>NZ_AP018254.1 GCF_002368395.1 Calothrix sp. NIES-3974
ACCTCTCTTGCGTTGGCTTTGCGTTTCAGGCACTTATAAATCCTATCTATTCCCCCTTGCTTTGTCAACCCTTTTTTTTCAAAAAAATATTTTATTTTTGAAAATCTTGCTGGATAAGAGTTCGGAGTGTTAGTTTCCTTTTCGGCGGGTTTTATGTGCGGAAGTTTTAGTGGGAGTTTTCCAATTTCCATAGATAGCTAGAAAGAAGATTGGTCGTGATATGGGCGACGATAGCGACTAGTAGATTACCTGTGATCAGGGTGCTATAACCAAATATAAGACCGACAACAGTTGCCCAGGCGACGTATGTCCATTGGTGGGGGGAACTAAGATGGAGTATGCCGAAACTGATGCTGGAAACGATGATGGCAAAATGGTTGGAGCCGAGGGCTGGAATTAAAACTCCTCTAAATAGTAGTTCTTCGCTTAAACCTGGTAGTAGCCCTAACCAGATTAGGTCTGGTAGGGCTAGGGGCTTGAGAACTATATCTAGGTAAAAATCAACACTTTGACGATAGGGAGTAATTAGTTTGTAGCCAAGGCCACTGATTAGGGTTATACCAAGTCCTAGACCTACTCCAAAAAGAAAATCTGGTTCGTGCCAACGCCAACTCATAAGAGGAATTCCGGAAAACCGCAAGCAAATTTTGGCGATAATCCAGAGGATGATTGCAGTTACTCCCATTGCAACTAGTACTTGGATTCTAGTTAAGGAGGGAGCTTCTGGTTCTTGGTGCTGTTGTGGGGTCACGATTGGTTAGGTTTGATAGATGGTTGATGTTAGTCAGTAATGTGAGGAACAAATTGCAGGAATTAGGTAATGACATTGAGAAAGGGTTGTTAATCTGGTTCAATCTGGTCAAGATGTATGGTGTTTATTTCTAATGTTGCCACTTTTGAGTTGATTTTTTGTTCACCTGGGTAGTATATGCAAGTATTTTATCTGGTATTTTATCTAGGGCTTATATTAATATCCATTAACGTACCTACAAAAACTCACGCATCAGTGTTAGACCCAGATTTTCCACAAACTCCCTAAACTTTCAGTGATTAGGAAACAGGGAATAGGGAGTTAGGAGGAAAATCAACCCACTACTCAAGGCTTATCACTCCCTTACTCAAAATACGGGTAAGGTGCAAAGGCTGGAATTTGGGATTATGGTTAGATCAACCGGATATGATATTTAGCGGTCAGGGCGCAACGGTTTTCTGTTTATTTTACTATGGTCATGTTAGCTCGACTTTATCCATTAGGCAGCATAGCAAAGCAGCTCTAAGCAAGTCTCGACGATCTTGCTAGGGACTTTAACAGAGGTGAGGTCTGAATCCGATATCAGAAAAAGTCGAAGATGTCGCGTGTGGGTAACCATCGACGCACCTGCTTCAACATCTGCCGTGCCCAATCGGTTAAAGTCTTATGGCGGTTTCCCCGTTGCTCGTGGTAGCGTTCCGATGGAGGGAGAACGGTCAGAAAGGGCAGTGCCCACACCCGTTGCGCCCACGGAATCGCCGCTAACAGCATCAGGCTGATCCAACGCAACCCACTCGCCTTGACCACATGCTCATGGCTCGAACGCACTGGGTCGCGGTAAATGCCACGCGCTGCAATCCGTTGACCCCATCGCCGTTCAATCGTTTCGTCTAGTCCCATCACTAGCGTTCCGGTTGGTGCAAACACTGTCACCAATTGCCGCAGCAAGACCTCACCCAAGCACCGACTCGACCATTTCGCTCGATTCAACACCCTGTGATCGGTTTGAAAGTCCTGGCGTTTCGCCCAGCCCAGCACTCGTTAAATCCCGCTGAAGGTGCGTTTGCCAGGGGTTAGTATGGCTCCTACAACTAATGCGATCGCAGATTCCCAAACTGGCTTGGAAAATGCAGCCGCAAACGGTAGCATGAAAACAAGAAATTCTTCCCGTAGCAAGTTCATCAGAAACATTCCAAACTATCTGATTTCTGATCTTGCTACCATTTCCTCTTCAATAAAATGGATAAAGTCGAGCTTAGATGGGGAGACAGGAGACAGGAGAATTGTTGAATGTTGAATATTGTGATTACTTCTCATTCTCTTGTTTCCTGGTTGTACTCATTAAGTAAGTTTCTGTTCGCATTTGATTCTGTTTTCAGGTGAGTACTCCTAGGTCGTAGCGAGCTAGAACGGATTCCAATAACTCCTCTCCAATTCTCGCTAATTTTGGAGAGAAGCTTGGGAAACATTTATTTTTGGTTAAAACTAAAGATTTTTCTGCCCCTCTCCGATTACCCTACGGGAAGCAAGCTACGGAGAGCGGTTAAGGTGAGGTTCATTGAACTCACGTAGTTTTAAATTTCAAAAGCCTTTATTCCCTCACACCAGTGATGACCGTTGGTTGGAGTTGGGGAATCAATTTCAATTTAAATTCCTGTTCAAAGACTGATTTACTGTACTCCAAACTCCACATTTCCAAGGCACAGTCATCATTGGGATGGGTAGGAAATACTTGGAGGATGATTTGGTGGGATTCGAGTTGATAATGGAGACGGATGTGGGAAATTGCACCGATTTGTCGTCGATCCAAAGCTGTTGCTAAACGCAATAGAGAACTAAGTTTGGCAACGATTTCTCTGTGTTCTCGGTGGTTAAGGTTACGAAAATTTTCGTGTTTTTTCTTCGGGGGGGATTTACGGTGGTAACGAGCAATATTGGCAATTATTTCGATTTCTGTTTCCGTATAACCCAGTAACTCTCCATGACGAATTAGGTAATAGGAGTGTTTGTGGTGGGAGGAATGGCTGACGTAGTGACCGCTATTGTGGAGAATACTAGCAGCCCAAAATAGGTGGCGTTCCGTATCACCCCAGTGATGGAGTATACCTTGGGTTTGGTCAAATAGGCTCAAGGCAAAATTCGCCACGCGATCGCTATGTTGTAGGTTGACTTGATATTTCTTGGCTGTTTTCAGAACACTACGTCTACGGACGGAACCTTGAAAGCGGAGGCGATTTTCGATTAATCCGTGGGTTAACATCCAATCGACGATAATCCCTTCCCGTAAAGCTCGCTCACACAGGGTAATTGATTTAACCTTAAGTAATACCATCGCTTCCTGAAGTATTACCGCACCTGCTAAAATTACCTCGGCTCTCCGGTCAGACATTCCGGGGATGGCAGCACGCTCCTGATAGTTCATGCGTCGCAGCCGATTGATTAAATCTTGGAGATAATCAAGTGTAAATTCATACCCATTTATCATGTTTAATTCATTACCCAAGTGTTCACAGGCATGAATCATGGCTAGGGTTTCAATGGTGCCAGAAGTACCAACTAGTTTCGGGTTTTCACCGAAAGGTAAACTGGCTAAAACAGCTTCGACGGAACGTTCTAACATACCTCTAGCGTAGGCTTGCAGGTAATTAAACTCCTGGTCACTAATGGGGTCGGTGGTAATGAATTCAGTACTTAAACGAACAGCCCCAATTTTCGTACTGGTCAACACCCGTTCTTCTGAGCGATCGCCTAAAATAATTTCCGTCGAACCACCACCAATATCAATAATTACATGGGGTTGGTTATTAAACTCCATCCCCGACAACACACCTAAATAAATTCGTCGCGCTTCTTCCTGTCCGGAGATTAAATCCACCTCCAAACCGACTTCATCCTCTACTCGGCGTAACAGTTCTCTGCCATTGGGAGCTTCACGGACAGCACTAGTAGCAACCGCAACAATACTTTGGGCTTTTAAAGTGCGAGCAATTTCCCGAAAACGTCGCAGGGTATTAATCGCTCGATCCATGATTTCCGGCTTTAAATTACCCGTTTGTAAATCGCGATCGCCTAGACGCACGGTTTCTTTTTCACGCGCAATAATACTAAACGAAGGCAAGGTCGGCTCAATCTGGACTATAACCATATGTAGCGAGTTCGTCCCTAAATCGATCGCGGCAATTATCTGGGGTTCCCCAGGTGTTCTACTGGTTTGCTCGTCTGCGGGTGATACCAAATCGACCATTGTCCTTGTTCTCTTGGTTACTACATTCTCCTGTGACTTTATACATATCAAAAAAACCTGTTGTTTATGTGTAAAGTTGTGTAAATAATTAAAGAGACAGGATAGATACAGGAGGGAAAGAAAATGGTTAATAACACAGAAATACTTAGATATATAATTATTGAGCTACCCCAGCACCCCCTACTACCCCTACTCCCTACAATTAACTAGATTATGTTGACTCAGCCAGAAACCCCGCAAGAACCCGTTGTCAATCGGATTATCCGTTTATTACGTTGGGATAAGCCAGCAGGTCGCTTAATTTTGATGATTCCGGCTTTATGGGCTATATTCATGGCTAGTATGGGTAAGCCTCCTTTACCGTTAGTGGTAGTAATTATTATCGGTACGCTGGCTACAAGTGCAGCTGGATGTGTTGTCAATGACCTGTGGGACCGCAATATTGACCCCCAGGTGGAGCGCACCAAAAATCGTCCCCTCGCAGCGCGATCGCTCTCTGTGCAGGTGGGTATAGTAGTGTTAGTGGTGGCGATGGTCTGTGCTGCGGGATTGGCGTTTTATTTGAATCCCTTGGCGAATCCTTTGGCCTTTTGGCTGTGTGTGGCAGCTGTTCCAGTGATTTTGCTGTATCCTGGAGCTAAACGGGTGTTTCCTGTTCCCCAATTGATACTTTCGATGGCGTGGGGATTTGCGGTTCTGATTAGTTGGAGTGCTGTCACCCGCAGTTTGTCTTTACCGACATGGTTGCTGTGGGGAGCAACGGTGATGTGGACTTTGGGTTTTGATACTGTGTACGCGATGAGCGATCGCGAGGATGATCGACGTATCGGTGTTAATTCCAGTGCGCTGTTTTTCGGTGAGTATGTTGTTGCAGCGATCGCTTGTTTTTATCTTTCTACTATTATCCTTCTAGCTGCTTTAGGATTTGTCACCCATTTACATTTTGGCTTTTGGCTGGGTTTTCTAGTTGCTATTTGTGGTTGGAGTTGGCAAATATATCAGCTTTCTCAACCGGAAATTCCATCATCTACCTACAGCCGTATTTTTGGTCAAAATGTCTGGATTGGTTTTATTCTGCTTGTGGGAATGGAAATCGGTTTATTGTTTTAATTCGTAGAGACGACCCGTCGGGTCGTCTCTACATGTCGGCAATCGTCGGGTCGTCTCTACATGTTGGCAAATCAAAAATATATTTTATGCCAGTTTTGATTCTGTCATTACTACTTCACTATATGCCCATTTAAATGTCATACAATGCCTTTCCTCCTAGTTTTTACGGAAGATAGGAGGACAGTTAATACTAATAGAAATCACAGGATTTACATATAAAATTTTTATCTCTCAATAATAAATATTCACTATGAAGTTAAATGTATAAACAAATACGTATTTTTGAGAAAAATCATGGTATTGACAAGAATGGTTATTGGGTATGTTCTGTTTAAATCAGATATCGTCGGCAGAAATTTAGGGTTAGTTAAATCAATCGGTAAAACCCACTAAAAAAATATTTGCGGATGTAAAATTTTCCCAGAATGTTGACCAAGTTCTCTGTTTTCACTTACTGACAGGTAGGGATGGATATATAGGTTATAAATGGATTGGATCAGTTTACTGCGATCGCAACAGAAGGATTTTCTTCGACGCGTGAAGAAAAACGAATCCCGTGAAGCCATTTTCTTGGATGCTTCTGTTTTTGGCTGTCATGCAGAACGGTTGAAGTTTCGAGAAGGTCAGTTTTTGGAAATGTTGGATACTGCTCGGCAAAAGGCGATGATGACAGTCTCCCATTTTACCAGCAGTTTAGCTGGTTTACCCTCAGAAATCAACGCCGAAAGTCACCTAATTATGACTTGGGAACAACAAGTGGAAAGCTATTTTTACTATGAGCAGGTCAGCGAACAAGTCATAAATTTTTTACAACCACAAAAGTTTCATCCTTTGCATAATTATAGTGATGATAATTTGGCCATTCAAGATAATTATTATCCCATCTCCAATTTATTTTCAAAACGGAAGTTTTCCTATCAATTAACCGCTAATCCGGATATCAACTTACAAATACAAATCGATTCTAGCGGAGATTACGGAGGACTAGACTCGGAACAATTTTCTGCACAAATTAGTGAGGACGATATTAAAAACCATCAAATTATTCTCTTTCTGCATACAAGTTTACATCCCCCACCTAACTATGAACCACAGGTTATTTTATTAGGCTTTGTCATTTCCCAATTTCTAGACTTACACACAGCAAATCGACAAATTCAACTGAATGAATTACTCTACTGCGGTGGACTTAATTGGTGTATCAAGTGGTTACAAACCCAACAGCAATCACCAGTTAATCCCTCCCCAACCCTTTGCGTAACTAAACATCCCCTCCAATCCCTCATTGGTGATTGGGAATGTTGGCAAACCTTGACAGGACATACACGGGGTATCAACTGTTTAGCAATTACCCCAGAAAACCCTGTGTACGGAACCCCATCCATCCTTGCTACAGGTAGTAGGGGGGAAATTAAACTGTGGAATTTAACCAGGGGAGAATTTATCTGCACCCTTTCAGAATATCAGTGGAGTTATTCCGGATGGCTTGATGAGGTAAATTGCTTGACATTCAGCCCTGATGGCAGGATGCTAATTAGTGGTAGTGCGGATGCAACGATTAAAATTTGGCATGTGGGAGCGCGTGATTTAGTCGATATTTTGCATGAGCATGAGCAAACCATCAGGTGTATGGCATTTACACCGAATCAACGTATTTTAGTTAGCGGTGGAGACGACCGAACCATCTTGTTTTGGGACTTACGCAAACGGGAAATCGAAGGGAGATTATCTCTATCAGGGATGGGGGTACAAGCTTTAGCATTCAACCGCAACGGAGATAAATTGATTACAGGTTCCCATCACCACATCCAAATTTGGGAAGTGTCCCCCGAACAGGTTTTGCAGCAATTTTCCCTCCAACCCCGACAACAAATCCACACCCATACCCATCATCTTCGCGTCCTAGCGGTTAGTAGCGACGGAGAATATTTAGTGAGTGGGGGTCAAGACCAAAACATCAAAATATGGAGATTAGCTACGGGGGAATTAGTGCACACCCTCACGGGACATCAGGATAGTATATATGCGATCGCGATCGCTCCTATTTCCTGTTCCTATCATACCCCAGTTAGGGGACATTTAATAGCCAGTGGTAGTGCAGATAGAACAGTGCGACTTTGGCATTTAGAAACAGGAGAACACCTCGCGACATTTCGCGGACACACCCATACTATCACTGCCCTTACATTTACCACATCTGGAGAAATGATTGTAAGTGCGAGTCTCGACAAAACCATTAAAATTTGGCAACGTAGTGATTGACGGAATAATCAAGTATATTGGGTTTAGATGGTTAATCTCTGAAATTCAACTATCAACAAACCCAACGGTTGACGGTTAACAGTCATCAGTCAACGGCAGACTATTTTTACTACTTCAATCGGATTGCTATATTAAATTAAGTATCGAATTACCTCTGATCGCGGTTTTGTTGAACTTGTACCCAAACATCATCCATCGTGATTCCTTCGAGTAATTGATCACGTTCCTCAGTATAGTTGCCTTTATTACTACCAAATTGCAGCAAAAAACGTACCATACCAACAGGACCAAGAGCTTTAGCCAAAGCTTCTAAACCTTTTTTTCTAATTTCTAATGGACTCATTCGGTTCGTATTCATTCAGATACCTCCATTAACCATGTAACTGGATTTGCAACAATAGTTGCCAAATTTTGTTGAGAATTTGCTGTTTTTCGCAACAATCGATAATCGACTGTTAGCATAACATCTGCCTTCCCTACTTCTGCACAAGCAATATGCAGTGAATCAAAAAATTTAATTCCTAAACCTTGCAAAACTATGGCGCGGTTTTGAATAGTTTCATTTAATTCTACTTTTGATTTAGCAATAGAAGTTAAAATTTCAATTCCTTGCTTCCGTTCTGGGTCAATAATTTGTGCTAATTCCACATCAATTACTTCGCTAGTTAATAATTCCCATTCTGCGGTGTGACATCGTTCTAGAATCAATAATATTGCTTCTGTCTCAAGCCTAATACGCTCTTGTTCTTGAACATCAAATGGACGATTCAAACAGCATACATCTAAGTAAATTAGTGGCATTATTAAAACCAAACACCCTGGTTTTTTGTACATTGATAGTATACAGGCGATCGCTCCCGTTACCAGTTCCCATCATACCCCAGTTAGGGGATATTTAATAGCCAGTGGTAGCGCAGATAGAACAGTGCGACTTTGGCGTTTAGAAACGGGAGAACACCTCGCGACATTTTATGGACACAGCCATACCCCCATCTCTCACAAAACCCTAAAACTTAAAGGGAGTAGGGAGTAGAAGAAAAGTTAATTCGTCACCCAAGACTCATAACTTACTCGTGAGAAATCCAGGCATACTGTCACCGCCCTTACATTTACCACATCTGGAGAAATGATTGTAAGTGCGAGTCTCGACAAAACCATTAAAATTTGGCAACGTAGTGATTGACGGAATAATCAAGTATATTTTCAATGTTGATAAACTGAGGTTTTCGTTTAGATGGTTAATCCCTAAAAGTCAACTGTCAACAAACCCAAAGGAAAATATCGGTATTAGAGGTCAACTCACATCTTGCACCAAGAAAAGCTGATGGAAATAAGATACAGCACTTTCGAGGTAAATGAGGTACACTTGTTATTAGTGCATCAAAAATTAAAATGAAACCCTACTCAATCGATTTACGAGAAAAAATAGTAAGTGCTTACGAAAAGGGTGATACATCAATTCGAGGAGTAGCTGTGCAGTTTGGTATAGCAAAAAGCTATGTGCAGAAGCTAATCAGGCAAAAAAAATTGGAAGGGCATCTAGAACCCAAAAAGCAAGGTGGAGCAATGAAGGGTAAGCTAGATGATTACGGTAGCGAATTAGCAGAAATGGTTCAAAGTTACCCGGATTTAACTTTATTGGAATATTGCGAGTATTTTGGAGAAAAATATAACATTTGGGTGTGTGCAAGTGTGATGTGTTGTGCATTGCAAAAACAAGAATTAACTCGAAAAAAAAGACTTTACGTAGCAGCCAAGCGAAAACAGAAAGAGTCCAAAAACTGAGATTAGAATATTGGGAGAAAGTAAAACACATAGACCCAGAAAACCTTGTGTTTATAGACGAAATGGGTGTTTTGCTTGGTTTGACTAGAACTCATGCTCGAAGCGATCGCGGGAGTAGAGCTTATGATTTTAAACCATATTACCGAGGTGCAAAAATAAGTGTAATTGGAGGAATTAGCTTCAAAAAAGTCTTAGCTGTGATGACTTTAAATGGCTCAATGAATGGAGAAGCTTATAAAGTTTTTGTAGAGCATTTTTTACTTCCACAATTATGGGTTGGTGCAGTCGTTGTAATGGATAATCTGCCAGCACATAAAGTCGAAGAGATTAAGCCTTTGATTGAATCTGTAGGAGCAAGTGTTCTTTATCTATCTCCTTATTCCCCTGAATTTAATCCAATTGAACATTGGTGGTCACAATTAAAAGCGTTCTTAAAACAGTTTTCTCCTAAAAGTGCATCTGTAGTTGATGGTTTAATTAAAATTGCACTGACATTAGTTGATCCAAAGCATCTAAAAAATTGGTTTACTAATTGTTGCTACTGTACCTCATAAACCTCGAATCTGCTGTACTCAGTATAAAGCTAAAAGTAGTATTTTAGCGTTAAAATCAAACAAAATTACTGTAGCTATATCGCGTATGTTTTGAAATTCAACGTATGTATACGTAAAGGTGCAAGATATAAGTCAACAGTCAACAAACTCAAAGCGAAACATATCACCATAATACTATTTTCTCAACAAATAACCATTTTCCAACCGACCCATTCCCAAATTTTCCTGTAACCAAGTGACACCCTGGGGAATACCAATATTAATCCCTTCTTGCTGCATCACCATCCGCAGACGACGACGAAATTCCCTCGCTACAGCCCATTGTTGCAAAGGTTGGGTTTTAATCCAAATCCGAATTAACATTCCTTTGTGATCGATTTTATCAATTCCCAGAACTTCGGGAAATTCGAGAATTTTTTCTTGCCAAATTTTATCCCGAAACATCTCCTCTGCAAGTCGATGAATTACACTCAATGCATGATTGGGTTCCGTATCGTATGCAACTTCAACAGTTAAATCCACCCGTGACCAGTCCTTAGAAAGATTTTGCACTACGGAAATCGCACTATTCGGAATTGTAATTAATCGTCCTTCGTTATCACGTAATTGGGTAATGCGCAAATTCATATTTTCCACAAAACCTGCAACCTTATCCACCACAATCACATCACCGACAGCATACTGGTCTTCTAGGAGAATAAAAGAACCATTAATAATATCCTTAATTAAACCTTGGGATGCAAAAGATATGGCTAAACCAATAATCCCCGCACCTGCTAGAAGGGGAACAATATTTACTCCAAATAGGGACAATCCACTCAAAATTCCCACACTAATCCAAACCACTGCATTGACACTTTTTAAAACTTGGGAAAAGGTGGTGATTCGGAGTGATAGCCTTTGATAATTGCTGGGTGTAACCAGATAACTACTATTGACAATATTCAATAATTTATCAATCAGAATATTACCAACTTTTATCAATACATATACACCTAAACCAATAAATACAACTTTTAAGGGAGTTGAATAAATAAAAGGTTGTAATCCTCTAGTGTAGGGGAATAAACCCAGGATAAGAAAAATACTACTGCCAACTATAGCAATTTGTCCTAATACCAGTAGCAGTTTTTGGATGTCGTAGATATTGTATCCTTGCTGCTTTTTTACCACCTTAATTTCTGTCGAGATGAGATGAACATCTGCTTCTGCTTCCTGTTGGGATAATACTTGAGTTTCTTGGGCTATTTCCGATTCTAACTGTTCTTGGCGACGAGAAATTCGCTGTTTAACTGATTTGAGGATACAAACAAAAATAGTTGATATCAAAATAATTAACAAAGCCTTGAGAGCCTGTCTAATTAAAAATGGTATTTGTCGCTCCTGTTTGGCTCTGATTAAAGCATTTTCAATCACCTTTGTTAATTCTGATGCCCATCTTTGCTGGTTCATTCCTTGTAATTGGGCATCTAAATTCGTGACTGTCATTAAATACTGGTCATTAATATAAATAATTGGTAAATTACTAGCTTCATCCAGATTATAAGTAACCCGTATATTCTCGATTGGCTCATCCTGATGCACGAAGCGGATGAGATTATTTTCAATTTTTTGTACCCTTTTGCTCACTGGTTTTAAATCAGTAGTGAGGTTATTTTGGGTTTCTATGGCTAATGCTGTGACTGTAAATAATTCATAACCATCGAGAAAAACTGGAGCGGTTTGGATATTCGAGTTATTGGCAGAAAATAAGTCGTTGACCCTAGGGATTCGGATGGGAATTTGGTCGGTAACTTGGGCAAACGTTGGTAATTTGGGAAAGGCTGAAAAGAAGATAAATAAAATCAATCCTAAGCAGATTGAGATAAATTTTTTGCTATTGAGTTTTTTCAGATATTGACAAATCTGATGAGTTCCACGCATGAAAAAATTATCCCCCAAATACTTTTGGTGTCGATGATTGATGATGAATCTGCTATTTTTTTCGGAATGTTCCTGTATTTATCTGATTCATTTTATCATTTTTTGATGTTGTATCAGAGAATATATCTCTACCAAAAGTCAGGAATAATTTATGTCTGAAGATGGATTTAAATGCCCAATAACTTATATATCTAGTGTGCATTCTGCAATTTCATGATTTATCAGTGTTTGAGGAGTCGAGAAAAATCATGATTGATAGTTCTTGCTGACAAAATATTTTAAATACCCTTGCTTGCGAAGAAAAATAATGATATCTTTAGTAAGCCTGGCACTATTGGTACCTTGATGATTAATCTTTGTGGAAACAAGGGGCTTTAGTTGCTGTTTAATCAAGGTTTTAGCACCGACATAAACTGCGATCGCACTACGGGTGGGTATACCTTCCTGTTGTGATTGTAGTCTTTGGTAGGTATGCCATAGTTCTGGACTGTAGTAGGTGGTACTGTCAGTTGGAAGGTTATCTATCTGTAACGGTGATTGCTGGGTATTGGTTAATTTAATTAGTTTATGTGCTTTCACTACGTTGTTGAACAGGCGATTTTGTGTTAGTGCTTCTGCAAAATCGCCGGAAACTGATACAGATAGCAAACTAATGGTGCTGATCGCTGCAAAAGCCAGCAATTTTTTATACATATATGCAAATTGATATAGATAGTATCGGGTGTTGAGTAATTGAAAATCATCATTGCTCAATATTTGTTTTTTGCACCCCTAGGGATTATCCCTAGTTGTTAGCCCTAGCTAAGAAATTCCCTTGTATTTAGGGTGATTCCGCAAGTTCTCATCAAGTTGACTGAATCTTTATTTTTCTTAACCCCTTTTAATTGAATATACATAAAACGCATTGTTTTCCGTCAAAATATACTGAAAATACAATTGTGGTTAAAGATTAAAGGTTTATGAGCAAGTTCAGTAAAAATGCTGGAAAATAAATATTTTGAGAATGACAAAGTGAAAAATTGGATTGTTAACTGTGGACTATTAACGGTTTAGTGATGGGGTTTTTAAAAACTGAAAATTCTGGATTATGGGAATCCCAGTAGGGTTTGGTTAATGATTTTTCATGGTGATTTTGAGTAGAGACATGATACATCGCGTCTCCACTCTCCGGTGATGTGATATTTACTTGTGTAGTATCTACTAAGAAATCGCCAATCAATTATTTTAACTTGGAGGGAAAAACTGTAACTGACTAACTGTAAGCAACCATATTTATCAGGTACATTAGGATTTGATGCAATTAATCTCAATCAATAACCTATATTAAAATCCTCAGTTTTGACCAAACTAGGAGTAAAACCATCAAATTATTTTCTTATCCTGACTTTGGATACCAATGTTAAATTTGCAAAAGTATAGCGACTGTGATAGTGAGATGAGATGACTAAGAGGATATTTTAAAAATCGATTTTAATACAGGGAGCAAGGAATCGGGAGAGACGGGACATGTCGCGTCTGTTTCTGAGGACAAATATACCGTTTGAGTCTATTAATTGTCTTCAATCAGTGGTTGATAAAGTATTGATTCATACTTAACCAACATCCTCTAAGAAACTTCACTCAAAAAGATTTCATAATTGATAATAGGGAGTTTGTACATCCTTTAGGTATGACAGTTAAAAAGTGACCTTTTTATTCAGTTTTATTCAGGTGGTTAATGCAGAAACATAAATTGTCACCCGTTAACTGTCAACAAACCAAAAGAAAAATATATCAGCGTGTGAAGTATAACTATCAATATTCAACTTGGTGATGAGGTCAAAGGAAATTAAACATGTTTAGAAACCTACGCATGTTGAATCATGATAATTTTGCCATGAATTTGAAGCATAATTATGAATCTGATGAACAGTTATTAGATGCTTATTCCCATGCTGTTGTTCGTGTTGTAGAAACAGTTAGTCCAGCAGTTGTGAATATCGATGTCAAACGTCGGATTCCAGGATATCGTCCTAGTTTTCCATCTATTAGTCGAGAAATTCAGGGTAATGGTTCCGGATTCATTTTTACACCCGATGGTTATATTTTGACCAATAGCCATGTTGTCGAGGGAGCAAGTCAAATCCAGGTGACGCTTGCAGATGGTCGCAACTATGCAGCATCACTTGTCGGTGATGACCCGGATATGGATGTAGCAATTATTCGTATCCATGGGGATAACCTAACTGTAGCGCGGTTAGGGGATTCCCAAACTGTCAAAGTGGGGCAATTAGCGATCGCAATCGGTCATCCCTATGGATTTCAAACGACGGTGACGACGGGGGTAATTAGTGCGGTGGGTCGGTCATTTCGCTCTGCTTCCGGTAAGTTGATTGATAATATTATCCAGACCGATGCAGCTTTGAATCCTGGGAACTCTGGTGGACCCTTGGTGACATCAACGGGGGAGGTGATTGGGATTAATACAGCAGTAGCGATCGCAGCCCAGGGTATTTGTTTTGCCATACCCATTAATTCGGCCAAGAATATTATACCTGCATTGATGCGTCATGGTAAAACCCAACGGGCATACATCGGCATTGGTGGACAAAATGTTCAAGTGTCCAGACGAATCATGTTATTCAACGAATTAGTCAGTGATGCAGGAATTTTTATCATGTACGTGGAACCGAACAGTCCCGCAGCAAATGCAGGGTTAAGGGAGGGGGATGTAATTGTCGGCTTTAACCGTAAACCAGTGCGTAATATGGATGAACTGCAAAAAATGCTGACCCCGGATCAAATTGGAGTGCGATCGCAGTTGACGATTTTGCGTAATCACCAAAAGTTTACCACCGATATTATTCCCATTCCGGCATCTAATTAGGTGGGGTATTTTCGTAAGGCTAGGGAACAGGGAGTCGGGAATAGTGTTAACCCAATAGGGTACAGTCTACCACACCTCTCCCCATCCAGAAACTACACCATCTCCGTTGCTTGTGCAGCAGCTTGGGGTGGTTGGGGTTGGAACATAAACAAGGAGTAAACCACATCGCGACGAATATTTGTCATCATATCTAGGAATAACTCGTATCCTTCGGTTTTGTACTCAATTAGGGGGTCTTTTTGTCCATATCCACGCAAACCAACAGATTCCCGTAATGCGTCCATTCCTTGTAAATGTTCACGCCATAGGGTGTCTATTCGCTGCAAAATAAAGAAACGTTCAGCCTGTCGCATTAACCCTGGTTGAATTTGGTCTACCTGTGCTTCCTTCATATCGTAGGCAATGCGCACCTGTTCATGCAAAAATGCCTTAATTTCGGACATGGACATGTCGTAGAGCTGTTCTGGTTGCAAATCGGCTAGTAAATAGACAAACTCTTTCACTTTCTCCACCAATTTATCCAGTTCCCATTCTTCCGAAGGTAAATCGGGGTTGATATAGTAATTGACAATATCGTCCATTGTGCGTTCCGCATAGTCAATTACCAGTTCCTTCAAATCCTCCCCTTCTAATACCCGTCTACGCACTGCATAAATCGCTCGTCGTTGATTATTCATCACCTCGTCATACTCAAACACCTGCTTACGGATGTCGTAGTAGTAGGTTTCCACCTTCTTCTGCGCTCCTTCTAAGCTGTTGGTGAGCATTTTCGATTCGATTGGCATATCCTCGTCAACCCGGAACATTTCCATCAATTTAGCAACGCGATCGCCACCAAATATCCGCATCAAGTTATCTTCCAAACTGAGGAAAAATCTGGTTGTTCCTGGGTCTCCCTGTCGTCCTGCTCGTCCTCGCAATTGGTTGTCCACCCGTCGGGATTCGTGACGTTCAGTACCAATTACATGTAAACCTCCCCGCTCTACCACCAGATCATGTTCGCGGGAGGTAAAAACTTCATATTCCTGTTTAACTAACTTGTAAGCATCCCGTAAACGCTGAATCACCGGGTCATCCGTGGGAGCTTTTTCCGCAGCAACTGCCACTTTTTCTTCCGCTTCTAGTTCCGGTAAGCTACGTTCCCCATACTGCTGTACGGCAAATTCTACCGCCTGCTTGAGCATATTTTCCGCTTCTTTGGAAATATTAGTTGGGTAAATTCCCGGAGATACCCGCCAAGTTTTCACCTTACGTCCCGGTGCAAATCCCTGTCCACCACTACCACCTGAAGGCGCTCCCGATGATCGATTAATGGCAAAAACATCCTCATCTTCCGGTTTGACAATCCGTGGCATAAAATACTCACGCAATTTCAACCGCGCCATGTATTCGGAATTACCACCCAAAATAATATCCGTACCTCGACCTGCCATATTTGTCGCAATGGTTACAGCCCCAGTCCTTCCCGCTTGAGCGATGATTTCCGCCTCCCGTTCCACGTTTTCCGGACGAGCATTCAGCAATTCGTGGGGAATACCCTGCTGTTTCAATAACTGACTCAGGTACTCAGATTTTTCCACACTGGTTGTACCCACTAATACCGGACGACCAGCTTTATGCATTTCCTCACATTCACGGGCGATCGCTCGCCATTTACCGGCTTCGGTTTTGAACACCATATCGGATAAATCCTGACGACGACGGGTGCGGTTGGTCGGAATTACGGTTACTTCTAGTTTATAAATCCGTTCAAATTCCGCTTCCTCAGTTTTGGCTGTCCCCGTCATCCCCCCTAATTTGGGATACAAAAGAAACAGGTTTTGGTAAGTAATGGTAGCCAGGGTTTGGGTTTCTGGCTGAATTTCTACCCGTTCTTTGGCTTCAATGGCTTGGTGTAATCCATCACTCCAGCGCCGACCCGGTAACACCCGTCCAGTAAATTCATCGACGATGACCACCTCTCCCTGACGGACGATATAATTTACGTCTTTCAAGAACAATTCTTTCGCCTTAATGGCATTAAAGATAAAATGGGCCCAAGGGTCTTCCGGGTCAAATAAATCTGTGACTTCCAATAATCTTTCGGCTTCGGCAAACCCTTCGTCGGTGAGCAAGACGTTGCGTGCTTTCTCATCCACTTCGTAGTGGTCATCTTTTTTGAGAGCAGAGGCAATTTGCGCAGCTTTGAGATACTTCTCGGTTGGCCGTTCCACCTGTCCAGATATAATTAGGGGTGTGCGCGCTTCATCTATCAAAATTGAATCAACTTCGTCAATCACACAGTAGTTGAACGGACGCTGTACCACATCCGCCATCGAAGTTGCCATATTATCTCGCAAATAATCAAAGCCAATTTCGCTGTTGGTAACGTAGGTAATGTCGCAATTGTAATTCTTTCTTCTTTCCTGGGGAGTCATATTCGCCTGAATTAACCCCACACTCAACCCCAAAAACCGATGGACTTGTCCCATCCATTCTGCGTCCCGTCTAGCCAAGTAATCGTTGACGGTAATCACATGTACTCCCTTACCTGTTAACGCATTCAAATAACTCGGTAAAGTCGCCACTAGGGTTTTCCCCTCACCAGTTTTCATCTCGGCGATTTGTCCGGTGTGTAAAATCACACCTCCCAATAACTGCACATCAAAGTGTCGCAAACCCAAAACACGACGAGCTGCTTCCCGAACTACGGCAAAGGCTTCCGGAAGAATATCATCGAGGGTTTCCCCCTTACTTAATCTTTCCTTAAACTCCCCAGTTTTCGCCTTGAGGGCATTGTCATCTAGGCTTTGAATCTCTTCCTCTAAGAGGTTAATTTCAGCGATGTAAGGTTGGTATTTTTTGAGTTTACGAGCGTTGGGGTCGCCCAACAATTTGTTTAGCATGGCAGTTTATTTTCAACAAAAACAAGTGGTGGGATGAATCAGAGGTTGGATTTAGATTATATACATATCTATTTATAGATACCGAATAACTCGCGGATCGAAATCAAATGTTAATTATTTTAGCGATTTCGATCGCGATCGCCTTCCCCTAACCATTTTAAGATGCAAGTCTTTGCGGAATACCCTACAGAGCATTCGCTGCCAACATCCAACGCATCGGGAAGATTGATCGGAAATCTAATAACCCATATTAAAACTGTCTTTATCGTATCATTTTGCTCCCAAAGCATAGCATCCACTGCTGTCTCTGCCAAATCCTATCCCCTACCACCACCAGCTAAATCCCGCTTTTGAGCAAAAATCTATTTTCCTGTTGTCCCTATAACTTTACTTTTATTCAAGATTACAAAGCCTATTTGTAGTCAGAACTACCCGTACTGAATACCTGTGCCCTAATCGCTACCACAGCACAAATGTTACCATTCTACCTAGCTGACAGTATAAATACTTGCATATAAATACATACGAAAAAGCGACTGAGATTTTTGCCTACCCCAGCGCCTCTCCGTAAAAACTTATACCATTTCACTTGCTTGCTGCAACATTCGGAAGTCGCAACACCCTATAAATGAAGGGAGTTCCGACAATAACCTGTGACAAACATATGGTGAAGTGGTATCACTCCTTGCACTTATACAGAATATCTCTTGTATCTTTAATTGTGGATTTCAATGAGTGACACTTTTTAAACTGCTCTAGTTAAAAATTCATAGTTGGGTAAGTGTTTACGGATAACATGGGACAAAATTTAAAAGTAAGGCACAGCACACTCATCATCGCGTAGCAATACGAGTTGGTATAGTCCACATCAGTGTCGGGAAAATTTATGCAAGTGTGTAATTCTGTAAATTCCGATGTCACTAGATTTGGGGAGGAATAAAAGGAATAGCCTTACTTGACAGTGTAGTTAAGCGTAGGAAAGCTACCTATAGCTAAAACAAACGGAAGAAACATTGACCGGAATAAATATTATTGGAAAATACTCAAGTAAAAAACTTGACGATAAGCGGTTAGGGGTTATGAACTAGCGATTAGCAATGTAACTCGACCCAAGGGTGTTTTGGCAATATTAGCAAGTCCAATACCTCACCGTTTGGAGTATAAAAAGTTATACAGGGGTGAAATTATGATTAAAACCCACGGGATGCAAACTCACAGCGATCGCCAGCAAAACGACGGTGGGGGATGGAGAAGGATTAATCGAATTGCGATCGCATTCATATTATCCGTATCGGTATTCAATGGATTTTCTCTCCCCTACCCAGGGAATACCCGGTCACAAACGGACACGAGAGTTTTCGCTCAATCCACCAAATCCTCCCCAACCATCACCCAAACCATGAGAAACCTCAAACAATCCAATCAACGTTGGATTGAAATTCGCTTAAAACAGCAGCGTCTAATCGCTTGGGAAGGAAATCAACCCATTTACGGAGTCAGGGTTTCTACAGGTAAACCCAGCACACCTACTCCCACAGGAGTATTTGCAGTCCAAACCAAACTACGGGTGACACGAATGCGGGGAACTGGCTACGATATTCCCGACGTACCCTATACCATGTATTACCATCACGGTTATGCAATTCACGGAGCATACTGGCATAATCGTTTTGGTACACCCGTCAGTCATGGTTGCATTAACCTCAGACCCCAGCAAGCAAGGTGGTTATTTAGCTGGGCAAAGGTAGGAACACCGATTGTCGTCAGGGAGTAGAACGACCCGACGGTCGTCTGTACAGGAAGTCGGGGAAGCAAGGGTTTGTGAAATGGTATATTTTCATGGGTTCTGGTGTACGTAGTACATGTAGGCTACTCCCGACTTTCCGAAAATAAATTTTCTTTCGGTATCAACATTTTGATAAGTTTATTTATAAATGGAAATTATTGCAGTGAAAACGCGAGAAGGATTACCTTGAGTTACAACAAACAGGGCATTGCACCCCACGGTGGACAGTTAATTAATCGCATTGCCACCCCCGAACAACGCGAAGAATTTCTTTCTAAAGCCGAATTTCTCCCCCGCGTTCAATTGGATGAACGGACAGTTTCTGATTTGGAAATGATTGCCATTGGTGGTTTCAGTCCACTAACGGGTTTTATGAATCAAGCTGACTACAATCGGGTTGTAGCCGAGATGCGATTAGCAGATGGCACTCCTTGGTCGATTCCTATCACCTTATCCGTTACGGAAGAAATCGCAGCATCCCTACAGGAAGGTGGTTATGTTCGTCTGGATAATCCCCAGGGGGAATATATTGGTTTGTTATTGCTGACAGAAAAATATACCTATGATAAGCAACGGGAAGCCATCAATGTTTACCGGACAGATGAGGAAAAACACCCTGGTGTTAAAGTTGTCTACAATCAAGGTTCAGTAAATTTAGCAGGAGATGTTTGGTTATTGCAACGTCATCCCCATCCATTGTTTCCTAAATACCAAATAGACCCTGCCGAATCACGACGGATGTTCCAAGAAAAGGGTTGGCGGACAATTGTGGGTTTCCAAACCCGTAATCCCATCCACCGCGCCCATGAGTATATCCAAAAATGCGCCTTGGAAACTGTTGATGGCCTATTTTTACATCCATTGGTCGGTGCAACAAAAGAAGATGATATCCCCGCAGATGTGCGGATGCGTTGCTATGAAATTTTGCTCGACAATTACTATCCCCAAAACCGAGTCATTTTAGCGATTAACCCAGCCGCCATGCGATACGCTGGTCCGAGGGAAGCCATTTTCCATGCATTGGTACGCAAAAATTACGGTTGTACCCATTTTATCGTTGGACGCGACCATGCGGGTGTAGGCGATTATTACGGAACCTACGACGCTCAATATATCTTTGATGAATTTGCACCCGGTGAGTTGGGTATTATCCCGATGATGTTTGAACATGCCTTTTATTGTTTGCGTACTAAACAGATGGCAACGACAAAAACCAGTCCTAGTACACCAGAAGAGCGGGTGCATCTGTCTGGTACAAAAGTACGAGAAATGTTACGCCGAGGAGAATTACCACCCCCAGAATTTTCCCGTCCGGAAGTTGCAGCTGAGTTGGCAAGAGCTATGCATGGTTAGGGATTGAAGGTTGGAGATAGGAGACGGTCGTCAGGAGACAGAATACAAATTGATACCTCCTCCCCCGACTCCCTCCCATCTCCTGAATAAAATCGAAAATTTTCGATTATGGATTGCAATTGATCACCAAAAACCCCGATAATCGAATAATTTGATTTACTCAGCCAGGCAAGAAGCGTATCGGTAGTGACTTTACACAATGGATTTCAGCCCTTTAATCTGATATCTGGAAAGAGGGGGGTGAAAATGATGCAGCGACGGACATTTATACGAAGTGTTGGTTCCATCCTGACGGTTCTAGGAGTCTCAGATGCGACTTGGCTATGGGGAAATCAGCGTTCCCTGTCGGCTTTGGCGCAATCAAATCCGCGAAAGTTTGCGGTGTTAGTAGGTATTAATGACTATAAATTTTTGCCTCCCCTGCGGGGTTGTGTTGCCGATGTGAGTTTGCAGCGTGAATTGTTAGTTAATCGCTTCGGATTTGAACGGGAAAATATTCTGGAAATTGTTAATTCCAATGCGACGCGGACAGGAATTGAAGCCGCATTGCAGGAATATTTGCCTAATTTGGTCAAACCGGGGGATGGGGTGATTTTCCACTTTAGTGGCTATGGGACTCAAGTGAAATCCGGTGGTGTGTTAGAAACTGCGGAGAATGCCTTGATTCCGATTGATGGCGATGGAGATGGGAAGGTTAGCAATTATTTACTGGAAGATACGGTTTTATTATTGCTGCGATCGCTGCGAGTCCAGGGCTTGGCTATATTTGATACCGGCTACCACGGAATAGAAAGTCATCCTGCTGGTGGTTTCTTGAGTCGCTCTGTTCCATCTCGTCCCGGTATTAACGTCACTGATGATGAGTTGGCACTCCACAAAAGTTTGAAGAATCAAGTTCTCCGAGATACATCAGTAATTACGCTGAGGGCGAGTGATGATAGGAATACTGCGGTTAGGGAAGTTGATTTGCCGGGATTAACAGCTGGAGCCTTCACCTATGCCTTTACCCAGTATTTTTGGAGTCATGATCCAGCAGTTACCGTACAGAGATGTTTACGGGAAGTCAGTATTAGCCTATCCAGTTTGGGGTTGGGTCAAGAACCAATGGCAGATGATGGCAAAAAAGTGAAATTGGCTGCTGTATTTGCGGAACCGGTGTTGACAAACATTTCCCCGATAGGAGAAGGGGTAATCAATGGGATTGAGGAGGACGGAAAAACCTGTTTGGTTTGGTTAGGTGGATTACCCCCGCAAGTAATAGGTTTGTATGGTGTATCATCTTTGTTGCGGGTTGCAGGTGGGGGTCAGGGTGAACTATTGCAGGTGCGATCGCGTAGTGGATTAATTGCCAAAGTGCAAAATGTCAATCAGGAAAAGGTGAAAGTACCGGGTTTAGGTACAATTGTACAGGAATTTATCCGCACTATTCCCCGTGATATTAATTTGGTAGTAGCTCTCAATTCCCAGTTGGAACGGATTGAACGGGTGGATGCAACGAGTGGGATTGCGAGTATTCCCCGTGTGAGTGCGGTGGTGACGGGAGAACAACCAGCCGATTGGGTATTTGGCAAGTTGGAACAGGGAAGTGGTGCAAAGAGTCAATATGGGTTATTTTCAGTTGACGGGGAACCAGTTCCCAATACAATGGGAGAGGTGGGAGAAGCGGTGAAAATAGCCACAAAACGCTTAGAACCCAAATTAAAGGCTTTAACCGCAGCCAAGATATGGAATCAGACGGAAAACGAAACCTCATCCCGATTAAGTATTAAAGCAACATTGGAAGTGACTAATAGCGTTGCTCCCCGTGCTGCATTACAAAGACAAACTCAAACAGAAACCAAGCATAATAACTCATCTCCAGTTTTTGAATCAGCAATTAAATCCTCCGTGAGTAATCTTCCCACCATACCAGTAGGTAGTCGGATTCAAATACGGATTGAAAACAGCAATTCCCAACCGGTTTATGTGATGTTGGTGGGCTTAAATAGCAATAAAGATGCGATCGCCCTATTTCCTTGGCAAATATCCGTCGATTCCCCAACCTCCCAATCCCAACTGCAAGATATTACCATTGCACCCAACCAAACCGATATTATCCCGAAAACCCCACCCGGATTTGAATGGACTTTGCAAGGACTGACAGCTGTTTGGGAATTGCAACTTTTGGTTAGTACCCAACCTTGGAAACATACCTTAGCCGCACTAGGTAACGAAAATTACTCCCCCCGCAAATCCCCAGTTGTCTTGACTTTAAATAAACCTGTGGAAATTTCCCGCGCTTTACTGCAAGATATCCACGACGCTAGCGCTACCACATCCCAAAAATATGCGATCGCATCTGACCACTACGCTTGGGATGTCAATTGCTGGGCTAGTTTTAAGTTTACTTTTCAAGTCGTGTAGGCAATCACTTTTTGTGCTAATTAGGGTGTGATGACAATCACAGGATGCCATGATTTATATCCTTTCCCACTCTGGATAAAAAAGAAATAATAAAAGGTAACTGAACTCTAGCCGAGTCATTAATAGGGAACACACAAAACAACCGACTGCCTTTACCAGGTGTCGGCTTTTTATTTTTTAATTATTTTTTTCCAAATAGTTTTTTGCCATAATTCCCTATGTTTAGTGGTCTGTCCCCTTAATTTTGATGAGTCAAGAAAGGTACGTAGTAGCACTTTAGCCCTTTATACCCAAACTTTTCGACAGAAGCATCTAAATAGTTAATTCCTACTCACCCTACAGACGCGACATGTGGTGTCTATACCCACTTCCTCTTTTCCCGCAAGATTTATCAGCAATTACTACCAAAGCGGGAACTTATGTTGTTAAATTAGTGTCATATACCACACTGAAAAAATATACTAATGAAATGAAATTACGAAATTAAATGCTAGTTACTGTGTTCAAACCAAAAATCAACATATTTTGCTTAATATTGAGTTCTATTTGCCTACTAACAATCATTGAAACAGCCAAAGCTGACCAGTCCACCCCACCCATATTTGGCGATATTACTATAGGTAACAAATTTTCACCCGACCCTTTAACGGTGAGGGGGATGAGTGGAGGTTCGATTCCCGGAGAGCGAATCGCAGGACGTGCAGATACCCCCACAGGTCCTTGCACTGGTTATTTTGATGAAAAGCCAGGACATACACTAAACTTGACCAGCAAGTTTGATTACCTGAAGTTGCAGGTTCAAAGTCCTCAAGATACAGCCTTAATTGTGCGTGGTCCTGGTGGTAGCTGGTGCAATGATGATTTTGAAGGCAAAAATCCAGGAATTGTCGGTGAATGGTTACAAGGAACCTATCAGATTTGGGTCGGTTCCTATAAAAAGGATAATTATCTTCCCTACACAATTACAATTACGGAGAAAAAATAATTCCATTTTGGATTTTGTAGATAGTAGAGACGACCCGTCGGGTCGTCTCTACTGTTTATCGGGTCGTCTCTACCGTTTGCGTCAGTTAATCCTTACCCGGAAGCGGACGAAACCAAAGCTATTGGGGGAAATTGTACCCAGATTAGTAACTACAGCCCCATTGGTGTTATTAGCACCACAGATATCCGCAAAACCATCGAGGGGAGCTAGGGGTGTAAAGTACCGAGGGGGTTGAGCATCACTACCTGCACCGCTCACGGTAATACTGTTGTTAATGAAGGTTGTACCCGTTGGTATGGGGTCACAAAAGCGGGTATTTTGCAAAGCTGCACCACCTTCGGAGAGGAAGTAAATTGTATATTCTATTTCGTCACCACTTTGTAGCGGGGTTTCAATTCGAGGAACACCGACGAATCGTTCTTGACCGGGTAACTGGTCATCGTTGTCGCTGCTTCCATCTGGATTAAAGCTGTTAAAATTGCCTACTGGTAAGGGTTGTCCATTGCGAAGGGCATTGGTAATACGTTTAATCACACGGATGTTGGGTGTTTCTTCTGCTTCAACGACGGTACGACGAAAACCAAAGTCTGCGTCGTTAAAAATTTGACCGGGAGCAAGATTGAGAACTTCGTTGAAGGCTTGGGTGGGGGAAAATCTATTGGGAGGGTTGGGAACGCTAACGCGATATTGACCTGCTAGTAAGTCCCGAAATTGATATTTACCGTTTTCGTCGGTGGTGGTAGTGAGTTGAATATCGTCATCAGTGCCAAATACGTTATCCTCCCCTGCACCAATCAATCTAACGGTGACTCCAGGTAAACCGGGTTCGTTGGCATCTTGGGTTCCATCCCCATCTAGGTCATTATACACCGTATCACCGATTGCTCCCCTGGGACTGGGAATACACACACTAATAGGTTGTAAACCAATACTTTCGTCCTGTAGAGGTGGTCCGTATTCCGTTCCTGGTTCATAGAGAATTTGTATTTGGGAAACTGGTCCTGCTGGGGTGACGGAAATATTCCCATCGGGACGGTCAGGAAATGAGTTCTCGTTGATACCAACAGCTCGATTACCTTCAATTCTAGTGGTTGTTCCCAGGGAACGGAGGGTGACGTTGACAGGGGAACCGTTATTGGTTGCGGTGATGGTAACGCGGTCTTGATAGGTGAAACCCACATCCCTTTCACCATCCCGGTCAATATCGAGGATGAGGAGGGGAGAAGCAAGGGTGACGGATTGGTTGAATTCAATGGTGAGGGTTGCGCTTTCCCCTACTGGTGCGGGGGTTTTTTCGGGACCAATATTCCAAAAGAGGTTGGGACCAGGTAATCCCCCATACACACCAGGGGTAATACGGCTTTCTTGTCGATCGATGACTCGACCGGGAAGAGTTTCCCGGAAGCGGAATGTGGCGCTAACTTCTCCTCCTTCTGTGGTGAAGGTGCGACCGTTGGTTTCTTCAAAGTTTCCGGGTATGAGGTTGATTCTGCTGGGTTGGGTTCCGACGGGACAGGAGGGAGGTGTTGTTTGAGCGATCGCACTATTCCTATTTGTCAAACTAATTAGGGATAGGGATGGTAATGTCCAGATTAATCCGGTTAAAGTGTACCGCCATAGTAAATTTACATAGTTAGGAACTGGGGCGGATTTTCGTTTCCATCCAGAGGGGGAATATAGTCGTTTTAATAGGAATTTCATGGATTTTAGATTTTGGATTTAACGGTTTGTAGAGACGTAGCCATGCTACGTCTCATAGGTGTTGCAAACATTTTTTTATCGGTTTATCGGCATGAAATAACCGATTGTGGTTCAGCTATCTTGATCTGAACACTAAAATTGATGGCATCGGCTTAACGTTTCAAGGGGTCCCCTTCAAGTTGTAGGTCTGATTCCTGACTTTCGATGATGATTTCCACCCCGCGGATATCCCTAAAGATGATTTCTACTCGGCGATCGCGGGCATAGTTGAGAACACCTGTAGTCCCAGGATTTCTACGCACCCGTTCTCCAAATGAGCGAATCGTCATCCTTTCCGGTGCTATTCCTTGCCGTAATAAATAATTACGGGCGGCTAGGGCCCTTCTTCTTCCTAGTGCCAAGTTATACGCATCTGTTCCCCGTGGGTCGGCGTGCCCTTGGATTTCAATCACAATGGTGGGATACTGGCGTAATACTGCGGCTATCTGGTTCAATACTTGAGCGCTGCGATCGCTAATAAAGGAGCGGTCAAAGGCGAAGTGAATGTTGTTGGGAACGCGCAGTCGAATTGTTTCCGGTGGTGGTGGCGGTGCGGGGGGTTCCGGTGGCGGTGGTGGTGCGGGGGGAGTGACACACTGGGGTGGTTGAATCGGTTGGGGACGGGAATCGGGTTTGACGTTGGGAATTCCCTCTGCACCGACGATGGCGGCGACGGCTGGTTCTGATGTTCCATATTTGGGGTCGGTGGCGATCGCGCTCACCACATCTCCTCGGTTGAGGTTATTCAATGTAGTGCTAAATTTACCATCTGTGTCGGCGGTAATTACGGTCAAAGGTTCACTCAAGGCTCCATAGCCGTAGTCGTAAATCGCGTCTCGACCCCGTTGATAGTCTCCTAAGCGATAAATGGCTATTTCTGCCCCTGGGTCGGCTTTTCCGGCGATGGTGACGCTTCCGCCTTTCGGTATCAATCGACGACTGGTAAATACAGGTGCATTGACTGCCCCATTTCCCGTATCTAGACGGCGATTACCTGAATCCCGTCGGGGGTTAGGACCATCCCCTTTCTGGAAGTCCCGTACATCCAAGTGACGGAAGGTGTTTAAATCGATACTTAACCCTTCCAGCATGGCAAATCTATTGTTGCGGATGATGTTACCGATGGCTGAGTTGCTTTTACCCCGGTTATGTTCTGGAAAGGCGGATACCACCACACCGGGACCAGTCTGATTATCGATTTCATTGCCGATAATTTCATGGTTGCTACCCATCACATACACGGCTGCTCTACGTAACCTGCGACCGTTATAGGTAATTTTATTATTTTCTAATCTCACCCGACCTTCAGGTTTAAATAAAAACACCCCCGCTCCATCGTTGGCACAAATTAAATTCCCCGTCAGTTGGGAATTATTGACAATCCCCTCTAACCTTACAGCATCTGGCATTCCCGCCATACCGTTCCCAATGAGGATATTTTGACTAATATTGGTATTTTCTGCCCGCACGGAGGTAATTATCCCACTAGCTTCCTGAAAATCAATCCGGTTGCGACGAATAGTGGTTCCCCGGGAATTAAATACATAAACACCAAAAGCCGAGTTCGCCATCGGCATTTTTTGCTCCCTGGTCAACCCCAACCAGTTGTTTTCAATTACCACATTTTGGGGGGGAACATCGCGATCGCGGAAGGGTGAATTACTACTGGGGGGTCGTTGACGACTAATATCTGGGGGTGGTAGACGATGAGCAACCACAATATCCCCCGGTGGTGTGGTCAGGGTGACGGGTTTAGGAATCCCATCATAAATTAATAAGTTACCCAGTTGCTGTCTAATAGCACTGGCATTAAAGCCGTATAAATTCAAACCCCGAATGGTAATGCCATCGGCTGTCACCGTCAAACCACGAAATATCTCAGTCCCTGGTTTTGGGGTAATTGTCACCACTGGAACGGGAATAAAAATCTCCGCAGTTGCAGATGTATTCGGGTCGTATCCGGGTTGGGTTGTCCCATCAATTGTTAACCCGGTGGCCACCAAATCGGGCAAAATCTTTTGCAGTTGGATAGTTGTCTCCCCACTGGGCAAATTAAACTCGATTCGACTTCCTGTTCCCGTCAGGGGTTGGACTTGCGCTTGTTCCTGGGGACTAAGTTGCTCTGCTTTTAATGTCCCATTCACCAACTCAATCGCTTCTCGCAGGGTGATTTTTTCATCTGCTGTCACCTCCCCATCCTGGTTAGAGTTGACAATTACCCGGATAGCTGGCGCTGTCTGGGCATTAACCCCAGAATTAGCTGCGAATATACCACTGATTGGCAACAAATAAATGGGCAACAGGAGTGATTTTTTGGCTAATTTTGCTTGATTTTGCCTAAAGCCTCCCTCCAGAAATTTCCACTTTGACAACCATCCCACATTCAATTTAGACATATTAATCTCGACTCCTCACTCCTCTTTAGCGGTGGTTTTTGCCTCAACTTGCTGTTGACGCAACCGTTTAATTAATTCCTGTTGGGAATTTATTTGGCTCTTTTCTGGCAATGTTTGTAAATTATCTGCCAAATTATCTCCTGGGGGACTTGACAATTTTTCTGTTGTTACTTCACCACCGGGAACAGCCTGGAAATTATCTCCCCGCAAACGGTTGATTAATTCACGTTGCGATTCTGGAGCGGATGGGGATATGTCTTGATTAACCACTGGAGCAGGACGATGGGATTCCGGTTGTAATCCGGTTGATGTATTCTCTGTTTGGGGGGGATTTTGCTTCGGTAAATTCATCAATGAATGGTTTTCATTATTACTCGCTTCACTACCGAGATTCCCCTGAATTGCTCCATCCTTAAATGACTCTGAAGTGTTGGATTCAACTTGACTCACGGGTTGAACTACCGACTCTTGTTGTTGCCTGGGTACGGGTCTTTGTAAGCCGAATCCACCCAGCAATTCGTTCAACTTCAAGCTGATATTCATATACAGGCCACCCTGGGAGCGAAAGCCATTGAAATCCCGGTCATCCACACTACCAAAGGCGTACCCCACTCCTACCCGTAAGTCAGGAGTCAAATAATACCCGGTTTCCACTGCAATCCCATATTCATCATAATTGCCACTGTTGTTAGAAGTTTGACCAATCCAGCGACCTTCCACCGCCAAATCGTTGCGGTATCCCAACTTGTAACTGGCCCGCAATTGGGCTAAATTCACAGTACCATCAAAGCGATCGCCACCGAAGAAAGTCACCCCGTTACGCAGTGCATACTTACCGTAAAATTCCCAGCGCCAATTCGGAGCATAAATCCCTTCTAGGGAGAAGACATTACCCGTGGAGGTGCTACCTGTAAACTGACTTTCGGGGGTCAAATCAAAGTTTTGTCGATATTCGTATTTCAACAGGGCATTAAATTTATCGTTGGTCGGGTCTCGATAGGCTAATCCCACCTTCAAGTTAGTGGTGTCACCCAATTCCTGGAACCGCACTCCTGCCACATCAATCCCTGCATTCGTCGGTAAAAACACATTCGCTCCACCTGCTTGTTGATAGCGCACCAAAGCTGTTAAAGCAGGCGATAGTTTCCCCGCAGCAGCTGCACTCACCACCAGATTATCCCCTTCGTCTCCATCCCGGTATTCAAATCTGGCACTGGCTTGGAAGTTAGGATTATCGGTATACTCCAACCCCAGACTGTACACAGAGCCAGAAAATAGTCCCAGAGAGGATGCGGTTTGACCGACGGCATAGTATTGTTCAAATCGAGGACCTGCCGCAGTGGCATTGAACAGGTTGCGGAATACATATTCATAACCCACATTCACCCGCAAACCGGGAGCGATCGCCCATTTATGATTCAGTCCGACTGCTCCCTGTCCTTGCAGTCCGTTGTATGCCGACAGAACGGAATAACGTCCGGTTAAAGCTGTATTTTCACTGAAACGATGGTCAATCAGAGTATCCAAAGTTGTAATTGAATTACCGCGAATCAGTTCACTGTCATCGAAGAATTGGTGTGCCAATCGAAACGTCACCCCAGGATAGGCTCGCCAATCTAAGCCGAAGGTGGTGCGGTTGGGATACAGGGGGTCTCGACCTCCCAGGTTTAATTCATTTTGGGCTTGAAACAATAGGGATTCTGTCACTGGTACCCGTAACCGTGACACCAATTGACTCGCATCACCACTGAAAGTATCGTTAACCCTGTCTTCCCGACTGCGGTTGACGTACTCTAAACCGACTTCCGGTGACCTGTCTCCTGGGCCTAATTTTTGCAATACCCCCACCCGAAATGTTCGCAACCTGTTGTTCACTGCTTCCCCAGGACGAGCTTGGGGACGGGGGTCAAACAGGTCAACGAAGTCCACTACCCTGCTGGGGGCTGTACCGTAGTTTTCTTCCTGGTCGTAGCCAAGATTAAATGTGGTAGTCTGGGTGAGACGGGCTGCTAAGGATGCACCATACCGGGTTTGTCCGGGGGCAAAACTATAGGTGGCATTGTTGGCGAAATTTGGCTCTACGGCGCGATAGTAGCCTTCGGCAAATAAATTATCGTTAAATCGAGCGATCGCTTCTAAACGGTAGGCATTTCCATCTACCGTTTGTCCCGTTTCTAATTCGTTGCGGGAACGGGCAAATTCTCCGGTAATTTTGGCGTTGTTGCCTAGTGAAAGCAAAAAGTCTGCACCATACAACTGGAATTCCCGATCACCTCGATTTTCCTGCAAATAACTACCCGCAACAAACGATTGGGCATCTATCCTAGGAGAGATATTATATTGCAATCTCCCGGCATACAACTGTCCATCTCCCCCCCCTTCATTTTGGTAAGTCACCACAATCCGTCGCACCAAGGTTTTACCAAAGGGATTTAGTTCAGTGGCTTGAGTCGGACGGCGAAAGAGCAGCGTCCCCCGGTCATAATCAATTTCGTAATCGCGATCGCGGTACAGTGGTATCCGTTCAATTACTGTACCCGGTCGGTTAATTTCTTCAGTTTCCAAATATACAGTTTCGCTACCAGGTACTAACAACCGTTTGGAAAGGAAATAATTACCGCTTGTACCATTGGGCACAAAGGTATCCCTTTCAAACCCTTCAATGTTGTTGGCATACATCCCGGTAAATTGCAATGCTCCTAGGTTGTAATTCAACTTCAGTCCATGCAATTGCCGTGATGTCCCGGAAAATAACTGGGATGGTCGGGAAAATTCCTGGGTATTAAAATCCCCCCACATAATATAATCCGGGTCCGCTCCGGGAATTTTCGGTGTCCGCTCCAATCTGGCATAGAAACTATCAATGGAGGGTGTTGTCTGGGTAAAGGTAGAACTATCCCCATACACCGGGTACTGTTGTTCACAAAACTGTAGTGTGCCAAACAGACGATTTCGCCCTTCACAATCCTGATTCAAGGGTCGATAGCTGTTGAATGCACCGGTGAATAACCATTCACCCACCGTCCCCGTGGCAAAAACGGATGCTTTCAAATCCACCGTTGTCCCATCGTTGATTTTGTCTGGATTGAGGAAATCCCGGAAACTGCCGTAATAATCTGTCCCCCCCGCACCAATTCGCAAATTGATTATCCCCGTGGCTAGGGAAGGACGCAAATTGGTGACAAATTCCACCTGGGTATAGGCTTCAATCGGATTGTCACCAGTGAGTTTTTCCATCAGGGATGTGTCCGTTTGTTGGGGGAAGGGTTCATTAGTACCGATACCCGGACGCAGGGGGGATGTGGCCTGATTGCGAACTCGATCTACCGCCGCTCGGATACGCACCTGTTGGGGTTGGGTATCTGCTTGCAGAGTCACCAAAAATTCCCCATCACGGGCAATCACTTGAAATCCCGGTTGATCCCGGTTCTGGTCTGCACCGATGAATTTTCCCGCACTGGTTGTCAGTGTCACCACCACATCTTTGTTAATTGGGTTTCCCTGTTGGTCAGTGATTTCCCCCCGCAGTTGAATTCGCGACCGACCATCGGCTTGAACGCGGGGGTCTCCCACTGGAGCAATATCTAACTTCAGGGTTTTCTCCCCAAGGGAATTGCTGGGATTTTCCGGATTGTCCCTATTTTCCCTAGAAGAAGGAATTACTGGCGTAGGAGAAGTTTCCCCTGGTAATCCATCGCCAATTTGGGCTAATAATTGGGAATCATCCCTTCCCGGTGTCACCAAGGAAAAAGTAGCAGCAATGGCTTTATCAGCTGATAACAACCTCAACCCAATCATCGATGGCAACGCGATCGCCATCACGGTTGACAATAATCCCCCAGAATGACAGCAACTAATTAGCAACTTGACCATAGCTGGGGAAATATCTTTTTTTGTAAAGCCTTGATTTAACAAGCTGATACTTAACTTTTTCAATAATCTCGTTCTTAATTGTGTTGTTTTCATCGCTTATCCTCTGAAAACGCTGGCGTAACCGCAAAATTTACCCTGACCATACTTCCTGGTGCAATTCGCACCATTCTTGACTGGCTATTTCTTTCAATAAAATATTTATTCGGTGCTAACCCATAACCAGGTAGACTGCTCAAGTCCAAGGTGGCTGAACGATACCCAGATACCACATTTGCCAAGGAGAACATCCCATTGGCATCGGTGACAATCCGATTGCCATCATCCATATAGATGACTGCATTGGGAACACCTGGTTCATTCCGTTGCTGTTCACCGTCAAAATTTTTATCTACAAATACCCGTCCAATCAATGTGCCGCAATCGGAGACAATTCCCCTGCGAATCCGTACTAAATGGCTTGCTTGATTACTAGTCAAATCCCCCGCTCGCGCTTGGGCTAGATTTCTTCCTGTTCCTCGAATCGCATCCGGTGTCACCTCTACCCCGTAATTAATCACCAAGGTCTGATTAGCTGGCAATTCCTCTGGTGTCGTAATTGTCACCAATCGCCCATCCCCCGAGCGATTCAAACTCACCGCCACACTGCGATCACCAATCCTTCCCCGCAGCGATCGCTCAATCAAGTTCAATCCCCTTGGCAAACGGTCTGTAACTTGAACATTCCTTGCTGTCACCTGACCCGTATTACGGACAGATATCTGATAAATAACCGTATCCCCCGGTTCAGCTGCTGCCCGATCCCCTGTTTTAATTACCTGTAGTTCTGCCTGTCCAGCACTGACGCTGGTGGGGTTTGAATCCACAACTCTTCCTTGGGGACCCGGTGGTAAGTTATCTGCGCCGATTCTACCTATATTACGAATATCCGTCTGGGCACTACTAGGTAAAATTATGGACGTTAAAACAGTTAAAAAAGAAAATGGATACAAGAGGTTTTTAGACCTCAATCGTAACAAAATAGATGTCATATCCCTGGCATCAATAAATAACAGAGTTTTAAAATCATTTTCAATCACGCCTAACGAGGCGAAAATGTTCCCGTTAAGGAAAAATCTATTCACTGATGTAATCAAAGTATTTAAAGTTGAATAATTTGCATATTTCCTGGTTATTCATCTTATTTTCTCTGGTTAGAGCATATTATCAAACTAATTAACTATTTGCACACCTACAAATTCAAATATTTAGTTAAATAAACTTTTTTGTCTATGATTCAAATCACTATCACCCAGATAGGTCGATCAGTACTGAATATTTTGATTTTGAATCAGATTACTTTGAGTTGAAAATACCTAATAAGCCCACCCCTACTAGATAGTAGGAGTCAGCATGTCCAGCTAATTTACCCAAGCTTTTTAGATAATTAGGTTGATTTCCGCCAACTTACATCAAAATTGCGTTAATTCATTAAACTGAGTAGTTTTATGATAAAAATTGCCGACGACAACCCATTGACAGCCCGATTTTGACTTCTGTATTTCTCAACAAAAATCAACAACAAAGCTCTCAACAAAGACCTCTGCCTTATCTACATTTTTATTAAATGTCTGATACCAAACAAGTCAAAAAACACCTATGGAAAGTTTATTTTTCCTGGTTTCATATCCATCTGAAAACACTAGCGAACCACACAAATCTAAATTTACGAAGTTAATTCATAAACCACTGAACTCTATTGTGCTCCGAGTGCATCTTTATTAGGAATTACCTAACCGACATATCAACTTGTTGACGGCTGTACCTTTAGTCCTAGTTCGGAATCTGATTTTAATTCTAGGTCACTTAATCTTACGCTTGATTAATTCCTAAACAGACTATCATCGCCATATAGTTATCCGATGATAATCTACTTAGCTTGGCGCTTCTATTCAAGTGGGCAACACTTAAGTAATATTACCCAGATTTGCTAGAAATGCAAACAGGAGAGTATTCATGTCTTTTTATACTCAACAAGTTCGTGTTTTCTACATGATAACTTGAGAAAAATTTCATTTAGAGCTTGTAAAAAAAATACTATTTTTTCATCAAAATTTATATAATTTACTGAAAAATAAACCTAATTGCAAAGATATTGACTAGGGTAAAAGTATAAAAAAGCATTATACATAGCCAAGTATTATCAGTAGCTAATTACCCTACACATGACAAACAGTTATTTTTAACACATTTTTCTTTCGTGAGAGATATTGTGGACAATTTAGAAACTGTACGTAAACATAAATTCTCGGTTACTACAAAACAGACAAAATTCGCTCTCTGAGACTGAAAACTAGTATTCTTAACAAAATCTGAAGAAATTTTTTATACGTAGGATGTAACGCAAAAGCATCCCAGAAATAGATAGGAACAAGCGCTCCTAATATTAGGTAATATTTTGGAGCAATAAGTAACCCTAAAAACAAAGAAATACTCTGTTTCTAGGGCAATACAGTTCAGTTAGACTTCAAAGCCTGATTATTGGGTAGGTTAGGTTGAAGAATGTAGAGGCAGAGCCGAGGCTGTGTACCTTGTGCCTTTTTTGGGGTGGCAAATTCATGCACAAACCGTGACCACAAACTTGTTCCAATACTGCGGCTGTTGATACATATAGGGAAACTCTGCTTCCTGATTTGAGGCAGTAGCCCTCGTGGAATACGTCCCCATGCGGAGCATCGGGACGAGATCATCACAAAAACTGTGTGAACTTATGGGTAAATTTCCACAAAATCAACAGTCTATGCAAAACCTCAACCCAACCTACGGTTATCTTTAATACCAAGCGTATTGGTTTCTAGGGTCTTTATCAACTTCACGGTTGATTTTAGTCAGGTATGCAATCGTCGCAACCCGCGATTCATCCCTACCTTGCTTCGCGTTTATGCATGGACTTTCGCGTTCTGTTAACCCTTAATAGGTATCATCATACTCAGGAGTTTCAATCCGTCGAGCCTCATTGCGGGGAGGGAGAAATTCCGAACGTCGAGTTGTTGGCACTAGGGGTGAACTGGGACCATTGTATGGATGGATTACCTGGACTGTACGTACTGGACGGGATGACTTCTGGGAAAACAACGCAGAAACACCAGCAGCCACGATTCCACCACTGACCGTTAAAGCAATTCCACCGACACCCCAAACAATTCCCGAAGACCACCAAGGTTGGTTCTGTTGCAACTGAGCTGCTTGCTGCTGATTCTGATTTTGAATTGCGCTCAGTTGTTGCTGATTGTTGAAAGCCTGTAACTGAAATTGCAATTGTTGATTTTCTGTCTTGAGACGTTCGTTTTCTCTTTGGAATGTCTCAAGTTGCATTTTCATCCGTTCGTTATCAACTCGCAATTGGTCACTACCTGGAGGGAGTACACCCGGATTTGGTACCGGTTGTCCCATTCCATAGGGTGCAGGTTGATTCAAATAGGGTTGGGTGACTACGGGTGTCTGGATTTGTGGCATAAAACCCGTTGGAACCGGATTATTCGTACCCTTTAGCAGCAGTAATGCAGCCAATCCAGCCACTGCAACTCCACCGATAAACGCCATGCTCTCACTCATCGCCCTTACCTCCAACTAGGATTTGCGCTCCATACTCCAATAATATTTGCCACACTCTCACACTCATAATTAATATCGCCTTAGAGTTATTTAGTTATATTACTTTACATAGATAATTTGCCATTCGAGCGAAATGGATTTGCGCTTTATATATTCAAGACGATATCTGTGAAAATGTCTACCTAGAAAGGTGAGAAATATTGCAGTATTTATACTTTTTTTTATCTTTCTTCCGAGGATTTGCGGGTAAAACTAAGCATTATCACCCGGATACGAGGCTGGAGTCCAATTGCAATATTTTGTAACTGGAAATCGGGAGTTAGTTAACGTTGGCAATCGCGTATTTGAGGGAGCGGCAGAACTCGCCAATGGCAGCTAATCCGGCGCTAGGTTCGGTGGTTGCTAATCGATTGACAATGGCACTACCGACGATTACCCCATCCGCCCCCCAATCACGTAATTGTCGGGCTTGTTCTGGGTTGGAAACACCGAAACCCACACCGATGGGCTTATCAGTATGATTACGAATTTGTTTAATTAAATCAGATACTCGTGTTTCCGTTTGCGATCGCATTCCCGTTACACCTGTAACGCTGACAAGATAAATAAAGCCGGAGGATGCTTGGGCAATGGCGGCAATTCGTTCCGGGGAGCTAGTGGGAGCGACAAGAAGAGTGAGATCGATACCACATGCGATCGCGGGCTCTAGGACGCTATGGGCTTCTTCCAGGGGTAGATCAGGGACAATTAAACCGGACACCCCAGATTGAGCTAGTTGGGATAAAAACTTTTCAATTCCGCGATTGAGAATTGGGTTGTAATAGGAAAAGGCAATTATCGGAGCATTCAGGGAAGGAATTGTTGCTGCGAGCATTTCCAAAACCCGATCAAGGGTGACACCCCGTTGTAAAGCACGAGTGGCCGCAGCTTGAATCACGGGGCCATCCGCAAGCGGGTCAGAATAGGGAATTCCCAATTCAATTAGATCGGCCCCATTTTGATCAAGTACCTTTAGAGCAGTAGCGGTGGTTTCCAAATCTGGATCACCTGCTGTAATAAAGGGAATTAGGGCACATTCTTGCTTTTGTGCTAAGGATTGAAAACATTTAGAAATCGCACTCATGCGGGTTTTGAATCTCAGATTTTAGATTTTGCGGCAATAGTAATACATCATCATCTCACAATTAATGCCTTCCTTTGTCCTCCGATTCCCAATTCCTATCGCCTTAATTATTTTCTGCTTCAATCTCCGCTTGCAGTCGTGCAATTTCCTCCGGAGACATTTGCTCCAGCTGCTTAGTTAAAAATTCCTCTTCATAGCGTTGACGTTGTTCATGGTAGGTCATTTTATTCCCCACTGCTCGCAAAACGTAGGTCAACAACCAACCAATTAAACCGAGAACCAGCAAAAACTGACTCCAAATACCAGCTTGCTGGCTATCAAAACCAACTCCTTGGAAGATAATATATATTAGCCCTCCGGCGGCAAAAACGCCAAAGACAATCAGGAGTGCGTCGATGCGTCGCATGGAAGTGATAAATAACTGTGTAATGTGAACTTAGACTAGTTTAAGCTTCAATGCGTCTTCTGCGGGGGCGAAAATTGATGATTGGCGATAAAACCAATAAACCAGGGAAAAAGAAAAAGACTAAAAAGTACATAAATAACCGCTCTACCGAACTTGCTGAGTACCAGCGAAGATTCAAGTAGTTAATTACCAAAATTGGCATCACTAGTAAATATGCTCCCGCTAACCCCAAGTACAACAAGGGAACAATCATCGTCGCATCCAGCTTTGTGAGGTCAAGCTTTGTCATGTCAGGCATTGTTTCTTCTCTCAACAAAACAACAAAATGTATTGGCTCAATTCCCATCATAGGCTGAACACCGTATTCAGGGAAGTAGTACCGATTGCATATCATCGTAGCTGTAGATAGAGGGATTAGGGAACAGAGAACAGGGAATAGGCTACGTATTACATGCACCAGAACTTCTGAAAGTAAATTTTCCTACTACCGACTCACCACTCCCTACTCCCAATTTTCCCAGGGAGAGAGCGCGAAAATTGGGGAAAAAAAAATTTTTGAAAAAATGTTGGACAAAATACGTAATTGATGCTCAAATAGATAGGGGGTAATTTTCACCCCAAATTAGAAAACAGTAAAATCCCAACTTAGTTTGGGGGTGTGGCGGAATGGTAGACGCTACGGACTTAAGTAAATTGAGCCTTGTTAGAGAAATTTGACAAGTGAATGCTCTCAAACTCAGGGAAACCTAAGTTTTTAAACGTCAGTAAGTTTAGAAATATGGCAATCCTGAGCCAAGTCCCAGAAACTGTAAATAAACTAGAAAGTAAACTATTTCAATAAAAATTCTTGAGATATGTACTTTCGGGTTATTGCCTGACTGGGAAAGGTGCAGAGACTCGACGGGAGCTACCCTAACGTCAAGACGAGGGTAAAGAGAGAGTCCAATTCTCAAAACCCAGTTAATTTTCAGTAATTAACTGTACGGTAGTAGTGAAAGCTACAGGAGAATGAAAATCCGTTGACCTTAAACGGTCGTAAGGGTTCAAGTCCCTTCACCCCCATCTGTATCTCTGTATTAATGTTTTAGGGCTGACGCAAAAGAAACGCCACTGCCTTATTACGTAGTTTGTTTCCCACAGGATGCGATCGCGAAGTAACTTTTCACGTAGCAAGCTTGTTGCTCTCGCAGTGTACACCGCAGGTGTTGTCTTTTGAAAACGCCGCTCTACGTGCGTCTTGTGCAAAAATACTGCGATTGCTTCCCGAAACTGTGTTTCGGTCGCTGCGGACAAATCTTCTTTGGGTAAGTCCTGTGTTTTTCAAACTGGATTGTTGTATCCACTGGAATTTATGATTCGATAGGTTTCTGGAAGATTACAACTTACGTAACCGATATTCAGTAAATACCGAAATCAATCCTTAACAATTAAAGTTGTGCAGAGTCAGATTTATCAAATTTGTGTAAAAAAATACTGATTTTGCCATAACTTTATTGATGCTATTCCATCCCAGAGTTAAGCTGATAAAACAAAGCACAAGGGAATGGATTGGTAAGAGCGAAAATGAGCCGGAATCAATTGCTACACGCTCATGGTCATCCGCACACTTATAACTCAATTCGTAGACATCTGGAGTTGCAGACTGTACAGGAAAAAATTTATGATTTTCTCCTCAGTTGCGTCAAAACTCGAGAACCAGATAAGGTTTTGCAAGAATTTGAGCGGATATTTTTGGGTGCATTAACAGGTCATGGTTCACAATATGTACCGGATTTATATTCCGTTTTATCAGAAAAGGATGAACGGGAGTATCACCATACTTTAAAAAGATGTTGTTATATATTAATTAATAACTGGGAAGGTGTGAGAAAACACCAATCCTACATTCAGGATTTAATTGCTTTATTTCAAAATTTTCCAATTACCGATTTAACTAATGTATCAAGCAAACAGAAAAAAATCTTTTATATTTGGTTAAAAAACTTTATTCAAAGTCAGGACTATCAAGAATTACTATTATTTTCCCAGCGTCATGATGAGCATCATCAGAATGCATGGATTGGACGTTATACATCTTACTTGCTGTTTGAGCAATCTGTGAATCAGAATAATCCCCGGGAACAACAGGAAGCAGCTCGGAAATTAGCCAAAAATCTCAAAGATAAGTTCAAATTTGAACTGGCAATGTATATTGCTCGCTCCCAGTCTAGCTCATCAACTATTAATCGCTATCGTAATCCAACAGTTCTGGGGGATAACGTTTTAAGATTAATTAAAGCAATAGTGGTCAAGAAAGGTATTTTCAGTTACGAAAATATTGCTAATATATTTTTACAACAAACTCAGCATCAGACCCTAAAATCCTTCAAAATTAGCCTAGAGAAATATTTGGTTTTTTCTGTTCAGCACCCAGAAACTGTATCTGCTTTAAAACAGCAACTAACAGAAAAATTAGCTACTTGGAAGCCGGAATATGATAATAGAAAGATAGACAAAGATTTAATATTGAGGGTTTGCAACCGTGTAATTGATTGTCTCACAACAGAAAATAGTCGGGAACCATCCCAGTTATTTATCATGTTGTTATCTCAAGGGAATTCCCTGACCTTGGTGATTGTGTTATTGAAACTTGTTTTAATTAGTCGTCATAGTCGTAGTCATCTAAATTTGCGAATTGCTAATTTAATTCGCTATTACAACCAATTTCCGGAACATGAATGTCAGTGGGTAATTAATTTTCTGGAAATTTTTAATATTACCTTTGCCATTTACGCTGACAATGTTGAATATAATTTGATTCGGATGCAGGGAGAAATCCAGCCATCTCCACCCTTTGAAAATGAAATGAATTTGGATGGCTATCGCGTATTTTCCCAGCTACGTAAGGATATGGAATCGACTTCTGGTTAAGTTTGGTTGGTTTCGTCTTGGGACAAACGTTCATCTAGGGAAGCTAGTCCTGCGCCCATGCTTTCCGCAATAATACTTATGAGCCTGTATAAACCAACAGCAGCGATGATGAGGGCAGGGGAAAAGCGGTGTCTTAATAACAGGATTGCTGTAGCTTCAAATACACCGATACCTCCGGGTGCGCCAGGCACAATAAAGCCCAGTAACCAGGATAAACTGAAAGTTGCTATTAGTACAGGAATTTGGCGGATTGGCAAGGGAGCGATCGCAAAAATGGTCAAGATAAAACCGCTACCACGCAGGAGTAAAAATCCAAATTCACCTATTAGGGGACGGAGGGGGTATCGCTGGATTCGATAGGTATTCTGGGGATTTGTTTCTGCTTTGCTACCTTTGATTTTTTGGGCCAAATTGACGACACGATTCAGGAAAAAAGGGTGGATACCGATTAAAATCCCTGCTAATGCGACACACTGTAGTAGCAGAAATAGGAGGTTTGCTCCCATGAGTGCCAATGGTCTACCCAGTAGCACCACCGTAATTAAGGCTGCTGCGGCCATTAATAGGGGTTCCAGGATAACGCTTAAGGTGGCGATACTGACGGGTATTTCGGCATTTTTAGCCGCCACAATGCGTCCGTAGTGGTGCCAAACATTACCCGGTAGATATTTAGCAATATTGGTTTTCAGATAAACGATGACAAACTCAGGGCTATGAACGGATTGATTGAGACTATGCAAAATCCAAGTCCAAATCCATCCAGCCCAAATATGGGCCATTAAAGTCACACCCGTCGCGATCGCCAAAATACCCCAACCCGCAGCATCGATTCTGACGCTAGCGACTTCACTCCAATTATCCTTTAAGGCTTTAGCCACAAAGAATAGGGTTCCCCCAAAAATTAAACAGCGTCCGATTTTTTTAAGCATGGGTATTATGATTGTACCAAGATTGGAGGGCGATTCGGTGAACTTCTCGCCAAGGTAAATTGTGATCGCGGGCTATTTTTGCGCAATCCTCGTATTCGGGTTGGATATTGGTAATAGTTGGTATTTTGGATGTTTTTTGGTGATTTTGCCAAGCGACTTTGACACTAATTAAACCGTATTCGGTGGGTACTTGCTGAATTTCCCGATGTAATCGAGTTCGTTGTTGGAAGGAGTGACGAATACCGATAGTGGTGGTTTCCTGGAATAAAATATCCTCACATAAAGAGATATCTGAGGGTCGGCAAATCACAGTTAACAGAAAACCTGGACGGGATTTTTTCATCCCAATGGCTTGGGTAAATACATCTAGTGCTCCTGCTGCGAAAAGTCGATCAAACAAATAACCAATGGCTTGGGGGTTGAGGTCATCAATTTGGGTTTCGAGGACAGCAATGGTTTCCTCCTCTGGAGATGGTTTGGGGGAATGGTCATGTTCTTGATCCCCATGACTATGATGGTGGTGATGATGGTCATGGGTGTGATGATTGGGGAAATTGTGATGTTTTTGCTCCCCATGAATATGGTGATGGTCATGGGTATGATGGGTTGTGTGGTTCAAAGTTGTTGTTCCCAATTCTTTTGCATCAGTCACACCTAACCACATCCGCAAAATATTCGGAAGCGGTAGATTCAAACTTCCCGCACCTAAACCAATCTGTTTGATGCGCATGGGGGGAGGTGAACCAAATTCCTGTGCTAGGGTAGTAGCGATCGCGGCTCCGGTGGGTGTAACTAATTCCCGGTCAATACCGTTACTGTATACCTGACAGCCCCGCATTTCCCACAATTTTAACACTGCTGGTACTGGTACGGGCATCAATCCGTGGGCTGCGCGTACTATCCCTCCCCCCGTCGGGAAAGCAGAACAATAAATCATCGGTAAACCTTGGGGAGTGGTATCGATCCCCAACCAATCTAAACCCAAACAGGTTCCGACTATATCCACAATTGCATCTACCGCTCCTACTTCATGGAAATGGACTTTTTCCGGTGCGATTCCATGTACTGCACCCTCTGCTACAGCTAATTGGTGAAAAACTGCTAAACTCCAAGCTTCAGCTTGGGGTGGAAGTTTGGCATTCCGAATCATGGTAGCGATTTCCGGTAAATGCCGTGTCCCTCCGTGGTGATGGTGGTAATGTTCATGATGGTGTGTATGATTTAACTCCCTAACATCCACATTTACTTTCGTCGCGGCTTGACCATTACGCTGCACTACTTCCACCTGCAAACGAAATTCACCATCAATTCCGAGACGATACAGATTTTCTCTTAAGTAATCCACCGGAACACCCAAGTTAACTAATGCACCCAGGCACATATCTCCAGAAATTCCCGTAGGACATTGGAGGTAGATGAGTTTAGACATGGTTATGGAGGAGAATACAGGATACAGGATACAGGATACAGGAGATGGGGGTATATTACGTATTCCCATGAAAGTGCCTCAAATAAAAGGCTACATCATAATCACACTTTGATTACAAGCGTTTTGAAATCATGTTTTCCTCAAATTATGGCAAAAATAATTTCAGTTCATCCTGATAATCCTCAAAACCGGAGAATAGAAGAAGTAAAACAAGCACTACAAAATGGTGCTGTTATGCTTTACCCGACCGATACGGTGTATGCGATTGGCTGCGATTTAAATTCCAAGTCCGCAGTTGAACGGGTACGAAAAATTAAACGTTTGGCGAATGAAAAACCGTTGACATTTTTGTGTCCATCACTTTCTAATGTGGCAACCTATGCATTTGTCAAAGATTATGCCTATAAAGTGATGAAGCGATTGGTTCCAGGTCCCTACACGTTTTTATTACCAGCAACTAAATTGGTTCCTCGGTTGGTGCAAGCTCCGAAACGGAAAACTACAGGAATTCGAGTCCCAAACCATCAATTTTGTGCAACGCTGTTGGCAGCGCTGCAAAATCCGATTATCTCGACTTCGGCAAAATTATCACCGAATTTGTGGGATGAGGATGAGTACGAAGATATCGATGATGAGTATATGTCTAATTGTACACGAATCGAGCTTTTTGATGGTTTTGACGGGATTGTGGATTTGATTATTGATACTGGAGAGGAACCCCGAACCGAGGTTTCCACGATTTTAGATTTGACAGATGAACCTGCACAAGTCATCCGTCGTGGTCTGGGTTGGGAAAAAGCACAAATGTGGTTATGATTTGCCCTGGGGGAGAATAATTTTCTCAATTCAGTGTAAAAAAGGCCGCAGATCCAGTTGGCGAATTGGCATAGTCCAAATCGCCTAGTTCAAGATAGTTGAATATTGACAAAATGATTTTACCGTCAACGTTTGAGGTCTTTCGAGGAGTGTATGATGGGGTGTGTGACAGTCGGGATCGAGTTGCGATCGCAGAAACCGACACATCGAGATAACAGTAATTTTGAGGAGTTCCTTAAAGTTATAAACATGAGGGAAACAAAAAATAGACACCGCAAATCTACTAGGTGTAAATGTTGAAATAGACCCAGCTATCAATTCCGTATTGAACAGCAAATAACAGGCTCAAACAGAATAAAAGGTACGTCTATCTCTCAGTTCCCTCACTCGTTGTGAAGGTGCGATCTCCCAGGAACTAAACATCATGAAAGCCAACTTAGCCAATCTACCAGTTACTTCCCCTACCTTAACCACCGTTAACCACACCCCGACTGCGACTGAATCTAGTGTTTACCGTTACGTAGACGCGCAAAACACAGATTCTCATACAGATGAATTAGTAGATTTGATTTATCACGAAATTAAATCTCAAGTCAATGCCTCACCTGCGGGTGTGAAAGCGATCGCCGAACGCATCGCCAAAGAAGTCACCAGAATTTGCGATAAAAGTGCGCGGATTCAAACTTCAGGTCAAGCTAATTCGTGGCAATTAACACTTGCTCGTCACCGGATGCAAAAATGTCTACGCTACTATCAATTGGGTTCCCAGCGAGGTCGCGTAGAATTACATAGTAGTTTAGGTTCTATAGTTTATCGCCATATTTCCGTACCAGGAACCCAATTAGGGTTTGATGGGCGTTATAGTTTAATTGAAGATTTTCTTCAAGCATTTTATATTGAAGCTATTAAAGCTTTTCGTCGCGAAAACGAGTTAGCGGAAGATTATACCCCCCGCACCCGGTTACAATTAGCCGAATACATGGCATTTACAGAACAGTATGCCAAACGGCGGATTAATTTACCAGGCGGTTGCAATCAGCAGTTAATTATCTTGCGAGCGCAAGGTTTTAGTCGTCGCCAACCCCAGGAAACAACCGTGGATTTTGAAGCCGCAGTTGAGTCAGCCAAAACCGAAGATGGGGAAGCTTACCAACGCAGTTCCACGGTACAGCAGTTGCGATCGCAGATGGTTTCCCAAAATCACCACGATATCGCCGAAGATTCAGAACGCGATCGCGTTATCTCGGAATTGATTAAATATCTGGAAGTGCAAGGACAGCAAGATTGCATTGATTATCTGACTTTAAAAATGCAAGACCTATCCGCACCAGAAATCGATCAAATCCTCGGCTTAACCAGTCGTCAACGGGATTACTTACAGCAACGGTTTAAATATCATGTGGAAAAGTTCGCCCGTACCCATGAATGGCAATTGGTTCATCAATGGTTAGGTGCAGGTTTAGACCAAAAACTTGGTTTATCCTCCCACCAATGGGAACGGTTCGTCAATCAGCTTAACGAGCAACAACGGCAAATTCTCAATTTGAAAGCCGAACAACACAGCGATCAAATTATTGCCAAAACCGTTAAATGTACTCCTAAGCAGTTACAAAAACGCTGGACGCAGCTACTGGAAATGGCTTGGTCTATTCGTAATGGTAATACGGAAATGCAAACGGGTTAGTTCTTGATCAAGTATGGATATTTTCATCCTAACCTATTTGGTATATTTATTTTCCGTTAATCCATCCTAGTAACAATTCTATGCTCGCAATCATTAATATCCCTACTATCTCCAGATAGATTTCCCATCTTTCTGGAGATAGAGAGGGAGTGGATTCAATCCTGATTGCAGTACCCAATTAACCAACCAGCAAATATATAAATTAAGTGAATATTTTTCCGATTTTTTCCAACCTGGTAAGGCTACTTATCAGGTTGAACTATTTACCGCAGAAGATGTCAACTATCAACCAATACAGTTCAGTTATATCGATTCTCTTGTACTTTGCAATAAATGTGAAACTAGAATAATCAACGGTTACAGCCCTTGATATGTAGCAAGCATTAGCGTAAACGATATTAGACTTAAAAGCCTGATTATTGGGTAGGTTAGGTTGAAGAATGTAGAGGCAGAGCCTAGTACCACGCGGCGTAAATACGCCTACCTTTTTCCTCGTACCCATGCTCCGCATAGATGCGGAATCTACGAAGCTCCTACCTCGTGAATGAATGAAGGCAGTAGCCCTCGCTGACTGAGTGACCACGCAGAGCATAGTCACTAGATAAAAGTTGTGACTAACTTAATACTCGGTTTATTTCCGCCAACCTGTACTAGGCTGTGTACCTTGTGCCTTTTTTGGGGTCGCAAATTCATGCACAAACCGTGACCACAAACTTGTTCCAATACTGCGGCTGTTGATCCATATGGGGAAGCTCTGTTTCCTGATTTGAGGCAAAGCCTCGTGGAATGCATCCCCACGCGGAGCATAGGGACGAGATAAAAAAGAATGCGACAGATGAATTTTGTAAAGACGTAGCAATGCTACGTCTCATTGACAATCCTTACCAGTCAACTATCAACTGTTAACCGTTAACCCGATTTTCCCCCATCAAAGCTGGCTAGCCCTTGTTTCCACGAGCAAAATAGTGAGATATTAGTTAGATGTTAAAGTTTGTTACGTTAAACTACAGGAGCCAGGTATGAGCCGCAAGCAGGCTATTGTCATCGGGGCCGGTATTGGCGGGCTATCTATGGGGATTCGCCTGCAAAGTCTGGGGTTCGAGACGACGATTGTGGAGAAACTCGATAGTCCCGGAGGACGTGCCTATGTCCGCCAAGTTGATGGTTTTACCTTTGATATGGGACCAACTGTGATTACTGTCCCCCACTTTATTGAAGAATTATTTTCTCTGCAACGGGATTGTGCTGACCTGGGAAGTCCCGATTTTCCCCCAGAAATCGTTGATGAAAGTAAGCGGATAAAAACGGGTGTGTCTGGTGGTTCCAATACCAGTCGTTATGTACAGATTATCCCGATTCTCCCCTTCTATCGTATTTATTTTGATGATGGTTCTTTCTTTGATTATGATGGGGACCCGGTTCATACCCGCGAACAAATTCAGCGTTTGGGTGAACCTGGGGATTTAGAAGGATACGAACGTTTCCATCGAGATGCAAAGGCAATTTTTGACCGGGGCTTTTTGGAACTAGGTTATACCCATTTTGGTTCCGTCGGTTCCATGTTGAAGGTTGCTCCCGATTTATTGCGTTTGGATGCAGTACGGAACCTGTTTCGGTTTAGCAGTAAGTATTTCCAAAGTGATAAACTCCGTCAAGTATTTAGTTTTGAAACCTTGTTGGTGGGTGGGAATCCCCTTTCGGTTCCTGCGATCTACGCCATGATTCACTTTGTGGAAAAAACCTGGGGTATCCATTTTGCGATGGGTGGTACGGGAGCTTTAGTCAAGGGTTTTGTGAAAAAGTTTACCGAACTGGGTGGGCAAATTCGCTACAATGCCGAGGTCAGTCGAATCAATGTGGTTAAGCAAGGTGGCAAAAAGATTGCAACGGGTATCACCCTTGCTGACGGGGAGGAATTATCGGCTGATGTGGTTGTCTCTAATGGCGATTGGGCACATACCTACGGTCAGTTAATCGATAAAAAATATCGGTTTTGGAATAGTGACACCCGCATCAAGTTGACTAAGCAGTCGATGTCATTATTTGTGATTTATTTCGGGTTTAGGGCTGATGGACGGGAGGATGAAAAGTTACGTCACCATACGATTATTCTCGGTCCACGTTACGAGGAATTATTAAAGGATATTTTTGACCGCAAAATTTTGGCTAGCGATTTTTCCCAGTATTTGCATGTTCCGACCCTCACCGATCCATCCCTAGCACCACCGGGACACCATGCAGCTTATACCCTGCTCCCGGTACCCCACAACGGTTCGGGGTTGGATTGGCAAAAATTGGGAGAACCTTTGGTTGATACTGTTTTAACTTTTCTCGATCAGCGGGGCTATCTTCCGGGACTTAAGGAACGGTTGGTACATAAAAGTTTTATTACCCCTGATTACTTTGAACATACCCTAAATTCCTATGTGGGTAATGCCTTTGGTCCGGAACCAATTTTGGTGCAGTCGGCGTTTTTCCGTCCCCATAACCGCAGCGAAGACATTCGTAATCTTTATCTGGTGGGTGCGGGAACCCAACCGGGTGCGGGAACACCGAGTGTGATGATGTCAGCGAAAATGACCGCGAGATTAATTGCCGAAGATTTTGCGATCGCACCGGAAATTGTCAATGCTCAACCAAATCCGGAACTTAACCTACAGGTAAGTTAAATCAGCAGCAAAAAATATATTTTCAGGATATTTTTCCGGTAGGGGTGAGGTGGAGCATTTCCACCCCCTAACCTGCTGCTAACATATTTCTATCCCAACTATAATCGGGGTTTTCAATTTCCTGGTTGATTAGTTCTGCCAATATACCTTGATGAATCATATGCAAATTCAAGGTATAGTCTATATAATTAAAAGTCTCTTCCAAGGGATTTAAGGACTCCTTCCAACCCCGACCATCCGTAATCCAAATTAGTGTGTGTTTTTGGGCTGATAAAAAATCAAATAGATATTTGTATTCCCCCGCAGTCGCTTTTAATTTGGAACCCCCACCTCCATAAAAATTGACTTCGATTAAATACAATTGCTCTTGATGATTAATCGCAAAATCAAACTTGCGACTAGATTTATCGACTTGAACCGGAATACCCCACCGCTCCCTAATTTTTTCCCTCGTTGCTTGTTTCAGGTAGGCAAAACCATACTCCTGACACATTTGGGCAATCTTAGTTTCTGCGATCGCTTCCATTGTCGTCCCACTGCGATTCTTGCGTCCATTACTATCTAACCCCACTTCAATCCCTAATACATAATCCGCTACACTCCGAATTTTAGATTGGGCAAATAAATCTAGAATACCTGTAGCTTGGGCGAATTCAACTATCTGATCTATTTCTGCTGGGCTAAATAGGGGCAAAGTATGATGGGGAAAACTATAATTTTGATAATATAAATTGCCATTTAAATAATTGGTCAAAATATGGAAATCTGTATTTCTACAGGCAATTAAAATCGGAATTACCCCCGCTACTTCTGGATGAATAACTAACAGGTTTCTAAATTCCTGTTCGATATTTTCCTTCCCCAATAATTGATTTAAAGTCTCTAAACTCCCCTTGACCTCTTCATGATGGTCTAAAATTTTCTGCCAATTCACAAAGTAATCCCAGGTCAAAATCGAATCCGTCAAAGTTTTCTGAAAATAGCCAAAAACTTCCCCTTCATTCTCACAATTCAATAATGATTTAAAGGCTGGATGAAATTTCATCTGCAAGAATTAAGTTGATTGAGCAAGGTTGGAACACAAACTTAAAACAGAAAATTACCTAGTACTTACGCACTGACAAATAAATCTCAAATTAGGATTTTTTGCTACAGCAAAATTATATATCTAGTCATGGGTGCTGGAATTTATACGCAATATCAATTTACATATAGCAGTCCTAAATTCTTTGTGAAATCTTACATGTAGGGTTGTTAACGGTTGACAGTTGACGCTTAACAGTCAACGGCACGCTATTTTTCACGACTTAAATCGGATTGCTGTATGTTACATTTTCTCAATTACAGGTAAAAAAAACAAAATAAATATCAAACCACGGATTCATGATAATTCATAATTAAAATTTCATTAATTTTTCCCCGTCTGAGAGAATTACTATTAATTGACCTAATGGCGGGGATTCTTTGAATATAATAATTTGCATAGATATTATCAAAGAAATCATCATTTTCGTCTTGATTTTTCGGGTCAGAATTGCTTAACATCAGCTTTGCACCCTGCTCATCCAAATATCTAAATAATCTAAATAACCGCATTTGTTGCTCATCATCAAACACACTCTCGGAATAGGCGGTAAAATTAGCTGTTTGACTAATGGGTCGATAGGGTGGATCGAAATAAACGAACGTAGATGGATTATCTGCAACATCTTTAATTAATTCAAAATCTCCAGCCAGAATAATCGTCGTTTTCTGCAGAACCTGAGAGACAGCTAAGAGATTTTGCTGATTGCAAATGGTGGGATTTTTATATCGACCAATCGGCACATTAAAATATCCCTGGGAATTAACCCGAAACAAGCCATTATAACAAGTCCGATTTAAAAAAATCATTTGGGCAGTTCTCTGCACCCATTTTTCGGAAAAATCATGGTAATTGACTGACTTTTTTCCCTGATTGAAATCACTTCTAATTTGATAAAATAAATTGATTTTTTCCTGCAAACTTAAAACACGATACCTATCCTCTAGCTTGAGCAATTCGCCAATCAAACTATCAACACTCATTTTTATTGTTTGATAGGCAATAATTAGCTCCGGATTAATATCATATAAATAATACTCCTGTACGTGTGGGTAATTTGTGGTGATATAAAAAAATACTGCACCCCCTCCGAGAAACGGCTCCACATACTTGGTGATGGAACCATCCTGCAAACCATTGGGTAAATAACGACTAATAGATGGTAGCAATTGGGTTTTTCCTCCCGCCCATTTTAAAAATGGTTTAGGATGGAGATGGGATGTGGATGTTAACAAGGATGACGACACGTTTCTACCTTCAGGAGGGTGGGGTGGGCTATCTGTACTACCTAGGATTATTTTATCTTGTTTTAGTTGATATGTACTATAAACAACAAAATCTTAAAGAAGGAGATGAATAAACGCTGTCGTATATTACACAATTATCGAGGGGAAAAGAAGTGTATTTGCTGTTTTTAGATGGGAATAGGGGATATTTGGGGCGATCGCAAATCATAGCAATTTGAAAAAAGAAGGCGAAAGATTAAATTTGTAGAGACGTAGCAATGCTACATCTCTTGTTCTGAATAATGCGTTACAAACATTTTTTGAATCGGTATCCGTTGGCAAAGATAGGGTTTAGACACAACTGTAGGGGGACTGGGAATCAGCTATTTTCTTGTTTGGTTATGGGTTTTTCCCATAAGGGGTTGACTTGAAAGTGTAGACGCGTCACAGATCGACTGATTTTCGTTATACTGGGGATTGGAAAAAATAAACCAAATGCAATCGACTACAATTAACCTAGAAGAATTAAAATTAAACAGAGTACTGTAAAAACAGGGTTATTCAAGTTTAAATGTTTGATGGATTTTGGGAGAACGTTTTTCGCTATCCACGCTACCTAGTGACAACAGCTTTGGGTGTGCTATTGAGTTTATTCGCTCCCCTTGCACCCCTAGTGAAACGACCAATTACCCTGGTTGCCTTAATTGGTTTGCTTATTAGTAGCTTGGTTTTCGTCAGCTTGACCCTGCGAGCAATGTTAGGATTGGGAACAGTGTAAATCCTTGCTTGCGACCCGGTGTCAAGATAAGCAAACTGTCGGTTGGTATTGAGAACCTCGAGCGAGATTATTTTCTATGGCTACAAATCGTCGCGTTTCCCGTGTTGCGGAATTAATTCGCCGGGAAGTCAGTCAAATGCTACTTCATGATATCAAAGATGACCGTGTAGGGATGGGAATGGTCAGTGTTACAGATGTAGATGTTTCCGGCGATTTGCAACACGCGAAAATCTACGTCTCGATCTATGGTAATGATGAGGCAAAAGCACAAACAATGGCTGGACTCAAATCAGCTACAGGTTATGTTCGGAGTGAGTTAGGTGCTAGGGTTCGTTTACGGAGGACTCCGGAAGTGGTTTTTATTGAAGATAAGTCCATTGAACGAGGAAGTCGGGTTCTATCACTGTTAAACAAAATCAGTCTTGAATCCTCGGCTAATTCTTCCCATGATACTGACCCCCTTCCACCCCTTGATCGGGATGATTAGGTTTGTATCGATAAAATAGCAATCCGATTTATAAGAGATATGCTGAAAACCCTGTGGCTTTAGCCAAGGGATGAAAGCTATTTCATAAGCTTTAGCCTACCAGTTAACCTTGTTGCTGTGCAATGTAATTTTTAACTGTCTCTGTAGAGATATTTCCCGCAAATGTGATTCTTACCCCTGATAATATTGATGACCGAAAACCCATTCCTAATTTACTCAAAGATTTGTTTGGCAAAATCTTTGCAGATAGGGGTTATATTTGCAGATAGGGGTTATATATCGAAAGAGCTTGCTGAAAAGCATTTTAAAGAATTCGGAATCGAATTTTTCGCCAAACCGCGCCGCAATATGAAAAATAAGTTGATGCGGCTTCATGACAAACTGTTGTCACGTAAGCGTTCCATCGTTGAGACAATTAACGATTAACTCAAGAATATTTCTCAGATCGTACGCGAAGCGTTGCCGCAGGCTAGATTTCAGACATCGAAGCCCTGTAAATTTCTGCGTTAATGTGCTGTGCGGATTAATTGCCTATTGTCACCAACCTCAGAAGCCTAGCCTTCAAATGGATTGGGTTTTATCTCTGCTTAACCCAAACTCAGGTTAGTTAGGGTTATAAATTCACCTAAATCAGACAAAATATACAAATTCAAGCTTAAGACAAACTAATCTGTAAACGCTCACGACAACATCAGAAATCCACAATAGAAATCCACAATGAAAATTATCAGTTTGTGAGTGAGAAATTACCGTCAAAATCAGGAGCGTTTCAGATGAAAACAGATTATCGTAATAACTCTAAAGTTGCAACAAAAGTCGCAGTCGCAACCAAACCGGGTAAAAAACAGTTTAGTATATGCAATGTTCTGCTTGGTGTTAGTGCATTTGGTGTATTTGTTAGTTCCAGTACAATTTTATGTTCATCTGTGATTGATTCCCTTGCTGAATTCCCTTTTGGGGGGAACTCCCTATACGAGTACGAAAAACCAGAATTTCACCGCACGTCCATTCCTTGGTTGCAAAATCGTGCTGATTGTGAACATACGAGTAGAACCTGGGAAGGAGGTAAATGCTGGGATGGGGAACATGACCCTACATTCTAATCATTTACTTAAATCTTTCCTTAGCTTCACTAAATGCAGTTTGCATCACCGCTTGAATTTTTGCTGGATCAGGTTTTTTCCCACCCATCAAATCACCAAAGTATACACAAGCACCTTCACCCAATGACCAAGTGTAGGCAGCAGCCCAAGATGCCGCTATTACACTACCAAATCCTGGTATAAATTTAATCAATTCCCGTCCTACCATCTGGGCTAAAAATCCTCCCGCGATCGCACTGACAATTCCCCCTGCTTGAGATGGTGTCAGAGTTTGTCCATAGAGTTGGCCGAGAACCGTCACCATTGATACTTGCAATGTGGTTAATACGGGCATGGTCGCAAAGGGTAAGGGGACGGCAGCTAGAGTTGCAGCCATAATTGCAAAAGCCAGCATATAGCGTCTACTCACATCTCGGTATAAATTGCCTATCCTATCACCTATTCCCCGATCCAGTAGCTGGTAGATGGTACGTGCTTCTGCTTCTGGTAATAATTCTGCTAGGGTATCGCGGAGGGCTTCAATTCCGTAAAACACAGGTTGATAACCGTCTTCTTCGAGGGTAAAGTCAATCAAAACTGCTCGGTCGTACAAACCTGTAAATCCCTCTTTAATCGCTGCAAAGGCTCTATTTACTACTTCCAAATCCGGTGGATAGGGAGGATGGTTGTCAACCGTGGGAGGATAAACTTCATGGGTGCAAGTTACTACCAATAAGCAGGGAATATCCGGATATTTTTGCCGCAGGGTTTGAGTTACTAGACGCAGGGAATCATGGGCAAAATCATTTATCTTTACCGTTAATATTAATACCCGTGCCCCCCGACTTTCCAGAGCTAAATCTCCACTCAATTCCTGAATAATTAGTTGGGTATCCCGTTCCACATCCCCCAAACCTACTGTGTCCGTAAATATTAACAAAGGTAAATCCTCAGAAGGATAGGCATAGCGGGTGGTATGTTGAGTATGGGGACGAAAACCCTCACCGATAATTTCGGCGGAAACCCCCGTCAGACCTCTGACAATGGAGCTTTTTCCAGCTTGGGGTTTGCCAATGAGTAATGCTTCTGTAGTCGGTAATTGTTGGCGTACCTGTGCCAAAATTTCGGCGATTTGCTCATCACTGACACTGAACCATTTTGTCAGAGTTCGGGAAACTTGCTTGACAGGAAAAAATCCCGTGATTTGGGAAGCCACGTTACTAAAGACGTTAGTAATCTGTTTGAGGGGGGAATTTTCAAATGAACCCTTTGGTTTGTTCATGGTCGCTGAAGCAGTCGGGAGAAAATAGAAGTTTTTAAAAACCTCCTGGTATATTGAGAATAAAATTTAGTAAACCAGGTATCAGCCAATTATTGACTTTGTTCTCAAATAATAATAAGTTTCTTTCCTTTATTCCCTACTCCCTACTCCCTAATTTACTGTAGACAGCGAATAGCTTCCAATAATCCCCGTGCTTTATTTAAAGTTTCTTCGTATTCCTTCTCTGGTACCGAATCCGCAACTAAACCAGCACCAGCTTGGACGGAAACGATACCATTGCGAACCACCATTGTACGGATTGCGATCGCGGTGTTTAATTGTCCTTCAAAATCATAATACCCATACACCCCCGAATACACTCCTCTGCGGGTAGGTTCTAGTTCATTAATTATCTCCATCGCACGGATTTTTGGCGCACCACTGACGGTTCCAGCAGGAAAACAAGCTTTTAATAAATCCCACGCGGTTTTACCCGGAGCTAATTTACCCACCACATTACTAACGATATGCATAACGTGGGAATAACGCTCAATCACCATCAACTCATCGACATGCACAGTACCACTTTCACACACCCGTCCCAAATCATTTCGTCCTAAATCCACTAACATCACATGTTCCGCGACTTCCTTCGGGTCATGCAACAAATCCTCTGCTAAAGCATTATCTTCCCCAGGAGTCTTCCCCCGACGACGGGTTCCCGCAATTGGACGCACTGTCGCAATTGTATTCCCTTCCCCATCCTTATCGGCTTTAACCATCACCTCCGGACTGGAACCAATAATTTGCCAATCATCAAAATTAAAATAGGCCATGTAGGGAGAGGGATTAATCTGACGCAAGGAACGATACAAAGCAAAGGGGTCTCCTTTGTACTCCGTACTTAAGCGTTGGGAAATTACAACTTGGAAAATATCCCCTGCTTTAATGTATTCCTTGGCCTTTTCCACACATTCGCAAAACTGCTCACAGGTAAAATTACTGGTATATCCCATCGTTTCCCCACCTATTACAGGTCTGCGTCCCGGTGGAGTCCATGCAAGAACTGCTTTTTCTGGTGCGACGGGTGCGGATAATTTCTCCACCATTCCTACTACCTGCTGACAAGCTTGAGTATAGGCTTGTTGTAAATCTACATTTGGGTCACGCAAATCGGCATAAGCAACAGCCCAAATTCGCCGCTTCACCTGGTCAAATATTAACAAATGGTCAACCTGCATCCACAACCCATCGGGAAGATTGCGCTCATCCTGACCATGAATTTTGACACGGGGTTCAATCCAGTTGATTAATTCATATCCCCAAAACCCAAATAAACCACCAATTCCTGGGGGTAATTCTGGCAATTTTACAGGATGGTAGGGTTGTAAACACTCAGCTAAGGCGACAAATGGGTCCCCCGTAAACTTGACCTGGGAACCATCCCGATGGGTCTGTACTGTTTCCGCACCCCGTGCTTCTAATTTCCACAGGGGATTACTACCAACAAAACTATATCTGCCAATAGTTTCACCACCTTCCACAGATTCCAGCAAAAAACTATACTTATCTTCGCTGCAAACCTTATACCAAGCAGAAACAGGAGTGTCTAAATCGGCTACCCATTCTTGATAGACGGGGATAAAATTACCATTTTTTGCTAATGCTGCGAATTGGGAAAAGTCGGGGGATACCATAATTAAACGCCAAGTTTTGGGTGCTAAATGCCGAGAGAATTGAACTAGATTCAAGGTTTCCAGTAATGGAATAGAATTTTACCTTTTCCCTGAAGCATTTTATCCCAATTCTTTCTCCGCATTTAGCACCCCTGGGGAGATACAAGCTGGATTTTACTTAGTATCAATTGGAATTTGAGATGTTGAATTTTGGGTTTCATCGCGGTTCCCGCTTCGGTGAGGTACGATTTTAAGTCTGCCGATAATTTTATTAATCAAAGCTAGATAAATCTTAAGATGTACCTCCGAAAGCTGGAGAAAGGCTACGGAATCATTCCTTTGCCCAGGAAAGTTGCTAGGGAGATGTTTTTCCGGCAAACAACCCTATGGGTTTTTGCTACAGAAGGTAACTCTCTGAAATTCCACTTTCAAATATCAGGGATAAAGTCCTGACTAGGAACCCAAAATCACCCATCCACAATCCAAAATATACTGATTTATTAAACGTCGTGAGTTGCTTTGCCGCTAAATTTAATTTGCGCAGGACTGGGGTTTTGGCCAATACTACGACCGACAAGGCGCACAGACTGACGACCTTCATTAACTTTTTCTGGGAAAACGCCATCTGCTGGGTGAATCATTGTGGTTTCGCCACTGGGAAGAATTCGGTAAATTTTATAATCAGTGATTTTAAATTTCCGAAGTTGAGCGCCCAAGGCAATACCATATTCCTTGCGAGCGATGTACAATAGGTTTTCACCTTGACGCATCACCGCAGCACCACCGGTGGGCATTTCAAAAACTTGCTCCTTGGGACTTGTCCAAGTGATAGCATACTTTTCCTCTTCTTGGGCTTTTAAGAGTAGGCCACCGGTGCTACCACCGAATAGGGGGGTTTGTCCAGAAAGTGTTTCTGCCATAGTTTTTTAACTCGAACGTTTTTACGGCATCCTAACACTGGTCGGCTATGGATATGGCGTTTTTTTCATAGTATGTAACAGTTTGTTGTGGAGGATGGATTGTTTACTATAAATCAGGCTATTTGTCAAATTAGAAATTCTGAAAACACAAACCAATGCCACACTCTCAAGATGTTAGAGTGATACTTTGTGTGATTTGAGCCAAATCTGGATCGAATTTGGTCAAGTCTCCTCCTATGAGGGGAAATAATTGGTTGGAAAGGTTGTAAGGATTGGAAAGAGCAAAAAATTCTACCTGGTTTTAATCGGGTTTAACTCCATTATCCAAAAATCTCTAGAACCTGGAGAGAGTAGGGAGCAAATCTACCCGTTATACAAACGGTACAAGCGGCAATAAATAAATTGAAGCTTGAGAAATAGCTATAAAGACCGTAGATCCAGAATGAGTTAAATCCTTAACTTTAACTGTGAAGAATCACCCTGAGACAAAAATTGAGTCAAATTTACCTTCATTAAAGAAGCTTAACTTGACAAGTTGAAGTTAATTGACTTTCTAGTAGGCACCCAATATTCCTCGTAGTGTGATGGGTGAAGGCTACTGCTAAATTTGACAGTGGCTTCTCTGGTCACGCGTGGAGGCAAAAAGAAGACTGCTTTTGTGAAAATTCCGTAATTTAACCGCAGTTTGGTCACTTGAGCTGGAGTCAGACTATTCGGTAGTTGCAAACTGATTACAAAGATTGGAGACTAAGCTGGCGAAACATTGGTCAAACAAATGCTTAATATAAAGTAAAGTCTTGGTAAAAGCTCAGAAGATATATCCAAAGTTGGATATATTTGATACCCAATACCGCTAAATTAAGGATTAGGTTTCGTTTGAGTTGCGTAGGCGCATTAGCTGGCGGCGCATTTGTGGAGAGGCTTTGAATTCAGAGATTTCGTATGCCTTCACGTTGGTTTGAAGGTATTCGAGAAACTCATCTTGTCCTTCACATAGGGCCTCTAACAACACTTGTAAAATCTGTTCTGGGTCGCTTAACAGGCTCTTTTCTTCGACTAGGCGAAATTTGAGATGGATTTCGCACTCGTATACGCCGACATCAGAATTTTCGAGTTGGCGTGCTAATGGCTTTGAACTCATAGTTGTAGATTCCTTTGGCTGGTGGTTGTCTGCTTTGTTAAGCTTTGAAGTGCAGGCGGGATTTAAGGTTAGTTTTGACTTAAATCAAAAGTTTAATCGATATTTGGCTGTGATATGTCTCAGTAAACGCTGTATATCATGATGACACTCCCTTGTATTTTCCGTAATCAACCTTTGATAACGAGGTCTACACTTTAACACCCCAGCAATAGTCAATGTAAACCAATAACTATTATTAAATTTCTTCAGCCTTCTTCAATAAAGATTCTGTAAGAACTAGCTGGTTCTTTTTAAAGTGTTTTTACACCATGCTGAATTGAACGTCAATAACAGTTTTTGTTTTTACATAAAAAAGGTATTTTTACGTAAGTAAAAACGCTGGCTTTTGAGGAAACTACAAGCCACTTATCATTACTCATCAAGGTTTTGAACATGAATGGGTAGTTTTACTAAATGTATTATTTGTGCCTTTATCGCCCCATGAACTGGCAATTTACTGAGTAAAAGCAACTGAGGAATTGTACTTTTAAGAACTAGATATATACTGAGGAAAAGAAGAATTTAGCTGTGGAAAATTGAAATATATAGAGAATAGCGGTGGGTAAAGCTGAGGGAGACGGGTTTGTAGTTGTGGCTGGAGTCTGGAAAAAGCTTTAAGATTAAAGGGCTAAGGCGCTACTAAAAACATTTCTCACCCATGCAAATGACTGTGATTTTTACAAACAAGGGCATTTAGTTTTGAGACAGCGATCGCAATCCTTCAAGTTCCCTGTTCTGGGACTGGTGAAAATTTTTGACAAATAGCAAAACCAAGGCTGATTATCTAGGCTGGGAAAGTCTACAATAATCGAGAGTGCGACAAAATTTCAGTCAAATCTAGCAATTTAAATACAAAAAACCGATTCAGCTATGGATAATCCAACCCTGCTCAAATCAACAACCCGACACATTCATATTTTCGCTGCGGAACTGGATGCAGACGGAGAACTCATTCCCAGCAATCAGGTATTAACCCTGGATATTGACCCCGACAACGAATTTAACTGGAGTGAGGATGCTTTGCGTCAGGTTCAAAGTCGGTTTAATGATTTGGTCGAAGCTTCCGATGGTGTTGAACTAACTGACTACAACCTGCGACGGATTGGTTCCGATTTAGAACACTTTGTGCAATCGCTTCTGCAAGCGGGGGAAATTAGTTATAATCTCAACGCCCGCGTCAACAATTACAGTATGGGTTTACCACGGGTTGAACCCGTATCTTCCTGAGAAATAAAGGGAATAGGGAATCGGGAATCGGGAGTAGGAACGTGGTAAAAATTGGGAAGCCGTATGTAGCACGTCTACACGAGCAATCCAAAATCCACAATCCCAAATTCAAAATGGTACTACGTTTTCCGACAAAACTCACCCTTGCTTGTGTTTTCTGGTTATTATTTCAAGTCTCAGCCAAAGCCGGAGAGTTGATCGGACGGGCTATATTAAACGCTGACACCTTTGCCGTTGGTAGCACCTCCGGTCAATTTAAACAAACCCAGCGATCGCTCCCTTTTCACCATGCTCAACCTGTACAGGGTTTTTCGAGTGTGGAACCGGGTCCGCGTCCAGGTACATATTTTGTGTTGTCGGATAATGGTTTCGGTAGTAAAGCCAATTCTCCCGATTACCATCTGCGAATTTATGCAGTGGAACCGGATTTTCGCAATGGACAAGTGTACCCAGTACATGTGAAAACCGGAGACCGTTTACCTCGGTTTAATCACGATAGTTTTATCGAGTTTCGGGATTCCCAACGGCAAATATCCTGGGGAATTATTGCCGATTCTCCCAACTATCCCCAAAGTCAAATTCCTGTGAGTCCCTGGATTCGCAACCAACGGGTGTTAACTGGGGGAGATTTTGACCCAGAATCCTTCCGTCGAGTGAAGAGTAGCTTTTGGGTTGGCGATGAATTTGGTCCCTTTCTGCTCCATTTTCACCCCAGAGGAGAGCTTTTACAACCACCAATCCCCATTCCCAATTTAACCCAGGTTGGTACAGCTACAACAATTCGCTCCCCCGACCATCCGGATTTTGTCAACTTGAGTCGAGAACAACGTCAACAACAAGCAAATTTACCTGGTTCCGGAGGACTTGAAGGGATGGCAATTAATCCGGCGGGTACAAAATTGTACTTGATGTTAGAAAAAACTTTAGTGGGAGATAAACCGAAAAGGTTACTTATATACGAGTTTGATTTAACAGCACAAAAATTTACAGGTCAGGTTTTTCAGTATCAATTAGAGCAGCCCCACTATGCCATCGGTGAAATTACTGCCATTAACGACCGGGAATTTCTGGTGATTGAGCGAGACCATCGACAGGGAGACCCGAACCATCCAGGATTTAAACAACCAGCCCAATTTAAACGTATTTACAAAATTAATCTGAATCAACGGGATGGAGATGGATATGTCAGTAAAAAGTTATTAGTGGATTTATTAAGAATTGCTGACCCCAGGGGTATTGGAGGGAGAGCAACGAAAAACGGTATTTTTACCTTTCCCTTCGTCACCATTGAAAGCGTTCTTCCCATTGACCGACGGACTTTATTGGTAATTAATGACAATAACTATGCGGATAGTGTCGGTCGCGACCCAAAGCAGGTTGATAATACGGAATTTATTTTGATTCGTCTTCGTCAAGATTTGGATTTGGAGGTAGGGAGATAGGTAATAGTCTGAATGTAATCTTACACTAGAATAACTCCCTACTTCCTGTAGAGACGATCCATCGGGTCGTCTCTACTCCCTGGAAAAACCTTTAATCGCCGAAATTACCCGGTCTTGTTGCTCCATCGACAATTCGGGAAACATCGGTAAAGAAACCACTTCATGACAAATTTGTTCCGATACAGGTAATTGTCCGGGTTGATATCCCAAGTGTTGGTACACAGGTTGGAGATGTAAAGGCATGGGATAATAAACCATTGTATTTACACCTTGGTCTTGTAGCTTTTGGCGGAAATTATCCCGTTGACCATCGATTACCCGAATGGTGTACTGATTCCATACGCTTTCTCCACCGGGGTGTTGTTGCGGTAAGATAATACCTGGAACTGCATGGAGATACTCTTGATAACGCTGGGCGATCGCACGACGTTGTTGGTTCCATTTATCTAGGTAGGGTAGTTTGACTTTGAGTATTGCAGCTTGAATTGCGTCCAAACGACTATTAATGCCAACTTCCTCGTAGTAATAACGGTTACGCTGTCCATGTTCTTTGATCATCCGGATTTTGGCTGCTAATTCTGGGTCATTGGTGGTAATTGCTCCCCCATCTCCAAAAGCACCCAGGTTTTTAGTTGGGTAAAAGCTAAAACAACCCACATGGCCAATACTCCCAACTTTTTTCCCTCCCCAAGTTGCACCCGTTGCTTGGGCACAGTCTTCAATGATACTTAAATTATGGGTAGTAGCCAGTTGCATAAGTGCATCCATATCCACCGCTTGTCCAAATAGATGCACAGGAATAATTGCCTTGGTTTGCGGTGTAATTGCGGCTGCAACTTGGTTAATATCCAAATTGTAGGTAATCGGATCAATATCAACAAACACTGGAGTCGCACCAACTGCACTGACAACCTCTGAAGTCGCAATAAACGTAAATGGGGTCGTAATCACCTCATCCCCTGCTCCAATACCCAATCCCCGCAAAGCCAAAAATAGGGCATCCGTACCAGAATTGCAGCCAATCGCCGTGGAAACATGATGGTAGGTAGCAAATGCTTGTTCAAACTCTGCTAAAATTGGCCCGCCAATATAACGTCCTGATGCCAAAATATCCAGAACTACAGCACTAACTTCCGGTTCAATCACCGCATATTGGTGACGATTATCAAACGCAGGGATGGAATTGAGATGTTGAGTCATAACTTTTCGATTTAGCTTGGCTTTCTTGATTGGGTGTGAGATTGGGTTTATTGGGATTTTGAATGAAATCTGGTGTCGGATGCTGTTTGCTGAAATACGCTTTGATAGGCGATTTTACTTAATTTCGGGTCTGCTGTTGGCGCAGTGCTAGCTGTAAAAATCTTTTGGTGGAGTTCGGGAACGGGAAATAGAGGAAAAAGAATAGCCTTAACCTTGATTCCCATTTGGAGCAGACTCCAAAAAGTGACAGATGCAGCCAAAATAGTCTCAAAAGCTTACAGTATAGGAGTTTAACTATTTTTCAGCAAGTCCTATTTGATGAATCTGGTGGTTTACCAGACCTTGATTTTTCGCATTTTGTTCAAGTATTGAAACACCACGCAAGTTTATCTACATTACCAACCAAGAAGCCAAGACGCAAATAATGGTTCCGAGGTGGTTTGGAGAAGAGGTTTTCACCCTAATTTCCATTCCCCCCCGATAGGATATTGGTCAAGTATTAGTAAATTCTTGATCAACCACTTTTTGAAGACAGTCAATAGGCTCAAATGTGATACTGGTCGTTATCAACTGCTCCTGTACAGACGCGACGGGTCACGTCTCCTTCGATTTTCTTCTTCCTGGACAGACGACCCGACGGGTCGTCTCTACTTCGGCTTTGAAAACATTCTTTTATACCATTTCACTCACATTTTGATACATTTTCTCCCCCTGCTCTCGAAAGCTCTCCTCAACGTATCAACTTCAAAGTAAAACGGTATTAGAGGGAAACCCGCGCAGACGAAACAATTGCTTTGAGTGATGCGTCGTTTCTGCTTGATGATTTAGCCATTAAATCGACCATCGATAATAATTACGAGCTTGTTGACCGCTAACAGTTAACATTTATAGACGTAGATGTGGGTAGTGCGGCTTCTTGTAGAGAAGCCTTCCTATCGGGTACAGTCATCCATCAAAAGTAGTGAATACACAACTTAAATTGGCAACAGCTTATTATTAAAGATGGTGAAGTTTTGTTTTAAAGGATGGCAAGATCACAAATGTATTCAGAAGCAGTATGTATCCTGTATTCTGTCAACCGTATTCTGTCTTCTGTATCCTGTATTCTATTCCTGATATATAAAAAAATATGAAATACTGGTATCAAATTACTCGTAAGTCCCTATACCGTCTGAGTTTAGGATTATTAGTACCAGCAGTGATGATTGGTGCGATCGCAATGGAACCGAAATCAGAACCTGTCCATGCACAAACGGCAAATCAGGGGAGACCCTTACAAATCAAGTCGGATATTCAAGAATACGACGCGAGAAACCAAATAGTCACAGCACGGGGTAATGTACAAATGCTGTATGCAGCAAGAGGAATAAAAGCTACAGCTGCCCAAGCTCAATATTTTAGCCGAGAACGACAAATTGTGCTGAGTGGGAATGTTTATATTCTTCAAGCGGGAGGTAACAGTATTCGCGGTGAACGGGTGACATATTTGATTGACCAAGGTCGATTTATCGCTCAACCTCGGCAAAATCAACAAGTGGAATCGATTTATTTCGTGGATGATGCCAATATTGCTCCCACTGGAAACAACACTCCCCCCCAAACACCCCAATTACGACGTTAACTTTGAAGATAAACAGTGAACCGTGAAGATTGTTTTAGAAAATATTCAAAAATCCTACGGTAAAAGGGTAATTGTCAACCGCGTCAATGTTTGTGTTGGTCAGGGGGAGGTGGTTGGCTTACTCGGTCCCAATGGGGCGGGGAAAACCACCACCTTTTATATTACCACCGGGTTAGAAAAACCTGACCAGGGAAGGGTGTGGTTAGATAATCTGGATATTACCTCCCTACCGATGCATCGACGAGCAAGACTAGGAATTGGTTATCTTGCTCAAGAAGCTAGCGTTTTTCGGCAGTTGACCGTGCGGGATAATTTACTATTGGTGATGGAGCAAACCCAGGTTCCGCGGTGGGAATGGGCTATGCGGATGGATAATTTATTGCGGGAATTCCGCTTAGAAAAGGTGGCTAATAGTAAGGGAATACAGCTATCCGGAGGAGAAAGACGACGTACCGAATTAGCGAGAGCTTTAGCTGCTGGTCGCGAAGGTCCAAAATTTTTGTTGCTGGATGAACCCTTTGCTGGGGTTGATCCGATTGCGGTGGCCGAAATTCAGCAAATAGTGGATAAATTACGCGATCGCAATATGGGTATTCTCATTACTGACCACAATGTGCGGGAAACTTTAGCCATCACAGACCGCGCTTATATCATGCGGGAAGGACAAATTCTTGCATCCGGTGGTGCTGACGAACTGTATGCTAATCCCCTTGTGCGTCAGTACTATTTAGGTGATAATTTCCAAGCTTAATCTGGGAAGAGGGAGTAGAGACGACTCGGTGGGTCATCTTACGACTCGGTGGGTCGTCTTTCAGGGAGTGGGAAAATCAACTACTTCCCAGATTGCTATACTGGGAACGGTTGGTTTTTCGTGATGATTTTTTTAATTTTTATTTAATATTTGAATTTTATATATACCAAAAAGGGTGAGAAATTAGACTTTCCAAATTCCCCTGGGATTATTTGATATAGCTAACCGCTTGCAGTAACATCAACCACCAATACTGAGAACTGTGAATTGAATCTGATACCCATTAAGGAGGAGTAATAATTCGGTCAAGACAAAATTTATGACCCTGAATACCTTTTATTTATTTTATTCACTTTATTTATTTTCTCATTTTCTCTAACTTTCCCACTTCAGCTCACACCAAATTTCAATGGCAAAGTTCAAGTCGCTATATACCCTTAACTCCCTAATTCCCTTCTCGCGAATGGATCGATATTTATTACGCGAGTTACTCCCACCTTTTTTATTCGGTGTCGGTGCATTTGCTTCCCTGGTTTTGGCAATCGATAGTTTAATGGAATTAATGCGTAAGCTAGTGGAATCTGGTTTACCTATTGGTGTAGCAGTTAAAGTCGTGTTTTTGCAACTGCCGAAAAGTGTGGTATTTGCCTTTCCCATGTCCACACTGCTAGCAACTTTGATGACCTATAGTAAACTCTCTAGCGAAAGCGAATTAATTGCTTTACGTAGTTGTGGTGTTAGTGTTTACCGCATGGTCGTGACGGCGGTGATGTTAAGTTTAATGGTTACGGGGTTAACGTTTGTTTTTAATGAACAAATTGTTCCTGCGGCTAATTTTGAAGCTGCGACAACTTTGGATGCAGCTTTAAAATCAGAGCGACCAAGTTTTAAAAGGGAAAATATTTATTATCCCGAATATCGGCAATTTCGCGATGAACAAGGTAATAAACAAAGGATTCTTACCCGTCTATTTTATGCTGACCAATTTGATGGTCAACGGATGAAAGGTTTAACAATTATTGACCGCTCCCAGGAAGGTTTAAATCAGATTATTGTTGCGGAGTCCGGTGAGTGGAACCCTACGGAAAATATTTGGGATTTCTATAATGGTACAGCCTATCTTGTGTCTCCAGATCGTTCCTATCGCAATATCGTTCGCTTCCAACATCAAAAAGTAGAATTACCCTCCGCACCTCTAGATTTAGCCCAGCGTAGTCGTGATTATGAAGAAATGAATATTGCCCAATCCCTGGAGCAGTTAGAATTGGAAAGGTTAGCTGGTGACGAACAAAAAATTCGCAAACTCAAGGTAAGGATTCAGCAAAAAATGGCCCTTCCCTTTGCTTGTTTGGTATTTGGTTTAGTGGGTTCCGCAGTGGGAACAATTCCCCAAAGAACTGGGAGAGCAGCTAGTTTTGGTTTAAGTTTGGTGGTAATTTTTACTTACTATTTAGCTTTAGTCACCACCCGTGCTTTGGGTGATGGGGGTATACTTTCCCCGATTGTTGCTGCTTGGAGTCCAAATGTATTTGGGTTAACTGCTGGATTGTTTTTATTGGTGAGAATTGCGAATCGGTGATTTTCAAGGGGTAGGGAGTAGTTTTAACCCATCAATTCTACTTTTCATTGGTTCCCAAAAATTACAGATGCAAGGTTTTGCTGCGAAGTTTTTTCTTACTCCCTACCTGTACAAATAATTTTCCAAATCAAAGCGGATTCCTATATTCAGGATTGAAACTAAAAATGAATATTTTTTTTATCTCAAACCGATGTCAAAATGTTGGCGACACATTTAGAAGATGAGAGGTAGCAATGCTATGTCTCTACAAAATTTGTATAGTCTTCCCAAATAATTCCTATTAGGAATTGGAAAATTTTCCCATCCCTCCCATAAAGACTAACCAAACCATAACAACAATCCAGTGGATGAAAACGATTGTCCAGAGGGAACCAGTGAGTGCGTAGGTGATGGTGCAGGTGATTCCTAATAATGTTGCTAAACTGAAAAATATCGGGTGAGAAAATATCGCTCTAGCTGCTAAAGATAAATATTTAGCGGTGATTTGATGATAAATAATAAATAAAAATAAACCGAAAATCCCCCACATTCCCCATATATACCAGTTGGTGGTTTCGATGGGGTGGGGTAGTAATAAAACTCGAAAAAATAGCTCTTCTAATAAAGCTGGTAAAAAGAGACAACGTAGACTAAGTAGAAGTTTTTGTAGCCAATTCCCTGACCAATATTGAAGGTGGAGAAAGTTAAATTTAAAACCGATGGGAATGGTGATAACAGAGAAAAAGATTAACGCGATCGCAACAATTCCCAAGTCCCTGGTTGTCGGAATTAATAGGGAGGCTAACAAACGATTGAGAAGAACTGGTAAGGGGGAAATATCGGTTTGTGGTATTTTAATTTGTCCAAAAAATACCGTTGGTGCGAGGGGTTTGATGGTTGATTGCCAACCACCCACCTGATTGGTACGGAGGAATTGGAGGGTGGCTCCCTGTTGCAGAAATATACGGGCAATGTCATCATGGGATTGACGGGGCATCATTGTTCGCCATGTGGTCAAACCAGCCCAGATACTGCCATCGCGAAAGGGTTGAATGTCTTCTCCCCTACCCGTACCTGCAAGCATACTTGCTTGACTTTGCCAATCTGCACGGATAATTCCTAGGGGTGTGAGTTGTTGTTCTAGGGATTGACCTAATTGGACTAGCTGTTGGAAGCGTTGAGTTTGCGGGTGGTCAGGATTGGTTTGTAACCAGGTTTGAATTTGGGGGTTGGTAGCGATTTGCTGTTTAATCACCTGAATGGTGGCATATAGTGCTTGATTAGAATCTTGAACACAGGAAGTTGCTGGTGATACCGTTGCTCCCCCCGTACCATCACCTGTACGATAACGGGCGATCGCAATTTGTAATTGTTTTTGGAATTCTTGGATGGGTGAGAGTTTCACTCCGTCAAAATCGTAATCTTGGGTGACTGGTGCAAATTTAATCAGAACATCGGAGACGGGACGGGTATGTAACCATCCGTGTTGTAGATTTCCCATGTAATAATCCCAGTTGTGGATTCCGGAGATAATTCCATCGGGATTATGGGCATAGATTTGATAATATTTAATATCAAAACGTAACTTATTGGTAAATTCATCCCGAATCACCTCAGCAATCCCAAAGGCAAAGTGTCCAGTAATAGTTTCCACTACCCCCAAGGGTTCGGCTTTTTCTCCCCCAATTCCTCCAAATAGGTGCAGAACAATGGCTTTATCACCTTCTTGCCAAGTAGTTGCGGATTGGTCGTCGGGTAAAACCAGGACTGTATTTAATTTTCCTTTTTGATTAGGAGTATTGCGCCAATTGAGGTGTTTAATATAATTAATGCCTGCTTCCGTACCGACAATGGTTTGCCGGGGTGAAAGAGCAAACAAAGTAGCAGGTACGATCGCTCTAGCAACAAAAATATTATTGACATCCTTAGCTCCGTAGATATACCAGCCATCCGTACCCCCAGGGGATTTTTCTATCTGTCGAGGTGTGGAAGGAGCGAATCCCCTGGTATCGATGGTTTGTTGGGGTATGCGGATGATTTCTGTAGTTCCGTCAAATTTTTGGGAGGTGGGGTTGTAATGTTGAACAAGAAAGTATTCCGGGGATGGCTTTTGATGGGATTTAGCAGAATTCTGGAAAACTGGTGATGGAACAGGTTTAATAATTTTGACTAAACCATAAAATCTTGCTGCTACTAAAACAGGTTCACTATCAATTTCTAAGATGGGTGTGTTCGTTTTCGACTCTGCATCCTGAATTACAACCGTATTTCCCCTGAAAGCGACAATTGCATCATCCAGGGGATTTGCACCAGCAAGGGAACGTAATACCCCCACATTTCGCACCTGATTTAATCGGGAAGGGTGAATAATTCCCTGTTGTTGACTTTGAATTACCGACTCTGAGAAATTAATATCCCTCCTCACCCCTTGTAAATAGGTCTCCAAATCCGGATTTTTTTGCCATTGCAACCGCACCACCTTCCCCACTAAACCGCTTGCAGACCCTGGAGCAGATTCCACCTCCATCCACACCCAATCCAAACCATCCCCTAATTCTTCCCTTGTGGGGAGAATCAAACGACCAACCCAGTCAGCAACAGGTTTATAATGGGAACCAGGATTTTGATTCAGGGGATAAAAACCAGATTGATTAAAATCCCTAGCAATATGTACAGCGTAATTACTTTGCTTGGCTTGCGATCGCGCTACACTCACAGACAACAACCAAATTAGCAAAATAGTCAGCAAAATGAGTATGCTAAATCGCAGCGATGGTTTTCGAGTTACAGGAAACACAGTAGATAGGAGTAGGTAGTAGGTAGTAGAGACGTAACATGTTACGTCTTCAGTTAGTACAGAGACATAACCATGTTACGTCTTCAGTTAGTACAGAGACATAACATGTTAAATCTACTAGACAGGGATTTCCAATCCCCTTGTGGACAGCAAAGTAGTTGAGTAATACCAATTATTTAAAATTAGGCAATAGTATAGAATCGACAAAATCCTTACTATATCTAGCTTTTTGAATTGCGTAGCTTACTTCTCCCCAAGGGTATCTAGGTAAACGCGTAGCAGCTTGCCTTATACTATTACGAATTAGTTCCCTGTCTCCTCCCCTCACAAACACGAAACCAGAAAATTTACAAATCCACCCGGTTTTTTCCTTATTGATAGAAATATATAGTTGCAGAAAGTCTAGAATTTATTTTGAGGCAGTCATGGCAGTTTTCGAGGGAAACTTTACTTCCAGTCAATCACTACGGTTTGCCCTGGTTATTGGTCGTTTTAATGATTTAATCACCACAAAATTACTCGAAGCGTGTCAAGATTGTTTAAAGCGCCACGGCGTTGATGTCAATCCCCACGGTCAACAGGTAGATTATGTCTGGGTTCCCGGTAGCTTTGAAATTCCCCTAGTTGCGCGTCAACTAGCCCTTTCCCAAAAATACGACGCAATCATTTGTCTGGGTGCGGTGATTCGCGGACAAACACCCCATTTTGATTACGTATCGGCGGAAGTTTCCAAGGGAATTGCAGCAGCGAGCTTTCAGACAGGGGTTCCTGTTGTCTTTGGTGTCCTCACCACAGATACCATGCAACAAGCCCTAGAAAGGGCTGGAATTAAAGGTAATCACGGTTGGGATTATGCCATGACCGCCTTGGAAATGGCAACCCTCATGCGGCAAATCCGTAAAGGTATGGGTAATAATGCATACCCCAATCCCCAATCCCTCCCAGCATCCTTTACTGCTAATTACGACTCGATTGCAACTGAGTCAAAAGAGTAATACGATTTTGGATTGTGAAAGATTTGCTGTATAACCTTGTTATATCGAAATCTGCCTCAATCATTTTTAGGTATTGCTGAATTTGGGCATGAATTATATTTGTTTAGGTTTTGTATTAAAACCAAAATCACCGTAGAGACGCGATATATACCGTAGAGACGCGATATATACCGTAGAGACGCGATATATCGCGTCTCTACACAATGTCCAATTTTCAATTCATATTTTTAGCAACGCCTTTCAAATATCCAGTAAATACGACCCGTAGACGCGCTAAACGCGGCTTCTCCTAGAGTAGTCGCTTCTTCTGTCTCCTGTACTCTCAAATGAATTTTCGTAATGTCAACGAAGTTTGGGGATATGTCTTTGCGGAAGTGTTGTTTCGGTTGGGTTTGCGAACTGTGGTGATTTGTCCTGGGTCGCGTTCCACTCCGTTAACGATGGCTTTCGCTGGACATCCGCAAATCGAGGCTATTCCTGTGTTAGATGAACGTTCTGGGGCTTTTTTGGCTTTAGGACGGGGTTTAGTGACGGGTGTACCAACAGCTGTGGTTTGTACTTCGGGAACCGCGGGAGCTAATTTTTATCCTGCGGTGATTGAAGCGTCTGAAAGTCGGGTTCCGCTGTTGTTATTAACTGCTGACCGTCCCCCGGAATTACGGTTTTGTCATTCTGGACAAACCATTGATCAAGTAAAATTGTTCGGTAATTATCCGAATTGGTATGGGGAGTTAAATATCCCAGGGGTTGACCGGGAGAATCTCACCTGTTTACGTCAGACGTTGGTTTATGCTTGGGAAAGGTGTTTATTGCCGATTCCGGGGGTGGTACATTTAAATGTTCCCTTCCGTGACCCCTTAGCACCCGTTGGAGATGGGGTGGATTTAAGAGGGGTGGAAAAGGTTTTAGATGATGACTTTTTTCAGCATTTAAATTTACAGGATGTTCCCGTTAACTTTCCTACTAAATTACCCCTATCTGTAGTTGGGGAGTGGAAAAAAGTTCAGCGAGGTATAATTATTGCCGGAGTAGCGCGTCCCCAACATCCGGAACAATATTGCCAAGCGATCGCGGGTTTTTCTCGATTTCTGAATTTTCCGGTTTTAGCTGAGGGTTTGTCTCCAGTTCGCAATCACGCAGATTTGTTTGATCATCTAGTTTGTAGCTACGATTCAATTCTCCGTCGTCCCGATTTTGCCAATTCGTTAGTTCCAGATGTGGTGATTCAGGTTGGTGAGTTACCAACTAGTAAGGTGTTGCGTGGATGGTTACAAAAACATCAATGTCGAACCTGGGTAATTGACCCAACCTATCACAATTTAGATGCTTTACATAATCCCACCACCCATTTACGAATTCATGTAGAGGAGATTGCATTACCAGATATCGACACAGATAATTCGGGTGCTGATAACTTTGATTACCAACAAAAATGGTTAGAATTAGAGTTCAAAACTCAGCAACATCTTCAGCAAATTATCTCCCAAACCACAGATTTATTTGCAGGAAAAGCCCCTTGGTTACTATCCCAATATTTACCACCAAACACAAATATTTTTATTGCCAATAGTATGGCTGTGCGGGATGTGGAGTTTTTTTGGCAACCGAATTCCAGCCGCTTGCGACCCTTTTTTAATCGCGGTGCTAATGGGATTGACGGGACTTTATCCACAGCTTTAGGTGTTGCTCACCGTCAATCCAGCAGTGTGTTATTAACTGGTGATTTAGCCCTATTACACGATACCAATGGGTTTTTAATTCGCCACCAATTTATTGGTCATCTGACAATTATTTTGATTAACAATAACGGTGGAGGTATTTTTGAAATGCTACCTATTTCCCAATTCGACCCCCCCTTTACCGATTATTTTCTCACCCCGCAACAAATTGATTTTTCCCTACTTTGTCAAACCTACGGGGTCGAGTATCACCTCATTACATCTTGGTCAGATTTTCAAACCAAATTAAACCCTTTACCAACCCAAGGAATACGTGTGTTAGAGTTACCCACTAATGGTAAATTTGATGCAAATTGGCGCAGGGAATATTTATAGTAGAGACGTTGCAATGCAACGTCTCTACATTACGATTAATTTTGGTTTTAATCATGTTCAAATTCAGCAACACCGGAAACGCTACACATCACAAGAGGTTTTCAATTCAAAACCCTATTTAGGATATATATCTGTTGATAGAACACAAATAATCTCCAGAGTTAATTCCAACTATAACACTGACCCCTTGAGATAATCCATCTTGGTTCTCTGGGTAGAGCAAATAATCTCCTGACTGCCTTTACTATAAGCTTAATTGCAATCGGAAAACAAGAAAAACTAAAGTTTTCAGCTTAAGTGCAAGTTCAAGAAAGGAGAAATAAATTATGGATATCATCGCTTGGTTAGTGTTAGGTTTAATTGCTGGTGCATTGGCTAAATTATTTTATCCCGGTCGTCAGGGTGGTGGCATTATCTCCACAATCGCTCTCGGTATTTTTGGAGCTTTAATTGGTGGTTATTTAGGTCAAGTTCTGTTTGGAAGTGGCGCTGCGGCGGCAGCTTCAGCTGGGGCATTGTCCCTTGGTAGTATCTTTTTCGCCGTTTTAGGTGCGATGTTACTCATCTTTATTTGGGGTTTATTAACCCGTCGGACTACAGTTTAATGGTATCTCTTCCTGCAATGGAAGAGTATTATCAATTCAATTAATTGGAGTTTATCTAATTAATTGAAAGTGACAGGTGGAGCCAAAACGCCCAAATAGACGGTTATTTATAGCCTCAAGTCAGTAATACTGGATAAGCCATCTTTGGGTAAATTTAATCCATAAATTTTCATGATTAAATTGGCAACTTGAGGTATGTGGCTCCTGTATTTTTTTTACTATCAAAAAAGGTGATAAAAATGGAACAACATCAACGAGCAGTGGGAGCTTTTGCACGACATACAGACACAAAATTAGCTTTGACGGAATTACAGCAAGCTAATTTTCCAATGGATAAGGTGTCCGTAATTGCGAAGGATGCGAAAAACAAAGACGATATTGCTGGGGTGGAGGTGAAGGAGCATATCGGAAATAAAGCTGATGAGGGTGCTGTTGCTGGTGCTGTTGCTGGGGGAACCGTTGGTGGTGTAACTGGTTTGCTGGTTGGGTTGGGACTTTTGGCAATTCCGGGAATTGGTCCAATTATGTTAGCTGGTGCTGAAGCTACCGCGATCGCATCTGCTTTAGCTGGTGGTGCAATTGGTACTGCTGCGGGTAGTTTGACTGGTGCTTTAATCGGTTTGGGTATCCCCGATGATAAAGCGAAGGTTTACAGCGATTTGGTTGATAATGGTTATTATCTCATCATTGTGAATGGTGACAGTCGGGAAATTGCGATCGCGGAAATGATTCTACGCAATCGCGGTATTGAACATTGGGATACTTTTCATCCGGTTCCTTCCGCAAATGCAAATAATTCATCTGCTACTTTGAATGGTCGTTATAAGTATGCTGTCGGACATTTTTTCCTGCGTCAAGATGCAGAAAAGGCTGTGACAGAATTGCGGATGAACGATTTCCCGATGCAAAATGTCAGCATTTTTGCCAAACCTTCTGTGGGAGTTAGTGAGATTCACGAGATTCCTATAACTACTTCTAATTACGATTTTGCTGTCTTGGAAATCCCCCATCATCAGATTGAAAATTACCAGCGTCGTGTGGAATTAGGTGATTATTTACTAGCGTTACACGGTACGGATATTCAGTTAGCCGCAGCTCAAAATATTCTCCAAAGAAACGGGATTCAAAATTACGAAGTCTTCACTCCTAAAGTGACTAATCAGACTGCTCCCGCAGGAACTATTTAGGAAGAGAATACAGGGTGAAATAAGCCGTCATGCATTGAAATTGTATATCCACCCATTGCTGACAATTAACCGCAACACCTTTGACAGTCAACAGTCAACATTTCCCCTTCTCCCCGTTTACGGACTTTTTTGTCAGAGTTCTTCCGTTGACGATCAACACTTAACAGTCAACATTTCCCTACTCCCCATACACTTAATTTTATCGGAGTACAAATTATGAAAAAATCAATAATTTTAATTTTTAGCAGTTTTTTATTCCTTGGTCTTGCGGGTTGTGATACCTTCAGAACTGCTACCAATGCACCGGATCGCGTCACCGATGAAGTCCAAGCACCAACAGCACAGGAAGCTCAAGATGCACAAGCTGATGCAACTAGCGAAACCCGTCGTAGACAATTAGATGCAGATATCCAAGCACGGGAAGAACGTAATAATCTTCTGAATGATGGTGCTGCAACCAATCGTAGTGATAGTGACTTAGCTAGCCAAGTTCGCAGTAAATTAGAAGCAAATCTACCTGCTAGTGCTTTGGTGGTTGAATCGGAAAATGGTAATGTTACCATTAGTGGGACAGTGCCAACTCAACAACAGTATGAGCGTATTCCCAATTTAGCCAAGGAAATTAAAGGTGTGAATAATGTGACGTTGAATGTCGCTGTTGCACCTGCACAACCGGAAAATTAGGGTGTTGAACACAAATACAAATACGAATTGAATATTTGATGTTGTGTCATTACAGTGCAGAGACGTAGCATTGCTACGTCTCTACGATTATTTTGGTTTTAATACAAATTTATGCAAAAATAATATCTACATCAAAAACCTAAGTACTGTATGAAAATCTTGGTAGAAGCCCGAACACGGATTTTATTATGGTATCTGTTGTTGATGTCGGTTTTTATTGGCATTGCCATCCCCACGATTCGTCAACGATTGTATCTCAAAGTGCAGGAGCGGGTGGAGCATGATTTGAGAGACGAAATTGAAGATTTTGAGAATGTTGTCAAGAATGGGTTTCAGGCTGAAGACGAGCAAGATATCGAAAAGTTAAAAAGGTTAAGAGCGGATAAAATTATTTGGACTCCCCCTAAAAATAAAGAAGAACTTCGGGAAGTGTTTGATATTCACTTTGCGGAAGAATTGCCGGAAGATGATGTGTATTTTATTGCTATTATCAACGGTGAATTCTATAAATCTACTCCCCGCGCATTGCCGGAAATAATCGATCGCAGGTCTGATTTTATGCAAAAATGGAAACGACTTCAACAGCGATCGCAAAATGAAATTCAAGTTAATGACCCTCAGATAGAGAGTATTCTTTACATTGCCCATCCATTCCGTATACCCGATGGAACTACGGGTGTGTTTGTGGTTGCCCATGTGACTGCTGGGGAACGGAAAGAAGCTCGAGAAGCGCTCCAGGTGATGATGGAGGTCGTGGCCATAGTGTTTATTTTGGCTTCCTTTATGGCTTGGTGGGTGGCAGGCAGGGTATTAAAACCATTACGGACTTTAAGGGAAACTGCTCAATCCATTAGTGAAACAAATTTGACTAAACGCATCCCAATTCACGGTCAAGGAGAAATTGCTGACCTGGCTAAAACCTTCAATGGGATGATGGATCGCTTGGAATTAACCTTTGCCGCTCAACGGGACTTTATTAATGACGCGGGTCATGAACTGCGCACCCCGATTACCATTATTCGCGGTCATCTGGAATTGATGGGGGATGACCCCCAGGAACAACGGGAAACCATAGCTTTGGTAATGGATGAACTCGACCGCATGAATCGGTTTGTGGATGACCTGTTATTACTGGCAAAAGCAGAACGTCCCGACTTTCTCCAGCTAGAAACGGTGAATGTGGCAAATTTTACGGAGGAATTATTTCTCAAAGCCACAGCCCTTGCACCTCGCAACTGGAAACTAGGTGGTATTGGTAGAGGTAATGTGGTGATTGACCGACAACGAATTACGCAGGCAGTTATGAATCTGGCACAAAATGCGACACAGTACACCAGTAAGGACGATAATATTACCATTGGTTCAGGGGTGTCTAAGGGAAAAGTTCGTTTTTGGGTCGCAGATACGGGGGCTGGTATCCCATCCGCAGACCAGAAACGTATTTTTGAACGGTTTGCCCGGGGAACTAGTGGTCGTCGTCGTTCGGAAGGGGCTGGTTTAGGTTTGGCTATTGTTAAGGTTGTCGCGGAAGCACACAGAGGTCAAGTGTATTTAAAAAGCCAGTTAGGCACAGGCTCAACTTTTACGATTGTGATGCCAGTGGAACCACCACCGGAGGTTTAAGGTTATGAACCGTATACTCATTGCAGAAGATGAATCCCGAATTGCTGCTTTTCTGGAAAAGGGATTGCGATCGCACAATTTTACTACCACAGTGGCGGAGGATGCGGACTCTGCAAGTAATATGGCCATGAGTGGGGAATTTGACCTATTAATTTTAGACTTAGGTTTACCAGGCAAAGATGGCTTGGAGGTGTTAGAGGAGGTACGCGGTCAAGGGGAAAAAATACCCGTAATTATATTAACAGCTCGCGACGACATCCAAGACAAAGTTGCTGGTTTTGAAGCTGGTGCAGACGATTATTTAACTAAGCCATTTCGATTTGAAGAATTATTAATGCGGGTCAAAGCCAGGTTACGCAACCATAACGACAACCAAAGACAGGAAGAATTAGTATTAAGGGTTGGAGATATTATATTAGACGTGCGATCGCGCAAAGTCAAAATCAAAGGACGCAGCACCGAACTCCCAGCAAGAGAATTTACCCTTGCAGAAACATTTTTCCGTCATCCCGGACAAATCTTCAGTCGAGAACAATTACTAGACCGGGTTTGGGGTTATGATTACGACCCAGGTTCCAACATCGTCGATGTCTACGTGGGATATCTACGTAAAAAATTAGGTAACGATTTAATTGAAACAGTACGCGGAATCGGCTATCGCCTGCGAACATGATTGAGTTGTGGTGTTATGACCAATTTAGTCATAGCCTACAGCAAACCGCTACGCGTCTACATGTAGGTGCAGCCTTCTCGTAGAAAACTTTTGTACACAACCAAACAAGAAAAAAGATAATTGAATAGTTTGAGCGTTTTGATTAGTCTTGCGATCGCTTCTGGCAATGGCTGAAATTGGGTTTTTCCCCGGTGTTTTCATGGTCAAAAGTGGCTTGAGAGACAAAAGCGCGACTACGAACCTTTTTGAACCATCAGGTGGTAAATGGTTGGTAGGCATAAATTTCCTCAATCACCTGTACCCACCCATCCGAGACGGACTCAAGGATGCGATCGCCTTTTTCTTTACTAGCTGTGGTTGGGTCGCCAATTACCCCACTTTTACTGATGTCACGGGTTGCCCAGGATACAGGTAAATTTCTTTCCCAACTCAGTAATTTGCCAGGGGAAGGGGGATATTCAGCAACAGCCCTCTCTATCCGTACCTGTTCTGGTAGTAGGGACATAATAATACTAGTTTCTGCATCTCCAGCGTGCATTCCTTCTTGAGCTTCCTGGGTTGTGAGTAATTCTTTAGTAATATTTGGTACGCGCCAGGTGAAGAGGGGAAATACGGTGAAGTCGGCGTATTTAATGTGTAAATCACGGGCAACCATTTGCATAACTTGCGGTTGACCACCGTGGGAGTTCATTAATACTAGTTTTCTGAATCCGGCTCGGTATATACTATCAGCAACTTCCATTAGTGTCGCGGATAGAGTTTCTGTACTTAAGGTGATTGTACCGGGGAAATGCCAGTGTTCGTTAGATTTTCCGTAATATAGGGAAGGTAGGGCATAGGCAGGAATGTGGGGAGGTAGTTTCGCCAAGGCTTTCCCTAGTACACCCATACCAATCGCCGCATCGACGATAATCGGTAAGTGGGGTCCATGTTGTTCAATCGCACCGACTGGCTGAATGATGACAACATTTTCCTTGTCTGACATGGTGTCAATATCTGTCCAAGTCAGGTAGGGGAAGAAACGGTGAGGGGGAATGAAGTTGTGCATCATGGGGAGGTAGGAGACAGGAGGGGAAGGGTAATCCAACTTTCATAATTATCCCATTTTCTCTGAATCAGTGAAGTTGTGTATCATGGGGAAGTAGGAGACAGGAGGGGAGAAGAATGATCCAACTTTACATAGGGATTGCTGAAAATTTGATAAACCATAGGTTAAAACTATTCCCTACTCCCTGTTCCCGACCCTCACGAAAAGACTTTTGCCGCAGACCCGACATAATTATCCCATTTTCCCTTGGGGAACAGGCATCCCTACCTGTTTTGATATTTACTTCACACTTCTTGCTCGTAGTTATTAACGACAGTTTCGTCTTCATATTCTTCTTCGCTGAGGATTTCCCCTTCACTGGTTTCAATGGCAACCATACCGGATACACCCATCCAGATGGAGGTGCTATGGCCGTATTCGGAAGCGTAGGAAGATAGCTCATGCTGGGAAAGTAGGCGTTTGATGACAAAGAAGTCTTCTTGAGAAAAAATTGCACCTTGAAGACGGGCTGTTTCGCGATCGCTCTCACTCAGAATTGCTCCTGCTAAACAGGCATTTGTCAGATTCGTTGTATTGAATATGACTTCCGTGAGGTTAGCTCCGCTTAAGTTAGCTCCAATCAAGTTTGTGTGACTCAGGTTAGCTCCGGTGAGGTTGGCTCCGGTGAGGTTAGCGTTGGTGAGGTCTGCTCCGGTGAGGTCTGCTCCGGTGAGGTTGGTATCGGTTAAATTGGCATTGGATAGATTTACGGAGTTGAGGTGGGCAAAATTCAGAAGGGTTCCCGATAGGTTCATGTGGGATAAATCCACTGCTTGCAAACCATTAGCATGGGTGCGATCGCTAAAGGTGTGAATCGCAATTAAGTTTGTACGAGCAATTAGTTCAGCGATCGCGTGGGGATTAAAGTCGCTGGTGTTGGGGATTCCCCCAGGGAAAAAGGTGGTTTTTGTTTCCTGGTGTAGACTACTCAGGAGAAAGAAGGTATTAATACCGACATAAGCATGGATGGCTTCGATCTGGGTGGAATTACCGTATTTGTGATATTTTTCCAGGGTTCTATGGGCAATTCCTTGATCTAACCAGGTACTACGTTGATATTCTTGCCAAAATTCTAGCAATTTTTCCCGTAAAATCGCCAAAATACCGTGACGTGGTGGTTGACGACGCAATGTTTCCAGGATTAATTCCTGCAATTCCCAATCAATGAGATGACAACCAAATAGGTCATAACAGAATTGCGCGTAGTCCTTGGGGTCAGCTTGAGGATGGATAGTGGTGGATAATTCACTGGCGATCGCGGTTGCGGTAATTAGTTTTTGCAGGTAAGGATGGCTAAATTCGATCTGTTGGGGATGGGTGGGAGAATGCTGTAGGAGGAAGTTGGGAAGGAGAAACTGTTGGTCAGGGGTGGTAATGTAACGTTGTGATCGCCAATTTTGTAAAGCTAGTTGCTGAATCCACCTGTAGAGTTGACGGGCTTGGGAATAATTATATAACCTGTTGTGAGGATATGTGTTTCCGTAGATATGGGCCATCCCTTCCCGAACTAGAGCCGTTTTCACTCCCCCATTTTCCGGATAGCCTAATAACCAACGTTGTAATCTCATCCCTATTTCCCAGAGGAAAAATCCACCGCGATGTTTGGCTGTGGTGGTTGCTGTTTGCAGCAAAGTTTCTTCTAGTAAACCTTCCCGATGTAAAACCGCTAACAGGTACAACATCAAGGGTTGGGAAACGAAAACCATTATTTGTGGTAGGGAAGAACGTTCAGCATGTATACTGGTAAAAGCGCCAACGGTTTTTAAAAACCCAAAAAAACCTTGAGCAATATTCAACGACTGCACCTTAGCCCAATTTTGAAACCACTGTTTCCACTCTTCTTGCTGAAATGGCTGGATCAAAACTCGCCTTACCAGGGTCAAATTAGTTGTTTGTTCCAGTTGCTCAAATTCTCCACAACGGGCGGTAATTGCAAATTTGTGTAATGAATGGGACTGGAATTGCAATAGCTGTCTAACGAGGATTTGTCGTTGTTTTTTCGGTAATTCCTCTAAACCATCAAGTAATACTAAACACTTGATACTTTCTGAATCTAGCCAAAATTGCACCTGTTCAGCCAGGGTTTCTGGAAATCCAGAGGCAATACTTGCCAGAAAATCAGTACCAATCTGTATATCACGTAATCGTACCACAATCGGCATCCATTCGGGATAGAGATGGCGAGCGACATGAGCTGCAAACATCCGCAGGAAAGAGGTTTTCCCGCATCCCGATTCTGCTTCGATCCAAGTAATACTGCGAAAATCAGCCAATTCCCCTTGCAACCACGCAAACAAATCCACAGACGAAATTGGCAGACCAGAAATGGTTGTTTCTCCTATAGGTACACCCTTGGGAGGAACGTAGATATCTGGTAAAGCGAAAAATTCCCCGTACAAAGGTTTAGCTAAATCTCGAATTAATTGACCACGGTAGCGCTCCCGTGGTAAATCAATCCAATCACCCTGCATTCCCCCAGGTTGAACCCTGCGGTTAGCCTTGGCGATAAAGTTTACAGGGACTTGGTTTCGGGGACAGATATTACCTAAGCGTAAAAACTTCTGCAACTGCGGTAAAGCAGCCGCATTTTCCGCAACAACAGTTAATAAATGACCAGTCAGCGCGATCGCAATTCGTTGACTAATTAGTTTTGCCTCCATCTCCTCCGCACCATTGGCAATTAACCAAGTGATGACAGCATTTTGCATCTGCTGGGCTAAAAGAGAATCGGATAGCAATTCCAGTGCTTGTTCGGCTTGGGTATCGGTGAGTTTGCCAGGATACAGGGTTTTTAATACCGCCACCAGACGGGGATGTTCTAACTTGACTGGTGGTTGTAAACTAATTCCCGTAGTTGTTGCATTCGTCACTTCCCTAGGAAATAAAGCCCGATCCAACCAGGATTTTTGCTGCTGGATTTCCACCTGTAATACTTCTGCCAAGGCTTTGAGGTAAGCTATTTGGAAGGCTAACCAAGTCCCCTCATTCCGAGTTAAAGTCTTTTTACGACTGAATGCTCGTAATAATTGCAACGTTAACTCTGTGTAGGCAGGAATTTCAGCCCAAGCCAATTCCAGAGGTTGTTCCAGAACTTCCGCAAAACTACAGATATCAAATATCACTAAGCTTTTCGCCTCCATATCCCGGATAATCCGTATAGAGACTCCGGAGGCATCTGCCGATAAGAATAATAATAAATTTGCCCTAGGACGATAATGTTCGCCTAACCAGTTACGGAGATTCAAGTTCATTTTAAAACTAAGTGTATATTCTCCCAGAGCAATTATGAACCATGAGGACACTCCTAGGAATCGGTGAAAATCAGAGTTATTGTCATGAGTTCAGGTTTATGATTGGGAAAAATCCTGGTATAAATACCCGTTTGTCTGATTATATTTTGAATTAGCTCAGAGCTTTTGAGGAAACTCTTGCTTCTCATCAAAACTTCTCGGCAGGGCTTGCTGAAAAATTTAGAGGTATTTTAGTTCCAGAAAGTGCAAATAAACAAGTGCTAGAAGCTCAAGAACCTAACATCTGTAGTTTTTTTGGACCTTGTGAAAAGAAGTGGAATCCGTTTCCGCAGATCCTGGGTAAGAACTTCAGCCTTTATAACTCATCGAACTCATGGTCAAACCAAGTAGTAGTATTACAAATTACGTAGCTTGCACACCAAGTAGCGGGTATTAGGAATTAGGAATTAGTCAAACAACTTTACATTTACGCAAATAAGCTGTTTGCCTACCCTTACGCATAGAATCTAAAGCTTTGCGGAGGATTCGCCATTGTAAAGGAGCTTGATTAGACATGGCTCCCTGGGGCTTTAACCAGTTTGCCACATCGGGATGGGTTTGCTCTAAGCAATTGATGAAGGTGTCCCAAAACCACGGCCACATGGCATCATGGTAATGAATAATTTTTGCCGCTTGGAGATATTCCTGCACATACCATGTATCATGGGTTTTGCTACCCATCGCGTAATTATGGGATTCGGGAAGACTACGCCACCTTAAACCAGCCTTAAACATCGCCAATCCCAGGGATATTTGCTCATTAAAGAACACTCCGGAATTTTGGGACGCGATTTGAGCATCAAAAACTTGTAAACAGGTGTCTAAGTAATGCTGGGCAAATTGGCAACTACGACGGTAAGCAAATACACCACCATTCCAATACAGACGGATATTGGCTCCTTCCCTTTCGGTGGTAATCCAGGGTAAGGCTTCGATATCAATTCCGGTCGCTTGACAAACGCTGCGCCAATAGGGTTCATTGGGGTCATTGACACCGGTTGTACCGATATTGCGGTCAGATGCACAAGCGACAAAATCCTCATTTTCCCCCAAGTGGAGTAAATGGGGTTCATCCACAATTAACAAATCGCCGTCTAACCAGATAATTGAATCAGTTTGGAAATGGTTTTCTGCGGTGAGGACAGCATAGGGTTTATTGAGAAACTTATCCCAAGGATAGCGATCGCGGTTTTTTAACCACACATGTTCGACTTGCAACTGCTCAAATGCTGCTAAGGTGCTACGGGATAGGGGTGGTCCAAAACGGGGTATCACGGCTAAAACTGGTGCATCTGCAAATACTCCCCCCCAGCGACGCAAACTCTCAATCATCCTAATTGTTTGGCATTCTAACCAACCTGATTCCACGCAACAAACAATTGCATGTTGATGTGTTGTCATAATTTACCCTGGTGCAAAATAACTTTACTGGATTTATACAATGACTTTACAAAATTTTTATATCATCACAAATAATTAGTGTGATGATGTTGCTGGGTTGGCATAATCCACAAAAAGCATACCGTAAAATCACAGAGTAATTGCCGGAAAATTCTGAGCCGTTGATCAAGGATTAGGAGTATAAATGAAATCGCTGGGTGTGGTTGTGATTGGCAGAAATGAGGGGATGCGATTAGTCCGGTGCTTAGAATCCCTGTTAGCGGAAAATTCCCCGAATTTAAATCTACACATTGTCTATGTGGATTCCGGTTCCACCGATGGTAGTATTATCCAAGCTCAAAGTTTAGGGGTCGAAGTGGTTGAATTGGATTTATCCATACCTTTCACCGCCGCTCGAGCAAGGAATGCCGGATTAGAATTTTTAGTTTGTCGCCATCCCCAGTTGGAATTTGTGCAATTTGTCGATGGGGATTGTCGAATTGCACCCGGTTGGTTAGAACGGGGTATAAAAGAGTTAGAAAAGCATCCCGAAATAGTGGTTGTTTGTGGTCGCAGACGGGAAGAATACCCGGAAAAATCGATTTATAACCGTTTATGCGATATTGAATGGAACACACCCGTCGGTGAAGCAAAAAGCTGCGGGGGTGATGCGATGATGCGAGTGACAGCCTTGCAAAGGGTAGGAGGCTTTAATCCCAGTTTAATCGCGGGAGAAGAACCGGAATTGTGTGTACGTCTGCGGGAAGCTGGGGGAAAAATTTGGCGCATTGATGGGGATATGACCTACCATGACGCACAAATGACAAAATTCTCCCAATGGTGGAAGCGATCGCTGCGGGCTGGTCATGCCTATGCCGAGGGAGCATGGTTACATGGTAACACCTCCCAGCGTCACTGGCTGAAGGAAACCGTGAGTATTTGGATTTGGGGGTTTGTGATTCCCTGTCTAGCCATGATCACAGCTTGGTGGACTCAGGGATGGAGCTTGGTATTACTACTAGTAGCCTACATCTGGTTAGGGTACAAAGTTTATCGCTCCACCCGCGATCGCAGCTTTAACCGTACCGATGCATGTTATTATGCGATCGCCTGTACGGTTGGTAAATTTCCCCAAATCCAAGGACAAATTCAATTTTTCCTATCTCGTATTCTCAATCGTCAAAACACCTTAGTTGAGTATAAAAGTGCTTCTTGAATCTATTTTTAATTCGTAATACCCGCTACGCGGGAAGCAAGCTACGTAATTTGTAATAGCCTGTGGTAAGGCTACGCCTACGTAATTCGTAATTATTGGATTAGAGACTATGGGTGTTATGTTTGATTTTTTTTGTGTAGCCTGTGTTCAACAAAACCAAGTACACTACTATTAGAGGATGTTTGTCAAGTTTCCATAAATACTTTATTAACCACATTAACCACCTCTTGAAGACAGACAATAGGTTAACAGTATATTTACAGTATATTTGTTGTTATCGATTACTCCCGATTCCCTTACAGACGCGACATGTATCGTCTCTTCCCACTCCCAAAAAACGAGATTGTTCAGTATTAAAATCTTAAAATCGACTTGTAAAACATCCTCTTAGAACCGTTTGCAGTATCACCAAAATTTCACCCATCCTCTACTGATAAATATTCTAGTTTAATCACTCCTCACAGCTATTCAGATTTGCATGAAAATTGCCTATTTAGTGAATCAATATCCGAAAGTTAGCCACAGCTTTATTCGTCGGGAAATTGAAGCGATTGAAACCCATAATGTTGAGGTATTCCGTTTTTCTATTCGCTCCTGTGCGACCGAATTAGTTGACCCTTTAGACCAAGAAGAGTTAAGCAAAACTAAGGTTATTTTAGAACGGGGAGTTTGGGGCTTATTCACCGCCTTTATTTTTGTTTTTCTCACCCGTCCTCTTGCCTTTTTTCCAGCTTTGCAACTAGCAGTTAAATTAGGTTGGCGTTCAGATGTTGGTATTCTCAAACACCTCATCTATTTCGCTGAAGCTTGTGTGTTATTCCGGTGGTTAAAACCGATTCAAGTCAGTCATTTACATGTTCATTTTGGTACTAACTCCACCACCGTTGCTCTATTATGTCATCGATTAGGTGGTCCAAAGTATAGTTTTACAGCTCATGGACCAGAGGAATTTGACCGTGCCCGGAGTATTAGCTTGTCGGAAAAAATACATGATGCCCGATTTGTTGTCGCCATTAGCGAATTTGGTCGTAGCCAACTGTATCGTTACTGTGATTACACCCAATGGGAGAAAACTCACGTAATTAGATGTGGCTTAAATTCAGAATTATTCCAAACATCAGCTACTCCTGTACCGGATAATTATCACCTTGTTTGTGTTGGACGCTTATGTGAACAAAAAGGACAATTATTATTAATAAATGCTGTCCAAAAATTGCGTGAGCAAGGGATAATTGTTTACCTAACTTTAGTGGGAGATGGGGAAATGCGTCAACCCATCGAAGCATTGATTATGACTCTTAATTTACAACAACAAGTGAAAATTACTGGTTGGGCAAATCAAACTCAAGTGCAAGAATATATCAGAGATAGTCGTGTATTTGTCTTACCCAGTTTTGCGGAAGGACTTCCCGTTGTCATTATGGAAGCATTTTTGATGGAACGTCCTGTGATTAGTACCTATGTTGCGGGAATTCCGGAATTAGTCAAAAATCAGTTCAACGGTTGGTTAGTTCCCCCTGGTTCGGTGACAGCATTGGTGGATGCAATTAAAAAAGCAATAAACACATCTCCCGAAGAATTACAAAAAATGGGGAATATGGGTAAGCAAGCTGTGTTAGAAAATCATGATATTCGTCATACAGCTAAACAGTTGATTGAATTATTTAAAAGGGGGGAAAATAGATGATAAGTCGATAGGTCGCATTCAAACAATACGGAAAACTTTTTTCGGCTGATGAGAGACAATGATTTACAACAGATTGTCGTTTTTCAGGGTTGTGTTGTTGAAATTTTCAAAGCTTGTGAGAAGCTGCTTTTATCGAACAAGTGAAAAAGCAAAATTTAAAAGGAACTAATAATTTACTTTTGCTTATTTATTTTAATAATTATGTTTGAACACTCAATTATATATATGTAATAAAATCTCATACCAAGACGCATTATGCAAGTTTTTTGGGCGTAAATAAGTAAAATAGTCAAGTTAATCTGATATAAATTCAGCTGTATCTTATATCTAAAATCAAACATCCACAATCCCAAATGATATGGTCACAAAACTTAAATCTAAAACAGTTCGCGGTGCTGCATGGACAATTGCCGGTTATGGTACAAGTCAGTTGATTAGATTTGGTGGAAATATTATTCTCACCCGCTTACTTGCACCCCAATATTTTGGATTTATGGCAGTTGTGAATACTCTGCTAATTGGGATTGAATTGCTATCGGATCTAGGAATTGGTCAAAGTATTATTCAGCATAAACGGGGGGATGACCCGGAGTTTTTAAATACTGCTTGGACGCTACAAATAGTCCGTGGTGTGGGGATTTGGTTATTGTGTTTAGCCATGACAATTCCGGTCACAAATTACTATGGAGATAGACGGTTATTGTGGATGTTTCCTTTGATGGGTTTGGGTTCAGTAATTTTAGGATTTATGTCTACAGCCTATGTCCAACTGAATCGTCACATGGATTTACGCAAGGTTGTCTCTTTTGACATTACAATACAAACTTTATCCTTGGGGATTTTAATTATACTGGCATTTTTCTTTAAAAATATTTGGATTTTCGCCGTTGCTGGTTTAGCCGGAAATATTTTGCGAACTCTGGGTAGTCATTGGATGATTGCTGGTAAATTACCTCGTTTTGCGTGGGAAAAAGATGCTTTGAGGGATTTAATTTCCTTTGGAAAATGGATGTTTGTGGCAACAGCTTTAATGTTTTTAGCTGAACAATCAGATAAATTAATTGTAGGGAAATTACTCTCATTAGAGGTTTTAGGAGTTTACTCAATCGCCGCAACTTTGGCCAATATGCCCAGGGAAGTAATTAAATCCCTAAGTTACCGGGTGATTTTTCCGACAATTTCTGCACAGACAGATTTATCCCGTAGCGAATTACGGACAAAAATTGCTCAAAAACGCCAAAAAGCTTTACTTGCGGTAGCAATTGGCTTGGCATTATTAGTAAATATCGGTGATGGGGTGATAGCCTTCCTCTATGACCAGCGCTATACCGCAGCTATTTGGATGATGCCTATATTATGTAGTGGAATTTGGTTTTCTGTTTTGTTTTATACTCTCAGTCCTGCCCTCGTTGCTCTCGGACAACCTGTTTATGTTGCTCAAAGTAACCTGATGCGATTTTTGATGATTAGTGTGGGTTTACCATTAGCATACACACAATGGGGTGTAGTAGGCGCGATCGCCACCATTGCGTTGAGTGATTTTCCTTTATATCTGGCGATTAATTACGGACTATGGCGGGAAAAGTTATCATGTTTCCGTCAGGATATGCAAAGTACTTTGGTTTATATTGCAGCTTTGTTAATTTTCATGTTGATACGGGTTGTCTGCGGTTTAGGTACTCCCTTCGACTCAATTCCACCCTTGAGTTGAAAATTGAGGGAGTAGGGAGAAACGACCCACCATGTCGTTTGGACACAACTAAGTAGGTAAGCACGGAAATTTTCCGCTATGTAACAAAGTCTTAACCTGATGGATTAGAGTTAAATTTTACACGCAGTGTACTATGATTGCTTTTTTCCCCTCTAGCTTGAACGCCATTGATTACAGCCTAAGCAAGGTCTAGTTCATCATCAAATGTTTGACCAGATAACTCCGATTTTTTATATATCTTAACATAGCTGACTTTTTTGCTGCCTACCTACTTAAACAGAAAATAGTTTATTTCGACTCTCCACTCCCCACTCTCTATTTTCTAGCGAGGTAATATACTCGGTTTCCTTTAATTACGCTTTTACTTTCCTCCTGTATCCTGTATTCTGTATCTTGTCTTCTGTATCCTGTATTCTGCTCAAACTATGTAGTTAGTTGAAGTGTAAGGAGTGCAGGTAAAATCGATTATGAATAGTCCAGAACCCGAACGATATGTAAATCAAAACCTACGTCGTCGTTCTTTCCGGGGGGAAAATCTCCGCAATGCTGATTTTCGAGGTGCAGATTTGCGGGGTTGTGATTTTAGTTACTGTAATTTAACGGGGGCAAATTTGAGTCGTGTTCGTGTCGGTAAGACCCCCGCAGATGCTCTGTTGGTTACAGTTATAACCCTAATTGTGGTGATTGCGGCTTTCCACGCGATGAGTCAAATGTTATTTGCGGTAATGGGACTCACCCCTGAAGATGATTCATGGAAATATGTTTTAGCCCTCATAATTAGTTTAGCGATCGCAGTTATTTTTGCTGCCATGAGACACTGGTTAGAATATCGCCGGATTGCGACGATTTTATCAGGGGCTGCATCTAGTGCTTTGCTAGGATTTTATTATGGCGGTGTCTTCAGCAACAAAAATCTGCAAATTGCGGCCATTACTGCGGCTATTTCGGCGATTATCATCGCTGTATTTAGTTATTTTGGTAGTGGATTAGTGGCGATCGCAGTTAGTGTAGCTGGTTGCGTTGCTTCCTATGGATTAACCTTTTTTGTTGGTGTTTGGGCAATTATACACCTGAGCGGACAAAGTTGGTTGTGGGGTATTTGCTTGAGCTTACTGACTTTAATTTTGATGGCGATCGCTCTTGTCAACCTGTTATTAGCATATAGGGAAATCAGCCATTTTCGCATCACCTCATTCCGGGGTGCAAACCTGACCAATACCAACTTTGAAGGTGTCAACCTCTCCCATGCTAATACTTCTGGGGCCATATTCAGCAAGCACGGAAGTATCGGTTAAGTGAGTAGGTGGGTCGTACAAATTGTCGTTGAGGGAGTACAGACGACCCGTCAGGGAGTAGAGACGACCCGACGGGTTCTCTCTACGCCAAATTATCGGTTACGTTGCGCTTTTATCAGTAATTTTATCTCCCATACTAGTTACAGCTTTTATCCACCACTACTTTCATTTGCTTTTAAATCGCTTTTTACCAAAAATCCAAGCACCAGAAGTGATGGGAGTCAAGGGAACCTTTCCCACTCTAGTGAGTTGGTGGGAAGGTTTGTACTCTTGGTTGGTGATGGTAATGTCTTTTTTGATGACTTTTACTTTTGTCATTCCCGCAGTACCTATCTTGAATGAATCTAGAGATTCCAGTTTGATTTCAGGACAACTGGGTATGATATTCCCTCTGTTATGGCTATTCAGTGCAGCTTTTTTATTCCAAGTAGAATACCTATACAAGAATTTGCTGATTCAATCCTATACAAATCATCAAAACCAGTCAAAGAAATCTAGGTTGTCAAATCCAGATAGTTCGCATTTAATTGAACAAGAATTAAATCAGATGCGTACCAACTTGGGAATGACTGTTGTCCACAAAAAAAATCAACCAAATCAAACAAATAGACATACCCAGAAATAAAATAATCCAAAATCTAAAATCCCACGTGAAACAGTACTACTGGTACAAAGGCAAACTTGTTAACTCTTCCCAGATCCAAATCTCCCTTGATAATCCCGGTTTACTCTACGGAGCAACGGTATTTACAACCCTACGAGTTTACGAACATAACCTTGACCACCACCTCACTGATTGGTCTAGTCATTGCGAAAGGATTAAAAATTCCTTAAATTTTTTTGGTTGGAACCAACCGGACTGGAAACAGGTAAGGAATGGGGCAAAATTATTACAGGAATATTTTCCCGTACTGCGCATTACCATCTTTCCCGATGGAGGGGAACTGATTACGGGTCGGGTTTTACCCCAGAATTTACCGCAAATGCAAACAGATGGTATCGCTGCTAGGATGGTAGATGGGAGCCTATACCGTTCCTTTCCCCAGCATAAAACAGGTAACTATTTAGCTGCTTGGTGGGCAAAAATCAGTGTCTGCAATTCCCAGCCAAATTGTCAAGAAGCAATTTTGATTGATGAAGTGGGTAATTGGCTAGAAACTAGTACCGGGAATTTGTGGGGATGGGGTCAGGGTTGTTGGTGGACACCTCCACTCACAGGGAAAATTTTACCAGGAATTGGGCGATCGCATATCTATTCCTATCTGCAAACCCAAAACCAAACCATCCGGGAAAACCCCTGGACACCAGAAATTATCAATCAACTGGAAACTTTGGCCTACACTAACAGCGTTGTGGAAATTATCCCCATCCATACGGTTATCCACCCTTGTCAACAGCTACAATATAATCCTCACCATGCTAGTCTGGAAATTTTACGGAGATTTTTTACTACATCAACCTGAAAATCGAATTCAAAGCAGATGAGAATAGCTTAAAATAAGTTAACATTATGTTTAATAATACCCTTCTCTAAGCAGACGCGAAGCGAACGGACAAGAACACAGGAGGATTAATCGGGCGTGAATAACAAACGATGGAGAAATGCAGGGTTGTATGCGCTATTATTTATAGTTGTCATTGCGTTAGGTACAGCGTTTTTTGACAAACAAGCCCCTAGTCGGGAAACATGGCGCTACAGCGAATTTATTCAACAGGTAGAAAATAATAAAGTTGCTCAGGTTCGTCTTAGTGCCGATCGTTCTACGGCAATTGCCAAAACTGAAAGTGGTAATCAGGTTTTTGTTAACCTAATTGAAGATGACCCAACCTTAATTGATACTTTGACAAAGCACGGGGTTGATATTAGTGTTTTACCTCCAAGTGATGAGGGGGCTTGGTTTAAGGTATTAAGCAGCTTCTTTTTCCCAGTATTATTACTTGTGGGTTTATTCTTTTTGTTACGTCGGGCCCAGAGTGGGCCTGGTAGCCAAGCGATGAACTTTGGCAAATCGCGAGCTAGGGTACAAATGGAACCACAAACCCAAGTAACCTTTGGGGATGTGGCAGGAATTGACCAAGCCAAATTAGAATTAAACGAAGTTGTAGACTTCTTAAAAAATGCGGATCGCTTCACTGCGGTAGGGGCGAAAATACCCAAAGGTGTGTTACTCGTTGGTCCTCCTGGAACTGGTAAAACCCTACTAGCGCGTGCAGTTGCTGGAGAAGCGGGAGTACCTTTCTTTTCTATCTCTGGTTCGGAATTTGTGGAAATGTTCGTAGGTGTGGGTGCGTCCCGTGTCCGCGACCTGTTTGAGCAAGCCAAATCCAATGCACCTTGTATCGTCTTTATCGACGAGATTGACGCAGTTGGTCGGCAACGGGGTGCAGGTTTAGGTGGTGGTAACGACGAACGGGAACAAACCCTGAACCAGTTATTGACGGAGATGGATGGTTTTGAAGGCAATACTGGTATTATTATCATTGCGGCAACAAACCGTCCCGATGTGTTGGATGCAGCATTATTGCGTCCCGGTCGTTTCGACCGTCAAGTAGTGGTAGATAGACCTGACTACAGTGGACGGGTAGAAATTCTCCGCGTCCATGCACGGGGTAAAACCTTAGCCAAAGACGTGGATATTGAGCGGATTGCACGACGTACCCCTGGATTTACCGGTGCAGATTTGTCTAACTTGCTCAACGAAGCAGCAATTTTGGCAGCACGTCGCAACTTAACAGAAATTTCGATGGATGAAATTAATGATGCGATCGACCGGGTGTTAGCTGGACCAGAGAAGAAAGATCGGGTGATGAGCGATCGCCGCAAAAAATTAGTAGCCTATCATGAAGCTGGTCATGCTTTAGTGGGTGCGTTAATGCCTGATTATGACCCGGTGCAGAAAATTAGTATTATTCCCCGTGGTCGTGCAGGTGGTTTAACCTGGTTTACCCCCAGCGAAGACCGGATGGATAGTGGACTATTCAGTCGTTCCTATCTGGAAAATCAGATGGCGGTTGCTTTAGGTGGACGAATTGCCGAAGAATTAGTATTTGGTGAGGAAGAAGTGACTACCGGTGCGTCCGGTGACTTACAACAAGTCGCACGGGTTGCGAAACAAATGGTAACTCGATATGGGATGAGCGATCGCCTGGGTCAAGTTGCTTTAGGTCGTCAACAGGGTAATATGTTCCTCGGACGGGACATCATGTCTGAAAGGGACTTTTCGGAAGAAACTGCCGCAGCAATTGATGAGGAAGTTCGCAAGTTGGTAGATATTGCCTATAATCGGGCGAAGGAAGTTCTGGTGAAGAACAGACATATCCTCGATAAACTTGCTGAGATGTTAGTAGAAAAAGAAACAGTTGATGCGGAAGAATTACAGGAATTACTGGCAAGTAATGATGTACAAACTGCTTCTTTTGCTTAAGTTGTTTTGATATTTTGATGGTTAACTGTTACGGTTAACTGGTGAATCTTAGTTTACTTAGTAAAAAGGTGGGTATTACCCACCTTTTTTGATTTGATACTAAAGGTTTTCCGGCATTGTTGAATTTGGACATGAATTATAGTAGAGACGTAGCGATGCTACGTCTCTACAAAACGTCGAATTTTCAATTCATATTTGTATTCAGCAACACCGGTTTTTCAAATCAAAAATCCTCCTACTTGACTGGTTTTAAAAACAACCACGCGACAAAAAATGTTGCAGCAGTAAACAACTGGGTTAAATCAAGAGCGGAAAGATACCCATCTGCAAAGGAAGCAATACTGCGGTCGGTGATTCCAAACATCCAGGAGGAAACCCCAAAAAACCATACTCCTTGCTTCAGATTCCCGACAAATTGCTTGCGGTCTAAGGTTTTCTCATTATTCATAATCTTTGTGTGCCTGTTCGACTTGGTTAATACTGAAATGGGTCTAAAATATTATGGAGGGAAGAAAATTACTGATATAACTTTCTTTCCTGTGTGCCTAAACCGAATCAAAAAACAAAATTCACCATTAAATACTGGTGTTAGATTTGACTTTTAACTTTTACGTGTTTGATTGACTGGTAGTTTATGCTCAAAAGCAAAAATATCCAGCCTACATATCACAAATTTGCGTATACAGCAATCTACGTAATATATCTATATATTAATAAATATTTTCAAAAAATGGTTTGTCGCTAGTTATACAAATTACTTGGGGTTAGGGAAGTAGCGAGGATTATTTATTATGAAGCGAATCTCACTTTATTTTCCGTCACGACAACAAATTGCTCAGAGAGTCTATCAGCGTGATATGTCAGTAAGAATTGAAGTCCTTTAATTTTATTGATAGCTCTTTCATCCTCTAATCATAAGAAAACTATACCCCTGTGTATACAACCTTCTCTAAATATTTTTTCACCAAAATCTCTATCATTGGTGATTAAAATCCAGTTTTCAATCAACGCTTTTTGTAGAATTTTATCATCGCTAATACCCCTTGCTTCGTCATACACGGAAAAAACTTCATCACCTTGCTCACGTAACCAAGCAGCAACTATTGAACCAGTACATTCGTCTACAAGAAAGCGCATTTAAACCTTTAATCCCGTAGACTTCATTTAAGTATTTTCAATTAGCAGTGGCATAAAAGTTATATTCGAGAGGGATTTACTGGCAAATAGGATGCAAGCTTGAATATCTTCAGGACTCAACCCGTTGTATTCTCTGAGAATTTCTGTACTGCTTGCTCCATGAGCAAGTAGATTGAGAATATACTTAACGCTTAATCGAGTTCCTTTAATAACAGGCTTTCCAGCGAGAACTTTTGGGTTAACAACTATACGTTCTAGTAATTGTTGATCTGTCATCATGGGAAATATCTAGGTATTGAATTCATTTTGATTTTATCGGACTAGCCATATTGTCACAATTTTTTTGTGGAACAGTTTGAAGCTCCACATTCAGAAATGAAATACAAGTCCTAATAAGTAGGTAGGTGTAATTAAACGTAAAACAACAATGTAACCCATCATTCGGCAACGACAATTTTCACCACCCACCTACTTATCTGATAAAGACTAATACAATTCACTGCTCAAAAATTATTCAAGGCTTCATGATCGAGAGGGTGACGCGATCGCACAGTCAAGGTTAGGATAGGTTTATCGGATTATTTGATACTTTTATCCCCGTGTAAGTACTGATGTGACTCCGGCAGCTTCTAGAGAAGATGAGACGAGTGTAAATAAATTTGCGAGATGCAATCGGGGGTAGATGGGGTTAACTTTCAAACAAATGGTGCTATTGTCATGCCTAACCGTCGTTATTCTTCCGCCTATTTTCGCTACTTTAAAGCTAGAATGTTGAACTTTACACGTCCAGCTTTTTGGGGGACAGCGATTTTTCTGTCAATCACGGGGTTGGCAATTCGGGAATTTTGGGCTAATCCAGATGTGTTAACGGGGAACAGGGGTAGGGAGACAACGGGAAACACCAATTCCCGCTTATCACCAGAAGAACGCGCGATCGCCGCTGATATAGATAATCTTCCGGTATTGTTTTTTGACTTTGAGCAAGCTGTTTTACCGACCCTAAATGCAGCAAAAGCTCAAAACAACCAACGTGGTCAGAATACGAATAGGAAAGTACAGGAGTCAAAAAATCAAGAGAGGAAAACTAGTTCCATTCCCAGAGATGGGGGGAAAGCGGTGAATGTGAGTGTAGATAATCAATTCCTGAAGCAAGCAGAAAATCTCCTCAAATTAGAATCACTCCAAACAGGGATAAATAGAAGCAGTAATAATCAATTCACCGGTGATCGAGTTACGGTAAATCCCTTAGAAGCGGAATTAAATCCGTCAGCCTATCCTCAATACTCTCGACTCACCGGAAAAGCAACAACACCAACCTATCTAGAACAAGCTCTCCATCAGTCTTCAAATTCCAACTGGAAAACAGCAACAGGATTCACAACTGCTCCAGCAAACTTGACGAATAATTCTACCCTAAATCAAGTTAGTAACACCCACTTCAATAACACCACTTATTCTAGCGACTCCCAAACATTCCCCAATCAAAATAACCCCATTAATAACCAAACCTATTACTCAAACCCGATGACAAATATTCCACAGCCAAATCCAGTTTCCCCGAATTATCAAAATTTTGATAGCTACGGGGTTAATCCTCAAAACAATAACCAAGTTAATCTGAATTCTCCCCAACCGATTCCTGAACCTGCACCAATTAATTATGCTCCCATACCAACCGGGAGATAGTTTACATATATTGCACCTTTAGTGGTTTACCACCCAAATATCAGATGCAACATTTATTTCTCCCAAGGCTTCACGACAAAACTCTTCGTACCAAGTTTTGAGTAGTTCCCTTTCATCTTCCGTAACCAGACATAATTCTCCAGGGACAGAATTAGGTGCTTCAACTCTGGTCAGTTGCAAAATACGGGTAGCTCTTTTAGGTTGATAGGTATTACCGGTATAATTACGCCAGGCTTGGGCAAATGCTAATGATTCACGGGATGGTGCATTGACTCCTGGTAAGGTTTGATAGTAATCATGCACGTCCCTAATAATTAAAGGTATAGCATCGGGATTTGTTATCGTTGACAACAACAAACCAAAGGGGGGTGTTCTCATCACCACGCCAATAATGGTATCGTCATCTTCAATGGAAGCTAAATAGTTATCTAAAGGGTATTGGTCAGTACTACGAATTAAGCGATCGCATATCCCTAAATTCAGGTTATGGGTCGCTTCCTGTCGCAACAAGTAATCCTGGACATGTTTGTAAAATTGGTGGGGGTCTGGGATGCGGTGGATTTTCATAAATTACGATTTGGCTGTCATATCCTCATATATTCAAGGCTTTGAGGACAGTTTTCGTATATTTACTACACATTGAATACAGCAGATTCGAGGTTTATGAGGTACAGTAGCAACAATTAGTAAACCAATTTTTTAGATGCTTTGGATCAACTAATGTCAGTGCAATTTTAATTAAACCATCAACTACAGATGCACTTTTAGGAGAAAACTGTTTTAAGAACGCTTTTAATTGTGACCACCAATGTTCAATTGGATTAAATTCAGGGGAATAAGGAGATAGATAAAGAACACTTGCTCCTACAGATTCAATCAAAGGCTTAATCTCTTCGACTTTATGTGCTGGCAGATTATCCATTACAACGACTGCACCAACCCATAATTGTGGAAGTAAAAAATGCTCTACAAAAACTTTATAAGCTTCTCCATTCATTGAGCCATTTAAAGTCATCACAGCTAAGACTTTTTTGAAGCTAATTCCTCCAATTACACTTATTTTTGCACCTCGGTAATATGGTTTAAAATCATAAGCTCTACTCCCGCGATCGCTTCGAGCATGAGTTCTAGTCAAACCAAGCAAAACACCCATTTCGTCTATAAACACAAGGTTTTCTGGGTCTATGTGTTTTACTTTCTCCCAATATTCTAATCTCAGTTTTTGGACTCTTTCTGTTTTCGCTTGGCTGCTACGTAAAGTCTTTTTTTTCGAGTTAATTCTTGTTTTTGCAATGCACAACACATCACACTTGCACACACCCAAATGTTATATTTTTCTCCAAAATACTCGCAATATTCCAATAAAGTTAAATCCGGGTAACTTTGAACCATTTCTGCTAATTCGCTACCGTAATCATCTAGCTTACCCTTCATTGCTCCACCTTGCTTTTTGGGTTCTAGATGCCCTTCCAATCTTTTTTGCCTGATTAGCTTCTGCACATAGCTTTTTGCTATACCAAACTGCACAGCTACTCCTCGAATTGATGTATCACCCTTTTCGTAAGCACTTACTATTTTTTCTCGTAAATCGATTGAGTAGGGTTTCATTTTAATTTTTGATGCACTAATAACAAGTGTACCTCATTTACCTCGAAAGTGCTGTATCTCGTCCCTATGCTACGCGTGGGGACGCATTCCACGAGGCTTTACCTCTACATTCTTCAACCCAACCTACCCAATAATCAGGTTTCTAAGCCTAACTGAACTGTATTGCGATATAAACAGAAACATAAAACCTTTGTGAATGAAGCGACTTGGCGTGGGTTTTTTATAGGGATGTAAAAGAATATTATATAATTATAGCAATCCGATTTAAGTAGTGAAAAATAGCGTGCTGATGACCCTCAACCGTTAACAATCAACAAACCTACATGTAACATTTTACAAATCCCGCTCGGACTGCGAGAATTACTACTTAGTTTTTAAAAACCAACAAAACCATCAAATCTAAGACCATAAACTTCCCAGAAAAATCTGCTGTGCTGTCAAATTCAATTCCGGAAAGACAGTAGAAATAATCCGCTCATCATTTCTAAATTGGGAAACTTCATATTCACCATTAATTAATTGGTAAACTGATACAGTAGGACGCTTAGGGTTGCCAATAAATTTTCTCCCACCTAAACCTAAATAATCAACAATCCAATATTCCCTGATTCCCAGGTATTCGTATTCATCCATCTTGAGTGCATAATCGTCACTCCAATTAGTAAAAACAACCTCAATAATCAAAGGAATAGAATCGCCACGGATAATAATTGATTCCTTTTGCCACCGAGGTTCATTCTGCTGAACCTGATTTTTATCCAACACTATTACATCCGGTTCATAACTCGAATTTTCAATGGCAACTATACACTCTTTGGGAATCGAAAAAGGTAGTTTTAAGCGCAAAATTTCCATAAATAAAATACCAGCGATAAAACCTGCAACATCAGAGTGCATACCAGTTGGTTTAGGCATTTCAATGATTATCCCATCGTGTAATTCATACCTTTTACCATCATGAGGATACCAAGCAATGAACTCATCAAAGCTATATAACTTCGATTCTCCTTGAGTTGGGAGCAAATTTACCATTTTCACTAACTCACTCATAAATAGGGAGTAGGGAGTGGGGAATAGAAATGCAAGCGCTTGGGATTGCTTCTCTAGACCCATCCATGCTTTGCTTCACAATGACGCAAATAATTTGCGTACCCACTTAAATGCTACCATTCCTGACCAAACCTTTCTTACAGATGCACCTAGCGCAACTTCCCACAAACATTAGTCCAGAGCAAGCTGATTGATCCGTGGAATCACCCCAAAATCTATAGACCCCAGAACTAGTCTACGATAACGCTGTGCCTACCGTTCTATCCCATAGGTTATGATTCCTATAAGGCGCTACAGCATTACTACGTGCCTTTTTCACAAAGTAATCCAAAATTCAACATCAGATGACCTAATCTCTTATCTTTGTTTACATATCTACATAAAAAATAAAATATTTTAAGATATTTGCTTAATTTTTAAGGTCAAAATGACTTGACAAACGGACTCTATGTTCTACAGGCTGAGAAAATAGTGTCAAAAATTACAAATTGTTGCAATTTTCCAATAAATGATGGTAATTGTTAGCAAATAGATTTACTGTAGCCTTTTAGTAGTGTTTATTTCCGGTGAGGCTGTGTCGGTATTTGGAAGTCAAAACCTGAACAACAGAACTCCCACCTCAAAATTAAAAATTACTTAGCCTGGTTTTACAGTTGAGAAATTTAGCATGAGCAGCAATTTAGCAAGCAAATTACGTGTGGGTACAAAAAAAGCGCACACAATGGCAGAAAATGTTGGTTTTGTCAAATGCTTTTTAAAGGGTGTTGTTGAGAAAAACTCCTATCGCAAATTAGTAGCAAATCTTTACTTTGTCTACACAGCGATGGAAGAGGAAATGGAAAAACTCAGCCACCACCCAATTGTTTCTCAAATCAATTTTAAAGAGTTATATCGCGGTCGCAGTTTAGAACAAGATTTAGCCTACTATTACGGTTCTAATTGGCGCGAACAAATTCAATTATCCCCTGCTGGTGCAGCCTATGTACAACGAATTCGCGAAATTGCTGCAACTCAACCGGAATTGCTGATAGCTCACTCCTACACTCGTTATTTAGGAGACTTATCCGGTGGACAAATCCTAAGAAATATAGCTGTCACCGGAATGAATTTGACCGATGGAAATGGAACTGCATTTTACGAGTTTGCAGATATTCCCGATGAAAAAGCTTTTAAAAATCAATATCGACAAACCCTAGATGAATTACCAATTGATGATGCAATGGCTGACCGGATTGTGGATGAAGCCAATGCAGCTTTTGGGATGAATATGAAGATGTTCCAGGAACTAGAAGGAAATCTGATTAAAGCAATTGGACAAATGTTATTTAATTCCTTAACCCGTCGTCGGACACGGGGTAGTACGGAAGGGGAATTAGCAACTGCTGAGTAACTACCGCAGTCCTAAATAATTTGTGAAATCTTACATATAGGGTTGTTAACGGTTGACGGTCATCAGTTAACGGCAAGCGATTTTTCACTACTTAAATCCGATTACTATAGTTATGACCTACAGATATATCTTTGGTATATCTGTGGGTTTTAATCTAATTTTAAATTTAGCATTTGCTTCTAAATTTTGGCAGGTTTAGAGATTACCGTTTGGAATTTCATGGGTACTTAGAAATCTTTCTCCATTGAAATGAATCATGTGATCAAGTTGGTCGGCAACCCAAACTTCTGTTTCCCAAGCAATTTCCGCTAGATATCGGGTCATTTGTTTGCGATTAGGAAAAGCCGTGAGAAAAACTAATCCTTTTTGGCTGGATTGAAATAATTTTTTTAATTCATTGCGACGTTTTAAATTGACTGGACCGTGACTAGTTACAGCTTCGATTAAAACAAACCAAATGTTAAGGTTTTATTTGAGCTAGCAAGTGATGGTCAAAATTTTGACTTCTCCAAGCTAAATGAATATGGTGTTTTCTCATGAATCATTCCGGACTGCTATATTGCGTCCTTACTATTTTTCAACCAGCCATAAATAAACACGGCTGAAACCGTGCTTGTTGGTAATTATTGATTTATGGATTTATCGAAAAACTTAGCCGAAAGGAGCGACAGCAAAAGCTGCACTACGAATCAAATTTCCCGCGATATTCAACACAAAAATCGCTAAAATAGGCGAGAAATCCATCCCACCCAAAGGAGGGATAATCGAGCGAAAAATGTTTAGGTAGGGGTCAGTAATTTGGCTGAGGGCACTAAAGGGTTGATTATACCAGTTAACATTCGGAAACCAAGTTAACAAAATCCGAATAATTAACAAAGCGCTATAAAGTTGAATGAAGGTTGAAAGGGTTGTGATTAATAGGACGATTGAATTCATGGATGAGGTATATTTTTAGGTGTTTCGTTGGCGACTTGTATTTAATTTTAAATCAGGAGGCATATCCAGGAACGGGGAATTACCACACTTGGGGTGTTACCAGAACTGCCAATACCAGAGAAAAACAGGTTTAATCTACTTGTTCCCTACCTTGAGATATTTATCGACTTTAGGGGGTTGATAGTCACCGTACCCAATCAGAAGGCCAAAAACAATACATATTTATCGAAATTATCTCAAGTCATAAACTTTAGCTTTCCCAGAGGATACAGTTAACACCCAGCAACCCTAGCAAATAAAGATCCACCCGAACCATAGCTCAACTAATTAGACATGCGATCGCTGACTGTGGGGTTAGAATTTCCATTCACACTACCCAGCTGTTCCCGTACTTCATCTATTGTGGCATTTAATTGAGCAATTTTATCCTCCAGCGATCGCCGAGCCATTTCCATTGTTTCCGAATCGCTGAGTTTGACAGTTTTGCGTTTACCAGCACTTGGTTTACCATCCAAGGAACGGCCATTTCGTTGACCATCCCCATCATTTGACAGTTCCCCATCTCGACGCGAAGCCACCAGCGCACCTAATACACCACCAACAATACCGCCGATAATAGCACCAGTAAAAAAACCACTAGCGAATCCATCACGTTGACTCATAAAATTACCGCCTTAAAAATGCTGCGATTTTGATCGATTAATCGAATTTTCGGTCTTGAACATAACTTCCAGTATCAAGCTACTTGGATTTGAACAGACAAGAATACAGGGGGTTTAAAGGGAAGAGGGGTGATAGGGAAGCTCAGATCACCATTATATCCTGTAAATACTTCAGTATCCTTGACCCCATCTTCTCCCTGTTTTATATCCTGTATCCTGTCTCCTACCCCTTGCATGGTAGCTCATGTTCCAAAAGTGCGATCGCCCGCATCACCCAAACCTGGAACAATAAACCCTTGGTTGTTGACTACCTCGTCAATAGCCGCAGTGTAAACTATCAAACCAGGAAAGGCATTATTCAATTTTTGCAAAGCTGGAGGAGCAGCCACGACACTGACAATTCGTGTTAAACTGGGGTCTACACCCCTTTGTGTCAATTCTGACATCGCTGCCACCATTGAACCACCCGTTGCCAACATTGGATCGGTTATCAACACCCTGGTTCCGGGAGCAAATTGTTCAGGTAGCTTGTTCAAATAGCATAATGGCTGTAAAGTCGATTCATCACGCACTAAACCCAAATGGTAAACTGATGCCAAAGGTAACAACGTTTGTGCCCCTTCCAGCAACCCTAAACCAGCCCTCAGAATCGGAATTACCGCAATTGGTACCTCAGCATTCACAAAAGTCGCCGGAGATTGCCCCAAGGGTGATTCAACCACCGCATCATAGGTAGGCAACCATTCACGCACAGCTTCATAGGTTAACCACCGTCCCAACTCAGTCATCGCACTCCGAAATAAAACTGAGGGAGTTGCTGCATCACGAGCAACCGCAAGCCAATGCTGAATTAGGGGGTGGGGGGGGACATAGACCTTTAATTGTAGCGGCATAATCTAGAATTTTGCGCACTCCTCATTAGAATATTTAACCGAGAACATCATCATACTCCTTCTGTGTCGATGACGACAGCATAAAATCTATTCACTGAAATTATCGAAAATTTTTCTCATCAATAGTTGACATAGATTCTCAATCAATTGTATATTTAAATTTAGTGTTCTCCTCTCTTTAAGGAACGGCAGATGGGATTAGTCGGCAGGTATAGCAGACTTGTCCCTCTTTTTATTTACCACCTTTATGGGAAAATTATTCAGAATTAGTTTGGGGATTTACCAGTTCGAGAATTTTGTGGGCAACCATTGGTATAATTGGCATCACCGACAGTCGATTACCTTTTTTGACTAGCATTAACTCCTCCTCTGTGAACTGTTGTTTGAGTAGGGATAATTCCAAGATATGGGGGAAAATCTGAACAAACTCGACCATAACTGTTTGCCAGCGAGGGGAGTCGGGAGTAGATTTAGGGTCATAATAATCACTTTTAGGGTCAAATTGGGTGGGGTCAGGGAGATTTTTTTCTACAATACGCATCAAGCCAACAATTCCAGGAGGATTGGTATTGGAATGGTAAAAAAACGCCAAATCACCAGGTTGCATCAATCGCATAAAATTACGCGCTTGATAATTGCGGACACCATCCCAAATAGTTCGATGTTGTCGTTGTAAATCTGTAATACTATAGGTATCTGGTTCCGACTTCATCAACCAGTAGTTCATTATCTTTGAGAATGTAGGATACAGGAGACAGAATACAGGAGATGGGGAAAAGGATGAGATATCTCGGCAATTTATAAGTCATATTCCCAAGCAATTTCAGAATCTCAGAGATAGGATGCAGGATGCAAAAGACAAGAAGGTGTATCTCGGAAATTTGAAATAACATCCTCTACCCACAAATTCAAGTATTCTGTAAAATTGATGTTGACGGATTAAAGAACAAGGAAGAAATATCCTTCAAAGGAAGCTTGACGCTCTACGAAAGTTTTAGAAGCGTTTTCAAGCTCATCCGTAATCAAAGCAGGAATTTTCCTTCCCCATTGTAAACCCATAGTTGCTTCTCACAGATTCAGAAGGAGGCAATTTCCTATATCGTGACCAAGAAATACCTGATCAAACTGGATCGAGTTTCGTGAGTATTTCTGGAAAGCAACCTTGTCTCCATATCTCCCTTGTATTCCCAATCCAAAATCCCCACTCCCTCTCCCTACATTTCTCACAAATTTCTAAAACTTACAGGGAGTGGGGAGTAGGGAATAGTGAGTAGAAGGAAAATTAATCCGTCACTCAAGACTTATAACTTACTTGTAATAAATCCGGGTCTCGTATTCCCAATCCAAAATCCCCACTCCCCTCCCCCATTCCCAATCCAAAATCTAAAATCCAAAATCCCCACTCCCCTCCCCCATTCCCAATCCAAAATCCAAAATCCAAAATCCCCAGATGCCAAAATTAAATTTACCACCCTTACTAGGCGCATCATTGCCAGAATTAACCGCTTGGGTGCAAACCCAAGGACAACCCAGTTACCGGGGTAAACAGTTACATGATTGGATTTATTATAAAGGCGTAAGGTCGTTGACGGAAATTACAGCTTTTCCCAAAAGTTGGCGTGAACAACTTAGTCATGTTCCAATTGGTAGAGCGGATATCCATTACAAAGCGATCGCAACCGATGGAACCATTAAATATCTATTGCGTTTAGATGATGGTCAAATCATCGAAACCGTAGGTATACCCATTGATAATCGCTTAACAGTGTGTGTATCCACCCAAGTTGGTTGTCCAATGGCTTGTGACTTCTGTGCAACAGGAAAAGGTGGATTTCAACGTAATTTAGCCCGTCATGAAATTGTTGATCAAGTTTTAACTGTTCAACAAGACTTTCAACGTCGGGTCAGTCACATCGTGTTTATGGGGATGGGAGAACCCTTACTCAACCTGGAACAGGTGTTAGCAGCAATTCGTTCCCTAAACCAGGATATTGGTATTGGAGCGAGAAATATTACCGTTTCCACAGTAGGCATACCGGGAAGAATTCGTCAATTTGCCCAACATCACCTACAAGTCACCCTTGCAGTTAGTTTACACGCTTCCAATCAAACAATACGCGAACAACTAATCCCTAGCGCTCGTCCCTACCCCCTTGCTGATTTACTCAACGAATGTCGAGAATACGTAGAAATTACCGGACGTAGAGTCACCTTTGAATATATTCTATTAGCAGGTGTGAACGACCTCAGTGAACATGCTCACGAATTGAGCAAACATTTACGGGGATTCCAAAGTCACGTGAACTTAATACCTTATAATCCAATTAGTGAAGCCGATTACCAAAGACCATCACGCGATCGCATCGATAACTTTGTCAAAATCCTTAAACAACAACACATCGCCGTCAGTGTCCGCTATTCACGAGGTTTAGATGCAGATGCAGCTTGTGGTCAACTTCGAGCAACTGTAAATCAGTCCTCCATGTCCTTTAGACATAGCCAAAAATGACGACTCCACCACTCCCTATTTCCTATTTTCTCGCGATTAATCTATCTGTGCCCATAAAAAACAAATATCGCAACCATCAGATAAATTGATATTTCAATACATGTAGATTTTCAGTCAACCTGGCAGAATCCGACTAGATTCTGTTATACCTGATAGTTGGGTGTAAATCATTCATCGGCGCGTAGATCGTCGTTTATAGAAGCAATCCGACCCTTAGAAATCGTTCGAGGGTAATCTTTATACACCCATAGGAGTGCTTCTGTTGAAGTAACTTATAATTCAAAATCAAATGGCCAATAGTACTCTTTCTCAACCACTAATAGCCAAACTCCTCAGCCTTGGCGAATGTCATGGGACTGAGTTCGCATGGAGCCAATATAGCACTAATTTACACTTAAATGATGAGGATATTCCTGATTTAATTCAAATTGCCATCGATCAAGATTTAAATCATCTATCCATCGAGCATTTAGAAGCATCTGCACCAATCCATGCTCGACGAGCGCTCGGTCAGCTAAAAGCAACTGCTGCCATTGAACCACTAATGGAATTATTTCACAAGCTTGAAGATAATGAGTGGGTAAATGAGGAATTACCGAAAATTTATGGAATGATCGGTGCGGAGGCAATTTTACCTTTACAGGATTACTTAGGAAATAATGCTTACCAGCTATTTCCCCGTTTGAGTGCCCTAAACAGTTTAGAAGAAATTGCTCGACAAAATCCAGACCAAGAAACCAAGGTAGCTGCTGTTTTAGTCCAGCAATTACAAAAATGTTTAGATTATCTCCCTGAATTAAATGCTTTTATAATCACCTCATTAATCAACTTGCAAGCAGTTCAATCAGGGTTGGTTATTAAACACGCTTTTGACAATCACTGTGTTGCCGATGATATTATCGGTGACTGGGAATTAGTGCGTAGTCAGTTAGGAATTAATACCGATGATGAATTACTCAGCTGGGAAAATCTAGAGGAATTTTATCAAATAGCAAAAATACCCCCCGAATCTTCTATCGCTGAGGAAATAGCAGAATCTTCCATCGATGAGGAAACAGCGATCGCAGCAACACCAGAATCTTCCACAAGTGAGGAAATACCAGAATCTTCCACAGATGAGGAAATCGCGATCGCATCAACACCTGAATCTTCTATAGCTGAGGAAATACCAGAATCTTCTACAGATGAGGAAATCGCGATCGCAGCAACACCAGAATCTTCCACAAGTGAGGAAATACCAGAATCTTCTACAGATGAGGAAATTGCGATCGCAGCAACACCAGAATCTTCCACAAGTGAGGAAATACCAGAATCTTCTACAGATGAGGAAATTGCGATCGCATCAACACCTGAATCTTCTATAGCTGAGGAAATACCAGAATCTTCTACAGATGAGGAAACAGCGATCGCAGCAACACCAGAATCTTCCACAAGTGAGGAAATACCAGAATCTTCCACAGATGGGGAAATTGCGATCGCAGCAACACCTGAATCTTCTACAGATGGGGAAATACCAGAATCTTCTATAGCTGAGGAAATCGAAGCAACCCAACCAGAAACCTTAGAAAGCAAAGAAGCACAAGCAGAAAAATCGATAATCGAATTATCTCCACCTCAAACAACAAATCATCACCAACCCACCATCAAATTCGTAGAGGAAGATATAACATCCCAAAAAAATCAGACACAAACTGACACCGAAAAAACAAAAGCCAACAAAACAACTAAAGGATTTGGAATTACGAATCAAAAACCAAAAACCCCTAAAAAGAAAAAGAAATAGCTGATTGAAAATAAAATCAGTAAATTTTGATAATTATTGACCTTATTATCAACTAATGATTCAGAGTTACGACCAGCTCTAGCTTAAATAATCCTTTATATAAAAGGCTTTTAGCCTCTAAAATCTGTTGAACTCACGTTAAATAAATAGATGAATGCCATTATCTCCACTCTTCTCCAGAGGGTGGTAAACTGCTACACAGCTAAAACTACTCAGTTTCTTGAAAGAGCTACCGCAGTCCTAAATAAACGTGAATTTGACGGATTGTAAACGCTACAACCCCTGTGAATCAATGATTTTGAACTTTAAGGTTTAAAGTAACCTCATCCATTAGTTGAGAACAAAGTCAATAACTGACTTATTCCAGGTTTAAGGATTTTCTTCTCAACATCATACTTGGAGGTTTTTAAAAACTTTTATTTCCTACGAATGATACTGGACAAAAGTTTCAGGCTTTATAGATCATCGAACTCACGTTAAACAATTTGTGAAATCTTACATATAGGGTTGTTACCGGTTGACAGTTGACGGTTAACAGTCACCAGTCATCAGTTAACGGCACACTATATTTTCACTACTTAAATCGGATTGCTATATAATAATTAGGCGTAGTGAATAGCCTACATGTCCTACTTACTTCCGAAACAATGGAAGTGGTTTTTCCCTACTCACTTTCCAATTAAAGATTATAGACTGTTGATATACTCCTCATCCTGAAGTACGGAGATTCTGTGTTCAAACATACAGTTGCAGGTCTACCCTGTCTTACTTATCTTGACCGACAGACTACCAATCCTGCCTGCCCTACCATTCTATCAGCAAGCTGTTCTTAAAGGACATTGCTCTATACCCATCTTATTGTCGGTAAATATACTTTATACTGTCAATAGGTGAGCTTTTTGTTAAGATGGTTAGTGTTTGAAGGTCAGCTGTCAAAAAAGCCAAAAAGGAAATATATCAGCGTATAAAGTTGTATATTAGCCAAGGATGGTAATATGTTTTTAGATGAACTAAAGCCCCTATTTCAGCAATTTACTAAACATCCAGCCTCATTTATGGGTGGATTTGTCTCCGGTGTATTACGCTTAAGTCTAAAAGATGAACCTGTTAAGTCCTGGTTAAGTCAAAAAGTGACAACTAACTCTACTTCCAACAACCAAGATCACCATAACGGTAAAGGTAGTGGACCACAATCAATTTCGATTGACTAGTAACGACTACGTATATCTACTGAGAATACTCCCGATAACCGAAAAAAACTTGTCTTTTAAAGTATAAACGTGACTGTGTTGCTTGAAGGCATTTAAGCAACTGAATTTTTGAAATGTTTTTTAATTAGAGATAAAATAAACCTCTTCACCAAGACACATTTCATACTTTTTACTTATGTCTACCCTTGAGGGAAGTACATAGTAAATATAGTTACAAGGTAAAATCTCTGTCTTGAAGGAAAGCAAAATATTAAGTAGCTAAATCCCATACGTGTGAATAACTTCAGGACTTTTCCTGCCGATAGAAGTTCCCAATCGGTAAAATTATTTATGCTGTAAATACAACATTTCCCACTGAAGATAAGAATATTAAATCTATAAGTGACACTGATTTCAACTTCCTATCCTTTGTAAAATCTCATACCTTGAAAATCATCATCATCAGCTATGATTATGAATGTATGCGAAGCTCAACCTAACTAGATAGTTAAGCTATTAAAAATACGACTTAATAGTTGTGAGCTAATTGCGATACCAGTTTCGGCTGAGTCAAACAGACTGCATGAAACAAAAGTTACTTAAATTGATTAACAACCAATTACAAGCAACTAAGTTTCTTGCCGAATCAAAATCATCGCCTTCAATTGACATTTAATGCAATTCACATGACTATTTACGTTGGAAATCTCTCTTACCGCGCGACTGAAGCTGATCTGAAAGCAGTTTTTACTGATTATGGTGAGGTGACTCGCGTTGAACTTCCCACCGACCGCGAATCTGGAAGAATGCGTGGTTTTGCCTTTGTCGATTTAAGCGATGAAGCTCACGAAGATGTTGCGATCGCAGAATTAGATGGAGCAGAATGGATGGGTAGACAAATCCGTGTCAATAAAGCTAAACCACGGGACGAAAGTGGCAATCGAAGAATTAACAGGGTCAAAAAACAAGAATCATTCGATGAATAGCATTAAGCTATAGTACAATATAAAGCCTAGTTTAGGCAAGAAATATTTATAAAAACTGAATAGCCGCAGCGCCGACATGTCGCCAATGATTATAGTCATGGCGGTGTGTCGGCTTTGCGTGCAATTAGGATTGCAACATACACAAGCTACAGATTAATTTCTTTAGTTTATCTAAAATCACGTTTAAGTTGGGAGATTAGGTTTCTAAGATAGAGATGAGCAGATTATTACTGTCGGCAGGCTCAAAACGGTGTCAAAGAATTTACCTAAAATCACATCGACCTGCAACAGACGATTGGGAAGCGACGTTGAATTGAACCGCAGCCACACGAGTCTGAACAAAATACCATTCGCGCCAATAGCGACGGAGGAATACATAATGACCACTACGTCCGATTCATCTCAACAGTCGATTCGCGAAACACGACCAAGCCTAGAAAGGGATTGCATGACCCTATCCCGTCATGTACTCCAGCACTTACAAAGTTTTGCTAGTGATGCTCAAGATTTAAGCGCCTTAATGAATCGAATTGCCTTGGCAGGAAAATTAATATCCCGTCATTTAAGTCGTGCGGGATTGATGGAAGGAGTGCTAGGGTTTACTGGAGAGGTTAACGTTCAAGGCGAATCCGTAAAAAAAATGGATGTTTACGCCAATGATGTATTTATTGCCGTATTTGAACAAAGCGGATTAGTATGTCGGTTGGCATCCGAAGAAATGGACAAACCCTACTACATCCCAGAAAACTGCCCAATTGGTAGATATACCCTTCTTTATGACCCTATTGATGGCTCATCCAACACCGATACCAACCTGAGTTTAGGATCAATTTTTGCCATTCGCCGCCAAGAAGGTGACGATATTGATGGTACAGCCCAGGATTTACTAGCCCCAGGACGCAAACAAATCGGTGCAGGGTATATTTTATATGGACCTAGTACCATGCTCGTTTACACCCTTGGTCGAGGAGTTCATTCCTTCACCCTTGACCCCAGTTTAGGAGAATTTATCCTCACCGAAGAAAACATCCAAATGCCAGAACATGGCTCTATTTATAGCGTCAATGAAGGTAACTTTTGGCAATGGGATGAACCAATTCGCGAATATGTCCGTTACGTCCATCGTACCGAAGGATACACAGCCCGTTACAGTGGAGCAATGGTCAGTGATATCCATCGCGTTTTGCTACAGGGAGGCGTTTTTCTCTATCCTGGAACCCGGCAAAAACCCGAAGGGAAACTACGTCTATTATATGAAAGTGCGCCCCTCGCTTACATCATCGAACAAGCGGGGGGAAGGGCAACCACAGGGCATACAAATATCTTAGATGTAGTGCCGACAAAACTTCATCAACGCACCCCGTTAATTATTGGTAGCAAGCAAGATGTCGCCAAAGTAGAATCATTTATTCAAAACGGACATTAAAGATATTGGAAATGTCGCCAAGTTCAAGTTGGGGGTAAGAACTAGACATAGCTAGTTAAAAAAGTTCAGAAAGTGAAGAGATTTAGAAGCAGTAAACCCGGATTTCCCACAAATTCCTAAAACTTTCAAGGAGTAGGGAACAGAAAGATAATTAAGCCCTGACTTCAGACCTACCATTCGCTCGTGAGAAATACAGGTAAAATTCCTCCCTGAATATGAAAGGGTGGAAACATGGAAAATATCCTTGGGTTAGGCTGCATAGCGAACCACTCCCAGTATAAATCCGATTACTTAGTAGTCCCCATCACCATGCGGAGAAAAAGGCAACCATTAACATTGAGATGAAAGCCATTCTGAGAAAATGCATCTGACAGAACTCAGCCAGCAATTATCCCTTGATGTGAGCAATTATGCATACAAATTGCCAATTGACTGCCAAAGTTGATAGTTAACGGTTGATTACCCAATTCCCATTTCCCAAGTTTCAGTAGATCAAACCTGAGTCAGTAAATTTACTCACTCAGTTTCCAGATGTAATCCTTGTATCGCAAATAAATAATTGTTATGGTCAGTTTGCTAGAAAATCCCCTACGCGTTGGTTTACAACAACAAGGGATGCCCGAACCCCAAATAATCGTGATTTTTGGCGCATCAGGAGACCTGACCTGGCGCAAACTCGTTCCCGCCCTCTATAAATTGCGCAAAGAACGACGCATCCCTCCCGAAACAACCATTGTCGGTGTCGCTCGTCGTGATTGGAGTCACGAATACTTCCGCGAACAAATGCGTAAAGGCATGGAAGAAGTTCACGGAGGTGTACACCCAGAAGAACTGTGGCAAGATTTTTGCCAAGGTCTATTTTACTGTTCTGGTAACATCGACAACACAGAAGATTACCAAAAACTCAAAAATTTCCTGGCTGAGTTAGATGAAAAACGGGGAACGCGGGGAAATAGAATGTTTTACCTATCGGTTGCTCCCAATTTCTTCCCAGAGGCAATTCGTCAGTTAGGTACAGCCAAGATGCTGGAAGACCCCTACAAACATCGTCTGGTGATTGAAAAACCCTTCGGTCGAGATTTAGCCTCTGCGAAAAGCCTCAACGTGGTGGTGCAAAAATACTGTAAAGAGAACCAAGTTTACCGGATTGACCACTACCTAGGGAAGGAAACCGTTCAAAACCTGTTAGTATTTCGGTTTGCCAATGCGATTTTTGAACCATTGTGGAATCGCAGCTACGTTGACCATGTGCAAATTACCGTCGCCGAAACAGTGGGAGTGGAAGACCGGGCTGGATATTACGAAACTTCAGGTGCTTTGCGGGATATGTTGCAGAATCACCTGATGCAGCTATTTTGTTTGACGGCGATGGAACCACCGAACTCAATGGACGCGGATAGTATCCGCACGGAGAAGGTAAAAGTATTACAAGCAACTAGACTTGCAGATGTAAATAACCTAGATTTGTCGGCAATTCGCGGACAGTACAGCGCTGGATGGATGAAAGGGAAACCAGTTCCTGGGTATCATGAAGAACCTGGTGTTAACCCCCAATCAACAACACCGACATTTGTGGCCATGAAATTCATGGTGGATAGCTGGCGTTGGCAAGGTGTACCGTTTTATTTGCGGACAGGGAAACGAATGCCGAAAAAAGTCAGCGAAATTTCCATCCATTTTCGTGATGTCCCCTCCAGGATGTTCCAATCTGCGGCTCAACAGAAAAATGCCAATGTGTTGGCCATGCGAATTCAACCGAATGAAGGGATTAACTTGCGGTTCGACGTGAAAATGCCAGGAGCAGAATTTCGCACCCGTTCGGTAGATATGGACTTTACCTATGGTTCGTTTGGGATTCAAGCTACGGGAGATGCCTACGACCGTTTGTTTTTGGATTGTATGATGGGGGATCAAACCCTATTTACACGCGGTGACGAAGTAGAAGCTGCATGGCAAGTTGTCACCCCAGCCTTGAGTGTGTGGGATGCGCCCGCCGATCCGAATAGTATTCCTAAGTATGAAGCTGGAACTTGGGAACCTGTAGAAGCCGAGTTATTACTGAATCGAGACGGACGACGGTGGAGAAGACTTTAGGAAAAGAGATCGGAAACAGGAGAAAAAAAGAGATTTATTTTTCTTCTTTGCTGTTTGTCTTCTCCCTACTCCCCAAATTGGATTTGATTTTTTTGACTAACAAGATTTCACAGCAAACTCACGTATTGTATTATTGACGTATTATTATGGTTTCCCAAGCTCCGACGATTTACTCACTGCAACCGCCCAAGGATATTTCTCTCAGCGATATTGAGGCTGAATTAAGTCAAATTTGGCAAAGTTATGGCATTGCAGGTGAGGAAGGTACACTTCCGGCTGCCACTAGGGCAACAACTTTTACCCTAATTGTTTATGAGCCAGAAGAAACCCAGCAATTGCTGGCGGCTCTAGGTTTTTATACTGGACCAATTGATGGAATTCTCGGGCCACAAACAGAATCAGCCCTACGGGAGGCTCAAAAAGCGTTTCATATTCCTGAAACGGGTAAGGCAACTCCGGATACGGTGACGGTGTTAAGGGGTGAAGTTGCTAAACTCAAAGCGGCGGGAAAGGTTGCCACTAATGTGAGTGCAGATAGTAAAAGTCCCCGAATTGCCGACGAAATTGCCCTGCGTAACCCTTGTCGAATTGTCACCCTATCGCCAATGGCGGGGGATGATGAAGGGGTAAAGGCACAAGTTGCTGCCTATTGTCCGATTCAAAAGCAACAATCTAGTACTTTGATTTGTTGTGAATATATTACCTTGACTGGTACAGCAACGGCTTTGGAACGGATTGGTGGTATGGTTCCAGCCTTGTTGATTGGTGGTTTGCCGAAGTTTTTATGGTGGAAGGCGACTCCCAATCCGAATAATCCCCTATTTAAGCGGTTGGCGGCTGTTTGTAATAACGTGATTGTGGATTCGTGCAATTTCAACGAACCAGAAAGCGATTTAATTAATTTACAGACTTTAGTGGAAAGTGGTATTCCGGTGGCGGATTTGAATTGGCGCAGATTGGCTGCTTGGCAGGAATTAACTGCCGAGGCTTACGACCCACCCCAACGTCGAGCCGGTTTATTGGAGGTGGATCGGGTAAATTTGGATTACGAAAAGGGTAATCCAGCCCAGGCGTTTTTATATTTGGGTTGGTTGGCTAGTCGTTTGAATTGGCATCCGGTTGCCTATGAGCGGGAAATCGGTGATTACGATATTACCCGTGTCCGCTTTGTCGCCAAAGACCAACGCCAGATTGAAGCGGAATTAGTGGGTGTACCCGTGGGTGATGCGGGGGAAATTCCTGGAGATTTGACTGCATTACGTTTAAATTCGACTAATTCCCAGGCGAATTGCAGTACGGTGATTTGCTCAGAAACCGGTGGCTGTATGCGCATGGAAACCCAAGGTGGTGCCCAGTCTGCGGGTTTATTCCAGCAGGTGACATCTTTGTCGGAACAAAAAGCTGAAGCTTTGTTAAGTCAACAGGTGCAACGTTGGGGACATGAAACTTTATTTGAGGAAAGTTTACATGTGACAGCCCAGTTTCTCAAATTAGGGGTTTCTAAATAGGGTCTGCTGTTCGCGAAGCGCAGCCCTAGCTGTAAAAGCCTTTGAGTGAGGGTAGGGAACAGTCCGTGATGGAAGTAGGGAATAGTTTTTACCCAACTATTCCACTTTTCACAAGACCCAATAAATTATGGCGCTGCTGAATACAATATGAATTAAAAATTTTACGTTGTGTAGAGACGTAGCATCGCTACGTCTCTACGACGATTATGGTTTCAATACAAAATGTAAACATTATATACACCAGTTGGGTGGGTGAGGACGCTAGTTCTTAACCCACCATTGTTTATTGGGTTTTGAGGAATTCGCTGATTTGGTGAGCAGCTTGTTCGAGAACAGAGGGTGGTTGGACGAGGGCAAAGCGAACGTAGCCTTCACCGTGTTTGCCAAATCCTGCACCGGGGGAAGCGGCGATACCGGTTTTTATGACGAGGTTGGTGCAAAATTCGATGGAGCGATCGCACCATTTTGATGGTAAGGGAAACCAGACGTACATGGTGGCTGGGGGTGAGGGTAGATTCCAACCATGATGATGGAGAGCGTTGAGGAATGCGTCACGACGTTGACGGAAAATGGCTGTAGATTGGCTAACTCCCGTTTGGGGTCCGGTGAGGGCAGCGATCGCACCGTTTAGTATACCGAGGTATTGGTTGAAGTCAACGGTGGCTTTGACCTGTTTGAGGGCTGTGATTAATTTTGCATTACCGATGGCATAACCAATTCGGAATCCACCCATGTTGTAGGATTTGGAAAGGGTAAAAAATTCTATCGAGGTTTGTTTGTCCCGGTCTGCTTGGAAGATGGATGGGGCGACACCAGTAAATACTAGGTCTACGTAGGGAAAATCGTGGACAAGTACGATATTATGTTGTAGACAAAATTCAACGGCGGTTTGGAAAAATTCCAGAGGTGCGATCGCAGTTGTGGGATTATGGGGATAACTCAATACCATCATCCTCGCTTTATTTAATACCTGCCCAGGTATTTCCGTTAAATCAGGTAAAAATTTATTTTCTGCTCGCAGTGGCATGGGATAAATTAAACCACTGGCGAGGTAAACTCCCCCAGCGTGGGAGGGATAACCAGGGTCAAGTAGTAGGGCATAGTCACCCGGATTGAGGATGGCAAGGGGTAAATGGGCTGTACCCTCCTGGGAACCAATCAAGGGTAAAACTTCAGTCTCCGGGTCAACAGGGATACCAAACCTTTGTTCGTACCAATTGGCAACCGCCTGACGAAAGGCTTGCGTACCGTTAAACAGAAGATAACCGTGGGTTGTCGGGTCTGATAGGGATTGGGCGATCGCGTTAATTATATGACTGGACACTGGCAAATCAGAAGAACCCATAGACAAATCAATGATTTGCTGTCCTGCTGCTCTTGCCAATCCTTTAGCCCGATCCATATCGGCAAAAACATTGGACTGCAAGGGTTCTAAACGGTGCGCAAACTGCATTTTTTTAATGGTGTATTCAATCAAAAGTGAAAATATAAGGCGGAGGGGATACAGGTAGCTAATAATATTATTCGCAAAATCAAGTATGTATACTTTAATCTGTCAATAGGTCAGCTTTTTGTTGAGATGGTTAACGCTGGAAGGGACATCACATTGCCATTTCTCTACTATTAACTATCAACAAACCAAAAAGGAAATATATCAGCGTGCAAAGTATACATGTTATTTTTTACCCATCTCCTCCGCTTGCAATCAGAAAAATCCCTGATTAACCCTCCAAATGGGGGGCAATCAAATTGATAATTTTATCTTTAGTGAGTGCGCCTTCAGAGGAAACTAAAACCTTTTCTCCCTGAAGAAGTCGTAAAGCTGGTACGCCTTCCACTTGATATTGCTTAACAGCGACGGGATTAGGATCAACTTCCATTTTGACGACTTTGAGTTTTTCGGCATAGGTATCGGCAATGGAATTGATCTGGGGGGACATGAGTTGGCAAGGACCACACCATGATGCCCAAAAATAGACTAATACAGGCTGTTCAGATTTTAAAACTTCGGTTTCAAATTCTGCATCCGTTATGGTGAGAACACCCTTACTCATTGCTGTCTCCATCAACTTGTTTCAACAATCAAATTTACAGATTTGGCCGAGGTGGCACACCAATTAATCTATCCCAATCCGTTACCGTAAAACCACTGTGCCTGAAAATGAACTGCACATTGTGGATTATCACCAAGTATGCCCTGAGACTATTATGGTTACATTCAATCCCTGATTCAACTGGGTTTTTACGTAGTTTGAGGTTGCGAGGATAGTGGTTAATATCCCAGTTTCCAGGTTATCTCAGTATATTTTGGAATTCCTGTTAATTTCTGGTTTTTCGTCTTCCCAACATTGTGTAGAGTTTATTAATTAACACTTACTTGATCAAGTTTATTCTCAAGTTCAATCGAGTCTATACGTGATTTGTCAGTCGTGCAAACCATCATTATCCTGTCTCATTGGTGAGTTTGAGTCATAAACAAATGCTAACAATCAACACTTCTAACACATTCAATAAATTATCTGGATTTGTAATTCCCTGCCTTGCCCTAGGTGGTGTAATTTCCGCAACAACAACACCAGCTAATGCGAGGGAAAATACTTGCCAACCGGAATGTGAAAATGAAATAGGGGCATTACCAACTCTGACGAAATCCGGTCACAAAGATTGGCAAAAAAACTTTAAAAAACATCAAAGACAATGGATCAGAAATCAACAACAATGGCAGCAAACGTCAATTTATCGCCCTTCCCAAATTAACTGGTCATCCAATTACAATTACATATTCAAACCCCAACCGCAGTATAATTATTATCTACGGGAATTAGAACGCAATCAAAGGCGATCGCGCAAACAATATGAGCGCATTCTCAGGGAGCAGCAACGACAACTACGCAAAATTTGGGGTCTTTAATTATCGCGAGACCGGATTTTAGTTCACCCTGTCTGTAACCTCCGTCAAGGGATCACCTTTGCTGACTTTAAGCCACATCAGTCACTGCGATCGCGAATTGCGTCCGATGCAGAGGTGACAACAAACGCTTACTGTAATTCCCTAACTTGCCTCAGAGCCTCATTATAAACCTGCTGACTCAAGCGAAACTTAGCCGCAGTTTGCAAGGCATCAAGCTGTTCTTGCAAGTTAAAAATCACTCCTTGCCGTTTTGCCCAAATCAGGAGACCTAAAGTACCCAGTATCGGCAAATTCATGCGTCGTGCAACTTGTCGCGCTTTCTTCTCATCCAACAACAAAGCTTCTGAAGGTTGCTCAAGCCATAAGGTGATCGCCTCCGCTTCACCTTGATCCAAATTTTGTTGCAGCACTGATATTAACGTCTTGTTCTCCGCTTCTTGGATGGACAGCCAAGTGTTTAAGCCTGCTGCAACTTCTACCGCTCCTGTTCGCCCTGCTCCAGTTTCCACAACTTCGCACCACACTGCTCGTGGAATCAGAATTCCGTCTGGAAATCGCTGTGTTAACACAGATAGTTGCCCAATGCTACTCAGGGCAATCAAGACAGAAGAGTTGCTAATAGCTCTCAATCTAACTGCTCCAACGTATTTAAGTCACTTTCTAGTTCTTCTAAATCGTAACTACGCTCGATTCCCTCATCTCCAAGTAGCGAGTGAAACTCCCATTTTGTCATTTGTGCTAGCTCACGCGCCTTTCCAAAAGAGAGCAATCCCTTTTGGTATAATCGAATTGCTAATTCTCGTTGCACACGAGAGAGGCGTTCTGAAGGTGGAAGTTGAAGAGACTCCGCAACCTCGTTTGAAATCTCAAGAACTAGTCTGCTCACCCTTGCCTCCTAAGTCTTGACCTAATTTTAAGTATATCCTGAAAATTGCCATCTGGGTAATAGGCTCTGCACTTCGAGACAGACTTGCTTAATATACAAACTGAATACTCCTTTAGACCTGTAAACTCTGCAAATCTCCATCAGTGGAATAATTCATACTGACGAAGCCAGACTGGACTTTTTCTCTAATGCGGTCGATATTATTACTCGGTGTATTGATTTAAATTACCCAATTTTCGAGGTAAATACAAGCCTTTTAGTGCATTCCTCGCGCATATCCCGAAATTTTCCGGATATTTTTACCCTGAAACCAGTTTACGAAAATTATCCGAGTTGAGCGATCGTAGCGAAGGGTATAGCTAGCTATTTACTGAGATTTTGCTGACCAATTCAATTATATACCAAGATATTTCCGCAGTCCGCTCCAAGTGAATCATTAGCCCATAAAATTTAGACCCTATTGCTTGAGAGCTATATTCTACAAACCATTATTTGAAGCTAAAGTTGCGACTACAGTAGGAGTATTTTGGAAATATCCTTGATTTTGCTGGGGTTGTCGTTGAGGATCTTGATCTGAAGTCTGCTGTCCACAAAATGCTAATAGAAATATAATGATTAACCCCAGCACCCAACACCCAATCGGAGGAGGATCTGAACCTTCTAACATCTCTATTGCTGATCGAGTATGACGCTTGATCTCTGATAAATGCCCGTTCAAACCCAAATGATCCTCTGTAACTTGAAGAGATCGGTTATTCACAGTATAGTTCACAGGATAGTTTAGTATTTCATAATTCCATCTTTGAGGGCCAATCTTATGTAAAGAGTCGTTGATGACTGTATTCTCTTCAGAATCTATAACAAATCTAGATTGACTTTTTGTATAAATATTTTCTGAATCTACTTTTATATGTGGTATGTGTGGTGGGAGCTGAACTTCATGTTGAAGCTTGATTTTGCCAGCTATGGGAAATTGATTCTCAGAAATACGAGATGCAGCTTCTGCATGTCGCAGAATTGCTTCTAAATGATCCCGTAGGTTTGGACTCCCAGTGTATTGTGAAAAGCTAAACTCTCGCGGTTTCATACTGACTTCTCCTCTTAGCTAAAGAAGTGCTCCACCCTTAGATTAGCTCTTTTGGGTGAGTAGAAGTGCTTATGTAACAAAAATCAAAGTGTTAACTTGCAAATGTGCTTTCTACAGAATGCTCTGGTGGGTTTCTTCGCGTCTACTTCAAGCTGTAACCTGAAAAATTGCTTATATTTTCAAATCTCAAATGATTGCAAACTCAGTGCTGCGGCTTTTTCAAGCAAACTTGGGTATAACTGTTGACAGGGTTTTAAGCTTAGTTTTCCGATAAAATACCGTCTTCCGAGGAAAACGGTATTCATTAAATATACTTAATATCTAGATACTTAATTTACATTTGGTCAAGTTGTTTACGTAACTCTTCCAATTCCTTATCTACCACTTGGTTAGATTGGGATGCTGGTTGGGAGGGGGTGGTGGTAGCTTCTGTTTGAGCTTGGGGTAATGCTTGTTGTTCCGGTGCGGGAGCAAGGGAAGCTTTCAGAGCTGCGAGTTCGTCGTCAATATCGCTACCCGATTCTAGGGCTGCAAATTGCATTTCCAGGTCATTACTAGCTAGTTCCGCAGCCGATTGCGCTCGTGCTTCCTGCATGAGGACTTTTTCTTCCATCCGCTCGAATGCAGCCATCGCGCTATTGGTATTCATACTCTGCACCATACCCTGTAGTTGCTCTTGGGCTTTGGCGGAGGTAATACGGGCTTTGAGCATTTCTTTCTTGGTTTTTGCTTCGGAAATTTTGCTCTCTAGCTGAATTAGGTTGCGTTTGAGGGATTCAACCTGGACGATTTGTTGATCTAAACTAGCTTTGAGGGCAGCTGAGGATTCGGTAAAGGTTTTTTTGCGCTCCAGAGCTTGTCGGGCTAAATTCTCATCACCTTTTTGGATAGCTAATTGGGCATTACGCTGCCACTTATTAATTTCACTTTGGGCATCATTATATTGCTTTTCTGTGCGTTTTTGGGCTGCGATCGCCTGTGCAACTCCTTGACGCAGTTGGACTAAATCCTCCTGCATTTCCAGAATCGCTTGCTCCAGCATCTTTTCTGGGTCTTCAGCCTTACTAACCAAATCATTTAAATTCGCACTAACGACCCGTTTAATCCGATCAAATAATCCCATAATTTATTCTTTCCTTATCTCCGATTTACCAACCACCAGGGCTGTTTACATTGCTACTATACTAACTCTAAATATTAACTAGTTAGGGGAAGAAGAGGGCAAGAGGATAGGTTAACAATATCTTGTGAGTATTCCAGTATTATTAATTATTTCCTTTTGCCTTCGACATAACTACCCTACTGACTATTCTCCAAGTTCTGTTTTAGGGTAGCCAATTCTTGGTCAATATTAGCACCTCCTTCGAGAGCAGCGATTTTTTCCTCTAATTCATCCTTCCCAGCTAGTTCTAAAACCTCATTTTTGGCTTCTAGTTGTAAGATTTTATCTTCCACTTTTGCAAATACACTAGTGGTAGTACTTTTACCGGAAATCTCATCGAGAAGTTCTTGCAAGCGTACGGAAGCCTCAGCCGACCGCAGTCGAGCAATATACATTTCTTTTTTAGTTTTAATTTCGGTAATTTTTAACTCCAAGCCGCGCATATCTTTTTTTAGTTTAGCGATTACTTCCCGTTGTTGGGCAATTTCCGAGTTTAATGTGTTGGCGGTATCTTGGTAGGATTTGCGTTTGGTAAGGGCTTCGCGGGCTAAAGGTTCATTTCCCTGTTGTATTGCCAATTGAGCGCGTTTGTACCATTCATCAGCCGTCATTTGGGCATTAGCGATTTGTCTTTCAGTGCGTTTGTGGGTAGCGATCGCACTGGCTATTCCCTGACGTAATTCTACCAGTCGATCTTGCATCTCCAGTAAGCTTTGTGCTAATACTTTTTCCGGGTCTTCGGCTTGATTGGCAAAACTGTGCAAATTTGCCCGTACAACTCGATTAAATCGCTCAAATAATCCCATTTTACCAACTCCACAATCTCACAAATCATTTTTCTAGCCAACACAGAACAGGCAATCAGTCTGTTCCACAACACCAGATTCTTGCTTCTGTGTATAGCATAACTAGGGTTGATAGGGACGAACATCTAAACCTTTGGCTTTGAGCTCTGCTAGGAGTTTTTTCGCTCGTTCTTTGGTGGAAACTGCACCGACATGAATATATTTGCGATCGCGTGACAAATAGGCATCGGGTACTATTTTTCGCGCATTGGCTAGGGCTGTTTCTCCCTGATTTTCGACGACAAATTGATACATTCCGTTGGGAGATGGTTTCAAGTCAGCGTCTGTGATGGGTTGGGGTTGGGGGGTGGGTTGAACCGTTGGTTGGGGAGGGGTGGGAGGTACTGGATTAATTGGCTGTGCTGGTGCAACTGGTTGGGTTACGGGGTTGGGTTGCTGGTTGACGACGGGTGGAGATGTTGGAGATGGTTTGGGGGTTAACCCCACGATGTCATTAGGGTTTTTGACTTCGGGAAATTCGTCGTTTGCGAGGTTCGGATATTGGGGAACTGGGGTAAGTTGGGGTTCGACGGGGGCTGAATTTGCTCCGGAAGATGGGTTATTTTCGCTGCTGTTGGTTTGGTTCCGAGGAAATAGTTTACTAAAGTTAAGTTCGGGAATAAATTTAGGTTGAAATAATACCATTCCCAAAATAGCACTTGCTACGACCAGTAGGAGCATGGAGCCAATCCCTAGTGGGGATAGAAGACTATTATTTTTCTGATTTTGCTGGGAACTGCTTGGGGATTGAGGTTCTGATTCGGTCAAACTGCGCAATAGTGCTTCTGATGATTCGAGGTAATCATCGGGTTCGGATGTTCCTGGGACGGCAAATTTTGTATCTTTTGAGGTGGAGTTATTGTTGGTTTTACTTACTGGGACAATACCGGCTGAATTTAATTGGGTTTCCTGTGTCGGTGCTGTTGCCAAGTTTTGTGGTTCTAATTCTGGATTCAATTCTGCTGAAGGGAAGGAATTAGTTTCTATATTTGGGTTCGTCTCGGTTTGCGGTGGTGTGGAAATATTCAGGTTAGTTCCCGGTATTTCTGTTGGTGGTAGTTTACTTTCCCGGTTTGAATCAATGGAAGAATTTTCGTTGACTTCTGTGAATGATGGGGGGGTAGGTAAATCTGTTGCTAATGCTTGACTCGTTGCAGCCTGATTTTCCGGATTAGCTGCTAAGTTAGGGTTATCGACTACAAATGATGGTGGATTCGCACCAAATACAGGTGTGCGCATCCCTTGAGGACGAGTTCGACGATAACGGGCTAATTCCTGGTCTAGTTGCACCTCCAAACTGGCTAAAGCTGCTGCTAATTGGGGTTTGATTGGGGATGGTTTACTTGGTTGGGATGGGTAAGAACCTGGATAGGTGAGAGGATTTTGACTCATGGCTGGTGTGGGGTGGATTTTTTCACAAGTTGATTGTATCTAGGAGGAGGTGAATCGGGAGATGGCGATCGCAAACTCCCTCTTGAAAATAGAAAGTAGGGAGTAGAGATGACCCGTAGATGCGCGTAGCACACCTTCCCCCAAAGTTGGGTTTTCTGTGAATGAAAGGAAGATAAATTGTAAATTATAAATATATCTATGGGTGAATAATGTATCCAAAAAGCCGTATGTCTTGGCAGTCTGTTAATGATATTTTAGACAAGTTAGAAATTCAAGCCCAAATTCGTGCCCAACCTTTCCAACGAGTCTTAAGTGTATGGAATGATGTTGTTGGCCTACCTGCTGCTGTCCACTCCCGTCCAATTTCGATGCAACGTCAAGTCTTACGTGTTGCTACATCCAGCGCTGCTTTTGCTCAAAATTTGATGTTTCAACGCCAGAAAATTCTTCAGGGTTTAAATTCCCACCTTGACCAACCTTTGATTGATCTGCGTTGTTCGACTGCGGGTTGGCATCTCTCTCTAACTCCTACTCAGGAGCTAAAACCGTCTTTGCAGGAACATCCTAGCTATATCTATAATAGCAATCACCTCACTGAACAAACTTCTTCCCCAAGTCATATTGGTGCTGGATTAACCTCCCAGGAATTAACTTTTCGAGAAAATGTAAATACCGCTTTTGCATCCTGGGCACAAAAAATTAAAGCACGCAGTCACAATTTACCCCTTTGTCCCCAGTGTCAAGCTCCTACTCCCCCCGGAGAGTTACAGCGTTGGGGTGTGTGTTCTTTGTGTGTTGCCAAGCAGTTTACCAATAATTTGGGGAATCATAGGGAGTAGGGAGTGGGAAAACTACTTTTTACACCCATCTGTTTTTGGTGTCACCATTACATATCGGCTACTCCCAACTCAGAGGCTAGTACAAGTTGGCGGAAACATCCAGACCATTCGTCTGGTAACTATGCTCTACGTAGTTATCCAGTGCGTGAGGTCTACCGTCTTCATTCACGAGGTGGTTCCCACGCGGAGTATGGGAACTAGGGAAATGGTCGGCATATTTACGCCGTGGGGTAATAGTTTGAGGGATTTTTGATGCCGCAGGAGAAAGAAAGTAATTATCTTTCGACATCTCCATCACAATTATATGGTAGCTTCATTCCCCTTTTTGACTAGCACCTTGAAATTCCCAGATTTACCTCTGAGGATTGATTTAATATCACCAAAAATCTCCTATTCAAGACTTTTTGAATTTGCTAGCTATATCCATAGCTGTTTTTTTTTGATTGATCCCCATTACGTTTTTTTCTATAAAGGCATATATTACCAAATGTAAATTTTCTATTTACTTACAACTATAATGATTGAAAAATATGACACAAAGATAAAAAAAAACTAAAACTAAAAATAGTCCCCATAGGGCTAAAACATATATAAAATCTAGTTTTCTTTCAGAAACACCGTATTTATGTCTAGTTAGAAAATATATAGATATCGGTTCTGCCAAAGCGGCAAAAAACATGAAAGAGATAAAACAATTAACTTCTGCTTGTAGATATTGTCGTTATTATCAGCCTGAAGGTCGTCGCGGAGGAACTTGTAATCGCCTAGGAGCACCAGTTCTTAGCCATTGGAAGGCTTGTAGTTTAGCCTTACCACCTTTTGCTCCTTCTTGGGAGAGTTTGGAAAATGCTTGGAACTTAACTGAATCAATTGAATTACTTCCTTTAGCTACGAATTTAGAAAAATCTCCGTCCAAACATCGGGAAAGCCCGAATCCACGTAGTTTAACAACCGTTGCATCAAATGCTTCGGTCAAATAGTGGTCAATAAAAAATGATGGACATATTATCTTTATAATCCAAAAAGCGGGCTTTTTGGCCCGCACTATCATATTTCGACAAGCTCGGTACAAGACATCCAGCAAAATCAGTTTGACGAACCAATAATCACCTGCTTCTAATTCTGATTCTAGGTGAATGTTATTAACTGGTTGCCATACCATTTAACCTCTTGCTGATGAATATCCAATCAGGACTTACGCAAGGACAACGTAAACACCGTCATTGAACCAGACGCGTAGCGGATCGACCGTAGGGTCGTGTTTTTCAATCAACTCGAACCCATAAATTCAAATCTTCTTCTCTAACAGCAGTTCAAACTCATGCTTGAGTGCGTGAATATCTGCTAAACGAGCAACAAGTAAGTTATCTTTCCCCGCATCCTCTAAGCGTAATTTCCAGTAGCGAATACTCTCGGAGTTGTTCATCCAAAAGTTGATGACTGTATTCATGATTTCATCTTCATCCCATCCCCATTTACTAGGTATGGGTTCTAGATAGGCTAGTAATGCATCCAATGTACAAACGGGTGAACCGACGTATTCTATTCCTGCTTTTTGATGATTTTGTTGATTTTTTAACTGATGATCAAAAAAATTTAGGACAGGAGAAATTCCGACAATATCAAATGTATAGTTCATGTAATTTTCCTGGTTCAATTGAATATTCTGAATTTAATTGAAGTACGGCACAGGAATTTTGCACGGTGCTAATGTTGGCAAAAACACTGTCCGCAAAGGATTTGATAAATTACTCATGACTATAATTATAGCTAAAAAAAAGCTAGTTTTAATTAGCACTAAGCATGTTTAAGTGCTAAAGTTAGAGGCTTTTAATTAGCACTAAATCTACGAGAGTGCTAATAGTAATTAGTGGCTTAATCTGGTTTTTAAAAATAGTTATAGTCCGTGAAAAAAAGTCTTTTCGTGAGGGTAGGGAACAGGGAGAGACGCGAGAGACACGACATGTCGCGTCTGTACGGTTTTTTGTAATTCTGTACTAAATTTAATGGGAATAGTTTTCGCAGAATTGTTTGAGGATGGTGATACAATTTGCGATCGCACCGATATGAGCAATTTCGTAACCGTGGGTGTTTTGGGTGGGGAAGGATAAACATGCTCCCCTCGCAACATGACCGAATTTCATGGCAATTGATGCATCACTACCAAATCCACTGAGGGTGGCTATTTGGATGGGTATTTGGACTTGTTGAGCGCTGTGACGTAGTTGATTTGTTAGGTTTTCATCATAAATACCGTAGCCATCTTGAATTAACAACACCGGTTTATCTCCGTCTTCAATGGGGTATTCAGGGGAAAGGGGACAAATTTCTAAGGCGATTAAGCCATCTAGACGTTGATTCTGGGTAAAATATAAGGCTCCAATTGCTCCTACTTCTTCTTTCGCGGAAGCAACTAAATATACATCGACAGTAGGATTTTTCAGGATTTGGGCTAATGTCAGTAGTATGGCTAGGGAAGCCTTGTTATCAAGGGTGTAACTGGCAATGTAGTTATTTAAACGGATGGGACGTTTGCGATGTTTACCCACTACTACCCTTGTACCCGGACGAATTCCAGCAGTTTCTAACTCCGCAGTGGAGGATTTGGTTTCGACCCAGGATGTTTCCCAACGCACGGGGGTATTTTCCTGTTGAGCTTTTTGGGGTGATTCGTGGGAAACGTGACGGGAACCAAAACTGAGGATACCAGAAATAGTGGTATTATCACCAAGTAAATCTACTACTCCTTCACCGTAAACCCACGGATAAGCTCCACCAAGACGACGTACTTCCACCCGACCGTTTTCACCAAGGGATTTGACGATTGCACCGATTTCGTCTTTATGAGCGGTAATCGCAATCGGATTAGCAGTAGATTGACCAGGGATTTTCGCAATAATATTATCAGCGCGATCGCACCACGTTTCAACCCCTATTTTTCCCAATTCCTCCAGCAAAAATTGATTAATTTCCCCTTCGACTCCACTAGGAGAATGGCACATCACAAGTTGTTCAATCAGGGTAAATAGGTTGTCGTAGCTGGGGTTAGTCATATGATTTTAGATTTTAGATTTTAGATGTTAGATTTGCTCGCACTAGTACAAGTTGGCGGAGATATCCAAACCTTAAGTACACTTAATCTTGTCCAATAGTAAAAATTGGCACAATAGTTAGATCGAAAATAAATCTTTTTCGCTAACATACTATCTGAATTGTGATTGATAGTTAATTATTTCACATTTATTCAATTACCAAAAACCCAAATGTTGGAAATTAAGTACAGAAAAATCTTTCCAATTTTTATGTTGGCTGGTTGTGCTGTTATCTTTTGGTCTGCCTTTGTGAGTGGGTTTAAACTGAGTACAGTTATGGGCTTGATTCTGTTACCAGTCAGTATTTTAATGTTAACCAAAAATATAATTATTATCAAAACAGATTGTATTGAAATGAAAAATTTATTGGGGATGACGTTAAAGAAATATCCCTATAAATCTGAGCAAGTTTCCATTCGGAACAATAATTTGTATATAGATAATCAAAAAGTTTTTTCAACTATTTGGGCCGGTATTAGTAGTAAGCAATTAAAAGCATTTTTTATCAGTCAGCAGTAACTCCAGGATTTTGGATTTTGGATTACCCTGAGAGGATGTTTGAAAAGTCGATTTTAATACTTGAATTATCGTTTTTAGGAGCAGGAAGAGACGCGACATGTCGCGTCTGTACGGGGGTAGAGACGACCCGACGGGTCGTCTCTACGCCGAATGAACGGTTGCGTTGCGGTTTTATGTTTAATTGCACCTACCTACTTATGTATAGTCTGATAGTGGTCTGATGATAAGTTATGAGGGGTTTGTAGTAGTGGCTTTAGCAACGAAAAATTTTTCAGATAAAATAAGGCGCTAAAGTGCTACTACGTGCCTAATTAATGTGGTGGACTACTAGCTATTTTTTTGACGACGGAGACGTTCAAGCTCTTGTTGAAGTTGTTCGAGTTGACGGCGCAGTTGTTCGGCTTCTGTGGTTTCGCTAGTAGTTTGATTTGGGGTAGCTGCATCCACATCAACAGCTCCTTCGGAGGGCGATCGCATATAATCTCCACGACGAATGCGTTGATATTCCTCGCTTTTTTCCCATTCACGGATGTAATGTACCCTTTCCACAGGGAAGGGATGACTCATCATTGCTCCCAGCACACCCGTATACATGAGGATTTTATAGATTTGATTCAAACCATCCGTATCCAGGGCTTGATAACTTTCCGATTGTTGGATAAATTCTCGCAGGTGAAATTCATGGGCATATTTGTGGCTTCCCCCCGTTAATTTCATCATTGTCGTCATCACGGGATTAATATCATCAACGACTAATAGCGCCGCGCGATCGCATGATAACTCAGCTTTGCGTCGCCATTCATAAAAAGCCAGTAGTAATCCCTGACTAACGATATTACCTAATCCCAGGGTGGCACGGGCAAAATCAGAAGCTATTTGTCGCGCCCAAATCGCCATTTGAATCAAAATTGTATGGCCACATTTGATGTGACCAAGTTCGTGGGCAAGGACAGCCCTAATTTCTGTTTCATCCAGTAAATCCAGCAATCCCGAATTAATCACAATATAGGGATTATCCTTACCCAGGGCGTAACTATTAGCAACAGCATTTTGCTCCACAAATAAAGCTGGTTCCGGATAGATATCTAAATCGCGGACACACTCGCGGAACATGTGGTAAATAGTAGAATATTGACGTGGCCCAACTTGGATGGTGTTTCCCATCAAATACACATATTGTGGGCGTTCGGCAAAAAATTCAATAAATTTACGAGCCAAAAAATCAAAGCCAGGTAGACTGCGCAGTGCTTGTTCTGCTTGCGTATCTAGGGGATGACGAAAGGCTTCGCTGGAAATTCCGGGGTAGGTAGCCATAGTTTTTTGTGATTGATTTCAAATTTGATGACGGGTTGGGAATTGGTTGGGATTGAGTTGATTCTGATAATCCTGATCAAACCAGGTTTTTCCATCCAAAATCGAATTCAGGGTATGGGTTAGGATGAAATGGTTTGGGTAATTTTCCTCAAGAGAATAACACCCTGACAAACAAGCCTATACGTGGTTAATATAACAACTGCCACCTAGCAACCGACAACTGTCAACCCGAAAAGGACTTTGAAAACATCCAATTCAACCCTATGCCCAATCTTGACAAAACTAACTTTTTGATATCGGGATGAAACTTACGTGATAGAAGCAGAAGTTCACTTGTCATTACATAACTTCCTGCGATCGCAGTCCGGTTTTCCGGCTTGGCATCACCATTTGACGATGGCGCGGTTAGTTGCGCGTGCTTTACGGGTGGGACGTAGTGCGTTGATTCAAGTTGGTGCTTTATCTGGGTTCCAAGGTCGCTATCGGATGAGTTTTATTGCCTCGGCACTGATGTGGCCAGGTGCGGTGGTGGTGGTAGCTAGCGAAAGTGTCCAACAACGTTTACTCAAGGTGGAAATCAAGAGACTCCAACCCTGGTTACAGACCCAAAAGTCAATCCGCGTCGGAGATAGCTTTCCCCATCCCGATTTTTCTGGCTTGTTACTGGTTACTCCCCAAGTTTGGCTACAGTCCCAATTAACCAACGACGGTGCTTTCCCAGCCAATATCCCGACGATTATCGATGGTGTGGACGACCTGGAAGATTGGGTACGTCAAACCCTTACCCAAACCCTCACCCGCAGCGATTGGGATACCTTGATGTTGGCATCTCCCCACCACAGCGAAGCCATTCACACCGCTTACAATCAACTTTCCCACATCATCCTGCGCCACCCAACCAACCCCTATGGATGTTACCTACTAGCTGACGGGGAAATTGAAATTTTACAAAGATTATTTTCTCGCCTAGATATTCCCAGCCTACCCCAGACATGGCAGAATTTTAGCCAGCAATTTGCCATGCTTTCCCATGACAACCCCGAATCCCCCACTTTAGGCTGGACAACCGTAGATAAACCCCAGGGTAATTATGCCCTCCACTGTGCCCCAGGGGAGCTAGCAGCCATCCTCAGCCCAATTTGGCAGCGTCAACCCGTTGTCTTTATTGGTAGCGCCCTAGAGCCGGAAACTGAAGCCCCCCTATTTCGCGATCGCCTGGGACTAGGAGATGTCACCTGTTTAAAATTTGCCAGCGACAATCAAACCGAAGCCATCCAACTATACATTCCCTACCAACTACCCCTACCCAACACCCCTGAATTTCAACCCGCCCTCATCCACAAAATCCGCACATTAGTTTGTCTGAGTGCCACCAAGAGCGGACTAACCGTAATTTTGGTTACAGACACACCCCTCAAAGCCCAAATCGGCACCACCCTCGCAGCCGAATTCGGTTCCCGCGTCCAAGTCGAAAAAACCTGCCTCGACGACAACGGTATCCTCGTCACCGACTGGGAATATTGGCGCAAACATCAAAACGTACTCCCAGCCCCCCAACTACTAATTATTACCACCCTACCTCTCCCCTCCCTGGAACACCCCCTAGTCGCCGGACGCGTCCAAAACTACAAACGCCAACACCAGGACTGGTTTCGCCTATATCTACTACCCACCGCCCTCACAGAACTACAACGAGCGATCGCCCCAGTCAGAGAAAGTCAAGGCATCGTCGCCCTCTTAGACAGTCGAGTCGTCAACCGTAGCTATGGTGCCCAAATCCTCAACGCCCTCAGCCCCTCCGCCCGCATTAACTACCTCGACCCCAGCCTATTCACCAGCACCGAAGAACCCTCCTAGTATTTCGTATCATCAAGGCACGTAGTTGCGCTTCCCTAGCTCCCATGCTCCGCGTGGGAGCCAAAAGTGTGGGAGGCTCGTTTCCCTAGCTCCCATGCTCCGCGTGGGAGCCAAAGTGCGGGAGGCTCGTTTCCCTAGCTCCCATGCTCCGCGTGGGAGCCAAAGTGCGGGAGGCTCGTTTCCCTAGCTCCCATGCTCCGCGTGGGAGCCAAAGTGCGGGAGGCTCGTTTCTCTTGCTCCCATGCTCCGCGTGGGAGCCAAAGTGCGGGAGGCTCCGCCTCGAATCAGGCTCAAGGAGCAACACAATCCCCAAAATCCCGTACAACTACCAAAGTCGAAAGTAAACATTGTTAGTTAAACTACTGGAAAGGGTATTGTAAACTTCACACATAGTGTAAGAAAAAAGAAACTTTCCCATATACTGTTCAGAATTTTAAATCAGGGTTTTTCGATTTTTAAATCATAAAAAATACACCATACAGTTAGCATCTCCACCCCAATAATCCATCCCAAAAAACGGATTATCCCAAAACAAAGGAGATTAAAAATGCATATTCCCGTAGGTATTCGTTCACTCGCCATCAGCTTACCCAGCATTATTCGCACCAACGATTATTACAGAGAAAAATATCCAGATATAGTCGCCAAAGCAGAAGACAAAAACTTAGCCAAATTCATGTCCCTAGCTAATTCCACTCCCAGTAACGAATACGAATTAGCAATGGAACCCTACCTCAAAGACCCCTTTCGCGGCACAGTTAAACGACCTATTTTAGGACCCGGTGAATCAGCCTTAACATTGGAATATCGCGCCGCCAAAGATGCCCTAGCAGCAGGAAATTTTACAATTAATGATATCGATTTATTAATTGTTTCATCCTTCTTACCCGATCAACCAGGTTTTGGTAATGCCGCTTTTTTAGCCCGCGAATTAGGGATGCAATGTCCCGCATGGAACTTGGATGCTAGTTGTGCTAGTGGGCCAATGGCTTTACAAACGGCAACAGCTTTAATTCAATCAGGTACTTATCGCAATATTCTCGTAGTTATTTCTTGCACCTACTCTCGTCTGGTTGATGAAAACGATACTCTATCTTGGTTTTTCGGAGATGCAGCAGGAGCTTATGTAGTTGGTTCGCTTTCACATGGTCAAGGTCTTTTAGCTTCTAAAGCCATAAATACTAGTTTTACTTGTAATCAATTCAGCGTGAAAGATACAGTCAATGAAGAAGGTAAACATCGTTTGCGCTTTGTAGTTGCTAGAGACACCAATAAAATCATTGCTGAAAATGCACCTAATATGATTAAGACATGCTGTGAAGGCGCTGTTGCTGCTGCTGGTTTGAAATTAGATGATATTGACTTTTTCATCTCAACGACACCTACTGCATGGTTTGTTGATTTATGTACTCATCTTCTCCATATCGATCCAAAACGTACTATCAACCTTTACCCAGAATGTGCCAATATCGGAGGAGCGCTGACTCTATTTAATCTTTATCATGCAGCCAAAATGGGTAAAATTCGTGAGAATGATTTAGTTTTACTGTACGGATTTGGAGCTGCTAGTAGTTCAGTGGCAATAGTTATGCGTTGGGGTGATGTGAAAGTTGCAGATTAATTTCGTAGTGACTGTTTCTCCTTTATTAAGGATGATTCAAAGCATCGCCAAAATCTGACAACACGGTAAGAAAATTTGCATTATCGTATTTTTCCTTCTCTCAAGTGTCAGTTCCATAAGTCAATATGTAGCCTAAATTAATAATTCAGCAGTAAAAAAACCTGTCTAGACAGGTTTTTTATTTAGTAGTAATTATTAGTATATTAATATCTACTTTAGAGGATGATTGGAAAGCGTTAATTAATCCTTTATCAACCACTTATAAAAGACAGGAAAGAGGAGCAAACAGTATCTTTGTAAATTATCTACTACTCCCGATAGCCGTACAGACGCGACATGTCGCGTCTCTCTCTACACCCCAAAAACAATAAGCTAATTATTAAATAGGGACTTTGAAAACATCCTCTTAGGATAAGACTATGGATGTTGATTTGTTAGTTTACCTATGCTGTGCATTCGCTGACCAATCGGAGCTAATTCTTCCGGATTAATTTTTACATCTATTACAAATGGAACTTTTGATTTCATTGCCTTGAGTATTGCCCTCCTAATTTGAGATTCGTGATTTACACATATTCCGTCTGCACCCATACTAATTGCCAACATAGCAAAATCTGTTGGTGCTATGTCCGCCTTGATACTAGGACGACCTAACAATACAGCACCTTGATTACACATATTGTAACTAGCATCATTAAAAACAATCCAAACTGCTGGTATGTTATACTTTACTGCGGTGTTAACTTCATTGTTCATTAACATTGCCCCATCACCAACAAGAACTACGGACTTACTTCGACTTACTAGAGTGGCTCCCACAACTCCAGTGGTAGCATTTCCCATAGAACCGAAACCCGTACTTCCTCGCCAACGCTTTGGTCGATCAAATTTAAGATAATGAACTGCCCAAGATAAACAATTTCCTGCATCGGCAAAAATTGTTGCATTACTACCCTCCACGATCAACTCTTGAATTGCCTTCATCAATTCTATTGGTCTGACTAATCCTGTATAGTTTTCACGGCTTTCATATGAAGGCATAGAATTATAGAACTTGGGTAGAAACTTCACGGGAGAGTCTGCCGATAGCGGAGGTAATTTTTCCACTAACATGCTTGTAAAAGCCTTGATATCTGCAATAATGGGGATTGTTTCTGCCTGTGGATAAGCTGCTTTTGGAACCTCTTGATCTATATCTACATGAATAAATCCTTTGGGGGGTATCATCAAAGGATTCCAAAAAGAAGTAAATTCCCCTAAACGAGTTCCTAAAACGAGAATACGCTGAGGAGGATTAGATTTCATAAATTCCAGAACAGAATCATGTCCAGCAAATCCTGTAACGCCTAAATACAGAGGATGATTTTCAGGGAAAATTCCTTTTCCGCGAGGAGAACTCATAACAGCAGCACCTGTTCTTTCTGCTATCTGAAGTATTTCTTTTGCCGCATCACGAGCACCAAAACCAACCCATATCGCCAAGGATTCGGAAAAAAGAATTTTGCTTACTAGATCAATCGTTTTTCCATCAGGAATGATTTGTAGCAAACTGGGTATATCAGGATAAACATTATAGGCATGACTAGTTTGAACATCGCTGGGAATATTCAAGTGTGCAACAAACCCACCTGTTTTAGCAAATCCAACAGCAAGTTCTTGAGCAATTTTTGGTAGTTCATTTCCTGACTGAACTTGGTGCGCGTAATGAAATACACTGCCACTACTAAAAATTTCTTGAGGCATTGTATGAAAATTAGTTTCTTGAAATGCCCATTTTCCTTCATGGGTTTTTGGTGTACTAGGAGATATCAAAAGAATTTTAGCTCCTTCCCAACGTGCAGCCATTAATCCAGTTAGGGCATTGGTAATACCTGGTCCAGTAGTGGTAAAAACAGCAACAGGACAACCGTTGGCAAAATACGCTTCCATTGCGGCAAAAGCTGCTCCTGATTCATGACGAAAGTACAACACGTCGATTGGACTTTTTTCTAAAGCATCCCATATTGGTACAATTCCACCTCCTCCAATCCCAAATGCATGACGCACACCTAAGTCTTGGAGCATTTGTACAAGAGCTTCTGCAACGGTTGCTTGAGTTTGTACTTTCCCTACTGGTTGATCGATTTTATTAGCTATTTCGTTTTTTTGTTTAAGAGAACTTTTGGTAGTAATTAACATTTATTATGACTGTTTGAAACTTATACTTTTTATTTTGATGATTGAAAACAGAAGTTTATGCTTAAATATGTCATCACATCTTATTTTATTCAGGCACAAATCCTCTATATCCTAAATTAAATTTTATTCGCTCATTTAGAAAAATAATAATTTTAATTTTAAAAAAAAAAATTTTTTTCATGAACATTAGATGAATATTTTATCTATAATATATAGACTATTGCAGCAATTTTACTGAGATTGAACTGATAAACTATTCCAGATAATGAATCATGAGTAAATATTGTTATATAAATCGTAAAGAATCAACCTAAATTGAAAAGGACTAACACAAACAATAACAACAACTTAATATGAAGACCCATAGAAAAAAAAGAACTCCACTCCAATTCTCACTGACAGGGAGTGGATTAAGGGGTGGGCTAAAATAGAATATCTCTGAAGAGTAAATTCCAAACACCTATTCCATCATTCGATGGGAATTGAGATCACAAAGTTAGCACCTTCTCCCGGTGCAGAAATCACATCTATACTCCCACCATGTTTTTCGACAATAATTTGATAGGCAATTGCTAATCCTAATCCAGTTCCCTTTCCAACCGGTTTCGTTGTAAATAAGTGGTCAAATATTTTACTTCTAATTTCCTCCGTCATTCCCGGACCATTATCTTTGATACTAATGGTGACTATTTCTCTAAATTCATTCATCTTAGTTGTGATGGTAATACAATTGGGATTAGCCTCAATTTCCTGGAAACTAAGTCCTTGATTATGCTCATCAAGTGCATCGATGGCATTAGCAATGAGGTTCATAAATACTTGATTTAGCTGTCCAGGGAAACACTTAATTGTTGAAAAATCATCGTACTCTTTAATGACTTGAATTTCAGGACGATATTGATTCGCTTTGAGACGATGTTTGAGAATCATTAATGTACTGTTTAGCCCATCATGGATATTAAAGGGTATTTTCTTTTGAGTATCTGACCGCGAAAATGTACGTAAACTGATGCTAATATCGTAAATCCGATCAATGGCTTGTTGCATTGATTCCAAAACTTTTGGTAAATCTTCCTGAATATACTCAAAATCTACCGATGCAAGTTCTTGGGCAATTTCTGTAACTGGTTCTGGGTAATATGTTTGATAGAGATTAATCAGTTTTAATAAATCCTGGGTATATTCTTGGGCTGGTTGCATATTACCAGCAAGAAAACCAATGGGATTGTTAATTTCATGGCCAATTCCTGAGACTAAATTTCCCAAAGTAGACATTTTTTCACTTTGCACCAACTGGAGTTGGGCTTGTTTTAAATTCTCTAGGGATTCCTCTAGCTGCTTGGCGTTTGCTTCTAACTGTCGAGCATAATTTTGCGATTGTTCATATAGACGTGCATTTTCTAAAGAAATTGCGGCTTGAGAAGAGAGTAAATTGATAATTTGCATTCTCTCATCGGAGAAAACGCCAGTTGTTAAATTATTTTCTAAGTACAAAATGGCAATTAATTTACCTTGATTAAAAATAGGAGTGCAGAGCAAACTTTGTACCTGTTGACTTAATAAATAATTATCCGCAATGATGGAAATCTTTGATTTAGGTTTTTTTAGCTCTGTCGCAATGTTATTGACAATCAGTTTTTCCTGTGTGCGAAATATGTAATTAATTAAATTAACTGGAATATCCTGACTTTCTTCAATTGGTATTGACTGCAATATATTTGTAGGTTTGTGTATCGATGAACCAACGGCTTCAATCACCAATTTATCTTGATTTGGCATGATAATCGCTGCTTTTGATGCACCGGCATTTTCAATTAATACCTGGGTTAGTTTGGTAAGCAGTGTATCTAGATGAATTTCGCTACTAATGGCTTGGGAAGCTTTGATAAAACTAATGAGGTCGAGGGTTTCAACTACTTTTGTACTACTTTTGGCAGTGATAGAGTTTTTGGTTGCATTTAAGACAATTGTTTCGGTGGAGTTAATCTGGAAAACTTCTTTTGTTTGTACAGAAGTAATAAATTCTGGATACTTTTGTTCTAAATGATTGACCTTAGCTACTGCGCCCCATTTAGCATAACAGTAGTATGCATTGATTAGATAGGCTTGAGCAATAGTGGGTTTATTCCAACTTAGATAAAATTTCGCAGCTAATTCATTAGCTAGTGCTTCTTCATGAATATATTCATTTTCTTTGGCTAAATTAATAGCTTTTTCGTAATATTCTATGGCGGCTAATTTATCATCTAGGACTCGATGGAGTTCTGCTTCTACTAAATAGTATTTATGTAAGAAATTCATTGGTGCATGGGTTGCCCAATGGTGCATTTTTTGTTGGTTAGATTTTACTTTTTCTAATAATTCTTTTTGTTGAGAACAAGTTACCTGAGAATATACTAATAACCTCACAAGAGAATCATAAAAATAGAAGGTAGGTATGACTAAAGAGCCTGTGATACTAGATAAATACTTTTCAGTTTCTATGGAATATTCTAAAGCTGATATTGGATTACTAAATAAGTAGTTAAGAGTAAGTTTATTAAAATTTACTATTGCGATCGCCATCACGTAATTACTTTCTTTATGTAGTGGCAACATAATATTTTCATCATAACTCTCACCAATCAAAGAGCAGACATCTTGACTTTTATTTATTAAGTTGAGTATTGTTTGTCTCCAGATTCTGACTGAATAAGAGGCTGCTTGCTGATTAAGACGTTCAAGCTCATCACAATATCTGGACATGTTATACTCTAATTCATGTAGCTCCTTACCAATTAAATAAGAAGTATATGAGAAATTATTTAAGGCATAGGCTGTAAATTCTAAATCTCCCACTTCTAAAGCTGTTAGATAAACTTGCTGTAATGGGTTTAAAAAGTTGCGAGCATGATTTTTCCAAAGTCCAATAAAGCTGTTATACATTAACAAGCTTTTAACTTGTAATGGTTTATTAGGAAATTTTGACAATATTTTTAAGGATAGTTGACCGCATTCAAAGCCTGTCTCAATATCACCAATAACACTACATAAAAGAAGACCATAGGTGCAGTAGGCAAATGCTGATATACTCGTATTTCCATATTCCAGTGACAATTCAATCATTTTTGTGCTAAGTAAGGGCACAAATTCTGTGCGTCCGAGATAGGCAGCAGCAAACATACTTAGTAATATACGCATTGCTGCTAATATCTCTAAGTTATTTATTTCTGGTAAATTGATTAAGTCTGCTAATTTTCGATTTTTTAATTTTTCTGCTATATTCTGAAATGCTTGCTCAATATCATTATGAGATGGTGTTGTCGAAAATTCTATATTTAAAAGCTTGAGGATACCTAAGGCTATATCAAAAGCCTCCGTGAGCTTATTTCTGACAATATTTGCCTGGATTTGTATTTCGGATACTTTAATTTTTTCTAAAAGAGTTTTAGCAGAATTAGTCACTATTTCTGCCAACTGTTCCATTCTGACAAAATTTCCAGACAAATAAGCCGCTTCACATGCTTCTTCGTACAATTGGAGCGTGAAGTTATATTGTCTTGTCCAAGAATTGTGATTTAGTATTGATAATGCAATATTAAAATAACTCATCGCTGCTGCATATGCAGTTGCTATTTTTGCTTTTCTAGCGGCGATGAAGTTTAAATTGACAAGTTGATTAATATCTAATTCTTGAGTGATTAGTTCTCTACCATAATTTAAATGATTAACAATATCAAAAATTCGTTCTGTTTGCTTTTCCTGGGGAATATTTTCTAGGAGGAGTTGACCAATTTGTAGATGGGTTTGTTTTTTCTCTGATTCGGGAATCAGGGAATAGGCTGCTTGTTGCACTCGGTCGTGGAGGAATTTGTAATTGGGTGATTCTGTGGTCAGGTGTTGATGATTTGCTGTGAGAATATGATGATTTTCTTGTTGATATAGTTTATAAACTTCGTTGGTGGGTATGATTAGTCCTTCCCGCAATGCAACCCATAAATCTGTGGCGGTTTCTTCTGGAGATTTATGATTAACTATGGCGAGGGTGGTGAGGTCAAATTCATTGCCAATACAGGCGGCTAGTTTGAGAACTTGTTGGGTGGCTGATGGTAGTTTTTGTAATTTGTAGGCCATAAAGTCAACAACGTCGTCAACTAATATGGCTTGTTTGATTTGGGAAATTTCACATTGCCAACAACGATTTTCGATGTTGAATTGGATGATGCCTTCTTCGTGGAAGGATTTGAGCAGTTGATTGCTGAAGAAGGGGTTCCCTTGGGTTTTTTGATAAATGAGGTTGCTGAGGGGAGTGACCAGTTCTGGTGGAGAGTTGAGGGTTTCAGCGACTAGGTTGGTGATGTTTTCTGGGGAAAGGGGTGGGAGGGTAATTGTGTGGATGGGAATGGAATTTTTGGCGATTTCTTTGAGGGTCATCATCAAAGGATGGGCTGGAGATACTTCGTTATCTCGATATGCTCCAATTAATAGTAAATGTTGGATTTCTCCTTCGCTGAGGATAATTTCCATCAGTTTAAGGGATGCGGAGTCTGCCCATTGGAGGTCGTCAATAAATATGACTAGGGGATGGTCTTTGCTACTAAAAAGTTGAATAAATTTTTGGAATAGTAGGTTGAAGCGGTTTGTGGCTGCACTACCGGTTAATTCGTTGACGGGGGGTTGGGGTCCAAGGATTTTTTCCAGTTCGGGTATGACTTCAATAATAACTTGGGCTTGTTCTCCTAATGCTGCGAGGATTTTTGTTTTCCAGGTTTGTAGTTGGCTACTACTTTCGCTTAGTAGTTGTTCCATTAAGTGGCGAAATGCTTGGATGAATGCACTTAAGGGTACATTTCTCTGGAATTGGTCATATTTACCTTTGATAAAATAACCCCGTTGACGGACGATGGGTTTATGAACTTCGTTGACGACGGCTGTTTTCCCAATTCCGGAAAATCCTGCAACTAATACCATTTCTACGGTGTGATTTTGGTCTTCGGAGGGTTGGGAAATACGTGCAAAGGCTGATAGTAGGGTCTCTATTTCTGCTTCCCGTCCGTAGAGTTTTTCGGGAATATTAAACCGGTCGGGTATGTCTCGACTTGCAAGGGGAAATTCGGGAAATTCCCCGGTTTGTTGATAGGTTTTCCAAGCTGTTTCTAGGTCGTATCTTAATCCACTAGCACTTTGATAACGTTCCTCGGCGTTTTTCGCCATGAGTTTGGTGATAATCTGGGCGATAATTGGGGGAACCTGGGGGTTGAGGGTACAAATATCGGGTGCTGATTTGGCTAGGTGACAGTAGACTAACTCCAAGGGGTCAGTTGCTGGAAAGGGTAGTTGTCCGGTGAGGAGTTCAAAGAAGGTGACTCCGAGGGAGTAAAAATCGCTACGCCAATCAATGGCTCGGTTCATCCGTCCGGTTTGTTCGGGGGAAATATAGGCTAGGGTTCCCTCTAAAACGTTGGCTGATTGGAGGGTTTGGGTTTCTTTGGGTAGTAGGGAAGCGATACTAAAGTCGATGAGTTTGATTTGCTTGGTGTCGGGATTGATAAGGATATTGGCTGGTTTAATGTCTTTGTGGATGACTCCGTGACGATATAATTCCCCTAGAGCATCGGTGATTTGGAAGGCGATCGCTAAAAATTCTTCTATTTTTAGAGGTACATTGCCTGTATACTCTTTTAGGGATATACCGCCAAAGTCTTCCATCACTAAGGCATAACTATTTTGGTAATTCTCTAGGCTGTAGGTGGTAATAATTCCAGCAAATTCTAGGTTTTTGGCAATCGTATATTGGTTGCGAAATTGAACCAGTTCGCTAAATGATGGGTATTTGCTTTTTAATAGCTTGATAATAACTGGTTGCTGATCGACTTCCCTTGTCCCAGCAAAGACTAGAGTCCTATTACCTGCATAGATTTGTCTACCAATTTGATAGCCGGACAGACTTAACATTTTCAATACCCTGAGTAATTCATTCTTGGCTTATTATTCCCATTTTTGGAAACATTTATACAATTTTGGTTTTTGGTTTTTCGTGGATGTTGGTAATACTCTGTAGAATGACGGCAGTATTCAAGAATATTAAGATACAGTTGTGGAAGTGGTTTCGCACAAGCCTTGAAAATTTAAATAATGTACCACATTTAGCTGTAATCCTCTGTAATCCTGCGGATTTTTTAGTCAAATAAATCCTTTCTCCCCTGCTTCCTCTACTGACCTTCACCCGTCCGAACTGGGTTGACAAACCATTAGGGGGTTGCAAGAAGTACATTTGTTTGATTAAGCTCAAGGCTTTGTCCTGTAAGTCCCTCATGTAGGTTTGGACACAAATAAACAAGAAAAAAGTTCATATCTACTCCCTACTCCCTACTCCCTATCTACAAGCGAGGTTGATCAAATGTGCAAGTTAAGAAGTGTCCAATCAGTTTGAATGTGTGTTGCTAATTGTTAACTCTTGGTTGCATTTAGTTATTTAAGTAAATTTTTAGACTGATTAATTCATCTAATTTCTGCATCACTTCCACCTTCCCAGGAGTATATATCAGTGAAGGGATTCTCCAAATGAGGTAAGATGATGAAATTAATCAAAACCGCTTCCGTTGCCGTATTACTATTAGGAATGGGACTAACAACCGTAGAATCAGTACGCGCTCAATCAAGAGAGCAAATCACAACATCGAATTCCTACACAGTTGCTCAAGCAGTTACGAGAGCTAATTCTCCCCTATATGGTAGTTGGAAACTGACCTACAGTGTGAATGGAATTGTCTATGAAAGTGTGCTGATTATGAATGGTTATACAGGGGGTATGGGGACTACCTATTTTGATCCGAGACTGAGAAGAACCAGAGTTATTTCCCAGTTTATGGAACTACGTTCATCTTCCCAGGGTTTGATTTTAGTTGGTTCCAATCCTGTAGATTATCACACGAAAAGACCTGCTACCGATTACTCTCCCGATAACTTTTTGTTTTCCATTCGACCCAATGGTAGATTAGTCGCGATAACCTGCGATCGCGCTCGTCAGTGTTCGGATGTAAACGTGGAAAGAGTCAGAATTAATTAAATTCAGGATGTGTTTTTTCAGATGTATTTTGAGGAGTGAATTAGTCCCGATGGTGTTTGCAGGGGAAAAGGAAAGTTGTCGGATTTTCATGGGAATACTCACGTGAAATCACTAATCCTCTTCCCCTATCACCTGCAACCGTCAACTGTTGACTAACTCAAAAGGAAATATATCAGCTTGCAAAATATAAATCCAAAATCCCATCACTCAACAGCAATCTGCATCAAATCTAATCCACGATGAAATATGTCATCGATTGGTAACATTTCCCCCTCCAGCGTCATAAATTTGTGGTCTTTAGTTGCTCGAATTAGGGAACCATCTGCCAATTCGTACTCAAATATTTCTTGTATCCCCCGATGATGGTACTGAGCAACTGGTTGGGTATATATGCATCCATTCCCATCTACGGTAAACACACTACACTCAATCTGCTTTTCGACAATTTCACCGATTTTTAAAAACCCGTATTCTGCGGTGAGAATTCGTGTATCATAACTCAAACAATATTCAGCGAATTTGAGCATATCATCAAATAATTTTTCGGCAACCTGTTTTTTCACCCCATTTTTGGTGGAACCGTCAATAAATAAAGCTTGCTGTTTTTGCATTTCGGAAACTTTCTTTTTACCCATTGCTCGACGCAGCAAATCTGCACCACCCAAGGAATAACCAGCCATATCCTGAGCGATTTTCATAATTTGCTCCTGATACACCATAATTCCGTAGGTCTCATTTAAAATTGGTTCCAAAATCGTATGCTCATATTCAATTATTTCCCGTCCATGTTTACGATTAATAAACTTGGGAATTAGTCCTGCATCCAAAGGACCCGGACGATACAAAGCTAAAATCGACGAAATATCCTCAATATTAGAAGGCTTCAAATCACGGACAATTTGTCGCATCCCTGAAGATTCTAACTGAAACACTCCTTCTAATTCCCCGGATTCTAGTAACTCATAGGTCTTACGAACATCATGGGGTAACTTGGCTGTTTCTCCACCTTTGGCTAAAATTTTCTGAGCTTTGCGTTCCTGGGCTGTAATTTCATAGGGGTCAAGTTTATAACCATGATTTTGTTCAATTAAATCCAGGGTTTTTTGAATCATGGTCAAATTTTTTAACCCCAAAAAGTCCATTTTTAATAAACCGATGGAATCCAAATCTTCCATAAAATACTGGGTAATCACCGACCCATCATTATTACGTTGCAAGGGAACAATTTCATCCAAAGGTTCCGCCGAAATCACCACACCCGCAGCATGTACACCAAAGGTTTTATTTGTCCCCTCAATCCGAATTGCCATATCTATCCAATGGCGAACACGGGGGTCATTATCATATTTTTCCTTAAATTCTGCGGCTGGAGTATCTTCTGAAATCATTTTTTTCAAAGGTGTGGGTTTCCCCCGCGAAACCGGAATTAATTTGGCCATTTTATCCGCTTCACCGTAGGGAATATTTAACACCCTGGCCACATCTTTTAACACTGCTTTAGAAGTCATGCGGTTAAAAGTAATAATCTGAGCGACCCTTTCTGTACCATATTTTTGGGTAACATATTCGATTACTTTGTCCCGTTTTTCAATACAGAAATCCGTATCAATATCGGGCATTGATTTACGCTCTGGATTGAGAAATCGCTCAAATAGTAAACCGTGGTGAACCGGGTCAATATTAGTGATTCCCATTGCATAGGCGACCAAAGAACCAGCCGCCGAACCCCTCCCTGGACCGACAGGAATATTATTATCGCGAGCAAATTTAATGTAATCCCAAACTATCAAAAAATAGCCGGAAAAACCCATTTGCTGAATCATTTTTAATTCATATTCCATCCTTTCCCGGTATACTGGTTCTAACTCGTGGCGATTTTTGCAACGTAATTTTGTGATTAAACCTTGCCAAGCAACTTCTTCCACATAGGTATCAGTAGTATGACCAGGGGGAATAGGATAATGGGGAATTCTGGGTTCTCCTAAAATTTCATAGGGTTCTACTTTATCAGCAACTTCTACAGTTGTTAATAACGCTTCTTCTATCACATCATCCGGGAGATGGTCACGGAATAATAAACGCATTTCTTCAGCTGATTTTAAATATTCCGTCCCCGAATAGCGCATTCGTTTTTCTTCAGTAATTAATTTCCCGGTTTGAATGCAGAGTAAAGCATCATGAGCTTCCACATCGTAACAGGAAATAAAATGGGAATCATTAGTTGCGACAAACTTGATTCCTAACTCACGAGCAATTCTAATAATTTCCACATTGACGATTCGGTCTTGTTGGGAACCGTGGTCTTGAATTTCTAAATAAAAATCCTCACCAAATACATCTTTGTACCATTTTGCCACCTTCCTTGCTGCATCACGTCGATTGCTAAGGATAGCTTGGGGTATTTCTCCCCCTAAACAAGCACTGGTGACAATTAGACCTTCATGATACTGCTGTAATAAATCCTTATTAATACAAGGACGACCAAAAATACCCTTTCCCTGAAACCCTTGCAGATGGGAAATAGATGTTAACTTCACTAAATTTTTGTAACCTTGGGTATTTTTGGCTAAAACAACTTGGTGATATTTTGGACGACGTTCCTGTTTCGTAATATCACCGTTAATCACATACATTTCGTTACCGATAATCGGTTTAAAATTCTTATTGCGGCAGATTTTCAGTAGTTCCACTGCTCCATACATGACTCCGTGGTCTGTCAGTGCGATCGCTTTGATTCCTAATTCAATTGCTCGGTCAATCAATGCGGGTAACTGACTAGCACCATCAAGTAGACTGTAATCACTATGAATGTGCAATGGAACGAAAGACATAGGACGATTCCCACAACAACCTTGATGGTATCTTAGGGTAGCAGATTGGTGTAGTAGTCCACCACATTAATTTTGATAGGTCAACAAAGGTACGTAGTTGCGCTAGTCTACGACAATCCTGTGGGTATAGCGCCTTTATATTCAAGCTTTTTTGCGGCTAAAACCACCACTAAAAACCCCTCAGAACTTATGTGGTCGATTAAAGGAAGCAATCCTAAACATCCGATTTCTCGTCACGAGTGCGTAAGTCCTAATTATGATACCATTAGGGTTTTGATACATTTCCTTCCCCTGCTCCCCGTTAGGTATCAACTCCAATGTAAAACGGTATTACTCCCTTTCTGAGCCAGGTTTTCAGGAGTATGTAACTAATATTACTACTTAGCATCACATTCCTTATGTAAGCAACGCTCTAGTAAATCGACGCGATACACATAGGCAAAACGACGCGGATTAAAAATCGGCGGTTTATAACTGCAAAACAAAGGCTGGTTAAGATAAGACCAAATGGGGAATTTTATCTGAATTTTATCTGAAAGCATCTTCAAAAGAACCAAAATACTATAAAACAGGTGTTTTAGTATTCGGCGAATGATTATAAACACACCGCATACTTATATGTGAGTTAAATATTACACATAATTGTGACGGATGTCCTGGTGGTAATTGCTGATTATTGCCTATATCCAGTTATTTCCCCGTGGCAATTGGAAATGTGGGACGGCTGGAATTTTGTCCGAAGTTAATCAAGTTGAAATTCAGCGATCGCTCTGGGAAAGTTTTTGTTTTCGTGTCCGGAACGACTCAGCTTAATCAGAGCGAATCTTTGTAGGGGTGATAGGTTTTCCCATTGTTGGGGGGTAATACGCAAGTTTAACTCTGCGGCTTTAGTTTGGACTGGGGTGGGGATATTTTCCCTATCTAACCACTCCTGGGGGGTATTCTGGGGTAATTCTGATGCTGGTTTACCTGTTAGGGTCAAAACTAATTGTTGGACATGGGTTCGATAGGCGATGATTTCGCTGGTAGTATCACAAGGCATGGAAGCCAAAGTTAAGCGATCGCGGTGATCCATTTTTTGCCAATCTCCTAATTTTAATTTGATGCCACAGGTGTCTAATTTATACCTGACTATCATTGGTATGCACCGCAGGGAATCAACGAAATCAGCCTCAAATTGAAAGAAAGTAGCCATTATTGAGTCATGTAAACATTCTGAATTGAAAGTCAGTAGGGAGGGGGAAAAATAGCTTTCATCTGGTTTCTGGTAAGAGGTTGTTTGTCAAGTGTCAATAAATACTTTATCAACCACTGATTGAAGAGAGTAAATAGGCTCAAACGGTATATTTGTCTTTAGAAACTGTACAGACGCAAGATGTCGCGTCTTTCCCTATTGCCTACTCCCCATTCCCAAAAACGATAATTCAAGTATTAAAATCGACTTTTAAAACACCCTCTAAGATACCATTTCCCAAAAATTGTTGATACATTTTCTTCCCCTGTTTCCAAAAGCTCCCCCTCAAGTATCAACTCCCTACTCCCTACTCCCTCTGCATCACACCAGGGAGTTAATCTAATTCAGGGGATTTCCACCATTTTTGATGTTGAATCAGGGTGTGAGCTTGCCAATTGGGATCGGTTTGGGGGTAATCTTGACGGTAGTGTCCACCTCGGCTTTCGGTGCGATAGGCTGCACTTTTGAGGATAAGATAGGCAATATCCAGGAGATTCTCGGTTTCTGCCCATAATTTTAAGCTAGAGGTAATTTCTTCTGTACCACAATCAATATTTTCACCAGGTTGCAGACCATTAATCAAGCTGGTAAATTCTAACTCGGCAAACTCCTCTCGCCATTTTTCCACAATTGCTTGCGCCTTGATTAATTGTGTTTGCGTCCGACAAATACCTGCACTTTGCCACATTAACTTCGGAATTTGATGACGTAGTTCTTGCACCCACTCGTTTTGTCGGATGATTTTTGCTGTTACCGTTTCCGTCAGTAATGACTCTTTGGTAATTTCCTGTAACCCTTGAGTATTATTCCTCTCAAGCTCCAGGTGTTTCATCTGCGCACCAAAAACTATACATTCTAGTAAGGAATTACTCGCAAGCCGATTGGCTCCATGTACCCCCGTACTCGCAGTTTCGCCAATGGCGTACAAACCAGGGATATTTGTGCGATTATTGGTATTAGTCAAAATTCCTCCCATCCAATAATGGGCTGCGGGAGCGACGGGAATTGGTTCTTGAAACACGTCTATATCCCATTTGGCACAAACTTGAATGATATTGGGAAAACGGTGACGAATACGCTCTTCTGGAATAGGACGCAAATCCAGCCATACATTGGCAGTTGTGGGATCGGTGGCTGTTTTTTGTAAATGATTGTAAATTGCTCGACTGACCACATCACGGGGTGCTAATTCCCCGTCGGGATGGTAATCAAAGACAAACCTTCTTCCGGTGTCGTCAACTAAATGCGCTCCTTCTCCCCGTACCGCTTCACTAATTAAGAATCTATCCGCACCAGCTTTGGTCAAGGCTGTGGGGTGAAATTGGAAAAATTCCAAATCCCGTAAAATTGCCCCTGAACGCCATGCGATCGCCACACCATCTCCTGTACTGACTGCGGGATTGGTGGTTTGGGCAAATACCTGTCCACCCCCACCTGTTGCTAAAATTACTGCCTGAGCGCGAATCCACTGAACCTGTCCCTGGTAAAATAAACAAATCCCCTGAACCTGTCCTGTTGTCGGGTTGTGCCACAGTCTCAGTGCTAAAGCCTGTTGAATCACTTGAATCTGGGGACAACGATTTAACACTTGAGCCGTTAAGGTGGAAATGACGGCTCGACCCGTTGTATCCGCAGCATGTAAAACTCGATGACGGGAATGGGCTGCTTCTAGGGTTAAGGCTAAATCATTACCGCGCCGATCAAATGTCACACCTAAATTGACCAAATCACGGACACAATCTGGCGCATGGTAGGCTAAAAACTCAACTGCTGGACGGGAACACAAACCTACACCTGCTCGCAAGGTATCTTCAACATGCAACTGGGGAGAATCATCTGGAGAAACAGCTGCGGCAATTCCACCTTGTGCCCAATCACTAGCCGATAATTTTACTGTTTCTTTTGTAATTAAGCCAACATGATATTTCTGGGGAATACACAGTGCTGTATAAAGTCCTGCCGCACCCGCACCCACTACCAGCACATCAAATTGGCGCGGAAATTCTTGGTTGTTCAAAGTATTTACGTATTAGGAGATGCAAAAAAATAACATAAAAATCTAGGGTTTCTCAGGGAAGATAGCAGTTCCTATGGGTAAGAAAAAGCACGTAGTTGCGCTTTAACACTTGATATTCCAGCTTTTTCGTAGCTAAAGCCACTACTGGTTTGTCAAAACAGAAATGATGGATACATTTATTTATAACTTAAATGCGGGTAGGATACCCGCACCACCACCATCTATCAAAATAAAGTTGACAGACCGCTAGTATTAACCCTTTAGAACTTATCCTGGATTTCTCACGAGTAAGTTGTAAGCCTTGAGTAACGGATTGATTTTCCTTCTACGGACTATCCCTACTCTCTATTCCCCATGAGTTTTAGGGTTTTGTGAGAAATGCGGGTTATGTGGTGAATTATTTGGGGAAGGAGAACAGCAGGCGAATAGTTCAAGACAGAGCCATGCTTCCCTGGATAAAATCGGAAGTAGGAAAATTATTCGCTCCTACTCCCAATTTACGATTGGTCAAAACCATTCAATATCAAGCCCTACAAGTCAATAATATTCACAATTAGTGACCGATTTGACTTTGTTGCTGATGATTAACTCTGTAGAACACAAAGGCGATCAACTAGCGATAAATGCCATTATTGTAACGGTCATCCCCTTCATTAAAAACCGCTTCCGGTTCGGTGACGATAAAATTATCCAAATTCTGCTCTAAACGTCTTTTTTGAGCTTCGCTCAAACCTTCTAGTTTGAGGACATCTTCAACCTTTTCGTAGGGAGCATTTTGGACGATTTTGCTAGCCAACTTTGGATAAAAACCAGGGAAACGCTGGAAAGACCGCAAACTTGTATTATTTAAATCAATTTTATCCCCGTACACTTCATCTAACTTGTCATCAGCGCGATTGCGTAATTTTTCGGCTGGGACAGCAGCTTCGGCTGCAAATAGGGGACTGTGTATTGTAATTGCTTGTGCTGAATAAGTTGTACCAAACCATCCCCAGCTAGCTACTAATAAACTAAATACTGTTAATAAACGTACCAATCCTTTCACTGTCGTCTACCTCTTTCCATCGAAATATCTGTATAGATTCGCGATTCAAGTGTTGAGATGATGTAGCATAAATCAGCCAGGAAAAACCCCAAAGCTGACAAATCTATCTACAAAACTCTCGCTGTCGAATCAAACACAGCAGTCATCAGAAACTAATATACAGCTTATTAATATCCACAATTATCATTTAGATCGGTTGGTTAGATTTACTTTTGTTAAAACTTTACCGTTTGTTAGCATTTAAGCCACAATCGCCGCAATTAAAAATAGGGCATCTACTAATATCGTACTTAATACAGCCCCAGCAAAGGCGTAGGTATGACGCTCACGCTCAGTCAAGGCTGTTAATCCTGTAAACATGAGTATCCATACCAATCCTACAGCCCAAGTCACTCCCCAGGGACTATCTAATTGTCCTAGGGCTGCATGTAAAATTAAGGGGGCTTGATCAGCTTCTACCACCATGATTTGCCGCCAAAAGGGAATTAAATTAACTACATAAAAGTAAACATCTGTTAACACTGTACCTAATAGGGAACCCAAATAAAACCAACTTCCCACGAGATATTTTTTTTGCCACAGACACCAAATGGTCAAGGGTAAGGCAATGGATTCTATGGGTAAATGCCACAATGGTTCCCAGCGTAGCCATCCCCAATAGATAGAACCAGCCAACCAACTCCAACTAAAGCCAAACAGCAAATCACCCCAACTTGTGGTTTTCGGGTTTTTCAGTAAGCGATGGCTTAACCACAGCCAAAATCCTGTCAAAGCCAAACTTAGCCACGGTAAAACCCGCACTAAGGGTGCTTCGATAAATACGGGTACGGAAACCAAAAAAGTGGCGATCGCAAACATCTGCCAGTGTAAAGCAAATTTGCTGACTAGAGATTGTTTAATTTCACCTCGGAGTAAGGGAATTGATCGCCTTAAAGATAAGCTTTTTTCTCGACTACTTGTTTCTAAATTCCCCTGAGTTTCCGCTCCTGTTGACCGGATAGGGGTCGGAGATGGGCTGGCAGTTAAAGTATTGTTAACCAAAGTTTCTAATATTTGTAATTTAACTTTACTTTGTTTAATTTATCATAAGCCAAAATACCTGGGGAATAGGCAACAGGTAGGTTAATTTTATGTTGAGATGTTTGGGGGGTGTAGGGGGAACTGGGGATGTAGGGAATGCAGGGGAAGAAAATGCATTAAGATTTTTGTCCTCTACACCTATTTATTTTTTGTTTGTACTTTGGGCGACTAAAATACTTTCACAAGCTTACAAGAAATAAGAGATGCGATATATCACGTCTTTATTATTTTTCCGCAAACCCCTATTTCCCATCCCCTATTCCCTACTCCTTACTCCCTAGATTTAATCCCAAAAAATACAAGTATAAACAGTTATCGGTATATACCAGGACTTAAGCCATGAGGGACATCGATGTATAATTAGCGCGACTCCTCCACAATGGCTTAACGATGTGACTGTCCAGGATTAAATTTACCTTTACCTTGAGATTCAGTGGGATATGTGGCAAAAACAAACCCAATATAAATCAGTAGCTTGTCTAACATTGTTGCTAGCAATGGCATCATCGACGCTAACAACAAAATTTGCGATCGCGCAGCGACTCCCTGGGAGTATCCCATCCTTCCATGATGGTAAGTTGTTCGCCCAAACTCCGTCATCAGTACAACCTGTATTCCCCTTACCAACTAATGTGGAGCGAGGTACAGTTGTTCGCTTAGATGGTTCCAGTAGTATGGCTGGGATTAACAATGAACTGAAGCGACAATTTGAGCAGAAGTTTGCTGGTAGTCAGGTGGAAGTAGGTAGTAATGGTGCTAGTGCTGCCATCAAAGGATTGCAAGGCGGTAAAATTGATATTGCAGCCATCGGTCGGGGTTTGACTACCCAGGAATTGCAACAAGGATTAGAGCAGTACCGACTTAAACGAGAAAAAATTGCAATTATTGTCGGTGAAAAAAATCCCTTTCAAGGCAGTTTAACCAACGAACAATTTGCCAAAATCTTCCGGGGAGAAATCACCGACTGGTCACAGGTGGGAGGAGAACCAGGAAAGATTCGTTTTATTGACCGTCCCAGTGGAAGTGATACCAGAGAAGCTTTTCGTAGTTATCCAGTGTTTAAAAATCAGGAATTTACCACTGGTAAAAATGCAGTTCAAGTAGAAACAGATGATACAGCAGCTATTATCAAAGAATTAGGTGCAGATGGGATTAGTTATGCGATCGCCCATGAAGTAGTACAGACACCGGGGGTCAGGGTGTTGAGAATGCACCAAATCCTACCGGATGACGAGCGATATCCCTACTCCCAACCCTTTGTTTATGCCTACAAACAAAACCCGAACATTGGGGTAAAAAGCTTTTTGGGATTTGCAAGTTCAGAAATTGGAACCCAAGCAGTTAAAACTGCACAAACCAACGCAGCTAATGCGATCGCTCAATCACTTGCAGGTAAAGTTGCGAATCTTTCTCCAGATTCCCCGACTCCAACAGAGGGAACTACGCCAAATGCGATCGCAACCACCAATGCTCAAGGTTCAACGGATGCTAATGCGACTGGTAATATCGACAATACCAATAATAGCCAAGAACAAGCCAGTTCCATCACCGCAGCAAACACCCAAACAGCCGACACCCCAACCTCAACCGCAGAAGCAAAATGGCCCTGGTGGTGGTTATTAGCACCCGTTTTGTTAGGATTAGGTGGTGGTGCTTTACTATGGTTACTGACAAAAGGTTCCCGCAATCAGGAGGAAAAATTAGCGATGGCCACGGTTTCGGGTGATGCTAGCGAACCGACGAATAATCCTTCTCTGGAAACAGTGACGGATATTCCAAATAGTAATACTGTAGAAAATCAGGTCAATACGGCTAGAACAACCTCCCTATGGGAACGTTTAGCTCAAGAAGATGAAAATCAACAGTTAGCAGCACCCGTGGATGTAGTTATGCCTGACTATCCCAGTCATGACTCGACAACGGATATTCAAGAAGTAGTATCTAGTACAGAAGTCAATATTGTTTCCCCGGAGAATTCGGGAAATAATACGGAAATTAGCCAAAATACAGTCACAAATGATGCTAATTTATTAGGCAGTGCAGCCCTACTTGCAGGGACAACAGCAGTGGGAACTGGTTTATGGGGATTATTGAATCAGCAAGGTGAAAATTCAGATATTAACCCCCCTGTTACAGAAGAAAATCTAGATGTATCTGCAAGCGCTCAAATTCCGGAAACAGAAATCCCTGGATTGGATGTCAATGTGAATGCTCCACAAACACCGGAAATTTCTGGATTAGATACAAATGTAGATATTCCACAAAACACAGAAATCCCTGGTTTAGATGTAAATATTGACGTTCCTCAAACTACGGAAATTCCCGGATTGGATGTCAATGTGGATATTCCACAAACCACGGAAATTCCTGGTTTCGATGTCAATGTTGATATTCCACAAACACCGGAAATCTCTGAATTGGATGTAAATGTTGACGTTCCTCAAACAACAGAAATTCCCGGATTGGATGTCAATGTGGATATTCCACAAACCACGGAAATTCCTGGTTTCGATGTCAATGTTGATATTCCACAAACACCGGAAATCTCTGAATTGGATGTAAATGTTGACGTTCCTCAAACAACAGAAATTCCCGGATTGGATGTAGATACGACACAAAACACAGAAACATTTGAAGCAACTCCCTTACCAGATGTATGGGAGGAAACTCCACAAGCAACAGAAACACCTAATATTATTGGTAATATAATGTCCGCAGGTAGTGGTGTTGCTGCTGGTGTCGCTGCTGCTGGAATGGGTCTTTGGGGACTTGTAAATAATCCTTCCCAAAATGATGAGCAAACCAATCCTGAAGATACTCAGGAATTAAGCACAAATCCCAATTTAGAAACAACAGAAATCTCTGGATTGGATGTAAATGTTGACGTTCCACAAACACCGGAAATCTCTGGATTGGATGTAAATGTGGATATTCCACAAACACCGGAAATCTCTGGATTGGATGTCAATGTGGATGTTCCACAAACACCGGAAATCTCTGGATTAGATGTCAATGTGGATGTTCCACAAACACCGGAAATCTCTGGATTAGATGTCAATGTGGATGTTCCACAAACAACCGAAATTCCCGTATTGGATGTCAATGTTGACGTTCCGCAAACACCGGAATCATCTGGATTGGATGTAAATGTGGATATTCCACAAACACCGGAAGTGTCTGGTTTAGATGTCAATGTTGACGTTCCTCAAACAACAGAAATTCCCGGATTGGATGTAGATACGACACAAAACACAGAAACATTTGAAGCAAATCCCTTACCAGATGTATGGGAGGAAACTCCACAAGCAACAGAAACACCTAATATTATTGGTAATATAATGTCCGCAGGTAGTGGTGTTGCTGCTGGAATGGGTTTATGGGGACTTGTAAATAATTCTTCCCAAAATGATGAGCAAACCAATCCTGAAGACACTCAGGAATCAAACACAAATCCCAACTTAGAAACACCGGAAGTATCTGGATTGGATGTAAATGTTGACGTTCCTCAAACACCGGAAATCTCTGGATTGGATGTAAATGTTGACGTTCCTCAAACACCAGAAGTATCTGGTTTAGATGTCAATGTAGATGTTCCAAAAACTACGGAAATTCCCGGATTGGATGTAAATGTTGACGTTCCTCAAACACAGGAAATATCTGGATTAGATGTAAATGTTGACGTTCCTCAAACACAGGAAATATCCGGTGGATTGGATGTAAATGTTGACGTTCCTCAAACACAGGAAATCTCTGGATTGGATGTAAATGCTGACCTTCCACAAACGACGGAAATTCCCGGATTGGACGTAAATGTGGATGTTCCTCAAACACCAGAAGTATCTGGATTAGATGTCAATGTAGATATTCCACAAAACACAGGAACATTTGAATCAAATCCCTTACCAGATGTATGGGAGGAAACTTCAGAAACTCCACAAGAGACAGAAACACCTAATATTCTTGGTAATGTAATGTCCGCAGGTAGCGGTGTTGCTGCTGGTGTTGCTGCTGCTGGAATGGGTTTATGGGGACTTGTAAATAATTCTTCCCAAAATGATGAGCAAACCAATCCTGAAGATACTCAGGAATTAAGCACAAATCCCAATTTAGAAACAACAGAAATCTCTGGATTGGATGTAAATGTTGACGTTCCTCAAACACCGGAAATCTCTGGATTGGATGTCAATGTTGACGTTCCTCAAACACAGGAAATCTCTGGATTGGATGTCAATGTTGAAGTTCCACAAATACCCGAAATTCCCGGATTGGATGTCAATGTGGATATTCCACAAACACCGGAAATCTCTGGATTAGATGTAAATGTGGATGTTCCACAAACAATAGAAAATCTCACGGAAACACCAGAAGTCAGTCAAACACTCGAACAACCTTTGGGGGATGGAGAAGAAAGTCCCGAAAATGGTCTAATTGATAACTTGCCACTAACAGGTGCTGCTGTCCTAGCTGGAGGTGCAGTAATTGCCGCAGGTATTGCTGGGAATAATTCAGATTCCGTTGATGAAAATTACCAATCTGAGGAAAAACCTGAAGATAATCCCGACTTGACAGTAGCAGAAGTCACTGAATTCACGGAAGTAGAAAATGAGGATTTAGAGGTGGAAACCAGCGAAATTCAAATTATACCTCGAACTCCAAAATGGGCCCATATTACATGGCAAATTGCAGAAGCGGAACGAGAAATCCTGCGTCAACAAGGAGCATCCCAATTAGCACTGCGTTTGTATGATGTCACCGACATGGATTTGAGTTACCAAACTCCTCAACTAGTCCAACAATATGAATGTGAAGACAGTGTGCAAAACCGATTTGTAGCCATTCCGATTAGCGATCGCGATTATATGGTCGAAATCGGCTACTTAACGGAGGACGACCGTTGGTTACTACTAGCACGTTCCCCCATTGTCCGCGTTTTCAACCGTCCCCAGCAAGAATTTTGGTTTGAAACTGATGTGGAATTAATTATCCACGGTTCCACCCAACCCGGTTCAACCGTTTCTATTGCTGGTAATCCCATCAAAGTCAAATCTGATGGTACTTTCCACCTCCGTATCCCCTTTACACAAAATGTCATCGATTACATCATTACTTCCGTATCGGCAGATGGTGAGCAGTCAAAAGATATACGTAAGTTCTTTACCCAAGGACAAGGGGAGTAGCCGTTTCCCAGAGAAGAGTGTAGACCAAAGTAAATAAAGTAATTGGATTTTGGATTACTCTTCGGTCGATCCGCTAGCCTAAAGGCATGGCTTTCGCCAACGCGTCTATGGATTTTGGATCACCCTCACGGGTAATATCATTTTCCAAAAATCGTGATACATTTTCTCTCCTTACTTCCCCGTTAGGTATCAACTCCAATTTAAAACGGCATAAGTGCTGCGGTGTCTAAAAAACGTCGCAGTACGTTTTTTCTATGGATCAACGCGGTTCAGTTAGGGGGACTTAATATCGCTTACACTAATGATCGCAACATATTACCAGATTTATCACAAGTAACTTAGGGCTTGCGGAAAAATGATAAAACTCTTATCCTATAAGCCTTGGAGAGTATTTCATTCGCAAACAGTGCTTTCCAAATAGGCATATAGGAGCTACAAAAACCTTGCATCTGAAATTTTGAGGAGCCAATCAATAAAAAGTGGAATTTTCGGGTTAAAACTATTCCCTATTCCCTGTAGGTTTGAGGAATTTGTGAGAAATACGGGATTAGGGGAATTAGTAATATCGCCATCCAGAAGTTACGGTTTACCGAGTCGTGAGCAAGGTTTAATTTGCTAACCTGATTTTGGATGCTATTGTCTGATTGTGACGACAGCGACCGTAATTGGCAATTAACAGATTGAAAATATAAATATATTTTTATCAGTTGTTACAGATTCAATTTGTATATTCACCCATTGTTGAACCATTACCCGGATCTATCATTACCTGCATTTATCACAAATTCCCAAAATTTACAGGGAGTAGGGAGTAGCGAATAGGGAGTAGGGAGTGGGTTACATGTACTGCTTATACCAAAATAAAAGAAAGTGTTTTTCCCCTACCCCCTATTTTCAAACAAGTCGGGAGAAATACAGGTCAACCCGGATTTCTCACAAACTCCGAAAACTTTCAGTGAGTAGGGAGTGGGGAGTAGGGGGTAGTAGGAAAATTAACCCATTACTCAAGGCTTATCACTCCTTTGTGAAAAATACAAAGAGCGTTAACAGTCAGCAGTCAACAACAAATAATTTAGGATATTTCCCAATTGGTTCGATAAATATAGAAATAGATGTATGAAAATTTCTATTTCTCAAGCAGACAGGAAGGAAGGAGTGAACAATGACAACACCCGAACATCAAATTCGCGTTTATAGCCAAGATGAAGTCCAACAGATATTACAAATTGCGATCGCTCGTCAAAGCAATGATCAAGATAAGGCTTTTACCTACACGGAATTACAGGAAATAGCTCAGGAATTAGGAATTAGTCCCGAATCCCTGCAAAAAGCAGAACGGGATTGGGTGGTGTTCCGTGATGAAGCCAATCAACGTTTAGCCTTTGATGTTTATCGTCGCGATCGCTTTCGCAAGCGTTTAGGTAATTATGGACTGGTTAATGGCTTTTTCTTGGTGATTGATTTTTTGGGTGGATGGCAAATATCCTGGTCTTTGTATATCCTGGCTTTTTTTGGTTTTGTGGTGGGAGTTGATGCTTGGAATACTTTTCAACTTCAGGGACAAGAATACGAAGCAGCCTTTCAAAACTGGTTACGTCGCAACCAGTTTAAGAAAACAGTCAACAATTTAGTAACCAAGATATTAAATTTTATGAATAGCTAAGGCAATACCAATCGGTAAAATCCGATGTTCTTCAATTTGCACTCGCTCATGTAGGGTTTGTGGAGTGTCCCCAGGTAAAATTGGGACTGCGGCTTGAATTAAAATTGGCCCGCTATCGACCTCCAAGCACACTAAATGTACCGTACAACCAGTAATTTTCACACCAGCAGCCAAAGCTTGCTCAATCGCACGCACACCTTTGAAGCTTGGTAATAAACTGGGATGAATATTAATAATTCTCTGGGGAAAAGCATCAATTAATACTTGAGTCACTAAGCGCATCCATCCAGCCATGACCACCCATTCTACTTGGTAATCCAACAAAACTTTCACAATCGCTCGATCAAAATCCTGCCGACTGTTAAATTCACGATGATTGATAAGTATAGCCGGAATTCCCCAGGATTTTGCCCTTTGAGCAACATAGGCATCTGGGTTATTATAAATTACCACTTGAATTTGGGCATGGAGAATACCACTGGCGATCGCACCTGCAACTGCTTCAAAGTTGCTACCGTTACCTGAAGCCATGATTGCCAGTTTTGCAGGTTGTTGTTGGGGATTTTGCCAGTTGTTTATTAAGGAAGCATCAATGGGAGGAACAACCAAACTGGGAGTAATTTCAGGGAACGATGACATAAAGGGGAAATAAGGTAGAATTAGAGAATACAGGATACAGGATACAGGATACGGAATAGGTTCGTAATACCAATTTGAAAAAAGAATCCGACAGATAAATTTTGTAGAGACGTAGCACTGCTACGTCTCATATTGAGTATGTGTTGCAAACATTTTTTGAATTGGTATAAAAGGGGTTTTGAGTAAGCTTGTATTTATGCCTTGTATGCTGATACATTTCCCATTGGGTTTGTTGACAGTTGACAGGTGACAGAGGAGAGGTAGCATTGCTAGGTCTTTTCAAGCATTAATCATCTCCATCAAAAGTCCAGTTTAGGAACCTTGACAACAGCAACAACACAACTTTTGTAAAACCCCAATTTGGTGGTTTACCCATTATAGGGAAATTATCGGGTATTGCTTGCGATCGCATCCTTTACCGGGATGTTGAACGAGTAAGTTATCAGCCTGAAGTGACGAATTGATTTTCCTACTACTCCCTATTTCCCACTCCCTACTCCCTGTAAGTTTTAGAGATTTGCTCCCAATGCAAGTTTTCTCTACATGATGATCAAAACCGCCAAAATTATCTATTTTGGAGTCAAATATGGCTTTGAGTAACTTTAAAAGCGTCGGTGAGGTTCTCAAGGAATATCAGGTGACTTTTAGGGAAGCCAACTTGATCACAGAAGTACCCTTCCATATTCCTGATTATTTTCGAGCAGACTTGGAAATTGTCATGCGGGAAGGTGTTGTGGATAACTCGGAATTTGCAATTTGTGAAAATCTCATTTATCCCGTTCTCAAGGAAGTTTGGAAAATTTACAGCAGTAAGTTTACCTTGTGGAGTCACCAATCTTTAAATTGTGATCAAAAGCTGTCAGGATACCCGAATATATACTAGCAAGACGTTCGCCCCAGGGAAAAGTAGTCTTTGACAAGCCATATTTTATTTTGGTAGAAGCCAAACAGGATGATTTTGAAGGTGCTTGGGGTCAGTGTTTAGCAGAAATGATAGCTGCACAAAAGTTAAACGATGAATATCCAATCACGATTTTTGCCATTGTCTCTAACGGCGATCGCTGGCAATTTGGCAAGTTAGAAAAAAATATTTTTACTAAAAATATCACCTTTTACACAATTCAAGATTTAGATAAACTATTTGCTGTTGTCAATTTTATTTTTCAGCAATGTGAAGAACAACTTGATAACTTACTGGTTGTATAACCCGGATTTCTCTCAAACTTCTAAAACTTACAGGGAGTAGGGAGTAGAAGGACAATTCATCCGTCGCTCAAGACTTATAAGTGACTTGTGAGAAATCCGGAAGTAGAGACGACCCACCGGTCGTCTCCAGAGGAGTAGGGAGTAGTAGGAAAATCAACCCATTATCCAAGGCTTATCATTCCCTTGTTCAAAGTGCAGGATCAGCAAGTCAGCAAAAATAAACCAAACTATAATTTGTACAGTAATATATTTCCCTTTTGGTTTTTGACAGTCAACAGTTAATGAAAAAGTCTGTTTGTGAGGGCAGGGAACAGGGAGTCGGTACAGATACGACATGTCGCGTCTGTTTAACCTGAAAATGGAACGATGGAACGTGATTACTCCTACGTCGTAGCCATCTATCTATGAGATTCATAAAGCCTAAAACTCTTTTCCAGCATTATTCGCAAGAAATAGAAGTTTTTAAAAACCTCCTAATATTGGGAATAAAATCAGTAAACCTGGAATCAGCAAGTTATTGACTTCGTTCTCAAGTAATGAAAGAGGTTACTTTAAACCTTAACTGACAAAATTATTGATTCACAAGGATTGTAGTGTTTCAAATCCGTCGAATTCAGGTTAAATGGATAAACAACAAAATTAAAATTAATCCAAAATCCATAGATGCACCTAGTGCGGATCGACCAAAGAGTAATCCAAAATCCATAGACGCGTTGGCGAAAGCCATGCCTTTAGGCTAGCGGATCGACCGTAGAGTAAATCCAAAATCCAAAATCCAATGACTAACTCAAGCAAAACCAATCACTCCATCCTCGATAACGACACAGTTGCAGCCTGGATATTTCTCACCCCGGCATTAATTTTATTCGGAGTTTTCCTCATCTATCCAATACTGTACCTGTTTTACCTCAGTTTTACCGCCGGAAGCTTTACTTCCACTGGTGTCTACTGGGTCGGCGGGAGAAATTACCTGCGTTTACTTCTCAATCCAGATTTTTGGCAAGTTATGGGCAATACCCTATACTTCACCCTTGCCACCGTCATACCCAGTATTATCCTTCCCCTGTTCATGGCTGTATTGCTCGATCAAAGTATCGCCCTACGGGGTATCCTGCGTACAGCCTACTTTATCCCTTCCATCATCTCCCTCGTCGCTGCTGGTCTGGGATTTCGTTGGCTCTTTCAAACAGAAGGTCCCGTCAACGCCCTGTTAAATACACTGGGTATAACACCTATTCCCTGGCTAGGGGATACCTTTTGGGCAATGCCAGTACTAATTCTCCTCAGCACCTGGAAACAACTGGGGTTTAATATGGTCGTATTTTTAGCCGGATTACAGACAATCCCTCCCAGTCGTTACGAAGCAGCCGAACTCGATGGGGCAAATTCATGGCAAAAATTCCAACATGTCACCCTACCTGGACTTAGTTCCACCCTGATTTTCGTCCTCATTACAACGGTTATTTTTACCCTCCGCAGTTTTGAGCAAGTTTACGTTATGACCGGAGGTGGACCACTCAATTCCACTAATTTGCTGGTTTATTATATCTATCAAGAAGCCTTCGGACAATTTGATTTTGGCTATGCTGCCGCCGCATCTACATTTCTTTTGGGGATAACTTTAATACTGGTATACTTACAACTGCGGACATGGAGTCAAGATTAAAGGAATAGTGTAGCTATTGTTGATAAGTAGGTGGGTGGTGAAAATTGTCGTTGAGATTAGGGCGTACAGACGACCCGTCGGGTCGTCTGTACGCCGAATGATCGATGACGTTGCGGCTTGATGTTTAATTGCACCTACCTACTTATACCCACAGTCAAATATCTTAGGCAATGTTAATACTTGTTGGTATTTCGGATTTTGTTGATTTTTCGGGAAGAGGGTGTTTGTTTTGTAAATATAGCTCGCACCTTAATATACACTATAGTACCCATGTTTTGTCAAGATGTCAATAATCAATCCTGAAACGATTATAATTACGTGCAAGGATTGAGAATAATGTCATTAATATTGAGAATAAGGTCGGTTTTTGTGTCAATAAGCTGCCAAACAGGGGGAAAGTACAATTTTGGGATTTTCACAGATTAAAAAAACTAATAATGGGTCTGCGGAATAAAGTCTTTTAGTGAGGGTAGGGAACAGGGAGTAGAGAAGAGTCAACGGGTTGTCTCTACTCAAAAATTCCACTTTTCTTGCTTGTAAATGCGTCTTTGAGAGTGTTTAATATCGTTTACGCCAATGCTTGCTACATATCAGGGGCTGTAACCGTTGATTATTCTAGTTTCATTTATTGCAAAGTACAAGATAATCGATATAACCGCTTTTTCAGCTTTCCTTAAAAACTTCGGGTTAGCTTCTTGATATCCGTTGGAATCAGTGTAAAAATTCTCAATTTCAAATTACGTAGCTAGCTTCCCGCGTAGCGGGTATTACAAATTACGAATTACGAATTTTAGTTTCACTTCTAATGAAGCGATATCCAAGTACACCCATCGTGACTAGAGTTGGAAAGAGAACGATTGCGAGGGCGTTTGCATCTGTTGCCGGAATCGGTACGTAGGGTAAAGCATATTTAATCCCCACGGAAATTACCGCAGATGCCAGCATTACTTTGGTGATCAGTCCTATCTGATTATTCATATCCAGTTACAGTCAACAACGCGAGTCAAGCAAAATCATACTGTCCCCAGGAAAGTGTGGTTATACGCATCTTTCTGGGACGGTAGCTACCATACCCATACAACCTGGGTCATTTTTAGAATGATATCAAGTTAACAATCTGTTACACAATTCTCATTTTTGGGAATAGTCAAGGCGATCGCAAGAATCCAACAAAGGTGACAATTTGAGTAAAAACAAGAGCTAGAAACAAGGAGACAAAGCCAAATATAATTTGAATACAGACGGATTTGACAAGAGCAATCATTCCCTGGGAGATAATTTGCATTTTTAATTGTGATGGGGAAATAGAGCAACTCAGGGTTTATTAGGTGGTAGAGGGTGAAGAACAAGTACACTAGACAGAGGTGGGGAGAATTATGCTGTATTTACCAGTTTCCCTGATTTTATTTTTGATATTGCTGCTGTTGTTACCATTTTTATGGTTTGCGATCGCAGTTGATATTGTGAAAGTGGCTGCGGCCAAGTTAGGATTTGCACCCAATGTAGCCCTGTTATTACTAGCCTTAATTATCCTTGGTAGCACCATAAATATTCCCCTCTACCGTACCACCACATCCACACCGATAGCCCTGAGTGAGATGGAATTATGGATGCGGGAATTTTGGGGCATACCCCTGCGACGGATTCAAAGTTCCACCATTATCGCCTTGAATGTGGGGGGAGGGTTGATCCCTGTGGTGTTAGCAATCTATCAATTTACCCAAGCCAATCCCCTAGCAATTATCATCGTCACAGCGATTGTGAGTATCGTCAGTTATCTATCTGCCAAGGTAGTTCCCGGAATTGGGATTCAAATGAACCCTTTAGTTGCACCCTTAACAGCAGCCCTGAGTGCAATGCTAATTTCAGCATCCCATGCAGCTCCAGTTGCCTTTGCTGGAGGAGTTCTCGGTACCCTAATTGGTGCAGACATTTTTCATCTCAAAGATATTCAAGCCATGAGTTCGGGGGTATTGAGCATCGGGGGTGCGGGGGTATTTGATGGTATTGCCCTATGTGGGTTGTTTGCATTGTTGTTAACTTGACAGGGAACAGGGGAGCGCGGGAGTAAGGGAAAAAACACTTTCATGGGTTCTGGTGTAGGCAGTACATGTAGGCTACTCCCCACTCCCTTACAAGCCAGACAGTAGGAAAGAACGATTTTGTATAGGTTTGAATGTACGCAGTTCTCTACCATAAAACTATGTCTACATTTAGATGTGTAGCAGTTGCAAGATCGAGATGGTTATTTCCCATCTTCTGCCCATTCCAGGAAGAACAGAAACACGGAGGATAGCAAATGCCAGTTGAAACGAACAATCAGAAAAAACCGCCACGGGTGCGTCAATTTGGTGGTAGCTTGTTAATTTTATTAACCCTGTTACTGGTGTTAAATCTAGTTGTACCAAGCTTTTTTGGACCAAAGTTGCCGCAAATTCCCTACAGTGACTTTATCAACCAAGTGCAAGCTGGAAAAGTTAAAAGAGCAGTGGTTGGTAATGACCGCATCCAATATTCAATCCCGGTGACAACGGAAGATGGTAAAATTATCGAACAGGTTTATCAAACCACTCCCGTCGCCATTGATTTAGATTTACCGAAGATTTTGCGGGAAAACAACGTTGAATTTGCAGCACCTCCACCCAATGAAAATGGTTGGATCGGCACTTTGCTCAGTTGGGTAGTTCCTCCGTTAATTTTCTTTGGAATTTGGGGATTTTTATTTAATCGCCAAGGTGGTGGTCCTGCGGCTTTAACGGTGGGTAAAAGTAAAGCCCGGATTTATTCTGAAGGTAGTACGGGTGTAAAATTTAGTGATGTGGCAGGGATTGAAGAAGCCAAAGCTGAATTAGAGGAAGTTGTTGACTTTCTCAAAAATGCTGGTAGATATACCCGATTGGGTGCAAAAATTCCCAAGGGAGTTCTGTTGGTAGGACCTCCTGGAACCGGTAAAACTTTACTGGCAAAGGCGATCGCTGGGGAAGCAGGTGTACCCTTCTTTAGCATCTCTGGTTCGGAATTTATTGAATTATTCGTCGGCGTTGGTGCAGCGAGGGTACGGGATTTATTTGAACAAGCCAAGCAACAAGCACCCTGTATAGTATTCATCGATGAGTTGGATGCTCTTGGTAAATCCCGCGCTGGTGCAGGTGGTTTCTACGGTGGTAACGATGAACGGGAACAAACCCTGAACCAGTTACTCACGGAAATGGACGGCTTTGATGCCAACACTGGTGTGATTATTATTGCCGCTACCAACCGTCCCGAAGTGCTTGACCCCGCTCTACGTCGTCCTGGACGCTTTGACCGACAAGTGGTGGTGGATCGACCAGATAAAATTGGTCGGGAAGCAGTGTTGAAGGTTCATGCGCGTAACGTGAAATTGGATGAGGATGTGGATTTAGCCATAATTGCTGCGAGAACCCCCGGTTTTGCCGGTGCAGACCTCGCTAACCTGGTCAACGAAGCTGCTCTGATGGCAGCTCGCAACAACCGCGAAGCCGTGAAAATGGCAGACTTTAACGAAGCGATTGAACGGGTTGTCGCAGGATTGGAAAAGCGATCGCGTGTTCTTAACGAAATCGAGAAAAAGACAGTTGCTTACCACGAAGTCGGTCATGCGATTATTGGTGCCTTAATGCCGGGTGCGGGTAAAGTAGAAAAAATCTCCATTGTTCCCCGTGGTGTTGGTGCTTTGGGTTACACAATTCAAATGCCGGAGGAAGACAGATTCCTGATGGTGGAAGATGAGATTCGCGGCAGAATTGCTACTCTTTTGGGGGGTCGTTCGGCGGAAGAAATTGTCTTTGGCAAAGTATCTACGGGTGCTAGCGACGACATCCAAAAGGCAACCGACTTGGCGGAAAGATACGTTACTTTATACGGCATGAGTAGCGAACTTGGTCCTGTAGCCTTTGAAAAAATGCAACAGCAATTTATCGAAGGATATAGCAACCCCCGTCGGCAAATCAGTCCGAAAATTGCCGAAGAAATTGACCGAGAAGTGAAAATGATTGTGGATAATGCCCATCATATTGCCTTGAGTATTCTCCAGCAAAATCGGGAATTATTGGAAAATACAGCCCAGGAATTACTGGAGAAAGAAATTCTCGAAGGTCAGGAATTGCGGGATAAATTAGAAACGGCAACTCCACCACCAGAAATGAATGAGTGGTTACGCACGGGGAAATTGGACGAAGATAAACCCTTGATGCAAACCAGTTTACGTTAGCTTAATCTATTCCTTCCCTGTGCTTCTACAAGCATTATGGGGGAAGCATAGGGAATGAGATCACAATACATCTATTCAAGTTGGTGGCAGAATACATCTTTCACCAACTTTTTGCAAAATCCCTCCCTTGATGCAGCTATCCATTAGTCACATCTTTCTTAACAAAGTCTGAAAAGCGATTATAGAAATGATTTCAGTAGAGGGATTAAGCATTAAGATTAGACAAAACTCAGAAAGTATGCATTTAGATTTGATGGGCTAGCTTCCAAGTTACGGCGATATCGTGCAATCGTCGTAACCCTCTCCAAATCGTCTTGACTCCAGGTTCCCCATCACCTTTACGACCCAGAAAACCACCTAGTCGAGCAATCATTCGTACAGCTTCTCTTAATGTTGGTGGCTGATCTGGTGGAATTGGGTTTTTGTTCACACTTACACATAAAGATTGCCATTCAACTGTAGTTAAAACCGTTTCACAACTTTGTTCTGGATTATCCCTTGCTTGGTAAGTTAACCATAATAATCGCCATGCCACAATCGAATATGTCGCTAATGCCATTGATAGGCGTTTTCCTGTCTCCAGTTGTAATTCCTCGATTCGACAACCGCTTTTCAATGTATAGTGATAACGCTCGATTAACCAACGATATGTATACCATTCAACACATTTTACCGCATCTTCAAGGCTATTAATTTCCAATGTCGTTAACAATAACCAACTGATTGGTTTTATCTCCGATGGTGGACTCTTTTCTTCTGCTAATATCACCTGTAGTTTTACTGGTTTACAAAGCGAACGCCCGAGCTTATTTTTTGGTACTTCTATTTCAACTGTTTCGTATCTAATTGTTAGTTTTGCTATCCTTTCTGGTCTTTCTGGATTTCTTCTTACCTTGACTTCTACTTCTCCCTGAGTTGGACTTGACCTGATCGCCTCATGTAGATAATTCGCTGTATGGCTAACTTTTCTATTATGAGTTCCTCTGATTAGTAAGTGGCTATTTTCTGGTCTTTCCTGATTAAATAAATCAAATATATCTGCTTCTGAGTCTGCTACTGTTATGATTTTTATCTTTTCTGGTAGTAATTTATTTGTTCTCTCTAGCCCTTCCAACCATCTTTGGCTTTCTTTTTCTTCTGTTTGTCTTTTTCTACGTGTTTTTGCTATTCCTAAATCTTCGATATTTCTTGACCATACTTGTTGGTCTATTACTCCCAGTGGAACTCCTTTTATGCTTGATAATAACGTTGAATGTACTTTTAATCCTAAACTTTTTCTCTGGTCTAGATATCCAATTCCTTCTGTTGCTGGATGACTTGTTACATCCATATTTGTTGTGTCTTGTATTGCTAATACTATCTCGTGTTCTTTTGCCCTTTCGATTGTACTTTTGATATGTCCATTGCTTATATCTGATGGTTTTATATACGGCGAACTCCACAAATCATATGCTGCTGTTGTCGCTGCTACGCTCCCACATGCTTGAGGTACACTCGATGTTGGTTGTGCTGCTAAATCTTCTACCATCTTTATCAAACGCTTGTTTCGCCGTTTATCTCCCAAATCCAAGTGCTTCAATTCCCTTGCTGCCCATTTTTCCATTTTTTACACCCTATCTTTCCTCTCTCAAAACTATACCTATCAAGCCTTTCGTCTTCTTTTAAGTATTTTTACTTTTTGTTAAGAAAGATCCGGGTAATGGATAGCTTGATGCAGAGGGGATGGGGAGTGGGGAGTCGGCAGTAGGTATGAGCTATTTTCTTGTTTGACAGTGTACAAACATTCATGGGAGACTCATCGGTCAAACAAATAAACCCTCAAACACAAGAAATCGGACTTGAGGTTTAAGAATTGACGTAGACGTGGAACAACTATTTGTCCGTTGTCACCTGAAAAGCAATAAAAAGGAGCCACTGCTCCGGTAGGGTTCCCCCAGTTGAAGCAAGTGGCATCCATCAAGGGATTAAATCGCACAACCTAGTAGCTCCCTAGCAAACAATTCACCTTAACTGAACCGTATTGACAACTTCTACTCCCTTCTCCCATCACGGACTACTGACCATTTTCCAGCAAGTTGACCTAGAATATTTAAGCAGACAAAAATTAGAAATTGCGATCGCATTAGGAGTGTTTTGAGTGGATTCCCGATATAACCCTGCTGAAATTGAGGAAAAGTGGCACAAAACCTGGGATGAGTTGGGTTTGAATCGAACCGATACCAATTCTGCTAAACCCAAGTTTTATAGTTTAGGGATGTTTCCCTATCCTTCCGGTAGCCTCCACATGGGTCATGTCCGTAATTATACAATTACAGATGTGATTGCCCGTCTCAAGAGAATGCAAGGATATCGGGTGTTACACCCAATGGGATGGGATGCCTTTGGATTACCAGCCGAGAATGCAGCCATTGACCGGGGAGTCTTACCAGGTAAATGGACCTATCAAAATATAGAACAAATGCGATCGCAATTAAAGCGGTTAGGTTTGTTTATTGATTGGGAACGGGAATTGGCCACCTGTTCGCCGGATTATTATCGGTGGACCCAGTGGATTTTCTTGCAGTTTTTCCATGCTGGTTTAGCCTACCAAAAGGAAGCTGCGGTGAATTGGGACCCAGTTGACCAAACGGTGGTAGCCAATGAACAGGTGGATAGTGAGGGTCGCTCTTGGCGCAGTGGAGCTATTGTGGAGCGAAAATTATTACGGCAATGGTTCCTGAAAATTACTGACTACGCGGAAGAATTATTACAGGATTTGGATAAATTGCCAGGATGGCCAGAACGGGTCAAATTAATGCAAGCCAACTGGATTGGCAAGTCCACCGGTGCATATTTAGAATTCCCCATCGTTGATAGTCAGGATAAGGTTGCTGTTTATACCACTCGTCCCGACACCGTATATGGTGTGAGTTATGTGGTATTAGCACCGGAACATCCCTTAACCATGCAGGTGACAACCCCGGAAAATAAACCTGCTGTGGCAGCTTTTATCAAAGAAGTAGCCAACCAAAGTGAGTTGGAACGCACCGCAGAAGATAAACCGAAACGGGGTATGCCCACGGGAGGCTACGTAATTAATCCCTTCACAGGTGAAAAAGTTCCCATTTGGATTGCCGATTACGTCCTGTACGAATACGGAACCGGTGCAGTTATGGGTGTACCAGCCCACGATGCACGGGATTTTAAATTCGCCAAAGAGCAAAACTTACCCATTCAGGTGGTGATTATTCCTGAAGGTGGCGACCCAGCAGCCAAATTAACTGCGGCATATACGGAACCAGGTGTATTAGTGAATTCCCAGCAATTCGATGGTATGGCTTCTGGTGATGCCAAACAAGCAATCACTGAGTATGCGCAAACACAGGGCTTTGGTCAACCCCGTGTGCAATATCGCTTGCGGGACTGGTTAATTTCCCGTCAACGCTATTGGGGTGCGCCAATTCCCATTATCCACTGTCCCGAATGTGGTGCGGTTCCGGTTCCAGAAGCAGATTTACCCGTGGTGTTACCGGAAGAAGTGGAATTTAGCGGACGGGGTGGTTCTCCATTGGCAAAATTAGCAGATTGGGTAAATGTACCTTGTCCAAGTTGTGGAACACCAGCGAAACGGGAAACCGACACGATGGATACCTTTATCGATTCATCCTGGTATTACCTGCGGTTTACCGATGCGAAGAATGAAACCCAACCCTTTGCCAGGGAGAAAGTTAATGATTTTATGCCCGTTGACCAGTACGTTGGGGGTATTGAACATGCGATATTACACTTATTATACTCCCGTTTCTTTACTAAGGTACTGCGCGATCGCGGTTTATTAAATTTTGATGAACCCTTCCAACGCTTGTTAACCCAGGGAATGGTACAGGGTTTAACCTACATGAACCCCAATAAAGCCGACAAGGATAAATGGGTTCCCACCTATTTGGTTGACCCCAAGGACCCCCGTGACCCGAAAACAGGGGAACCCTTAAAGCTGGTTTATGCAACCATGTCTAAATCAAAGGGGAATGGTGTTGCACCGGAGGATGTGATTGCTAAATATGGGGTTGATACTGCAAGGATGTTTATCCTGTTTAAAGCTCCCCCTGAAAAGGATTTAGAATGGGATGAGGCGGATGTGGAAGGACAATTCCGCTTTTTGAACCGGGTATGGCGGTTAGTGACGGAATTTATCAATAATCCTCAAGCAGCCAAAGATAGCCACAATTCTACACACCCCCAATCCAAATCAGAAAAAGACTTGCGTCGCTCCATCCATACTGCCATCAAGGAAATTAGCGAAGATGTGGAAGATGGCTATCAATTCAATACCGCCATTTCCGAATTAATGAAGTTAAGTAATGCTCTTGCGGATGCGGATTGTCAGAATTCACCAGTATATCGGGAAGGAATTGAAACCTTACTGATATTATTGGCTCCCTTTGCACCCCATATTAGTGAGGAATTATGGCATTTGTTGGGGAATCAAGATTCTGTACATACTCAAAATTGGTTAAAACATGACCCTGCGGCTTTAATTACCGACGAAATTACTTTAGTAATTCAAATCAACGGTAAAAGACGGGGTGATTTACCAGCACCAGCAAGTTTAGATAAAACTGGTTTGGAACAATTTGCCCGTGAATCGGAAATCGCCAAAAAATATATTGAAGGGAAAGAAATTAAAAAGGTAATTGTTGTCCCAGGAAAATTGGTTAATTTCGTCGTAGCTGGATAAAGTTCTAAAATACCCCTACTTCCTGTAGAGACGACCCGACAGGTCGTCTCTACCTACCCTTGCAGACCCTGATTAAACCGGGTTAGCTGCGGGGGTATGCAGAACCTTAATGAAAGCCACTTCTAACTTGTCCTCCCCTGTGGGTGTAATTCTCACATCGATATCTGGACCAAAATATTTCACCATTTTGGTCTGTTTTTCTTGCCATGCAGATAAAGGAACATAGGGAGAATCGAATTCCAGGATTAATGTATATGCACCATCGGTTTCAGTTTCCCGCAAACCTGTGACAATCGGAATATCATCCTCATCTGAGGGAACTAATTCTAGATATTCTAGAGCTTGGTCAAAATGAGCTTGTTGACCGTAGCAGTAGCGGGTAATATCCTTACGAATCTTAGTTTGGGTAGGGGTAGCTTGTTGTTCGCGTAATTCGACGATAGCAGGTGGTGTTGGTTGGCTATAGGGTACGGGTGCAAGTTCGCTAGCTTTGAGAGCTAAACCCCCTAAAACCAAAGGTATACCGTAAAAAAAGCCTACCAGATTCAACGTCGCATTGTGCATCCCATAGGCAATAAATCCAATTATTGTCAGAATGCTACCCAAGGTTAAACCCAAAATCGACAGGGGAAACTTACCGAACATAGTTGTTACTTAATATTTCTTAAACACTAGTTTTACTATCATCGGCGATCAATGCCACCTTGAGGAAGAGTAGAGGCAAAGTTTTTCTATTTAAGGCTAAACTAAACAGTGAGGCGGGTAAATGAAGACCGTTGAGTGGAAATTCTCATCAAGGTAAAGAAAGAGACATGGATACACAAGCGATTAAAGACAGAGTGATTGCTGTTAAAGCCAAGCGCGAGTACCTATTACAATTATTAGAAAAGCCTGATTTAGGAGCCTTAAAAATTGATGTCAGCCAAGCCCTAGAAGAAATGGACGATTTACTGGATGAGTTTCACCGGACGTTTCCCAATGAGGTGATTTAAGCAATATATAATATTAACTTAACTAACTAAGTGTTGTAGAGACGTAGTAAGTATCTGCGTCTCGACAAAAAACTATTTCATCAATACTTGGCACACTGATATGTTTCCCTTTTGGTTTGTTGAGAGTTGACCTTTAAAGCAGCACTATCCAAACAAACAGCTTACCTATTGAGAGTGTAATGTAAACTTGGGGGCACTTTGGCTACTGAGCAAATCCAATTTCAGTGTTGGGATAAACCTAATTATACAAGAAATTTATTCTGCTTTTGACTGATTACCAAGTTCTCGTACTAATTTGATTAAATCAAGGGTCGGAATATCTTTGCTACAGAAAGCATCCCATTCACCCTGAACGCGCTGGTCTGGGGATAACTTGTTTTCCTCCTGGGAAGAGTAAACTATAATTTTGGTACTATGTGCGATCGCTTTGATTTGCCTTGAAGCTGTCCAACCATCCATCAAAGGCATTTGTAGGTCTAAAATCACAACATCGGGTTTTTCGCGTTGGACAAGTTGAAGTGCGTCACGACCATTGCTGGCAAAACCGACGACTTGAATATTTTTTTGGCATTCCAAGGCAATTTGTAAGGTCAAACGTGTCAGATCATGGTCGTCAACAACCATAACCCGTAAGGTTGAAGGTTCACAGGACAGCATCAACATTAAAGCTAGTGCAAGAGAATTATGTATTAACTTTTCTAGTGTATGAGAACCAGTAGATAAACTGACTCTACCCTACGGGTGAATCACGATTTTGTGCTATATGTATCCTAATGGGGTTTATCATCCAATCTACATGAGTAAGTCGGTATAAAAAACCAAGGTATGTCCAAAGCTAGTGGAACGCAGTGAAAGGAAACAATCTCAAGGCTTTGTTAGGGGCTGTACCTATCATTCCAGATTTTGCTCCTAATTCCTGTATCCTAGAATTTTATAGTCTGTAATCTTCCATCCCCATGTTTCCCCCCAACCTATTACTACTTATCATCGGTGGCTTCTTTGCAGGTATTTTAGCTGGTTTCTTAGGCATTGGGGGTGGTACAATACTGGTGCCAATGCAAATCGCTTTAGGTTACGCCTCAGTCCCGGCGATCGCCACCAGTAGTTTAGCAATTATTATCACCTCTGTTTCCGGTAGCCTGCAAAATTGGCGGATGGGTTATCTAGATTGGCGACGGGTTGTGTTATTAGGATTACCTGCTGCCTTTACGGCTCAAATTGGTGTGGAAATTGCTGAAATCGCCAAAAAAACTGACTTGGGAGCCGGATTATTACTCATTGCCTTTGGTTTGTTACTGTTATTAAATATTTATCTGGTAGAATTACGTAAGCAGCTCGCCAAAAATCCTACTAATTCCTCCACGAGGCGGGTTAACCCAGTAGTTGCCAGAATTATGACCGGTGGTGCTGCTGGGGTTCTGGCTGGTTTATTTGGTGTTGGTGGAGGGGTAATTATGGTTCCTTTGCAAATGCTATTACTAGGGGAACAAATCAAAGTCGCCATCCAAACCAGTCTAGGTGTGATTATGATTACTGCGGTATCCGCCACTATTGGTCATGCAGTCAAGGGAAATATGATGGTAGTTGAGGGTTTAATTTTGGGTTTTGGTGGGTTAGTTGGTGCGCAAATTAGCACTAGATTCTTGCCGAAATTACCAGACTCTATTGTCAGGAATATGTTTAGATTTTTGCTGGCGATTTTGGCAGTATATATGTTTTGGCAAGCTGCACAAATTTTAGGTGTTGGGAGGTAGGTGATTAGGGAAACTACCCAATTCAATCACGTCAAGCATAATTATACCAAGCATAATTATACATAGTCTTAGTCATTTAGATGCCGATGAAAATCCTTATGTCTTTAACTTCCTTGATTTTGCCCATCAAAGGACGAGTTTGGTGGCTAACACCCCTAATCTGGTTAATCCTGGTTGCACCCTCCTATGCATCAGTAATTTTACGTGTTGCCATTGAACGAGATGTACAACAGGTTCGCGTCGGTGCTTCCACAGAAGCAATTGTTAAAGATGCTAGCGGTAAAACATTAGGACAATTACCAGCTATGAATGCCTACTATGCTCAACCAGTTACTGGAGGAGGGGTAGCACTCGATCGATGGCGTTCTGGACTATTTTGGATTGAACCCACTGGAAAAGGTTATGTTTATATCGGCGATCGCTGGTATCGGGGACGGGTATTAGTGGTTCCGACGGACAAAGGTGTTACTGCCGTCAATTGGGTGGATATCGAAGAGTATTTATACAGCGTCATCGGTGGAGAAATGGATGCACGTTGGCCGCAAGAAGCTCTTAAAGCTCAGGCGATCGCAGCTCGTACCTATGCTCTTTATAAACGCCAAGAACAACGCAATCATCCCCTCTTTGATCTTGGTAATACCCCTGACCGTTGGCAAATCTACAAAGGTGTAATCAGCGAGTCTCCAGCGACCTACGATGCAGTAGATAAAACAGCTGGCAAAGTATTAACTTTTAATAATCAAATTATTTTATCTGTATTCCATGCCTGTTCGGGAGGACATACGGAAAACGTGGAAGATGTCTGGGGAAATCCCCTACCCTATCTGCGTGCTGTTCCTGATTTTGACCAAAATATCCCCCAATGTCAATGGCAACGCAATATCTCCGCAGTCGAAATTAGCCAAATTTTCCCAGAGGTGGGTGCGGTCAAGCAACTTGTACCGGAAGAACTTTCACCCTTCGGTAGTATTAAGCAATTGCGTATCGTTGGCGACAAAGGCACGAAAACCCTCAAAGGGGAGGAAGTTCGGACTGCACTGAAATTGCGTAGCACCCGCTTCACGATTTCCGATACGGGTAATGGTAATTTTTTACTCCAGGGTCGTGGTTTTGGCCACGGTTTAGGTATGAGTCAATGGGGTGCATACAATTTAGCACTCCAGCGTGCTAATCATTTGCAAATTTTAGCCTATTACTATAAAGGGGTAGCTCTGTCACCAATTCGAGCTAGATAATAGGGATTTTGGATTTTGGATTTTGGATAGGAATCCGACTTGAATGTTGAACAAGACTCAGTATAGTTTCCTGCTCACTACTCCCTCTAGAGACGACCCGACAGGTCGTCTCTACCGACTCCCTACTCCCTGACCTCAACAGATCAATTCAAAAACCAAATCGAATTAATATTTACGTTCTTGAGGTTCAAACATTGTTATACAGACAGGACGATATTGGATATTAACTTGCTCCTGGGAATAATAGGCAAGGGTGTGTTGGAGAAAGTTGGTATCGTCACGGAGGGGATAATCTTCACGAAAATGAGCGCCACGACTTTCTCGACGTTGAAATGCAGAAGCAAGAATTATCTGACCAACTACCATCAGATTTTCCAACTCCAAAGCCTCAATTATCTCTGTATTCCAATCTTTTCCCTTATCATCTAAATAAATTTGTGAGTATTGTTGCTGTAATTCTCGCAATTTATTTAGTCCTTGTTGCATTAATTCCGCAGTGCGGAATACACCACAAAATTCCGTCATTGTATCTTGAAATGTTTGCCGGAGAGTTTGAATCCGGTATTGTCCAACTTGGTCTAAAAGTGCTTGGATTTTTTGTTGTGCTTCTTGAATATATTTTTGTTCATTAATTTGGGGTAAGGGACGATTTTCAACATACCGAGCAATACTTGCACCAGCACGTTTCCCATAGACAACACACTCCAACAGGGAATTACTACCTAAACGATTAGCACCGTGAACGGAAACACAGGAAGTCTCACCCGCAGCAAAAAAGCCATCGACAAGGGTACTATCACTACTGCGTACTTGACAATCCGTATTCACAGGAATACCACCCATGCAATAATGGATCGTAGGGCGAACAGGTATCGGTTGGGTGACAGCATCAACTCCCACTAAACGATGGGCTTCTTCCCAACAAAAAGGGACGCGACTCATGATTTTTTCCTTTCCCATGTGACGAAGGTCTAAATGGACAAAAGCACCTCCAGCACTACCATCGGGATGGATACCTCTCCCAGCACGAATTTCATAGGCGATCGCGCGGGAAGTAATATCACGGGGAGCCAATTCCATCCGACTAGGAGCATAACGCTCCATAAACCTTTCCCCTGCACTATTAATCAAATAAGCTCCTTCACCCCGTACCGCTTCGGAAATCAACACACCAACGGGATACAACCCTGTTGGGTGAAATTGCACAAATTCCATATCTTGCAGGGGTAATCCAGCCAAAGCTGTCATCGCCAATCCGTCACCCGTCGATGCATAGTCATTAGAAGTTGTATTGTAAACACGACCATAACCACCGGTCGCAAACATTACCGCTTTTGCCCGGACAACTTGTATTTCCCCATCCAAAAGCCGGTACATCACCACACCTTTAGCTTCCCCATCCTCCAAAATTAGCCGCATGACGTACCATTCTTGGTAAATTTTTACGCCATACTTGCGTAAATTGTTCACAAGTTCATGGAGAATCGCATGTCCCGTTTTATCGGCTGCGTAACAAGTGCGATTATGGGAATGACCACCAAATGCGCGTTGAGCAATACGTCCATCCTCAAGTCGGGAAAACAATACACCCATATGTTCTAGGTCAATTACCACATCAGGTGCTTCACGGGTAAGAATTTCCACCGCATCTTGGTCAGCAAGATAATCAGACCCTTTGACAGTATCGAATGCATGTGCTTCCCAGGAGTCTTCCGTATCAACATTTTTTAGGCTTGCAGCCATTCCTCCCTGAGCAGCAACGGAGTGGGAGCGAATCGGGTGGGTTTTGGCTACAATTGCAATATTGAGTTGGTGGTTAGTACGAGCAATCTCCACTGCGGCACGACACCCTGCAAGTCCACCACCAACAATGATGACATCATGTTCAAGCATATGCAATCTAGGGTACAAAAATATCTGCTGTTCACTGTAGCATTTTTGTAGGAAAATCCAGAACTTTCCTCAGTCAATACGAACAATTTTGGGTTTTATGGCTTGTTTTACACCTGGACTTTTGAGTAGCACTACCAATATCTAGCAAAATGAAATTGATCAACCAATAGATTAAAAAATGCTATATACCAAGTTCTAACATGTTTTCATATCACGCAAAATAATTTTCATGTATCAAATCAGCAATCATCATCATGGACGGTTGATTACCCATAATTACCGATAATTGTAGAGACGTAGCATTGCTACGTCTCTACTAGGTAACGCATCATTAATTTTCATTGCCATATCTAATGATTTGAATATGGTTACGTTACCAGACATGATATATATAACCCGATTTACGATTCCATCCCCACCCAAATATTCCCTTCATCAACGCGGGTGGGGAAAACAGCTAGGGGTTTTTGTTGGGAAATCATACCCATTAACTTACCAACACCGGGAGGAAAGGGAGTCCATTCCTTTAACTCTCCTGTTTCTAAATCAAATGCACTGCGATGGAAAGGACAAACAATTGCACCATCATCGGTAATTTTGCCTTTACGCATCGGTAGTTTCATATGGGGACAAGAATTTTCAACTGCATAGATTTTTTGATTATGGTTGAGTAGTAAAATCGCCTTGTCTTCGAGTTTGACTACTTTACGGGTATTTGCAGGTAGTTCATCCTGACTCAGAGCTTTGATCCAATTCATGTTCTCTCTCTTGGGGAAACTAGCATCTCCTATCTTGGATTTTATGCTATTTGCTCTCTCAAAAGGGAATCGGATGAAAGGATTTTAGATTTTGGATTATTAGTCCTTAGTATCCCGGATTTCTCAGAAACTCCTCAAACATTCAGTGAGTAGGGAGTAGTAATAAAATCAACCCACTACTCAAGGTTTATCACTCCCTTGCTCCAAATGCAAGATATGTATGTGGGTGAAGGAGGTTTGATGGTGTTTTGCGATCGCTTTGTCGCAATCACCGGTTTCTGTTTCTTTTTGGGTACTGAGGGGTATTGCGATCGCTTGAAGTTGTCACCAATGGGTAGAACCGTATTTTTCAACATCCCAATTCAGTGAATTAACCTATATAGGGTTCATGAAATACCAAAATAATATCTTGCTTAGGTACACACGTTCAAGGGTTGGGCTTTTTGTGGAGATGGTTAATACTTAAAGAGACGTAGCATTGCTACATCTCTTCTGTCACCAGTGAATTTTCAACAAACTACTAGAAGGGAAATATATCAGTATGCGAAGTCGATGAAAAACGACTTTTCCCAAAACCTCTAAAAGGTTTTCCATTCGGTGGGGGTGGTAATTGTAAACGCACCTTCGGCATTGGCTCCATTCATAGCCCAAATAGCGTTTTCACCCGTGTTCCGATTACGCCAGAAAATATCCGTAGTACCGTTACCGTCGAAGTCTCCAAGGCTGTATTCCCATTCCGAACCAAGACTAGGTAGGGCAGATTCACTGACAACGGAACCATCCATCAGCCAAACTCGACTTTCACCAGTGGACTTGTTGCGCCAAATTACGTCTGTTTTCCCGTTACCGTCAAAGTCGGCGATGCTGTAATCCCAACCGGTTCCAATGGTGGGTAGTTCTGTGTTGTTGACGTTTGCACCATCGGTGGATGAGAGGAAGGCTTGACCGGTGCTGCGGTTGTACCAGAAGACATCGGTAATTAAATCACCGTTGAAATCACCCACTTTATAATCCCACTCATTTCCAGCACCAAACTGAGCAAGGTTAATTCCTGTCACCTGGGTACCATCGACAATCCAAGCAGCGTTTTCACCTGTATTCTTATTATGCCAGAACATATCTATTTTACCATCACGGTTGAAGTCACCGAGTTGGAATGACCAATTGGAGTCAGTGGTGGGTAAATAATCCGCAGAGACAATGTTTGCCCCATCCATTATCCAGATCGCATTTTCACCCGTTTGACTATTACGCCAATATAAATCGGTTTTGCGATCGCCGTTGGCATCACCTACCTGAAAATCCCAAGCAGAATTAAGTTGAGGTAATAGGGTTTCGGAAAGAACTGTTCCACCGTCCATAATCCAGACGGAGGTTTCACCAGTATTTTGATTACGCCATACTAAATCCGTTTTGCCATCTCCGTTCATATCGGAGATTTTAAAGTTCCAGTCTGCACCTTTTTTGCCGATGACTGCACCAGTGGGATTAGTTCCATCCATTAACCAGATGGCAACTTCACCAGTTTGGGTATTCCGCCAAATTTTATCGGTTCTACCATCAGCGTTAAAATCGGGACTAACTGCTGGACTGGTAATGAAGGGGTTGGGATTGGGATTACGACCAAAGCCAAATAATTGACTTTCTGTATCTGTTGCTAAGGATTGGGAAGAATGTCCTAATCCTGATACATTCTTTGCATATAAATTATCGTCAAAAGTGTTTGATGAAGCGAATGCCAACCCACGAGATTCCGGAGAAAGTGTAGCGGATTTATCGGATTCCAACATGTTATTTGTTGATGAATAATTTGCTCTTTTATTTTGATGATTATCCATCAATCTTTTTGTTAGCTTCTAACATTTATGCGTTTTTTCCGTTTTTTCATCAGGATATAATTGTTAATTTTTCACAATGTTTATGGGAGGGAGTAGGAATTAGGGTGTAGTGAGTAAGGAAAAAACCACTTTCTCAGATAATTGTAGATTTGGAAGCCACTGCGTAACGCAGTTTAAGCGCATTGAAGTAACGTCTGAGTCGCATACATTAACGTGAGTACTCCTGGGTCATAGCTCGCTACGACGGATTCAAATAACCCCTCTCCACACCTTTCCCTCTCTTGAAAAGAGGCTTTGAAAACATTGATTTTTGGTTAAAACTATGGATTTTTCTGCCCCTCTCCATCCTGGGGAGGGGTTGGGGTGAGGTTCATCGAACTCACGTTACATTAATATGCAGCAAAATATGCAGCGATATTATTTATCTTCTACACCATAACCTCACAATAAAATTATTGTGAAACAAGTAATTAGGGTATTTAATTTCCCGATTTGTTGTTGAAATTTTACTTATTTGAGCCATCAGTTCTGTTTGCTGACACTGCTTTTCCACCCAACCTATCTGAAATTAAAATAGCTCTAGAAAATATTTTGAATTTTCTCCCACTATTCCCTATTTCCTCACACTTAACAAGTAAATTTTTTCATCAAATATTCAGCAATTCTTCTTGCTGCACCGGGTTTACCCATCCTACGTATACCATTATCAGAAATTAAATGTAGTTTATCCGGGTCATTTAATAACCTGCGCACAGCTTCACCTAAATCCTGGGGTTGGGGAACCAAAATTACCGATTCACCTAATAAACGGGTTTGGGCTTCGGCAAATCGTGGTGTAAATTGGGGCCCGTTTCCGGGTATAATAAAAGCTGGTTTTCCTAAGCCGACAAACTGCTCGGTGGCGGTTCCTGCCATTGCGATCGCCATATCACCTATATGTAAACAGTCGTTGTATGCTTTTTGACTGATAATTAGGTAATGCTGTTGATGTTGAAATACTAACGGTTGTTTTTCTCCTAGGGGAACAGGTAAGTCTGTCACGGGTGAAATCTCTTGCCAACCTTCCTCCATTAGGGTTGTGATGAGTGGAGCGCAATCGAGACCTGGTGCGATCGCAGCCAAAAACACTAAGTTGCGTGATGTGTGGGCTGTGTATTTATTGTCACCCATGCTACTTATCAAGGTGGAAATTCCCACCATGATTGTTCGCCAGTTTGTGTAGGCTTCGGGAGGACGGGAACCAGGGAGAAGAGTGAAAACAAGGGGACGTACCATTTCTCGCTCTTCGGCATCACTGTGGTAAACTCGATGGGTAGGAAATGAAGGTTGCAATCCATCCATCATCGGATTACCGACATCGTAGGCGGGTACACCCATTGATTTTAATACATCATGGGTGAGGGTATCACGGGGAAATACGGCTTTACAGCGCTGACGAGTCATTAACCAGCGTTCCCAGGGGTGATAAATTGAACCAGAAAAGTTTTCCCAGTAGGCTCCTTTTTCCTTGCGTTGTAGGACTCCGGATTCATCACGCACGTAGTATTCTGATTTTGCCGTCCCCACAAACGCATAATTTCCCCCACTCATCCATGCAAATAGGAGGGGGACAATATCACCTACCGCTAACACTGCATGTTGGAGATGGTTTATTTGTTGTTGTTTCACCCAGCTACGGGTAGTTTGAATTTGTTTCCACGTAAGTTGTAACAACCCACCTTTAACATCCCGAATCAACTGTTTACCACCATCCATATAGATAAACCCACCCGATGGCATTCGTTGAACTGTGCCAATAATTGGTATATTCAGGTGACGATAGGCAAAACCTTCCCCTACTAAGGGTAAAACAAAAATTTCTGGGGGTTGTTCCCAAGTTTGTAATTCTTGTAAAATCCGCACAGCAATAATATCTTCACCGTGACCGTTACTGAGTACAAGTAAACGCAATCGGGAAGTGGATGGATCGGTTGTGGTAGATAAAACCATAGGATTTTGGATTTTAGATTTTGGATTTTAGATTTTGGATTGATGTCAAATATTACCTGGATTTTTTTTCTACTTACTACTCCCTATTCCCTACTCCCTGTTTACATTAACTTTAAATATTCTGCGTATATTTAACATTTCCGGAAAAATTTTGTAAATCTTTGATTGTTGAGAATTTCTGCTTTCTAATTCTTTACATTCTCATCAATCCCATCATCTGTAAAATACCTCAACTACTAGTAAAACCCTGAGAAATAATCAATTTAACACCTGTGTGCTATCTCCTGCGTCATGTTTTCTGGAGATATAAAGAAACAAAAATCACCACCCCTAAGTCACGGAAATGTAAGAGGAATAGTTGATGGGAAACTTGGTAATGGTGCGAAGAAAAAAGGTTGTGTCCCCATAGCATTACCTCCCCAAAAAAATTATTACCAGTTGTTTTGGATATTTAACAGATAATACTATGCGAGTTTCTTCAGCTGCACTTTTTACCCTTACCAGCGTGACAACGGGTGTGAATATTGGTCAAGCGATCGCGACACCAATTCCCAATACTACCAGTGGGGAAGCACCCAAAAGTGTGGTCATTCCGGTGATCACAACCACACCAGCAAATCCTCAACCGAATATTACCCCCGAAACGACAACAACCCCCCAATTTTCCCAGAAACCAGCTACGGTGGAAAGTCCTTCGAGAAACAATTCACCTGTGGTTGTGGTAGCTGTTCCCTTAAATCCACCGGAAACCGATGATGGTCGGGTTATCGAATTTTCTGCTCCTGGTTTGGAACCGGAACCCACACCCATTAAAATTCCCGTCCCCAAAGCTGGTCAATCTTCCATTTCCAGAACTCCCCCCACTCCACCTCCATCAACCCCTGTCAAGGTTGCTGCTTCTCCCACTGTACCCATCAACCTAGGAACACAAAATCAAAATAATACGAGTAATACTAATTCTGCGGTTGTGATTAGAACTACGGTTGCGAATAACTCGACTGCTGTTAAGAATCCCTCTTCAACTACTCAAAATACCAGTACTACAAATAATTCCGTTACTGTCATCAATACCAATATTGCTAATAACTCAAATAACTCCAACAATTCACTACCAGTTACTAGACCCAATCCCGTAAACAATATCGATGGGAATCTAGTTGTTCCTGCAACTAGTGTGCAAATTCGTGGTGCAAACTCCGAACTTGACCAAATCATCCGTCAAGTGATTCAAACTCAACTTGGAGGTGACACCAGTCAAAATCAACTGCAAAAAGATGTGACAGCAATCCTGGATACAGGACTATTCCGAAATGCAACCGTTACAACCACCACTACCCCCCAGGGTTTACAGGTGACATTCCAAGTTGAACCAGTGATTGTTCGCACTTTCCAGTTATCCGGAGCGAAAGTCCTAGACCAGAAAACAGCCTTTGCACCCTTGCAAAATCTGGTTGGTAAACCCATCAGTCCAGAAGCTTTAAAAAAAGGTGGAGAAACCGTTAATCAATGGTATCGCGACCAAGGTTATAGTTTAGCCAGGGTAATTTCCATTACTCCGACCCCCGGTGGAACCCTAACCATGAATGTGACTGAGGGTGTGGTTGGTCAAATCAACTTCAAGTTCGTGGATGAAGAGGGAAGGGATGTGGATAGCAAAGGTAAACCCCTAACCGGACGGACAAAACCGGATTTTTTGCGCAAACAACTCAAATTAAAACCCGGTGATGTTTTCCAAGAAAGTATCGTTCGTCAAGACCTGCAAAAACTCTACACCATCGGACTATTTGAAAGCGTCAATGTCCGTCTCGATGGGGATAATAGCAAAACCGATATTACCTACGAACTGAGGGAAACCGGTGCGCGTTCCATCAACCTTGGCGGTAATTATAACGCTGACCAAGGCATTATGGGAACCTTCAGTTACCAAGACCGCAACGTGGGAGGTGTCAACGATACCCTGGGAGTCAACGTCCAATTAGGTCGTCGTGATTTGTTATTTGATACCCTCTTCAGAAGTCCCTACCGTGCAAATGAACCCAACCGCATTGGTTATACCATCAGAACCTTCCGCAACCGGGGTTTATCCAACACCTTCGACGGAGATGTGAAACTGGCTAACGGTGATCGAGTGCGTGAAGGTAAAATTGGTGCTAGCGTCAGTTTAGAACGACCCATCGATGGTTGGGACACCTCCCTCGGCTTTAACTATACCCGTGTTAGCACCCGCGATCGCGATGGTAATATTGTCCCCACCGACGAACTTGGTAATAAGTTAACCCTCAGCAATACAGGTATTGATGACCTATTCACCGTCTCCTTTGCAGCAGTTAAAGACCGTCGTGACAACCCCTTTTTCCCCACTAGCGGTTCCATCCTCAAACTCAGCACCGAACAATCCGTTCCCTTTGCGAACGGTGACATTTCCATGAACCGTCTCCAAGCCAATTACACCCAATATACACCCGTAGCCATCTTCAAAAGCGACCAACCCCAAGTATTTGCCTTAAATCTCCAAGCAGGAACTGTCCTCGGTGACTTACCACCCTACGAAGCTTTTAATTTAGGTGGGACAAATTCCGTCCGTGGTTTTGGTTCTGGTGATATTGGTAGTGGACGCAGCTATGTCCTTGCTTCTGCGGAATACCGTTTCCCCATTATGTCCGCTTTAGGGGGTGTACTGTTTGCCGATTTCGCTTCTGACCTGGGTTCTGGGGATACTGTCGTTGGAAATCCTGCGGGTGTTCGCGGAAAACCCGGTACTGGTTTTGGCTATGGTGCAGGTGTACGGGTTAATTCACCTTTAGGTGTGATTCGTGCTGACTACGGTTTTGGTAGCGAAGGTGACAGTCGTTTCCATTTCGGTCTGGGACAGAATTTTTAAATTTTGGATTTGGGATTTTCATGTATGTACCACCCCCGTAGAGACGACCCGTCGGGTCGTCTCTACTACAATTACAAAATAACGGGTCGTCTCTACAATGACAAAATAACGAGTTATCCCTACAATGACAAAACAACAGGTCGTCTCTACTATAAAATGTAGAAAAAGCCAGGCATATCTAGTGTAACGACAATGCTGAGTCAAGTCACAACACGACGCTTTACCCCAGAGGAATACCATCGTTTAATTGAGCTGGGTTTTTTCCCGGAAAATGAGCGTGTTGAACTGATTAGGGGGGAGTTAATACCGATGGTAGCGAAAGGAACAGCACATACAACTTGTTGTCGCAACCTATTGCGAGAGCTCAGTCGATTAGTTTTCGGTAAAGCTGAACTACAATGTCAAGACCCAATTCAACTACCTTTCGGTAGCGAACCTGAACCAGATTTTGCGATTGTTCGTTCTCCTGGGGATAATTATTTATCAGCACATCCGACACCAAAAGATATTTTTTTAGTGATTGAAATTGCTGATTCTTCGTTAAATTATGACCGCGATGTCAAGATACCTTTATATGCGGAAGCAGAAATTAATCACTATTGGATATTTAATTTGATTTTGAATCAGCTAGAAGTTTATACTGAACCTTTCCAAGATGAGCAAAATAACTTTGGCTATCGTTCCAAACGTATTTTTCTCCCTAATCAGTCAGTGGAGTTACCTTTAGAATCCTCACCAGTATTGGAGTTGAAATCGATTTTTCCCCGGAAATTAGCTTAGAGGATGTTTTAAAAGTCGATTCTAATACTTGAATTATCGTTTTTGGGAATAAGAAGGGATGCGATATGTCGCTTCTGTACTCTCGAAGCAAAAATCAGCTTTATAACCCCATGTCCAGAGTCAGGACGATAGACAAAATAGTGATAATTAATACTTTCCCAACAACCTCTTAGGGGTGACAAAAAAGTTAAATTCCCTCTACTGTATCCTGTCCCCCAAATCTCGCCTTTTCCTATAAATAAAGATTTTAATTTACAATATATAAGGAAATTGTAACAAAATGTAAGGTTGATTCATGGCGGATCAGTTAATTCGCGCAACTGCGGTAGACGGTGGGATTCGTGTGGTGGGAGCAATTACCACTAGGTTGACGGAAGAAGCACGACAGCGCCATCAAATGTCCTATGTAGCCACTGCGGCTTTAGGTCGAACAATGACGGCTGGTTTGTTAATGGCTTCCAGCATGAAGCGAACTGGTTCAAGGATTAATCTACGTATTCGCGGAGATGGCCCATTAGGAGGTATTTTAGTCGATGCTGGGCTTGATGGGACAGTACGAGGTTATGTTGGCAACCCCCAGGTGGAATTACCTCCCAATGCCAAAGGTAAGTTAGATGTGGGAGGTGCGGTTGGTAATGGGTTTTTATATGTTGTCCGTGATATTGGTTACGGCTACCCCTATTCTAGTACTGTGGAGCTAGTATCGGGGGAAATAGGCGATGATATTGCCCATTATTTAGTGACTTCCGAGCAAACTCCTTCGGCTTTGATGGTGGGGGTATTTGTGGATAAAACCGGTGTGACAGCTGCGGGTGGTTTATTGGTTCAGGTTTTACCAAAGGCTGCACGGGATGAGTCTCTCATTCAACTGTTAGAATCGCGTATTGCTTCCCTGTCAGGGTTTACCTCCCTACTACGAGCAGGCAAAACTTTAAACGATATTTTCCAGGATTTACTGGCTGATCTGGGATTATTTATTTTCCCAGAAACCCAAATTTTGCGTTTTTACTGCGGTTGTTCCTTTGACCGGGTGTTAGGAGCATTAAAATTGCTGGGTACGGATGAACTTCAAGATATGATTGTCAAAGATAACGGTGCAGAAGCTACCTGCGAGTTTTGTGGCGAGGTTTACAACGCTAGTCGCGAACATTTGACACAGTTAATTGAGGAATTACAAACATGATTTTCCAGAAAAACAGCAATGTATAAATTGGCACTGTAAATTCCGGGTATTTCATGGTATTTAACGATATAATAGGGGAGTGAACTAGATTTTTGCGGATAAAAGGGTGTAGGATGGCAAATCTAAGGGTGTGAGTTCAGAATAGAGATTCAAAACAGAAAATTATTAGCGATAATCTTTGATAATTTTGGTGTGAGAGATGACAGAGCGGGATATTCCAGAAAATTGGTCGTCAGGTAAGGAGTTACGTTCAGATCAGCAGTTTAGGTTATCCCGACAGCGACAACCGATCGATCAAGATGGGATAAAATCCCGAAGTATGACTTCAAAATCAAAATCTGTGAAGCAGCAAAACAAACCGATTTCCGAAGACTTGACTATTGACCAGTCATCTTCTTCCGAGCATGTTGCCGATGCGGGTAGTTGGAAATTACCAGGCTGGACAAAAAGTTGGGTATTGTGGACTGGGTTACTAGCATTCGTACCGGGAACAGTTGCCTTTTTAGCGATGGCGATGCTGTTGAAATTACCTAGCGCTCCCAATTGTCCGTCAGTGTTTTGGCCGTTAGCTAGTGCTGCGGTGCGGTTGCACTGTGCGGAATTAGCTGCATCCAAGCAGAATGTGGATAGTTTATTACAAGCGATCGCTCTAGTTAAGGATTTACCGGAAAATCATCCATTACGCAGCCAAATAGATGGTTATGTCGAGGAATGGTCAAAGAGGGTTTTGGAGATTGCCGATGGCACATTCCAAGCAGGAAAATTAGAAGAAGCGATCGCCATTGCCAAACGAATTCCCAGTGATGTTTCTGCCTATAAGTTGGTGGAAGATAAAATTGCTAATTGGCAGTCAATTTGGGCAAAGGGTGAGGAGATATTCAAAGAAGCCGAAGACCACATGCGGGAACAACGTTGGCATCAAGCCTTCATGACCGCAGCTAGGTTACAACGGATCAATAATAGCTTCTGGGAAACGACGAAATACGAAGAGTTAACTAAGTTAATTACCCTAGCTCGAGAAGACGGCGAAAAACTGGCTCAAGCCAGAGGATTGGCAAGAAATGGTTCTGTAGATGATTTACTCAAAGCCATCAAATTAGCTGAATCCATCACCAGCAGTAGCTATGTGTATCCTAAAGCCCAGGAAGCCATTCCCGAATTCGGGCGTAGAATGTTAGATATAGCACAACGGCGACTGGATAGTCGGGATGCGGATGAGGCGATTAGTATTGCCCAACAGATACCCCCAACTGCTAAATGACAAGCAGAAACGGAAGATTTTATTGCCATTGCCGAAGCCCAAAGGAACGCCTGGTTAGGAACAATTTCCGGATTAGAAGCCGCGATCGCCCAAGCTCAAAGCATCGACCCTTCCCGTCCGGTGTATCAAAAAGCTCAAGAACTAGCTTCTCGATGGCAGATAGAAATCGGTGATGTCACCAGGTTAGATCGGGCACGAATGTTGGCCAGTCAGGGTACAATTAGTGACCTAGGTGCGGCGATCGCCGAAGCCCAATTAATCCCCAGCAGTAATCCCCGGGGACGGGAAGCTCGACAAGAAATCAATCGCTGGTCTGCCCAGATTCAAACCATCGAAGACCGTCCCTTCCTCGACCGAGCCGAACAGTTAGCCCTCGCCGAAGATATTAACTCCCTGCAACAAGCGATCGCGGAAGCTAGTCAAATTAGACGCGGAAGAGCATTGTATCCAGAAGCACGCAAAAAAATCTCCGCCTGGACAGCCACCATTCAACGTATCCAAGACCAACCAATCCTGGAGCGCGCTCGTTCCCTAGCAGCAAACGGCAACCTGGGAGCCGCCATCGAGACAATCCGACCAATTAGTCAGGGACGCTCCCTATCCAGGGAAGCTCGCAACGATATTGATACCTGGCAAGAGGAACTCACGGCACAGCAAAACTGGAAAAACGCCAGAGATACAGCCCTCAGAGGTACACCAGAAGCCCTCGCTGAGGCAATTCGTATCGCCCAACGCATCCCCCGACGCAACTTCCTCCGTAACGAGGCAAATCCAGCAATAGATCAGTGGAGTCAGCAAATTCTCGATATTGCCCGTGGACAATCCCAATCAAGTATTACCCGTGCAATCGAAACAGCCCGTTTAATTCCCCGGGGAACCTCCGCTCACGGTTTAGCTAGACAGCAAATCCGCGAATGGGAAAATTTCCTCAATCCCCCCCAACCTCAACCCACCGAAGAGCCGATAGTACCTCCCAGACCATTTTAAACGGCGGCTACTACCTAGCTTGAAAATAGGGAGTCGGGAGTTGGGAGTAGTACTCCATGAAATTAATTTGATGGGTTAGGAAAGGTTCGTAGTAGCGCTCTAGCGCCTTATATTAACGCTTTTTCGACGCTAAAGCCACAATGACCAACCCATCAGAACTAATGCATAGACCACTAGCTATTGTCGCCCTTGGTTGTGTCCAAACAACACGGGGGACTGATACCATTTCACTCAAATTTTGATACATTTTCTCCCCCTGCACCCTTTGCCTAAATGTATCAACTTCAAAGTAAAATGGTATGACTTGATACAGAGGGAGTGGAGAGTAACCGACACAAGCACTTATGCGCAATAAAAATTTTACTATATTTTCACCAAGCCCTACTTATTATTGCTGTATTGCTGACACCATAACCAATCAAATTGGTTTTTCCTACCACTCCCTACTCCCTACTCCCTTCCAACTCAGGAAATGGGAATCAGCCATTTAATGAAAAAAAAGTTAACAGTTAGCCGTTAACTGTTAACTGTTGCAACATTGTTGCCTAAACAACAACAAAATAGCCACTAACGGAACATACTACTAACAGAACTATCCTCGTGGATGCGCCAAATCGTTTCCCCTAACAAGTTAGCCACTGAAAGAACAACTAATTGGGGGAAGCGATCGCTCTCCCGAACGGGAATTGTATTGGTGACGATTACCTCCTCAAACACCCCACTGGATAACCTCTCTATCGCAGGGGGAGAAAACACTGCGTGGGTAGCACAGGCATAAACCTGTCGCGCACCCTCTTCCCGCAGCATTTTCGCACCTTCGGTAATCGTTCCACCAGTGTCAATCATGTCGTCCACCAGCACCGCCGTTTTCCCCTTCACATCACCAATCACATTCATGACTTCGGCGACGTTATGGGCTTGACGACGTTTATCAATAATTGCCAAGGGAGCCTCATTTAGCTTTTTTGCGAATGCCCGGGCGCGTGCCACGCCACCAGTATCCGGAGATACAACGACGATATCCGAAAGGTCTTTGCTCTTGAGATAATCAAGAATGACTGGAGACCCATATACATGGTCAAGGGGGATGTCAAAATAACCTTGAATTTGGGCCGAGTGCAAATCCATTGCCAGAATGCGACTGGCTCCCGCTTGAGTAATCAAGTTAGCAACCAACTTGGCTGTGATTGATTCACGTCCTGCGGTTTTACGATCCGCACGTGCGTAGCCATAGTAAGGTATGACTGCGGTAACTTGCCGTGCTGACGCGCGACGGCACGCGTCAATCATAATCAGCAGTTCCATCAAATTATCGTTAACAGGATGACAACTTGGCTGGATGAGGTATACATCACAACCCCGGATCGATTCCTGAATCTGGATATATAATTCCCCGTCCGCAAAACGTTTGCGGATCATCGGTCCCAAATCCATTCCCAAATACCGGGCAACTTCTTGAGACAGGGGTAAATTCGCAGAGCCAGAAAATAGCCGTAAGCGATTATTTTCCGTCACTCCTGTGATGGGAGGTTGCAATTTGAAAGTTGCAGAACTGAGCACAGTAGACCCTCGATGTGCATTCATGGCAATCTTATCATTAGAAATAAGGCTTTCTCGTGGTGAAATAATCTGAAAAATTACGTCACAGTTTTTTTCAACTCTTTGTAAAAGCTGACAAAATCACTTTGCGAAAAGCAAAAATCCGCACTTTCCAGAACTATTAGCCAAACACCACCGTTTGACAGCTTAACAGACATTTTGTCATGTTCTCAGAATTATTTATCAGACCATCGCCTCTAGGTTCGCTAAAATAATTTAGTCTCCGATTGAATCGGTGATATTTTTGCCTTTGAAGTCGAAATATCGGTAGATTTTCATTGTCCCCTATCTAATTTATAACCAACTACGAATTATTCCTATGAATTTTATGTAGATTTTGAATTTTATGTATAAGTAAAAATACCTACAAAAGTAATTTGTTATTTGAAAATAAAGGGAGTAGGGAGTGGGGAATCGGTTTGGAAATAAGCCTTGTTTACTAGAAAGAGTAGCCATCATATACTGCTTACACCAACAACAGATGAAACCTGGATTTCTCACAAGTAAGTTGTAAGCCTTGAGTAACGGACTGATTTTCCTACTAATCCCTACTCCCTGCTCACTTTCAACTCAATAATCTAACGGTATACAGGAAATCGGGAAAATAATTGGCAATACAGATAAACTAGATAAAACTTGTGGTTCTTGATTAAAAATTTTCCATAGGTTTTTGAGGCGAAAACAATTTAGGGGTGCTTATGCCATAATCCTCTATGGGGTAGATTGACTAATTGTTCTTTGGTGGTACGAAGCAAATGTATGAGTGGAACCAATCCATGAGACCCATAGTGACTTCTGGCTAAAATAATCAAAAATCCTCAACCCAATTTCTGAGGTTGATCCACAGGGTCAATCCAAAATCCAAAATTGTCTGACAAACCGCACTGCGGAACTTATCAACGACGAAATGTAAACTTAACCGATTCATCATGCAAGCACCCATTTCTGTTGGTCATATATTACAAAATCGTTATAAAATCCTTCGTATTCTTGGTCAGGGAGGATTTGGACGCACTTATTTGGCAGAAGATACCCGTCGCTTCAATGAGCTTTGTGCCATTAAGGAATTAATTCCTGTGACGACGGAAACGGGTGCTTGGGATAAGGCTAGGGAATTATTCCAACGGGAAGCGGCAATTTTATACCAGATTCAGCATCCCCAAGTTCCCCAGTTTCGAGAACGGTTTGAGGAGGATCAGCGTTTATTTTTGGTACAAGATTATGTTCCTGGTCAAACCTATCGGACGTTACTGGAAGAGCGGAAATTGCAGGGAAAAACTTTTACTGAGATGGAAGTAATACAAATAATGCGGTTGTTGCTTCCAATTTTAGAGCATATTCACGGTCTTGGTATCATCCATCGAGATATATCTCCAGAAAATATTATTTTGAGGGAACGGGATAATTTACCTGTATTGATCGATTTTGGTGTGGTCAAAGAATTAGCGACGAAATTACAAGCTCCCACCCAATCCGTGAATGCGACTGCTGTTGGTAAACTCGGATACGCCCCCAGCGAGCAGATGCAAACTGGACGGGCATACGCAAGTAGTGATTTATACTCTTTGGCGGTGACAGCAATAGTGTTGTTGACGGGGAAGGAACCCCAGGAGTTGTATGATGAAACCCAGGTTGCTTGGAATTGGCAGCGTTACGCGAGTGTGAATCCCCGTTTTGCCCAGATTTTGAATCGGATGTTAAGTTATATTCCCAGCGATCGCTATCAAACAGCTGCCGAGGTAATTCAGGCATTGGCAGGGCTGAGTCAAGCTACACCCGCATTTCCCGTATCTCCCCCATCGCCAACGGTTCCAGCAAATATCTCAAATTTACAAACCCTTGCAGTTGGTGCCCGTCCTGACCCCACACCATCCTCAACCCCAGATCCAAGTTCTCCCCAACGTCCGCATCCTGTTATACCTAATCCTAGTGATAAATCCATTTTAGATAATCCCTTGGCGGTGGGAGCGATTGGGGCGGCAGTAGTAATTTTAGCTGGGTTTGGCTCTTGGGCGATAGTTAGTTCTATCCGTAATAATGCCCGGTTTCCCCAAGAAAATATACCAACTTCCCCTCAAACCTTTCCCTCTCCGGTCATTAGCGAACCACAAACACCTACACCCACACCAACTGTATTGGAGCCAATTACTAGTAGTAAGCGTTTAAGATTCGATAGTTCGGGAATAGCTCGCGAACAAGGGACAATTCGCGCTAACGAGACAATTGAATTTACCTTTCAGGGGACAGAGGGGGAAAGATTAACAGCTACCCTGGATCAAGTTGGTACAGTTGCCTTTACGGTACTAACACCAAGGGGAGAGCCAATTGATAGCATTGCCCGCCAAGTTAGCTCCTACCAGGGTATTTTACCATTAACTGGTAGATATACGATTCAAATGTATTTACTCCCAGGGCTTACAGAGGGGACATATAATTTTAGCTTATCTTTGCAAAAACCGATGCAGGATACTCCCACTCCCGTTGAACCCGAACCCACGGAAGCACCCATAGATCAAAATCCTGTAATTCCACCAACGGATGTACCTCCTTCTCGACCAGATGTGAAGCCAAAACTAACCCCAAAACCAACTCCGGATACCCCACCAGACTTTAACAATGGTACGGTTGTCCCGACCGAACCAAATAATAACCAAGCACCAATTGAGGAAGGTACACCAACTCCGAATCAGTATTTTCCCCGTTTTTAGCTCCTTCTTCTCAATCCAAGAAGTAGAGACGTAGATTGCTGCGTCTTTACTTCCTAACCCACAGCAAAATCAGTAAATTGTCTTTTATAAGGAGAATGAAATCCGATAACTATATCTTGCTTGGGAACACCCATCGAAACTAACTCCTCCGCAATATTGATCTCAGTTCCATTCCACTGAATCCAAATTTTTTCGTTTTTGATATCTATATGTATTGAACAACCATAAACACGATGTTTATTTTCCCAGCCTACACTAACAATTTGATAATGATCGCGTGTAGTATCAAATATTTTTTCTACTTCTATATCCCCGTAGGAAGGTTTATAACTGCCATATTTTTCTAAAAGTTGCTGAACGCATTCTCTATATTTTTCTAACTTACCCATCTCACTATCTCCTCAGTTTCAATATCATAAATCACTAGCCTTAATTGAAATTCCTGAATTTGAAGTTGTATAAATGGAAGTCCAAAGAAATCATTATAAGTTTCTAGATCAACAGCTAAATATAGGTTACGTTCTGGCTCTTTTCCACGAAGAGCAGTGCGGTAGTTAAGGAATTGTCCGAGAGCAAGATGAAAATCAGTAATAGCTGATGGATTGAGAAAACTTTTGATTTCAACAGCTATTTTTTCTCCTTGCTTTTCTGCTGCAATTAACTTCTCTGCTCCCAAATCAATCCGCATCTGAACTTGACCAAAATCAATATATAGAGGGTCGTTTGTAATATTCCACCCGTCTTTTTCCAAAGCTAATCTCATAATATCGTGAAATTGATCCTTCGCTGACATAACCTATTGATTTATCGGGGAGTCTTACAATTCTACACTCTAATTCTGTAATGCCTCAACCGAAGCTATCACTTGTATACATGAAACTTCCGGTATCACCAATCAGCATGAGGTTACTATCTTCGCTGTCGATGTTGAAGGTATTACTAGTAATTCCACGCTGGAGAATTTGGATGAGTTGACGGGGGTTGAGGGATTCTAATTCCACATAGTTTCCTGCTTCCAACCATTGTTTCTCTTCGGGAAGGAGATTTTGCTGGACCTCTAGGGGTAGGGTTTTTGCTGCTGCTGCGTAATGAGATGAGGATTGAATGACCATTCCCCGTTTTTTGCTCAGGACTTGACGGGGTGTAATACCAATATCTGTGATGGGTAAGTTAGTATTGGCAAACCAGTCGGGGTCGGTGGTAAGTTGGTGGGGAAGGGTGATTCCGGAAGGGGTGCAATCGTGTAAGGTGTAGATTTTGAGGTCGGGATTGCGTCGCAGCATTTGCATGGTGGTAGCAAAAATATTTTGAGGATATCTATCTATGCTGAGGATGGCACAGTTATGTTCAAAGTGAAAATTATTGGCAATCAGAAATTGAGCGATATCTGCGCGATCGCAAACTATTAATCGGTCGAAGCTATAAGCGGTGACATCGGGGTTAATATTGGCTGGTGCTAGGGTTTGGATTGGGGGTGGGAGGATTTTCGGGTTTGTACCGTTAATCTCTTGCCAACGATTTAACCATGTTTGCAGTTGGGATGGGGTAATAATAAGTTCTTCTGGTAATTCGGTTTGGTTGATTGGTCTGTAGCCAAGATAGATGGATAGCATTCCTAAGCAGACGGCAATCACAAAGAGGGGGAAGGATTTAAATGCAAATAAGCTCAATAATCCGCCAATGATGAGGATAATAAATCCCAGCTTTTTTAAGTTATGAGCGCTTTGTTTGCGCTCTTTTTTGTTTAGTTTGCTGGATTGGGTACCATCATATAATGCGAGTATCCATAAGACATGGTAGATAATTGTCACAATAATTGTCGCAATATAGAAGATATTTGAACGGAAATCTAAACCAACAATATTCAACAATAGAGAAATACTAACAACTAGTGTAATTATCCCAAAAAGTGGATACAAACAACCAAATGTACTATCATAATCAAACTTCAGTTTGAGACGATTATTTAATAAATAAAGTAACTGTTTTTCATTAAAAAATAAGCTGTCATTAACGGAAATATCCGCTAGAACTTTGGCAAAAAATGGGTCTGTCATTTTGCTCGGAGTTCCCACTGCGGTGGGTTCAAAGGCAAAGGGATGATTGCAGCTTTTACATCTACCTTGATTAGCGGTTCTATCCTGGAGATTATTATCGGTTCCACAGTTGATGCATTTCATGGGATTTTAGATAATTAGATTATAGATTTTAGATTACTTAGGGCTAGCTGAAAAATAGTCAGACTTTCATCTTGTAAGGTGCTGAGGCTACTTGGGGTGAAAAAAATTGCAAATACATGGATATATAAAAATTTAAAACCTTGCATTTGTAATTTTTTGACTCCCTCTTCCCTACCCCTACTAAAAGACTTTTACCGCAGACCCTACTTATTATTTGTGAAGCAGCATCGAAGTTTTATTTCTATTCCCTACTCCCTGCTCCCTACTCCCTAAATGTTTTAGGGGTTTGTGAGAAATCCGGGATTAGATAATTAATTGATTGATTCTGTCTCCTGTCTCCTTTTAAACAACTTGATTTGTTAATAGCACACTGTAATCTTCTCGTTGGCGAATTAAACGATGTTGCTGATTTGTGAGTAATACCTCTGCTGGTCGAGGACGGTGTAAAAAGTGGGATGACATGGCATAACCGTAAGCACCGACATCTAAAATTGCGATCGCATCACCAATTTTGAGTTTTGGCAGTTGACAGTTTCTACCCAAATAATCCCGCGAATAGGTGGTGTTCCCACACACATCTGTGGTGTAAAGCGGTGATGAATCCTCTTGCTGACAGACACGAATCTCCCTGTAACCTCCATGTACGGAAGGAACTGACAGATTGGCAACGGTTGTATCAACCCCCAAAATCTGTTTATCGCCCTGCCATTTCACAGACACGACTTTTGTAAATAAATATGCACATCCTGCGATCGCAGCTCGTCCTGGCTCGATAATTAAATTTACTGGGTATGTTAAGTTGGCCATTTTTTGACTAATTTGGCTGCCGAAGATTTGCCAATCAAAGCCAACCCCATCGTGGTGGTAAGGATAGCCAAATCCACCGCCAAAATCTAAATATTGCCAATCGGGTAACAGTTGGGCTGTGGCAATTACTTTGTCTATGACTTCAGTAAATGCGGTTGTGGCATTTGTCCCGGTTCCTCGATAGAAATGTAAACCCCTGATTTCACAGCCATAGGCTTTTGCAAGGGCTACTGCCTCCTCAAATTCCCTGGGATGGACACCAATCCGACTGTCTCCAGTAATTTCTGGTAAATTCAAACGTAAACCTAAATTCCAAGTCCCAGCAGCAGACGGATATCGAGTTTGAATTGTTTGACAACATAACTCTAACTGGTTCAAACTATCCAGATTCAGAGTTTTTACCCCCCAATCTAAAACCTGTTCCATCTCCTGTTGATTTAAATTGCTACCGGAATAAACTATCCCCTCCGGTGCAACACCCGCTTTTAAACCCAGATAAATGTCTCCCGGTGTATTTGCATGTAAACCCCAACCCGCATCTGTAAAGATTTTCAACAAATTAATATTACCATTGGTGACAGCTGCAAAGTGAAATTGGGTACGGGGATAGGGAATCGCTGTTGTAATGTGACTAATTGTTTTTTGTAAGCGATCGCCGTCATAAACGTATAGGGGAGAACCATAGGTTGACAGTAATTCCCCGATTAAATCTGGAGAAATCATACATGAAACTATAAACCGCAAAGTAGTTAGTATAACGCCACTAATCTACCACCTTCACCTGTGAAATTTTTTGTATACCTCAAAACTAATTTGAAAATGGGAAGTAGAAACGCGACATGTCGCGTCTGTACTGGAATAATTTTTAATACTTCAAACAGCTTAATGCTGGTTAACAGTCAACCATCAACAAATCGAAAGGGGAATATATCAGGGTGCGAAGTATACACATGTAAAGGAGTCAGTTTAACATCTATTTAAAAGTTGTATATATTGTACATGTTGCATACCTATATCTACGTAAACATTTACCACATTGTCAAAATCTGCTGGAATGAAGATGTATAACCAGGTGAAACAACATTAAAGATAGGAAAAAATCAACAATTCAATGCATCTTTTTCCTCAACATCAGTAATGGTTAATTTATCAAGTCTTTAAGTGCTTTTACTGAGGGGGAACAAAATCGTAAATGCTACATTCATTGTAGAACTTTCTAGATGTTTTGATGCTTGTAGAAGGTAAGATAGTGAAGTAAGTGATTCCCTAACCGCAGAGCAAACACAAATACACATTCAAAACTAGAGGGAGTCAGAAAAACCTTAAATCAAATCAGTTCAAAGCCATTTACTGAGATATATGTGTACAGAGACAATTCAAACAAGCTATTGCGGGTTGAAGTCATATATTTACTTGTTGTTAACAGTTAACTGTTGACAATCCGTAATTATTGACGCAATGATTTTTAGCTGATGTCAGCAATTTTGTCCCGAAATTTTATATGTACACATAGTATCAAGCTTTGCAGATAATTCAATAATGAATCAGGTTGCAGATACCCTATCAGTAGAACTTAGGTGTTTGACTGTTAATAATTGACGGTCAATAGGATTTTTTGTTTCCACAATTCTAACTCGCAATTATAGAGTACTCGAACAATTGCGAAGTTCAAGGACTGTGAAAGCTTGATGTAAAAATTCACTGATGTCCCCATCAGGAGTAAAAAAAAAAGAAAAATCTTACGTCGCAACGCAAGATTGATTACAAAGAAAACTAAAAATTAAACACAAATATGTCATACTCACGTAAATCTGTCAAATTTTTCCCAGAACTATATCGCTCATTGGTAGCAACTGTATTGATTACAAGTGGTATTATCCAATTTGTTGCACCGGTAATTGCGGAAGGAACCCGTGCTGGTGAATCCATTAGTAACACCGCAACTGCAACCTACGAAGACCCCCTTGACCCGAATACAAAAATCAATGCGACATCGAATACAGTTGTTGTCACCGTTGCAGAGGTTGCTGGTATTACCGTCACCGGAAGCGGTACAACTTTCAGAGAAGATTTAAATAATAACGGTCAAGCTAACGTTGGTGATACTATCTACTACAACTACACCGTAACTAACGTTGGTAACGACCCGACTCGAATCCGGATTCCGGAAGCAGTGAGGGTGACAGGTCCAGGTCAAGCAGGAAAACCTGAATATAGTTTGGATGGGGGTGCTACCTGGACTCAGATTCCTGGAAGTGAATATATTTCTGGTTCTATTCCCGTCAACGGTTCTATTTTAGTCCGTGTACCGGTTACAGTTGCTGCGGGGGCACGAACTAACGATATTATTAACGTAACCTTGGGTGATACTCCAGGGGATGCACAAAACCAACTGCGTGACCCCAATGGTGGTGACGTGTATACGGTGGATAACCCGGATGGTACTCCTGGTGAAGTCAATGGAGCACCTGTGAATGGAGTTCGGGAAGCAAGTGCAACCCAAAGAATTACCGTAGATCAAGCAGTGAAGACCTATGCATTGGCAACGGTTCTCAAGGTGCGTAATAATTATGATAATGCCGGAACACCTGCTATTGAGGATGATAGATTAACCTACGGTTTAAGTTTACGGGTGGAATTGAATGACCCGACGGGTAATGGGATTACCCCTGCTCCCTTAGCGGGAACGACGGTGAGGGGTTTGACGGGGAACCGAATTTTAGTTTCCGATGCGATTCCCCAAGGAACAGAATTAGCAGCAATTCCCACACCTCCTCCTGGTTGGCAGGTAGTATACACAACTGATGCTGTATCTGTAAATGCCAATGCAGCAACTTGGACAACCACACCTCCTGCAAATTTAGCAACTGTCACCCGTGTTGGTTTTGTCAATGACCCGAATGTTGTCACTGCTGTAGCACCTGGTCAGACGGTGAGTGGGTTTAATGTACAGGTGAAGGTGAGAACTGGTCAAACAGCACCTTTAACTGTGAATAATATTGCTCAGTTATTTGGTCAAACTGCGGGTGTACCGACCGTGGATAATAATGGTGATGGAATTCCCGATAATCAGGTTTATGATGAATCTGGTGACCAAAATCCCAGCAATTACGACAGTAATAATCTTCCTCCCGGTGCTGTGGATGCAAATGGTGATGGAATTCCCGATAATACACCAACTGTGACGGATGGGTTTATTGATAATCCGACTGAGTTAAATAATACAGGAATTGATACGGGTAATAATAACACTGGTGTCGGACCTGGTGGTGAAGCAAACTCCTTTGTAATTGACGTTCCCCAGAATAATGCGGTTTTGAATGGACCGGAACGGACTCCTGATGCGATTGGACCGACCAACAACAATGATGACTTTACAAACAAATCTTCCCTAGTTCCTGAAGATAAAAAACCTGGTGATACCCTCGACCCATCTCCAGTTACGTTTACCAATACCGTCAGAAATAGCGGTACTAATCCCAATAATATTTCCTTGATTCCCACACCACCTGCTAACCCCGCAGATTTACCAGCAGGAACAACGGTGACAATCACCTACGGTCAGCAATCCAAGACCTATACTTGGAATGGAACAGCGTTTAATAATCCCACCGATTACATCACCATTCCCAATTTAGCTCCGGGTGCGCAGGTTAATTACGGGGTGGAGGTGAATTTACCACCAGGAACACCACTTTCCACTGACTTAGATACAACCACACCAGATCCAAACGATTTAGTAGGTGGTTTCCCCGTACCCATCACTGCTTTCATTGACGATGGTACCCCTGGTTTCAACAATGAACCGAATAATATTACCATTAACCGGGTATATACAGGTTTCCTACGAATGGTGAAAGAATCCCGTGTCTTACCTGGAAATGGACCTGCGGTACGTGCTGAAGACCGGGAATTTAGCAGTAATCCGAAAATACCTGCACCTGGTAATATTATCGAGTATCGTATTCGTTATACTAATATTTCCGAGGCGGAATCGGGTACAGGTAATAGAATTCTCCGCGCTGACAAGGTAGTAATTACGGAGGATGGAACCCTCAGTACAACACCCGGTGATGGTAAGAATAACTGGGCTAAGGATAATGATGGTAATGGTCAAATTGATACCAGTAACGTAGTTGGTTCTGCGAGGGATTCCGGTACTGCAACGATTCAATTCTACAGTGGAGCTACTGGTGCTAATCTCTCGATTGACCAAACGGGAACAACTGCTGACACAGATGTGAGTAAGTATGTGAATACGGTGACTAATCCGGTTGCTCCTGGTGAACAGCGTCAGTTTGTTTTCCAACGCAAAGTTAATTAGCATTTCAACCCATTTGTAGAGACGTAGCGGTGCTACGTCTCTACGGTAGACCGAAAATTTTGAGGATTTATTTAGTTTTGAGGTTTTAATTATGAAAAAATTGACGATTGCGGTGTTTGCTGGAGCAGCATTATTATTACCATTTTCTGGTGTGATTGCTGGGGTTCCGTTGGGAGGTGGGACGAATGCGATAACTGCGATCGCGCAGAATGTGCAAAAGCAATCAATGCTGAAGTTGGAATTGACTGCGGAGAAACAAGTTTTAACTAAGGATGTTCAAGGTAAAATGAAAACCTCCTGGGAACCTCTTCAAGGTCGAGTGACTGTTCAACCGGGGGATGTGTTGCGATACACGATTACAGGTGCAAATCAAAGCGATCGCGCGGTGAAAAATCTAACGTTTAATCAACCGATTCCCAAGGGGATGGTGTTTGTACTTAAATCTGCTAACGCTAATACGAACGCTAAAATTACCTACAGTATTGATGGGGGACGTAATTTTGTGGAAAATCCGACGGTGAAGGTGAAACTTGCGAACGGGAAGGTGGAGGAAAAACCTGCACCCGCAGAAGTATACACCCATATTCGCTGGAATTTTCCCAATGCGATCGCTGCTAAGAGTAATGTCAAGGGAAGTTATCAGTTAAGGGTTCGGTAGAAGACAAAATACAGCGTTGCTGAATCCAGGTATGAATAAAATGTAGAGACGCGTTAGCGAAGCTCCTCTGAAAGAGGCTATATCGCGTCTCCATCCGGGTTTTACACATCCAACGAATCAATTTCATACATCACATCAGTAACGTCCAGAATACAGGTAGTTGTAGAAGGTGTGGAAAATTTTTTCTGCAATTTGACCCCAGGAATTGAAGGTTTGAAAGTCAGTAGTGAGTGGGGAGTAGAGGAAAAAACACTTTCGTACGTTCTGGTGTATGCAGTTCATGATGGCTACTCACTACTCCCTGACCCCAACAAATAGATTCAAACACTAAATCGGATTTCTATTATATTTACTTTTCTAGATGCTAAATAATGCTAAATGTACGAAAAAAAAAAGGTGTTGGCTAACAACTAGCACGATGGTATTCCTAATGGGAACTTCATTGTCATCGTCTTTTCCAACTCAAGCGCAATTGGTCAATAATCAAAATACTAATCAAAATAATCGCATTCCCATTGTTAACCAAGCTAGCTATCAATATAGTGATGGTACAGGAAGAATTTTTCGTGGATTTTCCCAGGTTTTAAATACAGAACGGGGGTTAATTGACCCCTTGGGGAGAATTTTAGGTTGTGGTGGTGAACTTTTACCGGATTATACAGGTTTTTCCGTTGGTGTATATGAAACTAATCCTAGTGACCCGACAGGGACAGAATTGGGTCGATTAGTGGATTTAACTCGCACAGAATTACCGGATATTCCCAATAATGGTGTTCCTGGAGGAAGATTACCAAACGCGGAAAACCTGAATCCCTATTTCCTCCAAAATAACCCTGCTGACCCCAATTTACGGGGAACCTATAATTTTTTACTTGACCCCAGTAAGGGACAAACTCAACCTGGTAAAACCTATATATTAGTTGTTAATCCACCAGCAAATTCGATTTATCAACAGCGTCGTATCCGCATTAGAATTGGTGAGTCTACGGGGGGAGAAACGGGTATTGGTAATGCTCAAAATCGGATTTTAAGATATGTTGCGACTTCTTTAGATGGTCAACCAATTCGTTTAACGGGGGAAACGGAATTTACGGGGACAGTAGTTGCGGTTGCGGATGCGGAATTACAGGGTTTGGATTTATTAACCTTTGAGTTTGCGACTAATCTGTGTCAACCGAATCAGGTGCAAATTATTAAATCGGGAGATAGAGCAACTGCGGAACCTGGGGATACCGCAATTTATCGTTTATCTTTGCGGAATTTGGTGGAAGTTGGTTTAAATAATGTTTTTGCTATTGATACTTTACCTTTGGGTTTTCGTTTGCAACCAGAAACTGTTCGGGGAGAAATTAACGGTAAAGAAGTAGAAGTTTCAACAGAGGTAAATGGACAAAATGTCATCTTCCGTACTAATGCAATTTTACCACCACGGTCGGTTTTAAATATTGTCTATGGAACGCGAATTACTCCCGATGCAATGCGAGGTAGTGGTGTAAATAGTGCGGTGGTAAATGCGCAACGGGTGGATAATAATTTCCGTACCCAGGATGGTCCAGCGACCCATAAATTACAATTGCGTCCGGGGATGATTTCCGATTGCGGTACTATTATTGGTCGGGTGTTTGTAGATAAGAATTTTGATGGGGAACAGCAGGAAAATGAACCGGGTATCCCGAATGCGGTAATTTATTTAAATAATGGTAATCGTGTCACAACTGACCCGAATGGTTTATTTTCGGTTGCGAATGTTTTACCAGGAAATCATACGGGTGTATTGGATTTAAGTAGTTTACCGGGTTATACCCTTGCTCCTAATCGTCGCTTCAAGGAGCGTAATAGTCAATCCCGTCTTGTTCGTATTGCACCGGGTGGAACTGCGCGGATGAATTTTGCAGTGACTCCTAGCTTCTTGGAGGATGTGAAAAAATGAATTACAGGTCTTCTGATAGATATCTAGATATATATAAGAAATTTCACAGAAATTATCACAAATCTCTATTTTCTAGTTTTGCGCGCAAGCTGATTCTTTCCTATCCAAATTTAATTTTGCTGGGAACGGTTGCGGGTATTTTCAGTAGTATTTTCGCTCCGATTGCAACCTATGGGGAGGAAATCGACGGGGAAACGGGAGAGATTATAGGGGAAATAGGAGACAAAAGACAGGAGAATATTGATGATAGTATAGTGGTGCGATCGCGGGATGAGCAAATTCTGGCGTTCAAGCGTAAATTACGGGAATCTCTGCTGGTTGATCAAGATGGGGTTGAGCAGGAAAAAGAGGTTTTTAAAAACTTTGATGGCTCAATTCCACCTTTCCAACCGAATGCAAGTGTTCAATTGCCAACCTATATAGATAAATTCAAAGATAATTCTTTGATTCTCAGTCAAGAAGTTAATAATCACGAAGTTAATCATCCGGAAAGTAACTTCAAAAAAACTGATAATCAAGACCAGAATAATCAGGAACTTCAACCCCTTAATCATCCCCAGACACCGATTTCCTCCCCAGAAGCAATTAAACCTTTCCAACCAGATTCTGCCATCCAATTACCTGCTGCAATTGAAAAAATTAAACAAAATACCCCTTCCCATCATACAGCTGATTCCCCCCCTAACTCCCCTACCACTACCAAAACTATAAAAATACTCACTCCCAGCGAAAAAGCCGTCATTGATATCCCTGCAACAACCGTAATTCTACAGTTTACAACCGGAAGCGAGATTGAACTACGAGTTAATGGTGAATTAGTAGACCCATCTTTAGTGGGACGGACGGAAGTTGATGGGGATGTGGTGACGCAAACTTGGTATGGTGTCCCCCTCAAGGAAGGAGAAAACCAAATTACTGCGGGAATTAAGGGAGAAAATACCCTTGAAAGCAGTGTGAAAGTGTTTTTACGGGGTTTACCAACGAAAATGTCCCTCTCCACCAGGGAAACAACTATTCCCGCAGATGGTCGCTCTTTGGCAAATATTACTGGACAATTACTGGATGAAAATGGCAATATTTCCCACCGGGATGCAGTTGTTACCATTGCTGCAACTGCGGGGGAATTTGTGGGAAATGACTTGCAACCAGAAGTTCCAGGATTTCAGGTACAAGCAAAAAAAGGGGAATTTACTGCTCAACTCCAATCTAACATAAATGCGCAAACAGTACGCATCCGTGCTACTGCGAGTAATTTAGAAGCCTTTACCCAAGTCCAATTTGCCACTGCACTACGGCCAAGTTTGGTGACAGGGGTAATTGATTTGCGATTAGGAGCGCGAAGTACGGATTATTATGGTAGTCTGCGGGATTTTCTCCGTCCCCGTCCGGAAACTAGTAATCGAGTAGATAGCAGCACCCGTTTTGATGTCCGTTCCTCCCTATTTGCCACCGGTGCTGTGGGAGAATGGTTATTTACAGGAGCTTATAACAGCGATCGCAATTTGAATGAGGATTGTAATTGTGATAATCGCTTGTTCCGCAATTACCAGTTTGATGAGCAAAATTATCCCGTCTATGGTGACAGTTCCCGAATAGATGTGATTACACCATCGATTGATAGTGTGTATGCTCGATTTGAACGCTCCAGTAAAGTCCGGGGTGCATCCCCCGATTATATTATGTGGGGTGATTACAACACCGAAGAATTTGCCCGGCTATCCCAACAGTTTACCTCCTTTACCCGGCAATTACACGGGTTCAAACTCAATTACAACTTGGGTAATCTCCAGTTCACAGGGTTCTATGGTAATAACGTTCAAGGTTTCCAACGGGATGCGATCGCACCGGATGGGACAAGTGGATTTTACTTCCTTTCCCGTCGTCTGGTACAACCGGGAAGTGAAGCGGTGTTTATCGAAACGGAGGAATTAAATCGACCGGGAACGATTATTCAGCGTCAACGTTTAAATATCGGTCAGGATTACCAAATTGATTACGACCGGGGAACTTTACTATTTACAGCACCTCAACAACGTACCGATATCGGAGACAACGGGGAAGTCCTGGTCAGACGAATTATCGTCACCTATCAACAAAAATTAGAAGACTCCGACGGCAATATCTACGGCGGACGTTTACAGTACAATCTGGCTAGGGGAACAAACCAAGATAGTTGGATTGCAGCAAGTTACTTCCAAGAAAATCAAGGAACCCGCGATTTTCAACTTTACGGTGCAGATGCGATGATATCCTTCGGGAATAACAGTCGCTTCATCGCCGAATATGCCCGCTCCCACAACGATTCCGATATCATGGGAACAGTCAAGGGGGAAGCAGTCCGAGTCGAAGCGGATGCACAAATCTTCCCCGGAATCCAAGCACGTGCTTACTACCGCTTTGCCGACACCGGCTTTGCCAATAATACCACCATTAGTTTCGTCCCCGGACAAACCCGCTACGGTGCGCAAGTCACAGGTAAAATTACCAACACCACCAACCTCCGTTTCCAATACGACCACGAAGACAACTTTGGGATTGCACCCCAACCCCTAGACACCTTTGAGGAATTATTCGCACCCCGTAGCCAACCCTTACCGGGAGGTCGCGTTGATAACTCCCTGACCACCATTTCTGCGGGAATCCAACAAAAAATCGGTCAAGGAAACCTCGAATTCGATTGGATACACCGCGATCGCACAGATAAAATCAATAATACCTTTTCCGGTAACTCCAACCAACTGCGATCGCGTTTAAGTCTCCCCCTGAGCAAACGACTAACCTTCCTTGCACAAAACGAATTAACCCTTTCCTCCCAAGTTGATGCAGTCTACTCTGACCGCACAGCTTTCGGTTTAAACTGGTTACTCACACCCGGACTCAACCTTACCCTTGCTCAACAATTTTATACACGCGGTCAATTTTCCGGTCAGTCCATCACCAGTTTAGGAATTAGCGGTGAACACAAACTAGGTCGAGACACCACCATTACCGGACGCTACTCCATATTAGGGGGAAGTAACGAACTTACCACCCAAGGAGCAATCGGAATTAACAACCGTTGGCAAATAGCCCCCGGATTACGCCTCAATTTAGGCTACGAACGGGTTTTTGGCGACTTTTTTGGTAAAACCGCCGCCGGAAACCAATTTGCCCAACCCTTCGCCATCGGACAATCCGCCTACGCCATCGGCTTTAATGGTGGTGATAGCTACAATATTGGCTTGGAATATACGGATAACCCCAACTTTAAAGCCAGCGCTCGCTACGAATACCGCACATCATCCGCCGGTTCCAATACCGTAATCACCGCCGGAGCCGTAGGTAAAATCACACCAGCCATCACCGCACTTTTACGGTATCAACAAGCAGGTGCATCCAACCAGCGATTAACCGGACTCAGCGACACTGCTAACTTAAAATTAGGATTAGCCTACCGCGACCCCCACAACGACAAATTTAACGCCCTATTCCGGTACGAATATCGAAAAAATCCCTCCTCTATCCCCGAAACCCTCCTGGTCGGAAGCGGAACCGGAGTCGAAGACCACACCCTTGCACTAGAGACAATTTACGCACCCAATTGGCGTTGGGAACTCTACGGTAAATACGCACTCCGTAACACCACATCCTACATCGCCAGTGATTTAGCGGGAACCACTAATACCAATTTAGCCCAAGCCAGATTAACCTATCGTCTGGGATACAGTACTGACATTGTTGGTGAAGCGAGATGGATTAATCAAGGAGGTTTCAGTGAAACCGGATTTGTTGTTGAAGCAGGTTATTACCTCACCCCCACCCTGCGTTTAGCAGCAGGTTACGTCTTTGGCAAAGTAGACGACCGCGACTTTTCCGGAACTCGGTCTGCGGGTGGTCCCTACCTGGGATTAACAGTGAAAATCGACGAACTATTCAACGGATTTGGGAGACAAAAAATTGTTCCACCCCAACAACAGGAATCGTTAGTCAACAGGTTGCGACAATTCAACACAAATAGGCGAAATATGTAGAAACGTGATATATCGCGTCTCTACGAAAACACCACGAAAACTATTTACCTTCCCAAATCAAATAGATGTACAGGTATGAATAATTTTATATATAAAAGATTAAAAGCGATCGCAGTTCCGAAAAAAAGGAAGAGAAACCAAACTCTTCGTCCCAAGTGGATTAGATTCCTGGCTATATTCCTGATGGCAATTCTAACAATCCCTATTCTCCATCAGCCAGCCCGAACGCAAACATCTTCACCTGCTTACTGCGGAATAGTCTATGCAATTGATAATCAGTCACCCGGTAGAATTTATCGGGTTAATCTAGCCACTGCTACCTATAATCAGGCAACTGCCAACAATGGCATCCCCTCTACTAGTATGTTCTTCCAAAGCGCGGCCGCAGCACTACAACCTAGTACAGGTCGATTGTTCTACACATCTCGCGATACCTCTGGAACCAGAACAGCCTATTGGGACCCCGTTACCAACACCCATACCCAACTTACAGGAAGTTTTAACCCTGGTGCATTCACGATTCGTTCAGCATTTTCTCCTAGCGGACGATTATTTGTAGCAACCCAAACAACCTTATTTGAACTGAACCCGACAACAGGTGCAGAGATTAGCCGCAGTTCACTATTTGGCGTTACCGGATCTAATGGAGATATGGCTTTTGATGGAAATAATGTCCTATTTTTAGCCGCTGATCAAAATGTATACACCATTGACATCGACAACTTTTCCGCCTCTTCTCCGGCTAACTTGTTAGCTCAAGCACCTGCTGGTACACAATTTAATAGCTTGGCTTTGACTCCCGATGGTAAATTATATGCTTATGCTGGTAGTAATAACACTAAATATCAAATTAATACGAATACAGGTGCCTTGACTGCGACAGGAACGGTTACATTCAATCCATCTGTGAGTACATTGGGTACAGACTTCGCCAGCTGTGCTGCACCTATTCCCACTCTGGAATCAACGAAAACCTATACAAAGGTTAGTGGTAGCCCAGGTAGTACAGTCCTCCCTGGAGATGTAGTTGAATACACAGTGACAATTACAAATGTAGGTACCGTCCCGGCAACGAAAGCTGTCTTTAAAGACCCAATTCCCGCAGGAGTCAGCTATGTTACTAATAGTACCACCATGAATGGTGTTGCGGTGGCTGATGCTAGCGGAGGAACATTTCCCTTTGCCAATTCTGCACCGATTCGTTCATCAGGTCTGCTTCCAGGGGTAGTAGGAACAGGTAGTTCCTATCAAGTTATTCTTAAATATCGAGTCAGAGTCAATACTGCTAATCCACCGACAAGTGTCACCAACCAGGGAACTACATTTTACTTGGGTAATACTACTGGAGTGCCAACAGATGATCCAAACACACCACAACCGAATGATGCAACTGTAATTACAATTGGTTCTTCTACGATTACAATTTCTGGTCGGGTTTGGAATGACGCAGATAATAGCGCTAACAACACATTTAACAATATTCAAACTGGAACGGAAACTGGAACTAATGCAGGTGGACTCAACGCGATTTTTGTAAATAGTGCTGGTAATGTAATTGCCACAACACCCATCAACTCAAATGGAACCTATACCTTCACTAACATTAACTCCAATCAAAATAACGTCACAATTCGGTTAAGTACCACACCTGGAACTGTTGGATCTACTGCTCCTACAACTTCACTTCCCCAGGGATGGGTAGGTACCAGTCCCTTAGCTACTACCCCCTTCAACATCGGTATCAATAATATTGCTGACCGAGACTTTGGTATCGAACAACTTCCTGATACCAATGAAATTACAGCACCTTCCCAAATTAATCCAGGGGGGAGTATCAGAGTACAGATTCCACCACTATCAGGAACCGATCCAGAAGATGGTGTTTTGGGTAGTGGTAACAGTTTTCGGATTTTCACTCTACCAAGCAACGGCATACTCTATTACGATGGTAATGTGATCGCAGCGGGTCAAGTGATTACTAACTATAACCCAGCTAAGTTAACTATTGACCCAAATGATGGTGAAATTACTGTTGTCTTTACTTATGCTGCCATTGATGCTGCTGGGAAGGAAGATCCAACTCCAGCAACGGTGACAATACCATTTAGCAGACCAGATAATCCCAACGTTCTCCTCATCAAACGGATTACCGCAGTCAACGGTTTAACCACCACTAATAACGGTGATAACCTAGCTGTATACAAAGATGAAGATAGCAATCCCTACGACGATAACAATATTACCATCACCAATCCCAATCCCCCCATCACACCCGCAGATACAGATAAATGGCCAAATCCTGCAACCTTCCTCATTGGTGGTACAAACGGTGGTAATGTGCGTCCAGGAGACGAATTGGAATACACAATTTATTTCCTCTCAGCAGGTGATGACACAGCTCAAAATGTGTATTTGTGCGATCGCATTCCCAATCATGTCACTTTTATCCCGACTGCGTTTAATAATTATCCTGACAAAGCACCAGGAATAGGTGGGGATAGGGGTATACTTTGGCAATATAACGGTCAAATGCAAGCTTTGACTAATTATGATCTCAACGGAAAAATGCGTTATTTACCACCGGGAGTGGAACCACAAACCGTTTACTTTAACCCCAGTAATCCCAGCAAAAAGTTAGTGGATTGTGGTGGAGAAAATACTAACGGTGCAATTATCGTCAATTTAGGAGATTTACCAAATGCAACAGCACCGGGTACACCGACAGGTTCCTACGGATTTGTGAGATTTCGGGGAAGAGTCAAATAGATTTTGGATTTTGGATTTTGGATTATGTAAATTTTATTTGTAGAGACGTAGCACTGCTACGTCTTTTTTTTTCAAATATGAATTAGATGGTTTCATCGGTGATTAAAAAAATTATCCCAGAAGTCATTTTTTTTTAACAATAGTCATCCTATCCAAAAGATATTAGGACTTACACACTTATTACAATAAAACAAGACTGACCCTACAGTCGATCCGCTACGCATCTACACAATGAAGTAACTGAGTAGTGATTGCGTAAGTCCTGGGATATCTATCCTAACAACCCAACTTCACTGTAAAAATCAATAAAAATCTTCTCCAAAACCCAAAATGATTTAACTTAACCTACTTATATAGATTCAATTTTCAAGGTTCGTATACATCATTTGTATCCATCAACGCGGACAAAACAAACAGTAGATTTACGGATTTATTTTTTGTCCTTGTGAATGAGAACAACCACAAAATCCCCATTGCGTCGGAAGTGAACACCTACTGATGACTCGACAGGTTGTCTCTTCTCCCTGATTCCTGACTTGTGGTAAAAATACTGTTTTGTCCACAAAATATACAATGCTACTTTTGCATTAATTGTATATTTTATTTTGAGGATATGTCAAAACATATCTACAATTCAGTTTTTAAAAACCTACTATTAAAGCTATTACACTCCACCCTCAATGCTTCCACCCTGGTTTGTTTACTTTCCCTACCAGCTGTTGCGGAGGGCTCTAAAGAATTGGTGTCGCGGGGTGGTTCCCGACCCTATTTGGAATGGTCGAATGGTACAACTGCAAATATTCCCAGAAAAACCCAACTCAAAGTCTATGTCAAGTCGGGTGAAGTTATTAATTTGGGTTCCAGTGTACATACTAGTTTTGATGGCAAAGATATTGTTTTACGCAGTCCGTCGGGAATTGAAAGTGTTTGTGATGTCAAAAACACTGGTACCAATGAAGGTTTTATCAACACGCTAGCAAAGGAAACTGCTGGACCCTTACCCAATCCAGGTGGATATACACCCTGTCAATTCACCGCAACGGAAACGGGTATTTATGAAGTGGAATTTCATGCACCTAGTACTTCTGGAGACCCCCCACCAATAAATGTAAATGCATCCTTTCCCACCGATAACACTCAACGAATGGCTGTTTCTGCTTGGGATATCACGGTTCGAGATGGTCAAGGAAATTCCAAAACTGGTCGGGTGTTCACAAATTACGTCGCGATGAATTTAGGGAGTAATAATCGTTCTTTAAATTCCAAGTTTTATATCCAAACAAAAGACGGATTCCGTTACCGGACGGAAATGAATGGATTAGACCCCTATGCATTTATTTTCTTTGGTAATAGTCGGGGGTTTATCGATAGGACTGATAATTCGACTTTGTACCGTTCTGCACGCGCAAATAATAATCAGCTTAGTCCTTTTGAGGGGAATGTGGAAGTACAACGTCCGGATGTTCCTGATACGATCACCGACATTACCCATTTGGTGTTTTTCAATCCCCCAGATCCGGAAACTTTAATCCATTTAGGAATTCCAACTACACCTGCAATTCCTGCAACACCAACCAACTTCCAATTTACAGGGGGAAATGGGGGAAGTGGAAATCAAACCTTTGTGGGAGTGGGGGGAAAATTTAGTTTTGATAGTACTAGTAGTGGTAGTTATTCCATCATCATTGACACCAATAACGATGGTGTGTTTAACCCCAGTCAGGATCGGGTGTTGCAAAACGTTGCCCTGGTAGGTAAAAATGTGGTTGTCTGGGATGGAAAAGACCGTAATGGGGTGAATTTACAACCCCTACCAGGGAATGCTGCTTACAAAGCTCAAGTAACCCTGAGAACAGGAGAATACCATTTTCCTATGCTGGATGCGGAAAATAATCCCAATGGGTTGATCATTGAAATGGAGAATCCCCCCGCAGCTTTTCCCCCAGGTTTAAATACGTATACCGTTTATTACAACGCTGACAATTATCAGACTAAAAACGGGACTGCGATCGATTTGGGTACTCCCGGAACACCTCCCAATCCTCGCAATGCAGCGATGGGGATAAATAGTTCTGGAGGTGTACACGGGTTTAGCGGTAATTATGGTGATTTCAAGGGAATTGATACTTGGGCTTTTTTCCCTAGTCAAGCTGTAATTACTCCTTTAGTAATCACAACTTCTAATCGCGCAAATGTGCAGGGGAAAAAATCTGTCCGGTTCTTGAGTGATAATGATAATAGTAATACGGTGACGGTGGGTGATGATGTGGAATATACAATTACCTATACTAACCTACCTCCCGGTAACAGTGATGCTATTAACTTTGTGATTAATGATTCCCTCCCTTCCCAATTAACCTTTGTGTCTGGGGAAATAACTGCCGTTACTGCTGGCAATAATATTACCTACAATACCAATTACAATGGTACAGGTGCGATTACCAATTCGGGAACATTGCGGGTGGGTGATACAATTACCATCAAAATTAGAGCAAAAATCAATAACACCAATAACAGCAATCCCATTAGTAACCAAGCGATCGCAACCTTCAATACCCCCGATAACCCTGCAACGGTTGGTATGGTGCTAACGGATGCAGATTCTGGAAATGGGACAGCTAATCCTCCTGGTGTTGGCAGGGACTTTATACAAACCGGGGATAATGGTGTAAGTATTGGTAATGATCCTGGAAATACGGGGGATGATGACCCGACCCTGTTTACTGTGGAAAATAGTCCTGTTGTCAACGGTAAGCCAAAAGTAATTTTGGTGAAAAGAATTACCGCAGTCAACCAACAACAGTATCAGCAACTAGTCAAAGATGGGAATAATCCCGACGAAGACAATTCCGGATGGCCTGCTAACCTGTTAACAGGGGTAATTAATGGTGGGTTAGTGCGTCCAGGAGACGAATTGGAATACACAATTTATTTCCTCTCAGCAGGTGATGACACAGCTCAAAATGTGTATTTGTGCGATCGCGTTCCCAATCATGTAAATTTTATTCCAACTGCGTTTAATAATTATCCTGACAAAGCACCAGGTGTAGGTGGGGATAGGGGTATACTTTGGCAATACAACGGTCAAATGCAAGCTTTGACTAATTATGATCTCAACGGGAAAATGCGTTATTTACCACCGGGAGTGGAACCACAAACCGTTTACTTTAACCCCAGTAATCCCAGCAAAAAGTTAGTGGATTGTGGTGGAGAAAATACTAACGGTGCAATTATCGTCAATTTAGGAGATTTACCGAATGCAACAGCACCGGGTACACCGACAGGTTCCTACGGATTTGTGAGATTTCGGGGAAGAGTCAAATAGATTTTGGATTTTGGATTTTGGATTATGTAAATTTTATTTGTAGAGACGTAGCAGTGCTACGTCTTTTTTTGTTCCAAAGGATTTTGGATTATACAAATTTTGTTTTGTGGAGTAGGTCATTCATGCTAACCTTTATAAACTTACAAATATAAAATGTGGCTCCTAATCACGACATTTTTATCCTCCTCTCGAATCAAACACATTTTAATCTTTTTCAATAATTGGGCAAATCACTGATGTCGAGGTAGAGTTTTCAACTTTCCAAGCTGAGAGAAGTTGTTCTAATTCCTGTTTAAACTGGATAAGTTCTTGAATTTTATATTCAATATCTTGCAGCTTTTCTTGTAAACTAATTTTAATGCGATCGCATGGTAATTTTCCTTGGTCATAAATTTCGAGAAAGTCTTTAATTTCTGATAAACTCAATCCCAAACTTTGGGCACGTTTAATAAAGTGTAAACGGGAAAAAACATCTTCATCAAACAGGCGAAATCCCCCTTCTGTTCGACTAGATGCTTTTAGCAAACCTAGTTCCTCGTAGTAGCGAATTGTTTTAATTGGAACTCCACTTACTTTGGCGACAGTACCGATTTGTTGACCATTCTTTACTAACATAATTAATTTTGCCACTCCTGTTGTGGTGAACTTTTTGTAGCAACACCTTGATAAAAATGGGCAATAATATCAGACATGTTGACCGGAGTAAATTGTTGAATGTTTACATCTGGAAATTGTGCTGCTACTAATGCATAAATATCCCGATTTAGATGACAGCCATCGCCAATAATTTTTTGCAGTGGTGTCAATCGATTTTGCCAAATTTGGACTTGCGGTTTGTCGCTTAATCCATGCTCTAAAAAGAAAAATCTGCCTCCGGGTTTTAGGACACGATGAATTTCCTTCAAAGCCTGCCGTACATTAGTAATACTACATAATGTAAAAGTGCTGACCACACTATCAAAAGTATGATTTGCAATTGGTAATTGTTCGCTAGAAAGTGTTAATTGCTCAACTTTTATCTGGGAATTTTGAATACGTCGTTTGGCAAAAGCATTCATTCCAGCATTTTTATCAACAGTGGTAATTTTCTGAATATGATTTGGGTAGAAACCAAGATTTAATCCTGTACCGAAACCAATTTCTAAAACTTCTCCTTGCACATCTTGGAGGAGTTCATAGCGCAGTTTGGCAATCGTTGCATCAGATAAACTCCAATCTAAAAGGGGTGGTAAAATTACTTGTGAATAAAATCCCATAGGAGCCTGTTTATCAATAAAATATGAAGTAATAAATATTATATAGCGTTATATAGCGTTGCCTTCTGCGTGCCTTTAAAACTTCCTACACAAGGTCAAATAGCACTGGATTCAAAGAATATTTATTGACATGCTATAAATATCTTCCAAGAATCACTTTGTAGAAGAATATCCTTGTAGAAGACTATCCTGCATTTCTCACTTTCCCATGACTCCCGACACCCATTTCCTAAATAAGCAATTTTGGCTGAAAATTCCGTAAACGTAAGGCATTCGTCACCACACAAACCGAACTAAAAGCCATTGCTGCACCTGCAATAATTGGGTTCAGTAACCAACCGAAAATTGGGTACAAAACACCTGCGGCGATGGGAATTCCCGCGACATTATAAATAAAGGCAAAAAAGAGATTTTGCCGAATATTACGAATTGTGGCATGACTCAGTTGAATAGCCGTCACCACACCATGCAAATCGCCGGAAATTAGGGTAATATCACTAGATGCGATCGCAATATCCGTTCCTGTACCAATGGCAATCCCGACATCGGCTTGGGTCAGGGCTGGTGCATCGTTAATTCCATCTCCCACCATTGCCACTATTTTACCTTTTTTACCTTCCCGTTGTAATTCTTGAATGGTGGCGGCTTTTTGGTCGGGACGGACTTGGGATATGACTCGGTTTATACCAACTTGACGGGCGATACTGGTGGCGGTACGGTGGTTATCTCCTGTCAGCATGATTACTTCTAAACCGAGTTTTTGCAGGGCTTGGATGGCTGATTTCGATGTTGGTTTGACAGCATCAGCTATCCCCATTAACCCTTCTACTTGACCGTCTACAGCAAGGAAAATGGCGGTTTTCCCCTCTGATTCTAAACGGTCTTTTTCCCCTGCTAACAATTGCGTATTTATCCCTAATTCCGCCAGCCAGCGTTGTGTGCCAATTTGTACCAAATGGGCATCAACCATCCCCTGAACACCACTACCGGGGATTGCTCGGAAATCGACTACCTGGGAAAGTGTTACATGTAACCTTTCCAGATTAGTTTTAGCGTATGCAACGATAGCAGTAGCTAGGGGGTGTTCCGAATTTTGCTCGACGGATGCGGCTAATTGTAATAACTTGATTTCATTCCCGTTTGCCGTTCCCTTCACCGTCACAAAATCGGTGACAGTTGGTTTTCCTGCGGTGATGGTTCCGGTTTTATCCAGGACTATAGTTTGGATTTTATGGGCTAATTCCAAACTTTGGGCATCCTTAATCAAAATTCCGTTTTCTGCACCCTTACCAGTCCCGACAATCACCGATGTGGGGGTCGCTAAACCTAAAGCACAGGGACAAGCGATAATCAACACCCCAACCGTGGTAACTATGGCCAAGGTGACATTACCCGCGACACTCAACCAAATGATAAACGTGAGGACTGCGATCGCTATCACCACTGGGACGAAAAATCCTGTCACCTGGTCTGTTAATCTTTGAATAGGGGCTTTGCTTCCCTGAGCTTGCTGGACAAGTTGAACAATTTGGGCTAACACTGTATCCTTTCCCACCCGTGTTGTCCGTAATTTAAAACTACCTGTTTGATTAATAGTTGCTCCAATCACCTCATCCCCTGATTGTTTTTCCACGGGTATACTTTCCCCTGTCACCATTGACTCATCAACGGTTGATGTCCCTGCGATTACTTCCCCATCTACAGGTATTTTTTCCCCAGGACGAACGAGGATAATATCACCTATTTGCACCTCAGAAATGGGGATATCAATTTCCTGTCCATCCCGAATTAAACGTGCTGTTTTTGGTTGCAAACCGATTAATTGACGAATTGCTTTTCCAGTTTGTTTTTTTGCCCGACTTTCTAACAACCTTCCCAGTAAAATTAAGGTAATAATCACCGCAGCAGCTTCATAATACACATCTGGAGACAGACCACGGGAGATAAAAAAGTTGGGGAAAAAGGTGGGAAATAGGGAATAAAAAAAAGCCACACTTGTTCCCAATACAACTAAGGTATCCATCGTTGCAGTATGTCGTTTCCAAGCTTTTCCAGCATTCCCATAGAAAGATAAGCCACACCAAAATTGAATGGGAATTGTCAGGACTAATTGCAACCAAGGGTCATGCAACCACATGGGAATCACAGGAATATGTAAACCTGTCATCATGGGAATTGACCCAATAACGATAATCCCACTCAGGATACTCGATATCACCACCTTACGAGTCAAGTGATAGGTTTCCCTGGATTGTCTATAGGTTTCGGCTGCATCTTCCTCCATTAAAGTATTTTCTGGTTGGAGCAAAAAAGCAGAATAACCAGCCGCATCTACAGCCTTTTCAATCGTCACAATATCAGTCTTTTCTGGGTCATAGGTAATCGTGGCAGTTTCTGCACCAAAATTCACTATACATTCCCTAACTCCAGGCACGGAACTAATAGCTGCTTCTATATTTTGAACACAGGATGCGCAACTCATTCCCCGTAATTTTAATGTACTATTCACCATGTTATTTAGCCTATTTATTGGTTGACTCCCTGATTTATTTAATCTCTTTCAATTACACATCAATCTGATTAGTTTTTGGACAATTATCGGTGGAGTTAAACGCAGTTTAGCTCCACAAAACTGACAGAGAAAATCAATAAATTATCAACAACAATAAATCGAAAAACTAATCAAAATACCCTAAATAATCGTCCTCCAAAAAATTGATTGTTGGTTGACGGTGTAGAGGACGAATAATATCGCTGGATATTGATTTATGCATCTCCACCCAACCTACCCAATTCAAGATTTTCAGCCCCTCCTTGCAAGGGTAGATATTTTGTATTTGGTCTTTTTTGGCTATTGCAGTCGATAGCTACTTTCTACGCAACCGAATAACCAGCATTCATGATTGCTTCCCGAATCACAGCTTCCGAAACCTGAGTTTCCACACTCACCAACTTAGTATTGGTATCTGTTTGCACCACCGCATCTGAGTCCAACGTCATAATTGCTTTTTTGATCGCTTCCCCACAGCTAGCACAAGCCATATCGGGGACTTTTATCGTCAATGTCATTTTCCAGCCTTTGGGTTTGTGAATGAATAACCCTATTCTCAACCCTCCAGTTAAGTGGAGAGTCAAGTGGCTAAATATTTTTTGTGATAAAAGTTTAGGTAAAATGTGTTGACCGTTGACTACCGACGGAAATCACGACCCACGATTAATTGTAGAGACGTAACAATGCTACGTCTCTACGTCTGGGAAAATCCAAAATCCCCATTCCCTTCCATATCCTGTATCCTGTATCCTATATTCTTACCCCTTCTCTTACCAACGCCTATGGTTCATATAAAGCGCGTTGAACTAACCAATTTCAAATCCTTTGGTGGGACAACTTCGGTACCGTTGTTACCCGGTTTTACAGTGGTGACTGGTCCTAATGGTTCGGGTAAATCGAATATTTTGGATTCCCTACTATTTTGTCTGGGTTTATCTGGTTCTAAGGGAATGCGAGCAGACCGATTACCGGATTTAGTTAATACCCAAGCAAGTAAGGGACGTTCGACGGTGGAAGCGAGTGTCACCGTCACCTTTGATTTGTCTGACCACCAACCCCAGGAGGTGTCGGAGGAGGATTTGGTGATCACGACGATTGCGGATGATTTTTTGGCTGATGAGGTGGAACCAGAGGAACCGGAACCGGAGTTAAGTGAGGATGACCGGACGCGGAAGGAGAAAATTCGCGCCAAACCTGGGGAAGATTGGTCGGTGACGCGACGGTTGCGGGTAACGCAGCAGGGGACGTACACGTCGAATTACTACATCAATGGCATTTCCTGCACTTTGGGGGAGTTGCATGAGGAGTTGGAGCGGTTGCGAATTCATCCAGAGGGTTATAATATTGTTTTGCAGGGGGATGTAACGGGTATTATCTCCATGAATGCGCGGGAAAGGCGGGAAATTATCGACGAATTGGCTGGGGTAGCTGCCTTTGATCGCAAGATTAATCAGGCAAAATCGACTTTGGAGGAAGTAAAGGAGAAGGAAGATAGTTGTCGGATTATTGAGTCGGAGTTGGTGACCCAGTGTGAAAGGTTGGCTCAGGATAAGGCGAAGGCGGAGAAGTATCAAAAGTTACGGACGGAGTTTTTAGAGAAGCAGTCCTGGGAAGGGGTGTTGTTGTGGAGAACCTTGCAGAATCAACAGGAAAGGTTGCAAAACCAAATTCAGGAGGGGGAAAAGCGTCAGGCGGAGTTGGCGACCCAATTGGGTGAAATTAATGGGTTGATTAGTAGTAAAAATACGGAATTAGAACAGTTAAATATTCAGCTCAAGGCTTTGGGGGATGAGCAGTTATTGGCAACCCAAGCCGAGTTAGCGAATCAGGAAGCGGAGCGAAAGCAGTTACAACGGCAACAGGAGGAGTTAAGGCAAACCCAGCAGGGGACGGTACACAGGTTAGAATCGACTCAACAGGAGTTGCAGCAACAGCAGCAGAATTTGCAGCAAATGATTGCAGCCCAGGGGTTGGAGCGGGAATCGATTGCTTTTTGTCAGCAACAACGGGATAGGGTGCAGCAGACCCTGGAAAATGCCCGACAAGCGGCGGCGGAGGTGGCTTCGGCTTCGGAGGCATGGGTGCAGCAGCAAACGGCTTTAAACCGGCAAATTGAGGCGTTGTTGCAAACTTTGGAACCGTTGCGGACAGAGCAAGCCCAGTTGCAGGAACGGTATCAGCAGTTGGAGTTGCAAATTCAGGAACAGAGGGATTTGTTGGAGAGGTTGGAGCCGGAATTGGCAGCTAAAAGGGAGGAATTGGCTGGGTTAGAGAGGGAATTTAGGGGTGCAACTACACCGATTCAGGAATTGGCAGAAACCCTGGCGGCGACGGAGCAGGAGTTGCAATTGCAACAGGAGACTCAAAAGCGGTTGGTGAATGAGCAACGGGAAAAACAACGGCAGTTAGATAAATTGGAGGCTCAAGTACAGGCACAACAGGAAGCCCAGGGTACGCAGGCGAGTAAGATAATTTTGCAATCGGGCTTACCGGGTATTTGCGGATTGGTGGTGGATTTGGGACGGGTGGAGCCCCAGTATCAAATTGCTTTGGAAATAGCTGCGGGAGCCAGGTTAGCGAATATAGTGGTGGAAGATGATGGGATTGCAGCTGCGGGGATTGAATTGTTGAAGCAGCGTCGCGGGGGTAGAGCGACATTTTTGCCTTTGAATAAAATTAATCCACCCCGGATTCCGGGAGCGAATGAATTGCGGTATGTGAATGGGTTTGTGGATTTAGCGATTAATTTGATTGAAACCGAACCCCGTTACCGGGATGTGTTTGCCTATGTGTTTGGGGGTACGGTGGTATTTGAGGATTTGCAAACAGCGCGATCGCAATTAGGTAAATATCGGATTGTGACATTGGATGGGGAGTTACTCGAACCCAGTGGAGCCATGACCGGGGGAAGTATGGCCAACCGTTCCCAATTACGGTTTGGAAACGTGGAAGTTGGCGAATCGGAGGAAGTTCGAGCCTTAAAGCAAAGACTACAGGAAATAGAACGGGTATTGGCAAGATGTAACGATGCGATCGCAAATTTATCTGTGCGGGTTAAAGATATCTCGGCTGAGTTAACGGAGTCTCGACAAGGACGACGGGAATCCCAATTACGTTTAGAACAGTTACAACGGGATGTACAGGGTTTAACAACACAGGTGGAAGCGACCCGGAATCAGTTAACCCAAAACCATGAAAAATACACCCAAGTTCAATCCCGTTTGGGGGTGATTCAAGGGGAATTACTGACTCAGGAGGAACAATTACAACAACTAAGGACAGAACTAGCGGAATTGGAAGCTTCCCAAACCCCTAGTGAATGGCAACAAATTCAAGCCAATATCAAAAATTACGAGCAGCAATTACAACAACGACAAACTGCTCTCCAGGAGGCAGAAACCCGATTAATAAATTTAGAATCCCAACAGGTACGTTTACAGGAGCGGATTCAGGAATCCCAACAGCGCATCCAAGAGTATCAGCAACTACAAATTAACCAACACAATCTGCATGAGCAACTGACTCAACAATTAACCCACCTCACCCAGCAAATTGACCAAACTCGTGTCAAATTAACGGAATTAGAAGCCAGTTTAGGAGCAGAAAAACAAAAACGAGACACCCTCGAAGCCGAAATTCGCGCCGAATTATTACGCCAACAACAGGTAGAATGGGAAATCCAAAAACTGCAAGAAAGTCAAATTAACCGTCGAGAAGAATTAACTCACATCCAAACCCAACTACAAACCGTCACCACAGACCTACCCTCACCCCTACCGGAAGTACCGGAAAACGTTGATTTAGAGGAGCTGCAAAAGGAACTCAAAAGCCTCACCCGAAGAATGCAAGCAATGGAACCCGTCAACATGCTGGCATTGGAACAGTACGAACGTACGCAAAACCGTCTCCAGGAACTTAGCCAAAAACTCGAAACCCTGGAAGGGGAACGCACCGAATTATTGTTAAGAATTGAAAACTTTACCACCCTACGTCAACGAGCTTTCAAAGAAGCATTCGATGCAGTCAACGAAAATTTTAAAGGTATATTTGCCGGACTTTCCGACGGTGATGGTTATTTACTCCTCGACAACCCGGAAGACCCCTTTACCAGTGGCTTAAACCTAGTTGCACACCCCAAGGGTAAACCCGTACAAAGACTAGCTTCCATGTCCGGAGGAGAAAAATCCCTCACCGCTCTCAGCTTTATTTTCGCCCTCCAAAAATATCGTCCCTCACCATTTTATGCCTTTGACGAAGTAGATAGTTTCCTGGATGGATTTAACGTCGAACGTTTAGCAAAAGTCGTCAGAGAACAATCAACAAGTGCCCAATTTATCGTTGTCAGTCACCGTCGGCCAATGATAGAATCAGCCGAACGCACTATTGGTGTCACCCAAGCACGGGGAGCTCATACCCAAGTATTGGGGATAAAATTACAATCAAGCAATACAACCGCTTGAGTTTTTGTTATTAATATTGTTGTATGGATAAACCGGATTCGAGAATCGGGACTCGGTAGATAAATGACCTCAGAACAAATCAGACGCTCCGATATATTAAACACCCAGGTCGTCACCAGTGACAATGGAAAACGGCTAGGAATAGTCAATCAAATCTGGGTTGATGTGGAACAGCGAGAAGTAGTAGCCCTTGGTCTCAAGGACAGCCTCATCGCCGTTTCCAGTATACCCCGTTACATGTATCTTGACCGCATCAGTAAAATCGGTGATGTCATCCTGGTGGAAAACGAAGATGTCATCGAAGATATCGACGTGGAGTTGTTAAGTAATCTCATCAACTGGGAGGTCATTACCGAAACCGGAGAAGTTCTCGGACGGGTGCGTGGATTTACCTTCCATCGGGAAAATGGTAAGTTATTGTCGATTATTATTGCCTCCCTGGGATTACCGCAAATCCCCGACCGGTTGATTAGCACCTACGAAATTTCCATTGATGAGGTAGTTAGTACTGGACCAAATCGGTTAATCGTGTTTGAAGGAGCAGAGGAAAGGGTAAATCAACTGAGTGTTGGTTTACTAGAAAGCCTGGGAATTGGTCGCGCACCTTGGGAACGGGATGGGGATGAGGAATACGCTATGCCAAAAGCGATCGCCCCATCAAACCAACTTCCCAGTGGTATCCCCCTAGAACCACCGCGACAAAAACTGCGGGAACCGGAACCAGTGGAAGAGGAAGTTTGGGATGAGGATTATTACGAAGAGGAACCCCCCCGTCGTCAGGTGATGGAAGCACGTCCGGAACCGGAACCGGCATACTACGATGATGAGGAGGAGGAAGATAATTGGAGTGAAGCTACAGGGAAGGATAGTTATAGTGTACCGGTGGATGAGGTGAAGGCTGAGGATTACATTGACCACGACCTGGAGAAGGATGCGTGGGATGATGATGCTCCCCAACCGATTAATATTCCCCAGAAGGTCAAGGAGAAGCAACCGGAATATGAGGAGGAGGGATATTAAGGATTTTGGATTTTGGATTACCCTTCAGTCGATCCGCTTCCCTCGCACCCATGCTCCGCGTGGGTGCGGAACCTACGAGGTTCCGACCTCGTGAATGAAGGCAGTAGACCTCGTTAACTGAGTGACTACCCAGAGCATAGTCACTAGATATATATCAAGTTTCCCTCGCACCCATGCTCCGCGTGGGTGCGGAACCTACGAGGTTCTGACCTCGTGAATGAAGGCAGTAGACCTCGCTGACTGAGTGACCACCCAGAGCATAGTCACTAGATAATTCGTAATTTGTAATTCGTAATTAAAAATTCAAACTCATGTTGTACAGACTCCACATGTCGTGTCTGTACTCCCTGCTCCCTACCCCCACAGAATCAAAGAATAGAAACCAAATCACCCAAACTTGGTCAAACATAGTTGGCGAAAATCGTCACCACGGACTTCAAAATTAGGATACTGGTCAAAACTCGCACATGCAGGCGACAATAACACAGACTTGGCTTGGTATTTTTGAGCCAAATCACCCGCCATATCCACTGCCTTAGCCATTGTCCCCACATCCAGATAGTTGTGATAACCGATACTTGCCAATCGTTGACCGAAATATGGGGCTGCATTGCCAATTAACAATACATAGGCGGCTTTTGCTTGAATCTCGGCTAACCAAGCTGTGTCTTCCCCTTCCTTGGCTTCTCCACCAGCAATCAGTATAACTGGTGCAGCAACGGATTTTAATCCGACTTCGGCTGCATCGTAATTAGTCGCCTTACTATCATTAATGAACTGAATACCTGACCAAGTACAAATCAACTCTACCCGGTGGGGTACACCCGGAAATTCACTGATAGCTTGATGAATCGCGTCCGATTCTATACCAGCTAATCGGGCGGCGGCGACTGCCATGAGGAGATTTTGCAGGTTGTGTGTACCAACCATTTTTAAGGCGGAACTGGGAATAATTCTGATTGATGAGGATTGGGGAGTGAGTTTTTCCATGACCCAACCGTCTTCAAGATAAAAGCCTCGATGACCGATTAATTCTTTCTCGCCCTTGACACTTGTCCAGTAGGCATTTTCCCACTGACTCAAACCTACTTGCCGCAGGTATAGGTCATCACCATTAAATATTTGTAGCTCTGATTTGTGGAGAAGTTTTGCTTTGATATTGTAGTAGTTTTCTAAAGTTTTGTGACGAGCTAAGTGATCGGGGGTGAAGGTTGTCCAAATCCCGATTCGCGGAGATAGGGTGGAAGATGACTCGCTTTGATAACTACTAATTTCGGCGATGACCCAATCGAGGGGTAGGGTATGGTCTCCAGCCTGGGCAGATGCAAGGGCGACCTCGGTAGCTGCATAGCCGATATTACCACAACTAGGAGCATTCAAACCGGCGGTTTGAAAGATGGCTGCAACTAGGGATGTGGTGGTGGTTTTACCATTAGTTCCGGTAATTCCCACCCAGGGAACGGTATTCAGGTTACGCCAAGCCAGTTCCATTTCCCCTATGGTTTCGATTCCTTGGTTGCGGGCTTGGACAAGGACGGGTATGTCCCAAGGGACACCGGGACTGACGACGATTAGTTGGGGGTCCTGTTCGCCATCTAGTTGCAGGGAATACCCTAATTTAACGGTAATATTTTCGGCTGCAAGTTCCTGTTGGAGATGGAGGAGGTCTGGGGAGGTTTTGGTATCGCCAATTTCCACCTCCCAACCTTCTCGTTTCAACAACCTGGCCGCAGCCACACCGGACTTACCTAATCCGATTACATGAGCTTTGGACATGGAGTGTAAGCAGAGATTCCCTGGTTAAGCTTTTTTATAGTAGCGCTTATTTGCTATTTACGCACATCTTTTTTTTACATTTTCTACGCAATTGGGGAAATGGATAATCGGGAAAGTAATACCGTTTGCATTTTGGGTTGATACCTGATGGGGAGCTTTCGGGAGCAGGGGAAGAAAATGTATCAAAATTTGAGGGAAATGGTGTAACTGTATGTTAATCCTGACCCATCTATACGACAGTGCTAGTTATTGTTTGGGTATTTGACTAGTACAAGTCGGCGGAAATACGCCTACCATTTCCCTAGCTCCCATGCTCCGCGTGGGAGTCCAAGAGTGTGAGGCTCCAGCCTCGTGAATGAAGGCAGAGCCTTCATTCACTGGGTGACTACGCAGAGCATAGTCACCAGATAAATGGTATGGATATTTCCGCCAACCCGTACTAGGTATTGCACGCAATCACAAAACCCTGTTATAAGATTGCGATCGCATTTCTGGTGACCCCCATCGCGATTCCAGAGATGTGAATAACTGTGACAATAGGGAACGGTTCATGCTGCGATCCACAAAATTGAAAGATTTGTGTTGATGTCGGTAGATGGGTTTATTGTGTCCATGATGATGAATTATGATAGATTTTCCTTAAAACCGTATTAAAACTCCGAAAATAATCAGGATATATATCATCATGGATAAAGCGATCGCAGACCTGCGTAAAGACTATAGCTTGCAAGGGTTAGCTGAGACCGATGTGGATGCAAATCCGTTTGTCCAGTTTCGACGTTGGTTTGCAGCTGCACAGGATGCCAAAATTATCGAACCGAACGCGATGACGCTTGCAACCTCGACTCCAGATGGTAAACCATCTGCTCGCATTGTTTTACTCAAGGATTTTGATGAACGGGGATTCGTTTTTTTTACCAATTACACTAGCCAAAAAGGACAGGAGTTAGCTGAAAATCCCCAAGCATCCCTCGTATTTTGGTGGGCAGAGATTGAACGTCAAGTACGTATTTCTGGACATGTGGAAAAGGTTTCTGAGTCAGAATCAGATGCCTATTTCCACAGCCGTCCTGTGAATAGTCGTCTTGGTGCTTGGGTGTCCCAGCAAAGTCAAGTTATCCCGAATCGAGAAGTTTTGGAAACTAAATTTCAAGAGTTACAAATTCAATATCAAAATCAAGAAATACCCCGTCCTCCCCATTGGGGGGGATTACGTGTTATTCCTGCCGAAATTGAATTTTGGCAAGGAAGACCGAGCCGTTTACATGACCGTTTATTATACAAACATGTGAGCGATCGCACTTGGGAAATTTACCGTTTATCACCTTAATCAATTGCTTATTGATAATTGTTGACTGTTCAGTGTGACATCAATGTCATAAAACCACCAAGTATGCAAAAGTTATTATACGGTTTTAGATTTTAGATTCTGGATTGCTCATTGTAGAAGGAGGTTCTTTCAAGAACTCTGTCCTAGATTTTTACTTCGGGTGATAGATTTGAAAACCTTTACATAGCAATACTTGCCAATATATATCTGTTACATTAATTTTTCCAATTGGCATTAGCTTCTTCGGGAACAAATCTCCGCCTACAGGCTTCAGTTCTGTTGCTATTCCCTATTTTCTGGATTTTTGAATTTAACGAAATCTTGACAACCAGATTTTATATTTTTCGATTTGGTTGTATATTTTCATGATTTTGTTTTTGTGAATACAAATCATTTCTAGAATACGACAAAACAACTGGAAATAATATTAATTATTATTTAGAAATACCCATTTAATAGTCGGTGATTTTACGGAAGACACAGAGATTAAAACAACCTAAAAATAGAAATAATTAAATAATAAAAAAGAAAATCAAATATCCCTAATTTTAATTACTACAATGACTCGGACTCTAGAGCAAGATTTACAAATCAGCCGTCAACAGAACTCCTTACTGCGACGGATCAATAATCGCATCCGTCGCTGCGGGGAACTGTCAGAAATTTTACAAGCCACCGTCAGGGAGGTGAGGGATTTTCTGAACACAGATAGGGTAAAAATCTATCAGTTTGACGTGGATGGTAGCGGTCAGGTGGTAGCGGAGTCGCTCCAAGATAACCGTTTACCTTCATTATATAAGTTACACTTTCCCGCCGATGATATTCCTGTATCTGCAAGGGAAGCCTTTAGGAGGTCACGAGTTCGTTCCATAGTCAATATTGAAACCGGAAAAATTTCTGAAAGTTCCGTTTGGGACGTACAGGAGGATGAAATCCATGCTCAGGAGTTTTTTTCCCGTGATGTAGACCCCTGTCACATCCAGTATTTACGAGCAATGGGAGTGAAATCATCCGTAGTTGTACCGATTTGTCATCATGAGCAATTGTGGGGGTTGCTGGTTTCCCACCATTCCCAGGAGCGGGATGTATCACCTGTGGAAGTTGAAGCACTGCAAATGGTGGTAGAACAAATTGCGATCGCGATCGCTCACCACCAGTTGCTAGAATCGACTAGGGCGATCGCTGCGCGGGAAAAAATTATTAATCAGGTGGTGGATGCGCTTCATTCCTTACCGGATGTGGAAATTCAAATAGCACTTGATACTACTGTAAAAGCCTTTGGGGGAATTGGTGGACGTGTGTGTTTGGGAAATTCTTGTTTTGAAGGATATAACGGTCGCATGTATAATTTCCGCGACCAGGTGGAGTTAGGACAGGAAAATTTGTTGATTTATAGTTATGGGGAGCAACCAATTCGCTTTGATGGTTGTGGTTGGAAATTCATCGAACAAGCGATAGAGTTACGAGAACATTATCAAGGGAATGAATTTAATTTGTGGGTGATTCCAGATATTTATCAAGAAGCGGATTTAGAAAGTTTATTTCCTGCTTTTGTGGATACTAAAATTCGTAGTATTTTAATTATTCCCCTGATTTCTCGACAACAATTATTAGGTTATATCACTATTTTTCGTGGTGCATACGATACGGAAAAAATCTGGGCTGGAAAATTTGATCCCGATGCACGTCAACTGTATCCCCGTCAATCCTTTGCTCAATGGCGGGAATTAAAGCAATCTCAACCTGTTGGTTGGAGCCAAGAAGATATTGAATTTGCCCAAGAATTGGGAACTAGATTTGCTTCTGCTGTCTATGCCCATAATTTATATCAACAAATTCATTTATTTAATGAATTATTAGAAAATCAAGTTCAAGAGCGTACTCTTCAATTACAAAATGTTTCGGAACAACAAAGATTTATTTCTGAAGTTACCGAACAAATTAGTGCGGCTTTAGATGTGGAGACAATTTTTAAGACCACTGCTCGCGATATTTGTCAACTGTTAAGAACTGATTGTGTCACCATATATCGTTGGCTGGATGATGGTAAAACCTGTTTTATCGGTAATTTTCATCGAACTAATTCCCAATGGCTGACAGATAATTATCAAGAGACAGAAATTAATTGGAATCAGCTATTTTTCCATGAATTTATCGGTCAAGCCGATTATTTAGAACCATTTACAATTGAGAATATTTACACCCTGAATTTACCCAAACCACAAATCGAACTGGTGGAAAAACTGCAAATGCAAGCATTAGCGATCGCACCGATTATTCTAGATAAAAAACCCTGGGGTTTAATTATCGCCTACCACCAGCAAAATTCCCGGATTTGGGAAAAAGCAGATGTGGATTTTCTGCGTCAAACAGCCGTGCAATTAGGAATTGCTCTGCAACAAGCAGAATTGCTGGAACAAAGTCAAAAACAAGCCCATCAACTCACACAAACTATTCAAGAACTTAAGCAAGCTCAAGCGCAATTAATCCAAACGGAAAAAATGTCCAGTCTCGGACAATTAGTTGCAGGAGTTGCGCACGAAATTAATAACCCAGTAAACTTTATTTACGGCAATATCAAACATGTTAACCAGTATTGTCAAGACTTGCTGGAAATGTTAAACCTCTATCAAAAACACTTTCCTGGTGTCCATCCCGAAATCATTGAATATGCGGAAGAAATTGACCTCGGTTTTCTGGTGGAAGATTTGCCAAAAATGCTTGCATCTATGAATGTAGGTGTTGATCGCATTCGCCAAATTGTTTTATCTTTACGCAATTTTTCCCGTCTCGATCAAGCCGAAATGAAACCGGTTAATATCCACGAAGGTATTGATAGTACTCTATTAATCCTCCAACATCGTCTTAAAGCTAAACCCGACACCCCCGCAATTCAAATCATTAAAGAATACGGAAATTTACCTCAAATCGAATGCTATGCGGGACAACTCAATCAGGTATTCATGAACATTTTAACTAATGCCATTGATGCATTAGAAGAACAGCGCTATCAACAAACAGCAAAATTTCCGGCCCAAATTTGGATTAAAACCAGTGTCGGTCAACTTCCCAATCATCTTCCCAGCGCCATCATTTCTATCCGTGATAATGCAGGGGGAATCCCGGAAGAAATTATCAAACGTTTATTCGACCCATTTTTTACCACAAAACCTGTGGGACAGGGAACTGGTTTAGGTTTATCAATCAGTTATCAAATAATTGTGGAAAAACACAAGGGAATTTTAAAATGTAATTCTGTACCACAGCAAGGAACTGAATTTTTGATTGAAATTCCCCAATTACAAACAGTGGAAAAAACGGAAAAAACTGTAAATCGGGTTTGAAAATCGGCTTCGCTAAATACAAATATAAATTGAAAATTTGACGTAGACGTAGTATTGCTACGTCTCTACTAATAAAACGGTTTGATGGCAACTTTAATCGCTTGGCGATCGCGCATTTGGGTAAAGGCTAATCCCAGTTCCTCTAAGGGTCGGGTTTGACTAATCAACAGTTCAAAGGGTATTTTCCGAGTTGCTAACAAATCTAGGGCTGCACGGACATATTTAGGTGTGTTATGAAATACACCTTTCACGGTCAATTCGCTGTAATGCAGCAGTTCTGTACTCACTTGAATAGTTGTATCACGGGGACACCCCCCAAATAAATTCACCGTTCCCCCTGGACGACTACAAGCGATCGCGGTTTCCCAAGCACTGGGTACTCCGGTCGCTTCAATAATGATATCCGCTCCCATCCCGTCGGTTATATCCTGCACTACACCAGGTATATCCGCAATTTGGCGATAATTAAATGTTTGGGTTGCACCAAATTTTTGGGCAATTGCTAATCTGCGATCGCTCCCACCAAAAACGATCACTTCCACGTCCATATCCCCAACCAACTTGGCTACAAACATTAAACCAATGGCTCCATCTCCCAATATCACCACGCGATCGCCTGGTTTAATATGAGAACGGGAAACACCATGTAGCACACAAGCCAAAGGTTCGGTCATGGCTGCTAATTCATCCCCTAAACCCTCCGGAATCGGCAATAAATTATGTTCCACAATGGGGGCTGGTATTTTCAAATACTCCGCGAATGTACCATTATTCCAGGTCAAATTTGGACAGAGGGAATATTCCCCCCGGTGACAGAAAAAGCAATCCATACAGGGAGCCGAATTATTGGCAACCACGCGATCGCCGATTTGCCATCCTCTGACATTTTTCCCCATTGCCACAATCCTCCCCGCAGCTTCATGACCAAACAATGTGGGAGGTTTGAGCATTTTCGCATGACCACCCCGTCGCCATACTTTTAAATCAGTCCCGCAGGTGGTCGCGACACCTACTTGAATCACGATTTCCCCCTCCCCTGGGGTTGGGTCATCGACTTGTTGCAAACGCAAGTCTTCCTGTCCGTACAAAACTGCTGCCAACATGTTGATTTGAATGGATGATATGGGTGATTTTAACTCATACAGATGCAACGATATCAGACATAGCAATGCGACCTCTCTACACAATTCATCTGTTGCATTCTTTTTTCAAATTGGTACAAAATTTTCCCCACTAGAAAAATCTAATGGGGCGGGAACCGATTCTATTTTTTTTTGTCTTTATTTCTCAAGCCGAATCAAGGGTCAATCTGTGAATTACGCTCCCAAACCTCACACACCTACCAAAACCAAGATTAACCCATCCACATCACTTCAAATCACGCTATCTACACACTCACTGTGGGTTTAGAACTCACCCCTTGCACACCAGTTCCTCCTGGTGTGCGATTAACTGTTAATAATGTCACTTCTTGCCGACAGGCTTGACAAAACCAGTAAATTTGACCGTGACGGACGTGACGCAACAGCATGGAACTTCCGCAACAGGGACAACTGTTTGCTCGCATACTCATATATCGTCCTCCTTTTCTGTATGGGAAAAAGTTATGAATTCATGACATTAACAATGCAGTGAAACCTACAGTCCTTCGCAAAGGTACGAGAACAGGGCACTAATTACCACTACATCTGAATCTTGGCTGCATGGATACGTCCATTTTTGCCAATCCGGTCTTGGATAATTTGTTGATAAACCGCCTCATAAGCGTCCACCATTTGCTGGACGCTGAAATTCTCCGCAACGTGTTGACGACACCTGTGACGGTCAAGTTCTAAAGCCTGGGGAATCATGGCCGCAATCTCTGCATATGCCTGACAGACAAACCCTGTTACACCATGATTTATCACCTCTGGAACCGAGCCTAAATTCATGGCAATTACTGGTGTGCCGGTGGCCATTGATTCAATCATCACTAAACCAAAGGGTTCAGCCCAAGTAATGGGAAATAGGGTGACACTGGCATTCGCGAGTAGTTCTACCTTGCCGTTGTGGTCAACTTCACCGAGGTATTCAATCTGTTGACCATCAATATGGGGAGCGACCTCTCGTTCAAAAAACTCCTGGTCTACAACATCAACTTTACCCGCCATTTTCAGTTTCCAACCAGTTTGTTTTGCGATCGCGATCGCATGGTGAGGCCCTTTTTCCGGCGAAAAACGCCCCAGGAACGCCAAATAAGCTGGCTCTTGGGGATTACCGACGAATTTATAATCTGCTAAGGAAATACCGTTATAAACCGTACCCACGTAGTTGAGATTAATTTGACGCTGGGCATCACTAATACTAACAAAGGGTTGATGATGATGGTGTAAATAGACTGCCTGAGTATCACGGTTAAATTTACCGTGTAAAGTATGGACTGTTGGTGTATTTACTAAACTCGCTAATGGTAAAGCTGGAACCCCGACATGGGAATGGATAATATCGAATTCCCCCGCTTTTTGGTAAACATGGCTCAGTTCTAGGGTTTCATACACCGCATATTCTTTCACCTTGGGATCGAGACGCAGTGCATGGGGATAAACCGATTCTAGTTTTGCCAATGTTTGTGAGTCTCCTGATGCAAACAAGGTTACGTCATGACCTCGACGCACTAACTCGTCTGTCAAGCGACTAACAACAAGTTCAATCCCTCCATAGGTTGGTGGTGGAACTCGCTCCCATAACGGGGCAACTTGGGCTATTTTCATACTTTATTTTGGTTCAGATTTTATAAAAGTCCATATTTTATTAATATTTTAGTCATGGACTTTAACAATTGTTAAGGGAATAAAAAATTGACCTTTCCCTTTAGCAGTTTACATCAAGACTATTTATTACTATCAATAATAGTCCCAATAATCTGCCTTTAGATATAGTTCCGCCCTCCTTTGTTAGCAGCTTTAATTTTTAAGTGATTTAGACTTTTCAAAGATAGTTTCTCAAGGCTTTTTGATTCATCTACCTTGGGGATCAATTGGATTTGAGACTTTAGACTTGAGATTTTGGGTTTTTGCGAATTGCAAGTTAATCTCCGATCCTGTGTCATTAGGTAGGTGCAATTAAACATAAAACCGCAACGCAACCGTTTATTTGGCGTAGAAACGACCCGTCGGGTTGTCTCTACTCCCTGATCTCAACGACAATTTTGACCACACACCTACTTAGAGGTTGTTTCTCAAGTATTAATTATCACTATTTTGACTATTGTCCTGACTCTGGATATGGGGTTATCAAGCTGATTTTTCCTTCGAGAGTACGACGGACATGTCGCGCTCCCAAAAACGATAATTCAAGTATTAAAATCGACTTGTAAAACATCCTCTTATAAAGTCAAAGAAAGTCGGGTGAATAGGAGAATAAAAAGCTTCCTTCTCCCCTGCTCCCGAAAGCATCCCCAGTTCTCTTCAGTGGGGGGGAGCTTGACGAGAAATACACAAAACGCAACTATAGGAGATTGTGGATTGGGAAGTAATCAGGAATGAAAATCGCGACTTGGAATGTGAATTCAATTCGGACTCGTTTGACCCATGTAGTTGGTTGGTTACAACAAAACCCAGTGGATGTATTGTGTTTGCAAGAAACTAAGGTAATTGATGCCGATTTTCCGCGATCGCATTTTCAAGAGTTGGGCTACCATGTTTATGTCTACGGTCAAAAATCCTATAATGGTGTCGCTCTACTGAGTCGTGAACCAATTGCCGATGTGACAACAGGATTTACCTCTATTTTGTCCGATATCGATCCCCAATGGGACGAGCAAAAACGGGTAATTACTGGTATCTACAAGGGTATTCGAGTTGTTAACCTTTATGTTCCCAATGGTTCAGAAATCGGCAGCGAGAAGTATACCTATAAGTTAGGTTGGTTGAAAATTCTTCAGGAATATTTACAGAAGTTACTCCCCAACACCCCCCATATTTGTATGTGTGGAGATTTCAATATCGCCCTCGAAGATAAAGATATTCACGAACATGTCGATATTCCCAATCACATTATGTCATCTACCGCCGAACGGGAAGCCCTATCCCAAATCCTCAATTTAGGCTTTCGCGACGCTTTTCGCAAGTTTAATGACGAACCGGGACACTTTTCCTGGTGGGATTACCGGACAATGGCCTTTAAACGCGATCGCGGTTGGCGCATTGACCATCACTACCTCACTCCGCAATTATACGCACAAGCCCAAAGTTGCGTTATCGATAAAAACCCCCGCAAACTCGAAAAACCCAGCGACCACGCACCAGTAATCCTAGAAATCCCTAATTTACCCCAGACTGAGCCGTTTCTGGTTGATACATAATTTCCTGGAACTGGATCACATCCTTTTGGGGGTCACACACACTAACCTTCACCAGTAGCTGTTCTCCCAAACTCACTGGTCGTCGGAAAAACATGGGTAACTGCAATCCCAAATCCTCCAATAAAATTAAAGCTAAACCACTATCTTCCCGCAACCACATTAAAACTATAGCTGGCCACACAGCATCAGCTTGACGACGTAAATACTCCAAAGCCCAATAACGATTTGTTTGCCGTTCCACCATTGTTACTTCTTGAGTGGTGGTACTGACGGTCATCATCACTTCCTTTAGCTGTTCCGCCGAAAATGGTAACTCTTCTCCCCGTAAATGGGCTTTCAGCTGAAAATGGGTCAACAAGTCGCTATAACGACGAATCGGTGAAGTCGCCTGGGTATAATTATCTAACCCTAACCCCGCATGACGCACAGGACTTATACTCACTTCGCTTTTCGGCATACATCTGCGCATCGCACAGGCTCGCACAAACCCGGCAGGTAACAAAATTAACTCCTCCTCCGGTGGTAGTTCGGGCTGAGGTTGTCCGCGAAAGGGTAGGGGTATGTTATTTTCCTTACCATACTTGGCTGCCACTTCCCCGGCTAAAATCATCATTTCCGCTACCAGTTGCCGCGACGGCGAATCATCTAGCACACTGATACTAATATCATCATCCTTGACCTTAATCATCGCCTCTGGCATGTTGATACTAATCGCCCCCTGGGCATAGCGCCATTTTTTTCTTTTGTCAGCCCATTTCGCGATCGCTCGAATTTCCGGTTCTGCCTGCACATCTAACTGCAACATTTCGTCCACGTCTTCGTAGGTGAGGCGATAGGTGGGCTTAATATGGCTGGCATGAATGGTATATTCTGTCACACCCCCCTCTGCATCCAGAATAATGCCAAAACTGAGGGCACAACAAACCTGGCCTTGAATCAAACTCATCGGTCCAGTGGCTAAAATTTCCGGAAACATCGGCACTATTCCGGTTGGTAAATATACCGTACTTCCCCGTCGCCGAGCTTCTAAGTCCAGTTCGTCTTCCGGTAACAGCCAACGGGTGGGGTCGGCAATATGTACCCAAAGTCTTTCCCGACCATCCTCAAGTTTTTCCCAACTTAAACCATCATCGATTTCGGTCGTACTTTCGTCATCAATTGTATATACCTTCAATCCAGTCAAGTCGAGACGTTCGACATCACGGTCGGGTGGGTGGGAATTCAAACGCTGTTGCGCCACTTCTATTACCTTACTAGGAAATTGGACTGGAATTGCAGAACGACGGAGAAAAAGGTTTTCATTTTGACTCCATATACCTAAATCAACCAGCAGTTGGAATGCTCCTTGGGGGGTTGCGGGACGACCCAGTAGGTTCATCGTTTCCAGTACTGGTGCTGGGGGGGGGAAAGCTTTACCCGGATCGGTGTTGGCATTCCCCCGGACGATATCTGCAAGTAGGGCTGCGTATTTTTCTAGAGCTTCAATGCGGTGGCGGTCATAACGCTGCCATTCTACACTCTCACCATTTAAGGCTGCTTGTACACGACTTAAAAATTCCTGCTGTCCTTTAAGTTTTAAGGTTTCTACTTCGATTTGATGCTTGCGTTCGGCAACCTGTGCCGCAGAACGGGGTTCGTAACTTTCACCCTTTTGTTTGAAGTATATCTTATCATCGGAGAGCAAATAATGGGAGGCATAACAGTGAACTGGTTGGCTTTCAGAAAATAGCAAAACTGCCATCTCCGCAGGAGTCACATTTTGTCCCTCCTCAACCAATATTTCCCAAGCAACCTCTAAGCTAGATGGGTCTAAAAAGGGCTGGACATCAGCCAAAAATGCGGGTATTTGAGACGGTTTATAGGTTTCACCTGTCAGCGCGTAGGTGACTTGTCGAGGGGCAATACTGTGGGATTGGCCGCGCTCATCCACCACAAACCAACGGCTTTTTCCATCTGGACGGTCTACCACACCCAGACGGCGATCGCTTCCCACTCTCCATTCTACCAGTGTTCCTTTCTCCACAAGTCTTGCGCTTTTAACTATCTAGATTTTTTCATTAATCAAGTTTCCCTCAGATTCGATTTTAGATGATGTTAGGACTCATACTAGTAGTTCACCAAGGAAACTTTTATTTGTATACTACAGGCAGTTCGCTATATAGCTATATATACTTTACACGGCCAAGAGGTGGCTTTTCGTGGAGGTGGTTAATGCTTGCTGGAGCAACCAACTATCACCTGTCACCTGTCAGCTGTCACAAAAACCATGAGGGAAATCATCCAGTAGTATCAATTAACCTAACTCTACCCTCTACACCCTGAACCTACCTGACAATTTTCACCTTTATCGAGTGCTAGAACTCATATTTGATAATTTTGATATTTGTTGACCTAGCCTGCACTTGACCTCACAAAACGTAAGTCACCCCTATCTGTAAATTCTAGATTTTGGAAGGAGGCAACTCAACATCCATCCAAAATCCATCTGGGAAAGTTTGCGAGAACAATGCATCTCCCATCAAGGTTAGTCACCCTACTGGGGAAAGCCCCTTCTTGGCCAACTAACTTCACTTGACGCAAAATCCCAAATTTTCAGTCAATACTAACCTTCCGCGTTAATAAACGGCAATAATGCCAATATACGCGCTCTTTTGATCGCCAAGGTTAAATCTCGCTGTTGCTGCGCAGTTAAACCCGTAATTCGACGTGGTAAGATTTTTCCGCGTTCCGTAATAAATTTACGTAACAAATCCACATCTTTGTAATCAATGGGTTCTCCCGGCTTTATGGGGGATAGACGACGACGATAATAGCTCATTTCTACTTGATTTCCTTGTGAACAGTGTGTTTATTGCAGTGGGGACAGAATTTATTCAATTCCAATCGGTTGGTCGTATTCCGACGATTTTTCATCGTGGTATAACGGGACACTCCCGGTGAGCGTTTTGCCGGGTTAGAACGACATTCAGTACATTCGAGTGTCACGATAATTCGGACACCTTTATTCTTTGCCATAATTTATTACAACTATTTCAGTCAGAAGAGAATTAACACAAATCCCTATCTTCGCACATTACGCCGCACAGTTTCAACTAATTGCTTGAGCTTGATGTCGAGGGAATATCCCCGTTGGGACGAGACTATCATAGTACCAGCGAAACGGTCATGCAATGCTTGACGTAGTTGTTTATCGGAAACAGCTACACCACAGTCGATTGCCAAGGGAAGGATAAATAGGATGATAGTGGGATTGCGAGGCAGATTGTTCAATGCGATCGCCACCAGTAGAGCACCAACACCAATGATTGCTTCTCGTTGGCAAAGGGTTTGTAGGTCGGGTACTCGTCCACGGTTGACTGTCAATAATTTAATATCGAAAGCCCACCTTCCTAGACTTTGCCCCTGATTATTATAAACTACCAAAATCCGCAAAATCGCCCACACCAGAAAAAACAGCAAAATTTGTCCCAAGTGAATCCCAAAAGAACCATGTCCTAAAATCGAACTGACTGACCAAGTAATCAAAAAATCAACCATCCACGCACCTGCACGTCTTGCAAAACCAACACGGGGATAGTGTTTCGGAGAAATACGTTCAATTGACATATGGATCTCTGCCTCTAAACTTGGTGGGAACGCAATTCAAGAATACAGGACACTGATTCTAGGATACACAATCTTCGGAGATGGGGATTAGGGAATAGGGGCAAAAACACTTCCATCCGTTCTAGTGTATACAGTTGATGATGACTACTCCCTGTACAGACGATCCGACGGTCATCTCTACTTCCATCACTCCCTAATCCCTACTCCCTATTTTTTTGATTTGTAGTGGTTAAATAGTGTATAATGTCTGATGGAGTAGTTAATGCTAGTTAAGCCGCATCAATAGTGAAGATTATTGATGCTGATGTGGTTAGCGACGTGTAAATGTAACACAAAATCAAGAACATACCCAATGGAGAGGTGGCAGAGTGGTTGAATGCGGCGCACTCGAAATGCGTTTTAGGGAAACCTAACGGGGGTTCGAATCCCCCCCTCTCCGTCTGCAATCAACACAGTTACAATTTCTGTAGCAGCAGTACCTTCAGGATATGGATTAGTGAAAAATTGCTTTTCTCACCTAAATCCAGCTAGAATAGTTGCCTGTATAGATTGCGTAATGTATTTTACCTATATCAGTACCGCAAAAAGTTCCCACCCGTGAAGGTTGGGAACGAATGTATAGAGAGATTATGGATATTTTAGAATTAAAACGGGAAATTGAAGCTTTGTCGAGTCGCCTGGGTAAAACCCAGGACTATCTTTGACGTTCCTGCACTGCAAGCCAAAATTCAAGATTTAGAGCAAATCGCAGCTCAACCGGACTTTTGGGACGAACAAACCAAAGCCCAGCGTATCTTGCAAGAGTTGAATGATTTAAAAGCCCATCTACAACAGCATCAGCAGTGGTACGCAAGCTTGGAAGATACCAAAGCGGTGGTGGAATTGCTGGAGTTGGAGACCGATCCAGCTTTACTGACGGAAGCGGAAGAAACGATCAAAACCCTTAACCGCGAGTTGGATTTGTGGGAGTTAGAACAGTTACTATCTGGAACCTATGACAAAGAGGGAGCTGTTTTAACGATTAATGCGGGTGCAGGTGGAACCGATGCTCAAGATTGGGCAGAAATGTTGTTACGGATGTATACTCGTTGGGCAGAAAGCCATAATTACCGGGTGACGTTAACGGAACGCTCGGAAGGCGATGAAGCGGGGATTAAGTCTGCCACCATTGAAATTACTGGACGCTATGCCTATGGTTATTTACGCTCGGAAATGGGAACCCATCGATTGGTAAGAATTTCCCCGTTTAATGCCAATGGTAAACGACAAACCAGTTTTGCTGGGGTGGAGGTAATGCCCCAAATTGATAATTCTGTGGAACTAGAAATACCGGAAAAGGATTTGGAAGTGACCACATCCCGGTCTGGGGGAAAGGGTGGACAGAATGTCAACAAGGTGGAGACTGCGGTGAGGGTTGTACACATTCCCACGGGAATTGCTGTTCGCTGTACAGAAGAACGGAGTCAACTGCAAAATAAGGAAAAAGCCCTAGCACGGTTGAAAGCGAAATTATTAGTAATCGCTCAGGAACAGAAAGCCAAGGAAGTGGCTGAAATTCGTGGTGATATAGCCGAAGCTTCCTGGGGTAATCAGATTCGGAACTATGTATTCCATCCTTACCAACTGGTGAAGGATTTACGGACAAACACGGAAACCACTGCGATCGCCGATGTGATGAACGGCGATTTGGATATGTTTATCCAAGCCTATTTGCGTCAAGAAAATCAAATTGTTGAAGGAGTTTCCTAGATGAGGTGCAAGGGAAGGGGAAGTGCAGCACAGAAAATAGGCTAAACTAAAAGTAAAGTAAAGTAACAAAACTTAAAGACAAAATAATCAAAATGGTGCTATTTGGATTTGGGAAAAAAGCCTCTATGCCTAGTCCAGAGGAGGCTTTACCGGGAAGAACAACTAAAATGCCTGTTCCTGCAACCCACTTTGTGAACGGAAATCCTCTCCAACCACCTTTTCCCCCAGGGATGGAAACGGCGATGTTTGGTATGGGTTGTTTTTGGGGTGCGGAACGGAAGTTTTGGCAACAGGAAGGAGTATTTACAACTGCGGTCGGCTATGCTGCTGGTTACACACCGAATCCTACCTACAAGGAAGTTTGTTCGGGAATGACTGGACATAACGAGGTGGTGTTTGTGGTTTTTGATCCAGCAATTGTCAGCTATGGGGATTTACTTAAGATTTTCTGGGAAAATCACGACCCCACCCAAGGGATGCGTCAAGGAAACGATGTGGGAACCCAATATCGTTCCGGTATTTATGTATATTCTCCAGAACAGCGTCAACTAGCGGAAGCGTCCCGTCAAGTTTACCAGGAAGCATTAACTAAAGCTGGTTACGGCAAGATTACTACGGAAATTTTGGATGCACCCGAATTTTACTATGCCGAGGAGTACCATCAACAGTATCTAGCAAAAAACCCCGGTGGATATTGTGGTTTAGGTGGGACTAACGTTGCTTGTCCGATTGGTGTGGTTCAACAGTAGATATTTTGGTGTTGCTGAAGACAAATAAAAAATTTTTTGTGGTAGGGACGTAGCATTGCTACGTCTCTAATTTAAATAAATATCCTCTGAGGGTGTTGATTAATAAAACATATTAAATTATTAAATATTAAGTGGATAGCAGGCGCATCTGAACCAATACGGTATTATCTTCACGGAATCGAAATTGGTATAGACGAGATTCTGCTGTTCCATTTCTTGGTGGACGACCGCCAAGACCTTGCCAATAGGTCAAATTGCATTCATATCCATTTTCCTTTGTGGGATATGGACAACCTAGACGATGGACGAATGAATTGAGGTCATCTGATGGCATGGTAAAACGTATATGGGCTTCATATTCAACATTGATGGGAATGGAACCGAGTAGCCCTTGAAAGCGAACCTCCGGTTTGACACCTTGTGGAAGGGGGACTCCGATCATTTGTTCGGTGACTTCACGGGGCGATCGCCCGATTGATACCCCAAGTCCCCATCCAACCAAGAGTAAACTGGTAATCACAAAGACCCCCCAGCCTTGAGCCAACAAGTAAAGACGGTTCATATATCCTATTTCATCATATCGTTAAATATATTTTTCTCTACTTGTAAATTTAATCCGTATTGTTCCTTAATCAAGAATGACAAAGAACACCATTTAAAAAGATATCAGCCAGTCCTTCCGCCATTTTTTGTAGTTCTTGGGGGGAGGATTCGGGAGACATAATCGTGCTGTCGGAGAATCCCGCGATCGCAAACATACCTAAAAATACCTTCGCCACCAATTTCGCATCCATCTGCCGATATACTCCCTTATCCATCGCTTCTTGGAAATAGGCTTCGGCAACTCCAGACATCTTTTCAATAATTTCTTCCTGAATGCGATCGCGTAAATCGGGGTGGAATTGGGCTTCCATAAAGCAAACTCGTAACAAGTCCGAGTTTTTGTGCATATTCCACATCCGTCGGCGCATGACCTGGGCGACAGCTTTATAGCTACCCATTTCACTCAATTCCGTCAACAAATCGGTGAGAATTTCCACCCATCCCTTGGTTGCCACCTCCACCAAAATGGCCTTTTTGTTGGCAAAATGACGAAAGAGGGTTCCTTCGGCGACACCTGCGGCTTGCGCCAAGTCACGGGTTGTTGTACCGTCATATCCTTGGGCTGCAAATAATTTTTGTGCCGCTTGCAAAATGCGATCGCGGGTTTGTGCTTCGGAAGTAGGAGGAGAATTAAATAGGCGCATGACCGTCATCCGTTATTATGATATACCCGGAACAGGATTTGTAGCATTATTGTCTAACTGGGAGTAGGACAAGCACAAAAACCTTAAACTTATATACCAGATTAAGCCTGATAACCCAATTATGGGTGAGAACGCTTACGTACTGTTACATTTACCCGTAGTTATGCCAAATTATCGCCATTTTTTTTTACAAACTAAATTTGCGAGAAATCCTTGCTCTGATTGGATTTCAAGCAAATTACCAGGACTTTTTGCTCTTTACCGGCAAATTTTCCTAGCTTTACTTATCTTTACATTTTGGGGGTGGGGACTCGCTCCTGCGATTGCAACATCTACGAATTTAACCCAGGAATATCGGGATGGTGGTAGTTCCCAGATATTGACAAAAAAACCGGATTCCGGGACTACCCAGCCAAGTACTTCGATTCAACCCTATCTCGACCAAGTGACTAAAAACCTGACGGAATTTCGTCTAGAGAACGGGATGAAATTTTTGGTTTTAAAACGGCAGAAAGCACCCGTCGTTTCCTTTATGACCTATGTAGACGTAGGTGGTTCCGATGAAGTTGCTGGGAAAACTGGTATTTCGCACTTTTTAGAGCATTTAGCATTTAAAGGTACAACGAGAATTGGTACAAAAGATTACCAAGCAGAAAAACCTTTACTGGATCAGCTAGAAAAACTTGACCAGCAAATCCGTGCAGCACGTAAAGCAGGGAAACAGGAGGAAGTAGCCAAACTAGAAGCGACTTTTGCCAAAGTGGAAGCGGAAGCGATGAAAATATCCAATCAGAACGAATTTGGACAAATCGTCGAACAAGCTGGGGGTGTGGGTTTAAATGCCAATACTTCTGCGGACGCAACCCGGTATTTATACAGTTTCCCCGCCAATAAATTAGAATTGTGGATGTCTCTGGAATCGGAAAGGTTTTTAGAACCAGTATTAGAGCGGGAATTTTACCAAGAAAAACAGGTGATTCTGGAAGAGCGACGGTTGCGGGTTGATAATTCCCCCATTGGTACAATGATTGAAAAATTCATTGAAACAGCCTTTAGCGTCCATCCCTACAAACGTCCCGTGATTGGTTACGAAGAAGATATTCGGAATTTGACCCCCCAAGACCTGCGGGAATTCTTCCAAGCCCATTATGTACCCCAAAATATTGCGATCGCCATTGTCGGGGATGTGGACCCCCAGGAAGTCAAACGTTTAGCCGAGATTTACTTTGGTCGGTATAAATCTAGACCCGAAATCGCCAGTAAAATTCCCGCAGAACCCAAACAAACCCAAACCCGGGAAATCAAGTTAGAACTACCTTCCCAACCTTGGTATTTAGAAGGTTATCACCGTCCAGCCCTCTCCCACCCAGATGAAGCTGTATACGATATCATCGGTCGTTTACTCAGTGATGGACGTACTTCTCGCCTGTATACATCCCTGGTACAAAATAAAAAATTAGCCCTTACAGCTCAGGGATTTAGCGGTTTTCCTGGGGATAAATACCCAAGTTTGATGTTGTTTTATGCACTTACAGCCCCCGGACGCACGGTTGATGAAGTAGCCATCGGATTACGACAAGAAATAGACCGACTCAAAACCGAACCTGTTTCTAGCAGGGAATTAGAACGGGTAAAAACCAAAGCTCGTGCAGATTTAATCCGTGGTTTAGACAGCAACATGGGGATGGCAGAACAGTTATTAGAATACGAAGTTAAAACTGGTTCTTGGCGAAATTTATTCCAGCGAGTCGAACAAATTGCCAAGGTGACACCCCAAGATATTCAAAGGGTCGCGCAGGCCACTTTTACAGAGAATAATCGTACCGTGGGCAAATTATTGTCGAAAAACTAATTTAATTCGTAATGCGTAATTACGAAATTATATATACCTAATCCCTGTCAAGAATCATGAAAAAGCGTCAAAAATTTGCAAAAATGAGATTAAAATCTGTAATCTGTGCTTTCCTCTTGACCTTGAGTTTACTATTTGTCGGACTCGATTGGTCACAAGCAGCGACACCGAATGCAGCGAAACATTATACGGAGTTGGAATTACCACCTTTACCAGAAGTTAAACTACCTGCATATGAAAAATTCCGGTTAAAAAATGGGATGACGGTGTATTTATTGCCCGACCGGGAGTTACCATTAATTACGGGGACAGCGATGATCCGCACCGGTGAAAGATTAGAACCTGGCGATCGCACTGGGTTAGCGAAGTTGGTGGGTACGGTGATGCGTACTGGGGGAACTAAAAAACATACTGGGGATGAGTTGAACCAGTTGTTGGAACAACGTGCAGCATCGGTGGAAACCAGTATGAATGAAAGTATGGGAACAGCCAGTTTCCAAAGTTTGACGGAGGATATTGACACCGTACTGGGTTTATTTGCGGAAATTTTGCGGGAACCGGTATTTGCAGAAGACAAATTGGAGCTAGCTAAAACCCAAGAAAAAGGACAAATTACCCGTCGCAATGACAATCCCGACGCGATCGCCAGACGAGAGTTTCGCAAGTTAATCTATGGCAAAAATAGTCCCTACGCACGGACAACCGAAATTGCGACCATCGATAAAATTAGCCGTGATGACCTAATTAAGTTTTATCAGCAGTATTATTACCCCAACAACATGATTTTAGGGGTGACAGGGGATTTTGAACCCGCCAAAATGAAGAATTTAATCCAAGCAAAATTTGCAGATTGGCGACCCACCCCTAAACCAATTAAACCCCAACTACCCCCAGTTTCCCAAGCAAATCTAGGGGGAGTATTTTTCGTCGATCAACCCCAGTTAACCCAAAGTAATATCCTCATTGGTCATCTCGGTGGTCAATTTAACAGTCCCGACTATCCTGCATTAGATGTGATGACCAGTGTCTTGAACGGTTTCGGAGGGAGATTATTTAACGAATTGCGATCGCGTCAAGGTTTAGCCTATTCTGTATACGGTGTTTGGAGTCCCCGTCACGACTATCCAGGTCTGTTTATCGCTGGTGGACAAACCCGTTCCGATGCAACTGTCCAATTTATTCAAGCTCTCAAAGCCGAAATTAAACGCTTGCAAACCGAACCCGTTAGTGACAGGGAACTAAAACTTGCGAAGGAATCAACTTTAAATTCCTTTGTCTTTAACTTTGAAAATCCCCTGCAAGTCCTCACCCGGATTATGCGGTATGCTTATTTCGGTTATCCAGAAGATTTCCTCTTCCGTTACCGCGAAAAAGTTGAAACCACCACCGCAGCAGATATCCAAACAGTTGCCAAAAAATACCTCAAACCAGATAACCTGGTGACACTGGTAGTTGGTAATCAAACTGCAATTAAACCCCCTTTAACCCAAATTGCTAACCAAGTTACCCCCATTGATGTCACCATACCGGGAATCAAACCACCCACCAGTTAGCCTATTTCCCGTCTTCAATAAGTGGTTTATGCGTAAATACACTTACCTTTTCCCTCGCACCCATCGCCGACCTTTCCCCTCGCACCATGCTCTGCGTGGGTGCAGAATCTCCCTCGCACCCATCGCCGACCTTTTCCCTCGCACCATGCTCTGCGTGGGTGCAGAATCTAATCTCTCTCGCACCCATCGCCGACCTTTTCCCTCGCACCCATGCTCTGCGTGGGTGCAGAATCTACGAGGTTCTGACCTCGTGAATGAAGGCAGAGCCTTCGCTAACTAAGTGACCACCCAGAGCCTAGTCACTAGATAATAAAACTTGCTAACTGAGTAACCACCCAGAGCCTAGTCACTAGATAATAAAACTTGCTAACTGAGTAACCACCCAGAGCCTAGTCATTAGATAATAAAACTCCCTGACTGAGTAACCACCCAAAGCGTAGTCACTAGATAAAAGTTCTGACGACCCTATATCCTTCCCATGAACACCAACTCCCACCACTCAACCCTACCTTTACCACCAGGAAATTTTGGCTTACCAATTATCGGTGAAACCCTGGAATTTTTTCGTAATCCCCAATTTGCCAAACAGCGTCACCAAAAATATGGGGAGGTTTTTAAAACCCATTTATTTGGGAATCCCACAGTTTTTCTTATGGGTGCAGAAGCAAATAGATTTTTGTTTACCAACGAAAACAAATACTTTAACAGCACTTGGCCAAAAAGTACCAAACAATTACTTGGTTCCGGTTCCCTGTCAGTCCAACAAGGGGGAGAACATCAAAAACGTCGTAAAGTTCTTGCTCAAGCCTTTCAACCGAGGGCTTTAAGTAGTTATATTGCCACTATTGAATCGATTAGTCATGAGTATTTTCAGCGATGGCAAAAATTGCAGGATTTTGCTTGGTATCCAGAGTTAAAAAACTATACTTTAGATATTGCTTGTAAATTATTTGTGGGTACAGATGGTGCTTCCCAAACCCAATTGGGTCAAGATTACGAAAAATTTGTTAATGGCTTATTTTCGATACCAATTAATTTGCCTTGGACAAGATTTGGTCAAGCTTGTCAAGGACGAAAACGACTGTTAGCCGCAATTGAAAAAATAATCCACCAACGCCAGAAACTAACTCAAGATACCGATGGTATTGATAGTATTCAACATCGTGATGCTTTAAGTTTATTAATTAACGCCAAAGATGAAGAAGGAAACAATCTAAGTATAGACGAACTGAAGGATCAAATTATCACTTTACTCTTTGCTGGTCATGAAACGTTGACATCGGCTTTAGTTTCATTTTGCCTACAAACTGCCCAACATCCAGAGATTTTTACTAAAATTTATCAGGAGCAAAAAAATCTCGGTTTTGCGCAACCACTCACCCTGGAAACCCTTTCCCAAATGACCTATCTCGACCAGGTTTTGAAGGAAACAATGCGATTGATACCTCCTGTGGGTGGTGGTTTTCGCCAAGTTGTAGAAACCTGTGAATTCAAAGGTTATCAAATTCCCCAAGGATGGACAATTTTGTATCAAATAGGTTTTACCCATCAGGATAATCGTATATATTCCCAACCAGAAAAGTTTGATCCCGATCGATTTAGTCCTGAACGTGCAGAAGATAAAAATCAACTATTTAGTTATATTCCCTTTGCTGGAGGGATGCGAGAATGCCTTGGTAAGGAATTTGCTAAATTGGAAATGAAAATATTTGCGGCTTTATTAATCAGGAATTATCGGTGGCAAATCTTACCAGAACAGGATTTAGGATACGTCATGATTCCCACTCCCCGTCCACGAGATGGTTTAAAGGTGAGATTTTTTTCAATCCATGAGTAATATCAATTAAGTAGGTAGGCATAAATAAACCAAACTACATCAAGAAAAGTAAAAACGCTGAAAATCTTGTGATTGCTACCCTACGGTAAGGCTTTGCCTACATTCCGCTTCCTTTCATTCGCTGCGGACTATAGTTATAAATTTTTCTATCCACCTACTTAGAACTTATCCTGGATTTCTCACAAGTAAATTATAAGTCTTGAGTGACGGATGAATTTTCCCTCTACTCCCTACTACCTGTAGGTTTGAGGAATTTGTGAGAAATGCAGTTTATGTAGTGTGTATTCTTTTTGCCGATACCCATCAAGCAGACCAACAGTGTCACAATAGATGATAAATGGCAAAATAAGGGTAAGATTCAGATTTAATTATGGGCTTTCGTGAGGAATTTAAGTTACTACTGCGATCGCGTTATCCATTGATTTATATCCCCACCTATGAGGAAGAAAGGGTCGAGGGGATAATTCGGGATGAAGCAGCAATGGTGGGTAATCGTCCTGTGTATACTTGGGACTTTGTGGATGGCTTTCAGGGGAACCCCAACGATGCGGGTTTTGGTAAACGTAACCCCCTACAAGCGCTGGAATTTGTGGAGAAGTTACCAGCAACTGCTCCGGCTGTGATTATTTTACGGGATTATCATCGGTTTTTAGAAGATGTGGCGATCGCGCGCAAGTTACGCAATATTTCCCGCTTGCTCAAGTCCCAACCAAAGAATCTGATTATACTTGCACCACGCATTGCCATTCCGGATGATTTGATGGAGGTATTGACAGTTGTTGAGTTTGCCCTACCAACAGCAACAGAAATTCAGGCGGAAATAGAAAAAATAATACAGGTGACAGGTAGTAATTTATCCAGCAAAACAGTTGACGATTTGGTGCGTTCCTGTCAAGGATTGAGTATGGAGCGAATTCGACGGGTTTTAGCCAGAGCGATCGCAACCCACGGGGAATTGCAACCAGATGATGTCGAATTAGTTTTGGCAGAAAAGCGGCAAACAATTCGCCAAACCCAAATTCTCGATTTTATTCCTGCAACAGAGCAAATCTCGGATATTGGTGGTTTAGATAACCTCAAGGATTGGTTATTGCGTCGGGGAAATGCCTTCAGCGATCGCGCGCGTCAGTATGGTTTACCCTATCCCCGGGGTTTATTATTGGTGGGGATTCAAGGAACAGGTAAATCTTTAACCGCAAAAGCGATCGCCCACACATGGCATTTACCTTTATTGCGTTTGGATGTGGGTCGGTTATTTGGTGGTTTGGTGGGGGAGTCGGAATCCCGTACCCGACAGATGATTCAAGTCGCGGAAGCTCTTGCTCCCTGTGTCCTGTGGATAGATGAAATCGATAAAGGTTTTTCCGGTTTGGGGAGCAAGGGTGATGCAGGTACTGCAAATCGGGTCTTTGGAGCTTTAATTACCTGGTTAGCCGAAAAAACCTCCCCGGTTTTCGTAGTTGCAACCGCTAACGATGTTCAAGCTTTACCACCGGAAATGTTACGTAAGGGTCGCTTTGATGAAATATTTTTTGTGGGTTTACCCACCCAAGCAGAACGCAAAGCCATATTCAATGTCCATTTATCCCGATTACGTTTACACAATATCAAAAACTATGATATCGACCGTTTAGCCTACGAAACCCCCGATTTTTCCGGTGCAGAAATCGAACAAACCCTGATTGAAGCCATGCACATCGGATTTAGCCAAAATCGTGATTTTACCACCGATGATATCCTCGAAGCTGCAAGTCAAATCATACCCCTAGCTCGTACCGCTAGCGAACAAATTCAAAAACTTCAAGAATGGGCTATTTCTGGAAGAGCGCGTTTAGCATCAAAGCAGAATATTTTGGGAATTTGACCTCTCCCCACCATCTATGGTGAGGATTCTAAACGGCATATTTGTCGTTATAAATTACTCCCGATTCCCATACAGACGCGACATGTCCCGTCTCTTAAGTATTAAAATCGACTCTGAAAACATCCTCAGAAAAACTGCAATCAAGAATTATGGGATAATAAAAATAATTAAACACCGATGGTGCAACTATATCCACCCTATGGCCACAAAAATCCCAGTCACAGTAATTACAGGCTTTCTCGGTAGTGGAAAAACCACATTGATCCGTCATCTTCTTCAAAACAATGCTGGAAGACGTATCGCAGTTCTGGTCAACGAATTTGGAGAACTAGGTATCGATGGAGACTTGCTGAAAGCATGTCAAATTTGTCCAGAAGAAGAAGGAAACGAAAGCATCAATAACATCTATGAACTGACCAATGGATGTCTATGTTGCACAGTTCAAGAAGAATTTTTACCCACAATGCAACAACTGCTCAAACGTCGAGAGCAAATAGACAGCATACTCATAGAAACATCAGGATTAGCATTACCCAAACCCCTAGTGCAAGCATTTCGTTGGCCAGAAATTCGCAACGCAGCCACAGTTGACGCAGTGATTACAGTAGTCGATTGTGCCGCAGTTGCAGCTGGCACATTTGCCAGCGATTTAGATGCGATCGCAACCCAACGTCAAGCCGATGACAGCATTGAACACGAAACACCCCTTCAAGAACTATTTGAAGACCAATTAGCCTGTGCAGACTTAGTAATTTTGAACAAAACAGACCTTGTTGACACCTCAACCAAAATCCAAGTAGAAAAAATAGTTCAAGACGAGTTACCCAGAGTCGTCAAAATCGTCGAATCCACCAACGGAGAAATTGACCCCAACATCATCCTGGGATTTAACGCCGCAGTTGAGGATAACCTAGACAGCCGTCCCAGCCACCATGATAGCGAAACAGAACACGACCATGACGAAGAAATAAATTCCACCCATCTAATTCTTGACCATAGCTTTGAACCAGAACGACTAGTCGCCAAACTACAAAACCTAGTCAATAAGCAAGAAATATATCGAGTCAAAGGCTTCGTTGCTGTACCCAATAAACCTATGCGCCTAGTCATGCAAGGAGTCGGAAACCGAATCGAAAAATTTTACGACCGACCCTGGTCCCCCACAGAAAAACGCCAAACCAAACTAGTATTTATCGGTCGGGCATTGAACTCATCAGAAATAGAATCAGAATTAATCGCATAATTATGACATCACAATAACGGATTGGAAACATGCGATCGCAAACCAACCCAGATACACTTGACTCACCCATGCGATCGCCCTTGCAATACAAAATTAAAACTTTTATAGACAAGGGTGAACACCTAGATTCAGTAGTTAAACCCAGCCTGCAAAAGTTTTTTCCCTAAGCTCTTGCAAAATCCATAATTCTTTGCTATATTTATTAATCGTTGCGAATAAACTTATCCTCGCCGGGATAGCTCAGTTGGTAGAGCAGAGGACTGAAAATCCTCGTGTCACGAGTTCAAGTCTCGTTCCTGGCATAATCACAAAACCCCTGTGAAGCAAGCCTTACAGGGGTTTTTAATTTCTCCAAAAACCCCATTCCAGCCATTGATGGTGGATTGATTGTTGTGAAAATAGTAGTTTATCTCCTAGCACTTTGGCTAAGGATGTCAAAAGAATCACTCGCTGCATTGAAATAGACCTTCCCATGAAATTGGTTGGGGATGCGATCGCAATTCGGGATTGGTTGATTGCGAATAAAACTCCCAATTCCTGCAAACGGATATTGACTTTATTTTTTGACAATGTATTTAACATTCTTGAAAATTAACCAATTTAAGGTTCTATGGTCAACTTGCCTGATTCTGCCATCCCAATCAGTCTTATCACCTCTATCAGCTTCAAGGTCAATAACTGTGCTTCTACCAAAACCAATTTCTAGTTATTCAGTTTGACCAAGGCTCGTTCCACAAAATAAAAACTCTTGATTGTCCAGAAAATATTATCCCTATTTTTCAACCACCCCATTCTCCAGAACTAAACCAAATTGAGAGATTTTGGGAATTTCTGAAGAGCAAACTCCAATGGGAAAATTGTAAAACTCTTGCCCAACTGCGTCAAAAATTAGATGAGATTTTAGAAACTATAACCCCAGAAATAATTCCTTCTCTCACCTCTGATGAATTCATTTTTGAAGCTTTATTTAGCGCAGCTTCATAAAGAATTGGTATAAGGAAGACAAAGCCCAAACTTGCTGGGTGTAAGCGTCAATCTTTCAGTGGTGCTTACGCCTAGATTTAATCAATCCAAACATAACCTGAGTTCGGGTTAAGCAGATTGAGATAAAACCCAATCTATTTAAAGGCTAGGCTTCTTCAGTTGGTGACAATAAGCAATTAATCCGCTTGGGGCAGATATGGCATACCCCCAATATGCGATCACATACTTTGCCAATATAAGTGTAATTATTTAATCGCTCAAGACTCCTGTGCTATTTTTGGGATTGAGCGAATTTTGAGCCAAAAGGGTTTTTGAGATAGGTGTCTCGCCTTAAAACCCTTACGCCGCAGGGAGAACCATAAGAAGGCGACACCCGGATTTGAACCGGGGAATGGAGGTTTTGCAGACCTCTGCCTTACCACTTGGCGATGTCGCCGAGCTTGTCGATTGACAATGCTTCGTTGGTGAAGCTAATTCTCCCAGCTATGATAACTCTTTTTCGGCAAAAATTCAACCTCCGATGAGGGGGAAATATAAAAATCTTGATTTGAAAAGGGTTTGAAGTTTGATGAGAAATCCCAGGTAAGTTTTTTGTATTGTTCTAGTGGTGTGTCCCATTGATTTTGATGAGTGAATAAGGACATGTAGTAGCGCTAGCCTACGACAACCCTGCGGGTACAGCGCCTTGATCATCAAGTTTTTTCGAGGCTAAAACCACTACAACAAACCCCTCATAACCCATAGGACAGAGGACTAGTCTCTTGAACAAAATACTCGACAAATGTTACGTCTTCCGTAGGGGATGGTATCTCAACACACATCAGTATCTGTCTGGAAAAATAAATTTTTGATGAAGGATATGGAGTGATTTGTGAATATTTAAACAAAATTACAAGTGGATTGACAATGCGTAGGTACATTCACTAATAATAAGTAGTGTGTCATCCGAATTAAATTCCATTTTTGTTTTAAAACTAGTATTCTCAGGAGTTAAGTTATTTAATCAGTTTTTTGAAGGATTGTTTCAGGTTGACCAATATCTGAAAAGCTAATCAGTTATAACCCTTGTAGCCCTTTTTGCTCATTATGCTGGAAATGAAATGGTGTTCTGTGAGTTAATCTTGTATTTGCGATCGCGCAGAAACTCCTGATTCTTGATTTCTCACGAGTAAGTTGTAGGTCTTGAGTAACGGATTAATTTTCCTTCTACATCCTACGGGTACACGCGACCTTGTCGTAGACCAGACGCGTAGCGTCTACCCTACTCCCGTCACGGACTATTCCCTGTGAGTTTTCGGGTTTTGTGAGGAATGCGGGCTTTGGGGTATCGCGCTTGGAGGTTTAGTCTTAGCTAAAAAGATGCGTTTTATGAATATTCTACAAAGTAATTATTTATGAATATTTATGAATATTTTTTAGCTATTTCTAACGTATATGAATTATCTTTGGTATATTTTTCTTGAGTGTTCTCTTGGTATCCGCCTTATCCAGATTTTTCCTTATTTCCGGCTTGATTACGGAGGGCGAGTTTGAGATGAATTGCCCGGTTCAGGTTTGATAGATATAGCTTTTGATTTTCCTTGAAAATAATTAATTTTTGCCCAGATAAATTGTATTAAATTCTGTGTTACGTCTAATTTCTGAAGGTAATGGCAATTAGATGGCAGACAATGTGGATGTTAGGTAAAAATTGAATTTTCAAGGCAAAGGTTACGCATATCGACTTGGATATATCTTGGCAAGGATAGGTAAACTCAAAATCGGGTTACGATTTTCCCAAAATATTCCTATAGATGGAATAGCAATAAATTTAGATAATAACTAACTATAAAGGAGTTAAAATCAGAATATAAGTTCGCTTGTTGTGATTAATAAGACCAGCAAAGAGTTAGCTGTGTGCTTATTGCTTACGACTTACTTCGGAATGAAACTCATTTATAAATTCCTAGACCCAATCGAGTCTAGGAACTTGCCCAGAAGTTTATTCCTCAACGAATTTATTGATTTAATTAGCTGTTGAGAGCTAGTTAAACGGGTGTTTGTTACAACCTTGGCGGGGACAATAACAACCATCCTAGATTCATTGGGACATTTTGTTGTAACTGGACAGAATAAGATTATGTCACACTCTTATCAAGAAAAACAAGTCTTGGAGTATCAATTGCTCCAGGGGAAAAATGAGTCTTTTGGCAGATATTTGACGAATTTTCAAAAGAAAGCCTTGATGAAGGCGATGCAATCGGATATTGACTTAGAGTATAAAAAACGTATTCAAATTATCTTAATGGCAGATATGGGTAAAACCCAAGCTCAAATTTGCCGTCTGGTGGGTTGTTCACGGGAAATGGCTCGTTATTGGGCTAACTTGACTAAAGCGGGATTAGCTCATAAGTGGAACGAACCCCTAGCTGGTAGACCGAGAACAGCGAATGAGAAGTATTTATTGCGTTTGCAGGAATTAGTTGGTCGTAGTCCACGGGATTATGGGTATGGTTTTTCTTCCTGGACTGCTCAGTGGTTAAGCAAACATCTAGCTCAAGAATTTGGATTTACATTCAGCGATCGCCACATCCATCGCTTATTGAAACAAATGGGACTTTCGACGAAGCAAAAACCGCCATTGAAACCGCAAATAAGCGGAGGAATTACGATTCGGGACCTGCAAGTTCCAGAATCAAGTGAGCATTTGATGGTGAACTAATTACGGATTGCGATAAAAAGTTAATTATTCTGTTGGAGCTTTGTCTGGGGTTGACGGTTAAATGTTAACTGTTTTAACTGTTAAATCAAGACAATGGAGATTGGTGTTGAAATCCAGAAAAACTGTTGTTTACAAATAATTTTTAGTAGGTAAAAACTGTGTTTTCCCATCAACAAGTATCTACACAAGTTGCGACTGCTTTGAGTCCAATAATCCCCGAATCAGTTATACAAAAATTTGCCCGTAAAATCGAAATAATTGAGCCAGGAGTGGGGAAAAAATTTTGGCATTCCCATCATAGTCAAGCTGGGATTTACGTTGTTTTAGCCGGGAAGTTACGGCTTTTAGATCAAGGGGATAATTTGGTGAATAACCTCAAGACAGGAGCTTGTTTTGGGGAAGGGACTTTGTTCCCAGAAATTGAATTTATTCCCTATGGAGCTAGGGCTTCAACTAATCTGAAACTTGCCTTTCTCAGCCATGAGATATTGTCACCTTTATTACTGAAAGATAGCAAGATACAGCAAAATTTGTTAATCAAAGCCGAATTATGGGATTTGCTATTGGCTGGTCAATATTACCTAGATCAAAGTCCTAATTTAGTTCCAGAGATACTAGACATGTTTTCTCGCTGGGAAAGATTAGAATTAGGAGTTGGTGAAGTTGCTCCCCAGAAATTATCAGACTGTAGATTGATGTTGATTCATCGAGGTCTGCTAGAAAATTATGATGGCTGCTCCCTGAGAAATGGTTGTATTTATCGGTGTGACAACCTCGCAGGTTGGCAAGTGAAACAACCGACAGTTGTCTATGGATTAGATGACTATAATTGCCAACTAGAGAGTTTAAAATTGGTCGATTTAATTACCGAAATTCCGCGACACCATTTAGAACCAAGAGTTACTGAACTTGAATCTAGCAGGATACAACCTAATCGCTCTGAAGCATTGCAAACAGAGCTAATTTCCAGAGTGACTCACCCCAGTCGTCATCGTAAAATCATCCCCTTTCCCCAAGCAGAAGATACCATCAACCCACGTCAAAAAAATCGTGCATATTTTCCCAGTCCTCGGGTCAAAGTCTCCCATTGGTGGGGAAAATTCACCCAGACCTATCCATTTTTTGCTCAACAAAGTGCTGCGGATTGTGGTGCTGCTTGTTTAGTCATGGTTGCGAGCTATTGGGGTAAGCGTCTGAGTGTGAATCGATTGCGAGATATCGTCAATACTAGTAAAGCTGGTGCATCCCTACGGAGTTTAGCAGCAGCAGCAGAGTCAATTGGTTTTACAACCCGTCCCGTCAAAGCAAGTATTGACCAGTTAGCACAGCAACCCCTACCTGCGATCGCCCATTGGGAAGGTAAGCACTACATTGTTGTCTACGAGGTGACTGTAAAACGGGTAATTGTTGGTGATCCCGCAATTGGTCAAAGGAGTTTGAGTGTCAGTCAATTCCAAGCTGGTTGGACTGGTTTTGCGTTGCTGTTGGAACCAACCAATCAACTTGTTCAGACTCCAAATCAGAATACTCCTTTTTGGCAATTTTTTGATTTAGTTAAACCCCACGGCCAGTTAATTTTAGAAGTCATTGTGGCTTCGATTTTTATTCAATTATTTGGATTAATTACACCGATTTTTACCCAATTACTTTTAGACCGGGTGGTGGTTCAAGGTAGCACTTTAACCTTGAATGCGGTTGGTTTAGGGTTAGTTTTATTTGGTTTATTTCGAGTAGCGATGACCGGATTGAGACAATATCTTTTAGACCATACTGCAAATCGCTTAGGTGTAGCGCTCCAGGTCGGTTTTATTCAACATACTTTCCGTTTGCCAATTGCATTTTTTGAATCCCGTTATGTTGGTGATATTATCTCTCGTGTCCAAGAAAATCAAAAAATTCAACGTTTTTTAACTGGGGAGGCATTATCGATCGTTCTCGATTTACTCACCGTATTTATTTACCTGGGTTTAATGTTTTGGTATAGCTGGCAAATGGCATTAATTACCTTAACAATTGTACCCCCTTTTCTGATTTTATCATTATTAGCTACCCCGTTTTTACGACGCATATCCAAGGAAATATTTAATGCCTTAGCGGCTGAAAATAGCTATTTGATTGAATCCTTAAGTGGGATCAACTGCATTCGTTCAATGGCAATTGAGCAGACAGTACGCTGGAATTGGGAGGAAAAATTACATCATTTAATCAAAAAAACCTTTTCTGGTCAAATTATTGCCAATCGCTTACAAATTGCCAGTGCAACTATTCAAACTTTAGTCAGTGCTTGTTTGCTATGGTTTGGTGCTTGGTTAGTAATTCAAAATCAACTGACCATTGGACAATTAGTTGCCTTTAATATGTTGTTAGGCAATGTGATCCAACCATTTCAAAGTTTAAGTCAACTGTGGAATCAATTTCAGGAAGTAATTGTTTCCACCGAGCGCATTAACGATGTTCTTGCAGCCGAACCAGAGGAAGATTTAATTTATTCACCCCGTCAAGCGCTACCAACTTTACAAGGAAGTATTCGCTTTGAAAATGTCACCTTCCGTTATCATCCTGAAAGCGAAACTAATGTTTTAGAAAACCTCAGTTTTGAAATTCAACCAAAGCAAACAGTTGCTGTAGTTGGACGTAGTGGTTCCGGAAAAACTACCTTACTTAAATTAATTTTAGGTTTGTATCAACCAAGTAGTGGTAGAATTTTAATAGATGGTCAAGATATTAATAGTATTTCCTTGCGATCGCTACGTTCCCAAATAGGAGTAGTAAATCAAGAAAGCTTTTTATTTGGAGGAACAATTCGTGAAAATATCAGTATTGCCCATCCCCAAGCAAGTCTATCAGAAATTATCGAAGCTGCAACTTTAGCAGGTGCAGATGAATTTATTAAACGCTTACCAATGGGTTATGAAACTGAAATTGGTGAAGGGGGAGGAATGCTATCTGGAGGACAGCGACAACGTTTAACAATTGCTCGTGCATTACTTGCAAATCCCCGCTTATTACCTCTAGACGAAGCCACTAGTCATCTGGATTCCGAATCAGAACGGGTGATTCAAGAAAACCTCAAAACCATCCTCAAAGAACGTACCAGTTTAATTATTGCTCACCGCTTATCTACAGTACGCAATGCGGACTTGATTTTAGTCTTAGATAAAGGGGTATTAGTAGAAAGTGGAATCCATCAAGAATTAATTGCTAAAAAAGGTCATTATTTCTACCTCAATCAACAACAATTAAACCCCTCTGACTCATTAGTCATGAGTTAATCTAATACCATTTTTGATGGTGGAATATTTGCTGTATAAACTGTTCGCATTTTTGCAAATTGGTATAACTATTACAAACTATTTCCAGTCGCTACTTGTCTACATAGTAGTTAAGCTCCTATTACTATTCCCCACTCCCGTACGGATGACCTGACGAGTCGTCTCTACCCTATTTACAAATAAATTGCACTACCTTTTTTAAAACTATGCCACAACCAAATGTATCCCTCGTCAATCAACCAGAGAAATACGAATCTCCGGTTAACTCTCAAGTTTCCCTAGCAACAACCGAAACCGCAAATGATTGGTTTTATGGAACCGAAGAATTACTCGATGCTTTACCCAGAGCTTGGACTCGTTCTTTACTCTATTTTTTAATTATTTTTATTGCTCTGGTTTTACCCTGGTCGATGTTATCAAAAATAGATGAAACAGGTGCAGCTAGGGGAAAACTCCAACCAAAAGGAACAACACAACGTCTAGATAGTCAAGCAAGCGGTGCAGTGATTAATGTTCATGTGAAAAAAGGTGAACATGTCAAAGCCGGACAAATTTTACTAGAGTTAGAATCCGATGTCTTAAAAACCGATTTACAACAAACCCAAAGCCGATTAGAAGGACAAAAAAACCGCCTATCCCAATTGCAATTATTACAAAATCAATTAAAACTATCAATCGCAGCCCAAGAACAACAAAACCAATCTCAAGCCTTAGAAAAACAAGCTCAACTTCATCAAAGCCAGCAAAATTTAGATGCCAGAAAAAGTAATTATCATATCCAGAAACTGGAAAAATTAGCACTAGTAGAACAAGCCAAACAAAATATTTCCACAACTCAAACAGGAGTGAAGTTAACTAAAAGTCGTTGGCAAAGAGATATTCAGGAAGTAGAACGTTATCGTCAACTGTTAAAAAATGGTGCAATTCCCCAAATTAAAGTCATAGAACTCGAAAAAATTGCCGAAGAAAGTCAAAGATTATATGAACAAGCACAAGCAGATTTACTTCAAGCACAGTTACGTTTCCAGGAGGAACAAAATCGTTATCAAGGGATTATAACCCAAGCTCAAGCTGATATTGAGCAAGCCAAACTACGAGTTCAGGAACAAAAAAGTAGTTATGAAAGTGTAATTAATGCTGGAAAACTAGCCTTACTGAAACATCAAGAGCAACTCAAAGATTTGCAAACCCAAATTACTAGTTTACGCTCAGAAATTGCCCAAACAGGTAGCCAAATTCAATCTCTACAACTACAAATCATGCAAAGACAAGTGCGATCGCCTGTGAATGGAATTATTTTTGACTTACCCATTGAAAAACCTGGTTCTGTTCTCCAACCGGGTCAAAAAGTTGCCGAAATCGCTCCTGACAACACACCTTTTGTCCTCAGAGCCAAAATGCCTACTCAACACAGTGGGTTTTTAAAAATCGGAATGCCAGTTAAACTCAAATTTGATGCTTATCCCTTCCAGGAATACGGAGTTGTCACAGGTAAGGTCATTTGGATGTCTCCTGATTCAGAAATTCAACAGACTCCCCAAGGTAATTTAGAAACCTTTGAATTAGAAGTTAGTCTGAACCAAGCCTATATTCAAAATGGCAAACAACAAATTGCTTTGACCCCTGGACAAACAGCAACTGCGGAAGTAATTACCCGTCAACGACGTTTAATGGATTTTGTTCTTGATCCGTTTAAACAATTACAAAAAGGTGGATTAAAGTTGTAATCCTCCCATTGCAAAATGATTGTGATATCAGGTTATTTGATTTTGAATTACTCTACGAGAAGCCGCACTAAGTGCGTCTATGGATTTTGGATTTTGGATTTTATCAATAAATAAAGTGACACTACACACCTCTACCAGGAGCATCCCTAATCTGTAAAAAAAATATTTTGTCCGCAGCGAGTGCAACGTACGCGGAGCGTTCTCGAAGAGTAGCAATCATAAAATCCATCACTCAGAACGAGTCCATCGATTACTAAAGGTCATGCTTCTATCTTATCAGGAGAAAAGAATGAAAACAATTAATGTACAAATTGCAGATATTATAAAATATACAAAACAAAGCTTACAAGTACCAAAAATTATGGAGGCTGTTGCCCATCGTCAGATAATTATTAATCAAGCGGAAAAATTAGGCATTAAGGTTGAATTAGATGAATTGCAAGCAGCCGCAGATAATTTACGTATTGCTAATAAACTTTATAAAGCCGATGATACCTGGTCTTGGCTGAGAAAATATCAACTTTCTTTAGATGATTTGGAAGAAATTGCCTATCATAAATTGTTATCCCAGAAGTTAGCAAATTATCTATTTGCAGATAAAGTAGAAAGCTATTTTTACGAAAATCAACTTGGTTATACAGGTGCTGCTATTTATGAAATTATTATCGATGAAGAAGATATGGCAATGGAGCTATTTTATGGTTTACAAGCTGGAGAAATCAGCTTTCAAGAAGTAGCCCGTCAGTATATTCAAGAACCAGAAATTAGACGCGCTGGAGGATATCGAGGTATACGTTATCGTCAAGATTTTCGTCCGGAAGTTTCTGCGGCAATATTTGCCAGTAATCCACCCCAGTTAATTAAGCCCATTGTTACATCGAAGGGTGTACATCTAATCTGGGTTGAAGAGATTATCAAACCTGAATTAGATGATAATTTGCGGATGATAATAATGACCGATATGTTATCAAATTGGCTGAAACAAGAATTAATTGATGTGGAAATTATGGCATTATTGGATATGGAAACACCTGCACCAGATTCCCAAGGATGTGTCGGTTCAGTTTAACAAGGTATTAGGTGTAGAGACGTAGTATTACTACGTCTCCCTATCAGGATAATGATAAAACCTGAAAAATCATGAATTTTCGGAATCAATTACTAAACTCATGTAGATATCATCGGCATTTGGGTTCAGGTAAGGACGTTGCCAATCTAAGTTGAATAATTCAAAATGATGTAAGATAGAATTGAGTAATTGGTTAGGTGTTCTATCCCCCCGTTGCCAAGCTGCAAGATAGCCATTGGCGACAATTTGACAACGATTTAATCCAAAACTTTCTTGCTTGGATATTCTTTGATTTGGCTCTTCTGCTAATCCTAAACCAGGAGCAAGATACTTCGTAAATAGGGGTACTTCTGGGTGAAAATATCCGTGATACTCTGCATAAATTGATGTTAAAGCCTGATGTACCACTGGATAACTTGATTTATCAAAATAGAGAACGGCTGAATCGTAGCGCTGATAATCTCCAGGATTATATAATGCTTTAAAACAGAAAGGGATGGCAGATTGGTTGAGCGTTGTAGTGATAGCTTTCATTAAGGCGATCGCACCTTCTGGTTGAAGGTGGAAGTAAACTCGTACTAATTCACCATGATGTGTTGTTGAGTGTGGTTTTCCAGCATTCCCAACAGCCATATAAAAGCCATTTTGCATCAAATTTTTCGGCATTAAAATTCCAACTTCATCGCCGATTTTGGCATGAATATGATGGGAATGTAGATGAATTTCCCCTTTGATATGTAAAGTTAAATCACCTTTTTTGACAGCGATATAACCATCCTCTTCTTTCCTAGTTATGCGCCAATGATAATCATAATAGCCTTGACCTAAATTCTGGTGATGCAGTTGGTCTGAAAATTCTAAATCAACACCTAAAAAAGTATTATTTTCTAAATTTTGTTGCTGATTAACTTGTGGTGTTTCCCTATTTAATGCCAAACCATGTCGCAGACTGCCATTATAATAAACACCGTACAAAAAGCCGCGTAATTGTAAAGTGATAAATTTCCTTTGCAATGATTCTGGTAACTTGTTTAACTTTTCTACCATTTCTGGTGTAGAAATTAGTGGTGGAAAATCTGAATGCTCAATCCGAAAATCTTCATGCAATAGAATTTTACTAGCAATTTCTGTGAGAGTATCCAATACTTGGATATCTTCCATTGATGATGATTGTTGTGGGGAATTTAATAATGGCATAATCTAGCTTTCTAATATTTTCAATTTGGTGGGAAATTATCTGTGTAAATAGGGAGTAGGGAAAAAGACTTCTCAAGTCTAGGGAGTTGTTATATCCTGCAAACAAGCTATACTAAAATCAATCCAATATGAATCCTATATTTTCAATCCATGAAGACTATAGCAATCCGATTTAGGTAGTGAAGAATATTGGTTTTAGCTGTAACTGGAGGTCTTATCGTAGAGAAGTTGCGCTACAGGTGTCTACGTCTATGGCTGTTTACTGTCAACGGTTAACAGTCAACAACCCTAGATGTAAGATTTTACAAATCCCGCTTGGACTGCGATAAATTACATAGCATAAAATTAAACCCGAGAATAGCTTTTTTCAGCTAATTCAACAGCTGCACTACTAAACACAGTAGAAACAGACTCCTCTGGACGACAAATTAAACTTTTAGCAACTTGCAGCATACAAATTCCCGGATTTCCAAAAGTCTTTTGATGCTGAATCATGGCTTGAATCGATTGAATCAAATTTAATCCTGTAAATTGAATCACTCGATTTAAAAAGTGAGGACGACACTCAACAATTTCCGGAAAATTACTAAAATAAGCAACCGCTAAAGCAGCTATCGATGGTTGTAGCTGCTCCAAAGGTATGGTTGCGAGTTTCAAGGATTCCTCGATAGCCATACTACTACTTACAACTAAACTGAATAACCAAATTTGTAGGTAGTTAGCAACGATTGTACCTAAATCAAAAGCAGGGTCCCCCCAACTAGAACGCTCCCAATCAATAATGCGAACTATACTTTCATTCTCAGGAGTAATTTCTTGCCAATTATCTGCTAATAAAATATTATTCAATTTTAAATCATTATGGGCTAAACAGCAGGGTAAAAAAGCTTCTCTAAGTTCTGCGATCGCTTTTCCTAAGCTATCAAATTTCTGATATAAACTAAAAAATCTAATTCCTTCATCGGGAATAGAACCAAAAACCTCTGGGGTAATTCGTTCCAAATCTCTACATAAGTCGGTGTTAAAGTTTTTGACTCCTTCAATGGAGTTTTCCGCAAAAAAATTTTGATATGTTTGATTTGTAAAAGTACGACGATGGATAGCTGCTAAAGCCCAACCTATTGATGCAGCAATTTCTGTGGGAAATTTATTCTCATCTAAGTAAAATGTGCTGACATCTCGATAGTTTTGCAAGTAATTAAATATGATTATTGAGTTTTCCTGGTCAAAATATAATGCTTCGGAAATCCAATTACGAATTTCGGCTGTTTCTGAAAATTTCTGACAAAAATTATGAATGAGCCATTCGCGATGAAATTCTCCTAGGGTTTTACCTTCACGATTAATAGGTTCTTGTTTAACTAGTAATTTACGTCCTGTGTTGAAACTTACAAGTAGGTTAAAGTTTTTAGCTTTTTTCTGCTGAATATCAATGTTAGTTAACTCGGATGGTGTACAGATATTTTTTTCGATGAGATATTCATCAAGATTTTGAGAACTAAGTGTGAATTTTATCATTGATACTTCCCCTGATTATGCATAATTTTGGTTTTGATATAAATGAAATCTTATAGTTTGATAATTTAGTGCCATGTAAAATATTGAATTTCAGATACACCCATCAAATAAATCAATTGATTGCTGAAATCACAAATAGATATGTATTCAAGAATTAGGGAAATGGGAATCTTCGTCTAGGAGAATTTGTCGGAGAGAAATTTGAAGCCAATCGGAAGATATAATCCATCGCAGCTAATGTTATAAATCCTTCCATCCAAATACTAAATAAATTTAACAAAAATATCTCTCTTCGACCTAACCTATTCCTCCCACCATGAATATGACTAGCATCTAAATCGCTAATTTCATTGATAAAACTTTTGGCATCACTTCTTAATATGTGTAAATCTTGAACTTCAATTCTTGCCATGTTCATCCTCATCACTCAATCTAATCATCAATGCTGTCATCAGCGTTAAATTTACATACCTACTACAACAATTCCAATTTTCAAATGACATCATCAATGACGGAAAAATAATATTTACATACAATTGTTAGAGCAGGATTTGTGAAATCTTACATGTAGGGTTGTTAACGGCTGACAGTTGATGTTTAACAGTCACCAGTCAATGACACGCTATTTTTCACGACTAAAATCGGATTGCTGCATTTGAAAAAATTGCATAAAAAGCTGTTATCACCTCCATTACAATAGACAGCAATGAAGTGACAACAGACCCATAATTCTTGACTTGATCAAGAAGTTCACTTATAATCGGGATAGGTTAAAAACTATTTATTTGCAAGGATTGAGATTTCTATGCTCTGCGTAGAATTCTTATTCCTTGTTTCTGGATTCCCAGTCATAAATGTATTCATTCTTGATCATCAAACAAATGAAATTTAGTAGTAGCTGGGATAGTAGTAGCCACTAAAGTTGAATTTGCTTGCTAAACCAGCAATCACACCAATCGCATACTTGTTGATGTCGTATGCAAGGTGATCTTTATATCCGAGGAAAAGGTAGTTGGTGAATACTCCGTAACCGCTATCATAGCCGCCATGAACGGAGAGGGTGTCCATTTCGTTTAACTCATTCATGAAGCTTTCTGAATCTTGAAAAAGTTCAGAACCTGCGGGACGTAATTCCGCAACTTTGATACTTGCCATAGTTTTATTCTCCTGAAAGAAAAGAAAGTTTGTTCTGCAATGTATTGCTTCTATGCTTTTGTTGTGCAACCTTGAATTGTATTTGGTTGTCACATCACCATCTTGATGTATATTACCTAACTCAGTCAATACTCATGAATGTCTTTTTCTTTATCAAACGCCAGGTATTTTGTCTGTATTTTCACTTTCAATTGTGAAAGTTATTTTAGTGTTTCAAATATTTCAAATTCTCAGGAAATTAAGTATTTGTAAGTAAGCTAGAAAGTCCGAACGCTTAACTAGCTGAACTTTTTGCCGCCACTAAGTAAGTACATTCGTTTTGTTGACTTAAGGACTGATAAAATCTCCAGGTTCAGAGGTGACGAGTGTATAATTTATACCTAGTCAAAAGGGCAAAAAAGCACATAATAGCAGGTATTTTGTCTGGAAATGATATTTGAGCTAGTACAGGTTGGCGGAAATAAACCGAGTATTAAGTTAGTCACAACGAGTATTAAGTTAGTCACAACTTTTATCTAGTGACTATGCTCTGCGACTCAGTCAGCGAGGGCTACTGCCTTCATTCACGAGGTAGGAACTTCGTAGATTCCGCATCTATGCGGAGCATGGGTACGAGGAAAAAGGTAGGCGTATTTACGCCGTGTGGTACTAGGTTTATGCAGAGGCGAATTCCTTGCTTTGAGAATAGGGAATAGTAATCAGAACCTCTAAAATCGGGTTATCTGACTGGAGTCTGTTAAAGAAAAGAAAATTAAGATGTATTGCCTGTAGATTTTGTCAAATTGTTAATAAATGATATTTTTGGTCTTTTCTGTGGGATGATTAGTTTATATGTAACATAATGGGATAGTTGTAAAATTTTTTGGGCAAGCCACATTCCCATTATATAAAAGTCAAGCTTATTCAATTGGTAAGTATGACAATATCAAGAAATAAACCAGATTTTCCACTGGTTTAAGCCAGTTTAAAAATTGTCCCGAACTTGGTACTGGGATTTAACTTACTTGGAAATTGGAAAAATGTTGTTCAAATGACCGATGTATCGTTATATTGATTGAGAAATGATTCGATGGTTTACCGATGACTACCGCAGTTTCCGCAGCCGATACCGTTCTACAACAGTTGAAGTGGCGCTATGCTACTAAAAAATTTGACCCCAGTAAAAAAATCCCCGATGATATCTGGAAAGTCCTAGAACAAAGTTTAGTGTTGGCTCCTTCCTCCTTTGGTTTACAACCGTGGAAGTTTTTTGTAGTCCGAAATCCAGAAATTCGTCAAGCCTTGCTACCCCATTCCTGGGGACAAAAACAGGTAGTAGATGCTTCCCATCTGGTTGTATTTGCGATTAAAAAAGATGTAGACGACGCAGATGTGGATCGTTACGTCAGGAGAATGGCGGAAGTTCAAGGTGTTCCGGTAGAAAACCTGGAAAAGTTCGCCCAAGTTGTTAAAGGCTTTTTAAACAACCCTCCCTATCCCCTAGATAAAAACGAATGGTCTGCACGCCAAGTTTATATTGCTTTAGCCCAGTTTATGACCACTGCGGCGATGTTAGGGGTAGATACCTGTCCTATGGAAGGTTTTGTTCCTGACCAGTATAATCAGGTTTTAGGATTGACTGCACAGGGATACAGCGCAGTTGTAGTTTGCCCTGCGGGATATCGTGCATCGGATGATCCGCAAGCACAACGACCTAAAGTTCGATATAAAACCGAAGACGTGGTAGATTACATCGATTAACACCACAAACTGCTACTAATCTCCCCGTTATACCGCAGTCCGAGCGGGATTTGTGAAATCTTACATGTAGGGTTGTTGACGATTGACAGTTGACTGTTAATAGTCACCAGTCACCAGTCACCAGTCAACAGCACGTTATTTTTCACTACTTAAATCGGATTGCTATATATATTCAGATGTGGGATTAGTGGTAGTAAGTAGGTGGGTGGTGAAAATTGTCGTTCAGATCAGGGATTGGAGACGACCCGTCGGGTCGTCTGTACAGTAAGTAGGGGTAAGGCTTTTTGCCGAATGGTGGGTTACATTAGAGCCCTTCTAAATATAAATTGGGCACAAAAAAGTGGTAGAAAAAGAAAATACACATCTACCACTCAAAATAAAAATGAATATAGTTTTGGATTAAATCAGAAAATACCCCACTCGAGTCAAACAACTGTTAGGAATTAACAAAGACCAGTATCAGTCATTGGTAAGTTGTGCGATCGCGCACCCTTCACTGGTTTATGGACAACATTGAGTCGCAGCCATTAGCAATATAGATCAATCCGTCAATAATGCGATCGCGTTCCCTGGGTAAAATTTCCTTTCCCTGGATAATTTCCTGGACAAAGTAAAAATGCACTAACCCCCCAATCATAATCCGAGGGAGGTCTCCTGCATTCTTCGTATTAATTCCGATCCCGATGATACCAATCCGAGATAGGATGGTTTTTGATTTAGGTATTTATTGACTGGATGTTTATGAAGCGCTATTTTTCACGTTTACTTGCATTAGTGCTGGTGGTGGTTGTGGGTTTGATGGGTTGTTCCTCTGATCCAACAGCTTTAACTGGAGATTATCGACAAGATACACTGGCTGTAGTTAATATCCTTCGTAGCGCGATTGAGTTACCCAATGATGCTCCAAATAAGGCAGCAATTCAGGCAGAAGCACGGAAAAAAATTAATGATTTTGCTGCTAGGTATCAACGGGATGGTTCGGTGGCAAATTTAAATTCTTTTACAACTATGCGGACAGCTTTAAACTCTTTGGCTGGACATTATAGTTCCTATCCGAATCGTCCTGTTCCGGAAAAACTCAAAACCCGTTTAGAACAAGAATTTAAACAGGTGGAAAATGCTCTGCAACGTGGTGCATAGATGATAAACCACCCAAATTGAATTAATTTCCAGACAGGAACTCGAAACTAGAGAGATTCTGTCTATTTTTATGGGTTTTGTGTTAATACAGTAAAGATTCCCATAATTGTGACATGACGCACAATTTGTCATCAAGTGGTAAATGAGGATATTGCCAACCTGCTCAGAAAAAACAGGGTAGTAGGCATAGAGCTTAAAAAAGAAGGAATAGTGGAGTGGTCAAAAAATCACGATTGGGTTGGCATATCTTATTTGGTTTCATCAGTTTCTTGTTAGTGCCGTGGATTGATAATACATCCAGTTCTGCACAAGCTGTGAATGAATTTTGCCAACTGTCTCCTGCTGCGGTACGGGAAAAGGAAAATTTACGGATTGCCAGTTTTAAAGGTGATAAATCTGCCCAATCTCGCTACCAAAATTTACTGAAACAACATGCTCAAATCATTAGGGATTGTCGTCGTCGTACCTGGCCACAGAATCAAGCAGTATGGTTGCGTTTATACCCGTGTGACATCGCCGGTGGTGCGATTGAGCAAATCATGGATCGGGTGGTGAATCAGGGCTATAACCAGGTGTATGTGGAAACATTTTACGATGGACGGGTGTTACTTCCTCTGCGAAGTAATCCCACGGTTTGGCCTTCGGTGATTCAGACGGCTGGTGCAGAGCATGTGGATTTGTTGGCGACGGCAATTCAAAGGGGACGGGAGCGGGGTTTAAAAGTCTATTCGTGGATGTATACGACTAATTTTGGATTTAGTTATGCCCAGAGGGAAGATCGGGAAGATGTGATCGCTCGCAATGGCAAAGGACAAACTAGTTTATATGTGGTTGATAATGGAACCCAGGTGTTTATTGACCCCTACCATCCCCAAGCTCGTCGCGATTATTACTTAATGGTACAGGAGGTTCTGCGTCGTCGTCCGGATGGAATTTTGTTTGATTATATCCGTTATCCCCGCCAAGCTGGTACGAATTCCATTGCAACTAGGGTGACGGATCTATGGTTATATTCACCAGCAACTCAACAAGCTCTACTACAGAGAGTCCAAAACCGCAAGGGATGGGAATTGGTACGTCGTTTTCTTGCTCAAGGTTACGTTTCTGCTAGTGATATCAACCAGGTCGATCAACTGTTTCCTCAAGAAGGGGAACCAATGTGGCAAGGTCGTACTCAAAATAGTAGTAAAGCTTTAACCAATGCCCAACGTCAACCCCAATTGCAATGGGATTTGTGGCAGTTATCGGTAGCCCATACAATGCAGGGCATAGTAGACTTTTTAGAGATGGCTGCTTATCCTGCTCAACAACTGGGTATTCCTGCTGGTGCGGTGTTTTTTCCCTATGGCAATCAAATTGTCGGTCGGGGTTACGATTCCCGTTTACAACCTTGGGATCGCTTCCCCCGCAATTTGGAATTCCACGCGATGTCTTATGCTAATTGTGGTAGCCATACCTGTATTACTGATGAAGTGCAACGGGTTGTGAACACAGTTCGACCAGGAACCAAGGTGATTCCCGCGATCGCTGGAAATTGGGGAACAAGTATTGGCAATCGTCCTCCTTTAGAAGTACAAATGCGAGCTTTGCGTCGCTATGCCAATCGCATTGAAGGAATCAGCCATTTTGCCTACTCCTGGCAATTCCCCCAGCATGATCGCGATCGCAAATTTTGCCGAATTTAGTATATACTTTACACGGTCATCATCTGATGTTCTAGAGGGACAACGCCCCTGCACTTCTGACTATAGGCGTAAGCTTTCCCGTAGGGTATAGCTAATAACTCACCGCTTGAAGTATATCTAAATTTTTATTGCCAAGCAAATTCTATGGTTCTTCGTCGTTATTTGTTAATTGGTGTGTGTCTCGGTTCTTTGATGGCTGCTTGTCAACCAGAATCATCCCCAGTGAGCGAATCCACTACTAGCACTGCAACTCCTACCCCCGACGCAACCATCCCCAACGCTCCCGCTCCAACTATCACCCTCAAGGTTCCATCGGATTCACCCCCGACAACACCTGCACCCATCACAGTTACACCAACCCCAACTCCTAACCCCAATATCTCCACACCCCAACCAACAACCCCAGCAACACCTACACCACAACCTTCCCCCCAAATTATCAGTAAAGCTGGTAATATCTATCAAAACCCAGATTTAGGAATTAAGTTTGAGTATCCACCCGATTACGTCGTTCAAGTCAATCAACCCCAAAAATCTGTGGATATTTGGCAAAGTCAAGATTATCAAGCTTTCAAAGCTGGCAAATTTGATAATTCTGCACCACCAGGAAACCTAAATATCACGGTGGAGGATAATCTCCAAAAACTACCCGTGAATGAATGGATTGCACAAAATCCAACTTTTGACTCACCAGGAAACTTTTCTCCCAAAACAGTTGCCGGACTACAAGCTGTAGCTTTTCGCTCAGTGGGATTATTGGAATTTGAACATATTGTGATCCCAATAGAGGATGGCAGTAGAATGATTGTCATTAGCCATCCCGAAGGTGAAGAGCATCAACAAGCATTTCAAAGGGTGGTTTCTACTTTACAAATTAGTCGTAAATAATGTGGTGGAGCGCCAGGGAACACCCGAAATCAAAAACATTCTTAATATTCTGCATGGACAAACCTAAACTTTTTGGGTAAAAATATTATGTGTAGGCAGGTTTGATAATTTAGGATTCAGTCATAAGCCTCAATCCGACTCGCGTTTAAACTTGAAAGTTGATACATCGGTAGTTGTTAATATGTCACCATATCGCCTGCTAACTGAAAAAGTTTAGTCAAAATTACTACTTTTTGTTCCAGCGTTTTCCCGAAACACACCACACAACTAATAACCAATGAGGTCTACAAAATGTTGAAAAGATACTATCTGCTAGGGCTAACCGCACTAGGTTTAATCATTCCGTCCGTAGCATTAGCCGACCCTAATTCAGTTGTAATTCAAACCATTCCAGTGGAGCAGACAGGGAATTCTCCTGACTGCATGAATACAACTAATACTGATTTATTTAGTAACATGCCTACAACTACCACAATCAGTATCAACAAACAAACCCAATCAATTAGCGGTAGACATTCAAGTGCGGAAGTTTACCAAAGTTCAGTTTCCACCAATTCCGGAAGAGTAGTTCAAAATGATACTTTATGCGTATTTCCCTTCGGAGTACCAGGACTACCTCGATAGGTAGGTGAAATTATCTAAAAATTGAATTGGGTTTAGCGTCGGTTGGGTGAAGGTGCATAAATAGATTTGCTTCCTTCTGGTTTATTCTCTGTACCGTAACCCAACATATAAATTTCTCGCGAGAAAATAGGGAGTGGGGGAATAAGGGAAAAACACTTTCATGGGTTTTGGTGTACGCAGTATATGTAGATTATTTCCTACTCCCTGTTCCCTACCCTCACGAAAAGAATTTTTCCGCAGACCCTAAGTATTCAAAGCAACCTCTTAAGACAAAGTTAATCTGAATGTGTTACGGTCGCTCAAGCATTTGAATGAAAGCCAAGTACACATTCATTATGGATAAAATTCTATTTCTCTGTACAGGTAACTATTACCGCAGTCGCTTTGCTGAACACCTATTTAATTATTATGCCCATAAACAAGAATTAGATTGGTTTGCCGACTCCCGTGGACTAGCAATAGAAAGGGGTATAAATAATGTGGGAGCAATCTCGATATACGCCAAAAACGCTTTACAAGAAAGGGGAATAATTATTACTGAGGATGAGCGTTTTCCCACTGCTGTCACTTTAGCAGATTTTCACAGTGCTTCCAGGGTGATTGCTTTAGATGAATCCGAACATCGTCCCTTAATGAGCGATCGCTTTCCGGAATGGGAGGATAAAATTGAGTATTGGTTAGTTCACGATGTGGATAAAACCGTGGCAACCACAGCACTAGGACAAATTGAACAACAGGTATTACTATTATTGAGACAATTAGGCTAGATAAAATCAATTGACATACTCCTAGCCCTCAAGTGCGGATATTCTAGGTTCAAGCAGCAATTGCAGGCTAATGCCTATCCTTACATTACCTAACCTAACAGTTAATGCCCTAACCGTCTTAGCATTTTAACATACAGAAAGCCGTCCGACAAGGACGTAGCTCTAGATTCGGTTTTTTTGATAAATTAAGCAAAATAAAACTTAATTCTCAAACCTCGTCTATATCGGTTCCCGGTCTGGTGAGGTACGATTGTAATTCTGCTTGTATTTTGATCAAAGCTAGAGAATTTGAGATGTACCTCAGTTACTTAGAAAAGGCTATATCTTTTGAGGGGATTTAAGAAGATTTAACTTGAAAATTAGCCAGCAGCACAAAACCTTCAACCCGACAATCTAAATCTTCTAACCATACAACTAACTCGTGATTACTGTTGTGGTATATGGTATATTCCATGTCATCTTTGACAAAATTCATTTGATTAACTGGGTTAAAAACTTGTGTATTCATATTTTGCTGAAAGCGTTGCTCCAAGGATTTTTGTAATTTTTTGGCTTGCACTCCAGAGACAGCAAAGTTGAGAACGGTGATATGATTACCTATCCCTTGCTTGAACTCAGCTATATCTTGATATTTCCTTCTTCCCAGAGTTCCCTGAGTGGGAATTAACAGTGCTGCAATTCCACTACCCCAATCTTGCTGATGCAACGCAAAATAATGCCAGTCTCCATAGGCATACTGTACTAATCCTCCCTCTTCGTCAGGTAAAACCAATCTCGCATGTAATCCCACATCAACCACATAAGCAGTAACTGGTTGCACTGGTTCAACTGGGGGAATAATAATTGCGGGAGAAGCAAGCAAAATTCCGGCAATTAATCCTATAATTGCCAAAATTACCAGAAAAAATAAAGATATCCGTCGGAAAATACTCACTACTACTTTGGTTTCATCGCTGCTCTTCCCCTATCGCACTACGGGTGGGGAGAGCCGTCGGAAAATACTCACTACTACTTTGGTTTCATCGGTTTTGGTAATACCCTGCAGAAAGGCTGCGCTTAATGACTACCGACTGTTGGTTGTTGAGTGTTGACTGTTGACGGTTAACAGTCAACAACCCTAGATGTCAGATTTTACAAATCCCCTCCATACACCCATACCCTAATCATGAACATTATTGGCATCTTCAAGATTCTGGAGGTATGTGCGAATAGCTACTTCTGCAATATCCGTCATTGACTTACCTTGACGTGCTGATGCAGCCTTAAGTTCGCTGTATAGGGCATCACGGATACCGACACGATAGTGAACTTTTCCAGCAAGCATGTTATTTTTATCGCTTTTGGGGTGATAATTGCTAGCAAATTCCCGTAACGTATCCAAACCAACCCTAGCACAAAAATCACCGAAGCTTTCACCTTTTTGTCGGGATTTTTTGAAAAACACAAATAGGGGTTCCAACAAACTTTCCAGGTCGTTGATGTGCATTTTGTCAGTGTAGGGTTGGGCTAACCGGGTCTGGTGGGGACAACCACCCAGCCAAACCTGGTAAGATTCGGGAGAGCTACCGACAAATCCCAATTCTGCCATGTAGGGACGCGCACATCCATTGGGACAACCGGTCATACGGATGACAAAGTGTTCTTTCTTTAAACCCAATTTGTTGAGTAGGGTGCGAATCCGTTCTAGGACATCGGGAATTGCTCGTTCCGATTCGGTGATTGCGAGTCCACAGGTGGGTAAGGCTGGACATGCCATGCTATAACGCACTAGGGAGTCAATTTTGCTGGGGTCGGCAATGACACCGCAACGGTCGAGAATGGCTTGGATGGCTGATTTGTGTTTGGGAGGGATATCGTACAGCAGTACGTTTTGGTGGGGAGTGACGCGCATGGGAAGTTCATATTTTTCAATAATTTCCCGTAGTGCGGTTTTTAGCTGTAAGCTCCCTTCATCTTTGATGCGACCATTGACGATGGAAATGCCGAGAAATAACTTCCCATCACCTTGCTTATTCCAACCAAGAAAGTCTTCGTATTTGAAAGCTGGTAAGGTTCTAAAGGGCTGTAGGGGTTTCCCAAAAAAAGCCTCAACTTGATGTTTGAACTTGGACACACCCCAATCATGGATCAGGTACTTTAAGCGAGCATGACGACGGTCTGTGCGATCGCCATAATCTCTTTGGGTCGCAACGATGGCTTTGACCAAGCTGTAGACATCGGCTTGATCAACATAGCAAATGGGGTCAGCAACACGAGCAAAGGTTTCTTCCTTGTTGTGGGTGCGTCCTAAACCTCCACCAGCAAAGACATTAAATCCTTCCAGTTTGCCATCGCTATCCGTAATTACCACTAAAGTTAAATCTTGGGTGTATAAATCAATGGAATTATCCCCCGGAACCGTCACGGCAATTTTAAATTTACGTGGCATATAGTGAGTGCCATAGATGGGTTCTTCGCTGTTGTGAATAATGGTTCCCGTACCGTTTTGTTGACGTGCAGCTTTGACTGCGGGATTTTCTTCAGCAGAAACCACTTTTTCCCCATCTAGCCAAATTTCATAGTAAGCACCAGTTTGGGGTGTTAACAAATCGGCAATATTATTGGCATACTCCCAAGCATAATTGTATTCCGGCTTGGTTTTAAAGGGTGCAGGAGGAGCCATCACGTTGCGGTTTAAGTCACCACAAGCACCTAAAGTCGAACCCAAATTATGTACAATTGTGGCAATTGTGGCTTTGAGGTTTTGCTTTAAAATTCCGTGTAGCTGGAAACCTTGACGTGTTGTTGCTCGTAACGTCCCGTTGCCATATTCATCGGCCAAACGATCTAGTGCCAAATATAATTGGGGGGGAATAAATCCTCCAGGGTTGCGGGTGCGGAGCATCATTTGGTAATCCTTTTCCTGTCCCTTGACCCGATTGTCACGGTTATCTTGCTGATAGGAACCGTGGAACTTGAGGATTTGTACCGCCTCTTCACTAAAATGGTTTGTGTCTTGAAGTAACTCCGTCGCGACCGGTTCGCGCAAAAAATTACTGCGTTCTTTAATTCCTTCGACTTTGGAGGGTTTACGGGTGGGAGCGGGAGGAGCAGAGTTTACCATTGGCGTTCGATACTTCGTATTCTCGTTTTAAGGCATCGCTAAACGCCGAAGCGATGAAAGTTTACGACTCAAGTGAGGATTGACACTGAGCCATCAACTCAATCTTCTGAAGCTAGAAGCACCCTTCGGCGATGATTTCCTGTAATCCGGTCGGGATTAAGCAGAATATTTTAATTCTACCACGCCAAAAAGCCGGGTTGATCGAAAAACAACCCAGCGATATGCCAAAGGCATTAAGCTTTGCTGATCGCAATTTAATCAATAAAAATCATTTATTCCGTGAATAGCTTCGATCTAAAGTCTATCTAAATTTGAAGCCAACACCACCATTAATGCTGACACTGGAGGCAGAACTATTTCTATAGGCATTAATACCACTGGTGACATTGCTATATAACAACACATTATTGCTAACTTGGCTTTCTACACCGGCAACGACAGCAACGCTATCTTTGTTTCCACTGGGGGTGGGTCTGCCGTCTTTTTCGACAAATTGATAACCAGCACCGACAAAAGCATTTGTGCGTCCACCGATGGGAACATCAACTGTTACATGGGGAATAATGGCGCTAGTTTCATCACTGAAATTAATTTGTCCCCGTGCAGAAAAGGGGGTATTTCCTAACTTTAATCGACCGTGGATATTGCCACCAAAAGTAGCCGCATCTCCATCCTGTCCACCATTAGTTACACCTGCAGAAAATCCTGCTCCAATGTAGCTAGCATCTGTGCCTTTTCTCGGACTAGCAGCTGCTTCACCAGCATTTAAAAATAAAGGCATTACAGCCAAGGATGACAATGCAGAAATTGCCACAAAATTCTTTAGTAAACCTTTCATATTTGAGACCTAATTTGTAGGTGTTGCTTTTACAATTTAAGTCGAAAATTTTACCCAAAGGTTCCAATTATTTGGTTCGAGATTTGGGATTAGTTATACCAATTGGAGAACAGAATGCAGCAGATGAATCTTGTAGAGATGTAGCAATGCTACGTCTCCTGTTGTATGTGTTGCAAACGTTTTTTAAATCAGGATTTGGGAATGGGAGTGAATTAACAGCTAATATTTTTTCCCAGTTGGCTATAGTCAAAGTGACGGAGGAGGTTATCTTTATAAGTGCGGTTTTTCGTGAGAATATCCACGTTATAAGTTGCCTCGCCACATGTTTTTCACTAATCAAATCTGATTTCTATAATATTTTCTAATTAAATACCTGATAACAATTATTTTATATATTTGTGTAGACGCGCTATGAACTTCTATATCAGGATTTATGATATTGTCACCATTGGTTGTTAATGTGTGACACTATAAATCCTAATTTAGGGTACATAATCTATCAAAATTTTACACAACACTAACGATAACCTGGAAAAAATATCTACACCACTGTTTACCTTCCCTACGCTGATAATTGTGTCCGTTGCCTAGTTTCTATATATGTTAATTGAATATGAACAAAGCAGATGCACTTCGTCTCTTAAAAGGACGTAAATATCCATAGTAAAAGTTTCTGGTCGGAGCAGAATCTATAGCAAATGGTAGACAGCTAGCTGTGAATCTAGCTTGTCAACTAGAACCATTAATAGGGACTACTTTCTGATTTGGCTGTCTCCAAACGACATGGGAAACGCAATGAATTCCTCGGAAAAAATTATTGGCTGCTAAATCTGCTAAAACCTCTGGTGTTGCGACATAACCAGGGTTGATGACGGTGACACCGATTTGTTGCGATCGCAATTCTTCCCGGAGGGAATGTACTACTGTAAACCAAATTTAGAAGCTCTGTTGGCTACTTCTCGTCCAGAAAAGTTGTCTCGACCGGAGAGGGAACCCATAAATTATGATTTTTGGGTTATCAGACCGTCGTAAAGCTGGTAACAACGCCTTAACTAAATGTATCGGAGCTACTAAATTTACGGCAATGACCTTGGTGATATCTGCATCAGAACAGTTTTCAAAGCTATATCTACTGGTAAATGCATGGGTTTCCCAGGTTCCCCCCATATACAATAATGCATCTAGGCGATCGCTACCGATTGTATGTGTGACTTTTTCTACGCCGTTAAGTTCCGACAGGTCAGCTGCAATCCACTCTCCTACGGGTGCTTGTGTTCGAGAAACCGTCACCAGACGTTTTGTTCGAGGTTGTAGATGTTCCGCAACTGCTAATCCCATCCCACGACTTGCACCTGCAACTACAATTGTTCCAAATTCCATTTTATGTATTTAAGTAAAGGGAGTAGGGAGTAGAGAAAAGTTGTCTCGACCGGAGAGGGAACCCATGAAACAGTTACCAGTTATCGGTCAACGGCACACTATTTTTCACTACTTAAATCGGATTGCTATATGTGGTGGAGTACTAGTAACAAAAACCGAATTTGGTGACACCGGGAAATGGTATATTAAACTGCTCGCTGAAGTAATCCCCATAAAAGGTTTGGTAGGGTTTAAACCCAATCGATTCGTAGGTACGACGGGCAATTTCGTTACCATTGATGACCATAATACCTGCGTGGGTGTAGTGTTGCGATCGCCCTTTTTCTAATAGGGCTTTGAGTAAGATTTTCCCCAGTCCCCGACCCCTTGCTTCTGGTAAAACGGCAACATTTTCGATGATCCAAGGTGCATGGGGTGTCAAAAAAAAGGGTCGGTAATTACCACCCCACAATAACTCATAGCGATCACGAAATATTGCCATCGTTTCCTCTGACCAGTTTAATTCCTGTGCAACTTTGGCTAACCGAGATATCCGCAAGGGACAATAATCCTCCTGATTCGGTTCATATCCTGCTGCTGCTGCAACAGGCTTTCCATTTTCTTCTAAAATTAAAAAGTCTGTCACCTCCCCCCAATTGGATGCTCCCGCTCTCATCACCGCTTCAATCAATGCTAATGCACTCGTCTGGGTGTCTTCTAACAAATCCTCCCAAAAACACCGATTCAAAGGTGGTAGGGAGGCTTCATACTCTATTCTCGCTAGAAAGGGAATATCCGCATTCGTCGCTGTCCGGGTAGTCAATCCATTCGTCATGACAAGCTCCTTGAGATTCTTTTCTAAAAGATACAATCTGTATGTATCTAACTATATGGACATTAAGCTGAGTTTGTTAATATACATTCTGTATGTATGTTTGTCAGATATACTAAAATTCTTGATATTTATATCATTTTTACATAAGCTTTTAAGAAACAAATGTGCTAATTTGATGATTTGCTAGCGGCGAAAAACGCGGTGAGTTAAGCACTGACACCTTGCGCCAGGTGAAGTTAGAAATAAATTTAACTAAGTATTTTTCAAATACTCAACTACGCTCCTGTCTGCCAGGGATTGGAAATTCCTGTCTCACAGATTAAGTCCATTAAAATGGATTATAAATCAAACGTAAAAAATGAGAGTAATTGATGACTCTAAGTTAGATTATTTACGTATTTATCAGTAAGGTGCAAGATTTGACAAAAGTGAAATTAAAGAGGGATTATTTCTCCTGTCTCCTGTATTCTCCCACCAACCATGTCCAGTAAACTAACCAAAGCCGAACAGACCCTCCGTACCCGTCGAGCGATAATCGAGCGATCGCGTTATTTGTTTGCGACCAAAGGGTATGCAGCGACTGGGACTGAGGAGATTATCGAGGGGTTGGGGATTACCCGTGGAGCGTTGTATCATCAATTTGGCGATAAGTTAGGGGTATTTAAGGCTGTAGTGGCTGAAGCCTATGACGAAATGACGGATTATATTGGTCATAAAATAGAAGGGTTGGAAGATTCTTGGGAGCAATTAGTAGTTGGTTGTCAGGCTTTTTTAGAAATTGCTCAACGGGGTGATTTACAGAGAATTGTGTACATTGAAGCACCCGCAGTTTTAGCGGCGGATACCTTGGTAGAGTTTGATCAATATGGGTTTGGTTTGCTGCATCAGGGGATTCAGGTAGTGGTAGAGGAGGGCAAATTACATACCATCGATGTGGAGGGTTTTGCCCATTTGGTCAATGGAGCCTTAAATGAATTGGCAATTTGGGTAGCGAAATCCAAGGATAGAGAACGGTTAAAAACGGCTCAAGCACTGGTGGAAGCATTATTAAATAGCCATCGCACAACCAGCTAAATAACCAGTTGTCCAAGCACTTTGAAAATTAAACCCCCCCGTGATACCATCAATATCGAGGATTTCTCCAGCAAAATATAAACCGGGAGAAATTTTACTTTCCATTGTTTTAAAGTTAATTTCCTTGAGATCAACTCCTCCACAGGTGACGAATTCGTCTTTAAATACCCCTTTTCCACTGACAAGATATTGTCCTTGGGTGAGTTCGGTGATTAACTGGTTAATTTGCCTTTTGGAAACTTCAGCCCACCGGACTTGTTCCTGAATATTGGCACGGGAAAGTAAATATTGCCACAGTCTGTGGGGAATTTCCACACCCCGATATAAAAACATGGTTTTGCGAGGTACTTCCTCTTTAGTTTGAATTAGTTGTTGACGGATTTCCTCTGGGGAAAGATGGGGAAGAAAATTAATTTGTAACTTGGCTTGGTAGCGATGTTGGTGTAATATCCTCGCTCCCCATGCAGATAATTTGAGGATGACAGGACCACTAAATCCCCAATGGGTAATTAGGAATGCACCGGTTTGTTCCAATCCCGGATGGTCAGGAACGGATAGTTTAATTTTGACATTGGGAAGGCTGATTCCTGCAAGCTGGTTTAATTGGGTATCGCGAACATTAAAAGTAAATAGGGAGGGAACGGGAGAAATGATAGTATGTCCCAAGGATTGGGCAATTTGATAACCAATTGGGTTGCTACCTGTAGCCATGAGAAGGCGATCGCATTCTTGTTTTTCCCCTGATTTCAGGGTAATTTCGTATTTACCCCGGTGGTAGGTGACACGATTTACGGGGGTGCGGGTTTGAATTTTGATTTTGGCTGCATTTGCAGCGTTAACTAAGCAACTGGTAATGGTTTCCGATGTATCGGTAATGGGGAACATGCGTCCGTCAGCTTCCGTTTTTAGATGGACACCATGTTTTTGAAACCAAGTTACGGTATCCTGAGCTTGGAAGCGGGAAAACGCACCTAATAGAGCTTTATTTCCCCTGGGATAGTTCTGAACTAATAGTTTTGGCTCAAAACAAGCGTGGGTGACATTACAACGTCCACCCCCGGAAATACGCACTTTACCCAAAACCTGGGGACTCGCTTCTAGAATAGTGACTTGGGGGTGAGGGTGAGATTTAGCAGCAGCGATCGCACCGAAAAAACCAGCTGCACCTCCACCAATGACGATAATTTGTAATGTTCCCACGGGATAGTTAGGGTTTTCTGAAAAATAGTCAGACTTTCATATTGTAAGCTGTTGAGGCTATTTTGGCTGAAAAAAGTGCAAATACATGGGTATATAAAACTTCAAAACCTTGCATTGATAATTTTTGGGGTCTTTGGAAAAGTGGAATGGAAAGCTTATAAATATTCCCTACTCCCTACTCCCCATTCCCTACCTCCTACTAAAAAACTTTTACAGCAGACCCTTGTCAAAATATTCCCTACCCCCTACTCCCCATTCCCTACCTCTACTAAAAAACTTTTACAGCAGACCCTTGTCAGTAGTTATTTTTGGAAGCGTTGGACAATTTCGGCAATCCGTTTACCATAGTTGATTGCAGTTAGGCGATCGCCTTCATAAATTTCGGCTGGTTTACCATTTGTATCCATTGGTGTATATCCCATTACCCCCATAAAAGAACCAAGACGATTAACACCATCATCCTTGCCAAGGTAATGACTGGGCATATCACCCGCATTTACCCAAATCATACTATGTTGGGCGGCGTTAATGGCCATGTAAAGTAAAGTTCCCTGTTTATCTCCACTTTGGGAACTGGAATGGGTAAACCCACCAGCGATTTTATCTTTCCAAGCTTGTTGGAACCAAGCTTCACTCGCTGCATCGATAAAAGCTTTAAACTGTGCCGCAACACCACCCATATAGGTAGGGGAACCAAAAATAATCCCATCAGCTTGATTTAATTTGGCCATATATTCGTCATTCCGCCAACGACCATTAGTAATATCTTCACCTTGAATCCGCAATAGCTCTACTTGGGTGGAGGGAACTTGATTTGCACCAGTTGCGATCGCTTCTGCCATTAAATGGGTATGACCGCTTCCGGAAAAGTAGACGATGGCAATGTTAGACATATGAACCTGGTAGTTTTCTTCCGTCAGGTGTTGATACTAAAAGATTTTTCTGGGGAAGTAAAGTAGTTACTTTTTGGTAACTAGGTTTTAATTCGCGATTAAGGTGGTATTATCCTCCAACTGACCAAAGTGGATGTGGGAGGGGAATTCCAAATGAACGGAATTTGTAAAATCGGCAAAGACATCTGTAACCACTTTACTGGTTACAAGGGCAAAATTAAAAATGCGATCGCGGATTCTGTCAAAACCCAACTTAGTAGCACCCAAGTCAAGGATAAAATGGCTAGTGTCACCAAGCAAGGTTTATCTAGCTTGAATTTACCACCCATCAAATCGGTAAAAATGGAAGGCGGATTTGTCAAGGTTACGTATTAAATATTGATTTGCTTGATGGACTGTATTGGATTGATTCATAGGGATGTTTTCCATCAGCATCCCTATACTCTAATACGGTTCATAAGAAAATTAGTAAACCCAAAATAATTGTAGAGACGCGTTAGCGTTCAGCTCCTCTGAAAGAGGTTATATCGCGTCTCCCTCCCGAAATCTATTTATATAAGTTTAATTTTGAGAATAATTATTATGTGTTTCTTTATCCGGAAACTAAACAAAAAAGATAACTTATACATAAATGTCAATTTATCAATGTGAGAAATACTGAAATTAGTAATTAATTAGTCAAAAAACAAGAGTTGCAAAAAATATATCTGAATAATCGTAAATTCAAGAATAAATTTCATTCAACTTAACTGATGCCTGAGAAGTCGGGTTTCTCAGAGAAATCCAACTTCTGAATACTCCCAATAAATACGCAATTAATCACCATCCATGTCAGCCAAATATTTACCTGAAACTTCGACACTCATAATTGTCACCCGTATAATTAACTAATTTATACATATTTTTTCAAAGCAATATACTTGTAATTATTTTGATAAAGAATAAATAAAAGTAAGAGTATTTCATCGACAAATGGTCATATTCATCACTAGATTGGTTTTGCAAATAAAATCACATTTATCCCAGGAAATAAATCAGTCAATGAAAAAATCAATTTATCTCAAAACCATTGTCGGTCTTACGGCTGTTTCTGTCTCCTTACTAAACGTCAATCCTGCAATGGCAAAAAACGGAAACGGTAATGGAAACGGGAACAAAGCTTCAACTACAACTTCAAGCTCCACCCCTTCAACCACTACTTCTACTACAACCACCTCCACCCCTTCAACCACTACTTCTACTACAACAACCTCTACTTCTTCAGGTGCAAAGTGTAGCCTAACTGATATCATATTTGCTGGAATCAGCGCCACATCCTGCTATAATGCCAGTGGTAATGATACTGGTACTGTTGACCTAACCAAAAGCCTAAGCAGTAGCTTTAACTTAGGTTCCGGTTTAAATTGGTCGTTACAAGGAAAATCCGATGGTAGCTCCAATATCGGTTTCACTGCTCAACAAGATCAAACTTCAGGAAGTCTATCTTTCACAGATTTATTTACTAGTGGCCATACAGATGGCTTAAGCACCTTCGTGATCACCCTCAAAGCTGCAAACAGCTACGCAGCTTATCTCTTTGAAAATGTGAATTTATCCAGCCTATCTTCCCTCACAGGTACTTTCAATACCATCGGTACATCGGTGAATGGAAGAGGAAACGCTCAAGCCTTATCCCACGCTTCCATATTCGTGGCTAACTACACACCTTACGTAGCACCACCTAAACCACCCGAACCACCTGTAGCTCAACCACCTGTAGCTCAACCACCTGTAGCTCAACCACCTGTAGCTCAACCACCCGTAGCTCAACCACCTGTAGAACAACCACCCGTAGCTCAACCACCTGTAGAACAACCACCTGTAGAGCAACCACCTGCACCAATCGTACCGGAGCAACCTTCTTCTCCCCCTCCATCCACCACGGTAGTCAATCCTAAAAACCCTGTCCAAAAAGTTCCTGAACCTGCAACCACTGCTGCACTCGGTTTAATGGCTCTCGGTGCATTGAAAATGAAAAAGAAACTAAACTTAGAAAATTCTCAAGTGGCTGAATAAATTACTCTTTGATTGATAATAATTAATATACCCCGGCTTTTGACAAAAAGTCGGGGATTTATATCTGGACAGGAAAACCGAACTTTGATTCCTGGCTGGCTACGTTTTAAAATTAAGAAATGTTACTATCTGTCAAAATACTATGACTTCTAGAGTAGAAATTTATACTTGGTCTAGCTGTCCCTTTTGCATTCGTGCGAAAAACTTGCTGAAGCGTAAAGGGGTGGATTTTATTGAATACGGAATTGATGGAGATGAGGAAGCGCGGAATGCAATGGCAATTCGTGCAAATGGACGACGTAGTCTTCCACAGATTTTTATTAATGATGTTCATGTGGGGGGTTGTGATGACATTTATGCATTGGATGCACAAGGAAAGTTGGACATGATGTTGGTTTAGGATGCATTAGTAAACGGTAAGCTGCTGTTTGCCTAGTCCAGCGCCATATTATGGTTAAATATTTTGTTTGTAGTAGCGCTACTCTAGAAGAACGCTCTTGCTGTAGCGCAAGGAGCGCTACTACGAGCTAAGTATAGAGGTTCTACGGGACTCTCTACCTAATCTACAGCTGGCAAAGGGGGTTAATCTAAAATCCATAGACGCACGTAGTGCGGCTTCCCGTAGGGTAATCTAAAATCCAAAATCGTCTGTCCAAGGTGAAAATCTGTGAAACTTGCTTTTATTATTGACCCCATCCACAAGCTCGATCCTTGCCATGATACGAGTGTAGCACTGATGGAAGCAGCCCATGTGTTAGGACATGAGGTTTGGATTACTCAAGCTGAATATTTAAGTGTAATCAATAATCAAGCCTATGCTTATGTTCAGCGTGCGGAGTTGACACCGATTGAACTAGTTGATGACAGGTGGATTGCAGTTGCAGATTGGTATCGCTTATCCCCCCAGGAGTTTACACCCTTGGCAAACTTTGACGCGGTATTCATGCGTACTGACCCACCTGTAAATATTCCCTATTTATTTGCCACCTATATCCTGGATTATATCGACCCCAACCAAACCCTGGTAATCAACCACCCTCAAGGGATTCGAGCAGCCAACGAAAAAATGTACGCCCTCCAATTTACCCAAGCCATCCCGGAAACAATTGTGAGTGCGGATAAAAAAGTTATCCGTGAATTTTTGGAAGCTAAAGGTGCAGCAATTCTTAAACCTCTAGGAAACAAAGCGGGGGAAGGAATCTTATTTTTGCAACCAGGCGATCGCAATTTTAATTCAATTCTGGAGTTAAGTACCCATCAAGGTTCGGTTCCGGTGATGGTACAGGAATACTTACCTGCTGCCAAGGATGGGGATAAACGGATTATTTTGCTGAATGGGGAACCGATTGGGGCAATTAACCGTTTGTCTTCTGGGGCGGATTTCCGGAATAATATGGCCACGGGGGGAACGGTGGCAGCTACGGAAATTACGGAGCGAGAGTATGAGATTTGTAGTCAATTAGCTCCGAAGTTGCGGGAAGATGGGTTGATTTTTGTCGGGATTGATGTCATCGGTGGATATTTGACGGAAGTAAATGTGACAAGTCCCACGGGTATTCGGGAAATTGACCGGTTTAATGGTGTTCGCTTAGGACAAAAGGTGATTGAGTGGATTAACAGTCAAATCAAATAATTTGCTTGAGTTGAGCCTAATTGCCGATAATAAAAGCATAAGTTATCGGTGTCACCAGTGTTGGGGTGGCTGTGGAAAAAGTCTTGCTCAGTACACAAACTCAACCCTTACCGGATGCAATTCGTTGGCTATTGTGTGGAGCAGCAGCGTTGTGTTGGTTTTCCATGGCTATATTTCACCGTTTAGGTTTGATCCGTTTTTGTCGATTGCGGGCTAAATATCGTTTGATCGCTGGAATAATTGCGATCGCGATCGCATTTTTGGGACATGGGTTATTACCAATTGTTGTAATTGGTTCGCTGATGTTGGTTGCTGGTTTACAGGTGGTTCAGGATATATTAACTGCACGTCCACAAACCCGTTTATTGGAACCACAAATTTAATTGTATTTACACGACCCCTTCGTAGAGACGACCCGACGGATCGTCTCTACCAAATTAATCCAAAATCTAAAATTCAATGACTGCCATATCTAACATTCAAACACAAACCAATAAATGGTCGCAGGCTATTCTCAAACCAGCACAGGAATTTGATTCTACTCCTTTATCTGTAATTTCTGGGGAGATTCCCACGGGTTTGCGAGGAACTTTGTACCGCAATGGACCCGGTTGTTTACAACGGGGGGGTGTTCCCGTTGGTCATTGGTTTGATGGTGATGGAGCAATTTTGGCTGTCAATTTTCATCGTGGGGGGGTAGCAGCGACCTATCGATTTGTGCAAACCCAGGGTTATCAACGGGAAGTTGCAGCGAATCGGTATTTGTATGGTAATTATGGCATGACTGCACCGGGAAATTTTTGGCAGCGTTTGTTTACTCCGGTCAAAAATACGGCAAATACTTCTGTATTGGCTTTACCTGATAAATTATTGGCATTATGGGAAGCGGGGAAACCCTACGCACTGGATTTGGAAACTTTGGCGACACTGGGTGAAGATGATCTAGGTGCTTTGCAATCCCAATGGAGCTATTCAGCCCATTATAAACGGGATGGAAAAACCGGGGAGATTTGGAATTTTGGTTTGACTCCAGGTTTAAATAGTCAGTTACGTATTTACCGTAGTCATCCCAGTGGCAAAATTAGCAAAGCTGTCAGCCATCAAGTTGGGGGAATTCCCCTAATTCACGATTTTGTCATGGCTGGGGAATATTTAATTTTTTTAGTTCCCCCAGTACGATTAAATTTATGGTCGATTATGCTGGGTCAAAAAAGTTACAGTGATGCCTTAACTTGGCAACCCAACCAAGGTACACAGGTTTTAGTTTTTGACCGTCAAAACCTACAATTAGTTGCCAAAAGTGTCACCGACGCTTGGTTTCAATGGCATTTTGCCAACGGTTATGTGGATACCGATGGACTAGTAAGAATTGATTTCGTCCAGTATCAGGATTTTCAAACCAATCAGTATTTACAACAGGTCGCCACAGGCAATACCCACACCCTAGCAGTTAGTTGTTTATCACGGGTTTATCTGCAACCCCAAACAGCAAAGGTAGTAAAAGTCGAAAAAATCCTCGATGATCACTGTGAATTTCCCAGCGTTCCCCCAGTCAATGTCGGTAAATATTCTCGCCATACCTACTTATCAGCATACCGTCCTGGTACTAACACCCAAACAGAAATTTTCAATGCGATCGCCCGTTTTGATCACAAAACCAGTGGTTTCTGTATCGCGGATATGGGAGAAAACCGTTACCCATCGGAGCCAATTTTTGTCAGCAACAACGAAAACCCTGAACAGGGCTGGATTTTGACGGTTGTTTATGATGGGAACCTAGATAGTAGCCAAGTTTGGATCTACGATTGCGATCGCCTCCAAGATGAACCCGTGTGTCGTTTACAATTACCCAGTTTTATTCCCCCCAGTTTCCACGGTACTTGGAAACCTGTTTCCGGGATTTAAGGAACAATTAGCGAGAAGTCAGGTTGTTATCAGGTTTTTAGGATAGATTAGCTGGATCAACCAAGCCTTAACCTCAACTTGGTAATATCACCTGAGAATTATTGCAACCATTTTTAACTCAACTGATGGAAACTTTACCACGGGAAAACAAATTAATCGAACTGGCGAAACTCTTTTTCAAACAGGGTATAATTGGATTTGGTGGTCCAGCTGCCCATATTGCCATGATGGAAGAGGAAGTGGTGAACCGTCGCAACTGGCTGACACGGGAGCATTTTCTCGATTTAGTTGGGGCTACAAATTTAATTCCCGGGCCAAACTCTACGGAGATGGCGATTCATATCGGTTATACCTACGCCCAATGGCCTGGTTTAATTATAGCTGGAGTTTGCTTCATTTTTCCGGCGGTACTTTTGACTGGGTTAGCTGCCTGGATTTATGTATCTTTTGGAACTTTACCCCAGGTTGCACCCTTATTATACGGAATTAAGCCCGCAGTATTAGCAGTAATTGGTGCAGCAGTATGGCGTTTGGGTAAAACCGCATTCAAAAAGCGAATTTTAATCTTGATTGCCCTAGCCGTAGTGGTAGCTGTTTTTATGGGTGTAAACGAGGTTTTGGCTTTAATTCTCGGTGGAATTGGGGGGATGGTAATACTAAGAAGTATAAGTCCTCCCGTTGCCGCCATTTTATCACCCCTCAGTTCCACCCTAGTTGTAAATGTGTCTAGTTCCACGAATCCCCCTAATTATTCCCTGTGGCAGTTAGGGTTAGTATTTTTGAAGATAGGCTGTGTATTATACGGGAGTGGATACGTATTAGTAGCATTTTTACAAAGTGAGCTAGTGCAAGGATTAGGATGGTTAACCCAGAAACAATTATTAGACGCGATCGCAATTGGTCAATTTACTCCAGGACCAGTTCTTTCTACAGCTACCTTTATCGGCTATGTAATTGGTGGATTACCTGGTGCCATCGTTGCCACCATCGGTATTTTTCTTCCTTCCTTCGTACTGGTAGCCCTACTCAATCCCATTGTACCCAAATTACGAGCATCCAAATACATGTCCGCCTTTTTAGATGCCATTAATGCCAGTGCGATCGCTCTGATGATAGCAGTAACCATTCAATTAGGACGAGAAATTCTATTCCCAGGGAATCAATTTGATTGGTTTGCCAGTCTTATTTTCCTAGTTTCTGCCATCATCATCATTCGTTGGCGTTTAAACGCAGCTTGGTTAGTTTTTGGTGGCGCTATTTTTGGCTGGGTGTATAAAATGTTTGTTGCTGTTTAAAGGCAAATTATTTGACACAAACATCCAAAATCTACCAAAATCTAAAATGCCAATTTCCCCATCACCAAATCCCGTATTACTAGTTCACGGAATTACCGACACAGGTAAAGTCTTTACCAAAATGGCTAACCAACTCAGGTTAGCAGGTTTTTCCACCCACGATTTAGATTTAATTCCCAACAACGGGGACGAACCACTAGAAGTATTAGCTAAACAAGTTCAAGAATATTGTCAGCGTAGTTTTAGTCATCAACAAAAATTTGATATCGTCGCCTTTAGTATGGGAGGTATTGTGAGTCGTTACTACTTACAACGTCTCGGTGGGTTAGATTTGGTGGAGCGATTTATCACCATTTCCTCACCCCACCAAGGCACAATTTTAGCCTACGCTTCTAACAAACCTGGATGTGTACAAATGCGTCCGAACAGCGCTTTTTTACGAGATTTAAACTCGGATATTGACCAACTCAAAAAATTAGACTTTACATCAATTTGGACACCCTATGATTTAATGATTTTACCTCCGAGGAGTTCAAAAATGCCCTTCGGTAGAGAAATTATAATTCCTGCATTCACCCATCCCTGGATGTTAACAGATAACCGTTGTATTCAAGCTATTATCAATGTCTTGAAGCAAACAAGAATTGATTAAACTTAGATGAAATATCATCTATTTTGAAAATTTCTCGTAGAGACATAGCAATGCTACGTCTCCGACTCACGTTAATTAGACTAATTTGAAAAATAAATACGACAGATAGATATTGGAAGATATTGCTGTATCACCAAATCTAAAATAGTATTTTTTTCCCTATATTTTGTCCCTAAACTTCCACCTCAATTCCTGGAACATCAACATGATAAGAATAGTAATTATCACCCAGTAAATCATTTTTCACGCGATTCGCAACCATTCCCAACAAAGGTATCTGGGACATTTTTAAACTTTCCAAGGTTTGCTGAAGAATTTTCCGATCGGTTTTTTCCATGCTCACAGCTAAAATCATCCCATCGGTAGCAGATGCAAGTAAACTCGCATCCGCAAGGCCAGCCAAGGGAGGAGTATCATAAATCACCAAGTCATAATGACGTTTAAATTCCTCCATTAATTGGCGCATTTTCATGGAAGAGAGCAGTTTCGCTGGATCGGGAGGTGTCGGACCAGCGCTTAAAATTGATAGTTCCGTCACCCCAGGCATTGGTACAATTGCTTCTTGAGCAGGTAAAGAACCAGCAATTAAACTACTCAAACCACCCAAGTTACTGGTTTGAGCTAAATCGTGAATCGTCGGACGACGTAAATTCGCATCCACCAGCAATACTCTCCGTCCCATTGCACAAGCGGTCAATGCTAAATGAAAAGCCAAAGTCGATTTACCATCACCCGGTAAAGCTGAACTAATCACCAAAGAAGAAATCGGGCGATCGCAACTTAACAATTGGATATTTGTATAAAGTACCCTCAATGCATCAAGAAATTTCGATGATTCATCGTACCCATAACCATTCCCTACCCCCACACGACGACGTGATAGACTAGTCAAAGGTAAATCTTCCTGCTGCTGATTTCCCGGTAGACGTTTATTGCGTTTCTTCGAGTTCAGTTTACGCTGGAAAGGTATGGTTCCTAACAACGGTAATTTGGTTTTTTCCTTCAGTGCATCAACACTATGGTAAGTCGTATCCAGTTTTTCCAGAATCAGAGCTGCGCTGATTCCCATTAAAGTACTTGCAACTAATCCCAAAATCACATTACGGGGAATATTCGGTGATGTCGGGTTTTCTGGTTGCACCGCTTCTTCTACAATTCTCCACTGAGTTTCCTTCTGAGCAACTTCAATTTGCAGTTTTTCACGAGTTTCGGATAAGCGATTCAAGCTTTCAGTCGCAACCTTCAGTTTTTGTTGCAGTTCAGTATACTCACGAGCAAGTATGGGTAATTGCTTAATTTGACGTTCCAAAAACGATTGAGTTTGTAGAAGCTGTTGTTGCTGTCTTTGTAGTGTTTGCAATTCCGTTGCAGCTTCAGCCATCCTGATTCCCAAAATACGTCGTGCTTCCTGTTCCAATAATGGCAGTAAATTTTCTCGACGTTCCCGCAAAATCTCAATTTGGATACTATCTTCCCGGAATCGGGTCAATTCCTTAGCAATTTCTGCTTCTGCTTGACGAATCTGATTAACTATATTCTTATAGGTGTCTGCATCCCGTAACACAGCTTGCGCACCATCCACAGTTTGCAAACGACTATACTCTGATTGCGCTTTAGCTAAACGTTGTTCTATATTCAATCTCTGCTCAGATAATAATTTGATTTGATTAGCAATTTGAGCTTGCTGAGAATCAGGGTCAATAAAGTTATTCCGTTGACGGAAAATTTGTAATTGTCTTTGTAACCTGTCCACACGGGTTTGTACACCCTGTTGTTCTCGCTTCACAAAGTTTAAACCCTGTTTCAGATTACTTTGACGGTCTTCTCGACTATACTCTAGATAGGCATTGGAAACCTTATCTAAAATTGTTTTCACTTTATCTGGATTAGTATTGCGATATCTGACTTCAATAATTTTGGTCTCTCCAACTCGATTAATAGTCAAATTTCCTAAAAGAGTTTTTTGATCGACTTCTGGATACGTGACCTGAATCTGCTTGACAATCCCCTTCATCAGTTCAGGACTTTTCAACACTTCTATCTGGGTTTCATAATCCAATTCACTCTTTTGTCCACTACCCTGATTTGGGTCTGTAATCTTCGGTAAACTATCATCCTTAACTGGTTCCACCAACAATTGAAACCGACCTTCATAGATAGTCTCCTGCTGAAGCGTCAGTCCCACCACCCCAGACATTACAGCAGTGCTTACACCCACAATAATCAAACTTCGACGACGTAATACCTCCAAAAAATCACGAATGTTATTATCTTCTTCAACAATTTCTGTAAAACTCATTACCGTACCATATGGGGGTATATTATTATCCCCATTATTACCGTTATTATGTACTAGCGAAGGATATAAAGGATTTCCAGATGTGTTCATGAGTAACCCACCATCTATTTGGGACAATTAATGATTAGTTGGAACCAGATATTTTCAGACCAGATTTTTTGCCAATCGTAGATTTTCCAGAATAATGAGAGAATGCACCAGACCAACCCTGTAATAATCAATATAGAAGCAACAAATTCACAAAATTTACTTAGTATTATCAGCTATTCCGTGATGGTACGATACCCCAAATTTAAATGTGGGGTCAATAGGTGGGCACCTGGCTGCCTAACATAACACTTGAAATACCTATCTAGCAAGGATTTTATCTCTAAGCTTAGTGTCTGGTCATTTAGATGCTTATTTATTGCCTATAACCCTGATATTACCTTATCAACGCAGTCAAGACTGGAAGGTAAAATCAAGGCTTTGAGGAGATTTGTCAGGTAGTCAGGGTGGACATTACCGGGTAATCCAAAATTGCTTGACACAGGGTAACATCAGCAGAAAGGTCATAGGATAATCTCTCTTTCGTTCAAGATAATACTAAATTAGAATAGACAATTATTACCAGTTGATAGGTAATAGCACTTATTTCCGTCCTCCACAAAGACGAGTCCTTGAGTTATTTGACAAAACGCAACATCCAGAGGCTTTATCTTGACTACTTACTTACATATAAGCTAATGGAAACAGGCAAATCTTATATAAACTTTCATAAAGATTTAAATAGTTTTCATGATTATTGATAAAAAGGTAAAGTTTAAATGAATTGAAGATAGGTTTGTGCTTACTAACTAGTTTATGATTTACATTTTATACAGAAGGGTATGGCTTGAGAACAACCTGCTTTGTGTAAATTTACTTAAATAATAATACATCAAGCTTAAGTTTTTTCCCAGGATTTGTGAGAAAAACAGCCTGAAGCCCAAATAAACAATCGAATTAGCGAGGAGAGAGTGTTGATTCCATTGATTGCAGATGATGTCACATCAGTAAGATTACTTCTAAGTAAGATTACCAATTTTTGCCAAGAAGACTAGTGCAGCATGGTAGAAATAAATTTTACTATTTACAGTCCTTTTGAGGTACGTGAGGTATACCAAATTTAGTTAGAGGCTTGTAGTGATTGATATTCCATGAAGTGGTTATACCTCATTAACATTGAAAATGCTGTAAAATGCCTAAAAAGCTTATACATTAGTTATTATTTCTTTTGCCTTTCTAATTTTTGTAATAGAGTGATATATTCATCTTTAACCTCTCTAGCAAGTATTAAGTTAATATCCTTGTGCGTGCGTATACAGTATATTGGTGGCTTATCCTAAGTACTCTATACAAGTACTTCTAGATTCGACAAGATATAAATTTGCTTTCAGCAAAAAAATAAGAAGCAGGATGCAACTGTAAGGGTTTATCTTCAGAGCATAGTATCTACCACTGGATTACGAACACAGTCAAACTGATAAAGAATTGTCGGTGCTACGAAGTACTGCATTTTTGTACGACTGAATTGCGGCCCAAATAATTACAGGAGGATAGATATCTTGACTTTAAGTGAAGACAGTAAAAATTTCCTTCCCAACAAACTGAATTCATTCTACGGACTTAAACAGCACTCAGTAACAACTGAAAAATCTATTAAACTAGCTGTTATCACCCAGTTTTTCCCACCGGACTATGCTGCAACAGGTCAACTAGTAGAAGAATTAGTATTGCAACTGGGGAAACAGGGCTTAGATATTGAAGTATTTACTGGACAACCAGGATACGCTTTTAGAACAGCTAATGCTCCTGGGAGTGAAAGCATTGGTCGAGTTAAGATTCGCCGCTCCCGCACCAGTCAGATGTTTTCTGGACGGATTCGTGGTAAGGCTGTGAATGGAGTTATGTTTTTCCTACGGGCTATTTCCCATATGATTCGCCATCGTCGGAAGCATAATATTATGTTAGTGACGACGGCACCACCTTTTTTACCTATTTTGGGATATTTGGCGAATCGACTATTCGGAATATCGTATGTCTGCATTCTTTATGATTTATATCCAGATATTGCTGTAGCTTTAAAAGTTATCCCCGAAAAGCATATTTTAACAAGGGTGTGGCAATCCCTAAATCGGGCGATTTGGCGTAGGGCTAATGGGTTAATTGTCCTGAGTCCGGACATGAAACAACGAATCGTCAACCATTGTCCGGAGGTAGCCGATAAAACCCACGTAATTCACAGTTGGGCAGACCCGGATTTAATTGTTCCCATACCCAAAAAGTATAACTGGTTTGCCTGGAAGCATAATTTAGTGAATAAGTTCACTGTTCTGTATTCCGGAAATTTAGGTCGTTGTCACGACATGGAGACGATTTTAGCTGCTGCTCAAGAATTGCAAGATGAACCAATTCATTTCCTCTTTGTTGGTGGTGGTGCTAAAGCGAAACTCCTCAAAGAAGAAGTAAAACGCTTAGGACTACAAAACTTCCAGTTCCTTCCTTATCAGGATAAAAAAGATTTACCCTATTCACTCACCGCTTGTGATGTATCCCTTGTAAGTGTTGAGGATGGGATGGAAAGTCTAGTCGCACCTAGCAAAGTTTACAGCGCATTGGCAGCAGGTAGACCAATGGCAGTCATTTGTCCGCAACATTCGTATTTACAAAGCATGATTGCAGAAATGAAATGTGGTGCTACATTTAACAACCGTGATGCTAAAGGATTAGCAGAATTTTTCCGGATACTCAGTAGAAACCCGGAAATGGTAGAAGGGATGGGTAAAGCAGCAAGGCAGTATATGCGATCGCACTTTACATCAGAGGTGATTGCCAAGGAGTATTTGGAGGTGTTACGTCAAAGTATTTTGTAACATCATCACCAAATACCATTTTTTAAATAGCTGATAGTTATGCAAATCAATTAAAATGGTAATGGGTTGTGCCGCTAAGAGTTAAAGGTGTGGAAAATTTCTACAATCAATAGTATTTATTTGCCGTACTTTGATGAATAAATAGATTATTTTAATAACAAAATAATCTATTTATATTGACCAAGAAATCTCATCACTTTACTAGTACATTCATTAAATAAATTCAATACAGGGTGTGTGGTTATTTGATAGGTAAGTAAATAAAATTATGATTTACATTGTTAGATACTGAAAATTAATTGCCGTCATTATAGTAATCAAGCAAGGGATTACAAAATTTAAGTCAGTTTGCCATATTGTTTAAACAAAATCAAATATGTAGCTAGAATCTTAAAGTAAATTACTATTCAAAAAATGAATTTCACATTTGATTAGCACGTAAAAATACGATTTAATTCTTGACACAAAAGCTGTATGTAAAAAATACATCAATTATGAATTGGAGGAAAAATCAAGAAAAACACCTTTGAAAACATTTAAACTCAGACTAACTAGGGATTATTCCTTCTCAAACCCAGATTATTTTCCGTCAATAAATTAGCAAAAAAACCAAAAAATTAACAAGTGATAGGAGTGGGCTTCGATGGTCTTTTTGATCTCAGTCTCTCCCTCGCAACCTTCTGATTATCGATTTTATCCCTAAATGGTAAAGGAGGCCGGAGTGCAGAAAAGGTGTGACAAAAATCGGAAACGTTCAAAACGCCGGGCAATTTACTGTCCAATTCATGGATGCCATCTCGACAGCGTGAGTCAAAAATATACCCTATACACTGAAAAACCAGAAGAACTTCAAAAAAGAGGAATAAACCGTCAGAGTGCTTTAATGTTAGTGGCCAGTCAAACCGCAGTTCCTCTAGTAGGAGAATGGTTAGAAGCATTTTGGTGTCCACATTGTCAACAAACAAAGTGGTACTATGTCAAAAAACTTGACAACCGGAAGTTTGAAATATCCCCTGCACCAACTGCACTGTGGCAGCAAGCAATCGGTGTCAAAAGCACCCAAGGAAATCCTTCAGTGGGAGAATTCACACTCAGACATTCTCGTATGAATAGATATCAAGGTATCAAAGATTTTATATTTATAGGTTAAGCCAGGGATGAAAAGTAAAGAAATTACTCCCAGTAGTCAAGAATTAGTAATCGAAGCTGGACGCACGGAACGTCAATATTGGAAGGATTTGTGGCGTTATCGAGAGTTATTTTATTTCCTCGCATGGCGAGATATTTTAGTGCGCTACAAACAAACGGTAATTGGTCTTGCTTGGGCATTAATTCGACCGTTTATGACAATGATAGTTTTCACCGTAGTCTTCGGTAATATCGCCAAGTTACCTAGTGAAGGAGGAGCGCCTTACCCAATTTTAGTATTTTCTGCCATGTTACCCTGGCAGTTTTTTTCTGGCGCTTTGTCTGAGTGCAGCGGTAGTTTAATTGGCAATGCTAATTTAATTTCAAAAGTCTACTTTCCCCGTTTAATAGTCCCTACCAGCGCAGTGATCGTCTGCTTTGTAGACTTTATGGTTTCAGGAATAATTTTGTTGGGTTTAATGGCATGGTATAACTATTTGCCTACTTGGCGAATATTAACCCTACCCTTTTTTATTGGAATTGCTTTTGCTGCTTCAATGGGAGTTGGATTGTGGTTAGCAGCTCTCAACGTTAAATACCGAGATTTTCGTTATATAGTACCCTTTATTGTCCAGTTTGGATTGTATATTTCTCCTGTTGGATTTAGCAGTAGTGTTGTTTACGAAAAATGGGGAAAATGGAGCTTGTTTTATTCCCTGAATCCTATGGTAGGAGTAATTGATGGTTTCCGTTGGGCTATTTTGGGTGGTGAATCATATCTATATATACCAGGATTTTTTCTTTCTTTGGGACTAGTGGTTTTACTTTTCTTCAGTGGAATTTGGTATTTCCGCAAGACCGAGCGTACATTTGCAGATGTAATTTAGTAGGAGTAAGCAGGTGTCGGATACGGTAATTAGAGTTGAAAATTTAAGCAAAAAATTCATCCTTGGGCATCGACAAGAACCCTATACAGCACTGCGAGATGTAATTGCTAATCGGACAAAAGCTGTATTAAAAACATTTAGTCATAATAAATATAAACCTGAAATTAAAAATTCAGAATTTTGGGCAATCAATGATATTTCTTTTGAAGTTAAAAAAGGTGATAGAGTAGCTATAATTGGTCGTAACGGTGCTGGAAAGTCAACATTATTAAAAATATTAAGTCGAATCACAGAGCCGACAAGAGGTCGTATTAATATTAAGGGTAGAATTGCAAGTTTATTAGAAGTTGGTACAGGATTTCATCCAGAATTAACTGGTAGAGAAAATATATTTCTTAATGGTGCAATTTTGGGTATGAGTAAGGGTGAAATTCAACGTAAATTTGATGAAATAGTCGCATTTGCAGAAGTTGAAAAATTTTTAGATACCCCTGTAAAGCGTTATTCATCCGGAATGTATGTGCGATTAGCATTCGCAGTAGCAGCTCATTTAGAACCAGAAATTTTAATAGTGGATGAAGTCTTAGCGGTTGGTGATTCCCAATTTCAAAAAAAATGTATTGGTAAAATGGAAGATGTTGGAAAAGAGGGGAGAACAGTCTTATTTGTAAGCCATAATATGAGTGCAGTTGAAGCCCTTTGTACCAGAGGTATTTTACTAGAATCTGGTAGGTTATTTTTAGATGCTGATGTAAAACAAGCTATCAATATTTATCTAGAAAAAAGTTACAGTCTTACAGAAACACCTCTTGCTCATCGTCAAGACAGAACTGGTTCTGGTAAGGTCAAAGCTGTTGATTTCAAAATTCTAGATGTGGATGAAAAGGAAGTAAATTCTTTGCAGTCAGGGAAAGATTATTATTTTGAGGTAGGTTATCTCAATAATACAGGCAAATCTCTAAATGATATTGTTGTCAGTTTTGATTTTCTCGATGAAAAGGGAAACACAATTTTGTTACTAAGGACTAACTTTACCGATAGTAATCTTACAATCAATGCGAATAAAGGTTATATCAGATGCTTCGTGAAAAATTTACCTTTAGCACAAGGTTCGTACCGTTTTATAAGTTTCATTTCTCATGGTGAGCGAGAAATTTTAGATTGGGTAAATGACGCTGCAAGCATAACAGTTGATGGTGGTGACTTTTTTGGAACTGGTAGTTATGGGATGCCACAGAAGTGTAAGATATTACTAAGAACAGAATGGTTTTCTACATAAATATTTTTAATGCTAATTAGTAGGTGTATTTGTCAAAAATACCTACCAACTTAAAATTAAGTATTGACCTGGCCCAATAATTTCATTACTTAGTATTATGTTCAGGGCTATTTTATCTGACGAGGTGACAATCTACCTCGAAAAGCTTATTTTGTAAGGATTATATAAAATAAAGATAAAAGTAAATTTAGAACCTTACCCAACGAAAAAACAAGACTTTCGCACTATACTGATTGATAATAAAATCAATACAGCCGGAAAAGCGTGTTTATCTTTTTTTGTTACACTAGCTTCAAATCCTTGCTAGGGCTTTGTTATAGGGATTTTCGTCAACCCTCTAGCTATTTTATACATTAAACCTAACAGAAATTAACCCTTATATTCTATACCTGGCTGCCTGGCAGAGTTATTGAAATGCTTATATGGCAAGGATTTTATTTTTAGACTTAGTCTGCTTATTTAAACCAGATTTATTGCCTGGAACCTTGATTTTACGTTATGAACGCAATCGGGAACGTCAAAACAAAGGTTTGAGGTGATGTGTCAGGCAGTCGGATTTTATACTCACTTTATATCTTATGAAAATATGAATAAAACTGCCATTAGCGTTGTAATTTGCACTTATAATCCACGAAGAGACTATTTAGAAAGAGTTTTACAGGCACTAAAACATCAAACTCTTTCCCAAGAAAAGTGGGAGCTATTGCTAGTTGATAATGCTAGTAAACACCCCTTGGAAGCAGAAATTAGTTTAAGTTGGCATACCCAAGCAAGATGTATTCGAGAAGAAAAACTAGGTTTGACTTGGGCACGCTTGCGAGGAATTAAAGAAGCCGTATCAGAAATAATAATTTTTGTTGATGATGATAATGTTTTAGATAGTGATTATCTAGAAATAACTTTGGAAATTGCTGCAAGATGGCCGATGTTGGGAGCTTGGGGTGGACAAATTAGAGCTGAGTTTGAACAAGATCCTCCTGAATGGACAAAACCTTACTGGCCATTACTAGCAATACGAGAGTTCAATGTAGATAAATGGTCTAATTTACCACATCAAAATGAAGCTATACCCTGTGGTGCTGGCTTTTGTGTAAGAAGAATCATAGCAGAAAAATATGCACAGATAATTAAAACAGACCCTCGACGGGGCAATATGGACAGAAAAGGAAAGATGCTCACTTCTTGTGGTGATTCTGACCTTGCATTTACAGCATATGATATTAATATGGGTACAGGGTTATTTACTTCTTTAAAATTAACTCACTTAATACCATCTTCAAGACTGGAAGAGGAATATTTACTCAGGCTTATATCTGGTTTGAATTACTCCGGTACGATTTTAGAATTTTTACGAGGAAAAAATCCTGCTCCACCAAATTTAAAGCAGATAATCTTACATAAATATATTCGTTGGAAAATGGATGGAAGAAGCAGAAAATTTTTTGATGCTGCACAGGAAGGTATAAATCTGGCTTTAAAAGAAATAAAAACTAACTGGTCTGCTAAAGCGTAAATCGTAAATAAGTAAATGTTTGCCTAAAGTGAATTCACACTTAAATGAACAAAAAAGTCACTTTCTTGACTTTTATCTTTCATTAAATAGTATTTTTTCAGATGAAAAAACACAGTAAAATTCAATTGCCAGATTTAAATAAATATCGGGAAGATTTTGCACGCAAGGGAATTCAAACTCCTCTTCAGACAGTACCATTTACTGAGTTAGGATTATTAACACAACTTCCAACTCCATCTAGCAGTAAAACTGGATGGCCTTGGACTGTTGAATCAAAACCTCTCCCACCCACAATGGCGAATGGAAAACCTTGGCCAAAAATTTCTATCGTAACACCAAGTTATAATCAAGGAAAATTTATCGAAGAAACTATCCGTTCTGTATTATTACAGAATTATCCGAATCTAGAGTTTATTATCTGCGATGGTGGCTCCACTGATGAGACTAAAGAAATATTAGAGAAATATTCTCCTTGGTTGAGTTTTTGGCAAAGTCAAAAAGATAGAGGACAAGGACACGCTATTAATCTCGGATTTAGCTTATGTAGTGGAGACTATTTTGCTTGGATTAATAGTGACGATTTTTACTTACCTAATTGTTTTCAAGATGTCATTCAAAAATTTCTTGTAACTAATATTGATTTTATTTATGGAGATGCTTTAACTGTTTACGAAGATAATCGTACACCCACCTATTGGTATGCTCAACTTGTTCTTGACCGTTATTTATATTCTGGCGGTATAATTGCCTCTCATTCTGCTTTCTGGAAAAGTAGTATTCATGCTCCCATTTGGGAAGAAATGAATTGCAATATTGATGGTGAACTTTGGCAACGCTTAGTTGCTGGTAGGTCTAAAAAGCATCTTAAGAAAGCTCTGGGAGCATGTAGAATTCAATCAGAACAAAAGACAACCAATGAACGCTATCGCGCTCTATGGGATGAAGATAATTTGAAAATTTGGTCTGTATATGGCTATCCTCCAAAAGTATATAGTTTGAAGTGGTGGGAAAATAATTTAGTGCAACGTTTCTATTATTTTATCCATAAGAAAATAATGAAGTCTGGTATTAATGATTTAATATTGCAAGGCTTACGCACTTGTGACGAGAATATTGACTTATAGGATTGTAAATCTCTGATAAAGTACTTTAGAAGACCACGACGTAAATCCCTAGCTTATGTGTAAGTAGCGTGTTTTTAAATTTACTAGACAAATTATGAATAAAACAAATATTTCTCTTTGCATTCCAGCTTATAACTCTGCTTCCTATTTACCAAAACTCCTCAAGTCAGCTTTATCGCAAACAGTCTCTTTTGATGAGATATGGGTCTACGATGATTGTAGTAATGATGAAACCGCAAAAGTAGCTCAAGAGTTTGGTGCAAAAGTTGTTGTCGGTAATATCAACAGTGGTTGTTCTTTTGGTAAAAATATATTAGCTCAACGAACTACATGTGATTGGATTCATTTTCATGATGCTGATGATGTTTTGTATCCAAATTTCGTTGAAAAAGCCTATCGCTGGACGCAACTAAAAGATGCTCCTGATGTTGTACTTTTTGCATACGAAGTAAGAGATTTTATAACTGAAGAAAAATATGGTGTACGTATTTTTGATGATGAAAGACTAAAAAATGATAGTATTTCATATGCAATTCAAGAGCAAATAAATCCCTTTTGTGGATTATACCGTCGTGAAGCTTTTTTAGCTGCTGGTGGATGGGATACAGATCCGTTAATATTACAGAGTGAAGACCAAGCAACACATATAAAATTAGCAATGTCTGATTTGAAGTTTGCTGCTGACACTACTGTTACAGTCATTAATTATATTCGACCTAATTCTATGACTACAAGCAATGTATTGGGAGCAACCCGTTCTATGTATCATGTCTTAGAAAAGGTGACACCTAAACTTGCTGAAAACTATTCCGTGGAAATTTCTCATCGTTTATGGGGAATTGCTGGAGTTTGTGCAGCCCATTTAGACTGGGAAACAGCAGATAAATGTATTAATTTAGCTCTGTCTCTAGATCGAAATCCACCTCAAAGCTTGAGTTACTTTTTCCGTCTTCTATGCCAATATAATCCACATTTGGCAATTCGTTTGCGAGAGAAGTTGATCAGAATTTTCAAACCTCAAATTCGTCATAAATTTCCCACCTCTGTTTGATAGATAAAATCTTGTACCCTAACCAGGGTTAACTTATGAAACCTTTAGTTTCCATTCTTATTCCTTGTTATAATGCTGAGAATTGGCTAGTGCAAACTCTTGAATCTGCTTTGAACCAAACATGGAAGAATATTGAAATTATTTTGGTGGATGATGGTTCTACGGACAATAGTTTAGCTATAGCCAAACGATTTGATTCTCATTACGTCAAGGTTATTAGTCAAACAAATCAAGGTGCTAGTGCAGCCAGAAATAGAGCATTTTCGGAATCACAAGGGGATTTTATTCAATATTTAGATGCAGATGATTTGTTAGCAGCAGATAAAATTGAGCGTCAGATACATCTTCTATCTTCGACTGCTTCTGATTTTATTGCATCAGGAGAATGGGGCCGATTTTATATTTGTCCTAATGATGCTACATTCACTCCTGAAGCAGTTTGGCAGGATATGTCTCCTGTTGATTGGTTGATCAGTTCTTGGCAGGGGGGGGGAATGATGCACCCTGCTGCTTGGTTGATTCCTCGTGTTATTGCACAAAAAGCAGGCCCCTGGAATGAAGATTTATCCCTCAATGATGATGGTGAATACTTTTGCCGAGCTATTTTAGTAAGTAAAGGAGTGAAATTCTGTCATGGTGCAAAAGTCTACTATCGCTCTGGATTAGCTGGCAGTTTAAGTAGCTTGACCTCAATTGCTGCACGAAAATCTGAGTATGAATCGTTAAAACTCTGTACTGAATATTTACTTGCAGTAGAAAATAGCCCCCGCACTCGTCGTGTGTGCGCTAATGTTTTCCAAAATTTTGTTTATTCTACTTATCCTGATGCACCAGATTTAGTGCAAAAAGCACAAGTTAATGTACGTTCTCTTGGTGGCTATGATTTGAAGCCAAAAGGAAGTACTATATTTAATTTTCTTAGTAGCATAGTGGGCTGGAAATTAGCAAAACAGATGCAAAAAATTATCAGCCGTTAATTTCAACAAAAAATAGTATTGATTATGCTATTAGTATTTATAGTTTTCAATACTTGTTGCCTTTTAACTATCAACATACAAGAATTATTAGTATCAAACATTGTGTAATGAGATTAGAACTTCTATATAACCCACGTTTGCTAATCGAACGCATTGCAATAGAATCTCAAAGGCGGAGAAGATTAGGTAGACTGAAAAATACAGTAGCGGCGGAATTAAAACTAGGACATATTGATTCCTTGGAATTATTAGAATTAATAAAATCTCAGCCTCCTGAAGTAATTTATGATATTGGAGCTAATATCGGTACTTGGTTACTGCTAGCAAAAGCTTTATTTCCAGATGCAAGGGTTGATGCTTTTGAACCGTTAAAAATTCATTTTAAATATTTTGAAAAAAATACTCAAAATATTTCTGATGTTTACTTACATAAAGTTGCATTAGGCTCTAGTTTTTGTAGCTTAAGAATGCAAGTAGCTACATTTTCTGATGCTTCCAGCCTTCTAGAGATTGCTCCTGCAACGGAAGAAATATACGGTGTCTATAAAGATAGAGAAGAAGAAGTCACAGTAATTCCTTTAGATGAGTATGTATCGGCTAATAAATTACCATTACCAGACTTGATAAAATTGGATATTCAAGGTTATGAGTTAGAGGCACTCAAAGGTGCAGAAAATTGCCTCAAATATGCTAAATATATAATTTTGGAAGTTAGCTTTATCGAGTTTTATCGGGGACAACCTCTCTTTCATAACATGGTCGAATTTCTTCAACAAAGAAATTTCTATTTACATGCATTTGGCAATAATACCCCGCTTGGAAAAGAGTTATCACAAACTGATGTTTTGTTCATGCGTAAATAATTATAATAATGAGTGACTGCTAATTTTATGCGAATCTTTCTTAGTTGTCAGCAGGCTCGAAAAAAGCATAATATTCCAGCTTATAGTTTTTGGGAAACTTATCTCAAAAAAGGTATTGAAGAGGCTGGGTATGAGTGGGTCGAAGCTCCGGACGTTGACTGGGCAGAAGCATTATCTTATTATCATCCAGATGATTTACATAAATGGCGTCAACGTACTTGGAATTGTGTTTTATCTTCTATTAAGCAGCAGCATCAAAATCAGGGTATTGATTTATTTTTAGGTTATTTATTCCCAAAACAAATAGAAATAGGAGCTGTTGAAGAAATTCGATCCTTAGGAATTCCCTGTGTAAATTTCTTCTGCGATAATGTCAGGGAATATATCAAGGTTCCCAAGGAGTTTTATTGCTTTGATCTTCACTGGGTGCCAGAGTTTAAAGCACTAAAAATGTATCAGCAAGCACAGCTAAATTATATCTACGCTCCGATGCCTGTGTGGATATCAAAGGAACTGAGAACCTGTGAACATAGAGAGAATTATGGTGTTAGTTTTATAGGTTCGCGAGATATACAGCGAGCTGCTTTATTAGCCCAGGTAATAAACTCTGGTATAGCATTAGAAATTCGAGGTGCTGCTTGGAGTTCAGACTCACATATTTCTCAGAACTTTAATCTTCCATCTCAAAATATTTGGCAAACAGCCGTTAATCAGTTGAAATATCTGAAGACAGAAGGAATAATTCCTTGGTTAAGAAAAATACAAGCCAAATCTCAGCCCACGATTCCAGATGAAGTGTTTGCTGATTGTGTCAAAAAACAACCAAATGGTCAGGAATATACAGCGATTATTCAGCAAAGTACCATTTCATTAGGGATTAACCGTTATCCTAGTTATCGTTATCCATTTTCTTATCCTAATACTTACTCTCGGATGCGGGATATTGAAGCACCAATGATGGGTGCTTGTTATTTAACTGAATGGACAGAAGGACTTGATGATTTATATGAATTGGGAGAGGAAATTGAAACTTTCTCTAATGCGGAGGAAATGATAGAGAAAATTCGTATGCTACAAGCTGACCCTAAGAAAAGAAAAAAAATGCGTTGTCAAGCTCAAAAAAGAGCATTAACAGAGCATAGCGTAGCTAATAGTATTAATAAAATTTGTATAACTCTAGGGTTGCACAAGTAATTCAGTGAAGGATTTTACGAAAGGAATTAATGAACATGAGCCGCTTGTGTCTCTACTATATCCAAGAGCAAGAAAAAGACCGAATTTTACCTGGAGACCGTTACTTACGACCTGTTATTCGCCGCATTCTTCGGGGTACCCCTCGTGTTGGAGGAGTTGATAAGGTTTTTATCAATCTCTGTTTAGGTTTAGATAAGTTGGGTATTGAATATGACGTAAATTTACCATTTAAGTACCTTCAAAGTGGCGATCGCGTTGGAATTTTGGGTCGAGGTAGAAATTGCTTAAATGGTTATAACAATCCCAATCCTATAGTTGCTGGTATTGGATTAATGACCCATCCCAGTGAATGGCCGAGCTTGTGTCAGGACTACCCAGTAGTTAAATACTTACAACACTCCCAGTGGGCTGTAGATATTTATACTCCTTACTTTCATGAGCGTTGCGATATGTGGGCTGTTGGTATCGATACCAATACTTGGCAGCCAGTATCCTCCCTAAGTAAGTCAGTTGATTTTTTGATATATAACAAAATTAGATGGAAACAGAATGAATATGAAGAAAGTTTACTAACGCCGATTCGTCAACTTTTGCAACAACGCAAACTGAGTTTTGAAGAAATCTGTTACGGAAAGTATAATTCCCTGAACTATCAAGAGGCTCTCAACCGTTGTCGAGCAATGATTTTTTTATGTGAACACGAGAGTCAGGGTTTAGCATATCAGGAATGCCTATCTAGTAGTGTTCCTATCATTGCTTGGGATCAAGGTAAATGTTTAGACCCAAATCGTTTTAAATGGGGAACTCCAAATATTCCTGCAACATCCGTTCCGTTTTGGGATGAACGTTGTGGAGTCAAGTTCAAAAATATCAGCGAATTCCCCATGAAATTAGAGGAATTTTTAGATAAACTTAACTATCAAAAATTTGCACCCCGTGAATATATCTTGGAAAATCTCACATTAGAAAAATGCGCCAAAGATTTTGTTGAAATTTTAGATCGGGTTAACGAAAGCCACAACTAAAATCATAAATGGCAAAAATTCTTATCCTTATAGGTGCTCATCTTTGCACTGCACCCAGACCTCAAAAAGAAGCAGAGACTCTCGCTGATGCAGGTCATGATGTAACAGTGCGTGGTTTCTGGTTTGACCCAGAGTTGGTCGAGCGAGATCGCGTATTAATGGCTAATAAAAAATGGCGATTTGAACCCATTTTAGATTTGCAACCTAGCCAGCGCTTTAATAACTTACTTATACGTTTACAAGGGCGCATAGCCAGGGAATGTTATCAGCGATTTCAAATTTTTTCACCTGATTTACTTGGTTTTGGTACTAGAGCAATGCTTAAAGTTGCTCACCAAACAAATGCCGATTTGACGATAGTACATTCGGAAACTGGGTTATGGGTTGGAAACCAACTGCTTAATGAAGGCTTTCGTGTTGGAGTAGACTTTGAAGACTGGTTTTCCGAAGATTTACCGCTAGCAGCACGCAAACTACGCCCTATTTCACAACTGAAGGCTTTAGAAGAACGTTTAGCTCGTGACTGTTCCTATTGTTTAACTACATCCCATGCTTTAGCAGATGCTTTCGCTCAAGCCTACCAAGTTCCGAAACCAACAGTAATTTATAACACCTTCCCTTGGGCTGAACGGGCAAAGATTGATTTGCGAAAACGTGATAGAAATAATTTGAATTTACCCTCCCTACACTGGTTCTCTCAGACTATTGGACCGGGACGGGGATTGGAAATACTTTTCCAAGCTCTACCTCATTTAACTATACCGGTAGAAATTCATATACGGGGTAACTATCCTGAAAGTGCGCGTCAGTGGCTTGAAAAGCAAATTCCACCTACATGGCGAAATTACTTATTTATCCATTCTACCGTTCCCAATGATGAATTACTTTCACGTATTGCTGAACATGATATTGGTTTGGGTTTGGAGACTAGTGATATTGTCAGCCGGAATTTAACAGTAACTAATAAAATTTTTCAATATCTTCAAGCTGGTTTAGCTGTTATTGCAACTGACACGCTTGGACAAAGAGAAATTTTTTCTATAAGACCAGAAATAGGTAAATTAATTCCAAACAATAATCATCTGGCTTTAGCTGAAGCTTTAGAAGATTTATTAGTAAATTCTCACAAATTAAATGCCGCTAAAGCAGCAGCTTTAGATGCTGCCAAAGAAAAATTTTCTTGGGAAAAACAAAGGGTTGATATTTATAAATTAATATCTCAAGTTCTATAAATAGAGTAAAATTGAAGAACTGTTAATTAATATGTATAATGTAACTTTACAAATAAATCTTTCGCCTGGTGATATTAACTACGCTCATCTTACAGTTCCACCGCTTGTAAAATCTCACCGTGAAAATGTTGACGAAGTACTAGCAATAGTAGATTGTTGCCGACCGCAAAAAACAAAAATTATTGACCCAGAGAAACGTTTTCCCGAACCATCCTTCAGTGAGAGAGTTGAAAAAATCAGTATAATTACTGAAAATTTAAAGTCAAAAGGTTACATAGATACAATAGTATATTTACATCCCAATAATTCCATACAACCTATTTTAGCTCATAAGTATTTGGGTGACTGGGTAAACGAAACGCACGACTATGGTGGTTGTGCTCTGATGTCCTACTTAGCAGCTTTTGAGGTGACCAAGACTCGCTATCTTATCCACTATGATGCAGATATGCTACTTTATCAAGCACCAAATTATGACTGGTCTATCGAAGCCAGAAATTTGATTGATAAAGAAGAGAAAGCAGTAGCAGCTACCCCAAGAATTAGCCCACCTTTTAGTAAAGAAAAAAAACTGGTTGATGCTCCTAGTTTACATGAAGGACGACCTCTATATAAGGTGGAAAGTGGCTGGCGTAACGACTGGTTTAGTACTCGCTGTTTTTTAATTGATATCACAAAACTGTCCAGTTATTTACCCCTAATTCAAGGACATTTACTCTTAGAAACATTAGCGATTAAATATTTGAATCGTGGCTATCCAAGGTCGCCTGAAATTATGCTTCATAAGCGAATAGGAAGCGCAGGTGGTTGGCAGTTAAACATGGATACAGAAAGAGCATGGCTTTTGCATCCAGCGACCAAACCAACTCGTTACTTAGAACTTTTACCACGTATTCAGGAGGCTATTTTAGCAGGTCAAGTTCCGAATGAGCAAGAAGGTTATGCAGATATTAATCTATCTGCATGGGAGCGTTTTTTAAACTTAGCTAATACAAATAATACAAAAAACTCATAAATAGCCACATGAGATTACTAATTACCGCAGATCCAGAACTACCAGTACCCCCAAAACTCTACGGTGGTATAGAACGCATAGTCGATTTACTCGTTACTGGACTAAAATCAAGAGGTCATAATGTAGCACTTGTAGCTCATTCAGAGTCTACCTCGCTAGCGGATCAACTGTTTCCTTGGGTTGGAAAGCGCTCTCAAGATAAATTAGATGCTTTTGCAAACACAATTACCCTCACAAAAGCCGTTCAGCAATGGAAACCAGATATAGTTCACAGCTTTTCTCGAATTCTTTATTTATTACCAATTTTGGGAAGTCGGTTACCAAAGGTAATGTCTTTCCAACGCTATCCTAGTAAACGCAGCACTAACTGGGCAACAAAATTAGCTCAAGGCTCGCTAACTTTTACAGGTTGCAGTAATTACATATGTAATATAGGTAGGGCTAGTGGTGGTACTTGGCATCCTATCCAAAATTGCGTGCAACTAGAAAAATATACCTTTGTGCCAGAAGTTCCAAAAGATTCACCCTTAGTATTTTTGAGTCGGGTAGAAAAAATAAAAGGAGCGCACACAGCGATCGCGGTAGCACGAAAAGCAGGTCGTAGATTGTTGATAGCAGGTAATCAAGTTAACTCAGATGAGGGTAAAGCCTATTGGCAAGAGGAAATAGCCCCTTATTTAGGAAAAGATGGTATCGAGTATGTTGGTTCGGTAAACGATACGCAAAAGAATGAACTATTAGGTAAAGCTGCTGCAATGATTGTCCCTATTGAGTGGGATGAACCTTTTGGTATCGTTTTTGCGGAAGCTTTAGCTTGCGGAACACCTATTATTTCCTGTCCTAGGGGAGCATTGCCAGAGATTGTACGCCACGGTGTTGATGGCTACTTAGTTAATAATGCAGAAGAAGCTGTCGCAGCCATTAATCAATTGTCCAATATTGACCGTAAAAATTGTCGTCAGAGAGCAGAGGAAAATTTTTCTGCCTCTGTCATTGTTGAGCAGTATGAGCAACTATACAAAACTCTTTTATCGAAATAGAGCTTAATAATTTATGCACGTTCTCACCATTCTCTGTAAAGGTGGCTGGATGCCAATCAATCTCTCAGAAGGTTGGCGACGCTTAGGTTGTTCAGTTTCTGAATTTTTCTACGGTACTCATATGGGTAAATCTTGGAGTACTGAGGGTTTGCGAGCGAACCATCAACTAAATGCTCAACTTTTGGCAACAGCCAAGCGTCTAAAAGCTGAAGGCTGTCTAGACTTGATTTTTGCTGTTATCTATGATGATGTTCTAGAGGTCGAAACAGCAAAACAGCTACGTGCTCTTGATGTGCCAATGGTAAATTATCATGTGGATTTGGTTGGTCAGTGGTATCGAGTTCTGCGTACAGGAAAGTACTTTGACCTAGTTGCTTGCGCTCAAAGAGATTCTTGGTCAGGATTGCGTCGCGCAGGTATTCGCCCCTACTATATGCCAATGGCTGCAAATCCTCCTGTTAATTCCGAAACATCCCCAGCGCAAATTGCTCCATTCCCAGGAGTACGTTATCTAGGTTCGCCTTGGCTTTTTCGCCGTCAAGTGCTTGCATGGTTGGCTCAAGAAGGTATTCCTCTAGAAATATATGGTCATAATTGGCTGCGGCAAACGCTTGATCCTGCTGAAGTTCAACCTTTAGCAAAAAATCTTCACGATATGCGCTATTACATGTTACCGCGCATCCAAGAAGAAGGGCTAGGGAGGTTATGGAAAGTAATTCAAAAAAGAATGCAGCCAAAACCTTTACCTCCAGGACTTGATAGTGATATCCCCAGCAATTGTATAAAAGGTTCGTATGCATGGGCTGATTTTACAACACTATTACAAGGTGCTGCAATTAACTTGGGATTTACCCATTTTCTCGGTACACCAGGAACACCAGGAGAACGTCGGCAAGTTCGACTGCGAGAGTTTGAAATTCCCATGTATGGAGGATTTTATCTGACACAAGACTGCCAGGAGTTGCAAGAACTGTTTCAAGTCGGAGAAAATATTGCTACTTGGAATAATACAGCGGATTTACTAGATAAAATCAGATACTATTTAGATCATCCAACAGAACGACAGAAAATAGCTACAGCAGCCCAAAATTATTGTTTACTGCATCACACTTGGGAAAAGCGTTTTAGAGGCTTGTTAAGGGAATTAAATTTATCTCAACCGAATAACCAAAATGAATCAAGGTTTACTACCATTTGAATTTCGTCCAGCTTGTGGTTATTCTTCTGATGAAACTAGCCTAAAAGACAGAATTTAGTAGTTTTTACCTATGATTACATAAAAAAGTAATTTATAATACATCAGGTGATTATCTTGAATATGCAATTAAAGCTAGAAAATAAATCGGATACATCTATCAAACAGCCGCAAAAAAAAGTTTTGATTGTGACACCAAATTGGCCACCTGTATCTTATCCAGATATGCATCGCGCTCGGATGTCGGTTTCGTTTTTTGGTGAGTTTGGATGGGAACCTTTAATTTTAAAGGTTGATCCTAATGAGCAAGAAGGAATCAAGGATGAAATACTTGAAAGGACTATCCCTACTAATACCCGTATCTGGCAAGCTGGTTGTATCAAAAAGACTTGGACACAATGGTTTGGGTTGAGAAATGTTGGACTACGAAGCTTTTTTCATTTAGCTGATTTGGGTAGTAAAATCATTGAAAAAGAAAAGCCAGATGTAGTTTTTTTTTCAACAACAATGTTTCCCCTAATGTCTTTAGGAATTTACTGGTATTATCGGCATGGTATTTCCTATGTACTAGATTTTCAAGACCCTTGGTTGAGTGACTATTATGGAAATTTGAGTCAAGATCGCAAATCTAGACGTAACTTAAAATACAAGCTATCACAGGTAATGGCAAAATTTCTGGAATCTTTAACTTTACGAAAAGTCTGCCACGTCATCAGCGTTTCACCAGAATACCCAAAAACATTATGTCAGCGCTACGGATGGTTATGTGGAGAACAGTTTAGTGTTTTACCTTTTGGCGCTGCGGAAAATGATTTTGAGTTGTTACCTAATTTAAATATTAAACAAAATATTTTTAACCCCAATGATGGCAAGCTACACTGGGTTTATGTGGGAAGAGCTGGTCAAGATATGGCTTTGGCATTGCGGTGTTTATTTCTGGCTATTCAAACAGAGCGTCGTCGCAACCCCAATTTATGGCAAAAAGTGCAACTACACTTTGTTGGTACGAGCTATGCTCCTGGCGATCGCGCAACTAAAACAGTGGAGCCAATAGCCCAAGAATTTGGTGTGGAGGACTTAGTTATGGAACATCCTCATCGAATTCCTTACTTTGAAGCTTTACAAGTTTTAGCTGACAGCGATTCTATTATTATGATCGGTTCTGATGACCCGAGCTATACAGCGTCTAAACTTTATCCCTACATTTTATCCCGCAAACCTATTTTAGCAATTTTTCACCATCAAAGTTCTGTAGTTGATATTCTTCAACGCTGTCAAGCTGGTCAAACAGTTACTTTTAAATCAGAAAGTCAACCAGAAAATTTATTACCTCAAATAATCAGTCAACTAAATTGGTTATTATCTCTACCAAAAGGGTTTAAGCCGCCAACTAATTGGTCAGCCTTTCAACCCTATACATCAAGAGAAATGACCCGAAAGTTATGTAGTATTTTTGACAACTGCATGCTCATGAAAATATAGAAATATTTATTATGACCCAATTTATGCAGGCAATTTCTCCACCATTACCCCACTTACCAAACCTCCCACAACAACGGCAAAAAAATTTATTAGGTGCTTTTTGGTTGGTTTTCTTCGGATTGATTATATACGAACTTTTTTTAGTAAAAACAGTTTCTTTGCTCAGTAATTTTGGAGCCGTATTCATTACTTGTGCTGCACTTATACCAAGCTATTTATGGTGTTCTGGACGTGCCCAAGGATTGCCAATTTTCCCATTTTTTGCCATTACTTATATTTGGGCCTATGCCCTGCCCCTAGTTAATGATTCTAATAAGATAACCACTTACTCTCCTGCAGAACACTTGTTTGCGGCTCAAACTATAGCTATTTTTTTAATCTTAGGAACTTTTGTTTGGTTTCAATTTGTGAAATCAACTCCTCGAACACCTAGATGTTATCGAATTTTAACTAAAAAATTAGATAATAATTTTTTCTTATCTATCTTATTGGTAAGCGTTCTTTTTAGTATTTCCAATTCTGCGGGGTGGCTTCTATTTCTTAACCAGGGTTTATTTTCGATTGTGACAGGGGCAGTCATTGCCTCAACTGCATTATCTGTTTTTGTATTATCCTATCGCTTTGGTTGCTTTGAATTGGAAAAATCACAAGGTCGATTGTTTATAATATTACTTGCGGTTGACATGATTGCCAATGCTCTGACTCTACTATTAGTATCTTCTGCATCCCTATTCTTAGTGGCTATAATTGCATTCATAATAGGTAGAAAAAAAGTACCTATTTTACCAATTATAATTGTTGCTATCTGTTTTTCTCTACTGCACTATGGGAAAGGAGAAATGCGTGCAAAATACTGGTTTAGTGGACAGACTTATTACGTTCAACCCTGGGAGTATCCTGCTCGTTATGGTGAATGGATTGGCTATTCAATAGATATATTTAATAAACAAGATAATTTACCTGATTCTCAGAGAAGTGAGACACTAATAGAACGCTCTAGCATGATTCATATGCTGATGTTAGCTCAACAAAAAAGTCCGGAAATAAAACCTTTTTTGTATGGAAAAACCTATGAGATTATTCCGGAACTTTTAATACCTCGCTTTTTCAATACTAATAAAATTAGAAGTCATGAAGGAACACATATTCTAAGTGTTTACTACGGACTGCAAAAATATAAAGATACATTTACCACTACAATTAGTTGGGGATTAGTTGCGGAATCCTATGCTAATTTTGGATTGTTTGGCTGTGCTGGATTAGGTATCGTGCTGGGAAGCCTTTATGGGTCGGTTACTCGCTGGAGTATCAATGCTCCAATTGTTTCCGCCCAAGCTTTATTAGCAGTGTTAATGATGACTTTTGCATTGCAAAGTGAATGGACAGTTGGAGTCTATGTAGTGTCTTTGTTGCAATCTCTAACTGTACTTGGTGTAGTGACAATTTTTTGTATGAAAAATTATAAGATAGTAAGAAAAATTTATATTTACCATCCCTAAATATCGACCTATTCACTTCATGCAAAAGTTAGCTATCATCTCTTCTCATCCGATTCAATACTATGCTCCTTGGTATAAGTATTTAGCACATTTAGGTAATATAGAAATTAAAGTTTTTTATCTCTGGGATTTCGGCATTAAAAAAACTATTGATGTCAATTTTCAACAAGCTATTCAATGGGACATTCCGCTGTTGGATGGATATGATTATGAATTTGTTGCGAACGTGAGTAAGAATCCTGGTACTCATCACTTCTGGGGTTTGCAAAATCCGTCTTTGGTGGCACAGGTGGCTGCTTATAATCCAGATGTAGTTCTACTAATGGTTTATAATTATGCTAGCATATATCGTTTTTTGGTAGCTTGGAATAGGGATAAAATACCGTTAATATTTCGTGGAGATTCCCATCGTTTAATTGATAATAAAGGTATTAAATCTTGGGCAAGACGACAGTTTATTTCCCTAATTTATCGCCATTTTGCCGCTTGTCTTTATGTTGGTAAAGCAAATTATGACTATTTTCGTTATCATGGTGTTTCTAGAAATAAGTTGTTTTTTTCTCCCCATTCTGTAGATAATGAGCGCTTTATTGCTCAAGCTGCAACAGCAAAACTGCAAGCAGAAGTATGGAAACAGGAGTTGGGTATTCCTCAGAACCATGCAGTCATTATATTTGTTGGTAAATTTGAACTGAAAAAACGCCCATTAGATTTACTTGATGCATTTTTACAAGCAGGACTAACAGATGTTTCACTTTTATTTGTTGGTGCAGGAAACCTGGAAGAAAATCTGAAACAAAAGGCTGCTGGAAATCCTAATATTTATTTTGCACCTTTCCAAAATCAAAGTTTAATCCCTCGTGCTTATGCTGTTGCTGATTTACTAGTGCTACCTAGCTACGGAGAAGGAGAAACTTGGGGTTTAGTTGTAAATGAAGCTATGTGCTTAGGTTTACCTATTATTGTTAGTTCCCATGTCGGTTGCACTCAAGATCTAGTTCATCCCTATCATAATGGACTTGTCTTTGAAGCAGGTAACGTCTCAGCTTTAGCTAAGTCACTTTCTGAAGCATTTCAAGATAGAAAGCGTTTAAAAAGTTGGGGAGAAAAAAGTATGAGTATTATATCAAACTATAGCTATAATCAAACTACTCAGGGGCTAATACAGGCTATTCAATATTTGATTTAGGAATTTAATACAATGAACATTCATATCTGGATTCCCGAACTGTTTGCTAGTAAGGGTGGGATTCAAGTTTACTCTTATTTTTTTCTGCAAGCCTTACAAAAGCTTTATCCTCACAGTCAGTTTTCTGTTTTTGTCAAACATGACAAAAAAATACCAGAAAATCAACCTTATTTATCAAACACTCGGTTCAATTTTTCCGGAGCTTATCCGTCTAAAATTCGTACGCCATGTTTTGCTGCTAAATTGATTGGAAAAGCTTTACTGAGCAGACCTGATTTAGTCATTTCAACTCATTTAAATTTTGCCCAAGCTGCATACTGGCTAAATCGTGTAATTGGTACACCCTATTGGGTTGTTGCTCATGGTATTGATGCTTGGGATATTCAGAGTTTTTCTTTAATCAAAGCCTTACACAATGCGGAACAAATACTTTGTGTTAGTAACTTTACTCGTGATGTTTTAATTAAACAGCAAAATTGTAACCCAGACAAATTATCCATATTATTTAATACATTTGACTATAATCGCTTTCAAAAAGGGAGCAAACCGGAACATTTGCTCAGACGATATAATTTAAAAGCTGAACAAAAAATAATTCTGACTGTTGCTCGACTTTCAAAAGCTGAAGGCTATAAAGGTTATGACTCAATCTTAAATGCTTTACCTCAAATTCGTAAATATATTCCGGATGTGCATTATGTTTTAGTTGGTAAAGGAGATGACCGACCTCGAATTGAGGAAATCATTTCTCGACTGGATCTGAAAGACTGTGTAACCTTAACTGGTTATATTCCAGATGAAGAGCTAAACGATTACTATAATCTTTGCGATGTTTTTGCTATGCCTAGTAAAAAAGAAGGATTTGGTATCGTGTATTTGGAAGCTTTAAGTTGCGGTAAACCAGTTCTAGCAGGGAATCAAGATGGAGCGCAGGATGCTTTATGTCAGGGAGAATTAGGTGTGTTAGTAAATCCAGATGATATAGAAGCTATTGCGACAAAATTGATTAATATCTTACAAAGAACCTATCCAAATCCTTTACTTTACCAACCACAAACGCTCCGAGAAAAGGCAATTGAGCAATTTGGTTTTGAAAGTTTTCAAAGTAGGCTAGATATGTTATTAAAACATAAGTTTGCTGATTCTAAATTAATAGTGAAATCTAGTAAACCAGATTTTAATTGGGTCAATGATAAAAATTAAAATTATGTGCTGTATAGCTTCTAAGTTAATGTTTCTTTTTTCGAAAAAATTTTTATTACTTTTTTGATGAATCTAAACTGCACATAATCTCTCGATATCAGATAAAAAATATAGCCGGAGGCAGGAGAAAGTATAAGTTCAATGCATTTTCATGTTTGGACACCTAATTTATTTACATTGAAAGGCGGAATTTTAGTTTACTCAACTTTTTTTTTGCAAGCTTTACAAAATTTATACCCGGATAGTAAGTATGATGTTTTTCTCAAACATGACCAAAAAACTCCAGCGAATACTCCTTTCTTAAAACAAACTCATTTCCATTTTGCTGGTAGTTATCCGGAGCAAATTCGTACAGAATTTTTTGCTTCTCAAATTATTGGTAGAGGTATATTAGAAAGACCTGATTTGGTGATTGCGACTCATTTACATTTTGCTGTTGCAGGGTACTATTTAAAAACAGTTACTGGAGTTCCTTACTGGGCGATCGCGCACGGAATTGAAGCTTGGGATATTAAAAATCCAATTTTAAAAAAGTCGCTACATGAGGCAGACAGAATTATTTGTGGTAGCAACTATACTCGTGAGATTCTATTACGACAAGAAAAGATTGATCCAGCAAAAATTTCTACGCTATTTAATACATTTGACCATAACCGCTTTCAAATTAGCAGTAAACCATCTCATTTATTAAATAGGCATAATTTACAGTTATCCCAGTCAGTAATTTTAACCGTTGCTCGTTTGAGTAAATCGGAAGGTTATAAAGGCTATGATCAGATACTTTTCGCTCTTCCACGTATTCGCCAATCTATTCCTGATGTTCATTATGTGATTGCTGGTGAGGGAGACGACCGAGAACGAGTCGAAAAAATTATCTTTGATTTAGGAATAGGGAATTGTGTAACCTTAGCTGGTTTTGTTGCAGAAAAGGAATTAAATGATTATTATAATCTTTGCGATGTTTTTGCTATGCCTAGTAAAAAGGAAGGATTTGGGATAGTTTATCTAGAGGCTTTAGCTTGTGGTAAGCCAATTTTGGCAGGAAATCAAGATGGAGCGCAGGATGCTTTGTGTAATGGCATGTTAGGTGTGTTGGTAAATCCAGATGATGTAGAGGCCATTGCGGACAAATTAATTCAAATTTTACAAAAAATCTATCCTAATCCTTTGCTTTATCAACCACAAATGCTCAGGAAAGAAGCAATTAACAGGTTTGGTTTTAAAAGCTTTCAACAGACTCTTGGCAGTTATTTGAGATATCAATTTTCTTGAAGATAAACCTCGCTATCAGAAAAACCTGAGTCTATTTTCGCTATTTAAATATGTTATTTTGACATTAGTATGGATGCATAACTATTTGTCGTGAATAATCTAGTGGGGTGATAAAAATCTCTATAAAAAAGACGCAGTAAAGATTTTAAGCTAGTGTAACAAAAAAGATAAACATGCTTTTCCATCTGTATTGATTTTATTCTCAAAAAGTATATTGCGAAAGTCTTATTTTTTCGTTGTGTAAGGTTCTAAATTTACTTTTACTTTTATCTTTATTTCAAGTAACTCTTATATCATCCTCACAACATAAGCTTTTCGAGCTAGATTTTCGCTCCGTCAGCGTGAATAATAACAATATTTTTATATAATATTGTTATCAAGTTCAACAAGGCTTAATTCTTTTTTTCTTCTTTATCGATTATCTCAAAATTTAGATAAAGTTTTAAATAAAGAGTGTCTTAATTTACATGATAATTGAAGTACAAATATCTACCATTATTTTATCAAGTGAGCTTGGTGGTCATCTATTCTTCTGTTGGTCTTGCAAACACTTGATGCAGACTTTTTCTAGATTCAAAACCTAACATCGAAAAAACAAAATGTGTGGAATTGCAGGTATTCTCGTGACTGGGACTGTTCAAGAGCAATTGGAGTGGTTGGTCAAACGTATGGAAAAGGCTTTACTCCACCGGGGACCAGATGACCAGGGTATTTATATTGCTCAAAATCGTAATTGCGCTTTTACCCATACCCGTCTTGCGATTCTAGATTTAAGTTCTGCGGGACATCAACCCATGTCCACAGCAGATGGACGTTACTGGATTACCTTTAATGGGGAAATTTATAACTTCCAGGAATTGCGATCGCAATTAGAAGCTCTTGGGGAAAAATTTTCTTCCCGTACAGATACGGAGGTTATTCTCAAGCTTTATCAGCGAACAGGAACAGACTGTGTTAAACAGTTACGGGGTATGTTTGCTTTTGCGATTTGGGATAATTTAGAACAAACCTGTTTTTTAGCACGAGACCCTTTAGGTATAAAACCTTTATACTATTGGCAATCCCATTCAACCCTAGTATTTGCTTCTGAGTTGCGAGCAGTCCTTGCTTCTGGGTTAATTGAAAAAACCCTAAGCAAAGAAGGATTATATGGTTATTTAGTTAGTGGTTCTGTACCTGAACCCCATACTCTGATTGAAGGTGTTTACTGTTTAGAAGCAGGACATACCCTATTTTGGGAAGCTGGTCAGGTCTCTAAAAGTTGTTATTGGCAAATTGATTTTTCCCCTGAGTCTATTTCTGAAGAAGATGCAATTGCAAAAGTGAGGAAAGCGCTGATAGATTCAATTCAGCATCACTTTGTGAGTGATGTACCAGTAGGCGTTTTTCTCAGTGGAGGAATAGATTCAACAGCTATTGTTGCTCTTTCTCGTCAAGTTCAATCCGGTTCTCTCCATACCTATTCAATTGCATTTGCAGAAAAGGAATGGAATGAGGGGGATTTAGCACAAAATGTTGCTAATCATTTCCAGACAAAGCATACTGAGTATAAAATTACTGCAAGTGAAGGAAGAAAATTATTACCACACTATTTAGCTGCAATTGACCAACCAAGTATTGATGGTTTTAATACATTTTGTGTTTCTCGTGTTGCGCATCAATCTGGATCAAAAGTTGTTCTATCTGGATTAGGTGGGGATGAAATGTTTGGAGGATATAAATCTTTTCAAACAGTTCCACGAATGATACACACACGCCAAAAATTAAAAACTTTACAGCCGATGTTAGCTAGTGTTGGAATGGGTTTAGAACGTTGGGGAACATCTACGCAAGTGCGACGTTTAGGAGATTTTCTTCAATGTAATCCTACTACTGAAACAGCCTATCGTAGTTTTAGAGGAATTTTTTCTCACTGGGAAGCTCGTCAAATTATTCAGTCTTACTTTCATTACGAATCACTTCCAGAAAGGAATAATTCAATTGTTACTCGAAGCTTTCCTTCTTTGGAGGACGAAATTAGCTGGTTAGAAATTAGTCGTTACATGCGAAATCAATTACTCAAAGATAGTGATGTGATGAGTATGGGTTGGGGTTTAGAATTGAGGGTGCCATTTGTGGATAAACAACTATTAGAATCGATTGCTTCTATTCCCAGTAATTTACGCTTACAACTTGGTAAAAAAATTTTGGTACAAGCTGTTCCGGAAATACCCGATTGGATTTTTAATCGTCCGAAGCGAGGATTTATGTTTCCTTACGAAGCATGGATGCAAACAGAATGGCAGGATATATTTTCTGATATCCAATATCCTCCTCACGTTTCTCTCAAACCTTGGTATCGTCGTTGGAGTTTGGCAATTATTAATTACTGGTGGAGGGAAATTTCGTTATGAGAGTTTTGCATGTAATTCCTTCCGTTGCACCTGTGAGGGGGGGACCTTCGGAAGCTATTTTGGCCATGGTGAATGCGCTACGTTCTGCTGAAATCAATGCAGAGATTGCTACTACTAATGATAATGGTGTTGATTTATTAGATGTACCGACAGGAAAATGTGTTAATTATCCTTTGGGTACAATTGAAGGGGATAAATCGGTTCCAATTTGGTTTTTTCCCCGTTTTTCCCCAAATTATCATCCCGTTAAGGAGTTCGCATTTTCGCGAGAAATGACACAATGGTTATGGCAAAATATCCGAAAATATGATTTGTTACACGTTCATGCCATTTTTTCCTACGCTTCCACTGCAACAATGGTGATCGCGCGTCTTCAAGGAGTTCCCTATATAGTTCGTCCTTTGGGTCAACTTTGTCAATGGTCACTTCAACAAAGCGCTCAGAAAAAACAGATTTATTTAAAGTTGATTGAAAAAGCCAATTTAAATCGAAGTCGGGGACTTCATCTAACTTCTGTTCAGGAGCAACAGGAAATTCATCCTTTGGGAATTTCTGCACCTAGCTTTATTTTACCGCATGGACTAAATCTTCCCAGTCTAATTCCCGATGCGAGAAATAAACTCAGACGGTTTTTTAATTTACCTCTTGATGAACCAATAATTTTATTTTTATCCCGTTTACATCCGAAAAAAGGGTTAGAATACTTAATTCCGTCTTTAGGAAATTTAGCTCACGAGCGTTTTACTTTGATTATTGGTGGTGATGGTTCCCAAGAATATAAATCGGAAATAGAGTCTCTGTTAGTTTCTTCCGGGATTCGTCAGCGTACTTATCTTCCTGGTTTTGTTACCGGGGAGATGAAAAATTTATTACTTCAAGGTTCAGATTTATTTGCATTGACATCTCATTCAGAAAATTTTGGAGTTGCAGTTATCGAGGCAATGGCATCTGGTTTACCAGTATTAGTGACTCCTGGTGTTGCTTTAGCTTCAGTTGTATCGGAACATGAAGCTGGTTATGTATCTGAACTAAATGTGAAGGCGATTACTAGTTGTATCGAGGGATATTTTCGCTATCCTCAAATGGCAAAAGAGATGGGAAATAGAGGTCAAAAATTAGTTTCACAAAGTTATACTTGGGATAGTGTAGCTAATCATCTAAATCATATATATCAGGAGATTATTTCTCAAAAATCAAAACTATTGATTTAATCACAAAACTATTTTGAAGATATTTTGTAGTAATTAAAATAGGTTATTCAATAATCATTTTCCGATGAATAAATAATTATCGATTGATTCCGTGACTGAAAATATGCTCGACATAAATTACAAACTTTTCATCTATACAAGTAGAACTTAAAATTAACTTAAATTGCTTATAATTGGTAATTTGTAGTTGATATATCAATACAGTTAGTTATGAATAATTGTAAGTTTGATTCTCCATCAAGTAAGCGCAACCTTTTAGTATACCGATCTCTTCGGGTTTTCCTTCCTCAACCCGACCTGCGCAATTCTAAATTTATTGAGTATTACTTTTAATCTCGAACTCTATCTCAGTGAGCCTTATCCCGCAAGGGGAATGGGTATACACACTCGTCAAATTATTCTAAAAAATATTCTCTGTAAAAAAATTACTGTCGATTTACAGCAGATTTCTACAAATATTTTTTAGGACATTTCGCAGGACAATTCTATGTACCAATAAAAATGATAATTAATTATGATGTTAGAAAAAATTACACCATTAATTTTGACATATAATGAGGCTCCCAACATCAATAGAACGCTTCAGTGTTTAACTTGGGCGCAGCAAATTGTTGTGATTGATAGCTTCAGTACAGATGAAACTATAGATATTCTATCCTCTTATCCACAAGTTCAAGTATTTCAACGAAAATTTGACACCCACGCAAATCAATGGAATTATGGCTTAGAAAAAGTAAAAACTGAGTGGATAATGTCTCTTGATGCGGATTATATTGTTACAAAAGAATTCGTTACAGAAATAATTTCTGTGTTGTCGAATAAAGAAATAAACGGCTATTTTGCTAGTTTTAAATATTGTATATTTGGTAAGCCTTTACATGGTTCAATACTACCACCTCGTCTGGTTTTATTTCGTAAAGAAAAAGCTATTTATATTGATGATGGGCATACTCAACTTTTAGAACTTACTGGCAAGTCTAGTAATTTAAGAACTTGCATTCACCACGATGACCGCAAATCCTTAAGTCGTTGGCTTTCATCCCAAGACCGCTATATGATTATTGAAGTTAAAAAACTTTTAGAAACACCAAACAGTCAACTTAGCTTGGGGGATAGGATTCGCAAACAAAAAATCTTAGCTCCTGCAATTATCCTATTTTATTGCCTGATCATCAAAGGTGGAATTCTTGACGGTTGGCATGGATGGTATTATGCATTTCAGCGAGTGTTAGCGGAAATTTTGTTAGGAATTCGTCTAATGGAAGCAGAGAAGTTAAAGGGTTAATTGCGATTTTGAGTTTAGGGTAGTCAGTTGAGGAAGTAGGAGAAAAATCCATCACTTACCACTTTGTGAGAAACCGACAATATACCCCTTCTTCAGCGATCGCATAACCCTAAATTGATTAGTTATTTTCTCTAAGCTATAAAAGTACTGTTAGCAACAGACGAAAGTAACTATGAAGCTCTACCGTCATCCTTTTATTTCTAAATATCTACTTTTCGGTATCATCGGTTTACTCATCCTCTCCGTCGCAATTATCCCCGTACGCATCGCGATCGCATCCTACCAGTATCCCCAACCCCAAGCAATTCTCACCCTTGGAGGTGGGATTGAACGGGAACAATACACCGCACGGTTTGCGCAATTCTACCCAGATTTGGATATTTGGGTATCAAGTGGGGTTCCTCCTCAACAAGCACAGGAAGTGTTTGCCAATGCTGGGATTGCCAAAGAAAGGGTGCATCTCGATTATCGTGCCATTGATACTGTAACCAATTTTACATCACTTGCAGAAGATTTCCATCGACTTGGTTTTCGTCATCTTTATTTAATTACCTCCGATTTTCATATGCGTCGAGCGAGAGCGATCGCCACATTGGTTTTAGGTAGTCAAGGTATTATTTTTACCCCTATCGCCATTCCCACCCAACAACCGCGCGAATCCCTGTTACGGGTAATTCGGGATAGTGGGCGATCGCTATTGTGGATTGTCACGGGACGCACGGGTGCAAGTCTCCATCCCCATAATTCTCCTCAATTTTATGCGTTTAGATAATTACTCAACAGGTACGTATAAACCCGGTGCAAATATTATTAAACAAATGCTCTGGTTTTTTCTCGGTTCACCGTTATTAGCAACACGGTGGATACCCATGTCGGGATTTAAGGTCATGGTACTGCGAATATTTGGAGCCAAAATTGGTCGAGGAGTGCGAATTAAACCGGGATTACGGGTAAAATTTCCGTGGCGATTAACGGTGGGTGATTATGCTTGGTTAGGGGAAGATGCATGGATTGATAATTTAGCAGAAGTGACTATTGGCGCTCACGCTTGCATTTCCCAAGGTGTTTATTTATGCACCGGAAACCATGATTGGAATCATCCTGACTTTAAATTAATTGTCGCTCCCATCCATATTCAAGAAAGTTGCTGGATTGCGGCAAAATCCGTAATCGGTCCAGGTGTGACCGTAGGAAGGGGTGCGGTTTTGGTGTTGGGGGGAGTTGCAGGAAAATCCCTCGAACCGATGACTGTATATGGGGGTAATCCTGCTCAACCAATTAAACAGCGTAAATTGGCTATGGAAGAAATTCACGTTTCTCATCGGTAATGCTATTTTAGATTTGAGATTTTGGATTGAGAATCCCTTTTTACAGCAATCCGATTGAAGTCGTGAAAAATAGCGCGTCGTTTACTGATGACTGGTGACTGTTAACCGTCAACCGTTAACAACCCTACATGTAAGGTTTTACAAATCCCGCTCTGACTGCGGTATATCTATTGGTGACAAGCTAAGGCATAAAATATTCCTGATTTTTAAACATAATTTATAATAAACCGAATGGTTATATTAGAACTTTATCTTTGGCATTGCTGAAGACAAACATGAATTGGAAATTTTACGTTGTGTAGACGTGGCTACGTCTCTACGATAACAACTTTGTGTAGACGTAGCAATGCTACGTCTCTACGATAACTTTGATTTTAATACTAAATCTGAATAAATATAATTCATACCCAAATTCAGCAACGCCTTATCTTTGTTATCCGTGGCATTTATTTTTCCAATTGGTGTAATTTTCAATAGCAATGAAACTTTTCGTACCTGGTAGGTTGTGTTTATTTGGTGAACATAGTGATTGGAGTGGAGGATATCGTCGAATTAATCCTGACTTGGGTGTGGGATACACCCTATTGGTGGGAACAAATCAGGGTTTATATGCAGATGTTACACCCCATGCTGATAGTTTAGTCATGGAGGTGAGTTTGGATGATGGGACACAGAAGTCCTTTGAGGTGAAAATGCACCCGGAACTTTTACTGGAAGCAGCACAAGCAGGTGATTTTTTTAGCTATGCTGCGGGGGTTGCGTACCGAATTCACCGAGATTTTCCTGTGGGAGGATTAAAAATCAACAATTACCATACTGATTTACCAATTAAAAAGGGTTTATCGTCGAGTGCGGCAATTTGCGTATTAGTGGCTAGGGCTTGGAATTTGGCGTATAATTTGCAACTTGGGATTCGGGAAGAAATGGAATATGCCTATTTAGGGGAAATTACAACCGGATCTCAATGTGGGAGGATGGATCAGGGTTGTGCCTATGGGAATGTACCCATAGCGATGTTGTTTGATGGCGATCGCGTGACGATTGAGGAGCTACAGGTTGGAAAAAATCTCTATTTTGTGGTGGTGGATTTAGCTGCAAGTAAGGACACCCAGAAAATTCTCGCGGATTTGAATGCTTGTTATCCGGTTGCGCAAAATCAAATTCATCGGGATGTGCAAAATTATTTAGGCAATATTAGTTATCAAATTACCAAAAATGCGATCGCTGCTCTGCAAGCTGGAGATGGTCAAACTTTGGGGGAGTTGATGCGCTATGCACAAACAGAATTCGATCGATACATGGTTCCCGCATCTCCCCAGCAGTTAACAGCCCCCATATTACACCAATTGCTCGACTACAAACCCATCCAAACCTATATTTGGGGTGGAAAAGGAGTGGGTTCCCAGGGGGATGGGACAGTCCAATTTATTGTGAAATCGGATGTGGAACAACTACAGGTAATGGATATAATTAAACGGGATTTTCCCCATATGCATCCATTTAAACTTACCATTTATGCCCGTGACTGAACCTGTAACAAAAATCAAAAAAGCTGTCATCCCTGCTGCGGGGTTCGGAACCAGGTTATTTCCCGCAACTAAAGTTGTGAAAAAAGAACTTTTTCCCATTATTGACCGGGATGGAAGAGCTAAACCAGCGATTTTATTAATCATCGAAGAAGCGATAAGTGCGGGAATTGAAGAAGTCGCCATTATTGTCCAACCCCAAGATAAAAAAACCTTTAAAACCCTATTTAATCGTCCCCCCAGTGCAGAGTTATTTGAAAAACTGACCCCGGAGAATCAAAAGTTTAGTAAATACCTGGTGGATTTAGGCGATCGCATTACATTTTTAACCCAAGAACAACAGGAAGGTTACGGTCACGCTGTCTACTGTGCGCGGGAATGGGTGGATAATCAGCCATTTTTATTGTTGTTGGGAGACCACATTTATCGCTCTCACCAAGATAAATCCTGCGCTCAACAACTTATGGAAGTGTATCATCGCCATCAAAATAATGTCATCGGTTTAGCAACAGTTAAGGGTGATTTATTACATAAAGTTGGCTGTGTCACCGGAAATTGGCAGGAGGAAAATACAACTTTAAATATTAGCGAAATTGCCGAAAAACCTAGTCTGGAATATGCGCGAGAAAAGCTGCAAGTTAGCGGAATTGGGGAAGATAATTTTTTAAGTATATTTGGTTTATATATCCTTTCTCCCACCATATTTGATTTATTAGCAGCCGATATTGCAAATAATGTCCGCATGAAAGGAGAATTTCAACTAACTACTTGTTTAGAAAAATTACGTGCAGCTGAAGGTATGACCGGGTATCTGGTCGATGGTAAATTATTTGACATTGGTATGCCAAACTTGTATTTAGAAACTTTAACCAGTTTTATTTAGAACTTACGCACTCGTGACGATAAATTAGGACAATACGGTTTAGATTAGGGAATATGTTTCCAAAAGTTGTGCTGACAGCCTGATTATTGCCTATTTTATCTTTCAACGGTATTGTACTTAGCCAGAAACAATGAAAAATCATACTTTCCATCTATGGTTTCCGAACATATTTGGATTTAAAGGCGGTATCCAAGTCTATTCCGCTTTTTTTTTACAAGCAATACAAAATATTGATCCCCAAAGCCAGTATGATATTTTTCTGAAACATGATGTCAATACTTCATCTGAGATTCCCTATTTACCCCACACTCGCTTTCACTTTTCTGGTGCTATTTCATCAAAATTGCGTACCTCTAGTTTTGCTTATAAAATAATTAGTCAAGGGTTTTTACAACAGCCGGATTTAATCATTTCTACCCACTTAAACTTTGCCCTTGCTGCTTACTGGTTAAAACGATTCAGAAACATTCCCTACTGGATTGTTGCTCATGGAATCGAAGCTTGGGATATCAAAAATACTGGCTTAAAAAATGCTTTATACCATGCGGATTTAATTTTAGCTGTTAGTAGCTACACCAGAAAACGCCTGATTTTAGAACAACAGCTTGACCCAAATAAAGTTGTTATTATCCCGAATACATTTGATATTCATCGCTTTATACCCCAGGAAAAACCGGAATATTTACTGGAAAAATATAAACTCACCAAGGAACAGCCTGTTATCCTAACAGTTTCCAGACTTGTAGAGGTAAAACGTTTCAAAGGATATGACCAAATTCTCAAAGCAATTCCTCTAATCCGTCAAGTTATTCCCGATATTCATTATCTAATTGTTGGCAAAGGTAATGATAGCAAAAGAATTGAGGAGTCAATTTTAAAAATGCAACTGCAAGATTACGTCACTTTAGTCGGATTCGTAGCGGATGAACAGCTTTGTGATTATTATAACCTCTGCGACTTGTTTGCTATGCCCGGTAAACGAGAAGGTTTTGGCATTGTTTATTTAGAAGCATTAGCTTGTGGTAAACCTGTATTGGCTGGGAATCAAGATGGGTCAGTAGATGCGCTTTGTCATGGTGAACTTGGTGCATTAATTAATCCTGATGATATCGATGAGATAGCTCAAACTATTATTCAAATTTTAAAAAGAAATTACCCTAATCCCCTTATGTATGAACCAGAGATGCTGCGACAAAAAGTAATTGATTCCTTTGGATTTACATCTTTTCAAAAAACTCTAGCTAATTACTTGGAATCTCATTTCCGTAGTCATCTAAAATTGGACACAAAATCATCATAATAAATAGCTAAACAACAATCGCGTCTCATTAGAATCAGGACTTATATCGATTCTCTTGTACTTTGCAATAAATGAAACTAGAATAATCAACGGTTACAGCTCCTGATATGTAGCAAGCATTGGCGTAAACGATATTAAAGGTTGTTTGTCAAGTATTAATTATCACTATTGTGACTATCGTCATGACTCTGGACATGGAGTCATAAAGCAGATTTTTCCTTCGAGAATGGTAGTTCATGCCATTTCATTGAGTACATCGATTTGCAATATCTGACGATAACCCTAACCTTACTACTAAATGCTTTTTTTAGTACGTTCGATAAATTCTGGATATTTTTCTCAATCTTCTGGTAATTCTAATGCAGGCATTTCGATCCAGGTTGCTTCTGTATGTAAACGATCAACATATGTTTGAAAAGCTTCTTTGTCTTCTCGGTGAGTGAGAACATAAGTATGTAGTTCTTTGCGGCTCATTGCTTTTAGATCAGGTTTGCTCATGCTACATACCTCCATTTTTTATTGGGATATATCTCTATGATATTCTCATCTCCAGCAATGAGAATAACATTTCCTGTGCGCTCATCGATACGGACTAAATTGATGGCTAAATAGGGCTTGCTAAACCAGACACATAAAAAGAAAAATTGCGTTTTTTGTTCTGCTGTTGAAGCTTTTGACATTTCAGATAGTCGCTACGTACCATTACGATCGCACAATTCAAACTAGTACATAAAAAAATAGCGATCGCACCCAAATCCGTAACGAAACGCGATCGCCATCCCAACACAATAATCAGCGTGATCGTAATCTCATCACTACAACTAGAGCGATCGCACTTCCGAACTAACACCTAATAAAACAGCGAAAGACTTCCGTTGCATAAGCTTCACACTTCCGAACCAACACCTACTGACACAACGAATAACTAACGTTGCAAAAGTTTTACATATAGACACTTAAAAGTCTGTGATTAAAATCACATTATTTTTCTCTGACTACGTATAATTATAAATACAATTAAAAAAATTCTGATTTAACTAAAAAAAGATTGACTTATGGATTTTGAAGATATTGCCAAAGAAGTTGCTGACAAAGCAGTGGAAAAAATAATTGGTAGTGATTTAAAAGTAGTAAAAGCTGTTGCTGAAACTAGTGCTGCTGCTGGTGCTGCTGTTAGTGCTGCTACGGGTTTATCTGTTGCTGCAACTTCAGGTGCGGGAATTACTTCCGGTTTAGCTGCTGCTGGTGGTGTTGTTGGTGGTGGGATGGCTGCTGCTCCTGCTGTACTAGCTGCTGGTCCTGCTTATGCTGGGGCAAAGATACTTAATAATACTTTGTTTAAGGACGAAGAAAATTTATCTGGAGAAGAACGGGATGCTCGTTCTGCTGCTAGAACAGCTACAAATATTGCTGCTGCTGCTGGTGTTGCTGGTGCTGGTATGGTTACAGTTGCAGGAGGTGCATCTGGTGCGGCAATCATGAGTACACTAGCAGGTATTGGTGGCGTTGTTGGTGGTGGTGCGATCGCTGGTACTGTGGTAGTTGCTGCTGCTCCTGTTGCTGTTGCTGCTGGGGTTGGATACGGGATATATAAGTTTTTTGGGGGCGGTAAGAATAAATAGATTGGTGTAGATTGAATTAAGTGTAACTTAACCCAACAAATGATTATTAATTAATATTCAATTGTTGGGTTTTACAATGTATACGAAAACATCAGATAAACATATTTGTTCATTCTAATTATGTTAGATGCAATATTTAATATTGGTACTATTATTATTAGTGAGTTTGTCAGAACTGCAACGATAGAAATTGTTCGTTACGCGATACACGAGATTCATCAGCGCGTCTCAAAATGGCAAAATGAACATAATTATACTAATTCAAATACCCGCTCATATAATAAAGCTTCTAAAGATGTTATCAATGAACTTGAGATTATTGATTCAGAGTTTGTTGAACTAGAGAGAAAGGTAAACTTCGATGGTTATTCTTCTCGACAAGATGAGGAACGCAAAGAAGAATTAGAGCTATTACGTTCTGAGAAGTTTAGTGAATATCAAAAACTGAAATCGATGGAAATAGCAGATGAACAGTGTGTAAGTCCTGAAAATTTTGAAACTTCTCAATTAAAAAGTGACAAGACTCATATATTACAATTTCATATGGGTCAAGTAGTTCTGGATAAAAAATGTAGTTGTGGTAGACCCATGATTTTACAATCTAAACAGCGTTTAGATGGCAGTATTTGCCAACTTAATGACTTCTTTTGGGCTTGCACTGGTTTTTACAATAATCCCCCTGTACAATGCAAAAATACACAACAATTTACAACTAAAGATGTAGGTCTTCTTCATCGTTCTAATATTTTTGAATTCCAAGTTTCAAGCCAAGATTTATCTATAATATTTAATGATACTTCTATTCAGAAATCAATTGTTTCCCGAATCAAATACCATATTAAGGAAAAAGATGATGATATACTATGCCCAATTCATAATGTGCCTATGATTTTAAGGGAAAAACGTAATCATTCAGGTGTTGCCCTGGATATGTTTTTTCTGGCGTGTCCTCATTTTGGATGTCAACAAATTGTCAAGTTGAAGTCACCGGCTCAATTAGCTGCTTATTTGAGGCGGAGAGAAGGACGGGGAATCTTATAATAACTATATTTATAAGTAATCAGAAATAGACTTGGCGTTGGTTTAATGGAGGCGCACTAATAAATTTGGCATTTTAACTAGACGTGAGTTCGATGATTTATAAAGCCTGAAACTCCTGTCCAGTAGCATTCGTAGAAAATAGAAGTTTTTAAAAACCTCCAAGTATAATGTTGAGAATAAAATCATTAAACCTGGAATCAGTCAGTTATGGACTTTGTTCTCAACTAATGGATGATGTTACTTTAAACCTTAACTTTTAAAATCATTGATTCACAGGGATTGTAGCGTTTATAATTCGTCGAATTCACGTTAAATGAAATGGCTAACAAAAAGAGAATGAGCTATGCCCATCCTCAAAAACAAAATAATCAAATTAGACTATTTCTTAGTAACTAGCAGGTTTTTAAAAACCCCTAATTATCACGATTCAAAAAACATTAAGTTCCCGAAGTCCAGGAGTTGATGTACTCGATTTGCTCATCCGTCAAAGTGTCAATGACAATACCCATTGCTTGCAACTTCAAGCGAGCGATTTCTTTGTCAACTTCCGCAGGGATGGAATGGATACCGGGTTGCAATTTACCTTTGTTTTTAACTAGGTATTCTGCACCCATTGCTTGGTTGGCAAAGCTCATGTCCATAACTGCACTGGGGTGGCCTTCGGCTGCTGCGAGGTTCACCAAACGACCTTCGCCGAGTACAACTACGGATTTACCGTTATTTAATTTATACTCTTGGGTAAAGGGACGAACTTCTTTGATTTCGTTGGCTTTGCTTGCTAGGGTTTTGAGGTCGATTTCGATATCGAAGTGGCCGGAGTTACAAACCATTGCGCCATCTTTCATCACGTCGAAGTGTTCACCCCGGATTACGTGTTTATTTCCGGTAACGGTGATAAATAGGTCGCCTAATGGTGCTGCTTCTGCCATTGGTAATACGCGGAAGCCGTCCATAACTGCTTCGATGGCTTTGATGGGGTCAATTTCGGTGACAATTACATTCGCACCTAAACCGCGAGCGCGCATGGCTGTACCTTTACCGCACCAACCGTAACCTGCGACAACTACGGTTTTACCTGCGAGGAGGACGTTAGTTGCGCGGATGATACCGTCGAGGGTGGATTGACCAGTACCATAACGGTTATCGAAGAAATGCTTTGTATCTGCGTCGTTGACGTTGATGGCTGGGAAGGTTAACACACCATCTTTTAACATCGCTTGCAAGCGGACAATACCTGTGGTGGTTTCTTCGGTGGTTCCGTACAGGTCAGCGATTTGATGGGGACGCTGTTGGATTAGGGTGGCTACTACGTCACAACCATCGTCGATGATGATATTAGGACGGTGGTCTAGGGCGATTTGCACATGACGGTGGTAGGTTGCGTCATCCTCACCTTTGATGGCGAATACGGGAATACCGTAATCGACTACTAAGCTTGCAGCTACGTCGTCCTGGGTGGACAGAGGATTGCTGGCAATTAATAATGCATCCGCACCACCAGCTTTGAGAGCGATCGCCAGATGGGCAGTTTCTGTAGTGACGTGACAACAAGCGGAAATTTTGATACCCGCAAAGGGCTTTTCTTTGGCAAAGCGATCGCGAATCTGTTTGAGAACTGGCATTTCTCGACCAGCCCACTCGATGCGCTGTCTTCCCAAGGTAGCTAGGGCGAGGTCTTTAACCTCGTGCTCTAATCGGGGAGATGTTGCAACCATTAAATGATTCCTCAATATATATTTGGATTTTCATGGGTGAAGGCGCACTTCACTAGCTTATGCTAACACTAGCAAACCAGAATTTCTTTATTTTTCTGATGACGGCTTCCCGATTAGCTTGCCTGTTGTTCCCGGTGACTGTCAAGGGTATGGGGACTACTTTGTCGTAACTTTAACTATTTGTCACCGTATTTACACTCAATACTTGTATCGCAACCCCAAATGAATGGTTAATATCATGTCCTTTCATACACTTGTCGAGAACACAGGCGATCGCCGTTCGCTGATCCTGTCGGATAGATGGTAAGAAGCAAAGGTTTTCAGCTTGTTTTATGATGGTCATATTACCGGACACGAGATGATCTGTAAATTCGACACCATGACAATATCTGCATTAACACCGGAACAAATGGACGCGATCGCTGCTGCAAAACAAACCCTCGCTGTTTGCGATCGCAGCCATTGGGGACGGATCGAAGTTAGGGATAATGACCGTTTACGGTTTCTCCACAATCAAAGTACCAACGATTTCCAATCTCTACAACCAGGTCAAGGATGTGAAACGGTTTTCGTTACTTCTACCGCTCGTACCATCGACCTGGCTACAGCCTATGTTACTGATAATACAGTATTACTAATTGTCTCCCCCAATCGCTGCGAATATCTATTGCAATGGCTAGATAGATATATCTTCTTTGCCGACCGCGTTCAAGTGGTGAATGTCACCCCAGATACGGCTTTATTAACCCTCATTGGACCCGATAGCGATGGGGTGATTCGTCAACTTGGTGGAGCAGAATTAATTGGTCAACCCAATGGTACACATATATTAAATGAACAGCAAATACGCATGGGAGTGGGTACAGATTTAGCTCTCCACGGGTATAACATAATTTGTCCAGTTACACAGAAAACCCAGGTATGGGAAAAAATTCTCAGTGCAGGAGCAACGGTCATGGATGAAACTGCGTGGGAAAGCTTGAGAATTATCCAAGGTCGTCCCGTCCCCGACCAGGAACTAACAGAGGATTATAACCCCCTGGAAGTAGGACTATGGCAAACCGTCTCATTTACGAAAGGTTGCTACATCGGTCAGGAAACCATTGCCCGTCTAAATACTTATAGAGGTGTAAAAACCTTTCTTTGGGGAATTAAACTAGATAAACCTGTTTCCGTACCCAGTGATATTTATGTCGCGGAAGAAAAAGTCGGAAAACTCACCAGTCTTACTCCCACCCCCGACGGATATTTTGGTTTGGCTTATATCCGTAGTAAAGTGGGTGGAGTTGGTCTCAAAGTTAGCATCGAAAATATCCCCGCAGAAGTGGTTGCTGTACCTTTTGTTTCCCACGAGTATCCAGGCTAGAAGGTGAGAGGAAATCGTTTGGCTGACTTACGTTCGCTACAATTATCTTCTGTATCCTGTCTCCTCACCATCAATCCCGTCGGAGAATAGAAGAAAGGGGACTTTGCTTGCGTAGGTCCAAAGAATCAGCCAAAGACTCTTCTGGGGGAGGGGAAGATGGATTTGACTTGGAAACAGTCACCTTGGTATAGGATTTTGAATTAATCGGCGTTTGATATGGTTTTTGTAAGTAATTTGCTTGGGGAACTATAAAGGACTGGCGTTGGGGACTTGTGGATTTAGGTGGAACCACAAGGGATGTTTTTGGAACTTGGCGTACAGTTAAATTCGGTTGTTGACGTTGTGCCATCCTTGCTTGATAACGATTAACTGGTTTCCCCTTCCCATCCAATGGACGCGCAGGACGAATCAAACGCAAAATCAGAACACATCCACCCGCACAACTAATGGCGATCGCAAACACCATCCACAGGGGAATCGGGTCTCCATCTTCCTGGGGTGATGGTGCTGGAATCTCCTCCAGACCATCTGTCGGCACTAGTTCCTCGGCTTTGGGCGTTTCATCCTTCCCGACATTACCTAAACTGTACAGGGCTAGCATCCCACTACCAATGAATACTAATAGCAGCGCTGTAATCGGCAACCACGGACAATAAGTCAGTACACGGATGGAAAAATCTATAATTGCCTTGGGTTTCGATGTCGTGTTTTTCGCCTTCTCCGTCTCCCCCTTCACTACGGAGTTGACAGACGGAGAATCACCTATCGTGGTTTGACGGGCGGACGTTTCCTGGTGTAAGTTTTGCTTATTTTCCATAAAAATCCACATTAACCCCTCCAATCATTAGATTGTACCGGAGGAGTTACACCCATACTATCCGTAGCAAATTGCCAAATACAGGTATTATTTTTTTGCTATTTAGGTGACATGTAACAATGATATTCGTCGTTACTGAGTAGCTAATGACACTCAAATCCCAAAATCTATTTTTCTACCTCCCCAAATAAAATAGGGGTTTACCAAAAAAACTAGGTCTAGAGCAAGGTTATTGGAGGACGGCTTTCTGTATGTTAGAGTACCATAACGGTTAGGGTGTTAACTGATTGTTAACTGATGTTAGATATTGGTCTGCAATTGCTATTGGGACTTAGAGGTTGTTTGTCAAGTATTAATTATCACTATTTTGACTATCGTCCAGACTCTGGACATGGGGTTATAAAGCAGATTTTTCCTTCGAGAGTACAGACGCGACATGTCCCGTCTCTCCCTATTGCCTACTCCCTATTCCCAAAAACGATAATTCAGGTATTAAAATAGACTTTTAAAACATCCTCTTAGAATCTCCACACTTGAGGGGGAGTATGTCAATCAATCCTTATTTTCTCCCCCGTTAAGTACTATTTTGATGCCGATTCTGGAGAACGGTGGCGTTCTAAAGCCAACTGCACCAGCTGATCCACCAATTCTGGGAAAGGAACACCCGTTTTTTCCCACAGTTTGGGATACATACTAGTGGCAGTAAATCCCGGTAGGGTATTAATTTCGTTAATTAAAACTTCTCCAGTCGCTTCCACATAGAAAAAGTCAACCCGCGCTAAACCAGCAGCATCGATTGCTGCAAATGCCTGTACTGCCAACTCCTGAATTCTTTCACTTACAGTCTCTGGAAGGGGGGCTGGTATTAGTAAATTTGATTTCCCTTCAGTATATTTTGTTTCATAATCATAGAAATCCGCATCATAGGTAATCTCACCAATAATGGAAGCCTTTGGGTGTTCATTTCCTAACACGGCACATTCCACTTCTCGCGCTACCACACCCGCTTCAATAATAATCCGCCGGTCGTAGCTTGTGGCATTATCCAGGGCTGTTTCTAACTCTTGACGGTTGCGAACCTTGGCAATACCTACAGAGGAACCGAGATTGGCTGGTTTGACAAAACAGGGGTATCCCAGATTGGCTTCAATTTGATCACAGAGTTTGGGAAACACACAGGGATTCGACCAAACTTGCTCACGGGTCACACTCATATAATTAACTTGGGGAATATTCGCTTGGGAGAATATGGTTTTCATAGCGATTTTATCCATACCCGCAGCCGAACCCAGCACACCTGAACCAACATAGGGAACCTGCATCAATGTGAGTAAACCTTGAATTGTCCCATCTTCACCATTTGGACCGTGGAGAATCGGAAACCACACGTCAATATTGGCTACTTGGGGAGGAAATTGCCATCGGTTCCCTGGATAGTTAGTGTTTTCGAGGGGTTTTCCAGTGCTGAGAACTTCTTGAGCAATTGATTCCGGTTGCCAAATCCCATCTTTTTGAATATAAAACGGAATCACTTCGTACTTTTCTTGATTTCTGCCAGTTTTTAATCCATTCCAAATTGCCCGTGCCGATACAATTGAAACCTCATGTTCTCCCGAACGTCCACCAAATAACAAGCCAACCCGCAACTTTGTCATCGAAATTACCTACCTCACTCTGTCGAATGCAAAATAGAGCGTATCATACCACAGCATATTTGCTGTATTCTCTGGATGACAAATTACTTGTTTGGGAATCGGGAGTGGGGAAGGACTAGCTTGGAAAACAGCCGCTTCCAAGGGCTGTTTTCTGATTCGAGAGTCTTGCCTTATGGATTCCTACGCAGAGCGTAGGAATGAGCGAAATCCAAAATCAGCGTATGATTACTTCACAACTTGTATACGTTGTGTCACCATTGTGGTTCCTTCACCGCGCATAATGACGGCAGAAAGCCAATGGCTACCGGGGTTATTGGGTGCGCGACCGATTTTGAATAATCCTCCGGCGTTAAGTAATTGTAATTCTACGGAGGTGGGGTTTAAGAACCTTTCCGGTTGAATTGGTTCATTGAGGGCAGTACCTAATAGATAATCATCCCCCATTGGTTCTTGAACGATGGCATCAAAACTGAATTGCTGACCAACTTTAACTTTTTCGGGAGCTTTGACTTCTACTTGAGGAGGTTTTGCTCCCGCAGTAATTAGGGTGCGTTCGGATAAAACTTCTTGGGATTCGATTTTTGTACCGACGATGCGTTGACGGGAACGAATTGTAGAATTGAGGGCAAAATTATTTCTGTTACTGGAAGGTAATCCTGATATTTTGGTGATTGTCTCGGCTGTGATTGTGTTCCCTTCGCTTTTCCAGGATTGGATTGTGGTATTGTAACGTAGTCGAGGATACCGTTTCCAAAGACTGGTCAGGGCTTGTTCCATTTGTTGACGGTTGAGTCCGTCGGTATGGGTAAAGTTGGGACTGTAGTGTTGGATGACTCCTTTGACATCGCCTTTGTTGGCAGCATTATCAATTTGGGCGATTAAGTTTTGTAATTGTGCGGGGGGCTGTTGTTGAGCGTTAGCTCTTGTATACTGCCATCCGGAGATGGAAATTAGTGTAAGTGTGAAAAAAATCAGTTGTTTGGTCAATTGGGGTTGGGGACGGAATGAACTAGAGGAGCGGAAAAATACATTAGTTAGGTTAAACATTGCTGATAGGTGAGATATTTGACTACAGAAATCAGGGAATTTGTTTTATCTTAATTAAGCTAGGCACACGGATGGTATAGGTTTGATGGCAAACGCACCCAAGAAATTATTAATAGCTGCAAGTGGGACTGGGGGGCATTTATTTCCTGCGATCGCAGTTGCCCAGCAGTTACCAGATTATGATATCGAGTGGTTAGGTGTACCAAATCGTTTGGAAACTCAGCTTGTACCCAAACAGTATAAGCTGAATACGATTGAAGTCGAGGGATTTCAGCAACGATTTGGTCTCAAGTCTTTGACTATTTTTGGTAAACTTGTCGGTTCGGTGTTACAAGTTCGTCGATTGTTAAAACAAGGTAATTTTCAAGGTGTATTTACCACTGGTGGCTATATTGCTGGACCATCGGTAATTGCAGCCCGTTCCCTTGGTTTACCCGTTATTTTACACGAGTCAAATGCTTTACCTGGAAAAGTAACACGTTTTTTTGGTCCTTGGTGTACGGTTGTGGCAGTTGGTTTTGACGTGGCGGCGAAATATTTACCTCGCGCTCGGACAATTTATACGAGTACACCCGTGCGATCGCAATTTCTCGACCCTGGTAGTATTAACACTTTAGATTTACCGATTCCCGGTGATGTACCCTTAATTGTCGTCTTTGGTGGTAGTCAAGGTGCGGTGGCTGTCAATAAGTTAGTCCGGGAGTGTGCCCCCCAATGGTTTGCCGCAGGTGCTTGGTTAGTCCACTTGACGGGAGATAATGACCCGGAGGCAGATTCGCTACAACACTCTCAGTATATTCGCTTGCCTTTCTATGATAATATGGCAGCCCTGTTACAGCGTGCGGATTTAGCCATTAGTCGCTCTGGTGCGGGGAGTTTAACGGAGTTAGCAATTTGTGGCACACCAGCGATATTAATACCCTATCCCTATGCAGCCGAAGACCACCAAACCTATAATGCCAAGGTTTTCACCGATGTCGATGCGGCTGTGATGTTTTCCCAATCCCAACTTAGTGCGGAAACATTAACTCAAGAAGTTTTAAACTTGTTAACACAACGCGATCGCCTAAAGGTGATGGGTGAAAATGCCAAAAAAATCGCCTTACCCGATAGCGCGGACAAATTGGCCCAGTTGTTACGTGATACCCTTGTTAATTAGTCAGCTTTCAGTCACCGTTGTGAATACTTATACCGTTTTACTCACAAGCCCTACTTCGACTGCTATACATAAAATTCTTAACATGCCAATTTTATGAATCCCAGAAAAATCAGACCGTGGTTTGATGTAACTATCCTATCGGTATCCCTATCTTTAATGATGGTGACAGGGGTAAAAGCCCAATCAGTACGACCCATTGACCCGAATTTAGTCCCCAGACAAGGGAAAGCGGTTTCAGATTTTGTCCCCAAAGGCTGGAAAATTCAAGAGCGAATTGAAGGGGATATAAATAGCGATCGCATTCCTGATACCGCATTCACCCTAATTGAATCGGATACAACAAAGGAGCGCGCTCGTGCTTTTGTGGTTTTACTCAAGCAAGCAAATGGTAATTTACGCCGTTTAGCAGTGGCCAATAAGTTCCTATTATGTGCAAGCTGCGGTGGTGCTATTTCTGGAGTCGATGGAACCCCAAGCACTGATATTAAAATCCAAAAGGGAGTGATTACGGTCTCCCAATTAACTGGTTCTCGATTTGCCAACGAAATCGTTCATCGTTTTTGGTTAGATAAACCTTCCCAAAGACTTGTATTAATTGGTAAGGATGTCCGCGATTTTGACCGTGCAACCGGAGATGAAACTTTGACCAGTGAGAATTATCTGACTGGACAACGCATCGTTAGCAAATATCGCAAATCTAAATTAGTTTCCCAGCAAAAGTCTCAAATACCCAAACGAAAACAATTTATTGAGACAGTCGCTGGATTTTAGATTTTGGATTTTTTTAGTATGTAGAGACGTAATATATTACGTCTCTACATAAATGTGTTGCGGAAAAACCCAAATTATAGCCTTTTTAAGGCAACCACGGATACTGACGAAAATTCGGCTTCCGCTTTTCCAAAAAGGCTTGTTTTCCTTCCGCCCCTTCCTCAGTCATATAATACAAAAACGTCGCATTTCCTGCCAACTCTTGTAAACCCGCTTGACCATCACAATCCGCATTAAAAGCAGCCTTCAAACAACGAATGGCAATCGGACTTTTTTCTAATATTTCTTGTGCCCAAATAATCCCTTCATTTTCCAACTGTTCCACCGGCACAACCGTATTTACCAAACCCATTTCTAAAGCTTGCTGGGCATTATATTGACGACATAAAAACCAGATTTCCCGCGCTTTTTTTTGCCCCACAATTCGTGCTAAATAACTTGCTCCAAACCCACCATCAAAACTACCAACTTTTGGCCCTGTTTGACCAAAAATTGCATTATCGGCGGCAATAGTTAAATCACAAATTAAATGCAAAACATGTCCACCCCCAATCGCATACCCCGCAACCAGTGCAATTACAACTTTCGGTATGGAGCGAATTAAACGCTGTAAATCTAACACATTTAAACGGGGTGTACCATCATCATCTAAATAACCCGCGTGACCCCGAACACTTTGGTCTCCACCGGAACAAAAAGCATATTTTCCATCAGTATGGGGTCCGGCTCCAGTAAATAAAACTACACCAATACTCCTATCTTCCCGTGCATCACAAAAGGCATCGTAAAGTTCAAAAACCGTCTTTGGACGGAAGGCATTCCGTTTGTGGGGACGATTAATCGTAATTTTGGCAATTCCATCAGCCTTGTGATAGAGAATATCTTCGTAAGTTTTAGCGGTTTCCCAGAGAATTTGCATCGCAGGTTTGAGTTTAAGGATACAGGATATAGGATACAGGAGTGAGGGAGTGAGGGAGCAACAGTAGATGGGGAGACAGGATGTTATAAGGCGCTAAAGTATTACTACGTGCCTTTTTTTACCCCATCAAAATTAATGCTATCTAATCTTTTTCCCTGTCAATATTTCCCGCACGTCCAACATGGCTGTGTAAGTAGGTAAAATATGTAGGGTTTGATTCGCAGGGGTATACTCCAAAGCTGTATTAATCGCTTCCCGTAGGTCTTCTTTCACAATCAATTGAAAATTAGGGTTAACATTCGTATCACTATAACGTAGTCTCAACGCCATATCGTAAACGCGATCGCCACTGACAATCAAAGTCCCTCCCCGTTCCACTAAGGGTTCCGTATCCACATCCCAAATCCAGGATACATCTTCACCGTCCTGTACTCGGTCGTTTAATACCAATAAAGTGGTTTTATCTTCACTTTCTGTGACAACCCGAATGGTTTCGTTTGTACCAACGGGATTTTTGGATAGGAGAATCCGCACCTGTTTGCCATTGATATTTAATTCTTCTGCACGTCCGAATGCAGCTTGGAAGGTGGGAATGGTTTCACGAATGGTTTTCTCATCCACCCCAAGAGCGATCGCCGCAGTGGCAGCTGCGAGGGTATTATATTTGTTATAGATACCGACGAGAATTTGTGACCATTGACTACTATCAAGCTGGGGTTGACTACGTTGAAAACCACACTGGGGACAGCTAAAGTTACCGAGGTGAGATAGGTACACACCTTCGTAATCCAGGGAATGTCCACAACTGGGACAATAAATCGAATCGACTGCGTGGGGTATGGCTTTTAAATATTTGCTTGGTTCATTCAAACCGAAAAAGATCACATTTTGAGACAATTGCTGTCCCAAATAGCATAGGGTCGGATCATCCCCATTGGTAATGACGGTAGTATTAGGTGCATCAGTGGAAATCGCTTTTGTCCAGCGTTTACTAATTGTATCCACTTCCCCATAACGGTCTAATTGGTCGCGAAACAGATTCAAGCATAAAATTGCTAGGGGTTGAATCGGTGCTAACACCTTGGGAACGATATTCTCATCTACCTCCAAAATCGCATAATCGACCTTCAACCCCCCAAAACTATCCGCACTTTCCATTAAAGCCGTCACTAGACCATTTTCTAAATTCGCTCCGGTGGAATTATGCGCAACTCGAAAACCCTTCCGTTGCAAAATTTCCCGCAATAGCAAGGAAGTCGTAGTTTTCCCATTTGTCCCTGCAATCAAAATTACACCCTGCTGTACCTGTTGACTTAACAACTCCAAAACCTGTGGTGCTATTTTGCGCGCGATCGCACCTGGTAATACACTCGCTGCTCCTAATTTCAGCGATCGCACTAAGGTGGTCACACTCTTGGCAATACTCACAGCTAAACCTAAGCGAATTCTGGAGATTACATTCATCTGTTTACCCACGTCTATCACCCAACCTCAACTATCAAAATTCTAGAAATCAAAAGACTCAACATCAGAATTCTGAGAGTTTAACCAATCTCCGCCAAAAAAACTAGCTATTTCCCCTACTTCATACCCTAAATCGACCTACGTGACTACTCCTAGGGAGAGAGCTAGCGACAACGAATTCCATGAACCCCTCTCCAAATATTTCCACCAAAGGAATAGAGGTTTTGAAAGCATTTATTTTTGGTTGAAAACGAGAGATTTTTCTGCCCCTCTCCATTCTGGAGAGGGGTTGGGGTGAGGTTCAATTCAAAAACTCGACTTCTCTCCTGTATCCTCAAAAAAAAGACCGAAAAGAAAAACTCCTTTCGGTACAAAAAATCAAGACTATCAATTAAATTCCCAATGTGAAAATTGAGGATATTTCAAACAATTATACCTTAACGGCCATTCTCGCTTCCTGTGATGTTAAACGCTCATAAGTTGCACGCATCTTCAAGCCTGTTAACACCTGAAATAAACCAGTACCATTGTTAGAACCAGGATACTCACGGTGTTGTAGCAACAGGTGGGTCATTTCACCCTCATACTTAGTCGAAAGATTACTTAAATGGGTTTCCAAATAAATTACTTCTTCTAAATTGTCGAATTGACCATCGATTTCCACCACAGACACGTACCGTCCATAATAGACATCAGAACCATAGTACATTTGCATACCAGGGTAGGAACAGGTCAACTTACGTCCACAGGGTGTCCAGTGAATTGTTGAACCTTCATCAAACAGATAAACTGGTTCAAACCCTTCTTTACCCTCGCGTTGTAACATCCGCACCCGTAATACTTTCCTTTCCGTATCTCCCTTAATCAAGTTTGTGGGTAGCACTTGCAGAACTATATCCGCAAACTCTCGCTGGGGTTCAATATACTTCTGAAAATCGGGTTTACGGGAATTAATGGCAGCAATTACATCCTCATAGGTGTGTCCACGTTCCGCCATATCCCGTTGCACTTTCCACGCAATTTTGACTTCATCGCTGATATCAAAATACACGCTAAAGTCAATTAACTCCCGTACACGCTCATCATATAAAGGATGTAAACCTTCCACCACAACAATGTGATTGGGTTCCACTAACTCTGGGGGGTCAATCATCCCAGTCTCATGGTTATAAATTGGCTTCATAATCGATTGACCATCTTTGAGCGCTTTGATTTGCTCATACATCAGGTCAAAATTATTCGCGCGGGGGTCAAGGGCTGTAATACCTGTTTCCTTGCGTTGTTTCCGATCCAGGCTATGATAGTCATCTAAACAAATGACTGTCATTAACTCCTCACCAAACAAATCCTTCAGGCGACGCAAAAACGTAGATTTACCACAACCAGAGTCTCCAGCAACTCCTATTAGCACCACCCGTTCTGGCTTACTGCTCATATATCTCCTCGAAACTACTACAAATCAAGTCAGTTGAATATATTCTTGCAAAATCCGTTTGCAAAACAATTTATTAGAAGCCAGGAGCTTATCCCGTTGGCTTAATCTTGCGTCCTTGCCACCCAACAGCACTCAAATTAAAATATGAGCAAGCGAACACGGCCAAGCATAGCCAATCTACGCTTAACTTTAACCCTTTAAATTGATTGCTGATAAGTATATAATCTTAGTGATACATCGAATTGTAACAGAACGAGGTATCAATCACAAGCTTGATTTAAATGGCTATCAGACGCAAAACAGATGCATCAACCATCGCTCAATCCAACGACAGCCGTTGGCAAGAGAAAAACAGTCCAGTTAACAAAAAAACCCTAATGGAGCATTTTGACGGGATTATTTTCTCTGATACACTATTTATTTAGTATAATCGGAAGCTAAATCAAAATACCAAGTGTGTTGAGAGAAAATATTTTCAATTCAGAGGAAACGGGGAAATCTCCAGAGGTAGGGGTATAGGACCTTAAAGTAAAGATTTTTCGGAGCTAGAGCCACAACTACAAACGCTTCAGAATTCATGTGGTCAAATGCTAGCTTGTCAATGGGGAGTCGCCTACATGTAATGGTTATACCGTTTTATTTAGGTGTTGATACCTGACCGGGAACTTCCGGGAGCAGGGGGAGTAAGTAGGTAGGTGCAATTAAACATAAAACCGCAATACAACCGGCCATTCGGCGTAGAGACGACCCGACGGGTCGTCTCTACTCCCTGATTTCAACGACAATTTTCACCACCCACCTCATTAAATGTATCAAAATTTTAGTGAAATGATATGACACCAGAATGTATGCAAATGATTTCCTTTGACTTCCTACTCACTCGATTTTCGGCACAATCATAGATAGACCATTCAAAATTTTTCAAAATAGTGTTTTAATAGTTTGTATCCGACATTGCTTACCCCATAGGGGTAGTCGCAATGTAATCATTGTAAATAGGTGAATTTCCGAATTATTCGGAACGGTTCAAGCAAAAAAAAGCTTAAATTGATTCATTATTAACATTCTCCGACCGACATATCCTCTAACTTAGAAGGTGAACAGGTGTGTTTTTGCCATACCTGCCTGTCCGTGGCGAGTGTATAAGCTTTCAGCATGATCCATTTAAGAATGGTATAAATGCTGATTTCTCAAGACAATCGGTTCGCAACAAAATTTAAATTTTGAGTTAAATTTTGGCAGTGAATGCGATCGCAGTAGTTGTAGGATGTACGCCTATAGCGGTAATCTTGAGAAAGATTTTTGAGATTAACGGTTAATTAGACATCGGAGTGGTAACGCGAAATGTACAATCAAGGTACGGTTGATGGTGCTGCGATTACAGCATCAGGTAGTCGTCTCTTCCTCTACGAAGTAGTGGGTCTGCGTCAGGGTGAAGACTCGGTTTCGACAAACTACCCTATTCGCAAAAGTGGCAGCGTTTTCATCCGAGTACCTTACAACCGCATGAATCAAGAAATGCGGCGTATCGCTCGCCTCGGCGGCAAGATTGTGAACATTTATCCTGTTGATTTATTCGATAGTCCTAACGGTAGTGCAGCATCGAATGGTTCGGTATCAACGGCAAGTGGGAACAATCAAGGGAATGGTAAAGCCACATCGAAGTTAGAAGCGAAACAAGATAAAGAAGGCAACACCATGACTCAAGCGAAAGCCAAGAAAGGTGCGCACGCTGACGTTCCTGTAAACATCTATCGCCCGAATGCGCCATTTATTGGCAAATGTATCTCTAACGAAGCGTTGGTGTCTCCAGGTGGAATTGGTAAGGTTCAGCATCTGAAATTTGATCTATCCGGTGGTAATTTAAAATACATTGAAGGACAAAGTATTGGAATTATCCCTCCGGGTTTGGATAAAAACGGTAAACCAGAGAAATTAAGATTATATTCCATTGCATCAACTCGTCATGGGGATGATGTCGATGATAAAACTGTTTCCTTGTGTGTGCGTCAGCTAGAGTACAAACATCCTGAGACAGGGGAAACCGTGTATGGTGTTTGTTCGACCTATTTGTGCAATCTGCAACCCGGTGATGAAGTCAAAATTACTGGGCCCGTAGGTAAGGAAATGTTGTTACCTGACGATCCGGATGCCAATGTGATTATGATGGCAACGGGTACAGGGATTGCGCCCATGCGTGCCTATTTATGGCGGATGTTTGAAGCTAGAGAAAAAGCTGTTAACACCGATTATCAATTCCAAGGTTTTGCATGGTTGATTTTCGGGATTCCCACAACTGCGAACATTTTATACAAAGAGCAGTTGGAGGCGATGCAATCGCAATACCCGAATAATTTCCGTTTGACCTACGCCATTAGCCGTGAGCAGAAAAATGCTCAGGGTGGCAGAATGTACATTCAAGACCGTGTTGCGGAACATGCAGATGAGTTGTGGAAGTTGATCAAAGACGAGAAAACCCATACTTATATTTGCGGTTTGCGAGGCATGGAAGATGGTATCGATGCGGCTTTGACAGCAGCAGCAGCCAAAGAAGGCGTAACCTGGAGTGATTATCAAAAAGAACTCAAGAAGGCGGGTCGCTGGCACGTAGAAACTTACTAAAATTACTAGAATTAGTTTGTTTGAGTGCTGTTAATATCTCACTGTATACTGGGTTTGCAATCAAAGCGATGTGTAAAAATTGAATAAAATACTATGGGGTGTGGCTAGTGCTGCACCCTATGGTTTTTTGGTCGAAATTTCTGCCATACTTGGCTTCTAATAGGTTTATTGAAATTGGTGTCAAAATTGTGGGTGTAAAGTTAGGTATTCTTGGTTTCGGTACGGTTGGTGTCGGTACTGTACAGCTGTTACAGGATGGGATTGGTCGTAATCCTCTGTTACAGGAAATTGAAATTTGTCGAGTTGGTGTGCGATCGCTGGATAAACCTCGACCCGTCACATTTAGCGATCGCATTTTGACAACAGATTTAGAAGCGATTGTCACTGACCCCCAGATAGATATTATTGTGGAATTGATGGGTGGTTTAGAACCAGCTAGGGAATTGATTTTACAAGCGATCGCCCACGGAAAACATGTGGTGACAGCTAACAAGGCGGTAATTTCCCGGTTTGGGGATGAAATTTTTACGGCTGCAAATCAAGCTGGGGTATATGTGATGTTGGAAGCAGCTGTGGGGGGAGGGATTCCCGTAGTTCAACCCCTGAAGCAGTCCTTAAGTGTGAATCGGATTCAAGCTATAACCGGCATTGTCAACGGTACAACCAATTATATCTTGACCCGGATGCAAACCGAAGGCAGTGACTTTGCCGATGTCTTAGCAGATGCCCAGAAATTAGGGTATGCTGAAGCAGACCCCACCGCAGACGTAGATGGTTGGGACGCGGCAGATAAAATCGCCATCCTTGCATCCTTGGGATTTGGGGGACGGGTGAAGCGGGAAGAAGTCTACTGTGAAGGAATTCGTCAAGTCAGTCAAACCGACATCGCCTATGCCGAAAAGCTGGGATTTACGATAAAATTGTTAGCGATCGCCAATCGAGTTGACAAAAATACCCCCAGTTCCCATAGCGCTCCCCCCGACCTATTTGTCCGTGTCCACCCCACCATGCTTCCCAATGACCATCCCCTAGCGAGCATTAACGGAGTATTTAATGCTATCCTGGTGGAGGGAGAACCCCTAGGGAAAGTCATGCTCTACGGACCAGGAGCAGGTGCAGGAGCAACCGCCAGCGCCGTTTGTTCTGATATTATGAACTTAGTGGCACGGATTAAAGCCCAAAAAGCCAGCGATACAAATACGGAATTAATTTTAGACCCCCTATTTGCCTGTTCCCACGAACAATACAGTCGCGTTACATCCATCGACAACCTGGTGACCAGGTTCTATGTTCGTTTCCTAACCAAAGACGAACCGGGGGTCATTGGTAAACTAGGTACTTGTTTTGGCAACCACGAAGTTAGTCTGGAATCCATCGTCCAAACAGGTTTACAAGGAGAATTCGCCGAAATTGTTGTTGTCACCCATGACGTGCGTGAAGGCAATTTACGCCAAGCTTTAACCGAAATTGAACAATTCCCGGCAATCCATGCTATCCCCAGTTTATTGAGAGTTATTTAGGGTCTGGGGAAGTCTTTTCCTGAAGGTAGGGAACAGGGATTAGAGACGACCCGATGGTCGTCTCTACAGGGAATGGTTTTAACCCAACTATTCCACTTTTCACAGGACCCCCAAAAGTTATAAATGCCAGGTTTTTCCGTCTTACATATCTACTTGGAAAGCATTTTTGGCGACTAAAACTTCCTCAATCCCTTGCAAGATATAGAGACGGGATATATGTGGAGACAAGATATATTTGGAGACGCGATATATCGCGTCTTTACTATTCCCTACTGAGGTTAGGTGTTGGATTTGTTGGTTTTAATAATCTTTCAGTATCTATCACTTTGAGGTCGGGTAAATTTATTAACAATCTAATCACTTCCCTGTGTTTCTGATGGAATTTCAGTAATTCACGATAGGCAAAGGGAACAATGAAAGGCCAGAGTATGGTTGCAAAGATGAGGATGATTTGGGAAAAAAAGCGCATTTGCACACTCATCTCTTTATCTGTATCAAAAAAAACAGTCCACTCCTTTAATAGGAGTAGTGCTATCAAGATATAAAATCCAAATAATAGATAAATCATGGTGAAAAAATAATTTGGTATGATTTGATTGAATAGGGAAAATAAGAAGAGTTTAAATATTATTAACTATATTATGAACTGCCGATATCAATATTGCCCAGTTTCATGATAGAGATTTGAGTCACATGAATCATGCTTTACATACCTGGTGAGGGGTAGTCACTGGAGCTGGAAACCAAAATTACTTGTATTATATGACTCAGCGCTTCCTTTGAACATCGACCTAGGCTAGTTAGTTGTTTGGTCGATTTTGCTGAGAAAATCAACAAGTTCCCATTTAAAATTAATAATATTAATTCCTTTTTGTCTAGTGTGATTGTACTTATAAGGTAATTATCAAAGTTATCCCGTAAACCTGGAAATTACTGAATTTATCCTCAATTATTGAGGATTCTACTGTATATATGAATCCGACTTTATCTTTTACGCTCTACAAGAAAACGCAAGCGATCGCCTAATCAGCCCATAGAAAGTTTGCTAAGGTTTTTATTTATACCCATTGTTGAAATTTTGGTGAACAGTTGAAACTTGCATAAATAATCCGAGCGGATTCCGATATACTTTCTTAGGTGATGATTTGGCACTGGAGTAAAGGAAAATCATGTCGATTCCGACAGCAACGTTACTGATTTCTTGTCCCGATCGGCGTGGACTAGTTGCTAAATTTGCTAATTTTATTTATGCTAACGGTGGTAATATAATTCATGCAGATCAGCATACGGATTTTACTGCGGGATTATTTTTAACACGGATTGAGTGGCAACTAGCAGGTTTTAACCTGTCACGGGAACTGATTGCACCAGCTTTTAATGCGATCGCTCAACCTTTGAATGCAAAGTGGGAATTGCATTTCTCCGATGTGAAATCGCGTATAGCCATATGGGTGAGTAAACAGGATCATTGTTTGTGGGATTTGATTTGGCGACATCGTGCTGGTGAGTTTTCTGCGGAAATACCCCTGATTATCAGTAATCACGAAAATTTACGATACGTAGCAGAACAATTCGGGATTGACTATCACCACATACCAATTACAAAAGAAACCAAAGCCGAACAGGAAGCCAAACAATTACAACTGTTAAAGGATTACCAAATAGACCTGGTGGTTTTAGCAAAGTACATGCAAGTATTGAGTGGTGATTTTATCCTCAAGTTCCCCCAGATTATTAATATTCATCACTCCTTTTTACCAGCATTTGTCGGTGCAAATCCCTACCATCGAGCTTTTGAAAGGGGTGTGAAAATCATTGGTGCAACCGCTCATTATGTGACAGCCGATTTAGATGCAGGTCCAATCATTGAACAGGACGTGGTACGAGTTAGTCACCGGGATACGGTAGAAGACTTGATTCGCAAGGGAAAAGACCTAGAACGGGTCGTCCTCGCGCGGGCTGTACGTTTACATTTGCGCGATCGCGTGTTAGTTTACGACAATAAAACCGTTGTCTTTGAATAATTATCAAATACCGCAAATATATTGGTGTAATATTTTACTTTGTATTCCCAGGACATTCAGTAAACTTATATGTAATCATGGGTTGTTCAAAAACCTGAGATGATCCATTTAGTTTATGAAATTAGTAGTGGTACAACTTGCAGTCGCTCTGGGATTACTGGTTGTCCACGGGTGTGGAAACCAACCAGAACAACCAGCTCAAAACCCAACATCGGACAATGCAAATATTCAAAAAAGTATTAAAAATAATACTCCCCCAATTTCCTTAGATAGTACACACAATCACCAGGGAACAACTAGTCAGTCACCTTCACCCCCAGAAACCACCACAGCCAAATTAACCTCCACACCACAAGTCTCTTCCACCCAGGGAGTACCCCTAGAAATTCAAGTTAAAAATCAAGCTGGAAAACCAGTGGAAAAATTTGCCACCCCCCAAGAAAAGCCAATGCATATGATTGTGGTGAGTGATGATTTACGCTTCTTTAATCATATTCACCCCGACTATCAGGGACAGGGTAAATTTGCCATTAAACATGATTTTCCTGCACCAGGGAATTACACTTTATTTACAGATTACCAACCCTCTGGACAAAGGGAACAGGTTTCAGTGGAAAAAATTAGTATTCCCGGTGATGTTCCCCTTCCCAGCAGTTTAGAAACCTTCTCAGATACCCAAACCGTAGGGAATACAAAAGTTCAACTCAAAACTTCCCCCTCCCAACTCAAATCGGGACAGCAAAGTAAATTTAGCTTTAGTTTGATTGATACAGTTAGTAAAAAACCAGTTACTGATTTGCAAACATACCTAGGCAGACAAGCCCATTTAGTAATTATACGCAGTTCATCACCCCTGACAGCTAATGACTATATTCACGTCCATTCCTTAAATACAGAAACAAAATCTGAAATTCAATTTCAATCCCAACTACCGCAAAAAGGTACTTACAAGATGTGGCTACAATTTCAGCGTCAAGGCAAAATTACCACAGTACCCTTTTGGATTAACGTTAATTAAGGCTAATTAAGGCTTGCTCCTACTCCTCTGGATCAAGGTAGACGGGGAGATTAGGTGTTTTTAAATTCGTGCGATCGCAAATGTTGCCATTGCCATTCCTGGGATATATTGTCTGTAGCGGATTTAGGGTGAGATACTTGATTGCGAGCAACTGTGACAATTTCCACAGGAGGACAGACGCGATCGCCATTTTCATGGAACTGGAGCAACCCAGTCACCCCCTGGATGCTTTGATGTTGCACTTTGAAAAATTGGCGCATTTCTACGAGCAATTTTTGCTGCGGTGAATGTCTTTCCAAGGATTTGAGAATCAGTAAGATGGCATCAAAAGCAGTAGCACTGCGCCAAGTTAAGTTTCTGCTCCCCCACAACCTAGTTCCCAGTTGACAAAAGGCCTGGGCTACAGTATTTTTACCATTACACCCATTCTCTGGACTGTCCCAATGCCAAGGAATACAGGCTATTAACCTTCGGGAAAACTCAGACGAATCCCGTTCTTGCATCCAGTGCAGCACATTCTCCTGATAAAAGGTTGCCGAACCAGCAATCAAACATCGACTTAAACTTAATCTGCTAACCAAACCAATATTGTGAAGGGAGTTGGGTTCGATTCCCCCGTCCGGAATCAAGACAATTCCATCAACCTGTCCTTGAATCCTCTGGAGAAAGTTCTGAAGATGGTAAATATCTCCCCCTAGCTGTCCATATTCAGAGTGCAGTTCTAAGGAATGGAGATACTTGGCGAGATTTTCCTTCACAGAATGACGATAGGAACAACTGTAGCTGCTATTTTCATTGTAAATAATCGCGATTTTGCCCTTGACTAGGGTGTTAACTAAATACTCAACTAGGTAAGCTGCGTTAATTCGATCTTGGGTAGTGAGTCGATAAAAACCAATACTATCTTCCAGGTGGGAAAGTTGATTGGAGGTACTGGAAGCATTCGCCAGCACAATACCTTTCCCATTGTAAAATTTGAGGGCAGCTTGAGTCATTTCACTGGAATAATGACCCACCACAGCCACTAATTCTATCTCATCAGCTAAGGTTGCTAGCTTTTCCGCCGTTTGATTGTAGGGAGCATAAACGTTGTTAGTATCATTGACAACCATAATCCGCAGAGCAATCCTGCGACCAATGGGGAGAGAACTATCACCACAGATGGAAAATAAAGACTCCCAAGGGTTTTGTTCCGGAAAAAACTCCATCCCTAATGGGGTTCTATCAAAATGCTGATAATTAACAATGGATTGAATTTGTGCCACTCCACGCAAAATTTCTGTAGCGATCGCACCTTGATTGTGGTAGAAGGGAACAACAACTGCCAAGGTATAAATTATGATATTCCTCTGCTGCAAAAATGCTCGTTGGGTTTCCAGTAAACAGTTATTCAGGTAGATACCAATCTCCGGATTTCCCCTACCATAGCGTTGCTGCTCCCCATACCAGGCTTTGGCAAAGAATAACAAAGCTTGGTAGTAAAATCCCTGCTGATACCTTTGGGTAGCTCTAATCTGGAGTTGAGCTATTTGTGGATGACTCGGATGCAAAAACACCTGACCTCCGAAGCTACCCTGAAAATGGTCGCTATTTAAATCCGGAGGGGGTTCTAGTTTATACCCATTCCCAGCATCAAGCAGAAAATTCAGAATCAATGTCCAATTATTCGCAATCTCCCCCTGTTCTATTTGCATCAAATGGGCAATTTTCGGATAAATATGGTTTGAGAGTCGATTTCCAATTTCCGCATCACTCAGGTGAATTATATCCGCAACCTGCTTACGTCGCTTTCCCAATAGAAACAGACCAATCATTTGCTTGTCCCGTTCCGAGAGCAGTTGCCGATCAAGACTTCGCTCCACATCCTCAAAAAAGCGTTCGATATTAATACCTAGGCGCTCGATAATTTGCTGTTCAATCACGACTTAGTATTTCCAGGCAAACCGATAAACAGAAAACTTACCGAGCTGGACACAAACCCAGATTAAATACCTTTTCCTTCCAAAGGTACACCTAAAAACCGTGCTAACTCCGCACCTTGAATTTCCAAATCTTGCAGTGACAAAGGCTGACCCACCCGAGTCAAGGGAATATCGCGCCGACCTTTCACCCGTAAATATAGCGATCGCTTGGGATTCAGTCCTTCTTTGATTTCAACCCGAACCGATTGGATATCTTGGATTTTTCCTTCAATCAGGATTTGCCGATTCTTACCAGGAAAACCCCAGCGGAAAATTTTCATCTCTCCTGTTTCTTTGTTGAATTCATTGTAGCCACCACCTAAATCCCACAGGATTGTCAACCACAGGTAAATAGCAACAAGCAGACCCGCAACGCCATACAAACCCATCACTAACCCTTGGGGGAAAAAAATCAACTGGGTAGGGTCAGACACTATGAGTAAATTTATTTTCAAGTAGCTAGATATGGATGCCAGCAAAAATCCAGTTGCACCAATTGTGACAACTGAAGTCCACCAGTAATTGCTCAACCGACGCGAACCCAACACTTGTTGACGCAAAATTTGATTATTTGAGGTTTCAGTTGCAGAAACAGCCATTTTAAAAGCCTTAACTTAATAACTTAAATTGATTAATTTCCCTCCTTCCCAGTTTGACAGACTAGTACCCAGATTGCAACTTCCCAGGAAAACAGGGAATTGGGAGTGGTGAGTAGGGAGTAGCCATCATGTTAGAGATGACACCAGCAACCCGTGCAAGTGGCTTTTCACAAACCCTTTGATCAATCCGCTACAGGTCTAATTTTGAAATTCAGTCCCCCAGTTTGGACGCAACCAAACAAGAAAATAACTTATTCCCACTCCCTACTCCCCACTCCCTGACTTTTGAGACAATTTACCTGTCCACCCTAAATATCGGCGATTTCTGAGAAAAGGTGTGTCAAATTGTAAATTTTCTGATATTGATATAAATAGGCAGGTTGGAGTTTTATACCTATTCTTTATGTACAAGACTAGGCGCAAACCTGTATGATTGTGATAAGTTAAGAACAATTAAGTTACTGCTGACTCAAAATCTGGGTAAGCAGTAGGGTTGTGAACTCAACCCTGAGAGACTACAAATGCTCAGTAGCATACTCTCATAAATTCCCCTGTATAACGCGATTTAGGCACAAAGATTCACAAAATCTTGGACTTGAAAGCGTTGCAATTTTAGTAAAAAGAGGATTTATCGCAGATGACCATCGCAGTAGGACGCGCCCCCAGTCAACGTGGGTGGTTTGACGTACTCGACGACTGGTTAAAGCGCGATCGCTTCGTGTTTGTAGGTTGGTCAGGAATCCTACTTTTCCCCTGCGCCTACCTAGCACTGGGCGGTTGGCTAACCGGAACCACCTTCGCCACCAGTTGGTACACCCACGGCTTGGCATCATCCTATCTGGAAGGATGTAACTTCCTCACAGTAGCCGTATCCACCCCCGCAGACAGCATGGGACACTCCCTGTTGTTCCTCTGGGGACCAGAAGCCCAAGGAGACTTTACTCGCTGGGTACAATTAGGTGGATTATGGACATTTGTAGCCCTCCACGGAGCCTTCGGATTAATCGGTTTCATGCTACGTCAGTTTGAAATCGCCCGTTTGGTGGGTATCCGTCCCTACAACGCCATCGCCTTTTCGGCTCCGATTGCGGTATTCGTCAGCGTGTTTTTGATGTACCCCTTGGGACAATCCTCCTGGTTCTTTGCCCCCAGCTTCGGAGTAGCAGCAATTTTCCGCTTCTTGTTATTCCTGCAAGGGTTCCACAACTGGACACTCAACCCCTTCCACATGATGGGAGTCGCAGGGGTATTGGGAGGAGCGCTGTTGTGTGCGATTCACGGTGCAACAGTGGAAAACACCCTGTTTGAAGACGGAGAAGCAGCAAACACTTTCCGTGCCTTCAACCCGACCCAATCGGAAGAAACCTACTCAATGGTGACAGCGAACCGTTTCTGGTCGCAAATCTTTGGGATTGCCTTCAGTAACAAACGCTGGTTACACTTCTTTATGTTGTTTGTGCCAGTAACCGGTTTGTGGATGAGCGCAGTCGGAATCGTGGGTTTAGCATTGAACCTGCGGGCTTACGACTTCGTATCCCAGGAATTACGGGCCGCAGAAGACCCGGAATTTGAAACCTTCTACACGAAAAACATCCTGCTGAATGAGGGTATCCGCGCTTGGATGGCTCCTCAAGACCAGCCTCACGAAAAATTTGTATTCCCCGAAGAGGTACTACCCCGTGGTAACGCTCTCTAATCGTTCTTCAATGATGATGGGAGGACGCGATCTAGAATCCACCGGATTCGCTTGGTGGTCTGGAAATGCTCGTCTCATCAATCTCTCTGGTAAACTCTTGGGCGCACACGTTGCCCACGCTGGCTTGATTGTATTCTGGGCTGGAGCAATGACCCTATTTGAGGTTGCTCACTTTATCCCAGAAAAACCCATGTATGAACAGGGTTTAATTTTGCTGCCTCACCTTGCTACCCTTGGTTGGGGTGTGGGTTCTGGTGGTGAAGTTATTGACACATTTCCCTACTTTGTGGTAGGGGTTCTCCACTTAATCTCATCAGCCGTTCTCGGATTTGGCGGTATTTACCACGCAGTTCGTGGTCCAGAAACCTTGGAAGAGTATTCTTCCTTCTTTGGTTATGACTGGAAAGATAAGAACAAAATGACCAATATCATTGGTTTCCACCTAATTATTTTGGGTTGTGGAGCCTTGTTATTGGTATTGAAAGCCATGTTCTTTGGGGGTGTTTACGATACCTGGGCACCCGGTGGTGGTGATGTACGCGTGATTACCAACCCCACACTGAACCCGGCGATTATTTTTGGTTATCTCATCAAATCACCCTTCGGTGGAGATGGTTGGATTGTCGGCGTTGATAATATGGAAGATATTATCGGCGGTCACATTTGGATTGCCTTCATCTGCATCGGTGGTGGTATTTGGCACATTTTGACCAAACCCTTTGGTTGGGCACGTCGTGCATTCATTTGGTCTGGTGAAGCATACCTTTCCTACAGCCTTGGAGCCTTATCAATGATGGGTTTCATTGCTTCGGTTATGGTTTGGTATAACAACACTGCCTATCCTAGTGAATTCTTTGGTCCTACTGGTCCCGAAGCTTCCCAAGCACAAGCTTTAACCTTCCTCATCCGTGACCAACGTCTGGGTGCGAACGTCGGTTCTGCCCAAGGTCCTACCGGTCTGGGTAAATATTTAATGCGATCGCCGACTGGAGAAATCATCTTCGGTGGTGAGACCATGCGCTTCTGGGACTTCCGTGGTCCTTGGTTGGAGCCATTACGTGGTCCTAACGGTCTTGACTTGGATAAAATCAAGAATGATATTCAGCCTTGGCAAGCACGTCGTGCGGCTGAGTACATGACCCACGCTCCTTTAGGTTCGATCAACTCTGTAGGTGGTGTAGCAACCGAGATCAACTCGTTTAACTATGTATCTCCCCGTGCATGGTTGGCAACTTCCCACTTCGTTTTAGGTTTCTTCTTCCTCGTCGGTCACCTATGGCATGCAGGACGCGCTCGTGCTGCTGCTGGTGGTTTCGAGAAAGGTATTGACCGTGAGAATGAACCCGCAATGGCAATGAAGGAACTTGACTAGGCTCGTTTTGAAAGCTCGTAAATCAAGTTTCTGGGAATAATAGTGATTTAGCGATTTAGCTCCTGTTGCGACGGGGGCTTTTTTATTTCCGGTCAATAAAAAAGACGCTGTTAAATACCAGCGTCATGAATCCAGAGAGGAAACCCATCGAGTAAGCGAAAAGAAAGAAAATAAAATTTATACAAACTTATTGAAATTTCAGATTGAAATAGCGAATTCAAATTAGAAATTAAAATTAGCCTAGGAGCTTGATGCTAGTGAATTGGTTCACGGATCAACACAATCTAAACACAATGCGATCGCATGTTTTGTGGGAAATCACATTCCTCCTCGCAAACGACCGCATATGTTAAATAAAATACAAATTAGCTAACCGCAACTGGATTTAAGCCCAATTTTTCCAGTAATCTGTCGCAATCAAAAACTTCCGAGATTAAGTGGCGCATATATTCCACCTTAATAGCTTCGTGAACCCGTACCTGTCCAAAAGCCCTATCCACAATTTCCACAGTTGTAAGGGTATCTAAATCTACAGATAAAATTGGTATTTCCAATTCTTCCGCGCGATTGCGGATAAAATCTGGGGGGGGTAGCTGACCTGTTAAAATCAGACATTGGGTTGAAGTTTCCAAAGCTGCTTGTTGAATCTCAACGCGATCGCCTCCAGTGACAACTGCCATATTCCGACGCTTACGGAAATATTTGACCGCAGCATTGACATTCATGGCTCCAATCGCCAGACTTTCCACCATTAAATCCAAGCGATCGCTACGACATAAAACCTCCGCATTGAGTTGCTTAACTAATTCCCCGACACTGACACTCCGCATTAAATCACTACGAGGTAACATCCCGAGTACAGCGATTCCCCGTGCTTCTAAAAAGGGACGCATGGTGTCGTTGACCGTGGATAGATGTTGGACTGGGATGTCATTAATCACTACACCCACTAAGCGATCGCCAATTCTACCTTGAGCGGCAATAATTTCATCAATCGATAATAACGATTTATACCTAACAACAAATAATACTTTACCATCAAGGATGGTAGCGACTTGGGGAAGGGAAAGATTAAACAAACTGCCTTCATCTAGAGTACCTGGTGCTTCCAATAAAACCAAATCACTTGGTAAAGAATGTAAATATTCTTGCGCTAAAGCTTGCTGATAATCAGTATTATCATCACCCTGTAAACGCTTGTGAACAGTGTTCTCATCCAGTGCAACCATCATCGGTAGTATATGCTGTTCAGTCAAATTCAGGCTGTTTTGGATGAATTGAACATCTTCTTCAATTAGCGTACCCTCTGATACGCGCAGACAAGTACCTACTGGTTTACCATAGGCAATGTCTAACCCCCGTTCTTGAAGTTGATGGGATAGACCTAAAATCGTCGCTGATTTGCCGCTATAAGCCTCACCGGAAGCAACCAATAAATACTTTGCAACTTTTGGCACGCCCGCACTCCTAAATCAAAAATAACAACATTTCATCAATTAACGGTTATATATATTTACCCATGAATTAGCAGTTAGGTGGTGTTTGCTGGACAGGCATATTCCCAGCTTAACTTGCATTCTCATATTTTGACCGTTAATGGGCATGACTTAATTATCTAAATTTTCAGCTAAAATTTTCGTGATATCAGCTCTGAGGCAAGAAAATAGGCGAAAACATCAAAATTATTTTTATTTTAAAGTACCACCCGACCAATCCGAACTAAATCGAACTCAAATAGTTTTAAAAAAGGGACTTCACAGGAACAGGCTTCTAACCTGTTCCAAAATTTAATCATAGTTAGGGATGGGTGAAAAATACTAAAAATCTTATCTTGTAAGCTTTGGAGGGTTTAGTTCCAGAAAATGCTTTCCCAATGGGTGTACAGAAGCTCAAAAAACCGGCATCTGTAGTTTTTTGAAGCCTGTGAAAAGTAGAATTTTTGGATTATAAAACTACTCCCTACTCCCTACTCCCCATTCCCTACCCTCGCAAAGAGATTTTTTCCGCAGACCCTAGTTAGGCATTTAACTGAACTCAGACCAAAAATAAACTACTCATCGATGTGTAATAGCTTACGATAAAAAACTTGCGAGAAATCCTTAATCCGATTGCGCTTGTAATTTTCCAGCAGTTCAATTAAAAAATTAACAAATTCAAAACTAGATGTCATTACTTCATAACTGAGTTCCGCATCACCAGCGAACTGGATGCGACAACGGGTTAAATCGGATGGGAGGGTAGCTACATTCCAGGTTGCCACAAAAGGAATATCCTCGCTACCTTCTATTTTCCTTTCCCCTTCTAAAACGCCTTTTTGATAAAGACCGATGGCAAAGGGGAGAAAATTTCGTTTCGCACCTTGGACGTAGGGTAAGTAAACGCTAGCTTGTTGTTGTGAAGCTGGTTGGAGCTGTTCAAAAGACATTTTGACTATACACCTCTAGTTGGTTGAATCGTGAAAATCTGGCTGACCTCATTATTCCCAGAAATCAAGGCTGGACTCACATTAGTAATCCACTAACCCCTCCAGGACAGCTTAGGTTCAGGTTCGTTGTGTAGACCCATAGCGACTTCTCCTAGGAAGTAGTAAAATTACATTTACCAGTCAAAGTTAGTTTGGTGGATTATTGAGTCCGATCCACCAGCAAGAAATCTTGGATTCGACCTGTGTCGTGTTATCATTTTGCAAAAGAAGCCTACCCCATAGGGGTTAATGTTCTCATCTGAGTCACGAACTGGAAAAGGTCGATAAATTCCGCATATCTTCGGACTAAGATGGAACAGATCGAAGTAGCATATTTATGTATACGCTGCTATGATCGGGTTTTTTTTCGGCATTTATGTACAAGTAAGTATTGGTAGTTAAATAATTTACCTATGCCAGCGAATTCCTGGCCCGAAAACGATTCTTACAACGACCTCGATCCGCTAAACTCACTGTTATCGGAGTTAGCGGTTGAAGATGATTCCCTGGAAACAAGAACGTCTTCGGTGTCATCACCATACCGGTTTAAAAATCGCCGTCGCAAAGCCGCGATCGCGTTAACAATTGTTTGGAGTAGCACCATTGCTCTGCATTTGCTATCCTTCGGTTCATCTGTGGTATTGGGGTTAACTACTTTACTAGGAATACACGCATTTTTGGTCGTGTTTACTCGCCCACGAACCGCTACAGATGTCGTTACGGATAGTTTACCGTTTGTGTCAATTTTGGTTTCGGCCAAAAACGAAGAGGCGGTAATTGGCAATTTAGTCGAAAATCTCTGTAATCTCAAATATCCTCAAAACCTTTATGAGGTTTGGATGATTGATGATGGTAGTAGTGATGGTACTGCCGCAATTTTGAGCAAGTTTGCCCAAAAATATCAGCATCTCAAAATATTACGTCGTTCCGCTAACGCCGGTGGCGGTAAATCTGGGGCATTAAACCAAGTATTACCTCTAACTAAAGGGGAAATTATTGCCGTATTTGACGCTGATGCTCAAGTTCCCCTAGATACACTCACCCAAGTTGTACCCCTATTTTCCCGTCCCCAAATAGGTGCTGTACAAATGCGTAAAGCGATCGCCAATGCACCGAAAAATTTCTGGACAAAGGGTCAAATGGCAGAAATGGCTGTGGATACCTATTTACAGTATCAACGCACTTGTATTGGTGGTATTGGGGAACTGCGGGGTAATGGTCAATTTGTCCGTCGCCAAGCCTTAGAAAGCTTTGGTGGTTGGAATGAAGAAACCATTACCGATGATTTAGATTTAACCATGCGGTTACATTTGAATGGCTGGGATATTGAATGTGTTTTCCATCCTGCTGTCCAAGAAGAAGGTGTGACAAATGCGATCGCTCTTTGGCATCAACGTAATCGTTGGGCAGAAGGCGGTTATCAAAGATACTTGGATTACTGGGATTTAATTCTTAAAAATCGCATGGGAGGATGGAAAACATGGGATATGTTCCTGTTTATGTTGATGCAATATTTATTGCCAACAGCCGCAATCCCCGATTTATTGATGGCTGCGATTCGCCATCGTCCACCCATGTTAGTACCTGTTACTAGTTTGGCCTTTACCATGTCCATGACAGGAATGGCAGTCGGTTTAGCGCGAATCCAAAGATTGGAAGCACGTCCTTTAAATTATTTTGCGATCGCCTTGCAAACTTTACGTGGTACTTTATACATGTTGCACTGGGTAGTGGTGATGGGCAGTACCACCGCACGCATGTGTATTTTTCCCAAAAAATTAAAATGGGTCAAAACCGTGCATCAGGGTTCCCAACTCTCTTAAGGAAGCCAAATATACAGCCAAATTTAAGAATACAGTATCCAAGGGAGGCGAAAAAAGCTTCCCTAATAATTCATTCAAAGAACCCCATAATACTGTCACATAATACTGTCACTTGTCCCTGACTCCTGACGGTAAAAGGCACTCATAAAGGTTATCTTTTCAACTTCTCAGCGGTTTCAAATAGTAACCTCATTCACACCATGTTTTACTAGTACTCCTACATTAATTATGATGGTTGATAGAAGACACGTAATTGCGCCTTTGTATCTGTAATTGCGCCTTTTTATCTAGTGACCATGCTCTGCGTGGTCACTTCATTCACGAGGTTCCGCACCCACGCGAAGCATCGGTGCGAGGGAAAAGGTAGGCGTATGATAATAAAAAAAACCGAAGGATTTGTCGTTAAAATATTTAGGGTTTGCGGAAGAAAAAGTTCAATTCATTTTGAAATTACCTAAAGCATAATATACCAGTAAAAACCGATAATTCTCAACAATTAGTAACTCCTGATATGTAATATAACTGACATTTATTTACCAGACTTATCCCCCAAAGTAGATGTCTCTAGCCGATTTATTGTATTCAGTAATACCAGAATCGGAGAATTTTGTATCATTGATTAATACTTCCGTAAAAAAAAAACCATTAACTTGCTTCAAAAGTGATTAGGGGTGATAGTATTAACCACGATGCTTTCTACCATTAGGAGAAAAATATGAACAAGGGTAATTTACTGCGCAATGTTCTTGCAGGAGCAGGAATTGCTGCGGTAGGTGCAATTGGAACCAAAGCAGCTGTCGATTACTTCCGCAACCGTGGTAAGGAAGAAGTCGTCGATGAAAGTCAAGGAGATGCGCAAGAAACAGCACCGAATGAAGTAGCATACGCAACCGTAGAGCCAAGTTCTGTACAATCGTTTTTAGATGCTAGTTTTGGTGAAGCAGGACGTTATGTTCCCAATCGTCCACCCAAAGTTTTTGACTATCAAGGTCAACAGTATATGGTTATTTGGGCATACGACAATAAACAACAAAAAAACCAAATGCTGGCTTTTCAGTATGTAGGTGGTGAAAGAAAAATGATTGCTAGCGTTGGCTACACCAATGATAAAACTGACTATAACCTGAAATTATCGGGAACTCCATTTGCAGTCAGTGTCAATGGTAATTTGTTAACATCTGGACAGTCGGAAACTGTTGGTACAAGTGATGTTGACTTTGTTTTGGCATAATTTTGATGAAAGTATAAATTAAATAAATTTTTTTTATCCCTATTGATGACGATAAAGGACTTAGTTACTATAACTAAGTCCTTCTTAATTTTGATTCTGGGAAACTGAATTAGATTGAATTATTGAATTACACCTATTTGACTTCGGATTTCTCACAATTAGATGAAGAAAGACTTGGATTACTCGGATTTTGGACAATTTAACGATACATATTCAAAATACCTATCAAACTGTCCTATCGATATTTTTTTATCATATATGATAACAGACACTATTTTTGGGGTTAATACATAAGTTAACAAAAAAGCTACCTGCTATGTCATAATTGGAATTATGGGAAAAGCAGGTCAAGCACTCAGACAAATACTAGATTCTTACAGCATCAGCCAAAGTCAACTGGCTATAGGGTTAGGTGTGGAACGTCCGATTTTCTTCCGTTGGTTTCACGAACAGACAGACCCCACAGCGGAAACTGTTGCAGAGATAGTCCAAGCCTTACATAATATCAATTCATCTGCTGCTAAAGATTTTGTGCAAGCATATTTAGGTAGTTTGACACATACCCCACAGACAGCTTCCACTCAGGAACTACCCCAATCAGAACGGGTTAATATTGGGGTTTTAGCTCAAATTTTTAATAATACTACCAACTCTTACAAATACTTATTTTTTTTATCCCTTTTAGACATTCTTAAAAGAAGATATTTTGATACTTTATCGCCAATTAGTTTTGAAGAAATTATTATAGAGATGCTAGCAAATGCTTGGTATCCTCATAATTACTTTAAACTATCTTTTGGAACACAAGACCAGATTACTCATAAATTAGATTCTCTGGAATTAGAAATCACAGAGCCAATTTTAAAATTTAGAGATACAGATAAAAAGTTATTAAGAAAAGCAATTCAGTCTCAGTATCTTGAGGACATTATTGCTTTTATTGGGAAATACGTTCCGTTTCGCCTGATTCGTCCTTTCTTTGCTCAAGAAACTAGAGGTTTACTAGATGCGAAAGTTAATCAAACTATTATTAATCTTGCTAATAATCTATTTGAAGAAATAAAACCCGTCTATTGCTTTAATTATCTATCTTTAAAAGACTGTAATGCAATTATTCTACATCAAGACTGGGTAGAATATATTTCGGAAAACTATTCCATCGTCAGAAGTTGGGTATCTTGGAAATGGCTGGGTTATATGCAAAAATGCAACCCTAGTGTACCTGCTGTTTCTAATAAACTATTTCCACCACAAAAAAGAGAATCACTAACTAGTCAAACTAAATTCTGGAAGTTGGTTTTAGAAAATACTGAAGTTCGCTGTATTTACTCTAACTTAGTTTTAACTACAGATAATTTATCTCTGGATCACTATTTACCTTGGTCATTTGTTGCTCATGATCAGCTTTGGAATTTAATTCCTACTATTCCATCAGTGAATTCATCAAAATCTAACAATATACCTTCTATAGACCAATATTTTCAAAAGTTTATTGAACTTCAATATCTTGGTTTAACTATTAGCAATAATCTTATGAATGAGAACCAATGGAATAAATATATTGAACCTTATCTAGCTGATTTAAAAATTGATAGAAATAATTTATTAAATATAATAATTTTGAGAAAGGCTTATGAAAGTACGGTGATTCCTCTTATTTCTCTGGCAATTAATCAAGGCTTTGTGGCAGACTGGTTGTATCTAACGTCAAGGTGACGCAGCCTCAGTTCTAACCTCTGACATCCTAGATCAAAAAATGGGACTTGCACCCATTCTTGGTATGGAAAAAGAAGCACTCCCAGGGTAAGCGCATCTTAAAATGTATATGAAAATACAGAATATCGAGCAAGAAGATGCATGAAATAAAAGAGAAGCCTGTCGTCTACGCCAATTGGAAATGGAAGAAGATGAAAAAGCGATCGCACTTCTTCGAGATCAATTACAAAGCTTACTGCTCGATCATATACCCGGCTTAATCATCAATGGTGATATTTCTTCCCGTTTGTCAGGAAATCTCCACATTTCCATACCCGATGTTCCGAACAGCGCCATTATTGCTAGAGTCCGTCACAAACTAGCAATTTCAACTGGTGCAGCTTGCTCATCAGGTGTAGAAACACCTTCCCATGTCTTGACTGCAATTGGCTTACCCCAAGACGCGATCGCAGGAGCATTACGTATTGGAATTGGTAAGTTTACAACTCTCCCAGAAATTAAACTAGCTGCATCGATTTTAGCTGAAGCAGTTAGCTTGACTCGAAAATTGTTAATTACTCGTAATCCATCATCACCTGTACCCAGCGAGGTGGACGGGGGATGGGATTACCAAGACGATCGAGGAGTAGCCAAGCACCAATGTGGACAAGGAACAAATAAATAAAATTTTGAAAAATGACCAGAGCGATCGCAAAAATTTGAATGGTGATGGAACTAAGTGATAGTAGGATTCCCAATCTGAGGAATAGCCATTCCAGAAAACCAGTAACTTGATTAATGAGATAAACCCACAAGTCCTCACCAGTGAGCAGGGAAAGTAACCAAAAGCGGAAAAATACACCGATAGTCCCTAGTATTGATCCTAAACTAATTGACACCAACCATCCTACTTGTCTATGCCAAGTAGCTCCTAATAACACCCCCATTACCCCAAAAGGCATCACAAACAGGATACTCCTTACCGGTCCCATCAAGACAGTTAGTAACAAACCAGAGACAATTGCAGCCTTCCACGCAGCACGATGACCCCAGCGTAAATAGACTAACGCAATGGGAAGGGGGAAGAAAATCCGTAAAACTGGCCCTAACGGAAAATAAACATTAATCAGCCAAATTAGACTTGCTGTGCTGGCTAAAAAGGCAGTTTCCACCAATCGTAACGGTGCTTCAACCTGTAGTCGGGGGGAATGGGAACCGATTTGGAAGGAGTGGGTTAGATTCGGAGATGGTTTCGCAGTCTCATCGGAGGGATTATCGGCAATGCTCATAACAAATTATTACGGATTGGTGGTTACACTATCATTTTTTCTAACGCTGTTAAATCGGGAATACAAATTATATCTTGCTGACGATGGATTAGTCCTTTTTTTTCCAGTTTGGTTAGTACCCGTGTCACCGTTTCCCGCGCTAACCCACTCAAACTACTCAGTTCGCGATGGGGTAAATTGGGAATTTCCGTACCCGTTTTCGCCTTAATCCCTTGACCGTCAGCCAGAAATAACAAAGTATCTGCCACCCGTGATTGGCTATCAGACTCACGTAAACGCAAACGTCTGTTAACTTGACGTAAGCGACGCGCCATTAACTGCGCTAGTCTCACTCCAGCCATTGGTTCAGTATGGAGTAATTTCACAAAATCCTGCGCTGGCATACTACCAATATTAGTCGGAGTCAAGGTAATCACATCGGTAGAACGTGGTACCTCATCCAGTGCAGCCATTTCGCCAAATAGCTCCCCCTTGCCAATGATATTGAGTGTAACCTCCTTCCCCTCCAAATTGTAAGTGCGAATCTTCACCCAGCCATCAATTATGAAATAGACAGAACCACCCCAATCATTTTCCAACAAAATCACTTGGTTTGCAGGATGCGATCGCGTCACCATATTTGCTAATGCTAACTCAATCAAATTTTCTGGCAATCCTTGAAAAAAAGGAGCCAAACGCATCCAAGTTTCCATATACTCCTGGGGGTTCTTCCATTCTTCCATGTCAATATCTCTCCCAATAGCCGAGAACAGCACATCAACAGTATAGAAGTTGCGATTTACACCACAACTCAGTCGGCAATCCCAGCACCAGCCATTATTGCTCAGTCACATTCCAAGATAAAGCTAAACTATGTTACATAGCAAAGAAGTTTTTATTAAAAGGGGTGCTGGGGAAAAAATATTTTGATTTTCATCCCGACCCCCCTCGAAGAAAAGCCACCTGACGGAAAGCTTTTGGGTGCTGTGTAAGAAAATGTATCAAAATTTGAGCAAAATGGTATTATGCACCTCTTCAGACTTGATCACTCCTCTTACACCCGCATTTCTCACGCAACCTAAAACTCACAGGGAACAGTCCGTGACGGGAGTATCCGTTACTCAAGGCTTATAACTTACTTGTGAGAAATTCTGGTTATAGAGCTTTTTCTTCAGAGTACTCACCTTGTATGTATTAGTGTGTTTCCTGTAACCTGATCTCAAATCCTTTTATCCCCAAATGTGTTTAACCTTACTTTCCATATACCCAAGGCAAATTATTTTTGTTAACGTAAGATTTTTAGCTAATTGCGATGACAAAGGATGATACAGACAATGGGGAGGTCAAAGGAGTGAAAGTATATTTGTTTTAGTCTCAATTCTGACTAGATGTAATTGGTGAAATTGTTAATATTTGGGTGCAAAAGAGATTATTGTCAAGTCAGTTGGTATTAATTAAGACGTAAAAAATGCTGGACTAAAAGCAAGCGATCGCGTAATCTTTTTTATTTAGGTGTCAATTTCTGCTCTAGGCGTGGCACATCCAAGTTTGACTGTTGGCAACAGAATCCTTCTTGTGCTGTTGATGTTTTTCTGCCGTTGAAGTTATAAATTTGGGCAGTACAGACATAAAATTTATGTTTGCCAATTATTGTCTGAGTAAAATATCCTAAATTGGATTGTCATCAGTCGATACGGCAACAGTTATCAATTTCTGTCTGTCAAGTTCTTTGTTCCAATTATTCCCCTGGAGACGACCCACCGGATCATCTCTATTCCCCACTCCCTACTCACTCTACTTTCAAGCTAGCATTAGCAAAATTAATCTAATTATATTTTCGAGTTAAGGTAAAAAAAGTGACTTCCCGCACAACTGAAATTCAATCGTTGATTGCAGATATTGATGGTTTACTGGCAAATACTGGTAAGCGTTTATCCCGTTCTTTATTCCAAAAAGCTTCTGGTTCGGTTGATGATACTAATTCTCAACCTCGGCAGATTTTAGAACGTGTTCGCAGTCTCTTGATTGATTTAAGTTCGGAAAATGGCGATGGGAACCGTGAGGTTGCTGGGGTATTGCCAACAAATTCACCGATATTGGCTAAGTTGCGGGGGGAGGATTTACCCTCTCCCCAGGAACAAATTAACGAAGTCATCACACCTTTGCGGGAAGAAATTCAAGCTTTACTCGCAGAACGTCAAAATTTGGTTCAGGAAATTCGGGAACTAGAACAACAACGCTTAAAAAATCATTCCCTTACTCAACAGTTAGCCCAGCAAGAACAAACGATTGCGGAATTTTTACAAGTCTTAACTAATCGCTTAGATGCTCGATTTCCCCTACCACCATCGTCAACCGGGTTAGGAAATTGGGATAATACCGTAATTCCGCCATCACCAGAATTTAATCTCCCTGATATTCCTCATGCTGCTGTAGGAGCGATAGGTAATCATCCATCGACGGAAAAACTCGCAAGATTAACCGAAGAACTAGATCGACGTTTATTAGCACTAGATGGAACTGTGAATGTGGTGTTTGATGCACTGCAACGCAATATTCAAACCTATGGGGAATCCCTTTCCCAAAGTTTGACCAGGATGCAAAGCACTAGTCAGCAAGGTGAGGAGGTTTTAATTAACTTAATTCGGAATTTAACCCAAGCAATCCCAACTCAAGTTCCCCCTGGGAATATTTCCAGTGGTAGTTCTAGTAATAGCTCTAGCAATAGTCCCACGAGAATTATTAGTGCAGATCCGCTGGTAAATACTCCCCAGTCAAATCCCCAACAGCAATCTGGGGAAGAAAGCACTTCAATTTCTTCCCCCTCAACCTCCATCGATACCCCGGATTTAGATGCACTATTGCTGGAGTTAAGTCAGGATATGGACACCTCCTCTAATATTGCCAATCAACCCAGAACTAGTAAAAATATACCGGGGAGTGATGCCATCGACGCTTTATATGCGGGGTTATTCACCACGGATATCAAACCTAGTTACAATGCGAATTTCCACACCCCACCGCAACCCGAGACCATTTTCCAGCCAAATCAGGAGCAAAATGTTGTTCAAGATACTATCACCGATAGGGGTAATTCCGACATCATCAATGGGGTTGATGAAATAGCCACCATATTAGCAGACCCAGGAAATGGGGAAATTGATTTACAAACAGTTGAACATACTTCCCCGGAAGTGGAAACAACCACACCTGCAATCCATCCACTCAATCCCAGCGAAATCATTGTCACAGAATCATCACAAACTGAATTAGTAGTTGAAGAAACAACCATCGAAAACCCTCCAGAAACATCTTCAGAAATTAGCCAATCAGCTCAAGATTTATATCCACCCACCACCTTAGATCCCAATCTTGTCGTCAAAATTCTCCCCAGCAACCCCAATTCCCCAACTTCCCTTCCCCAAGAATTAACAGACCCCTGGTTAGATGACCCAGAAGAATCTAATCCGTCGGAAACAATTGCAGCACAACCACCCGAACCATCAGACATAATTACCACCCTCACCGACCTGGAAATCAAACCGCAACCCCCCACACCCGAATTAACCACCAATTCCCAATCCCACCAAACCCCACTTTCTTCCGCGACATCACGGGATAATTTAATTGCGCAAGCAACAGCTAGCCTGGATTTAGACCAGATTATTCCCGAAATATCCCTAGATTCCCAGCAACAAGCCCAACTCCACGCTGATTTAACCCAATTTGAAGCTCAACCAGTAATTCCCCTACCCCTAGAAACACCCTCAGAAATAGCTAGTACCCCAACCCTACCCACACCCAACTTAGAAAAAGTACCCATGGGGGATACGCAAATTACACCCCTACCGGAACCGGAAATTATTTCCATCACCCAATCCAGCGATGATGACGACGCGCAAAATGCAGCCGCAGATTCGGCAGAAACGGTGTGGTATCTAGGAATTGATATTGGTACAACCGGAATTTCCGCTGCTTTACTAAATCGAACCACCACGGAAATTTATCCCATTTATTGGTCTACCGGTTTAGACACCAATAGTACGGCTCCTCTTCGAGAAGAAATTGATCTGGCGAACACAAAACGCACATTCCGCCTACCAGCAGAAGTATATTTACAAACTAACCATACCAGTGATAACTCTCATCAATTTACCGCCCAACTCAAACCATACCTGCAAATTGCCCTACCCTACCGCAACCAACAAAATAGCTGGGAACCCACCCTCCAACTCAACGAAGCTGCCAGCGTATCCCTAGCTTGGATAGTGCGATCGCTGTCCAAATTATTCCTCACCCTCAAATCCGATACCCACAGCACCACCATTGGTTTAACCGCCTCTGCCCTGGGTTTACCCGCCGCCAACTTCACCCAAATTATAGAGAACTTGAGTGGTGTAATTTGTAACTGTCCCACCAATTGGTCAGAACAATACCGATTTAATATCCGGGAAGCTTTACTCATAGCCAAACTCGTCTCCCATCCCCAGGAAGTCTTCTTTGTCGAAGAAGCGATCGCCAGCCTCATTTGCGAACTAGATGGAGCCAATGGGGAAGAAGTATACACCCACACCGCCAACCAACTCCAACCCACCCGTAGCCAAGAAGCACCCATCCTCGGTAATACCCTAGCGATTAATCTCGGTGCTAGTGGCACAGAAATGTCCCTAGTTGATATCCCCGAAAACCTCCTAGAACTTGCCCACAGCGACTTCATGCTCCACAGTTTCGCCTACGGCGGTAAAGGCATCGAACAGGATATCATTTGCCAACTTCTCCTCCCCGAAAAATGGCGACAATCCCGCCTCGTCAAAAATACGGACGACACCATTACCATCACCCCTTGGCATTGGTTGCCAACCATCCCCGGACTGGAACAAACCCGTCTATCTAGCCTCAAATGGTCAGAAATTTCCCTTCCCCACCCCGGAGAACCAGACCTTCCCGAACGTATCCATCTTCAAAAACGTCTAGAAACCTACCCCCTCGGTCAAGCACTCCTAGATGTGGCCAACGCCATTAAACTTATTCTCCAACACCAGGAAACCTTTACATTTGAACTTGCAGACCAACGCTGGTTGCTCCACCGTCGCGACCTGGAAAGTCAAGTATTTGTCCCCTTTGTCCGTCGTCTCAACCGCGAACTGAATCGCCTCCTAGTAGCTCGTGGTATCCCCACCGAAGCCATCGACCAGGTAATTCTCAGTGGAGGTGTGGCCAATTTAACAGCAGTCAATCGTTGGTTAAGGCAAAAACTTCCCAATGCCCAAATTATTCAACACCCCCACACCAGTGAAAACAACAGTCCCAACTGTAGCCGTGTCGCCTACGGATTATCAGTCCTACCCCTCCATCCCCAAATCCTTGACATCCCCCGTCAACAATACACCGATTATTTCCTGTTTACCGAATTACTCAATTTGATTCCCACATCCCCAGAACACACCCCACAAGCACGTCCCATCACCTTTGGGGAAATTATCAGTCGCTTGGAAGCCAAGGGGATTAATACCCGTACCTGTCAGCAAAGAATTTTAGCGTTTCTCGAAGGCGAACTTCCCAGTGGTGTGGTTCCCAACAGCATTGATTCCCTTTGGTTAACCCCAAGTTCCCTCGATAGCCATGAATATCGAGCGATTACAGCCAACCCCCTATTTAGTAAACAAGGTAGCCTTTCCTACCAACCCAATTACCAACAAATCCAAATTCTCCGTCGCTATCTCGACACCATTCAAAGTAGCAATCAACAATCCCTAGCAGAACCCTACACGGTGAATTTTGCCCTGGGAATACCAATTAGTTAGTAGAGACGCGATATATCGCGTCTAAATTATCACGTCTAAATTATCGCATCTAAATTATCGCATCTAAATTATCGCATCTAAATTATCGCATCTAAATTATCGCGTCTAAATTATCACGTCTAAATTATAGCGTCTAAATTATCGCATCTAAATTATCGCATCTAAATTATCACGTCTAAATTATCACGTCTAAATTATCGCGTCTAAATTATCGCATCTGATTAATTTCCCATACTAGAGCGCACACTGCGATATTTACCAATGCGGATAGTATCAATAATTTGGTGAATATGGGTTTCTGGTTCACCCAAAGTCGTTAACAAATGGGTACCCAACTCCAAAGCTGCTTCAAACTCCGGTTGCACAACCTCCTTTGCTCCCATCTGAGTCAGTAAATCTATTTCCTGGTCGTAATGCGATCGCGCAATTACATCCAGATTTGGTGCGATTTTCAAAGCATGGGATAGTAATATACGCGTACTAGCAGGGTCAGGTAGAGCGATCGCCAAAGCTTTAGCTGTATTCAGATGACTTTTTTCCAGAACCAGTTCGGAATCAGCATCACCAAAAATATAGGGTATTTTTTGCATTCGTAAGCGTTGAATACCAGCTTCGCTGTTTTCGATCACAACCACGGGATAACCCTGAGTGATGAGGATATTAACAATTACTTGTCCGACTCTTCCGTATCCAGCGACAACCACATGACCGCTAATATGTTCAGGAACAGAAAGGAGTTTGGGTTCAGAAAATTTCTGCATCCACTTCGCAAAAAAGGGTGCTTGGAGGAGATAATCCACAATTTTGGGGGAAAGGTTCATCCCAATGGGAGTTAAGACTAGGGTAATAGCGGTGGTTCCTAGTAATAATAAATAGGTTTGTTGACTAATTAAATCTTGTCGCAAACCAGCTAGAGCTAATACAAAGGAAAACTCTCCGATTTGATTGATACCAAAACTGGTGATAATAGCAGTTTTTGGGGAATAGCCAAAGATTAAAATAATCGCCAAAACAATCAAGGCTTTTCCCACCATGACCACAGCCACTAATTCCAAAATTAAGAATAAATTTGCTCCCAGAATATTCGGGTCAATTAACATCCCAATCGAAGCGAAAAATAAACAGGCAAACGTATCTCGCAAAGGCAAAATTTTAGCCAGAGCATGGTCGGAATGTTCCACTTCAGAAATCATTAAACCAGCAACAAATGCCCCCATTTCCACCGATAATCCCAAAGCAGCCGTTACTAAAGCCACCCCTAAACAAAGGGCAATTACGCTTAAAATAAACAACTCTGTACTTTCAGTAGCAGCAATATGTCGAATCAGAACTGGAACTACCCATTTGCCAACTGCAAATGCCACCAACACAAAAATAGCCACTTTCATGAGGGCGGAAAATAAAACCGGGAGAAAATTTTCTGGTTGTTGTAACGCTGGTAAAAGTGCTAACATCACCCCCAAAGCTAAATCCTGAGCAATCAAAATTGCTAACATTAATTGCCCATGTAAAGTATTAATTTCTCCCTTCTCCGTTAAGGTTTTTAAAACCACAGCCGTGGAAGAAAGGGACAAAACAGTACCTAAAAATATGCCTTGGGGAATACCCTTGACCCAACCAAAAAATATCGTCAAACAAGCAACTAAAATCGTTGTCAAACCTATTTGTAAAAGACTTCCTTTAATTGCTATATCCTGTACCCGTTTTAATTCTGCAATGGAAAACTCCACACCCAAGGCAAACAACAAAAACGCCACCCCCATCGACGCTAAAGCCTTAATCCGAGGTAAATCATTTAACAACTGCAATCCAAACGGTCCAACCAAAAAACCACTGGCTAAGTAACCCAGTAGTACAGGTTGTCGACAACGGTTAGCAATGTATCCACCCAATGCCGATGTTCCCAAAACAGTCGTTAAATCGAGAATCAGACCATGTTCTGAACTTGCCATATGATTTAAGTAAAATTACTGGTGTTACGCAGTCTGGAGTTTTTCAATAGCTATAATCCCGAATTTCTCACAAATCCCTAAAATTTGCAGGGGGTGGGTAGAGACCCGACATGTCGCATCTGTATGGAAGTAGTGGGAAAATCAACCCGTTACTTAAAGCTTACCGATGACTCACCAGAAATGCAGGTAAAATGCGATCGCTATGGGAATCGGAAACTGCAAATGCTATACAAATGCTAATCATATACAGCAATCCTACTTAAGTTGTGAAAAATAGCGAGTGCTTACACCAGAAAGTAGTTTGTTCCTACTCCCCACTCCTCATCCCTCTACATCAAGCGAGATTCCTATAGGATGTTCCTATTTTTTGATTGCTGGTAACTATCAGTCACTCCATTAATTACTAACTTAAATTTCATAACTAATAAACGCAACTAGGGTTATCACTTGAGATTCGGTATCTTGGCAATACAAATACCGAATTTTAAATTGATTATCAGCCATAGGTTGGCGTTAGATAATGGAGCTGAGGTAAAATCTTTTGAACGTAACTAACCAAAACACGGTCTTCCAATTTCAAAGTCCAGATGACAGTCCAGGTTTTTTACTTTGGCAAGTTTCTAACCTGTGGCAACGTAAAATGAATGCAGGACTAAATCAATTAGGACTAACCCATGTCCAATTCGTTCTATTAGCTGGGATTATTTGGCTAAGTCAAGCCGAAGAAACTATTACCCAGGCGAGATTAGCAGCCCATGCCAAAACTGATATTATGATGACTTCAAAGGTATTACGCGCCTTAGAAAAACGGGGATTAATTAAGCGAGAAACTAACTCAAAAGATACGAGAGCTAAATCTTTGAAAATTACTCCAGAAGGTTATGAAATAACAATTTCTGCAACCCAAATTGTAGACGCTATTGACCGCAATTTTTTCGGTATTTTAGACAATCATATCCATGAATTTAATGAGCATTTAGTTAGCATTGTTAACGCCAATAAGACCCGTGTTTAGAGATGACAGCGAAAAGTATCATCACAGGGTAGGGGAAAAGTTAAAATTGCACTTTTCCCATCTTCTCAGCCGCTTTTATTGCTTAAATCAAGGGCTAGAACTACTACTACAAACTTGAATAATTAATGCGATGGACTAATAGTGCGTCTTCTCCCAGAGAAGAGATAAACCCCTATTCCCCCATGTCCCTCCCTACTGCCTACTCCCTATTTACTGGGAAATTCTCTGTTTCTCACTTCCACACAAAAATCCTGTACTGCTTGAGTGATTTGCGCACGGAGATTTGTATAAACTTTAGCAAAAGGTGGCTGTCGCTGTGATAATCCTAATAAATCGGAGGTGACCAAAACTTGTCCATCACAATCTACCCCCGCACCAATACCAATGGTCGGAATACTCAGCTTGTTGGTAATATTTAAACCCAATTCGGCGGGAATATGCTCCAACACAACTGCAAATACCCCTGCATGTTCTAAAGCTAAAGCTTGTTCTAAAATCTGCTCAGCCTGTTCTGGGGTTTGTCCCTGTTGTCGCAATCCTAACTGATGTATTGATTGTGGAGTCAAACCCACATGTCCCATTACGGGAATTCCAGCTTGTACTAACCTGCTAATTGTTTCCAACATCTGTGGATACGCACCTTCTAGTTTCACAGCTTGCGCACCCGTTTCCTTGAATACCCTTCCTGCTGAATGCATTGCCTGCTGAATACTTTCTTGATAGGTTAAAAACGGTAGGTCTACCACAACTAGCGATCGCTCTACCCCCCGACATACTGCTTGAGCATGGTGTAGCATCGCTTCCAGGGTAATTGGTAAGGTATTTTGATAACCCAACATCACCGCCATCGAATCCCCCACCAAAATCAAATCCACCCCCGCAGCATCCAAAAGTTGGGCTGTAATATAATCCCACGCTGTCAATGCCACAATTGGACGTTTTTGTCGTTTCCATTCCGTTAGCTTTTGGGGTGTAATTACCATTTTGTAATTACCTTGATTGCTTATATCTGCTTAATCAGTTTACCTTACTCCCTACTCCCTACCCCAACTAAAATACTTTTTCTGCAAACCCTAACTAAGTAGGTAGGTGCAATTCAAAATAAAACCGCAACATCACCAATCATTCGGCTTAGAGACGACCCGACGGGTCTTCTCTACTCCCTGATCTCTTACCTATCCCCAAATTTATTCATGCCTCAAAATTAATACACATCTTTTATACTTATCACTGTCCTGTTTATATGGGAAAGCCAAACAAAAATTAAGAAAAGTAAATATGAATCACAGATAGTAAATAGGGGTTGTTTTTTTAGTTAATGGTGCTAACCTGATAAATAGGCACAGGAAAGGAATTAAACAAGTCATTAGAAATGACTAACAAACCGAATTTTCTGCTTGTATTAGATACCGTGCCTCCTGTTATCTAATACGCAACGGCAATCAAGATTCTGTGAGTGCATCCAAAAACGTAAATGTGTTTTCGCCTTGAGTAAAGAATTTCACTTTTGTTGTAAAGAGTTTTTGGAGGTTTTCAAAGTACAGCCAAAATGCCTGCCTAGCTGCAAAGTCGATAGGGATGCATAGGAGCCAGAATACTTTGATTGCAGTATAGAGTCCACCTTATTTGAGTTTTCCACTGAATTTCACTCTTACAAATCCATCGAATCTATTTAAATACCGTTGAATTCTGATGACGCTTTTCGGTCAGGGATTCAACGGTAAAATTTTGCAGATAAATTTTTATCGATGTGCAATGTAGAGACGCGACACGTCGCGTCTCTACAGATACCTACAACACCTCTAACAACTGTTTCAGTTTCGGTGATTGCCGGTCTTTAAACTTGTCAGGGAAATTCATTTCAATAGCGATCGCACCACCGGGTTTTTCCTCGACGGAGGTAATTTCGGCTACTAATTTACTTGGTTGTAGTGTTTGGTGATTTTCACCTAGGACAAGACCAACTAGGGGTTTAACTGTACGCATCACATGTAAGTCTTGTTCGCCGATTAGTCGCTGGGAAGATACAGACCGACGACTCTCTAATTCTAGGCGTAAACCACTGACCCCTAGTTCGGTCGCAACTCCAGCGAAAAAGTGTCCGTCCCAATAAACTTGACCTTGGCTATGAACTTGTTTGCGAACTTTTTTGGGTGGGGTATTATAAGTGACATCACGCAGACTACGTTTCAGGCTAGTAGCCAAAAATCCTAGGGAGGACATAGGGTGGTCAGTATCAGAACGACTTTGGGAATACCACTCCCGGACATCGGAGTAAATAACTAGTATCAGCGCATCCATTTCTTGACGGGAAAGGTCAACAAAATCTAAAGCTAAATGGGTTTCGGATTCGCTAATTGGAGAAAGGCGAACTACACTAGCTTTAAATTTAGCACGGGTGTTAAAGTCGCCGACAATCTCCACATTGATTTCATCGGGGAGATTGGGCCATGATTCTAACCTAACTAGGGCACCAGTTTCAGAAATATTGACGGTTTCACCCATAATTGTTTGACCGTTACTACTGATAATTATGGGGAGTTGGCGCTGGAGACGGTGGGCTGTGCGCACTTGGGGTTGTTCAAATCCTACCAGTAAAGCGGCAATCAACAAAATCAAGTTAAATCCTGACCACATCGTGTTTACTAGCACCGCTTGCCAATCTTCCGGACGTAGGAGAATCCAGTAGGGAACCGCTAATAGGGAAGCGACCACTAAAAGGGTGACAATCACTAATCCCCGCATCGACTTCCAGTCAAAGGTGCGTTTACTGATGTTCACCCCTTTATCAGTCACGTTAAAGGAACCCAGTTTCGGGTTAATTAAAGCCAGTAGTGTCACCCATCCCGATTGGAATGCCATTACAAATTCAAAGATTTCATTCCAGAAGGAAAAGCGAACGTGCTTGTAGATAATATGGTTCGTGTACAAAGATAGGAGAATGTGGGGAACCGCATAAGCCAGGGTTTCAATCCCCAAACCCTGGACAGAGTTAATGCCAAATAGCAGAAATAACGTGGGTGCGATCGCGTAAACTAAACGCGGGTATCCGTAGAGAAAGTGGGATGTAGCACTTAAATAACACAACCGTTGGGCTAGGTTTAATTTGAGTTTGGGGTTAAATAGGGGGTTTTCTAGGCGTAGAATCTGTGCCATTCCCCTAGCCCAGCGTACCTGTTGACCAACATAGGCGGAGAAGGTATCCGGGGCTAGTCCTGCTACCATGATTTTGTCATAATACACTGACTTGTAACCCCGGGAATGTAAACGTAAAGCGGTGTGACAATCCTCCGTCACCGTTTCGACAGCGATTCCCCCCACTTCTAAAGCGTGGGATTTACGGATAATCGCAGCCGAACCACAGAAAAAGGCGGCATTCCAGAAATCATTACCTTTTTGTAAAACTTTATAAAATAGCTCGTTACCAACGGGAATATGTCCCCCCGTAACCAAATTGCGCTCAAAGGGGTCAGGGTTATAAAACCAGTGGGGTGTCTGCACAAAGGAAACCTTCGGGTCGCGGAAAAAGCCCACGGTATGTAATAAAAATTGTCGGGAAGGAATGTGGTCACAGTCGAGAATTAGGACTAAATCGCCTTGGGTTTTATGAAAAGCAGTGTTGATATTGCCAGCTTTAGCATGTTCATTATTATCTCGCGTCATGTGGACACAACCGATTTCTGCACACATGCGTCGCAGTTCTTCCCGTCTTGCGCGAAACTTCTCCCGACGGGGGTCATTTTCCGGATAACGTTCGGGACGACCATCATCTAAAACGTAGACAGTCTTTTTCCCCGGTACATATTCACAGGCGATCGCAGCTAAAGCCGTTTTGCGGACAATTTCCACATCTTCGTTAAAGGTGGGAATGTAAATATCCACCGTGGGTAATTCTTCCTCGGAAAAGGTCGCTAAATTGACGGGTTTACGTTCTTTAATTTTCAGGGTTTGAAAATAGGCCAAAACCAGGGTCAAAATAGCGTATAACTCGGCAGCAAATAGCAACGCACAAGCCGTACCATTTACCCAAGTATCAAAATTCAGGGTATAACTAGTACGGTAATACAGATATCGTAAAGTCGTCACCAAACTTAGCCAAACCATGAACAGGTGGTAATATTGGCTAATTTGCTCCGACGATTCCTGCTCCTCAGCCCGAATTACAATTTGACCGAGGATAATTAAGAATACTGCGATCGCGCCCTGTTGCCAAACCTCTAGGGGAGTGACAATCAAAGGAATTGATAAAGCCAATAATAACAGCACCAGCAACTTTAAGGCGCGATTGTCAAATTTGCCTAAAGTTCGTTCAAAAAAACGGGGTGTTAATTCCGTTAGCCAAGTTGTTAAAGCTTGTTTTTGCGGATTTGGGGGTTGAACTGAAGAAGAAGACATATTTTGGATTTAAGATTTGAGATTTTGGATTTGAGATTGTGGATTTTGAATTGCAGATTGTAAAGACGCGATATATCGCGTCTAATCACCTAAATCCCTACTTCCGTTCATTCGGACTTAAACGCTGCAAATACAACTGGACAATTCCATACAGCAACAAAGACACACCCACTAATCCCGCAGGTAACAGTAACCAATTTTGTTGAATCATCCGGGAAGCTTTACTCAAGGGTGTGGTGTTCTCAACCCGACTAGTGGATGGTGCTTCCTGGAAAAATGCCAACTGATAAGCATCCGGGTCGTAGGGTACAGGATTTTTCTTATCACTACTAATCAACACCGTATCCTGCTTAAGTTGGAAGAACCACGGGTCAAGATTGAGAATTTGCCGCACCTTATCTAAACCAGTGTCAGTTTGAGCTGTCAGGGCTAATAACACCCGTTGATTATTCCAGGGTGAAACAACCTGTTTCATCATCCCCTGCGCATCTTGAGGTGTTTGCACCCTCGCATTCGCCGATTGACGGGTAAATGCCTGTCCTAAATTAAACCCAGGTGATTTGAATACCTCTGGTAAGGGGAATTTACCATAGGTTCCAATTGCCACCAAATGGTCATTACTACGAATTGAGTTGGTTAATCCATCTGGGAAATAAACACTAAGTTTGATACCATCCGCTTCACTCAATCTTCCCAGACGCTCACTAAACTCCAACAAGGTTAAGATATCTACCACTGAGGGATTTTGGGGTAGGACGACGGCTGTACGTGATAAATCCTGGGGTGCAGCAAACGGATAACCAAACTTCAATAAACCCAAATCGGGAATTTGCGCCGAGGTTTCCCGTTTTAAATCAAAATTGGTACTAGCATGAACTGTACCTGTTAATTGTTGGTCAGGTGGTTGGACACAACGCTGACGGTCAAACACTTCCCGCGCATTCATCCGGAAAAATACCCGTATTTTGGAATCCGGTTTAATCAAGTTTGGCGGTAGATCAACCTTGAGATTTTTTTCCCTCTCTCCCGATTCATTCGTTAACCTCGCTCCACCAATGAAGTTATCATCCAAAAATACCTGTACTGCCGAAGTTCGCGGATTTAACTGGGGTCCATAACTGTAGACCAAGTTCATTGAACTACCGCGCAAAAACCTGTCATCGGGTAAGGCTCGAAAATCTATCTCCACCGCCGGCGCACCCGCACCTCGGACTGTAATATCATTAAAGGGCTCACCGTTAACTGCTGTTCTCAGGTCGCTGAGTCGGAATTGATTTTGTTCCGGTAGGTGTCGCGGCCATTGACGTACTCCTGGTGTTGCCACATCGGCGACATTATCCACAATCACCACCTGACCTGTTCCCATTTTGCGAGCATCAGGTTTTGCTAGAAACTGAACCGCATTTTCCACGGCTTTCGGGCTATTCCCTGTGACAATTAGTACAGGAACACCACCATCAGGTTTAGATGTGGTCAGCATTAATACCCCGTGGTCTTGGGGTACGGGTTGTTGACTAGCATTTAAAACTCGACCCCCGGCAATTTTCAGGGGCAAATCTTTCATGGTTGCCAAGGCTGGTTGTTCGCTGGGAGTACCGATGATAATTAATCTTTCGTTTTCTTTGACATCATCAATACTAGAAATCATCCCAGTTTCCACCGGACGGAATTCTGCGGTACGACCAATGGATGCTTGAAAACGTGCAGCAGAAGTTAACCAGGATTGGTTGGCTTGGGTGGGCTGTAAATAAACGAGGCGGTTAGCTTCCAGACCTAAATCATCAAAAACCGGGTAGGGGTAGCGACTGAAATTGAGGGGAATTGGTTGACGTTGGTATTTAAAAACAATTCTGGAGTCCGGTAAAATTTCCGTCCACAGGTCGGGACTGCTGGGGTCAGTACATTCTTGGGAATTGTGTTGTTGGGCAACTATTGTTAAGTCATTGTAATCGTTGAGAATACTAGTGGGGATATTAACTAGGTGCTGACCGATTTGGGATGCTTTGCGGTTGAGTTGGACACTACCAACACTTCTCCCATTGACCAAAAAAGTGAGATTTGAGCGATTGGCAAATAGGGAAGGTGAGTGTTGAAAGCGCACAAGAGCTTGGACTGTACCATTTTTTAAGTCCCAACCCCGGGGACGGGTGAAGGCAACCCGTGTTTCGGCATAGGAACCCCGTAGTCGCAAACTATTGCCAACGATGGGACTACGATTAAATTGAAGTTCGTAGGTGACGAGATTTTTGGGGGTTTGGCTGTCGGTCTCCTCATTGGTGTTGTTGCGCTGGTTGCTACGGGTTGCTTGGGCTAGCAGTAGGGGAGAACCAGTCTGATTTATCGCCCTTGCAGGTAAAGAATGGGGAAATAAAAAGCAGCAGAAAGTAATGAGAATTGCTTGCTTGCTGACTTTGGAAATAAATAGTAACTGCTTCATGATTGGGTAAGGGTATGGTAGATTAAATGGTTTTTAAAGTAACAATTTAAATTGTTTTTCTTCCTGGCATTCACTAATGGGAATTTTGTTCTTTTTATAACCTAAAATTAGACTTTATATTTTATTATTTTTTGAAGACATAAAGAAGAAATTGTGGTTTTTACTTAGGTGAAAGCAATCGGGGAGGAATTACGGTGGCATCAATTAGCCCTAACCAAGCAAGATTCTGGGTATAATAAGCAGATTGGTCATCCCAAATACCGTTTTTGTAGTTGGGTAGTAATTTTTGATTGAGAATCGCTTCACCTAGGGGAGGGTTGGTAATCCGCCAAGCAGCGTATAACATGGCATACTGGGAAGTCGCTTCATAGTCAACCAAGCTTTTACCATCTAGGCTAATACGGGCGGGAATTTTGCCCTGTTTTTGCCAGACCTGTTTGAGGTGCTGGGTCGAGGTTTGCAGATAGCGTTTGGCTGGGGATGAATTGAACCAAACCGCATCCAGAGCAACTCGCCACCAAACCCGGTAGGCATCAAAGCTGTAAACTGTTTGTAATGGGCTAGTACTGGGAATCGGTTGGTATTTACCAGTTTTTAAGTCGAAGGCAACCCAATCACTAGGTAAACCCACCGGGGAAATCCGACTCGACTCATTTAGGATTTCATAGCTGGTATCGACTAAACTCAACCAATTGCGATCGCGATCTATTTGGGCAAATAAACGAAATGCGTAGGGAGCTAGGTAGGAGGGATTGAGGTAGGCTGTGGATGGGTTGGGTAAAAATGCTGACTTGGGACCTGGGAGTAAATAGCGTTTACCCTTCGCGTCAACGACTGTGGATAATTCCCACAAATCCTTGAGCTTGGTACGAGCGAGTTCCAAGTATTCGGGACGATTCCAGCGTCGAGCCGCAAAAATTAGGGCGGTAATGGCATCAATATCCCCATCACTGGCAAAATTGCCATCAATTGCCCCCCATTTATTATCGGCTAGCTTGCCCCATTTCCAAGCCCAGAGGGAGTCTGTTTTTTTGCCGTCTTGAAGACGTTGGAGGTTATTTTCAGCCCAATTTAAAGTGAGGGCGAAGGTGGCTGCATCATCAATCATGACTGCACGTAACATGGCATAGGCTTGTCCTTCACTGGTAGAGCGGTCTTTGGCTTCGTAGTCAATGACTCTGCCATCACTCTGAATGAATCTTCGTCGATATTCGTCCCAACTTTGTGCAAGTAACTGACGATTGGGGATGGATTCTGGGAGAGCGGCTAAAAGTACGGTTGCGGAATTTTGTTCTCCTCCTGGTTGAGATTTGAATACCTGTGGGTTCATGTCTGGATTTGTCTCTTTGATCAGGGAATATCCAGAAACGCAGGAACTTAAGGTTAAAGACAAGATAGTAAGCGTCAAATAGGATAAATGGCGCATTGGTTTGAGCATGGGTTGGGATAGGTAATCATCTGACTGGAACCAGCAATATAGGGACTCCTTCTCAGCTTACGCGTCTGGTACAAAAACGCGAATAAGTAGTTCGTCAGTCCAAATTCCATCATTTTGATCTAGAAGCGCGATATACCGCATCTAAAGTAATTATTCCCAACCAAATCTGGTGAATTAACTTTCATTACAGGAATTTAGTTAAATCAGGGAACAGGAAACAGTAATTCAGAATTTTTTTCGAGCTTGCTGAAAAGATTAAAACCCTGACATTGCAAACTGTTGAGGTTATTTTAGTTGCAAAAATTGCAATTAAATTTGTCATTTTTTGGAGTCTGGAAAAAGTGGATATCTAAAACCTTTCCCTGTTCCCTACCCCAACTAAAATACTTTTCCAGTAGACCCGATTGAGATACAAAACGCGGTTAGCTACATCCTGTCGGAAGGTTGCGCCTATAGCTACATATCCCAATTGAGAGACATTGTAGCTATTCATAGAGCTTGAATTGATTACAGGACTTAGGCAAGAACAACATAAATACTGTTATTGCACTTCTTTGCGTCGCGGATCGACCGTAGGGTTGTAGGGAAGCAATCCCAAACACCTAATTTCTCGTAATGAGTGCCTAAGTCCTCTATCACTTGGCTATTGCCTTTCTCATCCTGGTGAATAAGAACCCTTCCCCATCCCTCCCCGTAGTCTGCTGACCACAGGGTTGTCGAGGAGGGTGCGCTCTTTTCCATTTGCTTGGAAAACACTATATATCCCAACGACATGGGAGACTAGCTAATAGCACTTCGCACCCAACTAAATACCTCCTGTATCCTGATCCTGTCTTCTCTAATTCCCACGACGACGCTGATAATCTTCCCAGGGGGGTTGAAAACCACGTCGTAGGAGAAACTCTTCTTGGATTTGTTGCATTCTTTGGGCTAGTTCTTCATCGCTTGCTCCTTCACGCATCTGTTCAATTTGTAATTGTTCCATTTGGGATAAAGCCGTTAAGGGCTGATCTAAAATGGCGGTCAAATCGGCAACAGCTCTACGTGCATCCCGGTCTTGGGGTTTTTCCTCCAGGATGCGCGAATAAATATTCCGGGCTGTTTCAAAGCGTTGCTGTTCAAACCGAATTCCTGCTAATGCTGCTAGGGCTTCCATGTCGTCTGGTTGGGTTGCCACTAACTGTTCATAGAGTTTGGCGGCGTAGTTTAAATCCCCTGCGGCTCTGGCAAACTGAGCTTGGAGGTTGAAGGAACTGGGTGTTTGCGGTAATCTGGCACTGATTTGTCTCACCCTGGCTCTAGCTTCAGCCGGATTACGCATAGCGATCGCTTGAATTAATCGCAGCTGCATCGGAATATTATTTGGCTCCAACTCAGCTAGGTAATTATACAGAGCTTCCCGCTCCGGATATACGGGTAAAGCTTCCACTAAGGTGTATAATTCCGGTGGCGCATTGGTGGCAGGTTGGGTGGCTAACCAATTTTCCAACACGGCTCTGGCTTCGGCTTCACTGATGCGTCGTCCTAGGTAGGCGATCGCGGTGCGACCTAGTTGTAAATTCTGACTTTGGGGATTACGAACTATCAGTTGGTCGTAGATTTCCAATGCTTCGTCAAAGCGTCTTTGCTGACGGCGTAATCCGGCTAACCCCCGTAAGGCTCCGTTGACGATATCTGCACGGTCGGGATTGGCGTTAATAATGGCGATGTAACGTTTAGCACTACCGTCAAAATTCCCTTCCCGACGTTCAATTTCGGCGGCTAATAATTGGTGGGCCATGTCCTTGCGACCTTGGGGTGTATTTGTATAGGCGGCTAGGGCATTTCTGGCTCCGGCCGTATCACCCATTTCTAAGTATATTTGAGCAATCCGGAAATGTAACAAAGGTACTGTGGCTTGGGTTTGTACCAAATTTTGATAAATGGGCAAAAATTCCGGGTCGGGGGTAGTAATCTCTGCTAATGCTAAGGCTAATTGCTGTAATTCCCCCTCTTCCCTCGGTAAGGGTTGGAGGGCTGATGCGAGTTGGCTACGCAGGTTATCCCGACTAATTGTCCCTAATTTCGCCTCCAATGCTAATTGCCGTACCACTAAGCTTTTATCATTGGGTTGGCGTTGCACTAGTTGGCGGTATAACTGGAGGGCAGTTTGTTCACCCCCCGGCAGTCCCGTAAATACATCCGCAACTTCACGGATAAGGGATGGTGATGGATTTGGCTCATTTTGCAGCGCCTGTTGATACAAGCTACTAATTTGACTACTCAAACCCGCATCATTGGTGCGCTTGCGAATTTCATTTAGGGCACGGGCTAGGGGTAAAATGGCATCATTGCGTCCCCGGAGGGGTTGTAATACACTCACCGCTTTTTCCGGTTGTTGGTTATCCAAATAGGCAATGGCCAACTCCTTACGGGTTTCAATGGCAATATTTCCACTGGGAGAACGTTGTAATTGGGCTTCCAGGATACGAACGGCAGCAGCACTATCACCACTTTCCCGTAAACTTCGACCATAGGCGATCGCGGCGAAGTCGGTAATTGGTTTACCCTTGTTGCGGTAACGGTTGAATAGTTCCAAGGATTTGGCGAAATCCCCGGCATAACTAAATGCTTGAGCTGCTCCTAAAATTGCCTCATCGCTAGGATTGTTGTCCAGAACAATCCGGTAATCAGCGATGGATGCCCCCATCTGACCCTGGTATAAATATAACAAAGCCCGCAAACTACGTGCTTCCATATCATTGGGGGTTATTGTTAACAATTTCGTTAACGCTTGAATCCCCTGAACCTGCCAACTTGGTCTGTAGGTTCCAAATAAACCAACGGTTTTCAAGGCTAATTGATTATTCGGGTCTTGGGCTAACACCCCTTGATAGGCATTCCAAGCTTCATCTAACTTTCCTGCTCGTTTCAAACCAATTGCTAACCCCAACTTAGCCCGCAAGGAATTGGGGTCCCGTCGCAATGCTTGCCGAAAAGCCGCGATCGCATCGTTAACCCAACCTTTTTGCAGTAAGTTATAGCCGCGTTGCACTGCGGGGTTTGACCTTTGGGCAACAGCAGGTTTTATACCACTAATCAATGGTAATTCTACTGTTCCCGTCACCACCAGCACCCACAGCACTAATAGCGAAATTGGTGTAAATTTCTTCACGTTCATCTTTTTTCTGTGCCTAGTCCCCATCATCGATTTATGCTTCCCCGAGGAGTCACATCAAACTCTGATTTCACCCTTACCCCAATCACGGTTTCTTCCAGGTTGTCCCGTCCTTGAACCGTAAAACCTAAGCGTAAATTGGGTAAAAATTTGAAATCATAGAATAATTCCACCACATCCGGATAGGCTCCCCTACGCAGACTATCGTTGGATAACTCCCTTCCGTAGGCAATTCCTATGCGGTCATCCCCAGTAAATACATCCAGGAAACTTGCTCCCAATAAATAGGTATCTGCACCTCGACCTAAATCACGGTTTTCAAATCGTCCGTAACGTCCAAATAAACCCATTTTTAGATTGGGGATAAATACTTCCGCATTTAAACCATAGGCTTCTTCCCGGTCATCCCGTTGGGGTCCAAATCGATTCTCACCCCGCGCAATGGAAAAACTTTCCGGGAAGGAATCCCGATTCCCTGCATCACGGTTGGTGACGTAGGTTCCACGAATAATCGCATTCCCGTAACGGATACCAATTTCACCCGCAAACCCATCGAGGGCAAAACTACTTAATCTATCGGCGGAAGAAAAGACTGCTGCTTTGGCATCAATGTTATCAGTAACACTCCAATTCACCAACATTCCCGTGCGGGAGGAAATACCTGCCACCGCTAAAGCTGGATTGGTTTGGAAGACCGGATTAAAAAAGTGGCTCGCACCATCTTTGGCAAAACTATTGCGGTCAAAATAGGAAGTTAAATCCAACTGACCAATGGTAAACCGCAAATTCGGTAAACCTGCGAGGGAAGTAGCAAAATACAACTCATTGATGTTCAAACCCTCCCGTCGCGAGTCATCAAAGGAACTACCATCACTCGTTAAATCCAGAGTGGCTCCAAATAGGGCATTTGGTGTCAATGGTAAAATTCCTGATAATCGCGCTCTGGCTGATGTATCCCCTCCCTGGGTGACGTACACACCTTGTAGGGTCAAGGAAGGTTGGGTTAGGGCTGTACTTTTGATTAGGGGTTGGTTGACAGGATTCCGATTACTATTTGCCAGGGGAGTGGTTGTGGTCGGATTGGTTCTGATTGACTCGTTTACCCCTGCTTGACTTCCCCCTTGAGCGCTGAATAATTGGGAAAATGTCGGGTTCTGAGGTGGGGACTGATGATTTTGATGATTTTGATGATTTTGATGATTAATCCCTGGTGTGGCTGGTTCCCTACGGGAATTGAGTAATTGATTAAAGGTGGGTGGATTGGTGGCTGTTGGGGTGGGGTTGCGATCGCCGTTGAGAAGTTGGTTAAATGTCAGGTTGGAGTTGGCTGGTGTATTTACACCTAAATTACTGGGAACTGTTTCACCTGGTAGGGGTGGTAGGGGAGCAACGTGAGTTGGGGAGGAATTGAGTAATTGATTAAAGGTGGGTGGAGTGCCATGATTAACTGGATTATTACTGACTCCGGGAGCGACAAATTCCCTGGTGGAGTTAGCTGTTTGATTGGCAAAGAGATTTGCAGTGGAAGTATTTGCAGGGGTATGGGGTACTGCTAATTTATTGGTTAATTGTTTATCCGCAGGGTTGTTAACAGTTGGGGTGACAGCTAGGGAGGCAAAATTCCCCTGATTCAGAGTTGGGTTCGTTGCAGCCATTTCCGATGTTGAAGATGATGATGACAAAGCCGGAATTGAACTGGGACTAGTGGTTTTTTTACCACCCTGCTGCTGAATAATTTCATTTTCTAGCATGGTGAGACTAGCTGTATTCCCACCATGCAAACTATTTGTTGAGGATAGTGGTGAATCTGTACTTGTCGGTGGAGGGGGAAGTTGGGAATTCCTCTGACGACCTCTGACTTTTGGCGATTGGGGTACGGGTAAAAGACCTCCAAATCCGAATTGGGAATTGGCAAAATAGTTAGTTCCTGGTGAGGGAGCAGAATTGACTTGAGCTAAGACTGACTGGGAACCTGATACTGTCAAAACTAACGTCGTGGCCACAGTTAGGGATGACAGAGAGAGTCTGCACAAGCAATTAGGGGTAAATTTATGACAATCAAATACTGGTTGGCGCATTAGCCTGTTTAATAGTAGGTAACAATTTTAGTTGGTAGATGTCGCCACTTTAGCAAATAATTTAAAGTATATTGGCGAACAGTGTACAGATTTTGTGTTTGAATATCAAGCACGTAAAGAATAAGTGAATGTTATCTAGTTTTAGATAATTTATCCCCAAAAACGGGCACAATAAGAAAAACTTGATTTTGACTTGAATCTGATTTTGTCTTAAACCATTCATACCACATTGCTTATGCTCGATCACAATTATTCTCTGCCTAAATCTAAATTACTCCCCTTGACAATTAGAAATTGTTTGCTAGCAATTTCTATGGTTTTAATTACGACATCCTATGGATGTAATAAAAATACACAAAAGGAAATCGAGCTAGAGATAAAATCAGTACAGCCAGTGCAAAGCAATGGTTTATACCGGGTGGAGGGGACGACCAATTTACCCAACACTAGTCGGGTGGCGGTTTCGGCGGTACGTTATCTGGCAAAACCGGAGGATAATCAAGCCAATATTAGTGGAATGGAACTGCGTAGCAATCGTTCGATTTTGGCTCGACAAATTGTTGAAGTTAAGGATGGTAAATGGGAAGCGGATTTAAATCTATGGCAAGTTGCACCCGATGGTAGTTATCAAGAATTTTGGCAGCAAAGCCAGTCCCAGACCCAACTAATCCCCGAAAATGAAGTTACTTTCATCGCAACTTTTGACCAAATGAGTCAGGAGGTGAAAGACCAACCGACAAATAACGTGGGAGTGAATCCGGAATCCAACGAATCAATTCAAACAAATACTAATATTCCCCAGATTGAAGGGCCAAGATTACGGTTTACCGGTGACGGTGAACGTTATGTCCAAGCGACTCAAACTGCTGCTGTTAGTATCCCTACAGGAAAAACAGTCCCCCCCGGAATCAAACCAGAAGACCAAAATGGGGGTTGGGGCGATCGCTCTCAATTAACTAGTCTACCTGCTAGTGGTGGCGCACCGGTTGCACCTGTGCAATCAGCCTTGACCAATCGACCGATACAGGTGTCTGAGTTGTTGCGCTAACAGTACGGGAGCAGATAACAGGGATTAGTTAGCCTTTTGATTTGTTGACAGGTGACAGGTGACAGTTGATTTTTAAAGATTAACCATCTAAATGAAAAGCTCACCTACTCGTGAGAGATCGAGGTTAATGTAATACCCAGTCAGCTTGACTTACTAGGCTAATAACCAAAAACTCATACCGATTCAAAAATGTTGGTAACACATACTCAAGATGAGACGCGATATATGTGGAGACGGGGATATATGTGGAGACTTAAATATATGGGGATATATGTGGAGACGTAGTATATGTGGAGACGTAATATATGGGGATATATGTGGAGACGTAATATATTACGTCTCTACCGACTCTTTTTTACAAATTGGTTATCCACTGCATCATCAATATTGATCGGTTTGTTGACTTTTGACCGTTGACTGTCAACAATTAACAGTCAACACTATCAAATGGGCAACTTGAATCAGGTGTAGTGTCTCCCTAAAATATATTATCCGATTCCCGAAAGCAGCAAAAATTCCCGAAAATAAACCCTATGCTTGTGACTAAGCAAATTATACGGTGCGTCAATCCCCATTGTCCCCATCCAGAAAATCCAGCGACTAATTTAGTTTGTGCAGCTTGTCAAACTCCTTTAATTCGTCGTTATGTGATTGCGGTTAATGAAGCCGCAGCTAGGTATCCCGTCGGGGAATTAGTTGGTCAAAGGTATGAAGTGATTGCTCCCCATATTTGGTTGGATACCCAACCCGGTTTAACTCCCCAGATACCAGGGGAAATTGATGCGGCAATTTTGCCCTATCTACGCTTGTATCCCCATCGCTTACACCTTCCCCAGGTGTATGGAGTGGTTTGGGAACAGGAACAGGAAATTTTATTGTTGGAAAACGTACCGTTGGATGGGGAAGGTCGATTACATCCAGGATTAGCCGAGGTTTGGAGTACTGCTAGTGGGGTACGTCAAGTTTACTGGTTGTGGCAAATTTTACAGCTATGGCAACCTTTACTGGATATGGGGGTGGCTGCAAGTTTACTTAATCCCGAAAATTTGCGGGTACAGGGTTGGTGTGTACGTTTAATTCAACTTAATGGTGAATATGTACCCCAACTGAAAGAGATGGGGGATAGGTGGGAAAGTTTGGTAGCCAGTGCCCATGATAGCGTAGCGGCAGGTTTGCAGCATATCCTGGGAATGTTACGGTCTACCAATCCCGATTTATCAGAAATCCTCCTTCACTTAAATCAATTACTACTTGCTGCTGCCGCAGAATTACCGTTACGATTGCAGGTGATGGGAGTGACGGATGCTGGGGAGGAATCTCTACAAAACGAAGATGCCTGTTTCCCCACTAATAAAGATGTAATTGATGACCCATTATTACCCCGTGTGGCAATTGTGGCTGATGGGATTGGTGGTCATGAAGGGGGAGAAGTGGCTAGTCAAATGGCGGTACAATCATTAAAGTTGCAGGCACGGGCCTATTTGCATGAAGTTGAGAATACCGGCGAAATTATCCCTCCAGAAATTTTGTCCAAGCAATTAGCAGCCAGTTTACGGGTTGTGAATAATTTAATTTGTACTGCGAATAATACTCAACAACGCCAAGGAAAACAACGGATGGGGACAACAATTGCGATCGCCATTCAAGTTCCCCAACGAGTGACAACGATTACGGGTTGGGATGGGGAAAATTCCCATGAGGTTTATGTTGGTACGGTGGGTGATTCCCGTGCCTATTTAATCACCCGTGATGGCTGTCAGTTACTGACAATTGATGATGATGTTAGCACCCGTGAGGTGTGTGCTGGACGCAGTTTGTATCGAAAGGCACTGGAGCGGGCGGATGCTACGGGTTTAACTCAAGCCTTGGGTGCGAAGGATGGCGAATATTTACATCCCCACACCCAGAGAATAATTATCGATGAAGACGCAGTTTTATTACTGTGTTCCGATGGCTTAAGTGATAATTTCCTGGTAGAACGCACCTGGGAAGAGTTTGCCTTACCAATTCTGAATCACCAAAGCAGTTTAGAAGAAAATTTGTATGCTTGGTTAAAACGCGCGATCGCTGTTAATGGCCATGATAATATTTCCCTGGTATTAACCTATTATCGTGTTAGTACTGACGAACCAGCAAGTATTGAAGCTGAACAACCATCAGAGTTAGAACTGGAATTAATCAAAGAAAATTTAACAACAGATACAACAGATATAGATTTAGAACCCCCAGTAAGTACGGAGCAACCAGATTACTTTATCAGCGACGAGCAAGGGGAATTAAACTCAGAAAATCCTTCCCCAGTCAACAGTAAAACCAAAAAATCCCGATGGAATCCAGTGGTGACTGCGATCGCGGTGTTGTTAATTTTAGCCACCCTTTCCAGTGTTGGTTTATTTGCTTGGTGGAGATATGCACCCCAATCCTTTCAACAAGCTTGCAGTCAATTACCTGCAAATTGGCAAAGACGAATTTGTCGAAAATAGTAGAGACATAGAAATGCTAAGTCTCTACGATGAATTTTCAAATGTTTGCAACACATTCAGAATATATGTCACCTGGAGACGTAATATATCCAGAATATGTGTATAGACTTAATATATTTCAGAATATATGTATAGACGTAATATATCCAGAATATATGTATAGACGTAATATATCCAGAATATATGTATAGACGTAATATATTACGTCTCTACTTCTTAAAATTTACTAAAAAACCCAGCGATCGCAATTTATGACCTCTGCTATTCCCACCCAATACGACTTTTTACCGCGTTTTTATCGTCTTTCCAGCGTCAGTGTCCTTTCAAACATGATGGTTCCCCTTGCAGGGATAGTTGATGTGGCTTTTTTAGGACACTTGGCAGACATTCGACACTTGGCTGGTGTAATTTTAGCAACTATCCTATTTGACTATTTATACCGGGTTTTGAAATTTCTCCGTTCCAGCACCAACGCAATTACAGCCCAAGCTACTGGTTTAGATGATAACAAAGCAGTCATCCTTGCGGGTTTACGCAGTGGTTTAATCGCCTTGGGCATTAGCTTGTTGATTTTAAGTCTGCAATACCCCTTACAAAAATTGGGATTTTGGGTTTTAAGTGGTTCTCCGGAAATTGAAGCATCGGGAATTGATTATTTTTACGCTCGCATTTGGGGCGCACCCGCAGTATTAATTAATTTTGTCCTCATTGGTTGGTTCCTAGGAAGGGAAATGAACGGTGCAGTCCTGCTGATGTCAATTGTTGGTAACGGTATAAATGTGTTGTTGGATTACTTGATGATTGTCCAGTGGGGTTGGCTAAGTATGGGTGCGGGATTGGCAACCGCAATTAGTCAATATTTAGCCTTAATTGTGGGTTTAGTTTGGGCTGGTTTCACCATCAATTGGCAGGTATTTTTTGTTGCATGTCGGGAAGTCTGGGAACCACAAGCATTGAAAAAAACCATTGGTCTTAAAGGTAATATTCTCATTCGATTTCTTGTGTTAATTAGCACCTACGCCCTATTTACCAACCTAAGTGCGAAAATGGGGACAACTACCCTAGCAGAAAACGGTTTATTGCTGCAAATAGCCCTATTTAGTCAATTTACAATCCAAGGAGTAGGTTTAACCACCCAAACCCTCACAGGTAACTTCAAAGCCAAAGGAGACAAACACAAACTCATCCCATTACTACTCATATCCCTATTTACCAGTTTAATCATTGCCACTGCGATCGCATTCATATCAGTAATTTTTCCAGATACCATATTTGGTTTGTTGACCAACCATACAGAAGTTAACAGTGAAATCACTAATTACACCCTCTGGCTATTACCCCTACTGGGATTCACTGCGATCGCATTTATGCTAGAAGGTTATTTTATCGGTATTAAGCAGGTTATCACCCTCCGCAACGCCGTCCTCACAGCCTTTATCTGCGGATTTATTCCCTTAGCCACCATAGCCTCCTACCAGCACAACAACCATATCCTGTGGATGGGATTAGTCAGCTACATGGTGATTACCATAGTGGCATTAGCAATCCACATACCCCCCACCCTAGAAGCTGAAAAACCCGTCAAAACCAAAGTTTTTTCCAGTTAAATTAACCTGCAACGTAGAGACGTAGCGATGCTACGTCTCTACGATAATCCAAAATCTAAAATCCAAAAATTCCCACAGACGTAACAATGCTACATCTCTACAGACGTTAATCCAAAATCTAAAATCTAAAATCCAAAAATTCCCACAGACGTAGCAATGCTACATATCTACAGACGTTCATCCAAAATCCAAAATCTAAAATCTAAAAATTCCCACAGACGTAGCAATGCTACGTCTCTACAGACGTTAATCCAAAATCTAAAATCTAAAAATTCCCATCGACTTGCGCATACACCTTACCAATGGGTGCAATTCCGGCCATATCGAGAATTGGTGCAATCAAATCCTCCCGCTTTACCGCCATCAAATGCACACCCTGACACAACTGTTTGGCAAATTGCACCTGTTCCGAGGCGATTTTCATCCCCTCCTGTAACGGATCTGGTGCTGCTGCTAAACGGTCAATAATATCTTGGGGAATATTCACACCTGGAACCATCCGGTTAATAAACTCCGCATTTTTCGCCGACTTTAACAGAAAAATCCCCGCCAAAATCGGTTTATTACAACCAGCTGCAATTCCATCCATGAACTTTTGTAAACGGTCAAAATCGGTGATTAACTGACTTTGGAAAAACTGCGCACCTGCGGCCAATTTTTTCTCAAACCGACTTTGCAAACCCGACCAACTGGAACATTGGGGGTCAACCGCAGCTCCTGGGAATAGATCCAATTCCCCGTCCGTCAACGGTTTGTCATTAAAATCCACACCCAAATTTAACTTTTGGATCACCTGTAACAATCGTACCGCTTCCAAATCAAACACACCCTTGCAATTTGGATGATCACCCGCCTTCACCGGGTCTCCAGTTAATGCTAAAATATTGCGAATACCCAAGGCATGAGCGCCCATTAAATCAGCCTGCATGGCAATTCGATTGCGATCGCGACAGGCAAATTGACAAATTGGCTCAATTCCATGCTTCAGCAAAATTGCGGAGGCAGCCAACGGAGTCATGCGTAAAACCGCACGGCTACCATCAGTAATATTGACGGCATGAACCCTCCCCTTAAGGGTCGCCGCCATTCTCAACATATGCTCTGGATTACCTCCTTTAGGAGGAGCAACCTCAGCAGTAATTAAAAAATCACCGTTCCTAGCTGCATCACGAAAAGAAATTGATGAAAGAAAATTTGAAGTATCAGCCATAACATCGAGTGAATGGACTCTAGGTACAGCTATAGCATACAATCCTGTCATCAGGAAACCTCACCCTGACAGAGGTTATCTTGAGGATGCAGGAGACAGGAGAATATACTTCGCACGCTGATATATTTCCCTTTTGTTTTGTTGACAGATGACAGTTGACGGTTGACCTTTAAGCATTAACTGTCTAAAGGAAAAGCTTAGTTTACGGACGTGGAAAGTATAACGCACGTCTACAGAATTCACTACTCCCTGCTCCCTACTCCCTACTCACTGTATTTATTGAAAATCTAGATTGGTAAAGAATATCCCATCGCCTTTTTAACCTCATTCAAAGTCGAAACAGCCAAAGCTTCCGCTTTCTCCCTACCATCCCGTAACACCGATTCCAAATAACCCCTATCATCCATTACAGCTTGATATTTTTCCTGAATCGGCTTTAGTGCATTAATCGTCGTTTCTGTCAACAACGGTTTAAATTGTCCCCAACCCATATCAGCACATTCATCCGCAACTTCTTGCTTCGATTTCCCCGAAAGCAACATATACATAGTCAGTAAATTATTACACTCTGGTCGCTCCGGGTCATCAAACACTAAACCCCGTTGCGGATCGGTTTTGCACTTCTTAATTTTTTTCGTAATTTCTTCGGGGGAGTCCAGTAAATTAATCCGACTCAATTCCGAAGGGTCAGATTTAGACATTTTTTTCGTCCCATCTGTCAAACTCATCACCCTTGCACCTTCCTTACGAATCAAAGGTTCTGGGGATTTGAGAACTTTTTCACCCTTACCAAACAGATGATTAAACCGATCAACAATATCCCGCGTCAACTCGATATGTTGCTTTTGGTCTTCCCCCACCGGAACTTTATCCGCTTGATATAACAAAATATCCGCAGCCATTAACACTGGATAATCCAACAAACCCACCCCGACATTTTCACCCTGCTTTTGCGCCTTCTCTTTATACTGGATCATATCCGTTAACCAATTCAGTGGCGTAATGCAATTGAGTAACCAAGTTAACTCAGCATGGGCGGAAACATGGGACTGGATAAAAATATTTGCATATTGCAAATCAATACCACAAGCAAGGTACAACGCTGCAATACTATAACTATCTTGGGCTAAGGTTGCGGGATTGTGGGGTACGGTAATCGCGTGTAAATCAACTACACAAAAATAATTCTCAAACTGGCTTTGTATTTCTACCCAGTTACGGATTGCACCAAAATAATTCCCTAAATGCAAATTTCCTGTTGGTTGGACTCCGGATAAAATACGCTGCCTACTCATATATTTTCAACTAACTCTGGTTTATCGATCACAATAACGCACATCCCATTGTGCCATTTTCCAGCGCCTGTGGGGAGGAAATTGCCATCCTAATTTTCTCCAACTAAAGTATGAGTCTCTTCCTTCGATAGTTGTATAGCTGTAAATACAACGTTTTTCCGATGTTCAACCTAGGTTGAATTGCATACTATAAACACATCAAGCGAAACGAACCGCAGCGAAGATAAATAAAAAACAAATATTCAAAGTTTTCTCTCGCTGCATCTTCCTCGCAAATTAAGAAACAAACAACATTATTAAATTAATCCAGGATTTAAAACCATGTCTAACGAAATCAAAAACAGCGCAGTAGAACTTTCCATCGACGAATTAGAAACAGTAGCAGGTGGATTTGGAATTATCCTCGCTCCCGGTCAAGCTTTAGATTTAGATACCGATGCTAACTTCCAACAAAAAGATTTAGCAGTTGCGCAACAAACCTTTGCAGGTCCCGGTGGTGCTGGTAACGCTTTAGTTGTTCAAGCTCGTGAAATTAAGAGCAATTCTGGCCAATCTCTGAATTTGTTCAACTAATTTAACTAAATATACTGGGCAAATTAATAAATATCAAATATTTGCCCTTCTCCCCACAAATTTCATTCAAACTCACAAACTAACTCATTAAACAAGGAACGAAAACCATGTCTGACGAAATTAAAAACAGCGCAGTAGAACTTTCTATCGACGAATTAGAAACAGTAGCAGGTGGATTTGGAATTATCCTCGCTCCCGCTCAAGCTTTAGATTTAGATACCGATGCTAACTTCCAACAAAAGGATTTAGCAGTTGCGCAACAAACCTTTGCAGGTCCCGGTGGTGCTGGTAACGCTTTAGTTGTTCAAGCTCGTGAAATTAAGAGCAATTCTGGCCAATCTCTGAATTTGTTCAACTAATTTAACTAGTTTAACTAACTTAACTGGGCAAATTAATAAATACCAAATATTTGCCCTTCTCCCAACAAATCTCATTCAAACTCACAAACTAACTCATTTATATCAGGAGTCACAGTCATGTCGCACAAAATCAAAATTACAGCAGTAGAACTATCAGTTAGTGAACTGGATAGCGTTGCAGGTGGATTTGGTTACGGGTATGGATTCGGTTATTTACCAACCACACCCTCAACTCCCCATAGTCCAATCAAATTTGACCTGATTGATAAAGAAGGATTCCCTTTCGGACACAAGAAACAACATGAATCCTATACCCACGAAAGCTACGAATCCTACGAACATCAGTCTGAATAAAAACAGGGATGTACTTGCAAATCTCCTAGATCGTTGGCTAAATATACCGGGAAGACTATCTTCTCGGTATTTTGTTATTCTGGATTTCTCGCGAGTAATTCGTTTGATGCGGAGGGAGTGGGGACAATACGGTTCGGATAAGAAAATTCATAAACATTGTAGAGACGAGATATATCGCGTCTCCCGAAACCACAACGAAAAATTATTAACCGAACCGTATTGGGAGTGGGGAGTAGGGAGTAGGAAGTGGGAATAAGCTATTATGTAGACCTGTAGCGTAGCAATCTACTGGTCACTGACCCCGTATCAAGTATAATATCTCCACACAAAATGCGATCGCTTGGTTGGGATAACAGGCGATCGCATTTGTCAGTAATGGTAATTATCAATATAAGTGTGTTTTTTTGATATAAGTAATATTTACAATTTAATTACCTTTCAATAAACCAATAAACTATATTGAAATACCAAACATATTATTTAGGATTAGGAATTCATCAGTTATCTTTTTAACGTAAACGATTTGTATAAATTCCAAAAGAATCTAAAAATTCATCCACTTCCCCAGTCAGTGTCTTCGGAGTCACTGCTCCTATAATATACATTCTTCTTTGAACTATGTAGCTTCTATATTTTCCTTTTGTTCCATCATTATTTAGCACCAATATCTCGATTCCCGGATACTTATCAGCGATAGTCAAATCAGTGGTGCTAATGATTTTCCCTTCACTCGCAAATGATTCTTTAAGGGTCTCTCGTAATACTTGAGCGACTGCATTACCGGGGAGATAAGATACTTCGGATGGCAGGTCTCGGTAATGAATAACATAAACTGTTTGAGTGTTATTGCTGTATGAAACTAATTTCTGATTTTTATTTTCTTGGATTACACCGGGAATTCTAATTTCAAAATCTCCATCTGCACCCACATAGGTATCATTCTGTGCAATCAAGATAGGTTGTTTGGCTGTTGTTTGATGATTATTAACTAGTGCGAAAGATTTTGATTCGGATTGATTAATTTCTGTATTATTTACACTAATTGCTTGCGCTTTCGGAAAACCAACTGATAGCATTAACACCAAACCTGCTAATGTTAATTTACATGCCTTCCCTACCATCATTTTGTATCTCCTGTTGCTTTTGAGGTGCTGTTTTCTTTCATTCAGAAGATACAGGTTAATTACTATCAATTACGGAATCACTGAGTATCTTTATATACTCTTAATAAAATCGATTCAGTTCAACACAGAAACTACCCCACCTAAGTAAGTCGTCACAAATAAACCTAATTATGTAACGATTATGTAACGGATTGTAAACAATATTCAAAGCCTTAAGATGGCTTCCTGTCACTGCGTTCTACTCGTTTCGGACATACCTTGATTTTTTAACGCCGACTTACTTAAGGTTTGCTGAAAAAAAGACGCGATATATCGCGTCTCCATATCTTGCGAGGGATTGAGGAGAAAATAGATATGTAAGGTCACTGCGAACAATTTCAACTCATTGGTCTTTTGTCAATAAGTAATAATGCTCAAAATATCGTCAAAATCTGGATGAATAAACATGATTTTGAAGGATGCGATCGCTAAATTTTCAATGCATAATTGATTCTGGCGTGGAAAACTCAGTGCAAAGGTGAATTTAATATTTCTTCTCTACCTCACTTTTAAGGATAATTACGAGTTGACAAAACTAATTTCACCTTAACTTGTCAGGAATGATGTAAGGCTTAAAAACCTGGCATTTGTAATTTTTGCAGTTTGTGAAAAGTGGAATAGTTGGGTTAAAACCATTCCCTTTACAGACGCGACATGTCGCGTCTCTCCCTTTCCCCAGACCCTACTTATATCCCCTTAAACAGGGAACCACAAGCGACACGAGTTCTATTTGCAGCGCGATACCATAATTCCCCAGCGACCTGTTCTAAATTTTCCCCGTCAGCTTCTAGCATTCGCGAAATCATACTAATCTTACCGAAAGACCAAAATAGACCTGCTTCCAAGAAGTAGGGTTGATTTGTATCTGCATGGATGCGAAAATCATACAAAGAGTAATCCCGACATCCTAAAGCAATGTGAGCTGTTTTCGCTGCTTCTGCAAGTTCTGTAAATAACTCTGGTGTCACATTTGCTGGACATACGGGTTTTGCTGTCGGTTGGTCTGGTTGTTTTTTGGGTGTGCCGTCTGTTTGCAATTCCAGTTTGTCCTGGGTAGTACGGATAGGATGTTCTGGTGTGAATAGATATTCAATCATGGAGGGAACTACTAATTGATTATTCCGTTCAATGACTGCAACACGTATTTCCCTTCCCGGTATATACTCTTCCACTAGCAAAGTATCATCGAATTGAAAACCTGTTTGCAATGCAGTATCTATCTCTGCTTTCTCCCTCACTAACGTCACACCTAAAGAGTTGTCCTCAGAATTCGGTTTGACAACGAAAGGAGGTTGCATCGTCAGTATATCACCGCGACGGAGTTGTTGAGCTTGAGCAACACATACACCTGCACTTTTAACAACACTACGGGTTTGGGATTTGTTGGTAGCAACAGCTGTACAATGGGACGGGGAACCGACTACAGGTATGCCCAAAATATCTTCAAAGAATGCTCGATAACTGGTCATCCCTGGAAAACAAAACATATGGGGAATCACCACATCTATCTGTGGTAGTCGGGATATCATCTCGGAAAGGGAAATTTTTGCCGATAATAACTCTAGGGATGAACCGATTTGCCAAAGTCCGTCTGGATGAACAACTGCATAATAGTTAATTACTCCAGCAGGTTGAATGACTGCTTGGGTATATATGATGGAAAGATTATAGTAAAAGTCGGAAACGCGAGAACCTGCTAGGTGTAGAACCCGTAATTGTTGGGTAGGTGTGGAGTTGGTTGGTAAAGAAGGTTGAATTTGAACCATTTTGATTTTGGATTAACGTGTGTAGAGACGTAGCATTGCTACGTCTATAATGTAATTTTGGATTAACGTGTGTAAGTAGCATTGCTACGTCTATAATTTTGATTGCATACCAAATGTAAATAAACGTGAATACTCCTAGGGAGAAGCTCGCTACGACGGATTGTAAACGCGACAATCCTTGTGAATGAATGATTTTTTCAGTTAAAGTTCAAAGTCACCTTTAAATTTAGTTGATAACAAACTCAATAACTGATTGATTCCTGGTTTACTGATTTTGTTCTCAATAGACTAGTGGTTCATCACATAAGTTCTGAAGGGTTTGTATTAGTGGCTTTAGCTTCGACAAAGCTTTATCATAAAGGCGCTATACCCTCAGGGTTGTCGTAAAATAGCGCTACTGGGTGCCTTTCTTTACTCATCAAAATTAATGTGAGGTTTTTAAAAACTTTTATTGACCACGAATATTGCTGGACACAGGTTTCAAGCTTTATAAACCATCGTAGCTAGCTTCGACCTAGGGGTAGTCAGGTTTAATTAGGACTAATCTAAAAAACTTGAATTCTGACGAAGATGCAAACACAAGATATTTTTTCCCGCATTTCTCACAAAACCCTAGAACTCACAGGGATAATCCGTAGAAGGAAAATCAGTCCCTTACTCAAGGCTTACAACTTACTCGTGAGAAACCCAGGTTTTGTATCCTATATTCTGTCTCCTGTATCCTAACCGTCTAATCTCCCCCTAATTCTACCAATTTACCGATATTAAAATCAATCCTCACCCAACCTCGCAATTGCAACAGATTTTGCCACAATAACAGAGGTATCTGCCAATGGTGTACCATCAAAAAGGGTAAGGGGTCATCTAAGGAGTAAATCGCATCAACTCCTGTAGATAATACTTTCCAGCGATACTGTAAATCCTTCCAGGAACGAATACCCGTCAACCGCCATATCTCATGGTACAACCAATAGGTGGGTTTACTGTCAGGTAAGGGTTGAATTGGTTGTTCCCAAACTCCCTCATCTAAATAAGCATCCGCAACCCTGGGATGGTTGTAAAACATGGTAATAGCGGAGTGGGTACGGGGATTACATTCAATTGCATATACTTCCCCATCTTCTGTTTCAATGAAGTCGAAGGATACCTGTCCAGTAATTCCTAACTCTTTGACAAATTTACTTACCCATGACTGGATACGGGGATGGTCTATATTTTCATAGTTGACTTGAAAAGCTGAAGACTTGGATGTGCAGTGCATCCGTAATTCCCCGTTTTTGACTGTGCTATGGGTGCAGTATTCTTGACCAGGAATGAATTCCTGCATAATCCAGGGATTCTCTGGACTAATGGGTAAACTCCTGACAAATCTTTCTGTTGCTTCTGGAGTTTCACAGGGTAGTTTGGTTAAATCTAAGCGTCGCACTGAGTCGTAACGAATACTTTTAAGAATGTAGGGACGGGTTTCCTTCTGAAAGTCAAAGTTAATGACTTGATGGGGATGGGTAATCAAGAATGACTTAGGAACTGACAATCCCAGTTTCCTTGCTGTTTCCGCAAAGGTGAATTTGTCATCGAGCATTTTCACCATTTCCGGGTCGCAATGGAAGACTTGTGTAAGAAACCCCATTTCCGACTTAACCAACGCATCATAATAACTAGCAACGGGAGAACAAACGGGAACATATAAATCTACTTTTTCCCGCTTAATAATATCCAGTAATGCTTGGATGTATGCAGATGGATTTTTTTCCGGTGCAGGAACAGTATAAAACTTATTAACTGCATTGGAAAAACGATGTCCTGTCAACCAGTATTTATGGGATTCAATCAATATTACCCGATGTCCAGCAGCGTGAAACCTCCGCGCAATTAGTAACGCTTTGGTCATTTTCCCCCCGCTAATCAGGATGGTTTTCTGAGAAATCGGGTTTCTCAAAGAAACCCGACTTATAAGTCCTACTCCTGTTAACAACAAATTAATAGGTAGGACTAGTAACAGTAAACCCAAAGTTGCTAAATTACGTCCAATGACACCTATCTCTCGTCTACCAAAACCTTTCTCAGCAAGGGATTTATTCAAAGAAACCGTATCTATCATGAGTAATACCTATATCACCCGACTAATCAGTGTCACACCATCGCGCAAAGGCAAAATCACTTGCTCAACCCGTGCATCATTTGCTACTAATCGATTAAATTCCGCGATCGCATTTCCATTTGCACTCCGTTTTTCGGGTTCTAGATATGCTTGTCCCTGCATGAGGGTGTTATCCACACAGATAATTCCTCCCGGTGCAAGTAAATTCCCATCCAGAATCATCTGATAATAGGCAATATATTCCCTTTTATCCGCATCTATGAATATTAAATCAAAACTTTCCCCTACATCCACTAAGTTTTGCAAAGTTTCCAAAGCGGGTGCAACTTTCACTTGGATTTTGCAACCGTGGGGAGATTGAGCAAAGCAATCTTGAGCAAATCTAGCTACATACTCATCCACTTCACAGGCTAGCAAATAACCGTCATCGGGTAAAGCCTCCGCCATTGCTAAAGCGGAATATCCGGTAAACATCCCTACTTCCAACACCCGTTTGGCTTTTACCATCCGCACAAACATCTTTAGTGTCTGTCCTTCCACGTGTCCTGACAACATTTCCTGTTCTAACTGTCGCACCGTTTCCCTATCTTCAAAACGTTTTGACCAGTCTTCTGATGCGGTTTTCCGAGTCAATTCTGCCAATTCGGGAGATTCACTAGTCGTATAAGCACTGATATAAGGCTCTAAACCAGCAGCTAAATTATACGCATCTTCAACTATGGTTTGAATCTCCTGAATACTTTCTCCCTTGGCAATTTTTTCGGTAATTTGTCCTAGTTTTTCCACTAAAATCCCGTGGGGAGTCACCGGACGTGAAGTGTTATTTTTGACGATTTGAACCATTGGATTTGAGATTTTGGATTATTGGATCGGAAATTAACGGGTAGGAGAAGAAAAATATGAATGCTTTCACCATGAATCCGGCAAAATTAATGTGGTGGAGTACTACTATTGATCTGTCCCATATGAGGGATTTATCCCTTAAATCAAGAATTATAGCTACTCCTGCAACCCATCAAAATTAATGGGACAAAGCACTACTACTCGACTACATAGGTTTTGAGAAGTTTGTAGTTGGGGCTTTAGTATAGAAAAAGCTTACTTTTGATTTTGCCCTGACAGCCTGAAGACTGACAACCATTCAAAAATGGGGTGTTTATACCGATTCCAAACTAGAGGCGATATATTGTCATGCTAGCGCGATATATTGTCATGCTAGACGCGATATATTGTCATGCTAGACGCGATATATCGCGTCTCTAATTTTTTTGGAAATTGGTATAACCAGGAATCTCCTACACTCCCACCATTTCTATTTCTTCTGTACCGATGTATGCATCTACTCCTTCACCACCACGGGGATAGGTAGCACATAATTCCTTGTGAGCTAGTAAACTTGTTGCTAATTCATCTTTTGTTAAATCATTGACGAAGAAGCAATTACCAATTGGACGTGGCATTGCTGCTCTGAGTTTACCATCTCTAGTCTGAGTAATTGATTCTGTCGCTCGCCAAGCTAGATCAATATCAAACAGAGGATGGTCTAAAGATAAACCAATTCGACTCATCAAATCTAAAATGCGATCGCGCTCTTCGTTGCTAATATATCCCCTTATTGCAGCAATTGTCGCCGATAAAGCCATGTCAATATTCACTGCATGACCGTGGTATAAAGGCACACGGGGAGCTAATTCCAGGGTCGGACTCCAGGTATGTCCATAGGCAATCACCCGATCTAAGTCTAATTCATGTAGGTTGGGAGTTTCTAATTCCAACATGGTTTTGATCGCTTCGTAGTTGATTTGATGAGCGATCGCTTGTAATTCTGGAGTTCCATTCACATAACCAAAGTGGGTTTCTAAAAGTTTATCTCCATATTTATAGAGCAACTCAAATACTTCCACGTTTGCAACTACAGCAATTTTCACCAATTCTGCCATTCCGTTGCGAATCTGAGCAATAGGTAAGGTCTTCAGGAAGGAAAAGTCGAGAATCACCTGTTTCGGTGCGTGGTATGCTCCGAGACGATTCTTGAGCTTTTTGTGATTCACTGCGACTTTAATGGCAATTCCTGCATCAATTAGACCAATCAAAGTTGTTGGTACACGAATGTAATTGGTACTACGACGGTACGCAGCACAAGCAAATCCGACCACATCCGTCACCAGTCCACCCCCGACGACTAACACGGGTTCTTTACGAATTAAACCGAAATCTGCAAATGCATCCACTATCTTCTCAAAGGTTGTCAAACTCTTCTCCGGTTCGGTAATTGTGACGGGAAACAGAGTTAAATCAATCTCGTAATAACGGAAGTATTCACGAATTTGTTCACCATAGAGACGGTTGACATTAGCGTCCACAACTGCTATTACTCGTCCAAAGTTCTGATAAGTGTCAGCTATTTCTGGATTCTTAATACTGAATGCACCGTTTACATATAACAAGTCAAATTCAATCTTTTCATACCCGGTGACATGAAATGCTGAATCTGTTGCGGTGAAAGTTGCGTGGGGAATACCCATTTTTTTATCCTCCTTCAGGAATAGGTTTAAATTACTAATAAAGCTGATGATTCATGTACGTAGTACAAAACCCATTGACTAGCAAATTCTAGGGGACAGATTACTCGAAATGCAGATTCAGACAGGGTTCTACCCTTTGAAACCAGATGTTGGTCAGGATATTATTTCTCGCGAATTTGTCAGGGATGTGGTCGAATTGGGATTGCAAATGAAATTCATTATCTTGAAGAGGACGACATGTAGTGGAGTCAAAAGCTGATCCAAAATAAAGCCTTTTGAACTGCCAACTAAACTTTGCTATGACTTTTAAATATTAGTGCTGCTCTACCAGATTAAACCAGTGTCAACAGGAATGGTATTTACGACCTCCAAGGGAAGCAACTACCATTCACTGTATCTGGGAAACTGGCTTTTTCCTAATATCCGAAAGTTCAGCCCAAATTAGAGCAATTGGTGAATCGTCCTCAATCAAGCTAATTCATCAGAGAGATTTGCATCCATTCCCATCAATTACATAACGTCGGTGAAACGTTGAATCCCAAGATTCACAGCGACCCGTATCCAACTGGATTGACGCTGATTTGTGCCGACAGACTTAGTAAATAAAATGGGGAAAGAAGCTCAATTTGAAAAAATCAGCCCTAATATCCCATCTGCTTTCAATTTCATCCCAATCAAAACTTGAGGTTAATTCGTAATTGTTAATACCTGCTACGCGGAAAGCAAGCGACATAATCCGTAATTAAAAAGGGTTTCATTACCCTACTCCTATAACCAGTTATGGTCTAGGTGGGACTTCGCCGTGAGTTCAGACGAATGTTTCAAATCCCCATCTAAAACATGATTACGGACTATAACCTACGAATTACTAGTTGATTTAGCTGCTGATATGGTAACAGAGTCAATTTAAATTATATTGACCAAATTAATACCAAAATCTCAAGTTGCGAATCCCTTTGAGATGAATTATTTCCACCAAAGCGATCGCAAAATGTGATTCAGGGGAATTTTAGATGTGGAAAGAAATCTATCTTTGTCTCCCAGCTTCCACTTGAGATTACAACCCTGATTGAGATTAAGTCCGATAGTCATATAAATGCCTTAAACTAACCTTAATTTGGCCAGGAACAAAGTCAACTAAATGCTGTCAAAATACTGCAATTACTGAGTCAATGATAAAACTCAGATAATTGAAAAATTTAAACTTTTTTGGTAATGCTATTTCAGTCATGGGAAATTAGCACTACATCTAATCTCGCAACATCCGAAAATGCTGATGGTTGAGATTTTATCTAATTGCGCTCACCTGAAAATACTGTGTTAAGTTTCACATATATTTCTTGCGAACACAAAATTAGCTTAACGCTATTAGTCCAACTATTTACCCTTTTTAATATTGGAATTACTTATCTGTGTATTCATTATTAATAATTTTTTAATATTTTTCCCAGGGTCGGTCGAAATTAAGTAAGGGAAAAGATTGACAAAACCGTTATTTTCATATATGTCGCTAGGGTTTTGGACGTATTCTTCTTGTTTAGTACAAATTCCGCATTTAAAATCATTGGTAAAAAGTTAGGTTTTAAGATAAATCTCGATGGAACAAGATGATTGTGCTGAAACCCTGACTTCTAGAACCAAAAAATCTGAGGAAGTTTGCGGAAAAAACGACTCCTTCAACTTTCTGCAAAAACAAGCGAATTGCAACGCAATGACTTCAACTCCTCATCCCAAATCCGTGAGGGTAAAGTCTGGTGGAAGAATAAATCTCCCCCGAAGTTTACCAGAAAGCACAAAGTCTACGGGGGGACGCTCCCCCCGCAGAACTTTGTAAGCAGAAAATCTTCCCGGTAACTTCTATTTCCCAACTTTCCGCAAAATCCCCAATCGAATTAGGGATTTCCACCATACATTGAATGGTACAAAGCATCATACTGCTTCGCTGACTGTATCCAGCTAAAATCCTGCTTCATTCCCCGTTGTTGTAAAGCTTGCCATTGTGGTTTAAAGCGGAAACCTTCCCAAGCTCGAACTAAACAGGTAAATAAATCTAACGGTTCATAGCGGTCAAAACAATAACCAGTACCAGACTCCAGCATCGGTTCATAATGGGATACCGTATCCACCAATCCCCCTGTTCGACGGACGATGGGGACAGAACCGTAACGTAAAGCCAGCATTTGACTGATTCCACAGGGTTCAAACCGACTTGGCATTAAAAATCCATCTGTCCCAGCATAAATTCGTCGTGCTAGAGCATCGTTATACAGCAATTGAATAGCCATCCGTCCACGATAGCGGGAAGCCATTTGCCACATTTGACTTTCATAATACCTATCTCCAGTACCTAATAACACAAATTGTGCATCCGTATAGGCCATAAATCGATCTAGGATTTGAATCACTAAATCAATCCCTTTTTGATCCACTAACCGTGTCACCATCCCAATCAAAAAAACTTGGGAATTGACTTCTAAACCAACTTCCTCCTGTAAGGCGATTTTATTTGCTTTGCGTTTATCTATAGTATCAAAATCAAATTGCTGAGTAATATATTTATCCGTTGCCGGATTATAAACCTCTGTATCAATACCATTAAGAATACCTGATAATTTGCCGCTAATAAACGACATTAACCCTTCCAATTCTTCGCCATATAACGGTGTTTTAATTTGTTCTGCATAGGTTGGTGAAACCGTATTTACCCGGTCAGCATATTGGACAGCCGCAGCCATTGTATTATGACCTTGCATATACCAAGGACACCAAGTAATCTGTTCTAAATACCAGCGCCACGGTCCTTGATAAGCGAGATTATGAATCGTAAATACCGTGGTAATATCCGGGGATTGATGCATCCACACAGGTATCATCCCGGTGTGCCAATCATGACAGTGAATAATTTCCGGTTTCCAGTAATTCCAACAAAATTCTGCCGCTCCATTGGCAAACAAAGTAAAGCGCCAACCCTCATCCTCACCACCATAAATACGTCGACCGGAAAAGGCTAAATGACCAAATAAATATAACGGTACGTCAGTACCCGGTAAAACTGTTTCGTAAACATGGAAGTCCTGAAACATGGCAAAACCCTTCCAAATGGGTTCCTGGGGGATTTCCATTTTGTCGGGTAAAAACCCGTAGTATGGTATAAAAATTCGCACATCATGACCCATTTGCCGCAACACCTTTGGTAATGCACCCACCACATCACCCATTCCTCCAACTTTGGCAATTGGTGCTGCTTCTGCTGCTACAAATAAAATTCGCATTTTTGCTTTTTCCCGACTCTGCATGTTCCAGAATACAGGATAGGGGAGATGGTTTGGACTAATCGATTTTAGATTTTAGATTTTGGATTTTGGATTTTGGATTTTACGGAAAGTTGGGGAAGAGAAGTTGCTTTTCTCATTTTCATCCGTCGCAATCGTTTTTCAAATTTGTATGATATCGTGGATTAAAGCGGAGCCTCCCAGGTAGCGTTACCAGGCATAGAGAGGATGATAAAAAGAAATTTCCTCCTGTATTCTGTTTCCTGCATTCTCATATAAAAACATTAGTGCTAACTTTCCTAATTCACCCTGACCTTCTCAAGCTGAATCAAAAAAGTTAGCACCTTCATGTTTATTCACAAATGATGATGAAAATGCTCTATTTTCGACAGTTTACCGCAATAACTGAAAACTAACAGAAAGCTATTAACGTTGGATTTCAGCGAAAATTTCGTTTAAAATAGCCTGCGCTCCTTGTTCCCGTAGACTGTGGGCTAATTGGGTTCCTAAACTTTCAGCCGCGATCGCAGGTCCAGATACGGTATCTTTAACTAATTTTTGTCCATCCACACTGGCTACGATACCACTCAATGTTAAAGTTTCGCCATCAATTGTAGAAGTTACACCGATAGGTACTTGACAACCACCTTCTAAATCCCGTAAGAAAGCTCTTTCTGCCAAACAGCGATCGCGGGTTTCGCTGTGTTCAATAGCCTCTTTTAACATGGCAATCAAATCATCATCATCTGCGCGACATTCAATTCCCAATGCACCTTGACCGACAGCATGTAAGGAAAACTCGCTGGGGATAGCTTGATGAATGCGATCGCCCATCCCCAAGCGTTCCAAACCTGCAACCGCTAAAATCAGCACATCGTATTCACCCGCATCCAACTTGGCTAAACGGGTATTTAAATTACCACGCACATCTTTAAATTCTAGGTGGGGAAAATGATGGCGCAGTTGAGCTAACCTGCGTAGAGAAGATGTTCCCACTACAGTTCCCGGTGGTAAGGTTTCTAATTGGTAATCTTTAAACTTTTCATGGACAACCAGCGCATCAGCTGGATTTTCCCGTTCCGTAATCGCAGCCAAAGTTAAACCATCGGGTAGCTTCGTCGGTAAATCCTTCAAAGAATGAACCGCAAAATCAATCTCCCCATTCAACATCCCAACTTCGAGTTCCTTGGTAAATAAACCCTTATCCCCAATTTTTGCCAACGCCACATCCAGAATCTTATCCCCTTGGGTAGACATGGTATGCACTTCAAACTTCATATCCGGGAAACATTTTTGAAGTTGATCGCGTACCCAATAGGTTTGAACTAGGGCTAATTGGCTTTTGCGCGAACCAATCCGAATTGTACGTAACGAAGTGGAAACAACTGATGTCATAATATCCAGTTTTTCAAATCAGGAGATATATTTACTGGATCTAGACTACCGCAGTAATTGCCATTTATGTCGAAAAAATCTCTAAATTCGTCAAGATTATTTTTTTCTTTTTAACATATCTTTACTAACTTTTGTAAAGGTGTTAACAAAATTAGGTTATGTGAGGATTTTGGATTTTGGATTTTGGATTGGTAACGTTATTAAGTTATTGTTATATGCAGTCATCCTAAACGATTCGTGAACGCAGGAGCGCCTTAAATCAAGTCCTGGAAAAGGATAGCATGTACAACTGACCTAGGATTGCTATCGGAATTTGATTTGATTTTTGCTCACGCAAGTCTGGTGAAGATTAAGAAAAAACAGAGAGGCTAAATAGAATTAACCCCTCTGTATAATTTTTTAGGACTGACGCAAGTGTCATCAAAATTCTGATTTTTTGTTTGTAGTCAGCGCGTATAGCACTTACTTTGAGAACTAAAGTCCTCACTACGAACTTAAAATAATATGCCAGTTACGTAAGTCCTGATTGATATAATTTAATCAAGTACAAAACTGGGGAAACTCCAAAAATATCCAAAATTTCTGGAGTGAATTTAGTTCTATACTTCTAAATAAACTAGCCGAATCTATAATTAGGAACACTCTATGACAACCAACAAAGATATTCAAATTCAACTATGCAGCAGTAGGAGTTTTAGGAGCTTCTACAGCTTCAAGTTCCCAGTTAATATCAATAACACGTCCAACACCTGAAAAGAAGACACCAGTACCAAAAGTGACTCCATTTTGCGCACTATGATTGATTGTCCAAGCGGCATTTTCACCAGTTAAATAATTACGCCAAACCAAATCAGGAGTTGTATCTTGATTTAATTTACCTACTCCAGCAATTTCCCAACCAGAATTTGCACCAGTATTCGGAGATAAAACTGTTTCCCGACTGCGAGAAATTTCTCCGTTAGTTGCAGTAGCTAATGTCCAAATTTTTGCCACACCAGTTTTATCATTATGCCAAGCAAAATCGAGAATACCATCTCCGGTAAAATCGGCAACAGCACCTAAAACGGAATCAACACTCTCCCGGATTCTCAGGAAATAAGCCGCAGATCGAGAGAAGGGATTATTTGGTGCATTTGCTGCAACAGCTTGTACAATTCCATTGCTAGTAGCGGTTGGTGGATTAATTTGGGAATTATAGGTCATTTCCCAGATGGCTAGGTCTCCATTATCATTCCGCCACACGAAATCATATTTACCGTTATTATCAATATCCGCAACAGACTCAATAAACCACTCGGAAGGTGCATCGGAATCGATGAAAAATCCAGCAGTAATACTAGAATTATTACCATTAGATCCCATTATCCAAACACCATTTTTGCTGGTATTTTGATTACGCCAGACAATATCTGTCACACCATCTTTATTAAAGTCGGCTGCACCCACAATTCTCCAACCGGCTTCGGGAATTCTGATGATATCAATAGCAGAACCGATGCGTGAAACTTCTCCAGTTGTGGGATTTTTTTGTAGTAGCCAAACTTGGGTTTCACCGGTCGAATAATTGTGGAAGAAAATATCACTTTGACCGTCTTTATTAAAATCGGCAACTAAATCCATAGCCCATTCCTTACCTGGAAGCTGGTTTAGGAAATTAGATGCACCAATATCAACTGACAACTGTCCTTCGGTGGTGGAACTAACAATCTCCCAATAGGCGTTTTCTCCGTTATTGTAATTACGCCAATACAGGTCATTTTTCAAGCTGGGACTTGGTAAATTGCCATTCCCAGAACCGTTATTCCCAGAACCATTATTTCCAGAGCCACCGTTTCCAGGTATGTTATCCCCTGCTAAACCACCATACTCAACGATAAAGCCTTGGGGACGGAAACTATCTACACCATTAGTGTTGGGGAAATCATTCCAACTTCCCAGGACTCGGTTTTGATTCACGAGTGTCGGACTACCAATCATCATTAGATAATCTTCTGATTCTGCTGGATTGTTATTATTTGCGTCATTGGGTTCCCCACTACTCCAGTTGACATAGCTACCAGAAACGGGTTGACCGTTGACACCACCACTCCAGAAAGGAGTACCAGCACCATTATTCGCTAAACCTTCAGGTCCTGTCACCCAACGCCAATCTCCCTCAACCGCAGTATCGCTTCCACCTAACCAAACGTTAATACCAGCATTATTGACAAGACCTTGGATAAACTGTTGCTCTCCTTGAGAGGTAATAGTGGCAAGATAACCTTGTCTACCTTCGTGGGTACGTCCTGCTGCTTGAGTTCTCGCATCTTCCCAGGAAATATCACTTCCGACTGTGACTAATTCATAGAAATTCCCATTGTATAAAATCGGTCCAGAAGAGCTAGATTGACGGATTAGGGAGTTATCTAATGGTGAAGCAGACTGGGGACGAATTTCTGTAGTTAGTCCAGCACTATTGAAATTATCCGGATTATTACTCACTGGAAAATCCTCTGAAAATATTGATGTTTTAGTTAATTAACGTATGCATGTTTATATATGCACTTCGACTTCAGTGCATATACTTAAGTATTTGGTAGATTAACCTCTATTTATTTACATGAAAAGTAATAGGGTTTCACGCTTATAGCGATACATATTGGCTACAAACTCCCCACATATAAACCAGAAGCATAGGTAGTATAACTACAGATAAATCTTCGGGTAGATTTTCGGGACATTACTGTAATTTACATCACACTTCATCTGCTTGCTGATTGCCGTATTTTGGGAGCTAGCTAGAAACCAAATATCAACTACTTTTTTCATTTACACAGAATAAAATATCTTGTTGGAATGTATTGATAAATACTTCCCTGCCATTTAAAGCCTATTTTGAATGAAAAACTTCAATTTGGTGAAGGTAGGATGATACATTTACGTAAAGTTTAAAAATAGACATTTGTAGAGAAAATGGAAAAAACACGGAACAAATCAGTATATTTACTGAATATTTGTTTTTTTTAGATATTTTTTTCTGGTTCACCTAGGGGAAACTGATTTACATTTCTTTAACAAATGGTATGGAATTTAACTAAAGGAGGGGAACTCAGTACGGAGATAGTTGAGGACTGAGATAATATATGGCGATCGCCCTTGACTTTGAACACAGTCGTTACAATTATCATTCTGCTATCGATGGAGGCAATATCTGCTTACTCGCAAACTGTATCTATCACCATGAATCTTGCAATGGCAGATGGGTTAATTCTTGAATCACTTGGAGAAAGTGGCCTAGAACTATCGAACTATCGTTTTCTCGCCAGACAGCAGCAACTTGCCGTTTTAAATGCACACCCGTTAGTGGTCGATACACCACACCCTTACGTTGCAAACTTTGCACATGATTCGGCAAGATGGAAACGCCCACACCCGCAGCCACAAGACTGAGTAAAGTCACTGCTCCAGTTGCGGTTACGGTTTTGACGATGGTGGGGTCAAAACCTGCATCTTGGCATAGGGTAATCACCTTTTGGTAAGATGGAAATATCTCTACTGGCGGCAAGATAATTTTTTCTGTTTGCAGGTCTTTTAAATCAACCTTCGCTTGTGCAGCCAATGGATGCTCCACTGCTACAGCCAGGATAAAATATTCTTGAAAAATCGGTTGAAACATGAATTCTGGATCGATGTGATCGAATTTTTCGGCTTGTTCAAATATCACATCCACTTGCCGTTGTTTAAGCATATTCCATCGTTGTTCAACGGGACTTTCGCGCATTTCCAAGGTGACATTCGGGAAGCGTTGCTGAAACTGTTGCACAATATCAGGCAATAGACTGTTGGCGATGAAATTTGTCATACCTATGGCGAGACAACCAATCTGACCTTGATGAGCCTGCTGCGATCGCACAATGGCTCGATCTAGATGCAATAGGGCTTGTTGAACTTCTTCCAGGAACACTTGACCAGCAGCCGTCAGCGTAATTGGACGTGTACTGCGATCGAATAATTTGACTTTAGAAGAACCTTGATCCGCACTTAGTAGTTTCTCTAGGGCTTGAATGCGCTGCGTCAATGGCGGTTGCTTAATACCAAGACGCTGGGCTGCAACTGTAAAGTTATTTTCTGCTTGCACCAGGGCTACAAAATAACAAATCTGGCGTAACTCGAATCGACTCAACTGTTGCAGGTTCATAAAAATCTTTCTAAGTGTATCGCTGACGATATTTGACTATATCAGAAAAAACACTGACAATATACCTTGTCTAAAGCAAGAAAATAACATCAACTTTTGTAAAGAATTGAATAAATTTACCTGGTTAGAGAAGAAACTAATTAGCTTCTTGTTCTACCTAGCCCAATGAGTTGTTCGCAAAGATATCGAAACATCTCTGGTTTTATGTATTTCTTTACTCAAAGTAAAGTTTTCGGATAGAGGTTTTTAAATATGAAAACATCTGCTTCACCGCACCACACACCTAATCCTATCTTCCGTCGTCCACCTAATTGGCAACTTCTGCTTATATTCATGGGAATTAGTCTGATTGGCTTTATTTGGTTGCAAGGTTGGTGGCGACAACGGCAATTTGATACAGCGATGCAGGCATATAAATCGGGCGATTGTCAACGTGCGATCGCTGGCTTCAGTGAGTTTAAAGGTAACGATGAAGCTGAGACAATCCTTCAACAATGCCGTGACTATCAGAACATCGATCCCGCAACCCAAAAGCCCTTCGAGGCATTGGGTAAAGCTGCTGAGTTTGTCGAAAAACATGCACCCCATAATCCGTATATCGGTGACTCAAAAGCCGTGAATCCCCTATTACCAGGGTTACGGAATCGTTTCAACGGCTATCTCAAACCCGAAAATATGAAGGACTGGTTGAGTACGGATGTGTGCAAGCGACTGGAACCCATTGAAAAATCCGACATCTTGCCTCAAGCTCAACAATCGCTACCACGCTTATATCTGTACTGTGGACATTTTTTAATTGCCATGAAGCAAGTAGATGCAGGAATGACCCTATTTGAGCAATCCATCGATAAATTCCCAAACGATCCGAATGTGAATGTAGTAAAGCGTGCCTATGCAATGCAACTAATTAAGGAGGCAAAACGCCAACCAACGGGAAAAATTCCTGCTCCTATTGCGGGTGCGAGAACGGCAGACGGCTCCACAGTAATTGAGATTCGCAATGATTCACCCTATCCCTTACGGATTACGTTAGCTGGATCAACTTCACGAATTGAGGAGATGCCTGCTTGTAAAGAATGTCAAGTATATACCCCATCGAGCAAGCCTTCGGGTTGTCCGGCTAAAGGTCCACTTGCCCGCTACAAGATCGATTCTGGAAATTATGAAGTCTTGGTCAAAGCAATCCAAGAAAGTGTTTCCACACAGAATTATGGGTCGCATACACCTACAAATATAGCCTCACGGGATGTACCGGGTGTACGTCCCTTCACCGGTCGGTGGGGCTTAAGGAAAGGGCAAAAATATCAATCCTGTTTCTTTTTGATTCAAGGATGAGTTTTGGTTAATTGAGAGTTGCCCCAGAGTATTGCTCGATGAAATTTATACAAACAAATAGTGAATTACAATCATGAAACTGGGAATAAAAATAGTAGCGATCGCAGTGATAACGCTTTTCACTTGTAAGCCTGCAATTAGCATGGAGGTTGATCAAATTTCGACTTCCGAGCAGGTAACAACTCACGCCAAAGAAATCAAATCTAAACGAAAGCGTTCCCTGAGAAAGCGGCGACTCAGAAATCAAGGGGTTCAATCTAGGCAATCCGATCAGTACAACATTGTCTTCATTGATGGATTGAGTGCAGCTTCCACCTGTGGCTTAACCGATGATCCAGTGAGTTGTGCAAGGTTAGAGCAAATTCAATCTGTCCTCATGAGTGGGTGTAGACAGGGCAACAGAAATGCCTGCTCGTATGTTCTGAAAGTTCAGCAGCATGAAAATGATTCGAGGATTATAAGAACAATTAGAGCTTATTAAGCTCCTGACGCAATGATCGGATAGACCGCTCAAGAAAATCTCTTATATAGGTGCATAAGTGCTCGATGTCACGAAATATAGGTTGATGATCAGTGTGAAAAATTAATAAAACTGGTTTTAGGAGATAACAATGAACTCGAATCAGAAAAAAAATTTTGGACTCTTGCCTAGGATTGAAAGTATCAGTGATGCACAGAAGGTAGGTCGTCAAGGTACTTGGGCAGCTTGTTTTGTTGCTGGTATGACAACTTTATTGGTCCTGGGTTCAATTTTTGCACCCTTGCCGTTGGGTATTCCAGTTAATGTTTGGTCGCTGATTGATGCGGTAATTATGGGTATCATCGCTTGGCGTATTTATCGGATGTCACGGGTAGCTGCACTTGCAGGATTGATCTACTACATCATTGGGCAAATTTCCATGTTCTCCGCATCGGAAGGAAAGTATAAGGTTGGTTTTGTCACAATCTTGATCACGCTGGCGTTTGTTAATTCGGTGCGAGGGACTTTTGCCTATCATCGGCTGCAAAAGACAGAGCATAGTGAATCATATTCAGAAATTGATGTTTGAGTATCAACTTCCTAAAAAATTGTGAGATTGTGGTGCAGACAATAATGAGACGACTGAATCAGAAATATCGATCGCCTTTGTTAGTTCGCTACCAATTCGTATTGATAGGTCCCATGAGTTTAGCGATCGCAGTGTGTATATCTCCTCAAGTACAAGCTCAATCATCCCATTTAGCAACAATACAACCTGGTGTAATACTTTCCCAGCGAATGAGTGCCAAGGAGTTTTTTGACCGAGGATTGGAGAAGTATAACAAGCAAGATTACCAAGGTGCGATCGCCGACTTTAACCAGGTGATTCAACTTGATCCAAATAGTGCCAGAGCTTACAATAATCGAGGACTTGCCCGCTCGGAATTAGGCGACAAAAAAGGTGCGATCGTCGACTATAACCAAGCGATTCGACTCCAACCAAATAATGCCGTAGCTTACAACAATCGGGGAGTTACCCGTTTGGACTTAGGCGATCGAAAAGGTGCAATCCAAGACCTTAACCGAGCCATTCAACTCCAACCAGGTTATGCCAAAGCCTACATGAATCGAGGTAATGCTCGTAGCGATTTAGGTGATAAACAAGGTGCAATCCAGGACCTTAACCGAGCCATTCAACTCCAACCGGATTTTGCCGAGGCTTACAATAATCGGGGAGTTACCCGTTTGAATTTAGGCGATCGAAAAGGTGCTATTGAGGATTTTGACCAGGCAATTCGACTCAAGCCAAATTATGCTAAGGCGTACTACAACCGCGGAAATTTTCGCTTTCTTGAGTTAGGTGATGCCAAAGTTGCGATCGCGGACTATGACCAAGCAATTCGATTCAAGCCAGATTTTGCCGAAGCTTACGTCAATAGAGGTTTAGCCTATGGGATGTTAAGCAATAAAAAAAACGCGATCGCGGATATTCAAAAAGCCGCAAATTTATTTCAACAGCAAGGTGATACAAGAAATTACCAAAAAATGACCCAATTAATGGAGAAGTTCCGATGATGATTCCTCCGGTGACTTGTTAAATTTTACTTCCCATCCTAACACAAAGAATTGATATAACACTGATTGATACAAGAACGGTAAATCGGTTTAAAATCTAAAAGCTAGGCTAAATATATTTACGACTGACCATGACCGCTTCCTACTTTCGTCCCAGTGTTGATGCGATGACTGGATATACTCCAGGGGAACAACCGAAACCGGGGACAAAAATCATCAAATTAAATACAAATGAAAATCCCTATCCTCCTTCACCTCAAGCGATGGAGGTACTACGGACAATTGATAGCGAATGGTTAAGACGTTATCCCCATCCCTTTGCTGATGATTTTCGTCACAGCGTTAGCAAGGTTTTTGATGTCCCCTATGATTGGGTGATGGTTGGTAATGGTAGTGATGAAATTTTAAATGTGGTTGTCCGGGCTTGTACGGAAGGTGAACGCAAAATAGTTTATCCCACACCTACTTATGTTTTATATAAAACCCTGGCGGAAATTCAACCCACGGAGGTGGTGGAAATCCCCTACAACGAGAACTTTGATTTACCCATTGTAGAGTTAGTCAGAGCTAAGGGTGCGGTGACATTTATTGCTTCACCCAACAGTCCTTCTGGACATTTGGTGGCAATCGATGATTTACGCAAACTAGCATCTGAATTAGCTGGAGTTTTGTTGATTGATGAAGCCTACGGGGATTTTGCGGAAGAGAGTGCATTCCCTTTGGTGAGGGAATTTGATAATGTGATGATTTTGCGTACCCTTTCCAAAGGTTATGGTTTAGCTGGTTTACGATTAGGTTTTGCGATCGCGAATCCGGCATTATTATCTGGTTTATTTAAGGTCAAGGATAGTTATAATATCGATGCGATCGCCAATGCGGTGGGAACGGCAGCGATGTTGGATCAAGATTACAAAAATCAGTGTGTCAACAAGGTGAAGGCTTCCCGCAGTAAGTTGGCAGCAGGATTGACAAAGTTAGGATTTAAGGTTTGGCCTTCCCAAGCGAATTTTCTCCTTGTCCAACCCCAGATAGATGCGGAAAGTTTATATTTAGGTTTAAAAGCCCAGGGTATTTTAGTGCGATATTTCAAACAACCGGGATTGGCTGACAAGTTACGCATCACCGTTGGTACTGATGAACAAAATGACTTGTTGATTACTGCTTTGTCTAGTCTTTTGGTTGAAATGAAGTAGTGAACTGTCAAAATAGAAATGATGGATAAATTTATTTGGTGGTGCAGACGCAATAGGGTTCGGATAAGAAAATTCATAAACCCCAAATAATTGTAGAGACTAGATATATCGCGTCTCCCGAAAGCACAATGAAACATCATTAACCGAACCGTATTGGTTGCGGACGTAGCATTGCTACGTCTCTACACAGCGTCAAATTTTCAATTCATCTTTGGATTCAGCAATGCCAATTTCAACTAATTATCCACCAAAATTAAATTGACAACCATTGGAGACGGGATATATTGCGTCTCTACTCCCTATTCCCCGATAACTTTCACCTGGGATGCGGCAAAAATTGCCTTTTTCCGTGCTTCTTCCACCGTTGCACCTTTCGCTAAAGCCACACCCATGCGACGATAGGGATGGGCTGTCGGTTTACCAAATAAACGAATATCCACATCTGGTTGACTCAAGGCTTCTGCAACTCCTGTAAAGGAAACCTGTGTCGATGTGGATTCCGCTAAAATCACCGCACTCGCAGCAGGTGCAAACACTTCTATTTTCGGTATTGGTAAACCTAAAACGGCTCGCAAATGCAATTCAAACTCATTTAAATTCTGGGAAATTAACGTCACCATCCCCGTATCGTGGGGACGGGGTGATAATTCCGAAAAAATCACTTCATCCTTGGTAATAAAAAACTCCACCCCAAAGATACCTGCACCACCTAAAGCATCGGTAACTTTTTTGGCAATCTCCTGGGCTAGAATAATTTTCTGCTGATCCATCCCCGCAGGTTGCCAAGATTCTTGATAGTCTCCCCGTTCTTGACGATGACCAATTGGTGGACAAAAGATAGTTGGTGCATTCCACTGACGAATCGTCAACAGGGTAATTTCAATTTCAAAATCAATAAACTCCTCCACAATCACCTTGCGGGTGTCCCCCCGCGAATTAGCTACTGCGTAATTCCACGCATTTTCTACGGATGCTGCATCCTTAACTACCGATTGTCCCTTTCCGGAGGAAGACATCACTGGTTTGACCACATTGGGAAAACCCACCTGTTGGGAAGCTGTGATTAACTCATCCAAAGAAGATGCATAGGCATATTCAGCAGTGCGGATTCCTAACCGGGTATGGGCCAATTCACGAATGCGATCGCGGTTCATGGTATAGTTAGTGGCAGCCGCCGTCGGAATCACTGTTATTCCCCGTTGTTCAAATTCCTGTAGTTTCTCGGTACGAATCGCTTCAATTTCGGGAATAATTAAATCTGGTTGATGCTTACTCACCACTGCTTCCAATTCCTCAGCGTTGAGCATGGAAATCACCTCAAAGGCATCAGCAACCTGCATCGCCGGTGCATGGGCATATCGATCCACAGCGATGATATAATTACCTAGACGTTGGGCGGCAATGACAAACTCCTTTCCCAATTCCCCCGCACCCAACAACATTAATTTCCGAGGTAGCTGCACCGAACCATTCATATATCTGTTCCATCTTTCAACCAAAAAACAGCCCCCCGTTGGGATAATTCATGAAATTGGTCAGCAGTCAAACCACTTCCATTACCGAATTGACAACCATCAACTAGGGCATTATTCCATATTGTTTCATTCAGGGTAGCTCCCGTCAAATTTGCCCCCCGTAAATCCGCATGGCTGAAGTTGGCAAATAATAAATCTGCATTGATGAAACAGGTATTTTGTAAATTAGCTCCAGATAAATCACCACGAATCAAATTTACCCCCTGCAAATTCATATTTGCTAAATTTGCACCTACCAAACGGGGAAATTTAACTTGGTGAGGATGATTGAGAAAATCGCTCACACAGGCAATATTATCAAGATGATTGGGTATTGCTAGTAAAAAATCAAAGCGACTAATCCCCAATTGCCACAGGATTTGTTGACGTTGGGGTCGGGAACTTTGTAAAAAATCAATTCCCACTTGTTCTTTTGATACCATCTTTGTCATCCATCACCAATCGTATATTCTGTATTTATTCCTGTATTTTTATATTCCAAATTTTATGGTCATTTATGATTCTGCTCCGAAAGGATAGTATCGTCAGCAAACAACCAAAGTAGGATTATTTCCTCCAAATGCCTTCGGTTTGTATGATATGCACGGTAATGTTTGGGAGCGGTGTCAAGATGATTGGTATGAAAACTACCATTCAGCACCTAGTGACGGTATTGCTTGGTATGATGACAGTGATAATCATTCTTGTAAGTTATCGCGTGGCGGTTCATGGAATTACAAAGCAAGGCATTGTCGTTCAGCTGGTCGCACGGGGTACAGTCGCGTTGCTCGTAACTGCTTTGTGAGATTTCGGGTTTTGTCTGTTTTTTCCGGTAAGATGTTATTTCACCATTCAATCAGACCTTAATCAGACTTCAGAGTATGGCTTGGGGAGATTGAGGAAAGTAGGTAAGCATTATTCCACAACTCTATCAATTCTGACTTACTGCGCAAAATAACCCAAATGAGGATAATCACAAATTGGGGATTGGTTAGTAGCGATATATCATGCATTCCGGTAGCGATCGCTAGACACAGGAAGATGTAAATCAATAAACGAAAAGTTTGCTCTTTAAATTGACGGCGATTACCTCCACATCGATATATGCTGTAGGGAATCCATTCTACTAATAATTGGCTGAATAATAATATCACACCGATAAGATTACTCACACTCACTGCGAGGAAACCAAAGAATTTCCAAACCTGTAAAATCGGGTAGATCCAAATTCTGGTTTGTTCATCGAGATAGTTATAAGCAACGTAGGTGAGACGAGTAGATAAAAGTATACATAACCAGCAAGATAATTTGATGAATAAATCTTGAATATGCTCTTTGACGAATAATTCGGAAATTACCAGATGATTACCTTGCCAAATATCAATTTGACTCGCTTCGATACAGCCAACTCCGAAAAATGAGAGAATAACAGCCCAATACCACGGCTGCCATTGATCCATTTTCGATTTATACTGATGGTAGGTTGCCGAGAGAACGGGTTTCTCCTCAAATTTTTCGGCAATTTGGTCATTTTCGTAGTATCCCAATTCATAGATACACCAGAAAGCTATGACAAGTAAGGTCAATCCAGCTATATGGAAAATCGGATGAGGACTAATTAAACTGAGGGCTAATATCAGGGAAAAAAGGTGATTTTTGAGAATTACTTGCTTGATGGTTTGTTGACCTGGACGTTTGACTTTTTCTAAATAAAATAGGGGAATATAGGCATCTTGCATTGCGGGGATATATTTGGCCTTGTCCCAAATTACTAAAAAAGGATGTTTAACGATTGCTAATAGGGATGCATCGTCGCGGGAATCGGTGACTACAACACTTTTTTGGATTTCCGGTAAACTGATTTTGCTAGCAATTAAATCCTCTTTATTTTTGTGTCTATCGATAGATCCTAACCAAAATCGACAACCAATCAGTTCGTGGATAGCGAAATTTAGGTGTTTAATAACTGGTTGAACAATAAATTCAAATCCTTTGGTAGCTACAACTATTTTATGGGATTCATGGGTGGTAATAGCTGCAACTAATTCCGTATTTATAAAGTTTGCTGCTAATTGACGAGCGTGATTTCGCCACAGAAATATATTCCAGGGAAATAAAATTGTTACAACTAAGACACGAATCCAATCCCGACAGGTATCTCCACCAATTTTTCCTGGTAGAAATTTCCACGGTTTAATGGCATCTAAAATGTAGAGAATGATGGCTGCGATCGCTCGTGGTTGAATTGTATCGAGATACTCTTCTGTGGAATTCCTTAGTAATAGGGTTTCGTCAAAATCTAGGATAATTAAACTTGCTGTCGATTGGTCTTTAAGGAAAGATAAGGTTTCTAACTCCGAGGATTGAGCCAATTTATTCTCTAATCCTATTTTAGTCATATACGTTTCAGGGTTAATTTATCAATGATTGGGACTATTATAGGTAGATTTTCTGGGAATCGCCCAGTAATAGTTAGTAATACTCAAGCAAATTTTGTCCCTTAATACAAATTTTTAATGTGAATAAATCGTTGATTTTTTCGGATTCATCATAACTATACAAAAATAGTTTAATAGAATGTTAATAAATGGTTATCACAGAAATGGCTATGGGGAATAGGGAGTATAGGGGAAATTAGTCGGTCACTCAAGGCTGACAACTTACTCTTGAGAAATCCAGGTTTTGTGGATCAATGCAAATCCCCCTAATGGTCAATGGAGTAGAAGTAGGAAAATAGGATTTCAGTAGTTTATACCCGTGAAATACAACAATTATGCTATGCGATCGCAAAACCCGGATTTGGAGCAAATCTCTCAAAATTTTAGGGAGTAGGGAATAGGGGAGCATATCACCCTTGGATGCTGACAGCGAAAAAAATGTCGAAAATCAAAATGTGCGTTAATGTAACAAGTTATAAAGATTTATCAATTAACTATTCCTCAACCAGAAGTTACACCCTGAAAATATTATGTCTGTTAGCATTCGTTTCCTCCCCGAAGATATCACCGTTGCAGCTACCGTTGGCGAACCCCTACTAGATGTGGCAGACCGTGCTGGTGTATCCATCCCCACAGGTTGCTTAATGGGTTCTTGTCACGCTTGTACAGTTGAATTAGATGGAGAAGAAATCGTTCGTGCTTGTATTTACTCAGTTCCCCCTGGTCGTCAACAATTGACTGTAAACGTGTTTAGCGACCCAACTTGGTGACAGCATTATTTAAACCATGTCCCTGAATTGAGAACCGTAGTTTTCACTCATGATTATTGAGATTGCTACCCAAGTAAGAAAGTTACGACCCTACGGTCGCTCCGCTACAGGAAGAAGTGCAATGACGAAAACTCCAATTTTGATTTTTGATTATGGAGGAGGTTTATCTGTGTGTTTCTTTTACAATATGGCGAGAGCGTATTTCAAACCCTGTAGGCGCTTATAATAAAATCAAAACCGTAACTGTACGTTAGGTTTTACTGCGTTATGCTCAATCGATATCTACATTTGTGAGGGAGGGTAAGCATTGAGTAATGCCGTTTGACTTTGGAGTTGATACCTGATGGGAAGCTTGCGAAAGCAGAAAAACAATTTCGTATCAACATTTTTGTGAAATGGTATGAAGGGATGATTGTCATCATAATTTGCGTCTCCCTCCACTCCCTGTAAGTTTTAGGAATTTACTCCAAATCCGGGGATAATCCATTCAATTCAATGATTACGTAGGCACAGTCAAGCCCAACGGCTATTACGTAGCTTGCTTCCCGCGTAGCGGATATTACAAATTATAAATTAAATTTCCATGCCAGTTCCGCGTCTAGTTACACTAATAGTTGGATTAATCGTCATTTTAGCCCTAAGTCTGTGGCTGATTGATTCGCTGTCGCGTTTATCATGGCAACTTTCCTATTCCCCGTTTTTAGGAAATTTACTGGTATTTCTCCTGGTGGTTCTGATCGGTTTGCTAATTGCAGCCTTTGTGTATTATGTGCTGGAAATGCAAAAGGGGGAAAGGAAAAAACGCACTACTAGAAAACGCGTCACCCCAGCAGAGATTCCCGCAGCTCGCTCGGAAGCTGCTTCTTCTACCCTTAAAGCTGTCCAACAACAGGTTTCCCAAATACAAGACGAAGTCACCCGTCAAGCCTTACTTAGTAAAACCAGGGAAATTGAAGCTAATCTGCGACAGGGAGAAATCCAAGTTGTGGTTTTTGGTACGGGTAGCGCAGGGAAAACTTCCCTCGTGAATGCGATTATGGGACGGATGGTGGGACGGGTGGATGCACCAATGGGAACCACTACAGCTGGGGAAACCTATTGTTTGCGTCTTAAGGGTTTAGAACGGAAAATATTAATTACCGATACACCGGGGATATTAGAAGCGGGTGTAGCGGGAACGGAACGGGAACAGTTAGCGCGGGAGCTGGCTACGGAGGCAGATTTGTTGTTATTTGTGGTGGATAACGATTTACGCCGTTCCGAATACGAACCGTTGCGTAGTTTAGCAGAAATTGGTAAGCGATCGCTAGTTGTCTTGAATAAGATAGATTTATATACGGATGAGGATAGGGAGGCAATTTTAGCGAGGTTACGTCAGCGTCTCAAGGGTTTTGTGAGTGTGAATGATGTGATTGCCGTCACGGCTAATCCCCAACCAATTGAATTGGAAGGGGGAGAAATTTGTCAACCGGAACCGGAAATTTTACCTTTGTTGCGACGGATGGCGGCAATTTTACGAGCGGAAGGGGAGGATTTAGTGGCAGATAATATTTTACTGCAATCCTTGCGCTTAGGGGAAGAAGCTCGCAAACTTATCGATGGACAACGGCGACGACAAGCTGATAAAATTGTCGAGCGGTATCAGTGGATTGGGGCTGGTGTGGTTTCGGTGACACCCCTACCCGTAGTTGATTTATTGGCCACCGCAGCCGTAAATGCCCAAATGGTGGTGGAAATTGGTCGGGTATACGGTTGTGATTTGAATTTGGAACGGGGAAGGGAATTGGCTTTATCCTTGGCGAAAACCATTGCGGGTTTAGGAATAGTCAAGGGAGCCATTCAGTTAGTCACCACGGCTTTACAATTGAATGTGAGTACATTTATCATTGGTCGTGCTATTCAAGGGATTACAGCTGCCTATTTAACTAGGATTGCGGGAAAAAGCTTTATTGAATATTTTCGTAATGACCAGGATTGGGGAGACGGAGGGATGACCGAAGTTGTTCAACGGCAATTCCAACTCAACAAACGGGATGAATTTATTAAAGCATTTATTCAAGATGCGATCGCGCGGGTAGTTCAACCGTTGAGGGAACAGGAATATCAGGAAGAGGAAAAAATTCCCGATTAGTAAGCTGATGCGCAGTCAGTTTTGTTGGGTTCCACTGCTTTCCACCCAACCTACGCAATTCTGCTACCAACTCCCAACTTACAATTCAGTATGAATTATGGTCAAGTTTGAAGAGCAATTAGCAACTTTTTGTCCCCAGAGTCGTCAGGAATGGCGAGATTGGTTAATCCAGAATCATCAAACATCTGTGGGAATCTGGCTTATTTACTATAAGGTCAACAGTGGTAAACCCAGTGTGAAATACAGTGAAGCTGTCCAAGAAGCATTATGTTTTGGCTGGATTGATAGCAAGGTTAAATCCATCGATGAGGAAAGATATACACAAATATTTACCCCTCGGAAACCAAAAAGTGTTTGGTCAAAATTAAATAAAAAGTATATCGAAGAATTAATTAGCCAAGATTTAATGACTGAAGCTGGGTTAGCAAAAATTACCGCAGCCAAACAAGATGGTTCCTGGAATAGTTTAGATGCTGTTGAGGACTTAATTATACCACCAGATTTAAACCAAGCGCTCACCGCAAATTCCATCGCTCAACAAAATTTTCTGGCTTTTAATCGGTCTACGAAAAAAAATATTCTGCAATGGCTGACTAGTGCGAAACGCTTAGAAACCAGGTTAAATCGGATTGAAAAAATCGTAATTTATGCCGAACAAAATCGAAATCCCCTCACAAAATAAAAAGACGCGACCTACCGCGTCCTGACGAAATCAAACCCAAAATTTACTATGGTTTTTAAAAACCAAAAAATCACTTCGACTCGATTCGCTTACCAAATAAAGTCAAATACATCATCCGATAAATCTCCGTATTATCCAAAGTCGTCGGTAATTTATCCGCATTTAAACCATGTGCTTTCGCCACAATTGCTCCCGTATTATCCCCCGAACTTGACCAACCCACAGCAAAGGGAAAGCGTTTTCCTTCTCGATCCGGTGCAGAGACAAACGGAGGAGTTTTCGTTCCATCCCTACCATCCCAAGGAGCGCCATTATTGCTTTTTTCCGGTACGGGTTGATCCAGGGGAAAATCTTTTTCCGTCACTCCAATCACTTCCATTCCCCCTGCATCACTATCAGCAGCTGTCAGCAATAAGGTATTTGGATTACTTTCAATATACTTCATCGCCACACCAACCGCATCGTCAGCCCGTTTCATTGCCTCTAAGGTTCCCTTAGCATTATTATAATTACCAAAATTATCTGTACCTTCCTCCTCTAACACAATCAAAAACGGTCTATTTTGGGGGGACAAAATTTTTAAAGTCACATCCAACATCTCTGCAACCGTCGGAGCAGTCGGTACATACAAAGGTAAATTATTCTTTTGTAATTCCTCCTCTGTATCATCATTATAGGTATCATCCGCAGCAAAAACCCCTAACACCTTCTTGGTATTAGGGGATAACTTTAACAACTCATCGCGGGTATAAACTACCGTATAACCTTTACTTTTAGCAACTTCAATCAAATTTACCCCGTCAGTACGTTCACCTTCCTCTGGACTAGTATGAAAACCCTTCACACCCTTGGGAAGATACCACTTTTCTCCCCCTCCCAAAATAATATCTACTCCCGACTCCACTATCTGCTTCGTAATTTCTGGAAACAACCTCCGTCCAGAGGCTTTTGCGACAAATGCAGCTGTACCTGGTTCATGAATCATCCCCGAATTAATTAAAGCAGTTCCCTTACCAGTTGCGATCGCTTCTTCCATAATTGTCTTTGCTTGTCCCGATGCTGCAACTACTGGTTGCTGGTTTTCATCTAAACCAAAGGAATCCGCATTCACCTTCACACCCGTCGCATGGGTGACAGCACCTCCATTGGAAGTAGCCGTCAGTTGATTTTTCATATGTCCCAGATAAACCCCTAAATGGGACATTTTATCCCAGTTCAACCGAGCATCTGGTCCTAAGTATAACATCCGCGCTGCACCCCAGTGGGAAGGGCTGGTACCATCAGGATGTATGAATATGACATTACCAGTACGATTGTCACTTGTTTGAGTCTTAGTGGAACTCTCACCTGTTTGAGTGGTATTAGTAGGTTGATTACATCCTGTGCAGATAATTAACAAAACAGCACAGAGGATGCTCAATATTTTTAACCGATTTTTTGTATTTAGTAGCACAATTAACATCCCTAAATAAATACAACTAAACTGTTGCTGAGAGGATGTTACATCAAAATAATTTATTTTGTCATGGGATTTTAGGTCGGGAGGTGATTTATTGTCTTTCTGGATGGGTGGCAAAAATTTTTTGTTCAACCAGCATAACTGATTATTGGAATTGTCTGCTATCGGAGTGGATTTAACCAAAACAATACGGTTTTTTTTAACTGATTAAAATCCCGCAGAATTTCTTGACGAAACCATTGCCCCACCGCATCAAAAGGATTAAAATCCGTACCAACTTGCCATTTTATATCTTGTCCCAAGGGGGTAAGATGGGTTCCAGGAAGGATTTGAGTCACTACCATTCCGGGAAATCGCTGTTCCAGAACTTCATTTAACCCCAGGGATTGATCTAGGGTATCATTGGTAAACTTAATGACTAGATTGCGACGCACATTGTAGCTAGCGCGAATCATGTCATTAGTTTGGGCTGGAGTTGGTGTGAATTCTGTCACTAGTGTGGTATTAGCAAAGGTGGTGTTCAACTGCTGTATTAAGGGTACAGCATCACGGGCGGCAAAATTATTAAAAGAAATAAAAATATTACCAGCCCGTTCCACAGGGAACATACTACCAATCAGCAGATGGAGCTTGCAACCCATACTGTGTCCCATCCCGTAAATTGGTAAATAACCGCTACCAATGATTCCCCGGTCTTCTAGACGGATTAACCCTCGTTCAAAGTTACGCAAAACCTGCTGTGCGATCGCGCTATGATCGAAGGTATTGATAAATGGAGTCGCAATCACCATATATCCCTCCTCCGCAAGAGCTTCCAGTAATAAACGATAGGTAATATGGGGTGCAGTAGCGACAAATGCACCGCCTAAAAAATGTACAATACCCCTCGGTCTAATAGGTACTAAAACCCAGTTACCAGCAATCTCTTTCCAATCCATACCACCACTGCATTTGTTAACATTTCTTTATATCTTTATAGTGTAATAGGACTTACGCACTAGTTACCAGAAATTTAGGTGTTTAGCATTGCTACTTTGCGTCGCAATGAGGGTATTTGGGTTGTCCTTGAATAATACTATTTCACGACAATTTTGATACATTTTCTTCCTCTACTCCCGAAACCCGGATTTCTCACAAACTCCTAAAGCTTTCAGTGAGTAGTCCGTGATGGGAGTAGGGAGTAGTAGGAAAATTAACCCATTACTCAAGGCTTATCACTCCCTTGTGAGAAATGTAGGGAAAGCTCTCCTAAATAAATGTACAGCAATAATAAATTGTGAACAAGCAGCAAGTACGGTATTGTGAGTTGAAAGAGTATTATCTTGCCGTCAACCATCAAGTGTTATGATTTGAGAAAGCACTTATGTGGGATAATTCTGTTCACTAACTATTTAGGATTGCTGTATCAACTTCAAAATAAAACAGTATCAGTCCTGTTTTAAATGGTTACGGGTGCTTCGACATAGAGATTGGGTTCTTGCATACTAAAGGCAATCCCATAATCTTTAAATTGGTGAAAAATCTCATCGTTAGCAAGTTCTAATAATCTTTTTCTTAACTGTATCGAACTTTCCGTCGAACCCAGGATAAAAAATGTCACCCGCGCTCGACTTTTTTCCTGTTCGTGGACAATGGCAATATTCGTACTTCCTGGGTCAATTCCAAACAATAAATCTGTGCTGCTTTGAATAATTTGTCGGACAATTGCTTCTTCCCGTTCATCTAAGAGTTTGGTAAAGTTAAAATTCAACAGTACCATAATTTTTTTACCACGGGTAATATTCTCTATTTCTAAAGTCGCTAAAATCGAATTTGGTACTATTAACAAAGTACTTTTGGCTGCAATCCGAATTTTTGTCGAACGCAAACCAATGGACTCAACCCGACCAAATACTTCCTCCAATAATCGAGATGAAGAAGGTATGCGAATATATTCACCCGGTAGAAAAGGTCGATCTAAATACAGTACTATAGTACCAATAATTTGTTCTAAAGTTTTTTGAGCAGCAAAGGCGATCGCAATTCCACTGATACCCAAACCAGCGAAGAGACCAAATAGGTCAAAGCGTTGATTTGCAAAGGTGAGAACAGCAATCAATCCGATGAGGACGTTGATGACAGTTTCAATGATGTTGAGGGATTCATCGATTCCCTGACCGAAACTTTGGACAATTGCGATCGCATACACACGCAAAATTTGACGCATGAGTTGGGAAGCGAACCAAGCAGCACTAGCAATGACGGCAAAATCGGCAATGAATTGCAGAAAATCATATACTTGTTGGTATTGTTCCAGCCATTTTAAAGACAGAGAAATCAGGATAATGGTGACAAAAACTTTCAGAATTCCGCGAATCGGCTCTAATAAATTATCATAGATAACACCAGCTTGGTGAGGTAAAAATCTCCGTAAGGTAATTCTCAGGAACCAAGGAGTATATCGACCAATCACAAAGGAAAGCAAAAGAAATCCGACAAATAAACCCAATCGAGTTAAAATCGATTCTCCTGTTTCGCTTTTGAGGAATACTCCCATTTCTATCCAAGAAAAAATCATCATTTATATCTATTGAAAATTTACTAAATACTAAATAATAATTTTCATCATCATGTAACTTCGTCAATTCTTTGATTTCCAATATCTAAGAGGATGTTTGTCAAGTGTCAATCAATACTTTATCAACCACTTCTTGAAGACATGAAATAGGCTCGAACAGTATATTTTTCGTTATAAACTATCCCTGATTTTCGTACAGATGCGACATGTTGCGTCTCTTTCTACTCGCAAAAAATGAGCTTATTAAGGATTGAAATCGACCTTTAAAAAATTCTCTAAAATTCCTATCTAGACGGATTTTAAATAGTAATTGGTGCATCAATATATATAGTTGGTTCTTCAATTTTAAATCCCAGTTCATACTCATGAAGTTTTGTGGCCATTGTTTGAGCTGCCACATCCAATAATTGACGACGTAACTCAAAAGAAACCTCTCCAGAACCAAGAATAAAAAAAGTAATTTGAGCTTGAGTTTGCAATTCCTCTGTGCCATTACTAATTTCCCGGAAATTAACATCCGTATTACGTGAATCCAGTCCAAAAATATTATTTGTACTATCAATAATAATTTGCCTAATTAAAGCCTGCTCTTCCTGATTAATAACCTGGTGAAAAGTCAAATTGATAATTGCCATGACTTTTTTTGCACCCGTAAAGTTTTCAATATTGGTTTGAATCAAGGAGTTATTTGGGACAATCACAATAGTTCCTTTACCAGAAGTACGAATTTTTGTGGAACGCAAACCAATCGATTCTACCCGACCAAAAGTTCCATCTGGTAAACCGATATAATCATCCACAACAAAAGGTTGATCCAAATAAATTACCACACCTCCCAGTATTTGTTCTAAAATTTTCTGTGCTGCAAAAGCAACCGCAATTCCTCCAACTCCTAAACTAGCAATTAAACCAAAAACATTAATTTCATGGGTTTCAGCAAAAACAATAATTATGAGAATAATTGCTAGCAGATTAGCAACATATTTACCAATAATTAATAATTCGCTATTAACTTTTTTACCTTTTTCAACAGCCGTTTCCAGCAAATAGATATCGAATATCTGTTTAATGATTTGAAAAACTAACCAAGTAGTCGTAATTACTAACGACAAACTTACCATTAATTCAAGGCTAGGAAACTTACCAGCTAAAGTTGATATCCACAGAATAATATCAGTTATGAATAAAACAACAACGACACCAATTAATTGTTGACTTTCAATAGTCAAAATTTGTAGTTTAGAGGCGAAATCAGCAGAAAATAATCGATTAATTAGGGAAGTAAATAAATTTAATATCAGTTGACTTTTTTGGAAAATCATTAAACTGATAAAACTGCAAATAAATGATAATATCCCAATTTGCAGAAAATTATTCTCCCATAAATTTTGAGACATGGTTGAAAATTTAGTTATGACTTGAATAAAGGTCAAAATGTTTAAGTTAAGCTGTGATTATGACCCTGGGGTAAAAACCACCAGACCCTATTTGCGATCGCCCTAACTTCAATATAATGCGCAAACGCGTAGTTTGTACGTTTAATATTCAGCGATTTATATGGAGTATCGCGAGGTGATAACATCTATACCAATGGCTGAAAATATCTTACAGAGCCAACTTACCCATGTCTAGGTTAACTGGTACAATTCTCTCTCTAGTTCTCTAAAGGTAACGAAAATAACTAGAAAGGTTTACGAGAATAATACATGTACATAATATAAATAATAGATATTTTTCAACGCAGTCCCCTATATCGTTTAAACACAAGCAAACAAGAAAATCGCTTATTCCCAATTACTACTCCCTACATCCTATTTTCTAACGAGATAAAGTTTTTAATTACTCCCCCTACAGACGAGACATGTCGTGTCTCTTCCCGTACCATTGTCCCCTTGCTTAAATGTATTATTTATTTGCACAACTACTTAGAGGATGTTTGGAAAGTGTTAATCACTACTGACTTAAGCATCTTTTTTAATAGGGTAAACAAGCTCAAACGGTATATTTGTCATTATAAACTATTCCCGATTCCCCTACAGACGTGACATGTCGCGTCTTTTCCTGCTCCCAAAAAACGAGCTTGTTAAGTATTAAAGTCGAATTTTAAAACATCCTTATATACTAAGACCTATCTTATTGATAAAATCTCCATACCAGAGATACCCCATTCACTATTAAGGAGAGGGACATGTGTAATCTTGACAGTATTTATTTGTGGGATTATTTTTTCAGTATTCTCTGTAAATATTGTTGATTAGATAGAAATTGTATTTGATTTTTGTTGCATATCCTATACTAGCGCTAAAAAATAATTACACCTTTTTGAATAGTCACCTATTTCCTAAAGACCTCAGTCATTTCAATATTTAAATTAGATTCTGATATCAGATGATTTTTAATAGTAAATACACCCAATTGAGGCTAAATACTAAATATTAGAGATACCTAATCAAATCATGGTCATTAATTCCTAGTTGGAGAAGCTAACTCCTGATTAATCAAATCTCGTTCTAGTTTCTCAATATCGCTAGTTTGAAAATACGGCTGAAATGTCGTTTGAGAAATATCACGAATAGACGAAAAAACGGGAATAGATGTTGATTCTGGATTGGTAACACTTCGCTGAAATCCTTGCTGTAAATTACTCGAATTAGTTGTGGTTGAATTTGAATTATATCGCTGACGATAACTGGAATTTGCTGATACAGAAACTTGGGAGCGGTTTTGATTTAACTTGACTACTTGCTGTTGCCATTGCTGTATCTGTTGACGAGATTGTTGATAAAAAGGACTATTTTTCCTCACTAAGCTAGCTTCATTAATTGCAGATTGCAATGACACAATATCACCATTTATAGCAGTTTTACGAGCATTTTCCAGATAGGATTTATCTTCTGCTGATTCTAGCCTTTTTTCTAGGCTACTAATTAGTCGTTGTGCATCTTGATAATGTGTATCACTAATTACTAAACTAGCTTCACTAATCGCTAGACGCATATCATGAACTTTACCACTTTTGGCCAGATTACGGGCTTTCTCTAATTGTACCGAATCTCTGTGAGAATCCCCCCGTAGCCCGTCTACATCTGAGGATAACAAATCCTGATTTCTAGACTTGTTACGAGCAATTTCTGCTTCCTTCTCTTGCTGCTGGGTAATTTTTTCTTCTTGTTCTATTTTCTCTGCTTGTTCCCGTATCCCTTGAATATGCTGAACTAATTGGTAATACTGACTACCAGACCAATATTCATTTTTGACTTTTTTTAAGCCTTTAGCCATTTCCAGTCCCTTGTACCATGTATCTCGTTCTTGCAGATTTACCACATTTTTGGCTTGTTCATAAATACTTTCTCCCTGTTCCCATACACTTTGCCAAAATTGAATTTTTTCTCTAACTATAGAATAGTTAGGAATATTTTCTGAAACCTCCTCTAGGGTCTCAATAACTGTGGGAAAATCTCCCTGATGGAAGGATTTTTCACTCACTTCCAATAATGCATTTAACCATTGATTAATTAAGCGATCGCTATTTTCCCGTAAAGGGTTATCCCGCGGTATCCGATTAGCTAAATTAATCGCGGTGACTAATTTCTGTGCATCTTGCACATCCACCATTGTCGTTGCACAATATATCAACTCTCCAGCATCATTTTGAACTGCTGAATCACAACTTGTGACATCAGGTAGCTTTAGCAAGTAAATCAATGCACCTACTCCTATTCCCATACTTGTAAGCGCAATCATCAAAATGAAATACCAGCATCGCTGAGAACGACTAGGGTGATAATTAATAATATTCACGCTGTCTACACACCGAAAACCATAACTACCGTTCTATGGTTCCCAATTAATGTGTCACCAATTATAGGGAGAAATACGGATTTTTGCGCCAAAAAGACTGTTTTGCCGATATTTTGACTATCTTGTGATTTTCATATTTCTCGAATTAATATACTCATGAATAATTTGTCCCCAGGATGTAAATTATTAGAAGCATCACCTCAGTAATAGTACGTAAATTAAATTAATTTTAGTAACGGTTTATTTCTGATTTTAAAAAACTAATAAAATTAGGAAATCATGAATTAAATCCAAATCGGAAGCTAGCTATATTGAGGCGAGAAAAATTACCAACATTTCTCGACCGTTTCAATTCCCTATATTTATCTTTCTTGACTCATGGTTACAGTTTATTTACCCCTACCACTGCCATCACAAAACTCTAATTACCCATTTCCGGTTTGGTTAAGATTATGTGATTGTGACAAAAATCTCAACATTGGCGAATATCTGGTAATTAACCGTAGCCCTTTGATGAAATCCTTTACTGTCTGCATCAAATATTGCGATGAAGAATATGCCTTAGTGACAGCAAATTCCGAAATTATTAATTTAGGAATTAGTTATTTTACCTCGATGTATGAAAGTTACCAAAAATTGGTATAATTGCTTTTAACATCATTAACTTTTCTCCACTGGCAATTATGTTTGCATCTAACCCATCCCCTACATCTGATAGCAAATGGCAGCATCAACTGGATCGATTTGTGAAAGACCATCAAAGGAATTTAGCTGCTTTAGCTTGGGGATTGTGGTTAGAAAATCAACGTAATCAAGGAACTATTGGGATTGATTTAAAACCCAAACCTCCTCGGTTTGTTTATTGTCCGGATGAGGCGATTCAGAAACTCAACGATAACGTTGAAAATAGATTGCAGGAAATCCTCGGTTTAATTGAACACTATAACCCAGAAATTGAAGTTCTCATGATTGCCATTGGGAACGAACAAATCAAATTGATTTATTTTCAACCCGATACACCTCCACCCCAATGTTTTGCAGAAATAGCAAAAGATATAGACACAATGTTAACAGAAATTGAAACCCTACTCGGACTCTTGGATTTTGGATTTTAGATTACCCTACGGGAAGCCGCACTACGTGCGTCTATGGATTTTAGAGCTTAGAGTAATTAAGGCTTAAGTAGGGCTTACTGAAAAATAGTAATAGTAAAGACGGGATATATAGCGTCTCTATATTTTGTAAGGAGAGGCTGAAAAACCTGGCATTTGTCATTTTTGGGGTCTTGTGAAAAGTGAAATCCGTAGGGTTAAAAATATTTCCTGTACAGACGCGACATATCGCGTCTCTCCCTATTCCCTACCCTGACTAAAAAACTTTTTCCGCAGACCCTTAGCATTAATTCTTAAACTGCAAGATTTGAGTTAATCTAACGTGAATTCGACAGATAAAAAGAATCCCTCTCCAAAGCTCTCTTTCTTGAGAACAGAGGTTTTGAAATAATTGATTCTTGATTGAAAACTACGGATTTTCTACCCCTCTATGAAGTCGGAGAGGGGTTGGGGTGAGGTTCACCGAACTCACATTAATTTACAAAAAAACCTGTGGAAATACACAGGTTTTAATGATTCTCAAATAAAGCTGAAAAATTCATCATGATGTAGCAGTAATCTATAAAATACCGCTACTTTGGCATAAAAATAATCAAATTACTTGATTACAACTTTACCACCAGCTTCTTCGATTTTCTTCTTAGCTTCCTCAGCTTTCTCTTTCGCGACACCTTCAAATAATGCTTTCGGTGCAGCTTCTACCAGGTCTTTCGCTTCTTTCAAACCTAAACCGGTTAATTCACGGACAATCTTGAGAACAGCAATTTTCTTATCTGCGGGTACAGACTCAAGAATTGCATCAAATTCAGTTTTCTCTTCTTCCACCGCAGCAGGTGCAGCACCAGGTGCAGCCATCATCATCATTCCACCAGCAGGTGCAGCTGCGCTAACTCCAAAAGCTTCTTCAATTTGTTTCACAAGTTCAGAGGCTTCGAGAAGGGTTAAACCTTTCAATTTTTCCAAGATTTCATCGGTTGCAGCAGACATTTTTCAAACTCCTAATAGTCGATAATTGAATTATTGATTGATTGCAGCAAACCTAATTGCCAAAATCAATAGCAAGGGAAATTACGCAGCTTCACCGTCACCTTTTTCTTTGTCGGCAATAGCTTGAATTGCGCGTCCTAAACCAGTTGGAACTTCGTTGATACCGATAGCAATTTTGGCTGTAACTGCGTTGATTGCTCCAGCAATTTGAGCCATGAGTTGCTCTTTCGAGGGTAAGTCACCAAGGGCTTTAATATCTGCTTCTTTTAGCAGTTGTCCGTCCATGACACCACCGCGAAGTTCGGTTTTTTTGGTGGCTTTTTGGAACTCTTGGTAAGCTTTAATGGCGGAAGAAAAATCCTCTTTGACGAGAACAAAGGCGTTAGAACCTTTCAACAAATCATTGAGAGGTTGCCATTTTTCTTCTTCTTTGATGGCAATACCCATGAAGGTGTTTTTTGTCACCTTACAAACTGCCCCGCTCGGACGTAGTTTCCGCCGAAGGTTGGTGATTTCTGCTACTGTCAATCCTTGGTAATCAATGACGAATGCCAAGGTTGACTCGCTGAGGGTTTGTTTAAGTTCTTCAACAATTTCCCTTTTGTTTTCTATTGTTCTACCCATCCGTTCTCACCTCCTGTGTATGGGTAATTGATGGGTCATGGGTTAGTTTTTGATGATGGTGCATCATGCACATCTCCAAGTCGCAATAAAGTTAACCCCGGCTAATTTTTCCTGAAAAAGCCGGGGTCAGATCGAGTTTCGAGGTTAGCTAGATTAAATCTAAATTTGTGTGGAAAGAAAATTATACATTTCCACAACAAAAATCTAATTATAATTTTTGCTTTTACCTCGGCAGGAAATTAAGCTATTAAGCACCTGCTGTCTCCGGCATTGAGCGCAATCTCAAATATTTTTAATTGGAGATGGGAAATTATCCATAGGTTTACCAAATTAACTTTTAACAGATAATTGACACCGATGCAACCCCATCTCCTAAATTATTGCGAGATTAGGCTTCTGCTTTCATGTCTCTGAGGGCGTTGATATCAACGCTGATGGAGGGTCCCATTGTGGAGGCAACATAGAGACTACGCCAATAACGACCTTTGGCTCCAGAAGGTCGGTTACGGTCGATGCTTTCTTGCAGAGCTTTGAGGTTGATTAATAAGTCTTCTGGGGAAAAGGAAGCTTTACCAAACATAACGTGGACGATACCACTCCGGTCGGCTCGATATTCTAGTTTCCCAGCTTTAAATTCTGCGATCGCAGCCGCGACATCTGGTGTCACTGTACCACCTTTGGGTGATGGCATCAAACCCCGTGGACCGAGTAATTTACCTAATTTTGCGACCTGGGGCATTACATCGGGGGTGGCTATCAATTTATCGAAATCCATCCGCCCTTTGAAAATTTCGTCAATCAGTTCTTCTGAACCTACGATGTCCGCACCCGCATTACTCGCTTCGGTTACTTTTTCTCCACGAGTAATAACTGCTACTCTCACCACGTTACCAGTTCCTTTAGGTAAGGCTACGGTCGTCCGCAGTTGCTGGTCGGTATATTTGGGGTCAATACCTAAGCGAATATGGGCTTCGGCTGCTTCGGGAAATTTCGCTGTTGCTGTTTCTTTCAACAATGCGAGTGCATCTAATGGTGCGTAATCTCGCTGTTCTACTTTCGCTTGTAATTCACGCAAGCGACGGGATACTTTTTTGGCCATTTTTTACTCCTGGGGTGCTGCGAGAATATTCTCTCCCCCAATTCTGTGATGTTGTACTTGTAATTTTGGATGGGATTAATAGGCTGTGATTAGTCCACAACTGCCACACCCATATTTTTCGCCGTTCCGGCAATGATTTTCATCGCTGCGTCGATGTCGTTCGCATTTAAGTCTGGCATTTTGGTTTGGGCAATTTGCTTTAATTGCTCACGGGTAATGGAACCGACTTTTTTCTTGTTGGGTTCGTTGGAACCGGTTTCGATTTTCGCTGCTTTTTTAATCAATACCGATGCGGGGGGAGTTTTGAGAACAAAGGTAAAACTCCGGTCTTCAAATACCGAAATTTCTACCGGGATCACCATACCCGCTTGGTCTGCGGTTTTGGCGTTGTATTCTTTACAAAACGCCATGATATTGACACCATGTTGACCCAAAGCTGGACCAACTGGTGGTGCGGGGTTGGCTTTACCCGCTTGTAATGCCAGTTTAATAAGGGCTACAACCTTTTTCGCCATTTCTAGTTAGCTCTGCTTTTGAACCTGATTAAATTCCAATTCGACGGGTGTTTCTCGTCCGAAAATTGAAAGTAAGGCTTTTAGTTTACTCCGTTCTGGACTCACTTCGATTACCTCACCTTCAAAGTCCTTGAATGGACCAGAAAGCACGACTATTTTATCACCTGTAACCATATCAATTTTGACAACAGGTTCTTGTTCGCTGGTTTGTTTAAATATCCGCTCCACTTCTGAGTGACTCAGGGGAACTGGTTTGACGTGACCGCGACTTTTAGCACTTCCCCGTCGTTGTTCTGCACCCACAAAGTTAATCACATGGGAAGTATTGCGGACTACTGACCAGCTATCGTCATCCATGATCATCTTCACCAACACATAGCCGGGAAAGACTTTTTCCTCACTGTGATGACGACTTCCATCCTTACGGATTTTTACCGCCGGTGTGTGGGGAATTTCCACTTGAATAATTTTATCGGCAACATCGAATGTTTGAATCCGCTGTTCGATGTTGGTTTTTACGCGTTTCTCACAACCCGAAGCAACTTGGACTGCATACCATCTGGCTTCGCGGACTGCATTGCCCAATTCGCGATCGCTTGTATCGTCGGAATGCAATGCTGAGTTATGTCCTTCGTCTGTAGCAGAATTCATCAGAATACCTGTTTAGCTGCCCATATAAAAAAGTTATCTACTAGATATATCAACGATGCGGAGAGTGTCACCATCAATAACACCCCAGCCGATTCACTAAATAACTGTTTACGACTGGGCCAAACTACTTTTTCAAATTCTTCTTTGGTACCTTGCAAAAAGTTACCAATGCTGAAACCACTCGGGGTTTCTGGCATTTCCGCTTCGCTTTTCTTCGCCATAACCGCGTATCTCCCCGATCTACAAAATAATTTTTTGACCTAAATGTTAGAAGTGAGTAGAAGATACTCAATTTGATTGCCACCCTGACATCAAGGTTCTAAGGGTATAAACAAAAATATTACCCGAAATAGGATTGCTCTTGCTGTACTATTTTACAGCGAATGCGTCAATTCCGGGTAGCAGTCTTTTGAAAATACGAGCGCGCCCTGGAGGACTTGAACCCCCGACATCAGGTTTTGGAGACCTGCGTTCTACCAACTGAACTAAGAGCGCTTAAATGTATCTTGAATTCAGTTTATTGCGCTTGACTTTTACTATTATAACGCAACTTGGCATTATTTTAAATTATTTTTGTCGGTTTTTTGATGGTGGGTACAATTTATTTTCACAAAGGGGCGCTCGATCAAGCCTGCTTTATTGCCAAACCAAGCGAATTCTCCAATTACAAAGGACGATCAAAACGTTGTTTAATCCGGGTAGCTTTCCCAACTCGTTCCCGTAGATAGTACAGTTTGGCACGTCTGACTTTACCGCGACGGATGACTTTAATACCATCAATCCGGGGGGAATGGAGCAAAAACACCCGCTCTACTCCCACGCCTTGGAAGACACGACGCACGGTAATGGTTTCGTTGATACCGGAGTGACGACGGGCAATCACCACACCTTCGTAGGGCTGAACCCGGAATTTGTCGCCTTCTTTAATTTTGACACCGACACGAACTGTGTCACCAATATAGATATCGGGGATATCTGACTTTAGCTGTTCCGCTTCAATGGAGCGGATAATCTCTTGCGCGTTCATGCTCATTTTCAAAAACTCACAATCAATAATAATAAATCGACAAATGCTTTTTAGTCTAGTTATCTTGGATGGGAGGGTTTTTCGGAGTGCATTGCTTTAAGGATGAAAGTATAAGATAAAACTTTATATTGGGATTGTGGGGTATGCGGTTTAGTGTGGTAATTACAACCTATCAGCGTTTGGAGTGGTTGCGGAGGGCAATTGATTCGGCCTTAAATCAAACGATTGACTGCCAGGTTGTGGTGGTGGATGACTGTTCTCAGGATGGTACGGATGAATACATGCGCAATTTATGTACACAGATGCAACAGCGTGGGGAGTCTCGGTTAGTATACCATCGTAATTCCGTAAATAGGGGACATGCGGCCAGTGTGAATGTGGGAGTGGAAGTAAGTAGTGGGGATTGGATTAAGTTTTTAGATGATGATGATTATTTAGCACCGGATTGTTTAGAAAAAATGAGTGACGCGATCGCTCGACATCCGGATGCGGTGATTTGTTCCTGTGTTGCAGCTCAGGTTGACCCGATGGAAACGGAAATCAGTCGGACTCCGGTGTTTGGCCCAGGTAGGGCATTCTATGTCCCCCAGGTGGATATCCATTATGCCATGCTGTTGGAGTTATTGCCCTTTGGGACACCGGTACAGGTTGCATGTCGTCGTGATGCTTTTTTGAGTACGGGGGGTTGGGATTCGAGTTTGGATACCAATTGTGATGATATCGATTCTTGGATTCGGATTGCCCAGTTTGGGGATGCGATTTTTATTAATGAATGTTTGGCTTTTCGGACAATTTGGACTGGTGCATTGAATGCCAAGTTTTCTCTGCAAGACCGTTTGGATACGAATATTTTGATGAAGAAGAAAATCTACCAGTTGGTAGATGGTATCCATCGTCCGAGAATGCCTAGCTTTGATGCGGTTCGTCTGTATTTACGATTGCATTGGTTGATGGTAGCTATCAAAAATCGTAATCTCAGCTATGTACTGGAAATAGTTGATCTCTCGTTACTGTCTTTGACTGCGTGGCGTTTACTGATTACTGCTGCGATCGCTCGTCGCTGCCGTCTTCATCATAATTCTATCCGTAAGTTGGTATTGATTGAATAGTCTCGGTTACCCGTTGCTCTCTATTGACGCAATGTATCTGCTGGAATTTATCTGAATTCACCCATAGCTTCATCAAATTTTCATATAAAGTTTCCCATAATACTAAGTGCTAATCCCTGTTTAGGTAGTAACATACAGTCAGTATAACAGAGTTAAAAAATAAAAAATTACTGTTCCTTGAGGGTTGGTGCAGCAAACTTAGTATAACTTAGTTTAACTTGGTTAAAGTTGGCAGAAACTAGCTTCAGCTAGTAATAATTTGCCAAATACGGGAAGTTTAGTCCATCTTAACCCAGGATTAGGTACAAACTATCTATCCATCTCGTGGTGTACATGGGTAAGTAGGTTGTTGCGCGCTAGCTGTTTTAAAACCTTATTTATGACTGACGAGTGCGCCAGTCATCAAACCTTTTTGTCACCTATTTTTCGCGGCTAGTTTCAAAATATTATCAATATCTCATTTTCTCCAGAGATGAGAAATCACCTTTGTTTATACATTTACAGGTAATCAACCCTATCAAAAAAATAATTGAGGTGCAAAATGGTCAAATTCAGCAGGCGGAAAATTAACGATTTTTATCAACTATTTCAAAAAATATTAGAGCGGTATCAAGACAGAATTGAACGACGAAGAATTATTACCCTAAAGCCGGAAAAATCATCCATTGGAAATGTTTTAATATCCTATATTACCAAACCATTTTTACCCAATATTACTCCGGAGCAAATTCGTTCCCATACCCAAATGTGGGAATGCCAGCAAATGGCTCAAACCTTCCTGGATATGGGTTACTGTGTGGATGTAATTAATTTCTATAATGATATATTTATCCCCGAAAAAAGATACGATTTCTTTATTGAAACACGCTGGAACCTACAACGGTCTGCACCCTATTTAAATCCAGATTGCATTAAAATATTTCACGCTGACACAGCCCATATTCTCTTTCACAACGCCGCCGAAGCCAAAAGACTATTAGACCTACAACAAAGACGAGGAGTCACCCTCGCACCCCGTCGTTTTGAACAACCAAACCATGCTTTAGAGCATGCTGATTATGCGATGGTATTGGGTAACGAATTTACCGTTGGTACATATAAATATGCCAACAAACCGATTTATCCTATATCTGTCTCGACACCAGTAACTTATCCTTGGAATGAAAGCAAAGATTTTGATAAATGTCGAAAAAACTTCCTATTTTTTAGTAGCGGAGGAATGGTTCACAAGGGATTAGATTTGGCTTTAGAAGCGTTTGTAGAAATGCCAGATTTTCATCTGACAATTTGCGGACCAGTTGACAAGGAAGATGATTTTGTGAAAGCATATTATCGAGAATTATATGAAACAGAAAATATTCATACTGTGGGATGGGTTGATGTCAGCAGCGATAAATTTCAGGAAATTGCTGATAATTGTATAGGTTTAGTCTATCCATCTTGTTCTGAAGGTCAATCAGGAGCAGTAATTAGCTGTTTACATCAAGGATTAATCCCTATTCTCAGCTATAAATCGGGAGTTACCGTTGATAATTTTGGTTTGATTCTTCCTAATTGTTCAATTCCGGCAATTAAACAAGCCGTAAACCGTATTTCCCAGGTGTCAACTGCTGATTTAAAATGGATGTCGCGCCAAGCTTGGGAATACGCAAGAGCAAATCATACCCAAGAAAGATTTGCCCAAGTCTACAAAGAAACTATTGAGAAAATCCAGCAAAATCATAATTCACGGCAATCACTGAATCCTCAAAAACTTCCAGTTGGAGTTAACAGATTTTAGATTAGATTTTGGATATCTTGGATATTATAGAAACACAGGTAAATATCCCATGCATTTTCTAGTTACAGGTGGTGCGGGTTTTATTGGTTCCCATTTGACTGAGGTATTACTGGAGCAAGGTCATCGAGTCACAGTTATTGATAACCTATCCACTGGGTCAATCAATAATCTACCGCAACACCCCAGTTTACAGTTTATCCGCAAAGATATTCTCGATTGTCAAACAACAGATTTTGATGAGAAAATTGATGGAATAGCCCATTTGGCAGCTTGTCCTTCGGTGACGGAATCTTGGTTAAAGCCCCGTTCAGCCCATGATCACAATTTATCAGCCACAATGGCTGTAATTGAGCTATGTCGGGATTTAAACATACCCAGACTGGTATTTGCTAGTTCTGCTGCGGTATACGGAAATCAAACCACCTTACCGATATATGAAGATTTAACTCTCAAACCCCTTTCCCCCTACGGTTTGCAAAAACTAGTCAGCGAACAGTACGCCAATTTATTTAGCCAGAATTTAGGGTTTTCCTTTGTGGGTTTACGGTTTTTTAACGTTTATGGTCCAAGACAATTACCCAATTCCCAGTATTCCGGGGTAATTTCGATTTTTAGTGCGGCCATGAAACAGGGATTGCCCATTACAATTTACGGAGATGGTAGTCAGACAAGGGATTTTGTCTTCGTCAAGGATGTGGCGATCGCATGTTCCCAAGCTTTAACGACAGAATTGTCCCCAGGTACTTGTATTAGTTGCAATATCGGAACCGGGAAATCCACTTCTCTAAGGGAATTAGTCATCACCCTCAATGAACTATTTCCCCAATGGTCAGCAGGTACAAGTTTTGCCGAACCGAGAATCGGAGATATCCCCCACTCCCTTGCGGATATTTCTAAAGCCAATTCCTACTTGGGTTTCTTCCCCCAGTATTCCCTCAGTCAGGGTTTGAAATTACTAATTGAGTCCTGGGAAAATTAGCTAGGGAGTCGGGAGTCGGAGTAGACCACTTTCACGGGTTTTGGTGTAATCCTTACGTGATGGCTATTCCTAAGTCCCCACCTCCAACTCTCTGTATTTCAAGTGAGTAAACACACCTTAGAGGATGATTGGAAAGTATTAATTATCACTATTTTGATTATCGTCCTGACTCTGGACATGGCCTTATAAAGCTAATTTTTCCTTCGAGAGTACAGACGCGACATGTCGCGTCTCTTCCTATTCCCAAAAACAATAATTCAAGTATTAAAAATGACTTTTTAAACAACCTTCTAGAATCCTACTCCCCAGTCTCAAGCAATTCATTAAAAAATCAAAAATAACTTTCCGTAACCAAAAAACCAAAATGAGTATTGTGAAATCAGTCATCAAAAAATCAATTAAACCCTTAGTATACAGCTTACCTCCCAAGTTGTTAAATCAACTTCCCATTGGATTACCAGATAAAGCATTACAATGGTCGATTGGTATCTACACAGGTTCATCGCCTTTTGATTTAAAATCACCACCAGACATCAAAAATCCCGTTTTAAGTCGTCGGGATGTGACGGATGTCCGCGCTGGATTTATTGCCGATCCCTTCATGATTCAGGTGGAGCAAACCTGGTATATGTTTTTTGAAGTTTTTAATAATGAAACCTCCCGTGGTGAAATTGGATTAGCCACCAGTCCCGATGGAAGAAAATGGAAATACGAAAAAATCGTGATCGCCGAACCATTTCACCTTTCCTATCCCCATGTATTTGAGTGGATGGGAGAATATTATCTGATTCCAGAAAGTTTTGAAGCTAAATCAATTCGTTTATATAAAGCCTCAAAATTTCCCACCCATTGGCAATTTGTCGGTAATTTGATGAGTGGAGGTATTTTTTTAGATGCTTCCCTAATTCGCTATGCTGACAAGTGGTGGCTATTTACGGAAACAAACCCAGAACATAAATACGACACCCTCCGATTGTTTTATGCTGACGAATTACTGGGAAATTGGCAGGAACATCCCTTAAGTCCAATAATTCAAGGTAATGGTCATATAGCTAGACCCGCTGGTCGAGTGATTATGCATAATCATCAAATCATTCGCTATACTCAAGATTGCGACCCAGATTATGGTATTCAAGTGCGAGCTTTCGCCATTGACGAATTATCCACCACCACCTATCACGAACAAGAAGTTTCACCTCATCCGGTGTTAGTCCCCAGTGGTCAAGGGTGGAATGGTTCGGGTATGCACCATCTTGACCCTCACCAACTTCATGATGGCACATGGATTGCTTGTGTGGATGGTCGAGTGTTAGTGGCATAATCTTCCCCAAAAAATCCTCACACTGTTACATGCAAATTGATGCTATCCTCAAGCCTTTTCAACGATTTGGCGTTCATTTGGGACTCCAACGCATTCATAGCCTACTATCAGCGTTAGCTAATCCCCACCATCGAGTTCCCATTATTCACGTAGCTGGAAGTAATGGCAAAGGTTCCGTATGTGCCTATCTTTCTGCTACCCTGACGGCGGCAGGGTATAAAACCGGACGCTACACCTCCCCCCATTTAATCGATTGGAATGAACGGATTTGTATCAACGAGCAACCGATTTCCCCAGTGGATTTGTCGCGAGTTTTGGAGCAGGTGAGAAAAGCGACACCAGAAAACGGGGAATCACCAACCCAATTTGAAGTGATTACGGCTGCTGCTTGGCTATATTTTGCCCAGCAGCAGGTTGATATTGCGGTGATTGAGGTGGGTTTGGGGGGAAGGTTAGATGCAACGAATGTGGTTGATAATCCCTTAGTATCAGTAATTACATCTATTAGCCGGGAACATTGGCAGCAATTGGGACCAACGGTGGCGGATATTGCTAGGGAAAAGGCTGGTATAATTAAACCTGGTTGTCCGGTGGTGGTGGGACAATTACCGGATGATGCTAAAGGGATAGTAGAGATTCGAGGGAAGGAGTTAAATTGTCCGATTTATACACCTTTACCGGGGGAATTAGTCAATGGTAGTGAAGGGGAGTATCTGGTTCGGGTCAAATCTTTGTTTAGTTTCGAGGAGATAACCTATCCTTTGGTTTTAAATGGGCAGATTCAACTAAGTAATTCTGCCTTAGCGGTGGCAACTTTGGAAATACTACAGCAGCAAGGTTGGGATAAAATTAATAGGGCAACCATTGCCCAGGGAATGGGTCAAGCGAAATGGCCAGGACGGATGCAATGGTTAGATTGGCCAATTCAGAATAGCTCTAGCTTCAGAAAAATTTTAGTGGATGGAGCTCATAATCCAGACGCAGCTAGGGTTTTACGGGATTATATTGATTCTTTAGTGGTTCCCCATGTGACTTGGGTCATGGGGATGTTAAGTACTAAAGAGCATCGGGAGGTTTTTAAAAACCTCTTGCGATCGCACGACCAATTATATCTAGTACCAGTTCCTGACCACAGTTCTGCTCAACCGATCGATTTACAGCAGTTGGCTTTACAGGTGTGTCCAGATTTACGGGATTGTCAGGTGTTTGATGATTGTAGGGAGGCTTTAAATCATGCTTGTAGTGATTCCGGTGAGGATACAGGGAATTTGGTCGTGCTATGCGGTTCCCTGTATTTGATTGGGAATTTGTTACGGAATTATCGCAGGGAACAGATTTGATGTATTCCTGAATCGGAATGTGAATCGAAAATTTAACATTGTGACGTTGCATTGTGTAGAGACGCGATATATCGCGTCTCTACAATGATTTTGGTTTGAATACAAAATGTAGGCAAATATAATTCATGCCCAAATTCAACAACACCGTTTTTTCTAATCCAAAATCCTACGTTCGACTATTCCATTCCGACTCCGCATCCGCGATCGCTTGTTCAATGGTTTTTTTGTCTAACATGGCAGCTTGCAGATTTTCGTAGATAGCTTTTTGCAACAGTTTAATGTCCTTGAGGGTGGGTTTGAGAACTTCTGCTTGCTTGAGTTGTTCTGCACTGTTGATTCTAGCTTGATCAAGGGTGGTGGGGTTCGGTGGTAATTGTTTGAAATAGGGGTCTTCCAGGGATGCAATGGTGGAAGGTAACACATTTGCAGCCTTGGCAAATTCTAATTGATTTTGAGCATTGGTAATAAATAAGGCAAATTTTAACGCCGCATCCGGGTTTTTACTGTCACGGGGCACAACTATATTCATCACTGCGACATTTTTCTTACCCGTATCTCCACTGATTTGGGGTGCGGTTTGGGATGCCTTAGCTACATTCGGAGCGTTTTTCTCGATTTGACGGAGAAATTCGGGCCCTGATGTTAAAAATGCCGTTTGTCCTGCCTGATATAACTGAATTCCTTGTCGATGCCCTTTTGTTAAAGCTTCCCTGGGTAATAATCCTTGTTTGTATAAATTTACCCAATATGTAAAAGCAGCCTTCCCAGCAGGGGAATTAAAGGCAGCCTTACCCTGGTCATCAACTAGATCCACACCCATCTGCACAAAGGATTCTAACACTTCTCCGGAATCCTGCGGTACAAAAGTGGCAAAAAAAGCATATTTTCCGGTTTTTTCGCGAATTTCTTTGGCAACCTGTGCAAGTTCTGCGTAAGTTTTGGGTACTTTATCTATACCAGCCTGTTTCAGTAAATCGGTGTTATAAATGGTTAGCCGGGTGGTGAGATACCAGGGAATACCGTAACTCCGACCATTGAGGGTGCTGGCTTTCCAAATGTTAGGTAAATAGGAGGAACGGACTTCATCGCTAATCTTTGTATCTAGGTCTAGCCAAGCATTGCGACCAGCTAATTGGGAAGCAAAATCGGGATTTAGGTTAACCACATCCGGTGGCGTTTTGGCGGAAACAGCTGTTAAAATTTTGTTTTCCATGCCATCCCAGGGAACATCAACCCAGTTTACCTTTATACCTTGATTTTCCTTTTCAAAGGCAGCGATCGCAGTTTGAAAATAGTCAGTAAATTGGGGTTTGAGGGCCATTGTCCAAAACTCAATTTGACCGGAGTTAGAACTGGTGGAAGCCTGATTATTGGTATTGCTTTGGGGATTACTACAACTGACAATCCAGGTTGTAAAGATGCCTAACAATGCCCAAATTGTCATGCGTCGAAATTGTCGGATTTGTATCATGGCGTTTGTGATTTATTTAACAAAAATGGGGTGAAGTACTGATGTGGAATTTTCGTGATTATAAGCTCAACGAATTACTTCGTGGCAAGTGAAGTTTTTTATGATCGATTAGATGAACTGAAATTAATTGAGCAAATTTACAAAGTAGTACAGAGTAGCAGTCCTACGGGCAAAACAGTGATTAAAAGCTTAAATAAATTATTTGCAAAATCAAGTCAAACGGTTGGCATCGAACTTTCACCAGAAAGAGTTAATTTGGCTTGTCTGCGCAAACAGCGCCAAGGTTTAAAACTAGAAGCAATTTCCTCTGCCCCAGTTCCCGAAGGCGTATTTGAGAACGGACAAATTGCCGACCCACCAGCAATGGCAAAAATTATCCAGCAATTGCTAACAGAAAACAAGATCAAAGCCTCCCATGTCATCAGTGGGGTTCCGGGACGGGAATCGATTGTGCGTCTGATTCCGGTTCCAGCTGAACTTGATGACCAGGAATTGCGGGAAATGGTACTCAACCATGAAGCTGGTTTGTATTTACCCTATCCCCGCGAAGAGGCTGATGTAGATTACCAGAAGTTGGGATACTTTGTCGATGAGGATGGGATTGAAAAGGTACAAGTTCTGTTGGTGGGAACCCGCAAGGACATTGTTGACACCTATATTCGTACCTTTGAACAGGTTGGTTTACAGGTTAAGGCACTGGAAATCAACAGTTTTGCCCTAATTCGGACAATCCGTGAACAACTGCGTCAATTCGGACCCCAGGAAGCCGTGGTACTGGTGGATATTGAATTTGATAGTACGGAAATTGCCATTATTGTCAACGGTGTACCCCAGTTTTCCCGGACAGTGCCAATTGGTACATACCAAATGCAAACAGCCCTATCACGGGCCATGAGTTTACCTCCATCGCGGGATATCGATTTACTCCTGGGGATGACCATCCCTGCGACATCAATGGATGGGGGGAAAACCGGACAGACTGCTGTCAACCCTGGTATGGCAGCAATGATGCGGGTTTTAGGTGAACTGACCGATGAATTGCGTCGTTCCATCGATTTTTATCTCAACCAAAGTGAAAATCTGGAAGTAGCCCAAATTTTCCTCGCTGGTTCTGGTGGGGGAATAGCCCAACTGGATGAATTCTTTACCCAACGTTTGAGTTTACCTACCACCCAAATTGACCCGGTGAGTGCCTTGTCCTTGCAAATAGATGAGGAAAAATTTTCCCCAGTCCAAAGACCGGGTTTAGGAATTGTTCTAGGTTTAGGAATGCGGGAGGTTTAAACCCATGTATGGATTAGATATTAATTTTCTCAAAGACCGAGCTGCCTATAATCCGAGTGGGGGTGGCAAAGTTAATCGTGCTTCGCGACCACCCGCAGAACCTGGTAGTATGACACCTCTATTTATTGGTGTGGGGGTGGGACTATTTTCCCTCGCACTAGTGGGAACTGGTTGGTGGATACTCCAAGCCCAAAATAGCCAGCTAGATGAATCTATTGCCCTGTTAGAACAGGAAAATCAAAAACTGGAAGCCGAAATTGGCGACATCAATAAAATCCGCGAAGAAATCACCAGAGTTAAAGGTGAAACCCAAGCCCTAGTGACAGTTTTTGACCAAATTCGTCCCTGGTCAGCCATGTTACAGGACGTACGCGATCGCATTCCCACTTCGGTACAACTGAGTAATATCGAACAAACTCCCCCAGCAGCAGCAGAGGAAGGTAAACCCAGTCCCAATCCCGCAGGAGGGGTGAAAATTAGCGGTTATGCTCGGACATTCAACGATGTCAATGATTTTCTCTTGACCCTACAACAATCCCGATTCCTCAAAGCCGGTGACACCCGCATTACCTCCGCTGAATTGGGAGATGCACCCATACCCCCTAACCTTGATACCAGCAATAATGCCATAATTAAACTACCAAAAGTAGTTAAATATACTATCGAATCGAGTTTAAGTGAAGTTCCCGCCTCCGAATTAATGCGGGAATTGGAACAAAAAGGAACCGTCGGCTTAGTGGCTCGGATTCGGAATTTACAGCAAACAGGAGCGTTAAAAAGATGACTTTCACAGATGAGATGAATTTTATCGAGGAAGGCGCACTAGGTGACAATCCTGGTTATCCTGTGGTGTTTGGTATTACCTTTACCCCCAAAGTGATTGGTATTTTGGTGGGATTTTTAGGGGTAGCAGGAGCAGCCTACATGGCTTTGAATTTAGCCATGCCAGCTTGGGAAGAATTTCAAAGCAAACAAGCCAAACAAACCGATTTAAAGACCCAAATTGAGCAAAAAAAAGCCAGTATCGCCCAAATCGATGATGTTAAAGCTGAACTAGCCCAAGCAAAACGGCAAAACCTCCAGGTTCTAGGATTATTTGCCAACGAAAAAACCCTCGACACCCTCCTGTTAGACCTTAACCGCGTTGTAGAAGCGGGAAACAACCTACTACCAGCCAACGCCGTTCGTTCCCGATTACGTAAATTTGAACCCACAGGACAAAAAACTGAGGTAATTACCGACGGTTCCCTCGGTGCAGCCATCAACGGTAAATTAAAACGCAGTTCCATCAACATTCAAGTCACAGGAACCTACGAACAAACCCAGTCAATTTTACGCAATATCGAGCGTCTCCAACCCCTACTATTGGTGAAAGAGTACAAATCGGAACTGAACCAAGAAGTCGAGATGATTGGCAACAAACCAATCCGTCGCATTGGACCAGTTGGTATAAATAGCAGCTTTCAACTTCAAGCTCTGATGCCTCTCAACCCCGAAGAAGTCGCAGCCGCCAATAAGGCGAATGCGGCAAATGCAGAAGGTGAAGCTCAACCTCAACAGTAGGGGAACTAGACGAAGGGAAGTAGTCTAAGGAATTAATTTTAAAGCTTGTAGTAATTGCTTTCGCTCTTTATTCAAGAGATAAATACTCTGTTCCCTATTCCCCAGGAGACGACCCGACGGCTCGTATCTATTCCCCACTCCCTAATTTTCCAAATTGCGGAAATTACGTAGTTACTTTCGCGGTAGTGATGGGAATAATACAGTAAACAATCATCGTTAACAGTAAAGCGTTAACAAAGAGGTAGTAAAAACTACTAAAAGCTCCCAGCACTGATAGCAGATTACCTATGCTGCTAGCTAGATACTTATGCACAATCACTAAATCGATTTCAGGTGAGGAATGAACTGTGAAACAGATTCACGGTAATGGTTTAACAATAAGTGCCGTTGCGATGGTTGTGTTGGCAGCACAACCAGTAGCGGCACAGATATCTCAGATTACAGGCGTGCAAGTTAGCCAAGCTGACGGTGGAGTGAATTTAGTCTTAAACACCGCAGCAGGCGATCGCGCCCAAGTATTTACGACTCGGCGAGGTAACGCCCTAGTCGCGGACATCATTAATACGCAATTACGTTTACCACAAGGGAATAACTTTCGTCAAGCAAATCCCGCCCCTGGGATTGCCGCAGTGGAAGTTAGCCAACTCGATGCCAACAGTGTTCGGGTGACAGTCACCGGGGAAAGTAACGCCCCCGAAGCATTACCCATCATGCGTGGTCCATCCAGACTCACCTTAAGCGTGACACCCTCCTCCGCACCCAGTACAGCAAATAACACACCCAATACCCCCGTAGCCCAAATACCCGTTCCCTCACCGGGAATGAACACCCAACCAGCCCCAGCAGCTGGGACAACCCAACCATCCTATCCCGCACCCCCCTTTCTGCCCCGCGCCGTCGCGCCACCAGTTGGCGACATTGCGATTTCCAACACCGATGCGTCACCTAGCACGATCGACCTGGGAACCCAAGAACGAGTACCCCGGTTGGTGTTGCGGGATGCGCCAGTTCGGGAAGTCCTCTCGTTGTTGGCACGAGCCGCAAATATGAATTTGGCTTTTGCTGGTCCAAGTGAAGAAGGTAAAGATGGCGCGAGAACTTCTGTTGTTCAAGAAAACACAGGTAGTACAGAAAGAGTCATATACCAAAGAATATCATTAGATATACAGAATGAACCTGTACAAGATGTGTTCAATCACGTATTACGCTTAAGTGGTTTAGAAGCAAATCGCAGTGGACGCACGATATTTGTTGGACCAAGGCTTCCAAACTCAACTCGTGACATGGTTGTACGTAATATTAGACTTAACCAAGCAGCAGTACCAGAAATATTAAGAGTTTTAGTTAACTTGGGAGCAGAAAGTGCTGTCAATGCGGAACAGAAAACCAGAAGAGTGACAACTCAAGTCGTTGGTCAAGAAAATGACAAAAGAGAAACAAATGAAGATACGGATCTAACTGCTCAACGAATAATCTTTACTGATTCAGTACCGATTCTGCGAGGACTACAAGTGTCAGGAGATACTAGAACCAATACAATAACATTAGTTGGGCCGTCCAAATTAGTTGAAATTGCCTTATCTCAGATAACTCCCCTTGATGTTCGCCGTCGTCAAGTAGCTGTTAATGTCAAGATTGTTGATGTTAACCTCACGGGTATTAAGGACTTCAACTCTAGTTTCTCCTTTGGAATAGTTAATAATTTCTTTTCTGTTGATGGAGGTAACGCCTCTGCCAACTTTGGAGGTTCCCGACCCGCAAACCCAACTGAAGCAGCTAATAGTGTAACCAGTACACCAGTAATTCCTAACCCAATTAGAGCAGATGAAGTTTTCTTAGGGGATAGATTCTTTGATCGTAACGGGAGACCATCTGCTGACCCCTCAGTGAGTGGAAATCCTCTCAGTGTTGGAATTACCAATTTTCAGCCAGGTACACCCGGTAGTCCGGATGTTTACACATTCAACCAACCATCTTTATACCAGTTTCCTAAACGTTTTTTGGCTTCTATTCAAACTCAGGTACGTAACCAAAATGCGAAGATTCTGACCGATCCAACCTTGATCGTACAAGAGGGTCAGACGGCCGATGTTAGACTAACTCAAGAGGTGGTAGGCAATATTGAAAGGCAAATCACTCGCGGTGATGGTACTTCTTCTGAAACAATCACAGCGAAGAAAGAAACTGTTGGTTTAACTTTAGCTGTCAAGGTAGATCGAATAGACGATAATGGCTTTATTTCACTATCTGTTGCTCCTACCGTAGCATCTCCTCAAGCCCCAGATTTTATTAATACAGGCAATGGTAGTCAAAGAATATTCTTGGTTTCTACACGTTCCTTAACTTCTGGAACAGTGCGTTTACGTGATGGTCAAACCCTTGTTCTAAGCGGTATTATCCAAGACCAAGATAGAACAAGTGTTTCTAAGTTGCCTATTTTGGGTGATATTCCTTTACTTGGTTCACTGTTTAGAAGAACCAATCGCGAAAAACAACGAAATGAAGTAATCGTCTTACTCACACCCCAGATTCTCGATGATTCTGAACGTAGCTCCTATGGCTACAACTACAACCCCAGTCCAGAGGTGCGACAAATGCTCGAACGTCGTGGCTTACGCGTACCGAGAAAATGAACTGATTATGGATTACCCTTCGGTCGATCCGCTAGCCTAAAGGCATGGCTTTCGCCAACGCGTCTATGGATTTTAGATTTTGGATTGATTTTTTCAGGAATTTCAATTTCTTGGTGGGTAGCTAAATATTTTTGTCGGACATTACCATGATTGTGGTAATGTTTTTGACTTTTTTGGGGTAGTGTAAGCTAAAATTGGACAAGCAAGATATAGAACCGACAGAATCATTGGTTATATATCTATAGGAATCCTACTTGAATCTTGTTAGGGATATCAAGAAATAAAGCTTTGTCAGACAAGCTTCGGCGTAATAGGTATTTTCATAAATCAAATATGATTCCTACAGCTTTTGTGATTACGAATTACGAATTAGTATCATTTGTATGGGTAGCTAACCAATTTTCTAGGTCTGCGATCGCATTAAAATCCAATAAAGCCTCACCCAAGTCCTCCAACTGGGACACCGATAACCGTTGAATCCTTTCCTGCAACTGGGGAGTTAAAGTTCCGACACGACGATTGAGTTGGCGTAAAACCATCTCTCGTTTTCCTTCAATTCGTCCTTCAATTCGTCCTTGACGTTGCCAACTAGTAACAATTTCCATAACTTCTTCCTCTTATCTTACCGCAGGCTATTACGTAGCTTGCTTCCCGCGTAGGGGGTATTACAAATTACGAGTTAGTATCACTTGTATGAGTAGCGAACCAATTTTCTCGGTCTGCGATCGCGCTAAAATCCAATAAATCCTTATCTTAACAATAGCTTTAATCTTTGTCAGAGAAAATACAAAATAAATACATCTATTTTTCCGGAAATTGGGTTACGCAACTGAATTCATAGATAGGAAGGATTTCAAAATATAACTCATACAATATACAGAGCCAGTGGGAGTTTATATCCCAAAAAACCCGGTCATTTTGACTGGGTTTTTGGCTGTTTAGATACAGTTAGCTCTCACCGTAAAATGTTTGTAACACATACTCAATATGAGAGGTAGCATTGCTAGGTCTCTACAAAATATCTGTCGCCTTCTTTTTTCAAATTGGTATCACGTTAATTTAATTGCGATCGCGCAATAAATCCTCAATCACCTTGGCTGTAATCCATTCGGGGGACTGGTCGGGGGTTTTATCTCGTTGTGTGCGTAATAATCTTAAGGCAGTTTCCTCGTCACCTTGTAATAATTCGAGTAACTCCCATTCTAATTGCGACAAGGTTTTGAGCCGTTTACTCCTCATCCGTTCGGGACTTCCAGTGGGGATGGAAGCAATTAACTTGCGTGTGTATTCCTGTTGGGGTGTGCGGTAAATACTTTCAGCTTTGCCTTGTTCGACAATTTCCCCCCGATTCATCACCAAAATGCGATCGCTCATAAATTTGACCACACTTAAATCGTGGGAAATAAAAATATAGGTCAAGCCAAATTCCCGTTGTAATTCTTTTAACAAGTTCAAAACCTGGGCTTGGACGGATACGTCTAAGGCAGATACGGACTCATCACATATAATAAATTTGGGATTTAATGCCAAAGCCCTAGCAATACAAATTCTCTGTCGTTGTCCTCCAGAAAATTGATGGGGATAGCGATTAATGGCATCCGCACTTAAACCCACCCGTTCTAGTAGATATGCAACCCGTTCTAAACGCTGTTGACGGGAATTTCCTTGTTTGTGAATTACCATCGGTTCCATGACCGCATCCCCCACCTTCATCCGGGGGTCTAAAGCTGCAAAGGGGTTTTGAAACACAATTTGCATTTCTCGACGCAATTTTTGTAATTCCTGTCCCTTCAAATGGGTAATATCACACTGATCAAAAATAATTTGACCAGCAGTCGGTTCAATCAACCGTAATAATGTCCTCACCAAAGTTGTTTTTCCACAACCCGACTCACCCACCAACCCCAGGGTTTCCCCCTGCTTTATCTCAAAGGAAACATTATTAACCGCCATAAAATAACGCTTTGTTCCCCCAAATACCCCCTTAACTGGATAGGCTACCTGCAAATTCCGCACCTCCACCAAAGCTGGTTGGGAATCTAAATACCGCAAACGCTGTTCAATTTCCCCACTGGAGACTTCAATCGGTTGGTGGGGTTGCTGAGGACGAATCACAATCTCCCCATCCTCCGATTCCTCCACCTGCATATAATCCGACACCGTTAACAGCTTTTCTGGGTGCTTTTCCAAGGTGGGACGACAAGCTACCAATCCCTTCGTATAGGGGTGTTGGGGATTTTGAAAAATATCCACCGCATCCCCATATTCAACTATTTTCCCCCTATACATCACCGCAACTTGATCGGCAATTTCGGCAATTAAACCTAAATCATGGGTAATAAAAATCATTCCCATCTGCCGACGGATTTGTAACTCCCGCATCAATTCAATAATTGTCGCCTGTACAGTTACATCTAGAGCGGTTGTAGGTTCATCCGCAATCAGCAACAACGGATTACAGGAAATCGCCATCGCAATCATCACCCGTTGTAACTGTCCCCCCGAAAGTTGGTGGGGAAAACGATTTAAAATTGACTCCTTGTGCTGATAAATTACTTCCCGTAACTTAGCCTCATCCTGGGGATTTATACCCGTTTGAATATACTCTTGACACAATTGCTCATCAGTTGGTAATAACTTGACCTCCTGCAACCCCGCTAAAGCCTTTTGTTTAGCTTCCCCCGCAGTCACATTTTGATGACGTAAAATAGCCTCCGTCATCTGAAAACCAATTGTGTAGACAGGATTGAGGGAACTCATCGGTTCTTGAAATATCATGGCAATATCCCCACCCCGATACAGCTGCATTTCCTCCGGTGGGAGCGATCGCAAATTAATCGGTTTACTATCCGGTTGGCTAGAAAACAAAATCTCCCCACCACTCACCCGTCCCGGACTTTGCACCAAACCCATCACAGCCAAAGAAGTCACCGACTTTCCACTCCCCGACTCCCCCACAATCCCCAAAGTCTGACCACGACGGACTTGAAAGGAAATACCGTCAACAGCCTTAACGCTTTTACCATCACCTGAAAACTCAACTTGTAAATTCCGTACATCGAGAATCGTGTCTTGCATGGAAGTCGGGTATGAAACTTTACTAAAAATTAACTGAGATTTTAACAAGAGTTTTCTAATATTTGTAGTTTATTTGGAAAATAGTCAGCAAGGAAATAGGGAACAGGGAATGGGGAAAATTGACATCGTAGAGACGTAGCATTGCTACATCTCCCTACGACGATTCTATTTTTCATAAAAATTAATAAAATAAAAATTAATAAAAAATGTAAACAATTATAATTTATGCCGAAATTCAGCAACACCCGTTTAGTGATGTCAAAAGTTCTGTTGCAAAAGGGGATGAATCAGGCTGATAGGAAGTTAGACTGAACTATAGCAGAAATTTTGCCCCTAAAAATTATGTCAGCAAGTTCTTCGATTCCATCTTTACGTCAGCAGCAGCACCCTCTAATTCGTCAATTAGCGGACTCCATTGAAGCCACATGGCAACAAAACCTGGAATTATCACCCTATGATTTACCCGCAGAATTAGGCTATGTGGAAGGTAAATTAGAAGGGGAAAAATTAATTATCGAAAATCGCTGCTACCAAACCCCCCAGTTCCGCAAGATGCATATGGAACTAGCACGGGTGGGAAATATGTTAGATATCCTCCATTGTGTGATGTTTCCCCGTCCTGAATACGATTTACCCATGTTTGGCTGTGACCTAGTGGGAGGACGGGGACAAATCAGTGCAGCGATTGTGGATTTATCTCCCGTTGGTTCCCACCATGTTTTACCAGGTGTTTATACCAGTGCTTTAGCTGCATTACCCACAGTGAATTTTACTCAACCACGGGAATTACCTGCTTGGGGGGATATTTTCTCGGAATTCTGCCTGTTTATTAAACCAGCAAACCTAGAGGAAGAACAATTATTTTTACAACGGGTCGTCGATTATTTAACCATTCATTGTCAAAATGCACGGTCATCCCAACCTGTTCCTCCCCAACAAGCGACGGAAATTCTGGCTGGACAACGCAATTATTGCACAAAACAACAAAAAAATGATAAAACCAGACGGGTATTAGAAAAAGCCTTTGGCTCAAAATGGGCAGAACATTATATGACAACAGTACTATTTGATTTGCCAGAGGAAGTTTCTACCTTGTCATAAAATTTGAATTTAGGCTGTTATAAATAGTTCAATTATCCTCATTGTGAACACAAACCCCATAGAACTCCTATATCTAGCACGCTGATAATCAGAAACTCCCATAAATCGCATAACTAATTGAACTGCTGTTGACAGCTAACAGGTAGCAGTCATCCATCAAAAGTAGTAAATATACAACTCATACCAATTTTAGATGAAGCTGCATATAATTTTTTTGCGTGTCATTGCGTAGCTTGCTTTTTTTGCGGAGGGAGCAGTCCGGAATGAAGTGGAGCGCGGTAATCTCAGCACCTCGTTAACATTGAAGATTATGAGATTGCTTCGTCGTTCCTCCTCGCTTCGGACAAACTGTTATGTACAACTTCACATTAAAACGGTATTAAACCTCGTCCATAATCAAAACCGGAGTTTTAGTCATTGCACTTCTTCACGTAGCGGATCGACCGTAGGGTCGTTAGGTAGACGCGCAGCGACTTCCTGCTTGCGTAGCAATCTCAAGTAATCACGAATGAAAAACAGTTCTCAAAATGGAGACGGTTTAAATGCTCAACAGCTTATATTTCTCTTTTGATTTATTTTTTGATTTATTGCCAGTCGATGGGTGACAAATGAACTTCAAGTTTCTATGAGGTAGAAAGTATCGCATATGCAATAATATTTATGCGCGAGATAGCAGTAATCTGCAATAATTAACTGAAATAGGGTTATATATCACAAAATACATAGCATAGCTCAGTTTAACTAGCAAATACTGGTTTATAGAGTATTTTCTATTATTGAAAGTGTTGTTTTGATAAGTGTAGTATCTGCGACACTGATTAAGGGTGGCTTGGCATTTAAGAAAAATATATTCATATAATTAATAAAAATTTTGAGTTTTTTCCAATGAAGTATTCCCAATTACGGTGATATGCCCTATATCTACCTAGTAGATAATTTAGGACTTAATACACTTTTAGAATCAGATTTTGCTCTCAAAATGGAAAATTAGAATCTCAAAGCTGGATAAAAATAGGACAAATTGAGCTATGGAGTCCTTGACGTACAGGGATTTATCATCCAAAATCTCAAATTGAAAACCTTGAAAACCCTCTACAAAGGTATAAAATTGCCTTTCGGCCTCACAGTAAGCTCTGCGTGTCTACGCCATGATGCAAACTAAGTCCTGTGATTATCACCCACCGAAGCTGAACTAATCCCTATCTAACCCCAGAATGCAAACAGCAACTAACCACATCCCCCAATCTGACTATCCAGCGACAGTTCCACTGTCGGTGTATCGTGATTTAGCGATGGAACTACAAGCCACACAAGCAAGATTACAACAGATAGAAAGGCAAAATCTGCAACTTTTCCAGGAAAATCAGCAACTACGTCAGGAAATTCACAATGTAGTCCAGGCTGTGATGCACTTGCAAAATATCGCAAATAGTGGTAAGGCGACCCCAGGCAATCCCCAACCTCATTATGGGGGGAAAGAAGAATTACCTACATTTAGTCATGCTGGTGGTCAGCAACCAACAAAAACAAAACCTCAAGTGACTAAAGTACCTCGTCCAGTCCAAGCAAAACGGAAATCTCGAAAAAACCCTTCAGTCTACATTCCTCAACCACAACCAGTTTATGTGGAAGAACAGGAGATTAGCTACTACAGTGATTCCGAACCAGAAAAATCAGCCATCCATAGCTGGTGGATGTTGCTAGCGATCGCATTTATTTTAGTCTCTGCCTTTGGTGCTGGCTACTTGGTGGTCAAACCCTTGATTGATAGTCAAACACGCTAATGCCTCAAATTTATAGATGAGTACGTTTGGTTTTTTATTCTAATCTCGTAAATACCGGTAATTTTGGGGATGTTGAAAATATTAAAAAAACTACTCAAAAGTGGTAGATTAGCGAATAATTACGGGATACTCAGATGGAGATAGGAGTTCAACTTAAGCAATGTTTACAATGCACAGATATAGGTTGATAAATTGAAGCAGAGTGGAACTGACTGAAAATCGTGGTTTTATCATCTATTTTCGTGGGGACTGATATTCACCTGTAAGTTAGTTGTCAAAAAACAACCGTACAGGTTGGTTTCTTGCGCAAATAATCTGGTTAGATAGTAAAACAAAGCAAATGACACACCAACACCAATAAACTGGAGTCAAATCAAACTTCAAACTGGAGACTTAAATAATGAGAAAAGTAGAAGCAATTATTCGTCCATTTAAGCTTGATGAAGTGAAAATAGCCCTGGTTAACGCTGGAATTGTGGGGATGACCGTATCTGAAGTCCGTGGTTTTGGACGACAAAAAGGACAAACCGAACGCTACCGGGGTTCTGAATACACGGTAGAATTCTTGCAAAAACTGAAAGTGGAAATCGTTGTCGAAGATAACCAAGTTGATATGGTTGTAGATAAAATTATCTCGGCAGCACGGACGGGAGAAATTGGTGATGGGAAAATCTTCATTTCACCTGTAGAGCAAGTTGTGCGCATTCGTACCGGAGAAAAGAACACAGAAGCAGTTTGACCGGAAATAACAGACACTGTGGTTTAATTCCCCTGAATTTCCCACGAATTATCCTGCGAACAGTTTGCTCGAACGCTGTACCTTAAGGGGAAAAACCTTTCTTTACCCAATGGTACTTTGGTAACTTTCTTTACCCAATGGTACTTTGGTAATTTGTCCTGTCTTGGTTTAAACCGTTTTTAGATACCTCAGTTTATCCTCCAACTCAAGTTAGGGGGATTTTACGATTATTGGGAATGAGGAATTGGTAATTGGATTATTTCCGATTACCTATTTGCCAAAATTCTCCCAAACTGCCGCATTCCGTAATTTTTGGCAATATAAATTAATACTTATTCATATAAAAGAGAGACATCCTCACAATTTCCTCAAAATCTTTTTCTACTTTGATAGTAGAGCCAGGGTTAGGCTCGACATCCAAAAAACTCAAAGCATATTTTGAGGAATAGATATGTCTTTAATACACTGGGAACCGCTCAAAGAACTAAATACCCTCCGTCAACAAATGAATCGGTTGTTTGATGAAATCATGCATCCGGAGTCAACACAGGGGATATTCCCAAAAATGGATAATTTGGCTTGGAATCCAGCCATTGAATTGAAAGAAACAGATCAAGATATTATTTTGAAAATCCAAGTACCAGGGATAGACGCGAAGGATTTGGATATACAAGTCAGCGAAAATGCAGTTGCGATCGCCGGGGAGTATGAGGAGGAGAAAACCAGCGATACAAAAGGTTATTATCGATCTGAATTTAGTTACGGCAAATTTCAACGGATTGTTCCGTTACCAGTAAACGTTAAACAAGAACAGGTTGCAGCCAATATTAAAGATGGAATAGTCACATTGACCATACCCAAAGCAGAAAAATCTCCACGTAATGTGGTGAAAGTGGATTTAAGTGTTCAAGAAAAAGCCAGAGAAGCAATGGCAGAAGAACGCTTACATCAGGAACACTTACAAGCCAATATGCAAGAACGAGCTACAGAAGAATTAGCAAGAAACAATACCGAACATATTGACGAAGCTGCAAGAGCAGCAATGGTGGAAAAGCGTCTACATCAAGAACATTTAGAAGAAACAATGCATACCCGCGCAGCAAAGGAAGTGGGTATTGATCCGGTTGCAAAATAGTTTCCAGTGGCTAAACCCAGAAAAATCAAGAGGACAAAGGTATGACTGACAACACGACGCGGAAAGGTTTTTGGCAAGCAATCATAGAAATTCCTCAAAAAGTGATTAATTTTATTTCTGGAGGTGTGAAGAGAATTTTTACACCCGCAGATGACAACTATCCAGAAGTTGGACCCCAACCCTTTGAAGGAGAACCAGCTGAAAAGAAAAATTACTAGTACCGCGCGGCGTAAATACACCTACCTTTCCCCTCGCTCCCATGCTCCGCGTGGGAGCAGAATCTGCGAGGCTCCTGCTTCGTGAATGAAGGCAGAGCCTTCAACTCACTAAGCGACCACGCGGAGCGTGGTCACTAGATAAAAAGTTAATACTCGGTTTATTTCAGCCAACCTGTACTAGTACTCCATGTCATTAATTTTGATAGGTTAAAAAAGGCACGTAGTTGCGCTAGTCTACGACAACCCTGCGGGTATAGCGTCTTTGTCTTAAAGCTTGTTTGAGGCTAGAGCCGCAACTACAAAACCATCAGAACGTAGGGGAAAGACCACTAGCATTTGAGATTTTGGATTATCCTGCGGGTAAGCGTAGGCAAGTATCATTCCCGTTAGGCTAGGTTTTGAGTATTTTGGCTACACCCTATTTTTCCTCAAGAGCAGCTATTGTTGTACTTTTGATTGATCTGAGACGCGGTATAACTGCGTCTTTAATTTTAGGAGTTTACGTAAGACCTATTTATAGCTTGCTAATGGCAACTAACTTATCTAACTCTGCTTGCATTGTCTCAACTACTAGGTTGTAACACTCATCAACATAAGCGCGATCGCAAGCTGCTTGGTGACCATAGTGGGGAAATTTAATCCCTGGGCAAACATGGGTATAAATCTTACTTGGTAAGGGTATATTGGGTAGTGGACCAATCCCTAACCCCCAGGGTAAACCCAAATAAATCGGAAAAACCTCTGGGTCAAACCCACCTAACCAAGGTATTCCCCAAGAGTTGAGTTGGGCTAAGATGGGGTAAATATCAGCCAACACAAACAAGGTATCATGAGCGCCGACGGAAATGATGGGAATAATCGGTACATTCTCCCGCAAGGCTAACTTAATAAAACCTTTTCTTCCTGCAAAGTAAATCTGATGACGCATCGCATGGGGACGAAACACATCCTGAGCGCCACCAGGGTAAACTAAGACACTAGCCCCACTAGCAAAAGCTGCTCTAGCCATTTTCGGGTGGGCAATAATCGCTCCAGATTTAGCAGCCATTTGACTTATGGGATTATCAACAATCCAGGCTTTAGGATGCATCAACCCGTAAACAGGAGACTCCACACCAAAAATCCGAAACCAGTCATACATCATCATCAGCATGTCTGGTGCAGCTAAACCCCCACTATGGGAACCAACCAGCAATATTTTTTCATTCCGAGGTATATTTTCCCAGCCACTCGCTTGGACACGGAAATAATTTTCGTACAGCCAACCCATAACTGGCAGCATCGACTTAATAAATTCGGGATCGCGTTTCTCTAACGACCATCCAGGCTTTGTTGCATTAGTATTTTGTGGTATTGACATGAATTAACGATATTCCCAACTGCCAATTGCAGGTTTGCTTATCTTAATATAATTCAATAAACCTCGTCTCGGTGGAAAATATTAATTTGGTAGACGCGATATATCGCGTCTCTACCGGATGTATTCAAAACATTTTTTAATTGGTTTTTCCAGCCATAAATCAAAAATAGGACGATTCTTGCTCGTCCCATTGAAAAATTGAGAATGATAAATTAACTAATACTTCTGGTAAGTCAGCAAAAGCTGGGTAAATGTTTACTACTCCCTGCTCCCCATTCCCTACTCCCTAAAAAATTATAAGTTAGTTAACTACCAGATTTTACTGAGCATTTTTGCGCCACCAATCAATCGTATTTTTCAATCCTTCCTCAAACCCAACTTGAGCAGTAAAACCAAATTCTTTTTTAGCTCGTTGAGTATCTAAACAGCGTCGGGGTTGTCCATTAGGTTTATCAGTTTCCCAAATAATTTCCCCGTCAAAATCCATTAACTTACAAATTAAATTAATTAGATCCTTGATAGAAATTTCGTAACCCGTACCCAAATTCACGGGTTCAGAACTATTGTAGAACTGCGTACCCATGACAATTCCCCGTGCAGCATCCTCAGAATAGAGGAACTCGCGGGTAGGACTACCATCTCCCCAAACCGGGAGTTGTTTATCACCCCGCACCTGAGCTTCATGGACTTTACGAATTAAAGCGGGAATTACGTGGGAACTGCGAGGATCGAAATTATCTTCTGGACCATACAGATTCACCGGTAGCAAATAGATACCGTTACACCCGTACTGTTGACGGTAGGATTGGAGTTGAACCAGCAACGCCTTTTTGGCAATACCGTAGGGTGCATTAGTTTCCTCTGGATAACCATTCCAGATGTCATCTTCCTTAAACGGAACCGGAGTAAACTTGGGGTAGGCGCAGATAGTCCCGACACAAACAAACTTTTCCACACCCGTTTCGTAAGCAGCATGGATCAATTGAGCTCCCATCATCAAGTTGTCGTAGAACAACTCTGCGGGTTTTTCGCGATTTAAACCGATACCACCCACATGGGCTGCCAAGTGAATGATAACATCCTGCTGGTCAGCAGCCCGTTGACAGTTCTCCATTTTCCGCAAATCACAATCACGCGATCGCACAATTGTAATTTTATCTCTGGTTGCACCCGCCTGACATAATTGCTCAATCACTTGGCGACCTAAAAATCCAGCCCCTCCAGTGACGAGAATTCGTTTGTCTTGTAGTTGTAAGGCGCTCATGGTTTCATATATTCCTTATTGTCGGTATCTAAAAATAATTAGTAATTCGTCATTGATAATTCGTAATTACGTAGGCTATTACGAATTACTAATTACGAACTACGAATTACAAACTACGAATTAGCTTAAAAATGCAACACACCCAACTCTTGACGCACCATCGCATTATCTTTCACCACATCAGCCAGTTTATTATTCGGCGATGATAAACCTAATGCCCGTAAATCCGCTTCTACCATCAGAGCGACAAGTTGTTCAAATGTTACCGATGGTGTCCAACCCAATTTTTGTCTGGCTTTAGTCGCATCACCAATCAATAAGTCAACCTCCGCAGGACGTAAATAACGCTCGTCGAATTCGACATAATCTTGCCAATTCAAGTTCACATAATTAAAGGCTAAATCCAAAAATTCCCGCACAGTGTGGGTTTCGCCTGTCGCAATCACGTAATCGTCTGGCTCATCTTGCTGCAACATTAACCACATTGCCCTGACGTAATCCTTGGCATAACCCCAATCACGCTTGGCATCCAGATTACCCATGTAAAGTTTATTCTGTCTACCAGCGACAATTCGAGCTACAGCCATCGTAATTTTGCGGGTAACGAAGGTTTCCCCACGACGAGGTGATTCGTGGTTAAACAAAATTCCATTACAAGCAAACAAATTATAGGATTCACGGTAATTAACGGTTTGCCAGTGACCGTAAACTTTTGCACAAGCGTAGGGACTACGGGGATAAAAGGGAGTATCTTCTTTTTGGGGTACTGCCTGCACCAAACCAAACATCTCCGAAGAACCTGCTTGATAGAAACGGACTTGAATTCCTGTACGCTGCTGGTAATCACGGATAGCTTCTAGGAGCCTTAATACTCCCATGCCGACGGAATCTACTGTATATTCAGGGGAATCAAAGCTAACACGCACATGGGACTGGGCACCAAGATTATAAATTTCTACAGGCTGAACTTCTTCTAAAATTCGACGCAGGGTAGTACCATCGGTCAAGTCACCATAATGTAAAAATAAACGGGCACCCTCCTTATGGGGGTCTTCGTAAACGTGATCAATCCGATCGGTGTTAAATGTGGAGGTACGACGAATAATACCGTGGACTTCGTACCCTTGTTCTAATAAAAATTCACTTAAATAGGAACCATCTTGACCAGTGATACCAGTAATCAGCGCTCGCTTTTTTTGCGTCATGCTAAATATTCCTTGTAGTGTTAATGAAGAATTATAGACACATGCAACCTGGTATAAGTTAGCAAGCAAAGGCTTGATTTCCCAATCGAAAAACTACTAGTATTGGTAGCCTGCCTTGACTGGGTTGGTAAATCCACTTACGGGAAATGTCTATATTTGCTCAACCCATACTAGCCTAACTGTCAGGAATGTTCCCACCCTGGGCAAAGTCGCTGATTTTGATTAAAAATTAAATTATTACTGTAAATTGTGAAGATTGCATAAATTTATGCGTTTTTTTGCAAAGGGAAATTAAGTTGCTCGTCCTAGTCTGTGTGGTAATATGTCACGGTTTAATCTGAATCTGGGATAATGTTTGCCGATGCCAAGGCTGAATGGTAATGCGAAGGAGCAAGGCTTTTATATGCCGGCTCAATGGATGCCCCACCAATTAACAATACTGGCTTTCCCCTTCCAGGAAGAGGAGTGGCAAGGTGGATTGCTCCCGGTGCGACGGGAATTTATGGGTTTTTTGCAGCAAATTGTGGTAGATGAACCTGTACTGTTGATTGTCGCTCCGGGGGAAGAGGCTAGTTTTACCGAGCTTCAAGGAGCTTTGCAGTTGGACTTGGCCCATGCAGGGAATCTACGTGTAGTCACTTTACCCCTGAATGATGTGTGGATGCGCGACATTGCTCCGATTCACCTCATCAGTAAAAATACTCAGCAATTAATCGCTGTCAAGTGGCAGTTTAATGGTTGGGGTGGTAAGTTTTCCCATCATCATGACAGCGAAGTTGGTTATCAACTGATGGAACTTACGGGTGTCAGTAATTTTTTTGATGTACCGATTATTTTAGAGGGGGGAGCAGTGGAGGTGGACGGTAGGGGTAATGGAATGACAACTCGCTCCTGTTTGTTAAATCCCAATCGTTCGGGATTGGATGAAGGGGAATTCAGCCAAATTATCAAAGATTATTTTGGGTTGGAAAAACTAGTGTGGTTGGATCAGGGGTTGGTTGGTGATCACACGGATGGTCATATTGATATGGTTGCCCGTTTTACCCCTAGTGGTCATATTTTGATTAATCACACGGAGAACCCGCACAATCCCCATTATCAAGTGTTACAGGAAAATTATCAGCAGTTAAGCCGGGAGTTCGATGGGAGTTGTTTGCTTTGTCTTCCCTTACCGGAGCAAACCATTGAATTTGCTGTGGATGGAGATTTCACTGAATTAAGTTGTGCCAATTATGCCAACTTTTATACTACAAGCCGTAGCGTCATTGTACCTGCTTTTGCTGACCCGGCGGATGAAGTGGCACACCAAATTATTAGCGGTTGCTTCCCTAACCATCAGGTGGTAAGTTTGCCAGCGAGGTCGATTTTGCAGTATGGGGGGGGTATTTTCAACTGTTTGGCGCAGCAAGTACCCCAGGGATAATAGTCTGTCAAAATCAAATGGGTGTTTATTTACATTTTGTATTCAAACCACAATCATGGTAGAAACGTAGCAGTGCTACATCTTTACTACATAAAAATCACAAAGGGATTCCCAATCCAACATCTAAAATCCAAAATCCAACTCAGGGTATAACGACAAATGAAGTTAGGAATCATACAAAGCTCCTTTGCTCCAAAAACCGAGGATAATGTCGCCAAAATGACCATTGCCATTAGAAAAGCAGCCCAGGAAGGAGCGCAGGTGATTTTGATGCCGGAACTGTTTGCCAATCATTATTTTCCCCAAAGGGAGCGAGGGGAATACTTTGCCTTGGCTCAACCCCGGGATGACCATTCCTTTCTGGGGGTATTCCAGGAATTAGCAGCCGAATTACAAGTTGTCCTACCTGTGAGTTTTTTTGAACGCGATCGCACTGCTTATTTCAATAGCGTGGTGGTGTTTGATGCGGATGGCAAGGATTTAGGTGTTTACCGTAAGGCTCATATTCCCGATGGTCCCTGGTATGAGGAAAAGTACTATTTCGCACCGGGAGATACGGGATTTCGCTGTTATGATACCCGCTACGGCAAGATTGGGGTGGCCATCTGTTGGGATCAATGGTTTCCAGAATGTGCTAGGGCAATGGCGTTAATGGGGGCTGGTTTGCTGTTGTATCCTTCAGCAATTGGTTCGGAGCCAGAGGAAGCGGGTGCAATTAATACCAGTGCCCTGTGGCGACGGGTAATGGTGGGACACGCAGTGGCTAATTCGGTATATATTGGAGCCGCAAATCGAGTCGGTCAGGAGGGGGAAATGGACTTTTATGGTACTTCCTTTATTGCTGATTACCGAGGTGAGATTATTGCCGATGGGGGTGGAGAGGATAACTGTATAATTACGGCGGAATTGGATTTTCATGCCCAGGGAGAATTTCAGGCGGAGATGGGTTTTTTCCGCGATCGCCGTCCAGATTTGTATGGTTCCCTCCTCGGTCGTTAGGTTATGGGATTTGGGATTTTAGATTTTGGATTACTCTAACGTCGGATCAACTGTAAAAGTCTTTTCATGAAGGTAGGGAGTAGGCAGTACAGACGCGACATGTGCGTCTATACAGGAATAGTTTAAACCCTACGGATTCCACTTTTCACAAGACCCAAAAAATTACAAATGCCAGGTTTTTATGCCTGACATAACCTATCGCTAGAAGGAATAATATCATGTCCGCTGACCACAGATAAACTCACCTAATTGCCGTTAAGGGTTCCTGTAGGGTAGCCGTGAAGACACCAAGGTTTCAAGTAAGTTTTGATTATGGTCATACTACCGAACATGACATGATACGCATCTAATAAGCTCCGTTATTTTTGGGAATTAGCACCACACCAATGGTTTTGATCACAATCTGGAGGTCGAGGAGAAAGGTCCGAAACCGGGTGTAATGCAAATCAATTTGGACTCGACGGGGGTAGGGAATGTCGTTTCGTCCAGAAACCTGCCATAGACCAGTAATACCGGGTCGATAGGTCAAAATTTCATCGATATGATGACCATATTTCGGTAACTCCTCCGGGACAAGGGGACGAGCTCCGACTACGCTCATATCCCCCTTCAGGACATTCCAGAATTGGGGAAATTCATCAAGGCTAGTAATTCGCAAAAATCGACCGATAGGCGTGATGCGAGGGTCTTGCTTGAGCTTAAAACAATCTTCAAACTCAGCCCGTAAGTGGGGGCAATTTTCCATCATTTCCGATAGGACTGCATCCGCGTTACAAACCATTGTCCGAAATTTGATGCAATTGAAGCGCCGATGATTTTTGCCAACCCGCTCTTGGACATAAAAAATTGGTCCAGGGGAACTGAGGGCAATAATCAGGGCAATGATGAGGTAAACGGGGGAAAAAACCACCAGTACGAACAACGAAAAAACAATGTCAAATAATCTTTTAGCAAACTCTCCGTTAATGTCTGGAAACGCCGGATGTTTCGGTACAAGCTTGAGATTTGAGAGAGCTTGTCCTTGTTTCCAATTGGCAGGGGACATTCCTATCCAAAGTGGTTTTTGCCACCGCGCCATTCTTCGGTACGTTAACACACGTCGGATTGAGGGCAAACGCCTATTGCCCGATTTTGCTCGTGTTAACGACTGACTAGCGCTACCTTGGTTAAATCCACCTTTGTCCGTAACAGTACTACGATCAGCCGTACTGTTAGGCTGCTTCGGGAATCGTTTACCGGAGAGGAGCGAACTCTGAGCAGTCATCATACTCCTTATTTATCCACACCACACATAGTCCCAATCTTAAGCTTTTTTGCGGATGCTGTTGCATCCATTATTCTGGGAAAGCATTGCAAAAGAGCCGGAGAAAGGGAATTTTTGTTGTTTTTGTTTGCATTTATCTACATATTCAAGATAATTGCGCGCAAAACATGAAGCATCAAATTGGACTGCGTGCGATCGCGCATATTCTGGATCGAATTGATGGCGATGGGCTTCAAACAGTTCTACCGCTTCAATTAAAGCGGCTTCTGTCTGTTCGCTGAATAATATACCTGTCCCGGTATGGGGGGGGGAGTAGCGCAAATCACGAACTGTCTCGGCTGCACCACCAACTCCGTAGGCAATCACCGGTGTTCCCGATGCTTGGGCTTCCACCAAGGCAATACCAAAATCTTCACAAGCTGCATAAACAAAGGCTTTGGCTTTACCCATGTACTGCTTGACCACCTCATCTGGTTGCCACCCCATGATTTGGATATTAGATTTGGCGATGCTACGGATTTTTCCCATCTCAGGACCAGTACCAATTATTACCAATGGTTTTTGATTTTGATTAAAGGCATTGACTATTAAAGATACTTGCTTATAACTCACTAACCGGGAGACGGTGAGATAAAACTCTTCTTTTTCCTCCACTAATGGAAATTTATCCACTTGTACGGGTGGATAAATTACCTCAGCGTGACGATGATAACAACGCCAAATTCGCCTGCGGGTATGCTGGGAATTGGCTATAAAATAATCGACACGATTCGCCGACACAACATCCCATTGGCGTAATTGATGTAGTAACATACGCACAAACCATCCTGGTACACCCCTACCGATTCGACTAGCCTTGAGGTAATCAAACGTTAAATCCCACGCATAACGCATGGGACTATGGCAATAACAAATATGTAGTTGGTCTGGCGTTGTTAACAACCCTTTGGCTACAGCATGGGAGGAGGATAAAATCACCTCATACTGCCGTAAATCCAATTGTTCTATGGCCAAAGGTAATAAAGGCAAGTATTTTTGTACGCCTTGACGAGCGCCGGGAAAATGTTGAAGAAAAGTAGTACCAATTGTCTTTTGATAGAGATAACTATCCGGATTAGTTGATTCAAAGTCGATCAGCGCGTACAAATCCGCATCGATATGATTCAGAATCTCACGCACGACGAGTTCTGAACCACCAGTGGCTTTAGGAGTAAGCCATTCATGTACTAAGGCATAATTTGAGGGCACTGTCAGTTAAAAATCATAAGAAAACACGTAGATCAAGTTTATGACATGATCGGAAATTGTTTCCTGCTGTCAAGAATATCCGGGAACATTCCCTTGCTTTTTGGTGACGTTTTCCTTTTGTGGGAGGTTCCGGTTATGCGAAGGAGGGTTTAGGGACTTACTACAGCATTTCGTAGATCAGTGACGAAATAAACAACCTAATCGGTAAAACTTTGGGAGACTCAATGACGCTACGAACTTTATGCAAAGCTGTACTTACCAAAATGATGGGATTGTTGGGTGTGCATAGATGGGATGATTTTGCTGGGATTTCCTACTTCCTACTCCCCACTCCCCAAATTACTAGTAATCCCAGCCAAACCAAAACACATGTGCGAGTCAAATCTAAAGCTTGATTGATGACATCACTGGTAATTGGTCGGAGATTATCACCTAATAGTGGTTTTTCCTTGACTACACCGCGATAGGTATTTTTACCACCAACTTGTACCCCTAAAATGGCTGCGTAGACACATTCACTCCATCCCGAATTGGGACTGGGGTCATTGGGTGCATCCCGTTGACAGATTCGCCATACCTGTAGAGGTCGCAATGAAATTAAACCTAAAGTTAGGACTGTGAAGCGACAGGGAAGCCAAGTGAAAAAATCTTCCAGTTTGGCGCTAAAGGTTCCGAGATAGGTGTAGGGTGGTTGGCGATAGCCGATCATTGAATCTAGGGTACTACTAGCCTTATAGGCAAACGCCATCGGTACAGCGCCAATAGTAGGAATAAATAAACCAACGATGGCATAAAATAGGGGAGCCGTAACCCCATCGGTGGCATTTTCCGTCACTGTTTCTAAAACTGCACGATAAATCTCAGCAGATGACAGATTTTCCGTGTCTCGTCCTACATATTGACTCAAAATAGTTCGTGCTTGGTCAATATCGCCAGCAATTAAAGGTGAGATTACCAGGTTCGCGGCATTTCGTAAACCTTTACCAGCAAAACAACTTGCCAACATTACACTTTCAATAAATATGCCGCAACGGGGATGGAGTTGATGGGCAATTCTGGTTATACCTAGACTGATTAGCAGACTACCGATAATCACAATTAAGCCAAGTAAAATCCCGGCAATTCTTTGAGTTAATGGAGTTTGGCAATATTTAAATGCCAACTGACTTAACTGAGAAATAAACCATCCCATCACCTGGACGGGGTGTAACCAACCAATGGGGTCAGCAATCAAATAGTCTAGAATTGCGGCAATAACAACAACTAGAACCCCATAACTCATTAACAACCCTACCTAATATGATTTTGGATTTTGGATTACTCTTTGTCAGGAGTGTACACCGCAACAACCCTACCTAATACGATTTGGGATTAATCTTTGTCAGGAGTGTACACTGCAAGGCGTTGTTGCAGAAAACACTGCACTATGTGCGTCCATGAATTGTGGATTTGGAATTGGGAAACCATTGTTGTATCAGAGTTTCATCTTTCCATCTTTTCCATTCTTTTTTGAAATTGGTATAGTCTTGCTGAATTTAAATAATAAAACTTGCCTCTTCTCCCAGGGATGCTTGCCAACTACGGGCATCATAATAAAGGTCAGCCAGAGTAATATTATATAGTGCTTCCTTTAATTTTTGATTTAAACGTCGCCACAGGGATAGCGTCACCCAATCCTCAGCATGGTGAGGAAGGTGAGACATTTGGGGAATGTGACTAATATTTTCACCCACCGCTTCCAATATTTCCCCAATTGTGATTTGGGATGGAGGTTTAGCTAACAGATAACCACCAACACTACCACGGATAGATTTTACCAATCCCGCACGTCGCATTTCGATTAATAGCTTCTCTAGGTAAGGAGCAGGAATATCCTGACGAGTTGCGATCGCTTTTGTTGTCACTGGTACACCGGGAACCTGTAAACTCAAATCTAATAGGGCTTTGACACTGTAATGTCCCTTGGTTGTTAATTTCATTGACTAAAAAATAACTGAATTGTGCCATCTTTCTAAAGTAGCAATCAAAATCATCTGCCGACTAACCCCGAGGGACGACCCATCGGCTAGAGACGACCCGATGGGTCGTCTCTAGATTTTCTGAATTCAATAGATAGATTCAATCGCCCAACCAGATTCCTATAACCTTCTTTGCTTTTTGTAATTGAACTTAAACAACGAACCATAGAGTTATCTCCCAAACAATGGGAAATACCAGATTACAACTTAAATATTCCACCCAACTCCCTACCCCCAAGACCCAAATCTCAACAGCTAGATTCAAAAATCAAACCAGACTTCTAGATGATAATTGGCTGATGGAATCTAACTGTAAAATTTTCCGAAAAAAAATACCAATTGGGCAACATTTTTACCTACTTGTGTAATATACTTGGCTAGGTTGATCTAAAAATAAAACTGCCAATGCTCACCTTAGCAAATCATCAGTTAAAATAAAATCGATTCAACCAATTACATCTTTAATGGACAATTGAAGTTGATGGCTAAACAGAAAAAAATTGAACCCCTAGTCGGTGAAGAATTACTCAAGAAAGTCAAAGAGCTAGAATCCTTGAGTAAGGAAGAAAAAGCGAAACAGTGTGGCTACTATACCGTCACCAAAAACGGTATTGAGCGCGTCAATATGATGAAATTCTTGAATGCCTTGATTGATGCTGAGGGCATTCAATTAGATACTTCTGGAGGGGCAAATGGACGCGGTGGTCGTAGTGCCAGCTACCGCATCAGCGTCCAATCTAATGGCAATTTGCTGATTGGTTCTGCCTATACAAAACAGATGGGTCTTCACCCCGGCGATGAGTTTATCATTACCCTTGGCAAAAAACATATTCGCCTCAGACAGGTAGACTCTGAGGAACGGGAAGACGACGAAACTGTTGAAGCAACTGCTTAATCTTGAAGCAATTATGTAGGTCATGAGTCATTAGTCGCTTGGACTATTGACTTAATGGCTAATTATACCTAACTTATAACTTTTGAATGCTGTCTAGTTGTTTGTAATTCAATTAGCAAGCAACAATCCATTATCTCGATTTTCGAGTGGTACAACTCAGTTCAGCTGACTGCATTGTCAGATGTAGAAGAGAGATTTAATTAGTATTGAGTTCGTCAATTGTTATCCAAGCTGGGAGTTGGATTTGGCTGTAGGACTAAATTCGTAGCTTCTAGTTCTGGAACATGTATATCTATTCTTGGCTCGGCTAGATTCGTTTTCTCCACTGCTTGATATTCAAGTTGGGTTAGGGGGGGGTTTTGATGTTCATTTTCGAGAACAACAACTGGAAAATTTGCTAAAAGATTACGGGTAAGGGTCAAATTACACGCAAGGGGTATTTGGCTGCGTTCAAGTAGGCCTAAAATCGATTCATGGTGGTTACGCTTCACAACAGGTAGCTGGTGTAAACCACGTAATGTCATGCGATTTAATGCCTCGAACAGGGATTCATCACTATAGGCATAAATAATTTCAGTTGTGCAAATATCTTTGAGGATGGGAATGGATGGAGGTTGGGGATTTTCCTGCCAGATTGTCAGATAACGGTTAATATCTTCCAAAGAGATAATTCCAATTAATTGTTTTTGCTCATCAATAACTAATGCACTGCGAATTCGCGATCGCGACATTTCTACAGCCGTTTCCAGGATATTCATCGTTGCGGGTAAAATCATCGGGTTAGTCTGCATCGCTTGAGCGACAGTAATTTGATGAATTATTTCCGCATGGTCATCCCCCAATTCCGATAAACCGATTTGCTGTAAGTTGCTATTGGCATCAGTGCGGGGTTTGATTGTCTCAACCAACCAAAAACTCAACCCCACCGCTGCCATTAAGGGTAAAACAATGCGATAATCATGGGTTAGCTCAAACAATAGGAGGATGGATGTCAACGGTGCGCGGACGCTAGCAGCTAAAACCGCAGCCATCCCGACCATTGCGTAGGCTGGCGGTGCTGCCATATACATCGATACTTGTGGTATGAGTAGATGTATCACTTTCGCATAAAAAACACCCAAGGTCGCACCTAAAAACATCGCTGGTGCAAATACTCCCCCCACAAATCCACTACCAGCACTAATGGCTGTCATGAGTAATTTACAAATTAGTAATCCAGCCAATAATTGCCAAGACATATCCATACCTTGCAACATTGCCTGAATTGTGCTGTAGCCAATACCTAAAATTTGGGGGAACTGTAGAGCCACCACCCCAACAATTACACCCCCCAGGGTTGGATGAAAATAGCGGGGAATGCGTCCCAACCAACTCAAATAGCTCACCTTTCCGGCAAAACTTGCCTTAGCGAATTTCAATGCTTGGGTATAGGCCAAGGATACCTGACTCGCAGCTAATCCCAAGCCCAAGTACAGAGGTAACTCCAGTAAACCACGGGTTTGGTAGGCGGTGAGGGCAAATGCGGGTTGGGAACCCAAGCCAATTTGGGCAATTAAGGCAGCTAAAACTGCTGCCAATACCACCACACTGACGGCAGAGGTTGCCAAAGATGTCGCACCTAATACCACTTCCAGGGCAAAAAACACCCCAGCAATGGGAGCATTAAAACCAGCAGCGAGACCAGCTGCTGCTCCAGCTCCTAACAATAAACGCTGTCGTTCACGGGATACTTTTAAAATTTGGGACAGTAACATGCCAAAATTAGCCCCTATTTCCACACTTGGACCTTCCGGACCAAGGGACGCACCACTACCGAGGGAAAAAGCAGCTGCAACCATTTTCATCACGGGACGCAGGGGTCGTTGGAGGGAATTCCCCTGGGATACGGCAATCAGTGAAGATAAACTCGGGCCAAAATCTTGACTCCGCCAGCGCATCAAACCTACGGCGATACCACCGATGACGGGTACAACCGCCAAAGTCCACATACCCCATCCGCCAATCACTAGCAAAAGCTGCTCGTACAGGGTATAACTGAAAAGTTGGATCAAATAGTGAAACGTGACAACCCCCATTCCTGTGCTACTGCCAATAATTACCCCTAAAACTAGTACAACAGTTTCTGGAGAAATTTGGACACGATTGAGGAAATGGGTTAGGGACGCAAAAACTGAGTCAAGAGGAGGAGAATTGCGAATTTGCTGATTCGACTTCCTGAATTTATCTGGAGGCAAGGTATTCATTAGTGGTGCAAAGTGGTGTGTCCCCAAGGGAATGCTATTCTTTATTTTCAGTTATGGCTTGACTGTTCGACAACTACAAATCCCCAAGCAATATTTATTGTTGCAATTTACTAAGCTTTTGTAAAAAAATATCCAACAGCAGCATTTTGATGATGAAAGTGTTTTAATGAAAGTGAATTACTAATATAGAGTGCAGCTATCTTTGGTCAGTATTTACCCGAATGTGATTAGCACTTTATTTTTCAGATTATTCTTTTTCAACTGGGAAATTGACAACTGTTTTGCAGCCATTATTGTGAATTCAGATTAAGTAGTTAGGCAAAATCAAATACATCCTGAGATTGCTGAAGTTTCTCAATTCCTTGCTTTTGCCAATCCTGAAGAGGAGAAAAAAGAGACTGTAGGTCTTGAGCTAGCTAGTATAGCCAAGCAAAGACGAAGAAGGAGGTTGAGATTTCGGTAAATGTACAATTCATTTTGCTCTAGCACTTAAAATATATAAAAAACAACCGAAAAACGCTGAATATATGCACGCGTAGCTCGATGATTCGTTCAATATTTTGCATTAGTGAGTAATTGGACTAAACGGACAAAGTAGATGAATACACACATCTTTGATAATCATTACTTAACTTGCCCCCTCTGTCATCACCATATCGATTCGGAAAAAGTCAAGACATGTGTCGGCTTGTTTTCCTGTCCGTATTGTCAAGAAAAATTTGTCATCAGTAAGAGTGGTCATTATGTCCGTGACCCCTTTGTGTTTAAACAAGTAGCTTTAGCAACAACCCTGCGCCGACAAAGCCATCCCTTGGCCAGAATTATCCGTGATTTGTTGTTTATGCAACGTCCTGTAGTTGCTTTTTTGCTGGGAACGGCTGTATTGCTGGGAACATTGACTTTGACGCAGCAAAGGACTAATCAAGATTTTCAACCGTCATCAAATCAGGAACAATCGGGAAAATAGCATCTAATAAACCTCATCATCGGTGAAAAAATCAGGGTCATCATCACGACTAAGATTGTGCCGACTATTACTAGCCCGTAAAATTAATTCCAGAATCGCCATCCCCACCATTCCCCCACTAGCACAGAAGGAAAGTAACACCCCAAAGGGAAGTTGAATTGATTCCATCCCGAGAAACTTCAGGGAAACGTTATTGGGATTTTGAAAGGCGATAATTGCGATCGCGCTCACCCAAATCGCTACAATTAAGGATATGATTATACCTACAACGGAATTCATCATTATTACTTCCTGCTGGCGGAAAATATAATTGAGGTTAATTTTTTATAAAAAGTTCACCATGTCACATTTATGGTGGCAAATTTAAGCTATGGTTAAGGTTTAAGTGCAACGGTGTAATTACCGAATTTAATGTTTTTTCCCAAAAACTTAGCAATGTCCAATCTTGAGCGACCATTTGCAAGTTATCATCTGTGGTCTCTCGTTGTCCCGAATCAAGGACAACAACATTGGCATTGTCAAATGCGACGGGGTTTCATGAAGGCTCGGCAAAATGAACCAGAGGTACAGGCTTTGCGAAGCCAAATTACAGCCGCACAACAAATTGGCTTACTTGCACAGCAAGGTGTCTACGAGTTTCATCGCAATCGAGATTTATTTGTAGTAGCAGACGGGGTAGAGAGAGTTGCATCGATTCTAGAGTTAGATGGTTTGAGTGTACAGGTGCGTACTCGCGTCCTTAACATTCTACACCGTTATTATACCAAGCCAATCCTGCGCCGCAAACGGATTTTATTAATGACGCGGGGGGATGAGGGTTTTCCGAAGCCAATTTGGATTATCCGCAAAAATTACCGATTTCGACTATATGCCATGATGGATTGTGTGGTCATGGAACCGGATAATACCCTGCACATTCTGGATTTTAAAACTGGTAAATCCCCCTTTGATCAACGTCAAGCTTTAGTTTATTTATTGGCTGCACGTTATTTGTATCCGGGTTATCGGATGATTGCCTCTTTTTATAATTTGGAAAATAGCCATAAGTCTGAAGTGATTCGAGTTAGTAATCGCGAATTAGATCAAGTTGAAGGTGAATTGGCTCTGATTGCTACTAAGCATTATCAAGACGTGCAAAAATACAAAAATAGTGGTCAATTTAGTCAGATATTCCCCCCTAACCCTGGCAAACATTGTCGCTATTGTCCCTTTCATCGAATCTGTGAGTTTGCTCAGTTAGATTAGGGAGACTTGTTGTTTTTTTTACCAATTATTCCTCGTAGATAGGAGTAGGGCTGTTGGTCTTGTGTGAACTTATGGGTAAATTTCCACAAAATCAACAGTCTATGCAAAGCCTCAAGCCAACCTACAGTTATCTTTCACTGAACCCTGCTGACCTATAGAGTTCAAAAAGCCTCGCATCTGTAATTTTTTTTAGCCATATGAAAAGTGGAATTGTTGGTTTCAAACTATTCCCTACTCCCTACTCCCTACTCCCATCACGGACTGTTTCCTACCCTCACGAAAAGACTTTTACAGCTAGCGCTGCACTTCGCGAACAGCAGACCCTAATTAGCATTTTCTCAACATTCTCTTAATTGATCTCCAGTAGGATTTTTTCTCACAATCCCATCGGACTTTGTTAAAAAGTTGACGAGGGGTGAGACAAGTCTTTCTCCAGATAATATTCATGGTAACTTTAACTAATTGTTAACTTATCTTGCAAAAATGTAGGATAGAAAAATGTTTTTTCTGGATTTGTAAACAGACCACCTAAGTGGAGTGGGCAGTTTCATGTTTTCCAGGATATCCTGAAGTTACTGGTACAAAATAGGCTTGTATCGTATAATTTATGACCTCAACACCAAAATTTCATTTAAGTTTTGCTCGTCAACAAGAAAACCCATCTCATGGTTCAATTCCCGGAGATTCAACTGAATCGACCAATGTGATTAGTGTGTCAACTAATTATTTACATAACTTTTTAGAACCCTATGAAGTCTTTATTCATAAACTGGTCAAGAGTTTGCAGTCAGAGGGAAATAGCTCTAGACTTACTGGTGTATTGATACCGGAAGTTGTTTTAGATATTGTGAGTCATATCTCCGGTGCGGAATTTGCCTTTTTGATTCGCTATACAGAAGCAGAGGAATGGCAAATTCTCAGTCAAAGTCACCTGAGTAAATATAATCACTCAGATACCGATTTAAGTAATTTTTCTGATGATTTAAAAAACCAATTTTTATCCACGATTCACGCAGAAGTCATTTTTGATCCAGCTTGTCACGGGACATACAAATTTTACGAACAGGGACGGGAATATAAAGCTTTTGCCGTGATTCCCATGCAATCTCAGGTCGAAGCGATTGTTGTGGGTGGATTACCAGTAGATTCCCATTTTCTGACGGATATTTATGGACGAATTATTGCTAGTTTTTATCAAGCGGCGGCAAACTTTACATCAGCTTCGATTTTTGGGTTAGAGCAAAACCTTTCCCCTGTGAACTTAGCTAATTTGGTAGAGGCACAAATTCTCGATGATTTAAAAAGTAATCTGGGGTTTGTTTCTCCATCGCTATACCAACGTCGGTTTGAATTATTTTGCGATCGCTTGCGGCAAATGGTGGTTTACTTTGAACCGGTTTTGCATTTAGACCCCAATGACCTGTTTATTTGTGGTTGGGAAGCTCTTGCAAGAAATCCTGAAAGTCTATGCGCACCGTTTGAATTATTCCATGCAGCCGAACTATGGGGTTCCCGTTTTATCGTAGAACTGGATCAACACTTCCTCAAAGTTGCCACCTCTAGTTACCGTCAATCCCGTCCCCCTAAACAGCGTCGTGCAAGTGATATGGTTCCCCTGTCGGTGAATGTCTATCCAGAATCATTGATGCATCCGGAATATTTTCAAACCCTCCACAAAATTATCCACGAAGGTGTGATTACTCCGCGAAATTTGATTTTAGAAATATCAGAAAAAACCGAGTTACCCCAATTTATCGACGGGATTAAATTACATAATCCTTTACAAGCTTTTAAAAACCGGTTACTGGAATTTGTCCGTACTTTTAATATTAGATTTGCAATTGATGATTTTGGGGTTGGTCATGCATCGGTTTCCCGTTTAGCTGGTTTAAATGCTTCCCATATCAAAATTGATCGGGAAATTCTTTTTCACCAACCCAGTCCAATTATTATCAAATTTGTTCATGAACTAGCAGCAGCTAATACCCTAAGTCCAGCTCGTGTGATTGTGGAGGGTGTTGACGAGACTAGTCCCTTTAGTCTGAATCTTTTGCGCAAAATGGGTGTCACCTATATTCAGGGGCATTTAGTTGGTAAACCGGAACCAGAAATCTATCGTTTAAGTCAAGAAAAGTATTTAGAATTACAGAAACGTCTGTTTTCCGAATAGTTATTATCTCTCAATTTTTATCGTGATAAATGAAAATAAAAAGCTTTTTGTAGTCAAATTAGCTTGATTTATAGGTAGTGATTTTGTTGTGATGATAAAAGTTAGTTTGTTTAAATCTTTCACCAGACCCAGAGACAAAAAGTGAATTTGCCTAGCGCTACCCAAGTAATTGTTTTTTATATACTCTGCGAACAAGTTACTAGCATGTCTAAACCCGTCTCATACGTAACTATGGATGAGCGAACTAATTTACTTTACATGTTAGTGGGTGAGGAGACCGAAATTATTGTTGATCGAGAGGGGGGATGGCAGTTTCTCTAAATCAACAGATATTTAGTAAGTCATATCGTTTTGAGTCGGTGGGTGGTAAAAATTGTAGTTCAGATCAGGGAGTAGAGACTACCCGTCGGGTCGTCTCTACGCCGAATGATTGGTGACGTTGCGGTTTTATCTTTAATTGCACCTATCTACTTACTTCGGAGTTTATACATGACGGGAAGCAGGGGATGCTGTGTAAGAAGGTGTATCAACATTTTGAGGAAATGGGATAAAATTCAGGTGCTATTTAGTAACGCCAAAATCCATAGACGCGTTGGCGAAAGCCATGCCTTTAGGCTAGCGGATCGACCGAAGAGTAATCTAAAATCCAAAATCCAAAATCCTATGAATTCTATTAATTTTCAGTTAATGAATCGTACCGAATTACGGAAATACATATCTAAACATCCTGAAGACCGTCAAGCATTTCATACTTACATGGATCTGCTTTCCCAGGAACCCTGTTTGGTTAATGGTAATGTGAATGATTTACAGGATATGCAAAAAGTTACGCAAATTATTGAACAAGTTACAAGTATTAAGCAGGGAAATAAAAATAGTTAGGGTCTGCTGTAAAAGTCTGAAGCGTGAGGGTAGGGAACAGGGAGAGACGCGACATGTCGCGTCTGTACAGGGAATCGTTTTAACCATTCCAGTTCCACTTTATAGTGGGCTGTAAAAATTACAAATGCCAGGTTTTTAAGCCTTTCATACCTGTTTGGAAAGCACTTTTTACGACTGAAATTCCCTCTAATTCTTGCAATATAAAAGTTTTACCATTTTTCAGCAAGCCCTAGTTAATGGGGTCATGTATCCATTAGGTTAAGCTTCCCCTCTGAATTAGGTTATATGCTGATTCTAGAGCTTGGCAGCGATTTTCTCCCTGACGAACTTCCCAAAAGCGTTGTAAATCTAATTGTTCTAGTCTCCATCGTACCTGGGGGGAAGTGGCAACAATCCAAATATGACGGTGGTGAGCGATCGCATCCTCAACTATTGATTCAATTGCTAATGCGGCTGTCACACCAATGTGGGGAACTTCTGTTAAATCTAACACCAGTACATGGTAGTTTTGCACGAAGGACATGCGTCGGGAGATGCTTTTAGCTGCGCCAAAGCTCATTGGCCCACCTAATTTCAGTAATAAAATATCCCCCTTTGCTTCAGTAAGAATTTTCTGTTCGGCGGGGGTAAGTTTGTCACGTTCAGTGGAGTCGGTAATAACTTGAATATTATCGCTTTGAACATCAGTAAGGCGTTTAATTGTCAGGACATTGGCGATGAATGCTCCTACCAGTACCGCTGTAATTAAATCGACAAATACGGTTAAAAATAGCACTAAATACATCAAGCCCGTGCCTTTCAAAGACAGACGGGGAGCGCGTTTGATAAATCCCCAGTCGAGAATATCAATTCCGACCTTCAGTAATAAACCAGCTAAGACGGCATTGGGAATCTGGGCTGTTAATGGTCCTGCCCAAAATACCACTAATAGTAATACCAAGGCGTGAATCATCCCCGATAGGGGTGTTCTCCCCCCAGCTTGGACATTGACCACGGTGCGCATCGTTGCACCAGCACCGGGTAAACCCCCAAACAGACCTGCTAACATGTTACCAATTCCCTGACCAATCAATTCCTTGTCCGAATCATGTTGGGTACGGGTAATATTGTCAGCCACCAGGGAGGTTAACAGAGAATCGATCGCTCCTAATACCCCTAACATCAATCCGTAGCGGAGCATATCGTCTAACTCAGGCAGAGTGAAGGTGGGCATTTTCAAACTGGGTAATCCCCTGGGAATCTCACCAATGCGAGCTATATTGGCATCTTTGAATAGAATGACGGAGATAATTGTCACCACTACCAATGCCAGTAGGGGAGAGGGTAAAACCCGATTCAGTTTCGGTGGTACGGCAAAAACAATTACCAGGGTTAACAATCCTAGACCGACTGCGATCCAGTTGGGGTTACTGATATATGTTGGTAATTTTTGCAGGGTGGTTACGACTCCACCTGAACCCTCGTGACCTAATATAGGGGGTAATTCTAGTAAAATGATAATTACACCAATTCCAGACATGAAGCCGGAAATAACTGTGTAGGACATGAGGGTGATATATTGTCCCAGACGCATCACCCCAAACAGGATTTGTAGTAGCCCTCCTAACATGATGACGGTAAAGGCCATTGCTAACCCGGTATCGGGATAACGCCTGACTAAGGTGGCAATCACACTTGTCACCACCACCGTCATCGGTCCTGTCGGACCAGATACTTGGGCTGGTGTTCCCCCACATAGGGCTGCAAAAAAACCGACAATAATCGCTCCATGGAGTCCCGCGATCGCTCCTGCACCGGAAGCAACCCCAAAGGCTAGGGCTAGGGGGAGAGCGACAATGGCAGCAGTAATACCTCCAAATAGGTCACCCCGCCAATTGCGGAAATTGATTTTGTTGATGGGATTAATGGACACCTGATACGCTCTCTGTTTTCGGGAAGGTTTAATACAATCAGCTAAGTGTATCAACAAAATTTATCCTATATTTCACCTGAAATTTATTACTTAGTTTTTCAGGTCAAAATATTTTGATTTAATGTGAATTTGACGGATTGTAAACGTTATAATTACTGTGAATCTATAATTTTGAAAGTTAAGATTTAAAGTCGCCTCATCCATTAGTTAAGAACAAAGTCAATACCCGCATTTCTCACAAAATCCTAAAACTCATGGGGAATAGGGAGTAGGGAGTAGTGAATAGAAGGAAAATGAATTCGTTACTCAAGGCTTACAACTTACTCGTGAGATATCCAGAAATAGCTGGCTAATTCCAGGTTTACTGGTTTTATTCTCAATATACTAGGAGGTTTTTAAAAACTTCTATTTCCTAGGAATGATACTGGACAATAGTTTCAGGCTTTATAACTCATCGTAGATAGCTACGACCGAGGAGTACTCACGTTTGATTTCGGGTCTGCTGTCAAAGTCTTTTCGCAAGGGTAGGGAATAGGGGGTAGTTTTAACCCTACCGATTCCACTTTTGCTTGACTTCAAAAAACAACAGATATCAGCTTTTTGAGCTTCTATGCACTTATTGGGAAAGCACTGTCCGGAACTCAAATACCCTCTAAAGCTTACAAGATATAGAGACACGATATATCGCGTCTTTACTATTTTTCAGCAAGCCCTATTTACTGATTAATTTAAATTCTATTCCCGTTGTTGACAGTTAACTGTTAACAGTTAACTAAAGCTTCCCAAGGTGACATTAACGAAATACTAAAACCGGAATATTGCTACTACGAAGAATTTGAGCCGTAGTACTACCAATTACTAAATGACGAATGCGGCTATGTCCATAAGCCCCCATCAAGAGTAAATGGATATTGTTGGCTTCGATATAATCCGCGATCGCATGTTCGGGATTATCTACCATGAGGGAAGTTATGGGTGTAAATCCAGCAAGAATTGCCTGTGCTTGGGCAAATTCTAGGTGTGAATTGGCAGTTGTATCTTCTCGATTTCTGGCAACAGTAACTATGTGCATCTCTAAGCCTTGAAAAGCAGGAGATAATTGTAAAAGTTGCAATATCTGCTGACAGCTTTTACTCCCGTCGTAAGCCAATAAAAATCGCTCAATTGGTTGAAATTGACGAGAAGTGATTAAACAAGGTTTACGACTAGCGCGAATTATTCGCTCCACATTTGACCCTAAATGTCCAGAAGCAAATTCCGCCGTTTCCCCCCGTTTACCTAAAACAATTAAATCAACTTCCGGTTCTAATTCTGGCACGTAATCCACTAAAAAACCTGTTTTATGAACGGTTTGAACCGCTTCGACTCCACCGCGGGTAAGAGCTTCCTCGGCATCCTGTAAAATTAATTTTGCCCGTTGATTGTATAATTTGGCTTTTTCATGCTCTAATGCCACTAATTGCTTCATGAGCATATCGGAGGTATTTACATCCATACTACCCCTCAATGACCCAATTTCCTCCGTGGACTGATGTCGCATATCCGTGACATATAATACATTTATTGCGGCTCTGAATCGGGTCGCTAACCATGCTGCGTAGCGATAACTGTTCTGGGAAAAAACGGAGCCATCTGTACATAATAAAATCTGTTTCATTTTGAATTGTAGATTGTAAATTGTAGATTACTCTGACGTAGGCTTAAGTCTTCTCCAAAAGCAGCGAATGCGGGTTATGGATTTTGTGAAAAGTTGTACTAATTTGAGGAATAATTGCCACAAATAATGTGGACTTGTAGTAGTGCAGGTTGAAAAGCCTGCGTTTGAATTATAAAAATAATATGTCCATCATTTTTATTTTGGCAGAACACTAATCTACAATCCAAAATTAATGATATAACCTGTTCCCGATACTTGATGCATACCCATGTCCGATTTCCCCATCCCCAATCTACTTTTCATTGGTATTGGCTTGATTGCGATCGCCTTGGGGATTGGTTACTATTTCTTTCACCGGGAAGTCAGTCGTCGTAAACAAATTGAGGTGGTACTGCGACAACAAACCCAACGGGAAAGATTAGTCAATCAGATTGCCCAGCATATCCGGGAATCTTTGGATTTAGGCGCAGTTTTAGCAACAACAGTGGCGGAGGTACAGAGTTTTTTGCAAGCGGATCGGGTCTTGATTTATCGACTTTGGTCTGATGGCACAGGTAGCGCCATTACCGAGACAGTACTACCTGAGTATACAAAAATTTTAGGCGAAAATTTCCCGGCGGAGGTATTTCCAGGGGAGTATCATCAAGCCTATTCCCTGGGTAAAACTCGCACAATTACCAGCGTCGAACAAGCAGATGTGGAGCCTTGTTTAGCGGAATTTGTCAAACAATTTGAGGTCAAAGCTAAGTTAGTTGTGCCGATTTTGCAGGAAAATCGCCAAAATCCCCACCAAAACCCCCATCTATGGGGATTATTAATTGCTCACCAATGTCGCAGTCCTCGCCAATGGGAATCCTGGGAAGTAGAATTAATGAAACAACTTGCCACCCAAGTAGCGATCGCTATTCAACAATCGGAACTCTATCAACAATTACAAACCCTAAATGCAGAACTAGAATTACGGGTACAACAACGTACCCAAGAATTAGCCCTCGCAAATAGCTTTTTAAGGGCAGAAATTGCTGAACGTCAACGTACAGAAGCAGCGTTGATGGCTTTAATTATGGCTTCTCCTCGGGCCATTTTTACCCTGGATTTGGCTGGAAATGTGCAAATTTGGAATCCAGCGGCCGAACGGATGTTTGGTTGGACACAAAATGAGGTAATCAATCGTCCTAATCCGATTTTTGGGGATGATGAATCGGAAGAGTATCAAAAACTACAAGCAAGTATTTTTGCCGGGACGACCTATACCAGAGTCGAGTTACAACGTTATAAAAAAGATGGTACACCGATAGATATAATTTTCTCGGCGGCTCCATTATATGATACGGAAAATCAGATTAATGGATTGGTTGCAGTAATTGCCGATATTACCGAACGCAAGCGATTAGAAGAAGTGCGTTCGGCTTTAGAAAGGGAAAAGGAATTAAGTGCGTTAAAGATTCGTTTTTTTGCAATGGCTTCCCATGAATTTCGCACCCCTTTAAGTACAGCTTTAGCCGCTGCCCAATTATTAGAAAATTGTCAGGATGAGTGGGATAATTCAGGCAAAAGATTGCGTAATTTACAGCGAATTCAGACATCCATCAAGAATATGGTGCAATTACTGGATGATATTTTAACTATTAATCGAGCCGAATCGGGAAAGTTAGAATTTAATCCTAAATTGTTAGATTTAGAAGCTTTTTGCCGGGGGTTTATCGAAGAACTTCGATTGAGCATCGGTGATAAACATCAATTAAATTTTAATTGCATAGGCAAAGTTGTTTCTGCATACTTTGACGAAAAGTTATTACGTTCAATTTTGGCCAATTTACTCTCAAATGCCATTAAATATTCACCCGATGGAGGTCATGTAGATTTAAATATTAATTTTCAAAATCAGCAGGTAATATTAACAGTGCAAGATTGGGGAATCGGAATGCCCATAGATATGCAAAAACAGTTATTTGAACCTTTTCAACGTGGTAAAAATGTCCGCAGCATACCCGGTACAGGTTTAGGATTAGTTGTAGTCAAAAAGTGTGTGGACTTACATCGAGGCACGATTCAGATTACTAGTGAGACAGGGGTGGGAACTGTTTGTGTTGTCAAATTACCATTAACCTCTGACTCCTCACAAATTCCAAAGATTTTCAGGGAGTAGGAACTTTAAATAGACTACGTTATTTAGTGTCCAATTCAGCTTTGTACTGAGGTTTTGCGGGAGCATGAACAATGCTTTTGAATTGAGACGTGAGTACTTCTACGGAGAGAAATGGCTACGACCGGTGAGTTGTAAAGCCTGAAACTCTTGTCCAATATCATTCTTAGGAATATAGAAGTTTCTCAAAACCTCCTAATATGTTGAAAATAAAATCAGTAAACCTGGAATCAGTCAGTTATTGACATTGTTCTCAACTCATGAATGAGGTTACTTTGAAGCTTAACTTTCAAAATCATTGATTCACGAGGATTGTAGCCTTTGAAATCCGTCGAATTCATGTTAATTTGACGCGATCGCTGGCTAAAAATTTGTGCTACCAATCTCAAATATGGATAATATTTTCAGCATTATTACTGATTGACAAATTATTAATTACCTTCATTTGTGACCAATGGTTCCCCTGCTGTATTCTGTCTCCTGTCTCCGACCTTCCCCCAATCCATCCATTTCCTTGTTCCAAAGCAGCTACAGGCTTTTGCGGCAATTTGGGTGGCTAGGGTGAGGGCTTGGGGAAAACTATGGTTAAGGATATAATAGCTGAATGCACCATGAAAAATGTCTCCAGCACCTAGGGTATCAACGGTGTGGACTGGAGGGATGGGGATGGTATGTATTTCCCGTTGCTCTTTGTGATTATCTAGGTATTGAATCGGTTTTTCGCCACGGGTAATGGCGATGTGGGGGATATGGTAGGTTTGGAGGTAGGTAAATACATCCTCATTTGATTGGCAACTGGGTGGATAAAAATTACTGGAACAAACGGCATAATCCACTAGGTGTAATAAACTTTCTAATCCTGGTTTCCAGCTACCAGCATCGATGACGACGGGGATATTTTGGGTTTTGGCAATTTGAGCCAGTTCTCGACTCACGGGGATTTGATGTCCATCAATCAGCAGGATTTGATAGGTGTGATTGGCTAGTTGGGTATAGATGTGGGGAGGGATAGACTCTATGGTTGCTTGGGTTTTGACCGCATTGAGAGAAATTACAGCCCGTTCTCCGGTGGATTGGGTGACAATGATGGATGAGACTGGTGGGGAATTGGTGGTATCCGGTGCTAAATCTGCCACGGTAATGGGAAATTGACAAATATCACTTTTGATTAATTGGGCGATCGCATGTTTTCCTAACACACCTAAAATGGTAGATTGACCACCTAGATAACTAAATGTCACCCCAGCATTAGTTGCTGGACCACCTGCGGCAATCGTACTATCCCTTGCAACTAGTTTTTGATTGGCTTGGGGAGGATTGTCAGCTAAATAAATTAAATCAAGGGTAATCAGACCAATAAATAATCCATTAGGAGACATAATTGTTAGGGAATCGGGAGTAGGGAATAGGGGATATACTTTGCACGCTGATATATCTCCCTTTTGGTTTGTTGACAGTTGACGGGTGACAGTAGAGACTTAGCAATGCGACATCTTTTCAAACATGAACCATTTGACCGTGCAAGACATAGCAAGAATGGCGTTGCATAAATGCGGGATGAACTGAAGGCTAAAAGTATTATTATTTCGTTTAATATTCAGCAAAATCATCCCCTAAATCAGCAAAGTCGAAAGAATTAATTAATTATTTATTTATAAATTAACGCTGTTGATCAAACCCTAAATCCTAGAGACGACCCGTCGGGTTATCTCTATGGAAATCCAAAACCCAAAACCTAAATGTCTTCCACAGCAGAAATCTTATTTTCATCTCCAATAGTTCCTTTTCCTAACCATACCCAGTTACCAGACGTGGAGATTTTTCCATTTCTCCATTGGGTGTAGAATTGGGAATTTGGGAGAGTACATATCAAAATATGACTTTACCCTGGTTGTGTTGGTAGGATGATACAGGTAACTTATTGTTGACGGGTGAAGAACGTGCTGACTTGTTAGCTGGGAAATTGCGGGAGTTAGGTGTAGATCCCAATACTATATTAATGATATGGCAAGTAACGAACCCAAACCAAGAACTTTATACATTGTTGGTACACCGATTGGTAACTTGGAAGATATGACCTTTCGAGCGGTGCGGATTCTCCAACATGTGGATTTAATTGCTGCGGAAGATACCCGTCACACTGGTAAACTGTTACAACACTTTCAAATCAAAACTCCCCAAATTAGCTACCACGAACATAACCGCACTAGTCGGATTCCCGAATTAGTCGAAAAATTACATCATGGTCGCGCGATCGCATTAGTTTCAGATGCAGGAATGCCAGGTATTTCTGACCCCGGTTATGAATTGGTCACAGCTTGTATTGACGCTGGGATTACTGTTGTCCCTATTCCCGGTGTCACCGCAGCAATTACAGCTTTGAGTGCATCGGGACAACCGACTGATAAATTCGTGTTTGAGGGGTTTTTACCCGCGAAATCAAATCAGCGTCGTCAGACTTTAACTTCTTTGCAATCAGAAACTCGAACTTTAATCTTTTATGAGTCACCCCACCGTCTACGAGCCATGTTAGCGGATTTACAATTATGTTTGGGTGGAGAACGGGAAATCGTCCTCGCCAGAGAATTAACCAAAATGCATGAGGAATTTTGGCGGGGAACTGTTGAGGAAGCGATTGATTACTATCAACAACGGGAACCCCAAGGAGAATATACGGTAATTGTTGCCGGAGTTACACCGCAACCAGTGGAAGTTTCGGACACCCAAATTCAAACCGAATTAATCCAACTTCTAGAAGATGGTTTATCCCGCTCCCAAGCAAGTCGAGAGGTGGCTAAACGCCTATCTTTGTCACGTCGATATGTGTATAATTTAGCGCTATCAATACCGGAATTTGCTGGAGATGAGTAGTGAATTCTCGCTTGTAAATAGGGAGTTCTCAAACTATTCTCAAAACTTGATATTGTTAACAAATAAAGTTGTAGACGTTGATAAATAAATTTGGTTTACTATGCCCTTAATTCAAGTCAAAACTTCCACTGCTGCACCTGCAACTCCAGATGTACAAGCAATGCTGAAAAATCTATCCGCAAAGCTCGCTCAACACACAGGAAAGCCAGAATCCTACGTCATGACAGCCTTTGAAGCCGAAGTTCCGATGACTTTCGCTGGAACCACCGAACCTGCTTGTTATGTGGAAATCAAAAGTATTGGTAAAATGAAACCGGAACAAACCCAAGCCATGAGTCAGGACTTTTGTACCACTTTAAATCAAAGTTTAGGTGTACCCACCAATCGGATATATATCGAATTTGCCGATGCTCAGGGATATATGTGGGGTTGGAACGGTTCAACTTTTTGATTTTGGATTCGGCATGATAAATAATTATTTATCCTCCCTCACTCCTGAATATCTCGAAATAGACGGGTATGGTCTGGATGATAAAGGCGCGATCGCAATTCTTGTTGTTCTTTCTGTTCTGTTAAGGTTTGATTAGCCAGAGCTGGACTAATAATATACAGTGTTGTCCGCAGAAGTTTTTGCTGATGGCTATATTCAGCCATACCCTTCAATGGCAAGACTTCTATTTTCTCGTCTTCCCAGCCAATCCGAAAACAAACGGCAACAGGTGTATGGGGGGGATAATGTTCCATTAATTTGGCTTGAGCAATATCCACATGTTTCGCACTCAAATATAGGCATAAGCTAGCTCGATGAGCTGCTAGGGATGCTAGTTCTTCCGTCGCTGGTACTTGGGTACGTCCACTAATTCTTGTCAAAATAATTGTCTGCACTAACCCCGGAACAGTTAATTCCACCTTGAGTTTGGCTGCTGCTGCTTGGTAAGCGCTAATTCCGGGTATCACCTCAAAGGGAATATTTGCCTCGGCTAATAGCTGCATTTGCTCATAAATAGCACTGTATAAGCTAGGGTCTCCCGAATGCAGTCGCACCACAATCTGACCGCGATTTACCCGGTCAATCATAATGGGCAAAATCGTTTCTAATGTTTCGCTGGCTGTTCGCAAAATTTCCGCATCATAACGGCAGCAATCCAAAATTTCCAGGGGAATCAGGGAATCAGCAAATAAAATTACATCGGCTTGGCGAATCAATTTTTGGGCTTTGATGGTTAATAAATCTGGGTCTCCGGGACCAGCACCGACTATGTAAACACCAGGAACATGATTTTTATAGTTATTTTTCATGCGAAAAAGCTAGTTATGATTACATAGGATAGTTGTTTTGTTTCTTGAATAACCAAGTTTTTTCAGATTTTTTTGGGCTGTTTTCCGGATTAAACCCCTAAACAGAGTAGAAGTGATTGGTAGATGCACCCTGGTTAAGCCCTGGAGAAAACTCTGGGGCATTTTTTATTTTGGATTTTAGATTTTGGATTTTGGATTAATGTGATACCAATGGGAAACAAGAATGGGACAGATGAATTTTATTCGTAGAGACGCGATATATCGTGTCTCCATTCTGGAGAGGATGGGAACAAAGTTCATCAAATTTCACGTTGAATGACTATTCTTGCACTTTTTGTCCGTTTTCCCCCTGATTAGACTCGTCTGTAACAACATCTGGTAGGGAACGCTTGGCGATGTACAACCACCACAAACCTGCTAGACCAAAAACAATACCCATCAAACTCACCACCTGAGCCATTCTCAACCAACCTAACATTAAGCTGTCGGTGCGCAATCCTTCAATCCATAAACGCCCTAGGCTATAGGTTGCAAAGTAGACTAAAAATAATGTACCTGGTTTGAGTTTGAGTTTACCTTGTAAACCCCTGGCAAATAGGAAAATCAAGAGGGCAAACACACCCAGATTCCACAGCGACTCGTACAGAAATGTGGGGTGGAAATATTCATAATTAATTAAATCCAGGGGACGGCGATCGCGGGGAATATACAATTTCCACGGTAAATCCGTCGGACTACCAAAGGCTTCTGAGTTAAAAAAGTTACCCCATCTTCCAATGGCTTGTCCTAAAATTAGGGATGGTGCAACCACATCCGCCAACTGCCAAAATGAAGAATGTCTAACTTTGGCAAAAATGATTGCCGCGATCACTCCCCCCAGAATTGCTCCATGAATGGCAATTCCCCCTTCCCAGATAGCAAAAATTTTCCCCAGATTTTGGGCATATTCTGACCATTGGAAGACAACATAGTACAAGCGTGCGGCAGGAATTGCTCCTAGCACCAGCCAAATTGATAAATCTCCGATTAATTCCGGATTTATATTCCGTTTTTTTGCTAAATTTTGTGATAAAGTCACCCCAATAATCAAAGCGCTGGCAATTAAGATGCCATACCAACGAATCGGTAACGGTCCAAGGGTGGGTCCAGGGGATTGAAAACGGAAGGCTAGGGGGAGGATAGAAAAATCCAGGGGCATGAGTATATACCTGAATGATTGTTTAAAATGGTGGGGATAGTCGGAAAAAGAATACAGGATACAGAATACAGGATACAGGAGAAATTTATTTTTTGTTGACTGGCAACTGTTAACTGCAACACCAGAATCCCTGGGAAACGAGTGTCGATGGACTGGGGGTGATGAAAACTTCTGAAACTAGGATGCAGCAATAGTTTTAAGCCGGTCTGTCATTATCAAAGATAAACTTCATTTTTCGGCTTGATTGATTCTATTCTCAATAAACTTCAGGCAAAAGCCTTATTTTTCCGTTGTTGGCTCTGAATTTAGTTTTATCGTTAAGGCGATACCCCTTCTGGAGTCGCTGTGCGATCGCCATTCTATAATCCTTGCTGCATAAACCTTTGAAGCTAGATTGTCACCCTCCAGGTCGATTGAAGGAATTTTTTTTGTTGACTGTCAAGTATCCTTCACAAAATTTAGTTTTAGCTATTGATGTTACAAGTTAGGCTACTCCCGACTCCCGATTCCCTATTTTCACTTCCAAGGAGTAACCCAAGAAAGTTTTGCTGAAAAACACAAATATTGCCCATGTACACCAATTGGCGCTTTACAATTAAAAATATCTAGTTATAGTAGTTTTCTGGTTGAAAAAAAATATATCCTATGTCATTTTTAGCGGCGATCGCAGTTTTAGCTGTTTTAATCCTTGTGCATGAGTTCGGGCATTTTATTGCAGCACGTTCCCAGGGTATTCATGTCAATCGTTTCTCCCTGGGGTTTGGGCCAATTTTGTGGAAATATCAAGGAACGGAAACCGAATACGCAGTTAGGGCTTTTCCCTTAGGTGGTTTTGTCGGCTTTCCCGATGATGACCCCGATAGTCAATTTCCCGCAGATGACCCCAATCTATTGCGTAATCGTCCAATTCTTGACCAGGCGATTGTGATTAGCGCTGGTGTGATTGCTAATTTGATTTTCGCCTACCTGTTACTGGTGTTGCAGTTTGGTGTGGTGGGTATTCCCCAGGAATTTCAGTTTCAACCAGGTGTTGTGGTGCAACCGAGCAGCGAGCAATCAATTGCCTATGTAGCAGGAATTCGCGATCGCGATATCATTTTGGCGGTAAATGACCAGGAAATCCCCGCTTCTGCCAATGCCACAAAAATCCTGACCGAGGCAATTCAAAGTCACCCAAACCAAGAAATCACCCTCAAAATCCAGCGTCAAAATGACCGATTAGTATTGAGAGTCACCCCCCAACCCAACGAACAAGGTAAGGGTGTAATTGGCATCGCCCTAAGTCCCAATGGGGAAAAAATTTATCGTCGGGCAGACGGTATTGGTGAAATTTTGAACACTGCTGCCAACCGCTTTCAACAGATATTCATTGGCACAATTCAAGGCTTCGGACAACTGTTTACCAACTTCCGTGATACCGCAAGCCAAGTTTCTGGTCCGGTGAAAATTGTCAAAATGGGTGCGGACATTGCCAGAAATAATGCCGAAGATTTATTCTTGTTCGCAGCATTAATCAGTGTCAATTTGGCAATTATTAATACCCTGCCCCTCCCAGCCCTTGATGGCGGACAACTTGCATTCCTGTTAATTGAAGGAGTACGCGGTAGACCCCTACCCACCCAAGTTAAAGATGGTGTGATGCAAACAGGTTTAGTCCTGATTTTAGGATTGGGAATTTTTCTGATTGTGAAGGAAACTCTTTTTCCCTAAAAATTAGGGGGTGGGAAGGATTTTCGGGCTTGCGGAAAAAGGTAAAGACGCGATATATCAGGTCTTTATAATCCAATACGCTTGGTGTTAAAGATAACTGTAGGTTGGGTTGAGGCTTTGCATAGACTGTTGATTTTGTGGAAATTTACCCATAAGTTCACATCGCTAAATTTTGAGTCCATCATTTATTTTGGCACTAAAAACTCAGTGTCAATTTAAATTTAATACTTCATCTTCACGTCTCTTTTAAGGATAATTACAAGTTGACAAAACCAATTTAACCTTAACTTGTCACGAATACCTACTCCCTATTCCCTCACCTCACGCCAAGACTTTTCCCCAGACCCTAAAGTCTTTTCGCATTATTAAATTTCTCCTCTGCCCCCATACCCTCCAGTCTCCGACAAATCCATCAAAATGACCCTAACTCGTACACGCAAAAGCTCGTCACAAAAACAAAGGGCACTAGAAATTCTCGTGCGTCTCAAACGTATCTATCCCGATGCAACATGTTCTTTAAACTACTCTACCCCTGTCCAATTACTTGTGGCAACGATTCTTTCCGCCCAGTGTACGGATGAGCGGGTAAATAAAGTGACACCAGAATTATTTGCCCGCTTTCCCGATGCAGTCGCGATCGCCAATGCGGATGTCACAGAAATTGAAGAGTTAATCAAATCAACGGGATTTTACCGCAACAAAGCGAAAAATATTCAAGCTGCTTGTCGTCGGATAGTTACAGACTTTGGGGGAGAGGTTCCCCAACGGATGGATGATTTACTGACTCTAGCGGGTGTGGCGAGGAAAACAGCAAACGTAGTTCTAGCCCATGCCTTTGGTATTAATGCCGGAGTAACGGTGGATACCCATGTGAAACGATTAAGCAACCGTTTAGGCTTTAGCAAACACGAAGACCCGATACGCATCGAACGGGATTTGATGAAATTATTACCACAGGAAGATTGGGAAAACTGGTCAATCAGATTAATTTACCACGGTCGGGCTGTCTGCAAAGCGCGATCGCCCCAATGTGGTATTTGTCAGCTAGCGGATTTATGTCCCTCTGCAGAATTGTAGAATTATTTGCCCATAAATTCCCACTTCGTGAAAAAATATTACCAACTCCCAGCACAAAGCGCCGCAGACATCATCATGGTTTTGCGGTTATATTTGGGCAATTTCAACCCATAATTAAGATTTAAGTATGCCATTAGGTAGAGAATTACCGCAGTTATTAAAGCAACGTCTGTTTTACCAGGGGCGTAAATTTAGCTTTGAAGTTAGCCGTTTGCGTTTACCGAACAAGAATGAAGGTGAGTGGGAATGTGTACGCCATCCGGGTGGAGCCCTTGCTGTGCCGATGACTGCGGATGGAAAATTGATACTTGTGCGTCAGTATCGCTTTGCAGTGGCTGGCAGAATTTTAGAATTTCCAGCGGGAACAGTCGAACAAGGGGAAGAACCTTTAGATACGGTGAAGCGGGAAATTCAAGAGGAAACTGGATATCGTGCCCATAAATGGCAAAAATTAGGCGAATTTCCCCTCGCACCTGGATATTCGGATGAAATTATTTATGCTTTCGTCGCTCAAGATTTAGAAAAATTAGAGCAACCCCCCACCCAAGATGATGACGAGGATATAGAAACGGTATTGATGACACCGGAAGAGTTAGAGAAGGCGATTTTGGAGGGTGAACCTGTGGATGCAAAATCGATTTCCAGTTTTTTCCTCGCACGTCCATTTTTTATCTAGCTGGGAGTAGTAAGTAGTGGGAACAACCACTCCTATCGGTTCTAGTGTATATGCTTCATGATGGCTACTGCCTCTCCATCCAGGGAGTACCAACCGACGACAAATGCTTCCGATTCCCTAGTTTGGCGGGACGGAAACTGATACCTGACAGGAAGCTTTTGGCAGCAGGGTCAGAAAATGTCTCAAAATTTGAGTGAAATGGTATGACACCACCAACTGGGGTTATCTCTGGTGTGTCTACATGTCATTTGGACACAAGCAAACAAGAACCTAGCTCCCCATTCCCTATTTTCCAGTGAGGGATTAGGGAATCGCCTTTTCTCTCTTGAGGATGATGTAGGAAAGTATCAAACTGTAAGTATACTGGCACGATATTGTTTTATGATCGTTTGCGAAATGGTGGTATTTGCAGACTGTTTGATTTGATTGTTTAATTGTTGAATTTGATATATTTGTGATGATTTTAGGGTGTTAAATGGCAGGGTTACAGGGACGAGATTTTCTCAGTTTGGCTGATTTTGATAGCAACGAAGTTGGGCACATTTTATCGATGGCAAGTCAACTCAAGGCGAAAAAATTGAGTTTACGCTGCGATCGCGTTTTGGGATTACTGTTTACTAAGGCTTCTACTCGCACACGGGTAAGTTTTACGGTGGCAATGTATCAACTGGGGGGACAGGTGATTGATTTAAACCCCAATGTCACCCAAGTTAGTCGGGGTGAACCAGTGCAAGATACTGCTAGGGTCTTGGACAGATATCTAGATATTTTGGCGGTGCGAACCTTTGCCCAGCAAGAATTAGAAACCTTCGCCCGTTATGCCAAAATCCCTGTGATTAATGCATTAACGGATTTGGAACACCCTTGTCAGGTTCTAGCGGATTTGATGACTATCCAAGAAAACTTTGGTAATTTAGCTGGTTTGACTTTGACCTATGTGGGTGATGGTAATAATGTGGCTAATTCTTTAATGTTGGGTTGCGCCTTAACGGGGATGAATGTCCGGATTGCGACTCCGAGCGGTTACGAACCAAACGCCGCTATTATTGAGCAAGCCAGAAATTTAGCTGCTGGTAAAAGTGAGGTGATATTTACCCATGACCCTCAAGCCGCAGCAAAGGATGCCCATGTTCTATATACGGATGTCTGGGCTAGTATGGGACAGGAACAGGAAGCAGAGAATCGAATGCCTGTTTTTCAACCCTATCAAATTAACGATGAGTTAATTGATTTGGCTGATAATGAGGCAATTGTATTGCACTGTTTACCTGCTCACCGTGGTGAAGAAATTACCGATGCCGCAATGGAAGGAAGCCATTCCCGTATTTGGGATCAAGCTGAAAATCGAATGCACGTGCAAAAGGCTTTACTTGCTAGTTTGTTGGGCACTGATTAGGCAATGGGGGAAATACCTGGAGGAGTGACAATCTAGCTTGAAATGTTTATGCAGCAAGGATTATAGAATAGCGTTCGCCCTAACTATAAAACTAAATTCAGAGCCAAGTTCAACGGAAAAATAAGGCTTTTGCCCAAAGCTTATTAATAATAGAATCAATAGAGCCGGAAAATGTAGTTTATCTTTTTTTTTATGGCAAACTGGCTTAAAACTATTGCTGTATCATAGTTTCAGTTGTTTTCGTCACCTCCCCAGGGGAAATACAGAATACGGGAGGGATACAAAATAATTTGCGTATCTTTACACGCTCAACAAGTGAGTTTTTGGTTAAGATGGTTAATAGGTATGCAAGGCTGAAAAACCTGGCATTTTTAATTTTTTAGGTCTTGTGAAAGGTGGAGGAATAGTTGGGTTAAAACTATTCCCTGTAGACGCGACATGTCCGTCTCTACTTTCCCTGCATCCCCTACATCCCCCGTTCACAAGTAACCGTTTTCACTCAAAAAAGCCGGGGTGATGAATTCCTGGGTCGGAACACAATACTGGGAATCTTTTGTTGCTAATCTAGTAAATTTTTCTACGTATTTACCGATGATATCCCCTTCTAGATTAACTGGGCTACCGGGGGTAAGGTATCTAAGATTAGTTTCAGTGTAGGTGATGGGAATGACGGCGACGGTAAATTGATTTTGTTCCGGTTGATAGTCGGCAATGGTCAGACTGATACCGTTAATGGCAATACTACCTTTGGGTACTAAATATCGAGCGATCGCATCAGGAGCAGTAAAGGTCATTTCCCAGGAGCTTGCCGTTTGTAATGTTGCTACTAACTGCCCAACTCCGTCCACATGTCCCATGACAAAATGTCCACCAACTTTGCTCCCAACCCGTAATGATGTCTCTAAATTCACGTAGTGACTATCGTTGACATCCACTAAAATTGTCTTTCGTAAGGTTTCTGGAGAAGCAGTGACAATAAAACCATCCTGAAGTATATCTTCCACCGTTAAACATACTCCATCCACCGCCACACTATCCCCATGAGCTAAATCCTGCATAATCGCGGAAATATCGCCTCCAACACAATTTATCTGCCACTTATCACCACCTAATGGCTTAATCCTTCCTAAAGCTTGAATTAATCCCGTAAACATAATTTTTCTCCTCCCAAACTCTCTTTTTTACTATTTTGTGCGAAAAAATTATTTATAATTTCAAAGCTACCTTGATTCGAGCAGATTAAAATCGTAGTCATAATTAGCGATTTTGAATTGTCAAGCCGAAAATACCAGTATAAATATTTACCTGTTTTTGTATAGGGAATCAATGCATTCATCCTCAATTCGAGGCATACTTGAATTAGTGATGTTATTGTCAAAGCCAACTTCTGAGATTTACTCTGGAATTCCCATTTATTTGGGAGTTTAATAGAAGCAACAATCATAGAATTATGACTTATGCTTGTATCAGCCTTGGTCATGCCCAGTCAAGGGTATAGTTCATTACACACTCCCTTAGCGCTCAAAGGAAATAGAGGCTTCGCCAATGATTGAAATGAGAGTCGCTGGCATAGCATTAGATGCCATAACCCGCAGTCCGATTGTATTGTTGAAGGACGCTTCCGAACGTCGCGCACTGCCAATATATATCGGTCAAGAGCAGGCACGAGCAATATTGGGAGCATTGGAAAATCAAAAACCTCCCCGTCCACTGACCCATGATTTGATGGTAAATGTGTTTGAGTCGTGGAATATGACCTTAGAAAAAGTGATTATCCATTCATTACAGAAGGATACATTTTATGCGGCCCTAATTTTAAGTCAAGGCGAAATTAAGAAAGAAATCGATGCTCGACCTTCCGATGCGATCGCGATCGCCTTGAGGGTTAACGCTCCCATTTGGGTGATGGAGGAGGTCATCGCTGATGCTTCGATTCCCGTCGATCGGGATGCAGATGAGGCAGAACAGGAGGCTTTTCGAGAGTTTGTCTCGAATTTACGCCCAGAGGACTTGATTAAGCGGTTTGGTAGTAGTAACAGTTAGGTAGTGGGGAGTAGGGAATGAGGAAGTGGGGGAGATAGGATATTAATAGGATATTAATATATCTCCAGTACTTTAGTAATATTTAAGATCAGTTTGGATTAAGGCTATTTCGTAATGCTTTTCACGAAATAATCAGACCTATAGCCAACGATAGAATCAGCATTTCAGTTGATATCGAGATCAGGTTACTATTAACCATTTCCCCATTTCCCTCTTGTATTCTGTTTCCGACCTTTCCCCTTTCCTGTAAATGCACTACCGACGCTTTGGTAAGACCAATCTTCAACTTTCAGTATTTTCCCTGGGGACAATGCGTTATTTAGCTTCCCAGGAAAATGCGGTGGAAACGATTCAAGCGGCTGTGAGGTTAGGAATTAATCATATTGAAACAGCCAGGGGTTATGGTCGCAGCGAGGAGTATCTGGGTGCGGCTTTGACTGGGGGATTGGGAGTCGAGCGATCGCGGTTACATATTACGACTAAAATTTCCCCGACGATGGATGGGGACTCAATGGGTCGCTATATCGACGAATCTTTACAGCGTCTGCAATTAGATTATATCGATTGTTTGGCAATCCACGGTTTGAATACTTTTGAGCATCTGGATTTAGTACTGGCGAAAAATGGTTGTCTGCAGGCTGTAGGGAAAGCCCTTGAGGACAAACGCATTCACCATCTTGGTTTTTCCAGCCACGGTTCCCAAGAATTAATTCAAGCTGCCATCACCACAGATTTGTTTGAATTTGTCAGCCTTCACTACTATTATTTTTTCCAGCGTCACGCTCCCATCATTCACCTTGCAAGCACCAAAGATATGGGGATATTTATTATTTCCCCAGCCGATAAAGGTGGTAAGTTATATCAACCATCCCCAGAACTAGAGAAATTAACCCAACCCTTTCAACCTTTAGAATTAACCTATCGTTTTTTATTAAGTGACCAACGTATTACCACTTTAAGTTTAGGTGCCAGTAATCCCGCAGAACTAATTAGACCCCTGCAAATGGCAGAGCAAACCCAGGAATTATCACCACAAGAAATAGCTATTTTGCAAAAATTAGCACAACACCAAAAACAGGTTTTAGGGACAGAGCAATGTAGCCAATGCTATAAATGTTTACCATGTCCAGAAAATATCCATATCCCCGAAGTCCTCAGATTAAGAAATCTAGCGGTTGCCTACCACATGACCGACTACGGACAATATCGTTATGGCATGTTTGAAAATGCTGGACATTGGTTTCCCGGAATGAAAGCCAATCGTTGTACTGAATGCGGCGAATGTTTGCCTCGCTGTCCGGAAAACCTAAATATACCCAAATTACTTGCAGATACCCACAACCGTCTACAAGGACGCACAGGACGTAGATTATGGCAATCAATCTAACTGCTGCCGACGTTGACGTACCTGGGAACGTAAAACCTTCAATCGATAGGGGTCTGTGTCTGGACGGCGTGACAACTGATAACCGCGAAGAGTTGCACAATTATCAGCCAAACACTTTAACCATCCTGAACGGTACTTAATCTGTCGTTCATCATCCAATAATCCCCAATCTTGTTCCTGACGAGTCAGGCGAGCAAACTTTTCGTAGAGAGGATACTCCCTAGTCACCAAACTCTCCTTCTGATGCAACACAGGCGGATCATCTGAATCATAATCTCGATAACTGACATGTAAATCCTGTAAATCTATGGTCATCTTTGTTAGCAGGGCTGGATGGGGGTCAGTATCAAAATCAGGGTAATATAAATAGGAAATTTTTGGACTTTGGGTGTGGATTTGAATCACATTCGCTTCCTGCATCCGGCCAATGGTACGACTAGCACACCCCTCATACAACCGCAATAACGGATCGAGATGCTCCAAAGCCGAAATATGTACTAAAAGGGAATTGGCAGACTTTTTCCCGATCGGACTTTGCTGACAGCACTGGGCAATACTAGCTAAATCCCCCACACTGTACAACATTCCCTCCGCCTCTAGACAGGCTTGCTTATAACTACCAAACAGGACTTTAATATCCATCTGCACCGAAGGAGCCAAATCCTTCAACTTGGGAATTCCGTCAAAATGGGACAAAGCCAAATACACCATCATATCCTGCCGACGTTTACGGGCGATCGCCTCCCATTCTTCTGGGTCTGTTGCCTGTAAAATCACATCATAGGCTCGTTTGATGGAGATAAATTCCGCACAAATTTCTGCTGCTTCTGGTAATTCCTCCTTTTTGGGTAAACGTCCCCGTTCCGTGACAAACTCCATCAACGGTGTCAGTAATTTTCGATAATTTTCAAACCGCTTCAGTTTGACTCTGATCCGAGGAGTTGTCATTCGTGAACGGAAACGGGAAGCTCGGAAACTTTGAGCTTGGATTTCATCTCGAAATACAAAGTAAATCCCTAAACCCCCAGGAATTGCATCCACACCCAGAACCTGATCAATATAGGCTTTTAATTCCTGGGGTTCAAAATACTTTTGAAAGGTATTGCGAGCTGTGACAATTCCATCACCATAGGCAATTGTCCCCTTACCACGGCGATCGCCCTCATCTAAACTAACTTGGGCAGATACAATTAACACTTTTTCGGCTAATTTCCAAGCATTAATTAAGGCTTGACGACGCTCACTCGGATCTTCAATCACGTTAATTACATAACCCAAATTGACGATGTCCGCCGGTACTTGGGGAGAACCCGGCGCATAGTAAGGGTCCCAACCGGAACTGGTAAAACCTTTTTGACGGATACGGGCAACATCACCCCCGTGACCACACCCATAATCAAAAAAGGTAGTATCGGGGGTAAAGAATCCTGCCTCTAGGGCTGTACGCACCGGACGGGATAGGTCATGGCGAATAATGGCGGCTTTGTGGCGTTCAATTTGTCTGGTGTTTGCCAGGGGGATTTCGTGCTGAATTACGTGATGACCGTGGATTTCCACATGCCTGGCTCTGAGGCGTTCTTCCCAACCCTTCCGTGTGCCGATGGTGTTAGCCTTTTTTAATAGCCCTAAAGCTTCTTCAGTTTGGGTGAGGTGGGCAAATTGTTGATATAACGGGTAGGTGGAGCTAACAAAAGTTTCCTTACGGTGGAGAATCGGCGGATTGGTGGAGGTGCTATAGTCCCGGTAGGACACCATGAAGGTGATTAAATCTACTTGGATGCTTGCTTTTAAGGCTGGATGGGGGTCTGTGTCAAAACTGGGATAGAACAGGTAGGAGATTTTTGGCTCCATTACCGAAAATTTTACTAAAGTGGCACCATGGGCTTGGGGTACAACTTTTCTGGCACTACCTTCGTATTCCTGCAATTTGGGAGGAAGCTCAGATAAGGCCGAAACATGGACATAAAAAGCTTCAGGCAACTTCTTTCCCACACAACTATCTTGAATTGCGATCGCAATCTCATTCATCTGAGGCAATACTGGATCTTGAAGATACTGTTGGTGTTCTGACAAAGTTGGGGTATGGGGAAAAATCGATAGGCTTTTCATCTGTCCTGGTGTACCCAATCTGTTTGATTCTGAAAATGAGGAGTGTGCAGAGTTTAATAATGGAGAATTATTAGGACTTAACCGGTGTCGATATTTTTCCCATCTTATTGCCGTTCTGCACCACTTTGATTGCATTGGAGCAAGTGAGCGGTAAGCATTGAGTAGCAGGTTGATTTTCCCACTAATCTTTACTTCCCTGGAGACGACCTACCGGGTCGTGTTTACTCGCCAATCCCTAAAATGTTCAGGGATTTATGAGGAATTTGGGTGTGAATATATTATGGTTGCCAAAGTACATTTTTATCTTAATAGTATTGGTTAACCTCCAGTTGTAAATTATTGTAAAATCACGACTGTATAGTGAACATCAACAAACAGGGAAAGTAAGTTATGGCTTTAGCAGTAGGTTCGGATGCACCTGCATTTACCGTCAAGGATACAAATGGCAACACCGTTTCCCTATCTGATTTTGCTGGCAAAACGGTAGTTTTATATTTTTATCCCAAGGATGATACTCCTGGATGTACCAAACAAGCTTGTAGTTTTCGAGATGCCCAACCTGATTACCAGAGTAAAGATGTGGTTGTGTTAGGGGTAAGTGCGGATGATGAAGCTTCCCACCAGGCTTTTACCCAAAAGTATAATTTGAATTTTCCCCTGTTAGCTGACACTGAGCAACAACTCATCAAAGCCTATGATGTTGATGGTGGTGGTTATGCCAAACGTGTCACCTATGTGATTGGTCCTGATGGAAAAATTATCCATGTGGATGCCAGTGTGAACACCACAACCCATGCAACCGATGTTTTACAAGCTTTAGGATTATGATCGGTTTTTATTGATTCTAGTTTCACTCAAAAGACGTAGCAGTACTACGTCTTTTGGGTTTTGTATTTAGGGTTTGCGGAAAAATAGTTAAGAGGCGATATATCGCCTCTTTGTATCCTGTAAGTTTTGAAGGGTATTTGATTCGCAAAAAGATGTGTCGGAATAGGCGTATATAATTCAAAAAGCCTCCCATCTGTTATTTTGTGTAGCCAAGCAAAAGTGGAATTTTGGGGTTAAAACTATTTCCTGTACAGACGACCCGATGAGTTGTCCCTACTCCCGACACCCTACCCTCACACTTCAGACTTTTTCCGCAGACCCTAATTATATTTTGGTGCGAATGCGCGATCGCAAATTTTGGAAAGCCGATTGTTACTGCTTGTAAGTGTACATCGAGAATCTTTGGGCAATAGCAATTACAAAGCTGTTAGCTGGGTTTATATCCCTTAGCTTTATTTTCCCTGGGGATACTTGGATTTGCGATCACAGATGAAAATTCCTGTGAGATAAATCTCATAACTCAATCTGCTGTCTTCAAAACATCTGCACAAAGTTGGCTGCTGACTCGAAAATGGGCTTGACTGATTAAATCGTCCATTATGGGTTTAACTGCCTCAATTAAATTTTGGCCTTTTGCCAACAGCAAAATTCCCAGAATACCAGCGATCTTAATATCTAAATCTTTTGCGGCTTGTCTACCTAACCGCTCGTCAATTAACAATCGGCTGGCTCCGACTTCAACAGCAAGTGCGATCGCTTCCGCCTCACCAATATTAACGCGAGTCCTTAACTCAGCAACCAATTGTTGATTTTGTACTGAATGAACTTCCAGCCAAGTTGCTGATTGAACTGCCATCATCACAGTTTCCCCTGCCCTCTCATCCAATAATTCTTCATGCACTGCGTAGGGGATCAGAACTGTGCCATAAATTTTTTGGATTAGACTTAATTGTCCAACTTTTGCCAAATTTGAAATTGGTAAGGTAAATAATAAGTATTAAATTTACCTTTTTACTGAGTTTTCCGCGCCAGAATATAATATTTTCAACAGCGTATTTGTAATGGATCAAAAGCAGGGTTAGGATGATTGTCGAGGTGGTAAGGTGGGTCGGCGAAAACTGTTGAGAATGAGGTAAAGCAGACCGATATTGATAAATACATCCGCTAAATTAAAGACAGGAAAATTAATTAACTTGAAGGTGAAGCTATTTTTGTCAAAGATGGGGAAGAGAATAAACGGGAAATCGAGAAAATCTACCACATAACCAAGGATAAACCGGTCAATGCCATTACCGAGGGCACCACTTAAAATCAAACCATAACCAATTCTTTCCCATTTATTTAAGCCAGAATAAAACAAACCGAGTAAAATTAACCCTAAACTTACAGCTAAAGAGAGCCAACGCAATAAACCGACCTGACCTGTAAATAAACTAAAGGCAGCACCAGTATTGCGAACATAGGTAAAGTGGAATAGGTTAGGAATGATAGGAAAAGTTTCCCCTAAATTCATTGTTTGGGTGACTATATACTTGGTAATCTGGTCTACAACAAAGCCAATAATTGCCACAATCCAGAATTGACGGTTTTTTTGAATATGCATGGATCAAGGGGAAACAGAGGGAATAACTGCGAAAGGTTGCTCGATTACTAGTAAAACATTAAATGTCGTAAAACAAACGCAATTAAGGTGACAGCACAGGCGATCGCCAACTGTCCTGGTAGGGGAGACCAGGAATACTTGAGGATTTCTTGCCACAGTAAAGAAAAGGTTTGTACCCCTTTCCATTGGAGGAAATAGCCCAAAATCAGGTAAATAATGCCGCACAGATGGATCGTAAATATCCCGCAAACACAACTAAAGGAAAGTGTTTCTAAGCGAGGACGGGTGCGGAATGCCAAATAACCACAAATCCAAGCACCGGGGATAAATCCTAAAATATAGCCGAATTGGGTGAGCTTGAGATAACCGATACCTCCTCCCTGGGAAAAAACAGGTAATAGGGTCAACCCCATGACCACGTAGGCAATTTGGGAAAGCACTCCAGCATTTTGTCCCCCTAGACAACCAACTAGTAGGACTCCGGCAATTTGATAGGAAACACCCAAGGGGAAAGGGTGAATTCCCTGTTGACCCCAAATCCAAGGGAAACTCGTAAAATATGCTTCCAGATAAGTTCCTCCGATAGTCAGGAGTAAACCAATCATTGACCAAAGTAGTTGATTGGAGGCTGCAATCATTTAAATGTTAAATGTTTTTCGATTGTTTGAATACAAGTATATCTAGTACTTGACAAACGCCAAAATAGCCAGTGGTCGTACTGTTTTACTTCAGAGTTGATACCTAAAGAGGAGCTTTTGGGAGCAAGGGAAGAAAATGGATCAAAACTTGTGTTTAGTGAAATGGTATTTGGAGACTAGTACTCGACCAAATCAATAATACTGGGTCGAGGTAGGTCAGGGAAGCTTTTGGATGCAGGGGGACAAAAGAAATGCATCCTTTTACCATGAACTAGACAAAGTTGGTGTGGCAGAGTACTAGGGGGTAGTAGTCGGAGATGGGGTGGATGTGGCAGTTTTGTTGATTTCGTCTTTAAACTGGGCTGGAGCTAGGGCTGCGGCGTTGCTAAATAGGGGTTTAGCTTCTTCAATTTTACCTTGTTCTTTGAGGACTAAAGCTTTAGCCCAGAGGGGACGGAAATCCTTTGGGTCGTCTTTAGCAGCTTGGTCGTAAATTTCAAAAGCTTTTTCGTAACGTTTTTGGCTGGCATGGACATTGCCGAGCAACACTTGCACACCAACAGTATCGATGCTACCAGGTTGGATTTTATTGGCTTGGGGTGCTTTACCTAAAGTATCCTGTAGGATGCCAATCGCAGCTTCTGGTCGCTGTTGATTGAGTTGGAGTGTAACCATAGACTGTAAAGCATCCATATCGCCTGGTTTAGTTTCTAAAACCGTGCGTAGGATTTTGGCAGCTTCTTCGCGATCGCCGATTTTTTCCTTGGCTTGTGCCAATAATACGGCATACTTCACTTGATTGGGGTTAACCTTCACCAACCTTTCCAAAGGCATAATCACATCATTGACACTACCTTGATTCAGACTAAGTAACCTTAACCGAGCTTCCAACAAACCCTTGAGTACATTTTCATTATCCGGTTCCCGTTGGAGTACTAACTCATAGCCACGAGCCTCATCTTTGAGTTTGGCGATCGCATCATCGGCAGCTTTACCATTTGCCTGGGCACTGCCACCGTCAGCACTAGATTCCATGAAATTAGTTATCATGGGAAGTGCTGAGACTGCCATGAACGCCAGAATTGAAAACACGAGCAAAACTTTAACTATCCAGCTATTGCGCGATTGAGACACAAAATCTTCCTCAACTGTAATTAGATTATGGTGGACAAAAATCGGAAAAATTAAAAATTTGAAAAACTTTGCGGAATACCGTGAAATGACTGTGAACTTTATAACAAATAGTCGTCTCCGTCGCCAAAGCGCGTAAAAAACTGAGGAGGAACCGTCAGAATTGTAACTGTGGTATGCTTCCGAAACTAGTATAAAAGCGCTAAATTACACATTTAGTGTTTAGATTGTAAAGTCCCAACTAAATTCTTGGGGAAGAATCTTCCTAAATGGGAATATATAGTATTGGGTATTTGCAATTACAATTGGACACTTATGAGAGTGGCGATTGGAAAAAAGTATACTTTAACCAGCCGCACAAACGCTCTTTCCAGTTTCCCTGATTAAATCCCACAATGGGATCTGTCTCCGCCGCAAGGAGTGTTTATGAATTCCGACCTGATGCCGTCGCCAGAACCATCAAATCAAACAAATCTCAGTTCATCTGAAACTAGCACCGAAGCTACTAATCCCGTTGCTGCTGACCAAACCGAAACTACGTCAGTTGACAATGATGCTGCTCAACCGGAAACGCGATCGCCCGATACACCCGAAACAGAAAGCGACCACATTTCCAGCGAAGAATTGGCTGCCAATCGGAACCAACCGATTCCACCGCCAAGCGAACCGATGCAGTATCGTGCCATTGGGCTAGTCCGAGGTCGTTACGTCGCCAGTAGCGAGCAATTTACCCAAGGTTCGTTACACACCCCCGATGGTGTCGAACTCAGCGCCGTCCTCCTAGGACGAATCATGAGTCTAGTGAAAAATCATCTTGATTTAGACAAAGACCACCTCTGGGTCGTTTATCCACGTACCCGCCAAGAAAATGATGAACTCCATCTGCAAATTGTTGGGGTATGGGAACCAGAAAATCTGGCCAAACCCTCTGACAACCAAAAGGAATTAGCAACTAATTCCTCCACAACGGAGCCTAGTAGTAGCGAAATCATTCCCTCCACAGAAGTTCCCGATGGTGGATTTTCCGTCCGAGGAGAAGTCGTCTATCAAGCTAATGATGCTAACAACCTAGTCATCAAAATCAAACAAGCACCGCGCAAATCAACCGATAAGCCCAAATATTTTAAACTCAAACTCAAGGGCAAATTAGAGGGTAAAGCCGTTGGTAAGTTTTGGGATATCCAAGCCAAGCGCGAACAAACTGGATTGGTAGTCGAAACCGCCGAATTTATCGCCGACTTACCCAAAAAACGCCGTCCCACTTTCAAACAAGGGGGTGGAAAACGTTTTGCCAAAGGATCCGGTGGTCCTCCGAGAAAGCCCTACCGCAGACCACCCGGAGGAGGTGAAACCCCCCGTCCTGTTAAAAGGGGCGATGCACCCTCTGGAAATGCGACTCCCCGTCCTACCCCTCGACCTACTCCTAAACCCATTAAGCGTCCAAAACCAGAAGAATAATGGTTATTTAACTGGATGCCCAGGCTACAGGGCTTCTAGTCTGCTAATAACAGGCTAGAAGCCTGTTATTATGGGGGGTATTACCTAGGCGCAGCTTTGCCGTAGACGATTACGAATTATTTACTCAAACATCCCAACCACGTAATATTTTATGCACTCTTCCCAGATGCCACATATAATCATCAATGGGAAAATCATCAACGGCTTTACTAACATAAAATTTGGCTTTTTCTGGCTGATTGGCAACTTCAAAAAATAAGCCTACATACAAATGACTATAAAATTTTGGGTGTGGAGCAAAAAAATTACCAACCCCTAACACACTATCAATTTGACAATCGCCTGCATAGAAATCATATACCAACTGCATCACCCGGCGTGGATCATTTTTCACAGGTAACAAACTTTTCCTCGCCATCTCAACCCCTTCCAACCTCGCCACACATAGGTAACGCCAAACAGTTTCTTCCACATCTTGAGAATTCACTTGCAAGTCAACTTCAAACTGCCTTGCACCTTCCTCAAACCGATTAGCATAGTAGTAGGATAATCCCCGTTGCCACAAATAGGGTGTAATACTTGCATCTAGTTCTTCCGCTCGGTCAAAATCAGCAATTGATGCGGCAATATTCGCCAATTTGAACTGTACCATCCCCCGCAACACGTAGTTTCGAGGATTATTGGGATTGTGAGCGATCGCCTGATGATAACGGTTTAATTCTTGCTGGAGTAAATTCATTGCCGGGTGAGAATGTGAGAAATCTCCTATCATGAACTTATATACGCCAAAATATAGTCCCGAAACAACCTTTTCTTCCCTTTCCCCTAACACCAATGAACATCGCCGAAAGCATGAAAATGGCAGGAAAAACCCTGCTAGCAAATAAACTCCGCAGTTTACTAACCATGTTAGGTATTGTCATCGGTAATGCGTCGGTAATTGCCATGATCGGCATTGGTGAAGCTGGACAAAGATTTGTTGCCAAGGAGTTGGAATCACTCGGACCGAATGTATTGTTTGTAATACCGGGAAATGAGGAAACTCAACGGATTTCCTTTGAAATTCCCAAAAATCTCGTGTTAGCAGATGCCTACGCGATCGCCGAACAGGTTCCCACTGTCAAGGGTGTAGCTCCGGAGTTAAATCGTCGTTTTGTTGTAGTACACCAAAATCGCAGTACCAATTTGAATATTATCGGTACAACACCAGGTTTTTTGACTGTACGAGCTTTTGAAGTCAAGCAGGGACGATTTTTTACCGAAGTGGATATGACCCGCAATAATCAGGTCGTAGTCCTAGGTGCGGATACAGCAGAAAAATTATTTGGTAATACCAATCCAGTTGGCAAACAACTGCGAATCAAGGATTCCAGCTTTCAAGTCATTGGTGTACTCGCAGCCAAAGGTTCCAGTGTGGGTGCGGATTACGACAAAGCGGCGATTGTACCTTTAACTACATCTGCCAATCGGTTAATCGGTCGTAACTCCCCCTACGGAATTGCTCTAGACTACCTAGTCGCCTCCGCTGACCGCACGGAAAACGTGGATGCGGCTGTGTTTCAAATTACCAACCTCCTGCGACTACGGCACAAAGTTACCGGAGAAGATGACTTTACAATTCGTACTCAAAAAGACGCAATGCAAACCCTGGGACAAGTCACCGGAGCTTTAACAATTATGTTAGCTGCGATCGCGGGTATTTCCCTGTTTGTCGGCGGTATTGGGATTATGAATATCATGTTAGTTTCGGTGACGGAACGCACCCAAGAAATTGGTTTACGCAAAGCCATCGGCGCAACCCAACGGGATATCCTCCTACAGTTCATGATTGAAGCGGTAATCGTCTCAGCTGTCGGAGGAGTGATTGGTGTTGCTATTGGAGTATCGGGAATTTACTTGGTAGCTTTACTTACTCCTTTGGAGGCAGCAATCTCCGTGTCCGCAATTACTACTGCGGTGGGTGTATCTGGAGCAATTGGTTTATTTTTCGGTGTTTTTCCAGCCCGTCGTGCTGCAAAATTAGACCCCATTGTCGCTTTAAGAACGGCTTAGTGGTCTGTGTGATTAATTTTGATGAGTAAAGAATGGAACGTAGTGGTCTGTCAACTTTATTTTGATCGATTGAAAATTTAGCGATCGCATCCTTCAAAATCATGTTTATTCATCCAGATTTTGACAAGATTTTGAGCATTATTACTTATTGACAAAAGAGCAATGAGCTTAATTTGTTAGCAATGAGGATAGACCATTAGTATACTTCAGGGTCTGCGGAAAAAATCCTAGGAGTGAGAGTAGGGAATAGTTGTCACCTAATATCGTTTACGCTAATGCTTGCGACATATCAGGGGCTGTAACTAACCGTTGATTATTCTAGTTTCATGTATTGCACAGTACAAGAAAATCGATATAACAATTAATTACAATTAATTCAACTTTTCCCAGGCTATTTTTAGCCTCAAAAATATCAAATATCAAAGTCCCCGTATTGCTACCTGTCAACCGTCAACAAACCAAAAGAGAAATATATTAGCCTCCAAACCTCCAAAGTATAATTTTATTACACTCATGATTGCTGCGAATTGCATCGGAATCGGAGAATGTGGGTTAAACTAATCACGAAAGTATAACCAGAAAGGAGTATGAAAATGCTGGAAAATCGTGATTACACCCTCATCATCGATAAAAGCGGCAGCATGGCCACACCTGACCAGAAAGGAGGGAAAAGTCGCTGGGTCGCAGCTCAAGAATCAACCTTTGCCCTCGCTGCCAAATGTGAGCAATTTGACCCCGATGGAATTACTGTTTACGTATTTTCCGGTAAATTTAAGCGCTATGAAGATGTGACATCTAGTAAGGTATCCCAAATTTTTATGGAAAATGACCCTTCGGGAACCACTGATTTAGCCGGGGTTTTAAAACATGCTACAGATAACTACTTTCAACGCAAACGGGCTGGACAAACCAAACCAAATGGAGAGACAATTCTGGTGATAACTGATGGAGAACCTGATGACCGGAAAGCGGTGATGCGGGTTATAATTGAAACCTCACGCCAAATGGAACGGGATGAGGAATTAGCTATTTCCTTTATCCAAGTTGGTACAGACCCGCAAGCAACCCGTTTTCTCAAGGTTCTAGACGATGAGTTACAAAGTGCAGGGGCAAAATTTGACATTTGCGACACCATCACAATGGAAGATATAGAAGATATGAGTTTATCGGAAGTGCTGTTGAATGCAATTACCGATTAATATCGTTGACGCTAATGCTTGCTCTATATTAGGGGCTGTAACCGTTGATTATTCTAGTTTCATTTATATCAAAGTACAAGAGAATCGATATAAGTCGGTGGTGTTGCTGAATTTGAGCATGGATTATAATTAGGTCAGGGTCTGCGGAAAAAGTCTTTTCGTGAGGGTAGGGAATAGGGAGAGACGCCATATATCGCGTCTGTAAAGGGAGTAGCTTTAACCCAATAATTCTAGTTTGCACAAGACCAAAAAAATGACAAATGCCAAGTTTTTCAGCCTTACATACCTACTTAGAAAGCACTTTTTGCGACTAAAATTTCCTCGAATTCTTTGTGAAATATAGAGACGCGATATATCGCGTCTTTTTTTTCCGCAAACCCTAATTTACAATTTTGTATTAAATTCGTATTCAAACCAATATTCTCCTAGAGACGTAGCATTGCTACGTTTATTCAGGTTGCACAACAACACCTTGCGCCATATATTCTTGACGGAGAGTAATTCCCGGCTGTAGATACACCCCCCCATCGCTGGGCATCCATAATGGGGTAGTTTTAGTGCAATCAAATAAACGCATAAGTACTTTAGGAGGGGGAGTGTCAACCCAGAGGAATTTTTCTTATGCAAAATACTTGGCGATCGCAACAATACTGTATTCCGTATTCCGCAACACCTGATTGATTAGTTATTTTAATATACGAAAACGCAAATTTCTGCACTTTCCCATCTTGACGCTTTTTTGTCAATAAATTTCGGCTTTTTCTCAATATTAATGATTTTATTGTCAATAAACCAACGAAATTATAGTACTTTCCGGACTGATTATTGACATCTTGACAAATCCCAGGTAGTATATAGTAAAATGCCGCCGGTGCTATACAATCAAAAAATTGAAGATAAATCAATAGGGTTATCCTTTCAGTCAAGGATAACCGTTTTAATTTTAATTAATTTCCGATTTGTTGTTCAGGTTTTACTTGTTTGACCTATGGGTTTAGTTGGGTACTCTAGGGGAAGTAAGCTACCCCTGCACCATTGCTGACAAGTTAATCTCATTGGTCATTTGTAAATAAGTGATAATACTCAGTGATAATACTCAAAATCTTGTCAAAATCTGGATGAATAAACATGATTTTGAAGGATGCGATCGCTAAATTTTCAATTCACTTTTCAGGATAATTAAGAGTTGACAAAACTAACTTTCACCTTAACTTATCACGAATACCCCTGCACCTTTAATGTTACTTAAAGTGAGTTCGATGAACCTCACCCCAACCCCTCTGTGACTTCCCAGAGGGACAGGAAATCCGGAGTTTTCAATCAATAATCAATTCTTGCAAAACCTCTGTTCCCAAGAAAGAGAGCTTTGGAGAGGGATTATTTGTATCTGTTGAATTCACGTTTATTTAATGAGGAAACGCTATAGACCATAAGATAGAGAAAAATAAGGAAAAAACACGGTTTGGAGCCGTGTTTTTGCGTATTTTTACTATCGTCAAAGGTTTTTGTGCAGAGATTTGTCAGTAAGTGGTGTTTAGAGTGAATCTGAGCTTGAAATTTATGTTGTGTGAATTAGATTCAGAGAATAATCAAAAATTATTCCCCTGCAATTAACTATTTCCAGTTAATCGCAGTTGGCAAAAAACAATTAACGCTCAAACTTTAACGTCATTAGGGACTCCAAAGATGCTTTTAAAGACTGCAAAGACCAATTTCCCGGATGGCGATATTTGAGAATTTGCTCGTAGATAGCTTCGTATCCATCCACCATCGTTGCAACGCTAAAATTTTCCACCACCCACGAACGACATTTTTTGCGGTCAAGTTGAAGTGCTGCTGGAATTAGTGATGCCATCTCTTCGTAACTTTCGCAGATAAAACCGCTTTCCCCATGAGCAATCACTTCTGGAACAGAACCCATTTTCATCGCAATTACCGGGGTTCCCGTTGCCATTGACTCAATCATCACTAAACCAAATGGCTCATCCCAGGTAATGGGAAATAGGGTTGCAGACGCATTCCCTAACAATTCTGCTTTCTGAGTATGGTTAAGTTCTCCTAAAAACTCAATTTGTTTCCCATCAATATGGGGAGCAATTTCTGATTCAAAAAACTCTCGATCAACAACGTCTACCTTTCCTGCTAATTTTAAATGCCAACCCGTTGCGATCGCAATTTTAATTGCGTGTTGAGGTCCTTTTTCTGGTGAGAATCTCCCTAAAAATGCTAAATAGGGCGGTTGTTGAGGTTTTTCAATAAACGGAAACTCTTCAACACAAATACCGTTGTAAACTGTCCCGACATAGTTTAAATCCAGCTGACGTTGAGCATTACTAATGCTAATAAACGGCTGATTTTTGTGCTGGCTAAAAACCCTGCTATTATCACGGGTAAACCGACCATGTAACGTGTGAACAGTTGGTGTATCAACCATTGCTGCTAAAGGCAATGACCAAACCCCCACGTGGGAATGGATAATATCGAATTCCACCGCACGTTGGTACACCTGACTGGTTTCAGCTAGCTCGTACATCATGGGTTCGCGAATTTCCCTGTCAAATCGTAATGCCCGTGGAGTAACGGCTTCAAGTTTAGCTAGGGTTTGCGAATCTCCCGACGCGAACAAAGTCACATCATGACCACGACGAACTAACTCATCGGTCAAGCGACTAACTACAAGTTCAATCCCTCCATAGGTAATGGGGGGAACCTGTTCCCAAGGGGGGGCAATTTGTGCAATTTTCATACGTTGTTATAGGTTTCGGCTATGAAAGCTCAGATTCACAACATTGAATTGACTTCAATGCAACTAATCCAAATACACCACTTTGACAATCTGGACTTAGATGTGATTAGGCGCGAACCGAACCTTTTTAACTTTCTCCTTCGTTGAGTGAGATAGGAAGTTAATTGATTCAAATGCATTATAGGAGCAATTGCCAGGCAACTTCATCTATCTAAAGAGTTAGAAGTATTTCGTTAATTAGATACAAGTTGCTTATACAAAATTAGTTAAATTTAAACTATTTTGGTGTGGAGATAGGAGACCTACATTTCTCGCAAATTTCTCAAAATTATAGGGAGTAGGTAATAGGGAGTAGAAGGAAAATTAATCCGTCACTCAAGACTTATAACTCAATACGCTTGGTGTTAAAGATAACTGTAGGTTGGGTTGAGGCTTTCCATAGACTGTTGATTTTGTGGAAATTTACCCATAAATTCACACAGTTTTTGTGATGATCTCGTCCCCATGCTCCTCGTGGGGACGCATTCTCAGAGGCTCTGTCTCTACATTCTTCAACCCAACCTACCCAATAATCAGACTTTTAAGTCTAACTGAACTGTATTAACTTATAACCTACTTGTGAGAAATCCGGGGGACAGGAGTCAGAAATTAACGGATAATCCAAAATCTAAAATCCAAAATCCCTTGACTGTTAAGATTTAGACGTTACCATGTCTATGTATTTTTTAAAGTATAAATATGACAAATACAATTTACGTAAATCCAGTGACTGGGAACGATAGCGGGAATGCGGGGAATTCTCCGCAAGCTCCTTTCAAAACCATTACTCGCGCTTTGCGGGGTGCTGTACCGGGAACAACCATTCAATTATCTAATGGCACATATAACACAGATAGTGGTGAAGTTTACCCCCTCACACCTCCAGAGGGGGTAAAAATCCTGGGAAACGAAGCAAATAAAGGTTCTGGTATCCTGATTCAGGGAAGTGGTAATTTTTTGAGTCGAACCTTTGCCCGTCAAAATGTCACTTTTGTGTTGACGAATCGGTCTGAGCTACGGGGGGTGACAGTGACAAACCCAGAAACGAGAGGTACGGGGGTTTGGATTGAATCAACAGCTCCGATTGTTGCCAACTGTACCCTTACTAAGTGTAAGCGGGAAGGAATATTTATCACTGGTGAGGGGAATCCACAAATCCTCCATAACAACTTGATCGAAAATGATGCCAATGGAATTGCGATCGCCAATAATGCTAAAGGGATTATTCAAGGAAACACTTGCTTACGCACGGGTTTTGGAATTGTTGTCAATGGAGCAGCAACACCAAGTTTAATTGGGAATCGGACTACGGAAAATCGCACGGGATTAATCTTTTACGATGATTCCCGTCCGGCTTTACGTGACAATATCAGCGATCGCAATACCCAGGATGGTATGACTTTGTTAGGTAATGTTCAGGTGGATTTTGGTTCCACATCCAGTCCTGGTGGTAATATCTTCCGTGATAACGGTCAATTTGATATTCAAAATGCAAGTAATAACCAATTAGTTTCCGTCGGCAATCAAGTTAACCCCAGTCGGACTAGAGGTAATATTCAGTTTGTTGATACCCAAACACCCACCCCCGTACCACCACCGAATCCGACACCTGTCCCCATCCCCGTACCACCACCGAATCCAACACCAGAACCAGCACCTGTCCCCATCCCCGTACCGACACCAACTCCTACTCCCCCAAGCAGTAATTTAACGGATATTTCTGGTCACTGGGCGGAAAAATTTATTCGCGAATTAAACCAGCGAGAAATTATAATTGGATTTCGCGATCGCACTTTTAAACCGGACGCAACCATCACCCGTGCTCAATTTGCGGCTTTAATTGTCAAAGCTTTTAATCCCCGTCCCATTCGTCAAGGGAAAAAATTTCGCGACGTTAGCGATAACTTTTGGGCAAATGAAGTCATCCAAAAAGCCTACGAATCAGGTTTTCTATCTGGCTATCCCGACAACACCTTCCATCCTAACCAGAATATTCCCCGTGTCCAAGTCATCGTTTCCCTCGTCAACGGAGCTGGTGTTAACGCTGCCTACAGCCAAAATTTAACCAGATTTGATGATTATACCGACATTCCCGCCTACGCCAAAGAACAAGTTCTCATCGCTCTCAACAACCGAATAATCGTGAATTACCCCAATTTAAACAAACTCAACCCCAACCGTGACGCAACCCGCGCAGAAGTCACCGTCATGGTCTACCAGGTATTAGCTGGACAAAATCGCGTTGCTGCAATTAGTTCACCCTACCTAGTCTAGTATTTTGATGGGTGAGAAAAGGCAGGTAGTAGCGCTAGTCTACGACAACCCTGCGGGTATAGCACCTTGATATTAAAACCTTTTCGAGGCTAAAACCACTACTTCCAACCCCCAGAACTGATGCGATAGACCACTACCATATGTTGTTGATACACTTGACCTGCACTTAGAGCAAAGAAGTGATCAGCCTTGAGTAGTGGGTTGATTTTCCTGCTACTCCCGTCACGGACTGTTATTTTGAGGGGATAAATAGCCTTCAATCAACAAATCAGAAGCGATCGCTCGCACTGTGATATCGTGTAAATTCAAAGCCTGGGTCATTTGTGTCAAACCTAAATCGCCAACAGGTGTAGGTGTATGACTGTTCCCACCAATGATTTTCGGAGCAATAAAGGCGAGAATTTTTTGGATTGAACCATCAGCGATCGCTTTTGCCGCCAACTGTCCACCACATTCCCACAATACATTACAAAATCCCCGTTCATAGAAATATTGCATCACATTCCCTGGAGTTAGGGGAGTTAAATTAACTACTTCCACCCCCGAAGCTTCTAACTGACCCCGTAAACCTGAATTCGCAGTAGGCTCTGTTAACACCAAAGTAGCAGCTTCCTCCGTTTGCCACAAATGAGCATCCACAGGTAAATCTAAAGTCCGACTCATCACCACCCGCAAGGGATTCCGCTTACCAACTTGATGGCTAGTTAAATAGGGATTATCCTTCCTCACCGTATTCCCCCCCACCACCACTGCATCACAGCCAACACGAATTTCATGGACAACTTTGCGTGTCTCCGGACTTGTCACCCAAGCACTATGACCCGTCGTGGTCGCAATTTTCCCATCTAGGGTCATCGCATACTTCAAAATACCCAGAGGACGTTGGCACAAAATCCGGTGGACAAACCCCTCATTTAACTTCCGACAAGCCGCTTCCTCCACCCCAACAACCACCTCAATCCCCGCATCCCGTAAAGTTTTAATCCCCCCACCCGCAACCAACGGATTGGGATCCACCATCCCCACCACGACCTTAGCCACACCAGCCTTCACCAAAGCCTGGGAACAGGGGGGAGTCCGACCATAATGATTACAGGGTTCTAAACTCACATAAACCGTTGCACCACGAGCCAATTCCCCCGCAGAACGCAGTGCAAACACCTCCGCATGGGGTTCCCCAGCTTTGGGATGAAAACCCTCCCCCACCACCTTACCATCCCGCACAACCACCGCACCCACCATCGGATTGGGAGAAGTACATCCCTTTGCCTTTAACGCCAACTCCAAACACCTTCGCATCATCGCGCGGTCAAAATCCGTACCCACCCCCGACCCAGAGTCAGAAGGAGGTAAATCAATCGATTCCCCATTCAACGACAACCGCCAAGCATCAGCAGCTAAAAACAGTGAAGATGTATCCATAATCCCAAGGTCGTGAATAACTATTAATTCTAATGCCTAAATCGCAGTCCAAACTGTTTCCGGTGACAGGGAGTTTTGGATTTTGGATTTAAGTAGGGTTTGTAGAAAAAGTCTTTTAGTGAGGGTGGAGAATAGGGAGAGACGCGACATGTCGCGTCTGTACTCTCCAAGGAAAAATCAGCTTTATAACCCCATGTCCAGAGTCAGGACGATAGACAAAATAGTGATAATTAATACCTGACAAACATCCTCTTAGTAAGGATAAAGAACAGGGAATCGGCAGAGACGCTACATAACATATCGCGTCTTTGCCGACTCCTCCCAATTCCCCACTCCCAAAAAAACAATAAGTTAAGTATTAAAAGCGACTTTTAAAACAACCTCTTACGGATACGTGCAAGGTTGTCGGAGAAAACGCCATTGGACATCTATGGATTAAAAACCCTTACATCGCAACATCTTCCAACATTTATATCTTTCAGTTGTTGGCGATAAAACCAATCTCCTGTTTCCCTCCCATTCCCTCCTATTCCCCATCCAAAATCTCCAAATCTCCTGTCACCTTTTATTTTGACGGCAAACACGACCTACAGATTACGGTTGTTGCGAATTACTTAATGTATTAATTCTCATACATTAGACAGAGTAAATGAAATTAATATGTGTGACCGCAAAACATAAGCACAGGTTGAACCGACCAATCCCAGGTTCGGGAAACCACCCTTCATGGACAAGGCTGCATCGGCCCAGTATATATAACAGCATAGCCGTGGGTTTTACCCCAAGCATTGCCAATCCAAAACTAATCTAGCTGCACAGGCTGATTTTTTCAGATCGGCAGGTTCAAGCATTTAGTCTTTATTTGCCATCTCAATTTGGAAGTAAGATTGCGAGTGAACAACAGATTGACAGAATTCTGAATTAGGAAGACTTCTGCAATCTTAAACCTCAAATCCCAAATCCAAAATGGCATTAACTCCCATTGAATTTTTTGTAGTAAACGGAGCCAGCACCTACAATGGCAAAAGTAGTTGGAATTGACTTAGGTACAACTAACTCCTGCGTAGCAGTAATGGAAGGTGGTAAACCCACGGTTATTGCTAACGCAGAAGGTTTTCGGACAACACCCTCGGTTGTGGCGTTTGCCAAAAATGGCGATACCTTGGTTGGTCAAATCGCCAAGCGTCAAGCCGTAATGAACCCCGAAAATACTTTCTATTCGGTCAAACGCTTTATTGGTCGCAAATACGAAGAAGTTACAAACGAAACTACAGAAGTTTCCTATAAAGTCATCCGCAGTGGTGATAATGTTAAATTAGATTGTCCTGGTGCTGGAAAACAATTTGCACCGGAAGAAATTTCTGCCAAAGTTTTACGTAAACTTGTAGAAGATGCAAGTAAGTATTTGGGTGAAACCGTCACCCAAGCGGTAATTACTGTACCTGCTTATTTCAACGACTCCCAGCGTCAAGCCACCAAGGATGCAGGTAAAATTGCCGGGATTGAAGTTCTGAGAATTATCAACGAACCCACAGCAGCTTCCTTGGCTTACGGTTTTGATAAGAAGAGTAACGAGACTATTCTCGTATTTGACCTTGGTGGTGGTACCTTTGACGTATCAATTTTGGAAGTTGGTGACGGTGTTTTTGAAGTATTAGCCACTTCCGGTGATACCCACCTAGGTGGTGACGATTTTGACAAAAAAATCGTTGATTATTTGGCGGAAGAATTTAAAAAACAGGAAGGTATTGACCTACGTAAAGACCGTCAAGCCCTACAAAGGTTAACGGAAGCAGCAGAGAAAGCCAAAATTGAACTTTCTAGCGTTACTCAAGCGGAAATTAACCTACCATTTATCACCGCAACTCAAGACGGTCCCAAGCACTTAGAAATGGTGCTAACTAGAGCCAAATTTGAAGAACTCTGTTCCGACTTGATTGACCGTTGTCGTGTTCCCGTAGAAAACGCCCTGCGTGATGCTAAACTCAGCAAAGACAGCATCGATGAAGTGGTTTTAGTGGGTGGTTCCACCCGGATTCCCGCAGTCCAACAGTTAGTTAAAAACATGTTGGGTAAGGAACCCAACCAAACCGTCAACCCCGATGAAGTAGTTGCAGTTGGTGCAGCCATTCAAGCTGGTGTGTTAGCGGGTGATGTTACAGGTATTCTGTTATTAGACGTGACTCCCTTGTCCTTGGGTGTGGAAACCTTGGGTGGAGTGATGACCAAAATTATTCCTCGCAACACCACCATCCCCACCAAGAAATCCGAGGTCTTTTCCACCGCAGTCGATGGACAAACCAACGTGGAAATTCACGTTCTCCAAGGGGAACGGGAAATGGCTGCCGACAACAAGAGCTTGGGAACCTTCCGTTTAGATGGAATTCCTCCCGCACCCCGTGGTGTACCGCAAATCGAAGTTGTGTTTGATATCGATGCTAACGGTATCTTGAACGTTACCGCAAAGGATAAGGGTACTGGTAAAGAGCAATCCATCAGTATTACCGGTGCTTCCACCTTGGATAAAGCTGATGTGGAACGAATGGTACGGGATGCAGAGCAAAATGCTGCTGCTGACAAAGAACGTCGGGAAAAAATCGACCGCAAAAACCAAGCTGATTCCCTTGCATACCAAGCGGAGAAACAAATTCAAGAGCTTGGTGACAAAGTTCCCGCAGCCGACAAAGAGAAAATTAACGGTTTAGTCAAAGAACTCAAGGATGCGGTGGCAAAAGAGGACGACGACACCATCAAGCGGCTAATGCCGGAATTACAACAGGCATTATTCCAAGTTGGTAGCAATATTTACCAACAACAGGGAACTGGTGATGCTGGAACTGATGGTTCTAGTGCAGGTAGTACCGGTTCTACTTCCGGTGGTGACGATGTGATTGATGCGGATTTTACGGAAACCAAGTAGAAATTAGTGATTTTTGATAGTCTTGAAGGCGCGATCGCTCGCGCCTTTTTGTTTTGGGGAAATTCAACCTCATACCTATTCAAAAATATTTGCAATAATTTCAGACGTGATATATCGCGTCTTAATTACAGGCAATCTTCATGGAGAATAGGTGTAAATTCCGTTGGTGGGAATAGGTGGGGAGGTGCTATCAATGAAAGACATTACATTAATTTATTTCATTGACTAAAATCCCAATTATTTGGATATGAAACCGAATTTACCACCTATTTTCCTTATTAGTAGCCTATTTATTTCCAGTTTTGCCCCCTTAATAGCTATTCATCCAGCGATCGCGCAAACAAATCCATCCCCGTCGGAGGAATTATTTTACACCTTCAAAGGGGAAAAAATCCGACTCAGACAACGCCAAGATGCGATCGCGGTTGCGTTTAAGCAGGTGACAACCAGGGGAACTAGTTCTAGTTCTCCTTTGATTTTTCAGTTGGAGCAGGATTTGCAGAAAACGGGGGTGCGAGGGGGTGGGAGTAAACCGCAGGTGAGTTCTTTGGGGACAAATTACGCAATTGTGAATATTCCCAGGGGTGTAAGTGTTAGTACCATTCAAGCTAATATCCAACAGCAACCCTACGTCCAAGGAACCTTACCCGTACTCACACGGGAAAATTCCCAGGAAACCATCGTTTTACCCCAGGAAATAATTCTGCGCTTTGCACCGGAAATGAGTCAACGCGATCGCGATCGCATTCTCGCGGAACATGACCTCAAGCTGGTTCGCAGTTTACGCTATGCCAAAAATTTTTATCTGGTTCGACCAAACAACTCAATTGGTACAAGAATTTTAGGTCTTTCCGAAAAACTGGGTCAAATTAGGGGTGTTAGTTCTGCAACACCCAATTTTATTCAGTCGGTTCCCACTTCACCTGTTCGACTTGATAGTATTTTCGGTCGCTCCCGATCTGCAAACAAGCAATTAAAAACCAGTAAAAGTATTCTCCCGGCAGAAGATTATTTAGGTTTTCAATGGCATCTTGATAGTACCCCTCTGCAACAGTGTCTACAACAGAATGCTTCTTTGGAGCAACTTCCTGATTGTCTCAAAAGTAAATCTTCCCGTGACCAGGGAAAAAATGTCAGTCAACGTACTGACTTGCGAGTTAAGGAAGCTTGGGTACGCAGTCCTAACAAGGGTAAGGATGTAGTTGTCGCGGTGATCGACAGTTTAATCCAGTGGAATCACCCAGACTTACAGGCTAACCTACACACCATCACTGCTGCTGATCAATGTCCTGGGGAAAAACACGGTTGGGATTTTTCTGAACCACCCCCCCTCAATAATCCTAACCCCTGTGCAATTGGTGACAACGACACCCGCGCTAACCCTTTGGAATTAACTATCCTCAAACGCAGGTTTCAAGAAACATTTCAGTTATCGGACGCGGAATTTCTTGCTCGCTATCCCCGGTATGCGGAAGCTGTGAGGGGATATTTTCCCGGTATATCTCCTAGGGCAGCAGCAGCTAAACTACGGGAATATTTCCGTCTGGAAATTGGTAGCGAATATCACGGTACCTGGGTAAGTGGGGTAATTGCGGCAAAACCCAGCACCTCCCAAGGATTAATTGGAGTCGCACCTAACGCCAAGATTGTACCAGTAAGAGTATTCGGTCTGAATGGTAGTATTTTTATCGAATCTTACTTAGAAGCCCTAGCCTATGCAGCAGCAAGGGGTGCAGATGTCATTAATTTGAGTTTAGGGGCAATGATGCCTAATGATAGCGAACAGCAGCTAATTCAACAAATCCTCCAGGAAAAACCCAATTTAGTTATAGTTGCTTCATCGGGAAACAGTAATTATCCCCAAGTCGGCTTTCCTGCGGGTTATGATGGGGTACTATCGGTCGGTGCAAGCAACTTACAGGGAAATCGTGCTGCCTATAGTAACTATGGTATTGGTTTAGACGTGATTGCACCCGGTGGAGATATCGAAACACCAGGTTGGTTTGGTGGAATTGCGACTACAGGGGGTACGTGGATGGAAGCATATTGGCAAGGTTTACCAGCTGCGCAACAGCGTTGGGGTCCGGTTATCGATAATCGTGGTCGGTATTGGTGGGTACAGGGTACGTCATTTTCCGCACCTGCTGTATCTGGAGTTGTGGCTTTGATGAAGGGTGAAGACAGGAAGAAAACCCTGAACCGCGATCGCATTTTGCAAATCCTTCAGTCTACAGCTAGTTATCAACCTTTAACTCTGACACCTCAAGAGGTTGAACAATATCAAATGTTGAAACAACGGGGTTTGGTTCAGTCTGCGGAGGATGCTCAACGCTTTTTCTTTGGTCGGGGTTTAATTAATGCTGAAGCTGCTGTGGATGCGGTGGTTAGGTAAAGAATGCAGGATACAGGTGGGGTGTTGCTGCATTTGGGGATGAATTATATTTTTTACGTTTTATAATCAAACCCAAATCATCGTTGTGTCGTGTAGAGACGCGATATATCGCGTCTCTACTACTACGATATATCGCGTCTACATCGTGTCCATACAAATAAAATTTTTGGGAATTAAAACAACATGTTTAAATGGAATTTGATATTGATTTTCCTCCCATTATTCCTAGGAAATTCTCTGCCTGGATATGCCCAAAATTTTATATCTATTAATCCCAGAGAAGCGATATATCGCGTCTCTGTTGCCAACAATCGCCAACAATCGGCTGACACAGCTTTAAGAAAAGGCATAGAATTGATGGAAAAAAATGTGTTTTTGGCAGCCCAGGGGGAGTTGGAACAGGCGCTAAAAATATATACACAAAACGGAGATAAACAGGGACAAACTGAGGCTTTAATTCAATTAGCAACCCTGAATTTTTATCAAGAAAAATTTTGGCAAGCCCAACAGTTTATTAATCAAGCCGAATCCACCATTGATAGAACTAGCAATAACCAACAAAGACAAAGATTATTGACAATTCAAGGTTTAATATCCCTAGAAACTGGAGAATACTTAAAAGGACTCAATTATCTCCAAAGAGCAGAAACCGGAATCCGTGATATTGCAGCTAGCAACCTCAATCGAATCGGTTTGGGAATGGCTTACAGATACTTAGGGTGGTATCAAAAATCGCAGCTTTATTTGGAATTAGCAGTGCGATCGCCTGGGAATCAAAACCGTCGAGCCTTGGCTTTAAACACTTTGGGTGATGTGCTGTTTGACCTGGGAAACTACGAACCCGCCGTTGAAAAGTATCAACAGGCACTATCCACCTATTTATCAGTTGGTAATCGTTTGGGTGCTGCTCGCGCTCAGAGAAACTTGGCTAAGATCAAGTTGATTTTAGGGCAAACCCCAGCTGCACAAAAATTATACGCAGAAGCAGAACAACAAGCCAAGGCAATTGGTGCAACAGGTTTACAAGTAGTAATATTAAATGAATTGGGGTTAGTTTATTTACAAACAGGAAATAAAACCAAAGCTTTAGAAAACCTTCAACAAGCTTTAGCGATTACTCGACGGGAGCGCATCACTCCTGTGGTCAGTTTAATTAACCTGGGTTTTTATTATCGCTCCCAAAAACAGTATGAACAAGCCATTAACTATTATGAACAAGGATTAGCCTGGGCGAAAAAAAATGGCGATCGCCTCAACGAAACCAAAGCATTAAACGCTCTAGGGGAAACCCAATTAGAAATGAAACAGCTACCCCAAGCGATCGCGACTTTGCAACGAGGAATAAGTGTTTTTGAATCCTTACGTCCGGGACTACGGGATGAACAAAAAATTTCCCTGTTTGAAACCCAATCCTATGCCTACGGACTGTTACAAACCGCTCTCATCGCCAAGGGTGACGTGAAAACAGCTTTGAGTGTAGCCGAAAAAGCCAGAGCCAGAGCCTTTGCCGAACAATTAGCCATTCGCCTTTCCCAATCCCATTCTACCCCAATTGACCTCACAATTCCCTCTGGGGAGCAAATCCAAGCCACAGCCAAAAAACTCAATTCCACCCTCGTCATCTACTCCATCATTCACAACAGTCAAGGACAGGAGCAAAAACTGTTTACCTGGGTAGTCAATCCCCAAGGGGAAATCAAATTTCACTCCCAAGATATCCACCAACTCAACCTTGCAAATATAACCCCAGATACAGCGAGTCGCGATCGCGGTTTGACTAGTCTTGTACAACAAACCCGCAATGGAATAGTTAAACGCAACTTTCAGGAACCCAATTCCATCCATGGGCAAAAAAGTTATCAAATCCTGATACAACCCATCGTCAACCTGCTTCCCCAACAAACCGATGCCAAAATAATCTTTATTCCTCAAGGTTCCCTGAACCTTGTCCCCTTTGCTGCTCTTGTAGACAATCAAGGCAAATACTTAATCGAAAAATACACAATCTCCACCGCACCTTCACTGCAAATTCTCTCCCTAATCAATCAAAAACCCCCGCACAAATCCCCCTCTCCACCATTAATTATCGGCAATCCCGAACCAATGCCGCAAGACCTTTCCCCCCTTCCCGGTGCAGAAGCAGAAGCAAAAGCGATCGCCCAACTTTTGCAAACCTCCGCCATCACCGGAAAAAATGCCACCGAAGCCGAAGTATTGGCAAAATTACCCAGCGCTGGTATTATTCACCTAGCAACCCACGGTTTATTCGACGAAAAACAAGGTTTACAAAGTGCATTAGCCCTAGTTTCCTCCCCTGGACAGGATGGGATGCTTACTGCACTGGAAGTTCTAGATTTAAAATTGCAAGCAGAAATGGCCGTTTTAAGTGCCTGTGACACTGGTCGTGGGCAAATTACGGGAGATGGGGTAGTCGGATTAGCACGAGCATTCATGGTTGCCGGAGTTCCCAGAGTAATTGTTTCCCTTTGGGCTGTTCCTGATGAACCTACTGCGGAATTAATGAAAGAGTTTTACCACCAAAAACTCAATACACCCGATCGAGTCACCGCTCTACGTCAAGCCATGTTAAAAACCATGAAAAAGTATCCTGAACCCGTCAACTGGGCTGCATTTACCCTGATTGGTCAACACTAAAAAACACTAAATAAAATTCTGCGATCGCCCGGAGAAAAATTGTTTCATTTTCGTGTATCTTCGTCGTCTCCATGCTCTGCCTGGGAATCCATAGCACAGACCAAGAGCGCTGTATTCCAATACGGTTAGTTCTGAGAGGGTGAAAAACACTATCAAACATTTGCAGAACAAGCTTGTTAGAATTAGTCATCGCGACCGGAACCTATCGTCGGGAAGTAATCCCAGAGTTTTTCACGATTACTTCACATATTGAAGAGAAGCACTTATTTTTAACGCCCCACTCCCCATTCCCTATTTACAAACCTATGAGTTTAAATCTATATATGTAGATTCCCACTCCTTAATTTACCATCCCCATGAGTGCAGAAATTATTTGCGTCGGTACTGAATTATTACTGGGTGATATTCTTAACAGTAATGCCCAGTATCTAGCCCAGCAACTAGCCCAATTAGGTATTCCCCATCATTTCCAAACAGTTGTTGGCGACAATAAAGACCGAATTAAGCAAGTAATTGATATTGCCATCAAGCGAGCATCGATTTTAATATTTACCGGGGGACTAGGACCAACACCCGATGATTTGACCTGCGAAACCATTGCCGAATTTTTCCACACACCCCTGATTGAACATCCAGAAATAATTGAAGATATTAGGGCTAAATTTGCAGTTCGGGGACGGGTGATGAGTCCTAGCAACCGCAAACAAGCTTTAATTCCCCAAGGTGCGCAAATACTCCCCAATCCCACCGGAACCGCACCGGGAATGATTTGGAATCCCCGTCCACATTTGCATATCCTCACCTTTCCCGGTGTACCCTCAGAAATGCATCGCATGTGGACGGATACGGCTATTCCCTATCTGTGTAGCCAAGGTTGGGGAACCGAAATTATCTACAGTCGCAGTTTACGATTTTGGGGAATTGGCGAATCGGCTTTAGCGGAGAAAGTTTCCTCCTTTTTTGACCTGACCAATCCCACCGTTGCACCCTATGCGGGGAAAGGGGAAGTGAGATTGCGAATTTCCGCCAAAGCCAAAACGGTAGCTGATGCCCAAGCCCTAATTTTACCAGTGGAGGAGGAAATTAAACAAATTGCCGGCTTAGACTTTTATGGTGTCGATGATGACACCCTAGCCACCGTGGTGGGAGAGATGCTCAAGCAACGACAACAAACCCTATCAGTGGCAGAATCCTGTACTGGTGGTGGCTTAGGACAAATGTTAACGGAAATATCCGGTAGTTCCGAGTATTTTTGGGGGGGGATTATTTCCTACGCAAACTCAGTGAAAATCCAACAATTGGGTGTAAATCCTGATGATATTCACCATTATGGAGCCGTCAGTGCGGAAGTAGCCAAAGCAATGGCAATAGGAGTGAAACAGCGATTAGGAACATCCTGGGGATTAAGTATCACCGGGATTGCTGGACCAACTGGAGGTACGGACAGCAAACCAGTTGGTTTAGTTTATATTGGTCTTGCAGCACCCGACGGTAGTATTCTCAGCCAAGAACATCGATTTGGTAGTAACCGCGATCGCAATTTTATCCGTTTCCTCAGTGCAAATGCAGCCCTTGATTTATTAAGACGTTATTTAGCTGGAAAATTGGCCTAACTTATACGAGAATAATAATAGCTGGCAGGACTTCAAGGTCAAATCAATTTCCCTCCTTGATGTTGGCAAGCTTGTGATGAGTGGTGATTCTAATACAGATAAAAAACTCCTATCCTGCATTTCTCACAAGGGAGTCCCACATATAGTTCATTCACACTCCCCACTCCCTACTCACCGTGAGGTTTGAGGAGTTTGTGAGAAATCCGAACCATATCCCTTAAAACAAAACTTGAAATCAACAAGTATCGCACACACCGGAATGTCAACCAACCTCCAGCTACAATCCAAAAATGATAATGGTATTACCAGTTTTATCATGAGTCTTTCAACCCTCCCAGCCCCACACGCTGAAAATAGCGTCACAATTTGTGTCACCGATGTCCTTGGAGATGTCTACTGCGTTGTCTGCGAGGATGGAAAGCGTGTCTACGAACATATCGCCAGAGCCTTCTTAGCAGGAAAACATGTTTGTTTATCATTCAAAAATGGCGAAGAAATCTCCTCTGCTTTTTTAGCGGAGGTATTTTTACGTTTATACACCAGCTTCTCAGAAGCAAAAATCGAAAATAGTCTCAGTCTTGTGGATGTCGAACCAGAAGATGCTGCCGATATTGCCTGCGTAATCCACGATGTCAAAGATTATTTAAAAGACCCTCAACGGTTTCGGGAGGCAATGATCGAAGTTCTAGGTGACGACTTGGAATGAGTAGAACCGTCTACCCCATTGAATCCTATAAATTTACATCCGAGGATGGTGTCCTATTTGATGCCAATATTTGGATGTATATTTACGGGCCACCAAGTCATATTTCCTCCCAATATCGATACGCCTATACATCTGCCCTCAGACGTATTCGTGGTGCCGGGTGTCGAATTGTTCTCGACGCGTTAGTGTTATCCGAATTCATTAACGCATATGCCCGTTTTTTTTATAACAAATTACCTAACGACCAAAAACCCGGCGATTTTAAAATATTTCGTAATAGTATAAATTTTAAGCCAGTAGCAGAACAAATTGCCCGTCGAGCCAAAAAAATTTTAGATAAATCCGAACCAGCGAAAAGTCATTTTGAATCCAAAGAAATCATATCTATATTAAGTGAATATGCGGGGGGCGAGGCAGACTTTAATGACCAAGTTTTAGCAGAACTGTGTCGCGCTAACGATTTAAAACTAGTCACCCACGATGCCGATTTTACTGCCTCCAATATTACCATATTAACAGCAAACCCCCGTTTACTGAGTCAGCAACAAGGTGAAGGTTAACCGTTAACAGATTTCACAAATCTTGAAACATCACCGTACTTAAATACCGTTCCCCAAAAGAAGGCTGAATCACCACAATTAACTTCCCAGCATTTTCTGGACGCTTACCAACTTGAATCGCCGCAGCCAAGTTAGCACCCGACGAAATACCCGACAATAAACCTTCCTCCCTAGCCAATTTTCTGCCATAGGCGATCGCGTCTTCATCACTAACCTGAATCACCTCATCCAACAAGTCAGTCCGCAACACATCAGGAATAAATCCAGCCCCAATCCCTTGAATTTTATGGGGTCCAGGACTCCCTCCAGAAATCACCGGACTTTGCACTGGTTCCACCGCTACAGCTTGAAAACTGGGTTTACGTTGTTTAAGCACCTCCGCAATACCCGTAATTGTCCCCCCCGTACCTACACCTGCGACGACAAAATCCACCTTCCCATCCGTATCAATCCAAATCTCCTCCGCAGTTGTTTGTCGATGAATTTGCGGATTCGCCGGGTTTTTAAACTGCTGTAACATATACCCATTAGGCATACTGGCAACAATCTCCTCAGCCCGCTTGATCGCCCCTTTCATCCCCTCACTTCCTGGAGTTAACTCCAACTTAGCACCATAAGCACGCAGCATTGCTCGACGTTCCATACTCATGGTTTCCGGCATTGTCAAAATAATCTCATATCCCCGAGCCGCAGCCACCATTGCCAAAGCAATCCCCGTATTACCCGAAGTCGGTTCCACCAATACGGTCTTTCCGGGTGCGATTAGACCCGCTTGTTCTGCAACTAACACCATATTTGCACCAATTCGGTCTTTCACCGAAGCCGCAGGATTCATCCCCTCCAATTTCAAGACAATTTCCGCCACACACCCCTGAGCTTGAGGAATCCGATTCAACCTTACCAATGGTGTTTTGCCAATCAATTCAGTCACATCACCCGCAATTCCCATGACCTTTACTCCTAATAAATCCCCAATTTACTACAAATAAAATGCCCGGAAAGAAAAATCTCTAGCAAAATCACAAATTCTTCAGCAAAAAGGTAAATTACGCTTTACACGGTCAAAAAGTCAAGCAGCAAAGCGGTAATAGAATAGCCTAAGACAAGGCTACACCTACGTAATCAATACCCCATACCCGCATTTCTCACAAAACCCTAAAACTCATGGGGAATAGGGAGTAGGGATAGTCCGTAGAAGAAGGAAAATCAATCCGTTACTCAAGGCTTATAACTTACTCGTGAGAAATTCAGGCATAGATCAATCTAGTACAGGTTAGCGGAAATAAACCGAATATTGAATTAGTCAGAACTTTTATCTAGTACAGGTTGGCGGAAATAAACCGAGTATTAAGTTAGTCACAACTTTTATCTAGTGACTATGCTCTGCGTGGTCACTCAGTCAGCGAGGGCTACTGCCTTCATTCACGAGGTAGGAGCTTCGTAGATTCCGCATCTATGCGGAGCATGGGTACGAGGAAAAAGGTAGGCGTATTTACGCCGCGTGGTACTAGTGACTATGCTCTGGGTGGTCACTCAGTCAGAGAAGGCTCTACCTTCATTCACAAGGTCGGAACCTTGTAGGTTCCGCACCTACGCAAAGCATGGGTGCGAGGGAAAAGGTAGGCATATTTACGCCGCGTGGTAATAGAAACTTGAAAAAATAGAACCACGCACTTTTTGTTTCTCCATGATTGAAACCAGGAGCTTGAGAACCAAACGAATTAATTACTAAATTATTAATTAATTTGTAATTACGTATGCGAAGCGTTGCCACAGGCTATTACAAATTACGAATTACGTAGCTTGCTTCCCGCGTAGCGGGTATTACAAATTACGTACGCGAAGCGTTGCCGCAGGCTATTACGTAGACGCGTAGCGGCTTGCCGTAGGCTATTACAAATTAGATCAACGCAGAAAGCAATCAAAACCTGAGTACCAAAAACTAGCACCCCTCCACAACATATCCCGTACCCCACCCTCAAAACACCCGCACCCTAACCCCAACAAATTTCTCAAACCCTTTCACCATCACCACATCAACACCACAAGTACCAACCTAATTAAATCAATAATTCTGATCCAGGCAAATAATCCTACCCCTAAACTACCCTTCTGATATAACAACTATAGGATTTACGCAGAGATTCCCCTCTACCCCCCCGTTACTGGGGGGGCTTCTTTTTAGGGCGTTGCTGAATACAAATATGAATTGAAAATTTGACGTTGTGTAGAGATGTAGGGTCGCTACGTCTCTAAGACGATTGTGGTTTCAATGCAAAATGTAAATAATCATAATTCATACCCAAATTCAGCAACGCCGTGTTTTTTCCCCACTCCCGACTCACTTTAAATTCAGAAAGAAAATCAAGGGGTTACTCAAGGCTCGTAACTGATTTGTCAGCAATCCAGGAAAAGGAATCTATCATACAGTTATTTATACAGTTATTGAAATTACTTAAATTCGTTCAGCCAGAACAAACTTAATCACTAATATATCCCATGATTATTATAGCTAGATAAAAAATGATTTCATCTGTCTTAAATTTATCTAGTCAAAATTATCTAATTTTGTCTGTTATCAAGAACTTTAAAAAAAATATCATTTACTGCCAAATTTCCAGAAATATTTTATCGATTATACGTAATTCAACAAAATTAATTACATACCTTATTTATCTGTTCCCTACTCCCAGTTTCCACGAATAAACTTATTTTTTTCAATCAGGGTAATCCAATTTAATAACTAGCCAACTTTAGTGGAACAGTCCCTAACTTCCCAATTACTTATTATCTCATTCCAAAATGAACCAAACTGACTCTCAAACCAACCCAGAAATCCCTCAAGAACGTCTCCATGAATACTTTGAACTAATTGATAAATTACTAACTTGTCCCAATGGACAAGAACCAGAAATTTTAGAAGCAAATAGCACACTATTAGATGCTGGTTTAATCCAAACCATGCTGAGAGTAAGTGCAATTTTTGCCCATGAAGGTAATTCAGACGGTGCAGAATTTCTCGTACATGTTGCTCGTGAATTATCCAAAGCACTAGGATTCTATCCAGACCTATCTGTCAAGGAGTAAAAATGCAACTTAGTGCAACAGAAGCTCAACAAATCGCCCTTGAATTTCTCTTGCAAGATTGGAATATTCCTGACGCAATTAGCGACTGGTTTGTAGTAATTAGTTCCCGACTCATGGGTCAGTATTGGTATATCGTTGAAATTGGTATCGCCGGACTACCAGACAGATGGTATATCCAGGTTTATGACACTGGTGAATGTGACCCCAATTACACTTTTGTCTCACCCATCAAAAGTACAGAGATTGATACTGACTTAGGTGAATTTCCAGCAATCATCGCCGAAGTTTTATCCTCAGAAAGGAATTCTCGCTGAGGATATAAAACTAAGTATATTTATATCTGACACGTCGATATATTTCTCTTTTAGTTTGTTGACAGTTGACGGGTGACAGTTCCTGTATTTCTCACGAGTTAACTGTCAGTCTTGAGTAATAGATTAGTTTTCTGTCTACTCCCTGGAAGTTTCAGGTATTTGTGAGACTTCCAGTTGAATTATCTCACCATGAATCTATCTCCATTGTGTTCTCAAAATGGAGATTTTTTTCACTTTTCACAAACTGAAACACTTTTTCCAGTTGTATATAACTATAATTTTCTCCTGATACAAAAAGATTTCTAACTTCTCAGCCAATTAATCAACTGAAAATATATAATTAATCCCTATATAACAGATTTTTAGAATCAAACTAAAAATCAATAAAACTCAATAAACATATTACAAAAAATCAAAAGTATTCGGGATAAATGTTAGTCGCTAAAATCTTATGTTATATTGATATTGTTATGTAATGTAAGCTACGATTACCTGTTCATTATGATAACAGAAGACTTATTGGCGAAAGAGTTTTCACGCATAATCAAGCAATACTACCCCTCTATGGGTGAATTGTTAGATGGGTGTTATGTAAAGGTCATTACATCCTATTGGGGAAGACCTCCAAAACGTTTACGATACGTGGGTATCTATTGTTCGGAGGAATTAATGCCAAAAATACAAGAAAAAAAAGAGTATTTGCGAGAAATTGCGGAAAACATGGGGCTAATGCAGGTTGTATTTTTGAATGCAACTAGACTTTTACGCGACCCAAAATCTCGACTCAAGCAAGCGGACCCTCGCTTGTGGTTAGAGTTACATTATGTGGCAGCATAATCAATTGCTTTAGAAGGTAAATAAACAGTATCGCTACAACCAGGAGAAGTACAATATTCAGGTGGCGTTGATAAATTAGTTAGATAAAAATAACTAATTTCCTGGTGCAAAAAATACAAAAAACTATTTTCTAAGACTTTATTATTTCTCATTCCTAATTCATAATTAAGTTGGCGATAAGTAATTATATATCTGGTTAGATTCATAGCGATATTAGTGGTCAATGCTAGTGCAAGCTAAATAATGAAAAAGCTGTTAGTTACTAGCTGGAGTTTTGGAGCGCTTTTAATTATTCCCTACTCCCCATTCCCCGCTCCCTACTCCCTCTACATCAAGCGAGAAAAACCTAAATCTATGAATAAAGCTTTTCTTCCACCCGATGATTTACCTCCCGTTCAACTAACACCCCATGATAAATTCATGCGTGTAGAATTTGAGCGTGGAATTGGACGATGTTTTTACCAAGCATGTGACCAAATTACACAAGCACTACTCTCCAATTGTCAGTGGTATGTCACCCTGAATGCAAATTTGGTGACACTCATTATTGACTGTCCAGATATTGTTGCCTATTGGCATATAGTTAGCAATATCCCCCAGTTGGGAAACCATCTTCAACGCATTTCCCCAGAAGCAAAAATACGTGTTTATCCTCCAACAGGAAAGGGTATGCCATTTGAAATTAGTGTCAATGAAATCTCAGCATATCGTGACTGGCTATAATTTTTACGCATTTAATCAAAATAATGTTATTTAGCCAGTCAGTTCCTTGGAGAAAGATAAAACACTGCGGTGGAAAGCTTGACCTAGATTCAGCTTTCCACATGGAAATCAAGATAGCTAACAAAGAATAGTCTGAATTTTATCTCAGCAGCGACCCGATTCTCTGACAAACTATTGTCGTAACTTTTGAGTGTTGTCCACTAAACTTTGGGCAAACTGATCAAAACGTTGGGAGAGTTTTTCGTCGAGCAATTTCCCATCTTGATCAAATGCTTTCCAAGCTTGTCCAATTGCGATTTGTTCGGGAATTACCCAACTGTGTACCCAGCGCATAATTACCCGCAAATCGTTGAGTGCATTACTGTTTGATTGTCCACCCAAGATACTAATCATCCCTGCAACCTTACCTGCAAGTTGATCAAAACTCATCAAATCTAAAGCATTTTTCAACACACCACTAATACTACCGTGATACTCCGGTGTCACCAGAATCAAACCATCCGCATCATGGAAAGCTTTTCTGAGTTTTTCCACATCTGGATAGTCGGGATATTCATCCCCTCCATCACAAAATGGTAAATTCATCTCCCGTAAGTCTAAAATTTCGACTTCTGCACCTAGTGCTGATACTCGCTGTGCTGCAAGACGCAATGCTACCTGGGAATAGGAATCAGTCCTCAAACTTCCAGCGATACCAACTATCTTCACCATATCTACGCTCCTAGCTAATCAAGAAAAATAAACTCATAACGACTATGAGTTAAGTATAACGAAAAAATCTGCAAATGGTTAAGTTATGTGAATCAACCGAAGTTTGCTTGAATTGTGAAGGGTTAGTGGCAATTATGGGGAGGATGTGTCATACTCCGTGCGTAGGAGTTGTAAATCAAATGCGATCGCAATGGAAGTACAAACCTCGTTCTTGTTATCGATCGGTTCCCTAACTGGATGGTTGTTTGGACATCAGAGCCTATCGGGAATGATGAATATTCTCGCTTGGGTGAGTAGTCATCCCCTATGGAGTGTTGTAATTGGATTGCTATCAATTGCCGTTGTTTGGAGTATAATTCGGGCAATTGTTCGCGGGATTGAATCTATTAGTGTTACTATTTTGCAAACACCTTTGAAATTAATTTGGCAAGGGATAAAGTTAATTTTTCAAGGATTAGGAAAGGGTGTATGGTTCGGTTGGAAAAAGTTGACAACAAAATCCTCAGAGGAAACAGAAACTTCTGGGGATAAAGAAGTTGATGGTACTGTAGAGACTGCGGTAAAGGTTGATGTTGTGCCGATACAATTGCAAACCCAACAGCGATTAGCGGAAATATCCATGCGCTTGGTACAGATTCAAAAGGAGCAAACAGAATTGTTAAAGGAAGCAGCCATGCTAATGGAAGGGAATCAGGTCGAGCATCATTTATTAACACCTTTAAATGGCAGTATTCAACCTCAAGATGTGAAAAATTAAATTCAAATTAGCGGGGAGTAGGGAGTAAGTAATTGGATGTAAATAATCTGTTTTTAGTTGTGCTTGAGCGCAATAGAGAGTGGTGGTAAAATTCATAATCAAGCCTTGCTACTGAGAGGATGTTTTGAAAGTGTCAATAAATACTTTATCAACCACTTCTGGAAGAGAGTAAATCGGCTCAAACGGTATATTTGTCGTAATAAACTACTCCCGATTCCCTCCTGCCTACTGCCGAAAAAATGAGAGGTAAAGTATTAAAATCGACCTTTAAAACATCCTCTGACTAAATCCGGAATAGGTTCGATTTATTTATTCCTTGAACTGCGACATATTTGTAACTAAATAGTGATTTTTGGGGTGCTTTATAGGTCAAAATAATGCGTGCAAATAGTATTGATGATGTGCTGATTTTTCTAGATGAAATAATTCATACAAGTAAAGCCGAACGTAGTCGTATCGGCTTTTTTGCAGCACTATATCGACAGGTAACGTTGAAAATACTTGCGGGGATGAATCATGGTTTTTTTGATGATAATCAACGCATGAACCATTTTAGTGCTGAGTTTGCCAATCGTTATTTTGATGCATTAATTGGTTATAGAGAGGGAGAATTTGTCACCAAAAGCTGGGAGATAGCCTTTACTGCTACCAATCAAACCGACGTGATTATTCTCCAACATCTTTTATTGGGTATTAATGCTCATATAAACTTAGATTTAGGTATAGTTGCGGCTCAAATTTGTCCAGGGGATAAATTAAAGGACTTTCAGCACGATTTTCAGGGAATTAATACTTTATTAATAGATATTTTAGAGGATGTTCAGGGTGTAGTTAATCAATTTTCGCCCTTATTAGATATATTAGATCGAGTTGGTGGTAGAAAAGATGAGGAAATCATCAAGTTTAGTTTTAAAAAAGCTCGCGCTCAAGCTTGGAAAGTTGCAGAGTATTTCGCAGTATTAAGTGCGGATGAACAAATCAAAAGGATTCAAGAATTGGATGAGAAAATTGCTTTTTTAGGACAAATAATTATCAGTCCAAGTCGGATAATTGATAAGGCTTTAGATTTAATTAAAATGCAGGAAGACGATGATGTGGTCAAAATTATTGATGGGTTAAATTTAGTCTAATTCGTAATATCCGCTACGCGGGAAGCAAGCTAAATAATTCGTAATGGTCTATGGTAAGAGGATGTTTATCAAGTATTAATTATCACTATTTTGACTATCGTCCAAACTCTGGACATGGGGTTATAAAGCTGATTTTTCCTTCGAGAGTACAAACGCGACATATCGCGTCTCTTCCCATTCCCAAAAACGATAATTCAAGTATTAAAATCGACTTTTAAAACATCCTCTTAAAAAACTGGCATTTTTAATTTTTTAGGTCTTGTGAAAAGCGGAATAGTTGGGTTAATTGAAAAATTTTAAGTTATTACTGTTGGGTTGCGATCGCATAATTGGGTTATGTAATCATCCTTAAATACACTGCATACCTACCTTTTCCCTCGCTCCCATGCTCCACGTGGGAGCAGGATCTGCGAGGTTCCTACCTCGTGAATGAAGGCAGTAGCCCTCACTGACTAAGTGACCACGCGGATCATGGTCACTAGATCAAAAGTTAATACTCGGTTTATTTCAGCCAACCAGCACTAGTATGTTGAGAATAAAATCGGTAAACCTGGAATCAGTCAGTTATTGAGTTTGTTCTCAACCAATTGAATGAGGTTACTTTGAACCTTAACTTTCAAAATCATTGATTCACAGGAATTGTAGCGTTTAAAATTAGTCGTAGCGAGCTTCGACCTAGGAGTATTCACGTTAATTAGGGTTTTCTTTATTTAAAAGCTTTTGTGAGTAGTCAAGCTATGTTTCTCTAAGTCATTCCCTACTGACATCCTAGTTGAGGTGATTTAGGTGTTAGCACTTCTCCCATCGAAACCGCTCAAAAAAATGTTCATCCTTCATACCTGGGATACTCTCCAAAACCGGGTGAACAATAAGGATATTTTCCCTAAAAGACTTGCGGTGAGGGACTTAGAGGCTGTGAAGTGATTATCATTATCACGGCAAGAAAATAATAAACCCTTGGAGCCATAACTTGATGTTAACAATAACCCCTATTTAAATCAACTCCTTTTCTGAATTTTTTGATTCCCCAAACTGCGATCGCGTGGTGAAGGTATGGAAATACATCAAATGTTTGTTCGGGTGAGATTGGGGATTTAATTTTACTAGAAGCACTGGAGCTAATAGATTATGGAGAGAATTTATACCAATTTGAAAAAGAATGCAACAGATGAATCGTGTAGAGATTCAGCATTACTACGTCTCATATTGAGTATGTGTTGCAAACATTTTTGGAATCGTTAATTAGTGGATATGAGTACAGGTTAACACGGCAACATTACAAGCGTCTCCAGATAGAAATGGATTAAAAGCGATCGCCTTGATAATTTTCTGATAAAGTCCTCTTGTGGAGGACTTTTGCAATTACACTCGATAATAGCGGGCAACTTGGTAAATCAATACAGCCTCTGAATCCACTCCCATTCTTGAGTTAAACCATCGCGTAGGGAAATCTGAGGTTGCCAACCAAGTAGTTTCTGGGCTTTACTAATATCTGCGGCTGTATGGCGTGCATCTCCCATTGCTTTGCCAATATGGTTACGTTGAATGGGTTGGCCGACAATTTCCTCCATAGTTTGCAAAACCTGGGAGAGAACCACCCGACTCCCACCACCGATATTAAAAATTTCCCCCACCGCATCCGGAGCATTAGCAGCAGCTAAATTAGCTGCAACAGCATCGCTGACAAAGGTAAAATCACGGGTTTGTTCGCCGTCACCGTAGATGGGAATGGCTTGGTTGTCCAAAACAGCTTTAAAGAATTTGTGGAAAGCCATATCAGGACGTTGGCGAGGTCCATAAACGGTAAAATAGCGGAGAGAGACAAAGGGAACACCGAAGTTTTTGTGATACAGCATACATAACCGTTCCGCCGCTAATTTAGTGATACCGTAGGGAGAAACCGGTGCTGGACAAATACCTTCGTGGGTGGGTAAGGTTTCCGCATCGCCATACACACTGGATGTGGAAGCAAATACGAACCGTTGCAGGTTTTTGGCATCTTTGGCGGCTTCGAGTATTACCTGAGTAGCGTTAATATTGCGTTCAGTATACATGCGAAAACCCTGTCCCCAGCTTGCACGTACCCCAGCTTGAGCAGCTTGGTGGTAGACTACATCCACATCGGCTAGCAACTTGTGCCAATCTAGGGTTTGGATTTCCGCTTCAATTAATTCAAACTGGGGGTGGTCTTGAAGATGGGCAATATTTTTGCGTTTGAGGTTGGTATCGTAGTAATCATTAAATTCATCAATTCCGATTACCTCATGTCCCTGCTGAAGTAAGGTATCGGTCAGATGGGAACCGATAAAACCACCTGCTCCGGTAACGATTTTTTTCGCCATAATTTTCGATGATTTTGAATTTTTGTCTGGTTTAAGTCAACATTCACAAGGTTAATCTGGATACTCCCCTCCATGCTACAGAAATTGTCACCAAATAGTTTTTAACCCATCACCCTGTGCTAAAACTTCAAGTTTTCTTCTTTCCCTACATCCATTGCTGACAAGTTAAGCTCATTAGTCTTTTGTCAATAAATAATAATGCTCAAAATATTCTCAAAATCTGGATGAATAGAATAAACATGATTTTGAAGGATGCGATCGCTAAATTTTCAATGCATGATTTATTCTGGTGCGGAAAACCCAGTGCAAAGGTAAATTTAATACTTTTTATTCACCTCACTTTTAAGGATAATTACGAGTTGACAAAACTAATTTCACCTTAACTTGTCACGAATGTCCTGCTTCTTCGACTCCAGAAAGCTTACCTTCACCCAGTATTTTTGGGGTTGATTGAGTGCTACTGGTTCATCCCATAGTTTCCGAGGGGTTCGTATAGTGGCTTGAGGGAGGAAAAAGTTTTAATATAGGGCGCTATACCCGCAGGGTTGTCGTAGACTAGCGCTACTACGTGACTTTAATTTACCCATCAACGATGAATGGGACAGAACACTACTTGCGATCGCCACTTGCCGAAAAATACCCAGTACATTTATAAAATCCCCATGAAGAATACCGATAATGGTATGCAAATGTATAGAATCTTGAAGATAATCTAAAATAAATTTTGAAATATGCACTTATTGGAAGCCTCTGCGAACATGGAGCATTTGTTAATCTCGAAGCAGCAACAGCCTTTAAAAATAGTTGTTTTGGGGGACAGCCTTGTATATGGATTTGGAGACCCAGAAGGTGGTGGTTGGGTAGAAAGATTGCGACGGGAATGGATGTGTCCACAGCGTCCAGGTCATATTTTATATAACTTGGGAGTACGGGGCGATCGCACTAGTCAAGTTGCTCAACGTCTAGAAACTGAGTTTCGTCATCGAGGAGAACTGCGCAATCGTGTCCCCGATTTGATTATTTTATCGGTTGGTGTCAACGATTCTGCACGGGTGGGACGTTTAGATGGTAAACCCTACACGGAATTAAGCCGATTTGAAACCCAGATTGGGGACTTACTTGACCATGCAAGTCAGCTGTGTCCCGTCTTATTTGTAGGTATGGTTCCCGTGAACGAAGAAAAAATGCCATTTCTCGATTGTTTATATTACAATCATGCCGACCAATACATATATAAGGAAATTACTCGTCAAGCATGTTGCGATCGCCGTATACCCTATTTGGATATTTTTCAACAATGGATGGCACATTCCCAGGATTGGATTAACGCACGTTTAAGCAATGATGGTTTACATCCAAACGCTCTGGGATATCAAACTTTGCTGAATGCTGTCAAAAATTGGGACGCAATTCCCACTCAATACTCCAGTAAAACCCTTTGTCAGGCTAGTATTTAACTATTAAAGCTTGTATAGATTGTAAGTATTGTGAGTAGGGAGTAGGGAGTAGTAGAAGATGGAGCTAGATGTACATAAGTAACGAGTGCGTAAGTTTTATCATCGTTTGCAAACAAGACGAAAAGTAATCCAAAATCCAAAATCCAAAATCCAAAATCAAATGACTCCAACATTATTTGGCCGTTGGCAAACACGTTTACTACTATTAGGAACAGTAGGAATCCTAATTTCCCTACCCTTTGCAATGGGTATTATCGGTCCTGGTGCAAACTCAGTTTATTACTGGATACTTGGATATGTCGCCATTTTTGGTTTAGCTTGGGATATATTGTATAACCAGATACAAAAATACCGATGGGATCGGGATTGGCCAGCAGCGTATCAGTTAATGGCTGGTATCTGGGAGATGGTTTTTGTGTTTTGCGGGGTCAAGCTATTCGGCTTTTTACCAATTCCGATTCCCAAAGAAGAATTAGACTCTTTGGCCTTTCTATCCCACTACAGTCTAGTTTGGTTAGGGGTATTTATCTGTTCCCAAAGTGTGATGCGAATCATTTTCCCCCGTTGGCGTTTTCGCGGAGGACAATGGCTATAAAAACAAAAATTTCATAAATTATTTGTATAGTTTTGGTAAATTAAGTAGTTTTGCGATATTATATCGGTAATATTAAATCACTACTCTTGATATATATTAATGTTTGAGTAGCGGTGATAGCCTAGAATACAAAAGTATTCTGAATCAATTATTGCCTAATTGTTCAATTTCATCGGAGTTGCTGGGTCATCTAGTCTTGTGGAATGGGTTTTACTAATGAAAGTAGCAGCACAACACGATAACTGGCTGCAACTAAGCCGTTACTTGAATCGGGGAAGATTATATTTGTTTGCCCCAATGGTGGATTTTAATGTAATGGCAGAAGTTGGAGACGCTCCCCCTTGATATTGGGTAAGGTTTGCCATTGAGTTCAGAAATATTTGCATAATTAAATTATCTAAACGGTATAGCTCTGGGGAAGTGTTTATAATAAGTTAAATTTTCAGGTGTCTTAGCTGCGCACCCTATATGCCTGTGGTGATTACAAGTGCGTGACAAGCGTTGAGTAATGAACAGATTTTTCTACTACTCCTAATTTCCCTAGTCGCTGAAAGTTGAAGGAGTTTGTGAGAAATACGGGCTGAATTTTTGATGAATAAATATCTTCCAAGTAATGGGAGTTATATTGTGTTCTGTATCCATGACTCGGTAGCTGATTCGAGCCTAGTTGGAAACGAAATTTGTTCCGAACTATTTAGTGATAGTCATGTCAGTATAGTATTTGTTTGGCTCTCATTTTTACTGACAGCTCGGCTTTTGTGTAAACTTGTCGTAAATTCGTCAAAAATAGTTAAATAACAGAATATTACTAGTTTTTAGATAACCCGAAGAAAACTGTTATGGTGAGGTTTGAGTAACTAATATCCAAAATTTATATATTTAACAGATGATGAATTTCAACCTGTTATTTTCACGGATTTAGTGCTAACTAGAGAAACCCATTAGCAGGTAATTAAGGAGGGAGATAAATAATTTTGAGATGGAAAACAAAAATTAATTTTTTCCATTCTTTCTTTTGATTCTCTGAGAAAATAATTGTATTACTTGTGTTGTCTAATTGCTCTAAAATTTGTTCCTTTTAAGACTAAGGGTAAATCAAAACAGATTTATTTGGATAATTCGCTGAAAATGCCTAAATATAATTCCTAGATATCTCTGTGTATTCGATTTCAAATCAAAAACTATCTGCCATTTGGATTAGGCATAAATCAAGATAAATAACTATCAATCCAAGACTTCAAAAGCCGATTTTAACAATAATCATGGGAAGACGTATGAATAAATTGAAACGATTTTATGAATTGCTAATCACAACTTTGTTTGGCGCTATCCCCACCCTATTTCTGGGACCCAAATTACGAAATGTAATCTATAGAACCATCTTTGCTCGTTTAGGTAAATCAGTGTATATCCAAGACGGAGTAGAACTGGTAAATGCATATTGCGCGGAAATCGGTGATGGTGTGCATATTTTTCGGGGAGTCCGATTCAATGCTGCTGGTGAGAACAATCATATTCGTTTGGAAAGTGGTGTGGCATTAGAAAGGAACGTTGATATTGGCTGTTTAGACCACACCAATATTACGATTAAGAAAGGCACATTTATCGGTTCCGATGTTTGTATCACAGGACCTGGTGATATCGTAATTGGGGAAAGATGTTTAATTGCTGCTCACTGTGGAATTTATGCAAACAACCATCGTTTTCACAATATAGAAGAACCTATAACTGTTCAGGGAATTAGTCGTAAAGGTATAGTAATTGAAGATGATTGTTGGTTAGGTCATGCTGTAACGGTATTAGATGGTGTCACCATTGGTAAAGGTAGTGTGATTGGTGCTGGTGCAGTTGTGACTAAGGATATTCCACCCTATTCGGTTGCAGTGGGTGTCCCAGCTAAAGTAATTAAAAATCGTCTTGTTGATGGTGAACCAAATCAGGGAATTAAATTTAGTGATTTGGTAAAGCAAAGTTTGACTACTTCTAATTAAATAGCTGATTGAGTTAGTTGTGTGAGTGATGATTCAAAGAGAATATTTAGCCATTTAGCCTTTAAATCATCACTGTATAGAGAATTAAATCTCAAAAAATATAGGACTTACACACTCGTTGTGAGAAATCAGGTGTTTGGGATTGCTACCTTACGACCCTACGGTCGATCCGCTACGCGAAGAAGTGCAATGACGATATTGACATTGTTCTTGCGTAAGTCCTGAAAATATCAAAAGTGTTTTTTGTATCTAGTTGGTTTGAAAAGTACATTTTGCCATTTTTATTCGCCAAAATTTTTTAGTAACATCTGTGTTCGCATCATGAATGGAAGAATCACGAATAAAAAAATTCATCGCCTTCTCGAATTCATCCTCCTCAATTTGCTTTCAGGAATTCCCACCCGGATTATCGGTTCCCATTTACGAGTGTGGTTTTATCGGTTAATTTTTCGACGGATTGGTAAAAACACCTGGATTCAACATAATGTGGATTTTATGAATACATCAGCAATTGAATTGGGTGATGGAGTACAAATCCTAAGAAATGTGAATGTGAATGCCATCGGGGATAACAACAGAGTCATTTTTGAAGATGGTGTTCAGATTCAATACGGGGTCGATATTCGTGCTTTGGATAACACATACTTTTTTATAGATAAGGATACATATATTGGTCCCTATGTTTGTTTTGCTGGTCCAGGAAATATCCGCATTGGCAAATCTTGTTTAATCGCCGCCCATACGGGTATACATGCGAACAACCATAATTTTGCCGATCCAACGGTTGATATTGCTTCCCAAGGAGTAACCCGGAAAGGGATTGTGATTGGTGATGACTGTTGGTTGGGTCATGGTGTCACAGTTATCGATGGAGTGACGATTGGTAAAGGTTGTGTAATTGGTGCAGGTTCTGTGGTGACTAGGGATATTCCCCCCTATTCGGTTGCGGTTGGGGTTCCAGCGAAAGTAATTAGACAACGAAAACCAACCTTGAATCAGTCGGAGGAAGTACAGCAACGAGAAAGGATAGAGATGGAACAGTTGATGAGAATAGAACGCATTTCTAGTAGATAGGAATTACAGACAAAGTGTTTTACCTGGATGTTGAGCGAGTAAGTTATACTTCGTATACTGAATATTTCCTTTTTGTTTTGTTGACAGTTGACGGATGATAGTTTATCTGTGAGCATTATCCGTATTATTGAAAGCTCAGTGGATGAACGTGGTAATTATATAACCTGTCTTCTCATCGGTGAACGGTAAACGTTGAGCAATAACTGAATATGCTTTCTACTCCCTATTCCCTGTACAGACGACCCGACGGGTCGTCTGTACGGACTATCCCCTAGGAGAAAATCCGGGATCAACCTGAAGTAACGCTTTGATTTTCTTTCTCACTTGAAAGTGAGTATTAAGTGGGAAAACTGCTCTGATTTCAAACAGCAAATTGGGCTAAGTGCATCTATAGGTTTGGTGTCAGCAGTACATATAGGCTAATCCCCGTGAATTTTCGGGATTTGCTCCAATAGGTTTTTAGAGAAGATAGACTGGGAAACCTAGCAGACCATTTAACGTCAACAAGCACAAGAGTCAATACTTGGAGCTAGGAATTCATTGGTTGCTAACCAGCTGTAAACATTTCTGAAACTCACTGAGTCACAACTGTAAATTTCCGCCAAAAAGGGGTGAGATTTGGGTAAGATAATTAGAGTTGTAGTTTTTGCATTGCCAAAGCGCTGAGGAAAAGGGGATTTTTCATGATTCCTGGAGTCACTAAAATTCCAGTTCTGGATGCAGCATTGAGGTGAAAGGGGTGCGATGACTAGGTGTTTTCCCTGGTTTTTTCAACTCTATATCCTGGTTTTTGCTGTGATTAGCGCTTTCAAAATATACCCAAAGGAATTTAAGGTTATGCTGGCTTTAAAAGTAGTTGTTTACATTGTTGTTGCCTTCTTTGTTTCATTGTTTGTGTTTGGATTTTTGTCCAATGACCCTGCTCGTAACCCCGGTCGTCGTGATTTCGAGTAATACTGCGGCAATGTTTTCCAGTCCAAATTTTGTGCATGTTTTGCGTATTATGGCAGGTTGGACTGGAAATTTGGCACATATAAAATGCTGGGTATAATCGTTTTTCTCTAGGCAGATGTTGTTGTGACTGATACATTAATTTCTTTCATCACAAATGCGATCGCTCAATGGGAAAATCTGTCTGAAAATGACAAATGAATCGAATTCCTAGCAAAAGTGTTGTAGCTGTAACTAAACAAATTGCTTGATGTTCAGGCAAAATTGTCGAGTCGGGAGGTTGTTCCTTCCGACTATTTGTTGACTACTTATTAGGCATAGCTTTGCTGCAATATGGTTTACCCCTTTGTGCCACCTCACCTGTCCTTAGCTGTAGCAACGTTTCCATCTGCAAGTGTGGTTTCCACTAGTGTAGATGCAAAGGATGACCAAATTCAACCCCCGGAGGTTGAACAGGTCAATTCCAAACAGCTAGATTCTCCATTATCCCCAACTGAATCTCCTACATCCAGCCATGTTGAAATTGTAGATGGTGCTGGACAGGTAAAATCAGGGGTTGATGGGTTAAATTCACGGAATCAAAATGTCAATAAAAGTACTATAAATCCTAGTAGTATCCCGGAAATATTCCCCCCGGAGTTCACCCCCAATGATGACAAACCAACTCAAAATAGTGCCAAGTTATTAGGCTCTGGTCTAGAAATAGGTATCCCCATTTTACCTGGTTTAGAAAGCGGTGAATCTTGGCGATCGCCAACATCATTTGCGGTTAATCTTGATACTATCAAAAAAACTACACATAATTCTCAAAATCGGCCATCAGAGGCTGGTCAAAATATTTCTAATTCTAATTACTTACCTTCACAAAAAACCACCTATACTAATTCTGCTCCCAATCAAGTAAGTACAGTACAACCTCTAAGGGTAAAATTTAGTACCCTTGCCAATCACGACGACCCCCGTCCCTCCACCCTGGAATTTAAATCACGGACAGGAACTAACAGTACACCGACAACGATTGATTTTACTTCCAAGGAGCAGCCAGTAATTCAAAGCCAAAACAATCAAAATAATCAAACACCAGCCAACAACCAAAATACACGGCGAATAGTTGAAGTGATTGCCGACCGTCAAGAATACGATGAACAAAGACGGGTGGTGACAGCAGAAGGTAAGGTCGTTGTCCGATTTGATGGTGCAGTGATGGATGCGGATCGGGTGCAAGTTAGCCTGGATAATTTAATTGCCGTTGGGGATGGTAATGTTGCTCTCACCCGTGGGGATCAAGTTTTGCGGGGGGGACGCTTTGTTTACAATTTTATTCAGGACAGTGGTGAAATTCAGCGTGGTAGCGGCGAAATATTTATACCTAGCGCGGGGACAGACTTGTCATTTACACCAAGTGTAGCTGGTGGTGTTCCCCGTCAACCCTTAAGCGATCGCATTCGTCAACGCCAACCATTGACGGGTGTGGGGAGTCCGGGGGGAATTGATGTTAACTTGGGGGGAAATCCTGATGTCAGTAATCTGAATTTATCGAGACAGGGAGGAGAAGTCAGACGTATCCGGTTTGAAGCTGGACGCATTGACTTTTTTCCCCGTGGTTGGCAAGCTGAAGATGTGCGGTTAACTAATGATCCCTTTTCTCCTCCTGAATTAGAATTACGGGCAAACCGTGTCACCCTTACCCGTGAATCTCCATTTAGAGATCGAGTTCGCACCCAAGGACAAAGATTAGTTTTCGATGGAGGTTTTTCCTTACCCATACCCTATAACCAACAGGTAATCGACCGACGGGGACGGAATGTCACACCCTTAATCGCATCACCGGGATTTGATGGTGACAGACGGGGAGGATTGTTTTTGGAACGGAGATTTGAACCGGTAAATACGGAAACCGTGCAATGGAGCATCACCCCCCAGTTTTTTGCCCAAAAAGCAGTGACTAATAATGCTGGTAATTTTGCCTCCCTATTCGGCTTAAAAAGTCAAGTCACAGCTTTGCTTGGTCCTCAAAGTCGAGTTGATGGTCAAGCAAGTTTAGAGAGTCTGGATTTAGGAGACATTGATAACAACCTGCGGGCAAATTTACGCTTTCAGCAAGTGATTGGGGATACCAGACCCCACCTATTCAACCTGGATTTTAATTACCGCGATCGCCTGTACAATGGTACCCTGGGTTTTCAACGTGTTCAAAGCAGTTTAGGAGCGGTAATTCTTTCACCAGTTATTCCCCTGGGTAAAACCGGCTTAAATGCAACTTACCAAGCCGGTGCCCAATATATCAATGCTAACACTGACCGCTTGGATTTACTTGAACCAATTCGCAATAATGATTTAATTTCTCTGGGGAGATTTCAGGGAAACGCCAAAATCTTTGGTAGTATCCCCATTTGGCGCGGTCAAACCCTACCAGCGACCTCCACCGAGGGACTGAAATATACGGCGAACCCAGTTTTACCCTATTTAAATGCCTTTGGAGAAGTCAATGGGACGGCTACCTATTATACCAATGGTGATAGTCAAAATACCTTAATTGGGACAATTGGATTGGAGGGACAAATTGGTAATTTTTCCAAACAGGTTTTAGATTACACTGGTTTCCGTCTGAGTTATTCCCAAGGGGTACGTGATGGGAAATCACCATTTTTATTTGATCGATTTGTGGATAACCGCTTGTTAAATTTTGGTATTGTCCAGCAAATTTATGGACCATTCCGTTTTGGTTTCCAAACATCCCTCAACCTGGATAACGGTAAAAGTAGCAGTACAGAATACTCCCTAGAATACAGTCGTCGCACCTACGGGGTGACACTGCGTTATAACCCGGTTTTGGAACTCGGTGGAATTAGTTTCCGCATCAGTGACTTTAACTGGACTGGGGGAACCGATCCGTTTGCAGGAGACGAATTTACCCCAGTTGTGGGAGGTGTGGAACAGAGATAGAAAATCGGAGGTATCTAATCTTACTATTCCTGTAAACCTGTTTTTGATGGCAAGAATATATAATTATAATTAAGTGGGTTCAACATCTAGGATTAGGATTGCGATCGCATAAATTCTCAATTCACTTGCTACGTCTCTACGCGACAATAATTTTGGTGTTAATCCAAAATCTAAAATCGAACATCCTTTCATCCCATCGGGTTAGCTTTTGCGATTCGCATAGGTTGCGTATTTATCCGGTAGGATACGTCCACCAAATTTACGAGCGTACACCTGGGTAAATTCGGCTCCGAAAAATAAAATTTGGGCTGAATAGTAAACCCAAGCCAATATAATCACCAGGGAACCCGCAGCACCGTAGGTAGAACCAAAACTTCCCCGTGCTAAATAAATTCCCAATACTGATTTACCAATGGTAAACAGTAAAGCCGTAATAATTGCTCCCACCCAAACATCACTCCAGCGAATTTTCACATCGGGCAAGAATTTATACATTAGTGCAAACATCCCCGTGATGCTGAAAAAGGAAAATAGGAAGTCAACCAACCGCCATATCCCAGGGATACCAGGTAGAAGACCGCTAAAGTAGGTATTAATCGCCGAGAGAATGGCACTGGCAATTAGGGATACCAATAACAAAAAACCGATTCCCAAGACTGCGGAAAAGGATAAAATCCGCTTGCGAATTATGACCATCAATCCCTGCTTGGGTTTAACTTTCACATCCCAAATGATATTTAAAGACTCTTGGAGTTCTGCGAATACACCGGAAGCACCAAATAATAACGCAATAATACTGATAATGGAAGCCACACTGCTAACATCGGGTTGACTAGCATTTTGGATAGCTGTTTCAATAACTTTAGCGCCTTCCGTACCCACCAAACCTTGAATTTGACCGACAATTTCCCCCCGTGCTGCTTCCTCCCCAAAAATAGCCCCAGCAATTGCGATCGCAATGATCAATAGGGGTGCTAGGGAAAAAATTGTGTAGTATGCAAGAGCAGCAGCTAAACGAGATGCACCGTCTTGTTGCCATTCATGAAATGTTTCTTTTAATAACCGAAAAATCAACCGTACACTCATTTTGGATTTTGGATTTTAGATTTTGGATTTTGGATTACTCTTCGGTCGATCCGCTAGCCTAAAGGCATGGCTTTCGCCAACGCGTCTATGGATTTTGGATTTATCAGGTGGTAAAAATAATTTAACTATAATTTCGCGATATTTTGTTTCTCGTAATTTTCAAGAAACATCTAGGGAATATGTTTTTTGAGAAGTCAGGTGATTCAGCTTCAACTGATTAGTATAGGTATTCAAGTACAAATATTGCTCTATCTTGAGATGTTTATATGGTGATTCTTTAGACATAGAAATATTTGTCAACATCCATAGTCCAAACCTCTCACTAACCAACACATACACACATCCAAAGTCTACCCCCAACCCCAATACACTTCCGTTAAGGTTGTAGATAATTGTAGGTTAGGTTCCGGTGCATAAATCAATTTGCAGCGATATTACTAATTTTCTGCATCGTAACCCAACATTTCAACCTCATCTTGTCGAGTGATTCAGCGATAAATGTAGCCTATTTTGATTAATTATCATATTTATTGTTATGGTGAATTTATTTGTCTTCCATATTAGTTTTGTTGGGTACTCTAAAAGAAGCAAGCTACCACTTCATTCCACCCAAACGACTTGAGATTATTTATCACTACTCCCTACTCCCCACTCCCTGCAATTTTGACAAATCCCCAAAAACTAAGGTCATTAGCCGACATCCAAAATCAAAGCTGTAAACCAAACACAAAATTTGGATTTATAACTCTAGACTCTTGATTAACGACTAATGACCAGTTGCATTCAAATGTATTAGGTAACTAGAAAATAAGTACTACTTACCTAGGACTTTTGAATACTTATCTGATACCCGCTAACTGACGATAGGGAACCTCGCGGTCGTAGTCAATGTTAAGCGGCGAAACCTTCTGTGGCATATTTACAGATGGGTTGATACTTTGTGCCATTGCCAAGAAATTGCGTGGATCTCCCGCTTTGGGTTGTTTTTCTTGGGGTACATAGCTGCGGACAATGGTCTGCCAAATAATTTGGGGGAAACCCAGTTTCGCACGATAGTATTCGTTGTAACGGGGTGATTTGATGTTGAATGGCAGTTCACCTTCCGCACGACCGGGGAGAACACGACGACGTTGGTAGGGTACGGTGGAGTAGCCAAAGTTCTCTAGATACTCATCGCTATCTAGTAATTGGTCTACAAATCCTTTAATCCCCTTGGTGGCAACTACAATCGACCAAGCAATTTTTTCCCGTTCGCTGTAAACATCACGACCTAAGACCTTTTGGACGCAATGCTCAACGAAGCGGTAATTGCTGTTTAAATCGTAGAAGCTCTTTTTAAAGGTGTTTGAAAGCAATAACCCCCGAATGAAGTCACGGACGGTGATTTGTCCGCTACGTAGCTGGGATTCGAGAAATCTTTCCCGGTCTGCTTTAAAAGCGTGGAAAAAAATCTGACGATAGGCTGCTTCAATTAAAGCGTCCATATCCGAAGCTGAGAGCAAGTTATCGGTCGAGAAAATTCTCGGTTGCTCTTCGTTCGGAACTTCGTAACCAGCAACGCGTCCGTTTTGACTTTTGGGTGCGTATTCTAAAAGAGGAATCGCCACAGAGAACCTCCCTTGAGGTTAATTAAAATTAACAAGTTTACAACATATCTTAAGGGAGTCTCCGGGGCCTATTCTGAGGAAGATGATAAAAATTAACGAAACTTAATTCAGTGGGGGTTAATTAGGCTGGGTTGAACCCATATCCGATGGCTAGGGTGAGAATTGCGACAGCAGCAAAAATCATCAACACACCAACTGCGGCTTGCCAATTAGCATTGCGGAGGAATGGGGGATTGAAGGGTTGGGTAGCCCTATCTAAACGGTAAATCTTACCACGGGGTTGACTGTCGCGGTAGTAGGAATCGTATCTAGCCATCCGCGCAAAGGGTTGGTCTCCGATACTTCTTTGGGGTAGGATTCTGCGACGTTGGTAGGGGACGGTGTGAAAGCCAAAATTGTTGATGTATTCTTCGCTATTTAGTAATTCATCAATAAAGCCGTTTAGACCTTTTGTTGCTAAAACTATTGACCAAGCAAGTTTTTCTTGCTCATTATAAACTTCCCGTCCCAAGATGCGTTGGATACACATTTGGACAAAGCGGTAGTTATTATTAGTTTCGTAATTGCGACGACGAAATTGGTCAGAGGTAGCAAGTCCACGGATAAAGTCGCGAACACTAATTTGTCCAGCTCGTAATTGGGATTCTAAAAATGTTTGTCGTGCGGATAAAGTCATTTGTTGTTCATGAAAAATCTGCCGGTAAGCAGCCGCAATTAAGGTGTCTAATTCGGAGTTTGTGAGTAAATTATCCGTGGTAAAAATACGGGGTTGCTCGTCTCCAGGAATTTCATATGCCGTCACCCGTTGATTTTGGGAAGAGGGTGCATAATTTAACAAAGGAAGTGCCATGTTTACCGTCTCCACTGGCTTTGTGGGAAAAATTGAGTTTGATTTTATTAACAACTAATCTGTGGTCATTGATTGTTAATCCCTCACAATTCCCGATAATTTTCGGTAAATAAATATATATATACAGTTTTATTTGCAATCAACTTTGATTATATATTTGGCGGATGTTCTCCTAATCTTACCCACATTTTCCGTACACGAACTAATTGTGGGCGATTCATTTTTAAAGCGGAAACTGTCACTCTACCAACAGAGTCTAAAGCAATAATTTCTGTTCCGTTCTCACTCCAGGCAAAATGCTCAGACCATATTTGTTGCTGTGGATTCAATAAAGAAACTTGTTGTTTAGTCTCTTCATCCCAAAAACTTTGACGGGATGCTTTATAACGATTACAAGAAGGGCAAGATAAACAGAGATTTTCAAAAACTGTTTCTCCTCCAGATGAGAGGGGAGTGATATGTTCAAACTCAAAATTTGTTACCGTCAGGTATTCAGCCGTATGGCAATAAGCACAACAAGCAGCAAACTTAGCTCTAATTTGACGTTGTAAATCAACAGAAATATAAACACTCACGCAGTGTTTTGATTCCTTTTCATTTGCAAAGTATATCTAGCCCGAGTTTTCAGAATATTTAATTGGTCAACCTGCGCTAATAAATGGTCTAAATTATCTTTTTCTTCGACGGATAGGGTGTTATCAGCATTTCTGGCTAGTAAATCATTTAACTCTTCTTGTTTTTTCGAGGACAACATACTTTCTGACAAAGCTTGTAATTCTTCCCAGCTTAAACTAGTTAAAATTTCATCATCTGTCGATAATTCGGTTAGTTGCTGGTAAGTTTGTAAATCTAACAGCACACCAACTGCTTCTCCGTCTTGATTAATAATATACTGCAATGATTTATGCATAACAAATATTAACTTTCATCGCTACTAACTCTATTCTATAGGAATCCTACTTAAATATTGAATAAGACGAAGTACGGCATCAGTCTTATCCTGTATTTCTCACAAATTCTTAAAACTTACAGGGAGTAGGGAGTAGAAGGAAAATTAATCCCTCACTCAAGACGTATAACTTACTTGTGAGAAATCCGGGTTATATGGTTGTCCAAACCAAAAAGCTAATGGGTCAATCATTAACTGACAATGGGGATAATTAGACAACCATGCTTCCATTGTTTCTGGTTCCCAAATTGGTAAATCCAGTCCTAAACCGAGACATAAATGGGTGAGAATCTTGGCAAACTGTTCCCCGTGACCAACATCACCCACACAAGCATGGGCATACTCATGGGCAACAATACCCAACCAATGATTGGGTGAGGTGCGACCAACATCGATTAAAATGGCGATAGGATTGACAAAAATATTGCATAACCCATCAATCCCAAATTGCTCTGCTAGGGGTGTGGCGAAAATTTGAATTGCCGGGCGATCGCAAAGAGCAAAACACTGGTGACAAGCATCTAAATAATCTGTTAAGGTCGCGTTTACTGCTTGGATATTTTCGCCAATCCAGGTGCAAATCTCTCGATGATGATGATAATTGGCTAGACCTCCATCATCGATCACATCAATCATCAAGGGGGATAAAGCTAAACGGCGAACTTGTCGCAGGTAGCTAATCCCACGCCAAAATGCATCAAATTTTACATCAGGATGGCTCATCCAAACAGTAAGCGGTAATTAAATCATTCCCTAACTACTTCAATACTTCACCACATAAATTTTCATGGCTTAGTCTAGGACAACCCTGTGGGTATAGTGGCTCATATTATATCTTTTTCGGAGTTAGAGCTACTACAACGAACCCCTCAGAGCTTGCTTATATGGTCAAGTACTAGAATTTGTTGACTGTTAACTGTTTAACTTGAAAACTACCAACCGAGGAGGGAGGGTTGGGTAATCTCCACACTGCTGCTGGTTAAAGCAGTTTCATCTCCATAGCGAGTTTCCACGCAGAAAGAGGCTGTGCTAAATCCACCGAAGCGCTTAACGGTACTGGTGCGCATCCGCAGATTTTCACCGTTAAACCAAAATCGTTCGATGGAACTCATGGTTTCATATTCGGTGGTTAAAACTAATCCATCTTCCTCATCTAAATGAAATTGTCCAACCACGGGGACTATTTCTGCATAACCCCGTTCTCTGAGTAAACGACCTGCACGGGGATTACCCGCATCGGGGACAATCGCGAATACAGTTTTACCTTCGTGGTTTTCTTCTCCTTCCCTGTCCCAAGCCATTGTTCCTAACCAACGTACCCGTGAACCACCGATAGATAGAGCGGGATCGATGTCATGCATCTGACACAGGTTAATAATTTCTGGGTCATCAGCTGTTAGGGTTTCAACTTGAATTTCTGATTCGCCAAATTCGGAGCGTTTGAATGCTAAATGGTGGGTTGTACGTGCAGATTTCCAGCGACCAGCACTCAGTTGAAAAAATTGCATTGCATCCATAGATTTTAATGGGGAATTGGAAACTCGCGATGATGTTTATATTTAACCCGCATTTCTCGCAAATCCTGAAAAATTATTTCTGAGTTGGGAGTGGGGAGTAGGGATTAGTAGGAAAATTAACCCGTTACTCAACACTTATCGCTTACTTGTGAGAAATGCAGGTTAGGAATATTATTACAAAATCATTAAAAATATAAAACCCCGACCTCTAGTGGTTTGTCACAACAGAAATGTATAGATAAAGATATATATAACTCAAATGTGGGCAGGATGCCCACACTACCACCATCTATCAAAATTAAAGTTGACAGACCACTGGGCAGATGCGGGACAAAAATTGAAGTCTATGGAGGGAACTCACATCTTGCACCAAGAAAAGCTGATGGAAATAGAATACTCAGTATAAAGCTCCAAGTGTTATTGTAGCATTAAAAACAAACAATAGTACTGTAGCTATATCGCGTATATTTTGAAATTCAACGTATGTATACGTAAAGGTGCAAGATATAAAGGAAGGTAAAATAACGTCAAATATTGTTGACCGTGAACTGTTACCAGTCGGCAGTCAACAATATTCTTGGGGATATTTCCAAAATTACCAGTAGTTAAACTCGTTCTTCAATCACCTTATCAATTAAGCCATATTCCTTGGCTTCTTGGGCGGACATGAAGAAATCTCGATCCATATCCTTTTCGATTTTTTCTAATGGTTGTCCGGTATTTTGGGCGTAGATACTGTTAAGCTGATGGCGAATGCGGATAATTTCGCGAGCTTCGATTTCGATATCACTTGCTTGTCCCCGTGTTCCACCGGAAGGTTGGTGAATCATGATGCGTGAATGGGGGAGGGCTAAACGTTTACCCTTGGTTCCCCCTGCGAGGAGAAAGGAACCCATTGATGCAGCCAATCCCACACAAATCGTCACCACATCGGATTTGATATGTTGCATGGTGTCGTAGATCATTAACCCAGATGTCACCATACCACCGGGGGAGTTGATATAGAGGAAAATATCTTTACCAGGTTCTTCCGAGTCGAGGTAAAGCATAACAGCAACGATTTGGTTGGCGATTTCATCATCCACGTCGCGGGGAAGAAAAATAATGCGATCGCGATACAGGCGATTATAAATATCTACCCACTGAGTATACTGTTCTCCTGGCATCCGGTAAGGGACTTTCGGAACACCGATAGGCATTTTCTTTAACTCCAATTTCTATAGGTTTGGATCGGGCTCTTTTTTAGTTATTGAGCAATACACAGAATGCGGAATACAAAATCCCTAAGCAATTGATTTTCCGACTGCTCCCTACTCCCTGTAAAGTTTTAGGGGTTGGCTCAAAATCTCAGATTAGAGGATACTGGCAGGAATTTGCGCTTTAGCGATATCTTGTTTGGTCTCGAATACTCGGTCAATTATTCCGTATTCTACTGCCTGCTGGGGAGTAATATAAAACATCCGATCCATGTCTTTTTCGATTTTCTCCTTGGGTTGTCCTGTGGTTCGGGAGAGAATATCCAACATGGTAGCTTTATTGGCTAAAACTTCCTTAGCACGGATTTGGATGTCTGTAGCCTGTCCTTGGGCATAGCTTTTGGGTTGATGTAAAACAATTGTGGCGTGGGGTAAACACGCACGGCAACCCTTTGTTCCTGCACTCAACAGCATTGCTGCCATTCCCATTGCCGTACCAATACAGATGGTGTGGATGGGAGGTTTGATGTACTTCATGGTGTCGTAAATGGCGAAAGCTTCGGTTTCAAAGCCAACCGGGTCGCCACTGTAACCGGAAGTACCAGTGGAGTTAATATAGATTTTGATCGGTTTTTCGGGGTCTTCAGATTGTAAATACAGAAGCTCGGCAACAATTAACTCTGTCACCGCAGGAACTAAAGGCATTCCCAAGTAAACAATTCGTTCCTTCAGGAGCAATGAGGGGAGGTCTGGGGGTGGGGTACGGTAGAAGTTATCGCCGTAATATTGGGCTTGCACAGCTTTCTTCGGGGAAATATCCATGAGCTTCCGTTGCTTGAAATAATGCCGTTAACTGTAATACATCCTAGCGCTTTGGCATACCTGTGTGGAGGTGTGGATTCCTCGATATACAAGCAGCAATGCCAGGATTTTTGTGAATATCATGAATATATCCGCAATCTCAATTCTACTCAAATTATTTCGATGGGGGATTGGGGATGGGTAATGGGGGGTTGGTGGTTTTGAATTGAGTGCTAGGGATGGATTAAAGATTATAGTGATTGAGTAACGATGTATAAAAAAACATCTTTTTCAAGTAGCTGATTAGATAATCTAGAACAAGACCTCAGCCAGAGGTTAATTAACGGCAAACATCCCCATCTCAGATCGAATATTTAAAATCCGTAGTGTTGAGATGAAGCGGTGAAGTTATTAAAATGTCAGTATCGCCTGGATAGAAAGGTTTATGAAGGTTAGCTTGCAGCCTGTGTTGAATGATGGCAACTTGGATGGAAATCAAGTTAATAGTCAACGTCAGTTAGCTATTTCCATTTCTGCGATCGCGGAATCGTTGGATCGAACCGCTCCCTTAAATCTCTGTTTGATCCTCGACCATAGCGGGTCAATGACTGGACGACCATTGGAAACCGTCAAACAAGCCGCTATGCGGATTGTCGATCGTTTAAGTCCTGGCGATCGCTTGAGTGTGGTGGCTTTTGATCACCGAGCGAAGGTATTGGTTCCCAATCAAGTAATTGAGAATCCGGAAAAAATTAAGCAGCAAATTAAGCGCTTAACTGCTGATGGGGGAACGGCTATTGATGAAGGAATGCGTTTAGGGATTGAGGAGTTGGCAAAGGGTAAAAAGGAAACTATTTCCCAGGCTTTTCTACTTACCGATGGCGAAAATGAACACGGTGATAATAATCGCTGTTTAAAGTTTGCCCAACTTGCCGCTAGCTACAATTTAACTTTAAATACTTTGGGGTTTGGTGATAATTGGAACCAAGATGTCTTGGAAAGTATTTCTGATGCTGCTGGTGGTTCCCTAACCCATATTGAACACCCAGAAGAGGCAGAAGCTCGCTTTAGTCAACTGTTTGACCGGATTCAAACCGTTGGTTTAACTAATGCCTATTTGTTATTTTCCCTCATGCCCAAGGTGCGATTTGCGGAACTGAAACCCGTGGCTCAGGTCTCCCCTGATACCATTGAGTTGGCTACCCAACAGGAAGCCGATGGACGTTTTTCCGTGCGCTTAGGGGATTTAATGAAGGATGCGGAACGGGTGGTTCTAGCCAACCTTTATACAGCCCAACTGGAACCCGGTTTACAAACCATTGCCAAACTCCAGGTACGTTACGATGACCCAGCCATCAACCAAACTGGTTTGTTATCGGAAACCATTCCTGTGGAAGTTAATGTGCAGCAGGTTTATCAACCCCAACCCAATCCGCAAGTCCAACAACATATTTTAGCCCTAGCGAAATACCGCCAAACCCAACTAGCGGAGACAAAATTACAGCAAGGCGATCGCGCTGGTGCTGCAACCATGTTACAAACTGCTGCGAAGACAGCTTTGCAAATGGGTGATCAAAATGCAGCTACGGTCTTACAAACTTCTGCCACCCGTCTCCAAGCTGGTGAGGAGTTGTCTGATGCTGACCGCAAGAAAACCCGCATTGTCTCCAAGACCATCCTTCAAGATTCTTAGGAAACCTAGGTAGTAGGGAGTAGGGAGTAGGGAAAACACTGCTTCATAGGTTCTAGTGTCAGCAGTACATGTAGCCTATTCACAGCAAAGCCAAACAAAAAATAGCTCATTCCTACTCCCCTATCCTAGGAAGCAGAAATAACTATAATCAAACAAATTATCAATAAGCCACAAATTAATAGTAAACTTTGATAACGCCGCATCCATATTTGTAAGCGTTTTCCCCAACTAGGTTGCTGAGTGGCTGCCATGCGTTTATTTTGGCGTTGTTCCCAATCGTCATAGAGAGTACATTCTTTCGCAAAAGGACGCTGGGGAAAATTACAACTATCATCTCGATCGTAGGTACAACCCGGACACAGATACCTATCTCCCTGCGCTCGATGTAAAGTAATGCCAGGATGACCAAACGCCTTTAATTCCGCTTGACAGTAAGGACAAGTCACGGCTTGGGAATCAACTTGTCGCTGACAACGATGACAAAATGTACTACTCAAGGTTTGATACCGTTTCCAGATTGGGTGTCTACACGTAGTTTAACTTCAAGATGACATCCTAATTGACCCTGATATTTTCGATTTTACACGGGAATAATAAAATAAAATTGCGAAGGACAGGGGCGAAATGGTGGTGGATATGCGGACGATTAAAATAATTCGGGCTGCGTTTCGAGAAATCCAAAAGCTACCTCCCGGTGACTTGCAGCGTGTGTATCAAATTTTGCATCGTTTGAGTAATGGGGACGAACGGCATACTAAGCCGTTACGCGGGTTTGAAAATTTGCTGCGAACTCGGTCGGGTCGATGGCGAGTGATTTGGCATCGTGAAGGGGAAGAAACGCTGATTGTGATTAAAGCTGGTTTACGGGGAGGTATTTATGATGATGCCTTCGATCGCGATCGCGCCCATCCCCAAGTGATTCAGGAGTTACTCAATCCCCAGGGTACGGAGTTATCTGAAAATCCTGCCTATCAGTGGAATTACGAGCAGGAGCGGGACTGGTATCGGTTTGTGTATGGCAGTTATCGGTATTCACCAATTTTGACCCACTATCAACGTCATGTTTTAGATGAACCCTTACGGTTACTATGTTCCCATTGGGAAAGTGCAACCATTGATGAGTATGAAGATAGTTCCTGCGTGGTGATTCAAAGCGCACCGGGTACAGGGAAAACGGTGTGTGCGACCCTATTTGCGTGTGAAATTCATCGAGCTTTTAACTGGAATACCATGTTAATTGTTCCGGAAGCATTGCGACGGGATATTTCCGAATTTGCAGAGGTAAAAACGGCTTTAGCTGATGAAAATTTTTGGTTAGGAACCTTTCCCCAATGGTTAGGAAAAATTAATCCAGATTTACACGAAAAACTGGCTTCACCCCAACAGGAATTAGCCGCATTGCGTGCAGCAATGAAATATACTAAGGAGGGTGAGGTGAGTAAAAGTGATATGTTGTTGTACCAAGCTTTTGTGTTGGAGGAAAATCAACAGCAGCAGCACAAAAATATTATGTACCAAGCGAATAGTCAGCGTTTGGAAAGTTTAATTAAAATCAGTAAAAAACACTTTTATAAGGCTTTAGCTTGTAGGATATCTCGATTAGATGCGGCGAGAATTGTGCAAAATACAAGTAATCTGAATCCGAGTAATTCGGAGTGTACGTTATTAATAGTTGATGAAGCCCAGGATTATCTATTAAGTGAGTTACAAGCAATTATTTCTGTTTGTAAATCATGGGCTGCACAAGGACATCAGACATTTTTATGGTTGTTAGGAGATTTAAATCAACGGATTCAACCAACGGATTTTACCTGGGGACAATTACATATTCGCAACACAATCGAACTATTACGTAATTATCGCAATTCTCGTCAGATTTTAGAATTTGCCAATCAATTTTGGCAACTCGCTCAACAAATTACATCCCAACATAAATGTAAGGAATTACCTACTCCCGCCAACCCAATTCATGCTTTTGAAAATGGCGAAAATGTGCGATTATTGGTATGTAATTCCCAAATGGACGCATTCAAATTTCTGGACAAATTAGCTGGAGAATGTGGTAAAGAAGAAAATCGTCGCTATTTATTGCGGGATTTGGCTAAAGCAGTCAAAATTTTAAGTACCCAACCCATCGCCAATCATGATAATTTAGTGATTTTAAACCCGGAACGAGCTAAAGGTCGGGAATTTGAAGCTTGTGTGGCATTTTGTTTATTTGCAGGAACAGGAACCCCAACCCTGGAAGAAACTTTTCGATGGTATACCCTACTTACAAGAGCGCGATCGCGGTTATTAGTAGTCGCAACCCAAGCAGAAATTGACCGTTTAAATGGCGATGGTACCGATTATTTTCAAAAATGCGATCGCGTTACTCCTGCAAATGCAATCAAGTGGATTACGGAAGTTGTCAGTGATGCTGATTTGAACCAAATTACTAGCGATGTTCAACAGCGATTACTCAAGCGTTGTGAAAGTGGTTATTTATATTGGGATACCTATTTGGCTTTGCAATTTGCTGGTATTGTGGGAATGGAAAAATCAACCTGGGAATTAGCAGCTATTTCCCGATTATCCCGTCATTCTGTTGACCATTTACAAGCAGAATTATCCCAAACTCAAAATATCCCCTTGAGATGTTTATTATTACGTGCATTAGGACATAGTTGGCAAGCGGTTGTTGAAGCGGAATCACTCAAAGATGTAGATAAAGCTGAATTTGAAAGTATTTTAAAAAGTATTGCCCATGATTTTGAACGCAAAGGTTTACCCTATGAAGCTGCAAGGGTACGTACTTTCATCTACGGTAATCATTGTCAGCAAAATCTGCCTTTTGGGAATGATATTATTTCCCAATCTTCACCGGATAAGCCTTTAGTGAGTTTACTTTGTCAAGCATTTATGGACAGAATTAATAATTTGTAATAGCCTGCGGCAACGCTTCGCGTACGTAATACCCGCTACGCGGGAAGCAAGCTACGTAATAGCCTGCGGCAAGCTACGTAATTATGAATTCTGGTTTTATTACTAAGACCTAAAAATTTTAGGGGTTAGCCTATATGTTAAGAGGAGGTTTGTCAAGTATTAATTATCACTATTTTGACTATCGTTTTGAATCTGGAAATGGGGTTATAAAGCTGATTTTTCCTTCAAGAGGATAGACGGGATATGTCGCGTCTCTTCCCATTCCCAAAAATGATAATTCAAGTGTTAAAAATGATTTTTTAAACAATCTCTAAGACTAACACCAACTACTCACTAATCACTACTCCCTATTCCCTATTTTCTAGCAATAAATCATCATGAAAACACCTACAGATATCGAAATTGCTCAACAATTAGAACAACTAGCTCAAACTATTGAAACCGGGATTAACTCTGCGAATGAGGTTTTAGCTAAAGCACAGCAAATTCAGACAGAAGTTTATACGGAAACGGAAAGGCTAACTAGTTTTAAATCGGAATTATTACAAATATACCAGGAGGTAAAATCCACTGCGAGAGATATTCAAAATTTACAATCGGAATTTCAAACTCATGTAAATATTGCTAACCAATTCCATGACGATGTGGAATTACACCTTAACCAAATTAAAACCTATGAAAATCACATCTCCCAATTAAACCAAGAATTAATTAATATCCGTTCCAGTTTAGCAATCACCCAAACCCAATTAGAACACTTTGAACAACAAATTCCTACACTGAACCAAAGACTACCCCAACACCTGGAGGAAATCAAACAGATAGAAGCAAAAATCCATCAAGACCAAATTCAACTGCAAGCACAAATTCAACAAATATCACAGACAAATACTAAATCCCAAGAAATCCTCCAAAATCTGGAACGTATCTTCACCCAAATCGGAGGTCAGCAAGGATTAGAAAAAATCCAACAGGACTATGCAAATAATCACCAAAATATCCAAAATGCCTATTTAGCAATTGAACGTCTAGAAACGAAACTAGATACACAAATTCAAAAACAGAATTTCCTGAAAATTTGGTTACTCATCCTCTCTATCGGTTTTGTCATCATTCTCGCTCTCATATTCCAAAAATAACCTCCATCCCCCATCCAGTTTTCAATTTCTCCTGTATCTTATATCCTGTATCCTGTATTCACCAAAAACATGACTTCCGTAGATATTTTGATCCTTTCCAATGGTCCAGGTGAAATCACTACTTGGGTACGTCCAGTGGTAAAAGCTTTACGGCAAACATTAGGTCATGACCGCAATACCCTACGTATTTCCGTAATTCTCTCACCTTGTCCTAATGCTAGTGGGAAAGAAGCACAAATCGCTCTATCCTATCCCGAAGTCGATCGAGCCCAGGGTGCAGAAGGTTTTTTTCGTTTTTTAATCTCTGGAGAAACCCAGGAAAAATGGGATTGGCGTAAACAGGGTATCATCATCTTTCTCGGAGGTGATCAATTTTTCCCTGTCATTATTGGTAAAAGAATGGGCTATAAAACTATCGTCTATGCAGAATGGGAAGCTCGATGGCATCGTTTCATTGATCGATTTGCAGTCATGAAAGCCGATGTCGCAGCCAAAGTAAAACCCCAGTATACCCATAAGTTTACCGTAATTGGTGATTTAATGGCGGAAACTGATTTCCAAAGACCTAGTAACGATAATTATAATCAATCAATTGCTACTACCCACCTGATCGGTATTTTACCCGGTTCCAAAGCTGCAAAACTAGCCCAAGGTGTGCCATTAACCCTTGCGATCGCTGAACATATTTACGCCAAAAAACCGGAAACAAAATTTATCATTCCCGTTGCTCCAACCCTGGATTTAGAGAAATTAGCTAGTTTTGCCAATCTAGATACGAATCCGGTGGGTAAATATTTTAATTTCCAAGGAGCAAGTTTAATTACTGACAATCTCCAACAACCTATTTTACAAACATCCCAAGGCTTATCAGTGGAATTACATACTCACCATCCAGCCTATGATCGGTTAGCAAGATGTAGCATTTGTTTAACGACGGTCGGTGCAAATACTGCCGAGTTAGGTTCCCTTGCCGTACCAATGATTGTACTATTACCAACTCAACAACTGGATGCCATGCGTTCTTGGGATGGTTTACCGGGGATTTTAGCAAACTTACCTGGGGTAGGTTCGAGTTTTGCGAAGTTAATCAATTGGTGGTTTTTGCGACGTAAGGGTTTACTAGCATGGCCAAATATTTGGGCACAGAAAGAGATTGTTCCAGAATTAGTGGGTAAATTACAACCCCAGATAGTAGCAGAAATGGTGATTGATTATTTAGACCATCCCCAGCGTTTAGAAGCAATGCGTGACCAACTTCGTCAAAGTCGCGGTGAACCAGGTGCTGCAACAAAGCTTGTTGCCATCGTTCAAGAGGAGATGGAAAGGATGGGGAGTATATAACATCCCTGATTTTTGATCTGTTTTGATGTATTAAATAGTTACTTTAGCAGTAATTCCTTTCGGCTGTAATTGTTGATTTATGAGATATGCGATCGCTTGAGCATTACCCTGCTTTGCTAGCTCTAAAATACGTGGCTGTGACATAAATAGTGCATTCAAATTTAAGGAATAATATCTAATTTCAATATTCCCTATTTCTCAACAAAAACAACATTCTCGGTGATATTTTCCTCAAATCACTCAAACAACCTGTATTTTCACAGAGATATAGCTATTTCCCCAAGGTGTAAGGTGTCAGCTCATTGGAGTTTACTCATTCCCTGGAACATTCATCTTAAATTTATTTAATTTCATCCTATCAATATAAAGATATTCAATCTCGTCCCATAAATTACACATAAATATATTAAAATATCCAGTAAATCAAACATTTTATTTTTCCGTAGAAATTCTCTACAAATATTTCTCGGTGCTGATTATATTAAACACAGTTGTACTCAAACTAACTGAAAATAAGCAGTTATTTAAACTGAGTGCCGAGTGCTATGAGCGTTGAAGACAAGACTTTTTAACCATCACCTGTGAGTGATTTGTGCATAAATAAATTGAATCAGCCGAATTATCTCTAGAAGGTTTGTTCCCCCAACTAGATGATTCGGCTACTCCTTATCTACATATTTGTCAAAGTTTGACGTAGACGCGTATAGCGCAGTTTCTTGTGGAGAAGAACTTTTTAAAAACTTTTAAAACAAAAATTGCATCGATTCAAAAAGGCAACAAAAATGAATTCAAATCTCTGTAAATTATTAACTTTACTCTGTTCCATCGCTGTATTCGCGATCGCATCTCCCTGTTGTGCGCAAACAAACCCTACCAATGGCGAAACAGATACCACCCCCACTGCTGATATTTCCGCAACAGCTAGTACCCGTAATCCAGATACACCTTTAACTGCACAATCAACCGAAAATCCCGATACACCAGCACCTGTAGCAGCAGCACCCGCTAATCCCCGTATTCCCATCCCCAGTAAACTTTTCCCTTTCGTTCCCTCTATGCAACAGTAGGAATACAGGAGATTGGATTCAGAAAAGGAGAAAGAAGTTCTTGAATACCAATTTGCAAAAATAATGGGACAGATGGAAATATAAAACCCTGATATAAAATTTATCTTAAATCTTGCACCTTACAATACAATCCAAATATGTGTTTCATCGGGGAAGGGGGAAAACTCTAGTTGTGATTATGGACAAAGTTGAAAAAAAGGGTTTCTCATCCTAAATCTAATTTAGGGTATCTTTGATATACTCCCCACCCTAAAAGTGCGGAGATTCTGGACTCAAACAGCAGTTGCAGGCTATGTCTGTCTTATACCACCTCGCCCAACAGACTGGGCCTTGCCTGTATCCCATTATTTTATCAGAAAGCCGTCCTAAAAGTACGGGGCTTTAATCCATTTTTTTGGTAACCTATTCCTGTTTTCTCAACCTCAATTCCCTATTAAAACTTGTTCATAGCGCTTTCCTGCACTTTCCCAAGTAAATTCCATTTCCACCATTTGTCGTGCATTTTGAGCTAATTCCTGACGCAAAGCCGAATTTTCAAATAACTGACAAATCGCTTGTACATACTCTTGGGGTTGGTTAGCACGCAATGCTCGTAAGGGTACTTTACCATCATCCACAACCAAACCTTCTAAACCGCGATCGCTTCCCACCACCGGTACACCCGCAGACATTGCTTCCAAAGTTTTATTTTTAATCCCAAATCCGGTTCTCAAGGGGACAACGCAAACAGTAGACTGGTGTAAATAATCAACCATCGACGCAACTTTCCCTGTCACAATCACCCCTGGACGATTACCTAACTCCTGAATTTCCGAAACAGGTCTTGCTCCAACAATACTAAAACTAGCATCCGGATAGCGATCGCGGATATGGGGAAAAACTTCCAGAGCAAAAAATTTCGCTGCATCGATGTTGTGGGATGCATCCATTGCTCCGACAAAAATTAACCTATGTCCCCCTTGGTCATATCCCCGTTCGGGAAATAAATCTAAATCCACACCATTCGGTATCACCTGAATATCCAAATCCGGACGTAGTTTTAAAAACTCACTTTTATCATCCTGGGTAGTGACAACTAGATGGGAAAACTTCCGACTATAACGACGTTCGTAACGATTGAGAATCAAATTTAAATATAAGCGATCGCGCAACACATTTGCGGAAGCTCCAGCAGATAAATGGTCTCGTGTCCACCCATATACGGAGCTATGGATGTCCACTACTGTTTTTAGGCGATGACGAAATTCCGGACGGATATAAATTTCATTCACACTGTGTTCACAAGTGATGACATCACATTTTTGTTCTAAAACGTATTTGTCAACAATGGCTTGAATTCGTGGTGAGTAGCGATGTAAAACATTAGCTGGAGTCGCTGTGATGAGAGATGTTGCAAATCTGTTTACTTTCCCCAACCAATTACGGGAAGAATTACTATCGTTGATGAGGGGTTCGACAATTAATTCTCTCACCCATTGACGTAATTCCTCAACTTCCGTATCACTCACCCCTTCATGACGTTGGGTGACTAAAGTAATATCGTGCTTAAAGTGTAAATATTTAATTAAATTAAAAGTTCTAATTTCCGTCCCTCCCCGACTCGGTGGATAGGGAAAGGTGGAAGATAGCATTAAGATACGCATATAGGTTTGAGATTAAGAGATTGTTTGAATATAGTTGGAATAGTTGTTGTTATAGCTTGATTTTCTGTTTTTTGGGAGTAGGGGGTAGTGATACCAATTTGAAAAAAGAATGCGACAGATTAATTTTGTAGAAGCGTAGCATTGCTACATCTCTTTATGGTTGATATCTGATGGAAAGCAGGGGAAGTAAATCTAAATCTTGCACCTTACCAGTAAATACATAAATCCATAAATATTTATTTAGTGATAATTACTCTCCTTATCTGTGTTTTATTTGTAGTCGATTTTAACGGACTTTAAACCTGAGACAGTTATTTTCAACCCCTATCGGACAAGAGGGTAGTTGAATATTTGGAGATTTTTTGCTTCCCTGTTAACAGCATCTCTAAACTGTCGATTTCCTTTTACGGTAATATTCGCTAGCTGGTACTTCCTATATCCTGTCTCCTGTATTCCGAAATTGACTAAATCAGTTTTAACATCGAAATCATATTTGTCTATCGCAAAAACACCTAAATACAAAAAAACAAGAGGTTTCTACCCCTTGTTTTCCCATAATGCATCAAAAATTTAATTATTAACTCATGGAATCTAAATCCAAAGAACTCATCCCTCTACTTTGCATAAATGTCATCATGCTACCTAGTTGTAACCAAATCAGTAAACAGGTCAAAATACCCATCGGTAATCCCACCCCATAAGCAAGTAAGGGGGGAAAACCAAAGATTTCTAATCCCGATACTAAAAACACTCCCACACCCAATGTGATTCCTAAAAATGGGAAAATTAAGGGTTTTTTAGTCAGTTGAATTTCCGAATTTTCCGCACCTGCATTTTGCCAAGCTCCAACAAGGGATTGTAGTGTTCCGGATAAAGCTGCTCCAGATGTGACTGCTGTGAATAATCCAAATGCAAGTAACAGATATGGTGGTTGGGATGGGAAGTAGTACACGTAAGCTCCTGGTAAATTGGTAATTTGTTAAACAAAATTAATTGTACTCTTTCAGACAAAGACAGGAAATAGGCTACAGGAATCCGCTTTGATTTTGAAAATTGTCTGTGGGAGTAGGGTGTAGAAACAACTTTTTCAGTCTACGGATTTTTTCATAAATCGACGTGAGTAATCCTAATCAAAGAACTCACAACGATGAGTCCCAAATAATAAAACCCTTGTCCAGTATTATTCCTCGAAAATAATTTTATTGCTCGGTAGTACTGTTTTACTTTGGAGTTGATACATTTAAGGGAGGAAGGGAAGTAGGGGATGCTGTGTAAGAAAATGTATCAAAATTTGGGTGAAATGGTATAACAGAATAATCTTATCGTTATATTGGAAGTATGACCTTCAGCAATCGATGGACTTATTCTGAGTGATGGATTTTGCGATCGCTACTTTGCAAGAAGCCTCTGCGCGTCTACGCTGCAACCCTAGGGTCGATCCACTACGCGTCTACACAATCACAAAATATATTTTTACATATTTGGGATGCTCCCAGTTTTTAAAAACCTCCTAATTAGGACTTGCTGAAAAATAGTTATATCGATTCTCTTGTACTTTGTAATCAATGAAACTAGAATCATCAATGGTTACAGCCCCTGATATTTAGCAAGCATTCGCGTAAACGATATTTAGACTTTATATATTTTAAGCTGTTGAGGCTATTTTGGCTGAGAAAAAGTGCAAATACATGGGTATATCAAACTTCAAAATCTGGCATTTGTAATTTTTTTGGGTCTTTTGAAAAGTGGAAGGGGAAAGCTGAAAACTATTCCCTATTCCCTACCCCTACTAAAAGACTTATTCAGCAGACCCTAATGAATCGACTTTGTTCTCAACTAATAACTGAGGTTAAGTAGGTGCAATTAAACATAAAACCACAATGTAACCAATCATTCGGCGAAAAGCCTTACCCCCGTAAAGACGCAATATATCGTGTCTCTCCCTAGTACTTGCGATTTTTACTGTTTGCTGTTTGTCGCTGTGGGAATGCCAAATATTGCTAGCAATTTAGTTTTGGGAATAATTGCCGCAACACTTTCCCGAGACACTTCTGCCAGAAAGTTAACCGCCGCACCAAATATTCTATCGGGTTTCAAGTCATTTTTGACCAAATTCCACAAACGTTCGACTTCTTCGGTATGCAGTCTATCATCTTCTGTTAGAGCGAAAATTAATTGACGACGGAGATATTTACCTTCATCAGAAAATAAATACTGTAAGCCTAATTTGGCTGTGGGCAAAACATCAAAATCACCGTCGGTTCTAGCAATATTAATCAGGTTCTCCAGTCTTTCCCACTGGAATTTATTGTCTTTAAAGAGGATATTGATTAAACGACGACGCAGTTCCGGTGATTCTCCAGTTAATAATCGCTGTGCAACGTAGGGATAGGCTACTTCCACTATTCTAAAGTTCTCATTTAAGGAAAGGGCTATACCTTCCTGGGTAATCAGTGAACGAATAATTAAAGCAAATTTCGCGGGAACTCGGAAGGGATAATCAAACATGATTTCCGAGTACTTATCGGTGATGGTTTTAAAGTTGAATTCACCGACGTTTTTACCGATGGCATCACTCCAAACCGCTTCCAACGCAGGAATTATGGGACGTATATCGGTGTCGGGGGTCAAAAAACCCAGGCGAACGTAATCTTCGGCAAGTTCGGCGTAATCCTTATTTACAAGATGGACAATGGAATCAACAAGGGTTTCCTTCGTCATCTCATCCAGTTGATCCATCATACCAAAATCAATGTAGGCCATGCGTCCATCTGGCATGGCAAATAAATTACCAGGATGGGGATCGGCATGGAAAAAGCCATGTTCTAGTAATTGTTTCAAACCAGATGTCACACCGATTTCGATGACTGCTTCCGGGTCAACTCCTGCTGCACGGATTTGTTCTGTATCATTGAGTTTAAAGCCGTTGATCCATTCCAGTGTCAACACCCGATTTGTAGTATACTGCCAATATATCATCGGCACTTTGACATGGGGATCGTCGCGGAAGTTACTCGCAAACTTTTCCGCATTTCGAGCTTCGTTCAAATAGTCAATTTCTTCAAATAATTTCGACCCAAATTCATCAATAATCAAGGTCAAATCGTGTCCCAAATTCAAGGGTAACAACCAGCCAAACGTCTGAGCAGCCCAACGCAATAAATATAAATCCAGGGTCAATACAGAACGCAAATGGGGACGTTGCACCTTAACTGCAACCTCCTCTCCTGTCACCAGCCGACCACGATAAACCTGTCCTAAACTCGCTGCGGCAACGGGTGTCGGCGACAATTCCCGAAAAACTTCATCTATCGAACGCTCCAGCTGGGTTTCAATAATGTGATAGGCGATCGCATTATCAAAAGCTGGTAGCTGATCCTGTAACTTAATTAGTTCTTCTAAAAAATCCTTCCGCACCAAGTCTGGACGCGTTGACAGGGCTTGTCCCACCTTAATAAATGTTGGACCTAAATCGGTGAGAATCTCCCGTAATCGAGCAGCACGTTTGTACTTATTCGCTTCTTCTCGATTAAACCACCGATCCATTAACAACGCCAGGATAAATCCCGCAAAATACCAGATTATCTTCAATGCTCGTCCCCACGCTCGCCAGGGACGGTATCGATAATACCGAGCGATCGCATCGGGACTGTAGCGATTTAATTGAGCAGGTTGATACTGACCCACGCCGACCTTTGCCTCTCATTTACTAATGTACGCGACTTTTTGTCTGCCTAAATAGGAGTTCTAGTCCCCCAGGTTTAAAATAACCGCAGCCTCTTATTTAAAACAACGAAAATATACGCATTTCCGGGCTGTAATCGGTGCAATTACCGCCGGGATCAACTTCGTGTTTTTATATCTTTTCATTAATTATAGTTCATAAAAGTACAACTCTCGCAGGGATGAAATTGAGGTTTTGTTTATGGTTAACATTCGTGATAACCCTATCTATACTGCCAATGCAGCCAATAGTGGGTTACTCATCAGTTGTTATTTATTAAGTTTTATTAAGCTCAAATCTTGATTTTTTCTTAAGATTAATTGTATTGTTTGAAGACAAATTGTTTTTTGTTAAGAAAGTGTTGATTACCGCACAAAAAGTGCATTGACAGTCATTTGTGTGGAGATAAATTAGTTTTGATGTCAGTGACCAATCTGTGATAAAATATCAGTACTATCTGTTATCTTGGGATTACTATAACCATTTTGAAAATATTTGTCTGGATATACAGGAGTCCGGGCGGGATTTGTGAAATCTTGAATGTAGGGTTGTTAATGGTTGACAGTTAACAGTTAACAGTCACCATTCATCAGTCAACGGCAGGCTATTTTTCACGACTTAAATCGGATTGCTGTAAATAAGTTTTAGTTGTGATGTCAGTAACCAATCCGTGATAAGATGTTAGTACTATCTGTTATTATGGGCTTACTATAACCATTTTGAAAATATTTGAAATCCGTCGCATTCACGTTTGATTCTAAAGGGACTATGAGCGCGACTGCGAACCTTCCCTCACCCATCAAAATTAATGTGGTAGACCAATAGTGGAAGAATTTTGGTTTCAAAGTCAAAAATATAGACAAAGATTGCTGGAAGCATAAATCTCCCAGCAACCGCCACATCTAACATGACTTGGATTTAGCTTCTAATTCTTCCAGACGACTGCGCAGTTCTTGATTTTGCTGCTTGAGTTGGTCAATTTCTGTACGTAATTGACGTAGGGCAGTATCCTTACCGATTTTTTCTTGGATACGGTTAATTTCCTCATCAGCAAGTCTGCGGACACGACCATCAGGGGTTTGGTGGGAGAGCGATCGCAAGATGGTGATTGCTTTGGGTGTTTCCATTTTCCCTAGACTTGTGCAGACTGCCACTTGGGTGAGGAAAAAGCTTTCTTGAGCAAGTTCGCTTAAACGGTTGAGAACTCGTTCCACATCAGGGGAAGCTTGTCCGGTGGAAATTTGACCGAGAGCGCGGATTGCAGCTAGACGTAGGGGTTGGGGTACACCGAGTTTAGTATACTCCAGGATAATATCCAAGGCTGCACTACTGGTTTTGAGTTCAGCCAATCCAGCGATCGCACCACTGCGGACAACTTCGTTCCAACCAGCTTTTTCAGCTAAGACCTTGGTCAGGTGCTTAATAACTTTGTCGGGTTGAGATTTATCGCTGTCAAATCCGGTGGTGACCGCACCAAGTCCTTTTGCAGCTGCGGCTTCCACATAGTAACTGCGATCGCCGTTTTTGAGTAAGTTTTTCAGGGCTTGATAACTTTGGTGGGTTTTGATTTGGGAAAGTGCTTCCACTACCGCTTTGCGCACGTAGGGATTTGTATCGCCTAAAGCAGATAATAAGGCATCAAGACTTTGGTCAAGTTTGATTTTGGCAATTTGTTTAGCAACTTCCACCCGCACACCCCAAAATTTATCCTGATGGAGGGCTTTCGTCAGAGCGGTAAGAGCTTCTAATCCGCCTTTTTTGGCTAAAGCTTGGGCTGCAAAAATCCGTGATAGGGGGTCGGGGTCAAGTTCTAATTGGGCTTTGAGTTCGACAACTGGATATTTGAGAGTGACAGTCTTGAGGTAATTATTGCCAATATCAAAGCTGATAAATAGGGGCTTTTCTGTCAGGGGAAAATAAAAGCTTTGTTCCGCTTCGTGAATTCGCACCGTGAACTGTTGCAGAGCCACCAGACCCTCCCCATCTTGATAACCAAAACCGATGGGTATGCGCAAATCAAATAAATTATGCTTACCCGGTTGAGTTTGTTTAACAGTTAATTTCGCTAAATGACTTTCCCCATCCCAACTGTAACTCACCTCATAATCCGGGTGTCCACCGCGATACACATACTGGTCAAACAAAAATAATAAATTTCGTCCAGTTGCCGTTTCAATGGCTCGCAATAAATCAACCGTTTCTACAGTTTTATGGGCATTGTCCCGGACGAATTGTTGAATCGCTGGCCAAAATAACTCTTCCCCTAACTCGGAGCGAATCATATGGTACACACACGCACCCTTTTCATAGATATGGCGGTCATATAATTCAATCGCTTCTCGATAGACATGAGTCACCATTGGTCGGCGATAGCGGTCTGCATCTTCCGCCAAATAACTACGCATATCTTGTAACCGATAATACGCAGCCTCCTCCCTCCCATACTCATATTCAGTCCACATGGTTTCCGAATAGGTAGCCATTCCTTCCTTGACCCAAGCATGGGACCAGTGCTTAATCACCAGTAAATCACCAAACCACTGGTGAGCAAGTTCGTGAACCACCAAACTTTCACTATTGCGATTATCAATTGCTGCACGTTCATCCAGCAAACAACGGTCTGTTAACACCGTCGTCGAGGTATTTTCCATCCCCCCAAAAATAAAATCATCCACACAAACCTGGGCATACTTAGCGTAAGGGTAGGGATAACCGTATTTTTCACTCAAAAACTCCATCATTCGCGGAGTTTTACCCATACTCCGTTTGGCATCCGCTTCCCGTCCTTTCTCCACATAATAGGTGACGGGTTTATCATGCCATGCATCGCGAATCTCGCTAAACCGACCCACGGTCAAGGTCATCAAATAGGTGGGATGGACTTCCTTTTGTAACCAATGGTAAATCTTCTTCTCCGCCAATTCCTCCGTCTTGATTAATTCCCCATTGGAAACCGCCATAAAATCCTGGGGAACACAGACACGAATTTCGCTCGTGGATAACTGTCCTGGATAATCAAAACAGGGAAACCAAAACCGGGAATCCTCATCTTCCCCCTGGGTCCACACCTGAACCGGCTTATGGGGATAATATGGGTCTGGGTGAATAAAATAAATACCCCGTTGCGGATTTTGATTACTGTAGGCGATCGCAATTTCTAGGGGGACATTGATCTCGGTTGCAGTTTCCAAATAAATAGTTAACTTTTCGCCGTCATAATCATAGCGTTGAGGAACTTGATTGACCTGAATTGAACCAATGGTCAAATCAACTGCATCCAAAGTCACACTTTTAACCCCATCCCGAATTGGTACAAGGGTGATTGTACAAGTACCACTATAGCGACTGTGAGGAATATCTAAATCTAAATCTAAAAAAATATGCTTTACCTGTCCAGGGCGGTCAGGATTATAATGGGGTCGCGCTCCAGGTAACTCAAAAGATTTATGATGGGGTTTTTCTGTATCAAAATAAGAATGCAACATTGACGCAATAAACCTTTAATGGGACTCCTCCGCAGATTTTTGTACTTTTGCTCCAGAACTTACGTAAACTAAACCTGCGCTTCACAATTGACAGCAGTATATCAAAATACCGGGTACGGTCATAGAAATGATGGAAAATCAAGCTTTCAGTTGTATATGATGTACCTGATGTTGCTTGTCACCGAGGCGTAGTACCCCTGTCACTATAATTTGTCATTTATAATATCCCTATGGCAAGGCTACGCCTACGTAATTAGTACCCAAGTATTATAGTTTACTTCCCTACAAGGGTATCCGGGGACTGGGAATATTGATGCTACACTTTTTTGGATCTTCATAAATAAATTCAGCCGCTCTGTACACTTTTTTAATTACGAATTAGTAATTATTTTGAATAAGAGCTTGTTTTTATACATCCTGATGCCAGTCCACGCAAGTCAGTTCAAAAATCAAGGTAGATCACCATATTATACTTCAAACAGGAATAAAATGCCTGGGGATTGGATTATATTAGGTCATACATAGACTAACACGCGATCGCGGAACTCATTCTTGCCAAAGCGATATGCATGATTGTATTTAGTTCCTGAATAGGCTCATTCATACCACTTCCCAGCTCCTTGAGTTGGATTTTCATCTCTTTGGGCTGAGGACTAATTGGCAATATATTCAGGACCTATGCAATCGCTACACAGTTACATCATTGCGACGCTAGGTAGACGCGCAGCAGATCGACTTGCTGGCGTAGCAATCTCAAAGTCTTGTTTTACGCTAATAATTGCGTAAGTCGTATCTATAATAAACTTGCTTGCCACCGTTAATCCGGAAGAGGGCGATCGCGGAGTGGCGGTTTCTCCATCGCAATTTTTGTCAAAAGCGGTAAATATATATTGTGGGGAAAGTAAAGCTGCATTTAACAGGTTTATACATGGTTGACCCGACGAAGTAGAAATTTGCTGTAACAATCTTGAACTTGTATCTTCTGAGCTAGGGTAAAAACAGCAAAACCTTTATTTTTTGATAGTGAGAAGTTGGTTTTTTTGGATGTATATCGATTGCACAAAATGAATTCGCCAAAAACCTGAACTCTGTGACATTTGTTTGACCCTAATTATTTTTACGATTCAGATGAATTAATTATGTTACAGTGTTCTATCTCTTTACACGGAATTGTCTAACTAGTTTATTACAATTCATATAAATTTCAACCAGTTGTCATCATTTCAAATGAATGGTAGTATGATAGCATATAGATGACTGGTGGAGATTCATAGTCAAAGCTTCTAATTAATATTTGAGTTCCCTTAATTTATTAGTGTTTCCGAGAGTGCAGATTCCAGTTGAGGAAAGTTTGATTAGGCTTGTGGAGTTTAGCGGAAACTAACACACTATTTGCTTACTGGGAGTTCTTAGTTTAGTATATGAGAATGCTTTTTGGTTTTTTTGAATCTCCTTTCAAAATCATAATGAAAATGTACGAAATGTACAGTGATCTCAAATCTTACATATCACAAGTAAATACCTAAGCAAGCTAATTTGCTTGGCTGTAGTTAATCATGTTTATACTTCGCATGGTGATATATTTACCTTTGGGTTTGTTGAGAGTTTACCTTTAAGCATGAACGACCCAAACAAAAAGCTCAGTTTATTGCCGTGTAAAGTATAGCTCTTTGCTGCTATTTTTCTTTACATAGCACTCTCAGAGAAGACACTGCCCATCTATGGTTTTTTCTCGCCGACTTACTTTGTCTCTTTGATTCCAATTAATGCAATTGATTCTGTAATTTTGTCATCAGGACTTACGCAAGGAAAACGTAAACACTGTCATTGTACCAGACGTGTAGCGGATCGACCGTAGGGTTGTCAGGTAGATGCGCAGGGGATCGACTTGCTTGCGTGGCAATCCCAAACACCTGATTTCTCCTAACGAGTGCGTAAGTGCTAGTCATAATTTACCACCTTAAAAGGATATTCACATTGAATTTGAGACAGGTAGCTTGTCCGGATGAAGTTGCGTGTCACAAATCATGATGATTTTTGGTTTGTAGTAAGGGTTACTCTGGGAAAACGAACACAGGAGTACATGTTTCCGAAATCAGAACTAAAGTCCTGACTACAAACTTCTTGATCAGTATATTGAGATTCCCTATTCGCTAGTTCAAGATGACTCGTAACCTGGATTTTGAGTAACGGATTGATTTTCCCTCTACACCCTACGGGTACGCATAGCGTCTACACTACTCCCGTCACGGACTATTCCCCAGGTAAGGATGACTCGTAAACATGCGTAGTGCGGTTTCTCATGGAGTCGGTTCGTCTTTCCTTTGATTACTCACTCTATTTTCTAGGATGTTGGGATTGAAACTATTTAGTAGGTTATGGATTTTATGTTTGGGTTTTTGTGTAGGTTGGTTGATACTAATCAATACCTATACAGGTTTAGTGAACGCAGATGAAATTCAGTTTCGTGCCGATAATTATACATATATTCAACAAATAAAAAAAGGACAGTACTTATATGAAGTTGGAAGATTTTCGGAAGCGGTGCAGATTTGGCTTCAGGTAAAGCCGAATTTAGATCAATCCTATCAAGCTTTGGTTTATAGTTATTTAGCCTTAGCAGAGCAAAATTTAGGTCAAACTAAATTAGCAGAAACTTATATCCAGAGAGGATTATCTCTAATAAAAACGGCACATAATCAATTTATTTATGCCCAAATTCTCAATCATTATGGTGAAGTTTTATACCGTCAGGGAAAACTAGAAATGGCTGTAGAGATTTGGCAACAAGCTCAAAATATTTACGAGCGATTAGGAGATAAATCTGGTGAACTAGGCACACAAATTAACCAAGCAAGAGCCTTACAAGGTTTAGGAATGTATCGTCGCGCTCGTAATCTCTTGGAGTCCCTGAGTATATCTTGGCAAAAACAGCCAGTTTCTTCACTGCAGATAGATGGTTTGATTTCATTAGGAAATATATTGCGATTAACAGGGAGTTTTAAGACTGCACAAATTAACTTAGAGCAAGCTTTAGTATTAGCGCAGAAATCCCATGATATTCAGCGTCAATTATTAGCCTTATTTAATTTAGGAAATTTGGCAGCAGACCAGCAAGAATTTGCTCGTGCCATAGATTATTACCAACAAATACTTGATAGTCCAGAGCAAAATGCTAACCCGGAATTGAAACTATCAACCCAGGTAAAACTACTAGGATTACTAATTAAAACCCAAGCATATAATCAGGTAAAAGAGATTATTCCTCCACTACAAACCCAACTGCAACAACAACCCCTCACCCAAACAATTGTGTATATTCAAATTGAATTAGGTCGATACTTAGCTAGACTAAAACAACTAATACCTGCCGTTGAAACCTTGACCCAAGCAGCTAAAAATGCTCGGATTATTGGTAATCCCCGTGCAGAATCCTACGCTTTAGGAGAATTAGGCAAAATCTACGAACAAAATCGACAGTGGTCGGAAGCCAAAAAACTTACCCAGCAAGCCTTGAACTTAGTTTCTGCCACCACCGCACCGGAAATTGCCTACGAGTGGGAATGGCAGATGGGGAGATTATCTAATTATACCGGAGCAAAAGCAGAAGCAATCATTCATTATCGTCAAGCTCTGACAATTTTGCGATCGCTCCGTCAAGATTTAGCTGTGATTAGTTCAGATATTCAATTTTCCTTCCGCGATCGCGTTGAACCTGTTTATCGTCAATTCGTGGATTTGTTATTAACTCCATCTATCCCCACTTCCCAAGCAAACCTGCTGGAAGCTCGTCAAACCATTGAAGACCTGCAAATAGCTGAACTCACTAATTTTTTCCGTCAAGCTTGCGTAGACGACCAACCCCGCAACATTAATCAAATTGATACTAATGCTGCTGTAATTTATCCCATTATCCTCAGCGATCGCCTGGAGGTGATTTTATCCCTACCCGGAAAACCCCTTAGCCACTATGCTACTTTCATCCCCCAACCACAGATTGAACAGGATATCCAAACCATGCGTCAATCTCTGCGTCGTACTTCCTTCCTCCAGGAACGCCAGGCAATTGCCGAAAAAATTTATACTTGGTTGATACAACCCATCATTCCCCAAATAAAACAATCTCAAATTAAAACCCTAGTATTTGTTTTAGACGGTTCCCTCCGTAATATCCCCGTCTCTGCCCTCTTTGATGGGAAACAGTATCTAATAGAAAATTATCAAATTGCTTTAGCATTAGCCACTCCCAAAGGTAAGATTGCACCTTCTGGACAAAGATTCAACTCACCCCCCCTCAGTCAATATCAGTCAAAAGTATTACTAGCCGGATTAAGCCAAAGTAATCGGGGATTTACCAGTCTACCGGGAGTCAAAACTGAAATCGAAAAAATTTACAACTTATTTCGCAACACCCAACCAAGACGAACAATTCAAACCCTCCTAGATCAGGAATTTACCACCCAAGCCCTCACCCAAAAAATTAGCAACCAATCCTATAATATTATCCATCTGGCCACCCACGGACAATTTAGCTCCCAAGCAGAAAATAATTTTATCCTCACCAACGACGGCAAACTAGACATTAGCACCCTTGACCAAATAATTTCCCAGCGTCAATTATCTGACCCATCTTCCCTACAATTACTTGTACTCAGTGCTTGTCAAACCGCTCAAGGAGATAACCGCGCAACCCTCGGACTTGCGGGAGTAACAGTCCGCTCCGGAGCCGATAGCACCCTCGCATCCCTCTGGACAATTAACGACGAATCCACACCTCTATTTATGGTTCAATTCTACGAACAATTACTGACTCCAGGTGTATCAAAAGCTGAAGCCCTCCGCCAAGCCCAACTTTACCTCCTGCAACACACCCAATATAATCACCCCTACTTTTGGGCTTCTTTTATTTTAATTGGTAGTTGACTTTGACTTCTCTTGTTCAAGAAGTTAGATTCTGCTGCTCGATTGTCTGAATTGCTTCCGTTGGGGATGTACCATCGATAACAGCTTGGATGCTGGGAAGATATCGATCTGCGATCGCAATATTTGTGTAAACTAATCGTTTAATTAAAGCAGCAGTCAGGCGATCGCCCTCTACATCAATACTGGTTTTGTATAAGATTTCACCACTATCAAAATTGAATTCAAAATTACCAATGACCATACCGTAGTTAGCGCGGGTAATAAATTCAGCGATCGCTAATTTACGGTCTTCGGGTGTAAGCATGGGGAAAATCGCATAAAAGGCAAATTGTTGGGGATTTTCGTTGGCTCTAGCGTAACAAATAAATTGTCCGTTTTCCCCTTGATAGCCCATTTGCAAAATTGGTTTTCCCTGGATTTTAGTAAAAGTCCAATCATCATTGGTAAAAAATGCAACCATAATGTTGGTAACTGGATGGTTGCTTACTTCCTGGTTATCAAGTAGAAATAGATTGCTCAAATCCGCTAAGATATCCTGTCCCAACTGTCCAAAGGCTTTGTTAAACTCGGTTTCGGCAATATTGACGAAAAATTTGCTCAGGGATTCAGTCAGTTCCGCTTTGGGAATTTCTCCTGCTGCAAGTTTGCTGGGATTCAGGGTATCCCAAAGAGTTGTGTAACTTAAATTACCTTGTTGGGCAGAAAGAATAAACCAGTTGTCAAAATTGAGTAGGGGATCATCGGGTTGGTTATGGCTCAGTTCCTGGAGATATTGTCGGGTAGTTTCCGGTGTAGTAGTATGTTCCTTAAGGTCAGGAAAGCGATCAGGATGGAGAGTGACTTTCAGGGTAATATTGCTATCAGTTGTAAAAGTGACGGACTGGCTGCAAAATTCTGGTTTGAAGTTGAAAAGCCCTTGTTTTTCAATGATTTGATAGACATCCAGGGGAATTTGACAAATTAAGTCGCATTCAATTAGTTGATTATCGTCATGGGTAAGGGTTGCGATCGCACGATCAAAAATTTGGCTGGCGATATGGGGAGCAGTGGAATTTTCGATTTCCGGGTTGGTTGAGTTTTGCATCGGCTGAGTTTTTAGGGAGATGACTAATGAAGGCTACTCAGAGTTTGGTGGAGAGAACAAAAGCCTCCTAAGTTTTTGTCACGTAAGTTACATATTTTATTTTAGTAGACAAATTTGAGTAGCAATCGTTACGTTCACAAAAAGGTACTCAAACAAGATTTGCTATAATTTGACGTAGCTAACGAAACCGCCGAAGCCCTTGAATATGGTACGAACCATCGCAGCAAGGAATGTGAAACTGTATGACCTAAAAGTCAAGTTTGGGTTACAGCGTGTGCATGACGAATCTTTTTTTCGGGAATGGTTGGATAATCTGCCTGAGTTAACAGATGTGGAAAAACAGGCGTTAGATCGTTTGCAGCGTAACTATCTCTATCTTCTGGAATATCCGGTGATGGAGAGTATTGTCAAATTGTCAAACAAAATGGTAGTGCTATCGCCACTTTTGGATTTAGCGGGGTTTTATGAACCTCCCTTCCGGGTAGATGGTGAGACGAATGTACAAGTTTCAGCAGAGGATGAGGGAGAGGTAATTCAAGGGAGCATTGACGTGCTGGTGATCCAGGAACAGTTTTGGGTGACGGTGATTGAGGCAAAGAATTCAGAGTTTTCGTTAACCAAGGCAATTCCCCAAGCGCTTGCTTATATGTTGGCATCACCCAATCCAGAACGACCTCTGTTTGGTGCAGTATTGAACGGCAGTGAGTTTTTGTTTATCAAACTGGTGCGGGGTGAGGTTCCCCAGTATGGATTGTCGGATGTGTTTTCATTGTTGAATCGCGGCAATGATTTGTATCCAGTACTGCGGATTTTCAAGCAATTCGCAAATTTGATCGCGATCGCTTAAAAAATCATCGTTTTCCGTACATAGTGGAGCGATCGCAGTTTAACATCATTGATTTGTGACGCTAATTGGTGTTGCTGGATGGAATGCAACCTACAAGACGGGCATTTGAGCGATCACATGGTTGAAATAGAATTTTCTATTTCCGGGCCTGTTAAGTTTTGCATAGGTTGATTTTTGACTGTGATTTCCCTAAATGCCTGTAAGGTCACGTATTCGTCGCACCTCGTTTAAAATTGCATCTCTTTCCTGGCGATAATCAACTAAAGCAACTGTATAGAAATTTTCTAGAGCATCAGCAATACTAGTGGGAGTCCACTCTCCACTGCGAATTAATTCTGCGACTCTCCGTGATGCTCCCATCCCACGACCAAGCCCTTCATAAGGACCTCCAGGACTAGAAAGTTGATCCCATAGAGCATGCAATTCTTGGTGAGTTGCTGTACCTAGTGGAACTAGTCGCTGAGGACGTAGGCGACCTTGAGAAGTGGTTCCAAGTCCAGGAGAATTTGAGGTGCTAGTAGCTGCTCTAATGGCTCTACGTAGAAATCCGAAAAAGGCATGATGTCTTTCAGAGCCAACAAGTAGGTGAGCATCAAAACCAGAATAAACTCTTAATCCATCTACTTCCTCATTCGGATTCATAATAGCGTGTACACGCATTTCTTGACCATGGGGAAAAGCGCGCAACTCTCTAAAACCATAATCTGTTTTGATCTGGTCTAAAGCTGTCTGAAGTTGTTCTGGGGAAAATCTTTCACTCTGAGTTCGTGTTTTCAATATTTCGACAGACTGCATACCCTGTAACCAGCGTTGTTGAATTTCGGGGCTAGCAGCAGTTCCTCTTTGCTCTCCTCTACCCAACAAACCTCTAACTCTTTCTACAATCCAGTTTGCTACCCGCTCCATAGCTCGCTCAATTGGAGCTTGAATCCTCCTAATCAGGTTCTGAATTTGCTCCCCGACATTACCCAAGCCGATAAAACGGGCAAGAAAACCTAAAATTACGGGAATTGTCCGCGCCATTGTACGTTCCACCAAGTTGGCTGCTGCACCGATGTTACCTGCGGTGATACTTGCAATGGAGCCAAACACTGACTCGACCACTGCGCCGATTTGCTGGGCACGTTCGATGAAGAATACAATGGTGTTGTAGATAGCCATGATGGCTTGAATCACGGCTCCGGCTGGGTTAAATAGGGTGACTAAACGAGCGATCGCCTGCCCAACGACTGTCCTTGCTACCCAGTCACGAATGCCACCAATGACCATTTCTTGCAGGTTACCAACAAATTCTACAATCCGTTGCCAAGCTGCGGCAATGCCATCTCGAACCAGGGTGACGAGAAAATCAAAGGCTTGTTCTGCCCGTTGCACCCGTTCCTCACTACCCAACAATCGCACTAAAATACCGCGTAATCTTTGATAGGTTAAACCGAGAATTTGCATTACCAGGGAAACAATTCCCCGCAGATCGAAGCGTTCCGGTAATTGTAATCCCGTACCAGCTAGCGCTCCAAATAACCAGCCAATCAATCCCGCTTGCAGATGAGTCAAAATATTACCAGCAAATTGCTGGAACCCGCGTTTCACGGAATTTACTAAGTTACCAATAAATCCGATGGGATTCTCAATAATTGTTGATAAAACACTGCGAGCTTGGTTGAAAATATTTAATACCTGACGACCTAAACCACCTGCAAGGGTCAACACACCTTCAAAGATAAATTCCGCGACTTTGCGAAAAGCTGCCCCAGCAAAGGTGGTAATGCGCCGCACAGGTTCGCTGAAAATATTACGAATGCGTTCAAAAGCCGCGAGGGGACTGAGAATATCTCGAATCGAAAGGGTTTCCCACAACCGGACAAAAATCGATTTGATGTAATTCCAGGTCAGGTTAAGGCGGGTAAGTTGCTCGTTAAACCAGTTGTAGGCACGATCAATAATTCCAGACCGTTGCAGGTTTTGAAACTTTTCTTCTCCACCTGGAAGAATCATTAAAATCCCGCGAATCACATTGGTGGCATTACGTTCTACAAATTCGTCGGTAATGGGGTCCTTATTCAAAATGACAGTTAATAAAGGATAGAAGGGAAGCCCTTGAGCAAACTGTCCTACCGGACGCAAAATAGCTTCTTTGATAAATTGAATTACCCGTCTACCTACCCCAGCAGCAAAAACACGAATCCGCTCCAAAGTGGGACGGAAGATATTCAATATGCGTTCTGCCGCTCCCCCAATATCTAAAATATCCCTAGCACTGAGCGATCGCAATGCTTGACTAAATAGCCCGACGATATTTTCCCAGGAAATATTGAGTTGAGTAATTTGTTGCTCCAACCAAGTCGCAACTGGTGCGATCGCTCCCGATGCTTGCAGTCCCTGGAAAATCAATTCTCCGCCAGCAACTAACCCCAATGCTCCTCGAATTAAATTGGTCGGATTAGGTTCTACTGGGCGATTATTGATGGGATTTCTGCCCAAAATCACCGTCAACATTGTAAAACCGGGAATATTGGCAGCGCGATCAGCTGCCCAGTTACGCACCGTATCTATTCCTGGTAGTCCAAAATCGAAACGCTGGATTTGAGGGGATGCTGTACTGAGGGGAAGTGGTTTGCGTTGGAAGTTTGGAAATGAGGGAGTAGCTGTAGCTTGTTCAGAATTACTCGGTATCGATTGGGGTTGGGGTTGTTGCTGCACCGTATGGGTTAATTCATGTGCCAGCAACCATTTTCCATTAATGGTTTGAGGTTCGTAGCGTCCACTGTTGAAGAAAATATCCTGTCCCACGGTAAAAGCTTGAGCATTTAGACTGTTAGCTGCCTCACTGGCATTAGTCCCTGTATGCACCCGCACCCCACCAAAGTCATAGCCAAACCGGGATTCAAAGAAGGTACGGGTCGAATTTTCAAGCGGTTGTCCCCCTCCCCGCATCCCTTGAATATTGCTTTCCATATCGGCGCTAACTTGAGGTACAACAGGAGGCATTTCTTTGGTTTGAAGGGGTTCTTCTTGCTTTTCTTCTGTTGCTTGCCGTTGTAAATTTTGATTAGGTTCTTCTTTATTTTCCTCAGTAGGTTGACGTTGAAGGGTTTGCACCTGCTCTTCTTTTTTCTCCTCAACTGCTTGACGTTGAAGGGTTTGCACAGGTTCTTCTTGCTTTTCTTCCGTTACTTGCCGTTGTACAGTTTGAATAGGTTCTTCTTTCTTCTCTTCAGGAGGTTGGCGCTGGGCAATTGGGGTAATACTGCCAATCAGTGATTTTGCTTGGGCTGGTTCTTCTTTTTCATCGACTTGTCTTTGCACCAACCGAGAAATGGGAACAACCTGCGATCGCATCTGGGCGATTTCTTCTTGTTTGTCCCCACTTTGACGTTGGACTAGCGGATCGGGCATTCGCATTATCGTATTAGCAATGTGATCGGCTTCTTGTTCGTAATGGTTATTTGCCTTGCCGACTGTCAACTTTGCCTGAATCATCTGGGTGACAGCCCGATTTCCCAATTGCCGTTGTAGCGTTAACAGAGGATGTTCCCTGGGTGGTTGTACCTGGTTGTTGTCACTGGCAAACTCTTGTATCCTTTGCAGCGTAGGTGTTTCTGGCTCTTCTACCGCTTCCTGGTTGAGTTTCTCCCCATCACTATCAACAGGTTTGGCTTGAAGGGCTACAGTTGATGATGTCTGGGGTTGAAAAAAAGGTGTTGGCACTGCCCTTTGTGTAGAGAAAAAGGCATGTTCCGGATCAGTACTAAAAAAAGGCTGCTCGGATTTGAGCGATACTCCTGGGGAGTCGCTGAGTCGCAGAAGCGACACGCTACGCGATCGCTGCTGCTGATGATGGCTACTTTTTTGGATTTTGCTGGTTTTCATCAGTTTGCCCTTTTCCAGTAAAGATAGTTTGCTGGTTGATGCCATTCCACAAGCAAAAGTTTGTTTATTTAGGGCAACATCACCATACTTATTTCCCCAGGCAAGTTACCCAAATAAAGTATTGATCGCTTTTTGAACTCTTTAGATTGCCCCGGTCTACGTAATAGCTTAGTCACAATCAGTGCGATAAAGCTACATGATTATTCTGATTTTTGCGCTAAGGAACGCGAATTTAATAACCTGCAATTCTGGTTCGACTTGGAATGGTGCGTTACGCTCCGCTAACACACCCTACTGTTGCACTTTATTTAATCCACATTTCTAAATCAATTATTTGGGAATTTATACTGAGCAAATTATATCAGTGATTATATGTATGGATAGTGAGCGATCGCACTTCTTCATTTCCCATCAAATTAAAGGGTGTCTGTGAGCAATACTCCTGTAGGAAGTGCCTTTCGCCAAGCACTAGCAGTATTTTAGGCAACGGCTTCTGTTTGAGTGATCGCCCCTACAGGCTATCTTTGATTAACTATGGCAAAGTCAATTCCGAGTTTAATGTAATCAAAGTCAAGGTATTAAAATTAGGACGCAAGCCGAAGTATTAAAGTTTGCTACAGATTAGCAACCTTTCAAAAATCTCCCAACTTCCTCACAATTTATACTTATACTTAAAGTATAGAAAGCTATGGGCAAGTCAAGAAAAAGTTTTTTCGAGAATTAGAGTGCATCAAACTTGCTGAAGCATCTACATCATGGTTGAGATATTAAATATACCTGAAGATTCACTGGTATTTATTCTCTACCACTTTGCAAAACATATCAGGGATTCGGCAAAATTATCTGCTCAGAACTCTTGATCCATAAGCAGCAGAAATCATTTATCTGGGTTTGTATCCTTGATAACGAAGAAATTAACCCACAAGCGGTATCAATGACCGAATAATTCGCTGTACTTACATACAAATTAAGGCTTCTCTACCCTTGAAAGGACGGCTGCGCCAATGAGTATAAGCTGTTAGCTTTTGTTGCAGACATGCAAGCTACATCAGTATTAATTGCGAATTAATTGGAAATTGGCATTGATGTTCACTTGTATTTATTGCTGTTAGTGAATTTAACGGAGGAAGAAATATGCAATTATTATCAAGACCTGTCAGTTCCTTCTCAACCTATGAGAATTGTCGCGATCGCATTCAGAATGGTGATATTATTGCTTTTTCTGGAAATGATATATTTTCTGATCTAATTCGACGAGTCACTAATTCCTGTTACTCCCATGTGGGAATAGTATTAGATGTGAACATGAACGGTGCATTTGGTCAAAGCATCCTGATTGTTGAATCAACCACTGAAGTTAGCCAAAGACGAGATGCCTAGGGTAAAAAAAGCGATCGCCAATATAATAAAGTTATAAATAATGTAGAGACTGTCTTGATTGTTAAGCGATCGCACTTTTAAGATCAGCGCTATTGTTGTATTAGGTTCCCTTTTCAATACAGCAAAGATAGAGTCTTAGTAGGCTCAAGGATGTGGAAATGGAAAAGCGAGAGTTACTGGAGATGATCGCCAGGGCAGATAAGGAGGAGTGGGAGGAGCTAGATTTGAGTGATAAGGGGATAACCGAACTCCCAAAGGAGATTGGAACTCTGACTCATCTCACTCAACTTTACATCAGCGAGAACGAACTCACCTATTTACCTCCAGAAATCGGGAATCTGATTAATCTCACTAAACTTGAACTACAGAATAATCAGTTATCAGAACTTCCTGTTGAGATTGGACAGTTAATCAATCTTTCTCACCTCTATCTCTGGAATAATCAGCTTTCGCAACTACCTTCGTGTTTGGATCTCTTGGTCAACCTCACTGCTGTTGATGTGAGTGAGAATCAAATATCTCAGCTGCCTTTAGAATTATTTCATCTTCCTATCCTCCAGCGACTTAACCTCGGTTCTAACCCGTCTCTCATTATTCCTGAAGATGTCGTAAATCTCGCTAACCTGACTCATCTCGAACTAGGTTCTAATAATCTACAGCAACTCCCACCAGTGATTGGAAAGCTGACTAGCCTGCAACAACTCAATCTCTCCTATAATCAGTTCACACACCTGCCAGCAGAAATTCTACAGCTTACCAACCTGACTCAGCTAGACCTGAGTCATAATTCTCTTGAGCAATTAGATCCTGAAATTGGTAAGTTAGTCAAGATCCAACGGCTTAACCTCGGTTCTAATCGTCTGACACAGCTACCACCAGAACTGGGAAACCTTACCAACCTTTGGGAGCTTGACCTCGGTTTGAATCAGCTGTCACAACTACCCCCAGAAATTGGACATTTAACTAATCTGACGGTTTTTAACCTCAGTTTTAATCAGCTTACACAACTACCACCGGATTTCACCAAGCTAACGAACCTCAGAGAACTCGGTCTCATTTCTAATCAGTTGACAGAACTTCCACCAGATATGGAAAACCTGACCAATCTCACTCGTCTCTTGCTAGAAAAAAATAATTTTCCTTTCGATATTCCCCCGGAAGTTCATCAACTATCACCTGCTGAAAAAATAAAATACATTCTGCAAAAACAAAAATAGGTAAAGACTCCCAAATAAACAATATTTAGTCAATTCTTCAGTAATAACATTGATATCAGCCCTTTAGATAGCTAAAAAATGTCTCTTTTTGGCGATATTATCCTTCTACTACTGTATGGTCTATATATCAAATGCAGCAGGACGAGATGTTAGCTTTCTGTTGCTGCTATCCCAGAATCGAAACTCCACTTTTGCTCCTGGTTGTGGAGGATCGGGGGAAATATTTATCAAAGGTCGCACAGGGTTATCTTTCCACGGAACAGCATTAGTCGCAACATCCGTGTTAGCTGTAATCCCATTCGGGTTAAACACCCAATTAATAATATCAATTGTCATGCTGGTAGCGTATGTATTAACCAATGCATTTGCTGCGGTGTTCAGGATACCATTGGAATCGATTGTTTCTGTCTTCCCAGGAGTCCCATCTTCGTTAGGAGCGATATTTAGATTCTGATAAAGTGGATTTAGGGAGTTTGTAATACTAGTCTTTACGGTTGCTAGATTTAGTCCGTAGGTAGGCTTCACAATATATTCTATAACGCACACGCTGCTTAATTTATCAACGTTGACCCCAGAATATTTAGCACCATCATTTCCAACTATGGGTGTACTATTGTCAACAAACGCAACAGGGAAGTTATTGTTGATACCAGGTTTATAATACAATTTACCAGCAGCATTTTTGCCGATTTTATCTGTGCTATTTAGGGTATTGACTAAAGTGTCACCTGCGACTACTTGCCAACTTTGCTCATCTACAAACCCCTTGGCAAATCCTTCCGCACGCTGCTCATGCTTCTTGTTATAGCTTTGGCGACCGGAAAAAATATTACCGGAAACATTGCTGTTTTGGGCAAGAAATGAGTTAACGGCGTGCATCCGAGTGTATTGCCGTTTCGTGTTACCGTAATCTCGGTCCCAGTTTAGATCGAGATTATACATGGTTCGTTTCGGTGGATGGCTTGTACCTGTCATTTGCTCATAATCGTCATGAGTTAGAGTCGCAAATCCACCAGGATCTTGAGGTGCGGAAACAGGTCCTTGTATGCCACTGTTTAACACCTTAGCTTCGGTCGGATTGGCTGTTGTGTTATTAGAAACAATTTGCAGATTAGCTGCATCGTAGGAGGCAAAGTTGCCTACAGGATCAGTTGCAAGCTGGATGACCTGCGTATTTTGAGTTTGTACAATTCTTGCTGGCGTTTTTTTGTCGGGATGTGGCTGTAATTGCTCTTGCATTTGTGGCGATCGCATTACTACCCCCCCATTCTGCTGCACCACATGGGTCAACTCATGGGCAATCAACTCCTGTCCCCCTCGACTCCCTGGTTCATAGGCTCCCTGCCGAAAAAACACATCCTGTCCTGTTGTAAATGCCTTCGCCTGAATTGACCGATTTAACTGGTCAGCCTGTGTATCTGTATGCACCCGTACTCTGCTAAAATCTGCCCCCATCACTTGTCCCATTGAGCGTTGCAAACCTGCATCTAGGGGTTGTCCACCACCTCTGACAGTGTTAATGGCTGATGTCAAATCGGTTGATGCTTCCCCGTGCTGGAGGTTTGACTTTGCCTGTAGTTCCTGTTTATTCTCTCCCTGAGGTTGCAGTGCAGTAATCTCCGGTTTTGCCTGCGATTCCTCTTCTTCTCCCCCCTGACGCTGTACCATTTGCCCCTGGGTTGACTGGGCTGGTGCAGGTGTATTAATCTGTTCTACCACCTGGGATGCCACCCGATCCGCTTCCTGTTCGTACTTGTCCCCTGGCTCCCCAATGGTTAATTTTGCTTGGATGGGTAATACTGGTGAATGTTGGGGGGAATTAATCAGTTTTCTCTGTACCTCCCCATTGGTGGTGACTTCGCTGTCAAAGGCTGGCATCCGTTGCACTTCTTCCTCACCAGTAGCAGATTTTGCTTGGATGGTTGAAGTTTGGGGTTGAAAAAAAGGTGTCGGTTGTGGCTTGTGTGTTGAGAAGAAAGCATGGTCTGGGGATGCATCAAAAAAAGGTTTTTGTGGTGTGGTTGAGTGATTTGTACTGGTTTTGCGCTCGTGGTTTCTCATTGTTTTCCTTTGGTGGCGAAGTCATCTTGAATACCTTTGTCACATGTCTAGATGTTCCATGTTTCTGCGAGATAATTTTTCCAGCCGTTCTGCAAGGCATACCTTAATGATTGACTGACAGGTGACACCTAATTGTTGGCTACTGGCTACTGTTGTGTGCAGGTAAAATACCCGCACCACAGGGATTATTTTTATTTCACGGCAACAAAATAATTCGGACTTTTGACTTTTGCAATATCATGTCCATTCCACTATTAAAATCCCCTCCATCCACGGCAATGTCACCATGCTCACTCCCCAAGGAAGACTACCCAACAAAATATCGATCGCCTGTTGTTCTACCTGGAGTTTCCAGTTACCATCTCCTGTGGGGGTCAGTTTCCCCTGTCTTTGTAAAAATCCCTCCCGTAATCCATCGGGACTGGTACTTTTTAGCACTTGCCAATAGTTAATTACCGTCTGCAATAAGCGTTCCCCTTCTTCTAGGGCTGCGTCTGGTAAATCTAACCCCCGTGCTACTGGTTGATTGAGTGGCCAACCACACAGTAATTTTGGTAACACTAGTTCGGATTCGGGTGTGTCGGTTTGCTTTGTTGCGAGGTAATACAGTAAGTATATGGCTGTTTGTTGAGCAGATTCATCTGGGAATAATTCGTTATTCAACAAACCGATGGCTTTGAAATAAAAAGGTATAAATGGATGCAGTAATACTAGTCCTGCTTGGGTGATGTATAGTCCCGCAGTTGCTTCTGCTGTGGATAATATTGAGGTTTTATCGGTTTGGGAAGGGTTTTCTTGCCAGTTTGTGGGTACTGTCGGTGTATTTTTAGATATATTGGATAGTACTTGTTCCAGGGCTGTTAACCAAGGTAGATGTTCGGCAATTGGTAAGGTGGTAATAATAGTATGTAAGTGTTGGTATGGGGTTTGATTGACGCTTGCTTGCTCTTCAGGGTCAGATGTGGGGATTAATCGATTTAATTCCGGTGTTTGTAGGAGTTGGGTGAGCCAATTGCGGGTCCAAGTTGCTGCGGGGAAGGTCGGTGGTGGGTTCTCTGAGGTCATTTCAGCTAGGAGTAATCGCCATGCTTGGTCAATTAATTGTTGACTGGTGTAGTTACTCAGGTTGCAAGATTGTATTATTTCCCTGGCTTGTGTTAGCAATTTATACCAGTTTGTCCAATTTGGTTGTAGTTGCTGTACTAGCTGATATCGAAGTTTTTCTGGTAATTGAGTGACTAATCGCTGTTGTGCGGTGGGGTTATTCCTCAGTAATTTCCGTAGGGGTAAATGCCACGATTTTTCGGTTTGAATCGTATTTTCCCATTTGATGTGCCAATCTGCGGATATTTCACCCCAGGGTAAACGACCATACTGCAAAAAGTGTAGCAAAACTTCTCCATCCCTTGGGAGATTAGGGGTGTGATTGTCTCTGTTGTCACCAGATTGCAGATTCGGTCTCCAAGGTTCTGTCTGTTCCTGACTTTCCCCAGGGAGTGGGTATGTAGTATCCGAATTCGATAGATGGGAGGTGAGATTTAACACCTGTTCTAAGGCTGTCAACCACAGGGATTGCTCGCTCTGGGGAACTGCTGTGAGAATGGTACGTAATCGTTGGGTAATGGGTTGAGGTGTTACACTTGGGAAAGTTGGGGTTTGGTGCTTGGCTTGATTTAAATGCCAAAATTGCATGAGTTGGGTCAGCCAGTTGTGAGTCCAGGTGGTTGGAAATGCTCTAGTTAAGGTGGTGTCTGCATCTATTTCTCTCAGTAGTAGTAGCCAGGCTTGTTTTTCTTGGTGTAGTCTAACACTGTTATCCAATCTCATTACCCATACCCAGGACTGGATGATTTGTTTGGCTTGGGTGAGCAGATGATGCCAATTTATCCAGGTTGGCTGTAATTTTAATACTAACTGGTGTCGGAAAGATTCTGGGAATTGTTCTATTAGGCGTTGTTGTGTTGGTGGGTGATGTCTCAGTAATTGACGCAGTTTTTCTTGTTGATTGGTATCAATTTGCATTGCGTCTAACCAGGATGATAGCCATTCCTGCCAATCCCTAACTGGACACCACCAAGGGAATCGTCCATATTGGAGAAAGTAGATAAATACTTCCCAATCGGAATTTTCGCTATTATGGATACTTTTGGCAGTGAGGATTCCCAGGGATAAATCCGTTAAGTGATCGCCTAAAGTCTCCCGCAAAGCAGTCTGCAATTTGTGTATAAATTCATCGGCTAACAATCTGCTGTCAAGGTCGCCAATATCTACTTCCACCCGTTCTAATCGCACTACTTCCCCCTCTTCCACCAGTTGGTCAAAAAGTTCTGCGATCGCCTCCACTCCCTGTTGTTGAAATAAGTGACTCACGTCTGACTGTAAACTCCATACATCTGCTAGTTGCTGGGTATCGAGTTCTATGACAGTGCGTGCGATGATGTGACGTTGTTTACTCATGGGAAATAGAAGGTGTACTGTCGGGTGTGTGTTTATCTACCTATCATTTGGTGCTAAAACCTCAAATTTGATTGTGGTTCGGGGTTTTGTGGAGTTTGGGTCTGTCTGGATAGGGTGTAAGTCCATCCCATGATTAATAGTAAGGTTGCTGCTCCTAGTGCTAGTATTTGATTCCGGTAATTTTGTCTGGTTAGGAGTGAAAACATCAAGTTTTTTTCTTTGGTTGTGTTTGTTTGTCTCCACCTGTCAATATGGGGTTGATAAAGGGTTAATATTTGACTTGATTGAATCTTCTCTTGCTGGATTATCGGCTTGAATTGAGCGATTTCCTCATCGCTGGGTGGGAGGAAAAAACGTAATTGATTTGGTAATTTTAGTGACCTTGGTGTGGGTTGGTTAGGGGTAAGCTCCGGTTCGCTGTTACTATCATCATGGATATGAATAGTTACAGTGGTAGTATTTCCTTCTATGCGATCGCTGTTTATTTCCCTAGTAGTTTGTGCTGTGATTCGGTGCATACCTACTGTTGGTTGCCAGTTAGGTAGAATATAGGGAGGATTAATTGCTGGAATGACCTCTGAATTGGCATTGGGAGGAGTATATTCAAATACGACACTGCCAACTAGGGGAGGAATGGTTAAAGCTGCGATCGCATATTCATTGTTGGGGTGAAAGTCGGAGATATTGAAGTTTGAATCACTTTCCAGGGTTAGGGTATTAATTATTTGATTATTACTAATGGTTAATAATTGCAATCCCTGTACACCACCGATGGGGATGGGAATTGTTTTGGTAACTGGTTCACTGATACAATTACCGAGTTCTGGTGGTGCTTGTACGCGCAGAGTAATTGATACCACAGCATCGGCTACCCAATGATGAGAATCGGATGCATAGCTGATAATGAAATTATTATTACCAGGATTAATGGGATTGGAAATACCATCATGTTCCCAGTGGAAGGTAAAGGAATTTTCTCCAGTTGGTTGAATATCATACACCCGGATAGAAAATCCATTGCTGTTGATATTGTCAATTTCTAGTTGGAAATCAGCTTGAGGAAGGGGATAAATTGTAATTATACGAGTGAGGGTATTTTCACATTCTGTGGTTTGATTACGAATCAGTGCTGTAATGGTCACTGTTTCCGTTTCTCCCTTGGTTGCATATTCCCTCGGATTGAGGAGATTAGTTTCTACGTCGTTAATTTTGACTTGAATTAGTTCTATATTTTCAGGTGTATCGTCAGCTAAGGTGATGTTTAGGGAATCTGCATTGTTGCAGAATGTTTGTCCGTCCCTAACTGATAAATCAGCTTGGGGAAGGGGATAAATTGTAATTGTATGGGTGAGGGTATTTTCACATTCCGTGGTTTGATTACGAATCAGTGCTGTAATTATGACTGTTTCCGTTTCTCCCTCGGTTGCATATCCCCTCGGATTGAGAATATTTGTTTCTACATCGTTAATTTTTACCTGGATTAATTGCAAATTATCAGGTGTCCCATTAGCCAGTTTAATCTCTACAGGTGCTGCATTGTGACAGAAACTTTGACCATCACTAACTGATAAATTTGGTCTGGGTAAAGGATAAATAGTAACAGTAAGGGTATCATAGGTGTCATCAACCGCATAGGTGAAAGTAATCGCAACTTCCAATCCCCTTGCTAAATCCTCTCGACTTCCTGGGTCAATACTACTTGGTTGGAAAAATTGTTTGGAACCAGCAAATACAATACCTTCACCCCGAACCGTACCACCTTCTGGTTCCAGGATAAACTCGTACCGACGTTGATCACCTTCACAAAAGACTAAATTGGTTTTTTCTAGTAAGATAATGGGACGCGATCGCGCTAATACATAACTAACTGCGGGTGCGTCGCTACTACAACGATAGGGAAGACAAAAATCTGCAATCACAATATCTTTACGCTTCTCTAATTCCTCAAATAGTCTTTTCCAGTTACCAATATTCTCTGTATACAAGTCTTCTGGTAAAGCAACAAATTTTCGGATGGCTTCGGTGTGTACACTGCGTAATTGATGAATTGCAGGGTCTCTATCCCCAACTAAAAGTTCATCCACTTCCTTCCCATCTACATACACTAAGACGAAAGTACCCCCTTTGGTAACTCCCCCCAAGTGTTCCATTCCTGGATGTTGTTGCGCAAAATTTGGGAATAAATGCAATTTTTTCAGTTGTTCTAATCGCAGTTGATAGGTTTTAATTAATTCTGTCAGATTTAAATCATTTAGTTCCTCTGCAACTTGTTTATCTCCCATTAAGTAGCTTTGGGGATTATTTTGAGCTAATGTGGTTGGACCATATACCAACGAACTATCTCGTAATAAACTATAAAGGGTTTCAAAGTCCTGAAATTCTTTCTGGGGAATGATGGGTTGATTGTTTTGTTGACCAACAGCAAAATGACTCAAGGAAACCAAAATGGGGGAATAACTCAGATTGACAGATGGTAACACAATCGTATCATCAGTCGAAAATTTCAAGTGATATTTTTCTGGGTTACTCGCTGGATCAATAACTAAATCATAGGTGACTTCCGGGGAAGATATACTGAAGGCGATTTCTTTGATGATCCGTTGTTTTTCCTGGTCAATCTCATCAAGAGAAATTTCTGCAAAATCAATTATTAAGTTACGAAAATCACTGAGGCTATTTCCCCTAGTATCAGCTATTTGGGTGACATAACGAGCAATACGAATATTATTTTCGTCACGTATATATATCTGAAATTGCTGTTCTGTGTTCTCAACTTTAACAAATTCATAGGCTTCTGGTTTACCAGCACGCTCTAAAATAAAATTAGATAGTTGACCGCTATCCATGTCCTTCAAATCAGATTTATCAAAGAAAGATTGTTTCAGGGTTTGTAAAAACACATTTCTTGACCATTCATGTTCATGCTGAGTCCAAAGTTTTTGGAAAGCACCCTTAATCCGACGAAAATCTGCTTCCAGGTCAGCAAATTGACCAGAAATATTTAAATCCTCCAGACTTGCTCGATTCCCTAATTTCAAAGTAATCACATCAAAGGCTAAATTATATCGTTGTTGATAGTCTCGAAGGTTTTTAAAAACCTGGTCATTCCCTTTCCCGATGTGTCCCTCAATCCGGTAAAAATTGTAATTATCCAAGCGATAATTCAAATCCTGAAACTCATGGAAATTTTCCTCTGGATTGCGCTTTGGGTAAAAATAAGCAGGATGGCGATCGCTGATTCCTTTGCGGTAAGCGTCGTAGTTCCAGTATTTGTATAGATTGGGATAATTAAGGTAGTAGGGGATTGCTTGTTTGCTCAGGGGTGCGGAGCGGTCTAGACTGGGTGTAATTTTAAGTGGGGTAATATAAAACGGTAGCAAGTCAAAACTATCCTTTGCTGATAATTTTAACAGACGTTCATATAGGTGACGAACCCGTTGTAAACGCACCTGATTGCTGTTGTAAATTGGGGGTTGGGTAAAATAACTGCGGTAGGGAGAAGTAAGTATTAATCCCTGGTTTGGTTCGGTTGTAACTGGTGATGGGGGAGGAACCAATCCCAACATGAGATACTTAGGAAATCGTCGAGTCTCTGGGGGGTAATCATCCATTAGGTCAAAAACAGTCTCTGCTAGTTCGTAGAAAGCAGCAACTAGCTGGCTAAGATAATCGTAAAAATATTGTATTCCATAGGGTGGTTCGGGAGGTTTGATTTGTTCTGATGTAGATGTTGTTTCTTGTCTGCGAAAAGCTTCTAGTCGTGTTTGCAGACGTTGCTGGAGTTGATTGAAATCGCGACCAGAATTAGGCTGGAAAGCATGAAAAAAAGGCGAAAACAGCCAAAATAGCTTGGGGAAAGACCGATCAATTGCAGCGATCGCATGGGTACAAATTTGATAGTAATTATCCCAAAATGCTTGATAGTGATTGATTGCACTCAAGTCAACGCTTTTTTTCGCTTTGACATAACCAAATCTTTCCACCTGGGGAGCGAAATTCTGGAATTTCTTAGTTGTACGGTCAAACTCTTGAAGAAAATGATTGCGTGCATTAAAAATATTTTCCACAGTCAGTCCCTGCCAAGGCTGTTCTGGAATCTGATAAGCTGTTTTTAGTAAAGTGTCAGCACTCAATTGTTGAGCTTGAGATGAGTCAGGGTTTTGAGTACGGGGAAGCAGAAAAAATCGCCAGCGAAAATTACGGTATCTACTGGACTCATCGTATTCAAAAAAACAGAACTCATTGTGCAAATCCTCAATTTCACATAATACGACCAAGACGCGATCGCTAATAAATTCCTGAAATTTCTGGACATCCCGTTGAGTACCATCCGGATTTTTATGCAGAATTATCCTTTGATTTCCAGCTTCCGGAAACAGTTCGATTACCTCAGAGGTTAAAGGTTGTATAGCTGCTATTAAATTCTCACGTGTAAACAACGAAGATGATACTTTAACATCTTGATAATGGGTGAGTTGAATTTTGGAGTCAAAAGAAATTACATATCCTTCTGAAGTAATTCCACATCCTGGAGAAACAGATATTTTTGCCTTGACTTTTGTAACTTCTTGGGTATAGCTACTACTCACTTCCATCCCTGCAATAATTCCCATCCCAATCAGATGGGTGCGGGTCAGATAATTTTGACTATCAAGATACTCCACAACCTGATTCAGGTCATTATTTTTTAATACCTGATTAGGTGTAAATATGGGATAGCCAGTTTGATTGATCGTGGTATTCATAACTTTACTCACTTGCAGTTCCAAGAGCAGTTTGGTTGAGAATAATCGGTTGATTTTGAGAGACAAATTGGGGGTCGTATAAGATACCTTGGGGATAAATATTTCGCAGTTGGGAGATAATTTGGATTAAATCATTCAGTGTTCCTGAAAGATTACAGGTGCTACCATTTCCAGTTTCCCAAGCTAATTGCTCCAACCAATTGCGATAAGCAACTTCAAAATCCCTCATTTGTTGAACATTCACCCAAGCAATTTTTAACGCTACATGAGCAGGTGCTTCTAATCGCAAAGTCCGTTCTACAAAGCGACGAAAATCGATATTGCGGAAGCGTTCTGACCAGTAGGGTAAAATTATAGTGATCCAGAAAGAATAGGGGTCTTGATAGGTTAACTGGTTTGGTTCTCCCCTTGTAGCATCATCCGTGTTCACGCAGATGGGTAAAAAATTATCTGAGGTAGTTCTGGGACGCAGGAGAATATGCTCCAACACATGAAATCCCTCATCATTAACTAATTTTTGTAGTTCTTGGATGGATTGATTTCGTTCTTCTTTGCTGGTGTAGTAATGAGTAGCGAGGATGTTGTCTTTTCCCCGATTTGTTAATTCCCAACCGTGGGTTTCTGGAACACTTTGATTCGGATCAGAATTATTTCCACTGTCAGCAGGTTCCCCATCAATGAGTCGGAAATTTTTAGCGTCTGACTTTCCATTTTCAGAAAATTCCGCTTGTTCCCCAGCAAGTTTCATTAAAACATTACCTTGTTCCCAAGCGGTTTCCGGTGTAGGATGACGTTGGCTTGCTTCTAGGAAGATATTCCGATTTTGGTCATAAACTCGACCGATATAACTAGGGTTAGAGGAATTTTCTAATCCAGTCCAAGTAATATTGAGATGGGCTGTACGTACTAGTAAAAACAGATGTTCGATCGCTGCATCCCTTTCACTTTCTGAAGGGTACAATTGGGGAGAAGTTGCAACTGCACTACGAGGAACACGGGGTCTACTTAAGACTCGAAAACCAAAACCCTCATCACTCACGGTTGCTTCAATCGCACCCGGTTCAAACAACACACTCAGTACATTTTCATAAAAGCGATCGCGAACTGTATTTTCATCCGCAAATAGTTGTAAACCTCGTAGTATTGTCACCCCTTCCCGGTCAATTAATCGGAAGCGATAACCAGAGGTTTCTCCTGTTACTTCCTCGATTTGCAAAAAACGCTCATCTGATTCCTGAAATTGATTTGGATTGAATTGAAGACAACTTAACCAGTTTTGTAGTGCTGTTTCCCTTTCTTGTTTTGTTGGGAAGCGTTTTCCACTTTCTCCTAATACCTTTCCTTCCTGATCTACTAAAGCATAGCCATAATGGATAAATCTAGTTTCATCGCTAGGGTTAAGAGTTTCCCGTTCTGAACTTTTATCTTGACGAAACAAAATCGGGTAGTAATTTTGTCTAGTAGCAATTTGCTTGAGAATCGCGATCGCAGCTTGATGAGCAAGTGGTTCCGAAAAATAGCGTTGATTTCCCACAAACCGAATTGGGGTGGATGTTGCTGAAGAACTAACTGGTATATTTAATTGGAAATAATATAAATTTTCCTCCTTGATTTTTTCAGTTTTAATTACACTCTCCTGGGAGATAGTTGAAATCACATCATTTTCCTGTTCTCTCCAATTCAAGAGACTCGGTAAACTTTCCATCAAAAAATTCAAACCAGCAAGTCTTTCTGCTTGGGAAAAAAATGCAGACTCATATCTAGCTGTGATGCTTTCCTCATCTTTATTGTCCGGTTTCACCTCGACTTCCAAACCATAGTGATAAAAGTAACTATAGGAAAGACGCTGGTAAAAAGTTTCATGTAAAGCAAACAACAAAAACTTTTCTATACTTGCTTGAGCAGCTTTTTGGTTAACATATGTCTGCAAGCTAATTAATGATTGCTCCTCATCACCACAAGTAACCACAAAAGAGACAAACCCACCAGATACCTCATCTACCTCATAATGACAGAGATTGCGACGATGCACATCTTCAAAACCCAGTAAACGAGAAACCCGTTTTTGGAAACCAGAGACATTTTCTGTGTCCCAAACCTGCTGATAGTTGCAATAATTAAAAGCACGAAAGCGATCGCGACTCAAAGCTGGATAATCTTGTAAAAACTGAGCTTTGTCTTGAATTACCTCGACTTCATCCTGGAATTGATCCCCACGTTCCTGAATTATCCGGTAGTTAATTAGCACATAATCAGCAAAGGACTCAGCAAAACGTCCCAGCAAATGGTCCAAGAAACGATTACGGCGATCGCGATAGGTTTCTGGTTCTTCTTGAATTGCTTGCAGATATCCCCCACCTTCCCCAAGGATGGCATTTTGCTCTGGAAAATCAAGTTCCTGAATAAAATAGGTGTGGGATTTATCTGGAGGACGATTCATGTGGTCGTTGTTCCGTCCCTGGGTTTCGTCAACTTCCCAGGAAAATAAATCCCGTACATGAGCAAGTTGAACTAAATAATTGGCAAGCAGTTGGTCGAAACATACCAGGTATCCTTTTAACTGACGAGCTTGGGCTTTACGTAATACTGAAGCCCCTTCCGGTAGTCCTTCTTCCCCAATACCATAGGTTAAAGGAAAATCATGCTGAATTGAATAATGGTCAGCTAAGTTATAATAACTACCCTGCGGTACGGTTAAATCCAGGTCGTTCCCATGACGTAATACCTTAATATGTGCGGTTTGTTGTTCATAATAACGGCGTTTAACCTCATTCCCATCTGGTGATATGGGTAATACCCCCTTGAATAAGGTGACTTTTGACTGTTCAATCCCCAATACTGGACTATACCCTTTCGTTAATTTTAAATGCCAGGGGCTTTGAGACTGGGCTAAACCGTTGATAAAATTAATAATACTCAGTCTCTTTACAGCCACTACACCTGGTATTTTCAAGATTTCTTGGTATAAATCGGAAGTGTAAATCACTTCTGGTGGGGTAAGTGCTTCGAGTTCGGTGGTATCAATAAAACCATGACTCTCATAATTGTCAATTACAGAAGGTCTACCAGCAAAGATTTCTTCTATACCTTTACCTTTATCCAATAATTCCTGTAGGGTATAAAATTTTAATCTAGGCGACAAAAACTCCTGTATCTTCACATAAATTTCCACCAGCACATCTTCCGCTTCAGCGTTAGCATCCAGTTCAATATCGCTACAAAGTCCTATTTCTTCTGCACCTAACACCACAATATCGTAAGTATCTTCACAGAGATTGCGGTGACTGCACAACACAGCTTTCACTGAGTCGAGGGTATGTGACCAGGAATTATAAATCTGTCCACAGGCATTTTTGCCATATTCCCGATCGAGGTCAACATAAACGGTATAGAGTCCACGGGGGTGTAGACGTGGTGCGTTTTTTTCTGTGTAACCCTTGGGGGGATTGTATTGTAACTGGTTATTTGCATAATTAATGTAAATAGGTGGATGATAAGTTGATATTTTTTTAGCTTCTTCTTTTGTAATTTCTTCAGTTTTTTCTTTTGACTTTACTTCCGTAAATATTTCAATCCAAGCATTACGCACACCGGGAATATCAATCAGACGCTTGCGTAAATCCAGGTCAGTAACTGGATTACAAGTGAGGATTTGATCAGGGGTAAAAAAGTTATTTTCTCGTTGTTGGGAATCGAGTGCTAATAAATCTTGAATATCTAAGTTATTGCGATAACCTAAATCCGTGACAGCATAACATAGCACCTCCAAAATCGTGACACCAGGGTCGTGTAAATTATAGTCTGTCCAAATTTTTCCCGAAAGAGTTTGTAGATGTTTAATGCCGATATCCCGTAGGATTTGAAAATCAAGATAATCGGGGAATTTCGGTTTCAGTTTGGAGATGGTTGGATAGGGGAGCATAAAAAATGTTGGATTTTGGATTTAATTGATGGGGTGGGTGAGGAAGATAGTCTGTAACCTACTAGTTTGTGAACTTGATTTTGGTGGATGGTGGTAGTTTAAGTGATAAAGGAATATATCCATCATTTTTTTTGTTGATAGACTACTTATTAGATAATGTATTTCTGGTTTTACCTAAGATTGCCAGAAGTGATAAATCGCACCACCAAATAACCAGACAAGAGCGATCGCAATTCCCAAAGTCAGTAAAGTCAAATATTTCAGTAGTTGCTCCCACCGCAAATCCATCTGCTGTTTGTACTCAGTAAATTCCTTGCATAAAGCTTGTAAATCCTGTTGGATTGTCTCTACTTTCTGTTCCAATTCCCGAAGACGGGATTTCCATTTCTCACTTTTATCTGGTTCTTCTCCACCTTTTGCACAGATTTCCTTGGGTTCAACCATTTCCCAAAGTGTACGTTCATAATAGACCACATCCCCGGTTTGATAGGTTTGTCCCGCTTTCCACACCCCATGAAATTTATCCTCTTTTTTATTGAGTAGGGAGGTAATTAACTCGTGAAAATGCGTCACCGAAAGATGGGTGTTATTTTTAAATAAACTCTTCAGTTCGTTGCGATTTTTCAAAGTCATATTAGTTTGAGTTTTTGATGCAGTAGTTATATTAATCATGGTTAAAAATAGAATTGATTGTTGTTTTTATGGTGATTAATTGTAGCTCCTAACTACCAAACATAGGAATTTGAAAGCTGGGTAATTATTCATTCCCATTTCCTCCTTCCCCTCCCTCCTCTTTTAGTGGTAATAAAATCATCTTTTCTAAAGCTTCATAACCCAGAGTTCCCGAAATTAGTTTTTCATTCGGAACAACTTCACTAGTTGCATTGATTTCGTTAATAATATGAGTTTGACCATTGCTGACAACGGGAATCGAGGTCAGTAGAGAACGGGAAGTAGAAGCGATCGCTTCCCGAACATTCCGTTGATTTTCTCGTTGATTTTGGTGATGCATCTGAAAATCCACCACATAGTCAACGTAATATTGCTGTTCAACAAAATTGAGAATTGCAGAACGATAAATAACACCACCAAAATGCATTTCTGTCCCCGGATCGACCGTCCAAGGTGTGAGAAAACGAATTATTCCTCGATCTAACTCGCGGGAATAATAGCCAAAGTTGTTGTCATAGGGAGATTTAAATCTGACTGAAAATTCGACTTGAATACCTTCATATATCGGATTAACAACTTGAATATCAACCCAAGGGGAACAAACAGTGAGCAAATATTTCTTGATTTTCTCCCGTAGGTTCAGATTAACTTTAGGTTCTAGTTGCTGGAGGATGGATTCCGGTGACAATTTGGGAATTACCACTAAAGTTACAGTTCCAGGTGCAAGTTCATTCAACTGTTGACCCTCTATTTTTCCGTGGTTAATACAACGTACCTGATGAATTTGCGGGAATTTTTCTAATACCAACCGCTCGTAATCAAAGATGGTGACAGCTCGACCTTTATGACGCAAGTGTTCGCTAATGCGGGTGTAAAAATAACTCGGTTGTTCCTTAATTTTGCCACCAAAGGAATTATAGGGTTGGTCAATTTTTTTAATAGCTGCGGTGGGAACAGCTAATTTAGTAATGGTTCCAGGTTCTAAGGGATTTGCTAAATGTTGACCATCATTTCCTGCATCGATAAAAGTTACCCTTGCAGCTTGGGTATGAATACCAATAATTTTACAAATAGCTCGAATGCGGGATTTTACACTAGCTTTAATCCAGTGTAAATTTGAGTCGAGAATCGTATTATGCTTGTTAATTTCCTGGGGAATTGGTACATTAATGATACCGGAAGCAATTAACCCATTCGTGTTGTCAATAATAATGCTTTTTTGCAAGGAAATCCAGTTATTATCTTGGAGATAATACCACTCCACCTCTGCCTTTTCTAACTCTCCATTTGCACTTTCTTCTACTAATTGAAATAACAAGGGTAATGCTGTGGGTGGTTCGAGATTTTCCAATCCAATCAGTAATTCTCCCTCGTTGAGAAACTGGGGTAAAAAATAGGGTTTTTGTTCATCCCAACTTGCAAATCCATCAAATGGGTGGAGATGGAATAATTTACAATCTTTTTTCTCTGCTACTGCTGTATATTTGAGAGATATTTCTTGAATTACTGGTGTTAATGGTTCTTGGGGAATGATTGCCTCGTCAGAAAAATCTACGTAGTATCTGGAAGAAGTAGCTTTAAAGATGCCATTATTGTTTCTGTAATAAGCTCCAATAACTGCTTGTCTTTTCAGACCTACATTCGGTACGTTAATTTTATTATTAGTTGCAGCAGCTAAAACCTGACGTGCTAACACAGCAGGATATTCATCGTGGAGAAAATCACTACCAGTTAGCTGTAGACGTATAAAGCCATTTTGACTATCGGGGGTGAAAGCTTCCACGATTTCAGCGTTAGCAACAGAATCTAGTTTTAGGTTTGCTAACTCACCTGTAAGGGAAATTTCCCCACTATCAAATAAATTTGGTTGTGTGGTAGCTGTGTTCCAGATTTTGTTACCAAGAGAAGATATCGCTAATTTCCCCGGTTGAAAATTAGAGTTTAGGGTAACTTGATCTGGGTTGTTAACATCAGAAGCACCATCATAAGCAGCGTAAATATCTAACCAGTTTTTGGGTTTTTCTTTCTCTAACTCCAGATAAATAGTAAGTGCTGTCAAGTGCTTCTGAAATACTTCCTGACTACCAATGTAAAAGTTTGCTTTGGTTTTGGGTCTGATACCAAAAGGTTGAAAGGGTTTGGTCGGGTCTAATATTGCAAAATCATTTTGCAATACTAAGTTACGGACTTCTATATCTTTGGCTTGGATATTTAACTTAGTCAGTTTGAGCTGACGAAAATAACTATAGGCAGATAAACCATTTACTAGCACATCATCTTTTAATAATAATCTTGCCACTGGTTTATCTAGGGAAAGTTTTGCTCCAGGTAATTCGGGATTGTAAATACCAATTGCTTCCTGCTCAGATGTCAGCTTAACTTCTAATTTGAGGGTATTATTTTCTAAGCTGGTTTCACTGATTTGTGGTATGATAATCTCCCCAGCAATCCAATCTTTTTTACCACTAAATTCAATCGTAAAAATTTGAGGTAAATCGCTGGCTTTAACTGCTACAACTTTTTGCTCAAAAGTCAAAGTAAAAACTAAGGTACGGTTTCCTTCCCGCAAATAAAAAATATTTGAGGCGATCGCTAACCCTATTTGACCATGTTTCCGTGTATTATCGCCAAAGGGCAACCACGCTTTAACTACTTGTTCCTTGGGAAAATCTCCACCCTCACCGTCAAAACTGTTCGCTTGGGATGAGGTATGTAAACCCAGTAAATTTTCCGGTTGATTACCTGTAGCAATTTCCTGAGAATTTAAAAACAACCCTTTCAAACTAGCTATTTGGGCTTTGTGGATTACCGTTTCTTCATCCAACTGATAAAATAAATCAGCACCACTAGCATCTTTACCAGCAAGAAAGCGAGTTTTAGCATCCAGTTTATATTCCGTTGGGAATTGAGCTAGTTCAAATATTAAGTGAGCGCTATCAGGTTCCCCAGGGCGATCGCGCAACCTTAATACTTGACGATAGAAAAAGTCCAGATGTCTTTGGGTCATGCGATTCAGGTCATCCCGAACTGGTCGCATCACCTCCCAAAAGGCAAAATATAAGGATAAATGGGGTGGATGATCCTGTCGTTTTTCTAAACTGTCCCGAAGATATTTAGGAGCTATGAGGATAACTTGACGATAATTTTGAAACAGTGCTTGAAAAACAAAATCCAATTCTGCTCGTGCTTCTAAAACTGTACCAGTCACAAGTATCTCAGTAGGTTCTATCTCCCAACTAATTGACTCTGGAAAAAATACCTCCACAAATTTTTGATAAAAATCTGGTGTTTCTAAAGTAACCCGATCAAAGGAATACATCCTTTTGAGAGGTTCCCGTAAATTAGTTTGCACCAATCCGGCGATCGCAGATTTGAGGGGAGTATAATCTTCTAAATTCTCATACCAGTCTTGAATGCGCAGCAAAATTCCACGCCAGCCAGCCAATATCGGCTTCAGAGCCTCACGAGATGGATTTTCGAGGAATTTTTCCAAATGCTGCCGATACTCGTCCTTGACCCTTTCTGGACGGTTTTTGCTAATCAAGGCGATCTGCACAGGGGTGCTATGAGTAAAAAATTCCTGCCAATTTCCATCTGCTGTATTGTCATCTTTGTAATAACTAACCTGTTGACTAAGCTTGTAAGCAAAAACCAAAAAATCAGCCAAATCACCCTCGTCAATTTTGACGAAATCAGGTGACAGAGCTGGAAGTTGTCGCTGTCCTTGACTCACACCATCGCGGATTAATGGATTTTTCGGTGGTTCGCGGCGGATGTTCATGGGTTTCTGGAGCAAAAGAAATCAAATATCAGTAACATTGGTTACACCCCCTAATCGCAGATTCACGGGGATTTCGCCTGTATTCACAGCTGGAAGTAAACTACCAGTACTTTCTTCGAGGTAGAAGGGATAGACCAAATTAAAGCGAGAATTAGTATTAATAATTGTGTAGTCGATGGTGAGCTTTACACGTCCTTCCAATTGTTCATCCAGACTTAGGTCTAAACTGTTCAGCAGGATGCGCGGTTCGTGATAGAGGATAGAAGTACGCAGCTGTTCTTTAATACTACTAGTGATAGTGGGACTAAGAGGTTCAAACACAAAGTCTTGGAGATTACAACCATAGGTAGGTTGCATTACTCGTTCTCCCAAACTGGTGGATAGCAAAATTTGCAAACTTTCACAAATATCCTCCTCCCCACTCACTAACCGTACATTCCGAGAACCTCGATCAAAGGTGGGTGGAAATCCCCAACCAGTTCCTAAAAAAGCTTTGTCATTGTTTTCCATGTTAAATAATTTTGAATTTTCTTGTTTAGATCAACTCAATCCAAAATCCAGAATTACGGATATTTGACAAATGCTTCACAAGACACGACATGTCGCGTCTCTACATTTGTTACCCTCCAATCAACACATTAAATGCTCCCAGGACAATGGAACCTCCGTGAGCAGTGGTATCTCCAATCCGAACTGCGGGTTTTCCTCCAATCATCACCGTTGTTGAACCCAAAATGATCGTATCGGTCGGTCCAGTACAGGTACAGGTATCACCGACTACAGCTGCTGGTAGTCCACCAATCAAAACAGTGGGAACTCCCGGAGCAATAATTGGTCCACCCACATGGGGGACAACCCCTGTCACCATTGGACAAATATGCATATCCGTCAGACGAGCTGCTGGTTTTCCCATTGTGTTCTCTTCCCTTTGTATATTTAGTAACTGATTTTAATTAATTTGTACTAATGAACCTTTTAAAATCGCGATCGCACTGGTAGAAACTTCCGCTCCTGCATTACCTTGGGCTTTAAATTGAGCATTTGCTTTCACCTGCACATTCAACCCTTCAATACTGGTATCTTGTGTAGCTTTGAGTGTCAGTTTACCAGTAGCTTCCAAAGTAATATCTTTAGGGCTTTTGATGCTGATACCCTTATCATTCATGGTCATGGTATTACCGTTTTGGTCTTTCAAAGTAATACCTTTATCCTCATCGGAGATGATAATTTTGTTACCTCCCGGTGTTTCCAAAGTGATAATTTTCTTCCCATCGTCAAAGCTAACTTTCATTTGCGATCGCGTAAAAAAGCCCTTATGATGGTTTTCATCTTGAGCTTTGAGGGGAGCTGGTTTAGCACTACTGTTGAGCATTCCCAACACAATCGGGTCACGGGGGTCGTCGTTGAGAAAACCCAGTACTACCTCATCGCCAATTTCCGGACGGAAGAAGGAACCACGATTATTCCCTGCATCCAAAGTCGCAATCCGCGACCAAACCCCCTCACTTTGGGAATCAATTATCGGGGTTTTCACGAGAATGCGGTCTTCCCCCTTGGGATCATCCTTTAACTGCACTACCACCCCAATTTGCAAGCCGTTGACACCAGGAAGGAGTCCGGATGCAGGTCGTTCTCCAATATCTGTCACCTGGTAAAACCACTGAGGCTCCATACCCAAATACATGTAAGTATACCAAGTGCCTGCAATCATTTCGTGGCGTATACCAGAAACATAGGCTAACCCGTTAAAACGTCTACCCATTCCCTTCAGTTCTACTAAAGTATCAGGTTTAGCATTAGGGAACCCAACAGTCTTCACCTTACCTTGAATTTTCGCCAATCGACTTTTCAACAGTTGAGCATTAGCCCAAGCTTTGAGTTCAGTCTGTTCCACCTGACCACCGTGACGTAGTTCCCAAGCATCGGGAGCGATCGCATTTGCCAATGTTTTACCTGATAAATTACCCTGATTGTTAACTTGTGGTTCGGTTGCGGTCACTTCCAGTAAGTTCTGGTTGGTATAATTCCATGCCTTAGCTTTAACTGTTTGGTGCTGGGTTCTTGCGTCCATTTCGGCAGCAAATTCCAGTAGATTCACCCCATAGGTGAGGGTGACTGTGGGATTACCACTGGTATTAGGAGCTTTAACCTTGAGTTTTCCATCCTCCACTAAAACAATCAACCCATTTATTTCTGCCCGCGAGAGAATAAAATCCCAATCATTGGCGTAGTATTGGACAATTTCCGGATGTGTCGCAGAAGTACTTGCCACATCCCCAGATATACCACTGTAACCGCCAATAATTTCGGCGATCGCATCGCTATCTTTTTGTTCGCGAAAATACCGACAGTGACGACCGATGGTTAACCTGGTAGCAACATCTTTGCAATCGAGGATGAGTATCGAGTCCCCATTTGCGCCGACTTTAATCGCATGTTTAACAATCAACCCTTGAAACATACTTTTGTCATTGCCATCATAACCAATGGTAATTTCCACCTTGTTACCGGGAATTAAGTCTGCTCCGTCACTAGCTGCAAAGGTTTCTGAAGCAGCAGCACCATCCCGTAAGACAATTTGTGCTGTGGGTATACGGTTCACCGCTCGATGTACCGTCAAAGACAACACAGTATAATCATTCGTGATGTCTTTCCCCTCAGAGAGTAACTTGAAGGTGGCGACATTATAAAGTGCATTTTCTGGAATAATTAGATCGGTCATAATTCCGTTTTATCCAGTGGGGGAAATCTCAAATCGGTGTTAGTCTTTAAACAGCGGAAATTAACCAAACCGTTAACTTTAGCAATTTGTAGATAATAGGATGGGTCGTCATAGATGCGATAGGTCATCACAGGTAAAGTATCACCTGCTGTCACCTTGCGCTGATGGGTGAGGTCGGGAGATTTCTTGTTTTCCTCCTGTAGCCTCTTTTTCATCTCAACATAGCTGGTAAAGGTTGCACTCAGCTTGGCTCGCAGGGGTTTACCATCGGGGGTAAAGAGGGTGTAATTAACCTGGACATTGGTGAGAACACAGTCAAAGCCATACTTACCGTAGCCAAAAGAAAACTCCCCCCACAACAGACGCAGAAAATTCGGCTTGTGGGTATCAGGATTCATTTGGTAGGTCAGTCGGAAAAATTTCTCTATTTGTCCAACTACATCTCGGTGAAATTTACCCGGATTTTGCTTGTCGGGGACTACCCCAGTTCCATCGAAGATAAAATCAAGCTTAATTTCCTGGGGTGGAGTAAATTTATATGTTAAGTCGTTCTGCTGAGAACCTTGAGCTTGCTTGCGATTGTATTCAACTTGAAACTGTTGGGAAAACTGCTCCGGATTGATGGGTAGATCGAAATACCCAATCTTACTTTGGTAGCGATCGTCCTTATATATCTCCAGTTTTACCTTAGTTAGTTCACCTGTTGGTGGCATAAATTAGCGCTCCGATTGTTCCTTGAGGATGGCTAATACCTGTTCTACACAGGCAGCAATAATATCAGCGTGATTCTGATTTTCTGTATTATTTGCTGCTTGGCTTTGATTTGTGTTTTGCCCCTGTCCCCCATCATTAATGGAGGCTTTGATCACCAACTCTCTGATTTCCAGTGGCATAATATAATTCTCCAATTGCTTAAGGGCTATTTTTGCCTCTCGAAATAGCTGTAATTCAACTCCAGAGATTCAATGGCGATCGCATTTTGTTCGGCATTAAAATCTGAAACTGACCATTTCTTCGGCCAAGCATTAATCACATTCCAAGTAACGAGTGGTTCGATATTGGCAGCAGAATTTTTCGCAGCACCTTGCACATGTAACAGCCTTACCAGCAAATTCATCGGACGGATATCAAATTTGACAATGGCATCCATACACCAATTCACCATCTGGGAATTTTTTACTAAGCCTCGCTTCAGTACCAACGGGCTATATTTACTGCGTACTGGTAAGGTATGCTCAAACCGATTTTCCCCTCCCTCCTTAAGGGATTCCGTTTGCATATCTACACTCAAACCAGTAACACTTTGAAAACGGGTTTCGACATTTTGCTTATCCAGGCTTTCACTCAGAAATATCACGTCAAAAAAGAAACTAACAGGAGGATAAGTATATACCATCGCTCTCCTCAACTTCGGCAAAACAGACTTCTAAACTGTTCTGGCAATAAATGCAACAGATGAATTTTGCTTGTAGAGACAGGATACATCGCGTCTCTACTTAACCGTTTTCAATTGTTAATCCTTCATGCACAATTTCAATCGTCTCAATTGCTACCTCATTCCCATCACTTTTCAAGTCGGTAGAAGTAGCCTTTGTTGGCCAAGCCCGATTCACCTTCCAAACCACCACTGGCTCATGCTTCTCATTCAGAAGACTAATCGTTAAATCCCGCCGTTCAATAGTATTCAATGCCACCGTATTCCACCAAGTAAAAAACTCATTATCTCCCTTCACCGTCCCCCTTTTCATTGTAATTGGACCATACTTCTGCATTCCTGGCATTTGTAACTTGTTATACTGAGGCATGTTTCCTTCCCGGTACTCAATTGCCTGAGTTTCCACATTCAGTCCCGAAACTTCAGTAAAGCCGATACGTTTACCACCCCAGTCCACTTGGAAATGAAACTTCGGTAATGGATAGTTAATGTCAGTCATAGGATTTTGGATTTTGGATTTTGAATTTTAGATTTGAGATTTTGGATTCTCAATTGGAGTATGAATCCAGATTTTGAGCATTATCTTCCCTTCTGAGAGGATGTTTGGAAAGCGTCAATAAATACTTCATCAACCACTTATTGAAGAGAGTAAATAGGCTCAAACTGTATATTTGTCGTTAGAAACTGTACAGACGAGACATGTCGTGTCTCTCCCGATTCTCTTCTGCCTGTACAGACGACCTGACGGGTCGTCTCTACTCCCAAAAAACGAGCTTGTTAAGTATTAAAATCGACTTTTAATACATCCTCTGAGAGTCTTAGGGTGAGGTCATTAAATTACCGAGAGCATCCCAAATAAAATTTATTTTTTGTCGTGAAACTCTCCAACCCAACTTCACACCCCACGCAAAACAGAGGTTTTACCCCCTTACTTCCATTAGCTTTCCTGCATCTTGTGGGAGAACTTGAGGATAATAAACTCAGCCGGACGTACCACAGCCATACCAATTTCGATAATCATCCGACCTTCGAGAATATCCAGTGCCGTCATCGTTTCATTTAACCCCACTTTCACATAAAACGCTTGCTCTGGTTTCGCTCCAGCTAATGCACCAGCTCGCCATTGCAAGGTAAGAAAATTCTCGATCATCGCCTTCACCTTCACCCAGGTATTAGCGTCATTCGGTTCAAACACAAACCCTTCCGTGGCTTTCTTGATCGATTCTTCCGCCATATTGAAAAATCTTCGTACCGGAACATACCGCCATTCGTTATCGTTACCAGCGAGGGTACGGGAACCCCAAATTAAGGTTCCTTTACCGGTAAAAGCACGAATCGCATTGATTGATTTACCTGTAGGATGAACATTTAGTTGATCCTGCTGGTCGTTGGTAATTTTCAGGGTTGGTTTGATTACTGAAGCAAGAGCGACGTTAGCTGGGGCTTTCCACACACCACGGGTATTATCGGTACTTGCATATTGACCCACCACTAATGGCGAAGGGGGTAGAACTAGGGGCATTTGATCAATGGCTGCCTTGATCAAAGCATATTGAGTACCGTCTGCACCAGGTGTTAACACAGGGTTGAAAGCATTCATCTTTCCTTCTTCCGTTTCATCCCCCCCATCCACACGGCGAAAGATACTAACTTGATCCTCGTTATACAGATAGTTGAAGATGGTTTCAACATTAGGGGTGTAAATGGCGCTGTATTTTAGCTTCTCTAAAGGTAGGCTTAAATCCCGAAAAGCGTTTGCTGCATCCAGGATGGTTTGGGGTGGAGCCAAAAGTTTGAGATCCATGACTGTAAACCGATCCTGTAATTTATCACATTGATCTAAAGCAGCAGTCATTAAGCTCGCGTAGTCTGCATCACTTAGAATTTGACTTTCGGGAAAAACCAGCAGAGTCACTTCATCTTCCTTGGCAACTTCCGCCAAACCGTTTCGCAGGGCGTTAACATCAATAGTACCGTTCATTGGACCAACGGAGACAATGTAGCAAGGTCCACCACCATTATCGAAGAAAGCCTGCATTGCGTAATACAAGTTATTGGGACTGGGAGTACCAATACGAGCATTTACCTTTCGTTCAACTAGGTTGCCATTTTTATTCGTGTCCTCGATTAAAACTTGGATAGTCGTTTCACTGTTGGCTTTACCAAAAAATAATTCGTATTCCAGCAACGAAGTGATCCGTATTGGTCGCAGTATGGGATTAGCAGGATCGGCGTGAAAGTCTTCGACACCGTACTTAGCCATTTGAGTGTAGCCAATGAAGGCTGGAATCGCGGTTTCAACCTGAGCAACGGAGGGGGGAAATTTGGTGATTTCCTCAATATAAACCCCTGGAGTTTTGTAGGTACTTGGCATATTTGGATACTTAGTAATCAGTGATTAGTTACAAGTGGATATCGGAAAAAATGGCGATCGCATTTTCTTTGGTTTCTGGTTTAATCAGTGTCACTCCTGGTGCTGGTAAAGGTTGGCCTTTGCCGTCGCTCAGTAGACGCTGGGGTCGTCGTCGCAGTCCTTGGGGACGCTGACTAAAGTAGGTTTTATCATCTTGTAATTGAAAATCAGGTAGCTCATCTTGGTTGAATCCGTGGGGTTGTTCGTAGCGATATCGCCAATGGGTAGCCCGGTTTTTAAAGCGAATTACGTAGGTTTGGGGACGAATTCGGGTTTTTCCTTCCTGGTATTGCAATAGGGAAAAAGCCGGTGGAACTAAATTCTGATTGAGAATAATTTCTACTAAGGCAAATGCATCACTCCTGGTCATCGGGTCATAAAGGATAAATTTTTCCACAGGAGTATTGTTTAGATGTAGTTGATAGCAACCAGGGAGTTGACCAGAAAAATTCAGGTTCACAGCGATCGCATTTCCGGAAATATGATTCTCCGGTACTGTCACCTTTTGTTTCCAGGTTTCCAGTTGGTTTGCATCTACCAAGGTGAAGTGAAAGGTCTCACCGGGGTCTGCTCGACTCAAGGTATGTATTTTCAATAATACCTGTTTTGCTAGTCTATCTAGGGAGGAAACATACTGACTACCGGGAAAACTATCCCAATCACGAGTATCAGGAATATCATCAACTGATGTATGATTCCGTAATCCCTCTAGGGTTTTACCATCATGGGTTACCAATTGTCCCAGCTGATAGCTTGTGCGGGGAGCGTAAACTGGTAAGGGTTGGCTCAGAAATAAAGCATGACCTTGATTCGCCGATAAATTGGAAAAATAATAAATTTGCTGACCAGGTGTACTCAGGGATAAATTTGTGTAATTACTAAAATAGCGATCGCGCACTACTAACCAAAATGTTAATCGTTGCGGACGATCTACTGGTATCTGGGTTTGATAATCAGGATGGGAACTAGCAGAATTTATTTTCTCCACATCAGCAAAAATACTTGCTCCCCAGGGTTGGGGACGAAAAATCCAGCGCAGATTTTTCAGCACCCGTTGACAATGCGCAGTCGGAACCAGAGTTAATATCGATGATATTTCATAATTTACTCCTGGTAAGGTTGATGGATCGGGTTGACCCAAGTAATAATCATGCCAGAGTTGCAAATTCAGAATTTGTTTATATAAAATCTTCATCATCTAGCCCCGACCTGACTCATTCAAATTCATTTCACTAATTACAGGTGATTCTGCTTGCCGTTTTTGCACCTCTAAGCTAACTAGACGAGCGCGATACATAACAAAAGGAATCTGTTTACCCCCCAAAGTCCCCCAAAGATGGTTCAGTTGTTCAAAGGTCAAAGAATACAAATCTAAAATAACTCGGACATTTTGTGACATCCCTGAACCGGTGGGTGTTGTCAGTGGTGAAAATTCCCTCTGGAATTGGAAAAATTCAATCACTCGTGATAGGAGTTGCAAAGCTGTTTCGTGCTGGTTGTGGAGAACGGTAAAGAGAATAAATAAGTTCAGGTGAACGGGGGGATTTTGGTAAACTGCACGACCATTTTCTAAACGATAATTAGAACCATTCTTGAGTGTAGTCTCCTCCTGAAGATTAACCAGACTCATCACTACATGTCCATTTAGTTGGTTATTAGTACCACCTAGTTCTTGGGCTGTGGCAATATTATCAATGATGACAATCTGAGCTGGTTCAAGCTGTGGCTCAACCTCTCGAATATAACGCTGTAAAGCAAGCTGTATTAGCCGCATTGCATCAATAATCATGAAAGTTGGAGATTTCCGGATGTTACAGAATTATCTGACTTGTAAATAGGGAATAGGGAAAAACTACTTTCATATATTCTGGTTTTAGTAGTACATGTAGGCGACTCAGGGAAACATCAACAATTGATGAGGAGACTCATATTTTGCTCAGGTTTCCCCGTTGAACTTAACTAATTCACAATCAAGAAATGAGATTTTTCTGATGGCGATTGCCTGATTAACCCAACTTCCGCAATCCATTTAGACAGCAATCACTTAAATGGTTTACATTTACTAGTGACCTGTCAATATGAACAAAATAAGTAAGTTGGCGAGAAATAACCATAAATGCGCAGCATCTTCTTTCTTAGATTGAAGAGTACTATGTAAAGAAAAGTCTCTTTATTTAGCTTGCGGTTGCGCCTAGAGCGCTCTTTGCCCAACTACAAGCAAACAAGTGATAATTATGCACGCCAACTTAAACTTACAGCAAAATCAAATGATGGATATATCATCATTTCATTTTGAACTCAGACACGGGTAAAATGACCCCCATTACCGTACTTCGACAAGTTCAGTACACATTCATCAAAATCAAATTGACAGACGATTAGAAGCTAGTTACTAAAGGTCTGATAAACGGAAATTCCAACTGTGAACAGGGGAATGATTGCAGCACAGAAGTGGGAAAATTGACAGGAACAGCTTGAAATTAACGAGTATAAGCGAAAACACCCCGGAGGAATAGGTAAAATCTTCAGTGTTGTTATGTGCTGCCTACTTAAAAACAATAGACTTTTTTTGTTTTGATGGGACTGAATGTAATAAATATTTTCATTTTCTGTACATCCACCACTATCACCTGTGTTGATTGAGAGTTATAAAATCTTACCGGATTTGCTAAATTCTCGTTTAATAGCCTTAATTATCTGTTCTTGGTTAATCACTGCATGACCACTTTGTAATACTTGCAAACAGCAATGCTGCACCACATTCATAATTTCCGAACCCGTCAGCTCGTAAGTACTAGCAAGATAACCTAAATCCACCTCCGGAGTCAGTTCGACCTGGGGAGGAAAAGCCATTTGCCAAAGCTGCGATCGCTCTTTGGGGTTGGGGATGGGAAATTGGATCAATGATTGAAATCTTCGCAGAAAAGCTTCATCAATGTTGCTTTTGAAATTGGAAGACAGAATCACCAATCCATCATAATTTTCCACCCTCTGCAACAGATAACTTACCTCCTGATTCGCGTACTTATCATGGGCATCTCGAACATTTGTGCGCTTACCAAATAAAGCATCAGCCTCATCAAAAAACAAAATCCAATCCTTACTTTCTGCCCTTGCAAACAGATTTGCCAGATTTTTTTCCGTCTCCCCAATAAACTTTGATACCACCATCGACAGGTCTACTTTGTAAACATCTTTACCTGTATATTTACCCAAAAGACTAGCTGTCAAGGTTTTACCAGTACCAGGAGGACCATAAAAAAGGGCACGGTATCCCAATTTTAACTTTCTTTTCATTCCCCAGTCGTAGAGAATAGTTGCACCGTGGGTAATCCAGGCTTCCAAGTCACGAATTTGTTGTAAAGTCTGGGAATTAAGGACTAAATCCTCCCACTCCATCTCCGTGGTGATGTGTTGAGCAGGGAAATCCAGACTAAAATGGGGGCGGGAAAAGTGTCCTTGGGTAAATAAGTCAATATAATCCTGGGTCATCACCAATTTCCCACTCATCACAGGTTCGCCATCACCAGGTGGTTCCAAATACAGGACGCGATCGCGAGCAAAGGGATGTTCCTGACTGAAAATTTGCTGAAGTAATAGACGTTGACCCAAGTCATGATTACTGAGAATAAATATTACCGTTTCCCCCGTGGGTAAAAATCCCCGATGGGATTTACCACGCCAACCACCGATTTGGGGATAGTCACCAGCTTGCGGTAACTGAGCCATAATCAGGCGGTCGAAAAAATCTGGTTGCAGGTGGGGAGCTAGGGCAATCAGTAAAGTTAACAGGGCGGCATTGTCTAATTGATACTTACGAATATAGCGGGTGAGGGGACTCTCGGTTGTTAGCCAATCTGCTGGTGGATTTGGTAGCTGGCTGTGGGACTTCCCGTTGCCATGAAATTCCCCATCCATTCGCCATTGAATCACCTCCGCCAAATAGTTTAGCCCCGTTTCCAAGGTATGGATATTTGATAGCATTATTGGTTTGGGATTGCAAATCTCCGAATAAAAATCTCTGAATAAGTGCTGATGCAAAATAATATATATAAATATACATAAATATATATAATGTCCGCAGCAAGAAACCTTGGCGAAGCCTTCTCGAAGAGTAGTAATCCCAAAGATTTCAGCGTCTCGAAGTGTAAAATTAATTTTGCACTACTACTTACAAGGAAAAAGGTGAAGTTTTTAACTGATTAACTAATGTATCAATTTTATTTCCTGCCGATTGGGGATTCTATAATAAATCTAAACAAATGGATTCAAAAACTATGCAAGAAACTTTGGTGACAAAGAGTACGGAATCCCCAAATCTTCCAGTCCTGTACAAAAGGGACAATACCCAACCCACAGAATACAATCCGATTCAAGGAGCAATGCAACTGTGGGCTACCCTCTCAGACAAGGATACCGCAATCGTTTATCAACAAGCAGGTAATAAAACTTGGCAGATTTTCAAACAAGCGATCGCAGTGATTTTATTTCTATTGGCTTTAGTCGTCGCTTTAGTAATTTGGGTATGGGGTATTGCTTTCCAGAGTGGTCAAAGTTTACGAAATTGGCTAGAAATAAAACAACCGAATCTGGAAGAATTGACTTCTGCATTGTTCAGATTCCTTGCACGACCATTGGAGCGGGTATATGCATGGGCTGCCTCTTTTATTAAAGAGTATTTGGGATGGGAAATCAAATTTGACTCACCATCAGAGGAATCGCCATCCATAGAATTATCACAAGAAACTACTGCCACTAATTAGCCTACACTTTGTGCTTGCAGACATGTAGAGGAGGAAAGCTATATCTTACAGGCTGGTATTCTCTCGGTTTGTTGACAGAGTAGAAATGTAGCATTGCTAAGTTTCTTCAAACATTAACCATCTAAACAAGAAAGCTTATTTATTGACCGTGTAAAGTATAGCTGTGTGGACATTCCTCTCACAATCCTGCATTTGGAGCAAATTCCTAAAACTTACAGGGAGTAGTAAATCGGGAGTAGAAGGAAAATTAATCCGTCACTCAAGACTTATAACTTAGCTAGTGAGAAATCCGGGAAAATGTCCCTAACAACCTTGCGGTTCAAAAATAAAACTTATACGTTGATCCGTGGGAATGTCGTGGGTAGAGTAGGAGCGCAACTCAGACCAGGTTTTGGAACCGACGACTCCATCTGGTGTTAAGCCGCGCGATCGCTGAAAATTCATAACTGCATCTTTGGTTTTCGGACCAAATACACCGTCAATGGTCAATGAACCCAAGTAATTACTGTACATTTCTTGAAATCCTCTGACTGCTTCTCCCCTGGAACCTTCCCTGATTACGGGTTGTTGTGCAGCCCAAGCATCATTATCTAATGCGATCACAGTATTTTGACCCACAATTCCATCTCTTGTCAAGTTTTTTCCCGCTTGATATGTCAACACCGCTTCTTTAGTTCTTGAACCAAAATGTCCATCTATCTGTCCAGTGTATAATTTTAAGACCCCTAACATCTCTTGAATTCTATATACTGCATCACCCCTAGAACCTTCCTTCAAGGGAAGAGGATTTACTAATACAGTCATAAACTTCTCCTGAGTATTGTATTTTACAAAATTTACTGATTTAAGTTAAATTCAAACACATGGTTCTACGTGAATCTATTAAAATAACCTAAAGAAAATAAAATTTGTTACATCCCTTTTTAGTGGAAATTCGTATTTGAAAATAATGAATTTCTGTTTTTAATTGCTTTAGATATAATTTTCGGAAAATTTGCAATAATTTAGGTAGGTGGTGAAAATTGTCGTTAAGAACAGGGCGTAGAGACGACCCGACGGGTCGTCTCTACGCCGAATGATTGGTTACATTGTGGTTTTATGTTTAATTGTACCTACCTAAATACCAATTTGAAACAAGAATGTGACAGATGAATTGTGGATGTAGAGACGCGTTAGCGTTCAGCTCCGATGAAAGAGGCTATATCGCGTCTACATAAACAATTCGGAAAAATTTCCCATGATGTTATATTTTGATAATATAGAAAGATAATTTATTTAATTGGTGGTAACATCTGTGGAACGGGAATTTGTAAATCTGGAAATTCTAAAGGGGAAATTATCCCATTTTCATCCAAAATAAATTCTTGTTGATAACCCTCGTCTGTCGGTTCTCTCAACACATATAATTGCCGATTAACCACATCTAAAACCCAGTAATCCCGAATTCCCGCTTGAGCGTAGGATTTACTTTTGATTTCCCGGTCAAATTTTAAACTACTATCAGCTACTTCAATTTCAATAATGAGATAAATTTCCTTTGGTCTTGGATGGTGGTCAGCGTAGTCAAGGGGGTCAATTTTGACCACTGAAATATCTGGTTCTGGTTCCGAATATTGATTTAAAGTAATTGGTTCTTGAGAAGATAACCATGCTCGGTTTCTCAAAGCATCCTTGAGGAAATAATCTGTTCTGACTACAGCAGAACGATGAGCTGTACCTTTCGCACTCATCCAAATAATTTTACCTTCTAGCAGTTCCACCCTTTCATCTTCGTCTAGGATACCACTAGCAGCCATGCGATGGTATTCATCGACAGTCCACAGACGCAGGTTAAAGGTAGTTTCACGGGTTTGCATAGCTGGATATGGTCAACTGCTGGGCGATCGCATTATTTGGGTTTGATGTTATGTCTTGATGATATAGGAGGGTAGTTTATTTAATTGGTGGTAACATCTGTGGAACGGGAATTTGTAAATCTGGAAATTCCAAAGGAGAAATTATCCCATTTTCATCCAGAATAAATTCTTGTTGATAACCCTCGTCTGTCGGTTCTCTCAACACATATAATTGCCGATTAACCACATCTAAAACCCAGTAATCCCGAATTCTCGCTTGAGCATAGGATTTACTTTTGATTTCCTGGTCAAATTTTAGACTACTATCAGCAACTTCAATAATGAGATAAATTTCCTCTGGTCTTGGATGGTGGTCAGCGTAGTCAAGGGGGTCAATTTTGACCACTGAAATATCTGGTTCCGGTTCTGAATAGTGATTTAAAGTAATTGGATCTTGACTAATTACCCAAGCAAAACTATCACATAATCTGGCAAATAGTTTATAACTTCTTGCGACAGCAGAGCTATGAGCGGTACCTTTCGCACTCATCCAAATAATTTTACCTTCTAGTAGTTCCACCCTCTCATCCTCATCTAGGATACCACTAGCAGCCATGCGATGGTATTCATCGACAGTCCACAAACGAAGGTTAAAGGTAGTTTCACGGGTTTGCATAGCTGGATATGGTCAACTGCTGGGCGATCGCAGAATTTGGATTTGATTAGATGTTAGGACTGACGCTGCGGACAAATCTTCTTGGCATAAGTCCTGATATATTTTGATGATACACGAGGATAATTTATTTCCCAGGTGGTAGTATTTGCTGGATAGGAATTTGCAAATCTGGAAATTCCCAAGGAAAAATTATCCCATTTTCATCCAAAATAACTGCCTGTTGAACCCTCTCCTGTCGTTTCTCTCAACACAGAACCCTGCATTTTGAACAAGCGATCGCTAAAGGTTGATTTTCGCACTACTCCCAAATCCCTAAAAAGTCTAGGAATTTGTGATCAATCCGGTACAATTGCTTTTTTCAAAAAGTAGTTTACCGCGATTTCTGTAGAAAATCGCGGTATTATCACTAAAAAAACTAATCGTTATCCGGGAAAGTCTCCACCTTCCCATTCGGACGAAACACCACTCGAATCCGAACTGATTGGCCATTGCGATTAGGGGAAACAAACTTTTCACCAATCAAAGGAATTCCTGTGCGATCCACATAGGTGCGAGCTGCACTTCCTAAAGGTAAAATCCGCTCGATTGTCCCATCCACACCTACAGTTAAACTGTACTCCAAACTTTGTTTTAAACCAGCTGGTACTTGCCAACGTTTGCTCAAAAATTGCCGCGCTTCGGCAATTTGGGGTGTGTCAAATAGGGTACTATCACTATTGCGGATAGCTGTGTTTTCGGCTGTGGCAACAGGTTTACCTTCGCGAATCCGGCGAATTAATTCGGAGGTATCTACGGTATCATTCGGTATTGGTGAATTTGCAGGTTGTTTTCCAGCCACAGATGTAGTTCCCGTAGTTGGTGGAGCTTCTTTGACCCTCGGTAAGTTGGCAATCTCCGGTGGTAAACTACCAGGAGTAGGTGGTGTGTATTTTTGTGCTGTGGATGACGAACTTTGTCTTGTGGTGCTAGTGTTTGGTAGTTGAGCGCTGGCAATTGTTGGAGGTGCGGGGACTGTATTCGGTATATTTATATTTCCCCCGACTCCCGGTGCATTTGTGGGAAAAACTAATTGGTTTGGATCAACTGTATTTGGTGTGGTTCCAGGGGTAGGAATACTAGCATTAGGTGATACTTGGGGTGTGGGTGTATTCACTGCACTGGGAACATTTACAGTTGCACCGGGAGGAGGTACGCTTGGTAATCCCTCTAGGGTCGGTAATGGTGTGGTGGGAGTTGGGGGAATAGTTGGTTCCGGGTCGGCTTTCAGGGCTATTTGTTGATCGGCTGGGTCATTTTGGACTTGATTCGCAGTTTGTTGTCTACGGGTATTATTAACGTAATTGATAGTTAAAGGGGTTAAACCCACACTCACAGCCAATACAGCCGCAACAGGTGCCCAATTGGGAATTCGCCAACCTTTACTGGATTGCTCGTTGAGGACGGGTAAACTCACCACATCACTACTATATTGATCCAAAGCTGAAGCCAGGTCAAATAATTGTAATAAACTCAGTTTCACACTGGGATGGGGTTGGGAGGATGACAAATTTCCCAAAAACAAATTGTGGCTGAGATAATTACTGGGTTGTAAATGGATTTGTGAACCAGGATTTTGTAAATACTGATTATTTAAGACAGCAGTTGGTGGTAACTTTTGCTGCACTGTTTTGGATTCAGCCTGTCCAGGGGAATCTTGAATTGTCTTTTCTGATGAACTTTTATTTCCGTAGATATCCCAAAAGCTATCGGGAGGAGTTTGTATAAAACGTTGCACATAATCGCGGACGGCTGTACTCAGAGCTTCCAGCTGATCGCGATCGCCGCGAATGATGACTGATCCATCTTCGTTGACATGGGGTTTGTCTGGAAGAGAAGCCGTAGTTTGGGGTTCTAGGAGCCGTAATTCAAATCTGACTTGCTTAAGTACCGATTTATTCATCCACTTCGAGAGTGGCGAATTTTCCGCAAGCACTTCTAGGGTGCATGTGGGTGGTGTGTAGCGACGGATAACAGGATTTGATCGAGGCATGGCAGAATTGCATTAAAATGGGTGGATTTTGGATTTGGTAAGACGTACTACTTGTTTGTGAGGAAGTTCTGTCTAAAAGCGATAGATTATGAATCTGGATGCAACACAAACCCAAAATCTAAAAATTAGTTGAGCGGTCAATTAATGCGAGCCAAAGACGACGATGTCCGCCCGGACCGCTATAAAATAGCAGATCGATCAACAACTTCAATGCCAAATTGGTCAGTGAGTCGATTGCAGTGGGGACTTCCTCCTCCATCCTTTCTTGATAGGTATTACAAAACTCATCGATGTAATCTCCCAGTAATTCGGTTTGATGGGGTTCGCGATCGCTTTCTGCTACTTGTTCAAGTAAACTCACCGCACGTCGAATTAATTCCTGGTTTTGTTTGGCTAGATGACAGGTAATCAAAACAAGCGATCGCGCTTCTTCGACATCCAGTTTCTTTCGCCCTCCCTGTCCCTTGCGCATCGGATTTGATTGGCGTAACCGCCACAAAGCCACACGGTCGGGAACTTTTGACTCTAAACCAAGATCAATCGCCGCAGCTAGCATGGCTTCCGAACCAATGCCAGTTAAAGCCTCCAGCGCCAATAAAATTAAATCGAGCTGGGTTTTAATATTTGTCCATTCAACTACACCGGGGGTAGTTATTTGAGTTAGATCCTCCCACTGAGATGTCGGGGTGGGTGAGTTCGCGGCAGGGTGCATAACTTTTAGCATAGGCTATCGGGCTGGTAGGGGCTGTTGCTGTTACCCATTTTGAAACCAGACTTTTGACAAGCTGATTTGGTTTCCCCATCGTAATTGGTTCAGATGCCCACTGGTGTTTGATTCTAGGTAATTTACTTTGGTTTGACTATTGGATTCACGATGGCTTACTTTGTCTATGTTAACAGCAGAACTATTTATTCTAGTCTAGAGTATATAGCCCGGATACAATCTTCTTGCCAATCTAAAATCTCTGTTAATCTCACCGGAATCGTGAAGTCTCTCCAAAACCACTTGTTGTCAATTCGACTACTCAGATCACGATAACTTCATTTTTTTCAAAAATTTATTAAACAAGAATTGCTTTGTATTCAAGCTGACTGCCAACTTTACTACCTATTGGTATGGTGAATAAGTAACGAGGAGTCAATATGTCTATAGGAAGATATTTATCTTTTTTTGTCGTTTTGTTAGCGGGGATGTTGGCCTCATTTTCGCAAATGTCATCTGCTTTAGAAGATGCTGATATTCCTAAATTTTCGTTATGGACTTTAGTTGCGACGGTAATTGCGAGTTTGCCCAGTTTGTTGTGGTGATGTGGGGAAGGGGTGTTGCGAAATCGGGCAATGATATGGATATGTCGGTTGTAACACAATAAAAATCTGAGAAGACGGGAGATAGGGGGACTTTTTCCCCGACCGCTACGGAGGAAAGTTTACCTGACTCCCATTCCAGATTAAAACTAAAATTAAATGTGATCTCGCAGCCAATCTCTAAAAGCTCGAATTGCTTGGCTGCTACCAATAAATTGACTCTGCTGGATGTATTGGTTTACTAACTCAATTATCGGGATACCTGGAAAAGTAGGACTACAATTTGATTCTACATATTTCCCATTTTCCAAAACATGAATTTTTAACCCTTGCTTTTCATATCGCCACAGTTCTGGAACTCCCAACATTTGGTAGTTACCCAATTGTGTGCGGGAAGTTATATCAATTTCTATCGCTAAATCTGGAGGTGGATCCATATTTAAATTTATGCGATTTTTACCAATAACTGCCGCTTGATTTTGAATGTAAAAGCAAGCATCTGGCTCCACTCCCTGACTCATGGCTTCATTTTTGAGGGTGGTTGAACCTAAAGCATCATAATTAATACTTAGTTCCTGCAATAAAATTTTCACCATATCGCCAATGATTTCCTTGGCTTTTTCATGTTCGGGTAAGGGAACCATAATTTCTAGAAAACCATTACTATAGGATATTCTGGCGGCACGATGTTCTCCTAATTCCGCCAAAATATTTTCAAATTGTTCCCAACTAACATCCTCAAGTAATAGTTGCTGTCCCGGTTGAATCCTCAGTTGTCTTAATTCTAATAGCATCAAAATTCATCTAACTTTTTTGATTACAATTTATCGACTCCACAACACACCCATCGCTGCATTCGTCCCCTAAAAATCCATCTCAAACATCTCTTTGATCAGCCACAAGCCAAACCCAATAACCCAGCGATCGCGGTAATACCATTTCACTAAAATTTCGATACCTTTTCTTACCCCTTACTCCCACTCCCCATACCTTAATATTATTAACCCTTTCCTGACCAAAAACTACAATATATCCCAATAATTTATATACTTAGACATATTGACAAAATACATTGTTTTTGCGCTTTATCCATCTTTCCCTACCAAAAAGAAAGGAACTTTTCCCGTAATTTTCAGGTCTTGACACTAAAGTGTGGATATAACAGACACATGCCCCCATCCTATCTTGCTTAAGATAATTTTTTGTCTATGGAATGCATCGGATATTCGTTATTTTTGGTAAAAAATACTAAAGTTATCTATCATACAATAAATTTAGAATAACTCAAATAAAAACCAATTTAATTTAAGAATTGCGCAATCATTACGATTGTGTGGATCTTACATAATTGTTGTAAATCACAATTATTTTTTGGTTTTTATGTAGGGTTTGAAATTTTACATATCACGGTCAAACCCGGATTTTTCACAAACCCTAAAACTATCAGGGTATAGGGAGTAGCCTACATGTACTGCTGACAGCAGAACCTGTGAAAGTAGCTTTTCCCCTCCGGTCAATCTGAATCATTACACTACTCACAACTCCCCGTAGAGACGCGATATGTTCACGTATGTGCCCCACTCCCTATTTACAAGGGAGTGGGAAAATCAACGCTGACCGCGATACGAATGGAAAATGCGATTAAAGTTTATTCCTGAATACTTGTCTTGCTAAATCTTGAATAATTTCTGTTGATATTCAAGTCCCACAATGAATTGGAACCAAAGGTGCTGAAACTGAGTAAAACTTTACCATGATTAAACTTACTATTATCTGGGTTGTAATTTCCTTATTTTGCGGATTAGTCATTTATTTGATACCGAAACTGGATCGATATATTGCCCTAGGTGTCACCCTAGTTACCATTGGCTATGCATTAAACTTATTTTTCACCCAATTGCCATTGAACTTGGTATTAATCGATAATTTTGGCATTTCCTTAATGATAGATGATCTTAGTCGCTACTTTATCTTGACTAATGGTCTGATCACGGCAATTGTAATTCTCTACTGTTGGCAAACAAATAAAGCTAATTTTTTTTACACCCAGATAACTATTTTACACGGAAGCATCAACTCCGTATTTATCTGTGCAGATTTTATCAGTTTGTATGTCGCCTTAGAGATGATCGGGATTACAACCTTTTTATTAGTAGCCTATCCTCGCAGCGATCGCTCGATTTGGACTGCACTGCGCTATATGTTCGTAAGTAATACCTCCATGCTGTTTTATTTGCTAGGTGCAGTATTGGTCTATGAGGCGAATAATTCCTTTGCTTTTGCGGGACTAACGAAGACAACAACCGAGGCTATTGCCTTAATTTTTCTTGGGTTATTAACTAAAGGGGGAATTTTCATTTCCGGGTTATGGTCTCCATTGACTAACTCGGAATCAGAAACACCTGTATCCGCTATGCTTTCGGGGGTTGTGGAAAAAGCTGCCACATTTGCCATTGTCCGTTGTGCCCTGATTTTAGAAGAAATCGATCCGATTGTGAGAATGATCTCCCTAGCCTCAGTGATTTTTGGGGTATCCTGTGCCATCCTGGAGAGAGATACCAAGCGTACACTAGCATTCAGTACAATTTCCCAGTTAGGTTGGGTACTTGCAGCTCCATCGGTAGGGGGTTTTTACGCATTAGCCCACGGACTAGCAAAGTCAGCTATTTTCTTGACTGTTGGTAAATTACCCAGTCGAAATTTCCGGGAACTACAATTTCAACCGATAAATAGCGGACACTGGTTTGCCTTGCTTTTACCAGCTCTGTCGATTTCTGGTTTTCCCTTCTTTATCGGTTATGGGTCAAAAATTTTGACGCTAGATCATCTCCTACCTTTCCAAACCATTATCATGAATGTTGCTGCTGTCGCAACAGCAATTGTGTATGCCAAATTTATTTTTCTACCCCATCAGGGATGGAAAAGTATTAGACCTGGTACTTGGGTGACAATTATGGCTCTAGTGGCTACTTTGATGGTAACAAGTGTTTTCGACTTGAAGGTCTATACTGTTGGGAATTTGGTAAAAGCCCTAGCCATTGTTGGTATGGGTTGGATGGGATATTTTTTACTTTTTAAACGGTATGTGGTGGCTTTACCGCGTTTGTTTGAGCGATTTGAGTATTTGATTGGGATGATGAGTTTGATTTTAATCTTACTTTTCTTGTTTTTGAACTACTTTTTACCCAACCGTTCGTGGAACTTAATTGGATTTTAACGTTTTCGCCTGATTCCCAATGCTTTTATCGACTGGGGATGTAATATCGATTCTCTTGTATGTAGGTGGGTGGTGAAAATTGTCGTTGAGATCAGGGAGAGACGCGATATATCGCGTCTCTACGCCGAATGATTGGTTACGTTGCGGTTTTATGTTTAATTGCACCTACCTACCTACTTTAAACTAGATGAAACTACAATAATCAACGGTTATAGCCCTTGATATGTAGCGACCATTAGGGTAAACGATATGACACCTACGCGGAGTAATCCAAAATTCCATAAAGGGTAGGGAACTTGACTGCAATCTATGTAGTCTCTGCTCTAAAATTGCTTCAGTTGACATTCTGTTGTAGTCACTTGATTTGGTAGTTCCAGTTTTAAACTGAATGAGGCAATCAGGGTTAATCTATGATCAAATCACACTCTTGATACGTATTTACAGTGACATTAGCTCAAAGTTTATATAAAATCTACTGAGCAGTCAGAAATGAGTGTGTAAAGATTGAAAATTTAGTCAAAAACCCAGTTATCAGCTAAATGAACAGAAAATTTGCTCTCACATTACTTTCCAGTCCAGCCCTATTTGCCTCGATTATTTCTCTAGTGGTTATTACTCAACCAGCTAGTGCCGGACAAAACAATACTGGTAATAGCAACTCTTGCATAACTGCGACTAACTATGGTGTCGTACCTAACTTTGTCTGTCAGCGTCGTCACAAGTCAGCCACCACCCTTGCATCCTCACCGGACTTTTTACGTCCTGATCAAGTTATTCCCAATCAAGGGGGTGAATTGAACTTTACAGAGGAAGAAAGTGATGCTGCGATCGCTCTCTTTGGTTGCGATTGTCCCGCATGTCTCAACACCCTGCGACAAATGCGAGGTATGTCCTAGTAGTCTGGGTATTAGATATTAATACTGATAAATACCTAAAGATAAGGAGGTGGATCATCATAATTCACCTCCCTTTTGTTTAACAGGATTTTGGTTAAAACTTGAGAGACACCGGATATGGATATTGGCTCTGGTTAAATTCTACCAATGCTGTGTAAACCCAAAATTAATCCAGCACCGAGGATATGACCAAAGCTAGTTGCTCCTAACACAGCACCTAAGCCAAAACCACCGAACATGTTAGGAGAAGGCATGGCTGGACCAACGTTTTGATATTTTACCGTTGCTTTCGCAAATGCGATCGCAATAATATTCGCAAATATCATAATACCCCCAACTATTGGACTCCATTCCAGGGGGGTGGTTGCTGCCGTAGTTAGCAAAATCGGTGTTAACACGTTGATTTCTCCTATGGATTGATGAATGAGTGCTATAACTATCTTTTTGAATTTAATTACCAAAAAACGTCAACCCAAGGTCGAGTTTTGCAGTATTAGTTAACAATTGTTGGTAATACTTCATAATTATCTGGTGACTATGCTCTGCGTAGTCACCCAATGATGAAGGCTGGAGTCTCACACCCTTGGATTCCCACGCGGAGCATGGGAGCAAGGAAAATGGTAGGCGTATTTCTGCCGACTTGTACTAGTCCCCCATGACGTTTGGGTTTCTTTCCTCTCCTGCAACCCCTACTGTATCCTGTATGCTGTATTCTTGTAGCACCTATAGGAGGCAAACAGCAATGATTTGGCAGCGTCCGGATGGTCGGCAGGTAAATCAACTTCGTCCGATTAGTTTTGAACCAGATTTTACCCGCTTTGCACCCGGTTCGGTACTAACTAAATGTGGGGATACCAAAGTTTTGTGTACAGTTAGTGTCACACCGGGAGTTCCCAAGTTTTTGGAAGGGACAGGTCAAGGTTGGTTGACTGCTGAGTATCGTATGTTACCTTCTGCCACTCAACAGCGACAACCACGGGAATTTATGAAGTTATCAGGACGAACCCAGGAAATCCAAAGGCTAATTGGGCGTAGTTTGCGTGCAGCCTTAGATATGAGCCTTTTAGGGGAAATCACCCTAACCATCGACGCGGACGTACTGCAAGCCGATGCAGGAACCAGAACAACCGCAATTACAGGGGGATTTGTAGCCTTGGCGAATGCTGTATCCAAACTAATGCAGCAAGGAGTTTTGCAGAAATCACCTATAATCGGGCAAATAGCGGCTGTTTCTGTGGGATTAGTTGAAGGAGAACCGTTGTTAGATTTGAATTATATTGAAGATGTCGCTGCTACGGTTGATTTTAATCTTGTGATGAATCACCATCTAGCCATTGTCGAAGTTCAAGGAACCGCAGAATCAGGTTACTTTACCCGCGAACAAATGAATCAATTACTCGACTGTGGTGAAAAAGGTATCCAACAGTTACTTATCAGTCAACGGGGAGCCATACCAAATTGGGATGAATTGTACTTTGCAGATTGATATATTTCCCTTGTGATTTGTTGACAGTTGACGGGTGTCCTTGAAGCATTTACCATCTCAACGAACGAAAAGCTTACTTTTTGGTTTCCTCACCACATCCACATCCATGCTTGTGTGGTTTTTTCCCCCAGGTTTCCGGTACGGGGTCATATCCACTGGAACCGAAGGGGTGACAGCGAAGAATGCGACGAATGGCTAAGTACCCACCTCGCAATGCACCAAATCTTTCTATGGCTTGGATAGCATACATCGAACAAGTCGGTTGATAACGACAGGTGGGAGGAAACAAGGGAGAAATAAAGGTGCGATAACCGCGAATTAACCAAATTAGTAATATTTTCATCATGTATTTCTTTTGGTACACAAATCCTCTACATTGGATTTAGGATTCAAATTTATCAAAAAATTAGCACTGCTTTGTAGTTTGGCATAAATATACCTATACTTGGATTTCTCACGGACCCCTAAAACTTTTAGGGAGTAGGGAATAGAAATAAAACTAAGCTATTACTCAACGCTTACCGTTAATTCAAGAGAAATGCAGGTGTAGGATGTAGCAAATGGGAAGTCATCAATCCAGGTTTGTCCAGACTTTAAGAGTGTCAATATATATGATAAATTTTCTGATTCTGTAGAATTAATTTTTTGGCGTTAAGTTGTATAAAAATACTTTGTTTGATTTATTTTATCATTTCGATTCAAGCGTAGGTTCAATGTCTTTATGGTTTCAGGGTGTTGTGGTTCTGTTATGGTTGGGTTTTGTCTTAGTTGTTGCCTTCACTATTCGCCGCATTTTCCGAACTGATACAGAGATTAGCCGTAAAATAGTTCATATTGGTACGGGTCATGTCATTCTGTTTGCATGGTGTTTTGATACTCCAGCAATCTTAGGAATTGTTGCTGCATTTATTGCTAGTATTGTCACCCTAATTTCCTATTATCTGCCTATTCTTCCCGGTCTAGATAGTATTGGTCGTAAAAGTCTGGGTACTTTTTTTTATTCTGTAAGTATTGGCATTTTGGTTGCTTTTTTCTGGTCTGTAGAACAGCAGTATTATGCTGCTTTGGGAATTTTAGTTATGTGCTGGGGTGATGGTTTAGCTGCACTGGTTGGACAACGTTTTGGCAAGCATAAATATCAGGTTTTTGGTGGACAAAAAAGTTGGGAAGGTTCTCTCACGGTAACTGTGAGTAGTTATATCGTTTGTAGCCTGATTTTATACTCTGTCCACGGTGGTATGTGGCAAGTTTGGGTAATTGCTGCGGTGGTGGCAATATTTGCAACAATATTAGAAGTTTTCTCTTTTTTAGGTGTTGATAATCTCACAGTACCTTTGGGTAGTGCGTTTTTAGCTTATTTATTAGATTTAAATTTAATTTAGGATTGGAAATTTTCCCAGAAACCCGACTTCTATAGATTTGATTTCAAAAATAGATAGGTGACAAGTATCAATATTCCCAGAGCTTGAGCTTGCAATATCGGATCTAAGCGCCAACCATGAAATAATACAATCAAACCAGCACAGAGAAATAAATTGGGGATAAAAATAACTTCAAATATATTCGTAAAAGTTGGATTACTAAAATTCTGAACCCAAGCAGCAATCAAAATTATTAATGATGTCAAGATTAACAGTGAGATAAAACCAATAATCCAGACAATAATGGATAGGTTTTGCGATTGAGTCAAGGCAATGATTGCCAATAAACTAAGCTCGAATAGATAGATAAATAGAAACCAACTCCGGAGGCGATTTTGTTGTATTAAGAAGAATACTTTTGTCAATCCTAACACAATATAGGATATGCCTATGATTGGACTAAAGTTAGTTCCAAAATTAACCTGGGCGTAAATTAGCATTGTACCCTAGCCCCCAATATTTATATTTATTGGTCAATGATAATTGAATACATAGGTGTAGCTAACTTTTCCAGGTAAAGTTTAATGAAGTTCGATCCACTGGGGAACTGTCGCTTTGATTCGCAATTACCAGATATTAGGATTCCTATTTGATTTTTGAAAACATAAATTGACTAGCAGCTTGCGATACAAAGGTTTCTGACTCAGAATACTTAACAAGGTTCAAGTCGGATTCCCATAGCTTCTCTAGGGTTAATTTGAAAAACCACTTTGAAGATTTTTCCATCAACAAAGTTTAAACGGAGGAATATTGCCGGAATTACCGATATCACGCTATATTTTCCATACAAAGTCAAATATAATACCCTTATCTACTCATCACTTCAATTTTGATGGGTTTTTTTGTATCTTGAAGGGGCTGCTTTATGGATATTTCATAATCAGTACTTATTTCTTGATTAAAGCTTTATCCATGATTTATCCGTAAAAAGTCGTATATCTTAAGTAAGACAATAGGCACGTAAGTGATATCCGTAAAACATATGAAATTAACAATCTCGGCCACATTACTCGCGATCGCAGGATTAGGTTTAGTCGGACAAGCAAACGCTTTTAACCCCCAAGACCTAGAACTTCTCAAAACCACTAGAAGCTGTCCCCGGTGTGATTTGAGCGGTGTTGACCTGACTCAAGTAAATCTAGAAGGGGTTGTACTACGGGAAGCCAACCTCAGAGGAGCGAAGTTAGAAGGTTCCAACCTCCGCAACGCTGACCTGACGGGTGTGAATATGGAGGGTGCTGTATTGAATAATACAAACTTGCAAAGAGCTTCCTTAACAGGTGCGATTCTCAAATCAACATCATTTGAAAATGCCGACTTAAGTTTTGCCAGTCTCATGAGTGCAAACCTCGAAGGAGCCAACTTCAAGGGTGCAAAATTACAAATGACCAATTTTCGTGGAGCTTACTTCCGCTTAACAACAATGCCAAGTACGGTAGTCACCTCAGACAAACCCTACGGTTGGTCATTACAACGGGAGCAAAAACGTGATTGCGATCGCTTTCGATTGGAAAATACTCCTGGTACAGTTTGTGCGACTGAAATTGAAGGACGTTTAGATCGATAATCCCAAAGTAGAGACGACCCGACGGGCCGTCTCTTAGATCGATTAAAATGGGCTAAATTGGGAGGAATTTAGCTATGAGCGTTGTTGTCCCAGATGAGATTTTGACTGCAACCGGCATGAATGAGACTCAAATGCGGCAAGAAATTGCTGTTATGCTCTTTCAGCGTGACAAGCTTACTCTTGCTCAAGCAAGCCGATTCGCAGGAATGCACCGTGTCGCCTTTCAACACCTACTTGCTAGTCGCCATATACCAGTGCATTATGGGTTAGAAGATTTTGAGCAGGATATTCAAAACCTTCGGGAGATGGGTCGGTTGTGATTATTGTTAGCGACACATCACCGATTAACAATCTTGCCGCAATTAATCAGCTTTATCTCCTCCACCAATTGTATGGAACGCTTCTCATCCCTGAAGCCGTTTTCCGAGAACTCACTGATCCTAACTTTCCTGTTGCAGGTGCAGTCGAAGTACAAACTTGTGACTGGATTTAAATGTGTGCTGTTCGCGATCGCACTCTAGTCAAAGCCTCGAGCAATGAACTTGATATTGGAGAAGCAGAGGCGATCGCCTTAGCTGTAGAAATTCAAGCTGACCAGGTGTTGATTGATGAGCGTCGAGGTCGGCTAATCGCAAGTAGGCTAAACCTTCCCTATACAGGTATCCTGGGGGTTTTAGTCGAGGCTAAAAGCCAAGGCTTGATCCTAGAAGTGAAACCTTTGTTGGATGCGTTGATTAATGAGGCTGGGTTTTGGATTACAGAGTCTTTGTACAACAACGTTTTAAAACTTGTCTACGAGATCGACTGACCTGAACCTTTGGGTTAATAGGTAAACTTTGTTAATTTTTCCCAGCGTGATACTGTTTTTATGAGCGCGAACTGACACGGAGCGCGCAAGCAATCACATATTATGGGTAAATACGACTGGATTTTTCAATCAAATGATATTGCCGTCGATATACTGACTTCAGAGGAAGCGGTCGCTGCGATCGCGGTGGTTAGTTTTTCTGGTGCATATTCCCTTGCGAATATCGATGTTAATTGGCTGGTGGATATTCTGTCGGGTTTTGAAATATTTGAGTTCTATTCCCATGCACAATTGTGGCAAATGGTTGACAAACTAGTTGCAACTGCTGCAACGGAGGGTGTGGGAGCTTTGTTTAATGCCGCAAGTGAGGTGCTGACTGATAATTTTACCCTGGATGGGTTTGCGGCGGGAGTTAGTGTTCTCATTGATACAGAAAACATTACTATTCCCCGTCCCCATTTGCGATTGCTCAAACAACTCCAAATCAGCTTAGAAATTACTGATGCAGAAGCGGAACAGGTAATAGAGGATGTTTTAACTGCTTTTGAAGTTACTTGGGATGAAACAGAAGCAAATGTTGATGAAAATGAAAACGAGGAGGAACTTACACCTGTCATCCCAGGGATGATGAATAGTTCCAGCGAAATATATACATCTCCCTTGGGGAATTTTAGCTTACCTATACCCGTGGATATGGAATTAGGTGGCAAAATTCAAGTCCATGATGGTGCTGTTGCTTTTACTGATGCTCAAGGTTTACTTTTACGGATTGATTATTATCCAATTTCCAGGGAATTTCATCAGCAAATTGCCATCTGTGGACGGGAAAAATATTTTCAAACACTGCTATGGTCAAAATATATTCCCCAGGTAATATTGGCAAATATACCTGATTCAAGTGTTGCATATACGGAATTTTGCCCAGATATATTCGCTGGGGGATATTTTGTGGTGATGAAAATGCCGAAGGGTTCCCATCTGTGTCAACAAAATCCCCAAGGAGTAATGGTGAGATTAAATGCTTACCGAGGATTTTTGGCTTTTGATTTCCATCATTTTTTTTATGTGGTCACCAGCCAATTTAGTTATGCAGAGGATGAACCGATGGAAGATATTATTCAAGAATCTACCATCCTCAAACAAGAAATCCTCGGTTTTTTGGCGACAATTCACTTTCATTAGAGGATGTTTGTCAAGTATTAATTATCACTATGTTGACTATCGTCATGACCCTGGACATGGGGTTATAAAGCTGATTTTTCCTTCGAGAGTACAGACGCGACATGTCGCGTCTCTTCCCATTCCCGAAAAATACATTTCCCATAACTGATTAATTTTGTAACCAATCAAAAATTTTCTCCAATTGGTGAATAGAAACAAATCCATATTGCCACAGCACCATCGGTAACATACTAGGAATTTCATCCGTTCGTCGAATTGCTAATTTTAAATCATCTGTAGGAATTGCCAATTCGTCCTGCAAGAACCTCAGTAAATCATCATTGTGTTTGCCATTCATGATTGCTACCCCTGTTTTGATCATCAAACAAAACCATATAGAAAGTGACCAAGTATTCTAGGGGATGAATGTCATAAATGGGATTGGGGGTGAGTATGGGTAGGGGTTGGGGAATGTGAGGGTATGAATAATGAATGGTGAGAACCTCTGGGGGTATGATTTGACATCAGGGGTTATTTCCTGAATTATATCAATCCATAGAGGTATTGACATTTATTCGTATCTCCTAAAAGGTTGTTTTAAAAGTCATTTTTAATACTTGAATTATCGTTTTTGGGAATAGGAAGAGACGCGACATGTCACGTCTGTACTCTCGAAGGAAAAATCAGCTTTATAACCCCATGTTGAGAGTCAGGACGATAGTCAAAATGTCAAAATAGTGATAATTAATGCTTGACAAACATCCTCTCAGAGGAAATGAAATTTTAGGTCAACCTGTGAAAAGATTAAGACTAATATTAATTTTCTAGATAAAAAATAAAGGCGTTGCTGAATTTGGGTATGAATTATGATGATTTACATTTTGTATTGAAACCACAATCGTCTCTTCGGTCGATCCGCGCTACGCTGGTCTACGTAGAGACGTAGGGTCGCTACGTCTCTACATAACGTCAAATTTTCAATTCATATTTGTATTCAGCAACGCCAAAAATAAATAGTGTAGATGGATCGACAGTACTGAGGTATGTATCAAGCATCGAGTCGAGTATAGTTGCTTGTCCTATGTTATTGAGTTTACGCTAATGGTCGCTACATATTAGGATCTATAACCGTTGATGATTCTAGTTGTATTGATTTCAAAGTACAAGAAAATCAATATTAACTCCATCTAAGTAGGGAGTTTGCGGAGCGCTATATCACTATTTTTTTGAGATTTAGAGACATTTTTCTAGTTTTTGGCTGATTTTAACTGTTAAAAACAGGGGAAATGTATTGTGGCTACGGAGATTTTGGGGTCGAAAATCTATACAATAATATTCTATTTTCTATGATTTTCTATTCCGTATTAGTCATTTTCATCCTTGACAGCTATTAATATCCTCAACTTGACTTCTGTCGATTATATCCTTTGTCAGTCATTTTATCCAGGGAATTAGTGATGCAAACAATACTTGATCCGCAAACACAAAACTACCACCAAGATTCACAACTCAAGGATTTGTCTGACTGGAAAATCAATGTGGATGTGAAACTTCCTAGTGAGACTTTAGCGCAAATATTTCAGCAGGAACCCCTAATACCGGGGATAATTCTCACGTCCAATGATCAATACCTGGGGATGATATCGCGACGGGTGTTTTTTGAATTTATGAGTCGCAAGTATAGTTTAGGGTTGTTTGCGGATAAAGCGATCGCAAATCTCTATAATTTCCTCAAGCCAGAAATTTTAGTTATCCCTGATACAACTTTAATTACCACAGCAACCCAAATGGCTTTGGAACGTTCTCCCCAACTTGTTTACGAACCTATTGTTGTTGCTGTCACCAATGGAAAAACAGGTGTTATCAGTGTTCAGCAGTTGTTGCTAGCACACTCAAAAATTCATGAACAGACTTTATTACAATTGGAAACAATTCGCCAACAATCGCAACATCGAGCCGAAAGTTTACAAAAGTTACAACAAAGTTATGCATTAACTATGCATCAACAAATTCAGCAAACGGTAGATCGGTTTGCTCTGGGTATCACCCAAGAAATCAAAAACCCGACAAATGCGATCGCTGCTTCTTTTTTACGCAGTTCCCGCTCTAGTGATGATTTGCTCTATCTCGTCAATTTATACCAAAAAAGTTATCCCCAAGCTCCTGCAAATATTCAAACGGCTTTACATCGAATTAATCTTGAGAAGTTAACCCATGATTTACATAAGGTTACGAACTCTGCTAAGTTGAATATTAAGGCTTTGCAAAACAGTTTATATTTGCTGGAAAATTTCTGTTTTGCTAGCGATATGGATGGGAAACTAGTTGATATTCATGATTTATTAGAGGGGATTTTAAATCTATTTCAATCTCAATTCAAAAGCCATCATATTCAGATTGTCAAACAATACATCAGTGATTTACCTCTACAAATTTATGCCAGGTATATTCACTACGCTTTATTTTATCTGTTTGAATATATGATTGACCATTTCAATGCTCAAGAAATAGATGAAAAAATTATCAAAGTGAACACTCAACAGTTAGAATCAACAAAAATTAACATCCAAATCACTTATCAATTTCCGGAAAAATTACCCCATGCACATATCTCAGCCAATTCAGCTACGGATGACTTAAAATTGATGATGGTTAATTACATTATCTGTGAACAAAATCACGGCAGCTTTCAGCAGCATACTTTAGATAATCAAGTTCAAGAATATATAATCTCCCTTGGAAATGGCGATAATTAAAAAGGAGACAGGAGACAGAACACAGGATACATTAGACATCCTCAATGAATAGGCAGACACCCAGAGAAGCATCTCAATAGCTCATTCCTACTCCTTACTCCCTACTCCCTATTTTCCAACTAGAAAGTCACTACACTGCGAATTGACTCACCCCGATGCATTAATTCAAAAGCATCATTGATTTTTTCAATAGGCATTACATGGGTAATCAAATCATCGATATTGATTTTCCCATCCATATACCAATCTACAATCTTCGGTACATCAGTTCGTCCCCTCGCTCCTCCAAATGCAGTTCCTTTCCAAACTCTTCCCGTTACCAATTGGAAAGGACGGGTGCGAATTTCTTCTCCAGCACCTGCTACCCCAATAATTACACTTACACCCCAACCCTTATGACAACATTCTAGGGCTTGACGCATCACATTCACGTTACCAATACATTCAAAGCTGTAATCTGCACCCCCCTTGGTTAAATCTACCAGGTAGGAAACAATGTCTGTGTCCAATTCGCGGGGATTAACAAAATGGGTCATGCCAAATTTTTCGGCGATCGCTTGTTTCTCTGGATTAATATCTACCCCAATAATCATGTTCGCACCCACCATTCGGGATGCTTGAATCACATTTAAACCAATTCCCCCTAACCCAAATACCACTACATTCGCACCCGGTTCGACTTTTGCTGTGTTAATCACTGCTCCAATCCCGGTGGTTACACCGCAACCGATATAACAAACCTTATCAAAGGGTGCATCTTCACGAATTTTAGCTAAAGCAATTTCCGGCACTACTGTATAATTGGAAAAGGTGGAAGTACCCATATAATGGAAGAGTGGTGTGCCATCAATGGAAAACCGACTTGTGCCATCTGGCATTACTCCCCGTCCCTGGGTGACTCGTATTGCTTGACATAAATTGGTTTTTTGACTCAGACAGTATTCACACTGGCGACATTCGGGAATATATAGGGGAATTACATGGTCTCCTGGTTGCAAACTGGTGACTCCATCACCGACTTCAACCACAACTCCTGCACCTTCGTGTCCCAGTACTGCTGGAAACAAACCTTCTGGGTCTTTACCCGAAAGTGTATACGCATCGGTGTGACAAACCCCACTGGCTTTAATTTCTACTAGTACTTCCCCTGCTAACGGTGGAGCTAGGTCTACAGTTTCAATCGTTAAAGGTTGACCGGCTTGATGGGCAACTGCGGCTTTGACTTTCACTTTCTGCTCTCCTAACCAGTATTGTCGGCACTCAAGATGATAAACTGGTTTGGCGCAGGTTTGCGGATTTTTAAGAATTTTCTCTCTTAAAAACTATAAAACTATCCGCTCCTAGTTTAGATCAGATGACCTAAAATAGGAGCGGTCTAGTTGGGTCTTCAAGGTTGTAACCAGACTGCCGGAAGGAACCCCTGGCTAATCTTAGTGTGATGAAAGAAATTTAGTTCCTTCAAACTACTAAAACTAACCTAAGCGAGAACAGCCCCGGCACACAGCCGGCTAACTACAACCTGATGACCCATGCGTTTACTACTTTCTATCATGGGCATCACCTCCTTGTTGCCTAAACGGTCTTAGTCTCAAAGGGGAGAGTTGTAAACTCTAGGTTTTTAACCTCTTTCACAATATAGCATGAGTGATTAAAGTTGGAAAGGGATCAAGTTAAAGATTGAGGACGTGGGATTTACTCCCTGCTTCCTTCTATGACGGTTGTAAATATTGCACATCTATACGGAAATTGGGAATTTCTGAAAAAAATCGGGTAAAGTCTGATTGGAAAACAATTCGAGAGCAGTTAAACAGGTTGTCCATTGGTTGGCAAAATCGATTTGACCCATGATTATAGATACATCGGTGTTCCAGTCGGAAATCCGTCACTCGCTGGGGGAACATACCCATCAGAAAAATGTCTAAATGGGTAGGGATGTTTCAAAAACCAGTACGATCTATGAGTCAATCGATTGCTGTATCCTGGTCAACAGCTGTACCCAGGAATGTGGAACCATCGGTGCAAGTTGACAAACTCACAAACCACGATTTGATATTGCGCTGTCAAGAGGGGCTGCGTCCTGATTGCGCTGCTTTTGCGGAGTTAATGCGCCGTTACCAAACTCATGTTGAGCGAGTTTTATACCATCTGGCTCCAGATTGGGCTGACCGTGCTGACATGGCTCAAGAGGTTTGGATTCGCGTATTTCGCAATATCAGTAAGTTACAAGAACCTGGTAAATTCCAAGGTTGGTTGAGTCGAATTGCTACCAACTTGTTCTATGACGAACTGCGCAAACGTAAGCGCGTTGTTAGTCCCTTGTCTTTGGATGCTCCCCGCTCAATGGATGATGGGGAGATGGATTGGGAAATTGCTGGGGATACTCCAGGACCAGAGGAAGAACTGACCACACGGGAATTTTACGAGCAACTGCGTGAGGCGATCGCTGATTTACCGGAAGTTTTCCGTACTACTATTGTACTACGAGAAATTGAAGGGATGGCCTACGAAGAAATTGCAGAAATTACAGGTGTCTCGCTAGGTACGGTTAAATCAAGAATTGCCAGAGCGCGATCGCGTTTACAATCGCAATTACAAAATTATCTTGATGCTTAAAATTTACCATCAATAATAAAGCAGCATAAAAATAATTAACGTGAGTGCTTCTGCCACGCTCTCAACAATCAACAATCAAACTCACGCTTTGCCCCCTGTGTTTACCCGTGAATCAATTGGTAATAATGTTAAGATGAATACTAACTCCAACTTGAATGAACATTCTCACTTGTCACCGCGACAAGGGAAGAATGGAATGCATACCAAGAACCAAACGGGTGGTTTTGATATGGAAAAGCGCGATCGCTTCGAGTTATTAAGTGCGTATTTAGACGGGGAAGTGACGGCCAGTGAGCGCCAACAGGTGCAAGCTTGGTTGGATCACGACCCAGAGATGAAGCAATTATACAGAAGATTATTAAGGTTGCGGCAAGGGGTACGGACACTTCCTGTTCCGACACCTTCCCAACCTGTGGAAGAAACGGTACAACGGGTACTCAAGAGGGTGAAACGACGTGGACGGCTAACACTTCTATTTGGTGGAGCTGCGATCGCGGCTTGTGCGCTAGGGGGTATAGGGTTATTTAATGGTAACGGCTCTGGTACACCCCAGTTAGCCCATGAACCCCTAGAACAAGCCCAAACGTATCAGAAACCATCAGCTCCGTTGATGGTGGCTCTTAATGACCCTATTTTCCCGATTCCCAAAACCCATAATTCATCTCCTGAATCCGATCAAATCGATGTGAATTTGGATGATAATGTAGATCGAGAGATTAATTAGGTTCTGGTTCGAGTGTGGTGTGCAATTAATTTTATTTGTTGTGTTTGTTATCTTTAAATTAAATTGTTTACATCAGGGGCTAAACTGTTTCTCATAGTTTTTTATTGTAATTTTGACTCATTTATTTCAAGGGTTAAATTGCAACCTGACCACCAGCCGTCTGGAAGTAATTGTCCACCGAGTTGTTGAATTTTGTGGTCATCCATGATATAAGCCCAGGCATAGCCCAGTGACTGTAAATCTTTTGGTCGTTTGGGAGATGTTGGGTATCGGAAAACTTCTATTTGGTGACGATTGTACAAATTATTTTCTGGTGGAGCCGAGGGATAATAATCTTCTAATTCGTCTAAATGAATTAGAATGGTAGGGTCAGCAAATTCGTAGATATAGCCATGTACAGGAGTTTCACCCCAAGTCATTGCTGGGTATCCTGCGGGTAAAGCATAGAGAGTACCGAACGTAAATGCACGTTCGGTGTTGATTATTTGGGCTGCACAATAGCCTTGATAGTTTGCTTCCCCCGGTTTGAGTGTTCCGTAAACGAAAACTCTGAGTTTTTCCAGCATTTAATTAATGACTTGAATCTGACTCTAATTATCGGTGAGTGACACGGCAGTCCCTAGCATACCACACATACTATATCCAAGTTTCCCACACCCGACACTAATAAATGTGCCAGTTGTTTCAGTCCTACATATGCTTTTCACCCAAAAAAAACGAACATATTAGCGTGGAAAGTATAGTAGTATTTTTCGGAATATCCTCAACCTTTCTGACGACGATGTTGTTGTAAGAGGGCAGAGAACTGTTCCGCATCCACCTCACCATAAACCTGCTTTTGGGGTTGAGCGTCAATACGATCCATTAATTCTTGAAATGCAGTTTGGTCATGGCGATGTTCAAGAACATATTTTTTCAGTTCACCCATTGTCATGGTTTTGAAGTTCACTTTCATCCACAAACCTCCAATCTCCGTTCGGATATATCTCAATCAAAATTTCCTCTCCTGTGATCAGGATGACATTGCCAGTTCTTTCATCTAAACGTACTATTTCCACAGGAACATACATGCTGGTGAGATTTTGGCAAAGTTGGAAGCATCGAAACGCCTGCTGAGTAGTTGGCAATGATTACACCTTCCTCTTAACTATAGCCCAATCATAGAAATTAATGATTTAGCGATCGCTCTTGAACGTCAAGTAGGAACTTAAACATATCTAGTCATTTGGATGCGGTAGCGTTCTTTTTTGGTAACTGCAATCTCACCAATTTCCAATCGACCCTTACCACGAATAGCAATTAAATCACCGCTTTTAAGTTGGGATGAGGGTTGGGTGACTTCCTTCCAGTTAACCCGGACATCTCCACCATCGATTAAGTCTACCATTTTGCTGCGGGACATGCCAAAACCAGCAGAAGCGATCGCATCTAAGCGTAATGACGCTTCAACGGTGGTAATTTCCTTCGTTTTCGGTTCGCGGATTTTGATTTCGCTGATGTCGATGGGTCGAACTTGAACAGGAACAGAACGAACTTGCTTGAGATTCATTTCTAAAAAAGGAGCGAGTTCGGGAACAACGATTACCTGCGCACCCCGTTCCCCCAGGACAATGATATCCCCTGTTTTCTCCCTAACTATTCCCGTTCCTAAAATTGCTCCTAAAAAATCCCGATGGGATGCGGTGTCAAACAAAAAATTTCCAGCTATATCTAAGGCTGTTAACTCCACTTGGGATGGATCGAGGGGAATTTCTGCACGCGCGATCGCCATCCGTTTCCGTTCTGCTTGGGGATAACCACCCCATGCGACTAATTGTATTTCCACCAGACGGCTAAATGCGGTTTGAATTTCCATCTGTTCCGGGGGGGATAGAAAATCAGTGGGGACGATTTCCCAGGTTTTGATGGCTTGTTCGGCTAAATCAATAACCCTCGCAACAGTTTCGCGATTTTCTACACCCTTGAGTAATTCATCCCGTGGCAACATGTTTATCTGTTGATGATACAAAATGATAAAAATATCAAATATATTCTACCTGCATTTGGAGTAAATCTCTCAAACTGAGAGGGAAGAGAAAATGGGGAGTAGAAAGAAAATTAATCCCAATTTCATCTGAAAATGCATACAAATAACCCTACCTCACTCGTAAGGAGGGGGAACAGAAATCCAGTTTCCTCCCCGAGCTTAAGTAAAAGTACTCTGCGAGAAGACGCTTCGCGTTTAGAGGGTGGGGTAGAATTCTATGCGATATCACAAATACAGCACTTTCGAGGTAAATGAGGTACACTTGTTATTAGTGCATCAAAAATTAAAATGAAACCCTACTCAATCGATTTACGAGAAAAAATAGTAAGTGCTTACGAAAAGGGTGATACATCAATTCGAGGAGTAGCTGTGCAGTTTGGTATAGCAAAAAGCTATGTGCAGAAGCTAATCAGGCAAAAAAGATTGGAAGGGCATCTAGAACCCAAAAAGCAAGGTGGAGCAATGAAGGGTAAGCTAGATGATTACGGTAGCGAATTAGCAGAAATGGTTCAAAGTTACCCGGATTTAACTTTATTGGAATATTGCGAGTATTTTGGAGAAAAATATAACATTTGGGTGTGTGCAAGTGTGATGTGTTGTGCATTGCAAAAACAAGAATTAACTCGAAAAAAAAGACTTTACGTAGCAGCCAAGCGAAAACAGAAAGAGTCCAAAAACTGAGATTAGAATATTGGGAGAAAGTAAAACACATAGACCCAGAAAACCTTGTGTTTATAGACGAAATGGGTGTTTTGCTTGGTTTGACTAGAACTCATGCTCGAAGCGATCGCGGGAGTAGAGCTTATGATTTTAAACCATATTACCGAGGTGCAAAAATAAGTGTAATTGGAGGAATTAGCTTCAAAAAAGTCTTAGCTGTGATGACTTTAAATGGCTCAATGAATGGAGAAGCTTATAAAGTTTTTGTAGAGCATTTTTTACTTCCACAATTATGGGTTGGTGCAGTCGTTGTAATGGATAATCTGCCAGCACATAAAGTCGAAGAGATTAAGCCTTTGATTGAATCTGTAGGAGCAAGTGTTCTTTATCTATCTCCTTATTCCCCTGAATTTAATCCAATTGAACATTGGTGGTCACAATTAAAAGCGTTCTTAAAACAGTTTTCTCCTAAAAGTGCATCTGTAGTTGATGGTTTAATTAAAATTGCACTGACATTAGTTGATCCAAAGCATCTAAAAAATTGGTTTACTAATTGTTGCTACTGTACCTCATAAACCTCGAATCTGCTGTATTTAGTATCAGCTGTGATATCGTTTACGCTGATGCTTGCTACACATTACCTGGATTTTGAGCGAGTAAGTCGTAAACCTTGAGTAACGAATTCATTTTCCTTCTACTCCCTACTCTCTGTGAGTTTTAGGGTTTTGTGGGAAATGCGGGATTAGGGGCTATAACCGTTGATTATCTAGTTTAATTTATTTAAAAGTACAAGAGAATTGATATTACTCAATGCTTACCATTGTTACCATTTACCTGTGAGAAATGCAGAATTACACTGGTTAGGTTGAATAATGTAGCACCGCAGGATAATCCAACATTTGCAATAAGTTTTCGGTATCTTGAAGAGGGAAATTAATCATCAGTATTATTATTATCAGAAAGCAAGTAAAAACCCCAGTGTCGTTTCTAGCAAACTATCTTGATTTGTCATTCCCATAGTAAGCATTTGATCTAATGATACTTGAATCTGCTATAGCAATACCGATTTCAGTCGTAAAAAATAGCGTGCTGTTGACTGATGACAGGTGACTGTCAACTGTCAACCGTTAACAACCCTACATATAATATTTCACAAATTATTTAGGACTGTGGTAGCAAAGTAAAAATCATAGTTGTGTTTTTGCCCGTTGATTCATGCTTTAGATATAGAAAACACTCTATCTAATGATACTGTTTTTCTCTTGATTACATATTATACTTAATTATAATTCACTGTCACTTATTTTTTATTAAAAATTAAATTTTACGGTTAAAAATCAATTTCCCAATCTAATTTATCCCCAAGTGTGTTTAACCTCTGTTTTGAGTAGCTATAGAGCTATAGGTTATAAATTCTGAAGTTCATAACTACTTACTTCCATTGACATGTAAATCGAATATATTATTACTTTCACTCACAGCCAAACAACTATTTCCTATTTACTGATAGTTATGATGCCAACTTTAAAAAAGAAGGCAACAGATAAAAAAAATGAAACCTCCATATAAGCAGGTTTTCCTGATTCATATACCTACATATTTCTGTTAGTTTTCGACAACGCTAAACGTACCCATACTCCGATTTTATCGTGCATAGTACAGTAGTCTGGAGTAATCCAAAATCTAAAATCTAAAATGGTATGAGTTTATCTACATCACAAACAAAATTTGCAGATACATTAGGAAACTACCTAATTAGAATTGGTCGAATTCCTTTATTAACGCCAGAGCAAGAAATTAAATACGCTAAACAAGTTCAGCAAATGATGAAGTTGCTGAAAATAGAAGCGGAGTTAACACAAAATTCCACCACTCCACCCTCAACCAATTCTATTGCAGCAGCAGCAAACATCACAGTCCCCCAATTACAGGAAATTATCCGTCAAGGAGAAATTGCCAAACGCAAAATGCTGGAAGCCAACCTCCGCTTAGTGGTTGCGATCGCCAAAAAATATCAAAATCTAAATATAGATATCCTCGACCTCATCCAGGAAGGTAATATCGGTTTACAAAAAGGTATCGAAAAATTCGACCCAAATATGGGTTATCGATTCTCCACCTACGCTTACTGGTGGATTCGACAAGCAATGACCAGAGCAATTGACCAAAGCAGTCGAACAATTCGTTTACCAATCCATATTTGTGGCAAACTCAAAAAAATCAAACATCTACAACGGGAATTTTATCAACAATACGGCAAACCTCCTTCCATCAAGCAACTTGCTGAAGAACTCGATTTAGAACCAGAACAAATCCAGACTTATCTACGCATGTCTGGTAAACCTGTATCACTAGATGTCCGAATTGGTGATGATGGACAAAGTAATCTACAGGATGTGTTGGAAGATACAAATTCTTCCCTGGAGCAACAAATCGATGATAATTCCCTCCAGGAATACATTCAGCAACTACTGAGTGAGTTAACCTCCCAGCAAAGGGAAGTGTTAACCCTTCGCTATGGTTTGTCTAGCAATCGACAATTAACTCTTACGGAAGTTGCAAAACGGATGAACATCCCCAGTAATAAAGCACGTCAACTTCAACGTCAAGCGATCGCGCGTTTACGACGCAAAAAGCGTGATATTCGTTTGTTTCTCCAAGCATAGTCTGTTTTGATTCGTTCATCCCTGATCTATGGGGATGAAATTATTTTTATTTATTTCTAGTTCTGATAAGTTTTCTTCCTTCGGATTAACTTACGGCTAGTACAGGTTGGGGGAAATAAACCGAGTATTAACCTCGTCACAACTTCATCTAGTGACTATGCTCTACGTGGTTACTCAGTTAGCGAGGGCTACTGTCTTCATTCACGAGGCAGGAGCCTTGTAGATGCTGCACCCACGCGGAGCATGGTTGCGAGGGAACAGGTAGGCGTATTTATGCCCCGTGGTACTAGTAAGTCTAACCTGTTGCTTCAATAAAATCAAAACGAAAAATAGTTTCCCCTGTTCCCTCTGTATCTAGCTAGAGATTAACGTGTAGGTAAATAGCTTGATTTTAGACAACTATTTAAACAAAATTTTATTTTTTTCCGTAGCAGTCGATGAGTATATTATTTGACTTATATCTGTAAATAGGCATGTAAAGATATACATCTGACAGTTTTGATACTTCGTAAGTTTTATCGCAATAAAATATACTAATTGATGATACCGGTTTACAGGTGTGAACTACAGCGATATCATGTCTGAACTGACTTATGGGTATTTACATTTATAAATGAGCGAAGTCGATATCAGCAGAATTTGTAATATAGTAAACATCTATTTTTTAAAAGTGATTAATATCAGTTTTCTTGGAAGTCAAAAAAACAACTCTTGACTACACTCCAAATAGCACATATACACCTCAAAGCTCTCCAGTACAAATACGAAATAACTATATATTTGTGGTGATATTTGTATTGCTAAATATATATTTATTGATATATAATCATCAGCGAGTGGTGCAAGGAAATTTACATTATCAGGGAACACCCTATGTAAATACTCGTCCGAACAACTGCTCAAAGTTAGGTCTAGACAATATCATTACAAAAATACCCATTTACCTACCACAAAAAAGTGAAGGGAAATATTTTTACGCATTTTCTCGGCAATAACTCTGAGTCCAGAGGAAAAAAATATGCCAACTTGGCAACCACGTAGGAAAAAAATTAGTTATCTATGAATGGGGTGCTAAAGAGATGTAACTTGTCTTTGTCTCAGTGGAATCGCTTTGATTTTTGCAGGTTGTGACGAATTTATGGTTTTTAGTATTTGGCTGTTTGCAAGTATGTATTTTTTTGTATTCTCCATTATGACTCACGCAATTCGTGATGAGGGAATTAGGTCTTGAGATTGCTTGCTTAATATTGCGATGACGTACCATATATTGCTAGTGACTTATTCCTGTTGATATCAAGTGTCATTGCCTGTTTTGTGTGATGCTGACCTCAGCAGGTAAAATCTAACTTAACTTCCAAAACTTCAAACTACTACATTTACTTTGGTGATGGGACTTCGACGGTTTTTTAATCTCAGTCTCCCCAACCTCTACCTTCTGATGGACGACGAAATTATGGTCTAGGAAGAGGAAGAACAGGATTATTGTCACTCATCTTTGGATTTGATTGAATATAATATGGGTCGTTAGACTAGGGTAAATTATTAATTTAAGGGAACGGGGAATAGGGAAAATCGGATGGATACACCGAAGAGTTGTAGCTTACTTTCTGACCACCCCAATAATTCACAACGACTACTTACTCAAAATACTCACACATTCAATCATCAAGCAGATATCATATCACTGTAAAAAGCACAGGAGTAAAAAATTGCCACGAAGATGCGATCGCAACCGTAAGCGTTCTAAACGTCGAGCGATCTTTTGTCCGATTCACGGATGTTATTTAGATAGTGCTTCTCCTAAATATCCTTTGTACACAGACCAACCCGGAAAATTGCAGCAAAAAGGAGTATCTCGTCGGGATGCATTGATTTTAATTGCAAGTCAAACAGCTATCCCCTTAACCGGTGAATGGCTAGAAGCCTTTTGGTGCAAACATTGCCAAGATATTAAATGGTATCACGTTCAGAAATATGAGCGAGTTTACAAAGTAACCTTAGCACCCCCGGAATTATGGCAACAAGCAATGGGTACAGTTCCCCTTGATGGGAATCCCAGCGTTAGCGAATACACCCGTAAACAGTCCAAAATGTTGACCTTTCGCTCTTGATCCACATCGTCTAAAATTCATCAATCATCAAATAATCAATAGTTGGGATACTTGCGACAATGGATTCAGTTACATCAACTACAAATGTCGAAGAAATTGATTTGCAAAAATATGTTCAAGTTCTACAAAGACGTTGGCTTCCCGGATTGGCAATCTTTGGAACCTGTGTGACATTAGCGACAATATACGCTTTTTCCCTACAACCTTCCTATAAAGCTGAAGGAAATTTATTGATTAAAACCAATAACACCCCCTCCCTCACGGGTTTAGGAGAAGCAATCGGCAAACTGGAATCCCTAACTCGCGACAGTAATCCTTCGGACACACAAGTAAAAATTATTACTTCCAATCAAGTAATCCAAGAAACCATCCAACGATTAGGTCTGAAAGATAGCGAAGGAAACCCCTTGCAGATAAAAGCATTCAGGAGCAAGCTCAAGGTTGATAGTGCCAAAGGGACAGACATCATCCAAGTCAGCTATCAAGACAACGACCCAGAGTTGGCAGCCAAAGTTGTCAATAAACTCATGGAAGTGTACGTACAAAATAATATCAGAGAAAATCGAGCCGAAGCAAGCGCCGCCGGCACATTTCTCGATGACCAACGTCCGAATGCCGCGAGAATAGTTCAAGCAGCTGAACTAGAGCTACGTCGCTTTAAAGAAGAAAACAAAGTCATTAACCTCCAAGAAGAGGCAACAGCCTCCGTAAATGCGATCGCCAGACTCGAAGACCAAATTACCCAAGTCCAAGCCAAACTAGTTGATGCCACTGCGAGGGTAAAAACATTACAAGAGCAAGCCAACATTAATTCCCAGCAAGCCATCACCTCCAGTTCCCTCAGCCAGATTCCCGGTATTCAAAAAGTACTCAGCCAACTCCAAGAAGTCCAAAGTCAACTTGCTTTACAACAAACCCGCTTTCACCCAGAACACCCCTCAATTCAGGATTTACAAGCAAGAGTAGCCACTCTGCAAAACCTACTTCAACAGCGCATCAATCAAGTAGATGGCAATCAACAAATTCAATTAGACAATCTCCAACTCGGTGACTTGCGGCAAAAGCTCATGGAAGACTACGCTCGTGCAGAAGCCGAACGTTCCGGATTAGCCAGACAATTAGTCTCCCTGCAAAAACAATGGCTAACCTACAAACAACGAGCCAACATCCTTCCTCGACTAGAACAAAAACAACGGGAACTCGAACGTAAACTCAAAGCAGCTCAAACCACCTACGAAAACCTTCTCAACAGAGAACAAGAAATTCGTATCGCCGAGAACCAAAACATTGGGAACGCACGGATTGTTTCCTACGCCCTAGTACCAGATACACCCGCAGGACCAAAGAAAATCCTCATCATTGCCGCAGGTGCGATCGCGGGTTTCCTGTGCGGAGTTATTACTGCGTTTGCTCTTGATTTAATTGACAGTTCCCTCAAAACCGTTCAAGAAGCACGGGAGCTATTTCGCTACACCTTACTTGGTGTCATCCCCCAAATTCCCCGCAATAGCAAACGAAAATCAGAACAACCAGAGCGCAACTTACCGCAAATAGTCGGACGGGACACACCCCAATTCCCCTTCAGCGACGCATATCAAATGCTGCAAGCCAACCTCAAATTTCTGGCTTCCGACAACGAATTAAAAACCATTGTTGTTAGTAGTTCCGTTTCCGGGGAAGGAAAATCCGAAGTTTCAGCAAACCTAGCAGTCACAGTAGCCCAACTAGGACGACGGGTACTCCTAATTGATGCAGACATGCGCTGTCCCATTCAACATCACATCTGGGGATTAAACAACACCATCGGTTTATCTAACGTTATAGTTAATCAAGTAAATTTAAGCCTAGCTGTGGAAGAAGTCATTCCCAATCTACACCTCTTACCAGCAGGAGTTGTACCACCCAATCCCGTCGCACTCCTCGATTCCCAGAGAATGGCAGCCCTAGTAGCATCCTTTGCCCAGGAATATGACCTAGTTATCTTTGATACTCCACCCCTTTCCGGAATGGTAGATGCAGCCGTATTGAGTAAGTTAGCAGATGGACTGTTATTAGTAGTCCGTCCCGGAGTAGTCAATTGGAACAGCGCCAGTGCTGCAAGGGAATTCTTGACGCAATCCGAGCAGAATGTGCTGGGAATGGTGATTAACGGGGTAAACGTGAAGCGGGAACCCGATAGTTATTTTTATTACTCGCGAGAATCAATTGAGTACAATCATACCTATCGAAATACATCACTTAATAGTCAATCCAGTCTTGGTCAAAAGAGCTAGATTGTGAAACAAAAACGATATTTAAAGTTTAGTTAATTGATTAAATATTTAGATTAGATCAAGAATAATGAACACCAAAGAATTAGTTATTGAAGCAGGTCGGACGGAAAGACAGTACTGGAGAGACCTGTGGAAATACCGAGAATTATTTTACTTCTTAGCTTGGCGTGACATTCTAGTTCGCTACAAACAAACAGTTATCGGCATGGCATGGGCATTACTACGTCCTTTTTTAACAATGGTAGTGTTTACCTTTGTATTTAACGGACTAGCGAAGCTACCAACCGAAGGTAATACACCCTATCCGATCCTCGTATATGCAGCAATGCTACCCTGGCAATTCTTCTCTGGTGCCTTGAGTGAATGTAGCAACAGTCTAATCAACAATAGTAACTTACTTTCTAAAGTATACTTTCCCCGTTTAATTGTACCGACTAGTGCAGTCATAGTCAGCTTTGTAGACTTTATGATTGCAGGCATGATTTTATTAGGATTAATGGCTTGGTATAACTTTGTACCTGATTGGCGAATTTTAACTTTACCACTGTTTATCTTAATCGCCTTTGCCGCATCAATGGGTGTCGGATTATGGCTTGCGGCTTTAAACGTTGAATACCGCGACTTTCGCTACGTCGTTCCGTTTTTAGTTCAGTTTGGTTTGTATATCTCTCCAGTTGGCTTTAGTAGCAAAGTCGTACCAGAACAATGGCGTTTGTTATATTCTCTCAATCCTATGGTAGGGGTAATCGACGGTTTTCGTTGGGCTATTTTAGGTGGAGAATCTCAGATATTTTTACCCGGTTTTGCCTTGTCAACTGGGTTAGTGGTAGCACTATTGTGGAGTGGTATATGGTATTTCCGCAGAATGGAACGGACATTTGCCGACGTAATTTGAAGTTGTGGTTAAAATAGGAGTGAAGTCAGTGTCAAATAATATCATTAGAGTCGAAAATTTAAGTAAAAAATACATTCTAAATCATCAACAAGATGTTAAATCTAAATATAAATCCTTTCGAGAAGTAATTACTAATCAGGCAAAATCACTTGCAAATAAACTAAGCTCAACAAGGAATGAATCAAAAGGCACTCTGGAAGAATTTTGGGCATTAAAAGATATTTCATTTGACATTCAGCAAGGTGAGCGTGTTGGTATTGTCGGTCGTAATGGAGCAGGAAAATCAACATTATTGAAACTTTTAAGTCGCATCACTGAACCTACGAATGGCAGAATTTCAATTAAAGGACGAGTAGCTAGTTTACTAGAAGTTGGTACAGGTTTTCACCCTGAATTAACTGGTAGGGAAAATATTTTCCTCAATGGTGCAATTTTGGGAATGAGTAAGGCAGAAATCAAACGTAAGTTTGATGAAATAGTTGATTTTGCCGAAGTAGAAAAGTTTTTAGATACCCCAGTCAAACGGTATTCTTCAGGGATGTATGTCCGACTAGCATTTTCTGTAGCAGCCCATCTCGAACCGGAAATATTAATTGTAGATGAAGTATTAGCAGTTGGTGATGCACAATTTCAAAAAAAATGTTTAGGTAAAATGCAGGATGTTTCTCAGGATGAGGGACGAACAGTTTTGTTTGTCAGCCATAATATGGATGCAATTCAGAGATTATGTTCTCAATGTATCATGTTAGAAAAAGGCCGCTTTATTACTCAAGGTAATACAGATAGTATTGTTTTACGCTATCTTTCAACTAATTTATTGAAAGCAGCACCAAGGAAATGGATTGATGTATCTCAAGCGAGTAGAATTGGCAGTGGAGAAGCCCGATTTGAGAAAGTTCAATATAGTAGCCTCAATCAATTAGCAGATTTTCAGCCCTATTCCGAAGGACCATTGGAATTTTTGATTGATATTGTCTCCGATTCAGCCAGAAGTTTAGGTAGTCTTGGAATTTCCCTGTGTGATAAATTAGGAAACACTTTAGTCAATGCTGACTCTCTAGCAATTGGTGAAGTGATTAATTTGAATAAAGGTAGTAACATCATCAAAATTAAGATTAATAGTGTATACCTTAACCCTGGGTTTTACACAGTTGCCCTATGGCTTGCAGATCCTCTAGGAAATCACATATTTGATTATGTAGAAGCAGCCTTTGAACTAGAAATAATTAACCTCAATGCTGACGGTCTTGGGATTAGACCTCATGGGGATGGAGTTGTACTTTGTAAATTCGAGCTTTCACAAAAAGTTTTTGAGATAGTTAATGATTAATAACTTAATAACTAATAATAAATTAATTAAATAAAATTTTCAGCACTTAATATATGAATCATCAAGATATTTATCATGTCAAATTAGCACCAATTCCAGATGGAGAAAAACGACCCCTGTGGTCAGTCATAATTCCTACATATAATTGTGCAAAATACTTGGGAGAAACACTAGCTAGTGTACTTGCTCAAGACCCAGGACCGGATTTTATGCAAATTTTAGTCGTTGACGACCACTCAACAATAGATAATCCACAAGCTATTGTCGAAGATTTAGGTCAAGGTCGCGTCGAGTTTTACAGGCAACCACAAAATGTTGGTAATACAAAAAACTATGCAACTGGTTTACTACTTTCTCGAGGCAAGATAATTCATTTACTACACGGTGACGATTGTGTACTAAATGGATTTTACAGCAAGATGCAAAAAGCCTTTGAGGAAGCACCGGAAATTGGCGCTGCATTTTGCCGACACATTTTTATGGATGAACATAGCCATTGGTTGCATCTATCGCCTTTAGAACAACTTGAAAGTGGGATTTTGAATAATTGGTTAGAACGTATTGCAACGATACAAATAATTCAGACACCTTCAATTGCGGTACGACGTGAAGTATATGAGAGTATAGGTGGATTTGATCAACGCTTACGTTTTACTGAAGACTGGGAAATGTGGACAAGAGTTGCTGCTCATTATCCAATATGGTACGAAGTGGAACCATTAGCTTTATACCGTCAAAGACCCGCTTCTCTGACTCAAATTTCCCAAAATAATGCTGATATTATCCGCCAGACATATGAGGCAATTGATATTTTCCAATCATACTTACCAGAAGAAATAATTTGTAAGGCAAGAAAAAAGAATGCTATCTATTTTTTAGATAAATCATCATTTTTATTCAAACTTGGAGCCAGAAAATCTGCAACTTTACAGATATACACCTTGCTAGAGTATTATAACTCTTTTATTTTTAGTATCTTAGTCAATTTAGCTTTATTAAGGGGATATATAGGATTGATTTTTCAGAAATTACCAAAAATTGCTGAGAATATTTGGGTTGATTCATCACCAAGTAAATATACTGAAAGTAATTAAAAAAATAATTTAATCAAATCTAGAACTCATCGATTATGAAATATCAACAATCTTTCCGCGAACATATTAAACCGATTCCACTCGGAGAATCACGTCCCTTGTGGTCAGTAATGATACCTACCTATAACTGTGCTAATTTCTTGCGTGAGACTCTTGCAAGCGTATTGGTTCAAGATCCGGGACCGGAGGTAATGCAAATTCAGGTAGTTGATGATTATTCAACTAAAGACGATCCGGAAGCAGTTGTTAAAGAACTAGGAGGCGATCGCGTTGAGTTTTACTGTCAACCAGAGAACGTTCGCTATATTAGGAACTTTAACACATGCATACAAAGGGCACGAGGTAAGATTATTCATATATTACATGGTGATGACTACGTACTTAACGGGTTCTACAAAAAAATGGAACTGCTATTTGCTCAACACCCAGATATCGGTGCTGCTTTCTGTCGTCAGATATATATGGACAATCAGGGATACTGGCATAGTTTTTCTCCTTTAGAACAATTTGAGAGTGGAGTTTTGAGTAATTGGCTAGAAAGAATAGCTTCTGAACAGAGAATCACAACCCCATCTATTGTGGTACGACGTGATGTATATGAAAGACTTGGAGGATTTGACAGTCGCTTCACTTGTACAGGGGAAGATTGGGAGATGTGGGTAAGAATTGCAACTACATACCCAGTAGCCTACGAAGTGCAACCTTTAGCCGTATATCGCCAATCAACATTAGGGTCTCTGACCCAAACTTCTATGCGTACTGGTAAGTTTTTTCAAGATTTGCGTAAGGCCGACGAAATTATTCAATCATACTTACCTAATTACATTCAAGAAACAATCGCGAGGAAGGCTTCTAAAAGAGCAAGAGAAACTTATGCATCTTGGGCTATAAGTAGTAGCTATCAAATATTTACTCGCACAGGTAATGTCAGAGATTCACTTATTCCAGTCAAAGAAGCATTGCAATTTGGCTGTTCATCACGAGTCATTATGCAATTATCTCGCTTATTCATGAAAACCATTACTTATAAATTAAAAGAAAAGTTAATCTTTTTTGAAAGGTAAAGTAATTGCTTGAGGATTGCTTAAATAAAGCCACAAACACTTTCGGTTCAATAAGTAGAATTAATCTGCTGACAATCATTAGTTTTTTCAATTACAACTCAATACCATACCATAATTTACACGCTTTTATAAGTTATATCTTCGGGAGATAAAACTTATTACTCTAATTTCAATGTATTCATCATTAAAAATCAAGAAGAAACTGGTAAATAAAATAGAGATTGCCACTATTTTTTTACTATTTTTCTATTATCTTGGACCTAATTTACCTAGACCAGTAATTCAAGCTTGGGCTTTATTTGGTTTTTTGACAATTCCATTATTAATTTTGAGTTCCTGGAAACAGTTTGTTTGGGTGTTAAAACAGGATTTCATTTTGTCGGTATTAATAGCCTATGTACCTTTATCATTCTTGTGGTCTACTAATCCTGATATTACCTTAACCTATTCAAGAGCTTTTATTTTTTCTACTGCATTTGGGATATATTTAGCTACACGTTACTCTCCCAAGGAACAAGTGCGACTATTAATCTGGTTATTGAGCGTATATACATTGATTAATTTAGTTGTACCTCTGGCAATGCCATCCTACGGCATAGAAGGAGGGTGGAGGGGAATCAGCACTTACAAAAATTCCTTAGCTGCAACAATGGTCATGGCTACGATGCTTTTTTTGGATATATATTTTTATGGTCATAGGTATCGTTTAAAGGCATTAATCGGAGCGGGAATTGCATTTTTGATCCTTCTATTATCTCAAGGTCGGGGTAGTTTGGGAATTTTTGTGGGTCTACTACCTCTCTTACCCTTTTATAAGATTGTAAAACAAGGATATAAGCTCAAAATAATCCTGGGAATTTTTGCAATTTTGATTTGTGGAATTATTGCTTTGACTATTTTCACAAACTTAGAATTTATTGTGGTCGATTTGTTGGGCAAACAAATGGACTTAACAGGAAGAGAACCTCTTTGGAATTATTTAATTGATCGGGGTTTGGAGCGACCTTGGTTGGGTTATGGATATGCTGGTTTCTGGACGAATCCAACCGAAAGTCTCGGTGTAGCCTTGAAGTTCTCTTGGATTGGGGGAGTAGGAGAAGGAGGTGGTAACTCTCACAGTAGTTACATTGAATCCTTTTTGCAGTTAGGGTGGTTAGGGTTATCTTTGATGTTAATTAGTTTATCAATAACTTTAGGGAGAGTTATTTTATTACTAGCTTTAACTAAGCAAATAGAGTTTTTTTGGATGCTCCAATTCTTATTACTCATAACTATTATTAGTTATTATGACTCTATGGGTTTCCTTGATTACCGCAATTTATTGTGGGTTTTATACATATCAATTGCATATTCAAGCGCAGTTGTTTCTCCAACAGTTAATCCTAAATACAATAAATATAAAAATTTAAATTATTCAAGCTGATCAAAAATATGAGAATATTACATGTGAGCACTTATGACATCATTGGTGGTGCTGCTCGCTCTGCTTATAGATTACATCAAGGTTTATTAGAGATTCAAGCAGAGTCCCTAATGTTAGTACAATCGAAGTCAAGTAGTCATGAAAATATCATAGCACCTCAAAAGAGTTCACATAAATTACTAGCAAAAGTAGGCCATGCTTTAGATGCTGTACCAGCTAAATTATATCGTCAGCGTCCCCAATCAGAATTCTCCACTCAATGGTTTATAGACTCTATTCATTCACAGGTTTCGCGGATTGCTCCCGATATTATCAATTTACATTGGATAAATGAAAGTTTCTTGAAAATTGAGACAATCAAAAAAATAAATTGTCCCATCGTTTGGACTCTTCATGATATGTGGGCTTTTACGGGAGGATGTCATTACGACCAAGATTGTGGTCGTTATATGGTTAATTGTGGTAATTGTCCTCAGTTAAATAGTCACACCAGTTTAGATTTATCCCGTTTAATATGGTATCGAAAACGTCAAGCTTGGAAAAATCTTAACTTAACCATTGTTACTCCTAGTCAATGGCTGAGTAAATGTGCTGCTAATAGTTCTCTTTTCCGAAATCGGAGAATAGAAGTTATCCCCTACGGTTTAGATATACAACAATATAAACCTATTAATCGTCAGGTAATTAGACAATTACTGAATTTACCGACTAATAAGCAATTAGTTTTATTTGTTGCTGTGAATGCAACAAGTTCTCCACGGAAAGGATTTAATTTTCTCAAATCTGCCTTACAACAATTATGTAATTCAGGATGGAATCAGAAGATAGAGTTAGTGGTTATTGGTGCTTCTCAAAACAATGGTGATGAAATTCTCGGATTTAAAACTCACTTTCTAGGTAAGTTAAGAGATGATATTTCTTTGTCCCAAATATATGCTGCTGTAGATGTATTTGTTGCTCCATCGATTCAAGATAATTTACCAAATACGGTGTTAGAAGCGATCGCATGTGGTACTCCCGCAGTTGCATTTAATGTTGGTGGTGTACCAGATATGATTGAGCATCAGCAAAATGGTTACTTGGCTCAACCGTTTGACATTGAAGATTTAGCTCAAGGAATAGCTTGGGTATTGGAGAATCCACAGCGACATCAAAAATTATGCGATCGCGCTCGTGAAAAATCTGAAAGGGAATTTTCTCTGGAAATTCAAGCACGTCGTTACATGTCTCTTTACAGTCAACTAACATAGATTTACATGAAATATTTTTTATCCGAATCTTGCTGAAAATACATAGTTGATTATGTAACGGGACTCACGAACAATCAATTGATAAAAATGACTCTAAATTTACTAAGAAGAAACCAAAGAGATAAGTTTGTCTTTCCATTATTATTAAAATTATTAGGTATCAAAATTATCACCAATAACCAGTTATTAACAAATCAAGAAGGATATGTAAATTTAACTTATGGTTTGAAAGAATATATTTCACCTCAACGACCTAACAACATTGGAGAAATACCTGAATCAATCAAAGTAACAAGTCTTCCCTTTAGTATAAATAGACCTATTGTGTCGGAAATAGAAAATGCTCAACTGATAGGAGATATAGCAGTAGGTTTTGATAAGGAAGGAAATATTATTTCCGAAACTACTCAACCCCCTCTTGGTGATTTAAGTCCTAGGTTTGATGGTTCTATATCTGTAGAAAGTTTATTTCTTAAAAAAATACCTTTTGCTAACGGATATCATTTGGGTTCAGCTTGTTCATTAGTAAACTTCAGGAGTAAAAGTTATTATCACTGGTTTTTAGATTGTTTAACACGTCTAGAAGGACTTGAGTATTATCAAAAGTATACTGGTGACAAACCTCTATTAATTATTGACTCAAATCCAACTTCATGGCAAATCGAATCTTTAAAACTTTTAGGTTATGAACCAGGTACTTATATCCACTGGGACAAAAGAAAAAAAATTCATTTAAAAAAATTGATAGTCCCAACATTTAGACAACCCGGAAATTGGATATCCCCTTCAGCATTACATTGGTTACGTGGACAGATATTGAGGAATATCCAGAACCAGAATGCTAATAAAAATCAGTATTCATTCTCCCCAAGGATATATATTTCACGCTCTAAAGCATCCGGACGTAGAGTGATAAATGAGGAAAAATTAATTCAGCTTCTCAGTCAATTTGGATTTGTTCGCTATACCTTAGAAGATATGAGTTTGTGGGAACAAATACAATTATTTTCATCAGCAGAAATTGTCATTGCTCCTCATGGTGCAGGTTTGACAAATATCATTTTTTCTAAAAAACCAATAACAGTGATTGAATTTGTTAACCCTTGGGTTAGCCCCCATTATTATCTTATATCAACCATATTAGGTTTTACTTACTGGTGTTTTGAATGTCATCAACCTTATCTACAGAAGCTGAGAAAAGGAAAGGGTGACATGATAGTAGATGTTGAGCGTCTTCACCATCTCCTCAAACAATTAATTACATAAATTGATGTGTAGATATAATTAATCGTCCTCTTGTCTTAAATAGTAAATAAAGCTGATTTTAGCTACTTAAATACACTCGAATTTTTCAGATTCCGAGATAATCTTTGAGATATATGAAATTACCCAAAATTAGTATTGTTACTCCGTCTTATAACCAAGCTCCTTTCCTGGAAGCAACTATCCAAAGCGTATTGAGCCAAAATTATCCTAATTTAGAATACATAATTATTGATGGCGGTTCTACTGATGGCAGTGTTGATATTATTCATAAATATGCGGAATATTTAACCTATTGGGTTAGCGAATCAGATAATGGACAAACTGATGCTTTGATTAAGGGTTTTAATCGAGCAACAGGTGATATTTTGGGATGGTTATGTTCTGATGATTTACTTGAACCTTGGACTTTTCAAGAAGTTGCTGAGTTTTTCTCTCAAAATCCTCAAGCACGTGTAGTTTATGGTGATACTACTTGGATTGATACTAAAGATAGATTGCTAAAAATTAGAAAGGAATTAGCATTCAATCGATTTATCTTGTTATATGAGCATAATTTTATTCCCCAACCCTCGACTTTTTGGCGCAGAGATTTATATGAGGAAGTTGGTGGACTCAATACGAAGTTTGATGTGGCTATGGATGCTGACCTTTGGCTACGATTTAGCGAGATTACCCATCTATATCACCGACGTAGACCTTGGTCTCGAATGCGAATATATCCTGAACAAAAGACCTATCGTCTGCTATCACAAAAGAACTTAGAAAAAAAGATTCTGCGACAAAAATACTATGGAGATGAGTCTAATTATGCTGTCAGAGCTAAAAAGATATTTGCTAAAGGAATACGACTTTCTTGGAAACTAGCAGCAGGATGCTATTGGTAAGAAAAATCTAAATCCGTATTTCTTACATAAAATTCACAGGGAAAAGGGAGTCGAAGACAAATCAATCCCTAACGGCTGACAAATTACTCGTGAGAAATTCAGGTCAATTTTCAAGTCGATAGGTAGAGCTTTTAGGGTCAGAGAAAAATCTATCTGTTACTCATTTATTACCACTTATTTACTAAAAACAGCAGTTTGAGCAGGATTTGTGAAATCTTACATACTTACATATAGAGTTATGAACGGCTGACAGTTGACGGTTAGTTAACAATCACCGGTTATCAGTCAACGGTACGCTATTTTTCACGACTTAAATAGGATTGCTGTATATTGATGATTTTTTGTAATTAACTATGGGTCGAATGTCAATATTATTGAAATTAGTAATACCAATGTCATGAAAATACTTCAAGTACATAACGAGTATCAACACTCAGGTGGGGAAGAAGCGGTTGTTGATGCTGAGTATCGGATGCTGAATCATTATGGTCATGAAGTCAAGCAGTGGATTGTTAAAAATTCTGTTCTTGATGATTTGGGATTGGTAGATAAAGTGAAATTGTCATTTCAGTCTACTTGGTCTCAGGATGCTTATATTAAACTTCAACAGAAAATAGGTGATTTTCGACCGGATATTGTTCATGTTCATAATACAATTCCTTTAATATCTGCATCAATATATTCTGCGTGCCATGATTGTAATGTACCCGTAGTTCAAACATTACATAATTACAAATTTATCTGTCCTGGTTCTAATTTATATCGCAACGAAAGTATTTGTGAAGATTGTATTGATAAGAGTTTTACCTATCCTGCGTTGATTAATAGTTGCTATCGTCGGAGTACAATTAGTACTATTTTTGCAGTTCAAGGTTTAACATTTCATCGATTGAGGGGAACCTATGAAAATGATATAGATGCTTATATTGCCCTGACAGAATTCGCTCGTCAAAAATTTATTCAAGGGGGTTTACCTGCGGAGAAAATAGCAGTGAAGCCTAATTTTGTAAATTCAGATATTAGGGTAGGTGAACACAAGGGAAACTATGCACTATTTGCTGGTAGATTAATACCCCAAAAAGGGGTGAAAACTCTGTTAAAAGCTTGGCATCTTTTAGATGATTCTATTCCGTTGAAGGTGGTTGGTAGGGGAGTACTAGAATCTTTATTTCATCATGATTTACCACCGGGAATCGAATATTTAGGTGCTGTACCTCGTCATCAAGTGATAGAACTGATGCAAAATGCGCGACTTTTAATATTTCCTTCGGAATGGTATGAATGCTTTCCGATGGCTATTGCGGAAGCTTTTGCTACGGGATTACCTGTTATCGCTAGTAATTTAGGTGGAATGGGTGAGATTATTCAAGATGGAAAATCAGGTTGGCATTTTCAAGTGGGAGACCCGAAAGATTTAGCTCGTGTGGTACAGTCTGCGTGGTCTGACCCGGTGGAAATTCAACGTCGGGGTAGTTTAGCACGTCATCAGTATGAAACTGATTATTCTTTAGAAAAGAATCATCAAGTGCTGATTAGTATTTATCAAAAGGCAATTGATTCCTGGCGAAAAAAAGTAAATGCAGGAGCATTGAAGGATACAGAATACAGGAGAAAGGAGCAAATAAATAAAGTTAAAAATTAGTTTTTGTGTTGTAAATTGTTATCTCAAAGCATCTCTGAACAAGCCATTAAAAGCTAAAACATTTACTTCCAAAAATCTTCAACCTATTGTTGCAATTGAGTGTAATTTAGTTAATTAAGTAAAAATAGATGATTGCTCCACAAAAAGTTTTAATCATTGTTGAAAATTTACCTGTTCCTTTTGACCGACGGGTATGGATGGAAGCCACGACTTTGAAAAAAGCTGGCTACGATGTTTCCGTAATCTGTCCTACTGGTAAAAATTACGAGAAAGATTACGAGATAATTGAAGGAATTCATATCTATCGTCATCCTTTACCGAAAGAGGAAAGTTCAGTTAAAGGTTATTTACGAGAGTATGCTGCTGCCGTTTTTTGGCAATTTCGTCTTGCACACAAGGTATGGAAAGAAAGGGGTTTTGATGTTGTCCATATTTGCAATCCTCCCGACTTGTTATTCTTAACAGCAGGATGGTTTAAGTTATTTCATGGAGTTAAAGTTATTTTCGATCACCATGACTTGAGTCCGGAAATGTACGTAGCCAAGTATAATCGCCGTGATATTTTTTACTACTGTTTACGCTTGGTGGAGCGCTTGACTTATCTGACAGCAGATTTAGCGATCGCAACGAATGAATCTCACCAAGAGGTTGCTCTGACTAGGGGAGGTAAGAAAGCTGATGAGGTTTTTGTGGTGAGGAGCGCTCCCGATCTATCGAGATTTACTAAAATGCCTGTGAATGAAAGTTATAAACGAGGCAAAAAATACTTGATTGGTTATATGGGTGTAATGGGTGAACCGGAAGGAATTGATTATCTTTTGCGAATCATTCAGTATCTGGTTATGGAGAAGAATCGACGGGATATGCATTTCATGTTGATTGGGAATGGTCCTGCTTTTGAAAAACTGCAAGTTTTATCTCAAGAGTTAGGAATAACTGATTTTGTGGAGTTTACGGGGTTCAAAACAGGTAAAGAGCTTTTAGAGCGTCTTTCTAGCAGTGATTTATGTGTCGAACCTTCACCTCAATCTGCATATAACGATAAATGTACGATGAATAAAATTCTTGAATATATGGCGCTGGGAAAACCCATTGTGCAGTTTGATTTAATTGAGGGAAGACGTTCTGCGCAGTCTGCTTCTTTATATGCTAAACCGAATGATGAACAGGAATTTGCAGAGAAAATTCTTGAATTAGTTGAATCCCCTGAACTACGGCAAAAAATTGGTGCAGAAGGACAAAGACGAATGGAAGAAATTTTGGAATGGCGACATCAAGCTCCTAAATTGTTAGATGCTTATGCTCATTTGTTAATGCAACCGAAAAGCTCGATGAAAAATATTGTGCGTTACTCTGGAAATTAGGTTTTTAAAAATTCAAAATCACTTAAGTCTCATTTTGAATACAGAATGAAACTGAGTAATTGATTTAGTAATATGTTCATTCTCAGTGGATATATTCCATCAGTATAAGTGTCATCCTATGGCTTATAAATCCCTCTCTCTATCTGACTTAAAATCCGACCTGCGTTCTCCCAAATCAAGGGGAATTCAAAGAGGTTTACCAATTCGGGTGATTCGAGTTTTCACGTTGATTGGACTGGATGTAATTGCGTTATCAATAGCATGGAGTTTAGCAATTAATTATGGAACTCCTCTAGCTTCTCCTTGGACGCAACGTAGTTCTTTTTTTCTGGTTAGTCTGATTGTTGTAATTAGTATTTTTCTCTCGTCTGGTTTGTATAAAGCTGGAGTGTATCGCCGTAATTATGGACAAATTTGTAAAACTGTATCACTAGCAAATATTATTTTATTGCTGCTTGCTTTTCTCTATGAACCAGAGCAGTATCTGTCTCGTTCGAGTTTTTTGCTGTTTTGGATATTTTCCATTACTGCTATTTGTTTATCACGTTTACTTTTTGATTGGGGAACCCGTTTATTGCGAGAAAACGGGGTAATTCGTCATTCTGCTTTTGTAATTACGGAAGCAAATCGGAAACTGGATGATATCGGTTTGATTGAAAAGGAAAATTGTTACACGATTGTGGGGGTGGATGAACCGGGTTGTTTAGATTTAGGTAATCGTGAACAGACGTTTGCGTATTTGCGTCAGTTGGGTATTACTGAAGCGTTTGTTTCCTGGGATGCGATCAAGAATCGGTTGTATGTGTGTTGGCATTTTTACACGGCTGGGATTACGCTACGGGTTTTACCGAGTGAACAGCAGTTTCGTTACCCGAAGTCATTGAATTGGAGTTTGGGGGATATGAATTGTTTAACAATTCCAGCACCAATTATTATTGGTAGTGATTTTTGGGTGAAGCGGTGTTTTGATTTGTGCTGTTCACTAATTTTGGTATTTTTGCTGTCACCTGTTTATTTAACTATTGCGTTGTTAATTAAGTTGGATTCTCCGGGTCCGGTTTTCTTCCGTCAAGAGCGGGTTGGTTTGCATTGCAAGAAGTTTAAAATTTGGAAGTTCCGAACAATGGTGACGAATGCAGAGAAGTTACAAGCGGATTTGGAAGCGAAAAATGAAATTAAGGATGGGGTGTTGTTTAAGCTCAAGGATGATCCACGGGTAACTCGGTTAGGAAAGTTTTTGCGTCGTTATAGTTTGGATGAGTTACCGCAGATATTTAATGTGATGTTTGGGGAAATGAGTTTAGTCGGTCCGCGTCCTTTACCGATTCGGGATGTGGAACGGTTTCAGAAGATGCATTTTATTCGTCAGGAGGTGTTACCGGGAATTACGGGTTTATGGCAGGTTTCTGGTCGTTCGGATATTGATAATTTTGAGGATGCGGTAAAGTTGGATATTGCTTATATTGAAAATTGGTCTTTATGGATGGATATTCGGATTTTGTTGCGGACGGTACGAGTAGTGTTGCAGAAGAGTGGTGCTTATTGAGGAATGATGGGATTTTGGATTTTAGACTAAGGTGTGTCTATGGATTGTGAAGTCTTTGTCGCGTAAGTCGTACTACCTGTACCAATTCCAAAAATGTTTGCAACATATACTCAATATGATACGTAATATATTCTGGAGACGTAATATATTACGCAATATATTATATCTGGAGACGTAATATATTACGTCTCTACCAACGAAATTCATCTGTCGCATTCTTTTTCCAAATTGGTGTTATATCCATCCAACAAAATTAATGCAAAGGAATACTTAGGATTTACTGGAAAAATATTTTTGCAAAATACTTGATAAATTATTCCCTTAAAACGAGTACCGAATCTCACCTCTGACTAGGTTATCACTAAAGTTTTCCCTACCGATCACCGTTTCATAATCGATTGCTCCGGCAAAATTTTGGGAAAATACAACTTGGGTTCCCACTCCTAGCTTGAGATAATCCTTGTCCCGTTCTGGTGTGTTAATCCGTCGTGGTATTCCCGGTTGATTCAGTAGTTCTGTGGTGATGGTGCGGGTGTTTTCTCCTAATTCCCGTTCGTAACTAACACGGAGATGGGGAATTATTTTAGTGGAGCCAGTATTAAATTCAACGGCTGCTTGCGCACCAATACTTAAGGTAAATGCTTCCGCATTCTGGTCGTTGACTTTTAAATTGAGGCTTTGTGCGCCGGTTTCGGTATAACCGTCGATATTCACACGGTCATATCGGACACCTAAAATTGGCCCATAGGCAAGATTTCCTGAACGGACGATGTATCCTCCCTTCAGACTAGCAGAAAATTGACTGGTGTTGGTTGTGGCTGTGGCTGTCCGGTTATCAAAGTTGGTTTTGCGGTTAATATCAAAGTCGTTATTTCCGTAGCTGAGAATGGCATTCGTCCAGAAGTTGGTTTGGCTGTAGTTACTATATAAAGAAATACCGTAACCATTACTTTCCAATTTACCCCGGTTGCGATTGAAGTTGGTTTCATTACCTACTAAACCAAAGGCTACACCAACAGCTAAATTATCTGCGACCCGATAATCAACTCCGACGGTGACACCGGAAGTGGTGAAGTCATAACCGGGGTTGTCATTACTAGAATTGCGATCGCCAAAGTTAATATTACCATTGACAAAGGTTCCCCAGGGTTGATTAGTTGGTTGGGAGGATTGGATTTGCAGTGCTTGCAAGCGACTATCAATCAGCTGGGTTTGGCGTTGAGCTATACCCAAGGCAATCTCGCTCTGGGGGATAATCGTTTGGGGTGCATTAATTACTGCTGCTGCATATTCCCCAATTAGTTGATGACCCCGTGCTGTGGGATGAATAAAGTCCCAAAATAAATATTCATTCGGATTATTACAAACAGTACCCGCTTCACGATTAAAACAAGGTTCACTCAAGTTGGTAAAACCAAATTTACCCGGTTCTGCTAATACTTCGGAAAGCAAAGCATTTACGTCTAGGGGAATAATATTTAGATTCCGGTTTTGCTGGGCTAATCCTTGCAAGGCAACTTGTAATTCGCTATTATGGGTGTTTGTCAGGGCAGTGCTACTAACAGCAGTTCCTAGGGCATTTTCCTGCACCGTTTTCCCCAGGTCGAGTAGGTTGACCACCAGGAAGTTTCTCGCACCTTTGTCTTTGAGGGCATTAATGGAACCGGTAATATTGTTAATCACACTGGTGGTATCTGTTGCTCGTAAACCGAGATAATCGTTAGAACCAATCCAGATTATATACAAAGCTTGGGAATTAGCTTGACCTGGAGTGGAAACAAAATTACCTATTTGGGTTTGTAATCCCAAAGGGAAATCAACAACTGTGTTACGTGTTCCCGATGTTGCACCACCAAGGGCAAAATTAGTCGTTTGATTTGGGTCTAATTCTAATAATGCTTCTAAACGTTCGACCCAAATAAATCCATTGGTAAAACGTCCTTGAAAATAGGGAGGTGGAGGAATTTGTCCCTCAGTAATTCTAAATAAATTCCCGTCATCGGAGAGACTGTCTCCAAAAATATAGGCTTCTGGAAATGGCTGGGCTGTTACTTTTGTCTGTGTGAAAAATAAACAGCATGTCATAATGGAAGCTACGGCTATTCCGGGTAGGATTTTTTTGATCTGGGGGAAAATATTCATATGCTTTGATTTGGATTTAATAAAGTTTATTCACAATGCTTCAAATATCGGCAAATAATTTTGGATGACTCTTACTCCGGATTTTTCACAAAACCCTAAAATTTCCAGGGAGGAGGGAGTAGTTTTTTATATCCGGGTTTCATCTTTCCATTTGTCCCATTCTTTTTTAAATTGGTAAATAAGTCGGTGCGATCGCCTGCAAAGGGGTAGCTAAATATGGCACTAAAGTACAACTACGAGTCAAATACCTAGGCTTTGCTTTTCGTTACATAGTAATCTTGGAGAAGATGCTGCGCATCTATGTTTTTTTTAATTGCTGACTTAATTATTAAATTTTGGAAGTAATAAAAACTGAATACCGCAATCAAATCTGAATTTTTAACCGTTTATCCGATGGATAATATTATCTTTAGTTAAGAGTCATACAATATACAACTAAAAGACACATTACTTAATTACCTAAATTCAGCAGTAGCAGTAAATTATCAGCGAATCAGTCAAAAAAAGTCTATCTTCAGCAGTTCATTATCCTCAATTCTCCTATCGTTGAGTTATTTGCTGAGAAAACCCAACCCATGAATCATCAATCCAAACCTTCTGGTCAATCGAAACTCAAACTCCTGCTGATGGCGATCGCGATCGCTGGGATGGTAGTCCTCTCCAGACAATTTGATTTGCAACAACTTTATCAACGTGGATTAATTACTATTCAAAATTGGGGAGTTTGGGCACCAATTGGTTATATGGCGATATATAATTTGGCGACTTTATTATTTGTTCCCGGTTCCATTTTAACAATTAAGGGGGGTTGTTTATTCGGTTTATTCTGGGGTTCGGTATATGTGTTAATTGCTGCAACCTTTGGTGCAACTTTTGCCTTTCTGATTGGTCGTTATTTTTCGCGGGATTGGGTACATAGACAAATTAGTCGCTATCCTCACTTTCAAGCCATTGATCGAGCAGTTGGGAAAGAAGGATTTAAAATTGTCTTACTAACCCGATTATCGCCCGTATTTCCCTTTAACTTATTAAACTATATATTCGGTGTCACCCAGGTTTCCCTGAAGGATTATATCTATGCCTCCATCGGCATGGTTCCTGGTATAATATTATATGTTTATATTGGTACCTTGGTGGGTAATATCTCAACTATGAATCCTCAAAATTTACCCACAAATACCACAGCCCAAATTGGACAATGGTTGTTGCAGGGAATAGGTTTAATTGCCGCGATCGCAATTACTATATATCTCAGTAAAATTGCTCGTCAAGCACTAAAAGAAAGTATGGCTGAAAGTGATACTGGTGTGGAAAATTAATCAATTCGGATGGGGAGTAAATCCCTCAAACTGGTTTCTGCATTGGAAATCGAGAGGAGAACAAAATTAAGTCATTTAAGTAGGTGGGTGGTAAAAATTGTCGTTGAGATCAGGGAGTAGGGAGAGACGCGATATATCGTGTCTGTACGGGAGTAAGGCTTTGAGTCGAATGATCGGTTACGTCGGGTTTTATGTTTAATAGCACCTACCTACTTATTCCACGCTTACTGTCTCCAACTTTTCCAGAATTGCAACTGACAGCACAGCAGATTTTTGATGCAGCGTCAAATTCAAGTTCAAGTTAAGAAACAATACAAAAAATGCGATCGCCAATTTATATCAGTAAAATTACTTATACTTAAGTCAATTAAAATGTGATAACCGTTTGATAGATGGAGTGGATAACATTACTGCAAAAGCAGCAATTAGACTTTGTAAAGCGGTTTGCATCTGGTTATGTACTCCACAACCCTTGTGTGGGTTTACATAGTGAATTGACGGTAATTACTGGTGAAAGGTTGATTTACCTGCGGGATTTCTGCTGGAAAATGGCGGAAAAGTATAAGCGGGTTTCCTCTGTACGGGATGTGTTCGTGAATTTTCTCAAGGGGAAATTGGGGGAAGAAGTGATCAAGGAAAGATTGGGGGGGTTGGTTTCGGAAGTGGATTATGCCAAACGTTGGGGTGGGGATGATAAAATCGACTTTACCCTCACTAGTAATCCGGAAATTGCGATCGCCGTTAAGTCCAGATGTGGTGATATTGATCGGGTGCGCTGGGCTGTAAGTTCCCAGGAAGTGGAAAAAAATGCAATTATCGCTTGTGTGTTGATTCAAGAGGAAGTTAGCGAAGCTGAAAATGAGTATCATCTATATTTGGCGGGTTTTTTGCCTAGTGAGATGGTAAAATTGCGCACGGGTCGGATTTTCTTTGGGATTAATCAGCTATTGTATGGTGGGGGGATGGCTGCGTATCTAGAGTTGCTTAACCAGCAATCAATGGGGGAGAAATCCGCTAATTCGTTATCAACACCACAACAATCGCAATCTGGAATTAATTTTACCCCCTTAAACCATGATATCAACCCAGATAACTACATCCAATATTATCGAGATTTAATGACTTTGCAAATAAAATTAGGGGATGATTATGTAGAAAAAGGCGAATTAGAAGCCGCAATTACAGCCTATCATCAAGCCTTAAACCTGAGTCATCAAAGTATGGACGACGTGCAGATTTATTATAAAATCGGGCTAACTCGTCAACAAATGCACGATTACGAAGGAGCAATTAGTGATTATCTAAATGCCATTGCCATCAATCCCAATTATGCACCAGCCTATCAAAAAATGGGACTAGCTCGATATCAAATCGGCGATTATGAAGGCGCATTAGCAGATTACACCTGTGCCATTCAAATCAATCCCCATGATATCCTATCCTACATCAACCGCGCCTACGCTCGCTCCCAACTCCACGACAACCAAGGAGCAATCGAAGACTATACCTACGCCATTCAACTGCAATCCCACACACCTGCAACCGACACAAATCAATCCAACCAGCACCAAGAAATCATCGAGCAAATCCTGGCAAATATTGAAATCAACCCCACCACAGCCGTAGAATATAAACAACGTGCCCATTCTCGCTACGACCTGGGAGATTACGAAGGTGCGATCGCTGACTATACCCAAGCTCTGCAAATTCATCCCAGCGACGCAGACACATACTACCAACGTGGGAAAGTCCACCATGAACGGGGGGACGAATATACTGCACTAGAAGACCTCAATCGTAGCATCCAACTCGACACCCATCAACCGGACGCATATTACCTGCGTGGTGAAATTTACGACGCAAAGGGAAACAAACAACTTGCACTTGCAGATATGCACCGTGCTGCGGAAATCTATCGTCACCAAGGAAAATTAGGAGAACATAAAAAAGTACGCGATCGCATTTTAGAATTGGATATAGAGCAATCCCTGGATTCCTTGAATTTCTAATTTTTAGAAATACAGGGAGTGGGGATTAGGGAGTAGGGAGTAGTGAATAGAAGGAAAATGAATTCGTTACTCAAGGCTTACAACTAATATCGATTCTCTTGTACTTTACAATAAATGAAACTAGAATAATCAAGGGTTATAGCTCCTGATATGTCAGTACCCGAACCAACAGCGATCGCCGGGTTTTTGCTACTAGGAAGTTATTTCGTTTATCATCGTCAGTACCAGAAAAAAGCTTGACAACGAAAGACTGAAAAACCTGGCATTTGTAATTTTCATAGCCTGTGAAAAGTGGAATTCTGAGGTGAAGGTGAATTGAACGAATTTTCAACTCTATAATCCTTGTCAACGATTTAATTTTTCAATAGACGAGGAGGTTTTTAAAAACTTTTATATTTCATGAGTATTACCTGTACAGACGCGACATGTCGTGTTTCTCCCCTGGGGGGTGACAATCTAGATTCAAAGGTTTATGCAGCAAGGATTATAGAATAGCGATCGCACAGTGACTCAAGAAGGAGTATCGCCTTAACGATCAAACTAAATTCAGAGCCAAGTTCAACGGAAAAATAAGGCTTTTGCCCGAAGCTTATTGATAATAGAATCAATAAAACGGAAAATGAAGTTTATCTTTATAATAACAGACCGGTTTAAAACTATTGCTGCATAGTAGTTTCAGAATTTTTCGTCACCCCCCCAGGTTTCTCCCAGTTCCCTACCCTCCCAACAAGACTTTGACAGCAAATCCTAATTAACTAAAGGTTGAATGCGTGCAGGGAAATTGGCACTTTGTAAAGCAGTAACAGCATTAATAGAATCTTGTACCCAAAATTGGCGACCTAGGCGTACTAATTGACGATATCCCCCAGCTTGGATGACTCCGATGACGGGAACTTTTGGTTTATCTTTGTCTCCAGCTTGTTCTTTGAGAATGGTTCTGAGTTTGTCCTGTTCTTCAAGTTGACTCGCTTGCTGGGGAGTTAACTCTACCATCACCATTTGGATATTTTCTACTGTTTCTGCGTCTTCCACGATTAATTGGGTTTGCTCATCGCGACGATCGACCTTACCCCAGATAATCAATCTCGCATCAACCTGTAATAAATTAAAAATTCGTTCATAGGTTTTCGGAAAAACCACAGCTTCAGTGGTGGTAGTTAAATCTTCGATTTGCAGAATTGCCATTGGATCACCTTTTTTGGTGACAACTTTTTTCACCCCATTCAACATGGCCACTGCACACACAAGGCTATTTTCTGCTTGTTCACCCAGTTGAACTAGATTAATGGGTGCTAAAATTTTCGCTGACTGACGAATACTTTTTAAGGGATGGTCAGAAACATAAAAACCAAGAAGTTCCTTTTCCATCCGTAATTTTTCTTGGGGGGGGAGGTCTGGTACTGGTTTGGCTTTGGGAGCGCTGTCGTAGGTATTTTTTGTCCCCTGTCCATTATCCAGACTACCGAAACTACCTCCTAATAAATCAAAAATATTCCCTTGACCTGTGGCTTTATCTTTAGCACGGGATTGAGCCCATTCATAAACCAATTCTGCATCCTTTAGCAGTTGTTGACGGTTAGGATCAAACTGGTCAAAGGCTCCACAATAAATGAGGGATTCCAGGGTACGTCGATTCACCGCTCGCAGATCGACGCGATCGCAAAAATCTGCTAAAGACGTAAATGGACCCCCTTCAGTTCGTGCAGATAAAATAGATGCGATCGCACCTTGACCGAGGTTGCGTACTGCTGATAAACCAAATAAAATTTTCCCATTAACGGGGGTAAAATCCAAACCTGACCGATTCACGTCCGGTGGTTCGATTTGGATATTCATACTCAAACAGGTGGAAATATATTTCTGTACCTTGTCGGTGTCATTACTATTAGCAGTCAACAAGGCTGCCATATATTCTAGGGGATAATTAGCCTTGAGGTAGGCTGTTTGATAGGTGACATAACCGTAGGCAGTGGAGTGGGATTTATTAAAACAATTGGATGCCACCAACCCACCATGAATGACAAAATTATGGTCTTGCTCCACACCAATATCATACACGTGATGGAGTCCCAATGATTTACGTGCAACAATTTTGACCATTATTGCCACCTCTACATCCCACAAACTTATTTTGGTATGTTTTCCATATTAGGCGATTTGTTAATCATACCCCATGAGAAATTAATTTTTGTTCCCAATATCCCCCATCATCCCGGTATTTTGGTAGGCTGCTTCGATATCCTGTAATATCCCCTGTTGATCTATGAACCGTCGCGAATTTATCACCCTATTTGGGATTGGCAGCATTGCCTCCAGTTTACCAATTGCGATCGCTGCTTGCACTTCCTCAGAACCAACTAAAACATCCCCATCCTCTGATTGGCAAAATATCGGTACAGTCTCTGAATTGGATCAAAAGGGTCAGTTACAATCCCCAAACTCCCCCATTGGTCCAGTTTTAGTTGTAGGGACATCCAAAACTGATATTATTGCCGTTGACCCCACCTGTCCCCATCAAGGTTGTAAGGTAGATTGGCAAAGCACAAACCAACAATTCCTCTGTCCCTGTCACCAGTCTGCATTTGCTCGCGATGGCAAGCGGTTAGCAGATCCTGCAACCCAAGCTTTGAAAACCTATGGGGTGAAAATTGAGGATGACGGAGTTTGGGTAAAGTCTATTTAGGGGAGGTTTTAAAAGTCGATTTGAATACTTAAAGTATCTAATACCGTTTACGCTAATGCTTACTACATATCAGGGGCTGTAACCGTTGATTATTCCAGTTTCATTTATTGCAAAGTACAAGAGAATCGATATCAGACTTACGCACCGTACAAAATAACTATGTAGGGCTTGCGGCAAAATAGTAAAGACGCGATATATCGCGTCTCTATATTTCACCAGGGATTAAAGGTGCTTTCCCAGTAGGTATGTAAGGCTGAAAAACCTGTCATTTGTCATTTTTGGGGTTTTGTGAAAAGTGGAATAATTGGGTTACAACTATTCCCTGTACGCGACATGTCGCGTCTCTCCCTGTTCCCTATCCCCACGAAAAGACTTTTAACCGCAGACCCTATATGGATTAACGCAAATAGGTTACTTCAGACTTTGATCGATCACCCATGAGGTTCTGCGATCGCCTAGCGACTTCAGAAGGAGTATCACCCTCAATCTGATTAAATATCTAGCTATAAGCCTTGAAAACTCTACCTGTTATTTTGGTTTTTCTGTCAATGTATAATATCGTTTACGCTAATGCTTGCTACATATCAGGGGCTGTAACCGTTGATTATTCTAGTGTTATTTATTGCAAAGTACAAGAGAATCAATATAACTCCTTCCTACAGATTCAAGCATTTTTCTCAAAAACAAGTGCGCTGATTTCACATCTGGCAATTCAAAACCCTTGCAAGGCTATTTTGACCGCCGAAAATGCTGTCATAATAGACACATCGGGCTGCAATATTTTGCATCTGTAATTTTTTTTGGATCTGTGAAAAGTTGAAATAGAGGGTAAAAGTAAAAATTATTCCCTCTTACCTGTTCTGAATTCCCGACACTAACTAAAAGATTTTTACAGCTAGTGAAATCATCATTTTCATTTTCGTTTCAAAATATTCATTATATTCATTGGAATGTTTCAATTATATTTCAATATTTACCCTTTGATTGTCAACAGCAAAATTTTCCCATATTGAGATTTTTTTACCGTCAGAATAATTCAGCACATCTACTGAAGTCACTCCATATAAATAGTTAATAATATAACCTATAGTCACGTCTATGACTGTGAGTGTGGCTAACTAAAACTAGCCACTGTTGCTGATTGTTGGGAAGGTGTAGGTTTATCCTTTATCTAGGGATTTTCCTGCATAACGGGCATCTCTTTCGATGCCCTTTTTTAATATAAATTTAATATTAAATTTATAGCCAGAGTTAGAGGATGTTTTAAAAGTCGATTTTAATGCTTACAGCAGATTCGAGGTTTATGAGGTACAGTAGCAACAATTAGTAAACCAATTTTTTAGATGCTTTGGATCAACTAATGTCAGTGCAATTTTAATTAAACCATCAACTACAGATGCACTTTTAGGAGAAAACTGTTTTAAGAACGCTTTTAATTGTGACCACCAATGTTCAATTGGATTAAATTCAGGGGAATAAGGAGATAGATAAAGAACACTTGCTCCTACAGATTCAATCAAAGGCTTAATCTCTTCGACTTTATGTGCTGGCAGATTATCCATTACAACGACTGCACCAACCCATAATTGTGGAAGTAAAAAATGCTCTACAAAAACTTTATAAGCTTCTCCATTCATTGAGCCATTTAAAGTCATCACAGCTAAGACTTTTTTGAAGCTAATTCCTCCAATTACACTTATTTTTGCACCTCGGTAATATGGTTTAAAATCATAAGCTCTACTCCCGCGATCGCTTCGAGCATGAGTTCTAGTCAAACCAAGCAAAACACCCATTTCGTCTATAAACACAAGGTTTTCTGGGTCTATGTGTTTTACTTTCTCCCAATATTCTAATCTCAGTTTTTGGACTCTTTCTGTTTTCGCTTGGCTGCTACGTAAAGTCTTTTTTTTCGAGTTAATTCTTGTTTTTGCAATGCACAACACATCACACTTGCACACACCCAAATGTTATATTTTTCTCCAAAATACTCGCAATATTCCAATAAAGTTAAATCCGGGTAACTTTGAACCATTTCTGCTAATTCGCTACCGTAATCATCTAGCTTACCCTTCATTGCTCCACCTTGCTTTTTGGGTTCTAGATGCCCTTCCAATCTTTTTTGCCTGATTAGCTTCTGCACATAGCTTTTTGCTATACCAAACTGCACAGCTACTCCTCGAATTGATGTATCACCCTTTTCGTAAGCACTTACTATTTTTTCTCGTAAATCGATTGAGTAGGGTTTCATTTTAATTTTTGATGCACTAATAACAAGTGTACCTCATTTACCTCGAAAGTGCTGTAAGAGACGTGACATGTCGCGTCTGTACGGGAATCGGGAGTAGTTTATAAAGAAAAATATACCATTTGAGCCTATTGACCGTCTTCAATTAAGTGATGGCTCAAGTGTTTATTAATACTTGATCAACATTCTCTGAGAAAATATATGATCATAGGATATGAACTCTAAATTCTGAGTTAGAGATCAGCTGAAATACTGATTATATAGTTGCCTATAAGCCCAATTATATTGTGGAAAGCATTATGAAATAGCTTTAAACTGAACAGACGTTAGCTATATTAAATGGCTAGAAATTAAATTTTCCAGGTTGCCATAATTTCCTTATATTAAGGGGAAAAGGACAAAGTAAAAATAATTATTTTGCCTCTTAACTTGTTTAAATAGCTAACCACTACCTATATAGGTTTAAAATACAATTCTACCACCTAGTTCTTCTAGCATTTGTTCCAATAATTCTTCCATCATTTCCTCTTGCATTGATTGTAAAACTCTTGGTCCTGCTAAAAATTGCTTAACTGTGATTTTTTTATCATGAAAATCTTTGACAAAATCACGAATTTCAGCAATTATGTTCACCTGCTGCTCTATTTGACCTAACATCATCTGCACAACATCAATCCCCTGCTTAGTGGCTTTGCGATAATCAGCAACCATTGCCCCTTCAGGGGTATTTTTCACTAACCGTAATTCGCGCTTTAATTCCTCATATTGCTTTTTAAGTAGTTGATTTTGCACCTTTAACCGCTTACAGGCACGGCTTAAATCATCTTCGCTATTACTATCAATCAACTCACCCGCTTCATGTTGTTTTTCAATCTCCAACAACTTGGCTAAATCACCTTCCTGATAAGCACGGTTAATTTCCTTCATAATTTCCGTATGCCGCATTTGAGTTTCAGCATCGGTGACTTTATCCGGGTGGAAAATTTCTGCTAATCGTAAAAAATAAGAGCGAATTTGTTTCGATTCACTACTACGAGGTGCAGATTCTCCCTCTACTTCTGGGGATTGTCCCATTTTCTCGCGAAATTGACGAAATTGCTCTCGAAATTCGTCATCAAATTCCTGGTCGAATTTTTCATGTTCCCGTTCTGCAAACATTTCATCTAATTCTTCGTCATCATCCTCATCAAATTCACCCTTGGGACTAACTATTCCCGCCGATTGTAAATTCCGGTAAACTGATTCGATTCCTCTACGAGTTTGTTTGCCTAATTTCCGGTTGCTAAGGATTTCTTGAAATAGCTGGTGAATCTCTTGATCGATGTCCGACATTTTTTTCACAATCGGACTCGCTTGATGGAAAATTTTCGTGGCGACGCTACGCATCTGTTCGACAAAGTTGCTTAACTCGGTGCGTTTACGTTTGATTTGCTTCAAAAGTGATTGATGCTCTTTTTCGAGGTTTTCTAGTTCAATGTGGAGAGAAGACAATGCTAGGGTTGCAGCTGTTGCCTGAGAAGTCTTTTTCTGCGCTGGAGATGGGACGCGTCTAGGCATGGGAAATTTTAGTGTTTGAGGGTGTTAGGGTTGGTATCAAAGTGTTAGCCATAATTATGATATCGGTTTTTCCCTCAATCCAGTTGATTTTTCATCATATAAATTATTATCAATTTTTCACCGTAATCTATCCATAATTTCCCTATTTATGCATTCTGATCCATTTCCTGGGAAAAGCCTCAGAAATTAATCTGATGATTTCCTCCTGTGATTGATTAGTTATTTAAATCTGTGAAAATCAAAAATAGTGCTTTTCCCCGGCTTCGCAACTTATTGACAAAAAAAATGGCTCTATTCTCAAGATTATTGACTCTATTCTCAATTCCCTGACGCAATCATCATCCTTTCAAGACTGATAATTGACATCTTGACAAAAATAATTGACATCTTGACAAAATATATGTACTATAGTGTAGATTGTTGCCAGAGCTTTTTAAATTTTTAAGAAACAATTTCATATAGATTTATTTAATAGTCATTATCTGTAACACATCTGACTTCATCGCATTTGCTGCATTTCCTGGGAAAAGTCTCAGAAATTAATCTGATAAATTCCTCCTGTGATTGATTAGTTATTTAAATCTGTGAAAATCAAAAATAGTGCTTTTCCCCGGCTTCGCAACTTATTGACAAAAAAATGGCTCTATTCTCAAGATTATTGACTCTATTCTCAATTCTCTGACGCAATCATCATCCTTTCAAGACTGATAATTGACATCTTGACAAAATATATGTACTATAGTGTATATTACTGCCAGAGCTATGTAGTATTAACGCATCAATTAATAATCACTATCAGCGACACATATTCCTTTGCATTTGATGCCATTAGTTGCGGTACGTAAACAGTGGTGACATAGTATTTCTTCCCGTGGCGCTTCCTGGTTGTTGGTGTTTGGGGAAGTAGGTGGTTGATTTGTTTGGGTTTGATTTTCTTGATTCATAAGCGGTGGTAGGGATAAATTTCCGGAAAAGATGTTTACATAGAATCGATTTCAGCTAATTCCATCCATCTTTCGGTGGCTTTTTCGATGGCGATTTTCAGATTTTCGATGTGTTCATACATTTGTTGGATTTGGGTGTACTTTTCGCCAGGTAATTGAGTGATCGCATGTTCAATCTCGGCTTTTTCCGTTTCTAATTGGGCGATTTTTTGTTCGAGTTGGGCAAATTCTCTTTGTTCCCAGTTCGATAAGCGTTTTTTCTTCTTGGGTTCGCTGTTGAGTTTTGATTCTTGCGCTTGTGTCTGGGTCTTGGCTGTAGTTGTTTCTTGTTCCCGTTCCTCAGCTTGTTTATAGTCTAAATAAATTGAATAATTACCGGGATATTGACGGATATTGCCATCGGATTCTAGGGCGAATATACTATCAACCACTCGGTCTAGAAAATAGCGATCGTGGGAGACGACAATGACACAACCACGAAAATCCTCTAAATATTCTTCCAATACCGCCAAGGTTTGCACATCCAAGTCATTGGTCGGTTCATCCAGAATGAGTACATTCGGCGCACCCATCAACACACGTAATAAAAATAGTCGGCGTTTTTCCCCACCGGAGAGTTTACTAATCGGTGCATATTGTTGATTGGGAGGAAATAAAAATCTTTCCAACATTTGGGAAGCGGTAATTTTTGTCCCATCGGCGATTTGGACGAATTCCCCTTCGGCTTTGATGTAATCAATTACCCGTTGATTGTCGTGACTAGCAGCGATTAAATCATCGGAGTGTTGGTCAAAATAGCCGATATGGACGGTTGCACCAATTTCTACATTTCCGGTATCTGGGGGAATTTTCCCAGTAATAATATTCATTAAAGTTGATTTACCAGCCCCATTACCACCAATAATTCCAATGCGGTCTTCGGGACTAAATTCGTAGGTAAAGTCTTTGATTAAAACTCGCTGGTTATAGGCTTTGGTGATATTTTCCAGGGCAATGACTTTTTTTCCTAAACGCCGACTTACTGCCGAAATTTCTACTTTACCCAGACTTTGTTTAAATTCTGTTTCCTGCATTGCCCGAATGCGTTCAATCCGGGCTTTCTGTTTAGTACTCCGGGCTTTTGGTCCACGCTTGAGCCATTCTAACTCTCGCCGTAATACACCTTGAAATTTTTGTTGGCTACTGGCTGCGGATTCCTCGGCTTGGGCTTTCTTTTCTAGATAGTAGGAGTAATTACCTGAGTAATTAAAAATATCAGCCCGATCAATTTCGATAATGCGATTTGTGACTTGATCGAGAAAATAGCGGTCGTGGGTGACTACAAATAAAGCTCCCCGGTAACGGTGATTTAGGTAACTTTGCAGCCATTCCACTGAATTTGCGTCTAAATGGTTGGTTGGCTCATCCATTAAGAGTAAATCTGGCTCATGTAGTAGGGCAGAAGCCAGAGCAATTCGCTTGCGATAACCACCAGAAAGACTACCAACTGGGGCATGGAAATCAGTAATTCCCAACTTTGACAAAATCATTTTCGCATTGGTTTCCAAATCCCAAGCATTATTCCCATCCATTTGTTGCGTCAGGGATGATAAACGTCCTAATAATTGGCTATTATCAGGTTCATGGGCTAATTGTTGGGAAACCTCTTCATATTCCCGCACTAAATTCATCCGCTCACCCGCGTCCGCAAAAATCTGTTCCAGAACGGTATTTTCTGGGTTAACATCGGGTTGCTGGGGTAGATAAACGATATTTGCACCACTATTAACAATAATTTCCCCGCCATCAATGGGTTCGATCCCGGCAATTATTTTCAGCAAAGTGGACTTCCCAGAGCCATTTGTACCAATTAATCCCACTTTATCAACAGCATCAATACTAAAGCTGGCATCACGTAGAATTTCCTTGATGCCAAAGTCTTTGCGAACAGATTGGAGGGTTATCAGACTCATGGGATGAAAGGATTTTGGATTTTGGATTGATGCATTGACAGGAAATAACCAATGGGGGGTATGTGTTTGAGTTTAACCTAGTTTTTTGGCGATCGCGGTTGATTTGAACTTGTTCCTAATTTTGCGAACAGATTGGAGGGTAAAGGATTTTGGATTTTGGATTTTAGATTGATGCATTGACAGGAAATAACCAATGGGGGTATGTGTTTGAGTTTAACCTAGTTTTTTGGCGATCGCGGTTGATTTGAACTTGTTCCTAATTAGGAAGCAAGTTTCCGGAGTTTGTGGGAAATGAATGGGATGTAAGTCCCAAGAAGGAGGATTTAGGAATAGAGACGCTGCGCTGGAACGTCTCTACATCCCTTCCTCGGAGACGGGGTGTTTTGATTGACACCAATTTGACAAACTAACAAACTTTGGGTTGGAACCGGGACGCAGTGAATATGCCTCCACTTACCCATACTTAGACAAATAGGTCTAGTGGTAGATGACCATACATTTCGTTGATTCCATTTTGGGAATTAGACTGACAGGAAATTAACACACCGCGATGATGTCCGGAGTAGGAATCGATGTAGCAGAGACCGTTTTTACCGTTCAGTTTGATGTATACCGGACCTTCCATCATTGGTAGATTGCTGGGAGGTTCGTATCCTAGAGCTAGGGAATAGGTTTTCATCGCCAGTAATCCCTCCTCTGCGGTATCAGCACAAATACCCAGAATCAAGTAATCCGAGAGTCGTGTCATGAGGATTAGTGACTGACGGATTAGGGGTTTATCAGAATTTTTAATTGCTGGGGCAATATCGACGCAGTTAAATTTATTCAGGATTTTTCTTGCGTCTTGATAGCTGAGATGGCGCTGATTTTGGCTGGACATAATCTGCGTGTTTTTGACTGAGGGTGGGCTAGGTGGAACTATTGACGTACACTCGACGATTCCAGGTTGGATCGAAAAAAGTAAAATTCAAAAGACCTCAATAACTAGATTAAGTCTAGATTACACGGATTGTTGAGATTGCTGGGTATGGGACATTACTGGCAAATTGGTGGTTGGGGAAAACATCATGACATCACAATTTGTTAAGGGTGTACTTCTGGACTTAATTGATGGTTTGGGTGTTTCATGTCTGGGCGATTTGGGTTGGGTTGGCGTTTGCGATCGGAGTATATGGGTAGGGTTGGTTGACCAAAACCCATAATAACCGGAAATTAGTTGATAGGGCGACTCCTCTGATATATCCTACAGGATGGTAGAAATGGAAAAAGTTGAGTTAATTAAATAATCATGAATGGTTTGATTTAAACTACTTGAGCCAAGGGGGGATTCTCGGAAAAAATTCCCGAATAATTTCCCTGCGATCGCTGATTTTTTTGTAACTGAGGATATTTACCAGCAATAAATAAGCATTTATTACTATATAATAATTATTCCGTAACATCTACTTGCGAGGGAATGAGAAATCACAGCGAGCAATTCAAAAGAATTGGCAAAGCGCTATGAAGTCACTACAGATGTGCTGATGTCAAACGGACGTGGGGGTTAGGGTGAAAATAGGAGTTAACATCGAGATGATAATCCTTAGACCTGATCACAAACAACACCAAGATAACTTCTGTGATTTTTTCCCATCCCAACCATTTTTTTTGATTCTGTAGAATACACGGTTTATACCATTTCCCGAAAACTTGATACTGTTATTTCCCTGTATTTACCCTGTTTGCAGCAACACATCAATCTGTAAGTAAAACGGTATTACCTACTATATATTTCATCCTGGAACAAACCCTTAACTAAAAGCAATACCCTAAAGGGGTATGTTTTGTAGTGTGATTTTGGCTGAGTACATCAAGGTGACACCCGATGGCAAGTGGCTACGGGTTTACATGTCGTTTGGACACAACCAAACAAGAACATAGCTCATTCCCTACTCCCGTACAGACGCGATATATCGCTTCTCTCTCTACTCCCCCAACTTTTGTTTACCCTTCTTGACGGTCAAGGAGAGGATTCTACGCTAACGTATGTGTTATGAACCCACTGGGCTGTGAGGGAATGCCCAAGTTGTCCACAGTTGTTCTTAATGTTGGGGAGTGTAAGCCCATGCATGACTTGGTTCAAGCGTTGTTAAATAGCGATGAAAAGGTGGCTTTGCGCCAACTCGTTTCGGTTTTTCGTCGTTTACAGCAGCCCTATTTACTGCGAAATGAGATTTTGCAGGCATTTGGGGAATATTGTCGTAGTTCAGAAAAGCCCGCGTATTTTTTCCATGCATCGGCTTTAGGTACTTTGATCCACTATACCCATGAAATTATTCTGGAGGAGGAGAATGTCTGGTTTGTGGTGCGTCCCCGGATAGCCTATCAGGAGGTTTGGCTGCTGGCAAATGAGATGACCTGTTTTGAGCAGATGAGCGCTCAAGACTTGTTGGATGTACGCGATCGCTTGGTGAATCGTTACCAACCCCAGTTATTGGAGGTGAATTTCCGTCCGTTTTATGAGGGTGATCCCCATTTGGATGATCCGCGCAAAATTGGCCAGGGATTAGCTTTTCTCAACCATCATCTCTGTGATGAAATGGCGAGTAATCCAGAATATTGGCTGGAATTGTTATATAAAGTTTTCCATCGGATTCGCTATAACGGTGTCCAACTTTTAATCGGCGATCGCATTCGTTCCGGTCGGGAGTTTTCCGAACAAGTAACTCAGGCGATTAATTATCTGCGCGATCGCCCAGATAATGAACCGTTTGCCAATTTCCGCTTTGATTTACAGTCCCTGGGTCTGGAACCGGGTTGGGGAAATACGGCAGGAAGGGTCAGGGAAACTTTAGAATTATTTAATCGGTTGATGGAATCGGCAGAATCTGCCGTATTGGAGGCTTTTGTCGCTCGTGTTCCGGCAATTTTTCGGGTGGTTCTGGTTTCTGTTCATGGTTGGGTCGGTCAATCGGGGGTATTAGGTAGACCGGAAACAGCAGGACAGGTAATGTATGTGTTAGAACAAGCACGAGCTTTGGAGGCAAAATTACGGGAAGAAGTAAAATTGGCTGGTTTGGATAGTTTGGATATCCATCCCCAAGTGGTGATTCTCACCCGGTTAATTCCCAATTGTGAAGGTACTGCCTGTGGTTTACGGTTAGAAAAGCTACAGGGTACGGAAAATGGTTGGATTCTCCGGGTACCATTTGTGGATCAACAGGGGCAAATAGTCCAGGATTGGGTGTCGAAGTTTGAAATTTGGCCCTATTTGGAAAATTTTGCCCTGGAAGCGGAACGGGAAATCCTTGCTCAGTTACGGGGTAAACCGGATTTAATTGTTGGTAATTACAGTGATGGGAATTTGGTTGCCTATCTATTGAGTAAGCGGTTAAAAACCCTCCATTGTCAGATTGCCCATTCCCTGGAAAAGCCGAAGTATTTATTTAGTAATCTCTATTGGCAAGACTTGGAGGAGCAATATCACTTTTCCGCCCAGTTTACAGCCGATTTAATTGGTATGAATGGGGCAGATTTTATTATTACTTCTTCCTACCAGGAAATTGTCGGTACTCCCGACACCATTGGTCAATACGAATCCTACCAATGTTTTACCATGCCCCAGTTGTACCATGTGGTAGATGGGATTGATTTATTCCATCCCAAATTTAATTATGTACCACCAGGTATTAATGAAACGGCCTTTTTCCCCTATTCGTCACCGGAACGGGATTTAGAATTACGGGACAGGGTACGAGAAATGTTATTTACCAGTACCGACAGCAGTATTCGTGGTCACTTGACTAATCCGGAAAAACGTCCATTATTAGCTGTAGCACCCATAAATACCATTAAAAATTTAACTGGGTTAGCAGAATGTTTTGGGCAAAGTCCGGAATTACAAGCTCGGTGTAATTTAATTTTATTAACTAGTAAGTTACACCCGGAACAAGCTACCCACCCAGAAGAAGCAGGAGAAATTGCGAAACTACATGAAATTATCGACCGCTATGATTTAGAAAATAGTATCCGTTGGGTAGGAATGCGGATTCCGACAATGGAACTTGGCGAGGCATATCGCATCATTGCAGATAGGGAGGGTGTGTTTGTCCATTTTGCTCGCTTTGAAGCCTTTGGACGCACTTTAATCGAAGCGATGATTTCTGGTTTACCAACCTTTGCGACAAAGTTTGGTGGTGCATCCGAGGTAATTGATGATGAAAATTTCCATCTCAACCCGACTGACCTGGAGGGTACTGCCGCAAAAATTCGCCAATTTTTAGATGATTGTGATACCAACCCCGAATACTGGTTAAAAATATCAAATCATCAAATTGAGAGAGTGCGATCGCATTATTCCTGGGAAGTACATACAAAACAATTATCTCTGCTGGCGAAAATTTATCGCTTCTGGGATTTTGTCAAGCGAGAAACCGCTCAAGGCTATGCTCAAGGTGCAAGACAAGGTTTATGGCGGTATCTGGATACTTTGTATCATTTTGTTTATAAACCTCGCGCGGCAATGATTCAAACCACGAAAACTACCCATGTGGAATAGGTATTTTTCATGGCTGGATACATAGGGAGTGGAGAGTAGGGAGTAGGAATGGGTGATTTTGATGTTTGGCTTTGCCGTGACGACATGGGAGACTTGGCTAGTAGCACAGAACAAGAAACAAGAGTTTTGCTAATTGTGTCCCCACTCCCTCAGCAGAGAAGGGAAGAACTCGCAGAGGAATAAACTGCGTGGCGTTGCTAAATTTAGGTATGAATTCCCAATCTATCCCGGAGATATAGCGCTGCTACGTCTCGACACAACATCAAATTTTCAATTTATTCATATTCATATTCAGCAACGTCAACTGTTTACCACCTATTCCCTATTGCCCATTCCCCATTCCCTAATTAAATAATTACTGTTTACTTGTAACTGGTTCTATGGAAGTTGGGAGAAGCGAAACTGATGGATATGACTTGGAAGCACGGAGATTTTGTTTATACTGACTGGAATTTGATTGAAACGCGGTTTGACCCCAAGCAAATCCATCACCGGGAAACCACCTTTACTATCGGTAATGGGTACTTGGGAACGCGAGGTGGTTTTGAGGAAGGTTATCCCCGTTCAAACCAAGCAACCTTAATACATGGTGTTTTCGATGATGTACCCATTGTCTACACAGAATTGGCCAATTGTCCAGATTGGTTGCCTTTAGAAATCACCATTATTACCGGTGATGCTCCCGGTGAGGTGACTCGCGAACGGTTTCGCCTTGACCGGGGAGAAATCCTCGAATATGAACGGTTACTAGATTTACGACGGGCTTTGTTGCGACGGAAAATGCGTTGGCGTAGTCCCAGTGGCAAAACAATCGATTTGGAATTTGAACGCTTTGCTAGTCGTGCTGATACCCGTGTCCTCGCCATCCAATGCGCGATCGCTGCGGTGGATTTTAGCGGCAAAATTGAGGTACAAGCTAGTCTCAATGGCTATCCGGAAAACCAAGGCTACAATCACTGGGAATTATTGGATCAATCGGCTACAACTAGCGAAATTTGGCTACACCTACGTACCCGCAGTTCCCGCATTGAATTAGGTATGGCTAGTCGTCTTCACGTCGTGGGTACGGGAGCAACCATCACCGTAGCTAATCCCCCCGGCTATCCCACCCAAATCGCCAGTTTCTCTGTCACCCCAGGACAACGGGTGACTGTCGAAAAATTAGTCACATTTTCCACATCCCGCTATGGGGAAAAACCCTTAAAATCAGCCCAGGGTAAATTGGCGGTATTACCTAGCTACTACCATTTGAAAACAGCCCATATCCGAGCTTGGAATCGGATTTGGCAATACAGTGATGTCGCCATTGAAGGTGAAACCCGCGCAGCCTTAGCCGTCCGTTACAACCTCTTCCAACTATTAATTGCTGCACCCCACGACGATGACCGGGTGAGCATCGCCGCCAAAACCCTCAGTGGATTTGGTTATCGAGGACATGTATTTTGGGATACAGAAATTTTTATCTTGCCCTTTTTTATTTTTACCCAACCAGAACTAGCGAAAAATTTACTCACCTATCGGTATAAAACCTTAGATGGGGCACGGCGGAAAGCCGCCCACTACGGCTACAAAGGAGCAATGTATGCCTGGGAAAGTGGTGATACGGGGGATGAAATTACACCTCGGTGGTTGCCCCCCAACGACCCCTATGGTGAAGATATTCGCATTTGGTGTCGCGATCGCGAGATTCATATTAGTGCCGATGTGGCCTATGCAGTATGGAGCTATTGGCAAGCAACGGGGGACGATGAATGGATGCGCGATTGTGGAGCGGAAATTATCCTCGATACGGCGGTGTTTTGGGGTAGTCGGGTAGAATACAACACCAAAAATGAAAAGTATGAAATCAAGGGTGTGATTGGTGCTGATGAATACCACGAAAACTGCAATAATAACACTTTTACCAATCGGATGGTGCAGTGGCATCTGGAAAAAGCCCTACGGGTTCACGATTGGCTGCGGGGAGCCTATCCCCAAAAGGCGGGGGAACTAGATACGAAGTTGCAAATCACCGTTGCTCGCCGTAACCGTTGGCAAGACATCATCGACAATATTACCATTAATTACGATGCCCACACCGGCTTAATCGAACAACACGACGGCTTTTTCCAACTCAAGGACATCGATTTACAATCCTACGAACCCCGTCACAAATCCATGCAAACCATCCTGGGAATTGAAGGTGCGAATCATTACCAAGTCCTCAAACAACCGGATGTGTTAATGCTGTTATATTTAATGCGCCAATCCCAGGAATTTCCCTATACACCCGAAAACCTCCGGGTCAACTGGGAATACTATGCTCCCCGCACCGATATTACCTACGGCTCCTCCCTGGGACCGGCGATTCACGCCATTCTTGCCGCCGACCTCAATCAATCGGAACAAGCCTACCACAACTTTATCCAAGCAGCCCTAGTCGATATCGAGGATACCCGTAGAAATGCCCATGAAGGTATCCACGGAGCCAGTGCCGGCGGAATTTGGCAAGCGGTTGTATTTGGCTTTGGTGGTGTCCAATTTAGCAACTCCGGCCCCATCGCCAAACCCCAACTACCCCCCACCTGGAACCGACTACAATTCAAAATCCATTGGTGTGGAAAATGGCACGAAATTGATATTACCCAAAGCTCCGCCCAAGTAACCGAATTCCATACCCCTCAGCCCACACCCATGGTAAAAAATACAGATATTGCAGGTTTTATATTTGACCTGGATGGCGTACTTACGGATACCGCCGAATACCATTACCGCGCTTGGCAACGCCTCGCCGACGAAGAAGGCATACCCTTTGACCGCACCATCAACGAAGAATTACGGGGGGTTTCTCGTCGTGCTTCCCTGCTACGGATTATCGGCGATCGCAAATACAGCGAGGAGGAACTAGAAATCATGATGACACGTAAAAATAACTACTATGTGGAGTCGATTGAGAATATTACTCCAGCGGATTTACTACCTGGTGCGGGGGAATTACTAGATGAATTGCGTAGTGCTGGTATAAAAATCGCGCTTGGTTCCGCCAGTAAGAATGCCCGTCCTGTCCTGGAAAAGTTGGGAATCGCCGACAAAATTGACGTGGTAGCCGACGGCTATAGTGTGGTGAATCCCAAGCCTGCCCCTGATTTGTTTTTATACGCTGCCCGCGAAATGCAACTGACACCGAATCAGTGCGTGGTAGTGGAAGATGCCAGTGCCGGAATTGATGCGGCTTTAGCTGCGGGAATGTGTGCCATTGGCTTAGGTCCCCAGGAGCGGGTAGGACATGCCCACGTAGTTTTACCGAGTTTGGCTTCGGTAACGTGGCAAGATATACAAGCTCGAATTCAGGGTGTGCAACCAGTGAGAAATGTGAGGTAAATACAGGGGGAGGGTACAAATAATACCCTAAATTTAGATTTTGGATTTTACGGAAAGTCAGGGAAGAGAAGTTACCGGGAAGATTTTCTCCTTACAAAGTTCTACGGGGGGAGTATCCCCCCACAGACTTTGCGCTTTCCGGTAAACTTCGGGGAGATTTATTCTTCCGCCAAAACTTCCCAGATAGATTCTAAATGGGGATTCTTTTTTGTACTAAATTGTAGGGTCAGCGACATAACTGCAACTCAAGAAGGTTAATTTAATTCCCCTTGTTGTCTGTGTTCACTAGCCAATTGAACTTCAATTTCCAAATTACTAGCTTCCCCTTCTAGTTCATGGGTTAACTGTTCTAGGTCATCCGCAATCAAGTTAATTCCCTCTACCAAATGCTTCCCTTCAGCAAGCTTTTGATCTAACTGCTGAAAACTGGCTTCTATTTCGGCAAAAATCCCTTGATATTCATCGAAAGGCTGTTGTTTCAATTGAATAATATTAATTGCCTTTTCCCAAGTGAGTTTATAACGAAAATCACTGAACTGCAACTCGGTATATTTACCCTTCAATTCCCGAGTTGTTGTGACTTGGGCTAACTCGAATGCTTTTTTTTTAACTGTTGTAGCTTCATCTCATTATCCTGATTAATTTGAAAAGATTTATATATTTTTTTGAGCTAGGGAACAGGTGATAGAAGCGACATTGAGTCTGGCTGAATATTGATCAAGATTCAAGTACGACTCCTACAGTGTTGTATATATTCAAATCTGGAAATAAATCTTGTGAACCATTTTCATGAATTTCAAATATAATTGCAAACCATGACATGTAACAGTATGCGGCTGTGTACCGATGAACAAATCATGCACCCAGATAAATTTATCAAAACAATAAGCCTTTTTTCCCGTAATTTTGAACCCTACATTTGCAGTCGATTATCACCCAGTATTTTTAGGTCATTGCAACACCACAGGTAAATTCCTGTTTTAGACATGAGGATGAATTTTTAAGATTTTTCTATACTTATCAATCTCTACTTTCAAAGCTTTATTTTCTTGTAGTAATTCTTTAACTTGTTGACGAGCTTGGTCTCGTTCCTGTTGGAATCTGAGGGTATGAGCAACCCTCCCTCCTAAACTTTGGTTATTCTTCGCTAATTTTTCTCTAGCTTTTTGGGTTTGCTCAAATTGTTTCTTTAGCTGTTCAAATTCTTGGAGTAGTTCTGTATAGGCATGACTAGCCTCTAGTTTAGCTTGTAATGCTTGATTTTGGACTTCTAAAGCTGCAACTTTTGCTTCTAACTGTTTAATTTCATTGTCTTTACCAAATAGCTTCTCCTGAAGAATTTTAAACAATCTGTGTAGTCGCGATCGCTCTGCGGTTAGTTCTTGAAAAATATTTTGATATTCTTCGGCTTTTTCCCGCAGAAAACCGGTTCGCGCTTGGAGGACACGAGAAGTACACTCATATTTAATAATAGCTATAATTTTAGCTCTTTCTGCCTCTGGTAAAGCCATCACTTCTGCACAACAACGTAAATCATCATAGTTAGTGCATTCGTGACGTAGTTGATAGGTGGTGACATGTTCTGCCGCACCGATCAATCGGTGCTGTTTTAATTTTACCCGTTTGTGCCAGTAGTCGAAAATTTCTTTATTATTTTCCATTGATCGCGTTTCACCCAGGTCTGAATGGATTATCTATGACATCCCTTGTTCAAACTAATGATTTATTATTGGAGCATAGTATATAAGTTAACCTGTTTTTCCTGGGGCTATGTCCGCAAACCGGATCATTTCATGAAATCTTCTCTATTTTTCTCTATTTGTGTCATGTGTTAGGGAGAGACGCGATATATCGCGTCTGTACGGGAGTAGTGAGTCGGGAGTGGGAGAAAAATCACTTTCATACGTCCTGGTGTACGCAGTTCATGATGACTACTTATTCACAGATATCTATCCAAAAACCCACCTTCTCACCCCTGCGTGAAATTAATGTAGTTTTTCCTACTCCCTATTCCCTACATAATTCACAACTTTCCTGTCGCTTTTGCTGACCGACAAAGGGAGGACGCATCGTTAAGCCGAGTAAATTTAACATTTCGTGGTCAGTATCATATCCCGGACAGGGGGTTGTCACCGTTAGCATTTTACCGTCATCGCTGGAAAAAATCGAATTTGCTCCCGCCATAAAACATAAAGCCTGTTCCACTGGGGAAAGTCTAGCTCTACCAGCACTCAAACGGACATCGGATGTGGGCATAATAATTCTTGCTGTCGCAATCATTCGTACCACATCCCAAATGGGGACATCGGGATTATTGGCTAGGGGTGTACCGGGAACTTGAGATAGGATATTGATGGGTACGGATTCGGGATGGGGTTGGAGATGAGCGAGGGTATGTAACATGGAAATCCGGTCTGTGACGCTTTCCCCTAATCCTAAAATTCCCCCAGAACAAACGGTGACATTGGTTTGGCGGACATTTTCAATTGTATTTAAGCGGTCATCGTAGGTACGGGTGGAAATAATTGTGCTGTAGTATTCACGGGATGTATCCAAGTTATGATTATAGGCATATAAACCTGCTTCTGCTAAACGTTGGGCTTGATTTTCCGTCAGCATACCTAGGGTACAGCAAACCTCCATCCCCATATCCGTGACCTCGCGTACCATTTCTAACACTTGGTCAAATTGCTGATTATCTTTAACTTCTCGCCAAGCAGCACCCATACACACCCGACTGACACCGTTAGCTTGGGCTTGTTTGGCAATATTCACGACGGTTTCCTTGTCCATCAAGGCTTGGGGTTTCACCTCTGTTTTGTAGCGTGATGATTGGGCACAATATCCGCAATCCTCCGGACACGCACCGGTTTTAATGGAGATTAATTTACAAACTTGAATTTCTTGCGAATTATGATATTGACGATGTACGGTTGCAGCTTGGTAAATTAATTCCAGAAACGGTCTATTGTAGATATCTTGGATTTCTGCTTCTTGCCAATCGTAGCGAATTCCCACGTTCCCTTCCTTGTCACGAAAAATTGTGCTGATGCGAATTATGTAGCAAAATCTTGATCAACATACCCTGGATTTCTCACACGTCCCTAAAGTTTACAGGGAGTAGGGATTAGGGAGTGGGGAGTATTGGGGAAACCAACCCCAATTGGTTACTCTAGTACAAGTTGGCGGAAATATCCAGACCATTTATCTGGTGACTATGCTTTGCGTAGTCATCCAGTGCGTGAAGGCTACCGCCTTCATTCACGAGTTAAGAACCTCACACCCTTGAACTCCCACACGCAGCATGGGAGCTAGAGAGGATGGCAGGTGTATTGACACCGTGTGGTACTAGATTTATGGCTCCCTCGCTGAAAGTACAGGATAGGAGATTAGTTTTGCTATGTATGTTTAGTCTAGGGTATCAAGTTTTTGGCCAGTCCAGGGCGATAGTCCAGAAAATTTCTGTTTTGTTTTGTCAAGATTTCATACTTCCTATTTTTATACTTGATTTTAATGCGATCGCAAATAGTAGTTTTATTTACACGGTGTTGTAGTAGATTAACTTCAAACAGCAAACAGTTCTAATCTAAAATCGAATATTGAACATGTCAAAATACCTTTCCTGTCGATTTTTACCAGTTATCTTAGGGACATCTCTGGGACTGCAACCTTTAATGGTGTTAGGGCAAACTCCGGTTCCCAATCCCACTCCACCCACCACAACTCAAGTTTGTCCGGCACAGTTAACGGGGAAAATCAATCAAATTATCAACAAACCGAATTTAGTGCGATCGCATTGGGGGATAATTATTGAACCCCTAGCATCTGGACAAACCCTCTATAGCCAAAATGGGCAAAAAATGTTTACCCCCGCATCGGTGACTAAACTGTTGACGACTGCTGCGGCGATGCAACAATTAGGAAGTAATTTCCAATTTCGGACTTCCGTGGTGCGGGAAGCAAATAATACTTTGCGGGTGATTGGTCGGGGTGATCCCAGTTTGGATGATGCTCAGTTGGCTCGTTTAGCCCAGCAATTGCGTCAGCAAGGCATTACCAACATTAGTAAAATTATTGCCGATGATAGTTTCGTTGAGGGAGATGTGGTAGAGTCAAGTTGGCAATGGGAAGATATTCAAGCCGACTATGGCGCACCGGTGGGTAGTTTTATTGTTAATCAAAACACATTTACAATTAATTTAGCACCAGTTGCGATCGCTCAACCCTTAAGGGTGACTTGGGATGATATCTACGAAACCCGTTTGTGGCGAATTGTCAACCAATCGACTACGGTTGCAGCTAATCAATCCTCCGGGGTAAATGTGACTCGCGATTTATCGGGAAATGTGTTACGCATTCGAGGACAATTACCCGTAAATGCCAATCCGGTTAAAGTTACTTTACCCGTGGTTGACCCCAGTTATTTCTTCTTGCGACGTTTCCGGATTGCTTTACTAAGGGAAAATATTCGTTTAGGGGAAACTAGTGTGGGGACAGGAACTGGTAGTCAAGAAATTGCCGCAGTCCAATCACCACCCCTTTCCCAATTAGTAGCTAAAACTAACATCGATAGCGATAATTCCTATGCAGAAGCCTTATTGAGGGGATTAGCATTTCGACAAACCCGTCAACCGAATCAAACCAGTGTCAGTATCGGTTTAAATGTTCTGCGTCAAACCCTCACTTCTTTGGGTGTTGATCCCGCAAGTTATAAAATTATCGATGGTTCCGGTTTATCTCGGAAAAATCTCATTAGTCCCCAAGCCTTGGTACAGCTACTCAAAGCCGTAGACAAAACTAATTATAAAACCGAGTTTCGCGCTTCCCTACCAATTGCGGGACAAACGGGTACTCTGCGCAACCGTTTTCGCAATACCCCCGCAGCAGGTATCGTCCAAGCCAAAACGGGAACAATGACGGGAGTGGTGGCTTTAGCTGGTCATATTAATCCCCCCGGATACGAACCATTGGTGTTTAGTATTATTGTTAATCAAAGCGAAGATTCCATCCGTAATATTCGTCAAGCAATCGATGAAGTGGTTGTATTGTTAGCGCAGTTGCAAAGATGTTAGGAGACAGGAGAAATAAGTTAATGGTTTAAGTTGGGTTTGCTGAGTCACAGATTGCGTTATACCTTCATTCAGCAAACCCGAAGTAATCCAAAATCTCAAATCGTTGTTTTTGTAGTTATTTTTGCAGTGCTTTTTGAAAGGTTTTAATTGCATCTACGTGGTTGAGCATATTGATGCAACGGGATAATAAATCTAAATCAATTCCTTCAACTTCTTCACTACTGGAAACTTTTTCGTAACTGAGGTTATTTCCTTCACCGCGTAGGTGATAAACTGCTAGTACCCCATCTTCCCAGAACCAAACTTCCTTAATTTTTAGGCGTTTATAGGACTCTAACTTGTTGATCCCACCACTGCTAAAGATAATTTCAATCGCTAAATCTGGACGCACTCGACCGGGAGCAAGTTTGTAGGATTCATCGGCTTCTCGTTTGACAGAACCCGATTCGCTTTCCAGGGTTACTGAACCAGTGGGAGTAAAATCAAAACCTGCTACCAGTAGATACAGTTCAACCAGTGCTGCAATCCTTTTTTTGACGATTTCGTGGGGTTCACCAGGCATTTGTCGAATCTCTAAAACTCCATCTAGAAAGGAAAGCCGATATCCTGGATTTTCCAGGAGTTGCTCAACGGCTTTGAATTCTCTCCAGGTCAATCCCTCAAATAGAAAGGGTGGTTCTTTTCTGGGTTTGGTGATGGTTGCTGGGGTCATTGGGGTCTCCAGTATATTCCAGAACTAGAAGCGGGTTTAGGAGTTGATTTCTGTGTGTATTGTAGCTTAAATTGGCTGGAAATTGTTGACAAGTAGGATTTTGAAGGGGTTGTTTAAATAGCGCGAGATAAAATGCGATCGCGTTGTTTTTTGTGAGCATCAAAAATGACAGCAATATTACGTACTAATAAACGACCAATTTCGGTGACTTGGATTTTTTGTGGTGATAAATTCACTAAACCGTCCGCTTGCAGATGTTTTAATTCTTGCAGTTCTGCAATAAAATAATCATCAAAATCAATTTGATATTGCTGAGAAATTTCCTGTTTATCTACCCATGTTCCTGACATAATCGACATAATCACATCTCGACGAATCATATCATCATGGCTGAGGGCATAGCCTTTATGGGTAGGAATAATTTTTTGATCTACGGCTTGGTAATATTCCTTCAGCCGTTTATAATTCTGGGCATAGGCATCTTCTAACATGCTCACTGATGTGACACCAAAACCGATTAATTCGGCATTTCCCAGGGCTGTATATCCCTGAAAATTACGTTTGAGTGTGCCTTGTTGTTGCGCTAGGGCTAATTCATCGGTGGGTTTAGCAAAGTGATCCATGCCAATAAATAAATAATGACTTTGGGTAAGTTCTTCCACGGTCATTTGTAGGATATCTAAGCGTTCTTCGGGACTAGGAAGGGCTGTTTGGGGAATATTTTTTTGCACTGGTTTTACCCAAGGGACGTAGGCAAAATTAAAGACAGCAATTCTATCTGGATCTAAATCAATTGTCTTTTGAATTGTCCGATGAAAGCTATGCAAATTTTGATAGGGTAATCCATAGATTAAATCCACATTGACACTATTAAACCCAGCTTGACGCACCCATTCCATCACATTAAACAGCATTTCTTCCGGTTGTACCCGATTAATAGCCGCTTGCACTTGGGGATTAAAATCTTGAATACCAAAACTAATGCGATTAAAACCTAAGTCCCGTAAAGCAAAAATATAATCCTTTTGGATATAGCGAGGATTGACTTCTAGAGAAATTTCTGCATCCTGACTAATTTGGAAATGACGATTTATTTGTTGCCATAAGAACTCAGCTTGTTTAATAGTCAGAAAATTGGGTGTTCCTCCCCCCCAGTGTAATTGGGTGACAGGTCTATTGGTGTCGAGTAGTTGACTTGTTTGGTGAATCTCTCGACTTAAATATTCTACATAGGGTTGGGCAACATTTTGACTATTGGTGACGATAACATTGCAACCACAAAAGTAACAAGCACTTTGACAAAATGGAATATGAAAATATAAAGATAAAGGGTTTTGTCGATGATTTGAGTCTGCGATCGCTTGTGCAAAATCATCATGGGTAAATTGTTCTGTTAATTCCGTCGCTGGAGGATAACTAGTATATCGAGGTGTTGGTGTATCGTATTTTTTAATTAAATCTATGTCAAATTTCACACCACTAGGAAGTTGGGAAACCATTGATTTACATCCAAATTTATTAATGAATAATTGGTAATTGGGTCAAAAGAAAACAATACTGTATTTACCCTGCTTGTGCTGACTGGTCAGAGTACTAAATAATTTAATATTGATTCTTTAACCAACCATGCAGGCTTCTATCACAACTATTTAACTATTAATCGCTATATTTCCCCTAGAACTGTTTACATATTTTTATATTTATTTAGTTTCGGAAATCGGTTTCCGCAAAATCCATATAGGTGTCAGCGGCTAGTGGTCTGTGTCATTCGTTCTGAGGGGTTCTTAGTTTGTGGCTCTAGCTCCAAAAAAGCTTTATGATAAAGGCGCTATGAGCACTACTACGTGCCTTTCTTTACACGCTTGTTTAATCCAAAATCCAAAATCTAAAATCCAACTATCCTTCAATATCCTGGGGTTTAATTAAACTACTAGGAGGACGATCCGTACTCCAAGCCCACCAAGCACACCCACAATGACAGTAATAAAATTCTTGCCATTTACGGCGATAATCATAGGTAATCACAGGTGAATGACGATTCAGCCAAACATTGACAGCTTCGCGACTGCTAGCATGACATTGGGGACAGGTAAAAGTAAACGAATGAATAGCAGAATTTGTCCATTCCGGGGGGTGGGTAGCGAATGCGTCCATGTCACAAACATCCTAGATTCCTAGCCTATTATGGACAATAATTGACCTATGGAGCCAAAAGTCGAAATAAATCGTTTACTTGAGCTGATACCCACATCTGCACGGATATTAACACCAATTATTAGTAAACCAGAACAGAAATCAGTGATTGCAGCAGAATTTCCCCTACCCTGGAGTTTTACCCGTCCCATATACATTAACTTTGACCTGTGGCAAAAATTATCGCGATCGCAACGTGATTTGTTGTTACTACGTACAGTTGGCTGGTTACTCAACATCAAATGGTTTCAACCCAGTATAAATCACGTTTTATTTATTGCTGGTTGCGGAACCACAATCGTGGAAATTACTCAAGTTGAGCCAATTGGAATAACCGTCGCTTGCGGGTTACTCACCGTCAGCATCTTCCGCATTTGGCGTAACCATAACTCCCAGCAAAATGCGATCAACGCCGATGAAACAGCAATTAAAATCGCCCAACAAAAGGGATACACCGCAACTAGCGCCGCCGAAGCATTACTGAGTACAATTAAAACAATTGCCCAAATAGAAGGCAGAACAGAACTTACTGTAGAAGAACTGATCCGTATCCAGAATTTACAACTAATAGCTGGATTTGCTAGTATCTAACGTTAATCATATTTTCACAAATCCATAGAAGCATATAGTACGGATTAACTTCTGACAGAGAAGGTTCACACCTAAAAAAACGGTATTGCATCTTTGCGGGATGATAATCCAATTTGCATAGGCTGAAACTTTTGTTAAATTAAAAAAAATTTCTGCATATAGATTAAAATCATCCCTTGATTATGCAACGCAAAAAAGCAGTAATCTAAAATCCAAAATCCAAAATCTAAAATCCCATGACCCGTTCTAAAATTATCGCTATCCTGACTGGAGCAATTTCGATTTTGCTAGCATTAGCCTATTTGATTATTGTCTTTTTTCTCGATGCTAGAGGAGAAATGAAACCTGCTCCTATTAGTTATTTTGATAACTATCAACCACAAATTGCGACCGTGAATTTACACTTCGATGACTCAAAATCTCTTGAATAAATAATCTACTAAATCCCCAATTTTATCTGTTTTTACTTGATATATGGGGATTTTTTCATGTTTGGATAGTAGGGCTATTGATAAAATTAAAATACTCAGGATAAAACTATAAGTCCCTATTTAATGTTAAAGCTAAACAAGACTCGGATTTCTCACAAACTCCTAAAGCTTTCACTGAGTAGGGAGCGGGGAGTAGGGAGTAGTAGGAAAATTAACCCATTACTCTCAAGGCTTATCACTCCCTTGTGAGAAATGCAGGAAGACTACTGTAACTTTATCTTCGATTTTTTTGATTTTGCCGTATAGGATGGGATTTCAGTAGAAACGCGGTGCTAAATTTATTTGCTCATGAATGGCGATCGCCGAATTAACACAGTAATTTCACGCATAACACCAGTGTTTTGATACATTACTTGAAACGGCACCCAAGTACCCATACAGCAAAAATCTAATCAAAGGATGATGCACAACTGGGATGTAAATTGATTAAAATCATAAGTCACCCTTTGATATCTGAAATACATTTTTATGATAATTGCCTGCAAACAGTCCTGTCAGACAAACAACTGACGGAATTCCCATCATTCGGGTCAAGTCACCAAAAATTTCTACCCTGTCAATCTAGTTTTCCATATCTTGTTGGGAATACTAGATATCAGGTTGTTACATGCACGCTACCTGTATTTCTCACGAGTGAGTAACAGGTATTGAGTAAGGGGTTGATGCTCCCTACTCCTCACACCCTGAAGGTTTTAGAGGTTTGTGAGAAATCTGAAGCTAAATGAATTAGAACTTGTCAAATAATTTTGGCAATCGTCATTTTCATTCATCACGTAATCAGTAATCAATCAAGTATAGTGCGAAACTTCTACTAAGTTCCCTTTGTCCCCATCCCTGAAACCAAGGAGTTACCCCATGAAAACCCTTCCTAGCCAAGCATTCGAGTCAATCTACCTCCAACATAGGATTTTATCTATATAAATGTTTAAGAAAAATAGGCAGCTGAGGTTAAGGAAAGATTATATGATGGAAAGTCTACAATTACTCGTGTCATATTCACTACCCTTGGAAAGTTCAGGAAACATCAAAACAGGTGATAAAGTCATCGTGATCCGACCCGCATATGTCGCAGGGATGCGGGGAGAGGTTTGTGGCCAGGAAATTTTAGCCGACAACAAACCTAGTAGTCGTTGGTTAATTTTGGTAACGGAGATGAACCTAGTATTATCTTTGAAGCCAAGTGAATTTCAAGTTATTCATGAATAAAAATCTATGTTTAAAGCTGACATTCCCCCTGGGGACAAAAATTAGAGAAGTAAGTTGTTTGCCTTTGACCAAATAATTGGTAGCGGTGGTCACGTACTTGAGCATAAATATGATCGCCGATATTTTTCATTCCGGGGAGACTACGGTAAGCATCAACAAATAACTTTCCAAGTGGTAGAATGCGGCCAATTTCTTCAGCTGCATCACTTCCTTGCCAACGTCTTTGAGTTTGTTTCGCATCAATTAATATCATCCCTAATTCACAATCTTCCGGTTGAATTTGCCATTGTGCTAGGGTTTGGGTATCTTGCATGGGTACATAGGAAAATTCTTTGCCAGCGTCAATTTGTTCTAGTAATTGCACCAGGGTGACACATAAATTGCAGTCACCATCGTAGATAACGTAATAGTTCATATTTTTTGGGATTTGAGATTTGAGATTTTGGATTGAAAGGGAGTAGGGGGTGGGGAACAGGAAGTAGGGAAAAAAGCGCTTTTACATTAAAGAAGAGCTGCTCTACACACCTCTCAGGCTTTGGTATAGAGAAGCATTAAATATAGTATACTCCCTACTCCCTAACCCTAACAAATAGATTAAAACATTAAATATGATTTCTATACTTACTTTTTTGTAACTATCTTACTTGCAAGTGCGTACTTTTCATTTTCTTGTGGTTTCTATAGAATAAAAACATGTTAAATGAATAATAAATTTTGATTGATGACCAATAAAACTCTCTAATTCAACAAATATTTAAACCACACCCAATTTCCATTAAATAAATATTGTAATTACAGATTTTATCGCTAAATTTTTTGACCGAGGTAAACAATGACCAAGACAACAACAGCAAACATGATTGTACGCGATCGCCATCACCGGGGTGTCACCCAAATTAGCTGGTTAGATAGTCGCCACAGCTTTTCATTTGGTAACTATTATGACCCTGAACATATGGGGTTTCGCAGTCTCCGAGTTATTAATGATGACAAAGTTGCTCCAGGAGGAGGTTTTGCAACCCACGGTCACAAGGATATGGAAATTTTCACCTATGTCCTGTCTGGTGCTATAGAACACAAAGATAGTTTAGGCACTGGCTCAGTGATACGTCCGGGAGAAGCCCAAATTATGAGTGCGGGAACGGGAATTATGCACAGTGAGTTTAATCATTCCCAAACCGAACCTGTACACTTTTTGCAAATTTGGATACTACCGGAAAGGAAAGGATTAACACCCCGTTACGAACAAAAAGCTTTTCCCCTCAACGAAAGAGAAGGAAAATTACGCTTGATTGCAGCCAAGGATGGACGAGATGGGGCAGTAAAAATTTACCAAGACGTGGATTTGTACACATCTATTTTAGGTCAGGGTGATGTGGTGGAGTTTGATGTCAGTGCTAATCGCTATGGTTGGGTACAGGTTGCTCAGGGAACGGTAAATGTGAATGGAATTGAATTATATGGAGGTGATGGATTAGAAATTCGCGGTGCAGAACATTTAGAGATTAGCAGCCAAGATAGGGGAGAAATTTTGTTGTTTGATTTAGGCTAGGCTTCTCCAATCATTTGAATTACTATTGAATTATTAGATTTTAACGGCCCACTGATGTGGGCTTTTTGCTGAATATATGACTTAAAATTTCATGATTATCTAGGAAAACAAGAAGGTGTGAAAAAACAGCTTCATCTCGTCCCTATGCTCCGCGTGGGGACGCATCCTACGAAGCTCTGCTTCTAGATTCTTCAACCCAACCTACCCAATAATCAGGCTTTTAAGTCTAACTGAACTGTATTGCTTTATGCACACATCTTTATTAAGAAAAACCCTTGAAGACCAGGTAGAAAATAGGAAAATTAATATACAGCAGATGGCAGATTTTTGAGAGTTATTGTGTTTAGTGAATGTAAGGCTAATTCGTCAGGTATTTTAATCGTTAATTTTGCTATCATTTAGCTCCCTTCATCTCGTCCCTATGCTCCGCGTGGGGACGCATTCTACGAAGCTCTGCTTCTCGATTCTTCAACCCAACCTACCCAATAATCAGGCTTTTAAGTCTAACTGAACTGTATTGCTTTATGCACACATCTTTATTAAGAAAAACCCTTGAAGACCAGGTAGAAAATAGGAAAATTAATATACAGCAGATGGCAGATTTTTGAGAGTTATTGTGTTTAGTGAATGTAAGGCTAATTCGTCAGGTATTTTAATCGTTAATTTTGCCATCATTTAGCTCCCTACATAGTTTATATTTCTACGAAGCTCTGCTTCTCGATTCTTCAACCCAACCTACCCAATAATCAGGCTTTTAAGTCTAACTGAACTGTATTGCTTTATGCACACATCTTTATTAAGAAAAACCCTTGAAGACCAGGTAGAAAATAGGAAAATTAATATACAGCAGATGGCAGATTTTTGAGAGTTATTGTGTTTAGTGAATGTAAGGCTAATTCGTCAGGTATTTTAATCGTTAATTTTGCCATCATTTAGCTCCCTACATAGTTTATATTGCCTCCTAATTGCAACTTGTTCTTACTGCTCCTGTCTTCTGTCTCCTGCTATATACAGCAGTCCTAAATTATTTGTGAAATATTACATGTAGGGTTGCTAACGGTTGACAGTTAACACTTAACAGTCAACGGCATGCTATTTTTCACGACTTAAATCAGATTGCTGTATCCATTCCCTGACAAAACAACTGTACCACAGGTACCCTCACAACTTCCTCACATTTATTACCTATAAATATACTTGGATTCACAGGCAGCGAGAAAACCTCATTCAAGTAGGCATAATGCAAAATAGAGCTATCCCCACCCTTGCTACAGACCACGACATCAGGTCAAAACCCACCACCTCTGGTTATATCCACTCCCTGGAAACCTGCGGTACAGTTGACGGTCCTGGTATCCGTTTTGTAATCTTTACAACAGGTTGTCCCCTCCGTTGTTTATACTGTAGCAACCCCGATTGTCGCTATTTAGAAAATGGTAAACAAGTGACTGTCGATGAAATAATTAGGGAAATACAAAAATATACTTCCTACATGCAAGCATCTGGTGGAGGTGTCACAATAAGTGGAGGTGAACCTTTATATCAACCAGAATTCGTCAGAGAAATCTTTCGACAATGTCAGGAATTAGGAATACACACCGCATTAGATACTTCCGGATTTTGTCATTTAGAAATAGCTAAATCAGTCTTAGAATTTGTCGATTTAGTATTACTAGACATTAAATCCTTTGACCCAGCAACCTACACCAAAGTCACAGGTGTTGATCTCGCACCAACTTTAACTTTAGCTCGATACCTTAGTGATATCAATAAACCGACTTGGATTCGCTTCGTTTTAGTTCCCGGTTTAACCGATGACCCAGAAAATATTGCTGGATTAGCGAAATTTGTCAGCACATTAAAGAATGTCGAACGAGTTGAAGTTTTACCATTTCACAAAATGGGAGAATATAAATGGGAACAACTTGGTTATGAATATCAACTCCAAGACACTCCCCCACCAACCCCAGATGAAGTTGAACAAGCATTAAATATTTTCCGAAATCAGGGTGTTATGGCAATCTCCTAATATTAACCATCGAACATCAAAGGAAGTAGACAGTGGTAAGTAGGGTGTAGGAAGAAAGGATAATTTTAGTACCCACCTACTTTGACCAATTATCTAAAATTAGGCAATAGATGGAATCTACAAAATCATTGCTACATCCAGATTTTGTAATTACGTAGGCAATCACGCAGCTTACTTCCCGCGTAATGGGTATTTACGCGAAGCGGCTTGCCGCAGGCTATTACAAATTACGAATTCACAAAACTCTGCATATAAACCTTGAGGTACACCATGCAAGTTACCAACATTCAAGAGTTAGAATTATTAATCGCCAAAGTCAAAACAGCACAAGAGGAATTCGCTACATATTCTCAAGAAAAAGTTGATTTGATATTCAAACAAGCTGCATTAGCAGCTAACAATCAAAGAATACCCCTAGCAAAATTAGCTGTCACCGAAACAGGTATGGGTATCGTAGAAGATAAAGTGATTAAAAACCACTTTGCTTCTGAATATATCTACAACAAATACAAAAGTGAAAAAACCTGCGGTTTAATTGAAGAAGATAAATCCTTCGGAATTCAAAAAATTGCCGAACCCGTAGGAATTATTGCGGGAATTGTCCCCGTCACCAATCCCACATCGACTACCATTTTTAAAACCCTAATTGCACTCAAAACCCGCAACGGAATTATCCTTTCTCCCCATCCTAAAGCCAAAAAATGTACAATTGAAGCTGCAAAAATTGTCCTTGCAGCAGCAATTGCAGCTGGTGCTCCCACAGATATTATCGGTTGGATTGATGAACCAACAGTTGAATTATCCCAAGCTTTAATGCAGCATCCGGAGATTAAATTAATCCTAGCAACAGGTGGACCAGGAATGGTACGTGCTGCTTATTCTTCTGGTCATCCATCTTTAGGTGTCGGAGCAGGAAATACACCCGCAGTGATTGATGTATCGGCTGATATTCCGACTGCTGTCAGTTCAATTTTATTAAGTAAAACCTTCGATAATGGGATGATTTGTGCTTCGGAACAATCAGTCATTGTTGTGGATGAAATTTATCATCAAGTGAAGCAGGAATTTATCCATCGTGGTGCATACTTTCTCAATGAAGAGGAAAAAAATCAACTTGGTAATTTCATCCTCAAAGATGGTCGCTTAAATCCAGCTATTGTTGGACAGTCGGTAGAAAATATTGCCAAACTAGTAGGAATTAATTTAAAACATGAGATTTCCGAAGCAGGTATTGATACCTATTGTCCTTTACCAAGTAGTTATAAAACTCTGATTGCTGAGGTCGAAAAAATTGATGCCAGTGAACCATTTGCCTATGAAAAATTATCACCAATTTTAGCCATGTACAGAGCTAAAAATTTCCATGAAGCTGTTGAAAAAGCTGAAGCTTTAGTGGAATTTGGAGGTCCTGGACATACGGCTGTCTTATATACAAACCCAGCAAATCTGGATGATATTGCCTATTTTGAGCATAAAATCAAAACCGGACGGGTTCTGATTAATACCCCATCTTCCCAAGGTGCGATTGGGGATTTATATAATTTCAAATTAGACCCTTCTTTAACTTTAGGTTGTGGAACTTGGGGTGGTAATACTATTTCCGGTAACGTTACACCCCGTCACCTACTAAATATTAAAACTGTGTCCCAGCGTCGGGAAAATATGCTGTGGTTTCGTGTTCCTCCCAAAGTCTATTTTAAGTATGGATGTTTACCTGTGGCTTTAGGTGATTTAGCAGGTAAAAAACGAGCATTTATTGTCACCGATAAACCCCTATTTGACTTAGGAATTACCACGAAGGTGACTCAGGTTTTGGACCTAATGGGGATTAAATACGATATCTTCCATGATGTAGAACCTGACCCAACGTTAGGGAATGTTAACCAAGGTTTAGCACTATTAAGAAGTTATCAACCGGACGTAATTATTGCCATTGGTGGTGGTTCCCCGATGGATGCAGCAAAGGTAATGTGGTTGATGTATGAACATCCAGATGTGGAGTTTGCGGGTTTAGCCATGCGATTTATGGATATCCGCAAGCGTGTTTATGAATTACCTGAATTAGGAAAAAAAGCAATGTTAGTGGCAATTCCTACCACATCTGGTACGGGTTCGGAAGTCACACCATTTGCTGTTGTTACGGATGAAAAAGAGGGAGTTAAGTATCCTTTGGCGGATTATTCCTTGACACCAAATATGGCGATTATTGACCCAGAATTAGTGTTAGAAATGCCGAAAAAATTAACTGCCTATGGTGGAATTGATGCCCTAACCCATGCCTTAGAATCCTATGTTTCGGTGATGGCAACTGATTTTACTGATGGGTTAGCTTTGCAAGCAATTGATTTGTTATTTAAGTATTTACCGCGTGCCTATAAATATGGAGCAAAAGACCCAGAAGCACGGGAAAAAGTTCACTATGCAGCGACAATTGCGGGAATGGCATTTGCAAATGCTTTCTTGGGAGTTTGTCACTCCCTAGCCCATAAATTAGGTGCAACTTTTCACCTCCCCCACGGGTTAGCAAATGCGTTGATGATATCCCATGTAATTCGTTATAATGCCACTGATGTTCCCTTTAAACAAGCTATTTTTCCCCAGTACAAATATCCCAATGCGAAACAGCGTTATGCAGAAATTGCGGACTTTCTCCGATTAGGTGGTAATAGTTTGGATGAAAAGGTGGAGAAATTAGTGGAAGCAGTGGAAAATTTGAAGGCACAAATTGATATTCCCCTGACCATTAAAGAAGCATTAGGAGGCGATGATCAAGCTTTTTATAGTCGTTTGGAAGTAATGGCAGAACAAGCATTTGATGACCAATGTACTGGTGCAAATCCTCGTTATCCCTTAATTAATGATTTACGAGAATTGTATGTACTAGCCTATGCTGGTTGTCGCACTGATGCAGCACTTTTCTATAGCGATGAATCGGAAAATTTAATGTTGCAAACTGTGTAAGTTGAAGGGGAGACGGGAGACAGGAGGGAATTCCCATACAGCAAATGTGAGCGTAGAGTTAATTATAGATTTTGAAAATCGCAAACCCCCTTCAAAGTATGAGCTTTCCCATACTGCGTATCCACTCCTCCCTTGAAAGTTGCAGAAGATGAGGATTTATAAGGTATAGCGATCGCACTAGGAGGGGTTACTACATCATATAGATGTAACCCTCCCGGAGAAAACTGCATACACACAAAACAGAACCCCATTCCTATTTACTCCTATTTACAAGCAAGGATTATATATGCAAACGTCGATCAAAATAGCTTCAGACCGTGCTTATGATATTCTCCGTTCCGAACATCATCCTCTGGATGTGATTTTTGCACCCAAAAATATCGCTGTCATCGGTGCAACGGAAAAACCAGGTAGTGTGGGACGAACTCTGCTGTGGAACCTCATTAGTCATCCCTTTGGAGGAACTGTTTTTCCTGTTAATCCCAAGCGCAACAGTGTCATGGGTATTAAAACTTACCCCACAATTGCTGATGTTCCTGATGTCGTGGATTTGGCAATTATTGCCACCCCGGCGGCGACTGTTCCTGGTATAATTGCTGAGTGCGTGAATGCAGGGGTCAAAGGCGCGATCGCAATTTCCGCAGGATTTCGGGAAACTGGAAGTGCGGGGATGGAGTTGGAACAGCGCATTCTCCAGGAACTTCGTCGCGGTGACATGCGCTTAATTGGTCCTAATTGTTTGGGTGTGATTAATCCTCACCTGGGTTTAAATGCTAGTTTTGCTAGTAGTATGCCTTCACCGGGGAAGGTGGGTTTTATTAGTCAAAGTGGCGCTTTGTGTACAGCAATTTTGGATTGGAGTTTCCGGGAAAATGTCGGCTTCAGTGCTTTCATTTCCATCGGTTCCATGTTGGATGTGGATTGGGGAGATTTAATTTATTACTTAGGTGATGACCCTCACACCGAAAGTATTGTTATTTACATGGAATCTGTCGGTAATGCCCGTTCCTTCCTATCCGCAGCGCGGGAAGTTGCTTTAACCAAGCCAATTATTGTGATTAAAGCTGGACGGACTGCTGCTGCTGCTGCTGCTGCGACTTCCCATACGGGTGCTTTGACGGGTAGCGATGCGGTCTTTGATGCGGCTTTTCGACGTTGTGGAGTATTGCGGGTTGAACGGATTTCCGAATTATTTGATATGGCTGAGGTGTTAGCCAAACAACCCCGACCTAAAGGTAAACGGATGACAATTATTACCAATGCTGGGGGACCAGGTGTACTCGCGACGGATGCGTTAATTGCGGGGGGAGGAGAGTTAGCGGATTTATCAGGGAAAACACGGGAGAGATTAAATCAAGTGTTACCCATGACTGGTAATCATAATAATCCGATTGATTTATTGGGAGATGCGGAACCAGAGCGTTACCAAAAAGCTTTGGAAATTATTAGTCAGGATGAAAATACGGATGCGATTCTGGTAATTTTGACACCCCAAGCCATGACAAATCCGACGGAAACCGCCAAACTGTTAGCACCCTATGGCAAAATTGGTAAACCAGTTTTAGCAAGTTGGATGGGTGATGCAGATATCGCAGCTGGAGCAGAAATTCTCAATCAAGCTTCCATTCCCACTTTTCCCTATCCCGATACTGCTGCGCGTATTTTTAATTATATGTGGCGTTATAGTTATAATTTGCGCAGTTTGTATGAAACGCCAACTTTAGCAAGTTCTAGTGTGGATTTTTCCAACTGCAAACAGGTGGAGAATATTATCCAAACAGCACGGGAATCGGGAAGGTATTTGCTAACAGAAACTGAATCCAAAAAAATATTAGCAGCCTATGGAATTCCCACGGTAGAAACCTATTTAGCTACCAGTGTGGAAGAGGCAATTCAAAAAGCAGAAAAAATTGGCTATCCGGTAGTATTAAAGGTGTATTCCCCAACAATTACCCATAAAACAGATGTGGGGGGTGTACACCTTAATTTGTATTGCGCAGAGGCAGTAAAAGAGGCATATAATGCAATTCACACATCGGTGACAACAAAAGTAGGAGCAAGGGATTTTGCTGGGGTGACAGTGCAACCGATGGTAGATTTAAAAAATGGCTACGAACTAATTTTAGGTAGTAGTATTGATGCTCAATTTGGACCTGTCATACTATTTGGAACTGGAGGAGAATTAGTAGAAGTATTTGCAGATAGAGCCTTGGGATTACCGCCCTTAAATACCACCTTAGCAAGGCGGATGATGGAACAAACTCGCATTTATCAAGCTTTAAAAGGAGTCAGAGGTAGAAGAGAAATTGGCTTATCACAATTAGAACAAATTCTGGTGCGTTTTAGTCAATTAGTAGTGGAGCAACCAGCGATTAAGGAAATAGATATTAATCCTCTGTTGGTGAAACCAGGTCATGAAAATTCCCTAATTGCTTTAGATGGAAGAGTTATTTTACATGACTTAGATACCAAGCCAGAAGACATACCCAAACCAGCCATTCTTCCCTATCCGATTCAATACGTTTCCCCCTGGAAAATGAAAAATGGCATGGAAGTCATAATTCGACCAATTCGTCCCGAAGATGAACCTTTAATCATTCAATTTCATCATAAATTATCCCAGGAAAGTGTTTATTTTCGTTATTTTCATATTATTAAACTAAGTCAAAGAATTGCCCACGAAAGATTAACCAGATTATGCTTTATCGATTATGACCGGGAAATGGCCCTAGTCGCCGATTATCAAAACCCTGAAACAGGACAACAGGAAATTTTAGCAGTGGGTAGATTGAGTAAACTACATGGTAAAAATAAAGGAGAATTTGCCTTAATTGTCGCTGATTCTTACCAATGTCAGGGATTAGGGAGTGAAATATTAAAACGTCTCTTACAAGTGGGAGAAAACGAAAACCTCACAGAAATAAATGCCGAAATTTTATTAGAAAATCATGCCATGCAAAGGGTATGTGAAAAACTAGGATTTACCATCCAACGAACCACTGACCCAAGTGTTGTCAAAGCGACGATACCCCTGCAAAATCGTTACGCAATCCCAAGATAATCAGGTGGATAGAAAATTGTGTAATCATCACTTGTTCGTGGTAGCACTTTAGCACTAGGTCTGCTGCAACATATTCCCACATATCAAGATGTCCTTGTGAAAATAATTATTTTTTGTCGTAGCGAGAACGCTGCGTGTGTAGCGCTACTATGAGCTAAATCAATTTTGTCTCCTAATATTCTCTACCTATAGCGCTAAAGTGCTACTACAAGCTAAATAGAGTTAGGTATAATATAATATGCAAAAAAAAATTGGAATTTTAACCAGTGGGGGAGACTGTCCTGGATTAAACGCAGTAATTCGCGCCGTTGTCAACCACGCCACCCTCAACTATAATTGGCAAGTATTAGGCATTCCCTACGCCACCAAAGGGTTATTGTCAGCTAAAGCCATCCCCCTAAAAATACACAGTTTAAACCTACGGGGAATTGACCCATTACTCAATATGGGGGGGACAATTCTTGGTAGTATCAACAAAGGCGATACCCTTAATCAAATTGAGCAAATTCTCGCAGGTTATCGCACACTAGCCCTAGATGCACTCATTGGAATTGGTGGAGATGGTAGCCTCGCTATCTTAAATCAACTTCGCATCGCTGGAAATTGGCAATTTATTGGTATTCCCAAAACCATCGATAACGATGTGGCAATTACTGAACATGTAGTTGGTTTCGATACCGCCGTTAATACTATCGTCGAAGCCCTCAACCGTCTCACCTTCACCGCAGCCAGTCACGACCGGGTGATGATAGTTGAAGTCATGGGACGCAGTGCTGGACATTTAGCACTACATGCAGGTATTGCGGGTGGTGCAGATGTAATTTTAATCCCAGAAATCCCCTACACCATCAAAGGTATCTGTGCGCACCTCCAAGAACTCAGACACAACTGCGATCGCAAGTTTGCAATTATCGTTGTTGCTGAAGGGGCACAAATCGCCGATGATTCAGCCCATACATCCTGTTCCCGACCCAGTTGTGGTATGGGACAATACATTGCCGACGAACTTCGCAGTTGCAGCCATGATCAACTTGATATTCGCACATCAGTCCTCGGACATATCCAACGGGGGGGTATTCCCTCCGCTTTAGACCGCTTAATTGCAACAGCCTTTGGCAAAACAGCAGTGGATTTACTGGCTAATGGGGAAACAGGTAAAATGGTGGCTTGGCAATCCGGACGAGTAGAAGCCGTATCGTTAACAGAAGTTCTTGCTCATAGTCCTCTACGGGTAGCTAGTCACCACTATCTAGTCGAAACAGCTCGCGCTCTCGGTATTTATATGGGTTTGTAACAAAAGCAACTAAAGTCATACCGCTTGAATTTGAAGTTGTCCGAAGCGAGGAGAAACAAGGAAGCAATCTCATAATCTTGTAGGTATTGATGAAAACAGCGAAAAATAGTTATGCTGTTTGCAAATTATAGTGAATCGACTTATCTCACTTGAGTCATCTAAAATGCCTTTAGGGAAGTATTTATTTTTTAGGGATTTGCGGTAAATGTGGCAGTCAAGATACCGAAAAAGTATTTCCTATGTCTGTGGTTAGTTGACTTTTCTTCTTAGTTGGTTTGTCGCAATGTTACAGACCAGCTTGGAAGATTGATGGTATGTTCATTCTCAGCAAATCCCTTTCCATCGCGATACTAAATTATGACTCTCAATTTATACTTTCTACGACACGGAGAAACTACTTTTAGTCAAAGTGGTAATTTTTGCGGTGAAACTGATGCGGAGTTGACACCGGAAGGTATACAGATGGCATACAGTTTTGCTGATGTTTATCAAAAATTGAAATGGGAAGCGGTTTATGTCAGTCCAATGAAACGCACGATCGCAACTGCAAAACCATTGTGTGATGCTATCGGTATGGATATGCAGTTGCGTAGCGGACTTCGGGAAGGTAGTTATGGGGAATGGGAAGCCAAAAGTAAATCCTTTGCCCAGGAAAATTACCCGGAAAACTATATAAAATGGTTAACAGAACCTGCTTGGAATGCACCCAAGGGTGGGGAAACGGCCGTGGATATCGCCAACCGCTCTATGCCGGTGATTGCGGAAATTCAAGAAAAACATCCCCAGGGTAATGTGTTAGTGGTTTCCCACAAAGCCACGATTCGGATTATGCTGTGTAGCTTGTTGGGAATTGATTTAGGACGTTATCGCTATCGGGTGAATATTTTGGTCGCGTCGGTGAGCATGGTCAAATTTGATGTTAATGGTCCCTTGTTAGAAATATTAGGCGATCGCCACCATATTCCGGAGCATATTCGCTCTCGTCCAGGAACCTAATTCGGTTTTGGATTTGAGATTACTCTGCGAAAAGCCCCACTAGGTGCGTCTATGGATTTTGGAGTATGTTTTAAAAGTCGATTTTAATACTAGGACTTACGCAAAAGCTAAGGTCACTGGAACCGAAACGTAGCTTGCTTCCCGAAACTGCGTTTCAGTGGCTGCGGACAAATTTTCTTTGCGTAAGTACTGAATACTTAACAAGCTCGTTTTTTTGGAGCAGGGAGAAGGGAGTCAGGAGTAGTTGATGATGGTATATTTCCCTTTTGATTGGTTGACAGTTAACAATTAACAATCAACATTTAACTACTCTGTCTAAGTAAAAGCTCAGTTTATTGCCGTGTAAAGCTTAACTACCGAATTTGAGTTAATAATTCTTGAACTCGTTTGGCGCTGGAATTATCACCCTGTTGAGTATATAATTTGATTGCCATTTCCCAAGCTTGTCTTGCTGCGGATGTTTGCTGGAGAGCTTGGAGGGCGTTACCCTTGTTTTCGTAGGCTGGTGCATGGTCAGGACGACGTTGGATGACGCGATCGCAATCTTTGATGGCATCTTGATATTTTTGACGGGCAAATCGGGCTAAACTGCGTTGGTAGTAGGCTTCCACGTAGTTATTATTGATTTGGATGGCGTAGTCATAGTCTTGAGTGGCTTCTCGGTATTTACCGATGGCGTATCTTGCCATACCTCGGTTGAGGAATAATTCAGCCCAGCGGTGGGAGTGATCTACGGCTTTGTCGTAGTCTTTAATGGCTGCGGGATAGTTTTTCAAGGCAAATTGAGCTAATCCACGGGTATGGTAAGCTTTGGCTAGTTTCGGGTCTAAATTCAAGGCTGTGGTTGCGGTGTTAATTGCCTGTTGATAGTCGGTTTGTAATCGGTAAATTTCGGCTTTACCCGCGTAGGCTGGTGCGTGTCTATTATCACTTTGAATTGCCCTGTCAAAATCTGCGAAAGCGGCGGGATAATTTTGTTGCTGAGTATAAATTAATCCTCTCCCCGTCAAGGCGATGGGGTTATTACCCTCAATTGTTAAAACTCGATTGTAATCTGCTAAGGCTGCTGATGTATTCTGGAGTTGGGAGTGGGCAGAAGCTCGTTGGATGTAGGCATTTACGAGTTGTGGATCGCGATTTAAAGCTTGATTGAACATGGCGATCGCTGCTTGATATTTTTGTTGTCCCAGCAAGTTATTTCCCCATCGCAACCAATCGCTAGCATCGGCGGTAAAATTATCTGGGGGAAGGTTATCGCTATCTAAATTTGCACCTCGTAAATCGGCTGCTTGTAGGTTGACATTGCGCAAATTTGCACCCCGTAAATCGGCATTACGAAAATTTACACCTTGTAAGTTAGCGTTGTTAAAATCCACATTTCTCAATTTTCCATCACTGAAATTAGCATCACGCAGATTGGCAAAACTGAGATTAGCACCTTCCAATTCTGTACCGCGAAAATCAAAACCTATTAGGTTTGCACGACTCAAACTGACTCGACGTAAATTAACACCACGTAAGTTTAATAAGCGCAAATCCACACCACTTAAATCTACTCCTTCTAATTGGACATTTTGTAATGCGTGATTATCAAATATTGCACCCCTTAATTTGGCTCCATTGAAGCGAGCAAAATCCAATCTTGTACTGCGGAAATCCACATCCGTTAAATCCGCATAACTGAAGTTTGCTGAACGCAAATCCGCACCCCGTAAATCAGCGTTACTCAAATCCGCCGAGCTAAAATCTGTATGTCTTAAATTCGCGTGATTCAAGTCAGCATTACTTAAATCAGCACTTCTAAAATTGGCTCTTACTAAATTAGTTCTAGTTAAATCTGCCCGGCGTAAATTTGCACTGGATAAGTCGGCTCCTTCGAGATTCTGTCGGCTGAGGTTTGCTCCCCGCAAATCACAGCGACGGCATTTTTTGGTTTCTAATAGTTGTTTCACATGTTCCGGATTTTCTGCCCGAATTGGTGAGATGAATAACAATGGGGAGGTAATGATTAAACTAGTGAAGATGGTAGTAATTAATTTTTTTAGGGATAAACTATAAATCATATTTATATATTTAGACTACATTTAGACAATATCGGATATGGAAATTCAGATGATTGTGGTGTTAATCCAAAATGTTGATAATTATAATTTCTACCCAAAATCTAAAATCCCCTCGCTCCTGCTTCGTGAATGAAGGCAGAGCCTTCAACTCACTAAGCGACCACGCGGAGCATGGTCACTAGATAAAAAGTTAATACTCGGTTTATTTCAGCCAACCTGTAATAGTGGCATTTTCGACAATAATGCTAGCCTAATGGCACGGCTTTTGCCTACGCGTACTCGTAGCCTGGATTTCTCACGAGTAAGTTGTAAGCCTTGAGTAACGGATTGATTTTCTGACTACTCCCTACTCCCTCACAATTCCCTGTGGGTTTTAGGGTTTTGTGAGAAATGCGGGGTAGGATAATCCACAATCGGATACGATTAAAGAAATAGATGATTATAGGTATCTAATGGTTCCAATCAGTGGGGATAAAAATAATTACAACTACCATTGATAAATAAAATCTTGCCAAAAAATTATCCTCAACGGGGATAGTGGAAAGAACCGTCGATAGATTGAAAAGTTTAAATATCTTAATGAATTTATGTGCTATGATTTAAGATTTAAAACCAAACTGTTCCGTACCAACTAATTATCCATCGTCATGGGGTGCATTTACAATTTTCAAACAAAAGTGATTACGTTATTGGCATTAGCTTGTTCTTGGGGAACACAGTATGTTAGCCATGCTCAAACAGTAAAAACTCCTCATCCCCCTTTGAACCAGCAAGTTGAAGAAGTTGCATCCCTACTAGAAGGTAAAATGCGGACAGTAATTCCAGCGAAGGGGAATCTGCCAACCACAAGCGTGATTATGATAACCTGTAGAGTCCGCTTGCAAAATCCTCAAAAGCCTGATTCCATATATCTTTACCAAGAACAAGCTCTGGAAGAAGATTTACGTAAACCATACCGTCAAAGATTGTTGGAATTGTCTGCTGATGCTGCAACTCAAAGTATTCGTTCTCTTGCTTTCAAACCTAATAACCTGGTAGCTTGGGTAAATTTTTGTGACAAACCCTTAGCATCCCGCACGATTTCAGATATTGATTTACAAACGCAGGTGTGTAGTTTATTTTTACGACGTTATCGAGATGGTTATATAGGTGTAACACCTCCTACTGGTTGTCCAACTAACGTCAGAGGTGCTGTCCGCAGTACTAATCGGGTGATTTTGCAAAAAAACAAAATGCAAACCTGGGATAGGGGTTATGATGCGAATGGAAAGCAGGTCTGGGGTGCAAGGGAGGAATCCTATCAGTTTGAACGAATTAGTAATTAATAATTCGTAATTTGTAATAACGCAAGTTGCTAGTTAGTGCCTCTATTAAATAAGTAGGTGGGTGGTGAAAATTGTCGTTAAGAGACGCGATATATCGGGTCTGTACTAGGGAGAGACGCTATATATCGCGTCTGTAAGGCTTTGAGCCGAATGCTCGGTTACATTGCGGTTTTATGTGTAATTGCACCTACCTACTTAATCGCTAACAGAGATTTTTGGTTTTAAATTATGTTGAGCAGCGTATTTTTGCTTGCTATTAAAGACGGAATTCGCCTATGATATCCAGGAAATAAAAAGTATTGATTAACACAAATGAAATTCTCTCCTACAAAAATATTTTTAACTTGTCTGATTAGCTTTTTAGTATTACCTTTCCTTCCTATCCATACTCTAGCTCAAACTAATTTAGTTGCAGAAAGATTGGGTTTAAGCTGTGACCAAATTCTGAAGATGAAGACAGATAAATGGAGTGAGTATTACACGCAAAGAAGAGGGTTTTCTGAAGTTGATCAAAATACAGCTTTTGTTGTGTATGGAGATTGTCATCAACAAAGAAATAATTCTTTAGCGAAAAGACTTTCTCCGGTTCAAAATCAGAGGATTGCTAGGTATCGTAAGTTATTTAGGGATTATCGAGTGGCTTCTGAATATTTGACAATGGCTTATGCTGGTGGAGGGACTTTATATGGTCATCTGGCTGTGCGGGGGGTAGTGATAGATGAAGAGATGGTTGAGAAAATTATTAATTTATATTTGCAGGGAAATCGGAGGAATATTGGTTTAGATCCGCAACTGCGTGCTAGTATCATCAATCGTATTCGCAGGAAATTGGAAGTAGGAAATCCCCAAATAGCGAAAAATCGAGCTGTTTTAGCAGAGTGGAATACGCAAAAACAAGCAAATACTGAATATGGGAATATGCTGCGTAGTTTGAATGAGATTGAGGCAATGTTAAAACAGGAACGGCAAGATGTTGGTCGGGTGATTATTCAATATGTGGATAAATCTACTAATCCGCGCTATTTTTGATGGTCAGGAAGTAGAGACGACCCAACGGGTTGTCTCTACTGTTTCCCGCGAAAGGGGGTGAAGGCTTTGCCTATAGCGCTAAAGCGCGAATAAGAGCCAAATTATTACAACTACCTTTCGACATAGAATATTACTTAGAACTTCACCAATATCATCCCTGTAGTTATAACTGGAGATACACCCCTTTAATCCCCACTTATTTGTATGCTGATGGCCATTCAAAGCAAATAAATTAACTTTTTACACGAAAAAACTGGGATGGCTATCTCATGAAAGGATTAAAGGGGAAAACAGCTTTAATTACAGGTGCAACATCAGGAATTGGACAAGCGATCGCGATTCGACTTGCTCAGGAGGGTTGTCATGTTGCGATTAATTACCGTCGTAATCCGGAATCTGCGGAGGATACCCAAACACAAGCGATGGAAAAAGCTTGTCATCAAATGGAAGATTGTGGAGTGCGATCGCTAATTGTACAGGGGGATGTGTCCCAGGAAGTTGATATTATCAAGATGGTGGAGACAACCATCGAGAAGTTGGGAAGTTTGGATATTTTAATTAATAATGCGGGAATTCAGACTGAAAGTCCCTCCCATGAAGTGGAAACGGCTGATTTTGACCGGGTGTTAAATGTAAATCTGCGTGGAGCTTTTCTGTGTGCGAGGGAAACGATTAAGCATTTATTAGCCACTAATCGTCCGGGTGTGATTATTAATATTTCTAGTGTGCATGAAATTATACCTAGACCCTTCTATGCTAGTTACTCTATCAGTAAGGGGGGAATGGGTAATTTAACCAAAACCCTAGCCTTAGAATATGCTCAACAGGGAATCCGTGTGAATGGGATTGCTCCGGGTGCAACGGTGACACCAATTAACGATGATTGGACAAATGACCCGGAAAAACGAGCTGTGGTGGAAAGTCATATTCCGATGGGAAGGGCGGGAACTACGGAGGAGATGGCGGCAGCAGTAGCATTTTTAGCATCTGATGAGGCTGCCTATATTACTGGACAGACTTTATTTATTGACGGTGGTTTGACCCTGTATGCAGACTTCCGTGAAGCTTGGTCTGCGTAGGTGAGGGGAGTATGGGGAAGACATGCTCATATCAGAGTTTTCGCTAAATGGTATCGGATATGGGGTTTTGAGCGTAGATATCTGTAACACCAAACATGTGAATTATAAATGTTTACATTTTGGATTAAAACCACAATCACCGTAGAGACGTAGCATTGCTACGTTTCTACACAACACGACGTAAAATTTTCAATTCATATTTGTATTCGCAACGCCATCCAAAATCTAAAATCTAAAATCCAATGACTGTCGAAGAAACAAGATTAGAACAAGACCGTTCCCGTGTAGCTTATTGGCGACGCTGGGGTCCCTATTTGAGTGAGCGTCAATGGGGTACGGTACGAGAAGATTATAGCAGTGATGGGTCAGCGTGGGATTATTTTCCCCATGACCAAGCGCGATCGCGTGCTTATCGTTGGGGTGAGGATGGTATCGGTGGGATTTCTGATAATCACCAACGTTTGTGTTTTGTGATCGCGTTGTGGAATGGTCAAGACCCGATTTTGAAGGAGCGAATTTTCGGTTTGTCGGGTCCGGAGGGTAATCATGGGGAAGATGTGAAGGAATATTATTTTTATTTGGATAATCTGCCTTCCCATGCATATATGCAGTATCTCTATAAGTATCCCCAAAGGGCTTTTCCCTACGAAGAGTTGGTACGGGTAAATCGGGAACGGGGTTTCCATGACCCGGAATATGAGTTGATGGATACGGGTATTTTTGATGGGGATGAGTATTTTGATGTGTTTGTAGAGTATGCTAAATCCTCCCCGGAGGATATATTAATTCAAGTTCGGGTCATTAATCGTTCTGATACTTCTAAGTCTTTGCATTTGTTACCAACTCTATGGTTTCGTAATACCTGGTCATGGTTTAAAAATGCGGAAAAACCCCTATTAAAACAAGTTTCGGGAAATGAGCAGGTTGTCTATGCATCCCACCCGACTTTGGGGGAATACTGGTTCTATAGCCATGCTGCGGATGATTTACTGTTTACGGAAAACGAAACCAATCTGCAACGTTTGTTTGGGGTTGAGAATTCCAGTCCCTATGTGAAGGATGGTATTAATGATTATATTGTGGAGGGACGTAAGGAAGCGGTAAATCTGAAGCGGGAAGGTACTAAGGTCGCTGCTTACTATTTCCGGGAATTTGCACCAGGGGAGGAACAGATATTTCACTTGCGTTTGACAAATCAGTCACCCCAAACCTGTCAACAACCCTTTGGGGAGGGGTTTATCAATACCTTTCATCAGCGACAACGGGAAGCAGACGAGTTTTATCAACGGATTTTAGGTCATTCCTGTGATCCAGATACCCAAAGGGTGCAAAGACAAGCTTTTGCCGGATTATTGTGGACAAAGCAATATTACCATTATGTGGTGGAGGACTGGTTAAAGGGGGATGACAACCAACCTCGACCCCATCGTCACTACCTGCGGAATCGGGAATGGCTGCACCTATTTAATGATGATATCTTGTCCATGCCGGATAAATGGGAATTTCCCTGGTATGCAGCTTGGGATTTAGCTTTTCATATGATTCCCTTTGCCTTGATTGACCCGGATTTTGCCAAACGTCAACTGAGTCGCTTAACGCGGGAATGGTATCTCCATCCTAACGGACAAATGCCAGCCTATGAATGGCATTTTAGTGATGTGAATCCACCAGTCCATGCTTGGGGAACCCTGCGAGTTTATCAAATTGAGAAGGAAATCTACGGTCGTGCAGACCGGGAGTTTTTAGAAAGGGTGTTTCAAAAGCTACTTTTAAACTTTACCTGGTGGGTGAACCGCAAGGACGAAAACGGTAATAACCTCTTTGAAGGGGGATTCCTGGGATTAGATAATATTGGAATTTTCGATCGCAGTTCCCAAATGCCGACTGGGGGATATCTAGAGCAATCAGACGGTACAAGTTGGATGGGAATGTACTGCTTGAATATGTTAGATATTGCCCTAGAACTAGCCGAAACCAATCCCGTTTATGAAGACATCGCCAGCAAATTTTTCGAGCATTTTCTCTATATTGCGGATGCCATGAATCACATGGGAGGTGAGGATATTCACCTATGGGATGACACCGACCAATTCTTCTACGATGTCCTCCATACCGCTAACAACGAACGTCACCACCTCAAAGTTCGGTCAATGGTGGGATTAATCCCCCTGTTTGCCACCACCATATTACCTGCATCCATCTTTGCCAAATTCCCCGACTTCAAACGACGCTTCGACTGGTTCGTCGCTAACCGTCCCCAACTTCAGGAAAATATCGCCTCCCTTGTAGCCGAAAATGCCACAGGTTGTCACATGTTAGCGATCGCCAGTCCCGAACGCTTAAGGAAAATCCTGCAACGGATGCTAGACGAAACCGAATTTTTGAGTGACTATGGTGTGCGATCGCTTTCCCGTTACCATGCAGAACATCCCTATACTTTCGGTGTCGGTGGACAAACCTACCAAGTCGGTTATGAACCCGCAGAATCCACCAACGGCATGTTTGGTGGTAATTCTAACTGGCGTGGTCCGGTGTGGTTTCCAGTGAATTATTTATTAATCGAGTCGTTGCAAAAGTTTTACAGTTTCTTAGGCGAAGACTTTACCGTAGAATACCCCACTGGTTCCGGTATATATTACACCCTTGCCGAAGTTGCCACGGATATATCCCAACGTCTAACCAATATTTTCCTTCGTAATTCAGAGGGATATCGTCCCGTCCACGGTCATCGTCACCAATTCCAAACCGACCCCCATTGGCGTGACCTCATCCTATTTTACGAATATTTCCACGGCGACAACGGCTCCGGTTTAGGAGCAAACCATCAAACCGGTTGGTCTGCCCTAGTTGCGACGTTAATCGGTAATTTGGTCAAGATGTAGAGACGCGATATATCGCGTCTTACCAAAATAATTTGACAAACCAATAGGGGGCACCATGAATTTAACCACATCACCTGTAAAAAATATTCACCATGCCCGCGCTCGTCTCGGTGAATGTCCAGTTTGGGACGACCGCCAAAAATGCCTGTATTGGGTAGATATATATAATCATCGCCTTCACCAACTAGAACCAAACACGGGTAATAATCGTTGCTTTGATGTTGGGGATATGGTGAGTGCGGTAGCAATTAGCGACGAAAACCAATTACTTTTAGGATTACGCGATCGCTTGGCTATCTTCAATACGCAAACAGGTGCGATCGCCACCAAATGTCAGGTGCAATTTGACCATGTTAGTACCCGTCTGAATGATGGTAAATGTGACCCTCAAGGACGGTTTTGGATTGGTTCCGTCAGTGAGGAACCTGCTGCTGCATCCCTGTACCGTTATGACCCCGATGGTTCCCTCCAGGTAATGGAAACCGGATTGACAATTTCCAATGGTTTAGGTTGGAGTCCCGACGGTAAGGTATTTTATTTAACCGATTCTGCCGAAAAGCAAATTTACGCCTACGATTTTGATGGGGAAACAGGGGAAATTTCCCACCGACGGGTTTTGATTGATTTAGCTGATGAACCAGTTGAACCCGACGGATTAGCCATAGACCAACAGGGAAATCTTTGGTCAGCTTTGTGGGATGGTTGGGCGATCGCTTGTTTTGACCCTACAGGAAAAGAAATCCAGCGCTTGCAATTACCAGTCCAACGTCCTACATCTCCCTGTTTTGGTGGAGCAAATTTAACAGATTTGTATATTACCTCCGCATCTGTCGGTCTTTCGCAAACAGAAATTCAACGGGGATTTTATGCAGGGGATGTATTTCATGTTTCTACAACTATCCCAGGAATGATGATTTCCGCATTTGGGAAAACAGAAAGTAGGGAATGTAATTTGTAATAGCCTACGGCAAGGCTGCGCCTACGTAATACCCGCTACGCGGGAAGCAAGCTACGTAATTTGAAATGGTTTCTGGTATTGCTTAACTCAAAAATCTATATATGAAAATGATTTTTTTGTAGATTCCATCTGATGCCTAATTTTACAGAATTGGTATCACCCAAAATCCAAAATCCCAAATCTAAAATCGAATCATGCGAAGATTATTAATGCACAGTCCCATTGCTGTCGCGGTGATGTGGATTATCGCCTACCTATTTATCATTTTATTCCCCTTACTAGTCCTCCTATTCCATCCTGCTCCTACTGGACGGGGGTTCTGGATTGAATTTTCCGTTGCTCTGGGATTCATTGGATTAGCGATGATGGCGTTACAATTTGTCCTCGCTGCTCGAGTCAACCGCATTGAATCCTCCTACGGTATCGATATTCTCATCCAATTCCACCGCTATACTTTTATTGTCGCCTTTGTGATGGTGGTGGTACATCCGGTAATCTTATTTATTGTTCAACCAGAAACTCTACAATTATTAAACTTTCCAGAAGCACCTTGGCGAGCGAGAATGGCGGTAGTGGGAACCATTGCCTTTTTGGTCATGGTTGTCACCACAATTTGGCGCAAACAGCTAAAAATACCCTACGAACCTTGGCGAGCGATTCACTCTATTTTAGCAGTGGTTGCCGTCGGATTAGGCTTTGGCCATGCAGTTGGCGTTGGTAATTATCTAAGTTTGTTCTGGAAAATTTTACTTTGGTCAGTGATGATGGCGATCGCACTGTGGTTAATTATCTATGTGCGTCTTGTCAAACCCTGGTTAATGACTAAACGTCCCTACATCGTAGAAGCTGTCACCCCTGAACGGGGTGATGTGTGGACACTGACATTACGTCCTTTAGGTCATGATGGTTTTACCTTCCACCCCGGTCAATTTTCCTGGTTGACCCTCAATATCACTCCCTTAAGTATGCGCGAACATCCCTTTTCCATGTCATCTAGTGGCGATCGCGCTGATCAAATTCAGTTTGGGATTAAAGCTCTGGGGGATTTTACCAAACGTATTAAAGATGTGAAACCGGGAACTAAAGCTTACCTGGATGGTCCCTACGGTGTTTTTACTACGGAACGTTATTGGGATAGTGCTGGATTTGTCCTCATTGCTGGTGGAGTCGGTATCACCCCTATATACAGTATTCTCCTCACCGCTAGCGAACGCAAGGATGACCGACCTTTTCTTTTAATCTATGCTGCTCCCTCCTGGGAAGATATTACCTACCGGAAATCATTGGAGGCTTTAAAAAGTCAACTGGATTTAACAATTGTTTATGTACTGCGCAAAGCCGACGAAAATTGGGGAGGAGAAACAGGTTATGTAGACAAAGACCTGTTACAGCGTCATATTCCTATCCACCGAGGTAGTCGTCAATACTTTATCTGTGCAGCACCAGCGATGATGGACGCAGTGGAACGAGCTTTATTTGAATTAGATGTCCCCGTCACCAATGTCCACATGGAACACTTTAACTTAGCTTGAGATGGAAAGGAGAAAAAATGCGTTACAGTATAATGTTACAACTAGTTGCTGCTACCACCTTAGTTCTTGTTGGTGGAGCGGCCATATTTGCTTGGATACAAAACCGCACCCTCGACACACCAGTAGAGTCCAAAACCCATGTCCTACACACCTCAAACCAACCGTGAATGGTGGTCCCAACGCTGGTTAGAATTACTTGATTCCTACCGTTTCAAAAAAAGACTCGAACGGGGACGTATTTATGCACGGGAAGGAAATGTTCTCAGTATCGAATTTCAAGGAGCTAAAGTATTAGCAAAGGTTCAAGGTAGTGAACCCGAACCTTACCGAGTTTCCCTTTCCCTGGATCAATTTGATAGTGAACAATGGGATTTTGTGATTAAAACCATGCTGCAAAAATCCATCTATGCAGCTAAACTGTTAGCGGGGGAAATGCCCCAAAATATCGAAGAAGTATTTACCCAAAATGGTTTATCCCTATTTCCCTTTACTTTAGGAGATGTCCACAGTCGTTGTACCTGTCCTGATAAAGCGAATCCTTGTAAACATATCGCCGCAGTTTACTATCAATTAGGTGATCGGTTTAGTGAAGACCCTTTTGTGTTGTTTCAATTACGGGGACGGGATAAGGAGAAAATCATTCAAGACCTGCGCAAACTGCGTTATCAGCAATTACATCCAGAAACTGTTCCCAGTGACGTAGAAACAGGTACTATTGTAGATAATAGCACCGATAAAACCCCAAATATTGAAGTCAAACAACACCCGAAAATTACCATTGATTTGCATAAATATTGGGAATACAACGAACCCCTAGAACCCTCATTAGTGGTGATATCCCCATCTACTGGTGAGACAATTCTTGATTTTCTGGGAACTATTCCCCTAGCAAGAGATGAGGAAAAAATAGCCAGTCTTAGTACCAGTGATGTAGTGATGAGATATTTAGAAAATATCTATAAAGATGTCAGTCAAAAAGCATTTTTATCCGCAATGAATATTGGTAATGATTAATTCGTTCGTAGTTGTGCAAAGAGAGCTATACGCACTAAACCCCTATTTCTCACAAAACCCTAAAACTCACGGTGAATAGGGATTAGGGAGTAGTGTAGACCCGTAGCGTCTAGTCTACCACAAGGCTGCGCGTACCCGTAGGGTATAGAAGGATAATCAATCCGTTACTCAAAGCTTACAACTTACTCGCTCAAAATCCAGGAAAAGTGCAATTATTAAGCCTTTCTCTCCGACAGACTAGCAGTGCGACTAGCTGTAATTTATATCGATTCTCTTGTACTTTGCAATAAATGAAACTAGAATAATCAAAGGTTACAGCCCCTGATATGTAGCAAGCATTAGCGTAAAGGATATTAGACCTTTAAAGTATTCGGTAGAATTCACGGACAATTTTTCGAGGAGAAACCGTGTAGACTGTGTTTATGCGATCGCAATACAGATGGGAGTCCCAAAAGCGATCGCGTAGCGACTTTGAAGGAGTATATCCCGATTTTCAAGCTAGTCTCCCATGTTGTGTGGACAAAACCAAACCATGTAAATAACCTATTCCAACTCCCTACTCCCGTCACAGACTACTCACCCTATTTTCAAGCTAAGAAGGTTTTGCAAATATTCCAGTAGGACTTCTATATAAAACCAGCGCTAAATATTTTATGATGTCTAAATAGGGTTTGGTAGGCAGGATTGTACATGATTGCATTCAGCTTTACTTATCGTGTAGACACGCTTAACGCGGCTTCTCGAAAAAAGCAACTCCGTAGGAGTATCATACAATCATATATACAAACTAGATTTAGACTCAATCCCGATGAAAAAGTGTTGTATTCAATCAAGATTGCGGAATAATGTGGTCACAATCCCACGAAACTCTAATTTTCATCTTGGAAGGGGATAATATCCGGTTTTACGGCAATCCTGATTTCGACTTATTGTCAAGATAAAGTATTTAAATAGCGCAAATAACAGTGGGTAAAAGAGTTCAAGCATTAACTTCTGTACGGGAAGTCAAACCAAGTGAACCGACAACGGTTAGTTTACGCAATATTAAGGTTCGACAGCGAGCAATTTTACAAGAAATGTCTTTTTTCGCTACAACCTATCCCAGTTTGACCCCTCTCCAGCTATATTCCCTCAGCAGTAAACTGGATCAGACTGTGAATGTAATTGAAAAAATTTGTGCTGATACGAATACAACTCCTGCAAATTTGACAAACCCCTCACGACAGATTTACGCATGGATGAAGTTTTTAACCCATCCAGGTAAAGTGGAAATCCACCATTACACTACCTATCGCATTCAACAAATAGCAAATAGTTTATTGCATTCCCGTAGTGACTTCCGGAAAAACTCTGGGATTAGTCATATTTTTAGCTCATTTTCCAGTGATATTGATGGTATATCCTACCGTCCCCATTGGCAAAAAATAGTCGCAGAAGTCACAAATATATCTGGTTTATACCGTGTCAAACATACCCGCGATACGGCAATTTTAACGGTAAGTGAGGGTTTTATTAATGCTAGCGATGATATTTTAATGGCGCTAGTTTATAATTCCCTAGTTCAAAGAGAGAAAAGAACCACCAAAATTATCTGTGATTTTGCTTATTCTGAGGAATATTGCCAGGTTTTGCGTGAATTAGACCAGATTACTGAAGTGAATGCCGAAAATCCCCAGGGAGAACACTATGATTTAGATTACCTATTTACAAAAATCAATCGGGAATATTTCGCTGCAACCCTGAAAAAACCCCGTTTAATATGGAGTTCTGTCCCTACCTATCGTAAACTAGGTCACTATGAACCAGCACGCGATCGCATTGTCATGAGTTTAGCTTTAGACCATCATACAGTCCCCCAATATGTGGTGGAGTTTGTTCTATACCATGAACTGTTACACAAACTCCACGGAACTAAGTTAGTTAATGGGAGACGGATGATTCATACACCAGAATTCCGTCGTGATGAGCTTAAATTTAAACAATATCGCGAAGCAGAAATTTGGTTACAACAGGTTGCTGTGGTCAACATGGACAGTCAACAGTCAACGGTGAATGCTTAAATGTTGATCGGTATTTAGGGAACTAAAGCGTTGTTTGACAGCTTGACGGACAGGATACTCTCGGTCAGACTCCAGTTGCTCTAATACTTCCACGGGTGTTTTTGTATGCTGTGCAACTGCAACTCGAACATCAATTTCCGGATGATTGGCTAGTTTTGTAAGTAAATCTACGCTGATATTAGGATTTTTCACAACCCCTAAAGCCAACACCCAATAATGATTGTCGGTATGATTAATCTGACAAATTTGCTCCAAAGTTGCTTCACAAATGTGGGGATTCCTGGCTAAACTGCGCAATACCACCGCTTCGTCACTGGATATGGGGGAATTTCGTGCCAATTCTAATAGCCGTTGGCTAATTTTTTCTAAAATATGGGTAGGTGTATTCCTATTTTCCGCAAGTTGTCGTAAAGTCTCTGGAGCGGAATCCATTGCTAACTTTTCCAGAAGTTCTACCGGAGTATGACAGTTTCCCGCAACCTGCGATCGCACATCACAGGAAATATCACAGGCCAACTTTTGCAAAGTTTCAATGGGAGTACGGGGATTCGCAGCGAGATAAAATCTAACCTGTTCTTCCATGTCATTATCCAATGATGTCAGTGCTTTCCCTGGGGTATTGGGATTATTAGCGACGCTACGTCGTACATAAAAGTCCCCATGTCCAGCTAATTCCAACAGTGTCCCCGCGTCAGTCTCAGCATCATTTGCCGCAATTCGACTATTTGCAGGTTCCCGTACCCATGCATTTTCAATTGAGAAATCAAACGGTTTTGCAGTGGTATTCATGTGTAGTTATTGAGAACTAAAAATGCCTTATTTTTAGAATTCCCTCAAATTCATGTAAATTATCTGCGTATTTCCCGCATTTTCGATTTTAGATTTTGCGGAAAGTTCGGGAACATAAGTTACCAAGAAGATTTTCTTCTGACAAAGTTATACGGAGGGATTATCCCCCGCAGACTTTGCGCTTTCCGGTAAACTTCAGGGGAAATTTATTCTTCCACCAAACTTTCCCAGACGGATTTTGGATTATTTAGACTGTTAAGCGTTAACAAGTTTCTTCCGTCTCCTCGTCCACCAAAGCTAAAAATCCCATTTTTATTTTTTCCCATCTGGTTTAAAATCAACGCGAGACCGAACGACCCATCAACTAACTAAGCTTATGAAAGTCGCAGTCTTTAGCACCAAACTCTACGATCACCAATTTCTCGAAGCAGCAAATCGTAATCATCATCACGAATTCGCCTTTTTTAAACCCCACCTCAATCGTGATACAGCTGTTCTCGCTGCTGGTTATCCGGGAGTTTGCATTTTTGTGAATGATCAAGCTGATTCCCCAACTTTGGAATATTTAGCTGCACGGGGAACCCGATTAATCGCGTTGCGCTGTGCTGGGTTTAATAATGTAGATATTAATGCAGCTGCTCAATTGGGGATAAAAGTAGTTCGAGTACCAGCCTATTCTCCCTACGCAGTTGCCGAACATACTATCGGTATGATTCTAGCCTTAAATCGTAAATATCATCGTGCCTATAATCGTGTTCGGGAAGGAAATTTTTCCCTAGATGGATTAATGGGATTTGATTTACATGGCCGTACCGTTGGTATTATTGGTACAGGAAAAATCGGTGTATTGGTAGCGCAAATCCTCAAAAGTTTCGGGTGTCGGATATTAGCATACGATGTTTACCACAATCCGGAATGTACTGCTTTAGGGGTTGAATACGTCGAATTAGGGGAAATTTACTCCCGCTCCGATATAATTTCCCTCCATTGTCCCCTCACTCCAGCTACCCACCATTTAATTAGCACCGAAGCCATTAATCAGATGAAATCTGGTGTTATGCTCGTAAATACTAGTCGTGGGGCTTTAATTGATGCCCATGCAGTCATTAAAGGGTTGAAATCTGGTAAAATAGGCTATCTAGGATTGGATGTATACGAAAAAGAATCCAATTTATTTTTTGAAGACCTTTCCGATGTCATAATTCAGGATGATATTTTTGAACGTTTAGTCACCTTTCCCAACGTTTTAATTACAGCCCATCAAGCCTTTTTTACTGAGGAAGCTTTACGGAATATTGCCGATACTACAGTCGCTAATATTACCGATATTGAAACAGGGAAAAAATGTCCTAACTTGGTAGAACCAGAACGTCAAGTCGTTGGTTAGGTGGAATATAAATAATATAAACCACACCGAAAAATCAATTATTTTTGGAATACGACGTAGAGACGTAATATATTACGTCTCTACAATTTTTTATCGGGATTTAATCGGGTTAAATTCCATATAATAACGATAAAGGGCTACAGGGCGATCGCGGGTCAGGAAATACTTTGGGTCTTGAGGTGATAAATATATAGCTGTCACCTGGTCTGCAATAATGGAAGGATTTGTACCTGATTGTCTGGTATAGGCGGTGGTATTTTCAACCACGTTAAAATAAATTTGGGGCAGACCTCGAAATTCTTGCTGAAAAATTTCCGTCGTCAAAAATTGGTTTTCCCTCGGTGTTTCCACTCTACGTCCAGTAATTGTATATACTATTTGCCCTTCCTGTCGTAGTAAGGCTATCTGACGATTGGGATTCTGCGGATCGATTTTAATAGTTAATATCGGACTTTTGTTAGTTTTTCCTGTACCAGTTAAAGTTGCTTCCGCTAAATTCAACCCGTTAAAAACTCGATCTGCAACCAATTTTGTGGAAGCAGGTGAGAAAATAGTCCCAGTGCGGATTGTATTTTCCGGGACAAATCGCGCAACAAAAGTTACTGGTTGCTGTAATGCTTGTTGATTAGCTGCAAAACCAGGGGTGACGATTTCTGGAGCGAAGGGAGCAGCTAAATCTACTAAAGTCGTTTTTACTTCCCATTCTCCAGCAAACCAGTCAGGGTAGAATAAATCACCCTTGGCTATGGAAGTTTTTGGTAAGTTTTGCCAATTAGGAAATTCTTGCAAGCGTTGTTGTAAACCATCCCTGACTAAAGCAGGTGTATTTACTTCTATGGTCGGGAACAGCGAACTTGCATAAATAGGGTATGGCCATCCCATTAATCCAATTATCCAGACAAAAACAGATATAAACCATACCCACGCTACTAGATTTTGCACAGTCAGTAATTAAGCTTTTTGTTTAGATGGTTAATGTTTATAGACCAACAGTCACCCGTCAACCGTCAACAAACCAAAAGGGAAATGCGTCCGCGTTAAAACTATAGCATTAAATAGGTGGGTGGTAAAAATTGTCGTTCAGATCAGGGAGTAGAGACGACCTGTCGGGTCGTCTCTACGCCGAATAATTGGTTACATTGTGGTTTGATGTTTAATTGTACCTACCTACTAATTATGTGCTTTCGCAGGAATTTTGAGAGATGGGAATATCCGCTCCAATTCTAATTCTGAAGCTACTAACGCCAACTGAGATAAATCTTGAGTATTCTCCAAATAGGGAACACACCCATACACCGGTACGTTTGTCAACCTTTGTATCATCCCCACAGGAGTCAAATTATGAATTTCCTCCTCAGTCCGAGGCTGAGTACAATTCAAAATAATCCCCAGTAAATTGACCTTAGTTTGTCGAGCTAAAGCCACATTCGCTACTGCTTGGGAAATTGCACCTAATCGCACAGGAACGACCAAAATCGTTGGTAAACGCCATTCTCCAGCAATATCAGCCACCGTTAATTCATCGGTGACCGGGGAACCTAACCCCCCCAGAGCTTCCACCAACAGAAAATCCCGCGTTGCTTGTAAATTTTGTAACTCCTTCCAGACCACCCTTAAATCGATTTGGCGGTTTTCCAGAACTGCGGCAATGGGAGGAGCTAGGGGTGCTGCGAAATATTGAGGTGTAATTTGTTGCGCAGATAAATCCAGGGAAAATAAACTTTGGTAAATTTCGCGATCGCCTGTTCCTGATTGAAGGGGTTTCATAATCGCCAAGCGGGTATCTGGACGATAGATTTGCCAATAAGCTGCTAAAGCGCAGGTGACAACGGTTTTACCTGCATCAGTATCGGTTCCAGTGATAAATAGTGTGTTTTGCATATAGGCTAGGAGACAGGAGACATGCTATATATTCAGATTTCTGGGATTAATCAGCTAAAACTCGCATAAATCACATAACTACTTGATCTGCTGTTGACAGTTAACGGTTATAGGCAAAGCCTTCGTGTCGGGTACAGCCATCTATGAAAAGTATTGAATATACAGCTTAAATGGGCAACAGCTGATCAAATTCTATCGCACTTGGTAAACTTATATATTGCTCATCCCAATTATTTGTTTTGTGAAGTTGCACAGAATTTTACCCCACTCCTTGAACCCTCAAAAAGGTAGGTTTAATCCCACCCTCTAGAATTCAGGTAAGACTGGTAAGATATTATTTGGGTCACAAGTGAATCTCATGGCATACAGCGATTTCACGGTTGGTAAAGTTAAGCAGACCTTCGGTATTCAAACAATTGAAGGTGTCTCATTTTTCCCGGAAATCTCCCCTGTTGCACCAACTTCCACATTGTTGGAGGTGTTATCAGAAAATCTTCCACTAGCAGTTGCATTACCAAGTGAAAAAGCAAAATCTGAACTACTAATTAGCCCAATTTTGGTTGAAGTCAGAAAGTATCTCAAACGACAAATTAGTTTATTTTCAGGACAGGAATTTACAGTTAACCCTGAAGTTGGACTATCGGGAGTATGTGATTTTATAATTAGTCGATCACCGGAACAATTAGAAGTTGAGTTTCCGGTTGTCGTGTTAGTAGAAGCGAAAAAAGCTGATATTAACAGTGGTATGGGACAATGTATGGCAGAAATGGTTGCAGCACAACAATTTAATCAGCAAGCGGGAGAAGAATCATTACCGATTTACGGTTGTGTTACTAATGGCTTGTTATGGAGATTTCTGAAACTGGAACAAAAACAAATCACTGTAGATTTGAAAGATTATTCCTTAGAACCTGTATCAGACCTTTTAGGTAAACTGGTTTGGATGTGTAGTGGTTAATCACTCAATTTTCGTCGTTGTTTTGCGATCGCACTGCTAAAAATCCATCGACACAATTAAGTGCGATCGCCTGAAGGGGTAAAAGTTGGAAATATGGCAGAAAGGAAAACGCGGTGCTTGCAGACCAGGTTTTGCCCATTGCCACAACCCACGGTAAAATGTCAGTAAAATCTAGGGAGAAGCCTCAAAATGGGTACTTTGCCAGAAATTGAAGCCGCAATCAAACAGCTACCCGAAAACGATGCTCGTCAATTAGCTGCATGGTTGGCAGAATATTTGGAACAGATGTGGGATAAACAAATCGAAGATGATTTGGTATCGGGAAAATTAGATCGATTAATTACCAAAGCCGAAGCAGATATTGCAGCAAACCGGGTGCGAGATATAGATGAAATCCTTATCGACTCCTGATTTTTGGGAAACCTATGCTCAACTACCAAAAGATATAAAAGAACAGGCAAAAAAAGTATATCAACTGTGGCAAGAAAATCAATCCCACCCATCTTTGCATTTTAAGAAAGCTGGCAAAAATCTTTGGTCTGCGCGTGTGACTAATGGATATCGAGCTTTAGCTCTAAAGAAGGGAGATGATTATTACTGGTTTTGGATCGGTACTCATAAGGAGTATGATGGGTTGTTATCCTACAATTAGGACTTATGCACTCGTTGTGAGAAATCAGGTGTTTGGAATTGCTACTTTGTGACCCTACGGTCGATCCACTACGCGAAGAAGTGTAATGACGGTGCTTACGTTGTCCTTGCGTAAGTCCTGTAAATATTACTTTGGTGATCCCACTGCCAAAAATCCATCTGCAAAATTAATTGCGATCGCCTGAAGGGGTAAAAGTTGGAAATATAGCAGAAAGGAAAACGCGATCGCTATCGTACTGTTTTAAGATGAAGTTGCACATCACAGGTTGTCCGAAGCGGGGAGGAATGACGAACCAATCTCCTAATCTTCAATGATAACAAGTTGCTGAGATTGCCGAGTTCCAGTTGTTTCCGCACTGCAAGAGCAAAAAGCAAGCTACACAACGACACGCAAAAAAATTATATGCAGCTTCATCTCAAATTGGTATTAGGGTATGATGTGTTGTTCAAAATGTCTTTTTAACAGCTTAAATCCATTTCAACAGACTACAAATTAAACATAAATACTGAGAGTAATTATTTACCATAATTATGGATATTTATGTATTTGCTGTTCAGGTAAAAGATTTAGGGGTAAATATTTCATATTTAGTTAACAGATAAAACTTTTCGTAATTCTGTAGTTGCCTTTTCGATTGAGTCAATACTTCCGGCGTTGACTAATCCATAGTAATCAAACATATAAATTCGATTATTTTGAGCAGCTTTTAATTTATTCCAAAAAGGTTCTTTTTTAAACCCATCTAATACCTCTTGAGGTGAACCAGCTTGCGGATTACTAACAATAATCAAAACTTCTGGATTTGCTGCTAAAATTTTTTCTGGAGACAGGGTGACATAACCACTCACAGGACTTTTACCTTGCAGATCAGCAGCTATATTTTTGATGGGAAATCTTTCCAAAAGGTTTCCAGCCCAACTTGATTTATTGGGTGATAAAATCGGTTGACGACTGACTATGACTAGGGTAGGTACTTTGCAATTCTCAGTGGTACATGTAGAATTGGTTTTTAAAAAGCCTTGGTAACGGTTTAGTAAGGGTTGGGGGTCTGTACCTGTTAATTGAGCGAGATTTTTGGTTAGTGCTTCCAATGATTCCCAACTATTGACTTTGGTGAGTAGGGTTTTAATTCCTAGTTCTTTGAGTCTATCTGTAACTTGATTAGAAAAACCTTCCGCACCAATGACTAAATCGGGTTTGAGGGCTAAAATCTTTTCTAAATTTGGCGGTGTTCTTTCTTGACTGACACGGGGAATATCTTGGAAATTCGGGTTTTGATTCAGTAATCTGCTTCCTGTTATCCCCACTAATTTAGATTTATCTAGTTGATAAATAATATCCGCACTCAAGGAAGTTAACGCAATAATTCTCTTTGCTGATTCCTGGGGTTGTGGGGAATTTGTATTTATCTTATTATCTACCGCTTTGGGTGTTTCTGGAACTGGGGATACATTTGAGGTTGTACAACCTATTAAAGTCAGACTTAAAATTATTCCCAGTCCGGATGATAGTAAAGTGGAATATTTCATGATTAGTAATGGAGTAGGGTTTACTAGTTATATAAGTCGGGTTTAAACAAGATAATCTTGTGAAAAACCCGATTTATTAACAGAGAAATCTCGATTAAATGAGATAGTTTTTTCAGAAATCTGAATTGTCAGCAATGGGTCAGGTTGTTGTTAAAAAATCATTTCAGAAGCTGGGTTTTTCAAATAAATGTCGATTCCAGCAGAAAATCTTGCTAAAAACCCTAATTCTCACAAATTGATCTGAATTACGTATTTTTACTACTTCCCCAGGGAAATGATGACTTTATTGATTTTCAGATGATGTTACTGGTGCAGTTGGTTGTACCAAACTAATTAAATGTCCATCGGGTGTACGAACTGCTGCGACTTTTCCAAAGAAGGGTTCACGAATTCTTCCTTCTAATTTTGCTCCCATTGCTTCCAATTTTTCAACTATTCCATAAACATCTTCGACGCGAAAGCTTAAAATTGGAGAACTTCCTGGATTGGGATTTTCTGCATGATGTAAGACAATAGTTGTTCCATCTGCATCTAATTCTGCCATTCCATTACTGATTTCCTTAATAGTAATTCCCAATCCCTCATTGTAAAACTTTGCTACTGCTTGCGTATCTTTAACCATGAGTAACACTTGTGTAAATTGAGGTTTCATCTCATATCTCCTAATTGTAAATTAATTGTGATTTTTGCTGACAAAATACTGTTAATAAGATGCACTGATGATTAATATTTACAGTTTGAAAGGGTGATAACCTCTGGAGGGTAAAAATAAACTTGGTAAAAGTAGGCAAAACCTAAATTTGAAGTGAGAAGTCGGATTTTGAGAATAGATATCTTTAATACTGGAGAGATGTTATAAAAAACCCGACTCCTGGGATATCCTCCCCATCAAAACCTCACCGTCAAACTAGCTGCAACACTTAAACCAGGTTGGGTATAAAGTTCCAAATCTGGACTGGTTGTAGTTAATCCTCGAACATCAGACCATTCCCAATATTTTTGATTGAACAGGTTAAATACACCAATATTTAAAGTTGTATTGGGATTGAAGTTGTAATACCCAATCAAATCCACACTAGTGTATCCCGATGGTTTAAATTGGTTTGCTAATGCAACTCGGTCTTTTCTCCCTACCAAGGTAGTGAATAATTGGGTTCCCCAACGGTTTTCCGGTGAACGATATCCAATTCCAATAATTCCTTTAATGGGGTCTACAGACTCCAGGGGTTGGTTAGTTTGTAAATCTGTTCCCTCTGCATACGCAAGACTTGCAAATAAATTCAACCCTTCTGGTTTTCCATTGAAGCGGTATTCTGCTTTTGCTTCCACACCATAAATTTCCGCACCTTTAGTGTTTTGGGATTGAAATTGTTGGAATGTTCTTCCTCCAATCACGGATGTTCCCACATTCACTGTTTGGATGAAGTTGTTGTAACGGTTGTAAAATCCCGTCACCCCAGCATTCAAGTATGAAGAGTTGTAACGTAATCCCAACTCATAGCTATCACTGGTTTCCGGTTTTAAATTTGCATTCGGTAATACGGTGTAAAAAGAAGCAAAGTTTGTGAAGGCGATCGCAGCGTCATCGTAGGGAGGACTGCGGAAACCACGGACATATTGTCCGTATAATGATACTTCGGGTGTAAGTTTGGCTATTATCCCTAATTTGGGTGAAATCGCTGAAGCTGATATTCCCTCTACTTTGTAATTCTCGGTGTTAATACGGGCAAAATCTGCATCGTTATTGTCGGGTTTGAGTTGGTAATAATCGTAACGGATACCAGGTATGATGGTGATTCTATCATCCCCTAGGGATATTTCATCTTGTATGTACAAACCGATACGGAGAGTGTCGGCGTCAGGGAAGGTTTTATTGGGGAAGAGTTCACCACCAACGTTTTTGGTCGAAGTTCCCGCAGTCAAGTTAAATTCCGTGTTGTCACGGGGACGGGATGTGTTGGTGTTGAGAATATCTAAACCGTAAACTAAGCGATGATTCAGACTACCTGTTCGGAAGTTACTTTCTAGTTGGACATCACCACCAACCGTGTTCTGTAAGAAGCGGTTTTGGGAAACCCGACGACGGAGGGAGGTTCCAATTTGACGCAATTCCTCAACGTTTTCCGTAGTTTCTGCATCCTGATAGTAGAATTGCGATCGCGCTTTTTGCACGAAGCTACCATCGGGGTTATTATACTCGTAGGCAATACTTCCCCGACCTCGACGGGTATAGTCTTCAGCATTTTGACTTAAACGTCGCGAACCAGGAGGTCCAGGAAGCGAAACAGCAGCACTTCTCACATCCGTATCCGTCTGTTGTTCAAAGAATTCCCCTGTGAGTTTAAAAGTATTACGACTGTCGGGTTGTAGGACGACTTTTCCGAGAAAGTTGTTACCACCTATCGTTTGGGGATTAGGGTTACGACCACCAAAGTTTTTGTTTTCCTGACCATCCCGACGGGTATATACAAAGGAGGTGGATAGTTTATCATCTCCAGCTGCAACGGTGAAGGTTTCTGCAAAACTGGAATCAACTCTGTTGTAAGCAACTTTCCCGCTCACAAACCCTTCTTTACCAAAGATATCTAAATAATCTATAGGGTCTTTAGTGATGTAGGAAACCACACCTCCAATAGCATCACTCCCATACAAACTAGAACCAGGTCCCCGGATAATTTCCACTCGTTTGAGACTATCAAAATCAACTAAATCACGACTGGTATTGAAGTAAATATCGGGAACTCTTACACCATCTATCTGAATTAATACCCGATTCCCTTCAATTCCCCGAATATTAATACTAGAATTTCCGGAACGGGTGGGACGATTGCGTACTGAAACACCCGGTTCATATCTAACTAAATCTTTAATATCCTGGACAAAGTTAGTTTCTAATTCTTCAGAACGAATCACAGAAATTGTTCCAGGAGTATCTTGAACTGCTCGTTCCGTTCTTGTCCCGGTGACGGTGATTTCAATATCACTTTCACTTCTAGTATTTTCATTCCTCGGATTTACAGATGTAGGTTGATTTTCTACTGCTGGTGTTGCTTCCGGTTCCGCTGGTTTTTCTGGTGCTGGAGGTTGGGATACTTGGTTATTTTTAATGGAATTAACTTGAAATACTAAACCTTTTTGGTCATCAAATAATTCAATTTGGGGTTTACCTGTTTCCCCGACTACAGTAAATTGAATTGTATTGGCATCTGTTTGATTGACAATTATTTCGACAATCCCTTCTGTCGGTTTTGTAAAACCAACCCTATCCCCAGATGTTAAACGCAATTTAGCATTAGGTATATTGACAATTAACGATTTGTCGCTTTCCTGGGGAATTACTTGTAATTTATCAGATGCAGGTGTTTCCAGAAGTATTTCCACACCCTTTTCATTTTTCTCCAATTTCACCCCAGTAATTTCTACCAAAGACTGAGCTATTTGCAGGTTGGTATGAGCAGAATTTTCTTGCTGTTGAGCAATAGATTCACTTTTATGTGTTGCTAAAGCTGGTGTAGATGACAAGGACAGCAAATACAGATTTAATAACGTTGCACTGAAAAATAATAAGCGTAATTTCATAAATTCTCACCGCATCTTTTTGGTAAATTCGACTTACACATCTCAATTCCCGACCCCAAAAATCCCATCCAATTTACACGGAATTCATATCACCTGAAATTTTCCACTTCAAAATAGTCATTAGTCATCAACCAATGACATCTCACCAATATTCACTGAACCCGCATTTCTCACAAAACCCTAAAACTCATAGGGAGTAGGGAGTATAGGGGAAATTAGTCCGTCACTCAAGGCTTACAACTTACTCATGAGAAATCCAGGTGAAGTAGACCATCAGACCAAGATATAAATATCAAGCTAATAAATGCACATACTGTTCGATTTCTTTCACCCTGAGTCAAATAATTTCAGAATTCAGAAAATTGTAGTCAAACAAAATACTCAAATCCTGTATTCGGACTATTCGAGATGTACTTGAAACTACAATCCGTAATTTCGCTTCTTGAGATTTACTCGCAGATACTTGCTGCTATGTAAACATTGGAACACTAATAAAACTTATTGTCAACTACTTCGGTTAGCTTTTGTCTACAAATCTTTAAATAAAATGATTGCTGGGACTTTAATATCTGATAATAAATTTGATTAGTCTTATCGCTAAAGAAGAGTTAATTAATAAAAATACTGAATATAGCAGGGGCAAATTGGATAATCAGTACAAACGACCTCCGCCATTCTGCTTATTTGTAGCTATTCGGAGATTAATGTGATATGAATCACAATAAACTTAAGTTATAATACTGATTAATTTCCCGATGATTAAAATGATTTCAATGTTTCAGGAATTAAACAAACCGTCCGTGAAGTTCTGTGTAAGCTATTTTGATTAAAGATATTTATGATACATACACTTACTGGCGGCAACGGAAAAGCTCTGTCTTTTTCATCTTGGTGGAGAAATTTCATGATGATGGGGATGATTTTGGGTGGCAGTATAATTTTAGTTGGTTGTCAACCGGAATCAGAAGTGAACTCGGAGGACGCAGTTATTTCCGGTGATCAAGTTCCCCAAATAGTGCAAAATGTATTTGCCCAGAAATATCCTGGAAGAACCCCGCAGTGGGAAAGTCAACCATATGGTTACGAAGCTGTATTTTCCGAGAATGGAATTGAGTACGAAGTAGAACTTTCCGCAGACGGACGGTGGTTGGAAACAGAATATGAGGTGTCGAGCGATGAGCAATTTCCTGCTGCTGTATTAGATCAGGTTCGTTCTCGGTATCCTGGATACCAAATTACCAAGCGGGAAATCGAAATTACACCCAAGGGAGTGTTCTATGAAGTAGAAGTGGAAAATGGTAGTGAGGAAATAGAATTATATTTTGACGGACAAGGCAACTTGGCTGAAAATTATCATGAAGATGTCTAGTGATTGTGAGGGGTTGTGGGAGTAGTTCTAGTCCTTGATTTGATTTGAGGGATTTATCTGTGCCTTTTCTCACCGAGCAAAATTCATGCGATCGCACTCCATAAACAAAAATAATCAGGGAAATTTTTCCCGCGATGGGTGTCGCAAGTTGGTATAATATGCCGATTGCACAGGATTATGCGGCTACATATTGTGGAATACACCGATTCGATGGATAATCTGGCAGATGCCCTTCAACAGCCAGTTGATTTTGACTTTGAATTACCCGATCCGGAGGATGAGGGGATTCCGGATGCGGATTTCATGCAAAAAGTCGATGTGGCGTGGCAAGTTTGTGATAAATTCGATTTGCAAACAGAAATTTGGCGAGGGCGAATTTTACGCGCAGTACGTGACCGGGAAAAAATCGGTGGTGATGGTCGGGGAACTGGCTTTTTGCGCTGGCTCAAGGAACGGGAAATTAGCAAAAGTCAAGCCTATAAGTGGATTCAACTGGCTAATAGTGCGGATACCTTGCTAGATGAGGGGAAAGTTGATCCGCGTTCCATTAACAATTTTAGCAAACGGGCATTTGTGGAAACAGCTAAGGCTGCACCAGAAGTTCAGCAAATGTTAGGTGAAGCGGCTAAAAAAGGTGATAAAATTACGGGGCGCGAGGTGAAACAACTAACGGAAGAATGGACAGCCATGTCCAGTGACCTATTGCCAGAACCAGTTCGCGAAAAAGCTGCTGATAACTCCCTTCCTCCCCGTTATATAGCCCCTCTAGTTCGGGAAATGGAAAAACTACCGGAAGTCCATCAAACTGTCCTCCAAAGGGAAATTGCGGAGAATCCTGACCTAGATACGGTTAAACAAGCAACAACGGAAGCTCGTAATTTAGCGAAATATCTCAAAGCGTCTGCTCAAGTTCAAGCTTTAGCTAGCCAAGAAGTTGATGTGGAACAAGCTTTGTTAGAAGCGCAGCGAATTAATTGTTTAAATGTGGCGGCTGATTTGGTGAATCAAGCGTCTCAAATGGAACAGACAATCGCTAAAATGTACATGACTTGGAAGCGGATTGCCAACCTTGCGGATCGATTATACGTGGATACGGGTGCTAGTACACCCCATTTACGTTCGTTATTGGAATGTATCGAACCCTTGGGTAGTCAATTGATGGAAATTAAAATCGGTAGCACTGAAACCACGGAACGGACTATTCGGATACAGTTGACGGAGGAGGAAGTGTAAAAAGAATAATTTTTGAGATGAATCCCTGAGCTTTGACTAGGAAGTGAGGAGAAGTTAAAAGGGATGGAGAGTCAGGAGAAAGTTGCTCCTCCTCCCATTCACTCTTACTTTTTGGCTTTAGTATCAACAGTCACTATTGCCGACATTTGGGGAGTAATGCGTGATTCGTAGCCTTGGAGACTTTCTGGATCTAGTTTGATTTTGAATGGAATCCGCTTACCACTTTGATTGTTTTGGCTATCTCCAGTAGTTCCATTGACGTTGACAACCGTGGACAGCATCCCATCCACTGTTCCTTTGAAAGTCTGACTAGGAAAAGCATTAATTCTGACTTTTACAGGTTGTCCAGGTTGGATTTTTTCAAATTGGTTTTCCTGGAAATTAGCAATAATCCAAGGATTGGGTTTAACAATGGTCATCAAGGACTGTCCTGGTTGAACCCGTTGACCAACTTGAACATTGGGGTTAGTCACTCGTCCTTCAGCCAAAGCCAAGATATTGGTTTGGGACAGCTTTAATTCCGCTTGTTTGAGTTCGGCTTGTTTTTGAGCAACTGTAGCTTGGGCTACTTGTAGCTGCTGTTGGATTAAATCGCGCTGTTGTTCTAGATTGGGTACAACTACCGGGGATGTACCAGCTTCCGTTCCTTGGGAGGGGACAGAAAGATTTGCGATCGCACTCAAGTTTTTCTGAGCCAATTCCACTTGTTTCTTGCTAGCTTCTAAAGCAGCTTTGGCTTGATTTAAACTCGCTTGGTATTCCCGTGGATCAAGCTTAATTAAAGCAGTTCCAGGTTTAACCTCCTGATTGGGTGTCACACTGACTTCCGTCACCACACCTACGACCGGTGACTCCACTTGATACATATCAGCCGCAACATAGGCATTATCCGTCACCTTAAATTGCTGGGAGTACTGCCACCAACGATACCCGTAAACCGATGCAGCAACAGCTCCACCTCCTAACACTAAACCTGCGAGAATAGCTGGTAAGCGACGACGTAAGAATCCAGGACGTGGACGACTTTCACCCATCTCCGGTTCATAACTATCATTCGATGCATCCGTCGTCACAATAGCACTCGCTAGACCCTCCATCACCGGACTGGTGGGTGCATCAAAGTCGGTAACTGATTGGTTATTTTGGGAAGATTCTAGACTTTCCATCGATGGTCCTCGTCTTGGTAACTTTTTTGTACAATCTCGAATTTATACTTAAGTACAAGTTTGATATTGATCTCGACTGATAATATCAGACATACGTTCCAAGGTTGCACCTCTTTACACTATTCAAGCACAACCTGAATGATAATTAACTGATCTAAACGATGATTTACTTAAATTTTGTTTAAGAAATGGTGTTTTTATCCTGATTTATACAATTCGGTTGAGAATATTTTATGGTTTGAATATAGAATAAGAGTTTTATATCAAAGAACACAGAATATAGGATATAGGAAACAGTATCTCAAACGCAAGATAGAGTCCCCGTAAAAAAAATCACGAGAGAATAAAGAATAGAGAATAGCCTATATGCACTACTAACACCAAAATTCATAAAACTGGTTTTTCCTTCAGTTGCTCGTCTTGCTGCGGGTCTGCACTACTCAATTTCAAGTCGATCTTGATATGGGGAAACTTCCAATCAAAGCATATAGCTTTAGCTTGACATGCAGCGTTAAATAACTCATTCCTACTCCCTGTACAGACGACCCGACGGGTAGTCTCTGCTCCCTACTCCTACAAGCGAGGAAATAGTAATAATGGCGAATTTAAATCCAGCTAAAATTTGATGACCGGATGAATAAACTTGTATCCAGCAGCTTTAATTTTGGCATTGGAGACTTTTGCATTGTAATTACGATTACTAGGTTGGGAACTATCCCAAGTCACAGGTGGTAAATTATGGACTTGACAAGTATTTTCAATCACTTGACGATTGGTCAAATTAGTATCATCAACTAGGTTATAAATACCACTTAAATGGTAATGACGAGCATACTCGATTGCACCGACAATATCATCTAAATGAATCCAATTAGCAGGTTCTTTTCCTTCTCCTGGTCGGGTTTGTCCTGCAACACGGCTATAGATTTTCACCAATTCCCGTCCTGGTCCATAAATTCCCCCTAGACGCAAAATACATGCTTGGCGATTGGAATTACTTGTTGCTAGTAATATTTGCTCTGTTTGAGCTAAAATCCGCTCATTTTCACTTTTGGGATTTAATGGTGTATCTTCGTTAACTAGCTGTCCATTTTGTTCGCCGTAAACTGAACAAGTGCTGGTGTAAATAATTTGTTTTACCTGGGTTTGATCAATCATCTGACTAATAGTTTGTGCTGTCTCTAAATAGGTTGCTTGATAGGAAGTCTTACGACCACCAGCAACACTAATCAATACACAGTCTTGATGCTCAATCACTGGTAAAATCGCCTCTGGATGATTAGCACGGGTTACGAATACTTTTTGAGCAATATTATTTAATTCTGGGACACGTTCGGGGGTGGTAGTGGTAGCAGTAATGATTAAGGTCATTTTCTGTTGCCAATACTTAGCTACAGCTGAACCGACATATCCACAGCCAATGATTGCGATGTTCATGATTATTTGGAATTTGTATGTAATATGAGCAAGTAATTTTATCTGATTGATGGTGAGATTTATTCAAAGATTTTCATAGGTAAGTTCCGTATTTGCCCAATTTGTTTCCTGCAAAAATTCCCGAAATGTTGTCAAAAGCCCAGGAAATTCTGCTCGTAACTTCATCACATCAGCTTGATAACCTTTGGTGCTGTACCAGCGAATAATAGTGTAAAGCTCTTGCTGCATTAATAACAAAAAAATCCAAGCTGGTAGCTGTTTATGGGTGACTGTATTCCCCTGAACTTGGGAAAATATTTCTGCTATTTGTTGCGGTGTTAAGACATCCCCAGCTAGCTCAATTTCTTTGGCAATATATTTTTCGGGATGCTGAATTACATAAGCAGCTACCCGACCCATATCTTTGGTTGTAATTAAATGTAAGGGTTTATCTTTGGGTATGGAAAAAGGAAAACTCCCTTTTAAAATTGATGGACGTGTATATTTCTTCCAAAATTCTTCCATAAACAAACAAGCACGCAGCATTGTTGTCGGTAAATTACTTTCCTGAAGAATTTGTTCTACTTTGTACTTTTGTTCGATGTGAGGAACTCCGGAATTTCTCTCAGCTCCACCAGCAGAATTATAGACAAAATGTTTAATATTTGCCTGTTTTGCTGCTTGTGCTAAACGATATGCTCTTGCAATTTCTTTCGGGTTGGGTTTAGCAGAATCAGTCGCAATACCATGACAATAAACAGCGGCAATATCTGTAAAAGCTCCAGGGAGGGATTTTTCATCGTCAAGGTCTGCTTCAATTATTTCCACTCCTAAATCAATTAGTTTTGATAATACAGAACGGTTGGGGTCTATTTTTCGAGTGATGACACGCAGGTTGGTGACTCCCTGCTGGAAAAATCCGTTGATAACGTTTCTACCTGTACCTCCAGTAACACCGATAAGTAGGACTTTGCTGTGAAAGTGTGTAGTGCTGCTAAACTGGACTTCAGATTTTTTGCTCGTATTTATATCTTCAGACATAATTGTATTGAGAGCATTAGAAAAAATTGTCTCCATAAATTTGTGTTTGGGTTTACCAAAACAATAATCAAGGGTAAGTCAAGATAGTGAAATCACTTTATATATAAGATAATTATTGTTACTTTTTAATTGTATAGAAAAATGAGATTCTAGTAAAAAATGACTAAGCAATCATCCCATAGGGATAATACAGCTATTTTTGAACAGTTATGGGGGATAACTCTGGAACTGCGACAAAAGTTAGAAGCACGTTTTGAATTACATCCAAATCTATCTACACAGGATTTACAAAGCTACTGTACCCCCACAGGAGAAGCGAATGGTTCATTAAATACTTTTTCTGGTCCGGAGATTACTTGGTTAGTTCATTCATGGATAAAAGCTCCTCAACTCAATTTTTGTAATATCCACCTCACTGTTTGGTTAGGGTCGCAGGTTCGCGTTCCCCATTTTGCTTTTGTAGTTGGTACTGTTCCACAGCTTTTCTTTTATATTGACTACGTACCTCGAAGTGACCTTTCTGTTGATTTGCAATCCTTTGACCGTTACTATGAACCAGTTAACGAAATTTTTGCCAATCTCCAGTCTGATTCTGCTTTTGAACGGTTTGTTAGTAAAGATGCGTATATGCGTCAAGCGATGTCACCTTCTCACTTGTGTTATACATGTCCACTGACTGAGGAAAAAATATCCCAAATTCACAAACTTGCTTTACAAATGTTCAATCTTTGGCTGACCTGGGTAGACGAAGCTGAGATGGTTCCACAACATGAGCGTAATGAATTATCTGCTCGTGATTTACTGGTTCGTCGAACTGTTGCAGAAAGAGACCCCGATAACAAAATCGCTGTGGGTCTATTTGGGGAAGAACTGACAAATAAGTTAGTTCGCGCACTTTGGGGAGGTTAGTCAATTCCCTGTAGGCTTATATCTTCCACCACGTACAGGTTCAAAATAAATTTTACCGAAGAAATGGGTTGAAAGCCCTGTCCTTCTAGGACGGCTTTTTTTCTTTCAGTTTATCAATCCAGTCCTCAATTAGCTGAGTCATCGTCTTCTCTCTTTGCTCTGCAATTCTGCGAAGCTTTTCTAGTCGGGTCTTAGAGATGCGAACACTTAATCTTTCCTTTGGCATTTTGTTAACGGCGCTGGCTTCCCAATAGCTACCCACTTATGGTATCATAAGAGGTATGAAAACACTGAAGTTTAAGTTTTATCAACATCAACGAAACCGATACCTCCAGCAGTCCATTAATGCTGCGGGAGTGATTTGGAATCATTGCATTGTCCTCCATCGTCGGTACTAACGGATGTGGGGTAAGCACTTGTGTTGTGCGAAACTTCAGGTTCATATTGCCAAGCTGAGAAAGTGTAATTCTTTTTGGCAGTTGGTAGGTTCTCAAGCAGTGCAAGATATTTGTCAACGCATTGAGAGAGCCTACCAATTATTTTTTAAACACAACAAAATTTAAAAAACCAGTAAGGTGAGGTTGGATGGTAAATGACCCCACCCTGTAGATGTGGTTTAGCTGGGAAAAAGGGCTAATTTTGGAGGTGTAAAGGGCAACTACGTGCCATTTCTCACCTATACCATTAATATGGTGGAACACTAGCAACAACGCTTTACAGCTTACAGCTACGCTAGAGTAATCCAAAATCTGTCTGAGAAAGTTTGGTGGAAGAATAAACCTCTCACGAACTTTCCGCAAACCTCTAAATCGAAAATTTTCTGGGATTGATCGCGCGTTAATTTAGGCTGTGACAGCTTGTAATTCCCGTTCAATCACTTGAATCAAATCTTGTGATTCGGGTGTAGTTCCACTTTTAAAACGAGCGACTACTTCCCCATTTTTAGCAACTACAAATTTTTCAAAGTTCCACGATACATCCCCTTTCGGTTCCACTGAATTTGTTAATCTGGCATAGAGGGGATGTTGTTGGTCTCCTTTGGCGTGAACTTTGTCAAACAGTTCAAAACTTACTCCGTAGTTACGGGTACAAAAATTGACAATTTCTTCGTTTGTGCCTGGTTCTTGGGCACCAAAATCATTACAGGGAAAGCCAAGTACCCGCAATCCCTGAGATTGATATTTTTGGTGCAATTTTTCTAGTCCAGAATACTGTCCTGTATATCCACAGTAGGAGGCTACGTTAACAATTAACAGGACATTTCCTGTATATTCACTTAATTTCTTCTCTTCTCCAGTGATGGTTTTAACTGTAATATCGGCAACTGTGGTACTCATAGGTAATGGCAGTGATTATCAATGGAATGATTGATCCATTGACCAGTTTCCCATATTTAGGCCATTTTCAAAAATCCCATCTATCTGAGATTATTCATGGACGGAACCATCTGGCATAATCATTCCCGATAGATTTGCACCGATGAGTTTAACTAATACGCGATCGCCGGAACTAACCCGCGCACCGGTTAAATCAGCTCCTCGCAAATCCGCACCGCTCAAATCCGCACCAATCAAGTTAGCGGAACGTAGGTTTGCTTCCCGTAGGTCTGCAAGTAATAAATTAGCTCGGAATAGGTTGGCATCTTTTAAATTTGCACCACGTAAAATCACCTTGTGCATGAAGGTATCGCTTAAATTTGCACCACTGAGGTTGGCGTAACTCAGATTACGTCCAGACAGGTCTTTGTTACTTAAGTTGGCGTTACTAAAATCTTTACCACTTAAATCTGGATGGGGTGCGGGTGGTTTAAACCGTTCTGAAGTGTCGTAGGGTGGACGGTAGGTTGATTGGGGGGATTTCGGTGGTGGGGTAGTCGATTGGGTTTGAGGTGGTTCTGGTTTTGGTGGTGGGGGTTTTGGGTCTGCTTTGGGTGGTTGGTAAGCAGACTGGTAGGTTTTTTGATAGGAATAGGTTTTGGTGGGTGTGGGAGGTTTGGGAGTTTTGGTGTGGGAAGAACTCCCATTGGAGCGGGAAGTTGCTTGATAAAACTTACTGTGAGATTGGGTCTTATGCGATCGCGTAACGGTTTCTATGGAGCATCGCAATTTTTCTCGTGCTTCGTTGATATCTTGCAATTTCCGTACCGCTTTTTCTCGTAAACGTTCATTTTCCGGGGGAATGCGGTCAGGATGCCAAATGAATGCTAAATCCTTATAAGCCTGGTTGACCTCATCGATGGAAGCTCCAGGCTCAAGTTCTAAAATACGGTAGTATCGCTCCAAATGTCGCATAAGACGTTTAGTTTTTGAGTCTATCTTTAATTATGTAACTATGCTGTCCTTGCGTGCTATTTCTTGAAAATATGTTTGTATTTTCCCATGCTCACACAATTGAGACACTTAAAACATCCATAGTGAAATAGATACCGTGATGAAGTCTAGTTTAATTGACTACTTACCACCAAATTAAACGCTCGCGAACTGCGCGCATATAAGCATGAATCGGGATTTGGTAAATTTCCACAATTAACCACAAAATAATGACCAAGTGGGACATGAAGGTCATTCCCGTCCAAATGTAGGGCAACCAACTCAAAGGTACATCGGGATGGGGAGGAAAATTGTAGGCAACCACACCAATCACAAAGGTCGGTAGAATAATAAAAGCAACAGCTGCGATCGCATAACCCCAACCAAATTCTACCCCTTCTAATTGGGCTTCTGTCCAACCAAAACCATTCCAACGCCATACTAAAGGAGGTTGTCGTGATGGTAATTTTAACTGTTGTTGCTCCACATTCACGGTAAAAATTTGTTGACAAAAATCACAGGACATTGCCTCCATCAAGGGCATATGTGATATCTTCCCCACATGGCAAACTGGACAGGGATAGGTATCATGTTCATGGAAGGATGTTGCCAAAAGTTTTGAAGTGTGTTTCATAGAATCCGTCGTCCGTGAAGATAAAATGAATATTGTCCCGGATTTCTCGTATTTACGGTAGTAGGGAGAAACGACCCACCGGGTCGTCTGTTCCGGACTAGAGAATAGAACGAAAATTCAGTCGTTGCTCAAACCTTACCGTTCATTTATTCACTCATGAGAAATACAGGATTGGGGGTGATTAGACCCTCATTCTCCCTGCTGAATCGCCAAATTACTGCAAAATTTTAGAAAATTTTCTTTTATTACGAATTATTCTAAATGATTAATTATTAATAAATTTCTCCATTTGACCCAATTTATCTAATTGTAGCTATTAGTCAAGCGATCGCGATACTTGCCAAGAAAGTAGAAACTAGGGAAACTGGTTAGGAATAAAAACAAAAAGCTCACTTTTTGACGGCGTAAAGTATAAGTTAATCGTTTCCTGTTCTTCTTGATCCTGTCTCCTATCTCCTCCCCGTCAACTAACATGGATACTTCCCAAAGTCGTTTTTTCATCGCTCTGCTACCACCCCAACCCATACTCGATCAAGCTAACCACATTAAACAGTATTTTGCCGACAGATATAACAGTCGCAGTGCGCAAAAATCCCCACCCCACATCACTTTACAACCACCCTTCCTCTGGGAAAATCAGCAAATATCCACCCTGAAACAATCCCTAGAGTCCTTTGTCGCATCCATTAAACCGATTCCCATCACTTTAAATAACTATGCCGCATTTCCACCCCGCGTCATCTATATCAATGTCCTCAAAACCTCAGAACTATTAACATTACAAACCGATTTAATCTCCCATCTCCACACCCACCTACACATCCCCTCAGACAACCGTCCATTCACACCCCACATGACCGTCGCATTTCGAGACCTCACCAAAGCCAATTTTCACCTTGCTTGGTCGGAGTTTATCCATCGCTCCTTTGAATTTGAATTTTTCGCCACCAGTTTGACCCTACTACGTCATAATGGTCAGCGTTGGCTTGTGGATACGGAATTTCCGTTTCTGGAAGTTTTTTAATATGGGTTTGCTCATAGACTATTTTGTAGGGTACTGATATACTGTTGTTTCTTATCTGATAGGGAAGGACGATTCATTTGTGGTCAATCTGTCAAATATCTCCGAAAAATCACCAGAAACAGAGAATGATATTTTAGGAGAAATTAATATCTTAGATAGGCAGCTATTTTAATTTATTTAGAAACTCAAAAAACACAAGGTAACTTAAATAATAATAGTATACTTCGGATGGTGAAAGGATACTTTGATGAAGTGGCTTGTGTAATTCAAGAATCTGCTCGTCTTCTTAAACCTGGTGCTATTTTATTTATGGTTAACGATAATGTACGTTATGCAGGTGTAAGTATTTCCGTTGATCTGATTCTCTGTGATTTTGCTACACAATTGGGCTTTACTATAGAAAATATTTTACTTTTACCCAGTGATAAGGGTCATAGTAGCCAACAAATGGGCAATCACGGACTAGAACCCCTAAGAAAATGCGTTTATGTCTGGAAAAAGTAGGATACTCACCCTATACTTTTTTGTTGGTTCTGCGATCGCTAAAAGAATGGCTAGTGAAATTTGGCATCAGTTAGAAGATCAGACCCTCTCCAATGCAGCTAATCCCACTCAAGATAGACAAGTGGCATCTATTTCCCGATGGTTATGCAGCTTGTAAGCCTTGTATATTAGTCAATCTGTGTTTCCCCAATTACCGATGAATCCCGGTTGAACAAAATTATTTGATTTTCCATTGACTTATTTAGTTTGGTTCTGTTATCGTAATCTCAAGGGTATAGCTCTATCTATTTATCCCTTATTACTCAATTTTTGTTAAAGATAACCTTAGAAATGTCAAACCCAGCAGTATATAGCTACTTTTATTTTTGGTTTAGGGAGGTTCACCGGGCGTGAATTAGTGTTCCGCATGGAAACATCCCGGTGAACCGCAGAGCGATGTAGCTCCTGCGGTTTTTGTTTTTTATACCCTCTTCTCTACTGGAAATAAAAATGCTGTTACACCTGCTCGAAGGGTGACATTACCAAGTCTTTGCAAATCCAATCCCTAGAAGACCTGACGGTTTGTCTCTACGGTAATCCAAAATCCCAAATCACAATCATGGCATCCCAAATTAACTACACTTGCAATTTTTATTTTTGGTTTTTTTACTGGTTCGGCATAGACTCCGGGCATAGAAACGTATGTACTTGTGTAATCAAGCCCGGAGTTCAGAACTACCGGGCTTTTTTATGAACTGTTGTGTATCGACAAAACGAATTTCCATCAACTTAAATTACCTAAACTATAAGGACAAAACCAATGATGAACGCTAAATTAGCAGCCAAATCAGAACTGAACTCCACTACAATTGTGAATATTTCCCACACCCTAGCAGTAGGAGGAGAGGAAATCGTGGTGATCGCTGGACCTTGTGCAGTGGAGAGTCGGGAACAAATGCAAACCGTTGCAGCCAAATTATCCACAGCACCAATTCAAGCATTGCGGGGGGGTGTCTTCAAACCGAGGACATCCCCCTACGCATTCCAGGGGATGGGAGAGGAAGGATTACGGATATTGCAGGAAGTGCGATCGCAATATCATTTACCGGTGGTGACGGAGGTCATGGCTATTTCCCAGATTGAATTAATCGCTCAATACGTGGATGTATTGCAGGTTGGTAGTCGGAATATGCAAAACTTCGACCTCCTGAAGGCTTTAGGAAGTATTGATAAACCAGTTTTATTAAAACGGGGATTAGCAGCAACCATTGAAGAATTCGTGATGGCTGCGGAATACATCCTCAGTCATGGGAATCCCCAGGTGATTTTATGTGAACGGGGGATTCGCAGTTTCGACACCTATACCCGCAACGTCCTAGATTTAGGAGCAGTAGCAGCACTCAAACAAATTACCCATTTACCAGTGATTGTCGATCCGTCCCATGCTTTAGGGAAACGGGAATTAGTTGTTCCCCTAGCTAAAGCTGCGATCGCCTGTGGTGCAGATGGTTTAATTATCGAGTGTCACCCCGAACCAGAAAAATCCATTTCCGATGCGCGTCAAGCTCTTTCTTTAGAAGCGATGATGGAATTAGCCCATAGTTTAGAAGCAGTTGCAACAGCCGTTGGTCGGAAAATCCACAAAAATACAGGGGTAGGTTCAGTAAATGAGTCTACCCCTATTGATTGGCCAAAAAATTATGGGATGCTCAAAAATGAGACCTTACCCATCACGATTTAATTGGTGAATTGATTTTTCTGCTGGTCTGATGCATTCAACATGAGGGGTAGGTCAGGTCTGAAAACAAATATTTTTCTCTGCTTCCCCTCACTCCCTTCTTTCCCAAATTTTTCCTACTTAAAAATTGCCAGGATACCAAACAAAATAAATAAACATCCACCAATTAGGGTAAGGACTCGTTCCGAAATTTTGTTGCAAATAGCTCGACCAGTGCAAACTGCGATCGCGGTACAAATTGCATGTCCTAGGGTTGCTCCCATCCCTACCCCCAAGGGATTATTATTGACTGCTAAAGAAATTGTCGCTAATTGAGTGCGATCGCCCCATTCGGCTATAAAGGTTAAAGTAAATGCCTGTACCATAACTGTCCAAATACTCGCCTTTTGCAGTTTGGTCGCAGCACTATCAATGGTACTTTTAGCTTCCTCTAGTACCTCGTCACAATCGCTCTTGCGAGGCATTTTGTAGGCATCATACAGTAGTTTGAGTCCAAAACCCAAAAATAAAGCAACTTCCGCATGGTTTAAAAAGGTTTGCGGCAAAAATGAAACAACCTTTCCCGTAACCACCGATAATGCCGTCATTGCCGCTAACGCTGCTGTCACCGCGATAAAAACAACCCGTCGCGAATTTTGCATGGCTAAATACATGGCCATAAAAAAGGTTTTATCACCTAATTCAGAAACGGTGATGATTGACAAGCCTGCTGTAAACGCCGTTAACACTCTCAATTGCTCCTTTATCTTGTAGCGATGTGAAGCTTGATGAGTGCAAAGGAGACCATCACCAAGCTTCACACCTGTTTGTGTGAATCTCAGTGAAAGTCTCGCTTTTAAGGATTTGGGATTTAGTTTAATTCTTTAATTCTGTTGTCGTTGGCAACAGTTCCAAATTCTTAACGCCTAAACCAGGTTCATCACCAGTATGTTGATTTAGACGAACTGGTAAAATTTTTACCAGCAGCTACTCCCTTTCTTGATACCAAAAATTTATCAGTAAATTTGAGTTGTGTAAAGTAGAGGCGGAATTTTTTCCCATACTTCCTTTCTAATGTACACAGTTCGTGAGGATTACTTGATTATTCACCCTGCAACAGGTATTAATTCTGCTAATTTAATCCCTTTAAAGTTGTTATATTTATTTTTATAGAACCCATCTGCCCGAATCCCAAGTTTTAACTATGCCCAGACGCAAGACTACTCAAAATCAGGATAAACCAGAAACCCTTGCTACCGAGGAAAATTGGAGTTACGAAGCAAAGGTGGCAGAAATTGAGGAGATTATTTCCCGGATTGAAACAGGGGAATTGGATTTAGCTGATGTGTTTGAGCAGTTTTCCATCGCAATTAATTATCTCCAAGAATGCGATCGCTTTCTACACAGCCATCAACAACAAATTGATTTGCTCATTGAAACCCTACATCCAGAATCCTAGGTAGAGACGACCCGTCAGGTCATCTCTGTGACATAAAAAATAGGACGAGCAGCAAATACCCGTCCTCAGAAAGATGATTAAAGCAAGTTATTTCGCCCTTAACCCTGAATTGCAGGTGCTTGAACTGCAACAGGTGTAGCTTCACCAGCAGCTAAATCGAGGGGGAAGTTGTGAGCATTGCGTTCATGCATCACTTCCATACCCAAGTTAGCGCGGTTGAGAATGTCAGCCCAAGTATTAATAACCCGTCCTTGGGAATCTAACACCGATTGGTTAAAGTTAAAACCATTGAGGTTAAATGCCATTGTGCTGATGCCTAAAGCGGTAAACCAAATACCAACAACAGGCCAAGCAGCTAAGAAGAAGTGCAAGGAACGGCTATTGTTAAAGGATGCGTATTGGAAAATCAAACGACCGAAGTAACCGTGTGCCGCAACGATATTGTAGGTTTCTTCCTCTTGACCAAACTTGTAACCGTTGTTTAGAGATTCTGTTTCGGTTGTTTCCCGTACTAAGGAAGAAGTCACCAAGGATCCATGCATTGCACAGAACAAGCTACCGCCAAATACCGCAGCTACCCCTAACATATGGAATGGGTGCATCAAAATGTTGTGTTCTGCCTGGAACACGAACATGAAGTTAAATGTACCACTAATTCCCAAGGGCATTCCATCCGAGAAGGAACCTTGACCGATGGGGTAAATCAAAAATACGGATGTTGCAGCCGCTACAGGTGCAGAATAAGCTACGCAAATCCAGGGACGCATTCCCAAGCGATAGCTTAACTCCCACTGACGACCCATCCAGCAGAAAATACCAATCAAGAAATGGCAAACCACTAGCTGGTATGGACCACCATTGTAGAGCCATTCATCCATCGAAGCGGCTTCCCAAATGGGGTAAAAGTGCAGACCAATCGCGTTAGACGATGGTACAACCGCACCGGAAATAATGTTATTGCCGTATATCAAAGAACCAGCAACTGGTTCACGGATACCGTCAATATCTACAGGTGGTGCAGCAATGAAGGCGATGATAAAACAAATTGTCGCGCTCAAGAGGGTGGGAATCATAATTACACCGAACCAACCGACATAGAGACGGTTATCGGTGCTAGTAATCCATTCACAGAATCTGTCCCATGCACTGTCGCGACGTTCGCGTCTTATTGTTGTGGTCATGGCTGAATAATGTTAATAATTTTGCGGACAACAATCATGCCAGTTTTGGTTCAAAAACTGGTTATTGCTGTTTGAATAAATTGCCAAGTACCTTCTCAAGGGCAGCCGAAATATTTTTTGAGGCTGTAATTTTATTTGGCTAGTTTGCCTTGATTAATCACAACCGTGTTTGTTTTTTTTAGAACTTAGATCAACCAGAAATTAATCTAGTTGATCTCGTCCATCTGTTCTCATGATGAATATCCCCAGAGAGAGGGTACGATTACAAATATTTTTTTCGGCTCTTAATATTTGTTTTTACATTAATTTCGGTTATTTATGTATTGAGTTTAATTAAAATTTTCCGCTTTTTCATTTAGTATTTGCTCATTAATTTGTTACAAAATATTAAGTTATTGCTGATATTTTTTTGCTCAATAGTCTATGGGTGAATCGGAACTCGTCTGTAAAATTTGATTTATATACACTTTGAGAAAATGTGATTGATTAACACTTGCTGTGATTACACCTTGAAATATTTATATTTAGTTAATTTTTTTGTGATAAAAGTACATAAATATTTCTCATAAAAATTCTGAAAATTCTCTCGTAAATATTAACTTATATTAAGACAACTGACATAACTAACGTAGATGCCCATAGAGCGGTGTTTTCGACGACAACGCCTACGGTGTAAACTGTTTTACATGAGAGAAGATTTGTCCACAGCGACCGCAACGCACTCTGGGGAAGCAAGCTACGTAATCACCCAATGACGTTAATTTTGCGTAAATCCTAATTAAGATAAAAGTCGTGATGGGAAGTTGGCAAAAGAGACATGAAATTTTCGAGAAATGGGATTGCTAGATTGCGATCGCAATCTAGCTAAATATTATTTGATTTCCGGGTGAGCTTTTTCCTCAGCAGTCAGTTGACCCATTTGATTAATAGCGGCAATCATTTGGTATAGACGACCTAAATCGCGCTGATTGAAGCTTAAAATCAGACGAGGGAGGTGACAGGTTTCATCCTGTCCCTCTTGGGGTAGAGCTTGAGTTTTTTCTATTTTCCCCTCAACCAAAATATCGCCAAAATCCCTATTGAGTTGGTCAACCTCAGCATCTGACAATTCCGACTTGAGACGAATCACTAAGCGATTATTGACATAGCGGCTGGAATGGTAAACTTGGTAAAATTTAGTAATTGCGGCACAGGCAACATCTAAGTTATCAGTGATTGTGTAAAGGCTAGAATCATCCGGACTCACCAATCCAGTCTTGAGTAAATGCTCGTCTACATAGTTACTCCAGGAGTGCCAATAATCACTACCGGGAGCATCAATTAATACCAGGGGAACAGGGCCAAATTTACCCGTTTGACTGAGGGTCATGCACTCAAATACTTCATCCTGGGTACCAAAACCCCCAGCAAAGACAGCAACAGCATCACTTTCCTTGAGAAGGAACAATTTACGTGTAAAGAAATACTTAAAGTGAATGAGCTTGCGATCGCCCTGAATATAGGGATTAGCTTGCTGTTCAAAAGGTAGTTGAATATTTAAGCCAAAGGAATTTTCCCGTCCAGCTCCTTCATGACCAGCTTGCATAATACCACCACCACCACCAGTCATCACCATAAATCCTAATTGGGCAACTCGACGGGCGAATTCGACGGCTGCATGGTATTCTGGTGTATTATTTGCCAACCGTGCGGAGCCAAAAATAGTGACTTTACGGACATGACGGTAATCGTAAAATAATTCAAACCCCTTTTCCATATCCGCCAAAGAAGCGGAAAGGATTTTCCAGTCGAGACGTTCAATCTCGCTATCCGCAAGCTTGATAATAGTTGATAGGGCTTGCTGAATAAATTTTTGGTGCTTTAATGATGGTAAGCGGTTAATCAAATCGATAATTTCCGCTTGCAAAGTATCAAGTGTATCAAACGACGCGTTCGAGGTCATGGGTAATGATTGCCGAATGGCATATTATGTAGACTTATTTTGCTGCTCTAACTAAGTTTTTTGTGGTGTTTTGTTGTTAGGTTATACTGCAAACGGCAATAAATTAATTAAGTTTTGGAATTGGCTATTGAGCTAATAGCTAACCGCTCGTAGTATAAAAACCTTGGTTGATAAATATTTAGAACTGATGCACTCATCACCGAGAAATTTGGTTTAAGACTACTTGTGTACGACTCTGAGCGCAAGAGCAAAGAAATCCAGATTAAGTGCTGATGCAAAATTAAATATATATTTTCCGCAGCATTAGCTTCGCTATACTACGTAAACACCTAGTGTGTCCCCAGGACTCGGAACGTTGGTGAAGCCTTCTCGAAGAGTAGCGATCGCAAAGATTTCAGCATCTGGGAATGTCAAAGTAATTTTGCACTACTACTTATGGTTTCAGAGTCTCCTACCCATCGACACCAAGGGATAAATTCGGTAATCTGCGCATAAGCCCTCAATATAAACAAAATCCAAACAACAATCACACAAGGTTTAATTATTACAACAAAAAGCACCTCGGCTGTGAAAAACCCAGGTACTGATGACAGTTTTGTCATCTAACCATCATCAAATTCAAAGAGCAATTATTTCAATCAGGAAAAATCTACTGATTCAGTGGGAATACTGGATTTCCATAGATTTGCCCGATATTATCGCTCCTGATGGCTTTTTAAAATTAACCCACTTTGTGTTCATGTCGCAAGGGACAGGGAGACAGCTTGTAGCTGAATTTTTTAAGCGATAGTGATTTCCGGAGATAGATAAACATCCTGAATTAAATGAAATAGCTTAATCCCTTCCTCTAGGGGTCGCTGAAAGGTTTTGCGTCCAGAAATTAAACCCGTACCCCCTGCTCGCTTATTGATGACTGCGGTGCGCACTGCATCCGCAAAATCGTTTTCTCCCGCAGCTCCACCAGAACTAATTAAACCTGCGCGTCCACAATAGCAATTTAAAACCTGATAGCGGGTTAAATCAATCGGATGGTCTGTTGTGAGTTCCGAGTAAACTCGTTTATCAGTTTTTCCGTAGCTCTTGTTTGTGATTTTAGCTACTGCGGGATACCCGTAGTTAGTTTCCGGTAGTTTTTGTTTAATGATATCAGCCTCAATGGTTACACCTAAATGGTTGGCTTGTCCAGTTAAATCTGCTGCGAGATGGTAATCTTGGTCTTGTTTGAAGGCGCTATTACGTAAATAACACCACAAAATTGTTGCCATTCCCAATTCGTGAGCGCGTTTAAATGCACGGCTAACTTCTTGAATTTGGCGAGTAGAGTGTTCGGAACCAAAGTATATAGTAGCACCAACTGCCACTGCCCCTAAATTCCAAGCCTGTTCCACATCCGCAAACATCACCTGGTCAAATTGGTTGGGGTAGGTTAACAGTTCATTATGATTGATTTTGACAATAAAGGGGATTTTATGGGCATATTTGCGGGATACCGCTCCTAAAACCCCCAGGGTAGTTGCAACCGCATTACATCCTGCTAATAGGGCTAATTGGATAATATTTTCCGGGTCAAAGTAAATCGGGTTCGGTGCAAAGGAAGCACCCGCAGAGTGTTCAATTCCCTGGTCTACGGGAAGAATCGAAAGGTATCCCGTATTGGCTAACCGACCACTACCGTACAATGTTTGTAAACTACGTAACACTTGGGCATTGCGATCGCTATTTAACCAAACTCGATCGATAAAATCTGTACCAGGTAAGTGTAATAAATCTTTTGGTACTTTGGCTTTATAAGTAAGTAAATCTGCTGCTGATTCTCCCAGTAAGGACTCAATCGAGTGGGATGTATTATTCATCGCAATCATAAAAATCCTCAAAGATTCGCATTTATTTGCTTTTAAAATAACACCTACCCTTAGTACTAGATTCACCCAATTAGCAGAGAAGATACAATTTCGCTAGAGTCCAAAGGAGCAAAAATTAATTTACCCAAGTTTTCTCTATCAAAAGTAATAAAGTTGTCAGGATATGACATGGTTAATGTTTACAAGTAAACTGTCACCTGTCAACCGTCAACAAAAGAGAAACATATCAGCTTCCGAAGTATAACTATTCCTAGTCACCCTGAATTCCAACATGAAAGATTTAATTATCCAGCAAATATTTATATCCATCGCTACTGTTAACTGGGAAGGATTAATCAGGTTCTATAGCCAATTGTTAGGTGTAAATCCAACCCAGTTAATACCAGGTAAATACGCTGAATTTATGATTAATTCGGTGAAAATTGCAATCTTTACCCCTAAAGCAGAACATATAACGGAATTTAATCAACCTCAACAATCACCACTGAGTTTGTGTATGATAGTAGAGGATTTAGATAATGCGATCGCCTATCTCAAAAGTATTGATTACCTCCATACTGTGAGTATTCATGTTGCCTCCCATGGACGGGAAATTTACGTATATGACCCCGATGGCAATCGAATTATTCTCTATCAACCTTTATTACCTTGAATTAAGCAAATATACGTATTTAATCATTTTTAGTGTATTACTTTTAAAGATTTTTTGATGAATAATGACAAGAATCATGAAAAATATTCACTATCTTGCTTGGGGTTTACTATTCAACCTTTCGATTTATATTCCAGCTCAAGCTGAATCCGTAAATTCCTATCCACCTTCGATTCCAATAAATACCCCAGACAACAAAAATATTCAGAATCCAGCAACCTTACCACCCATCAATCGCGCAGATGATTTAATCACCCAACCAGCAACCATTAACAATAATTGGATGCAACCACAACCGGTTCAAAATCAGCCAAATACCACTTCCAATCATACTTTTCCCCTGATTCGTGAAGATGGATGTCGTCAAGCCAATCCCCTCGACTTTTTCAAAGACCCCAGTGCAATTCTCGAAAAATGTGAAAAGCAAGCTACCATCGAACCCCTACCACGGACTGAACAGTTGGAATACTTTAAAGTCCCCAGTTTAGATTCTGGTGTCAAACTGCGAGTTACCGATTTTTAAAGCTATATTTTTAACCAAGTGAGTAGGGAGTGGGAAGAGACGCGACATGTCGCGTCTGTACGGGAGGGTATATAATTAAAGCCTTTTTGATTAAAAACAAAGTGTGTTTTAGCCTATTTTCCCATGATGACAATGGGACTGGATTGACATTTGTAACTATGTGTATTATATTATATTACATAATGACAGCCTAAATCCCAGATTTTCCACAAAAACCGAAAACTTTCAGGGAGCAAGGAAAAGAGAATAGTCGTCATGTACTACGTAAACTAGAACTGATGAAAGTTAGTTTTCCCACTTCTGACACCCTGTTTTCTAGCAAGTTTTCCATGTCGTTTGGACACAATAAAATAAGAAAATAGTTTATTTCTACTTCCTCTGCATCAAGGGAGAAAGATAATTAATTAAGCCCTGACTTAAAACTTACCATTCACCGGTGATAAATACAGGTAAATATTGTTGGTCTGTGTTAGAAGTTAGAGTGTGCGAACAACGGAGTTTGTCGCACATCAACGAACAATCTAATATCCTCAGCAAATGAAGGGTATGAAATTATCCCGTTAACTATCATATATCATAATTTAAATCCCAAATCTAAAATCCAAAATCGATTATGCCTTATCAAAAATTAGAATTAAAAACTCCATCACCCATATTATCCTGGGCAAATCATGAACTGGGAAGTGATGAAAGTAAAATGGCTCAAAACGTTGCTTCCTTACCATTTGTATTTAAACATGTTGCCTTAATGCCCGATGTTCATTTAGGAAAAGGGGCACTAGTTGGTTCAGTAATTGCCACAAAAGAAGCGATTATTCCAGCCGCAGTTGGTGTGGATATTGGATGTGGAATGGCAGCAATTAAAACACCTTTTTCTGGAGATAAACTAGAGGGAAAACTTAAGCAAATTCGTCAAGAAATTGAAGCCGCTATTCCTACTGGTTTTGAGGAAAATAAAGACATCGAAAAAACCGTAACTAACTGGCAAAAATGGCGGGAATTTAATCAGCTGCATCCAGGGGTGCAGGATTTGCAAACCAAAGCCATGCGACAAATGGGTTCTTTAGGTGGTGGTAATCACTTTATTGAAGTCTGTTTAGATACAGATAATCAAGTGTGGTTGATGTTACATTCCGGTTCTCGTCATATTGGCAATAAATTGGCTAGCTGTCATATCGATACAGCGAAGGAATTGGCGAAAATGGCACAAATCAAACTTCCTGATGCTGATTTAGCCTATTTTGTGGCTGGTACACCCGAATTTGCAGCCTATTGGCATGATTTGCAATGGGCACAAAATTATGCGCGTATGAATCGCGATGTGATGATGGCAAGGTTCAAACGCATCCTGGAGAAACATCTTGCGGGAGGAAAACCATTTAAACCTTTGCTGGAAGTCAATTGCCATCACAACTACGCAGAAAGGGAGGTACACTTTGGCGAAGAGGTCTATGTCACCCGTAAAGGTGCTGTCCGCGCTCAAACTGAAGATTACGGGATTATTCCCGGTTCAATGGGTGCGAAGTCCTACATCGTCAAAGGTAAAGGCTGTGCTGATAGTTTTTGCTCCTGTAGTCACGGTGCAGGTCGGTTGATGTCCCGTAGCAAAGCCAAAGGAGTGTATACTTTGGATGATTTGATTGCGCAAACCGCCGGGGTAGAATGCCGTAAGGATGAAGGGGTAATCGATGAAATTCCCGGAGCTTATAAGCCGATTGAACAGGTAATGGAAAATCAAGCGGATTTAGTGGAGGTGGTTGCGACTTTGAAGCAGGTAGTGTGTGTTAAAGGGTAAAGTTAGCTGGTTTTTATTGACTGCTGAATGTTGACTGTTGACCGTGAACCGTCAACGGTCAACCAATTGGATCAATATTGCCAGCACTTGATTGAACTGATTTTACCCGGAACAGCGATCGCAGCGACGGTATTATGTTCGGGAACAAGTTCTAGTAAACTCCAGTCACTGACGGATAGGAGTTTAGCTGGTTCGTTGCCGTTGATGCTGACTTCGATTTTTTGTAATTGGGAAATACCTGCACCAGTGGCTTTGAGATATGCTTCCTTACACGTCCAATACCGGAAGAATATCTCTTGTTTCTGGTAAGGTGAGAGTGATCGCATCACAGCATATTCATTGGTGGAGAAAAATTGCTGGGCTAAGGAAAGTACATCAGAAACGGGACGTACATACTCTAAGTCAATCCCGATGGGACGATTTTGACACACAGCTAGCAATGCTAATCCTTGACAATGGGATAAATTAAACCAGATTTTGCGATCGCTAAACTTTTCTGAGAGTACTGGCTTACCAAATTCTTCGTAACTAAATTCTACTTCCCCAGGTGTAACATTGAGATATTGACTTAAAATAGTTCGTAGAATACCCCGTCCAGCAGTAAAGCGTTGGCGATGTTGTTGGAAATAAAAACGGTCAGCCCGCGATAATTCATCAGCAGATAAAATCGTGGCAAAATGTTTTAAAGTAGACTCAGATTGATCTAAATCAATCCGCCAGATGTGAATTTCATCCGGTAGTATTGTCATTTCCTTCGGTGCAGGTAGCCATGCGCTAGGGCTGTTGATGGTTGAGGTACGCAGTTTAGGTCTTTGCATTTTAATATCTTCAGTGTGTGCGACTTCCAGTGAAAGCCGAATGAAATTAGTTTAGAGGAACAGGGTCGATTTCATATTCAAAAAGTAAGCCCGGAACATAGCCCATCTTTTTTCGTCAGTTGTTTTAATCAAGTAATTATTGTTTTGCTTGACGAAAATTGACAGCTAGTTAATTTTGCCTACTTGGTAGATACACTAATTTCCACAACAAATTGGCACAGTGTGCAGTCACTGCTGTAAATTTAAATTGGGCAATTTTAGTTGTTGTTTTAACCTGTGGGTTATTTCATCTTCGCTGGTATTGGCTAGGGACTGTGGAGTTTGTCTCTAGCCTGTCTACCATGAATTATTAGTGAAGTCTATTCATATCTTTGTTTAGTTTAGCTGAAGCAGTTATCAAGGAACTGTTAAGCATGACAATATCTTGATATTTTTACTCCTTATTTTAGGAATTTAGGGTAAATCAGCCTGATTGTCCTGAATGAACTCAAAAAGGCTTGATATTAGCATTCTTCTCGTCTTGTATTATTAATTGAGAATTCACAAGTAAACGGGTCAATTTCCAAAAGGTTCAAATATTTATTTCACAAATAAGTCAACATAGCTTTTACAGGAAATAAATTGGACACAGTAACAGTAACTATACCGAGAAAAATCATCTAGATATAGCTAGTCAAATACAGGAGTATCATCCCATTGAAAAGTTAAATTCAATCGGATAGGTGAATAAGTAATATTTGTTAAGCTTTGACACATTTAAATTGTATATCTACTCATTGTTGAAGTTAACTGTTAACGGTTAACAATCAACGATCAACAACCTGTAAAGCAGTTATACAAAGATGAGCTTGAGCTTAAAAGTTCAGGTTCACAGAAACTTCATATTGCTGTTAATTTCCTATTGTAGTGATTTTTATCAAAAAATAAATAGTCAAAAATTATAAAAATATAAAATGTCACATTTCTAAATTTTTTTAGTTATAATGAGTTGATTCGGACAAGATTAGATATAATTACTTCCAAGATTAAAAATCATAATTACGCTTACAATTTTCCTAATATCAATTCATCACCACGAATATATTTTTTCCTACTTTAGTATTTTCAAACCAACAAAATAATAAATCTAAATCTCCACATTTTCCATTGATAATTGTATTTAGCCGCACTAAGTTTTTGAGTATGTCCAGTCATATCCACCATACCTGAAAAAACGTGAGTACTACGACGGATTCAAAGAACCCCTCTCCCTCTTGTAGAGAAATTTTAGAAACATTTATTTTTGGTTAAAACTACGGATTTTGCCGCCCCTCTCCTCTGTATTACAGAGGGATTGGCTGAATTTCTTAAAAAATCATGTATAATATAATTCTATAACTTCGATTCATCACGGAGCAGGGGATAATGGAGTGGCAAAAACTACTGACTCCGCAACGCTTAGGGAAAAAAGAAGCGGAAGATATTCGCTATCACCGCACCCCCTTTCATAAAGATTACGACCGGATTGTTTTTTCTTCTCCCTTTCGTCGTCTCAAGGATAAAACCCAAGTTTTTTCCCTAGCAAAAAATGATTATATTCGTACCCGTTTGATTCACAGTTTAGAAGTATCTTGTGTGGGGAGGTCATTAGGAAGAATAGTTGGTTACGACATTGTTCAGCGTCATCATTTAGATAATTTAGATTTAAGTGCATCAGACTTTGGTGATATTGTTGCAGCTGCATGTTTAGCCCATGATATCGGTAATCCCCCCTTTGGTCATTCAGGGGAAGATGCAATTCAAACAGGATTTAAAAATTGGTATAATCAGCTAATTAATAGTGTGGAATCATTATTAAGTATTGCGGAAAAAACAGATTTAGATTTGTTTGAAGGGAATGCGCAGGGATTTCGGATTTTAACAAAATTAGAAACCCAACCTCGTTTAGGGGGAATGCGTTTAACTTGTCCAACTTTAGCCGCATTTACTAAGTATCCTAGAGAATCCTATATTCCCCCAGAAAAATTAAACGGTTACACAGGTTGCAGTGTCAAAAAATACGGTTTTTTTCAAGCCGAAAAAGAATTATTTAGTCAGGTTGCACAGCAGGTAGGATTAATCCGTCGTCATCCCGATATCGCTTGGTGGTGTCGTCATCCTTTAGCTTTTTTAATGGAAGCTGCGGATGATATTTGTTACTCGATTGTAGATGTGGAAGATGGGTATCGGATGGGTTATATTAGTTTTGAACAAGCCCGTGATTTATTAGCTGCGATCGCTAATTTAGATTTATCCCATCACCATGCAAGTAATGCGGAGTTAATTAAGCATTTGCGTGCAAAGTCAATTAATAATTTAGTGGATGAAACCGCATCTATTTTTCTCGATTTTGAATCGGAAATTTTGGCTGGTAAGTTTGATAATAATTTATTAAAATTGAGTAAATACTTGCCAGAATTACAAAATATAGCGACAACGGTATCCACACAAGTTTTCCTACATCCAGATGTTTTAGAAACCAGAATAGCTGGATATGAGGTTTTAGGGAAATTATTTACCGATTTCATCGATGCAGTTTTAAGTAATAGTAAAAAATCCGAATTAATTTTACTAACTTTACCCGAAAAATATCGCCCTTTCCCCAATGAAAGTTTGTATAACAAAATTCTGCGGATTACCGATTATATTTCGGGGATGAGTGATTCCTATGCAACCAGCATATTTAAAAAATATAGTGGTATTTCCTTGGGTTAAATTAAACGGTAAAATTAACTTTGATTTGAAAACACATCAGGTTGGAAAATACATCATGGTATCCGTAGCTAACCAAATTGTCCTCATTACAGGTGCAAGTAGCGGAATTGGTGCATCCTGTGCCAAAATATTTGCAGCCGCAGGAGCAAAATTAATTTTGGCAGCCAGACGGTTAGAAAGATTACAGATACTGGAAAAACAGATTCAGCAAGAATGTCCAACTGATACCTATCTAATTCAACTAGATGTACGCGATCGCTCTGCTGTCGAAAATGCGATCGCCAACCTACCTCAACAATGGCAAAGTATTAATATTTTGATTAATAATGCTGGTCTTAGTCGTGGTTTAGATAAAATTCAGTCCGGGGATTTTCAAGACTGGGAAGAAATGATTGATACCAATATTAAGGGTTTATTGTATGTGAGTCGCTACGTAATTTCCGGTATGCTTGAACGAGAATATGGACATATTATTAACATTGGTTCCATTGCCGGACATCAAACCTATCCCGGTGGAAACGTCTACTGTGGAACAAAAGCCGCAGTTAAAGCCATTTCCGAGGGGATGAAATTAGATTTAGTCGGTACACCAATTCGGGTGACATCCGTAGACCCAGGTATGGTGGAAACAGAATTTAGTCAGGTTCGCTTTCACGGAGACGTTGAACGTGCTACTAGTGTTTATCAAGGTATGCAACCCCTAACTGCGGACGATATCGCGGATGTCGTCTTTTTTTGCGCAACCCGTCCTCCCCATGTGAATATTAATCAGGTGATTCTCATGCCAGTTGATCAAGCTAGTAGCACCCTAGTACATCGTCGTTAGTAGAGACATAATATATTACGTCTCTACATAAATATTACATTCTATATATTACGTCTCTTGACTAATTTTCAGCCAACCCTATTTAGTCGGAATAGTGATAATAAACTCCGTACCCTGACCAAGATGGGAAACACAAGTTAATTTACCTGCATGGGTTTCTTCAATAATTTGTTTCGCAATAGCTAATCCTAACCCTGTTCCTTTCCCCACTCCTTTAGTCGTAAATAAATGCTCGAATATTTTACTTTGAATTTCCGGAGTCATTCCTTTACCATTATCTCGAATCCGAATTTGTAACTCTTCATCTGCCATACTTGTACTAATACAAATTCTCTGTGGATGAGCTTTTAATTCTTCCATACTTTGATTTTGTGACACTTCATCAAACATATCAATGGCATTAGCCAAAATATTCATAAATACTTGATTGAGTTGACCAGGGAAGCATTCAATCGGAGGTAAATCTCCATATTCACGAATGACCTCGATTGCGGGACGATGCTCATTGGCTTTGAGACGATATTTGAGGATTAATAAAGTACTTTCCAAACCATCATGGATATTAGCAGTAACTTTATGCTCCGTATCTGCGCGGGAGAAAGTTCGTAGACTGTTACTAATATTTTTAATTCGCTCAGTAGCTGTTTGCATACCTAATAATATTTTCGGTAAATCCTCCATGAGAAATTCTAAATCAATTTCTTCTGCACTTTCTTGAATAACTGATGTTGCTTCCACTTGTTCTTGATAAAGTTGTAAGTGACCTAAAATATCTCGAATATAATCTTGAGCATTTTTGATACTACCATTGAGGAAACTAATCGGATTATTAATCTCGTGCGCAACACCTGCAACTAAGTTACCTAAAGCCGACATTTTTTCCGATTGAATTACCTGAGCTTGACTTTGTTGTAGCTGCATTAAAGCTTGCTCTAACTCTTGATTTTTACGTTTAATTTCCGCTTCTGCTCGTACTTTTTCCCGTTCTGCGGCTTTTTGTTGACTAATATCCCGACCAATAAATAAACCCTGATATTTACCATTATAAAAACAGCGTGTTCCCCTCACCTCGATATCAAACTGACTACCATCTTTTCGGATTACAATTGCATGACCGTAGAAATCTTTACCTGCGGTAACAGCTTGTAGAGATTCTGTAAATACATGTAAATAATCGGGATGAACAAAATCCGCAGCAGTTATTTTTAAAAACTCTTCCTGAGAATAACCATACATTCGACAATTTGCTGGATTGACAGCAAGACACTCACCGGTTTCTAAGTCCCAGATACCTAATCCATCGTTGACACTTTCAAAAATACTACGATACTGCTGTTCTTTCTGGGTCAATTCCTTTGCTTTTTCCTGTTCCCGACTGTAGAGTTGAGCATTTTCAATGGCGATCGCAGCTTGGGATGTTAAAACTTTAACAACCTCCAGGCGATCGCTGGTAAATGCTGCTTTCAATAGGTTGTTTTCTAGGTACACCAAACCTAAAAATTTCCCTTGGGAGAAAATGGGTAAACAGAGAATGGATTTTGGTTGGTTTTTAACTATGTAGGGGTTATTGATAAACATCCCCTCTTTCGCTGCATTGTTTAAAATCAGGGGTTCCTGGGTGCGAACAACGTATTGAATGAGTTCAACGGGGAAACTTTCGCTTGTTTCCAGAGAAACTTTATTTACAACAACTTCTCTAATTTCCTGGTTACAATCAGCAACTTCAACATATAAATCCCCATCCTGTTCCAGAATAATACAGCCTTTTTGCGCTCCTGCATTTTCTAAGATAATTTGTAGTAACTTGTGCAGCAATTTTTCTAAGATAATTTCACTGGAAATTGCTGTTGCAGCTCTCATCACAGTACCCAAATCTAAAAGTTGGATTGCAGTGCTACTACTACCTCTAGTTTGGGTAAAAGTTTGAGTTAGATTTCGAGGTAAATAATTACTGGATTGAGATTTAAGGTTGAATAATTGGGAATATTTTGTTTCCAATTGTTGTACTTTTACTTTTGCACCCCACTCTTGATAATATTGATGGGCATCTTGTAGGTATATCCAGGCAATTTTAGGTTTATTAATTTCTAAATAAAATTCTGCTGCACGTTCATTAGCTAATGCAGCTTCTTGGATATAATCATGAGCTACAGCACCTTGAATTGCCTCGTCATACATTTGCATCGCTTCTGGAATATTACCGAGAATGCGATGCATCTCGGCTGCCACTAAATCATACTTATGCTGAAAATTCATCGGTGCATGGTGAGCGCGATGTAGTAGTTTTTGTTGGTTGTTTTTGACTCTTTCTAAAATCTCTTCTTTTCCATTTTCATCGGTACAATGCGGGTAATTATTTAAGGCAACCAGAGAATCATAAAAGTGAAAAAGAGGAATAAAAATAGTCCCTGCAAAGGATACTATGGTTTGATGAACATGAACATTAGCTTGATTTGCCTCTTCTCGGCGATCGCACAGATATTCATGAATCATTTCATAGAACCAATATAAACATAATCCATTTAGACTTCCGGTTTTATGAATACGACTGTAAAATTCCTCTTTTTGTGATTTAACAACTGCTTTATCGAGAAAATTTTCTAAATCTCTGACTGCAAAAATAGCTATATTTGCTAAATCTAAAGCGGATAATAAATTAAATTTTTGTAATTGCTGAATATAAGCTTGAGCGTCATCTATAACTGTTTTCAAATTGACTCCTGTCAAATAAGCACAGTGAATCGCAAATCCAGCATTATACCCAGCAAATTCCCTATCCCCTACAGCCATTCCTACTTGATAACCTTCAATTAAAAGTGGCAAACTATCGCGATAGTGTTGTTTGCAGTTAAGATTAGATTGGGCAACAACGAGATTAACTTTACTGCGGTTATAATGATTCAAATGACCTAGCATTTGCAGCGCTAAGTTCCCAAATTCATAGGCTGCGCATATGTCTTCTAAAATTATGTTTTTTAATGCTCCATAGGCAGCGTAAATATAAGCTATATTTGAATTTTTCCCATATAAAATTAATTGTTTAACCTGAATTAGTATCACTAATGGATATAAATATGGTTTACATATATAGATAGCTGGAGTAGTTTTAAATAATAAACTAGCAATAGCTAATGCTTCTGCATCTATCATTGCTGGTAAATTTAATAAATCATCTGTTGTTTTATTCCCTAATAAGTCTTGAACTTCCTTTAGAGCAGCTATTGTATCCGCAGAGGTGACAGTTTCTGGTAAGTTGAGATTAAACTCTTTTAGAGCTGTGCAAGCAATTGCGATCGCATCTAAAAATCGATGTTGAACTGCGTAGGCTTGAATCTGAATTTCATAGGCTTTGATGCGGTCTAGTTTATTTGTGGTTTTTGTAAAAATGATTTTGAGGCATTCTTCCATTTCCGCAAATCTACCACAGCAATAAGCAGCTTCTGCTTTTTCTTCTAACAGTGCTAAAATTAAATCTCCATTTGCTATTTTTCCCTGACTGTGACTAATAATTTGGGAAGTAAAATTAATGAATTATAATCCCATATGAAAATAATTCAAAGCGGATTCGTAAGCAATTGCAGCTTTGGCTTTTTTCCCAGCCATGAGATTTAATTGGGCAAATTTTTCCCTTTCTGAATGATTTTTAAATAGGGAAACAGCCTGATTGGCGTGATTGACAATCTCGAAGATATTTTCTGCTAACTTTTCTGAAGATATGCTCTGTAAAAGTAACTCAGCGATTTGCTTGTGAACCTGTTGTTTTCGCTCCTGGGGAATCAAACAATAAGCAGCTTCTTGGATTCGGTCATGTTGAAATCTAAATCTAGGGTTTTTATCTTGAACGCTATATTGAGCTATAATCTCATCTAAGAATAATTTATAATCCTTATCTAAGGGAATAACTAAATTTTGTGCTATCGCTGGCCATAAATTTTTGAGCGCAGATTGGGGAGATTGTTGACTAATTATTCCTAAAGTCTGTAAATCAAACTTGTCACCAATACATGCAGCTAATCTTAATACTTCCTGAGTTGACATAAATAAATTTCGCAATTTACCTATCATTAACTCAACCACATTATCTGTAATATTTTGCTGCCTAATTGCCGTCAAATCCCATTTCCATTCACCTGTTTCTCTCTCAAAACTCAATAAGTTTCCTTCTTGCAAAGATTTGAGTAGTTGAATTAAAAAGAAAGGATTTCCCTGGGTTTTTTCATACAGTAACTTTGCCAAGGGTTGAATCCGTGAAAAATGACAATTCAGAGTATCCGCAATTAATTGCATCACATCATGTAATGACAAAGAATCCAAAACAATCCTTGTCAAACCTAACCCTTGCGCTTCTATTTCAGCTAAAGCTTGTATAAAGGGATGGGTGGGGTCAACTTCATTATCCCGATAGGCTAAAATTACCAAACGATGCTGAGTCTGGGAACTTGTCAACAACCTTTTTAGAAAAGATATGGTCGTTAAATTAGCCCATTGTACATCATCAATAAACTCCACCAAAGGAGATTTCGGACTCCCAGTAGCAGTTGCAAAATCCATCAAAGTCTGTTCAAAACGATTTTGTGCTTCCTGTACAGGTAATTCCTCCACCGATGGTTGCTGACCAATTAATAACTCCAACTCCGGAATCAAATCAATTATCAATTGTCCATTTGAACCCACAGCTGCTAAAAACCGATCGCGCCAATATTGTAAACTTTCCTTACCCTCACTCAATATTTGTCGAATCAAATCCCTATAACTAGCTGCAATACAAGCATAGGGAACATCTCTCTGCAACTGGTCAAACTTTCCACTGATAAAATGACCACGACTAGCTGTGACAGGTTTGAGCAATTCCCGAATCAAGGAGGTTTTCCCTACACCGGAATATCCATACACCACCACCACCTGACAACCACCCTTTTGGACGGTAGCAAACGCATCTAGTAAGGTTTTGACCTGGGTTTCCCGACCGTAAAGTTTTTCCGGAATACGTAATTGAGACATGCGATCGCGAAGCGACTCCATAGGAGTATCCCGTTGCCCTAAAATAAAGTTATTGACAGTACCTGTTTGCTGATATTCTTGCCAACATCGCTGTAAATCTGACTTTAAACCCCCAGCACTTTGGTATCTATCCTCCGGATTCTTTGCCATTAATTTACCAACAATCCTTTCCACCATCGTTGGTATCCCCTTATTTGGAAGGAAAGCAGGAGGATTTTTCGTCAAATGAGCATAAACCAACTCCATTGGGTCATCCCCAGCAAAGGGTAATTCCCCCGTTAATAGTTCATACAAGGTCACACCCAAGGAATAAAAATCGCTTCGGTAATCAATCCCCCGATTCATCCTTCCAGTTTGTTCGGGAGACAAATAAGCTAAAGTCCCCTCCAAAGTATCAAGGTTTCCAACTTCCCGAATTTCTTGAGAAACCAGAGCTGCAATACTAAAATCAATCAGCTTTACCTGTCCCGATTGCGGTTCTATCAAAATATTCGCAGGTTTTATATCCTTGTGAATAACCCCTTGCTGATGAACATGTTCCAAAATCCCAGCAACTTGTACAGCAACTCCTAAAACCTCTCCCACACCCCTATTTCCCTCCCCGAAATATTTACATAGAGAGATTCCCCCAAAATCCTCCATCACCAACATGTAACTATTCCCACATACATCAAAACTGTAAATCGGAACAACACCCGCTATATCCAGTTTTTGAGTAATGGTGTACTGGTGACGAAATCTAAATATCTCCTGGGGAGTCGGAGAAGGATTTCTCAGTAGTTTTACCACCACAGGTAAGCGATCGCCTTCTCGAATTGCTCGATAAACAATTGTCCGAGAACCATGATATAGTTCTTCGAGAATTTCGTATCAGGGAATACTGCCGTGGTTAGTAATCATACTGGGAAGAAATCCTTACTATTGCTGAACATTTTCTATGTTTAGTCTTCCCACTTTGCCTGAAAAATTAAACTTCCAACCAGAAATTATGACACCTACATTGACTGCGGACACCAGAACCCATAAAAGTAGTTTTTCCCACACCTTGTTCCCCACTTCCCACTTACTTTCAAGTAGGAGCATTTGAATTTATTTAATGAACTATGATTGTACATCCTGCATCTTTTGAATCAACGTCAAAATCCTTTTACGAGGGTGTCAACGCAAAGGCTCCACATCGGGTAAAATCCTAATTATTGCCAACTAAGATTAATCACAAACAACATCACCAGGAGAACATCATGGAAGAAACACAAGTTAACTGTAAAGTAGACTGCGTTAACGGTTGTCTTCTCCCAGAAAAATGCCCAAATCTAGAAAACCGCCAAGCAACAACCAAATTTATTGCTGAAACATCCCTTGACCAAATGCTAGAAATCGCCGAAGCCGCAAGACTAAAAAAACTCATGGAACCACCTAAATGGGTCATTCCCGAAGATATTTAAGACTTGCAGTACATTGAAAAACCTTGTTACAGATGCCTGAAGAAAGTTGTTTTTTGTTTTGTGTTTAAAAGTAGTAGTAGCTGAGTATTCACCTAAATCTTGGTAAATCCTAATCTTAGTCAATGTAATACCAATTTGAAAAAAAATACGACAGATAAGGTAGGTACAATTAAACATAAAACCACAATGCAACCAATCTTCGGCGTAGAGACGCGATATATCGCGTCTCTCCCTACGTACTTTCTAATCCAAAATCCTATAACCCTCCGTGCGTCCCTATACAGCAATTTTGATTATCCCCACAGGAATTGGTGCAGCCATCGGTGGCTATGCTGGAGACGGACTACCCGTAGCCAAAGCCATGTCACAAGTTGTGGATAGACTGATTACCCACCCCAACGTCATGAACGGGGCAATGATGTACTGGCCTATACCTAACACCCTCTACGTGGAAGGATACGGACTCGACCGCTTTGCTTCTGGAAATTGGGGTTTACGTCCAGTACATCAGAATAAAATCGGTATAATCTTAGACCAGGAAATAGAGCCAGAATTAAGAATTAGGCAACTACAAGCAGCAGATGCAGCCAGAGCCACCTTGGGATTGCAAATATCCGATTACATAATTACAGATGCACCCCTAGGTGTCGAATTGCAAATATCAAACAGTGGTAGTAGTTGGGGTACAATTAGGAACCCGGATGCCTTGTTACAAGCCGCAGATCAATTGATTCAAAAAGCAAACGTAAATGCGATCGCAGTAGTAGCTCGCTTCCCCGACGAAATAGATCCAATTGCCGACCTCAATTACCGCAAAGGTCAAGGCGTAGACCCAATAGCCGGGTGCGAAGCAATTATTAGCCATCTAATCGTCCGTGAATTTCAAATTCCCTGCGCTCACGCACCAGCCTTTTCCCCACCTCCATTAGATACTAACCTATCACCCCGTTCCGCCGCCGAAGAAATTGGCTATACATTTTTACCCAGCGTCCTAGTTGGACTCCATCGCGCTCCCCAGTTCCTATCCCATCCATCAGACCCGTTTCCCCAACCATGGGATATCTGGTCAAACCAAGTAGACGCGCTGGTAATCCCTGCAACCGCAAGTGGAAATAGTTGTGTCATGCACCTCAGCCAACAAAACACACTGATCATCGCTGTTGAAGAAAATTACACCCAAATTCAAGTACTCCCCCATACAATCGGCATCAAATCATTACAAGTTCAATCCTACTTAGAAGCCATCGGTATCCTCGCAGCTCATAAATCAGGTATCGACCCCCAAGGTTTTATCACAACCAAATCGTCCCAACATATCGAAAGATTAACTTGAGAAAGCAACCTTTAACGATAAAAAGATGTTTGTCAATTATCGATAAACACCATATTAACCACCTTGTGAAGACAGGAAATAAGCTCAAACAGTATATTTGTTTTTATCAACTATTCCCGATTCCCTACTCCCTACTCCCAAAAAGCAAGCTTGTTAAGTGTTAAAAGCAACTTTTAACACAACCTCTAAGCTCGACTTTATCTATTTTATTGAAGAGGAAATGGTAGCAAGATCAGAAATCAGATAGTTTGGAATGTTTCTGATGAACTTGCTACGGGAAGAATTTCTTGTTTTCATTCTACCGTTTGCGGCTGCATTTTCCAAGCCAGTTTGGGAATCTGCGATCGCATTAGTTGTAGGAGCCATACTAACTTTAATGAACAGAATGATTCAAGAGGCTGATTTTCGGATTCGGGACGGGTTTAATCAACGAATTTTATAAATTGCTAATTATTAGTTGACGACGGATTGTGGTTGTTTAGTTAGTTCGATACATTGTCTCCGTCGTCATTCAATCCGTGTGCTATTTTCTCACCCCTGTTTGTGCAGGTATGGTGAAATTGATACTGAATGGTTGTCTATTTTCATTATTTCTACCCCAGGTAAACTCACCTGTAAGTTGATAATTTCCAGGTGTGAGGTTTAATTCATCCTCTTTTGAGGTGTTTACAACTACATTTCGTAATCCTTCTGCAATTAAAGCTGAAGTGGCTGTTCTTCCACTTTTGATATTTTTCCCATTTTGTGTGAGACTCCAATTCATTCTGGCAAATGCTGATGCTTTACCAGTATTACGTACTGATAATCTTAATTTTTTAGTGTTTTTATCCCACTGAGCATTTTCCACAGATAATCTTGGACTAACATTTCCTTTCCTGACTAGAAGTGCAGAACCAACACGAGTAATTACCCGAGTTCTCGCACCCTGAGTATTTCGAGTAATATTTTCCTGTAATGGCTCAGTAAAAATCATGGCTCTGTATTCACCATCAGGAAGGTTTGGTGCTAGACGAGTAATCAAACGAATTTTCCGAGTAGTACGGGGGGGAACTACTAATTCCCGTGGTGAAAATTGGAGGTAGGGACGTAAATCTGTCGGACTAGATTTTAAGATTTTAAAACCAGTATCAGCATCATAGGTGAAAGCTTCTGCATAGACCCGCGCTCGAAAGGGTCTGTCACCTGGATTAGTTACATCGATAAATTCCTGTGCTTGTCCACGCTTGGCCTCTACTTCGATAGTAATCGGAGATATGGATACTTGAGCAGATGCGACACTTTGATCAATAAAGGGAGATGCAACAATTGCCGTTGTCGTAAAAATAAGGCTAGTAACAGATGATTTCAACACAGTATTTTCCGGCTTTGTAGTTATTAAATTGACGATTTAACTGTAAATTTTGACTGAGAATTTATATATTTTGTTTCTATATATCGCAAGTAATAAAATAATCATTCATGACTATTGACTGATGATTTTTTACTCATGATGGTTTTTATCTGAATAAAATAAAACCGTATATTCCACAGAAAAACAGTCCATAAATAAAAAGCCCACAATCGCAGGCTTTTTGCATATTTATTCATTTAGAGAACGCTGCATTTAATCGAAAGATTACTGAGCAGAAGTTCCAGTGAGAGTAACTACATATGTGTAAGCACCAGAAGTAGGAGCAGGAGCAGGATCAGCAGGGAAAGTAACTTCTAAACCAACAGTTAAACCTGTTGCACTGTTTGCTACGGTGAATTCATCAGAAGTAGTTAAGTTAGCAGTAGCTGTGTTAGTACCATCTGAAACTGTCGCAACAACACTTTCTGCGGGGGTGGGATTTGTTCCTTCTGTAACCGATGCTTCCAGGGTTCCTCCAGAACAATTAATAGCAATGGGATTAGCCAGTGAACCGGTGAATCGTCTGTTAGCAGTATCATAGGTCAAGGTGCCGCTAGCAGTTTCTCCTGTTGTGGTAGCAGGGTCACCCAGTGTACAAGCATCATTAATACCACCGGAAAATCTAGCTTCAAAGGTTTCTGAAACCTGCGCACTTGCGCGACCTGCGAAACCTAATGCAGTAGCAGCAATCAAACCGGAGACCAAAATAAAACGACGTAACATGAAAAAGTCCTCTTACTAAAAATTTTGTCCAAATTAAGTGAAAAATCAGGCAACCTATTTATCACGCGTTCAGTCCACGTATTTAAAGGTTGATAAATGCACCGCATGGAGATATGTAAATATATGCTGGAGATTTTCAACTTTGATAAATACTGAAACTGTGAATATTTCTTTAGTTGAATATGCGCTGTGAATTGCTAACACCAAGGCTGATATAACTGGATGTAAATAATCTAAAAAACGGCAAGTGGAAACAAATTGCGAATTAATTCAATCTTTGATTTTTTTGGTGTCTGCAAACAAGTTTAACTAGCAAAATAGACATTTTCTAGGGTGATTACACGCAAAATATTGTCCATAGTTTTTTGCGTGTATATACTGTTTTTGGGTTTTGCTGTGTAGCTAAGAGTAAATTAAAGATCGGGATTATACGGTGATTTTTTGGCAAGAAGTTAATCCCTCATAGGATGTATTGGTGTACAGGTGTGCATACTGCAATATACGCCTATTTGGAAAGCACTTTTTGCGACTAAAATACCCTTAAAAGCTTACAAGACAAGAGTTTTACTAGTTTTTAGCAAGCCCTAATTAGGAAAGTTGACATACTCCCTGCCCTACAAAAGCAGAGATTCTAGGCTCAAACAACGATTGCGGACAAAGTCCGTCTTAAATCGTCTAACCCAGCAGTCGATGTCCCAACTGCACAAATATTTTTAGCTGCGTTTTCGTCTCTCCCATTGACTGACTGACAGGACGGACAACGCCACTTTCTAACTGACAAATCTAATTTTTCTAGAACGTGTCCACAATTAGAACAAGTTTTGCTAGACGGATACCATTGATCAATAAATACGATTTGTTTGCCTTTCTTTTTGGCAATCCACTCTAGAATTTGTAGAAATTCTCCAAAAGCCAGGTCTGATATCTTGCGCCCCCAAAGACGTTGCATTCCTTTGAGGTTGAGTGTTTCAAAACACAACACATCAAACCTATTAGTTAGGTCGTGAGCTAATTTCCAAAACCAATCACGTCTAGCATTAGAAATATCCTCATACTTGCGTACTAAATTCTTTCTAGCCCGTTCTCGATTAGCTGACCCTTTCAACTTTTTGGAATGCTGCCTACTGGCTTTTTTAATAGCATTAAGTGACTGTTTGAAGAATTGGGGCGACTCCATTTTAGTGCCGTCTGAGCAAGCGAGAAATGTCTTTAATCCCAAATCGAAACCAGCGATTTTACCTGTCTTGATTTCAACGTCTGGATTGCTAGCATCATCAACAACAATAACCATAAACAGCTCACCTAATGATGTGCGTTTTCTAGTTAAAGTTTTGACTGTTCCTTCTATCTCTCTTGACTTCCAAAATTGATATATTCGATTACCAATCTTTACCTTGTTGCCACTTAAAAACTTATAACCCGCTTGCTTAAGGGTGAATGATTTGTACTTTTTAACTTTCTTGAATCCTGGTGGACGAACCCCCTTCTTGTTGTGTTTAAAAAATAATTGGTATGCTTTCTCAATGCGTTGGCAAATATCTTGTACTGCCTGAGAACCTACTGATTGCCAAAACAAGTTACGCTTCCGCAATTTGGCTATATGAGATTGGAGTTTCGCACAACTCAAGTGTTTACCCCACATCCGGTAGTATCGACGATGAAGGGCAATGCAATGGTTATAAATCACCCCAGAAGCGTTAATCATTCGCTTGAGGTGTTTATTGCGTTTGTGTTCGTACAACTTAAATCGTAGTGTTCTCATGCTACTATTGTACACAATAGCGCTGTACAATAGTATGAAGAAACGATTAGATTTTAGAGTAGAAGAACACGAACTTCAAATCCTTGAAGACTACTGCTTATTTGTCGGCAGAACAAAAACTGATGTGCTTAGAGAACTCATTAGAAACCTGAAGATTAAAGAAAAAGCCGTCCTTCCAGGACGGGGCTTTAGACCCATTCTTTCGGTAACTATGGAAGCTGAATATGATTTTAGTCAAGGTAAGCGGGGTGCGATTGACCCAACTCCAAGGGGAAAAACTCGGATTACAATTCGGTTAGATGATGAGGTTTTAGCGTGGTTTCGGGAGCAAGTTAATGTTGCTGGGGGAGGAAACTATCAAACCCTGATTAATGAGGCTTTGCGTCAGTATATTCAGCAGAGTCGCGAACCTTTGGAGGATGTTTTGCGGAGCGTAATTCGTGAAGAACTTGAACGTATGCAGGATTGTGCCTAGAAGTCGGGTTTCTATACTTCACGACAAATCGCCCTCTGGGTGATGGGTAGGGGATTTATAGCGTCATTTCTGGTGCGACGACGTAAATCGGCGACATCGGGGGAAGCGTTGATGGCTTCTTCGATGCTGATTTTGCCACTACGCATTAAAGCACATAGGGCATAATTCATGAGTTGCATTCCTTCGTGGGTGCTGGATTCCATTAATTGCCAAATTGCTTTGTCTTCACCTTTGAGTAAATAATCTTGCATGGTGGGATTATTCAGCAAAATTTCTAGAGCTGCTACTCTGCGTCCGTCAGTGCTGGGGACTAGTTGCTGGGTAATTACCGCTACTAGGGTATCAACAATTTGTACCCGCATCATTGCCTGTTCTTCGGGGTGGTATTGGCTGAGTAATCGATCAATGGCGACCAGGGAATTTTTTGTGTGTAGGGTTCCAATTACCAGGTGTCCGGTTTGAGCGGCTTTAATGGCGGTATCGATGGTCAAGCGATCGCGTATTTCTCCAATAATAATTACATCCGGGTCTTCCCGTAGCACTGAGCGTAGGGCATCGTGGTAAGCTTGGGTGTGTAAACCCACTTCTCGCTGGGTAACTAGGGATTTACGGGAGGTATGGACGTATTCAATCGGGTCTTCGATGGTGACGATATGCTTTTGAAAGTTCTCGTTTAAAAAGCGAATCATCGCTGCGATGGTGGTGGTTTTACCGGAGTTGGTTGCACCGGTGACTAAGACTAAACCCTGTTTCTGACTGACGATATCCTTGAGTACCGCAGGTAGGCGTAAACTTTCTATGGATGGTACTTCTAGGTTAATTAACCGTAGCACCATCGCTCCTCCTGTCAAGGTTTCAAAACAATTTACCCGACAGCGTACAAAACCAGGATAGAATATTCCCGTGTCTAATTCCTTGGTTTCGAGAAAACGCGATCGCTGGGATGGGGTAAGTAATTCCATCAAGTAGGCTTCAAAGTCCTGGGGTGTAACAATTTCCCCTTTCTGGTAAACCAAAATCTGTCCACGCACGCGAAATCGTGGTACCTCACCGACTCGAATATGAATGTCGGAAGCTTGTTGAGTATGGGCATCGCGTACCATCTGCTGGATAGTCATAGTGTTATTTGTCACCATCTCTAACCGTCCATTGCCAAAGGAATGGGAAGAAGACGAAGGTAAATGGGGCAAATTAGGGTTGGATAAGGGGGACGCGAGCGGCTCTTCCATTGCTGCTTCCTTGGGTAAAAAATAATAGGGTACAGGAGACAGGAGAAAACAATTTCTGTTTTGCCACCTTTTTCTAGGACTGTCAAAATTTGGATGTAGCTGACTTTGACGATGGGTTTAGATGTGGAGATGTATACTTTGCGCGCTGATATATTTTCCCTTTGGTTTGTTCACAGTTGACAGTTGACCTTTAAGCTTTAACCAAGCTGTTGTGTTTTTAAGTTGTATATTTACTACTTTTGATAGATGACTTGTTCCCTGCAATAAGTTCTCTTTACAGAAGGTCGCGCTATGCGCATCTACGCCTACAAATGTTAATCGTTAACTGTTAGCTGTCAATAGCACATCAAGTAGTTATGTGAGTTTTTGCTGATCCAAACCAAAAGCTTACTTATTGACCGTGTAAAGTATAGCTGTTTGATGGCTATGGAGGTTTTCGTATTCTATGCATCAATTTATACATCTTCATCCTATCGAACTATTGAATCAACATCATCGGAGTTTGTATCTGGACTTGAAATCACCGATTCAAATTTTCAACAATAGAAAAAATTTTAATCAGCGAAACCAAGCTCAACCGCAAACATACGGAGATAGTTAGTCTACAACTATCTTAGTTAATCTCCACGATAGCGCCATACCCTTTACAGTCATTTCACAAAAAACCGAGGGAAGTGTGAATTTATGTGTATTCCCTGGGTATCTTAAGGTTGAACTATCTAGCAACTAGCTGATTTAACGTGAGTACTCCTAGGTCGTAGCGAACTACGACGGATTCAAATAACCCCTCTCCAAACCTTTCCCCTCTTGGAGAGAGGCTTTGAAAACATTGATTTTTGGTTAAAACTACGGATTTTTCTGCCCCTCTCCATCCTGGAGAGGGGTTGGGGTGAGGTTCATCAAACTCACGTTGATTTAGGGGAATTTTTTGTTTTGATCGCCTTTATTTTTGATTGTCCCGCGACGCAATCCATGAGTATGAGATGTGATGTATCGCGTCTCTACAATCCAAAATCTAAAATCTATAATCTAAAAATGGTTCGCAGATTAACAAATTGGTTAGAAAGACGCTTCTGCACACCTGCTTACAGTGGTTGGGTGTTGGGAGGAATTTGTATTTGTTTTTTTGGTGCAGCAATTAACACAATGGCTGGGTGGCTGTATGTAATTAGTGGGATTAGTTGTGCTTTACTATTTGTGGCGGCAATTTTACCAGCGCGATCGCTTGCGAGTTTATCAGTAGTGCGTCAACCAATCACCCCGGTCACGGTGGGGGATGATTTAAGCGTCACCCTGGAAATTCACAATCACGGCAAAAAGACCGTCAATTTGTTGCGGATTGAAGATAAAATACCAATAGTTCTAGGACAACCCATTAGTAAACCCATTGATGGAATATTTCCGGAAACCACCTATACATGGGAATACACCTATCCCACCTCTCGACGGGGTGTGTACCGTTGGCAAACTGTCGATTTAATTAGTGGTGCTCCTTTGGGGTTATTTTGGTGTCGTCGTTCCCAAGCTTGTGCAGCTATTGCCTACGTTTATCCGCAAATTCTTCCCCTCACCAGTTGTCCAATTATTGATGAACTAGGACGGGATGACAGCAGACGGGAAGATTGGTTTGGTAATCCCTACCAAGCTGCGATGGAGGGTTTGGTTAGGGCAGTACGTCCTTACCATATCGGCGACCCGATTCGTTTGGTACATTGGCGTAGTAGCGCTCGTTATGGGGAATTACGGGTACGGGAGTTAGAAACGATTACAGAGGGAAAGGAGGTAATTATTGCCTTGGATACGGTGACTTCCTGGGATGACAATAATTTTGAAGCCGCAGTCACCACAGCTGCTTCTTTGTACTTTTATGCTCAACGTCAGGGTTTAAAGGTGCAATTGTGGACAGCAGCAACGGGAACTATTCGCGGAAATCGACAAGTTTTAATGACCTTAGCTGCAACCCATCCCCAAGAGGATGTAAACTCAGATTTATCAAGAGAAACAGCTTTCACGAGTCCCATAATTTGGCTCACCCAAACCCAGCAAACTACGATCAATTTACCACCAGGTAGCCGTCGAATTCTCTGGACAAATGATGATTTATCTAATCCCCAACAGATTCTCAAACGAGATATCCCCGGTATGATTATGGAACCCCATACAGACCTGGTGATGCAGTTACAAAAGAGGGTATGAGGAGACGACTCAGTGGGTCGTCTCTGCGGGAATAGGGGTGGGTGGAGTAATTTATCACAAACATTTTCTATACCAATTTGAAAAGGAATGCGACAGATAGAAATAAGAAACCTGGATACAAAAAGGGGTTCCCAATCCATAGACCCAAATAGGGTGGATCGATCGTTCTCTGATTTCTCTGTGTGTAGCACAGTAGGCTAGAGTAATCCAAAATCCAAAATTATCAGCTAATCCCATCCAGTGTAGTTAATACCTTAGCTACTTGTCGAGAAAGTTGCATTTTTTGAAAAAGCTGGAGGGATTTTTGCCAGCATTCCCTCGCTTGTTCTAAGTTTCCCATAGCTAAATATAGCTGTCCTAAATAGTATTGACTTTCCCCTAATTCGTAACTATTGCCTATCTTACCAAAAAATGCGATCGCCAGTTGTTGATACTTCAGTGATTGGGGGAAATCCTGCATTAATCGATACACATCTCCCTTGGTTGACCAACATCTGGCTCGGTCGCAGTTAAAGTTAAACTGTTCCGCTAAAACCATTACCTGCTCAAGGTTAGCCAGTGCATCCGTATAATTACCAGTATTACGTTGCGCTAAGGCTAACATATTTAAATCCCAACAAACCTGCCAAGGAGGAACAAAATCCAGGGGATGGTCTGTATAATCACCTAAAGATGTAATTGCATGTTTCGTGGCAAAGATGTTCCCTAAACAGGAATTTAGCAGCGCAATTTCACACCAGCAACTATTTTCCCTCGCTTGAATAATTCCCGAAACTGGAGACTGGGCTATTTTGAGTTTGCTTTTATAGGTATTTAAACCTTGTTCATATTCTCCGGCAATGTAGTAACATAAACCCATATCACTGTAGGAGTTAAATTCTGTCCAAATATCACCTGATTTTTGAGCAGATATTTGTGCTTGTCGATGGTATTCTAGGGCTGTGTCAATTCCATTTTCAAGTAAATATGCATGACAATCACCCAAACAACGTAATAAACTTGCTTCTTTGATAGGTGATATTTTGCCAATTAATTCCTCTGCTAATTGTTTGACTTCACGAATGAATCCCCAGGATAAAAAATACAGAAACAATTCTTCAGGTAAATCGGAAATTGCTGGACGACGGAGAACATCCCAAGCAGCATCATAATCTTGTATTTTCACATAATGATGGTACGCTTCTAAAACTTCTAAACCCTGTCGTGATGATTGAATTTGGGGATGGCTTTGATACCAAAATTCTCCTATAGTGCGATGAGTTTGTTCCCAATCATCACTCTGTTGCAAACGAGTTAATCCCGCAGCACAAATTCCCGGATGCATTCGATATTCACCACGGTGAAATTGCACTAAGGAACAGTCAAATAATCTTCTAGCTATTTTTCCACGTTGTTCATGTTCGATATCCCATAGTAGACTTTTCACGCAACTATCCGGTAGCCATTCGATTTGTTGATAGCGACAAGCGGCTAAACGACAAATTAACCTATAAGCGGCTGGAGAATGTTGATTTAATCGGTCTAGTTGATTGTCAATTAAAGAGGAAAATGGCTCTAAATTTTGAATATCATATCTATTTTGTTGGTAAAAAGTATTAATCTCACCATTGTATTGATGATGAATTTCACTATACAAAAGCTTCATTGCATAGGCATTACCATTATATGTTTTATGGAACTTTTCTAAATAAATAATATCTTCAGATGATAAATTTTGACCAAAATATTCTTGCCAATTTCCTAAACTTAATCCAGATAAACCCAGAGTTTGAATATCTTTAATCTGTGCTTCCTTTAAATATTCACGACTGGTAATTAAGGTTAAACCTCGATTACGAGGGTCACTCAGCACCCTGAATAATTCTAAATAATCACGGTAATCAGGTAAAAATACACCGTTTACTAATAAAGTTTCCAGGTTATCAATAAAAATTAAAATCTTTGACTGAATCAACTTTTCTGACAATAACTTTAAACTCAGATAAAAATCACGAGGTACATCTTCATGGAAATCCCGTTGTAACCAGGTTTGTACAACTTTTTCCGCTCTTTCCAGATTAGCTATTTCCAGAGCAATTTTGATATCTAAACGTTGGTGAAAATCGCACACACTAATAAATCTTTCTGCTAACGTGGTTTTCCCAACCCCACCTTCACCAACCAGCATTATAATTTGATAACTTTCGTTTTTCCACCGTTGTAATGTGTTGATTTCCCAACTTCTTCCCACCCACTTAGGTTGGGAGTAGCTGGGAATCGGAGGAATTAATTCCGGGATAAATTGAGTAAACAACCTTTGTAAATCAGCCCAACTACCCCGCTTATCCTCACTGGCGATCGCAAATTTTTTATATGCTATTTCCAAGTGCTTTCTAACTGTAGCTTCACTCTTAATCTCTAATTTATCAGCAATTTCTTTATTACTCTTACCAGCTAATTTCAATTGTAAGACCTGACGGCATTTATCCCCTAGTTGATAATAAATTTTCTGAAACTCATCCTGGTTCATAGTTTTTAAAAATGGTAAATCAATATGAAATACTTGCTGATATCTAGGAACGTACTAATGATAATCTTGGATTTATCAAAAGTTTGAGGATGATTTTTGTAAATCCTTTACTCAACTATCTTTTCCAGTATTTTGAATCCTGGCTACAGTGCAGAGGAAAATATGGCAACCTAGATTTCATCAGAATTTGAAAATATTGTGCGTGCAAGATTCGGGAAATGTAGTAGATTAATTGGATAAATACTGGGAAAAATATATTTTTAAATTATACATGGTGTCAGATTAAAAATAGGCTTTCTTTCTTTCTTTTGGAGTGCCTTTTGCCTTTTTCTTTTACATGCTCATTGCATCAGTAAACAAATTAAATAATAATCTAATACACCTCCTTGTCTCAAATCAAGTTGAAAAAATACAAATAAGCACAAAACAACAAAAATAGTGAGTAATTAAGCCTATCCATAGTCAAAATACCAACTCACAAATGTGAGGTGTAATTTCCAGCTTTTGTGTATTGCCGTCCCTAGATGACAAGACATAATATGTAACTACAAGGGTTCAGTCAGACATAGTTTGAACAGAAATAAATTGTTCCCCGTAATTGGCTTCATCAAATATTAGTAGTAACATTTGTAGCAGTAAAAATCGGGAGCATTCTCAATCAATAAATTAGGGATAAATTAGGCTTGATGAATTTTGTCGAGGAAATCAAAGGAAATCCTATACTCGCCACAAAATATAATATCCTCCCAAATAAAAATGGAATTTTTGGGAATCCTTAGTTATTGAGATGCTACTGCTAATAAAAAAAATGGTGCATATGTAGAGATAATTATTGCGTTGAATATATCAATTGACAGTGCATCATTAGACATTATAAATCAAGATTTGTTGGTTTGATTAAGTAATTTATACACTAAAAAATAGGAGCATAAAAATAGAAGTAATTCTCACAGTTTTGCTTTAAATTAAATTTGACTTTGTGACGATAAAAGTATCTGAAAGTAAAGGAATAAGCCCTTGATTTTTGTTCATACAAGGGATTTTATTCGTCATTATTGATTGTATTTTTGCCTTATCCCCCAGTATTTAAAAAAGGATTAAGCTATCGACTACTAGGTAGTGAGAAAGTAATTACCCGGCGAAAAATGTACCTACAAATCAAAGAGTAAAATGGATAAATTTCAGGCAGCTTTCGAGATTCTCTATATCTTATCAATTGCTGAAGGTGTGGTCGATGACAGAAAAATTCAAGTTATCTCAAACTTTTTAATGAGTAATTTGAATAGCATTAACTTTGATGTTGAAAGTACAATTAAGGCGATTAGCTACCTCAGTGGTGCAGGTATTCTCGAAGAGTTTGCAAATGCAGCTGAAATATTTAGAAACTCCAGTTATGGACAGGAGCGAATTCACCTATTGCAGTTTGCAATTGAAGTGATTGCTGCTGATGGTAATATCTCGGAAGGAGAAGCGTATTTAATTACCTATTTAGGGGACATCTGGAATATTGATTTGCGCAAATTGCTGGGATAGGTAAGTAACTCAGATGTAGAGAATAAATCTGAGAATTTGCTGCAAATGTGGGTATTGTTTGAGTTGATGGATTTTTCCGTAAATAAAAATTTGTGAGGTATCTATGAAGAAAGTGCAAATCTTAACTACTGCCGTATTTGGTATAGTTAGTATAGTAACCAGTTTACCTGTTTTTGCTAATCCAGCCCTGAATTCAGCCCTTGCTAATTGTGCCAGAATCACTGACCCTATCCGTCGCGGAAACTGTCAATCTGCTGCCATCTCAACCCAAGGAAGTTGGAATCTGTGGAATTCCTGGACTCCTCGACAACAGAGTCTGGCAACCCAAATAAGCCAAATCCATTATGCCTACCATCAGCGTACTGGACAACCCTTACCAGTCACCAATGGAACGGTTGCGCAGATGATGCAAATTATTAGAGCAAGAGCGAATGAAAGGAATTTTGTGATTGAGCGAATGATTGCCAACTATAATGCTGGAGTGGCACTTAATCAAGCTGACCGTACCATTGATGGAGCAAATAGATTTATCGACTGTTTACAAAGACAAGGAACAGGTTGTATTCCGAATTTTTAAATTCCTGTTTATGATGGCTACTCCCTATTTTCTAGCCAGACAAGGTTTAAGATAAGATTGGGATATTTTAAAGGACTTAGAGGGTGTTTTAAAAGTCGCGTCTGTACGGGAATCGGGAGTAGTTTATAACGACAAATATACAGTTTGAGCCTATTTACTGTCTGAAAATAAGTGGTTGATAAAGTATTTATTAACACTTGACAAACATCCTCTGAGGCAATGTAGACGCAGGTAGTGTGGTTTCTCATAAGAGAAAATTTATCCGCAGCGACCGAAACGCAGTGTAGGGAAGCGATCGCTCTTATTTGTGTGTAGACGCGCATAGTACGGCTTCTTGTGAGAGATGACTTCCCTATCCGCACTCTGCTGGAAGCAAGTTAAGTAATGACGCAGTGACTTTACTTTTGCGTAAGTCCTATTTTATGTTGGGGTGGGGTGATAATGAAAGAAAAAAGGAATGAATTTTTATCTGATAATTCTGATTATTTAGATATTATTCAGCAAGCAGTAGCAGCTAGGAATCCAAAAGTTTTAGTGCGTCCGAGTGCGAGTAATGTGGTATCTGCTTTATTGAATGCAGAAATCGCGGCAAAAAAGCAACGGCTGAATTACAAGTTTGGAAATTTAAGTGGACAATGGCGCTTGTATTTTGCAACGGGTACGAAAAAAGCGCAGCAAAGAGCAGGAATTGTTTTAGGTAAAGGGTTTTATCTGCCTAAGTTCGTTTTCGCTGATATTAATTTTGAACCGAATCATCAAACGGAAAATATTGGAGTAATTACCAATCAAATAGAAATAGCTGGATTTCGATTAAAATTAACAGGATTATGTAAATATTTAGAGAAGAAAAATTTACTAGCATTTGATTTTGAACAGGTAGAAATATCTTGCTTAAATCGGATTATTTATAAAGGAAAAATTAGGAAAAAAGGGAATTCTCCAAATTTTGCACAACAACCCATTGCAAAATTACCATTCTTTGCATTTTTTTTAGTCGCCGAAGATTTTATCGCCGCACGGGGACGGGGTGGTGGTTTAGCAATTTGGGTAAAATAGGAAAGCGGATGCGATCGCTATCTTGCTTGAAAATTTATCCTCAAGGCATCTACAATTGGTGAACCAAGAATAGTAAAAACAAGTAGTCTGATGTTTGCAAATGTACATACTCTTCCTCCTTGGTATCTGGTATGATTAGGGATCCACACCATCCCATCATTAAGGAGTGATGTATGCACGTTCCCGATGGTTTTATCTCCTTCCCGGTTGCACTGGGAACAGGTTTGGTAAGTACAGGTGCGATCGCATTTTCCCTCAAAAAATCCCAAGTTTCCTTCAGTCAAAAAACAGCACCTATTTTCGGTTTAACTACAGCTTTTATTTTTGCCGCTCAAATGGTGAATTTTCCCGTTACAGGTGGTACAAGCGGACACCTATTAGGGGGAGTTTTGGCTGCAATCATCCTGGGAAGTCCCTGGTTAGCAACCCTATCTACTGCTCTAGTGTTAATTATTCAAGCGGTCTTTTTTGCTGACGGGGGAATTACAGCTTTAGGTGTAAATATCCTGAATATTAGCGTGATCGGTGTTTGGGTAGGTTGGGGATTAACCCAAATTCTCCGAACCCAGTTTGGTAATTCCTGGAACCGTTTACCCCTATTTGCGGGAATTGGTGCAGGAATCAGCGTCGTCATGGCTGCGATCGCTTGTAGTATCGAGTTAGCCCTTTCCCATACTGTACCCCTGGGTGTGGTGTTACCAGCAATGGCTGGCATACATGTTTTAATTGGTATTGGTGAAGGGATAATTACTGCTGTTGTGGTTGCTGGTTTGGTCAAATTTAGACCGGATTTATTTGTCGCCATCGAACAACCCCTGAAGGGATGGTTGATACCCGTTATTGGGATTTTTGTTGTTGCTGCAATCCTATCCCTATTTGCATCTTCATGGCCAGATGGTTTGGAAGCAGTAGCAGAAGAAATTGGTTTTGCTAAACTAGCGGAAAATATTCCTATAGCCGTTCCCACTCCTTTCGCTGATTATAGTATTTCCGGTTTAAATACTTTAGGTACAAGTATTTCCGGAATTGTCGGTGCAATTATTTGCTTTGTGACAGCTTTTGTGGTTGTCAAATTTACCCAGAGCGCAAATAGCGATCGCAATATTGTCAATCCCTAGTTTGTATGGGTTTAAGAGGATGTTTTAAAAGTCGATTTTAATGCTTGAATTATCGTTTTTGGGAGCAGGAAGAGACGCGACGTGTCGCGTCTGTACGGCAATAGGGAGTCAAAATAGTGATAATTAACCTGAGTTCGGGATTAGCTGAAACACCGATTCCATCCTTGGCTGTCAACTTGATTATCTCGTGGAAAGCATGACTTGATTATTACCCATTCCCGACTCCCGACTCCCAATTTTCAACTCCCAACACTGCTGGAGTAAACAAACAATTTCCCAACATTATTACCCATTCCCGACTCCCGACTCCCGACTCCCAATTTTCAACTCCCAACACTGCTGGAGTAAACAAACAATTTCCCAACTATGGGTTTGCACCAAATCATGGTCAGCACCGGGGATAATTTCTAACTTGGCATTGGGAATCCGCTCTGCATAGGTTTGACTGTGCCATAACGGTATATGTCTATCAGCACCACCCGCAATTACCAAAGTCGGTGTGTTGATGCAGTGAATCTGGTTTTCCACCGTATCGACAGCATCCTCCGGTTTGAGGCGATCGCACAGTAAAGATTTTGCCGCAGGTTGTCGAACCAGTTCCATTCGAGCTTGTCGAATCCCTTGAAAGGCTTGCTGTTTTCCTGTAAGATTGGAGAGGGGAGCGATCGCATTCAAAGCCAGATCAACTAATTTAGTATCCCACAGCAATGGCTTTAGATGATTATACCTGCCGACAAACTTATCGTCTCGAATTCCGGCTGGAGCAATTAAAGTCATTCCTAACAAGTTATCTCTATCTTGTTGAGTTTGACGACTATGGGAATTGACCAAAGAAATAGCATAGGCAGCAGCTACCCATGCACCATAGGAATAACCAACTAAATAAAACTTTTGAATTTGTTTCTTCGCCAAAAAAGTTTTTAAAAACCCCACTTGATGGTCAATCAAATAACGAATATTCGGTTTAGAAGAATCACCAAAACCCAGTAAATCTAAACCAATACAACAATAATTAGACCGCAGCTGCTCCATAATTGGTCTTAAAGTCCAACCATCACCGAAAAAGCCATGTAAAAAAATAATCGGTTCACCCTCACCCAAAACAGCATAAGCAGCAGTATACTCACCTAAATTAATAGTTTGTTTCGGTAGATAACTATCCATTTACCCCACCCCAACTTTTACTTTTTCCATAGTATACCCTCCACTAAATCCGCAGCTTGGACAACTCCCCCAGATTGACGAATTTCAGCTTGTAACTCTAGTGCTTTTTGTTTATAACTTAGCTGATTTAACACCCGATTAATCGCCAATTTTAAATTACTTACCGTCAGTTGACCCAAAGGAACTAATTCACCCACACCACACCAAACAATCCTCGCAGCAATTCCTGGTTGGTCATTGGTAATAGGAATAGCCACCATCGGAACTCCGTAGGTCAAAGCTTCCAAAGCCGAATTCATCCCCGCATGGGTAATAAATAATTTTGCCCTTTGCAGCAATTCTAACTGCGGTGCATAGTTAACAACTAAGGGCTTTCCCGGTAGATTTTTCCATCCATCTAAATCCCCCGAACCACCCAAGGAAATAACTAATTGAGCATCTAAATCTGCACAAGCACCAGCAATCTTTGCAAAAACCTGTTTTAAGCCAGTTTGCAAAGTACCCATTGAAGCGTAAATCAATGGCTTACCTTCGACCAATTCATCCCAAGGAAAATCAACTTTTCGCCGACTTTGTTGATTATGATAAGGTCCAGTAAAATAAAAGTGTTGAGGTAAATTTTGCCGGGGATACTCAAATCCTACCGGTTGATGACTCAAAATTAAATAGGGAGAATCGGGAGAATTTTCCCTTGGTAAATTCCACTTTAGTCGATATTTTTGACGCAGTTTTTGACTTGGTAAATTAAAAGGATTAATTAACTGATAAACCAGTTTATTTCGCCAACGATTCCACATCGATTGAGAATACACCCAAGTCGTAAAAAAAGGAGGAATACTCGACTCCTGCATCATCGGTAAAGCACTACATACAGTCACAAACGGAATCCCGACAAAATCCGCAACCGTTCCCCCCTCCGGAGTAATCTGATCCACAATTAAAATATCTACCTGCGCTTGTTTCAAAACACTTGGTGCTTCTTCCAAAAAAACCTTCCCACTCTCCCGAATCCAATTCAATGTAAACAACAAAGCCCTAATCCCGCTTAAAGTTGCTAACTTGGCAAACATCGCCTCCGTCGTCCCCAGGGGAAACTTTGTCGCACCAATTGGCATAAAATCTAACTGCGCTGTCCGGACTTTTTCCTCCGCATCCGGTACACCCAAAAAAGTCACCAGATGTCCGCGTCGTTGTAATTCCTGTCCCAACGGTAACATTGTATGCAAATGGCCAGTTTCCGCAGGACAGTATAGACCAATATGGGGCATAATCTCGCAAGTTGAAGGTTAATCTTTAGGTAGGATACTATAGGTGAGGTACATTCCTATAAAATTCGTGCCAGCATTAACTTGCAATGGGTGAGGAAAGGTTCGTAGTAGCGCTAGTCTACGACAAACCTGCGGGTATAGCGCCTTGATATTAAAGCTTCAATGCTAGTTAATCCCTGCAAGGACTCCACAGCATATTCGTAAAATTTCCAGTCAAAACGCTAGACAAAAAGAAAAGCATGATTTATATTTTTAGATTGTGACCAAATTTTACTAAATGCGATCGCAATCTATCTAGAGTATTGTTAGTTCAGTTTGAGGTTAATATAAATAAGCCACAGCAGAAACAATACTCAGGTGAAACGACGCGTTAAGCCCTAGGCTCATCGCCACCCACCAAAGTTATGTGTTAAATTTGGTGGGAGTGTAATTCAAAGTAAATTTGTTTCCAAAGCCGACGGGTTCCTCAACGCAAGTTAAGGGTAAATGGTATAGACAGAGTGAAAATGTTGGTTTGGGCATTATCATCAAAAACTCTGTGTCGTGGATACTGAACAGCAAGCTGTTTAAGTCCCTAAACCCTTCGGAAAGTGCCAAGACAATTGGTTTAGATGTTCTTGATTGACAGTATCTAAATTCATTGTTGCACGTGACACATTCACTGTTTGTATTGTCATTGGATTGTCAACACAATTTTTTTGTGGATGAATTAAGTTCGATCTGCAAACGTGAGGTGTGTTTGTTCTACACGGATTCGCCAAACAAATCTTGATGGTTAGAAATCATCGACCGAATCGGACGTGTATTCATATCCAACTTAAGTATAAAGGAGAACCAGTAACTGTGTCTGTAGGTATTCTCGGCACCAAACTGGGCATGACCCAAGTCTTTGACGAAGCTGGAGTTGCGATTCCTGTAACTGTAGTGCAAGCGGGTCCATGTACCGTTACACAAGTAAAAACAAAACAGACCGACGGTTACTCTGCGATTCAAGTTGGCTATCGGGAAGTGAAGCCAAAGGCGCTCAATAAACCTTTGTTAGGTCATCTATCAAAGTCATCAGCACCGCCATTGCGTCACTTACGGGAATATCGGACTGCAAACGCAGAAGAGTATTCTTTAGGTCAACAGATTACGGCAGATATTTTTAGTCCCGGTCAACTAATAGACGTATCAGGAGACAGTATCGGACGGGGTTTTGCTGGTTATCAAAAACGGCATCACTTTGGTCGAGGACCCATGTCCCACGGTTCTAAAAATCACCGTGAACCAGGTTCAATCGGTGCTGGTACTACCCCCGGTCGTGTATTTCCGGGTATACGCGGTGCTGGTCGCCTGGGAGGCAAAAAGGTGACGGTCAAAAAATTAACCGTAGTGCGTGTTGATGCGGAAAGAAATCTAATTTTAATCAAGGGTGCGGTTCCCGGAAAACCTGGAGCCTTGCTAAATATTGTCCCTGCCAACCTAGTTACTCGCAAATCCAAGTAGTTGTTAGCTTGTATTGATTAATACATTGATTGTTGAGAAAAAACTAACAGCGAAAATTGAAGGACAACAGAAACATGTTTGAGTGTGTAGTCAAAAATTGGCAAGGCGAGCAGGTCGGACAGACAACGTTCGAGTTGCGGGTTGCCAAAGAAGAAACCGCCAGTCACGTAGTCCATCGGGCTTTAGTGCGGCAGATGAACAATGCCCGTCAGGGAACCGCAAGTACCAAAACCCGTTCGGAAGTGCGGGGTGGAGGACGTAAACCTTGGCGGCAAAAAGGAACTGGACGAGCGCGCGCGGGTTCGATTCGGTCTCCCCTATGGCGAGGTGGTGGGGTGATATTTGGACCGAAGCCACGGGATTATGACATCAAAATGAATCGCAAAGAGCGGCGTTTAGCATTGCGGACAGCATTTGCTAGTCGTGTGGATGACATCATCGTGGTTGAGGAATTTGATAGTCAATTTGAACGCCCTAAAACCAAAGAATTGGTAAATGCGATCGCCCGTTGGGGGTGTGATCCAGATAGCAAAGCTTTATTAATTACTGGTGAGAAATCTGAGGGAGTGTATTTATCAGCTCGGAACGTAGAGAATGTCAAACTGATTTTAGCCACCAATCTCAACGTTTACGATTTATTACACGCAGACAAGATTATTGTCACCCCATCCGCGCTTGCAAAAATTCAGGAGGTTTACGGTGGGTAAGTTAGTCACAGAGTTTGACCCCCGGTCACTCGCGGATTTAATTCGTCGTCCGATAGTCACCGAGAAAGCAACGCTGTTGATGGAGCAAAATAAATATACCTTTGAGGTTGCTCCAAAAGCCACAAAACCTGAGATTAAAGCAGCGATTGAAACCATATTCGAGGTGAAGGTGACTAAAATCAACACCTTAAATCCGCCTCGGAAAAAGCGACGCGTCGGTAGATTTATTGGCTATAAACCCCATTATAAACGGGCAATTGTCACCGTTGCGGCTGGGGATGAGGAGAAAATCCGTCAGGTTCTATTCCCTGAAGTCTAAGAGGATGTTTGAAATATTTTATACTTAACAAGCTCGCTTTTTGGGAATAGGCAGAAGGGAATCGGGAGTAGTTTATAACGATAAAAATACCGTTTAGGCCGATTTGCTGTCTTCAAGAAGTGGTTGAGAAAGTATCGATTGATACTTGACAAATATCCTCTAATGTCGATTGTGAATTTTAGGTTGGGGGTTCATCCCAAATCCAAAAAATACCAGCCTAAAAATTCAGTAAATTTCCACTTAAAAATCTAGAACTAACTATGGGTACTCGTTCATTTCGTCCCTATACCCCCAGTACGCGACAACTAACGGTTTCAGACTTTTCGGAAATTACCAAAAGTGAACCAGAAAAGTCATTAACGGTTCATAAACACAGAGCCAAAGGTCGTAACCGCCAAGGTGTAATTACCTGTCGTCACCGGGGTGGTGGGCACAAAAAACTATACCGAATCATCGATTTTAAACGGGACAAGCGAAATATTCCCGCCAAAGTAGCAGCCATAGAGTATGACCCTAACCGGAACGCTCGCATTGCCTTGCTATTTTATCAGGACGGAGAAAAACGCTATATTCTCCAACCCAACGGCTTAAAAGTGGGAACAACCATCATCGCTGGTCCCGATGCACCAATCGAAGACGGCAATGCCTTACCCTTGATGAATATCCCCTTGGGTACAGTGGTTCACAACGTCGAACTCACACCCGGAAAAGGAGGACAAATCGTCAGAGCAGCAGGTGCAGGTGCTCAAGTGGTTGCGAAAGAAGGTGACTACGTAACCTTGAAACTGCCCTCAACGGAAGTGCGGATGGTACGACGTGAATGTTACGCCACCATTGGTCAAGTCGGCAACACAGATTATCGAAACCTCAGCGCTGGAAAAGCAGGACGCACCCGTTGGAAAGGTCGTCGTCCCCAAGTCAGGGGTAGTGTGATGAACCCAGTCGATCACCCCCACGGAGGTGGAGAAGGACGTGCGCCAATTGGACGTTCTGGACCGGTGACACCTTGGGGTAAACCAGCTTTAGGCTTGAAAACCCGGAAACGGAAGAAAGCCAGTGATCAGTTCATTGTACGTCGTCGTCGTAAGGTATCCAAGCGCGGACGTGGTGGACGGGAATCCTAGTCGTAATTAGCCGATTGACACTTGATATACCGCCAGCGAGTTAGTCACAACAGCAAAACAAACAAAAAATATTGTGAATTGCAGTTAATTCAAAACAGAAACAACTATGGGTCGTTCACTGAAAAAAGGACCATTTATTGCCGACCATCTGCTCAAAAAAATCGAAAAATTGAACGCGAACAATAAAAAAGAGGTAATTAAAACCTGGTCGCGAGCATCCACGATTTTGCCGATGATGGTAGGACACACAATCGCCGTTCACAACGGTAAACAGCATGTTCCCGTATTTATTTCCGACCAAATGGTGGGTCATAAATTAGGTGAATTTGCACCCACCAGAAACTATCGCGGACATGCCAAAAGCGATAAAAAATCAGGGAGATAATCATGGCGACAAAAACATTACAGCCCAACGAAGTCAAAGCGGTAGCCAAATTTGTCCGCATGTCTCCCTACAAGGTTCGTCGCGTTTTAGACCAAATTCGGGGTCGTTCCTATCGCGAAGCCTTGATTATTCTGGAATTTATGCCCTATCGGGCTTGTGACCCGGTGTTAAAACTGTTGCGTAGTGCCGCAGCCAATGCCGAACACAATGCCGGACTGGATCGAGCCTCGCTGAAAATTACCCAAGCCTACGCAGATGGGGGTCCTTCCCTACGACGTTTCCAACCTCGTGCCCAAGGACGAGCCTATCAGATTCGCAAACCAACTTGTCATATTACCCTAGCGGTTGCGGCTGAGGATTAATTTTCTTGCTGGATTAGTGTAAATACATCCAGAGACAAAAACTCTACAGTCAGAAATTTTGAGAGGAAATAGTTCGTGGGACAAAAGATTCATCCAGTCGGTTTTCGGTTGGGGATTACTCAAGAGCATAAATCGCAGTGGTTTGCAGAACCGAGTCGTTATCCAGAACTGTTGCAGGAAGACTACAAACTGCGCAGTTACATTGAGGAAAAATTGGGCAGATATGCCCAGAATAATGCGGGTATCTCCGATGTCCGGATTGAGCGTAAAGCCGACCAAATTGACTTGGAAGTACGTACAGCTCGTCCTGGTGTGGTTGTTGGTCGTGGTGGTCAGGGAATCGACTCTCTGCGGACAGGATTACAGGACTTGTTAGGGGGAACCCGACAAATCCGGATTAACGTTGTGGAGGTACAACGGGTTGATGCGGATGCTTACCTGATTGCCGAGTTTATTGCCCAGCAATTGGAACGTCGGGTTTCCTTCCGTCGGGTTGTGCGTCAAGCCATCCAACGCGCTCAAAAAGCTGGTGTCCAGGGGATAAAAGTTCAAGTCAGTGGTCGCTTGAATGGGGCAGAAATTGCTCGAACTGAGTGGACACGGGAAGGACGAGTGCCTTTGCATACCTTGCGTGCGGATATTGATTATTCCTACGTGACTGCGAAAACCATCTATGGGATTCTCGGTATTAAGGTGTGGATATTCAAGGGTGAAGTGATTCCTGGTCAGGAAGACATTCAAGTTCCCCCAGCTAATCGGGAACGGGAACCCCGTCGTCGCAATCAACAGCGTCGTCGTCAGCAATTTGAAGACCGCTCGAATGAAGGATAAAAGGATTTCGGATTTTAGATTTTGGATTCATGATTTGATCTGGTTTTTTGTGCTGGCGTGAATACCGAGTCTGGGTCTGAAATCAGGAAAATCCAATTTAATTGGTATTTAGAGATATGTTAAGTCCAAGAAGAACAAAATTCCGTAAGCAGCAGCGCGGACGAATGAAGGGTTTGGCGACGCGGGGAAGTACGATTAATTTCGGTGACTTTGCACTGCAAGCTCAAGAGCCATCCTGGATTACCTCCCGACAAATTGAAGCCTCTCGACGAGCGATGACACGTTATATTCGTCGGGGTGGTAAAATCTGGATTCGGATTTTCCCGGATAAACCAGTAACGATGCGACCAGCAGAAACACGGATGGGTTCCGGGAAAGGTTCACCCGAATATTGGGTAGCAGTTGTCAAACCCGGTCGGATTTTATTTGAAATTGCCGGTGTTGCCGAAGAAACTGCACGGGAAGCAATGCGACTGGCTGCTTACAAACTACCCATTAAAACCAAATTTATCGTCCGGGAACAGGACATTGTTTCGGAGGAGGGTTAAGAATATGGCACTTCCAAAAATTGCCGAAGCACGCGAGTTGAGCGATGAGAAACTAGCAGAAGAAATTTTGGCGGTGAAAAGACAGTTGTTTCAACTGCGGTTGCAAAAAGCAACACGTCAATTGGAAAAACCCCATCTATTCCGCCATGCTCGTCACCGGTTAGCCCAGTTGTTGACGGTAGAGGGGGAACGGAAACGAGCAGCTGCTCATCAAGCTAGTGATAGTAGTGATAGTTAAGTGTAATTTGGTACTAACAAGAGTTAGAGAACTATGGCTGTAAAAGAACGGGTAGGCTTGGTTGTCAGCGACAAAATGCAGAAAACGGTAGTTGTTGCCGTTGAGAACCGCTCTCCTCATCCTAAGTATAAAAAAATCGTCGTCAAAACCCGGCGGTTTAAAGCCCATGACGAAGACAACAAATGTAAAATCGGCGATCGCGTCCGGATTCAAGAAACCCGCCCTTTGAGTAAAACCAAACGTTGGCAGGTGATGGAAATCCTGGCGAAATAGCTGATTAACAGTAATTGTTGTTGAGCAACTTGACTAAAAATTAGTGTGCCGAGGAAACAGTTGTGATTCAACCCCAAACCTATTTGAACGTTGCTGACAACAGCGGAGCTCGTAAACTCATGTGTATTCGAGTTTTGGGCAAAGGTAATGCTCGTTATGGCTTTATCGGCGATCGCGTGATTGCTGTTGTCAAGGATGCCATTCCCAACATGGCAGTGAAAAAGTCCGATGTCGTCGAAGCAGTGATTGTTCGTACCCGTCACCATATCCGTCGTGATAGTGGGATGACAATTCGCTTTGATGACAATGCGGCGGTGATTATTAACAAAGACGGAAATCCACGCGGGACAAGGGTATTTGGTCCAGTTGCGCGGGAATTACGCGACAAAAACTTTACCAAAATCGTTTCCCTCGCACCGGAGGTGCTGTAATGGCAGCGAAAAAGCAAAAACCAAAGTTTTACAAAATGCATGTCAAAACCGGTGATACCGTTCAGGTGATTTCCGGTAGTGACAAAGGCAAAGTGGGTGAAGTAATTAAAGCTTTACCCCAGGAAAGCAAGGTGGTAGTTCAAGGTGTCAACCTGAAAACCAAACACGTCAAACCCCAAGCAGAGGGCGAATCGGGACGAATTGTCACCCAGGAATATCCGATTCACAGTTCCAACGTCATGCTTTACTCCACCAAGCAAAACGTTGCTAGTCGTGTTTGTTACACCTTTACCCCGGAAGGGAAAAAAGTGCGAATGCTGAAAAAAACCGGTGAGATTTTGGATAAATAGGTGGGTTCGTTTGGTGGGTGATTAATTTAGCTAGAAGCTAACAGCTAATCCCTCGCTACACGCAAATCCAAAAATCAAAATCCCCCATAGCCCTGACCAAGACCAGGGAACTACAGGAAAAAACAATGGCCACAAGACTAAAAAAGTTATATCAAGAGACTATTGTCCCGAAACTGATTCAACAGTTCGAGTACAAGAACATTCACCAAGTACCCAAAGTGACAAAGGTGACAGTGAACCGGGGTTTAGGGGAAGCGGCTCAAAACGCCAAAGCTCTCGAAAGCTCCTTAAATGAAATCGGTATTATTACTGGTCAAAAACCCGTAGTCACCCGTGCCAAAAAAGCGATCGCGGGCTTTAAGATCCGTGAAGGAATGCCCGTAGGAATTATGGTGACATTACGCGGCGATCGCATGTACGATTTTCTCGACCGTCTGATTAACCTGTCTTTACCACGTATCCGTGACTTTCGGGGGATTAGCCCCAAAAGCTTTGACGGACGGGGAAACTATACTTTGGGTATCCGTGAACAGTTAATCTTTCCAGAGGTCGAGTACGACAGCATCGACCAAATCCGCGGCATGGATATTTCTATTATTACCACCGCACCAACCGACGAAGAAGGTCGAGCCTTACTTAAAGAAATGGGAATGCCCTTCCGGGAAAATTAGAAGAGAGCGAAAGAGGAAATAATGGCGGTAAATGACACAGTTGCTGATATGCTCACGCGCATCCGCAATGCCACAATGGCACGGCATCAAACCACAATCGTGCCATCGACAAAAATGACCCGCAGTATCGCTAAAGTTTTGCGCGATGAAGGATTTATCGGCGACTTTGAAGAATCTGGCGAGGGAGTCAAAAAGAACCTAGTAATTTCACTCAAATACAAAGGTAAAAATCGTCAGCCCCTAATTACCGCCCTCAAACGGGTGAGTAAACCAGGATTACGTGTATATTCCAATCGCAAAGATTTACCACGGGTATTAGGTGGGATTGGGATTGCGATTATCTCCACCTCCAGTGGAATTATGACCGACCGGGAAGCCCGTCGCCAAAATTTAGGCGGAGAGGTGCTTTGCTACGTTTGGTAAGACAGGAGACAGGAGGCAGGATACAGGAGGATTTTCCTTCTAAACTGTGTCACAACAACTCCCTACTCCCTATTCCCTACTCACTAACTGAAACAGAACTATGTCTCGAATTGGTAAACGTCCAATTACGGTTCCCGCCAAAGTTCAACTCACGATTAATGGCAATAACGTAATTGTCAAAGGTCCAAAAGGAGAACTTTCCCGCAATTTACCCATGCAAGTGGAAATCAAACAGGAAGGGGAAACCGTTACCGTCACCCGTCGGAATGACTCACGGGTAGCAAGACAAATGCATGGTTTAAGCCGCACCCTAGTTGCCAATATGGTGGAAGGAGTTTCCAATGGATTTCAACGCCGTTTGGAATTACAAGGGGTTGGTTATCGAGCTGCTGTCCAAGGGAAAAATTTAGTACTGAGTGTAGGTTATAGCCACCAGGTACAAATTGAACCACCGGAGGGTGTGCAGTTCGCAGTCGAAAATAACACCAACGTCATCGTCAGTGGCTTTGACAAGGAAGTAGTCGGCAACACCGCCGCTCGCATTCGAGCAGTACGTCCACCAGAACCCTACAAAGGTAAAGGTATTCGCTATGCGGGTGAAGTGGTACGGCGTAAAGCTGGTAAGACTGGTAAAGGTGGTAAGAAATAAACTATGAAATTAACCAGGAAAGAATCAAGAATTCGTCGTCATCGACGGATTCGTGGCAAAGTCAAAGGTTCACCAGAACGTCCCAGAATGGCTGTTTTTCGTTCCAATCAGCACATTTATGTACAGGTGATTGACGATACTCAGCACCATACCCTAGCAGCCGCATCTACAATCGATCCGGAAGTGCGGGGAACTATTAGTTCCGGTGCGAATTGTGAAGCTTCCGTCGCCGTCGGCAAATTAATTGCCCAGCGATCGCTATCCAAGGGTATATCCAAAGTGGTATTTGACCGTGGTGGCAATCTGTATCATGGACGTATCAAAGCTTTGGCAGATGCGGCTCGTGAAGCTGGTTTGGAATTTTAACCTCCAATTGCAAATCCAGCCCTGTTAGGTAGAAAGTAACTTAAGGATATAGATATGGCAACCGGTGGTCGTCGTAAGGCAAGTCGAGCCAAAAAAGAAGAAACTAATTGGCAAGAGCGGGTAATCCAAATCCGTCGTGTCAGCAAAGTCGTCAAAGGTGGGAAAAAACTCAGTTTCCGCGCCATCGTTGTCGTGGGTAATGAACGCGGACAGGTGGGTGTTGGGGTCGGTAAAGCCTCAGATGTGATTAGCGCCGTCAAAAAAGGGGTCGCTGATGGCAAAAAACACCTGATTGATATCCCCATGACCAAATCCAATTCCATTCCCCACCCCATCAACGGTACAGGTGGTGGAGCCAAAGTTTTAATGCGTCCAGCCTCTCCTGGTACAGGTGTAATTGCAGGGGGCGCAGTGCGGACTGTATTGGAATTGGCAGGGGTGAAGAATGTCCTTGCCAAACAGTTGGGTTCTAATAACCCCTTAAATAACGCTAGAGCCGCAGTTAACGCCCTGGCAACCCTACGTACATTTGCGGAAGTTGCCGAAGATAGGGGTGTGCCGATTCAGAACCTCTACGCCCAATAATCACGAATAGGTAATTATTCATGAGACTCAATGATGTGAAGCCGCAAGCCGGCTCAAAAAAACGTGGTCGTCGTGTCGGACGTGGTGTCTCCGCCGGACAAGGCGCAAGCTGTGGAGCCGGGATGCGGGGACAAAAAGCCCGTTCTGGTGGCGGAACCAGACCCGGATTTGAGGGTGGTCAGCAGCCTTTATATCGCCGTTTACCCAAACTCAAGGGGTTCCCACTAGTCAACCGAAAACATTACACTACGATTAATGTCGAAAAATTAGCCACCCTCGCCCCCAACACCGAAGTCACCCTAGAGTCCTTACTCGCAGCAGGTATTCTAACTGATGCCAAGGGTGATCTTAAGGTTCTTGGAAATGGTGAGTTAAATGTGGCACTGCAAGTCAAAGCGGCGGCGTTTACCAACTCCGCCCGCACCAAAATTGAGGCAGCTGGCGGAAGTTGCGAAATCGTCAATTGATTTGGGTCAGATTTAGATCAAACTTAAATTAGTCCCGCTTCACATCGATTTCTCTTCTGGTGGAGATGATTCACTGGTGTATTTCGCCACAACCGCCGCGCCGAGTCCATTCACGAGGTAGCCCCTATGATTAGTCGAGATAGACCACCAACTGCTCAAGAAACCTTTATGCAGATGGCTCAAGCCGCCGGACTGCGCGGTCGGTTGCTTGTCACCGTCGGAATTTTATTGTTGATTCGTCTGGGGATTCACATCCCTGTACCAGGGATTAACCGGGAAGCCTTCGCTGATGCGATCGCCAATAACAATCAAATATTAAGCTTTTTGGATATTTTTTCCGGAGGTGGACTGTCAGCTTTAGGTGTATTCGCGTTGGGAATTTTGCCCTATATTAACGCTTCGATTATCATCCAATTGCTGACTGCGGCAATTCCGGCATTAGAAAACTTACAAAAAAACGAAGGGGAAGCGGGACGACGGAAGATTTCTCAGATTACGCGTTATGTGTCCTTGGGATGGGCAGTTCTGCAAAGTGTGTTTTTGGCTGCCTTTTGGTTGCGTCCCTTTGCCTTGAATTTTAGCCCCCTTTTCGTCGCCGAAACCGCGATCGCCTTGGTAGCGGGTTCCATGTTTGTCATGTGGGCTTCGGAATTAATTACCGAACGAGGTTTGGGAAATGGAGCCTCTTTGTTGATTTTTGTGAACATCGTTGCCACCTTACCCAAGGCATTAGGGGATACGGTAAATTTTGTCCAAAGCGGCAATCGGGAAGTAGTCGGTCGTGTGATTGTCCTGCTGCTGCTGTTCTTGCTGACAATTATCGGTATCGTTTTTGTGCAGGAAGGTATCCGTCGCATCCCCATTATTTCCGCTCGTCGTCAGGTTGGTCGCCGGATTTTAGCGGAACAACGTAGTTACCTACCCCTACGTCTCAATCAAGGTGGAGTGATGCCCATCATTTTTGCCACCGCGATTCTCAGCTTACCCCTGATTGTTGCCAACTTTATCAAAAACCCGGAGTTAGCTCAAGTCGTTAATACTTACCTCAGTCCTGGTGGTTCCCAGTCTTGGGTGTATACCCTGGTTAACTTTGTCTCGATCATCTTCTTTAGTTATTTTTATTCTTCCCTGATTGTTAACCCAGTTGATGTTGCCCAAAATTTGAAGAAAATGGGTTCTAGTATCCCCGGTATTCGTCCTGGTAAAGCCACTAGCGAATATATTGAGCGTGTTTTGAATCGCTTAACCTTCCTGGGTGCAATTTTCCTGGGCTTAATTGCAATTTTGCCAGCTGCTATTGAACGCGCACTCGGTGTTCCCACCTTCCGCGGTTTGGGTGCTACCTCCTTGCTAATTTTAGTTGGTGTGGCAATTGATACGGCAAAACAAATACAAACCTACGTTATTTCCCAGCGCTATGAAGGAATGGTGAAACAATAATTAATCACCAATGTGTTTTTGGGGTATACATTACCCGGAATAGGCTCACTGGATTGGGAAATCGCCCTTTTCCAGTGACATCCTTAACTGGAAAATAACCAGTAGGGGGTGGGGAATAGCATAGTGAGTATATCTCTATTTTTTCAATATCGGGATAAAGTCCAAGTCTCAGGTAAAATTTGAAAGTTAAGACTAGTTTAAGTTTGAGGTTTTATTTGCCCATAAAAACTAAAAATTGAAACTAAAACGATGAAATTCAAGTATCATCAGCCTTCTGGAGACTAGTTTCAAATCAACTAACAAAAGAGGGTTATGGTTCATTTCTACTCTCCACTCCCCCTGCATCAAGCAATTCTCCTACCCACCAGGTGCAGCCTTCTCTGTAGAGAATCCTAAGAGAATGTTATTCACAAGCAAACCGTGTTAATCACTCATTCCTGGTTTGGAAGTTGTAGATGCACAAGCAGTAGACAAGAGACTGTAGAGAGTAGCGATTACTAGGAAAAAACAACTTTCATCTCCAATACCAGTTCTGGTGTCAGCAGTGCATTTAGGCTACTCCCCAATCCCTATTCACGACTCACTCCATTTACAAGTCAGTCATCCACAATCCACAATTCAAAATCTAACAACGAATGACAGCAACGCGACTTATATTTTTAGGACCGCCAGGAGCGGGAAAAGGTACTCAAGCTAAACAATTAGCTCAAGTCATGAGTATACCTCATATTTCTACAGGTGACATCCTCCGCCAAGCTCTAAGCGAGCAAACACCTTTAGGTATTCAAGCTCAAAGCTATATGGATCAAGGTGAATTAGTACCTGACCAACTTGTCCAGGAAATGGTTGAGGAACGATTAGCACAAACTGATGCTAAAGGGGGTTGGTTGTTAGACGGTTTCCCTCGTACCGTTAAACAGGCCGAGTTTTTAGAACACCTGCTGCACACCAAGGGTGAAAACGAGGAAAAAGTGATTAATCTCGATGTACCTGATGATGTCGTCGTTGAGCGCTTAATTGCCAGAGGTCGCAAAGACGATACGGAAGAGGTGATTCGTCGTCGCCTACAGGTTTATCGCCAAGAGACTGCCCCCCTAATCGATTATTACAAACAAAAGGGTCAACTCTTGAGCGTCAATGGAAATCAATCCCCAGAAGTGGTGACAGAGGAACTACACCGATTGATTAATTCCTAGTTTTAGCAGCCTTTCCATCGGGGATAAATTTGCAAATACCCCCGATACCAACCTGTTGAATTGCTGAACTGACAATGCAAATTGCTTTTAAATAAGATATATTAATAAACTGTTGATATATTTGTCGAAATGTGTATAGTCTCAAACGGACTGGAACAATATGATGATTGATTAAAAAAGAAACACGCGATCGCTCCATCTCGAATTGATTTCGCTCATGGAATCAAGGGGTGAGGTGATATTTAGCCCCATAGTTTGATTTTAAAGAATTGGTATTACCTTTTCCATCATAATTTAACTCGAATACAGCGCCAGTAAAATCCGGAAATATTATTCAAGTTGAGGAAACAGCAAATTGTCTAAGCAAGACCTAATTGAAATGGAAGGTACGGTGACGGAATCATTGCCCAATGCAATGTTTCGTGTCGATCTAGATAATGGGTTTAACGTTTTGGCCCATATTTCTGGCAAAATTCGCCGTAATTACATCAAAATCCTACCTGGAGACCGCGTGAAAGTCGAACTAACCCCCTACGACTTAAGCAAAGGTCGCATTACCTACCGATTACGGAAAAAGTGATTTAATCAGGAGGATTCTAACACAAATTGATCAGTGATGAAAAATTTGTCTTCGCCACCTGGTTAAATCAACAGAAAATTTTCCTGGAAAATGCTATAATTCTACATTTGGAGTCATCAAAAAGCAATGAAAGTACGAGCTTCAGTCAAAAAAATATGTGACAAATGCACTGTAATCCGCCGTCGTGGTCGGGTGATGGTGATTTGTTCCAACCCCAAACACAAACAACGCCAAGGGTAGTCAGCGAGAAAGCGTCAGCAAAGTATCCCCACACCAGTAGATACTTGACGCTGCTGCCAGGAACGCAATTGAAACAGAAAAATACAAGTTAAGTTACAAGCAGGGAGATATTCATCGTGGCAAGGATTGCCGGAGTAGACCTTCCCCGGGACAAGCGGATAGAGATTGGTCTAACCTATATATTTGGAATTGGTTTATCGCGATCGCAAAAAATTCTGGCAGCAACGGGAGTAAATCCCGACACCCGCGTCAAGGATTTGAGCGATGCGGATGTAGCAGCTTTACGGGCAGAAGTAGAAACAAATTACCAGGTTGAAGGTGATTTGCGTCGCTGGGAAGCCATGAATATCAAGCGTTTGATTGATATTGGCACCTATCGTGGTCGTCGGCATCGGATGGGATTACCAGTACGTGGACAACGTACCCGCACCAATGCCCGGACTCGACGCGGTAGAAGACAAACCGTTGCCGGGAAGAAAAAAGCACCAGGGAAATAAACTGGATCCGGGAATTGTCACTAGCAAGTTAGCCCCCCATAGAGGTTGGACACAACTAAATCAGAAAACGACTGTAACCTCTGGGGAACAAGTCTCGCCTACCGCTAGAGAGTTTTTTTATTCTTCCCCTAACCACTACTTGCAAACGATTCCCCCATGTAGGCGCAGCCTTCTCTTGGAGAACGTTGGTACACAACAGTTCGGAGGTGGGGCGAAGCCTCAGTCGAGGAGTTGCAGCTTCAACTTCAGTCCTTTGCGATTAGGTAGCTGGCTGACTACTCACTACTCACTTTTTAGAGATTAATTTGATTACACCAATATGGCGCGACAAGGAACCAAAAAAAGCGGGAGCAAAAAGCAAAAACGGAATGTACCCAACGGAGTTGCTTATATCCAATCTACCTTCAACAATAGCATCGTCACAATTACCGATCAAAACGGAGATGTGATTTCCTGGGCTAGTGCTGGTTCAAGCGGATTCAAAGGGGCGAAAAAAGGTACTCCCTTTGCAGCGCAAACCGCCGCCGAAGCAGCAGCACGGCGAGCCATTGACCAAGGAATGCGGCAAATCGAAGTAATGGTCAGTGGTCCTGGTTCAGGACGGGAAACAGCAATTCGAGCATTACAAGGCGCAGGTCTGGAAATTACCCTGATTCGAGATATTACCCCAATCCCTCACAACGGGTGTCGTCCACCGAAACGTCGGCGAGTTTAGCCTGATTTACCCTGCCAATGGGGGAACTCATCACACATACTCCAAGCGATCAATCCCTATGCTCCTCAGAAATGAAGCCGTCGGGACAAAGCAGGGAGTTAGGATACGCAGGGGAAAGAGATTTTTGGTATCAGGCAAAGTTCCCTTGCTAAACTACTAGGGCCGTGTTTGTTCGTAGCACCTGAATTAAGGGAGGTAACTCCGTGGCGCAATTTCAAATTGAATGTTTAGAATCAGCTAGCGAAGAAAGTCGCAATCATTACAGTCGGTTTATCATCGAACCACTAGAGCGGGGACAGGGTACAACCGTTGGTAATGCATTAAGACGGGTTTTGTTGTCCAACCTGGAAGGGACGGCGGTGACTGCGGTGAGAATTCAAGGTGTGAGCCACGAATTTGCCACCGTTCCCGGCGTACGTGAAGACGTGTTAGAAATTTTGATGCGGATGAAAGAGGTAGTTCTCAAAAGTTACTCCAGTCAACCGCAAATAGGCCGATTACTCGTTCACGCTCAATCCCCTGGTTCTACAACCGTCACCACCGCCCATTTTGATTTACCGAGTGAAGTGGAAGTCATTGATCCGACCCAATATATTGCTAGTTTAGCCGAAGGGGCCAAACTGGAAATGGAATTTCGGATTGAACGGGGTAAGGGGTATCGGACGGTGGAAAGAAGCCGAGAAGAAGCAACTTCCATCGATTTTCTGCAAATTGACTCTGTATTTATGCCCGTGCGCAAGGTAAATTACAGCGTTGAGGAAACCCGTGGAGAAAACGGTATTCCCAAGGATCGATTATTGTTGGAAGTGTGGACAAACGGCAGTATTAGTCCCCAGGAAGCACTATCATCGGCGGCCGGGATTTTAGTTGATTTATTTAATCCTCTGAAAGACTTCACCTACGCCGAACAAGATACGGGTATAGTTGAAGACCTCGACCCAACTGCCCAAATTCCGATTGAAGAGTTGCAATTGTCGGTACGGGCTTACAACTGTCTGAAACGGGCCCAAGTGAATTCCGTTGCGGATCTATTGGATTATACCCAAGAAGACCTACTGGAAATCAAAAACTTTGGGCAAAAATCAGCCGAAGAGGTGGTAGAAGCTCTCCAAAGACGATTGGGAATTACCCTGCCAACGGAAAGAGCATCTAAACATGGTTAGTCACGCAAGGTCAGGGAGTAGGGAGTATTAAATCTGACTTAGGTGGAAGATGGACGTAGCAAATAGAGATTGGGAAGCTTTGCTGTATCAGCTTGGTAAAATCTAGAAGTGAAAATCCAACCTAGGGTAGGTAAAACCCGCTCTTTGCTTGCGACAACCTAGTTGAGATTAAGGGGTATATCCAAACAGAGTCGAAGATGCTGTTAAATTTTGTTGTTATTGTTTAATTGTTGAATTGTTATGCGTCATCGTTGCCGAGTGAAAAAACTGGGTAAACCAGCCGACCAGCGTCGTGCTTTATTGCGAGCGCTGACGACGGAATTAATCCGTCATGGGAAAATCACCACCACTTTAGTCCGTGCCAAAGCCGTGCGGTCAGAAGTTGATAAAATGATTACCCTCGCCAAAGATGGTTCATTGTCTGCCCGTCGGCAAGCAATGGGATACATCTATGATAAACAACTAGTTCACGCCCTATTTGAGCAAGCTCCTGCCCGTTATCAAGAGCGTAACGGTGGATATACCCGGATTATCAGGACCATTCCCCGTCGGGGAGACAACGCCGATATGGCAATTATTGAACTGGTTTAGGAAGCCAAGTCATAGGCGAAATGAGCGACCAAGAACCAAGTCCAGCCAAGCAACGAGTAGCCCTAGTGATACAGTACTTGGGTACTCATTTTCATGGTTGGCAGCGACAACCCCAGCATCGCAGCGTTCAAGCCGAAATTGAAACGGCGATCGCAACTGTTGTGGGTAAAAGGGTGACACTCCACGGCGCTGGTCGGACAGATAGTGGAGTTCATGCAGCCGCTCAAGTTGCCCATTTTGACGTGACAAGTAAAATTCCCCCGCACAAATGGGCAAAGGTACTCAATTCCCGACTACCAAAAGATATTAACATATTGGCATCCGCAGCCGTCGCCCCAACTTGGCACGCTCGTTTTAGTGCTAGTTATCGGCGTTATCGTTACACCTTGTATACGGGTGAACGACCGAACCTATTTATTGGTCCCTATGTGTGGCATTATTACCAGCCTCCCCTGGATGAGACCCTAATCCAAGCAGCCCTCCAACCGTTAGTGGGAAAGCACCACTTGAGCGCCTTTCGCCGTTCCAACTCCCTCCGTCCCCATTCCTGGGTGGAAGTCCAAGCCGTTAAATGCGATCGCAATGGAGATTTGCTCCAGATTGAAATTCAAGCCAACGGATTTTTGTATGGCATGGTGAGGTTATTGGTGGGAATGTTAGTTCAAGTAGGTTCTGGTACACTTTCCTTGGTCAAATTTACAGACCTCTGGAAACAGGAACAACGGGAGGAAATTCGCTATGCCGCTCCCCCCCAAGGGCTGTGTTTGCTGCGTGTCGGTTATCCCGATTTTCCCTTTCCCCCGGAAGTTTGGTTTGATACACAACCCCACTTCCACTTCCATTCTGAGATATTTGCCTGAGTATTTTCCTTGAATCTATGCTTTACACGGTCAAAAAGTGTGCTTTGGGTTGAGATGGTTAATACTTAAAGGTCAACCATCAACAAACTAAAAGGGAAAAATATCAGCCTGTAAAGAATATCCAATCCCTGGCAGTATATCTCACGAAGATGACAACAAAAATTATTTAGGAAGACTTAGAAACAAATGAACGGAGAAAAAACCTACTTACCTCCCCACGGTAATCAAGGAGACTGGTACGTCGTCGATGCCGCAGAACAGCGCCTCGGACGTTTAGCCAGTGAGATTGCCCGGGTATTGCGTGGCAAGAACAAGCCTGAGTATACTCCTAACATGGATACGGGAGATTTTGTCATAGTTGTAAATGCGGAAAAAGTTGTAGTAACTGGTAAAAAAAGCAGCCAGAAACTCTACCGTCGTCACTCCGGTCGTCCCGGCGGAATGAAAACAGAAACCTTTGAAAAACTGCAAGCCCGTCTACCCGAACGGATTATCGAAAAAGCAGTCAAAGGCATGTTACCAAAAAACAGTCTCGGTAAAAGCCTATTTACCAAGCTCAAAGTATACGCCGGACCAACCCATCCCCACACAGCCCAAAAGCCCAAAGAACTAAACATTCAGACAATTCCAGGAGAAAATAATTAATGCAAGCAACCGAAACTAATAGCGGACGGGCTATGTACTTTGGTACAGGTCGTCGTAAAGCCGCGATCGCTCGTGTGCGTCTAGTCCCCGGCAGTGGCCAATTGATTGTCAACGGGAAACCAGGAGATTTATACTTCCAATTTAATGCCAATTATCTTGGAGCCATTAAAGCGCCCTTGGAAACCCTGGGCATGGAGAATGATTACGATATTCTCGTCACCGCCGAAGGTGGTGGACTCACCGGACAATCCGACGCAGTTCGTTTAGGAGTTGCTCGCGCCCTTTGTCAACTTGATCCCAATAATCGTCCGCCTTTGAAAATCGAAGGGTACCTTACCCGTGACCCCCGCGCCAAAGAACGGAAGAAATACGGATTACACAAAGCTCGCAAAGCTCCCCAATACTCCAAACGATAGGCTAGAATCGGGAATAAGTAGACGTAAGACCACCCGGAATTCTCCATTGTGACAATGGTAACGGTGATGATACTTTACACGGTCAATAACTAAGCTCTTGGTTTTGATGGTTAATATCTGAAAAGACTTAAGGATTGCGACATCTCTACTGTCACCAGTTAACTGTCAACAAACCAAAAGAGAAATATATCAGCGTGCCAAGTATAACTCTTACCCATAAATTTTTTTCCCAAACTCAAGATATAATCAGTAGTACCAAGAAGTAAACCACATCAGGAAAATGGCAAAACCAGGAATTCATCCGGAGTGGTATCCAGAAGCAAAAGTCTATTGCAACGGACAAGTTGTGATGACCGTCGGCTCAACCAAACCCGAATTACATGTTGATGTCTGGTCTGGAAACCACCCCTTTTACACCGGAACCCAAAAAATTATTGACACCGAAGGTCGTGTAGAACGCTTTATGCGTAAATACGGCATGTTTGACACGCAATCCTCCGCCAAAGAAGACAAAAAGTAGCGGCTTGGCTGGTGAAAAATGACGACCCTGCATGTGCTGGGTCGATCGTTATATTTGACCGAGCCAATTTGTTATTTTTGTTATAGGAGTATTGCCCATCATGGCTGAACAGTATTTATTGGAGAAACTCAAATCCGTTGAGCAAACCTTTCACGAATTGACCCGTCGTCTAGCTGATCCCGATACAGCCAAAAACCAAGACGAATATCAGAAAATAGCCAAAGCTCGTTCTTCCCTGGAGGAAGTAGTCAGTACCTACGAGACATGGAAGCAAACCCAGGAAGAACTAGTTGGTGCGAGGGAAATTTTAAAAGAGGCAAGTGGCGACCCAGAGATGCAGGAGATGGCATCATCAGAAGTAAAGTCATTGGAAGCGAAGGTCGTCGAGTTGGAACAGCGTCTGAAGATATTACTGCTGCCTCGTGACCCCAACGATGATAAAAATATTATGCTGGAAATTCGCGCTGGAACGGGTGGTGATGAAGCCAGTATTTGGGCTGGGGATTTGTTGCGGATGTACTCCCGTTATGCTGACAGCCAAGGTTGGCGCGTAAAACTCGTAAGCGAATCATTAGCGGAAATGGGTGGCTTCAAGGAAGCGATTCTGGAAATTCAAGGCGATAACGTTTACAGCAAACTGAAATTTGAAGCTGGTGTGCATCGGGTGCAGCGAGTACCTGTCACGGAAGCAGGGGGAAGGGTACACACATCAACCGCAACGGTGGCAATTATGCCGGAAGTAGATGATGTGGAAGTAGAAATTGACCCGAAAGACATAGAAATGAAAACAGCTCGTTCCGGTGGTGCAGGTGGACAAAACGTCAACAAGGTGGAAACTGCCGTTGATTTGTTCCATAAACCAACTGGTATTCGCATTTTCTGTACTGAAGAGCGGAGTCAGTTACAGAACAAAGAGCGAGCAATGCAGATTTTGCGTGCAAAGTTGTATGAAATGAAACTTCAAGAGCAACAAGCCGCGATTACATCCGCCCGGAGATTGCAGGTTGGTACGGGTTCCCGCTCCGAGAAAATCCGGACATATAACTATAAAGATAACCGGGTGACTGACCACCGGATTAATCAGAATTTTTCCCTAGCACCGGTTTTAGAAGGAGATATTGAGGATATTATTCAATCCTGTATTTCCCAAGACCAACAAGACCAGTTAGCTGAACTTGCGGCTTCTGCAAATAAATAATTTGTCTTAAATTTAATTAATTAATTTAAGTGTAATTAGGATGGGTGAAAAAATCGTTGAGTCGAGGCGATATTTTCACCCTTTGCTGTGCTAAACAGTGAAAAATCAGGATGCGATCGCTTGGAGTTGGAATAGCTTCAAAAAGAATTCAGGCACTTGGAGGATGTGGAAATAAACCAAAGCTGCCACAGCTATGGTATAAATTGTTGAACCACCCAAGCTAATCCATAAATCTCGCTTCAAGTTGCGTTTATCTTCATTTACAAATATATCCGTAGCTCCAAACTGCATCATTAAGATACCAAGTAAGTTAGAGAGCCAATATCCAATGATGGCTCCAGGTAAAAACCAACTTGGGTTCAGCCAAGCTACTGCATAGGCAAATATTAAGGCTATGGGTAAATTAAAAAATAGGTCATTCCACCAAGAAAGTGGAGATAACATATAACCAATAGCCATTAAGGCTCCACCACGCAGTTTTTTGAATAGGTTGATCATTACTGTAAATAGGGTGAGGGAATTGGTAGAGACGCGACATGTCACGTCTGTACTTATTTACGTAAATAGGGTGAGTAGGGAGTAGGGAATATTTTACAATCCAAAATCCATAGACGCGTTGGCGAAAGCCATGCCTTTAGGCTAGCGGATCGACCGAAGGGTAATCCAAAATCCAAAATCCAATGACCTTAACCTTGGGGTTCCAAACGAATTAATTGGCCATTTTGCGCATCAGTTAAAACGTATAAAAAGCCATCAGGACTTTGACGGACATCGCGCACACGTTCACCGATGGGAATGGATTCCTGACTTAATATATTACCCTGATTGTCCACTTGAATCCGACGGATATCTTGGGAAACCAACCCACCTGCAAATAAATTTCCTTGCCATCCAGGAATGCGATCGCTATTATAAACAGTCAGACCAGAGGGAGCGATCGCAGTTTCCCAGACGATACGAGGATCAATCATTCCAGGACGCGATCGCTCGGTGCTAATTTCTGGACCAAAGTATTCCCGACTATGGGTGACAATTGGCCAACCGTAATTTTCTCCCCGTTTAATCAGGTTCAGTTCGTCACCCCCCCTAGCTCCGTGTTCCGTTGACCAAACCCGATTGGTCACTGGATCAAAGGTCAACCCTTGGATATTGCGGTGTCCATAACTCCAAATTGCTGGGTCTGCTTGAGGATTATTGACGAAGGGGTTATCTTGGGGGATGGAACCATCATCATTTATCCGAACTATTTTACCAAGATGACTGCGGAGATTTTGAGCTTGTTTACGAATTAATTCCCCAGCTAATTGGACAGGAGGATTGCCACCATCACCAATCGCAACTAACATGGTGTTATCGGGCAACCAGGTAATTCGGGAACCAAAGTGTTGTCCACCAGATTTAGCTTGGGATACTTCAAAAATTACTTTTACATCCTGAAGGGATTTCCCATCGAATGTTGCACGAGCTACACGGGTACAATTCGCGTTCTCCGTACCGTGGGCATAGGTGAGGTAGATAAAATTATTTTCCTCAAAACGTGGATGCAAAGCAATATCTAGTAAACCACCCTGACCAAGATTCAGAACTTCTGGGACTCCTGTAATCGGTGTCGGGTCAAGTTTACCGTCACGGACAATTCGTAACCTTCCCGAACGTTCGGTAATTAGTATTGTCCCATCCGGAAGCCAAACCATAGCCCACGGATTTTCTAAACCACTAGCTACGGTGGTTTTGGTGATATTTGTCGCTGTCGCTGTAGTGGTCGGGGATATTTCTGGGGAGATGGGATTAGATGCTTGGGTATTGCAGGCAGATATTACCAGGATTGCGAGACACAAGGTGAGGGGAAGGCTGGGACGAATTGCAGAGATGGATATGATATGCATTTGTATAGATTTTGGGGAAAGCTTTTAGTTAAGAACTGTTTCCATCTTAATTCGTCGATTGTTTCTGTTTTATCATTCGCAGGTTAGTAATTGACAGTAAAAAATTTCAACTGTCTGGGGGAAGAGTTCTTAGTTCCCACTTATTTTTCCAGGTTTATGTTCCAGAAAACACCATGCTCCCACGGAACTGTTACTGGAAGAGAAGTTGCGCTACACTTGTCTGCTGACATCTTGTACCAAGAAAAGTTGATGGATTATTAAGCAGTACAAATCTAAAGGTATTGACTTAGCAAAAAAAATGAACAATAGTACTGTAGCTTGATGAGATAGCTTTTTTTTCAGAGCTACAAGCCTTGTATATTAGTGGTTATGATAACTATAGTTTACCTGGATTTCTCACAAGTAAGTAATAAGCCTTGAGTAACGGATTGATTTTCCTTCTACTCCCTACTCCCTGTGAGTTTTAGGGTTTTGTGAGAAATGCGGATTTACATCAAGCTCCCCTGGTTGGTTGACAATAGAGTCAATAATTGACAAATACCAGATTTATTGGTTTTGTTATCTATAAGTTCAAAGATGTTGAGCAAAAGCTGCTTTCCAAACCTTTACTAGACAATACTTTCATTCCTTAAAGTTCATCTAATTACCATTTAACTCATGAACTCAAATTTCAAATTTTGATACATTTTCTTCCCCTGCTCCCAAAAGCTTCCCTTCGGTATCAACTTCCAAGTAAAACGGTATAACTCACCTACATTCAAGGTACGAAGTATAACCAATCCAAAATCCCAAATCCCAAATCCCAAATCCAAAATCCCCATGACTGACACCACTGATAAAATTATCAACCCCGATATCCAAACCCGATTAACTGCAAGTATTGCTCTCTTGCGGCAAAAATTGCGGAGTGGACAACAACAAATGGCTGATTGGGTGGGTGGACAGTTAGCCGTATCTGCGGTTCCTGGTGCGGGAAAATCCTATGGGATGGCTGCTGCTGCTGCTATCGCGATCGCGCGACAATATTTAGCGGTGGCTAATAGTGGTCGGTCTGTATCCCGTCGGCAGTTGGTGGTAGTAACTTTTACCCGTTCGGCGGCGGCAAATATTAAGGCGAAAATTGCGGAAAACCTAAAAAAAATGGCTCTTCCCCAAACGGGTTTTGCGGTTTATACCCTGCACGGATTAGCATTAAATATTGCTACTCGCCATCCGGATTTGTCCGGTTTGGATTTGAATAATGCCACCCTGATTACACCCAATCAAAGCCATCGCTTTGTCCGGTTAGCGGTGGAAAAATGGATTGCTAGTCACCCCCAAGCATATCTGCGGTTGTTGGAGGGGATACAGTTTGATGGGGAGGAAACGGAACGGTTGCGTCGTCAATCGGTGCTGCGGACGGAGGTTTTACCGGAATTAACGACAACTGTTGTCCATGAAGCCAAAAGTTCTGGTTTATTACCCGAAAATTTGCTGGAACTAAGTAATAGCACGGAAGATGAATATGGAATTTTACGCATTGCTGCCGGGTTATATGCTCAATACGAAGAACTGATGAAAACGCGGGATTTCATTGATTACGATGATATGATTTTGGCGGCTTTACGGGTATTAAATCATCCTTTCACCCGACGTAGCGAACAAAACCAGGTTTTTGCCGTTTTTGAAGACGAAGCCCAGGATTCCAGTCCCCTGCAAACCCAATTACTGGAAATTTTAGCCCGTGACCCCAATGATGAAGGTATACCCCCCAATATTATCCGCGTTGGCGACCCTAACCAAGCAATTAACTCCACCTTTACCCCCGCAGACCCAATTTATTTTCGGGAATTTTGTGAACAATGTCAACAAATCCAGCGTTTAGCAACAATGGACTGTGCGGGACGCAGTACCCATATAATTATTGAAGCCGCAAATTATACCCTGCGCTGGGTCAATAACTTCTATGGGCAAAAATTCCAGGAAGCACAACCAGACTCTCCTCCCCCCACACCCTTTCGTAATCAAATCATCCATCCCCTAGACCCGGACGACCTCCAACAAAACCCAGCACCGCAGGGAAAAGGATTAGAACTGTATGTACCCTATGATATTTTCCATACGGTCGAATTGATTTCCACACGCATAGTAGAACTACTGACAACCAACCGAGAAACCAATGCCGCCATTTTAGTGCGGGAAAATCGTCAAGGTCGCTGGATGGCCGCAGCCTTAGCCCAAATCTGCCAAGACCATGATATTCCCCTCTACGATGCCGGAGAACGCGATCGCCATTCCCACATTCCCAGTGAAATTTTAGCACTCCTGCAATTTTGCGATCGCCCCCATTCCCCCGACAATCTCAAAGCTGCACTCACGGTTTTAGTCCAACGTCAACTCATCCCCACCCAGGATTTAAACGCCCTCGCAGCCCAACCAGAGGACTTTTTATACCCAACTCCCCTAACTCCACCCCCCAGTGATTCTGCCCGTATTGCCGCCCGCATTTGTCGTAGTTTACTCCGCGCGCGGATGGAATTACCGATATACCAGTTAATTTCCTTTTTGGCTTTGACCCTGAACTATGAACAAGCTGAACTCGCGACTGCTGATAAACTTAGCGAACGGGTGAATCAACAAATTGCTGGAAATGCCAATATGGGAACAATGTTGGGTGTATTAGGGGAAATAGTTAGTTCCGAGCGCTTTGAACCCGTTGAAGAGGGAAATATGGAAGCGAAATATACGAAAACCGGACAGTTAACAATTATCACCATGCACAAAGCCAAGGGATTGGATTGGGATTATGTATTTATCCCCTTTCTCCACGAAAATTTGATACCAGGTAAATCCTGGATACCTCCCCAATTCCAATTCCTCGGTAATTTTACCCTATCGGAGGTAGCCCGTGCCCAAATTCGAGCAGCCTTACACGGAAGTCAAAAATTACCCGATGTCGGTAAAGCTTGGGAACAAGCGAAATATTTGAAAATCGCTGAAGAGTATCGATTGTTGTATGTGGCTATTACCCGTGCAAAACGTTTATTGTGGATGTCTGCGGCAAAAAAAGCCCCATTTACCTGGAGTAAACCCGAAAATTTACAAGAACAAGCTGCTTGTCCTGTTTTTTCGGCTTTATTAAAGCGGTTCGCAGAATATCAGGTCAATTTGCCACCAAGGTGATACATGAATTTGAGATTTTGGATTTTTCTCTATTAAACTGCTTGCAAATTACTCCCCAAACTTCGGGGAGGGAACTGGATTTTTGTTTCCCCTGTCTAGGGGGGTTAAGGGGTGGGGTTCTTCATACGCATCTTTAAATATTAATTAAATGGGGTCTGCGGAAAAAGTCTTTTAGTGAGGGAAGGGAGTAGGGAGTAGTGGTCTGTCCCATAAGTTTTGAAGGTTTAGTAGTGAGGAATTTATCCCTCAAATCAAGGACTAGAACTACTCCTGTAACCCCTCAAAATTAATGGGACAAACCAGTAGTTTTAAACCAAAAACTCCTCTTTTTATTGGCTCCTGAAAATTTCTGTATGCCTATTGTTTGCACTTTTTACGACTTAAAATCCCGTAGATTCCTTGCAAAATCAGAGTTTTACTATTTTTCAGCAAGCCCTAAATAAATTGGTTAAGCAACACCTGTAGGTGACTCCTGCTCTCCCACTCGCCGATTCAAACAATCTAAAATAATATCTAGTTGATACTGCATCATGCAAATGCTGGGAACCAAACTTGTTGGTAGATACGAAATTATACGTAATTTGGGTGAAGGTGGTTTTGGGGAAACCTATATTGCTTGCGATACCCAACTTCCTGGTTCACCGCAGTGTGTGGTCAAGAAGTTAAAGCCGTTGGCGGATGATTTGGAAACGCTGCAAACTGCTCGCAGGTTGTTTGATACGGAAGCCAAGGTGTTATTTCAGTTGGGTAATCATCCGCAAATCCCCCAGCTATTAGCCTATTTTGAGGATAATCACTCATTTTATTTGGTTCAGGAGTTGATTGTCGGGGAGGATTTAGCTGGAGAGTTTATCCCCCATCAACCCTGGAATCAACAGCAGGTGGTTGAGTTTTTGCAGCAAATCCTGACAATTTTGGATTTTGTCCATCAACAAAATGTGATTCACCGCGACATTAATCCCCGGAATATTATTCGGCGATCGCGCGATCGCTCGTTGGTGTTGATTGATTTTGGTGCGGTTAAGCAAATTACTACCAATATTGTCAATACCCAGATGGTTCCCCAGAATCGAACTGTGGTGATTGGGACTCCTGGGTATATGTCGGCGGAACAAGCTCAGGGTAATCCCTGTCTTAGTAGTGATGTGTATGGGGTGGGGATATTGGCAATTCAAGCTTTAACGGGGGTAAATCCCACGGATTTTCCTCGCCATCCTGATACCTATGAAATTGCTTGGCGAGATATTTGTCCAGGTGAGGTGGATGGGGGATTAGCGGATTTAATCGACAAGATGGTTTGCCATGATTTTCGGATGCGTTACAGTTGTGCTGGTGCGGTTTTGACTGATTTGCAACAATGGATGCAGCAGGGGAAAAATACGGCAACTTTAGCCCTAGCTCCCCCCTCTGGAGGTGTGACACCAGTTAGGAATTCTTTTCCGAGATGGAAAAAATCCCTGATGGTGTGGATGGTTTCGGCTGTGGGATTAACTGCTGCTGGTTTAATTACTGCGGCTTTTGTAATTAAGGGGATTAATACTGCTAATTCCAGTCAATTTTATGAACAAGCAAATACCCTCTATGACTTAAACCGTTATGAAGATGCATTACAAGCTTATAACAAAGCTTTAGAAATGCGCGATAATTTCCCCCAGGCTTGGTATGGTAAAGGTAAAGTTCTTTCTGCCTTAAAACGCGATCGCGAGGCTTTAGCTGCCTATGACCGGGCAATTCAACTAGAACCGGATTTACTGGATGCTTGGGGAGAACGGGGTTTGGTTTTAGTCCGATTACAACGCTACAACGAGGCAATTAGCGCTTTTGACCGGGTATTGGCTGTTGATGGCAAAAATGCGACTATCTGGAATGCGAAGGGTAATGCCTTAAGTCAGTTAAACCAGCTAGAACAGGCAATTAAGGCTTACGATGAAGCTATTGGAATTAATCCGGAAAATCCAGGGTTTTACTATCATAAGGCTTTGGCTCTACAAAAATTAAATCGCTTTGATGATGCGGTGACAAATTACGACAAAGCCATTAACCTCCACAGTAATTCCGTTAATACCTGGTATCAGCGTGGTAATGCCCTATTCAATTTACAACGCTATCAAGATGCTTTGGCATCCTACCAAAAAGCTGTCGAACTCAAACCGGATTTTGTCGCAGCTTGGCTATCCCAAGCCAATATTCTCATGAATCAAAGACGCTACCAAGATGCGATCGCCTCCTTTACCCAGGTAAATAAACTCAACCCCCGCAATTATACCGCTTGGTATGGCAAAGGCTGGTCACTACACCAATTACAACGCTACGATGAAGCCATCACCGCCTACAATCAAGCGATCGCTCTACGACCCAATCACTACCAAGCCCATTACAATTTAGGCAATGTCTTCTATCAACAACAAAAGTACAGTGCAGCTTTAGCTGCTTACAACCGCTCCCTCCGTGCCGATGATAATCACCCAGAAGCCTGGTTTGCCCAGGGTAATGCCTACTTTAATCTACAGCAATATACCAATGCCCGCACCGCCTATGAACGAGCGATCGCTCTCAAACCCGATTATCAAGCTGCTATCAATGCCCGCAATCAGGTTGAAGAGATTCTCAAAAATCAATCCCCAACTCAATCAAACTAGTATTTGTTTCGGGTCTGCGGAAAAAAAGTAAAATTTCACGATCGCTCATCAGAACTTCAAACTGCTGGCGAACTTGACCACTGCGATCTCAAAACACCTTGATCCAAACAGATGTATCAACAATTCCTAATCTAATTGAGCAAATTACTAATTAGCTCGTCAGTGACTTGCAGTGGACTAGCCAAATCTCTTACATACTTCACTTGTTCATCTGGATTCCATTTCTTCCAGGAGAAATCTGATTTGAGTTTTGCTTGAATGATCTGATACTCTCTGCGCTCTGGAGAGAGTTGTCGCCATTCTTGCCATTTTAGCCGCGACGCTTCTCCCTCTTTTTCAACCTCCATTTCTATCAATGCTTCAACAACTTGATTAGCGACTGTAGAAACTAAAGGACTTCCTTGTATTACTGGATCATTTGGATCGGTGCTGAATTTAGCCTCCATCACTACGCGATGAAGTGCTATTAACTCATCATAGTTATTGATTGAAAATGCCATTGTAATGCCTCAAGAAACGGGCGAGCTACTTCTATTGATCGGCTAACGACCCCATTCACCCGCCGCTAGTAACTTCTCGGACTTAACGAAGAAACTTGATGCGGTCGGCGAGTGCTGTAATTTTCAAAATCCAAAATAATTCCGATAGCAAAAAATTCCAATAGCAAAAAAAATGTGCCAATAGCTAGCTTAGATCCTGACACTATTACACTATTGTTTATTTGTTCTTCTATTTTGCCTTCGTGAGTTGCTTTTAGGGGGTGTTTAGGTTATGCCAGACAAGACTTGCGTAAATAATTATAGTTTGCCCAATTTTACTTTAGCTTAGGTGGTTTTTGTCAAGATGTCAATAATCAGTCTGAAAGTATGATTATTTCGTCGGCATATTGAGAATAGAGTCAATAATATTGAGAATAAGCCGGGTCGTTTTGTCAATAAGCCGAAAAACCGGGGAGATGTCAAATTTTGGCATTTTTGTATATTTAAATAACTAATCAATCAGACACTGGTGTTTATTGACGCTATCTTCTACTGAATCCTGATTCATCACGAAACCAATGTTGTAGAGACGTAGCATCGCTACGTCTCTACGGTGATTGTGGTTTGAATCAAAAATGTAAATAATCATGATTCATGGGATGTTATTTTTGCTGTGTTTTGGGGAAACATAACTATGTGGATTTCCAAATGCCACGGTTTTTGTGTCCTTGTAGTTAGTATTTTGCTGCTGGATAAAACAAGTATTTTTATCTAGATGCATTTACTAATAGTAATTTTACGGAGATAAATAATTTGTGGAGAATGGATTTGGGCAGCTTACAATTGGTTCGGTGTTGTCATGGTGTAACGTCAATGATTATGTAACTAAATTATTCAATTAATTGAAAAAATGTTTTTGAAAATAGGTTGAAATATCGATTAAATCAGATATGGAAATTCTGGAGATTTTATTTAACAGGAAAAAATATCCAAAATTTCATTGAGAGCGTGATTTTCTGTTCTCTTATGGAAAAATAAGATATTTCTTTCCTGTATTTCTCATAAGGGGAGTGATAAGTGTTGAGTAATGGGTTAATTGTCCAACTAATCCCTAATAAAGACGATTCACCGGGTTATCTATCCCTACTCCGGAAAAGTTTGAGGAGTTTGCTCCAAATCTGGGATATTGACTGATTTGAAGTTAAAAATATATATCTGCAAAATAAAATGATGATTCGGCTATCTTTCCTAACCAATAGTTTCCTCAAAAACAGCTATTTATTCACAATAGTCGTATTTTGTTTGCAGCTATTTTCTCCATCAGCAAAGGCGATAGATACACCTGGTGAAGAAGAGGAATTAGGAATAGATGATGATTCAATACCCCACATCACCAGTCACCTTGCAGAGACACAGCCTATTCCTCAAGCAGAAAATTGGCGGGAAAGATTACGTCGTCGTAGTTGGGAGAAACTACAAGCACAGCAGGATACTTTATTCGATGTCAATTCCAGCAAACTTCAGATAGAACCTGCTGTTATATCTGAAAATACCCATTTAGCAGATAATTCCCATCACCTAAATAACGACCTATCAACTGAACTTCCCAGTCATCAACAATTACAGAAACAGCCAAAACCAAATAACTTAGAGCCAAACACCAACGAACAAACAAATACACCCGTCCAACTTTCCGCAAGCGACACCACCAACTTCAGCGTTTTTCCAGTTGGGATTAATATTGGTCGGCGAAACGTACTGCGAAGCGTTTTGATTCGCGGTCGGGAAGATGGAGAACAAGCCACCAATTTTGAAGCTTGGTTAGTACCCTTTGATGCTGTCGTAGAAGCATTGCGATTAGATGTAAAGACCTTAGATGATGGTCAACTAGAAATACGTTCTCCCGGTCTAGTGACACGGATTAATCCTCGCACTCTGTCAACCGACTCCGAATTAGGCTTAGTGTTTTCCGTTGCCGAGATTCGGCGTTTATTTGGAGTGGGGATTGAATTTGATGTCAACGAATATGCGATCGCATTTGATATACCCTGGTTAGGTAAACGGGGGGGAAGGTTTGTCCAGGAGGATTTACCGGTGATTTTGGATGGTTTACCCCAGTTTCAACCGGGTGGATTTAATCTTGCAGGAATAGAACAACAGTTGAATGCAGCAGGTAGTAGTACTCGGAATACGACCTACCAAGGAGACTTGCAAGCAGTTGGTTCCTTCGCTGGTGGTTCCTGGTTTGTGCGTACCGACCAACCTCGCTTCAACGACCGTGAGACTTGGCGAATTACGGAAGCTCAATATCTGCGACAAACCAACCAAGCAGATTACTTCATCGGTTCCCATCCAACTTTTTGGCAAAGACGCAATGATGCTGGCTATGTGGGATTTACCTACATTAACCGTCAGGGATTTCGACCACCCCAGCGCTTTAGTAGTGGTTTTTCCGACCCCCGTCAACGTTTACAAGCAGCAAACGTTGGTAGAACCATTAGCGGACAAGCGGAACCAGGGAGTTTAGTTCGCTTAGTAGAAGGATTTGGTGATATAGCGATCGCCGAAGTGTTGGTGGATTCGTCGGGAATTTATCGGTTTGAGAATATTACCACCAAGAATGATGCATTTGCGACTAATTATCGTGTGTTTATTTATCCAGAGGGACGATTAACTGCGACTCCAGAAATCCGCAACGCTGAAGTTTCCACCGTTCCTGGTCAAATACCCCCTGGTGCTTCCGCTTGGATTGTTTCTGGAGGATATCGTCGTCGCTTTGACCGGGATTCTGGTTTATTCGGTAATTTTACAGACTTGAGTGGAGGAATTGCCGGACGGTGGGGAGTATCGGAAGCTCTGACCTTAGGAGTTGGTTCAATTTATGATGAAGGGGTACGGGGATTAGGGGAAATATTTTATCGTCCCCGTAATTTCCCTCTGGAAATGGCGGTATCCGCGCTTTCCGGGGATAAATGGCATATTATTTCTAATGTGCGTTTTGAACCATCACGACGGTTGAGTCTGAACTTTAATAGCGATCGCTTTTCCCAGCGTTGGAATGTGAATTGGAATTTATTGCGGGGTTTAAGTGTGTTTGCCAATGCCGATAATCGCAATCCTGCTAGTGCTGGTTTCCAATTTAGTTTTAGTAGACGGGGTTATTCCACTTTTGGACGGGTGAGTTTAAATACGGCAAATCAACTAAGGTGGAACTGGTTACAGCGCTGGGGAAGGGCTGAATTTCGGCAAAATGGGAATGAAATCGGTACCTTATCGGAATTTACTTACAATTTTTCCCGCAGTGCGAGTCGGGGTCATGCACTACTGTTGAATTACGAAACCCGCAGTCAAAATCAAGGTGATAATTTACTGACGGTGGGATGGCGTTATCGTTCACCTGGTCGTAGTAACGACGGTTATTACGCATTGGAAGGACAACTTGGTTACGCTATTGGTAGTCGGGGAAATGGGATTACGGCTTCCGTTGGGACAACAATTATACCAGGAATTTTATTGCGGGGACGTTACCAGGGAGTCTCCCTAACTTCCGATACGGCTACTTTTAGCATCGATTTAGTTTCCAGCTTGAATCTGCAAGGAGGCTTTAGTCCCGGAGACAGACGGGCTAATTACCTACGTACCCAAGGGGGATTGATGTTACGTCCCTTCTTTGACCGTAATCACAACGGGAAACATGACCCAGGTGAAGAATTTTATACCAACAATACAGATTCCCTGGTAGTGGTGAATAATAAACCCCTGAAACGCTTTCAATCAGATATTCAACGCGATCGCATCAATGTGAGATTATTTCCCGGAACCTATCGAGTAGACCTAGATCCTGCTGGATATCCGATTGATTGGCAAACCAAACAAGATGCGATCGCGGTTCAAGTCGTTGCTGGTAGTTATACCGAGGTGATGATTCCCCTCGTTCGTGCCTACAGTCGCTCTGGGGTGATTACGGATGCTCAGGGTCAACCAATGGCTGGTGTCAGGGTGGAAGCAATTTCTGCGGATGGGAAACGACGGTTTTCCGTAACAAATTCGGCAGGAGTTTATTATTTGGAAGGATTAGGACAGGGGGGATATCAGATTTTAGTTAATAGTCAATTAATTAGTAATTTGCAGTTAGACGAGAATTCAGAATCTTTTCAAGAATTAAATTTACAGGTAGCTGAAGATTCTCATAGAGATAGGGAGACAATTAATTCTCTTGGGGAAGGAATGAATAATAATCAATATGAAAACCGTCTTAACCAACTACTCAAACGTCTAACACAAGACCTTCCCCAAGGAAATATCTAGTGGTTTGTCAAAATAGAAATGATGGATACATTTATTTATAACTCAAACACGGACAGGATACCTACACTAGCGTCACATAATCCAATTAAAGTTGACAAAGTACTAGCCGATTCCGCAGGGAATTTATTGGACTGACGCAAGTGTCACAATAATTTTGATTTTTTGTTTGTAGTCAGTGCGTATAACGCTGACTTTGAGGACTAAAGTCCTCACTACAAACTAAAATATACACCTCCATCCAAAATATAATTCTCCTTAATTGAACCGTATTCAGCTAAATCCAAAATCTATAGACGCACGTGGTGCGGATCAACCGAAGAGTAATCCAAAATCCAAAATCCAAATGATTGACACACAGACGCAATGGGAATATTTTTTACAAAATGTGGGTATTTGGGAAGGTTCATATATCACCTATACGATGGATGGTCGGGTGATTCATGAAATTCCGAGTTGTTGTTGTGTCGAGACTTTGAATAACCAGCAACATGCTCGTACCTGTCTAAAACGGGATGGTTTTCCCGATTTAAAGCTAGAATTTAGTGTTTTACCCAAAAATATTATTTACCACCAAGATGGTTCCTATTCCCAGGGTAATTTAAATTACGCAGCCTATGGCGATTTTGCCTGCGAATTCGGCTTAATTCATGGTTCACGCCGACTGCGGGGAAGTGTTTTATTTGATGTGGTGGGATACCCCGGTCGAGTAATCCTGATTCCTGAATACCTGGAAGGTACTGAAAAGTCTAAATCAATTAAACGCTTTGGAGCCAAGGATTTGCTGGGAAAGTGGGAAGGTTTAGGGACAACGATTTACCTTGATGGTCGTCCTGGAGTTAAATACACGACAACGGTTAATTACTACATTGATGAATATCAACGTTTGGCTCAGGATGAACATGTTAATGGCTATCATTGGCAATCCTCTGCTCAAATTAAAGGACAGTTATTTTTATTTGATAACGATTCCGAGCGAATCCAAAAAGTTGTGTTGTTACCTGGTGGTGCTTCCCTTTCCTTCCCTGCTAAATTACAAATGCGCAAACCTGTGTATTTAGAAATGGCTTGGTTGGTTGAACCCCATGTTCGTCACCGTATTACTCGCTACTACAACCAATTTGGTGAATGGCAGGAAGTTTCATTAATGATTGAAAAGAAGGTCGGATAATACAATTTATTTACCGTGGTCGGTTTGTTGACAAAGGGCGATCACCTGAATGTGGTATTGTCAGCTAGATTTTGGATTATTTGCACTGTTGGGTATCAACCAATACAGTTCATTTAGACTTAAAAGCCTGATTATTGGGTAGGTTGGATTGAAGAATCTAGAGGTAGTAGCCCTCGTGGAATACGTCCCCACGCGGAGCATCGGGACGAGATCATCACACAAACTGTGTTAACTTATGGGTCAATTTCCACAAAATCAGCAGTCTATGCAAAGCCTCAGCCCAACCTACAGTTATCTTTAACACCAAGCGTATTGGGGTATCAACAGGTTTCCCTATATTCTGTCTCCTCTGCAAATTCTTTTTCTAGAAAGACTTCCAAATTAGCTTTTTCTAGATAGAATAGGGAATGCTGTCTAAAATTTAAGTTATACTAACTGCATGGCAAAAAAGAGCATGATTGAGCGCGAACGTAAACGCGCTAAAATGGTGGAGAAATACGCTGCAAAGCGAGAAGCATTGTTGGAAGAGTTTAGAAAAGCGGAAAATCCGTTGCAAAAGCTGGAAATTCATCGCAAAATACAGCAATTGCCCAGAAATAGCGCTCCTAGTCGCCGTCATAATCGTTGCTGGGTGACAGGTCGTCCCCGTGCTTATTATCGGGACTTCGGTTTGTGCCGTAACGTTTTGCGGGATTGGGCACACAAAGGTTTATTACCTGGTGTGGTTAAATCGAGTTGGTAATCGGAATTTTGGATCTTGGATGCATTCAGATTGACTGAAAATCCAAAATCCAATTTTTTTGATTTCAGGTTAGTACCAATTCCCAAAATGTTGGCAACACATCCATAGTGGGAGCATCCCAATTATATAAAAACATGTTTTGTCCGCAGTGAGTGCAGCGTACGCGGAGCGTTCTCGAAGAGTAGCAATCGCAAAATCCATCACTCGGAATGAGTCCATCGATTACTGAAGGTCATACTTCCAATACAGTGATCATATTATTCTGTTACCGAGTAATAAAAGCTGGGATGCACCCTCCATAAATACGAAACACAATATCTGTGGAGACGTAATATATATTGTGTGGAGACGTAATATATTACGTCTCTACAAACTGATTTACTGTCCGCAACACTTGTCAATACCCAAACTTTCCAGGAGGAGGTCGCTAACTGCATTTGCGATCGCAAATTCTCCGTAAAAGCTTTTAGAAAAGTCAAAGGATTGCATTTCGGTGACAATGGCTATCACTAAGGAACCAAGGTCATTTTCTCCTTCCATCCGTTGACGCACAAAAATCGCTGATGCTCGTTCGGCGATTTTTTGATTTATGGCTTCGGGTAAAAATTCTTCATCTAGCCATTTGTGTAGTTTTTCTTTTAACCATTCTCCTTCCTGTTCTGGATGTTGGGATGGTGGTAAAGTAATTGGTGGTATTGCTTGTGTCATAGATTGTGATAAAAATAATTCACCCATTCGGACACAGGAGTCAGGATAGATTAGCTGGAGTAGTTTCCGACAAGTTGATTGCGGATAAATTGTATATTTTGTCTAATTAAGCCTAATTAAAATTTGATTCTGTATCCTGCACCCTGCATTTTGTATTTTGATACTTATGGATTATGATATCGCAGCTATTATCCAAGGTTACGCCCAAGGTTATTTTCTCATGGCAGACGATGATGATAGCTTGGGTTGGTATAGTAGTCGCGATCGCACTTTAATCCCCCTGGATGAGAGATTTCGCTACCCGAAATCCCTCCGTCGAGTCTTGAACCAACAACGGTTTCAAGTCGCTATTAACCGGGATTTTACCGCAGTAGTGGAAGGTTGTGCCAATCGAGAAACTACCTGGATCTCAGCCGAATTAAAACATATATATTATGCCCTACATCAAGCAGGATGGGCCCATAGTTTTGAAACTTGGTCGGGTGATGAATTAGCCGGGGGAATTTTAGGAATTGCGATTCGGGGTGCATTTATTGGCGAATCCATGTTTTTTCGGATTCCCGATGGCTCAAAAGTCGCAATGGTGAAACTAGTAGAACATTTGCGATCGCGTGACTTTAAAATATTTGATGCTCAAATGATGAATCCCCACTTAGAGAGATTTGGAGCCTTTCGGGTTGGTGATATTGAGTATAAAATCATGCTGGATTCAGCTTTGTCCCTCCCCTGTAAATTCATCTAACTTCCAGGTTAAATTCAGTTTTGTTATCTTTTGAAACCCAGGGAAGATACCGAAAAAAGTAAAAAACTGATATCCTGAACGGTCATGGGATTTTGGATTGTGGATTTTGAATTGAGAATACAGGATGCAAGAGACAGGAGACAAGAGATAGGAAGATAAACAATCATCAATCAGACTGAATATTGAATTTGTCTTCCCAATCTCTCCTACAGACGACCCGTCGGGTCGTCTCTCCCCTACTCCCTGTACAGACGATCCGTCGGGTCGTCTCTACTCCCTACTCCCCAATTAGAAGATGACTGAAAATTATCGCCGTGCCAAACTACGAGGAAAATCCTTTCGCGGGTGTAATTTAAGTGGTGTAGACTTTACGGGCGCAGATATTCGTGGCGCAGATTTTAGTGGCGCGAATCTCACTGGTGCTGATTTTAGCCAGACCAATACGGGATTACAGCGTCGCTGGGCAATTTTGTTGATGATTTTGACACTAATCTTAGCCTCCCTATCTGGTTTGTTAGCAGCAGTGGGTGGCTCCCTAGTCGGTGTTTTATTATTAGGTAACAATCGCGAAAATCTGTATGTTGGTATTGTTTGTGTCGCAGTGATTACCGTATTTTTTCTGATTACAGTGCGACGCGGAATCGCTGCTGCCTTCGGATTTTTAGCCTTTTTCGTCACCTGCGCAGGAATTGCAGCCGTTGGCTGGGCTGGTGTAGTCGCCGTCACCTGGGCTGGAGAAGCAACAACAACAGGGGCGATGGAAATAGCTGCCAACGTGGCCGTGATTGTATCAGGAGTCGTAGCAGTTTTAGGTATAATTGCGGGCACTGTCGCAGCTGCGGGTACTGTCACCCTTGCCGGAGCGATTGCAGGAATGTTTGCGGTGACATTAACTGTAGCAGTTACAGCATTGATTTGTGGTGCAGTATCGGTGGCGGCATTACAGGTAAATATTTTAACCGGGGGAGTTGCGATCGCGATCGCGGTTTGTGTGGTGTTACTATCTGCCTATATTGGTTGTTTGGCTTTATTTGAAGATACCAAACAAAGCATCGTGCGTAAAGCCGCAATATCCCTGGCAACTCGCTACGGTACTAATTTTCAAAATAGCAATTTAACCGACGCAAAATTTAGTAAATCATCAATCAAAAACGCCAATTTTACCCAAGCCAATTTAACTAGAACCTGTTGGTTTCAAGTCAAAAATATTCACCTAGCTCAAATTAGTAATAGCTACTTAAATAACCCCACAATTCGGCAAATAGTCACCACCAAAAACCTACAAAATCGCAATTTTGATTACGCCGATTTGCAAGGAATTAATTTACAAGGGGCCATCCTCAAAGACGCTAGTTTTGTGGGGGCAAAATTAAACGGTTCTAACCTACGGGAAGCCGACCTGTCCCGCGCTACCCTGGTGAAAACAGAAGTTGCTCAAACCGATTTTCGTGGAGCTTTACTTACAGGAGCCTACATCCAAGATTGGCAAATCACACCAGAAACTCGCCTAGAAGATGTTAAATGTGAGTATATTTTCATGCGAATTCCCAGCAAAGAAAATCCTAACCCCTGTCGTTTACCAGCAAATTGGGGGGAAACCTTTAAACCCGGTGAGTTTAGCAAATTATTTCGCCCTGTCACTAAAGTAATTATTAATAATTCGTAATAGGCTATTACGAATTACGAATTACAAGAGAAATCGGGTTTTGAAAATTGTTAGCAAACCCGACTTTTCTTCAAAAATTAACGCCGACGGCTACCAAACCCCGTACTACGTCTGGTGGAAGAACCCCTAGAGCTACCGAAACTACTGGAGCTACCACTGGAACGTCTGGGTGTACTACGACCCGATGAGCGTAGGGTGCTGGAACCATAGCCGGAACCAGTTGCACGGCTACCAGTATTTCTTGGGGGTGTATTGCGAACTGTACTGGTGTTAGGATAGTTTCTGCGGATAGTTCCGGTGGTGCGGAAAGTAGTACGGTTGCGAACTGCGGCAGGGGCGGAGTTATACTGATTCCGATAACTCGCTACAGCATCATTGTAGGTACGTCCATAGCCACCGTATCCGTAAATAATACCACCTGAAGAATAGACAGGGGGGACATAATACTGGGGTCTAAATAGGAGACTACCGATTGCTTGTCCTGCAACAGCACCAGCAAAAGGTGCCCAAAAACCATTTTCACGTCGCACAATCACCGTTTCGGTTTGTCCTGTTTGGGGATTGGTACGGTTTTCCGTCACATTGTGAATATATTCAATTTTAAAATCTTCGGTTAAATATAAAACCGGTTGACCATTTTCCACTTTCAAGTAAGTTTTTTGACCCGCTTTGATTTCCTCATCGGTCAAACGAGCCATTTGTAAATTATCGGTTTGGAATCGCGGAGGGTTACTACCAATTAAAAATAGGGTGTAGGAACCATCTGCATCATCATAGCTAGCTTGCTGCACCTCATACCGACCATCGGCGATGCGGGTATTACTAACTGTTTGATTCTGACTGATATTGCTAGCTGGGGGATTACCGTTAGTTTGAGCTTCACCTCCGCAGGCAACAGTTGTAACACACAAACTAAACGCTAGTAAAAAAACAGTGCATTTACGCAAAATATTCATTATTTTTTTCATGTTGTCCTTTTAACTATGAGCTTAACAACTTCTCCTTATTAACGTTGAGTAGGGAAGTCCCCACAATTCTCTGAGATTAGCAAAAATGCGATCGCACTCTCTTCCCTTGTTGTCCAGACCACCTGTGGGGTTGTCTGTTTTCCCCCTCTCCCGATTACAGGGGAACTAATTCTGGATAATGTTGCAGCAACTGGTCGCTGGTAAGTTCGTCTCCCAGACGTGCGGGGGAAAAATGCACCTGAATTGCGCGCAAATTATGTTTGTAATGCAAATCGATGATGGCTTTCAAGCCTCGTTTTAATTCTGCCACTCCTGCGAGATTGGTTTCTAGGTCGGGTACTTCTCCCTCGTAGGCAATAGTCAGCATCACTACGACGTTTTCCGTGGGAGGTAAGGTTAAATTTGTATTTGTGTCGTTGGTTTCTAAATCGGGTTCGCTCAGGTAGCGCTGGGCTGAATCGGTAAACAATTCGTTAAAGAAATCCCCCGCTTCTCCTTCTTGCCAAAACACATCCCCTTCGTTATGGACGGACGACCAATGATCATCGTATTGCAGCAATGCTTGACAAACATCTACTAAACATTCTCCCATCACTTCCATGTCGCCGTCTGCATCAATTGCTTCACGGGCTGTACGATTTAATACTCCGAGAATTGGTGTCACATCTGTACCACTCAAATGTACAAATATACGACAGACAACGTAACGGGTTCTACCCATCATGCGATTAAATAAACCAGACATGTACCGACTCCCTGTTGTTGAGATTCTCTTGATTAGCTTAACCATGATTGGGATGAGAACGGACTAGCACAAAGACGTAATTTTTTGTCATAAAACGTAACTCTAACTTTGTTCCAATTCTTGCTAACTTAAGAAACACTGCTGAAATCAGTTAGCAGTTAATAGTTATACTGCGAGTGGTTAGCAGTGAGCTACATAGCTTAATTCACAAGCATTGTGGCTATTTCAGAAGTTCAATTTATTACTCTTTGCAGTATAACCATTACCGATGAGATGAAAGATATCTTGGAATAATTAGCTCATCACAAATCGGTGGTAACTGGTAAAGCATGAAAGTTAATTACAGCCAGAATCGGAGGTAAGTCAATTGATCACAACGCTATTACGTGATTCAGAACTCAATTCTCCCACGGAATTATGGCCAGGAGCTTCCCCAACAGAGGTGGAAACGGTAATTCGTGCGGTTTACCGTCAAGTTTTGGGAAATACCCATGTGATGGAAAGTGAACGCTTACATGTGGCTGAATCCCAATTGCAAGCACGGGAAATTACCGTTCGTGATTTTGTCCGCCATGTGGCCACATCCCAGTTATATCGCGATCGCTTTTTTCACAATTGCTATCGTTATCGAGGCATAGAGTTAAATTTTAAACATCTGCTAGGACGCGCTCCCCAGGATTACCAGGAGATGTCTGTCCATAGTCAAATCCTCGATCAGCATGGTTTTGAGGCGGAAATTGATTCCTATCTAGAAAGCGATGAGTACATGAACGCCTTTGGTGATCATGTTGTTCCTTTCTATCGCGGTCATACTACCCAAGTGGGAGTGAATGCTGCTGAATTTGCCCACATGCAACAATTATTTACAGGTAATGCCACCAGTGACGCGGATACCCAACCAAAATTAACGCGATCGCTGATTTCCGCTCTGACCTACAACCCCCAAAAACCCACCGATGTCAATTCTCTGTTGGCTCAGGTTCTCGGACTCAATAACCCCCCTCCAGCCATTGAACCACCTCGGTACCAACCTTTCTATACAGAAATTCTACCCGCACCGCAGCAATTGCGGGAAACTATTCAAGCCCAAGCCGGTGAGTTAGAAAGTTTACAAGCCCAATTAGCAGAATTACGACCTTTTGCTAGTATCGGTGCATCCCAGGTGAGTAATTTTACGAATTTTGTTGATTTGGACAAGTCGCAATCTTGGCAAGACTACGCAGATGTTCAAGCCCAACGGATTGCCACCCTCCGAGAACAAATTGCCGATGCGAGAAGACTTGCAACTATCGGTGAAGCTCGCTTGAATCGCTGGAGAAGTCGAGTATTTACCAGGTGAAGTACTTCCAGGTCGAAGAAGGGTCGACATATTGTTGGAACGCAGTTAAGCATGTAGCTTGAGCTTTAGGAGTCGGGTTTTCTCCGACACCCGACTTCTTACCTCAAAGCCAATCAATCATAGTTGCTTGTTCTGGCAATTTTGCATCTTTTTGTCCTATGTAACGTGACCGTGCTGTGTATATACCAATGGGTGTATCCAGAATATCAATTAAGCTTGCTTGACCAAAAAAGGCTTTTATCACATACTTGGGTAAATCTCGGAATAACCAGCGTCCAATCACATACAAACATTCCCGGAGGGATACTTCCCGCATCAAGTCAATTCCGTGGAGTTCATGTAAATAGCGGTTAGAACGTCCATAACGTCGCCATTGACTGGCTAATTCCCTCAAGGTCGCACGGTGACGGTGTTTGACAATTGCATCGGGGACAAATTCGATCCGACCAATATTTTCTTTTTGGATTCGCCAACAAATATCCGCATCTCCCCCCGTACTTAAATAGGGACGGAATAGACCGACTTTTTCTAAAGCAGTACGACGAATTGCTAAATTGGCAGTTTGTCCGTAGGGATAAAATTTGTGAGCAAGGGTATGTTTTTGGGAAAGAGTTTGATGGTGATCGGCAAATTTTTCGAGGATGGTATGACCAGAAAGGGCGATAATTTCCCCTGCGACGATGGCTACATCCGATTCGATGAAGGGTTGAATGAGAGATTCTAACCAGTGGGGTTGGGGACGACAATCCGCATCGGTGAAGGCAATGATTTCCCCCGTTGCGTGACGGATACCCGTATTCCTTGCAGCGTAGGAACTTTGGATATTTGCTTCCTGGAGGGGAATTAGGTTAATGTGGGTATGGGCGGCGGCTGTTTGTAATTGGGCAAACGTGCGATCGCTACTATTGTTATCTACTAATAAATACTCTACATGCTCGCTCGGATAGGTCTGTGCAAAAAGACACTCTAGCAACTCCGGCAAGTCTGCCTCCCCATTATAAATCGGTATGACGACCGACACTTTGGGCATAAACGGATTCATGGCTGTTTTTTCGGCTGTATCAAGGGTTGTCGGATACATAAAATTCAAGGTTCTAGCTGGAAACTCCTAATTTAGTATTCCCCAACTAAAACCTGAAATCAGTAATTTGAATGCAAATTAAGTTACATTTCGCGAAGCGTTTTCACGTATAACCCATCCGGATAGATCCGTTCCCATCTTGGGTTATAAATTATTTGTATTCAGCGAACGAAATTGCGATCGCCACTGGGGTGAACCTGGTTTGGCTAAGTGGTTACTCGATAAAATCGAAAGGGCACGGGCATAGTGAGGGTCATTCAGGGTTCCTAACAAGTCGGGATTTGATGCCAGTTGTTTTTGCTGACTTTCGCTCAAATCCAGCTTAATATCCGGGGTAATCCCTTTCTGGTTAATATCAGTACCCTTGGGAGTATAGTAGTGGGCAATGGTAATCGCCACACCGGAACCATCTGCTAACTCATGCACCGATTGCACTAATGCCTTACCAAAGGTGGTTGTCCCAATCACAACCGCCCGTTGATTATCCTGGAGCGCACCTGTTAAAATCTCACTAGCACTGGCAGAATTACTGTCCACCAACACTGCTAAGGGCTGTTTCGCTAATGCGGTTCGATTCGCTTTTGTGATATCGTTACCACCCTTACGGTCTACAGTCCTGACAATCGAACCATCGTCCAACCACATCCGAGCAATTTCAATACTCGCTTGCAACAAACCACCCGGATTTCCCCGCAAATCCAACACATAGCCTTGCGCACCTTTACTGTTTAAATCACGGATGGCACGACGCATCTGTTCTGAAGCATGGGCACTAAATTCCCGTAGGCGAATATAGCCAATTTTCCGTGTCCCTTCCTGTCGCATGGTATACTTGACTGCGGGGACTTCGATTGTTGCCCGGGTGAGCTTGACATCAAACTCACCTTGACCTTGACGACCAATTCGCAACACCACCGCCGAACCTACCCGTCCTCGAATTAGTCCGGAAGCATCGTCAATTTTCATCGTTGCCGTTGGCTTGCCATCTATCGCTAAAATTTCATCCCCAGACTGAATTCCCGCTTTGAGAGCTGGTGAATTTTCAATCGCTTCTACGACCGTCAAACGCTTGGTTCGCTCATTGATCTCCATCCGAATCCCAATCCCCGATACTTCCCCCGCAGTTTGACTGGTTAGGGCTTGATACTGCTTGGGGTCGAGAAAACGGCTGTAGGGGTCATTTAACAACTTTAATGCGTTGCGAATCGCATTGTAAGCTTCTTCTTTGGAACTGTAATCTTTACTTAGTAACTCCCGTCGTACCGCAAGCCAATCATTCTGATTAAACTTGCCATCGACATACTCGCGGTTTACTAGCTGCCAAACTTGGTCTACTATTGCCTTCGGGCTGTCCTGTAATGTCGCCTTAGCTGAACGACACCAAGCTAAACCCAAAAATGAAAAAATCGCTGTGGAAGAAATTAATCCACTAATTAAGGCTAACTGCAATGGTGAGTGACGGTTCGCAGATTGGTTCATGTATGTGCTGGAATAATCGTAATTGTTGACAGTTTAGCAATCAGGTTCAGGGATACATAGTTTTAGGCTGATTTGGCTGATTTGACTGTTATACCCTGTGAAATGGCCTCTAGGTTTACTCTACAAGATAAACCCCAGGAAGAACCGTATTCTCAGTAACTTACTATACAGCCCCTGCAAATCTTATCTGGTTTAGTCGCACTCCTCCGGAAAGAAAATTATCACATATCATTGAATACAATTGAATACTACAGTAAATCGTTTATTCAGTGAATTTGCGTAATAATGAATCCCTCTTCTTAAGATAACACTGGAATTGCTAATGATCTGAGTTAATAGAATTTTACAAAGTGAATGGGTCAAGAGGATGTAATGAAAAGAAATGTAAAGAGGTATTTTAATGGCATACACCATATATCTTTACAAAATAGACTACACACCAAATTATTCAGGAAACTACAAAAGGGAAAATTCAGGCAGAAAATTGGCGTGGGGCTGGGGGTGTTCCTGAGCCTATGGCTAATTTATAACACTATAACCCTGATTCGGGCTTCTTCCAAGTCTGTTGATGCAGTCTTTGTACTTGGTGGTAGTATTCAAAGAGAAATATACGTTTCCCAGCGAGTAAATCTGTTCGGTGAGATACCAATCTTGATTTCCCAGGGTTCAAAGGACCCTTGTATTCGTCTGATTTTTGCGCGGGAGAATGCACCAATTCAGAATGTTTGGTTAGAAAAGTGTGCTAAATCCACATTTGATAATTTTTTGTATGGATTACCAATTTTACGTAGTTGGCATGTGGAAAAAGTAAAATTAATTACCTCTGGTTCCCATGTTTTTCGGGCTGAATTGATGGCAAAAATTATTCTCGGTTTTCATGGGATATGGGTGGAAACGGAAGTTGTCCCGGAAACGGGTAGACCTGGTAATCAGGAATCTCACTGGAAAACTGTTTTAGATATTGGACGTAGTGTTATTTGGGGGGGATTGAGTCATCTATTGCAACCCCAGTGTGGGAATGTGATTAAGTTAGAAAATGTGGATATGGGTCAATGGGAACCGGGTAGTTTTAAGTGTGAGAGACAGGGAAATTTGCAGTAAGTAGGCGGATGGTGAAAATTGTCGTTAAGAGCAGGGAGAGACGCGATATATCGCGTCTGTACGGGGGTAGAGACGACCCGTCGGGTCGTCTCTACGCCGAATGATTGGTTACATCATGGTTTTATGTTTAATTGCACCTACCTACTTAGACAGGAATAAGGGACTAGGAGACGGGAGACAGGAGTAGTGCTTTTAAGTTGTTTGACTTTTCTAACCTCGGTTGCTATATTAATAAATAACGAACGTTCGATATAAATAAATTTAGTTTAAATAATGCCAAAAATTGTAGATAAAGAGTTGTATCGTCAGGAGTTACTAGAAAAATGCTTTGATTTGTTTGCCCAGAAGGGATATGGTTCGATTACGATGCGGCAGATTGCCAAGGGTTTGAATGTGTCAACGGGGACGTTGTATCACTATTTTCCCAGTAAGCAGGCTTTGTTTGAGCAGCTGGTGGAGGAAAAACTCCAGCGTGATATTTATTTTGTGACAAAGCAATGGCAAGGAATAAGGAGTCTTGATGATAAAGCGGAAATACTTGCTGATTATTTAGCGAAAAATCTGGAAGACCAGATTAAATGGACATATTTGATGGTTGACTTTGCTCAAAATCAGGAGAGGGAAGGTGATGTAGATGGTCAACGTTGGCAAGAAACCTGCGATCGCTATCGTTGGGCAATTTATGAATTTATTGGGGTGGAAAATCCGATAATTGCGGATTTTGTCATGTCATTAATTGATGGTTTAATTCTGGAAAAATTGTTAGGAAATCTGAATCTTGATGTGAAAGCTCAATGTATGTTGTTAGCAAAAATGGTGAATGCTTATTTGGAGAAAGAAAATAGGATGCAGGAGACAGGAGACAGGACAATACAATTCGGATAAGAAAGACCCAAAATAATTGTAGAGACGCGACATATAGCGTCTCCCAAAATCACTGAACCGTATTGGGAGATAGGAGTAAGAAGTATGAATATCTTTAAATTCAATTTGTATTTTCATTTCTGAGGGAGTGGGGAGTAGGGAATAGAAAGAGAATTAAGCCTTGACTTAAAACTTACTGTTCACGCGTGAAAAATCGTGAGAAATACAGGATATTCCCAATTCAAAATCCATAGACGCACGTAGTGCGGATCAACCGAAGAATAATCTAAAATCTAAAATCCAAAACCGAATAATCTCACATGAAAATGACACCGTTGATCGAACCAAAAAATCGATGGTTGTTGGGTTTAGTTACGGGTGCAATATTCGTAACCGGAGGTGTAATTTACTATGGTTTAGCTCCTTGGGGATTGGTAAATTCCCAAAAAGCAAAAACAGAATTGGTAACACCACCAATCACCAAGGTATCAGCTTTAGGAAGACTAGAACCAGAAACAGAAATAATTAAATTATCTGCTCCTGTTGCTTTAGATGGGGATAGGATAGCAAAATTATTGGTTAAAGAAGGGGATAAAGTTCAAGCTGGTCAAATAATTGCGATTCTGGACTCTCAAAATAAACTTGAAGACGCATTGCGGATTGCGAAAACACGAGTTGCGATCGCAAAATCAAAACTTGCACAAATAGAAGCAGGTGCAAAAATCGGAGATATTCGCGCTCAACAAGCTACGGTGTCCCGTCTACAAGCACAATTACAGGGTGATGTAACCGCACAACAACAAGCGATCGCGCGGTTGGAAGCGCAGTGGTTAGGGGAAAGACAAGCGCAAACGGAGGTAATTGCGCGACTGGATGCACAGTGGAAGGGGGATCAACAAGCTCAAATTGCTACCATTCAAAGACTGGAAGCGCAATTAAATAACGCAGAAGCTGAATTTAGACGGTATCAACAACTTGCAACGGAAGGTGCGATTTCCAATTCACTATTTGATGAGAAGGGTTTGAGTTTGGAAACCGCTCGTCAACAACTTCGGGAAGCAAAAGCAGTTCTTGTACGGATTAATGCAACTAGTCAACGTCAACTGAGTGAAGCACAAGCGGAGTTACGACGCATCAACGCAACTAATAGTAAGCAAATTAGTGAAGCGAAGGTAGGGTTAAATCGCATTCTTCGGACGGGAAATAAACAGGTGATGGAAGCGAAAGCTACTCTGACGAGTATTGCAGAAGTCCGTCCTGTTGATGTTCAAGCTGCAAAAACAGAAGTTGCGAACGCAGAAGCTACACTAAAACAAGCAGAAACTGAGTTAGAGCAAACTTTGATTCGCGCTCCCGATGCAGGTAGGATCATGAAAATCCATACCCGACCAGGGGAGAAAATTAGTGCAAACGGGATTGTGGAATTAGCTCAAACAGAACGGATGGTTGCTGTTGCGGAGGTTTATCAAAGTGATATTAGTAAGGTGAAATTGGGTCAACCTGCGGTAATTACTGGTGAAGCGTTTACTGGTGCTGTCAAGGGAAAAGTTTCCCAGATAGGTTTGCAGGTAAGTCGTCAGAACGTGTTTTCTAATCAACCAGGTGAAAATTTAGACCGTCGTGTCATCGAGGTGAAAATTCGCATCAATCCAGAGGATAATCCACGGGTTGAAGCTTTATCGAATCTTCAGGTACAGACGGAGATTGATATCGGGAAATAGGGAGTAGAAGGAAAATTAACGAATTACGAATTAGTAATAGCCTACAGCAAGGCTGCACCTACGTAATTTTTGGGTTTAATTCTCCTTCTTCCATCGTGGATTTGTTAGGGTCGGGTCTAAATTCCCGAACCTAATAGTCTGGAACTACGAATTACGTAAGCATTGCTCTTTTGCAGGAGTAATGATCAATTACGGATTAGAATAATTCGTTACTTGGAGGATGTTTGAAAAGTGTCAATAAATGCTTTCTTAATCATCTTCTGGAATACAGTAAAGAAGCTCAAAAGGTATATTTATTATTATCGACTACTCGTGATTCCCGTCCAGACGCGACATGTCACGTCTCCCCTACTCCCAAAAAACAAGCTTCTTAAGTATTAAAAGCGACTTTTCAAACAGTCTCTTAAGACCTATAACTTACTTGCTCAAAATCCAGGATTTTGTATCCTTAGATAGGATAGTAATTGTGATGTTCTGGGATGATGATTTTATAGATTCACTTTGAGTAAACAAAAATCTCTAATATCAAATTCCAAATTTCACAATTAATGAAGACAAAACCGTTATATCAACAAGCAAATTTTTACTGGTTATGGTTAGGACAAACGGTGATTTTATGTGCAGTTCAATTTTGGGTTGTTGCTTTAACTTGGTTTGTTTTGGAAGAGACTGGTTCAGGTATCGCAATTGGCACTGTTTTGATGGCTGCGGCAATTCCCAGGGTTATATTTACGTTAATTGCGGGAGTAATAATTGACCAATTTGCGGCGAATCGGGTGGCGACAATGGCTGCATTAGGTGTAACTTTAATTGTGGAAATCACGAGTGTTTTCTTATTTCTAATTTCTTTTAATTGGAGTTTCTTAATAATTTTTTTTGCTTTATTTGGAACCTTGGAGGCATTAATTTATCCTGCTTTATTAACTATGTTACCGCGCTTGGTGGATAAATCACAGTTAGCAACAGCAAATGCATTTTTAGGGGGAGGTGAACAGATTACAAATGTGATTGGCCCCACATTATCTGGTTTATTAGTTGGTAGTTTAGGATTGCCAGTTGCATTGCTGATTAATACAAGTTTATTTGCTATTGGGAGTTTATTTTTACAATTGATTGAACCTCCTGCTGAGATGAATATAACCATGAAAAATCCATTTAATGATACCCGTCAGCAACTAATAGAAGGGTGGAAATATGCATGGAATCATCAAGTAATTCGGATTTGTTTATTTGTTGCAGCCATGTTGAATTTTGCTATGTTAGGACCGATTGTGGTGGGGGGTGCAAAACTAGTAGAATCAAGATTTGCAGGAGATGCGATCGCCTATGGAAATTTCCTTGCAGCTTATGGTGTTGGTGCATTAGCAGGTGTGGTGGTTGCAGCAATTATTGGTCGGGTAAAACGAATTGGTTTGATGTTGGTGTGGTTATCTTGGTTACTGGGTGTGGGGATGATTATGTTGGCGTTTATTAATACTTTTTGGCTTGCCTATGTAATTCTAGTTTGTATGGGATTTGCTGGGGGTATTGTCAGCATTTTGGCAATTACTTGGTTACAGGAAAAAACCGAAATATCCATGCAGGGAAGGGTAATGAGTTTATTAACATTTGCTGCGATCGCTCTTGATCCATTTTCCCAAGCTTTGTCTGGGTTTTTATTAGAAATTAATCTTCCGACCCTGTTTATTTCCGCAGGAATTATCATGTTGTTTACGGGTTCAATTACCTATACCAGTCCCGCAGTTTATCTTCGTAGTTAGTCAACTGGATTTCTCAAAAATTCTCAAATTTGAAGGAAGTGGGGAATAGGGAGTAAAAATAAAATTAAGCTAAGAGGCTGTTCTCTGAAAATATGAGAGGTTTCTGGCTTTTCCACAAATATATATCAACAAATACGGGGAAGAATGCGGAAACTATTTAAAAGAACACCCCTTGCTTGGCGACAATTAATGAAGGAAAAAACACGTCTTTTAGTCGCAGTTGCAGGGATTACCTTTGCCGATATTTTGATGTTACTGCAAATGGGTTTTGAAGGTGCATTATACGATGCTGCTATTCAACCCCATCGACAATTGCAAGCTGATTTAGTCTTAATTGACCCGCAGATGCAAACTTTATTTGCAGTTAAAAGTTTTCAACGTCAAAGATTATATCAAACTTTAGCAGTAGAAAATGTAGAATCTGTCACACCTGTTTATATTGCTTCTGGTCAATGGCGAAATCCGGAAACCCGTTTAGAACGAACCATTTTGGTGTGGGGTGTAGACCCCAGTAAACAAACCTTTAAAATGGCAGATGTGAATCAAAATTTAGACAAAATCAAGCCGTTAAATACGGTTTTATTTGATATTGCTGGTCGTCCTGAATATGGTGTGAATGGTGATGATTTTCAGAAATCAGGTAAATTTAGTACGGAATTAAATGGTAAAAATGTCCAAGTTAAAGGATTATTTGTTAATGGTGCTTCCTTTGCTGCCGATGGAAATATTATTACGAGTGACTCCACTTTTTTAAATCTATTTTCAGCTAGCGATCGCAATCAAATTCAGGTAGGATTAATTAAGCTAAAACCTAATAGCAATATTCCTGCTGTTCAACAGCAAATTGACCGACTATTACCCAATGATGTATTAGTTTTGAGTGTGGAGGAATTTGCCCAAATCGAAAAGAAATATTGGGCAGATGGTACAGCAATTGGATTTATTTTTGGTTTGGGTGTAGGGGTTGGCTTTATTGTGGGAATTGTGATTGTTTATCAAATTTTGTACTCGGATGTTTCCGAACATTTACCAGAATACGCAACATTAAAAGCAATGGGTTATACTGACCGGTATTTACTGACCGTGTTAATGCAGGAATCATTAATCCTAGCTGTATTGGGTTATATTCCGAGTTTTGTGTTAACTTTAGGTTTGTACTATGCGGCATCTGTTGCTACTATGTTACCAATTGCCATGACTGTAGAAAGGGCAATTAATGTGTTTATCTTGACGGTAGTTATGTGTAGTATTTCTGGAGCGGTGGCTATGCGTAAGTTACGTTCGGCTGACCCAGCAGATATTTTTTAAATTAATTCATTTAAATTAATTCATAATTAATAGATAATACCCACTACGCGGGTATTACGTAGGCGTAGCCTTGCCGTAGGCTATTAAGAATTACGAATTACGAATTACGAATTATAAAGCATTAACGATATAACTCATTCCCACTCCCCACTCCCCATTTATTAGTCATAAATCATCACCACAAAGTCATCTTTTATGTTTGACCAAAACTTAAATTCAGAACCAGCGATCGCTATCTACCAACTGAATCACTTTTTTGGGACAGGTGCATTACGTAAGCAAGCTTTATTTGATATTAATTTGGAAATCCAAGCTGGAGAAATTGTCATCATGACCGGACCCTCTGGTTCCGGGAAAACAACTTTACTAACTTTAATGGGTGGTTTACGTTCTGCACAAATAGGTAGTCTGAAAATTCTTGGTCAGGAAATTTGTGGTGCAAATAAACATCAATTAACTCAACTCAGACGCAATATCGGTTATATTTTCCAAGCTCATAATTTAATGACTTTTCTGACTGCAAAGGAAAACGTCCGTATGTCCCTGGAACTCCACGAACAATATTTAGCTGGAGACCCAAATGCAAAAGCTGAGGAAATGCTTACATCTGTTGGTTTAGAAGAACGAATGGATTATTATCCAGAAAGTTTATCTGGAGGACAACGACAACGGGTTGCGATCGCTCGTGCTTTAGTTAGTCATCCGAAAATTGTCCTTGCAGATGAACCGACAGCAGCACTTGATAAGAAATCTGGACGGGATGTGGTGGAATTAATGCAAAAACTAGCGAAACAGCAAGGTTGTACAATTTTACTCGTCACCCACGACAACCGGATTTTAGACATTGCTGACCGAATTATCTATATGGAAGATGGAAAATTGGTCAGTGATGGTGTTGATGTTGCCATGAAAGTAAAATAAACTGGCTGAAAGTCAACAAATATATCGACAGAAATAATTACATATTAGTATTTAGGCTAGGTAATGCTGAGTAAGAGCTTCAAGTCAAAGTTTTGTATAATGAATTTTGTCTCACCACTTACTTACTAAAGTCAAAAGATAATCCCCGCAAACTCTCCTGTATCCTGAATTCTCATCCCAAATACCGCATCAAAATCGATTCTAACTGCACAATCCCAATTGGTTTACTCAGTACGTCATTCGCACCTGCGTATAAAAACTGTTGACGTTCGCTAATTGCTGTCGGAGTCACCACAATTACAGGTAGAAAATCTAAATCCGGTTGTTGTCGCAATTCCTGTAATAAATCCATTCCACTCACGTTACCAGATAGGTGAATATCCAGTAAAATTAAATCTGCATCAAATTCCCGTACTCGTGCTAAAAAATCTTCCCCATCAGCGCTAATTTCAACCTGATAACCAATTGTTTGCAGGTAATCCTGTAATAAAATCGCCGTATTTTCTTCATCTTCAACTAAAAAAATACGCTTAGGTTGAACCGGTTGCTGTGGAAAACCATTTTGATTAGATACTTGGTTTTCTAAATATTCATGGTTAAGATTCCAGGAATCAAACATATTACTGTTGAGCGCATTAATCTCACTTTGCTCATGGTGGGGTAAAAGTAAGGAAAATTTACTTCCCTTACCAACAGCTGACTCAACTATTACATCCCCCCCATGTAAACGCGCAAGTTTTCTCGTCAAAGCTAATCCTAAACCTGTACCTTCATACTGTCGATTCAAATTACTATCAACTTGGGTAAAAGGTTCAAATAATAAATCAAAATTACTAGGGTCAATTCCAATTCCCGTATCCACAACATGAAAATACAGACATTTCTCAATTTTTTCCACGATTAACTGCACCTGACCAGATGCGGTAAACTTAATCGCATTGGTCAACAAATTTAACAACATCTGCTTGAGACGACGCTCATCCGCAACACAATTTTCCACATCTGTACGAATTTCCGAGATTAATTCTAACCCTTTGGCAACAGCGCGATCGCGTACTGTGGAAATCACATAATTACAGATATCAACAATGGGAATCGGTATTAAACATAACTCTTCTTTCCCCGCTTCCACCTTCGATAAATCGAGAATATCGTTAATCAGAGCCAATAAATGCTCCCCACTCGAATAAATACAATTAATATATTCCAATTGCTTCTCATTTAATTCCCCGACAATTTTTTGCTGGAGCAACTGAGACAATCCCATAATCGCATGGAGGGGAGTGCGTAACTCGTGACTCATCGTTGCGAGAAACTCGCTTTTAGCTCGATTTCCCGCTTCCGCAGCTTCCTTTGTTTTGCGTAACTTAAACTCAGCCTGTTTGCGATCGCGAATATCTTCTATCATGGCTAAATAATAAGCGGGTTCTCCACTTATGTTAGGAATCAACGACAAATTCAAATTTGTCCAAACTAAACGACCATCTTCACGAATCAATCGACGCTCCATTTCTAACCGTTCAAGAGGATAGGAAACCAATTGTTGATAAACTTCTAAATCACCCGGTGCGCAACTAATTAAATCTGTAAAACGTTTACCAAATAAGTCATTACGCTCGTAATTCAGTAGCTTACATAATGCGGGGTTTACATCTACTAAATGTCCCGTCATATCAATTAAGCCAATTCCCAGGGAAGAACGTTCAAAAATAGCTCGAAAATGGGATTCAGGTTTAGTCACCATTACCAAATCATTTTGTCTACAGCGACGCTGGTAAGCTGCAAGCAAATGATAGCGTAAACTTGCTCTATCTAATTTTGATAAACATAAATAATCCGTAGCTCCGTGACCTAATATATCTTCGATAATTGTTTCATCTTGGTGAAAAGCAACCACAATGATTGGTAAATCAAGTACTAATAAATGTATCTGGGTAATTAACTGTAAATCAGGTTCTACTTGTTGGGAAAAATCGAGAATGATTATATCAAATTTATGGATATGTAAATGGGGAAATAACTTAATTTTTGTAATATCCAAATACTCCTGTTGTCCATTTGCTTGTGAAGTCCGTGGATAATTCTCAAAATCAATCAAAAACTTCCTTTCACTATCTTCTTGGTTAATTTTTGTCAACAAATCAACGAAATCACTCCCACTGTGATTTTGACTATTCTCCAGGTGATACGCCAAGCTTAAAGCCTCTGGCTGATGGCTATCTTTCCCTTCTGTTGAATTTAAATCCTTATACGTATTATTAAAAACTAGTACTTTAATCGGTTTTGATATCATAACTGCCACCCTTTGCACCGTTCGAGAATTTCCACCTTCGTTCAATTAGCAATTAGATACACATATTTGACGACCAATTCCGTAAGTATAAATACATATAAAATAAACGATTCTGATTAACATGACATTAAGATAACAACTTCAAAAGATGATTTTTGCTGCATGGTGTGACACTTATATTTCTCAACTTAGCTGGATACATCCTGTTTTCCTATCTCAAAATCATAGGGGTAAATACTCGCTAAACTATAAATATTTCTTCCGAAATCAGTTAAGTAAATTAAAAATTTGCCAAAATGTAATTACCAGCAATTTCAACAGGTGCAGCAATGATCGAAGATGCCAGAATAGTTTCACTTATCCCCAGTGGGACAGAGATTTTAGCTGCATTAGGTTTAAGCGATCGCCTTGTCGGACGCTCCCACGAATGCGATTATCCCCCAGCAATCCAAAATCTTCCAGTTTGTACTCAACCCCGTCTCGATTCTGACCTATCCTCAGAAGCGATTAACGCTAATGTCAATCAATTACTTCGCTCTGCCCTCAGTATATACGACATTAAAATAGACACTTTAAAATCACTCCAACCCACCCACATTATTACCCAAGACCAATGTCAAGTATGTGCTGTTAGTCTGCAAAACGTCAAAGACGCTGTATCTGAAGTTATCACACCCTTACCCCAAATTATCTCGTTACAACCCCTTGTTTTGAAAGATGTCTGGAAAGATATAGAGGAAGTAGCCAGGATTTTCCAAGTCGATGCGGTGAAATTATTAGAAAACTTGGAATCACGGGTAAAAATCGTCCATACTCGAACCAAGGGACTTGCTCAGTCAGAAATTCTCCCCTCTGTCCTCTGCATTGAATGGAACGAACCCCTCATGGTCGCAGGGAACTGGATTCCTGAATTAGTCCAAATTGCCGGAGGAAAACCCCTATTGAGTCAAATAGGGAAACACTCACCAAGGATTGAATGGGAAGACGTGGTAACTTATGATCCAGATATTATCATCTTCATGTCCTGTGGATTGAATTTAGAACAAACTCGTCACGACACCCAACGTACAGTTACCCAAAAACCCGAATGGCAAAACTTACGTGCAGTCCGTAATCAACGGGTTTATGTCACAGACGGAAATGCTTACTTTAATCGTCCTGGTCCACGCTTAGTTGATTCCTTAGAAATCCTTGCAGAAATTATCCACCCAGAAATATTTCTGTATAATTACCAGTATCGAGGTTGGGATTATTTGTAATTGGTAGAGACGACCTGTGGGGTCGTCTCTACGGGTTTTGTGTCAAAATGATTTAATTAAAAATTAATATGCGAATACAGAGAAAGTCGTTCAAGTTCAAGGCATAACTTTAGAAAGATTTTTAGAAATAAATCAAATTGAGCAAGTTGATTTATTAAAAGTTGATATTGAAGGTGCAGAAATAGAATTATTTAATTCCCTGAGTGACAGCACAATCACGAAGATAAAACAAATCAGTGTTGAATTTCACGATTTTCTCACCTATCTAGATAATATGGGTCAGAGAATTCAAGCAATTAAAGCCAAATTGCAACAACTGGGATTTGCTTGTCTTGTTTATACAATTACCTGTCACGAAGACCTTCTTTTTCTCAACCAGAATTATTGTAATTTATCCACTTGGGAACTTTTTTATTATGGATTTATTGATAAATATAAACAAGCATTCATGCGCAGGTTTTTAAAAACCACACCTCATCCAAATTGAAAACATTAGTTTTGGAGGAGGAAATAGGGAACCCAATAAATAGGTTTTCATTGAGTTTTCTCTGTAGATACTTGCTTAAACTCCTCCGGAATTAAACCATTTAATTCTCGCACAAAACTGAGGATTTTTTGGCGTTGTGCTTCCAGATTTACCGCAACATTAATATTAGTTTGGGCTATTTTTTGTCGTAATTCACCCAACTTAACCACATCCAGTTTATTCTGTCCATCCTTCACTTGTCCAAGGGCGTTAGCCGCTTCCTGTAAACGGACATTAGCCATGCCAAAATTACGCTGATCTAAATCTACAGCACTTTCAAACAAAGCGGCACGAGCCTGCATTAAATAACTCCGATTTTGTAGCAGATTAACTTGTTGTTGACTAACTTGTAACTCCTGGTTAATTTTGTTAATTTGCTCCTCTCCAGAATCAACCGATTTACTGCCTTGCCACCAACCGAAAGCATATAACACAGCGCCAGCAACAATAGCTGCTAGGAAACCAATAGCAATTAATTTTACCTTACTTGTTAACAAACCTTTAGGAGTATCTTCGATTTTATTCATGGTAGATAGAGTGAGTAGGGAGTAGGAGAAAAATTAACAGCACCCTAGCATTTTTATCCTTGATTGTGTCAAATCTCGATGGGAGATTAACTTGAATTTAATAGAATCAGCTACTTGACCGTACTTTCTACGCTACCATAACGGCGATCGCGTTGTTGGTAAGCTCGTAAAGCCAGATACAACTCACTACGGTTAAAATCAGGCCATAATGTATCCGTCACGTAAATTTCCGTATAGGCGATTTGCCAAAGTAAAAAATTACTCACCCGCATTTCCCCACTGGTACGAATGAGTAAATCCGGGTCGCCGATGTCCGCCGTATACAAATACTTCTCAAACAAAGCCTCATCAATTTGCTCCGGTTTCACTAAACCCTGTTCCACTAATTTAGCGATCGCTTGACAAGCATGGATAATTTCCTGCCTTCCACCATAGTTGGTAGCAATTGTAAAACGAATACCTCGGTTATTACGGGTTTCCTCCGTTGCTTGGGCAATTTGCTCTTGCAGGGAAGTTGGTAAGGAGGCCAAATGTCCCGCAAATTGGATGCGGACACTTTCCTCCATCATTTCCCGTAGTTCTTGGCGCAGCACAACCTGAAACAAAGACATCAAAAAATCAACCTCTTCATGAGGACGTTTCCAATTTTCCGTAGAAAATGCATAGGCAGTTAAAGCCCCGATTCCCCAATCATTACAAGTTCGGAGAATTTCCTTCAAGGAGTCCACACCACGTTTATGACCCATAACTCGCGGTAGACCCCGACGTTTGGCCCAGCGGCCATTTCCATCCATAATCACCGCAACGTGTTTAGGAAGTAATTCTGGTTTGAGATCCGATGGTAAAACTCGCTGTTCTGTTTGTTGTGCTGTCATTTTTTCTTCCGAGAAGCGGTCGATGGTAATCCGAGTAAACGCGAAATGACAAAGAAGGCTTTGCTGCGTACTTGTCGTCCCAAACCGAGTAAATCCGTGGCCACAGCTTCGCGATCTACACTGGGAGACAATTTATCCTCTAGGGATTCTTTCAGTTTGGTAATCGTCAGTGGTCGATTTAAATTTCCCCTTTCAGCCAGGGAAATCGAACCGGTTTCTTCCGATACAACCACACAGATACAATTTTCGACTCGCTCAGTAATTCCCATAGCCGCCCTGTGGCGTGTTCCCAACTGACGCGAGGCTGTACGCCCTGAAAGCGGTAAAATTATACCTGATGAAACTATACGCGAGCCACGTATCAATGTAGCACCATCATGTAAAAGTGTCTTCGGCTGAAAAATCGTTTGGATTAACTCCTTAGATACCTCAGCATTTAATTTCACACCGGGAACAGAAAAATCCCGTTCATCGATTAGTCCGCTAGTTTCGATAATTATGAGCGCCCCAATCCGATTTTTGGATAGTTCTCGAACCGCCTCAACAATTTCGTCAACTACGCTATCGGATTTGGGAACCGCTAAACTGGAAGTTTGAAACAACTGTCCAAACTCTCCCCGTCCTAAACGTTCCAAAAACCGGCGAAATTCAGATTGTAAAGCCACAGCCATTGCCACCGCACAACCAATCACCAATTTTTCCAGAACAAAATTGAGTAGTTCTAAACCTAACTGATGGCTGAGTGCAGACGCTAGCATTAAAAGAATAAATCCCCGCACCATCCACAGTGTTCGACGTTCATTAATCAGGACTAGCATCATGTATGTCAACGTCAACACTAAGACGATATCCAGAGCCTTTAGCAGCAAAGACTGGGACACGAAATATGTCAGCCATTGCTTCCACCAATCTCCCATGACATCTGGATCAAATATTTTGTCCTTAAACAATAATTAAATTCAGCAAAGTATATCAGTAAGGATAGTAATCAAGGTAATGAAAATTTTAATTTTTGCTTAAACTTTTCATCTTGGCCCATCCTTACCTTAATATTCCTATCGCTGGAGAAGTTTTTCCGGTAAATTATCGTTAGCAATTAATTCTTGATAGGTTTCCCGGCGCAAAATCACATTTGCTTCGCCATCTGCCACTAATACCGCCGCCGGCCGAGGCAAACGGTTGTAATTAGAAGCCATACTGTAATTGTAAGCACCCGTAGCTAAAACGACGAGAATATCTCCGGCTTGGGTGGGTGGTAATTGGGCATTTTTGATCACCACATCTCCTGACTCGCAATGCTTCCCAGCCACTGTGACTGTTTCTGTTGCCGGAACACTCATTTTATTGGCGACCACGGCTCGATATACTGACTGATAGGTTATCGGACGGGGGTTATCGGACATACCACCATCCACTGCGACGTAGGTGCGAATATCTGGCACAGTTTTTGAGGAACCAACTGTATAAGCTGTAACACAAGCCGTCCCAATCAGCGATCGCCCGGGTTCCGATAATAATTTGGGTAAGGGTAAATTCTCCGCTTCACAGGCTGCTTGAACAACTTCACAAATGGGCTTCACCCATTCGGCAATGCTTGGAGGGTCATCAGTTTCTGTATATTTAATTCCTAACCCACCACCAACGTTTAACTCACCCACATGTAATCCAAAACTGGCAGCCTTAGATAACCACTCCACCATTACTGCTGCCAAGTCACGGTGGGGTTGGCGTTCAAAGATTTGGGAACCAATATGGGCATGTAAACCAATACAATTCAACACCGGGTTATCACGGACAAAGGCAAATACATCATCCAATTCATTGGGGTCAAAACCAAATTTACTATCTAAATGACCGGTACGAATGTATTCATGGGTGTGACATTCGATTCCCGGAGTCAACCGTAACATCACCGGGATGGGAGCTTGGGCTTGTTGACCCAATTCCACCAGCATTTGAAGTTCGTGCCAATTATCGGCTACAATATTGCACCCCGACTCAATCCCCAATTTTAACTCCTCCAGGGATTTATTATTGCCGTGGAAATAAATTACCTCCGGTTTGACTCCTGCTTGCAGAGCTGTATATAATTCTCCTCCGGAAACCACATCAATACCCAAACCCTCACTATGGGCGATCGCGCAAACAGCTAAACAACTCCAAGCCTTGGAGGCATACAAAACCTGAGATTCACCGGGATAGTATTGTTGAAAGCGATCGCGATACTGACGGCAAGTCGTGCGTAAGGTTTGCTCATCCAGAATATACAGGGGTGAACCAAACTTTTCTACTAACGCTTTCACGTCACACCCACCAATTTCTAAGTGGTCATCCTGATTGACACGGGCCGTTAATGGTAAAAGTTGTTGATTAGGAGATGTATGGGAATTTACATCCTGTGATATATATTGACTACCAGATTGTTCAACCCTGATGGGGTGCGTCGAAACCATAGCGATATTATTGTATTTGAAACTACCAAAAATACTACTTCAAACAGAATACACAATTTTGAGAAGGTGATTTTGCCCTCTCCCTGCTTGATTATTCTGAATGCAGTAGATAATAAAGATTCTATTATCCTTTAGAAAATCCAAATATCGCGAATGAACATCGCGAATCTCGAACTCCAGCATCTCAACCATTCCCACATCAGCATGATTCTCGAAATCGATCGTGCTTGTTTTGGTGGTTTGTGGACAATCGAAGCCTATCAACGGGAACTAGATAGCCCCAACAGCGACATTATCGGCGTGATCGCTACACCCTCATCCCTCAGCTTGTTGGGAATCGCCTGTGTTTGGTCAATTCTCGAAGAAGCTCACATTACCATTTTGGCCGTTCATCCCCAATATCAAGGTCAGGGACTAGGACAACTGCTGCTGTGGGGTTTATTGCAAATTGCCCACGAACGTAGCTTAGAACGAGCTACCCTAGAAGTCAGAGCTTCCAACAAAGCGGCAATTTCCCTCTACCGAAAATTCGGCTTTCAAACCGCCGGACGCAGGAAACGCTATTACCAAGATAACGGTGAAGATGCCCTAATCCTGTGGCGTGGCGACCTCCAACGTCCCCATTTTCCCCAACAACTCGACCAATGGCAAGACTCGATTCGCGATCGCCTACGCGTCTACCATTGGCATTTGATCCCGGAATTCGGTTAGGAAGGGAGTAGGGAATGCTGGGGAGCATACCTAAATTCTGTCTCCTGACGACCCTATTCCCAATCCCTTCACCTTCCACTTAACAATTCTTTACCTCTTATTATTACAATTAATGAAATTTAATCGATAAAGCTTTATACATTTAAAAAAATCATAATGTTTATTTAGGGCTTGACAAAAGTAAGGTTTTCATATATAAATTTATACTTGGTGATGTATAAGTCAACTTAGCAAAAGCGGCTAAATTTGTTTAAAAGTCTTATAAATAGATATTTTCGACGTATCTCCTCAGTATGTCATGACGACGAGAGTATAAAAAAAAAGAAAAATTTCCCCTAAACTTGGGTGACAAGGTACGGATATCTGAAACTTGATACAGACATCCATTGGATTTTGCTGTGCTAAAATCAGCGTACCGGCACGACGCAGGTGATGGGAAAAATGCCATGTTTGAACGCTTCACAGAAAAAGCCATTAAGGTGATAATGCTCGCTCAAGAAGAGGCACGCCGTCTTGGGCATAATTTCGTCGGAACCGAGCAGATCCTCCTGGGTCTAATTGGCGAAGGAACCGGCGTGGCGGCTAAGGTGCTGAAGTCAATGGGAGTTAATCTCAAAGACGCTCGCATCGAAGTGGAAAAGATCATAGGTCGAGGATCTGGATTTGTTGCGGTGGAAATACCATTTACACCCAGAGCAAAACGAGTTCTCGAACTGTCGCTTGAAGAAGCACGCCAGTTAGGACACAACTACATCGGTACTGAGCATCTGCTGTTGGGCTTGATCCGCGAAGGGGAAGGTGTGGCAGCACGGGTGCTTGAGAATCTCGGCGTAGACCTGTCTAAAGTGCGTACTCAAGTGATTCGGATGTTGGGCGAGACTGCGGAGGTTGCTCCCGGTGGTTCGTCGAGTCGGACAAAAACGCCGACCCTCGATGAATTTGGCTCGAATCTGACGCAAATGGCGACTGATGGCAAGCTTGATCCAGTAGTAGGACGTGCCAAAGAAATTGAGCGCGTGATTCAGATATTGGGTCGGCGAACCAAGAACAACCCAGTTCTAATCGGGGAGCCAGGCGTTGGGAAGACAGCGATCGCCGAAGGATTAGCATCGAGAATTGCCAACAAGGATGTTCCGGATATCCTCGAAGACAAGCGGGTTGTAACGCTTGATATTGGATTACTCGTCGCTGGAACTAAATACCGGGGTGAATTTGAAGAGCGCCTGAAGAAAATCATGGATGAGATTCGTCAGGCAGGAAACGTTATTTTAGTTATTGACGAGGTTCACACATTAATCGGTGCAGGTGCGGCAGAAGGAGCAATCGACGCTGCCAATATCCTCAAACCAGCGCTCGCACGCGGCGAATTACAGTGTATTGGTGCAACCACACTAGATGAGTATCGCAAACACATCGAACGGGATGCAGCCTTGGAACGCCGTTTCCAACCAGTAATGGTGGGTGAGCCGACGGTTGATGAAACCATCGAAATTTTATACGGATTACGCGATCGCTACGAGCAGCATCATAAACTCAAGATTTCTGATGAGGCTTTAGTTGCAGCCGCGAAATTATCCGACCGTTATATTTCAGACCGTTATTTACCCGACAAAGCCATCGACTTAATCGATGAAGCGGGTTCGCGGGTACGTTTAATAAATTCCCAATTACCCCCAGCAGCGAAGGAACTCGACAAGGAACTGCGGCAAATTCTCAAGCAAAAAGACGATGCAGTGCGTTCCCAGGATTTTGATCGAGCTGGCGAATTGCGCGATCGCGAGATGGAAATTAAAGCCGAAATTCGCACCATTGCCCAAAGTAAAGCTTCTGGAAGCAAAACCGAAGGTGATGAACCCGTTGTCACCGAAGAAGATATTGCCCACATTGTGGCATCTTGGACAGGTGTTCCCGTCAACAAATTGACCGAATCCGAATCCGAGAAATTACTGCACATGGAGGATACACTCCACCAACGTCTTATCGGTCAGGAAGATGCGGTCAAAGCCGTATCACGGGCAATTCGTCGCGCTCGCGTCGGTTTGAAGAACCCCAACCGTCCCATTGCTAGCTTTATTTTCTCTGGTCCAACGGGGGTTGGTAAAACCGAGTTAACCAAATCCTTGGCAGCTTACTTCTTTGGTTCGGAAGAAGCGATGATTCGCCTAGATATGTCCGAGTACATGGAACGTCACACCGTCAGCAAACTGATTGGTTCGCCTCCAGGTTACGTTGGCTACAACGAAGGCGGTCAGTTAACGGAAGCAGTACGTCGTCGTCCATACACAGTGGTATTATTCGACGAAATCGAAAAAGCCCACCCCGACGTATTCAACATGTTGCTGCAAATCCTGGAAGACGGTCGGTTGACCGATGCGAAGGGTCGGACAGTGGACTTTAAAAACACCTTGATTATTTTGACCTCGAACATCGGTTCTAAGGTGATTGAAAAAGGTGGTGGTGGAATTGGTTTCGAGTTAGCCGAAGATGAAAGCGAATCCCAATACAACCGCATTCGCGCTTTAGTTAACGAAGAACTGAAAAACTACTTCCGTCCTGAGTTCCTCAACCGTCTGGACGAAATTATCGTCTTCCGTCAACTTAACAAGCAGGAAGTTACGGAAATTGCCGCAATTATGCTCAAGGAAGTATTTGGAAGGTTAACCGAAAAAGGTATTACCCTAGAGGTTTCCGACCGCTTCAAAGAGCGTTTAATCGAGGAAGGTTACAGCCAATCCTACGGAGCGCGTCCCTTACGTCGAGCGATTATGCGTTTGCTTGAAGATAGTTTGGCAGAAGAGATTCTCTCTGGACGAATTAAAGAGGGTGACACAGCTGTTGTCGATATCAACGAAGCAGGTAATGTAGTCGTTCGTTCCGAGCAGCGTCGCGAACTGTTGACACCTGGGGTTGAATCATAATTGAAACCAAAGTTGATTTAAACCAGATTTGATGGAAATCGGGAACGGTAGCAAAATCTATCTATTTGCTACCGTTTTTTGATGTTGTTCCCATTTAAGTAGGGTCTGCTGAATAAGTCTTTTAGTAGGGGTAGGGAATAGGGAGAGACGCGACATGTTGCGTCTGTGCAGGGAATAGTTTTACGCTTTCCCCTTCCACTTTTCAAAAGACCCAAAAAAATTACAAATGCCAGATTTTGAAGTTTTATATACCCATGTATTTGCATTTTTTTTCAGCCAAAATAGCCTCAACAGCTTACGATATGTAAAGTCTAACTATTTTTCGGCAAGCCCTAAGTAGGGTCTGCGGAAAAAGTCTGAAGCGTGAGGGTAATAATATTTTGTGTGCAAATGGGTATTAAACGCTTGAAATAAATGAAACTAGAATAGTCAAAGGTTATAGCCCCTGATACGTAGCGACCATTAGCGTAAACAACATAACTCACATTCCAATTTTTTGATAATATCTAAAAGGTAAAAAGCTCGGAATAAAATTTAAATTTTGCCAGTAATGTCCAAAGAAGCGATAATACCTATCAACCAATTTACTAGCCTATCAAAAGTCCGAAATAACCTCAAAAAAAGGTAGATGCTTATCCGTGTATTTACTGATAAACAAGCTCAATATCGAAGCAAACTTGTTTATCAGTATACCTTGTACTGGATAATGAGCAACTAAATGATATTATTCTGCTAATTAATTAACATTATGTAACAAAATAGCAAATGTGCCGAAAGCTGATTCAATCAACTTAATTTACTTGATTGATGCAAAGCCAACAGGAAATAGGCAACAGACAAAAGTAAAATAACTACTCTCATTCATTCTGGTCTAAGTAGTACATAAGAGTTACCTAATCCAAAATCTAAAATCCAAAATCCTATGACTTCCCAGGAAAATCAAGTTGAAAAGAACAGAACCAACTCCCTATGGCAAAACATCAAAGAAAATATTAGCTTAATTGCGATCGCGCTCATCCTAGCTTTTTTAATTCGTACATTTATCGCCGAACCCCGTTACATTCCTTCCGAATCAATGGTTCCCACTTTGTTTGCGGGGGATAGACTAGTTGTGGAAAAGGTATCCTATCGCTTGCAGGAACCGAAATTTGGAGATATTATTGTCTTTGAACCCCCAGCAGAATTACAGCGTCGCGGTTACGGGAAAGACCAAGCATTTATTAAACGGATTATTGGTCAACCAGGTCAAAAAATTGCGGTGAAAAATGGGGTAGTTTACCTGGATGGTAAACCTTTGCAAGAAAATTATATTGCTGAACCAGCAAATCAACCCTTTGCGGAAGTTCAAATTCCCCCTCACCAATATTTTGTCATGGGGGATAACCGTAACGACAGCAACGACTCCCGCTACTGGGGATTTTTACCCCAAGAAAATATTATTGGTCACGCAGTGTTTAGATTTTGGCCATTAAATCGAATGGGAAGAATTTAGGGTTTGATTCCCTTTTTTCTCCCCTACTCCCTATTCCCTAGAAATTTTAGGGATTTGTAAACAATGGCGAATTAAAATCTACAAACCAGTAATAATCGTTTGGGCTAATTCGTCTATAGGAACTTGAATTTGGGTACGGGTACGAATATCTTTCAATCCCGCAATATTATTAGCAGCTTCGTTACTACCAATGACGACACAAAAGGGGATTTGTTGTTTTTCCGCTTGTTGGAATTGTTTACCCAGGGGACGGGTTTCAAAGTTAGTAATTACATTTAAACCCTGTTTTCGTAATTGTTGGGAAACCCGTAGATAAACTGACATTAAATCAGCTTCGAGATTTAGTACCATCACCTGCGCAGGGGTGGGAGGTAGGGGTTTGAGAATATCAGCTTTGAGGAGACGACTGATTAACCGGGTTAAGCCGATGGAAATTCCGACCCCTGGCATTTTTTCACCGAGGAAAATGCCGACTAGTTCTTCGTATCTACCTCCGGAACAAATACTTCCCAGGGATTCATGACCAATAAGGGTGGTTTCATACACTGTGCCCGTGTAGTAATTTAATCCACGTGCAATTGATAAGTCAATACAGAAACGATTTTCTGGAACCCCTAAATCCTGTACTCCTTTAATGACAGTAGTTAATTCTTCTACTCCGAGTTGAAATATTTCAGCTTGGGGTATTGTCTGGGCTAAGTGTTGCAATTTATCCAACATTTCTGTGGTACTGCCATTAATTTGAATAAACTCGATTATTCGCTGGCTATTTTCTGCGGACATCCCGATTTTTTCCAGCTCCGACTTAACTTTTTTCTCCCCAACTTTTTCCAGGGTGTCAATAATATTAATACAGGTTTTAATATCCTGATCTGCTACTCCTACTGATTGGAAAAATCCGGTGAGAATTTTACGATTATTGATACGAATTTTAAATTCACCGATGTTAATTGCTGTGAAAATTTCGGTGATAATTGCTGGCATTTGGGCATCATATAATAAACTTAATTCCTTGCGACCAATCACGTCGATATCGCATTGACGAAATTGGCGAAATCTGCCATCTTTTGCCCTTTCCCCACGGAATACCATGTCCATTTGGTAGCGAGCAAAGGGAAATGTTAAATTATTTAAATTGCGAGCAATATAGGCAGCAAGGGGAACAGTTTGGTCGAATTTTAAGGCTCTTGCTTCTGTCCCGCTATCATCATGTTTTTTATCTTTTTCCGCTTCATCTTTTTCCGCTTGACGAGTTGGAGGTAAAATTGGGCTGAGTCCGTAAATAATATTATCCCCCTGATTACCTTTAGCTTGTAAAACTTCTAAACGTTCTACAGCAGGTGTTTCTATGGGTGTAAATCCATAGCTTTCGTAGACTTTGCGAATTGTATCGAGTAAATATACTTCTAAACGCTTTTCGGTGGGAAGAAATTCAGGAAAGCCACTAGGTGTAGAGTAATTAACTTTTTCGTTTTTAGACATGAATGGGTTGAGAATACAGAATACGGTCGTCAGGAGATAAGTTATACTTCCAAATCCAAAATCCAAAATCCAAAATCGAATAATCCAAAATCCAAAATTTAAAATCGAATAATCCAATATCCATAGTAGAGACGACCCGACGGGTCGTCTCTACGGTAATCCAAAATCCAAAATCTAAAAATCGAATCATCCTAACCACCAGGGACTGGGAATGGATTTGGTTTTTCGGAAGATGGATTGCGATCGCAAAAATTTACTAAATATATTTGTACTGTAAACCGTTTGACCATTACCAGAAAATTTCCAGGGTTGGCGTTCACCTGTAAATATATGCTGGGTAGTGAGGACATCATTGATGAGGATAGTGCCAAATTCTAATTTTGGGGCTAATTCCATTGCGGTGGTTTCTGTATCGGCAAAAATACTTGCAACCCGTCCATAAACGGAATCATTGGCGAAGTTAATAGCTGCTTCGGGGTTAGCGATTGCAATTACTGGCATAATGGGTGCAAGGGTTTCCGTGGTCAAAATATCCATTGTGGGGTTAACTTGGGTGATGACGGTGGGAGGACACCATAATCCCCCATCTAGTTTTTTGAGTTCTGCACCACAATGGATCATCGCTCCTTGACTTTGGGCTTGTTCTAGTTGTTTAGTGATAATTTGGGCTTGTTTGTAGTTAATTATCGGACCTAAATGTCCCGTTTCTAGATCCAGATTTGTGAATTGGAGTTGATTGGCTTTGGCTACGAGTTGGTGATAAAACTCATCAAAAATCGTTTCGGCTACGTAAATCCGGGAGATAGCATCACAGGATTGTCCCGCATTAAAACATGCTCCCGTTAAAATTGCCGAAGTTGCTAAATCAATATCCGCCGATTCTAGAACAATAGCCGGATTTTTTCCCCCTAACTCCAAATAGGCTGGAATAAACTGGGCTGCGGCTATTTCCGCAACAACTCTCCCCACATCTAGACTACCAGTAAAACAGACCAAATCAATTGATTCTAGTAAAGCCGCTCCAGTTTTGCCATCCCCCTCCACAAATGTCAGTACATCCCGCAAAATCGGAACATTATTTAATGCATTGGTCAAAGGAGCAATAAATCGGGGAGTGAGTTCGCTCGGTTTGACCACAACGGCACAGCCAGCGATTAAAGCCGGAATCGCCTCGATAGTAGCCAGTAACAATGGAAACGTATAGGGGCTAATAATCCCGACTAACTGGTAAGGTGTGGCAGTTTGCCAGAGATGGATATAACTAATAGTAGTATTTAAATCGCGATCGCGGATTAATTTATAGGCCAGTTGACAACAACGGTCAATATTAGCAATTAGGGTATCCACCTCCCATGTCGATAAAGCCAACCGACCCGTATCCGCTACCACCGCATCAATTAATTGGGGACGAACTTCAGTTAATGCCGCTTGAAATGCCTGGATAATTTCTATTCGCCCTTCTAAACCCAAACTTTGCCACTGCAATTGACCCCGACGTAGGCGATTACACTTTTGTGCCAACAACTTCGGGGGTGGGGGAATAATCACGTAATCTAATTTACCCGTGCGGGGATTGCGAACTTCGATGGGTGACACTACCTAAGCCAAATCAACACTATGCTCTTTCAATACTTCTAAACTTACTACTTTTAAGGCCGCTTCGTGGGTCGCAGCCAAATTAATCGGTGGAGCAACCCCTGCATCCAGTGCTTCCTTCCAGCGAGAAGCACACAAACACCACCGATCCCCTGGTTTTAAACCGGGAAAATCGTACATCGGCATTGGCGTACTCAAATCGTTTCCCCTAGCTTTGGTAAATTCTAAAAACTCCTGTGTCACCTGAGCGCAAACCACATGGGAACCAAAATCCTGCGCTCCAGTTTCACACATGCCATTACGATAAAACCCCGTCATCGGGGAGGTACAGCAAATTTCTAGCTTTTGACCCAAAACATTTTTCGCTTCTGTCATCGCTTCTCTCCAAATCCAATCAATATCCAGGATACAGGATAGGGGAGACGGTCGTCAGGAGACAGAGTATAAGAGAACGTGAGCGAAAAACTAATCCGATGACACTCAAACCAAAATGTTTAAACTTGCTGAAGTCGCGATCGCAGCCATTGCCTCCTTTGTTGCTACGACCCTCGATGATATTATCGTCCTGATGGTTTTCTTCGCCCAAGTCAATAACCCTAGTCTCAGTTCCCATTTAAAACGTAGACATATAATTATCGGTCAATATCTCGGCTTTTTCAGCCTAATTATCGCGAGTTTACCTGGGTTTTTTGGTGGTTTAATTATCGAGAAAAAGTGGATTGGTATCCTGGGATTTATTCCGATTGTTATCGGTATTAAACAACTCATCAATAATCTCCAGCATCAAAGCAATGAAAATGAAATTCAGGGAGTGTCGGTGCAATTGAATTCCGTTATCGATGATGACACCAATCAGACATCACCCAAGATAGGCAAGCGTTCCCTGATGTCACTGTTTGCGATTATGATTTCACCCCAAACCTATAAAGTTGCCACAGTTGCCTTTGCCAATGGCGGAGATAACATCGGCATTTACGTGCCCCTATTTGCCAGTAGGAATATTATTGGGTTGGCGATAACCTTGGGTATTTTTTTCGTCATGCTGGGGATGTGGATTTATATTGCTAATCAACTTGCCCAACATCCAGCGATCGCTCCTATTTTAAGCCGTCGTGGTCATCAAATCATCCCTTTTGTTTTAATCGCTTTGGGAATTTTTATTTTGACTGAGAGCAAGACATATAAATTAATATTTCCCGCTTAATATCGCAATCCTAATCAAATATTGAACAAGGCTAAGTACAGTTTATTTCTACTCCCTCTTCCCTACACCCTAACCTCAACAGATAGGACTTCACCAGGCTGATGCCAAAAAAATCAAAAAAGATTACTATAGCAATCCAATTTAAGTAGTGAAAAATAGCGTGCCGTTGACTGATGACTGGTGACTGTTAACCTTCAAGCCTTAGCAACCCTACATGTAAGATTGCACAAACTATTTAGGACTTATTTAGGACTGCGGTATATTTTTTCAAACATTTCCTTCCCACTAAAATTTAGATTACACTTAAAGATGGGAAAGAGTAGGCGAGGCAGTTACAAGTAGGTACGCGTTACTTACTTGAGGAAAGTCCGGGCATCCGAAAGACCAAACTTGCTAGGTAACGCCTAGTGCGCGTGAGCGTGAGGATAGTGCCACAGAAAAATACCGCCAAAAAGGGAATAGGGAATAGGGAATAGGGAATAGGTAAAAACCCACTCACTATTCACTACTCACTACTCACTATTTTGGTAAGGGTGCAAAGGTGCGGTAAGAGCGCACCAGCAACATCGAGAGGTGTTGGCTCGGTAAACCCCGGTTGGATGCAAGGCTAGGGACTATGGTTGGTCTTTTTCCAGTTCCGTAAATTAAGCCGCTAGAGGCGTTTGGTGACAAACGTTCGAGATAGATTACTGCCTGCAAGTATCTTTTTGGGATGATGCTTGCAAACAGAACCCGGCTTATGTCCGACTCTTTCTCTTTTTTCGAGAAGTCATACCGTTTGACTTTGGTGTTTATTCCTGACGGGGGGCTTTCGGGAGCAGGGGGAGAAAATGTATCAGATTTTGAGTGAAATTGTATTCGGAAATGGGAGTAGTAGCCCCAAAAATAAATAATTTATACCGACACAACCCAAGTATTTGACTACATAAGTTCTGGGGAGTTCTTACTTAGTGGCTTTAGCTCCGGAAAAGCTTTACTATAGGGCGCTAAACCTATTATTTCTCACAAGGGAGTGATAAGCCTTGAGTAATGGTTAATTTTCCTACTACTCCCTACTCACTGAAAGCTTTAGGAGTTTGTGAGAAATCCGGGTAAAGTGCTACTAGGTGCCTTTCCTCGCCTATCAAAATTAATGATTTCCCTGGAAGGATGACGCAAAGATGTATTAGACTAAATATTAATCCCTAGGGACTTGTTTTTTTTGCTGATTTATGAATTGATTGAATTTGCCATCTACACAAAATAAATGTCTCTTGCGTACCCACGCCGTCAACGGCAATTAGAAAGTTTAATCAAAAAGTTCGGGTTATCTACGGATGTTGGAATTAACTGGAATTTGCTCGATCGGGCGTTAACCCATCCGACTGCTTCGGATGCTGAGAATTATGAGCAGTTGGAGTTTGTCGGTGATGCGGTGGTGCGCTTAGTCGCGGCAATGACTTTATGGGAGCATTTTCCCCAGTGTTCGGTTGGCGATTTTGCGGCGATTCGTTCGGTTTTGGTGAGCGATCGCGTTCTTTCCCAATTGGCTCGTTCCTACGGTTTGGAATTGTATTTGTTGGTAGCTGGAAGTGCGATCGCTGACCGTGCAGGACAAGATTCCCGTTTGGCTGATGCTTTTGAAGCAGTATTGGGGGCTTTATATTTAAGTAGCAATAATTTGGATTTGATTCGTCCCTGGTTGGAACCGCGTTTTTGCGAACTCGCTTCTGAAATTCGTCGCGACCCAGCCCGTCTTAATTATAAAGCGGCACTGCAAGAATGGACGCAAGCCGAGCATAAAGTTTTACCTGAATACAAGGTTGTGGAAATTCAGCATCCCCAAACTAATCATGAACGTTTTTTTGCTGAGGTTTGGCTCCATAATCAAAAGTTAGGGGAAGGTAAGGGTCGTTCGATTAAAGCCGCAGAGCAGGCGGCAGCTAAAGTAGCTTTTTTAGCTTTAAATCATCAGGGTAATCACTGAACTCATTTCCTAGTTTTAATTGTTAGTTGTTGGGTATGGATAATTAAGGGTGATTAATATCACTTTATTGTTTCATGCCGATGGCAAAAATATTTGTCATATATCCAGAATTCAACAATTTTTAACAATTAATCGATCAACAATAGAAATGAAAAAACCAATTAGAACAGCCATCATTGGTGTGGGACGCTGGGGTGTCAACTGGTTGCGGATTTTTAAGGAACATCCAGATACCCAGGTGGTTGCAGTTGTCGATCCGGAAACTGAACGTTTGGCGAATGTGAAACGCTTGTATCATCTCGATGATGATGTATTGTTAACTGAGCGATGGCAAGAATTACAACATTTACCAAATCTGGATGCAGTAGTAATTGCAACACCAGCAGTCACCCATTATGGTTTAATTACTGATGCACTGCGATGGGGATATCATGTGTTGGCGGAAAAACCGTTAACTTTAGACCCTGATGAATGTCGAGAGTTATGTCAGCTAGCGGAACAACAAAATTTAATCTTGATGGTTGACCATACTTACCTATTCAATCCAGCAGTGGAACGGGGGGAGGAGGTCGTACGGAGTGGAAAATTGGGTGATTTGCGCTACGGATATGCAACTCGCACCCATTTAGGACCAGTGCGTCAGGATGTGGACGCAATGTGGGATTTAGCGATTCACGACATCGCCATTTTCAATGCATGGTTAGGTGAATTTCCCCAGCAAGTTCAAGCTACGGGTAAGGTTTGGTTACAACCCCAGGAAAGGGAGGGAAATTCTGGTGGACTTGCAGACATGGTGTGGGCTAATTTGTTTTATCCCAGTGGTTTTCAAGCTTGCATTCACCTGTGCTGGTTAAATAACGATAAACAACGTCGTTTAGGGGTTGTTGGGAGTCAGGGAACGCTGATATTTGACGAATTATCCCCCTCCCCGTTGATGTTATACCAGGGTGAATTGGAAGTCCGTCAAAATTGCTTTATTCCCACCAATATTCAGCAAGAGCAACTAGATTTTCCCCCACAGGAACCCTTAAAACAAGTATGCGATCGCTTTGTAAAATCAATTCACACCCACACCCCTCCAGACATTTCTTCCGGTTGGGTGGGAGCAAATTTAGTGGAGGTTTTAGCTAGTTTAAGCGAATCCCTCCATCATCAGGGTATTCCAGTTGCGGTTAATCCAAGAATCTAGAAGACAGGATACAGTAATTACCCAAAACAAACAATATCCATCCTCAAAAACCCGATTTCTGAGGATGAATAATTAACGTGAATTCGACAGATATAAAGAATCCCTCTCCAAAGCTCTTTTTCTTGGGAACAGAGGTTTTGAAAGAATTGATTCTTGATTGAAAACTACGGATTTTCTGTCCCTCTGGGAAGTCACAGAGGGTTGGGGTGAGGTTCATCGTACTCACGTATTATTAACAGGACTTATCCCAGATTTCTCACAAATCCCTCCAACTCCCAGGGAATAGAAAGAAAATTAAGCCGTTACTTGAGGTTTACCGTTCACCTGTGACAAATGCAGGTTATGTAAGGACAACATAAACACCGTGATTGCGACATTAGGTAGACGCGTAGCGGTTTCTTGCAAAGTAGCAATCCCCAACACCTGATTTCTCCTCACGAGCGCGTAAGTCCGAATTAAATTAAAAACCTGACTATCAAGAAAATAGATGCGGCTGTAAGTTGTAACATGGTGATGGGAGCGCCATAGTGCAAAAAGGTATGAAAGGATATTTTTCGTCCGTGCTGTTCCGCAATTCCCGCAGCAACAATGTTAGATGATGCACCAACTAAGGTTCCGTTTCCACCCAAGGTTGCACCAAACATCATGGCATAAAATAAAGGTAGGATTTCCGGAGGATATTGTCCTTGAAAATCTGGTTGCAAAATTACGGATGGCGCTAAACCGATATTGACAACGTACTTTTGCAGTAAGGGAACCATTGCGACAACCAGGGGGATATTGGGAATCAGACTTGATAAAATTCCAATAATGAATACTAGGGATAAGGAACCGAGAAAGATATTTTTGCCGAGAATAAATGCAAGAATCGCTGATAAATTCCCAATGACACCCGTCTTTTCTAGTCCACCAATCAGCACAAAAATACTCATAAAAAATATGAGTGTACTCCAATCAACGTCACGCAGAATATTATGTACTGTATCTATCTTGCTTTGATGGGATAGTAGTAATGCAAGTGCTGCACCTAACAAAGCTGATGCTGCTGGAGAAACTTTTAATGGTAGGTATTCACCAAAAGCAAAAAAGAATAACACTAATGCAAAGATGATTCCACCTAATGCGAGAACACGAGGGTGATTGATGTGTGGATGGGGTAAATAATCGAGGGTTTCTAGTTTGGTTCGCCAAATTTTCCGAAAGAAAATTGGTAATGTGGCTGTAATTACGAAAACCGCGATCAAACCTCCTAAGCTTAATCGCTGGAGATAATCTAGAAAACTCAAATTGACCGCATCACCAACAATAAATGTGGCTGGATCACCGACAATAGTTAGTAAACCAGAACTGTTAGCGACTAATACAAGTAAGATTAATAAGGGAATGAAATTGACTCCAATTTCCTCTGCTATTGGGGGAATTAGGGGTGCTAGGAGCATAACTGTAGTTGCATTTGGCAAAACAGCACAAATTGGCGTGGTTATAGCCACAATTCCTAGGAGTAAACGCCTTCCTTCACCCTTGGCTAGCAAAACCATCTGCGTTCCCAGGTAATCAAATATTTTGGTTGGTTCAAAGGCTCTTACTAATACCATCACACCAAAAAATAAAGCCAGTGTTCCATGACTTTTGGCAATATACCCGATTGCTTCTGGTAAGGTTAAAATGTTTGTAAACACTAAAATTAAAGCACCTAAGAAGGCAATAATCGTAAAGTGAATCCACTCAGTTGTAATTATGATAATTACGCCAACAAATATTAAAACACTAAGTGTTGCTTGCCAATTTTCCACTGGTAACCTCTAAATTTTGGTGATTAACTGATTACTTAACTATTGATGATTCAATATGTTTGTATATACTGCAACGCTACTGATTTACAAAGTATGTTCTCAATTCAGCATACTATTACCTAAATTTTGTTTGAGCAGTGACTTGAAGACTGTAATTATCCTTTTTTGACAGTAGGAATTGATATTAGCTAATTTGCCAATTAATCTGAACTAAACAATATCAAGTTTATCTGCTGGAAAACTTCTGGATGTATGTTGAATCTCTGGGAGACATAGTAATACAATCGAGATACTCTAATTTCAGCACCTCAATTTCAGTACGGGTGTCTCCTCGACTGGGGATATAGGGTCTGTTTAGGTCAATACCCGCAAACAACGCATAAATTCACCTCAAAAAGTTTCATGGGGTACAAGGAAGCGAGCAGTACCAGCCAGGAACACAGATGAATTTATCACATGCAGGGGATGCGAAAACTCTTTGGTTCCTCTCAATGCCTACGAAGTTAGCTGACGGGCTAGAGTTGAGAGATACTCTCCTTTTTGTTGCAGTGCAACCTTCAGGTTTGCCCCAAACAATGGTTCCTCCGTTCCAGGATTACTGACAATATTTTAATTTAGTTTGTTGTCAAGTTTTTTGGATTAGGCTGACTTCCTCATGAAATTATACACCATCCTATCACATTCTGTTTATAATTTTGTATTATTGATATTCAGCCCTTTTTCTATTCAGTTTGGCTGAACTGATTTGCGGGGCGTATCCCTTACTTGTGAGAAATGCAATTTTGGTCTCTGTATTCGTTCCCTAGACTTTTTCTGCAAGCCCGATTGAGAACAATATAGGCAATTTCCTGTTGATCAGTCTATATTGTCTCTATGCTGTGGTTTCGATGGAGACATACTTCTTTTGGCTGTTGGTCTGGTGAGGTGATTTTCCGTTGATTTTTGGTTCCCTGCTCAAAGGTTGTTGGAAAAGCCCTATTGTATTTCATGGCTAGTTCAGGGTGGGGAAATGGTTATCTTGGGAGACTTAGTTTTTCTGTGGGGTAGCTTCTTGGTGTACACCTAAACCCTAGATAATTTCTCCCATTACACTTCAGTCAGAAATGTATGATTATGCTTTCTCAAACTTTTCCACCATCCTTGAGGACTCGTGCTTTACTAATCTCAAGTCTCTAAATTTCAAGTTAAAAATTTGGGAATGCAATCACACAGAGTTAAGAAAAGTTTATTTAATCAGTATTTGCTCATTCTAGTTACCGGAATGGGTATGGGTATAACAGTTCCCCCTGTCAATGCTTGGATTTTAGCGTGGATGGCTTTAGTTCCATTGTGGGTTGTGCTTGTTAAACACCCCCATAAATCACCTGGGAAAAAGTTTTTGGTTGGTGCTGTGTGGGGAATTGGCTATCATGGTACGGCTTTATCTTGGATTACTGGACTACACCCTTTGACTTGGATGGGGATTCCTTGGTTGGGGAGTGTGGCGATCGCATTTTTTGCTTGGTTGTTTATTACTCTCTGGGGTGCTTTGCTGGTTGGTTGTTGGACAAGTTTATTTGCTGGGGTAATTTCGAGTTTATCTGCTGGGAATCAACCTAGTGGGATTCCGATACCATTGGTGGTATTGACGCGTTTATTTTTAGGTGCAGGTTTGTGGTGTTTGTTAGAAAATATCTGGATGTTGGGACCGTTGTGGTGGACAACCCTTGCTTATACCCAATCTCCCCATAATTTGGTGATTTTACATCTGGGACAGCTATCGGGAACTAGTGCGGTGACGAGTGTGATTGTGGGTGTTAATGGTTTGATAGCTGAAGTTTGTTTGTTGATGTCAGATTCGGCTACTAAGTCTAGTAAATCTACGCTAAAATACCAATTTTTTTATACCTTACCCGCCGCTTTATTTATTTGCACCCATTTACTGGGTTTTTACTTATATATCCAACCTTTGAATGAACAAGCTAGTGCTGCGCTACAAGTTGGTGTGATTCAGGGAAATGTACCGAATCGAATTAAGTTTGATGGGGATGGTTTGCGTCGCGCTTTAACTGGATATACCCGTGGTTACGAACAACTTGCGTATACAGGGGTGGATGCGGTTTTGACCCCTGAAGGTGCATTACCGTTTTTCTTGAGGGATATTCGCTCCAGTTCTTTGGTAAAAGCGGTGGAACAACGGGGTGTAATTGCTTGGATTGGGGGATTCGCGGAACGTGCAAATACTGATACCTATGCCAATAGTTTATTTACCTTTGGCAAAAATGGTTTATTACCGCAGCGCTACGAAAAACATAAATTAGTCCCCTTGGGGGAATATATTCCCCTAGAGGAGTTTTTTGGTCAATTTATCCGTCGTCTTTCCCCAGTGACAGCACGTCAAGTTCCCGGTAAAAGCGAACAAATATTTTCCACTCCCTTTGGAATCGCGATCGCGGGTATTTGTTATGAATCGGCTTTTCCGGAACTGTTTCGTCGTCAAGCTGCTGCGGGGGGAGAATTTATCCTTACTGCTTCTAATAATGACCCCTACAGCGCAGCCATGCAAATGCAACACCATGCTCACGATCTCATGCGAGCAATTGAAACTGACCGTTGGGCTGTACGGGCGACGAATACAGGTTTGTCGGGTTTTGTCAACCCCCACGGTAAAACTTTGTGGATTTCTCAGCACCGTACCTACGCCATCCACTCGGAAACCATTTATCGTCGCACCACCCAAACTCCCTATGTGAAATGGGGGGACTGGTTAACACCTACCTTGCTGGGGTTAGGGATAATTTGTTGGCTGTTAACTATTTTTTACAAATAACCTGTCGCATTTTCCGCATATTTGCGGGTAATTCAAAATTCATGGCTTGCTGAATGAATATTGAGGGTACGGGAATGGTTGGAGTTGCTCTCACGGCGTACTTCAGGATTGTCCCCTGGGCAAAATCCTTTAACTCGATATTGGCGGTAAAATCGTGGAAACTACCCTTTTCCAAGCGAAATTGGATTCTTTGTCCTAAATCTTCCACCACCTGAAGATATATTTCTACTTGGGCGGAGAAAAATAGGAAGGCTTTTTGTGCTGCTTGATACAAACGCTTGACCTCACCCCTTTGTATTACTTCGCTACGGGTGATATCGGGAAAGTACTGGACCCAGGAGGGATAATCCGTTAACTTTTGCCAAACCTGCGATCGCGTTAGGGGTAAATACATCCACGCAGTCACCGCACCCCCCCAAGCATTATGACTCTCGGTTTCGACAATCACCTCACCTTGGATTAACATCCTTTGTTGCTCCGGGTTCCAAGGTTGTTCAGCAGCAAACATTGTTAAGTCGGTTGGGAATGAGGCTGTCATACTTTGATTACACTCCTATGGCACATCCACAATAAATAGTTAGTAACTTTATCTTTCAGGACTTGTTGGTTTAAGTGTTAACTATATTTCAAACTTTTTAATTTCACCAACGGTATCCACCCCCAATCAGTAGCCTAATTATGACTCCACCTAAATATACAGCTTGTCCGGAAATAGACATTGCTAAACCTATTTTTTCCCTCAAAATTTACCAAAACTATGTATTTTTTGTGACTTGAGATTGATTGCCGTAATTATACAGTCCCAACTTAAATCAAGTTCAATATAGCATCATTATGATGAATTTAGTTAGGAATGACAATTTGGTGATCAATCCGTGAAAATATTCAGAAATAAAGCTTGTGGGAATTTATGTCCATCAATATCACGAGGAATTTACAGATTCGTTATCTATACTTAATACAGACTCAATTGAGTAACTGATTTTGCATATACATCTCCACAAATACTTAAAGATAAAAGCCCAATGCTTCATCCTATCTTCATGATTTAAAATTTGGGATTATGAGACGGAGGGGATAAAAAATTAATTTCTATTCAAAATCACCCTTCCACATCCATAGAAGATATGTAGCAGTATTTTCGACGAAAAGGCTGCGCGTACCCGCAGGATAATCCAATTCAACCTGGTACTCCACCACATTAACTTTGCGCTAGAAGCATTTGTTCCCTTTCTCCCCCTACTTCCCTGGAGACTACCCACCGGGTCGTCTCGACTTCCGTTATGCGGTGGTCAAATATTGGGGTATGTCTAGTTACTGGGGGGAAATACTAGGATAAAATCGAAGAACCAGTATTTGTCAGTAAGAGAGGATAGGGGGGTGAAAAAATTAGATTTACTGGTACGGATAGCAAATATAGTTAGATAATTAGGTCAAAAGTACAGAAAAACTCTAGTTTGATGCTGCTGACTGCTGTCAAAATTTTCTGTTTGCAAAAATAATCAGGAGTAGGAAATTGTGAGTCAATCATCAAAGCTCAATCAAAAGCTGACCCAAATCTTCGGTATGTTTTTGGGTATTGCGATCGCGGTTTGGGTGATGCGTGGTTTCGGAATTCCGTTTTTAACTGCTTTACCAGGTGGTCTGATTCTGCTGCTGTTTGTGATTGCGATCACTTTTGGGGTGCTTTCCTATCTGCAAAAAACTTGGTGGCGTTTTTAAATATATCAGGATAGAGGATACAGGAGAAAAGGCTTTTTGCATTTAAGTTGTGTGTTCACTTTTTTTGACAGGTGACAGTACCTTGGGAAAGGCTTTAGCTATAACAAATCCTGCATTTTGAGCAAGGGAGTGACAAGTTTTGACTAATAGGTTAATTTGCCTAATAATCCCTACCCCCGTCACGGAAGAGTCACTGAAAGTTTTCGGAGTTTGTTCCTAGTCCGGGGAATGTATGTGGATTTTAGTGTATTTGTCCCCATCTTAGTTCAACACAACTAAAGAAAAAAACAGGTGATGTTTACAAATAAGATGAATTTAATGGAACAGACCGCTAATCCTTTTTATTCATTTTGATGGATGTAAATAATGTGACTATGTTGATTGCTAATTTCAAAAGGGAACAGATACTCCCGCGACCACGGTCAGCACAACCCTCCTGTATCCTACTTTCTTTATAATACATAGGGCGAAATTAGATTGAATCAGAGCTATTATTGGGAATCTCATGACAATTACCGCAGATAATTTCAAAATTTTAATAGTAGATGATGGCTATGAAACCCTAGGATTTTTATCTGAGTTGTTGTCTGCCTATAATTATCAAGTTGAGACTACAACATCGGGATTCGTTGCCTTAGAAATTGCTGCAAATTGGCAACCCAATTTAATTTTGCTTGACCTGAAAATGCCAGAAATTGATGGTTACAAAGTTTGTGAAAGGTTACAAAGCAATCCCCAAACCCAGACTATACCAGTAATTTTTATTAGTGTTTTAAATGAGGTTGAGGATAGAATTCAAGCTCTGAAAATGGGAGCGATTGATTATATTTGTAAGCCGTTACATCCGGAGGAGATTCTGTTACGGGTTGCCAATCAGGTAAAAATTCAACTTCTTCAATCCCAACTACAGGAAAAAAATCAAGAATTAAAGCAAGAAGTGGTTGCCAAGGAAGCTCTGGCTGAGGAATTAAGTGCGAGTCAAAAAGAATTAGAATCAATTTTTAATTCGGCACAAATTGGAATTTGCTTAACTGATATTCGTGGTAATATCCTCAAAGTAAATCCAGCCTATTGTCAGTTATATGGCTTTTCTCCCCAGGAATTAATTGGACAAAATTTAAGTTTCCGAATAGCCGAATCAACGCCAAAACAACAATATATAAATACCAATACTTTTTATCATCAATTAGACCAATCAGAAAGCTCATCTCCCCCAAATTATCCTTCGATTTACTGTGAACAAATCCACCGTCGTCGTGATAATTCTCCCATATACGTAGATTCAAGAACCCAAAGGTTTACCACCCAATCCGGTGAACAATTTGCGGTGACGACGGTGATGGATATTAGTGATAAAAAATATGCAATGAATATCCGCCAAGCGAGGGAAAATAATTTGGCAATTTTGGTGGAGGTTCAACAACAACTACTCATTTTTGAAAATCGTAAATATACTTACCAAGCCATTGTTGAACTACTGGGGAATACAGCTAAAGCTAGTCGTATTTATGTATTTGAAAATCATCGAGATGAAAATGGCTGCTTAGTTACTAGTCAACAAGCAGAATGGTGTGCTCCGGGAATTACACCTACAATTCATCAAGATAACTTACAGAATTTATCCTATGATGAATTTTTGCCCCGTTGGTTAGAAATATTGAGTCGTGGCAGTATCCTATCAGGTGTTGTGGCCGATTTTCCCGCATCAGAACGGGAAGTTTTGCAGCCACAGGGTATATTATCAATTCTGGTGATTCCCATAATTGTGAAAAACGAATTTGTCGGCTTTATTGGTTTCGATAACTGTGTCAGTACGAAAATTTGGGAAACTGCGGATATTGATTTTCTACAAGCAGTAGCTACAGCAATTTCTTTAGCCTATGAACGCCAAGAAGCTCAGAAACAACTACAACGGCAATTAAAACGGAGTTTACTCATCAGGGAAATCACGAGTAAAATTCGTTCCCAATTAGACACGCAAAAAATCCTCACTACGGCGGCCAAGCAAATAGGAGCGGCTTTAGGAAGTAGTCGGGTGTTGATTCACGTTTACCATTCCCTCCCCATTCCCCAGGTTCCCATTCTGGCGGAATTTCTCGCACCTGGATATGGGTCTGTGAAAAATGTGCATATTCCTGTGCTGGGAAATGCCCATGTATCTAAAGTTTTAAGTCAAGATGGGGCAGTTGTGTCTAGGGATGTGTACACAGAGCCATTATTAGGGGAGGCGATCGCAATTTGTGAATCTTTGCAGGTAAAATCCCTCTTGGCGGTGCGAACCTCTTCTAAGGGGGAAGCCAACGGGATGATTTGTTTGCACCAATGTGATCGCTTTCGTGATTGGAGTCCGGAGGAAGTGGAGTTAATTGAGTCGATTGCCGCTCAGTTGGGAATTGGGTTGGCCCATGCTAAACTGTTAGAACAGGAGCAAAAAGCAAGGGTCGGATTAGACCGCCAAAATTTGCGGTTACAGGCAGAAATTTACGAACGACAACAAGCAGAAGCGGCTCTACGGGAAAGTGCCCAAAAGTTGCGTCGTCACAATTTGGAATTGACCCGGTTGACGAAAAATCGAGTTTTGTTTGAGTCAGATTTGCTCACCGCAGTTCGGGAAATTACCGTCGCTGCCGTCGAAAATTTAGAGGTGGAACGGGCTAGTGTGTGGTTATATAATGATACCCACGAATATATCGAATGTTGTCAGTACTACTCACAGAGTCAGGGTAAACACGGGAAAGACCCCCGTCGCTTTTTGTTAACAAACTATCCTGTGTATTTGCAAGCTCTTGAGAGTGAGCAGTTTGTCGTCACTGAAGATCCACAAGGAGACCCGCGATTGCGGGAGTTGATAGCCGATTATTTTATCCCCGACCGCATTACTGCCAAAATTTCCATCCCGGTGCGGTTGTCGGGGACAATGGTGGGAATATTTTGTGTGGAGCAAATTGGTCAACCCCATACCTGGAGACAGGAGGATATTAGTTTTGCTCGCGCTTTGGCAGATATGCTGTCCTTGATTTTGGAAATGCGATCGCGTCAACAGGCAGAACAAGCTCGGATTGCCAGCGAAGCCAGGTTAAATGCCTTTTTTAATGGCGCACCGGTGGGGATGTGCATTATTGATCGGCAATTACGATATGTGCAAATTAATGATATTTTGGCTCAAGTCAATGAATTGCATGTTAAACATCATATTGGTAAAACCATTGAGGAGGTAATTCCCCATTTAAGTGGACAAATCGAGCCAATTTGTTCGCAGGTGTTGCAACAAAACCTACCGATTCTCAACCAGGAAGTTAGTGCTGCTTCCCTAAATCAACCGGATGTCCTGCGGGATTTTATTATTTCCTATTTTCCCATTCCCGACGAAGATGGGCAACCCTGCGGCGTTGGTATTGTGTTAGTCGAAATTACGGCCCGTAAACAAGCCGAACGGGAGCTACAACGGGTGAGTGAACGGTTACAGCTATTATTAACTTCCAGTGGTGCAACCCTATTTAGCTGTCAACCCACAGAAAATCTAGAAATCACCTTTGTTAGTCCTAACGTCAGCGAAGTCTTTAACTACCACCCCGATGAAATATTATATCATCCTTCCTTTTGGGCATCCCGCATCCATCCAGAAGACCGCGATCGCATTTTCCGCAACTTCTCCCAATTATTTACCCAGGGTTTCCATAACCACGATTATCGCTTTTTACATGGTGATGGTAGCTACCATTGGGTGAACACCCAACTGCGCCTATTTTGTGACCCAGAAACCAGTGAGCCATTGGAAATAGTTGGTTACAGCATTGATATCAGCGAACGTAAAAAAACTGAATTAGCCCTACAGGAAAGTCAACGTCGCTACCGTAACTTGGCGGAGGCATCCCCAGTTGTGATTTTCCATGCGGATACCCAGGGTAACTGGTTTTATACCAATCCCCGTTGGCAGGAGTTAACTGGACAGGAACCAGCTACAGCCCAGGGACAAGGGTGGATGACTGCTATTCATCCCCAAGACCGCGATCGCATTCGCCACCAGTGGCAAAAAGCAGTAAATGCGGTCGCTGCCTGTGATTTAGAATACAGAATCATGGGTAATGGGAAAACCGCCTGGGTAATTAGCCAGGTATTGCCGGAATTTGATGAAAACAACCAACACCTGGGATTTATCGGTACTATTACTGATATCACGGAACGCCATCAAGCCGAGATTGCCCTACAAGAAAGTGCGGAAAGGGAACGAGCTGTTACCCGTGCCATTACCAGGATGCGACAAACCCTGAATATCGAGACAATTTTTGCTGCTACTACTGAAGAGCTACGACAAGTTTTAAATTGCGATCGCGTTGTGGTCTATCAGTTTAACCCGGATTGGAGTGGCCAATTCGTCGCTGAGTCGGTAGGTCGGGAATGGCGATCGCTTTTACGTACAGATGCAGATTGGGGAGGGGAATTAGTTGGGGATGATAAATGTACCTTAAAAGACATGACCTGTTACGACAGTCCGATTATCGATACCTACCTCCAAACGACCAGAGGGGGAGCCTATGCCCAAGGAAAAGGGTTTCTCTGTGTACCGGATATTTATGCAGCTGGTTTTCAAACTTGTTACATTGAATTGCTGGAACAGTTCCAAGCCCGTGCCTATATTACAGTACCGATTTTTTGTGGTGAAAAACTTTGGGGACTACTAGCTAGTTATCAAAATTCCAGTGCGCGAAAATGGCATAGTGGGGAAATTAGTATAGTTGTGCAAATAGGTAATCAATTAGGGGTAGCCTTGCAGCAAGTGCAACAATCCCAAGCACTGCAAAAGGCAGTGATCGCGGCAGATGCGGCAAACCGAGCTAAAAGCGAATTTTTAGCAAATATGAGCCACGAATTGCGCACACCCCTCAATGCCATTCTGGGATTTACCCAACTCATGCACCGCGACACCAGTCTCTCGGCAGAAATTCGGGAAAATTTAGGTATTATTAATCGAGCTGGTGAACATTTGCTCAACTTGATTAATGATATTCTGGAAATGTCAAAAATTGAAGCTGGACGCAGCCAAGTTAATATTACCTGCTTTGATTTTTATCGCTTTCTCGAAAATCTGCAAAAGCTCCTCGCAGATCGAGCTGCTGTGAAAAATCTCGAATTTCAAGTTGAAATCGCCAAGGATATTCCCCCCTATATTCAAACCGACCAAAGCAAACTCCGTCAGGTACTATTAAACTTGATTGGTAATGCCATTAAATTTACCTCCAAAGGGAAAGTAGAGGTTGGTGTCAATTGGCAACAAACCTGTGAAATTGAATTTACCGTCAGCGACACCGGTCCAGGAATCGAAGCTACAGAATTAGACCTCCTATTTGAAGCTTTTGTCCAAACCCAAACTGGACGTAATTCCCAACAAGGAACAGGTCTAGGACTAGCAATTAGTCGTAAATATGTGGAATTAATGGGAGGAAGAATGTGGGTGGATAGTCAGGTGGGGGTTGGTAGTAAATTTAGCTTTGTTATCCCCGTGAGTGTGACGGATAATGGGGAATGTGAAGACCAATCTCACCAGCAAATTCGCAGTTTGGCAGCCAATCAAACTCGTAATAAAATTCTTGTGGTTGATGATGCTAAAGACAGCCGACTGTTCCTCGTGAGATTATTAACATCAGTCGGATTTCAAGTTCGGGAAGCCTCTAACGGAGAAGAAGCGATCGCCATTTGGCAACAATGGTATCCGGATTTAATTTTCATGGATATGCGGATGCCGATTATGGACGGTTATACAGCCACCACCACCATCAAAAATCGAGTTAGAGAAGATAATCATCCCCAGCCGATTATTATCGCCCTCACCGCCAATGCTTTTGCGGAACAAAAACAAGAAATGCTGGCAGCTGGATGTGACGATTTAATTAATAAACCTTTAAACACACAAATTCTTTTCCAAAAATTACAAACCCATCTGCAAGTCGAATATTTGTACGATGATACCAACCGGGAAACTGATACCAGCATCAATGCTTCCCAACCCTCGACAAACTCTCTGTCAGACATCCCAAACCTGATTACCCAAATGCCTAAGTCTTGGCGAGAACAACTTTTCCATGCAGCAGCTAGTTGCAGCGATAACTTAATCCTGGAATTACTCACCGAAATCCCACCAGAACAGCAAATCTTAACCACATACCTTACTGAACTAGCCTTAAATTTCCAATTTGAAAAAATTATCGAATTAAATAATTTGTAAATACCCAGATCAAATCACCGAAGTCATGCAAAAATTGGATTGAGTAGTTTTATTCGTAGTACAAGTCGGTAAAGCTGCCCTAATGACAATCTATCGTCTTGAGTGGCTTCTGCCGACATACTACTTTTCTCGACAAAAGCCCCACTCCAACCCTCAATGTTCTATTAAACCCCAGTATCATGAAAAATAGATGAAATTTAGATGAGAATTTTTTCATCAAAAAATGAACTGAATCCGTACTTCCCAATCCCGACCATTGCGATGGAGATCAATTTGCCGAATAAATTCACGTAGATAGAATCTGCGTTCGGTTTCCGATAGGTCTAACCAAAACTGGGGAATGGAAACCGTTTGAGCAATGGACAATAAATTGGCTGGAGGAAGACTGGCTAATTGGGCTTGGAGTTGGGATATTTGGGTACGTAAATTATATGCACGTAATTTCCCTGTTGCCGTATCCAGTATACCAGTTCTAACCAATTGGGGTATTTGCTCGAGGATTTGCTGTTTTTGAGTAATTTCTCCACTGATAGTAGTATTCGGTCTGGAATCAAACTGTGTCAATTGTGCTACTGCCTGTGGTAATTGCTGACAGATAGTTTCGATGGTTTGTTCGAGAACCTGTTGATAGGCGATCGCCTGACATTTCGGTTGCTGGGGACAAGTTATTGGTCGTAGGTATAAATATTCTCGATGTTTCTGACGTTGATTGACACGGGTAATAGTCATGGGAGAGTTGCATTGGGCACAACGAACAATCCCGGCGAGGGAACGGGGAGCGCTAGCGCTACGGCGGGGAATACGTTGATTGCGCCTTAATAATCGCTCAATTTGGGCAGCTTCTTCTCGGGAAATAATCGGTTGATGGGTATCCGGAATCACCTCGTTATTGTGGTAAGCCGTATCACCTCGATACACAGGATTAGTTAACCAGCGTTTACCAGTGGTGACGGAAATTTTTTTACCATATTTCTTGTAGATATGGCGAACCGCCCCCCGCAAACAGGCATAAATTAAATAGTAATCAAAAAACTCCTTGACTACAGGGGCAGTTGTCCGGTCAATCATGTATTTATTTTGTCCTCGTTTATAACCGTAGGGAGGCTTTCCCGGAGGCGGATTCACATCTAAACGCTTGAGGGCGTGGGCTTGACGCAGACGACGACGGTGATGTTCTGACTGAACATACTTAAGTAACTTTAGTAACTCAATGTGGGGATGGGTGAGGTGTTGAGATGAATTATAATTTTGGGCGATCGCAATTAAAATAATTCCCTGAGTTTGGAATAGGGAAAGTCGAGAACTAACTTCATCAACCGTATCACCTAATTCTTCTAGCCTACGTATAAGCAGGTAAGCAGGGGGTTCCTCACGACAAACCCGCAGCATTTCCTCCAATTCGACCCGTTGTCCTAAATCCTCATACACACAATCAATTTCCCATCCCCACATGTCCGCGAGGGGTGGTTCCTCAATTAAAGGATTTGTGTAGGTGTAAGCAAAGATTTTCATCATGGGATTTTTAACTTTGCTCATCCTTTCCATCAAGTTCTGCAAGTCCAGTAATTATAACAGGTGGACACTCTGAAAATTTCACAGCAACTTCCAGTTCGCCACCCATTATATTTAAATATCCCCGTAGTGTTGAAAGTCAAATCTTTCCTGGGTAAGCTCCCTTGCTGTTCGGATATCCTGGAGCATCATCTATTCTGCAATTAATGCAGCTCCTCGCGCTTCAACTTTTTCAACGCGATCGCACGGCAATTTCTGCATGATTTCATTCAGATTCTTTGCCATCTGCTTTTTCTTCTTACCATAGCTAAGTAGCCGTCATGTACTACATACACTAAAGCCGTAGATGCGCGTAGCGCAGCTTCTCTTTGAGATGAAAGTGGTTTTTTCCTGCTCACACTCACTACTCCCTACACCCTTCGGATACGCGTAGCGTCTACACTTTCAAATCAGGTAGGTGCAATTAAACATAAAACCACAATGTAACCAATCATTCGGCGTAGAGACGACCCGTCGGGTCGTCTCTACCCCCGTACAGACGCGATATATCGCGTCTGTACTTAACGACAATTTCCACCACCCACCGACTTAACAACAAAAAAAACCCCGATTAAACCGGGGTGACTCCATCTAGATTCCCAAAAAGAATCCTTCGTTACTGATGATGTCATGTTTTGCTGACAATAAGGCCTTATCTTCGAGAAAAAAATATAAAAAAATCTGACTTCTTAATCAAACCGTAACTTTAGATACAGAATTATCTGTTATATTGTATATGTAGCTGAACAACCCAGTGAAACGTATAGATTAAATTTCGTAGGAAAAATCGCGTATGTCTACCCAGGATAGAGCTCGTGCATTAATGAGTCGTCGTTATCAAATGGTAAAAAATCGTCAACAATCCATCCTCGGACGTACAGCTCAGGAGTTGGGGATGTCGGACGAAATCTCAAATTATTGGAATCCGGTACAAGGTAAATTAGATGTAACTGCAAGGATGATTTACGGCAAAAGTCACACCACCTAGATTTAGCTTCAACAGGTGTTTACTCATCATCTACATGGCTTCTCTTTATAGATATTGCGGGGTCGGCTTCGGGATTAATTCTCGGAGTCTTTTTTTTGGGGATGGGTGACATAGATTAATTTAGGTAAAGATTTTGACAAGCCCATAGTGCAGCTTGAGTCCGATCGCGACATCCCAATTGATAGAGAATAGTAAACAAATACAGTAATCCTACTTGAACCTCGCTAAGTATACTGAGAAATAAACCCTTGTATAGCAAGGTTTCTTTTAAGGATACATTCATGGATTTAGTTCAGCAATTAATGCTAATTAATAGCAACAATCAGAAGTATTATCAATGAGGTTTAAGGGCTATGCAGACGCGCTCTTCTCTGTTTATCGAAGGGGTTCATAGCCGATTTTGTCACTATTTGAAGTATTTAATGAATTTCAATTATTGAAGGCAAAAATTAGCTTTTATGAGAATAGTTTTATACAAATTATAATTTTATAAGATATTTATCTTCCTATTTTTTTACTCAACTTTACTGATTACTTAAATCAATGATGTCAAAAATAAATCACAATAGATATAAATGACCCAAGTGATGAAAATTACTTGATTTTGCCACTTTTTTCATAACTTAAGTTGCTAGTTAGTGCCTCTGAATGGTATTAGAATAATACAAAGTTTCCACTCTCATGCATTGTTAGACACCAAACTTTCAGATTTTGTAAAAAATTGGCACTTTTTTTATAACTAGTAACTTGGGTTAATACAAATCATAACCTGTCATTACACAATATATTGAAATATCAAGAGTGATCTGTCCCTATTAAATGTTTACTACTGGCTTCCCGACTTTATTTATCCGAGATTTCTGTGCTGACATGTGGATAATTTGGTCGTGAATTAATTTATCCATATAAATTTTATCCACATAAATATTGAGGATTGACAATTAAAAATACACCCTCACTATTCACCTAGTTTTGATACTCAAAAAGTGAAATATAGGGGAAAATTGCATTTCCTGGATTTCTCACGAGTAAGTTGTAAGCCTTACTTAAGTAACATATTGATTTTCCTTCTACTCCCGTCACGGACTACTCCCTATTCCCTGTGAGTTTTAGGGTTTTGTGAGAAATGCGGGATTTACAAATCCGATAGAAATGGAATTAATTCAAGATATTACAGATATTCTCACTAGAATTCTATGAACCTAACCATATACCCTCTGAATTGGTTTTCGAGTCTACTTACAACGACAGTAACCGCAGCAGTTCTGATTATCAGTCAACCTGTACTGGTGATAGCAAATACTCCTAGAGAAATTGCTGATATAGCTAAACCAATTACAGTGCGGATCGATAGTCAATCAGGTTCTGGTTCAGGGTTCATCGTTGCGAAAAACAAGGATGCCTACATAGTACTAACTAATAGCCATGTGGTAAAAGGGAATGTTGCTTACACAATTAGCACCTTTGATGGGAAAAAATATCCTGTCACCGCAGGAATTAGTTTTCAGGTTAAAAAGGATGACCCCGACCTTGCCATATTACAGTTTAATAGCACCAATCAGTATCCAGTCGCGACCCTAGGTAATTCTGATCTAGTAAATATTGGCGATCCAATCTACATTTATGGTTATCCGGCAATTGGTGGTCGTCGAGGAAACAATCGGGAAGCTGAATTTTCACCTGGTTATATTACGAGCATACGCCAAAATGAACCCCAAGGATATAACCTACGCTTCAATGCTTTGACTTGGGGGGGTATGAGTGGTAGTCCTGTATTAAATGGCAATGCTAGAGTTATTGGGGTTCATGGACAAGGAGACCTCGGTCTAGCTGAAGGCTATTTACCCGATTCATCCGGTAGATTTTCGAGGGTTCCGTTAGTATTACCAACGGGTTTTAACTCGGCAATTCCCATCAATAACTTTGTTGATATCATATCCAAATCTGGGTTAAACCTTTCTGATTTAAATATAGATAACAATAGTGCTACTAAAACGAATCAACTTAATCTGAGCAATCCTCAAACTGCTGAAGAGTTCTTTGTCCGGGGACTTATCCATGCAGAAAAAGGTGACACCTGGGACGCAATTGCTGATTACACCAGAGCGCTGAGAATTAATCCAAATTATACCCTTGCCTATTATCATCGAGGTATTGCTCGTTATCAGATGGGATATATGACAGATGCGATCGCAGATTATAACCAGATAATTCGTCTTGACTCCAAAGATGCAAGAGCATATTACAACCGGGGTATCGTCAGATTTAAATTGGAAGATAAGCGAAAAGCGATTAGAGATTTTCAAATATCTGCTGAGTTGTTTCAGAAACAGGGTGACGATAGCAAATACCAAAATCTAATGGATACTATTCAAAAACTTCAGCGTTAAATCATGTAAATCTTTACCAATCACCCCCAGTACCTCTACCTCCCCTACTTCCTCCACCAAAACTGCTTTTTAGTATAAAAGCGACAAAGAACCTCTACTTTAGTTAGTAGTGTAGCTCCTCAAAATCCATTAATCTAGGGCTGTTAAGCAAAAATCAAAGGAAAAAATTAGCCTGTGGTTCCAATTCGAGACAACAATCCCACCGTCATCACCCCCTATGTCACCTACGGTATAATTGCAGTCAACGTTTTAGCATTTATCTACGAATCCAGTATTCCTCCCCAATACCTGGATGCTTTTTTTGACCTATTTGCAGTTGTACCTAGGGAACTTAGCGCCAGTTTCGCAGGTATTCCCGTTGGTCAACCCATCCCGGAGTGGGTGACATTAATCACATCCCAGTTTTTACATGGTGGCTTATTACACTTAGGTGGAAATATGTTATTTCTCTGGGTGTTTGGTAACAATATCGAAGATAAATTAGGACATATTAAGTATTTAGTTTTCTACTTGACTTGCGGAGTGCTAGCTGCATTAACTCAGTGGTACTTTGCCCAGGATTCCCTAATACCCAGTTTAGGAGCTAGCGGTGCGATCGCGGGAGTTATGGGTGCATATATTTTGCGTTTTCCCCAAGCTGAAGTTCTTACCTTGATTCCCTTGGGTATATTTTTTCCCGCAGTCCGAATTCCTGCTTTTTATTTTCTCGGATTTTGGTTTCTGCAACAGGCTTTTTACGGAATTGCTAGTTTAGAAATCCCCACAAATATAGGAATGCAAGGTGGTGGAATTGCCTACTGGGCCCATGCTGGCGGTTTTGTTTTTGGTGCAATTCTCGCCCCCATTTTAGGACTTTTTAGTGATGTGGATGGTGATGGTTATAATTTTTAATTCGTAATTCGTAATTGAATGAATGTATAGTTGGGTGTTGGATTATGAATTTGTTAATTACATGAATTACGCAATCACTATGTATCAATACGGTTCAGCTAAAGATAACTGTAGGTTAGGTTGAGGGTTTGCGTAGACTGTTGATTTTGTGGAAATTTACCCATAAGTTCACTCACACAGTTTTTGTGATGATCTCGTCCCTATGCTCCGCGTGGGGACGCATTCCACGAGGGCTACTGCCTCAAATCAGGAAGCAGAGCTTACCTATATGTATCAACAGCCGCAGTATTGGAACAAGTTTGTGGTCACGGTTTGTGCATGAATTTGCGACCCCAAAAAAGGCACAAGGTACACAGCCTAGGCTCTGCCTCTAGATTCTTCAACTCAACCTACCCAATAATCAGGCTTTTAAGTCTAACTGAACTGTATTGCACTACGCATATACGTCATTGCGACTTAATATTTGCTCGTAGTTGCGCTTTAGCACTTTCCGCGCAACTACAAGCTAAATACGGAGACCTACTTTTCTTGGCAGTAATCTTCGAGAAGATGCTGCCCATCTATGGCTTTTTCTCGCAAGATTTAGAATTTACCTAAGAAAGCCATTCCAAAACCGCTTCATCCTTGGTGTTGGTATTCCGAGAAGGTGTTTCGCGATTGAATTTCATGTGAATCGAACGGGTTTGCTCCCCGTCCGCAGCAACCGCCATAATTGGATAATCAATCAACCCATCCTGGAACGACATTTGGAAGCGGAATGTACCATCCGGATTCAACTTGATGGGACGACCACCAATTGTCACCGTCGCATCTGGTTCCGTTGCACCGTAAACTATTAACTCCGCATCGGCAATCAACCAGAATTTCCGGGGACGCATGGGAACATCTCCAGAGAAACCAACACCGGACATTCCCACACCGGACATACTTACACCGGATGCTGTTGGTAAAGCCCACATTCCCACACCCGATGGAAAGACGTAGGAACTAATTGCTTGTTCTGGACGTACTGAACCGGGAACATGCTGCATCGAACCAAACAGGGAACCCGCAACCCGCATGGCTTCAGCCGATTCTGCCATACCAAAAATTTGGTCGTAAATCGCGTTACCAGCAGCACCCGCAGTCGCCATTTTCTTCGCTGGAGGTACGAGTTCGTAGATGGTTTTACCCCGTAGGTCTTCGTTGAAATCAACGGTGACAAATATATCTTCAATCCAGTCGGAGGGATACACAGGAGGAACATGCACCCGCGCTGAACGAGCTAACACCAACCAACGACCATCCGCACAACGATAACCAATATCGATGACGTAATCTCTATCGCTCACAGGTATCGGTAAATACCATTCCCGCGCCATTTCATCGCAGGGATATTCCTGGATACTGTGGGGACTTTGGTGATCAAGGTTTATATCGGTTACGTCGTAGATGCGCAATGCTAGTTGCTGTCCACCCTGACGACGTAATTCCTCCTTATGTTCAATGGGCACATCCCAATAGGCATAAGCCCACTGGGGGTCTCTTGGCATCAAAACAATCCGACTTTCCCCATAACCACCGGGTAAATCTGTTAGAAACTCGTCAACCCCCGTTAGGTCTTCCCCTAAACGGTCATTCGATTGTCCTAACTCAAATTTTGATGCTTCCACGACTTCCTGTGCCTCCAGAGAACGAGATTGGTTGGGTGTAAATTTAGTACGTTCTATTTCTTGTACTGCTGCTAATAGTTGCGCTTTGCGCATCCGGCTATACCGTGATACTCCGTAGGCACTTGCCACTTTACGCAACTGCCTTAAGGTCATTTCCTCTAATGGTGGGCGTTCTTGTGCCATAACTTTCGCCTCGTATAATTACGATTTTGTTCTCCTGGATTTTTATCTAGGTAAATGCAAGCATTCTTCCCCGCAATTTTTGGATGTGTTGATATGTTGTCTATGGTGTTTTTTTGTCAAAGCGATGTCCTTGAGCTTGCAATACACGGAAGTTGCTAACTACACGCGTAATGCAACTCGCTTTTTAGAAACTTAATTTGTTACTGAATATTAACCGCTAATCACTGGTCGGGATCAATACCCTCTGGTAGGGATTTTGCTCCCCTTGACGATTTTTCAAGCCTTTTTTAGATCCCGATGTCAAACTTTGATGACATATTGCATCCTTTATAGTTTATATGAACTATTTATGAAAGGATAAAGTCAAGATTTGTTGACTTTGATGGGAAAGTATAAAGTTAGCAGTGAAGCACACACATAAAAAACAATGCCATCGGAGAGTCGGTGTATGCTTGTGGTCGGTATCGATAAAGAGTGAAGAAAGGCACGTAGTAGCACTTTAGTGCTTGATATTAAAGCTTTTTCCTAGTTAAAGCCACAACAAAAAAACCTCAGAACTTATGTGATGGAATACTTATTTTACAGAGGATAAAGATGAAAACCACACCCCTAAAAGCCAGTACGGTTCAGTTAAGACTAGGTTGGGTTAAGGCTTTGCATAGACTGTTGATTTTGTCGAAATTTACCCATAAGTTCACACAGTTTTTGTGATGATCTCGTCCCTCTGCTCCGCGTGGGGACGCATTCCACGAGGTTCTCTCTCTACCTCTACATTCTTCAACCCAACCTACCCAATAATCAGGCTTTTAAGTCTAACTGAACTGTGTTGATTGAAAATCTTGTGAGAAATCTAGGGAATGTTACCTGTCAACAAACCAAAAGTAAAATAAGCACATCAGCAAAATTAAAGATATATTTTTTACTGCGAATAGAGCGATTGAAACAATCTAAGTATCAGCTTTACGGTTAAAGCAAATTAGCTTGAAAAAGTATAATTAATTTTGCACTAATACCGATTCAGTGTACAAAGTATAGATTATTTCCAGTAAATCCAGGATTTAGGGATATAGTTTATCTCCAGAATCAACTTCCTCTAATTCAAAATCCATAGAGGTACGTAGTGCGGATCGACCGAAGAGTAATCCAAAATCCCTCATCCCATTCTTTCGTAGGCTAATTCCCGAATCAAAGGTAATCTCGAACGGATATAATCCCGCAAAAAGTCCGCATCGGAATTATCCAGAGATACCTGAATTTGGGTTTGTTTTTCCAGCCACTGTACCAAACTTGCATCATCCATTTGCAACAGCATTTTGGTTTGAGTGGTTTCGACAATCGACCATAGCTGACGCATAATATTGGGAGTCATCAGCCCTCCACGGGTTAAAACTTGATTTCTCTACAGGATACACAATCTTACAATTAACATCCGGTGATCTAGAACAACCTGCAACAACTATTGGCCCAGCCTTAATATATTACCATGCTGAATTCACGTATTTAGGTACTTTAGGCAGAGATGTGTTTCATCCTTAACTCATCTTTGCAACTTTTGTTTATATAACGTGATCAACTGTAAGCTTTCTCCTGTATTCGGTCTCCTGTATTAAATAAAACTATCAAGAATATTCTGATTTCCATAAATATCTCTTGTAGAAGGATTTAAGTAAATTCCTCTCCAGGTTTTGTAGTCTAAAAAAATACTCGAAATCAGTGGCGGAATCGACAAAAACCATATAAGATTCATCCGAGAATGGGGAAGACGACTTTCGCCTTTTCCCAAAAAACTGCATTCACAATTATCTAACCAGGTGATATGGGACAAAAATCCAACAAAATCCTCAAACAATCTGGAGTTATTCCTTACCGTCTTCAGGATGGGAAACTTGAGGTTTTGCTCATTACTAATCGTAAACATCAAAAATGGGTGCTTCCCAAAGGTGGAATTGTCACGGGGATGACACCCCCTGATTCTGCTGCAAAGGAAGCTTGGGAAGAAGCAGGTATCTACGGAACAGTCAAGTCAAAAAAAATCGGTTGTTACAAATATCGCAAAAAGGGTAAAACCTATCGCGTTCATATGTACCCCTTGAGCGTGGAATCCCTATGTGAAAACTATCCAGAAGCAGGTCAACGCTTACGAGTTTGGGTCGATATCAATGAAGCGATCGCCAAAATTGAGTTGCGATCGCTTCAACGTATTATCAAACGCGTCTGCGAATCTAGGCACGAATTCTCTTGATATATAAATGCGATCGCTTTGTCTACCTTTCTATTGGTATATTTTTCAATAGTTAATATCATAATATTTGCTTGATGTATGTATTTTTACTATGACTTCAAAATCTTGTTATTATTGGTTTTGCAATCCATGTTCCCAGGAATAAATCAAATTAATTCGGTATTGTTTGTCATAATTTCATGACATAATTCGGTTTGTTCCAAATTTTTAACCCGGATTTTTCACGAGTAATAGCAATTAGAAGAAAAGAATACAACAGATGAATTTTGTTTGACCAGGTGCGATATACTCCATATTCTGGATGTGTTGTAAATATTTTTGGAATCAGTATAAGTAATGAGTCTTGAGTGAAAGATTGGTTTTCCTTCTACTCCCTGCTCCCTGTAAGTTTTAGGGATTCGCTGCAAATGCAGGTTTAAGCCTTATGTGTCTTGCAATAAATCAGGAATTGATACATAAAATTCTAAAGTGAACTACCAGCGCTTACTTTGTCATCGTTTTTCCGAACCATACCCGATAAAAGTAAGCATCCTCCTTGGGAATTAAATTAGTGTGGGTAAATAATATTACTTAGAGCTAAACCAGTCAGATTACGAGTTTTAAAATACCATCTATTACGGATATATTATTTTTAATAAATAATTAATAATGTCGGTTAGTTAGGCAAAAGGCAATTCAGTGAATACTTAGTTATCTGTCAGAGAAAGGTAGATTATGAAATTGCTTTCTTTCATTTCAATAATGTAAATCCCTGTGAATCCCTATTCAGTGTGTAACTTCTGTAAGTAAACAACTACCATTAGCTAACTAATAGGTGTATTAATGACTTCGATAAAAAAGTTTGACTATATAATCATTGGTGCTGGTCCTGCTGGTGTACAGCTAGGTTATTTTTTAGAAAAATCTGGTCACAACTACCTAATTTTAGAAGCAGGAGACAGTGCCGGAACCTTTTTTAAAAACTATCCTCGCCACAAAAAACTGATTTCCATCAATAAAGTTTACACAGGGTACAACGACCCAGAAATCAACCTTCGCTGGGATTGGAATTCACTTTTAAGTGACAATCACGAACTTCTCTTCAAACATTATAGTCGTGATTATTTCCCCCATACTGACGCATTAGTCACCTACATCAACGACTTTGTAAATCGCTTCCACATCAAAGTTAAATATAACAGTCGAGTAGTTAAAATCAGTCGTAACCAAGATTTTATTATCCTTGACCAAAACAACCAAATTTATACAGCATCACGGCTAATTATAGCCACCGGATTTACCAAACCTTACCTACCTCCCATACCGGGAATTGAACAGACAGAAAACTACATAGATGTATCTGTCAACCCCGAAGACTTTGCTAATCAAAAAGTCTTGATTATCGGAAAAGGTAATTCTGGATTTGAAACTGCTGATAACTTAGTTGCGACAGCATCCCAAATCCATATTGCTAGTCCCCATCCCATTTCAATGGCTTGGAAAACAAAATATGTTGGACATTTACGGGCAATAAATAACACAATATTAGACACCTATCAACTCAAGTCCCAAAATGTGATTATTGATGCTGAAATTAATCAAATCGAAAAATACGACGGTAAATATGTCGTGACATTCAAATATGGCCATGCAAACGGAGAAGTCGAAGAACTAATCTACGACCGTGTAATTACCTGTACAGGATTTAGTTTTGATGCATCTATTTTTGACGAATCCTGCAGACCAGAATTAACAATCAATAATCGTTTCCCTGCTCAAACAAGTGAATGGGAATCCATCAACATTAAAGACCTTTATTTTGTTGGTGTTCTCACCCATATGCGCGACTTTAAGAAAAAGCAATCTGGATTTATTCACGGATTTCGCTACAACATCCGCGCTTTCCATCAAATTTTAGAATATAAATATCACAATCAATCCATACCCTCTCAAACCATTGCTGCAACTCCAGAAAACCTAACAAAAGCTATACTAAACCGGGTGAATCAAAGTTCCGCGCTATGGCAACAAACCGGATTTCTCTGTGATTTAATAGTTGTTTCCGAAGATGGAGAAACAGCTAATTACTATAAAGAGATACCCATTGATTATATTCATGATAGCCATTTAGGTAAAAACCAACATTACTACACCATTACCCTGGAATTTGGATTAGATATCATTTTTGCCAGTCCCGACCCCTTTGCTGTTGAACGCGTTCATAAAGATGATGTTGAAAATGCGCGTCTAAGTCCTGGGTTACATCCTATTGTTCGTTGTTATTGTCAAGATAAATTAATTTCCGAACATCATGTAATTGAAGATATAGCTAATGAATGGATTGAGAATGTTCATAGACAGCCTCTGGAAAAGTATTTCGTTAGTATTTTCAAAAATCACAAAGAAAATCTTCAATTAGATCAGGAATGTTTTCAATACGCATAAAAAGTAAATGATTGTCAAAAGTATACATTCTTCAAGACTGTATTACCAATAAACTAAATTCTCTAAATAACTATGGAAGAGATTTTTGAAGCAATAGAAGATTTGAAGCACAAATTTGCTCATCATAATATTTTTTCTTATCTTCAAGATAGTAATTTAACTATTGAAGATAGAATTGCATGGTTTCCTTGTATTACTCATATTGCAATGGGTTTTTCTGACGTATGGAAGTATGATTTCAGAAAGGAGCCTAGTAATGATCTAATACAAAAGATAATCAATCAGCACACATATGAAGATGAAGATCATTGGATTTGGTTTATTGATGATCTGAAAAAGTTAGGTTTTGATAAGCAAAGTCTATTCAGCGAAACTCTAAAATTTCTTTGGGGGGAAGAGAATACTAAAATCAGATTAGTACCTCATTTAGTTGCAGTAGAAGTTCACCACGCAGACCCAATTATAAAGCTGGCTGCTATTGAGGCTATTGAAGCCACATTTCATGTTTTTATTTCTGCTACAGTGCCTATAATGAAGGAGATAGAGAAGCAAACAAAGGAAAAATATCATTATATTGGCACAACACATTTTGAGGTAGAAGATAGTCATACAATTAGACAAAATAAAATTAGAAATTCACTGAAAAATATTCAACTTTCCTCAGAAATGAAGCAAAAAGCTTTAAATACAATAGAAATTGTTTTTTCTCTCTTCAGTGATGCGGCAGATCAAATGTTGATTTATGCTCAAAACAATTCATCCAAATTGATTTTTAACAAGAATATAATCCCGATTTATTAAGTATTAAGTGAAAAAGTCTGTCACAGATTCAGAGGATGTTTTAAAAGTCAATTTTAATACTTAATAAGCTCTTTTTCGGGAGTAGGGAGAGACGTGATATGTCGCGTCTGTACAGGATTCAGGATTAGTTTATAACGACAAATATACTATTTGAGCCTATTCCCTGTCTTCAAGAAGTGGTTGATAAAGTATTTATTGAGACTTGACAAAAATTCTCTCATAAGTTTCAACTATAGCCTGTTAAATTGTGAGCATACAACTAGATGAAGTTAATAATGTATTGCCTATAAAACTTACAGTGCTTTGTTGAAATAAAAATTTAATAGTGTTCTTAAATAAATAAGACAATCCCATTTTTAGTTATGACATGATTTGTAAGTATGTATACAGCACCTAGAAAGCACTTAAGTAAGGATATATTCAACTCTGCTATTGCTGCTTATGCGATTTCCGCAGCAAATGAACTAGGGGTTCTGGGAGAACTCCAAAAATATAATTGCGTAGATATAAATGACTTTGCTAATAACAATAATTTAGATGTATCTTCATTGAAAGCAATTATTAATGTATTATGTTCTTTTGAAATTTGTCGTCCAGCAGAAGTTGATAACTGTTTCTATCAGGGTTCAGTGTTTGAAGATATATATAATAATCAAGGCTTTTTTCTGTGGCTGACTCGTGGATATGGAGAATTGATGCAGAAATTAGCATCTATTACAGTCAAATCTAATAGAATTAACAACTATATCCCTCAAGACGGAAGGTATATAGCTTTAGCATCTCGTCAACAGGGAAAGCTAATGGTTGACACTTATTTTGAAACGGCATTATTTGAAGTTTCATTTAATTGTGTTGTCGATCTGGGTTGTGGGAGTGGGGAAAGATTGATTGAATTGGCTAAAAAGTGTCCTCAATTAAAAGGTATTGGCATTGATATCAGTTCTAAAGCTGTTGAATTAGCAAAATCCTTAGTTTCGGAAGCCAACTGTCAGGATAGAATTACTATTTTCAGAGATGATATGAGGAATTTGCAGCCGAAAAAAGAATTTTTTGATGTTGATACAATATTTAGCTTTTTTAGTGGACACGACATGTGGCCAAAAGAAAATTGTGTGAGTATTCTTCGTAATTTTCGTGATATTTTTCCAAATGCAAATCGATTCCTTCTATGTGATACCTATAGTTCTGGGCTGATTCCATCTTCACAAATACCCATATTTACCCTTGGATTTGAAACAATTCATGCTGTGATGGGACAACATATCCCATCCTTGGAAGAGTGGATGAATTTATTTCCAGAATCTAAGTGGAGGTGTGTAAATCAGTATTATGTAGAAGTTCCATTTTGTACTATTTTTGATTTACGTGCCGAATAGAATTAATAATTACATTCTTTTCTCAAAGGTTGTAATCGAGTTTTTTATACATATCGTTTTGCAATCAAGAAGTTTTTGATTATCTTAAGATAGATAAATGGGAAGATTATTGTGCATGATGACAGCATTTTTCTCAATCAAAGTGAAAGCTTTTTCCCCCCATCACCAAAAGTATTACAAGCCATATCAAATATTCTATCTAAAGTTAATAGATATCCGCAAACTCAAAGCGAAAATTTGAGACATAAGTTAGCAGAATATACAAAAACATCACCATCTCAAATTATTGTTGGAAATGGCTCAGATGATATTATCGAGTTAATAATACGAGTATTAGTTAATTCTGATGACCAAGTTTTAATCCCTGTGCCAAGTTTTCCTTGGTACTGGTATGCGTCTAAAAATCTAAACAAAAATCATGTGTTTATTTATAGCGATCGCGAATATAATTTTAATATAAATTCAATTCTTGAAAATATATCTAGCTCTGTGAAATTAATCTTTATTGCTAATCCTAATAATCCAACAGGGAAGATAATAAAACGACAGGAATTAATCAAGTTAATTGAAAATTCTAATTGTTTTGTTGTCATCGATGAATGCTACTATGAGTTTTGCCAGGAGACAATAATAGACCTTGTAAAAACGTATTCTAATTTGATTGTCATACGTAGTTTTTCCAAAGGTTTTGCGCTTGCTGGACTTCGCATAGGTTATGCAGTCATGAATGATGAACTTGCGTCTAGCTTGAGAGTCAAAATGCAATTATTTGGAGTTAATTCAATTGCTCAAGCGGCAGCAATTGCGGCATTAAGTGATATTGATTATTATCAAATGCAAATAAACTCTTTATTAAATCAAAAAGAGTTTTTAAAAAATGAACTTTTAAAGATGAACTTTGATGTTTGCCAATCTTATACTAATTTTCTCTTTGTTGGAACTAAAAAACTTGGTATTCTTGCAAAGGACTTAGTTGAAGAACTAAAACAGAAGAACCTATATGTTAAGGACTGTAGTATGTTACCTGGTGTAGATAAATATCATTTTCGGACTTCTGTGGGTAATTGGTTTGAAAATGAAATGATACTGACACAATTGAATATAGCAACCCAATTTAAGTAGTGAAAAATAGCATACCCTTGACTGATGACTTGTGACTACTAACTAACCGTCAACTGTCAACCGTTAAAAACCTTACATATAAGATTTCACAAATTGTTTAGGACTGCGATAGTTTTCTATGTTTATAGTTGTGGCTGAAGTTTATTTATACAGGTATCTCAATGACAAACTCTGTACCCTCTCCAACAGTGGAGATACAATCTAATTTACCCTTGTGCTTGTCAACAATAATTTGATAGCTAATGGAAAGACCTAAACCAGTTCCACTTCCCACTGGTTTAGTTGTAAAAAAGGGATTAAAAATATTTTGGCGTATTTCTTCAGGTATTCCACAGCCATTATCAATAATCCGAATTTGGATATATTTCCTATCTACAGCACTTTCGAGGTAAATGAGGTACACTTGTTATTAGTGCATCAAAAATTAAAATGAAACCCTACTCAATCGATTTACGAGAAAAAATAGTAAGTGCTTACGAAAAGGGTGATACATCAATTCGAGGAGTAGCTGTGCAGTTTGGTATAGCAAAAAGCTATGTGCAGAAGCTAATCAGGCAAAAAAGATTGGAAGGGCATCTAGAACCCAAAAAGCAAGGTGGAGCAATGAAGGGTAAGCTAGATGATTACGGTGGCGAATTAGCAGAAATGGTTCAAAGTTACCCGGATTTAACTTTATTGGAATATTGCGAGTATTTTGGAGAAAAATATAACATTTGGGTGTGTGCAAGTGTGATGTGTTGTGCATTGCAAAAACAAGAATTAACTCGAAAAAAAAGACTTTACGTAGCAGCCAAGCGAAAACAGAAAGAGTCCAAAAACTGAGATTAGAATATTGGGAGAAAGTAAAACACATAGACCCAGAAAACCTTGTGTTTATAGACGAAATGGGTGTTTTGCTTGGTTTGACTAGAACTCATGCTCGAAGCGATCGCGGGAGTAGAGCTTATGATTTTAAACCATATTACCGAGGTGCAAAAATAAGTGTAATTGGAGGAATTAGCTTCAAAAAAGTCTTAGCTGTGATGACTTTAAATGGCTCAATGAATGGAGAAGCTTATAAAGTTTTTGTAGAGCATTTTTTACTTCCACAATTATGGGTTGGTGCAGTCGTTGTAATGGATAATCTGCCAGCACATAAAGTCGAAGAGATTAAGCCTTTGATTGAATCTGTAGGAGCAAGTGTTCTTTATCTATCTCCTTATTCCCCTGAATTTAATCCAATTGAACATTGGTGGTCACAATTAAAAGCGTTCTTAAAAGTGTAGATTCTAGAAGTTGATTTTTTTGGTCTAATTCTTGGGTTCTTTCTTGGACTTTAATTTCTAAATGTTCTTTAGAGGCTTGTAAATCTTTGTATAGCCTAATATTTTCCAGGGAAATTACGGCTTGGGTGGTGAGGTGCTTAATAATTTCTAGACGATTATCGCTGAATGCACCGGGTAAGTAGGTATTTTCGAGGTAGAAGACACCGATTAGCTGTCGCTGTTTAAAAATGGGAATGCATAGCAAGCTTGCAATTTTATTATCTTGAATATAGGTTTCTTTCTCTAACTTACGTTCCCCTAAAGCATTATGATAAAATACGATTTCTTTTTTGCGGCGGACAAAGTTGACAATTGATAAGGGGATTTCAGTTGTTGCTTCTTCAATGGGAATGGAACAAAATCTGGTTTCTAGTTGGGAATTCACAACTTGACAAATGGCACTAATTACTAGGTCTTGAATATTTTGATGGGGAAGGATTAAACAGGTTTTGGTTGCACATGCATTTTTGGTGATGATTTCCATCAACATGCTTGACATGACATTAAGATCAACCTGTTCGGTAATGGTTTGAGATGCTGCTAAGATATTGTTTAAATCAATGGAATGTAAGTAATTGGTACGGGATGACATTGATGTTGTGGATGCAGTAGGAGCTTGCTGACCGATTGTTTTTGTCTCGGCAATAGATTCTTCTAGATATTTATAAGCTAAATCTGATTGTTCTTGAGCATTTAAGTCGTGGAAATTATCGACACGATTTAACATCATATCTAGATAAATTAAGTTATTTGATAAAAATTCAGGGTAAGTGTCAGCTAGGTGTTGAGCTTTTGCTTTTGCACCCCAACGGATATAAAGTTGATAAGCTTGATTAATGTAGGTGCTGGCAATAATTTCTCGTCCCCATTCAAGATAAAATTTACCTGCTAGTTCATTGGCTAATGCTTCTTCGTGGAGATATTCGTTTTCTTTCGCACCAGCGATCGCACGGTCGTATAATTCCATTGCCGCAACTTTATCACCTGTCACCCGTTTGAGTTCGGCTGCAATTAAATCCGCTTTGTGTTGATAATTTATGGGGGCATTTTCTGCCCAGTATTTCATTTTTTGGAGATGATTATCGACTTGATTGATAAAGTTTTCATGATGTTTTTCATCATGGATTTTTAAATAAGTTAGTGAACTATAAAAATAAAACTGAGGAATAGCAATCGTTCCGAGGGCAGCAAACAGGTATTCTTCTGCGATTGTTAAATTTTTATATGCCTGAATGTACTCTCCAAATACATAAGAGAGCTGCATTTTACAAAAATACAAATAGAAAAGTGCAATCCCATCATTATCACTATGATGAAGTGGTAAGCTAGTGTTTTCGTTATAAAAATCACCATTTAAAATGAATGGTTCTGTCTTTTCCACTAGTAAGTTATCGAGAGTTTGTAAAAAAATAGAATTATAATTATAAGCTCTGATTTGCTGAATATTTAATAGTTTTTGGTTATGTTGAATTATTTGAGTGGAGAGTTTATGGAGAGAAACTCCAAGAAAATATGAATGATAGGTATGGGCATAAAGAGCATAGGAAGCGAATTCTAAATCGCCAATTTCTATCAGGGACGAATATACTTCTAAGAGGGGAGATAGGGTTGTTTTTATATGTTCTTTCCAGTGTCGAATTACTTGATTGAATGTTTCAATTACTTTTGCGCTACAAGTTTGATACCTCCTATCTTCAATTAAGGTTAATGCTAGTTTACCCATTCGATATCCGTAATCAACATCTCCAGTGATTCCACAAGCAAATAATCCATAGGTTATATAGGCGAAAGCAGATAAATCGGAATTTCCATGTTTTAAAGATATTTCAACCTGTTTGACTGCTATGAAAATACATAAATTTGGTGATGTTTGATAGGCAAAAACTATGGTGCTAGCCAAAATACGGACTATAGTTAATTGCTGTTTATCTACCATTTCTGGTAGGTTAAGTATCTCATCTTCTGTTTTTGTTGCCAACTTTAAGCTAATGGATCGCAGTTCTTTCTGTACTTCCTCTGGACTAGGATTTTCCGGAAATTCAATGTCGAATAATTTGAGAATATCTAAAGCACATTTAACTGCTTCCCTGGCTTTTCCTTTCCCTCCTAGGGATTGAATTCTAATGTCAAAAACATCGATTTTTTCTTCTAGAGTTTTGACGTTTTCGATGATGGCTTGGCTATATTCAATTGCTTCGTCGAGGTGTCCAGTTTTATAGGCAACTATTGCACCTTTATTGTATAGTCCGTAGCTGAGTTCGTAGTGGTCTTTCCAGCAGTTGGGGGATAGGATTTTAATTCCGGTGCTGAGGTATTCGTAGGCTTTTTCGTAGTTTTCTTGTTCGAGGTATTGATTTCCTGCGTAGAAGTTAAGTTGCGCTAGACCGTCACGTTCTTCTTGGAGGGTGATGAGGTGGGTGGCAAAATTAAATTGTCTTGCGACTTCCAGGAGGAGTTCTTCCCGTTCTTCGGTGTTGAGGTATTGGAGAAGATAATAACCGTTTCTCAGGTGGACTGAGGGTTTTTCGTCGTCGGGGATGAGGTCGTATGCTGCTTGACGAACTCTGTCGTCAACGAACCAAAATACTACTGGTTGGGTTTTGAGTTGAGGAACGATATATCCCCGGAAATTCTCTAATTCCGGATCTATCCTCATGGCAATTTCTTCGATGTAATGATATTCAGGGATGTAATCTTCGAGGGTATCGGGTTGAAAAGAGGTGAGAAAGTTGGATTGTTCGACGGGGAAAATAATTCCTTCGAGGATGGGGGTTTGCAGTTCGATAGTTGTCCATTCCATGTCGTTCCCCCGAATCACCTTAAGGGTACGCAGGTCGAATACTTGACCAATACAAGCTGCTAGCTTGAGGATACGATGGATTACCCAATCGTATTTTTTCATGTCGGAGATAATCCGGTTGACAACTTCGTCGGTGAGGGCTATTTTACGGATCTCAGCAAGGTCGTATTTCCATTTCCGTTCCTGCCAACTGTACATTAACAGTTCATCCCGTCGCAACTGGTGGAAGAAGTTATGGAATTTGCGGGGGTTTCCTTTGCTATAGGTATAGACCATTTGGGTGAGGGAGACAAATTCTACTTCTTCGTCGTTGAGGGTATCGCGAATGATTCGACTGATGTCTCCTTGGGACAGGTTTTCTAGTTCGATGAAGGTGCTAAATACGTCTAATCGCTCAATAGCTTCAAAGGCTAATTCCACGGGATGATCGACCCGTGCTGGATTATACTGATAGGAAGCAATGAATAATACGGATGTTAAATTTGGTTGGGGAGGTTGGTAGTTGGAATTATAGGTAGATTCCAGGGTCGGCAATGGTTTCGTGTACGTATTTTCAACGATAAGAGTTTGCATTAATTCAATTGATGCCGGGTCAGCCCACTCCATGTTGTCTAGGAAGATAATTAGGGGAGCTTCTGGTGTGGCGATCGCTTGAATCACACGGCGAAATACAATCCCTAAGAGATTTTCCGGTGTCTCGACGGGTTGGGGGACAATGGTGTTGCTGCTTGGTTCTGTTTCAGATGTATCTAAAAATACCTCTAACTCTGGGATGTGGGGAGCGATCGCATCTAAATCTTCTCCAATGGCATCGAGGATTTTTTCTCGCCAATGGATAAATCCGTAATTAGTGAGGCTACATACTTGGGAAATTAAGTCCCGAAATACCCGGATAAATCCCGATAGGGGGATATGCTCATCACCTTCGCAAAATTGTCCTTGGAGAAAAAATAAATATTCATCGGCTAATTTTCGGCTAGCATGGAGAACGAGGGCGGTTTTTCCCACACCTTCACCCCCAGAAATCATGACTATTTCGCTGGTTCCTTCCTGACGACAATGCTCAAAAGCCTTGACAATCGCGTCAATATCTGATTCCCTTCCGTAGAGTCGATCGGGTATTTCTAACTCCCCAGAAATGTCCTGATCACCCAACCGGAATAAACTAATGGATTTATCCTCTAACCATTCCTCCAGACAATATTTTAAATCAACCCGAATTCCCTCCACACTTTGATAGCGATCGCTTGGTTGTTTGGCGATTAATTTCCGCACAATATTACCAATGGTGCGGGGTATTTTCGGGTTATAATCGCTGGGATTAGGAATACCCAATGATGAATGAATATACACCAGTTCACTAATGTCGTGAACCATGAAGGGGACGGTACAGGTTAATAATTCAAATAGGGTGACACCAAGGGAATAAAAATCTGTGCGGTAATCCATTAACATATTCATCCGTCCCGTCTGTTCGGGAGAAATGAATTCCAGGGTTCCCTGGGGATTAGCGGGTGTATCGATAAATCGCTCACCTTTGGGAACTTCAACCGCCAAGCTAAAATCAGTCACTTTAACTTCTAGGGTTTCCGGATTGAAAATAAAATTTCCCGGTTTGATATCCTTATGAATAATTCGATGGGCATGAAGTTGATCGATAATATCTACTAACCTGAGGGCGACATGGAGAAAATCGGTAATAAAATCACTTTCCTGCTCATCTTCGGGTGCAACAGGCTTTAAGTTGAGTCCATCAGAACGCCAATTGCGGAAGCTACGCTCTGCTAAATCAATTTTGTCATGATATCGCCAAGCTCGAATCAAATGGTGGAGAGAAAATCCCCCCATATCCTCCATCACCAAACCATAACCGTGACGCAGGTTTAATAACTGATAGGGTTTAATAATACAGGGAATATCTAAATTTTCGGCAATATAGTATTGGTGTCGAAATTGGGTCAGTTCATCATAACTAGGAAACTCCCCCCGCATCAACTTAATCACAACAGGAAAATTATCCTTCACCCGAATCGCTCGAAATACCGTGGTTTTGTCACCAGTGTATATCTGTTCGGTTAACTCATAACCAGGTACTAAATGAAATGCAATTACGGAAGGTAGCATCATAGTAAACAATGATTGAGAAACTGAAATTAGCCGGGTCTAGTTAGTTGGGTTCTAACTACTGTAGTTTTCCCACCGGCCAGCACAAAGTAACATGATTTTTCACGAACAGGGATATTTTTGCGTGATTTATCGGGTTCGCAAACAAAATATACAAATATTATTTACACGAAAACCCGTAATCTAAGAAATTTTGTATTTATATCAATTTGAAACAATAACGGGACAGATGAATTTTGTTTACCCAGACGCAATTCTGGATGGAGACGTAGCACTGCTACGTCTCTACATTAAACATTAGATACGTCCCACCTAAACCCTCCACAATCGCGCGGGTATTATGGGTCATCACCCGTTGATATGTGTCAACCTGACTACCGTGCTTACCCAATCCATAGGTAAATAGGGGACGGGTAAAAATTCGTACTTGTGATTGTTGGGCGATCGCCTGAAAAACTGGAGGATTGATTCCCGCTTCCACAAAAATCGCTGGTACACGGGTTTTTCTAATGGCTTGAGCGAGGGTATTAATCTGCTCGGTAGAAATTTGGGATTTATTGCTAATTGGTTGCAGGTAGCTGCGAGATGCCAATCCATAGGTGTTGGCATAATAGCCTAGTTCCGGATGGGTGGAAATAAATATGCGGTTGTATGCAGGTATACTGGCAATCCGAGATTGAATCCAATTATGCAGTTGGTTCAGTTCTGTAACTAATTTTTGGTGATTTTGGCGATAGATATTAGCATTTTCGGGAGCGAGATTTTGCAGCTGGTTACGGATAATGTCAGCCATTTTGATCCCATTACGCACATCATGCCAAATAAACGGGTCAGCAACGCTTTTATTGCCAGATTTTAATAATCTGGGTTTGGGTTGAGCTTGTTCCCCAACCGCAACTACAGGGGATAATTGTTTTTGAGTACGCATAAATGCTATTAAACTGGGTTCAAGATTATAACCATGAACCAGAACTAATTGAGCTTGATTGATGGCTTGTTGGTCGGTGGGGGTAATTTGATAGCTGCGAGGATTTTTATCTGCTGGAATTAGGCAATCTAAATTAATTGTCTCACCAGCAATTTGCTGAGTCAGACTACATAAAATACTCGTAGTCGCAACTACACGGGGGAGGCTTTTTGCTGGAGGAGCATCCACACTGGAAACTGTATAGGTAAAATTATCAGCAGGTTGGGATTGATTACAACTAATCAGAAATAAACTCAATAAATATATAATTATTTGTAATTGGTTGATGATATTTTTTCCCGTTATCATAATTTACCTACCACTAAGGGGATGTTTTAAAAGTCGATTTTAATACTTGAATTATCGTTTTTGGGAATGGGAAGAGACGCGACATGTCGCGTCTGTACTCTTGAAGGAAAAATCAGCTTTATCACCCCATGTCCAGAGTCAGGATGATAGTCAAAATAGTGATAATTAATACTTGAAACAACCTCTAATATCGCTTACGCTAACGCTTGCTACATATCAGGGGCTATAACCGTTGATTATTCTAGTTTCATTTATTGCAAAGTACAAGAGAATCGATATAAGAGGATGTTTTCAACAGTCGATTTTAATAGTACAGTTTATACACATTTCACTCAAATGTTGATGCATTTTCTTCCCCTGTATCCCCTGCTTCCTACATGTATCAACTTCACTTTTTACTCATCACACAGCCAGAAATTCCCGAATTATTAGTTGGATCTGCCTGCGGTAAGTTAGCAACCAATATTACTTTTCCATCAGGTGTTTTTACCCAACCTTGAGCTTCCACGATTGAATTGGGAATGGCAACGGTGGAATTTGTCGAACCTTCCGGTTTACGGCTGAGATTTTCATTTATCCCCTCTTCACCGACGAAAGTTGCTAAATCCGGTTGGTGACTTCCAATCAGAGGGTCGAAAACACCTTGTGCTATACCTCCCCGTCCAGTCACCGTAAACTCACCCATTTTTTCTGCTTCCCGCGCATCACGTGGACAAAATCCGCCAATCTTGTCACTTTGGTCTGCCAATCCTTCAGCTAATTCCACTAATCCCTGGGTGGGGTCTACATCGGGTTTTGTCACCCTTACTTCCCCTTGAATCCCTAATTCAGAACTGGCGGTAATGTCGTTACTGGTGTCCGATGCCACTAAGCGCGGTTCAATGCCAAATAGGGCTTGGGTTTCAATGTTGATATTACCACCTTTACCGGTGAAGGCGTTGGCGGTGATATCGTTATTTTGATTGGGGATGGCGACGATTGCGGGTGTTTTGATTTTAATATTACCACCGTCACCTCCTCCCTGTTGTAATCCTGCGGTGGTGGAGATGTTACTATTGCCACGGAGGAAAAGATATTTGGCTAGCTGTAGGGTAATGTCACCACCTTGACTGCTATTGGTTTGAGCGGAAATTACGCCGTTATTACTGAGGGTGAGGGTATCGCCAATGATGGAAATACTACCAGCATCACCACTGCCTTCACTATTGACAGATACTCTAGCTCCATCACTGATGGTAATCTGGGTGGGGTCGATGATAATGCTACCACTTTTACCAGTCGAACCAACGGCAGTGCTGGCAAAAATTCCACTTACACCATCTGAATTGAGGATGACATCAGTAATTAAATCGGTTTGTCCTTCCTGTGCTAATCTTTGGCTGACTTTGGTAACGCGATCGCTAAAATTGGGGTCACTTCCGGCGATATTAATTTTGTTGCGGATATTTAGTTTAATCGTACCTGCGTTTCCTGTCTTTGCTGTACTAGTGGAAACCTGTCCACCATTAATCGCAGCAAAGTTATTGCCATTGATAGTAATATTGCCACCGTTACCAGTTCCGGAAGTTCCAGCATTGACAATGGCTCCATCTCTAACGGTAAAATTACCAGTTGTCACCGTAATATCCCCCGCATCTCCCGATGTTCCCCGGTCAGCAATGGTTAGTAAACCACTGGAAAATCCGTTGTCATTATAGCCAGAGAGGGTGACGGTATCTGTGGCATTTACTTTAATATTACCTCCCCTTCCCTGGGCACCAGGTAAATTTCCGGAGGGACGGAACAAAGCCGATTGGATTTGGGAACCACCCCCAACCGATAGGGTTCGGGATTGAATGTCAATATTCCCAGCAGTTCCCACCGCACCCGATTCCACAGTTGCACGGATATAGCTGGAATTTTCTAGGGACACACCGTCATTGACCTTGATGGAGATATTTCCCGCATCCCCTCTACCAGAGGTGCTAGCGTTAATCAATCCAGAATCAGATATGAACAAATTTTGCGATTGAACTAGGATATTCCCACCGGGACCAAAACTATCCGTTCCCACTGAACTAAAAACACCACTAATACGACCATTGCTGCGATTGACACCGCTAATATTAATGGTATCGCGAGCGTTGATCTCAATATCTCCAGCTTTCCCTTTTCCAATAGTTGTAGCGCTAATTTGTCCGCCATTGTTTAAAGATAAAGAACCCGTTTTCAGATTGATATTGCCAGCATCCCCCACACCTGTTGCTTCCACCGTAGTGTAGGCTCCAGTAACGGAATTATCTCCACCAGCAAAAACCACGGAATCGCGAGCATTAATTGTGATATTACCACCATTGCCATTGCCAAGAGTACCGGCATTAATTTGACCACCATTAGTGACACTCAGGGAACCCGTGGTAATTTGAATATCACCACCTTTTCCGGGACTATTACCCCCTGACTCTAGGGAGCTGCTGAGGGAACTAGGAATAGTATTACTGCCAACACCATCAATAATCACAGCATCACGAGTATTAATATTAATATTTCCCGCCTGAGTTGGGGCAAAACTAGATAGATTCGCACCATTAGTCAAAGATAAAGTTCCAGTCTCGATGGAAATATCACCACCTTTCCCTTGAGTTGTGAAGGTGCTTACCCCACTACTAGCTCGAAAACGACTACCAACACCATCAAAACTGACGCGATCGCTCACCCTAATCTCAACATTACCCCCATTACCCTGACCGAAATTGGCAGCAGCAATTCCACTACCCCCAGTGAAGGATAATTCCCGCGCTGTCACCTGAATTTTTCCACTATTACCCTCAGTGTCAGACCCAATTGAGTTATCAATTCGACTGGAAAACCTGCTATCCTCACCGGTCTCCAACCTAACCACATCACGAGCATTGACGCTGATATTCCCCGCATTCCCCTTACCGAAACTATTTGCAGAGATTTGCGCTCCATTTTTCATCAATAGGGAACCGGTGGTAATCTCAACATTACCACCTTGACCAACACTATCGGTTAATAAACTGGTTAAAATACCTGTCAAACTATTACTGTTACTATTAATATCATCCATTTCCATCCTGTCACGGACATTCACCGTAATATTGCCAGCATTACCCTGTCCTGACACACTACTTGTTAAGTTAGAACCTCCAGTTATAGTTAGGCTTCCAGTATTTAACAGAATATCCCCACCCTTACCAGAACCATCACGAAATATATTACTTTGAAAGCCGCTTTGATTACTGAGGACGGTGGCATTTTGGATATTGAGAGTAATATTTCCCCCATCTCCCTTCCCGATGGTGCCACTGCTCAAAAAAGCTCCATTACTCAAGGAAAGAGAACCCGCATTCACTTCTATATCCCCAGCTTTTCCTTCCCCACCAGGAATTACAGCCGTGATCACGCGGGTAAGGATATCATTGGGATTTTCCCTCAAACCATCTAGACTCACCTCACCCAAGGCATTCAAAGTAATATTACCAGCATTGCCTTTCCCAAGGGTGCGACTATTAAGTTCGGAAGCATTTTTCAGGGTAATAGTACCTGCATTAATCGTCATATTTCCACCATTCCCCACAGCCCCTTCTTCCACACTACTAGTTATGAGGGCATTATCAAAGGAGACAGTACCTCCAGCTTGAATCAAAACATTTCCACCATTTCCTTCCGTCCCTGATTCTAGTCGGGTGGCAATACCATTAAAGACATCTTTACCTCTAGCAAAATTCACCGTATTACGGACATTAATATTCACATTACCACCATTTCCACGGGCTGCTGGCAATCCGGTATCCGGGTCTGCTCTCCTTAAAATCGCTAAAAGTTGGGAACCATCCAATAGGGACAGGGAATCTGCACTAATCTTAATATTGCCACCACTACCCACACCACCAGCTTCTATATTGGTGAAAATAAAACTGTTGACAATATTGACACTACCACCGGCTTGTAAAGATACATTCCCAGCCTTCCCATTACCGTACACCGAATTATCAATATAGCTATCTTGCTCCAGGGAAATAGCACCAGTTGCATTTAAACTCACATTCCCAGCTTGGGTATTCCCAGTTCCCCGACCAGTACCAATTCCTGCAAAGATGGCTGCACCTTGAAATCGGATATTACCAGCATTAATAGCAACATCTCCACCCCTATTACCAAAAACGCTAATTATACTTCCATTACCCAAAGACACATCTGTTAACGGGATATCAACCGGAACATCCAAACTGAAAATATCCCCTGTCCGGTTCAACCCCACACTTCCCGGTGCAGCCAAACCCGTTAACTCAACCCTACCGTCATAGGCTCTAATACTACCACCTGCTAAGTTAATATTTCCACCCACCAACAACAAACTTTTACCATCGGGTACGCGCAACCCGGTTGTATTATTACCATTGGGACTGACCCCCGCAGGTGCTTGGGATTGATTAACAATGGCTGCATTTTGATTAATCTGGTTAAATAATAAAGCACTGGGATTTATGGTTAGCAAGGGTGGTGCTTCGGGATTTGTAGCGCTAAACAATCCTTGATTTCCAAACTGGACACTATTTGCTGTTGTCCCCACAAAGGAACCCCGCACATCTAAACTGGCATTTTGTCCAAATAAAATCCCGTTAGGATTAATTAAAAATAAATTTGCACCACCATCCACACCCAAGGTGCCAAAAATATTCGAGGGATTCCCACCTGTCACCCTGCTCAGGATATTTTGAATTCCCGATGGATTCGTAAAATAAACCCGTTGACCGTCACCAACATTAAACTCGCGAAAACTGTGAAACAAATTCACATCCCGAATTACACCACCCTCAATCCGATCCGCACTTCCACCATTAATAAGCGCATTGGGTGTCACCCGTGAAGCTTCTGCACCCAAGGTATTATCTGGAATAATTTGGGCATTGGTTGGTGTTCCCGACCACAAAAGTAAGCCCAATAGAATACATGGATGGCAGAATAAATATGATTTGTTAATCATTTCGGTCGATACTGGTGAAAGTACGTCATTAAACCACATATATCACGATTGCTCTACCGGTTGAACATGTAGAGATGTAGCATTCCTACGTCTCTCCAAGGAAAATGCGATCGCTTCTATTTGTGGGAACACTCTGATGAACCTCACCCCAACTCTTCGGTGATGTCGGAGAGGGGCAGAAAAATTAATGCTTTCAGTAAATAATTCTGTTTGGTTACTGATATCTAAAATGAGACGCGATATATCGCGTCTCTACAAAATTCATCTGTGATACCAGATAAAAACCGTTCTCTGTTCCTTTATTCAACGATTTCAAAGGATTCGACTTCGAGGACAGGGCCAATCATGGCTGTTGTCATTACGTCCTTGCGGATGGTTCCGGTGACATTGACGGTTTGTCCAGCTTGTAATAATTGTTTATCGGCACCGCGTAGAATTTCGTAGGTTGTGCCGTCTTCGCTAATTATTGCCCATGCACCCATACCGATGTCACGGCGTTCGATTTTTCCTTGGATTTTAATACTCATGGTTTGGGATTTTGGATTTTGGATTACTCTTCGGTCGCTCCGCACTACATGCGTCTATGGATTTTGGATATAGTTTCCAATATCTATGCTGTCGCATTTTTTTCTAAATTGGTATAAATCATCAACTGAAACTCCCGTATAAATCAATATAGTTCAGTTAGACTTAAAAGCCTGATTATTGGGTAGGTTGAGTTGAAGAATTTAGAGGCAGTAGCCCTCGTGGAATGCGTCCCCACGCGGAGCATAGGGACGAGATAATTACGTACGCGAAGCGTTGCCGCAGGCTATTACGAATTACGAAACAGTTTTCGGTTCATTGGAGATAATTAGATGGGCGAGTTTGTAGCAGGCGATCGCATTCACGGCTAAAAATAAACGAGCAAGTATGCCGCTACCTAATCCCCAAACTGCGGGGTCGAAGATGGCGCTGACTCCTAAACATGCGGTCATCCCGATGGTGGAACCGATGGCGAACCATTTCCAGGATGGGTGTCCTAGTAGTAGAGCTGCTAATCCCAGGGGAATGAGGACGCTGGCAAAAATGGGGTTAAAGGGGTCGGTTCCGGGGAGGATGTTACCAAGTTCGGCGATGGAACTACCTGCAAGTCGGAATGGCCAGTGGGGGACATCAAAAACGTGGATCATTCTCAAGGGGAAGAATCCGGAGCTACCGACAACGAGACCTGTCGCGAGACTCCATGTCCAAGTAAAGGGGAAGTAGGTGCGTAAAAACCAGGCAATCAGGTAGGAACCGATGACCATGATTAATTTGGGAATTAGAGCGATCGCACCACCATCGATCCAGAATCCGGGGTTGAGGTAGCCGTTATCCCATAACCAACGGAAAAAGTCTTGTAAAATATCCTTGATGTTGTTCCATAGCCATTGGAAGAAGTTTTGTCCTTCTGCTGCGGTTTGGGCAGCAACTGCGGCGTTGAGTCGTCCGGCTCCATAATAGTTGAGGATATCATCGTTGACGGGTTGGGCGGATTGCAGGAGAATTTTTTCTACCGCGTCGGGGTCTTTGACTCCACTGGCTTTAATTAGGGCTGCGGTTCCCGCGACGTGGGGGGATGCCATACTGGTTCCTTGTAAACCCAGGAAGGTTCCCTCTCCCTTGTTGTCCATGTCAACGGTTTCCTGGAGGATGGGTCCGTCACTGCTTCCACCGGGGGCAGAAATATCTACACCAGCGCCAAAGTTGGAATAATCGGCTTTAGTTCCGTCCCGACCAGTGGCGGAAACCCCTATTACGTGGGGATATCGGGCGGGATAGGCGACACCATTGTCATTTTCGTTACCCGCAGCCGCAACGATAACTACACCTTTACTATGGGCGTAGTTGATAGCATCTTTCATTAACTGACTTTCGCCCCCACCCCCTAGGCTCATGTTAATGACATCGGCTCCGTTATCTGCGGCAAAGCGGATTGCTTCAGCAATATCAGCCACCGTACCACTACCGTAACCATCGAGAACCTTGAGGGGCATTAAACTGGCTTCGTAGGCTACACCCACCACACCATAGCTGTTATTGGTGGCTTGAGCGATGGTTCCCGCAACGTGGGTTCCATGACCGTTATCGTCGCTAGCATCTTCCTTCTCGTTAACGAAATCGTAACCTTTAACAAAATTGGTTTCCACTAAATCGCGAACTTTAGTGATACCCGTATCAATAACGGCAACGGTGACACCTTTACCCTTGGTGTGTTGCCAAGCACCTTCCACATCCACCGCTTGCATATGCCATTGTCGGTCATACATGGGGTCATTCGGTGCGGTAGCAGACTTTGGCTGTTCTGTATTACTGTCATTAATCCCACTTTCGTCGGCATTTACAGGAAGGATATTCCCAACCCGTGTCACTTGACCAAAGCGCGGATTACCCAATTTTGGAAGTTTGTAGATGTAATTGGGTTCGATATACTCGGTATTTTTGGCAAACTCAGACTGTCTGAGTTCCTGGAGACGGGTTTTATCACCCTGAATAATATAAACATTGTCCCGCGCGGAAAACTCATTATCCAACTTGGGTGTCACCTGAAATAAACTAGCGATCGCACTCAAATTGTTTTCAATCGCTTCCCTGGGAATATCCTCACGAAAATTCAACAAAATTGTGTCATACTCACCTTTGACAGCCAGTCCACGTCCACTGACAAAGTTGACTAAAGTTAAACACAATGCAATTACAAATAAACCAGATATTATTAGCCTTCGCATATTAATCCATCTACAATGAAAGCCTATAGTTCACTACGATAACTTATACAAACTCGACTGAGCTGATTTTGTAAATTAAGAATACGGTCGTCAGGATACAGGAGACAGGAAGCAGGAAAAATATGGAAAATAGTTTATAAAAATTAAACTTTGCACCCTAAGATATTCCCCTTTAATTTTGTTGACTGTTAACCGTTTAGATGAAAAGCTTACTTGTTGACCGTGTAAAGTCTGAATGCTGAAATATACAATTATAATCGTTCACTTTCCCTCTCTGCTCCCCTGCCCTTCTATAAATACTATACTTGACAGAAACTATGGAACGCGGTCTATTTTGGCTACCCTTGTTAATTATCTTCTTTTGGCTAGCATGGCAAGGTGCAAGGGAATATCAAAAAATCGAGGCATATAAGGCTTGGGCGGAAAATTTTGACCGTGCTAAATATGATATCTACGCAGTTTTAGGTCAAAAAGACAACCTAATTACCTGGGGTAAACCCGCAGTGAATGCCCCGGTCTCCCTTCAAACTTTTTGCTTGGATGATGTCCAGCAAGTTCGCTTACTAGTTAATAATACACCAATCGAGTTTGATACCCTACCACCAAAAGCAGGAAATATCGCTTTAGAATTCCGATTCAAAAATTCCTCTGAACCGGTTCAAATTCCCTTTACCGAAGTTCCCCTAGCGAATGAGTGGGGTAAGTTTTTGCAAGGACGCTTGGGAGGTTAGGGAGTGGTTTACTAGTGATCTATCCCATAAGTTATGAGGGGTTTTTAGTAGTGGTTCTAGTCCCGAAAAGGCTTTACAATAAAGCGCTACTACGAACTTTTCTCACATCAATATTCTCATGGAACGAGTAGTGAGTATAACATCACTCCCAGAAAAGATACGTTTCCCCTGTTTGATGTGGATATCTAGCAGGTTGGTTGTGTTTGGGGTGATGTTGGTAATTATGCCGCTTGTCACCCCAACGGTGATGGAAAAAGGTTGGTGGGATACCTTATTTGCTTGGGATAGTGGTTGGTATTACAAAATCGCGGTCGAGGGCTACAATTATGGCAGTAATTTCGGTAATAATTTAGACAATAACCAATATGCGATCGCTTTTTTCCCTCTGTATCCGTTGTTGATTTGGCTACTTTCCCGTACTGGTATTCCGGTGGTGGAGGCTGGTTTGTTAATTAATAATCTGGCTTTTTTGTTCTCGCTAATTTTCTTCTATTGGTGGATAGAAGAATTTCACGGTCGAGAGGTTGCTCGATGGTCAACGACAGCCTTGGCTTGGTGTCCTTATTCACTGTACGGGTCAGTGATGTACACGGAAGGGTTATTTTTACTATTTAGTATTGCGGCATTACGCGCCTTTGAACGCAAACAATATATTTGGGTGAGTATTTGGGGAGGATTAGGGACAGCAACGCGGATTACTGGTGTGGCTTTGATTCCAGCGTTTTTATTGACTGCATGGCGACAGAAACGACCGATTCCAGCCTACGCTGCAAGTTGTGCGATCGCAATTGGTATTTGTCTATTTAGTTTATTCTGTTGGTTCCAGTTTGGCGATGGTTTAGCCTTTCTCCATGCCCAAAGGGGATGGCGTAGTTCCACGGGTTTTGCGGCTCGTGGTTGGTTATTGATGTTACTCCAGGTTTTGCTAGGAGGCAAAAATGTAACTGCTGGATACATCAAAGACCCTGACTATTTGCTACAACTTGCAGGCGTTGTTAGTGCGGCGGGGTTACTGGTATATTTTCGTCATCAACTCGGTCAAACCAAAGTCCGTTACGGTTTTTGGGGATTATGGTTAATCCTGTGGTTGATGGTTGGCAATCCCCTATTCCAACTCGTGTTTATCTTTGGCGGTTTAGGTTTATTAATTTATTTTGCTCCAAAAATCACCCTAACCGCCGCCACCTATGGTTTTTTATCCTACGGAATTGCGCTGAATACGGGTTTAACTGCCTCCGTAGACAGATATATTTATGCGATCGCACCTATATTTATCGCCATTGGTTTTCTCTGTGCTAAATATCCCAAATGGGGTTGGGGAATCATCTGCTTTTTTGGTTTATTATTATTCCTGTATTGCATTCGCTTTGCCCAGGATTTTTGGTTAGCTTAGTTTGAGGAGGTAAAACCGGCATTCCCCACAAACAAGCGATCAGCGATTAAAGCGCTAAAGGACTACTACGAGCCTTTCTTCATTTTGAATTCTAAATCCAAAATCTAAAATCCAAAATCTAAAATCTAAAGGGTGCCAATATGAATCAACCAAATATTCCTGTAGCTTTGACGATTGCGGGTTCTGATAGTGGTGGTGGTGCGGGGATTCAGGCTGATTTACGAACTTTTGCCTTTCATTGTGTGCATGGTACGAGCGCGGTAACTTGTGTGACAGCGCAAAATACGTTAGGTGTGACACGGGTGGATGCCATTTCTGGGGAAGGGGTAGCTGCACAAATTCGAGCGGTGGTGGATGATATTGGTGTGCAAGCAGCAAAAACAGGGATGTTGTTAAATGGGGAAATTATTGGTAGTGTGGTTTCCCAAGTGGAGGCTGTAAATATTCCCAATTTGGTTGTAGACCCGGTGATGGTGTCGCGGACGGGAGCGCAGTTAATTGATGATCAATCTGTCAAATTGCTGAAGCATGAGTTAGTTCCGAGGGCATTAATTACGACTCCTAACCGTTATGAGGCGCAAATTTTTACAGGATGGGAAATTAATTGTTTAGATGGGATGAAAGCTGCGGCAGAAAAGATTTTCACAGATTTACAGCCCCAAGCTGTATTAGTTAAAGGTGGGGGAATGAGCGGAGAAGCACGGGGAATAGATGTGTTTTTTGATGGCAATAAATTAGAAGTCTTAACAACCGAGAATATCCCGACAAAAAATACCCACGGTACAGGATGCACCCTATCAGCTGCGATCGCGGCTAATTTGGCTCGACAACAGGATTTATTTACAGCCGTAGTCAATGCTAAACTGTATGTAACGAACGCCCTGAAATATGCCTTGAATATCGGTAGTGGTCAAGGTCCTGTCGGTCATTTTTTCCCTTTGTTGAGTCAGGATTACTTTAATTAAATTATCGCGATGACTCCTACGGAGAAGCCTGTTCAGATGAGTTATAATGCCTGAAACTCTTGTCCAGCAAGATTGCATGAAAAATAGGAGTTTTTAAAAACCTTCTAGTGCTTTGTCCCATTAATTTTGATAAGTAAAGAAAGGCACGTAGTAACTCTAGTCTAGGACAACCCTGCGGGTATAGCGCCTTTTATATTAACCCCTCAGAACTTATGGGACAGACCTCTGGATTTTTATATACTATTTTACCAAAAGATAGATTTGTGGTTATATCAAAGGAAATATTTTTTTCGTTAATGGGGTATTAAATAGGTCTTGGATATGTCGGCAGATTGATTCTGGGGATAGAACCTCTATAAAGAGAAGTATTGGTACGATGAAGCCTACAGTTGAAAGAATAAAAACCCTAGTATTTTGAAGGGAAATTCAAAGTTGAATGACCGATAGTTGCAGTCATCGATATTGAAGATTTCGTCTGTATAAGTCATTAGGAAAAGTCAATGCTTCTCGACATAATATTCTTACAAACTAAGATGTATTCACATAACCTTTTAGCTCAGGTGACGGTGCAAACTCCTCCAGAAGCGGCTGAAAGTGCGGCTTTGGTGTTTAGTGGTCCCCAATTTTTTACTGCATTAATTGCGGGTGTTGTCTTAGCTTTTGCTTTTCAATTATTACTCACTAATTTAGGAATTGCTAGCGGAATTTCTCTTTTAGGTGCGTCCGGTTCCTCCACTACATCCCTGAATGATGGTGATGGGGATAGTTTCGGTGTGACGGTGAAAAAAATTAGTTTTGTCCTGGGATTGGGAACTCTAATTAGTGTCACCTTGGCGTTATTTTTTGCCAGCAAATTAGCGGTGAAATTGAGTTTATTTGCTGCACCAATTTCCGGAGCTATTGTGGGTTTAGTAATTTGGGCTACCTATTTCTCCCTGTTGGTATGGGTGAGTTCGACTGCGGTGGGTTCCTTGATTGGTTCGGTGGTAAATACGGCTACTTCGGGTTTTCAAGCGATTTTGGGAACTGCAACTGCGGCTTTTGCGGGAAAGGCTGCAAGTAAACAGGTGGTTGCAACGGTGGAAGCTGCAACAGCTGCGGTACGACGGGAATTGGGTGCAGCAATTGACCCTGATACTTTGCGCTCAAATGTGGAGGAATATATTGATTCGATTCGTCCGGCAAAGTTAGACTTAAAAGCGATCGCGGCTGATTTTGAGCAGTTGCTGGAGGATGAGAATTTTCAGGATATCGTTAATAGTGAATATTTGCAGGATATTAATCGTCAAACCTTTGTGGATTTAGTTAGCGATCGCACTGATTTATCAAAGCGTGATGTACACAGAATTGCCGCGAAGTTAGAGTCGGTATGGCAGAAAAAAATTCAGCAATTACCTGCAAAATCCAGTAGTTTGGATGATATCAGCAGTTTCCTCCAAACCGCAACCCGTGACCAATTGTTGGGGGATGATTTCGGTGGAAAATTGGATAGTTTAGTACAGGAACTGAAGCAACAAAATCGACAAAAACAGGAAGGAACTAGTCCCTTAGCACAAGCTGCAACCATCGGTTTCAATGCGTTGATGGGGATTGTCATGGGACGGACTGACCTGTCTGATTTGGATGTGGAAAAAATCGCGGATAGGTTGCAAACTGTTTCTCTGTTAGTGGGAGAAAAAACGAATCAGGTTGCAAGTCAAATGGGTGTCAAACCAGCGATTCCGAATGTGGTTCGTCGCGATATTGAAAATTATTTACTCAATGCCTATAATTGGCAACTTCAACCCCAAAATCTGCAAATCGAGTTTCGTGATTTAATCTATGACCCCTACGCAGAACCGGGAATCGTTGCGTCACAATTACGACAAATTAATCGTGCTGATTTTGTCAAATTACTCAAACAAAAAGGTCTCCTCACCCAAACTCAAATCCAAAGTATTGCTAATATTTTAGAAAGTATTCGCCTCGAAGTGTTAGCCATAGCTGAAGCAGCACAGGAACGAGAAGCAGCGATCGCCCTTTTAAATGAGGTGGAAATTTATCTCCACAATACACCCAAGTCGGAATTCACACCGGAGAAAATCAATCTGAATTTTAAACCGATTCTCCTAGACCAAGAAGCTAGTTGCGAACAACTGGTTCATCGTCTTGCTCAACTTGACCGTCCTACCCTGGAAAGGTTTTTGGAGGTACGGGGAGACATGGAGCAAATTGAGATTACCACCATTGTGAACGAGTTAGAAACAGCACGGGATATGGTGCTACAGGAAGCAACGGAAATCTTTGGTCGCGCAAAAGCCAAAGCTGAACAACAATGGTACAAAGTCCAATCCTACCTCCGGGACACTGGTAAACAGGAATTAAATCCGATTGCCATTGAACGGGAATTAAAAATCCTCCTAAAAGATCCGGAAACCGGAGCCAATTTATTAAAAGCACGCGCAGGACAATTTGACCGGGATACCCTCGTAAAATTACTGACAACCCGGAATGATTTGAGTGAAACCCAAGTTAACGAAATCATCGATACAGTCGAAGACACATGGCATCCAATCGCCTCCGCTCCTCAGAAAATCGTCCATGCAGCCCAAACTCAATACGACCAAACAATGGATGCGATCGCTGAATATTTGCGCAACACAGGCAAATCGGAGTTAAATCCAGCAGGTATTAAACGCGACTTAAATTTACTCCTAAGTAACCCCAAACTTGGATTCAGAGCAATTAAACAGCGTTTAGCAGCAATGGATCGGGACACCCTAGTGCAATTATTAGCCCAAAGGGACGATTTAACCCCCCAACAGGTGAATCAAATTATCGACGAAGTGCAACAAACCATCCAGGAAATTGCTAAAGCACCCCAGCGATTCGCCTACCGCACCCAACAAAAATTCCAGAATTTCCAAGCTGCGATCGCTGAATATCTGCGTTCCACCGACAAAGCCGAACTCAATCCTGAAGGTATTAAACGCGACCTGCAACTATTGCTCCAAGACCCCCGTTTAGGGATGGAAAGTTTAAAAGTCCGGTTATCCCAATTTGACCGTTCCACCCTTGTCGCCTTGCTTTCCCAACGGGAAGACCTCTCGGAAGCCGAAATCAACCAAACCATCGACCAAATTCTCGCCGTCCGTGACCAAGCGATGGAAAAGTTGCAAATGATACAATTACGTATCCAAAACTCAATTCAAAAAATCCTGGATAAAATTCGCGACTACCTCAACAGTTTAGAACGTCCCGAACTCAACTACGAAGGAATTAAACAGGACATTTACACCCTCTTCCACGACCCCGAAGCTGGATTTGAAGCCCTACGCGATCGCTTTTCCCAAATTGACCGAGACACGGTAATTGCAGTCCTCAGTTCCCGTGACGATATTTCCCAAGCCGACGCAGAACTAATTGTACATCAAATCGAACGTACTCGTAATCAAATTTTACAAAGAGCCGAACGCATCCAGCAAGAAGCCCAAATTCGACTGGAACAAATCAAATATCAAGCTCAAAAACAAGTCGAAGAAACCCGTAAAGCAGCAGCAGTCGCATCCTGGTGGTTATTCTTCACCGCTCTGATTTCCGCGATCGCTTCCGCTAGTGGTGGATATATAGGTGTATCGATTTAGGGAAAAATTAACAGTAGAGACGCGATATATCGCGTCTCTACGACTGTTATTTTCTCAGATTATTGTCAATGCATCCTGTATTCTGTATCGTGTCTCCTGTATCCTGTATCCTGTATTCTTCTGCAAGCGAGACTAGAAATCCACAATGGGGATCAACGACAACAATCAAAGCAACCGACCAGTAAGTATACATGACACCGAAGCCACCTTTGCCATCATCGAAGAAACAATACTCGGATTATGGCAAGTTGTTAATAACCTGACACGAGTCCAACCCCCAAAATGCGATCGCTATCGGGTAACTATTTTTGGTTCTGCGAGGTTACAACCCCATACACCCCTCTACAACGGTGTGAAATACCTCGCTAGTCAATTAGCTAATTTAGGGTGCGATATCATTACTGGTGGTGGACCCGGATTAATGCAAGCAGCCAACGAAGGAAGTGTGATTGCCGACCCCCATAACCGCACAAAATCCATTGGGATTCGAGTCGATTTAGATTTTGAACAGGAAACCAATCCTTTTGTAGAGCATGTTTATCAACATCAAACTTTTTTTACCCGTTTACATCATTTTGTGTTGTTATCCAATGCATTTGTAGTTGTTCCAGGGGGAATTGGTACAACCTTAGAAGCGTTAATGATTTGGCAATTATTACAGGTGCGTCAACTTGATCAAACCCCATTTATCATGGTGGGAGAAATGTGGGATGAATTAATCATTTGGGCAGAAAAATATATGGTTAATAGCACCTATCCAATGGCTAATCCCCATGATATACAAATTCCCATTTGTGTGCAAACGTTTGATGAAGCTGTTGAGATATTAAGCACGAAACATCAGGAATGGACGCAAAGTTGTTCCGTTTAGATTATTGGCATTTTGTATTCTAACCAAAATCATTGTAGAGACGCGATATTTGTTTGTAGAGACACGATATATCGCGTCTCTACAAACATAAAATGTTAGGATTTACAATAATTTTTATTTTAGTTAATTTATGAATTTGCTGTTTACACATAGAAAAGTGTGCTGACCTACTTTTGTCTCGAAAATAAATATGCATAATTATTTAGAGTATTTCATTTATACAAATGCATGATAGATAACTTTTTAAAAACCTTGCTGCCTAAAAATAATTGGCACTAATCAATCAAAAATATATCTCAATAATTTCATTCTCCTGCTTAAAGACGACCCGACGAGTCGTCTCTACTATCGACCGTATTCTCGACCAAAACCGATGAAACTCAAACATTTAACAATCCAATCCTTCCGGGGAATCAAAGAATTAGACTTAGAATTTATCCCTGACCAACCGACCGTAATTTTAGGAGTCAACGGAGTTGGCAAATCCAGTATTTTAGAATGCATTGCCATATTATTATCCCGCTTTGCTAGTCCCATTCACACACCCAATGCATCGGGAAGATTATTCCGTGAAGATGATATTTACGACCAAAGTCCCCAAACCAGCAACGAAATTACAGTCACAACCGCAAACGGGGACGTGAAATGGTCACTAACCAAACAAAGAACCCGTCGTTCCAAACAAACTAGTAGTAACCTACTGGAATTGCGTCAACTGGTAGCTCAAACCCAAGCAGAATTGCACAGCAATCCCCAATTTAACCTACCCATACTAGTTTATTATGCCGTAAATCGGGCGGTAATTGATATTCCCCTGAAAATGCGAACCAAACCCCACTTTGCACCAGTGGCAGCCTATGACCAAGCACTAGACAAAGTACAAATCAACTTTAATAACTTTTTCCAATGGTTTCGAGCCTTAGAAGACATGGAAAACGAAACCTGTCGCGATCGCCCAGATTATCGTCATCCCCAACTGGAAGCAGTTCGTCAAGCAATTACCTCGGTTTTGAGCGATTTTTCCCAACTCCGCATTCGCCGTTCCCCCTTACGGATGACAGTCAACAAAAACGGTCGGGAACTAATTATCAACCAACTATCCGACGGAGAAAAATGTTTACTAGCAATGGTGGGAGACCTCGCAAGAAGACTGGCGATCGCAAATCCCAGTTTAGAAAATCCCCTCACCGGTACAGGTATTGTGCTGATTGACGAAATTGAACTCCACCTCCATCCAAAATGGCAACGGGAAATCATCCCCGCGATCGCTCGCACTTTTCCCAATTGTCAGTTAATTGCAACCACCCATTCCCCCCAAGTCGTCAGTCATATCAAACCAGAATCAGTATACATCCTTGAACCCAGCGACACAGGGATTATCGCAACCACCCCCACCAGTTCCTTTGGACGAGATACCAACAGCATCCTCGAAGACCTCATGGAAGTCCCCGAACGACCCCAGCAAATCAAAGACAAACTTCAAGAATTATTTATCTGCATCGACAACGGAAACATAGAAACAGCTAAACAAATCCGTCATCAATTAGCCGAACAAATCGGCGAAGACGAACCCGAATTCGTCCGCGCAGACATATTAATCCGTCGCCAACAAATTCTGAGGTAGAGACGCGATATATCGCGTCTACCTACCCATCGGGAATCCAAAATCCAAAATCCAAAATCCCAATGAGATACATTCACAAAAAACCAGAACCAACCAGCTTAACCAAATGGAACGCTAAACGGGGAAATAGAACCCCCAACTGGAAATCCTTCGACCGTAGAGTCAAAGACGATGTTTATGAAAACCTACTCAAAGAACAAGGTTACACCTGCGCTTACTGCGGAATCAAAATAACCCGTCGTACCTGTCACATTGAACATTTTCGTCCCAAAAGTAAATATCCCCACCTCACCTTTACCTACACCAATCTGATCGCATCCTGTCAAGGTGAAGACGAAGACAGACCCACCAGACCAGTTCACTGCGGACACAAAAAAACTAACTGGTTTGATGAAGAACTGATGATATCTCCCCTAGATCCTAACTGTGCTAGCTATTTTCGTTTTTCTGGTGCTGGTGATATTCTCCCCAGTCATGACCCCAATTATACAAACGCTGCGGAAACCACCATTAAGCATCTTGCACTGAATATCGATAAACTCCGCAAAATGCGTCGTTTTGCCATTGACACCGCAATTTCCATCTGTGAAGGACTAGAAGAACAGGAAATTAAATTATTTATCCATAGCTATCAAAACATGAATGAACAAGGTGAATATACTCCCTTTGCAGCAGCCATTCTTTATATCCTGCAACAATTTTTTATTTGATTTCTCTTTCTACTACCCGTTTGTTTTGCATTACAAGCAGCTGTTTTCGCTGTAAAATCTCGACAATAAATTGCTTCTTCAGTACAAGCTTGAATCGGATTCACCGTACACTTGAGACGATAATCATTTGTAAAATATTCACAATTAGCACAGGGAATTTGATGTAACTTCCGAACATGCTTAATCCCAGCTTGCAAGGTTTGCCAAATACTAAAAATAGTCAACACGATTAAAGACCAAGCACAAACCGCAAAAATAACCGTCATCATCATTAATCCTCAAAAATATCTAAAAAAATACTCGTAGTGGCAAATCAATTATCAATCCCTACGAGCATAATTCACTGTGTTCGAGCAATTAGTGCTAATCACCATATGCTAAATCTAATCAGCTGCATTATTTACCCAGCTTTAACAATTCTTCCTCGCCAAAAATGCCAGATAAAACCGCAGCAAGCTATTATTCCTAGGAAAAACTGAATATTCGCCATTCCTAACCGTTCTGTACCGTAAAACTCCAGAGGAAAAGCAATATTATTATATCCCACAAACACAGTAGAAATAAAAGCCATTAAACCCAAACCCAACAAACTGTAGGATAAAATCTCTTCCCCCCGTTCAATCGGCAAAATCTTTCTCACCCAGCCAAAAGCAGGCACTAAAATATGCCAAATACCACCAAAAATTAAAATCAAACCCACCCAAATATGCCCACCAATGACATCTTCTAAATTATCCACACTCGCCATTCCTAAAAACGTTTGCTGACCATTGTGAGAACCAACAATATAGCCAAAAATAGTCGCCGGGTTCAATGTCGGATTACTAATCAAACGTACTTCCCCCAGGTTAGCATCATAAATCCCTCCAAAAAACATCGCCTTTAAAACTAATAAAAAAGCTCCACAACCTAAGATTATCAAGTGATGTCCCAAGATTAAGCCCAATTGTTTAGGGTCATTCCACTCATAGTGAAATTTAGCCGTATTACCACCAGCATTATGTAAAATCGGCGCAGAACGGAAAACATGAAATAGTCCTCCCGCACCTAAAACCGCAGACGCAACCAAATGCAACATACCAATCACAAAATAGGGATAGGTATTAACAATTTCTCCTCCATTTCCCACACCCCATCCTAATGTTGCTAAATGGGGTAACAAAATCATTTTCTGTTCATACAAAGGAACACCAGGAATATATCTAGTTACTTCGGAAACAGTAATTGCTCCAGCCCAAAACATAATTAAACCAGCATGAGCAACATGAGCGCCTAATAATTGTCCAGATAAATCTGTTAAGCGAGCATTTCCCACTAGCCAGGAAAAGTTAGTATCAGCAGCAAAACTTTTGTCAATAGAAATTGTCACGATTTGATATTACCCCCTTTTGATTTTGGATTTCCGTAGAGACGACCCTACGGGTCGTCTCTACAATTGATTAACTATTCACTGTATTCACTGCATTCAAAGACTTTTCAACTTCTCTAAAATCAACTCCGATTGCTCGCAATGCGTGCCACAAATGTCCTTGGAGGAAGAAGAAAGCGAGGAAGAAATGAGCATTTGCTAACCAAGCTCTAGCGGTATAACCTCCATCTGCCAACTTCACGGAATCGGCAAAATAGGGACTAACGCCTAACTTCACCTCTAACACATTTCCGTAGAATTCAACTGGATAAGCAAGGGTATTTACCGCACAAAAATAGGCAGCGACAAATCCTGCTAACGCAATACCACCTAAAGAGTAGGAAAGAATCGCTTCACCAGAGAAAATCAGGAGTTTTTTTGCCCAAGGAAATGGTTCTTTAATTATGTGCCAAACCCCACCACCAATTAACATCAAACCAACGTAAATATGACCACCAATCAAGTCTTCCAAGTTGTTGACGCTAGCAAAATGGGTTTGATAACCAAAAATTACCAAGGGATTTAAGGTCGGATTCACAACCGTTCTCACGTTGTGAATGGTTGCGTCATAAATTCCACCCCAAAACATTGCTTTACCAACCAATAGTAAAGCCGCAACCCCTAAAAACAACAAATGGTGTCCGAGGATAAATCCCAGTTTTTTCGGGTCATCCCAATCAAAATGAAATTTACGAGCGCGTCCACTGGCATCACGTAAATTTGATGGTGCTTTGAAGGTATGAAATAATGCCCCTGCACCTAATACCGCCGAAGAAATCAGGTGTAGAGCGCCAATGACAAAGTAGGGATAGGTATCTAAAACTACTCCCCCTTCCCCTACACCAAAGCCTAAAGTGGCCAGGTGTGGTAACAATATCAATCCCTGCTCTCCCATTGGTATCTCTGGGTTGTAGCGAGAAATTTCAAACCATGTAAACGCACCAGCCCATAACATCGTCAAGGCTGCTTGAGCGACGTGAGCGCCGATGAATAAGCCGGAAAGATTGGCAAAACGCGCATTTCCTGCCCACCAATCATATTTGACCTGGGGATTATCGTATGTCTGCATTATTGATGCTTACTCCCTTATCATTTATGGATTTGACAATCAAAATTTTGGCAAAATAGCAGTAATTTTTCTCAAAAGCTAAAAGGCTTGGTCGAGGATTTACCCCACTAATTTATCTTTAACATGAATTTTGATTGTTGAGAATATTTTTAAATTAATTTTGATTTACAAAAATTAATTTTTCGTCAAAAGCCGAGATAAATTGCGCGATCGCCTCCCAACTCTTGCCCAGTATCGCGCCTGTAAAAAAAAGCTAAATCCATTGTCTGGCTTACATATAAACCAAAAATGAATTCAGCTAATTCCAGTTTATTGCTGTTTCCATAGATGTATGAGCGGCTGGAAACTAATTGCAATTTTATCTTAATTCCCCTGGATAGGGTGACACCGGAACATAATCTTTTGGTTTCAGAGGTGAGAGAGACGCGACATGTCGCGTCTGTAGGGGAATAGGGCGAGAAATTGAAAATTTTTAATGACTTTTGCGTATGGAAGCTAGATGCGGAGGGTAAATCATCCCGGAATTTACTCTCATTTTTTTAATATAACTTAACGAAGTAAATGATAAATAATATCAACAAGTTTGCTAGGATACCTTTCAAGGCTTAATTGAGAGAGTTAATCATTAAGTAGTGAAAAGTAACCTATAGGAGGTAAAGCCATGACAGACATGGCAATTAGTACATCCAATCAAATACCCTGGTGGGCTGGAAATGCTCGTTTAGCCGACTTATCAGGGAAATTATTGGGTGCCCATGTCGCCCATGCAGGATTGATTGTATTTTGGACAGGGGTGACAACCTTGTTTGAAATAGCCCGTTTTGATTCCACCCGACCCATGTATGAACAGGGTTTAATTTTGCTACCCCATTTAGCCAGCTTGGGTTGGGGAGTAGGTAGTGGGGGACAGGTGGTAGATACCCATCCCTACTTTGTGATTGGGGTTTTGCATCTGATTAGTTCTGCGTTTTTGGGGTTGGGAGGGATTTTCCATGCTCTGCGTGGACCAAGTACCCTCGAAGACCAATTTAGTTTTTTTGGTTATCGCTGGAATGATACCAGAAAAATGACGACCATTTTGGGCATTCACCTAGTGTTGCTGGGTGTGGGTGCTGGTTTATTTGTCGCCAAAGCTATGCTGTACGGTGGTTTGTATGACCCGATTATCGGTGAAGTCAGAGTCATTGACCATCCCAATTTAAATGCGATCGCAATTTTTGGGTATGTATTTGGTGCAGTTGGTAAGAATTGGCTCGCGAGTGTCAATAACCTAGAGGATGTCGTCGGTGGTCACATCTGGGTGGGGATACTCTGCATTGGGGGTGGACTTTGGCACATTGTCACTGAACCGTTCCCCTGGGCAAAACGCCTATTTGTTTGGTCGGGGGAAGCCTATTTATCCTACAGTTTAGGAGCAGTGGCATTGATGAGTTTTATCGCCACCTACTTTGTGAGTGTGAATACTCTGGTCTATCCGGTGGAGTTTTATGGTCCAGCGTTAAATATCGGCTTCGACCGCTTTCCCTATTTTGGCAACGGGGATCTACTTTCATCCCGTGTTTGGTTAGCCAATACCCAGTTTTGGTTAGGATTTTTCTTCCTCCAGGGTCATCTTTGGCACGCACTCAGAGCTGCTGGATTTAGTTTTGAGCAAGGTAAATTGATTCGTTCAACGCGGGGAGAGGTTGCCTAAATATGACTACTGCAACAATGGATACGGTAAACACGGTCAATAATTTGGATGGAATCACCTCTTCAATTCCAGATGCGGGATGGTGGAATGGCAATGCTCGATTTGCCGAACTTTCCGGGAAACTACTAGGTGCCCATGTCGCCCATGCGGGATTGATTGTCCTCTGGGCTGGAGCGATGACTTTATTTGAAATTACCCGTTATGATGCCGCTAAACCTATCTATGAACAGGGTTTAATCTTGATTCCCCACCTAGCAACTTTGGGTTTGGGAGTGGGTAAGGGAGGAGTAATTGTTGATACCTATCCCTATTTTGTGATTGGGGTATTTCATTTAATCAGTTCAGCAGTGCTAGGTGCTGGTGGCATTTACCATGCCTTATTAGGTGAATCCGTATTATCCCGCAATCAAAGCTTTGCTGGTTTTTTTGGCTACGACTGGAAAGACCAACGCAAGATGACCAGTATTCTGGGTATTCACCTGATTTTACTGGGGATTGGAGCTTGGTTATTAGTGGCAAAGGCGATGTTTTGGGGTGGTTTATTTGACCCTTGGTTCAATGGTGGTCAGGTGCGGATCATTAGTAATCCGACCTTGAATCCCTTTGTCATATTTAGTTATTTGTTCCCGGTACATGGACTAGCGGGAATGGCTGCGGTCAACAATTTAGAAGATGTTGTTGGTGGTCATATTTGGGTGGGATTGATGTGTATTCTGGGTGGTACTTGGCATTTGATTAGTAGTCCCTTACCCTGGACACAAAAAATCTTTGTCTGGTCAGGGGAAGCCTATTTATCCTACAGTTTAGGAGCATTGGCTTATATGGGATTTTTTGCAGCCTACTTTGTCACTGTCAACAATACAGTCTATCCAGAGGTGTTTTATGGTCCTGTGGGTGTGATTGAAACCACAACAGGTGTGGTGACAGTACGAGGTTGGTTAGCAACTTCCCACCTGGTTTTAGCCAGTTTATTTTTGTGTGGTCATATTTGGCACGCAATTCGCGCTCGTTTAAATGCCAATGGATTTGATTTTCAAACTGGTGATATGGTGCAAGCACCGGGAATTTATCAGTAGAGATTTTAGATTTTAGATTTTGGATTACTCTAACTAACTGGATTTTTCGTCAACCCCAGAAACTATTAGGGAGCAGGGAGAGCTGATCTATTCTTCTATGGCAATCAATTTGCAGATTAGGTGAACATTTTTCCATTTTGGTTAAGTAATTGGAGTTCATTCAAATTAGGAATATGTCAAAAAAAATAGGTTTATTCTACGGTACAACTACGGGAAAAACAGAATCAGCAGCCCAAATTATTCGTGATGAATTTGGTGGCGATATCGTTGATTTAGTGGATGTATCCCAGGCAGACGGCAGTGAATTCAGTGAATATGAATATATTATTGTTGGCTGTCCTACATGGAATATCGGGGAATTACAAAGTGACTGGGAAGGTCTTTACCAAGAGTTAGATGATATCGATTTCAGTGGTAAAACAGTAGCCTATTTTGGTACAGGAGATCAAATTGGTTATGGAGATAATTTCCAAGATGCAATGGGAATTATTGAGGAAAAAATTTCTGCCCAGGGTGGAAAGACAGTTGGGTACACTTCAACAGATGGATACGATTTCAATGAATCCAAGGCTTTGAGAGATGGTAAATTTGTTGGTTTAGCCTTAGATGAAGACAATCAATCTGATTTAACCGATGAGCGAATCAAGGCTTGGGTTGCACAGCTGAAAAGGGAATTTGGTATATAGATTTAGCTGATACCCAACAGGTAAATTAGCTAAATTAGCTAATTTAGCGATCGCAGCACAATGGTGGGTTAAACATTCCCTAACCCACCGGACAATTACCCTTACTCAGGAAAAGTTTTGCCATCAAGACTTTCAACTCTGTCTTCCACTACAGGACTGTGATTGCCACAATTGGGGAATAGTCACAAACTCATATCCCCGTTCTTGCAATTTAGGAATTAAACAATCTACCGTTGCTGCAACATCTTGACCACCATAGTAACCATCATGCAAGACGATAATTGATCCATTCCTCACTTGGGTTAAAACTCGACGATTAACCACCTCAATTCCCGGACGCACCCAATCTTCCGGAACCACACTCCACATCACAGGACGGAAGTTCCATTGACGTAATAGTTTCAAGGTTTTGGGTGTAAATAATCCATTAGGTGGACGCACATCCACAATATTTTCCGGTGCTAAATTACAGGCATTAGCGATAATTCTTTGGGTGCGAACAAGGGAATTTTGTAAATGTTCTGGTGACAGAAAGGGAAAATTGTGGTGATAATATCCATGTATTCCCAACCAATGGTGATTGGTAAAGACACTACGAGCGATTTCGGGAATGCGTTCCACACAGACACCCAACCAAAAAAAACTGGCTGGAATTTGGTATTTATCCAGAACCTTTAAAAGTTGCGGTGTGTATTCCGGATGGGGACCATCATCAAAAGTCAAAGCGATTTGGGGGGAATGGGGATGGCCATTCCATAAACATTGGCGAAAGGTGGGTTGGAGAATTCGGTAGACATAGGGATAAAAGGGAGCTAATTGGAGCATAGGGAACTGGTTTAGATAATGCCATCGATTTATTTTGCTACAGGGGTGTAAAGTTCGCACCGTGGAGAGGGAATAATAAAGTTGGTCAAAATTGCTAATTGAGAATTTAGCGACAAGACACAAACTTGATTTCACACCGAAAATACACAGAGGCGAAAATAATGTGGCAATGGTATCGTCAACGTTTACGAATTGGCAGAAAGTTTTTCATTCTCTGGGTTATGGTTGTGGCAATATCAATTGTATTATTATCCTCCCCCCAATTGGTGAGGGCTAGACAAATTAGCACAACCTCCTCCAGCAACGATTGGAGTCGAGCATCATTTCCAGTGGAGAACTTTCGAGCCTACACATCTCCCTTTGGTTATCGTCGCTCCCCCACAGGTGATAATAATTGGGAATTTCATAATGGTTTAGATATTGCTGCACCTAGGGGTAGTTATATTCGCAACTGGTGGACAGGGACAGTAATTAAAGTTAGCGATCGCGGAGCTTGTGGTACCCATATAATCATCCAGTCGGGAGATTGGCAACATTCCTATTGTCATTTAGAAGGTGGTGTGGTGATGAGGGATGGTCAACCCTATTTATTCGACAGTCTCGGTGGAATTTTGATTCGGGAAGGACAACAAATTCCTGCGGGTGTCCGTATTGGTCGGGTAGGAATGACGGGAAGGACAACTGGTCCTCACCTCCATTGGACAATCCGTTATCGTAGTGGATACGTCGATCCAGCAATGGTATTACGAGCGATGTTTGCAGTTCAACCGAATAATCGGGTGGCAGAACAATCTTTCCCTGTGATACTGCCACAATTACAAATAGATGAGTTAAATTATATTCGCAATTTTAGTCGCTAAATATTCTCATTCAAATGAGAATTAAACTTGATAAATCCTGAACAAAAATCATCATGAATTAGGCAAAGTATAATATATAGCAATCTGATTTAAGTAGTGAAAAATGGCGTGCCGTTGACTGATGACTGGTGAGTGTCAACCGTCAACCGTTAACAAGCCTATATGTAAGATTTCACAAATTGTTTAGGACTGCGGTATTATGACTTACGCACTTACGAGAAATCAGGTGTTTGAGACTGCTACCTTGCAAGAAGCCACTGCGCATCTACCTGATGACCCGACGTTCGATCCGCTACGGGAAGAAGTGCAATGACAGGGTTTCCGTTGTCCTTGTGTAAGTCCTTATATAGTAAAACAAGCAAAACAAAAAGTAATCTTTTTTGTTTCCTACTCCCGATTCCCCACTCCCCATTCCCTATTTTCACCACCTAAAATATGTTTTAATAACTCCATATTTTGGGTTTTATATTCTGCTACGAAATGATGTATGGCACAGCTTTCTCGGCGTAAGTTTTTAACCACAACAGGTGCTACGGTACTGATTCACCAAGTTCAAGGGTGTAGTAATTTTTCTCCGGTGACAAGGGCAGAATTACAACATGGCGTATATGCGGGTAATGGTAATACTCCCGAAACTACTTCCGCAACCCTGGGATTTGTTCCCGTTATGAGTGCATCTCCATTAATTATTGCCCAAGCCAAGGGTTTTTTTTCTAAGTATGGGATGACTGATATCAAGGTACAAAAACAACCTTCTTGGGCAGTAATGCGTGATAAATTAATGCTAGGTGCGGCGGATGATGGTTTAGATGGTGGTCATTTATTATTTCCTATGGCCTATTTAATTGCTACTGGGGAAATTAGCTATGGACGCAAAATACCCCTGTATATTTTGGCTCGGATGAACGTTAATGGTCAGGGAATTTCCGTTGCTAAGGAGTATTTAGGATTAAATTTAGGATTGGATGGTTCCTCAATCAAAGCAGCCTTACAGACCAAAGCTAAAGGCGGAAATTCTATCCGATTTGCCATTCCTTTTCGACGGGTGACAGGGGATTTTTTTATGCGTTGGTGGTTAGAATATGCAGGGATTAATCCAGATCGAGATGCATCATTAATTGTAATTCCCCCACCTCAAATGGTTGCAAATATGCGGGGAGGAACAATGGAGGGGTTTTGTGTGGTTGATCCGTGGCATCAAAGATTAATTAATCAAAAAATCGGTTATTCTGCGGTGACAAGTGGGGAACTATGGTCAAATCATCCGGAAAAAGCTTTAGTAGTTCGTGCAGAATGGGTAGATAAATATCCTCGTGCAGCTAAAGCTCTACTTGCAGGACTCATGGAAGCACAAATCTGGTGTGACAAACCCGAAAATAAACCCGAATTAATCGAGATTTTGAGCCAACGTCAGTGGATAGGATTAAAACCTGATTTAATGCGCGATCGCATGATGGGAAAGTTTGATTATGGTAATGGTCGAGTTGTCGAAAATAGTCCCCATGCGATTAAATTTTGGAGTTATCCTAAATCAAATCAATCTCAATTTCCAGAAAATAAAAGTAGCAAAAATCAACTTTTTGAAAGTGTTTCCTACCCCTATAAAAGTCACGACTTATGGTTTTTAATTGAAGATATGCGCTGGGGATATCGTCACAAAGATTTTCCTACCCAAAAATTAATTAATCAAGTCAACCGAGAAGATATTTGGCGAGAAACCGCAACCATGATTGGACAAGAACAAATAATTCCCACTAGCACATCGCGGGGTATTGAAAAATTTTTCAACGGTTTAGAATTCAATCCTGATGCTCCCGAAAAATACTTAAATTCGACTGTTATCAAGTAGCTACTTTTTTCTTTCTAAAAATGTCTATTTACAACCCCTGCAAAAAAATCCCCCCATCTCTGGTGGGAATTATAGTCGTAATTGTGATTTGGCAATTACTTAGCCTTCGTCCAGAAACTTCCCTACCCTCACCATTCCAAGTAGTTAAGGAAACCCATGAATTAATTCTCAACCCTTTCTTTTATAAAAGTGATACTAACAAAGGCTTATTTTGGCTCATACTTGCTAGCTTAAAACGGGTTACTCTTGGTTATATACTTGCCATATTTATTGGTGTTCCCATTGGCTTTTTAATAAGTCTAATTCCCTTTCTTTTTCAAGCCATTAATCCCATCATACAATTACTGCGTCCCGTCGCACCCTTAGCTTGGCTACCCCTTGCGCAAGCAGTTTTTCTCAAACCCAATCCCTCTGCCATTTTTGTAATTTTAATTACGGCAATTTGGCCAATTATTATTAATACGGCAATGGGTGTACAATTAATTCCCCAAGATTATCTGAATGTGGGGAGAATTCTAAAACTTCCTTGGTGGAAAAAAATTACCAAAATAATTTTACCAGCCACACTTCCCCATATTTTGACCGGATTAAGAATTGCTCTGGGTTTATCTTGGTTAGCAGTAGTTGCTGCGGAAATGCTGTTATCTGATGATGGTCTGGGCTTTTTTATTATTAATGCCTACAATAACTCTAACATCAGCGAAATTATTTTAGCGATTATTTATTTAGGAGGAGTAGGTATTGTTCTTGATCAATTAATGTCATTTCTTTCTCGAATCTGGCAAATTGAACCTGAAACAAATTAGACCCGGATTTCTCACCCATCTCTAATTCGGTGAGTAGTCTGTGATGGGAGTAGTCATCATCAACTGTGTACACCAGAACACATGAAAGTGATTTTTGCTTACCCCCTGCTACTACTCTCCACTTCCTGTTTACGAGGGAGTAGGAAAATCAACCCATTAACTCAAGGCTTATTACTCCCTTGTCAGAAATCCAGGAAAATATAGGTTCGCGTATTGCAACAATGGTATGACTGGAATACAATTAAACTGTAGGTGGTAGTATAATCTTCTTAGCTAAACCCAACTTTTCTAGCCCCCTTATTGCCCACCAAGTCATGTCCAATTCCCACCATTGCCAACCTGCTTTGGCAACATTGGGATAGGCATGGTGGTTATTGTGCCAACCTTCACCGTAAGTTAGTAACGCAGCCCACCACAGGTTACGGGAATTATCTTCACAATCAAAGCGACGATATCCGTACATATGGGTGGCAGAATTAATTAACCAAGTGCTATGCCATAAACACACCGCACGGACAAACATTCCATAAATTACAAACGACCAACCACCCAACAAATATAAACCGATACCCAGGGGAAGTTGCAACCAGAGGAAATGTTGATTTAACCAACGGTAATACCCATCCCGGTCTAAATCCGGTGCAAAGCGTTTGTAGGACTGATAATCAAAGGATTCTGAATCGTCATAAAATAACCACAACATGTGACTCCACCAAAATCCCCGTTTGGCTGAATAGGGGTCTTTGTCTATATCTTCTGTGTGGAGATGGTGTCTTCGGTGTCCTGCGACCCAAAAAATTGGTCCACCCTGTAATGCTAATGCTCCAATAGTCGCGATCGCATACTCAACTGGTTTGGGTACTTGAAAACTACGATGGGTCAGTAAACGGTGATACCCTAAACAAATCCCTATACTACCTAGCAACCAATGCAAAAATATTGCTGTACCTAAAGCTGACCAAGAAAAAAACCACGGCGCTAATAATGCTAAAATATGCACCACACTAAAAAATATGACATTTGTCCACGACAAATTACCACCCTTTACGGGTGTTTTGCTCGGATTTGCAACCATAAAAGTCCTAATTTTTTTTGAATTACTTACCCTGTTTCCCAGAACATGATTTTTGATCGCTTTTGACTTTTTTCATCTGCAATTTCCTGGGATTTGTGCAAGTATTACTTACATAACTACCATAACAGCATTCCCCAAAAAGTGCAAGTAACACTTACATTATTTTTATTTTTCCCTGATGGGGAGGGAATGGGTATAAATAAAATACAGGTAATGTCAGTGAAAGCGGTTTAGAGTAATCCGTTAAAATTTAAACAACGTACCTTAGAAAAAACCGTAACCTGCCAAAAATTATACCATTTTACTTAGTAATTAATCGTACATTGAGGAGAGCTTTGTGAAATGGTATTAAAACCCATTGAATTGAAATCAATACCGGATGAAGTTGGTGACTGTAGTGTGCGAGAATGTTTTACTTATAACCCTTAACTGTGTATTAAATTGCATCCTGTATTTTGTCTGCTGTATCCTAATTTTCCATTTTCCACAAAAGAGTCTTATTACCTAGTTAATCCCCCATGTCGTTTGGAAACAACCAAACAAGGAAATAGCTTATTCCCACTCTCCCTACAGATGCAACATGTCGCGTCTCTATTTTCTATTCCCGACTCCCCATTTACAAACGAGTGTATTCAATCACCTATTGTATTCTGTATCCTGTATTCTTGAATTATGTCCACACAACGGAATCCCACCCAACAGCGCTTAATCAATGCAGCATTAGAATTATTTGCCAAACAAGGAGTAACAGAGACGACAACGAAACAAATTGCAGAATTAGCCGATGTGAATGAAGTCACCCTATTTCGTCACTTTGGGAACAAACATGGTTTATTATTGGCAGCGATTGAAGAAGCGGGAGTATTCAGTCGTTTGAGTGAGATTTTGGTGCAGGAGGTGCATAAATCCCAGAGTTTACCCCAATCATTACAGGATTATGCCCAAACATGCCTAGATTTATTATCACAAATGCCGGAAGCGATACGTTCAGTGGTGGGAGAAGCGAGTAAATATCCACCAGAAAACCGTCAAGCTTTAGGTTTAGGTTTTAGTCGAGCGAATCAAGATGTAGCCGAATATTTTCAGGGAATCATTCAACAGGAAGGTTGGGAAGTACACTTTCCTCCGGAAAAATTGGCAAGTTTATTAAACAGTTTATTGCTGGGATATGCAATTTTTGATTTGACCACCGAGTTTCATCAACTTTGGCAAAATCGAGCGGATTTTTTGGATAGTTTAGTTACTTTGTTTTTGCGGGGTGCGGTATCCGGTGGGTCGTCGCTACCCCAGAAAACATCTATAAATACGAAAATCAGCGATTTACCAGCCAAAATTGTCCATGAGATTTTGCAAGCAGCCAAAAAAAAAGGATTACAGGAATATGCCCTAGTTTATCTTTTATTTGCAGCCGGAATCACCCCCGCAGAAGTGATAACCCTAGAGCGATCGCACTATATCAGTGATAAGGAGCAGCAAATCATCCAAATTACTCAAGGTTTGAGTAGACAAGTTCCCATTAATCAGTGGATTCTGGGAAAACGCTACGGAACGTACCAAAAAAACCCTCTCACCCAATGGTTAAGGGGTCGTAAGGATACCAACACAAGTTTGTTTACTAGTTTTGTCGAACCACAACAACCATTAACGGAGTCAGAAATCCTCAGTTTATGGGAGGAATTAACTCACAATTTAACCGCACCGAGTGGAAAACCTTTGTTAATTGAACAAGCTCAACAAACTTGGTGTGTAGATATGTTAATGCGAGGGGTTAGCTTAGATAATATGCAGATTCTGACTGGATGGCAAGCAAGTCAATTAATTCCCTATGCTCAACGTGCTAGGGAAAAAACTGCTTTGGAACAAGCAACCCAACTCGATCGCAAAATCTAAGGGGGTGTTTTCAGTCGGTGAGTGAATTATGAATTCGTAATACCCGCTACGGGGGAAGCAAGCTTAGGGATTGTAGGCTTTTGAGGCTATTTTGGCCGAAAAAAGTGCAAATGCATGAGTATATCAAGACTTCAAACGCTTGCTTGGTTTGTGAAAAGTGGAATTGTTGGGTTCACACTATTCCCTACTCCCTGTTTTCAAGCAAGTCTACAACCGAGAATTACTATCTGGTTGACCAAACTCAATTAAACGGGGAAGTTCGGTACGGGTTTGGGGATTTTCATTGTTGGAGTTTTCCCTAGTTGCTTCGTTTGCTGCTGGTTCACCAGGATTAGGGTTTTCACCAACAGTTCCATTTCCGGTTCGAGAAACTTGTTGCATGAATTGTTCAATTTGTTCAGCAGCTGCAAAATTATCCTGGGTGCGGTAGAATTTACTTGCCCGCTTTAATGCCGCAAGGCCATTTTGGGATTTGCCTTGGTTATACCATGCCAATCCTATACTGTGATATAACTCTGCACTATTGGGTATACGACGTAAACCTTCACGGTAGACATCAATTGCAGCAACGGTCTGTCCCTGGGTCATTAATAAATTACCCAAGTTATTGTAGGCACTAGCACGGTCAGGAGCAAGACTAATGACCTGACGATAGGCTTGAATTGCTTCACTGATTTGACCATTTTTCTGAAGTGCGATCGCTAAGTTTAAATGGGCATCAACGTTTCCACTATCAAAGGCAATAGCTTGGGAATAGGCTGCGATCGCTTCACTGAGTTGACCGTCGGCTTGCAGCAATAAACCCATATTATAATGGGCTTCTGCCATTGTCGGATTAATTAATAAGGCTTGACGATAGGCTGTTAATGCTGCTTGATTTTGTCCTTGTTGATGTAAACCTAATCCTAGGTTAAAATAACCTTCGGCAAAGTTAGGATTAATTCTGATGGATTCTGAGTAATTTTGAATTGCTAAATCCATCCGGTTTTGCCGTAACATAATATTACCCAAAAATATATAGGCTGCTGCCATATTTGGGTCTCGTTGTAAGGCTTGACGCAGAAACATTTCCGCATTGACTAAATCATGACGATAATAACGAATTACACCCTGTTGATATAGTCCAGCTGCTTCCAAATCTTGACTCGGTATGGATTGGGGTAATACCTGAGCAAAAGTGCGTTGACAAAATGCTGGTGACACTAACAGTAATCCCCAGGATGATGTGACAAATATGGCTTGTAAGCACAAGCGGAATAATCGACGAGTTGGAAAATTTGCAAACATGAAGGCAGACCTGCACTTATAGTTTAGATTCATTTCTGGTATTTCTCACAAATCTCCAGGAATTGGGGGGATGAGGGAAGAGACATAATAAAATGTCACCTACGGGAGTAGTGGGAATTAATCCCTTACTCCACACTTCCTCAAAAATTAAGGGAGAAATTCAGGATTTGTGATGGAATCAAAGGATGCAACTCAGGTGGGAGTAAAATGTTGCTAAGTGCTGATACAAAATTAAATATATATTGTCCGCAGCGTTAGCTTTGCTATACTATGTAACCTGGATTTCTCACAAGTAAGTTGTAAGCCTTGAGTAACGGATTGATTTTCTGACTACTCCCTGCTCCCTATTCCCTGTGGGTTTTAGGGTTTTGTGAGAAATGGGGGGTAAGCATGTAGTATGTCCCAGGACTTGGAATGTTGGCAAAGCCTTCTCAAAGAGTAGCGAAGCATAAGTCTTTCGGACAAGCTTCGCCAATCCAAAGATTTCAGCGTTTCGGGATGTCAAATTAATTTTGCACTGCTACTTAACACAAGTTTTTGGTTAGATACTTCCCACCCCGTTATCATCCCCTACAAGTTAGGATTCCCATTTTTTGTCCAAAACTTAACAAATAACCCCCATATCGTTTAAACACCACCCAACAGGAAAATAGTTCTCATTCCTACTCCCAATTTCCCTGGAGACGACCCACCGGGTCGTCTCTACTCCCAACTCCCCACTCCCTATTTTTGAGACACCAACCGACAGGAAAATAGTTCAATACTTCATTCAAAATACATACTCCCTGTCTTTAGGTAGACCAGTCGGATTGCAAAACCTGGGAAAATGGAGCACAGTCATTAATAACGTTCTGTGTAACTAGCTATGGGTTTCGGGGATTTATTTTTTATTTTCTTGCTATTGTCTTCATTGCAACCAATTTGGCAAAAAAGACAGATAGAATACAGAAGAATGCGATCGCTGCAAGTTTTTCAGCAACAACGCAAAAGTCGGGTAATCTTGTTGATCCACCGTCAGGAGTCTATTAGTTTATTAGGAATACCAGTTTCTCGCTATATTACCATTGAAGATTCGGAACAGATTTTGCGAGCAATTCGTCTCACACCCCCGGATGTCCCCATTGATTTAATTTTGCATACTCCTGGGGGTTTGGTTCTAGCTACGGAACAAATTGCTCGCGCTTTAATCCGTCACCCTTCTAAAGTCACTGTGTTTGTTCCCCATTATGCCATGAGTGGGGGGACAATGTTGGCATTGGCTGCTGACGAGATTGTCATGGATGCAAATGCGGTTTTGGGTCCTGTAGATCCCCAATTAGGGAATTATCCCGCAGCTAGTATCCTCAAGGTGGTGGAAGATAAACCAATTGGGGATGTGGATGACCAGACGTTAATTATGGCTGATTTATCCCGTAAGGCAATTCAGCAGGTACAGCGATTTGTCAGAACTTTGTTGCAGGATTGTATCCCCAAGCAAAAAGTTAAACCTGAAGATATTGAGGGAATTATTGATACTTTAACCACTGGGAAAGTAACCCATGATTATCCGATTACGGTGGAGGAAGCAACGGAAATCGGTTTACCGATTACAGTGGGATTACCAAATTGTATTTATGAATTAATGGATTTATATCCCCAACCCCAAGGGGGAAGACCTAGTGTACAGTATATACCCATGCCCTACGATGGTGGTCGGCCAATTTTACCTACACCTAAAGGTAGACCGGTTGAGGAAGTAAATCAGTAGATTAAATTAATGTAGAGACGTAGCAATGCTACGTCTCATGTTCTAAAGGTGTTGCAAACATTTCTGTAATCGGTATAGATAAATTAATTAATTTAACGTGAGTTCGATGAGTTATAAAGCCTGAAACTCTTGTCCAGTATCATTCGTAGGAAATAGAAGTTTTTAAAAACCTCCGAATATTGAGAATAAAATCATTAAACCTGGAATCAGTCAGTTATTGAGTTTGTTCTCAACTAATGGATGAGGTTACTTTACACCTTAACTTTCAAAATTATTGATTCACAGGGATTGTAGCTTTTATAATCCGTCGAATTCACGTTAATTTAAGGTAATTGCCAAACCATTAGTTTTTGATCCACACTACCACTAATTACCCTATCTCCATCAGCATTAATCGCAACAGAAGTCACAATATCATCGTGACCAACCAAGGTCTGGACTAATTCCCCGAATTGCCAATTCCAAACCTTAATCGTCCTATCCTTACTCCCACTGACCAAGGTTTTTCCATCCGGACTAATTGCTAAGGATGTCACCTCATCCCCATGACCCGTTAAAACAGACAAAACCTTACCTGTACTAATTTCCCAAATTTTAATCGTTCGATCGGCGCTCCCACTAATCAATATCTGACCACAACGCTGGGATTGGGTTTGAGCCATTGGACATAAAACCAGGGATGTTACAGCTCCTTTATGACCCATAATCGTGTGTAAAGGTTCACCGGTCTGGGGATTCCAAATTTTGATTTTATGGTCACTAGTACCACTGACTAAAATTGTCCCATCGGAGGCGATCGCAGTGGCACGGACGGCTGTAGAATGCCAAAGGGTGCATACTCGGTCTCCCCGTTGCAGGTTCCAGATTTTAATTTTATTGCTACCGCTAGCTAAAATTCGACCGTCGGGACTAATTGCCACCACATTTACGGGTTTATTATGACCGATTAGGGTATGAATTAGTTTTCCACTGGGTAGATGCCAAACTTTAATATTACTCCGGGGAGTATCGCTAATTCCTACAGCTAAAAAGTTACCATCGGGACTGACTGCTACTGAGGATATTTCTCCCGAATGTCCTGTCAATGTGCGAATTAATTGACCCGTTTCCAGGTTCCAAACTTTTACCGTTTTATCTGCGCTACCTGTAATTGCCGTCAATCCGTCACTACTCACCACTACGGAGGTAATCGCATCTCGGTGTCCGGTTAAAATTAACTTGACATTAGCCTGGGTTGCTTGCTGTTTTTGTTTTAAGACAGCAATATCTTCCAGCATAGCATCCACATATTCCAGATTAACGCGATCGCCAACACTGAGGAAATAGGCTCGCAGTTTTTGTAAATAATCTTCATCTTCAATTTTCACTAACCCCTGCATTGCTGGTAAGGGTTCCAGAATAGTTTCTGGTTGCACCTGATGTAATTCCAACCAAGCTCGCAAGGAGTAATTTAACTGTTCTTGTGACCAATAGCCATCCTGAAGAGGTGATAAACTCTGGGCTAATTGTAATGCTAATTCCGGAACCCAACAATGGCGATCACGTCCGAGAGCTTGGTAAACCTGCTGATAACCATCAGCGATCGCTCCTACCGCTTGGTGGTCTAATCCATCGGCAACAAATTGGGGTAATAATTCCGGTAGTAGGGGAGGAACATCGTGATGAATTAAATGATACAAATCCGCCACCCAACTAGCGACTAAACAATGACAGTTAATTAAAACCTGGGCTAATTTTTCATAATCTTGACGATTAACTTGGTATTTTAAGGATAATTTACTCACATCAATTCCTTGGGAGTACCACTTTTCGCACTTTTCTAAAGTGGCTAAATTACCAACATTATCCCCACCCATTTGATTAATCTCCGTCAGTGGTTCCCCCAAAGCCAATAGATGGTCACGGATTTTTTTCCATTCTAAAGCACGTTCTTTGGCTGAATCATAAATAATCTCCCTATAGGCAATGCGAGAAATCGTTTTATAGTAATAATTCTCTTGCCCTAAACCCCAATAACCAATGCGAAAATTTAAATAATCCCCATCTACTTCCGACTCCAAAATCAACGTCGGTTCCGACTTCAACATCCCAAACAAAGCTTTAATACTTGATTCACTGTGAAAACGTTTACTACACCAAGCACCAGCTAAAAATTCCGTCGGACGTAGGGGATGATGCAAAGAATAATGTCGATTTAAAAAATCCCTCAATCCCTCCGCCAACATCAACTCCACATCACAAATATCTGGATTTTTATCCGCAAAACTATCAAAATTAATTTGGGGAGGAGCTATAAAAATCTTCAACGGAGTTCGTTCTCGGTATTCTGAACCAGTTAGTAACTGAGATGGATATAGCCGTAACGGCCAACTATCAAAAATCCGATTTACCTCCGGCAATTTTAACGTCATTTCCCGCGTTTGCGCAGCTAATTCCAACTGGGTTTGCCGTTGATAGACAGCCAATTGCATCTGTAATTGCTTCTTGCGTTCGTACTCACCCCCATCATCAGCACCTAGGGAATCACGAACCACATTCAGAAAATTACTCACCTCCGCACTCGTAGTTTCCCCATCCCCCAACAGTAAACTACCACTTTCACCCCGTTTTTGTAACAAATTAGCGATCGCTGGTGCGAACTCCAGCACCAGATGAACTAAAACCCGTAATCCTTGCTCCATAAGGAGTCACCTTTTACACTTCCTAACAACTTCCCAATACAAATCATTTGCACTACAAACACCATCAAAACACCTATATAACAACCTACATACCATTAGTATTCAACCACATAAGTTCTGAGGGGTTTGTTGTAGTGACTCTAGCGGCAAACAAGCTTTAATGTTAAAGACACTATACCGCAGGGTTGTCGTAGACTAGCGCAACTACTCACCTTTCCTCACCCATCAAAATTAATGTGGTGGAGTACTAGGAATTTGAGATTTTGGAACAATTTACACATACATCTTTGTTCAACCGGAAAATACAGCTTGCATCATTCCGACTGAGTATGTCTTATCATCGACCTTCCCATTGACCTAGGTTTAATTCCAGGAAAATAGGGAAATGTATCACTGAAAACCAAAACCCTATTATTCTACAAACAACAGGTTATCGGCAGATTAACATTTCCTATTTAAATTTTAATGCTAAAAAATATCAAATAAAGTCTAGCACCATTATCTTTTTTAAGATATAGTTCCGAGGACAGAAGCCAATTAAAAACAATTACGTACCAACTAAAAGTTTATACTCAACATTGATCTCAAAAATACTCACCTTGGATACTTTATCACATCTGTTGAGAATTTATATCATATAATGGAAAAAGAAGTTAACCTTATGATAGTGCAGTGGCTTATCTAAGTCCCCCTAGAAGGGGTAGGCTTTATACCCATCTTTTTGGTAAAGGTTGAATTTAATTCCACCAACAACAAGGTCAGCAAAATACATACAGCACTTTCGAGGTAAATGAGGTACACTTGTTATTAGTGCATCAAAAATTAAAATGAAACCCTACTCAATCGATTTACGAGAAAAAATAGTAAGTGCTTACGAAAAGGGTGATACATCAATTCGAGGAGTAGCTGTGCAGTTTGGTATAGCAAAAAGCTATGTGCAGAAGCTAATCAGGCAAAAAAGATTGGAAGGGCATCTAGAACCCAAAAAGCAAGGTGGAGCAATGAAGGGTAAGCTAGATGATTACGGTAGCGAATTAGCAGAAATGGTTCAAAGTTACCCGGATTTAACTTTATTGGAATATTGCGAGTATTTTGGAGAAAAATATAACATTTGGGTGTGTGCAAGTGTGATGTGTTGTGCATTGCAAAAACAAGAATTAACTCGAAAAAAAAGACTTTACGTAGCAGCCAAGCGAAAACAGAAAGAGTCCAAAAACTGAGATTAGAATATTGGGAGAAAGTAAAACACATAGACCCAGAAAACCTTGTGTTTATAGACGAAATGGGTGTTTTGCTTGGTTTGACTAGAACTCATGCTCGAAGCGATCGCGGGAGTAGAGCTTATGATTTTAAACCATATTACCGAGGTGCAAAAATAAGTGTAATTGGAGGAATTAGCTTCAAAAAAGTCTTAGCTGTGATGACTTTAAATGGCTCAATGAATGGAGAAGCTTATAAAGTTTTTGTAGAGCATTTTTTACTTCCACAATTATGGGTTGGTGCAGTCGTTGTAATGGATAATCTGCCAGCACATAAAGTCGAAGAGATTAAGCCTTTGATTGAATCTGTAGGAGCAAGTGTTCTTTATCTATCTCCTTATTCCCCTGAATTTAATCCAATTGAACATTGGTGGTCACAATTAAAAGCGTTCTTAAAACAGTTTTCTCCTAAAAGTGCATCTGTAGTTGATGGTTTAATTAAAATTGCACTGACATTAGTTGATCCAAAGCATCTAAAAAATTGGTTTACTAATTGTTGCTACTGTACCTCATAAACCTCGAATCTGCTGTAAATCGAATTAGTTTTTCACTTGATGTAACCAATTTTTGTATTTTCTCCAGATTTCCGAGTAGGGGACGGTGGTATCAAATAGCAAATCGACTAAAGATGGTGGGAATACCCAGGGAAAGAGACGGTGAAGGGTTTTGATCACGAATTCCCGACCCATAAACTCAAATAGTAAATTGCGATCGCGCATAAAAGCATAATCTGCTAAATTAACTAAAGCATGGGCTTCTTGGGTACGGGTTGCTGAATACTGGAGTAATGTGACTTTGAGATTATCTGCGTAGCGATTGAGAAGGTTATTGAGTACAAATACATCGTCTAGAGCTGCATTGCAACCTTGGCTAATGGATGATGAGACTGCATGGGCTGCATCACCTATTAATAATACATGGTCTTCGTGGTGATAGCGGTTGCAGCGAATGGTGAGAATTCTGGAGGGAGGACGGTTTAAAAAGGTTTCTGCATCTCCTTCGGTCATGAATTTACCAATTTCTGGGAAGTTTTTGTGGAAGAATTTTAATACTTCCGCAACAGTTGTGAAGGTTGCAACTTGACTGTACTGACGGGGGAATAAAATCACTCCACTCATGGTTTGATCCCGTTGGTGTTGGAGAGCAAGTAGGGTATTCTGACGGTGTAACCAATAGTGGATTTTATCTTTTGCGATGATGGTGGTGATGCATTCGTCGGGAACGGTCAGATTCAGGGGTTTATAATCAGCTGCAATGTACTTTTGGTCACATTCAAATAAATCAATACCGAGTAAATGCGATCGCACTGTTGAACGTGATCCATCTGCTCCAACTAAAAAATCGTAATATACGGTAAATTCATGGGGAATTAGGGTTAGAGGTTTTTCACTATGGGGACGAAATCGTAAAGCTTTATTTTCAAAATCAATTTGTTGACATTGACAATTAAAAAAGATATTTAAACGGGATTCTCCATACAAATTGGTGAGGGATTCTAACAAAACCATTACCAATTGGGTGCGGTCTAATGTTACTAGTAAACTTTTTCGTGGAGCTTGATTGTATTTACCTTTTTGATAATGTAAAACAATTCCATTGACATCTTCACCAATTTCCCGCACCCTTTCGACTAAACCATCAATATGACGTAATGCTCGTAATCCCCTTTCATTGAGGGTTACAGGATGAGTACGAACCCGCGCAAATGGTAAAGTCCGAGGGTCGCTGAGACGTTCATAGATTTCTACTCGATATTTATCACCACGCTTGAGTAAATAATGCGCTAGCAAAAGTCCCGACGGTCCAGCACCGATAATTACAACTTTTTTTGCCATAAAACTTACCGAGTAGAAATATTCCTTGGAACTTGTAATTGTTAACGGCAAACCCTTAGCGCTGGGAGTATTTTGCTCATCAAAAATCAACGATTTACAACCCGCAAAATAACTCCTAATACCAATTTGTAAACAGAATGGGACAGATAGAAAGATGAAACCCTGATACAACACCTGCATTTCCCACAAATTCCTAAAACCTACGGGGAATAGGGAGTACAGACGACCCGTCGGGTCGTCTGTACAGGGTGTAGGGATTATTAGGAAAATCAACCCATTAGACATCTCCAAAAGAGAAAATCAAAGCCTTATACAGTAAGGGTGAATATTTAATTTCCAAAGAGGTCTATTACTCAAGACTTGTCACTCCATTGTGAGAAGTGCAGGAACAAGAGGTTTCCAATCTAAAATCTCAAATCTAAAATCCAAAATGGTATAAATGCGCCAAAATTAGCTTAATCACAAATTTATAAAGTTTTGGCAAAGTCAGTTGTGAATTATTGTACAAAATGGGAGGAAAATCGCAATTCAAAACCCAAGTTTACCCAGTATTATGACGTCACACGGCGGAAAATCGTCCGGTAAACAGGTTCACCCTTATTTAGGGTCGCTATCTCCCGTTCCGTGGGGACAGGAAAGGGGTTCTGTGCTAACCACTGCTGATTTTCCCGAAGGAAAGCAGGATTTTCTGTAAAGCGATCGCACATTTCCTGTTGGACAAATTCGATATCTGATTGGAGAAATACCATACCTCCCGGTATCAAATATTCTGCAATCTCCTGGATAAGTTGGGGTTGGACAATGCGACGCTTTCCATGACGGGTTTTAAACCAAGGGTCGGGAAACTGGATTGTCACCCTTTGTAAAGTATCTTGGGGTAGGTTTTTGAGGAGATTTTTCAAGGAATTATTGGCATTACAAAAGACATAGTGTAAATTCGTTAAACCTTGCTCGTCACGCACTCGATTTGCATCAATTACCAAGGGTTCACGAATTTCTAACCCTAAAAAATTCCACGTCGGTTCAATTGCTGCCATTTGCAAGACAAATCTCCCCCTTGCACAACCAATGTCGAGGTGAAGGGGTTGATGGGGTTGTGCGAAAATTTTGTCCCACTCTAAAGGTTGGGGAACTGATTGATATTTTTGCGCCAGAGGATTAACATGTTGCCGAACCCTTACTCTTACCAATTTTTTCAACTCCCTGTTTTTTAGTAACGAATCAGTAACCTAGAAATTGAGTTTACTATACCCGGATTTACTCACAAACTCCTAAAACTTTCAGGGAGTAGGGAGTAGAAGAAAAATTCATCCGTCACTCAAGACTTATAAGTTACTTGTGAGAAATCCGGGTCAAGGCTTTTCGCTCCCTTGTTCAAAATGCAGGTATATACTTTGAACCTTGAGAAACTGAGTTTTTCCCTTGGATGGTTAATATTTGAACAGACGTGTCATCTGTCAACCGTCCACAAACCAAAGGGGAAATATATCAGCGTTTACAGTATAAGTTTATTTTATCAACAAAATAGATAAATATGCTGTATCAGCATTGCATATATCTAAATTAGTTGAAATTAGCAGCACCTGACAAAATACTATATCAGCTTTAAAATGCAGGATAAATAGCCAGATTGACGAATATATCGCTAATTATTCGTAAAAATTAGCAAATAAATTTGATGCCATCAGGTAATTTTAACCTTTAATTAACCTCGATTTTTTAAGATGAATTTAATAAACTTGAGTTTCAAAATTGGTATGAAAGGATATAATGGCAGTGTTCTGTAAAATCAAATTGAGATAAATTTCTCCCAAAAATTAGATATTATTATTGAATACTGTTTGTATCCGTAGAAAATGAAATTAAAAATACATGTTTTAAGTGAGCAAAAGATGCATCTTGAGAATAGAAAAACTCTGCCGTATATCCTGATAATTTTTATAATTTATGCGTTCTTTAAGCCATAAAACAAAAATAGTATCCACCATTGGTCCAGCAAGCGCCTCTCCAGAAATACTGCGCAAATTAATCGAAGCTGGGATGAGTGTGGCTCGATTAAACTTTTCTCATGGTAGCTATGACGAACATGCTCGTGTGGTTTCCTTAATTCGGGCTATCTCTCAAGAAATAGACAACCCCATTACCATATTACAAGACCTACAAGGGCCAAAAATTAGAGTTGGCAACCTTCCTAATGGAGCCATCGATTTAGTGGAAGGAACGGTGGTAAATGTGGTTCCCATGACAGAATTTAATCAGCAATTGGATACGATTCCCATCGATTACCCTCACCTTGCAGAAGAAGCAGAAATTGGGACGCAATTATTATTAGATGATGGTCTTTTGGAACTATCAGTCAAAGAAATTCATGACAACAGCTTAACCTGTGAAGTTGTGCGTGGTGGTTTATTAAAAAATCGCAAAGGTGTTAACGTTCCCAGTTTAAATTTACGTTTACCTTCCCTGACCAAAAAAGACAAACAAGACTTAGAATTTGGAATTACTCTGAACGTAGATTGGGTCAGCTTAAGTTTTGTGCGGACAGCCGCAGATATTTGTACCCTCAAAGAACTGCTCAAAGCCAGGGGAACCGACCTACCCGTGATTGCCAAATTGGAAAAACCCCAAGCGATCGCCCACCTAGAATCGATCCTGGATGTCTGTGATGGGGTGATGGTTGCACGGGGAGACCTGGGGGTGGAACTGAGTCCCGAAAAAGTACCAATGGTGCAAAAACACATCATCCGTCGCTGCAACCAGAGGGGAATCCCCGTGATTACCGCCACCCAAATGCTAGAAAGCATGATTCACAATCCCCGTCCCACCCGTGCGGAAGCCTCCGACGTAGCCAATGCCATTGTCGATGGTAGTGATGCGGTGATGTTGTCAGGAGAAACATCCGTCGGTAAATATCCCGTACAAGCAGTACAAATGATGGCACGGATTGCCAGCACTGTGGAAAAAGACATTGAATTTCCCAAATATCCACCAGCCATTAAAACGGAGACCCACGCGATTACCGAAGCATTAAACGCCATCGAAGAAACCCTGGATTTACGTTGTATAGTTGCCTTTACCAGTACAGGTTTTGCCTCCCGACTTGCTGCTGCTGAACGCTTAAAAACACCAATCGTCGCCGTCACACCGAGTATGCATGTTTACCACCAATTAAATTTAATCTGGGGACTCCAGCCTTTATTAATAGATCGGGTTGTAGACACCTTTGAACAAGCCCTCAAACAGGTGGAAGAATGTTTAATCGAACGCAACTTAGCCAAAGCAGGCGATCGCATTGTTGTCATGGGAGGTATTCCGATGGGTCAGTCAGGAGGTACTAACTTTTTAAAAATTCATACCGTCGGGAATTAGATTTTTTTGCATACTGAGGTAGAAGGGGAAGGGGAGGGAGGGAGAAGCAAAGGTTTTGGCTAATTTATACCCTACCTAGAGTAATCCAAAATCTAAAATCCAAAATTTAAAATTGAAACGGGAGCAAAAATTATGGTGGCATCACCAAATAAACCCAACATATCACCATCATCGGTTTCATCCATTACACCCTACGGAAAGGCACGAGCAACCATTACCGACCAACCCTTAAGTGCCGAAGAAGTCCAAAAACTCCATGCTTGGTGGCGTGCTTGTAACTATCTCGCTGTTGGTATGATATATTTGCGGGATAATCCTCTGTTGCGCCAACCTTTACAAATTGAACACATCAAAAAACGTCTACTAGGGCACTGGGGATCAAGTCCGGGGATGAGTTTTGTTTGGACTCATCTGAATCGGATTATCAACAAATATCATCAAAACATGATATTTCTCGCAGGTGCAGGACATGGCGCACCGGGGGTACTCGGACCCTGTTATTTGGAGGGAACCTACTCCGAGATTTATCCCGACAAAAGTGAAGATGTGGAAGGGATGGCCAGGTTTTTTAAAGCATTTTCCTTCCCAGGGGGAATTGGTAGCCATTGCACACCGGAAACACCGGGTTCCATTCACGAAGGGGGGGAATTGGGTTACTGTTTATCCCATGCCTACGGTGCAGCCTTTGACAACCCCGATTTAATTGTGGTAGCAATGCCGGGGGATGGAGAGTCCGAAACAGGACCCTTGGCCACATCATGGCACTCCAACAAATTTATCAACCCAATTCGGGACGGGGCAGTATTACCGATATTGCACCTAAATGGTTACAAAATCAATAACCCTACCATCCTCGCTCGCATTAGCCACGATGAACTCGCAGACCTATTTCGGGGTTATGGTTATCAACCATACTTTGTAGAAGGTTCCGACCCGGAAACCATGCACCAAGCAATGGCAGCAACCCTAGAACATTGTGTCAAAGAAATCCACGCCATTCAGTACGAAGCTCGGACAACAGGAGTAGCCAAACGTCCCCGATGGCCAATGATTGTTTTGCGTACCCCCAAAGGCTGGACAGGACCAGAAAGCGTCGATAATAAAAAAATTGAAGGATTTTGGCGATCGCATCAAGTACCCATTGCCAATATGAGCGAAAATCCCGCCCATCTCCAGCAATTAGAAGCTTGGATGCGCAGCTACAAACCAGAGGAATTATTTGACGAAAATGGGCGGTTAATTCCAGAATTGCGCTCCCTATCACCCACAGGGAATCTGCGCATGAGTGCCAATCCCCATGCTAACGGTGGATTATTACGCCGGGATTTGAAAATGCCCGACTTTCGTAAATATGGAGTCAAAGTTGACAAACCGGGGCAAATTCAGTACGGAAATACTAAACCATTAGGGGTCTTTTTACGGGATGTCATGCGGGAAAATATGGAGATTTTCCGCGTTTTTGGTCCCGATGAAAATACATCCAATAAACTGGATGCAATTTATGAAGTCAGTAAAAAATTCTGGTTAGCCGAATATTTACCCGAAGACAGCGACGGAGGTGAACTTTCCCCCGAAGGACGGGTCATGGAAATGTTGAGTGAACATACCCTCGAAGGGTGGTTAGAGGGATATTTACTCACAGGTAGACACGGATTTTTCTCCACTTATGAATCATTTGTTCACGTCATTGATTCAATGGTGAATCAACATTGTAAATGGTTACAAATCTGTAATCATATTCCTTGGCGAGCCGATATTTCGTCCTTAAATCTATTAATTACTTCCACCGTTTGGCGACAAGACCACAACGGATTTACCCACCAAGACCCCGGTTTTCTGGATATCGTTTTAAATAAAAGTCCAGAAGTGACACGGATATATTTACCACCCGATGTTAACAGTTTACTTTCCGTTGCCGACCACTGTTTACGCAGTAAAAACTATGTCAATGTGATTGTTTCCGACAAACAATTACACCTACAATATCTAGATATGGATGCAGCCATTCAACACTGCACCAAAGGCATTGGTTTATGGGATTGGGCTAGTAATGACCAGGGGTGTGAACCCGATGTTGTCATGGCTTGTGCAGGAGATATTCCCACCCAAGAAGCTTTAGCAGCTACAGTCTTGTTACGGGAACATTTCCCCGATTTAAAAATCCGTTTCATTAACGTCGTCGATTTATTTAAACTTCAACCCAGTAGCGAACATCCCCACGGATTAAGTGACCGGGATTTTGACAGTTTATTTACCACCAATAAACCGATTATTTTCAACTTCCACGGTTATCCCTGGTTGATTCACCGTCTCACTTACCGTCGCACCAATCACCACAATTTACATGTGCGTGGTTATAAAGAACAAGGAAATATCAACACCCCCTTGGAATTGGCAATTAATAATCAAATTGACCGTTTTAGTTTAGCAATGGATGTGATTGATCGCGTCCCCAGTTTACAGGTTACTGGTGCTCATGCCAAGGAAGCATTTAGAAACCAGCAAATAGAGTGTCGTAATTATGCCTATGAGCATGGTATTGATAAACCCGAAATTCTCGATTGGAGATGGCCTTGGTAGGTAATGGGGATTAATTAATTGATTAATTAATTGGTTGTTTGAAAGGGTGATTAATCACCCTTTTTTGTAAATACAGTCAAAATCAATACTTTCACTCAGTGATATTGATTCTCTTTGACTTTGAAATAAATGAAACTAGAATAATCAAAGGTTATAGCCCTGATATGTAGCCACCATTAGCGTAAACTCTCTGAGAGGTTGTTGGGAAAATATTAATTATCACTATTTTGACTATCGTCCTGACTATGGACATGGGGTTATAAAGCTGATTTTTACTTCGAGAGTACAGACCGACATGTCGTGTCTCTTCCCATTTCCAAAAACGATAATTCAAGTATTAAAATCGACTTTTAAAACATCCTCTGATGCGATCGCAGTTGAATTTCCCTGGTATATTCAACCTCAAAATCAAGCACAAACTGACTCGATTTGTGATTGTCATCACGATAAATGGGTATAAGCTCACAAACACAAGCCTCCTACCACATCATCATCTGTTAGCTCAAAGCTTTGCTATACAAGCATTAATTTTATACACATTCATGGGAAATTGGTATTAAAGCAGATTGTAGGTAAATGTGATGGGTACATCACTTAAATTTGACTTGTAAGAAACCTCTTTCACTCCTTCCTGTATACTGTACCCTTGAATTCTGCTGTAATTTATGCAGATCATAAGTTCAAGACAAAAGTGATTGACACTATATTTGTTTCAGCTTATACTGTGGTGTTATGTTGAATGATAAACAAATATAGTTTATTGTTGAACAAAATATTTAGCAAATTTGAATTGGAGAAAAAATAAATGGAGGCATCTGGTAGTAGTAGCCATAGGTTAACTCCCGTGGGTACTGTGGCGATAGACGAAGAGTCTGAACCCGAACCTGAACCTGCCAATATGCAGTTGGTAATCAATTTGATGAATTCGCCCTTGTAGATTCACTTTGAATCTCCGGCTCATCTCTGATTGCCACTGGGCGAGGCAATTGCAAAGGAAAGGGATGAACTGTAGTAAAGTTTATATTCAGATTCATAGTTGCGGAACAATCTGGACATAGGGTTTTGGCTCTCTTGGAGAGCAAGTTTAGTCAGCTGTGTTACTTTGATTGATTCCATTCGCTGCAAAAGTTATTTAGGTATCTTAAGGGTGCAATAAAGCAGCACTACATCATGAAAGTAAAAAAAATATTGTCAGGATACATGGATGTTCAAGCCATGATGTATGAGGTATGGACTTACATACAGCGTGTATATCTAACTTCATCCGTATTATCTAGCACTTCCGGTTCGCGCTTGCTGCTTTATTCGAGAATCGAGTCAGAACATCAATCTTAGGGTTATTTTTTCCCAGCAATCTTCCTTGCTATCTATAACAGAGTTACTTTGCTCTAAATCTTTAAAGTCAACTTTGATGGTTGAGGAAAGGTGCTTAGTTGCGCTTTTAGCGCTTCATGATGGGTGAGAAAAAGCCTGCAATTGCGCTAGTCTACGACAACCCTGCGAGTATAGCGTTTTATATTCAAGCTTTTTCGTGGCTAAAGCCACTACTACAAACCCATTATTTTTCCCTAGGTTCTACTAAATTAAATTCATCCCAATTGCAGATTTAGCCCTATAATCTGCGCCAACTTCTTGTGCATTGATATTGAAAACAGGAGATGGTTAAGATGTACAAATTACTTCTGTGTGGCACGGAAAAAATCTGGGAAATTCTCCTGGAATCAGCCTTACCAATGGTACTGGAATATTTAGTTGCAGAGTTGGTAAAAGAATCGATTAAGCAGGTAAAAATACAGCAGAAAAATAAATATGAACCAGCTATTACCGTCAATAATCAACTAACAACAATTAACTAACAATCGGGAGGTGAATGATGACCAGAGTAGTAGTAAATCGCCGTTCTCAAAGTGAAGATATCCGCTTGTCGATGCGGGTAGTAGAAGAAGCTGGGACAACAGCTGAACAAACACTCAGAACCCTTAGCAGCAGCAAAGAAGGCTTGGTGGAAAATGATGCTTTATATCGTCTGAAAAAGTTCGGCAAAAACGAAGTCACCCACGAAAAACCTCCCACCTGGTATGGACAACTGTTGCAATCTTTTAATAATCCCTTTGTTTATATTTTGGTGGGGTTGGCCATCGTTTCCTATCTGACAGAAGACATGAAAGCAACCATTGTCCTCACCTTGATGGTTGTAATTAGTGGTGTGTTGCGCTTCGTACAAGAGTACCGCTCTACCCAAGCAGCAGAAAAACTCAAAGCACTAATTAGTACCACAGCTACCGTCACCCGTCGTCGGAGCTTAGAGAGTTCTGGACAAAAGCGGGAAATACCGATTGATCAACTAGTTCCCGGAGACATCATTCACCTTGCAGCAGGGGATATGATTCCTGCTGATGTACGTCTGATTTCAGCCAAAGACCTATTTGTTAGTCAAGCAGCATTGACTGGGGAAGCTTTACCCGTAGAAAAATATGATGCCGTCAAGAGTGGGGTAGGAAAGGAGACTGATTTAGCTCAAGACCAAGTAAGCTTTCTCGACTGTCCTACGATCTGCTTCATGGGTACAAATGTGATTAGCGGTACAGCCGTTGCCATTGTTGTGGCTACAGGCGATCGCACCTACTTTGGTTCCTTGGCTAAAAATATCGTCGGAAAGCGGGTTCTCACTAGCTTTGAGCAAGGGGTCAATCGGGTTAGTTGGCTACTAATTGGGTTTATGGCAGTCATGGTTCCGATTGTATTCCTGATCAACGGTATCACCAAAGGTAACTGGTTTGATGCTTTCCTATTTGGTATTTCCATTGCTGTTGGTTTGACCCCAGAAATGCTACCGATGATTGTCACAGCTAACCTCGCTAAAGGTTCTGTGATCATGGCAAAACAAAAAGTAGTCGTCAAAAGCCTCAATGCCATCCAAAACTTTGGAGCAATGGATGTATTGTGTACCGATAAAACGGGTACACTCACCCTCGATAAAATTATCCTGGAACGGCATTTGGATTTGCACGGTAATGAGGGTTTAGAAACTCTGGAATATGGCTATCTCAACAGCTACTACCAAACCGGGTTAAAAAATCTTCTCGATACAGCCGTTTTGGAACATGTAGAATTGAAAACCAAATTGCGACCGGCAGAGAGATACATCAAATTTGATGAAATACCCTTTGATTTTGCCCGTCGGCGGATGTCTGTCGTCGTTGAAGAGCTTGATAATCCATCGGGTAACAAGCACATTTTAATTTGCAAAGGTGCTGTTGAAGAAATCTTTAACATCTGCTCCCACGCTAAATATGGGGGTGTAATTACGCGGATGAATGAATTTGTCCGCAGCGATGGGATGCGAGTTACCCAGCAATTAAACGCAGAGGGTTTCCGGGTAATTGCCGTTGCTTATAAGGAAATACCCATTCCCCAAGATAGTATCCCTAACTACGGTGTCAAAGATGAGTGTGATTTAATACTAGTGGGTTATCTAGCCTTTCTTGACCCACCAAAGGATAGTGCTTCCGAGGCAATTATGGCACTGCAAGAACACGGGGTAAATGTCAAAATTATTACTGGCGACAATGACATCGTAACTCGGAAAATCTGTCAAGAAGTGGGTTTAGAGATTGACGGTATCCTCTTGGGTAGTCAGGTTGAGAAAATGAGCGATGAACAATTGGCAGATGTGGTAGACACGACTACCGTATTTGCCAAAATGTCCCCCATTCAAAAAGCGCGGATTATCCGTGTCCTCAGAACCAAAGGTCATACCGTTGGTTATATGGGTGATGGGATTAACGACGCTGCTGCTTTGCGAGATGCGGATGTGGGAATTTCTGTGGATACTGCTGTGGATATTGCCAAGGAATCCGCCGATATTATCTTGTTGGAAAAGAATCTGATGGTATTGGAGCGGGGTGTAATTGAAGGTCGTCGCACCTTTGGTAATATCCTCAAATATCTGAATATGACCGCTAGTTCTAACTTTGGTAACGTCTTCAGTGTCATGGGGTCAAGTGCGGTTCTACCCTTTTTACCCATGCAACCCATCCAACTTTTGACACAAAATTTACTTTACGATATCTCCCAAATTACCATCCCCTTTGACAACGTTGACAGAGACTTCCTGAGAAAACCGCAAAAGTGGAATGTTCCCAACATTGGACGATTCATGTTATTTATTGGTCCTGTGAGTTCGATTTTTGACTACGCGACCTTTATCGTCATGTGGTTTGTTTTTGGTGCAGATACACCAGAAGAAATGAAACTCTTTAACTCCGGTTGGTTTGTGGTGGGGTTGCTCTCCCAAACCCTAATTGTGCATATGATTCGCACATCCCGTTGGCCTTTTCTCCAAAGTACCGCCTCCCTACCCGTATTACTTTTAACAGCAGTGATTATGGTCACAGGTATGGCAATTCCCTTTACACCCCTAGGAACTGCTTTAGGTATGGTTCCCTTACCCCTGCACTATTTTGGTTGGTTATGGGCAATTTTAGGAGCCTATTGTTTGTTAACTCAAGCGGTCAAAATGTGGTACATCCGCATCTTTGGTAAATGGCTGTAAGGATTTTGGATTTTAGATTTTGGATTTTGGATTACCCTGTTCAATCCACTTAAAATTCAAGTCCTATTGGAGCCATTGTAATTGAAACAAAGGAGGAATTGGTGATGACACTTTTTCAAGCAATAGCTGCTGTTGGTCTATTTTTTGGCGCTTACTACGGTTTGATTTATTTAGTTGTTGTTGTTTTCATGGGACAAGGAAAACGTGGGGTGTAAACGTATAACCCACATTTGGAGCAAATCTCTAAAACTTTCAGGGAGTAGTCCGTGATGGGAGTAGAGACGACCCACCGGGTCGTCTGCAGGGGAGTAGTGGGAAAATCAACCCGTTACTCAAGGCTTATACGGGAGAGGAGAGACTTCGTTTCCGCAGTTGTGACTCCACGACTTAATTCGGAAGCTGGAAAAAAAGGAATAGTGTTTTTTCTCTCCATCAATAAATTGAGGAACTTGCACCATTAATTACGAATTACGAATTAGAAATGGAGATTGATGATGGCTCAAAATGTTTTTAAAAACTTGTCTTTACAGCCTTCAGGTTTACAAGTTGCCAAGCAAACTGTTAATCAATTAGAAGTCAGAGAATTAGTGCGATCGCTCAGTGAAATCGAACCCAAGAAACGGGTACTAGCTTTTCGGTTGTTGGACAAAAGTAAAGCGATCGCTGTTTTTGAAGAGTTGGCTCCCAATCAGCAAGCGGATTTGATTCGGGAGATGGAAAATCCAGAGGTAATTACCATTATCGAAGCTCTTGATCCGGATGATCGAGTCAAGCTGTTTGAAGAATTACCCGCTAAAATCGCCAAACGACTAATTGCCAACTTAAGTCCCCAAACCCGTGATGCGGTGAATTTACTTCTGGGTTATCCAGAACGCAGTGCTGGTAGACTAATGAGTCTGCGTTATCTTGCTGTGCATAACCATATCACCGTTGGTGCAGCTTTGGCTTCGGTGCGGGAATCCCAACTACGGGATGATGAACTAGAGATGGTATTCCTGATTGACTCGGAGCGGTTTTATCGAGGATTTATCCGCACAGTGCGCTTGATCAAAGCCAACCCTGATACACCAGTTGAAATGCTGCTTGATGGATCTAATGTTGCGATCCGCGCTACAGATCCAGAAATGAAAGCAGTACAAATGCTTAAAGATACCGACTTACCAGCTTTACCTGTAGTGGATAGTGAAGGACGACTGTTAGGGGATATCACCTTTGATGATGTGATTGACCTAATTCAAGAAGAAGCTACTGAAACTGCTTTATCCCAAGGTGGTGTGGGTAACTTATTATCCCGTGACAGGGTGTGGAGCGATCGCCTAGTTCGGGGTAGTATTTGGTACTCAGTTCGCCTGCGCATTTTATTCTTAATTATTACCCTGATAGGTGGAATGCTGGTTGGTGGACTAATTGAAAGGTTTGAGGAAATTTTAGAAGCTGTGGTAGCAGCAGCTATTTTTATTCCTTTGGTTATGGATATGGGTGGGAATGTTGGTACTCAATCCACCACTATTTTTGCACGCGGACTCGCTTGGAATCATATTCAAACTAATCAAGTTATTCCCTATTTGCTACGGGAAGTTCGCATTGGTGCAATGATTGGGTTAATTCTGGGAATAACTGCTGGAGCGATCGCCTACTTTTGGCAAGGTTTACCTAATGGAGTACCTCTGCTAGGGTTGGCTGTGGGACTTTCTTTGTTTTGTGTAGTGACTTTAGGGGCTTTTTTGGGTGGAAGTTTACCCTGGATCATGTTGAAATTAGGATTTGATCATGGTCCTGGAGCTGATCCTTTCATCACCACAATTAAAGACTTTACGGGTTTGTGGATTTACTTTTCCCTAGTCGGATTGCTGTTAGGGATTGAAAGTTAAAATCCTGACTCTATACAGATTCCCTTGATGAATATCATCACCTGCATTTTTCATTCCTATCGCGGTAAGTCTTGAGTGACAGTTTCATTTTCTTTCTACTCCCCTACAGACGTAGCATATTACGTCTGTACTCACTCCCTACTCCCTGCAATATTTTAGGGATTTGTGAGAAATCCGGGATTATTAACCATTATTTCGGTCTTGCATAATTCCTGTGTTCTCCCATCAAGAAAACTCTCTGTAAAAAGACCAGGAGAAAACCAATGAACTTACAAGATTTTATTTGTCCGGTTTATACCTATCGTGGAGAACCGATTCCATCCCATCAAGAATTTAACACTCATTTGCAAATTTTTTGCTGTCGTGCTTCCTTGTTATGTTCACTTCAAACTAACGGCAAAATTTCACCAACTGATGCTCTACGACAATTAACAGAACTTTGGGAACAGCTACAACCCTACACAACTTTGATCGAAGATGAAGAGCGAAGCTCATCTATGAAAAAAGTCAATATTAATGAGTTCGATATATAAAATTGATGGTAGTCATTCCTAGTAGTTTGACAACCCAAAAATCTGCGGTTCGTAGTAGTAGCTCTAGTTCCAAAAAAGCTTTAATATCAAGGTGCTATACCCACATGGTTATCACAGAATAGCGTAACTACGAACCTTTTCTCACCCATCAAAATTAATGTGGTCGAATACTATCCCTAATTGACTTTATCTCAAAATACTGGGACTACATTTATGTTGGATATTACCGAACAAATTGCTCACCATGTGAGTATTTCTAAGTTAGCTCAATCCTTAACAGAAATAGATTTAGAACAGCGAATCTTGGCATTTCAATTATTTGGAGAAGGATTAGCGATCGCAGTGATTAACTATCTGCCACTCACGGAGCAAATTACCTTACTACAAGCAATAGATGCTGTTGAACTGATTCGAGTATTGGAGATGATGGACGCAAGCGATCGCTCTCGATTAATGGCAAGTTTACCAGATGAAGTCACAGCAAAATTAATGACCAAGTTGAAAGCAGAATTTCAAAGGAATCTACATTTGTTGTTCCACAAATAGCAACCCGTGGAGCAGATGTCTTACCTGCGGTAGGTTATCACATCCGGTTATACACCTAATTATATCCGTGATGGCTGGAGATGTATTTTGGATAAATGCTTTGAATTATAAATGCTTTGAATTATATAGTATGCAATTAACCGGACTTCATCGGGACTTACGCAATCACTACGCAGTTACGTAATTGCTACATCAAAGAAGGAATATCAAAGTCTTTTTTAATCGTATTAAGTGCGTAGGTCCTATTCATAAATAAGAGGGCAAATTTTATGAGCAAAGTCATAACGCCGTTCACAAAGCGTAAAGCCTCCGGTTTATCGCTCCTATATTTAGGATTACAACGTAGTTATCGTCATCAACGGATGGCATTCCGACTGTATCAAGCTTTAGCTCAACGGGAAGTTTTGCCGGATAAACAGAAATTATGGCTCATCTTGGCGAGAAATGCCGAAAAATCTGCCGCTACCTACGCCATTAGGTTATTATGTTTAGATGCGAAACTACCCCAGGATTTAAACCATTGGAGCGATCGCATTTGCTATTGGTTGTTACTCAAGTGTAAACCTGAATGGGTAATTACTTGGGTTGAATGGCAACAACACAAAGATGCGAGACTTTTTCTTCAACTCTGGAAACAGCTGCTGCAACAACCCTCAATCTGGATTTCTCACGAGTAATATCGATTATCTTGTACTTTGAAATAAATGAAACTAGAGTAATCAACGGTTAAAGCCCCTGATATATAGCAAGCATTAGCGTAAACGATATAATACCATTTCACTCAAATTTTGATACATTTTCTTCCCCTGCTCCCCGTCTGGTATCAACTCCAAAGTAAAACGGTATAACCTGAAATCAAGGGTATGGATGAGGAAAAATATAACTGGGAGAATAAATGCTTATATCAAAGGTCATATATTGCTTTTATGCTTTTTATTCCTCCGAAAGAAGACTGACAAGATTACATTTGGCTAGGATGCATGGGGTAGAAGATAAATAGCACCGATTAATTAATCATGATTTTTAAATTACAAGCACCCACAACTACAAGTGCGATCGCGCTGGTATTCTCCAGTTTACTTGTGGGATGTGGGAATCCAGAACAACCCCAAGCAACTACTCCTCTTCCCCCAGCAGAACAAGCAGCACCTTCTCCTGTAACGCAAGTAAATTCTGAAAACATAAACACTAAAGATGCTGTGAACCGATTACTGTCAACTCGTGAGTGTCCAGGTTGTAATCTCCGAGGTGCAAAGCTAGAACGTGCAGACCTTCAAGGTGTAAATCTAAGTAACGCTGATTTAACCGGTGCAGACCTGGAAAATGCAAATTTAACTAATGCCAACCTCCGAGGAGCCAACTTTACCAATGCGGATTTGGAAGATGCAAATTTAACCAACGCTGATGTGACTGGAGCCAATTTCCAAGGTGCTGATCTGGAAGGGGTAATCGGTTTGAGACGCTAGCAACTTGAGACATATGGTATAATTCAAGCATACGGGAGACAGGGTACAGAATAAAGCCCTACAAGCGGTTTTGAACAAACCTTGATGGTAGAACGTAAGTTTTTAAAAACCGCAATGAAATCACAACCTATGGATGATTTGCCTCAATTTGACCAGATTTCACTGCTGCTACCAATGCTTGATAATCCTGTTCCACCTGATGAGCATAGGTGACGGCAAAATCCGTCACCGCAGAGTCAAAAGTATCACTCTTTCCCAGGTAACTACTAATCATCACAGCATCACCAGAACGAGCATGAGCGCGAGCTAGGGTACAACCACAAATTTCTGCGTAATCCTCCAAACCCCTAGCAGACATTCCCTTGAGTTTAATGGAGGTTTTCATGTCCTTTAATTGGCGGAAATAAAAATCCTGTCCGCGACTGTTACTTGTCCAACCCAAAAAAATATCGCTAGCAGCTTGCATTAAACGTTGACCATTGACGATGCGCTGTCCGTTGTGGGAGTAGGGAGATTCACCTGCATAGGGTTCTAGAACTGAGGGACGAGCTTCTTTATACTGCAACAGTAAAGGGTAATCATCATTACTTACAAGCAATGCCACTCCGCAGTGAGTACCCACACTACCCACTCCTACCACCTTGATGGCCACATCTAATAAACGATAGCGGTCTAATAAAAATTGGCGATCGCTCTGCAATGTATCCCGATATTGTTCAAAGATTAACTCTATCTCCTGAAAATATTCTTCGTGATTGGGTAAATGATATATCTGCGGTGGTTGATCAATAAACCGTCGTTGTCCGTGTACTTCCTCTGTTAGTTGCAAAAAAGTCTGTCGCATTGTACGAGTAAAGGCTTTATTTGCCATCTGCTCCCAGTATTGCCGCGTTTCCTCATCCGGTGCATGTTCTACTAGGGTGTGAGCATCCAATCGCGCATACCATACCGCCAAGGTATCCATCTGTCCATACTCCGCCATCGACAAGCGGTAAGCTCTCACTGCTGCTAAACCCGCATCATAACACTGTTGATCCCCAAGTCCGATGTCCCTCCCAGCAACGATAACACTAATAACCAAACGTTTGACATCCCATTCCCAAGGAGCAACCAAGGTTTCATCAAAGTCATTCAAGTCAAAAATCAGATTTCGTTCCGGCGTGGCAAAACCACCAAAATTCAGTAAATGACAATCCCCACAGGCTTGTACTGGAATACCCGTTGTCTCGGTTTGTGCTAAGTCGGAAGCCATGACAATCGCACTTCCCCGCAGAAACGCAAAGGCTGACTGTAACATCCGACCGTGGCGAATCGGGATTAACTCTGGTATACGTCCCTGGTTTGATATTTCCAGCAAATCAATTGGATCAGGGCGATTTCTGGGGAACCAACCTCGATGGGCAGAGCGAGGAACAACTTGACGGAGTGCTTTACCTGCTTCCTGTCGCTGTGCTACCGTTACTTGACTGTTTGCAGAAATCAGTTCACCCAGCTGAACATTTGGTGTACTATTCATGTCGTAGAAATTTTTGACAGCACAGAGGCATAATATCATTCCCTATCAGAGATTTTACATCCTATCGAGCAATTCTTTCCTCGTTTAACAATCTGTCACAGACGAATATGAAACCTGTATGAATCAGGTTAATCTACTATGACCTCTGTGGTTCTTTTAACTCATAGGTCTTGGGACAGGTTTTATTGATTGAAACAGACTTGCTAGCGCTGTGGGTTGATGGGTAAAGTCAGGAGCGATCGCACCTAACATTATAGTATCCTTGGTTTTGATTATCGCGATCGCTGGATCGAATTACGGTTGATGTCGTGCAATTACTCGACAACTTCAAAGGCGATCGCTAACGCAGCCAGTTTTTTTGCATCCACACCCCGTACTCCTCCTGTTAGCTGTATACCCTCGACGATGAAAAATTTCTGGTAAATGTCAGTGTTGCAGAGGGAGTTGAGATGACACTACCACCCTTTGCATTCGATATTAGAAAGGTTTCCGCAATATAAAACAATACGCTTGGTGTTAAAGATAACTGTAGGTTGGGTTGAGGCTTTGCGTAGACTGTTGATTTTGTGGAAATTTACCCATAAGTTCACAACGTTTTTGTGATGTTCTCGTCCCGATGCTACGCGTGGGGACGCATTCCACGAGGGTTACTGCCTCAAATCAGGAAGCAGAGCTTCTCTATATGTATCAACAGCCGGAGTATGGGAACAAGTTTGTTGTCACGGTTTGTGCATGAATTTGCCACCCAAAAAAGGCACAAAGTACACAGCCTAGGCTCTGCCTCCACATTCTTCAACCTAACCTACCCCATAATCAGGCTTTTAAGTCTAACTGAACTGTATTGGAGTATAAAATACATCAAACTACAACTTCTCTCATGGCTTGCGGTGTTATGTTACTAAAATAGCTATTCTGTCAGAGTTATTAATTTGGCACTATGTTGCACTCAGTTGCAATTGCTTTGGTGGGATTGTCGGTAGGGATTTTGCGATCGCGACGACTCCTCCACCGAGGAAACTCTGGATTGTATGTGTTCAATTTGAGCGAATACGAGTTACCTCCACCCTAATTAAACCAGCGTGTGGTAGTATACACTAAACTTCATTTTTAATGGACGTAACTGGACTCGAACCAGTGACCCCGTCGATGTCAACGACGTACTCTAACCATCTGAGCTATACGTCCGCACTTTCCCTAGTTTAGCATAAACTGTTGGTGAACGCAAATCATTCAAGATTGGAAATGGGGTACAAGATTTTGACCCATTCCCATTTTAATTTGTATATTCAACCTGTTGACGGTTGACTGCTGATCGAAAACACTGATTAAGTTATCTACCGGTTCTCAATTATTTCACCTTTGCGAGCCTGAATTACCTGTAAACTCCCTCCTGCATATAAAGTTTTTTGACGTATTTCAAATCCCCTCTGGGTTAGTAACGCCGATAAATCTGTTGCCAAAAATTGCCACGCGGTATGGGTTTCAAATAACCAAAAAAATACGGCTATCCCCGGTTTCATCCACAAACTCATGGGACTGTGAAAATCAACCAAAGTAAATATACCTCCTGGCTTGAGAATGCGGTATACTTCATTGAGAATTTCTTGCAATTGCTGCGGTTCCATTTCGTGGAGTGCAGCACTAGTGTGAACTAGATCAAACTCTCCATCGGGTAGGGGAATTGCTTCGGCAAATCCTTGAATGTACTTGGCTTGGGGAACGTTTTTTTGAGCGCGTTGTAAGGAGAGGGGAGATGCATCTAATCCGGTGACATGGTGGGAATACTCGACCAAAACTGACGTTGCTTGTCCACTTCCACAACACAAATCCAGAACCTTGCTGTCTGAACTAATTGTTAAGTTTTGTATCGCTAAACGGCGAAATTTGGCCTCACCACCGACAGCCAAAGCGCTGATTTTAGCGATTGTGTCGTACAACCATTGGTAACGGTAGCTAAGTTCGCGAAAAATTGTAGCCACAGGGTATATCCTTGCTGCTAATCTATATATTTAATAAGGATATATTGTTAACATAAGTAAAAAACCTGAAAAAGATTGGGGGAAGGAAATTTTTATGGGTCGTGTAGGCGTTTTATTGCTCAATCTCGGCGGTCCAGATACATTAGAGGACGTGCAACCTTTCTTATATAATTTATTCTCTGACCCAGAGATTATCCGCCTGCCGTTTCGTTGGTTACAAAGACCTTTAGCCTGGTTGATAGCAGCGCGACGCACCAAACGTTCCCAGGAAAATTATCGGCAAATAGGTGGTGGTTCGCCATTAAGGCAAATTACCGAAGCTCAGGGAGAAGCATTGCGATCGCAGTTGAAGGACTTGGGGGAAAATGCCAATATATATATCGGGATGCGCTATTGGCATCCGTTTACAGAGGAAGCCCTAGCACGAATTGTCCAAGATGGGATTCAAAAGTTGGTAATTCTACCTTTGTATCCCCAGTTTTCCATTAGTACCAGTGGTTCGAGTTTTCGGCTTTTAGAGAAAATTTGGCAAGGAAATACCCAGCTTCAACAGATAGATTATACCGTTATTCCTTCCTGGTACAAACAACCAGGTTACTTGCAAGCAATGGCAGAACTCATTGCTCAAGAACTAGATCAATTTCCTGAACCTGACCGAGTACATGTATTTTTTAGCGCCCACGGAGTCCCGAAAAGTTACGTAGAAGAGGCTGGCGACCCCTATCAACAGGAAATTGAGGAATGCACGGAATTGATTATGCGCACCCTCAAGCGTCCGAATGAATACACCTTAGCCTATCAAAGTCGAGTCGGTCCGGTAGAGTGGCTACAACCCTATACGGAGGATGCGATCGCGGAATTGGGAGCCAAAAATATTCGAGAGATAGTTGTAGTCCCCATTAGCTTTGTATCCGAGCATATTGAGACCCTACAGGAAATTGATATTGAGTACCGGGAAATTGCCGAAGAAAACGGGATTGAGCATTTCCGTCGTGTTCCAGCTTTAAATACCCACCCAATATTTATTCGTGCTTTAGCAGATTTAGTCATCGATGCTTTGCAAGCACCGAACTTGGATTTAGCCCAAGTGACCCAAATGAAGAAAAAGGTGAAGATTTACCCCCCCGAACGTTGGGAATGGGGAATTACCACCAGTGCGGAAGTTTGGAATGGACGTATTGCCATGATTGGCTTTATTGGTCTGTTGGTGGAATTAATTACCGGACATGGTTTGTTACATATGATTGGCATTTTGCAGTAAGTAAACTATCATCGGTAAGTAGGTGGGTGGTGAAAATTATCGTTGAGATTAGGGAGTACAGACGACCCGTTGGGGTGTAGAGACGACCCGACAATTACCAGGGGCAAAATTCAGGTTTTGCCTTCTTTTCACTACTCCCTATTCCCTGTTTTCCAGGTTTATGAGAAATCCGGATTAGGTATTTATCGCGAGGCAAGTGGTAAACATTAACTTCTATAGTTGTATTCGTAGATACTGGTTCCCAGGAAGTTTGCCTGTTTGATACCAATTATACCAATAGCGACTGCTACGGACTGCCATCCATAGCAGTGATAAAGCGATTAATCCACCCTGACAAGGAGCATCAAAAGCCAAAAAAACTAAAGCTACACATAGACCATCTTGGATAAAAGCCACCCAAACAGGTAAACCACGCAAACGGAAAAACCAACCAACTTGAACTAGTTGCAAAACTAAAGCAATAGTGCCACCAGTGATAGCAACTATCCACAGAGGTATTTCTGTCGCTTGGGCACAGGTAATTCCCGCGATCGCACCCACAACAGGACTCAAAAGTAATTGAATAATTTGTAGGATTCTTTGTCCAGTTAATTTTTTGGAAGCAAAAATTTCAAATACTGACCAAGCTATTAATAAAAATAATAAAAACGGGGGATAAATACGGGATAGTACGGGAACCTGCGACCAGAGGTCATGTCCGTGGAGAATGCCAATACATAGTAAAGGTAAAGCAATTCTGATTCCCGTTGCTGCCGAAGCTGAAAGTGCAGACAGGATTTCAATCATAGTAGTTTTGCAGTTGGGATAGGTGAAACTGATTCTGAAATCAACATACCCACTTCATACATAAATTCATTCAGTATGGGAGAAAATTTCTCAGATGCAAAACCCTGTGCATTGTTTGTAACACATTTTCGCAATTTTGTCTGTCGGTAGTTAATTAATTTAACATGAATAGTTGAAATTGAATTTCACTTGATTGTTGATCAGCAACTGTCGCAGTCCAAATATGCAGATAAGTTGCAGCAGTTCGCCAACCACCTTCAGCTAGGGTTCAGTTCCGGGGAAAATAAAATCTGAATCTGTTTAAACGTTTTGACCTTTGCACCAGAAGATTGAGGGTAATCACCTCAAACAAAGATATATCCGTGATTATGGATGGAAAAATTAAAGGGTAATAGAAGTTAGGGTAAATTTTACTTTAATTTTTCTGGTGTATAATGAAAAAATGTAAATAAATATACCTTTTCCCCGACAGATAAGGGAGTTTCTTGTTCACAATAAAAACAGCGCACATCGAAGAAAATCATCAAAAATGTCAATTACCCATACTCAAAAACTTGAAAAAGTCATCGTCGGTTTTCAAGCACTTTCCGATCCACTACGGGTGAGTGTGGTGGAATTGTTGCAAAAAAGAGAAATGTGTGTATGTGACCTTTGTGATATCCTGGGTGTCAGCCAATCGAAGCTATCATTCCATTTAAAAAATCTCAAGGAAGCTGAACTGGTTCATGCACGTCAAGAGGGACGTTGGATCTATTACAGCCTGAATTTAGCCCAGTTTGCCTTTTTACAAGATTATCTTGCCCAATTTTCCCTATCCCCCTCTGCCATCATACCCGCTCCGAAGTGTTGTGAGTAGGGAGTACAGACGCGATATATCGCGTCTTTACGGGAGTGGGAGTTCGGTAACGTTGCGGTTGTATGTTTAATTGCACCTACCTAGGGTCGCTGAATAAGTCTTTTAGTAGGGGTAGGGAATGGGGAGAGACGCGACATGTCGCGTCCGTACAGGGAATAGTTTTAAGCTTTTCCCTTCCACTTTTCAAAAGACCCAAAAAAATTACAAATGCCAGATTTTGAAGTTTTATATACCCATGTATTTGCACTTTTTTCAGCCAAAATAGCCTCAACAGCTTACAATCTGTAAAGTTTAACTATTTTTCAGCAAGCCCTACTTAATCTAAAATCCAACTGTCTTCCATCTCCTGTATCCTAGATTCTGTATTTTGTATTCTGGAATAATGAAAAAACCAATTTTATTAATCGGTGCAAACGGACAAGTTGGTCAAGAATTGTACAGAAGATTCGGTCAGATGGGAGATGTGATTGCGGTTGCACGTCCAGAAATTGATTTAACCGAACCAGACACCATCAAAAATGCGATCACAAAATATAATCCTGGTGTTATCATCAATGCGGCTGCTTATACGGCTGTTGATCGAGCGGAAACGGAGGTAGAATTAGCCCATCAGGTGAATGGGGTTGCACCGGGAATTATCGGGGAAATTGCTGAAGGTATGGGTGCTTTTTTAATTCACATTTCCACAGATTATGTTTTTGATGGCACGAATCACCGACCCTACCTACCTAGTGATGGGACTAACCCCTTGAGTGTCTATGGTAAAACAAAATTGGCTGGGGAACAGGCAATTCAATCCGTTTGTCGTCAGTATGTAATTTTACGGACGGCTTGGGTATACGGAAATTATGGGAAAAGCAACTTTGTCAAAACCATGTTGCGGTTAGGCAAGGAACGGGAAGAAATACGGGTCGTTGCTGACCAGATAGGTTCGCCAACATGGGCACATGATATTGCCAATGCGATCGCTGAGATTATTCCCCATTTGCAATCGGAGATATCAGGTATTTATCACTACACAAATAGCGGTGTTGCCAGTTGGTATGATTTCGCTGTTGCTATATTTCGCGAAGCAAAACAACTCGGTTACGATTTGCAGATTCAAAGGGTTGTACCAATTACGACTGCGGAGTACCCCACACCAGCCCATCGCCCAGGATTTTCAGTCTTAGATTGTCGGAAATTACAGGATTTACTAGGTAATTATCCCCCCCATTGGCAAGAACAATTAAAGCAAATGTTAAGTGAAGTGAAGCAATGAAAAAATCTTGGACATAATCATCAAATATAATTTTTTGATAATGTATTGGGATGAAAATTACCCGTATTTAGAACGTTGAAGTGGTAAAAAATATTGCCTATATTGTGAAGAGAAGACCGTGTAGACTGACTGAGTGCGGCTTCTTTTTGAGATAGTTTTTTATTACTAAGAACAAATATACATGAAGAATTTTCATATCAGTTCATTAATAGCTGTCGTATTTATCCTATCACCAATCGCCAGCGTTAAAGCCCAAAATACCGGATTATCGCCTCAAGTGAGGAACAATATTCGTTATTTTATTACCAGTGATAATCTCTTAATTGCTGCCAATATCAGATCCGGTTCAGCTTGTTCTTTGAACCCAGGGGTTTCCGTGGTGAAACTATCGAACTTTAGATTTACGAATACAGGTGGTAATAATGTTCGAGTTTCCGGTCGGGTAGAAAATATTTTGACCATCAGTAATAATCTGATTTCTAAAGTTTCCGGTCGATATCAAAGCAATGCAAGAATGTATACTCCCAGCTGGTTAATACGCAATACCACTTACTATCCGGAATTTCTGACGGAAATGGCAGACTGTACAACAGAAGGTGGACTGGGAAGAATGCAAAGGAATGCACCTTCTCCTTAAATTTTCAATTTGCGTTTATCTATATCAAGAGGGGTGTTGCTGAATTTGGGTATGAATTATAGTTATTTATATTTTGTCCTAAAACCACAATTATTGTAGATAGGTGCAATTAAACATAAAACCGCAACGTAACCGAATAGGGAGTAGAGACGACCCTTCGGGTCGTCTCTACTCCCTAATCTCAACGACAATTTTCACCACCCACCTAATCCTATTGGATTTGGTTGACAAATCCATCTGTTTCCATCACAATAAGGGATTGTCATGTCAAAAACATATTTTTGCGGAACTGGCGGAATTGGTAGACGCGCATGATTCAGGTTCATGTGCCCACAAGGCTTCCGGGTTCAAGTCCCGGGTTCCGCATTCACGACGGTTAATAATTGAAATTGCGATCGCATGGATATCTGATGATTAATTCCTCCCATCAGGTTTTCAGGATATCCCTTATCTCGACTTTATCCATTTTATTGAAGAGGAAACGGTAGCAAGATCAGAAATAAGATAGTTTGGAATGTTTCTGATGAACTTGCTACGGGAAGAATTTCTTGTTTTCATGCTACCGTTTGCGGCTGCATTTTCCAAGCCAGTTTGGGAATCTGCGATCGCATTAGTTGTAGGAAGCCATACTAACCCCTGGCAAACGCACCGTCAGCGGGATTTAACGAGTGCTGGGCTGGGCGAAACGCCAGGACTTTCAAACCGATCACAGGGTGTTGAATCGAGCGAAATGGTCGAGTCGGCGCTTGGGTGAGATATTGCTGCGGCAATTGGTGACAGTGTTTGCACCAACCGGAACGCTAGTGATGGGACTAGACGAAACGATTGAACGGCGATGGGGTCAACGGATTGCAGCGCGTGGCATTTACCGCTACAACAGTCAGCTTGGTACTGTAAATCCTGCCCTACCTTTTCGGATGCGCTTGCGCTTGTACGTTCTCGCCTGTGGGCATTTCGACTTTTTCTGATATCGGATTCAGACCCCACCTCTGTTAAAGTCCCTAGCAAGATCGTCGAGACTTGCTTAGAGCTGCTTTGCTATGCTGCCTAATGGATAAAGTCGAGCTTAGAGGCTGTTTCAAAAGTCATTTTTTATACTTGAATTATCTTTTTGGGGAATGGGAAGAGACGCGACATGTCGTGTCTGTACTCTCGAAGGAAAATCAGCTTTATAACCCCATGTCCAGGGTCATGACGATAGTTAAAATAGTGATAATTAATACTTTCCAAACAACCTCTTAGAACCTATTTGTAGCATATTTTAGATGCTTGCCTATTTGTCAATCAGCATCAGCAATAATGCTGAAAATCTGAATCAAAAGTCAAAATCAGCGTTAAAACATTCCAGTCTCTCATCGAAATAGAGGTCGTGTTCCGTTAAGGCTTGATTCATTGCTAGATAAACATTTCTATAACTTTATCAGATAGCCAGGTTGTAGACTATTCTCGTTTCTCTTTCAACTTCTGCAATCGATATTCGGGAGGGGGATTCAGGAAAACGCGATCGCCAGGTTGGAGTCCGCTCAGGATTTGGGTTTGGTCTTTGATTTGTGCCCCGATAGTAATTTGTCGAAATTGGGGTTTTTGATTAGAGTCGGGTATTAATACACCCGTTTCTCCCCGTTCGGTGACAATAGCTACCGTTGGCACTAGTAAGGCATTGGCAATATTTTCCCCTAAAAAAGTTAAATCTACATTTAAGCCGGATAGCAACTTATCTTCTCCCGTATCAATTGCTACTCTAACTTGGAATAACGTCACCCCTTCTTCCTTGACAGCTTCCGGAGCAATGAGGCGAACTTTCCCCTTAAATACCTGATCTGGATAGGCATCGCTGGTAATTTCCACCACCTGACCAGTTTTAATCCGTCCGATATCCGCTTCCGGCACATTAGCGAGAATTTCTAGACCTTTGGCTAGAGCCACAATCGAACTGGAAGTAGCGGAAGCACTGGCGGATGCGGAGGTGGTCGGAGTAACAAAAGCTCCCTCATTGGCGTATTTTTGAGTAATTACCCCAGTAAAAGGAGCGCGGATAATAGTGTTTTCCAGATTGACCAGTTCAGCTTGGAGTTGGGCTTGAGCGGCTGCTAAGGCAGCTCGACGGGCAGCTATTTCCTCGCGACGAGTGCCGCTTTCTAATAAATTCAGGGATGCTTGGGCTTCAGCAACGGCAGCTTGACGACGGGTAATTTCTTCGCTGCGACTACCACTTTGAACTAGGGATAAACGTTTCTGGGCTTCCTCTAAACTTGCCCTTGCAGCCCGATCTTCACTGAGAAGTTGGTCAAGTAATTGTCGTTTTTCCGCCCCCTGGTTGACCAAAAACTGATAACGTTTGACCTGCTCACTGGTAAAATTAACCTTAGCTTGGGCAGCCTCTACCTGGGCTTGGACTTGGGCAATTTCCTGGGGACGATTACCTGTACGCGCTTCCATCAGTTGGGCTTGGGCTTGGGCTAAACGGGCTTTAGCTTGGTTAATTTCCTGGGGACGACTACCAGCGATCGCTTGGTCTAATTGGGCTTGGGCTTGGGCGATATTGGCTCTAGCTTGGGATATTCGAGCCTGCACATCCGCATTATCCATGCGAGCGAGAATTTGTCCCCTAGTAACGTGATCGCCCTGTTCCACTTTTAATTCGACAACAGTACCAGGATTTTTCGGGCTGATATTCACACTTTGGACAGGAACAACCCGACCACTGGCGGTAATGCGTAATGTGACATTTTTCTCATCCACCGTCACCGTTAATTTACTGGTATCCGTGTTGCGTGCTGTGCGAATATTTTGAGTAATGGCGATACCCGTACCGGTCACAACCAATCCGGTGATTGCTAACCCCATTACCCATCGCCACGGGTGTTTAATTTTTTTGCCAATTATGGGAATTTGAAAGTATGTAGCCATTGCAGCCTGGTGAGAAAGGATTTTTACTGGCTTGAGATAAAACCAATCGGCAGACAAACTGAGGAATTTTGAAATTAGGGAGTGGGGAGTAAAGACGACCCGTCGGGTCGTCTTTACAGGGAGTAGTGATTAGGGAAAGAACCATTGAGATGCAAAGCGCCAATCGCATCAGCATCATCATTTACAAGTAGGTGGGTAGTGAAAATTGTCGTTGAGATCAGGGAGTAGGTAGAGACGGGATATATCGCGTCTGTACTGAGAAAACGCTGTGCGTACCCCCTTTCTTAATCCAAAATCCAAAATTATTTATTTAACCCTATTCCTTATTCTAACCATTACTAACAAGTCATGGATTTAGCTTTCTAATCATTATTACCCAGATAGGTATTACGTAACTCTTCTAACTCATCATCAATTTGACTTTGGTGCGATACACCTGGGGAGTTACTTGAGGGACCCAATCCCCCATTACTATTCTGATTACCAGTATTTATTCCTGACTGAATGGGTTTTTGCCCTAAAAATGTTGTCTTAATTTCTGCCAATTCCTCTTCAATATCTGTCTGACGTTGACTAATGCTGCTATAACTAGGATTGGTTGCTGCTGGTGTCACCGGTTTTTGGAGAAACGTTTGCGGTTTTACACCCTGGTATTCCTGTAAATCCGCCATCACTGCTGCTGCTGATTGATAGCGATGGATGGGAGTTCTGGCCAACATTTGATGCAAAATTGCCGCTAAATCATCACTAATCGGCTGCTGGAGATATTTCTGCCAAATCCAAGTGTCGTTGTGGATGTCATGTAAATCAAAGGGTGATTTACCTGTCAGTAAATGAATACAGGTTACACCTAAACTATATATATCGCTGTAAAAACCGGCTTTCCCGTGAATCTGTTCCGGTGCTACATACTCCGGACTTCCAATACTTGTTCCTGGTTGATTCGCTAAAATTCCATCTGCTGATTTGGATGCACCAAAATCTACCAATACTAAATTACCACTAGCCGATGGACTAATTTGGGTTGATCTTCCTGGTATCTGTCTACGGCGAATAATATTATCCGGTTTGATGTCGCGGTGAATTACATTTCGGTCATGACAAAATTGTAAAACCGGTAATAAATCTAGCAATAGGTGACGAATCTGTGCTTCCCCGTAGCAGCCAAATTGTCCCAGTTCCTGAGCTAAATTTTGTCCATCAATAAATTCCTGAATCAGATACTGTCTACCATCCTGGACAAAATAGGCAAACAAATCCGGTATCTGTGGATGTTCCCCCAAATGTTCTAGCCGTACCGCTTCTTGATTAAATAATTCGGTTGCTTTTTGTAGCGCTGTGGTTCCGCGGATTTGCGGATAAAACTGTTTGATTACACAATAGGGTTTAGAGGGTTTGTCTTCATCAACCGCCAAAAAGGTTTTGCCAAAACCACCCTGTCCAATTGGTTTGATGGCACGATAACGTTCCTTCAGTAGTAATTTACTACCACATGTCTGACAAAACTTCCCATCATGGGTATTGTGCGGTCGATGACACTGGGGATTTAAGCAGTAGCTCATTGATGATTGACAGTGAGGTATATATATATATTGCCCTATCTGTCAAGTTTCTGGGGATTGGGATTATCCCGGATGAATGGGTACTCTAGAAATAGTAAATTGATGGGAGTATCCCTAGGGGGAAGCTTGCTGGGACATATTTGGCTGGGAAACTGGGAAAACATTGATTTTTGGTTTAAAATCACAAATTTTTCTGCTCTTCTCGGCAAAACGGAGAGGGGTTGGGGTGAGGTTCATCTAACTCGCGTTCAGAGGGTGTTTATTCTCCAATTATCTGAAAAAATAGGGATTTTTCGCTGACAGTTTTTCATCCGCTTTGATTTGGTGACAAATACATGGATTGGAACTCGTTCATCATTACTATTAGTGTTTTTACTTTTGCTACCCTGGAGCATCAGTTTCCCTATGTTATTTATGTGAGTAGTTTATATCAACGCACCCATACGAATTTACTTTTGGGTTTCCTGAATACCAGTATTAACCATGTCACCATTTCTGTAGCTCTTAATTGGGTGCTGCAACAAACTTCTGGGCCGGAATTGTTAGCCCTGATACCCAATTCCAATTTACAATTATTATTGGTATTGATCATACTTGATTTATATTTGTATTTCTGGCATCGGATGATGCATTCTTGGCGTTGGGTCTGGGGGTTTCATTATATTCACCACACAGAACACCAGGTTAATACATCTACAGCGTATCGATTTCATCCAGTGGAAGCTATTGCTTCTAATATCCCTAAATTACTTTTAATCTGGTTGTTAGGAATTGAAATCAACCAACTGTTAGCCTACGAATTAATTCTGGCAATTAGTTTAATGTTCCAACATAGTAATTGGTCGCTACCAACTCCCGTTGAACAGATTCTTGGCTATGTATTTATCACCCCAAATATCCATAGAACCCACCACGCAAAGAATCTTCAACAATCTAACTCTAACTTTGGCAGTGTTTTCTGTATTTGGGATAAATTCTTTAATACTTTCTATCATCCCTGGAAACTTCCCCCAAATGAACCAGAAGTAATAGGAAAGTTTAGCAAATTGAATATTTGGCAGTTATTGATTTTACCTCTTGTCATCCAGAAGCGGTGAAAACATTTTCGTGAATACAACAGAATCAAAGAATACAGAATTCGGTCGTAACCGTACCAACTGTACTACAATGCAATTAGGTATATGGAAACTCAAAAAACCTTGCATCCGTAATTTTTTAGAATCAGTGAAAAGCGGAATTATTGGGTTAAAGCTACTCCCGACCCTCACGCTTCAGACTTTTTCCGTAAACCCTGCATCAGGTACTGGCGTTAATATAATTACCGAGAAAAGTCTTCTTGGTTGAATTAAACTTGCTCACACAAGGTAATTTGAATCACCAAAAAGACTTCGCCCAACTACCTCTATTTTTTGCACCTTCAACCTGTGAACCAGTATATTTTGCCTAGATTTAACGGCAAAATGCCCTTTGATGGGGTAGATGACAGATCAAAGTTTCGGGAATTATTTCTAACTACCTCTTCCCCAGTTAAAGATACTGTGATAATGTCTTACTAATGGTTGTTTTTGGTACTGCACCAACTACCGTGTCTACCTGTCTACCGCCTTTAAATACCATCAGTGTCGGAATGCTGCGAATACCATAGTGGCTAGCAACTGTTGGATTCTGGTCTGTGTTGAGTTTGACAACTTTAATTTGTCCTGAGTATTCATCTGCCACTTCATCTACCACCGGTGCGACCATTCGACAAGGACCGCACCACGGAGCCCAAAAATCAACCAATACAGGGATTTCGCTCTCCAACACTTCATTTTTGAATGTGGCTTCTGTCACATCTGCTACTGATGACATCTGTGTCGTCCTCTTACCAATCATTAGTTCGATAAAACCGAATAATCAAAATATATTTCGTTGTTTTCAGAATGCAACTATGCGATTTCTTTACCATCCAGATCGAAAAGACATCTCCCTTGCGGGGGTATTATATGCACTAGGGGACCCAGTGCGGTTGGAAATAGTCCGTCAACTAGCGACTCGGGGTGAACAGTGCTGCGCGGGTTTTGATTTTGCGATCGCCAAATCAACTATGTCCAACCATTTTAAGATTTTGCGGGAGTCAGGGGTAGTCTTGACTCGCAAAGAAGGAACCCAGCATATTAATATTTTGCGTCGTGATGACCTGAATTTGTTGTTTCCAGGGTTGCTAGATGCAATCTTGGCATCAGCCCAATCATCAACAGGATTTCCACCCGAAGAACGCCAATCTCAAAATGGGATTAGTGTGGTTGGGGCTGTACAGTGAGTGAGGAATAGGCTTATTACCTACAATACAGCGAATAATTTGGATTGCCATCAAATATTGACAATTCGCAATCCAAATTAGCATTCGTCACATTTACCCCATCGGCTATTATCTGGCTGATTCCATGTTGACTGATTATATTCTCAAGATACTGGGAGGTTTTTAAAAACTTTTATCTCCTACAGATATTGCTGGACGAGAGTTTTAGGCTTTCTAACTTATCGTAGCCAGCTTCTTGGTAGATTACGGGTCAACTGTCACCAGTCAACATTCAACAAACCCAAAGGGAAATATATCAGCGTGCAAAGTAATCATCATCAATCCTGAAAACCCAACTTCTAGGAGTCAAAATCGCTCCACACCGGATATTTGTGTAAATTTCTCCTCCTTGCGACCCATTGACCGTGCTGCTTCTCCACAGGTACGGGGTGTGGGAAAGATTTTGGTCGGATTGGCTAACCCTTGGGGATTAAATACCTGTCGCACCCAGAGCATGGTTTCTAAATCGGTCTCAGAAAACATTTCTGACATATAACAGCGTTTTTCGGCTCCGATGCCATGTTCACCGGAGATACTTCCACCCACCCGAACACAGAGTTTGAGGATTTCCCCACCAACTTCTTCCACCTTCTCTAACTCACCGGGAATCGAATTATCATACAAAATCAAAGGATGCAAATTCCCATCTCCAGCGTGGAAAACGTTAGCAATTCGGTATCCGGAACGTTGGCTGAGGGCTTCAATTTCCTTGAGTACGTAGGGAAGTTGGGTGCGGGGAATTACTCCGTCCTGTACGTAATAATCCGGACTTACATGGCCAGCTGCGGCAAAGGCAGCCTTACGTCCCTTCCACAGTTTCAATCGCATATCCAGGTCTGATGCCGTTGTCACATTTCTCGCCCCGTTGTTCATGCAAATCTCTTTGACACGGGCTTTACTAGCTTGGACTTCCACCTCTAAACCATCAATTTCAATAATTAAAATTGCCGTGGCATCACGGGGATAGCAGTTAGTTTTGACAACATCTTCCACAGCATTAATACTGAGATTATCCATAATTTCCATTCCCCCAGGAATAATCCCCGCACTAATGATATCGGAAACCGTCTTACCTGCGGCTTCCACACTGGTAAAATCTGCCAAGAGGACACAAATCGATTCTGCCGTTTTCAGGATGCGCAGAGTCACTTCTGTGGCAATTCCTAACGTTCCCTCCGAACCAACAAATAAACCAGTCAGGTCGTATCCTGGCATTTCCGCAACCTGTCCACCAAGATCAACAATTTCTCCCTGGGGTGTGACAACTTTTAAACCTAGTACATGGTTAGTCGTCACCCCGTACTTCAGACAATGAACACCCCCGGAATTTTCCGCCACATTGCCACCAATGGAACAAATAATTTGGCTGGAGGGGTCGGGGGCATAGTAAAAACCAGCACCACTGACAGTTTGTGTCACCCAACTATTAATTACACCTGGTTGAACGACTACCTGCTGATTCTCGTAATCCACACTCAGGATTTGTCGCATCATCGACGTGACAATTAACACGCAATCATCCACGGGTAAGGCTCCACCAGAAAGACCCGTACCCGACCCCCTAGCGATAAACGGCACATTGTACTTCTGACAGATTTGTACAGCGATCGCAACTTGTGCAGTTGTTCGTGGTAAAACTGCTAAGGCGGGACGTTGGCGATAACTAGTTAGACCATCACATTCGTAGGTGATTAGTTCTTCCCGTCGCTGGACGACATTTTTTGTACCCAGTGCAGCTTGCAATTCTTTGATGATTGGTTGCCAATTCCGTTGTTGCGGTTTTTCCTGAGTCAGCATAGGTGGATGGGGTAGATGGGAAATTGTGAGGTATTGAAGTTAAAGGTTGACGGCGGTTAAAGTGCTTAATACCATTGTAATTACAAAACCCCTTTAGAACTAGGAATAGTTTGAGCGCGACGGGGGTCAATTTCTGTAGCCATTCGCATTGCTCTGGCAAAGGCTTTAAAGGTAGCCTCAATGATATGGTGGGAATTAATACCATCCAATTGACGGATATGTAAAGTCATTTGACTATGGTTAACCACCGCGACAAAAAACTCTCGCACCAATTGGGTGTCATAGGTTCCAACCCGTTGGCTAGGGATTTCCAAACCGTAGCTGAGATGGGGACGACCGGAAAAATCTAACGCAACTTGAATTAAAGCCTCATCTAGGGGTGCAAGGAAATGGCCAAAGCGATAAATCCCCTTGCGATCGCCTAATGCTTGATGTAAAGCTTGACCAAGGGTGATACCTACATCCTCATTGGTATGGTGATCATCGATATGTAAATCACCCGTTGCGCGAATCTCCAAATCAATCAAACCGTGGGAAGAAATTTGTTGCAACATATGGTCAAGAAACGGGATACCAGTTTGAGCAACACATTTACCAGTCCCATCTAAATTCACACTCACCTGGACATCCGTCTCCCCGGTAGTCCTACTTACCGTCGCAGTCCGAGGAGCAAAATTAGTTGTTTCTGTAATTGCTGAAGATAGTGTTTGCATAGTTTGTTTCGGGGAGAAGAGACGACCCTGCTGTGCTAAATACAGAAAAATCGATCAGCTGAGGATAGGCTCAAACACACTTAGTTAGGCTTTCAGTTTCCCAAAGATGTCACTATAAGTAAATGCGTCTTCAGCTTATCACCTGTCGGGTCGTCTGTACCTGTGGGGAAATATAGATTATTAGATTATACTTTCCACGTTCATAAACTGAGCTTTTAGTTTAGGTGGTTAATCCTAAAAGTCAACTGTCAACAAAAAAAGTAGATCAGCGTGGTAAGTATAATCCAAAATCCGTCTTGGAAAGTTGGGTGGAAGAATAAATCTACCACCAACTTTCCGCAAAATCCAAAATCAAAAATCCAAAATCCCTACATTCCCATAATTTCATATCCCGCATCAACATAGATCACCTGTCCGGTAATTCCGCTTGACAAGTCGCTGCATAGGAAAGCAGCAGTATTTCCCACTTCAATTTGGGTGACAGTACGACGCAGGGGAGCAACTTGTTCTACGTGGTGAATCATATCTAAAATACCACCCACAGCACTGGAAGCGAGGGTGCGGATGGGACCTGCGGAAATGGCATTGACACGTATATTGGCTGGACCCATTTCTGCGGCTAAATAACGGACACTACATTCCAAACCCGCTTTCGCTACACCCATGACATTGTAGTTAGGAATAGCTCGTACACCCCCTAAATAGGTCAAAGTGACAATACTACCACCCTCAGTCATCAAGGGTTTGGCAGCACCTGCAAGCTGAATCAGGGAATAGGTACTAATCTCCATCGCCGTGGTGAAACCACTACGGGAAGTATTGCTAAAATCCCCACTCAAATCATCCTTATTGGCAAAGGCTAAACAATGGATAAGAATATCAAGCTTACCCCATTTTTCCTGAATCGCCGCAAAAGTCGAGGCCACCTGTTCGTCATTTTGGACATTACAAGGTAAAAACAGAGTGGGGTTGAGGGGTTCCACCAATTCAGCCACTTTCTTCTCCATCTTACCCTTTTCATCCGGCAAGTAGGTAATACCCAAATTAGCTCCAGAGGCATGAAGTTGCTGGGCGATTCCCCAGGCAATCGAGCGGTTATTGGCAATACCCGTTACAAGTGCATTTTTTCCTGTTAAATCCAACATGTGATTTTATACGCATTCTCCAAGGTTGAGCATACTAGAATCTGAGTCAAAATGGGTGTTTATTTGATGGATATGCCGTAGAGACGACCCGTCGGGTCGTCTTGACATCAAATGGGATTCCGATAGATGTGATGAAACTGGCAATTATGTCCCACAAATTTGTTAATATCAAAAAAAAACAAAGTTATTTATTAAGATATTTACAAGACATATCCAATTTTTCTTAATAAAACTTTTGGGCTAGAGTTGCGGAAACTAAATATCAGAAAATAGTAGCGATGATAGGGAAAAATTATGTATCATAATGGACAAAGAAACAGGGGTAAAAGGGGTTGAGTATAGTAAAGAACAAAATGTTCAACAATGTATTCTTGTTATTTCAGGTGTATTCTTAGGTAATCTGTTTTTATTTTCTTAGTTTCCGGCATAGGGTAGGGGAAGGGAGATGATTGTGACACAAGATAAAGCCCTAGCAAACGTTTTTCGTCAGATGGCAACCGGAGCGTTTCCACCGGTTGTGGAAACGTTTGAACGAAATAAAACCATCTTTTTCCCCGGCGATCCAGCTGAACGGGTTTACTTTCTTCTCAAAGGAGCAGTCAAGCTCTCACGGGTGTACGAAGCAGGAGAAGAAATTACCGTGGCATTGTTGCGGGAAAATAGTGTATTTGGAGTTCTATCTTTATTAACTGGAAATAAGTCGGACAGATTTTACCATGCGGTTGCATTTACCCCTGTGGAATTACTGTCAGCGCCAATAGAACAAGTTGAGCAAGCATTAAAGGAAAATCCAGAATTATCGATGCTAATGTTGCGAGGTTTATCTTCGCGAATATTGCAGACAGAGATGATGATTGAAACCCTCGCACACCGAGATATGGGTTCGCGATTGGTGAGTTTCTTATTAATTCTTTGTCGTGATTTTGGAGTACCCTGTGCTGATGGCATTACCATTGACTTGAAATTATCCCATCAAGTGATCGCGGAAGCAATTGGCTCCACCCGTGTCACTGTCACCCGTTTATTGGGTGATTTACGCGAGAAAAAGATGATTTCAATCCACAAGAAAAAAATAACTGTCCACAAACCAGTTACTTTGAGTCGTCAATTTACCTAAAATCTGGATTTGGGAATATGGAGGTTGGGTTGTAAAATTGTCAGCGTCAGTGCTGCAATTTTCACACCGGAAAATATATTTACCCTTGATTTACCTAACATTTCCAGCGATTCTAGTTAGATTTATCCTCGCACCTCAAACCCAATTGCTACTCTAGGAGTATGGGGTTGGGTATGAATTGATTCCATGTCTGCTTCTAATTCACTCAACCCGTGTAAATCAAACTGGAGGTAAATCTCGAATTGAGTATATTCTGGTATTGCCAACCTCTTTATTACCCATGCAAAATGTCTGATGGCGTTCAGGTCTGTTTCTGGATTTGCGGTAACTTAGCATGACCGGGTATATCCTCATTGCGGCTGTTTTAATATTAGGAGGAGTTATAGCCACCGTTGGCGATCGCATCGGTACACGGGTTGGCAAAAAACGCCTCTCACTGTTTAACCTGCGCCCCAAAAATACGGCTGTATTAGTGACTATTATTACTGGTTTTGGTATTTCGGCTTCGACTTTAGGGATTTTATTTTTAGCTGATGAGGGATTGCGTAAAGGTGTCCTACAAATGGACGAAATTCGCCGTGAACTGCGTCGCAAACGACGCGACCTGGAAACCCAAAGCCAGCAATTAGAAGCTGTACGCAACGAAAAACAGCAAGTTGAAGCCCAATTAGACAAGGCTCGCAGTGAAAAGCAAAAAGCCCAGGAAGAACTGCAAAAAATTGATAAATCTTTACAAGCAGCCAATATTCGGCAAAAGGAAACCCAAGCGCAATTAAATCGAACCTTGGATATTCAAGCTCGGACTCAAAAAGAATTTGAACGTACCCGTGAGCAGTTAGGGGAAGTCGGAACTCAATACCAAAGAGCCATATCCGAATTACAAAAAGTTTACGAGGAACGCAAACGCTTACAAACAGAAATCGCCACTGAAAGAGCGGAAAGCTTAAAACTTTATAATGAAGCCAGAGCAGCTATCAACGAAGCCAAAACCATGATAGCCAGACGCGATCGCGATATCTCCGAACGCGATCGCCGCATTGCCAATTTAGACCAGTTGATTCAAGCTCGTAATCGGGAAATCTCCGAACGTGAACAAATTATTGCCAAACGGGAAGCTCGGTTAAAGGAACTAGAAAGGGAACAGGGAACCCTGGAATCAGAAGTTGCTCGCCTAGAAAAATACTATCAGTCCTTTCGCGATTTACGTCTAGGAAAACTAGCCATTGTCCGAGGACAAATCCTCGCAAGCGGAGTCATCACCGTTCAAAGACCCGAAGGTGCAACCTTAGCGGTGAAAAAATTACTCGAAGAAGCCAACCGTAACGCCAATTTACAATTAAGTGAACCCGGTGCATCCCCCAGTCAGAATAATATTTTAGAAATAGCTCCCGGACAAATTCAACAATTAAGTCAAAAAATTAAAGACGGTCGTGAATACGTCGTCAGGATATTTTCAGCCGGAAACTACGTGCGAGGGGAAAAACAAATCAGCTTTTTTGCCGATGCATCCGTCAACCAATTATTATTTAAAACCGGAGAAACCCTAGCCACAACCACCGCAGATCCGCAAACAATGACATCCTACCAACTCAGACAACGCCTTGATTTACTCATTTCCGCTTCCCAATTTCGCGCTCGTAGCGCCGGAATTTTAGAAAATATCGAAGTAGAAGGTACATTTTTGCGCTTTTTATCCGAACTACGTCAATCCCGACAACCACTAGAAATCAAAGCGATCGCCGCTACCGATACCTACACCGCAGGTCCATTACGTCTTCGACTCGTTGCTATCCACAATGGGGAAATTGTTTTTAGTACCTGAAAGGGAGGTGGGAATTGGGAGCAGGGGATGCTGGGAAAAAATGTGTCAAAAATTTCGTGAAATTATTACTCAATACCTATCACTTACTCACCAGAAATGCAGGTTATGTATATGAATGATCCAGTGTTTATGATTATTTACATTTTGTCTTGAAATCACGATCGTCGTAGAGACGTAGCATCGCTACGTCTCTACACAACGTCAAATTTTCAATTCATATTTGTATTCAGCAACGCCTTCTCCCTCCACACCGATTGCCTCTGGGTCGGGTAGGATATTTATATAATTTTTTATTTAAATGAATATGAATACTAATAACTTTGCACTGACCCAACCCACCATACTAGGATTTGATCCAGGACGGGATAAGTGCGGTGTGGCAATTATGGGGGTTGATCGACGATTATTGTATCACCAGGTGGTATTGTCAACAGAAGCGATCGCCGAAATTTTGCACCTAACTCAAAAATATCCGGTTTCTCTAGTCGTAATGGGAGACCAAACCACCGCGAAACAGTGGAAAAGTCAACTCAACGCAGCTTTACCCCCCACCTTAAACATTATCACCGTTGATGAGCGCAATAGTACCCTCGAAGCCCGCGATCGCTATTGGCAAATGTATCCCCCCAAGGGTCTAAATAAACTCATTCCCCAGGGTATGCGTCAACCACCCCGTCCCATTGATGATATTGTCGCCATTTTATTAATCGAACGCTACCTCAACCGTTTAACTGCTTAGGTTCCCCATCTCAAAAAATCCAACGTGACTGCGACGAAACTAAAGCAACCTTAGTAAGACAGCGATCGCTTTCACTATGGTTCTATGGTTCTATATCTCTGCTTGACTATCTAATCTACTGGGGTTTCCTAACTGGGATTGCAGTTTTTGGATATCTGCTGCTAATTGATTTGCTTGGGATTTTTCCTGGACAATTAGCTGGTTCTCTGCATCAAGTTGGGATTGGACAGTTCGTAGGTTGTTTTGCAGATTTTTTGTATGGTTGTCAGCTTGAGTTAGTTGATCGACTACAGACAAGACTTCATTTCTAAATTCCTCGTTACCTATAACTGCAACTCCGCAAATCACTCCGACTACACTGGCAAAATCCTTCACATCTTGGGAATATTGATTATTTTCGTCCAGACTGACACCTACCGCTCCCATACAAGCGATCGCATTTTTATGTCTAAGCATGAAAGCTTCGACTCTACTCTTATAGTTTCTGATATCTGCTGCTAACTGGTTCCTTTGTAGTTCCAGGTTGGAAATGTTTTGTTGTCGTCCGACCATTCTTTGTGACAACAAATTTGCTTGTTGTTCGAGTTGCTTGATGTTGGAGATAACTATTTGTCGTTGATTTTCCCGTTCTCTTTCTCTAATTAGTCTTAGTTCTTCTTTTTGTTGCTGTTGTTGCTGTTGTGTTCTCGTTTCTTCTGTCACCTGTGTTGATGGGTTGGTGGGGGTTGGGGTAGTACAACCAATCAATCCGATACAGCAAGCTGCAATGATAAGTATTTTTTGTTTTAGTAGCATCTATCCGCGTTGATCTATCGTCTATTTACTCGGCTAGTAAATATACGTAAGGGGGAGGGGAAGTGCTGCATTTTCAGACTAATCCCACCAGAATCGCGATCGCACCTAGTAATGAGTGACTGATAATAACGCTGTAGAGGTTACGATATCGAGCGTAGTGAAAACCCCAGAATAAACCGGTTAGGGATGTCAGGATTAGGGTGGGAATGTCTTTGTAGATAAGGTGGACAAGACCGTACAGAAAGCTGGATAGGAGTATTTGTAACCAAACTGCTAATTTGGCTCTGGTAAATATCCCGAATAAAAAGCCGCGATATAAAAATTCTTGTAAAGGGGAAGATAGGAAAACAAAAAAAATATAAAAACTCCAACTATAGGCAGAATTATCGATACGTGAACCATTTTGGGTATAGTAAACTACCATCATCATGGCGGAAGCCAAAGTTGGTAAGGCGATCGCTCTCAGGGAGTTTTGCAGGTTTTGCTTGCTAAATCCCAGTTCTTTCCCAGAAAATCGATCCAGTCGTGCGATCGCCATGATGGTGACTGCGGCAAAAATTAAGAGGTAAAATCGCCAAGCAAAGGGTACTAATTGCCGGTAAATAAGTAAAACGGGTAAAATATAGCCACAAATCACGATGAATGTGATTTTTTGTCGCAGTTTATTTATGTCTTGAATTTCCATATTTATTCGTGATTTACACGTAGGTCAATCAGACGCACTAGTAGGACAAATAGGGGAACCAGGAAAATAGTCGTTGCAAACCAAGGTGTGAGAGGATCCGTACTACCCATGCCAAATAAGCGATTAATCTGACCAACTCCAAATAAACCCATCAGTAGGGTGGCAGTTATACTAACTAATAGTAAAAGCCGTAAAATCGGTCGGTATCGTTTTGTTGCGCTTCTATGGATACTGCTGAGGGTGGTAGACAATAACAGTGCAATTAATCCGTAAACAAGAATATTTATACCCGCTAAATAACCACGAAAATCGTAGGAAAATAGGAAACTTTTAGTGCGGTCGATACCGTATCCTTGGAAGGGAATCCACAGCAGGATACCTAATTCACACATGACCAAATAGGTCAAATATTTATTTTTGTTAAAAATGGCATCGGGAACAAACAAAATTGTCGCAACTAGGGCGAAAATTTGCACACCACAACCAACAATCGCAACAAAGGTCAAAGCATAAAACCAGCGACTAACAGAAAAAGCTTGGCTGTTGTTTCGCCAAACATCAAAGGCTGTGGCAATTCTCCATAACCCTTGTAATTCCTTTATTTCCCTGATAAGATGAGTCTGTTCCAAGGCTGATTCCAATTCTGTTTTTTTCAAGGTTAAATTTCCCTGGGAATCGAAAGCTTGACTGGTATCAAAAATATCTGGGGGAATATTTCTGAGCTCGGCAGCTGTTATTTGCCATTTTCTGTATAGTTGGGGTAGTTGCGGAGCGGAAATTGTTGTTGTCGCACTGCTTTTAAACTCCAACAACATCATGCGATCGCCTGTTAATTCAAAAAATAGCACTCCGACGGTGAAAAGCAGGGTCAAAGTCGTCAAAATCACAAAGGGACGGGTTTTGACACGAATCATACAATGCGCTCTGTAGCTGGAATACAGAGCTACCCAAAGACACAGGGAAGGGTAGACGATGAGATGGGGATAGAGTTGGGTGTAAAGTATTAATGTGTTCCAGCTATTAAATTCAGTGAAAATACTTAAAGGAAGACTAATTAAAATTGCGATCGCGATTATTCCTAGTACAGTTTCCCATTGCCAAGATAATCTCCGTTCCGAAAATAAGCGATTCCAAGTGAGTTCTGGAGCAAGGGGATTCGCAACAATTACCGGAAGCCAACTTTTCCCAGGTGCAAATTTCGTTTGTAGTTGTTGACGTGCAATATTCATCGCTGCAAACAGGGAATTATCTTTGACAAAAGCAGTGAGGAAATGACGCAATAATTCCCTAGCAACGGTCGATTCAACCATCTCTCGCATGACGATACAATAGGGTAAAGATAATTCCGTCAACTGATTTGCTAACCCTAAACCATCGCAGGAATTAAAAATCGCCAATTGCAACTTTTTATTAATAACCTCCGTTAACAAATCCTTCAGTTGACCGATTTCGATAATTCCCTCAGCACCCTCCAGGGGATTAATTTGTATCCAACCGATTCTTCCATTGCGATCGCTTTCACTATGACCAGCAAAAAAGAAAATATGCCATCCTTGGGGGTCTTGCAGTTTTTGCTGTAATTCTTCAAAGCTTGGTTGTCTGAGGATATGGGGTTCTCCACCATAGCGTCTCAAATTGGTGATAAATTCCTCTTCCTCAGCAAAATCCAGCTTTTCGTCCCCAAATACCACTAGAATGCGTGCAGTCGCGCGAAATTGGGGTGTAGGCTTTTGGGTAAGTCGCTGAAAATTAGTCGCACTAATGGCAACTTCCACACCTCTGCTAGTATACCCTGCCAAGGTATCCCATTCCTGCCAAGGTAATCCCCGCAATTGTCGATCTTCCGTTTGCACAATAATTTGTACATCCTCATCCGGACTAATTTTTGTCCGTAATTTATCCAGAAGTAAGCCAACACGCGGGTCAGATTTCCCATTTTCATCAATCCAACCCTCCGAACCCAACCATTTATTCAATTCTAATTTGAGAGAAGAGGCTAATTCACTTAAATTGACAGTACCAGTAATTAAATTATCTTTCTTTTTGGCAACTTTACGATTACCTTGGAGACCAATATAGTACTGCCACTGTTGGAATTTTGTCGCTAATTCTAAGGGTAGGGGAGAAAGATAGGAAACCAATTCTGCAAATTGTCCATCCCCATCAAAAATAGCTAAAGTCACAGGTAAAACTTCCCCATCCTTGAGTTGGACTCGTCCACCAATTTTTAAAGAGATTTTGAACGACATGGGAATTAAGAATACAGTATAAAGGAGACAGGGAATTTGGAAAAAGTATATTTATAGCTTGCCCAATTACTATCAATTACTGTCAATTATTGATTGATAAATACGTTGATAGCTTGTGTATATATTCAACACCAAATCATCCTTTTGTAGAGACGTAATATATTACGTCTCTGGATATATTACGTCTCTGAATGGTCGTGCAAACATTTTTAAATTAGTATTATTAAATCCAAAATCCTAGATTTCAAGCCACAAAATACTCCCTTACCGACTCTCCTTGAATGGACAACTCCAACCAAAACTCCTCACCCTGATTTAACTCCAAAGGAATCGCAATCATATCAGCAACCTCCTCCACCCTTTCTGTATAAATCGCCGATTCATCCGGTACACTCACCTGTAAACCAATGGGTAAATAATCATTTTCCCCCTGAACAATTACCCTGACGAACATCGAACCATCCTGATTTTCCGAAACCGTCAATTGCACAATTAAAACCCGTTCAGCTAACTGGAACTTTCTTTGACAGGTAATAGCTTGTAAATCCCGTACACAGGGTTCCCATTCTCCCTCATAAATGTGATTTAACCAATCCTGTAAATAAGTAATTTTACGAACTGCAAATTCCTGCGTTAATTCATCTACTTCTAACCCTTCCCGTTCACTTAAAAAATCAATCAAATCATCCACAGACTTGAGAGTTGCAACTGCAATTTCCATCTCCCCCTCCCCATCCATCAACTCCGACCCAGGTAAAAAACCTATCAAGGTAGCTGTTTTCTCCGAATCGGCAATTTCCACAAATACATACCCCAAACCAACCCGAAAATCTAACCCCACCCTAGTAGATTTCGGAGTCAAAATCACTTTTTCTTCTCCCTCCCCAATTACTACACACTGTAAAAAACCCAAACCTGGTAATTCCAACTCATTTGCTTCACTCCACAAACGACATCCCGCATTCCATCTCTGGGGTTTGCTCAAATCCGTGGAAAAACCTAACAAACGCAAATACCCATCAACAGCTAATAATCCTAAAGTCTGTACGTAAATCCGCTTTTGTACATTTGGATTCAAATACTGAAGTGCATACATTTTTGCTTGTTGACGATAGGACGGTGGTATTGGTAGAGGAATAGCCAATTCCCGTAGACGATTAAGTTGATTATTCATGGTTTGAGTACTGGTATATGGGACAGAGAATACAAAGGAGATTGTAATTAACTCGGTTGGTGTTAAAAATTTTAATGAGGAAAAAGTCGTTGGGATAAGAGTTTCAGGCTAATTTACATTCTGTTACGTAATGGTGTTTATTTCTGCTGACTGTACTAAGTGATAGACGTAGGATTGCGTGTAGAGACGTAGCAATGGTAGGTCTCTACGAGAATTTGGGTTTTAACACAAAATGTAGATAATTATAATTCATGCCCAAACCCAGTAATACCTTTTGTTGAAATAGTTAATGCTTAAAGGTCAACTATCAACTGTCAACAAGGCAAAAGGTAAATATATCAGTTTGCAAAGTATAGTCATCGCGAAAAAAGTTTGTAGTTGCAATTTATCCCCCAAAATATCGAACAAGTTCCTATTTCTACCATCTCAAATCAATCCATCACTAACCATCCTCCCCAAACAACCTCTGATTACTCTCCAACCACTCTCGCATCAGCAACTCACATTTGCGACACCAATGGGATGTAATTGCACCCCGTGGTGAACCCACCTCCACCGCAATTTCCTGCCATTCCTTCCCCTCCACCAACCGTAAATGGGCTAATAATTGACAGTTCGCTTTTTGATTACTACTAATATGACAACATTGGAGAACACCATCAGGGTCGGTGGTAATCCACTCTACAAAACAATCCCAAGTCGAAAGCAACAAATTTCCATCAATCGGTGCAGCTACCTGCTCCAGGGGATCGAATTCTGACCCATCCCTTTCCCATCCAGATTGTCTCCGGGAACGTTCTCTTTTTACAGAACGAATTTCATCCAGGTATTGGTGACGCAAACAGGTGTTAAACCAGGTTAAAAAAGTTCCGCGACTCGCGTCATATTTCTCACACAGTGTTTTCGTAATATTAAACATGGTCTTATTTAAAGCTTCCTCATAAAGGGCCTCCTCATACACATCCCCTGCTACTGGTCGCCAAATACGCTTCGATTTCAGGATTTCTCGCAGGAGGGAGTTCACGGCTTGGCGATGTTTGCGGCTAGCTGGTGGGTGACTGCAAATCTTTTGAATCAAGGATTGCAGATGCAGATTTAGCTCGTCCATATACTTTTAACACTGTTGCGTCAGCGTCATTAAGTATACCTTGTTCCCATAAATTTAGATAGATAACGATACGAGTTCGTAATCTTTTGGTGGATGATTTACATATTTTCACAGCCTCAACCAAGAGTTTTCCCTAATCCCGGATTTGGAGCAAATTCCTGAAAATTTTTGTGACACAAAGTTGCCTTATGTCGTGGTAGTTTGAGGATGATAAGATTGCTTCCCTTTGGACTCCAAGAGAAGCCGCTACGTGTCTACGTAATGACAGATGGTACTAAGTAGGTAGGCATAAATAAACTAAACTATGTAAAGAAAAGTAAAAATTTTGAAAACTTGGCGATTCTTACCCTGGGGGAAAGCTATGCCTACATTCCGCTTCGCTTCATTCGCTGCGGAAATAGCTATAAATTTTTCTACCCACCTAATTATCATGAAATGGTATAACACCCCCTAAGTAATTTCTAACAATCTTGTCAGGTTTGCTATATATATTACGAATCATCATCTGGTGGTGCTGCAAGGAATTTCTTGATTATTCAACAGGTGCAAAAATTTTCGACTAATAGCTTAACGCTGCACCCGAACCAATTTATATTGGAGGTGTCTGTCAATCATTAACAAATTGTGAAAGCGATAACTCTTCTTGGTTCTACTGGGTCAATTGGTACACAAACTCTAGATATTGTCGCGCAGTATCCTGACCGTTTTCGGTTGGTGGGAATTGCTGCTGGTAGTAATGTGTCGATGTTAGCTGCACAAATTCGTCAGTTTCGACCCCAAATTGCTGCTATTTGTGCAGAGGAGAAATTACCGGAATTAAAAGCCGCGATCGCAGACCTAGACCCCCAACCTATTTTACTAGCTGGTGAGGCTGGTGTGATTGAGGTTGCACGCTACGGGGATGCGGAAACTGTGGTCACGGGGATTGTCGGTTGTGCTGGTCTCTTACCAACGATTGCTGCAATTGAAGCGGGTAAAAATATTGCGTTGGCCAATAAGGAAACCTTGATTGCTGGTGGTCCGGTTGTTTTACCTTTGGTGGAAAAACACGGGATTAAATTACTACCTGCGGACTCCGAACATTCCGCTATTTTCCAATGTTTACAGGGTGTCCCTGATGGTGGTTTACGCAAAATTATTCTTACTGCTTCCGGTGGTGCTTTCCGTGATTGGCCTGTGGAAAGATTGGCGGATGTGAAGGTTGCAGATGCCTTGAAACACCCGAACTGGTCGATGGGACGGAAAATTACCGTTGATTCGGCTACCTTGATGAATAAGGGTTTGGAGGTCATCGAAGCCCATTATTTATTCGGTATGGATTACGAAAATATCCAGATTGTTATCCATCCCCAAAGTATAATTCATTCCTTAATTGAAGTGCAGGATACTTCGGTTCTGGCTCAGTTGGGGTGGCCAGATATGCGTTTACCGTTGCTGTATGCGATTTCATATCCGGAAAGAATTTATACCGATTGGGAACGTTTAGATTTGGTTAAAGCGGGTAATTTAACCTTCCGTGAACCCGACCATGATAAATATCCCTGTATGAATTTAGCCTATGCCGCAGGAAGGGCTGGTGGTTCAATGACTGCTGTTCTCAATGCGGCAAATGAACAAGCTGTAGCTTTGTTTTTAGAGGAGAAAATCGGCTTTTTGGACATTCCCCGTTGCATCGAAACAGTGTGCGATCGCCATCACAGTCACAATTGTTCCTATCCTACCCTTGATGATATTATCACTGCCGACCGGTGGGCAAGAACTGAGGTCATCTCCGTAATGGAAAATCTCCGCAAAACCCCCCAGGTGGTTTCTTTACGATGAACCAGAGACGGGATACATCGCGTCTGCTGAAAATTTATCTTTACCTATTCTGGTTTCAAATTGGTGCCACGTTAACAAAAAACCATCAAAAAACAACTTTACCTGTGGTTTAAAACAATATAGGGCAAAATTCGCGAATTTTGCCCTAATTTAGTTGCTTTGAGAATTTCTTCTATCTCCACAACCGAAACAAATAACCATAACTTCCAATAATGTTCGGTCTGAGAGGAAAAGGGTAAGAATTAATACTAATTATCCAAGTAGATCCGTGTAAAAAAAATTAAAGTATGTCCGAAGGGAGTGGAACACAGTGAAAGGAAGTAATCTCAAGGCTTGGAATATTGTTTAAAATCCGTTACATAATCAGGTTTATTTATTTGTGCTGACTTAACTTATAGGCGGTTGATTCTCAAAGCTAATTACCATAACTTCCCGTCTCTGACCTGATTAAGTTTTAATTAACAAGAATAATTTCTTCCGTATACTGTATCCTATACTCTGTATTCTGCATTTTGTATTCTCAATACAGCTTTTACCTATTGATCCAGATATGGTTATTATCCCCCTAATAATTGCTTGGTTCGTATTTTGGTTTGTAGTCAATGTAGTCAAAACTACAGCCGTTAACGCCCTGATGATTGCGACAATTGTATTTCTAATTTATATCAGCTACGGCATCACCCCAGAACAAATCCTCCAATTCATAGTAAATTTACCTGGATATATTGTTGATTTTATTACAGGTAGTTCCACCAAAACTGCTAGATAAAACAGCTGTTGATTACGCGGTAAACTTGGTAATTTTCGCCAACGCATCCTTAACAGTTGGTGGTAACTTACGCATGATTTTACCGCGATCGCTATCTATGGGCACTAGGACTGTAGTTGCCGACAAGTATAATTCTTTACCATCATTCGATTCCAAAAGATAATCTGAACATAATCTCACCCCATTTGTTTGGAAAATGCGGGTTTTCAAAATTGCTTCAGCACCTAAACGCAAAGCACGATGGTAACGTACCGATAATTCCACCACGAGTAAATCACAGCCTAAAGCCACTAAATCTTCATAGGGAACACCAACTGAACGCAGATACTCTACCCGCGCTTCCTCCATCCAAGTTAAATAGGTTCCATGCCAAACCACACCATAGTAATCGGTGTGGTGGGGAAACACCCGTACCAAATAGGTAAACCATTCTCCCTGATTCCCTGGGTCAGGAAAGGAAATTGCACTTGTGTCGGGTAATTGTTGGGGTTGTTCTGCCGACATATATTACTCAAGTCTGGGCAAACCGAAAATTATCATCAAACTCCCATTATAAAGCTTGTGATCCCAAAATAGTTCTCACATTGGCAAAACCCTGTTATTTCGAGATTTTCGACCCATCTCTGGGTGACATCCTAAACCAATATCCAGGTTATTCCAACAGGGTGATCTCAAAAAAATCATCCAAGGGTATGACTTTAACAACATATATGTTGTTAAACTAATCTATAGTTAACTTAAACAACATAAATATTGACTAAGTGGTTGTTTAAATTTCGTTACTTAGACCCGTTGATATGAAAAACTCTTCGCAGCGCAAGACAGTTCGGAATATTCATTGGAATGCCATCACCCTAAATCAGTTGCAAATGTTTGAAGCTGCTGCACGACATGGGAATATAACCCGTGCAGCTGAGGAGTTATCTGTCACCCAACCGACGGTATCAATCCAGCTAAAACACCTAGCAAACGTCGTGGGAATGCCATTGTTTGAACAAGTACGCAAGAGGTTATACCTGACTGAAGCTGGTGAAGAGGTTTTACAGACTTGTCAACAGATTTTTGCCCAGTTGGAGCGTTTAGAGTCAACGATTTCTGACTTTCGGGGTATTAAGCAGGGTCGATTACGTTTAGCGACCACTAGTACTGCAAATTATTTCATCTCCAAATTACTTACCCCTTTTTGTCAGCGCTATCCAGATGTTAGTATCTCCCTAGAAGTGAAACACTACGACGATTTACTATCCCGCTTAAACGAGAATCAGGATGATTTTTATATTCTCAGTCGTTTACCAAAACGGGATGATATTGAAATTAAACCCTTTTTGTGTAATCCCCTAGTGGCGATCGCACCTGCAAACCATCCCCTCGTCGGTAAATGTCGCATACCCCTGACTGCATTGACTAATGAATCCTTTATCATGCGGGAACAGGGTTCGGGAACACGGGAAGCGACGGAAGAGTTTTTCCAATCCCAAAATTTATCTATTTCTACCCGGATTGAATTAGGTAGCAACGAAGCGGTTAAACAAGCTGTCATGGAGGGTTTAGGAATTTCGATTCTCTCCCTACATAGTTTGACCTTTAGCGAGTCTTCCTCCCAATTGTCTATCCTCGATGTGGAAGGATTACCAATTCAACGTCAATGGTATGCTGTTTTCCCCAAGCGCAAGTCTCTTTCCGTCACCGCTAGCACTTTCATGAATTATCTACTACAAGAAGGCGCACGTTATTGTCAAACAAAATTTGATTTTGCCAATCAACCCCTTGCATCATAACCATATAACCATTTTTCAACACAATGGCACAGATGAATGTGAATTTACACAGTAGAGATGACCCGTCGGGTTGTCTCTACCAAAACGATTATTTTGGTCATGTTTACCACAATACAAGGTTTCTATCCCTAGGTTAGTGTGCTTTACCCCCTACCTAGTAGAAAATGGATACTATAAAATCCCTCACCACCAAAGTTTCCCAACTGTTTTTTGCTTTCTGTCCGTTGCTCACCGTATTTGCACAACCGGAAGCGAAAACTTATCACTAAAAATCTCAACAAAAATTAATTATTTTTCGGGCAGACTGTAACATTTACGAAAAAGTTTGTTATATTAATTTACATAAGGCAACAAACCTTAGCAAAACTTAGGAGTACCTGTCATGCAAGATACAGCAAAAACAACAGTAGCTACAACTTCTGAAGATCGCAACTCTTGGCGTTGGGGTTTCACTCCCCAAGCGGAAATCTGGAATGGTCGTTTAGCGATGATTGGCTTTTTAGCAGCTGCGCTAATCGAACTATTTTCTGGCAAAGGATTTTTACACTTCTGGGGTATTCTGTAATTTGAGTCGAAATAGCTCGGATTTAAGTTGGTGCTGAGAAAGACTGAAACTTAAATCCTTTTAACTTACTAAACTTAAATTGAATAGGCAGAATATCTTCAGTATATAAACGTAAATACCTGGAAAATGTAATTTTCCAGGTTTAAATTTTGGGATTTGATTTGGAAATTCCCCACATTATGGGGTGTGGGGAATTCCCAAATTAACGGATATATTCCTTTAAAACACTGTTACGATTAGGATGGCGTAATTTACGGAGTGCTTTCGCTTCAATTTGGCGAATACGTTCACGGGTGACGTTGAAAATCTGACCGATTTCTTCCAAGGTTTTCATCCTTCCGTCATCTAGACCGTAGCGTAAACGCAGTACATCCCGTTCACGGGGACTGAGACTGTCGAGAACCTTCTCTAAATCTTCCCGCAGCAAATTCTTAGAAACCTGATCTTCGGGGGTTTCCCCATCCGATTCAATAAAGTCCCCCAAACGGGAATCTTCCTCTTTACCGATTGGTGTTTCCAGAGAAATTGGTAACTGAGCAGATTTAGCGATAAATCTCAACTTTTCAATCGTCATTTCCATCCGAGTGGCAATTTCTTCCTCGGTGGGCTTGCGTCCCATTTCCTGGGATAATAACTTTGTGGTTTTCTTGATCCGGGAAATTGTTTCGTACAAGTGAACTGGAAGACGAATAGTCCGCGATTGATCAGCGATCGCACGAGTAATTGCTTGACGAATCCACCAAGTTGCGTAGGTAGAAAATTTGTAGCCTTTTTCGTGGTCAAATTTTTCCGCAGCACGAATCAAACCTAAACTACCTTCCTGAATTAAATCTTGGAAGGATAAACCACGATTCATATACTTTTTGGCAATGGAAACTACCAATCGTAGGTTCGATTGTACCATCTTGTCTTTGGCTCTTCTGCCAACATGCAAACGATGGCGGAATTGGGGTAATGGTTGCTGAACTTCTTCTGCCCATTCGCTATCCCTGGGGTCTCGTTCCAGTTTATGGGATAACCGTTCCCGAATCCGCTCCAATTCTAGCAAATCGGCAATTTTCCGCGCTAGTTCGATTTCCTCGTCTGCACGCAGTAAGCGAATTCGCCCAATTTCTTGCAAATACAAACGAATTGAGTCTTCGGTATAGTGCTTCTTCTTCGTTTGCGCACGACGACGCGACTTAGTTGCTTTACCAGACTTACTTTCGTCTTCATCAGACTGGACGTCTAATAGTTCATCATCTAAATCACCATCATCAAGTAACAAGTCCTCATCGTCCGGAATTATCAGAGCTTCTAACTCTATATCCGGTTCGTTGATCATTTCCAAGTCAGGCTGATAAATATTATCGAGTACGTTGTTAGCCTGGTTCATGCCGCGTTCCTCATGCTCCTTGCAGAATCAATTACTCAGTGATTACCGTAAATTAACGGAAAGAGTTCTATTTTTACCCTTAGATTGGGTTTTTGGCAAATATAATTTTTGTTTAATTTTATTCGCCGTTTTCAGTGTTATTCCGGAAAGATAGAGATTATCTCTACCTTTCTAGCTTTTTTACTGCCAAATTCGTGTGATTATGGATACCCATTTCCGAAAAGGCAGTGAGAATAACGAAAAATTACGTGTGATTACACCAAATTAGGCTTTGTTGTTTACCTACTGGCGAACTGACGCTTTCACTGGTATCAACCAAATCGACCTGATTAAATTAATTCAGTCGAGTTGGATCAGGGCTAATCCGTTTGATGATTGTCATCAATCTTTAATTTTCCCTTGCTGGTAAAATTTACCTTTTCATACCCGTAAATATCTTTTTTGTGGCAATTTTTCTGTAAAGACTGTTCCGATTGTAGCCTGTTTCACAGAAAATGCACCTTTTTTATGTGGTATCCATAATTTTATTTATTTAAATCCGGGTAAAGCCTGTTGTACCAAAAAGAAATCGAAAACGGTAGTGATTGCCAAGTTTTTTTGCAAAACTTTTTGATTTCTCCAGAGAATTTGTTTTTACTCTAAAGTTTCCGTAAATGCGACTAGGGAGTTTTGACTCATAGGTTCTGCAAATTTTGCAAATGCTGCATTTACATCATCCAGGTTGATTGAAAATATTTTTGGTTCATCTACATTTTGTTACTTTCTCAAATGCGGAGTTCGGTGTGCTGTTGTGTGTGTTGAAGGGTCATCTCGGCGATGAGGGAAAGTCAAACAACTTCGGATTACGAATATAGAAGCTACCCTAGGGTTATTGATGAATTACCCTGCTGAACCTGGATTTGTCGTTGTCGGAGCATGTTCAAAGAACCTATAAACCCACGGGTTAGTCTCTTTGTTTTGTCTAACCAAAGGTATATTTCTCGCGTCGAAAAAGTTTGTCTGCTTCAAGGTGGTTGGCTCATATTGCTGTATTTTTGATTTGACTAATGAGGTTTTGGTCATTCTCCGACAATGTTATGTCATCGAATTTTGATAAACCTCAAGGTTTGTTAATAATCTGGATGTCGATGGGAAATCACAAGTGTGTTTCATTTTTGACTGGGTGATGGTGGTGAGCAACAAATATGACAATTGAGATTTAGGTTATAGTCATCTCATTTGTAGTATACCGATCAATTCGCACCAATTTACATATATTCCAGTTTCCAATCTTTCCAATCAATTATTTCCTCTCGTAAGAGGAGACTTATTTAAACCTGGAACTGATGGAAAACGTCAGTTTCGGGTTGGGAATAGGCTGTCGTCAGTAGGAAATATTTTGACCGTTTTACCTATTTCCGCAAAACTCAATATTTTGATATCGAGTCATGGTTTAGTGGTGAATGGTGGTTAAGATGTTGCTCAAGATGGGAAAAAATAGACCTGGCGAAAGTTGACAATCTGACTTGATTATCTACATTGTATTTTAAACAAAAAAAACCTGTTTGACAGCTACAGTTGCATATATTAGCGAGGCTAATCAAAATGCCTAAAGGATAATAGCTCATTGATGGCTGGGGAATAGATTTTTGCAACCAAATAGTTGGTATTCTCAGTGAGGAAATGGGATGGGAGAGGAAGTGACAGTTGATAATGGATTTTAATTATTTTTATGAAAATACTTACATAGATAGACTTTTGGGGATTTAATTGGAGTTTTTCACTTGCCAAGAAGGATAACTTATTAACTTGCTGGAGTTATAATTTGAACCTGGAGATAATTATGGTTGGTAAGAGGATGATTTTTATGATTTTGCTAACTGCTAACTAGTTTGCCTCCGAATCAATAAGTTTATTTGATAGTATGTGGAAAAATTGCGGTTATGGGTAGTCCTGATCAAGAGGAGTTTGCTGGTAAATTAGCTGACAAAAAAGCGGTCAGATGCTTCACCTCACCGCTTAATCCAAATCTGTGGAAAATGCAATTAAATATCCAGGTCGCTGAGATTTAGTTTAGAACCGTGGGTTTCGATAAATTCTCGGCGTGGTTGGACGCGATCGCCCATTAAAATCGTAAATATGCGATCTGCTTCGGCTGCGTCTTCAATTTCCACCTGTTTCAGGGTGCGGGTTTCCGGGTTCATGGTGGTATCCCACAACTGTTGTGGCATCATTTCCCCTAAACCTTTGAAGCGCTGAATTGTATAATTGGCGTTATCGGGTAGGGTGGCGATATATTGTTGCAATTCGCGATCGCTGTAGAAATATTGATGATTACGTCCCCGCTCCACCTTATATAGGGGTGGACAAGCAATATACACATGTCCCTGTTCAATTAAAGCCCGTTGGTAGCGATAGAAGAAAGTTAATAGCAGGGTGCGAATATGCGCTCCGTCCACATCAGCATCGGTCATAATCACAATCCGATGGTAACGTAGTTGAGAAATATCAAACTCTTCCCCCTTCACACCTAAACCGATACCCGCAATCAGAGCTTGCACCTCATTGTTTTTATAGATTTTGGCATCATCGGTTTTTTCGATATTCAAAATTTTACCCCGCAAAGGTAATATTGCTTGGAAACGGCGATCGCGTCCTTGCTTGGCCGAACCACCAGCCGAATCCCCTTCCACCAGGAAAAGCTCCGATTCCGAGGGGTCACGGGAAGAACAATCCGCCAATTTACCAGGTAGGGGAGATGACTCCAACACGGATTTTCTCCGTACTAATTCCCGCGCATGACGTGCAGCTTCAGCCGCTTTAAAAGCTTGAATCGCCTTATCTAAAATAGCATCAGCCACATTCGGGTGAAATTCCAAATACTCAGTCAGAACTTCCCCCACCAAGGAATCAACAATACCCCGAACTTCCGTATTCCCTAACTTCGTTTTGGTTTGTCCTTCAAACTCCGGTTCGGGAACCTTCACGGAAATCACCGCCGTCAAACCTTCCCGAACATGCTCCCCACTCAAATTAGAATCATTCTCTTTTAACTTATTCCGTTTACGAGCGATCGCATTCATCGTCCGCGTCAAAACCGTCTTTAAACCCTCTAGATGGGTTCCCCCATCAACGGTACGAATATTATTGGCAAAACCCAACACATTATCAGAATAAGCATCCACACACCATTGGAGCGCTACTTCCACCTGCACATTGTTGCGCTCCCCCTGCACATAAATAATTTCCTCATGTAAGGCTTGTTTATCTGCATTCATGTAGGCAACGTACTCCCGGATTCCCCCCTTGTATTCATACACCTCCACCTTGGGGGTTTCACTTTTCAATAACTCCAAACGGTTATCAGTAAAAGTGATTCTCACTCCACCATTCAAATAGGCCAATTCCCGCAACCGACTCGCTAAAGTCGTATAATCAAACTCAATCCCATTTGTAAAAATTTGCTCATCCGGCTTAAACCGTACTGTTGTTCCCGTCCGATTCTCCTTCAAAGGTTTCACCTGTAACTCCGATTGGGGGATACCACGCTCGTAGCGCTGCGTATGTATCTTTTTATCCCGACAGACAGTGACTTCCAACCACTCAGACAGCGCATTCACAACCGACACCCCAACCCCGTGTAGTCCACCGGAAACCTTGTAACCACCACCACCAAACTTTCCCCCAGCACCTAATACGGTCAAAACCGTTTCCAATGCTGATTTACCGGTCTTAGTGTGGGTATCGACCGGAATACCTCGTCCATCATCCTGCACCTGACAGGAACCATCGGGATTGAGTTCTACTTCAACATGGGTACAATAACCCGCTAAAGCCTCATCAATGGAATTATCCACCACCTCATAAACCAGGTGATGCAATCCACGAATTCCCGTAGTACCAATGTACATCCCCGGTCGTTTGCGGACATGTTCCAGACCTTCCAGAACTTGAATCTGTTCGGCACTGTAACTACTTGTCATGAAAGTTCTCCTGATGCGTGGGGTTGAAGTCGCTCAAAAAGCGAAAAAGTCAAAAACACTTCAAAATTCTAACACAAAAGCTTTCAAGACGGCTGTAGGGCAATTTGAAGTTATTTTTGCTTGGGGGTTGTATCTACCTGATTTTGTCCTATCATTTGTCTGAAGATTGGTATTTTGGAAAAGAAGACAGGAGACAGGATACTGGAGACAAAATGTAAAGTTTTTGGCTGTTTGTGGTTAAGTATACTTGAGAGCGGTTAGCTCACTCCTTTACCAGCATCGTCTCGTACCTCCAGCAGTAGATATATACTCCCAAGAGACATTAACATGGTTTTGTCTGATTTGGTAGTACAAATGCCAAAAAGAGATAAATTAGGGAATAGGGATAGTCCGTAGAGACGACCCGGTGGGTCGTCTCCAGGAGAGTAGGGGATGCAAAGTCAGAGAATATCATCAAAATTTGAAATGGTATTATATTATTTGTTTACTTGGTAGACAAAATTTAATACCAATTTAATATGAAGACGCATAGAAAGAACCCTCCCTATAGCAAGTTCCCGTAGGGTAATCGGGGAGGGAACTGGATTTCTCCCTCTCCGTAGGTTAAGGAGTGGGTTAAAATTATGTGCAACTTTACATTAAATTGGTATAACCCAATTCACAATTACAAATTACGTACGCGAAGGGTTGCCGCAGGCTATTACGTAGCTTGCTTCCCGCGTAGCGGGTATTACGAATTACAAATTACCTCACCAGTGGATCAAACAAACAAACTAATTGTCATTTGTGGTGCAACGGCAACGGGTAAATCTGGTTTAGCATTAAAATTAGCAATGGGGTTATCCAGCCAAATTATTAGTGCGGATTCCCGTCAGGTGTATCGAGAATTTGATATTGGTACAGCTAAACCTAGTTTAAGGGAACAAGCTTTAGTACCCCATTATTTGATTGATGTCTGTTCACCGACGGAAACAATGACCGTTGCAGATTATCAAGACGCAGTGCAAAAACTGATCACAGATACCCATTCGACTTTTCCCTGGTTATTGGTGGGGGGAACGGGTTTATATATCAAATCAATTACACGGGGGATGAAAATTCCTCGGATTGCAGCCAATTTAGAATTGCGATCGCAACTTCAATCTTTACCCCAAACCCAGTTATATGGAATGCTGCAACAAATCGATCCTACTGCTGCGGTGAAAATCCATCCCCACGATGTAGTGCGGACAATTCGCGCTCTAGAAGTATTTTATCTCACAGGTGTACCCATTTCCCAGCAACAGGGGGAAAATCCTCCTAGCTATCCGATTTTGCAGATTGGTTTGGATTGTGATGTCAAAAGTTTGGATCAAAGAATTAGTCAGCGTACTGACACCATGTTAAAAGATGGATTGGTGGCAGAAGTTGAATATTTATTACAAAAATATGGTCCAGATTTACCCTTATTAAATACATTAGGGTATGGGGAGATCAAATCCTATTTAGCTGGAGAAATTGATTTAGCAACTGCAAAATCACAAATTATTTTACATACCCGTCAATTTGCCAAACGTCAACGGACTTGGTTTCGCTCTGTCCCAGAAATTGAATGGTTTGATACGGAGTCAAGTGATTTAGAAGTGAAAGTTTGGGAAAGAATTAATCGATTTTTAGAGAAATAATAGGGAGTAGGGATAGTCCGTAGAGATGACCCGGTAGGTCGTCTCCAGGGGAGTAGGAAAATTAAACCATTACTTGTGAACAAATGCTAGATTCTGCATCCCGTATTTCCCTAATAACTATCCTTAACTTCCATCGCTTCTTTTAAATGTTTTAACAAAGTGGATTGGGGTAATGGTCCTTGTAAATGTTGCCAGGGTAAAATTTGCTCATAGGACCAATCTGTATAGACATAAAAATCTAAATCAGGAATTTCCCCTTTTAATTCCTTAAAAGCACGTTTGTAACTACCTAAAGAATCACCAAAATTACGAGTTAATATCAATAATCGAGATAAGCGTCTATCTCCCCGTGATAATAAAGCTTGAATGACCGACCAATTGTAACTTTCCGGACGAAAATCAATTCCTTTAGGCTTTAAATTTTTCTGTAAATATTGCAAACGCTTTTCTGCTTGTTGATTAACTCCAAACCATTGGAAGGGTGTATGGGATTTCGGGACAAAAGTGCTACATCCTAAAGTTAATTTTAAACCCGGTGCAGCTTTTTTCATTGCTAACATCATTTCCACTGTTGCATCTAAATCGGTATTTTCTTCTCCTGGTATTCCCACCATCCCATACAATTTTAAAGCCGATAACCCACCAATTTTGGCATTAATTGCGGCTTGAATAATATCAGCTTGTGCTAATTTTTTATTAATAATTCTGCGCACCTTTTCCGAACCACTTTCCACCGCAATCGTCAAGGATTTAGTATCTCGTTGAGCTAAGGTTTTAGCTAATTCCGGTGTTACTGTATTTGTCCGGACGGAAGCAATACTTAAGCGGACATCATCGTATTTCGATTGATTAATATAAGCTAATAAATCGGGAAATTCCGGGTGTTGAGTCACCGAAGCACCTAATAAACCTAAACGATTTGTCACCTGTAGACCACGTTCAATCGCAGGGATGAGGGAAGCTTCTAAACTTGCTGTCCGAAAAGGTAAAGTAAGATAACTAGCCAGACAAAATCGACACATTTCTGGACAACTACGTACCACCTCCACCATAAAAATGCTTTCCCAAGCAGCTTTCGGGGTGACAACCGTGGAAGCGGATAGGATATTACCACGATAGGTTTGTTTTTGCACGACGGGGGGAACTTCTGATGAGACCGGTTGAATCGCTGCGATCGCACCATCATTACTGTGATATTCTACTGTGTATAGGCTGGGTATATAAATACCGGGAGTTTGAGCAAGGGTAATTAATTTAGTTTTCCGGTCAGCGTTTCTCACTTGTTGATAGGTGTCGATAAAGCTATCTAAAAGGTTTTCCCCGTCTCCTAATAAAATCACATCAAAAAAGTCTGCAAACGGTTCTGGATTCGCAGTTAAAACGGGTCCACCACCAAAAACTAGGGGATGACATTCGGTGCGATCTTGACTGAATATGGGAATGGAAAGGGATTCAAGGAGATTAAGGATATTCACATAATCTAATTCCCAAGAAACCGAAAATCCCACAATTTCCACCGACCGTGGTAAGGTTTCATGAATATCGGTAAATAAGCGACTGATATCCACATCCTCACGCATCGCTAAAGTTGACCAAACAATTTGATATCCTAAACTGGTAATTCCCACCGTATATTCGTTGGGAAAGGCGAAAATTAACGGTATAGCATCATTTTTTGGGGTTTGGGGTGTAAATAATAGCTTTTCCTGGGAAAATATAGCAGCAGACATGGATATTTACGTTAATTTAATTAATTAATTTGTCATAACAAGTACACTAGAGCTAAAAATATCCGCAACTCACAAATGATGAATTATCAATTATTTTGACTAGAATTTAAATTTTTTATCGTTGTTCCCCAAACCCTATTTATACTTGATTTTTAAGCAGAGAATAATACAATTAAACAACAAAGTTACCCCATTAGCGAGGATAATTGGCATTGCTTTTAAATAAATGCCATAGATTAACCACAAAAATAAACCACTCATAAAAGTAATTAACATGACAAAGGATACATCCTTCGCAGAACGAGTTTGCCATGTTTTCCACATCTGCGGGAGAAATGCAACTGTTGTTAGTGTACCAGCAATTAATCCGAGGGTGTCAATAAAAATCATGAGAATAATACTATTTTGGATTTTAGATTTTAGATTTTGAATTTGAGATCCAACATTATCCACCTAGGGGTGTCATCGTCCGTAATTACTTAAATATGGGACGCGATATATCAATATGGGACGCGATATATCAATATGGGACGCGATATATCAATATGAGACGCGATATATCGCGTCTCTACGAAATTCACCTGTCCCATTCTTTTTCAAATTGGTATAACTTCCACAATCATTGATTCATCATGATTATAGCGTTTAAAATCCGTTGAACTCACTGGAAAATATATGATTGCGATCGCTTTCCTGGGGACTCTTTTTTCTAGACTCGCTACTATGGGTCCACCCCATAACGAGAATATCTGATTTTGGGTAAGTTCGACTAATTTTTTAAAACGTGAATTGGTACATCTAACCAATGATAAAACTTTTCTTGTTGACTAGGAGTCGGATTTTCAATGGCGGCAATATAATACTTATGAACTGTAGGATTACCTAATTTTAATTGATAGTTACGTAATTCATCTTGATGGAATAAAGTGATGGTAATTTCATCTCCAACCTGATAATCCTTGAGACGTTCATTTAATCCCCCAGCTTTGAGTTTAATCCCATCAATCGCCAAAATTTCATCATTCGGGTCAACTCCCACCTGATTTGCTGGAGAACCCGCTTCTACAGCTTTAACGATTTCCCGTCCATTCTCATTACTACTGCGAATTCCCGTGTAGGGTTCATTACTAATATCAGCGAATAAACGGAGTCCAAAGGGTTCCAAATAGGTATTAAAGGGTAGCTCCTCCAAACCTTGAATATACTGGTTAAAAAACGCCGATAAATCCACTTCCGCAACATTTTCAATCACCTGTTGCAGTTGTTCCGGAGTATAACCAATTTCATCTTTACCAAACTGCTCCCACATGTGTACCATCACATCATCCAGGGAACGGGTATTATGATGGCGATCGCGGATTAACAAATCCAACAATAACGATACCATCTCCCCTTTCAAATAATAGGACATCTGGGAATTGATGCTATTACTATCCGAGCGATACAATTTTACCCAAGCATCAAAACTGGATTCAGCTAAAGGTTGAACATTTCTACCTGGTGTTTTTAAATACCTGGTTATTTCCTTACTCCAATTATTCAAAAACGTCCGTACATCATAAATTCCTGCCCGTAAGGGAATCAGCAAATCATAGAAGCTTGTAGTTCCCTCGCAAAACCACAGAGACGGCGTGTAGTTTTCATTATCATAATCAAACACCTCCAAAGCCTGGGGACGGATGCGTTTCACATTCCACAGGTGGAAAAACTCATGGGCAACCAGCTGCATGAACTTTTCATACTTCTCGCGATCGCGGAATCCAAACCTTTGATAAATTAAGCTACAGCAATCCTTATGCTCTAATCCTCCGTAGGCTTGGGCAAACAAATGTAATAAAAACACATAACGTTCGTAGGGTAATCCCCCAAACATCTCTGCTTCCGTAGTAACAATGCTTTGAATATCCGTAATCAGGCGCTGGACATCGTAATTACCCTGTCCCCAAATCGCCAATTCATGGGGTTTACCCAACACTTCAAACTGATAAACCGGATGAGTACCAATTTCCACCGGACTATCAACCAAAGTATCAAAATCAACGGCTCGATAAGTATTAGTACTACCAGGGACCAAAGGTAAAGCAGTAGTAACTCGCCATTCCGGAGTTGCTGGAATCACGGTCAAATCAATACTTTCCCCTTCTAAACCCACAATCCGAAAAAACGTCGCAGCACCGTTAAAATAGCCGTGGGTTTGGTCGAGGTGATTAGTTCTCACCGAAAGTTCATTAGCAAAAATGCGATAGGTGACAGTGATATGGGATTGACCCTGGATATCAACTTGCCAATGATTTTTAGCAATTTTGCGCCAATTTAGGGGAATATCACCGGCAACCACCGTAAAATCCTGTAAATGCCTAGCATATTCCCGCACCAAGTAGGAACCGGGAGTCCAGACCGGAAACTTTAAATCCAACACCGACCCAGGGAAATCCCGCAAATCCAACCGAACTTCCAGTAAATGGGTTTGCGGTTGAGACATTGCCACTTGATAATGAATCATCGGTGTCGTCGATTGGCGAGTGCAACTGCTCAAAGGGGTGATGGTTTCCGTCATTTTCTCATAATTTTGAATTTTAGATTTTAGATTGTAGATGATGGATGCTGGGAAAGGAATATCAGAATATAAATTATTCAGTGAAAATTTTGAGTGAAATTGAAAGCAGATTTATTCACAGCAAACGAATAATGAAGGGATAGCGATAAACATCCTGTTCATTGGTTAAAATTTTGACAATCGCCACAATGGGCATAATCAAACTAAACAGCCATAAGCCAACCAATAGGGGAATTCCAATTCCGACAACGATCAATAGTCCAAACACAATCGCCGCAATAAACACATTAATGTGAAAATTTAAAGATTCCTTCGCATTTTCCCGAACAATTAGGTCATCATTCAGGAATAATACGGCGATGGGAATGCCGACGGAAGCAATTAAAGCGCTAAAAAAAATTGCTCCATGACACAATGCAGATAATAAACGACGCTGTTGAAACTCATCCATAACCAATTATTCCTGAATGCAATACGTGGATTTGGAGCAAACTCCTAAAACTTTCAGTGAGTAGGGAATAGAAGGAAAATCAACCCCTTACTCAAGGCTTATCACTCCCTGAATCAAAATACAGGAATAGCCTACATGTACTGCTGACACCAAAAAAATAATAAAAGGCGCTGTTTCCAACTCCCCACTCCCTACTAACTTTCAATTCAGAGCAAGCAGATTTATCCGATGACCTAGACAACTTCATACTCACTGGATTCAACCATCACGTACTCAAAACCGAACTTAGCATCAAACTCACGATTAATCTGCTGCAAATCAGCCAAAGGGATACTTTTCCATAGATCCCGTTGCAACCAGCTAATTATCATTATCACCTCCCCCTGGTCATGGGGGTTAATCCACACTTGCTTATCAATAAAACCGGGGTATTTTGCGAGGGAAGATGTCCAGATATCCGCATCCACTAGGATAAACCTTTCTCGATGTTCAGGTGCTAGTTTAAACTTAAGTAACTCAATTACCACGCGCTTACATTCCCCGTGTGAGTTTGTCAAAATATAAATGTCAAATGTCACACTTTCAAGTTTATCGTCAATTTAGCGTAACTTGAAAATAGAGTGAGTAGGGACCAGGGAGTAGTGAGTAGAAATGAGCTATTTTAATGTTTGGCCGTGTCCAGACGACATGTAGACCCATAACGACTTACCGTAGGCTGAGACTAATAAAAAAATTGGAATAGGAAACCGTATGGATAGTAATAACTGGATGCAACAACTGCTAATGCTAGGAATCGGTACAACATCGATTATGGCAGAAAAACTCAAAGAAGCAGGAGACAAACTAGTAAAGGACGGCAAACTCAACCCAGAAGAAGCTAAAGCCATGATGGATGACATGCTGCAACAGTTCAAAAATGAACAGGGGGGAATGGAAGCGAATATGCAGCGACAGTTGCGGAATATGATGCAGGATATGGGGATAGCTCGTCAATCGGAAGTGGACGAGTTGCGCGGACGAATAGACCGACTTGAGCGTCAAGTTAGGGATTTAGAAAATAAATTATGGCGATGAAAGGGGAGCGATTTCCAAAACAATAGAACATATGAGTAGGTAGGTGCAATTAAACATAAAACCGCAACGTAACCGATTATTCGGTTCAAAGCCTTACTCCCGTAAAGACGCAATATATCGCGTCTCTCCCTGTACAGACGACCCGACGGTTCGTCTCCACTTCCCTGTACAGACGACCCGACGGGTCGTCTCCCTGATTTCAAAGACAATTTTCACCCCCCACCTACTTAGCAAATTAATCAGCAAAAACCGATTTAGATGTAGACGCGACAGGTTGCGTCTGTTTTTATGGGTGATTCTCAACTACACTAGGTACTTGTGACCAAAATCAGATTTTCAACAGCGACGGAGGAATAGTCCCTTGAAAGCGATTTTACTCAGCGTTGGCGTAATGCTAGTGTGTGTAGTGGTTTTAGTTGTAGCCCAAATTACGGGGGAAAAACAAAATACCGCGATCGCAGCTCCCCTTAGCCAACAGGTTACTACAAATCCCACCCAAAATTCCAATTTAATTGCGAGCGCAACCATGTCAAATCTAGAATCAAACGAAAACCTGATTACCACCCCATCCGGATTAAAATACAAAGAACTCCAAGAAGGAACAGGTGTAACCCCCGAAAAAGGACAAACCGTCACCGTTCACTATACAGGAACCCTCACAGACGGCAGTAAATTTGATAGTTCCCGCGATCGCAATCAGCCTTTCAGCTTTACAATCGGTGCAGGTCAAGTAATCAAAGGTTGGGACGAAGGACTCAGCACCATGAAAGTCGGTGGTCGTCGTCAATTAGTTATCCCCCCCGAACTCGGATACGGTGCTAGAGGTATCGGTCCGATTCCCCCCAATTCCACCCTCATTTTTGACGTAGAACTGTTAAAAGTTAACTAGATATTTGCTATTCGTAGAGACGTAGCATCGCTACGTCTCCACAACTAGGATAAATTTCCCCTAGCCAATTTAATTTTGATGAATTATTGGTGGTGCAGGACAAAAATGTAGAGACATAGCACTGCTACGTCTCCACTACAACAATTTTGATTTTCATCCCAAACGTAAACAATACATCATTCATCCCCAAATTCCGCAACACCATTTTGGGAATCGGTATAAAAAAAGCGGTCAAGTGATAGAACCCACCAGCATCTGGGAATAATAAATCCTGTAAAGGATACCCATACCAAGTTCTCACAATATTTGGACATATGGATGACTAGAATTCTGATCCAGTCAAACTTCTAGAACCTCTGGACATCATACAGCTTGTCACCAAGTCATCCCAAACTTGTAGTGAAAAAGTAAGTGTATCCAAAACTGTATAAATATTCAGTAAATATCAGGGAAATTACTCCTAGGAGAAATATTACTATGACCGCCCAAATCCCTTCTCAACAATCAGCCACAAATCCCGATGCAGATTTATTAGAAAAAATTCGCCGACAATTCGACAGCGCCCCCTATCCGCGAATTCCCGTAGAAGAAAACCCCAAAGATAACACTAACTATCTCTATGTCCATAATTTAGTCACACCATACTATTTAAGAACCCAAAAAGTTACCAACACCCAAGGAAAAGTTATCCTAGATGCAGGTTGTGGAACAGGTTATAAATCCCTAGCTCTTGCATTAGCCAACCCCGGAGCAAAAATCATCGGTGTCGATATATCTCCAGAATCCATCGTATTTGCCCAAAAGCGCCTACAATACCACGGTATCAATAATGTCGAATTCCACGTGGGTTTACTGGAAGAGTTACCCAAATTAGGAATGGAATTTGACTACATCAATTGTGATGATGTATTGTATTTACTCCCCGACCCAGTTGCAGGATTACGGGGAATGCAATCAGTCCTCAAACCAGAGGGAATTATTCGCGTCAATCTCCATAGCTCCCTCCAACGAGAGTGGTATTATCGTGCTCAAAATCTCTTCCAATTTATGGGTTTGATGGACAGTAACCCTGAAGAAACCGAAATAGGAATTGTCCGTGACATCATGAAAGCACTCAAAAACGATGTCATCCTCAAAAAACAAACCTGGAATCCCATCAACGAAGAAGACAACGAATCAATCCTAGCCAACCATCTCCTAGTTGGTGACAAAGGTTCCACCATCCCCCAATTCTTCTCCCTACTCCAGCAAGCAGACCTAGAATTCATCAGCATGGTCAACTGGTTACGCTGGGATGTCATGGATTTATTTAAAGAACCTGACGATTTACCCCCATTCCTAGCCCTCAGTTTACCCGAACTTTCGACTGAAGAACGACTGCATCTATTTGAACTATTGCACCCCATCCACCGCTTACTAGATATTTGGTGCGGTCATCCCCAACCAGAAAAATTACTACCAATCTCCGAATGGACTGATGCAAACTGGGAAAAAGCAACCATCCACATCCATCCCATCCTCAAAAACCCTGAATTTCGCACCGAACTAACCGAATGCGTCACCCAAATGCGTCCCCTCATCATCAGTAAATTCCTTTCCCTCACCCATGAAATGGTCAGCATCGACAGCACAATGGCTCTTTGTTTAGTTCCCTTGCTAGAACAACCCCAACCCATAACATCCCTAATCGAACGCTGGAAACAAGTCCGACCCATCAATCCAGTCACCCTCACCCCAACAGACCAAAAGGAAGCATTTGATTTAGTGAAGCTAATGCTGCTACGTCTGGAAGGTCTAGGTTATGTCATGGTAGAGCAACCCTAAAATACGCGGACGCATCTCGTAGTAGGATTAGTAGGATTTTAGCCCCGAAAAACCTTATTGGAAAAGCGCTCTTTGCGCAACTGCATACTTTTTCTCACCCATCAAAGTTAGTGTGACGGGAGTGGGAAAGAGTTTTTTTCTGTCTTGGTTGTGTACAAGCATTCATGGGGTACTGGATTCAGTGTTTGTCCAATCCTATTCCCAGTTCTCTATTTATAAGCAGGGTAATTGATTCAGTACCCAATGAATCATTCCAGCTTCTAATCAACGAAATATCAACGGTTTGAATTGTATACACAGAAAAACAAAATATTTTTTGTCGAGAGTGATATGAAAAAAATAGAAGTGGGTAAGTTATATCTAGAAAACAACAAAAACAACAGTTAATAATTCACCACAAGGAAACCACTGATATGAAAACCGAATTAAAAGCAAAATTTCTCCAACACATCCTCAACAAAAAGAAAAATGATGAAGGTTTTACCCTGATTGAGCTATTAGTTGTAATCATCATTATCGGTATTCTTTCTGCAATTGCCTTACCTTCCTTCTTGAACCAAGCTAACAAAGCAAAACAATCAGAAGCTAGAACCTACGTTGGTTCCATGAACCGCGCTCAACAAGCTTACTACGCAGAAAATGGTAGTTTTGTTGGTAGTGCAGCTTCAGAATTTGGTCTGCTTGGACTAGGTGTTGCCACAGATACCGTTAACTACAAGTACACAATCAAAGGTGGTAGTGGAACAGCTACCAGTGTTACAAACCAAGCTCAACCACAAAAGAACGCTATTAGGGCTTACATCGGTGGAGTATCACTCGGTACTATCCAAGCAACTAGTGAAGCAACAACTCTTGCTTCTTTATGTGAAGCATTACAAGCTAAAGGTGTAACAGGTGCTGCTGCGGGGACAGAAGAAGCAGATTTTAACTCGCAAAAACCTCCTGCTTGTCCAAAAGCCTACAAAACACTCAGTTAGTTTGTTTAGCTAGTTAATTATAATCTTTGATTGACAACTTCATAGACTAAAAAAGTGAGTATTCTTATTTACTCACTTTTTTATTTTTATGTTAATATTGAGAATAATTTATACTTCTAAACTATCTTTTCACTAGCATACATATTGTGAATTTTATTCATGAAAAATATTAACTCAACTGAATTAAAAGAGAAAACAAATTATTACCTGAGCCAAGGAATGTATGCGGAAATTATCAAATTATATGAACAGACGATTTCCGAACAACCAGAAGAACCGAGTTACTACTGTTGGTTAGGACTTGCTTTACTTTTAAACGGTCAAGAATCGGAAGCACAGATTACTTGGATGTTACCGATTTCTGAATTGGATGGGGAAGCAGCTAATTCCTATCAACAAGAACTAGTTCATATTCTCGACCAGCAAGCTGAACAATTTAGTCAGCAAGAAAACTCCACCCTGACATGGGTGATGAGACAACATCTACGGGAGATTCAACCAGATCACATTAATAATCTGTTACATCTTTGTTATATTACCGATAAGCTAAATCACAGCATAGGGGATGAGTTAGTCAACCTAGAAGTAATTAATCACCTTCGTAGTGTAGATGGTTCCTCTACAAGTGATATGGAAGAAGATTTATTATTAAAAGTCTTAGATAAACTACTGAAAAATGAACCATTGCATCCCATCACCATCGAGTTTGCAAAAACCTGTTCCCATCTCATCAAAGATGCTGGTAGTTACTTTTGTGTAATCCTTCCCAGGGTAATGGAAATTGCTTACACTTATAAAGACCCAATTACAGCAGCAAAGCTGTTGGAGGTGTATTTACAGCTAGAACCGGAAAATCGGGAAGCTTTAAGACACTTAGCAGCTTTTTATCAAAGTGCGGGTGAGTATCAAAAAGCGATTGAAATTGCCCAAAAATGCTATCTATTATCACCTAATTTGGGAGAACAAATAGCAGCTGCAAATCTGCTTTTAAGTGGATTTCTTAAATCCGGTGGATATCGGGAAGAGGTAGGGATTGCACATGCAGCTTTAGAATCACTACTGAAGCAGTTGGTTACAGAACAAGTCTACTTAGATGAAGTGATGACCTTACGTCTGATGACGACAGCTTTTTCAATTCCCCATATAGAAGATAAACCGGAAAAATTTCGGGGAATTTATAATTCAGTGGCAGCATTTTTTCAAAAGAATATTCAAGCTGTTTCTCAAACACATGTAGCTAGGTATGCACAACAGCAGTCAATCAGAAAAACCATAATTACTGAAAATAAAAAACTGAAAATAGGCTATTTATCCTACTGTTTTAAACAGCATTCTGTTGGTTGGTTAGCAAGATGGCTATTTCAACATCATGACCGGGAACAATTCGAGATTAATACCTATATTGCTAATTATATGCATGGTCAAGACCCTCTTCAGGAATGGTATGTAGAACATTCAACCAAAGCTGTGAAATTGGGGATGGGTGCGCTAGAAATAGCCGACGCAATCAGTGCAGATGAGGTGGATATATTAGTAGACTTAGATAGTATTACTTTAGATATTACCTGTGCAGTTATGGCGATGAAACCTGCACCGATACAGGTGACGTGGTTGGGTTGGGATGCATCTGGAATTCCTGCAATTGATTATTATATTGCTGATAATTACGTGTTACCAGATTCAGCCCAAAATTATTATACAGAGAAAATTTGGCGATTACCTCAAACTTATATTGCAGTGGATGGTTTTGAGGTGGGTGTTCCCACTTTGCGTCGGGAGGATTTAGATATTCCCAGGGATGCAGTGATTTATTTGAGTGCGCAACGGGGATATAAGCGTCATCCAGAGACAACTAAATTACAAATGCAAATCCTCAAGGAAGTTCCTAATAGTTATTTTTTAATTAAAGGTGCTGCTGATGAGGAAGTCATTAAACAGTTTTTTTATCGAATTGCAGAAGCTGAAGGAGTTAGCATTGATCGACTCCGATTTTTACCAAATGTTGCAGCTGAATCAGTTCATCGTGCTAATTTAGGTATTGCTGATATTGTGTTAGATACCTATCCCTATAACGGTGCAACAACGACATTAGAAACCCTGTGGATGGGTATTCCCCTTGTCACCAGAGTGGGAGAGCAATTTGTAGCGAGAAACAGTTACACAATGATGATGAATGCGGGTATTAGTGAGGGAATCGCTTGGACGGATGAGGACTATGTAGAGTGGGGTATTCATTTGGGTAAGGATGAAAATTTAAGGAAAGAAGTTGCTTGGAAATTGCAAAGATCGAAGCAAACTGCACCGCTTTGGAATGGGAAGTTGTTTACTAGGGAAATGGAAAATGCTTACAGACAAATGTGGGATATTTATCGACAGTCTTAGAGCTTGTTTGAAAAGTTGATTTTAATACTTAATCAGCCCGTTTTTTAGGAGTACAGACAACCGTCGAGTTGTCTGTAAAGGATGATAAAAACCCGACTTATCTCCAAATTAAAAATCAAGTGGCGAGTAAAAAAAATGAAGTTATCTTGATGGGGAAATAGAGAAATTATCAGATGATAAGCTAAAATTTATCGGAGGAATTTATGGAATCAATTAAATTACATATTGGTGGACGGGAACCCCATTTAGAATGGAAGATTTTTGATATTGAAGCTCGTCCAGAGGTTGATTTTGTTGGGAATGCGAATGATTTAAGTCAGTTTGCAGATAATTCGATTGAGGCGATTTATGCAAGCCATGTTTTAGAGCATTTTTATTATGGTTTGAATAATGAGTTAGTTGCAACTTTAACGGAATGGCATCGGGTACTGAAACCAGGTGGGAAGTTATATATTAGTGTGCCGAATTTACAGGTTTTATGTTGGTTGTTTATTCATCCTCATTTAATGCCTTTGGAACGTCATCATATTATGAGAATGATGTTTGGTGGACAAACCAACGAGTATGATGTGCATAAGGTTGGTTTTGATCCGGAAATATTGGCTTTATATTTGGAGGAAGTTGGTTTTTGTGAGTATACTCAGGTACAGGAATTTGGCTTGTTTAATGATTGTAGCTCGATGCGGGTTTTGGATACTTTGATTAGTTTGAATATGATTGCAACGAAAGAGTGAAGGAATTTTGGATTTTAGATTTTGGATTTGCTTCTTGGGGTGAGAAATTAGATTTTTAGAAGAGGTTATCGTTACCTGCATTTCTCACAAGGGAGTGATAAGCCTTGAGTAGTGGGTTGATTCTCCTGCTACTCCCCGCTCCCTATTCACTGAAAGTTTGAGGAGTTTGTGAGAAATCCGGGGTTATCTCTGATGATTGTCTAATTGTCATAAAAACCCAAGTTTTTTATTCTTGATTCATCTTCTCCAAATGTTAAAACCACCACTTTCTGCTCGTTGAGTAACGGTTCGTATCCACCAATTTTGGGTGAATTCTCTACCTTTACTCAAGCCTTGAATAGTTTGAATTACAGCTTGGATATAGTAATACAATAAAACAAAGAATATATAGAATATAGTGATATTTCCACAGCCACTCATAAATGAGCCACAAATGATTCTTAATCCTAGCCAGGCACTGAGTTGGTTGCTGTGGATAAAGTATGATACACAAGCAAATATACCCGTATTAACAGCAACGAGAAGATAGCGCAGGAGAAGATGATCATGTAAAAATAAAAAGGGATAGAACAGCAAAAGATAAATAAATAAAGTTGCGTACATCCAGGGGAAAATCATTTTTTATATCCTTTTGATTTATTTTATTTCTAGACTTTGGGGATAGTTACTTTTACCTAAGCTCTCATTTTAATCTGGTTGCCAAAAAAACGCCAATATGCTGTTTTTATACTGGATTTTGCGAGATATATTTTGGGGCGATCGCAAATTTACCTAAATCGCGCTAGCTTAAATATAAGCTGGAATATATCTCTGGGTATATAAATTAAATTTATGAATAAAGTTGATTATCTGCGGGTGAGTTTAATCGACCGTTGTAATTTCCGTTGTGTATACTGTATGCCGGAGGGTGCGGATTTAGAATATCTACTGCAACAGGAACTGCTGACGGATGCGGAATTATTAAAATTGATTCGAGAGGTGTTTATTCCTGTTGGTTTTACTCGATTTCGCTTAACGGGGGGAGAACCGCTTTTACGTCCGGGGGTGGTGGATTTAATTCGGGAAATTGTGAGTTATCCCCAAACTGAAGATATATCCATGACTACGAATGGGTTTTTGTTAGCACCCTTAGCTCAGGATTTATATCATGCTGGTTTAAAGCGGATTAATATTAGTTTAGATTCCTTAGATGGGGACACCTTTAATGCGATCGCAGGTTTTACAGGACAAACGAAGAAATCCCGGTGGGGTGAAGTTTGGTCGGGGATTCTAGCTGCTTACCATGTGGGTTTTGATCCCCTGAAGTTAAATGTGGTGGTAATTCCGGGGGTAAATGACCACGAGGTATTGGATTTAGCTGCATTGACGATTGATAAAAATTGGCATGTGCGGTTTATTGAATTTATGCCAATTGGGAATGGGGAATTGTTTCATGGTAAGGGTTGGATTGATTCGGAATTCATCCGTCAACAAATCCGCGATCGCTGGGGTTTAATTTCCGCAGAAGTACGGGGTAACGGTCCTGCGGATGTATTTAAAATACCTGGAGCCAAGGGAACTTTAGGATTTATTAGTCAAATGTCGGAATGTTTTTGCGATCGCTGTAATCGGATGCGTTTATCTGCGGATGGTTGGTTGCGTCCTTGTTTATTAAATGAATCCGGACAAATTGATTTAAAAACTGCTCTCAGAAGCGGGGTAAAGTCGGAGGAATTACAATTACAAGTTCAAGAGTTATTAACTATAAAACCAGAGATAAATTATAAGCAACGGGAATCGGGTACAAATCACGGTATCTATCACCGTACTATGTCTCAAATTGGTGGTTAGAAGGGAATTAATCTGATTTGAATAGGGTTTGTAGAGACGTAGTGATGCTACGTCTCTACAAAACGTAAAATTTATCAAATTAAAGTACCCCCACAACTAGAACCACATCCAGCTGTACAACCATAACAATAATTGGCGGTTCTAACTTCCTCAATTAAATCCAGTGTCCCAGCAGCTAATAACTTAGCAACAGTTAAAGTTTCCCCCTCATGGGTTTGAGATGGGAGGTTTTCCATCTGGTTAAAGTCACAATCATAAACATTACCAAGATAATCAATCGAAAGTTCGTCTCTACACATTAAATGTTCAACGGTACTAGGGTTAAAATGGGATTCTAAAAAGTGTAAATAGGGTTTATGTAGTTGCTGATATTCTAAATATAATTTAGTCCGTCCAATGGGTAGGTTAGTAATGGTAAGTAGGTTATTAAAAGTAATATCAAAATGTTCTTGCAAGAACTTTTGATAATCCTGTTGCAGATTAGTCTGATTCGGGGTAAGGGTAAATTTTTCTGTAATTGGTAATTGGGGATTATATACTAAATCCAGGATTAAATTGGGGTCTTGACCATAGCCTAGATGATTCAGCCATTGTAGAGCGCGAATCGAAGCATCATAGACCCCATGTCCCCGCATTTTATCCACATTATCAGATAAATAACAGGGTAAAGAAGCCACAATTCTCACCTGATTTTGAGCGCAATAGGTGGGAATATGGGTAAAACCATCGACAAAATAAATTGTCAAGTTAGAGCGGACAATTACTTGTTTCCCGTAATTTCGTGCTGCTTCAACAATTGGTTGAAAACCGTAGAGCATTTCTGGCGCACCACCAGTCAAATCCACCACCTGAATTTGGGGAAATTTACTGATTAATTCAATAATTTGTTGGCAAATTTCTGGAGTCATTTCTTCGGTCCGTTTTGGACTAGCTTCCACATGACAGTGGCGACAAGCAAGATTACAAATTTTACCTAAATTTATTTGTAAAACCGTAATTTGTTTTTTCGTCAGGGGTTTATTTAACTTCTTTGCAAACGGTGTAATCACTGAATCCAATGGTGAAGCAATATCTGTGTGTCGTAGCATTTTTATCCTTCAATATTTATGACCGAACCTAACAGCAACCACCACCGTTGTAATGCCAAGTTGAATCTGTAATTAGTATCTCTTCTGAATTTAGCGCAGCTAATTTAGCTGCCGTTTTATCACATACCGCCATTGGTACACCTGGTTGAAGAATATGGCCAGCTTGGTCATCAAAAAATGCTCCGACCCCGGTATAAATAGCTGTTTTACCAGTAAAAACACAAGCACCATCCTCTGGAATTGGCACTTTAAAAGCTACAGAATCAAGACTTTCTAATAATAAATGGTCTGCTAAATTATAATTCTGGCGATTGAGAATGCGGTAAGGACGACGCGCTCTAATTTCCACCTGACCAAAACCAGCCTGAACCAGATGGGCGATATAATCATCATAGGTCATTGCTCCTGACAAACACATAGCCCGTAATCGCTCATCGTCTTGTAGATGTACAGGAATCGGACGGGTGGCAATGGGATCACTCATGAGTAAACGTCCGTTTGGCTTTAAAACTCGAAAAGCTTCCTGTAACGCTCGTTGCAAATCTGCTGGTTTAAAAATATTAAACAGACAATTTTGAGCTACCACATCCACAGAAGCATCGGCAACAGGTAAATTAAAAGCATCCCCAGGGCGAATTTCCACAAAATTCGGCTCAAACCAGGGATTTTCCGCAGCCGCAAGTTGTAAATTACGCATTGCTGCTGACCGCATCGCCGCAACCGGTTCAATGGCAATCACTGACCCCGGACGACGGGAAAAGTAAGCAAATTGCAGTGCTTCTAAACCACCACCAACGCCAACATACAGTATCGTTGGGTCATTTGCTAGTTCCGTGGGATGAACCGTTGTACCGCAACCGTAGTTCATTTCCTGCATTGGGGTGGGTATTTTCAGTCCAGGTAATTGCAGGGGACTACTTTGGACGCAACATAAACCAACCTGTGGTGTTTCGGCAACTTCGGTATAAAATTGGGCAGTTGTTTCTAGGTAAGCCATTGGATTTTGGAGAATATTTGAAAAGTTGATTTTAATACTTAATCAGCTCGTTTTTTGGGAGTAGGGAATCGGGAGTAGTTTATTCTATAACGAAAATAATACTGTTTGAGCCTATTGACCGTCTTGGAAAAGTGGTTGATAAAGTATTTATTGATACTTGACCAACATCCTCTTAGATTTTGGATTTTAGACAGGAATTACACAAACGAGAATATGTCATTGCAAGCGAAACGCTGTTTAGGGAAGCAATCGCAGGATTTGTGTGTAGACGCGCATAGTGCGGCGTTTTCTATGACAACACCTACAGCATTACTTTTGCGTAAGTCCTATTAGATTTTGGATTTAGGGTTTGAATTTTCCCCTATTTCCTATTACCTACTCCCTGGATTTCCCAAAAGCTAACAGTCAACGGTTAACCGTCAACTGTCAACTTCACAAAATTATAAACGACTAGCTGCTTTTAAAACACCAGGTTCCGATTGGATGGGTAATACATCGAGAATATCGGTTTGGGAGCAGTATTTGAGGTCTTCGTAACCATCGAGTCGCAGTAGTCGCTGTCCATGACTAGCATGGTGTAATAATCCCAAGAGATTATCTTGCCATTGCAGATATAGCGCGATCGCACTAATCACTTCATCATTTCCAGCGATTTTTTCGATTGGTGTTTGCATTTGTTGGCTGACTGCATGGGCGATCGCACCCGCACAAACCGTATCTTCAAGGGAAAAATTACCTTCCCAACCGGAACCAACTATCCAGACCGTATCTGGTTGATGGTTGATTAAGTAACGAACAACGGCAGCTCGATTAATCAATGCTGCCGTTAAAACTACTTGGGCGTTTTCAATTCGCTGTAATGTCCTAGTGCCATTGGTTGTACTAATAAATAAACGTTTGCCACTGACTAGTTCTGGAGTACAATCAAGAGGGGAATTCCCTAAATCAAATCCGGGGACCTTCGCTCCACCGCGTTCTCCAGCCCGAAGTCGATGTTCTGTTGACCAAGCTTCGCTAACTTGAATCAGTTTTTCTAAATCGCTAAATACCTGTACTGCTTCTCCACCAGCTGCTAACACTGTTGCCATTGTGCTGGTTGCACGCAGGACATCCACAGCGATCGCGCAGTTTGGTTCCTGTTCGGAAGGAGTCTGTTCCGGAGTGTGATAAACAAATAGCTTCACGTCCTGGATATACCTGATTTAAATTTATACTATCGAAACTAATTCTAACTATTAGTGGCTATTATCTGTCATCCGAGTTGAGTCAGTTGAAATTTTTGACTGTAACATTTGTGGCAGATATTCATGGTGAAGGGGAAAATGAATGCTACCCTCAAAGCAGAACTTGTATCGCTCAAATCCTATCCTGAAGCCAAAATGTCCCCAATTAGTAATTACCATTACCTCGATTTGTTAGACATGATGCCCAAATTCCATTAATCCTCACTATCATAAATTCCAATTGTTAAGCTAAAACTCACATAAATCATATAACTAGTTGATCTGCTGTTGACGGCTAACATTCATCCATCAAAAGTAGTGAGTACGCAACTTCAATACCCAACAACTTATCACTATAATTTTAATTACCCGCGCGCTGAAATTATATGGCTCCCTTACCTGATTATCGCCCGAAACAAATGTCCCTTGGTCCTTTGGAAGCAGAAATTTTGGAAATTGTTTGGCAACTAGGTTCTGTCACCGTCAAAGATGTCCATGACCGGATTTTGTCTGACCCTAACCGGGAATTAGCCTATACTTCTGTCACAACAGTATTACGAAGGCTCACGGAAAAAGGTTGGCTCAGTTGTGATAAAAAAGGACGGGCTTTTTATTGGCAAGCCAAACTTTCTAAAGCTCAAACCGAGATGATTCGCGCTCATGAGCATTTACAACAGTTTTTAGCCGTTGGTAATCCGGATGTAGTGGCCGCATTTGCTGATAGTCTAGATGAAGCTAGTAGCGAAAAAATTCAAGCGATCGCGCAACGGATTCAAGCTGCTCGTCAAGCCCGGGAGGAGAAATAACCATGCATATGCTAATGATTGTTGGCACTGTTGTGATTGCTTGGTGTTTGCGTCTGGGTTGGCAACCCAGTCGAGGTAATTGGCAGCAAAGGTATTGCTCAAGTTTATTTTACCTCCTGTTTCCTGCCCTACTCATTTTTGCCACAGCGATCGCTCTGGTTTGTATGGGTTGGCAAGGACGGATGGGTAATTGGCAAACGGGTTATTTCAGTTATTTGATTGCTGTATTTACCTTGGGTGTTTTTACGGCCATACTTGGTAAGTTAGCTTATCAAGGTTTACAAATGAGTCGCTGGGCTAATAGCTGCCCAACCAGTCAAATCGACGGCTATCGCCTCGGTATTCTTGATAGTCAAGCCCTGTTCGCTGGACAAGTTGGTTTTTGGCAACCGAGATTAATCCTCAGCAAAGGTATCATTCAAACCTTGAGTTCAGACCAATTAGAGACCGTCATCGCCCACGAACAAGGTCATCTTTATTACCGTGATACCTTTTGGTTTTTCTGGCTAGGATGGATACGTACCTGTACCGCTTGGCTACCGCACACTGAAGCATTATGGGAAGAGTTATTGATTTTACGGGAACTACGCGCCGATGCCTTTGCCGCCACACGGGTAGACCCTTTATTATTAGCCGAATCCCTGTTAATGGTTGTCAGTGGTTCCACCATCAGTAATGATGTATTTTGTGCCGCCCTCGATTCCTCCCACCAAAGCGATCGCCTAGAACAAAGAATCGATGCCCTGCTCACTTCTGGTGTAAAATTAGAATACTTACCAAGACTAAACTGGCACTTTTTCGTGCTAATTTTACTATCCTTTTTCCCCCTAGTCACAATTTTGTTCCACCAATAAATTTGGACAATTGAGTGTTGAGCGATCGCAGCATATACCTAGAGGTGCAACATATAAGCTAAAGTAATAATCCAAAATCCAAAATCCAAAATCCTATGGCTCTCACCGTTTACAATACGTTAACTCGCCGACAAGAACCCCTTGTCACCATCGAACCTAAACAAGTAAAAATGTATTGCTGCGGTGTGACAGTGTATGATTATTGTCATTTGGGTCATGCTCGCTCCTACATTGTTTGGGATACGATTCGTCGTTATTTACAATGGCGAGGATATCGGGTTAATTATTTGCAAAATTTTACCGATATTGATGATAAAATCCTCAACCGAGCGCGGGAGCAGGGGATGACGATGGAAGAGGTGTCAAATCGCTTCATTGATGCCTATTTTGAGGATATTCGCCGTTTAAACGTCAAAGATGCAGATGAATATCCCCGTGTTACCGACCATATCCCAGCAATTCACCAACTAATTCAAAATCTGATTGACCAAGATTTAGCCTATGCAGCCGAGGGTGATGTATACTATCGTGTACAGAAATTTCCCAGCTATGGCAAGCTATCAGGACGCAATTTAGAACAAATGCAAGCGGGAGCAAGCGGACGGGATTTAGAAGACCCAGAAGGACGCAAAAAGGAGTATCCCCTTGATTTCGCTCTGTGGAAGGGAGCAAAACCCGGAGAACCAGCTTGGGATTCCCCTTGGGGTTCGGGTCGTCCAGGATGGCATATTGAATGTTCAGCCATGATTCGTTCCCGCTTAGGTGAGACAATTGATATTCACGGGGGGGGAGGTGATTTAATATTTCCCCACCATGAAAACGAAATTGCCCAATCGGAAGGTGCTTTTAACAAACCCCTAGCACGATACTGGATGCACAACGGGATGGTCATGGTGGATGGTCAGAAAATGTCCAAATCCCTAGGCAATTTTATTACAATTCGGGATTTATTAGACGGCAAATGGTCTCAGTATCCCCACCAAGTTGATCCAATGGCAGTGAGATTATTTGTCCTCCAAGCTCACTACCGTAAACCCCTTGATTTTACCGAAGATGCGATCGCGGGAGCAGTTAACAGTTGGAAAACCCTCAAGGAAGGTTTAAGTTTTGCACAGTTATACGGGGAAAAACTCGGTTTTTCCGTTGCTGGTAATCAACTGGATCAGGAATTAATTCTGAAGTTCAATGAGTCGGGGGATGATGATTTTAACTTCTCCACCGGTCTAGCTATCCTGTTTAAACTCGCAAAGGATTTACAACGGGAAGCCAATATCCTCGTCCATGAGGGTAAAACTAAAGTCGATACAGCCGAATTACAACAGCAGTGGTTTACTTTAGTTACGTTGTCCCAAGTCCTCGGTTTAGAAGTTTTAACAGACAAAGACAACGGCGATAATAGCAGCGATAATAATGGCTTGAGTGATGCGGAAATTGAAGCATTGATCGAACTGCGTCAAAAAGCCCGTACAGCCAAGAATTTCGCCGAATCTGACCGCATTCGCAACGAACTACAAGCCGTTGGTATCACCCTGATTGATTCTAAAGAAGGAACACGTTGGCATCGAAATTGAAAATATATTACGTGTTGTGTGTGTAGAGACGTAGCAGTGCTACGTCTCTAATGCAAAATTAGGGTTTAATCTCTTGTTCCCCAGTTAAACCTTCCTGAATATCCCCATCTTCCTGGATTTCTTCAAAAGAAGATTTTGGTGTAGATGATTTGAATCGATCCAAATATTTACGGTAATCAGGTTTATTCGGTTTTGCTGTCTCCGTCGGTAAAGGTATAGGTGTACTGGTAATATCTGGAGTCGGTTGTGGTTTTACTTCCAATTTGACATCTGTATCCGTTTGTTCCTGGGTTGGTTTAGTTACTTCCTCCTCTGATTTTGGTTCAGAACTGGGAGACTTGGGTTTGAAATAATCTAAAAAGGGTTTTTTATCTGGTTTAGGTGTCTCCGTCGGTAAAGGTGTAGGTGTACTGGTAATATCTGGAGTCGGTTGTGGTTTTACTTCCAATTTGACATCTGTATCCGTTTGTTCCTGGGTTGGTTTAGTTACTTCCTCCTCTGATTTTGGTTCAGAACTGGGAGACTTGGGTTTGAAATAATCTAAAAAGGGTTTTTTATCTGGTTTAGGTGTCTCCGTCGGTAAAGGTGTAGGTGTACTGGTAATCTCTGGAGTCGGTTGTGGTTTTACTTCCAAGTTGACATCTGTATCTGTTTGTTCCTGGGTTGGTTTAGTTATTTCCTCCTCTGACTTTGGTTCAGAACTGGGAGACTTGGGTTTGAAACGGTTTAAAAAGTTGCCTACTTTTGATTCTGGTGCTGTTGTCGGTGTCACAACAGGTGTGGGAGTTACAACAGGTTCCGGTGTCGATTCCACTTTTGGTGTCACAACAGGTGTGGGAGTTACGACGGGTTCCGGTGTCGATTCCGCTTTGGGTGTGACAACCGGTGTGGGAGTTACGACGGGTTCCGGTGTCGATTCCGCTTTGGGTGTCACAACAAGTGTGGGAGTAACCACAGGTTCCGGTGTCGATTCCGCTTTGGGTGTCACAACAGGTGTGGGAGTAACCACAGGTTCCGGTGTCGATTCCACTTTTGGTGTCACAACAGGTTCCGGTGGGTTATAACTAGGATCGACAATTCCCCTAACTTGCTCAACCGTTAATTCCCCGCGAATAATTTTAGACAGAACATCCTGTCCCTGGGGTTGATAGTTAATCGTTCTAGTCGTTGTATTAAAAACGTTTTTAATCGGTTCTCCCTGGTCATCCAAAAATTCTAGTTGTACCCAATTTTTCCCTTTCTGAAAACCTTTGAGATAAACTGATTGCCAACGGTCGAGAACGAATTTATCCCCATTGATTGTACAGCGAATTCGCCAGTCGTTAATACTTCCCTTTTGGTTGCTATTTGTACCTACTTGTAGGGGAGCATTGGTTAAGTAAAAATCCAATAGAATTGGTTCTGCACCATAATCTCCATCCGGTAGATTATAGGTTAACAATGGTAAATTAGATACTGGATTATTTTCATCCGTCTGTGTAAAAATATGGAAACTAACCTGAGCGTAGGCTCCATCATTTTTAAAGGTTTCATACCAGGGTTTTTCCGCAATCACACGTAATGTGTGAGTTCCTGGTGTCAGATTCGATATTGTTAATGGCTGCTGCAAATCGTATACTTTGGCATAGGATTCTTGGTCGAGAATTACATGTAAATGGGGTCCTAAACCATATTTTCGGTCTTGAAAAATCGGTAAATCCTGAACCTGTAATCCCACAGTTAAACTGTCCGTCTGCAACACCTCATCATTCATTGGACTGACAATTTTTACCTGGGGACGGTATTTATCTAAACTACGGTTTAATTCCTGAATCACCTCCGGTGGAGCTACCTCCGCTAATTTCCCTGACAGCTTTGCAGGTAACTGGGTCTGCTTCGGTACTCCTAAAGATGGTGGTTGACTGACCGCTTTCTCCCCACCACAACTAGTTAAACCAATAATTAAAACTAATACTAAAAATAAACGCAGAATATAATTTAACGAACCTGATGAAAATGGTAACGCCATACCTATAGGGTCAGGTCTACGACTGATCTTGCTATGGCTACTCCTTTCCCATCTCGCTGTCCAGGTCTTCATGGCTCATAACCCCCACAACAACTCAAAAATCGGAACGGGTTTATACAACCCTGAATTATTGTGACGCAAACTCCCCTAAACAGCATACTAATTCAGTCTGAATATCCCATGTGCTGATTTAAGATTATTACCTCAGATTGCGATCGCCATCTTTTCCACTTTTACGGGTACAAATATCCTATCGTTCCCCTAGAGATAACTCCATCGCCATACAGCAAATAAACTATTAATAAATGTAACTAAGCGAATAGAATTAATTTATGTTTATAATTTTGGGCAAGTGGTTTTTAAATTACTTAACATAATAGATTTAAATCCTAAATATTACGTTTATACACAAAAATTTACTTAATTTAGACATACAGAACTTAGTAAAAGTGCGGATTTTCACCTTTGTCAATGGGAAATCAGAAAAGAAAATCCAAGCTGAAACGCTTACACAGCAAGACATTAGCCGTTTTTCTTGAGAATAAAATTTCCTAATTGTTTACCTTTGTAAAATAAATCAAAAAAGTATTGACAATTAGCCGGATACATAGGATTGGAACCTAGATTTAGCAAATATTTTGGCGAATTTAAATTATTGTTAAAATGTCTCCAACTATGTAGGAGAGAAGACTTTATAATTCAACAGAAACCACTCTCCACATGAAAGTCAAAAATTCACTTGCCAGTGCAAACAAGATTGGCAAAGCGAGTTAAAGTGGATCATAACCACGAAGACCAAGTGTGGTAATTATTAATCCTCAATCCCTTTTAAGAGAGGAGGTCGAATGACGATTAGTCCTCCGGAGCGAGAGGAAAAGAAGGCAAGAGTGATAGTCGATAATGACCCAGTGCCAACTTCCTTTGAGAAGTGGGGACAGCCAGGTCATTTCGATCGCACCCTTGCTAGAGGTCCAAAAACCACAACCTGGATTTGGAACCTTCACGCACTCGCCCACGATTTTGATACACATACAAGCGATTTAGAAGACATTTCCCGCAAAATCTTTGCAGCACACTTCGGACACCTGTCGGTTGTGTTTCTGTGGTTGAGTGGGATGATATTCCACGGCGCGAAGTTCTCGAACTACGAAGCCTGGTTAAGTGACCCCCTAAATATCAAACCCAGCGCTCAGGTCGTTTGGCCGATTGTTGGGCAAGATATTCTCAATGGTGATGTTGGTGGTGGCTTCCACGGTATCCAAATCACCTCTGGCCTATTCCAAATTTGGCGTGGTTGGGGTATTACTAGCTCCTTCCAGCTATACGTCACAGCCATTGGCGGTTTAGTCATGGCAGCTTTGATGTTGTTTGCTGGTTGGTTCCACTACCACAAACGGGCACCCAAGTTGGAATGGTTCCAAAACGTTGAATCGATGCTCAATCACCACTTAGCAGTATTGCTAGGTTGCGGTTCCTTGGGTTGGGCAGGACACTTGATTCACGTTTCTGCACCCATTAACAAAATGATGGATGCAGGCGTAGCGGTGAAGGATATTCCCCTACCCCACGAATTCATCCTCAACAAGAGCGTATTAATTGATTTATTCCCTGGCTTTGCCAGTGGTTTAACACCATTCTTTACCTTGAATTGGGGTCAATACGCGGACTTTTTGACCTTTAAAGGCGGACTCAACCCTGTTACCGGTGGTCTATGGATGACCGACATTGCGCATCACCACCTAGCGATCGCAGTTGTCTTCATCGTAGCTGGTCACATGTACCGCACCAACTGGGGTATTGGTCACAGCATTAAAGAAATCCTCGAAAACCACAAAGGACCCTTTACCGGCGAAGGTCACAAAGGTCTGTACGAAAACTTGACCACCTCGTGGCACGCCCAATTGGCAACTAACTTAGCATTCCTAGGTTCGTTGACCATCATCGTGGCTCACCACATGTACGCGATGCCTCCCTATCCGTACTTAGCAACAGACTACGCAACCCAACTGTGTATCTTCACCCATCACATGTGGATTGGCGGATTCTGTATCGTTGGTGGTGCAGCACACGCAGCAATCTTTATGGTGCGCGATTATGACCCAGTAGTGAACCAAAACAACGTTTTGGATCGCGTAATCCGCCACCGTGATGCCATCATTTCCCACCTCAACTGGGTATGTATTTTCCTCGGCTTCCACAGCTTCGGACTATACATTCATAACGACACAATGCGGGCATTGGGTCGTCCTCAAGATATGTTCTCCGACACTGCAATTCAATTGCAGCCAGTCTTTGCTCAGTGGGTACAAAGCCTACACACCCTCGCCCCTGGTGGTACTGCACCGAACGCAGCCCAAGTTGTCAGCCATGCATTTGGTGGTGGTGTAGTTGCCGTTGGTGGTAAGGTAGCGATGATGCCGATTGCCTTGGGAACTGCTGATTTCCTAGTTCACCATATTCACGCATTCACCATTCACGTTACCGTTTTAATTCTGCTCAAAGGCATGTTATTTGCCCGTAGCTCGCGTCTGATTCCAGACAAAGCGAACCTCGGTTTCCGCTTCCCTTGCGACGGTCCAGGTCGTGGCGGTACATGTCAAGTATCCGGTTGGGATCACGTGTTCCTCGGATTATTCTGGATGTATAACTCCCTCTCAATTGTAATTTTCCACTTTAGCTGGAAGATGCAATCAGATGTGTGGGGTACAGTCGATGCGGCGGGTAACGTTTCCCACATTACTGGTGGTAACTTTGCCCAAAGTGCGATTACCATCAATGGTTGGTTGCGTGACTTTTTATGGGCGCAAGCCTCACAAGTCATCAATTCCTACGGTAGTGCCCTCTCCGCCTACGGTATCATGTTCCTAGGTGCGCACTTCATCTGGGCATTCAGCTTAATGTTCCTGTTCAGTGGTCGTGGCTACTGGCAAGAATTGATTGAGTCGATTGTCTGGGCACACAACAAGCTGAAGGTTGCTCCTGCGATCCAACCACGTGCATTGAGTATTGTTCAAGGTCGTGCAGTTGGTGTTGCCCACTATCTCCTCGGAGGTATTGCGACAACCTGGGCATTCTTCCACGCCCACATACTCTCGGTCGGCTAATTCGCCATCAATTAAAGATTTAATTAATTGATGTTAAGGGTTAGGAGTTGCAGGTATGGGTAAGTGAGTTAATTGAATAGTTGGCTTATCGATCCAAAGCTTGTAACTCTTAACTCCCACCTTCACTTTCATCAAAAGCTGAAAACAAAGGCTCAAGGTCAGAGGATTTATCAAACCTATGGCAACAAAATTTCCAAAATTTAGCCAAGACCTCGCACAGGACCCGACGACGCGTCGGATCTGGTACGCGATGGCTATGGGAAATGACTTTGAAAGCCATGATGGGATGACCGAAGAAAATCTTTACCAAAAGATTTTTGCAACCCATTTCGGACACCTGGCAATCATTTTCCTATGGGCATCCAGCCTCCTGTTCCACGTCGCTTGGCAAGGCAACTTTGAACAGTGGATTAAAGATCCTCTTCACATCCGTCCCATTGCCCATGCAATTTGGGACCCCCACTTTGGTAAACCAGCGATTGAAGCATTTACCCAAGCTGGTGCTAGCAATCCTGTAAATATTGCCTACTCTGGTGTCTACCACTGGTGGTACACCATTGGGATGCGTACCAACAACGACCTGTATACAGGTTCAGTATTCCTCCTGCTGTTATCCGCAGTCTTACTATTCGCAGGTTGGTTACATTTACAACCCAAGTTCCGTCCCAGCCTCTCTTGGTTTAAGAGTGCCGAGCCTCGCCTCAACCACCACCTAGCTGGTTTGTTTGGTGTTAGCTCCTTAGCATGGACTGGTCACTTAGTACACGTAGCCATCCCTGAATCTCGCGGTGTTCACGTAGGTTGGGATAACTTCCTGTCGGTTGCACCCCACCCGGCTGGATTGACCCCTTTCTTTACAGGTAACTGGGGTGTTTACGCCCAAGATCCCGATACTGCCGGTCACATCTTTGGTACATCCCAAGGTGCTGGTAGTGCAATTTTGACCTTCCTAGGTGGATTCCACCCCCAAACTGAATCGCTGTGGTTAACCGACATGGCTCACCACCACCTAGCGATCGCAGTTTTATTCATTGTTGCTGGTCACATGTACCGTACCAACTTTGGTATTGGTCACAGCATCAAAGAAATGATGAATGCGAAAACATTCTTTGGTAGCAAAGTAGAAGGACCTTTCAACCTACCCCACCAAGGTTTGTACGATACCATCAACAATTCCTTACACTTCCAACTTTCCTTAGCACTAGCTGCTTTAGGAACCATCTGCTCATTAGTAGCTCAACACATGTACTCTCTGCCTCCCTACGCATTTATCGCGAGGGATTACACAACCCAGGCAGCATTGTACACCCACCACCAGTACATCGCTGGTTTCTTGATGGTTGGAGCCTTTGCCCACGCAGCCATCTTCTGGGTACGTGACTACGACCCCGAACAAAACAAAGGCAACGTACTTGACCGTGTGCTGAAGCACAAAGAAGCGATTATTTCCCACCTGAGCTGGGTATCCCTTTTCTTAGGCTTCCACACCCTCAGCTTGTACGTTCACAACGACGTAGTTGTTGCCTTCGGTACACCCGAAAAACAAATCCTGATTGAGCCAGTATTTGCTCAATTCATCCAAGCATCCCACGGTAAAGTACTCTACGGGTTGAACACTCTCCTTTCCAACCCCGAAAGTGTTGCCTACACCGCCTTCCCTAACTACGGTAACGTTTGGTTACAAGGTTGGTTGGATGCCATCAACAGTGGTACTAACTCCCTGTTCCTAACCATTGGACCTGGCGACTTCTTGGTACACCACGCCTTTGCTTTAGCAATCCACACCACCACCCTTGTATTAGTCAAAGGTGCGTTGGATGCTCGTGGTTCCAAATTAATGCCAGACAAAAAAGACTTTGGTTATGCTTTCCCTTGCGACGGTCCTGGTCGTGGCGGTACTTGCGATATCTCCGCTTGGGACGCGTTCTACCTAGCTATGTTCTGGATGTTGAACACCATTGGTTGGGTAACCTTCTACTGGCACTGGAAACATCTGGCAATTTGGCAAGGAAACGTTGCTCAATTTAACGAAAATTCCACCTACTTAATGGGTTGGTTCCGTGATTACCTCTGGGCAAACTCTGCACAGTTAATTAACGGTTATAACCCCTATGGCATGAATAACCTGTCAGTTTGGGCTTGGATGTTCCTCTTCGGACACCTAGTTTGGGCAACTGGTTTCATGTTCTTGATTTCGTGGCGTGGTTACTGGCAAGAGTTGATTGAAACCTTGGTTTGGGCACATGAACGGACTCCATTGGCGAACCTAGTTCGTTGGAAAGATAAACCCGTTGCTCTGTCCATTGTTCAAGCTCGTTTAGTCGGTTTAGCACACTTTACGGTTGGTTACGTGCTGACGTATGCAGCCTTCCTGATTGCCTCTACTGCTGGTAAGTTTGGTTGATAGATGATTAAGCTAATAGTTGTTAGGTAATCAGAAATCCCCTACCCTGTGGTGGGGGATTTTGTTTAATAGCTCGTTTTTGCTAACTTCTGTGGAAGTGGATAAATTTCTTGTGTAGGAGCGTAGTTAGTAATAAATATTTCTCTGCCTTTATAACGAGTTCCTTTACTTGGTTTTTGTTCTTTAATTCCATCCTTCATTGCTTTTGTCAATTTTTGATCATCAGTTCTGTTAATGGTGTAGTTCCATTCTTTCTCATGAATTACGGTAGCCCAAGAATATAAATCTTGTATTTCTGGACTATTGTCATAAGTCAATAAAAATTTGTATTTATTTTGAGAACGCTTTAGTAAATTACAAAGTCTATAATGGCATTCTCTTGAAAAAGGGTAGCTATAAAATTTATCTTGATCGGCGTTAAAGTATGGAGGGTCTATAAATAAAAAGCTATCATCTTCCACTTGATGTATTACTTCTTCAAAGTCTAGCTGAGTTAATCTCACACCTTGCAGCTTCCCAGATGTACGAATAATATTTTTACCCCAGTTTTCTGGTCTCATGCTGTATTTATCGCCATATCCCCAATAACAATTTTTCATATTCATGATACCTGAATACGATGTCCTATTCAGGTAATACCATCTTGTTGCCTTTTCTAAAGAGTTTTGAGGTTGAAAAATATTTTTATAAAAAAAGTGTCTTTCTTTTGTTGCAACTTCATCTTTTAATGCATCAACTAACCGTTCAGGATAGTCACGAATAAATAGATAAACATTGATTAATTCCTCATCAATATCATTTAACCAATTATTTTTAGCTTTATCCTTAGCAAAGAAGATTGAAGCTCCACCTGCAAATGGTTCAACATAATGGGAATGGGGAGGAATATACTCTAAAATTAATTTTCTAGCATAAAATTTGCCACCAGCGTACCTGAAGGGTGAGTTAATAGCTTGGATCATTGACTTATTGACTTAGTGATAGCTATAGCACAGAATAGTATTAAAATACTATTCTATAGACTTTTCCGCACCGGGAGCAGATCAAACCATTCGTTTCCTTAACAGTGGCGATCGCAGTGCGAATATTCAGCTAGTTGAAGTGCAAACAAAAAGTCCCTCCCGTTCCCGTACTGGTTTTGATTTTGTCCCCCTATTGAAGAAATAGAATAGGAATTAGAACCAAAATTACTATTCCGTAGAGACGCGATATATCGCGCCTTTATAAAAATCAACAAAATAAACAATATTATAAAAATATTTCTGTTTGTGTGGGGGAAAAACGTGAATTCGACGGATTATAAACGCTACAATCCCTGTGAATCAATGATTTTGAAAGTTAAGGTTTAAAGTAACCTCATCCATTAGTTGAGAACAAACTCAATAAATGACTGATTACAGGTTTAATGATTTTCAATATTAGGAGGTTTTTAAAAACTTCTATTTCCTACGAATGATACTGGACAAGAGTTTCAGGCTTTATAACTCATCGAACTCACGTTAAAAAAAAAGACGCGTGATACCGCGTCTTCTGAACGATTAACAATTGAATTAAAGATTGATTATTTCAATCGGACTGACACAAATAAGGTAACAGCATCATTACCTAGCTTGCTTTCCCCAGGGTGCGAAGGACGAGGTAATCTCTAGAATCCTGCGATCGCTTCCCAAAACTGCATTTCAGTCGCAATGAACAATCTTATTTGCGTAGTTTCTGTTTCAATAAGAACTACTCAATCCCTTCAATTCGGTCTTCGACTTGTTGATACAATTCTCTCAATCTGTCGAGATTCTCCTCACTGGTTTCCCAATACCCTCTACCATTCGCTTCCAGTAGGGTTGTCACCATTTTTCTAAAGGAATGGGGATTTAAATTCAACAACCGTTCCTGCATTTCCTTATCTGCCATGAAGGTACTATTGGCATCTTCATAAATCCAATTATCGACAGCACCGGATGTTGCACTCCAACCAACAGTATTCACTAATCGTTTGGATAACTCCCTCACCCCTTCATAACCATGACTCAACATCCCTTCATACCATTTGGGGTTTAACAGTTTTGTCCGTGCATCTAAACGCACCGTTTCTGATAAACTGCGCACCTGGGCGTTGGCTGTGGTAGTATCAGCCATGTAGGATGCAGGCATTTTCCCGTCTCCCCGTAAACTGCCAATTAACTTGGTGGGGTCGGAGTCGTAGTAGTGGGATACATCGGTGAGGGAAATTTCCGATGAATCCAGGTTTTGGAAGGTGACTTCGGCGGTTTTCAGGGTTTTCTCAAAGATATCCCGTGTTTGCTCCATCATTCCCGGATTATCGGCACTAAAGGCGAAGGATTTGCGGGTGAGGTACATTTCCTGTAGCTCGGCTTCGCTTTCCCAGGTGCTGTTTTCCACCGCAAGGTTAATGTTGCTGGAGTAGGAACCGGATGCATTCGAGAAAACACGGGTAGCTGCTTGACGCAGGTTTATCCCCATTTCCTCGGCTTGCTGTAATGCGTGTTTGCGAATATAGTTCATTTCCAGTGGTTCGTCTGCTTCTGCGGCCATTTTCACAGCTTGATCTAGCAGGTTCATCTGGTTGATAAACAAATCGCGGAACACCCCAGAACAGTTAATTACCACGTCGATCCGAGGACGACCTAATTCTGACAAGGGTATTAATTCTAACTTATTGACTCGACCCAGGGCATCGGGAACTGGTCGCACACCCACCATCCACATAATCTGTGCCAGTGATTCCCCGTAGGTTTTAATATTATCTGTTCCCCATAGCACACAGGCAATGGTTTCGGGATATCTACCACCATTTTCTGCCATATTCCGGGCTAAAAGTCGATCAACGACGATTTTTGCCGATTGAACTGCGGCTTGGGTGGGAATGGCTTGGGGGTCGAGTGCGTGGATATTTTTCCCTGTGGGTAAGACATCTGGGTTACGGATGGGGTCTCCACCAGGTCCGGGGAGGATGTATTCCCCTTCTAAACCCCGTAGTAGTCCTGCGAGTTCTTTATCTGCACAAACCTGTTCGAGACAGAATTCCAGGTATTCAAATAGTTTCTTCAATGGGTCGGTGTCCACGTTGGTAAAACCTGCTTGGTGGAGTGCTTCCACCCAGGGTTCTTTTTTACCCATGTTGAAGAAGTTCAACTTAGAAATCAGGGAAACGCGACCTTCTGCATCGGTTTGAGCTTTGACGAATGCGGTGACAGCTGCGCGGGTTGCTTGGGTTATTTGTTGCAACAGGTCTACGTCCTGTAAAATCCCCTTATCGCTGTTGCGGTAGATTTCTTCAATATCACGGTAGATACTATTGGCGATGATTCTCGGTAAACCCAATAATTCATCTTCCGTTCTATCTAGGCTCGCAATATTTACTAAAGTTGCGATCGCTTCTTCGGCTGTTGGTGGTTTACCAATGACGTGTAATCCACAAGGGAGTAAGCGGGATTCGATTTCCATTAATTTGCGGTAGACAATACCAACGATATTATCCCGTTCTTCCTGGGTCATGTCCTTCGCATCGGTTTCTGGTAACTCGATGTCTTTATCGAGGTTGACCATCCGTGCTTTATCCATGATGGTGTTGACGATGGGAATTCCCCGACCACCATCTTTTAGGGTTTGGTAGGATGCGATTAATTCGCTCAGTTCCTTTAACCCCTTATACAATCCAGCATTTTCTGCTGGTGGTGTCAGGTAGGAAATGGTCTCTGCATACCCACGACGTTTAGCGATGGTGGCTTCGCTGGGGTTGTTAGCAGCATAGTAGTACAGATTAGGAATACTACCAATTAAATTATCTGGATAACAATCCCCCGACATTCCCATCTGTTTTCCTGGCATAAATTCCAAGGAACCGTGGGTTCCAAAATGTAAAACCGCATCCGCACCCCAAACCTTCTCTAGATAGGTGTAGTAAGCGGCAAAACCGTGGTGGGGACTTGCAGAACGGGAGAACAATAATCGCATCGGGTCCCCTTCGTAACCAAAGGTGGGTTGCACCCCAATAAACACGTTCCCAAAGTGTTTTCCGTAGATGAGTAAATTCTGTCCGTCACTATTGAGGTGTCCGGGGGGTGGTCCCCAATTTTCCTCTAAACGTCGGGAATAGGGTGTTAACTCCTCATACTCTGGAACCGACATCCGATAGGCGATATTTAACTCCGGACTGCTATACTGGGCTTGGGCATCATGAATCACTGCTTCCATTAAGGATTTCGCATCTGCTGGTAAATCCTGGACATCGTACCCATTATCCCGCAGCGCCTTCATCACCTCATAAATCGACCCAAATACATCCAAATAGGCCGCAGTTCCCACATTACCCTTATCTGGGGGGAAACTAAAGACGGTAATCGCCACCTTCTTATCTAACTTAGGTTTGCGGCGCAAATTTGCCCATTTCATCGCCCGTTGCGCGATCGCTTCTACTCGATCCTGTAATGCGATCGCCTTTCCTGTGGCTCCGTCTCTTCCCGACATGATAATCGGTTCGATGGCTCCATCCAACTCGGGGATGGCAATTTGTAAAGCTACCTGAATCGGATGCAAACCCAAATCACTATCTAACCATTCCTCGGTAGTTTGGAATACCAACGGCAACGCCACCATGTAGGGACGATTTAACCGCTTCAAGGAGTCGATTGCCTTCGGGTGGTCTTGACGAGCTGGCCCTCCTACCAAGGCAAACCCTGTTAAAGATACTACCGCATCCACATGGGCTTGTTTGGTTGTCGGTTCATAAAAATAGGCATCCACTGGCTTAGAAAAGTCCAAACCACCGGCAAAAACGGGAATGACCCGCGCTCCCAAAGCTTCCAACTCGGAGACAATCGCTACGTAATGGGCATCATCTCCCGTCACCAAATGGGTTCTTTGTAATACCAACCCCACACAGGGAGCTAATGGATCCTTTAAATCCTGGGAAATATCCTTACGACTGCTATACCAATTGAGATACTCCCGTACATCCTCGTACATGGTTGGTGCTAAAGGATGCCATATACCCATGTCTGGGTAGGTGACAGGTTCCTGGTATTGTAAAGGGGAAGCAAAACTAGGGGTATCTGAATAACTTTTATTATCTTGCTTAAATACATACTTATCCGCCAGCATTAACAGGAAGTTCTGCAAGTTCCCCGGAGAACCACCCAACCAATACTGGAAACTGAGCATGAAATTCCGCGCATCCTGAGCCTTATCCATTGGTAAGTATTTCAGAACACTAGGCAAAGTCCGCAGCAATTTCAACATCCCATCCTGAAAACTCGCACCGGACTTTTCCTTGCGCTTTTTCATAAACTGGGCGATCGCACTCTTGGATTGTCCCAGTTGTGCGAGGGAGAAAGTCCCCATCTTATTTAATCGCATCACCTCGGGCATAGAGGGAAATACCACCGCTACATCCAGGTTATCGCGAATTGGCTGCACCGCCTCTACAACCTTTTGGGCTAAATCTTCAATAAATATTAACGAAGCAATAAAAATATTGGCGGTTTCCAAATCCCGCTTAAATTCTGCGTAATTTTCCCCATCACGCAACTCTTCTATTAAATAGCCGCTAATCTCAATCGCCACATTCGGGTTATTCGCATTAATCTCCCGAACCGCTTGCGATAAAGCACTCTGATACTGCGACTCTAACACGACATAGACCACCTTGAGTAAATGCCGTCCCCGCAGGTCGTCGGGTGCAATATGACGAATGGTGGACTTGACGTGAGTGAACATGCTTTCCTTCGCTCCTTCAAATGCGTGTTCTCTTCTAAAAGGTAATTTTGCATTAATGGCTAGCCTTGGCAAAGCCTATGCATTTATCTATTTGAATTTCGGTCACTATGAAGTTTTTATCAGAAAATCCCCCCATAATGCCCTATTTGTCGTCCGTTTGACACAAAACGATATAAAAACTGAGATTTATCGTTACAAAAATTCACTTTATCAGAAATTATTTACTCACACAAATATTAAATTATCTTTATATTTTATAATCGTTTTATCGTTATTTAGTTTTTAGCCTAAATCTACTGCTTGGGATAGAAGCAATGAAAGTTCCCATCTTGGACAATATAGTAATCCTACGGACTTAATTCATGGTTTCAAAGTATAATTAAATTTAAATTGACTCTAAACAGCCTTGGGAAAAGTAGATGTATTTTTGACTAATATGGGTGTAAGGCTGAGTAATTATAGGTAAAGTGCAATATTTCAGAAAATGGATTTTCACCTGGCTTGAAAGTGTAGACTAACCGCTTGTGTGTCCACAATTTCAAGTCAGATAATTAATAAAATTTAATTAATTTATGGATAAAATTTAAAAAGCAAGGAAATAAACATCACTTAATACCTGTGATTAGTGTCACATTCCTATATTTAAATTATGTATAAAATGAAGTCGATATAATTTTGGTTAATAAACTATATGGCTATAAATTTAGATTTAATTTCGGGTTCTAATTTTGTATCTACAATCAAAAGTTATTGTAATTCCTTGGGATGGTCTATTTATGATATTAATAATAAAAGAGCTATTTTAAATTTTGATGCAGATTCAGGAAATACTCAGACACTTTTCATTATCAAACATGAAAATACATTAGAGTTTTCCGTACCTAGTGGCATAAAGTATGACGAAACCGGAGATATTCCTGGATGGCTTTCGACTGCCCTTTTAACTCAAAATTCTCAGTTTAAAGTAGGATTTTGGTGTATTGAGGAAATCGGAGAAAAACATACTTTTTCAATTATGCATAATGCGGAACTAAGTCTGATCAATGTTAATTATTTTCGGTTAGTTTCTTTAGCTTTGGTTAAAAGATGTGATGAGTTAGAACAGACGGTCGCTAGGGCTTTAGGAGGGTATTAATAACGATACCCATCTCTAGGGTTTCCCCAGCAAGTGAAATAAAACTCCACCCTCCCCGTAGCTTGCTTTCTGCAGATTTTTCGGGGAGGGTGATTTGCAAGAAGACGCTCCGCGTCTCTGGGGAGGGGTTATTATGAGATAGCGATCGCAATTTATTTCTAGATAATTTGCCAGTAAAAATCCAAGAATATTCACATACTTTACTTTATACGGTCAATAAATTATCTTTTGGTTTAGCATAGTTAACACTTGGATAAACGTAGCAATACTAATCCTTGACTGTCATCAGTCAAATCTCAACAAACCAAAAGGGAAATATCTCAGCCAACAAAGTAAATATCCTTGGATTTGCATCAAATTTTTATGTTGAAGAGTTTTCCCTCATATTTGATTCTAGAACCTGAACTTGCTCAATCGTTAAACCCGTTAAACGAGATATGGTTTCGATGGGAAGACCATCGACAAGCATATTGATCGCTATTTCCCTACGACCTTGTTCAAGACCTTGTTCAAGGCCTTGTTCAAGACCTTGTTCAAGGCCTTGTTCAAGACCTTCCTTAAGTCCTTTTTGTCTTGCTTCTTCTTCAATTGCTTGGTAAATAACAGAATCACGCATAATGTCGCTCCGGAGAACTCGTTGAATTAGTTCCTTATTTAATACTAGCCCAGCTAAAATAGATGTAGATGCAGAAATATTACTTTGAATACGGGTATCGTTAATTTGGTTAATTTTTTCTGCAACCTGCTGTAAAGTATCAGTTTTGTCTGTTGTTTGAGTTAGGATTGCAAAGGGTAACAAACCAGGAGTATCTAGAAACACATCTGTAGGCTGTTCCCAAAGTCTAATGACATTGAATTCATGTCGAGTGCGTTCAAGGATAAAGCAGGTTTCCTGAACTAAAGGTGAATCGCTGGGCTTAAGGTAAATTACGTATTGGTGTACCATTTTTTGCGGGAACCTGCGGTATTTCCGTAAGCGATAATCAGTCATGCGAAAGGGGATATCGACTTTTGGTTCGGTTTGAAATTCCACGTGTAAAACTATATCCTCCGATTGTAATAAAATGAGGGTATCAGCTCGAATTGGTTCTAGGGATAGTTCAGAGGGACTAAGAGTTGTCAGGGTAATGGGTGTACCGAGTAGCCAAGTAGCGAAGTCGGTGGCAAAGGATTCGGCAAGAAATTTACAAACTGGATCGTACAAGGTAGATAGATTCCTGATGGATTAATTTGATGGTGGGCTAATATTGCCAGTTTTTGAAGGTCAAAATCAGATTTTTTTGCATAATACCTCGAAAATATTGGTGACGTATGCAAAGAAAATTTAACAATTAGGGATTAGTCCCGGATTTCTCACAAAACTCCAAAACTTTCAGGGAGTGGGGAACAGGGATTAGTCAAAAAAACCAGACATTGCTCAAGTCTTATAATTTACTGAGTCAAAATCCATGTATAGTTTTTTCAGTCAAAAATTCAAAATTAGATAATTTACAGCACTTAGATAAAACAAACACACATATAAATAAAAAAGAATCCAACAGATGGCAAGGTAAAACCCTTATATAGCAGAATCAAATAATACAGGATATAGGGTATAGTCGTAAAAAACCTTGTTCACAAGCCTTTAAAATATTCATAATCCATCGCATTTACCTGCTATTCTCTGTATAACTTATGGTTATACAGTTTGACTTTGGAATTGATAAATTTTTTAGGATAGTAGGAGATGCATGGTAAGAAAATGTATCAACATTTTTGTGAAATAGTATTACAATTCAAAATCTATAGATGCACGTAGTGCGGATCAACCGAAGAGAAATCCAAAATCCAAAGTTTCATAAGTCCTAGATTTATCTCAAAATTTGGTTAGAATAGACGTTGGTGGATGTACAATATCGACCGGGGTGTTTGAGTATGAGGGTTAAACGATGGCAATTTTGCGAACTGAAGATGGACGGACTTTGACTGATTTGTCAGAGATTGGTCAGGAGTTGGCTTCCTTGGGGATAAAGTTGAATAAATGGCCTGTTACAGAAAATCCCCTCATCCAAGATTTATTAGCCCAAGACAGTTTAAGCGATGGAGAAAAGGAAACTGTTTTGCAAGCATTAGACCACTACTTTGTGGAATTGCAACACACCGCAGGTTATCAAATGCGGGATTTAATTGTGATCCATCCAGAAATTCCCAATTTAGCAGGGATGTTGAGTAAATTTGAGCAAGTTCATACCCATGCAGACGATGAAGTTCGTTATATTATCGCTGGGGAAGGAATTTTTGGATTTGTTCGTCCTGATGGTTCCCAGGTGGAATTAACCGTACAACCGCAAGAATACATCAATGTTCCCGCAGGAACTGAACACTGGTTCTATTTAACTTCAGCACAACGGGTAAAAGCGGTGAGATATTTTACAAATACTGAGGGGTGGACACCGGAATATACGGGTACAGCCATCCGCATTCATCGAGCAGCGATCGCAGTCGGGTAAGTTAAGGTGGAGAAAGCTGTTTTTTGCGACTTTGACGGGACGATTACCGCCGAAGAAACTTTTGTTGCCGTTCTCAAGAAGTTTGCTCCCGAACTTGCGGCGGAAATTATTCCCTCCATGTACGCCTTACAGATTCCTTTACGGGTAGGGGTCAGGCAAATCCTGGAATCGATTCCTTCCCGGCGTTACGGTGAGATAATTGAATTTACCCGTACTAAAAAAATCCGTCCTGGATTCAGGGAGTTTGTGGATTTTCTTCACCTATCTGAGGTTCCCCTAATAGTTGTGTCTGGGGGTATCAAGGGGATGGTGGAAGCGGTATTGGGGGATTTGGTTGACCGGATCCATGCAATTCATGCCCTCGATATTAATACCGCGGGGGAAAATTTACAAGTAATATCGGCTTGGGAGGGAGAGAGCGAACTTGTTGATAAGGTGAAGGTGATGGCATCCTACAATGGGGAAAACGCGATACGGGAAGCGTCAAGCCTACAGCTGATCGCTATTGGTGATTCGGTTACGGATTTAAATATGGCGATCGCTTCTCCAATTGTGTTTGCCAGGGATAGGTTAGCCCAATACCTGGATCAGCGCCAAAAAAATTATCTTCCTTGGAATGACTTTTTTGATATCCGTGATACTTTAACCAGGATGTGGCAACTATGACAATGAGTGAATCCCAATTAGGTATTGCACACCATTCCAGCCATAGTCATGACCCCCGTCCCCAATTGATTAGTGCAGCTAGCTATTTTTATCAACAAGGTTGGATGTTAGGTACGGGAGGGAATTTATCGGCTCGATTGGATGATGGCAGTTTCTGGATTACGGCTAGTGGTCAGCCCAAGGGTGAATTAACCTTAGATAGTTTTGTCCGTATTTATCCGGATGGTAATGTGTATAGACCGTTGCCTGAAAATAAACCATCGGCGGAAACTTCGATTCATCAAGCCATATATCAGCTATTTCCCACAGCAACAGCTTGTTATCATGTCCATTCAGTGGAAGCGAATTTGGTATCCCGCTTTGTGGAGGGGGAAAAAATCCTTTTACCCAACTTGGAAATGTTGAAGGGGTTAGGTATTTGGGAAGAAAATCCCACTTGCTATCTACCATTATTTGCGAACTATTTCCATGTACCCCAAATTGCTGCTGAGATTATTGAGAGATTTACCCATCAACAGGTGAAATTACCTGCTTTACTTATCCGCGACCACGGGATTACAGTCTGGGCTGATTCCCCCACTACAGCCCGTAATTATGTCGAAGTAATTGAGTATATTTTTCAATATATGGTGGCAGCCAAACAGCTGCAAATCTAAGTAATACTTCTCAAACGGAAATTTTTACATGGGAGCCTTGTTGATTCTTGCTGACTTCAATTCTAGCTTGAAATGCCTCCTTGAGATGGGGCATATGGGTGACGGTGAGAATACAGGCGAAATCAGCAGCGATCGCATTGATTGCCGCAATTAGGCGATCGCATCCCTCCTTATCCTGAGTGCCAAATCCTTCATCTACTATCAGTAATTGTAGGGATGCACCAGCCCGTTGGGCCAGAAGTTTTGCTAGGGCGAGGCGAATGGCAAAGTTGATTCTAAAGGCTTCTCCGCCGGAATAGGTTTCGTAGGAGCGGGTTCCCCTGGCATCGGCAATTAAAATATCCAAGGTATCAATTAGTTTGGCATTTTTTTTGGGTTTGCCGTTACGTCCATATTTTTGGGTGACAAATTGGATATGGAGTTGGTTCGCGCTTAACCTCGCTAATAAGTGGTTAGTCTCGGCTTCCAGTTGGGGTAAAACATTTTCAATCATTAAAGCTTGGATACCGTTTTTGCCAAATGCCTGGGCTAATTCCTGGTATACTCGAAATTGCCGCCGGGCATCTTGTAATTCTTGTCTACTTTGGGCATATTCCTGCTGCAAACGGTCCAGTTGTTGTCCCATCTGCTCCAATTTTCCCATTTGTCCTAACAATTCATCTAGGTGACGACGACGTTCCGCAAGTTTGGCTTCTAAGTTTTGAATTTGCACCGTCGGATTGGCGGTTTGTTCCAGTTGGGCAATAATTCCCTGAATTTGTTCCCCTAGTTGCTGTCGTTCCTGACTGCGGATTTGTAATGCTTCACCGATTTCTGCTAGCTGATTGCGCAGGTATGGATATTGTTGCTGGGCTGATTGTAATTGTTGATACCTTAATTGCCAGGCTTGCTCCCGTCGCAGGGCTTGACGGACTTGATTATGGGTGTTAGCGTCGTAATTGAGTTCCGTAATATATGTTTCAATTCTGACTATTTCTTGGGCAATTGCCGAATTTGTCGCTTCCTGCTGGATTTTTGCTTCTAAATCCCGAATTTGGTTAACTAATTCTGGTCTACGGGCTGCTAACACGGCTTGACGCTTACAGGCATCTTTGATCTGCATCTGCCTTGCTTCTGCCCAGCGCCACCTTTCCACTTCGCTACGGGCAAGGGCATGGTCTTGTTCATTATAGTTTAAACTGTCCAGATATGCTTCTAATTCGGCTAATTCGGCGTGGGATTCGGGGTTATAATTATTAGTTTCCAGCAAATTAGTCAGTTTTTCTCGTTCCTGAGCTAAATTTTCTAACTGCACTTGAGCATCGCTAGTTAATTCTAACTGAGCAGTGAGTTGTCCCCGTTGTTCCCGGAGAGAATCGTAGGGAGCAAGTTTCTGGGATACTTCCCGATATTCTTGGCGTAATACTTGGATTTCCCGGTCAGATACTGCCATTTGCTCCCGAAATACCCATAACCGTCCTTCCGTTTCTTGGTATTCGCTTTCGGTTTTTTTGGCTACTCGATGCCAATGGTGTTCATCTAGGGGTTGTTCGCAGAGGGGACAGGTGGCGTTCGGTGTGCGCAGCATCGATAATTTTTGTTCTAATTCCCCTAAAAGACGCTCATATTCCCGTTGTTGAGCTTGTAGGCGTTCCATAAAATGTCTGCGTTCTTGACCCTTTTCTTGGACTCGTTGTAAATAAACACGGGTTTTTTCTAACTCTTCAATTTGGGTGGCCACTGCGAGAACCGCTTGTTGAATTTGTGGTTGTCGTTCGGATGCTCTGAGTAACTGGTTTTCGGTAGCTGTAATTTGTTCTATGCGAGCGACAATACCAGCTTTACTGCGCTCAATCTGACTTTTGAGGTGTAGGCGTTGTTGTAGGGCTGGAGATACGCGCATTTGTAAATCATCCAGTTCACTTAATCGCGATCGCGCCGCATTTAATGTTTTTAAAGCTGCTTCTATTTCCGCAGATTTACTGAGGATTTGTTGGACTTCCTCTTCCTGTTGGTTCAAGGCTTCCAGTTGGGCTTGGGCTTGTTGCAGTTGTCGCTCTAGTTGTTGCAGGTGGGCTGCTAATTGTTGTTGTTTCTGTTGACGTTGTTGTTGTGCGCGGGAAAATTCTTGAAACTTGTTTGCAAGTGATTCTTCTTGGGATTGTAGTTGTTGATACTGGGTGAATCCCGCTTGGATTTGGTTTGCTTGCTGAAGTAAAGTTTCAATTTGACTTAGTTGGGAATGGATATTTTGCTTTTGTGTATCGAGGCGATCGCAATCTTGAGTTAGATGTTCATATTGTTGACGGACAAAGGTTAATTGGTCTTCCCAATTTTGGCGTTGGTGTTGGATTACCTGTAAACTTTGTAATTGGACAGTATCAAATTGTTGTAGCTGTTGGAGTTGATTTAATTGGGCTTCAATTTCCCCTCGACGCTGATCAATTGCATCCCTCTGTTGCAATTGCGATCGCATATTTTCTAAACTGCGTTCAAGTTCTTCTCCCTTCGCTTTAAACTGTCGCGATAAATCCTTGGCTTTTTCCTCCAGTTTATCGTATTGATTTAACTTTAATAATTCCGCTAATATTTCCTTCCGCTCGGCTGGACGTTTTAACATGAACTCGTCCGCTCGTCCTTGCCGCAAATAAGCTGAATTGATAAAAGTTTCATAATCTAGTTTAACATGCTCTAAAACCAATTCTTGAGTTGCCCTTAAACCTTTAGCGGTAAGCGCTTTAAACCCATTAGGAGTTTGAACTTGAAACTCAAGAACACTACTATTGCCTTTTTGACGACTGCGAATTACCCGATATACCTGTTGATTTGCCTGAAAAGTAAAATCAACCCGCACATCCTTCAACCCGGTATGAATAATATCGTCTTCCGTCGCAGCTCTACTTTCCCCCCAAATAGCCCAAGTAATTGCTTCCAACAGCGAAGATTTTCCCGCTCCATTAGAACCGCTAATACATGCTGTGTGCAACCCCCGAAAATCTAAAGTTGCATCGCGATAACTTAGAAAGTTTTTGAGAGTTAGCTGAATCGGAATCATCGAGGCTTTTTGCCGTAAATTTTACTTGCCATTGATGTTAAGTTTAGCTAGGCAAAAATCATGTTTCTAGCCTGCACACCCTGGTTTTTACAAAAATTAATATTTGCCGACAATAAATTTCCTGATAATGGCTGAATTTATTTTATTTTCCAGGATAAAAAATGGGTTACTTTTAACAATCCCCTCAAAGGCAATACAAAAAATTATACCCTGGATTGGGAGCCAATTCCTAAGACTAACGGGGAATCAAGGATTAGCCTCCATGTAACACTAACACCAGAACCGACAAAAGTGGTTTTTCCTGCTCCCTACTTCCTATTGCCTAATTCCCACTCCCTAATTTCAAGCAAACATTCAGGAACAAAGGTGATATACCGTCGTCGTCAACTTTACCTATATCCATCGCGATCGCAATTTTGCCAAAATCAGCTGAATCTAGATTTTGAGTAACGGATTGATTACCCCTTAATCTCTATTCCCTGTGTTTTTTGCCAAAAGTTCAGGGTTAGTGGTAGTAGTTGTCAAAATTCTAATTGTATACCATGTGTACAAATCATTGCTGTATAAACCCTAAATCTGAGCGAGTAAGCATTAAGAAATAAAGCAATATATCGAGCAATCATAATCACCCTTGGTTGTTCAAAACTAGGAATAGCAGTGATTTCAACTCAGGGTGAGTAGTATTTTTATAAAAAACTTCAAAATTTCGATGGTAATTTTGCCTAAACATTAAGAAATATATAGAAAATCAACTTGTAAAATAAAATCTTCTCAAACTGGAACAAACAAAGACGGATAAATGAAACATTATCCGTGAAATTGCGTCATTAAAAATAAAATTGATCTGCTCAAACCTGGAAACTAACTTACAAAGGAATCAATCCCATGAAACGCCTTCATCCTTGGAAAATCAGCACTGCCACCCTAGCTGCAATAACCATGAGTGTAAGTGCGATCGCACCTGTAATTACTCTATCACCAGTTAACGCCCAAACCAACAACGGTAACTATCGCATCGGTCAATTACCTGGTTTTGGACGTAGTACAACCATCAGTAGGGGTGCAAGAATTCCCACCAAATACGAAAAAGACAAGATTTTTTTAGTCCCAGGGGAAACAATGCAAGTCACCCTTAAAGTTGCCAACAACTTAGTGGAACGTCCCGGTGGACCTGTTTTAGTACCGATGAATAGCCAAATCCGTGGTGAATTCGTACCTGTAACCCGCAACTCCGTCCAAGGAACCCAATTTGTCGCGAGAGAAATTATCTTCCCCACTGGAGAACGGGAAAACATTAACGCTAACTCTAATGTTATCACCCGCACCGAAAAAATCAGAAGGGGTGCAAACACCGGGGAAATTCTCCGAGATGCAGGATATGGAGCTGCTGCTGCTGCGGTCATTGCGCTTCTAACTGGGAACCGCAAAATTGAATGGGGTGAGTTGCTAGTTGGTGGTGGTGTTGGCAGTATTTACCGCGTCATCAAAGGTGGAAGAGAAGCTGATTTACTTGCAGTCGATACCAAACAAGATTTAACGTTGGTTTTGAATTCTCCCCTCACAGTACCTCAGTATCGTTAATTGTAGGATAGAGGAGACAGAATACAGGATACAGGAGAATTAATTCCTTCGTTGACTGGATAACCTGAAATAATAATTACAGCAGTTTTGAGATTTCAAAAAGTGCGTTATTTAAGTTTTAAACGCTGACTCAAAACCGCTTTTACCAAACAAGTTAAAAGCTAAAGGAATTGGTTTTGACTTTTTTATTTTTCATCCCCTATCCTGTATTCCTTTATTCTGCTGTATTTTTTTAATATTGTTAATCTTAATATATTTACCATCACAACCCCGTAACATTTTCAATTCATATTTGTATTTAGCAACGCCAATTTTTTTGATGGGTGAGAAAAGGCACGTAGTAGCGCTAGTCTACGACGACCCTGCGGGTATAGCACCTCGATATTAACGTGAGTTCCAGTATCATTCGTAGGAATATATAAGTTTTTAAAAACCTCCTAGTCCTGCATTTCTCACAAATTCCTAAAACTTACAGGGAGTAGGGAGTAGCGATAGTCCTTAGAAGGAAAATCAATCCTTCACCCAAGACTTATAACCTACTCGTGAGAAATCCGGGTAGGGAGTAGTCAGAAAATCAATCCGTTATTCAAGGCTTACAACTTACTCGTGAGAAATCCAGGTTTTGTCTAGTAGAAAAGCAATTATTTATCAACTAGAGGAAATGCTATCTATATGTATTTATTTTTGACCGATAAATATCATTATTGTATGGTGAATTTCATTTCCAAAAATATAGTATTAATCATCTAATCAGAATTTCATAAATTTTCTGTTGAATCTTCAAATAAATTAGATAATTTACCGTAATTCAGGGATTAAGGATAATTATCTCAAATATTTTACCACGATATATTTGCAGGGATGGAATCTAAAGTTTTGGTTAAACTTACAGGTATTTACAGATAATTTTACCTGTGATTATCTCCATTAATTGACTAATAAATACATCCCAAATATTCCACCTTAATTTCACATCAAATTACATCACATGTAACTGGAAACTTTTTCACCAGGTTACAGTCTAAGGAGTTAAGTATTTCTCCAATGCACATATCTATAAAATGCAAGCTTTCTCAATCAAAATATCAAACATACATGGAACATATAACAGCATAAATAGTCACTAAGAATAACAGAAGAAAACCTAAACTAAAAAAATAAACAAATCCAAGGAGAACGAAAACAAATGGCTAAAAAAATGAAATTTCAACCCAAAATCGCCGGCTTAATGGCATCAGTAATGACAGCCGGAACCCTTGCCCCACTTGCTATTTCCGCCCCCAGTGTTGCCCAAACTTCCTCATCTTTTTTCGATGTTAGCTCTAACTATTGGGCAGCTCCATTCATTCAACAATTAGCACAACGGGGTGTAATCGCTGGATTCCCCGATGGTTCTTTCCGTCCAGATGCACCCGTAACCCGCGCTCAATTTGCATCGATGGTAACGGCTGCTTTCCAAAAATCACAAATTCGTCAGCCAATTAGATTTAATGACGTACCCGCCAATTTCTGGGCTAACAGCGCTATTCAAAGAGCTTACAGCACAGGTTTCCTATCGGGATATCCTGGTAATATTTTCCAACCCAACCAAGAAATTCCCCGTGAACAAGTTTTAGTTTCTCTGGCTAACGGTCTCCAATTCAATACACCAAATAATCCCGAAAACGTCCTCAGCTACTACAACGATTCATTTAACATTTCGGGATTTGCACGCAATCCTATTGCTGCTGCAACTGTGAATAACATGGTTGTGAACCATCCGAATCTGAGAAATCTCAATCCTCGTGCAGTCGCAACCCGCGCTCAAGTAGCTGCATTTATCTATCAAGCTCTAGTGAGAAACAACCAAGCTAGTGCGATCAATTCACCCTACATCGTCGCTTGGAATAACAATAACGGTGGTGGAAACGGCTCCGTTGCAGTTATTATTCCGGAAGGAACAAGAATTCCCGTCAGATACGCTCAAGCAGAAAAAATTCTCGTCACCAAAGACGAAACTGCACCTTTAACCCTAACAGTCGCTCAAAATATCGTCACTGAACAAGGTGCTGTTGTTATTCCTTCCGGTAGTCGGGTGATTGGTCAACTCCGTCCTGTGAAAGAACAGGGTGGTTCCCAATTTGTGGCAGAAAGAATCGTTTTCCCTAACGGTACTGAGTACAGAGTCAATGCCAAATCCGAAGTGATTACCAGAACTGAAACCGTTAGACGGGGTTCTCGCACCGCATCTATTGCGAGAAATGCTGTTTTAGGTGCAGGAGCAGCAGCAGCAGTATCAGCAGTGACGGGGGATAGGGCGATCGCAACTGAAGAGGTACTCGGTGGAGCCGCAATTGGTGGTTTAATTGGTTTATTCTTCGGCAGACAAAGTGTTGATTTAATCGCCATCAATCCTAACACTGATTTACAAATGACCATCGGTGAAAATCTGCAAATCTCCCTCCGTTAGAAATGGGGTGGTAGAAATAGGGTGGAGGAGATAGGTAAGTAGGTAGGTGCAATCAAACATAAAACCGCAACATAACCGCTCATTCGGTTCAAAGCCTTACTCCCGTACAGACGCGATATATCACGTCTCTCCCTGTACAGATGACCCGACGGGTCGTCTCTACTCCCTACTTCCCGACTCCCCCTGCAACGGGTAGCCAAACAATAAAAGTCGTTCCGGGGTTAGTGTCAGACTTGATAACAGAATCCAGTGCAGGGCTGAAAACTTGGATTTCGCCCTGCATTTGTTCGATTAATTGTTTGGCGATCGCATATCCTAAACCTGTACCGGGTATATCCGTCTGAGCTTGGATACCTCGATAACCCCTTTCCCCTAAATGGGATAAATCTTCCGGGGAAATACCAGGACCAGTGTCACTAATTGCTACACCCTGCATTGTTTCCGTTTCTAAACCAGCTTGGATGAGGATTTTGCCACCGGCGGGTGTATATTTTAAAGCATTGTCGAGAATATTACTTAAAACTTCCCGCAAAGCTTTAGGGTTAGCGCTGATGGGGGGTAGGGAAACGGGGATTTCGGTGACAACTTGTAAATGACGTTCGAGAGCGATCGCTTTGACTGAATCGAGCAAAGGCAAAAGAATTTCTAAAAAGCTACAATCGACTTGTTGTTCCCCGGCACCAGGTAAAAGTAAGGTTGGTTTAGGATAATTACTGGGAGTTTCGACAACAAGTTGATTTGCTGGTGCAAAAATTGGTTTTAAATCTTCAATATTTAAATCAATTGCTTCATCAAACTTTTGTAATAACTCCTGTAATCTATCGCTTTCTCTGACAATCGAAGCCGCCGTTTCCCGATTTGTATCCCCCACTTTTAAGCGTTTTAATAACAGCTTGCCAAAGGTTCGTAAGGCAGTTAAGGGATTACGAAATTGGTGCAATAAATTATCCAATAAATCAATTTGTTTTTCTTGAAACAATTGCTGTTCATGCAATTGACGCTGAAACCAAGCCCGTTGTCGATCTAAAATACAAGCGATCGCCAAAGTTTGAGCAATCTTTTCAATTTTCACTCGCTCCTGTCGATGCCATACCCGGTCTTCGCGAATTGTCACCAACACCCCCACAATCACATCCTCATGTATCAAAGGCAAAGCCATGCGATCGCCGCGCACCACATACTCATCGCTAGAATTGCCAGAAGCAGTCAAGTCAATTTCATCCCCAGGCAAATAGCCCCTCGTAAAGCCCTGGAAAGCGTCTGTAACAGGTGTACCGAGTAAATTCCTTGTTAGCCCCAAATCCGCCAGTTCCACCCCATCTGCGTCGCGGCTAGATGCGATCGCTTCCGTATCCGGATACACTACAACCGGTAACAACTTCGCCTCACCCGTATGGTTATCAACAAAATCCTGGGTTAAATACACAATACTCAACGTCGCTCCCAAGCTTTGAGCTAGTAGCGCCATTTGCGATCGCGCAAGGGCAATAAATTCTGAACTGGCAGACACTAACATTTTCCGTGTTGCTTTTGATTGAGATTGCAAAAAACTAATACTCGACAATTCATCCTTTGCCAAGGGAAGGTCAGAAGTTAGCAGGTATGTATCTCCTTTGCACGGGAGACACGCAGAGATGTCAATCGGAAGGGGGAACAGCTATTATGTTATTTTTCATTCATTTTAGAGACTTCTAATCAGGGTCTAAAAATGCTAACTATAAAAGTCCCTGCACAAATATTAACTAAATTCTAGCCTTTGTCAGTGCCAACAGTGAGCTTACCCCTAAATCTCCCCTCCCAGTAGTCTAACGAGTAAAAATGGATGGGTAGAGACAAGAGCAGAACAGGGAAGGAAAAAACCACTTTCATGCCTTCTGGCGTACACGCTTTATAATGGCTACTCCCTCTTCAATCTCAAGTCGAGGAACTCCTCACAGAGGTATACTCGAGTTTTTTCCCATATAAAATTAGGAGTCCTATACATTTACTATTTTTAATCAAATTTCTTCAAAGAGTTGTATCAATACTTTAAAAACAGTTGATTTTTTAAGCTAGAACTTTTATAATTACGACGGATTTTGTAGCTATAACTACAATCTATTGCTTTAAAATTAGGAGGAAAATAGCTTGGCTAGGAGACGCAAGCGGAAAAGCCGTCGTCGCCAGGAAGGGAGACGGATTTTGGAGCATGTACCTCAGTACAGCATAGAAAGTGGTGAAGAAAAACCAGTGACAGCAGCAAGAAAATTCATTCAAGCTGAAGGAATCTTGCCACCTGCGCTACTGCTTGTAAAGCGCAACGAACATACAACAGACCGTTATTTTTGGGCTGAGAAAGGATTATTCGGAGCGCAGTATGTCGAAGAGAATCATTTCCTATTTCCTAGCCTGAGAACACTTGAAGGTTCCCCAGCGCAGGAACAACTCGCATTGGCGGGTCGATAATTGGCGACGATGTTATTCGACTTTGGTAATTGATGTTAGCTTTTGATTTTATTAACTGGCAAAAAAGCTATTTATACGAAAAAACTTATCTTTTTTTAAACTTTGCAGCTTCCCTTGCCAGGAACACTACCAAATCAGACAAAGCGCTATTTCCGAACGATAATTTCTTGCATGGTAAACATGACAAAGAAAAATGTGAGGAGCGGTGGTTTAGGATGAAGCCAGAAACTCTAAAGACAATACAAAGGAATCCAAAGCAATATGAATGCGGACTGAAATAGCATTCCCCCAAGATACTCCTTTGTAGTTGCTTAATAGTTAATGGTTCATTTCCAGATACTTGCTGACCGATAGGACTTTCAGATTTTATGGAATAGTCATCAGTACGGCAATATCTTTGGTTTCTGAATAACTAAAGTCAATCACAAAGTCTGAGTCGTAAAGCCCGTCGCATCTCGATCAATTCGTCACGGTGAGCAGTTACAGCTATTTGACTTGAAGAGCTTGATTCGCCATCAGGGGACTCCACCTTGAGCGACACCTTTTCAAGTCTTTTTGCTTTTTTCCAATAAAATATCCCGATCAATGGTGAAAGAAATACCAATCCCAGTAAATAAAACCAAGGAATGGCCAAAACCATTGATAAAACTAAAGCCAAGCATAGACTGCCCACTGCACCAAGCAGCGTTAAAAACGCTGCCATAAATGCACTGGGTCGGACAAGTCCCTCGAAAAACACTTGATTGTGTTCAGTATCCACTGATGTAACTTGGTAGGAACGGGTGCGAAAATATTCCTTCAACTTTGGCAAGAGAGTTGCTTCATCCTCATCCGAGATTAATCGGGCTGTTTCCGTGCGGTCTTTTATGGAAGCACGAATAAAAAAGAATTGTCCCACAAACATCAGCAACGTCAACAGCAACGTGGATGGCAAAATAGCAGAGTCCATAGCAATTCCTATGTATTTCCAGGCAACCTAATAGTTAATTACTTTTAATTATCAATTAAGTTGTCTCTTATTAATATACTCTTGCCATAAACGTTTCAAATCATCAGCTTGTTCTTGCCAATCCGGAGACACTTGGTACATCCGCCTTGGTCTCCCCCGACCCTCCAACTTCCTCCAGTACCCAGTAATCGCCTCCTCGTCTTCCAGAAACTTAATTGCGCTGTAAAGCACGGTGTCCGAAAGTCGATAGCCTGGGTATTCCGCCTCCAAGCGTTGTATCAATTCTGTACCGTATGATTCCCCCTGCCGCAACACAGATAAGATGTAACAAACGGCTAGTTCTTGACACAAATAGGTTGGCGGAGGATTGTCGAAGAAATGGTATATATCCTCTAGTTTCATAGTTGATGAATGGCTAAAAAAAATGCCTGCTGTTATAGACCTACAAACCCAGTAGACAGTATATAGTGCTACCCCGTGCCATTTAAGTATATAAAGCTACTTAGGCTTAAAAAACCAAATAGCAAACATTATACCAACAAGCATACAGACTACTGTATGATTACAAACGCGTATTTTACATCTAAAGGGTTAACAGTCGATAGTTAGATTTGCAAAGTGTGTGGTGAGGAGTAAATTGATAGCAGCACGGGTGTTGCTATAGGTGTAAAGTAATGCAAGTAACTAAGGACTAATTCAGCATAAAATGCTGCCCAAGATATTTTAAAGGTAAAATGTGGTTTTTGTGGGAAAACTTAATAAATACTTTTATGGACAGTGATTACCGAAGGTGATGAATGTAGCTGCGGTGGCTTTTTAGTGGGTATAGGGGCAAAATGGGAAAAAATAAATCAATATTTAACGTGTTGCCGGAAAATTTTGATACTATTTCCGGACTATGCTCCCCCAGTTACCTCAACCTTACCTGCTCATCTAAATGTATTAACTTATAAGTAAAAGGCATGGATTATTTTTGTCCCTCTTCTCCTTTTGCTAGAAAACCCTGGTATATCTGGTCGGAATGATATAAATTTAATCCTGCACCTGGATTTCATTCATGATGGCGTATGTCAGATCAAGTTGAGCCTCAGTCTTCATCATCTCAATTGCGTGCGATCGCCAGATTATTTCGTTTAACTGGTTGGATTACCTTTTGGTCGCAAGTAGTTCTGGGGTTAGTATCTGCCGGGATTTTGACTTTTGCAAGCTTTAGTGCAGCTTCCCGTGCTGCTCAATCTCCCAATAATCCTGGAGCAGGGTTGGGGATATTTTTTGCAATTAGTGGGCTAGTAGCTTTAGGAATAGGTATTTTTATTTCCTTTCGCTACGTGCGCATTGGTAGGCAATTAGACTCACCCAATCCCAATAATCGCCCCCGGAAAATCGAAACAATTCAAACTGTCAGATTTGGGTTAATTGTGCATCTGGTAGGGATATTATTAACCCTAATTGGAGCCCAAGCAATTGTCGGCATCCTCTTGACAAAATCCCTAACGGTTTCCCAAATTATTCCGGGAACAATTACCCAGGTTGACCCCAGTCGGATAGTCCAACCCTTAGATATTTTCGTCGTCCAAGCCAATACGAATACAATTTCTGCCCACTTTGCTGGGTTGGTTGGTTCTATTTGGCTACTTAACCGTGTTACCAGATAAAGGTAAGTATTTTTGACTGTATCTGGATTGTCATTACTCCAACCATTTCCATCTCAGGGTGGCTTCATACTTGGTTTAAATATCTAATATCCGTTACATTTATTTACTGAATTTTACTTAGTAAATCAAAAACAACGGACTGCAATTTCCAGACAAATTTTTTTGCTGATTTTTTGGCAAAATCTTTGGTAAATATATATTATTCGATAGAGAAAAGTTTGTGTTAGACATCAAGCAAATACGAGAAAATCCAGAATTAGTGGCACAGAAATTAGCCAGTCGCGGTGATAAATATGATATTCGCCCAATTTTAGACTTCAATCAAAAACAACGGGAGTTAGAAGCCACTAGAACTCAATTACAAGCACGGGGAAATGAAATTGCCAGTTTAATTCCTCAAAAAATCAAAGCTGGTGCTGACCCCAAGGGTTCTGAAGTTGAAGCTTTACGAGAAGAAGGAAAAACCATTAAAGCCCAGATTAGTGAATTAGAACCCCAAGAAAAAGAATTAAAAGAACAAATTCAAGGATTATTGCTAGCTCTTCCCAATTTACCTAGTGATTCCACACCCATTGGTAAAAGTGAAGAAGAAAATGTGGAAATTCGTAAATGGGGAGATGAGTATATTCCCCAGGATAAAGGTATTATTCCGCACTGGGATGTGGGCGAAAAATTAGGAATACTGAACTTTGAAAGGGCAGTTAAGGTAGCCCAAAGCCGATTTGTGGCTTTGATGGGTGCTGGTGCGGCTTTAGAAAGGGCATTAATTCAGTTTATGCTGGACATGCAAACTGACGCGGGTTATGTGGAAGTTTTGCCACCAATTTTAGTGAATACGGAATCCTTAACAGCTACTGGACAGTTACCCAAATTTGCCGAGGAAAGTTTTAAATGTAGTGCAGACGACCTGTGGTTAATCCCGACGGCGGAAGTTCCAGTCACCAATCTATACAGGGGTGAAATTTTAGCCGCAGAGGATTTACCGATTTACCATTGTGCCTATACACCCTGTTTTCGTCGAGAAGCAGGTAGTTACGGACGGGATATGCGCGGTTTGATTCGTCTGCACCAGTTTAATAAGGTAGAACTAGTCAAATTTGTCCATCCCGACACATCCTTTGAGGAATTAGAGAAACTGGTTGGGAATGCCGAAGCAGTTTTACAGGCCTTAAAATTACCCTACCGGGTAATTGAGTTATGCACGGGTGATTTAGGATTTAGTTCCGCAAAAACCTATGATTTAGAGGTGTGGTTGCCTTCTGCGGGTAAGTATCGGGAGATTTCTAGTTGTTCTAATTTTCTCGATTTTCAAGCCCGTCGGGGCGATATTCGCTTTCGAGAAACAGGTAAAAAAGGTACTCAGTATGTACATACCCTGAATGGTTCCGGTTTAGCGATTGGGCGAACAATGGCGGCCATATTGGAAAACTATCAGCAAAGTGATGGTACGATTCGCGTCCCGGAAGTTTTACAGCCCTATCTACGTCGGGAAATTCTCTAGGAGGGAAATGGTCATTAAAGGGGAATGGGAAACAGTAATACCATTTAGATGCTTAATGTCGCTACGGTGAGGGTCAATCGAAGGGTTATGTAAAAACGTCCTTTATCTATGAGCCGAATGGTCTATTGTATACTAAGGGGTTCGTATTTGTGGTTCTAGTCCTGAAAAAGCTTTAACAAGAAGCCCTATGAGCGCATCTACGTACCTTTCCCCATCGATCAAAATTTTCACAATTTCAAGTTAGGTAGGTGCAATTAAACATAAAACCGCAACAGAACCAATCATTCGGCGTACAGACGACCCGACGGGTCGTCTGTACTCCCTGATCTCAACGACAATTTTTACCACCCACCTACTAAATGCCTACATGTAGGCTACTCCCTATTTTCTGTAGAGTAAAGCATATACTAAGGAATTAAACAAATTGTGATTGCAATCTATCCAGGAAGTTTTGATCCCATTACTTTTGGACATCTTGATATTATCGAACGAGGGGTACAACTGTTTGACCGAGTGATTGTAGCTGTTTTGCGTAATCCCAATAAAAATCCCTTATTTAGTGTGCAACAACGACTTGAACAAATCCGTCATGCGGTTGTACATTTACCTAGTGTCGAGGTGGATAGTTTTGATGGTTTAACGGTAAACTACGCTCAGATGCGTCAAGCACAGGTATTACTCAGGGGGTTACGTGCAGTTTCCGATTTTGAGGTGGAACTGCAAATGGCGCATACAAACAAAACTCTTTCTACCCAAATTGAGACAGTTTTTTTGGCTACATCAAACGAGTATAGTTTTTTAAGTAGTAGTGTGGTAAAAGAGATTGCAAGGTTTGGTGGTTCTATTGAACACCTCGTTCCTTCCCATGTCGCTCAAGAATTACAGCAATGTTACGCCAACAAGTACCCAGTATCCAACCAGAAGTGAACGGAATTAATCCCCACCAGTCTAATTTTGCCGATGAATTACCCAGTAACGAGACGATGCAACTGGGGGGTGGCAATATCCAAGCCGAGTTAAATCGCTTGGAGGAAATGATTCTCAACGGTTTTCGGATTCCACTGACGCGACGAACGATTGTGGATGAAGAGAAGTTGTTGGAAATACTTGATTACATTCGCTTGTCCTTACCGGATGCTTTTAATGAAGCTTTAAGTATTATCCAACAAAAGCAGGAGATTTTGCTGGAAGCGGAGGAGTACGGACAGCAAATTATCGATGCTGCACAAGCCAAACGCAGCCAAATTCTCAATGATAGTGATATCATCCGTCAAGCTCAACGGGAAGCGGAACAGATGCATCTGCGGGTACAGCAGGAATGCGAGACAATGATGCAGGATACCCTAGAGGAAATAGAGAATTTACGTCGTCAGTGTCAGCAAGAGTTGGAACAAATGCGACAAAATGCGATCGCTCAAGCGGAGGAAATTGAAAAGGGTGCGGATGAGTACGCTGACAGTGTTTTGGAAAACATCGAGGAGGATTTGACGGAGATGTTACGCGTGATCCGCAATGGTAGACAGCAGTTATACCCCCATCAAAATCAGTCGGGGAAAATTAAGAAGTGATTTTTACTTGGCGACATCAAAAATCTGCTGTGCGGTCAAGGATCATTGGGGAAAAGTCGGCGAAATGATGGGACTATTCCCCCGAAAATACCTATACTAATTAGCAACTTCTGCCATTTCAATAATCCGCTCGTCGTAATCTTTAACCAAGAAGTTTAGGGGCTTACGACTACGAATTTTAAATTTGAGACCCCGTAATTCTACCCGCATTAAAATCAATTCTAAACAGTCGTGGTCAAAACATACATGACGCTGTTGATTTTTGCTTCCTAAACTTGCACCGGAAATGACGTGTAACTGGGTGTTTTTCTTCAGTTGATACCAAAGTCCATCGTTGGCATTATTCATCCGGTTTCCGGCGAATGTGGGGCTAGTGGACAGGTATAGGGGGTCAATTCCCGCAGCACCGATGGTTTGTTCGTAGTTGTAGTAGTAGTGCAAAGGTACTTCGGCGGCGGGTAAATCTAGCAATCCTTCGTATAATTGGCGGGCAATCTCTAAATCGGACACCATTACCGTGTATACTTTGGGCGCACTGGTTAAAAACATCCACATTGCTCCTGCATAGGCAGCAAGTAGCATGACCATGATGCCCTGGGTGGAGAATAAACTATCTAGGGGCAAAGATGGTAAAAAAGAAGCTAAAGGAAAGGTGGTATGGAGGAATTGCCAGGTACTAGCTGCTATAAACATGGAAGTATCAATTGAGGTTTGTATACAAAAAATCATAATTGAGACGATTTCGGACTCAAGTTTTTTAGTTTAGTATTTAAGTCGATTGTTTTAGTGTACCAATTACTTATAATCTACACCTGTATTTCTCACAAGTTTCTCAAACCTAAAGGGAGTAGGGATAGTCTGTAGAAGGAAAATTAATCCTTGACTGCAAAACTTATAGCTTACCTGTGAGAAATCCGGGTACAGTCCAATCTGAATTGGCTGTTTCCTGTACTGTTTTGATTCTAACTATCACCGATTCCCTGAGCAATCAGGCTAGACAAAGTTTAATTTTCATTTGTTTGTAATCAATATCTGGATATTTAAAGATTGAACGTCGTGCAAATTCCTCATTTTGCTGAAGCTAACCATCCCCTTGTCAAGTCCCTATTTCACCATAGCGACCAGGAGTTGTTGGAATTGTTTCAAAAACATCCCAACGCTGGTAAGTATTTTACGGCGATTTTTTGCCGTTACAGTCCGATTGTCTACACATTAATTCGACATTCAGCGCGATCGCCTGTACAGGCTGATTATCTGTTTGCCTTAACTTGGAGGCATATTTATAACGAGTTAGCGAGTGTGAATTTAGCGGCAATTCCTGCTGGACAGGAAAGTCTGACTTTGCAAAATTGGCTGATTAATATGACCGCCTATTGTATCAATCAATTGGAAGTGCCTCCCACCGAAGCGATTCATTATTCTCTGCAAGCCACATCTCCACCTTTTTGGTGTTATGTAGAACAAGCTTTGGATCAGTTACCACCGATTTTGCGATTGATGGTACTGATGTCCCAAACTTTCCATTGGAGCGAAACGCGAATTGCTGCATACCTACAGGCAGAAGGTGAAAAAATTGACCCAAACCAGGTAGCCAATTTGCTGAAGGAAGGCTATCGTATGCTTGAGGAGCAATTACCAACGGATATACGTGCTATCTATTTGGGTGAAAATTTGCTGCCTGCTTCTGTTGGTGGAAATACGTAGGTATACCATCAAGTTTGTAAAATATTTTTTTTAAAACCGTCCCCGACGGGATATTTTTTATGAAACACCAAAAATTAGTACCAGGGCAAAAGAATTTGCTTAGTTTTGTGCTTGCTGTGGGCAATTTGACTGGTAATTCCCGGATTTTATCTGCCTGGGGATTATTGATATTGCTGGGGGGTTTAGCAACTCCTCCAGGGGTATCCGCAACCGACTTAACACGACAGTTACACCAACCGAATTCGATTCGCAATACCCCTTTTACTTCACCTTGGATGGGTCGGGAAACCAGGGATTGGGCAGATCAAAGGGTTCGTATCGCCGAGGAATATTTACGGGCGAATACACCGAGTAAGGCCCTAGATGCCCTATTACCCGCCCTAGAAGTATATCACCATCAGGGCGACCTGCGATCGCAGGGTTTGACCTATGAGTTGATGGGTAGAGCCTATGTGGCTTTAGGAAGACATAAGGAAGCAGAAAATGCCATCCGTAGACGCTTGGGAATTGCCAGGGATACGGGAGATTTGCAGCAGCAGGTGTTTGCTTTAAATAATATTGGTACATTCCTCTTGCAGCAGGGTGATGCGGATTTGGCTGCACGGGATGCATTTGCGGAGGCTTTACAAATTGCCAATCGGATTAAAAGTGCTGAGGGACAGGGTTTATCCTGGAGTAATTTAGGATTAGCAGCAGCTCGTCTCGGTGAATACAACAAAGCCATCAAGTTCTATGAAACAGCTTTAACCTACCGTCGTCAGGTGCGTGACCCCCTAGGGGAAGCTAACACCTACAATAATCTAGGTGATGCCTATTTTGCCACCGGAGATTATCAAAATACGATTGCAGCCTATGGAAGAGCTTTAAGATTAGCAAATGCCAGTCGCGATCGCATTAATGAATTACGTTCCATTGATGGATTAGTTGCTGCTCATGTTTCAGTGGAACGGTACGAACGGGCTTTTGAATTACTAGCACAACGCCTAAACCTAGCCAAGCAAATGCAGAATTTACCCGAACAACTGCTTTCCTTTGAATCCTACGCTCGTACCTACGAACGTTTAGGGAAATACCAAACAGCTCGCAATTTTTATGAACGAGCCGCAATTATCGCCCGTAACCTGCAAGATAGCAAAAAAGAAGTTCAACTTCTAGACCGAATTACCCAAATTCGCAATCGACGCGGTTAGTTAGATTCATTTTCCCCTAGAGACGTGACATATCACGTCTCTAATTTTTCCCATATTCATCCTGGTGAAACAACTGCAACCACGTATATTTAAAAGCAATTACAGACGGAGTATTTTTTCTTTTCTGCCATAGTCAGGGTGAGAACTGGGGTGATGCTTCTCGAAGAGTGGACAGATGTCTGTGACAGTAGATAATCATCTCTAAAATCTACATTATTAAATTTGATACCAAGCCGTCAAAGCCACTGCCAGTGCATCAGCCGCGTCATCAGGGGTAGGTATTTCCGACAATGCCAATTCCCTGGCAACAGCTTCCTGGACTTCCAATTTTTCCGCATTACCGTAGCCCGTGAGTGCTTGTTTGATTTGGGCTGGTGTATACTCCACGTAGGTGACATTATGCTGTGCCAAAACTAACATAATTACCCCTCTGGCTTGAGCCACCAAAATGGTGTTACCCATCCGATAAAAAAACAATTTTTCAATGGCGACCAAATCAGGCTGAAATTCTTTTATCAGTTCATGTAAATCATCATACAATACACGCAAACGTTGTCCCATATCCATATCTTTAGGAGTGGTAATCACACCGAAATCCAGCATATTTACGGGTGGGGATTGTAAAGATTGTTGTGAAACCTGACCGTTTATGGCCCCGAAGCCTAAAATAGCGAATCCTGGGTCTATTCCTAAAATTCGTTTTTCCATCAATTCAAGAGTATTGCTAATTTTTACAACTTTAAGTCGTAGTCCACCCAGAGAACAAAAGCTAGGTAAATATATAAACTACTCACCATTGACTAACACCACCTGGTATTTTGAGGTTGTTCGAGTTGTCGCTTGTGGTTGTAGCTCCCCACTCCCTTTCGATTCCAGATACAAATATTTGCTGAGACCGTTAACGAACTGTTATAAGTCAAATGGCAATTATAAAATCTCATAGTTCTGTACCCAGTATTCCGATAAAAGCGTGTAAATTCCTTGTAAAACATTATTTTCAGAGTTCGGCTCTTTGAATGTTAATATGTCAATTGGTTTCCTCAAACAAGCTTTAAACGCATTGCAGTCCCAATCCCAGCGTCGCACCCCCCATCGTGTCAATCAATGGTTTAAATGGCTATCTCCTGGTCTATACGTTAAACGCTGGTTATTGATCAGTGTGACTGGAGTCCTATTTGTGATTTTAGGGTTTGCAATTTCAATTCAGTTAACACCAATTTATCGAACTATCCAACTTCTGCGTAATTTTTTAGGTACTCTCACTGAGACTATACCCTACTACATCAGTGGGCCAGTGGTAATGTTGTGTGGTTTACTACTTCTACTCTGGGGACAGTCACGGACTGTGAACTCAATTACGGAAGCGATTCGTCCCCAAGGAGAAAAGGAATTAGTTGATGTGTTAATGGCCCATCGTCGTTTATATCGAGGACCAAAAATTGTCGTAATTGGCGGTGGAACGGGTCTATCTACCCTGTTACGGGGTTTAAAACACTACACAGCTAATATTACAGCCATTGTCACCGTTGCCGATGATGGGGGTTCATCCGGTAGATTACGGCGAGAAATAGGGGTATTGCCACCCGGTGATATTCGCAACTGTTTAGCAGCCTTAGCGGATGAGGAAAAATTACTGACGGAGTTATTCCAATATCGTTTTAGTGCAGGAGATGGATTAACTGGTCACAGTTTTGGTAATTTATTTTTGACTGCCTTAAGTGAAATTACGGGTGATTTAGAACGGGCGGTAGCAGCAAGTTCGCGGGTTTTAGCAATTAGGGGTCAGGTATTACCGGCTACATTAGCAGATGTCACCCTTTGGGCTGAATTGGACGATGGTCGATTTATTCAAGGAGAATCGAATATTCCCAAAGCAGGGGGAAGAATAGTCAATATTGGTTGTACTCCAGCAAATCCACCTGGTTTACCAGCAGCAGTACGGGCAATTAAAGATGCAGATTATATTATTATGGGACCAGGTAGTCTTTATACCAGTGTAATTCCCAATCTGCTAGTGAAAGATATTGCCGATGCGATCGCCCAATCACCTGCACCCTGTATTTATGTCTGTAACATTATGACCCAACCGGGTGAAACCCAAGGTTATACTGTGTCTGACCATATTCGCGCCATTGATAAAGCCTGTGGTCGTCCCCTATTTAATGCAGTTCTAGTCCACAAAAAATCACCCTCTGCTCGTGCTTTAATCCGCTATGCTCAACAAAAATCCCATCCCGTTTATCTTGACCGAGAAGAGGTGGTCAAATTGAATCGACGCATTGTGATGGCTAATGTGATGTCGGAGGATGAACAGCAATGTGTTCGTCACGACCATCATCGCCTTGCGAAGGTTCTCATGCGTTGGTATAGTGGGGCTAAAATCTAAATTTTAAGGGTTAAGTGCTGCTAACCATGCATCTAAATCAGCCATGCTGGTAAAGTCAAGCAATGCTTCACCGAGGTTTTCTAATTGTTCTAGGGAAAGGGATTCAACTTGTGATCGCACTGGTTGTGGTAGTTCTCCTACCCGTCGGGTTAGTAGACGCGTAATTAGCTGACACGCTTCCGCTTTCCGTCCTCGCTGTTCTCCTCGTTGCTCTCCTCGTTGTTCTCCTTCTTTTATTCCTTCTTTCCGTCCTTCTTCCTTAATTTCCCGATAAACCTGTGTTTCTTTGAGTGTAATTCCCAACATTTGTTCTACCTCCCTTTGACTCTTACCTTCAAACTTGTACACCATGATTGTGGTAATTAGTTCTATGATGGCACGATTTTCTGCTGGAGGTACTTCCTGTTGACTCCTTGTTAATAAATTCCTTGCTTCTGCGGTCGCACGATTTTCTTCTAGGGTTGTCAATACCATCAATCCTACCCATACGGGTAACGAACGAATATCTCCGAGTTCATCCAGATATATCCGATGTACCTGGGGACTGTTGAGTTGACTCTGGTAAGGACTAATATCTGTTTGTTCTAAGCTACGGGATGGGTAAATGATGACGATTTGCAAATTGCTGAATCTGTCACGGTTGCGATAAAAGTAGAGATAGGATTCGGCAAATACCCTTTCGTATAGTCTTTCGTCCTTCTGAAATTGCACCTCACAGAAATACACCACACCTGGATTTTCGGTTTGCGGTGGTAGAAATACACCATCGATTTCAAATTTTGCTTCTTTAACTGCTACCGAATCAAATATGTACTCGTCTGCATTCGCAGGTGGATTTGTTAACAGGGCGAATAATAAACTGGGAGATTGCTGAAATAATTTGTAAAATATCGAATCTCGACGCATTCAGGTTGGAAAATAGCAGCTTCACTATTTTAAGGGTTAAGTGCTGCTAACCATGCGTCTAAATCAGCCATGCTAGTAAAATCAAGCAATGCTTCACCGAGATTTTCTAATTTTTCCAGGGAAAGGGATTCAACTTGCGATCGCACTGGTTGTGGTAGTTCTCCTACTCGTCGGGTTAATTGACGCATTATAAGTTGACACGCTTCTACTTTTCGTCCCTCTTTTCTTCCCTCTTTTCTTCCTTCTTCCTTTCCCTCTTCCCTTCCTTCTTTCCGTCCTTCTTCCTTAATTTCCCGATAAACCTGTGTTTCTTTGAGTGTAATTCCCAACATTTGTTCTACCTCCCTTTGACTCTTACCTTCAAACTTGTACACCATGATTGTGGTAATTAGCTCTATGATGGCACGATTTTCTGCTGGAGGTACTTCCTGTTGACTCCTTGTTAATAAATTCCTTGCTTCTTCTGTTGCTTGTTCTTCATCAATTGTAGTCAACACCATTAATCCTACCCATACGGGTAACGAACGAATATCTCCGAGTTCATCCAGATATATCCGATGTACCTGGGGACTGTTGAGTTGACTTTGGTAAGGACTAATATCTGTTTGTTCTAAGCTACGGGATGGGTAAATGATGACGATTTGCAAATTGCTGAATCTGTCACGGTTGCGATAAAAGTAGAGATAGGATTCGGCAAATACCCTTTCGTATAGTCTTTCGTCCTTCTGAAATTGCACCTCACAGAAATACACCACACCTGGATTTTCGGTTTGCGGTGGTAGAAATACACCATCGATTTCAAATTTTGCTTCTTTAACTGCTACCGAATCAAATATGTACTCGTCTGCATTCGCAGGTGGATTTGTTAACAGGGCGAATAATAAACTGGGAGATTGCTGAAATAATTTGTAAAATATCGAATCTCGACGCATTCAGGTTGGAAAATAGCAGCTTCACCATTTTAAGGGTTAAGTGCTGCTAACCATGCATCTAAATCAGCCATGCTAGTAAAATCAAGCAATGCTTCACCAAGATTTTCTAATTCCTCCAGGGAAAGGGATTCAACTTGCGATCGCACTGGTTGTGGTAGTTCTCCTACCCGTCGGGTTAGTAGACGCGTAATTAGCTGACACGCTTCTGCTTTCCGTCCTTCTTCCTTAATTTCCCGATAAACCCGTGCTTCTTTGAGTATAATTCCCAACATTTGTTCTACCTCCCTTTGACTCTTACCTTCAAACTTGTATATCAAGCCTGGGAGCTTGTGTACTATAAAATGCCTATAATTAAAATTATTCCGTTCAATAAATTCCAGGTTTCGTCATGACTGCAACTCCAATTTCTCCTAAATTGACCACATCCCAACTTCCCGATGCTCAAGGACGATTCGGTAAGTTTGGTGGTAAATATGTACCGGAAACTTTAATGCCAGCATTAACCGAGTTGGAAGCAGCATACCAAAAATATCGCTATGACCAGGATTTTCAAACGGAATTACAACAACTTTTACGGGATTATGTGGGTCGAGCTACTCCTTTATACTTTGCGGAACGTTTAACTGCTCATTATGGTCGTCCTGATGGCACTGGACCGCAAATTTACTTAAAAAGGGAAGATTTAAATCATACTGGCGCTCACAAAATAAATAATGCCCTGGGTCAGGTGTTACTGGCAAAACGCATGGGTAAACAAAGGATTATCGCCGAAACTGGAGCCGGTCAACACGGTGTTGCGACCGCTACCGTTTGCGCTCGCTTTGGCTTACAGTGTGTCATTTTTATGGGCGTTCAAGATATGGAACGTCAAGCCTTAAACGTGTTTCGGATGCGGTTGATGGGGGCTGAAGTACATCCGGTGGAAGCGGGGACGGGAACCCTCAAGGATGCGACATCGGAAGCAATTCGGGATTGGGTGACAAATGTGGAGACAACCCATTATATCCTTGGTTCCGTGGCTGGACCCCATCCCTACCCAATGATTGTGCGGGATTTCCATGCGGTGATTGGTGAGGAAACCCGCGCTCAAGCAATGGAAAAGTGGGGAGGTTTACCGGATATTGTCATGGCTTGTGTGGGTGGTGGTTCCAATGCAATGGGGATTTTTCATGAGTTTATCCCGGAACCATCGGTGCGATTAATTGGGGTGGAAGCGGCTGGACATGGTGTAAATACGGATAAACATGCGGCAACTTTAACTAAAGGGCGAGTGGGGGTGTTGCATGGGGCGATGAGTTATTTGTTACAGGATGAGGATGGACAGGTAATAGAAGCCCATTCCATTAGTGCAGGTTTGGACTATCCGGGGGTAGGTCCAGAACATAGCTACCTAATGGAGACGGGAAGGGCTGAATATTACAGTGTCACCGATGAGCAGGCTTTGAAAGCCTTACAGTTACTATCACGCTTAGAGGGGATTATCCCAGCTTTGGAAACTTCCCATGCGATCGCCTATTTAGAAACTTTGTGTCCCCAGTTAACTGGTAGTCCCCGTATCGTCATCAACTGTTCTGGACGGGGTGATAAGGATGTGCAGTCGGTAATTAAGCATCTGCAAATGTAGATAATATGTGATTTATACTACTCTTGCCCATGCCATTGGGCAAGTAAATTTGCTGCTTGATGGCAAAGTTCTGAATGATACTTGCCGTTACTGGCTACAAACCCACCCCATTTATTAATATCATCGGTGTTATACACCAAAGTAGAGCCGTCATAGCTAGTATATTTACCACCAGCTTCCGCTAAAATTAGTTCTGGTGCGGCAATATCCCAATCCTTGGGTGCGGATTTACTGGAAAGGGAAATATAGGCATCAGCCTTACCTTCAACGATGATGGCAATTTTACAGCCGACACTACCGACATTTTGTTGATTTTGACAGGGTAGGTGTTGAAGTATGTAATCGAGGGGTTCGCTACGATGGGAACGACTAACTAGGAGAATTAAATCCTCCAAGTTGCGAGTTGGATTCACCTGTAGTTTTTCTTTTTTCCCATGACGATATTCCACATAGGTTCCACCACCAAGGGTTGCATGGTAGATTTTTTCGGCTTCTGGAGTTGCAACTACAGCCAAAACGGGACGATGTTGATGGACTAGGGCAATATGAATGGCGTATTCACCAGTTTTTTGAATAAAATTCCGTGTCCCATCCAGAGGATCAATGACCCAAACATATTCTTGAGGTGAGGGTTGACCATTGTAGGTTTCTTCACTAATATAGCCAAAATCATCATTGCCTAACTGGGCTTGCAAACCCTGAATAATGTAATTACTAACGGCGATATCAGCAACTGTCACCGGATCATTCCCAGATTTATACTGGATATCCAGCTTTTCCTGATTACCGCGATAATGCGATCGCAAAATATCCGCAGCACCCCAAGCAACTGTACGGGTAATTTCTAAGATTTGGTTGAGTTTTGACATTTTGATACCAATTTTAAATAAGACTGGGACAGATGAATTTTGTTTGTAGAGACGCAATATATTGCGTCTCATATTCTGGAAGTGTTGCAAATATTTTTGAACCGGTATTTAGTTTAAATCAGGATTTCCAAATTTATGTATTCATTTTGGTATCGGGAAACCAAGTCTAGATTGATTGTAAACAATTATGACTTTCCCATATTCCGGCGACACTCGACGATAATACCAGCCTGAATCGGTTTAGGGATAGTTTTAGGTAATTATTCCCTGACGAAAAAATGGCTTCATTCCAACTTCACTTTGTATAATAGGTGGCAAATCCAATTCTCATTTGGTAGCAAATTATGAAGGTCACGATATTTGCGGTGATTGGAGCAACAACTGTAGTGAGCGTAACACCTGTTGTCAGTTTTGCTCAGTCCATAAATCGTCAAAACCTGCTTCCAGTAAACCCTCCCGCATCAAGTAATGCTTTGTTCGACGGCATTAATAGTCGCACCGCAGAGGATGATTTTTCCCAATTTTTTGGGGTGACGATGGATTCAAATTCTGCAGGTGAAAATACTAGTTCTACTAATTCCAAGGTAATCACAATTACAGATAGTGACTCCCTGTCGTCACCGGATACACCCTTTATGTTACAGCCAGCGCAATCAAATTCTGACTGGAATGAGGGAATGCAGTTACAATTGAATTTACAAGATTTAGAACGTTCTAATCAGAGATAATTAATTAGGTTAGGTTTTGCCGTTAATCATCGTTGTAGTAGTAGACGTAGCAATGCTACGTCTACTACTACAGTTTTGGTTTTAATACAAAATGTATCTAAATATAATTCATATCCTAATTCAGCAACGCCTAGAAAATGTATTCTGACGACAAATTCAATTGACCACAACCTTGTGCTGGTAGGTAAGTGAGATTACCATGATGGCGTAGCCATATCTTTACAGCAATAGGTAAACGTCAAGATGAGAAATCCGCAATTATCGAGCTTACCAACAACAATATTGGGAATTTTGATTGGATTGGTGACAATTTTAATTCTAAATTCCTTTATTATTATTAATCCCGGTCAAGCTGGGGTTTTGAGTGTTTTAGGTAAAGCCAAAGATAATGTTTTACTAGAAGGAATTCATCTCAAACCACCTTTTATTTCGGTGGTGGATTTATATGATTTAACTGTACAAAAATTTGAGGTTCCGGCAGAAAGTTCGACTAAAGATTTGCAAAATATTTCCGCTCGATTTGCGATTAATTTCCGTCTCGATGCGAATCAGGTGGTTGATGTACGCAGAAAACAGGGAACCTTAGAGAATGTGGTTGCTAAAATTATTGCACCTCAAACTCAAGAATCTTTTAAAATCGCTGCGGCTAAAAGGACTGTGGAAGAAGCAATTACCAAAAGAAGCGAACTCAAAGAAGATTTTGACAGTGCATTGGGTCAACGCTTGGATAAATACGGGATAGTTATTCTTGATACTAGTGTTGTTGACTTAACATTTTCACCGGAATTTGCCAAGGCTGTGGAAGAAAAACAAATAGCGGAACAGAAAGCTCAAAGAGCTGTATATGTAGCGAGGGAAGCTGAACAGGAAGCACAGGCAGATATCAACCGAGCTAAAGGTAAAGCTGAAGCACAACGGTTATTAGCAGAAACCCTGAAAGCACAGGGGGGAGAATTAGTGTTACAAAAGGAAGCGATCGAAGCTTGGAAAAGTGGTGGTGCGCAAATGCCTAATGTTTTGGTAATTGGGAATGAGTCTACAAGCGGTGTTCCTTTTTTGTTCAATCTGAATCCAGGAAAGAGTTAGAAAGCTGGATGTAATTCGTAGTTCGTAATTTGTAATTCGTAATTTGTAATTCGTAATTCGTAGTTCGTAATAGCCTGCGGCAACGCTTCGCGTACGTAATTTGTAATACCTGCTACGCGGGAAGCAAGCTACGTAGTTTGTAGTAGTTAAACGTTAATTGTTGACTGTCACCTGTCAACAAAATAAAAGGGAAATATTTCAGGATGCGAAGTATATATAGGAATCAGAGGGAATCATAATTTGATTTCTGAAAGCTCTAATTACCCCGATGCTTATCGGACAATGCTTTATTTATCGACATACCTAGCAAGATTCAAGTCGGATTCCTATTCATATACCCTAAACCCTGCTCAAAGACTTTTGCTAGTGTGCTTACACGCTAAAAGCAGACCCTAATTACAAATTACGAACCCGATGCAAGGGATTATATCATGGCGAGAAGTTGGAGGCTTTAGGCTGGGTGTATCACCTTATATTAAATCAGCACGGGGTTTAAAACTTTCGATGCTGCGTAGTTTCTCGTACAATTCCCGTTCTTCGGGTGTAATGGTTTTTGGGGTGACAATTTGAATTTCCACTAGTTGATCTCCCCTTTTACCTCCTTCTGTGGGATATCCTTTATTCGCCAAGCGAAATCGTTGTCCTGTCCGCACTCCAGGGGGAATGGTCATTTTGACTAATCCATCCAAGGTGGGTGCTTCGATTTGTCCCCCTAATACTGCTTCTGCGGGGGTGACTGCTACTTGACAAAAAATGTTTGCTCCTTCTAATTTAAATCGCGGATGGGGTTCAACGGTAATTTTTAAGTATAAATCACCACCATTAATTCCCTGGTCACGTAGACGAATTGTTTGTCCAGAAACCATTGCTGGTGGCATATTTACTTCTAGGGAACGTCCATCTTCTAGACGAATTCTTTCTAATCCCCCTTTATAGGCTTTTTCTAAGGGAATTGTTAACCTGGCTTCAATATCCCGTTTGTTGTTGCGGGGAGTATTGGGGGTATAGGCAACTTTGCTACGGGGAGTACGGAATGGATCGGTATTTGTGGGGGTAGGATTGCGTCTTGCTCCGACACCGATAACTTGGTTGAGGAAGCTATCAAAATCATTATATTCGCTAGGATCTACCGTAGTGTTTCCTTGACTGCGATTTGACCCATTTCCACCCCAAGGTTTACGGGTATTTTTGTTATTTGCGTTCCAATAACGACTGTACTCGTCGTATTTAGCTCTTTTGCTTTCATCCGAGAGAACGTCGTAAGCTTCGTTAATATCTTTAAATTTTTCCTCAGCAGCTTTATTACCAGGATTCAAGTCTGGGTGATACTGCCTTGCTAAACGTCGATAAACTTTTTTGATTTCTTCGTTCGACGCGTCTTTTGATACTCCTAAAATTCCGTAGTAATCGCGATAGTTCCGCAAGTTTTGCTGCATAGCCAAGTGGGTGGATTTGAGATTTGAGATTTGGGATTTGAGATTTAAGATTAAAGGTAGTCATATTGCATGGCAACGTCAGTAATTCTGCTGCGGCAGAGTTATATGACTATTATCTGTAACAAATCTGTGACAATAATTTTGTAACTGGGATAATTAATACAATTCAGATAATACTTAGTTAGTATCTACCAGTAATTACATCCTAATTCCGTATAATTTTTCCTACCTTTAAGGGTTAGCAGATGGGTTGGGTGAATGTAAAGTCGAGATGTCCATACTTTTTGGTCAAGAAACTTACATCCCGACTTTGTTTTGCTCTCCATCCAATGGTAAAAGTTGTATGAAGTGGGTGGGGAAGGATGGTTTGGTCAGATATTTTTTCCTGTAACCGTCCATTCCTTGCTTGGTAAGTATCTACAGCCAATCATCATCGTCATCCCAATTATCTTGGTAACTGGGACGCTCCGCTCTTCTCGATGGTCTATCGTCGATAGGTCTACTTCCCCGGTCGTAATCGCGTCGGGAATCTCGACGGGAAGCGGTATCATCACGTCCGCGATCGCGTCCATAACCTTGGTCATAATCCCGGTTTGTATCCCGATATCCCGTATCATCACGTCCGCGATCGCGTCCATAACTAGTATCACTACGTCCGCGATCGCGTCCATAACCTTGGTCATAATCCCGGTTTGTATCCCGATATCCCGTATCATCACGTCCGCGATCGCGTCCATAACCTTGGTCATAATCCCGATTCGGATTCCGGTATCCCGTATCGCGACCATAACCCCGGTCATAATCCCGACCAAAGTCCTTATCATCCTTATCGCTACCACCGGTAAATATATCCTTGATGGTGCTAAACAAATCATCATCTTCGTCGTCTACATAATACTGACGCACTTCCCGATTCAGGTCGTAGAGAGCATCTTGTAAATCAGCATAGGTTTGATCAATACCTCGGTCATCGTTGGCATTCAGAGCTTCCCGCATATCCCGACAGATATTATCAATGCGTTGACGACGGGGACGAGCAAAGGACATACCAAAATCCAGAGCGATTTCCCGCAGTTGTCTTTCTGCTTGTAAAATCAAAGCTTCTGCACGGGTCCGCTTTTCTACTTTTTCTTTGCGCTGACGGTCGAGTTCGGCGTATTTTTCGGCATCACGAATGGCTGCTTGAATTTCCATTTCGCTCAATGTTGATGCACCTTGAATGGTAATACTTTGCTCCCTTCCAGTCGTCCGGTCTAGGGCTGTCACCTGTAATATCCCATTGGCATCAATATCAAATGATACTTGAATTTGGGGAACACCACGGGGAGCCGGAGGAATACCATACAATTTAAATCGTCCCAAAGATTTATTATCGGCAGCCATTTCCCGTTCACCTTGGATGACGTTGATTTCCACGGTGTTTTGATTATTTTCCGAGGTGGAAAATATATCGGAGCGACGGACGGGAATTGTGGTGTTACGGGGAATTAATTTTTTCGCCACACCACCGATGGTTTCCAAACCAATGGAAAGGGGTGTAACATCCAACAATAATACATCCTTGAATTCCCCTGCTAATATACCCGCTTGTACAGCCGCACCGACTGCCACAACCTCATCCGGGTTAACATTTTCACTCGGTTCAATACCGATGATGGCTGTAACAATTTCCTTCACCATTGGCATGCGAGTGGCTCCCCCCACCAAAACGACTTCTTCGATATCACGGGGAGTTAAGCCCGAATCCCGTAACGCCCGCTTGACAGGATTACGGATACGACTCAGTAAATCTTGACACAATCCTTCAAATTGCGATCGCGTTAATCTAGTTTCTAAATGTTTTGGTCCATCTTCGGTGGCGGTGATAAATGGTAAGTTGATATCGGTGACACTGACCGCCGAAAGCTCGATTTTCGCCTTTTCTGCTGCTTCCATCAGACGTTGTAAAGCTTGGCGATCGCGCCTGAGGTCAATCCCTTCTGCTTCTAAAAATTGCTCCGCCAACCAATCGACAATTTTCTTGTCAAAATCATTACCCCCCAGTTGAGTATCCCCACTGGTAGCTTTGACCTCAAACACCCCATCCCCAATTTCCAAAATCGAGACATCGAAGGTTCCCCCACCCAGGTCAAACACTAAAATCAATTCACTTTCACCCCGGTCCAAACCATAGGCTAGTGCAGCTGCGGTCGGTTCATTCAAAATCCTCAAAACATCCAAACCCGCAATTCGTCCCGCATCTCTAGTCGCTTGGCGCTGGGAATCATTAAAATAGGCAGGTACGGTAATCACTGCTCCCGTCACCTTTTCCCCCAGATAACGGCTAGCATCATCCGCCAACTTCTTCAAGACCATCGCCGAAATTTCTTCCGGAGCAAAATCCCGACTCAACCGGGGACAAGCCACCTTAATATTGCCATACTCGTCCTTACGAATCGTGTAGGGAACCCGTTTCGACTCAGGGGACAATTCCCCGTACTTACGACCAATAAACCGTTTCACCCCAAAAAAGGTGTTTTGTGGGTTTAACACAGTTTGCCGTCTGGCCATTTGGCCAACTACCCGTTCCCCATCCTTACTAAAGCCAACGACAGAGGGGGTAGTACGCATACCCTCGGCATTCGCAATGACCACAGGTTTACCACCCTCCATGACGGCAACCACCGAGTTAGTTGTACCCAAGTCTATGCCGACTACCTTACCCATGCGTTGCTATCTCTCCTAATACGTCATTAAAATAGTGAATTTATATCTTGGCAATCGCTTGCAATCAATACTTGATTTATTCTATCTTGCAGTTGATAAATACACGGTATAGAGCATTGTCTAGTACGTGCTAATTTTGTGAATCTCAAAACATCTTTACACACCCACTTAAATCAGATAGCCAGATTGCGTGACCCCTACATGGCATCCGCAGGACATTTCTTTGTCCAACAATACATTCGTGCCCAACTTTCACAATCGGGAAGTGTGGAAATCCACACCTTTAAGGTCGGTACAAAAGTCTGCCAAAACCTCATTCTCAATTTACCGCCTCAATCGACCCTTAAAAAGACCAATTTACCACCAATTTTAATTGGCGCACACTACGACGGTGTTCCCGGTTCACCCGCAGCAGATGATAATGCCACTGGTGTGGCTGTTTTACTGGAATTGGCACGCATATTCCGCAAAAACCCTTGTCGCCATCCCCTACGTTTGGTTGCCTTTGACATGGAAGAATACGGACTCCTCGGTAGTACAGATTATGCCCGTCACCTCCAACAATCCGGACAGAAATTAAGGTTAATGATGTCCTTGGAAATGTTAGGTTATTGTGATTCCCGTCCCCACACCCAAGCCTATCCCCCACCCCTAGAAAAATTTTATCCCTCTACAGGAGATTTTATCGCCTTAATTGGTAATTGGCGTACTTGGAGAGATTTAATCACAATTAGCCGCCATATCCGTCAAGTCGGGGTGAAATGCGAATGGCTACCCGTCCCTGGTACAGGTAAACTAATCCACGCTACTCGACAAAGTGACCATGCACCGTTTTGGGATTTCGGCTATCCAGCCATCATGGTGACAGATACTGCTTTTATGCGCAATCCCCACTATCATCGACCCAGTGACACTATTGATACCCTGGATTTGGATTTTTTGACCGGGGTGTGCCAGGGTTTGGAAAGGGGAATTAGGAAACTTTAGAGATTTTAGATTTTGGATTTTAGAATCATTTTGAACTGGGCTGAAGCCCACAGGCTTTTAGTCTTGGGTTGCGTACAATTCTACTCCCGACTTACAACCGAGATTCCTATCACGTGGTCTGTCCCATTCATTTTGATGAGTAAAAAAAGGCACGTAGTAGCGATTTAGAGCCTTTCTGGTAAAGCTTTTTCGAGGCTAAACCCACTACTACAAACCCCTCATACCTCAATACGGTTTAGTTAAAGCTTTGCTTAGACTGTTGATTTTGTAGAAATTTACCCATAAGTTCACACAGTTTTTGTGATGATCTCGTCCCGATGCTCCCCGTGGGGACGCATTCTAAGAGGCTCTGCCTCTAGATTCTTCAACCTAACCTACCCAATAATCAGGCTTTTAAGTCTAACTGAACTGTATTGCCTTATAACTTATAGGACAGACCACTAGTCCTATGGTAGGTAATTAAATTCATTGCGCAAAATTCTTTCTGCTTGGGCAATAGTTGATACTCTTCTATCACTCAGGATACGGCTTTCCTTTTCGATTAGTCTAAAACCTCTACCTGTCTCCCGTCGTTGAAACACCATCGTTATGGGAAAGGGTTTTGCACCTTCCCGACCAATACCAGTAATATATTCTGCAATGAGAATAATTCCATCCTCGTTTGGACCAGCAAAACCTAATTGTAGAAACGAAACCGCTTTTAATTGATGTAATCGCCAATTAGTGGGAACTAACTCTGATGATTGGGGGAAAGTCAAGACGACTTGATTGTTTTTGACTAGGTGGATGATTAATCTGTTGTCTGAAGCCAGGGTGGGGACAAATAAACAAGTTCCACATTCCAACAAATTAACCTGAAAGGTTTGACTGGGGATTAAAGTGCGTTGGGGGAACAAACGGCGAAGTTGATTAATGTCCCTTGTCGGTATAAGGGTAGGACGAACTGGCCTTTGAGGGGTTTGGGCTTGGGTAATATTACCATGATGCGAAGCTATATTAACGATATTCATTCCCAAAGATAAACCCAGGCTAACAGCTATTATCGTGCAGACATAACTGACGGTATTTTGTATTTTGGAAAACATTTATTTGCGTGTTATTAACTATTCCTAATATATTTGCTGATATCTCGATTAGGCAACATCGGGTGTTGTATCACAATCTGATTTCAGCAGTGAAAAATATCGGTTTTAGCTGTTGACTGTGTTCTCTGGGAAACTTCACCTATCCTGGATTTCTCATGAGTAAGTTATAAATCTTAAGTGACGGACTTATTTTTTCTACTCCCGACTCCCCACTCCCTCTAGGTTTGAAGAATTTACTTTAAATGCAGGCTATGACTGTTGACTTACAATGAAGTATTAATTAAATATTAATTATAAGTATGCTGCAATACTTATTGCTAATTTAAATTCATTTAAGCATATGTATAAGCTATCTGTATTTTTGAAAAATACATGATTTTATCTGGATAAAATTAATGAAACTCAATCAATTGGACTAAGTATTATTTTTAGCAATAAAAGGTTTTAAAAATGTGACATACTCAACACTTAAAGCCTGAAAAGCCTTGTCTGCAAAGGATTAGCAGTATAAGTTCCCAACAAAAACTATGTATAAATTATCCATTTCATTAATAATTTTCATGGTGAGTGGTCTAACCCCTCTGTACAACTTTGAGGGAAAATAATTACAATACAAATCCTTCGGGGGAATATAAACGGTCAACACTTGAACTGTTTAAGTTCAACGAAGTCATCTAAGGGTCGCCTCACAAGCTACATCCGTGGGAGAGTTTTGTGTTTTGAGGAATACAAAAACTCTGAAGGTAAAAGCTTGATACAATACTAGTTTCTTTGCTTTGCACAAAGAATAAAGCATCTCAGGTCATCAGTTAATTAGGTTGATTGCTACATGTATGGGGATACGGAATCTGGTTTTAGATTTTGGTATTCAACAGCATGTGTTATCTATTTATCAATGTATCGGGTGTATCAAAGCCTTGCTCTGTAAGGATTTTGTGTTATTTAAAAAAATTTTTCCATTTTGTGTTAGTTCTGCATAATTTTGGGGAAGAATAAACCCGTGCAATTGAGCAGCAACTAATTTCCCTTTTTAGTGGGAGTGGGATTAAAGGAAAACACAGATACAAATATCAACTAACAATCAGGTCATTTTCGGGTCATCATACAATCTATATCTCTTGAGGTAGATTAATCTTTCCGCAATCAACGCTGCTATGAATGAAGATGAAATTGGTTGGCATAAATTGATGATTTGCACACATTTACAGGAAATTTTGCGCTTGGATGATAATTCAAAGCAAAGTTTTCCCAACAAAGGGAGCATAAGTCGTAGAACAGTGAGAATCCACCCCTGTTAGCGAATTTACAAATTACAATAATTCGTTAAATCTGAACAACAAAATCACTTTGTTGTGAAATCAGGATATTTGTAAACAAATTGACTGTGGATATGGGAATTGTAGGTGGCTTGTTTAGATTCGACAAAATCAAATACTGATTGACTTCCCTATTTTCTTCAACGGATGCATCTATATATAGACGTGATATTTTAAGGGGAGAAAGCAATGGCTATACAGTTACACAGTTTTACTAGTGTAAGAAAAAGATATGTTCAAGTAGAAACACAACCATATTACATTACAGGTGTGTTTCGGAAAATTCAACAAATCATCAACGTGCGGGGATGTGATTTTGTCGATGTCCGTAGTGCCTATTATGAATGTCCGGAGGATGGGACAGTTACATTTTATTTAGCTCAGGATTCAGAGGTAGATAAACCAGGAATTTGGACTTATCTAGCCTATGAATGTCCGGAAGGACAGGAAAAAATTGAACGAGATAATTTAATTGATACTAGGGTGACTCCCTTATTGAATTTATTGGCAGGGGAAAAAATCCTCCAACCAACAACTTGTATTGAAGAATTTTTGGCTTATGCTTATTCCCAAGGGGATTATTTGGAGGTAGAATTACCTTATCATTGGGATACTTATGAAGGTCGGAGAATTGCGGAACAATTATTAATAGAGTTTACAGCACTGCGCAAATCAATTGTCTTTGCATCTGGTGCTGGCAAAAAATATGCTAAAGACATAATTTCTAGATTTATTGAATTAGCAGTAGACGTGCTAGAAAATGATGATTCTTTTTGGGATTTTGACGCTGCACAATATAACGTACTTCAGCAGATAGATTCAACCCCCATTGCCAGACAAATTATGGAATTTAATGATTATTTAATTTGGCAGGATGCTCTACCAACTAAATCGAAAGCCGTGGATTATGCATTTCAGAGCGCTCTGAATATGATTACCCATGTTAAGTAGGTTTGCACTTTCGGGAGCAGAAGATTTATATATGAATATTTCTGTATATGAATCATCCTGACTCCTGATGACCATATTCTTTATCCTGTATTCTGTCTGCTCATTAAAGAACAACTTCAAAAAATGCCTCATCAAGCTCATAGCCAATTAGTTGAGCCATTGATTTCAAGCGAGAAGTTGCTGGTAAACCTTGGGCTTTTAACCAGTCTGCCAAAATAAATACTTTATGCATTAAGTAAATTTCCAGGGCTTCTGGGTTGTATTGGATGCCATCTTTAGAGCTAAATTGATGGGGAACTAACATTGCGGTGTAGCGGGCAAATTCGCCAGCTTGCCAGTCGAGTAAAAAAGGCAACCAAGGATACTGGGAATCGGCCCGAATAAACCATAATCTGACCTCCGGGATTTCTGAAAGTTCACGGGGGTCGTTGTCATCGCGATGGAAATTGATGTCAAATCGTAACTTTTGTTCAGATGATGCGATCGCATTTTCAATGACTAGACGTTCGATTACGCTTTTTAAGGGTGACAGGTCTAGGGCGTTAATTTGATTGGTATTAATGGTGATATTAATAGTCATAGGTGGTTTGGGGAGAATATCAGGATACAGGATACAGGATACAGGATATAGGAGCAGGGGGGGAAAGTATTTTTGGTTGTCAGACAGTCTTGCGAGAAAATAGGGAATCATGTAAACGCGTAGCAGATCGACCACAGGGTATTGGGAGGGAAGAAAACACTTTCATGCCTTCTGGTGTTAGCAATACATTTAAAGTGAATTCGACGGATTATAAACGCTACAATCCCTGTGAATCAATGATTTTGAAAGTTAAGGTTTAAAGTAACCTCATCCATTAGTTGAGAACCAACTCAATAACTAATGATTTTATTCTCAAATCCTAGGAGGTATTTTCTACGAATAATACTGGACAAGAGTTTCAGGCTTTATAACTCATCGAACTCATATTGAATTTAGGCTACTTCTATTCCTACTCCCTACTCCCCATTCCCTACTCCCCCAAATAAAAAGACACGATACTCCAGGTCAGGAGCATCGCATCTGAAAAGCGTCTTTATTTTCAGCCTTTGTAGGTTCAGGAAAATCGATGGCAATCTATCCCTAGGCTAGCGAATTATAGAAGCGATCGCCGATAGATGGCGTTGTCACCACCAACGACGAACACTTCCAGTTGTTTTTCCTGGGGTGCGATCGCTGTTGGAGCAGAAATACAAATTCCTCCCAAGCTTTCCCAGTCACTCCAGGTATTTCCGTTATAAGATTTACGGAAGAGCTGATTACTGGTTCCCACCGCAAACACCTCCAGATGGTTTTCACCCCAAGTTGCGACGGCTGGAGCGTATAACCAGATACCTCCTAGGCTAATCCAATCGCTCCACTGGCTTCCATCCCAGAATTTATGGTAAATTGCATGGTCTCCCCCCCTTACCACTAGGTCGATGCGGGTTTCCCCCCAGCTAACGACTGCGGGACTGGAGAGACAAAAACCTCCCAGGTTTGTCCACCCGCGACTGGTTTCCCCATCTAATGTCATTTGATACAGAGCGTTATCAGCACCGATGGTAAAAATATGGCGTTGATTACCTTGAGCGCAGACACCCACACCTTGCTTGGCAAAACCACTTAGGTTTTCCCACTCACCCCAAGTATTTCCATCCCCAATCCGACGTTGTACTTGACGCTTTTGACCGAGAATAAATAATTCAATTTCTGTTTTAGTGTCTTTTTGTGTGGCGATCGCGGCGGGTGCGGATAAACTAAATCCATCTAGATTGGTCCATTCCGGACTCCAAGCTGTTCCATCCCAGTTGCTCTGATAAACCCCACTATCACCACCCACTACAAACAGGCTGAGATTTTTCCCTCTGGTACTTACTACCGTCGGTGCAGAAAAGGCATTCCCACCGACTTTTTGCCACTCGCTCCAACGGGGAAGCTCGGGGACCAAGGTATCAAAGGCGACTTTTGGCTGAATAATTCCCGCACCTGTATTTTGGTCAAACCCTGGTTTGGCAAGGTTTTTGGCGGTTTGTTTCAGTAAATCTTTGGCTTCTGTTTGGTTGAGATTGGGTTTAGCTTGTTTTAATAGGGCTACTACCCCAGCTGCAATGGGACAAGCAGCTGATGTACCATTATCACTACCAAAATAGCCACGAAAATGGGTAATGGCGCAAAAATCGGGTTTATTGGGGTCGAGTGCAGCTGGTCCTTGGCTACTGTAACCAACAAACTGCTCCTGTAAATTAGCCGCACCCACCGTCATCACCAGAGGATGTCCATTTGCACCCCAAATACTCCTACCAGGTCCTGCATCCGACCCACAGCGATCGCTGGGACAAGTACCACCACAGTTCCCTGCGGCAAATAATACCAAAATCCCTTCTTCAATGGCTTCAACGACTTTGCGGGTAAAGGGATGGCTGGGATTACTAGCATAAAATTTATCCCAACTCTCACGGTAGATACCCCAGCTATTGGTTAATACATGGGGTGTACCATCAATTTTATGTTGATCAATTGCCCACTGGAAAGCTGCTAAAGCATTGGAAATTGCATCCCCACCAGCCAAGCGTAAATCGTATAATTTTGCCTCTGGAGCCATTCCCAATACGTCGGTAGCACACATATTTCCGTGTTCCCCCCAAGCTGCGGCTTTAGTCCCCCAATCCGGTAAATGGCCACCAATCACATTGGGAATCCGGCGAATTGTTTCGTAGGGAGCAACATTTCGACCTTCGGCGGTAATACCTCCGTCAACTATACCAACAACAATACCCTGTCCCCGATATCCCGCCGACCAAATTTGATCAACACCGAAATATTTGGCCACATCCGCTAGTGTGCCTTTGGCTACAGTCGGCGCACAGTCACAATCCCCTGTTGGACATTTAGCTTTATCGTTGGTTTGCTGTGGTTCTACTCTTTCTAATAAACTGGAAGGGTTAAAGGGGGCGATGGGGGTATCCTTATATACTTTAATCACATTAGCTTGGGCTTCCAACTCTGGGATTTGTTCTTCCCGAATTGCACCACGGACAATGTAACTTTCTGTACCTGTGGCTAATAGGGTGGGAGCGACATCGGAGGTGGGATTAATTGGTACAGGTTGATACTGGGAATCCAACTCAAATCCACTTAAGTTTACAGCTTGGGAAACTCCCATGAGTCCTTGTTCACGAGATACTTGTAATTCCACCAATACTCTGACAAGTTGTCCATTTTCAGTACTGATGTTCATATCTCCATTCGGCATAATAGCTCGCATCCCACGGGGAGAATTCATTCCCAACAACGGCATCGATGCACTACTATTTTCTACAGGTGTAGGTAATGGTAAATTTCCACCATTATTTGCACTCCCATTACCCATAGGAGTAGTAAATCCATTGCTGTTCATATTTTTAATCCTTGGCAAATTTTGATATTTCCTCCATTCCTCACGACTTCCCGCTCTCTAAAAGTTGTAGGGATTTGTGAGAAATTCGGGATTTGATTGAATGTAAATACCCCGTAGGAAATTTGGCTACAGACGTAATTCTTCAATTCCCTATGTCAAACTCAAACAAAGAAGTTGTCAGGTATTTTGTTTGCTGAAATTGCTTTGAAATATTTGCAAAAACTTTCACTGCAACATTTGAACGTAATGTGATTGGAGATTTGTTAAAGATTGCATCTACCAATCTTCAATCAAATCTTTCCATCACATGTATCCCACTGAATGCAAATATCATTGGTTGTGCAACTTTTATACTGTCGCCTATCCCCATGACATGGATGATATTATCGACAGTAAATACCTAAATATAAATGCGTACAAATACTGAAATATCACGGAGGTCTGTAGGGAATTCCGTGTAAATAACAATACTATTTTTGATAAAGGCTGCTAGCACTGATGGATTTTACATACTATACCCACAACCCTACAGGTATTATAGCCATGAGGTGCTTCACCCATCAATAAGTATAAATACTAATAGCGCTTTGAAATTGAGATTACTCCTCCTAGGGGTATGGGTAGCCTTGTCCTAGTGGTCTATGGATTTTGGATTACCGTCTGCGAACAGTCAAATCCCAGCTTGATAGGGGAAAACCAGCAACTTGTGAGAAAATGATTTGAAAATTCTTTTAAGTCTTTTGCAGCACAGAGTAAATCTACTACGTATATAAATCAGCAAGGGAAGGAAACAGCAAGTAGAAACACTAACAGTAATAGTGATGACATCTGTAAACTTCCTAACATCAAATCTACCAAGACTTAGAAGACCATGATATCAAATAATCACCATCGCCAACACACCCCATTCATTAGTAAAACCTGTTCCCAATTCTCGATTTTTCTGATTATTCTTGCTAATATTACTCCCGCGATCGCAGCACCAAAATATCAATCACCATCATTAAACCAACCAGTCGTAGTTTCTGGATTATTTGGTAATCTCTTCAAAGATATTGAACAGGGAACTAGAACTATAGAAAGGATTGAACGACAACGGGATGCAGCACGAAGGAGAGAAGAACAAAGAAAATTACAAGAACAAAGAAGAGAGGAACAAAGAAGAAGATTTGAACTGCAACAACGGGAAAGGGAACAAAGATTATTAGAACGTCAAGCACGGGAAGAAGAACGACAACAAAGAAAGCAAGAACTAGCAGAAGCTCGTAGACGTGCAACCCAAAGACAACTAGAAGAAGCAGAAAGAAGAAGACGATATTTTGAAAATTTATCCCCAGCACAAAAACAAGAATATATTAGACAACAACAACTTCTCAGACAAAGGCAATTAGCAGCAACTATATTTTTACTGGATTTATTCTTAAGAAGTGATAGTGGAAGCACTTCATCAAGGCAAACGAGAGAATATTACCGTTTACCCGGTAATTCTAATCCTTCCCATAATCCTGCTCCTGCTCCAGTGAAACCAATTCATAATAATTACGGTAGCTGTCATCATTACAGTTGTTAGTTGGATTTGTAACTCATATTTACAGGAAAATTAAAGATAAGGATGCAGTCATAGAAGAAAAAGGTTTTTAGAAACCTTTAACATCGAAACAAGATGATTTTGGAAAACTGTAAACTGTCATCTTTTCATCCTGATTCTAACTTAGATAATTAAAACAGAAAAAATGTAGAGATGTAGCAATGCTATATCTCTATATCAAAAAATAATTACCCGATAACCAAAATAACTAGGAGTAAAACAATGAAACAAATGTTAACTGTTGCTGGAGGAGTATTCTTCGCAGTTTCCCTAACATCATTAATTTTTGCCGGAATGAGTATATTCCAAACCAGAGAATACGAACAAGAATTAGCCAAGCGCGGTCAAATAGAAAAGACCCTCAGTGGATGGACTGGTTTAGAAGAATTTAATAAACAAAAATTGCAGGGAATGCAGGATTTTACAACTGGTAGTCTTGTCGTCGCAGGAGTATCTGGAGCTTTAGGTATTGGTTTAGCGATCGCAGGTAGAAATACAACCTCTTCATCCCACTAATAATTTAGTTACTAGTAGCTCAAAACATGTATACTCTAGGTATCAATATATGTTCAAAATATTACCTAAAGCCAGTAAACTGATAACTGTGACCAGTGTAATCGTATTGTCACTTATTCCTACTACATCCTCCTATGGAAATAATCAAAATAACCTCAACAGCATCTTCTTTGTCAGCAAAAGCGATAACGGGAACCAAGTACATTACGGAGTACAAGTCAATCCAGACTGTTCCTTTAGAACCACAAGACCCGTATATCCCTATTGGAAACTGGAAAACGGTCGTCTAGAAGGTTTACTGAGGGTAGAAATCCCCGCTTTCGGAATTGCACGTCAATCCATTTCAGGAAACCAAGTAGTTATGGAAATCAACGGTTTTCGACGACGGGGATTGTCCAAACCCATTACCATCCAATCTTCCCGACAGGGAAGTCAAAACTGTCAAATATTAGCTTTTGCGAATATCAAAGGTGAAAATATCCAACTCACACGAGTTCATCTGGACTTAACTAAACATAGTTTCCTCTCAGGAACCCTCCATAGCATCACATTTTACGGAACTGGTAATAAACAAGAAAAGATGATTTGTCAGTCGAATTGTCGGTTTTAGAAGATACTTTTTTTTGGAGGTGACATCTAATTTCTTTGATTTATCTGGAGGTTTGATCACAGCTAGAAAATCTTGCTTGGGACAACTGAGTAGAAATCGGGTTTTTCCAGAGATTGTCCCTGGAAATAACAAATTATCCGGAAAACCCCACTTCATCTCAAAAAAAATTAGTATAAATACGAAAATAATTACTAAGAATATATGCCATGATTAACTTTTTAAAAAACCTATTCTTATTTATAAGCATTTGTATTTCCTCCTTGACATTATCTTCATGTCAATTACTACCATTCCTTGGAGTAAGGGTAGTTGACAGAGTTATTGACAGAGCTATTGACTGCACAATTGGAGAATGTAATACCAATAAAAATAATACTCAAAAAGCCAATAATAAACCAGAAGAGACAATTAATCAATACTACCAACTTATTAATAAAAGAGAGTATGCCAAAGCTTGGGCTTTTCTCACACCTAGATTTCAACGCCTCAAACCCGACAATAATTATCAAAATTATGAAGCATGGTGGGAAAAAGTTGATTCTGTAATAGTTGACCTTGATTCTTTAAAACTAATCGAGAAAAAGGATGATGAAGCGATTGTAGATGTTCAACTCAGATATATTCTCAAAGATGGTCGTCGTTTAGATGATCCATCTCGATTTACACTTGTATCTCATTCTAATAACTCCCATCAACAATGGTTAATTGACCAAAAAATCAAACTATAAGAAACAGTAACTTCAACGTATCGGAAATATGAACTTCAGCAATCTATGGACTCATTTTGAGTGATAGATTTTGCGATTGATAAAGTTGCACTCGCTACGGACAAAATATGTTTTTACATATTTGGAATGCTCCCAAGTTGAAAGCCCTAAATAGGGCTTGCGGAAAAATAGTAAAGCACTTATATTGCAAGAATTATACCAATTATCTAAAATAAGGCAACAGACAAAGCTTCTAATATATAACTACAAGATGCATTTGTTGCCCTCTTTTTCGGAATTAGTGTTAGAGGGTATTTTCGTCACCAAAAGTGCAAACAAATATAGCAATCCTAAGTCAGTTGTACATGCTACCCATTTCCAGGAATTGATTTCAGGCGCTCCTGCGTCTACGAATCATTTAGGATTACTATAGGTATATAAGGCTTCAAACCTGGCATTTGTAATTTTTGCAGCTTGTGAAAAGTGGAGTCGGAAGGCTTAAAACTATTCCCTACTCCCGTCACAGACTGTTCCCTAGCCTTACTAAAATACTTTTACAGCTAGCGCTGCACTTCGCGAACAGCAGACTCTAAATAAACGTGAATTCGACGAATTATAAACGCTACAATCCCTGTGAATCAATGATTTTGAAAGTTAAGGTTTAAAGTAACCTCATCCATTAGTTGAGAACAAAGTTAATAACTGACTGATTCCAGGTTGAATGATTTTATTCTCAACATTATACTCGGAGGTTTTTAAAAACTTCTATTTTCTACGAATTTTACTGGACAGGAGTTTCAGGCTTTATAAATCATCGAACTCACGTTAAATAAAGATAAATAAATTTGCTAACAGTTACCAGTCAACGGTCAACTGTTAACAAAACCATATTTCCTCATTCCCACTCATCACTTGAGTAGATAAATCAACCCAAACAAAATAATCCAAATCACATCTACAAAGTGCCAATACAATTCTGCTGCTTCAATGCCAAAATGTTTTTCCGCATTGTAATGACCGGGTTTTAAAGAACGAATTAACACCATGATAATTGCTAATACACCAATGGTGACGTGTAGACCGTGGAAACCAGTCAATACATAAAAAGCACTAGCAAATAAATTGGTGGTTAAGCCAAACTCTAAATGGGTATATTCATAAACCTGACCAATCAAAAAGATAATACCCATGATGGCGGTAATTGCAAACCAAATTTGCATCCCCCGGAGATTATTTTTCTTGATAGCCGAGTCTGCATTATGAATCACAAAACTACTAGCAATTAAGTTGATAGTATTGATTCCTGGCAATAATAATTCCAGTTCCGGTGTTCCTTCTGGAGGGAAAACAGGAAGGCTAGCGCGAAAAGTTAAATAAGCACCAAACATTCCCAAAAAAATCATGCCTTCAGCAAGCAAAAATAATACCATTCCAAACATCCGTAAATCGGGATGTTCTTCGTGATGGTCTGTTGTATGTATTTCGGTGGTAATTGTGGTCTGGTTTGTAATGGGAATTTGCATATTTTTTCATTCAATTTATTGGACTGGGGATTAATTGACCGGGAGACGCGATATATCGCGTCTCTACATTTTTTGATTTGGCATTATCTGCCAACACCCTATTTCTAAACAGGATTTACCTCTACATTGGCTTCCACAATTGCATTCTCAACAGACTCCAACTCAATCCCATAATCGTAGGGACCATGAGTAATTACAGGAGGTGCATCAAAGTTTTCAATACTCGGAGGAGAGGAAGTTGTCCATTCCAATGTCAAGGCATTCCAAGGATTATCACCAGCCTTTTTCCCAAATATCCAACTCCAAATTACATTGAAGATAAACGGAAAAGTAGACACTGCCAAAATATAGGAACCAATCGTACAAATCACATTTAAATCAGTAAATTGGGGGTCGTACTGAGCAATACGTCGATTCATCCCCAGTAAACCCAATTTATGCATGGGGAGAAATGTCATATTTAAGCCGACAAAGGTGAGGACAAAATGCAGTTTCCCCCAAAATTCATTAATCATTTTGCCGGTAATTTTGGGAAACCAATGATAGTATCCCGCAAAAATACCTAATACAGCCCCACCAAATAATACATAGTGGAGATGGGCAACCACAAAATAGGTATCATGAACGTGAATATCAAAGGGAACCGATGCCAACATTACACCGCTAATTCCCCCAATCACAAAAGTACCGACAAAACCCATTGCAAACAACATGGCGCTATTGAGTTGGATTTTGCCACCCCACATTGTTGCTAACCAACTGAAGATTTTGATCCCCGTGGGTACAGCAATAATCATGGTGGTAATCATGAAAAACATGCGTAACCAACCGGGAATACCACTGGTAAACATGTGGTGGGCCCAAACGATTAACCCCAGAAAACTAATGGCTAAACTAGAATAGGCGATCGCTTGATAACCAAAAATCGGTTTGCGAGAATGGACGGGTATCACTTCCGAAATTACACCGAAAAATGGCAGTATCATAATATATACTGCTGGGTGGGAATAGAACCAGAACATATGCTGGTAAATCACCGGGTCGCCACCGCCAGTCGGGTTAAAAAATGACGTTCCCGCAATTAAGTCAAAGGAAAGTAGGATAAGTGCGCCCGCTAAGACGGGAGTAGAAATTAATACTAGAGCCGAAGTGGACAGAATTGCCCAACAGAATAGGGGCATTTGTAGCAATCCCATACTGGGAACCCGCATTTTCAGGATAGTGGTGAGAAAGTTAATTGCTCCCAGAATCGATGAGGTTCCCAGCAATAAAACGCTGATAATCCAGATGGCTTCCCCTAGTTTTCCCGTCATCAAACTCAGGGGTGGGTAGGAAGTCCAACCTGCATCCGGTGCATCTCCCACTACTAAACTGGCAATGAGCAAAATTCCGGCTGGGGGAACTACCCAGAAAGCCAAAGCATTCAAACGGGGGAAAGCCATATCCTTAGCTCCCACCATTAAGGGAATCAAATAATTGGCAAACCCCGCACCTGCTGGCACAATCCAGAGGAAAATCATTACGGTAGCATGGAGGGTAAACAGGCTGTTGTAGACTTCTGGGGTGACAAAATCTACTTCTGGAGTCCGTAATTCTGTCCGTACCAAATCAGCCATCACCCCACCGATACAGTAAAAAATAAAGGTGGTGACTAGATATTGGATACCGATAACTTTGTGGTCGGTATTAAAGGTAAAATATTCCCACCATTTACGCTGATGGTGTGTAGTTGTTTCCGCAAGGTTTTGACTTTGTTCCTGGGGAGGCAATGATGTTGATGTCATAGGCTGTTGCGCATTTAAGTTGCATATTCACTACTTTTGATGGATGACTGTTAACTGTTAACTGTCAACGTCAGATCAAGTAGTTATGTGATTTATGGGGGCTTTTACCAATACTTGGGGATTGTCGATTTTGTGGAACCAGGAGACAGGATACGGGATGATTCATACCCAGAAGTATCTATTTATATTTATATATACTTCTGCTCCCCCTACTTCCCCATCTCCCTACTCCCTACTCCCTGCCATCATTAACTATGGATGCAGCTGATGTAGGGTTTCCGAGGTAATTCCTAAATGTTCAGCATGATGGGCCAAATATTGACGGGGAGTCTGGTGGAGACTGGAATTATCGGGATTCATGGCGATAACTTGGGCTTTTTGGGTGGATTGGGCTATTTGTTGCTCTTTGACCCAATTATTAAAAGCCTCTGGAGGTTCGACAACAATGTGAGTACGCATGGCTCCGTGGTAGGGACCACATAATTCGGCACAAATTACAGCATAATCACCAGGAGTTTTTGGTGTAAAGCGCAATGAGGTTTCTCGACCGGGGATAATATCTTGTTTTATCCGAAATTCGGGAACCCAAAAAGCATGAATCACATCATTAGCGCTCATTTCCAATGCTACGGTCTTTCCAATCGGTACGTGCAACTCCCCGGTAAAAATTCCCAAATCCGGGTAATTAAATAAAAATGCGTATTGCAAACCAGTCACTTTGATGTTGACATCAGCTGGTTCTTCAGCCGGGATCACACTACTATCCTCGTTACTCGCAAGCGCATCACGATCACTCAAAGTGGCCGCGATCGCAGTTCCGGGTATACTAGGCATATTATGGGAGGGTGCAGGAGCCATTGTCATATCCTGTACAATCGGTGCTGCATGGGCTGCATGGGGATCAAACCCACCCATTGTATTGTATACGTCAAAACTATAGACCGAAATACCAACGACAATAATGGCCGGAATCGCTGTCCAGAGAATTTCTAAGGGGATATTACCGTGAATTGACGGACCATCGGAGTTATCTCCAGGACGACGACGATAGCGAAATGCACAGTACAGCAAAACTCCTTCCACAATTAAAAATATGCCGACGGAAACGGTCATCATTGTGTTAAACAGACCGTCTACAAGATTGGCTTCATCAGAAGCTGGGATTGGCAATAAACCATGATTTTGCCCATACCAGAGGCTAACCAAGGTCAGCACAATCCCGATTATCAGTGTCCAGATTGAGCTTGGTATTTTCACGATATTTCCCTTGAGAGTATTTGGCGTTACTTTGATTTCATCAGGGAGCTTACCCTCATTACTACGGTAATCTAGCCTCGCTGTTATCGACGAACAAAACCAGAAATAATTGTTAAATTTTTCTGGAAAATTCCCTGCGGAGAAGGGAACGGGGAGTAGGGAATAGGACATTAAAATTTACGAAAATATACTACAAACGGTTCAAAGTTGAACTATATAGGGAACTCCTCTCCAAACCGCTCCTGGTTGACTGGGAGAGATTTCGTTGGTGGCAAAATACAGGATTAAGCCGTTTGAAGTATAGGTTCTCCTACTCACTACTTCCGGTTCCCGACTCCCTGACCTAACTTAATAGCGCAGAAATAAATTAAAAAATACCTAAGAGTTTTGCTGAAATAGCGGAAGTTTTAGTTAAATTTAGATTGAAGTATAAGCTTGTACCATTCTCCCCTCAGAAATTCAATAAGCTAGGGTGGAGTTAAGTCAAGATAAATAACTTTATGTACTTTATGTAAATAATTGTGTAAATAAAGTTGTTTAACAAATAATTTCCAATTCCAATAGTACACAGCTCAACCAACGTGAGCAAAAGGTATCGTTAGATGAGCGAATTTGTTCTCAAACAAGTAAATCTTCCCAATACTAGCCAACCAAGGGTGATGATTCGCCGCTTGGTGTGGAAAATCAGTATTGCCACATTTATCCTCATGGCAATTGGTAGCGCTACCCGTGTGATGAATGCGGGGTTAGCCTGTCCAGATTGGCCTTTATGTTATGGTGAACTAATTCCCACCCAACAAATGAACTTACAAGTCTTTCTGGAGTGGTTTCACCGACTGGATGCAGCATTGATTGGAATCAGTGCGATCGCGCTGGTAATATTATCCTGGTGGCATCGTCGAGTTCTCCCCGGTTGGTTACCTTGGGCTTCCCTGTTTGCCCTATTTTTGATTGTTTTCCAAGGAATTTTAGGTGGTTTAACTGTCACCGAACTACTCCGTTTTGATATTGTCACTGCTCACCTAGGTACGGCATTATTGTTTTTTACCACTCTCCTCGTGATTGGCACTTTACTTTTGCCCTATCAAGGAATGGGTACTGTGGGGAAATTACCTTGGTTTGCCCTCACCGCAACAATTTTAGTTTATATCCAAAGTTTACTCGGTGCAGTTGTCGGTTCACGCTGGGCTTTACATCAGTGTTTTGCTGGGTATCAGTTGTGTAATGTCATGTATGCCCATATATTTGGTCTAATACCACCCACAATTGCCACAATTGCCGTCGTTTTGTCTGCATGGCAAACTCCAGCCCTACATCCAGCAATGCGTAAACTCGCAAATGTTGCTGGCTGTCTATTGATTACCCAAATTTTAATCGGCTTTGCCACATTTCGTCTCCACCTACAAGTGGAACCCCTAACTGTCACCCACCAAGCTGTTGGTGCTGCCTTATTGGGTACTTTAGTTACATTTACTGTGCTAGGATTACGTGATTCCCTCAGCAACCCGCAACAAAATCCCACCCATCTCAATCTCCAAGTATGAGTGGCATTGATAAGCAGATAAATTAATTCAAACTTACACTCTTTGAACTATACAGGACTTAGGGAAAGAACAATAGAAATAGCGGTAATTCATTAATTGCTGCTACACAAATGAACAACATATAGCTGGATCATTCATCAATCTCTCAACGGTTCAGGGAATAGGGAGTAGTACTCAATGTCATTAATTTTGATGGGTTAGGAAAGGTTCGTAGTAGGAAAATTAAACTGTTGCTCAATGGCTTAAGTAGGTAGGTGCAATTAAACATAAAACCGCAACGTAACCGATCATTTGGCTCAAAGCCTTACTCCCGTACAGACGCGATATATCGCGTCTCTCCCTGTACAGACCACCCGACGGGTCGTCTGTACTCCCTAATCTCAACGACAATTTTTACCACCCACCTACTTATTGCTTATCCTTTCCTAGAAATAAATGCCGTATATTAGCTAAGTCGAGGATTATAGGGGAATGCATGTTGGGGAATATTTATGACCCCAATTATTTTTTGACATTTGGAACTGAAGAATATTCCTTTCATATGTGTCCAGGGGGAAATACCGCATTTTGACATTAAAAATCTCAATACATTAAAAAAAACTAAAATACAATTTTTGTCAATCAAAATATCGTCATCCCTCAATATTTAGTGTTAGGTTAGTATCAGTCAGTACTTCTCAAAGTATCATAATTTAGATATCCGCAAAGGAAGTTATCAAAAAAATCACAGGTCAAAATGACATGGGGATTATTGAAAGTGAAGTGAGTAGGGAGTGGGAAATCGGGAAAACTACTTTCATCATATATTTTTGGTGTCATCCCATTTTACTCAAATTTTGATACATTTTCTGACCTTGCTCCCGAAAGCTTCTCTAGATGTAGAGACTCCAAAGTAAAACGGTATCAGCAGTACATGGCAGTACATGACGGTTACTCTCAAAAAATGAGCTTGTTAAGCATGAAGAGCGACTTTTAAAACATCCTTGTCAAGTAACTTCCCAAACAATCTCTCAAAGTGAGTGCATTAATAACTGTTCTTAACATTTAAATGGGCTACTTTTAACCTAGCTCAATTCGACCGAATCAAAGTTGATAATCAATAATTCTATATGTAGCAAGCTCAAACAATACCCCAATTGTCTTGTCTACTCTCCATTATTGTTCATCACACACCTGACTCAAACAGTCATTTAAATCAATACCAAGAAAATGCTAAATCATGGCTATAATTTAATCTATTTCTTGAGTATATTATGGACTGCAAAATGAGACTAAATAATTGTGGCATCCCAAGTCAGTTGCAATCATGAATAATGTCTGAAATCTCAATGATTGAGCAAATAAAGATGATTATATTGGGATTGTAGTTGTCAACCGCCCCATCTACATACCCAACGAAATAAACGTGCTGTAAACTACTTCAAGGAACAATGACTAATATGATTGAGACTAATGTCTCTCGTCACCATGACACATTTTTTCAGGTTCTCCAAAGCTACTATCAACTCACTAAACCCAGAATTATTCCCCTCTTGCTAATTACTACTGCTGGTAGCATGTGGATTGCAGCACAAGGACAGGTAGACCCTCTGCTACTTTTGGTGACAATGATTGGTGGAACTTTAGCTGCTGCTAGCGCTCAAACTATTAACTGTATTTATGACCGGGATATCGATTATGATATGGAAAGAACCCGTCACCGTCCCATTCCTTCCGGTCGGGTTCATCCCCGTGACGCTTTAATTTTTGCAGTTGCTCTTGCTTTCACTTCCTTTTCAGTTCTCGCCGTTTTCGCCAATATCTTAGCCGCAATGCTGGCGATGTCAGGTATTATTTTTTATGTTTTGATTTATACCCATATGCTCAAGCGCCACAGCACCCAAAATATCGTCATTGGTGGTGCAGCAGGTGCAATTCCAGCCTTGGTGGGTTGGGCTGCGGTGACAGGTGAATTAAGCTGGACTGCTTGGATTTTATTTACGATTGTCTTTGTGTGGACACCGCCTCACTTTTGGGCTTTAGCCTTAATGATTAAGGATGATTACGCAAAAGTCGGTGTACCCATGTTACCCGTAGTTGCAGGAGCAGAACCTACAGTTTGGCAAATTTGGTGGTATACTTTAGTAACTGTGGGAATGACATTATTACTTACCTATCCCTTCCATGCTTGTGGATATGTGTATACAGGAATTGCCCTGTGGTTAGGAGGGATTTTTATTTACAAAGCTTGGAAATTACTACAAAATCCCGAAGAAAAATCCTTAGCACGAGGATTATTTTTGTACTCAATTTCCTACATGATGTTATTGTGTTTAGGGATGGTAATTGACCGTTTACCTGTGACGCAGGAATTTATCGCTTTTGCCACAACCCAATTAGCCACTTTTATTCACCGCTAAGTAGGGTCTGGGGGAAAAGGCTGAAGCTGAGGCTAGTGAATGTTAGGAGCAGCAAATGATTTGCGATCGCGGTCATGGTAATTTTGATGAAGGCTGGATTAGGACTTGACCGGGAAAAACTGGCTCAACAGGGGACCGTGGCTTTACGGTTGGGGTTTTTACCCGCAGCAACGGAGGTGATCGCAGCTCTATCAATTTTAGTGACCGCTCCTTTAGGGGCTTGGGCTATCCCCACTTTTGATGGGTTTTTCCGGTTATCCGGTGTTTTTGGCAGCCGTTGACACTTCCCCAATGGCAACAGATGTATTAACAAAGGTCGCCGATTTAGCCCGACGCAGCAACGGTAGTGTGATTGTGTTACACGCCGATAACTACGGCAATGAAAATGCGATCGCCCAATTAAAAACTAAAATCCAACGCCTCCTTGCTGATATTCAAAATCTGGATGAGTAAACATGATTTTGAAGGATGTGATCGCAAAATTTTCAATGCATAATTTAACGTGAATCCGACGGATTATAAACGCTACAATCCCTGTGAGTAAATGATTTAATCCCGCTTCCCTTCTACCTGTACAGACGACCCGACGGGTCGTCTGTACTCCCAATAAAGGAATTAGGTGCGATCGCAAAAACACTTTTTTACTGTCCTCAGATCGCATCTGGGTCTTCCCCTAATTCCCGCAGTCTCGCGGCTAATCTGTCTGCTCGTTGTTTTTCGGCTTCTGCTCGTTGTTTTTCGGCTTCCTGTTCTAGCAAAACCAAGTTACCATCTGCATCGTAAAACCTTAACCAATCATTCTCATCATCTTCCACCACACCATGCCAAATTCCCACCCATAACCCCAAACTTTGACACCATAACCACCCTTGTTCGTTGGGAATAATTGGTTGATAGCCGTTGTGACTATCCAATGTCCATCCTTGTAGGGAATTCACTTTGAAGGGGTGAAATACAAAATAATCCCTGGTTTTAAAAACCCTTTCGTAAAGCCGTTTTTTCTCACCTAAATCTTGCGCTTCTGTGGAATCTGATAGTAATTCAATAATTACATCTGGATAGCGACCATTTTCTTCCCACACCACCCAACCCAAGCGCTGGGGATTTTTTTCCACATCCAATACGACGAAAAAATCTGGTCCTTTAAAATCCCGATTGCGGGCTTGTTTGCTGCTGTAATATATAAACATATTGCCGCCAACAAAGAAATCATTCTGCTCCCTCCAGTGGTATTTTAGGGAACAGATGAGTAAATTCATGGCGACGCGGTGACGATTGCTTTCCAAGGGTTCTCCGTCGTCAAAAATTAAATCTGTTGGTGGCATTGGGGGTTGCCACTCTTCGGCTTCGTTGACCGTGTTTACAGGTAATTGACTAGTTTCTGGTGACATAAAGTCCACTGGTTTTTCTATAGGACTTTGTTTTTGATTTTATCACACTGGAGTAGAAATAGAACATTTTAACTAATGTTTTTGGAGGCGCAATTACTGGGCGATACATAGGAAAATAAGGTACGTAGTGGTGGCTATAGCCTCGAAGAAACTTTACCTGGATTTCTCACGAGTAATATCGTTTAGGCTAATGCTTGCTCCTTATTAGGGTCTGTAACCGTTGATTATTCTAGTTTCATTTATTGCAAAGTACAAGAGAATCGATATAAGTTGTAAGCCTTGAGTGACGGATTTATTTTCCTTCTACGGACTATCCCTACTCCCTATTCCCCATGAGTTTTAGGGTTTTGTGAGAAATGCGGGTTTAGTATAAAAGCCCTATACCCGCAGGGTTGTCGTAGACTAGCGTTACTACGTGCCTTTTTTACTTATCAAAATTAATGGGACAAAACACTAGATTTCCTACCGCACTTTTAATTTTAAACAATTTGTCAACTGTAACATAATATTACAACTTGCCCATCTTCATCAGTTCTTCATTTTTATTCCCTATTCTGCAAAAAGAGATGCTTGGAACTTAGATCAAAGACAGCAAAATGGGGGTTAATTACGGAATTAACCCTAGGGAATCACTAATTTTTTTCCACTGCGCCAAACCTAAGTTCTACATCTGTGTCACTCGCCTAATCCTCTTTTTTCAGATTAGTTAACAAGAATCCAACATCAATTGCAATTAGTGATTCCGTTGCTGTTTTTTTTGTTACACTTCTATTCGCAATGAACACGAAATATTAAGGGTGTTTGGGTACAATTTACTGAACGCATTGAACTGGGAGGTATGCATTAAGAAGTTGGAGCCAATATCTAATACAACACTCAAACATTTTCATCACGGGAATGCCAAATCTGAAATTATCCTGTTTTAATTTTGTTGACTGTTAAACGTTAACTGTCAATAATCGCCATCGGATAAAAATTGGTATTTTCTCAGCTAAATTGCGGATGGAAGTTGAAAATTTGATTACATTCACCAAAAATCAAAGGGAGAGTTAGATGACTCTGACTCCAGAAAAATCCCCAAAAGTTAGGGTTGTGGTTGATCAAGACCCGGTACCAACTTCTTTGGAAAAATGGTCACAACCGGGTCACTTTGACCGCACCTTACAAAGGGGAGCCAAAACTACTACCTGGATTTGGAATCTCCATGCCAATGCCCATGATTTTGACACCCATACAAGTGATTTAGAAGACGTATCCCGGAAGATATTTGCTGCCCATTTCGGCCACTTAGCAGTAGTATTTCTGTGGTTGAGTGGCATGTATTTTCATGGTGCTAAGTTTTCTAATTTTGAAGCTTGGATGGCTAACCCTACCCAAATTAAACCTAGTGCTCAAGTTGTTTGGCCAATTTTTGGTCAGGAAATCTTGAATGCAGATATGGGTGGTGGTTTCCACGGGATTCAGATTACCTCTGGATTATTCCAGATGTGGCGTGCTGCGGGTATTACTAATACCTTTCAACTCTACTGCACTGCCTTGGGTGGTCTGGTCATGGCTGGTTTGATGCTATTTGCTGGCTGGTTCCACTATCACAAACGCGCTCCGAAACTGGAATGGTTCCAGAATGTGGAGTCAATGTTAAATCACCATTTGGCTGGTCTGTTGGGTTTGGGTGCTTTGGGTTGGACTGGACATTTGATTCATGTTTCCCTTCCCACCAATCGGATGCTGGATGCAGGGGTTGCTCTCAAAGATATTCCCTTACCCCATGAATTCATTCTCAATTCCAGTTTGATGAGTAAGTTATACCCCCATGTAGATTGGGGTTTTGTCAAGGGCGTGATACCTTTCTTCACATTTCAGTGGGGTCATTTTAGTGATTTCCTGACATTTAAGGGGGGTTTAAACCCGGTGACAGGCGGTCTCTGGTTGACAGATGTAGCCCATCATCATCTTGCGATCGCAGTCCTATTCATCTTTGCTGGGCATATGTACCGAACGAATTGGGGTATCGGTCATAACATCAAGGAAATTCTAGAAGCTCACAAAGGTCCGTTTACAGGTCATGGACATCGGGGATTATACGAGGTGCTGACCACCTCTTGGCACGCTCAATTAGCAATTAATTTGGCGATGTTGGGTTCTTTAAGTATTATTATTGCCCACCATATGTATGCCATGCCACCCTACCCCTACTTGGCAACGGATTACGCAACCGTTTTATCCTTGTTTACCCATCACGTCTGGATTGGGGGTTTTCTGATTGTCGGCGGTGCAGCCCATGCAGCGATTTATTTTGTCCGCGATTACGACCCAGCCGAGAACCTGAATAATGTCCTCGACCGGGTTTTGCGTCACCGGGATGCCATTATTTCTCACCTAGCTTGGGTGTGTCAATTTTTGGGCTTCCACAGCTTTGCCATGTACTGTCACAATGACACTATGCGAGCTTTTGGTCGTCCCCAAGACATGTTTTCCGACACGGGAATTCAGCTGCAACCGGTATTTGCCCAGTGGGTGCAACATATCCACACCTCCGCAGTTGGTTTAGCAGGACAAGCTGCCCAACCTTTAGGAAATGTGTTTGGTGGTCTGCACAATCTGCAATTGGCGGGAGTTGGTCACACTGCCCCAGGGTTGACAGAACCAGTAAGTTATGCATTCGGTGGCGGAGTTTTAGCAGTGGGAGGAAAGGTGGCCATGATGCCGATTACTCTGGGGACTGCGGACTTTTTGATTCACCACATTCATGCTTTTACCATTCATGTCACCGTTTTAGTGCTGCTGAAGGGGGTTTTATTTGCCCGTAGTTCCCGCTTAATACCTGATAAAGCCAATTTAGGATTTCGTTTCCCCTGCGACGGACCAGGAAGGGGTGGCACATGTCAAGTATCCGCTTGGGACCATGTGTTCCTGGGATTATTTTGGATGTACAACTCCCTGAGTATGGTGATTTTCCATTTCTTCTGGAAAATGCAGTCTGATGTTTGGGGAACGGTGGGAGCAGATGGAGTGGTGAATCACATCACGGGTGGTAACTTTGCCACCGCATCAATTACCAATAATGGGTGGTTAAGGGATTTCTTATGGGCCCAATCTTCCCAGGTAATTACATCCTACAACTCTGCTCTGTCGGGTTACGGACTGATGTTTTTAGGTGGACACTTCATCTTTGGCTTTAGTCTGATGTTCCTGTTCAGTGGTCGTGGCTATTGGCAAGAGTTAATTGAATCTATTGTTTGGGCCCATAATAAACTCAAAGTTGCGCCGGCAATTCAGCCCCGTGCTTTAAGTATTATTCATGGTCGGGCTGTAGGTGTTGCCCATTATTTACTGGGGGGAATCGTCACAACTTGGGCTTTCTTCTTAGCACGGATGACTGCTCTGGGATGACGACCTGAATAATCCAGAGACGACCCGACGGGTCGTCTCTACGGAAACGGAACCCAATCATTTTGAATATTGATTTTGTTTAACTATGGCTTAACTATGGCGACAAAATTTCCCAAATTTAGCCAAGATTTAGCGAGCGACCCAACAACACGCAGAGTTTGGTATGCGATCGCAACGGCTCATGATTTTGAAAGCCATGATGGGATGACGGAGGAAAATCTCTATCAACGGATTTTTGCGTCCCATTTTGGTCATTTAGCGATTATTTTTTTGTGGGCTTCGGGAATTCTGTTCCATGTTGCTTGGCAGGGCAATTATGAACAATGGATTCAAGACCCTCTCCACACCCGTCCCATTGCCCATGCTATCTGGGATGCTCAATTTGGACCGGGAGCAATTGCTGCCTATACCCAAGCAGGTGCGAAAAACCCTGTAGATATCTGCTATTCTGGGGTCTATCACTGGTGGTATACCATTGGTCTGCGTACCAATAATGAACTGTATACCGGCGCACTTTTTTTGGTGATTTTGGCGGCGATCGCTCTGTTTGCCGGTTGGTTACATTTACAACCTAAGTTCCGTCCGAGTTTGTCCTGGTTCAAGAATGCAGAATCCAGATTAAATCACCATTTGGCGGGATTATTTGGAGTCAGTTCCCTCGCTTGGGCTGGTCATTTAATACACGTAGCCATCCCCGAATCTCGTGGCATCCATGTGGGTTGGAATAATTTTCTGGCGACTCCACCCCATCCAGCCGGTTTATGGGCTTTCTTTACCGGAAATTGGGCTGCCTATGCGCAAAATCCCGATACGGCAAATCATGTATTTAACAGTTCTCAAGGTGCAGGAACAGCAATTCTCACCTTTCTGGGTGGATTCCATCCCCAGACCAATTCCCTCTGGTTGACGGATATGGCCCATCACCACTTAGCCATTGGGGTGATATTCATTATTGCGGGTCATATGTACCGTACAAATTGGAATCTCGGTCACAATATCAAAGAGATGATGGACTCGAAAACCTTCTTTGGGAGACGGGTAGAAGGACCATTTAATTTACCCCACCAAGGACTGTACGAAACCATCAACAATTCACTCCATTTTCAGTTGTCTTTGGCTTTGGCTTGTTTAGGTGTGGCTAGTTCCCTAACGGCACAACACATGTATTCCATGCCACCCTACGCTTTCCTTTCCCAAGACTTCACCACAATGGCCACATTGTACACCCACCATCAGTACATTGCCGGATTTTTGATGGTGGGAGCCTTTTCCCATGCGGCAATTTTCTGGATTAAGGATTATGACCCAGAGCAGAACAAAGGTAACGTACTAGACCGGGTTCTCAAACATAAGGAAGCAATTATTTCCCATTTGAGTTGGGTATCCCTATTTTTAGGTTTCCATACCCTGGGACTGTACGTTCACAATGATGTGGAAGTGGCCTTTGGTGCAGCAGACAAGCAGATATTGATTGAACCGGTATTTGCCCAATTCATTCAAGCCACCCACGGAAAAATGTTATACGGGTTCAATACCCTGCTTTCCAATCCCGACAGTATCGCTTCCACCGCATGGCCAAACCACGCCAATGTGTGGCTACCGGGATGGTTAGATGCCATCAACAACGGTACAAATTCCCTATTTTTGACCATTGGACCGGGTGACTTTTTTGTTCACCATGCGATCGCGCTGGGGTTACATGTGACGACTTTAATCCTGGTTAAGGGTGCGTTAGACGCTCGTGGTTCCAAATTAATGCCAGATAAAAAAGACTTTGGCTATGCTTTCCCCTGTGATGGTCCAGGACGGGGTGGAACCTGTGATATATCTGCTTGGGATTGTTCCTATTTAGCAATGTTTTGGATGCTGAATACATTAGGTTGGATTACCTTTTATTGGCATTGGAAACATCTTTGTATTTGGCAAGGAAATGTGGCCATGTTCAATGAAAATTCCACCTATTTAATGGGTTGGTTCCGAGATTATTTGTGGGCTAATTCTGCTCAGTTAATTAATGGTTATAACCCTTATGGTACAAGTAATTTAGCTGTTTGGGCATGGATGTTTCTATTTGGACATTTAGCCTGGGCTGTGAGTTTTATGTTCCTGATTACTTGGCGGGGTTATTGGCAAGAACTAATAGAAACTTTAGCATGGGCCCATGAAAAAACACCCCTTTCCTTTGGTTATTGGCGAGATAAACCTGTAGCTCTATCAATTGTTCAAGCTCGTTTAGTTGGTTTGACCCACTTTACCGTTGGTTATATCGCCACCTATGGAGCCTTTTTAATTGCCTCTACCGCCGGAAAGTTTGGTTAACAAAGTTTGGGGAAGAATGTCAGTATCGACAGGATGAAAGGAAGTGAAAAAGGCTCTGCAAATTATCTTTAATTTACTTCTATCTTCTGTTGACTGTATTCTTCCTAGCCAAGATTTCGACCTCCTCTCTTGCCTTTGTTTTCGGCAAGAGACTTTCTTTTCAAATCAATTTACGTCAATATAACTTTGGGAGAATTATAGTAATATGTCCGATGCGATCGCAGCCACAAATCAAAAAATGTTAAGTCCCGCCAAAATTGAATATGAAGTTGAAAATGACCAAATTAAACCCTTTCAAGGGGACCCCTCCCTGGGAAATTTATCTACACCAATCAATGACTCTAATTTAGCTAGGGCTTTTATTCGCAATTTACCCGCTTACCGTCCAGGGTTAACACCCTTCATGCGAGGATTAGAAATTGGTATGGCTCATGGTTATTTTTTGGTCGGACCAGAAGTAGTCGTTGGTCCACTACGAGAAACAGCCCACGGAGCAAATTTAAGTGGTTTAATCACAGCAATATATATAGCAGTATCTGCTTGTTTAGGTATTTCCATTTTTGCTATCACTACCTTTCAAGGCAATCCCAGGGGTGCTTATAATTATTATTCCCAAGACCAACTTAGACCATTGAGAACTCGTGAGGAGTGGAGTCAACTTAATGGAGGAATATTTATTGGTGCAATGGGTGGTGCTATTTTTGCCTATTTATTATTGGAAAACTTTGATGCTTTAGATGCAATTTTAAGAGGTGCTGTAAATGTTGGTTAAAATCAGTTTTTGTCAGATTTAATTGACAGCATAATTAAAAAGAATACGGTTGTCAGGAGACAGGAGAAAAGGTGGTTTGGGACAAACCCTTAATCTAAATAACGAACCTTTTGAAAAACAGCAATCTGCTGTATTGATTCAGCAACAATAAACCAAACTGTAAATATTTCCAATGGAGAAAATACTTATGGCAGATATGACACAATTAACCGGTGAATATAGTGCATCCTGGCTACCTTGGATTATGATTCCCCTGGTTTTTTATATTTTGCCCTTCCCCATTTTTGCCCTGGTGTTTCTTTGGATTGAAAAGGAGCAGTGATTGATTATATTTTTAACATTTAATCGATAACAATTATCGGATGGTGGATAATGCTGAAATTAGCTTTACTCACCATTCACTATTATCAATATCAAATCTGTATTTCTCACTATTTCCTGCAAGTCTTAGGGATTTGCTGCAAATCCGGGAAAGGTGGTTTAAATCTAAAAATAAAAGAGATTATTAGTTTTTTGATAATTGCGAATAAATACTGCATTTTCAATTTCTAATTTTGATAATATATTTTCCGATTGCATTTGACTTGCTGGTGGATAAATTGGTCGATACCAGGGTTGCTGATTAAAATAGGCTTGGATTCCCGGTGTTTTAAAGCGAAAACCACGACGTGCATAAATTGAGTTACGCATAATATCTAATGTAAATGCGTCTTTACCGATTAAATCACTTTGATTAACCCGTCGCTCAGATAACCATGAATAATCAGTATCCGTATTAGTATTAGTATTAGTATTAGTATCAATACCAGTATTTGTAGCTGGGGGTTGATTATTTAGTTCTGGGGAAGTAGAAGTATCTGGAGTTTGATTGTTTATTTCTGGGGAAGTTTTAGTAACTGGAGTGGAAATGATTGATGGGTTATTCAAATTAGTTGAATTGTTAGTTGGTTGATTATTATTTTGATTACTAACTTGATTATTGGATTTACTTTCTGGTGATATTTGCTGATTTTCTAATAGCTGGGAAGGTTGGGGGTTAACCTGAGACTTGGATTGGTTAGAATTGACGGCAGATGGAGATAAATTTGTTGTCACCTCGGTTGATTTTGGTGGAGAATTTGAACTGGCGATCGCAAAACCTATTGCCACTGAAACCACAACTAATCCACCTACCATTAAACCTTTTTTAATGCTAGAATCTTGAGGCTGTATACGGGGGGATATATTATTTGCCGGACTTGCTGTGATGGTTTTTAAAACTTGATTTTGGGAATTTTCACTAGCGACAGTTTGATTGGCATCAACAACATACTGAGTCGGTGCAACTGTCGGTACACTACTAATTAAAGCTGCTTGCATTGCTTGGGCAGAGGAAAATCGATCACGGGGATGATAGGCTATACTTTTATTTAAAATTGCCACAAATTCTGGATGCAAATGGGGAGCAAACTCTTGCCAAATTATTTCTCCCGTCTGTGGATCTGTTGCTAACTCCTGGGGGATTTTTCCCGTCAACAAATAAATTGCTGTCATTCCTAAACTATATAAATCACTGGAATAAATTGGTCTCCCCGCAGCCTGTTCACTAGGCATATATCCAGGAGTTCCAATCACAATTGAACTGGTTGGATTTCCTTGGGAATTGACAACTGTTCCCATTGATTCTCGCACCGCACCAAAGTCAATTAAAACTGGTTTACCATCTTGTTTGCGCAAAATAATATTATCAGGTTTAATATCACGATGGATAATATGTTGTTGATGAACATACTCAAGTACTGGTAATATTTGAACTAATATTTCTCGCACTTGATCCTCATTTAAAATACCCTGGTCACGCACTAATTTTGACAGCGTCACCCCTTCAATCCATTCTTGAACTAGATAAAATTGCCCATCCGATTCAAAATAAGCATATAAATTGGGTATTTGCTCATTTTTGCCACCTAATTCCTCTAGGATAGCTGCTTCACGTCCAAATCGCTCTTGAACAAGCTGGTAAATTTGCGGATTATTAGTAATCGGTTTAAGTAATTTTACGACACAGCGTCTCCGGGAAGGCATTTGGGTATCCTCCGCGAGAAAAGTATCCCCAAATCCCCCACCACCAAGGGTTTGAATTACGCGATAACGACTATTTAATAGCATTTTTCTGAGAATTTTGTCAGTTAAAAATAAGTATAGTCATTTGGAGATAGAGAGTGGCAAGTGACAACGGATTTTTTCTTGATGCCCTATTTCCCTTCTCTTCCAATCTAGGTGTTTTAAGTAAGTCGGCGTTAAAAAATCCATGTATGCCCGAAGCGAGTGGAACGCAGTGAAAGGAAGCAATCTCAAGGTTTTGAGTATTATCTACAATCCGTTACACATTAGGTTTATTTGCGACGACTTACATAGAACTGCTAGTATTATAGTGCAAGTTACAAAATTGACATTGTTAAATCCGGAAAAGTTTCAGGAGAATTTTTGCCAGTGACTCGTCAATTTTTCAACTGTTCAAACTTTTACACTTGTTACCTACCAAGTCTGGTTGAAAATTTAATTTTCTTTTAATCATGAATAATACTATCGGAATCCACTTTGATTTTTAAAATCATCTGTGCGGGTAGGGATTAGGAAAAAACTTTTTCAGTATCCGGAGTTTTTAAGCACAAGTTTAGACTACAAGAACAGACATCAAATATGAATCATCCTGTCTGATTGATGAAAAAATAAGTAGGATGCTGTAATGGAAAGTTACAATGCACAAAAGACTGAAACAGAATGGGTTACGATATACGCTTTGACAAATCAAAAATGTTAAATTTTTCCTATTGTCGTCACTCTGGGCAAAATATCACTATTACCAAAATGAAACAGAGTATTCTCTCTTATCTCCATCATTACCAGATATTAAAATATATTGAAAAATCTCTCCATCACTAAAAATAATGTGTAGAAAATAATAAGAATGCAATCATGAGTCAATATTATTGCAATGTGGTGAGAACAAGTTTTTACTGTGTCCAATGATGCATTTTAAGCAAAAAATAAATGAAATTTTGATTTCATTTATAACCATAGTTAATAATATTGATTTGCTGTGAGATAGCACAAATTCAACGGACTTTGTATGCAACAAGTTCCTATTTCCCTAATCACCTTAATCGCTGGAGTTTTGATTGGTGCGGTAAGTCTTTGGACTGGTCAACAAACCGAAGTGCTTTTTCCCGTACAAGCCTCAGAACAAGCTCCGCTAGTGGACAACTTTTATAGTATTATGCTGACAATTGGCACAGCTTTACTGCTAATTGTCCAAGGTGCTATTGTAATTTCCCTATTCAAATTCCGTCGTCGTCGAGGAGATAATGGTGATGGTTTACCAATTGAGGGTAATTTTGCCTTAGAGGTATTTTGGACTGCGATACCAGCTTTAATCGTGATTGCTTTAGGTATTTACAGTGTGGATATTTTTCAGCAAATGGGTGGTTTCAGTGCAGGTCAAAGTAATCACCTTGCTTACCACTCCAATCATGCGATCGCAGCGACCCTAACACCTGATAGAAATCAAAAACTGGACAAAATCGGTTTAGGTGGTAATTCAAACCATTCCCATAAACCTGTAGATTTGGAAGTGAATGTTACAGGAATGCAATTTGCGTGGATTTTTAATTATCCAGATGCGGAAATCACTTCCGGAGATTTGCATGTACCCATCGGTGCAGATGTGAAGTTGAATCTAGTTGCAACAGATGTAATTCATTCCTTTTGGATTCCCCAATTTCGGATTAAACAGGATGTTATTCCCGGACAACCTACCGAATTAAGATTTGTCGCAACGAAAACTGGCACATATCCAGTTGTCTGTGCAGAATTATGTGGTGGATATCATGGTTCTATGCGCACTCAAGTAATTGTGCATACTCCGGAAGAATTCCAAGATTGGCTGACAACTAATCAAGTTGCAGAAAATAATTCATCTTCAGTTGATATTTGATAGCTCACAAGTAAGTCATCTACGAAGATTAATCTAAACCCGGATTTGGAGCAAACTCCTGAAACTTTCAGTGAGTCGGGAGTAGTAGGAAAATAAATCCATTACTCAAGCTTTATTACTCCCTTGTCTGAAATACAGGTAACGTGAGTAAATCTATCAACTCAACACAGAAGCCGAGTTTTGATGATAAATATCTGTGCAACAAGACAAATGTGATCAACCCGAAATCTCACTTCTCTAATTTTAGGTTACTTGAACTGGCGTTAATCCAAAATCCATAGACGCACGTAGTGCGGATCAACCGAAGAGTAATCCAAAATCTAAAATCCCATGACTGTAGACATACCAAAACCTTTTGATAGACATGTGGCTTCCCATGGGGAAACACCTCTGACTTCTCCTCCTGCTTGGAAATTCAAAGATTATTTTACCTTTAATACCGACCATAAAGTCATTGGTATTCAGTACCTAGTTACAGCCTTTGCCTTTTATTTAATTGGTGGATTAATGGCAGTGGCAATGCGCACTGAATTATCGACACCGGATGCTGATTTACTCAATCCGAATATCTATAATGCCTTTATGACCAATCATGGCACTATCATGATTTTCTTATGGATTGTACCTAGTGCCATCGGCGGATTTGGGAATTACTTGATACCCTTAATGATTGGCGCACGGGATATGGCATTTCCCAAACTCAATGCGATCGCATTTTGGTTAAATCCTCCTGCTGGTTTGTTGTTAATGTTGAGTTTTCTGTTTGGTGGTTCCCAATCTGGATGGACTGCGTATCCTCCTTTATCCTTAATTACTGCACCGACAGCTCAGTCGATGTGGATTTTGGCAATTGTGTTGGTGGGAACTTCTTCCATTTTGGGTTCGGTTAATTTTGTTGTCACTATCCTGAAAATGAAGGTTCCCAGTATGCGCTGGGATCAGTTACCGTTGTTTTGTTGGGCATTATTAACTACTTCGGTACTAGCTTTGGTATCTACTCCTGTGCTTGCTGCGGGTTTGGTGTTGCTATTATTTGACCTGAATTTTGGGACATCATTTTTCAAACCGGAAGGTGGGGGAAACGTGGTGATTTATCAACACCTATTTTGGTTTTATTCCCATCCGGCAGTATATTTAATGATTTTGCCAATATTTGGGATTATGTCCGAAGTTATTCCCGTTCACGCTCGGAAACCGATTTTTGGTTATAAAGCGATCGCCTATTCCAGTTTAGCAATTTGTTTGGTCGGTTTATTCGTTTGGGTTCACCACATGTTCACCAGTGGTACACCCGGTTGGATGCGGATGTTTTTCACGATTTCGACTTTAATTGTTGCTGTTCCCACTGGTGTCAAAATGTTCAGTTGGTTAGCAACCTTGTGGGGAGGTAAAATTCGCTTCACCAGTGCAATGCTGTTTGCAATTGGTTTACTGTCGATGTTTGTTCTCGGTGGAATTAGCGGTGTGACCCTGGGGACTGCACCTTTTGATTTACATGTTCATGATACCTATTATGTTGTTGCCCATTTTCACTATGTTTTGTATGGTGGTTCAGTGTTTGGTATTTACGCAGGAATTTACCATTGGTTCCCCAAGGTCTCTGGACGGATGATGAATGAAACTCTGGGACAAATTCATTTTCTCTTGACTTTTGTGGGTACACACTTGACATTTCTACCCATGCATGAATTAGGACTGCAAGGAATGCCACGTCGTGTTGCCATGTATGACCCCCAGTTTACCTACCTAAATCAGCTTTGTACCTATGGTGCGTGGTTATTGGCAATTTCAGTGATTCCCTTTGTGTGGAATATCTGGATCAGTTGGCATAAAGGAACAACTGCTGGTGATAATCCCTGGGAAGCTCTCACCTTGGAATGGACAACAAGTTCACCTCCATTGATTGAAAATTGGCAAGTTTTACCAACCGTATCCCACGGTCCCTATGATTACGGGATGTCTAACCAGGAAATCTACGATGTAGTTGCAGAGTAGTATTCAGCAATCCCTCGGTTTAGAAGTCGGGTTTTTAGGATAAATCTTTGTATTCACAGATAATCTTGATAAACCAATACAGTTCAGTTAGGCTGAAAAACCTGATTCTTGCGTAGTTTGGGTTGAAGAATGTAGATCCTTCGCGTCTTCCCGAAGGATAATCCAACATTTTCGCAGATTTGTTGGGTTAGTTTGCGTCTACGCAAAACCTCAACCCAACCTCCATTTATCCTTAACTGAACCGTATCACTTGATAAACAACTCGACTTCTGTAAATTAATCCAAAATCTAAAATCCAAAATCCGCTCATGGCTGTAGCAACTTCCCATTCCCAACACCACGAACAACATCCCGACCTACGAGTTTGGGGGTTATTAACCTTTTTGGTTTCCGAGTCGTTAATGTTTGGTGGCTTTTTTGCTGCCTATTTGTTTTATCGTGGTATTACTAGACACTGGCCGCCCTTCGGTACAGATGTGGAATTATTTTTACCGACAATCAACACAATTATTCTGGTCAGCAGCAGTTTTGTGATTCACTGGGGTGATGTGGCGATTAAGCGTAATAATATTTGTGCCATGCGCTTCTGGTATGTTGTCACAGCGATTATGGGTGCAATATTCCTCGTCGGACAGGTATATGAATATATGCACCTAGGTTACGGACTGACCAAGAATATCTTTGCCAACTGTTTTTACTTAATGACCGGATTTCATGGTTTACACGTATTTATCGGCTTGTTATTAATTTTGGGTGTATTGTGGCGATCGCGTCGTGTGGATCATTATTCGGCTGATCAACATACCGGTGTGACAATGGCAGAAATTTATTGGCACTTTGTTGATATTATCTGGATTGTTTTGTTCTCGTTATTGTATATTTTGACCAGGTTTTAGAGGGTGTCTGTGAAGTCGGGGAGGTAAAAAGCTGTGTGGATGCTCCTCCCACTTGATTGCCATTCTGTTACGCTTGAATAGGTATTTTGGGTTATTGATCAAATTTTTTCAACCGTAACCCATCAAAAAATCAGTATGTTATGAACGACACACGGTCAAAAAGTGACGGGACGTAGCATTTTGTAGAGATGTAGCGTTGCTACGTCTCGACTGGTAAAATCACTAATTTTAGGGATATTTACCGATGGCGCACCATATTCTCAAAGCAACGAAAGAAACAGTCCATTTAGGTGGTTTTTCCCATCTACTCACACCAGCACTAACGATAGACTCTGGAGATACTATCGATGTGGAAACCTACACCGGATTTTATGTTTGGGAACAAGCACCATCGGCATTTCTGACACCAGAATTAATTGATATTTGTCAAAATCTGCCGAAATCAAGGAAAATTTCCACTGGACCCCATTTATTAACAGGACCAATTTATATCCGTGATGCGAAACCTGGGGATGTTTTAGAAATATATCTACAAGAAATCACTCCCCGTCTTCCCGTTGGTTTTAATTTGATTCGCAGTGGTTGGGGTGTATTACCAGAAAAATTTTCCCAACCAGCTTTACGATTTATTGATTTAGATTTACCCAATAATATTGCCGAGTTTCCTCCCCAATCTGGGGTGAAAATTCCTCTACGACCTTTTTTTGGTATTCTTGGAGTCGCGACCCCTGAAACTAATCGTTCTTCTATTCCACCAGGTAATTATGGCGGTAACATGGATAATCGGGAATTATTACCTGGAACACGGGTTTATTTACCAATTTATGTCCCCGGTGGTTTATTCTCGATTGGAGACGGACATGCTGCTCAAGGTGATGGAGAAGTTGACGTGACTGCGATTGAAACCTCCATGAATGGACTGATTCAGTTGACTTTACGTCCCGATTTACAACTTACCACACCTATCGCTGAATCTCCTACAGATATTATGACAATGGGGTTTGGGGAAAGTTTAGACGATGCTTTACAAAATGCTTTAGAAAATATGATTGGGTTTTTGCAAAAGTATGTGAATTTATCAGCAGAAGAAGCCTATGTTTTGTGTAGTTTAGCTGTGAATTTTCGGATTAGCCAGGTAGTGAATACACCACAAAAAGGTGTACATGCAATGTTATCGAAATCTCTGTCACCACAATTGCAGGGGATTTTAGATTTTAGATTTTAGAGGATGTTGTAAAAGTCGATTTTAATACTTAACAAGCTCGTTTTTTGGGGGTAGAGAAAAGGAAATCGGGAGAGACGCGACATGTCGCATCTGTTTATAACGATAAATTACTATCTTCAATAATTGGTTGATAAAATATTTATTGACACTTTCTAAACATTCTCTTCCATTACTTGTATAGGACTTATATTGATTTTTTTTAATCCCAATTACTCCGAAGCTTGTTGTACAACACTTTATTTTTGTACAACACTTTATTTCTCGCTTGTAAATTAGGGAGTGAGGAGTTGGGGGAGTGAGTGGGGAAAACCAATTTCATATCAAATAGAAGCTACGCTACGTACGTCTACGGTTTTTGATGTAATACTATTTCACTAATTTGTTTGATAAATTTTCTTCCCCCACTCCCCCTGCATCCCTACTCTCCTAAATGCATCAATTCCAAAATGAAACGGCATAAGCAGTACATGTGGACTACTCTATACTCGCTTTAAGTTTTAGGGATTTGCTCCAAATCTGGGTATGGGTGTTTTTTATTTCTAATAACCTGTCTTCACAATTATTTCATTTATTTTTGATTACGAATTCCTACGGTCAAACTGGAAAATTTCATTAACTACTGGTTAATTATAGTCTGATTTGATTCTAAAACTCAGTAAAAACCACTATCAATGGTTGATTTATATTGCTAACTGGGTGGAAATATACGTATAAATGTTCGTCAAATGAGACTTACCTGAAATCTGCTAAATTTAATTTTTTGATGAATTATAAGTGGAAACACTTGCAGCTACAGGTAATAACATGTGACGATGAAAACGTTTTTATAGATGAGTTAGTCACAGCTTTTCTATATAAAAAAGAATTACTAACCCGACTCCTAAAACTTGTGAGTAATCACAGTTGCGTTCTCACAACAGCAATAGTGATGAAATAATTCGGGTTATCAGTGGTGTGTCTGCTTTTACACCCACTAACAAGTTTCCCTCAGCTAATCGCAGCGAATCTTCACATTTGATTTGAAGGTTCGCTTTTTCTTTTTCGGTAATATCGGATGTACAAGGCTGCAAATTAATAAATAGGGAGGCAAAAATAAGCCTCCCGTTCTGTGTTCCCAGACTTTGACGGAGAACAGATGTTTGTGTTTTTATCCTCCCATAAACCGACCCATTAGCCATCACAAGCGACAACGAAGCAACAAATGGATTAATAATTAAGTAGGTGGGTAATAAAAATTGTCGTTGAGATCAGGGAGTAGAGACTACCCGTCGGGTCGTCTGTACAGGGAGTAGGGAGAGACGCGATATATCGCGTCTGTACGGGAGTAAGGCTTTGAGGTGGATGAGCAGTTGCGTTGCGGTTTTTATGTTTAATTGCACCTACCCCAGATTTATCACGAGTCAGTTATTAAGTCTTGAGTGACGGATTAATTTTCCTTCTACGGACTATCCCTACTCCCTGTAAGTGTTAGGAAGTTGTGAGAAATGCAGACTACCTACTTACTCATCTCCAGTGATGGATAATCCCTCAACCCAAATCCGGGGACAAACTCCACCGGGTGTTAATTCAGGTTCCTTCTCCACATAAATAATGGATTTCATTAATTCAAAGAAATCCCCCGCAACGGTGGCTGATTCAATGCTAGTTTTTACACCTTTGTTGACAATCCAACCATCGAAGGGTAGAGAAAATGACCCTTGGAGAGCTTTGACACCTGCATGAAGAGCTTGTAAATCATCAATAAATACGACATTTTCTGCTGTTTCCAAGCTTAATTCCTCTGCTGCTGGTTGACCGGGATAAACATGGAAAAAGTTGGGACTAACGCTGACCTTTGCTCCGATACTAGCATGTCCTGTGGGTTGGGCATTCATCCTTTTGGCTGTTCCTGCACTATGAATAAATCCCGTTAAAACCCCATTTTCGATAATCGAGACTCTTCGTGTTGGTGTTCCTTCCCCATCGAAGGTTTCCACACCTACGTTGGCTGGATGCAGTGCATCATCGCTCACAGATAATAATGGTGAGGCAATTTGTTTGCCAATGTCATCGGCTTTTGACAAACTTTGTTGGTCAAGGATATTTTGAGCGTTGAAAAAGTTAGAAAATGCTGACAATAAACTTAAAAATGCGTCCGCAGAGAAAACAACCCGGTATTTCCCAGATTTAATTTTTTCGTAGTTAAGATGACTAATGGTTTTTTCCGTAGCTTCTTGGATACAACCATGAATATCTAACTTCTGCAAACCGTGACTAATGCGAAAAGCTCCAGCACTGCGGGGTTTTTTGCCTTCTTCTTCGGTTTTTGTATACAAATACACCGAGGCTAGGGAGCAGGATTCGGTTCGCATTGCTCCCTCACTATTGAGATAGAAGCGGTCAATATCCCTCTGGGAAAGATTATTATAGGGCACACCTGCGATCGCGGGGTGAGCTGCAAGGAGTTGTTTTTCTGCACTGACTAGATTCTCAATTAATTGGGGAACGGGTGCTTGGGGAAGTTTATCTGGGACGGTTGCGCTAATGGGTTGGGTGGCTTCGGGACTAAAATCGGGTACATTTTCTTTGACACCGAAAAAACTGGCATCGTAGGCGGTTTTCATCGCCATTTCCAACCCTTTCAAATCCACGTCGGTGGTACTGGTGACACCCAGGGTATTTTTCTCATTCCAAACCCGTACCGTCACCCCGGAAAGATTGGAGGATTTAACTTGTTTGGGTTCGCCTCGGTCAACTTGGACACTGGTAGAATCCACAATAGAACCATAGATATCAAACTTTTTGATACCCAATTTACTAGCACTTTCCTGTGCTGCTGCTGCGATTTCTTGAATATTGGCCATCGATCGATTTAGGATTTTGGATTTAGGATTTTGGATTTAGGATTTAGGATTTTGGATTTGATCAGCTAAAACTCGCATAAATCACATAACTACTTGATCTGCTGTTGACGGCTGTCGGGTACTGTCATTCATCAAAAGTAGTGAATATATAACTTAAATGCGTAATAGCTGACCAACTTGAAAAAAAATGTGACAGATGAATCCTGTAAAGTGGGTCATGGGAGACTTCCCCTAACAGTCATGAAAGAAACTAAAAAGTGAGGTCTGTGGATAACGCAATCGAACAGTTGTTGATTGCTCGAAAAGCTTACCCCAACAGAAGTTTCTTTGAAGACGGCATATATTACGTCTTTGATTCTCCACCTGTCATGTTTCGGTGAGTCGAGTTACCGTCCCCCCACGGTGATGGAATCAACTTTAATATGGGGTTGACCGACTGTGGTATAAATACTGCCACTGACAGAACCGCAAAATCCCGGAGCTAGGGCTAAATCTTGGGAACACATGGATATTTTATTCATGATTTCCTTGGCTTCACCAATTAAAATCGCACCTTTAAGGGGTTTAGTGATTTTGCCGTTTTCGATTAAATAGGCTTCATCCACACCAAAGTTAAATTGTCCGGTCGCACCCACACTACCACCGCCCATTTTTTTACAATAAATTCCCTTATCTACGGAGGCGAATAAATCGTCCACACTGTACTCACCAGGGGCAATGTAGGTGTTGCGCATTCTACTTGCTGCCGCGAATGTGAAGTTTTGGCGACGACCGCTACCGGTGCGGGGATGACCGGTGCGCATCGAACCAGCCCGGTCTGCGAGGAAGTTTTTCAGGATACCTTTTTCAATCAGTAATGTCCGTTGGGCAGGCATTCCTTCATCATCCATGTCAATGGTTCCGAAGGCGTTATCGGTACGTCCCTCATCCCAAGCAGTTAAACTTTCGTGGGCGATTTTTTGGCCTTTTTTGTCAATAAAGGGGGTGGTTTGACGTTCGATTTGGGTGGTTTCGAGTAAGTGTCCGCAGGCTTCATGGAAAATTACACCACCGAAATGGTTGGCCATAATGATGGGATATGTGCCGGATTCGACATAATCGGCATATAACATTTTGCCCGCAGTTTCGGCAATATGGGCGGCGGCATCCGTATAATCCCAGGTTTTAAGGAAATTGGGGTCGCTAGTATTACCAGCCCGTTCACCAATGGAAGCACGATTTGCACCATCAGCACATAGTAAATTAAAACCGACGGATTGGGTGAGACGGATATCTCTAGCAAAAGTCCCATCACTGGCTGCAACCATCACTTCTTGCCAATCTCGGAAATAGGTTGCGCGTCGGGATTGGACATGGCTTGCTTGTTTTTGCAGTTGGGTATTACCTTCAAGGAGAACCTCACCCATTTCGCTAATGGTGCTGCACAGGGGAAGCCACGCATCTTTTCCTCGTTTAGTGGCATAGTCACGTAGTAATTCTAAATTGATTTCCGGGATAAATGCGCTCGGTGCGGGAAGTTGTAAACCCATGATTCCCAGGGCTTTTTCCAGGGCGTTTTTTAAGCCAGCAAAGGAAATATCATTAGTACAGACATAGCAGTCAGCCTGACCCAAAAATACCCGTACCCCTGCACCCGTACTCATCCGAGGTGTAATACTGGTAATTGCGTCATCCTCTGCCAGACAACTAATGTAATTAGTTCTCTCAAGAAAAAATTCCACCAAATCCGCACCCGCAGCGCGTCCTAAACCGAGAAGGGTCGATAAGGGAGCTTCCCAGGTTTCATCAAACCGCTCCGTGGTGGCAGAATATTGCAGCGTCGGCAATTGTTGGGAAATAATCAGTGAATTTGTCAGCATTACCTATCCTCGTGCGATCGCATTTACAGCGCATTATAAATATCTATACTCCAATTGGGTTTAGTGTAACAAATACAGTTAGTTCTTGACTGAAGAGTGGGTAGCCTCCTTGATTTGTTACCCCCATTGAGAGTAAATTCCTAAAATTAATAGAGGGACTAGCCTAGATGTACTGCTTATACCGTTTTATTTTGGAATTGATGCATTTAGGAGAGCAGGGAAAGAAAATGTATCAAACAAATTAGTAAAACGGTATTAAACCAAAAACCGTAGACGTGTGTAGTGTAACTTCTCTTTGAGATGAAAGTGACTTTTCCCACAACCTGCGGATACGCGCAGGGTTATTCCCGCATTTCTCACAAAACCCTAAAACTCATGGGGAATAGTCCGTGACGGGAGTAGAAGGAAAATCAATCCGTTACCAGGCTTACAACTTACTCGTGAGAAATCCAGGTATCGTATAGGTGTTTTGCACAGCTTCTCTTTCAGAAGACAAAAGGCTACACATCTACACTACTCCCGTACAGATGCGATATATCGCGTCTCTCCCTATTCCCTGTGGATTTGAGGTGATATTACTTAACTGCGATCGCTAATTTCCTGGAAATGGCTAAGATTTAAATATCAAAAATCACGGGTATAGGAATATGGAAATGCAAAGCGGATTGGTGTTAATGGTGGGTGCGACTGGTGGAGTGGGACAATTGGTGACAGCTAAGTTGCTGGAGAGGAATATTCCGGTACGAGTGTTGACACGTAATCTGGATAAGGCTGAACAAATGTTTGCGGGGAAAGCGGAATGTGTTGTTGGGGATATACGCGATTGCAATTCTCTGGTTTCGGTAATTGAGGGTGTCAGATCGATTATTTGTTGTGCAGGGACAACGGCTTTTCCTTCAAAGCGTTGGGAGTTTGAGTCTTCTTTATCACCTTGGGATTGGCTGGGTGCAATTTTTGACCGGGATAGGTTGATTGAGAAGGCAAAAAATAGCCCGATGAAAGCGGATGGGGAAGGTGTGAAAAATCTGGTTGCAGTTGCACCTAGGGATTTAGAACGGTTTGTGTTTATTTCTTCTGTGGGGGTTCTGCGAAAGGGGGAATTTCCCTTTAGTATTCTCAATAGTTTTGGTGTGTTGGATGCGAAATTAGTTGGTGAACAGGCAATTATGAATTCGGGTTTGGCTTATACAATTATTCGTCCGGGTAGATTAATTGATGGGCCATTTACATCCTATGATTTAAATACTTTATTACGAGCGACTACTGACGGTAAATTAGGTGTGGTTGTTGGTACGGGGGATAAATTAGCTGGTGATACAAGTCGGATTGATTTAGCTACGGCTTGTGTGGAATGTTTGGGAAATGAAAGGGTAAAAAATCAAGTTTTTGAATTGGTGAATAAGGGTGCTAGACCAGCTAATATTGATTGGTCATCTCTGTTTGAATCCATCCCCGCTCAATAAATCTGCATGTCATTATTGCCTCTGTTTCGTTTTCCGGGACTGGTTGTACTTGCGCGATCGCCGAAATTTTGGTTCCTGTGTAGTATCCTGTTTGCTGTTTATTATGGTGGTTGCGGGTTACTGCAAGCTTTTAGTAGTACCTATGTTGTCCAAGATGATGCCCGTGAATATGTATTTTGGATGCAAAGGTTTATAGAACCAGATTTATTTACAAATGATTTAATTGCCGATTATTTCCAATCAATTACCCCCTTAGGATATGCCACACTTTATCAAATTATGGCAGCTATCGGAATCACACCTTTACTATTGAGTAAAATTTTGCCGATTTGTTTAGGAATATTGACTACGATTTACACATTTTGGTTGAGCTTACGGATTTTTCCACTGCCAATTACCGCCTTTATTTCCACCTTAATTCTCAACCAAAGTATCTGGTTTAGTACAGATGTCGCCTCTGCCACCCCCAGGTCATTTGTTTATCCCCTACTACCCGCTTTTTTATATTATTTACTACAAAATTCCCGGCTTGCCATCACCATCATCATGATTTTACAAGCCTTATTTTATCCCCTATTAATATTTCTCTACACCGGCATTTTAATCATTCATTGGCGCAAGCATCTTTTCCCACTTATCCTCATTTTAGGATTAACCGCCATAGTCATGTCACCCTATATAATATCCGCTTCCCAATATGGGCCAATTGTATCTTGGCATCAAGCCCTGCAAATGACCGAACATTGGTTAGGGGGAAGACATCCATTCTTTGATGCCAATATATTTCGATTTTGGTTAATGGGACAACATAGCGGTATTTTACCAGGGGTAATGCCACCCCTAATTTGGATTTCCCTACTATTACCATTTTGTCAACGAAAATCCTTCTTATTCCCAGAAATACGATATTTAAAAAATGCAGATACCCAAATATTAGTTACTATGATAGGGATTGCGATCGCCCTATATTTCGCAGCCCATTTATTTTTCCTCAAATTATTTTTCCCCACCCGCCACACTATCCACCTATTCCGTGTCATCATGGCAATTACCGCCGCAATTGTCCTGACTGTTTTCGGAAAATTCGCCCTATTTAAATATCAAAATCTACCCAAACTTTACTGGCATAAAATTCCCCTATTTCTCCTACTTCTCACCTTTTCCCTTACCCTACTTTTCTATCCTAACTTTTTAAAAACCTATCCCAAAGCCGAATATAAAATTGGTCGTCATCCCCAATTATATGAATTTCTCCAACAACAACCGACCAAAACATTAACAGCCAGCTTAAGTGACGAAGCCGATAACTTACCCACCTTTAGTCACCGACCCATCCTGACAAGCAGAGAACACGCTCTACCCTTTCATCTGGGTTACTATCAACAAATTCGTCAACGCACCAGCGATTTAATCAACGCCCAATATCACCCAACCCTCCAACCAGCCCAAGACTTAATAAAAAAATACCAAATAGATTATTGGTTAATCGAAAAAAACAGCTTTCAACCAGAATACCTAACAAAAAGAACCTGGTTAAACAGCTTTCAACCAGCCTTTAATCAAGCGATTAATTACCTCCAACACCAACAAAAACCAGCCATCACTTCCCACATCAAGCAATGTACAGCATGGCAAAATCAAACCTTCTGGTTACTCAAAACCACATGTATTATTAACGCTTCTTAAGTCCTCAGATGTCGGGCTTTTTGCAGGATTATCCAATACAAAAAAAATACTCATCAAAAACTTGACCTCTCACCTCAACGAGAGATTATCACTTACTAACAGAACTTATGCAAGGACAACGTAAACACCGTCATTACAACAGACGTGTAGCGAATCGACCGTAGTGTTGTGAGGTAGACGCGCAGTGGATCGACTTGCTTACGTAGCAATCCCAAACACCTGATTTCTCATCACAAGTATGTAAGTCCTAACTAGTTCCCATACTCCACGTGGGAACCTGCTCTGCATCGTAAAAAAAAGGGGAAAATCCAAGATATTTCTGCAATTGTGATGGGTGAAGAAAGGCACGTAGTTACGCTTTAGCGCCTTTGTTAAGGGTAAGACAAGGTATGTAGTTTCGCTAGTCTACGACGACCCTGCCGGTACGGCACTTCATATTAACACTTTTTCTGGTCTAGAGCCACTACTAAAAACCCCCCACAACTTATGCGATAGACCACTAGCGAAGAGAGGGGTTGAGGTGAAGTTCACCAACCTGCATAAGTACCTAAACCCTGGAAATATTCTTAATTGAACCCTCACAACCAACCCAATTTCAATCATGGCTACGAAAACAAAAACCGGGTTTACTAACTCCTTCCTTTCCCCTTAAATTAACAATATGGATTAATAGATTAACTGAATATATTCCCTGATTAATTCAATCCCAATTTCATCCTCAAACTGCATTTATACAGTTGAATTTATGTGGAGATAATCATGGATTCAAAATTAAAAATGATACACAATCAACCGAATAAGGAAAAACTCACCCATTTATTCCCACATATTATACATTACAGTATTATCGCCTCCCTTAGCCTATTTTTCTCCAACCAATATGTGAGTGCCAGGGCAAACATTACCCCGTTAACAATCGCACAACAACCCGCAACTAACCAGTCAGATGTAACCCGTGTAGAAGCAGATAAATTAACCCAAGAAGGATTGCAATTATACCAACAAGGAACAGCAGAATCCCTCATTGCAGCCAGACAGAAATGGGAATCAGCCCTAGTTTTGTGGCAGAAATTGGGTGATAAAAAAGCACAAGCAACAATTTTGCTGGGTATTGGTCGAGTCTACTCCAACTTGGGAGAAAAATCATTCAGCCTGAAACACTATCAGCAAGCTTTAAACTTGTATCGTGAAATAGATGATAAAGGTGGAGAAGCGACAGTACTCAACAATATGGGTACAGTTTACTTAAATTTAGGAGAAATACAAAAAGCACTTTCTTTGTTTAATCAGGCTTTAACTCTTCGTCAAGATCAAAGAAGTGAAGCCATTACCCTGCATAATATTGGTCAAGCCTACAATGACTTGGGAGAACCCCAAAAAGCCCTCACATATTACAATCGCGCTCTACTTCTATTCCGTGCAGTTGCAGACAAAGGGATGGAAGCGAATACTCTCAATAGTATTGGTGCAGTTTATTCCTATTTAGGAAATCAACAAACAGCACTGCAATACCTTAACCAAGCTTTACCCCTGCGTCGTGAAGTCAAGGATAAAAGTGGGGAAGCTTCTACTTTGAGTAATATTGGTAAAGTTTATTTCGATTTGGGAGAAAAACAAAGAGCGCTTGACTATTTTCAGCAAGCTTTATCTTTAGGTCAGCTTGTCGGGGATAGGGAGGGACAAGCTACAAGTTTAGGTAATATTGGTTCTGTTTACTCCGATTTAGGAGAAAAACAAAAAGCACTTGACTACCACAATCAAGCTTTATCCCTCAGACGTATTATTGGGGACAGGGTGGGGGAAGCTAATAGCTTGAATAATCTGGGTGCAGTTTACTCTGATTTAGGTGAAAAGCAGAAAGCAATTGAGTTCTATCAACAAGCTTTATCGATATCGCGTCAAGTTAGTGATAGATATTTGGAAGCTACCACCTTAAATAATATTGGTTTTGTCTACTCGGGTTGGGGAGAGAACGAGAAAGCCCTTTCTTTATATAGTCAAGCTCTAGGGATATTCCGTCAAATTGCTCATAAAAGCGGGGAGGTTTCAGTTCTCAACGGTTTAGGTTTAGTTTATTCAGACTTAGGAGAAAATCAAAAGGCACTAGAATTTTATCACCAAGCTTTATCCATATCTCGTCAAATTGTTAATCAAGATTTGCAAGCTACCACTCTCAATAATATTGGTTTAGTCTACTCGAATTTAGGAGAGAAGCAAAAAGCACTTTCCTACTACAACCAAGTTTTACCCATCTTTCGTGCAATTTCTCACAAAGGAGGAGAAGCTAATACCCTGGTTAATATTGGTGCTGTCTACTTGGATTTAGGGGAAGAGCAGAAAGCACTTTCCTACTACAATCAAGCATTACCAGTACTACGTGTAGTTTCCGACAAGGCTAAGGAAGGTAATGCCCTCAATAATATCGGTCTTGTCTATTTTCAGTTAGGGGAAAAGCAAAAAGCGCTCTCTTACTTCAACCAAGCCTTACCTTTACACCGTGAAGTAGGAGACAGGGATGGGGAAGCCATAATCTACTGGAACCTAGCAAACCTGGAACGCAAACAAGGTAATCTCCAAGCATCCCTCCAACACATCGAAACCGCCATCCAAATTATCGAACAACTCCGCGACACCTACACCAACCAAGACCTGAAAACCCGATATTTCGCCACCGTCCAGAATTACTACAAATTCCACATCGACCTGTTGATGGAACTGAACAAGAAAAACCCAGGTAAAAACTACAACGTCCTCGCCCTCAACACCTCTGAACGCTCCCGCGCTCGTATTTTACTGGAACTCCTAGCCCAATCCCAGGTCAAACTCCGTAAAAACACTGACCCCCAACTCCTCGCCCAGGAACAGGAATTACAACTTAAACGCCAAGCCCAGGAAAAAATCCTCGCCGAATTAATCAACCAAAAAAAACCATCCCCGGAAACCATCAAAAAAACCGAGACAGAAATTCAAAATATCATCAATCAACAAAAAAACCTCCAAGCCAAAATCCGCGCTCAAAACCCAGAACGGGACCAAATCACCAACCCCCAACCCCTCACCCTACCGCAAATCCAACAACAACTCGACAAGGACACCGTATTACTCCAATACTCCCTAGGGAAAGACCGCAGCTTTGTATGGTTAATCACCCCCACCTCCATGACCAGCTACGAACTACCCAAGGAAGCAGAAATTAGCAAAATTGCCAGTGATCTGCATCAAAACTTAGGACAATCGGCTGCATCCACCGATTTAGCCATTAATGCTGCTCAAAAACTCAGTCAACTCATCCTTGCACCAGTGCAGGATAAAATCGCGGGTAAACGATTAGTCATCGTCGCCGACGGTATTTTACAACAAATCCCCTTCGCCGCATTACACAACCCATGTAGAGACGTTACATGTCACGTCTCTACAAAAATGACGACCTACCAACCCCTATTCCTCAACCACGAAATCGTGAATTTACCCTCCGCATCAACAATCGCCATCCAACGGCAAAAAACCACTAACCGCAAACCCGCACCCAAAAAACTCGCCATCCTCGCAGACCCGGTATACAGTCACGACGATGAACGTGTCACCGGAAAACCCGCACCCCTTGCACCAGAACTAGAACTGGAACGTTCCGCTCTCAAACGTTCCGCTCAAAGCCTCAATCGTAATGGCTGGAGACGATTACCCTACACAGGAACAGAAGCCCAAGCCATTCTAAAACTCTTCCCACCAACCTCCAGTTTACCAGCCTTTGATTTCGATGCTAACTACAACTGGGCTACCAGTAAAGCCCTGAATCAATACCAAATTATCCACTTTGCCACCCACGGTTTCGTCAATCCCGACCAACCAGAATTATCAGGACTTGTTCTCTCCCTAGTGGACAAAAACGGCAAACAAATCCCCGGTTATCTACGGTTAGCAGACCTGTTTGAACAGGATTACCCCGCAGAATTAATCGTCTTGAGTGCCTGTGAAACTGGACTAGGTAAAAACGTCAGTGGTGAAGGATTGGTGGGGTTGACAAGGGGACTAATGTATGCAGGTGCAGCACGGGTGGCTTTATCCTTGTGGCAGGTGAATGATGAGGGTACATCGGTATTAATGCAGGAGTTTTATAAACAGATGTTGGAGGGGAATTTGACACCACCCCAAGCCTTGCGAGCGGCTCAGAAAAAGCTATGGCAAGAAAGTTCCCAATGGCGTAGTCCCCACTACTGGGCAGCTTTCACGTTGCAGGGGGAATGGCGGTGAATCGTCCGTAGAAACGTAATAACTGGTTCCCAGACTCCGCGTGGGAGCCCACTCAGGGAGGCTCCCGCCTCCCAATCCAGGCAGGAGCCTCCTCCCAACCCTCCCCACCCAGAACATGGGGACGAGGGGGCTGGCTGTAACTGGTTCCCAGGCTTCGCGTGGGAACCCACTCAGGGAGGCTCCCGCCTCCCAACCCTCCCCACCCAGAGCATGGATGGGGACGAGGGGGGGATACTTCTCACCTCGATGATGGTTTACGAATAAATACAAACTTACACAAACCTATTTGGAGAATTAATGATGATTAGGAAAATGAATGTCAAGTCTATCGCCGTTTTAACTGCTGCCCTCCTCAGTGTAATCACTGTGGGCACTTGGTATCGAGTTGATGCTCAGAATACCCAACCTACGACCCAGAAAACCTCTGCACCGAAATATACTAATATCCGAAATGGGAAGGGTTTTCCAATCAAAGGTGGTGGCAATGCTTTTCAACCTCCTAACTTACCCCAGTCGAATAAACCGGATGAGAGTGAAGGAAAACGGGGGATAATCGGTTGGGATGACCGGGTTCCCATGTTGAGTCGGAGGTATCCCTGGTCTGCTATTGGTCGGGTACAGGGTTTTGACCGTCAGGGTAAGGGTTATCACTGTACGGGAACGTTAATCAGTGATGATGTGGTGTTGACTAACGCCCATTGTGTAATTAATCCGGAAACTGGTCAATTTAGTCAAAGGATTCAGTTTTTACCGAATGTGATTAATGGTCAGGTGACAAATCGCGATGATGTTGCGGAGGTGACTGAAGTTGTGTATGGTACGGATTTTTCTGGTAGTGGGTTGGAAAATCAGGTAAATGATTGGGCTTTGTTAAAGTTGGATCAACCGATTGGTTTGAAGTATGGTTATTTAGGTTGGAAGGCTTTACCCAGTTCGACTCTAATTCGGAATCAGGGTAAGTATATTTTTGTGGGTTATTCGGGGGATTTTCCCAATAATAACCGTAAGGGTTATGAGTTTTTTACGGCTGGTCCAGGTTGGACTGCAAGTGTGCAAAATGGTTGCAGTATTGTCCGGGAGGAAAGGGGTGTGTTGTTCCATGATTGTGATACGACGGGGGGTTCTTCCGGAGGTGCAATTATTGCCATAATTGGTGGTCAACCCCGGATTGTGGCTTTGAATAATGCGGAGATTGTAAATCAGCGTACTGGTCAGGGGTTGATTAATTTGGCGGTGAAGATTGACTTTTTGGATCGGCTGTAGGCTGGTAAATAGGTGGGTGGTGAAAATTGTCGTTGAGATCGGGGAGTACAGACGCGATATATCGCGTCTGTAGGGGAGTAAGGCTTTGAGAGGAATGATCGGTTACGTTGCGGTTTTATGTTTAATTGCACCTACCTACTTACTAATCAACCTGTAGCTGAATTTGGTGTTGCACAAATAATGGGGGATTAACTAGATGCTGAAACTATTTATATTATTTATATTGGGTTCAAAGTTATGCAATATTATTCCCCGAATCTGCAACGCTAATTTTTTACTGGTTCCTATGTTCTAGGTGGGAAGTAGTGGGAAAAGTAAAATATTGCAACAATTTGTTGACAGCAGAAAATCAGCAATTAACTATCAATCTAACTAATGAAATTCACTGATTTTCCCTTTAGAGGTGTAAACCCTTCGGGCCAATACCACTATTTTCCTCGATAATCAATCGTATTTGCTGAAAATTTACAGATATTTGCCGTAATTTTGCGTAAAATACAAATATCAAGGTGTATTTGTTGGTGAACCCCAAGGTACTAGTGCTTTGTCCATTTATTTTTATTTACCGCAGTTCGAGCGGGATTTGTGAAATCTTACATGTAGGGTTGTTAACGGTTGACAGTTAACAGTCACCTGTCATCAGTCAACGGCACGCTATTTTTCACTACTTAAATCGGATTGCTATGTTTTTATAGGTGGAAGAAGGGAGCAGGAAAAGAAGGACGCGTTGGAAGTTTTTTACATCAGGTTTTTCAAGTTTTTGACTTTGACATCTACACAAAGTGGGATTCTTCGATGTAGAGTGAATCCCATTAGAAAACATTAATTACACCAATCCTCTTTGGCAGAACTATGGAAAATACTGGTTTTATCAATTTGGCTTCTGGCAGCGATTTTAGTAAAAGCTGGGTTGCGGATAGTCAATCCCATCCCCATCATACCTGTAGCTGGTGGAAATGGTCGTGGTTTGGAATCAGGAAATTTTTACCGATTTTACTCACATTGGCAATTGTGGGGATTGCGGAGCAAACGTTAGCAGCAAAAGTTGGCGATCGCGGTGCGTCCGTTACTAATATTCAAAGATGTCTAAGGCAATTAGGTATTTACAATGGCCCGATTACAGGTTATTTTGGTTCCCAAACGGAAACTGCTGTTCGCCAATTTCAATCTCGCAATGGAATTTCAGCCATTGGTGTAGTCGGTCCCCAAACTTCGCGAGCATTACAATCCCGTTGTCAAGCAGCTGCTCGTCCTCCTGCATCTCCGAGTAATCCTGGTGGGTTGAGGGTTGGTAGTCGAGGTGATGCGGTGTTACGATTGCAGCAAAATCTTCGCCAATTGGGATTTTATACTGGACCCATTACTGGTAACTTTGGTACTCAGACCCAACAAGCGGTAATCAGATTTCAAAGAGCCTATGGAATTACACCCAATGGGGTTGCTGGACCACAAACTTTAGCTACTATCAACCGTTTGATTCTCGCAGAAAGACCGGTACCGATACCCCAACCCCAACCTAATCCTCCAGATTTTGGTGGTCCCTATGAAACCCTCAGACCCGGCGATCGCAATCCGTTTGTGACTAGATTACAAGAAAATTTACGTACTCTGGGCTATTTTAACCAAAATCCTACGGGTTTTTATGGTGATGTCACCCGTGATGCTGTTGCTCGTTTTCAAAGCGATCGCGGTTTACCTTTAACTGGAGTTGCTGACCGCAATACCCTCATTGCAATTGAAGAAGCCATCAGGAATGGGGGAGTATCACCAAGACCCGAATGTTCACCCAATGGTGGCAATGTCTGTCTAGGGGAACGTAGTCAACGGGTTGCATTAATCCAGCAAAGACTATTGCAATGGGGATTTTTCCGGGGTAATGTGGATGGTTTTTATGACCAATCTACCCGTGATGCGATTGTGCAATTCCAACGCTATAGTGGACTTGCTGCTACGGGAATTGTTGATTATCAAACTTGGCAAGCTTTAGGATTAGACAACAGTAACCCTATAGGCAATGTACCCAAAAATAACTACGTTGTCGCGATTCCTATTCGTGCCAATGATACCCTGGAACGGGTACGGCAATTTGTCCCCCAAGCTCAACTAGATAAATCCCGTAGAGGTGATTTTGTCAATGCAGGTGCATTCTCGAATCGCAGTGACGCTGAAAGATTAACACGTCAACTACGCGATCGCGGTTTTGATGCACGGGTTGAGTATATCAACTAGTTCCACTTGAGATTTGAGATCGGGAACCCCTCTTTCCATCTGCCCTATTCTTTTTCAAGTTGGTATTACATTGGCTAACTAACAACTAGTTAACATTTCACTAACAACATAACTAACGGTCTTAATAACCGTTATTTTTTTGGGCGTTGCTGAATCCAGGTATAAATTTAAATGTTGTAGAGACGCGATATATCGCGTCTCTAGGGGGATCACGGCTATTTCTGGAAAATAGACCAAATTTCAGATATTTGCCTGTGTTAATGGCGTGATTTGAGGGATAGGAAGCTATTTTTGGTGATTTTCTAGTTTGTAGTTCATAGATTGCAGATTCGGATTTTCGATATTGAGCGACGAATAATAAGCAGTTACAAACAAGGGTAAAACCAATGTCAACATTGCAATCATCGTTCCTACAACGTCTGCCAAGCGATGGGTTCGGTGTACGTTTATATCGGCAGACTGGGTATTAGAATTCATAAATAATTTGATACTGTTTTTTCACCTTCTGTTGTGATTCGTTGTCTACGAAGCACACTTCTATTTTAGCTATTTTTAACATCAAAAAGTATATAGAAACATAATTTCAATATTTTTTAGATAATACTTTATCGAGATACCATGTTGTGTGCATCTGTCTATACCAAGCTATATCTAAGGAAAGATTCATCATCGGTAAATAATATTTCCTAGTTAATGTTACTTAGATAATGGGCTGCAACTTTCAAGGTTTTTTCTCCGATACAAAAATTACAATCAAGTTGCTTACATATATTATAATTCACTTTCTCATCTTCGCCATATTTATTACCTATTTTTCTCGTTTTGAGAGAAAAAGCTGATTTTTCAAGTTGTTTCAGATGCCAATTAGATTTTTTTGATACCGAATAAATACGGATTTTTCCCAGCAAATTTCCATAATATCCGCAATTATACAGAAAGAAAATGGGTTCAAAATTGCGGAGGTGATTTAGTCTGGTAGTTACTCGCAAAAAAAAATATGCGGATACTCTTCAATTTTTTATTTAAAAGTTATCAGTAATTACACGTATCAGTTTTTCTGGCAAGTTGTTAAATTCCTAGAAAAAATTATGGTAATCTACTGATGAGTCTCTTCAAAAAAAGATTGTTGATGCTAATAGTTATATATTAATTATTTTTATAAGAAATGTCGGATACCCAAGGTAAGATTTTTATTTATCAGATTGATGTCCTCACGAAAATCACAAAGCAAACAATATATAAATTAATTGAACTAAAATCAATATATCTAATGGTAGAAAATCATGAAATATTGGGGTTGTCTGCAATGTTTTGTCTGGATATCAGAAAACTATCTGAGGTTGAAAAAATATGTTATTTTCCAACTTCATCAAATCGAAAATAAAATCCCGAATCAAAGCGAAAATAGGGGGTATGACACCCTATTTAACTCCAACAATTGAATCATCAAATCAAAATGATTGCAATACACCTTAGCTGGCTATACTCTGTAAAGACCGCGATCGCACTCTAATAAAAGCAAACAAAACAGACAAAATTAACATAAAAAAACCGCCTCACTCTGGAGGTCGGTTTGGTTAAGCAATCGGAGGGTATTTACAGACTAATCCGTTCGTCTAGAAACTGCTGTAGCGTCATGAACACTTACTCTTGATTGATCAACCTAGACATAATTATTTGCCATAGGCATCCATTGGTTCTTTAATAAATCGAATATAAAGATGTTTAAATGTGGATTTGATTACCCTTGGCATTCCAAAGTCAATTGGCATATACTTTTCTGGTAGTTGCCAGTCTTCAATTTGCAACATATCTGGTTTGAGTTGGGGAAAGGCAATATCCTCTAATCCCGTCCCTAAACCTAATCGCATGGCAGCCATAATTGTTGGCACTTGCTCAGGAGGAACTTGTAAAATATCAACGATAGCCTGATCTAGGGCAAAAACGTCTGTTGATGCACCTAGTACTCCTAATCTGCGAGGTTCACCATTACTTGGACCATTCCCCTCATGACCGATAATCCCGTCGATGATAGTTAAATCTGGATTAATAGTCCGCGCTGTTTCCACTAACATGTCTGCAAATCGCTCTTGGTTTTTACCCGCTTCCATATGCCACCAAGCCTTCATTTTCCCTGGAACGCAACCAAAGAGGTTTTTCACACCCATCGTCAACACTAACTGCACGTGGGATTTCACCTTGGGAAGATTAATCACCACATCTGCTTCCATTGCTTCCTTACAAACCAATAGGTGATTAAATTCATCACCTGCTGTTTGATAGCGTTTGCCATGAAATTCCACTACAGGCAAATTTAACTCGTCTAACACAGGTTGATATCCACTGGCGATCGCGACTCCTTTAGCACTCCCAAAGGCTGGACTATCTCCTAAAAACGGCTTTCCACCTACTGCCATCACCATTTTTGCCACTTCCCGTACAACTTCGGGACGGGTTGTACATTCCTTTCCTGGACGCGCACCAGTGAGTAAATTGGGCTTGAGCAAGACCCGATCCCCTGGTTGGACAAATGCAGACATCCCCCCCAAGGGTTGCAATAGGTTCTCTAGGGATTCCCCTAGGCGATCGCTTTCGTAGGATGTGGCTCGAATTAAGCTAACTAATGGTTGACTTGGTTGAGTAGATGGCATCAAGTTTGACATAAATTAAAGTAATTTTTCCCACACAAGGTCTTTTACACCTTATCCCATTTTTGGTTTTTATCTAGGGAGTAGGGATAGTCCGTAGTAATGGCATGTTGACATCTTCCCCAGCTATCATGGCGTGGGTATTCCTAAGACTCATGACTTAGGCTTCTGCTTCATCGCACCAGCCTTTACAGATTTACTCTGGTGATGTCCAAAGGATGTGAGAAGCTCCCATAAATGTGATTGGGGTGTACCGGAAAATTTTCTGTTGAATGATTCAGTTTTAATTAGTCATAATCATAATTTTTGGCATCTAGCATCTATACTGTTAGATACATCCTATGTATGTTAATCACAATCTATCGCAGGATAAGTGACAGTTTTAATTGTGGATAGGGGAAGTTTTCCCAGCCCAAGGTTTACAGTAATTATGGGTATCCTCACATTCCTGTTAGATATACCTAATCACTGATGGATGGTGTCAAGGCTGAAAAAATTAATAACGGCTAGACAATTCGACTCATTTTTTCCAAATTGAGAACCTGAGCAAGTTGTTGTTCATCCATTAATCCCCGCTCCAGAACGATTTGTCGCAGAGATTTGCCTGTTTCTAAGGATTCTTTAGCAACCGCAGCAGCATTTAAATAACCAATATGGGTATTTAAAGCCGTCACTAATGCCAAACTACCTTCCGCATAGGCTAAACAGCGATCGCGGTTCACACTTATTCCCTGGATACACTTTTGTGTCAAGGCAGCAATTGTATGACCGAGTATCTCAATGCTGTGGATCAAGTTATAGGCAATTAAGGGCATCATCACATTCAATTCCAATTGTCCGGCTTGGGCTGCTAATGCGATCGCACTATCATAACCCATGACCTGAAAACAAACCATTGATGTCATTTCCGCCATTACTGGGTTGTATTTTCCTGGCATAATTGAGGAACCTGGTTGGACTGGGGGGAGTTGAATTTCCTTCAATCCAGTTTTTGGTCCTGAATCCATAAGTCGCAGGTCATGGGAAATTTTCGCAATATCTTGGGCCAGATTGCGAAGGCTTCCTGACACACTGACAAAGGGAGCCATACTCTGCATTGCCGCCATCAAATGGGGCGCTGGTTGCAAAGGACAATTAATCAACCCTGATAAAACTTCTACCACACGTTGCCGGTATTGGGGGTGAGTGTTCAGACCCGTACCCGCAGCACTACCACCAATTCCTAACACCATTAAGTCACCGCTAGCGGTATAAATCCGGTTTTGATGGTCGCTGATAATTTGTTCCCAAGCAGCAAAGGTATCTCCTAAACGGACGGGTACTGCATCCTGGAGGTGGGTGCGTCCCGATTTGACGACATCTTGGAATTCTTCCGCCTTGGCTGCCAATGCCGCTATCATTAAATCTAACGCTGGTTGTAAAGTGTTAGTCAATGCTAACAGTCCCCCAATCCGAATGGCGGTGGGGATCACATCGTTAGTTGATTGACCGTAGTTTACATGGTCATTAGGGTTAATCCGTTGATAATTACCTTTGCGATCGCCTAATAATTCTAAGGCACGATTGGCTAAAACTTCATTCACATTCATATGGTGGGAAGTACCTGCACCCGCTTGATACACATCCACCACAAATTGATCCCGTAATTGACCTGCCAAGATTTCATCTGCTGCTTGGACAATTGCTTGGCTAATATCTGCGGGGATACAACCGAGATCCCCGTTGACTATGGCCGTTGCTTTTTTGATGTAAATGCAAGCATCCACGTAGGTCGGTAAGGGACGAATCCCACTAATGGGGAAATTTTCGATGGCTCGCAGGGTTTGAATTCCATAATATACATGGTCGGGTATCGTGCGATCGCCCATTGAGTCGCGTTCAATGCGGCTAGGAAAATTGGCAGTATCAGACATTGCGATGGAAATATTCCGGAAATATTTAATATTGGATTTTTTGAATTAAATCATAAAAGGGTTGCCAATTGTCATCAATCACAATCGGTTCCCAAATGGATTCAATCACAGGTCGGGTAATCACTATCTGGGGATTAATTTTTTTCAGATGAACTGGTATTTGTTGAATCGTGTTGCGGTCTAAACGGGTTAACAAGCGATGGTATAAACCTGACCACTGTACAAATAGCTCAGAAGCACCGAGGGATTGACCAATTTCCGAATCTGCTAAAATGGAGTTAGCATCATTTTGCCATTTTTCGCTAAACCCACGGGCAATATCGGCAAAAAAATCATGATAACTGACTGGATAGGTTTTTAAAAACCGGATTGTGGTTTGACATAATTCATTAATTTCTTCCCGAGGAATTGAGCTATCAATAGTAGATGTAAATCCGAGTTTTTGTGATAGTTGTTGTCGATATTCCTGAAAATAAACTGCTTCAAATTTTGCCAGACTAGCTTCCATTTCACTAGTAGAAATTACCGCAGACAGGGGTTTTTGTAGTAATTCCAGATTCAACTTACAAATTGCCGGTTGATTTCCATAGCAATAACGACCATACTCATCAAAATAGGCAGCCGTAAACTGGGGATTATAATTAGGAATAAATGCATAGGGACCATAATCAAAACTTTCCCCTGTAATTGACATATTATCGGTATTTAAAACCCCATGACAAAAGCCTGCTGCCATCCATTGTCCCACCAATTGGGCCACCCGTTGGACTAATTCACGATAAAACTGAATATATTTACTTTCCCCACTATCTTCAACATCTAATAAATGGGGATAATACACATCAATCACATGGTCAAGTAACTTTTTAATTAAATCCGGACGTTGGAGAAAATGTAACCTCTCAAATGTACCAAAACGGATATGGGATCTATTCATCCGTACCATCACCGAAGAACGAGTTGGTGACGGTTCATCCCCCCGCCACAATTCTAAACCCGTTTCCACCATACTTAAACAGCGAGAGGTACGTACCCCCATCCGGTGCAACATTTCTGCGGCTAAAACCTCCCGTACACCCCCTTTCAGGGTTAACATCCCATCACCACCACGGGAATAGGGAGTACGTCCAGACCCCTTCGTACCAAAATCGTAAAGTTCACCGTCCTTACCCCTCACCTGTCCGTACAAAAACCCCCGACCGTCACCTAATTGGGGGTTATAGACTCCAAATTGATAGCCATGATACCGCATTGCTAGTAGGGGTTTACGTCCGACAAATTTACCAAAGGCATTGATAAAATCTGTATCACTGACATCCCTGGGGTTAAGTCCAAACAGGGGTAGAAGTGCATCGTTACGCCAACGTAAAATGTGTAGAGGAAACTCCGCAGCCGTAACTTCATCGTAGTAGTCATTCCCTAGGGACTCGAAACTGGGTTCATAGTTGAGGTTGAGGAATGGATTCGGGGAATTGGGTTCGGAAGATGGGGATTGATTCATGCGGTATGCAGACAAATTGTTATTGATCCAATTTTAGTGGTACGGGAGTTAATAAGTGGCCACCAGGGGTAGGAAAATATGTGATATTCAATAACTTTTCTCAATATACAGTATAATGTCAGAATGCAGAAAACTTTTCTGAAAGTGGTTTTGGGCAAGTTTGGAAAATTGAGATAACGTAGTTTCAAAAAATTCCAAAATACCGTATTTATTACTTCCTCAAATAGTATATTATCGGGACTTAAACATTTTTGAGGCAGAAATCAGCTTCAAACCCATACAGGGGAAGGAAAATACACTACATGCTCAAAAATACTTGAAACCCAGATATAGCAAGAAACTACTCAAAACGATGTCACAGTCTTGCTGTGTATAAATTTGAGTGGTTTTTGTGGCTATTTTTGTCTAAGTCCCATTATATGATGCTATTCCCTAAATTAGCCAGGATTTTGAGGTGTGAATATTTTCAATTAGGGAAAGTTTAAATCCGGATTTCCTTGATGTCGATTCCCGGTTGAGAATTTTCCGTTTAAGTATATTGGTTATCAACATTTTGGGAATTATACCCTTACAATCTTCACTAAAGTTCATCATGCATTGTGATGCTTTCTACCGAGCTATGTAATCTGGTTGACTAAATTTATTGATAGTTCAGTTTTGCCCCAATATAATTGTATTTTGGTATGCAAAATTGAGGAATTAAATACAGATTTAGTTTAACCATCGGCAGTTGATCTATTAGCCACAAATCCTATGCAAGAAGCAATATTTTATCGCTTCTTTTTTTCGTGTGTTCGTAGATAAACCCATAGCTGCAAAAATTTGAAAGCGCTAAATGAACTGGATGTAAATAGATTGGTCAAATGAGGAGTGTGACGAAATATGCGTACTAGTAATATTATCGCTTTGTTGTTGGCATTAGGTTTAATGGTGACAGTTTCTGCTTGTGGTGGTTCTGAAAACGGTTCGGAATCGAATGAAACACCCACCACGGAAGCTACTACTCCTGCGGAAACTCCCACCACGGAAACAGCTCCTGCGGAAACTCCCACCACGGAAACAGCTCCTGCGGAAACTCCCACCACGGAAACTACTACTCCTGCGGAAACTCCCACCACAGAAGCTACTCCTGCAAACTAATACCAGATTATCGAGACGGAATATATCCTGTTGGAGTTAATCGCATCAACAATTTCTCTGCGATCGCACTCTAGTTTTCCGGAATCGAGTAGTCTAGTAGTCGATCGCATTAATTTTCAAGTTTGTAGTAGCAGTTCTAATCCTTTATTGCAGCGATAGGTCGCAACTACAAACCCCACTTTAATGCGTCAGACTACTAAGAATAATGCGATCGCTTGTTTATTTACTAATTTCTTGTAAAGCTGCGATTAATTTGTGGTAATCGTTGATGCTATTATAGATTTGAGCCGAAACCCGCACTAATAAGCCTGGTGGGAATTGCCAAGGAACGATTTGGACTTCAATCCCAAATTTATCTAACAAGACATCATGTAAATCCAAGTAATTCCAAACCTGCAAACCATCGGGAACAGGAATTGCAGCCATTGAACCCAACATCGATTCCGGTGCTAATACCTGGTGTGAAAATGCATCACTAATCAATTTTCTGGCTGTAATTACTAAATTATGATTGTGTTGCATTAATTCATCCCATCCCCCCTGAAACCAGGAACCCATCAAGGAAATTGCTTCGGGAACACACATATAGGGGGTAGGATCATCAGTCCCCGTCCAATCAAATTCTAGTTGAAAGCGGCTTTTATCGGTACGGGAAGAATTGGCACCATGACTGATAGATAAGGGACGAATTTTTGCCTGTCGATCGCGCTGAACGTATAGAAAACCCGCTCCTTTTGGCGCACATAACCATTTATGGCAGTTACCTGTATAGTAGGTCGCACCCAATTCCCGCAATTTTAAGGGTATCATCCCTGGTGCATGAGCTCCATCAACTAGGGTCTCTATTCCCTGACTACCTAATTGCTGAGTCAATTCCTGTATCGGAAAAATTAATCCTGTCTGACTAGTAACATGATCAATTAACACCAAGCGAGTTTTGTCGGACACCCCATCCATCACTGCGGTGATGACTTGCTGCTTTTCCTGGATCGGGAATGGTACATCCACCACTACAACTTTTGCACCATAACGTTGGGCAACATAATCTAAAGCATTACGACTAGCATTATACTCATGGTTGGTTGTTAATAACTCATCCCCAGTATTAATATCCAGGGAACGTAAAACCGCATTTATCCCTGTCGTCGCATTGGGGATAAACACCACATCTTCCGGGTCTGCACCCACAAAACTAGCCAAGCACACACGGGATTGGTCTAACAATGGTTCCCAATCACGCATGAAAAATCGCAAAGGTTCATTTTCAAGTTGCGATCGCAAATAGGCTTGTTTTTGTAAAACTATCCTCGGACAAGCACCGAAGGAACCATGATTGAGAAAAACGATTGCAGGATCAATTAGCCAATGTTTACGGAAGTGAGAAGTTGGAGTAATCTCAATCACTTAAATAACCGCCCCATCACACTTACACCCTAAAAAATCCTGCTTCAATTTTAATTTGAACTCCCCAGGCAGGATTCGAACCTGCGACCAATCGGTTAACAGCCGACCGCTCTACCACTGAGCTACTGAGGAAAGCACTCTAGTAATAATAATCTCAATAAATGGAATTGACAAGTACTTTTGAAAATTTTTTTGGGATTTTTTGGAGAATGACGCGCGAATCCTGAATCAACAAGCTTTTGAGGATTTTCTGAACAATCAACGCCAATTGTGACCTTCACTCCACGATGAAAGCCACAGCAACGCCGAAATCTCTACTGTCAGGGAAAATATTTAGTTGTACTTATAAACTCATCCGTAATTCCGACAGTTTTTGACGCGCTTTGGCATCGATGGAATTGGCCAAAAACCGACCTTGTGATTGTTTCCGTGGGCGATAGGTTTTGCGTCGATGACAAACTGTGGCTTGCACATCAAAGCAAAGTTGTTGTGCAGACATCCACTCCGCACCATAACCTTGAACAACTAATTGCTGTGCCCTATCCGATGTGGCAACTATTACCCGCGAAACCAGAGAATTGGCCAATTGGGTACGCATCGATGCGCAAACTTTCTCAATATAGGTATCGGCCGTCTGCCCAAAGTCCGTATAATAAACGGAGACCAGCTCTGTAATTACCTGTCTGTGGCTGCAAGTATTTTGATAGTGAGCATCAAATACAATATGGGTTTCGTAACCCACAAAAGCACTATAACTGGTGATTGATTCAATCAACTCATCACGTGCTGCTTCCAATCCATCTCGCTTACAAGTCTTCTGTAAACAAGACCAAGCTCCAATGATATTGTAGCCATCCACTAACAGGATAGCTGGTGGTGGGGAAGACGACATGGTTTTTAATCACAATTTTCTAGAGTTAACAAAATTCATTCATAACTCCTATAGTAATCTAACCACACCTTGTAATATCATGTTACAAAGTCAGAAAAAAACCATGAGGTGACAATTTGGTCTTTTCTTGGGGTTTGTAAATCAATCAGGTTCAGGGATAGTTGTAGATTCGGTTAACATCATCTGACGCATTTGATATGAAATGTTTGTTTGTAGCTGCTGTGCATACAAGCCTTTAATCATTTATGAGGGGCTTGCAGTAGTAGCTCTAGCTCCGAAGAAGCTTTAAGATCAAGGCGCGAAAGCGCGACTACGTACCTTATTCTCACCCCTCAAATTTTTGGTCAATCCAAAATCCAAAATCCAAAATCCCTTAGCTCTAACGGTAATCTTGGCGTTGGATATCCCGTAATTTTGCCGCATCTCGCATTCCGTATTCTGGACGACAAAAACGGTTGATTTGGGCTTCAAAAAATTCCCGGTTAGCTTGTAAATGACGGGGATTCGGGTCATCCAAGGGATATAACAGGGCTGTACGTAGGGCTTGAATCACTGCTGAGGTGACATTATACATGGAGCGCTGGAAGCTAATCCCTAATTGAATCAACATGTCGTCTTCCCCACGACAGTGTTGTTTGTAGTAGTCCACCAAATACTGAGGCAAGAAATGTAACATATCCTGCATCAACAATGTGGGGGGAATTCCCGCAGTTCCCACCGGGAAAACATCGGCGTAGAGAATCCCGTAATGAAAATCCTTCTGGTCATCAGGGACTTGTCCCGCTTGGGCATTATAGGATTTTGTTCCCCGGAAGGGTGCAGTGCGATAAAATACAGCCTCTACGTAGGGAAGAGCGGCTTCGTACAACCAGGTAAAACCCTTCGATTTGGGGATAATTTCGTAACATTCCCCCTTGATATAGACATGATGGTAAATCGGTCGTCCTGCGATCGCAAATATGCCATTCACTAAAAAGTTCATTGCATCGGGTACGCCTTTAAATCCTCCTTCGTCGTAGATATCTGACATCTCGAAGAACACCGGAGCCATGACTTCCCAAAATAACCCTAAATTAGCATAGTAGGAAGCTTGACGACACTGTTCCAGAAACATGTCTGGAAATAATTTATACAATGCCATCATGGCGGGATTACCCTGAAAATAGGCCTTTATGGCCCGGTCTGCGTTAGTACGGTATTCTTCAGAGTCTAAATAGGCATCAAATTGATTTACGGGTGCGTACATATGCCGATGCCATAGCATTGCCCGCATACAAGCTTCCGCAAATTCCATATTGATCCGGTCATGGAACAGATGGTGGAAAAGTTTCGGCATTTTGCGACCGGTTTCCCCTTTTTCCATGAACGCGAGTAATTCGGGATGGGCTGTAGCAACACCTCGCCAAATCCGTAAATCCGCATCATCTCCAGCATAATGGTTATGACGCTGTAGATATTCATCGGAGATAAAATACTTAAAAAAGGGAAATGGATTTAAGAAAACCTGTTCCGCAATATACAGCAAATCTCGCCAGTAGAAATCCATTGGTACAGCATAGGCTTTATAGATACCAATGATTTGCATCAGGTTTTCCGGGGTATCGGGGAGCATGGAACCACCCGCTTCCAAGCGATGGATAATTTCTGCAAATTCGTGGGTGGAAGGAGGTAATTTGGTTTTGGGTTGTTCTTGTGTTTGTACCATTGGGGGATTTTGGATTTTGGATTTGAGATTTTGGGAAAATTGCGATTAATCTGCTGTAAATACAGCAATCTGATTTAATTAGTGAAAAATAGCCTGCCGTTGACTGATGACTGGTGATTGTTAACCGTCAGCACTCAACCGTTAACAATCCTACATGTAAGATTTCACAAATCCCGCTTGGACTGCCTTATCTATCCTGTGAACACAGCTAAACCAGAAAAAGGTTTTGATTAATTATTCCCTGTTGCCAATTATCATGTTCAAGTGAAATCTTTCCCTTCGCTTACAACTATAGCAAGTGAAAAATAGCGTCCCGTTGACTGATGACTGGTGATTGTTAACCGTCAACAAATGTTAAAAACCCTACATGTAAGATGTCACAAATTATTTAGGACTGCGGTCCAAGTTTTTGATTGTAACTAATTCAGGGAACTCGATATCAGCTGTCTTCCCTCCCCTATCTCCTGTTTTCTATCTCCTGTATCTTGGATTCTGTATCCTGTATTCTCACCAAAATTCGGAATTGTAGCCACCATCGCAGTTGTAGTCGGTTCGCTCCACCGCACTAACCAGGAGGGTTGAATCCCCAGGAACAGGATTAACGCAGCTAAAATCAGACCCGGAGCCTTTTCATACCATAAAGTCGGGGGATAGTAAGCTGAATTGTTATCTAAGCGTCCAAAACAGGTACGGTTGAGCAAAATTACAAAATAAACAGCCGTTAAAGCCGTGGCAATGACACATAGTAAAGTGGGAATGGGGAAAACGGCGAAACTACCTTGAAACACGATAAATTCAGCAATAAATCCTGTCATTCCTGGAATTCCCGCACTCGCCATTCCCCCCAATACCAGTAAAGCACTAGTTAGGGGTAAACCACGAATTGGACTCATTAAACCATTGAGTTTTTCTAGTTCCCTGGTTCCCACCTTGGTTTCCACCACACCGACCAAATGGAACAAAATCGCCAGAATTATCCCATGACTGAACATCTGTGCGACAGCACCCACCAACGATAGGGGTGTACTGGCTGCACTTGCAAGGAGAATATAGCCCATATGACCGATGGAACTATAGGCAACCATCCGTTTAATATCTTTCTGCGCGATCGCAGTCACCGCACCATACATGGCACTAACTGCACCCCAAATTGCTAGGGTGGGAGCAATCAGACTCCAAGCTTGGGGAAACATCACCATTCCGAATCTGAGTAAACCATAGGTTCCCAGTTTTGCTAGTACTCCACCTAGTAAAATAGCCACAGGTGCAGAGGCTTCAACGTAGGCATCAGGTAGCCAGGTATGTAGGGGTATGATAGGGATTTTGATGCCAAATCCCAGGACTATGCCAATTAATAAAACTACCTGTAATGTGGTAGATAAACCTTGGACGGAAATAGCATCAATTGCAAAACTTTTTGCTCCTGTCAACCAAACTAGTCCAAGGAAAGTAGCCAGAATCAATGCTCCAGAAACGGCTGTATATATCAGAAATTTTGTGCCTGCATAGAAACGCTTTTCTCCCCCCCAAATCGAAATTAAGAGGTAAAAGGGAATCAATTCAAATTCATAAAATAGGAAGAATAATAGTAAATTTTGAGCAGTAAATGCACCCGCCACACCACCACTGACGAGCAAAATCATGGCATAGAAAAGTTTTGGTCTCTCAATGCCTTTACGACTACTGAATACGGCAATCCAGGTCAGTAAGCTATTCAGAATCAGCAGTAGAATAGATAAACCATCTACCCCTAATTGATAACCTAAACCCAAGGTTTCATTCCAGGGTAAATATTCGGTCAGTTGCATTCCGGGATTGTTGATATCAAATTTACCTAAAATCAACAGATTCCACAGAAATGTAAATCCAGAGACTAATAAAGCTACTAGTCTTACCTGAGTTGCTGACATCAATCGAGTAGGAATAAACCCGATTAATATTGCTCCAATAATCGGCAGCCAAATTAGTGTACTTAACATCTTTTCATTGATTGAGTTGATTAATAGTAGTTAGGGAATAGTCCGTGACAGGAGTAGGAAAAAGAGAAATCAAATTGACACCTTGATTCTGCAATCTGTGACAAATTATTCCTCCTGTCACCTGTTTCCTGTGTTCTTGACTTACTTCATTGATATCATGGAAACCGAACCAGACATTAAATCTAAGAAGGAGTCACCCCAGAATTGCCAAGTGACGATTGCACCTAGTAAACTTACTCCCATTAATACCGTCAAGGCATAAAATTGAGTTTGTCCTGTGTTGCTATACTTTAAACCTTCACCACCGCCGATGGAAATTAAACCAACTAAATTGACAATACCATCGACAACAAATCTGTCCAACATATCCGCAAACCTGGACAGTAAATCCACACCCAAAACAATACTCATTTTGTATAACTTGGGAGTGTAAAAATCGTAGGCAAGTAGATTTTGCAAAGGCTGTAAAGGTAAACGAATTGGCTTGTGGATAAAGTCACTTAAATAAATGACCGCGCTAATACTACCACCAAAAATACTTGACCAAATCAACAACAAAGCCACATCCTGATTCAAATTAACCCAACTTGGTAAAAGATGTACATTGTTAAGAATTATTGGTGCATGGAGAACAAAGCCTAAAGCAATCACCATTGGTAAAGTCATTTGCCAAGATACCTCTGGGGAACGTTCACTCATTTGTTTGGGCTTTCCACCCCAAATTAAACAAAATTCCCGCATCAAACTAAAGGCAGTTAACCCATTTACCACAATTAAAACCCCAACTAATGCGGGTTGGGTAGACCACAAATTACTACCCAACTCCAACATTGCCCAAAAACCAGCCAAAGGAGGTAAACCAATTAATCCCGCAGCACCTACCAAATAGGAAATTCCAGAAATTGGCCGACGTGTCCACAACCCACCCAATTGGGTGACATTTTGGGTAATGCTGTTCCAAACAATCCCACCCACAGCCATGACCAATAAACCTGCGGACAGGGCATTACTTAATACTAATAATAAAGCAGCCTCATCCTGCTGCGTACCGACAGCAATAAACACCAAACCCAAGTAGGCACTCACAGAATATGATAAACATCTTTTGACATCGATTTGGGCGATCGCAATCAAAGATGCGCCTACTGCTGTTACTGCACCAATCCCCACCATCACCGATGAAGCAATGGGAGATAAACTAAACACTGGTTGCAATTTAATTAATACCCACGCACCACTGGCAACCACCACCGAATTACGTAAAATTGTGCTGGGTATTGGTCCTTCCATCGCCTCATCTAACCACAAATGTAAGGGAAATTGGGCACATTTACCCATCGGTCCGGCGATTAGACCAAAACAGACTAAACTAATTATGAAGGGGTTTACAGAGGGTGAACTTGCAGCCCAAGCTTCTAAATCACTATAATTCCACGTTCCAGCCAAGGGGTAAATACCCAAAACCCCCATCAACAGGAATAAATCTCCTACCCGTTTGGTTAAAAATGCATCTCGCGCACCTGTCACCACTAAGGGTTGACTAAACCACAAACCAACTAATAGGTAGGTTCCTAGGGTTAAAATTTCTAGAACTACGTAGCTAAAAAACAGGTTATCGCACAAAGCCAAAGCACATAAACCAGCTTCAAATAAACCCAGCAGTGAGAAAAATCTTCCCCACCCCCAGTCCATTTCCATATACCCAACTGCGTAGATTTGGGCTAAAAAATTTAACCCAGAAACCATCACCAAAGCTGCAACACTAATGGCCGAAATCTCTAACTCAATTGCTAAATTTAAACCCGCAGTTGACAACCAGGGAATCACCACCTTCTTTGCTGGTTCATCCCAAATTATTCCCAATGCTAAACTCGAATGCAAAAATGCCAACAGGGTCATTACTAAATTGACATAGCCAGCAGGTCGTGGTCCTGTACGGCGAATTATCCCTGGTGACCAGGGTAATGCCATTATTCCACCCAATAAAGCATACAATGGCACCAACCACACGGTGTCCAGCAGGTACTGAGTCATTGATATTCCTCTAAACAGTGATTAGTGAGTAAGGTAGGGCTGACCGCAGGTTCTAGTAAATCTAATCCACCCGGCAAAGTTTTTTTGACGGACTACTAGATACTTAACTATAAGTAAATGCGGTTTTCACCTATTTATATTTATTTAATCTTATTATCTATAGAGTAACTGTTGACCTAACAATTTGGAATTCTCGTCCGCCAAAAATCTACGATAGTGAATCTAAGAAATTCTTATCTGTCCAAAGGATTGGTTTATCTGATTCAATCCATATAGATAAATCTATGCTTGTAATGCTCAAAATATTGTCAAAATCTGGGTGAATAAACATGATTTAGAAGGATGCGATCGCCAAATTTTTAATCCATAAATTTATTTTGGCGCTGAACACTCAGTGCAAAGGTAAATTTAATACTTTTCCTCCATCTCAATTTTCAGGATAATCACGAGTTGACAAAACCAATTTCACCTTAACTTGTCACGAATGGGGACAGACCACTACTCCCTTACTCCCTATTCCCTTTTATAGTCAACTTTTGTGCTGTTCTTAAAATCTGTCCAGCCAAGATAGCAGCACCAAAACCATTATCAATATTAACCACGCCAATTCCAGTGGCACAGGAATTCAACATGGTTAAGAGGGGGGCTATACCACCGAAACTTGCGCCATAACCGATGCTGGTGGGGACGGCAATTACAGGTACATCTGCTAAACCAGCGACAACACTGGGTAATGCACCTTCCATACCCGCAACCACAATTAACACCGATGCTGAGTCAATGACGTGACGGTGACTTAGCAAGCGATGGATTCCAGCTACTCCCACATCCCAGAGGCGTTGAACAGTAAAGCCACATAATTCGGCTGTAACTGCGGCTTCTTCGGCTACGGGTAAATCTGCTGTTCCGGCTGTGAGGATACCGATGGAACCAGGGTAAACAGGGGTAATGACATCGGGTGCGATCGCAGCGATTTTGGCCATCTCGAAGTATTTTAAAGCCCTGACTTGTGGTTGTAAAGCGGTGTAAACCTCGGTGGAGATACGGGTAGCGATGACGACTGGATTCTTTTGATGCATCACCGCCATAATTTGGGCAATTTGGGTCGGGGTTTTATCCTGTCCCCAGATAAACTCAGGGAAACCCGTGCGTAATTGACGGTGGTGGTCGATTTTGGCAAATTCACCTACGGGTTCGTAATGAAAGTATCTGAGTTGTTCTAAAGCCTCTGCGGTAGAAAGACTGCCATTCGCTACTTGTTCCAGTAGCGATCGCAAATTTTCATTGCCATAGTTGTGTTGATTCATCTTTGACACTCCCCTGCCCTTAGCCGAGGGGATTCTACATTGGGAGATTGTGAGGATTGGGGAGTAACGGGAATCGGAAGTCGTGGAACAACCCCTTACTCAATACTTACTGCTTACTCCCTCAAAACCGAGAATGAGCAACTTTCACCTTTGTACCCGATACCTTACCTATTCCTATCGTTGTTCAATTGTAGCTGTATTTTCAGCTAAAATACCTGTTCTAAACGTTGAAAATCCTGCTGTACCAACTGACAGAGGGTTTTATTATTCGGGTCGGTTTTCAGGGCTTTTTTCAGGTAAATACGAGCTTTGAGCCATTGTTTTTCATTAATTAAGGCTCGTCCCCACAACTGATAGGATATGGCTTGCCATTGCCGTACTTCCACATCGTCAGGTAAACGTTCCGCTAAAGCTTCAGCCAAGGCGATCGCTTGGGGAAAACGGCGATCGCGTAAAAATCCTTGCAATTGATGATAGGTATTCCATTTGAGCCGCATTTCCACTTCCCGTGCATTCGGTGGTTGGGTCGGGGATTTCTGTTCTGCGACTGGTTGGTGTGGAGCTTTCGGTCGGGTTTTTGTTGCAGTCTTGACCGTTTGTCTGTGGTTTGTCTGTGGGGTATGTGTCGATTTCACAGACTGGTGATGGGGTTTTGGGGGTGAGGGGTGCTTAGAAGATGATGGGGACTTGGGGACATTGGTAACGGTCGGGTTCGGAGCATGGGCAGACCCAACCGTTGTTGGTATTACTTGCAACAGGAATTTATATGCCTCTGTTAAGGCGATAAATTTTTCTTTGGCTTTTTGGTCATTCGGGTTGATATCGGGGTGATATTGTTGTGCCAAACGACGATAGGAGGCTTTTACGTCGGCAAACGTTGCACCCGACCTCAGACCCAACATACGATAGCAATCTACAAGTTCCATCTTCAGCCATTCGCGATCATGAAATATGAGCGTACTTTAACAGTTATCGGTTGACAGTTATCTAGTTAACAGTTTGGCAAATCAAAAACAAAGTGTCTGTAACCATTGATGTACTTATCTTTATTACTTGCGGACTGCCTTGTGTTGACTAGATAACTGGGTTGTCTTGACAATTTTTTCGCTGTCTAGACTAACATTTCCGGAAGTTTATCACCAACGTACTGGACGGGCACTCCTACCATCTACCCATTCGCTCAAAAAATCAAAATTACGCTACATATACTATCTCTATAACTTGATATTTGTAAACTCGAAATTGAAAAAATAGTTTGATTAAATATAATTGCTAATTCGTAATAGCCTACGGCAAGCCGCTACGCGTCTACGTAATACCCGCTACGCGGGAAGCAGGCTACGTAATAGCCTGCGGCAACGCTTCGCGTACGTAATCAATACCCCTTACGAACACTAGTACAAGTCGGCGGAAATATCTAGACCATTTATCTGGTAACTATGCTCTGCGTAGCAGTGTATGAGGGCTACCGCCTTCATCCAAGAGGCAGTAGAGGAGCCTCGCACCCTTGAACTGCCACGCGGAGCATGGGATTCAGGGAAATGGTAGGCGTATTTATGCCATGCGGTACTAGGAATTACGAATTGTTTCGAGCCAGTATTTTTTTACTTTAATAGCAAATAGTATAAAGTACCATTACCACCAGTAATACCAGCGCGATCGCCGGCTAATTTTCCTGTCCCCATAAAGTAATCTACCCGTCCAGGGGTTCTAATGGCGCTACCGGTATCCTGATCCAGGACAAATCGACTGACGGTGCGGAAAACTAACCGACCATTGTTATCGGGGAACGGTAAACGGGTATGGACAAGTGCCAAGGCTCCCGGTGGCATGAGGGATTTATCTGTAGCAATGGAACGTTCGGGTGTCACTGGTACACCTATACTGCCACGGGCTGGTTCACCACGTTTTTCCCTAAAAAAGATAAATCGTTCCCAGCGAGGTAGATAATTATCCATTTCCTGGGGATTATCCTTAAAATACTTGAGTAGCACCGGCATGGTTAACCCACTCAATTGGAGTTTTCCGTCCTTAGCCAACTCTCGACCGATACTCGTCCAGGGGTAATCCGTTGCACCTGCAAAACCAACGGAAGTGGTTCCACCATCGACAAGACGAATTTGGGCTGAACCTTGGATGTGAATCATATAGGCATCCATCCGATTTCGGAACCACAATAGTTCCAACCCCCTTAAAGGACTGCGATCGCCAAGTAATCCGTCTGCACCTTCGAGGTCAATCCGTCTGGGGTGAGGTTTTGGCCAGTTACTAAAATCATCGGGAAGACGGTAGATCGGATACCGATACTCAGCAGTTCGACGACGACTAGCTGTGTATATTGGTTCATAATAGGCAGTAAATTTAACAGTACCTCGACCGTCGTTACCGACAGATTTATAAAAATTAAACTCTCTTCTAACGGCTCTTTGCAATTCTGCGGGCGATTTAGCATTGGCGACCAACTGGCGGAATCTCCGTAAACTCCGCACCACCCGGTCATGGGTAATACCCTCGACTGGATAATTGGCATAGGCAGCTCTAGCACTTGGTCTATTTAAATAACTTAAACTATGGTCAATCGCAGTTAACAAAGCTTGGCGATCGCCTCGTCTTGTGACTCCACCCCCAAAAATCTGCTCATCCCAACCTAAACATCCATGAGCAGGGTGACAATCAACGTCAATTGGCAGCAATTTCAAGGGAGGCTGTGCTACTGGTTCAACAGGTTGGGTTGGTTGGGTGACAGGGGGTGGATTGGTTGGTAATGGAGCTGGTACGGGGATAGTGCTGATGACAACAGATCCTTGAGCGATCGCCGAAACTAGGGGAACAACCGCAGCGAAACCAAAACTCAAACCAAGCAAAGCAAGCGTTTTTCTCATCTTGAAATTATTGGGAATTTATTTTAATTAAAACTATTCGACAAATCGTTCCACACTTGAACTAAAAAATGGTTCAACGCGAATTGCCACAACTCTTGACGGACGTACAACCATATATTCCCCTTGAATATTCTTGATCGGTACGTTAATAAAGTCGTCAGAACCAGCTTTTGGCATTAATTCGCCGCTATACCATTTTTGAAATTCCTGTATAGTCGGAAACCGTACTTCTTCACGATGTCCACTTTCCATCATTAAGTGTACTACGTATTCATTGGGAGTTCTTGGCATAGGTTTGAATCATTTGAAACACATCCAACCCTTTTTTAGACTACCGCACCCCCAAATGGGAAGGGGAAAAACATCAGAAAATAGACACACCAAATTGACACGACATTCAGATTATCAGTAAACCTCAATCCCATGCGTATCTAGCGCTATCATTTCAATTCCACGCTTCTAGTTGTCACCCTTGACGCAAATTACCCCAGAAGTTGTTCCCTTGGGTAATACCGTTTTAATTTAGAGTTGATACATTGAGACAAGCAGGGGAGCTTTCGGAAGTAGGAGATGCTGGGGAAGAAAATGTATCAAAACTTGAGTGAAATGGTGTGACACTAGAATACATGAAAGTGTTTTTCTCTTACTCCCTCACTCCCTACTCCCCATTAAAGGTTTGACAAAATACAACAAATTAATTTTCAAGTAGATTCAGGTGACAGTTATGCAAACAAGTTGGAAAATAGGCTCTTTATTCGGTATTCCCCTGTATCTCGACCCTTTGTGGTTCGTTATTTTTGCCGTGGTGACGCTGAATTTTGGGTTTGCATATCAAAATTGGGGTAGTGTGCTGGGTTGGTCTGCGGGGGTGGTAATGGCGCTACTGCTGTTTGGGTCAGTGCTATTACATGAACTAGGACATAGTTTAGCTGCTCAGTCTCAAGGTATCAAAGTTAATAGTATTACCCTGTTTTTGTTTGGCGGAATTGCGGCAATTGAAGAAGAATCCAAAACCCCCGCGAAGGCTTTTCAAGTGGCGATCGCTGGACCCTTAGTAAGTGTGGGCATATTTTTTCTCCTGAATCTGGTTAAAAATTTTCTCCCGGAACAAACCATCTCTCAGGTAGTAATCCATGATTTAGCTCGGATTAATTTAGTTTTGGCCCTGTTTAATTTAATACCTGGATTACCCTTGGATGGGGGACAGGTACTCAAAGCAGCCCTGTGGCAAGCGACTGGAGACCGGTTTGCAGCAGTACGGGGAGCTGCCAGGATTGGACAGATTCTGGGTTATGGTGCGATCGCTCTGGGTTTATTGGTCGATTATCTGACTAGTGATTTCGGTACGGGGCTATGGATTGCCTTGTTAGGGTGGTTTGGGATTCGGAATGCAACTAATTATCTCCGAGTAACAACTTTGCAACAGACCTTACTCAGGATAAATGCGGGGGAAGTGATGACCCGAAATTTTCGTGTTATCGATGCACATCAAAGTTTACGTGATTTTACAGATATGATGCTGTTGGCAAATAACCATCAAGAAATTTATTTTGCCGAAGCAGATGGTCGCTATCGTGGGTTAGTACAACCAGAGCAAATTCGCCGGATTGAAAGAAGTGCTTGGGAAACTACAACATTGGAAGCGATTATCACACCCTTGCTAGAAATACCAAGTGTGGAGGAGTCAGCTAGATTGGCGGATGTGATTATCAAATTAGCGGAGGCAGAAGTATCTTGGATTACCGTTCTTTCCCCTGCTGGTGCGGTTGCGGGAATCATCGATAAAGGGGATATTGTCAGTCATTTAGCAGAAAAACTGAAATTACGGATTAGCAAAGAAGATATTCAACGCATCAAAGCCGAAGGAAACTATCCACCGGGTCTGCAACTTGATTTACTTGCTAAATCCGCCGTAAATTGATTGGTGGGACTAAAAACTGTAACCCTCTTCTGTCACTTTCCGGATTCAATAAATAAGAAAGCCATACTTAGTAGAAGTGTAAAATGGTTGATACTGATAGATTAAGTTAATTAAATCATTAAAACCAAGCAATAATTTGGAATTAGGAAAAATATCTAACCACGGGAAAATTAACCAAAATAATCAGATTGGTTGAAAAACTAAATGAAGATTATTTAGATTATTATTTATTTAAGGTATTTTTCCATCCAATACCAAAATCCCATTCTAGCTTTGATTTCTTCTCACGTATCATTTAGGACTGCTATATTAGCTCTGATTTAATTTTTTATCTCTTATCCCAGCATACCCTAGGACAGGTTGAGGTTTGGGGTGTTAGTCCTCCGGTAACTTCCTTTCCTAGTTCGGTGATTATCTGATTTTGTGCGAGGGGGTCAGGAAATCGCCGAAATGCCTATTTTGTTGTTGACCCCCTCGCCGCCTTGCTGTGTAAGGGTTTGAAGGATTCTTCCCATGGATTTTTACTGCTTCGACGACAAATTTTTAGACCCCCTCGCAATCCGCCTCTGGACACCTTGCTGTATCTGGGTTTAAAATCGAGGAGTCTCCTCTTATGAGGGGAAATAATTGATTGGAAACCCCTCCCTTACCTGGGGGCGGCTCCTCAGTAAACAAATCACTTGTCTCCTCTTATGAGGGGAAATAATTGATTGGAAACATTTTGATGGCTTCTTCTCTGCACAGAGACTTCAACTCCGGTCTCCTCTTATGAGGGGAAATAATTGATTGGAAACATAAGGCTGGATCTACTTTCCAGCTTTGGAAATTTTTCATTTTTTATGTCTCCTCTTATGAGGGGAAATAATTGATTGGAAACATTAGATACCCTTCCATCTCTTCTCTTTCTAAATCAAGGTCTCCTCTTATGAGGGGAAATAATTGATTGGAAACATCTATTGACCAGAGTCCACTTCCGATATATACTGGCGTCTCCTCTTATGAGGGGAAATAATTGATTGGAAACCACCCACACCAACCCCAACCCCACCAACACCCACAGTCTCCTCTTATGAGGGGAAATAATTGATTGGAAACGATTGGAAACTTGGAAACTCAAATCACCTGAATATCAGCTAGCTGATGAATAACCACATCCGCACCATAAACATGACTAGGATTACCAATCCAGGTAATCCCGATACACCCCGCAGCACCAGCATTTTTTGCCATTTGCATATCACCAATAGAATCGCCTACCATTAGGGTTTGATGAACTTCCACCCCCAATTTTTGACAAGCATTAATCAATAATTGGGGATTGGGTTTACTGATACCTCCATCCACCCCCATTGCCAACTGGATATACTCACCTAATTCATGTTCCTGGACAAATACTTGCACCTCATGGGTGGTTGCAGCTGACAAAATACCTAATTTATAATTATTTGCGGCCAACTTTTCTAAGATTTCTCGACAACCAGCAAACATGGGTGCAGGAATACCGACGACAGTTTCTGCGGTATCTAAAGCTTCACGAGCTATTTGCAAGGACTCGAACCAACTATAACCAGTTTGGACAATATGGCTAGCCGTTGCGATTTCGGTTTCATACCGACTTGCAACAGCCATTAATCCAGCAACATCCAAACTATTACCATTGACTCCAAAAACTTTTAATAGCGATTGTTCAATCCCTGGAAATTTTTGATTAAGATAATTAGCACTCACTTTAGCCCAGTTAATCAATTGGGTTTCGGAATCTTCTAAAGTTCCATTTTTATCAAAAATAACTGCTTCGATGTTGCTAAAAACGACATCACCACACTTGATTTTGGGCATATATTTTATCTTCTTGGAGAGGATGTTTGGAAAATACTAATTAATTATAGCAATACAGCAATCCTAGTTAAGTCTTGAAAAATAGCGTGCCGTTGACTGATGAATGATGACTGTTAACCGTCAACTGTCAACCTTTAATATCGATTCTCTTGTACTTTGCAATAAATGAAACTAGAATAATCAACGCTTATAGCTCCTGATATGTAGCAAGCATTAGCGTAAACGATATAAGAACCGTCAAACTCACAATTACGTAGGCGAAGCGTTGCCGCAGGCTATTACGTAGCTTGCTTCCCGCGTAGCGGGTATTACGTAGGCGAAGCGTTGCCGCAGGCTATTACGTAGACGCGAAGCGGCTTGCCGCAGGCTATTACGAATTACGTAGCTTGCTTCCCGCATAGCGGGTATTACAAATTACGAATTACGAATTGTATTGACGGGTTTTTATCCAGAGACGACCCGATTTTCTCCATCTCGATACAATACTGGTAATGTCGATGCAAATTCAGAGATTGAGAGAATGCGTTTACTACACACAATGTTGCGGGTGGGAAATCTGGAAAAATCCCTGAAATTTTACTGTGATGTTTTAGGGATGAAATTACTCCGTCAAAAAGATTATCCCGGTGGTAAATTTACCTTGGCTTTTGTCGGATACGGCGATGAATCGGAGAATAGTGTAATAGAGCTTACATATAACTGGGGTGTGGAAAAATATGATTTAGGTAATGCCTACGGTCATATTGCTTTGGGTGTCGATGATATCTACGCTACTTGTGAGAAAATTAAGTCTCTAGGTGGTGTGGTGACGCGGGAACCGGGACCAATGAAACATGGTTCGACGGTAATTGCTTTTGTCGAAGACCCGGACGGGTATAAAATTGAATTGATTCAAATGAGTACCCATGCTGATTCCACACCACCAACAGCTCCAGCGACGGCAACTACTTAGTTGACTTTGTGACTTAATTTTGGTGTGAGGAGTAGAACGTGAAGGATAGGGGAGGTCAACAGCAGTACATTAAACAAGTTCTAACTGTGGGAAGTTGTTTAATTTCCAGTCTTTGGACTCAGTTAGGGGTTTCTGCACTGGGTGGGGAAGTTGAGGTTAATTCCCCATCCTCTCCCCAATCCCCACAGGATTCTAGGAAGGACAAACAGTTAGAGGTGGGTTCACACTTTGATTCACCATTTGACACACTTGCGATCGCACCTCCCGAATTGGATTTAGCTCGACAAAAATTAGAGTTTTCGCCGTTACAGATTCAAATAAGTCAAGATGTAGAGGAAGAATCCCCCCAACAGTTGATGGAAAATCTGCCCTCGGTAGCGGATTTAAGTGATGTGAAACCGACGGATTGGGCCTACCAAGCATTAAAATCCTTAGTGGAGCGTTATCGGGTGATTGCCGGGGACACCAATCGGAAGTTTCGCGGGAATCAACCCCTCACCCGCTACGAATTTGCCAGTGCTTTAGCCAGAACTTTTAGCGCCGTCCAAGATTTACTGGCAGACGCATTGGAAGAATATGTCCGGGAAGATGCTATTATTATCCAAAGGCTAAGACGAGAATTTGCGGCTAATTTGCAGGAATTAGAAAAACGGATTGACCGCACCGAAGTCAGAGCCGCAGAAATCCAAGCCAATCTATTTTCCACCACCACCAAACTTAAAGGACAAACGATTATTACCGCAACGGGGGGGATTAATACCAGAAATCAGATTGTCGCGCGATCGCGTTTAAGTTTGCACACCAGTTTTCGTGGTCGAGGTGGGTTAATTACGGAATTAGAAGCTGGTAATAGGGGAAATAATACCATTGGACAGGAACCAGGGGATAGGATTGATTTATTAGGCAATCAGGGAATTTTTGCCGATGGAAGTGGACTGAAGTATGCCCAATTGTCACCAGATTTACGTTTACGTCGGTTAGCCTACAGTTTCCATCCCCATCAGGATTTGACGGTGACTATCGGCGCAAAAATATCCCCCCGCGATTTTATCGATCAAAATTCCTATGCAGGGAATGAAGCGATAAATTTCAGTTCCGGTTTGTTTCTCAATAACCCCCTGATTATCCAAAACCAAATTGACCGTCAAGGTGGTGCAGGTGTTGCTGTTAATTGGCAACCGAAACAAAGTTCATTGGCTGCAAGGGGATTATATATTGCCGCAAACGCTGATAATCCTGATGGTGAAACTAATCAAGGTTTATTTGGTAATAACCGTCAAGGCAGTTTAGAAGTAGAATTTCAACCCACCGACCAGTTAAAAGTCAAATTACAATATACGAATGCCCTCGTTAATTCCACGGATATAAATGCCTTTGGACTCAACGCCGAATATAAATTTAATCGCAATCTTGGGGTTTTTGGTCGGGTGGGAATTGGTAAATACGAGGGTTTCAACACCCGTCTCAACCGTGATTTGAATATCCATCCGTTGAGTTGGTCTGTTGGTGTCGGCTTACGTAACGTTGTTATCCCCACTACCCTTGCAGGAATTGCCATTGGTCAACCATTCGTTACCAATGATATTGGCAATGCGACGCAAACAAATTTGGAAGCATTTTATAATTTACCATTAAGTGATTATATGAGCGTGACTCCGATTTTTTCCCTGGTGATTAATCCAGATAACGACAGCAGTAATGGAACTATCTGGCAAAGTAGTTTGCGAACAGTTTTTTCTTTTTAATATTTATTCTTCGTGAGGGTAGGGAATAGGAAGTAGCCACAGACGCAACATGTCACGTCTGTGTTTGAACCCAACAATTCCACTTTTCATCTTTAAGAGAAGTCGCACGAAGAATAAATCTCCCACCAACTTTCTACAAAATCCAAAATCTTTCCTAAGCTGCTTCTCGTAATTGCGATTTTTCCGGTGTAGGAGCAATGTTTAAAGATAATTGCTCAATCTGGGGAGGTGATACGTGTTCTAATACTTGCACTTCAATATTGACACTAACTAAATAATTGCCTTGCTGGGAACCAACCGCATCTGCAACTATTCTGGCGATATCTGGACGCTTTGCTGTCAATGGTTCCCGCAATACACAACGGTCCCACTCGTGTTTCGCTGTAGGATTAAGACTGAGAATGTAGTGTTTAAGCATAAAACGCCTCGATTTTTCGATGTTTGATTACCCTGCGGATGCACTGAAGTTTAATTATTATCATTGTAGTTCAAGAGTACTAAAAAAGCAAGATTATTAAGATGAACTCTATCCCATAAGTTCTGAGGGGTTCTTAGTAGTGGCTCTAGTCCCCAAAAAAGCTTTAGTATAAAGCGCTACTAGAAATTTTTTCTAACCCATCAAAATTAATGCGGTAGACCACTAGTACTGCACTACACCGACACCTGATGGGTGTTATACCAATTCTTGAAAATAGGACTACAGATAGGAGATAATTTCTCTAGTCAGAATTTTTGGAGCTAAGAGGTACTATGGCAGGAGGTTATTGCCTCGATTACAGGAAGAACTTATGTACTGGAGAGTTTTATCTGTAGTCAACATTTAGAGAATTGGTATTACAGGTTTTTGGTCAGCGACTTAAATAAATCAGATTTCCGGGTGACATCATGGCAAAGAGACGTATCATAAATTTCACAGAGTTGGAAATGGAAAAAACTGCGATCAGCGAAGCTTGACGTCCAAGGTGTATCACTCATCAAGAAGGGAGAGACCAAAGCTAGATGATTGTTGATGGCAAGTGAGGGGTAGATCAACACAGCGATCGCGCAACATGGAGTTATTTATTTTGTCTCGTCAGTGCTGAGAAAGACGAATCAGCGATCGCGCGACTCTGGTGTTTGAGATTGCGGCTGGGGAAAAACAACGCAACAAAGAGAGAGCAAGTATCAATTGGCGCTTTCAAACCACGGATGCACGTAGAAAGATGGGACGTTTGTATCCACCTGTTTCACCCATCAAAGTTGAGCTAGTCTACGACAACCCTGCGGCTATAACGCCCTTATGATTATGCAACTTACCCACAATATTGTATTTTTTGTATTTTATTTTTTGGCGTTGCATAAGTGTGGGATGAATAAGTATTTGAAACCATCGAAAAATCCTTGAAAATTTGGTCAAATCATCCCCTGATTCAGCAATGCCTATTTTTTTATTTCCTTCTTTTGATTGATTGACAAAATACGTCCTATTTTTATGTATGGTGAATGAGCTTTTTACGCTTCTGTAATCCAGTCAGAATCTCCATTTCCAGACAATCTGAATTTTTCTTTAAAAGAGAAAATGCAGAAAAACTCTAAATTTGATGATATTTACTGACTTTCCTTCCCTTTCCATTGGTTCGCAATTATAAATGGGCATACTAAACTTTAAATGCTGATGGAAATCGTTTTCAAAAATGATTCTGATGTTCCATTAATAAACTTAATGCTGACAATTTGGTTGTAGAATCATACTCTTAGGAGAATATTCACATGACAGTATTAGACCAATTAAACCCCTTAAAAACACCTGATTTTAATGGGGACAGAAAGGGAGACGTATTTTGGCGAAGTGAACTCACGAATCAAAATACGGTTTGGTTAATGGATGGACCAAGAATTCTGCAAAGTAGCTTCTTACCTTCTGTAAGTGATGCAGATGGATGGACAGAAGTTATTCCGGCTGATTTTAATGGCGATCGCAAAACTGATGTATTTTGGCGCAATACGAAAACAGGTCAAAATGCTATTTGGCTGATGGATGGTGGTAATATTGCAGGTGCATCATTCATCGATTCTGTTTCTGTTGCTTACCGAGACTTTGACTTAGGTGATTTTAATGGAGATGGAAAAGCCGATATATTTTGGCGAAATGAAAATAGGGGTGAAAATGCTATCTGGTTAATGGACGGATTCAATCGATTACAAGCTGAGTTTTTAGTAAAAATCCCCACCTCTCAAAAGTGGATACCGATTATTTAGTTCATTCGGTAATCTTGAATATAGGACTTACGCACCCGTGACGAGAAATCAGATGTTTGGGATTGCTTCCTGATGTCGCAATCACGTAACTGCGTACTGATTGCCTAAGTCCTGGAATAATCAAAAAGCCTGTCTGGGATAGTCATTTACTCCTTACACTGGTATCCCCAAACTTAATTAACAGCGCGATCGCTATACTCACTGCAAAAATCAAAGTCATACTTAAGGCTGAACCAAAACCCCAATTCTTACTTGCACCCAGAAATTGGGTATAAATTAATCGAGCTGCGGTCATACTAGATACACCTCCGAGTAATTCCGGATTAACAAAGTCTCCCAAGGCTGTAATTAATACCATAAATCCCCCTGCAAAAATCCCTGTTCTCACCTGGGGAATGGTAACTCGCCAAAAAGCTTGGAACGGATTTGCTCCTAAGTCAGCCGCAGCTTCTAAAAGTCTGGTATCTAGTTTTTCCAGGGATGCGTACAAAATTAGTACCATGTAGGGTAGTAAACTATAACTCATACCAATTACCACCGCAGGTAAAGTATCGAGAATTTGGAGCGATGGTAATCCGAAGTTGTTAAGAACCAAATTTAGCAAGCCGGAGGGGCGTAAAATCGTAATCCAGGCATAGGTACGCAGCAGGGAGGAAGTCCACAAAGGGAGGACGAAACCTAATAATAGCAGTGTTCGCCAACGTTTAGGAGCGATTTGGGTAATCCAATAAGCCACGGGAAAGCCCAACAATAAACAAATTATAGACGTACTGGCAGCTAAAATCAGCGATCGCCAAATAACTTGTAAAAAAAGTGGGTCAAGAATGCGTCGATAATTTTCCGTCAGTGCAAACCATACCCGTCTTAAGTAACCATCCTCACCCCATCGGAGTATAAATTCCCAAAAACTGGATACACCACCGGGGTTAACTAGTTCACCTGGACGAATCCCCGGAACTAAACTTAATTGAAAAATAATTAGGGTTGGTAATACCAACATGAGTAGCAACCAAAAACCAGCTGGTGCTAGCAATAAAAGAGGTTCTAGCAATTTCACCCGTCTTTTATTGACAGGGTGTTTCACTTCGCCGTTTTCTGGATAGGAATTAAGGGGTAATTGGGTAGTCACAATCGATTTTGGATTTTGGATTTTGGATTTTGGATTACCGTAGAGACGACCCGTCGGGTCGTCTCTACTATAGATTTTGGATTACCTGGATTTTTCAGGAGTTAATATCAATTGGAAAAAGGAATGCGACAGATGAATTTTGTTTGTCACATGTGATTGTGATATATCGCGTCTAATATTCTGGATATATTGTAAACATCTGTACCCCTTTCAATTACGTACGCGAAGCGTTGCCGCAGGCTATTACGTGGCTTGCTTCCCGCGTAGGGAGTATTACAAATTACAAAGTTAGTTTACCCACTTTTTAACTTTGTCCAATACCGCTCATACACCGCATCCACATCACCAATATCCGCAATGCGATCGCATTTTTCCAAAACATCTTCAGGGGGAAACAAACTGGTATTGTTTTTATACCTTGTGGGTAAGGATTCAAAAGCGAGACGGTTAGGGGTAGCTAAACTTTGGGTAGTGACGAATTTTGCAGATACATCCGGTTGTAGGGTGTAATTAATCCATTCGTAAGCACCATCGGGATTGGGTGCAGTGATGGGAATAACCATCGTATCCGTCCACAGTGATGTACCACTTTTAGGAATTACATACTTAAACTTGGGATTTTCCTTGGTAATTTTAATTGCATCCCCGGAATAACACATGGCTAGATACAAATCTCCTGCTAAAATCCGATTACGCCAAGCATCGGTATCAAAAGCTGCAATTGCTGGCTTCAGTTCCTGTAATTTATTGTAAGCTTGTTCAATTTCCCTTTCCTGGGTGGAATTATAGGAATAGCCCAGCATTTTTAACACCGCTCCCATCACTTCCCGTTTATCATCCAGGAGGGTGATCCGTTTAGTTAAGCGATCGCGATTTTGCCACAGATATTCCCAGTCTTGTGGTGGTTGGGACAGAATCTCCGAATTATAAATTAAACCTGTAGTTCCCCAGGTAAAGGGAATACTATGGCTATTATTAGGGTCATAGATGGGGTTTTGGAATTGGGGTAAAAGATTTTCTAATCCAATTAAGCGACTGCGATCAATTTTTGCCAACAACCCCCCATTCAGCATTTGCTCAACCACATAATCAGAGGGGTAAATAACACTGTAAGCACCTCCACCCCCTGCTTGTACTTTCGCCAACATGGCATCATTAGATTCGTAAACATCCGCAAACAATCTAATTCCCGTTTGGGTGGTAAAATTCTTTAAAATACTTTTCTCGTCTGCATACTGGGTCCAAGTATAAAGGTACAATTGGTCACGGGAACCTTTAATGGGTGTAGTTGCACGGACATCCGCAAGTCGCCAACCACAACCTGTCAAGGTTAACCCAGCACATGCACTAATTGTTTGAATAAATCGACGACGAAACATTATGGGATTTTGAATTTTAGATTTTAGATTTTGGATTTTAGACGTTCCCAAACTGTAGAGACGTAATATATTACGTCTCCAGATATATTGCATTTTTATATATTACGTCTCCAGATATATTGCATTTTTGATTATATATTTACGTCACCGGATATGTTGCATTTTCTCAATCACCATCTAACTAAAAGCCAAACAATCCCCTTCTAACCAAAAAGCATAAATGGGGGTATCAGAATCGGGGAGAATACCCACCGTATTTGGTTGCATTGCCGTGATGTGGGTTTGATTTGCAAGTTCAATGACGTAATTCACATGGGTTCCCATATACATGGTATTAATTACCTTACCTTCAAAACAGTTGGTAGGAATGCTAGGTTTATAAAGGGAAAGTTGCACCTTCTCCGGACGGATACTAACAGATATATTTTTACCTAATTCGCTGGGAGTATCCCCATTTCTGGTTACAGTTAACTTTAATCCACCTTTAGTCAAAACCTGGATCAAATTACTATCTACACCGACAATATCACCCGTCAGCAAATTGGTATCACCGATAAATTGAGCGACAAAAGCAGTATGGGGTCGCTCGTAGATTTCGCTGGGAGTGCCAACCTGCTCAATTTTACCCCGATTCATCACCGCAATGCGATCGCTCATGGATAAAGCTTCATCCTGGTCATGGGTCACCATCACAAAAGTCATCCCCAGTTCCTTTTGTAAAGTGCTTAATTCCAGTTGCATCTCCTTACGCAACTTCAAATCTAAAGCTCCTAACGGTTCATCTAATAACATTACCGTCGGTTGATTCACTAATGCACGCGCTAAAGCCACCCTTTGCTGCTGTCCACCCGACAACTGATGGGGAAACCGCGATCGCAATCCTTCTAATTTTACTTTCGCAAGAACTTCCTTGACACGCTTTTCAATTTCCACTTTTGGTAACTTTTGTAACCTTAAACCAAAAGCAATATTTTCCCCCACATTCAAGTGCTTAAATAGGGCATAGCTTTGAAACACCGTATTCACTGGACGACGATAGGGAGGTGTATTTGTCATCGTTTCCCCACAAATCACCACCTTCCCTGCATCAGCAGTTTCAAACCCACCGATTAAACGCAATGTAGTAGTTTTACCACACCCAGAAGGACCAAGGATACTAAAAAATTCCCCCTGTCGCACTTCTAAATCAATCCCGTGAACAGCAGGTTCCTTATTAAAAAACTTAAAAACATTCCGCAGTTCCACATCAAAGGGGACTTGTGCCATCATTTGACTGGTATTTTGCGTGACAGCTTGCGACATAATCGAAACCGTTTCCGTATTTTTACTTACAATAATTCATCGTCTAGCCGACCCGGTCGGTGTCACGTAGCAGCATCAAGGGCTGATTTTCTGCAAGATGCACCTGGTTCTTATTGTAACCATCTATCTTGATAATCGCCGTATGTATAATCCCTGGAAAACAAACAATTTTGGATTTTGGATTCAGGGTCGTGCCTTCTTGTAGAGTGTACAACAATCAAATAGTATTCCTAAAATAAGACTTACGCAAAAGTAACGTTACTGCGTCATTACGTAGCTTGCTTCCCTACACTTTGTTTCGCTTGTAATGAAAAATCTTCTCTCACGAGAATCCGCGCTATGCGTATCTACGTCGTGTAAGTCCTGTTATATTCAAAAGGAGAAAATTGTTAATAATAAAATCAAAAAATCTCGGTTTTTAGACCGAGATAGTCAATTGATAATGGAAAGATAATTAATCTTTGCGGCTTGAGATTTTCAATCAATAGAAGACTAACCATACACCTACTAACGTTTAAATACATGCACTAACATGGAAAATTATTTCTACATGCACTAACATGGAAAATTATTTCTTTGGTTAATCTAAACCCAATTAATTTTTATTTAGAATCTAAACGCTGACGCGCAAGGGTGACACATCTGACGTTTTCAGCAATGATAGTGATACCACCAGCTAAACCCATAAGATTACCTACTTTCTCAGACGTTTTCAATGCTTCTTCTTCCGAACTCGAAATAGAACTAATAAAACCTCCCACCAGGAAAGATGCAATGAATGAATAGAAAAGAATTTTCAAATTATTGACTCCACGAGACAGATAAATCATTCCCAATGGCAGAAATAAAAATGTTACAACACCTGCAATTACTGGATTTTTTTCTGCTAATACCTTCGTCCTTTGGATGTCTCTATTCGTTGGTTCAAAAGGGTTCCAAAAGTCTCTGGGAGTACTTTCATCTTGCATCTTTTCATCGGGAAACTCTACATTTGTATCTTAGATATGTAGACTCACAAATGTCGGTATTCCTCAATATATCTACCAACAGAAAATATTTTTTTATATTTTTTCAATTGTTCTCATCCCAAAATAGAGATTTTACAAATTATGCTTGTTGCTCTTGCTGTGGGGAAGGAAGTGGAACGCGTCAATCTTAACCTAGTTGTGGATTTGCGGTTAATCTTGGGTTAAATTTTCTCCCGCGCTGCTGCTAAAATTAATCGATGTTCAGCCCGCGCGATCGCATGATATGTGGTAGCGATCGCACTGGGCTCAACGGATATGGCTGTAATACCCCATCGGATGACATCTTCAATCATTTCGGGATATTGACTTACTGCATATCCACAAATCGAACAAGGTATCCCTGCTGTTTTCGCTGCATTAATTAATTGTTGTATAGCTTTTCTAACGGCTGAATGATGTCCATCTAATCCGGGTATGGATGTATCCCTGTCAATGGCAAATAGTAATCTCGTCAGGTCGTTTGTCCCAATGGCAATTCCTTGTACTCCAGCACGGACATACTCTGGTAATAAAAATAATACACTAGGTACTTCCGCCATAATCCACAGTTGAAATTCCGGGTTCTGCTTCAATCCCGCAGCAATCACTTGGTTGCGACAGTATACAAATTCTTCCACATTCCGCACAAAGGGTAAAATCAAGTTTAAATTTGTATATCCCGCTTTAAACACTTCCCCTAAAGCATTCAGTTCAAATTCCAATAACTCTGGATTGCGAATATAATTTAATGTCCCGTGGTCAAGGTGGGGATCTGATAGGTTTATTTCTGTTGGGGTGGGTGTTTGTCTATGTAAATACCGTCCGTCATAGGTGCGATAAAATATTGGTTTAGGAGCTAAAGCCTTGGCAAATCGACAGATGTATTCACTCCAGCGTTCTCGTAATTTTGTTTGACGACGACTTTGACCTAACCAATCTTCTAAACTCCGTCCTTCCAATAGGGGAATTCCCATTAATTCCGAACGTAATAAACCGACTCCATCAATTGGATGGGATTGAATTCCTTCCAAGCTTTGGATTTGACTCAAATTCACAAATAATTGGGTTGCAATTGGTGGCAGGGAAAGGTAATATGGAGTAGAATTCCTCATCACATCAATACTTTGGGTGACATCCAAATTACTGGCCTGTGCATCGGTAATATCATCTTCAAAATTGAGATGTTCATGGCTCAAATCAAAGTCTTCCCCCTCACCTCCAATCATCATATTGCAAAACACCTCACCTTTATCCCCATCAATCAACAGGTGGTCGCCGGTATTAATTTGTACAGTTGCCCCTTTGACCCGAACTACAGCCGGAATCCGTAACTCCCGCGCTAAAATAGCAGCATGACTGGTTAAACCACCCTGTTCCGTGATAATACCAACGGAATTAGTTAACAATGGTAGCCATTCAGCAGCAATACTGGGAGCCACTAAAATACTACCGGAGGGTATGGATTGGACATGGGAATTTAAATTGCTGATTACGTAGGCAGTTCCGGTTGCGCGTCCACTGGCTGCCCCTAATCCGGAAATGTGATATATATCACTTTGATTTCGCTGTGGAGGAATCATGACATTGGTCAGAAGTAAACGTTCACCCTCTGCAGTTGCAAGAACGATCCATTCCAAGTGAAAGTGGGGAAAAAAGTCTTGGGGTGGGGAAATTTTCCCCCACATATCGGTACGGACTCGTTCAGCTAAAACGGTTAGCTGTTCTAGATTTTGGGGTGACAGGGCAAACTGTTGTTGTTGTTCATCGGTTAGGATACATGTGGCAATACAAGTTTGGGGATTGAGGGGTGTAATGGCTCGTGTTTGATATTCTTCCAATTTGTTGGTATCAGTGACAACCCAGTCAGCAACAGTTTTGTGTCCTAACTTGCGTTCGATTACCCGACCTTGAAGGGGGTTAATTTTGTCAATATCAGGAATCACATGACCACGAGCGATCGCCAGTCCTAAACCCCAGGTTGCTCGTACTTCCCACACTTGGGAATTAGCAATTAGGCTACCGCTTTTTACTATATCATTCAAAGGCTGGACTAAAATTGCGACTTGAATTTGACCGATATTAATCCCCAGACTTTGCCAATAAACTAAACTGGTAGCACTCCATACTCGACACCAAACTCGTTTAAGTGCGTTGGCGATCGCATCCAGATCACAGACACAACTATCCATTGCCAACAAGCTGGTCATGTATTCTGGTAATTGAATATCGGACGGTAAGATGAAGACTGGACGTAAGCTGACACAACGACATTGCCATTGTTGTACCCCTTGAAAAATTAATTCCAGCCAAGGATTGGGGATATTTTGATGTAAAATGCGATCGCCAACAAGATTCGCCCATTGTTGTAATTCTCGCCAATCATTCAAATTCAACCGAGATAAAACATGGGGTAAATCCGTAAATACTTCCTCGGAACTGAATAAACCCTGAAAAAATTCCTGCCAAACATCAGCACCAATCACAAAACTAGGTAGTATAGGATACCCCTGTTGCTGAAACTGAGCTAAATGTAATATTTGCTCACCCACAATTTGACGATAATCGAAATCAGAGCGATCGCCATGAAGATTTTCCGGAATCAGTTCTAGCCAATATAATTTATCCACTCAGTCCTTTACTGACATTCGCTTGAATCTGTGTTCAAATTCAAATTAGCAAGCAACTTCAATATTTGACAAAAAATTAATTGTTTAACCTGTTTTAGTCATTTCAGGATTTAAGCATCGACTGAAATGGACATAACTAAATACAAAATACCTAATTACCTAGACACGTAGCGGCTTCTTGCAAAGTAGCGATCGCAAAATCCATCACTCAAAATGAATCCATCGATTGCTGAAGGCTATACCCCGCATTTCTGACAAAATCCTAAAACTCACAGGGAGTAGGGAGTAGTCAGTAGGCAGTAGAAGAAAAATCAATCCGTTACTCAAGGCTTACAACTCACTCGTGAGAAATCCAGGATACTTCCAATGTAATGATCATATTTTCTGTCACCGAGCAATAAAAGCTGGTACACCCTCCCTCCCTCCCCATTCACGAGCGAAATGATGAATGTCGGTCTACATTATCGTTTCCTGTTTCTTAACTCTGTTTCCCATTCCCTACTAGTAACCATAATGAAATGGAATACACCAGAACAGATAAAAATGGGATAATTAGGTAAACAGATGTAATACCAATTGAAAAAAGAATGCGACAGATAGCAAGATAAAACCCTAATATACATCTTAACACGGTCAATAACCTGCATTTCTCACCTGTGAGGGATCAACGTCGAGTAACAGGTTGATTTTCCCTATACAGATGACCCGACGGGTCGTCTCTACTTTTAGGGATTTGTGATCAATACATCACAAAAGATTCCCCAATCCAAAATCGTACAACTTCCTCCCACTCCCAGATTCATCCATGCACACCTTTGAAGAATCCCAGCAAACTACCGCTAGTATCAAAAATCTACCTGGATTTGATACCAATCATCCACCAGACCCCAAATTAATTGATACCTGTGTTCATTGTGGATTTTGTTTATCCACCTGTCCCAGCTATCGAGTCCTTGGGAAAGAAATGGACTCACCCCGGGGACGAATTTATCTCATGGATGCAATCAACGAGGGAGAAATAGCCCTTAATCAAGCAACTGCACAACATTTTGATTCTTGCTTAGGTTGTCTTGCTTGTGTCTCTACCTGTCCGTCAGGAGTCCAATACGATAAGCTGATTTCGGCCACTCGACACCAAGTAGAACGAAACTATTCTCGTAACTGGTTTGATCAAATTTTCCGTCAACTCATATTCTCCCTTTTTCCCTATCCCCACCGCTTAAGAATACTTTTAATCCCCCTATACATCTACCAAAAACTTGGTTTACCAAAACTAGTTCGCGCAACAGGTTTACTCAAACACCTTTCCCCCCGTCTTGCGGCAATGGAATCCATCCTACCGCAGTTATCCTGGCAAAGTCTCTTCAAAGCCGATTTTCCCGACCTGATTCCGGCTCAAGGTCAAAAACGCTACCGAGTCGGCATGATTCTCGGTTGTGTGCAAAGACTATTCTTCTCCCCTGTCAACGCAGCCACAGCACGGGTTTTAACAGCGAATGGGTGCGAGGTGGTCATACCCAAATCCCAGGGTTGCTGTGCGGCTTTACCCGAACACCAGGGACAAACAGCCCAAGCCCAAAGTTTAGCACGACAAATGATTGATAGCTTTGCCGATACGGATGTGGATTATGTGATTATTAATGCGGCTGGGTGTGGACATACCCTGAAGGAATACGGACATATTTTGGCTGATGACCCAGAATATGCGCAAAAAGCGCGGGAATTTGCAAGCAAAGTGCGGGATGTCCAGGAGTTTTTAGCAGAAGTCGGTTTAACAGCGACCCTTTCCCCGTTAACCGACACACCCTTAACGATGGTGTATCAAGACGCTTGTCACCTGCTCCACGGTCAAAAAATAAGCGTTCAACCTCGACAAATCCTGAAACAAATTCCCAATGTCCAACTTCGGGAACCGATTGATGCAACTTTGTGTTGTGGTAGTGCGGGAGTATATAATATGCTGCAACCAGAGGTAGCTGAAGAATTAGGAATTCAAAAAGCCCAAAATCTTGTCAATACAGGTGCGCAATTAATAGCTTCCGCAAATCCCGGTTGCTCCCTGCAAATTCGCAAATATTTACAAGCTCAGGGTGAGGATATTCCCCTAATGCACCCGATGGAATTGCTGGATTTATCCATTCGGGGAGAAAAACTGAGTATTAATTTGTAATAGCCTGCGGCAACGCTTCGCGTCTATGTAATACCTGCTAAGTGGGAAGCAAGCTACGTAATTTTATTTTCATCAGCTTTTCTTAGTGCAAGATGTGAGTTTACAATCATCGAATTCGTATTTAGTTTAATTAATACCCTATAAAGAAATCTAGGGATTAAAAATAATGGAGCTACACATTTTTGATTTCTCCATCATTAAAATTAGGAAGCTGAAACCCAAACAAATTATCATATCGTTTACGCTAATGCTTGCTACATATCAGGGGCTGTAATCATTGATTATTCTAGTTGTATTTATTGCAAATTACAAAAAGATCAATATTAATTTATAATTATGAATTACGAATTACAAATTATTTACTCAACTATCCTCAAAAGGGAATAAACACCGCTTCATCAGGGTCCCAATCCCGACCCTGACAAAAATCATCAATCCAATTTGCTAAATTTCGCGGACTCAAAATCGCCGAACTATTGACCTCATTCGCGACTGGTTGAGAATGGGTGGGGATAATTTTTCCTGTGGGGGGAGCAGATTGTTTGAACATAACCTGATTTGATGGGGAAATTGAAACTGCTGTGGAAGTCCGAGAGATAGGAACTTTGCCATTGCCATGATATCCATTTCCATTATTTTCGTGATGAATATTTTGGTTCGTAATTTGCTCTGTTAATGGGGAAATAATCCGAGTCGCAGTAGAATGTGCATGTATTTCATTCAGTTGATGATTTCCATTTACCCCATGATTCCTTTCTCTACCCGAATCAGATATATTGGGGTGAGGGAATGGGGGGGAATCTTCCTGGTTCAGCAAATGCAAATGTTTATCGGGGTTAAAATCTAAACCTAAAGCAGCAATCACCTGATCGGGATTATTGTTTAAATCTGCAATCAAAGGTAAGATTTGGCTTAAATCTGGCTCTAGAACCGCTACCGTTGCCAAAATAAACCCAGATAAAGGTCGGCGATCGCCATTGTAATCTCCCCAGATTTGCATCTTTTCCAGCCAATGATAATTTTGCTGGTAGTAAGTCAGCCACTTGATTTTCAAATTATGCCTTAACTGTTGAATATTAATTGGATACTGCGCTTGTGGTGACACACGTAAACCTCTAAACAAGTGAGTGGTGACTAGATTGGTAAATTTGTCAGGATTTTGTGATTAGATGGAGATATGGAATTGATTTTTGATAGCTAGATTGAGTCAAATCAAGTTCCACAAAATTCCAGCCAAATTATGTAATTAGTATGACACGAATTGGCAGTGTAAATATCATCTACAGACCCTTAAATCCAATAAATCTCACGGGGATAAACAATTTTATCCACAGATTGGTTAAGTTGCAAATGGGATTTTATAATGCTCTTGACATAATCAACCCGTACTCCAGCATAACAAACACAATCCGGCAAGATTAGTACAGGTTGGTGGAAATATCTAGACCATTTATCTTGTCCCTATGCTCCGCGTGGAGACAAATTCCACGAGGTTCTGCCTTAAATCAGGAAGCGGAGTTTCCTAATTTGTATTCCCAGCCAGAGTCTCGGAACCAGTTTAACAGTTTTGATCATGGAGGAGGTTTAAGCCTTACATACCTACTTGGAAAGCACTTTTAGCGACTAAAATCTCCTCAATCCCTTATGAAATATAGAGACGCGATATATCGCGTCTTTACTTTGGACTTCTTTGTATTGAAGATGGTGCGATCACTTTTCTCGTTGGTGGTGAGGGGTATTGCGATCGCTCTTTTGTTCACAATCAAGGTTTTTGCTGCTTTGGGTGAAAGTGCGATCGCTTTTCTCATTGGTGGTGGGGGGTATTGCGATCGCTTTTCCACAATTACGGTTTTTGGTGTGTTAACTATTTCTATCTTGCCATTCTTTAGGGTCACGCTTGACGTGAAAGCAGGCAATTATAGTAATAACATCTTCCTCCACCACATATATCACCCCATAAGGAAACCGACGTATCAATACTCGTCGCACTTCCTGGTACACTTTGGGATAGGCAAAAGGATTACGTCCGATTAGCGCCAAACAGGCATCGACTGCACGGACAAATTCAGAACCTAACCCAGAACTACTTTCTTCGTACCATTTAAAAGCATCTTCGATATCAAATTCCGCTTCTGGGCTAATAATTAGCTGATAACTCATTTATCAAAACCCAATCGCTGCTTAACCTCCTCCCAAGTAGAACCTTGCTGTGGATTTTGACGATGTAATCCTAAACGTCTGTCTAATTCTTGTTTTTGACTTTCCCTCAAGGGAAATTCCGAAGCATCGCATTCAAGCAAAATACTATCCCATAAGTCCTCAGCTAGCTGTATTCGCTCGGATACACTTAATTCGGAAATATCGACCTTTAATATAGGGTGCATGGTTATTTGTTTAAAATAAATATCGTTACTGTATTTCTATATCCTTTAGATTATAAATCAGGAATGACTTGCTTAATCGTTGGAGAAATTGCGATTTTGCGATCGCTTTTCCACAATGACGAATTTACGATTATTCATTAGTGGTGAGGGGTATTGCGAACGCTCTTTTCATAATCAAGGTTTTTGCTGCTTTGGGTGAAAGTGCGATCGCTTTTCTCGTTGGTGGTGAGGGGTATTGCGATCGCTTTTCCCACGATGACGGTTTTCTCTCGTCCCGATGCTCCGCGTGGGGACGCATTGCACGAGTCTCTGACTCGAATCAGGAAGCAGAGCTTCCCGATCTGTATTCCAAAGCCAGAGTCTTGGAACAAGTTTGTGGTCACGGTTTGTGCATGAATTTGTATCTCTTCCCAAGGAGGAATGCAATACTGCTCGTTCAGGATTTTTCGTAGTGATTCTATTTCCCTACTCCCTACTCCCCACTCCCTACTCACGGAAAGTTTTAGGAATTTACTCCCAATCCGGGGTTAGTCCTTTAGATTTCAGCCATTCACGGTTAAAGATGCGTGACTGGTAACGCGTCCCACTATCGCATAAAATCGTCACAATTGTGTGTCCTGGTCCCATTTGTTTGGCAAGCTTGACCGCAGCACCCACATTAATACCCGTAGAACCACCCATTAATAACCCATCTTTATACAAAAGCTGATACACTACCCTCAGTGCCTCTTGGTCATTGACTTGAATTGCGTCATCTGTGGGTGCGCCTTCCATATTGGCGGTAATCCGACTATTTCCAATTCCTTCCGTAATGGAATTACCTTCAATCTTGATTTCACCTGTCTTAATATAGCTATATAAACCGCTACCCATTGGGTCAGCGACCACACAGCGAATTTGGGGATTTTTTTCCTTCAAATACATAGCCACACCAGCAAAAGTACCACCAGTTCCCGTTGCAGCCACCCAAGCATCCACATTACCATCGGTTTGTCGCCAAATTTCTGCACCTGTCGTTTCATAGTGAGCTTGACGATTGGCCAGATTATCAAATTGATTAGCCCAAATTGCGTTTTCCATCTCACTCGCAATCCGTCCAGAAAGCTTGACGTAATTATTTGGGTCTTTGTAGGGAACTGCTGGAACTGGTCGTACTTCTGCACCCAGCACCCGTAACGCATCCATTTTTTCCTGGGATTGGGTGTCGGGAATAATAATTAAACATTTATATCCTTTGGCATTACAAATATGGGCTAATCCAATACCCGTATTACCAGCAGTTCCTTCCACAACGGTTCCACCGGGTTTGAGAATACCCTTTGCTTCTGCATCTTGAATAATATACAACGCTGCTCGGTCTTTGACAGAACCACCGGGATTGAGAAATTCGGCTTTTGCCAAGATATTACAACCCGTTTCTTCACTAAAGCTTTTGAGTTTGATGAGGGGTGTATTTCCAACTGTACCGATGAATCCGTCTTTGATATCCATTTTTTTGTCACCTGTATTTGCCAAGATATATACAAATTTTGGCTCATTCTGGGTACAGGTTCGGAATGTTTTGGGGAAAAATGTAGAGACGACCCGTCGGGTCTGTAGAGACGACCCGTCGGGTCGTCTAGTAGGTGACAGTTTGGAACTGAGGATACAAAATTTATTGGATTACCTCGTAAGACGTAGAGAGTAATCCAAAATCCAAAATCATTTGACTCCCTGTCCCGCGACTACCGCAGGACCAGCCGAAACTACGACAATTTTATCAGGGTGTAGTAAATTACGTGCGGCTTGATTTACTTGCGCAAGGGTAATTTCGCGAATTTTTTCCGGTAAATTCCGTAATTCCTCCCGATTTAAATCGTACACCTCATTCATCACGATTCGATATGCCAATTCTTCCGGGTTGGCAAGGGCTACGATATAGTTACTAATTAGGGTTTGTTTGGCTGTTTCTAACTCGTTGGTGGTAATACCGTTTTTCACTACATCCTCTAATAGTTTGCGGGTGCTAGAAACTGCTCTGTTGGTGTCTTCGGGACTGGTTTGCATCTCAATCAGAAATGTCCCCGAATTCCGACCCGCTATAAAGTTACTGTAAATACCATAGGTCAAACCTTGGCGATCGCGTATTTCTGCACCTAAACGACTAGAAAGGGTGTCTCCTCCCAATACTTGATTGAGAATCTGGGCTGCGTAATACTGAGAACTATGACGTTTTATGCCAATTCCCCCCATATAGGTGACTGTTTGGGCTTTTCCGGGGAGGACGGAATTCACTTGGATGAGATGATTGAGGGCTTTGACGGATGGATATTTGGCTTGGGGTATCTCTCCTGTAACTTTCCACCCTCCAAATTCCCGTTGAAGTTGCGATCGCACCTGATTGATATCAAAGTCCCCCACCAGTGCCAAAATGGTGGTGTCGGGACGGTAATGGGCATTTTTAAATTTAATTACATCTTGACGGTGAATGCGTCGTAGACTTTCTGGAGTCGGATGCAAGTGTAGGGGATGTTGTTTTGGATACAGTGATTGGGTAAATTTCCGCCGAGCAACTTCGTGGGGATCGTCCAGGTCTTGCTTCAGGGATATCAGAGATTGCTGACGAGCTAGGTCTAGTTCTTTTTGGGGAAATATGGGATTTATCACTGCATCGGCTAAGGTATGTATTAATACTGACAAATCTGAGGATAAGCTGCTACCTTCAATTCGCACGCCTTCTCGCATGGCGGTAAAATCAAGACTAGCACCCTGTGATTCTAAGGTTTGGGCTAATTGGTAAGCATTTTGGGTTTTGGTTCCGCTCATGAGGTTTTCAGCTACCAAGTCCGCTAAACCAGCTTTATCTTCCGGGTCATACTCAGAACCAGCACGAATATAGCCACTCATGGTGACGGTGGGGGTGGTGGAATCTGGTAATAATAGTACCCGCATCCCATTATCTAAAACAATTTGTTCGGGGAGGGGTTGAATGTGCTGGACTGGTTGGGGATTAATTTGGGGTAAATATTGACGAATTACTTCCGGGTCAATTGTCCCCCCCACAATTAAATGCTCTCCGGTGACGGGTATTTTCCCCTTACCACGATTGCTATTTTTCACACTCGTACTCGGTTGGGTGGGTTGAAAAAATCCCACTGTCCGTAATTCTGGTTGTAAATACTTGCTGACGACGCGTTGTATATCTTCGGGTGTAATGCGATCGATGGCTGCTAGGTAACGGTCAATAAATTGATAATCACCAGTAGTTAGTTGGTCGTTGGCTAACTGCATGGCCAAACTGGTAATATCACGGTTACTGAGAATGATCGACGTTTTGAATTGGGCTTTAGCTCGGTTGAGTTCAGTTGCACTGGGGGGTTTTTTCGCAAGTTTTGCGATCGCCTGTCGCAATTTTAGATCCAATTTGGGTAAATCGGCATCCGGTGCAGCGCTCACCAAGACTTCATACCATCCACCCTCCACTAAATTCGCTGTGGAAGCTTTGATATCACTGGCTAATCCCGTATCTACTAGCTCCCGATATAACCGTGATGTTCTTCCATCCGAGAGGATGTAATCCACCACATCTAAGACTGGTGCATCTTCATCGGTGATGGTTGGTGCTGGATAAACCGCTTGGATTAATGCCGTACCCCCCGGTTCCCGTAATATAATCGGTTTATCCCCATTTCCCGTGGCTGCGTTTGCCTTGTGTTGTGCTTGTTGTTTCTCCCCACCATTTTTATCTCCGGGAATCTGCCCAAAAATTTCCTCCACTTTCCCCAGGGTAGTTGTGGTGTCAAAATCTCCTACAATTACCAATACCGCATTACTCGGCTGGTAAAAACGTTGATAATAGCGAGAAACCGCTTCCACACTAAAATTTTCCACATCGGCCTTTGTTCCCCCCACTGGTAAACCATAGGGATGATCTGGAAACATCCTCCGCATCACAGCCCGACTCAAACGATACTCAGGACTGTTTTCATACCCCTGTAACTCGGAAATCACAACCCGCTTCTCGCTAGCTAGCTCTTCTTCCTCAATCAGAGCATTTTGCATCCTATCTGCTTCCAACACCAGCAGAGCATCCAATTTATCCCGTTCCACCGTCCCATAGTAGGCCGTTTGGTCAAAACTTGTAAAGGCATTGGAATCACTCCCCAAACTACTAAACAATCGACCAAATTGAATTGGTCGCGTTTTCGTCCCCTTAAACATCATATGCTCTAACTGGTGGGCAATCCCATTCAATCCTACTTCTTCGTCACGGGAACCCACTCCATACCAAACCTGTACCGATACCACCGGAGCAGTACGTACTTCCTTTGTTAATACGGTCAGACCATTCCCTAAAACTGTTTTACCCACGCTTGTAGCCACAATCGGTTCTACTTTGGCTGTTAGTCCTTGATTGGATGTATCTAATTTATTCAATACTGTTACTTGCTGGCTATTAACTTGATTCGCAAACACTACAAATTGACGGTACACAAAATCCTCATTCAACAAGAGTACCGTGATCAAACACAGACAAAACAGTAAAAACGGAAAACGGTAGCGAGAAAAAGTTGCAAACACAGACATGGGATTCCGCAGCTTGACCTGTAAGCTATGATTACATTCAGTAAAAATAGTTACAGTTGATTTCATTAAACAGTGTATCCCCGGAAACCAGTATGTCACCTCGGCAACACTACAGAAGCGGGGATAGAATATTCTACAACTAACGACAATTTTCGACTACTATTTTAGACCACTATTTAGGAGAAAATCGTTAATAAACGGATAAATTCTAGGGGTAATCCATCACTATCGGCAATAAAAGCCACTTCATAGACGCGATCGCCGATTTGTTGCTGTGTGGGTGGTAACAGAACCTGTAGCGGTTGTAACCCGTGGGAATGATTCTCAGCAGCTTCTGCCATTTTCAGTTGGAGAGCAGATAGCCAAGTCGGTAAATCTTCGACACACCCAGTTAAATCAAAAGACAAGTGATAGTAACCCACATAGGATTCGTCCCCAAAAGCATCCGGTGCGGGTTTGGGGGAGGGAATCTGAATTAATTCGATTCTGCCATTTAGACCTTCCAACCAACAGGCCAAAGTAAAACCAGTGGTAAAACGTTCGCAAACCTGAAAACCGAGCAATTCATAAAAAGCGATCGCCCGATGAATATTGGCGGTGCGAATCGAAACATGGTGCATAAATTAAAACTACTCAAATAAGCGAAAATAGGGATATCGCACTGGTACACCTGGCTCCTTTTCCAAATCAAAATTAATCACTTCCCAACAAGGGTCATCAACCGCTTCTGGACTGAACTCCACGGGCAAACCATACAAACGAGATGCACCATTATCCCCACCACCATTGCGCCAAGGTGTACTCCGCTCCAAATATCCACTCATCAAATCTTTGTAACGCCGAGCAATAATCACCCGTGTAGCCCGATAACCCTGAGTATACAATTTATCCAGTGCTTCATGAATTTCAAAGCGAATACCATCGGGATGGGTATGCTGACGATACCACTGACTATCCCAACGTCGCCAATGCCTTCCCGACTGAAGATGGATTAGTTCTCCGGTTTGGGGATTAGCCTCAAAAGCTCCATGACGGGGACACAGATAGGTATCCGTCAAAGTGAGAGCGGGAATCGTTTGATGACAGTGGGGGCACTGAATTTCGGAGCCAAAAATCGGGTATTGCAAAGCAGAATTCATCATCAAGTGTATAAAAAACAATGTGTTAATTAGGCAGTATAATTATTCAGTACTTAACCACATCAAAATTTTGGTGTGGTAATGGGTGGGGTCAGGGAGTAGGGAGTAGTAAATCGCATTTACCAGTCAAAGTTGGTATGGTGGACTACTAGAAACCCAGATAACCACTAACATCAGGAGCGATAGCTCCATGATAGCGGTTAGTTTCACAGTCAAAATTCATTTATCTTCAATCACCCTGCAAAACTTGATTATTAGCTGTAGACACACAAAGAAATGATATTCTAATTGTGCGATTGTCCATTGACTAGCAATGATTAATTAATATTCTCAGAAATATCCTTAGATTTATATTTCATATTCTATCGTGTCTCCATCATTCTACTGGTTGCCACCAGACATTTCCCAAGCTGCATTTGTGGCTGCAAATGCTACCGTCCTCGGTCAAGTCCAAATTGCTCCCGGAGCAAGTATTTGGTATCAAGCGGTGGTGCGAGGCGATGTGGAAAGAATCGAAATTGGTGAAAATACAAATATCCAAGACGGGGCAATTTTACACTGCGATCGCCATCAACCCACAATCCTCGAAGACCACGTTACCATCGGACATCGAGCCGTCATCCACTCTGCCCATATCGAACATGGCTCCCTCATCGGTATTGGCGCAATCATTCTCAACGGTGTGCGCATTGGTACTGGTAGCATCGTGGGAGCAGGAGCTGTGGTTACTAAAGATGTCCCCCCCATGTCCCTGGTAATGGGTATTCCCGCCAAAGTTATCCGTCCCACTACCCCCGAACAAGCCCAAGAATTAATCGCCCACGCCCAAAAATATCACCAATTAGCCCTGGTTCACGCTGGCAAAGGTACGGATATTGGGTTTGCATAGGGGAGAGAGAATGCAGGAGAAGTCGGGTTATCTGTATGGGATTCGGGGAAACAGTCAGGACTTGGTGAATTCTGTCAACTTGTAAACATTCTTTACAAAATTCATTTTGAAAAAAACACCACTTCGGCTAACAATAAAATGAGAAGTGTTGATAAAACTTAGTAATCTCTAAACTAAATTCAAACTTAACAGAGGGGTTCTGAATCATGGACATTGATTTTCGCATCGCGATTGTTCTCGCACCGATTGCAGTCGCTGCTGGTTGGGCTGTTTTTAATATCGGTAGAGCCGCACTGGTACAACTTCAAAACTTTTTGAACAAGGAAGCTTAAAAATACTTAATTTGACTAGATAGCCTGGTTTCCGGTCTTGGGACAGCCAGGTTTTTTGGTAATCATAGGGCAATACGCTTAGTGTTAAAGATAACTGTAGGTTTGGTAGAGGCTTTGCGTAGACTGTTGATTTTGTGGAAATTTACCCATAAGTTCACGCAGTTTTTGTGATTATCTCGTCCCAATGCTCCGCGTGGGGACGCATTCCACGAGGGCTACTGCTTCTAGATTCTTCAACCCAACCTACCCAATAATCAGGCTTTTAAGTCTAACTGAACTGTATTGAATTATATGCAATACGCTTCAATTCAGGAAAATTATCGGTATTTAGTTCTTCCCTACCTCCCCACTCCCCACTCCCTATTCCCTATTTTCAATCCCAGTTTCCAAAGATTGGATTAATATTACAAAGGTTTTGCGGTGGAATCATCTAGGATAGTAGCACAATAGAACGTTAATGACACCGAGAAAACCATATGACACCCCATGAATTAGTAACTTTAATTACTTTGCTAGTTCCCGGAATTTTACTGTCTGTGATGATATTAGTCACTTTTGCCGCTGGAGGATGATGGGATTTTGGATTTTGGATTACCTCCTACATCCTCTATTCTCTCTCCTTCCTCCAGAGATATTTTCCCCATCGCTAACAGCAATTAAGTTTCTTGCGACTAGGATAGAATAAAGAAGGATTGGGAATTTGCAGCATGAAGGTGGCATTTTTAGGCACGGGATTAATGGGACAACCGATGGCGCAAAGGTTGTTGGATGCAAATGTGCAACTTATTGCCTATAACCGGACTCCGGAAAAACTCGCGCCGTTAAAAGCCGCAGGTGCAGAAATTGCTGAACATCCGCGTTTTGCAATCCGTGAAGCTGACTGCGTGATTCTCATGTTAACCAATGCTCCTGCCATATATAGCGTTTTGCTGTCGGATACTTCTTGGCGAATGCTAGCTGGTCGAACTGTGATTCAAATGGGAACGATTACACCTCTAGAAAGTCAAGAAATTCGCGATTCCGTAGTAGCGGCGGGAGCAGAGTATATTGAAGCACCTGTTTTAGGGAGTATTCCGGAGGCAAAATCTGGTAATCTGATTGTGATGGTAGGTGCTTTACGGGAGCAGTATCAGCGCTATTTACAGTTATTGCAAAATTTTGGACCAAATCCGATTTTAATTGGAGAAGTGGGGACTGCGGCGGCTTTAAAGCTAGCTTTGAATCAGTTAATTGCTGCATTGACTACTGCTTTCGGATTGAGTTTGGCCTATATCCAACGGCAAAATGTCAAAGTTGATACTTTTATGCAGATTTTGCGGGAAAGTGCATTGTATGCACCGACCTTTGATAAAAAGTTACAAAGAATGCTAGAGCATAACTATGCAAATCCGAATTTTCCGACAAAGCATTTACTCAAGGATACGGATTTATTTATTGAGTCGGCGACTGCTCAGGGTTTAAATGTCAGTAGTATTGAGGGTGTGAGGGAGGTTTTGGATACTGCCATGCGTATGGCATTAGCCCATGCTGATTATTCGTCTTTGTATGCGGCAATTACGGCTGCGAATGATGGAAATTAGTAGAGACGCGATATATCGCGTCTCTACTACAATCGCGTCTCTACTACAATTATTTGGGGTCTATAAATTTTCTGATCCGAACCGTATTGCCCCAATTCCCCCTGCTACTCCCGATTCCCGACTCCCGACTCCCGACGATGACAAATACCGATGACGGAAGTGAAGGCGTGTAAAAAGGTTTTACCTGCGACTGGGCCGATTTCGCCGCCGCAGAAAAATCCGGTGATGGGGAGATTGGGGAAATAGCGGTGGAAAGCTTGGGAGTCAAAGTTAGGTTGATTGTAGAGACTTTCTCCTCGTCCCATACAGGCAAACATAAAAGCGATCGCGTGATTTGGAGACGGATGTTCCAGTTTATAACGCTGTAATAATAATTCTAAATCATCGGCGGAGGATTGGGCATCGCGGATATGAAATTGAAGGCGTTGTCCGGGGCGAATGCGATCGCCGATTGCGATCGCTCCTGCTTGGGGGTCTACTCCTAAAATATTGCGAATCAAAAAGTCTCCCGGTTGTAGTTGGGATTTGAATTCATCCATTGCAATGCCGACAAATAGCCAATTTTGAGCTAGCTGACGTTCTGCTTCACTCAAGCTTGCAATTAAATCCCGTAACACTCCCAGGGGGGGCTGGTCTTCCAGTTCAATAATAATATTGCGATCGCTTTTGGTGACTTGCAAGGGCTTACCAATCGGTCGGCAACCTTGAGCAACGATGGGATGGATGGCGATATCGCCACTGAGTGCAACTCCGATTAATCCCTCTCGATAAATACGATTATTGAGGAATAAACCCACCTGGGAGCCAAAACCACCCCCTGCTGCTTGTCCACCAATCACCACTGAACCGGGATAGGCAAAGTCTAATCCCTGTAATAAATTATTAATCCCAGCAATAAAAGTACCGGAAAATAGGATAAACTGCGGTGTTGGTTGGGGAGGTACACCGATTAAATCAATCCAAGCGTCTGGAGAAGCATCTAAATCTGGCAATTCTTCGGGATTGATATGTAAAGGCGTAATTTCCACACCTGGAAGACGGGCTAAAGTTAAAGATAAAGCCGGAGTTGATTCTAGCTCTTCCGTTTGATTAAAAATGGTACGACCGATTACCCCACCACCACTACAACCAACCAAAACAGGTACATGCAAACGTTGCTGTAGAAGTGGTAACAGACGGGGAAATTCACTAGCAAAGGCAGACGAAATAAACACCAACCCCAAATCCACCGATTCGCTGTCAATTTGCGCCACAGCAATATCTACAGCTTCATTTACAGCTGCTTCTAAGGATGGACGAGTTGATAGGGCATTAGCCCAATACATTTGGTCTGCCATAGGTGTCAATCGTGTTTAAATGTATTTTATAAGAAAAATGGATTATAAGAAAAATGGATAAAACCCGACTTTAATCATTACAGGTGAATCGACGATACTGGACTATACTGGTAAATAATAACAATCAATTGTATGGGGTATGGAACATGAGTGACATCCAAGATAGAATTAAACAAGAAGTAGAACAAGCAAGGGCTGTATGTGATGCAACCGGAGGTAATTCTGCCGAATGTGCTGCTGCATGGGATGCAGTTGAGGAACTTCAAGCAGAAGCTTCCCACCAACGTCAAGAAAAGCCTAAAAATTCCCTAGAGCAATACTGTGATACCAATCCAGAAGCTGCTGAATGTCGTGTCTACGAAGATTAATTTTTTGATTGACACTGACTTTGGTTGTTGATGGTAATTTGACAGTCAATAAATATTGTTTGCCTGAGATCAATTGAGCTTTCACGCCATAATCTTGAGATCAGATTTGCGCAAATTATCCATCAGCGCAATTCCAAAGAGCAAAGTTTGCGCGATCGCTCAATCTAGGTAAACTTCTATCCCTGGAACTTCAGCAAGCATCTTAGATTTATCATCGCTCATTGCCAAAAATTATCGTTATTCGCCACCATAATTCATAATTTGTGATTTTCTGGGCTTTTTCCAATCACCATTACTTAATGGTAGTGCTTGCCGCTCTTTGTTGTCGATAACTGCTATCAAAGTAATTCTTAGCCCTTTTTTTCAGTGCGCGGATGTTAACACTCCCCACTCGCACTTATACCAACAGGCGATGACAGGGCAAAAGTCGAGATTATTTATAATCTAAGACTGTTGCTGATTTTTCCCATTTTTGAGTAGAGGGAATGGGGAGTAGGGAAAAATCTGCTTTCATCTTTTCTTCAATTGATGTAATACCATTTCACAAAAATCGTGATACATTTTCTCCCTTTACTTCCCCTACCCCCCTCTCCATCCCCTGCTTCTTTAACGGTATAACACCCGTTTGCCCCATGTATTATAAGTAGTATTTTAATCACAAAAAGTGCTTTCCCAGTAGGGATGTAAGGCTGAAAAACTTGCCATTTGTCATTTTTCCACCCCAGCAAAAGTGGAATTGTCGGGTTAAACCTATTGCCTGCTCCCCACTCCCTCTATATCAAGCCAAGAAACATAAAGGGAATTCAAAAAAATATTTATAGGCAGTGTTGATGGTTTGCGGTAATATAATCGCGGGATTGGCTGGGAATATACCCTATTCCTATGCTACCTTGTGCTATATTTTGTCACACTGAATTTAAGTAGTATGGGAAATAACATTTGGTTTCGTCCATTGGTCTGGATGGACTATCGATTAGCAGTATTATTCACTGTTGTATTGCCTTTAATTATCCTAATTTGGGCTTTTATCAATAAGGCAGAAGCGATTCAACGTCTACTTATCATTTACTGGCGAGTTGCTAGCTTATTAGGTATTACTGTATACTTAATGATTGCCCAGTATCCGGTTGCCTTCATCTCTGGGATAATGGCAAGAATTTTGATCCCAATTTGTTTATGGTTTTGGATCGACCTTAACGATGAAATTGAATATTATCCACCAGGTGCATTAAAATTAGTGTTTCGCTCCTGGCGATGGGCAATAAGTATATACTCCACTTTAGGCGCGATCGCATCAATTCCATTTCTATCCTGTGCATTTTCGGAAACAACCCTAAAAACATCCTTCTGTCGAGTTTGGCAAGAAGCACCGTTAATGTATAAAGATTACTTCCATGCCAACAGCAAACCCGAATTTTTAGGCTTTCTCGGCATGACCGGACTTGTTTTTTACGTAATTTGCCTAGCCTACTTTGTCATCTTTCGCCTCGGTAAACAGGGACGCACAGCCATCCCCCAGTAGCAAATATTGTGAATTACTCAACCCGGATTTGAAGCAAATCCCTCAAACTTGCTTCTTACGTTACTTCTGACGTTATTAGTGAAAATGCAGGTAAAACCCCCAACGGATACAAACATAAAAAATTTCATCTCCCCTCTACTGTCTCCCGTATCCTGACAACCATATGCTTCCCATTCAGCGACTTGAAAAATACACCGTCAAGCATCCCCAGGAAGTTTTAATCATCACTGCGCAAATCGACGGTGAAGAAGACCAAATAGCCATCTTTAAAGGCTTTTCCAGTTCCCTAATGCGACCAACAGCCTTTGACCCAGATATCCCGGTTCTACCAGAGAATGCTGTCATTACCCAAATCGACCGGGTTGCAAATCCCTATAACCCCAGCAATCCCAAGTATCTTGAACAAGCTATTAGCTGGACAGAGATGGAGCGACGATTACTACAAATGGGTATTTAGGGTCTGCTGTTTGCGAAACACAGTGCTAGCTGTAAAAGTCTTTTGGTAAGGGTCGGGAACAGGGAGAGACCCGACACGTCGCGTCTGTACAGGGAATAGTTTTAACCCTACTATTCCTCTTTTCACAAGACCAAAATGGTATTAGAGTAGGCGCAGTGTTGTCCAAGACTAACTGCTATCCGTCTACACTACTCTCTACCCTCTATTTACAATCTAGTATATTTAAACTATACAGCTATTCTCTAAAAGTTTTCCTCAGTTAATCGATAATAATTGTAAAAAAAAACACAATATAAATTAAAGATTGAATTGGTGATTTTCAGACAAAAAGTCATGAATTCAATCTTTTTTGATTTTGAGTTTTCGGCAATTAGTTTAGATAAATTGCCATTTAAATTACATATTTCTTTTATAGACTCAACAATTAACAAGCAGGAAGAAAGATTGGCTTGATTAAGTTGATATCCGGGAACAAACGGGAAATTATATGTATATTATAAAACAATAGTTATTAAGTACCATCGAATAAAAAATCTATGATTAAATCAAATTATTGTAAAAACTAAAACTACCTGCTCCGACAAAGCAAAATTATGTTAACTTATTATGAACAATCATAAATAAGCCCTGATAAATAATTTTTTTATTGACTGCGATAGCCAGATTAATTGAGTCCGATACCATTTCCAATTAGCATCTGATGTTAAGGGTACGGAGAATGGCACTAAGGATGTGTTTATTTATCGCCATACATCCATAGGTCTGAAAAGAGTATTGATTTAGACCTGATTTGTTCGGTTCAGCGTTTCGTTCACTCACTCTCCCATCATGAATACAGCGGTGACTCTACTAACTCAAGAAGCACCAGAAGCTTCGCAATCCCTTGGTCAACTTAACCGTCAGTTAATTGTCATTCTGGATTTTGGCTCCCAATATTCCGAGTTAATTGCTCGGCGAATTCGGGAAACCCATGTCTATTCGGAGGTGTTATCCTATCGCACCAGTGCCGAAAAATTACGTCAGCTTAATCCCAAGGGAATCATTTTATCCGGTGGTCCCAATTCTGTCTACGATCAAGATGCACCCCAATGTGACCCAGAAATTTGGCAATTAGGAATACCCGTACTGGGTGTTTGCTATGGTATGCAGTTAATGGTGCAGCAACTTGGCGGACAGGTATCCCGTGCGAACCGAGGTGAATACGGTAAAGCTTCCCTATTTATCGACGACCCCACGGATTTATTGACTAACGTGGAAGACGGAACCACAATGTGGATGAGTCATGGTGACTCAGTGACACAAATGCCGAGCGGGTTCGAGTTACTGGCTCATACTGAGAATACACCTTGTGCTGCGATCGCCAACCATGAAATGAAGCAATATGGTGTTCAGTTCCATCCGGAAGTGGTGCATTCCTTGGGTGGTTTAGCGTTAATTCGTAATTTTGTCTATCACATTTGTGAGTGTGAACCAACCTGGACAACGGAGGCTTTTGTTGAGGAAGCGATTCGGGAAATCCGGGCTAAAGTTGGTAATAAGCGGGTATTATTAGCCCTATCGGGAGGGGTAGATTCATCCACCCTGGCATTTTTGTTATACAAAGCTATTGGTGAGCAATTAACTTGTGTGTTCATCGACCAAGGCTTTATGCGCAAGTACGAACCGGAACGTTTGGTGAAGCTATTTAAGGAACAATTCCATATTCCGGTAGAATACGTAAATGCCAGGGAAAGATTTTTAGCAGCCTTGGCAGGTGTGACCGACCCAGAGGAAAAACGGCGTATAATCGGTCATGAGTTTATTAAGGTATTTGAGGAAGAATCAAAAAGACTCGGACCATTTGATTACCTTGCTCAAGGTACTCTTTATCCCGATGTGATTGAATCGGCTGACACTAACGTCGATCCGCAAACGGGGGAAAGGGTTGCGGTGAAAATCAAAAGCCATCACAATGTCGGTGGTTTACCCAAGGATTTGCGCTTTAAATTAGTTGAACCCCTGCGGAAATTATTTAAAGATGAGGTGCGCAAAGTTGGACGTAACCTGGGTTTACCGGAAGAAATTGTTCAACGCCATCCCTTCCCTGGTCCTGGTTTAGCAATTCGGATTATCGGTGAAGTCACTGCCGAACGGTTAAATATTTTACGGGATGCCGACTTAATTGTCCGTCAGGAAATCAATAAAAACGATTTGTACCACAAATATTGGCAAGCTTTTGCGGTGTTATTGCCAATTCGTAGTGTGGGTGTCATGGGAGACCAAAGAACCTATGCCTATCCAATTGTGTTAAGGATTGTCACGAGTGAGGATGGGATGACCGCAGATTGGGCTAAGGTTCCCTACGACGTGTTAGAAGTTATTTCTAACCGGATTGTGAATGAAGTTAAGGGTGTCAACCGGGTGGTGTTTGATATCACTTCTAAGCCACCTGGAACCATCGAATGGGAATAGAAAGTGATTGCTCGCTTGAGGTAAAATTGGGGGGATTTCTCCCCCAAGGATATCTCCTGAGTTTCTCACGGGTAAGTTAGGGACTCGTGTCATAACTAGCGAGGGCTACTTGCCTGCATTCACGAGGTCGGAACCTCGTAGATTCCGCACCCACGCAGAGCATGGGTGGGAGGCAAATTATTAATTTGTAATTACGTAGCTTGCTTCCCGCGTAACGGGTATTACAAATTACAAATTACGTAGGCGCAGCCTTGCCACAGGCTATTACGAATTACAAATTAATCTAACTCCCTGTGACTAAATCCTCTGCAACAAACTATTCCCATGAGTATCCGTACCACAGGTTGTGTACAAACCGTATTCAAAAGCTAACTTTTGCACCTGTTCGGTTTCGATGACACTCGGTTTCCAAGGATTCGGATTATTGTAGGCATAGAAAGCTTCTACTCCATCAATACCTAGAGCCGCTGCTGCGGGTATTAATTCGTGGAGAGGTTTGCGATACCTTGCAGGGTGTGCAAGGACTGCAAGTCCTCCTCCTTGATGGATTGCTGCAATCACGTTTTTCGCTTCGTAGTCACTTCCAGTGACAATCCGACGTTGAAGATAGGGTTTGAGGCTAGGAGCATTATATGCAAATGCGTATCCGAGAATATGCACTTCCACATCCAATAAATTGGCATTGATTTCTACTCCAGTCCAGAGATAGGGTACATCTTCTCCGGGATGGCTCCATTTCCAATCATCTAGCCATTGACGTGCTACCTCATAACCATCGATGGTGTGGTGGTCGGTAATTGCTAATCCCTTCAAACCAATGGCTAAAGCTTGCTCCATCAACACACTCGGTTGCAACCGTCCATCGGAATAAACTGTGTGCATGTGAAAATTAAATTCCGTTGGACAACTTCGGCTATGTAACCTCGCGAACACATCACTAAGAAGTTCCTTTGACGTTGCTGTCCGAGCTATATTTACAGCCATAACCCCCTCAGATTCTCAAAAGTTATAGATATTTTTGTCATCAAGTACGGGAGTAGTAGGAAAATCAACCCGTTACTCAATGTTTACCACTTACTCACCAGAAATACAGGTAAACACCTTCTCCCACAGGGCTAGTTGAGGTGTTATACCATGTCCGCCAAATTACTTATGATATGTTAGAAGCGAGCGCAACGTTGCTTCCATCCCGAAGGTTAGTGGAGCGAAGCAATCACGAGGACTAGGCGATTTTTTCACTTTTCTACGAGAAGCCGCGCTACGCGCGTCTAAGGTCATGACAAGTGTTTAACTGGACATGATATGACAGTTTTCTTGACGTTTTCTTCGGCTTTTTTTAGATTTATTAAGACTACGTTAGCAAATTAAATGGCAAATAGTCATGAGTATTTTCGATTGCTATGATTAGAAAAAGTAAAAAAGCTTGCTATCTCTCTTCAGTGAATTAACTATTATCAACCTAGGTATTAATCCCTAAATACCAATGCAAGTAGTCGTTATCAAGTTAATTACAGCTGATAATTTTGGGAAGATTCGTATTAAAAATATCAGAAACTATCAGGAATGCCAGTAATTTCACCGTTACCGGGAATTACCTCACCGATCGCAAAAGCAGCAAGGTTTTGTGAATTAAAGTAATTAATTGTGGAAGATGTTTGCGCCTGGGGAACAAATAACACAAAACCGATTCCCATGTTGAAAGTGTTGTACATATCCGTGGCGCTGACATCACCGACATGGGCTAACCAGGTGAATAGGTCTGGGTGGGGTAAGCTCGCAGTATCTAGTTGAATTGCTTGTCCTGGGGCTAAAGCACGGGGGAGATTTTCCGGTAGACCACCTCCGGTGATATGGGCCATACCGTGGATAGTTAAACCAGCACGACGAGCTGCTAAAACCGGTTTTACGTAGATTTGGGTAGGAGTGAGAAAAACTTCTGCTAGGGTTTTACCGGCAAATATTTCCGGGGTGGTATCCCAACTATATCCTTGAGTTGCAATAATTTTGCGTACCAAACTCAAGCCATTACTGTGTACACCAGTGCTAGGTAGTGCGATCGCCACATCACCAATTTCCACCTGGGAACCATCAAGCATTTGCGATTTTTCCACAATCCCCACACAAAAGCCAGCCAAATCATACTCACCAGCTTGATAGAAACCAGGCATTTCTGCCGTTTCTCCCCCTAACAAAGCACATCCTGCTTGGGTACAACCATGAGCGATTCCTGTCACCACCTGGGTCAATTGCTCTTGATCCAGTTTACCCGTTGCTATATAGTCCAGAAAAAACAAAGGTTCCGCACCGGAGGTCAACACATCATTCACACACATCGCCACCAAATCAACACCCACCGTATCGTGACGATTGACTGCATGGGCAATTTTCAACTTTGTTCCCACTCCATCCGTACCAGAAACTAAAACTGGTTCTTGGTATCCCTGGGGTAATTGGAAGCACCCCCCAAAACCGCCAATCCCACCAATTACTCCTGGACGGAAAGTACCTTCAACCAACCTACGAATGCGCTTTACAAACGCCCGTCCCTCTTCCACATCTACACCAGCCGCACGATAATCCATACCCAAGCTAATTCATCCATCCCAGAGACAATTTTTCAGATTACCATGATTTGTACTTACCTGACATTAGGCGATTGTGGGTTAGCGGCTTTTAATTCCTCTTGCAGCATTTTCTCATATATTCTTGGCAAGTGAGCGCTCATGGAATTAGTTTCAATTCCGTAACCTAAGCTAGTCCAGGTGGGGGAAAGTTTACGGAGTACAGGTCTGAGTTGTCCTTGTCGAAGTTGGGCGGAAATATCCATTCCCCAAGCACTAGAATCCTTAAGCCAACTGTAAACAACTTGATCTTGATATTCTGGTTCAAAGCTGTAGGATACTGGGAAAAACAGCATTCTTTGGGGATTGGGATGGTATTTGGCGGCAATTCGATACCATGTAGTGTTAATCACTTGGTAGCGTCCCGCAGCAGTTGAACAGTTACCTGTATTTGGTCCCACCTTAATGGGTACACAAATTTGGGGATGACGACTTAAATCATCCACATTTTGACCACCATACAAAACCGAATAGGGACGGGGAGTATTAGATTCGCTTGCAGAAATAGTCCGCATCAAAGCGCGGATGTAGGGGTCTCCCCCTTGCATCACCAGGGGAGGTTGGGGTCGTTGAAAAAATGGGTCGCGACGCGATCGCAATCCACCATCGATCAACCATTGGAAAAAGTATACGAATCCAAGTAGGGCAATTAGGGGTGGTATTAATTTCGCAACACCGTTGATTTCAGTTGTTTTAAGCTGATTGGGAGTCATTTATTTTTGTAAAAGAATAGGGATAAACGACCTGTTGGTCTATTGATTTTGTATGGGTAATACCAAATTTTGGATTGACCTGTAGAGACGACCAGACTTTAGTGAGAAACCGCGCTGCGCGCTTCTAGGGGTCTTCTCCTGAATTTCTCACAAAACCCTACTCCCTATGAGTTTTAGGATTTTGTGAGAAATGCGGGTTCTCTAGCTTCGCAATCATTTCCAAATTGGTATCAGCACAGCTTCCGTCGCAACTATTCAAGTGGGACTTCTATATAATTTTATTCACTAATTCCCAGGGAAATTCCGAGTAGGCTGTGCGGAAAATACCCCATCACAAATCACACTTTTGTTATTTTGCCAAAGTTCCGGAATTTAGGTTTTTTCTCCAGAAGTTTTTATTTAACGTCAATACCCCTGCAAATAAATAAACTCGGAGGAAATTATAAATAAATTATTTTAATTTTGTTAATTTGGCGTGGGCTGATAAATCCACCTGATTCAAGACGACCCAACGGGTTGTAGAGACGACCCAACGGGTTGTAGAGACGACCCAATGGGTTGTAGAGACGACCCGTTGGGTCGTCTCTACTGCTCCAAAATCCAATTAAACGTTGGCAAATAATTCCGCGATGGGTTGATTGGTGCTGTCTGGTTGGGTAATAACTTCGACGATTTTGTTCCGGGATGCGGGGATATGCAAAGCTTCCACACAGACTTGGGCCACTTTTTGCCGGGGAATGCTACCTTCAAACAGAGAATCCGCAGCTTTCATGATAATTGCATCGCTGTTATCTTCATTTTTCAGACCTCCTGGACGCACAATGGTGTAGGTTAAACCGCTTTTTTGCAAATATTCCTCAGCTTGCTTTTTCCAAAACAAAATTAACCAAAACAGGTTGAGGGGATGGAAAAACTGGGATACACACATGGAGGAAACCAAAACAAAGTGTTCAATGCCTTTGGCTTTGGCTGTATCAACCAGATTTTTTGTCCCCACGAAATCAACTTGATAGGGTCCTGTGGGGTCAAAACTGGGACGCGCACCAGTTGCACACAGAACTACTGTACACCCTTCCATAGCCGCGCTAATTGTCTCCGGTTTGAGAACATCACCAGGAACAATTTCCACACTAGGGGGTAAAATCTCCTGGGCTTTGGTGATATCGCGGACAAAGGTACGGACGGGAATATCACGTTTAATCAGTTCCTCCACAATCCGACGACCGGTTTCACCTGTGCTTCCTGCTACCAAAGCTTTCATAGTAAACGCTATCCTAGATTATTAGTGTGATGAAGTTAAAACTTACATAAATCACATAACTACTTGATCTGCTGTTGACGGAAAACAGTTAACTGTTGATTGTCATCCATCAAAAGTAGTGAATATGCAACTGAAATGCCCAACAGCTGATTCAGCGTGTTTTCGACTCAATCTTATATTTTAGGGATTCGATGAATGACCTGACATATTTTTGAGATTTTCATAAAAACCCACATTTGACCCCAAATTTACTTGGAAAAATGGGAAACCTGAATTTAAGAGGTAAAGGCTATATTCAACGGGAACGCATGTATGCTATCTAAAGACCGAGAACAACAAACATTCGAGACAACGGAAAACCTCCTATCGGTGAAATCGGGTTTGGTGAATGCTCAGGAATTATTACCGGAAAATCAATCCGAAATACCCAACAAATTTTACGGACATTACAGCGATCGCATGGACTTGTATGCTCCAGCGAAGGTGGTCGCAGAATATTTAAATCGTCATCAAGAATGGTTTGTCAGGTGTGCAGAACCGATGAAAGTTCATCCCTTGAGCGAGAATGGCTATGCGTTGGTAATTGGTCGATTTGGTGCGTTTGGATACGAAGTGGAACCGAAAATCGGTTTGGAATTATCCCCACCGGATGAAGGTGTTTATCGAATTGTCACCGTACCTGTTCCCGATTACACACCTCCTGGTTACGATGTGGATTATCGAGCGGTCATGCAATTAGTGGAAGCGGAATCTGGTCATGTTACCTATGTCGAATGGAAATTGGATTTAACGGTATTTTTACATTTTCCCCGGTTTATTCAGCGCTTACCAAAGTCCTTAATTCAAAATACGGGCGATCGCTTACTCAATCAAATCGTCCGTCAAGTTTCCCGTCGTTTAACACGTAAGGTTCAAAGCGATTTCCATTCCTCCCTGGGAATCGATGTTTCTCAGGTGAAACGGAAAGGTTAGTGGGAGGAGAGAGGATACGGTCGACAGAATACAGGATGATTTTTAGATATACTCCCCAACTCCCTGTACAGACGACCCGACGGGTCGTCTGTACTCCCTACCTCCTAGGATTTACTGAGAATCCGTTGCACAATTTGGACACCGGTAATTCCCTGCCACACAAAAAATCCTATAAGTATAAAATTTATGGTAATATGGGTTGCCCTAGCCCAGTTAGCACCTTTTTGCATGAATGGCGATAAAGCCGCAGCAAAGGCAATCATTGCTGTCATGGATAATCCAACAATTAGGTGGGGTTGGACAAATAATTTACCATTATTGATATAAGTGACAGCCATTCCACCAATGGAACCAGCGACCATCAGTGCTAAAACAATCGAACCACTTTGAAAGTGGCGAATATTATATTTACCCTTGATTAGTTCTTTTTTCTCTTCACCCTGAGCGTTGCGGGTGCGCTGTACCTGGAAACCTTGGTACGCAGTGTACAGCATAAACGCTAACAATCCCCACATCATAACCGGGTGGACGAATTGTAGCCAATATTTAACCGAAGGAGACAGCCCCAAATCCATAGTGTTCTCTCTGAATGCTTAAATCTTCATAAAAGTTAGCATAAATCAATTTTGGATTTCAGATTTGAGATTTTGGATTTGGGATTGTCAGGGAATTACAAATCTACTCAGCTAAATGCATCTGTACTGTTTTGACTAAATTTTCCGTCCAGTACTGAGCTAGTTGTGCGTCCTCAGCTTCAACCATGACGCGGATCACCGGTTCGGTTCCAGAAGCGCGAACCAGAATTCTTCCAGCATTACCCATTGCAGTTTCCGCAGTGGCGATCGCATTTCTCAGGGGTTCACATTCTTGCCATTTCATCCGGCGATCACGGTTTTCGACGCGGACGTTGCGTAATAATTGGGGATAGGTTTGGAAGCTTTGCTCGACTAGCTCTGCTAAGGTTAGACCAGATTCTTTGGTTAAAGTGGCGATATGTAGGGCTGTCAACAAACCATCTCCAGTAATACCATAGTGACGACACAAGATGTGTCCGGATTGTTCTCCTCCCAACATTCCCCCACTGTGGAGCATTTCCGCTTGGACGTATTGATCCCCAACGGGAGTACGAATTAATTTACCACCGACGCGATTCCAAGCTCTTTCAAATCCCAGGTTGGCCATGACTGTGGAGACAATTAAATTATCGGGTAATTGATTTAAGCGTTGTAAACGCTGTCCCCACAGATACAAAATATAATCACCATCCACGGTACGTCCGGTATTATCAACAGCTAAAACCCGATCCGCATCCCCGTCAAATCCAAACCCGATATCGGCATTTTCGGCAATCACAGCAGCCTTGAGTAGGTCGAGATGGGTGGAACCGCAACCAACATTAATGCGATCGCCATCGGCTTGATTATGTAAACAAATCACCTCCGCACCCATTGTCTTGAAAACGGATGCAGCTAAACCCACCGCAGCTCCCCAAGCCAAATCAAGCACAATTTTCATCCCAGCGAAATTTACATCAGCCAGGGGTGCTTGTAAAGCTTCAGCATATTGGCAGATTAATTCAGGACGTGCAAAATGTCTACCACAGTTGTTAATTCCCGGAGAGAGGGTATGGAGACCCCGTAATCCTTCTTCAATCTCTCCTTGCAGTGCAGGTGCTAATTTTGTCCCCTTTTCACCAAAGATTTTAATCCCGTTATCTTGGGGTGGATTATGGCTTGCAGAAATCATCACTCCACCAATGGCATGGGTTTCACTGGTAAGATAGGCTACACAAGGTGTGGGACACAAGCCCAAATGCCATACTTCTACCCCCGCAGCAGTCAAACCCGCACTCAAAGCCATCGCTAGCATATCACTGGAATTACGGGAATCTTGACCTAAAATCACAGGTCCTGGGTTAGCTGCATGGGAGCGAAGGACAACTCCTGTCCAGAAACCGATTTGTAGGGCTAAGGGTGCGGTGAGCAATTCCCCAACCTGTCCGCGAATCCCGTCAGTTCCAAATAGAGCTGTTGACGGTAAGTTACTAGCCCAGATACTTATATCTCTAGTCGATACAGTATTTTCTCTTAGTCCATGAGTATTATTTACTGCCACTTCTTGAGTTCGATTTGCAAATGAAACCATATTTTTTCACACTCCACACCGACAACAGGAGGATAGCATTTTCAGGTTTATTCAACAATTACTGATAATTACGTTTTATTTATTTAACACTTGCAGAATGACGTAAATAGGAGTTCTATGTCTAGGTTTTGTTATTAGTGTTTTATTTTTCATTTAAACCTTGTCCATAATATCAGACAGGTTTTTGAGGAATTAGTTCTCCCCCTTTTCCCTTGATATCAAGCTTTCTGACCCTAAATCGCTCATTCATACTCCCCACTCCCTCTTTGGAAAATAGGGAGTGAAGAGTGGGAAAAACCACTTCCATCTGTTTTTGGTGTCAGCAGTACATGACAGCTACTCACTATTTTCGATGGAGACAAGGTTGAATTACCGAACTAATTAGCCAAGAATCCAGGTTGAACAAAAATCCCCCCATATTTCTGTCAACCGTACCATCATCAATTGTGCTGATGTTTTCGCCAGAATATTTATAACTTTTTGTGGATAATTTTAAAGTCTTGATGAAGTTGGTAAATTACAGCAGAATCAAAGAATACAAAATATAAAAAACAGGATTGAGAACGGTTTTGAGTCAGCTGTTAAAATTGAAACAAATCTTAAATGTTAACTTGTTAACTGTTAACCGTTGACAGTCATAGACTTAGAGGATGTTGGTCAAGTATTAATAAATACTATATCAATCACTGATTGAAGACAGTCAATAGGCTCAAACGGTATATTTGTCGTTATCGACTGTACAGACGGAACATGTTGCATCTCTCCCGATTCCCCACTCCCAAAAAATGAGCTTGTTAAGTATTAAAATCGACTTTTGAAAACATCCTCTTAATTCCATTCAATCACCCGCTCTTTAACGGTAGTTTTTGGATCTAACCAGATTTTCAACATTTCTGGGGTTAAGATGTAACGTAACTGACCTCTGACTGCGACAAATTTCTGTGATTTGTGGTCGGAATTATTGTGTTCGCTAGTTTTTTCTAAAGGTGCTGTAATTCGTTCATTTCCTTTACGAGCAATAATATGTAAACTTAATTGCTGGTTTTCTTTGCCATTTTGACAAACGTAGGCTAAAAAATTGGGTGTGAGCGCTTCTACCACCTGTGTTCCCCCCTGGGGACAAGCATTTGTCAGGAGTTGACCGTCTGCGGTGTAGGAATTAATCGTGCGATCGCGTAATATTAATCGCTGATTTTTATATACTAGTAGCTCGTAGGGATTAATCACGTAGCTATAGTTAAATTCCTCGTTGGTCGCTGTATAGGTTTCATCTTTGACCTGGGTGAGGGGAAGGATAATTTTGTTGTTGTCGTTCTTGACTGTCCGCACAAAATAACCCAGGGGATTTTTCCGGTCTCCCAAACAAATATATCCCCAGTATCTCTGGGTTTCAAAGCTGCGTCGAGGAATTGAATTTTGCTGAGGACAAATTTTTTCTTGATTTTGAGCGTTTGTTACAGAATTGTTAGCAAAACTAGTTTTTGTCAGTGAAATAAACAGTAAAACCGAAATTATACCCAATCTACTTAGTTGAATATAGGGTACAAGACCGAAAATATTTAAAAAATTCATCTTAAGTTTTATTAATTAGTTCTTGCTGTCACCCAACTGGTGCAATGAGGTAGGTCTGGAATTCGGGAAAAATACTTCAGTAAAAATACTCAACCTCTTCCCATATAGTCAATCAAAAATCAGTGCATTAACGGATGTCGTAGTGAAAATAGTATGCATAAAAAAAACGCTTTGAACAAGACTAAATTCAAAGCGCTTATATTCTCTTTAAAAAAATATTTACTTTCTGAGGCAATGGTAAAGTATAGTTCGGTGTGATACTCAGACTTAAGCAGTAGCAGTCCGTGCTAACAACACCGGACAAGTTGCATTCACACGCACATAATCAGATAGGGAAGCACCTAAAAGCCGGTCTAAATCCACAAAACTTTTCGCAATTGAAGGACGACGGTCTGGGGAACCAATCAGCAGTAAATCCACATTAAATTCATCCGCCAAACGACATATTTCTTGACCAGCACGTCCACTGCTAGTTAAGGTTCCTTCCTGTCCTTGTGCTCCTCCACTAATGATACACTTGGTTTCGATTCCATACTTTTTCGCTTCTGCTAAGGCTGAGGCTAAAACGGGATTCTCAGATGGATTCACATCTTTAGTCGTGGTCGTTTTGCCTTTCCATTCAGTATTCACGTTGGCTAATAATAATTCCCCTCCTTTGAGATCACGCAGCAAAAAGATTCCTAATTGCAAACACTGTCTAGCTGCATCGGAGTCATTGATCGCCACCATGACCCGGTTAATTTTTTTGACGTAAATATCATCTTTAACCAGCAACATTGGTCTGGAGGACAGTTGAAAGACATATTGACTGACGGAATTAGCTAAAATTGACTGTAGCCGCTTCAGTCCCCGTGAACCCATGATAATCAAATCGGCATCGATCTCATCTGCAACCTGACAAACTACATCCTTGGGTTCACCCTGACGCAAAATCGAAGATACTCGACTCGGATCTAAATTTAAATACTGAATTGCATTGGCAAGAATTTTACCCCCTTCTTCCCATTTTGCTGTCATTACCTCTGCGCTAGTTTGGGCTGGAACAACATGCAAAACCGTTACCTGGGAATTTTTCATCGCTGGTAATTCGCTCAGGGTTTTCAGCATTTCTTCCGCATGACCTAGACCGGAAACTGCCACTAATACTTTTTCAATCATCATCCTACGCGTTCTCGATCAATTCTGGGTTAGCTGCATATTTTATCCACAACACCTGAATTTTCGTGCTGCGGACGTAATTTTCAAACAATCATTAACAAGCATATATTTATTAACAGCAATATCTAGAATTTACTGTTAACCATTATTGGATTGGTTATGAGTGAAATCACTTATTTTCACTCGGAGGTAAGCAAAATTTACAAGCAGTAAATTCCATCAGTTTGGTTCAATAGAAAATCTGATTAAACTAACCATTTCCTATTCATCCTCTTGATTTAGGTTTACCTACCTATCATTAGATTATACGTCATTTTTTCCCGACACAAGCTTTGTCAATTATTATTAAAGGAATAGGGGAATTCTATCTTTAAAAAAATTCATTAATTAAAGTAAACATGATTATTGAATCAATAATTTTCATCTTATTTGATTTGGAAATCTAACTATGGGGGTCAGGGAGTAGGGAATAGTGACTAGCAATCCACCATATTATCAATTTTAACGTGTTAAATTTTACTCAAACAATTCTCCTTAACTAATCGTTACATAACTGTAAATTTTTCCGCCGACTTACTTATCACAACAGCACTAATTTCAGCAATGTTCTTCGATGGTAATTATGCAAAAGCCTGTAATTACATGAAAGACCATAAATTGATACCAAATATGTTACATAAATCCAGATTTAATAGACAATTACACAATCTAGAAATGCTCATGAAAGATTTATTTCATCAAGTAGGAATGATATTGAAAGAAACAAGCGATTGCACAGAATATCTTCTCGACTCGTTTCCCGTTCCAATTTGTGATAATATTCGTATTTTCCATGTCAAACTAATTAAATCAGAAGATTTTCGCGGTTATATAGCATCAAAGAAACGCTACTTTTATGGAGTTTAAGTATAATTATTGACGACTAAAAGCGGTATACCAGTTGAGTTTGTCTTCATGCCTGTTAGTGCGTCTGATGTCCGAGCATTAAATAGCTTACCATTAAATTTACCACCAGGTAGCGAAATATATGCCGACTCTGCATATACAGATTATACTACCGAAGATGACCTTGGTGATTCGAGTGAAATAAAGCTAAAAGTAATGAGAAAAAGAATTCTAAGCGTCCAGATAAGCCGTGGATTCAATATATAAAACAATCTACTCGTCACTATATTGAAACCGTATTTAGCTCTATTGCTAGTATGTATCCAAAATCAATTCATGCTGTGACTTACGAAGGATTTTTACTTAAGTTACAAGCATTTATTTTTGCGTTTACTGTAAAACAAGCATTTCTATGGAAGATTCAATCAACTACACCCGATGCAATGTGAAGCAGGAAGAATAGATTTTTATTTTATAGCACCGGCGGTAATATACACTATTGTATTTGGGATTTGTCAAGATGTCAATAATCAGTGCTGAAAGTATTATGGCTGCCTCAGAAGATTGAGAATAGAATCATTAATATTGAGAATATGGTCAGTTTTTTGTCAATAAGGGGGAAAACCGGGAAGATGAACAATTTTTGAACTTTCACATATTTAAATAACTTATCAATATCATGGGAAAATCAATAAAAATAAAGCTTTTGCTGTTAGGGTAACAAGTCATATATGCGCGATCGCAACTCAACTATCATGGCTTGGACATTTTTGAGGTAGAAATTAAGACTTAAACCCATACAGGTGAAGGAAAATACACTATAAGCAAATTTGTCTGGGTCAAGTGTCATGACAAATTACAAGTTTCTTAGGGATTTCTAATTATCATAGGAATAGCTGGATATAGTACAAAGATAAATTCGTATTCAAATCGTGTTCTTCTCAAAAATTATCCCTAAAACAAAGTTGATATTAAGGTTTAGGGAATACTAAGTTTCCCTAGACCAAGGAGATTGAGTATGTTTAATACCTGTACAAAATGTGGAGAAATATATACTGGCAATATTCACTTTTGCAAAACGAAGCAAAAAATCTGTCCTAAATGCGGCCAGACTGATTATGACAGTCTCGATGCAATTCCCCACGTTTGTAAATCGAAAGTTTGTTTCAGGTGTGGCCAGACCTATTATGGCGAAGTTCATATCTGTCCACCGCAAAAAACCTGTCCTAAATGTGGCCAGACCTATTATGACAGTCTCGATGTAATTCCCCACGTTTGTAAATCGAAAGTTTGTTTCAGGTGTGGCCAGACCTATTATGGCGAAGTTCATATCTGTCCACCGCAAAAAACCTGTCCTAAATGTGGCCAGACCTATTATGACAGTCTCGATGCAATTCCCCACGTTTGTAAATCGAAAGTTTGTTTCAGGTGTGGCCAGACCTATTATGGCGAAGTTCACATATGCTGTTTAAATTAGCGAATGTTTTGAAGAAAGTTCTGTCTGTAAAACTTAATTATTAGCTCTTTCTTGTTTGTGTTGACATCCTAACTAAAACAGAACAGTCTGGCTTGATATCGGAGAAAATACAAAAATCGGGCAAATAAAAAGAAAGCTTCCCAAGCCATATCTGGGCTAGTTGCTTCTTGGGGAGCGATCGCTCTGAATTCGAGAGTGAATTCCTTCCTAAGACAATCTACAAAGTCAGTAGAAATCATGATTATTTCCCTAATTGTGGCTCAAGTTGTTTTACCGATTGTCTTAAATTACAGAGTTGGCGATCACCCCACTCCGGAACGTACTAGGTTTTTCCATCCAAGCTCTCGTAACTGCAATTACCCTATTTGCGATCGTTTCTCTACGAATGCTCTTTGCCGTGACTCAAGTTGGCGATCGCATTGCGGATGTGGGTAACTCAGGAGCTAGGGACGAACCCATCTGTGAAGTGGATCCAGTTGTCTAGACAAAATCGAGAGCAAATTAAGCTCTAACAACAATTATTCCCACCAAAGCGATAACTACAGGGAGAATCAATATTTACATCCAACCCAATCAATGAATCTGAGAAATATCCCAAATTTACTTAACTTTGTCTTAACAGTAAAACTAATAACTGTAAAATATGACAGTTGTGATCGATGGCGAACCGTGATTGAGCGTTATACGTTGCCGGAAATGGGCAATTTGTGGACTGATGCCTATAAGTTTAAAACCTGGCTGCAAGTTGAGATTGCAGTCTGTGAAGCTCAGGCAGAATTGGGCTATATTCCCCCAGAAGCAGTAGCGGAGATTAAGGCGAAGGCGAATTTTGATCCGCAACGGATTTTGGAGATTGAAGCGGAAGTTCGTCATGATGTGATTGCATTTCTCACGAATGTCAACGAGTATGTGGGGGATGCGGGAAGGTATATCCATTTAGGGATGACTAGTTCTGATGTCTTGGATACAGCTTTAGCGCTGCAAATGGTGGCGAGTTTGGATTTAATTTTGCAACGGGTGGGAGATTTAATTGAGGTAATTCGTGCCAAAGCTCGCGAACATAAAAATACAATCATGATTGGGCGATCGCATGGTATCCACGCCGAACCAATTACCTTTGGCTTTAAGTTAGCTGGTTGGTTGGCGGAGGTCTTGCGGGGACAAAAGCGTTTACAGGCGTTACGGGAAACTGTTGCAGTGGGTCAGATTTCTGGTGCGGTGGGAACCTATGCCAATATTGAACCCCGTGTGGAAGCTTTAGCTTGCCAAAAGTTGGGTTTAAAACCGGACGTGGCTTCGACTCAAGTCATTTCCCGTGATATTCATGCGGAGTATGTGCAACAATTAGCTTTGTTGGCTGCATCCATCGAACGGTTTGCGGTGGAAATTCGCAACTTACAAAAAACCGATGTGTTAGAAGTGGAAGAGTTTTTCTCCAAGGGACAAAAGGGTTCTTCGGCAATGCCCCACAAACGCAATCCAATTCGTTCGGAGCGGTTGACAGGAATGGCACGGATGGTACGTAGTTATGCGGTGGCGGCTGTAGAAAATGTGGCTTTATGGCATGAGCGGGATATTTCCCATAGTTCGGTGGAACGGGTAATGTTACCGGATGCTTGTATTCTCACCCATTTTATGCTGGTGGAAATTACTGATTTAATCAAGAATTTGCTGGTATATCCAGAGAATATGGCACGGAATATGAATTGTTATGGTGGGGTGGTATTTAGTCAGAAGGTGATGTTGGCTTTAATTGAGAAGGGTTTACGTCGCGAAGATGCCTATGCAATTGTCCAACAAAATGCCCATGCTGCTTGGAATCAAGAGAATGGTAATTTTCGGGAATTGATTCGTAATGACGTTCGTGTGCAAGAACTGCTGTCACCAGCAGAACTAGATGCTTGTTTTGACCCCCAGCAGCATTTAAGTCATCTGAATGAGGTGTATGCACGGTTAGATATTTAGCTTGAACAGCAAGAAGCCTCACGTCTCACCCGTAAAGGGGAGCATAAGACGGACACTTTGCTCAAGTCGGCAGAGCCTTCCTGTGCAAGTGTCCTCATGAATTGCATGTGAGTTGACGACAGTCCTCTGGTATTGAGCGTAAGCGAAATTAGAGGATGTTTTAAAAGTCGATTTTAATACTTAACAAGTTCGTTTTTTGGGAGTAGGCAACAAATATACCGTTTGAGCCTATTTACTCTCTTCAATAAGTGGTTGATAAAGTATTTATCGACCAATACAGTTCATTTAGACTTAAAAGCCTGATTATTGGGTAGCGACTGTCTTAGTTGTCAAGTGCGATCGCAAAAAAAAGTTGACGCAACTGGAGAACGCTTCGCTAGATTCGGTGGTGTCAGGTAGGGGCAGCAAAACCTTGAGTTGGTGGTATAAATAGTCTTACCCCCACCTGACACTGCGCTGTGCCACCAAATCTTCTCCAGTTGCTGAACCACTCGTAGGGCAATAAATGAAATGGCTATAAACATGAATGATTTGCCAAAAAAGATCATGCTCAAATAAGGGCATGAAAAAAGAATGATCAAGCCGTAAAAAAAACTACGATTAATTAGCTAAGTAATCAGGCAGAATAATGGACACACAAGGTTCTAGCCTGGACAAGAGTTTCCGGACTGAATATTGTGTAATTAATTTTATTTAACTACTAATTAGAATGAGTTGAAGAAAGAGCTTTTAAGTTGTTTGTAAATTATCTTGTGCAACAGACCAAGGTTTATTTTCCCGAACCATAGCATTTAAAATAACTAACATTTTATGCTGAAGGGGTGACGAAACTAGCGGAAAGTATTATTTTGTAAAGTATACAACGATTTATGGTAGAAAAAGGATAGGTCAAAATAGTCAATAAGACCTATCCAAATAACAATGTTACAAGAATCATACCAAAAAATCCTCAGAAATCAATTTAAAACAGCAGATTTTATTTTCCTGAGCATTCTCATAACGGTTTTACAATCAATCAAGAAGGTAAATTTAGAAAAATTAGCGAATGCTCTGCCAATCGGAATAAAGTTTGAAAGTAGAAGGAGAAGATTACAAAGGTTTTTAGTTCTGAATAACTTAAAAATAGAAACAGTTTGGCATCCAATATTATCAGTGATAATGTCAACTTATTTTCAGCCAAATAAAATAGTTTATGTGGCGATAGATAGAACTAATTGGGGCTGAATAAATATACTAATGACAAGTATTATTTGGGATAAAAGAGCAATTCCAGTATGCTTTGATATATTACCGAAATTAGGTAGCAGTAATCTGGAGGAGCAAAAAACATTAATATCAAACAGTCTTGCGATTCTCAAAAATTATCAAGTATGCATTTTAGGCGACAGAGAATTTTGCTCGATATCACTTGCTAATTGGCTTGCAGAGAAGAATCTAGGCTTTTGCTTGCGGATGAAGAAAAATACAAATATTGAAATCAAACAGGATATTTGGAGTGAGTTAAGTGCAATTAGTCTCAGGTCTGGAACTTCGGTATTTTATCAGGGAGTAAAGCTGACTAAATCAACCGGATTTCAACCAGTTAATTTGGCTTGTAAATGGAAAAAAAAGGTGAAAGGAGTTACCCCAAAAGAAGGCTGGTTTATTGCTACTAATTTTCCGAGCTTAGAGATTGCTATTAATGCTTATAAACAAAGATTTGACATTGAAGAAATGTTTAAAGATTTTAAATCAGGTGGCTATAATCTTGAAGACTCAAGTGCTTGTCAAAAAAGACTTATATCTCTAATTATACTGATTACTATTGCATACACTTCTGCAAGCCTTCAAGGAAAAAGTATTAAGCTCAAAGGTGTTCAAGAATATGTTTGTCGTCCGAAAGAAAATGGTCGTCAAGTACGTAGACATAGCAGCTTTTATGTTGGAATTTACGGTCAAACCTGGGTGGATTTTAAGTATAAATGTACCGATTTAGTCACCGAATTAATAAAATTAAATCGCAATAAGTGGAAGTTTTATCGAAGAGGTGAAAGGGCTATGATGCTTATTGAATCAGCTTTGTAGATATTTTCGTCACCCCTTCAGCTCTTAAGCTCATTGTTCTTTTGTCAATAAATAATAATGCTTAAAATCTTGTCAAAATCTGGATGAATAAACATGATTTTGAAGGATGCGATCGCTAAATTTTCAATGCATAATTGATTCTGGCGCGGACAACTCCGTGCAAGGGTGAATTTAATACTTCTCCTTCACCTCACTTTTGACAAAACTAATTTCACCTTAACTTGTCATGAATGCTCTTCTCCTGTATTTCTCGCGAATAAATAGCAGGGATTGAGTCAAGGCTTAATTTTCTTTCTATTCCCCGCTCCCTACAAGTTGTACGTTTTTGTGAGAGATCCGGGTTTTGTCTCCTACCTTTTTACTTCTGCTTTGTGGTACTAGCTTGTTTCATATTGATCGAAAAACCCGACTTTTCCAACTCAAACTTAAACCTATAGGGGAAATGCGATCGCAATTGCACTCAGGTTGAAATTAGGGTTGACAGGAAACCTTCAATACATCCGGATGAATGCAGTAATATTTACGCACCGCCTCACTGCGACTTTCAAATAGTTTCAATACGGCATTAATAACTATTTCCTTCACCGACGCGGGAAAATGGGCGACAAAATCCTCCGTAGTTAATTGACCTTGGAAAAAAGCCTTCGCGCGATCACATTGTTCCCGCACTGCATCAAAACCAATTGTCTTCACAATCAAGGTTGCTAAAGGCGAATTATCTAAATCGCGATCGCTACGTTGCGCTCTCCCATTTTCTAGTAAATTTAATACCTCCCGTTCAATCTCATTCTGGGGTGGGAACTGATTCTCGATTTCCGGCAAAAAAGATACAAGTTGGACGAAATTATACCCTCTTCCTGGTAATTCGCCCATCATAATTGTAATTGGCACATCTAAACCAATGGCAAAGGAAATTGCCTCCACAAAAGCAATACTTACCAGTTTACTACCTAAATACAACCGGGCAATCTCTAAATTACGTCGCGCCCTTGCTACCAGTAGCTGACAAGTTTCCCCATCTGGTTCACCACGAAAGGAACGAAAAATCAATTCGGGTTGCAAAAAGTTCAAAAAACCCTCCATTTTTTGCAACGCACCTCGATAATCACATACCGTATAGGAATCCCGTGCGGCTAAATTGTGGTTGGTCTCAGGGAGCAAATTCCAGGTATTAGCCAAAAAATGGGCTGCACTCGGATGGGCAAAATTACCGATGTCACGGTTGGCAATTCTCACACCTCGATGCACCGTGGCTATAATTTCCCCCTCTCCCATCCCCAAACTAAAATCTTGATTAGCAGCTTGTAAACGCTGATAGAGCAACTCACCAGCATCAACGGAACGGAAAGGAATCGTCGCTTCAATACAGGCAATCACTTGAATTAACTTGACTGGTGAAAGTATTGATTCAAGGGTTTTTGCCGCTACCACGGCACTCAAAAATTCATTTTGACCCGCAGTGGGAATCAGTTGCTGTCCTGGCGTAAAACCAAACACCGCCATTACCATTGCAAAGATATCATCCTGGGGTAATTCAGCTTGATTACGGATCACTAAATGGCCATTAGCTTCCTTTGTAAACGGAGAAATATATAAACTAACATTAAAATTAATACTTCTGTCAACCTGCACATAAACCAAATCATGGTAAAGTGCGGCCAAAACCTCGATGGGGTCTGTATTTCCACCCACCTCAAAAATATGCTGGGGAGTATGGAAAAATCGCCACGGTCCTGTCATCGGTTGGACGATTAACTCCGCAATTTCTGCAAGTTGCTGGGAACTAACTTGCAAATTGAGTTTTTGTATTGCCCATTCTAATCGCTCAATACAGGTTTCGTATGCAGATGCATTTTCCATATCCAATTCTAAATCCTTGATGTTTCCTTATCTATATATAATCGAGGTTACGAAAAATACCATTGGGCACAATGCGTAAGTATTGATACGGTCAAGAGATTACTGGGATTTACCTGAATCTGAATCCCGGTTTTTTTGGGTTTTTTGCCAAGTACCTGGGACAAACTCAAAATCAATGGGAATATACCCATGATGATTTTCATCAGGCGATAGGGCAGTGCGATCGCGGCAACAAATTTACTAAGATCGGGTCTGCTGTTCGCGAAGGCTAGTCTTGTAGTGAGGTTAGGGAACAGGGAGAGACGCGACATGTCCCATCTGTACAGGGAATAGTTTTAACCATTTCAGTTCCACTTTTAGTAGGCTGCAAAAATTACAGATACCAGGTTTTTAAGCCTTTCATACCTGTTTGGAAAGCATTTTTTACGACTGAAATTCCCCGTAATTCTTACGATATATAGAGACGCGATATATCGCGTCTTTACTATATTTTCAGCAAGCCCTAAGAGAGATATGGGTTTTGTACAAATGTTTTGGTGACAATTTCCACGGACGGCTCGACTTCAATCCACAAGACAGCCCCGCTACACATTAAAGGCTGTTCTGGTCGATATACCAACCGACAATTCCCCTTAATTTCCACTTCGTGACAATACTTGAGATGACTACCTGCTCTGACCACAATTACTGGATGTTGTTGCTGCTCGCGACGATTTCGAGCGATTTGATGCTTGTTCACATGGATGCAAGTCAGCACTTTCTGCATTCTCATGCGCCAATGTCCTTTGGGACCCCTTTTCCCGGAAATAATCTTGGGCATCCCTTTAAATAGAGGGATTCGCCAAAATCTCCCCTCTTTATACGCACCTGCGATTCTTCCTTCTCCTAACAATTGCCGAACTCTGGAATCACTGATTCCTAACAAAGATGATGCTTTTGTACTGCTGACGGTAGTCATCAAAAAAACTCTAACGTTATAGTTTTTCCCAATCTCAAGTTACCAGATTTTTGATACTCGCACTCAAAATCGACTGAGGAAATTCTGAGAAGGTTACAAGGTGGGTTAAATCTAGATTTGGAGCAGGTTGTTAAGGGTTCGCCCATTTTAAATCGAGTTAGAAGAAGGGTTCCACGCGATAATTCAAATGTACTTTCGTCCTGACTTCTCACGATTGCATAAAAGTAGGACTCTACCCGCTTTCTCACAAAACCCTAAAAACCACAGGGAGTAGAGACGACCCGACGGGTCGTCGTACGGGAGTAGTCAGAAAATCAATCCGTTACTCAAGACTTACAACTTACTTGTGAGAAATCCAGGTTTAGATCGGGATGCTAGGTCAAGACAAATTTAGATAAATCGCTAAAACCGTTATGAATGTATAGATTTACAATTCTTGGAGCAGAAAGCCCACCAGCAACAGACTAAAAATCCAAAAAATTTTTAGTCTGTTGAGTCATGCGCGGGGTGGAACGGGCAGTTTGCTCAAGCCGGGAAACCCGTCCATGCAACTGCCCTCATGAATGGGAAGCACCTTTAGGTGCAGTCCCATTGTTAGCGAGTTTTTTGATTAGCAATATACAGCACTTTCGAGGTAAATGAGGTACACTTGTTATTAGTGCATCAAAAATTAAAATGAAACCCTACTCAATCGATTTACGAGAAAAAATAGTAAGTGCTTACGAAAAGGGTGATACATCAATTCGAGGAGTAGCTGTGCAGTTTGGTATAGCAAAAAGCTATGTGCAGAAGCTAATCAGGCAAAAAAGATTGGAAGGGCATCTAGAACCCAAAAAGCAAGGTGGAGCAATGAAGGGTAAGCTAGATGATTACGGTAGCGAATTAGCAGAAATGGTTCAAAGTTACCCGGATTTAACTTTATTGGAATATTGCGAGTATTTTGGAGAAAAATATAACATTTGGGTGTGTGCAAGTGTGATGTGTTGTGCATTGCAAAAACAAGAATTAACTCGAAAAAAAAGACTTTACGTAGCAGCCAAGCGAAAACAGAAAGAGTCCAAAAACTGAGATTAGAATATTGGGAGAAAGTAAAACACATAGACCCAGAAAACCTTGTGTTTATAGACGAAATGGGTGTTTTGCTTGGTTTGACTAGAACTCATGCTCGAAGCGATCGCGGGAGTAGAGCTTATGATTTTAAACCATATTACCGAGGTGCAAAAATAAGTGTAATTGGAGGAATTAGCTTCAAAAAAGTCTTAGCTGTGATGACTTTAAATGGCTCAATGAATGGAGAAGCTTATAAAGTTTTTGTAGAGCATTTTTTACTTCCACAATTATGGGTTGGTGCAGTCGTTGTAATGGATAATCTGCCAGCACATAAAGTCGAAGAGATTAAGCCTTTGATTGAATCTGTAGGAGCAAGTGTTCTTTATCTATCTCCTTATTCCCCTGAATTTAATCCAATTGAACATTGGTGGTCACAATTAAAAGCGTTCTTAAAACAGTTTTCTCCTAAAAGTGCATCTGTAGTTGATGGTTTAATTAAAATTGCACTGACATTAGTTGATCCAAAGCATCTAAAAAATTGGTTTACTAATTGTTGCTACTGTACCTCATAAACCTCGAATCTGCTGTAAGAATAGTGCTTAAGCCGGATAATATCTTGCACCTGTTCGAGTAGCTTTTTTGGACGTTGTTCCATATAATGTTTTGTAGAAAATTCCGTATAATACTCTAAATAAGGATGTTATACGGAAAAATTCCATATAACTCCTAGACTTATACGGAAAAATTCCATATAATCCTTCTGTGAAAGGTGTTTATACGGAAAAATTCGGTATAATATCTGAATGAGGGCATAAAAAAGAATTTTTCCGTGTAACATGAAAAGAGGAGGCTATGATGCTTGATATACCAGGATTGAGAAAAAGATTATACGGAAATTTTCCGTATAATAAATAGTTGGGCAGCTCAGTCTCAACCCGATCTGCGATTCCATCCCCTGTACTTCCAAATTCTAGGAAAATGAAGATATGGAAACCATGCTGGAAGCAATCAAAGTTGTATTTGTGGAGTCAGCCAATGGACCAGAAGGTGCCGGAGAAGCTTTCAAGAAACTTGAGTCTCGTTTATCAAGTCTCAAAGGCCGAAAATTTTATGGAACCTTTCAATATCCTAATGGGCCTTATCGTGCTTGCTTGGCACTTGAAGCAGATGACGACCCCGATTTGCTAGGATTAGAAACCTGGATGATTCCAGGTGGCAAATATGCGCGGGAAAAGATAGAAAATTGGTCGGAACGTCTCTGGGAAATCCCCCAAGTCTTCTCGGTATTGAGTCAAACTTATCAGGGTCGTGTTGATCCAGACCGACCCCGCATTGAGTTCTACAAGAGTCAAAAGGAACTCTTTCTGTTGTTGCCCATTCAGTAGCGTCTAAAGCCACTTGGGATCACTGCGTTATGAAAATTGAACTTGTGCCACTATTGCAGCTTCAGCGTAATCTCTACACCATTCCACGGGGTCAAGAGCGCTTTCGCACCTACCTTGAAACAATCATCAACACCGATGGTTCTGATCTTGAGGTGCCACCCTTGGCGGTCATGAATCCAATGGGTAAAGATCACATAGCTGGAATACTCGACGCTTTGCTAGCGATAGAGGCAGATGCTGTAGCAGCAAGAGCAATTTCAGAAGTAATCGATCAATTTGAGGATGTTTCGGGTCAGTTTAAGATGGGATTAGTGGTGGTTGATGATCAAATGGGGGGATGGACAAATCGTTATACCAGTGAATTTAGTTTTCGTTTTGAAACACAACAAAGCCTCAAGCGGGGTTGGCTCAGTAGCGTTTTATGGACAAGTGAGGTGCCCTCTACCCAAAAGGTGCGTGAAGCCGTTTTAACTACGCTGTATCGTACAGTCTATATTCAACAAAATGGATTTGCTCACACCTTAGAAAAAATGCTGGAGCAAGAAGGATATGCGATGGCAATGGCAGGCTGCACTCAGATCGATCTTGGTGCGAACGACATCGCCTACACCCGTGAAATCATCGCTCCCCACCTCTCATCTCAAGATTATCCGACAATTCTGGTCTGTCTGTTTGGTGATCGCGCGGCTCATACTTTAGGCTATAAGCCACTGGGCTTAAGTGATCGCGCAGGTTTATTATTGGTATTGCATTGTAGTCAGTCTCAAAACCAAGCCTCATGAGTTCGCTTTCAACAATTATAGGGTTGTGTTTTGCGCTGGCTGGCCCTGCGTTGCTAGCCAGGTTTGGGAGTCAGTTTTTCAGAAATCCAGAGAGCTTGGCGAGCAAGATACTTCAGCAGATTGCTTTAGCGATGCTGTTTGTAATTATTCTTGGAATTATCGTCTTTGGGGAGGAACAACCGCTCTCTTCGATCGGGCTACATTCATTACGATGGCAGTCTATTTTGTGGGGTTTAATCTTTGCTAGCTTTCTTGTCTTCATTTACTCACCATTGCTGATGTGGAGCATGACTAAGCTCAGTTTTGTCGGATTTGAGAAGGGACTGGCAAAATTAACGCCACTTCCAGTTTGGTACCTTATCCTGGCAGTAGTAATTGGGGGAATTGTCGAAGAAGGACTCTATCGAGGCTATGCCGCTGAGCGATTATCATTGCTCACGGGAAGCTACTGGATCGGCTGTGCTCTGTCTCTAATCGCATTTGGTCTAGCCCATGTACCGCTTTGGGGGTGGATTCCAGCGTTTACAACCGTTTTATCAGGATGCTTACTGACTCTCTTTTATCTGGGAACGGGAGATTTGCTGACGGCGATCGTCGCGCACATTGCGACTGACTGTGCAGGCATTATCATTCCTAAAGTTACGTCCACAAAATGAGTGCATGCAGCAGCCCAACAATGCTGTTGCAGCGGACTGAATCAAGCTGTTATCGAAGATGCAAAGGTTATTGGCAGCCGCTGAACAAGAACGTTCGACGGCTTTAACCCTCGGCTGAGGCAGTAGCCGATACCTTGCCTGTTCGAGGACAACCGTTTAAGCTTTGAGGAGCAAATCCAGGAAAATCACTGTGACGTACAATTGTGGACATTTCTGTTGCATGATTTGTATGTTCAGAGGAAAAATATTAGATGTCTGTTAACTTCGATAGCATTATCAGCACTTCAAGTTCTGAAGAAGACTTTTTAAAGATTTTTGAAGATGCATTCTCTCAAGAGAATCAGCTATTGCTTGAAGCGCACCGAACAATTCTCACAGCGTGCTACAGAAATCCAGGACTTTCCCCAACCCTAAAAGCCAATACACCAGAAGCGTTAGCCAAAGCTTGGTTGAAAAAGTATAACGATAGTTATGAAAATCGAATTTCAAGGCGAATCTCACAACTCCCAGGCACAGTTGCCGATCCAATTGTCAGTATAATTATCAACGCTCGGTTGATAGGACTAACAACGGAACATCTTGAGCAAATCAAATATGCCCATAGGCTATCAATGTCTGCTGAAAATATTCAAGGATTACTACTGGAGGAGTTTCTGGCTGAGCAACTTGCTGATTATGGTTGGTATTGTTGTTGGGGAGAATCTGTTCGGCACGTAGATTTTTGCAATGTTGATGGTTCTCTCTTACAGATCAAAAACCGCAGCAACTCGGAAAACAGTTCATCGTCCAGAGTCAGAATTAATCAGCCCATTGAAAAGTGGTATCGAGTTGATGCTAGAACAGGTTCCTATCGATGGTTTTATTTCAACGATAAGTACGATACAGATCGCTTTTCGGAAGAAAACTTCGTTGCCTTTGTTCAACAAGTCCTAATCGGCAATCCAGATGCCTTAGCTATTGAGGTAAACAATCCTTGGAAGGGTTTGTCAGATTCATCAAACTAAGTTAAGGGATAATTGTTTTGCAGAGGATTCTTCAAAACAACCCACATCTTTCATCCAACTGACATCATCGGTTTTATGGTAGCGAGAATACGGGAAATCTGCATATAGAATAGGCTGTTCACCCCTTAGATGGGATAGCAACATCCTAGCGATCGCTCTTCCTAGAGAGCAGGGTACAGCATTGCCAACTTGCCGATATTGCTCAAGTAAGGTACCTGCAATAATCCAATCGTCTGGAAATTCTTGAATACGCTTATATTCTTCAATACTAAGGGGTCTATCCTCTTCTGGATGGGCTAGATCCGTTGCAGGCATTGCTGGATGAGTGACTAAGGTAGGGGCAGGTTTATCCCACGCTAGCCTACGATAAAAACCTGTTTTTCCCCCTCCTGCATGATAAGAAGCTCCTAGCGCCTCTTGATGTAACTCTTCTGGTAAGTCCCGCCAGTATTGTCCAGGTTTCAGGAGCCTGTAATACTTCAGCCGTTTTTCAGGAAACTTGACAAAATGATGTCCATCTTTGGGAAGACCTTCTAAGGCTTCTCGTAAACTTTTCCAGGTTGGCAGCCCATATAGACCCTTTTCTGAATGAGTAGGTGTGAGGTAAGGAAGTTTTTCTCCATCACGACTACAAGCAATGACAACCCTTTCCCGCTGCTGTGGTGATCCAAAATTAGCAGCATTGTACAAATTAAAGGAAATACTGTACCCAGCCTCTCTGAGCCGTTGAGTAATAAACAGCAAGGCACCACCTCTTTGCTCATCCTGAGACAAGGGTGGGAAATTTTTTCCTCGCATTTCGTGAGGTCTATGCTTCAACGGAGCAGATAATAATCCTCGAACATTTTCAATGACTGCAAATCTCGGTTTAAGCTCAGTAATTAAATCAATAAATGTCAAGAAAACATTACCTCGTTCATCATTAAATCCTTGGCGCTTTCCCGCACTGCTAAAGGCTTGGCACGGTGGTCCGCCAACGATGACATCAATCTCATCGGTTGAACTAAGTCCTGCTTGTTCTCGAATTTCTGTAGCTGAGTAATCCCGAATATCCCCAATCAATGCCATATCGGGTCGATTGATCTCAATTGTTTTTCGAGCGGCTGCATCAATTTCACAAGCAAGTAGCACCTGAATACCTTCTTTTTCTAGTCCCAAGTCCAAACCCATGCAACCAGAAAAAAAACTCAAGGCTTTTAGCTCAGGTTTGCTGAACGAGCGTCGCCCATGATCAGGGACTTTTAAGCTAACATCTTCTCCTTTAACACGGTAGTTCTGAACAGACTCTGATGCCACAATCCACCGACTACTAATCCTCTCCCCGCTGATCTCGCCATACCTGAGTAGCTGACGCACATATTGCTCCGAGCAGTTTAAGATTTCAGAGGTTTCTTTTACAGAGAGGTATTGGGTAGCCATGCTTTCGGGTACGAAACTAAAACTAGGTACCCATGTTACTGTCAAAGCAGCATGCTTGCAAGTATTGTGAACAAATATTTTTGTCTCAGCGTTTTGTCTAAAGGTAGCGTCAGCCGTCGAACACTGCGTTGGTGCGGACGGCACAGAGGTTATCGGCGGGTATTCAAGGCTGTCTGCCGCCGCACAACTTCACCGTTATGCGGCTCAATCCTTGGTAGGGATGCAGCCAAAGCCTTATTTGTTGATATTCAAGAATTGAATGATTGTGTGAGCACAACTTTCCCCATCGCTTGACCTGACTCAGCATGTCGGTGAGCAGAAGCAATTTCTGTCATGCTGAAGGTCTTAGAATCCAGCAGGGGTCGGATCTTGCCCTCATCTACTATTCGAGCCAGTTTCGAGAGGATTTCCCCATGACGATCTCGATTGCTATCAAACAGCATGGGAATCAACATGAAAACTAGATGCAGAGTTAGACCTTTTGCATGAAGTAAGGTCAAGTCTTGGTGAGATCGAGAAACGATTGATACAACAGTTCCATTCAGCTTTGCGGCTTTGAAAGCATTTTGCAGATTGTCGTTACCTACGGTATCAAAAACCACATCGAAACCCTGCCCATTCATATGTTCTGCCACAAACTCCTCGATGGGCTGATGGCAATAGTTAATGGTAATATCTGCACCTAAACGATGAGCGATCGCAGCCTTGTGATCGCTGGAAACCAGGGCATAGACTGTTGCCCCCGCCCACTTCGCCAATTGCACGCCAATGTGTCCTACGCCTCCGGTTGCTCCATATACCAAAACCTTTTGTCCAGGCTGAACTTGAGCGCGATCGATCAATCCTTCCCATGCTGTAATTGACACCAATGGAAGTGCCGCTGCTTCTGCCATAGTGAGTGACTTTGGTTTGTGAGCAACCAAACGAAAATCAGCCAGCATATACTCAGCTAATGCACCACCTGTTCCTTTCACGCCACCAGCACAGGCATATACTTCGTCTCCAACTTTAAACCGATCAACGCCTGTTCCAATGGCTACGATCGTTCCTGCCACATCTCCATGCAAAATGGCTGGGAAACTAGGTGCAATATCCGCTAGAACCCCTTGTCGAATTTTATAGTCAACCGGATTGACGCTTGTTGCAGCCACGTGAATTAGGACGTGATGGGGAAGAACGTCTGGAGTCACCAAATCGGCTTCTTTGAAGGTTTCGGGATTGCCAAATTGCTCAATGATCATGGCTTTCATAGTTTTGCTCTGCTGTAAAAACTGACATTCATAGAGTACGATTGCAGTACTGCTGCCCGTAAGGATTTACAGCAAAGTGCAATAGTTACTTTTTGGTAAACATGGCTCTAAATCACGATGCTAATGGCTCTCAACTGAGCTACTCGCCCCAGCCAGCGCTTGAGCGGATTGCCAAGATGGATCTGTTTGACACAAACTGCGCCGGACATCAGATCCTTGAACATGTTGCCAACAAATGGACGGTTCTGATTGTTTATGCACTCACTCAAGGCAAAAAGCGGTATAGCGAACTCAAGCAACAAATTGTCGGTGTATCGCCTAAGATGTTGATTCAAAACCTTCGGAACTTAGAGCGGTATGGGCTGATTGGGAGAGAGGTTTATCCAACTGTTCCTCCACGAGTCGAATATTCTCTTACTCCGTTAGGGACTTCGTTGGTTGAGCCATTGGCAATCTTGGGTGAGTGGGCATATCAGCACATTTCAGAGGTAAAAACTGCTAAGGAAGATTACGACAACAATCCAGACCATAAGGATTACTGGGAACCTAAGTAGGTTACACAAAAAACTAGAAAAGTGTGGATACGGTGCAGCATAACAAGCTCGTTGCACACCGAGCGTATAACTACAAGTCATTCATCAATTCGAGATGCAAGTCTTCAAGGCGATCTAGGGTTTCGAGAAACTTTTTCCCGAAAGGAGTTAATTGATACTCAACCCGTGGAGGAACTTCAGGATAGCTGATCTTTTCCAAAATGCCGAACTGAACCATCTTGGCAAGCCGCTCATTTAATACTTTGGTCGTCAGTCCCTTTTTCGTCTTCACCAAAGCACGGGGACGATTTATACCACAGCGGATTTGGCTCAAGATGTGAAGTGTCCATTTACACCCAATGCAATCTTCAAACATCTCGATAAGCTTGCTGGAAGTAGCCGAAAAATTTTTCTGGCTTCGATGATCCTGTGAGTTCACATTTACAACCAAAATGTACCTACCCGACGAAAAAGTGCCTACTTGTGGTTTGGGGGCAATTTTCCTATCGTTCTTTTATAGCTCACTATAGCAAGGAGAGAAGCACACCATGAAAGGTAAAGGCATTTTTTACATGGGTCGCGGGGATTGTGGCGTTTGTATTCAAGTCGATCGTGCCATTGTTCAACATCTCGATTCAAACCGATACGACCTGGAATATGTGGACTTGACCGAAACGCCCAATCGGATCGCAGAAGCAGAGTCCACAGGGGTAAAAACCGTTCCCGCTCTCGTTTTGGATGGACAAGTGTTTCATATTAACTTTGGTGCGGATTTGTCCACGATTGCATAGCTTACCTGCCCATTTTGCTGATGGATATTCCCCACATTCTATCGATTCAAGTTGGTTTGCCCAAGCAACTTGGAGTGGAAGGCGCGACCGATCCAATGGATCGCCCTTGGACGACAGGGTTCTTCAAAGAGCCAATTGCTGGAGCAGTTCATCTTGGAAAAACAAACCTCGTCGGAGATGGACAGGCAGATCTGGTTCTGCACGGTGGTTCTGAGAAAGCAGTTCTTGCTTATGCGGCAAGTCACTATCCAGCTTGGCAACAAGAACTTGGTCTATCCGACTTTCCTTACGGAGCATTTGGCGAAAACTTTACGATTTTGGGTCAGACGGAAGCAGATGTTTGTATTGGAGATATTTTTTCGGTAGGTGAAGCCCAGATTCAGGTTTCACAGCCGAGAGAACCTTGCTGGAAGCTGGCGCGACGATGGCGGAGGAAGGATCTCCCAAAGCGAGTCATCAAAACAGGGCGATCGGGTTGGTACTTCCGCGTCCTATCCGAAGGTCTAGTCGAGAGTGGTCTGCCGTTGTTACTCGTCGAACGTCCCTTGCCTCAATGGAGTATTGCGCGGGTAAATCATGCCTTTTACCACGCTAAAGAACCTTGTGCAGAACTTGCGGCTTGTCCGCTCCTTGCTTCGAGTTGGAGACGATATTTTTCAATTCGCTAGTCGAACATCAGAGAACTTTTTAGGGAGGGGATCGCAGATTCAGTGAAGCAACATCCGCACACTCAAACCGAATGGATTGGATTTATTTATGGTTTTCTTGGGGTTCTCGGATTTAGTCTGACGTTGCCTGCAACCCGTGCCGCCGTGACTGATCTCGATCCAATCATCGTTGGAATTGGTCGCGCTTTAGTGGCAGCAGGGTTGGCATTGATTCTACTGTTGATTCGTCGCCAACCGCTACCACACTGGAGATTTCTACCACGATTTGGAATTGTCATTGCTGGTGTAGTGATTGGCTTTCCGCTCCTCTCTGCCCTGGCAATGCGGAGCGCTCAGGCTTCCTATGGAGCCGTAATCACTGGGCTTCTACCTTTAGCCACGGCTCTCGCTGGCGTATGGCGTGCCAAAGAGCGACCATCGGCACAATTTTGGCTCTGTGCGATTGTGGGAAGTGGTCTTGTCGTTAGCTTTGCCATTGTTTCCGGTTCTGGAATGCTAAATGTTGCAGATTTCGCGCTATTTGGGGCGATCGCGGCTGCGGGTTTGGGTTATGCTGAAGGTGCGCTCTTGGCGCGTCGGTTTGGTGGGTGGCAAACCATTTGCTGGTCTTTAGTGCTATCTGTTCCGATCTTGCTGGTAATTCTGTTGGCTTCTCATGTTTCTTTCCCAACTCACGTTTCCATCAGTGCTTGGCTGGGATTTTTCTACGTGAGTATTGTTAGCATGTTTCTCGCGTTTTTTGCCTGGTATCGGGGGCTTGCGGTGGGCGGAATTTCCCGCGTTGGTCAGGTTCAACTGCTGCAACCTTTTTTAACCATCCTGGGATCAGCAGTCCTACTTGGAGAGGCACTTACCGCTCATACGTTGATCTTTGCAGTATGTGTGATGGTTTGTGTGGCAATGGGCAAACGCGCTCCAATTAGAGCAGCCTAACAACACAGTGGAGCGGACGGTAGAGAGTCTTTGCACTTCGTTCTAGTTTGCTCGCCGCCGCTTACTTTTGCCGTTAGACCGCTAGCTTACTTGTTGGGGCGTAGCAAAAGATTATCGGTTAATTGCGATGCTTAAGTTAGCGCAAGCTCTGCGTTAGGAGACGGTTGGGAGGTGAGCGATCGCTGTTGATTTAGCCCCCTTATAGGACGATTAGACAACTTTGAGAACACAAAGGAGCAAGGAGATGCGCAGTCAAGATGACTTAGTCAGTTTTTTGAGGTACATCTCAACTTCAGGACATAAATCTATTAAGAAATTCTCCGCCAGAGCAGCTTTATTAGCAAAACCTCCCAACTTCTTTAGGACACTACCTCTGGGAAGTGTTGTTGTATATCCTGATTTTATTATCTTCCTGACCCTTAACACGAACTCTCCTGGTTACAGTCTTCTTTTCAAGGAGGTTTTTGATAAAGTAAATGCTTTCAAAACTGTCACAGGATGGGTTACAGAACCATCATCATTAGTTGATTTTCTGTTTGAAAAACTTCCTGAGGCTTTTGAGAGGAAGAGTGACGTTGAGAAAATGTTTTCTAATCCAAACTCATTTTTTGTTTCCCTTGAAAGCGTTAAAAGTGTTGTGGCTAACTTCAATTTTAGCCAGGGACATTCTATTACTGTTAAAACAGCCACTAAAAGTTTTGTTGTTTGTCAAGATGCTTTGGTTGAGCAAAGGGAAAATTACTTTGAAAGTATGTGGAAGATGCTCACAGGTCAATGGCATTCTGATATTATAAACTTCTTGAAGAGCAAAATATAGCTGTGGCTGAGAGCGAAGTAACAGTCGCTTCGGTTGAACCGTTCAAGTTACTGTGTGCATCTTTTGCGGTATGGTAGTACTCGCTATTATGTATATATGTATATGCCTACCGTAGAACAGGCTTTCGCTTGCGTTAGAGTGTGTCAGATGCTCTCAGATGGTTATCAACCTATCTATGTGTTTCGGTATAATCCAAACACCAAGACAGTGTTCATTCTTGCCGGTGTAACCGAAAGCTTAGAAATCCTAGTTTTCTCAAGTGGACAATGGAGGTTTAACGATGACGAAACCTAATTTTAGCCAAATGTCTCGCCAAGAACTGAGAGCATATATCTTGGCACACCGAGACGACGATGAGGCTATCGACGCTTTGATTAGAATGGGTGATCCTAATAGTCCAGTCTATCCATTTCCTCAGACTGACGAGGACTTGAAGGCAATGGAAGAAATCCTTAAGAGAAAACTGGCAGCAGTGGAGGCGCGGTCTAACAATTCAAATGCAGCGGACGGTTGAGAGTTGTTGGTTTAGAGTCCAAGGTTATCTGCCGCCGCTTATCTTGGTCGTTATGCCGCTGGTTGATCGGTAGGGGCAGTGCTTTAGAGTTGTTGGTAGGGCGATTGCTTCGATCAAAATTGAGAGATATCTGTCTCAGGTAAGATAAATTGTTAGATTTCGGATACCCACCATTGATTTGTCGTAATTTCCGAACCATACCCTTAAAGAAGGCTTGAGTAACATCAGACTATAGCCTGAAAGAGGAACCCCTGATGGATTATTCAACATTTGGTCACGATCACCACAGCTACAGTCACGGAATCCACGACAGCAGCTTTACGCACTCCCCTTGGACGCACGGAATTCACGACGGCATGACGCACGGAGTAACTGACTGTAAGGATTACCTGGGACATCCCCACGTGCCTCATGGTATTTCAGCAACTCAGGGCATGAATGGCAGTCTACACCAACAAGTAATTAACCAGGTGGCTACTGCCCACAGCTACGACCATCATGTCAATAGCCATGTTAGTGAGCCTAGATACGGCGAGTCCAAATCAGATTACCACAAGAGCTGGAGCGATTATTACAAAAGCCAAGCTGAGTACAACGCGCGCCATGGTTACATATCTGACGCACAATACTCAGCAAGTCATGCAGCTTCAGAAAAAGCTAAGAGCGACTATTACAAGCACTATGGGCAGTAAAAGAGCTATCGCTTATTAAAACAATGAGCAAGTGTTTTTTCAGCCTAGGGTTGGGGAAACTATGCCCCAACCTTTTAACTTTTATTTCAAAATATAGCAATCCATTTAGGATTGCTATAGATGAATCACCTTTTCATTCAAAGATAGCTTTACAGAGCTATTGGTTTCCTTAATCAATTTTATTGACTGGAGTTGTTGTTATGGTTGTAGATCCAGCTTCAGGTTTGATTTTGGCAGGAGCCAGCCAAGGAGTTGGGAATGCTATCGGATCGCTTGCACCTTTTTTGACAGGTTTTGCAATTTTCGTCAACGGTTTTACTGGCGCAAATGTTAACCAGGAACTCGAAGAAAAGCGTTCGGAAGTTCAGAGGGAACTTGCTGAACACAACCGAAAACACGATCTAAAAATGTTGAGCACTCGCCATGAGCTAGAAAAGCAATTAGCAGTTCTCAACCATCAAATGCTACTCGAAAGGGCTGCTTACGAGCGAGAAACTTTTTTCCGTTCAGCAGAATTTCAGAGTATGCTTGCCAACTCTTGGCCCCTAATTCCAAGACCCTTTGAGTTGATAAGTCCTCCAAACCCCAGTGGCCTAGTCCCGCTCAAGGTTTTATTATCACCCCCTAAATTAGACTACGACAGAAACGAGTTTCCTTATCCTTTTCCTAATCTCCAGGGATTTTTAGAGCGAGACTTAAAACTCTTTCTTGAAAATTACTATCCTCAATCCGATTTAGCCAAACCAGGAATCAGACCAGTAAAGTTTTTAGATGCGGTGTGGGACACCAAACGTATTCGTGGCGGAAGTGCCATCAATACGCTGCATCGTGGGTTGCAATCCGAAGCGATATTGGTGCTTGAACTGAATGTTGTTGGAAGATACCTCGATGTTCATATCGGCTTCTGGGAAACGGGACATCAAGGAGAACCTTTTTATAAGACTCTCATTCCTGGAGTACTTCATAGCGATATTATATTTGGCTCGGCAAGAGCGAATGGTCACATGGACTCTGATGGCAACCTTCTCCCTGATGATAGAGATTACGAAGCCCTTGCTCAGTTGATAACTCCTTGGCTTTGTCTGATTACAGGTTGGGTAGCAGATGTGCATCATTTTATTCATCATGACGTTCCGCCGTTGTTACCTAAATTAATACCAGATTTGGTGAAGAATGAGCTTGACTTACAGATTGTAAACTTTATTGTTGAAGGGTATAACCAAATTTACAGAGCGCTTGAAGAGAAGCGTCCATATTCAACTCCCCAATTGACTTTAGACCTAGCTCTAAGCTTAGCTCATTTACCCGAACGGTCGTGGGCTAAGGAGCAGTTAGCTCATTCTCTCCAATCGTGGCTAAGGCTACGTCAAGTTCCAAAACCTGAAAAAGCCAATCCTATTGAATATGCTTTAGAGGCAATGGAATCAGCTCTGACAGTATCTGCTCTGACAAAAGAAGACTGGGAGTATGTAGAGCAACTGAAAGAAGGACTTGCAGTTCTTGAAGACGGGCACGGAGCCATTCGAGCACAACAACTGCTGAGCGGATTAGAAGACCTGAAGAACAAGGAAAAAAAGTTTCTAATTGACACTTTCGCTGAAGATGTTAGAAAGCTAGGAAACTTTGGATATGTGCATGATGAATCGGCATCTCTTGCATATTTGGCTGCATATGACGTATCGACTCCTCACATAATGTATGAACTACTAAATAAATCATACGCTTATGCATCGAAAGACCTGAAGAAAAAGTTTTCCTATCTAAAGCGCAATAACTTCTTCTTCGCTAAATATATTGAGGAGCTAAAGGACTATCTTTCACTTCTTGAGGAGAATAACCGGGCTACTTCAAGGTATCATTCAAGGTATCAATTGTTGAGTTCATCCTTAGAGGAAAAAATTTCTCTATTTGATGCCCTTAGCGAGTGCGTTGATGAGTTGTACTATGAATCTTCAACTGAGGAAGACGAAATTGAGGATTTAAGGGATCTGCTGAAGGTATTGGTAGACCTATTTGAACATGTCAAGAAATTGGAAGAATTCTTTGCAACTTTTGGATATGGTAAGCAGGATGTTCAGGAATTACAAAACCAGCAGAACACACTAAACAATGCCCTCGACAAGCTAGAGCATGAGCTGGAGAGAGGGCGAGATGTATGGAAATATATCGAACGTAAACGCAGACTAAAAGAAGAGAAGGCTGAACGTAAGCGCAAGCAAAAGGAGGAAGAAGCTAAAAGTACCTACACTTACACCAGTGGTTATAAGAGGATGTTTGGAAAGTAGCAAAGGACAGCCGTCAAAGGAAAGCTTCCTGGGGTTTAGGCTGAGTTATAGCAAAATTTCAACAGCCCTCCAGGAAGCCATGACTCTAGCCTACGCCAGTGAACTGACGCTTGAACAATACGAGTTATTCTTATCGCTGCTCAATCCTGCGTTGCCCATTGGTAGACCTCGTACAGTGAACCTGATGCAAGTGGTGCAAGCAATTCTCTATGTCTTGAGTAGTGGCTGTGCTTGGCGATTGTTGCCCGACTCATACCCGCCTTATTCCACGGTCTACTACTATTTCCGCAAGTGGCGCAACGATGGCAGTTGGAAACGGATTCATGACCATCTGGTGCAGTGGGTGCGAATTACCGCAGACCACGCGGCCACTCCTAGCGCTGCCAGCCTTGATTCTCAAAGCGTTCCAACCGCAGTGATGGTGCATCAGTCGGTGGGCTATGACGCAGGCAAGCACATCAAGGGACGCAAGCGCTTTACCCTAGTCGATACGTTGGGATTGCTGATTGCAGTGCGCGTAGTTGCCGCCAATGTGCCGGAACGCCAAGGAGCAAAGCAGTTACTTATGCAGGTGCATCAGGAACGCCAGCGGGTTCCCCGTCTTGCTCGCATTTGGGTGGACGGCGGGTTTTCGGGCGAGGACTTTTTGTGCTGGGTGATGGATACTTGCCGTTGGATTATCGAGGTCGTGCTGCGTCCAGATCAGGCAAAAGGATTTGTCTTGCTGCCTAAACGCTGGACGGTTGAGCGCACTTACGGCTGGCTGCACTGGTGTCGTCGGCTCAATGTCGATTACGAGCGACTTCCTGCGTCATCAGAAGCATTCATTCATATCGCGATGATTCGACTCATGCTCCGTAGACTTGCCTAAGCTTTTTGACCTTCTCCGTATTTCCAAACATCCTCTAATGCATATAGTCCTGGTTCAAGGGTAATATGGTAGCTCATCAACATTGATGCAAGATGCAAAATGACCTTGCAATAGACAATTCATGATCGCATTAATCTGATTCTGGCTGATGGCAACACTCTACTATCGAGGCATGGCAGAGGAAAACGGTAAACCCAAAGTTGGACGTAGTGCTCGATTATTGGGAATCAGACCTGGCATTGACATCGATATCAAACAAGTGCCTAGAAATTGGTTGGATGAGCAAGGGTACCTTCAACCAGAAGCAGAACGCAATCCTTCATCAGATGAACTTGTAGCTGTAGCCATCAGAAATACGAAAGGAATGTCCGTTTCGCTATCAATTGAAAGTTTGCCAACCTTCCGCAGACCTATAACGTTTGGAGGAACCGGAAAAGATCCGCTTTGGCAAATTGACGACAGCAAAATTACCGGAGATCTTGAGGCTGTCCAAGATAGCCCCACTCACGTCAGTATTTTGCCAAGAGCTACAATCAGTAAACCACAAAGTTTTTCTCAAGAGCGATCGCCAAGGAATAGCTCAGTAGTACTAAGTGCTTCATTACACTAATCTGATAAACAGTTCTTATCATATTTTGGGATGTCGCTAAAAATGAAATGATGGAAGTAGTATTTGCGTGCATTAGCTAAAAAAATGACTATTTCATCAAAACAATTGGTTTTAACAGACTCGGAAACTTTGGATGAAGTTCTTAAATGTTTAGCAGAAAATTTTTCCATTGAAACTCAAGGTGCTTATGACCAACAAAGTTTGTTTGAAATTTTCAGTAAACTTCCACTGCTTTTGATATTTCCTCCTCAATGCATCCAACTCCTTGTAATACCTTCAGATTGTAATACCTTCAGAAGTCGTGCCTTATGGACATGGGATACCCTTGCAAGAGGGCGATCTGTAGATTGTCAAATTAATTCACATCAATCCAGCATCCTCAGCTACTTTTCTTTCTGGTTGGGTATAAGTGAATCTGCTTACGAGTAAATACGTAAATATACTAATTTTGTAGTTATAAATTATTATAGCGGTTCCCGGTCTGGTGAGGTACGATTTTAATTCTGCTTGTATTTTAATCAAAGCTAGAGAATTTTAGATGTACCTCAGTTGCTTGGGAAAGGTCATATCACTGTTTTTGTGTTCGGCGTTGCTGAATATAAATATGAATTGAAAATTTGACGTTGTGTAGAGACGAAGCGATGCTACGTCTCTACTACAATGATTTTGATTTTAATACAAAATGTAGATAATTATAATTCATGCCTAAATTCAGCAATGCCTTGTGTTCAGTCCATTTCACTTGTTCATCCTATTTATACTAACTGTAAACTGAGATGACTAATTACGTATAAATACTGGATTTCACGATTAAGGGCATTATTTTTACAGATTGAAGATGAATTTTTGATTTTTTGGGGAACACTAACCACAGTGTTACAAAATTTCCATAGCAAATCTCTCTATGTCCCTATTGCTTCAGACTCAATCCGGGTAATTCGATGTAATCCCCAATGATAGTTTATATGTACTACTATACCTGTCAGCTATTCCATGTTGAAATTGCACATCTAAGTGGTGTTGAGTGTCAATAGTCAATAACCCGATAGATGATGCAATGAATATGTGTTTTAGCTGATTAATGTCCCAATAAATTGGCATATATCTTCAAATCACAACATCCAATCAAAAATTTTTCATCCAGTCACAATGAATAATCAAAATCCTTCCCAACTAAATCGTGAACAGTTACAAATTTCCACCAGTAATTATGTATTTACCCCAGATCCACTAACGGAGACGATTTTTCCTGCGACTCGCAGCAGTGTGGTTGAACCCTTGCAAGCACAATCGACGACAAATCGCGCTCCTATTTTGACTGACCGAAATGTGAGTTTAAATCCGATTGATGAAGATGCTCCCTTACCCAATGGAAGTGTCGGGACTTTAGTTTCGTCTCTGATTCCGTTTGTGAATGACCCAGACCCAGGTGCATTGAAAGGGGTGGCAATTACGGAGTTGAATCGAAGCAATGGGGATTGGTGGTTCAGTATTGATGATGGTGCGACTTGGCAAAAAGTTGATGATGAAATTTCACCGACTAATTCATTACTGTTAGCTGGAGGTACTAATTCACGGTTATATTTTCAACCGAATGCCAATTACAACGGTTTAATTTCCAATGCCTTAACTTTTCGTGCTTGGGATTTAACTACAGGTGAAAATGGGCAGACTGGGGATACTTCCGTCAATGGGGGTAGTAGTGCTTTTAGTGCCTTTAGCGATACTGCGTCGTTGTTGATTGAAGCGGTTAATGATGCTCCCTTTAATACGGTTCCCTCTAATCAGTCTACCAATGAGGATCAAGCGTTAGTTTTCACTGGGGAAAATCGCATTTCCGTCACCGATATTGATGCCGGGAATGGGACAATTCAGGTGAGATTGCAAGCACAGAATGGGATTATTGTGGTAAAGAGCAGCAGTGGGGTGGGATTAGTCAATAACCGCACGGCAAACGTGGTGTTGACTGGTAGTCAGGAAAATATTAATCAAGCCTTAGATGGGTTGGAATTTCGACCGAATCGCAATTTTAATGGTCAAGCAAAATTAATTATCACTACTAATGACCAGGGTCGAACTGGAAAAGGTGGAGTCCAGACTAAAACCGATGAAATTGAGATTGATGTCAAACCGGTGAATGATCCACCCTTTTTTACTAGAGGTGCAAATCTTACCATTAATGAAGATGCAGGAACTCAGGAAATAGCAAATTGGGCTACTGAAATTTCGCCAGGAGCACCGGATGAAGCAGACCAGGAAATTGAATTTATTGTCACAAATGACCGTCCATCCCTATTTACCGAAGATGGACAACCTCGGATTACACCGGATGGAACCTTAATTTATACCCCAGCACCGAATGCGAATGGTATCGCACAAGTTACCGTTTTCTTACGAGACTACCAAGCAGAAAATAATTCCTCCCCAACCCAAACATTTACCATTCGCATTAATGCGGTGAATGATGCACCTGTAAATATTATTCCCGTTGCGGAAGGAGAAAGTTTATCCATTGATGAAGACGAAACCTTAATCTTCTCAAGCGATCGCAATAATGCGATTCAAGTCAGTGATGTTGATGCGGGTACGAATAATATCCAAGTAACCTTAAGCACTCCCAATGGCAGTTTTCGATTAGGCACAAATGAGAATATCACTGTACGCACCAATAGTCCTGGAAGTATTACTTTAACAGGTACGGTGACGAATATTAATACTGCCTTAGATGGATTGGCTTTCACTCCTACCCGTAATTTTAACGGGGCTACAAGTATTAGTATTATCACCAATGACCAAGGTAATACGGGGTCAGGAGGAGCAAAACGGGATGAGGATACGATTAATATCGAAGTTAGACCGGTTAACGATGCACCTTCCTTTTCTAGGGGTAGTAATATTACCGTAAATGAGGATGACGGAGAACAGAGTTTTTCCCGATGGGCAACTCGGATTTCTGCTGGACCCCGTGATGAAGCTGGTCAGGTTTTAACTTTTAATGTCACCAATGATAATAATGCCCTATTTACGGAGGATGGTCAGCCCAAAATTGCCGCAGATGGAACTTTGACGTTCACTCCGGCGGATAATATGAATGGGGTTGCGACTGTGACTGTGACGTTACAGGATGACGGAGGTCGGGAAAATGGAGGGGTTGATACTTCCCTTTCCCAAGAATTTACAATTAATGTTAGGGCTGTAAATGACCCACCGGTGAATCTAGTTCCCCCCTCCCAAGAAATTGATGAGGATGAATTTTTGGAGTTTTCCAGCCTGAATAATAATGCCATTCGGATTGAAGATATTGACGCGGAGGATAAACCGATTCGAGTCACTTTGACTACTCAGAATGGGATACTAACTTTACCAGAGGGGATGGAGTTCGCAGGTGCAACTGGAAATCAGACGGGTAATTTAGTTCTTAATGGTGGTTTAGCAGAGATTAATAATGTCCTGGAGGGATTACGGTTTACACCGACTTTGGATTTTAATGGGAATACTCGAATTCGCGTCTCCACCACAGATTTAGGAAATACGGGAATCGGTGGAGCGCAACGAGCTACCAATGATATTGATATTGTTGTTAGACCGGTAAATGATGCTCCTTTCTTTACTAAGGGTAGCGATATTACAGTCCGTGAAGATGCTGGTTTACGCCGGTTGAGAAATTGGGCTACTAAGATTTCCCCTGGTGCTTTTGACGAGTTTGACCAAAGTTTAGAATTTATTGTCACCAACGATAATAATGCTTTATTTACGGAGGATGGACAACCTACCATCAGTGAGGATGGAACCCTTACTTTTAGAGCGCGGGATAATGCCAATGGTGTGGCCAATGTCACTGTAATTCTCAAGGACGATGGGAAATTTAATAATACTTCCGTTGAGCAAACATTTACCATTAATGTCACAGCCGTCAATGACCCTCCCGTGAATCGGGTTCCCACGGAAGTGCAGATGATCAATGAGGATCAACCCCTGGTATTTAGCAGTAGTAACGGTAATGGGATTGAAATTGCGGATATTGATGCAGGGGATAATCCGATTTTTGTGGGAATTGTGGCTCCTAATGGTTCCTTAGCACTGACTAATATTAGTACTAATGAATTTTTTACAGTTGAAGGGGAAGGGACGGATACTCTGAGAATAAATGGTGCGATCGCGGATATTAATTTTGTGCTGGATGGATTAGTATTTACCCCCAATCCAGATTTTAACGGGGAAACGGAAATCTTGATTTACACCAATGATAATGGTTTTACCGGTGATGAAGGGTTTGAGGAAGAAGACTTGAGTCTGATTCCCATCCTGATTAAACCTGTGAACGATGCACCATTCTTTACGGTGGGTGAGGATATCGAAATTAATGAGGATGCAGGTTTACAGGTATTGACCAATTGGGTGACGGATATTTCTCCTGGTGCCGATAATGAACGCCAACAAAAATTGCAATTTATGATCAGCACTGATAACCCAGAATTATTCACCTCCACAGGACAACCCACCATTAACCCCCAGGGGACACTTACCTTCCAAACCGCCGATAATGCTAATGGAATTGCCACCGTCACCGTGAAGCTGATGGATAATGGAGGGAGAGAAAATGGAGGAATGGATACCTCAGAAGAACAAACTTTTACGATTACCGTTAAACCTGTTAATGACCCCCCAGTTAATAATATTCCCCCAGCACCCATAACTGTCCTTGAAGACGGTCAATTGACCTTTACCGCAACCAACCGGATTTCCGTCACCGATGTCGATAGTCCCAATAACCCCTTTACCGTCACCCTCACTGCAAGGGATGGAATTTTAGGCTTTGGAAATACAGCCAATATTCAAATTGAGGGAGAAAATACCGACACCGCAACGATTCGCGGAACCTTAGCTGAGATAAATATCGCATTAGCAACATTGGAATTTCGACCAACAACAGATTTTTATGGTGCTACCACCATCGAAATTAATACTGAAGACGACATTGATAATCTCAGTCAGAGCAACACCATTAATATCAATGTGCTGCCAGTAAATGATGCACCCAGTTTGATGAAAGGTGAAAATATCGTTGTCGATGCGGGTATGGGTAGGCAAAATATTCCCAACTGGGCAAAATTCTCCCCTGGTCCCGATAACGAATCAGACCAAACAGTCCAAGAGTATATAATTGCCAGCAACGATAAACCAGAATTATTTGCCGTTGCACCCAGCATTGACAAAGACGGTAATTTCAGTTTTACCCCCTCCGGAAAAGTAGAGAGAACCACCACTGCGACGATTGGGGTCAAAGTGCGTGATAACGGTGGTACGGAAAATAACGGAGTTGATACCTCCAGCGAACAATTCTTTCAAATTACCGTAAATCCCCTCACCGTAAATTTAGTTGCTACTACCGTAAATTTAGTTGCTACTACAGAAAGCCTCGATGAAGGGAATGATGGCACCACAAACTACGAATTTACCCTGAATTTATCGGCGGCAAATACGGAAGAAGTTACAGTACGATATAGAACTTTCGATGGAACAGCAACGGTTGCCGATAATGATTACATTCCCATCACCGACGGTACAGTCACCTTCCAACCAGGGGAAACCAGTAAAACCATCACGGTTCAAGTTAAAGGTGATACTAATTTTGAACAGGATGAAACCTTTGGTTTAGAATTAATTGGAGTCACAAATGCAGCATTAGGAGAAAATCGCAATGCCGTTGTCACGATTCGCAACGATGATAGCCAACCCGTAATTAGTTTTACCCAGATTGACATCCAAACCAGGGAAGGAAATGTTGGCGAAACACCGGTTAACATCCAATTAAATCTATCCAACCGCAGCGACGAGGAAATTACAGTTAGGTATAACACCATCGATGGAACTGCCAATGCAGGTAGTGACTACACTAGAACATCGGGAATGGTCACATTTGCACCGGGAGAGTTAACCAAATCCATCACAGTACAAATCACCGGAGATACTTTTTTCGAACGCAACGAAACTTTCTTAGTAGAATTAACCAACCCCACTGCTGCAACCTTGAATTCCCAAGCAAGTACAGCCACCATCACCATCCTCAACGACGAAATTATCAACGACACCGACTTTAACCGCGATCGCAAGGGGGATATCTTTTGGCGAAATTACCGCACTGGGAAAAATGCGGTTTGGTTAATGGACGGTCATAACCTAGTTTCCGGAGAGTTTGTCAATCCCATTGTCACTGATGTCAATTGGCGCATTGAACAAATTGCTGATTTCAATGGTGACGATAATCTAGATTTATTGTGGCGTTATTATGGTACGGGTGTTGACCAAGGTAAAAATGCTATTTGGTTGATGGATAACCGTGGACAATTCGTCAGGGGTGAATTTATCCTAACTGTAGAAGATTTAGCCTGGCAACCCGTAGCAACTGCTGATTTTTCTGGCAATGGTAAAATAGACATTTATTGGCGCAACCAACGCACCGGACAAAATGCCATTTGGGAAATGGACGGTTTTAATCTTGTCAATCCATATTTTGTCCCCAATCGGGATGTGAATATGCAAGTTGCAGGTGTCGGTGATTTCAATGGTGATTTAGTGATTGATATCGTTTGGCGTGATTATCGCACAGGCGAAAACATGATTCAATTTCGAGGTAATACCCCTGCGAATCTAATCATTGATCAAGTTCCTGACCCCGCTTGGAAAATTGTCGGAGTTGCCGATTTTAATCACGATGCATCCCCAGATTTGCTGTGGCGTAATTCTACCACCGGGGAAAATGCCATCTGGTTTATGCAGGGAGCAGCTATCAACAATCCAGTATTCATCACCCAGGTTCCTGACTTAAATTGGCAAATTCAGAGATTAGCTGATTACAACGGTGATGGCAAAATGGATATTCTCTGGCGTAATTACAGCACCGGTGAAAATGCCATTTGGCACATGGACGGTGACAGAATTCTCGATGCTAGGTTTTTAATCGCTGTTGACGATACCAACTGGGAAATTGTTTAGGGTTTCCCCAAAAGAGACGCGATATAGCCTCTTTCAGAGGAGCTGAACGCTAACGCGTCTCTAATTTTGGGGTTTACGAATTTTCTGTTCCGAACCCGTATTGGCACAATTCGATGACAAAGAACTGCTCAAAACAATCATTTTTGAGGCGTTGCATCGTTGCGGGATGATAATCCAATTTGCATAGGCTGAAACTTTTGTTAAATCAAGAAAAATTTCTGCGCATAAATTAAAATCATTCCTTGATTATGCAACACCATTTTTGATTCATTGCGATCGCTGCAAGTACAGGGGGTGATTTAACCGCCCATTAGCTTACCACTCCCGGTTCGCTCACTTTTTTCAAGTTCAGAGATATTGCCTCAAAGCATTGACGCTCCCACGACTTAAAGCCGTGGGATTCTTGTTTCATTCAGCCGACTTACTTAAAGGAGTCTCCCCACTTAAGCAGAGGTCGTTCTGTCCACAAGCTTTAGATTCTGTGCGCCCCACAGTACTTTTTAATCCTTTGTTCAAAATCATAGTCGCCGCGTTATGGTCACGGTGCATCACTGTCCCACAACAATGACATTTGTGGGTACGAGTGGACAAAGATTTCTGAACTCGTGTCCCACAAACAGAACAATCTTGCGATGTGTAGTGAGGTGCAACTGCTATCACCCAAGTGCCAAAAACTTTGCCATAGTAGTCTACCCAATCAGTGAATAGTGACCATGATGCGTCACTGATAGATTTAGCTAAATGATGGTTCTTAACCATATTTCGCACCTGCAAGTCCTCATAAACTACCAAGTCGTTTGACTGGACTAGAGTTCTTGCTGTCTTCACAGCAAAATCTTTCCTCTGTCTACTTACCTTGAGATGCTTTTTCGCCAACTTTTTCACAGCTTTGCGGCGATTAGAAGAGCCTTTTTTACATCTAGAAACTTTGCGTTGTTTGCGTTTCAAAGACTTCTCAGACTTACGCAAAAATCTGGGATTTTCGACTGTCTTGCCATCAGAATCAGTGTAGAAAAACTCAAGTCCGACATCAATTCCTACTTGTTTACCATTGTGCTGATGCTGTTCTTTGCGTTCCGCATCAACACAAAATTGGCAGTAATAACCATCTGCTCGTTTAACTACTCTAACTCGCTGAATTTGCTTAGTAGAATAAAAGCTGAAATCACGAGTTCCAACTAGCTGAAATTTCCCTGCTTTAAAACCATCAGTAAAAGTGATGTACTTCTTGTCGGCAGAAATAGCCCATCCTGAAGTTTTATATTCTACGGAATGTCCACGCTTTTTAAATCGCGGATAACCCTTTTTACCTGGCTTTTTAGCTTTACAGTTGTCATAGAAACGCTTAATAGCACACCAAGCTCTATCGGCAGAAGCCTGACGAGCCATAGAGTTGAGTTTGCCAGCAAAATCAAATTCTTTGGCTAAAACAGCGCAAAGTTTTTGAAGGTCATTCTTGCTAACATCCTTGTTATCCATCCAATGTCTTAGAGCTTTGTTGCGGATAAACAAAGCCGTTCTAATAGCTTCATCTAATAAGCAGTACTGACTTTCTTTGCCCTTCAATTTCGCTTCTAAGACTAACATCGCTCGACCCTGAGATGACAAAAATAATATAGTATATTATGGTTGATAGATACAAGTTATTGACCGCAGTTTGACAAAAACTTTACATATGCCAGGAAATTACAGGCACAAGACAACATCAGTCACTATGATTAATTACCACTTCGTCTGGATATCGAAAAGACGAAAAAAGGTGTTAGTTGGAAATGTTGCTATCAGGCTTGAGGAATTGCTTTATGAAAAAACATTCATAACTAGGGTGCGAGATTCTAGCTCTTGAAATCATGGAAGACCATGTACATCTTTTTGTTAGCAGTCCTCCAACACTAGCCCCAGACCAAATTATGTTTAGGTTAAAAGGATATACTTCTAGGGTATTAAGACAAGAATTTCCACATTTATTGAGAATGCCTTCAATGTGGACAAGAAGTTATTTTTGTGGAACTGCGGGCGACGCTTCAAGTGAGATAATTAAAAAGTACAGCAGATTCGAGGTTTATGAGGTACAGTAGCAACAATTAGTAAACCAATTTTTTAGATGCTTTGGATCAACTAATGTCAGTGCAATTTTAATTAAACCATCAACTACAGATGCACTTTTAGGAGAAAACTGTTTTAAGAACGCTTTTAATTGTGACCACCAATGTTCAATTGGATTAAATTCAGGGGAATAAGGAGATAGATAAAGAACACTTGCTCCTACAGATTCAATCAAAGGCTTAATCTCTTCGACTTTATGTGCTGGCAGATTATCCATTACAACGACTGCACCAACCCATAATTGTGGAAGTAAAAAATGCTCTACAAAAACTTTATAAGCTTCTCCATTCATTGAGCCATTTAAAGTCATCACAGCTAAGACTTTTTTGAAGCTAATTCCTCCAATTACACTTATTTTTGCACCTCGGTAATATGGTTTAAAATCATAAGCTCTACTCCCGCGATCGCTTCGAGCATGAGTTCTAGTCAAACCAAGCAAAACACCCATTTCGTCTATAAACACAAGGTTTTCTGGGTCTATGTGTTTTACTTTCTCCCAATATTCTAATCTCAGTTTTTGGACTCTTTCTGTTTTCGCTTGGCTGCTACGTAAAGTCTTTTTTTTCGAGTTAATTCTTGTTTTTGCAATGCACAACACATCACACTTGCACACACCCAAATGTTATATTTTTCTCCAAAATACTCGCAATATTCCAATAAAGTTAAATCCGGGTAACTTTGAACCATTTCTGCTAATTCGCTACCGTAATCATCTAGCTTACCCTTCATTGCTCCACCTTGCTTTTTGGGTTCTAGATGCCCTTCCAATTTTTTTTGCCTGATTAGCTTCTGCACATAGCTTTTTGCTATACCAAACTGCACAGCTACTCCTCGAATTGATGTATCACCCTTTTCGTAAGCACTTACTATTTTTTCTCGTAAATCGATTGAGTAGGGTTTCATTTTAATTTTTGATGCACTAATAACAAGTGTACCTCATTTACCTCGAAAGTGCTGTATCAAACGGAGAAAACCTATATCTATTGGATTAGACGCTATATCCTTTTTCATAATAAGCGCCATCCCAAAGATATGGGGAGTAAGGAAATTGAAGAATTTTTAACGCATCTTGCTGTCCATGAAAATGTGGCTGCATCAACGCAAAACCAAGCACTTCATGCTGTTCTTTTTCTCTACAAAGAGGTATTAAAACAAGATTTAGATTTGCAAGTGGATGCCGTTCGTGCAAAGCGTTCTAAATATTTACCAACAGTTTTGACGCAAGATGAAGTTATATTAATTATTCATAAATTATCTGGCGTACATCAACTTTCAATTTAACGACTGCTGAAAAGATGAAAATTAATTTTAGCGATCGCTCAACGGGAGAATAGGAGTTTTAAGTACTGGTGGGTAGAAAAATATTCGTGTTGGCCTTTTATCTTTTCAGCATCCATCGCTTGAAAAGTTTGCACTGCAACGAGTTGATGGCACTTGTCACCCCCTGAGATAATCTCCCGACACTAAACAATCTGCCAATAACTGACGATGTTGTTGTGCAGCATTAACTAAAGTCTGAATTTTATCTGTAGGTAAAGACTTGCTATTCCTGTAAACATCAATCCAGGTTTGACTAATAGTATTCACATCACCAGGTAGACTAGGCAAATCCCATCCTGGCATATGCAAATCTTCCATTAAGCGATTGATTTTGGGGTCATAACTCAAAGCAAAAGCGCGACATCCCTCACTTGCTGCCATAATTAAACTATGTAAACGCATACCAATGGCTAAATCCACATCTCGGAAAACACCCTTAAGAAGTTGCGGTTCGGAAAAACAGAGAATCGCGCTACCTTGGGAAAAAGCAGGTTGAATTGCTTGAGCGATCGCATAATCCTGGGCTTTTTGAAATGGTAGTAAAATCATGAATGCACCCGTTGCTGCTTGCAAATCCACTAGAGCGCGGGTAATATTCTCTAAACGTTGGGCTGTTAAATCAGGATGGTTGCGCAAAGTGACAGCAATACGGGGTGTGGGGAGGTGAGCAATTTCTGGAACTTTCACCGATTCCATTGCCCAAACCGGATCAGGAGCCAGAATATGGGGAATATTCCACTCCGTCAACAAAGCAGCACTTTTTTTGTCACGGACACTCACACCCGTACATCCCGCAAAATTTTGACGAGCTAATTTACGTGTTATCCACCCCGAAATTGGACCAATACCCTGTGCCCAAGCTACCGTTCGTAATTTTAACCCCTGGGCGATCGCCATCAAGCCATTGTAATAAAAAGGACTAATTCGACTAGTGGCATCCTGGATCAAACTACCACCCCCCCAAATAAATCCTTGACAACCACGCATCACCGAAATCACACGCTGAAAATTCATCCGTTCGTGAGCTTCTACTCCATACCGCTCCTCCGTTTCCCTGGGATTCCCCGACAGCACCACAGGAGTCACATTCCCTGGCAACATTTGTAGTAAAGTAGCTAATAGGGCTTCATCCCCACCATTCCCCTTGCCGTAATATCCTGATAGCAGTACCCGCATGTTAATTTTTGATTTGAGATTTTGGATTTTAGATTAACAGCTTTTCTCAAAAATGAGGAGAAGACAGGATACACAATCCCTTGAATAGTGACTTGCTTGGTGCAGAGGGAGTAGGGAGTAGAAAAAACCACTTTTATCAGTTCTGGTGTAATATCGTTTACGCTCATGGTAGCTACATATCAAGGGCTATAACCGTTGATGATTCTTGTTGCATTTATTTCCAAGTAAAAGAGAATCGATATAATACCGTTTCACGAAAATTTTGATACATTTTCTCCCCTTGCTTTCCCTGCTGCCCTAAATGTATAAATTCTCAAGTAAAACGATATCAGCATTACACGTAGATTGCTTTCTATTCTCTATTTCTCAACTGAGGTGTATCCATCTCATTTTTACCAGAGTTTCTCCCAAAGAAAATATAGAAAAAAATCGCACAAAATAAAATAAACACAAATAAATCACCCTGAACAGCACCGGTTTCTTTAATAGTCCACATTGCTTTGGTTGGTAAAACAGAATCTTCACTAGTGACGAATAGTAAACTCAGATTATTCGCTGCGTGAACTCCTAAAGCCAGTTCCAATCGATTATCCTTGAGGGTAATGAGGGCTGTAAAAACACCAAATCCAAAATAAAATAAGGCCATCCACACCGCTCCACGCTGCATTTCTGGATTTAAAAAATGGGGTAACATAAATAAAATACTGCTGATAACAATTAAAATTAAGCGTCTTTTGGTAATCAAGCTTAACCCTTGAATCACATAACCACGAAAAAACAGTTCCTCTGCCGATGTTTGAATCGGAGTGAGAATTAGTGCAGCAAATAGAAGGGGAAACCATTTGGATGGTTCAAAGGTAAAAGTAAAATTACTCGGATTTAAGATAATATTTACAGCAATTAGCGATAACTGCATCACAAACCAGACCGCAAAACCTGCAAACAAACGTGAAAAATTAATTTGATTATCAGCACTGACTAAACTTAAAAATTTCCGTTGATGTAATAGTCTAATAGCTAAAAAAATTCCCAATATAAAAGTAATAAATTGCAGGTTAATAATAATAAAAGATTCCAAAGAAGGATTTTGTAATAAATCCATCAGTTGCAATTCCAGTTCCACCAACGGAACTCCTTTCGAGATAAAAATAAATATGGCAACAACTAGCGAAATTACTCCCCCTAAAATTAACCAAGCAAATAAAATCAATAAAACTGACAAAAAATAACGCCACCAGTCGTTTTTTCCCTGGTGTGCAATTGCAAGATAGCTTTTACTCATAAATATAGTGACTCTAAATTTGCGATTTGATCTGTAGATGGATTTTTAAGTACAAATATTAAGTTTTATTTAGTCATGAAATTATGCTCAATCACAATTTTTTTCAGATAACTCCACAATTAAATCCATCACATTGGAAATATTCAGCAATTATGTCACTATTTTAGAATCTAAAATCGATTTTTGCTGGATAATAAAAAATCAAAAATCATTAATTTAACTAGAAGCACTAGTATAAAAACGTAAGGCAAATCGCCAAAACATCGTAGAAATTACAAATAGAGAAACAGCCAAAATCCCTGAACCCAGTATCCAATTCAACTGACTTTGACCTAACATGACTTCCACCGGAATAGTCGTTAAAAATGCTACAGGAATAATAAAAGTAAAGAAAAATTTAAAACCCACTGGATAGGCAGCCATCGGATAACGACCTGCTTCTAGCAACCCGCGCAACACTTCAGTAACGTTATAAATTTTAACAAACCAAATACTTGTAGCGCCGAGCATATACCAAAGACTGTAAAGAATAATCGATCCAAAAATTAACGGAATGATACTCGCCAAATAATTATCAATACCAATACCCAGTTTATTCCCAGCATAAGCAATCAATACCCCCCCAAACACCAAGTCAGGGATACCCCAAGGAGAAAGGGTATGGGTAGAAAGCCAAAACTGACTTTGAATCGGCTTGAGCAACACAAAATCTAATGTACCTTCCTGAACATGACGCACAATCCGGTTTAAATTCGGACTGAGAAAGGTTGCCGAATAGCCTTGTAACAGCGTAAAAACCCCTAACACTAGTAAAGCCGCTTCCCACCGCCAACCAGCAAAAGTGTAGCCTTGGCGATAAAATAGAAACAGAGCAAACAGGCTACCCATCAAATTCCCCAAACTACTCAAAGTCGCCAACAGAAAATTAACTCGGTACTCCATTTCTGCCGCGATCGCAGCACTCCAAAATAATCCTAATATGCGTAAATATCGTTGCATTTATGAATTCCTAGGTCAGCATATTGTATTCAAGCATCAACTCTATAGCTGCGCAAGGGTTTGTTTCAAGGAATCCCAAAAGAAAATTACGGAAAAACTAATACTAAAAAACGAAGGTCTGTAGATATAACTTACAGACCTCCAGTTAAATATGACAATGACATTAAAATAAAAAAAAAAGACCTGGCATCGAGCTATTTTGACGGGAGGCAACCCTCCAGCTATCGTCGCCGCAGCAGCGTTTCACAACTGAGTTCGGGATGGGTTCAGAGTGGTTCCACAGCACCATCGACACCAGGAAAACTTGTGGGGAATCAAAGTTCCCTGAAGAATGGATAGAGATTAGTATTAGTAGTAGTCAAAAGGTCAAGCCCTCGGTTTGTTAGTACTTCTAGGCTTCATATGTTGCCACACTTCCACCGAAAGCCTATCAACACATGTTCTATGTGTAACCTTACTCCCAAATTGGGATGAGAACACTCATCTTGAGGTGGGCTTCCCACTTAGATGCTTTCAGCGGTTATCCGCTCCGAACATGGCTACCCAGCGTTTACCGTTGGCACGATAACTGGTACACCAGAGGTTCGTTCTTCCCGGTCCTCTCGTACTAAGGAAGACTCCTCTCAATGTTCTAACGCCTGCACCGGATATGGACCGAACTGTCTCACGACGTTCTGAACCCAGCTCACGTACCGCTTTAATGGGCGAACAGCCCAACCCTTGGGACGTACTTCCGCCCCAGGTTGCGATGAGCCGACATCGAGGTGCCAAACCTCCCCGTCGATGTGGACTCTTGGGGGAGATCAGCCTGTTATCCCTAGAGTAACTTTTATCCGTTGAGCGACGGCCATTCCACTCTGAGCCGTCGGATCACTAAGACCTACTTTCGTACCTGCTCGACTTGTGGGTCTTGCAGTCAAGCTCCCTTCATGCCTTTACACTCGCCGCACGATTTCCAACCGTGCTGAGGGAACCTTTGCGCGCCTCCGTTACCATTTAGGAGGCGACCGCCCCAGTCAAACTGCCCACCTGAAACCGTCCCACTCCCGGCTCACGGGAGATGGTTAGAATTCTAGCTTCGCGAGAGTGGTATCTCACCGTTGGCTCCATACTCCCCACAAGGAATATCTCTTCGCCTCCCACCTATCCTGCGCACGCCAAGCCCGAACCCAATTCCAGGCTACAGTAAAGCTTCATAGGGTCTTTCTGTCCAGGTGCAGGTAGTCCGTATCTTCACAGACAATCCTATTTCGCCGAGTCTCTCTCTGAGACACCGTCCAGATCGTTACGCCTTTCGTGCGGGTCGGAACTTACCCGACAAGGAATTTCGCTACCTTAGGACCGTTATAGTTACGGCCGCCGTTCACCGGGGCTTCGGTCGTCAGCTTCAGCCCGAAAGCCTGACCAACTTCCTTAACCTTCCGGCACTGGGCAGGCGTCAGCCCCCATACTGCGTGATTTCACTTCGCGGAGACCTGTGTTTTTGGTAAACAGTCGCCTGGACCTCTTCACTGCGACCCAAGTTCTACCTTGGGCACCCCTTCTTCCGAAGTTACGGGGCCATTTTGCCGAGTTCCTTAGAGAGAGTTATCTCGCGCCCCTCGGTATCCTCTACCTCCCCACCTGTGTCGGTTTCGGGTACGGGTCAAATGCAATTTCCGTAGTTCGAGCTTTTCTTGGAAGCCTGACTATGCCACTTCGATTCCGTAGAATCTCGTACTCCCATCTCATCTCAAGACGTTTTCTCCGTCTCTCTCCAACTTAATGGTTGAGCCGGTAACCAACATCCGGCTGACACTCGCCTTCTCCGTCCCTCGCTACAATTACATCCAAGTACGGGATTCTTAACCCGTTATCCATCGACTACGCCGTTCGGCCTCGCCTTAGGTCCCGACTTACCCAGAGTGGACGAACCTGCCTCTGGAACCCTTGGGGTTTCGGGGTATTGGATTCTCACCAATATTTGCGCTACTCAAGCCGACATTCTCACTTCTGTTTCGTCCACTGCTGCTTGCCGCTACAGCTTCTCCCTACTACAGAACGCTCCCCTACCACTTATTTCTAAGTCCGCAGCTTCGGTACTACGTTTAGTCCCGTTCATTTTCGGCGCAGGAGCGCTTGACCAGTGAGCTATTACGCACTCTTTCAAGGGTGGCTGCTTCTAGGCAAACCTCCTGGTTGTCTATGCACTCCCACCTCCTTTGCCACTTAACGTAGATTTTGGGACCATTAGCTGGCGGTCTGGGCTGTTTCCCTCTTGACGATGAAGCTTATCCCCCACCGTCTCACTGGCTAGGTGTTAACTTGGTATTCTGAGTTTGTCTCGATTTGGTACCGGTCTCCCAGCCCGCACCGAAACAGTGCTTTACCCCCAAGTGATATTCCTAACCGCTGCGCCTCAACACATTTCGGGGAGAACCAGCTAGCTCCTGGCTCGATTGGCATTTCACCCCTAACCACACCTCATCCGCCAATTTTTCAACATTGGTCGGTTCGGACCTCCACAAGGTGTCACCCTTGCTTCATCCTGGACATGGTTAGATCGCCAGGGTTCGGGTCTATAAATACTGATTTTCGCTCTTTTCAAACTCGCTTTCGCTTTGGCTCTGACATTCCCGTCTTAACCTACCAGTACCTATAACTCGCCGGCTCATTCTTCAACAGGCACGCTATCACACGTTTAATCGTGCTCTAACTGCTTGTAGGCTGATGGTTTCATGTTCTATTTCACTCCCCTCCCGGGGTTCTTTTCACCTTTCCCTCGCGGTACTGTTTCGCTATCGGTCACGCAGACGTATTTAGCCTTACCGGGTGGTCCCGGCTGATTCACATGGAATTTCACGTGCTCCATGCTACTCGGGATACTGCTTCTATCTGTTTAGTTTTCGACTACAAGACTTTCACTTTCTCTGGTGCATCTTTCAAATGCTTCGTCTAACCTTCAGATTCGATTTTGTCGCAGTCCCACTACCCCAAGTTACATGTAACTTGGTTTGGGCTTCTCCCCGTTCGCTCACCACTACTTGGGGAATCACTTTTGTTTTCTTTTCCTCTGGCTACTAAGATGTTTCAATTCGCCAGGTTCGCTCTTTCCTGTCTATATATTCAACAGGTAGTATTCTGGGTTCCCCCATTCGGATATCTCCGGCTCTCTGTTTGCTTCCAACTCCCCGGAGCTTTTCGTTGGTAACCACGTCCTTCTTCGCCGCTGCGTGCCTAGGTATCCACCATCAGCCCTTTCTCGCTTGACCTTCTCACTCGACTCTTTGCTCTCCCTTCACAATCGCAAAGTTTGTGCAATGATTCTCTGTGTTCTACTACTACTGCTTTCTTCTCTATCCAATTTTCAAGGTTCTTTTACTGAGCTTTCACTCAGCATTTGATACTTTATCTTGGTTTCCCACCACTGTATCAGTGCTAAGTTTCTCTCTCTTATTTACCCATTTAACTGAGAATCTCAAAATACTCAATTAAATCAATGTGGAGGTTAGCGGACTCGAACCGCTGACATCCTGCTTGCAAAGCAGGCGCTCTACCAACTGAGCTAAACCCCCCTGAATAATTTGTAATTTCTAATTCCCAATTGGCAATTAGCAAGAAGATAATTACCAATTATGAATCACGAATTACCAATTATCATCAGGTGGGCCATCCTGGACTCGAACCAGGGACCTCACCCTTATCAGGGGTGCGCTCTAACCACCTGAGCTAATAGCCCCTACGCCTGAATTCTCTCTGTTACGAACCTAATTATAGTTTGAAAGCTGAATTTTCCCTCATTCCCCACGCTCGACCTGGGATTGACCAGCTTGTGATTGGTTTGTTGGCTTTTCCATCCAATCTACAAGTAGGTAGGTCTCCCTAAAAGGAGGTGATCCAGCCACACCTTCCGGTACGGCTACCTTGTTACGACTTCACCCCAGTCACCAGCCCTGCCTTCGGAATTTCCCCCCACGAATGGTTAGGATAACTACTTCGGGCGTGACCAGCTTCCATGGTGTGACGGGCGGTGTGTACAAGGCCCGGGAACGAATTCACCACAGTATGCTGACCTGTGATTACTAGCGATTCCTCCTTCATGTAGGCGAGTTGCAGCCTACAATCTGAACTGAGCCACGATTTCTGAGATTTGCTTGCAGTCGCCTGCTTGCTGCCCATTGTTCGCAGCATTGTAGTACGTGTGTAGCCCAGGATGTAAGGGGCATGATGACTTGACGTCATCCCCACCTTCCTCCGGTTTGTCACCGGCAGTCTCCCTAGAGTTCCCCACTTAAGGCTGGCAACTAAGGACGAGGGTTGCGCTCGTTGCGGGACTTAACCCAACATCTCACGACACGAGCTGACGACAGCCATGCACCACCTGTGTTCGCGCTCCCGAAGGCACTCCAGTGTTTCCACCAGATTCGCGACATGTCAAACCCTGGTAAGGTTCTTCGCGTTGCATCGAATTAAACCACATACTCCACCGCTTGTGCGGGCCCCCGTCAATTCCTTTGAGTTTCACAGTTGCCTGCGTACTCCCCAGGCGGGATACTTAACGCGTTAGCTACGGCACTGGTAGGGTCGATACTACCAACGCCTAGTATCCATCGTTTACGGCTAGGACTACTGGGGTATCTAATCCCATTCGCTCCCCTAGCTTTCGTCCCTCAGTGTCAGTTACGGCCTAGCAGGGCGCTTTCGCCACCGGTGTTCTTCCCAATCTCTACGCATTTCACCGCTACACTGGGAATTCCCCCTGCCCCGAACGTACTCTAGTCTTGTAGTTTCCACCGCCCTTATGCGGTTAAGCCGCACGCTTTAACAGCAGACACACAAAACCACCTACGGACGCTTTACGCCCAATCATTCCGGATAACGCTTGCATCCTCCGTATTACCGCGGCTGCTGGCACGGAGTTAGCCGATGCTTATTCCTCAAGTACCTTCATTCTTATTCCTTGAGAAAAGAGGTTTACAACCCAAGAGCCTTCCTCCCTCACGCGGTATTGCTCCGTCAGGCTTTCGCCCATTGCGGAAAATTCCCCACTGCTGCCTCCCGTAGGAGTCTGGGCCGTGTCTCAGTCCCAGTGTGGCTGATCGTCCTCTCAGACCAGCTACAGATCGTCGCCTAGGTAGGCCTTTACCCCACCTACTAGCTAATCTGACGCGAGCTCATCTCTAGGCAGCTAGCCTTTCACCTCTCGGCACATCCGGTATTAGCAGACGTTTCCATCTGTTGTCCCAGACCTAGAGCCAGATTCTCACGCGTTACTCACCCGTCCGCCACTATCTCCGAAGAGACCGTTCGACTTGCATGTGTTAAGCATACCGCCAGCGTTCATCCTGAGCCAGGATCAAACTCTCCGTTTTGTCTCCACAAAATTTCAAGCTTTCTTTAGCTCTTTTTGCTATATTGATTTTGGCTGATTTTTTTAGACCTCAGCCTCGTCTTTATTTTCTCTCAACGTTGGGCTTCGGTTTAATTCGCTTTCAAACTATTTCTTTTTTCTAGGTTCGATGTTTCCTGAAGCTTGCCTCTCTTGCGTTGGCTTTGCGTTTCAGGCACTTATAAATCCTATCTATTCCCCCTTGCTTTGTCAACCCTTTTGGGAAAATTTTTTTGAGGGGGTGATTTTTGACTGGAGGGCTTTGCTGGGAGGCGGGTTTGGGCAACAATGGGTTATGCGATTTGAAATTGTGGTTTGATGAGTTTTATTTAGTGGGCAAAGGATAAATCAGGTGAATTTTCAATCTGTTATTGCGACGTTAAATGAGTTTTGGCGGGAATCCCAGGGTTGTTTGATTGCTCAACCCTACGATATGGAAAAGGGTGCGGGAACGAAGAATCCCCATACTTTTTTGAGGGCGTTGGGACCGGAGCCTTGGGCTGTGGCATATGTCGAGCCTTGTAGGCGACCGACGGATGGGCGCTATGGAGAGAATCCGAATCGGTTTCAACATTATTATCAGTATCAAGTTTTAGTTAAGCCTTCGCCGGACAATATTCAGGAGATATATTTGGATTCGTTGCGTGCTTTAGGTATACGTCCGGAGGAACACGATGTCAGATTTGTGGAGGATAATTGGGAAGATGCCACGGTGGGAGCTTGGGGTACGGGTTGGGAAGTGTGGTTAGATGGGATGGAGATTACCCAGTTTACTTACTTCCAGCAATGTGGGGGGATTGATTGTCGTCCAGTGTCGATTGAAATCACCTATGGGTTGGAACGGTTAGCCATGTATCTACAGGGGGTAGATGCCATTACGAAGATTCTGTGGACGGATACAATTACCTACGGTGATGTGCATTTACAAGGGGAGATAGAACAATGTATTTACAATTTTGAGGCTTCTAATCCGGAATTGTTGCTGTCTTTATTTAATTTGTATGAAGAGGAGGCACGACAGTTAGGCGATCGCGGTTTAGTTATGCCTAGTTTAGATTATGTGATTAAGTGTTCCCACATGTTCAATTTACTGGATGCGAGGGGGGTCATTTCGGTGACGGAGCGGACTCGATATATTGGTCGTATTCGTCACTTGGCTCGTCGGGTAGCTCAGTTGTATGTAGAACAGAGGGAGCGATTGGGTTTTCCGTTGATGCGATGAGGTTTATACTGGGAGGCTGAATAGTAAATTTTTGTGAAAATATACTGAGGTAGTTGTGGATTTGGTGAGTTTGTTGGAGCCGATTGCGGCATGGTTTCGTAGCTTAGGAATACCGGAACCGATTGTACATTGGGGACACCCGGTGATGATGGGGATTGTGATTTTTGTGATGGGTAGTTACACTGCCTATGCTGGTTGGCGCTCAAGAATTGCTGAACCAGATGTTGCAGTTAAAAGTCGCACCGATCACCGCAAATTGGCTCCCTGGATGTTTTTGTTTTTGGCTTCCGGTTATACAGGAGGCATATTATCGTTGGTGACGCAGCAACAGCCGATTTTGCAGAGTCCCCATTTTCTCACTGGAACAATCGCATTAGGATTTTTAGGGTTCAATGGAATTATTACCATCACTAGATTCGGTGATAAGGATACTGTGTGGCGAACTATACATGCTTATGTGGGTACGGTGGCAATGGGACTATTAGTTGTCCACGCTGCTTTAGGACTAAATTTAGGTTTGAGTTTGTAGTCAAATGATGCAAAACAGTGGTGTGGTAATTGCGCTGGGCTATATCTTCGGTTTGCTGGCGATCGCATTACCAGGAGGTGGGTTTTGGTTACTCTTAGTCGGACTGGTATCAGCAATTATTGTCAGACGGATTTATGTATTGGCTCGTCAATCTCGTCGGACGCGAAACGGTCAGCTAGCGAAATCGCAATTTTCACCACTGCTTGTATCAAAACTTCCCCATCCCCGTATTTGGCTAATTGCGGGTTTGGTGGGTTTTCTTGCAAGTTTCTATCTACAATGGCGTACACCTCAACCTAGCGCTAATGATATTAGTAATTTTGTACAATCTGGGAATAGTAGCAATCAAGAGCAATTATTTACAGTTCGCGGTCGGGTTTTAAGTGTTCCCCGGATGACTCGTAGTCAACGGGGACAATTTTGGTTAGAAGCAAATCAAATTGATCAGGTCAAGCAGGATCAAAATCAAGGTGATGCAAGTAAGGTGGTGACGGGGAAAGTTTATACAACCGTCCCTTTGTTGCAATCAACGGGTTTGGTTCCGGGACAGGAAGTGAGGGTGACGGGGGTTTTGTATCAACCAAAAGCTGCTGCAAACCCAGGAGGATTTGATTTGCAAAAATTTTTAGCTCAGGAAGGAGCTTTTGCTGGTTTAAGTGGTCGTCAAGTCAATTTGATTGATAAAGAGAGAAAATGGGGGTGGTGGCGAGTTCGGGAACAAATTGCGCGATCGCAGGTTCGTTGGTTGGGGGTTCCGGAAGGACCAATAGTAAGTGCAATGGTTTTGGGTAGTAGAGCGGTGGATTTACCCCACGATGTACGGGATGTATTTGTGGAGGTTGGTTTAGCCCATACATTAGCAGCTTCTGGTTTCCATACCTCCTTAATTCTGGGTGTGGTATTAGGTTTAACCAAACGGTCTAGACGGGGTGTGCAAATCTTTTGTGGTTCTGTAGCCTTATTATTATTTGCAGTTTTGACAGGCTTTCAACCATCGGTTTTGCGAGCAACTTTAATGGGGTTTGCAGCTTTGTTGGCGTTGGGATTAGGACGTAAGGTGAAGCGGTTAAGTGGATTGATGGTTGTCGCTGTCATCTTATTGCTGGTGAATCCAGTTTGGATTTGGAATTTAGGATTTCAGTTAAGTTTTTTAGCTACTTTTGGCTTGATTGTCACAGCCAGTGCTATTAGTAGAAGGATGGGTTGGTTACCGGAAGCGATCGCTTCATTAATTTCTGTTCCGGTCGCCGCCACAATTTGGACTTTACCCTTATTATTACACGTTTTCCACACAATTGCAGTTTACAGCATTCCCCTCAACGTGTTGGCAACACCTTTAGTTTCCATCACCAGTTTAGGGGGAATAGTGAGTGCGATCGCAAGCATGATTTTACCTGATTTGGGAGCTGCGGTTGCGAGTTTTTTGTATTATCCAACCCATTGGCTGATTGGTTTAGCTGAGTTTTTTGCCGCTTTACCAGGAAATAATTGGGCTGTTGGCAGCATTTCCACACTGCAAATGGTTGCCATTTACATACTAATTATTTTAACTTGGTTATTCAGATGGTGGCAGCGTCGTTGGTTACTGACTGGATTTCTGGTAGTTGCCTTGATATTTGTTCCGGGATGGCAAACTGCGAGCAATTTATTTCGAGTCACCGTATTAGCTGCTGGTGGAGAACCAGCGATTGTTATTCAAGAGAAGGGATGGATCACAGCCATTAATGGTGGTGATGAGGGAACGGGAAGGTTTACATTGCTACCATTTTTGCGACATCAGGGGATTAATAGGATTAATACTGCTGTTGCTGTGGATTTTTTAGGTGATGGTAGTAATGGATGGTTAGAAGTTGTTTCCCGCTTACCAGTAGGGGTATTTTATGATTTTGTGAATAATCCAGAGAACGCTTTGAACAGTGCGGCAATTCAACAGGAATTACGTTCACGCAGTGACTCCCAGCAAAGACCAAATCAGGGTGCTTATCAACAAGTTTCTATGGGGGGACAAGTACAAGCTGGTTCAGCGACGATACGAATACTGAACGATCAATTACCAATTTTGCAAATGCAACTCCAAGGGAAAAATTGGCTGCTGGTAGGAAATACAAATAACGAGTTAGAGCAAATTCAAAAAACAACCAACTTACCCCGTCCGCAAGTATTGTGGTGTCCGAACACTGCACTGAAGGAATTAGTGCTTGCACTGCAACCGGAAGTTGCAATCACCACAAATGCCGATATTGATCCAAAAACCCTCTCGGAATTATCTCAAACCCAGACAAAAATATTTTTTACTGGTCGGGATGGAGCAATTCAATGGACTCCCACGGAAAGCTTTCAACCCTTTATACAGACAACAGAAAATCGCAATTCGCTGTTGTAGATCCAAAAATATTTGCTCGAAGTGATGGACATTTTGAGAAACTGTGATAGGATTATTAACTGGTTGAGCATTCCAAGTATGTTAACCATGCCGGCATAGCACAGTGGTAGTGCATCCGACTTGTAATCGGAAGGTCGTCGGTTCAAATCCGACTGCCGGCTTTTATTGCATTCCCCTACAACATAAGGGTTTCAATGCAATAGGCCTATCCCTAATAAGCCCTATCGCTCAATATTTACCCATTTTTTACCCATTACCCATTCGTGACAAGTTGAAGTGAAATTAGATTTGTCAACTCGTAATTATCCTTAAAAGTGAGGTGAACAAGAAGTATTAAATTCGCCTTTGCACTGAGTTTTCCGCGCCAGAATCAATTATGCATTGAAAATTTAGCGATCGCATCCTTCAAAATCATGTTTATTCCAATATGCTCGGTGTTAAAGATAACTGTAGGTTGGGTTGAGGCTTTGCATAGACTGTTGATTTTGTGGAAATTAACCCATAAGTTCACACAGTTTTTGTGATGATCTCGTCCCGATGCTCCGCGTGGGGACGCATTTCACGAGGGCTAATACCTCTACATTCTTCAACCCAACCGACCCAATAATCAGGCTTTTAAGTCTAACTGAACTGTATTGGTTTAAAATCCGTGAAATTCACCTTAAAATACTCTTCAAAGCTAATAAGTAAGCACTACTTCAATATCCGAAAAGCCTGAATGACGTTTGGATGCAAGTAAGGTAGGTAAGTGCAATTAAACATAAAACCGCAACGTAACCGATCATTCGGCGTACAGAAGACCCGAAGGGTCGTCTCTACTCCCTGATCTCAACGAAAATTTTTACCACCCACCGATTGTTCAGCCTATCCCTGCCTATCCAAAATTAGCATACATGTCATTATGATGGTAATGGTGATGGGTAAGGAGTGATAATGAACTTCAAACAGGCAATATTGGCTTTTTTAACACTGGTGGCAGGACTTGTGATTGGTTCAAGCTTATTGGGTTCGTTACAGGAACCCCAGGTGCAAAATCGTCTGGACTTATATCAAACCAATATTGTTTTAAAGGCTTCAGAATGGGAAAGGTTGCGTTCTGAGGATGGGGATGATTCGCTTTTTAGTGCCCTATTTGGTGGAAAGTCTGTGGATGAAGCGATTCAAACCTATAGGGAGGCTCGTGATACGAGTAGGGCGAATATAAACAAAATATTAACAGAAATTCCGGCATTATCTGCTGGTGAGAATCAAAAATCTGCTGGTGCTGTGAGACAGTTTGTAAGACAGCTGGAGAAAAGTCTGCGGGAGCAGAGGGATTTTTTGGCGGAGGTGGATTTAAATTTGGGGATTTTAGAAGCTCGACAGGGTAATCTAGAATCGGCACAAAAAATTTGGCGGGAATTGGCAGAAGAAACTGGTGTTCGACTTGATTTGGTGAAAACAGCTAGGGTTTTGGAGGGTTTGTGGAGTCAGCCGGCTTTATTATTGCCCGACTCAGCAGAATTAATTCAGGCTAATTTGCAGGGATGGTTTCGGAATACGGCTTTATCTCAACTTTACCAGGTGCAAGAACGAAGTGAGGCTCTGACTCAACTACAGCAACAAATCCAAGAGACTGCGGAGGATGCGGTAACGAAGTTGTTTTTGGTCGGGATTACTCCCTATATTATGGGTTTAGTTGGTTTAGGGTTAATTGTTTTTCTGCTATTTCAACGTGTGCGTTGGGGAAAGGAGGCTTTACTTGCTCGATATGGTGATACACCGTGGCCAACTCCTTGGGATGGATATACAATCTTGGAAGTGTTGGTGGTGGGCTTTTTTCTGGTTGGACAATTTGTCGCACCTTTGCTTGTTTCGGCAATTTTACAGTTTTTCCACCTGGGTAATGATGTTCGCAGTCAAGCTATCCGTGTTTTTAGTAGTTATTTATTGGTCGCTTTCGCGGCGATCGCTATTCTCTGGAATGCAATTCGCTCCTACTTCCCTTTGGAATCAGACTGGTTTCGCTTCCGCTTCCGCAGCAATTGGATTCTCTGGGGAGTGGGTGGTTACTGTGTAGCGATTCCCGTTGTTCTGATTATCTCTTTGCTGAATCAACAACTTTGGCAAGGAAAAGGTGGTAGTAATCCCCTGCTACAATTAGTCCTAGAAGGTAAGGATACCCTAGCCCTATCCCTGTTTTTTAGTACCGCAGCGATCGCTGCTCCCCTGTTTGAAGAATTACTCTTTCGCGGGTTTTTACTACCTTCCTTGACCCGTTACATGTCCGTCTGGGGAGCAATTGGATTAAGTAGCTTGATATTTGCTGCGGCTCACTTAAGTATTTCTGAATTATTACCCCTATTTTCCCTGGGAATGATTCTGGGGATAGTGTATACGCGATCGCGTAATCTCTTAGCACCGATGTTAGTCCATGCACTCTGGAATACGGGAACTATGTTGACCCTATTGGTTTTAGGGAGTGAGTAAGTGGTCAGTTCGTGGAATTGTTGACTGTTAACGGTTATAGATGCAGCTTTCCCCCAGGGTACAGTCAATAAAGTTCGCGATGAACACTTGTTTTTGAGGGTAGGATATTACACCCCTTGACAAAATCCTTTTTTTTTGATTTAAAATAATGCCATCATTTATTTAAGCGATTAAGGTAGTTTAAGTAAATAGATAAAGCCGTGGTTAAAAGTTAGTTAAACTACATACAACTCCCACTAAATTTAGTTAAATATGTAACAAGGGGCAGCTAGACATCATTGGTCGAAAACCCGTATATTTAGTCCTAAATCAAAAATGCTCTGGTTAGAGAATAGGCAAAGGTTGTCAAGGATTCATTTCTTTGCACATATGCTTATTGGTTAAGTCATTTAAATCCAGCAACAAAAAGTTGTGCAAGTGGGGGAAAGGTAGTTAAACTAGAGATAGAAGGGAATGCGAATGCTGTATACAACTGGCTTCAAGGGAATGGAGTTGACCTATGGGAACTAAAAAACCTTATTCAGGGTTTTTTTAGGATTTCATTGTTGATTCCATGCTTGATACCGTTTTATCCGGAAATCCACATATCCTGTATTTCTCACAAACTCCTTAAACCTACAGGGAGTAGGGAGTAGAAGGAAAATTCATCCGTCACTCAAGACTTATTCAGTGACTTGTGAGACATCCGGGATATACAAGCATTGTTTGTTAAACTCAAGCAAAGCAACATACAAAGCCTCTAGCTGATTGCTTTATTGCTTCTTGAATCCTAGCCGTTGGTATAGACTGTTTTTTCAAGGGTTTTCCAGTGGTATGGTCTTTCTTTCGGTGTCGGATGGAGCAGTAATAGTTAGTTTAATGGAACTTCAGATAAAATAAGTATTAAGTAGTTGTAGTGTGTCAATGAGCCTTCGTATTTTCAGATTAGAGAGCGGACAAAAACATCAACAAATAAATTAAATACGGGAACTATCAGGGACAAGAAGGGAGTCCTATGTAAATAGGCATGGACTCATCCATATAGATAATATTAACCAACAAAGTACCTATTGCTTACACTTAAAGGCTGACCATTTCTGCTTAGTCATCGAAAGGAAATAGTCAACCGCAGAGTGTATTTAAAATGGTATTGACACTGATAGTTCAACAGCGATTGTTAATCAACAAGAGGTTCTATTAAAAATCTCCGTGGGATTAACATGTATCGCAGGTTAAATATTCCGGAAGATAGACCGGTAAACCCGTAAAGACGAATAGGGCAAAGTAATTTTTGAGAGCAAACCACTTGTGCAATTCTGCGAGTTTGCAAACTGCTAGGTGGGGTTCGATTACGGTATTCGCTCGCTCCGAATATATCGGGAATAATACCATTAATTTGGTTTTGGGGATGATTTTGGTGTCAGACAAAGTTTGTCTGACGCTGTTGGTATTCCCTTCATATCTGGATGGTGGGATTGGGGTTGCTCAATTACCTAGTTTTCTATTAGGTATTTTTTGATTTTATTAATTGAGATGTGACCCAATACTCAATACTCAATACTTACCATTCACCTGGGATAAATTCAGGATTAATCAAACAGAATTATCTATCACCTTCATGGAGCTAAATTGAGTTTTATTTATCCTCAATATTTGTTTCTGAATTATTTGTCAATTCTGTTTTTTTCATCCTCTAATTCTCAGTTGATATCTCCATCTCTCCCTGTCAAAACATTATCTATATTAGATATTAATTAAGGATATAAACATGGCCAATCTCACTCCTAGCCACGCTACAAAACAACTTCTCTCTGGATATGCAGGAATTATCTGTGGTGGATTTGGAATTCACAAATTTATATTGGGCTATCATGCGGAAGCTTCAATTATGTTAGTTGTTTCTGTGATCGGTTTAGTTTTTGCCTATGGAATTCCCTTTTTAATTATGCAGCTTGTGGGTTTAATAGAAGGGATTATCTATTTAAATAAGGAGCATGAAGACTTTGTTGAAACCTATTTTGTTCAGAAACAGGGTTGGTTTTGAGGAGTTAGGAAACAGGAGATATGCCTTGAGACATCGCCCGGATTTCTCACAAACTTTCAGGGAGTGGGGAGTAGGGAGTAGCAGGACATGCGATAAGCGGGGCTTAACCCGCATTTCTCACAAAACCCTAAAACTCATGGGGAATAGGGAATAGGGAGTAGGGAATAGAAGGAAAATCAATCCATTACTCAAGGCTTACAACTTACTCGTGAGAAATCCAGGTAATGCCTTCGGCATATCGCACCAACAGCTTTTAGTGAAAGTGATTAGTTCATGATGGGAGTAACCTACATGTAATGCGGACACCAGAACCCATGAAAGCGGTTTTTCCCGATACCCTCCAATCCGAATCATGACACTACTCACAACTCCCTACTTCCCACTCCCTCTGCATCAAATAGGAAAATCAACCCATTCTCAACACCTTTGGTTGAATTTTATGAATAAACCTTTAATACAAATTCTTTTTGCGATCGCAGGATTTAGTTACTTCTCCTTTGTCTCCTACTTACAGTTAAATACCCTGTGGCAAGGGGAATTAATTTTGATCCCCGTGCAGATATTTGCAGTGATGTATTTCTGGCAACAGGGACAACGTAAATCCCTGAACATAAAGAAAAATTAAATGTTTGACAATATGTCATAGAGAGCCTTCTTGGTCTACCCTCAAAATAGCAACTGAAATTTTATTTAGTTGTTGTTGATTGTTGCCAATTGGATCGCTATGCAAATTCTGTCTAAACCCGATGTATCCCCTTCCCAATCGCCACCAACCTCGAAAATCGTTTTAGATGTGGGGGGGATGAAGTGTGCGGGTTGTGTGAGGTCTGTGGAGCGGGAATTAAGCCAGTATCCTGGTGTGAGTCGCGTGAGTGTGAATTTAGCGACGGAGATGGCAACGGTTGAAGTGGAAAATGGTCAAACCACGGCTGATGCTTTGGCTTTACATTTAACCAAGACTGGATTCCCTTCCCAACCCCGTAATTTGGAAAATTTTTCCCAGATTGGAGAACGTTCCCAGTCCGGTGGGGATGAATCTGAGGTTTTATTCCGACACCTAATGATGGCAAGTGGGTTGTTAGCGGTGTCGGTGGTTGGTCATCTGAGTGATGTTTTTGCTCCCCATTTACCGATAATTGGAAATATCTGGTTTCACTGCGGTGTTGCCACCCTAACTATTGCCTTTCCCGGTCGGACTATTCTCGTCGATGGTTGGCGGAGTCTGGGTCGGGGAATGCCGAATATGAATACCCTAGTGGGGTTGGGAGCGATTACAGCCTATTTGGCTAGTTTGGTGGCTTTATTATTTCCCAGTTTAGGGTGGGAATGTTTTTTTGACGAACCCGTGATGATGCTGGGGTTTATTTTGTTGGGAAAAACCCTGGAAGCCAGAGCCAGGAGAAAGGCTGTTGGAGCCTTACAGCAATTGATTGCCCTCCAACCCCAAACGGCACGGTTAATCGCCAAACCCAAGCAACACACCCCGGATAAGGTTTCCCCTTTAACAATTAATACGGTGGTGGAAATACCTGCCAACGCTGTGAAAGTGGGGGAATGGTTACAGGTGCTACCGGGGGAAAAAATCCCCGTGGATGGGGAAATAATCGATGGTCAGACCACTGTTGATGAGTCGATGTTAACGGGAGAGTCGATTCCGGTGGCAAAAAAAATAGGCGATCGCGTGACGGCTGGAACTGTGAATCAAATGGGGACAATTGCGGTTGCTGCGGTTCACACCGGGGGTGAGACAACTTTAGCTCAGATAGTTGCTTTGGTGGAAAATGCCCAAACCCGTAAAGCTCCAATTCAGTATTTTGCTGACCGGGTGGCGGGTTATTTTACCTATTTTGTCATCGCCGCAGCCCTAATTACCTTTGGGTTTTGGTATGTATACGGTGCCCATGTTTGGCAGGATGTACCCGTAAAAATGCTGATGATGCACCATAGCCAAATGGCGCATACTCCTGAACATAATTCACCCCTATTGTTGAGTTTAAAATTTGCGATCGCGGTTTTGGTGATGGCTTGTCCCTGTGCCTTGGGATTGGCAACACCAACGGCAATTGTTGTCGGTACGGGATTAGGTGCATCCCAGGGTATTTTAATTAAGGGTGGAGATGTCCTGGAAAAAGTTCACCAGTTACAAACGGTGGTGTTTGATAAAACGGGAACCCTAACTACTGGTAAACTAGAGGTGACTGATTGTATCGAGTTTTGTCCCCCTCCCCTCCCCTACAGCTTAATTCAACTGGGTGCGGCGGTGGAACAGGGAACATCCCATCCCCTCGCCCAGGCAATCAAAACGGCTTGTCTACAGCAAGGAGGGGTATTACCACCAGCAGTTAATTTTCATACTGAACCCGGTTTAGGTGTGGCCGCAGTAGTGGAGGGGAAACAGGTATTGGTGGGGAATCGGGAATGGATGGCTTGGCACGGTGTTGGTATAAATAAGGATGTACAGCAACAATCTGTGTCCTTAGCAGCAACCGGGAAAACCGTTATTTATCTGGCTGTGGAAACCGAATTGGTGGGTTTAATTGCAGCCCATGACCAATTACGTCCCGAAGCAGTTGACACCGTTGCTCAGTTGCAAAAACAAAGGCTAAAGGTGGTGATCATGAGTGGGGATCAACAACCAGCCGTGAATGCGATCGCCCGCAAATTAAATATTAGTTCCGATAATATTATTGCCGAAGTTCCACCCGCCAAAAAAGCCCACCTGATCCAAACCTTCCAAAACCAGCAACAAATTGTCGCCATGATTGGGGACGGTATTAATGATGCTCCAGCTCTAGCTCAAGCCGACATTGGTATCGCCATCGCTTCGGGTTCTGACATCGCCATCGATGCTGCCGAAATTATTTTGACCCGAAATAAACTTAGTGATGCGATCGCAGCTATTAAACTCAGTCGTGCTACCTTCAACAAAATTCGTCAAAATCTGTTTTGGGCTTTGGCCTATAATACATTCGGTATTCCCCTCGCAGCCGGAGTATTATTTCCAACTACTGGATTTATCCTTAGTCCCGCAGGAGCTGCTGCTTTCATGGCTTTTAGTTCCGTCAGCGTTGTCACTAATTCTTTGTTATTACGTCACCGGGGAACAGTTTAAAACCTGAATCCAGATTTGGTGCAAGTCCCGGAAATTTCTAGGAAGTGGGGAACAGGGAGTAGTCTACATGCAACGCTTATACTGTTCTGATTAGGAGTTGATACCTGATGGGGAACTTTCCCCGCATTTCTCACAAAACCCTAAAACTCATAGGGAATAGTCCGTGACGGGAGTATAGGGGAAATTAGTCCGTCACTCAAGACTTACAACTTACTCGTGAGAAATCCAGGTTTCGGGAGCAGGGGAAGAAATGTATCGCAATTTGAGTGAAATGGTATTATATCGACTCTCTTGTACTTTGCAATGAATGAAACTAGAATAATCAACGGTTACAGCCCCTAATATGTAGCAAGCATTAGCGTAAACGATATTAAAACGATTCCCAGTAGAGATGACCGACGGGTCATCTCTACTGAGTCTTTGTTCCCTACCCTCACAAAAAGACTTTTACCGCAGACCAAAATCCAAAATCCTTTAGTTATCCAAAAACCAACACACTTTATGATTGACTTCAATCCCATTTTCCAAAGGTTGGCGATATAAGCGCAATTCAATTAAAGTTGTGGTCAAGGGTGTAAAAATCTTGGGTTTTGCTGCTTCTAAATACTTGGAAATATCAATTGCACCACTCCAATTTCCTTTGCTGCTGATGATTTCCTCACTGGGAGAAACCAATCCGTGGTAATACACTAAACTCGAACCCGACGTGGTGGAAATCTGTAGCCACAAATTATCTAAACACTGTTCTAGAATTGGTTGTAGGTTGACATGAAAACAGCGTAAACTGCGATCGCGTCGATAAATATGCATATCTAACTTAAATTCTGGTATAACTTCAAGCTTTCCACCCCGTTTGGTCATCAGTTGAATTTCGTATTCTGGTATTGCATCACCCCGTTGATCGATGGCATTAATGATAAATTGTTGCCAATAGGCGATTTTTTCCCACTCTGCTTGGGTTTTTTCCTCGCTGGTTGCCACCCACTCCCGAAAAGATGTATCATCAGATACCTGTAATGCCTGATCTACTAAATCGATCACTTGGTGATTAGGATGTTTTAATATATCTCGGTGGGTTAATCCCGCGATCGCAATTAAAGGTGAAATTCGTGGGATTTCCCCATCTTCAAGCTCGACCCGATGGGTATCTGTTTGCTCCTTCGTTAAATCCACTACCAGCTTTCGCACCTGTAGTCCACACCCAGCCCAGCGTACCGTTCCGTCCGTACCACCACCGGGGCGACGAATGAGTTTTTTCCAACCCGTATATTCACTAGTGCCGCAGAGAATAAAAATATATGGTGTATCCGGATGATTTCCCCGTAAAGAGGTGCTGGAGTGGGGTGACAAATCCTGGTGAGCTAAATCCCAGGTAAAACTACTACCTAACTCCAACGCATCTAAAACGCGATCGCCCATTTCTAAAAAGTTTTCACCCTTTTGCCGATTCCCTTGCATAATTTTACCGAACCAACTGTTGGCTCTATGGGCTAATGGAGAACCAAAATTTGCAGGTGCTAGACCGATTAAGCGTTTGAGACGTTGACGACGACTGGGGTATGCAGTTAACCAAGTCCGAACTACCAACATTCCCGTAGAATGAACAATAGCATCAAATTGTTCATCTGCTGCTAACCCTCCCGGTAGATTCAAAGCTCTTTCAAATCCATCGGCTATATCCTTGATTGTCACTTCATCGCTTAGGGTAGTATAACTAAGGGATTTCACTTGGTAGCCACGCTGAATTAGTTGATCTCTCCATTCTTGAAATGATTCTCCCCGATCTGCGTACCCATGAATTAGAATAACCGTATTTTTACCCATATTGACCAATCACAAAAAACTCATGATAAGACATATTTCCATCAAAAACACGGAACACTGGATTATAAATACGTAGGGTCTGCCGTTCGCGAAGCGCAGCGCTAGCTGTAAAAGTCTGAAGGGAGTACAGACGTGATATATCGCGTCTGTACAGGACGAATGAGCGGTTACGTTGCGGTTTTATGTTTAATTGCACCTACCTACTCAGTACTTAATTTGAGTACTTAATTTAAGGACTAAAGTCCTCATTACGAACTTCAAATAATATACTAGTTGCGTAAGTCCTGTTTTTATTTGTCATATTCATGTTGCAAATTGGTAAGTGCTTATCTTAAATTTCTCACGAGTAAGTTATAAGCCTTGAGTAACGGATTGATTTTCCTCCTACTCCTCTGGAGACGACCCGGTGGGTCGTCTCTACTTCCTACTCCCTATTCCCTAATCCCTATTTTTGGCTTAAATGATAGCCATTTCCATTATTTAAGGATACAAATACCATGAGTCTACCATTTATATTCGATGTGGCAATTGGTTTAATTTTCATCTATTTAATTTTGAGTTTGTTAGCATCAGAAATTCAAGAATTACTGGCCACTGTATTTCAATGGCGAGCGGAACATTTGCGTAAATCAATTGAAAATTTCATGGCTGGTGATGTGAGCGATATTAGTGATGCACGGGTAATTCAACTGGTAAATGATATCTATGCTAATCCCTTAATTAAAAGTGTAAATCAACAAGCCAAGGGAGTAATTGCGAATATTCCCCGTCGTTTGACATGGGGTATAGGTTCTGTATACCGAAGTATTAATCCTCGTGCCAATAGAGCTAGGAGTAACGATACGGTATTTGGAAATGGTAGGCATAGCGGTCCATCCTATATTCCTCCTGATGTGTTTGCTTCTAGTCTTGTTGATACCTTGAATTTGCCGACATTTGCTCAAAAAATTAGTACTTCTCGGTTGGAGCAATTTAAAGCGCAAGTCTTAGAAGAAATTCAAAATCAATTGTTTCAACTGGAGGAACAAAGTGTTGTTGATGAGACATTACAGTCTTTTTTGAATTTAGCGTATCAAGCCTTTGCCAAATTGCAAGCTGAGTTTGAACAAATTATTTGGAACTACGAAAGAAATCAAGTCACCCTGGATGTTGGCATGAATACAATGCGCTCCAGTTTAGATAAATATATTCAGTTTTTCCAGGAGGAAAAACCGAGTGATAATTTTTCTTATAAAGCCCTACAAAACCTGCAAAATATTCGACAGCAATCCTTCGCTGATATTGAACAAACAATTTCCGTTCGCGGGTTACGACCGACTTTACAACAAGTAGCTGGTATCCTCGATAAAGGCAGTGATATATATGAAGAAGTCAGTAAAACTCTGGCAGAAAAAGATAGTGAACTATACAAAAATCTAGAAACTTTAACCGAAAGATTGCCAGAAGGATTAGCAAGAAATATTATGGCGATCGCAAAAAAAACCCAGTTAACTGTAAGCAGCACCCAAAAGGAGGTAAATGACTTTAGGTTAGAAATCGAAAAGTCTTTTAATAACTCGATGGAAAGAGCTTCAGGGGTGTATAAACGCAATGCTAAAGGAATAGCAATATTAATCGGTATTTTGATTGCGACTAGCAGTAATGCTGATGCTTTTCATATGATTAGTCGGCTTTCCAAAGATTCAGCTTTAAGGGCTACTATTACCGAAAATGCAGGTCGAATTGTCCTGGAAAATCGCAATAATTTAGGTTACGTTGATATTAACACTTTGCGCAGTCAAACCGACGAAGCTCTTAATGATATTGCTCTCCCCATTGGTTGGAGTGATGCTAATTTACAACAACAAATTAACTGGACAAGAAAACAACAAAGAATGTTTCCTTTTTGGCGATTGATTACCCTGATTCCAGGTTGGATTATTAGTGGTATAGCTATTGGGATGGGAGCGCCATTTTGGTTTGATTTACTCGGAAAAATTGTCAATGTTCGCAATGTTGGGAAATCACCTAGCGATCGCAATTAAATAAATTCGTTTGCAGACGACCCGACGGGTCGTCTCGACCCAATCCAAAATCCAAAATCCAAAATCAAATGACTGTCGGTATCTGGATACTTGGAGATCAACTCTCCCAAAAACAAGCTGCACTTACCTCCTGTCACCCGGAAAAAGTCCCAGTTATCCTGATTGAATCCCTGGAACATATTCGTACTCGTCCCTACCATCGACAAAAGTTGGTATTGATTTGGTCAGCGATGCGACACTTTGCGGAGGAATTGCGTCAACAGGGTTATCCTGTCACCTATGAAGTTGCTGCTGCTGATTTTCAAAAACCCTTAATTGCATGGTTGAAAGCAAACCACATCACCGAATTACGAGTGATGCAACCAGCAGATCGACCATTCCGTCAATTCATTATGGCGATGCAGTCGCAATTACCATGTTCGATCCAGATAATTCCAAATAATCATTTTCTCTGGTCAACTTCAGATTTTCAAAAATGGGCCAATGGCAAAAAAAGTTTACTTTTAGAAAGTTTTTATCGGGAAGGTCGCAAACGTTTGCAGATTTTGATGGTAGATAATCAACCTGTAGGAGGAGAATGGAATTATGATAAGCAAAATCGTCAACCTCCCCCAAGAAATTTAATTACACCTCAACCAAAAGTTTTTCCCGCGGATGAGATTACCCAAGCAGTAATTCATCAAGTAAAATCCTTAGATATTCCTACCTTTGGTGAGATAAATAACTTTAATTGGGCAGTCACCCGTAATCAAGCATTAGCAGTCCTAGCTGATTTTATTGATGGAAAATTAGCACAATTTGGTCCCTATCAAGATGCGATGGTTACAGGGGAAAATACTATGTGGCATTCCCTGATTTCTCCCTATTTAAATATAGGTTTACTTCACCCTCTAGAAGTAATTCAAGCAGCAGAAACTGCCTACTATCAGCAGCAAATACCCCTCAATAGTGTGGAGGGATTCATCCGGCAAATACTCGGTTGGCGTGAATATATGTATGGGTTATATAATTACGTCGATTCCGATTATCCCCAACAAAATTATTTTCAACATCACCAACCCTTACCGGAATTTTTCTGGACAGGTAAAACCAAAATGAACTGTTTACACCAGGTGTTAAAACAGACAATTAATACAGGTTATGCCCACCATATTCAACGTTTAATGGTATTAAGTAATTTTGCCTTAATTGCTGGTATTTCTCCCCAAGCTGTAGAAAACTGGTTTCATGCAGCTTTTATTGATGCCTACGATTGGGTGATGCAAACTAATGTAATTGGGATGGGATTATTTGCTGATGGGGGAATTTTAGCATCAAAACCCTACGCTGCATCCGCTAATTACATCCATAACATGAGTGATTATTGTCGCAATTGTAGTTATGACCGTAAATCTCGCACGGGTTCCCAAGCATGTCCATTCAATTACTTTTATTGGGATTTTCTCGACCGTCACCGTGATAAATTAACCAAACAGGGACGGATGAGCTTTATTCTCAAAAACCTCGATAAAATGCCAGAAACAGAATTAGCAGAAATTCGCGATCGCGCGCAAAAATGGCATGAATAAAATAATCATACCATTTTGGATTTTAGATTTTAGATTTTGGATTTAACTCGCTAGCTTATAGTTGCGCTTTAGCACCATTCCCTTGTACCCATGCTCCGCGTGGGTACGGAATCTACGAAGCTCCTGCTTCATGAATAAAGGCGGTAGCCCTCACGTACTGGATGACTACGCAGAGCATAGTCACCAGATAGATGGTCTGGATCAAAAGTGTTGAATTTCGATATATAACTTTACAAATCTAGGGGCTTTGCACGAATTTGAGCTTCTATTAATGACAATGAAGTCAATTGCAGGGTAAATTTGGTATCACCAGCACCAATACACAACTTGGTATCAAACGCTAAAATCTTAAGATTCAACACTTGTGGGTCTGGATATTTCCACCAACTTGTACTAGGTGATTTTTTCACTTAGTAAGTAATAACAAGTATTTAACCGGACACAATATTACACCAAAATCCAAAATCCATAGACGCACGTAGTGCGGCTTCTCGCAGAGTAATCCAAAATCCCATTATTTGACTGCCTCTTGAATCCAGTTCTGCAAGGTACTCACAACCTCATCAAGAGGAATTTCCTGCGCTTGTTTTGTCGCCCTTTGTACCACCTCAACTTTACCATCCTTTAAAGCTTTTCCGGTGACAATTCTGTAGGGAATACCGATTAAATCAGCATCTTTAAACTTAACTCCAGCCCGTTCATTCCTATCATCTAATAAAGTTTCAATCCCTGCTTTGTTGAGTTCTGTATACAACTTTTCCCCAACTTCCATCTGCTCGGTATCATTAATATTGGGAACAGTGACAATTGCATGGTAAGGCGCGATCGCAACAGGCCAGATAATCCCATCTTTGTCGTAGGATTGCTCCACTGCGGCTTGAGCTAACCGGGATACACCCACACCATAACAACCCATTACCAAGGGTTTTTCCTCCCCCTGCTCGTTTGTATAGGTCGCATTCATCGCCTGGGAATACTTCGTACCCAGTTGGAAAATATGCCCAGCTTCAATACCACGGGCACTTTGCAGGATTTGACTAGGGTCATGGACAGCGCGATCGCCGGGTCTGGCCTTGCGAATATCTACGATAGTCTCTGGTAATTTAATTTGCTCGTTCCAGTTAGCTCCCACTACGTGATAACCGGAAATATCCGCACCAGTGACAAAGTTTTTCAACCCCACAGCAGTTTGATCCACCAGACGCAAAAATTTGTTAGCGATATTTTTGGCTGGTTTAATATAATCATCACTGATATCCGGGGCAATATAACCTACTGGTAAAGGTTTAGTAGCCCATTTCTCCTGGGAATCAGCATCAGGAACACTCAAACTCAGAATGGTTTTTGCTTGATAATTAGCCGCTAATTTAGTTAACTCATTGGTCAACTTAACCTCGTTAACCTCCTGGTCTCCCCGGATACTCACCAACACCAAAACCGTCATCCCGTTATCGTAAACAGTTTGATACAAAACATTCTTCACGATATTGGTAGGCGAACACTGCAAAAAATTACACACCTTCTCAATCGTCTCTGTTCCCGGAGTTTCCCGTTTTTCATAGCTAGTAAAGGGAGAAACTTCCCCATCCCCAGCTAAGGAAACAGCCTTCTCCACATTCGCGGCATACTTACCATCCTCCGTATACAAAACCTCATCTTCCCCCGCTTCCGCTAACACCATAAATTCCGTCGAACCCGACCCCCCAATAGCTCCCGAATCGGCTTCCACTGCCCGGAATTTTAACCCACAACGCCGTAACATATTACTATAGGCGATGTACATATCATCGTAGGTTTTCTGCAAGCTTTCGCTGTCAGCATGGAAAGAATAACCATCCTTCATAATAAATTCCCGTCCCCGCATCAACCCAAACCGGGGACGAATCTCATCCCGAAACTTAGTCTGCAATTGGTATAAATGCAAAGGTAGCTGACGGTAGGAACGAATCATATCCCGCGCAATATAAGTAATTACCTCCTCATGGGTCGGTCCCAAAGCTACCTGCTGGTCACGTCGGTCAATCAAGGCAAACATAATCCCCTCAGCCTTCGTATAGGTATCCCAACGACCCGACTCCCTCCACAAATCGGCAGGTTGCAGTTGGGGGAGTAAACATTCCTGCGCACCCGTAGCATTCATCTCTTCCCGCACAATTTGGGAAACCTTCTGCAACACCCGCCACATTAAGGGTAAATACGCATAAATACCCGCACCGATGCGACGAATATAACCCGCTCGTAGGAGCAATTTATGGCTGGGAATCTCCGCATCAGCCGGGTCATCTCGGAGGGTGACAAATAACATTTGTGACAGTCGCATCGTTTCTTTCCTGTTTGACTTACTTATAGAATTCGCTTTGATTGCTGGGAATCTGGAATTAGTATCGCCTTAAATATATAGCGTTTCCAATCATTTTTCCAATCAATTTTACCCTCATCTGAAGAGACTAGACGGTATCCTACCTCCCAACCAGTAGGAGGTGTGTCAATACGCTTGGGATCAGTAAATTCATAAACCAATACAGTTCAGTTAAAGATAACTGTAGGTTGGGTTGAGGCTTTGCATAGACTGTTGATTTTGTTGAAATTCACCCATAAGTTCACACCGTTTTTGTGACTATCTCGTCCCAATGCTCCGCGTGGGGACGCATTCCACAAGGGCTACTGTCTCAAATCAGGAAGCAGAGCTTCCCTATATGTATACAGTTTTTGTGATGATCTCGTCCCAATGCTCCGCGTGGGGACGCATTCCACAAGGGCTACTGCCTCTATATTCTTCAACCCAACCTACCCAATAATCAGGCTTTTAAGCCTAACTGAACTGTCTTGATTCGTAAACCCCAAATAATTGTAGAGACGCATTAGCCAAGCTCTTCTGAAAAAGGCTATATCGCATCTCCCGAAACCACTACGAAAAATTATTAAGAGAATGTTTTAAAAGTTGATTTTAATACTTGAATTATCGTTTTTGGGAGCAGGAAGAGACGCGACATGTCGCGCCTGTACTCTCGAAGGAAAAATCAGCTTGATAACTCCATGTCCAGAGTCAGGACGATAGTCAAAATAGTGATAATTAATACTTAACAAACATCCTCTAACCGAACCGTATTGGGAGGTGTGTAGTTTCCTATCAATTTTCACCCTCATCTGAGGAGATTAAATCCTGTTTCCAATCAATTATTTCCCCTCATAAGAGGAGACAGCCAGCGCAGCCCACACCAGCGCAGCCCACACCCGTTTCCAATCAATTATTTCCCCTCATAAGAGGAGACTTTGCGTTAGTAGACTCGGCTTGCTAACGCAAGAAGAAAGTTTCCAATCAATTATTTCCCCTCATAAGAGGAGACGAAACTCTCCAAAAAGAGGGTTTCAAGGTCACTACGAGTTTCCAATCAATTATTTCCCCTCATAAGAGGAGACCGTCCCGGAGACCATCAAAATCTCCAGGGGCGATGCCGTCAACGTTTCCAATCAATTATTTCCCCTCATAAGAGGAGACTGGAAACCGTAATGTTGGTGTAAACTCCATTGAAGTTTCCAATCAATTATTTCCCCTCATAAGAGGAGACCGGATTGTCTACTGTTTCTGGACGGGACTCCATAAAGGAGATTCCGTCCTTGACGTTTCCAATCAATTATTTCCCCTCATAAGAGGAGACACCTCGTCGATTCCCTCGCGGAATCGATCCTCTCCATGCAGAAATAGGAGAGGAACCTCGCCTGGTCTGCACCCAGGCGAGGGTTATTTGTCACAAAAAACAAAAAGGAGCGAAAGAAATGCAACTAAAAGTGATTGATTTAATAGTTTCCAATCAATTATTTCCCCTCATAAGAGGAGACTCCTAAATAATGACGTGCATTGACAAAGAAATTGTTGTTTCCAATCAATTATTTCCCCTCATAAGAGGAGACTGTAGACATTCGTCCTAACAACGACCCCCTCTTTAGTTTCCAATCAATTATTTCCCCTCATAAGAGGAGACTTGATTGGAAACCAAAATAGAAATAGAGGGTGTGGAGAAAATCATCTGTTTCCAATCAATTATTTCCCCTCATAAGAGGAGACATTTGATGGTTATGCTGATTGGGCTGATTATTCAGCGTTTCCAATCAATTATTTCCCCTCATAAGAGGAGACGTTTGATGAATTAACGGTTCGTGATGATGATGAATATTTTTGTTTCCAATCAATTATTTCCCCTCATAAGAGGAGACCTTTCAAACCACACGCCTGAAAGATGGACGGTTGATGTTTCCAATCAATTATTTCCCCTCATAAGAGGAGACCACATACAACAAGTAGACCATAAAGGAGAGCCATGCAACTAGTGTTTCCAATCAATTATTTCCCCTCATAAGAGGAGACGAAAAAGATAATTGAATGGGCAAAAAAGGGTAACGGAGTTTCCAATCAATTATTTCCCCTCATAAGAGGAGACTCCTTTGCCCCAAAAGGAGTCTACGTTGACCCCTAGACAGGTTTCCAATCAATTATTTCCCCTCATAAGAGGAGACAAAAAGAAAACAATGTTAAACAGACTATTGATTTAGGTTTCCAATCAATTATTTCCCCTCATAAGAGGAGACCTTCACAGCTAGCAGCAATGGGAATGCCCATCGCCCCAACACCGTTTCCAATCAATTATTTCCCCTCATAAGAGGAGACCCCTTCATTTTAAACCCAGATACAGCAAGGTGTCCAGAGGCGGATTGCGAGGGGGTCTAAAAATTTGTCGTCGAAGCAGTAAAAATCCATGAGAAAAATCCTTCAAACCCTTACACAGCAAGGCGGCGAGGGGGTCAACGAAAAAAATGGTATTTCAGCGATTTTCTGACCCCCTCGCATTATTGGTGTAGCAAGCGGAAAATAGTACAGGGGTACGGGCTACTTCTGCACAAAACAGACGGCTAGCTTTTTCCACACTCGTACACAATACCCGATTTAGGATGTTTGACAAGTATTAATTATCATTATTTTGACTATCGTCCTGAATCTAGACATGGGGTTATCAAGCTGATTTTTCCTTCGATTGGAGGCTCGAATTGTCTCAGGTCAGTTTGGGTAGTTTACTCTAGTAGAATGGATCTAGTTTTTTCTTCGAGAAACCAGGCTATGGGAATCTATGGGGACATTAAAAGTGCAGCATAACCCATCTCAAGGTTGAATATGTACTCAAAAGACCTGTTGTCGCTGGAGGTGAATGATTGAATGGTGGTCACCAAGTCTCAAATTTTAACTTTAGAAGAATTTTTGCAACTACCAGAAACCAAACCCGCAAGCGAATATATTGATGGTAAAATTATCCCCAAACCAATGCCCCAAGGAAAGCACAGTTTACTCCAAGGAGAACTTGTACCTGCAATTAACTTAATTGTTAAACCCCAACGGATTGCTCGTGCTTTTGTGGAGTTGCGCTGTACTTTTGCTGGACGCTCAATAGTTCCAGATATTGCTGTGTTTACCTGGTCAAAAATACCAAGGGATGCAAATGGTGAGGTGGCTAATGCATTTACAGCTGCTCCTGATTGGATTCTTGAAATTTTATCCCCTGACCAAAGTGCAACCAAAATGATTAAAAATATTCTTCACTGTTTAAATCACGGTACGCAAATGGGTTGGTTGATTGACCCTGATGAGCAAACTGTAATTATTTACCTTCCCCAACAGCAACCAGAGATATTTGACCAGAAAGAGCAAATCTTACCTGTTCCTGATTTTGCTAATGGATTGAACTTGAGTGTGGAGGCTTTGTTTGGTTGGTTATTAGAGTAGAGTGGGTTGATCTATAAAAGGTGCGATCGCATTGACAAATTCGGGTGCAGATTCGTAGGGTAAAACGTTACGTCCGGGAATTTTGACACCCTGGGCTGTGGGAAGATGGGTGAGGTATTGGGATAATCTATCGTCAGCAGATTCGATTTTTCCCTCTTTGCTGACGCTGGATGCTGTTTCTCCAAAAACAACGAAGGTGGGGATATTGAGGTTGGCAATTGCAGTGCTGTAATCTTTTCGCCAAAATCCTGCTAAAAAGGAAAAGACGGCGAATCGACTAGCCATATCCACTGACCCTAAGCGGAGCATCATTAACCATTCCTCGTCTATGTCCTGACTAGATGCAAATAATTGACGGGTGGAAAAGGAGCGTAAAAATTTTTCCGTCCGTGCATATCGATAAAATAGGTTTCCCAGGATGGAGCTCAGGAAACTCCAGGTGAGTTTTTGTCGCCATTTTGGACGGGGTTTGCTAATTATATTCCATGCTGGAGGTCCTGATAATACCATCCCTTTGATTAATTGTGGATGCATTGTGACTAGTTCAATGGCTACGGGGAATAAGGCTCCTTGAACAACTAATATCACTGGTTGATTGATAACTGTGGTGAGAAAAAAGTTTAATTGTTCAGCATGGAAGTTGGGAGTATAGGCAATATTGGGCATATCGCTATCACCGCACCCTAATAAATCGGGTGCATAAATGGAGTTGAATTTGTTTTGTATCTGCCATTGTTGAGAAAATCTGCGCCAAAATAACCGGGATAATCCCACACCAATCGGATGAATTAAAACTAGGGGAATATCTTGATTTGCTTGGGGATTGGCTGGATGATAATCATAGGTACATTGATAATTTTGCCATTTGTAAGTCAATGTTTGATGGTGTTGATGTTGGTTGACAGCCATTGGATTTTGGGATTTTAGATTTTAGATTTGGGATTTCCTGCATTTCTCACCAAGGGGTGATAAGCCTGAGTCATGGTTTAATTTTCCTACTACTCCTGTCACGGACTGTTACCTAATCACTGAAAGTTTTAGCTGTTTGTGAGAATTCTGGGATTTGGGATTTGGAGGGATATTTTTGAATATAAATATTGTTTTTAAAAACCGAACACCAGCAGGATGCCCACACCACAAATATCCATAAATATCCATCCATATAAAATAAAGTTGAAATACTCCACCAAATTAATTTTGATGGGTAAATAAAGGCACGTAGTAGCACTTTAGCGCACTTAAATTAACACTTTTGTGGTAGATTACTAGCTTGCAAGTGTAGACGCGTAACAGTTTGCCCTAGGCTGTAAGAAATGGAGAGTTTCATAAATTAAAAATAAATCTATCATTGAAAATGTGTGAAAAGCTCATACATTGATATTAATTTTTATTTTTTACCTTTGACTTTTTTATTGTACCTGGTTGTAGGAAAATCTTCTTGGTTCAAACTCGTAATATACAATATGTATGCCCTGGGTTAGTGTTACTAGTTGACGACGAACCAAAATATTTTCGTTGGGAACTGTGTTTCCCCTCCTACCCATGCTTCCCGTGGGTGCAGAACCTACGAGGCTCCGGTCTCGTGAATGAAGGCAGTACCCGCATTTCTCACAAAACCCTAAAACTTATAGGGAATAGTCCGTGACGGGAGTAGAAGGAAAATCAACCCGTTACTCAAGGCTTACAACTTACTCGTGAGAAATCCAGGAGTAGCCTCCGCTGACTGAGTAACCACCCAGAGCATAGTCACTAGATAATTTACTAGATAATTTGTAATAACCTGCGGTAAGCCGCTATGCGTCTACGTAATAGCCTACGGCAAGGCTGCGTCTACGTAATTTCTTCGAGAGTACAGATGCGACATGTCGCGTCTCTCCCTATTCCTACATTTCTCACAAGGGAGTGATAAGCCTTGAGTAATGGGTTAATTTACTTACTACTCCCTACTCCCCGCTCCCTACTCACTGAAAAATAACTTTTGAAACAACCTCTTAGGACTTACACCATTTCACTAAAATTTTGATGCATTTCCTCCCGAAAGTTCCCGAAAACTCCCCCTGTATCCCCTTTCTCCTGTATTCTGTATCCTGATCTAAATATCCCTCATCCCCCAATCTTGTTACAATAGCTGAATATAGTATTATTTTTTGACTAATCACCTTGATTCAATCAGAAACCCTAGAATTATTAGAATGGTCGCGGTTGTGCCAACATTTGTCAAACTTTGCAGCGACAAAGTTAGGTGTTTTTGCCGCGCGGAATATACAAATACCCACAACTTTAACGGCAAGCGAACAGTTACTTAAACAAACGCAACAGGTTTACGATTTAGAAGGACGTACACCTACAGGGTTATCCTTCGAGGGGATACAGGATATTGGTGATTCCCTGGAAAGAGCTGAATTAAAAGGACTACTGGCTGGAGATGAATTACTCGCGATCGCTACCACATTGGCGGGAGCGCGAAATTTGCGGCGAACTATTGAAAATCACGAAGATTTGGATGTTTTACTGGCTTTGGTGGCGGATTTACGCACCTATCCGGAGGTGGAACAGGAAATCCATCGCTGTATTGATGAACGAGGTCATGTGGCGGATCGAGCTAGTAGTAAGTTGGCAGAAGTACGTAGCGAAATCCGCCGTGTGCGTAGCCAAATCAACCAAAAGCTCCAAAATATTATCCAGGTCAAATCAAATGCCCTCCAGGAGGGGATTATTACCCAACGGGGCGATCGCTATGTACTTCCGGTGAAGGCTTCCCACAAAGATGTGATTCCCGGTATTGTCCATGATACTTCCACCAGTGGGGTGACGCTGTATGTGGAGCCGAATTCGGTGGTGCCGATGGGAAATCAATTGCGACAGTTGTTACGACGGGAAGAGGTGGAAGAGGAAGCAATTCGTCGGGCTTTAACTGGTCAAATTGCCGATATTATCCCCGATTTAGAAAGATTACTGGCAATTATCACCGTTTTAGATTTAGCCTGCGCTCGTTCCCGTTACAGTCAATGGTTGAAGGGCAATCCACCCCGCTTTGTTGATCCAACCCAGGAACAAATCACCCTGCGTCAACTGCACCACCCCCTCCTCCTCTGGCAGCAACAATACGAACAAGGCCATCCCGTTGTCCCTGTCGATTTACGGATTGAACCCCATATTCGTGTTGTCACCATCACCGGTCCCAATACGGGGGGGAAGACAGTCACCCTCAAAACCTTGGGATTAGCAGCCCTAATGGCCAAGGTGGGTTTATTTATCCCGGCTCGTGAACCGGTGGAAATTCCTTGGTTTGAGCAGGTGTTGGCGGATATCGGCGATGAGCAATCCCTCCAACAAAGTTTATCGACTTTTTCCGGCCATATTCGCCGGATTAGTCGGATTTTGACCGCCATTAGTCCGGGGGAATCCCCAGAAGACCAGGATTTAAAATCCCCATCCCCCTCCCTCATTTTACTCGATGAGGTGGGGGCTGGAACCGACCCGGTGGAAGGAAGTGCCCTGGCGATCGCCCTATTACGGTATTTGGCTGACCATGCTTTGTTAACAATGGCCACAACCCACTTTGGGGAATTGAAGGCGTTGAAATATGAGGATTTACGCTTTGAAAATGCCTCCGTCGAATTTGATGAAGCGACCCTTTCCCCCACCTACCGTCTATTGTGGGGGATTCCCGGTCGTTCGAATGCCCTGGCGATCGCATCTCGACTCGGATTGAAACCAGAAGTGATTGCAGCAGCAAAACAGCAAATGGGAGGTGTAACTGATGACGTGAATTTGGTGATTGCCGGGTTAGAAGACCAACGTCGTCGTCAGGAAATCAAGGCGGCTGAGGCGCAGAATTTACTACAACAAGCAGAGAAATTATATAAAGAAGTATCTGCAAAAGCCGATGCCCTCCAGGAGCGGGAACAAGCCCTCAAAGCCTCCCAAGAAGCGGCAGTCCAAGAAGCGATCGCCCAAGCGAAAAAGGAAATAGCCCAGGTGATTCGCCGTTTACAACAGGGTACACCCACCGGTCAAGATGCCCAAAATGCCACCAACGCCATCAATCAGATAGCGGAAAAATTTATACCCCAAGCGCCACCAAAACCCAAACCAGGTTATATTCCCAAAATCGGGGAGAGAATTCGTATACCCAAACTCGGACAAACAGCCGAAGTGTTAACAGCACCCGACGCAGACCGGGAAATCAATGTCCGCTTTGGGATTATGAAAATGACTGTGAAACTGGATGATATTGAATCCCTGGATGGTCAAAAACCGGAACCAAGTGGGAAGGAAACTAAAGTCAAAGAAAATAAAACCAAAACCGAATCACCCCCAGCCGCCACAGAACCCCTAATACGTACATCCCGAAATACCATTGATTTGCGGGGTAAACGGGTTGCTGATGCCGAATATATCCTAGACCAAGCGATCGCCCAAGCCCATCGAGCCATCTGGATTATTCACGGTCACGGTACAGGGAAATTACGGCAAGGGGTGCATGAATATTTACGTCAGCATCCACGGGTATCTAAGTATGAACCCGCCGAACAAGCTGATGGAGGAACGGGGGTAACAATTGCCTATATTGTTGATTAATTTTAATTCCGGATTTGGATCAAACTCCTCAAACTTTCCGTGAGTAGGGAGTAGAGAGTAGGGAGTGGTTTTAAACTAACAATTCCCTGACAGGGTGACAATCTACCTCAAAAGGCTTATGTTGTAAGGATTATTTCAGAGTTACTGGAAAAAAGATAAAAGAGAATTTACAACCTTACCCAATACGCTTGGTGTTAAAGATAACTGTAGGTTAGGTTGAGGCTTTGCGTAGACTGTTGATTTTGTTGAAATTCACCCATAGGAATACGACTTGAATCTTTTTCGGTATAAAGCTTTGTCCGATAAGCTTTGGATTAATTAAGTTTCTCAGAAATCAAATATGATTCCTTATAGATCGGTTTAGAACAATTCTCTGATTAGTTTCGCTAATACCACTTCCCGCAAAAATTTGTTTACTCCTACCTTTGCAACCTTATTCTCAATTATTTCCGCTATATTCGCAATATTAATGACTCTATTCTCAACTTTTTCACGGAATAATCGGACTGATAAGCACTAGGTTGACACGCTTGATTTTTTCTGGTATTCTTAAATATAATCAGGGGGTGTATAGTAATTTATAAAAACCTAGAAATAAAAGTTTACATATTAGCAACATATCATAGTGTAATCACCCTTGGAACTTATGCAGCTAAGGATTATAGAATAGCGATCGCGCAGCGACTGCTCTGGAGTATCGCCTCATCTATAAAACTTTCCAAACAACCTTTTACACCAGACCCATTGCTGACAAGTTAAGCTTATTGGCTGACTGTCTGACATATGTGCTTAAAGCCTTGATTGTACGTTCCAGTCTCGACTGCGTTGATCAGGTAATATCAGGGTTCTAGGCAATAAATTTAGTCTAGATGACCAGACTAAGCTTAGAGAAAAAATCCTTGCTAAACAAGCATTTCAAGAGTTCTGTCAGGCAGCCAGGCTTATTGGTCTTTTGCCAATAAGTAATGATGCTCAAAATATTGTCAAAATCTGGGTGAATAACATGATTTTGAAGGATGCGATCGCTAAATTTTCAATGCATAATTGATTCTGGCGCGGAAAACTCAGTGCAAAGGTGAATTTAATACTTCTTGTTCACCTCACTTTTGAGGATAATTACGAGTTGACAAAACTAATTTCACCCTAACTGGTCACGAATGCACCAGACCCTAAATAGACGTGAATGCGATGGATTGTAACCGCTATAATCTCTGTGAATCAATAATTTTGAAGGTTAAGGTTTAAAGTCAATACAGTTCATTTAGACTTAAAAGCCTGATTATTGGTTGGGTTGAAGAATGTAGAGGCAGTAGCCCTCGTGGAATGGGTCCCCACGCGGAGCATCGGGACGAGATCATCACAAAAACTGTGTGAACTTATGGGTAAATTTCCACAAAATCAATCACCAGTCTATGCAAAGCCTCAACCCAACCTACAGTTATCTTTAACACCAAGCGTATTGGGTTTAAAATAACCTCATCAACATCAATTAGTTGAGAACAAAGTCAATAACTGACTGATTCCAGGTTTAATGATTTTATTCTCAACATCATACTTGGAGGTTTTTAAAAACTTCTATTTCCTACGAATGATACTGGACAAGATTTTCAGGCTTTATAAATCATCAAAATCACGTTAAATAGGATTGAACAAACTCCTTCGCTTCCACCTAATCCACCCTCACCCAAAACCGGACAAAACCAAAATTATTACCCTGATTATGATCCAAATTCCCCAAATTCACAATTACAGTTCCAGTCGGATTAGTTTGATTAGGACAGACATTTCCCGGTGGTAAGGGTGCAACGGGACTCAAGAAACTGGCGTTATCTGCATCAGCGACATTGGTTGGATTAGTCATATTATTGGCCATATTTACCCCAATTCCCCTACCACTAGCAAAACTATTGGGAATAAATGTAGTTCCAACGGGTATGGGGTCGCAAAAGCGAGCATTATTAATTGGTTGATTACCTTCCACCAGATAATAAATTGTATATTCCACCTCATCCCCACTTTGGAGGGGATACTCATTGCCAATAGTGGGAACACCGATTGGCAAAAATTGTGACCATCCACCCCTGTTATCGTTGACATCATTGGGGTCATCCACAAAGGTATTAAAATTAACTTCTGTAATTGGCACTCCATTGCGACGGACGTTAGTAATACGTTTGACTCCGTACAGGTTGACAATTCCTGGTGGGGGTGGTTCGGGGGGAAGGGTTTGGATATTTACGATGGTGATATCGGGTGTGACTCCATTCCCCGTAATTTGGTTAATATTACCGTTACGATCAATGACATTCCCAGGGTTATTCCCAGAACCTGGTTGGGTGGGGTTGAGGGAATCGCTAGCATCGGAGAGAATTTCCGGAATGGGATTGGGGTCTGTGGGAGTTAAATCGATTCCTGCTTGGTTTGCGATTTGTCCGGTTGCATCGGGTAAAATTCTGGCTGTGTAGGTAAGAGTCAAAGTGGTATTAATGGGTAAATCACCGGGATTGGTGAAGGGGATATATTGATTTGTACCGTTGAAATTACCGTTAGGTAAACTGGATGCAGCAGTAAAACCGGTGGGAAAGAGGATGGAATTGCGGATCACCTGCAACTGACCGGGAACTCGATCGGCGATCGCCATACCATTCACGGGTAAAGTTGTACTCGGATTGATAATTGTGAGGGTATACTGTAGATCATCCCCGACGGTAATATTACCAGAGTTATCATTATCATTGAGTAAACGTACCGATTTGTAAATTAACGGCTGGGGTGGTGGTTCTGGTGCGTCTAAACACTCTGCTCCGGACAAAATACCCGTAATACTACTAATATTTCCCGCCACCCCATCACTTCCATTGGTCGCACCGTAGGTTCCCTGGTCCCCAATAATATCCGGTGTTTCACTTGCATCATCACCAGTATTAATAAAAGTTCCGGAAATTCCCCCTTGCAGATTCACCGTTTGTCCCACATTACGGGTTAAGACCACACCTCCACCCCCACCCCCACCGGGTCCGTGGGGAACTCTAGTGCGGACATCTCCCCCTTCACCACCTTGAACGTTAATATTTAAATTACTCCCAGTACTATTCACAGCCGAAATTACCACACTTCCCCCTGCACCACCACCACCACCACCATCATTTACATTCAAAGTTGTGGTTTCCAAGCGACTATTGGGAGCATTTGCACCCGTAGCATTCACCGTACCATTACCGATAATATTCCCAGCGCGGATTAAAACGATACCACCTCCCGTCGCGCCACTACTGGCAATCCCATTACTAGCGGTTGCACCATCATTATTGGAACCAGCACCCCCACCACCACCTAAAATCACTCGACTACTGGTAGCAGTAAAACCATTACCACCCCGTCCTCCCACGTCTTCTTTAGAACGCCAAGAAAATCCTCCCTGTCCTCCAACACCAGCGTTACCACCCCCACCACCACCGGAGTTTTCCGCATTGTAACCTCGAGAAATGGCAATAGTGGCAAGGTTAGTACCGAAGGGGTCGCCATCGGTTGCTCCTCCACCTGCGTTCCCAACTGCACCTCGACCAAAACTACCCCCTGGATACCCTTCCGGGGGTTCAACGACTGGTAAAGGTGCTGTCAAATCCCCATTAAAGGTGTATCGCGGTGTTCCCCCAATTCCTTCCCCTTTAGAACCGTTAGCACCAATTCCATTTAATCCTGATGCACCAACACCAGCATTAATATTGGCAATAGTCGGTGAAGGAGCATGTACACCAGTGTAATCAGCTTCCACACCGGGTGGTAGGGGGTCAATGGGGGTAGGAGGATTTGTACGCCAATCGACCCGTCCTCCTAAGCGCAATCCCCGACCGCCACGAAAACCCTGTCCACTAACATTGATGCTTCCGGTGAAGTTTAATTCTCTGGCAACATCGGCAACTACCACACCTCCAGTAGTACCATCCCAGGGTGCAGCTGTGACAATTCCAGTTAGGTTTGCATCCAGATATTGGGGGACACGAATTACTTGAAAGCTTTGTTGTCCTTGGGTGGGAGTTGCTGGAGCATTAATGTAGGAGTTGTTCAGTCCTCCGTTGGTTCCGGTTCCCCGGACTATGACGGAGGTTCCGTTAAATTGTTCAGCAACGGCATATTCATAGTTACCCGCATTTGTCCCTTGCATTTGCATGATGACGAGTAAATCACCAGCTTGAATATCAATGTTTGCACCCCTTCGAGTTCCCAGGTTGATGGTGGTGTTAGGGATACCAGGAGAGATATTATTTGTACCTGGATAGTAAGTATTGATAATGCCGTTGAGGGGGGTGGTATCTCGTCCAGGATTAGCACAGGATGTTGCTGTTGTTTGAGCAAGGGTTGGGGAAGAAGGGGGGTGTAGATATAGGGGTAAAATTTGGGATGTGAGGGTGGTGAAGAGTAGAATTGGGGTTTGAATAAGTTGTTTTTTCATGGGTGTTCGGAAATAGGAAATAGTGGGTTGGGAATAGGTGATAAGCTGGTATATTTTAAGTTCGCAGTCGGGACTTTAGTTCTCAAATTCAGCACTCTCAACGTAGATTTCTAGTAGAGTAGCGCTGACTATTAAATAATTAAATAAAATAAATAAAGAACAAAAAATCAGAATTTGGATCACACCTGCGTCACTCCTATTTATCTTCAGAAAATCAACTAATAAATACTTGATCAACCACCTATTGAAGGCAGGAAATAGGCTCAAACGATATATTTATCCTGATAAACTGTACAGACGTGACATGTCGCGTTTTTACCGATTCCTGTAGAGACGACCCGACGGGTCTCTCTACTCCCAAAAAACGAGCTTGTTAAGCATTCAAATCGACTTTTACAACATCCTCTAATCCCCTCCTGTATCCTGTCTCCTGTCTCCTGTTTTCTGAACCACAATTTCCGACTCCTGTTGTTGCTTCGGAGCAGGTTTTTGCCGTCCAAAACCAGCAAATAATTCATTGATTTTGTAGGTAATATTCAAATAGGGACCCCCAGCAGAACGATAACCAGTGAAATCTCGATCGTCAGCACTACCAAAGGCATAACCAACACCAATCCGTAAATCCGGTGTCAGATAATATCCAGATTCCAGCGCGATCGCAAATTCATTAAATCCAACACTGGGTTGTCCGAACCATCTCCCTTCTACGGCTACATCGGTACGATAACCAAGTTGGTAGGTAGCACGTAGTTGGGCTATATGGGCTGTGGAAGTGTTGGTAAAATTATCGGCGAGATAACTAGTATGATTACGGAAGGCGTATTTTCCATAGAATTCCCATTGCCAATGGGGTGCGTAAATGGCTTCAGCCGCAAATACATGTTCTGTGGAACTATTCCCATTACCTGTCAGCAACGTTTCAGGGGTGGTTGTTGGATTGAGACGATATTCATAACCCAGGAGAGCATTAAATTTATCGTTGCGAGGGTCACGATAGGCCAATCCGAAGCGTAAATTGGCAGTATTTGGTAAGTCACCCAGTAATTGGTTTGCTCCTGCTGCTTGTTGATAGCGAATAGCTGCTGTTAAGGCTGTAGATAATTTACCTGCTGCTGCTGCGGAGATAACTAGATTATTTCCTCCTTCCCCGTCCCGGTATTCAACCCGTGCATTGGCTTGGAAGTTAGGGTTATCGGTGTAATCAAGACCGATGCTGTAACTGTTTCCAGATAGGTTTCCTAGGGTGAAACCTGTTTGTCCGGTTGCGTAGGGTTGGGCAAAGCGAATACCTGCGGCTGTATTTCCCAAAATGTGATTTTGAATGCGTTCATAACCCAGGTTCAGTTTCAGTCCGGGAGCAAGGCGAATCCGATGATTTAAGCCAATGGCTGCTTGGTCATTCATCCCATCAATCCCGGAAAAGATGGAGTAACGTCCGGTGACGCTGGTATCTTGATTGAATTGATGGCTAAATAGGGTGTCTAAACTAGTAATACTATTACCTTTGAGTAATCCTCCCGCAAACAATTGGTGAGCAAGTCGCACGGTCACACCTGGATATAAATTCCAATCTAGACCCAGGGTGGTACGGTTGGGATACAAAGCATCCGATTGTCCCAAATTCAGTTCATTTTGAGCGCGGAAGGTGAGGGATGCGGTTACAGGAATACTCCCATAGGAACGGATTTGACTCGCATTGCCATGAAAGCGGTTATCGATTCGGTCTTGACGTTGACGGTTGACGTATTCAACGCCGATATTCCCATCACCAATTTTTTGTTCAATTCCTGCTCGCAGGGTTGTCAAGGAGTTATCTACTTTGGTTCCAGGAAGGGGTTGGGGTTGGGGGTTGAATAAATCAAAACTGTTGGTACGTAGAGCAGGAGCAATACCAAAGTTGTCTTCATGGTCGTAACCAAGATGAAAGGAAGTGGTAGAGCTAAGTTTTCCGGCTAAAGATGCACCATAACGGGTTTGTCCCGGCACAAAACTCCAGGTGGCATTATTGGCAAAATTTTCACTCACAGACCGATAGAAAGCCTTTGCTTGTAAATCGGGGGTAATTTTTCCCGTCGCTTCTAAACGGTAGGCTGACCCCTGCATGTTTCCTAAAGCCAGGGAATTATGGTGAGAATAGGCATATTCGCCGATAATTTGTCCAGTTTTCCCCCAAGGGATATGGGCATCCACACTTAGTAATTGCCAATTTGCCGCATTTTTATCTTCCCAGAGATAACTAGTTGCCAGGAAGGGTGTGTCGGTTTTATAATTTCTGGGAGGTATGTTATGGTGAGGTGTTTGTTGACGAAAATTATACTGAAGTCTGCCACCGTAAAGTTTACTACCATTACCTCCCCGATTTTGATAGATGATAATAATCCGATTCGTCAAAGTATTTCCCAAGGGGTTTAATTCAGTAGCGAAAATCCGACTACGGAACATAATCGTTCCCCGTTCATAATCAATCTCATAATCCGCACCACGACTCAAGGATTGACGTTTGACAACCGTTCCCGGACGATTGATTTCCTCCGACTCAATAAACACATTTTCACTTCCCGGTACTAAATTGCGACTGCGTAGGAAATAATAACCACTTGTACCATTCGCAGCAATTGTATCCCGAACAAAACCTTCAATATTATTGGCAAACAGGGCTGTTACCTGTAAATTGCCCAAATTATAATTCCCCTTAAACCCATGTAATTGCCGTGTTATCCCACTAAACAACTGGGAAGGACGGGCAAACTCCTGGGTATGGTAATCACCCCAGAGAAAGTAATCCGACTCCGCACCAGGAATCTTCGGAGTACGTTCCAACTTCACATAAACACTATCAATCGAAGGAGTTGTCGCCGTGACAGTTCCAGCATCCCCGTAGACAGGATAAACCCGTTCACAAACCTGTCCACTGCCAAATAAACGAGTATCTCCCAGACAATCCTCATTCAGATTGCGATCGCTATTATACGCTCCAGTGAATAACCAATCGCCAATTTTACCAGTGGCAAACACAGCAGCATCCAAGTCTACATCAGTTCTACCGATTTTGCGAGGATTGAGGAAATCGCGAAAACGACCATGATAATTAGTTCCACCCCCACCAATCCGTAGATTAATGCTTCCAGTGGCGAGGGATGGTCGTAGATTAGTGATAAATTCAATATTTGTATAGTCTTGGGGTACAGTATCAAAAATATTCTGTTGTTGCCAATTATCAATAGCTGCACGAACGTTCACATTTTGCGGTTCCAGGGAAGCTTGGAGTTCAACGGTAAATTCCCCATTTCTAGCTATGACTTGGAAACCCGGTGCATCAGCATCGTTATCGACACCGATAAATTTACCAGCAGTAGTGGTCAGGGTAACGGGTATATGTTCACGGATGATTTCGTGACTAGTATTAGTAATTTGACCTTTGATTTTCACCGTGGAACGACCATCCGCAGGTATACGAGGTTCATCAAGGGGAGTTAAAAGGATTAGGGTTTGTTGGTATTGACGGGTAATTTTTACAGTGGAGGTTTTGCCATTGTCCAAAGTTGCTGTAATAGTATTTTCTCCTATCTGTAAAGGTAAGTTGTACCAGATTTGGGTATTTAATTTTTGGATGGAATCAGTTTGGAGATGATTGGGTAGTTGCGGATCGATGGATTTACCGTTGATGGTAACAGTTGCTTGGAGATGGGATGGATATTGAATGGCTAAGTTAGTTGTTTTTTGGGTGGTTTCTCCACTAAGGGGGGTCAGGATGAGAAGTTCTTCTGTTTTATCTTGTTGATCATGATGGATTTTTGCAGTATTTGTCTTGATGGGGTTATTGTTTGTGAGTGTGGACAGTGATGCTGTGTGATCTGGGAAATAATCAGAATTGGTTTTTAAAAAGCTTTGCTGGGAAGGTGATATTTTTTCTGCAATAGGTGGAGATATAGATAAAGGTGAATTAACGGGATGGGGAGAAATATCATTATTTTTGGCATTGTTGGTATTTACTGCTTGGGGAGAAATAGTTTTCGCTGGAGATAAAGTGATAGATTGGGAAATATCTGTATTGTTAGTATTAAGTGGGTTTGAAGAAATAATTGTAGATGTCGATTGGTTGACAGGATGGGAAGGAGTATTATTTTTGGTATTTACTACTTTTTGGGAAATATTGTCGGAAACAGTGATAGATGTATCGACAAAACTGGAAGGTATAACACCATTGGTAGCATTTATTATGGATTTATTTTTCTGATCTACTGTCGCTGTAAATTGTGTAGTATTCTCTGGTGTATTTTCTAATTCTTGATGCTGATTGGTGTTCACAATCAAAGGTACGGATTGACTATCTGAAGTAATTTCAGCTTTTTGTTGCAGTTTGTGTTCAAGGGTGACTTGGTAATTCTCAGTCTTTCCTGGAAAGGAAGAGAGAGTCTGTGGTAATTCGGGATAGTTTAGTTCTGGAGGTGAAATTAAGGAATTTGGAGATTTGGAAGTTGGATTGTGAATTCGGTTGTTAACTTGCTGATGATTTTTGTTTTCAGCTTTTAAATCATGCCTCTGTAGATCAGTTTTGTGATTATCCTCAGACTTCCCTTCTGGATATTTACCGGATTGTAAATTCTGTTGTTGGAACTTTGCTGGGAAATATGCGGAAATGCTTTTGACTGAAGTTTTTATATTATTATCAAAACCTCCTAACTCCACCTTATCCCGAAACTCCCCTTCCTCCGGATAGGAATTAGTCAATGATACTTTTAAATCTGCACCTTTGTCTCTAGAAATAGAATTAATCCCAGTATTCAACTCTCCCTCAACTAAATTCAGTGAATGGGGATTTTGGATATTGTTAGCACCTGTAGTTTCCGCTAGTACACTTGTGGTAGAAACTACAGGCAAAGTTGTACAAATTGTAATCAGCTTTTTATCAACCAATTTATGACTTTTCATATATTATTAATGACACCAACAATTCGTACTTTGAACTTAGTAATAGGAGACAGAATGCAGGAGACAGGATACAGAATGAAATATATGGAGATATCTCAGAAGTTGTGGGGAAAGTTATTTTGAATACTTGACTTATCGTTTTTTGGAATTAACTAAGTCAGGAGAAGTGTAAGTAGGTGGGTGAGTGGTACAAATTGTTGTTAAGAGGATGTTTGAAAAGTCGATTTTAATACTTGAATTATCGTCTTTGGGAGCAGGAAGAGAAAAGACAACTAGACCGTTTGAGATTCTTGACTATAATTCAGTCAGATTTAAAAAAAGTATTTTTTAGTAATTTGTAATTATCTTCTCAAGGAATAGGTACGTGAAAGGGAGAAGAACATTGATTGTTAAATTATCGATTCAAATATAGGAATCAGGTTTGATTTCCGAACTGACTTGTCAGGTGAGGGAACAGAGAATAGCAAGTGTACTGTATTTTATTCAAAAATCAAATATTCATCCTATATAGACCTGGAGGGGTGAAAAAATTCCTACCAAAAAGACCCAACAAGGATAAGGTTCTAGATTGACTTTTATCGTTTTTTCAGTAAATCTTCTATCACTTTTACAACATAAGCCTTTCTAGCTATATTGTCACCCCATCCTATATCAACACACCTAGCCTAATTTAACCCTCCATATCAAAAGCAAACTATGTGGAGACACAACCGATTATCTAAATGCTGCAATACAACCTCTCTATCGGGACTTATATCGATTCTGTTGTACTTTGCAATAAATGAAACTAGAATAATCAACGGCTACAGCCCCTAATATGTAGCAAACATGAGCGTAAACGATATTAAACATTTTTGAGGCAGAAATCAGCTTCAAACCCATACATGGGAAGGAAAATACACTACAGACTAAACAATGCTTGAAACCCAGATATAGCAAGAAACTATTCAAAACGATATCAAAGTATTGCTGTGTATGCATTTGAGTCGTTTTTTCGGCTATTTTTTGTCTAAGTCCCACTATGAAGATTTGATCGTTATGGAAAATCATCAATTACCCAAATCTAAAATCTCAAATCAATTCATTTTTCTTCCCTAAAAGCAGGAGTAACAGCAAAATTCATCCTCACCATTCCATTGGGTGCTAATTTCACCAATCTTGACTGACTATTCCGCTCAACTTTACGTTGATTAGGAGCAAGAATATAGCCAGGTAAACTAGTTAAATCCAACGTTCCTGTGCGATTACCAGCAATCACATTTGCCACTGAAAACATCCCATTACTATCAGTTAAAATCCGATTTCCATCATCCAAAAAAATTACCGCATTTGGAACACCCGGTTCCCCATCCTGTTGTTCTCCATCGAAGTTTTTATCCACAAACACCCGACCAATTAAAGTCCCGCAATCTGCAAATATTCCTGGACGCAAACGCAACTGGTGACTTGCAGTATTACTACGAATACTACCAACACTTGCTACTGCCAAATTTCGGCCGTTTCCCCGCAAAGCATCAGGAGTAACCGTCGCGGCATAGACCAGGTTAATAATACCTGATGGAGGTAAACTTCCGGCGAAATTTATATTCAGGTTGCGATTATCCCTTGAAGTTGCTGTCACTGGAATATTTGTCACTGTGCCATTTTGATTTAAGGATGCTTGTAAACTGGAGGTTTCAGTCACCAACCCCTGGGGAGAGGTATCCGTTAAACTTAAATTATTGGCATTGACCGTACCTGTATTACGAATTGCAATTCGATATAGTACCGTGTCACCGGGTTTAACATTAATGGTATTGGCTGTTTTCGTAATTTGCAAACTGGGTACTTCCGCAGTAAATATAGTAGTATTTGTGTTGATTCAATTCAGATTATCACCGCCAAAATTAGCTGTATTGGAAACTGCGATCGCAAATGCATGATAAATAGTTCCCATCGCAATTCCTGGGCATATAACAAATAACCAATAGTGATGTTTCCATCGATTAAATAAAAATTGCATGGGAAATAAATGATGAATAATCTATGACTGAAATTACCAATTACTAATCGCGAAAATGTTTAGTTATCTTCTCCCTACTTCCCAAAATGAGCTTGTTAAGTATTAAAATCAACTTTTAACACATCCTCTGAATCTGGCTGCTTGACAGAACTCTTGAAATGCTTGTTTAGCAAGGATTTTTTCTCTAAGCTTCGTCTGGTCATCTAGACTAAATTTATTGCCTGGAACCCTGATATTACCTGATCAACGCAGTCGAGACTGGGACGTACAATCAAAGATTTAAGGAGATGTGTCAGGCAGTCAGCCTCTTAATATTTGATTATCTTGAATGGTGAATGCACTGTGAAAAAAAACTAATTTTGAGGCAGATGCAGCGTGTCTCAAAGGATATGAAAACCGAATCAACCATCAATATATCTTTTGCGATATCCATCGATAACAGGTTTTTTACGTAAAAATAAACAAATCAATCTTAGTAATTACCTCATTAAGTACGTATACATACTGAAATACCATTACTGGAAAAAGCCTGGGAGTTTAGTTTCCATGATTGAAGAAGAGTATTTGAGGTGATTATAGGTGATGATGTAATTTGCGACCTAATTTGTGGTGACTACTGATGATGGGAATTATTGTGTTTTCTATTTAACTATGCTTGTCAAGATAGCCAAGGCAAACATACCTAATAAATAATAGGGCAAAACCTACTAACTACTTATCTGGAAAATTTATACCTTTAAAAAACATTTTCAGTATAATTATCGTCTAAAACCCGCCTTGATATCCAAAGGTAAAGTACGAATTAGCACTTCCAAATAATCCAGCTTTTTGTCACTGCAATCCCTCAAAGAAATTACCCGATATAATTGATTAGTTATTTAAATACGCAAAAATGCAAAATTTGTATTTTCCCCCCTTTGCTCGACTTATTGAGAAAAATACTGTGTCTATTCTCAATATTAATGACTCTATTCTCAATTTTTTCACGCAATTATCATACTTACAGGACTGATTATTGACATCTTGACAAATCCCAATTACGATAGTGTATATTACCGCCGGAGCTATATAAATAAAAAGCAGGTTCAGGGGTAATGCGATCGCAACAGTATTGTATGACTCGGGAATTTAAAAACTGAAATTTTAGCCAAGATGGTAGGGAAGCCTTGACACTTCCAAAACGATATAATTTGTTTAGAGAATTATTCAAATCATACCGTAAACGTTGCGGAGTGGGTTTAAAAGACTCCGAAACAACATTGGTTGAGAATCCTCTGTGTTTCAACCAGGGAAGATGTCAAGTAGATGTAAATCTTGTATTTCACATCTTCATCGAAACTTTCCCCGAAATGGAATAGAAATCACATCCAAATCGACAACCTAAATAACCCTATCTCACATCTTGCACCAAAAAAATTGATGGAAATAAAATACTCAATATAAAGCCAAAAGTATCATTTTAGCGTTAAAAGTGAACAAGAGTACTGTAGCTATATCGCTTTTATTTTGAAATTCAACGTATGTATACGTAAAGGTGCAAGATATAAACTATGGTTTCACAAAAATTCTCCACCTGCTTCCCTACTGCTTAAGGCTGGGGGGAATTTTTTCAATAGTAATTAAAGCTTCCATCACCTTCTTAGAAATAGGTGCAGCCACCGTTCCACCATAGGCATCTTTACCCTTGGGTTCATCGACAATTGCCAAGACAACATAACGAGGTTGTTGAGCAGGGAGAATACTGACAAAACTGGTAATTCTGGCACTAGAATAACCACCACTTTGACTGGCTTTTTCCGCAGTACCGGTTTTCCCAGCAATTCGATATCCAGGAATTCTGGCATTTTTCCCAGTTCCCCCAGCAACCACTGTTTCCATCATTTCTACCACTCGTTGGGTGGTCATGGGTGAAAATATTTGCCGAGGAGCAGCAAAGGATGGTGCATCATGAATTTTACCTTCGCTATCCACCAAACCCTTGACGGTGTGGGGGGAAACTAACTTGCCACCGTTAGCTAGCGCGCCAATCATTTGTACTAACTGGAGTGGTGTGAGGGAAAAACCCTGACCAAAGGATGCTGTTGCAGGTTCAATGGGGGTAGAAGCGAATTCATCTTGAGGTTTGAGTCTACTCGATATTGACCCGAATAAATCTGTTTGCACCGCTTGTCCTAGTCCTAACCGTTCCAGCCAACCATAGTACGCATGGGGACGCATTTTTTGAATTATTTGCACCATACCGATATTACTGGAATGTTCCAGGATTTGGGCAATATTTATTCTACCGTAGCGCTTATTGCCAGCATTTTTGATCCAACGGTCGTACACTTGGTAGGAACCATTATCCACGAAGGTATCGTGAGGTTGGATTACACCATTTTCGAGAGCGATCGCCACGTTTAAAGGTTTAAATGTGGAACCGGGTTCATATAAATCTGTCACTGTCCAGTTTTTCAGCAGTGACATATCGGCTTTACTAAATTCATTGGGATTGAAGGTGGGGTGATTAACCATCGCTAACAACCCGCCATCATAGGCATCCATCACAATCACGGCACCGCGTTTCGCTCGATAACGCTGTATTTGTTCCTTGAGGGCATTACGAGCTACCCGTTGCAGACGACTATCGATGGTTAATTGTAGTTTAAAGTCATCAAAATCAATAAATCCCTCCGGTGCATAATCAGGCATCAAGACCCCTTGACGGGTACGGTTTAAACGTAGGGTTTTCAGTTTTCGCTCCAATAACCTTTCTTGGGTTTGTTCGATTCCCGCTTGTCCCTTACGATTAGCATTGACAAACCCTAAAGTTTCTGCCACCAGTTCATCTTGGGGATAGAACCTGGCATACTTTTGGCGTAGGTCTAACCCGTCTAAGCGTAATTGCACAATCCGGTTTCGATCCTCTTCCGAAAGCCGTTGATGGAGGATTATGCCGCTTTTTTGGCGTTGAAATTTTTGTTCTAAATCGCTAACTTCCTGATTTAAAATCGGCGCTAGGGCTGTGGCAACTTCTGCAAAGGATTTTTTAAACAGGTTGGGATGGGCATAGAGAGTATACACGGGCTGATCGATAGCCAGAAAATTGCCATTACGATCAATAATAGAACGACGGGGCATATAGGGACGCAAAGTCAGCATTTGTTGATTACGTGCCCTTTGAGCTAGTGTCGCACCATCGACAATTTGTAAGCGATACAAGTTCAAGATTAAACCCAATCCGCTCACAATTAATACACCCCACGCCATGAACAATCTGGATTTGATTACCGGATTATTGGACTGAGAACTAGCACCTGTTTTCCCTCTCAAATGGGATTCTGGTTGCTGTCCCAAACGTTCTTTGACCCGTGATGGAACTTGCCAATTACGTCTGCTGCGATATTTCTGTTTCATCCTTTTCTAGTATCCCATCGGAGTAGTTTGGTTGCGAAAATTATGGGGTTGTTCTTCAGTCGGCTGGTTGAAGTTATTCCCAGATGATGTCCCAGAAACGGCAGAAGGGATAAATATGGCCGTTGCGGGAGTCGGTGTCACCATTCCAGTGGAAGGCTTTTCCGCTTCCCGAATAATTTGGTTTTTGAGAACTTCGTTCTTGGTTGTTAACTGTTGTTCATGCTTTTGTAAACGTTGCAATTCTTGATATGCCATCCCCCAGGATTGTTGGGAATACACATTCAAGGCATAAACAGCAAGAGTCGCACTTACTAACCCAAATGTCATGAGGGAAGAGTAGCGCTGTATTTGCTGGATTTTTTTCAGCCAAAAGGGTACTTCTTCCAAAGTTGGCATCAATGGTATTTTTTGCTGAATTTTTGCTGTTTTCTCTGGGGAATTAGCCCTAGCTCTTGGACTTGGGGAACTAGTCGGGACACGTTTTTTGCTCGGTGCTGGTTGACGACTTGATAGGGGTAATTCCGGTTTGACAACTGCTTGACCAGGATTGGCTGTCGAATTGATTTGATTTACATGTAATGGCGCACGACGACGTACTGGTTTCGACCCTGGCCAACCACTTTTGCTGATGTAGGGATTGGGGGAGTTATTCCCTGATTTACGAGTAACAGCCATAATCTTCTCGGTGGGATATCTACAAGAAAGTAATAACGTTGTATCTTAAGCTTTCATCTGGTTATTTGCCATATTCAGCAGTATCTTAATCCAATTCTTGGCACTCTTGAATATGTTGTGGAGACGATTCTCGATTTTCCAGAAAATTGTGTTTTGAAATCGATCTCAGGGTATTGTATTTTAGGCAACCTATCGGACTATAAATCGTCAATACTCCGAATATTCAGAGAATATCAAGAATTAATGAACAAAAAGAATCCCTACACATCAATAATTTAACCTCCTTCTCAGTATCTTTTTAGTACGAAATAAAACAAATACATGCAGCCAGGACTACGTAGAGTACCAGATATTTGGGCAAAAGTCATCCCATCTTCAGGAGAAATTTATTTTTTTGTCCACCTGATAAGCTAAAGTTTTGTTAAGATATGTATTGTCAGCATTTATCAAGCGGAATCAGTCAGTCAGGCTGTGGAGTATACAGATAACTGCTAACACACTGTAAATTAGGTATTAATCATGAGTTACATGTTTTTTGATGAAGCCCTACATATGTTCGTAAATGCCTTTTTGGCGTCAATTGTGGTTTTAATTGCAGTATCCGGAATTGGCATTGCGATTGTTGAGAGCCTGGAAAAGTCGGATAGTCACTACCCCTCTAAATACTCTCGTTAGAATTTTGTCTATATCCTTGCTTGTAATCGCAAGATAATTAGTATTTCGCCGATTCGTCTTCTGCATTACTCCGGAAAAGCAGAACTAGAGAAAATACATTTGGGAAAATGCATTGACAATTACCATATCTGTCAGTCCATTCCAGCCTATTGTCATCAATTTCATCTGCCGATTTGGGATTTGGTCATAGAAACAACTATTCGATGACATAAGTTTGCTTTCAACGTACAAGTGTAAATCCATATATATTGCCCCTGTGACGGTATACATTCATGGGTTGTAGGGGAATGTATCACCAGTGAGAAATAGGTAAGGCTTTGACAATTAAATTCAACGATCCGCAAAATGCGTAAATCTTCACAAATAGTATCGTTGATTAAAAAGTCCTATGGTAAGATATTTTTTTCCTTGGTTTAGAACCATTAGTGTATCGCATTTACAACTCAAGAGTGTGAACTAATAATTTTGTAATTTTGCAAGCCCCATTCCTAATATCTAAACTATCTAAACAAGGTTAACTTGTTTTTCTCTGCATAAATTAAATAGCGAAACCCCAAGGGAGATGTTACTGGATAAATCTGTCGCAGTTGCATTTTTAGGGGTTGCAACTAACATCATGGTTTGTTGACTAACATACGCAAGCCGATGTGTTAGTTTTTACATTTTATTGGGCACACTGAGAATATCGAAAGTAAGCGTTGCACCGCCACTTATGTCTAAATTTTCAGTTTAAGTGCAACGTTATTTTTTCTTTTTTACCAAAAAATAGGATAGCACTAAAATGAGTTTATTTGACAATATTCTCGGTAATAATACGGTTGAGAATAAACTAACTGCGACGGAAGCATTTGCAGCCATAACCCTGGTTGCAGTAGCCTGTGATGGTTATCTGAGCGATAAAGAGGCAGAAAGTGTTTGTTTCGCATTGTCAAAAATCCATCTTTTTCAAGGTTATTCGCGGGAAAGAATCAACGCCTTGTTAGAGAAGTTGCTAGAAGTTCTCCGGAATAACGGTTTAAATGCCCTATTTAATGCTGCAAAAGCCTCTTTAAGCGAAGAGATGCGTGAATCAGCCTTTGCGATCGCCGTAGATTTAGTACTGATGGATGGCAAGGTGACATCGGAAGAGCATGAATTTTTAAACGATTTGTGTCAAGCTTTAGGAATCAAACGGGAAATGGCGATGCAAATTGTACAGGTGATGATGATTAAACATCGGAGTTAGATGGGTAGGGGTAGGGAAGTGGAATTTTCCGCATACATTTATCAGTGCGGAAAAGACGGATGGCTGCGATAATCAAAAAGTTGTTGCGCAAATTCTGACCACAATGATGACAGATACAGCCCTTCCCCCCGTCATTCACAAGATGTTACAAGCTGACTTCTATCCCCATCCGGTGGAGGAACCGATTCAGTTAGTACAAACCCATTGTTCCTATGTACTGTTAACTGGGGAGTTTGTTTATAAAGTCAAAAAACCGGTGGATTTCGGCTTTTTGAATTATTCAACTTTGGCAAAAAGAAAGTTTTATTGTTACGAAGAATTACGACTAAATCAACGGGGTGCAGCCGAGCTATATTTAGAAGTGGTGGCGATTACCACCAGCAACGGTGATTATGTGTTGGGTGGTGAGGGAGAAGCTGTCGAATATGCATTAAAAATGCGTCAGTTTCCAGCCGATGGTTTGTTGAGTACAAGGTTTGAAAATGGTACGATTACAGCGGGGGAGATAGAAGAACTAGGTCGGGTTGTTGCCAATTACCATCGCCATACCGAAACCAACGATTATATTCGCAGTTTCGGGACAGTGGAAAAGGTGCGGGAATCGATTGATCAAAACTACGAGCAAACGGAAGTTTATATTGGTAAAGCCCAAACCCTGAGCCAATTTGAACAAACCAAAGCCTATACAGATAATTTTTTTGCCACCAAAGTCGAGCTATTTAACCAACGTTGTGCAAATAACTTCATTCGTGAGTGTCACGGAGATTTGCACATGGGAAATATCTGCTGTTGGCAAGGGCAAATTTTGTTATTTGATTGTATAGAATTTAATGAACCGTTTCGGTTTGTGGATGTGATGTACGATGTTGCCTTTGCGGTGATGGATTTACAAGCTCGACACCGACCGGATTTGGCCAATATCTTTTTAAATACCTATTTGGAGCAAACTGGTGATTGGGAAGGGTTGCAGGTATTGCCACTGTATTTGAGTCGTCAAGCCTATGTGCGGGCTAAGGTAACATCTTTTTTACTAGATGACTCCGCAATTTCCCCAGCAGCCAAACAACAAGCAGCCGCAACAGCAGCAGCCTATTACCGTCAAGCTTGGGAATATACCCAAACCCACCAGGGGAAAATTTTCCTGATGTCGGGGGTATCAGGTTCCGGGAAAAGCACTACAGCTAAGTATATTTCCCAACATTCAGGGGCGATTTTAATTCGTTCCGATGCGGTGCGTAAGCATTTAGCGGGAATTGGGTTATTAGAACGGGGTGGAGAGGAAATTTATACACCAGAAATGACCGCTAAAACCTATGGTCGGTTATCAGAACTAGGAATTTTGTTAGCCCAGCAAGGTTGGACAGTGATTCTAGATGCCAAATTCGACCGGGTGGAATTACGGCAAAATGTGCTGAAACCAGCCATAAATGCCCAAATTCCCGTGCAAATCATTGAATGTGTTGCACCGGAAAGCGTCCTCAGAAGTCGTTTAGAAGCGCGTACTGGTGATATTGCCGATGCCACAGCAGACCTGTTAACATCCCAGTTAGCAGCAGCCGAGCCATTTACAGAGGAAGAGAAAAACTATGTCAAGACTTTAGATACCACTTCTGCGATCGCACCACAATTGTTAGATTGGGGATTCTAGATTTGAGATTTTGGATTATGCTTACGGATATGTGCAGCATCATCGTAATATTTTCATATTTTTCATCCGTATCCCTATAGACGTTGAATTAACGGGTTGATTTTCCCACCACCCCTACTCCCTGAAAGTGAGGGACTTGTGAGAAAGAAATCCAGGTTATGGGTCTACGGATTTTGGATTATTTAGTCACCTTTCCTCTTACTGTTATTAATTAACCGAATCAACCTCTAGACTTATGGCTTCAGACAATAAAAACGGAAATAACCTGTGGAAAGTACCACCAAATTTTTCGGTGCAGTTGATTTTTGGTATCTTCTTGACCTTGATTTTGCTGATGATGGGGCAAAAATTAGAGGTCAGTTTATTTTTGGGGATATTAGCTGGTTTTACTATTGGCTGGATTACCGAAGCCAATAAAACTGGTCCCAACCAACCGGAAAATGTTGCATCTTCAGACGGTGTAGAAGCTGGTTTAAAGTACTGGTTATTCTTCCTGGTGGGATTTACTATTTTAGGCTATCAAGCTCCCATGAGCATCCTCCTAGGGGGATTAGGAGGATTAGGTGGTGGATTAATTATCGCTTGGTGGGGAAGCAAAGAAAGCAGTCAAACTGATTTACCCAAGGAATTAATTGAATCCGATCAGACCTTCCCCTCCTCCACCATTGCTCAACGTCGATTCCGTCGTCCCATTCAGCGATCGCGTCGTCCTCGTTATCAAGGTTTTAATCGATTAAAATTCTGGGAATAAATGTTCCTCTATCTTTCCAAATTACTCCCCCTATTTATCTACCCCCTTGGCTTAAGTTCGATGCTGCTGGTGGTAGGATTGACTACAGTCTGGAAACGTCCTCGCATCGCTGCCATTTGTATGGCTTTAGCTCTGGGGACTTTACTCATTAGTAGTAATGCCTTCGTTGCCAATTATTTGGTGCGATCGCTTGAAAGTCAACATATCCCCGTCGGTGAATTACCAACCGCAGACGCAATCGTCGTCCTCGGTGGTGCAACCCGTACACCCTCCCCTCCCCGTCCCAGTGTTGACCTGAGTGAAGCAGGCGATCGCGTCATTTATGCAGCCCAATTGTATCGCCAAAAAAAAGCACCTATAATCGTTCTCAGTGGTGGTAGGGTGGAATGGTCAGGTAGTGGGAATGCGGAAGCGGAAGACATGGCTACTATTTTGACTTCAATAGGCATTCCCCGCAGTGCTTTGATTTTGGAACCCAATTCCCTCAATACCTACGAAAATGCGAAATTTGTCAAACCCATCCTGGAAAGGAAAAACCTTAAAAAGGTGCTATTAATTACTTCCGCCACCCATATGCCCCGCTCTCTCCTAATTTTCCAACGTCAAGGAATGGATGTCATCCCTGCACCTACTGATTTCCTCGTCAGCGACAGCGAACTAACAGAAATGACTGCTACCCCTAAAGCTGCCATATTAAGTTTGTTACCGGATGCTAAATATATTCACATGTTTACCAACGCCATGAAAGAATATATCGGTATGGTTATCTATCGTCTGCGAGGATGGATTTAATATTCTGTCTCCTGTATTCTACATTCCCCTGAAAAACCATGTCCCGTGATATGCGCAACGTAAAACCTCCGACCCATGGCACTTTCATCTGCACTACCATCGCTTTAGTTTTCGGTGTGTCATCTGCCTATTTAGGTGGACAACTCAGCACCCATCTCCATAACCAAAAATGTACTACCAAAGGTTGGGGATGGCAACAATTATGCCATATTACCACAACTCCCGCAGCCATGTGGCAAGGTAGTACGACGGGTTTATGGACGGGAATCATTTTCGGTGCGTTCCTGGGGGGTATTGTTTGCCGACGACGCTGATAGGATTTTGGATTTTGGATTTGACAATGCTTGACTCGTCTACTCAATTCAATTTTGGATTTTGGATTACCCTTCGGTCGATCCGCTAGCCTAAAGGCATGGCTTTCGCCAACGCGTCTATGGATTTTGGATTTGACAATGCTTGATTCGTCTACTCAATTCAATTTTGGATTTTGGATTTGGGATTTGAAAACCCTTGATTCATTTACTCCGTATTTGCGGTGGTAGAGGTGAGACTGCTCAAGGATTGCCAGGAATTAGTCCGGGTGTCAAAACAATTCCAAATCGCCTGTTTTTCATCCCAATAACAAAACAGCGATCGCCCTCCAGCACTAAAGTCATCTGTCAAATAGTATACAACTCCCCGAAATGGATAGGTCTTGCGACTTAAACGTTTAGCCACAGCCTGATTCGGACATTCGACGACAAACACCAATTGGCCATCAACATATCCTAGGGAAAAGTAACACATCCGCAAAATCGCCCGCAGCCAACTTTCCGAACTTCCGAAATATCCATCGATAATTTTGTTCGTCAGGGCTTTTTCTAATTTGCGGTCTTCATTGTCGGGAAAGTCACGGTTGGGCATAGCACCACCTATCGCGATACCATTGGTTTCGAGGATAAACCATAAGCAACAACAGTGACAAGTGCATAGGTATAAATACTACTTGCTGTTATTACCACTTACTCTTTGATGGTAACTTAACATGGTGGAATCTTGCCTTGTCTTGCTTGTAAATCGGGAGTAGGGAGTGGGGAGTAGAGACGACCCACCGGGTCGTCTCCAGGGGAGTGGGGAGTAGCCATCATGTCGGTTTAAATATTTAGTCAACAAGAAAGACTGTGGACTAAAGTCCACCAAGTCGTTTTTCCTCCTAGGGCTAAAAGCTACGCTTGTTTCTAAACTCCCGAAAGGGTTTTTATGAAAGTGGTTTTTGCCTACTCCCTTTCGAGTTAAGAATCAACCAGGAGGCCATGCAAAAGCTCGTCCACCAAGAAGATGAATGTGGAGATGATAGACTGTTTGACCGCCATCATTACCAGTATTAATCACAACTCGATATCCATTGGTAAGTTGTTCTTGTTCGGCAATTTTTCTCACGGTTTGTAACAAATGTCCTAATAATTGGGTGTCATCTGCTTGAGCGTCAGCAAGTTTAGGGATAGGTTTTTTGGGGATGACCAGGATATGGGTGGGTGCTTGGGGGTTAACATCACGAAATGCCAAGGTTTGGTCGTCCTCATAGACGATATCTGCGGGTATTTCTCGACGAATGATTTTGCCAAAAATAGTATCTTGGTTGGTCATGGGTTGATTAGGGAATACAGGATACAGGATATAGGATACAGGAGATCAACCCAGAAATGCCGGGTGAAGGCTTGCTGAAAAATAGTTAGTTCGACTTATATCGTCAATTGCTGAGGCTATTTTGCCTGAAAAAACAGCAAATACATGGGTATATCAAACTTCAAAACCTTGCATTTGTAATTTTTTGGGTCTGTAAAAAATGGAAGGGAAAGCTTAAAACTTTAAAACTATTTCCTACCCCTTCTCCAGACCCTACTTAAATAAACGTAAAGCTACTAACTTTACAAAAAATTTACATGTGCAAACTCAACAAAAACTCTTACGACGATTTGATAAATATTTGTTAAGAATAGTGACAGATATGTCAACAAAAGGATGTCCCTTTTATGGTAAATGGAGTTGAGTGTCAGCCACCCCATCAGGTTGTGATTGTTGGGGGTGGGTTTGGTGGGTTGTATGCAGCAAAGGCATTAGGTAAAGTCAAGAATGTTAGTGTCACCCTGATTGATAAGCGTAATTTTCACTTGTTTCAACCTTTGTTGTATCAAGTAGCGACGGGAACGGTTTCACCTGCAGATATATCTTCTCCTTTGCGGTCGGTTTTGAGTGAAAGTCAAAATACACGGGTGTTGTTAGGAGAGGTGAGTGATATTGATCCGGATGGTCAAAAGGTATTTATGGGGGAAGAGGTAATTGCCTACGATACCTTAATTTTGGCCACAGGAGCGAAGCATTCCTATTTTGGTAAGGATGAGTGGGAAAAATCTGCACCGGGTTTAAAGACGGTTGAGGATGCGATCGCCATGCGAAGACAAATTTTTTCTGCCTTTGAAGCAGCAGAAAAGGAGACTGATCCAGCAAAGCGTCAAGCTTTATTAACTTTTGTGATTGTGGGTGGGGGACCAACCGGAGTCGAATTAGCAGGTGCGATCGCAGAAATTGCCTACCAGACGATGAGGAAGGATTTTCGGAATATTGATACTGGGGAAACACAGGTTTTATTATTGGAAGGCTTGGATCGGGTATTACCACCCTTTGCACCCCAGTTATCCCAGGAAGCGGAAGCAGCATTAACAAAATTAGGTGTCACAGTCCGGACAAATACCTTGGTGACAAATATTGACAATGATATCGTCACAATAAAATCTGGGGAAGAAACGGAAACCATCCATGCCAAAACGGTATTATGGGCAGCAGGGGTGAAAGCTTCTCCTTTAGGAAAAATTATTTGCGAACGCACCCCAGCAGAATGCGATCGCGCAGGACGGGTGGTTGTGGAAGCAGATTTAAGTATTCCTGGCTATCCCAATTTGTTTGTCATTGGAGATTTAGCCCATTATGCCCATCAAACAGGGAAACCGTTACCAGGTGTTGCACCCGTAGCGATGCAGGAAGGGCAATTTGTGGCATCCTTAATAAAGGCGAAATTGAATCATAAACCTTTACCCCAGTTTAAATATCGGGATTATGGTAGTTTAGCTGTGATTGGTCAACATGCAGCAGTGGTGGATTTAGGCTTTGCGAAACTAACGGGTGCTGTTGCTTGGTTATTTTGGTTATTCGTCCATATCTATTTCCTGATAGGATTTGAGAATAAACTAGTTGTGATGCTGCAATGGTTGTGGAACTACTTCACCCGTAGACGGGGAGCAAGATTGATTACGGGAATGGATGTAGGGGTGAAAAATCCTGTGAATCAATCAGTGGAATATTATCAACCAGTAGATAATCGCACTCCGTTAAATGTTTGAAAATTGGTAATTTAGCCATCAGTTAACGGTTAACTGTTAACCGTTGACCGTTGACTGGAAAAATTATTCGATTTGGGATTTGGGATTTTAAATTTTGGATTTTTGTTTACAGAGTATCCAGTCTCCGAAATCAAAGCATCCCATGTCGAGCGAGTATTGCCTTCGTTTTTAACCGACTTAGTTCAACAATAGCTTGAATTGTATCCCATTGATCCCGGTCTAAACTCAACTTTGTCACCGCAGATTCTATTTTTTCTCCTGAACGCACGTAGTAGTCGAGTTCTGCTCTTTGACTTTGGTCAAGGACCTCAATTATATCGCGGTTACGGCGTTGACGAACTGCTTGTATCTCTTGATGTGCTAGGGGAGTTAATCGATCTTGATTGCTGTGAACAAGGTTATCGATTGGTTGTGTGAACGCGATCGCTTTGGCTGATGGAAATTCTATAATTGGCGAAAAAAATGCGATCGCAAACACAAAAAAAACTACCATCAGCATGTTTTGGAGATTTCTATTCATAAGTAAGTTTAGTCACTTTGATTTTTATTTACTCGCTTGATGCAGAGGGAGTGGGGAGAGATGCGATATGTCGCGTTTGTCGGGCAAGTATATATGAACTACTTTGTTATTTGATTGTGTCTAAGCGACATGAGTACTCGCTAAAATTATCCTTAACTTTGCTCGCGTACAACTGTTAACTATCAACCGTTAGCCATCAATAGTCAATCAACTAGTTAGGGTTTGCTAGAAAATAAAACTCTTATTTTCTCAGCTTTTAAGGCTATTTTAGTCACCAAAAGTGCTTTCCAAATAGGCGTACAGGAGCGACAAACACCTTGCATCTGTAATTTTTGAGAGTCGATAAAAAGTGGAATCCGCAGGGTTAAAACTATTCCCTACTCCCTGTTCCCTAACCTCACGCAAAGACTTTTTCCGCAGACCTTAGTTATGCAATATATGCTGAGTTTCAGCTTCATTCGTGAAACAGACTTGATTGCCATCGATCATGATTTTTTGAGAAAAACAATAGTGTCATCATCACAACCAATAAAAAAACTCCCTTGTATCCGACAACAAGAGAGCTTGGTATGGTGTGAGGAGCAAACTGCATGTTTGCTTATAGTCAATTATACTGATTTTGTATGAAGCATGTATGACAAAGCTGTGAAAATGTGATGAAATTTCCGGTGATTTACCGTTGAACACTGCGAGGGTCAAGGGCATCACGTAAACCATCCCCCAGAATATTAAATGCCAGTACTGTGGCAATAATTAAAATTGCTGGTGGCCAAATTAACCAAGGTTGCAAAACCAAAATTGATGCATTACTCGCGAGGGATAACATATTTCCCCAGGAAGGATCGGGTTGTTGAATTCCCAAACCAATCAAACTTAAAACCGCTTCTGCTTCAATAAATCCGGGAATGGAGAGGGTCGCAGCAATGATAATATAGGTTGCCGTTTGCGGTAAAACATGGCGGAGAATAATGTAAAAAGAATTACCACCCATTGCTCGCGCTGCTTGGATGTATTCCCGTTCCTTAATTGACAAGACCTGTCCGCGAATTACCCTAGCCAATCCAGCCCAGCGAATCAGGGAGGTAATAACAATAATCAGGAGGAAACGCTGGGCGCTGGTTAAATTTGCCGGCAAAACGGCTGCCAAGGCGATTAATAAGTAAATACTGGGAATTGTCATAATCACTTCCACCAGACGCATAATAATGCTATCTGTCCAACCAGCAAAATAACCGGAGATACCGCCAATAAACAGACCAATGGGGAAAGAAATCGCCACACCGACAATACCGATAAACAAACTAATCCGTGCCCCATGTAGTAAACGGCTAAATTGGTCACGACCCTGGTCATCCGTACCCAGAAGATTAATTTTCCCCTCTCCATCGGCACCAAATAAATGTAGAGTCATGGGGATGCCGGAAAATACTTCCACCTCCTCCCATTTTGGTGGTAAAGGTAAACTAAGGCGAAACAAATTATACTGGGGTCCAGAGGTAAACAAACGAATCGGCGAGGGTTTCGTTTTGTCCACAATCATCTGGCGATCGCCCGTTTCTAAATCTGTTTTACCTTGGGTGGTAGGATAAACAAAGGGGGTGGTTAACTGTCCCGATTCGTTAAACCAATGTATTTGTGTTGGAGGTAACAACGAACCATTGACCTGGGAAACATAGGGGTCATAGGGGGCAACAAAATCAGCTGCGATCGCGGTTAAATAAAAAATCAGCAGAATCATCGCCCCTAATTTGGCCAATGGGTTTTTTTTGAATCGTTGCCACCAAGTCATAATGCACCGATATTTACAAGTTTGTGAGTATGTTGATTGTGATTAATGCCCAATCATACATCACACCCTCGGTAAATGGGAAACTGTTGATTAATATTGATTTGGGTAGAGACGACCCGACGGGTCGTCTCTACGTCGTCGGGTCGTCCATCCCTACATTGTCAAAGATTGGGCATTCGTTTCGATTAATTTTGCCAAATCCTGTAAAAAGGCAGCCGCATGAGCGCCATAGATAATACGGTGGTCGCAAGTAATATTTACCTGCATTTGTTGCTTCACACCGAACATCCCATCGCTAGTAGCAACCACCTGGGGACGGGATGCACCAATCGCTAAAATAGAGCCTTGACCGGGTGGTAAAATTGCATCAAAGGTATCCACACCGAACATACCTAAATTCGACACAGTAAACGTTCCCGTGGAATACTCATCCGGTTGCAGTTGTTTTGCTCTCGCTCTTTCCACTAAAGACTTCCATTCCCGCGATAGGCTATAAATATCGATTTGATCGGCATTTTTCAACACCGGGGTGATTAACCCACCATCATCCATTGCCACTGCGACAGCAATATTAATGGCAGACGGATACACAATACCTTGGTCAGAATAACTTGCATTCAATAGGGGGTGTTTTTGTAAAGTTACCGCCACCGCTTTCGCAATCAAAGCGGTCATGGTGACACCCTTAGATTTGAGTTGTTTATATAGTTTATCCAAACCATCGGTGGTGATGGTGTAACCCACTCGGAACACGGGGACATTTAAACTGGCATTCATTCCCCGAATCACGGCATTTTGTAGGGTTGTAAATGGGGTGGTGGTTCCGGGAGTAACAGCTACGGGTGTGGGAGCAGGTGTAGCTTTCGGCACACTGGGAGTGACAGGTACAACCGGAGTCGTTCCAGTTGTCGGTGTACTTACCTTTCCGACTGCGGCTTCCACATCTTCCGCCACAATTCTGCCATAGGGACCACTACCAATCAAACTGTTTAAATCAACCTTTAACTCCTTGGCTAATTTACGAGCGCGGGGAGAAGCCACAGTCCGACCACTACGCTGACTTGCACCATTGACAGAAGTTGAGACAGATGCGGATACAGGTTCAGGTGTCACCTCCTGACTGGATGCAGGTACTGAGGTCGAAGTTGTACTTGCCAAACTTTGAGCTTGAGCGATCGCATTTTCAATTTCCGCTTCCGTCTCCGCTAAGAGAGCGATCGCTGCACCGACAGGAGCCATCTCACCCGCAGGCACTATAATATGAGCCAAATACCCCTCATAGAAGGATTCCACATCCATATCGGCCTTATCAGACTCCACAACCACCACTGTTTCGCCCTTTTCCACCTTATCCCCTGGTGATTTGAGCCACTGGACAATTTTCCCCTCCGTCATGGTGGAACTCAGTGCAGGCATGAATACTTCGTTAATGCTCATAATTGGCGGTTTATTGAATCGATAATTTGATGGACTACGGCAGAGTGATGCCAAATCGAATTGTAGCTTGCTTTTGCTAACGGGAGGAACTATTTTACGCCCAAAATGTCTATGAGTTTGTATTGCCCATGACGACTGGGACAATAAGGATCTATACTCAGTGTGTGTGTGAGGAAAAGTATCTGAAAGTCTTGGCTTAAGACTGAATATTGATCACTAGGAGATTGTTTTCAACAGGACTTTGCTGACTCCATTTATGTTGTGTTAGGACACAGAAAGGAGCATCAGCAACTTCGGAAAATCGCGATATGGCTTTACCCCTGAGCTTTGCGTTTACCCAGTATAGGGAAGCGATCGCAAAACCCGATTTCTACTTCATCAGTGGTAAGTCCCAGTAGTCCGTCAACCTAATTGTAGTGAATATCTTGTATTTAACCCGTCGAAGGATGGTCAAGCAACCAGCATTCGACCCAGGACGGAAACTAAGCTTGTCAAAGTGCAAACTCAAGTTCTGTCAACCTTTGAGGCTTTAATCATGATATATTCACCGTTTTCATACTGACAGACATAATCCACATTTCTGGTAAGTGACTAAAAAAGCTGAGTAAATCCAGGATGAGAGGATTGAGAACATCTAGTCGAAAAATTCAATCTTAATTGCCCATAACCATTCATAAACGTCCTTTCCAACGTTTTTTATTATGTCGGCAAAGTTCAAATTACTTTTCTGTTTAATACTCACCACCTTGGCTACGGTGGGAACCGCAATTTATATTTGGCAACGTGAACAATCCACTTCCGTAGCTACTAAACACCCTAATCAAAACCAATTTTTTACAGTTAGCAATCCCCGTACCAACCTAACTGTTGAAGCAGAAAGGAAAAAGTATAAAATCATCCCCATAGACGAAATTGATGCTGTTCGCCAAGGAACAGACCCTAAGGCATTAGCCCTAGATGTGTTTGATGAGATTGAAGCCAGAAAAGGCCAGCGCCAAATCGAAGTTGATTACCCAGAACCAGACCTAGCCCTAGTTACGATTACCCAGACTCAAAAAGTTGATAAACTACAAAAAGCGATTAAATATCGAGTTGAAATGACAAGTTTTGGGCGAACCCTACTGGTAAATTCGCCCCCAATGTGGCAAATTATCTGGGCTGGTTCCCAACGCCAATGTACCCATATATACGCTAACCACCGTACCGAAGTCAAACCCTGTAATTAACTTTACTTTACCTACTATTTCCAAACCCAGTGCCAATCAGTCCCCTATGTCGCAATACAGTTCATTTAGACTTAAAAGCCTGATTATCGGGTAGGTTGGGTTGAAGAATCTAGAGGCAGTAGCCCTCGTGGAATGCCTCCCCACGCGGAGCATAGGGACGAGATAACCCTGTAATTAACTTTTCCTTGCCTACTATTTCCAAACCCAGTGCCAATCATTCCCCTATGTCGTTTGGATAAAGCCAAACACGAAAATGGTTCTTACTACTGTTCCCTATTTAACCTGAGTTCGGGTTTCATCGTTAGAGGATGTTCGTCAAGTGTCAATAAATACCTGATTAACCACTTCTTGAAGACAGAAAACAGGCACAAAAGGTATATCTTGTTTTGATGAACAGACGCGACATATTGCGTCTCCCTACTCCCTTCTCCCCACTTCCAAAAACTGACAAGCAGGAGAAAAATCAAGTAACTTTTAACACCACCAAAGTCATATCATCAGTGTTATTTTTATCCGAACCAATAAATTGACGCACCTTTTCAAACAAATATTCGACAATATCCTGGGGGTCATCATAGATCGGACATGATTCGCAAAAAGCCTTAATTAAGTTTTCTTCATCAAACCGATGACTACCATCAGCAGAAGCCGCATCCGTTAAACCATCGGTATAGTACATCACCACATCACCCGATTCTAACTGTACCTGTGCGTCTTCATATTGACTGTTAGCATCTAGACCAATCAACATTCCCAAAGTGTCTAATCTCGTCACTGTCTGTGTTGCTGCGTGCCACCAAAGGGGAGGATTATGAGCTGCATTACTAAAAGACAAAATCCTCGTTTTCGGGTCATACTCAGAATAAAAAAGGGTAATAAACCGATTGGAATTTTCCAGATCGGCATACATAACTCGATTTAAGTTTTGTAAAATTCGCCGTGGCTGATGGCCATGTAACACCTCTCCCCGTAACATCCCTCGCATCATAGTCATAATTAAACCAGCAGGGACACCCTTACCCATGACATCACCAATTACCAAACCCCACGGGTCATTTGCACCAGCAGCGTTGTCTTTGGCGTGAGGCTGAATTTGATTGTGGTTAGTGGGAATAAAATCGTAATAATCGCCGCCAACCCGATTAGCTGGTTTACAGGTAGCAGCAATACGAATACCCGGAATAGTCGGACATTGGCGAGGCAATAAGCGACGTTGAATTTCCGCCCCAATCTCCAATTCTTGATCGAGACGTTCCTTTTTACGTAGTTCTACCCCCAGTTCATCGTTTTCAATCGCAACGGCTGTTTGGTCTGCCACTAGGCGAACTAATTTTTGTCGGGTTTCTGTCCAGGTATATTCTGGGTCACGACTGAGGACGTATAACCAACCTCTTTCATTATGTTTAACTAGTATGGCAGTCCCAAAAATTTGCATTCCTGGACCGAGGTGATGGTGCATATACTCATCCAAAATACTTGTAGTCACAGTTGTGGTCGAGGGTGTGATGGTGGGTATTTGGGTGATTTGGTTGGTTGCCGTCTCTAAAGCTTTACGAATATTCTTGCGCTGGCGACTGTCTTGCCAATGTAACTGTTCCAGGCGTACCTGTCCATTGGATTTGTAGAGAAAAAGGGCACTTCCGTCTGCATCTGTCACTCGTGTTGCCATTAAAGGAATGAGTTCCAAAAATTGATTTAGGTTGTTGAAACTCCTTAAAGCAAAACCCAAAGAACTGAGCAAATCTTGGATTTTGTTCTGTTCACGGTGCAGACGTGCCACAAGCTCTTTGAGTGCAACAACTGGGGTGACATCGGCTGTTGTTGCACCATGATTTGTGTCTGTTGGTCGGGAAGGTGGTTGAGGCACAGAATTATTTGTTCAGTTTCAATATGCAGATTTTGGTTTCAGTCAACTAAATGCGGTTAAATATTGCTAGACCATATTCGAGCAAAAGATGTGATTTTTGCAAGGGTATAAAGACGTAACCCGAAAAATTTACAAGTATTTCATTTTTCCGTTCCTATTCTTAATAATTAATTGAACCAGCTTGTAAAGATTGTACTGGGCAAAACCCAAACAAGTTGTGGAAAGTTTGTGCTTTAGAGTCAAGTTTAAAGCCACTTTCTGCAAGCTCCAAAATTATTTGACCTTATCCTCCCCCAAGTATTTTCCACTAGCAATAGGTATGAATGAATATAAAACGTATTTGCAAAAATTGCTATATGTTGCTGGAGTAACTCAATTTTATTTGGATATGAAACAAATCCTATTTTTCATTGACTTGATAAATTAAATGATTTCTGGGACAGCAATTGCGACCTGCATCCTCACCCAGATATTCCTACCTCTCCTTCTTATTTATGCTTAATGGTACAGGATAAAAACAAACATTGATATTGGTAAAACATACACTAGGTGTTCCCTGAATGCAATCAAATTTTATTCGCCTTAAAAAGAAAAACATCAAATCCAGACGAAAACTTAGAATTAGGGTATTTGTAACCGTGTCTGGCTTGTAAATAGAGTGAGTAGTCCGTGATGGGATTAGGGAGTAGCCCATAGGTAATTCTGACACCAGAAGTAATATGAAGTAATATAAAGTGTTTTTTCCTCATCCCTTTCAACTCAGGGAGTGGAAATAATGAGTAGTTTTCTTGTTGGGCGGTGTCCAAATGACATGGGGACTGACTCGGAAATAGGGAGTAGCCGACATGTAATGTTGACATCAGAAGATGTGAAAGTGGTTTTTCCCTACTCCCTAGTACAGACGCGATATATTGCGTCTCTCCCTACTCCCTGAAAGTTTTTGGTTGCCCCCAAATCGGTTTCTAGCCATTTAGTAGGGCTTCAACGAATTCATAGCTAGAAAAGGGGCGTAAATCTTCGATGCCTTCGCCAGCGCCAATAAAGCGAATCGGTAATCCTAATTGTTTGACTACGGCCAAAGCTACACCTCCTTTTGCGGTGCTATCGAGTTTCGTGAGGACAACACCACTTAATTGGGCTGCTTGGGAAAATACCTCTGCTTGTCGCAGACCATTTTGTCCCAGGGTGGCATCTAAAACCAATAGGGATTCGATTTTGGCATCGGGTGCTTTCTTATCGATGATGCGGCGGATTTTACTGAGTTCTTCCATCAAATTCTTTTTGTTTTGTAGTCGTCCGGCGGTATCAACTAATAAAAGCTCAGTTTGACGGGATTGGGCAGCTGCGATCGCATCGAAAACAACGGCGGCTGGGTCAGTGTTTTTGCCAGGGTTGGCAATTACTTCAACTCCGCTACGACTTCCCCAGACTTTAACTTGTTCCACCGCAGCTGCTCGGAAGGTATCGGCTGCACCAATCAAGCATCTATAACCGGATTTTTGGGCTAGGTGGGCAAGTTTACCAATAGTTGTGGTTTTTCCAGCCCCATTCACTCCGGTCATCAACCAAATATTTAAACAATCCTTATCGGGGGCAAATACGGGTTTTGCTGATTTTTGTAAAGGCGCATCTAACATCCCTCGGAGAATTTCTTTCAAATAGGCGATCGCGGCATCGGGAGGAAGGGCTTCTTCCCGCAGACGATTTTGTAAGGTTTCAATAATATATTCAGTTGCGTCAATTCCCACATCAGCCTGTAGTAGTAAAGCTTCAATTTCCCCGACAGCTGCTTGGTTGAGGGGTCCTTGACCAACAATGGCTTTGAGTTGGTTAACAACGCTACGACGGGTTTTATCTAGTCCCTGACGTAATTTTTTCAACCAGGTAATTTCATCGAGGGAAATATCTTCCGCTTTTCGCCCCTGGGCTGCTAAAACCTCCGCCGACCAAATAAATCCCTCATCAAAACTTAATTCTTCTGATTCTGCGGTGGATGCACTGTCTTGATCTTGAGCAGCACCTGGAGTCGCGATCGCATTTTCTGATGGGCTGGCAATAGGCGATTCGTCGGAGATAGCTGTCGCCATCAAACGTTCCTGTTTTGCTTCCCTTTCCGCCGCCGCCCGTTCTAAAAATGAGGGTGTTGGTTTTGTTGCTGGCTCTGCTACATCCGTATTCAGGGTAGTGCTTGTATTTTCAGGTGTACCCAGATTCTCTGTATCCAGGGAACTATCTTTATCAAGATCAACTTTTTCTCCATCTATCACCCCATCGACGGATACATCTTCCCTAACTGTTTCTGAGGCAATATCTGCCCCAGTTGTAGTGCCAGTTACCTCCGGAGGTTGTTCAACTTCCACGACTTCTTTCCGCAAATCATCGCCATCTGCCTTCACCTCCCCAACCTCTGAGGCTGTATCAGTAGATGTTTCCGGATTTGTCACCGCTTGCTTTTGTTGAATGTTTTTATACGCAGCTTTGGCAAAAGCTAACATATCACTGGCAACATCAGGCGCTGAATTAGCTGAAGATTCATTACTTTCTGACGTTTCCGCTGGCTCAGATACCGATGTATCCGTTTCCTGCTTATCAGGGGTTTGTGTTTGTAGAGTAGGGTCGTCATGCTGACGACGGAACCAATTAAAAACCATTACACCTAGATATATCGTTTACTAACTTGGAATACAAAGGGAGTAGGGAGTGGGGAGTAGAGAAGACCCGCTGGGTCGTCTCCAGGGGAGTGGGGAAGAATTGATAAACGGTGGGTCGTCTCCAGGGGAGTGGGGAAAGATACAGATGGAGGATTCCGGAGGTATAGCTAAGGGTTTTTCGTATTTGGTGGTGTCAAAGTAAAGGTGCTGGTTGCATTTTTTTGCAGGTATGTTATTGAGCAAACAGATTTCAATACTGATGGAAAATTAGGCGTTGCTGAATACACATATGAATTGAAGATTTGACGTTGTATAGAGACGTAGCATCCCTACGTCTCTAGGACGATTGTGGTTTCAATACAAAATGTAAATAATCATAATTCATACCCAAATTCAGTAACACCCAAAATTAAATATATATTGTCCACAGCATTAGCTTCGTTATACTGCGTAAACACGTAGCCTACATTTCTCACAAGGGAGTGATAAGCCTTGAGTCATGGGTTAATTTTTCTACTACTCCCTACTCCCCGCTCCCTACTCACTGAAAGCTTTAGGAGTTTGTGAGAAATCCGGGGTAGTATGTCCACAGGACTTGGAAGGTTGGCGAAGCTTTCTCAAGGAGTAGCAATTCACTTAGGATTTCAGCGTTTCGGAATGTCAAATTAATTTTGCACTACTACTTATCTACGGGGTCAATCCAAAATCCATAGATCGGTAGGGGCTAATTTTCTCCAAGTAGCTAGTTTCCCCCGTAATTCCTACCTGCCTTTTTTAGAACTTTGCAAAATAATTACTGATCAAGTGGAACAGGCATCTTGCCTGTATTTGGCTTTACAACCCGCACCACCTATTTTTACATAAATCCAAAATCTAAAATCCTGCGGTTTCCCATTCCTGAAAAATTAATTTACAACTAAACAGCCTTTTTCTGCTCAGTAACGCGTCGTAATACACCGTTAATAAACCTGTGTCCCTCTTCCTCGCTATAACGTTTAGCTAATTCTACCGCTTCATTGATGGCAATGCGGTCAGGAACATTGAGAAAGTCCATTTCTGCCACGGCAATGCGCAAAATATCCCGATCAATTTGCGCTAAACGTGTTACTTGCCAATCTACTAGGGCAGAACCAATCGCTGCATCGATGGCGTTTTGATTGGCGCTGACTGTTTGGACAATCTCTAGAGCATACTTTGCCACTTCTCGGTCTTGGTTGGCAAGTTGGATCAGTTCCGGGAATTCAACTGCTGCTCCTAATTGATTAATTGCCGTTTGCGTAAACGAAATAGCTTCCTTGAGCATCGTTCTAGCCGTATTTAGATCCGATGCACGGGTTTCGCTACTTAACACCCTGTCATGACTGCGTTGTAGTTCCGCAGAGGCGCTGTTCAGGGTTTCTTGAACTTCTGATGTCAAGGTGCGAACTGCGGCTAAAACCAACTTGGGAAGTTGTTGCTCGGTCAGTTTTTTGGGGTTGGCTGGTAATTGACTGAGACTTAGCAGGGCCAATTCGCGGGCTATTTGACGGGGTATACGCGGTTGCATAATGTTAGGGCAGAATTAATTTATAGATGTCGGCAAAATCGCACTTAACTTAAGTATCAACTTGCCTTTTTTGTCGTCGCTAAACCCCGACGACGGTTGAGCAAGTCTAAGCATGTACGAAGGCAGACAACTTATAATAATTCGATTGGTGCTAGTTTGGGTTGATTTACCTGTTGATTATTTTAAATTTAACTGTCTTCGAGTTACATTACCTGTCTTTTGGATTCCAGGGATGGGATTTCAATTTTACGTTCTTTTGCTAAAGAGATGGGTGGAAGTACGGTATTTGGGGCAACGATACCACCGGAGATGACGATTTTGAAAGCTTCTTCAATCGAGATGGAAAGATTAATCACTTCATCTTCCGGAACCACCGCATACCAACCTGTTGTCGGATTGGGAGTTGAGGGTACAAATATACTCAACATTGGTCGTGACATCTGTGCCTGAATATCAGCACTAATTACACCAGTCACAAAGGCGATCGCCCAAATTCCCCGACGTGGATATTCGACTAAAATCACTCGCCGAAATTTACCATTGGTATCCTTGAGCAGGGTTTCTAATAGTTGTTTGAGGGTTTTATATACTTGTCCAGCCAAGGGAATGGCTTGGAGTAGACGTTCTCCCAATTCTAATAACCATCTACCAGCAATGTTACGGGCCATTAACCCAATTGTCAAAATACTGACTAAAGGTACAGCAAATCCAACTGTTAAATTCAGTAAGTTAACTAATACTGGATTCAGCCCTTCAAAGGGATTGAGTTGTTTGGGAATCCGCGTCAAAAAGTCAATCACCCAATTGGCAATGGTGATTGTAAGCCAGATTGTTGTCGCTAAGGGAATCACTACCAACAATCCAGCGATTAAATCATTTTTTAAATCCTGCTTCCAACGTTCGATTCCCAACCCCCGATTCTCCTTATTTTGGTTAGTGGAATTTCTCAGATTGATTTTCATGTCAACCGATTTGATTAACTCACATAAGTTGCCAGTCTAAAAACAGTAATATCAGCACAGCTTAAATCCAAATGGTCACTTACACCTCAACTCAATGTTTGATTTTGGATTTTGGAAATTTCCCCCATTCTTCAAATTGTTTTTTCTCTCAAGATGAGCATATTTCCTTCATTCTCAAACCTCCAAATCATGGAAATTCGACTTATCTAGTAGCCTACCAAGGAAACGAAAGTGGTGCGAGTGGGAGAATTAAGGGTATTTTCCCCCCGCTCCCCTTGCTGACCTTGACCTGACTTTTTTGATGTGGTCGAGTACTAGGTTTACCCCGTATCAATTCAATATCAACAGGTTCTATGGAGGTTGAATTTTGGCTCAAAAATGCTTGTTGCAGCATCACTTGCCAAAATCAATCCACGACTACCTGATGTATTTTCATGTTACTTTCATTACACTCATTGTGTGAATGAATGTTGCAAATTGTGGGATTTTTGTGAACACAATGAGAAACTGAACCTGGAATCAGGATAATCAATTTCTCTCTAAATTAGCATTCTGACATGCTTTTCACCATATTGGGTCGGGAGGTAGCCACCCTGAGAACTCATGTAAACTATATTAAGTTATATTTCATGTCCTGCGATCGCGGATTTCTGTCCTCTCGAAAAAATAGGGAGTAGGGAGTGGGGAATAGGGGGTAGCCTACATGTAATGCTGACACCAGAACCGTAGATGGGTGTAGCGCTGCTTCTCCATGAGATGAAAGTGGTTTTTCCCACTGCCAACATCTTGTTTTGTCTCTTGTGCGTCTCCACTTTCAAGTCAACCCCCCAGGTTGTTTGAACACAACCAAACCAGAAAATAGCTCATTCCTACTCCCGACTCCCTATTCCCTTTAGTTGCTAGTCATCACTGATTCAACTTGGGTTGAAGGAACTTGGACTGAAACAGGGGGCATATTTTTGATTTCCCAAACTTTGAGTAAAATCAAATACTCGTAAAATGCTTGTAGGGTACACCAGGTAAATCCAGCACGTCCATCTAACCAACCACCAAGGAAAAAGTACATGTATATAAACCGAACTAGGGGACGAGCGGGAATCCGTAAAGATAAATCCTTCAAAGCTCGACGACGTTCAATTTCGGTTTTACCAAAGAATAAATCGACCCAATTAATTTTCCCTGATTCCAGTTGTTTAATAGTTTCTACCGCTTCATCACTGGAATAGCGGTTATGTTTATCAATCCACCGACTAAATCCCTTGCCACTAGTATAGTGGGGGTAGGTTTGGGTTAAAAATCCGGTGGAACCGTCGCAAACTTCCCGTTCTGTGTGGCCATAATCCGTAAACCAAACTTTTCCGTGTTGAAACAAACGTAATTGGTAACGGGGATACTGGGTGCTGTGACGAATCCAATGGTTCATGAACATGACTCGTTCGGCAACATAATAACCAATATGTTCACCTGTTTGGGATTTTTCGACACACTCAGCAAATAATTCCGGTGTCATGCGCTCATCAGCTTCGAGAATATATACCCAATCGTATTTGGGGGTAATATTTTCTAGCATCCAAGTACGTTGTTTCCCATGACTTTCAAAAGCATGTTCAACTACACGTACCGGATAACTACGCGCAATTTCCACAGTGCGATCGCGACTACAGGAATCGACGACAATCACATCGTCGGATAACATGGCTGATTCAATACAAGCGGCAATATCTATTTCTTCGTTATAGGTCAGAATATAAATAGAAATCATTTTAATTTTGGATTTTAGATTACTCTGCGAGAAGCTGCACTACGTGCGTCTATGGATTTTGGATTAAGTAGGGTCTGCGGAAAAAGTCTTTTCGCGAGGGTAGGGAATAGGGAGTGGGTATAGACGACCCGTCGGGTCGTCTATACAGGGAGTAGTTTTAACCTATTTGGCTCTTAGTAGCGCTTTAGCGCTACTATCAACAAGTAATAAATTAGGGATTAATTTCCATCCCTTGGCTTTTCCCATTCATCCTAAATATTTAAAGACGCGATATGTCGCGTCTTTACCAAAATGCACCCTACCCTCTGCATTCAATCTAGCGTGCAGTGGCTTTGCGACCACCACCTTGAGCGACACCCATACTGCGTAAACCCGTCCAACCAATAATGATGTAACCAATTGCCAATGATAAACTGCTCACACCAATTCTCAGTCCCGATTTAAAGGCTTGGTCTTGAGCAGCTTTTTCTCTTCTTTCCCGTTGTTCGCGAATCTGACGTTTTTGTTGAGCTGCTTGCAGTTGAGGATTTGCTTGCTCATCAAGAAACTTGTCAATTTCGGCAGGATTTTGCTTAAATCTTTTTAATAATTCTTTAGTTTGAGCAGGTACGTTTGGATCTTCTAAGCGTTGTTTATATACTGCTTCATTGTTGATTATATCCGTTAATTCTTTCTTGGCTGCGGCTTTACGCTGTTCGAGAGCTGCTTTTAACTCCGCATTCCCCAAAAATTGATTCAGTTGACTATTCAACTGATTTTCTTCCTGTTCAGCTTGCTTACCGATATCTTCTATCGTTTGAGCGCTAGCTTGGCGAACATTATTTAAATGTAGGGGGAAAATCAACAAAAACATTAATCCTAGCACACAGGATATTACCATCGCCGGCATTCGTAAATCAAATCCGCTTCGGTCATCCTCTACCATACTATCAGCCCAATAACCGGCAAATAACATGCCTAAACCGACAAGAGGTACAATTCCCCTATCTACCAGAGCTGTTGCAAGGGAAATTTGCCATCCCCGTTCAGTTGGTTGAAAGGGAAACAACAAAATCACAAAATCCAGGAAAAAAGAAAGAATACAAACCAATCCCGCAACCTTGAGAGTTCGGGAAGCAGTGATTGCAGCAAAACGATTAACCATAACTTTTTAACTTTGCAGTCCACTCAAAAATAATTACCATACATAAAGTTACTGGAAGATATACCAATAACCTTGCAGTTTCTTTACAAACTGAATCTTGTTTATAGCCACTTTTGCCATTTTTTGCAAACAACGAGGCTAAAGTCAGCAGTCGAAGGAACTGTGAATTGATAGTGAAATACGGTATACGGAAATAAAAAGCGATAAAAAGCCCTACAAACTACCCCAACCTAGCACTTGGGTTTTCTGGTGTCCTCAGAAAAAATACAGTAACATATTATACATAAGTGATTTTCATTCCACATGAATACTCCCTATTAGTTCACCGCATCAACGGGAAAAATTACCTTCATCCCACCCAATTGTGAATTTAAAATCCATAGACGCAGGTAGCGCGACTTCTCAAAGAGTAATCTCACATCCATAGACGCACGTAGTGCGGCTTCCCGTAGGGTAATCTAAAATCCAAAATTGGATAAGTCTTCAGGACGGTCGATATCCCTGAGAAGGGGGAGTAAGGTGGGGGTTAAATTCAATTTTTCCCATTGGATACATGTCTGTCTAAGCACATCAGCAGTTCCCCAAGCAATGTTAACAAATAATTCCGGGTACAGACGACGGCAACCGATTAGATAGTAACCACCATCCTCAGCAGGACCAATCACGATATCAGAATTATCCAGGGATGGGAATGCATGACCAAGAATAGTTGCATCTAGGTCGGGACAGTCAGTACCGATAATCACAGCTTTTTGACAATTTTGAGCAAAAACATCACTTAGCGATCGCGCCATTTTTTCTCCTAAGTCATCTCCATCCTGGGGGTGATAAATCCATTCATCTCCTAACCAGTTGCGCATCAATTGTAAACTTCCTCCCGCAAAACGTATCTCCACAGAGATAGATATTTGCTGTTGTAGGATACGCACTTGCTCAAGGGTATGTTCTGTCATTTGCCGTTGTAAATTAGCTGCACCTTCCGCACCTAATTTGGGAATTAATCGGGTTTTTGTCCTGCCGGGTTCGGGATAGCGTGTAAAAATAATTAGGTGGGAAGGTAAGATCATCGGATTTAAGATTTCCAGTGTTTGCGAATTGCACAACGAATTATAAACGTAGAGACGTAGCACTGCTGCGTCTAGCCAGAATTTCCGAAATTTATGTCAACAAAGTTCGTTCTAATAACAATATTTTCCGCTATTATTAGGCTGAGTGTGTTCCTTTCCCTGTCTTAAAGCTCCTAAAACCGTGGATACATAAACACAACGTTTGATTTGACTGGATGTGGGGATATGTAGGGTAATTTGTCCGAGGGTGCGTAATGAAGTTTTTATACATTCATTACTGACTGCGTATACAGGACAGCCTTGATAGTTAAATAAAATTCGCCATTCTGAAGCAGATGTGGCTTTAGGAATTGTTGTCTCTCGATTACCCTTGGGATTAACGGTTTCATCAATGCGGACATCACTGGGTAATTTTTGCCACAACCCATCCTGATTACGGATATCTGGGTGGATAAATTGATTCGGATTTGCAGGATGAACAGCCCAGGATACTACTCCATTGCTATCACTACGGAAACTAGCTTGCCAAGTGCGTTTGTTTTGAGTTGCTTCACTTTGGGCTTTACGTAGAGCCAGATAAACTTGATTTTGAGCCGTGTTGAGACGACGAACAGCAAGAAAATTCAGCCAAGTAGGTAGTGCGATCGCGCTGAGAATTCCCACTAAAATCAGCACGATTAATACCTCCAAAGTGGTAAAGCCACTGGAGCTAGATTTATGATGATATTTTGACATGAATGTAATTTGGTAAATGCATCCAAATATTTGGTTAACTAATGCACCCTAATTCATGCCATCAAAGCCAATAATTAATAATTCATCATTAAAATTAAATTACTAATATCAGCCAACCCTAATTCCTAATCTTAAATGATTGATTCGTAGTTGCGCTTTAGCGCTAATATAAACTAATATGTATCAATCGGTTGGGTGTAAAGCAGTGGTAGCTTGCTTCTTTTCGAGTACCCAACAAGACCTCATTGATATAGCCCTACTTTTAGTTCTAGAACTTACACAAGTGTCACAAAATTCTGATTTTTTGTTTTTATTAAGCACTACCCTGCTCCCGCTTGCTTCCCGCGAAAGCAGATGAATGCAATCCTTGCAAGCGACACGCTATGCGAAAACGTATAGCACTTAATTTGAGAACTAAAGTCATCACTATGAACTTAAAATAATATGCTAGTTACGTAAGTCCTGAGTTCAATTCAATCAACTTGATGATTTTTTAAATACCCATGACTCCACAAATAAAACGGACTCATTAAACTACTAACATATAACTGAAGCTCACAAGCTGCAACTAAATCAGTATTAATTACCAAGCCATACTTCCACAAATGGATGAAAATCTTGCGAACATCATTGATTACATACAATATGTAAACCAATGGACGCAAAATCGCTTTCACACCTATCATCCGCGTCACATAGCGACTTAAACCAATACCGCGAAAAAAAGGAATTAAATACTCCCTTGTTAATCGCCAAGCCGGAATTTGATGATAAATTTCCATCGTCGGATTATACCAAATTTCCCACCCCAACCTTTGCATATACCCCAGCATTTCTAAATCCTCACTGGTAAGAGTATTTCCCGCAACTCGACCATTTAAAATCGAATTTTTTGGTATACTTTCCAGCCAAGCTTGTCTACGCACAACTAAACCAGCCGATGGCGGAAGTAACTTAGATTTGGGAACATATAATAATGCTTGATTACCCCGTTCCGTAATCGCTAAAAAAGGCGCTATTCGTTGGAAATTTTCCGGTGGTTCCACTTCCCATTGGGGATGAATTTGACTAGCAAATGCTCCCGCTTGGGGATACTTTTCTCCAAATTCATAGGCATTTTTTACCCATGTAGATTCGGGGTAATTATCATCATCTAGAAATCCGATGTATTTACCCCTTGCTTCCTGAACAGCACGTTTGCGAGCATACCCAGCACCTTGTTTGGGTTCAAAGATGTATTTTAATGGGAAGGGATATGACCAATTAGCTTGATAATTTTGGATTATTTTAGCTGTGTCATCATTACTGTTGTTGTCAACAATAATTATTTCCCAGTTGATATTTTCTGTGTGAATTTGGTTTTGGAGACGGGTGAGCAATTCGGGTAAGCGAGTTGCTCCGTTGTAGGTGGGTATGGCGATGGTGAAGTCTATTTGTGTGTTCATCATGGAGCCTATCTCGCGCCTGATGAGTCTATTTTGGATTATTATTAATATTTTCCCCATCAGCTTTTATACGGATATATTCTCTAGTATTTTCACTTGTCACAATTTTTGTCTTGAGCAGTACGCATCCCACCTAGTATAGTTTGGACAATAACACATCTTTTTGTGTCACTAGGCTCATTTCTATTGGAAGTTTTTGGAACTGCAAAAACTAATCTAAGACCAATAGAATCATTCAAATTATCACTGCCAAGATTTGCATCACTTAAAGCACCTGTATAATCAAATGTTATTTTGACAGGAGTTTTTAAATCTTTAGATGCTATCGCATTAGTCGCTTGATTAGTTGCGGTTATATTAGTTCGCATTAAAAATTGATTATCTTTAACTCCGACATTTTCACCTAAAGATTTCCAAATATTAATGTCTTTCTCTGTTAATTCAGTTCTCAAAGAATCTTGTTTTCTTGCTTGAATAATTGCATATTCTATTTTGCCATTATTATCTCGAAACCAAGCACTGTAACTAACTTTTGTATTAACTGCTTTTGATTGAGCTTCCTTTAAGATAGAAAGTACAACATCATTAACTTTATTAATACGTTGTCTACTAGTAAAAGCTAGCCAACTAGGAGCGGCAATCGCAGACAATATACCTATAATTACAATAGTGACGAGAACTTCTAGTAATGTGAACCCAGCAGATGTATCTAAACTTGATTTTTGGTGAGTTTTCAAGAAACAAGTCTGGTCATTAATTTTGACATTATCTGTTGACTCAAAAGGAAGTAAATTATCAAAAATTGAGATGAATAACATTTTATTTCCACTATCTTAGTATATTACTTGATACCGATAACACCTCTGCCTTGAACTTGAAGACTTACCATTGGGAAATAAGCTCTATTATTATCACTATAAGCATTATTTTGTGGGTCAAGACGAGCGTATGCATTACCTCTCAGAAAAACTTTTGCAGAAGTATTATCTATGTCTACACAAGCATAAAAACTACTGTTAGCCAATGCTGCATTCAATCCGGGATAAGCAAAATTTCCATTACTCGCTGGAACTAGTTGTGCTTGTTTCCTTTCCTCTTGCTTATCTGCTGGTAGTCGGTCAACAGGGAAAACGGTTGTACAATCAACAGGATTAAGTGAATTATTTTTACTTTTATCGATATAATCTATTAGTACATTTGGACTGTTAGCGCGGAGATCGTAATTTACATTTGGATCTTTTTTCCAATTATTCATTTTGATCTCAAGTGTCCCTGATCCACTCAGATCATAGCGTTGAAATCCTTTATCTGGAACTAGCTCATTTCCATCCTTATCTTTCATATAATTTGGTCTTCCATCAGCTTTGAATGGCTGATCTAAATCTCGAATTCCATCTTTAATTTCAAATCTGGCAATCCGAAACTGATCTGACCAAATATTATTGCTATTGTTATTGGCATTATTTTGAATTAAATAATAGACAACTAAAGAGTATACAAAAGCGTCATCTTGTTTTCTTGATGATTTACTTGTTTTGAATGGGATAATATTTTCTTGAAATTGTCTTTTCCAAAACACGAGAACAGGGACTCTATCGTTATTAGTGGAATAAGGTAATTGATTTCTTATTGCTTGAATGCCTTTAGCATCATATATATAAACTGACTCTTGTAAATCCCGACCTATAAAATCTATGGCTAATTGTATTTCTTGTTGCGTAATAAGTTTGACTTGTTCTCTACGGTCAGTATTTAAAATATCTAACATAAAGCCGAGCAATGGTATAATCACTAAAACAGCAATAATCATTGCCACCAGTAGCTCTAGTAAAGTGAAACCAGAATTTTTTGATTTCTTTTCCTGGCTTTTTAATTTTAGTCTGTAATAAATATATAGACCCAGTATTTTTTTCATAATCAAATGCTATGGTAATCTTTTTTGATTTGTTGAATCTAGCTGTCGGGGTTAGGGATTAGGAAGTAGGGAATAGAAACTGTACTTAATCTTGTTCAATATTCAAGTATGATTCCTATATTAAATTTACCTGTTACATTCGGAGCTGGTATTTGCTGAATTCTTCAAGCGTGAACAGAAGTCAGTAAAGCTAGTATTTGCAGCAGAAATATCAGTTGTTAATTCAATTAATGGCGCTGTAACATCACCTAAACCACCAGTAAAAACTTTTTGTGTAACTCGCTTATCTGCTGTACTGGCTTTAAGGGGATTACCTGATTTGAGAGCGTCATTTCGATAAACTCGTAAACCCATCTGAAAACCACTTTTCCTATCTCCAGGAGTTCTAAAAGCTTGAATTCGCAAGTCTTGATTACTATCTTGACCTTCAGGGTTTTTACCACAAACACCACCATCAACATCAAAACAGTACAAATTCTCTAATTTTGTTGGAGCAGGAACCTGATCAAAAGTTGTTGTCACAACATCCGGAAGAGGAATATTACCGGAATTCACACCATTAATATATGATTTTGCAGCTTGAGTTGCGACCTCAATTCTCCGTGCTTGTATTCTAGTCGCTGTTGATAAAACAATCACAGGTGCGATCGCAGTCATTAAAATCGCCACGACGATAATTGCCATTAACGATTCAATAATTGTAAAACCACTTGGATTATTATCAGCTTGTGTTGCACAGGCAAAAAGTTTCAATTTTTTTATCCAAGTTTTTGAATCTGTACAATGCATATTAATGTCCTCTGAGGAGCAAAAAAACTTGATTGATTCCACAGATATTAACCCAAGTTACCAGTTATAAAAAATACGACTTTATAATTACAAAGCCTGAAGTATCAGTGTCTAAATAATACATAAAAAAAACTGAATTTTGTATTATTTTGATACCGTTCATAAGCACTAACTAGCAACTTAAGTTATTAGTTAAGACTGAAATCTTAAATTTCCCAGAATTAGTTCCTGGGAAATTTATTTTGTGTTTAATTACTCAGTCTTTTCTCTGCAATACTCTGTTGGTCTTTGATCTGCGGAAATTGCATTATTTTTACCATCAGCAGTTTTTGCACAAAGTAAGGTTTTCACCCATGGATCATCTCGATTCACTTCTCGGAAAAATTCGTTAGGTTCAGTTGTTGGAGGTAAGGTAAACGTCTGAGCAAATAAGTCTGGAAGTTGGGATAATATACCAACATCAAAACCCCATTGACGTGATGGTGGTGTATAAAAAGAGGTTCTACCTCTATTTAAATCTAATGGGTATCCGCCAGAGCTTCTGCCAGAGCTATAGTCTTGACCAAAAATACTGGAGTTGTCGTTAAGTATTGCTTCCCAAGGAGCAGTTGCATATTGACTACGCTTGTATTGAATCAATGAACCAGCAAGGCTATGATTTTGAGGAACAAGTCTGCCGTTATCTGGCTTTCCCCATCTTTCTAAATAACGAACAAAGTTTTCCAAACCACCATTAAATTCTGTTGGTCGGCTTGGTGTGTCACCACCTGCAATAATCACATTTGTTGTAGTTGTATAGCCATTTTGAAACCAATTAACTCTCCCATCGTCTCTGGAATTATTACCCAAAAGTTCTCTAAATGGTCTATCGAGATTACCGGGGAGTTCTGGTTGTGGGACATGGAGTTGCAAAACTGGTACAAGCAATGGATGCTCATTTGGATCTGTTCCTGTTAACGGCCTTCCATCTTTTGTCATGTAGTACAGGTGATATTGAGGTGCGTATTTGGTATTGTTTCCAGGTAAACCATCAAGCTTGTCTGTTGTTCTAAACCATAGAGCAGCATTTTCAGTTGCAGGAGGTACACCAAATGTCGCAAATCCAAGAGTCGTTTGCTGATTGCGGGTATAGGCGTTGATGATTTTAGTACCATTAGTACCATCTATTCCCAGTGGAACAGGCTGCCCATTATCTAGGATTAAGTTTCCATCGATATTTCGCAAAAAAGCGACACGACGAGCATACCTTTGTAAATCAACTTTCGCTAGTTCAACAGTTGTACCAGCTCTAAAAGTATCAAGCCTGTAATTTTTACCCACAACATTTTCTGGAGTTGGCTTTAATCCCGCACCATCCAGACTCCAATCCTCTGCTGTACAGGATGACACAGGTATTTTTGTGCAAATTTCCATTAGATATTCGCCAAATCTTACTCTGCGCTGAATTGGAGTAACAAAATTGTTCAGGTAGGAACTGCCTTGTTCGTTACCGTTGTTCGGATTTCCATCAAAGTCTCTAGGAACAACTATATTTCCTGTTGTTCTATACCAATCACTGCTGGTAACGTAATTATTGTCAAAAAACCCTTGATTTCTATATTCTGCTGACTTGATATCCCCTTCATTATTTCTGAGGTCATAGTCACCTTCATTACGGAAACCGAAACGAAAGTTGTCAGAAAGGACGGTGACAGCATCTGCTAAAACAGTTGCTGGTCGCCAAGTATCACCTGTTCTACAATCAGGAAGCCTAGGGTCTTTAGGACGACAAGCAAAATCGAAATCTAAATCATTATTAGGTTTACCTTGTCCACGTTGATAAAACTTACCCCAGTTGATACTGCCATCGTCTTGTCTTAACTTTTCACCAAATTCTTCCACAGGTTTGGATTTATCTCCTCCTTTAATATGCAAGTTAAAGTCACCCTTAATGTAAGCGGGTACATTAGTTGCTAAAATTAAACCTTTTTCTTCATCTCTATAGTTAGTTTGTCGATCGAGACGACTACCATTGACTAACATAATCCCATTGGGACGACGAGTGGGGTCAAGCTTATAATCGGTAGGACTGATGAGTTTTCTACGAGCAGTCACAGCTGCATCTGTTTTTTCACCCGTTTGTCGATCAGGAGTATCACTTAAATCCAGCAGCGCATCGTCGCGGGTCGCGTAGATAATACCACTATTAGGGAGCAAATATTCGGAATTATCACCAATAGTTTTTTTCCTTAGCTCATCCATATCCAAAACAGTCACCCTTACTTCTAGAGGTTGACGTTCTTCGATGGCACGATTATACTGTGGGTTTTTCCCGAGGGTTGCTACATTCGTTGTTTGTTCTACTGATTTAACCTGTCTCGCATCCAGAAATGCTTGCTCGTAAATTGCACCATGGGGAATTATGCTACTATTCGGTGTTAATTGACCATTCAGAATTTCAATAGCGCAGACAGCAGTGTCTATCGCCGAACTCTCAGACATTGATAATTTGCTGTTAGCTGGCTTAGATAAAGCCATTCTCAATGGTTCATTAACAAAACGTCCGTCTGGGTATACTAATCTGGCTTGACGTTCTAGCTGTCTGGAGTATTTACTTATCGCTGCGGCTCTAGTTCCACTATAGGGAGGATAGACAACACCATTGTTTGACTTACCACCGGGTGCTGCTGGATAAGGAAATTCTTTGGCTGATTGAGCTTTTGATGGTAAGCCAGGAGCATTATTCGCGGTAGTAGCATCGGTAGGGTCATAGTAGCTACTAATACAAGCAATCGGTCGCTGATCGATACCGTCATCTAGTTTGTAGTGATACACGGCAGTTGCTCGCATCAATAAATCACCCTTCATATCTCGTGCAACATTTGCTCCACCAGTCATTGGCATTGTATCTGGCCATACAACTATGGGGTCGAGATTTTTAAACTTTAGGCTATCTGGCTTCACTTTATTAGCTTCATTGCCAACAAAGTTGGTATCCAATGAAGGACGAGGCTGAAAGAAAGATCCATTTTGGTTTCCTGGTGTACTTTTATCTAAATCAGTTGACGAATCCCAAGGATAGAAAGCACCCTCAGATTGTGATCCATCAACAAAAATACCTGCACCAGTGACTACGCGCATTCCACCAACATTATCAAGCTTATTTTTAGGTGTTTCTGTGGCTTTTTGCTCAAAGAAACCATCGCGTTCAGTCGCTCCAGATAGACTTAATATGTCTTGAATTCGCGTGGAACGAGTCCTATCTTCGTCACTCTTATCTAAGTTTTCCTTGGTGAAATCCCACTTAATTCCTGCTTTAACTAGCTGGGTGGCTTTTCTGCCAACAAAGTCTTTAAGTGACTTATCAAACCATAGAGCAGGTAAATTATTGCCAACAAGAACGCGATCGCCAACAAATTGTTCATCTCCCTTATGGACATCCTGGAGTTTCTTCGGTTCAATTGCAGGTAACTTATCAGGATTTATAGTTAAACCCGTATTTGCATCGAATGGATATATCCAGGAATCTTGCGCTCTTAATTTATCTGTACCAACATCTTGTAGACCAGCAAAATCAGCAGATCCATCTTGATTAATAGATACTCTCCTAAATGGAACTCTGATTATACGTTTTTTAAAGTAGTTTTCAAGTTCTTCTTGGCGTACTTCTTCTACATTTAAACCGGGGTTATCTTGAATTCTAGTTTGAATTGCTTCTCTAACATCTATTGGGTCTTTGCTATAGTCACTTCTATTTGTACCCATTTGAACCGCAACTAACTTATTAAGTCGTTCAGCAAAAGCTCGTGTGTTATAGGCTATATCACCTGCGGTATTATTGACGGATTTATTTGCATTACTGATAACATGGGCTGTTCCAATGGTGACACCATCCCGTTTATATAAATGGATGGGAACATTACCTGTTCTTGAGGTTCCAGTAATTCGACCAAATCCAACATTTCCACCGACTATGATCTTACTATTCTCTGCTTCATAAAAACATGATTGTGGACTACTAACTTGATAAAATCTCACATGGTCATTGTTGAACTGTTGTGTCGTTTGAAAATTACTATTTGTAAAAATTCGTCCGTTTATCTGTAGACCACCACCAGGTGATACTTCTAGATCGTCTTCATATACAACGGCATTATTTGGAATTGGAACGCGTTCCTGATCTTGTTGATACTCAATCGCTGAAAAGCCTTTACTACCAGCTTTATATTGTTCAAATTTTGGATCGGATGGATTCTCTGTAATTGGTACAGTAGTCACGTAAACGAAAAAGCTTTTCTTAAGAGTTGTACCTGATTTGTACCAACCAGATTCACCGATTAGCGTTGCAGCAGTACCTCTTGCTGATTTACATATTCCGCCCAAAGAACCATCATCCATCGGCGGTGTTCGGGCTTCTAAAGGATTTCTTGCTCGATCTAGTTTGCCGGTTTTATCATCACGACCAGGACTACGAAAATAAATTCCATAAAGTGTGTAGCTATCAAATTTGCCATTATTATCAGTATCTACTGGATACCGCCAAGCTGTATCGATAATTTCTGTCTTTGCTAAATCTGTATCGCTTCCAGGTTGATCAATTTTTTTATTTTCGTTAACATCAAACCTAATTTGTAGTTGAGTCTCATCGCCAAATGTATACTTATTTATACCCTTTGCAAGTGCATTGTATAATGCTAAATCTGAAGGTGTAGAGCGTGGTAGTCTTGGGTCTTCAAATAATTTGTCTATTTTTGCTCTAGCACGATCAATCGCTGGCATTGCTGAACTCAACGCAGCCTCATTCACCCGCACATTACTGGCATTATTTGACCGCTCAAAGGAGCGGAATAAAATTGCCACTGTCAACAGCACAACTACCAGGGACACCATTGCCACGGTGGGTAAAACGAACCCTGAGTTTGCGGATTTGCGGGGTGATTTTGTCACCCATAAGGTGCGCAATAACCAAATTTTTTGCTTGTGGATGGCAGATGCGATCGCCCGAAATAATTTTCGGTATGTTCTTGGAATTTTTTTGAATAATCGACGATTTCGAGACATAGCTTATTCCCTGTTCAGCAATACTAATTCAGGTTTCTAATTGATTTTGATATCAAACCATAGCCACCAATTTCTTGGTGACGCTGATGACCGCCATTTTATTCCATCAGATTGTTTTTTACTTGTGATTTTATGGTTGGAATTTGAGTTTTGTAAAAGTTAACCGGATTGTTAAAGGTTTGATTTGAATTATTTAATTTATATCCGACTAGAGAAAATAAAGGCATAACTTTACATTAACTTTGCCAAGTTCATGAAAAATGCAAGGAAAGTTGATAAAGTTGTGACTGAAGGAAGTAGGAAAGTAAGTCTATATTACCCAGTTAGAAAGAAAAATCTATCATCCAGTTTTGAAGATATGGGAAATTTCCACTGATGCTTCGAGAATCCGGGTTTTGAAGGGAAAATCTCTTGGTGGTGGTGACGGATTGTCTGCCTTGTGGATATGATACTGATTCTCATAATGTTTGTAATATATCCGGGATATGAGACGTAGCAGTGCTACGTCTCTACACAAAATTCATCTGTCCCATTTTTGTTTCCAATTTGATAAAACCCGACTTCTGGTTGAGAAGCCGGGTTGGGGTTTACGGATATTCGCTGGTATGCAACGTAAAAAATATTACTAGAATTTATTAAGGTCAAGACCTGCTTCCTTAGCCATTGTCGAGAGACCTTTTTTCTCCAGAGTTTTGATGGCTTTGGTGGAAAGTTTAAGTTTAACAAAGCGGTTCCCTTCTGCCCACCAAACGCGTTTTACTTGCAGGTTAGCATGTTGTAGGCGTTTGGTGCGACGGTGGGAGTGGGATATGGAAAATCCGTTATTTGCTTTTTTACCTGTGAGTTGACAACGACGAGACATAGTTTTTACTTCTGATAATTTTTGATTTTTCGTGACAATCTCCTATTGTACAGTTTTCTCTCGGTGAGTAAAGGAAATTGTGGGAGAGACGCGATATATCGCGTCTGTAGTACAGCACGGCGTAAATATCTCCCCATTCCCTTGTATTTATTTGGCTGCTTGTTCGGTTAATTTGGTCAACACTTCGTTGGAACGTTCGACAAAGGATTTCATTCCGTCTGCATCAAAGCCTTTTTGGGTCATGAGGGCTAAGTCGTAAACGTGTTGACAAATCATGTTGACTAGTTGTCCGTTGGGAGATTCGCCACTGCCTTGAATTATTGTACCTTGGTTGAGGGTGGCGAGGTTTTGAATTAGGGGATGGGCTGTATTGACAACGAGGATATGGTCGTCAGGGAATTCGGCCATTTTTTGTTGCATGACGGCGTTCATATCCCGTAGACGACGCAATATTTCTGGTAATAATACCATTGCGGGAGGTGTTCCCTGGGGATTGTCGGATTTGATGGCTTCGGTGCGAATGTTGACGCGGGGTTTGTTGAGGGCTTTTTCAAATATTTCTTTGATGACTTGACTACGGGTTTTGTTGGTGGTGGGGTCAACGATTTCGCTGGCTTTTTCTTTGTCGAGGAGGGTGTTGTCGAGGTCGGAATCGACACGGGTAAATTTAACGTCTTTGTATTCCTGTTCGAGGAAGTTGATAAAGTGGGTGTCGATAAAGGAGTCCATGTAGAGGACTTCTAAACCTTGACTTTTGTGAAGTTCGATGTAGGTGGCTTGGGCTGCTTCGTCGGTGCAGTAAAATACTTTATTCTCGTGACGTTCTTTGTTGCGTTCGAGATATTCTTTGAGGGTGGTGTAGGGTAATTTTGCACCGGGATTGACATCTTGCCATGCGTCACCGTCTTCGTTGGGGATTTGGACGTTGGCAGTGTCTGGGTTGGGTTGGTAGGTGGTGCGGAAAATAATTGCGTCTTCAACTTGTTTTTTGAATTTGTCGTCGTTAAGTACGCCGAATTTGACGAAGGTTCCCAGGTCTTTCCAGGCGTTAATGTATTCTTCCCGGTTATCTCTGTATAATTCTTTTAACCTGTCGCCGACTTTTTTGGCGATGTAATCACCGATTTTTTTGACGGTTCTATCTCCTTGTAGGGAACTACGGGAGACGTTGAGGGGGATGTCGGTACTGTCTACAACGCCGCGCATGGGTAATAAAAATTGCGGCATGATTTCTTCGACGTTATCGCTGACGAATACCTGGTTACAGAAGAGTTTGATTTGTCCTTTGGTGACATCAACGTCGGGACGGAGTTTGGGGAAGTATAAAATGCCGTTGATAATAAAGGGGTAGTCGGTGTTGAGGTGTACCCAGAGTAGGGGTTCTTCTTGGAAGGGGTATAAATAACGATAGAATTCTAGGTAATCTTCCTTAGTGAGATTATTGGGTGATTCTCGCCAGGGTGCTTTTTGGCGGTTGAGGACTTCGCCGTTAAGTTTAATGGGTACTGGCATGAAATCGCAATAGGTTTTCACCAGATTTTTAATCCGTTCCGATTCCAGGTATTCCAGTTCCTCTTCCATTAAGTGCAGGGTGATGGTGGTTCCACGGGTGCTACGACGGGTGGAATCGCTGATGGTGAATGCGGGGGAACCGTCGCAAACCCAGTGGACTGGTTGGGAACCTTCTTGATAGGAAAGGGTATCTATTTCTACTTGGCTGGCGACCATGAAGGAGGAGTAGAAACCTAAACCAAAGTGACCGATGATGGGTTGGTCGGAGCTACCTTTATACTTACTAATAAATTCTTCGGCACTGGAAAAGGCAACTTGGTTAATATATTTTTTGATTTCCTCGGCGGTCATGCCGATACCATTATCGCTAATGGCGAGGGTTTTGTTGTTTTTATCGATGATGATTTCGATTTCCGGTTCACCAATTTCACCCTTGTATTCCCCTGCACGGGATACCATACTGAGTTTTTGAATTGCATCTACAGCATTAGAAACGAGTTCGCGAAAGAATATTTGATGGTCAGAATAGAGGGATTTTTTAATAATCGGGAAAATATTCTCAGTATGAATAGTAATATTGCCTTGTTCTAACATGATTCCCAAATCCGAAATTCAGTATAGTACGTATAATCAGGTGGAGATACCTGGTGATGCTTAGTTGGCTTAGTTTTGACTGTTAACAGTTGACGGGTATGTCAGGGTAGGGATAGAAGGGGAACAGTATAAATTATGTATTCCTCACTACACCTGTGAACTTGATTTTTGCCCTGTGTTGGTATACCGTCTTGATTTTCCTGATTTTCAGGGATATCTTACCTACCGTGGATTATACGCGCAATCGTGACGCGATCGCTCTTTGATTACAGCATTGTTTGCCGTCTAGTTGTATTTCGGATTTCCCTACATATTCCGAATGAGGGAGGGGGGAGCGGGGAGAGACGCGATATATCGCATCTGTACAGGAGTAGTAGGAAAATTAACCTGTTACCACTTATTACTCACTTGTGAGAAATACAGGTAAGTTAAAGCAAAATTACCCCAGGTCAAGTGAGTGAGTAGATGAGCGATCGCAGACGGAAGCGACTAACTATGATTGAATTAGTCTAACTAACTCAATTTGCATAAATGATGACAGGTATCTCCCAAACCTCTCGACTTCAACAGGCAGCGGAAACTTTATCTTTAATTATTACTGTTTAAAATCCTCCTCAGACCCCGAATTCTCTCCCGACCACAAATCGATATTAGTGTGATGAAAATTGCTAAGGTCTAGGATTTCGGATTTCTCATATTAACTTTGACCCTTAATTCCCCTACTTTGCTTAAATTTACCCTTCCCCCTTGGGAGGAAGGAATTAAAAGGTAGGGTAAAATTCTGTAGATGCCTTTAAATTACCGAATCCCCTCATTTTCTATTAAATATTCTAATAACACGATTAAATTTGGCAGATTATTCTTAGCAGTATTCCAAACTATTTTGAGGTTAACTTGAAAATATTCATGAGCCATCACATTTCTCATATCACCCATAATTCGCCAGGGTATTTCTGGGTAATTTGATTGAATTTTGGCTGGAATATTGATAGCCGCTTCTCCAATTATCAAAAAATCATATAGAACTGCTTTTACGATTGTTTCGTTATTTTTAAAATCGGTAAAACTCAGATTGTTCACTCAATTTTGAATTGCTATACAGGCTTGCATCATATCTTTGATACGAAACTGCCAATCTCTAGAGGGCATGAATTAAATCCTTTGTAACTACTTCCCTCATGTGTTCTCGCAAAGCATCTATAGTTCCTATATTCACTGAACAATCTAATATATCTTCTAAAAATAATCGTACTTTGATAAACTCAAATAAGCCAATTTCGCTATCAAATTCTACCAAAAAATCCACATCACTATCAGTTTTCGCTTCGTCTCGTGCAACAGAACCAAATAAATTGAGAGATTTTACTCCCATTTTTTTGAGTTCTTCTCGATGTAAGGCGATAACTTTTAATACTTCATCTTTTTTCATTGTTTTAAATATCATAATCTTAATTCCATATTGTTCACAAATTATTTTTTATGCAACACCCTTAATTTGAATATCGCTGGATTAATCTTTGTGCTGTTTGCAGGTGCTTTTGTGCTAATTCTGATGGTGTGATAATTTGTGCTGCATCCATATACCGATGCAACCACAGCAAAAATTCGTCAAAGGAGCGTCGGGGGAGGGTGACTGTATAATCAACCGATAATATTTCCCCCGTGGATTTGTCTTTAACTACATTGCTAATTTTTTGACTGGGATGACGGCGATCGCCTTCTAAAATAAACGTGGCTACGGGTGGATAAAATCTCACCTTAATGGAAGTCAATGGCAATTCTCCTGCTAGTTCTAAACTTTGTTCTTCCACATCTCCTAACTTCAAACCCCAACCGTTCTCAATCAGTCTATAGGCTTGTTTCAGCTTTTCCTGTTGTATGGCTATTCCCCTAATAGTATCCAATAGTTGACAGTAGTTGGCAAAGCGGTTTACCCGTCCAATAGCAAAATGTCCGTTGTCACAGTATTCGTACAGCAAATACCAGGCGATATCGTGGTAAATTAGTTGTAGGGGATATACCTCCATCATCCCCAGATGCTTGTGGTTGTAGGGTGAAGATTGACGGGAAATTGCGATCGCTTGTCCTTGACTAATGGCTTTTTCTACTAAGTTAATTTGATGATATAAATTGTCTTTATTTTTACCTTTGGCAATCATTTCCTCCGGGTCTGTGTAGACTATAGCTCGGTTTAAATGTTGACGTACTGGGTAAAATAATTCACCTTTTAGTTCCCCATCCCAACCCCGCAGACGTTTTTCTAAGGACTCGTATATCAATCGCACTTGGGGATGACCTTGAAATTTCGCCTGACTTAGTAAAGCATTGAGCGCAACTTTCAGTTCCTCAATGGTCATTACACCTGTTCCCAGGTAATAACCCCAACGGTACATTCGTTGATTGAGGATGCCATATTTGCGTAATATATTTAAATCCTTCCGCAGGGTGGGAATAGCGGGATAACCAGGGGGAAGGTCGATATTTAAACTGTGTGCTAATTCTCGAAAACGCTTTTGCACCTGCGCGATCGCATCATGGTGTTTTTTCCCTCTTGACTCAAAGCTATCGGGACAACCGACTCCTGGATATTTGAGGAAGGTAGCAATTAGCAGTAGAAGTCGTTCGCAAGTTATTTCCATGCAGTCATATTGTGGTGTTACCAAATTTTAGAGACGTGATATATCACGTCTTTATCTTTTGAGGTTTTCAAAATCGCTAGACTAGAAATTTTAATTTGTCAAGACAAAAGAAAATATTGGGGTACCTTAAATTTTGCTGGGTAAACACATTATAAGCCAACCTTTTGAACGACTGATAAAAGTAAGTTAAATATTTTCTTTTACTGGTCAGTTAGGTGGGATTTTTGGGAAAATCAAAGTAAAATATATAACCAAAATATAATAAAAATAAGTAATTAAAACTAAATTCCACCTACTAATCCAGGCTACCATGTATATCTCACCGCGTGCCGCTTTTATCCGCAATACCCTAGTTTCCCTTGGAACTGGAATTATAACTTTGGTAATATTGCTCATCGCTCCCTTGGGACTAGCTGCTGTAATTATTAATACTTTGTTAGTAACGGCTGCCACATTTACCATTTCCACCATTGCCGATCGGGTAATATTATGGCTAGAACCAGGACAACAAGCCGAGTTGTTAGGTGATTCACATCGTGGAAAAATAAATAAGCGTAGAGATTAGAACAATTCGTAACATTTCCGACAAAAGAGACGTAGCAATGCTACGTCTCTACACAACGTCAAATTTTCAATTCATATATTTATTCAGCAACGCCAATTATCTCAGATGAGGATTTAGCAGCACAGTGATTGCGTAAATCCTGACAAATTACAAATTACGTAGCTAGCTTCCCGCGAGCGGGTATTACGTACGCGAAGCGGCTTGCCGCAGGCTATTACAAATTACGAATTATATTAAAATGTTAACTCTCTACGTTTCCCAGCAAAATTGCTACGTTGGTTTAAACCAAGAATCACTAATTATCAAACAGGGTGAAAATATTCTTGGGGAGGTGCAATTACCCCTATTAGAACAAGTTTTAATATTTGGTAAATCCCAAGTTTCCACCCAAGCAATTCGAGCCTGTTTATGGCGTGATATTCCCATTGCCTACCTGTCGCGAATGGGTTATTGTTACGGACGCATATTACCAATTGCCAGGGGTTTTCGTCAATTATCCCGTTATCAACAGCAGCTTTTATTAACAGATAATTTGATTACTGCTCGTGCCATTGTTCAGGCTAAACTAAAAAATAGTCGGATTTTATTACGACGACAACGAAAGCGATTGGAATCCACTAATATTGAAGCTGTTTTACAAAGTCTTGATTATTTAGCAACTCAAGCAGGTACTGCCGAAACCAGAGAAAAACTTATGGGTATTGAAGGTGCTGGTGCTGCCCAATATTTTAGTGTATTGGGGGAATGTTTGACAAATTCTGATTTTATTTTTACCGCCAGAACCCGTCGTCCTCCCGGTAATCCGGTAAATGCTATCTTAAGTTTTGGCTATCAAGTTTTGTGGAATCATCTATTAGCTTTGATTGAATTACAAGGACTTGACCCTTATTATGCTTCCCTTCATATCGCCCACGATGGACATGCAGCTTTGGCTTCAGATTTAATTGAAGAGTTTCGCGCTCCCATTGTAGATTCCCTGTTGCTATGGTTAGTCAATAGCCGGGTAATTGATGCTCAAAATGATTTTGAATATCGGGATGGTGGTTGTTTTTTAAATGACACAGGAAGAAAAAAATATTTGCAGGCATTTTCCCAACGGATGGAAGAACAAATTCAAGATGATAATGGCGAGAAACAGCCCCGTTGGGATTTATTAACGCGACAAGTTAAAGCCTATAAGCAGTTTGTGTACAATCCCAGCTATCAATATCAACCCTATCAAATCAGGTAATGCTGTTATATATTGTTGCCTATGATATTCCTTGTGACAAACGACGCAAGAAAATATCAGATTTACTAGAAGGGTATGGACAACGGGTGCAGTATTCAGTTTTTGAATGTCAGCTAACCCATAGCAAATTCAAGGAACTGTGTCAGCGACTGCGGAAAGTTGTAAAGTTAGAGGAAGATAGTCTACGCTTTTATCCCTTGTCCCAGCATACCCTAGGACAGGTTGAGGTTTGGGGTGTTAGTCCTCCGGTAACTTCCTTTCCTAGTTCGGTGATTATCTGACTTTGTGCGAGGGGGTCAGGAAATCGCCGAAATGCCTATTTTTTTGTTGACCCCCTCGCCGCCTTGCTGTGTAAGGGTTTGAAGGATTTTTGTCATGGATTTTTACTGCTTCGACGACAATTTTTTAGACCCCCTCGCAATCCGCCTCTGGACATCTTGCTGTATCAGGGTTTAAAATCGAGGGGTCTCCTCTTATGAGGGGAAATAATTGATTGGAAACCAGATTAAGCGTGTCAGAATAGTTAAGCGTGCTGATGGTTATTATTGTCTCCTCTTATGAGGGGAAATAATTGATTGGAAACCTGAGACACAGTGAACGACACCACAGACACTGTGCTGTCTCCTCTTATGAGGGGAAATAATTGATTGGAAACTATGCTATCACGCCAGCCTCGGAAGCCAGCAATACAGCGTCTCCTCTTATGAGGGGAAATAATTGATTGGAAACCAGGTAAATTGTTTTGTTTACTACAGTATGCTCCAAAGTCTCCTCTTATGAGGGGAAATAATTGATTGGAAACAATAAGCTTTACCCGCCTAAGTGTATGGCGGACAACGTCTCCTCTTATGAGGGGAAATAATTGATTGGAAACGTGACTCCAGTTTGGCGGGACTGGAAGTAACCTCATGTCTCCTCTTATGAGGGGAAATAATTGATTGGAAACCCCAAGGCAGCGTCCATCCACTTGCGCTGCACCAGGCGTCTCCTCTTATGAGGGGAAATAATTGATTGGAAACCTGGGCTATGTATGCACAAGAGGGTGATTCGTTGAGGGGTCTCCTCTTATGAGGGGAAATAATTGATTGGAAACACTAATCCCGTGTAGGAAGAGGTTTTAAGGTCGATAGTCTCCTCTTATGAGGGGAAATAATTGATTGGAAACCTTGAGCAGCTCCTCGACCAGCACCAGGTCGAACCGGTCGGCGGGTCTCCTCTTATGAGGGGAAATAATTGATTGGAAACTGGCGGTAAGGAATATTATCACCACCAGTCAGGCACAAGTCTCCTCTTATGAGGGGAAATAATTGATTGGAAACGAGAAAACTCCCTGCACTGGAGAGCCTCTTTCACTAATTCAAGTCTCCTCTTATGAGGGGAAATAATTGATTGGAAACCCAAGTCCCACACCAACCCCAACACCCACACCAACCCCAAGTGTCTCCTCTTATGAGGGGAAATAATTGATTGGAAACACAAAAGTTCGGCAGCATAATCTCTACTGCCGTACCCCAGGGGTCTCCTCTTATGAGGGGAAATAATTGATTGGAAACGGAATGCGATCGCAATGTGGGAATGAGATGGATGCGGTCTCCTCTTATGAGGGGAAATAATTGATTGGAAACTTTAGTTCCATATCTCCTCGCTTCTTTCCTCTTGTTTTTGTCTCCTCTTATGAGGGGAAATAATTGATTGGAAACTTTAATGCTTTTCATCTAGACCTTGTCCAGTGCCCCCGTCTCCTCTTATGAGGGGAAATAATTGATTGGAAACTCAACACTTCACTTCCGGATCAATAGAGCCTGCCGAGTCTCCTCTTATGAGGGGAAATAATTGATTGGAAACTTTATGTCATTTGTAAGCCATGCTTTGACTATTTCTAAAATTTCAGTCTCCTCTTATGAGGGGAAATAATTGATTGGAAACGTGGTGCAGCTTTAAGTGAAGGTGGTAAGCCTATTATTGCTGTCTCCTCTTATGAGGGGAAATAATTGATTGGAAACCTAATTTCTTGGGGGATTCCATTCTTTTCTCCCAAGTCTCCTCTTATGAGGGGAAATAATTGATTGGAAACACTATTGAAGGGTTGGTACATCAATTAGCAAAGTTCCCTGAAGCTGGTATGTCTCCTCTTATGAGGGGAAATAATTGATTGGAAACACGGAATACGCTACTTTCTTTTGTCTTAACCAGCCCTTAACGTCTCCTCTTATGAGGGGAAATAATTGATTGGAAACAAACCCAACAACTCCTTGGCTTTGTCTATTATCTGATAGTCTCCTCTTATGAGGGGAAATAATTGATTGGAAACATGAAATGCAATTCTTCATCTTATTCCCAAGAAAATGTCTCCTCTTATGAGGGGAAATAATTGATTGGAAACTGTTGACGTCGATGATCTGGGCGCCGTTCTCGACCTGCTGTCTCCTCTTATGAGGGGAAATAATTGATTGGAAACATGGAATGCCCTTTGTGCAGTTATGGTAAAGCTCTCAAACATGGCAAGATGCCCAATGCCATCTATAGAGAAGATCCTACATTGCAGTAGTTATTAGTTTTATATTATTCTTGGCGTACCTACTAGGTAGAGTGCCTTCATCAGCTATTGAAAAATTAAAAATTACTAAAACTAAACTGAGAGCAGACAATAAGTATGTCATTATGTCTACCACGCAAAGGTTAACCAGTTCAATAAAACTGGTAGGAGGTAAATTCTATGTTCAAAAAAGCACCCACAGCCATTCTTAGCCTAGGCTTAACAGTGATTTTGTACGGCGTTTTACCCACCCAAGCAGAAACATTCTCCACCAATCCACAAAATCCCACCGTCCTAAAAAGCAATACTATTTCAGGGCAAATTCTGCCCACCAAAGGGAAAAAGTATTATGTAACTTTTTTGGCGGGATCAGGCAATATTTTTTTTGATGTGAATATTGCTCCTAAAGATAATAAAGGAGCGGTTTTCTTTTGGCAGGTATATCGCAATGCCACAGATGCGGTTAAGGACAACCCTCTGTGCACAGGCAATCTTTACCTAGAAGTAGAGAAAAAAGGAGATAAGTGTGTAATCACTACTCCTGACAAAAAGCCACAGGCAGTCCTTCTCAGTTTTGGTGCCTATCCCAACTCTGACCCTGTAATGCTCAACTACACCATAAAACTGAGCGGTGATTGGCAAGCCCTCTCAGACAGTGCTACTAGCGCAGTTGACCTGAGCATGCGTCGAGCTGTTTATTTTGCCACAGGCTACACCAAAAGTGTAAACACCAGCACTCCTTACGCCACTCCCGGTCAACCCATTACCCTAAATAGGGCTAACAACAAACGTTGTGGCAAAGCAAGTTGTGTTTATTGGGCAGGAGTTTTTATCTTTAGAAATAGCACCGCCGGTAATTTGAAAGTACCAGTAAAAATTACGAGTGGAGGTTCATCTCAGACGGCTACAGTGGAATTTACAGATGGCTCAAAAATTGCCGAGTTAACCAAGGGTATTACCATCAACAATGGCACCAATAAAGTAGTCGTAGAAATTGATCCAGATAATAAACTCGGTGAAGCCAATCGCCAAAACAATACCCTGACTGTAGATGTAACCCTGAAACCATAGTCTGCGGGGCTTTACTAATCTAGTAGTCTAAGCTCCCTCTTTTCTAATGGGTATTTTTGTTTTAGCCCTAATTACAGCGATCGCAGTCATGATTAAAAATTTTAATTCCCAGTTGTCTACTATTTTCAAAATGACCTATCCACTCTTCAAGCGTTGATGATAATACCGTTGTTTATACTGATCATTCAATCGATACTACTGAGTTTGCTGCTGACCGGGAACATGCGATCGCTGGTACTCCACCATATTAATTTTGATGGATGAGGAAAGGCATGTGTGTACTTGAGGGCCTTTATATTAAAATTTTTCCGGGATAGAGCCACAACTACGAACCCTTCAAAACCCATGGAACAAACCACTAGAAAAATGCGATCGCGGTTGTTGACCGTTGGAACAGCATAACCATTCCCGTCTGTCAATAAAAAAGAAAATATCCCACTATAACTCATAAACAAACCAAACGTCCAATCTGTAGGATATTCAGCCATCAAAGAAAAATAACTTCATATTTTCTAATAGTGGCGACTTGGAATAAGTATCTGTTAGACTACTATGCAATCACAGTGTAAGGAATGTAACTTGTGGTCAACGCATCTTCCAAGGCAAAAGTCTTCTGGCAATCGAAAATATGGGGTATTCTCCATGACCCCATTCTCAAGGCTCTACATGATAATACTGGACGTGGTGGTAACAGTTTTTGGCAGCGACTTGATGTCATGCAAGACTGGGTAGAAAATAATTGGAACCCGGAAGATTCTCAGGGAAAACTTCTGAAGCGAATGAAACTTGCAGACTACATTGCATCAGCTAGCGATAGGGGTGCGATCGGTAGTATTGCTAGTAGTGTAAATTATGACAACAATGGCTTAGAAATCAAACACCTGCTATCGGGTGCAACATTAAATTTTCGTGTATCCGAACACAACAGACTCATCTCAAGTAGACTTCAGTACCTAACACAAAAAGAAGATCAGCTGGTAGATTTAATTCCCCCAGCTATCCGTAATGACGAAGAACAGGTATTTTGGTGGTTGTGGAGATGCTTACCAGAAAAGGTATTTGAGCTATTTAATCACGATGATACCTTAATGTTAATGCCCGCAGAAACCCGACTTCCCGACAGTTCCATTTGGAGTCATGCAAGTATCACAGCAGCACTTGCGGGAGCATTGACGGGTTATGATGCAACCAGTGATGATTTAGAACGTTGGCAACCTGGAAAGGAAGTTTCCCATCCCTATGTAGTTTCGTTTACCTTTACTCCTGTCCAGGAATTAATTAAAGCTAGTCGTAAAATGCGAGATTTTTGGGCTGGTTCCTGGATTTTACATTACATTGCGGCGAAAATATGCTTTGAATTAGCCCTAAAATATGGTCCCGATAGTTTCCTCTATCCCAGTTTATTTCAACAACCCTTAATTGACCTTTGGTTAACTCAAAAATATCCCGATTTAGGAGTTACAAAACCTAATTTTCATGATTTACTAACGGCAGGTTTTCCCAATGTTATTGTCATGATTCTCCCCAAAGATAAGGTAGAAGCTGCAATGCAAATGGCAGAGCAAACCCTCAAAGAAACATGGCAAGAATTAGGGGATTTAGTATTTGATGAATTGCAGAAAAACCGTCGCTGGATGCGGGGTTTACGGAAAGAAAGTAAAGTCTGGGACGGTTGGTTACAAGCACAGTGGCAATTTTATTGGGCTGGTGTACCCTTGGGTAAGGAAGGGGAAGAATTGAAAAATGCAGCGATTTTGGAAGTTGATAAAGATAAATTTGAGCCTTGGGTAAATGCTCAAAATCAAGCTTTTAAAGCTAATTTATATAAGCCTGCTGAATTAAAATTTTTACGCCAAGCCTATCAACAAAGATTAGAAAGATATGGTCGTAAATTCAGCGTCAATGTAGGTTCTTGGTGGTCGAGTATTTTTGATCAAACCCGTAGCGCACTAAATGCGGTAAAAAATGCCAGAAATTGGGTAATTCCCACAGTATTTGCACCCCGTTCAACGATATCAGGTATTGGTGCAGTTGTCCATCCCCCCATCACATCCCATTCCTCAAATAATCACGATTGGGTGACAGAAGGGGATACAAAAAAATATTGGGAACGGGATGCAGGTTTATTTGATGGTCGGGAACAATTAAATGCGACGGAAGTTGTTAAACGGAGTTTGGAGAAAGTATTACCGAAGCTATTAAACTTAGAAAAAGATAATATTCAAGATGATATTGCTGCATCCTATCCCGATTTAACTGCTGGTGTTGCAGGATATCTCAAAGTGATGCAGGAACAGGAATTGTTCGAGCATTGGCGGTATTTTCACACAGTTTGTGATGCAATTAATCAAGAATACCCCTGGACTAGGGAAGTCATTAATGGAATGCGGGAAAAATGGGGTATTCCTTGGATGGATAATGATGGAAGACCCCAAAGGTATCATCCTCGGTTATTAAATTCTGGTTGGTTGGTGGAAGATGCTGAAACTGAAGAATTGCAGGAATGGGAAAGCAGATTAAAAAATGAAGATGATGAGGAAGTTAAAGAGGTAATTAGGCAACAAATTCGTGAAATTAAAATAAACTATCGTCAGGGTATTCAAAGGATTCTTGACCGCTATTATCCCAGTGCAAATCCATCGGATTGGTATGTATTAGCTGCTGGAGATGGGGATGGAATGAGTGAATGGTTGAAGGGTAAGAAAATGCCACCATATCGTGAATGTATTCCCACTAAAGTTCTAAAAAACACTACAGATAACAAGGATTTTCAGGAATACCTCAAATTAAATAAACATATGGGACCATCCACCCACAGCGCTTTGAGTCGAGCATTATTAGATTTTTCCAATCAGTTAGTACCCTATTTAACCGAACAACGCTATGCAGGAAGGTTAATTTATAGCGGTGGTGATGATGTTTTGGCTTACACGAATTTGTGGGAATGGGATAATTGGTTATGGGATATTCGTCAATGTTTTCGAGGTGATAAAGACCCAAAAAATGAATTTACCAATGAAGGGGATTATTGGCAATATAATCTTACCTCTAATCCCTCTCCTTTAACAGAGAGGGGAGTTAGGAAGATTAGTAAACGTCCTTTATTTACGATGGGAAGAAATGCCACAATTAGTTTTGGAATTGTGATTGCCCATCATTCTGTTCCCCTCGCAATTGCATTAGAAAATATGTGGGAAGCGGAAACAGCAGCAAAAGAACATACATCACCAAATAAACAGAAAAAAGACGCTGTACAGGTGAGAATTTTATACGGAAATGGTAATATTTTAAAAGCAACTGCTAAATTCAATGTCTTTCACCAATGGCAAGAATTAATTCAAATTAGTTCAAGTACTCATCGAAATATTGAAGCGAGTATCTTTGAACAAGCAGCGAATCTTTGGGAACAACACCCTGCACCAATTTCAGCAGCAATTCCATCTTGGACACAGACATTTTGCAACAGAAGAGAACAATTAAAAGATGAAACTCTCAAACAGCAATTTCAACAGATTTTATCGGAGTTTCTCTCAAGCTTATGGAATACAACACAACCAGAGGAACTAGACACTCAAGTACAAAGCTGGTTAAAACTAGCAGCTTTTACACTACGCGATCGCAAAATCAAATTGGGGGTAAATGAGCATGTATTGGTATAATCTCACTCCCTTAGATGTCCTGTTACTGCGGGATGCAAAACCCTTTTCTCCAGGAGAAAGAGCTTGGGCAAGTAGCGTATTTCCACCGAATGGTCATACAATTGTAGGTGCTATTAATACTTTAATTAACACTGGTAAAAACGATAAACATCCACTGCAAATTAAAGGGCCATTTTTCTGCTTTGATCAAACCCTATATTTCCCCCGTCCATTGGGATTTGTCGGTACTACTCCCCTGATTCCCGTCGATTGGGATGAAAATTCACCCTTCCATCACGTCAAAACCAATCCATCCCAACCCCGTCCTTTAGTTAGACCTTCCTCGATTCCGCAAAGTGACGATGAAGAGGATTCGACCCAGGAAACTCCAAATTATCGTCAATATTTACCCTATTCAACCGTTGCGACATATCTGCAAACAGGTCAAATTAAACCTGAAAATTGGTTAGTGCAACATCCAGGGGAAAACAAACCCTGGACAATGGAAACCCGACCCCACAATACCATCCAAGAGAACACCCGACAAGTTCAAGATGCAGACGGTTACTTTGTGGAGAATGCAATCCGAATGCTTCCAGGATGGAGTTTAGCTGTGGGACTGAATGTGGAGATTGACACACCAACCACAATTCGCTTGGGAGGAGAAGGACATCGGGTGTTATTGCACAGATGCGATGAATTAGGGAAGCAATGGGAGGAATTAGCAGCTTTATCCCAGCGTAACTTTATATCTGCAAGAGCGAAGAGAGCGATCGCCTATCTAGTGACTCCTGGAGTATTTGAACGCAAGGATAAAAATCACGGTCGGGAAACATCCACCTGTCAAGCAAGACCTTGGGAATGGAAACAGGGAGAATTAGTCAGTTTTGCTACCGATAAAGCTTTAGCAATTAGCTGTAGATTTCGGGACAAAAAAGATGAAACTAAGAGTATTCCTGCACCCCAGGTTTTTGCTGCAACTCCAGGGAGTATGTATTACTTGAACCAACCCCAGAGTTTGTATCAGGATAACCCGGAAACCAAGGTAAATAGCTGGAGGAAATTGGGTTATTCGGAATTACTGTGGATCAATTATCAAGTGTGAGTCAGGAATTCTAAATGATGAAATTAACTAGAGATTGGGTGAAGCATAATATCAGCTAACTTCGTATTTTCAGATTACTTGGAATTCTCAAACAGACCATCTATTCATTAAAATTCATTCAACTACATTCAATATGAACTATCTAACCTACACTTACTTGTTAACTCCATTACACACAGGTGCTAGTACCCAAGCAGGAAATTTGTTAGGAATTGCACGGGAAGCACAGACTGAATACCCCTATATTCCCTCTTCTTCTATCCGGGGTAAAATTCGTTCATTGCTAGAAAGTAATCCCTCAGTTCAAGCAGAAGCAGGTACTTTTTTTGGTGAAAGAATTAAAAATGGTAATCAACCAACAGAAGGAGAAGTATGGTTTGCAGATGCAACTTTATTATTATTTCCGATTGCTTCTTTTAGCCACCAATATCTATGGATAACCTGTCCTTTGTGGTTAAGTCGCTGGAATCGCTGGTTACAAAATCCAGATTTGACACAACTAATTCAAGAATGTAAATTGCAGCTACAAGATTCAAGTAAAAAAGTAGTTGCATCTGTGAAGGGTAAACAGGTATTTTTACAAGGTGCTGTTCTCAAAGAAAATGAAATTAGTCAACTAAGTAAATTAAGTATCAAGGCTAATTATTTAGATGTTTTTAAAGAAATACCCAATGGTAATGGGATTTTAAATCTCCAAGAAAAACTAGTAATTTTAGCTGATCAGGATTGTGCGGCTTTAGTAGAAATAGGTTTACAACGAGAAGTGAGAATAGCATTAAAAACAGATGAGAAAGTAGTCGATGGTGGTTCATTTCGTTCAGAAGAAGCAATTCCTTCTGAAACAGTTTTATTTTTCCCTTGGGGAATCAAAGCAAATAAAGATAAAACACCAACTCAAACAGTTCGAGAATTGTTGCTAGAAGTTTTAAATGACCGTTTGCAATTTGGTGGTTTAGAAGGTTTAGGGAGAGGTTGGACTGAAAATAAAACAGTTGCAGTAAAAAAATAGTTCTGCAAATATCAAAGATAATTAGAAATAGGAAACTAGAAAATGTTGAAGTTAGATACAAGAGATTTTAGTCGTCATGCTTATAATGGACTTTTAGAAATTAAAAAGAAAGTCCGTTCTAGCGACCATGAAAAAGCGAGTGCAATTGTGCAAGGAATATCAGCATATATTTCGACCTGGGGACTACACCGTCTCTGTGGGGATGGATTGAAATACATGAAGGCACGTTCGGAGGATACACGCTATAAAGGTCAGGTTTATCAACAGTTTTTAAAAACTTTGCAGGAGTTAAGCAATATATCTTTTGCTTGTGATGATGCAGGTAGTTTAATCGGAATGGATTTGCAGGTATACACAGGATTAAACCGTTTAGCGATTGAATTAGCACGGGAATGGTCTTTTTGGGTTGTACCAATTTTAGGTGAGGCAGAACAAGAATGAATCGTAATTCTCAACCAAACAAATCTAATTCTTCCAGTGATATTTGGCGTGAGTTTGTACAAGCAGAACTCAAAAATAAATCTAAACTGGGCACTTTGCTAGAATCATCTGTATACGGTGGATATGAGAATAAATGTCTCACCATTTATTTTAGCGATGATAACTTACGCAAAAACGCTCAGGGACAACTAAAAGTTATCCAAACTAAACTCGAAAATCAATTTAGATTAGTTTGCGATCGCATTTATTTTAAAACTGCTTCTGCACCTGTGGCTAACATCACACCCCAAGCAATTAATATGAGTGAATTAGGCAATCCATTACAAGCATTATACTGGACAGAAGCAAAACTTCCTGATGAGAACGATGAAGTGGAGAGAATGAAAATTCTTAAAGATACAGTTACTGCGGAAAAAAATTGTCAGGACATATATAAGAAATTGCGCGATCGCACTCTAAAACTAGTAGATAACCAAGAGGAAAATACCCTAAAAGTTACGTTTAATTGGCGATTACGTGTTGGTGGTACAAGGGGTTTTAGGGAATTACTACTGCCTGTATTACATCCTGTTTTTGGTATACCTTATATCCCTGCTTCTACCCTTAAGGGTGCTGCGTGTACTTGGGCTAAAAAACATGGTGCGTCAGCACAGATATGTGATTTATTAGGAATGTTAGAAGGGAAGAATGCTAAAGCTGCAAAAGTTGAATTTTTAGACGCATTCCCCATTAAACCATGTTTAAGTATTGATGTGGCTACACCGCAATGGTCTTGGGAACGGAATGTGGTTAAATATCAGCCTGTACCCCATGCATTTTTAAGTTTATTCCAGCCAGAATTTTTAATTGGTTTACGTCTGACAGCCCAGGGAAAAAGTGATAAAAATCTCGATAAAAATGTCGTACAAACTGTCAAAGAATGGTTAGAAAATGCACTTTTAGAAGGTATCGGCTCCCGTGTAAGTAGCGGTTATGGATTAGCATTATTAAATAAACCAAATAATATTCAATCTAGCTACGAATCAACTAGCTATGAATTTGAATTATGGACTCAGGGAATGTATGGTTACAATCCCCCATCAAGAGCTAATGGATATAAGGGAGATGTAGAATTTCGTCCGAGTGCTATCCGGGGAATTCTCAGATATTGGTTCCGTGCAGTTGCATTAAGTTTGTACGATATCTCGACTTGTCAGAGTTTAGAAAGCCTATTATTTGGAGAATTAGGAAAACAAGGTAAAATTTCCATTGCGACAAGGATAAACCCATCTCCAAGTCAAGAACCTTATTGCTACAGAGGAAGAATTTATTTAACAGCAACAGAAACTAAATATCTCCTGATTGCTGAACAATTATTAATTCTTGCTTCCCATTTAGGAGGGGTTGGAAGAGGTTCAAGACGACCATTACATTTATTAAATAAAAGAATGCGGGGTTGTCATTGGGAGGTCACGAATAGTAATTTACCGCTAGCTTATAATGAACGTCAATGGAAGGACTTATTTACAAATTTAAAAACAGCTTTTCAGCAAATTAAATCATCAACAAATAACTATACCAGTAGTCCTAGTAAGCTAAAACAAAGACATCAAGACGTATTAGATAAAAATGCTCAAGTTTGGTTAGTCAAATCACCAAATCAAATTCCACCACAAAAGGTTAAGAATTGGCAAACGGAGGGAACTAACGCCAATGTGAAAGGTACGGCATTAGATTTTTTCTATGGAGATACTCGCTTTAAAGGAATGAGTAATGGAACAGGAAATGCAAATGTTGGTGGAGCATTAGGAACACCATCATTCGTTTGGATAAAATCAATTTTTCCATATCAACAAGAACCCTATCAAGTTGTCACTATCTTTGGTTGTGACCATCCAGATAGACTTCAATATGCTCAAGAGTTAGATAAATTAAGAAAGTCAAATCAAGCAATATTAGTCTTTGGATAAATGGCAAATAATCCCAAAATATCGCCATCAAAAACGAAAAAATAGTGATTAATTTAATTGATTATTCAGCACTTCAATTATCAAGAGAAAGGTTCAGGATACCCACACCACAATAATTGAATATTTTCACTTGATACAATTTAATTACCAATGAATTCATGAATCAAGTAGAGCCAGTAGATACCTTAATCATTACCGTGGGAACACGTCAAATTGGATGGCGCTGTCAAGATGGTGTAATTCGTTCCTTTGGTGCAGATGGAAATATTAGCTATCCCCGTCACGTTGATGAACTTTATCGAGAACTAGGAATTGAACGGGGATATTATCAAGAAACTGATGAAAAAGGACAAGAAAAAACTTTTCCTTGGAGTGCGCGCGATATTGGCAAGCGATATTATGATTATTGTGTAGAATGGTTGGGTGAAGATTTTAGTCAAGTTGAATTACTTTTAGATAGTAAAATTATTGAACAGGCTGTTAAACAAGGATTAAAGCATATTATTTTGTGGGGAACAGACCAACCAGAAAATGTCTCTTGGTTTTACCGTCGTTTGGATACCTTATGGTTGGCAAAATTAATGGCAGGAAAAATTAGGCAACAATATCCTAAATTAAGAGTTGATGTTCATACTCCAGTTATCCATGCAAATGATAGCGATGCAATTCGTCAAGAATTAGAAGTATTAATAATACCAGAAATACTCGATTATTTTTCCAGTTCTAGCAATCGAGAGTTTGTTTTATGGATTCAAAATAAAGGATGTACCCCCGCGATCGCATCTTGTGTGGAAATCTGTGCTGCTGCTTTGGTTCGTCAGTGTCGGATTTTTAATGCGACTCCAAATGAACCGGAAGAATTTTTCCCAGCTTTAGCAAATGGTGCTAGAACTGCTTCTTATTCTCAAGATTTTAAATTAATTGCAATGGGAGAATATTTCTGGTCTTTGGAAAAATTACGAGTTATCTCTGCTTGGGAGCGGGGTGATTTTGGTGAAGCACAAATCTGGTTAAAAGTACATTTAAATCGTCATTCCTGTTTGTATAAGTTAGCTGGTATACTCACACTTTATACGAATTGGGAGATGGATAAATTTATTCCGGAGATTGGTAATTTTATCAATTCTAAAGAAGTTGCCAAAATTGTGGATGGTGAGACAATCAAATCTTGGCAAGAAGCACTGAATAATATGAAAGCAAAAGATGTAATCAAAACTTGGGAGTCAGCATTTTTAATTGAATTAGCATTAACCAGAAAGAATTATACTGCGGCTTTTATACAGTTTGCGCAAACTATAGAACGCTTGCTATTTATTCAATTTACAGAAAATAGATGGCTTGAGAAAGGTTTTGTGACCATCCCACCGGAGAAAAAAGACCTAGGAAATAAATATAACCCTGGATTTACGGCTTTAATTAAAGGTTGGTGTAATTATCGTAAAATTGACACCAATGATAAATGGTATAAATTATTAGATAGGATTCGTGAAAAACGCAATGAATTAGTTCATCAATGTCAATCGCTGAATTTATATGATATCCGTCGTGTCTGGAACGATGGGGGATTATTTCCGGTGAAACTCTCAGATAATCCCGAAGTGATAAGAGATTTAATGTTTGATGTCCTTCAAGAAGTTACCAGTAAAGTCGATAAAGTTGATATAAATAAGTTACTTGTACGCAACCTGTATCACTGGGGTTTAACCAGGATTTCTCACGAGTAAGTTGTCAGCTTTGAATAACAAATTGATTTTCCTTCTATTCACCACTCCCTACTCCCTATGAGTTTTAGGGTTTTGCGAGAAACGCGGGTTAAGGGTACTGAAGGATTCAACTTTTATTTTGCTTGTAATACTTGCTCTGCTGTTAAATCGACTTGGGGAAACAAAGGTGAATTTAGGCGATCGCTACCTCGATAAACCTTTTCCTCATACAGACCTTCAACCAATTCCAATACCGTTACCTGTTGTTGAAGCGGATCGACAATCCAATATTCGGCTATTCCCCTAGCTGCATACTCACTGCGTTTATAGCGATAGTCTCGCTTTTCCTGGTTAGGACTGACAACTTCTACAGCTAGCAAAGGTGGGGGCATATCCATTAGTATAATCGATCTGCTTGCACCTTCCATTGCTGCTGCTAATTCCTCCGATAACACCAACAAATCCGGTAAACGGACGGATACCCTTTTTCCACTGACTACCATCTCCGTCTTCACCGTTAATCGATAGGAAGGAATTCCCTGTTGAAGCAAATATGCTAACAAAAACATGGCTATTCGTCGATTGATTTCGCTCTCAGAAGGCATCCAAATCAGTTCCCCATTTTCCAACTCGTATAGGTTATCCGTACCGTCATCATAGGAGAGGAACTCTTCCAGGGTCATTTTCTGGCTGGTAGTTGTCATTTCTGTACTCCCAACGAGATTTTATTATACATCCTAGCAGTCTTAAATTATTTATAAAATTTTACATGTAGGGTTGTTAACTGTTAACTAAGTCAAAGGCTTGATTTTCTTTTCCAGTTCGTAAGTCCTGCTATCTATCATCCCGCAATTAAAGTTAATTATTCTCGAAGTTTCTTCTCACTATAAACAACAAAACGTCAATTTGGATAAATCAAGATTGCGGAGATTTGAAAAATATTGCAAAATCCCATTTACCCTATCTTCTGCCACTACATTAAATTTATCGACTGAATAATGTGACCAATCACAAGGGGTCTAAATATGATGATGCTCTCACGTATTGTGGCTATAATTACTCAATTTATTTCTGAAGCTGCGATCGAAATTTTCGCACCGGAACATGACGATTATCCACCAACTGGTTTCCAACCGTTTACAGGTGAACCATACAAGGGTAAAGCTAACTACGATTGGTAGGGTAGGAGACAAAATTTTTTCCACGATTGGCATGATTTTTGAGCATAATTAATTAACGGTGGCTGTGCAGATGCATATCCATCGTTTTAATTTTTAACTATTTGACAGGTTTGCTGTCTGATTTTGATAAATTTACCAACAAAATTCATCTGTTGCATGTGGGTAAATTGGTATTAATTTGATTTTTTTTACCTTATCATAGGTGAGTGTGATTTTTGATGAAATTATTCGAGTTTTTCAAAAATTTAGTCTATCAAAAATTTCCGGGATTTATTTTTCGGTTTTTAGCCCATTCCAATGATGCGATCGCTGATTTAAAAAAATACAATTTTTCGATGGTGTTAAATTTAGATGACAATGCCATTAGTCGGCCAATTCTCGTGAAAGGTGAATATGAACAACATGTGACTCAAGTGTTATTAAAATATTTGCAACATTGCAAACCCGAACTGTATTTTTTCGATATTGGAGCTAATTTAGGCTATTATAGCCTCCTTGTCGCCAGTCAATGTCCTCAAGCCAAAATATATAGTTTTGAACCCGATAAAAACAACTTTCGTTTATTCACCACCAGCATTAATTATAATCAATTTCAAACCGCGATCGCACCCTATCGATTAGCAGTGAGTGATGAGAATAAAACCATTGTGATTTCCAACCTTGGAAATCAAGCCAACTATGGAGCTAGATTTACTGGTAATACTGTCCACGAGTTACGGAATTATGTTCATGGAGAGAATCCTTATTATGAGGAAATCCCCGCAGTTCGTTTAGATGATTTCTTAGCAGATATTCCAGTAGATATTGTCAAAATTGATATTGAAGGCTATGAACCATCTGCCCTCAAAGGAATGGTCAATTTGTTAAAAAAGAATCATCCGATTATTTTTGCTGAGTTTGCTCCGTCTAATTTAAAAGTGTTTGGCAAAATCGAACCGCAAGAATTTCTCTATTTTTTTACGAATCTTAACTATACCATCAATTTAATCGATAAAAAAGGCCAGGTGATTGCCTATGAACAGAATATAAACCAGTTGATTCAAGATTTTGCTACCTATCAAACACACCATGTTGATCTGATTTTTACCCCCGGGAGAAAAAGTGAGTCAAATCCTGTGTAAGTAGGAAACGAAATGTTTAATACAGCAGTCAGAGCGGGATTTGTGAAATATTACATGTAGGGTGGTTAACGGTTGACAACTGACGCTTAACAGTCAGCTGTCATCAGTCAACGGCACACTATTTTTCACGACTTAAACTAGGATTGTTGTAGTGTGTTACGCGACCATAAACCTTCAATTTGCCGGAATATGCTTTTCTAATTGACTGGAAACCTGTATTATGGGCGCTGAATTGCCATGTCAGTTGCGCGAAAGTGCATATTGCCGTCCGCACCGAGAATAAATTCCTGCGGGATAATAGTTGGTGTAGACAATCTGTAGCTTAGTTAGCATTAGACAAGACTATACTTAAACCTTTGACGATGAAGAAATGGCAGAAAGGTGAAAATACATCCGTTAGCCATCACTTGTAGTTCGCTCGTCAAAAATCCAGGTATAATACCAGCAATTTGATCGGCAATTAAATTGGTAATTTTTGTAACTATATTTAAGTTTAATACCTGTGGCGCAAGTAGTTATCGAAAACGTTTACAAAAGTTTTCCTCCTCGTCAAGGGGAAGGGAAATCAGCACAAGTCAAATCCGGTTCCCCATTAGGGAAACAGAACGGGGGAAACCGTCCCGAGGCTATAAATGTGCTGCGACGGATTAATTTGACCGTGGAAGATGGCGAATTTATGGTTTTGGTAGGGCCATCTGGTTGTGGTAAAAGTACTTTACTACGGTTAATTGCTGGTTTAGAAACGATTACGGGTGGAAATATTTGGCTGGGTGAGAAGTTAATTAATCAACTTCCCCCCAAGCAACGGGATATTGCGATGGTATTTCAAAATTATGCCTTGTATCCCCATTTAACAGTCTATGACAATATTGCCTTTGGATTGCGTCGGCGTTTTTTGGAGATGCAAGATGTCAACAGTGTTAATCCTTCGGTGAATCACTTTGCTAAAATGGGTGAAGATTTACTGGTGGGTATTACTCGTAACCTTCCCAAGGGGTTGAGGTATCTGTCCTCAAAGGAATTAGCTGTCCAGGAACGGGTGCGAAATGTTGCACAGTTGTTACAAATCGAAGGATTGTTGCATCGCTTACCCAAACAACTATCGGGAGGACAACGACAACGGGTAGCACTAGGAAGGGCGATCGCTCGTAATCCCCAGGTTTTTTTGATGGATGAACCCCTATCCAACCTAGATGCAAAACTCCGCGCAGAAACGCGATCGCAAATTGTCAAACTTCAGCGTCAATTGGGAACTACAACTATTTACGTCACCCACGACCAAACGGAAGCGATGACAATGGGCGATCGCATTGCCATTCTCAATCAGGGACAGTTACAACAGGTGGCTCCTCCCCTGGAATTATACAACCGTCCCGCCAATAAATTTGTGGCGGAGTTTATCGGTTCTCCACCGATGAATTTTATTCCCGTCAAATTTCATGCATCCCAACAAATCATTACCAATGGAGATTTTCGCATGACCCTTTCCCAAAATTGGGCCAATGCATTGCAAAAATATGACGGATGTCTGGTGATTTTGGGAATTCGTCCGGAACATTTAGTTGTCGGTGTACCTGCAACTAAAAACTTACCTGTCCAGGTTGAATTGATCGAAAATCTGGGTAACGATAGTTATGTTGCCACCAAAATTGCGATCGCGAACTTTGAGTTTCGGGGTTTTATGAGTGAGTCGATTCAAGTTCGCATACCCTCAGAACGTCCACTGCGTTTAGGTGAACAAATTTGGTTATCTTTAAATCAAGATAAGCTACACTTTTTTGATCCAGATACGGAAGCGGCAATTTTTCCTCGCACACCGATTAATTTACCCTTTGAAAAACCCAAACCCCAGGTAAACTGAATTTCATCCATGAAATAAACCCCACTTCCTTGCTAGAAAATAGGGAGTGGGTACAGATGTGACATGTTACGTCTGTAGGGGAGTGGGGAGTAGGAAAATAAGGTGACTCAAAATAATCGGGGTTGCAACACCCCGTGAATTTACCCCCTAATTGATGGATTCAATCCTCATGGGTAAATCTAAATTCCCGTTGATTTCTCGGTAAACGAACTAAAATTGTCGGAGGAGTGTCCGCTTGATTTGATGGTTGAACCTCTACACTTGGTTTACCAGTGTCGCGAACATGTAAACACAAATTGAGAGAGAAAGTAATAGTAGCTGCTAATACCAATTTTTCAAACATAGTTATTTATCCTACCCACACCACTCGACTTAATATTTTTATATCTACTGATTGAGAACAATACCCCTAAAGTTCCAACATTTCTGGAGAATCACATCCGGAACAATTACTTGCAGCGCACATGGAATTGTTACGCTTCTAGTTTGCCCCGATAACTTCGCAAATTCATCAGGAAATTGATAAAAAAAACTAAATTTTTTGTCGAGTGTCTAATTAATTTCCTTTATCAAAGTAATTTATGACGGCAAAACTACCAATTTATCGGATTTTTTCGGTATTTTACGGTAGTAGAGACGACCCGTCGGGTCGTCTCTACCCTACCCGTCGGGTCGTCTCTACCCAAATGTAAAATAATCATAAAATTGGGGATTTTTGCGGAAACAACCGAGAAAACCATATGTCAGTAGACCTAGGTGTCACAAGGGTCTATGTATCGAAGCCCCGGAATCGGTTATTGTAATTGAGGAAAATATTTTCACGCTAATGGGAAGAAACGATTATACGAAAACAATCTTAATGTTTCTGTGCTTCGGGACAGCATTTGTCTCGATGGCAATGCATTGGCATACCCAAAGTGCAATGCAGCGAACCCTTACGTCTGACTCCCAAAATTCTCGAAAAGTATCACAAACTTCCCCAAAAGCAACCAGTCACAAAAAATCAGCCCAAACCCATATCAAATCCAAATCTCAACAGTCACAACAAACTAATTGGTGGTCAAGACTGATCGGTATAGAACAACCCAGTCAAGCAACCCCCAATCGAGCTTCAATCCAACCCCAAATCCAAAACCAGTCTCCACATCAAACCCCAACCGCAAATCCCACACATAAACCCCAACAAACAAAAGTCGTAGTTGATTTGAGCGATCGCCGTGTATACGTCTACCGTCAAGACCAAGTGATTGCGAGCTATCCCACAGGTATCGGCAAAAAAGGCTGGGAAACCCCCACGGGTAAATATCAAGTCATCCATATGGAACACGACCCAACCTGGAAACACCCGATCACTGGCAAAATTTACCCTGCTGGTAGACCCGATAGTCCTTTAGGAGCGCGATGGATTGGATTTCACTCCACCCAAGACGGTGAAATCGGCTTTCATGGTACACCCGATGAAATGCTAGTGGGTGCGTCCATTTCCCACGGTTGTCTAAGAATGCGAAATCAAGATGTCAAAATGCTCTATGACCAAGTTCAGTTGGGAACACCTGTAGAAGTTAGATAGGACAAATATAACTGCCGAGTAAATCAATCAAAACTGAACTGGAATTAATTTAACTGTAACTACAAGAAACAACTGATTCCTAGCACATGTTACCGGAAAATTGAGGCATCATTGGGAACACGCTAAGTCTCCAAAAAACCAGAACAATTACGGACGTACTTTTGCACTACCTTGACAGATAAATTACTGTTGCATAGGGTTTAGCAAAAGCTTAATTACCCTTTTGTTCAAAATTGGGAGCATAGGATTGCAGGAGGGAGCTAACCTGACGTAAAACTTCATTCCCAGTAGTTTTAGCCACAACGGGAGTCCGATCATCATTTGGACGATCCAGGTTACGGGTGATCGCTTCGCTAACCTGTTGAGCAATTAACTCCTGTAAATCGGCTCTGGCTTTTTGGCGTTGGAACTGCGCACCCTCTTCAGTGGTAGCATACAGGGGGGGGAGACGGTTGAGTGCGTAAGCGGCAATATCACCCACATCCAAACTGCGATCGCTAGTTGCTTCAATTTCCGCCACACGAGCGATCGCTTCCGTTAACACCAACTCCTCCATCACGTTAATAAACTGTTTCCGGGGAACCGCTACCACCTCACCAGTTAATAGAGACCCCATCAGCTTATCTAACGCCATGTACTCTTCAATCGAGAGTTCAGAGGCATTATCACAAATTCTTCCCACTTCTGCCTCCATCACAGGTGTTAAATACCCATCCTGGAGAGCCTGTTCGACAATTTTCTCGATACTCATAAAACTCATTTTCTTATTTGTTCATTTACCCACGTGGTTTTTTGGTCATGGTATCTATCCGATCTATGTTTGCCTTATTTTGGTAAATTGTAAACACTTTACACGAAAAAGTGCAGCTACAACACGTTTAGTAGCATGACATTCAGATGTCAGCGTCCAAAGAATAGCTACTCAACACCTGTTTTTAACCATACATCTGGATCAACGGATTTGCCATTTACATATAAACCCCAGTGTAAATGAGGACCAGTAGAAGCGCCAGTGGAACCAATAGTACCAACCTGTTGACCAGCTTGGACAAAATCACCTTCTCGGACAGAAATATCCTTCAGGTGCATCATGATACTGGCGACTCCCTGGCCATGATCAATTCCAACTACATTACCATGAACCCGAAACCCTTCGGCAACCCGTCCTACTAAAACAATCCTTCCGGGAGCAGGGGAAACAACCGGGGAACCAGAAGCACCTGCATAATCTAGTCCCCGGTGATAATAATCTTTAGCAAACACGCCATTGTAATAACGTCGAACTCCGTAGGGTGTACTGCGACGTGCTGTACTCGGAGCAATAAAAGGACCATTCCAGAACCTTTCTGGAGAGCGAACTGCACGAAACTCACGAGCGCGTCGTAATTCTAATTCCGTCGCTCTCACACCAGCTTTCCCCGGTGGAAGGTTAATACGTTGCACGGGAAAATTGCGATTACCGACAAAAATTGCCTTGTTGCGAGTCGTTTGTCCATCGGTAACTTGGACTACCCGTCTTCCCGGAGATTCCAGGGGAGTTGTGGGGATAAAAGCACGAAATCGACCGGGTGCAGTTTGATAAGCTGGGTAGGTTTCCTTACCCACTGTGACTTGGATATTGTTGGCAGATGGGGAATTTTCCGTGTTAACAATTACCGAAATGGTATCACCTAACCGGGGTGATGCAGGATTAAATTGCACTTCTAGAGCTAACACTGGTGCTGTCAATCCTAGGGGAAGAGCTATTAAACTAAAGAAAATACTTGCTGTTGGACTGATTCCCGCACTAACTAGATTTTGGGGCAATTTTTTCCTGGATATATTCGCAATCATCATCAACTTGATCCAAACCTTATCGTTACTGCGAGAAAAATGACTTCACCATGATTGGTCATGTTTCCCACAATTGCAAGTGATTTTACACACACTTAATCAAATATTGAATTATCAGGGAGTAGAGACGACCCGTCGGGTCTTCTGTCCAAGGATGGGAGAAAAAAGGCACGTAGTAGCCCTAGTCTACAACAACGGGTAAAGCGTAATGCTGAAAACGGACAGTTTATGGACGTAAAGCAGAATGGTGAACCTTTTACCCTTCATTCTTCCTTAACCGATCAGTATTGCCAAGGATAGGGATATTTAATCAATAGCTCCTAAACAGTGACACTTTCAAGTAAAATTAGTGCTTGAGGTAGCGGAGGAAAAAAAGATGACGCGTGTGATTATAGTGCGTCACGGTGAAAGTACCTATAACATTGAGAAGAGAATTCAAGGACGTTCAGATGCGTCAGAATTAACTTCCAAGGGTCGTCAGCAAGCAGCGCAGGTGAAAAATGTCCTCGCGAATATATCTTTTGATGCGGTTTACCATAGTCCGTTACGTCGAGCTAGTCAAACAGCAGCAATTATTTGCGATCGCCAACCGGAACAGAATCAATTCCCCATCCAAAAATCGGATTTATTGAGAGAAATTGATCTGACCCTGTGGGAGGGAATGCTGTCTGAGGAGGCAAAAACAAAGTTTAGTGAAGATTATCGGGTTTGGAAGGGGACTCCCCATCGGTTTGTGATGATGGTTCCGGATGGGTCGGGGAGTGTGCGGGAACATTTCCCGGTTTTAGCTTTATATCAGCAAGCAGAAAGGTTTTGGCGAGAGTTACTGTCAAAACACCGAGGTCAAACGATTTTGATTGTTGCCCATAATGGGATTAATCGGGCTTTGATCAGTACTGCTTTAGGAATTGAACCAAGTCGCTACCATAGTTTACAACAGTCTAACTGCGGAATTTCGGTGTTAAATTTTACGGGTGGTTTCGGGGAAACAGTACAACTAGAATCGATGAACCAAACCCAACATCTGGGAGAAACTTTACCCAGTTTACGTCCGAAACACCGAGGTATCCGGATTCTCTTGGTACGTCACGGGGAAACGGAATGGAATCGCAAAGGTCAATTTCAAGGACAAATTGACATCCCTTTAAATGACAATGGTCGCGCTCAAGCAGCAAAAGCTCAAAAGTTTCTCCAGGATACACCAATTGATTTTGCTGTCACCAGTCCTATGGCTCGTCCCCGGGAAACTGCTGAAATTATTTTACAATCCCATCCGGGTGTGGAGTTAGATTACCATCCCGGTTTAAAGGAAATCAGTCACGGACTCTGGGAAGGCAAGTTTGAAGCAGAAATTGAGCAGGAATTCCCCGGTGATTTAGAATTGTGGCGGACTGTTCCCGAACAGGTACAAATGCCAGAAGGGGAAAATTTACAACAGGTTTTCCAACGAGCAACTGCTGCTTGGCAAGATATTATCCATCAAGCGATCGCCCAACAAAAACAAACTGGTTTAGTTGTTGCCCATGATGCCACAAATAAGACGTTAATTTGTCATTTGTTGGGGTTAACGGGCAAAAATTTCTGGAATTTTCGTCAAGGAAATGGGGCTGTGACTGTAATTGATTATCCCGCAGGATTGGATGGTTTACCTGTTTTACAAGCGATGAATATTACTTCCCACCTAACTGGAAGTATTTTCGACCGGACTGCTGCTGGTGCTTTATAGGGGTTTGTAGTTGTGGCTTTAGCCTCGAAAAAGTTTTAAAATAAAGCGCTATATCCGCAGGGCTATCGTAGACTAGCGCTACTACGTGCCTTTCTTCACCCATCAAAATTAATGGGACAGACCACTACTGGTTTGTAGTAGTGGCTCTAGTAGAGAAAAAGCTTTATTAGGAGGCGCTATGAGCGCTACTACGTGCCTTTCTTCACCCATCAAAATTAATGGGACAAAGCAATAGTATGGGTGTGAAGGTAAGCATTTATGGGTAAAGTGCGAGATTTCAGCGAAAAGTTTTACCCTATTCCCCATTCCCTACTCCCTGTGTTTCTTGAAAGCTAACCCACAATGTCCATTGCTACAGTGTATGGGACGTAAATTACTTCAACATGTACGCCTAATTGACCCAGTTGCCAAAGTTGATCAAATTTGTCATGTTTGGCTGGATAATGGTCAAATTAAAGCCATCTTTCCGAAAACGGAAATCAACCTACCCACGGATGCTGATACCACTGTGATTGATGCGTCGGGAATGGTGCTAGGTACGGGTTTAATTGACCTGTACAGCCATTCGGGAGAACCGGGCAATGAATCACGGGAAACAATTGCTTCCTTGCTGCGTGCAGCTGCTGCTGGCGGCTTTACCCAGGTTTGTATTCTACCCGATACAGACCCAGCCATCGACCATCCAGCAGTGCTAATGCAAATTTTACAAACCGCAGCCCAGGAACATTTACTCCACCCAGATACTATATTACCCCGTTTACGCATTTGGGGGGCAATTACCGCCAAAACCGGTGGAGAAGTCATGACCGAGTTGGCTGATTTAGCGACCCATGTTGTTGGTTTTGCCGATGGAAAGCCTTTATCTAATTTGGGAATGGTGCGACAATTTTTAGAGTATATCCAACCCTTCCACAAACCAGTTGGGATTTGGGCTTGTGATCAACATCTTTGCTCCAATGGAATCGTCCGGGAAGGGGTAGAAGCGGTCAAATTTGGTTTACCCCTAGTTCCCGTGAGTGCCGAATCCGCCGCGATCGCATCTTTATTAGAGGTTATCCAAAATACTCAAACCCCCGTACATCTGATGCGAGTATCCACCGCTAGAGGGGTGGAATTAATTGCTGATGCGAAACGCAAAGGATTACCGATTACCGCCAGTACCACCTGGTTACATGTATTAAAATCCACTGATGACCTATCTACCTACAACCCCAATTTACGCCTAGAACCACCTTTAGGCAATAACCGCGATCGCGCTGCTTTACGAGATGCTGTACGGGAAGGAATTATCGATGCGATCGCTGTTGACCATTCCCCCTATACCTACGAAGAAAAGACCGTAGCCTTTGCCGAAGCTCCTCCCGGTGCTATCGGCTTGGAGTTGGCTTTACCTTTACTCTGGCAAAATCTAGTCGCAACCGGGGAATTTACCGCCTTGGAACTATGGCAAGCCCTTAGTTCCCGTCCAGCCCAGTGTATTGGTATTAATATCACGGAAATCGCCGTTGAAAATCATCCCGATTTAACCCTATTCAACCCTCAACACATCTGGCAAATTACAAGCAAAAATTTACACTCTTTGTCGATGAACTCATCCTGGTACGGAGAAGAAATCACAGGTAAGGTAGTTGAAATTTTAAGTTGCTCAAGTTAATTTTTATTGAGAAACATACCGGCTGAAAAACTTACATCTCTAAGGGATACACAATCCTGATAGGTGAGGACGTACAGCAATCCGATTTAAGTCGTGAAAAATAGCGTGCTGATGACTGGTGACTGTTAACCGTCAACTGTCAACCGTTAACAACCCTACATGTAAGATTTCACAAATCCACTGTATCGAAATCCAATATTTCTGTAACCAAATATTAACAAAAATTACAAAATACTACGTTATCCCTATTCTGATCCCGAACAATGTTAAATATTAATTAAATTCGATTTGTTAAGAAATGATTAAGTTTTGGCATCAAGTCAAGACAAAATTACAAGTATGTGCTGACGATTGTCGAAATATATGCAGCTAATTATCGTTGAAATCTGACGAACCGGAAAATATAGAACATACAAGTAGTCGTTTAAATCAACTATAAATTTAGGCAAGGGAACAGGGAACAATTAACTGGCAATAGATTTTATCTGTACAGGACTTACACAATCACGGGAGCAGTTACGTCATTGCACTTCTTCCCGTAGCGGATCGACCGCAGGGTCGTCAAAAAGCAATCTCAAAGTCTTGTTTTATCTTAATCAGCGTGTGAGTCCTACTGCATTGAAAAATGTTTAAATATCTAGGGGTGGGCACTTAGAGCTTAGTGTTTTCGTTGTACACCTGAATTTGTCAGAATCCTGCTGCATTTTGCCTACATCCACCAAGAATTTTAGTAATCCAACCTGATTTCTACATCGTCATTTATCAACAGCTTCCCAATGTTCGAGTCAGCAATTAACAGTAGTCGCCGAAATCAGAATGAGGAAGTGTTGAGAATGGATGTACATGAATTTTTACAAGAATACAATCAAGGCAGAAGAGACTTTCATGCAGTCGATTTAGCAACAGTAAATTTAACCGGACTTGATTTATCCGAAATTGATCTCACCGAGGCAAATTTAAGTAAAGCCGATTTAAGCGGTACAAATTTAAGAAAAGCCATATTGCAATCAACCAACCTTACCCAAGCAAAACTATTGAGCAGTGATTTAACCCAAGCCAATTTAAATGAAGCAAATTTGAATGATGCAAAACTCTCAAAAGCCTGTCTAAGGGGTGCTTGGATCAGAAACGCCTATCTGCTAGGAGCAAATTTCACCGAAGCGAGTTTAGTACAAGCAGACCTGAGTTACAGTAATCTTAGTTATGCAAATTTTCGCTATGCAGACTTGTATCTAGCCACCCTCTACGCCGTAAATCTAAGAGGAGCCATTTTTCAAGATGCAGTTATGCCTAACGGTGATGTGTTTCGAGGAGAAGGAAAGCGATGACACTCACCACTATCTCCCACCCGACAAAGCCTTTGCATGAGTACTCCTCACCTCCTACCTCCTGAAATTCCCCCTAGGCTTTAGGTCTAAATTCAGTTTTTTCGAGAAAATTTCTGCACGTATTGTATTTTTCCCCAAGAAATATGTTATGATTTGCTAGTTGGTTTTCAGAGCCTAACAGTCATAGTTAGCCTGAAAAACCTGGAAATTCAAGTTTCCGGGGCGTAGCGCAGCTTGGTAGCGCGCCACTTTGGGGTAGTGGAGGTCGTGGGTTCAAATCCCGCCGCTCCGATTTTTAACAACCTATTATTTATCGCTTAAGGGTTCCAATAGTTTCCCTAACTCGAACTTTAGCCTTTTTCCCCATTTTTTCCCCAAATTCAAGATATCAAAAAGCAAAACGGAGAAACAACCCATACATTTTTACTATACAGCAGTATCAATCAGTTCAGCACAAAAGTTAACAGTCAAAAGTCATGCCAATTGGGAAAAAGAATACGACAGATGAATTTTGTTTTGTAGAGACCTAGCATTGCTACATCTGTGATCCTAGATGTGTGACAGCGCTACACACATCTACACCTATGGCGGTCAACGGTTAACAGCCAACAACCCGACATGTCAAATATTGCAAATTCTCAACAGATTGCGATATAAGCTTTTCAGCCATCTAAAATCGAAGATTTTGTGCGACCTGTCAGACTACCCACCACCGACTTCATCCCGAAATATCCATCGCCAATTCTACCCAACCGTTAAATAGTTTGAAGATATGTAGCCTTTTAATTACAGAGTCCAAGGGACTAAGGTAAACTAGCCGATGATTATGATTCTTTGGCAGAGAATAAAACTCAACAAAGGAGCCTTTTTTAAATGTCTCATACCGTAAAAATCTACGATACCTGCATCGGCTGTACACAATGCGTTCGTGCTTGCCCCACGGACGTATTAGAAATGGTACCCTGGGATGGATGTAAAGCAGCGCAAGTTGCTTCTTCTCCCCGCACCGAAGATTGTGTTGGTTGCAAACGTTGCGAAACAGCTTGTCCAACCGACTTCTTAAGCATTCGTGTTTACCTCGGTGCTGAAACCACCCGCAGTATGGGTCTTGCATACTAGCAGGTTTAACTAAAAGTCTCCATAGTAAGCACTTTTAGCGATAGCACTTGGTGGGGGGAATTAGTATCATGATTATATTTTCTGATGATGATGATTAGTTCATGCCCCACTAAGTTTAACAGAGATAGTGTGATATCGCGACTGAAATTTGCAATTAGAGCGATCGCACCCGATTTTGAGCAACCAGTCTCACGGTTGGTTTTCGTGTAGTTTTTTGTCGCACAAGAGATCTTTCAATCGATTAATATTTTGACGATTAACTGCTGACCGAAAACACGATTATCAAGTTTTAGAAACCCTACAGGAATACGTTTTAATTTACGTTTTAATTATTAATGTTAAACGTCCACGGGTGGAGTGTTTTCGTCGCAGTGGGGAGGGTTTGTGGTTACTACAATCCTATGCTGGGAGTGGGGGAACTTTTCGGTTGGAAAGTGTTGATTTTGGGGCAGAAATGAATGTACTGTATGGGGATGTGGCGTTTACAGGGTGATTTTTAAAACAAGTGGGATTTAAATAGCTTGTTTCAGCGATTCAATATCTGCACCCACGATTTTCTCTAGATTGTCGGTAATTTTTTGCACGTCCCAATCCCACCACGCGATCGCTAATAGTTCGGCAACAATGTGATCGGGGAAACGTTTTCTAATCAGGTTGGCTGGATTACCACCGACAATTGTATATGGTGCAACGTCCTTTGTGACTACAGATTTTGCACCGATAATTGCCCCATCACCAATTTTAACCCCCGGCATAATCACTGCTTCATAACCAATCCACACATCATTACCAATCACCGTATCCCCTTTGTATACTAATTCTGCGGTGGTGGGTGTGACTTTTTCCCAATCGTGACCAAAGATGTTGAAGGGATAGGTAGAAAAGCCGGATAACTGGTGATTTGCACCATTCATAATAAATTTTGCACCCGTAGCGATCGCACAGAATTTACCGATAATCAGTTTATCGCCAATAAAGGGAAAATGGTAAAGTACATTGCGCTCAAAGTTTTCTGAGTCGATCGGGTCATCATAATAGGTATAGTCACCGATGATGATATTCGGGTTGTTGACGGTATTTTGAATAAAGCATATTTGCGGAAACCCTGACATGGGATGGGGATTTTTCGGATTGGGATAACTCATGCGATCGCTTAAAAAATTAAAAAATATACTGCGTCATACTTTTCAGGATTCATCATAAGCCATCCCATTGGCTGCGGCATAACGATGCATAAACCGCATAAATTTTTCCCAATGGTCATCCTGTTCGATAGCAAATTCACATTTTACCGAAAAATAGGGTTTAAAGCCTCCCCCTTCTAGGGGGACTTTAATGCTAAAATTTAGTTGGTTTCAGGTTGAAAATCCGCCAGAACGTGCCCGACAAATATGGCTGAAACAGTGCCACACGACAGCCTGGGAAATAGAAAAGACCACGAGCAACGATAACTCGTTAAACAGTGCATTAAGTCTTCAACAAGGCTGAATGATTTAGAAAAACAATTTCGGAGTAATCTGCGTACCGTGGGGCACACGGGAACGTACCCTGAAATGGGTAAACGCTTGGAGATTAGTCCACTCAAAGGGTGTCTAGATATTAAGTGATATTCTAGTAGGCTCGGACTAGACATATACTAGACATAATCGTGTAAGACCTCAGTAGGGGGGAACCTGAAAGGGCAGTGATTAGCTCAAGAATCTCCGCACTTCTAGGGCGGAGAGTGTCAACTGTTGTAAATCATCCCCCTCTGGTCCTCCAAAGATAAACTTTGTGGAAGTTGGGGTGACGCGAATTTCTCCTTCTTCGTCTGCTAAAACCATTGAATTGAGAGATTGTTTCGTAAAGCTTTGAAAACCTTCTAGGGCTTTGAGTTGCTTGAAAATCATTACCACGACGCGTTTTCCTGTACGCGGTTCTCTTCGCAAGCTTACATCGGCAATCTCTTCCGAGACTCCAGCAAAAAATTGAACGGAGGGATTTGTAGATGCCACTATTACCACTATTATTTATCAACCTGTATGATGAAATATTCCTATTTTTCTATTTTGCAGCATATTTTGTACCCGACCTAATTTCCCAACCAAAATTAATAGGATTTTAGATTTTGGATTTTAATTGCGTTGTGTAGAGACGTAGCATTGCTACATCTCTACAATGATTTTGGTTTCAATACAAAATGTGAAGGATTTTATCGCTGATAGGGATAATAATATTGGGGAGCGACAGGTGTTTGATACATTTGATAACCGGGTGTGGTCATTGGGGGGGATACAACCGGTGATTGGTAGGTGGTGGGGTTGAATGAGGGTGCAATGGGTTGATTTTGGATGGGTAGGTGGGGATTGGTGAGATGGGGGTTGTAATTAGAAATAGAAGTATTGCCTGTATTACCGGTAGATGGAGAAGTTGGGGGTGAGGTGGGATGGGATAATTGGCTCATGTGTTGATAAACTGTTCTGGAGATGGAGCCAATTAGGCGTTCTGCTCGTGGGTCGTTGTCAGGACGTTGAACCATCACTGCGATCGCATACCGTTGTCCGTTGGATATATCCACTAAACCTGCATCACCAATCATGGAGCGAATATCACCGGTTTTGTGGGCGATTTTACTATCTTGACCGACACCGACGGGTAGGAGGGTATCTCGTACCGTTTGTCGCATAATCTCCAAAATGCGATCGCGGGAAATCATGCTGACCAAGTTCCCTTTATTTAACATGGTTAGCAGTTGACCGAGTTCTTTGGGTGTGGTGCTATTGGTTCCTTCTAAATCCGGTAGGATGTTACGAATTTGGGTGGTTGCTAATCCCCAAGATTGGAAGCGTTGATTTAAACTAGAGATTCCTCCTAAGCGGTCAATCAACATGTTGGTGGCGGTATTATCGCTAATGGTCATCATTTTGTTAGCGACTTCTAGGGCTGTATATTTTGTCCCCACAGGTTTATACTGCATATCCCCCGAACCACCAGCGATAAATTCCTGCTTCATCGTCATGGTTTCGTCCAGACGAATATTTCCCGCATCTACTTCCTGGAAAAAAGCAATCAAAATCGGGATTTTAATCGTACTTGCGGCGGAAAATGTGGCTCCTGCATTCAAATCCACGTAAGCACCGCTAGCAATATCCAGCACAAATACCCCCGGTGTGAGATTCGGATTCGCACTCGCGAGGTTCTGGATCGCGGTTTTTAAGGTGGGAATTTCCTGGGTGAGGAGAATTTGGGAATTTTGCAGATTCGATTGGGGTGATTGTACTACTTGATTGGGAGAATTCGCTGAATCCACCCGATTCGCTGGGTCAAGGACGGAAAGGGTAGTCCCAACAATGGCACTCATTCCCACACCAATAATGAGTAATCGTAGTCCATAGAGAAAATTCCGCGCCATTGGTTTTAAGCGGGTTTTTCGGGACGCTGCAACCCGTTTTGAGGATGGTTGCTTGCGGACTCGGACTGTTTTTTTCCCATTACTGGGATAATCTGCACCAGTCCCTGTTGGTACTTTGCGGACTTGGGTGGGATAGACAGAATCAGTAGCAGATGTTTTGACTTGTCCGGGTTTTGTTGGTAGTGGTTGGCGACGTTTTTGAACTTCGGGACGAGCGACCCTAAGTGCAGGTTGATTTACACCAATTTGAGAATGCGATCGCGCAGTAACTCCTTTGGGTAATCCCTTGGAGACTTTTTTCGCTATTTTTGGTGCTGGACGCTGTGCTGACTGAGATTGCAGACGGATGGGGACACGACGCACAATGGTTTTTCGTCGCGAGGATGTTGTTAATTTGTAACTTGAGTCTGACACCGCTACTTTTTCTCTCCCACTGACTGAATTGTTGACCAAGCCAATACAGAAATTTGTTGTTGATTTAGCTATACTTTACACGCTGATCCTGCATTTCTCACAAGGGAGTGATAAGCCCTGAGTAGTGGGTTGATTTTCCTGCTACTCCCTACTCACTGAAAGTTTGAGGAATTTGTGAGAAATCCGGGTGATGTATTTCTTTTTTAGTTTGTTGACAGTTGACGGGTAAAAGTTGACCTTTAAGCATTAACCATCTCAACAAAAAGCTGACTTAATTGACCATGCAAAGTATAGTTTAAGGGTAAATAAATCTAGATTAGTAAACCTATAGATATAGATAGTTATATTGATTTTAGGTAGCTCTGTCCATAGGAAAAATTAAATGGCTAACATTAATGGAATTACCATAGTAGATGACTTAACGATGTTTAGTGTAATCGATATTTTCCCTTGGGGGATGGGGTGCGTAAACATTATATATATACTTATTGGTTTTGACGATTATTTTTGTTACTAATGACCCACCGGACTTGACGGATAATACCCTGTAACATAGCGACTTCTGTGATTCTCAACTGGGTGCGATTATACATTTGGCGAAATTTCTCCATTCGACTAGCTGCCGTATGGGGATAAAGATAACCGATATCTAGCAGTAGCGATTCTAACTGCTGATAGTAGGATTCGACAACTTCCCAAGGGGCTGATTGTAAATTCGGATTTGGTTCGGATGAATGGGATGATGGAATCATTAAACTTTGGTTAACAGCAAATGAACGGGATGGAATTTGACTCAACTCGTAGCAACACAAACCGACAGCCATTGCCAAATTTAATGACGGGTATTCAGGATTAGTGGGAATGCGGATAAATCTCTGAGCGTAGTTTAATTCCGTATTCGTTAAACCTCTATCTTCCCGTCCAAAGATAATTGCACCTACTTGACCATCTGCTTCCAACAGCCAAGGTAGCACCTGGGAAGGAGATTCGAGGGGTGCTTCCCAATCATGGGTGATACCCGTTGTTGCCACAACCCGTTGACATCCCTGTAAGGCTTCAGGAATAGTCGAGACAATCACAGCCGATTCAAGGATATCCTGAGCATGAACCGCCATTTTGCGAGCATCATCACTAGTGCGATCGCACTGGGGATTAACTAAAATTAACCGCTCCCAGCCAAAATTTTTCATCACCCTTGCTACGGAACCAACATTTAAAGCACCCGCAGGTTCGACTAGAATAATCCTGATTTCTGGTTGTTTCATGATGGTCAGGGGAAAGGTCGGATAGGGACGGGAATAATGGTTAATAGTACTAATAGCATCTTTTCCACTTTTGCTTGATTTACTTTAATGTTTCTTTTTTCCACAATCCCTATGTGAACCCATAAAAATAAAGAACCCACCCCCATTCTCGCTGTCGCTCAAATGTTTAGGTCGGGTTCTGACCATGCAATATAGATATTTGCAAAACTATTACAGGTTAGCGGAAATAAACCGAGTATTAATTTAGTCACAACTTTTATCTAGTGACCATGCTCTGGGTGGTTACTCAGTCAGTGAGGGTTACTGCTTTCATTCACGAGGTAGAACCTTCGTAGATTCCGCACCCACGCGGAGCATGGGTGCGAGGGAAAAGGTAGGCGTATTGACACCGTGTGGTACTAGGAGGGTAAGGGATGGAAAAATGTACCGTATTGCAAACCAGGGAATATGTAGTTTAAAACAATCATCACGACGGAAATTGCAATTACCAATACGGTTGCCACTACGGGGACTGTCGAAATATATTTCAGAAAATAACGGACTTCCATGTTTTTCCTTGAGATTTTGATTTGAGATTTTGATTTGGTATTTTGAAAGACTTAACGCACGGAAATGGGAATTTCTTCATCCTTGGCTGTTAATTCACCTGTCATTAATTCTTTGAAGGCAAGTACAAACCAAAGTAGGGACATTAACACACAAGAAATAAACAATGGGATATCAATGAATATTTCTTTTTCTTCTGCCATACCTTGTTTTTTAATTGCTTGCAAATACGAGCGACCGCTCCATCCAATCAAACCAGCAGTGTAAATAAATATGGCGATAGGAATCAGCACATCAATTGTTAAACTCAAACGGTCAAGGGCTATTCTTGGTAAACCATCTTCTCCACAAAGTAGTTGGGAATAGGCTTTTAATGGTTTTGTGGTGTAATAACTATCAGGTGCATTTTTCACTCGCTCCACAAATGCGGGTGATTTATAACAAGGTACTAGGGTTGTGTTTTCAGCTAATGCTGTGGGAGTAATATGTAGCCAGATAGTAATGGCCAGAAATAGGGCAAATATGTATTTCATAGATTGATCTTTTTTTGAGGGAATAGAGAAGAGGAAACGGGCTAGAAAAAAGCCCGCACTACCAAACACACACAAAATGGCAACCACAAACTTAAACTAATTGCTTCTTCCGGGTGCTAACATCACCAACTTTTTGGAAGACACCAAACTCAACTTGTTCTTCGTCTAATTCAGGATCAATTCCCGCAAACACATCTCGGAATATGGTTCTCGCACCATGCCAAATATGACCAAAAAACCATAATAAACCCCAACAAGCATGGGCAAAAGCAAACCATCCCCGCGTACTGGTGCGGAAAATACCATCAGATTTGAAGGTTTGAGTGTCGAATGCAAATATTTCTCCTAGTTGAGCGCGACGGGCATATTTTTTGACTTCTACAGGGTCACTAAAAGTTTGTCCATTGAGTGCTCCACCCAGGAAACTAACTGTAACTCCTGTTTGTTCAAAACTCAACTTAGAATCGGCTCGACGGAAGGGAATATCTGCACGAACAATGTTATCTTTATCCGTCAAGACCACTGGAAATGTTTCAAAAAAGTTGGGCATTCTGCGTACAATTAATTCCCGACCTTCCCTATCTTGAAAAACAGGATGACCTAGCCAAGATAGGGCTACTCCATCTCCTTTTACCATTGGTCCAACCCGGAATAATCCACCTTTGGCTGGACTATTACCGACATAATCGTAAAAGGCCAATTTATCGGGGATATTTGACCAAGCTTCAGCAAGGGTTGCACCTTGATTTAAACTAGTTTGCACTCGACGGGATATTTCTGTTTGGAAATAGCTACTATCCCATTGATAGCGAGTTGGTCCAAATAGTTCAATGGGTGTTGTTGCTGTACCATACCACATGGTTCCCGAAACCACAAAAGCGGCAAAAAAGAAAGTAGCTAAGGCACTGGCTAAAACCGTTTCGATATTACCCATGCGCAGGGTTCGATACAAAACTTCTGGGGGTCGGACACTAATATGAAAGATGCCACCAATAATACCTACAATTCCCGCCGCAATATGGTGAGCCACGACACCACCCGGATTATAGGGATTAAAGCCATCTGGTCCCCATTCTGGTGCAACTCCTTGAATATGTCCAGTTAATCCATAGGGGTCGGAAACCCACATTCCTGGTCCAAAAATACCCGTTAAATGGAAAGCGCCAAACCCAAAACAAAGCAAACCAGCTAATAGTAAATGAATGCCAAAAATTTTCGGCAAATCGAGAAATGACTCGCCACTTTTAGGGTCTTGAAATAATTCTAAATCCCAGTATACCCAATGCCAACAGGCTGCTAAAAATAATAAACCTGCCAAAATAATATGGGCAGCTGCTACACTTTCAAAAGTCCACAGGGTGAAACCATTTACTGCTTCTCCAGTAATATTCCAACCAGCCCAGGATTGGGTAATTCCCAGTCGAGTCATGAAGGGTAAAACAAACATACCCTGTCGCCACATCGGGTTGAATACGGAGTCACTGGGGTCAAAAAGTGCCAATTCATACAGTGCCATTGAGCCAGCCCAACCGGCAGTGAGGGCTGTATGCATCAGGTGGACGGCGATTAAGCGACCTGGGTCATTGAGAACTACTGTGTGAACGCGATACCAAGGTAGTCCCATTAATTATGCTCCTGATTATGCCAATAGAAACAGATAGGTGTTTTGTAAAGAATGGGGGAAAAATGTCTTACAAAAGATAGCGATCGCAATCATGATTTTCACTGCCACATGGGCAATAATTTGGCTGATAATCCTGTTTGCCATGATTTTTTGTCCTAATCTAGTGGTTTCATGGATAAAACTGGCTCATCCTGTCTATCTAGCCCCCTTTCAAATCCAGCCGCAGCAGCCCTAGCTCGACCTGCGTGCCACAGATGACCGACCAAGAATAGTAAAAAGAAGACAAAGTGAGCAGCTGCTAACCAGGTACGGGGGGAAACAAAATTAAAGGAATTAATTTCTGTAGCCACACCACCAACAGAATTGAGGGAACCTAAAGGTGCGTGGGTCATGTATTCAGCAGCACGACGGATTTGCCAGGGTTGGATGTCGTTTTGAATTTTTTTGATATCTAATCCATTGGGTCCCCGTAGAGGTTCTAACCAGGGAGCGCGTACATCCCAAAAACGCATGGTTTCCCCACCAAAGATAATTTCCCCAGTAGGCGATCGCATGAGGTATTTCCCTAGTCCGGTTGGTCCTTGGGCTGATGCAACATTTGCCCCCAATTTCTGGTCACGAACGACAAAAATTAAGGCTTGAGCTTGGGATGCTTCCGGAGCGGTTGGACCGTAAAATTCACTAGGATAGGCGGTATTATTGAACCAGATGAACATGGTGGCAATAATTGCTTGTCCAGCAACATTGCCTAAACTTTGGGAAAGATAGGCTTCACCGGACCAAATGAAGACCTTGTGAGTCCATTTAAACGGTTCGGTGATAATATGCCAAATTCCCCCCAAAATCAAAATACCGCCAATCCAAATATGACCACCGACTAAATCCTCCAGGTTATTCACACTGACGATACTACCCTGTCCCCCCGTGAAGGGTTTGAGTAAGTAACCAAAAATAATCCGTGGGTCTAAAGTGGGATTTGTCACCAGGCGTACATCTCCCCCACCCGGTGCCCAGGTGTCATACAAACCACCCCAAATCATCGCTTTACCCACTAATAAATAGGCAGCCACACCCAGGGCGATTAAGTGAAAACCGAGGATACTAGTGACTTTATTTTTATCCCTCCAATCAAAATCGAAAAAGCCCGCCAATTTTTCTGGTCCCTTGAGGGAATGGTACAAACCCCCAAAACCCAGTACTGCTGAACCAATCAAATGAGCCACCGCGATCGCAAAAAATGGGAAAATATCCGTCACTTCTCCCCCATGTCCAACCCCAATCCCCAAGGTGGCGATGTGGGGCATTAGGATTAAACCCTGTTCATACATGGGTTTTTCTGGGGTATAATGGGCTACTTCAAACAGCAACATTGCCCCAGCCCAAAATGCCACTAATCCTGCATGGGCAACATGAGCGCCTAAAAATCGACCGGATTTATTTACAAAACGAGCATTTCCAGCCCACCATGCATACCCTGTAGAGGGTTCATCTCGTCCTTCACTTGCGGGAGGACTGATTGTGGTTGTAATTGATATGTCTAAAGGTGTTTCCATCTTGCAAAATTTTGGATTTTAGATTTTGGATTTGAGGATTTACGTCAAAAAGTGTATTTTCCTGATTGCGCCTGATGTGTAAAAAAATTTCTAGTAGTCTGGCAACCCCAAGATGGGGGGTTTGTAGTTAGGTTCTAGCCGGGAAAAAACTTTTGTATAAACTGCTATGGGTGCAACTACGTACCAGACCACTCAAACACTGGACAACCCCCTACAAAGCATTACCACGGGGTAAAACTTCCTCTGGGAACTGAAAATGTTCATGGGGTTGGTCTTGGGGAGCCATCCAAGCTCTAGCCCCCTCATTCAGCAGAATATTCTTGGTATAAAAGGTTTCAAATTCCGGGTCTTCTGCGGCTCTCAGTTCCTGACTAATGAAGTCGTAGGCACGTAAATTGAAGGCCAGACCCACCATACCGATGGCACTCATCCACAGACCAGTAACGGGGACAAACAGCATGAAAAAATGTAACCAGCGTTTGTTAGAGAAGGCAATGCCAAAAATCTGTGACCAATAACGGTTAGCTGTGACGAAAGAGTAGGTTTCTTCCGCTTGGGTGGTACTGAATCCCCGGAAAGTATTAAAGCCAGTGGTGTCCTTAAATAGGGTATTTTCAACGGTGGCTCCATGTATTGCACATAACAAAGCACCCCCCAGAACACCCGCAACACCCATCATGTGGAAAGGATTGAGGGTGTAATTGTGAAAAGCCTGGAAAAATAGTAAAAAGCGGAAAATTGCGGCAACTCCAAAACTGGGAGCAAAAAACCAACTAGATTGTCCCAGGGGATATATCAAAAACACAGAGACGAAAACAGCAATCGGTGCAGAAAAAGCGATCGCATTATAGGGACGAATACCGATAGTGCGTGCAATTTCAAATTGACGCAGCATGAAACCAATTAAACCAAAAACACCATGAAAGGCTACAAAGTTCCATAAACCACCGATTTGAAACCAACGGGTGATATTCCCCTCCGCTTCTGGACCCCAGAGTAATAACAGGGAGTGACCCATACTATCTGCGGGGGTAGAAACCGCAGCAGTGAGGAAATTACAACCTTCCAGGTAGGAACTAACTACTCCGTGGGTATACCAAGAGCTAACGAACGTGGTTCCGGTGAACCAACCCCCAATCGCTAAATATGCGCAGGGGAAAAGTAATAAACCTGACCAACCGATAAAAACAAAGCGATCGCGTTTTAGCCAGTCATCTAGGATATAAAACCATCTCCAATTGGATTGGGTCGGTCTAATTGCTATTGTCATGGATTTTCCCTGTATAATTTGTCAGCAATTCCAAATGAACAAAAATCACGGGATTAATCTGGGTCGTCTTTACTCCCTAATACCATTCCACCTGACCATCATTGACAAAATAGGGTGGACCAGGTGTTGTTAAAGCTTTCAAAAGATAATCAAAATAGGGTGCGACTTCTACTGCTTTTTCTTCCCCTAAAAGATTACAGGCTTCTTCTTTGATACAGCGTATCGCTTCAACCCAATTAAACAAAGGAATCCCCAAAGATTGATACATTTCCTTCATTCCCACGATACCAATTTCCAACAAAGGTTGTTCATTTCCAGCTAAAACACAGTAAGCAACTAGGCGAATATACCAACCCTGGTCTCGTTGACAGGATGCGGTTTTACGCATATTTCCACTATTACTAGGAGTAATGGGACAGCGTTTCCAAAATTTTTCACTCGCTGCTTCTACAATTCTTCTTTGATTTTTAGCCAAAGTTGTTGCTATTTCAATGCGTCTTTTCCCGGAATCGCAAAAATTTTTAATCATACGAATTTCTCCAGGAGTTGGATAACGCATTTCTTCATCAGCGTTTTCAATTACTTGTTTAACTATACTCATGGGATTTTAGATTACTCTGCGAGAAGCCGCACTACGTGCGTCTATGGATTTTGGATTGCAATACGCTTGGTGTTAAAGATAACTGTTGGGTTGAGGCTTTAGTAGACTGTTGATTTTGTGGAAATTTACCCATAAGTTCACACAGTTTTTGTGATTATCTCGTCCCTATGCTCCGCGTGGGGACGCATTCCACGAGGGCTACTACCTCTACATTCTTCAACCCAACCTACCCAATAATCAGGCTTTTAAGTCTAACTGAACTGTATTGTGCTTTATTGTTCTTAGTTGCGCTTTAGCGCTTTAATCTACCTTTTAACTAACAATATTTCCTGAAAATTCTGTCTCCTCCTCACCAGATTTGACCTCATCAACTTTCGTTACTAACTGTTCTAATTTCAATTCCGACTCAGACTTATTATCTTCATCACTGGAGGTAAATTTCTCTTCTTTTTTCCCGTTTAAATTTCCATTTTTATGGGGAATAAATCTATCTAAAGCCAGTTGAGAAGATAATACAGCCTTGGTGGGACTTTGCTCTGCATAGGCTGTTTTTGGATATCTCATGCTATATCCTTGGGGAGTAATATAGCGCTCGTAGGGTACTGTGTCCTCTGCAAATACCTCCAGATATTCTGTACTGTCAATTATGGCATCTATTAAGCCGTAAAAACCCTGATTAGCACAGATATCATAGTAGTAATTCATCTCCATCCGACCATAGGTAGGACGACCTAATAAACGTCGATGGATGTATTCTATGGACTTGGTGACATAGAGGGATTCCCAGAACATTTTCCGGAATAATCTTGATTTTGCTAACTGACGAATAAATTCTCGGACTGTAATTTCACCACTGAGTAACATGGATTCAGCAGAGCTTAGACGCTGACCGTCTAAAAGTTCTCGTCCAAAAACCTGACGATAAGCAGCATTAATAACGACTGTGGGATAGTTTCTATCGAGACTGGGAAAATAGCTGGAGTGCTGTTTTCCTTCCTTTCCATTACTAGTTTCACCATTCACTGTAATCAGGTGTAATTTATCCCTTTGATCTAACTTCATCACCCTGTCTATGTGACCTGGTACTTTCCCTAATCCCGTTGCACTAATTAAAATTCTTTGATTATCGTAACTAAAGGGTGCAGTAATTGATGGGTGAAACTTACCATCCGGACTAACAAAAATAGCACCAAATTGGATTTCCAAGGGGTCATTTCCCACACCGTAGGGATGTTGATTCGGTAATGGTCGAGTAGATTGGGCAAACAGGGTAACAAATTGGGGAACCTTATGAACCGAAGCATTCCATTTCAATAAATCTATTTGTGGACTCCAGTTTCGAGTTGCTTGTGCTTCCTGTCCTACACCTCGTAAATAGGGTACTGTTTCCTCTCCAAAGTAATCGCTATATTCTTGGGAATCCACCAAAGTATCCACTAGTTTCCCTAAACCACCCTGAGTGACAATAGCAAAATATTCTTGGAACTCTGCAAGGGTATTTATTCCTCGTCCCAAAAAGTGACGTACTGCTAATTCAATAAAGCGACTGATGGTGTGAGGTTCCCAAAACAAGCGTCGATAGAGTCGGGATTTTCCTAAACTGCGGATAAATTCCTTCATGGAAATTTGACCGCTCTTGACCTGTGACTCCAACTTATCCACCGCTAAACCGTAGGTTCCCGTCACATCATGTTCAAAAACCTGACGATAAGCGGCTTTGATCACAACTTGCTTTTCCGTTTCCGATAACACCGACTTCATCACAAACTTCGGTCGAGGTGAAGATGCGATCGCATAACTTTGGGGTAATACCAAACCCTGTTCATGGTTTGATAATCCCATTCTGAGTAACTCAGGAGGTTTTTCCACCAAATATTCGGCAATTAACACCTCAAAGTTATATTTAACCATCTCCTGAGCTGGTTTATCCCCCGGAAAATAACTCAAGGTTTGTCTTTGCATTTCCTTGAGTGCAACCACCGTCGCATCTGTCACATCTTCTGGTATTACTCCGCGCAAACCCCGTGCATTCACCGACAAAATACTCGTATCACCTGCAACAATTGCAAAGGTAATATAACGGAGAAACCAAGCCAAATCCCGCATTGACCGCTTCATTCTTGCAGGACCATAGCGAGAAATATTGATAAATCGAAAACCTCCAGGAAGGGGTTCCCGGTCAGAAAAGATAGTCTTGGTTTGTTCTATCAGTCGTCGAAAAGGATTAAAAAATTTTGGTGTTGGAATTAACTTCAGTTTTTCTTGGACTAGTACAGCACCGTGTCTTTGAGCGGAAGTGAGAAAATCCTCTCCTATATAGTAACCAGAACCAGGCATTCCTACGGGGTCTTGGGGTTTTTCGAGGTAGTCCATTGGAGAACCACCAAAGAAAATACGATTTGCACCTGCGCTAATAATTTCATCCGCATGATTAGTAATAGTTTCAACTACTTCCAAACGTTTATTTGCTGATGTAAAAAAATCCTGTAGTTGTTGTAATTCCGTTGCTTTCAAACATCTATCTTGTTGTTCTGCTTGGGAAATTAATGCTATTGGAACTGTTTGGTATTCCTGGGGATGAGCAACTGGGTTGCTACCAATAACTTGACGACTCATGAATTTTTCGTCCTGTATTTTTTACTTACAACTTGGATATAAATTGGATGGAAATAATGTGAATCACCCTTGAATAAATTGGAGATTAATTATCTTAACCGTGGGGAAATAGGCAAAATTTAAATCTTTGAGGGAGATAATTTATGACTTAACTACTCTTATATTTGTCGATAAGTTTTTGTCATAATCTCAACATCTAAGTCGATGAAAACTGACTACAAGCTGCCTTGACAAGGCCTAATTTACACGATTCCTGGATTTCTCGCGGGTAAGTTGTAAGCCTTGAGTAACAGATTGATTTTCCTTCTACGGACTATCCCCATGAGTTTTAGGATTTTGTGAGAAATGCGGGGATTCAGTAGTAGATATTGGGTAAAAAAATAATATTGATCCTACTCCCGATTCCCTATTCCCCACTCCCTCACGGTATTAAATTTTGAATCAAATAATCAAAATATGGTGCAACCTCAAGAGAATCATTCAAAGTAAAAAGTTCCAAAGCAGCATCCTTCAGACAAGACATCGCCTTCACCAGATTCGCTAAAGGTATTTCCAGGGAATTATACATTTCTTGCACCCCAACAGTTCCGATTTCCTGTAGAGGTTCAATATCACCCACAACAACTGCATAGGAAATTAAACGTATATACCAACTTTGGTCTCGTAAACAGGAAGCACGACGGACGGGATTCCCACTATTACTGGGAGTATCGGGACAGATTTCCCAGAATTTCAGACTCGCTTTTTCGATAATTTCCCTTTCATTTTCAATCAAAGTACTAGCTAATTGTAAACGATGATTACCCGTTGCATAATAGTCCTGAATTGCATTCAATTCTGTAATATTTAAATAACGTGCTTCGCGGTCAGCATTAGTGATGGATGTGGTGATGACACTCATGGGATTTTGGATTTTGAATTTGGGATTTTTATATCAAGATATAGCTATTTGCTACGTCTTCTCAGAGGTTGTGGGAAAGTTGCTGTTAATACTTAGCAAGCTCGTTTTTTTGGGAGTGGGTAATCGGGAATCGGGAGAGACGCGACATGTAGCGTCTGTACATTTTATTAGGGAATCGGAAGTAGTCTACACCTGGATTTCTCACACTTGTAAACCTTGAGTCAGGGATTGATTTTCCTTATATTTCCTACTCCCTATTTCCTGTGAGTTTTCGGGTTTTGGGGGAAATCCGGGTATAAGGGTCTACATGTCCTTTGGACGCAACCCAACTATGTAAACCAATTATTCCTACTCCCCACTCCCTATTTACAGGTGAGATAGTACTATCTTTGGTCGCAACTTCAGTATTAACTTAAACCGGAGACGATATAGTCGAAGTAAACACCCATTTCTCGACCTGCATCTGCACCAACAATACTAGCTGTCACTTCCTTCATTGCTTGTACTGCTCGGATAGTTGCACCAATGGGAACACCCAAGGAATTGTAGGTTTCTCTTAAACCATTCAAAATACGTTCATCCAAAATTGACGGGTCTCCAGCCAACATCGCATAGGTTGCGTAACGCAAAAAGTAATCCAAATCCCGTACACAAGCTGCATAACGACGACAGGTGTACATGTTTCCACCAGGACCTGTGATATCTGTATAAAGTAAAGATTGTGCTACTGTTTTGGTGACGATATTTTTTGCATTTGCACTGACAGCTGTTGCAGCACGCGATCGCATGTCCCCACTGTGAAAATAATTTTGTAATTTTTCTAAGGCATTATCGTCTAAATATTTGCCTTGAACATCTGATTTATTAATTAAGCTAGTGATGGCATCTTGCATAGTTCTATCTCCGAATCCGAGTACATTTGTGATTGATAATTAAGAAAAAGATGAAAGTCTGAAATACTACTAAATTTAGTTATTATTGGAGATATTTCAGACCTTATCTGTCATGCAAACCTATGACAAATCTAAAATTCCCAAAACTAGGATAAGGCTTTGATAATATAATCAAAATAGGGACCCACTTCTACCGCATCTTCTTCACTCATCATTGCTACTGCTTCTTCCTTCACACAGCGCATTGCTTCGACTAAATTTCTCAGGGGAATTTCTAAATTATTGTACATTTCCTTAATGCCAATAGTCCCTATTTCTTCTAATGGTTTTTCACTTCCTGCCAAGATTGAATAGGCCACTAAACGTATATACCAACCTTGGTCACGTTGACAGGAAGCTGTTTTCCGCTCATTCCCACTATTACTTGGAGTATTTGGACAGCGTTCCCAGAATTTTTGACTACCCCGTTGTACAATTAATTGTTCGTTTTCCGCCAATATTTTCGCGATGCGAATTCTTTGGTCTCCGGTTTTTAAAAAGTCTTGAAAAATTCTCAATTCCTTGGGTGCAGGATAGCGAGATTCACTATCTGCACTCAAAATTAATTCTGTGACAACGCTCATTTTGTTACTCCTAATTATTGGTGATGTTGGCTGATTATTTCTAGGACTTACGCACTCGTGACGAGAAATTAGGTGTTGAGGATTTGCACGTCTACCTGAGAACCCTACGGTCGTTCTGCTAAGGGTCTGGTGCGGTGTTTACTTTGTCCTTGCGTAAGTCCTGATTTTCGATGGGAAGAAGAGGAAATAGTCAGATATTAGAGGCAGAATAAAAACTAATAACTGACTATATCAACCTGGCTACATCGTGATGGAAGGTGCTGCCATTGCAACTGGAACTGGAATTGCTTCCCCACTGGCAAGGTCTAGGGGAAAGTTATGAGCATTCCGTTCGTGCATGACTTCAAAACCTAAGTTTGCTCTGTTTAACACATCTGCCCAGGATGGTAGCACTCGACCTTGGGAATCGAGAATGGAGTTATTGAAGTTGAATCCATTCAGATTAAATGCCATCGTACTGATGCCTATTGCAGTTCCCCAAATACAAATTACTGGCCAAGCTGCTAAGAAAAAGTGCAAAGACCGACTATTGTTAAAGCTGGCATATTGGAAAATCAAGCGTCCAAAGTAACCATGTGCGGCGACAATATTGTAGGTTTCTTCTTCTTGACCAAACTTATAGCCGTAATTCTGGGATTCCAATTCAGTGGTTTCGCGAATAATACTCGATGTCACCAGGGAACCGTGCATTGCACAAAATAGGGAACCACCTAAAACCCCTGCGACCCCTATCATGTGCAAGGGATGCATGAGAATATTGTGTTCTGCCTGGAAGACAAACATAAAGTTAAAAGTCCCACTGATACCCATTGGTAAACCATCAGAAAAGCTTCCTTGTCCGATGGGATAAATCAAAAATACGGAAGTGGTGGCTGCGAGGGGAGCGCTGTAGGCTACAGCAATCCAAGGACGCATTCCTAAACGATAGGATAATTCCCATTCCCTTCCCATGTAACAAGCAAGAGCAGGGATGTAATGGAAGGCAATCATCTGGTAGGGACCACCGTTATAGAGCCATTCATCCATTGAAGCGGCTTCCCAAATGGGGTAAAAGTGCAATCCAATCGCATTGGACATGGGAACAACTGCGGCGGTAATGATGTTATTACCGTAAAAAATTGATCCAGCAACTGGTTCGCGAATACCATCAATATCGACGGGTGGTGCTGCAATAAAAGCAATTACAAACACACAAATGGATACTCCCAATAGGGGAATCATTAGAACACCAAACCAGCCGATGTAAAGTCGATTCTCTGTGCTGGTAATCCAGTCACAAAATCGCTCCCAAGCGGGAAAACGAGTTGTTTTTGGTTGGGAAATAGTTGTCATACGAATAGATGAATTAGATTTTGGATTTTAGATTTTGGATGCAAGAAAGGTGATTTAAATCTCCTTTTCTTCCTCCTTTGATTCAATGTATTGGGAATCGGATGTTAGTTCCTCTGGAAAACCACCGGAATAATGATAAATTTGTGTTTGTCTCAGAGATTTTATTCCCAGGTTAGCCCAATTAATTGTGTCAGCCCAAGTAGATATTACATGTCTGTCACTGAGTATTTGGGGTTGGGAAAATGTCAATTTTTCAAAGTTAAATGCAGCAATGTCAACACCTAAAGCAGCAGACCAGATTCCAGCAACAGGTAGTGCTGCTAAGAAGAAATGGAGTTTACGAGAGTCGGGAAAACTGGCACGTTGCCATAGTAAATGCCATAGATAGACTTGGCTTTTACCGAAATGATAGGTTGGTTTTGTTTGACCTAGTTTGTAGCCTTTGTTGATTGATTCATAGTTGTCTGGATGATGATTGTCTTCACTGCTCCGAAGCAGGGTTGATGTCACCAATGAACCATGCATCGCACAGGCAAATGCTCCTCCTAATACTCCGATGACTCCCAGTTGATGTAGGGGACTCATGAGAATATTGTGGTCGGCTTGAAATTCGAGCATAAAGTTAAATGTACCCGAAATTCCCAGTGGCATTCCCGCAGAAAAGCTCCCTTGACCGATGGGATAAATTAATAATACGGAAATTGTTGCAGCAACTGGCGCTGTGAAAGCAAGGGATATCCAGGGACGCATCCCTAAACGGTAACTTAATTCCCATTCCCGGTCTTGATAGGCAATAATTCCAATCAAGAAGTGTAGTACTATCATCTGGTAAGGGCCGCCATTATACAGCCATTCCTGAATTGAAGCTGCTGCCCAAATGGGATAAAAATGTAGACCGATGGCTGATGAAGTCGGTACAACTGCGGCTGTGATAATGTTGTTCCCGGAAAGTAAAGAACCGTAAACAAGTCTGCCGATTCCATCCATGCTGACAGGAGGTGCAAAAATAATTGCAATGATAAAAACAATTGTTGCTGTCGATATGCATGGAATCATAATCACGCCAAACCAACCTATATACAGTCGATTGTCAGTACTTGTGATCCAAGTACAAAATTTCTCCCATGAACTAATTTCTTCATGTATTTCTGGCTGATTGATGACTGATGCTTGAGGAGAGCGATCGCTTTTTTTGATGGTTGCTACGCCCGAGTCTGACTTTGCTGTCATTTGATCTAGATTCCTCACTCAATATTCTGATGTTCCCCCATCGCAACTCCCCTTGGGGATATTTGTGATCAAACCGTTGAAGGTTGATGGAATGTAGAATAATCAAAAATCCTGAAGAACTAATGAAGATATCATTTTCTTTACAAAAGTTCATATAGTCGTGATTAATAGCCATTTAATTACATTTAGTGGTCTGACAATTCAAACAATGATGTGTGGTTTTAGGGAGTGGGGAAAACTACTTTCATCTGTAAGCATTACATGGCAGCTACTCTCTACAACTAGCAGGTATGCGCAGTGTTGTTGAAGACTAGTGATCCATCACATAAGTTCTGGGGGGTTTGTGGTAGTGAATATGAAGAGTTAAAGCGCTACTACGTACCTTTTTTCTTTACTCATCAAAATTAATGGGACAAAGTACTAGGTGCATCGACACTACTCCCTACTCCCTATTTTCAAGGGAGGCAGTAGTAAAAGTTGCCGTGGTAAATTACCAGGGTTACATGAGTTTTTATGAATAAAGATAAAGAAGCGTAAAGTTTATTAAAAGGATATAACTACTCGGTGCGGATTTTGTTAACAATAATCTTAAATTGGCAAATATCCTGATTTTTCCCAACCTCTAAGCCTAGTCAACTAATTAATTTTTATTACAGTATCTTGTTTGCCATTCAAGTTTAGTTAGTGGTCTGCAAAAGCAAGGTAGTAACCTGGATTTTTGATGTTTGTGGTCAAGGTTGAGTAAGGAATTGATTTTTCCCATACTCCTTACTTTCTCTAAATCCAATGAATTTTGCTCCAAATAGGGGGTAAAGCTTTTGCTAATTATTCAAAAATCACTTTTAAAAGTCACTGACGCTAAATTTTGCTGTTTAGAGCAACCACGGGTGAAATTGCATGAGAATTTTACTAGTTGAAGATGATGAGTGCATTGCGAAAGCTGTAGAACAGATTTTAAAGAAGCAGCGTTATCTTGTCGATGTTGCTCATGATGGGGAAATTGGTTGGGAATTTGTGAGGACGTTTAGCTATGATTTGATTTTGTTGGATGTAATTTTGCCAAAACTTGATGGTATTCAGCTTTGTCAAAGGTTGCGTGCCGATAGATACCAAACTCCGGTATTGCTATTAACAGCCCAGAATTCCCATACTGATAAAGTGCTGGGTTTAGATGCGGGTGCGGATGATTATGTGGTGAAACCGTTTGATTTTTCTGAATTATTAGCTCGAATTCGGGTATTATTACGGCGGAGAAATACACCGATTCAGATGGTTTTGAGTTGGGAGAATTTACGTCTTGACCCTCAAAATTGTGAGGTTGCCTATGATGGTCATGTTTTAAATTTAACTCCCAAGGAATATTATTTGTTAGAGCTTTTTTTACGCAATCCCCACAGTGTTTTTAGTCGCAGTGAGATTTTAGACCATTTGTGGTCAATGGATGAAGCTCCGAAGGAAGACACGGTGACAGCGCATATTAAAGGATTGCGGCAAAAATTAATTCAAGTGGGTGCGCCAACAAATTTTATTGAAACGGTCTATGGTTTAGGTTATCGGTTGAACCCCTTTGAAGACGATAGTCGCAACAAGGTTCTAGATAAAAGTCATGAAGAGACCAAAAAAGCATTGAAAATAGTTTGGGAAAAACTCAAACACAAAAATCGCGATCGCTTGACGATGATTAAGCAAGCGATCGCGTCTTTGCAAAGGGAGCAGATATCGCGGGAATTACGTCTTGCAGCAAGGGAAGCAGCTCATAAATTGGCTGGGTCTTTAGGAATTTTTGGATTTCATCAAGGTTCCCAGATAGCGAAGGAAATTGAAGAGATATTGGCATATTCCGGCAAAATTAACCATCAACAGGTTAACTATTTACAGCTTTTAGTGAAAACCCTGCAAGAAGAGATGCAACAACCGGCTTTTCGTGAACTAGATCAAGTTTTGTGTCGTTTGGTGTTGGATGAATATGACAAATCATCATAGACAAATATCTTCACTGGAGTCCCTGCTACACCGGATGATGAATCGTATCCGTCAATCTTTGGAGTTACCTGTAATCCTGTCAACAACGGTGGATGAGGTACGTAATTTTTTGGGTACTGACCGGGTAATGGTGTATCAATTTGATAGTGCTGGCAATGGGAAAGTAGCGGCTGAATCTGTAGACAAAAATTATCTACCATCCTTGTTAGGACAACACTTTCCAGCTGATGATATTCCTCTGACAGCGAGGGAATTGTTTCTCCAGGTGCGTCAGCGTTCAATTGTTGATGTAAGTTTGCAAAAAATTGGCTTGAGTCCCCTCATTTCCCAAGAAACGGTTGAATCATCTCCAGAAAATGAAATTTTTTTTCGACCCGTAGACCCTTGTCATGTAGAGTATCTGACTTCAATGGGAGTGAAGTCTTCTTTGGTGGTACCGATTTTGCATAGAGATCAGTTATGGGGGTTATTAGTTTCTCACCACAGTTCTCCTCGACAGGTGACTCCGAGGGAACTGGAAGTAGTGCAATTGGTGGCAGATCAATTATCAATTGCGATCGCCCAATCGACTTTGTGGGAGCAAACCCGTCTCCAAGCTCAACAGGAAGCGACTATTAACAAGGTGGCAAAATTATTACATTCCATGACGGAAATGCAGGTGGATAGGGCTTTGGAGTTAACGGTTTCTGCTTTACAAGCTGCTGGTGGAAGGCTCTATATTATACCTCGTATTGATGAGGGGAAGAATCAGTTATTCATCTGTGGAGAGCAGCCGATTTTTCCTAAACAGCAACGACGCAACCGGGTCAAAGGTAAAGCAGTTAATTTCACTGCTACTCATTTCCCCTATGAACAGAATTCGACTTGGGGGGAATGGTTGCAAATGGAAAAGAGTGTGGGAAAGGGGTATTCCACTTGGGTTTTTACTGATTTGTGTCAAGCAAGTTTACCGTCGGATATTTTACAAGGTTTTTTGGATGCAGGAATTCGTAGTCTATTGGTGATTCGCTTGCAATATCGACAGCAAATTTTAGGATATTTGAGTATTTTCCGCCGCGAGATAGATGTGGAAACAATTTGGGGTAGAAGGATAGATCAACATGACCCTAGACATCTAAAACCAATAAAATCCTTTGAAATTTGGCGAGAAATTCAAAAAAATCAACCCCAAGGATGGGAAACCACAGAGATTGAACTAGCTCAAGCTCTAGGAAGTCACTTTGCGATCGCGGTTCATCAATATCAACTCTATCAGCAGGTTCGCACTCTGAATCTAAGTTTACAACAAGACATTGAGGAGCGTAAGCAAGTAGAGAAAAAAATCTCGGCAATGAATGCGGAGTTAGAACAACGGGTACAGGAAAGAACAGCAGAATTACGACGGGCTAACAAAAGATTGGTGGAGGAGATTAAGGAAAGGGAAAGAGCTTTGCGAGAACGTCGGGTTGCGCAAACATCCTTAGAACGTCTGAGTCGCCAAAGTGAGTTAATTTTAAACTCGGCTGGTGAGGGAATTTACGGATTAAATGCTGTGGGGAAAATTACATTTGTTAATCCCGCAGCAGCAAGAATGTTGGGATATGAGGTGGAGGAATTAATTAATAGATTTATGCATGAGGTGGTGAAACATTCTCAAGCGGATGGTGTGCGCTATTTCTTTGAGGAAAATCCAATATATAAGACTTTACAAGATGGTACCGTTCAACATATTACGGATGATATTTTTTATCGTCGTGACGGTAAAAAAATTCCCGTGGAATATGTTTCCACTCCGATTCGGGAAAAATCTCTAATTGTGGGTGCAGTAGTGATTTTTAAAGATATTACGGAAAGACAAATTATTGAGCGCATGAAGGATGAATTTATTTCCGTTGTCAGTCATGAGTTACGCACACCTCTAACATCAATTCGTAGTGCTTTAGGTTTACTCGCACGGGGTTGTTTAAAAACAGAATTAGATAAAAGTCAGAGAATGCTTGAAATTGCTTTTGATAATACTAATCGGTTGGTGCGTTTAATTAATGATATTCTCGATATTGAGCGCATTAATTCGGGTAAAGTGACAATGCAAAAGCAAGCTTGCAATGCAACTGAGTTAATGATGCAAGCCATTGACGAAATGGGAGCAATGGCAGAAAAATCGGAAATTAAACTCAATTTATTACCAACTCAGGACGAGTCAATTAACCTGTGGGTAGACCGAGACCGAATTATTCAAACTATTACTAATTTACTGAGTAATGCCATTAAATTTTCTCCCCCTGGTTCCCAAGTTCATTTAAGTGCAAATTTAGCATCTAACCCCATTAATAATGGTGCAAAATATCCCCAGGTAATCTTCCAAGTTCAAGACCAAGGACGAGGTATTCCCGAAGATAAATTAGAGACAATTTTTGACCGTTTTCAACAAGTTGATGCCTCTAATTCCCGTCATCAAGGCGGTACAGGTTTAGGATTGGCAATCTGTCGCAGTATTGTAGAACAACATGGAGGAAAAATTTGGGTAGAAAGTCAAGTTGGTCAGGGTAGTATTTTCTATTTTACCTTGCCCATAGTCTCGAAGGAAGCAAGGGTATAAAGGATGATAAATCTATGGAAAAATTAGTTTTACTCATTGATGATGAAGAGGATATTCGCGAAGCAACTCAAGTCTGTTTGGAAGTAATTGGTAATTGGGAAGTAATTACAGCTGCTTCAGGTCAAGAAGGTTTAAATAAGGCTTTGCAACATCAACCAGATGTGATTCTCCTAGATGTAATGATGCCAGATATGGATGGATTAACAACATTAAAGCTATTACAAAAAACTAAAGAAACTTGCCAAATACCTGTAATTTTATTAACAGCTAAAACACAAGCAGCTGAACAAAGGCAATTTACACAACTTAATATTGCCGCAGTTATTACTAAACCCTATGATCCGTTTATTCTCTCGAATCAGATTACCCAAGCTTTGGATAATTTCCGGAAATAGGGAATAGGTAGTAGGAAGTGGGGAGTAGGAATGAACTATGGTGTTGTTTAGTTGCGATCGCACCCTTTCGAGAAGAGACTTTTCTCGCAGAGATAATCACCCGATTAAAACGAGTTTGTGCGATGCTTTCGGTCAATGGTTCGCTGATGATGGAAAATTACGGTTTTGCGCAAGTCAACCTCACCTGACTTAGGAATTAAGATATCAATTTTGATGGGTTCAATTGGTACTGCTGGACTAGCGAATAGGTTGACACCAATGAATAACCTGGTGATGAGGTAGATGGGTTGAAAATAAGGACAAAACGGGAATTTTTGGTGAGATAAAAGTTGCCAAATTAATTTTGTTAAGCAATTTTGATTCATTACCCTTCACTGACTACAACAAAGAACCATTTAGACATGTAATTAATACCCCATAGATCAATCTAGGGGTTTAATTAAAACCCAAATAAATTATTCATTTGTAATTACGTACGCAAAGCGTTGCCGCAGGCTATTACGTAGCTTGCTTCCCGCGTAGCGGGTATTACGTAGGCGCAGCCTTGCCGTAGGCTATTACAAATGCAGAGTCAATCTAGCCGATGAATGAATTTTCGGGATGAGGGGTGTGATACCCAATTAAAGTAACAGGGAAATATGATTATCGATTAAATTGGGAGTACCATCAGGTGCGATCGCACCATAGGCTTGAAAGTAGTTCTGGAGGTGGACAGGGGCTGTAAAGTCGGTAAATAGGGCATCTCCGTTGGCTATATTTGCCCAAAATTCCCGTAGAGAGGGTGCTAAGGCTTCCGCTTGGGAGATGGGTAGGTTCAGGGGAGGTAAGGTTAATAATTTGACGAGGAAGGGAAAACTGCGATCGCCCATCCATTTACGTGAATATGCTTGCAATCTGGGAAAATCTGGTGTCGATTCCACTCGGTAGGATTGCACCTGTAGCCAGTGACGACCATAGTTGTCTTGACGATATTCCATTACCCGGTAGGGATGGGGATAACTGACTAAGGAACCAGTGGTAATGTCATAAATTCCATCTTCATAGGCAATATCTTGCACGTGTAAGTGTCCAGTAAAAACTAGTTTGACACCGTAGCGCCGTAATATTTCTAACAATTGCGGTGCATTTTCCAGCATGTAACGCTGGGCCATGGGATGGCGGGCTTGATGGGGAATGTGTTCAATGATATTGTGGTGTATCATTAACAACACTAATTCATCTTTAACGGTCGCTAAGGTTGCTTCTAACCAGTGTAATTGTTCTGCATCCACCCGACCGATTTGTTGTCCCTGGTCGTTGAACATATTGGAGTTGAGAGCGATTAGGCGGACTCCTGATAATAGGGTGCGGGTGTAGTATAGATTTTGACTATCACCATAACCAAATTTACGATAATATTCCGGAAAATCACGGAAAGCAATCGATTGATTATTTGCTGTTAGGGTGGGAACGTCATGATTTCCGGGAATCACATAGGTAGGAAAGGGTAATTTACTCAGTCTTTTTTGCAGCCACAAATGGTTCTCAGGTTCTCCGTGTTGAGTTAAATCACCCGGTAACAGCAGAAAATCCAAATCCAATTGGGTCAGATGTTCAAACACACTTTCTAATGCGGGAATACTCACTTCCACTAAATGAAATCGGCTAGGATGATGCCAAATCGTTTCGGGAAGGGCTATATGCAGGTCACTAACGACAGCGAAGCGAAAATTCGGAGCCATTACATCAAGTTTTTTTATAATTTCGTTAATAAAGCCTTTTAAAAGTATATCGTTTATACAGTTTTTCGAGGAAAGATAGGGTAGGAGACAGGGGATAGTAATTATTTCGATGCTTTATGCTTTGCTCGAATGCACCCTACTATTTCTCAAGTTTCGGCAAAAATTTATCCGATAAATTAAGATATGTAACAATACCTGGTAGGGAATTCCTTGGGGGAAAATGGGAGAAAGTATTTTTTTTAGTGGGAGAGTTTAACTAATGGACACAAAAGCGTTTAAGCGATCGCTGCAACATTCCGAAAATTACCACCGTCGTGGTTTTGGTCATCAAGCGGAGGTCGCGACGCAGTTACAATCAGAGTATCAAAGTGGTTTAATACAGCAAATTCGCGATCGCAATTATACGTTAACCATCGGTGATGTGACGATTCGTCTGGCTGAGGCTTTCGGTTTTTGTTGGGGTGTGGAAAGGGCTGTGGCCATGGCCTATGAGACCCGTAAGCATTTTCCCACAGAACAGATTTGGATTACCAACGAAATTATCCATAATCCTTCGGTGAACCAAAGATTACGGGAAATGGATGTGAAATTTATCCCTGTACAAGCTGGAGAAAAGGATTTTTCGGGAATTAGTCAGGGTGATGTGGTGATTTTACCCGCTTTTGGTGCTAGCGTCCAGGAAATGCAACTGCTAAATGATTTGGGTTGTAAAATTGTGGATACGACCTGTCCCTGGGTATCGAAGGTTTGGAATACGGTGGAAAAGCATAAAAAAGGCGATTATACTTCGATTATTCATGGTAAATATAATCACGAGGAAACGATTGCGACTAGTTCCTTTGCGGGTAAATATTTAATTGTGTTGAATATGGCTCAAGCCGAGTATGTGGCCAATTATATTCTCAATGGCGGGGATAAGGGTGAATTTATGGAAAAATTCGGCAAAGCTTGTTCTACGGGATTTGACCCCGATGTGGACTTGGAACGGTTAGGAATTGCCAATCAAACCACCATGCTGAAGGGGGAAACGGAGTTGATTGGTAAGCTGTTTGAGCGGACAATGATGCAAAAGTATGGACCACAATCCATCAACGAGCACTTTCAAAGTTTTAATACCATTTGTGATGCTACCCAAGAACGACAAGATGCCATGTTTGAGTTGGTGGAACAAAAGCTGGATTTGATGTTGGTGGTGGGTGGATTTAATTCTTCCAATACGGCCCATCTCCAGGAAATTGCGGAAGAAAAAGGTATTCCCTCTTACCATATTGATTCCGTGGAGCGGATTAAATCAGAACGGCAAATTGAACACCGTTTATTAGATGGTAGTTTACACATCACAGAAAATTGGCTACCTAGCGGAAAAATTACCCTGGGAGTAACTTCCGGAGCTTCCACCCCCGATAAAGTGGTAGAAGATGCGATCGCCAAAATTTTGGAATTGAAATCTGCTACTGCTGTTGTTTAAGGGAAATTTTGCATCCCGTTTACCAGGGATTGTAAATCCCCGGCTAATAGGGTTAAATACATGTAGCGTTTTCTCGTAGATTAGTCCATTTTCAGGACTACAAACTAAGTAAAACCCTTATCTTGTCACCATTGGAAGGTATTTTATTCGCAAACAGTGCTTTCCACATAGGTGTATAGAGATGAAAAAACCTTGCATCTGTAAGCAAAAGTGGAATTATTGGCTATTAATTTGGCTATTAATAATTTGCCAATTTCCCTCGCACCTATGCTCCGCGTGGGTGCGGAACCTACGAGGTTCCGACCTCGTGAATGAATGAAGGCAGAGCCTTCGTTGACTGAGTAACCACGCAGAGCATAGTCACTAGATAATTCGTAATTTGTAATACCCGCTACGCGGGAAGCAAGCTACGTAATAGCCCGCGGCAACGCTTTGCGTACGTAATTAAAAATTAATAATTTGCCAATTTCCCTCGCACCTATGCTCCGCGTGGGTGCGGAACCTACGAGGTTCCGACCTCGTGAATGAAGGCAGAGCCTTCGTTGACTGAGTGACCACGCAGATCATAGTCACTAGATATAATAGTCACTAGATATATATGATAAAGTTGTGACTAAATTAATACTCGGTTTATTTCCGCCAAACTGTACTAGGAAAAGTCAACATTCTAAATAATCCAAAATCTCAAATCCAAAATTATTTCAATTCAGAAAAGTTTTCATTTGACTAATGAGGTGGTCAAAATAGGGTGCGAGAACTGCTTGTTGTCTATCTTCACACCTTTGTAAACTTGCTGTTTTAATTCCTTCCAAACCAACAATCATCGCATCTAGGGGTACTTGCAATTCCTGGTATAATTGTTTCATATAATCAAGTCCAACGGGACTGGTATAAACAGTGTGTTGTCCTGCGATACCATAGGTGATACAGCGCAAAAAATGCCAAAAATCTCGCCAACAAGCATCTGCGCGGGATGGTGGGTATAAACCGCCACCTGGTTCTGTGATATTTGGGAATTGTTGAAGGACATGACCGCGAGCTTGATCAACAATTTCGGTGACGCGATCGCGCAACATCTGGACAACCGGGATATATTCACTGTGACTGGGGACAGTGGTTTGGAGAAAAGACAATTCCTCGTCATTTAGGTAACGACGTTGATCATCCGCATTTTGAAAAATGGCGATCGCATCAGGGGGGTGGGTACTATCCCAAGTCGCAAAGCTGACGATTCGCGCTTTGGCAATTAATTCTTTAACTTTTTCGCTTAGTTGGGTCATCGGTCGAGTTATGCTCAGATAGTGGGGAATTGGGAGTAGGCAAAAGTAATACTAATTTGAAACGAGAATGGGACAGATTGATGTTGACAAGTCTCAATATCCTGGATGTGTTGCAAACGTTTTGGGAATTGCGATAAAAGGGGTATAAAAGGTATTCTATTGCTTGGCTGCGTGCAAATGAAATGTGGACGCAACAGCAACAAGACGAGTAGCCGAACCTAACTATTTAATAACACTTTACACCGAAATAGTTCTAATTCCCTATTCCCAACTCACCAATGTAACAAAATAAATGTAACAAAATAATGGAACTTGAATCAATCAAATCAAACCTTCACCATCCAGACTTTCAATACCGTCTCAAAGCGATCGCCGCATTGAAAAATTATTCCCCGGAAATTGCTGTTCCCCTACTACAAACCAAAATCCATGACCCGGAATTTTTAGTACGTTCCTTTGTCGCGATGGCTTTTGGCAAACAACAAACAGCCGAATCCTTTGCGTCTTTGTTGGAGATGATTCGCTTCGATGATACACCGAATGTGCGTGCAGAAGCAGCTAACTCCCTTTCCCTATTTGGAGCGATCGCAATTTCCCATTTAGTGAGTACCTTTTATCAAGACGACCATTGGTTAGTGCGTCGGAGCATCCTTGCAGCTTTAACAGAAATGGACTGTCCCGACGAATTATTTGATATTTGTCAGCAAGCGATCGCCCATACAGACGAAGATGAAACCGTCCAGGAATCTGCTGTAGACGCTTTAGCGACCTTAGCTAATTCCCAAATTCAGGAACAAGTGTTGAATCAATTACTTGATTTAGTCAATCATCCCTCAGAAAGAATTCGTATCCGTGTTGCCTATGCACTCAAATTATTTGAACAGGAGACAGCCAAAGCAGCCTTGCAAAAATTGCGTCAAGACCCCGACCACCAAGTCGTCGGTGCAGCACTGGAAAATTTGCTACCATCTTAGCTGGAAAGGGAGTGGGGAATAGCAGAAAAGTCAACCCACAAATCAAGGCTTATCACTTCCTTGCTCAAAATGCAGAACCTTAACAGTAAATACGTAAATGTTAATTTTAGATTTACAATCCCTGTTGGACGAGAGCGTAGTCGAGTAGCTGAAGAAATAAAGCGGTTAAATTTATTTTTAGCTTCCCCAAGGTGCAAGATGTCGGCAAAAGGCTCACTCCTGCTCCCAGTTCCCAATTTATCTTGTTGCTAAACGCAGGGTAAATTGAGTTTCCCCATTTCCACTGGTGACAGCAATAGTTGCACCTAATAGCTCCACCATTTTTTTGACTAAAGCCAAACCTAAACCAGTTCCCCCATATTGCCAAGGGTCGTTATTGGGAATGCGGTAAAACTGGTCAAAAATACGCTCCTGTTCTGGGGGAGGTATTTCTATTCCCGAATTGCTAATTGTCATCAGAATCTGCTCCTGTTCCACTTGAGTAGAAATTGTAATTTTCTCCCCTGCGGGAGTATATTTACAGGCGTTGGTGAGTAATTCAGTGACAATTCGTTCTAAAATAGAGTTATCTGTGTACAATAGGGGTAATTCCGTAGGTATATTTAGTACTAGTTCCTGTTGTTGGTTTTGAATTCTTTCGAGAAAATTTTGGGCAATTTCTGGTATCCAAACTTGTAAATTAATCCATTCCCAGTTTCGATTGCCAACCTTGGCATCGAGATAACAAAGTGTTAATAAATCATCGACTAGGCGATTGTAGCGCTGACAATTACGGTAGAATATATCTACAACTCTCGTGAATTTTGGGGAACGATAGGAAATCCCTTCCATTTGCAACATTTTTTCAATGGTTTGAATTGATAGTTGCATGGTACTTAAGGGGGAACGGAGTTCGTGGGAAATACTTTTAAGAAAATTATCTTTGACTTGATTGAGTTTTTCCAACTCCTTGACCTGTTGCTGGGAAGCTTCGTATAAGCGAGCTTGACGAATGGCGATCGCGCACTGATTGGCTACCTGTTGAGCAAGGTGTATTTCCATCTCTGCAAAGACTTCCCCTTGGTCTTTGAGCAACCATAAAGTACCCAGATAACGGTTAATGCCGTGATTTTCGATAATTGGACAGCCAAGACGGGTATATTTTTGTTGATTTGGTAGTAATTGTAAGCTGATATCAACAAATTGTATGGGTTTTTGCTGGGATAACTGCTGCTGTAACTCCGGAAAATCTGCGAGATTGCGATCGCTGTTTTTCAGTCCAGATGTATCAGGTCGATATACAAAGGCAATCTTGGCAATCTGTTGGCTTTCATCATGTAATTCAATTTGACAACTATCAATTTGTAAAACTCGATAGAGTTCCTCGGTTGCAGTTTGTAAAATTTGATTTTCATCTAAACTATCACAGATTTTTTCCGTGATTCGACGCACTAAACCTTCAAAATCAACAGCTTGTTGTAATAAAAAAGTCTTCTCCCATAATCGCTTTTCTATCTGCTTGCGTACTTCAATTTCTGCTTCCAGTTTTTGATTATGTAATTTCAAATTCTGACGCATTTTTTGCAAGCTCAAATGGGTTTGAATTCTAGCTAGAAGTTCCTGTTTTTCAATGGGTTTAGTGACATAATCCACACCCCCTAATTCAAAGCCTTTTAATTTATTTTCCGTTTCCGAAAGTGCAGTCAAAAAAATAATAGGAATACTACTAGTTGATGGTTTTGCTTGCAAACGCTGACAAACTTCAAATCCATCCATTCCCGGCATCAAAATATCTAATAAAATTAAATCTGGACGATTAGACTCAACTATTTGCAGCGCATTTTCACCATTTTGCACTGCCAAAACTCTGTAACCTGCTTCCTCTAAAAAGGTAAACAATACCCGTAAATTACTAGGGTAATCATCAACGATTAAAATTGTTTCAGTAGCATCAACTTCTAACCCAGCAGCTTCAGAGTTCATTTTTTACATCGTATCGTCTAAGATAAAATTATAAATTCCTCCTTCAATATATCAATAAATCGCCGAAAACTTAATTTTTTTTACAATTCTGGTTTCCTCAGCGGGTAGGGACTACCGGGAAGGTCTTCTCTAGAAGGCGGGATTTCAACTAGCTTGCAAGTACTGACGCAAAAAATCCTGTAACTGATTTACCTGAAAAGCATCAGCGAAATTACGTACCTGTTGACAGAATAAATGGTATTGGCTATCCAAACTTTCTAAATAGTTAACCTGTTGTAAAATACGACGAATGTCACCCTGGATAGCTAATTGTAAAAGGGTATTTAGTTCTTCTGATTTAGGAGCAATAATCGGTTGGGAAATAGATGTAAAAGTTTCATCTGACAAGTTATTTCTTAATTCATCCGCAAATAGATTAATTGAAGTATCTTGAAATATCCATTCGATATTTAAGTGGGTTTTGACTAAATCTAGTAGCTGTTGAAATTGAATTGGTTTAGGAATAAATGCATGACAACCAGCTTTTATATATAATGATTCCTCCTGTAGACTACTACTAGCAGAAGTAGCAATAATAACTGTTTTTTGTAGTTGGGGATGATGACGAATAGTATGGACAATATCTATACCTTTAATTCCCGGCATTAACCAATCTAAAATAATCAAGTCTGGCTGGTTTTCTTCAGCCTTTTTAATTACCATTTCACCCCTATCTGCTTCTAACACTTCAAACCCTAAAGAAGTAAGTAAATTGACAGCGAACTTGCGATTACTATCGTGGTCATCTGCAACCAAAATTTTGCGTCTTTCTCCAGCATAGGCAATAATTTGTTGTTGATTAATAGCATAGCTTGATTCACTGTAGTTGGAGACCTCCGGTAAATCTAAATCAAACCAAAACACACTTCCTTGATGGGGAGTACTCCTAACTTGGATTTCTCCTCCCATTTGTCGGATAATATTTTGACTAATGGTTAATCCTAAACCTGTTCCTTCATTGAGGGATTGATGATTATCTAGCTTTAACTGGTGGAAGGGGAGGAAAATTTCTGTAATTTTATCCTCCGGAATACCAATACCAGTATCTTCAATTTGAAAGCGAATTTTATTGCTGCGAATAGAAGATATCGCATCACCAGAGTCTGGTTGATTTTGAAAGTCTTCAACATAACCTACCCGCAGGGACACGCAACCTTGAAACGTGAATTTAATCGCATTACTCAGCAGGTTTAACAACACCTGTCTTAATCTGGTTTCATCACAATGAATTGCTACTGGTAAGGTGGATACTTTCTCATATTTTAACTGTATCTGTTTCTGTTCAGCGCGAATGCGGATAATGGCAATTAAATTATCCAGAAAATTAGCAAATTGAAAATCATTGGTGTGAAGTTCCAGTTTACCCGCTTCAATTTTGGCAAGATACAAAATATCATTAATTAGTGTCAGTAAATGTTGTCCAGAACGATGGATAATTTCAATTCCTTGGCGTTGTTCATTGATACTTAAATCAGCTTTAGTTTGCAAAATTTGTGTAAACCCTAAAATCGCATTTAAAGGAGTTCGTAATTCATGGCTAATATGGGCGATAAAAGCACTTTTAGCTTGGTTTGCCGCTTCAGCTGCTTCCTTAGCCTGAGCGAGTTCTGCGGTGCGTTCGCTGACTCGTTTTTCCAAGTCTTCATTTGCTAAACGTAATGCGGCTTCTACCTTCAATAAACGTTGTTGAACCTGCTTGATTTCATCAATATCAACAAAGGTTAAAACAATTCCATCCAGGGTTTGATCTTCCTGTAAATAGGGGTTTACCCTCATCAGTAAATTAAAGCCACTACTGACTACTTGTACTTCTTGATCTAGGGGAAATTTAGTTGTAATTACCTGTTGTAATAATCCTAGCAGATCATCACAATTGAGATTATGGGTAATATGTCGTAGTGGTCTACCGATATCAGCATCAACTAAGTTTATCGCAATTGTTGCCGCAGGAGTAAACTTACGAATTTTTAACTCTTTATCGAGGAAGACAACACCAATATCCGTGCTGCGCAATAAATTATCAATATCGTTATTGAGTTCAGTTAATTCTTCGATTTTCGACTGATACTCTGCATTCACAGTGTAAAGTTCTTCATTCACCGAATGTAGTTCTTCGTTGGTACTTTGTAACTCTTCATTAGAAGCAGTTAACTCTTCATTAGTCGCTTGTTGTTCTTCATTGGTGGTTTCTAATTCTTCAATGACTGCTTGGAGATTTTCACGAGTTTGTTGCAGTTCGTATTCTAATTCAATAATCCGTTGGGACGCTTCCGAATCTGCTTGAAAATTCTCTACAGGTAAACTCAAGGGTTGGGTATCTTGTTGAATAATGACGATAAAAAAATCCCCTGCTAATTTATTATTCTCGTGATAACTCACTTTCAAACTAACTGTTAAACCCGGATGATGCTGGGTCAAGTTAATGCCTGAATAAGCGACCGGACGGTGTTCCCGTTTAGCACGATGTAAAGCAGTAATTAGAGGTAGCTGTAAAGCCGGAATAATCAATTTTGCCACATCCTTACTGGTTCTACCCGTCGAGAATTTCAGGATATCTAAGGAATTATTAAAGACGTGAAACAGTTGGTTATCTTTATCGACCAATAAACAGGTAGCATTTTGTTCTGCTAAAAATTCACTAAAAACATCATCTAAAATCGGCTCTAAGCGCGACTCTTGAATCACCTGTTTGGGTTTGAGTCTAGTTGGTAAGTAACGAGGGTTTTTATCGAGGCTTTTGCTAGTGATTGGTAGACGGATATCTCGACGCTTACAATATATTTTGGCCTTTTTATTCAAAGTTGTAAATTCGTCTTCAATTTCTCCTAAAGTTTCCGCTTCTCCTAAAAATAATATGCCCTGACTTGTCAGAGAAAAGTGTAAATTGCGCAGAACCTGTTGTTGCAATTCCGGTTGCATATAAATCAACACATTCCGACAATTAATCATATTCATGCGTGTAAAACCAGCATCTTTGGTCAAATCGTGGGGTGCAAATAACAGCTTTTCCCGCAGTTTCCTAATCACTTGATAGGATTGCTCTTTGCGAATGAAATATTTTTGTAATCTTTCTGGATGCACGTCGTTAATTATTGTTTCCGGATATATGCCTTGAGTTGCTTTTTCTAAAGCTTCTTTATCAATATCGGTGGCAAAAATCTTAAATTTGACACTGGGATTGAGATTCTCCACCGCTTCATCGACTAAAATTGCCAGGGAATAGGCTTCTTCTCCCGTTGCACATGCTGTCACCCAAAACCGTAATTCGTCCCCTGGTTTTGCTTCCATAATCATGGAGGGAATCACACTGTTTTCCAGATATTTCCATGCTTCTGGGTCGCGAAAAAATTGGGTGACACTAATTAATAAATCATGGCGTAATGTATTTCTTTCTTCCCCAGAAACTTCTAGTAAATGGATATAATCTTCCAAATTATTACAACCACTAATTAAACAACGACGATGGATTCTCCGCGATAGGGTGCTAGTTTTATAGTGAGAGAAATCTGTATGCTCGTACTTCGCCAAAATACTGGCAATTCTTTGTAACTTTAACGAATCCGAATTACGTAAACGGTGCTTGTGAGCTTGCTGATTCTCAATTGGTGATCGCATTAATTGACTAACTGCTTGGGCTAACTCCTGGGGGGATAAAACCCGATCCACTACCCCTGTCGCGATCGCAGTTCGTGGCATTCCGTCAAATTCCGCCGTTGCTGGGTCTTGTACCATTGTAAACCCTCCCGCTTCATTGATCGCCCGTAACCCTTTTGTACCGTCGCTACCCGTACCCGATAAAATCACCCCAATCGCTCTTTCCGCAAAGTTTTTGGCTAGGGATTCCAAAAATATATCAATGGGAAAATTCAATCCATGACGATTTCTTTCTTCCTGCTCCAGCAATCGTAAACAATTATTTTCTAAAATTAAGTTTTTACCCGGTGAAATTAAATAAATCGAATTAGGTTCCAACTCCATTCGATCCGTCACCCGATAAATCGCCATTCGGGTCTTCCGTCCCAGCAATTCTTTCATCAAACTTTTAAAATCCGGTGATAGGTGCTGAATCACCACAAATGCAGCACCACTATCCACAGGCATATTTTCAAAAAACTCTTCTAAAGCACGCAATCCCCCCGCAGAAGCCCCAACTCCAACTACAAACAGATTATCAGCTTTGTGATGAGGATTTGTCATTTCATCGGACTTATTTGTCATACCAAAAAAATCAATAATTAAATCTTAAAATATTATTAAAAAAATACATATAAATGATTTAGTTTCTGAATTATTCTAATCCCTATTACTGGGAAAAATCGAATTTGTTATAAATTAATTTGTAATCAACACCATTGATAATATCAGTGAACAAAAATGCGATAATACCTAAGGGAGTTGGGGGAATAGGGAGTCGGAAGTGGGAAAAAATCACTTTCATCATCGAAGAAACTTCTCTCAGGTTAAGCTTTTCGAGGGATTAACAACTGTCAGATTGCGTTACCAGCAGACCTCGCTTTTTAGTTTCTTTTACGAGTGTTGAGGGGAGAAAACCCCCTTATTAAACCCCTCTCAAGAGAAACTGCGCTACGCACATCTTTCCTGGGTTTCTCAGGAGTAAGTTGTAAGCCTTGAGTAACGGATTGATTTTCCTTCTACTCTCTACTCCCTACTCCTCGTAAGTTTTACAGTTATGTGGGAAATGCGGGGGGTACGGTTATCGTCACCCAAACCAGGGCACATACTAGGGTCATAAAGTAACCAGACGCGTTAAATTAATGAAAGAGGTAGCGAATAATCCTGTCGATAGCTAAACAATCACAGACAAACATCATTAACTCCCAGATGCTTTTGAATCGACCAAACTTATAGAAATAAAAACTTTTTCAAAAATTTTCCTAGGTGAGTGCGTTATGAGCAAAAAACTCAAACAAATTTTCCAACCCCTATTTAAAACCCTTCTCATCCTCTCTCTCGTGTTAGGAATAACACTAGGTCACATGGACAGTGCTGCCGCCGCACGCACCGGAGGACGGATTGGTGGAGGCTCTTTCCGCGCACCCTCCTCTCGCACCTATGCTCCGCGAACCTACGCACCTGGTGGTGGTGGATATTACGCTCCGGCTCCCGGTGGTTTTGGTTTTCCTTTCTTAATCCCGTTCTTCGGCTTTGGTGGATTTAGCGGTATCCTTGGCTTGTTCGTAATGATTGCGATCGCTAATTTCCTGTTGCGGACATTCCGCAGTATCGGTAATGGTGAGGATGATGGGGAAATGAGCTATACCGCTAATCCCAGTGTTTCCGTCAACCGTCTCCAGGTCGGCTTACTAGCCAATGCTCGCTCCTTACAGCCAGAGTTAAACCGGATTGCCGAATTTGCCGATACCGAAACCAGTCAAGGACGTACCCAAATCCTCCAGGAAGTTAGTTTAGCTCTTCTCCGTCATCCCGAATACTGGGTATACGCGGCAACTAATAACCAACAAGTTAAACTCAATACCGCAGAAGCCGAATTTAACCGTTTGTCCCTAGCCGAACGCAGTAAGTTTACTCAGGAAACCCTGACAAACGTCCACAACCAACTGAATGCAGCTGCCAATAACCAAGCTCTCCCAGGTGACAGTGATGGTGCGATCGCCACTGCACCAGGAGAATACATAGTTGTGACAATTATTACTGCAAACTTGGGTAAATATACCCTTCCGGCAATTAACAGTAGTGAAGATTTACAAGCAGCACTGAAACAAATTGGTAGTCTCGGTAGCGATAATTTACTTGCAGTAGAAGTAATTTGGACACCACAAGCAGAAGGTGACACCCTAACATCCGATGATTTGTTAGCCAACTACGCTGATTTGAAATTGGTGTAAATTAGACTTCGCAGGTTGAGATATTTTCCTTGGGGTTTGTTGACAGTTGATAGATGACAGTAGAGACGTAGCAACACTACGTCTCATTGTTTTTGTCGGTGTAAAACTAACTAGGGATTGATAGCAGTTGATCAATCCCTAGTTATTATTATTCTGGTTAACAGTTAACGGGTAAGACAAAAAAACATCAAAACTTGTATCCCCGTCCTAACCAATAATACCAATCTGCAAGAGCTTCCATAGTTTCCTCATCTGTTTCCAAAACCTGAAGCTCACTCAACTTAGCGGTAAACACATCTTCATCCGAACCATCAACTTCAACCACCTCAACAACCATATCTCGCAAACATTCTTCCTCCGTAGCCATTCCCAAAACTTCCACCACTTTTTCTTTGGGTGTTGTTCCCTTACGACCTTTCTTGGTCCATTTGGCATTAAAAGGGAAATTTAAACACTCATCTAAATAATAGTACCAGCCCATTGCCCGGTCTTCTTTATCCATCGCATCAACGATGATTTCGTTTTTAATCCGGTTTTCACGAACTTCATCCAACTCCATATCTGACATGATCAACCCCTACAATCGACGGCTGGAATTTGAATTTACGCTCAATATTACCCAAGGGCGCATAAATACTCAACCCCATCGGGAGCAAAATTCATGTTTATTTCCACCAGTTTACCCTACCATCTCCTATACCCTCTCTTCAGTCCTACTATTTATTTCAGAACAACCGTCATCTATAACCTGAAATCAGAACCCATGAAAGTGGTTTTTCCCCACTCCCTACACCCTATTTTCTAGGGAGTCTTCCATGTCCTACAGACATCACTAAGCAAGATAATAGTTTTTAACTTTGTATTCCCTGTTTACAGGTGAGCATTTCTACTATCCATAGATAAATATCGATAATATTTTCATCATCAATAGACTAAATGCGCACACGCTTAGACAAGTGTCACTGAAATCAAACAATGTCTCAGTAGAAATATATACAATTAAATTGTCAATAATTAAGTTATTTAGTAAGTACAAATTATGCAACAACCCACACGTGATAGTAATGCTTGGATTATTCAAACTTGGGCTGCATTTGTAATTTCTATATCCATGACAACTATTGGGATTATTAATTTACCCGTAGACAATTGGGTGAAAGGATTCATGGGAATGGGAACAGCCTTTTCCATTGGTTCCACATTTACCTTGTCAAAAACAATGCGTGATTTACATGAATCACGTAAATTAATTGCTCGTATCGATGAAGCGAAAGTCGAACGTTTGCTATCGCAGCATGATTCCAGTTTTTGATTCAAGAGTAGCCTTCATGTAGGCTACTCTCTACCACCCATTTCCAAAAAAACGATTTTTAAAACATCCTCTAAGCCATAAATCAGCAATTTTCCTATTGGGCTGATTTTCACAAGTTTTTTTACACTTTAATGTATCTCGTATTTACTGTATATTTTTATTTTAATTAAAATTAACAGAAAACGCAAAATAAATTAATATACACATGGTCAAAATTGCACTTATCATTACCAAAGAGATGGGTCTAACACAATTGCTGTTTGAACCCAGAATCTCCGCGCTTTAGGGCGGGGAGTATGTCAACAATTACCGCTCATAAATTTATATATTATCATCTAAAAAAAGGTGATATTAATAACTCAGTAAAATTAGCGCGGTGAAATACTACCAATCCACCGTACTAAGATTGAAAGCTAATGCTTGAAGAGACGTAGTATTGCGACTGTTCTACTGTCACCTGTCAAATGTCAATAAACAAAAAGGTAAATATCCTCGATAGGTCACGAACACCTAAAAGTTTTAGGAGTAGGGAACAGGGAGTGAAGAATAGAAAGAAAACTAAGCCATTACTCAACGCCTACCGTTAACTCGTGAGAAATACATAAATAATTAATTTATGAGCGTGTGAAGTATAGATACTAAAATCCAACATCCAAAATCCAAAATCCGATGGCTAAAATTACGATTAATGGCGTATCTATAGATACTGAATCCCAGTTAGCAGCGATGGGCTTTTATAACTTGCTGAGTGCAGATAGCTCATCATCAAATTATATTTTGATTCAAACAAATCAACCTTTGAATCGGGAACAGAAAGCAGAATTAACTAATTTAGGTGTGGAAATTTTAGAATATGTGCCAGACAATACTTATGTTTGCCATTACACACCGGCAAATTTGGAAGATATTCGCCGTTTAGATTTTATTAATTGGGCAAACATATATCTGGAGGGATTTAAAATTGCACCGGAATTAAGGAATACAAGTCGCGATCGCAATTCTGTAAATCTCCTGAATTTAGCTCCGATTGATCAGCTTTCCCACCAACCCCAACCAGTGCGAGTAGTCTTCCACAACCAGGTTGTGATCGATGACGATTTGCGCAACCGGATTGCAGCAGCAGCACGGTTAAATGTAGAGGAATTGGAGTTTAGTGGGAATTCGATCCGTTTACAGGTACAACCCCAGTATTTGCCAGACTTAGCTGCAATTGATCAGGTTCGTCATATTGAGGAATATGTACCCCCCCAGTTGTTAAATAATGTGGCTTTAGGGGTAATTAATGCCGATAAAACCCATGAAATTAGTGAATTGCAGGGTGAAGGACAGATAATTGCGATCGCAGATAGTGGTTTTGACCGGGGTTCTACAGAAGATGTCCATCCAGCTTTTTCCGGTAGGGTATTGAAATTATATGCTTTAGGACAAGCTCGTGCTGCGGATCCGGATGGTCATGGAACCCATGTTGCAGGTTCGGTATTAGGTGATGGTTTTTCAGAAACAATGGGAGGAGCAATTCGGGGAACCGCACCGAAGGCCAAATTAGTTTTACAATCGGTTTTGGATATGCGGGGTGGATTAGGTGGTCTTCCCGATAACTTGATGGATTTATTTACACCTCCCTACCATCATGATAATGCCCGTGTCCACACCAATTCCTGGGGTGCTGCTGTTTCCGGTCGATATGATGCTAACTGCCAACAGGTAGACCAATTTGTCTGGGAACACCGAGATATGGTCATTTGTTTTGCTGCTGGTAATAGTGGACGCGATCGCGATAATAATGGTGTGATTGATAATGGTTCGATTAGTTCTCCCGGTAGTGCCAAAAATTGTATTACAGTTGGTGCATCGGAAAATAATCGACCGGATTTATCCAAACCCTACAGTAGTCTATCTCGCTACCAAAGTGAACCCATTGCGTCCGATGGTTGGTCAGATAATCCAGAGGGAATTGCGGCTTTTAGCAGTCGCGGTCCCACCCGTAATGAGCGCATTAAACCCGATATTGTTGCACCGGGAACCGTAATTCTGTCCACTTGTTCGCGGGATGCAAATATCAATCCATTCTACGGTAAATCATCAGACCCCCTCTACGCCTTCCTATCGGGTACAAGTATGGCTACACCCCTAGTAGCCGGGTGTGCCGCAATTGTGAGAGAATATTTCCTGAAGCAGCACCAACACCAACCCAGTGCAGCCCTAGTGAAAGCAATGCTGATCAATGGAGCCAAGGATATTGTTGGTCAGTACGTACCTTCCGAAGCTGGAGAAATCCCCAATTATAGTGAGGGGTATGGTCGAGTCGATTTAGCTGCAACCGTCGGACCAAGACCAGAAAGGGAGCGAGTGACTTTCCAAGACGAAAATACAGCCTTAGAAACTGGGGAAACGGAAATCACCGAACTGGAAATTACTGACACCGATACCCAGGTGAAAGTAACCTTAGTTTGGACAGATTTCCCTGGAGAAGCACTCCAAAACGACCTAGACTTAATTCTGCGTACCGCAGATGGTCAAGAACGACATGGTAACATGCCAGCCAACTCCACCGAATGCGATCGCTACAATAATGTAGAACAAGTAATCTGGCAAAATCCGCCAACAGGTAAATTAGAAATTATTGTTCGCGCTTTTCGGATTCTCCAACCCCAATCCTATGCTTTAGTTGTACGGGTCAGTTAAAATGATTTAGTCCCGTCAACAACCTCAAAGGGAAATATATCAGCAAAGTATACTACCTATCACCAATTTGGGTAAATTCCGGATTTCCAAAAATTGCTTCCCGATGGGCATAATATTTAAACTCCATCAAATTATAAAAAGGGTCTTCTAAAAAGAAAGTATGATGCTCTAAGGGAGTTCCCACAAATCTCGCTTTAGCTGATTCCCGAAACTGCAAATTATTGTTTTCAGCTTTACTAAGCAATTCCTGCCAATCAGTTAAAGCAGTAAAAATTAACCCAAAATGTCGCGGATAAATCCCCCGTTGAGGTGTTAATATTTCCTTGGTTGTATGGGCAACTAATTGATGACCATACAAATTTAAAATCAATGCATGTTGATTTTCCCGACCAGGAACACAACCGAGTCCATCAACATAATATTTTTTCGCTTCTGCGATATTTGTCACCGGAAATGCAATGTGAAATATTGTTGGATTCATATTTTATAAATCGGGAATGGGGAACGTCGCTGAATACCAAATCTAAATTTAAAATTTCACGTTACGTAGAGACATAGCATCGCTACGTCTCTAGGATAATTTTGGTTTCAAAACAAAATATAAATAATAATTCATTTCTAAATTCAGAAATACCGCACCGGAAATAGCCATAACGTCAGCGTCACCTTCTTCAAAGAACAGCATCAACCATAACTTCATGATGAAAATATTTTTCCACTCCCTATTCCCCTGGAGACGACCCACCGGATCGTCTCTACTCCCTACTACCTATTTTTACTCAGAGGTTAAGTTTGCGTATTCGACGACTTAGGAGCAACACCCAAACCTCCAATTCCCCCCGCATCCAAAGCTTGATATATTCCTTGTGTAGGAGCTAACCAAACCTTCCCCGTCCCGCGAAAAGTTTGTAATAACATCTCCCCACTAGTTAAAGTTCCAAACACATTCTTCGCTGATTTTTCCACACTAAATTCAATTCTTCCAGTCCGCATTAAGGCAAAATTTCCATCCACACTTAAAGTTTCATTATTCAAATGAATACACCGCACCTCCTCCACTGGAACAGGTAATTCAAACACACAAACACCCGTTCCTTTCACCTTCGTTTGAAATAATCCCTCACCCCCAAATAAAGCCGATGAAACATTTTTTTGCATTGCCACACCAACTTCTAAAGCACCATCTGCACAATAAAATAAACCCTTATCAGCAATAATTTCCTCGTTGTTGAGATAATAAACTAAAAAATGACTAAAGGAAGGTTCTAAATACATACTTCCCGTTCCCCGATAACGAGGAATAAACAGCGACTCATTGGCCAAGAATTTATTTAACATCGCTTTACCAAAACCAGCGACACCTCCAACCCTTGTTTCCCCTTGAATATGACCATGCATATATTGTAAAGAACCAGCTTCAATCTGTACTTCCCCAGCATTTAAAGTAATTTTTACCTGCTTCAGTTGCATTCCCGTCTGATTCGCATAAAATATAGCTTCCGCAACCTGGGGGTTTTTAATTCCAGTCAAACCCTGATATCCGAGAATTTCCACCTTCAAGGTGTCACTAGCAACGCAATTTAAAACCTCTAAGCGCGAGTTTTTTGGTCGCGTTTTCTCCAGAAACCCGTCTCCAGAATTAACCACAATAGCCCCCTTTGATGATTTTCGCTGGTAGGTGTAAAATTAGATGCGGACAACTTCAGTTTTAGTTTAGCTAAATATAACTATTAGTGTTCATAAATTTTACAAATAATTAATATTAAATCAAAGGAGACAGGAGAAAGGTATGAACATCTAAAAGTCAAAATCAAGAGTTTAAATCATCAAAAATCTCCAATCAATCTCAAATCGAAAATCCAAAATCTAAAATCCCATGACTTTGATAGTAGCCACATTTTATAAATTTGTCCGATTACCCGATTTTGTACAAATGCAAGCACCCTTACAACAGCTTTGTGTCAAAAATGGAATTAAAGGCACAATATTGTTAGCGGAAGAAGGAATTAACGGTACAATTACCGGAAATCGTCCGGGTATCGATGCGGTTTTCAATTATTTGCGTCAAGATACCAGATTTCGTGATTTAGAATCTAAAGAATCCACCGCAACAGAATATCCGTTTGCACGGATGAAAGTGCGGTTAAAAAAAGAAATTGTCACTATTGGTTTACCAGAAGTTGACCCCAATCAACATGTTGGCAAATACGTCACCCCTCAAGAATGGAATCAATTGATTTCTGACCCAGAGGTGACTTTAATTGATACACGCAACGATTATGAAGTTGATATTGGTACATTCCGAGGTGCGCAAAATCCTCAAACAAAATCCTTTCGAGAATTTCCTGATTTTGTCAGCAAAAATCTTGACCCCAAACTGCATAAAAAAGTAGCTATGTTTTGTACTGGAGGAATTCGTTGTGAGAAGGCTTCCTCATATTTAATTTCCCAAGGTTTTACCGAGGTTTATCACCTCAAGGGTGGAATTTTAAAGTATTTAGAAGAAATCCCACCAGAACAAAGTTTATGGGAAGGTGAATGTTTTGTATTTGATGAACGTGTTGCGGTTAAAGACGGTTTAGAAACAGGCTCTCACCAGATGTGTGTCGGTTGTGGTCATCCGATTAGCGAAGAAGATAAACAATCTCCCCAATATGAAGAGGGTATTTGTTGTCCCTATTGTGTTGATAATTTGACAGCAGAAAAACGCGCGCGATTGATGGAGAAAAAACGGCAATTGGAGTTAGCTAAACAACGGCAAATGGACAAGGGGCAAGTAAAGACTGGTAAACCTTAAATTGCAGGTATTAATCACCAAATTTTGCGTCGGGTGATATTGTTTTACTTTCGAGTTAATACCTGACGGGGAGTAGGGAAAGTCAGGGGAGAAATTGTCATCAAAACCAGATTTACGAGATAAAAGTCTACTTCTTCATTGCCAAAGTTAAACCATCAGCAATGGGTACTAAACTCAAATTAACGCGGCTATCTGCATGTAGCTTTTGATTGAAATCTCGAATTTTCTGAGTGCGATTGTCCTGAATTTCCGGGTCTGCAACTCGACCTGACCATAACACATTATCAACGGCGATTAAACCACCATTTCTCACCAATTTTAAAGCTCTTTCGTAGTAATTATCATAATTACTTTTATCCGCATCAATAAAAGCAAAATCAAAACTTCCACTTTCCCCTTGATTGATCAAATCATCAAGGGTTTCCAAAGCCGGAGCAATCCGCAAATCGATTTTATCAGCTACCCCTGCTAATTGCCAGTAATGACGAGCCATACTTGTATATTCTTCGCTGATATCACAGGCAATGATTTTGCCATCATCAGGTAAAGCTAAAGCAACAGCCAAAGAACTATAACCCGTAAATACACCTATATCTAAGGTCTTTTTTGCTCCGATTAACTGTACCAATAAAGCCATAAACTGTCCCTGTTCTGGAGCAATTTGCATTTGTCCCATTGGATGGTTGGCAGTTGCTTGACGGAGTTGGGTGAGGATTTCTGGTTCCCGTAAAGATACCGCAAGTAGATAATTGTATAGATTTTCTCCCAATCCCAGAGTTTGATTCGCCATACTGCTCACTACTTATACAGATTCGTAGATTATCCCTATAAAGATTGTAGGCGATCGCATTACCAAAAATACTCGCCTGATAGCGAGGAAGTAGGGACTGTCAGAAGCAAAAAATGATGACATGACACGGGGATTTACCCAACTCGCAGTTGAATTAATTGCGATCGCCGAAATCGAGGTTGGTGAGATTTGTTACGGTGCGGTGACCATTCCCGGATTTCTCCTTCTACGGACTATCGCTACTCCCTACTCCCTGTAAGTTTTAGGAATTTGCTCCAAATGCAGGTTTCGGTGTTTGTGAGAAGTTCGAGTTATACATTATGTGAATAATTAACCGTATTGGATTATAAATTTATTCACAAAAACTCTATATAAATATCCGTAAATTTACAAGATTCAATCTATCGCAACCACAAAAAATCTTTGGTAAATTTACTATCCTCATTTCGCTATATAGTTAGTTAGTTTATATCTATCTTAAGTATGTTTTTCCCCTACTCATTTCTCGATAGGATATGAATTAATGAGATTAACTTATAAGTAATATTAAGCTATATTTTCAAAAACAAATAATTTTAAAAACAATCAGTAATAGTACACCAAATTATTAGTGCATAACTACTACTTTAACTGTGAATAAATTTATCACCAGTAATTTTGTATAACAAAAAACATTATTAAAAATCGATGAACTTAAAGGATTAAATAATAGTAATATCAAGATAAGTAAGATGTTGATGGGTTAGGGAATATGATTTTATCATTGATGGAAACAATCAACGAAATAATTAAGCCAAATCGTTCATATGGAGGTGTAATTGAGCGTGGTCGTAATCAAAATTACGAATATGAGATTTGGTCGGGAATTCATGGACGTGGTTACTATCTAAAAGTTCGGTCCCTCAACACAAAAATCATCTTCGACGCACCGAAAGTAATTGGTAGCTTCCAATCGACTGAAGATGCAATTAAACATTTTCAACAAGAATATATCTAAGGGTCATACTTTCCACACTGATACATTTCCCTTTTGATTTGCTGACAGTTGACAGTTGCTTTCTTCTCCCCATGCTCCGTGTGGGGATGAATTGCACAAGGCTTCGTCTCGAATTAGGAAGTATAAAGTAGCTCAACCCGGATTTCCCACAAATCCCCAAAACCTAGAGGGAGTGGCCAATATGTAATACTGACACCGACACCAGAACACATGAAAAAAGCTATTAGCCTTCCCCTAGAGGAAGGCTTACACCTATAGACTTTAGCTTTATTTTATATATACGTTTAATTTCAAAGTATACGCGATATAGCTACAGTACTCTTGTTTGCTTTTAAAGCTAAAATACTACTTTGAGCTTGATACTGAGTATTTTATTTCCATCAACTTTTCTTGGTGCAAGATGTGAGTGAAGGTATTTTAGTCTTGCGGAAGAATAGGGTAAAATCCAATACATCCCAACAATTTGCTTTGCGTTCAACAATGCCATACCATCGATTTTTCAAAATCATTCTCTGCATAGGGTTGAGCTTAATTTTTACCGCTTGTTCCAGCGTCAATCCAACAATTAGTGACAATACTACCACCACCACACCCACCATTATTGCAACCCCACCCTCTCAGTCAGTAGCAAATCGGGTGGTATCTCTGACCTCCCTTGCAGCAGATATTATCTATCAACTTGACCAGAATAAATTAGTCGGAATAGCTGGTAGTAGTTTGCTGAATCAAGATGAACGATTTGCCAATATTCCCCGTGTTGGAGAAGGGAGAACACCGCCTAATTTAGAGAAAATAGTGGCATTAAAGCCAGATTTAGTCATTGGTGCAGAAGGATTTTCTAATCAGATTATCAATCGCTTAACCGAGCTAAACATCCCGACCATTTTAACAAAAGTAGACTCTTGGCAAGGATTAACAGAACTGACGAAAAATCTCGCATCAAAAATTAATGCTGACCCTCAGCCACTTCTACAACGATATCAGGGGTTTTTAAGCAGTAACCAAAATAGTAATTTTTCCGCACTAGTATTAGTAAGTAATCAACCGATTTTATCACCCAATAAATCCAGTTGGGCTGGTGATTTACTCGCTCAGTTTCAAATTAGAAATATTGCGGCCGAATTACAGGGGAAAAGTCCTATTCAGGGATACGTTACTCTCTCGGCAGAAAAAGTACTGGAAGCGAATCCCGAAACGCTTTTAGTTGTGAATTCTCCATTTGGTGAAAGATTGTTAGATAACTTTCAAAAAGAACCTTTCTGGAGTAAAATCAAAGCTACGCAAAATCAACGCATTTTCGAGTTTGATTACTACGGTCTAGTGAATCCCGGAAGTATTAACTCGATTGAAAAAGCTTGTCAGCAACTTCGAGAAATTACTCAAAAATCAGCCTAAGAAATAAATTTAGGATTTTGGATATACCGCGGTCCTAAATAATTTGTGAAATTTTAAATATAGGGTTGTTAACAGTTAACAGTTAACAGTCACCAGTCACTAGTCATCAGTCAACGGCGCGCTATTGTTCACGACTTAAATAGGATTGCTATGGATTTTTTTAGCCAACTTTGCTATGTGCGTCTCTGGATTTGGGATTTTCAAATATTTGCCATACTAGCTTTTCACCTTTCTATTAGTCACAATTAGTCACAATCATGGTTAAAATTGATCTAATTTCGTCTTCGTATACTCTTGAAATAAGGACTCAAAGCATAGGTGTTTGAGTAACAGGTTGATTTTCCTACCATTCCCTACTCCCCACTGCCTACTCCCGGAATTTTCAGCGATTTATAAGAAATCTGGGTTAAATCAGGGTGTATTAGGTGAAATTTGTCAAGATATTTGCAAATCCTTTTGATAATGGTAATTTAGACGATTAGGAGCAGTTTTAACCACGTACAAATTCCCAATATAAAAATGAACGCAGCTGACGATAAAACCATAGTCAAAGATTATTTTAATTCCACCGGATTTGATCGATGGAAGCGGATCTACGGTGATGGTGAAGTGAATAAGGTGCAATTAGACATCCGTAATGGACACCAGAAAACCGTTGACCATGTGCTTAATTGGTTAAATGCGGATGGAAATTTAACAGAAATTTCGATTTGTGATGCTGGTTGTGGTGTGGGAAGTTTAAGTATTCCCTTGGGACAAGCGGGTGCAAAGGTTTTTGCTAGCGATATTTCCGATATGATGATTGGGGAAGCCAAGCAACGAGCTGCTGCAATATTTGGTCATAACGATAATCCCCAGTTTGTTGTCCAGGATTTAGAAAATTTAAGTGGAAAGTATCACACAGTTATTTGTTTGGATGTATTAATTCATTATCCCCAAGATAAGGCAGAATCAATGATTAGTCATTTGTGTTCCTTAGCGGAATCACGGGTAATTATTAGTTTTGCACCAAAAACTTGTTTTTATACTGTTTTAAAGAAAATTGGTAGTTTCTTCCCAGGTCCAAGTAAAACTACGAGAGCTTACTTACATGCGGAAAAGGATATTATCAAATTTTTACAAAATAACGGTTTCCAAGTCCAACGGGAAGCAATGACTAAAACTCGCTTTTATTTCTCCCGTTTATTGGAAGCAACACGGCAAAATTAAGTCAATGTGGAAATGGGATAGGAGGAAGTGAAGGTTGAAGGAGGGTCTTCCCAACTCTCCTTTTCTCCTATTTTTCATGAAAATAGGGATTTGGGAACGGGGAGCAGGGAGTAGTCGTCATAGTCATCAAGGATTGTGCTAATCGCTATTTTCTCAGCTTTGTAGTCGAAATTGAATTTGTGCATACTAGTGCTACACAGCAAAGCATTGGTATTGATTTGGGAATCAAGACTTTTGCTGTAATGAGTAATGGTGAAAAATCTCAGACTGGAGCCATTTCGACGGATTAATCTTTGGAAGATTCAAGATTTTTTGGACAAATATTCGTCTTCAAGGCGAAAAATGATAATTTACACTATTTTTCAGTAAGAGCGGTTAATATAGCAAGAAGACGTTCATATTTGTAACGGAACTATGAAGACTGCTGAAAAATTAGCTTCTGGTTGGCTGCTCGTTCTTGGTTTTATGTTTTTGACTATCTCAGCAGCGTCAATAATTGAACGAAAAAACGCTGATAAAACAGTATATTCACCGATTGGAGAGGGAGAAGTTATTTTTGATAACTCTGTTCCACCGGTTGATAGTACGGCAATCGGTGGATTGGTATTTGGTTTACCGACAGCGACATTAGGTGGTTGGTTAGCTTTATCTCTATATCGTCAGGGTAAGAACGAGAAGAAAGCGCTTCAACAGCAATCGGAAGAAAGATTACAATCAATATTTTATCAGACTATTGAAAAAAATAATGGCCGCGTCACTCTGTTAGGTTTTGCGATGCAGTCCCAATTACCAGCAGCAGAAGCACGGGATTACCTGGATCGAAAGGCAAAGGAGTTTAATGCCAATTTCCGGATAAATGAGGAGGGAGCTATATCCTACCATTTTGATATTTAGGGTCTGCCGTTGGCGAAGCGCAGCGTTAGCTGTAAAAGTCTTTTCGTGAGGGTCGGGAACAGGGAGTAGGTAGAGACGACCCGTCAGGTCGTTTGTACAGGGAATAGTTTTAATGGATGCGATCGCGACTTTGCCGGAAAAGCCTTGGCATGTAGTTTAGCTATATAAAACGATGCATTTACAAAAGTGATTTTTCCCGACTCCCCACTCCCTATTGACTTGGGAAAAAATTTATACCGCTCCAATCTCCCACTAATCAGTCTCGTTCATATGTTGCAGTAGGGGTGCAAGTTCCTGGTTTAACCAACCAGCTTTCACAAATTCTGCGTAGGCATTGGCTTCAATAGCTAATAATTCGTCTCGTAGTTGTTGAGCCATAAAATCGCTGAGGTTAGGATATTCGGTTTGCATTTTTTCAATTTCTAACTGGAGACGTTCGATTTCCCCAGCAATTAATTTTTGTTGATACCGATAGAAATCAGGTTGGACACCCGGTCGGGACTCAGTTTGTTGTAGATATTCCCACACTCGTTTAAGGGCTGATTGACGAGCGATCGCTTCTTGATATTTTTGACGCAGGGGTTGATTTCCCAGTAGTTTCAAGAATGTGAGTAGGGGTTTAGTGGTTAAACCTTGGACTAGTAAAGTAAATAAAACTACGCCAAAGACTGTAGCAATAATTTCTTCCCGTTCAGAAATAACCGAGGGTACACTCAGGGCTAAGGCAATGGATACCGAACCCCGTAAACCTCCCCACCACAGGACTGTTTGTTCAGGTAGGGGGATTTCCGACTTCGCGACAACATTGCTCACAGCACCTAATAGATAAATAGCGATCGCGCGACTGATAATCATGGCAACAACGGAGACAGCGATCGCTCCGAGATTTTGTTCCAAGATAGAGTAACGAATTTGGTCGCCAATCAGTAAAAAGACAATAGAATTGACAAAAAAGGCTAAAAATTCCCAAAATTCACTGACAATAATTCGGGTACGGGGATTCATCCCAATTCGGGAGCCAAAGTTGCCGAGGATTAAGCTGGTGGTGACAACTCCAATTACCCCCGAACCTCCCAAGTCTTCGGTAATAATGTAGGTTCCGTAGGCTGAGACTAGGGTTAGGGATTGTTCAACAAGGGGTAAATCAAACCGTTGGGTCAGGTAGGAAATACCAAAACCGATTAATGCACCGACCGCAACACCGATACCAACAACGGAAACAAATTGAATAATTAAGGGTTGAAAGCCTAATTGGGCTGTTCCCAATGGTAAACCCACCAGAAAGCCAAAGGCAACCACCGCCATACCATCATTAAATAAACTTTCCCCCTCCATCAATACCGTCATCCGTTTAGGAGCGCCTAATTCCCGAAATAGGGCTGTAACGGATACGGGATCGGTTGCAGCTAAACTCGCTCCCACCAATAAAGCAGTGGTCAGGGATAAACCTGCGATGTTATGTAAACCGATGACTAAACCGAAAATGGAAATTAATACCCCTAAAATGGCATACAGGGTTATGGGGAATAAATCCCGCTTTAATTCTGACCATTTTAAATTCCAAGCGGCTTCAAATAGAAGGGGTGGTAAAAAAATCGATAGAATTAATTCCGGCGACAGGTTGACTAACCGCACATCCACCAAAGCCAAACCTGCACCGACAATCACCAACATTAGGGTATAGGGAATTTGGCGAAACCAGCTAAATATCTGTGGTAAAGTGGCAACGCTTAAGGATACTGCTAATACTAATAAAAACTGCTTGAGATTATCTTCAATTGCAGCATGACCAACTGTTGATTCCAGCACCATAACCTTTTTCCCGTTCTCCATCCTTTGCCAGTTTAACTTAACATGGTGGGAATTCAACAGACGCGATATATCGCGTCTCTACATATATATCGCGTCTCTAACAACAAAATCCATTTATCCCATTCTTTAATTTAATATCAATTAACTGGATACATTCGTTAAACTTGCCGCTCCAAAGGTAGCGTTAAATTTACGACACCAAATGGCTACGGATGCAAAATCACTGAGATTAGTACCATTGGGAATTTCGTAGGTTTGCGCACCGTTATAACTTTTGAGGGGAGCAATAACCAGGTAATCTCCTTGACGTAGGGGATAATCTGGGGGAGTGCTGGAAGCAATGACGTTGGGATTGCGGTGGAGAATCACAAATAAATCTGGCCCACTGGTGGATGTTTGGAAGCTTTGATCCAATTCAATTAAATGTTTTTCTCCCTGTTTGATGATGGTTGCGTTACCCTGGGTTGGGTGTTCACCACTGACAAATTTACCGGAGCTAACTGTGACACCTGCATTTGTGACATTTGTCCCATTTGTCGATGCAGATTCTGTCGAAGTTGGACTACTTACAGAGATTGGGTTGGGGTAACGGGACTTGGCTATTACAGTTGCACCAATAGCAGCGATCGCAACTACACCTAATAATAGAGCCAGGAAGCTTAAAGCTTTTTGGTTGTTCTGCTTCATATATTTGCTAATTAAAGAATCAAAAGGACAATATTGACAAATTTCAGTCATATAAATTACTGAGTAGTCCTATTTTAGTGATGATTGATCATCCTGTTTGCGCTATATCTTACATATCTACAATTTCTCATTATTTTTACCATAGGAAATCAATATGATTATGCCTTTGTCAGAGATAGAAAGATATTGGTAGTTAGGGATTATTTGAAATTCTCTTCTGAAATTATTTCCCAGCATTTAAACAGAGAAAAAACACTTTATATTTATCCATGAGAACTGCTTATATGTATTGTAAATGACAAGAAAAACTGCATTCAGTTACGTAAATTGCCATCAATCTCTTGTATTTTTTAATATCATCATTCATCGGACAATACCACATACAGCAATCCTATTTAAGTCGTAAAAAATAGCGTCCCTTTGACTGATGACTGGTGACTGTTAATCGTTAACAACCACACATATAATATTTCATAAATCCCGCTCGGCTTGATGTAAATAGTTCGTATATCCAAGCAAAATCAGTCCGTTGGTATTGGAAAAATTAACCCATTGATTAACATTGATGGGAATGGAAATGAGAAATACAAGTTACATTTTTTCATGAGGTAAAAACATGTCTAACCAAAACGATACTGCAAAAAATATTGGATTAGTCGCTTTAGGTTGCGGACTTGCCTTGTTGATTCCCTTTATTTTGCTCACGATAGTTCCATTGATTTTTTTTCCTTTATTCCTTTCCGGTTTACAATCTAGCTTAAAAGAGTTAGGTAATGAATTAGAAGCTCCACAAACGTTATCTGAAATCAGCAAAGCTCAAGAAGATTATTTTGCCAAAAATAATCGCTTTGCATCTCAAATTTCCGAACTAAAGCTAGAGATTACGCCAGAGACAGATAATTACAAATATGACATGAGTGTGATTAATAATAATCGTTCTGTAAAAATTACAGCAACGGCAAAAAATGAAGAATTATCTAGTTATACAGGTGGAGTATTTGCGGTCAAAATTGAAGGGAATGATAAACCTGCAATTATCTCTGAATTGTGTGTAACTGATGGTGCTTCCTTGACTCCTCCGGAAATGCCTAAGCTAGTAGGTATTAAGACTGAATGTCCTCCTGGTTCAAGTTCTTCATCTTGGTTGACCTCCGATTCAGATTCAAGTAGTGAATTTTAATTAGTCGCGCAAAATTGCAAGTGAAAAATTTATCAAATTGATTATCAAAAACATGAGAAAAATCATCAATTAATCAACAACTTCTCTCAGTTAACTAGTTTTTTGGGAAAATAAATACTCATAAATTATCCAATCAAAAAAGGTAAGTGAAAATCCTTCAAATCTACCTAAAAAATTGGATATTTTTCGTTTTTTTATACGGTATAAACCTAGCTAGCATTGCCATGTCTCCATCTACATAAAGATTTAACCCCTAGCTTTTCATGGTTTTCAAATCTTTTAACACTTCAGTTGCGGACTGATATCGGGAATTAAAATCAAAATGCACCATTTTATTGATAATTTCCGCCAATTCAGGAAAAATTTGCGCGACAATCCGCCAAGATTGGGGAGGGATATCATTAGAAACTAATATCTCTATTTCTCCGGTGTCAACATTTCTTTGATACCTTTTTGGTTCTATTCCTGTTAATAATTCAATAGCAGTAATCCCTAACGCATGGATATCGCTGTTTAATTTCGGTAATCCGGAAATTTGCTCCGAAGGTGCATATCCAATAGTCGCGATCGCAACTGTTTGTGTTTCTGGTTGTTGGGGTTGGATTTTTTTGACTGCTCCAAAGTCAATTAGGACAATACGTTTGTCTTGTTCCCGTCGAATCAGGTTACTGGGTTTGATGTCTCGGTGGATGATATGGTAGCTATGGATAAATACCAGTATTTCTAAAACATCCTTAAGGATGGGAATTACTTGGGATGCTGGTAGTTTTTTCCGGTTGTGAATTTCTTTGTTGAGGGGAGTTCCTTTGATATATTCCTGAACAATAAAAAATTGCTGATTTTCTTCAAAACAAGCCATTAATTGGGGTATACGGTCATATTTACCGACTAATTCTAAAATTTCTGCTTCCTGTTTAAACAATCTACGGGCAACTTCTAAAAATTGAGTATCTTGACGTGCTGGACGTAATTGCTTCACCACGTGAACCGGATTCCCCGGACGTTGGGTATCCTCTGCAAGATAGGTACCACCAAATCCACCAGCAGCTAATTTGCTGACAATTTTATAGCGATCGCGTAGCATTGTCCCCGGTGAGATTTCCACCCCCAGGGGAGTAGCGACTTCTGTTTTTTCGCTGGTACTTTGGGTTTGCTTTAATAGTAATTGCAACTGCGCGATCGCATCCTGTTGTTCCTGTACCTGTTCCAGAATTTTTTCTTGTTCTTGTTTACTCTGGTATGCAGAATAGGCTAATACACTTCCCCCCGTTAACACTAAACCAAGGAAGGGAGAAATAACCGGAAACCATCCTGCTTGAGTAAATAGGAAAAAACTCCCACCCAACAATAGAGCTCCACTGATAGCGCTTCCTAACGCTAACACAATCGGATGACGCAGACGCAATACCAGCAAACCACCGACCACACTCCATCCCCACAACCAAATTACCTCACCCCACTCTGGTAAAAACCAAAACAGGGGTTTATTATCCATCACAGCACTGAGAATTTGACTAACACTGTAAGCATGAACTTCTACTCCGGGAATTTCACCAGTCACATTTAAAGGAGTTTTCACCAAATCCTTTAAGCTTGGTGCAGTTGCTCCCATTAAAATCACCCTATCTTTAATTAAATCTGGTGCAACCCTATTTTCCAGGACATCTGCAATACTCACCATCGGAGCAATTTGCTGAGAACTGTAATTCATCAGGATTTGATAACCACCTGCATCTATCTGCTGGTATCCCCCTACATGACTTTGTAAGCGTTTAAATACAACTTTTCCAATTTGTAATTCATTCTCAGCAGTCAACTTAGCTGTGATATTTCCTGGTTCCAGATACTTCAAAGCTAACTGTAATCCTAAAGAATAGGGGGTTGTACATAAAGATTTCGGAGCAACATCCATCAATAACAAATTGCGACGAATTGCTCCATCCCGATCTTGAACAAGATTACTAAATCCCACCTGCTCTGGTTCCACACCCTTGGGAGGTGCAATTTCTTCCGTATTCCCATCCCGATGACTTGAAGACGCTTCACCATCAGCATGGTTACAAATGGGAAAAATAATACTACTATTTTGCAGATATTCCAGCAATTTTCCATGACCCTGTTCATCATTTGTATTTGCGCGATCGCGGATAAAGTCAAAACCAATTGCTCGTGGTTGGTGTTGCTCTAATTTTTGAAAAACTTGCAGAAATAATTCATCGGAAGGGGGATATTGATATTTTTGAATATCCTTTTCTGTAAACCCCACAATTAACAATCGGGGGTCTGGTTTGGAACTAGCGTTCCATCGTGTTATCTGGTCAAAAACTTGGATTTCTTGCTGCTCCAATAGTCCTAAATTTTGTATCCCAAATAATACTGCTGTGACAACTGCACTAGAAATAATTATTGGTTGAAATAAAATATCTTTAATTTTTTTGAACATGGTGGGAATAGAATACAGGAGACAGGATACAGGAGATATTGATTAACGACTAACTATCTTTCCCGAACCAGAATTCCTAAAGTCATGGTGGAAGTTATTATCCATTGTTAAACGCATAGCCGTATTATAATCTTCTAGAGCTTGACGCTGATTTCCTAAATCTTGATAAACTTTACTGCGCCAAAAATAAAAATAGGCATTATTAGGGTTAATCTCAATCGCATGGTTATAATCCTCAATTGCACCCTGTGTATCTTTTAATTTATTATGACGAAAATTAGCCCTTTGACTGTAAATCTCAGCATTGTTAGGATTATTGCTAATAGCTCGATTAAAATTGGCGATCGCACCCTCAATATCTCCCTCTTCAAAGCAGTTATAGGCTTTTTTAATCGCTGATACCTGTGAATTCTTAGAACCAGGATAAATCATGTTAAAATTATCTGCTAAATTTTCTTTTTTATAAGAATTTGATAATCGCTGAGGTAAATTATTCTGCGGAGAATTATCTAAGTTATTTGCTTGACTTGGAGTTAATTTATAAAACTTAAAAATAATTACTAAAGCGATAAATACCACCCCTAATTGTATTGCAAAATTCAAGGGAAAATCCCACCCAGAGTGATGTTCAATAAAATTATCTGAGAAATTAAGATTTTGGCGAGAATTGGAATTAGGAGTATTACTGTAATGAGGAAGTTTTGCTGCAAGGGTAGTTTGACTATAGGGAAAACTACTACTTCCCCAACATAGCATTCCTAAGAAGAACACATGAGCAACAAGCTGTGTAGATTTCATATATTTAGTGTTAAATAAAGAAAAAATGAGTCACTGCGATCGCACTAACAAATCATCACCGATAGAGTACCCTAAAAAACCCATTATTTTCATTTGCAGAATTGAAATTTTATAATTTCCCAATATTTCCAACAAATGCTTCAATTTTAGCAGCGAATCCCCAGTGATTATACCCTCTATGTTACATATAGGAATTTAAATCCCTGTAGAGACGTAACATGTTACGTCTCCAAGGGATATATTACGTCTGGTCAAACAAAATTCATCTGTCCCATTATTTTTGCAAATTCCTACAACCCGTTAAATTATCTCTACTAATAGCTAATTACAACCAATTTCCTACCAAAATAATCGGTGACCAATAATATGGATGTTTATACTTTCCATCCTCTAATTTTAGTAAATAAATTTGCGCTCGTTTTAAAGCTTCAGCTTTACTAATATTTGGGTTTTCCCTCAGTTGTCGGAAAAATTCCACCATGAGGATTTTTGTTGCTTCATCACTTACATTCCAAAGGGTTGCAATGGTACTACGAGCACCTGATTGAATCGCAACTCCCGCAAGTCCTAAAGCTGCTTTATCATCACCAGAAGCAGTTTGACAAGCACTTAAAACTAATAAATCAATTACATTTTCGGGATTCTTGGGATTTTTGAGCAAACCTTCAAAATCATTGACATTAATGACACTATCCCAGGATAAAACATAGGTATTTTCTGCTGTTGAACTAAATAATCCGTGGGTCGCAAGTGACACTACTGATGGTGCAAATGATTGTATTTGTTGTAAGATGTTTTGATTGGTTAATTCTTGGTTGATAATCTTCTGGGAACTAGGGAAAATTTCTGTGATTGCTTTCAATTCATTTTTAACATTTTCTAGGGGTTCAAATCTTTCGTGTCTGGGATTATTCAATTTATTTAACTCACTTAACCCCCCCGCAAATAATTTAACTTGGACTCGATTGGCAACTTTTTTTGGTGGTAGCAATCGTAATCCTGGTGATACAGCTAAATTATATGGTTTTTCCACCAAAAATTGCTTACCATCGTGCAAAGCAGCCATCGGAATATTGCGTAAATATCCATCTAAAACAAACACCAAATTCTGAATTTGATATTTTTTCCAATCAGATTCAAAAGGTTTAATTAACCATTGATAAACCTGCTGTGCTGCTGGTAAATACTCATCCTCATCACTTTGTCTATTTGCAAGTGCTTTGTCAGAATCTCGCAGTGATTGAATTGTATTTTGAAAGCTTTTCCCCGGTGGTAAATCTTGAGCGAAATATTGCTTTAATTTCAGAATTTCTCCTTCCCCTGATTTATTTTCTTTCATCGCAGAATCCTGATTCGGTAGGGAAACTATTACCGCTAAACTATCGGGAAGGATAATTGGGTAAACCACCGATGCTGTGGTGTCAATTTGCTGAAGGGAAACCTCCGTATTCCCATCTAAACAAGCTCTCCGGAAAAAGTTATCCAACTCTGCTAAATTCAGGGACTCAATCGTATTTCTTGCTTCCTGGAGGATTGCTTGCTGCTTTTGAGTATCAGATTCCTGCTGATGCGATCGCAATAACAAACTGACATATTCACGATAAACCGGTTCCACCTCCTGTCGGAAGGAAAATTGCACATCCCGGTTCAACAATGCTAAATCACGACGCAGAAATTTCAGGTGATTTACTGCTTTAGCATAAGCTGCGATCGCACTTTTTTCCTTTTCTTTTCCCTGTTCTTTGAGGATTCTCCCTAACTGCCATTCCCAACGATAGGTAATATCCGATGCTTGGATTCCTTCGGCGATACTGATAGCTCTTTGGGTTATGGTTTGTGCTTCCTTCCACTGTTTTGTTTGTTCGTACAAACTTCCCAGTGTACCGAGAGCATAGGCATGGGCACGGGTATCTTTTAATGCTTCTGCATCCCGCACAGCCGTTTCCACAACTTGATAAATGGTTTTCCAAGGGATACCACCGGTAACTTGAAGATTTTTTTGTCTATCCCCAGTAAATTCAGGACAGCTAAAAGTAATGACCTTCGCTGTTCCATCGGTTCCCTGCTTCAAACAAGTAAGACTCTGAGCAAGATTAATCCGAGCGTAGATATTTTTCCGGCTAGGTGCTAAATTAGCTAATTGGGGTTGAATTTCCTGCCAGAGATTTTGTGCTGCTGACCACTCCCCTGCTTCCACTTGTAAGCGTAATTGATTTAACTTTCCTTGGATGGAAGTATCCCTAGAAACTCCATCAGTTGCTGCTTGCTGATAGTAACTGAGGGCTGTTTCGATGTATTGATTTTTCTGTTTATATTCATCACTTTCTGTATCATTTATGTCACCAGAAACGGATTTCGCCAAAGCATAAAAAGTGTTACCTAAAGCTAAATTTATCTCTGCTTCCACTTCCCGAAAATTACTCTTTTTGGCAATTTCTAAAGCCTGTTTTAAAACCGATTCAGAATCTAATTTTTCAACTTGTAAATTTTGCTTTGACTTGTTATTTTGAAAGCTATTCCCAGATGTCAAACTTGTAGACACATTTCCCGTGACAGGACGAAGATTACCTAAAACCCTTAAGGTATTACCAATATTTAATAATCCCTTGACTTTAAGTAAAGCATCCTGGGAATTACCATCTCCCAAACTATTTATATCCTCATAGACCTCATTCAATTGCATCAAAGTTCGACGATAAAAACCCAAAGCTTGTAAAGCTTGAGTTTGATTCAATTTACTACCAATTACCCCTTCCCAATAACCCACTCTCTGATAAATTATCGTCGCTTCCTGCCAACTTTTTAAAGCCTTTTCTACCTCACCCCGCGCCAATAAAATTTTACCTTGATTATTTAAAGCTTGACCTTGTAAAGATAACTTTCCCGGCGAATCAACCTCAGCCTTTAATAACTCCAAACTTTGAGCGATCGCATTTTCTGCATCCGTTAATTTACCCAATTGTTGATAACCCAAAGCCAGGTAATTTAAAGCCTGTGACTGCTGTAATCTATCCCCTTGGTTTTTAAAAACTACCACAGCCTGCTGCTGTATTTCCACAGCCTTAGCAAACTGCTCCTGTTGATAGTAATTTAAACCCAATTGCAAATAATCCTTCCCACCAACAGTTGGATTAACAACAGCCAACTCCATCATAGGGGATTTGCTCACCGGCTGTACAGGCAGAGAAATAGAAGAAAAATGTGCATCAAAATTAGCAATCTGCGCCAAAGTCGCTAATAGGAAAAATGTAGACATAGTTTCTGAATTTATTGGTAAAATTTGTAGAGACGTAACATGTTACGTCTGCACGTAGGATGTAGAGACGTAATATATTACGTCTCTACAGGTCGTCATATATTACGTCTGTGCAGGTCGTTTATATTTGCATGTATAATGGCTAAAAAGGTTGTCGATACATAACCGAAAAATGCAACCCATTTTCCTGCCAATTATTCTTATTCTCCCCCGGTACAGAAGTTAGAGGAATACCCCAATCAAAGCGTGCAGAAAGATTCTGTTGCTGCCATAATAAACCTAGTCCCACAGAAGAAATATTCGGAACCTTTAACTCATCCCTTTCCGGAATCGAATAATTCCAGATTGCACCAAAATCAAAAAAGGGAGCAACTTGCAACACACCTTTAATTTTTGCTACTTTTAACACCGGATAACGCAATTCCACAGAACCAATCACAGCATTATCAACGAAAAATAAATCTTGACGATAACCCCGTACCGTCCCTTGTCCACCCACACCCACCTGTTCAGACGCAAGTAGGGGTCGATCCGCTAACTGGACATCACCCCGAACCAACAGCAAAGCATCCTTTCCGATACGTCGCACATACTGTCCTTGTCCACGCCAAGCAAAAAATTCCCCATCAGGTACTGTACTATTAGGTATGCTATTAATCGTGGCATTAAACGCATTCACACCAAAACTGAATTGCGATCGCGCACTAATCACTTCTTCCGTGCTACGCTGTGTCCAATCCTGAAACAACCGCACCGCAGATACCCTAGTTCTCCCTTCACTATCAGCACCCAGCGCAGGATAGGGAACCGGTTCACCAACAAAACCTTCCAAAAAGACAATTTCACTGTCCCGATGATTTGCAGTCACACCCACCGCAAATTCTTGACTAGATGTGCGAATTAAGGGTTGACGAAATGTAATCCCCAACTCCTGTGCTTTACCCTTAATATCCAAAACATCAAAGGGTTTTTGAATCACCCGACTAGAGGAATTACCATAATTAATCTCCACCGTTCCATGACGGGAATTCACCGGTAAAGTATAGCTCACATCAATACCATTACTACCATCCGTATTCCGATAACTTAAATTCAAACTATCACCCAATCCCAACAGATTATTCTCTTGTAACTGAACTTTCCTCTGTAAAGACCCTACACTCGGTGAACGATTATTATCAACACTCACCTCCACACTTCGCGTCTTCCCAGGAGTCACCTGGACATCCAATACACTTGTACCTGGACTTACTCCCGCCGATAATTCCCCAGCAATATTATCCAGCAAAGGGTCTAACCGCAATAACTGCAAAGTATCCAACAACCGATTCACATTAAATACCCGACCCGTTCCCACTTGAATCCGACCCCGAATATAGCTAGGATTCAATCGTCCCGCACCCTTAACTTTAATATCCTCCCCATCCAAACGACCCTCCAAAATCTGCACCCGGACAACAGCATTTTCTACCGGAAAAGTTTGCACCGGGATAAACGCACCGGAAGTAATATAACCCCGATCCACATACAACTTCGTAATCCCCTCCGCAACCTTCAGCAACTCCGCAAAACTCAAACCCTCCTGACCAGCATCCATCAACCTCAACTCACCCTCAACCACTTCACAGGACTTCATCCCCAAAGTAGTCTGAATCACCTCACACAACTGGGTAGCACCAAAAACCGTACCCCCCTCAACCCGAAAACCTCGCACCCGAATCTTTCCCACCACATCAGTTGGTATAATTTGCGAATCCGGAACCGTAGGATTTGCACCGGGAAGACTAGGTAACTCCGGAGGAGTAAACTGGGGACTAGGTAAAGTTTCCAACTCCCCTGGTCTTCGATTAATATCCTCAAAACTATTAGCAACCAGAATCGGATTTACCGTCTCCGCAAGCAGCGACCTCGGAACCGAGATACTCAAAAACAGCGAACCACAAGCAAGCAAACCAAATTGACGACAGTAGCGATAAATACTCATTTTCCCAACCACGAATAATCAAATTATTTAGCTGACAGAGAAGTTGGGTTTTTACCCTCAAAACACAAAAAACCGACTTCTGACCCAAAAACCCAATCCAAAATCTCAAATCGAATCCTATCGAACCGGACGACAGGAACTAGAAACCCCAGGTATTCCCTTCAAACCAGCATCATTACCAGCTTGATTCACTAACATCACCTGACCCTTACCATCCATTACCCAACTAGTAGCCGGGACAATTGATACCACCCTGCGCGCTGACTTTTCCGTATAATCCCCGGTCACCACAACCTGAGATTGACCACCACTAACATTAACCCGCATATCCTCCCACACATTATCACCACCTAAAGGCTGATTTGGATTTGGAGGTAAACCACCCCGTCCAGTATTAGTAAACTGGCCATCACCAGCATCACAAGCAGGAACAATCTGCTTCGACGGGTCAGTGGGGTTTTCCGGTAGGGAGATTAAACCACTACTAGGGTCAACTACTAGGGTATTGATCACAACTTCACCTTGGAGACCTGTCTTAGAGCTAACATCTATGTCATTGGTTTGATTGCTAGCTCTTGAATATCTTTCGTATTCTTCATTTTCATCTGCAACTGTTTGCCTTTGAATTACTTGATTGGGGGAATTGGCTTTACGTACACCAAAGCCGAACAAACTTTGGGTATTGATAACGACATTACCCCCATCACCATTTTCTGCACTGGCAATAATATCATTACCTGTATAGGGAGGTTGTTTACTACCGTCATTGAGAGCGATTACAAATCCCCTATAGCCTTCAAGTGTATTGATAAACACATTCCCACCATTCCCCTGTCCTCTTGCTTGCGCAGAAATGAGGCTATTATTGCGCATGAGCAGCAACTCTCGGACATTGAGAAATATATTACCACCATCGATTGCTTGGGATGTCGCAGTAATCTTACCATCATTGAGAAAGAGACGATCCGCAAAGACTAGAACTATCCCAGCTTGAGGTGAGTTACCACTACTCTGAGACATGTTATTCGACCTATTAACTGTATCGCTATTTTGTTGAGTCGGACTACTACTTTGAGGAATTAAAGGTTTAGTATTATTTGAAAATTGTACTGGTCGTTCACTATCTACTTTGATTTCAGCACCATTTTCGATTTTTACAATTGGGGCTATAATTCCGATACCACCTGCATTACCGGGAAGATTTGATGAATCTGCGGTAGTAGAAATAGTGGTTCCACTACCATTTAGAGATACACTATCATTAGCTAGCAGAACTATAGTTCCTGCGTCTCCAGTTCCAGAAGTATCAGAACTAATTCGAGTACCACCAGCCAGAGACACTTTGTCTGCTAATATACTGATATTTCCAGCTTTCCCTTCTGCACCAGTTCCCAAATTACTGAAGATAGCACTAGAAAAACCAGAATCATTCTTTCCTTCAAGTGTCACCTCATCAGCAATAATAAATATATTCCCAGCATTACCTTTTGCTGGAATTGCTATTGGATTATTTTCGCTTCCCCGCACCAAAGTTTGCAATTGAGCGCCATTTTTCAGTTTAAGTTCACCTGTATTGATTTGAATACCAACTTTATCATTATTTTCATCTGTTACAGGTACATTTGCTCCATTCTCAATCGTGCTGAAAATATTAGCATTATCAAGTGTGACTGTTCCTCCATTAGTTCCACTAGTAGTAATAGTCACCTTACCTGTATCACCAGTTCCAAAAGTACTGCTAAAAATTTCAGCCTTCTGTTGGAGTTTAACTGAACTAGCGTTAATATCTATGTTCCCAGCACTTCCGTTACTAAAAGATGCAGAAACTAAACCACTTGCAGCAAATCCACTTGATGCACTATTACCTATAGTATCAACCGTAAATTGAGTACGCTGAAAAGCTCGTTGTAAAGCTTCTTCTTCCGTCAAACCCTGTTCACGAAATGCATTAAACAGCGCACTATAAATCTTTTGAAATCGATTTCCGTACTCAGTATCAACTCCAGATATATTGATATCACCAGTAGCAGTAATATTAATCTCACCACTTTTACCACTACCAAAAGTAGGGGTCAAAATTTGTCCACCACCCGTAATGTTCAAAGTATCAACATTAATATCAACCTTCCCAGCATCACCCCGACTGCGGGAACGTACACTAATTGCACCACTATCCTGAATATTCAAAGTACCTGTATTTACGGTTATATCTCCACCAGCACCAGTTGTAGGAGTTGGATTTTGAACATTATTTTCAGTCGAAGCGAATAAACCGCTCGAAAAACCGCCTGTAAGGTTATTATTTTCATCTAGAATAATTTCATGACCTTGCTCATCTTTCTGAAAAGGAGCCACCCCGGAAATAGTGACAGAAGAAGAAGCCTTATCATTTAATGGGTTAATCATAATATCACCCGCATCTCCCTTCCCGTAAGTCTGGGATAGCACCTCAGAACCACCAATAATTGTCAGATTCTGAGTTTTGATATCGACGTTCCCTGCCTTTCCTTCTCCATAGGTGTTATTTAGTAATAAGGATACAGTATCTAACTTAATTAAATCAGCATTAATCTTAATATCACCCGCATTACCTGCACCGTAAGTGTTAGCTTCTAATACTGAGCGATTATTTAAAGAAATAGACTTAGCTTCAAATGTGATGTCATTACCCGAACCAGTACTACCCGTACCTCTAAATTCCTTTGGTACTACCCCGGTAGATACATAACTGTGGTCTAGAGAGATGGAGTTATCAGCTGCAACTTTTACCATCCCAGCTTTTCCCGATCCAAGGGTTGCTGCAAATAGGGCAGAATTATTTAGGGATACAGAAGCAGTTTTAATATCAATATTGCCACCATTACTTGAACCGGAAGTTGTATTAGCGAGTAAGCTATTATCAATTACTAAGCGATCAACCTCACTATACTTGCCAATAAAGATATTTCCCAGCTTCCCTTGACTTTCAATACCTCTGATATCAGCACCATTACTACGATTACTATTTGTAATCTCGATATTTTTATCTGCATCAATGAATATGTCACCAGCCAAACCAGAGCCTGCATTAGTTGTGCTGACCTTAACCCTATCTAAAATAACCGAACCTTGGAAAGATTGAATATCGATAATACTATAATTGTTATTGATATCGTTATTGCTGGAAGCTTCTATTTTTACTGGTGTGCTACTAATTATTCTACCTTCAGCATCTTTGACAACATCATTACTAATATCACCCCTAGCTCGAAGAGTTATATTTCCAGCGATTCCATTGCCATTAATAATTTCGGAGCGTAAATCCCCACGAAGGTTAATATTGCCATTTTCGGTCACAATATTAATATAACCCGCACTACCCAAATTTCCAGCAGATTTAATTTCACCAGTGAAAATATCACCAAAAGCCTTCAAACTAATATTGCCACTCTGACCAAAATTATTTGGATTATTAGAACCTTCTAACCAGCCTCCAGCTGAATTGATAGAACCTGCGGTTGTATTTATTTCCCCATTTTTACTGAGAATAGTAATATTTCCGCCATTTCCAAGGTTGCTAAAAGAACGCAAGTTTCTAGTTGAAATCTTATTTTTAGCCTCTAAGTAAATATCTCCAGAAAGTCCTCCTTCACTACTGGATGCAATATTTCCTCCGGTAGTATTAATCTCTCCATCTTGACTAATAATACTGATGTGTCCAGCTTTACCTATCCCTCCAGCGCTAATATAAGAACCAACATCTCTGGTTGTAATATCACCCTTTGCATTTAAACTAATATCCCCAGCAATTCCACCAACTAACTGATTTCCAGTACCTAAATCAAGAAATGCTCCAAATGCAGAAGAATTAACAAATCCAGTGGTATTGATATCGCCATTAGTGCTGGTGATAGTAATATTTCCACCATTACCTATCCCTCCAGCACTAACAAAAGAACCGACATCTCTGGTTGTAATATCACCCTTTGCATTTAAACTAATATCCCCAGCAATTCCACCAACTAACTGATTTCCAGTACCTAAATCAAGAAATGCTCCAAATGCAGAAGAATTAACAAATCCAGTGGTATTGATATCGCCATTAGTGCTGGTGATAGTAATATTTCCACCATTACCTATCCCTCCAGCACTAACAAAAGAACCGACATTCCCTGTGGTGATATCACCATTAGCATTTAAAGAAATATTACCTGCTAATCCTAAAGCCGTTGAGGAATTAATATTTCCTAGAGTTGTATCAATCTTGCCATTAGTACTGGTGATGCTAATATTTCCACCATTACCTATCCCTCCAGGACTCACAAAAGACCTCACACCCGCAGTCAGGATATCTCCCGTTGCACTGAGGGTAATATTCCCACCATCACCATTATCGGAACCAGCAGTAATATCACCACCACGGGTATCAATCCCACCAATTCCACTTGTTAGCTGAATATCTCCACCTCTACCACGATTAATACTGGTGTTTATTTGTCCGGTGGTAGTAATTTTATTTCCGGCTGTGACATTTACGGAAATACCCGGTGCAAGTATTGTGCCAAGATTTGCTGTATCTCGTGCTTCCAAGTCTAGACCTTGACTAGCAAACTGTCCTTGTAAATTCAGATTCCCACCAGCCAAGGTCAAATTCCCACCCACAGCCAAATTGGCATTACTAGTAATATCTCCCGAATTCACGCCAAACTGCAAACCCGGTGTTAAATTCACCGTCAACAGGGGTGGTGCTTCCGGATTAACCGCACTGTACTGCAACCCGTTTTCCCACACAAAACTATTAGCGGTTGTAGCAAAAAAGGAACCGGAAACATCTAACTGAGCATTTTGACCAAAAACTATACCGTTAGGGTTTAGCAAAAATAAATTCGCATTTCCATCCACTCCCAAGGTTCCGAAAATATTGGAAGCGCTATTTCCGGTGACACGGGTCAATATATTGTTAATACCCGTCGGGTTAGCAAAATATACCCGTTCCCCATTACCAACATTGAACTGGGAAAAGCTGTGGAATAGGTTAACCCCCCTAGTCGCACCCCCATCAATCAAGGTTCCCGCAGCACCCCGCACGGTAGTATCAGGTAATACCCTAGAACTTTCGTTGCCGAGGGTGTTATCGGGGGTAATTTGGGCGGATGCAGCTTGAATAAAAGTAGTGACAATAGTTCCAGCAACTACTAGGGCTGCGAATAGTTTGATTTTCCAAAATTTTGACTGTAACTCTTGAGTCATTTTTATTTCCTGAGTTTATTAGCTAGGGAATGGATGGGTGGAAAATTACCGGGGTTGCAATTTCACGGGTGGGAAGGCATTAATTGCTGCCGTATCAGTGATATTTGCTGATTGTAGTAATTCTCTCCATGCTGAGGTTGTTTCGTTATTGCGAGGAAGTTGAGATAATTCCCGCAGTGCTTCTTGGAGGTAACCGGAACTTGCGTACCAGGTGACTTTTTCTAATCCTTGGGTATTCCGTAATAAGTCTTGCAAACCGGGGTTAAGCTGGGTACGTTGGATTTGACCCTCAATGTCAATACTTTTACTAAAATCATTGCGATCGCATACAGCAGAAAATGTCCAGGTATATTCTTTCCCTACTTCCAATCCACCGGAAGGATAATCAACTTGATACACACCGGACTTGCTAACTGGTTTATATACCTGTTTCACCACATTTTTACCGCTACCTTGACTGTCTTTAATGGTTAATTGGAACCAGCGAGGTTTTTTATCTCCTTCCACGGGTATATAGAAAAAGAAACTGGGACGAGCTTCTGTGGTTTTTGGTGCTTCTCCCCCACCACCAGTTTCGCTACCAGAACCTCCACTCCCTTTTGGTGTCGGAACCAGAGGAATCATCCGTTTATCCTTCTCCAGACAGCTTTCACCCCGTCTTGCTCCTGCTTTTGTTCCTCTAACTGTACCTACAGCAACTATGTTGAGGGGACGCTTCTGACTCAGATAAGCATCCATATTTCTAATCGCAGCAGTTGCATACACATCACCGGGTCTTACCTGTAATGCTTGCAGAAAAAAGCCTCTTGCTCGACGATAATCTCGACGACTAGTTGCAGCATAACCCTGGGCCATATACTGGTCATATCCAGAGGTTTGTGTCAAGTACACAGCAGGTTTTTCTGCTGAAGCTTGGCGGAGAATTACTGATGCGAATACCAATAATACAGATAACCAAAGAATTAATAGCCACCAACGATGTTTGGTCATGATATTACCTATTTTTGAAGTTAGAAAACAGCACGGAATTAATCATCAAATAATTAGATAGAAAACGGATATTTCGTTTACCCAATTGCAAATTTAGATTTACCTAAAATTAATTGGGGGCATCCCAAATATGTAAAAACATATTTTGTCCGCAGCGAGTGCAGCGTACGCGGAGCATTCTCAAAGAGTAGCAATCACAAAATCCATCACTCAGAATGAGTCCATCGATTGCTGGAGGTTATACTTCCAACAATAATATTATTCTGTTACCGAGTAATCAAAACTGGGATGTGCCCAATTAATCAGATAAAATCCAACTGATAATTTCAAAAATATTGAAAAAATCAACTAATAAAAACAGTAAATTGGATTTTATCTAGGATGCATTATGGCTGAGTTCAAGTATCAAATTTCTCTTAATCAAGGATGCACCCATTGATAAAATCATCTGGATAATTCGGGCTATCAATCTGAGGGTAGAGACATATCATTACCCTAGCAATACCTAACTAACCTTTGGCCATTTACCAATCCACGCACCACCACGGTAACGAGCGCGGGGGAAAAGAAGCCGCATTACTATCCAAGAAGCTGCATAAACAAATACCCAAACCACACTATAATGAATCACGTAGTTAACCCAATTAAAGTTATTTCTAGGAATATGAGGTAAACCCACATAGTGAATCATCAGTGCTAAAAATACAGCTTCAAAAATTGCAGCAATTAACTGAATTGCACCCGGCCAATCATGGTCCCACAGGAATTTTTGCAGGTAGGTATAGAGAATATCCCAAGCTAATCCAAATAAGCCAACGTATAGCAATACCCAAAAATAAACGACATGAAAATTCTTAATTCCATCAATTAAAGCAAAGGGTAAACTAACTACAACGCCTATCGTTGCTAACAGAAATATTCGTGATTGCCAGCGTCCAATTAATGTTGGTGTCATGGTGAATTGAGTAATTATTCCAAAAATTATGTAAACCAGACATAACATGTAGAGACGTAACGTGTTACATCTCTACTCCTATATTCAAGGTTCCCTATTAGCAGCCCATTTAATCCATTGCCACAGTGAACCAAAACCATCTAAATAACGAATTCCCGGTGCTCTTGCCGCAACTAAAGCATCGGCTGTTCTTTGTGCTGCATACTGTAAACCCAAAAAAGTATCAATTGCAGCATAGGGTCCACCCAAGGTCAAAATACCGCTAGCATAAATCCTCCCCTTTTGATTGCGCATTTCCCGGATTTCAAAGTCATTGGCGACGTTTAATCCACCATAGGGAGAAAGGGCTATTCCATAGTGGTCAATTAGGTCAGCAAACAGGGGGTTATCCTTGGGTTTTGCTTCCAAACCTGTGGAGTCAATGATGAAATCCGCTTCCACCTTGAGGACTCCTCTGTCTGTTTTCAACCATGATTCGGGTTTTCCTTCAGGAGTCCGTTCTACCTTTTCAACTTGACCAAATTCAACTTTGTACCACCCCTGATCTAAACCTTCCTGAACAATTCTGCGCCAATCAGAACGGTCTGCGGTGGTGGTTCCTCCCCATTGCTTCAGTAATTCGTAGCGTTGCTGGGGGGAAGAAGCTTCGAGTTTTGCTCGCATGTCTCCACCCCAGGTTCCTTTAGGCCAATTATAGGGTTGGAATTCCCAGTGGTTTTCAACTTTACGTCTAGCTGGACCATATTTGTAACCTTCCAAAACCGGTTTACGTGTCAGGTGAATAACCATGATTTTGGGGTTTTTGCGTCTAGCTTCCCATAGTCTCTGGAGAATTCGCGAAGCAACAATTCCTCGACCCCGCAAAATTACGGTTCCACCCCGTTGTTCCAGTTGCTCGTAAACATGGTCGTGTTTTTCGTAGGCATTAACTACAGATTTATAATCTCCAGTTTCTTGGCGATATTTTTGCAGGTCGGGTAAAAATCGAATCGCAGGATAACCTGTCGCAATTTGTACATAACGTCCCACCATGAACCCGTGGGTACGTTGGGTTTCTCCAGGGATGGAATAGGCTACAGCATAGCGACCATCGTTGGTTTTACGGATGGCGCGAATTCTTCCATATCGAAGCATGGATGACCAACCAATCCGTGCTGCTTCCCTGTCTACAGACTCAAATACTTTGCCGGATTTAGGAGTATAGGTATCAGCAAATACAGGTTCCGCAAATACTTGCCATAGGTGTTTACCAGCAGAAATAATTTGACCGGAACCAATTTCTCGCCAAGCTTCCCGCCATGCATAACCAGGCCAACCCCAAATATTATCTGGACAGGAATCGGAACCGGAGCGCAATCTCTCGTAGGGAGGAATTTGGGAATTTTGACAGAGACGTTGGTAGCGACCGTAGGGTTTTTGTTCTAAACCGAGAACGGCGATATGATCGGCTTTGACTCCATAAATGCGTAGGTAGTCCACCCAGACGAAGCTTCCCATCCCACCACCTAAAGCCAAATAATCCTTTTCTTCGACTCGGTTCCCGGTTGCATACAGGGATTGCACATCCACCAGTTGCGCTTTCATAAACTCTGGTGGAGGAAAAGGAGTCATTAGGGGTTCAGGAGTGAAGGGTTGTGCTGATGGTTCATCGTTTTCGGGGTGGAAGTAAATGGTGGAGTCTCCTGCAGAAGAGTCGGAAACACCAGGGGAAAAGTGAACTGCGGTGTCATCGCTTTCGTCTGCTTTACCTGTTGGTTTGATGATTACCTGAGTTCCATCGTCAATAATCACCTCCGTACCTGCGGGTGATGTGAACAGGGTGACGGTGATTGTAAACGGACCAATTTGTAACACATCCCCATTATTGAGAACGTGACTAGTTTGTTTATACAGTTCTCCGTTGATTTTTGTTCCGTTGGTGCTGATATCTTCCAGAACAACTTGCTGATCATCTAGGTAAATCAACGCATGATGACCAGAGACTTGCTTATGGGGAAACACAACTTTAGTCAGTGATTGGTCGTTGTAGGTGTCGGGTATCCGTCCTATGTCTCGACCAATAGCCAAGGGTAGAGCATAATCCTGTTGCTGTTCCTCTTGACTTACCGAATCTTGCCAAGTCAATCTGATGTCCATAGTTATGTAATTTGGCGACAAATATAATGTTTTACTGGTTTAGCTGGTTGGGATTAGGGATAATTACGGTTCCCTCACCTTGCAGGGACACACCACAATGGGGACAAAAGTCCCCGATGTAGTCGTAGGGTACTAGGTGTCCATTACGACATCTCACCCCATACACTTGCTGGGTTTGAGTCCATTCCAGATTGGTGAGGGTAATACTGATGCGACCTAACTTAATGACGTTTCCGGAGGATAGGGGAACTGATTCGAGGGCGATCGCTTTTCCATTGACAATCACTGGGTTTGGATTGGGTCGGTTAGAGGTGAGGTTTTTTAATAGCAATTGTTGTTTCTGCGGGTCATAAACAATGGCAGCGTGTAAACGAGAAACTGTTTTCGCACTGTCTTTGAAGACGATATCACATTGACTTTCATCTCGACCTAGCAAAAATTGATCCTTTTGTTTTGTTTGGTCTCCCGCAGAAAAAGTTCGTGAAAACTTACGTCCCTCCTCAAACCATTCGAGAGTAAATTTGTACATTTATTTGCCTATTTATGACTCGATAAAAAAAATTCGGAGGTATTCCCCCCAGAATTTAACCATGTTAATGTTATCGGAATCTAGTTGTCGTTTACACAAAAAAATGGTAATTTTACGCAATTATTCTGGAGTATAATTACGGATTTTTCCGTATTTTTATATTTCTGTTGTCGTTAATTCTGTACCAATATGCGTTTCCTGAAGCAGAAGGCTTACTTTAGCTCCAGAGCAGCAATCTCCCGATTTCTACTAATCATTATGATTCTCAAAATAGATTGGGTTTTATTTATTTTTTACATGTAAATCTAAATATATTTTTAATAATTTATTTTTGGAACTGCCAATGTATCTAAATGTATTTATTAACTCCTTAAAAAATAAAGAATAAAGATACACAGGACTTACGCAAAGAAGATTTGTCATGGCGATCAAGGTACTCTTCGCGCAACTACGTGCCTTTCTTCACTCTTCAAAATGAATGTGGTGGAATACTACATATACTTCACACGGTAATATGTTTCCCTCTTTGATTACTCTTTCTGCTGAAGTAAAAACTTGGTTTATTGCCGTGCAAAGTATAGAAGTCTATTCCCCAGTGTTTATCTGATACTAGTACAGGTTGGCGGAAATAAACCGAGTATTAAGTTAGTCACAACTTTTATCTAGTGACTATGCTCTGCGTGGTCACTCAGTCAGCGAGGGCTACTGCCTTCATTCATTCACGAGGTAGGAGCTTCGTAGATTCCGCATCTATGCGGAGCATGGGTACGAGGAAAAAGGTAGGCGTATTTACGCCGCGTGGTACTAGTAGAGTAATGCAAAATCTAAAATCTAAGATCTAAAATCAAATAAACGTCTCTTTGACAAAATTACCATGTAAACCGTAGGGAATATGGTGACGGAGGTGTAATTTCGCTTGTAATGTGAAATCTTTGGCGTTTAAAATTACCACATCTGAACGATGGTGTTCCGAATCATAGACTAATCCCAGTATCCAACCATCATCCTCTTCCTCTCCACTGGGACGGGGAACAAATATGGGTTCTCCGGTAAATCCTTGGGGTGCTGCACTCCAAAGTAATTTTTCACCAGTTGTTAAATCAATTTTCACAATTGCTTGTAGGGGTGCATTCCCTTGATTTTGAGCTGCTGCACCCATGTAAACATAGCGATAATTACGTCCTACTTTGTCAGGGTGCAAACAGGGAAACTCGCAACAACGGGATTCGATTAATTGCCGTTTGACAGTTTTAGTTGCTAAATTTAGATGGAAACGCCAAAGTTGTCCCGGTGGTAATGTGTCAAAATCGGTTTGTAAAAAATCACTATTTGGTTTTACTTCCGGTAGATTGGCATAACAGATGGAATCAACAATAATTTCTCCATTATCCTCGTATGCATTAGCATGGTGGAAAACAAAACCGGATGGGATTTCTAAGGTTTGAATTGGTTGCTTTTGGGGATGACGAGAAATCACAATTGCCTTAGTTGGTTGGTGAGGCTGAAATTTCACACATTCACCTGCACCGCGTATTCCCAATACAAAGGGGAGAGGGTTAAATAGTACGGGATTCTGGAAAAATATACAGTAATTCTCGGTAATGGCAAAATCGTGAATAAAACAAAAACCGGGTACACTATGGGCATGTTTTCTGATAATTTTGCCTGTTGTATCCACTTCAAATATTGTGATGGTTGTGGCTAATCCTGGTTTGATGGCAAAATTGACTAAACAGGGTTTTCCTTGATCAAATACACAAGCTGGGTCAATATGGGGGTGAGCTGCAAATGCTTCACCAGTTGATAGTACTCCCTGAAAATATTCTTTACCTAAAGTTGCTAGGGTATGGGGATCGAGTTGGTGGGGTTCGGCTGCTTCCCAGAGTGCGAGCAGTTTGCCTCCCCAGTAAATGACGTTGGTATTGGCAATATTTTTGAGTTGAAAATCAAACATATTTGCTAACCAACCACCGGGTTTTTGTGTACCAAATACACCGCGATAGAGAATTTTGCCGGCTTTTTGTTCGGCTAGATATCCTTCTGTGTGGACGAAGCGGTTGCGAAAATGGACACGACCATCGGTAAAGGTGATTTTGCTAATCATTCCATCTCCGTCAAAGGGGTGATGGATTCTTTGTCCGTTAATATCTAGTAGACCGGGACCATTTCTAAATAGTGTTCCTGTTAGTTCTGGTGGAATTGTTCCTTCGATGTCTTCAACCCAATAGTCGTATTCTTGTTTTAATGATTGATATCCACCTTGCCAATTTTTGAGGGTGTAGGTTTTGTGGTTGATAGATGTTTTTTCGGATGTACGCATGTTTGAATTTTTGATGCTTAGTTTGGTTTTGGTGGTGTTGCGCTGAAAAGATATTTTGCTATTCCCTGATTTCTGTGGCTGGTTGTGAGCGTTACGCTTCGCTGATCGCAGAATTGATTTTTCCGGTGATTTGTTCGGGTTGAACTGGTGGTAACCAGTTTAAAAAGGGTAGGGGTAGTAGGGTGGTGAGGTTGGTGATGATTACTAGTAGTGCGAGGTTGGTAAAGTTATTTTCTGTGATTCCCATTAGATGCATTAAACCTGCTCCTAGTTCGTAGGAAATTAACCCCGCAAGGTTGGATACGGACATTAGTAGGGCAAAAAATGTGGCTTCGATTCCGGGAGGACATAGCCGAGCTGCTAATACTAGTACAGGCATATAGGCGATTTGCCCCATCACTGTTAAAACTAAGCTGTCACCGATGCTAAACCAGTGGTCGTCAATCCCTAATGCTCGGTTTGTATGGGTGACTAGTAGGAGCATGGTCATACCCAATATGGCTGAAAGTATTGTACTCCAACCAAAAATGACGCGGAAAGGAACGCTTTTGAGGAAACGTTGAAATATCCAGATGCCGATGAGGGAGGCGATACTGGTGATTAAACGTACTCTCCCTAGAAATTCCGGTTCAAAGTGCAGTTCGTTGGTGGTAAAAAAGAAAAATGCTGAGTCTGCGGTGGGTGTGGCTTGCCAAATGAATACGAAGGCGGTGGGTAGCCAGATCGATTTTTGGGTGATGGCTTGACGCAGTTGTTTTAATTGATGCTTAATATCGATGGATTCTGGGTTGACAGGATTATCCTGATTCTCTTTGCTGATGGGTGATTCCGCGATTAACCAAGCTACCCCTGAAACTAGGAGGGGAAAGGTGGCAGTAATCAAAAATACGGTGCGAGTGGTGAAATGCTCCAGCAATAAACCACTAAAGTATGCGGTGATCAATCCTCCCAAGGCAGAAGTTCCCCAGCACAAGGATTGGAGTGAACCCGCATCGGCTTGGGATTCCCCTCTAGCTCTTTCTACTACCAGGGAGTCCACAATCACATCGCTGACTGCTACCGAAAGGGAACCCAGGGCGATCGCAATTGTCGCTGCTAGGGAATTGTGAACAATTGTTGCTAAACAAATCCAGGATACTGTTCCTAGCAACCCAGATAAAATTAAGTAGGGACGACGACGATAACCAAATATGGGTAAACCGTCGGAAATAAAACCAAATAAGGGTTTGACAATCCAAGGTAAAGCGACAACCCCCAAAAGTGCTGAAACCTGTGCTGGACTTAGCAGCAGTTCATCTTTGAGGAAGAAGCTGACGGCTAAACGCGCCAACCCCAAGATACCTTGGACAAAGTAGACAGTCAGAATCGCCATTAATTCGGCGCTGGGTTCATTGCCGAAGAGGATTTTTGCTTTGACTGATTCTTTGACCTTGGACAAACTAGAGGAGGAAACCAGCATCGATGAATATTTCTTAAGATTTATTACTTTTCTATCATATCTAGTTTTTAACAAGTTTATGGTGGGTAAGCCCCTACACCCCTCATTCCCTCATCACCCGGATATGGTAAGTTGAGAATTAGACTAGTCTATCAGTTCAAAATCAATACCTAAATATAGTTTCAACTGGACAGGGAAGGTTCTTAATCCGGACTTTGAGCGAGTAAGTTATAAGCCTGTTTCTAATCACTACTCCCTGGATGTTTTGGGGTTTGTGAGAAAAAGGGTTAAGTACTCATTTTTCCTTGCCAAATGGTTGTCTGTATTTTTTGATTGGCGAACTGATTGGGAATCGAATCCAAATTTTTGACAAAAGACAAAATTTATTGTCACTTCACTACAAGTTGTGATGTAATTCCTGCGTTTTCCAGAAATGCCTAGAAGTACTGAGTATTGGGAAAAAGGCCAGTCCGTTACTCAGCCCTAACCACAAGAGGGGGAAATCCAGGAGTTAAATCTGCATTTGGGTGAGATCATTCACGGTGCAATTCAAGGAGGTAAGAATGAGTCGGCTTATCTACGAAAGTTCAGTTGCCTACAAAGGTTTTCTCATCATTCCCTTTATTTTTAACCAAGTTGACGGACACGAGATTTACTCCTATAAGTTGTTAGCGGAAATCGGCTGTAACAGTTCGTTGCATAAAACCGAAAATCCCGCAGGAATTTATGGTAGTAGTATCGAAAATATAATTGCGATCGCCAAAGAGCATCTTGATCAGTTTGCTGATTTTGTCTCTGCTGATGATGGGTTTAAATACAGATACACCTACCATAATCATCTGGTGGTGATTTCCCAGGAAGATGGTAAATATTTTTATCAGCATTACCCCCCGGAATCTTTGAATAATATTGCTGCTCCCAAGTTGTTTGATACTGAGTTTGAATGTGTTAGTTGGATTAAACAGGGTTTAGATGGGTTAATTGTGCGACGACGGTTGTATTAGTAAAGTAGGGAGTGGGGGAAAACTACTTTTCGTTGGTTTTGGTTTACATGGATGGCTACTCCTGATTTTCGTAGAGACGTGATATGTCCTGTCTCTACCCACTTCCAAAAACGATAAGTACGGATACAAGTACGCTCCCTATTTGCAGTTTTGTGAGATATTGCTTACTGATGCAGGGTAATTGGCTCAAGTAGAGCTAAGACATGGACTCCAATTTGTGACGGAGGTGACTACTAATTACGTCAATCACCGTTACCACCACAAGTAACACCAGCATCATGGTGGTTGCTTTTGTATATTCAAACCCGTCAATATAACTTTTGAGTTGAAATCCAATTCCCCCAGCTCCAACCACACCTAAAACTGAAGCTGCACGGATATTATATTCAAACATCCATAAAGTATATCCCAAACCCAACGGCAAAATCTGGGGCAAAATTCCGTACTGAGCGATTTGGATGGGAGATGCTCCAATAACCCGTAACGATTCCAGCGATCGCGGATTCACCGCTTCTATTGCTTCTTGGTAAAATTTGGCTAGGTAGCCGATGGTATATATACTTAATGCTAACATGCCAGCAGGTGCGCCTAAACCCGTAGCAGCAACAAATAATAAACCCAGAACAATGGAAGGAACTGAGCGGACAATATTTTGGAGAAAGTTGGCTAGCCAACGTAACCATTGGGGGGCTATATTCCGAGAACTAGCGATCGCAATCGGCAAAGAGATAATTGCACCGATGGTTGTCCCCCATAACGACATTTGTACGGTTTCAATTAAGGCTTTAATGGCAATATCAACAACTTCCAGGTTGGGGGGAAAAAGACGAGAGATAAAATCAACAATATAGGGATAACTATCTTTTAGCAGAGCAAAATCAACTTGCAAACCACTTAATGCCCAAGTATATACTGCAACTACACCTGCGAGCACAAGCAACCAACGTACCCAAGGGTAATAATGGGAAAATTTAAACCAAAATAACTGGATATTTTTCATTGCAGTGGATGGAGAAAAATAAGGGAAATAGAATGGTTTTTAACTGGTAGTTAGAATTGAAAATTAATACAAATTAAAAAATAATGCAACCGATAAATTTTGCCTACCTGTAGAGACGCAATATATTGCGTCTGGTATTGTAATATATTGCGTCTGGTATTGTAATATATCGCATTTGGTATCCTGGATGTGTTGCCAATATTTTTGGAATCAGTATCAAAAGTAAATAAGTCAGAACCAATAAACCTCATTATGTAGTGGATTGTAAACAGCATTCACAGTCTTGAAATTGCTTTATTTTACTGCGTTCCACTAGCTTTGGAGATATCTTGATTTTTTGACACCGACTTACTGAAATATCAATTATGAATGTATGAATGAATGCTTTTGAAATTGTTCGGTAAAAGTGGTTTTGAGTCAGCCTGGAAAATTTCAACAAAGTACCTCCAAAAAAATTTTAAATACTGTATTTCTCAAATTTGCTTTAACCAAAATTGCAAGCAAAAAACTCAATTTGTAACCATTTGCATAAACTTGTCCTGCAACTGGTCGCACTCCCCATCATAAACAACCTTTCCTGCATCTAGAATAATAGCCCGATGGGCATATTGTCTGGCAATTCCCAAATCGTGTAAAACCGCAACTATGGTGATTCCCTTGTCATAATTCAGGGTTGCTAAGGTTTCCATTACCTGCTGCGATGCAACCACATCCAATCCGGTTGTCGGTTCATCTGCAAGCAATATAGACGGTGATTGAATTAATGCTCGCGCGATCGCCACCCGTTGCTGTTGTCCACCACTAAGTTGATAAACTTTTTGATACACATGTTCACGCAACCCTAACCGCTCTAGTAATTCTATTCCTTGACGACGGTCTTGCTTCGGAAATCCAAATAGGGTGTGCTGGGGTTTGAGGTTTCCTAATTTACCACACAAAACATTATCAATTACTGATAGTTGCGGTATTAAACCTCCTCCTTGAAACAACATTCCCACTTGACGACGGATAGGGGATAGGGTGTGGGAACTTAAGGGAGTACCATTGATGACAATCTTACCCCGCGTAATTGGCATTAATCCGATTAGCGATCGCAGTAGGCTAGATTTTCCAGCTCCGTTTAATCCTAACAAAGCGACAAATTCCCCCCGTTGAACCCGACAATCGATTCCATTCAGAATCGGACGCTGTAGGTTTTGAGAATAGACGCTCTCTAAACCTAAACACTCGATTACGGTTTCTTTCGTGGGATTTTGGGGATACTGGAAGGATGGAATGTTCACTTGCTTAGAATAAATCCTATTTGTTTCTATTGGTTATAGATACACCCAAATCAATAGTTACGCTCCAAGAATGAAGCTTAATACAAATTTTTACTACTAAGTGATTTTGTTTGTATACAACTTGATCTAGGGCTATTTGTTAAAGATTACTAAAAAATAGCCCATGTAGCACCTACGGTTCAATACCAATACGTTGCAAAGCTGTACGAACAGGAGCTAGATGTCTGGAATGTTGAACACGTACTAATCTGGTGGAGTTGTACAAGTTACGTAGCAGGGAATTATTTGCTGGCTCATTTAACTTCAACATTGCTGTAATCAACCTTTCTCGATCCTGAGGACTTAAATCATCATCAAAAGCTACACCATGAGCGGGAACACCGGGAATCTTATACAGCACCCGTAATTGCGATCGCTCTTGTTCAGTAATGTAGGGTGGGAACAAAGCATATTCAGACACAGCAGCAACATCTGCTTGTCCCCGCAAAACAGCTTGTAATGCTTTGCTGTAGTTTCCACCGTAGGTAACTTGTCCGAAGAACCCGTCTAAACGGTCTTTATTGGGGACTAGTCTAAATTTCACCAGTTCACTCACCGGAAAAATAAAACCACTACCCGATGTGGGAGAAGTAAAGGACATTCTTCTCCCTTTGAGTTGCTGCAAAGTCCCTTGCGATTGTCCAGTACGCAAGGGACTATTCCGAGGAACAACAAAAACGGAGTTGTAGGTAAACCCACCGGAATAATTTTCCCGCACTTCAGCCAGAAATAATCTTGCATTTGCGAATTTTTCTGCTTTCAAAGCGGGACGACTGCTCAAAAAAGCCACGTCAGCTCGATTTGCTCTCAATGCTTCCACCGCAGCTGTGTCATCACCGATTTGAGCAGTGATATTCATTCCTGTTTCTTTAGATAGGAATGCAGCAACCGCATCAGCTTTCGTTTGTAAATCGGTGGTGTCAGAACGACTAGGAAAGACAATATTAATTGTCCGTTTTCCCTGAGCTAACAGTTGTTGCGCTCCCAATCCAGCAGCAGTTAAACCTGTGAGGGTGGTGAGTATGATGGCGCTGACCGCTTTTTTGCTAATAATCATTAGCAATATACCTCCAAAATTATGCTTATGATTTTATCCAGCAAAATTGCAAACTTTTTGCAAAAATTACTATGTAAATATTCGTACACTTCATATCTAAAGTCAATAACTTACGTTGCAAATAATTTCAATAAATAATTTCGAGCGCAAAAAGGTGGGAATTTGCACCTGTCTCTGTTGGAGGTGAATGAGATTAATCGGGAGTTTTCTTTCGCTGGACGTAAACCCTGACACAAAAAGGCGATCGCACTGAGGAGATAAGAAAAAGCACCTGATCAATTTGCTTTTATCCCGCAGGCGATCGCCAGCTAATACTGTTCTACTTGAGAGGACTCCCAAATAATTCGTAATCCGTAATGACAAATTACAAATTACGAATTATTACAAATCTTTCATTTCAGCTTCTAGTTGACGAATTAGTTGCTCATTACCTTGGCTTCTAGCTACTTCTAATCTGTGTTCCAGGATTTTTTTGAGATTTTGACGGTGGACTTCGCGAGCATTTCTCGCTGCTTCTGCTTTATTTCTGTTGATATTCATAGACGAGACTTCTTAACCTGGGATCATCACTAATATATCTTCAATCCTTAACATAGCAAATAAATAGTAACGATTGTTACAGAAAAAATACAATTTATTATATATTTAAGTTTTGGGCCTATAGGAAATTAATGTAAATGCCTGAGCCTAGGTTGTTAACATTGCTGACCGACTTTGGCGATCGCGACATTTATGTAGGAGTGATGAAGGGAGCGATCGCCCAGGTAAACTCAGCGATTCGGGTGGTGGATTTGACCCATCAAGTTCCACCCCAGGATATTATGGCTGGTCGGTTTGGGTTAATGAATGCCTTTCCCTATTTTCCCCAGGGGACGGTGCATTTAGTGGTGGTAGACCCTGGTGTGGGTAGTCAGCGACGGGCAATAGCTTTGGAACTGGAACAGGGGTTTTTAGTTGCACCGGACAATGGGATTGTCAGTGGTGTAGTGGAACGCAACCAGGTATTACGGGTGGTGGAGTTGACAAATCGGCGGTATTGGCGAACAGAGATACCGAGTAGAACCTTTCACGGACGGGATATTTTTGCTACAGTTGCCGCCCACATAGCAAGTGGGGTGTCACTGCTAGATTTAGGTAATGAAATTGATGTAAATAGTTTAGTCAGTTTAGATATATCTTTACCAAGGTTGACCACAGATGGGGTGATTGGCTGTATTCAGTATATAGATAGATTTGGTAATTGCATCAGTAATATTCCCGATGATATAGTAAACCTGGAAACCTGGTCAGTACGCATTAATGGTAAAGTCATACCGAGTGGCAAAACCTACAGTGATGTGGCAGCAGGAAATGCGATCGCCCTTATTGGTAGTGATGGTTGGGTGGAAATAGCCGTTAATGGTGGGAATGCACACCAGCTATTGGGTCTAAATTTTGCAGATACGGTAGAAGTAAAAATTTATTGATATTTTGACTTTTAAGTGCTTAACAGCTTATTTTTTTTCGGTCAGGATATTTACCTACAACCTGACTGAAATTTTCCACAACTACCTAGCATCCACACTACTCCCTACATGTCTACACTTTCAAGTCAGTCCTCCATGTCGTTTGGACACAACCAAACCATGAAAAACTCATTCCTACTATTTCGACCACATTAATGGTGAGGAAAGGTAGGTAGTTGCGCTCATAGCGCTTTACAATAAACCTTTTTCGGGGCTAAAGCCACAACTACGAACCCCTCAGAACCTATGTGGTCTAAATACTATTACCTATTTTCTCGCAAGACAATAATTTTTCTACCGACCCAATTTACTCAACTAGTAGCACCTCTGCAATCCTTTCTAAAGACCAATCAATCTCTTCCTGATTAATTACAAGCGGAGGTGCAAAACGAATCACATGATCCCGTGTTTCTTTTGCCAAAATTCCTAACTTTGCCAATGCTTTACAAAAACGTCTTGCACCACCTGAAGATTCGTGTAACTCAACTCCAATTAGTAAACCCTTACCACGTACCTCTTTAACGTGGGGACTCTTAATTAAACGCAATTTCTCGATAAAATATTGTCCCAGGTTTGCAGCCCGTTCCGGTAAATCTTCCTCTATAATTACATCTAGTGCAGCAATTCCAATCGCTGCGGCAAGGGGATTACCACCAAATGTACTACCGTGGTCACCAGGAGTAAAAACTCCCATGACTTCATCCGTACTCACAAATGCAGAAATGGGATAGAAACCACCAGAAAGTGCTTTACCAACAGTAATACCATCAGGTTTTACCCCTTCATGCTGAAATGCAAACATCTTACCAGTCCGTCCCAAACCAGTTTGAATTTCATCGAATATCAACAGCACATTATTTTGCCGACATATTGTCTCTGCTTGTTTTAAAAACCCATCACTTGGGACAATAATTCCTCCTTCACCCTGAATCGGTTCAACCAAAAATGCTGCGGTATTAGGTGTAATTGCATCTGCTAAAGCTTGAGCATCACCGTAAGGAATCACTTTAAATCCAGGTGTTAAAGGAAAGAATCCATCTTGATATTGTGCTTCGGTGGAAAAACTGATTAAACTAATAGTTCTCCCAGAAAAATTATTACTACAAACAATAATTTCTGCCTGGTTTTTAGGTACACCTTTAATTGTATAAGCCCATTTACGAATTGCTTTAATAGCGGTCTCAACTGCTTCTGCACCAGAATTCATTGGTAGTACTTTACTTAAACCAGAAATTTGCGAGAGTTTCTCATAAAACAAACCTAGCTGATTATTACGAAAAGCACGAGAAGTCAGGGTAATTTTACTTGCCTGCTCTATCATTGCCTGCAAAATTCGCGGATGGCAATGACCTTGATTTAAAGCCGAGTAAGCACTGAGACAATCTAGATATTTTTTGCCTTCTGTATCCCATACCCAGACACCTTTTCCTTCAGTCAGAACTACATCTAAGGGGTGGTAATTATTTGCTCCATATTGATTTTCAAGTTCAATATAATAGTTGATATTACTGAAATTAGAAATCTGATTTTTCCGGATAGTGGATGCAGCTTGCATATGATATTCCTCAAATTATTTATCAATGAACAGTGGATGAGTATTATCTCCAAGAAATACTCATTTTTAACTAACATGCATTTGACCAAATTGCCGAACAGTTATCTTTAATTTTGAGCAAAATAGGTAAAACCTCAATTTTGTCTGGGGGGGAAAGTAGAGTTATGAGTATAAATGTCTGTAACACTGGACAATTTTGATCAAACCCAACTTCACATCTGAGCTTCCCACATTCAGCCTTTTCTCGATAAGTCTAACCGACATCACCTGAAGCTTGTCACCGTAAAAACTAGGTAAATATGGGTGCTGATTCTGAACAAAGGTTTATCTAACAAATCCATACCCGCGGCAACTCTCCACCAGAAATCGGGATAAAATCAAGACCGATATCGGTAGTTTGCGGGACGATACCCATTAATAGCTAGTTTTCAATTAAACTAACTATTTAAGCTATAGATATATAAATTATGTAGACAAACTTCAAAATCAAAAGGATTGAAATTAGCAAGCTAAAATTGCAGCAGTATACCGACTTAGATAAATACGAAAAACTTACAATTACCTGGGTTAGTAGCTCTATGACGCGAAACCACTTGCCCATTCTACCTGTGCGTAGGATTTAAGACGCATTACGTGCGTCACGGCTGACTTGCTTAGATGCTGTGTTACCTCAATAACAGTCATCTATACCTCAATAAAAAATTTACTTGCTACAAGTATTCTCAAGATGGAAAAAATTGAAGTTTCCATCTAATTACTAATTAAAACAATATTTTCCCAAAAAAGCAAGCCAAACTCACAACTCCTAATTAATAAGCCAATCCCCACCCCCCACAATGTACGGGACAGACCACAAATCTTTTGTAAAGCTTAAGTGTTTTTGGTTAAGGTACAAGATTGAATAAGAGTTATTTCTTAGTCAACTCGACAACGCCCAGTATCGACACAATCTAAACTCTGCTGTCGCCTTTGGATAATTGTGGCTAAATCCGGTCTACCTGTCAACTTTAAGCGCAAATCTGCCCAAATTCCATACAGAAAATCCGCTACAGCCCCAATTATCGGTAGCTTGGTGATTGCGTATACCCAACCCATCCCCAGTACTTCGTAGACACGGCGAAAAACCTCCACATTTTTGATGACTGTCCCATCCGGTAAAATTGCGTGAATTCGTCCCATTGCGGTTGCAAAATCCACTCCTCCATGCATCTGGGGGTCGTAATTTAAGTCAGCAATATCGACGAAAGCGACTAATCCCCTACCAGCATCGCGTTTTCGTAGAAAATTCACTTCCCGCAAACACAAAGGACACTCACTGTCGTATAGTAATTTGATTTGCCAAGATGGTTTGGAGACGGCAGTAGACATAAAAGAGCTTCTTTTGAGGATTAAAATCATTCTGTTTACTTTATCAGGACTTACGCAAGGACAACCTAAACACCGTGATTGCGACCGAAGATAGACGCGCAGCGGATCGAATTGCTTGTGTAGCAATCCCAAACACCTGATTTCTCATCACGAGTGTGTAAGTCCTAATTTATATATCTTAATCACTTTTACAAAAATTCACATCATCGTGAAGGTAATGAGGATGGGATACCCAAAGGCACAGGACTAGAAATTCCCCGCAATGCCATGATTCCGGAATTTAGGAGTGACCGAACCAGCATACCCTGTGTCTCTCTATATCTACCCCTGGTGAATATTTATGAAGATTTTTTACAAACTTTAGTATGATAGGTATAAATAGCAAATGAGTATTTATTCTTATTGAGATGATAGCAGAACGATTTCCTTGGCTAACTGCGATCGCGCTACTACCCCTAGTAGCATCTTTGTTTATACCCGCATTGCCAGACAAAGGTGGAAAACTGGTGAGATGGTATGCCCTAGGTGTAGGTATTGCAGATTTGATGTTGATGTGTTTCGCATTTTGGCAACACTATGATGCCAGTAGTGCCACATTCCAACTAGCAGAAAGTTATGCTTGGATACCCCAGTTTGGACTAAATTGGGCTGTCTCAGTCGATGGAATCTCTGCACCTTTAGTATTATTGGCGGGATTTGTCACCACCTTGGCGATGTTTTCGGCTTGGCAGGTTGACCGTCGTCCCCGTTTATTTTATACATTGATGCTGTGGCTGTATTCTGCTCAAATCGGCGTGTTTATTGCCCAGGATTTGATGTTATTTTTCATCATGTGGGAAGTGGAGTTAGTGCCAGTTTACCTGCTGATTAATATTTGGGGCGGACAAAAACGTCGTTATGCCGCGACCAAGTTTATTCTTTATACTGCGGCAGCTTCCATTTTTATTTTAGTGGCAGCCTTGGGGATGGCTCTTTACGGTAATGAGTTCAGCTTTGATTTGGCGGTTTTAGGTTTAAAAGATTACCCATTGGGACTAGAATTATTACTGTATGCGGGTTTATTAATCGCCTTTGGTGTTAAGTTAGCGATATTTCCCCTGCATACATGGTTGCCAGATGCCCACGGGGAAGCCTCTTCACCTGTATCGATGGTTTTGGCAGGTGTATTACTAAAAATGGGTGGATACGGCTTAATTCGCCTGAATATGGAAGTATTAGCCGATGCTCACATATATTTTGCCCCGGTGTTAGCAATTCTAGGGGTGGTAAATATTGTCTACGGAGCCTTGAATTCCTTTGCCCAAACAAACATGAAACGCCGACTTGCCTATTCATCTGTATCCCACATGGGGTTTGTGTTGTTAGGTTTAGCATCCTTCACCGACCTGGGTGTGAATGGGGCGATGTTACAGATGATATCCCACGGTTTGATTGCCGCCGTCCTGTTCTTCCTAGCAGGTGTCACCTATGACCGGACAAAAACAATGGTCATGGATGAAATGGGTGGAGTTGGTCAAGCGATGCCAAAAGTATTTGCACTGTTTACCATTGGCGCAATGGCATCCTTAGCCTTACCAGGAATGAGTGGCTTTGCCAGTGAGTTATCAGTATTTGTGGGATTGACAACCAGCGATATTTACAGTTCGGCATTTTGTGTCGTGACGGTGTTTTTGGCTGCTGTTGGCGTAATTCTTACACCGATTTATTTGTTAAATCTATTGAGACAGGTATTTTACGGTACAGGTGCTGATTTAAAATGCGACCTGAATGATATGCAAAACCAAGGGGAAGAAGACACAGTTTGTTTTGGTACCGATTGCGTTTTACCCAATCAGTCGATTTACCGAGATGCCAGTCCACGGGAAGTATTTATTGCAGCCTGTTTTCTGTTACCAATCATTGGCATTGGTCTTTACCCGAAATTAGCAATGCAGATGTATGATGTGAAAACTGTGGCAGTTAATAGTCATGTACGGGATTCCTACATTCAAATTGCTGAAAGTAATCCTGCTATCTACAGGAACACCTTGGCTGCACCGAAATTGGAGATGACCCAGGTTTTGGGAACTGTAAAGTAATACGATTTTGGATTTTGGATTACTCTTCGGTTTATCCGCGCTACGCGGGTCTACACATTTTGGATTATACTAATTCTCGAAAATTCGGTAGGTTTATCCTAGCCATCGGCTATTGCGAATTGGGATTAAGTAGGTGGGTGGTGAAAATTGTCGTTGAGATCAGGGAGTAGAGACGACCCGTCGGGTCATCTCTATAGGGAGTCGGGAGAGACGCGATATATCGCGTCTGTACGGGAATAGTGTCCATTGGCTTGCTATTCTAAAGTTTCTATAATTGCCGTGTGAACGAGTTTTTTTGTGTCGATAGGATAATCCGTGTCAATATAACCACTGCACAATTTTCTCCGTTGTCATTGCCTGGGGGTAATGTAAAATCAAACACTCTTAAACCGCCACATCCAGGGTGATACGTTGTTCTAAGATGGGGGAATAGGGAAATTGGGATATTTTCCATTTCGGGCGATGATTCGGGAGCTTTACGTGTTGTCGGGAAGAAGTTCGTCTGGGTTGATTGTGTTTCGGTTTACTAGAAGACTTTGAAATCACCGACAGGTTTAACATGAATTGTTGCCGATGTATATTTTCAGCCCATCACATTTTTGTTGGCATGCCATCAACCTTGACATAGATGCTTGAGAATCATTATTATCGACCCGTAGATGATTCCTCAACACTACTTAACTTGGAGGTTATCCTTGTTACAATATAATTTGCCGCATAGTGGTCAGGATGTCGCGAATTCGAGTATTCTGATTGATGCAAATGACCGAAAACTTCAGGAAGTTGTTTTCAAACTGGGTTTTGCCATCTCTATCGGAACCGTGGGTGTTTTACTTTCAGGACAAACTCAACCAGTGTTTGCCGTGGAACCAGTCGAAACCAACTTAGTCGGTGAAGGGAGTTCTGAAGATTTTGTGATTGATCAGGGTGAGCAAATTAGCAGCGCAATTCTGCGACAAAAGGTTAATCGACAAGACTCAATAGGTGGTGTTGACGATTCTCTGAACAATCAGGGAAATATAGATACAGCGCAAGGAAAGGAAAATACAGTTAAGCTGCAATTACAACAAAAAACCGACCGTTTCAGAGCAGATTTAGCCCAATTAGGAAGCGAGCAAATTGATTCAGTTTCAGATAATGTCAGGGGCGCAGCAAAACGATATAAAGTTAAACCAGGAGATACTTTAGCAAGCATTGCCCTCCGTCATCAAGTATCAATTGCCGATATAGTTGCAGCCAACAAATTAATCAATCCTCACCAGTTGAAAATTTCCCAAGTATTAATAATTCCAGAACCAAAGTTAGTAGCAGCAGAAAATTATTCTGGGGTAGGGGGAAACACACCCATCCCACCAGCGATCGCAGAAATACAGCCAACATCACAAAATCGGCAAACAGGTATAATCAGCCAAAATTCTGGACTTTCCATCCTCAACACGGAAATTGAATCCTTACGTCAGCAATACCGCACTCAACAATCTCACTATCAACAAACCGCTCCCATCAATATCAACTCCAATCATTCTGTTCCCATAGCCGTACCCAGGTACAATCAAAATTCAGCCACTGTCGTTATTCCTGTTCCTGCACCCCTTACACAACCTTCCCATCGTCACCCAGCTACTACCCCCACACCAGTCGCTTCCGCAAATATACCTAAATTACCACCCTTAGCAGCAGTTGATCGCTATCTTCCCCAAGTTATCGACGAAAATGCTGCTCCACCAATAGCTCCAGGGACGACAAATACAGCCTATATTTGGCCTGCAACAGGAATATTAACTTCCGGTTATGGTATGCGTTGGGGGAGAATGCACAGAGGAATCGATATTGCCAATAAAATTGGTACACCCATCGTTGCAGCAGCAGCTGGTGTGGTAGAGTTTGAGGGGAAAAAACGTGGCTATGGCAACTTAATTGATATTCGCCACCTTGACGGTAGTTTAACTCGCTATGCCCACAACCACAGACATTTTGTCACAGTTGGTCAAAAAGTTCAGCAGGGAGAAATGATTGCCCACATGGGTAATACTGGTTTTAGTAGTGGTTCCCATTTACATTTTGAAATTCATCCTGCTGGGAAAGGTGCTGTTAACCCTGTTGCCTATTTACCACCACGGGTTTGATTATTAGTCATCGCGATCGCAGCTATTTTCCAATCCATATTTCCCAGACGGGGATAGGCTTTTCGCAAGTGTTGGTGTTCTAAAAAATGCTAGCCGATCGAAAGGAATAGTTGCGATCGCTCCTTAATACCAGCTAATACTTCTAAACCTCGCTTGCTAATCTTGGATCATCTTCTGGTGGATGCCAACCACCTTTTAACCAAAGCCGACGCGCTTTGATAATCGAACCCTCATTATGGCGCTCATCATTCAAATCGAGACGGTTGCAAGTTGCGCGTCCAGTTTCTGTAATCCCAATGATTTTTAGACCATCTGCTGACCAAATAAAATGCTCCGACCATTTTTGGGTACGGGGATTAAAAATAGGGATATTTTTCCCTGTTTTCGGGTCAATACCAGTAGTAAAATTGTAGCGATAACTATTGCAGCGCTGACATGCCAAGGCTAAATTATCCGATTTATCCGAAGAATTGGGAAACGATTGGGGAATAATGTGGTCGATTGCAAATAATGCCGAACTCGCTTCCTCCAAAGCGTGACAATACTCACACAGGTAATTTGCACGTTTCCCAACTAATTTTCTGGTTGCATCATTAACCGTCATGATTCGGCAATAATTTTGGCATTAAGTAAAGTAAAAATACGATCGAGTTCCAATATCCCCGTCAATTCGGCTTCTTCTTCCGATGTCAGCGTATCGAGTTTTTTCTTGTCATTAAGATCATCGAGCCGCGATTGTAGCTCTGGGGTAAATTTAAATAAATATAAGTCTCTAACTTTACTAATTTTGATGCCAGATTCTACCCAGGATGAGGGTTGAACCATCATTTGAGTAATCATAGTGGGTTATGGTACGGTGTATAGCCGTATTTTAGCAGTGAAAAATTGTGATAGTTACAAAATTGGGTGGATACATTCTCCTAACAATGAAATTATAAAATTATAGAAGTATAGAAGTGCGATCGCTGCATCCCCTGCTCCCGAAAGCTCAACTTACCTGGATTTCTCACGAGTAAGTTGTAAACCTTGAGTAACGAATTCATTTTTCTTCTATACCCTACGGGTACGCGCAGCGTTGTCGTAGACTAGACGCTACGCGTCTACACTACTCCCGTACAGACGACCCGTCGGGTCGTCTGTACTCCCTACTCCCTGTGAGTTTTAGGGTTTTGTGAGAAATGCGGGCTTAGTGGATCAACTCCAAAATAAAACGGTATAATTTCTTGTCTCACATTTTTATGCCCTGCCAAAATAGGTATTTTATCTGACCAAGATTAAATCAATATTAAATATATTGGGAATATTAAATGACTCTCAATAAATAAAATATGCCTAAGAAATACTTTTTGATGACGCTAATGACTACTCTGGTTTTTGCATCTACTTTTAGCTTAAATAGTAGAGCAAATGCACAGAATATGATTTGTACCGTTACGGACCCAACTGGAACACCTCTCAATGTTCGCGATCGCCCCAATGGCAAAGTAATAAATAGTCTCAGAAATGGCAGAGATGTAGATATTTTAGATATTAAATCTGACAATCGCGGTCGTCCTTGGGCAAGAGTTGCTGGATATCACAACAACAGGTATCGGGTCTGGGGATGGGTCATTCGGGAATTTATTAGCTGTTATGAAAGTTAAATGATACGAACATGAATTTAACTTCTATCCTACATAATTCTACGTGATTTATCCCGCTCAAAATTTTCTCGTCCTCGCCGGAAATTTTCTAACCAATTTAAGATGATTTCCGGTAATTCCTGTTTTGTGCGGGTGGCAATATCAATACAAACATGGCGAGTGAGAGCTTTACTAACCACCATATCCCCCACTAATATTTCATAACTAATTTCAAATTTATCTCGACCTAATTGTTGCGGTATCATTTTAATTAATAAATCATCGCCGCAATACATGGGACGAAAAAAATCGACATTAGCGTGAAGAATCGGAAAAGCAAGGGGGGAATTACCAAAAAATTCCCGTAGTTGAATTTGATTTGCTTGCAAGGATGCTTCGTAGGCTTCATGGCAAATACTTAAGACATTAGCAAAATAAACTACTCCCGCAGCATCAGTATCGGAAAAGTGGACTGTTCGATGGTGTGTAAAAGGCATTTGTTTGTAGGTAGGGAAGGGAGAGCAAGATTAATTGACAACTGAATACAAATATAAATTGAAAATTGGACGTTGCGTAGAGACGTAGCATTGCTACGTCTAAAAGGTATTGCTGAATGCGAATATGAATTGAACATTTGACGTTGCGTAGAGACGTAGCATTGCTATATCTCTAATTTGTGAGGGTTGGATAAATATCCTCGGAACCGGGATTGAGGTAAGGCTTTTGTAAATCAATTTGTTGCTGGGCAAAATGTTTATTGATACATTCGATACGTTCCAATTCTGAATCTTGTCCATTTTCCCAGGTTTCAATTAAGGCGTTGGTAATAATTTGACAACGATTACTACCGTATCCTTCCTGGGGATAAAATTTTTGTTGAGGTTCTTCCGCAAATCCAATTCCTGGAGCTAGATATTTGGTCAAAATTGGTATTTCTGGGTGAAAATAGTCTTGGGAATAAATTTGGCTCAGAATCTGATGAATCTTACCATAATCCTTTAAGTTAAAAATCAGAATACCTGCATCATAACGGGTAAATGCTTGGGAATGACACAGCATTTGCAAAGTAAAATAAATTTCTGCGTGATTAAGTTTATGGGTAAGTGCATCAATTAGGACTACACCTCCGGTTGCGCTACAGTTCAGATAAATTCTTCCCAGTTGGGGATGATTGCGATCGCTTGGTTCGATTTTGCCGATATTACTAATGGCTATATAGTAACCATTATGCAATCGGTTTTTGGGCATTTTAATCGCAATATAATCCCCCGGACGGGGTGTTCTGGGACTATCCCAATGGACTCCTCTGGTTGCGTACATGGTTAGTCCAGCTTTAGTGACGGCTAAACTACCATCCGGTTCTCGTCGCAGTACTTCCCAATCTGGTTCTAGATATCCGCTTCCGTGGTTATGACTGTGCAGTTTTTTGTAAAAGTCTATTTCTACCCCCCAGGGTGAATCGTTTTCCAAGTTGTGGTGGAGTAGATAACCTTGGTATTGACTATCAAGATTGTGGGTGTTTTTAATAATTTCTACTAAAGCTGCACTATAGTATGTACCATAAATAAAATTTCTGAGAATAACATTTAAATATTTACGCTGTAACTCACCGGGATTTTCTGTAAAGCGATGTACGGCTTCGGCTGTGATGGTAAAATGATACAGGGGATGTTGAATACCCATGTTTTTATCAATACGAATATCACGGGCGATCGCACTAATGACATCGCCGGAGGGAACTACATTATTCAACATAATTAAAGGTTAATATAAAAGGGTTTGCCTAATTCGGCAATTGGTGAATAATGAAAAATTTAAAAATAATCTCTGGGCATATAATTAAAGAATACAGGATACATAATTCCGGATTGATAAAGCTTTTATAAAATAGTTCCCTTGGAATGTGAGATTACGTAAGAGACGACCCACCGGGTAAAGGAAGACCCACCGGGTAAAAGACGACCCACCGGGTCGTCTGTACTGGGGAGTATGGGGAGAATTAACCCATTACTCAAGGCTGATCCCGCAATCACTCAAAATGCAGTTTGCGCTGACAAAGAGTAATCCATAATCCAAAATGCGAACAGTTTCAGTCCCTGTCAACGGACTAGAATTAACAACCGCGTAATCTGGTTTTTGAGTAATAAATTGGTAGCAGGTTTTGTTTGTTCTCCATTTTGGGTACGGGATGCAATTTCGTCGTGGGAGCAATGATTTCAGCTTCGGAAATTCCAAAGACTGTTTGCACAGATTTTTGGGGTATGGTGATGAGGTTTTTAGCAACTTCTAAAGTGGCAATTCCCACCCGATTAAAGGTTTTTTGAGACAGAATTGCGGCTTGTTGCTGACGAATTAATACCAACCCAGCAAATTGGACCACCCGGACAATAAAATCACGTCGGTATTCTAAAATCCGTGGGAATGAGGTAATGTAACTACGCACTAAAGCTAGTAAATAAGGATACAAAGATTGAAGGGGAACCATCGCCAACTGTAGAGATTCTTCTAATCTGAGGGATGTATCAACAACAATACTGCCTAACCAAATACGTAGATGTTCGGCGATTAAAGTTCCCACATCATAAATCGGGTCTCCCCATCCACAAGCTTCCCAGTCAATGAAGCGTACCAGTTTACTCTCAACATCGCAGTTACCCGAACGGAGGAGAATATTTTCTAACTTCAGGTCATTATGGGTGACACAACAGGGTTTCCACTCATAGGCTAAATCCGCGATCGCAGATTCTAAGGTTTCGTGACGCTGATATAGTTTGTAGAATTGAAATGCTGCTTGGGGTACATTACCAAACATATCCGGTGCAAGCACTTCTATCCCCTGAGCAGGATTGTAGGATTGGTAGCGAATCATCCCTTGCGGTGCTGTTGCTAACATCGTCCGGTATTCACGACGGTTAAAGGTCGCTCGATGTAAAGCTGCTAAACTACTACCGATTTCTGTGGCAATCCGTTGATGAACTACACCACCTTGACGATAAAACTGTCCTAACTCTTGATACTGGGGGAAATACTCCCGCACTAAAATTGCATTCGCGCCATCATAATGAATTACCGATGACGCGATCGCTGGATTATTCCCTAAGACTGGAAACTTACACAGTAACTCGTGAAACAACCACTCATTAAATAATTCGTGGGGCGCATTGTCAAATTGAGCCGATTCTTCCTGTTTCACGAGCAGTGTACGATTTCCAGACAAATTGACCCGAAAATTTCGATTCTTACTACTCTGAGGCAATTCAGAATCTGCCGATGCGCCATCTTCCGAGCTACACAGCCCTGCCTCTTGCAGGTACTGAATAACATTATGCGAAGATAGTGATGATAACATTTACTATTTTCCTAGTTCCTTGAATTGCTGCAAAAATTTACTTATACCTAACCGTTGGCAAAACTCAGCAAAATCTGGTAGATAGTCTTTTTCGGTATGAATACTGTCAGTATCAGCATGACCTGTTGTTTTTGTGCTACTTCCTACTATTATCCGATTTCCCCGATAAAAAACTGCCAATTTGGCATTTTTCCCTTTACTTTTTCTTTAATTTATGCATGGACAGACGATTAAATCTTTAAAAACCCATCATCTCCATCATCTATGGATACATATTTTCGCTGAGTGGCAACAAAGACATTCTCTCATATTCCGTACTGATCGAGTTTGAATTTTTGATCTAGATTAATTCATCTTCTTTATATCCTAGCTACCAACATCTACAAAGTACACGAAATTATATTAGCTCTCCGGAATAGTTTGATCCTTTTTCTGTGGGGTATCCCTATTCACAGCCGCTAATAATAACACATACAAATTCAATACTCAATTTCCTTCTAGGTAAGGGATACAAATATTTAGTCCAGGAATAAAAATCATATCCAAGATTACCTTTGTCGGATTACGTATAGAAAATAGTATATATCGAAACAGCTTTTTACATTTAAGGAAAATTCCTCTCAACAAATCGCAAAATCCAGAATTTTTGCATCAATGTATCAGTAATTTAAGTTAGTATCATGAAAATTTTTCTCACTTCCAGAATCCGAATAAAATATTGTTGGGTTAGCTTTTCCACTCCACGGGAACAGCTATAGGTCAATAGGGTTCAGTAAAAGATATTTCTATTCCCTACTCCCGTACAGACGACCCGTCGGGTCGTCTGTACTCCCTACTTCCTTGATTTTTCTGAATACAGGAATGAGAATATGGACAACCAGACAGTTACCCAGGTTCAGTTTCTACAACGTCAAGCAGCTTCTTTGTTGCTGTATCAATCGGTATTGCAATCAGAGGTAGGGATAGCCTTTGGGGAACTGTTAGAAGTGATCCGGTATGGGGATGGGGATGGTCGGGGATGTTTGCAAGCTTACGGCAAATATTTTCATTGTTTAGCAACTCAGCAGCAGAATTGGGAAGACTTTTTAATTACCCAAATTTTGTATGCAGATAATCCCTTTTCTCGTCAAGTGCAAGTGTGTAAGTTTGCAGAGTTGTCACCAGCTTTAATTAATGCAGTGCGTCACGATTTGCAAGCTTTACAAAGTTTGTATGAATGTAGCTGTGCAATTTTGAGTCATTGGGTGCAATCGGTGGTGCATTTACCCGTGTCTCCGGTGTTGTGGTATCAAGAAACTTCCTCCTATCCCCATAAATCAGCAGAAGTGAAAACACTGATGGAAAAATTTCATACAGAGGAGGATTGGGGAGAACTGGTGGAGGATTTAGCCAAACACTATCAAAAATGGGGAATGGGTATATTTTCCCAGTATGGCGCTTTTCGCTGGGAAAACCATCAATTGGTGGGAATAGCGCATCCCGACCCAATTACCCTGGGTGATTTAGCGGGATATGAACATCAAAAAGCTACTTTAGTGAAAAATACTCAAGCTTTACTTTCTGGATTTCCAGCTTTGCATGTTTTATTGTACGGTAGTCGGGGTTCAGGGAAATCATCCCTAGTCAAAGCATTATTAAACGAATACGCTGATTCCGGTCTCAGGATGATTGAGGTGGGGAAACAAGAGTTAGCAGCGTTACCAGAAATCATCGAAAAAATACGTAACCTGAGTTTAAAATTTATCATTTTCGTCGATGACTTATCCTTTGAAGATGACGACGATGCCTTTAAATCCTTGAAAGTAGTCCTAGAAGGGAATTTAACAGCCCGTGCTAACAACGTAGTCGTTTATGCCACTTCCAACCGAAGGCATTTAGTGCGAGAATATTTTAGTGAACGACCCAAACCCAGCGAAGCAGACGAAATCCATGCCTGGGACAGCAACGAAGAAAAATTATCCTTCAGCGATCGCTTTGGTTTAACCTTGACTTTTACGCCAGCCGATCAAAGCACCTACCTCAATATTGTCGAGCATCTCGCGAAAAAGGCCAACATAACCATCAAACCAGAAGAATTGAAATTTCAAGCACTACAGTGGGCTACCCGTCACAATGGACGCTCCGGACGTTCCGCACGTCAATTTATTGATTTTCTGCGAGCAGAACTTGCGACGAAAAGAAATCGGGTTTCAAAAAGAAACCCGATTTCTAACACCAAGTCGTGATTTGCCGTTCTTGGCAGACTTGTCGATAAACTGCTTCGGTTTGCAGTGCTAATTTACCCCAGTGAAAGCGGTGTTTGAGGTCTTCGTAGGCATTGTCGATTAGCCATTGCCGATAACCAGGGTTTTTTAAAACTTCCAAAATTCCCCACGCAAGGGAGTCCGGGTTATTGGTTTGGGTGACAACACCAGTGCGGGTGTGTTGAACGACTTCCGGAAAACCACCCGTATCGGAGACAACTACAGGCACACGGGAAGCAAAACTTTCGAGGGCAACAATACCAAAGGGTTCATATAAACTGGGAAAGACTGCACAATCAGCAATGGTTTGAAATTTATCTAAGTATTCATCCGATAGGAATCCGGTAAAGTAGCATTTGTGCCAAATACCCAGATTCCAGGCTTGTTGTTTGAGGTGGTCGGTATTACCACCGCCAATAATCACAAATTTGACATTACCACCCATCTCCGTGAGAACACGGGGAGCAGCACTCAGGAGGAGGGGTACACCCTTTTCGTAGGTCATGCGACCGACATAGTAAACGATTTTTTCCCCATCTTCCGCATAGAAGCGGCGAAAATCCTGGGCATGAAAATTGAGGTGGTGACGTTTTTTTTCGGGACGGATACCGTTGTAAATCACATCCATTTTTTCCCAGGGTGTATCAAAGGCGCGTTGTAATTCGTGACGCATGTAATTAGTACAGACAATAACTCGCCACGCTTCATAGACCAGGTTATATTCCTTCAGGTGGATATAGCGTTGGGTGTCATTATGGATACCATTATAACGACCGTATTCCGTGGCGTGGATTGTGGCAATTAGGGGAATTTTGAACAGATGTTTGAGAGCGATCGCCGCATCTCCAACTAACCAATCATGGGCATGGATTAAATCAAAATCCCCAAGTTCTGAAATGAGTTGACCTCCCAGTTTTCCCATACTTTCATTCATATTGACAACCCAATGGAAAAAATCATTTCCAGGAGCAACGGGCACTCGGTAAACATGGATACCTTCCACAGTTTCCTGAGTTGGTGCAGAGGCAAATTCAGGGGTGATAAGATGTATTTGGTGTCCCAGTTTGACTAGTTCTGGGTATAATTCGCTGACATGACGAGCAATTCCCCCGACAATGCGCGGTGGAAATTCCCAACTCAGTACAAGTATTTTCATGGGTGTTGACATAGGGAAGCGACAAAAAAAAGGCAAAACAGCAAATAACTGACTGTTGGGAAAGGATGAGGGTTATAGGGATACGCAATTACTGCATGTAAGTAAAATTAAAAAGAATAAGTTTAATATATAGGTAATATATAGGAAAAAATGTCACCCAAAAAGAAATCAACTAATGAAGGTGTAGTTTGGCAGGAATTCGGTCATGAGAATTTAGCCGCGACAGCAAGACCAACCCCCGAATTACCACCTTCCCAGCAAAATGTCCGGGTACAAGCCACCCGTGCAGGTCGTAAAGGCAAAACGGTCACGGTAATTACTGGTTTCCAAGCTCAACCGGAAACCTTGCAAGCTTTGTTAAAAAAACTAAAATCCCAGTGTGGAAGCGGAGGAACCATTAAGGATAATGAAATCGAAATCCAAGGCGACCATAAGCAAAAAATTTTAGACATCCTGCTGCAAATGGGATATAAGGCTAAGATTAGTGGAGGTTAGGAAGAAATTGGGGAACAACAGGTGATGGAACTCCTGCTCATCCCCCTGCTCCCCATGGGGAGGTATGAGAATTAGCGGAATACAGTTCCCTGGGAAAGTATTTTCAGTCGCCAAAAGGGCAAAAAATAGGTATATACTTAGGGATTGTGGAAAAAAAGACGCGATATATCGCGTCTCTATATATCACAAGAATTAGAGGGGGTTTTTAGTCGCAAAAAGCGCTTTCCCAATAGGTCTATGGAGTTCAAAAACCTTACATTTGTAATTTTTGAGAGCCAAACAAAAGTGGAATTTTTAGCTTAAAACTATTCCCTGTACAAACGCGACATGTCGCGTCTCTTTTCCGCCAATCCTATATGATATACATATTGTGGTTTTACTGATTTCGGCGGTATTCGCTACCAGATGCACGAAAACCTTTTTCTCGATATGTTATTACCCCATCGTTGCTACCAGCAATTACTAATTCCGTCTCTCCAAAGGGGATAAATCGGGCATAGTAACTAACCTGGTCTTTGACAGCGACGTAGGTAATAAATTTGCTGCTGGTGGTACTGGTTTCAAATTTGGGAATCTTGGCGGAGACTACGCCCGTAATTTCCGTTTGCTCACGACGGTTGTCATAAACATTCATTAAACTTTTGCCTGCTTCCGTATATATCCGCAGGGTTTTGCCCTCGGTGACAAAATAAAGTAAGGTGGCAGCATCACTGGGGTTGGTCTCACCACGCAATTCAATCACATCTTCCCGTACCCAACCGACTTGATTACTAGCGTTACCATACTGGACTTTGTACCAGGTATATCTGTCACCTGCGGGTTTGAGTTTTTCCAGGATTTTTACCTCGTCTCCCGCATTACCTGTGTGAACAATATTATGATTAACTGAAGCACCAGCACGGATATTTACCTTGTTAGTAGTACTACTATTGCTTTTTAAGACAGCATTGCTCCCTGTTACGGTTTGTGTTGGCATAAGCCCCCCTGGGATGTATTTTAAAAAGTTTTTTCCTACTCTAAATATAATTGGTCACTTAAATTACGGTTCAAATTTACCGAAAATTTCCATATTCTCAGGTAATTCAAATTCATTGACTAATTTAGCTTGGGTATAAATTCGCTCTAGATTTTCTGTCACCCCAGTACGATATTCATCCCGTAATTTTAAATCTATTAATCGGGACATTTGTTCTACAAAAGTATTGAAGTCCAATTCCAATTTCTTTTCAGACATGGTTTTATCAGCCCAAGGTATCCCCACATCATCACATAATTATGACTAAAGACACCTAGTAATATTCAGGAAAATCTAGATAATAAACACATAGCAATTACATTATCAACCCCCCATAATCATACCAACTTTGAAAGATGAAGACGACAGACGGAAAGATGAAACCCTTGTATAACAAGAGCTTTCCCATGAAAAATCCATAGACTCGCAGCGTCCAGTCCAGGACAACGCTGCGCCTATCCCCTTTCTGAATCGAAAATCCACAATCCAAAATCGCATAACCTCACCATGAGTATCAGCAATCTATCTATCCGTCGTCACATTGGTACATTGATGCTAACTCTGGCGGTAATTATCGTCGGTTTATTTTTCATTATTCAACTGCCTGTTGATTTACTTCCTTCTATTACCTATCCCCGTATTAGTGTGCGGGTGGGAGCTCCCGGTGTTTCCCCAGAAGTGGCGGTGGATGAGATTACCAGACCCCTGGAGGAGGCTTTTGCAGCGACAGAAGGAGTGGTGCAGGTCTACTCGGAAACACGGGAAGGTGTGGTGAACCTGCAATTATTTTTTGAGGTTGGTGGTAACATAGATCAAGCCTTAAATGATGCGACAGCTGCCTTTAATAGAGCGCGTGGGACTTTGCCAGACATTATCCAGGAACCCCGGATTGTCAAAATTGACCCTTCCCAGTTACCAGTATACGAATTAGCCCTGACTTCCCCCCAACTATCGGGGGTGGATTTGCGGGTATTTGCCGAGGAAGAATTAGCCAGGGAGTTGACAGTAGTACCGGGAGTTGCAGCCGTTGATATTTCCGGTGGGGTTGGGGAAGAAGTCCGTGTAAATATAGATTTGCAGCGCTTACAGGCTTTAGGAGTAGGGTTAACAAACGTTTTAAATGAATTACGCGATCGCAATCAGGATATTTCTGGTGGGAGAATTCTCGGTGATAGTTCGGAACCCTTGACCCGTACCGTGGGTAGGTTTGCGAATGCAGAGGAAATCAAAAATTTATCTTTTATTGTCGCTGGAAGTAACAGCACTAATTCGGAAAATCCAGTTTCTTTACCAGCTAAACGGGTATATTTACGGGATTTTGCGGAAGTGATTGATGGTACAGAAAATCAGCGGATTTTTGTTTCCCTCAACCAGCAACCAGCAGTGAAAGTGAGTATTCGCAAACAACCGGATGCCAACACAATTACGGTGGTAGATGGGGTCAAAAATCGGTTAGAAGCCTTGAAAAAAACCGGTGTTATCCCCCCCAATACCTTACTAATTCCTACCTTAGATGAATCCAGATTTATCCGCAGTTCCATCGCCAATGTCACCACCTCTGGATTACTCGGTGCAGGTTTAGCGGCATTGGCTGTAATTATATTTTTAGGTTCCCTCCGCCAAACTTTTATTATTATCGTTTCCATCCCCCTAGCTACCCTTGCAGCAATTATTTTGATGGGATTATTTAATCTTTCCCTAAATATTTTTAGTTTGGGTGGATTAGCCTTTGGGGTAGGGATTGTAGTCGATAATTCCATTGTCATGTTGGAAACCATTGCCGATGGAATCAATCACAAAAAACAACTCGCTGCGGCAGAAAATCCCCATCCCACTAGCTTAATTTCCGTTGTTGATGTTGCAGCAGAATCCAGTCAAAAAGTTGAATCAGCCCTCATTGCTTCCACTGCAACTAACCTGGTTGCGGTCATCCCCTTTTTACTCATCGGTGGATTTATTTCCTTAATTTTTAGCGAATTAATCCTCACAATTAGTTTCGCTGTCGCTGCTTCTATTTTAATTGCAGTCACCGTCGTACCCATGTTGACATCACGGATGTTGGCATGGAAAATATCAAGTGGTCTGCACCGCTTTTTCCTACTTAGAGAATTTAACCTCCGCTTTCTTGGTTTTACCAACCTCTACAGCAAACTTCTGGGAAAAATTCTCAAAATCCGTATTCTGGTATTAGCACTTACCATCACCGTCTTTGCAACTAGCACCTGGTGGATGTTACCCCAAATCCCCCAGGAAATCCTACCCCGAATCAACACCGGACAAGCGAGTTTATTTGCGAGTTTTCCCCCAGGGACACCCATTGAAACCAACCGTCAAGTGATGACGAAGGTAGACGAAATCCTGCAAAACCAACCGGAAACCGAATACGTATTTACCAGCGTCGGTGGTACTCTATTTGGTACTTCCACCTTTGCCAATCCCCTCCGCAGTTCCAGCACCATCACCCTTAAACCCGGTAGTGATGTCAACGCCTATATTGAAAAGGTGACAAAAGAATTTAATCAACTAAATTTGGTTGATATTCGCTTGCGACTTGCACCGGGACAAGTACGGGGTCTAATCCTGAATAATTCCCCTACCCGTGGTGCAGATTTAGATATTGTTCTCCAAAGTGAAGATAGTGATGCTTTACAAGCTGCTGGAAGACAAGTATTAGCCGCACTCGACCAAAATGTCACCCTCGCGAGATTTCGTCCCGACGCAGACGACCGTCAACCGGAAATCCAAATCCGTCCCGACTGGGAAAGAACCGCCGAATTAGGTTTAACAGCACGGGATATCGGTGATACAATTCAAACCGCCATCGAGGGAACCATTCCCACCCGCTTACAACGGGGAAATCGCCTGGTCGATGTGCGGGTGCAATTAAACGAACAATCGATTCAAAACACTTCCCAACTTAACAGTTTACCCCTATTTACCCAAGGAAATCGCCAAATTCGCATCAGCGACGTGGCAACCATCCGCGAGGACTTCGCACCCGGTGAAATTAAGCGCATCAACCAACGACAAGTATATATTATTGCAGGCAACTTAAGTGAAGGTGCAAGCCTCAGTCAAGCCGCAAATCAGGTCGAACAAGTCCTCGATGAATTGGAATTACCGGAGGGAGTCACGGTTCTCCCCAGTGCTGCGGCAGATTCCAACAACCAACTGCAAAATTCTCTGAAAATTCTAGGGGGATTGGCCATATTCCTAGTGTTTGTGGTGATGGCGGTACAATACAACTCCCTCGTAGACCCTTTAGTAATTATTTTAACGGTTCCCCTAGCAATTACCGGGGGAGTCTTAGGATTGTACATCACCCAAACCGCCATTGGTGCAACGGTGATAGTCGGTGCAATCCTACTGGTGGGGATTGTGGTCAACAATGCAATTATCATGGTGGAACTAGCCAATCAAATCCGTGCAGAAGCCCAAATTACCCGTCAAGAGGCAATCGTCCAAGCTGCTCCCCAAAGATTACGTCCCATCTTTATGACCACCCTTACGACTGTTTTGGGGATGTTTCCTTTAGCACTGGGAATTGGCGAAGGTGCGGAATTTCTCCAGCCAATGGGAGTGGTTGTATTTTCCGGATTATCCCTGGCCACCCTCCTCACCTTGGTAATTATCCCTTGTTTTTACGTCTTGTTGCATGATATCTTCGCATCCCGCTGGTTAAAGGTATTTCGCGGGTAATCCAATTTGGGATTGGGGATTAAAACCAAAATTATTGTAGAGACGCAGCAATGCTACGTCTCTACGCAACGTCAAATTTTCAATTCATCTTTGTATCCAGCAACATCGATGACCAGACATGATATGATACATTTTCACAATTGGTATTAAGAAATAGGGGATTGATTTTGAGGTTGAGAACTTTCACCTAGTATATTTGGTAGTAGCAATCCTGAATTATTTTTATATGCAGCAAATTCTGGATAACGGGATAATGATTTATCTTTTTTCAGCATATTGGGAATAAAAATCACAATAATAAAGCCAGCAAAAATAACAAAGGGAAGCCAATGTTGGGTTAGCATGGCAAAGGAAGAGTAAATAAAAATCTCTCCTAAATAATTAGTATTGCGACTACGAGCAAAAAAACCCTCCGTAATTAGACCGGGACGATATTTCAGGGTGTAATATTTTTGTGCATCACTGGTAAAGTGGAGAAAAACACCAATAATATTCAAAGAAATTGCCGCAGCAACCAGGGGGAGAGGAGGAACGCTACCCCTACTGATGAGAAGATAGGGTGCAACCCAGTATAGGCAAACCACTACAAAAGCCAGGATAGCTTGTATTAAAGACACCTCCTGCTCCCATTGCTTATCCGGATAAATGCGGTCTTTCAGCAACCATAAAAATCCATAGGTTCCATGTAGCGCTAGATACACCCAAGCACCAAGAGTAAAATTATCGAAGAAAAACATCATTCCCAGAATTACCAAACCAGTCAAGGCTTTGCTGAGATTTATGGGGTATTTGACCTTAATCATCATTAACTAATTAGATTTACGAACTTAGACTTACAAACATTTTCCATTGTAGGGAAATTTTATTTATAAAAAAAAGACGGGCAAAACCCGTCGGCAAATAATTGATTATGTGGTATTATTTGGGACAAAGACTAAGCAATAAAATTGTGAAGAAAAGTCACGGTGCTGAAAAACGTTATTTTTCAGTGCCTTTTATTTTAGAAACGATAGCCAACACCTACTTTCACAGGGAACTCACCGGAAGAAGTTAGATAAGTTACATCACCATACAGAACTACATTTTTCGCGATCGCAGTTTCTGCACCAGCTTGTAAAGCAAGAGAAGAGTAGTCATTTGTCCCATTTAGAGCAACTCCAGGACCAACGTAAATATTGGTATTTTTCGCAATTCCAGCATCATAGGTAACTGTACCAATAAAAGCTGTATCATTACTGTCGGGGAAGTAGAGTAGGGAAGGACGGAGGGAAACGGGTAATGTTCCTAGTTGTACACGTCCATTAATACTAAGGGTACTATAGCTACCTTGACCGGAAACAACACCAGCACCGACTCCAACATAGCTTCCATCTAAACCTTTTTTTTCTGCTAATGCGGGTTTGCTTGCAACTGCAAATACTAACGCGGATAATGCGGAGAGGAAAAGTACGGAGTTTAATTGCTTACGCATAATATTTTACCTTGTGAACTTGATGTTTGGGTTTGAATCGAGAACCGAAGTTCTAATATATACATCAAACATCAAGTTAGTGATTTCGGAATTTTCCCAATGAATATTATGCTTTTCTCAAATTATAAATAAAGGCAATATTCAACCTATTTAAGGGTAATAAAATCTCACAAATGATTTTGGGTTGCTATAATTTTGAAAATCCAAGCTAGCTCATTCATATAATAATTCATATTTAATTGACAAAAAAACTCCAGATACAGCAAAAGTGTTTTTCCTACTCCCCACTCCCTGCTCCCTACCCATACAAATAATTTCAAAAATCAAAACAGATTTATCTAGACATAAAAAATATATTTTTTGTGGTAAATTCTTAGATATTTTTTAAACTTTAAATGGATATTTTTAAATTATTTATTATTAGAAAATATCCCAGGAGCAAGAAAGGAAAATATACTGATATTCCTCCATAAATAAACTATTGTATGAGAATTATATTTGCTTTATGAAAATCATAAAGTAGGTGGGTGGTGAAAATTGTCCTTAAGATCAGGGGTTACAGACGACCCGTCGGGTCGTCTGTACAGGGAGAGACGCGATATATCGCGTCTGTACTAGAGAGAGTGAGGTAGCAATGCTGGGTCTTTTCAAGCATTATCTAAACGAAAAGCTTACTGATTGACTGGGTAAAGTATAAATTTGCCGGAGGAAGTGGGAATAATAAACCCAGAGTTGAGGTGGGAATATAGATGGATGCTCGCGCATATTGGTTGGCTTGGTCACGCATACCTGGAATTGGCGCGATCGCATTACAACGGATATATAATCATTTTGGTTGTTTGGCTGTTGCGTGGGAAGCTAGTGGGGAGGAATTAGCAGCAGTATCCGGATTGGGTGGTCGGACTTTGGAGAAAGTGATGTCTGTGCGATCGCAAATTAATCCTCACCAACTTTTGCAGGATCACCTCCAGGATAATCCCCGATTTTGGACTCCGGTTGATCAGGTGTATCCCCGGTTATTGTGGGAAATAGACGCACCACCACCTATTCTCTACTATCGTGGTCAGTTCTGTGAGAAGGAAAATTCTGGACAAGTACCACTAGTCGCAATTGTTGGTACTCGTCAACCTACCCCCTACGGAATTCGCTGGACACGACACATCACTCAAACTTTGGTGAAGCACGGTTTTACTATTGTTTCGGGATTAGCTGAGGGAATCGATACGGAAGCTCATACTGCAACCCTGGAAGCGGGGGGAAGGACGATTGCGGTGTTGGGAACGGGAGTAGATGTGATTTATCCAGCTAAAAATCGTACTTTATACCAGAATATTCTCCAACAGGGTTTAGTTATGAGCGAATATCCAGCTAAAACCCCACCGAATCGGGTGAATTTTCCCCGTCGCAATCGGATTATTGCGGGTTTGTGTCGAGCTGTAATTGTGATTGAAGCTCCCAGTAAATCAGGTGCGTTAATTACAGCGAAGGACGCAAATGAGTCGGGACGGGATGTATATGTACTACCAGGTCGGGTTGATGATTATGCATCCCAAGGTTGTTTGCGTTTATTAGCCAATGGTGCAACACCGATTTTGTCGGAATTGGATGAATTAATTAAAATGTTGGGAGCAATACCGACTCTAGATGTCACCATTTCCCCAAATTCAACCAGTTCCAAGATGGTTTCACCTCCTCCCCAACCCCATCTTCCCCCGGATTTAGCAACTATTTTTGCTGTTGTCCCCGTCGAACCCCAATCCTTTGACCTAATTGTCCAGCAAACTGGATTATCCCCAGGGATGGTATCCAGCAGTTTATTACAACTCGAATTAATGGGACTGATCACCCAATTACCGGGTATGCAATATCAACGCTGTTAACCCAAATTTGGAGCAAACTCCTAAAACCTTCAGTGAGTAGGGAGTAGTCAGAAAATCAACCCATTCCAGTACAGACAATTTTTGCTCCCACATGATCAATTGTTAGGGTATGCACCGATGTTTTAATCCCCTGTTGTTGCCAAGATGTTGCCATTGCTACTGCTACATCTTGAGCATGGTGAGGATCTGTTAATGCTAATAAAGTGGGGCCAGCACCACTAATTACCATCCCATAACCACCTGCTGCCTTCACTGCCTGCTCTACTTCTGGGTAGCCATGTATCAGTGATTTTCGGTAGGGTTGATGTAATTTATCATCAAGGGCTGTACTTATCCAAGCGGGGTTTGCAGTTTCAAGTCCCCGTATTAATAATCCTAGATGGGCGATGTTAAAAATTGCATCTGCACGGTTAATATTTATCGGAAGTACTTGTCTTGCTGTGGAGGTGGACAGTTCAAAATCGGGAATTGCAACGACGGGGATAATCGCATCAGACCAGGGAATATCACAAATTTCCCAACCAAAGACAGAAGTCGCTGCAAGACGACAACCTCCAATCAATGCAGGGACAACATTATCCGGATGTCCTTCCATTGCGATCGCAAAATTCATAATTTCTGTTTGACTAAAAGGTTTCCCTAGTAGTACGTTCGCACCTAACAAACCAGCGACGATTGCAGTTGCAGAGCTACCTAAACCTCTAGCAAGGGGGATACCCAGTTTAATCTGTATTTCTACGGGTGGAGGTATTTGCTGAAGTTGTTGGTACAGGTAGGAAAACCCTTGATACAGCAGATTACTTTTATCTGTCGCGACCCGTTCTGCTTCCGCACCTGTGATGTAAATTTGGGTTTCGCTGTCGCTGAAACTAAAGGTAAATTCATTGTACAAGCTCAAAGCAGCACCAATACAATCAAAACCAGCTCCAAGATTAGCAGTTGTTGCGGGGACGGTGACGGTGACAGAAAGATGTTCAGACATGTGTCGGCGGATTTTTGATATTGGATGACCCTGGGGGTGAGTATACTCAATTGATTTACCAGCATCCCACGGAATTGACCCTTTTGATCGGTGATTTTAAATTTAAACTTAATTGACTTTTACTTAAAGTCAAAATATTAAAGTCAAAAAATAACTCTCCCCCCATGCATTAGGTAGAGAGAGTTATCCGACTGATGTATTAATTAACAAATCGCAGTTGTAAAGCAACACAACAATAGGGAATTAATACGCGTCTTGTAATTCGTAAAAATCAGGGGAAATATAATCCTTACGCAAAGGAAATCCCACCCAATCCTCCGGCATTAAAATCCGCTTCAAATTGGGGTGTCCTTCGTAAATAATACCGTACATATCGTAGGATTCCCGTTCTTGCCAATCGGCGGTTTTCCAAATCCAGTAAACGGAAGGAACAACAGGATTTTCACGATTCAGAAAAACTTTAATCCGTACTTCTTCCGGTCGATCCGCATTATCACTGACCTTAATCAAATGATACATACTGACCAAATCCTGTCCCGGACCCATATCAATACCACACTGGCATTGTAAATAATTAAACCCGTAGGCATACAGCGCGGTGCAAGTCGGCAGTAAAAAATCCGCCGGAACTTTGATTACCTCTACACCATTGGCATCTGGTTCCAGGATTTCATGGTCAAAACCATTTGTTGTTAACCATTCGGAGACTTTTCCTGGTTTCACAACGGCGGTTTCTGCTGCTGGTACTGGTTTCGATTCTTCAGCCACGTTCGCTTACCTCTTTTTGTGTTTCTTTCTGTGTTGATGACGTTAACAGTGCTGGGGGAACAGGCATACCGATAGCTTCGGTGAGTTCCTTGGGTGGGGTATAGCGAGTTTCGGATTGAAGATATTTCCCAGTCAAAATCGGCTCAACGGGTTTCATTTTATGGGTGGTGCTGTAATAACGGTGAGTTTGTTTAATGACACCACGCTCCTGCATCGAATCATTGGCGATTTTTTTCCGCAATTTAATAATTGCATCCATAATCGCTTCCGGACGGGGAGGACAACCAGGTAAGTAAACATCCACCGGAATTAATTTATCCACACCTCGGACGGCTGTGGGGGAGTCAACACTAAACATTCCGCCCGTAATTGTACATGCACCCATTGCAATTACGTATTTGGGTTCGGGCATTTGTTCATACAGACGTACTAACTGGGGAGCCATTTTCATGGTAATGGTTCCGGCAGTAATAATTAAATCCGCTTGACGAGGACTGGAACGGGGAATTAAACCAAAGCGGTCGAAGTCAAACCGGGAACCAATCATCGCTGCAAATTCGATAAAGCAGCAAGCGGTTCCAAACAGCATTGGCCATAAACTGGAAAGTCTAGCCCAATTGTATAGGTCATCAACGGTGGTCAGAATCACATTTTCTGATAAATCCTGAGTCACCGTCGGTCGTTGAATCGGATTGAGAATGCGCTCAGTTTGTTGAGCGCTCATATCTTGAATAGATGAATTTGTATCTAAGACCATTCCAAAGCTCCTTTACGCCACGCGTACACTAAGGCAACGACAAGAATTGCAATAAAAATCAGCGCTTCAATGAAAGCCAATAGCCCTAAACGATGGAATGCAACTGCCCAAGGATAGAGAAATACCGTCTCCACATCGAAAACTACGAAGACCAGGGCAAACATGTAATAACGGATATTAAATTGAATCCAAGCTCCGCCAATCGGCTCCATACCGGATTCGTAGGTTGTGCGTCTTTCCGGGTAGCGACCACTGGGTCGAAGTAGTTTAGACGCTGACAAAGCTAGGGCTGGGACTAGGCTACAGATAATCAGGAAGCCTAGAAGGTACTCGTAACCGCTAAGGACAAACACTATAGATTTCTACCGTTTGCTAGATGGAAAATAAATTAAACAGGACAATGTTTACCTTTTTTACATTATATCGATTTGGCTTTTCTGAATCCCAGAAAACTTATGCCCAGGATATTTGATTAAATTCTGATGGTGATAGAAAAGTCTAACACTTGTGTCATAATTTGTAACGTATATTTAATAATTTGCTGTATAGCAACTAGAATACAGGGCCATGAGCGAACAGGCTGTTGAGAACACTACACCGGAACCAAAGCCCCTAGACCGCTATGAATGTCGGGCTTGTGGGTATGTTTATGAACCTGCGAAGGGAGATGACCGTCGGGATATTCCTGGTGGGACATCATTTGAAGATTTACCTGTCAATTGGCGCTGTCCAGTTTGTAGCGCCAAGAAAATCGCGTTTGTGAATATTGGTCCTTCTGGTCGAGCTTCCGGGTTTGATGAAAATTTAAATTACGGATTTGGGGTAAACCGGATGACCCCATCCCAGAAGAATTTACTAATTTTTGGGGGTTTGGGTTTAGCCTTTTTGTTCTTCCTTAGCCTTTATGGGTTACATTAACATCCCCACCCTAGTACTCCATGTCGTTTTTTTGATGGGTAAAAAAAGGCACGTAGTAGCGCTGGTCTACGACAACCCTGGGGGTATAGCGCCTTTATCTTAAAGCTTTTTCGAGGCTAGAGCTACTACCACGAACCCATGAGAAATAATGACACAGACCACGAGGCTACTAACACAAAAGTATTAAATTAATGTTGACATTGGAAAAAGTTACGAGATGAAGCGATTGACAAAATTGTGGCAGCGAATCATCGCGATCGCACTAGTGGCGGTTGTCTGTGTTGGCTGTGGAAATTTACCTAGTACTGCCTCTAATCCTTGGGAAATTATAAGTGTTCCCACCAACGAAAAGTTATTGGATATCGCCTTTACTGATAATCCTAACCACGGATTCCTAGTTGGTAGTAATTCTACTTTGCTGGAAACCAATGATGGCGGCGAAACCTGGAACCCTTTGAGTTTAAAATTAGGAGACGACCAAAAATATCGCTTTAATGCGGTTAGTTTTGCTGGCGATGAAGGTTGGATTGCAGGTGAACCAAGTTTAATCCTACACACCATCGATGGGGGCAAATCCTGGTCACGCATACCCCTGAGTAATCAATTACCTGGTAATCCGGTTAGTATTACTGCCCTTGCTCCCAAAACTGCGGAAATGGTCACCGATGTCGGCGCAATTTACCGCACTAGCGACTCCGGTTTAAATTGGAAATCTCAGGTGGATGATGCGGTTGGTGTAATTCGTAACCTCAAACGTGCCCCCGATGGTCGTTATGTAGCGGTATCGGCGAAGGGGAATTTTTACTCCACTTGGACACCGGGAGATGATTCCTGGTCTCCCCAAAACCGCAATAGCTCCCGTCGGGTAGAGAATATGGGTTTTGATAACCACGGACAGCTCTGGATGCTCGCACGAGGTGGACAAATTCAATTTACCGTCCCCGATCAACCCGGAGAATGGCAAGAACCTTTCAGTCCAGAACGTGCATCCAGTTGGGGATTATTGGATATGGCCTACCGTACCCCCGACGAAATTTGGGTCGCTGGTGGGGGGGGAACACTCCTCCGTAGTCCCGATGGAGGACAGACCTGGGAAAAAGATGTAGATGTGGCTGAAGTTCCCAGTAATTTTTACAAAATCGTCTTTTTCTCCCCTGAACGCGGTTTTGTTCTCAGTGATAAGGGTATTGTGTTGAAGTATCAACCCAGTGCGGCTTAGTACTCGACCAACCTTGAAATGATGGATGCTGGGGATGGGGGAGGAAGGAGTTAAGCCCTACACGTGTTCTGAGCTATTTGTAGACAACCAAACATGTGGCTTGAGCTTGGCACAAAGTACTTTATAGTTTATTTGTACTATAAAAGAGGCGGCCCATCGGGTCGTCTCTACAACTCTGCACCAAACGAGAGTCACTGGGATTTGTAACAAAATGTTGCAGAAAACTGCCCAAATTATGAGAAACAAGTTGCAAGTTGTAACTGTTTCTAAACTTTGTAGGATAATAAATTTAATAAGCGTGTTTAGCACTGACTTATACCTCAGAAAAATGAGGGGAATTAATTTGTCAGTAGCAACAAGTTAACAACGTTGTCTAAGGTAAGAGAAATATGTCAGGTACTACTGGAGAGCGCCCCTTTGGGGATATTATTACCAGTATTCGTTACTGGGTAATTCATAGCATCACCATTCCGGCATTGTTTATTGCTGGTTGGTTATTTGTCAGCACCGGATTGGCATACGATGTGTTTGGTACACCTCGTCCCAATGAGTACTTTACCCAAACTCGTCAAGAGTTACCGATTGTTAGCGATCGCTATGAATCGAAAAAACAAGTTGAACAGTTTATTGGTAAATAATTGAAGTTGTAAGTCATGACCAGTAGCAATAATCTCAATCAACCAGTACAACAGTACCCAATTTTTACCGTTCGTTGGTTAGCGGTACACACCCTTGCGGTTCCCACCGTATTCTTTTTAGGCGCGATCGCCGCGATGCAGTTTATTCAACGTTAGGAGATAGCCATCATGGAAAGAACGCCTAATCCCAACAATCAACCGGTTGAGTTAAACCGGACTTCCCTGTTCCTAGGATTACTGTTGATCTTCGTACTAGGAATTTTATTCTCCAGTTATTTCTTTAACTAACTGGGATTTTAACTTTGTAAACCGATTTGATACATTCTGCGTTGTTTTTCGTAAAGAGAGGATAAAAGCATGTCTGGTGGTGGGAGAATTCCCCTGTGGATTGTGGCAACAGTCGCAGGTCTTGGTGTGATTACCGTTGTAGGTATTTTCTTTTACGGAGCTTACGCGGGTCTCGGTTCTTCGATTTAACGGTTTATTGCCCAACTTGAATTTGGGGTGTGGGAATACCAACCGATAAATTATCCTGTTGAAACTGCCTTGAGGGTTGACTTTTGATTGTTAACTGTTAACTTTTGATGGCAAGTATGGGAAAATTTAAGTGTTGGCAGCCCCGGTTATTTGAGTGATAAATTCCAGTTCAATCAAATTAAAATTTAGACGATAAGTGGCTAAATGTTCTCAGTGGATTTCCCTAGCATTTAGCCATTTGTTTTGCTTGCTTGATGTAGAGGGAGTGAGGGGTAGAGACGACCCACGGGGACTAAAAACCAGTCTGGTTTTTTATGCCACAACGGATTGCGGACATCATAGTATAAGTTAATATCTGTACCAATGAATATTTCTTCTCTAGGGTAGGTGGGGAGTTGACAGGTAGAAGTAAACGGGGTTGAAAAATATGAATTCGTCTGGCAAACCTGGTTCCTCTGGATCTTCACTGGGTAAATCATACATGGTTGGTAGGATTTGACTGGGGGAGTGGTGGATCGGTTTGGTACATGGTTTCGTCTGTAATCTAAAAAAGGGAGTTGGAGGGGATATTATTGCTAGTACAAGGATACGGTATATAAAACAGAACTTATACAACACTCGATATGAAAATATCTGCTCGCAAATAGGACTTATACTGATTCAAAAAACTGGTTCGATAAGAGACGTAGCAACGCTACATCTTTACAGACAAAATTTGTGTGCGGTAGGGAACCCGAAAACAAAATCCAAAATCCATAGACGCGTTGGCGAAAGCCATGCCTTTAGGCTAGCGTCTTCTCGAAGAGTAATCCAAAATCTAAAATCGCCATGAGTGAAACTTTATTTAGTGTCGAAAACCTGAAAGTAGCCTATCCTCAGCGTCAAGGGGAAGAAATCAACTGGGCAATTGATGGTGTATCCTTTAGTTTACAACCAGGTGAGCGGATGGGTTTAGTCGGGGAGTCGGGTTGTGGAAAATCGACCCTGGGACGAGCAGTGATGCGGTTGTTACCTCAAGGTAGTCAAGTTACGGGTAAAGTAGTTTTCCAGGGTAAATCCGTATTGGATATGACACCAGAGGAGGTGCGGAAATTTCGGGGGGAGGTAGTTGCTTTGGTGTTCCAAGACCCGATGACGAGACTTGATCCGTTGATGACGATTGGAGACCATTGTTTAGAAACTTTAAAAGCTCATGCACCAGAATTAACTACCAAAGAAGCAAAAGAAAGAGCGATCGCAACCTTAGGGAAGGTGAAAATTCCCGCAAGTCGTTGGTATCAGTATCCCCATGAGTTTAGTGGAGGAATGCGACAACGGGTCGCGATCGCCTTGGCATTGTTGTTGCAACCGAAGTTAATTGTTGCGGATGAACCGACTACAAGTTTGGATGTGACAATTTCGGCGGAAATTCTACAGGAATTAACTAGGTTATGTAGTGAAGAAAACATGGCCCTATTGTTAATATCCCATGATTTGGCGATGGTAGCTGAGTATTGCGATCGCATTGGGGTGATGTATTTTGGCAAAATGGTGGAGACCGGACCCACAGAAAAGGTGTTCCGTCGTCCGGAGCATCCCTATACCCAGTCTTTATTGAATGCTGCTTTACATATCCAAAGTATTGATGAGGTAAGTGCAGATCATATTAGTACCCATCAACCTCCTGCGACTTTACCATCTCCCCTGTTGCGTGTGCGGGAGTTAAAGAAACATTACATAATTGAACCGAATTTAATTGAGCGTTTATTTCAAAAGCAGGGACAAACCATTAAAGCTGTAGATGGGATTAATTTGGAGTTGTATCGGGGAGAAATTCTCGGATTGGTGGGAGAGTCGGGATGTGGAAAAAGTACCCTTTCCCGGACAATTTTGCAGTTAATTACTCCCACATCCGGTAGCGTTGAATTTGCGGGAACCGAATTAACCAAATTATCTCGCAAAGAAATGCGTAGTCAACGCCGACATATGCAAATGATATTCCAAGACCCCCATGCTTGTCTCAATCCCGCGATGACCGTGGGAGAAAATATCGCTGACCCCCTATTAATTCATGGTTTAGCTAATCCTGAACAAGCGAAAACCCAAGTATTAGCCATGTTAGAACGGGTAGGATTAACACCCAGTGAAACCTACTATCAACGTCATCCCTCCGATTTATCCGGAGGACAACAACAACGGGTAGCGATCGCTCGTGCATTAATTACCCGTCCCCAATTGGTGATTTGTGACGAACCGGTGAGTATGTTGGATGCAAGTGTCCAATCCCAAGTATTAGATTTAATGTTGGAATTAAAACAGGAATTTGATTTAACTTATCTGTTTATTACCCATGATTTGTGGTTAGCGAGATTTTTGTGCGATCGCATTGCGGTGATGAATGGGGGTCAAATTGTGGAAATCGGTGATACAAAGGAAATTTTCCAAAATCCCCAGCACGAATATACACAAAAATTATTAGCAGCAGCTCCATTGTTGGCAAGAACTTAGTGGTCTATCCCATCGGTTCTCAGGGATTCGTAGTAGTGGCTTTAGACTTGAAAAATCGTTAACATAAGGCGCTATACCCCCAGGGTTATTGTAGAATAGCGCTACTACGTACTTTTCTTCATTGTTCAAATTTAACGTGAATACTCCTAGGTCGTAGGGAGCTATGACGGATTGTAAACGCGACAATCTCTGTGAATCAATGATTTTGAAAGTAAAGGTTTAAAGTAACCCCATCCATTAGTTGAGAACAAATTCAATAATATAGTTTACGCTAATTGTCGCTACATATCAGGAGCTATAATCGTTGATTATCCAAGTTGCCTTGATTTCAAAGTAAAAGAGAGTCGATATAAATGACTGATTTCAGGTTTAATGATTTTATTCTCAACATCATACTCGGAGGTTTTTAAAAACTTCTATTTCCTACGAATAAGACTGGACAAAAGTTTCAGACTTTATAACTCACCGTAGCGAGCTACGACCTAGGAGTACTCACGTAAAATTAATACGATTTTTCACAACAAAAAACAATCCAAAATCTAAAATCCAAAATCTAAAGATTTCACATAAATGCGATCGCATCTTTTGGTTTCGACTCCGGTTGCGGGTACATATCCGTATTTTTCGTATAGTTGTACAGCTTCCTTTAATACACTAGCTGTTTCTACCCAACATTCCCGAAAATCCCGTGATGCTGCGGTTTTCTCTAAAGCTGTTAACAAAAATTTCCCTAAACCACATCCTCGAACTTCCGGTGACAGGTACATTTTCCGAATTTCTACTGCTTGATGACCCCGTTGAATCGGATAGTAAGCACCAGTCCCAACAATTTGCTGGTTTTGCTCAACCACCCAAAATTCCCCTTTCCGGTGCAAATAATATTCCTCCACCCATAAAACATCACGGTCTGCACCTTCTGGTTCCCAACCTAAACCGTATTCTGCTAACACTTGACTAATCAACTTCGCAACTATTTCCCGGTCAGGTGGTTCCCAATTGCGAATTAAAAAATTTTGCCAATTCAAATGCATAGGTTTTGAAGTAACTAAGTCGGCGAAAATAAACCCTAAATGCACAGCATCTACTTTTGAGAGTACTATGTAAAAGTTTAGTTAAATTCACCTCAAAGGTTTATCCCTGCTCCCTGTACAGACGACCCGACGGGTCGTCTGTACTGACTCCCTGTCTACAACGATAATTTTCCCCACCCCTAAATACTACAACCCAGAGGAAAACTGACCGTAAAACAGGTAATATTCGATCCACTTACAACTTCGGTGTCACCTCCCATATATTTGGTGAGTTTTTTCACTAAAGCCAATCCTAATCCGGTTCCTCCTTGTTTCCAGGGGTCGTTACTGGGGATACGGTAAAATTTATCGAAAATTCGGGGAATCTCACTACTGGGTATTTCGGTTCCCGTATTCGTAACAGCAAATTTCACCGTTTGCTCTACACTTTCCACTTTGACTTCAATTTCTGCGTGGGTAGGACTAAATTTACATGCATTGGTCAGCAATTCAATCAGAATCCTTTCCAAACTAAAGGGGTCACAGGTGAATAGGGGTAAATTTTCGGGAATACGTAAATGAATGGGTTGGGTAAAGCGATGGTGACGGGTTTGGAAGACGTGAACAACCCTATTTAACCAGCTAGGAATATTAATGGTTTCTAAAATCAGTGATTTCGTGTTGCTGTCGAGCTTTTGTAAATCCAGGAAATTATTAATTAAATTGATTTCGCGATCGCATTCATTATTTAAAATATGTAAATAACGCTTGGTTTTGGCGACATCCCTGTCATTAATTCCTCCATGAACTGGGTTCGATTCCACTTTTAAAGAAATCCCCAGCATCTGAATCGCCATTTTCATATTCGTTAAGGGAGTGCGCAATTCGTGGGAAACCGTACTCAAAAACTCATCCTTGAGTCGATCCAATCTTTCCATTTCCTCAATTTGCGCTTTGACTGCACTTTGACTTTGGGTCAGAGCAATTTCGGCTAATTTGCGATCGCTAATATCAATCCCACAACCAATATAACCACTAAATAACCCAGCCGGACTAAATCTCGGTACACCAGTATCCAAAATCCAACGATATTCTCCATCATGACGTAATAATCTATACTCAATGGCGAACTGTTGGCGAGCGCTAAAGGCTGCATGATAGCTTTGTAAACAATGCAGTCTTTCTTCAGGATGCACTAAATTTAACCAACCATAACCTGTAGCTTCTTCACAATCTACCCCCGTAAATTCTAGCCAGTATTGGTTAAAAAAGTTAAAAAAACCATCCGCACCCGCAGTCCACAGCATCACCGGAGCAATCTCGGCAATGGTATGAAATCTTTGTTCACTTTCCCTTAGCACATCTTCTGAGCGTTTCTGTTCCGTAATATCTTCGCATACCATCAGGATAATCGGTTCCGATTCCGGCATAGTTAATTTACGCACCGTCATCCGTACCCAAGCAATATCAGGATTTGGACAATCGAGTTGAAATTCACCTTCAGCCGTTTCCAAGGGGGAAAATTCCGATATTTTTGTCAACATATCGGTAATTCGGGAAAATTCCCAAGATGCAAAAATGCGTTGAATATCTTTTTGTAATAATTGTTCAAGGCTAAAACCCAACACCTGCGCACCAAACCGATTCACAGTCAAGATTTTACCTCGCAAATCAAGGGTGATATAAACGGTGGGAATATGTTCGTACAGTTGTTTGTATAGTGATCCGTCCGGTGGATATATGGGTAATGTTTCTAGGGTGCGCCGTTCTAATTCCAACTCAGGCTCCCGTAACAGCTCCAAATGGGGCGAACTGTTAGCAGTGATATCATTATATTTTGTTTGGCAAGCGTGCTGCCGATTCGATGATTGATTACGGCTCATAGTAGGATTTTTTTACTTGCACCCTTTGATTGCGGTTGTGAAAGTGATTTAGAAAAAGATTGAGAAAGGAAAATTATACTTGCTTAGAACAAATTTTGCTTCGACCTACGTGACAGTTATTTAAGTGACAGTCATGGAAAATCATGAACAACCCCGCCGATAATATTTTCATCAGCTTGGCATCACACTAATAGAGCAGAGTGATTTTCAGCTTTGAATTAATTCAACACCTAACAAAATAATTTCTTCTGTATCTTGTCTCCTATACCCTACCTCCTATTTCTAGTTTACGAATATTTACCCAGGTTTAGCAGTCTATTTTGCTACGATTCGTGAAAATTTGGATTTACCAGTTGCTTGACGATTGGATTGGTTTTTGAGTGATGATGTAGGAAAATCAAACACAGAACCAGTAACAGCCTTGACCTCCGTTGGAGTCAAATCTCGCCATTGTCCAGGTTGTAATCCTGTTAAACCCAGAACATCGATTCGGACACGCACTAAACGTAAAGTGGGAAAACCAACTTTCGCAGTCATTCGTCGAACTTGACGATTTTTCCCTTCAGTCATGGTAATTTCTAGCCAAGCAGTGGGAACAGTTTTGCGATCGCGGATTGGGGGAATGCGTGGAGGTAGGTCGGGAACATCACTTAGTAATTGAACTTGAGCAGGTTTAGTGCGATAATCTTGAATCTCCACCCCATCGCGTAACTGCTGTAAAGCACTTTCGCTGGGTAAACGTTCCACTTGCACCCAATAGGTTCGTTGATGGGCAAACTGGGGATGACAGAGACGATGTTGCAGTTGACCATGATTTGTCAACAATACCAACCCCTCACTATCCCAATCCAACCTTCCCACCGGATAAACATTGGGAACATCAATAAAATCCTTCAAGGTGAGACGTTCCGGTGTGTCTTGACTAAACTGACACAACACACCGTAGGGTTTATAGAAAGCAATATAGCGGTATTGAGCCGACATAATCTGAATCCCTGGGTGGATTTGAATTTCAAGGATGTAGGAACCTGCACTCAAGACAATTGTCACTACCGACCCCATTAGAATACCAGCATATCCAGTGATAGGGGGGAGTGGTGGCAGACCCTTTTTTCGATTTTGATTTGGTGTTGGTAATAGTTGAGTAAATAATTCGTAATTCGTAATTACGAATTACGTACGCGAAGCGTTGCCGTAGGCTATTACAAATTACATCCCCTGTGATCCCACCATAATTCCCCTTCCCCTTAAAGCCACATATAGCCGATTGGGGATGCGTAAATCTGCTTCCATATGGGTAATCCCTGGAAATTGGAGAATCTGCGGGTTGCTGATTGGTTTCCAGGTTTTACCCATGTCTTCCGATTTATACATGGTATCACGAGTTGCTCCCTTCACTCGACCAAATATGTAAATATACGGTGTATTTGCTGATTTTCCCTTGCCAAAGGTAATAAACTCACAACTGTGAATATTTGGCACTTTGGTAAAACTTTTACCACCATCCTGGGAACGGTACAGGGGATAACCCTTGACATCTTCCGGGTTGCGAGCAAAACTCAACCACACGTCCCCTTGACGGGTGGGGTTGGGTACTATTGTCGGTCGTGTCACCCACATGGGAAATTGTCCGTTTGCTCCTTTGCTCCAGGTTGCTCCTCCGTCACGACTGAAGTAAAATGTGTTTTGGGCGTAATAATAAAAAGTTTGTCCTTTAGGGTCTTGGCGGTCGGCAGCAAGTACATGGGAACTCAACCAAGGACTAATGCTGTTTGACCAAGATTTTGGTAAGGCATCATAGTAAATATGGTCGTTGTTACGCTCGTCAAAGGGGTCCGGTCGGGGACTGGGATTTAAATTACGGGCTAAATGCCAAGTTTTACCTCCGTCACGGGTATAATGGGGCCAGGTTCCCCAGGTTGCTGCCCAAACTAGATTTTGCGGATTGGTTGGTGATATGGCTATCTGTCCCGCGATCGCTTTCACTTCTTCCTGTTTGGATTTATCCTGTTTCCACAGCATTTGGGTGGGTACTGATGGGAAACTCTGCCAGGTTTTACCGTTGTCACGACTCATACCATGTATTGACCAGTATCCCTGCCATTGATGGAAACCCACAAAAGCTAAATAATCGGGTTTACTAGCTGCATAATCCATACTGGTTGCTCCAGCAACGTGGGGAAAAGGTACTGGATATACTTGCCAATCTGGATTAGCCCATTTAAATGCGGGATTGATTACGATATTTTCTGGACTTATTTGCTGCTGGGGGACGCTATCACTACTTACGTGTCTAAACCCAATTCGATCCTGTACCGCACTCAATAATTCTGCTCCTCCCTGATTTTTGGGTTTGGGGGGAACCCGAACCATATTCACATCCAGTTCTTCCAAGTTGGTCATTACCCATGTATACTTAGCTGGATTTGCCGTTATATCTGTAGTGCGAGCAACTCCCCAACCATTTGTCCACCATACCTGTTTCCGGTTAGCCGGATCAATCATAATTGCTGCTAATCTGGTACTCGCATCCTGGTCATAATATCCCGGTGTGGATGGCTCACCAACCCTAGCAGCCATATCCATTGTTTGCTTATCCCAGCTTTTCCCCCCATTCCGGGAACGATAAACAATGCGATCGCTTACGAGCATCACGGTATCACTGCTATCATTAGCAACCGTAATTCCCCCATAGGGTTTATTTTCTCCCTCCGGTGTAATGTCCTGCCATGATTGATTTCGATACCTTTTTACGCCTCCCCTTGCCTTTTCATCATCCCTACCACGAGTGGCAAAGGAAACATATAAACTCCCATCTTCAGCGACAACACCCCGCACCGGGTTATCCCCACCCCCCAGGTTGCGCCAAGATTTGCCTCCATTCCGACTTTGCCAAACCCCACTACCATGTACACCAACATACATAATTGGGGTTGGTTGACCACGCTTTCCCGTTCGTCGGTCAAAAGCCACAAAGGTAAATCCCGGCAAATCCAAATTATCTTTACCCGCTTTGGTTTTATACCCCGGTAAACTTTGGGGACTGGGTAAACCTCCCCCTACCCGTTGCCAACTTCCCTGGGGATTACGTCGCCATAAACCGTGACGACGGGAAGCAAAATACAGCAAACTGGATAAATTTGGATCAACAGCTAATCTTTCTCCCGTATCTCCCCGATAATCTTGATTGGGTCCGACAAATACTTGGTGTGGAGCTAATCCAGTCGGTTGCCAATTTTGCCCTCGGTCGTTAGAGACAAAGACCTCCCCACTATACCCATACTTTAGTTTATCACCTTCACGCTGAGTTTGAGAACGATAATTCACCACAGCATAAACCCGTTGGGGAAAATTCCCATCCACCGCCAAACTTTCCACACCAATACCACCTCCAGCAAAATTGGTGTCGAACATATCCATTAAGGGTATCCAGTGGTGATGTTGACGGTCAAATCGGTATGCACCACCAATATCGGTACGGATGTAGATATCATGGGGGGGTTGGGGGTTAATTACCAAACCCGTCACCGAACCCATTCCTTGGATATTCACATTTCGCCACACAAAGGAATTGGGATGTTGAGAAACCGGAAGTTGAGGTTTTACAGTGGGTTGAGAGGAAATTTCCCTGGATGGGAAGGAAATAATTGGCTGTTGTTGACAGGCGTATGCGGTTAGAAAAACCAAAGCCCCAGGAAGAAATCGACGCACACAAATCACTGGTAATTTCTCAATATTTATACCGTTTTACCTTGGAGTTGATACCTGACGGGGAGTAGGGGTCGCAGGGAGCATCCCCAATATGTAATACCGTTTCACTTTGAAGTTGATACCTGACGGGAAGCTTTTGGGAGCAGGGTTTGAGTGAAATGGGATAAAAACATATTTTGTCATTGCAAGTGCAACACAGCGATCGCAAAATCCATCACTCAGAATGAGTCCATCAATTGCTAAAGGTCATACTTCCAATACAATGATAAGATTATTCTATACATTGAGCAATAAAATTTGAGTAGCTAGTAGGTGGACAGTGATAGTAGAGATGCCGCAATGTAACGTTTCTTGAAGCATTAACCATCTCCACAAAAAGCTCACCTGTTGATGGTTACATCCCAATTTTGATTGAGTAACAGGAGAATAAAATATCCGAAGCGATCGCAGCGTTGCTTGTATCCCGAAGGGTAGTGGAGATCGATCAATCGCAGAATCTTTCAATCAAAACGAGTCCGAAGCGATCGCTTCATTGTCACCTCCTCCCTGCGGACAGAATTATTTTTTGCTCGAATAATCACAAGGGGGATGCTTTCTTGCCGAGAGGATATAAAGTTATACTATTTACCTTGGAGTCGATACATTCAGGGGAGCTTTCGGGAGCAAGGAGAGCAGGGTCAGAAAAGGTATCAAAATTTGAGTGAAATGGTATGAAATAGCCAAACTCTGTTTGAACTCAATCTCAATCAAAAATAGTAGGGATAGAATTGGATTTTTTGATCACACCTTTTTGTCGTAGGATAAAAAGTAAGACATAAAAATTTAATGGCAAGATAGAAATGGACAAACAAGCTCTCACCCATGAAATTATCACTGCTATTAGAGATGGAAAATATCATCAGAAAATAGACTTATACAAAGCGAATTTGGAAGGAGTCAACTTAGAAAATACCCAACTAAGTCACGGTAATTTCATTGGAGTGAACCTGCGCAATGCGAATTTACAAGGTGCAGACCTATCAGGAATTGATTTGCGAGGTGCTGATTTAAGGAATGCAAATTTAACTGGTGCAAACTTAAAAAATGCTTGTTTACATCGAACTATCCTGGAAAATACTAACTTTACCAATGCCAACTTAGAGGGGGTAAAAATTCCCTTAGCACGCTACAATTGCGACACAATTTGGCCAGAAAACTTTAACTATCAAAAATCCGGTGCAGTTGGTCCCCGTGCAAGTTTAAGTGGTGCTTATTTATGCACAGCCAATTTGCGTTACGCCGACTTGCAAGGAGCTAATTTACGGGGTGCATATTTAAGTGGTGCGGATTTAACGGGTGCTAATTTAAAAGACGCGGCTTTAAGTAGTGCAGATTTAAATCGGGCTTTTTTAACGGGTGCATATTTGCGGGGAGCGAGATTAACCGGGTGTATTTTAAAAATGGTTGATATGCGTGGTGCGGATTTAACTGATGCCGAGTTAGAGTACCTTGACAATATTGCAGGTGCTGATTTTTACAAAGTTCAGGGTTTAACTGCGGCAAATCGAGGGATGTTATTAGGTCGCTCCCCAGCAGAATTAGATGTGTGGAATTCCTTCACACGCAGAACGACTAGGGAGAGTTTGGAAAGTTAGAGCTAAAATTTTAGTTTTAGATATAAAATGAGTTAGCGTTTACCAGGAAAAGAAAAGGTTTTCTTGGCAGCTTGATTGGTATCTCGGAGATTATCTGCAATACTATTAATAACCTTTGTCCAAGGATGGTCAGGATAACGTAAACAGAAAATATCGCTACTAGCTAAGTGAAACATTTCTTCAGATACGGGTAAAACTCCCGCGACGGGGACGCGATAGATTTCTTCTACTTGTCGTTTTAATACTTCCGTATTTAAGCTCGGTAGGGCTTTGTTGACCACTAACATCATTTTTGGTACATCTAGTTTACGGGCAACATCAACGGTGACTGCTGTACCTTGGTAATCCTGTTTATCTGGTCGGAGGATAACAATTAAAATATCGGAAATAATTACTGATAAAAGGGTTTCTTCGTTAATTCCGGGATGGGTATCAATAAATAAATAATCTAGTTGAAGTTTTTGCATTAAATGACGAAAGCCTTCATTGAGAAGACGTGCGTCATAACCTTCCCTTAAAATTTTGGATATTTCTCCGGTTTTGATGCTGGAGGGAATTAGGTAAATCTTACCACGATTTTGTTGAAACCAGCCGGATTTTTGTCGGGTGGTAAATACAGAACTGACATCATAGGTAGCTGCATCGATGCTACATTTTCCCCAAAGGTAATCGTTAAGGGTAAATTTGACTTTGCTTTCATCTAGTCCGAATGGTACGTGAATTCCCGGTGATTGAATATCCGTATCGACAATGGCGACACGATGGCCGGTACGTGCTAAATTGGTGGCAAGGTTGGCAGTGACGTTGGATTTTCCTGTACCACCACGAAAGGAATGGATTGAGATAATTTTAGACATGTTGTATACCGAGTTGGGTTTTTGGGTCACGCTAGGTCGCTAAGGGTTTTTTAGGGTATTTTTTAGGTTTCTGGGTCAGGTTGGTTGCGGATTTGTTTGGCTGTTTTTTGCAGGTTTTGGAAATAATCACTTTCGGCTATTTCTTTGACTTGATTTTCGCGCTGTTTTTGGTCGATTTCAAAGCGTAGTTGCTGTAGTTGTTCTGAGAGGATTTGCTCGCGGTGGTAAATTTCTCGTACCATTTTTTGGAGGATTTTGCCGAGGTGTCCTAATTCATCTTCTCGTTTGGCGATCGCGTGTAGTCCTTGACGTTCGATTGCGCGTACTTCTTTTGCACTGACGTTTTCTTGACTAATGGTTTGAGCTAATTTAGCCATTGGTTTGAGTGGTTGAATAACTCTTCTTTTTAGTAGATAGTTAATTGCACCTAGAACTAATGCAAAAATGACGCTGAAAATGCTGATGAATAAAAATAAGGCTTTGCGAGCGTTCATGAATACTTCGTTTGCGGGGACGTAAATTACTTGCGCTCCGATTACTTGATTAACTTCCCACCCAAAGCCGTTACGGGTTCCATATTTTTCGATTAAACTTTTTGGTGCTTGTTCTGGGGTACTATGACACCTTAAACAACTTTCACTGGTGACTACTAGGGGTTGGGCGATGTAAAACTGCTTTTGATCAACTTCGGTGCGAAAGTCTGATAGACTCTTGAGAGTGCGATCGCTCTGAAATCTTTGGATTAATCGAGCTTCAAAGAGATTAGCTTGGTCTTCTGGATTGGTGGGGTTAAGGGTTGCTTCCCTGTAGGCTAAGTTCTGGTATTCCTGATTTTCCCTCAGTTTGGTAAATACGGTTTTTGCGGCGATACTGGGAACAGTTTCTGGAATAAAGCCATTTTCCATATTGGCCAATTCGTAAATCCGCGGACCTATTTGATTGAGGGTATAGTTACGAACCGCAGTTACTAAGTGCATGGCCAAGTGTCCGCGATAAACTATTTCTGCTTCGGCTTTTTGTTCTAGTGCGGAGGATAGGGCTAATCCACCTAAACCAATCCCGATGATAAAAATTAGCAGTAAAGATAATGTAAATTGAGATGCGAGCTTGAACTGAGTGAGTTTTCGGAAATCGATGCGACTGAGCATATCCCCAATCCTAGTGAGTGATTCAATTATCTATATTTCTCAGGGCTAGGTACTCGTGCAATTTGCAAATATTGAGAATTCATTTCCTGCAATTAGGTGGGTGGTGAAAATTGTCGTCCCAATCAGGGGGTAGAGACGCGATATATCGCGTCTCTACTTTTCGCCGAATGATTGGTTACATTGTGGTTTGATATTTAATTGTACCTACCTGACTTGAAAGTGAGTGGGGAGTGGGAAAAATCACTTTCATACATCCTGGTGTACGCAGTTCATGATGACTACTTAAAAGGTGATTCTTGAACATTTACAAATAGTAAATAACAGGTTGATTTAATTTCTTTTCTAGTAACTCCTGCAAAACCCGTCGGCAAACAATCACTAAACCCAATCGAGCGATCGCCAACTGACGATTACGGATTTTAGTCGCTCCAAAAATATTACATTCAGCCCAGAACCGCTCAAACCCCCTACTTACATCCAGAGCATATCTTTGCCAACGCTCCACGGACGCATCCACTAAACACGCGATCGCATCGGTTGCATCAATCAAATTACCCAAAAAATCCCATTCTGCTGGTTCTTGAAAATATAAGAGATGGTAATCCCACCAGGGAATTCGCGTTTCGGAATCCACGGGTGAAATCAACCCCTCACCGATTCCTAATCTTACTAACCCACAACACCGCGCATGGGCATACTGTACACCAAATTCCATTTCTGTCAACCCCAAATCACGGAAATAATTCCCCTGCACTGGAACCAAGTCCACCCAACTTTGCAACCAAGCTGCTAATAACTCCGACATGACCTCAATTTCCAGCCAACCTAACTCGCTGACTTGAACTTGCCATTTTTGATCTGAGTCCATCGCTAAATGAGAAGCCAAATTACCAGCAATCTCTCTAACCCCTACCCCATAAGCATTCGCGCATCGCAGCGCTAAACTCGAACGATACACTAATTTACATTTCCCCTTATTTTTCAATCGTATTAGGGCTGTCGATGGATGATGAAGAAATTTTTCTTTTTTTGGATAAATACCCAGTGCAGCTACCATTTGACTGTATAATGACTGCTTAATAGATGTGTAATTCTTAACTAGTAGCATTTTATGCACATAGTATCCGGTTGACAGCCCCGTAGCCTACCAAACTTGCTACACATAGGTCATCTGTCTTTAGAGATATTTTACATTTACAAGAGATAAATTAAAATAGGGTTAAATTTCTTGAACGAACGGTAATTTTTACTACCTTCGTAGTACAGTAGAGAAGTATCGTAAGAAAGTAGAAAATAAAATTTCTGCTTTTGAATGGCTGGCATCGTTAGGTGTCATGCTTGACGAGCCACACAAAGACACTCCTTGCCAACTTTTTGCACTTTTTTTAACGTCTTTGTCTTCAGCCGAAAACTCTTTGTTACCTATGCAATCTCCATCCTCATTCTCAGAGGCATCACGTCCTTTTTTAACTTGGCAACGCATTATTGACTGGGCTCAAGAACACTATCGTTGTCGCACCTTCAGTAAAGATGAACGCATACCAGCTCGTCCTGGATTGCTTTATCTGGTTCAGAGAGGGGCGATTCGGATGGTGGGAACAGCCCAAGTAAGTGCTACCGCCAGCCAATTGACATCACGGCGCATCAATCGCACCCCAGAAGAAGCCTTTCTCGGTTTCGTGGGAGCGGGACAGCCGTTTGAAATAGTGGCTCAATCGCCATTTACGCTCCAGTCCTACGCCCATGTCGATCAAACATCCGTCCTGTGGATGTATTGGCATGACTTGGATAACTGGCCTCATTTTCGCCGGGAAGTCATGGATGCTTTCCGTTACCAGCACCAACGTAAACTCCTATGGTTGAGCGCTCTTGGTCAACGGCGTACCATTGATAGACTTTTGGGTTTCTTGACCTTGTTAATCGAGGAGTACGGAGAGCCAGCAATGAGCGAAACAGACCCAGATGTAATTCGCGGTTATTGTTTGCCCTTCCCCTTGACCCATGCCCAAATTGGTAGCGCCATTGGTTCTACGCGTGTAACAGTCACCCGGTTGATGGGTAAATTGCGTCAGCGCGGACTAATCCTTACCCAAGGAGACAACCTAATTTGCTTACCTGCGGAATCAATCAACCGCGCAAGCTAGAGACGTTGGACTGGAGCAGGTGTCAGGGAGTCTTGACAAATCCCGCTGGGGTAAATCAATTCCTGTACCTGCGCAGTCAACAATGGTGTTAGCGCAATCTGGCTCTAATCAGCCTTCAGACTTAAGTATGAATGGTTGATATGGAAAAGTCGTTTGGATTAATTCGTTAAGGTTAATCCAAAAATCATAAATCATCCTGTTTTACCACCACAAGCAGGTCATGGTTAATTAGATTTCACTTTGATACAAAACTAAATAACTATTGCCAAAGCTAGCTGATGGCAGAACAAGCAGCTTTGGTATAGTGCAATCAAAACTCCTGGTGTAAGTCCTATTCGCTAGGAGTTTAAGTGAGCGCAGCTATACTTATTTGTTGTTGATAGTTGACAGGTAACAGTTAACTTTACATTGCAATCCGATTTAAGTAGTGAAAAATGTTGGTTTTGGCTGTATTCTAGGGTAAGCCTTCTCCTAGAGAAATAGCACTACACCTATGGTAGTCAACGGTTAACAGTCAACAATCCTACATGTAAGATTTTACAAATCCTCAACGGATTGCGATAGATATTCAAAAATCTCAGACGAAAGACCGACTAAAAGTCGTGTAAAACATAATACAAATAGGGCTTGGGAAAAAAATAGTAAAGATGCGATATGTAAGCCTTAGAGGGTATTTTAGTCGCAAACAGTGTTTCCCGAATGTATAGAAACTCAAAAACCTTGCATCTGTAATTTTTTGCAGCCAAGTTGGTTTAAAACTACTCCCTGTTCCCTATTCCCTACCCTCACGAAAATACTTTTTCCGCAGACCCTAAATAAAAGTTTGTTAATTTTGTTCGCTTTGTGGGTGCGGTGAATGTTTTGCACCCCATTCGTGCATAGCGTGTAAAATTGGTTTCAGGGTTTCTCCCTTGGGGGTGAGAGAGTATTCCACCTTGGGGGGAATTTGGGGATAAACTTGGCGAAAAATAATACCATCTTCTTCCAGTTCGCGTAATTGTTGAGTCAGCATTTTTTGGGTAATACCAGATAAAGCTCGTTGCAGTTGTCCAAACCGTTTGACCTCACTCAATAATTCGCGAATAATCAAAACCTTCCACCGTCCCCCAATTACCTTGAGAGTGGTTTCAACTTCGCACGTCAGACGTTCTTCATCCTGATTAGAGTGTAATTGACCACCCATGAAAAATTTACCCGTGTTACTTCTAACATTTTAACGATTAATATAGGCTTGCGGCAAAGTAGTAAAACTCTTATCCTGGATTTCTCACGAGTAAGTTGTAAGCCTTGAGTAACGGATTGATTTTCTGATTACTCCCTACTCCCTGTGGGTTTTAGGGTTTTGTGAGAAATGCGGGTTATACAGTAAGTAAGCTTTAGAGGGTATTTTATGCGCCAAAATTGCCAACAAATAGGCATATAGAAGCTCAAAAAACTTGCATCTGTAATTTTTGGGAGTCAATGAAAAGTGGAATTTTGGAGTAAAACTATTCCCGACTCCCTACCCTCACTCAAAGACTTTGACAGCAGACCCGAATATACTCAAATACTTAATTATTCTACTCCCCATCCCTTCCCCAGTGGCAAAAAGCTTCCCACTTCCTCCTAAGTTGAATCTAAAATTTAAGAGTGAAAAATAAGAGGCTGATTGTCAATGGCTTACGATTACGACTTATTTGTGATTGGTGCAGGAAGTGGTGGTTTAGCAGCTTCCAAACGTGCTGCTAGCTATGGAGCAAAGGTAGCGATCGCTGAGAATGACCTGGTGGGTGGAACCTGTGTGATTCGTGGTTGTGTTCCCAAGAAATTAATGAAATATGGTTCCCATTTCCCCGCGTTGTTTTCCGAAGCAGCGGGTTACGGGTGGAAAGTAGGGGATGCGGAATTAGATTGGGAAAAATTTATTACCTCGATTGATAACGAAGTCCGTCGGTTATCGGCTTTGCATATTAGTTTGTTGGAAAAAAATGGTGTTCAACTAATTCAAGGTAGGGCAAAATTATTAGATCCCCATACAATCGAGGTTGGTGACAAAAAATACACAGCCGACAAAATCCTGATTGCGGTGGGTGGTCGTCCCGTGAAACCAGACGTACCGGGTTTTGAACATGGCATCGTTTCTGACCAAATTTTTCATTTGCCAACCAGACCGAAACATATTGCCATTATTGGTGCAGGTTATATTGGTACAGAATTTGCTTGCATTATGCGGGGTTTGGGTAGCGAAGTCACCCATATTAACCGCAGTGGAATGATTTTGCGGGGATTCGATGATGATATTCGTAGCAATATCGAAGAGGGTATGGTTAACCACGGGATTAGATTAATTAAAAATAGCGTGGTGGAAAAAGTTGAGCAAGTTGATGGGAGATTGAAGCTAACCCTATCAGACGAGAAATTAGAACCAGTGATTGCCGATGTCTTTTTAATTGCCACTGGACGCGCACCGAATGTAATTGGTTTAGGTTTAGAAGCAGCTGGCGTGGAACTAGCGGAAGATAGCGTAGTGGAGGGGCCTGGTTATGGGAAAATGAGCGCCATTAAGGTCAATGAGTATAGCCAAACCAGCCAACCCAATATTTTCGCTGTCGGTGATGTTACTGACCGATTGAACCTGACACCTGTAGCAATTGGCGAAGGGAGAGCCTTTGCCGATAGTGAATTTGGGGAAAACCGTCGTGTATTTAGTCACTCAAACGTGGCGACGGCAATTTTTTCCACACCAGAAGCGGCAACAGTGGGGTTAACGGAAGCCGAAGCTAAGGAAAAATACGGTGAAGACGGGATTAAAGTTTTCCGTACCCAATTCCGTTCCATGTACTACGTGTTAACCGGAAAACAGGAAAAAACCATGATGAAATTGGTGGTGGAAAAAGCCACCGATAAAGTCCTGGGAGCGCATATGGTTGGAGATAACGCGGCGGAAATTATTCAAGGAATTGCGATCGCAGTCAAAATGGGTGCAACCAAAAAAGATTTTGACGCAACCGTCGGTATCCATCCCTCTGCGGCCGAGGAATTTGTCACCATGAGGTAAAAAGGAGCTACAAACAGGGGAAATTTCTCGTAGAGACGACCCGTCGGGTCGTCTCGAAATCACCCGTCGGGTCGTCTCGAAATCACCGTCGGGTCGTCTCGAAATCACCGTCGGGTCGTCTCGAAATCACCGTCGGGTCGTCTCGAAATCACCGTCGGGTCGTCTCGAAATCACCGTCGGGTCGTCTCGAAATCACCCGTCGGGTCGTCTCCACCCTCCAGAAAGAATTGTGAAGTTATCAACAAGAAAAATTGTATTTTTGATGAAGCGCAACAAAATCAGGGTCAAAGGCTTGAAGAACACAGGAAAGAGTATCCATTAGCCAATGGCGGGAACTCACAATAAACTTTGAAATTCTTCATATACAGAACCACCATGTTACCATCTGGATGGTTTGAAAGGGTTCGCACCTGGCAAAATACAATTTAAAGCCGACGAATCCCAACGTCTCTAAATTCGGTGGTTGAGGAGAGAATAGTAGTGCAAGATAGCATGTCAGTGGCAGAACCAAATCCACATACGCAGCGAAACCAGCCACAACCGATTCGTGTCGGTGTGATTGGCGTGGGTAACATGGGACAACATCACACCCGTGTCCTCAGTTCCATGAAGGATGTGGAACTGGTGGGGGTGGCGGATGTTAACGTTGAACTGGGGCTGGAAACTGCAAGTAAGTACAAAGCCCGTTTTTTTGAGGATTACTGCGACTTGCTACCCCTGGTGGATGCGGTTTGTATCGCAGTACCGACCCGTTTACATTATGCGGTGGGAATTAATTGTTTGTTGGCTGGTATCCATGTTCTGATTGAAAAGCCGATTGCAGCCAGCATTTCGGAGGCGGAATCCCTAGTGAATGCGGCGGCGGAATCCCAATGCATTCTTCAGGTTGGGCATATTGAAAGGTTTAATCCGGCATTTCAGGAACTAAGTAAAGTCGTAAAAACCGAACAAATTATTGCCTTGGAATCCCATCGCCTGAGTCCATACTCCCATCGAGCCAATGATGTCTCGGTGGTTTTGGATTTAATGATTCATGATATTGACCTGTTGTTAGAACTGGCTGCATCTCCAGTGATTAAGCTTTCTGCTAGTGGTACACGTAGTCAGGATTCTCCCTATCTGGATTATGTGACAGCAACTTTAGGCTTTGCCAATGGTATAGTTGCCACCTTAAATGCCAGCAAAGTTACCCACCGCAAAATCCGACGTATTGTTGCTCACTGCAAAAATTCCTTTACAGAAACAGATTTTTTACAAAATGAAGTTTTGATCCATCGTCATACCGCAGGGAATCCAGCACCGGAATATGGTCAAGCTCTTTATCGTCAAGATGGTTTAATCGAAAAGGTTTACACCACCAATGTGGAGCCATTACGGGCAGAATTGGAGCATTTTATCAACTGTGTTCGGGGTGGTAATCAACCATCCGTCGGTGGAGAACAAGCCCTCAAAGCCCTGCGGTTAGCAAGTTTAATTGAACAAATGGCACTGGATGACCGGGTTTGGGACCCCTCGGAATGGCAATCACAAGAGCGTATTCAGTCTTTAACCAGATTCTAAGTAGCAAATATAAATAATTTTAATAAATGGGGTAAGAGGTAATAATTATTTCCTTTTACCCTTTCTTTTTGATTGATTTTTGTGAGTAATTGGTAATTTTTTCAACAATTTACTTCAAACTAAAATAACAACAGCTACGGAAAATTAGAGGAATCGCAAACTCAATGCTGGAATGGATTACAAATACAATCAACTCCCTTGGCTACCTTGGTATTGGTTTATTAATGTTTTTAGAAAATTTATTTCCTCCCCTCCCCTCAGAACTGATTATGCCTTTAGCAGGATTTACATCCAGTCCAGAAGCAGGGGGAAAATTGAGTTTGGTAGGTGTTTTTTTGGCGGGTGTAATTGGTTCAGTGTTGGGCGGTTTGGTTTGGTATTATCCGGGTAAGCTGTTAGGACTAGAGCGACTCCAGGAATTAGCAGACAGATATGGTAAGTGGGTGACAATATCCAGCAAAGATATTACCAAAGCAAATATTTGGTTTAATCGTCAAGGAAGTAAAGCTGTTTTCATCGGCAGATTAATACCGGGAGTACGGACATTAATTTCCGTACCGGCAGGAATTAGTAACATGCCCATAATTACCTTCCTATTGTATACGGGCTTGGGTAGCGCCTTGTGGGTAGGTTTGCTAACATACTCAGGATACGTATTGGGTAAACAATATGAACTTGTCGAGCGATACCTAGCTCCTGTATCAAAAATAGTGCTGCTTGCGATCGCCCTAATTTTTGTCTGGTGGGTGGTGAAACGGAAACGTTACAGCCAAAGAAGATAAAAAATTATACGGTTATCTACAACTTTGTAGACAAAAATCGCAGAAGAAACTAGTCCAAAAATGATACGATGCTGTCAATATCAAAGTGTTGCAGTCGTTATCGTCGCTAGGGATACAAAGGAGTGAATTAAATTTACAATTGATACGCTCTTGGCAACAGGTATAACAGTAAAGGTATATCTGACTACTGTTTCCCAATAAACCAATTGATTATGCTCGCATTTTTATAAAATGAGCATTTTATGACTTGTTCAAACTTGAAGTAATTACTAGGAGCTTTCATGACGGAACAACCTTCTGCCGCTACACCAATGAATGCTGCTGCAATCCCTATGAACCGGGTTACAGCATCGACTCCGATTAACGCCATCCCCAAACCCATGAATGGTGGTGGTTCTCCTTCTGGGAAAAATATCCTCAGTGTAGACCTGGGTCGGACTTCGACTAAGACCTGTGTCAGTCGCGAACCCAATAATGTGGTATTTATCCCTGCCAATGTCAAAAAAATGTCAATGGAACAGGTTCGGGGTGGAGTATTTGAAGCACGTGCTACTGACCCCTTAATGGATTTATGGTTTGAGTATCAGGGTAGCGGTTATGCTGTCGGTCAATTAGCTGCTGACTTCGGAGCCAATCTCGGTGTAGGTCAATCGAAAGTAGAAGATGCGTTGTGTAAAGTATTAGCTGCGGCTGGATATTTCAAACTCAAGGACGAAATTTCGGTTGTATTGAGCTTACCTTACCACTCCCAGGAACAATTTGAACGGGAAAAAAGCCAGTTAATCAGTCAGGTTAGCGGTCCCCACATTCTCAACTTCCGTGGAGAAGAGGTAAACTTAAATGTGACTAAGGTTTGGGTAATGCCAGAAGGCTATGGTAGCCTCCTGTGGTGCGAAGCTCAACCGAAGAAAGGCCCATCTACTTCCGACTTTACCAAAGTATCCGTGGCAATTGTGGATATTGGACACCAAACCATTGATTGCCTGATGGTGGATAATTTCCGCTTTGCACGGGGGGCTTCCAAGAGTGAAGACTTCGGGATGAATAAGTTTTATGAATTAGTGGCAGCAGAAATTGAAGGTTCTGACGCACAGTCACTCTCCTTAATTGCAGCAGTGAATCGTCCCAAAGGCGATCGCTTTTATCGTCCCCGTGGTGCGAGCAAACCAACCAATTTGGACGATTTCCTCCCCAATTTAACGGAAATGTTCTCCCGCGAAATTTGCAGTCGGATTTTGGCTTGGCTCCCAGAACGGGTTACTGACGTGATTTTAACTGGTGGTGGTGGCGAATTTTTCTGGGAAGACATGCAACGTCTACTCAAAGAAGCAAAAATTAACGCCCACCTAGCCGCACCATCGCGTCAAGCCAATGCCTTGGGGCAGTATATTTATGGAGAAACCCAATTATCTGCCAATCGTACACCTAAGGCCTAATTCTGATGTTCCAATGGTCCAAAAAAGTCGTTAAATCCGTTTCGTTTAATCCTGGAGTCGCGGACGAAAGTTTACTTGCATTAGTCGAAAGTCATTTGGAGAAAGACCCTGACAAGTCGTTTAGCGATTTATGCAAGGAAGCACTTTGGCAAGCTTTGTGCGTACCAGAGTCTGTTCGTCCCGTCTCCGGTTCCCCAATGGTGTTACCGGAGGGGAAAGTCGCAGAGGAGACAAAATCGTCCAACTCTGCTCACGCAATCACTGGGTCTAATTTAGGGGTTGAACAACAACTTGCCGTATTGCGACGACAAATGGCTGACCTAGAGGAACGTTTTTTTGCAAAGGAAGCAAATCGATTGGATGTGATGGAACGCCAGATATTGCAGTTAAATCAACAAATTGCCCAACTGGCGATGGTTCTTACCCAAGGTGTGACAGTCCAGGTTTCATCAATGCCATCACCACCTGTTGCAGATAAGCGTTCCCATTCCAGTCCTGGGTTCAGTTCACCTCCACCCCAGGAGGTTGACCCTGTGATTAGTCGTCTCAGTCATTTAGTTGATGATTTTTAAACTTCATTCAGGGTGCAATTTGTTCTCCACAATTTACATCAGCTCCTTAATAGTTAGGTCTATTAAGGAGTATTGCTTTCTTAATTCGTAATTTGTAATAGCCTACGGCAAGCCGCTACGCGTCTACGTAATTCGTGATTTTTCATCGCCTGTGGGCGGGTTATAGTGTGATTTTATACTTATAATTATAATTTTCCTACCGGGTGCCCGATATAAATGCTAGAATCCTGAGTTGAAAATTGGGGGGACCTGATATGTCGGTTGATGTGAGTTTAATTAAGTTTGGAACTGATGGTTGGCGCGGTGTAATTGCCAAAGAGTTTACGTTTGAGCGCGTGGCTTTGGTGGCACCGATTGCGGCGAAGGTTTTATCCTATACCTATGGTCAGATGGTCGGTAATCGGACTGTGATTGTCGGTTATGACCGCAGATTTATGTCTGAAGACTTTGCTAGGGTTGTCACCGATGCGGTGGTTCAGGCTGGTTTTGATGTGCTGTTAACGGAGTGTTTTGCACCGACTCCGGCTTTTAGTTGGGCTGCAAAAAATCGCAATGCCTTGGGTGCGTTGGTGATTACAGCTAGTCATAATCCTGGTAAATATTCGGGTTTGAAGGTCAAAGGTGCTTTTGGTGGTTCGGTTCCACCAGAGGTGACGAAGGAAATTGAAGCTTTATTGACTCAGGATGTCACCGTGAATGCGGAACCTGGACAGGTCGAGATGTTTGACCCTTGGGATAGTTATTGTCAGGGTTTACAAACAAAGGTTGATATCGAAAAAATCCGCACTGCTGTCAACACAGGTAAGCTGACCGTATTTGTGGACGCAATGCATGGTGCATCGGCTGGTGGTTTGGGAAGATTGATTGGTGATCAGGTGCGGGAGATTAATAGCGATCGCGATCCGTTATTTGAGGGTGGCGCACCGGAACCTTTACCTAAGTATCTATCACGGTTGTTTGCAGTCATGCAAGAACATCGGACTGAAAATCCTGATAGTTTAAGTGTGGGTTTGGTTTTTGATGGAGATTGCGATCGCATTGCTGCCGTTGATGGCAATGGTAATTTTTTGAGTTCCCAGGTATTAATTCCGATTTTAATCGACCATTTAAAGTTGCGTCGGCAATTTACTGGGGAAATAATTAAAACCGTCAGTGGTTCTGATTTAATGCCAAAGGTGGCTCAAATGCACGGTTTATCAGTGTTTGAAACTCCGGTTGGCTATAAGTATATCGCTGACCGGATGTTGGAAGTACCCGTATTATTAGGGGGAGAGGAATCCGGGGGAATTGGTTATGGTAATCATATTCCAGAACGGGATGCTCTGCTTTCGGCTTTGTATGTCTTGGAAGCGATTGTCGATTCGGGGTTAGATTTGGGTGAGTACTACCGGATGTTGCAGGAAAAAACCGGGTTTAGTTCTGCCTACGACCGCATTGATTTACCTTTGGCGAGTATGGATGTACGAGCAAAGTTATTAGCCCAATTGGAAAATCAACCATTAACGGAAATTGCGGGGAAAGCGGTAACGGATTGTCAAACCATCGATGGTTACAAGTTCCGTTTGGCTGACAACAGTTGGCTCATGATTCGTTTTAGCGGTACGGAACCAGTGTTACGGTTATATTGTGAAGCCGCAACTTTGGATGATGTTCATGCTACCTTGAATTGGGCGAAAAATTGGGCTGAATCTTAGGAATGCTGACCGTTGACTGTTGACTGGTGATTGTCAACAGTTGACAACCCCATGTTTTGCTTGAAAGTGAGTTGGGAGTGGGAAAAAATCCCTTTCATAGGTTCTGGTATCAGCATTACATGTAGGCTACTTCCATGAAAATCAGCTAACCTAATAAATGAGTAATAAATGAGTATTTAATGAGTTGATTTATATCCCATGTTTCAAACAGATCCTCCACGTCCTGCCCAGGAAGTACTTCCCACGATGTACGATTTAAAAAGTGAAGACCCGGAGGAACCTGGTTTGCCTGACGAATTTCACGATTTCCAACCCCAATTATTGCGGGAAACCTTTACTCCACCCGACTACCCCAAAGATGAGGTATTTATTGCCGCAGACTTGAATGTTTACTATGACCCAAATCATACCCAATGGTACAAGCGTCCAGATTGGTTTGCGGTCTTAGGTGTACCACGTTTATACCAGGGTCATGATTTACGGTTAAGTTATGTAATTTGGCAAGAGGGTGTCGATCCCAGTGTTGTGGTGGAGTTAATCTCTCCAGGTACAGAGAAGGAAGATTTAGGACAGAGTTTACGAGAAGTTAATCAACCCCCCACTAAGTGGGAAGTCTATGAGCGGATTTTACGTATTCCTTACTATATTGTTTTTGACCGCTACAGTGACGAACTTCAGGTATTTCAAAATATTGCCGGACGTTATCAGTCGATGACAATTACTGATAATCGGGTTTGGTTACCGGAATTAGGATTAGGGATTGGTTTGTGGTTGGGTAATTACCAGGATATCGAACGGTTGTGGTTGCGCTGGTATGATAGTTCGGGAAATTGGATTTTGACCGCAACAGAAAAAGCTGAACGTTTCGCTGCGAAGTTAAGAGATTTGGGAATAAATCCAGAGGAAGTTTAATATCGGAATCCGATTTGATGACTTAGAGGATGTTTTAAAAGTCGATTTTAATACTTGAATTATCGTTTTTGGGAATAGGGAGAGACGCGACATGTCGCATCTGTACTCTCGAAGGAAAAATCAGCTTTATAACCCCATGTCCAGAGTCGGGACGATAGTCCAAATATTGATAATTAATACTACGTGAGTACTCCTGGGTCGTAGCGAGCTACGACGGATTCAAATAACCCCTCTCCAAACCTTTCCCCTTCTTGGGGAGAGGCTTTGAAAACATAAATTTTTGGTTAAAAATACGGATTTTTCTGCCCCTCTCCATCCTGGAGAGGGGTTGGGGTAAGGTTCATCGAACTTACGTTAATACTTGACAAACAACCTCTTAGGCACTACTGCATTAATTAATCCCTTTCAGATTTAGTAATTGAAATAAATGAAGGGGACACTTCCTTCGGGAGCAAGGATTGCAACCAGGTAGAAGCACATGGGTACAAATAGGATTTTGACAGGCCAATTGAATTGCAGTTTAAATTGGCGATTAAAAAGATAAACTAAACTCATGAGGGTTGCGATCGCCATCAACAAAAAGGTAAGTTGGGGTGGGCTAATTTTGAGGGCTTCCACATAAACCTGTTGGATGAATTGGGGGTCTGCTTTATGGTTAAACAAACGTTGGAATACCAGTAATGAGTCCTGGAGGTTTGGTAAACGGAACCAAATCCAAGCGGTGAATACCATCAGTTGGGTGAGTAACCAAGCGAGGAATACTCCCAAGGGTGATTGCCAGAAATTTTCCAAAGTTCCTGTGCGATCGCTCAATACATCAGTAATCCGATGAATTGCTAATGCGATTCCGTGGTAAAGTCCCCAAATCACGAATCCCAGAAATCCCCGTGGTTCCACATGCCAAATTCCAGCAATCAACATCACAATAATCAGATTAATGCAGGTGCGAGTCAGACCTTGACGGGAACCTCCCAGGGGAAAGTATAAATAATTGCGCAACCAATCCCCTAAAGTCATGTGCCAACGCCGCCAAAATTCAGCAATACTAGTACTAAAATATGGTGCATCAAAGTTTTGGGGTAGGTTAATCCCAAAGAGTAAGGCTCCACCCCTAGCTATATCTACGTAGCCACTAAAGTCTAAATAAAGTTGTAAACCATAGGCGAATGTACCTAACCACAGGTCGCCACTACCAGCCCTCTGGATATTACCAAAGCATAAATCCACGTAGACACCGATATTATCAGCAAGTATACCTTTTTTGAGAGCGCCACGGGCAATTAGCCAGAGTGCATCGGCAATTTGTTCCCCACCGGGAAATCGAGCGGTGTGAAGTTGATGGGCAAAGTGATGAAATCGGGTAATCGGACCAGAAGCGATTTTGACAAAAAAGATTTTATAGGCTGCAAATTTCAGCCAATTTTTAGTTGCAGGTGCGCCACGATAAACATCAACAAGGTAAGCAATGCATTCAAAAATGAAATAGGAAATACCGAGGGGAGCAATTAGTTGGAAGTTGAAGAAACTGGTGTTTTCAGTATCGGTAGAAATAAATTTGAGGAAGGGTTCAACATATTTGAATGTGGCTAAAATCAAAATATTTAAAATAATTCCTAGCCACATAATTTTCCATCGTCTTCGGTTCCAATCCGCTTGGGCAAATTGCCATTCAATATTAGATATTTGGAAATCAAAGTTATGGCGACCAGGGGCAGTATTTTGTCCTAAAGCCACACCTAACTGATAATTAACTAGGGTTAATACGGCTAACAGGGGAAGATATTGGGGTTGTAGGGATGCATATAAAACTATGCTCGCCATCAGTATAATCCACAGTCGGTGAGATTCGGAATTGACTGACCAGTAGATTCCCAAAACACTTAATAAGAATATGCTGTATAGGATGGAGATGAAATTCATTCGATCGATTTTAGATTTTGGATTTTAGATTTTGGATTATTCGATTTTGGATTTTAGATTTTGGATTCATCAATTCAGAAATCATCAGACATCATTAAATTATATTCCTTTACTTTCTTGACCCAACTCCCGATTCCCAACTCCCGACTCCCTTTGTTTCATAATTAATTATATTCCTTGGCTTTTTTTACCCGATTCCCAACTCCCGATTCCCAACTCCCGTTGTTCCATAATTAATTATATTCCTTGGCTTTTTTTACCCGATTCCCGACTCCCGATTCCCGACTCCCGTTGTTTTATTTTCCAAGGAATCATGGGGTCGGTGGCAAGTTTTTTCGATACTTCATAGGCTCCATATTGATTTAGATGACTGGGGTCTGAGAAAAATTGATTTTGGGTGGGAAAAAGTAAACTTAAATCGCGAAAAATAAAGTGGGAGTTTTCACTGGCTATTTGCAACATGTATTGCTGAAATTCCTGTTCGTGGATTGTACGATATTGATCTAGATATTCATTGCTCAAGGGCATATTGACAAATACGAGGGAAATTTTTTGAGTATTGGCAAATTGTAAAATTGCCTGTAGGGCTGCGTCCTGTTGTCCTGATAACAGAAAAGATTTATAGTCATTGTCGTAGTTACCGGGAACGCGGGGATGTTTTTGATAGTAGGTTGAGGGGTTGAAGCGGTCGGAAAGGGCTAAGAATCCGTCAAAATCTACGGTTTGATTGGCTGCTAATGGGGAATCTGGGGAGTTTGATGCGGGATTATTGGCACCCAAACCGGGGAAAAATTTGATTTGGTCGGTGATTAAGCGTTTCAACTCTTGACGATGGGGATAGGTGGCAAATAGGTTACTGAACCGTTCATTTAACCAGTTATTGGCGATTTGATAGCTGTTGCTGTGATTTTTTGCGGGCTGACTGGTAAGCTCGGCTGTATCTGATGTTTGTTCACCTTGGTTGCGTTTAATGGCTTGTTCAATGACATACTGATAACCAGGGGATGCCGCGATCGCATTAAATGTTAAATCATCCCGACCGCTATTAAAAGCCCGCGCTCCATCTGCCCAAATAATCATTTTTGGTAGTTCTTCCTGGGCAAGGACTTGACGTAAAATAAAGTCAACTACTTGGGCTGTCGCACCGTTAATCCCAAAGTTAAAAATATTCAGTTGACTGTAACCTTGATTTTTGAGGGATTTGGCTAAGGCATCTGGGTCTACTCCCCGTAAGGCTCGTGAAGAACCGATAATCAATACATCCGGGGGATTACCCCACTCTTGAAGTCTTTGTTTATACAGAGCTAGTTGTTCATCTAGCTGACGAGCGTTGAAGGTGGGAATGGGCGATCGCGCTGCGAGTAAAATGGCTGTGGCGGTTCCATTACCTCTAGGGGGGTTGGTGGTTGTAAAGCCGGAGGCGTTAAATTCTGCGGAGGGGGAGTTGGTGGTAAATTGGTCTGGGTTGTTTGTTGGTGGGGGTGGAGGTGGACTAGTTACTTGGGTGAGGGGGGTGTTCGGTTTAGTTTGGGTGATTACGTAATGAAATAACCAATCAGCTTGCACTGTTAATAGTATGCCGAGGGTTCCCCATACAAGTAAAGTTAAATAATTAGAGGATGGGTAAGTTGTCTGACCGGGGGTGAGGGATTCGGCAAATAGTTGACTGCTAAGTAAAAATTGGCGGATGCGATCGCCTATTGCTCGAATAGTTGTGGTGACGAAGGTTTGTAGGTCTTCTTTGGTTAAATCGGGACGGATGGTAGCTTCGGCATTGTCGGTTGGTAATAATTCCTGTACGTAGGCTGATGTGGCGGCAAATTCTGGTGTTGGTTCGGGGACAATGACATCACGAGCTTGAAAATCAGTGCCGTAGTTCCAAAATGGCTCCTTACTACCAGCCCGACGACCGTAAATCCTGATACCAGCTATACCGGGAATGCGTAGTTCCCGTATTAACTTACTAATTGGATGAACTACCTGTTTACGCTGGGGACAGATGGGAGCATCGCACATGATATGTAATAAATCGCCCCTGCGACTCAGTAAAACCCGAATTCCACCTGTTTTTAAACGCCAATCCAAATTCGGATTAAGTAACCGCTCAATCAAAAATAAAATTGCTGGTTCATCACCACAGCTAGCAAGTTCCAAAACCGGTTGAGCCAAAGCTGGATGTTCCTTCGCAGGTAAAGATAACCAATCAATCCATGTTGGTGTATCATTAACTGCTTGGGTTTGTCCGTAGACAGTTGCGGCCGTTATGGCTTGGGGAGCAATGGATTCGAGGAATTTGCCAATAATTTCCAGACATCTTTGCTTGGGAGGAACATAGGTGGGATTTACACTACTAGCGGGGCTGCAAAAAATATGCAGAGTGGTATCCTTGAGGGTGACAGTTACTTTGGCTTGTAGGGTGGATAATTCCTGAGCTAACAACCGAGAAATTGCTTGTACATCCCCCCACCGCGACCATTCCTTCAACATTCGTTCGGGAGGAGTTAAATCGATCCGCAATAACCAATCGGGTTTGGATTCCCCTTGCACTTGGTTAGCGATAATTGCATCCCCATAGCCCGTTAGATTCAGATGACGCAATTTTGCCGCTACAGGTTCAGCAATTAACTGGGGGTCAGGACTGTAGGCAGATTGACAAAAAACCCACAGCCGGAAATTATCTGGGTTTTGGGAAAAACGGGACTTGTGGGGGCGAACTTTCACCTGGACATCAATCCCCAAAGGGCTGAGAGTTTCGCTTAAATACCGCGCGATCGCCTCTGGTTTTCCTTGACGTGCCAAACTTTCATTCGACACAATCAAAGCCCCCCCCGGTTCAATTTGTGACCGATTCACCTTGACCAGGGCTTTTTCTACCTGTTCCAAATGGCGGTCAATTTGGTTAAGATAAACCCGGTGACACCATCGCGGTCGCTGTTCACCTTTTTTTCTGCCGTAGACAAATACTTGGTATATTGAGGGCTGCTCACGATTTTGGGTTTCCCCAACTTGATTGGCCTTGGTTAATGCATCCAAATCCGTCTGCTGTAGCGCTCTGAGTAAATCCGAGAGCATCTGCCAACGCTGGGGACATTCCACCGCTTCGCAAAGAATATGTAAATCATTGCCAAGCAATCTGATTTTCACCCCAAACGTATTTATACCCGTAGCTTGGCTGACCCATTGTGCCAGGGATTGCTGAGTATCTGGAAGGACTGTTTTCATGGAAAATTGCATGACAGGACACGGGAAGGCAGAAAAATAAATAAAAGGGAATCCCCACAATACAAAGTTTAGGAGCTTGAATTTAGGAGGTTGTCACCTTTTGGGACTGAGGACAGAATTTATACTTAAACCGATTATCCTCTGCCCTATTTTGGTCAAGGAACCTTAAATTTGAAGGATCGAGATCAAAACATAATCTTATAAACTGATTTTGGGATTCGTCCAACTCCCATTGGCGAACTTGTAAAATTGTCATCGAATTCAACCGCGATAAATCCTGAATCACCAATAACTTGTAAACTAGAACCATAGAATTATCCTACTGTTTGAGAAATCATCCTACATTTTTTGGCGTGGGGAGAACCTCAACAGTCAGTACAAATCCGATAGGAGTGAATATCACCGCAATGTCATCAATTAATCCTCCACCATCTTCGACTTCCATGATTCCCGAATTCTTGACCCCTCCTTCTTCCCTCCTACTGGGATTAGGGACGATTTGTCTATTAGGGGCAGTATTTTGCCAGAAAGCTGTGGGGGAGACAATCATTTCCTGTTCCCAAGCTAGTGAGGAAATTTTTCGGGGCGATCGCTTGCCAATTTTGCCATTTCCCTCGACAAATAGCACTAATGATGGTACTGATACCACTTCGATAAACCGTTAAATAGACTACATAATATAACTTTCAAATTTTACGCGCTCTACTCACCCTCCGCAATGCTTGCACTAGTTGACATTGAAATCATGATCCTGGGGCAGTGGTTGAGCATACCTACAAACACCCATTTTCGTGGCCAGCAGATATGAGTTCCCTTTTATACGATAGTGAAATTGATTCTCCAGCAGTAAATATTGACCCCGAATTGGATTTATTTCTAAGGCAGCGCCTACAAATTATGGAGGAACTGTGGGAAAAGGTATTACTGCAAGAATGCGGTCAGCAAATGGTCGATTTGTTACGTCAGTTGCGTGATTTATGCTCACCGGAGGGCCATGCTACGAATGAAAACGCGGCTTCGGTATTCAAATTGATTGAGCAGTTGGATATCAATGAGGCGATTCGAGCTTCGCGAGCATTTGCCCTGTATTTTCAGCTAATTAATATTATTGAGCAGGATTACGAACAACGCCAGCAAATGATGCGCTATAAGGTGGAACCGGAATCTCCGACCCACTATGGTCATCAACAGGTGGCTTTAGCAGCTGCGGAAACCGTGGGTGCAAATAATAACAGCATTGGAGCCGAAATGCTAGCCAAAAGTTGGCATCAAGCCAATTCTCCCAAAGATAAGGGTACTTTTGGCAGTTTGTTTCCCAAGTTATTCAAGCTAAATGTTCCTCCTAAACACATTCAACGTTTAATCGATCAATTGGATGTGCGTTTAGTATTTACAGCCCATCCCACGGAAATTGTCCGCCATACCATTCGTGGTAAACAAAGACGGGTTGTCCAACTTCTCCAGCAATTAGATGCCTTAAATCATCCTTCCAGCTATGGTGGAGCTAGTTCTTGGCAAGTGGAAGAGATTCGATCTTTGTTATTGGAAGAAATTCGTCTGTGGTGGCGAACCGACGAGTTACACCAGTTTAAACCATCGGTCTTGGATGAAGTTGATTATGCGCTACATTACTTCCAAGAAGTGATTTTTGATGCGATTCCCCAGTTATATCGTCGGTTAAGCAAAACTTTACAGGCAACCTTTCCCTGGTTGGAACCTCCCCAGAAAAACTTTTGTAAATTTGGTTCCTGGGTGGGGGGCGATCGCGATGGCAATCCCTCTGTAACTCCGGAAATTACCTGGGAAACAGCCTGTTATCAACGTCATTTAGTCCTGGAAAAATACATTCAATCAGTAAAATCGCTGCGAGAATTATTAAGTGTCTCCATGCACTGGAGTGATGTTCTCCCCGATTTACTGGAGTCCTTGGAATTTGATCAATCCCAGTTGGGCAAAGTTTACGAAGAATTAGCCCTACGTTACCGTCAGGAACCCTACCGTCTCAAACTGTCCTATATCCTCAAACGTTTAGAAAATACCCGCGATCGCAATTCTCTGCTGCAAAATGGTGAAATCCTCAAGGATGAGTTACGGGAATACTACCGTTCGGGTGATGATTTCTTGAATGAATTGCGGTTAATCCAGCGCAACCTGACGGAAACTGGTCTCAGTTGTCAACACCTAGAAAACTTAATTTGCCAAGTCGAAATTTTTGGGTTTAACTTGACCCAGTTGGATATTCGTCAAGAATCTTCCCGTCATAGCGATGCTCTCAACGAAATTCTCACCTACCTAGGAATTCTTGACCGTTCCTACAATGACCTCAGTGAAGCAGAACGTATATCCTGGTTAGTCAGCGAACTCCAAACCCGTCGTCCCCTCATCCCAGCTGAATTACCCTTTAGTGATCGCACCAATGATGTCATTCAAACCATGCGAACCGTGCGATCGCTCCAGCAGGAATTTGGTTACAACATTTGTCAAACCTACATTATCAGCATGTGTCGCGAAGTCAGCGACGTGTTAGAAGTACTATTGTTTGCCAAGGAAGCTGGTATTTTTGACCCCGGTACAGCTATCGGTTCCCTGCAAGTAGTCCCCCTATTTGAAACCGTGGAAGACCTGTTGCGATCGCGCAGTATCATGGCCCAATTATTCGATTTACCCCTGTATCGAGCTTTACTCGCAGGTGGATTCCCAGCCATCCACAACCAACCCGATGCACCGGTCTCCCCCCTCACTCCCAACCTCCAAGAAGTCATGTTGGGCTACTCCGACAGCAATAAGGACTCCGGCTTTTTAAGTAGTAACTGGGAAATTCATAAAGCCCAGAAATCCCTCCAGGAAATCGCTGAAGCTCATGGTATTAATCTACGCATATTTCACGGGCGTGGTGGTTCCGTGGGTCGCGGTGGTGGGCCAGCCTACGAAGCGATTTTAGCCCAACCAGGTCACAGCATCAATGGACGCATTAAAATCACCGAACAAGGGGAAGTATTAGCCTCCAAATACTCCCTACGAGATTTAGCCCTGTACAATCTAGAAACCATCACCACCGCAGTCATCCAAGCGAGCTTACTACGTAACGGCTTCGACAACATCGAACCCTGGAACGAAATCATGGAAGAACTAGCCGTGCGATCGCGCCAACATTATCGCAACCTGATTTACGAACAACCCGATTTTATTGACTTTTTCCACCAAGTCACCCCCATCGAAGAAATCAGCCAACTACAAATTAGTTCCCGTCCTGCTCGTCGTCCCTCTGGGCAAAAAAATATTAGCAGTCTCCGGGCTATACCCTGGGTATTTAGCTGGACACAAACCCGTTTTCTCCTCCCCTCCTGGTATGGAATGGGAACCGCCATGCAGGAATTTCTCAACGAAAACCCAGAAGAAAACCTGCAATTATTACGTTCCTTTTACGTCAAATGGCCGTTTTTCAAAATGGTGATTTCCAAAGCCGAAATGACCCTAGCCAAGGTTGACCTACAAATGGCCCAACACTATGTCCAACAACTTTCCCAACCTGAAGACCGACAACGATTTGAGGCATTATTCGCCCAAATCCGTCAAGAATATTACCTCATTCGTGATTTAGTCCTCAAAATCACCCAACACCAACGCTTGCTAGACGGCGACCCCACCCTCCAGCGCTCCGTACAATTACGGAATGCAACAATTGTACCGTTAGGTTTTATTCAAGTAGCTCTCCTCAAACGTCTGCGAGCATCAAAACAAACCGTCACCACTGGAGTTATCCATTCCCGCTATAGCAAAGGTGAACTATTGCGTGGCGCACTTTTGACCATCAACGGTATCGCTGCGGGAATGCGTAACACAGGTTGATTTAGATTTGTAGTTGCGGTTTTAGCCCCGAAAAAGCGTTAAGATAAAAGCGCTCCTTGCACCTCACTCACTTGACAACCTATCCCCTGACTTGAAGGTGAGTGGGGAAAAGCCGCTTTCATACCTAATACATGTAGGCTACTCCCATATACTGAAAACCAATGTCTAATCACTTACCACACATCATCCCAGCACTACCACCCCAAGCAGAAGACGTACTAGCAGCAGCCCAAATTACGCGGGAATATTATGCGGAGGTGCGTAGTCGAAACGAATTTGCCCAATACTGTCAATGGTATCATGCCACAGCAGCCGCAAACCGCCATGATTTGCAAAAAATGCGCGGCGAATTGAATATTTTTGCCTGGTTTCGCCGTTGATAAAATTACTAATTTTAACTGGAGCGCTTTTAGATTTTCCCTACTTGCTTGATATTCCCAAGCAAAACCTAGATATGATACTGTGATACTGGGACTTTCTCTCCAGTCCCAGATATGAAGGAAAATCTAATCGGGTGAAGAAATCACTTCCAGTTCATTTTCCCGTAGATGTGCTTTAAACTTTTTGCTATCAGCAAACTGAACTAGAATCGGGAAATTAGCGCTGACAGGTCTACCTTGCCATTCATTCACAATACTGACCACCTCTCCCTCAAACCCTTGAATATTGAGGGGTTTACCACGATGCTCCGGATGGTGGTAAACAACAATCGAATCTTTAACACGAACGCGATCGCCTACTTTCATACCGACACTAGAACCTATATTTTTCTGCTGTGTAAGTGTTTCCACACCCGTCCCTCACGCTAATTGACTAATTGATTTGATGATTCTGGCTGAAACAACTGGCCATGACTTTGTTGCAAGATTGATTGAAATCAAAACTAACTGACTATTGATAATTGATAATGCAGCAATTTCGATCGGGTACAGAATCAAGATGAAAATAATAGACTGGATATCAGCATTCTAAAGTTTTTTTAAATTTAATCACTGTACCTTCTGAAATATGCCTGAATTGCCAGCAGCTTGATTGATTGCAACCAAACCTAAATCTATCAGTCTGGGAAAGCAGATTGAACTAGAAGTCGTATATTCAGGAATACAAACCTTAGTTCAATCGCATTTTCTCCAACAGACAAGACACGACAACCATAACCAGATTTGAGATTAGACCATAATTTTTATCTTCGCCCTAAATGTACAACAGGTCAATCCACAAATCGATATTCTCATCATAAGTATCGGAATATTGATTATACTTTACACTGTCAATAAGCGGGCTTTTCGCTGGGGATAGTTCATGGGCAATCTCCCTACCTCTACCCGTCAACTGTCAACTGTCAACAAACTAACAGGAAAACATATCAGCCCAGAAATTACAATTCAAACAATTATTATTTGCCACATACTAGCTGCTAATCCCAGGGTTGCTAAATGTTGCCAAATTAAGATGGATAATGGCTGACGGGCGATTTTGTGGGTCAAAATCATGGAAAGCAGTACCGCAAACACTAATGTTGTACCCTGCAAAAAAGCAATCACTGCGGGATGGGCAACAAACATTGGTACATGGATATTATTTAATTGAAAGGTCGCAAGGGTGACGGGGAGAATTTTTCCGCCTTCACTTAATCCTAAGTGCCAATAATGGGCAATATTCCCACCTAATACTAAGGGTAAATAACCATAGGCAAGTTCGATGAATTTACGAGCTTTGATCCGAGGTATTGGGGTTACTGGTTGTTTTGGCTGGAGTGATAGTAATTGAGGGTAAATCCAGCACCAAATTTGAGTGAAAATATTGGCAGCAATACAGATGAATCCAGGAATGATTAGGGCAAGAATGGATAGTAGTGAGTGGGGGAAAAATTGCTGTAAATCCAGGTTTAATCCCAGCCAAGTTTGAATTTCTGGTAAGCGATGGAGGAATACTCCACCTAAAAGTAAAAATAATAGGGCTACTTCATAACTGCGGGGATTATGGGTTGTCCAAAGTTCAATTCCCGGTGGACGTAAGTTAAATTCTACGGAACGGTGGGGACAGGCTTTTAAGCAGGTCATACATAAAACACAATCCCGGTTATCTTCTAATTGGGCGGGATGGGAATATAATGGACAGCCATTTGTTGCCATACCTTCGCCTTTTTGGGGGCCACCTTTATAACATTGATAGGTTGTACAACTAGCTGCACAAATTCCTTGTTGGGCACGTAATTCAGTCATAGATAATTTGGCAAATAAACCATTCATTCCCCCGATGGGACAGAGATAACGACACCAAAATCGGCGTTCAAAAATCAGCGAACAAATTACGGCACCCCCAGTAATTAATAGTAATAAACATGCCGACAAATAGGCAGTATTTGGCAAATTCCAGAGTTCTTCCCACAAAAATATTAAAGTAAATAAAGTAAATAAAAACCAACCGCCCCATTTCTCTGCTGGTTCACGGGGCCATTTTTTCAAAGTGCGTGGAAATAGATATAGTGATAATTTTTGGGCAATTTCACCATATATCATAAATGGACAAAAGGCGCACCAAATCCGACCGAGAAAGGGAAATAATAACAGAAAACCTAACCACCACCAAGCCCAAAATAAATTCAAACCAAAGTTTTCTGCACGGGTTTGAGGACCAAAAAATAACACCGCCACAATCACAGCAAAGGCAATAGTAGTAAAGCCAAAATTAATCCGGTCAGGATACCAATCACTCCGCAAGAATCGCCGTAATTGGGGATATAAATTCAGTAGATTGACACGAAAACGTTTTTTCTTAGTTTGGACTGACCAAAATATTTCTTCGGTTAATTCTTGATTAGTTTCTGCTTGAATAATTGCTCGTTCTACTAAACTTTCTAGTTCCTTGAGATTCCCAGGAAAATCATAGGATTGTAAGCGTCGTAATGCTTCCGGTGTCATTTGGGGTTTGGGAATACCCCTTGCACGGGTATATAAGCCCATGTAATAGTCAACTTGGACTTGAATATCACTTTTGCGAACCCGTAAGGGTGGAACTTTGATCGTGGAGCTAACACTACGCTCAATTGCTGGTACAGTTTTTTCCGAGACAATCAGGATACGAGCTTGACTAGTATAGGTTTCCGGTTCTGCTTCTCCAACACGTGGTACGGGTTTATAGGTATTGGTTTGTAATAAATTAACAATTGCTGGTAATAATTCCTGGGGTAATTCCTGAATATTATTCAGAACAAGAGTACCATTACCCAAATAGGCGAGTAATCCTGGTTTACCACCGACTCGACCAAACAAATCTGCACCACTGGTTTGGAGAAAACCACAGTTGACTTTAATGATAGGGGTGCGTCGAAGGGGTGAACTGTAGTGGATAAGAGCGGCGATATTGTCTTTTTCTAGACCAGGTTCACCGAAAATGAGGGTAGAATTACGGTTATTGGCGGCAATCCGAATTTGTTCACGTAATTTTTTGGCATAGCGACTACTACCGACGATTCCCCGTTTAGCTTTTGTAACCAGGTAAGGACGCAATTCCAAGGAACGCTGTTGTTCGTAGTCAAAAGCGGAAGCGAGTTGGGCTAATTCGTCCGCTAACAGTCGAGAAATAGCTTGGTTGATTTCCGGGTACTGATGAATGATGGTGCGAAATTTATCGGCACTGAGAAAGTAAAGATGGCATTCATTCAGGGTGACAATATTGCAGACAGAAGGTTGATCAAGAAGTAATTCTTTTAAATTAATTGCCGTACCGGGGAGTAAACCGCAACAAGCACTTGTATATTTGGGATTAGTGCTATTGGTCTCAATCCGACCACTTTCCAACAGATATAGACCATCGGGGATAGTATTTTCACTGATAAATTGAGTATCGGCGGGAATTACTTTGTGAATAAATTGGGATGCGATCGCATTTAGTACCTCGGTCGATAATACCCCCAGAACTGTTCGTTCTTGCAACCATACAATTCGTTGATCTTCAGTCATGGTAGATTCCCTGTCTGTTGTTTGATGTTTTCTACGCAGTTACTGACTTGAAAGTGTAGACGCAAAAGCGGCTAGTACTCCACCACACTAATTTTACGAATTTTACGTGAGTACCCACGTTAATTTTGATAGCAGGGAAAAGGCTCCTAGCAATGATTCGAGATAAAGAGAGTCTCGTTCCTTGTCTCCACCCAGAGTGCGGAACCAAGGAAAATTCTCAATCCCTCGACGGTTTTCCCCCCTCAATGTTCGGTTTACACACCAAGCTATTTGTCAAGATTTTTGTAATACTTATTTACATAAGTTAAAAAACAGTTACACAAATAGTTAAGGTAATCAAAATAAACGGAGGAAACCTATGACCCAGGGAAACTTTGCCATGAACGAACGAGCTCGTCTCAACAAAGTCGCGATTGAACCAGAAATGTATTTACAGGAATCACCTCGATTTGGATTTACCCAATATGCGGAGAAATTAAACGGACGTTTAGCAATGATTGGATTTGTCGCCTTAATCGTCCTTGAAGCGACTACCGGACATGGTTTGAGTGCTTTATTTAACTTTTAATTGCAAACAGCGATTCCCAAGTAGTTCACAACTGACAACAGATTAATTAAAACAAACAGAGGAGAGACATCTATGCGTACTGACTTTGACTACCCCAACAAAGACCTGCTTGGACCAGTTGTATTTCGTCCCAGTTTCAACCAATTTGAAAACATTAATGCTAACCAAGCATGGTCACTCTTTTTCAGTGCTGGACAGGACGATAAAGTTCTTGGTGAACAGCGTGAGTTAGGTAATTTGTTCACCAACCTGTTAATTGCCATCGGTGTGACCGGTACTATTTGGGGTATTTATTTTACTGGCATCATTGGTTAATTAGCTAATTATACGATGAATATTTGAGCGTGCTTCCGGGGGGATAATTCTCTCCGGATTTTTTGTTGTGAATTCAAGGTAAAATGTGTTCTAAATCAACGTGAATATTTCTGTGGGTCAGTAATACCATTATTTGAGATTCCCTTACGGTTAAGTGTAGCGTTGTTGCAGACTAGCTCTGGGAGCTATGGATTATAAAATATAAACAGAGTGGGGGCTAGCTCTTGAATTTATTCTGAGAGGATGTTGATCAAGTATTAATAAATACCTTATACCAATTTAATGTAAAGTTGGACATAATTTGAACCCACTCCTTCACCTACGGCTATCCATTAGTCACATCTTTCTTAACAAAGTCTGAAAAGCGATTATAGAAATGATTTCAGTAGAGGGATTAAGCATTAAGATTAGACAAAACTCAGAAAGTATGCATTTAGATTTGATGGGCTAGCTTCCAAGTTACGGCGATATCGTGCAATCGTCGTAACCCTCTCCAAATCGTCTTGACTCCAGGTTCCCCATCACCTTTACGACCCAGAAAACCACCTAGTCGAGCAATCATTCGTACAGCTTCTCTTAATGTTGGTGGCTGATCTGGTGGAATTGGGTTTTTGTTCACACTTACACATAAAGATTGCCATTCAACTGTAGTTAAAACCGTTTCACAACTTTGTTCTGGATTATCCCTTGCTTGGTAAGTTAACCATAATAATCGCCATGCCACAATCGAATATGTCGCTAATGCCATTGATAGGCGTTTTCCTGTCTCCAGTTGTAATTCCTCGATTCGACAACCGCTTTTCAATGTATAGTGATAACGCTCGATTAACCAACGATATGTATACCATTCAACACATTTTACCGCATCTTCAAGGCTATTAATTTCCAATGTCGTTAACAATAACCAACTGATTGGTTTTATCTCCGATGGTGGACTCTTTTCTTCTGCTAATATCACCTGTAGTTTTACTGGTTTACAAAGCGAACGCCCGAGCTTATTTTTTGGTACTTCTATTTCAACTGTTTCGTATCTAATTGTTAGTTTTGCTATCCTTTCTGGTCTTTCTGGATTTCTTCTTACCTTGACTTCTACTTCTCCCTGAGTTGGACTTGACCTGATCGCCTCATGTAGATAATTCGCTGTATGGCTAACTTTTCTATTATGAGTTCCTCTGATTAGTAAGTGGCTATTTTCTGGTCTTTCCTGATTAAATAAATCAAATATATCTGCTTCTGAGTCTGCTACTGTTATGATTTTTATCTTTTCTGGTAGTAATTTATTTGTTCTCTCTAGCCCTTCCAACCATCTTTGGCTTTCTTTTTCTTCTGTTTGTCTTTTTCTACGTGTTTTTGCTATTCCTAAATCTTCGATATTTCTTGACCATACTTGTTGGTCTATTACTCCCAGTGGAACTCCTTTTATGCTTGATAATAACGTTGAATGTACTTTTAATCCTAAACTTTTTCTCTGGTCTAGATATCCAATTCCTTCTGTTGCTGGATGACTTGTTACATCCATATTTGTTGTGTCTTGTATTGCTAATACTATCTCGTGTTCTTTTGCCCTTTCGATTGTACTTTTGATATGTCCATTGCTTATATCTGATGGTTTTATATACGGCGAACTCCACAAATCATATGCTGCTGTTGTCGCTGCTACGCTCCCACATGCTTGAGGTACACTCGATGTTGGTTGTGCTGCTAAATCTTCTACCATCTTTATCAAACGCTTGTTTCGCCGTTTATCTCCCAAATCCAAGTGCTTCAATTCCCTTGCTGCCCATTTTTCCATTTTTTACACCCTATCTTTCCTCTCTCAAAACTATACCTATCAAGCCTTTCGTCTTCTTTTAAGTATTTTTACTTTTTGTTAAGAAAGATCCGGGTAATGGATAGCACCTACGGAGAGGGAGAAATCTAGTCCCCTCCCCGTAATCTGGGAGGGTTAGGGTGGGGTTCTTTCTATGCGTCTTCATATTAAATTGTATTATCAACCACTGATTGAAGACAGTCAATCGGCTCAAACCATATATTTCTCCTTATCAACTGTAGAGATGACCCGACATGTCGCGTCTCTAGCGATTTATTTCTCCCTGTAGAGATGACCCAACAGGTCGTCTGTACTCCCAAAAAAGGAGCTTGTTAAGTATTAAAATCGACTTTTAAAACATCCTTTGAAAGATTTTGCAATGTATCTCTAACCAAGGTATCTAGAAATGAGTAGTAGCATTGAGCTAAAACATCCATTTTCATGGTTACATTCCCTCTGGAAATTTTCTCGTCCCCACACAATTATTGGTACAAGCTTAAGTGTAATTGGTGTATATATAATCGCTGTAGAAACCACTGGTTATTTAGATAGTTTTGGCAATAAATTAGAGCTAAATTTTCTGTTTCCTCTCTTGGCGGTGTGGTTAGCCTGTATTTGTGGAAATATTTATATCGTCGGTTTAAATCAGCTAGAAGACGTGGAAATCGACAAAATTAATAAACCCCATTTACCTTTGGCATCTGGTGAATTTTCCATGACTACAGGTAAAATAATTGTCACAGCAACCGGCTTATCTGCCTTAATATTGGCAGGACTACAGGGAAATTATTTATTGACAATGGTAGCCATTAGTCTAGCAATTGGGACTATGTACTCCTTACCACCAATTCGGCTGAAGCGATTTCCATTTTGGGCGGCAATATGTATCTTTTCAGTTAGAGGGGCAATTGTGAATCTTGGTTTGTTTTTACACTTCAGCGATATTTTCCACACCACCCAATCCATACCCGTAGTCATGTGGATGTTAACCTGGTTTGTGTTGGTATTTACGATTGCGATCGCCATCTTTAAAGATATCCCAGACCTGGAAGGGGACAAACAATACAACATCAACACCTTCACCATCAAACTTGGTCAAAAAACAGTATTTAACCTCTCCCTCGCAGTCATTACCGTTTGTTATTTAGTCACCATTGCCGCTGCTTTGTTACCAACCGTGGCAATTAACCGATTATTACTGATTACTAGCCACCTATTCCTGCTCGGTTGCACCTGGTGGCTGAGTCGCGGTGTTAACCTACAAGAAAAATCCCAAATCGCCAGTTTCTACCAATTTATTTGGAAACTCTTCTTTTTGGAATATCTCCTATTTCCCCTCGCTTGTGTATTGGTTTAGGGGTTGCGTTGCGGTTTTATGTTTAATTGCACCTACCTACTTACCGCATCTTTGGAATTACCTCCCCAGTCAGTGCCAAGAATTGTTAAGATAGGGAAACAAAAACCACTAAAACCCAGCCCACAGGGAGTATTTAGAAAGTGCCATTAGAAATTGCCGTAGACAAGACAAAGCTCAAAAATCCCCCATTAAAATTACACTATTTAGGCGATCGCGTATTACGTCAGCCAGCAAAACGCATTGCCAAGGTTGATGATGAGATTCGTCAACTTGCACGGCAAATGCTCCAAACCATGTACAGCAGTGATGGAATTGGTTTGGCTGCACCCCAGGTTGGCATTAATAAACAACTAATCGTAATTGATTTAGAACCCGATAACCCTAAAAACCAACCGTTAATCCTCATTAACCCGACCATCAAACAAGTCAGTCGGGAGATTTGCACTGGACAGGAAGGTTGCTTAAGTATACCAGGTGTCTATTTAGACGTAAAAAGACCCGCATCAGTGGAAATTTCCTATAAAGACGAACAGGGTCGTCCCTGTACCCTCAAAGCCAGTGATTTACTAGCGCGTTGCATCCTCCACGAAATGGATCACCTGAATGGAGTAGTATTTGTAGATCGGGTAGAAAACAGTATCGCTCTTGCGCAAGAATTAAAAAAACACGGCTTCTCTCAACAAGCAGTTAAACCAATTGTATAGGGTGCAGAAATTATGTACATGACACCAAAAAGTGGCTTATTGTTAGCCGGATCATGCATCACTGCGATCGCAGCTGTCGGTTCGGTTTTTGAACTCACATCCGGACAACCTGATTTCGGAACCCAAAACACCGCAATCATTTTGGCTCTTAGTATCCCCCTAACAATTATATTTTTTCTCGCCGCAGTCAAGGACACAAAAGCCAATATTAAATAGGGCTTGCTGAAAAATAGTATAGGACATCAAAATCCTATATTATGAATTAATCAATAAATCCCTTTGGACGAACCTTGGTTTGTCCTTTTTTATGAATGCGGGAATTACACAAGGAAAACCTAAACACCGCCATTGCACCTCTTCACGTAGCGGATCGCGCAGTCGCTTCTTGCAAAGTAGCAATCCCAAACACCTGATTTCTCCTCATGAGTGCGTAAACAGGTATATAAGGCTTAAAAACCTGGCATTTGTAATTTTTCGGTGTGAAAAATGGAATCCGTAGGGTTAAAACTATTCCCTGTACGGACGCTACATGTCGCGTCTCTCCCTGTTCCCGATACTCACAATAAAGACTGTTACCGCAGACCCTCAGTTGCAGTTAAATAAATCTTAAATTTCCGTAATTACCCTCTTCCAGCATGTATACCATAACCAGTATCATCCAGTGGCATTTCAAACACTAAAAATCCACTCAACTCAACGTGAATATCCCTGCGGGAAAATAAACTACGAAGAAAATCCCAAAAGCTGGTTGTTTTGAAGAAACTCAACTTCTAAAAACCCAACTTTTTACTCCCAGTAAAATTTAGATTTTGCCCCTTTTACACCAAGTAAAAATGACTAATCACATTCATTTAGTCGTAGCAAAATCCCCTCCCACTTATTTACGTCAATTGAGAACTAGTCACTACCCAAATCAATTTTTTATATATCATCTATAAAATTGTCATATTTGGGTTGGAAAAGTCCACGATGATTGATTCTGCTAAATTCCTAATTTAACCACCCAGTAAACGTCATACTTAAGAGGTTGTTGGTCAAGTATTAATTATCACTATTTTGACTATCGTCCTGACTCTGGACATGGGGTTATAAAGCTGATTTTTCTTGCGAGAGTACAGACGCGACATGTCGCCTTTCTCCCCATTCCCAAAAACGATAATTCAAGTATTAAAATCGACTTTTTAAAACATCCTCTAATACTTAGTAGTCCACCACATTGATTTTTATGGGTAAGAAAAGGCCCTTAGTTGCGCTAGTCTACGACGACCCTGCGGGTATGGCGCTTCATATTCAAGCTTTTTCCCGGCTCAAGCCACTACTACAAACCCCTCAGAAACTGTGTATTTGAATACTAAGTATAAACGAACAAAAACCAAATAATCCCTATATAAGGATTCAGTAATGGAAGTTACAAATGAAAGACATTACCTGCATTTCTCACGAGTGATAAGTGTTGAATTATGGGTTGTTTTCCCCTCACTCCCCACTCTCCACTCCCTATTCCCTAAGATTTTTAGGGGTTTTTGAGAAATCAGGGACTATAGGTATTGTTGTTTAGACGACATATACTGCTACAATCTGACCGCAATCACAACAGAGGTAAATTATGAGACGAGATAAACTTTCCCCTGGGTTAATCCTGGCAGTTGAAGACTTTGAAAATGAAGGAGACGAAGGATTAGTCACCCATCGCCGTTCCTTGGGGATTGTTGCACCCAAAAGCACAATTAAGCCCACCCGCAGTATAGTTTTTGTCTACTGCGACGAAAATGCTGACCTCAGCCATCTAGAACAGTATGGTATCGAATTCAACCAAAATCATGGAAGTGTACGTACAGCCTACCTGTCGATGGAAGCGATTGATGCCCTGTCCGAAGACCCCGCCATCCAACGCATCAAACCATCACGGAAAATGAAACTGTTGATGGAAACAGCTCCTGCACGGGTGAAATTACCTGAATTTAAACTCAAAACCAAACTCACTGGTAAAGGCGTAATTATCGGCGTGATTGATAGCGGTATCGATGCCAAACATCCCGCTTTTGCTGGACGTATTCTCCGGATTTGGGATCAAACCCTACCAGGTTCTGGTGTGCCAGAGGGTAAATATGGAGCCGAGTTAACAGGGGAACAATTAACCATTTCCCAAGACACTGATGCCCACGGAACCCACGTGGCTGGTATTGCATCTGCTCAAGATGAAACCTATGGTGGTGTTGCTCCTGATGCTGAGTTAATTGTTGTCAAATCCGACCTACAGGATGCCCATATTGCCGATGCAGTCCGTTATGTTTTCCGCATTGCCACCGAGCTAGGTCGTCCAGCTGTGGTCAACATGAGTTTGGGTGGCCACGCAGATGCCCATGATGGTAGCGATTCCCTCTCCAAAGTGATTGATGCCGAAACCGGTCCAGGTAGAATTGTTTGTTGTGCCGCAGGTAATGAGGGCAACGATAATATCCACGGACAGGGACAAGTTGCAGTCAATCAAATGCATTCCATGCGCTTTCGAGTCCCCTGGGGACAGGTGGGTATAGTTTGGTTAAACGGTTGGTATTCTGGGGAAACCCAACTGGAAATTCAAATGCGTAGTCCCAGTGGCTTTGTCACCCCTTGGCAAAAAGTTGTCAGCGACCCCTCGGTAAATCCAGCCCAAGAATATAGACTTCCCGATGCTCGTGTACAAGTAGTTGCACCAGGTCCAGACCCGATGAATGGAGATTACAACTTTTTTGTCCAAATTCGCGGTGTGAGCGGTTCAGTTCCTGTGACTGGTGGTGTGTGGCAATTACGCCTACGCAACAAGGGTCAAAAAGATACCCAGGTTAACGTTTGGACTTTAGATGATGCGGGTGCTGTTTTCTTCACCGGACAAAGTGCCCAAGATAGTATGAAAATTGGCTCTCCCGGTGCTGCCGCCAGTGCAATCACTGTGGCATCATTTACCACCCGTAATCAATATACAGATATTGATAATCAAAAGCGGGAAGTTGGATTAACCCTAGATGATATATCCGACTTTAGTAGCGAAGGTCCCCTACGTAATGGGGCACAAAAACCCGATGTAGCAGCACCTGGAGCCATGATTGTTTCTACCCTCTCTTCTAGTGCCAAAATGCCACGTTCCATGATGCTCAATTCCAAATTTGTCGCAATGGCGGGAACCAGTATGGCTACACCCTTTGTCAGTGGATTGGTGGCATTGTTGTTGGAACGTGATCCCCAACTAACACCGGATGCAATTAAAGAAATTTTCCGGAAAAATTCCCAGATTCCGGGACAAGAACAGGGAACATTTGATATTAAATGGGGTTTTGGTTTAATTAACGCCGAAAATCTCTAGGGTATTTGCGTAGAGACGACCGGACAGGTTGTCTCTACAATACAAACCCATTACACGGCAACCATTTCCTGTTCCTGGGGGGATAAACTGCCAAAAAAGTCGTAATAATCCAGCGCTTCTAATATCCCCCAAGCATGATGACCCTTAGCAAAATAGATTTGTGAGTAACCACGGAGTTTTTCAATCTCCTGACTATAATTACCAACTACCACTCCTAATGTATTACCAGCTAGCATCGATTCATCATTACCCGACGCACCTGCAACTAAAAAGCGTTTAATTGGTAATCCCCACTTTAGGGCACTATAGCGAATTGCATCACCTTTAGATGCGCGAATTGGTAATAAATCTAGATACATATTATGGCTAAATATACCCTTCACATGTAGTCTACGCCGACGCAGGTGGCGCATAATCTCTCGAAAACTCAGCGATTTTTGCATATCGACAAAATAGCTGATTTTAAATTTGCCTTGACCTTCCGGTGGTTGCAACTCAATTCCCGGTAATTCCGCTAAAGCTTGTCGAACTTCTTCTGGTTGCCAGCGATAATTAATATGTCTTTGCCAATTCGTGTCCAGAACCACTTTTGGTCCATAGTATATTTCGCTGCCAGTGGAAACAATTAATAAATCTGGCATGGGAAAGCGCCATTCTTCCAACATTTCCAGTGTGCTGGGTAAATTTCGACCAGTGGCAATGCCGACTCCAGTTGTATTTCCCTCACTACGCAAGCGTTCAATGAGTTTTTTCAGCGCTTCCTGGTCTCCTAATAGGGTATTATCAATCTCGCACACCAGAAATCGATCCGCAGTCGGTAAACGGTTAGTTTCCGGAACTTGCCAATCGGGTAAATTATCGGCAGGTGCTTGACGTAGGGGACTGAGTAAGGATTGAACCCGTAATTGTTTGAGTTGTTGAACCTGTTCTAGGTAACTCTTGACGTGACTATCCCAGGAGAAATGTTGACGGACATTGTTCAAGCCATTTTTTGACCATTCTTGCCACTGTTTTTTGTCTGTGAGTGCTAGTTTTAAGGCATCTTGAATCTGTTGAATATTCAGGGGATCGATGAGTTGACCATTATGACAAGCTGCAAGAATATCGCGAGGACCCCCATCTGCGGTGGCAATAATTGGCACTCCACAGGCTGTGGCTTCAATTAAAGTTAAACCAAAGGGTTCGGTCAAGGCTGGGTTAATAAACACTCCTTGGGTTGCGGTTAATAATCGATATAATTCCGGTACATCATCGGCTGTATGATGTTTGGGATAGGCAACATGTCCGTAAAGGTCGTAGCGGTCAATTAGTTGGAGTATTTCCGTTAAAACTTGACGTGGACCCGATTCCATCGTCGTAATATCGTCACGATTTCCTAACACTAAAAGTAGATTCGCTAACTGACGTAATTCCGCGTCTTCCCCGTAGGCTTTGACCAGGGTACTAACATTTTTACGAATTGCTGGTCGCGATAATGCCATAATGATTGGCTTATTGGGGTCTTGGAGAAATCTATAAATTTCTTGGGTAATTTGGGGAGGTTGCCAATCTTGTGGTGGGGGATAGAATTGATCAAGGGCTACACCGGGAGGAATCACAACCATCCGTTTTGGTTGGTAATGGTCGTACATTCCGTACTGTTGGACGACTTCTTGGTTTGTACTGGCAATAATTAGGGAAGCACTAGCTAGGGTTGTTTCTTCAGCTTCGATGCGGGTACTGATATGGAAATTACTTTCAATGGATTCAGGTTTGCTGCCATTTTCTAATAGTCTTTGTCGTTTTACCCTTCCCAGGGAGTGACCTGTATGTACTAGGGGAACCCCCAACCACCCTGCTACCCGACAAGCTACGTAACCAGCATCGGCATAATGGGAATGAATTACGTCTGGTAATTGGCCAATTTGACGCAGATACCTTAGTAATTCATCCGCAAAAGCATCTAAATAGGGCCACAAAACTTCTTTGCGTAGGTAGCGACGTGGACCACAATTAAGGCGAACAATTTGGGTTTTATCATTTAAAACTTCAATGGATTTGCCATAGTCGGGACTGACCTTGGGGTCGTGAACTGCGCGAGTCACTAAGTCAACTCTTTTGACTTCTGGATTAGCTGCTAAAGCCAAGGCTAGCTCTAATACGTATTTTATTTGTCCGCCCGTATCTGCATCACGACCTAGTTCTAAATTATCTCCGCGAATTAAGCCATGAACGCTAACCAGAAGGATGTATAATCCTGAGCTATTTAACATTGTGAATTCCTTTGCAACTGTGTGTTTGGTAGGCAAAATAAATGTAACTAACTGGCTATTTAGGGCAGAAATAGATGAATCATGAATACGATTATGGGGACACTATAAAGTACAGTTTAGTTTACTTTGGTCATCGGATATAGATAATTATGCCTATACCTAAAGGAGTATTTTAGGAAAATGTAAATTCTACTAACGTATCTTGATATCTGGCTCAAATTATCGTCAAAATATTCATCATGTTTCCATCTGTTGCCGATAGATTCATGATTTTACTGATGGTGTTTATAAATATTATATATGTCTGGTTGCAGCACTGAACGTTCTATTTGTTGTGAATGCTGCTTTTTGCTGTAAAATGGGGTTTCACACCAGGTGTTGGCAAGGTTTTTATTGTCATTAAATTGGGCGCATCGGAAATATAAAAGCGGTTTTAGGTGAGTTTTTTGAATTTGAAAACTTACTGGCAAAAAATATGCTATCTGCCGTATTTAATCGATGGATGCTAATGCGATCGCAGCGTTTGTACCGCCAAAACCGAAGCTCCAGCAGATAATATTTTGGACGGGTATTTCTTTGGCTGTATTTAATAGGTTCACAGGAAATTCTGAATTATTTAAGCCAACGCAGGGGGGTAATATTTGGGTTTTTAGTGCCATCAAAGAAAAAGCTACACCCAAGGCTCCAGATGCACCAATTGTATGACCAGTTGCTCCTTTGGTGGAACTGACGTAGGGATGGTTGGTAAATACGGTTTGAATAATTTGGCTTTCGACTATATCATTACGGATGGTTGCAGTGCCGTGGGCATGAATGTATTCTATATCACTTACTTGTCGGGAACTGCGTTGCAGACATTTTTGAATGGCGATAATTGCACTTTTACCACTTGGGTCGGGAGCATTGGGATGATATGCATCGTTGGTGAGGGCAAAACCGAGAATTTCTCCGTAAATCTGCGCTTGACGTTGCTGGGCTAGCTCTAGGGACTCTAACACTAGTATTGCTCCTCCTTCCCCTAAAACTAATCCCTGTCGTTCTCGGTCAAAGGGATAGGCTCCGGTTTTTGCTAAGGCTCCCATTTGCCGAAAACCCGTAATTGTCAATGGTGTAATTGGTGCTTCTATAGCCCCCGTAATTACTCGGTGACATTGACCAAATTTAATTAAGGAAGTTGCTTGGGCGATCGCGACAATTCCCGTTGCACAGGCTGCCATTGGTGCTTGGACAATACCAGTTGCTCCAATTTTGCGCGCAACTGCGATCGCATTCATATGGGGTAAGTTTTCTAACCAGTTTTCTGCTTGGCTTTTATCCGTGTATCCACAGCGAGTAAGGGCTTCCCACTGAGCTTGAAATCCCCGACTCGACCCAATCACGACCCCTGTATCCACTAAGGGGGAGGATAATGATAAACCTGCATCTAACAGTGCGGAGGTGAGGATAGGTGCGGTAATTTCCCCTAGTGTTTGCGGTCGATCAGCAATCATCCCCAGGGGTAAGGGTTCTAGTTCCAGAAAGGGTTGGTGGATTTTGATCCCTGATTGACCTGCGATTAAATTTTGCCAGCTAGTTTGTAAGCTTGTTCCTAGGGCTGATTGTAAACCTATACCTGTGACAACGACCCGCATTTGGATTTTGGATTTTGGATTTTGGATTGAATGTTGGTTTTTTTAGTCTTAATTTTAGATTTTGGATTGAATATATCAAGAAGTAAGTCGGTGTAAAAAAAATTAGGGGTTGCTGAATACAAATATGAATTGAAGTGTAGAGACGTAGCATCGCCATGTCTTTACGACAATTGTGGTTTCCAGACAAAATGTAAATAATCATAATTCATACCCAAATTCCGCAACACCAAAAATCAAGGTATGTCCGAAGCAAGTGGAACGCAGTGAAAGGAAGCAATCTCAAGGCTATAAATGTTGTTTACAATCGGTTTCATAATGAAGTTGATTTGTGCTGACTTACTTAAGGGAGGTGTTTTGAGATGGTTAATGCTTGAAAAGACATAGCCATGCTACTTTTCTAATGTCACCTGTCACCCGTTAACTGTCAACAAACTACAAACCACGATAAAATATATTCAGCAATCCGATTTAAGTCGTGAAAAATAGCGTGCCGTTGACTGTCAACTGTTAGCAACCCCACATCTTATGATTTCACAAATCACCCTCGGACAGATGTATATTCACGTTAATTCAAAAAAATTGGATTTATTTCCACCGTGTCAAATTTTGATGACATATTCGGCAAAAATAAATCCGGTTGGTAATCCTAGTTCTGATTAATCTTCCCTCTTCCCTTGGTTGTAAATAGGGAGTGGGGAATAGGGAGTAGTGAATAGTAGGAAAAAAATACTTTCCTAGGTTATGGTGTCAGCTTTACATTTAGGCTGTTCCACTATTACTCATTAGGTTTTTTGAGATTTTCCGCACCTTCAGTCACCTTAGCGGAATCAATGCGATCGCCTTGTTGAATTTTGTCAACCACATCCATTCCCTCGGTGACATAACCAAATACAGCGTAATCACCATCTAGGAAACCCAATTCCGTCAGAGCAAAATAAAACTGGGAAGAAGCGGAATTTGGTAATTGCGATCGCGCCATTGCCACTGCACCTAATTTATGATTTAACTCCGGTGGTTGGGACATTTTCGCCTCTTTAAAGGTTTTACCGTAAATTGGTTCAGCCGCTCCTTTGGGTTTAATTTCTAAGGGTACGTATCTCACATTCTTGGTTTCAGGGTCAATAAAACTACCCGTACCTAAGCGCTGAATGGGGAATTTTTCATCTTTTCCTTGGGGGTCGCCTCCCTGAACAACGAAAGGTTGAGGTTCACGGACGACACGGTGAAATACCAAACCGTCATAAACTCCGCGTTGAACCAAGTCAACAAAATTACCTGCCGTAATGGGTGCGTTATTCCCATCTACTTCGATGGTGATTGGCGAACCTTTAACGGTCATGACCACCGTTGCTTTGCCTTCCAGTCTTGGTATATTGTTCATTCCGGGAATAACCTCTTTTGTTGTATTGTTTGCGATTTTCTCTTCCCCATCCTCCGTTTTCGTGGATTGAGGATTGGATGCAACAGCTTGACTTGTAGCAGCAGCAACGGCAGAATTAATGGCGTTGTTGGAGATTGAGGACTGATTTGCACATCCATTCAGAGTCAGCACCGTGAGAATAAGAAAGGTAATGCAAAATCTGGATAACTTCAACCGCATGGTTCAGATTTAAATTCGACCACCGTATCTTAATACTCTCCAGGCGATTTTGGGGTGAAAATATACAAATTCAATTTGAAATTCTACCACGGATGGTAGCTACTGTTTCCAGATTTGAGGCAGAACTTTCATCTTGGATGTCCCCACGCTTTAATATAACGGGAAACTGATCAAGGTATAACGGGAAACTGATCAAGGAATTTTTCGTAGAGAGCGATCGCTTGAGTCGGTTGCTTTTGGGAAACGAATAATTCCCCACAATCTTGATAAAGCTTAGGAATCAGATTCCGAAATTCTGAAAGTCCTGCCATCTTTTCTAAGGATTCGAGCGAACAAGATTGTAGATTGTAGAGACGTAATATATTACGTCTATAATAATATTAAGTTTCTACGATGACGGAACCAAATCCCCCACCCCCAGGGGTTTCGATGACAAATACATCCCCTGGATTCACCACTACTTCTGCCTTCCCTGCTAAAATCTCCTCCGTACCATCAGAACGCACAATCAAATTACGTCCTGTTTTCCCCGGTTGACCACCCATCAATCCAAAGGGAGGGACAATCCGGTGTCCCGATAGAATTGCTGCTGTCATGTTTTCGCGGAAACGTAGGCGACGAATTACACCATTACCGCCCCGGTATTTACCGATGCCGCCACTATGGGTACGAATGGCAAATTCCTCAAGGATGACGGGAAATCGCCATTCTAAGACTTCTGGGTCGGTAAGGCGTGAATTGGTCATATGGGTGTGAACGGCATCCGCACCATCAAAACTGGCTCCGGCTCCAGAACCGCCACAAATTGTTTCATAGTACTGGTAGTGCTGATTACCAAAGGTAAAATTATTCATAGTCCCTTGGGAAGCTGCCATTACTCCTAATGCACCATAAAGAGCATTAGCGATCGCTTGGGAGGTTTCCACATTGCCAGCGACGACAGCTGCGGGGGGATGGGGATTGAGTAAGCAGCCTTCGGGGACGATGATTTCCAAGGGTTTCAGACAGCCGGCGTTGAGGGGGATATCATCGGCAACCAGGGTACGGAAGACATAGAGAACAACGGCTTTACAAACTGCTAGGGGTGCGTTGAGATTGGTGGGTTGCTGGGGGGAAGTACCTGTAAAATCAATGCGGGCGGAGCGAGTGGCTGCATCAATTTGGATTTCTACACAGATTTGACAGATGTGGTGATTATTCCCTAAACTAGCTGCGTAGAAAGGCGCGTCTACATCCAGTTGATAGGTGAATTTACCGGGTTTTAGCACCTCAATGGCTCGCCGCACCGACGCTTCCGCATTATCCTGTATGTACTGCATATAGGTTTGTACCGTGTCCAACCCATAGGTGGCTACCAAGCGGCACAGTTCCTGTACTCCTCGCTCATTGGCGGCAATTTGGGCTTGCAGATCACCCAAATTTTGCATCGGATTACGGGTAGGATAGGGGCTATTGGCCAGCACATTTAGTAATTCTGCTTCCAGAAAGCCTCCCTGGTCTACGATTTGCAGATTATCCAGTAAAATGCCTTCTTGGTCGATTGATTGGCTGTAGGGCGGCATCGAACCCGGTGTAATACCACCAATATCGGCATGGTGTCCACGGGAAGCAACATAAAAGGTGGGTGTGGTGTGTCCGGGAAGAAATACGGGGGTGATGACCGTGATATCGGGGAGGTGAGTACCACCGTTGTAGGGGTTATTGGCAGCAAAGACATCTCCCGGTTTCATGGTGCTGCCTTTGACACGAATTAAACTACCCACACTGTCACCCATAGAACCCAAATGCACAGGAATGTGGGGAGCGTTTGCCACTAGTTGTCCCTGATGGTCAAAAATGGCACAGGAGAAATCCAGTCGTTCCTTGATGTTTACTGAGTAGCTGGTATTTTGTAAAACGATGCCCATTTCCTCAGCGATGGATTGGAAGAGATTGTTAAAAATCTCTAACATAACTGGATCGGGTCTGGTGGTTGTGGCGATGGGGAGAGATGGGGTGGTGGTAATTTCCTCGACTTTGGTTAAAATCAAATAGTTCTGGGGTGTCACTTCCGCACACCAACCCGGTTCAATGACATTGGTTCCCGTAGCTTCCAAAATCAACGCCGCTCCCGTAATGCGATCGCCGACTTTCAGGTCTTGACGACGGTAAACAGGGGTATCATGCCATGCACCCTTAGTGTAGATTTGCACAGATGCGATCGCCTGTAAAGGGGTAGTTCTCTGGTGAGGTGGTAAAGGTACAGGAATGGGTTCAGCAGGAGCAATGGCTTCCACAAAGGCAGCTTCCACAATCAAATCCTTATCAGGGAAGGAAAATCCATAGCGTTGCCGATACATCTGCTCAAATTGCGATCGCATAATGTCTATTTTGGCAAAATCCACATTTAAAGCGGAATCTGTTCCCTGATAACGCAATCTGATTTTAGGAACAGTTTGAATCCGCTCTGGACTCACCCCCTGGGCAATAATTTCCCCTCGACTCTCCCCATCCAGGTCTACCAAAGCCTGCTCTAGGGAGGCCATGATACTTTCCTCTAGTTTCGCTTCAATTGCCCTTTCCTTCAAAATGCGTACATCCGCCAAACCAATTCCATAGGCAGATAAAACCCCTGCCAAAGGATGGATAAAAATCCGTTTCATCCCCAACGCTTCCGCAATCAAACAAGCATGTTGTCCACCAGCTCCACCAAAACAACAGAGGGTATACTGGGTGACATCATAGCCACGCTGGATGGAAATTTTTTTGATTGCATTGGCCATTTTCTCGATGGCAATGGCTAAAAATCCGGCAGCAACCTCCTCATCACTGCGAGTATCACCCGTTTGCGCGCGAATTTCTGCATTCAACTGGGCAAATTTTTCCATTACCACCTGGTCATCAATGGGTAAATTCCCCTGGGGACCAAACACCTGGGGAAAGAATTGCGGCTGAATTTTACCCAAACGCACATTACAATCCGTCACCGTCAACGGACCACCGCGACGATAGCAAGCAGGACCCGGATTCGCTCCCGCAGATTCTGGACCCACCCGATAGCGATCGCCGTCAAATCGCAGTATTGATCCACCCCCCGCAGCAACGGTATGAATGGACATCATGGGTACATACATACGTACCCCAGCGATTTCCGTTTCCAAGGTACGCTCATACTCACCGTTGTAGTGGGACACATCCGTGGAAGTACCACCCATATCAAAACCAATGATTTGGGAAAATCCGGCGGCTGTACTTGTTTTTACCGCCCCCACAATACCACCCGCAGGTCCAGAAAGAATACTATCCTTACCTTGAAATCTACTGGCTTCCGTTAGTCCCCCATCGGATTTCATAAATTCCAATTTAGTACCAGTAGCTGACTGGGACAATGCCGTGCTAACTTGATCCACATACCGTCGCAGAATTGGTGACAGGTAGGCATCCACAACCGTTGTATCCCCGCGACGAATTAACTTCATTAACGGACTAACTGTATGGGAAACGGAAACCTGGGTAAACCCCACTTGACGAGCCAATTCAGCAACTTGCTGCTCATGCATTGGATAACGATAACCATGCATAAAAGCGATCGCAACTGCCCTCATCCCATCCTCGTAAGCCTTTTGTAACAGCGTCTGCAATCGCTGCTTCTCTTGATCTGTAATTGGGATAATCTCTTCTCCCTGGGCTGTGTAGCGTTCTCGCACCTCAATCACCCGTTCATAAACCCGATCGGGTAATATAATTTGACGAGCAAAAATATGCGGTCGGTTTTGATAGCCAATGGCTAAAGCATCCCCAAAACCCTGAGTAATCAAAAGGATAGTACGCTCCCCCTTATGTTCCAACAGGGCGTTAGTCGCCACCGTTGTCCCCATTTTTACAACATCCACCGCTCCAGGGGGGATAGGTTGGTTCCCAGCAAGTCCCAGTACATCTCGAATCCCCTGAATCACCGCATCCTGATACCGTTCCGGCTGTTCTGAAAGCAGTTTATAAATAATCATCCAGGTACGGTTAGCAAGGGGTGTGATTTGGAAGCGTTCTGGAGCATGGGAGAGTCGATCAACAATCGACTGGTCATCCGTCACTACAACCAAATCCGTGAAAGTTCCCCCTCGGTCTGCGAATACTTTTAACATAGGACAAATATACAGCTATCTGTGTGATTTGTGATTTGATTAATTCTTCTACAAAGCTATTAAGCAACAAAATCCAGTTAAATCCCATTGATAGCCGTAAGTATTTTTGAGATGCTTGTTTAGTTTGAAAATGGGGAGTAGAGACGACCCGGTGGGTCCTCTTCAGGGGAGTAGGGAGTAGGAATGAACTATTTTTCTGCTGGAGTATTGGAACAAGTTTGTTGTCACGGTTTGTGGATGAATTTGCGACCCCAAAAAAGGCACAAAGTACACAGCCTGGGCTCTGCCTCTACATTCTTCAACCCAACCTACCCAATAATCAGGCTTTTAAGTCTAACTGAACCGTATTGTTTTATACTTAGGGCGAAAGCTATTCTATAATCCTTGTTGCACAAACCTTTGAAGCTAGATTGTCACCCCCCCAGAGCGCCTTTATATTCATAATTTGACATTCCGACACGCTGAAATCTTTGTGTTGGCGAAACCTCTCCAAGGGACTTAACTTGGTTCCAAGTCCTGCGGACACGCTACGCGTTTATGCGGTATGCGGACAATATTGAAAAAATAAAAATAGGGGAGGTAATGTATATCTTATCTCCCCTATCATTTTCTTGATCATTAACTACGGGAATTTCAGACTGCAAATAGCAAGGTGACTACAAAACTGAGAATTACTCTGCGCCCATTGCCGTTTCGTTCTCATCCTCTTCACTCTTACCCGAACTTTGCTGCTGGAATCTTCTCTGGAATCTTCCAGTGGTAGTCCGTTTACGAAACTTGCGGGCATACGCTTGGTTTCGTAGCGCCTTTTCTTTTTTCGGATTACGGCGCTTGGCCATATTCACCTCATGAATAAACAACAAAAAAGCTGTATTTAGGCTTTTACCTGGCAGTACACTGTCACTCAAACAACTATCGCCTACGTGACCGATGCTATGTCACCAGTACCTAACTCAGCTATAAGCAATATTTTAATCAGCAATCAATTGTATCGAATATTATTTTTCCTGTCAACGTTGAAAACCTGTAAAACTGACCAGTAGGTGACTGGAACATGGGATAATTACAAGGGAAGTATATCTGTATAATTTTCCCATGACAGACGCGATCGCATTCCCAGATGAAATAATTCGCCATACGCAGAATTTAATGCGCAGCTATCAACATTGGACGGGACAAGCTTTATTTGATCTCAGCGTCACACCAGAAGACCTAACCCAATTGGTATTTGATGCTCCCTTTGTCGTCATTTCCCACGGTACTGAATCCGACCCAATTTACAATTATGGTAATCGCGCTGCACTAGAACTTTGGGAAATGTCATGGGCTGATTTTACCAGTATGCCCTCCCGTTATAGTGCGGAACCAGCAGAACAGGAAGAACGTAACCAGCTTTTAAGCAGAGGTAGTGAAAAGGGTTTTTGTTATTATTCCGGTGTACGCATTTCCAGCAGTGGTAGAAGGTTTTACATTGAGAATGGCACCCTGTGGAATGTATTGAATCCCGATAACACCTATGCTGGTCAAGCTGCGATGTTTTTTCAATGGCGATATGTGTAACCGTCACTGTTTTTCAAAAAGTAAAACCGATTTAAAACTTTTCCGCAAGCCCTATATATCCATAGCAATCTCTTACCAATTCTATTTCCTATTCCCCACTCCCTGATTTTACAAGCTGGAAATAATACCATATTTCCCTCTAAATGGTCGTACCACTGATTACTTCTTTTCCCCTATTTTTCCCCTATATTTAGGTATAACTACGCAAAAAAAAATAGCTTTTTTACCGTAACTTCGTCAAAACCCAGTGAAACTATAAAAGTTTTGTGAAAGTGGTCAGATGCAACCAAGTAATACTTTTAACTTGTCTATACTGGCTAGAGTGATGCTATTTATACGGCATAAATACTGAAAATTCCCGCAGATCATGTTTTCTGATTGATCTATTCATCAAAATATTTGAACTTGATTGACAGGAAAACGGGTTGGCGGACAGGTGGTATTTATGTCTTTTGTTTTTTTGTTAACGAAAACTTTTACACAAACACCTCTATGAGTCCAGCAGCAGAAAATCAGGTAATTTTATTTGAGCTTCCAGGTAGTATTGATTTATCAGGTGGAAACCTATTAACTGAAGAAATAGCCAGAATAATTCCCGCTAAAAATCAAATTTGGGTTTTCAATTTCGCCTCTGTTAACTTTATGGACAGTTCGGGATTAGTCGCTTTAGTGAATGGTTATAAAAAAGCTCGTCAGCACTCCTGTCGATTTGTCTTGTGCAATCTGCAAGCACCTGTGCGACTGATTTTAGAAGTAACCCAACTAGATTCAGTATTTGAAATTTATGACACCTATGAAGATATTTTTGCAGAATCCGCATCTTCAGCTTTACCAGATTTAGTTGTTGCTAGCTAATTCCCATAGCAATCCGATTTAAATAGTGAAAAATATTGGTTTTGGCTGTACCCTACGGGAAGTCTTCTTGTAGAGAAGTTGCGCTACCCATGTCCAGGTCTATGGCTGTTTACTGTTCCCGGATTTCTCATGAGTAAATTATGAGTCTTAAGTGATGCATTAATTTTCCTTCTACTCCCTATTCACTACTCCCCACTCCCCATAAGTTTTAGGAACTTGTGAGAAATGCGGGTGTTAAATTTTCCTTCTACTCCCTATTCACTACTCCCTACTCCCTAATCTCTGAAACTATTGATAATTTATTCCAACTCTCTATTCACTACTCCCTACTCCCTGTAAGTTTTCGGAATTAAGGTTTCTTTCCCAGTTAGGAATTACACAAAAGTAAGGCCACTGGGTGATTACGTAGCTTGCTTCCCGTAGGGTGGGAAGGGGGAAGTAATATCTCACGTAGCAAGCTTACTGAAAATAGTAAAGACGCGATATATCGCGTCTGTAATCCCTACCCCTACTAAAAGACTTTTACAGCTAGCGCTGCGCTACCCTAACTAAACCTACACAACTGCTGCAACAGGTAACTCCCAACGTCCAACAGTTTTACCTATCACCGCCAATTCCTTCATTAACTGATCAAAGGCATCAGGTGTCAAGGATTGAGGTCCATCCGATAGGGCTTTTTTCGGATTTGGATGCACTTCAATCATCAACGAGTCGCAACCTGCGGCAATTGAAGCCATCGCCATCGAAGGTACATAGCTAGCCCAACCTGTACCATGACTGGGATCAATCATGATTGGCAGGTGGGTTAATTGTCTTAGCACGGGAACCACGGAAATGTCAAGTAAATTGCGAGTAAATTGACGATCGAAGCTACGAATTCCTCGCTCACACAAAATCACATTCGGATTTCCCGCAGCGAGAATATACTCTGCTGCCATCAACCAATCTTCAATGGTGGCGGCCATACCCCGCTTTAATAATACTGGCTTTGGCTGCGCTCCCACCTTTTTCAGGAGGGAAAAGTTTTGCATGTTACGAGCGCCAACTTGCACCACATCCGCAACTTCTACAATCCGCTCTAAATCTGATGCGTCCATCACCTCAGTAATAATACCGAGTCCACTTTTCTCCCGTGCTGCGGCTAATAAATCTAAGGCACTTTCCCCATGTCCTTGGAAGGCATAGGGTGAAGTCCTAGGTTTGTAGGCTCCACCCCGCAGAAATTTGGCTCCTGCGGCTTTGACACGGAGCGCAGTTTCCACAATCATCTCTTCATTTTCAACCGAACAGGGACCTGCTACCACTGCAACGGGATGATGTTCACTAATGGTGACAGGACCATCAGGTGTACTAACGACTACTTCAGAAGCTTCACCGTGGCGATATTCGCGACTTGCACGCTTGTAGGGTTTTTCTACCCGTAAAACTTCTTCAATCCAAGGACTGACTTCTTGAATTTGTAAAGGGTCTAAATCGACTGTTTCCCCAACGAGACCGATGACCACCTTGTGTTTACCGACAATTTTTTCTGGATTGAGTCCCCATGTAGAGAGTTCGGCATTTATCCGTTCAATCTCTATTTCTGGAGAACCTGCTTTCATGACAATAATCATACGTAAATCCCCTGTGTTAAGTGTGAGTGGAACGTGTTGTGGAAATTTAATCCGTCTTCGGTGTTCTTAAGCTGCTAATTTGTGATTCTTTGTATTTTGATTCCCGGCTTAAGAAACTCTTACCATTGACTGTGTAATATTTCTCGGTTCAGTGAGGCAAAATTTTAATCTGTATGTTTTGATGTTCAAGAATTATTAAAATTCAAAATCTAAATGTGCTTTGTCTATCTGAAAAATACTATATCTAGGTTTGTGCTGGCAGAAGTATAGAGTTTATACTTGAAATTCTGATTAGAACTTATACCATCCGAGATTTTACCTGATTGAGGAACGATTGGAGAAAGTAACGCAGTTTTATTTATTTGATTAAGACTTATGTATCCATTATGTTTTCAGTATTGGCAGGGAATAATTGTTGATAGGCATCTGTGAACAAGTGCTGTTAATTGAGAAAATTGGTATTATTATAATCTTTATTGGTTTCCGGATTATCTATATATCTTGGTTTGAAGACATAAAAAACTTTTTCGGCAAAATTTGCTGGTGAGAACTAGCTAAAGACGCAGCACAAGACCACGCCTTTAGAATTATTCCAGCAGATACCGAGAAAATTGGGATTATTGCATTAGTTTACCAATTTATAGAGATGCTTCGCCCATTCCTACTAACTCTAGTTCAATCTTTTTTCTAGAACTCTAGCAACCGAAAACACGGTGTTTGTAGTAGTGTCCTAGCCCCAACAAAGCTTCAGTTGTAGAGCGCTATGAACGCAACTACATACCTTTTTTCTTACCCATCAAAGTTGACTCTAAAGACTACTAGGAGGAAGGATTAGCTTTATTTTTGCGGGTTTCTCGCCAAACTGTCACCATCCGTCCAAAGTTGGTCGTAAACTCGTTCCAACCAATTAGGGTACCAGTTCTATTTTCATCCCATGAGGCGGAGAGGACACCATAGGTAATACCCAATACACCCAAACCAAAAAATCCCATATTCACCAGTAATACAGCGATGGGGGGAAGGGTGATATGGGCAAAGGTAATCAGTAAATAACTAATAATTAAAGTACTAATACCTAGTATGGTCGGCGTTCCGCTAAAGAAGGCAACGCGTTTAATCATGCGTTGGCTAATGACTTCGGGGATTGCCATGTCTTTTTTGTTAAACGGTGGCTTTTGACCGTGCGTTTGGGTGGGCTTTTCTTTGACTACGGGAGTTTGGGACTTTTTCGTAGTTGTTTTTTGACGCTTTGTTTTCGGCTCAAAAGGAATGGGATTTGCTTCGGGTTCTGTGGACATAAGCAATATCTATAACTCTATTTATCCACGAATACCTAGACGGGTAATCAAATCTTTGTAACGTGGCTGGTCATACTTTTGAATATAAGCCAAAAGGCGCTTCCGTTGACCAATTATTTTCAATAGTCCACGACGGGAAGAGTAATCTTTTTTATTCGTCTTCAAGTGTTCGCTGAGGCGGTTAATGCGCTCGGTTAACATTGCTACTTGCACATCGGCTGACCCTGTATCAGTTTCGTGAACTTGATACTTGGACATGATTTCCTGTTTTTCCTGTTGCTTCAAAGCCATGACAAATCTAATTTTCCTGATAATATGCAGCAGTCTCCTATATTATCACAGGTCGCTGGAAAATAGAGACTATCCGTCGGGTCGTTTATAATCCTATGTCCTGCGTCCCTGGTGATTTATGAATATCATGGGAGAAAGGCACTATATTACGTCTAAAAATCTATAGATAAAACACAATGTTGACCCAAATTAAAAACTTAGCCAGTAAAATTGCTCCCCGCTTGATTGAAATTCGTCGTCATTTACACTCCCACCCGGAATTAAGTGGGGAAGAATATCAAACTGCGGCTTTTGTTGCTGGTGTTTTGTCTTCGAGTGGGTTACATGTGGTTGAAGGGGTGGGGAAAACGGGTGTCGTTGGTGAGTTAGTGGGAAATGGTGATGACAAAAGGGTTTTGGCGATTCGAGCGGATATGGATGCATTGCCGATTCAAGAGCGCACCCAGTTGGATTTTGCCTCCCGGATACCGGGGGTAATGCACGCTTGTGGCCATGATGTACATACAACGGTTGGTTTGGGTGTGGCGATGGTTTTGGCGGATTTAGCTGGAAATTTACCGGGGAAAACGCGCTTTTTGTTCCAACCAGCAGAAGAAATTGCTCAGGGTGCAAGTTGGATGGTTAAGGATGGGGTGATGGAGGATGTGTCGGCAATTTTTGGTTTGCATGTGTTTCCTTCCATTCCTGGTGGTTCGATTGGTTTACGGTATGGAGCATTAACAGCTGCTGCTGATGAGTTGGAAATTAAGATTTTTGGCGAATCGGGTCATGGAGCGCGTCCCCATGAGGCGATTGATGCCATTTGGATTGCTTCCCAGGTGATTACCACTTTACAACAGGCCATTAGTCGAACCCATAACCCTTTGCGTCCGGTGGTGTTGAGTATTGGGCAAATTCAAGGGGGACGAGCGCCGAATATTATTGCCGATCAGGTAGAATTAAGGGGAACGGTGCGATCGCTCCATCGGGAAACCCGTGCCCAACTCCCGAAATGGATTGAAACGATTGTCGCTAATACCTGCAATTCCTATGGAGCTAAATATCAAGTTGACTATCGTCAAGGGGTTCCCAGTGTCCAAAATGATTACAATTTGACACAAATTTTACAAGCAGCAGCCGAAGAAGCATGGGGTAGCGATCGCGTGCAAATTTTACCCGAACCATCCCTCGGTGCAGAGGATTTTTCTGTTTATCTAGATTACGCTCCCGGAACGATGTTTCGTCTTGGTGTCGGACTTGCTCAAGCTCCTAACCACCCCCTACACCATCCCCAATTTGAAGTGGACGAATCCGCCATCATCACCGGAGTCGTCACCCTAGCCTATGCGGCTTATAAGTATTGGCAGCAAGGTTTATATAGTGAAGATAATCTGTATCAAATTTAAACGAAATCCCCTAGGAGATGGGACACCGTATACATACCAATTGGGACAAAATAATACGACTGATGAATTTTGCTGGTAGAGACGCGTTAGCGTTCAGCTCCTCTGAGAGTCTGAGAGAATGTTTTAAAAGTCGATTTTAATACTTAACAAGCTCTTTTTTGGGAGTCGGGAGAGACGCAACATGTCCGTCTGTACAGTTTCTAATAACAAGTATACTGTTTGAGCCTATTCCCTGTCTCCTAGAAGTGGTTGATAAAGTACTTCTTGACACTTTCCAAACATCTTTTGAAAGAGGCTATATCCCATCTTACAATACCTACAATATTTATCATGGATTCTGTGACAAACATTTTTGGAATCGGTATTAGTCCCCCATGTAGGCGTAACCTTCCTTTGGAGTACGTTTGTATGTAACTGAACGTGTAGCTTGAGCTTTAGCAACAAGTGTCTAAATAGTTATTATTACTACTCCCTTTTCCCCATTCCCTGTATTTTTTTGCAAGCAGTTTTACAAGTGAATATACGTACACAAACTCCAAAATTCCCAAACCGTTCTTTTGAAACTTTAATCGTGTTCATCTATGCCTATGATAGGAATATCAAAACAAGCTCATAACTTTGATTTAATCCTCTCTTTGCCCATCGTCGCTACGGTGGGCTTTTTATGCATTTTCTGAGTGAATATGATGGAAAGTAATCAGGAAAAGACTCGGTTGGCAGATAATAATATATGCAAAAATTAACCATCAAAGTTAAACCTAATTCTAAACAAGTCAAAATCGTCGAAGATAACCAAGGTAATTTAGTAATTTACCTTAAATCTCCACCTGTAGATGGAAAAGCGAATGCTGAATTAATCGAAATTCTTGCCGAAAAGTTTTCTATACCCCAAAAGTCAGTTCGGATTAAATCTGGTTTTCACTCCCGTCAAAAGGTCGTAGAAATAGATATAAATTAAAAAGCTATCTCCAAATTTGCTCCAAATGCAGTTTATACCTACTAAATTCCAGGAATCCAAAATCTCAAATTCCAAATCGTTTGATTGCCAATTTCTATACTTCATGAATGTTAATATGACCCGGCTGACTTTTAACCTGTTCAATCCATCTATTAATTGCTGAATATCGACTCAAATCATATCCTCCCTCATTCGCTACGTGGGTATAGGCAAATAGGGCAATATCGGCAATTGAATAACGCTGATTGACAAAAAAATCACGGTTTTGTAAGTGATTTTCCATCACATCTAGGGCTTTATACCCCATCTGTTGACGCTGATTTATTTCCTGTTGATGTTCTTCCCCTTGCTTCAGAATTGATAACCAAAATCTGGGTGTAGCTATATAAGGTTCGTGACTATTTTGTTCAAAAAATAACCACTGAAAAACCTGTGCCCTGGCAAAACGTTCATAGGGCAAAAATTCCGTACCTTCGCTCAGATAAATTAAAATGGCATTCGATTCTGCTAAATACTGTCCAGGGGAAATTTCTAGCAAAGGTATTTTTCCATTCGGATTTTTGCTCAAAAACTCGCTTGTGCGTGTTTCACCCTTTGTTACATCTAACTCAATTCGTTCAAATGGTACTCCTAATTGTGCCAGTAAAAGACGAATTTTATATCCATTGCCAGAAGGTAAAAAATCGTACAAACGCAAAGTATTCATGCACAAAAATAATAGATGTATTAACTTGACTTGCACCCGCTAGAAAGTATTATCTTATCAAGTTAAGTTACTTATTTAAATCTTTATTTCCTATTTTTTGCAGAAAATAAAATTACTTTTTTAGTCATTTTGTTGATTTTTGTAAAGTTGGTATGATTTATTGCCAATAATTTTGATGGAGCAAATGAAATCACAAAATACCAGAAATCCTTACCGACAAAGTAAATTAGCACTTAAAGGTTCAAATGAAGAGCAAGGGATAGAGATTAATGCTGATAAAAAATACACATAGGAATGCAAACACAAAACTTGGCTATAGGGTATTAAAAACTGATGAAATGATATGGACTTTTTCCTACTCCCTCAAGCTGATTGTGGCTGAATTTGATTGTCAATTTTAGTCGGTCATTTTTTTGTTGTATTTTCATTTTGTCAATACTGAATATGCCAGTTTTCAAAGCTATATAATTAGGATGTATTAAAAGTCGATTTTAATATCTGAAAAGCTCGTTTTTATAGTCAACAGAAGAGACGTAGCAATGTTACGTCTCTCTGGTGGGGAGCATCCCAAATGTGTAAAAACATATTTTGTCATTACCATTGCAAAGTAGCGATCGCAAAATTTATCACTCAGAACGAGTCTATCGATTGCTGAAGGTCGTACTTTAAATGCAATGACAAGATTATTCTTGATACCAAGCGATAAAAGCTGGAATACACCCTTGCGATGACTGTGTTGAACTATATATTACTGGTGTCAGCAAAGCGAATTTTCAGATAATCATCCTCCATTTTTGCACCCGCAGGTTGTAATGCAGCTAAAGCTTGGGGTAATACCAAGTTACGACGATGATTACCAATTCTCACATTCAACTCGTCACCACTTTTACTCAGTTGGATTTGATTTTTGGGGATACCTGGTAAATACAACTCTAAGCTGTATTGGTTTTGTTCTTGAACGACACGAATTGTGTTTTCTTTGTAATAGACCTGGGTAGGGTCTTCATCACCGGGATATAAGGTGTTTTTCAGCCGTTCCAAAGCTGCTAACCCACACAATTCCTCGGAAAATAAAGGTACTTCCTTGACTGGTAAGGGATGGAAATTATCGTGAATTTCCTGTCGATACTGCTTTTGATTGTCCTTCCAAGTCTGGAAAAATGGATCTTGCACTTCTTCGGGAATAATGCGGTTGGCGACCACCATGTCCGTCGCCACATTATATAAACTTAAATAGGCATGGGCGCGTAAAGATTCCTTAATTACCATTTTTTCAGGATTAGCCACCAATCGCACCGAGGTTTGGGTATTATCAGTTAACACCTTTTCTAAGGCTTCAATTTGCTCATAGAACTCGTAGGGTGCATCCATCACCTCCTTATCAGGAAGGGAAAACCCTGCAATGGGTTTAAAAATCGGTTCCACTAAAGGACGTAAAGCCACCGAAATATTCTGGAACGGCTTATAAAACCTTCGCATATACCAACCACTGACTTCCGGTAAACTCAACAACCGTAAAGCCGTCCCCGTCGGTGCAGAGTCGATAATCAAAACGTCATAGGTTCCTTCATCATAATGACGTTTCATCCTCACCAATCCGAAAATTTCATCCATACCCGGTAAAACCGCCAATTCTTCGGCTTGTACTCCATCCAAACCGCGCGCTTGCAGAACCTGAGTAATATAGCGCTTCACACTACCCCAGTTTGCCTCTAACTCTAGCAATGCGTCCAACTCCGCACCCCAAAGTTTGGGTTTAACTTCGCGGGGTTCGTGTCCCAATTCCAAATCAAAGCTGTCAGCAAGGGAGTGTGCTGGGTCGGTACTCAATACCAATGTACGATAACCCATTTCTGCACAACGCAATCCGGTTGCTGCGGCAACGGAGGTCTTGCCAACTCCGCCTTTCCCTGTCATCAATATTACGCGCATGGATGGTTCTTTAATATTAAACTAAGATGAGAGATTGATTTACATATATTTACATTATGAAGCATTTATTGACTATTTCTGGGGAAAAAGTGCTGTTTGAGAACATCAAAGCGGGAAGTATGCCAATAATCAATGTGGGAAACAATCAATCCATCGTCATTTAATAATAAATCACTCCAGCCGGAAATAGATATTCTGGGTTGCCAAGGGAGGGGGGTATTCCAGTGCAATGTCCATTCGGTTTTAATGCGGTTATCTTCTTTATGGATGCTGTGTAAATCCATTTTGATATTTAAAAACCAAGTTTGGATGAATTGAATCATTTTTTGGTAACGTTCAATTCCCCGAAATTTATTCATGGGGTCTTGGAAGTAAACGTCTTTTGCGTAAATGCTATAGGTTTGATTGACAGGGAAGCGTTGGTAATCGGTGGTTAAAATGTCGATAATATCCATCTGGGGATTTTGGATTTTGGATTAAATTTTCAGAAATACAGGGGGTAGAGACGACCCGACGATGGTAGAGACGACCCGACGATGGTAGAGACGACCCGACGGGTCGTCTCTACTGTGTTGGTCCTAAATATTTGGTGAGATAGGGGGAAAAAACCTCATAAATTAATGTTAATGGTTGTCCGTGGTGCCAAAATAAATAGTGTCTCCCCCAAAATGGTCCGGAGACATTAAACCCGATTTCTAAGGATTGCGATCGCCCATAGTAAATTCCTTGGACATCACGGTACAATTCCGTCCTTAATCGCGCTAAACTGGCCCATATTGGTAAGGAGCGGTTTTGTAAATATTCATCTACGTGGGAAGCTTCCCACCAGGAAGTGGCATAGGCTAATCTTTGTCCGGAAGCTGTTCTCAACCACACCTGTCGTCGCAAACGTGGTCCGGGTACTGCTTGAATTAAGTCGGGTGCGTGGTCTAAATCCATACCAATGGGAGACATGTCAATCACGTCTACTTCCGTTGGCTCACCGGTTAATAATTGTAAATGTCGTGTGGGGGAACCGTCTCCTAACAGTAATAATTGCCATGCAGGAGCAAGTTGGGTATGGGGTAGTCCTTGCTGAATTACCTCTTCGTCTCCTTGCCAAATTGGATTTAAGCGATACCACCCGACTGGAGATGTCTTGTTTTTGCTGGGAATAAAAGTAGCAGTCATTCGATTTTGGATTTTGGATTGTGAATTTTGGATTTTGAATTTTGGATTTTGGAAGTGGGGAGTAACCTACATGTATTACTTACACCAGAACCCATGAAGGTGGTTTTCCGACTCCCGACTCTCTTGCAAGTCAGTCCCCCATGTCATTTGGACATGACTAAACAAGAAAATAGCTCATTTGTACTTCCTACTCCCCGCTCCCTATTTTCAAGCGAGGTTTGATGTAGATGATAAATATAGTTCTTTACAAAAGTTCACTTATCTCTATAAAAGCATAATCTTGAGGGTGTGGGAAATAGGCAACTGTTATAAATCGACTACTAGTGACCGATGTAAAAAGCGCGGTATCGGGAAAATTCGAGACCGCGCTTTAATTTCACATGAATTATGGAGTTGGGAAATGCGGATGGCGAGACTCGAACTCGCAAGCCAAAGGCACACGCCCCTCAAACGTGCGCGTATACCAATTCCGCCACATCCGCAAGGATTGAACATTTGTATTTAGTCCAACTAGGATATTATATCACAACTGCTAGATATATCTAGAAGCAAAACGCAAAATTTTGCAATGAAATAATTGTTTTCGGTTGCAGAATTTAAGAAAATAGGTGGTTGTTCTGTAATGTGGATATGGGAAAAGCGAAAACGAAGGGATATGTTTGAGGTTAAGTAGTTGCTTGGGTTGGTACTTAAGTTCTCTATGATTTTGGGTCTAAGCAGAAACAATCAATTGCGATCGCAGGTTGTGATGATTTTCCCCAGGGAAGAGCGCAAGTGCGATCGCCTGACAGCTGAATTATTAACTATAATTTTAAGTTTGAAGCTAGAAAATGAAGTTTGACAAAATTTTAATTGCCAATCGGGGAGAAATAGCGCTGCGCGTTCTCCGAGCTTGTGAGGAAATGGGAATAGCCACGGTAGCAGTGCATTCGACGGTGGATCGCAATGCTCTTCACGTTCAACTTGCGGATGAAGCCGTATGTATTGGAGAAGCACCTAGTGGTAAAAGTTATTTGAATATTCCCAACATAATTTCTGCGGCATTAACTCGAAATGCTAGTGCTATCCACCCTGGCTATGGATTTTTGTCAGAAAATGCCAAATTTGCGGAAATTTGTGCTGACCACCAAATTGCCTTTATTGGTCCACAACCGGAAGCAATTCGCTTGATGGGTGATAAATCCACCGCGAAGGAAACCATGCAGCGTGCGGGAGTACCGACAATTCCTGGAAGTAATGGCTTGGTTGAATCGGAAACCGAAGGTTTACAACTAGCGAAAAAAATTGGTTATCCACTGATGATTAAAGCGACTGCGGGTGGTGGTGGTCGGGGGATGCGTCTAGTGCGGGATGAAAGCGAATTTGTTAAGCTATTCCAAGCTGCTCAAGGAGAAGCTGGTGCAGCCTTTGGTAATCCGGGAGTTTACTTGGAAAAATTTATTGAGCAACCCCGTCATATTGAGTTTCAAATTTTGGCAGATAACTATGGCAATGTGATCCATTTAGGTGAGCGAGATTGTTCTATCCAGCGTCGGAATCAGAAGCTAATTGAGGAATCCCCTAGTCCCGCATTGGATGAGGAATTGCGGCAAAAAATGGGACAAGCAGCCGTGAAAGCTGCCCAGTTTATTAATTATACAGGGGCGGGTACCATCGAGTTTTTGCTAGACCGCTCCGGGGAATTTTATTTTATGGAAATGAATACCCGTATTCAGGTCGAACACCCAGTTACGGAAATGGTGACAGGGATAGATTTATTAGTAGAACAAATTCGTATTGCCCAAGGCGATCGCTTAAAATTAACCCAAGACCAAATTCAACTGCGGGGACATGCCATCGAATGTCGCATCAACGCTGAAGACCCCGACCATAATTTTCGTCCATCCCCAGGGAGAATCAGTGGTTATCTACCCCCCGGTGGTCCAGGAGTACGTATCGATTCCCACGTCTACACAGATTACCAAATTCCCCCCTACTACGATTCCCTCATCGCCAAATTGATTGCCTGGGGTCCTGACCGTTCCACCGCCATCACCCGAATGAAAAGAGCTTTACGGGAGTGTGCCATCACCGGAGTCACCACCACTATTGGCTTCCATCAAAAAATTATGGAAGTCCCCCAATTTATCCAAGGTCAAGTTTCTACCAATTTTGTCCAGGAGTTAGGGGATAGTTTGAGGAGTCGGGATTAGGAACGGGAAATGGGGAGGAGTGCAGGTCTTGATTTACACCCTTCCCATCATTGTTAACAAACCTTGCTGACCGAGTAAAATTTCCCGCAGTAGGCTAACAATCCCGAACCAGATAATAGGTGTAATGTCAACTCCTCCCATTGGTGGAATCAGTTTGCGTGTCGGTGCGAGAAATGGCTCTGTGGGAAAGGTGACTAGGTTAATTGGAAACTTATTTAGTTCTACCTGGGGATACCAAGTTAGAACGATGCGGAAAATGAATAGGAACATCATGATTCCGAGAATTATTCCTAAACTGATGTTGGTAATTTCAATGGATGTCATGGATTTTAGATTTTGGATTTTGGATTAGCTGGTACGCGTAGGGTTGTTGAAGACTAGTACTCCACCACATTAATTTCGATGGGCTAGAATAGGGAGTGAGGAGTAGGGAATAAAAAAATAGTTACACTCCCACTCAAGGCTGACCATTCACTCGTGAGAAATACAGGTTTACACTGTCACCAATGAGCTTTTGGTTTATATGGTTAAAACTTGCAGGTCAACTTTTATCAGTCAACTGTCAACCAACCAAAAGTGTAATCAGTCCAGTCACCCTGTCCCCGTTTGAATGGGAAAAATAATATGTCCATCATTGTTGGTTAAGACATACCACTAGGCTTTTCCCATATTTTAAGCTTTGTAACAATATTTTACTCAAATTTTACCGCAAATCTGAGAGCCAAATACTTTATCTATCCTCCTTTGAACCGTGGTGAAGGCTGATTTGCAGATACTTTATCTACCAATCCGGTAAATCTTCCTTCTCAAGGATGTAGGAGAACATTTAGAATTAGGATGATGTGTGTAACAAAAATTAGGTTGAAACAATGACACCTTCTTTAGCAAACTTTCTTTGGAGCCTTTTTTGGGGAACTGTAATTGTAGTCATCCCCGCAACGGTTGCACTTATTTTTATTAGCCAATCGGATAAAATTCAGCGCTCTTAGGAGTGGGACGGGGATTTTTGATGGCTGCTGGGGGAGATTTTCCTGAAGACTGACATCATCAATCCCAGTTAAAAAAAGCGTTTAGCTTTGAATTAGGGGCTTCAAAGCAGGTCATAATGCTTTGAAGCTTAAATTTTCAGTTAAGATTCAATTCTCTCCCTACTCCCGCACTTACCACCTCTTACTCACGACTCACGACTCCCTAGCTCACTGATAGTTTTAGGAGTTTGCTGTTCCAACTTCGGGAAGAAATAGTTGATTTTTCAGTTTTAGTATTGCCGCAGGCTATGGTTAACTGCTATTGTGTCGCCTAATTAGTAGAGATTTTTATTCTGAATCGTTAACATAGATTTTGATATTGGGAAACGAAATCATGGTTATTTTTGGGCTGAACTCAGCCAGTGTTCTGGCTCAAGTAAATTTTGGTACAAACTCAGCCAGCATTTTAGGTATTTTCCTCGCGATAGCTGGGGCAGCATTATATTTCCTGCGTACAGTGAGACCGGAATTATCCCGCGACCAAGATATCTTTTTTGCTGCGGTGGGATTGCTGTGTGGTTTTATTTTGATTTTCCAAGGTTGGCGACTTGATCCGATTTTGCAATTTGGACAGTTGTTACTAGTTGGTTCTACAGTATTTTTTGCCTTTGAAAGTATTCGCTTACGGGGAATAGCCACCGAACAAGCCAAGCGTAATACACCAATTGTGGATCGCGATCGCCCTGTGAGCGACGATTATGAGTATGGTGGACGTAGTTCCCGTTATCGGGAAGAGCGGGAGGTGGTAGGGGTGGAACCTTTACCCTATTACGATGATGATTACGATGAACCTCGACGACGCATTCCCGCAAGTCGTGATAGTCGTTCCGGTCGTGATAGCCGTGATAGTTACAGTTACGACGATGAAACCTCCACGCGATCGCGTCGCAGTTCCCGTAAAAGCGACCGTCCCGAACGGGATACAAACAACAGCGAATATCCCCGTCGTCGGAGTAGCTCTACCAGCGGAAGTTCCCGTCCTAGCAGTCGCTCCTACGAAAAATACGATGATGAGGATTGGAATAGTTCCAGTCGTCCTCAAAACGAAGATGACTGGGGTAGCAGTGGAGTTCAAGAAAGTCGTCCCCCGCGACGCAGACCGACCGATTCCAGTCGTCCTAGTGATGGAGTGGAAGATGATTCTCCAAGTCCTCGTCCCCGTCGTCGTCGTCCTTCTAGTGATACCCCATCACCAAGCAAAAGTGATGATGATGCTATCCCCACTGATTATGTGGATTACAAACCTATCGAACCTGTTGATCAGGAGTTTGGTAATCCCGGAAAATATGATGATGATACGCCTATTACTTGAATGTTGGGAGTAGGGGAGAATTTGTAATTCGTAATACCCGCTACGCGGGAAGCAAGCTACGTAATTCGTAATTCCTGCTGTGCGTCTACGTGATTTCGCTAGTTGGTGTGCAAGTTATGTAGTCGGGAGATTTGGGTCTTAGAGGATGTTGGTCAAGTATTAATAAATACTTTATCAGCTACTTGTTGATAGCAGTCAATAGGCTCAAACGATATATTTGTCGTTGTAAACTACTCCCTATTCCTCTACAGACGCGACATGTCGCGTCTCTTCCTACTCCCAAGAAACGAACTTGTTAAGCATTAAAATCAACTTTTAAAACATCCTCTTAGGTTAGGTGCGATTATGAGATTGTTTCCTTACGACCCAGGGGAAGGGTGTCGGTCTATACTATGACGGAAGACCCCTGTTTTGATGATGGAGGTGGTTTGGTTCCATTTTCCCCTCTGTTCCCTATTTCCTCTACTTCTATTCTCCCTTATTGTGAAGTCATTGTTAAAATTTTTCAGGTTTTCTGAAATGTAGATAAAGTGAGACTAAGTACCTCCTTGTTTAGGCTCCGACTACAAATTTCCTGGAGTCTATTTTTTATCGCCATGACAATATTATTAGCTGGTTGTGGTGGCAATAGTATTCCCATTGGTCCAACATCCTTAAATAGTCGTTACACAGAAGAACAACCAGCTTTAAGTGGTAATGGACGTTTATTGGCGTTTGTTTCCAACCGTAACGGAACTCATCAACTGCTGGTGTATGATTTAGAAACTCAAGAATTCATTCAACTTCCGGGTCTGAACCGACCTAATACTATTATCGAAAGTCCCAGTTTAAGCTTCAACGGTCGCTATATTGCCTATATTACCAGTGACCAGGGTCGTCCTGTAGTTGCTCTTTACGACCGTGCAATTGGGCGATCGCAGGTTGTTACTCCTACCTATCGGGGTTGGTTACGCAATCCCCATATTAGTCCTGATGGAAGATATATCGTGTTTGAAACGACTATCCGTGGACAATGGGATATCGAAGTTCTTGACCGTGGACCAAATATTGAATTGGATATACCTAATGGTGCTACTGTTGGTCAGTAATTAAGGGATTTTGGATTTTAGATTTTGGATTTTGGATTACTTTGGTCTCTTAAGAGGTGACGAAAGTCCTTATAAATTTGAATTTTGGATTACTTTAGTCTCTTGAGGGGTGAAGAAAATCCCGATAAACATAAACAAAGACGCAGCAAGGATTTTAGGGTAAGGTTCTAAATTTACTTTTATCTTTTTTCTCGTAACTCTTCTATAATCCTTGCAACATCAGCCTTTTGAGCTAGATTGTCACCCCATCAGCTTTAGAATGTCAGAAAAAAGATGGATATATCCCTGATTTCTCACAAATCTCTCAAACTAACATCTTGGTTAACAGTGGTAGGAAAATTAACCCATTACTCGAAGCTGATCGATGAGAAATAGGATAACAACAGGTATAAGCGCAATATTGTATTGTCTATGGATTTTGTGGGTGTTCCCATCAATATGACAGATTTTGGTATTTATCGCTGTGTAACGCTCGTAAAAACCAAAATCATTTCATCCGATGGTTCCTATGTCCTGTCTTCCTAATTATGAAATTATGAAAAGTCCCGTTTTATTCCTATTATTATCCAGTCTTTTAAGTAGTTGTGTTGGTTATCCCCGCTTGCTGAGTTACCCGTTTGACCCCGGTGGACGTAGTTTAAATAGTGGTGCTTCGGAACAAAACCCCCAAATATCTGGTCGCTTTGTGGTTTTTTCTAGCGATCGCAGGGGAAGTCAAGATATCTATATGTTCGACACAATTACCCGTAATTTAATCGATTTACCGGGTTTAAATTCTTTAGATACCATCGCTTCCCATCCTAGTGCATCAAGTGATGGTAAATACATCGTTTTTGCTGGTTCCCGTCAAGGTCGTTCGGATATTTTTCTCTTCGATCGCGAAACCCGTCAGCTACGCAATCTCACGGCAAATTTGTCAACGGAGGTACGTAGTCCCACCATCAGTGCTGATGGGACACGAATTGCTTTTGAAACTACCGTTAACGGACAATGGGATATCTGGGTTTATAACCGCACTGGAGACAGGTTGAATATCCCCCAAGACCCCAGATGATACCACTCACTTTGTTTCTAGATGTACTTTCTCTTCTACATTCTGTACTCTTGTAATTAATTTTCCAACTTGCTGAGTACCTTGGGATGGTTCAAAGGTAAGGGGGAATTTGCCCTTAGTTAACATTCTCAGACCTAAAGGAGCAATACCTAGTAAACCCTTGAGGTCGCGTCCGTTATGACCTACAACTCGGAGTGCAAATTTACGCTCATCGATCCAACCTCCTTTTTTCACCAAGTCAATCATAACCTTGCGGTGACGGATGGTTCGACTACTACTCGCGTCTTTTTTGGCTAAAATTTCCTGCTTGATTTTGGTGATTTGATCCATTGGGTCTACCCCCATTGGACAGACTTCGTTGCAGTAGTAGCAGCGCGTGCAGCCCCAAACACCACTTTCTGTGTCATTATACCGCTCTAATCGGTTTTGAGTGTCATTGTCGCGGGAATCTGCTATCATCCGATAGGCTTTTGCTAAAGCGTGGGGACCAACAAATTTGGAGTTAACTTCACGAGCATTGCATTCGGAATAACAAGCACCACACATAATACAATTACCAGTTTGATCAAGTTGCGATCGCTCTGCGGGTGTTTGCAAAAATTCCCTTTCTGGTATTTTTCTACCTGCGGTACTGACGTAGGGTGCTACGGATTCTAGGTTGTCCCAAAAGCTGGACATGTCAACAATTAAATCCTTAATCACCGGAAAATTACCTAGGGGAGCAACGGTAATTTCTGGTACGCCATCGGGATTTTTGGTCGCAAAACCTTGACTGATTTCGTTACCGACATTTTCTTTACAAGCAAGGGAAGAACGACCATTAATTCTCATGGCACAACTTCCACAAATGGTATTGCGACAATTCTTCCGAAAACTTAATGTTCCATCTAAATCCCATTTTATCCGGTTTAAACAATCTAATATTGTATTTCCCGGTTCAATATCGAGAATGTAAGTTTGCGCTTTCGGTGTTTTACCGGTTTGCTGTCTGATGATCTTAAATCTTACTTCCATTGATGTACACCTAGCTGGATACTGAGTGATTAGGGAATAGTGATGAGAAAAGGGAAAATAACCGTATTCCTGTTTAGTGATGTTAATCAAACGACATGGGAAACTAGTTGAAACAGAAATTAGGGATTTTCTCGTTTACATGCAAAAATCATCAACATACAGACAAAAGTCCCTTAATCCACCTTGACAATCAAAATCTCCCAATCACCCATATTAACCTGTCTCCTAAAAAACTGAAGACAGTTATTAGCCCAACTTATCCTGCATTTCTTACAAGGGAGTGATAAGCCTTGAGTAGTGGGTTTATTTTCCTCCTACTCCCTACTCCCTGCTCCCTACTCACTGAAAGTTTGAGGAGTTTGTGAGAAATCCGGGTTATGACCCTTGATTTTGCTGGCTGTTATAAGTATTCCCAATCAATCATCAAGTAATAGCGAATAAACTGTTGATTATACTTATAAATAAAATCAATCACGCTATTTGCTCAATGGACATAAAATAGTTAAGCAAAATTAAATATATACTGCCAACTAACAAGTCAGCACCTGTACGATTGACGCAGCATCAAGTCTCTAACTTATTGCTGTAATTCCTAACCTCTAGGAAAAATTAGTTCGAGGAAAGACTGAGATTCTGAAGAATGTATGTTGAATTTTTGAGTACCACTTGATTTCTGGATTTTAAGCAAGTAAATTATAAACCTTAGACAATACCATTTAACTAAAAGTTTGATATATTTTCTCCCCCTGCTCCCGCAAGCTCCCCGTCAGGTATCAATTCCAAAGTAAAACGCTACAAGGCATTGATTTTCCTTCTATCCCTGAAATTTTTAGGGATTCGCTCTAAATATGGTTGATTGATGTTTAGTATAACCATCAACTTATGAATTGACAGATGAACCCCTAATTTTCATACTTTTTCTCCAAGATTAACGCGAGTTAAAGACAGTTTACAGTCAGTCGGCTTTTTGCTCACAATCACCTGTTCCCACAACGATTTCAGTTCAAAACCCAAGTCCTAGCTCCGTGAAAAAGTAATTGATGATTCCCGATCCTAGTTTACTTACCTATTACTTACATATAGGGGTATTCACGTCTAATTAGAGCCATAGCTCAAAATTTGAATGACCGGAAATTAGCTCAAACATCGAGCAGGGTAAAGCTGAGGGTCAAAACCTGCATTTCTCACAAATTCCTAAAACTTACAGGGAGTAGGGAGTAGCGATATTCCGTAGAAGGAAAATCAATCCTTCACCCAAGACTTATAACCTACTCGTGAGAAATCCGGGAAAAACTTTTCTCCGACAAACTCTGGTAAGCGGGACTCATATTTATTTTTGCCTTGATTCTAGACCTTTAATTACCCCAGAAGGGACTATAATTTACAGCTACAGGACTCAGATTTGAATATTAAACAAAACTAGAGTACCCTTTCTACTTATTACTCCCTGAGTTGAAAGTGAGTAGTGAGTAGGAAGCGAGAAGAAATCATTTTCATGCATTCTAGTGTACCCAGTTCATGATGGCTACTCCCTATTACCTTATCCCGTCAGCTAAATTAAAAAATCTGTGTTGGATTCCTATCGACGACATCATCAGATGACATTATATAGAATTGTTAAATTTGTATCCTCCTGCCGTAACGGAGCAAAAATAAGTTAGGAGGATGGCATACCTAGCTATTTGACGCTTTCAGTCCAGAAAATAAATTTTTAGACAATCCAGATTGGGATACTAACGCAGAGGGTGTGATATTTCCTGAAAAAATCTATAGCAATTTTAATTCAAAATTAAACAACTATTTTGCTATTATTATTTCATGTTACTATTTAATATAAAATACGAAGTAGCATACATCCCAATCAATCGTGGTTCTGCGAATTGACTGCGTTGTTTCTTCCAAAGTAGAATACGCGAAAACGCGTGTTTAGTCTCAGGATAAAATATCTTGATACTCAAACAAGTGCGGAAAAATCTGTCCTGAGATAAGATTGTCTGGATATGTGGGAAACCCGAAAATATCTCAGACAACTTTGACGGTGCATTAACATTTGAAAATACATTGATTTACAGATGTTCTGTGCATCTTATGGAGCTAGAGTACGTCAATCGGGAATGGGGTTCTCTGAGTTGAACCGTCACCTGAAGGATAAAAAAATGATTCATTTGCCAAAAGCGAATGAAGATTCTGATTGCAGTCAAACCACTACAAACAAACCCTGGAAAGCCGGAAGATTCTCTATTTTAAGGGAAATCATAAATGTGAATCTGGTATTTTTCTGGGTCAGAATAAAATCATTGATGCAAGGGATTTAGGCACTCTGTACAGGTATGTAAACTTCCTGTGGTAGGTGTAACTAAATGCAACTAAAATTATTAACATTTGGAGCAAGTTAAGGATACTGAGAGCATAATGAGTGAAGCAGCAACTGCGCCATTAACAGGAAAAGCACTGTTGGCGAAAGTAAAAGAACTTTCCAATTTGCCACGTCGGGAAAGAGCTAGACAATGTGGATATTACACCAAAACCAAAGGTGGTCAAGAGCGCGTTAATTTGACTGATTTTTATGACGCGTTGTTGTCAGCTAGGGGGGTTCCTTTGAGTCCGGAAACACCAAAAGATGGACGTGGACGCGAACCAACCTATCGCGTGAGTGTACATCAGAATGGGCAAATTGTGATTGGTGCAACCTACACAAAAGCGATGGGTTTGGAACCCGGTGATGAGTTTGAAATTAAGTTGGGATACAAGCACATTCATTTAATTCAAGTCGATAGCGACAAGAAGCTGAATGAAGCAGATGTAGATGAGGATGAGGACGAAGAATAATCAATAATTTTACTTCGGAGTTGGAACTCAACCGGGTGTAAATTTTGGCAAATTCCCCAAATATCTGGTTCTAGATTGATGAGTGATTTGTCAAAGTTTCGTCAGCAAAACCTGTGTCAACTTGCATTTCTCACAAGTAAACAGTAAGCAGTGAGTAACGGCATAATTTTCTTTCTAGTCCCTAACTCCAACCCCCTACTCCTTGGAAGTTTTACGGATTTGTGAGAAATCTAGGTCAAGCTGGATTTTGACAAGTGGGTGGTAAGGGTTAGGTCAAGGAATGCTTTTCCTCCTACTTTCCATTCCTTATCAAAATAATTTTGACACCTACAATTGATAGGGATTTGGGAAAAATGCTGATAAATACAACAGCCAAATTGCAGCTAGCTGATTGCTAGCTATTTTTGTTTATTCAGGAAACGCCATTCCCAGGGATTAACAAATTTGGAGTCTCCCCAAACACCATTTTTAGCTTGTTTGGCTTTGGCTTCGCTAGTTTCGAGGATATCACGACTGGGACATGTTTTGAGGTAGGGACGGTAGACTTTGGCTAATCCTTCCTGGAGTAAAACCTGCTGAACAAAAGTGCCATTAGGGAGACGAACTTCAGCGACTTTTCGTCCATATTTGTCATTATCGGTTGTAGTCAGAATTACGCGATCGCCTCCTTGTTTGATAAGTTCTTCTAACCGTGCTTGAGCTTTCGCTCCCCATTGAAATTGGTTTTTGTCGCTGCTATTTCGGCGATCGCGTTCTTTTTGGGAGTGGGGAATTTCGGGTGCATCAATACAAGCAAGACGAACTGTCACCCGATTACCAGATTGATCGATGACTCGAATCGTATCACCATCACTAACCCGCTCCACGCGATCGCCCTTGGTGACAAAGCGATCACACCCACTCAAATTGAGAGCGATCGCGACTATCATTAAGCAGATAATGAATCGAGATATTCGTATCCTCAAGCTGATTCCTGGAAAAATGTGAAGTACAGAAGACAGGATACAGGATATGGCAGGTCAATTTAAAGGGAAATTTGCTGTTTGTGGGGTATTTTTAAAGGTTTGAGGGGTGTGGGTGAGTTGGGGGAATCGCTAACTGGTGCAATGATTTCTAAGCTTGTCAATGCGGTCTCTCGAACAACGGTTTCCCTTTCTTGGGTGAGCAATAAATGTAAGCAGTCTATAATAGTTTGTCTGGTATCCCCATCAACCTGCATCCGTTCGACTAATTTTGTCACTTGACGGATGGCTACCAAACGCTTGAGGGGGTCTGAAGCAGTTAAATTTTGTAATATTTCATCAACTTTATGATCCGCATCGCGACCGTAGGTATTCGCCAGTTGCCAAATCAAAAGGATTAAAATTAAAATACTTGCCAATCCCTGAATAATCATCGCCGTAGCAGCCCAATGATGATTTAATTCTAACCAAGTGGAAACACCAGCATAACAGCTAACCGTACCGATTCCACCACTGAGGACAGCAACTAAAATGCGACGATTAGGGCTATAGATAAATTTACGAATTTCCAGCCAAAATTTCTGCCACTGCCATTCCTGGAGTGAATAGGCAAACACCATTGTCCCCAAACCAACACCAAGAGCCAATAGCAGTTTCCAATCCCATACCCCCATTGCGACAATGAAGGTGACTAGACCCAGGGAACCACCCGGACCTTGGAAACGCTTGAGCAGTTTGATGGGGTAACTACGATTCTTTACTCCACCTTTAGAGGTATTTAATTTCCAATTTGGTATATACTTAGTAATTTGTCGCCACGATGACGAAGCCTGTGCCACTGTGTTTACCTACTTAACTAGCAAATTTATCCAGTTTAATAATATATAGCTTTTGCCTGAAAATTCCGATTTTGGCAAGTCATAATCGGATCAATTTGGGAAAATCAACGACAAAAACTAAAATCATCAACGGTAAATTGCCCATTTAGCACACTAAAGGTGACAGCATGAATCTCTGCTGCTTGAACTTGGACTAGCATGTTCGGGGGAACCGATGAGTTGGAGTTGGCCAAATTCGCACCCACAAGTATCGACCGATCCACAAGTTGGCGATCGCGATTATAGGCTGACATTTCTAAGCGTTGGGAACTGGTCACAAAAGCCTTGACTATTTTGACTGGTTGCAAAAAATTGACCTGAATTAATCCGCAATTCGGTGCCGCTAACAAAACTATATTACCGGAAGCTGTAGGAAATGCGGGATTAGAAGGATGAATCGCAATGCAATTTTCAAATATTACACCAACATCTGCGTATTGTTGGGTGACTACTTCAAAACATCTTAGGGTTTCTAGATTTAAGCAGATATATTCAAAATTATCTGAGTCCGTTAATTCTGGATGACTGCAAATATCATGATTTTTGCCTGTAAAGCCCAATTTATCCTTTGCGAGAGAGGATAATTGCCGATTTTCTAAAATAGGAATATCAAGACTACCCTGCTTCAGCATTGTTCTACTACTTGTGTGTTTAATTACATCAATTTTTCTAATTCGGAAATATAATGTATGGCTTGTGATGTGGTTGGAATGGGCTAGATAGTATCTTTATTTACTATTTTTGAAATTTCCCTTTCTTCCTAGAAGCCATTTGTATCTGGCTGGTAAACAAGCTATATTGATGGAGATACCTCCTGTATATTATCATACCTTTTACTACTTAGATAAAAAAGAAATATTGTTTTAATTTTTACTTATAGATATACAAATAATAGTAGATATCACCAGGATAGAGAGGAGATTTGCCACTAAAAAACATGAAAACTTTACAACTAAAAATTTAATTTCATAATTACTTTATTTCAGTATTAATGAATTTATGTTTAAGGTAGACAGGAGGGGGAAAGCTAACGTAGTTTGATGAAATCACGGCAAAGCCGAGGTAATGGCAAAGTCAAAAATTCTTAGAAAATCCATAATGAATTGATAAAGAAGTGTTGAAATTAGCTATTTAAATTACACATTCCGATGGGCGTATTACGGAAAATAATCCGAGTTGCATTGGGAAACATCGCGAATATCAAGAAAATTTGACACAGCAGTCAAAGTACCAGGTTCGGAAATTTACAGGCTTAATAAGTAGGGAATGGGGAGTAGGGAGTAGTTTTAGTTTTTGAAAAGGCTGGGTGTATTTCGGAGGATGGGGAAAAGCAGTTTCATGCGGTTTTGTTGTCAGCATTACCTATTGGCTATTTCCCATTCCCTATTGCCATCTCAAAGGGTGACTTGACGAGCAAAAATCGGCCTCAGTTTGTATGTTTCACTTCCAAGACGAGGGTTAAATATTTCCCTGTAATAGCAAATTAGAAAAAATAAGGCGACAAATAGGAAGACATAACCCTCGTTTAACAAGAGCTTCCCAATCTATAGACACTCAGCATGGCTTTTACCTATCCATACCTTCAGAATAATCCAAAATCCAAAATCCAAAATCTGATTTAGGGCATAAATTTGAGATGGGAATGATGATCAATTAGATAAACCCATCACAAATCGGTAATGGGGTTCTAACTCCATCGCTGTTTGCGATTGACGCATTGTTTGCCATTGGCTGTGGTTAAATAAAGCTTGTCGCAATTCATCCACATCAATGGTGGTGACTTGGCCATGACTCACAACCTGTTTACCGTTGACCCAGACACTATCAACAGCAAGACTGGGACGACCGAGAACGAGTAAACCGATGGGGTCTGTACGGGGAAGTAAGGATAAATTGGTCAAATCGTAGGTGACTAAATCAGCTTGTTTACCGATATCTAGAGTTCCGATGTAATTTCCCATATTCAGACCGATTGCACCACCTTGAGCAGCAATTTGTACCGCATCATAGGGGGTAATCCAGTTGCGGTAATCCATATCGGTGACATTATGGAGGATGGAGCCGATTTTGATGGCTTCCAGTAAATCTTGGGAGTCATTGCTAGATGCACCATCACAGCCAAAACTGATATTGACACCTGCTTTGCGGTACTTGAGAATGGGAGCGATACCGCTTCCTAAACGGAGGTTACTCAAGGGGTTGTGGACAACCGTCGATTTTGTTGCGGCCAAAATTTCGATATCGCGATCGCTCAAATGAACGCAATGGGCTAGGGAGGTACGATAATCTAAGTAGCCGATGCGTTGGAGATGTTCTACAGCCGTACATCCGTATTTCTCCTGAGCGAGTTTTTCCTGGGCTTTGGTTTCCAACAGGTGGGAATGGCGACACAGGTCATATTTTTGACTTAGCTCGATACATCCAGTAAATAAGGCATCGGTACAAAGTTGAATACCTGTGGGTGCGACGAGAATACTGACTCCATTTACCGGATTATGGAACTGCTGGACGGCAGTTTCGATAATATCCAGGGTTGCTTGGGTAGAACGAAAATAGGGTTCATGGTTTTGGCTAGTATTTCCAGAGGGTATACCAGCCGTGATCGACTCATCCTGGATCAGGGGAGCAATAAAAGCCCGAATTCCCACCTCTTGGTAAGCACGCACTGCGGTGGCGATGGTTTCTAATTCTTTTCCAGGAATCAAAACTAGATGATCGACCACACTGGTTCCCCCAGACAGCAAAGTTTCCACGGCGGTTCCCAGAGCGCTTAAATAAACTTGGGATAAATCCAAGGGGGCAAAATCGTATAATTCCGCTAGCCACAGTTCCAGGGGATACATGGACATGATACCCCGTTGCCACATTTCCGAAGAATGGGTATGGGCATTGATAAAACCGGGTAAAAGCAACTTATTTGTGGCATCTATGACCGTACCAACGGGTTCCAAATCAGTACCGATAGCGGAGATTTGCTGGTGAGAAATAATCAAATCTTGATGAAGATACCGATTGTCAACCGTAGTGAGGGCATTTTTGATTGTATAGTTCACAATATTTAACCTTGAGTAGATGAATAAAACCGCCAGGAAGCGGTATTTTCAAGTTACAAAATAAAAAGAATTACTCATCAAGAATAGCTTTATTTGAGATACCGACTCAAAAACTATTGGTGGAATCGAATTATGTCAATACATTAATTATGAATTTACCATTACGGAAACTAGGAATTAGTCCCAATGCTTGGACAGTGAATCAGGCGATCGCAGATATTACCCGTCCCCCCCTTGAACCCCATCCGGTGACTCTGATGACGGAAACCAAGCAATTACGGATGGATTTAGCCAAAACCGCCATCCTGGTGATTGATATGCAAAATGATTTCTGCCATCCCGATGGTTGGTTATCCCATATTGGGGTGGATGTCACCCCTGCGCGTCAACCGATTCAACCATTGCAAAAGTTACTGCCGATTTTACGGGGTGTGAATGTTCCCGTTATTTGGGTGAATTGGGGAAATCGTCCCGATTTACGCAATTTAAGTGCTGCTACGCTCCACGTTTACAATCCTACAGGTGCAGGGGTGGGAGTAGGCGATCGCTTACCAAAAAATAATGCCCCTGTACTCATAAAAAATAGTTGGGCTGCGGCAATTGTGGATGAATTAGAAGCAAAACCAGAGGATATTTATGTGGATAAGTATCGCATGAGTGGGTTTTGGGATACGCCCCTGGATAGTATTTTACGTAATTTGGGGCGAACAACGTTATTATTTGCCGGAGTCAATGCTGATCAGTGTGTGATGACCACTTTACAGGATGCAAATTTTTTGGGCTATGACTGCATCCTGATTAAAGATTGTACCGCGACAACTTCACCGGAATATTGTTTACAAGCGACTTTTTATAATGTGAATCAATGTTTTGGTTTTATGACTAATTCAGATGAGATTTATCGGAGTTTGCAGACAAAATCAACTTGAGTAGTACCCCCCATTTCTCACAAAACCCTAAAACTCATAGGGAATAGTCCGTGACGGGAGTAGAAGGAAAATCAATCCGTTACTCAAGGCTTATAACTTACTAGTACCGCGCGGCGTAAATACACCTACCTTTCCCCTCGCACCCATGCTCCGCGTGGGAGCAGAATCTGCGAGGCTCCTGCTTCGTGAATGAAGGCAGAGCCTTCAACTCACTAAGCGACCACGCGGAGCATGGTCACTAGATAAAAAGTTAATACCCGGTTTATTTCAGCCAACCTGTACTAGTGAGAAATCCAGGGTACGTTGTCGAAAGAAATAATTGGTATTAATTTCAATAGCAAACGGCGATAGTTGACCGTTGTTTATTAACTGTATTCTGTCTCCTGTATTCTGCTTTCTTACTTCTAAATTCTAATTTTTAACTGTTGACTGTTGTTTGTTAACCGTATCCTGCCTCTTGTATTTTGTATTTTGATTTCTAACTTCAAGGAGCTATTGATAATGTCTTTAAAAAGTTGTGTAATTCCCATTGTGAAATCCCCCAAAGATTACCAAGCATTTCGTATTAGTCCCCATGACACAAATCGCTTGGCTATAGTCTTTGATAGTTCCAGCGCGAATACTTCCTTAACATGCTGTGTGGAAATATTTGATATCGGTGGACAAACCCCTCCCAATCGTCATCAATGGGCAGTAGAAATGTTCTTTGTCATTAAGGGAGAAGGGATGGCAATTTGTGATGGAAAAAAGGTAGAGATAAAAACTGGAGATAGCCTACTAGTGCCACCAACGGGAACCCATTTAATTAAAAATACCGGAAATTCCCGTCTATACACATTAACAATTATGGTTCCTAACGAGGATTTTTCCGAATTAATTAGAAGCGGCACACCTGTAGAATTAGATGCGGAAGATATGCTGGTTTTAAATGGATTGTCTCATTAATAAGTTAATAAATTGCTGGAAACTGGGAAGTAGAATTGGGTATTTAAGTGTTTTTAAAAACCAGGAGGCATAAATTAACATAACTATTAAAAATAAATACGGCTCTGCTGCTCGCGAAGCGCCGCGCTAGCTGTAAAAGTCTTTTATTAGGGGTAGGGAATGGGGAGTAGGGAATAGTTTTAAGTTTTTCCCTTTCGCTTTTCAAAAGACCCAAAAAATTACAAATGCAAGGTTTTTACGAATTACGAAACAGAAATTAGGTGTTTGGGATTGCTACGTAAGCAAGTCGATCCACTGGGTGAAAAAGTACAATGACTGTGTTTACATGATCCTTGTATCAGTCGTGAATAATTACGTACGCGAAGCGTTGCCGTAGGCTATTACGTAGCTTGCTTCCCGCGTAGCGGGTATTACGAATTATGCTGCATCAAACCTCAGAGCTTGTCCCCGCACATGGGTATTTATTTTACCCTTTTCATAGACAATTTCTCCCCCGACGATAGTATAAACAGGCCAACCAGTTAAATTCCAGCCTTCAAAGGGACTCCAACCGCATTTACTGACGATTTCTTCCCGGAGGACAGGACGGTAATTTTCTAAATCTACCAGAACTAAATCCGCGTCATAACCGGGTGCGATCGCACCTTTGTTAGGGATACGATAGGCTTGAGCGACGGCGGTGGACATCCAGTTGACAACCTGGGGTACGGTACAATGTCCCTGTTGAGCGGCTGTTAACATCAAAGCCAAAGAAGTTTCCACCCCTGGCATTCCTGAAGGTGTATTGGGATACTCTTGGGATTTCTCTGCCAGGGTATGGGGAGCATGGTCTGTGGCGATAAAATCGATAATCCCGTCCCGTAAAGCTTGCCATAGTACTTGATTATCGTGGGGCGATCGCAAGGGTGGGTTCATTTGGGCTAAAGTACCAATTTTGGCGTAGGCACTGGTATTTAATAGTAAATGTTGGGGTGTGACTTCTGCTGTCACCCAAGCGGGTTTATCTTGTCTTAATAATTCCGCCTCCTCGGCGGTGGACATGTGTAAAATGTGTAAGCGACGTTGATATTTTTTGGATAAACTTAAAGCTAGTTGGGTAGCTTCTAAGGCTGCTTGATTATCTTGTATTTGGGAATGGATACTGGGGTCATGGATATGGGCAAATTCCTGACGACGTTGGTCGATCCGTTGTTGATTTTCGGCATGAACGGCAATTAAACGGGTTCCACTGGCAAAAATTCGTTCTAGCACCTCGGTTTCATTTACCAGTAAAGGACCGTGCATAGAACCCATAAAAATCTTGATTCCACAAACCGGGTGAGCGGTATTTAAATCAGGAAGAACTTCCTTGGTTGCACCGATAAAAAAGCCATAATTAACCAAACACTTTTGGGCTGCTCGTTGTAATTTATCATCCAGGGTGGCTTGGGTAGTAGTCAAGGGTCGGGTATTCGGCATTTCCAAAAACGAAGTCACCCCACCTTTGGCACAAGCACAGGTAGCAGTAAATAAATCTTCCTTATATTCCAAACCCGGTTCGCGAAAATGTACCTGGGGGTCAATCACACCAGGCAACAAAGTTAACCCCGTTGCGTCTATAACCAATGTGTCCGCAGGAGGGCTAATTACGGGAGCAACTTCAGCAATCAAGCGATCGCGTATTAGCACATCTGCGAAAATTAAATTAGAATCAGGTAAAACAACGTGGGCATGACGAATGAGTAAATTTACCAAGGATGACATGACGAACACTGCATCTGCAACCAGACGCGATATCAACACCAATAATTATACTAGTCAAGCAAAGATTTAGGCTGATTCAATAGTTATTTTTAATCAGAGAAACAAAAAAAAGTGGATTTTGGCAAAAAAGTAGCTGCTAATGTAGCAATTTCACTCGAATATCTAATATCTGCGGTTAAGATGTCTAATATAGTAATTAATTAGGAATGGGGACAGAGAATGCAGAATACAAAATAACCCATACATCAATTGAGGCTGCAAGATTTTGGCTTAAGTAGTAGGTGCAATTAAACATCAAACAACAATGTAACCCACCATTCGTTGAAAAGCCTTACCCCCAGTACAGACGCGATATATCGCGTCTCTCCCTAATCCCTGATCTGAACGACAATTTTCACCACCCACCTACTTAACTGTATGACTGTTAACCTTTACAGACATAAATACTATGGCTAATTGCCACTAATTCGATTCTAGTCAGGGTAAATATCCTGTTTTCTGTGTCCTGTTCCCTATATTCCTTCCCGTTTACAAGCTAATTGCTAAAAAAGCTACTAAAAATAGTCACTCCGACTTCAAGGGGTTATTTTCTATATCAATCAGTCCTTTTGTAAATTCCATGCAAAACCAAGTGTCCGATCAAAATTCTAGTAAAAAACCAGATAATTCCTGGATTGCGGAATTCGCAAGAACAATTATTCTCAGTATCTTACTAGCTTTAGGTATTCGTACTTTTGTCGCTGAAGCACGTTGGATTCCTTCCGGTTCGATGGAACCAACTCTACACGGTACACCCAATCAATGGGAAGCCGATAAAATTATTGTGGATAAGGTGACATATCGATTTTCCTTACCTCAACGCGGCGATATTGTCGTGTTTTCCCCCACCCAGGAATTACAAAATGAAAAGTATGAAGATGCTTTTATCAAACGAGTGATTGCTTTACCTGGTGAACGGGTGGAAATCAAGGACGGTAAAATATATATTAATGGCAAACAACTACCAGAAAATAATTATTTAGAAGCTGGACAACGGACATCTGTGGATGTTTGTACTTCAGGTCCCCAACCTCCTTTGTTGCACCAACCTGTCACCGTTCCTCCTGATTCCTACCTAGTATTGGGTGATAATCGCTCCCAAAGCTATGATGGACGTTGCTGGGGATTTGTCCCCCGTCAGAATATTATCGGACGAGCGATTGTGAGATTTTGGCCTTTACCCAGAATCGGTGGACTAGATCGGTCTTATCCTCTGTATCCGGAAAATCCCCAGTAGTTTTTGGGGGAATTATTAACAGAGCAGGATTTACGCAAGGACAAAGTCAACACCGTCACTGTATCAGACGCGTAACGGCTTCTTGCTTGTGTAGCAATCCCAAACTCCTGATTTCTCACAACGAGTGCGTAAGTCCTACAGGGATGTTGCAATACAACGTCTCTATAAAAATCATTTCATCGGATATTGCTCCCCTCTATACCCCTCTATAATTCTATAATTAGAGATTGCTGACAAAGTGGGGTGCATCGTGGCATATGTGGCGAAAATTTGCTTATTTCCGATTAAATCCCTGGATGGTGTGGAAGTTGAACGGGTGGAAGTTCTAGCTAGTGGAGCTTTAAAAGGCGATCGCGAATTTGCTATTGTCGATGAACAGGGAAAATTTGTCAATGGCAAGAATAACCCGATGGTGCATAGATTGCGATCGCAGTACCAATTAGCTGCACGGACTGTTACTTTGCAAATCAATGGAACAGGGATAGAACAGGTCTTTAATTTGGATGGGGAAAGATTAGCGATCGCTAGAACTCTCAGCGATTATTTTCAATTTCCGGTGTGTTTGCAGCGAGACACGAAAACCGGTTTTCCCGATGATATCCAATCCCCTGGACCAACTATTATTAGTACTGCAACTTTAGTGGAAATTGCTACTTGGTTTCCGAGTTTGAGTATTAATGATATCCGTCAGCGCTTCCGGAGTAATATCGAAATTGGTGGTGTCCCGGCTTTTTGGGAAGACCAATTGTTTGATGAAGCTGATAATTGTGTTTCTTTCCGGATTGGTAATGTCTTGCTATCTGGTATTAATCCCTGTCAACGTTGTGTTGTTCCCACCCGTGACCAGATGACCGGGGAATCCTACCCGGAATTTACCAAAATTTTTACTAAAAAACGCCAAGAAACCTTACCAGCATGGGTTAACCCCAGTCAATTCAATCACTTTTATCGAGTCGCTGTCAATACCAGACTCAATCCTTCGGAAGCAGGTAAAAGTATCGAAGTTGGCAATGAAGTCGAGATTTTTTGGCATTAGTTTGTAAATATGGGTTGTTGACTGTTAACGGTTAACTGTTAACAATCAACAACATACTCCATCCCAATGGATGGATATTCGATATTTAACGCTGTTGCTGTTGCTGTTGTCTTTGTTGTTGTTGACGAATTAATTCCTGTTTTTGTTCGTTTGTTAACAGCGCTTCGATTTGTTGCTGGGAGGAAATAAAGACTTGTTGTAATGCTTGTTGTTGCTGGGGAGTAAATTTTAATTCTGCAAATACTTGACGGGGGGGAACACCTGCTTTTAAACGTGCTTCTGCGGTGCGTTTTTGTTCCGCAGTAAAGATTTTTTCAATTTGCGATCGCGTGTTATTTTGTATTTCCACCAATTTTTGTTGCTGTTCGGGTGTTAATTGGATTCCAGCTGACCTTGCGGGTCTGTTGGGGTTATTTGGTCTTGCTTGAGCGATAGTCGATCGGGAAGCTACAGGATTAGCCAATACCGTTTGGGGTAGGGTGACTGTAGAAAGGGCGATCGCAGTGGCAATAACGGATAGTTGTTTAAATCTCATTCAAATCCTCGTGGGTATTTCCCGTGAATTCCCACTATTATAGAAACTTTAGAGCGAAAAATTACCCCTTGTAATTTCGGAATTTTGAATAAATTTCCATCTCAACTCCATCCTAAGGCTGTAGCTACATCCTGAGCAAGCTCCATCGGATTAAAGGGTTTAGGTATGACCGCTTGCATTCCCATTGCTGCATAACGTTGGCGATCGCTATTTTGGATTTTAGCTGTTAATAAAATCACAGGGATATTACGGGTTTCTCCTTGCTCTTGGAGTTTTTTAAAGGTGGTTAGCCCATCCATATCGGGCATCATCACGTCTAGTAAAATGACATCAGGTTTTTCCGTTGTGGCTTTTTTGATACCTTCTATCCCGGAACTGGCGGTAATGACTTCCCATCCAGCAACGGTTTCGAGACAGATTTTGGTGACTTCTTGGATATACTCTTCGTTATCAATGACGAGAATGCGTCTATTGCTCATTGTGAATTGCCTCACGATGGGTGATTTTTTGCAATAATTCCATCACACTCATTTCAAATTCACGGATGGAAACGCGTCCTTTGGTCAAAAATTGCGTCTCGCCTAATTGTAAACGTTGACGTTCGGATGCATCTAAATCTTTGGCGGAGTATACTAACAGGGGAACGCGATGCAGACGGTTATGTTGCTTGAGCCATTCGACAACGGCAAATCCATCTCCTTCTGGTAAGCTGATGTCGAGGATGAGCAAATCGGGATTAAAGTCTTGGCTGAGACGAATTGCTTCTGCACCTGTTTTGGCTAGATGGGTTTGGATGTGATGGGTAGTCAGGAGGGTGGAGATAATTTCCGCCAAAATCAGGTCATCTTCGACAATCAAGACACGACGTAATTTTGATGTACTTGCAAGGGCTTTTTGTAAGGCGGAAAATAAACTGGTTTCGTCAACGGGTTTGCAGACCCAATCGGTGAATTCTTGGTTGGGGTGGGGTGTATAGTTAACGGAGCAAACGCTGCAAATGACGATGGGGATGTGTTTGGTACTTTCCTGTTGTTTTAATTCTGCCATGACTTCCCATCCACTCATCCCTGGCATGATTAAATCTAGTAAAATGGCATCGGGTTGATGGTTGGTAGCAAAGGCGATCGCCTCTTCTCCTTTAGTTGTGGTTGCGACTCGATAATTGTGGGATTCCAGGAGTGGTTTAAGTTCCTCTAAAACCTCCGGGTCGTCGTCGCAAAGGAGGATGTGTGGTTGATTTAACTGGCTTTTAGTATCAGTGGGGGAGGTGATGGTAGTAACGGGAGATGGTTCTTGTTGCGGCTGGAGAGGTAGGGTAAAGTAAAATTTACTACCTTCCCCTAGGGTACTTTCAACCCAAATTTTGCCATTATGTTGTTGGACAATGCTGCGACAGATGGCTAACCCCAGACCCGTACCATCCTGTTTGCGGGAATCGGAAGAATCGACCTGTTGAAACCGTTCAAAGATGCTGTTAAGTTTATCGGCAGGTATACCTCGACCACTGTCTTCCACGAGAAATAAAACTTCCTCTGCATCGGTAACGCTAGCGCGGAGATAGACAGTGGAACCGGGATAGGAAAATTTAATGGCGTTACTGAGCAAATTGGTGAGGGTTTGGACGATTTTATCTGCATCAGCCCAAACTTGGACATGGAGGTATTCTACATCTAAATTTACCTGAGCTTTATCGGCGATCGCCTGCATAATATTTACAGCTTGGGCGATAATTTCGGCAACATTGTAAAGTTGCTTTTCCATTTTCACCCGTCCCGATTCGATGCGTTCGATATCGAGAATATCGTTAATCAGTCGTACCAAACGTTCCGTACTGTCGGTTGCTATTTGTAATAGCCGTTTCCCCTGGGGTGAATCGCTGGGAATTAAACCACTGGCTAACATACCCAAAGAACCATGAATGGAGGTGAGGGGAGTGCGCAACTCATGACTGACCACCGAAACAAACTCATCCTTCATCCGCTCGATTTGTTTGCGATCGCTGATATCCTGAAGATACACAGTGTAAATGGTCTCATTCTCTAAATCTAGCTTAGAAATCGAAGCTTCCGCCGGGAATTCACTGCCATCGCGACGACGACCAAAAATTTCCCGACGTTCCCCCATCCGTCGCGTCACCGTACCCGAATCACCGAAATTACTCACATACTGACGGTGATTTTGAACATGACGCAAAGGAATTAACATATCCAAACTGTTCCCTAACACCTCAGCAGCAGTGTAACCGAAAATTCTTTCCGCACCCTGGTTAAACAAAATAATCCGTTGCTGACGGTCAATGGAAATAATTCCATCATCAGCAATATTCACAATACCTGCAAACCGTTCCTGGGAAATACGTAGTTCCTGCTGGGTGCGCTTGCGTTCATCCAACTCCGTCTGTAATTGACAATTCAAAGCAATCAACTCCGCAGTCCTTTCAGCTACCCGTAACTCCAACTCCTCCTTATTTTTACGTAAAATATTTTCCCGTTGGCGAGACACCATTGCACTGGATAAGATATTGGCGATCGCCTTTAAAAAATTCACATCATCCTCGGTAAAATGTTGATATCGAGGAGTATGGGCACCCAATACCCCATACACATCCTCCACGCCCGCAATCGGTACACTCAAACCACTTTTAATCTGTGCTGACTGCAACAATTCTGAACCCTGGAAGCGTGTATCTGTTGCCAAATCCTCCACAATCACAGGTTGACGCACTAACAGTGTATAGCCAGCATGGGAATTATCCAAAGGGATACAAAAATTACCAATTAAACTTCGTTCCCAACCCACCGCAGCCTTTAACCGCATCACCCCCTGACCCGGCAAAATTTCCAGAATCTTCCCATACTCAACCCGTAGACCCTGGGTGACAAATTCGATCGCAGTTGCCAATAACTTATCTAAATCACTTCCAGCCAAAGCCATTTGTCCTAATTCCACTACAAAGGCTTGCTGACGTATCCGTGCAGTTAAAGTATGACTTTGGTGACGACTCCAGCGATAACGACGGATAGCTCCAGCGATCGCACCAACACCAAGTACGGTCATCACCACGGTTGCAAAAATATGCCATTGGAATGCAGATATTAGCATTTTTTTCGGGAATAGGGAGTAGGGGTAGAGACGACCGGTTGGGTCGTCTCTCTTGACATCGGTGGGTTGTCTATACGGAGAGGGAGTAGGGGTGTTAATTCACTGGCTATCTTGCACCTTACTCATGAATACCTACCCTGATAAAGGATTTAGTCATAAATCTACTTTATCGCAGATGTTGATAGTCCATTGGAATGGACTGATGCTGTCAGATGTGCATGAACGTAGTCAAGTAATATGGATAGATACTGAGTAACATTTACATTTATTGAACAATTACACATAGCGCAAGATTTGAAGTTAACCCCCCTACAGATAACATCCTAGTCAAAATGGCTAATCAATCACAAATAAGATAAATTGAATTTAATATTTACTTACACAAATACAAATTTTCGGGTCGTTGACTCGTAAGAAACTCGGAAAAATATGAAAACTTTACCAATTTACGGTAAATTGTCATCCACCACTCATTGGAGATGGGTATATTATTGCTATCAAAGGTAGTAAATAAAGTTACAACAATCAGAACTATGACTAGTGTGTGGAAGCTTGCTCAAAGTCTAGCGGTATCGACTATCATCCTTGGTAGTAACGGGGTCGCTTTCGCTTTACCTCAAGTAAACTCTTCTCCCATTGCTCAAACACCGGAAACAAGCGCATCAAAACGCCAACTCGATCCCCGTACTAATATCAGTTTTGAATCACAGGGGTGTACACGCAGGGGAAACGTGGTGACCTGTGAAGTAATTAGTACAAACTTCAACAATATGCACCGTCGAGTACATTTTGGAGCTAGCTTTGAAAAATATCCCACCCGCGTTGTTGATCCGAAGGGAAATGTTTTCGTAGCTCGCAGCGTCAATTTTAATAATGTGCAAAGAGGCAGCGATCGCGTTACCATTGATTTAGCCCCTGGTGTTCCCACCAGACTAGTATTCCTATTCCAAATCCCCCAAACCATTACGGAAATTAGCGCCATTGACATTGGTTATCTAGCCATCAGTCGGATTGATGTCCTTAGTCGCACCACCCTAACTAACGTCGGTTCTATTTCCGCAGCTGTCGGCAGTAGATAGGAAGAAACAATTAGGGACTAGGGTGTGGGGAGGAATTAATTGGTAATTCGTAATTGGTAATTCGTAGTTCGTAATTCGTAATAGCCTACGGCAAGGCTACGCCTACGTAATATCCGCTACGCGGGAAGCTGGCTATGTAATTCGTAATTTATGAATTCGTAATTCGTAATACCCGCTACGCGGGAAGCAAGCTACGTAATAACCTACGGCAAGGCTGCGCCTACGTAATATCCGCTACGCGGGAAGCTGGCTATGTAATTCGTAATTCGTAGTTCGTAATAGCCTGCGGCAACGCTTCGCGTACGTAATACCCGCTACGCGGGAAGCTAGCTATGTAATTCGTAATTTAGAATTCGTAATTCATAGTTCATAATTACGAATTACGAATTAGTAATTACGAATTATTATATACTGTTCTTGCATAGCCTATCTTCCCTAATTCCAGGGGGAAGTAGGTTGCACTCCACGTTTTCCTTACCCAACATCCCCCCATCCATGTCTAGCGAAATTAAATCTATCTCCGGTCGTGCTATTCCTTTAATCGGTAATGATATTGACACCGATCGCATTATTCCTGCTCGATTTTTGCGTTGTGTCACTTTTGACGGTCTCGGTGAACATGCTTTTGCTGATGACCGTGCAGCTTTAGGGGGAGAACATCCCTTTGATCAACCACAATTTCAAGGTGCTAATATTCTCATTGTGAATCGTAATTTCGGTTGTGGTTCGTCGCGGGAACACGCACCCCAAGCTATTTCTAAATGGGGAATCAAAGCCTTGATTGGTGAAAGTTTTGCGGAAATCTTTTTCGGCAATTGTGTTGCCATTGGTGTTCCCTGTGTGACTGCTGATGCTACCACGATTCAAAAATTGCAGGAAATAATTTCCACAAATCCCCAAGCATCAGTGATAATTGATTTAGAGTCTATGCTGGTAAAATGTGGAGATTTCTGTGCCGAAATCAAAATGTCACCTGCTCCCAGAAATATGTTCGTATCTGGTTCTTGGGATGCTTGCGGTCAGTTAGTTTCCCAGCGCGAACAAATTCAAGCAACTGCGGCAAAATTACCCTACATGGTATGGAGTTAAGAAGTTGGGTTTTTAGTTAGGGTTTGCTGAAAAATCTTTAAGTATTAAAATAGACTTTTAAAACACATCCTCTTAGAATATTACAGCAGACCCTATTTATATCTATATGGTTTTTAAAAACCTCCAGAATTAACCAACTCCTCCAAATCCGAGGTTTTCGTCGGTAAATCCTGCGTCAAAACCTCATGACCAGTTGCAGTCACCAAGACATCATCCTCAATCCGAATTCCCCGTACATCCCTAAATTGCGCAAGACGCTCCCAATCCACTAAATACTGATATTGCTCCCGTGCTGAGTGCAAAATTGCCGGAATCTGATAAAAACCCGGTTCAATAGTCACTAACATCCCCGGACGCAAAACCCGATTTAAACGCAAATATCCCAACCCAAATCGGGAACTTCGACTTCTTCCAGGTTCGTACCCCGATAAATCTCCCAAATCCTCCATATCATGGACATCTAAACCTAATAAATGGCCAATTCCGTGGGGGAAAAATAAGGCATGGACATCTTTTTCCACCAATTCCTCCGGCTGACCACGCAAAATCCCTAAATCCACTAACCCTTCTGCTAAAATACGACAAGCCAATAAATGAATGTCTTCGTATTCCACACCCGGTTTCACCGCAGCAATACAAGCATCATGGGCTGCTAACACAATGTCATAAATGTCACGCTGAGTTGGGGAAAACTGACCAGAAACGGGATAGGTACGGGTAATATCGGCAGCCCAACCTAAATTGCTTTCTGCACCGACATCAGCCAATAATAAATCCCCTGGTTGAATTTGCCGCCCATAGGAATCATTGTGTAAAATTTCGCCATGTACTGTGACGATACTAGGATAGGCGGTGGTCATATTCTGAGCGATAATTACTGCTTCGATTGCTGCACGCACCTGGGCTTCCCATTGAGCTATCCTCACAGCTTTCATGCCTGCCAGATGGGCTTGTATACTTACTGTTGCAGCCTTGCGTAATTCCACTAGTGCCCCTTCATCGTGGGTTAAGCGTATTTCAACAATAGCCTGGGCTAGTTCTAAGTCGATACCTTGGGGAGGAATCTGCGGTAATATGTAGCGATCGCATATTTGAGTTTGTTGAGTCCAAGTCGCTGCATCCTGAACGGCAATGGTTGCTGCACCTGGGGTATATTGGGGTAATTCCGATAAGGGATAGGCTGCATCTGCACCAATTTGGGCTGCTAATTCCTCCCGATTTGGTCTTTGTCCATACCATAGTGTACTACTAGGGTGGGGGTCTTCCACAAATAGGGTTAATTTACCAGCTTGTAAATGGATGGCTGCATGGGGAATTGGTAGACCAGTAAAGTATAAAAAATGACTACTAGCACGGAAGGGAAAAGTGTTAGCGGAGAAATTACGGGGGCTTGCACTGCCTGCCCATAGGATAGCAGGAAAATCGATGCGATCGCCTAGGCGTTGACGACGATTTTTGAGGATATCGATTAAGTTTATATTGGGCAGGTGTTCGGGTGCAAGCATGGTGGAAACCCTAGAAAAACAGGATTATTTAGAAATCAGGAAACGACTATTTGCAGCATATCCTAGTTAACATTGTTGACGCTCAAGGGTTAACAGTCAACTGTCAACAAAATTCCCTTAAATCCCTGAATCAAATTATCTCCTGTTTTGTGTATTCCTAATTAGCGCCATCCCCTGGTTTATCATCATCCTTGTTTTGTTTTTCAGTAGCGTCATCTTGGTCATCATTGGGTTTGTTGTAGTCACCCTCTTCTTGCTGTTTGATTTTATCCTCGTCTTCCGGACTTTCTGTAGTTGCAGCTGGGGGATTAACTGGTTGGGTTTGTTGGTTGGAAGCATCCTGAACTTGTTCCGGTTGGTTGGGATTCTCAACTTCAGAATTTGGAGTATCTTGTGCGCAACTAGCTAATCCGATGGTGGTTAGTAGAATACTGAAGCTGATTAGTAGTTTCCCGATGTTGTGGTTGAATGTGGATTTTAGATTCAACATGATTTTTCCCTCACACGAAAAATTGGCAAAGATTCTTAATATTTTTCCTACAGATAAATTTATTTGCATATGTCTAAAGGTGTAGATGTGGATAATTTTATTGTTTTTTTCGGCTGATAGACGCAGATGAATTAATGTGCATGTGTCTCAAGAGGTAAATCTGAATAATTTGATATCGCAATCCGATTTAAGTAGTTAAAAATAACGTGTCGTTGACTGATGACTGGTGACTGTTAACCCTCGACCGTTAACAACCCATACATATAACCCACATTTCTTACAAAACACTAAAACTTACAGGGAATAGTCCGTGACGGGAGTAGAAGGAAAATCAATCCGTTACTTCAGGCTTACAACTTACTCGTGAGAAATCCAGAATAAGATTTTACAAATTATTTAGAGGATGTTTTAAAAGTCGATTTTAATACTTGAATTATTGTTTTTGGGAATGGGGAGAGACGCGACATGTCGCTTCTGTACTCTCGAAGGAAAATTCAGCTTTATAACCCCATGTCCAGAGTCAGGAAAATAGTCAAAATCGTGATAATTAATACTTGACCAACAATCTCTGAGTACTGTGTTATTTTTTGATGTATTTTTAACGTGAGTAATATCGATTCTCTTGTACTTTGCAATAAATGAAACTAGAATAATCAACGGTTACAGCCCCTGATATTTAGCAAGCATTAGCGTAAACGATATAAGCGATATCTCCAAGTTTGTGTCTTACCAGTAAATACATAAACAACCACCCACAAAGCTGGAAATTACACTCTCTGTCTATGTCTGAATTTGTAGTCCATAAAAATAGATTTCACTTCCTAAACAATGATTTCCATCCCTGGGGGATGTGAGTATAGTTGAGTGATTGAAGTATACTGAGTTAAATTTACTGGAAATTGTCTTGTATTGCTGTTTAATGTCAACCGTTAACAGTCAACAATCCTAACAGTCAACAATCCTACATGTAAGATTTGACAAATCATTTAGGACTGCGATAAAAGACTTTCTATTTGGGTATTTAACCACTGTTTAAACATCTGTTGGAGAATTTCTTGATAGCGTTGGGGTGTTAATTCGGCGGGAATTTTCTCTTCCACGATTAACAGATGATATCCCTGTTCAGTTTTAATTGGACCAATTAGTTGCTGCGGTATACTACTAAAAACAAGAGTTGCAATATCGGGTGCGATCGCCCACCGATATAAAACACCTTCATAGCCGCATTTTTGTCGTCTTGTGCTATCAATATCGTACTGATGGGCAGCATCATAAAAGCTGGTTTCACCCTCTTCAATTTGATAATAAAGCTCCTGGGCTAATTTGTCATCAGCAACAATCATTTGATACAAAACTACCTGTTCAAACTCTAGGCGATTTTGGATGAAAAACCGTTCTACATCTTGAGCAAACATGCTTTCTGCTAGTTTTTGAGCCAGGAGACGATTACGAATTCCCACCTCCCAATCTGCGGGAGTAATCATTTGTTGGGATAGCCAATTTAAAGTATCAGAGGCTTTTTCTAAACGTAGTTTTCGGCGTTGTTGATTTGCTTCTGCTTGAATTTCCGCTTCACTCACAGCAATTGATTTTTCCTCAGCATATTTAGCAATTATTCGCTGAGTTAATATTTGTTGATATACCTCCCGAAAGCTCAATTCACTTTTGAGAAAGTTAATAATATCTTCTGTTTGAACTTCTGTGTTACTCATTCGATTTTGGATTTTCGATTTTGGATTTAGTTAAACAGTTAACTGTTAACAGTTAACTGATTTCTCCTGTCTCCTAAACTTGACAAATCCGTTCCAGGGTGGTGGTAAAATCTGGGTAGGATATGCTCGCAGCCTCAGCACGATGGATGGTGGTTTTTCCGGTAGCATTGAGGGCAGCTATAGCTAAACTCATGGCGATGCGATGGTCTGTGAAACTGTCTACCTCTGTTCCCTGTAAAGGTGTACCACCGGTAATCTCCATCCCATCGGGTAATTCGGTGATATTTGCCCCCATTTTCGTTAATTGCTGAACCATGACTGTAATGCGATCGCTTTCTTTGACTCGTAGTTCGGCGGCATCTTTAATTACTGTCACCCCTTCGGCAAATACGGCGGCAACGGCAAGGATGGGAATTTCATCTATCAAACGGGGAATAATTTCACCGCCTATTGTGCAGGCTTTTAAGGGTAATCTACCATTTTCCCGGACACAGCGTACACGTAAATCGGCTACTGGTTCCCCTGCAACCAAACGTTGATTTTCTTGCCTAATTTCTGCACCCATCATGGTCAAGGCTTCTAAAATTCCTGTGCGCGTCGGATTAACACCCACATTTTCCACGACTAACTCGGAACCGGGTGTAATTGCCCCTGCAACCAACCAAAATGCGGCGGAACTGATATCCCCCGGAACTACCACTGATTGTCCCTGTAAGGGCTTTCCACCCACCACAGAAACGGTTTTTGTATCTGGGTCTACTTGCAATTGTGCCCCAAAGGCTTTTAACATTCTTTCGCTATGGTCACGAGAAATTTCCGGTTCGGTGACGATGGTTTCCCCCTCCGTCATCAACCCTGCGAATAAAATACAGGATTTCACCTGGGCTGATGCAATCGGGGAATGGTAGTGGATGGGTTTGAGGACTTGTCCTGATACAGCTAGTGGCGCTAAACTGTTTTCCCTGCGTCCCCAAATTTGTCCCCCCATTTGTTGCAAAGGTTTGACAACCCGTGACATTGGTCGCGATCGCAAGGAATTATCACCTGTAACTGTAAAAAATTTACCCGGATGGGAAGCCAGTAAACCCAACATTAATCGCAGTGTTGTTCCCGAATTTCCGGCATTTAAAACGTCAACGGGTTCCTGTAAATTACCTAAACCAATTCCTTTGATGGTGACTAAATCCGTGTTTAACTCGGAAATTTCTGCCCCCATTGCTCGAAAACAAGCAGCAGTACTACGCGGATCTTCCCCTAACAATAATCCGCGAATCTGGGTTTCCCCTTGGGCGATCGCACCTAACATTAAAGCACGATGGGAAATCGATTTGTCTCCAGGAATCTGAACTCGACCCGACAGGGACACCCCAGACCCAGAAATATTAATTATTAAGTTTTGTGAACGGTCTTCTTTTGTATCTAAGGTTATAACAGGAAGCAACATTAGGATAAACTGGCGTGTGATGGCAAATGGAAGACACTGGTATTGGATAATTAATCCATGTGTGTTCTTCCTCGCTAGTATCCTACCGCTTTCTCTACCAGGTGTCGCTACCAAAATTTAGTTTTATTTTCACAGCAACAACAGGAAAGACGGTTGTACCATATATCTTGCGTGTTGATATCTGCCCAGACCCGAAAAGCGTTAAATTAATCAATAGTCATATTCTCAGATTTTGAGCAAATACCAGAGGGCAAAAAACCTAGATGTATCTAGGTAGCCAACCAAACAACATCTTTAAAACCATTTGATCTTCAACTTACATTCGCTCCCATGCTGACCCACCACCGTAAACCAGTGTGTTTGTCACTTATTTCCACCGACCTACCCGTGTTGTCGGTCGTGGAAACCTCAGCCACACTTTACCAAAAAGATTGCGATCGCTTTCATTTATTGTTGACCGCACCCTCACCCAGTTGCGAACCAACCCCTCCCCCTCCCATCAAATTATCCAACTCCTTTGGACCGAGGATTCTCTGGTTGGAAATATCTCCCTACCGTGTGATTATGACCATGCAGGGAAATGGTCAACTTTGCTACCGTCACTTTTGGGAACAAGGTATCTATGGAGTTAGTCGTTATTGGTTGCCGACCGAATCAATCCAACCCCATGAGCCAATCCGCCTCCGTAATTTCACCCGTAGTCTATCCTTAAATGGACACCCGCTTCCAGAACATCTACGTGTTGAATATGAACTCTGGACGGGGAAAATTCAACTAGGTTCCTATGTTTTAAGTCTGGAAATTGAGAAGTAGGATGATAGTTGGGTCGTATCTACAAATGGGAATGGGGAATTATAATAATCTATAGGGGATATGGGTATGACCGAATTCAACACTGCCTTTGAATATCATTTCACTAAAATTCTGATACATGTACTCCCCCAGTTCTCCCTGTATCCCTATTCTTCCATTCGCAAATCTTCTTCCGTCAGCGACTGTTGAGGAATAGCGGCAATAATGGCATCAATGACCTTGGATACGGGGGTGATTTCGATGTCTAGTTTGGGAAATTTTTGCCCTTTAGGAACAATGGCGCGTTTAAATCCCAGTTTAGCGGCTTCCTTTAACCGTAGTTCCATTTGTGACACTGGTCGTACTTGACCACCAAGACTGACTTCACCAATTAACACGGTACTGGAATCGACAATGCGATCGCGAAAACTAGCGACTAAGGCAATGGCTACACCTAAATCTACGGCTGGTTCTTCTACGTTTAATCCCCCCGATGATGCTACATAAGCATCTAATTTCGACATCGGTATCCCCACCCGCTTTTCGAGAACTGCCAGAATCTGCATCAACCGGTTATAATCCACACCTGTCGTTGACCTGCGGGGAGAAGGGTAACTGGTGGGACTGACTAAAGCTTGTAATTCGACAACGATGGGACGGGTTCCTTCACAGGCTACCACAATGGCGCTTCCTGGTGCAGGGTCATCCCGATTACCTAAAAATAATTCGCTGGGGTTAGGTACTTCCCGTAACCCATTTTCCACCATTTCAAAGATACCAATTTCATGGGTTGCGCCAAACCGATTTTTTACCGTCCGTAATAACCGATGGGAAGCGAATCGATCTCCTTCAAAATATAACACCGTATCCACTAGGTGTTCTAACACTTTTGGTCCGGCGATCGCGCCTTCTTTGGTGACGTGTCCGACGATCAACATGGTGATATCTTCGTGCTTGGCGACTTTCATCAGAGCTGCCGTACATTCTCGGACTTGGGCTACTGAACCTGGTGCGGAAGTTAACGAGGGAAAAAATACGGTTTGAATACTGTCAATGACGGTGAGGTTAGGTTTGAGGGAATCAACTTCCCGGAGAATTTCTTCCAGGTCGGTTTCCGGTAATACATATAAATCGCTGTCTAAGGACTCGATCGTTGGGTTTTTCGGTTCCTGACCATCGTCCTCTTCAAGTTGGTTTATTTGCACTGAATTTTTCCCCTTACCGTTGCCGTTCTCTAAACCAAGGGTTGTCGGCGAAACACCTAAACGGGACGCACGTAACTTAACCTGTTGTCCCGACTCTTCCCCAGATACGTAGAGAATGCGATACTTCTGAGCTAGTTGACTGGATACCTGCAACAATAAGGTAGATTTCCCAATCCCAGGGTCTCCCCCAATCAACACCATCGAACCGGGAACCACACCCCCACCCAATACCCGATCCAACTCGCCATACCCAGATTCCCACCGCGTCACTTGGCGATCGCTGATTTGATCGAATTTTAAGGATGCCCTAGGTTTGGGGGGTTTGTTACTTTTTTTACTATTTGTCGATTCCCCATGCCAACGACCTACTCCCCGACTGGGAACATCAGTGGAGGATTGAATGGTAATTTCTTCTTCTAGAGAATTATAGGTACCACAAGCTGGACAACGACCAAACCATTGGGGGGATTCATAACCACATTCAGTGCAAACGTAAATTGAGCGAGATTTAGACATTCTTTAATGTTATTAAATAATCTTAATTTTTTCTTAAGTGATCCAACCGAGGAGTAAAGTCAATCATCCAAGGAATTTACAGCTTTTACGAATGAATAATTGGAATGATATCTTAATAATATGGTAGTAAAAATTAATGATGAAAAATTTTAGTTAAGGAGCATTGAGAAACTTGGAAAGTCATAAAGAAAAAATTCTGGTGGTCGATGATGAAGCCAGTATTCGCCGTATTCTCGAAACGCGTCTTTCCATGATTGGGTACGATGTTGTCACGGCTGGCGATGGGGAAGAAGCCTTGGAAACTTTCCGCAAGTCAGAACCCGACTTGGTTGTCCTCGATGTCATGATGCCTAAGCTTGACGGCTATGGTGTCTGCCAGGAATTACGCAAGGAATCGGATGTCCCCATCATTATGCTAACAGCTTTAGGTGACGTTGCTGACAGAATTACAGGCTTAGAATTGGGTGCGGATGATTACGTCGTTAAACCCTTTTCTCCCAAGGAACTAGAAGCACGTATCCGTTCAGTGCTGCGTCGAGTTGATAAAACCGGTGCTTCCGGAATTCCCAGTTCCGGTGTCATCCACGTCAGCACAATTAAAATCGACACTAACAAGCGTCAAGTCTACAAAGGTGACGAACGTATCCGTTTGACCGGAATGGAATTTAGTTTACTAGAGTTACTAGTCAGTCGTTCTGGTGAAGCCTTTTCCCGGTCGGAAATTCTCCAGGAAGTTTGGGGATATACCCCCGAACGTCATGTTGATACCCGCGTTGTCGATGTACATATTTCCCGCTTGCGTGCCAAATTAGAAGATGATCCCAGTAACCCAGAATTAATCCTCACAGCACGGGGAACGGGATATTTATTTCAACGTATTATTGAACCAGGGGAGGAATAAATTTAATCTGTGAGTGAGGGGTTGAACAAAGATGACCAAGAGTAAAGAATTGTAAAAATAAATGACAAGAAACTTTACTGCAAAGGAATTCAGGGGTCAGAATTATACAATTTTAGATTCTGGATTCTGAATTTTGGATGATTCTGCTCCCGACATCAGCCTTCTCCGTAAGGCTTTGTCGTAGAAAACGCCGCGCGACCAGCGTTGATGGGTTTGGGAATCCCTTGTACCCGCATTTCTCACAAAACCCTAAAAATCACAGGGAGTAGGGAGTAGTGTAGACGCTACGCGTCTAGTCTACGACAACCCTGCGCGTACCCCTAGGGTGTAGAAGGAAAATCAGTCCGTTACTCAAGGCTTACAAATTACTTGTGAGAAATCCAGGTTGTAGTTATATTGGGGTTTCATCTCTCCATCCATCGTTTTCTTTTTTCCAATTAGTATTGCTTTTTTGCAGGCGAATAATACGATTGGAGCATTCCTAGAGAGTGAAACACTATCTCAGTATATCCTGACTCCAAATTCCAGACCCTTTACCTGACTTCAGGTTCTGCGGGATTTATTCAGGAAGTATTCTGTATTCTGTCTCCTGTATTCTCCTGAAAAAGTTTCATTTTTCATCACCTATAAATTCAGATTTTCATACTCATCCCCACTAAGTAACAATCAGCACTCACTATCTCCAAAAAATTGAAAACAGGCATGGCAAAAACAGACTCCAATCTTGTTTTGCGGCGCTTACCTATCGTTGTTGGTGGGTTAGGCGCTATACTTTTGTTGATTAATCGTTTACTAACACCGGAATTAATGCCATCCCAAGCGCGAGGAGATGCATTAGGTGTAATTTTAAGTGCTGTATTAATTTTGACGGGACTCCTGTGGCAGCAAGTTCAACCTCGTCTACCGGAAGCGGTGGAATTAGTTGGAGAAGAAGGATTTGAATTGGATCAAAATTTGTCTGATGCTGTCAAAACAGAATTAGCTTGGGCTACCCATTTATTATTAACTAATACAGTTACCCGCACTATTGTTGTGTTTGTGGATGGTAAAGTTTTGTTGCGCAGAGGCATTCTCGCAGCAAAATCGGAAGTAAAACCGGGAGCAATATTAACACGGGTTTTAGAAAAGCAAAAACCCGTTTATTTAGTCGATTTAAAAGTCTATCCTGGTCGGATTGAATTTGATTATTTACCAGAAAATACCCAAGGGGTAATTTGTCAACCAATTGGGAATAGAGGTGCATTAATATTAGGAGCAAATGCACCCCGCAGTTATACCAAACAGGATGAAAACTGGATAGCGGGGATTGCGGATAAATTAGCAGTGACTTTGACCGAACAATAATCTAGAAACAGATAATCCATTGAATTCAGAAAAAAATGGAATAGGAGACGTAATATATAACAAAACAAAACAGAATAAGAGACGTAATATATTACGTCTCTACACATTACACACAAAATTCTTCTGTCGCATTTTTTAAATTGGTATTACAGGTTAATCATGTGGACGCGGTGAAAACTTTTCAACAGGGGATAGGAAAATAAAATGATGTAGGAGGTATTTGTAATTTTTGCAATCAGTGAAAAGTGGAATCACAATGGTTCCAACTATTTCCTTAACAGACGAACTGATGGGTCATCTCTACCCCCTCCCTTTTCCCTAGCCTCACGCTTCAGACTTTTACAGCAGACCCTACATAGGAGTCCGACTTCAAGATTTAATATAACTCCCTACCCACCTATTCATATTTATGGAATTACCAGCACAAATTGATTTTGACCGGAATCCACCCATCGCTACTAGTGATTACGATAAAACGGTGCGGATGGTATTACCTGGATATGAAGCCATGCAAATGATGGGATTATCGGTGTTAAAATCCCAATTGCCATCGACGGCGAATTTATTAGTGGTTGGTGCAGGTACGGGAATAGAATTGATTAAATATGCCCAGAGTTGTCCCGGATGGCAGATGTTAGGAGTTGATCCATCTGCGGATATGTTAGCGATCGCGCAATCAAAAATTCAACAGCATCAGTATGGGCAACGGATTCAATTGGTAACTGGTTATACTCAAGATTTACCGACAACAACTCTGTATGATGCCGCAACATCAATCTTGGTGATGCACTTTATTCCTGATGATGGTGCTAAATTGGGGTTTTTACAAGCAATTGCTGCACGTTTACAACCATCAGCGAATTTGATTTTGGTTGATGTATTTGGAGATAAAAATACACCGGAATTCACAACTAATTTGGATTACATAAAACATTATTGGCAGGAGATGGGATTACCTGCACAAAAAAGTGAAGAATTGATTGAAATTATGCACCATAGTGTTTATCCTATCCCTGAAACGCGATTATTTGATTTATTTACAGAGGCTGGATTTACTTTTCCTCATCGATTTTACACAGGATTTTGGGTCGGTGGTTGGGTAGCAAAAAAAATATAAAGTATAAATTAAAATATGCCGAAACCAGCAGATACCAGCACGAAAAAATTAATTAGCTTGGCACCGGATAATTGGGTACGATGGGTGACAGGGATTTCTAATCTCCAAGCAAGGGAAATTCTATCCGGAGAATTTCAATGGATTAGCCGAGAAAGTGATGTGTTAATTCGCACGTTTAGTCCAGAATGGGGAGAGTTTTTGTTATTAAATGAACTGCAATTGCGCTACAACAATAAAATGCCTCGGCGAATGCGCTCCTATGCAGCATTAGCAGAAGAAAAATTTGAATTACCAACCTATCCCGTTTTAATTAATATTTTACCCACAATGGATGGGGAGATACCTACAACCTTCACATCAAATCTGGGAGGATTAAGAGCAATTCAAGATTACCGGGTAATTAATCTTTGGGAAGTTGATGTGAATATACCCTTTCAACAGTCTTTACCTTCATTATTACCATTTGTGCCAATTCTTCAAGGAGGAAATAATGAATCAATCATTCGGGAAGCCTTACAGATACTACGTCAAGACGAGAACTTAAATCAGTTGGAGACGGTTTTAGCCTTTTTTGCTACCTTTGTGTTAGAGAGTGCAGTTGTTCAAGAAATTATGAGGTGGGATATGGGAGTTTTACGTGAGTCACCTTGGTATCTAGAAATATTGCGTGAAGGGGAAGCACGGGGAGAAGCACAGGGAACAAGGGTGAGTATACAAACGAGTTTGGAAGCTAAATTTGGTAGGGAGGGATTGGAGTTAATGCCTCAAATTTCACAAATTTATGATTTACAGCGATTGCAAGAAATTTTACGCTGTGTGGTTTTAGCTGATAGTATTGAAGATGTGCGGCAGTTGTTTTCAGGATGTGAAAGCTAGGGTATAGGAGAGAGATTGAGACTCTTACTGTTTGAGCTTATTTCCTGTCTCTAGGAAGTGGTTAATAAAGTATTTATTGACACCTTCCAAACATCCTCTAAAGTTTTATTTAATTATGCGTGTGGGAATCCAGACTTTACCAACGGGAAATATCCATCTATTCTAAACTTGATCCCGATAGGGGATATGTGTTTCTCCATAAAGCTATAAACCGATAAATCTATGTTAACTGTCTATTACTGGTTACTAATCACCCTCATGGTTGTGGGGGTGATTGGTGCAGTGGTTCCCGCGTTACCTGGTTCTAGTTTAATTTTAGTCGCGATCGCAATTTGGGGGTTTGTCCAAAAATCCTTTGCGGCTGTGACTATTCCCTTGGTTGTTACTGGTATAGTTTTTATTTTGAGTATCGCTGTGGATTTTCTTGCGGGTTATATTGGTGCGCAGAAAGCTGGTGCAAGTAAGTGGGGACAAATAGGGTCGTTTGTGGGATTATTGTTGGGATTTTTTGGTTTGTTACCCACTTTACCCTTTGGTGGTCCCCTATTAGGGGTTTTATTTGGACCTTTGTTAGGAGCAATTGTTGGAGAATTTTTATATTGTCGTAATCTCAAAGTCGCTGTGAAAGCGGGTGTGGGGATTGTTGTCGGTACAGTGGTCGGTAATTTAATTCAAGGGGTACTTGCTGCGATCGCGGTGATTGTGTTTATCATCTCCACATGGCCGCAGGTATATTAATACTTGACCAACCCCAAGATATCTAATGGGGTTAGAGAGTAGTAAATTACATTTACCAGTCAATTTTGGCTTGATCGAGTACTAGGGTTTTTCCTGCGAATTCTGAATCTTGACCAAAAGCCTGACTGAGGACGGTTATTTTGGGCTTTTTGCCGTTTTTGTCGCCATCTTTGCCAAATATTCGGGCGATTAACTTGTTTTTTGACCGATTTATCCGGTTTCTGTCGTCGAAATAGTTGTCGTATACCTTGATAAACTTTTCGAGTTCGGACAATCACTATACTGTCCTTGTTGCTGTTGGCTGTATTTGTGTTTTTTTGGCTTTGTGCTAATCCATAGTTCGGAATTAGGAATGACAGTATCAAAACAAGTGAAAGTAGTAATCGAGTGACTATTTTGCTGAATCTGGGATAAATTTGTCGCATATTCTATCCTGTGAGTAGATTTGCTTGATTAATTTTTGGGTTAACATCATACGAGTAAAAGCCTTTTCCAAGGTAGTCGAAGCATTGACAAAATATCTGTAGTGAATCCAGTCTATATAACTGATCTCACATTGAGAAATTACATCTTGTCCCTTACCAGTAAATACGTAATTATTCATAAATACAGTGATTAATTTATCTCGCCATGTAGATGTTGTTGGTAGTCCATTTAATATAGACTTCTCTCTTGAGAATAGGACGAAAAGTCCCAGGTGTATGGTAGCGTAGTCGAGCGATTAGTTAATACTGAGTTCAATTTATTTTGAACTTACCCAAGATGCAAGACTTAATCAATTCCCAATAGTCCCCATATATCAGTGGACACAGCTAAACATTTTAATTCCCCAATCCCTATTTTCTAGCTAGACAATGAAAATTCTCGTCTTCAACGCGGGTTCCAGTAGTCAAAAAACTTGTTTATACGAAATTACCCAAATCAGCGAGCAACCTCCCCAACCCCTATGGGAAGCAAGTGTTGATTGGAGTCACAGTCCGGGGATTGCCGAAATTAAAGTCAAAACAGCTAATCATCAAAGTTTATATCAGGAAATTTCTACCCAATCCCGCTTAGAAGTTATTTCCTACCTATTTCAAACCCTGATTCAAGGTTCGACCCAAGTTATTACCCACCTTGCGGAAATAGATGCAGTCGGACATCGAGTTGTACATGGGGGACAAAAATACCGCCAAAGTGTGACTATCGATGCTGATGTCAAAAACGCGATCGCAAATTTAGCAAACCTCGCACCAGCCCACAATCCTGCTAATCTAGAGGGTATCACAGCAATTGAGGAATATCTGGCAAATATTCCGCAAGTGGCAGTATTTGATACGGCATTTCATAGTAATATTCCTGATGCGGCGGCAATTTATCCTATCCCCTACTCCTGGGTGGAAAAAGGTATTCGGAAGTACGGTTTCCACGGAATTAGCCACCAATATTGCACTCGACGTGCAGCCAAAATACTCAATTGTGACATCGATTCCCTACGTATAGTTAGCTGTCATTTGGGAAATGGTGCATCCCTCGCTGCCATCCATAACGGACACAGTATTGATACCACAATGGGATTTACACCCCTGGATGGGTTAATGATGGGTAGTCGCTGCGGTAGTGTTGATCCTGGGATTTTGATTCATATGCTCCGTCAAGAGCAAATCAGTGTTGATCAACTGGATCGCATCCTCAATAAAGAATCTGGATTAATCGGAATTTCCGGTGTTTCCAGTGATATGCGCAGTGCGATCGCCTCTGCGAATCAAGGTAATGCCCGTGCCCAACTAGCTATCGATGTATACATCCATCGTCTCCGTAGTCAAATTGCCGCCATGATTGCCAGCTTAGGAGGAATAGATGTGTTATTGTTCACTGCCGGAGTCGGGGAAAACTCACCCCTGATTCGTCAAGCCACCTGTGAAGGATTAACCTATCTGGGTATAAAACTGGATCAGGAAAAAAATCAAAGCTATCCTGTAGATGCGGATATTGCCACCATTGATTCCTCTGTGCGGATTCTAGTTATACATACCCAGGAAGACTGGGAAATCGCTTGTCAAACCTGGCAAATATTGAATAGTTGACCATATTTTTATTCAGTAATTAAAATTAACGCGACAAAAGATATATATCTCAAGATAAATTGTTTTTCCCATTCAAATATGCATTGCTCGCAAAGAGAGATGTATATATTGAAACCTAAAAATCCGTAAAAAGGCATATATTTGAGATGTTTTGTGGGGCTGGCGACAAAATATTAATGAAAACGTAAAAAAACTCACTAGATGTCGATTTATGGTAATAGTTTACTGGTAAATTACAAGTCAAACACTAACAAGTTATTTGATATTAGGTTGTTTGCAGCAACCTTACCCAATAACATTTGCAGTGTTTTTGTGATAACAGTTAATTTTTAATAACGGAAAACCATGCTTACAACTTGGCACGACATAACCCCAATAATGGAATCGGGTTTGGTGATGCAGGTAGGGCAATTTTTAGCACAATCACCGACCCTTGGCGGTGAATCGGTGGATTATGTCCAGGGTGCTGTACAGCAAGTTGTGCAGTTCTTACCTCGGTTATTAGCGGCTGTTGGGATTCTCCTTGTTGGCTGGCTAATTGCAGCGATCGCAGCAGCAATCGTTCGGGGACTTTTAAATCGGACAAAAATTGACAACCGTATTGCAGCCAGCTTGACGGGTAGTCAAGATAACATTCAAATCGAAAAAATCATCTCCGGGTTAGTCTTTTGGAGTGTGCTGCTGATTGCAGTAGTGGCTGTACTGGACACCTTGGAACTACGGGTCGCTTCCCAACCTCTCAACCGTTTCCTAAATCAAATTGGCGAATTTTTGCCGAAATTACTAGCTGTAGGCATTTTAGTGGGTGCAGCTTGGATTTTAGCAAGCATTGTTAGAATGATTACAATTCGGGGATTGGATGCCTTACGAATTGACGAGCGTCTCAACCCACCGGAGGATAACGTTCCTGGTTTAGGATCTATGTCCCTATCCCAAACCATTGGTAACGCTTTGTACTGGTTTATTTTCCTGCTGTTTTTGGTTCCGGTACTCGATACCTTGGGACTACAATTGGCGTTACAGCCAATCCAAAACATGGTGACGCAAATTCTGGCGATCTTACCAAATATCTTCGCCGCCATTTTAATTGGGACAGTAGGTTGGTTTGCGGCAAATGTGATTCGTCGCATTGTCACTAATCTCCTAGCAAGTACTGGTATTGATCATATTGGTAGTCGTTTTGGTTTGAGTACAACTGCGGGAGTTCAATCCCTTTCGACGATTATCGGTACGATTGTTTATATTCTCTTCCTAATCCCCGTTGCGATCGCCACCTTAAACGCGTTGCAAATCCAAGCGATTTCCCTACCCGCGATCGCCATGTTGCAACAAGTTTTAAATGCCCTACCGTTGATTTTCACGGCTGGTGCAATTTTGACGGTGGCCTACTTCTTCGCTAGATTTATCGCTGATTTAGTCACCAGTATTCTTACTAGCATCGGCTTTAACAATATCTTTTCCGTACTGGGATTACCATCTCTGCGGACGGAGACAACAACTACCACTACCGGAGAAGTTCGCCTTCCTCCTCGCACCCCATCGGAAATAGCTGGCATTATCACCCTTGTGGGAATTATGCTGTTTGCCACCGTCGCAGCAGTCGATATTCTCCGCATTCCAGCCTTGACAAGCCTGGTTAACGGCATTCTGGTTGTCATGGGACGGATTCTAGCTGGTTTGGTAGTATTTGGTATTGGTTTATTCCTTGCCAATTTTGCCTTTGGTATTATTACTAGTACAGGCTCATCCCAAGCTCGGATTTTAGGACAGGTAGCCCGAATCGCCATTATTACCCTCGTGTCAGCAATGGCACTCCAACAAATCGGTGTTGCCCCCGATATCGTCAACCTTGCCTTTGGTTTATTACTTGGCGCAATTGCCGTTGCGATCGCCCTTGCCTTCGGTTTAGGTGGTCGTGATGTTGCTCGCACCCAAATGCAAGAATGGCTCGAATCTTTCAAAAATAGAAATTAATAGCTTGAGATTTTTTCTAGAGTTCAGCAGACAAATTGGAAACCCTTTGAGTATTTACTTTTACCAAATACCCCACATCTTTTCGGGTGTGGGGTTACTTTTTCCTATCACCTATGGACATCGCCTGGGTATTTGTTACAAACTGCATCAGAATGTGCCTAAAGCTTCCGAATCATGATAAAACACATGTATCACAAAAAAACTCTGTCCTCACTCAAATCTCTCAAGTATGGCGTTAGTTGGCGTTAGTATGGTATTGACCAGTAACTGTCCTCCACTATGGAAATATGAGTAAATTGAATTATGTAAATCAGACCAACACGAGCAGCAACCAATCAATATCAATAAAATAAACCAGGACTTACGCCAGGACAACCTAAACACCCTCATTGCACTTCTTCCTTAGCAGATCGACCGCAGGGTCGTCAGGCAGACGCGCAGTGGCTTCTTGTAAAGTAGCAATCCCCAACACCTAATTCCTCATCACGAGTGCCTAGGTCCTATAAATAATCAATCAAAGCAAAAATCAAAAATAAAAACTAATTTGCTCCTGTCTCCTGTATTCTTTGAAATAACGATGAAAGCATCTATAAAATTTGATTTTGAGGACGAAAAATTTAACGCTCCACCTCCCCAGGTGATACCCTGGTGTCAAATGATTAACCCCCGCTACAGTCCCGATGGGGTGCAACAGTATGGATTAGCAATTAAGCTAGACAACGCTAACGCCGTCGGTTTCCAACCGGATTTAAACTGGGTACAGGTCGAACATGAATTCAGCTCTGGCATTGAAACCATTTATCTATCCACAAGTCCCCGTTTAGTAATTATTCGTCGTGGACCAATTTCCCTCAAAGATAGAGAAACCGGAGTCAAATTAGGAACCCTACGGGACAACTATGATGCATTTTTAGCAGATAAACTCAAATACAAAACCTTCACTCGCTATCTTGTCTATCTAGTTAGTGAAAACAAAACCTTCTTACATTCCCAACCCCTACAATTAACCCTTCATGGAGTTGCAGGAGCCAGTTTTAGTAAAAGCTATTGCGAATATCAACAAGGCAGACCCGCAGGGGGATTTTTAATTGAACTAGAAAGAGCCTATGCAGGTTATCGCAAGCAACCATTTGCACCAAAAGGTCCCCTATTTCATGCCCACGGTATTTTTAGTCCTATCATCGAATGTGAAGAAAGGGGAATCCATCCCAACACGGTTCTCGTCGCTTCCACGGTGGACTACAAACACCCGACAGTTTCCACCTTGACTGAATATTTAATTGCTTCCGATTCCCCTGAATCTGCTATGATCACCCGCACCTTTGAAGAATATAAGGATTTTGGCAAAGAACCAGTTCGCAATGAAAATGGGAATGGTCAAGGTAACAGCAAAATGTCAATGGCTGCGGTTTCTAATTCCTATGTTTACGCCGATGAGGATGATTTTGGTTATCCCCCCTATTAGAAATTTCGTAGAGACGCGAACGACACCCCAGTAGAGACGTTCCGATGGAACATCTCTACTGCTATTTCAGATTTTATCCAGTTGATTATGTAATTTTACGTAATTCTTCAGTGTTTTTACAGTTATAGTTCCAGTGGAAATTTGGGCATCTAGGTTCCAATTATATATATTTCTCAGGGTGAGGGGGGTATGCAGTCACCATTGATTTTGTGGTTGAGGAGAGACGCGATATATGGCGGAAATAATGTAGAGACGCGATATATGGCATCTCTATCAGGGTTTCACATATCCAACGAATCAATTTCATACATTAAAACCCTAAAACCAAACCCAAATTATCGTAGAGACGTAGCGATGCTACGTCTCTACATGACATGACGTAAAAAAATATTTAATTCTTCTCACCCCGTTTTTTTACAATACGTATTAATATCGCAGTTTGTTCAATCAAAATTTGAGGAAAAGGATTGATTTTTAATCAGGTTTCTATTAGTATAGAAATATGTCTCCAAGGGGTTCGTCTATCTCGTTCATGATAATAATTATCATTCTAAATCCTGTAACCCTTTACCCGCAAACCTTTGAGGCAAAAGAGACGATACATCCACCTGTCTGGTGATAGCATTTCGAGCATTGACGATGAACATTTTTTTATCAGTTTTGCTGGAATAGTCCTGAAGTCAATAGACTCAAACGGTACATTTGTCGTTATAAAGTACAGACGCGATAAAGTACAGACACGACATGTCGCGTCTCTCCCGATTCCCTACTCCCCACCCCCAAAAACGATCTTATTGAGTATTAAAATCGACTTTTAAAACATCCTCTAACTAGTTTTATTCACAACCCACTGGGTAATAGGGGAAAAAGAGCGCCAACTTAAGAATTTTCCTAACGGTTCAGCGCGTTGAATGTTGATGCGTGAAAGTCTACCGCCATACTTGTGGTGAAAGTTTAAAATTAGATGTTCGCTTTCCACCGTTACGGCGTTGACAACTAAAGTACCACCGGGTTTCAGGGCATACCAGCAGGTTTCAAAGGTGTCAATAGTAGTTAAACCGCCACCAATAAAGACGGCATCGGGGGACTCTAAACTAGCTAAGGCTTGGGGTGCATCACCGTTAACAATGCGTAGAGAAGGAACGCCAAGGGATAGGGCATTATCAGCAATATAGGTACAACGGCGGGAATCCTGCTCAATAGCGATTGCGCGACAATTGGGATGACTGCGCATCCATTCAATGCTGATGGAACCGCATCCTGCACCCACATCCCAGAGTAATTGACCGGGAAGGGGTGCTAAAGCTGCTAGAGTAATGGCTCTAGCCTCCGACTTGGTGATTTGTCCATCGTGGTAGTAGGCAGTATCAGGCAAACCAGCCAAACGCGATCGCGGTACGATTCCTTTGTCGGCGATACACTCAATGGCAATCGTGTTGAGGGCGGCAATATCGGTATAATTAAATTCATTGGCGGTGGTAGTCAGGATACGCTCATTGACTCCACCCATGCGCTCTAAAATTGTGATCTTACTGTTTCCATAGCCCTGCTTCGATAAAATCCCAGCAATTTTCGCCGGGGTATAATTGCCAGCACTTAGCACCAGAATTTTTGCACCTGGATAGAGAACCGCAGGTAGGATTTCTGGGGGACGGGTCGTTAGACTAATTTTTTCCACATCAGCCAATGCCCACCCCAATCGCGCACAAGCTAAACTAAAGGACGAAGGGGCTGGAATAATGGTCATTTCTGTAATCGGAATGCGCTGGAGTAAAACCACACCAATTCCGTGATATTGCGGGTCTCCACTTGCCAAGACGCAAACATTTTTACCACGGCGAGCGACAATTTCGTCGATCGTCGGTTCTAGGGGTGATGTCCAGGATATTTTTTCCCGGTGATCATCCGGTGGCAGCATCGCCAAATGACGATTTCCACCGACGATGACCTCCGCTTGTTCTAGAACCGCAGTTGCGATCGCACTTAACCCTGACAATCCATCTTCGCCGATGCCAACAACCGAAAGCCATTTCATCATCAATCAAAGCGCTATATCCACAACTTAATAGATATTATTCCCCATATTTGTTGATTATGACTGGAAAGACCGAAAAGATAATCTTAAAATTTTTGTCTCAATCTTGGTTGATCTGAAGGGAGTAGGAAGTGGGGGAAAACCACTTTCATACATTCTGCTGTAAGTAGTAAGTCAACGTGAGTACTCCTAGGTCGTAGCGAGCTACAACGGATTCAAATAATATCGTTTACGCTAATGCTTGCTACATATCAGGGGCTGTAATCGTTGATTATTCTAGTTTCATTTATTGCAAAGTACATGAGAATCGGTACTACACCATATCATTTAAATTTCGATTAAATTTCGATACGTTTTAAATTTCGATTAAATTTCGATACGTTTCCGCTTCCTGCACCTCTAATCCCGATTCCCTACTCCCTACTCCCAAAAAACGATAATTTCAGTATTAAAAGCGATTAAAAGCGACTGTTAAAATCATTAATAACTTCCACAGCCAAATCGATAACCTTTACCATAAACGCTATGAATTAGCTGGGTCTCGTTTCCCACTTCAATTTTTCGCCGTAGCAATCTTACCAAAGCCGCAATTACGTTACTACTCGGTTGCTCATTTTCATCCCACAAATGTTGCATAATTTGGGCATGAGTCAGTAATTGTCCGGGATTTTCCATCAAATACAGTAACAATTGTGCTTCTTTTTCCGATAATTCAATCACCCGACCTTGACGATAGGCAATTTGATTTTCCCGGTCTAATTCCAAATCATGGACACAAATTCGTGTCGATATCTGTTCCGGAATGGAAACCCCTGAACGTCTTAATAAAGCTCGAACTCTTGCTAACAACTCCCGCAATTCAAACGGCTTCACCAAATAATCATCCCCACCTGCATCTAACCCTTCCACTCGATCATCGAGGGTATCTTTAGCAGTTAAAAATAATACTGGAGTAGTTTTACCCTGTCGGCGAATTTCTTGACAAATTTCCAATCCTGTTTTTCCCGGTAACATCCAATCCAAAATCAACAAATCATAACTTTCGGTTTCCGCCAAATGCAAACCATCCTCACCATCAGCAGCAAAATCCACATGATAACCTTCCCGCGTTAACACCCGCGTCAGAGGTTCGGTTAATTCCACTTCATCATCAACAAGAAGAATACGCATCAATGAGATTTTGGATTTTGGATTACTGTAGAGATGACCCGTCGGGTCGTCTTTACTGGGGCAAAAAATTATTTTACCTCATGGGTCAAAACCTGAGAAAATAGTGTTAGTGAAATACTCTCAAAAAATAATATATAGAAACTATATTTGATTTTGAATAATATACCCAGCAGTTCAATAGGGAAGCTTTGACTGGTAATTTAACTTTACTACTCCTGACACCTGCCTAGCAATTTTGGCGCTTGTTGAGTGCTAATAAAGGCAAATTAGGATGTGGATTACCTCCCACAGTTATCTGAGCAAGGAGAGTCATCAACGTAGACGAGGTTCAACCCAAAATCTATAGACCCACGTAGTACAGCTTCTCGAAGAGTAATCCAAAATCTCAAATTCATTTTATTTTCGCAAATACCATGATTGTTGTAGCCATTCCCAAAGGTGGACTTTTAAAAGATAGTATCCGTATACTCAAAGGTGCTGGTTTAGATTTTAGTGCCTTTTTAGACTCAGATACTCGCCAACTGCAAATTATCGATCCCCAGGGAATCGCCAAGGGACTGTTAGTTAGAGCGCAGGATGTACCCGTTTATGTTGAATATGGACAAGCCCAATTAGGTATTGTGGGTTACGATGTGTTACGGGAGAAAAAACCTAATGTGGCCCAATTGATAGACTTAAAATTCGGTCATTGTCGTCTCTCGGTGGCTGTCAAAGAGTCCAGTTCCTACCGTTCCCCCCTCGATTTACCTGCTCATGGACGGGTTGCTTCTAAGTATGTTAATTGCGCACGGGATTTTTTTCAAACTTTAGATTTACCCGTGGAAATTATCCCCCTCTATGGTTCAGTGGAACTAGGTCCAATTACAGGGATGTCAGAAGCGATTGTGGATTTGGTTTCCACCGGTAGAACATTGCGGGAAAATGGCTTAGTGGAAATTGAAACCCTCTACGAAAGCACAGCTAGGTTAATTGCCCATCCCCTGAGTTATCGTTTAAATTCTGGCAATGTGAGTGATTTTGTCAGCAAAATGCGATCGCAAATTGATTAATTGGGAGTCAGAATACAGGTTTTCTCGACTTAGGAGTATTCCAAGTAAACAAATCCCCCATTTCTCACAAAACCCTAAAACTTAAAGGGAGTAGGGAGTAGAAGAAAAGTTAATCCGTCACCCAAGACTCATAACTTACTCGTGAGAAATCCAGGAAATACCTAATTGTCATTACGAACACAGTAATAAGACAGCAATAAGAAAGTAAATTAATCAAATTAATCATTTACTTTGTTGGAACACTCTATGAAGTCGAGTTTTTGAGATAAATCCCAGTAAAGACTCTCATCCCATTTCACTCAAATTTTGACAGATTTTCTGACCCTGCTCCCGAAAGCTCTCCGTCAGGTATCACCTCAAGCGATCGCGAAACCATGTTTGGTCTTCCCTGACACCATACAACCAATTTTGAATCAAATCTCCCCATTTCAGGGGTATTTGTAAATTTTCCCAAGCGCTGGCAGTAGCGAGGGAAATTTGAGCGTATAATTCAGGATTGGTAAATAATTCACGGATACATGCAGCCAATTGCAGGGGATTGCGTTCTGGGAATATCATGGCATTTTGACGGTGGATTAAGTTACCGCGAAACATGGGATGGTCAGAGGCAATAATGGGTGTTCGGGTTGAGAGAGCTTCATAAATTGTTAAAGGCAATCCCTCCGGATATTCATGCCAACTGGGAACAATCACTGCATCTGCTGTACTCATCAATTCAATCACCTGTGTTTGCGGAATTAATCCCAAAAATTCCACCTGTTCACTAATTTTCAAAGCCTGCGCACGACGTTGAAATTTCTCGATTTCCCCACCACCGGCTATTTTCACCGAAAGCGGACGAAATTGACCCAGTTTTGCCACTGCGGTTAAAATATCCCCCACTCCTTTATTTTTCTGTATCAAACCCACATAAACTAACTGAAGGGGACGGGAATTAATTGATAATTCTTTTAATTCTTTGCTGGGAAACATATAGGGGGTTCTGTGGTGGGGAAAATCCCAAGGAATAATTTTGTTGGGATTAACACCTATCTGTTGTAAGGATAAGCAAGCATTAATCCCGTGATTCGCAACTAAATCCACCTGGGGATGGTTTAATAATCTTGCCAAAGTGTAATTTTTTAGTCGTCGTTTCCAACCTCGTTGCAAGAAAGAATCGGCAAACAAACCTAAAATTTTAACTTGCTGCTGGATACCCCAGCGAAACATTTTTTCGTGGGGGAAGTGAATTACTAAATGGGTGGGTTGTTGAGCTTGAATGATTTCTAAAACCCGTCGGGAATTTTGATAGGGTTCCACTCCTGCTCCAATTACCCGTAAACCTGGTTGCACCTCTTCATTATAGGTTTGTTGAGTTTGACAACAAAGTAAAGCAACTTCCTCCAGTTTTTGGCTAAGTTCGGTCACGGTCTCAACCACATATTTTTGAGCATGGTAGGTTTCAATTCCCCGGTTACGGACTTGCTCAAATACTTTGCGATAATCGCCACCATACTGAACAATTAAAAGGCGCATTAATTATTTTCAAGAATAGAGGATACAGAATACAGGATACATGAGAGTGTCAATCGTATCTTAGGGGATGTTTTAAAAGTTGATTTTAATACTTGAATTATCGTTTTGAGAATAGGGAGAGATGCGACATGTCGCGTCTATACTCTGGAAGGAAAATCAGCTTTATAAACCCATATCCAGAGTCAGGACGATAGTCAAAATAGTGATAGTTAATACTTGACAAACAACCTCTGAGAGCATATTTTAAAAGTCGATTTTTAATACTTAACAAGTTCGTTTTTTCGGAGTACAGACCACCCGTCGGGTCATCTTTACAGGAAGTAGTCTATAAAGTAAAAGTCGGCTTTTGGGAATTTCAATTGTCATCCAAACCTGACTCCTCCCATTATTTGTTATTAGTGGATTGACAGAACCTACTCCCTCTCAGTCCGAATCCAATTACGTTCTGGTTTGATTAAAAAACGGAAGTATAGGGGAATTTTGCCCAAAATATATAGGGGAATAGTTAGTAACTGTCCTAGGGGAAGTTCAGTTTTGGCAAATTTACTCCAGGAGATGAAAATACCACTGAATAGGAAAACTCCAGCGATGAGCGCAATAATTGTCGGTAGCCAAAAGCTTGTGACTAAAGCCAGACTAAAAGACATCACCACGACTCCAACCCATAACATCACTAGTAAAGAAAGTGGCGGAATGGCCAAATCCACAGCACTCCAAAATAAATCCCAACGACGCTGCTGTAATGCACTCTTCACTAGAATTGGCACATAGGTGAACAGGGTTTGGAGGTGTCCGTGTTCCCAACGAGTCCTTTGAGTATTGGCTGTTTTTTTGTTACTAGGTAAAGTTCCAAATACCCGTGCTTCAGGACAAAATACTGCTCCATAACCAGCCAAATTCAAATCTAAACCTAGTTTCATATCTTCGACAATATGACCACTAGCTAAATTCACTTTCTCGATCACATACCAAGGAAAAGCCATCCCTGTACCCGCTAAAACACAGGGTAAACCCAATCTTGCTAATCCCCGCGATCGCACGAGGTTTTTGACTTTAAAAGCAAAGGCTGAAATCCCATCTTTAGCTGTGGGTTTTTCTGGTGTATTCATCAGATAATTCGCTTGTACTGGTTTACCCGTAGCGATCGCGGTTTGGGTTAACAGGGGAATTGTGTGTCTGTCTACATAACAATCCGCATCAATCATGACTAGGATATCGGGTGGATTCTGACGAAGATAGCGAATTCCGTAATCGAGTGCATAACCCTTACCACGACGTTCAACATCACAACGTTCAATCACCCTAGCTCCGTGTCTACGAGCGATTTCCACAGTGTTGTCATCACAGTTATCCGCAATCACCACCACATCCTGATTGCTATGACTGGAAGTATTCAACTGTTTGAGTGTACGCGCGATCGCATTTTCTTCGTTATGAGCAGGAATGATTACCGTCACCCGTTTTTCCCGATCACTGAATTGTTTACCCACTTGTTGTTCTAAGGTTGATGGCCATAGTGCAGCGACACATTCCACCCATAAAAATCCACACAAAATCAATACCGTCAACACACCAACCCACACGAACAGGTTGGTAGCGGTTTCCACTACCTGCACTACTTGATCAATTTTCACAATCTACTCCTTCTGGATAATTTTGGCAGGAATTCCCACAGCCGTAGAATTTGCAGGAATATCGGTTAAAACCACCGCATTCGCACCTATATTCACATCATCGCCAATGGAAATATCTCCAAATATTTTTGCTCCTGCTCCCACATTCACCCTTTTTCCCAACTTTGGTGCTTCCAGGGGATGCTCTAAATAACGATTTCCTAATGTCACTCCTTGACGAATAATACAATCATCTCCAATCACGCTGTAACCATGAATGACGATTCCGCTCTGATGCTCAATCACAACTCGTCGTCCTAAGTCAACCGTATAAGGTAATTCAATTCCATAGGAATTCCGTACTTTTCGATACAACATCCGATACAGAATACTCAAGGGAGCGCGTAATAGCTTCGATTTAACCCCCATCCGCCAAACCCCAAACCGATGTACAGCCACAGCTCGAAACCCCGGCTTTGTCCAGTCACAACCGTGGGCTTGCCAATCTTCTTGAATTTGCTGCCACAAACTTAATTTCCGGGTCTCGGATGAATGAACTAATACATTCTGTTCAGTAGATTCTTCTACTTGCGCCCTCATATCCATATCCATGATTGATTCACAAGCTCTTTTCATTGATTGCATTCAACAAATCCGTAATACCCGCTACACGGGAAGCAAGCTATGTAATTCGCAATTCCCTACAGCGAGGCTATGCCCCATGTAATTACGAAGGGATTGAGTTTTACTAATTCGTAATTAAGAATTATTAATTAATCACAACTTTCTCTTTTCCCTCCACCATTGTTTCCCCCCTGGGGCTAGCATAGTAAAAATCGCTATCCGGTTCATATTTTACACGGATACCATTGGCAACCATACCGAAAATATTGGCTTCGGAGCGTTGCAGTAATGATTTTGCCGCAGTGGCTCTGGCGGAGTCTACTACCCCTGGACGAACCACAAACAGGATTCCATCTGTCATTTTGCCGAGAATTGCAGCATCGGCGTTCCCCTGAAGGGGCGGAGTATCGAAAATCACGTAATCATATCCCTGGGACAAGGTTTTCACAATCGCCACCATCGCTTCTGAATCCAGTAATGCTAGAGGATTCGGTGGAATAACTCCGGCGGTGAGAACTGATAAATTCCCTGTGACTGTCTGTACTGCTTTCGACATGTCATCCTGTCCCACGAGGATATTACTCAGACCCGTGGGGTTGATTCTTCCCCAAAGGTGATGTTGACTAGGATTACGCATGTCCGCATCCACTAGTAACACTCGCCGACCTGATTGGGCAATGGAGGTTGCTAAATTAGCTGCTACTTCCGATTTTCCTTCCCCAGCTACGGAACTGGTAATCACAATAGTACGAACTTTTTTATGGCTGATAAATTTCAGATTTGCCTGCAACATTTGATACGCTTCATGGATGACAGACCGGGGGGTTGTGGCCACGATAACGCGGGGGGAGACACCAGCAAATAATTCTTCGGAACGGTTGCTGCTCACAGAACTGTCAAAGCGGGGTATTAAACCCAGTAGGGTATAGCCAAAGACCGACTCTGCTTCCTTGACACTCTTAATCGAACGGTCTACCAAATCAATTAAAAATGCTGCTGCAATTCCTAAAGATAATCCAGCAAAAACTCCACCGACACCAATTAACAAACTCATTTTGGATTTGGCTGGTAATGGGGGGGGTGCAGCTGCTTGAATGATTCTGGCATTGCCGACGGTTTGATTCTCGGCAACGCGAATTTCTTGTAAACGGCTCAACAGATGTTCATAGGTTTTCTGAGCCACTCCTAAGCGCCTTTCCAAGTCTCCTTGACGCTTCTCTAGATTGGGAATAATGGTGGTGCGTTGTCTATAAATCCGGTGCAAATTTGATAGTTCCTGTACCCGACTTGCTAAACCAGCTTGTTGAGCTTGCAATTGCACATATTCGTTGAGAAGTTTTTCCCTCAGTCCTTGTACTTCTAACCGCTCTGGAGTGGTATTGAAATTTGCTCCGGAAGATGCATTTACCCGTTGCTGAATTAAACCTTGGACTTGGGCTATTTCCTGTTTCAGGTTGAGAATTTTCGGGTGAAACTCAGTGTAGCGCGATCGCTCGTTTGCTAATTGACGTTGTAGTTTTTGTAATTCGGTGATTGCGTCCTGTACCCCCGGTGTGGAAATATCCACTGCTTGTTCACTGGATATATTCATTTGCGATCGCAGTTGACCCATCTGGGATGTAACTTGAGCGAGTTCTGCTTGGGTACTGTTTAATTCGTCGGTCAGCTTGGCAATGGACTCAACGGTGGTTTTGGCTTCTTCCGGTAAATTTGCAATTTGATTTTGAGTGCGAAACTTCCTGAGTTCCTCTGCACTTTTTTCTAACTCCGCTCTTGCTCGTGGTAATTGCTGCTCGATAAATTTCCCGGCCGATTGGGCTTCTGCCCTGTTACTCTGGATATTACTTTCGACGTAGGACTCCATCACTTGGTTGACAACGGCTGCGGCTAAGTTGGGATTGTCGGAGATATGGGAAACCTTCAATACGTCCGTACCCATAACCGGTTCCACCTTGATTTTGAGTAAATCCGGGTCGAGTAACTTGCCGTTGCGATCGCGTAAATTTAATTTGGCAATTACCTGCTCTAAAATGGGACGAGACTGCAATACCACAGCCTGGGTTGAGAGGGGGTTAGATTCGTGACGCAAGCTTTCTAAAGACCCTGTATTTTCGCCAATTTTTGTATAGGCTGAAGTCCGATTTGATTGGAATAGTAATTGACCGATTGCCTCAAATTGGGGACGTTGGGTCGAAAGCACAAATCCAGACAAGGCTGTAGATGCTGCTAATATCCCGACTACAACCAACCAACGTCGCTTTAACACTAACCAATATCTGTGAACGTCGATCTCTTCTAGATAGCTTGGATTTTCCATAGAGTGCCCCGAAACCTCTTAAGCAATTAAATCCTGTTTTGTCAACTAAAGTCAACGAAATTTTACGTAAAATTAGCTGGGATTTATTTTGTCTGTGACGTATCTGACTGGCTGATTGCCCAAGGGCTCCAATTCAGCTGTGAGAACGCGGTTGAGATTTTGATTTAAATTATCTGGAAAACTATAATTATGTAATTCTTCTAGTGCTAAATCCACGTCAGACCAAGGATTTTTGTACAAACGCAATTTTTGCTTGACAACCAACCATAAAAAAGGTGCTGCACTTAAAACATAACGCTTCCACAAACGGCGTGGTTCCATGAGCAATCGATGTAACCATTCCAAGCCAATTTCACTCATCCATTTCGGCGATCGCTGCACACCCCCAGCCTCAAAATTAATCGTAGCACCGATGGCAAAAAATATTTTCACATTTACCAAGTGATGGCGATACTTCGCAATCCAAAGTTCCTGTTTCGGAGAACCCACCCCCAAAGCCAAAACCGTAGCACCTGAATTGTTGATTTTCGCAACAATTCGTTGACATTCTGCTGGTGATTTTTCAAACCCAAAGGGAGGAGAATAGGATTCAACAATCATCTCTCTTCCTAGCTTCTGGTTAATTTTTTGCCGTGCAGTCTCAGCAATTTCCCTTGTATGACCACCCAATAAAAATATTTTTATGCTTTCGTCGTTTTGGTAATACTCATAAAAAGCTGGAAATAAATCGGAACCAGAAATTTTCTCTTGAATGGGAGTACCCAGAAACCAGGAGACATATTTCAACACCTGACTATCACAAACTCGATAATCTGCATTTTGATACACATCATAAAATTCTGAATCCACCTGAAGTTTCATCACATGATCTACATTCGGAGTGAAGACAACTCCACCTTGACGTAGCTGCTCTAGTAATTCCAGCATCGTCATATTGTTGATACTGACGTTCAGTAAATTGACTTTCCTCATCACCACTATTGAGTAGAGTTAGTTTAACTATTATTATTCACTATATAAATATAGAATCATTGATTGACTTTATTTAAACAAATTAATTGAATCAACCTCAGAATTAGGCCGGTTATTATATAAGTTTTTCCGTACCTAGGTATTTACAGGTATCAAGAGGACAATTCAGTAATCAATCAAGCTTCTATATCCAGTCATTAAATACTAGCCAAGTTACTTTTTTGGGGCAGAAACACTTAGGAATAATCACTATGCTGAAGTAAAATTTATATCAGTACCCGCAGTTTCTGTCAAGATTTGAAACTTTTAATATTTTCCAAATTTATCTATTTAAATTAGCTTGACAAACACCAAGTTTGATCTCGCTCTCGTTGAATTCACTATACCGCACGTATAGCTTATTACTTGCGCAACTTAACTACCGATTCCAAAAATATCTGCCAATCATCCAAATATGGGACACGACATGTATGCAGGATACATATATTACGCGGAGACGCGATATACCGTGGTTATGTAGAGACGCGATATATCGCGTCTCTACAAAGGAAATCCATCTGTCACTCATGATAATTTCCTGATCTAGACTGGCAAAATAGCGTGATCGCTATTTTTTCCGACAACTACAATTACTGAGCAGTTAACGCAACACTCCAGGCAAATGTCTTACCCGATATAAAACACCGGCTGACAATGACGCAGATATTAAATTTATAAACTTTTTACTGAATACACCCTGTTTATAAGTTACAGGTAAGTGATGTAAATTTGATAGCCTCACTATATCTTTATATTTAAGTATTTTCCAGACCAATATATAAAGTTATCGTGTAGATAGCCGCCAAACAGATGAAAAATTCATAAAGAAGACGAATTATGACTGAAGTTGTTGTTTAGGTGTGAAGTTTATATGTTGGTTCTTTTCAAAAACACCATACTTTGCTTAAGCTGATACCCTTCAAAAAAAGCGTTGCAGAATTGGAGTATGAATGTACGTGTTGAGCATGGGTAAACAATACTCTTTAATGATTCATGATATTGGGAATACCCACAGGGATCACCTGACATCAATCCATACTCCCAATCCGCAACACCCCTATTCCCGATCCAACGGATTGTCTCCGAAAAAACAGTCAGTCAAGGGTAAAAAACCACCTTTAAACCGACCTCGTGAGAATCCGATTACCAGCACTTGGAGCTTCAATTTCCCAATTTGTGTCACTGGTTCGTTGATTTAGGGAGAAACCACCATCCAACTCAATTCTGCCACTTTGATTCCGACGCATCCGCCAAATAGCAGTTTCATCGGTGGCATAATTACGCCAGAGAATATCGCCAATTCCATCACCAGTGAAATCAGCCACACCCTCAATTTCCCAATCAGCAGCAGGAGTCACATTCGGAGTCACAGAATAAGCACCATTTTGTCTGAAATTTCCTCCACTACTCATTTCCCAAATAGCATTTTCACCAGTAGTGTAATTACGCCAGAGGAAATCACCAATACCATCACCGTTGAAATCAACCACCTCTTCTAATTCCCAACCAAAGGGTGCATCAGCCACAAAATATTGCTTGGTATTATCAACCGAGGGTACACCGTTTGTTGATCTTAATCCCCAGACAGCATTTCTTCCAGTACTGAAATTGCGCCAAACGATATCTGCAATTCCATCACCCGTCATATCATGCCAACCAGCTATTTCCCAGGTAGTGTCTGTTTGCTCATCAATAAATAAGGTTCCAGCTGAATTCAAAGAGAAGGGATTATTTGTGTTCGTTGCATTAAAGTCCAAAGTCCAAATCGCATTTTGTCCAGTTTTGTAATTTCGCCACAAAATATTTTGTTTGCGATCGCCATTAAAGTCTTTTGCAGCTTCTATTTCCCAAGCGGTGTCCGGAACATCTGTAATAAAGTAACCATTCTTCAACTCCAGACCAGCGCTACCATTTTGCATTAACCAAATAGCGTTTTTCCCGTCATTATAATTACGCCAGAGAATATCAAGCACCCCATCATTATCGTAATCGGCAACGCCTTCCATACTCCAACCCGTATCTTGCACCTGGGTGATAAATTTGCTATCGGAACCTAATGTGAAAGGTGTTGTGGTATTAGCTGCGTTGTATTTAATCGTCCAAACAGCATTTTTGCCGTCATTATAATTTCGCCAGAGAATATCCGGCGTACCATCTCGGTTAAAATCAGGAAAATTCAGTGGATTATCAGCACCAAAGACCAGATTTGCCAAACCTCTAGTTTGGGGTTGGGTTTCATTCGCAAAACCACCGTATTCCACAATGTAACCTAGGGGTTCAAACTGGGGGATGGATCCGTAATCGCGGTCATCGGGAAGGTCATTCCACTTCCCACGGGACTGTCCATTGTCGATACCGTCATTCCCGATCATGTGAGCATATGATTCATTCCCCCCACTATTATTGGGTTCCGGGTCATTGAGGGTACGCCAATTTTCGTATCTACCTTCTACAGGTTGACCACCCTGTCCTTTCGGACCACCTGACCAAAAGATAGTACCCGCTTCTGGACCTGTCACCCACCTCCAGGTGTCGGGTGTTTCAACGTCATTTGCACCAATCCAACCATTACCAGCTAACCGTTGTTGAATGAAGTCCTGTTCGCCTTGGCTAGTAACCGTCGTCAGATAACCTCGGAGTCCAAAGTAATCTCGACCATTGGCTGCATTATTGGCATTAGTCCAGGAAATACCGCGATTTTCTACGAATTCGTAGTAATGACCATTGGGTGCGTAATAAATCGGACGACCAAGGGAAAATTCGATCTCCCGTCCTTGACCTTGTTGTGCGCTGGTATTGGTGTAGGTGACGGATTTGAGGGCGTTTTCGTACTCTAAATTCGTGGCAGTACCTGTAAAGGAAAGTACACCCGTTGTGGGATTGTATCTCCAACTCAAAGCCCCAATAGTACCATTTTCTCCTGTTTGACCGCTAATTCCTAAACTCTCTGTGGTGGGGTTAAACGTACCGGAAATGAAGACATTAGCAGCATCTAAAGTACCCCCGTCTGCATCAACAATACTTAATCTAGGGGCTATAACTTGAGCAGTACCGTTAGGGTTATATCTATTGGGAGTACCGATATTTAAAACTGGTTGAATACTTCCGGTGGATGCAGCTACTGGGTCAGCAGCACCTGAGTAAGAAATATTTTCCTCTAAGGGGGATGCAGGTGTCAGGTTGGCAGTAAAACCACTAATACTATCCAAGCGATTTTGCTGTTTGGAAGATAAAACTCGATTAGACACTGGTTAATTCCTCGCAGAGATTAAAAATAGTTTAATTAGGGCGCTTGTCATGGTTTGGTTTTGATTTGCTCAACCAATCATTCAATCAAACGCGGTTTTGATAGAAGACCCTGAACTTCTCTGTAGCCGTTAGGATGTTGCAAAGACGGTTGAGCATGATTTCCGATTTACAACGTTTGTCAAAGATATGACTTTGGCGGAATGACAATCATACTTAAGTAGATACCTAAGTAGGGAGAATCAATTTACTGCCATTGAATGTTATTTTGCCTAAAAAACTTAACCAGTTACATATTTAAGCATATTTTTAATGAAATGTAACGTTTTGAAGGACTAGACAGGTGATTTAAAAAATACTTTTTTTTGACTCTAAATATCAGTATATGGGAGCAAAAACCCTATTAGACAAAGCTTTCTTAATCAAAGGATAATGTAATTTATTTTTCTTGAACTGTGGAATTTGCGGTTTGAGAGGTTATCGGGCAAAATGAATTTGAGATCCCGAAAGGTTGAAATCCTTGCAAATTGAGACTTTTGCCTATTGTGTGTGTAGTTTAACAACGGGAAGCCTCAACCAACGTTCCAACTCCAGCAGACAGTGTTAAAATCTTAGCTTTCACAGTTGCAAATTTATTTTGCCTTACACACCCACAATTCAAACATGCTACGAAACAAGTTACTAACTAAATTTAGGGTTTCTACACAAATATTTCGTCGGGGTTGGATTTTTGCCTTGCTAGGAGTTTGGCTCGCGATTGGTTTACATGGGTGCAATCCAGCAGGAATGCGCAGTAATGCAGCTCAAACTTCGGAATTGGTGACAAGCATTCTCAGCGATGTCAAGACCTTTAATTATGCTTTGAGTAATGAGTCTCCGAATATTTTTCCCTTGACTTTTGAGGGTTTAATTTCCGAAAATCCTTTGACGGGGGAAATCGAACCAGCATTGGCGAAATCCTGGCAAATTTCGGAAGATAAGTTAAAAATTACATTTACCATGCGTGATGGTTTGAAGTGGTCAGATGGTAAACCTTTGACGGTGGATGATGTGGTTTTTACCTATAATGACATTTACCTAAATCCCGATATTCCCACTGATACCCGCGATATTTTGAAGGTAGGAGAAAAAGGTTTATTACCAACGGTCAAAAAAATTGATGCGAATCGAGTGGAATTTACCACACCTGAACCGTTTCGACCCTTTTTAGGGGTGACAGGGTTGCCGATTTTACCTAAACACGCGCTGAAAGAATCCATCGATCAAAGGGATAGTGAAGGCAAACCCTTATTTTTGGCTAAATGGGGTGTGGATACACCTGTAGAGGAAGTGGTGGTGAATGGTCCCTATAAATTAGCCCGTTATCAAACCAGTCAACGGATAATTTTTCAACGCAATCCTTATTATTGGCAAAAAGATCCGCAGGGAAAGCCAAAACCCTATATTGAAAGAGTTGTTTGGCAAATTGTGGAATCGACGGATACGGGTTTAATTCAGTTTCGTTCCGGTGGATTAGATTCGATTGCGGTCTCACCTGAGTATTTTTCTTTACTTAAAGCCCAGGAAGAACAGGGTAATTTTAAAATTTATAATGGTGGTCCGGCTGCAACTACCACCTTTGTGATGTTTAATCTGAATCAGGGTAGACGTAATGGTGTTCCCCTAGTGGACCCCATCAAATCACGCTGGTTTAATACGGTGGAATTTCGTCAAGCGGTAGCCTACGGTATTAATCGGGAAGCGATGATTAATAATACTTACCGTGGTTTAGGGGAGTTACAAAATTCGCCTTTATATTCAGAAAGTCCCTATTATCTATCCCCAGAAGAGGGTTTAAAGGTTTATGAATATAATCCAGAAAAAGCACGACAATTGCTAGTGAAAGCTGGGTTTAGATATAACGAACGGGGTCAATTACTAGATCAGGATGGTAATTTAGTTCGATTTTCCTTGCTGACTAATACTGGTAATCGAATTCGTGAAGCTATAGGTGCGCAGATAAAACAGGATCTAGGTAGAATTGGTATGACGGTGGATTTTACACCCCTAGCTTGGAGCGCATTCCTAGATAGATTAGATAATACCATGAATTGGGAGATGAGTTTGATTGGTTTTGGTGCTGGTTTTGAACCCAATTCCAGCGCTAACCTTTGGACTCCCGATGGTGGTTCCCACATGTTTAACCTGAAACCAGGTCCTGGTTCTAAACCGATTGAAGGGAGAGTGGTGTATCCGTGGGAAGCTAGAATTGGTGAATTGTATGTCAAAGCTGCACGGGAATTTGACGAAACTAAACGCAAAGCCTTGTATGCAGAATCCCAACAACTCACCCAGAAATACTTACCCTTGATTCACCTGGTTAACCCCTATTCCTTAGCCGCAGTCCGCGATCGCTTTGAAAATATCCAACATTCTGCTACGGGTGGTACTTTCTGGAATATCCCGGATATCAAGGTCAGAAATGCTGTAGTTAATTAACTGATGTGGAACAGGCTTCTAGCCTGTTTTTTTTACATAATTTATTAAGTATTTTTAGTTTTGTCAGTGTAAATATTTATATCCGCATGGTTATCGTAGACTGGCACAACTACGTACCTTTTTTTCATCTATCAAAGTGGTGGTGTTAGTACAAAAGTGCTGAAGCACTGCTAAGTGCCTTCCCTCACCTATTAAAAACTCATTTGTAATGTGGTGGAATACTAGTAGCCGATATTCATGAAATCTACATAGAAGACCCTGATGACACTTATTATACTGACAATGTAATGTAATACTAGCCTCCTATGATTTTACAGAAAGCAAAAGTATTAATAAGTACAGTAATGGGATGGGATATTCCGATTGAAAATCATGAACGCAGGTTGCTAGAACAGGAAATAATGCCGTATTTTGCCAGTCAAATTGATGTCAAAAAGGTTTTATTTGTTGGTTGTGGTTCCTATACGAAACACTATCAAAAAATATTTGCACGACAAGAGTATTGGACAATTGATATAAATCCCCTCAAAAGAGTGTATGGAGCCAAACATCATATTGTTGACTCCATGAGTAATCTAGGTAATTACTTTCAACCTCAAGAACTCGATTTAATTATTTGCAATGGTGTATTTGGCTGGGGTTTAAATGAACGGGAAGCAGTCGAATCAGCCTTTAGCGCATCTTATAACTGTTTACGCGATCGCGGTATATTACTTATTGGTTGGGATGACGTACCCGAACACAAGCCTTTTGCCTTGGAAACCCTCGACAGCATCACGAAATTTCAACCATACCACTTTCCACCCCTTAATACTTGGCGCTACAACAACCCCCACGATAGCGAAGACCATCATTACTATGATTTTTATCAAAAGAGAGCTAATAGGGAGTAGCCATCTCAGAAATAAATCCCTTCGGTTATACATGTAAATGTTTACAACACATATATGAGACGTAGCATCGCTACGTCTCTACAGGATTTATTTATTGCATTCTTTTTTTCCAATCGGTATTATTTACCTTGTAGATGGGCTTCTAGAAACCACAAATATTTATCAATGGTACGGGAAACCTCTACATATAGGTCATTGGTATCCTGGTCATTGAGTTCATCCGCACGGTCAATATTTTCCCGTAGGTGTTTACCATAGCTAGCAAAACGGTCTGCTAAAGCGGTTACATGGTCAATTCCATCAGTAATATCAATTGGATATTCTGGTAAAATTGAGTCTGCGGCTGCCATTCGTACTGTACCACGGGCAATTCCACCCAGAGCTGTAGCTCGTTCGGCTACCATATCAATATATTCCCCTAATTGGTCTGCCATTTCATCAAACATTTCGTGCAACTGGAAAAAGTTCATACCTTTAACATTCCAGTGAGCTTGTTTTACTTGGCTTCTTAAATCGCTAGTTGCAGCCAATGTTTGATTTAACATTTCCACTATTTGTTTTCTAGTTTCTTCTGGCAAATCAATTCGAGTGGCATGAAGATTGCTTTTGCTATTGCTACGAGAAATAGTCTGCATACGTTTCCTAAGTAATCTAACAACAAACTAATTTTGCGGATTTACGCATCGAAAAATTATGGGCTTTTTATATACTTATTCCCGGATTTCTCATAAATCCTCAAACTCTTTCTTAGGGAATAGGGAATGGGGAGTAGGGAGTGGGAAGGAAATTTAGCACAAAAATGATGGATGATGGCAACAAAGAATTCAAATAATTAATGAACAATTTATTTCCATCTCTGTGACTTCATCATAGGAGCGATCGCAACTGGTTTAAATCTCACCGAAGGAATAATTATTTTTATCCCCAGGATGAGCTAGGGAAGATTAAGGACTGTATCAAGCCAGAAAAAAAGTTGGGATATACCCAACCAACCCCTGCATTAGACTAGTGTGTGAAGCCAAAACTTAAAATAATATGCCAGCTACGTAAATACTTCTAGTGTGATTAAATACTAGTCAATTGCTTTTTTGACCTCATCCTTAATATTTTCAATTGTATGTTGAGCTTGAGCAGCTTCTTGCTTCGCTTTTCCTTCTGCTTTGTCTTGGGGATTTCCGGTTACTTCTCCCACAACTTCTTGGACCTTACCTTCGATGTTTTTTAAAGTTGCATCTACACGATTTTCGATACCCATAGAATAATTTCTCCTGGTGATTAATTAGATTTATCATGTTTGAGAATTATGAATATCCTATTCCCCACCACTTACTGTCAGCTTCTCACCAAAGCTTAGTTTCTCGCCAAATTTTTCTCTATTGGCAGGTAGACCTCATCACCCAACATATCTGTCGATAGCTAGATGGAGAGACGCGACCTGTTGTTTTGAATTGAATCCCTACTCCAAGGATGCCCTTTGGAGTCTACAATAGTAGCCTGAAGTGATAGTTCGGGATACGTATTTCATTTTTATGACATCTGCGACACCAGTCAAAACTGAGTATGAGGCAATTATCGGTCTGGAAACCCATTGCCAATTAAGTACGAAGACAAAAATATTTTCTGATAGTTCAACGGCTTTCGGTGGAGAACCAAATACAAATATTGACCCGGTGTGTATGGGTTTACCTGGTGTTTTACCCGTACTGAATCAAAAGGTCTTAGAATATGCAGTTAAAGCGGGTTTAGCTTTGAATTGCCAAATTGCTAAATATAGTAAATTTGACCGCAAACAATATTTTTACCCGGATTTACCTAAGAATTATCAAATTTCCCAGTACGACTTACCGATTGCGGAACATGGTTGGTTGGAAATCGAACTCATCGATAAAGACGGAAATCCAATCCGGAAAAAAATCGGTATTACCCGCTTGCACATGGAAGAAGATGCAGGTAAATTAGTTCACGCAGGTAGCGATCGCTTGGCTGGTTCGGCCTATTCTTTGGTTGATTACAACCGTGCAGGTGTCCCCCTAATCGAAATTGTTTCTGAACCAGATTTACGTTCGGGACAGGAAGCTGCGGAATACGCTCAGGAATTACGACGGATTATGCGCTATCTGGGTGTAAGCGATGGTAACATGCAAGAGGGTTCCCTGCGTTGCGATGTGAATATTTCTGTTCGTCCCGTCGGACAAGAAAAATTTGGCACTAAAGTCGAAATTAAAAACATGAACTCCTTTAATGCCATCCAAAGAGCGATCGAATACGAAATTGACCGCCAAATTGCTGCAATCGAAGCTGGTGAACGAATCATCCAAGAAACCCGTTTGTGGGAAGAAGGTAGTCAACGCACCATCAGTATGCGTACTAAGGAGGGTTCCAGTGATTACCGTTATTTCCCAGAACCCGATTTAGGTCCAATCGAGGTTTCCCCTAGTCAGTTAGATACCTGGAAAAGCGAGTTACCGGAACTCCCAGCCCAAAAACGCCATCGTTATGAATCGGAGCTAGGGCTTTCTGCCTATGATGCACGCGTACTCACGGAAGAACGGGAGACTGCGGAATATTTTGAAGCCGTAATTGCCACAGGTGCTAACCCAAAAGCTGCGGCAAACTGGATTACCCAAGATATCGCTGCTTACCTAAATAAACAAAAACTCACCATCAACGATATTAAACTCACCCCCCAAAACCTCGCCGATACCATCAACCGCATCGAAAGTGGTAAAATTAGTAACGCGATCGCGAAAGAAAAACTCACCGACCTCCTGGATGGTGTCACCCCAGAAGCAGCTTTTGCCGGTAGTGAACTTATCACCGACACCACTACCCTCGAATCCCTAATTGACGAAATCATCGCCGCAAACCCCAAGGAATACGAAAAATATCGCGGTGGTAACACTAAACTCAAAGGCTTTTTTGTCGGACAAGTCCTCAAGAAAACTGATAAACGTGCTGAACCCCGTCTCACCAATGAACTGGTTGAGAAAAAGCTCAACGCATAAACACCACACAATCCTGGTGATCGACTAACCCAAAATTTCTGAGCTAGGTTCAAAAAACAGCTTGACGGAAAATAAATCTCCCTCAAACTTCCGCAAAATTTAAGGGTATTACTTCTTTATCTTATCCTTAAGAAAAATTTACATAAAATTGCCCCAAAATAGGTGTTACCCCCCAGCCCTGATATGCTATAGTGTGTTATGTAGATGCACCCTGATGATCCGGAGAGCCACGTAAGTAGCTCTCTGTTTTTTTAACAATTATTATTTGAGTAACGAAATTTACACCATTTTTTCAAGCATTTTTAACAAAAACTTTATGAGGGGTCATACCCCTCACCCCAAAAATCAATTAATATAATAAACAGATGCACCCTGATGATCTGGAGAGCTACCTAGGTGGCTCTCTTTTTGTTTTCAATCGAAAAATATTAAGATTAAGTATAATTTCCTAAGTATTAATAACTTTTTGGAAACTTGTGGGAAAAATTTCCGAGATTTTTGTCAAAAATACGCATGGGGGGTTTGACCCCTCACTTAAGTATGCTATAGTAGTCTCATAGATGCACCCTGATGATCTGGAGAGCTACCCAAGTGGCTCTCTCTTTTTTTTGAAAAATTCTCCAAGCAAACTATATGTAGTAAGTAGGTGGGTGGTGAAAATTGTCGTTGAGATCAGGGAGTAGAGACGACCCGTCAGGTCATCTCTACGCCGAATGATCGGTTATGTTGCGGTTTTATGTTAAATTGCACCTACCTACTTAACCTTTTCGCTTAGGACTATAGCAATACAGTTCAGTTGAGGCTTTGCATAGACTGTTGATTTTGTGGAAATTTACCCATAAGTTCACACGGTTTTTGTGATGATCTCGTCTCGATGCTCCGCGTGGGGACGCATTCCACAAGGGCTACTGCCTCTACATTCTTCAATCCAACCTACCCAATAATCCGGCTTTTAAGTCTAACTGAACTGTATTGAGGACTATAGACACCTTTGGGTAGCTTGATTCAAGCGAAGCAACAATTTTCTGTTTAGGCATTGTATTTCTAAATATCTATGGTAATATATATAATCGTGGACAACTTGGGTCGATGTCCGAGTGGTTAATGGAGACGGACTGTAAATCCGTTGCGCAAGCTACGCTGGTTCAAATCCAGCTCGGCCCACTTTCCACAATGCCCATGTAGCTCAGGGGTAGAGCACACCCTTGGTAAGGGTGAGGTCATGAGTTCAAATCTCATCATGGGCTTTTTTGGCCAAACTAGCTTTGATAAGTTAGAAAGGCACGTAGTAGAGCTTTAGCGCCTTTATGGTAAAGCTTTTCCGAGGTTAAAGCCACTACTACCAACCCCATAAGAACTTATGGGACAGACCACTAAAGATTTTTGCGATCGCGCTGTCAACTTTCCCTCTCCATAGTTCCGTCAGATGGAGGAACTAATCAAGAATTTTCCATCAATCTTTTTCGAGCTTCCACTTGCAGATACTAAACACTGCAATATCCATTCCCAATAAATATGAAAAGAAGGATTGAGGATTGCTTTTAAACCCAATCGATGAATCATACAGAATGAAAAGAAGGATTGAGGATTGCTTTTAAACCCAATCGATTAATCATATAGATTATTTTTATTTGTTTTTCTAATCGGGATGACAGGATTTGAACCTGCGGCATCCTGCTCCCAAAGCAGGCGCGCTACCAAGCTGCGCTACATCCCGGAGACTAACACACTTCTATAATATTAAACCATCAGACCCGTAAATGGTCAATAAATTTTAGATGTTGAATTTTCGCAAACGGTAGGAAATATTTAACGAGATGACAAAATCTTGGTCTTTCTAGATAGTTCATACCTAGAGAGCAACAGTCACCTGTCAACTGTCAACAAACCTAAAGGTAAATATATCAGCGTGCGCAGTCTCAAATTCAACTATTGAGGATACCAAAACATACCCTTAATTCCTTCCGGGTCAGACATGAATCCTAAACCGCGATAGAAATCTACCACATGGGGGTCAGCAAACAACGTGACATTGCTAATTTCCTCAGCACGCAGTTTCTTGAGCATATATTTCATCAACGCCTTACCTAACCCCTTACCTTGAAAATCAGGGTGGACAACCACATCCCAAATTGTGGCATTAAAAGCGTGGTCAGAAGTTGCACGAGCAAAACCAATCATCCGCCTTTGAGTTCCGCGAACTTGCCACATTGTAGTGACAATAAAGCTATGTTCAATCGCCTTCTTGACTTTTCGCAGGGGACGACGAGACCAACCTACAGCGTCACATAGTTCTTCTAGTTCATACAAGTCTATATCCCGATCTGTGCTAAAAACAATACGCACAGAACCGGAAGCATCTCCGGAGACGGTTAGACTTGATGTCCCATCTCCTGTATGCTCTTCAAAGGGTAAAGTGCGAGAATTTGTTGTCGTATTCGCGGTGTTAAACCAAGTTTTCCAAAAACCCATGCCAGCCAGGGTAGTATAACTAAATTGGTTCCTCCTACTTGTAAGTTGAAATGACTTCAACCCATCTTTGAGAGAAAACCGTGATTCCAGATTCTATGGGTGTGTGCCAAAATCGCTGTTATAGGTAAACAAGGATATGTCATACACCAATAATTATCAACTTTAGCACTTTGTTAGCAAGCCAAGGAGAAATTAACTGTTACAACATAGGGAACCGGAATAAATTCCACCAATCTAAATTTGAATATAACATCCCCCGTTGATTGATCAGCATGAATTTAGTCATTGGACACAGGTAAAGCAAGTTTCATCCCAATTTGAAACAGAATGGGTATAGATGGAAGTATGAAACCTTGATACAACAAGGGGTTCCCAAATCCAAAATCCGTCTTGGAAAGTTTGGCGGAAGAATAAATCTCCCACTAACTTTCCGCAAAATCCAAAATCCAAAATCCAAAATCCAAAATGGTTTTACTCCTACATGATGGCTTCTGGTTTAAAATCCTCGACTCTTGAACTTCTCAAGCGGTTTAACCGTTCCTTTCCCCAGTTCTACGAGCAATTCGTCAGCAGCGAAATTCAGCTGCAAAATTTACGTTTGGCATACCGTCTGTATCAAACGCGACGGGCGGTCATTGAATTGAAACCGGAAGGAAGTAAAAGCGCTTTGCACTTTGCCTACCGTAATCAATCATTTCTACTCAGTGATATTTTTGGTGTTTTAGCTGCCTATGGATTAACAATTCATTCCCTGAGCCTATACGGTCAAATTAAGCCACCCATGCTGGTGTTCATCAAGCTACTGGTATCCCGTGGTAGCAAAAGCTTGACTGAGAAAACCTCTGAAAATGTATGTCGAGCAATTCGTGAAGCCTTGGGAGGACGATTTGAGGTTGAAGAAATGCTAGCTGTGGAATTTAACCTGGATGCAGGGTTAGAGCAGGTACAAACAGAATTTTACGTCGATCCCGTTTTCCATTTACCTGCGCTAGTAGTGGAAGCCGATAGCCAACCGGGTCTTTTTTATAAGGTGATGTACGCAATTTGGCAGGAGGATTTACTGGTTGTTAACGCCAATTTACTGGTTTGGCGAGGACGAACCCGTTTAATTTTGTATTTATTAGGACCCAATGAAAGTCTGATACCCGAATATTTAGGTCATAAAATAGCTGAGGGCGTAAAGTTAAGATTACTAGGAAAATAAATTCACAAGGTTTAATCACTATATTGTTTTTTGTTACATTTCTTTATAACTAGTCAAATCCTGCCAAATTCTGACCACAGTTTATTCGCGATGAGATAAAAATTAAGTTAGGCAAAATAATTTTGGAAATAAACAGTTAAAAATCTGTTATTTTAACTTGTACCCATTGTGAAATTTCAGTATTCATCCCTAACCGTATTCAGTCGCACCCGTCTATAGGGGTACGATAAAAGTATGGCAACAATCGACATCTTGGGCGTTCCGCACGCATACGATTTAACTCAATCGACCTCCCATTCCCACACGTTAGTTTTTATCCACGGTTGGCTAAATAGTCGTGGGTACTGGCAGCCTTTAATTTCTAATCTTTGTGGTGATTTCCAATGTTTATCCTATGATTTGCGTGGTTTTGGCGATTCCCAAGCCAAGCCCAACACTGGTAATTTGCGATCGCCTACTCAGGAAACTGGTTTGGACATGGGTCAAGTGGCTACCAGGATTAATTCTGCCTATGCACCCGCCAACTATGCTCAAGATTTAGGGATTTTGCTCAGTCAGCTGCAACTTGATAATGTTTGGTTAATCGGACATTCCCTGGGGGGGACGATTGCCCTCTGGGCTGCGGCCCAGATGCCTGAGCGCATCAAAGGTGTAATTTGTATCAATTCTGGTGGTGGTATATACTTACGTGAAGCCTTCGAGCAATTTCGGAGTGCAGGGCAGCGATTTTTACAGGTTCGTCCGAAGTGGCTATCCCAGTTACCTTTAATTGATATATTATTTTCCCGTGCCAGCGTTGCCCGACCCCTAGAGCGACAATGGGCAAGACAACGGGTGATAGACTTTGTTGTCGCCGACCCCGAAGCAGCCTTGGGAAGCCTGATGGATTCAACCACAGAAGAAGAAATAAATCGCCTACCCCAACTAGTATCCCAACTCAAACAGCCGGTTTATTTTATCGCCGGAGCCGATGATAAGGTGATGGAACCAAAATACGTCAGGCATTTAGCCAGCTTCCACCCCTCTTTCCAGTACTGTGGCGAAAACGTCATTGAAATCCCCAACTGTGGTCATCTTGCCATGCTAGAACAACCGGAAACTGTAGCCAAAGAAATTCGTCGCTTACTGCTTTAGTATCTCGCGAGAAAATAGGGAGTGGGGAGTAGGGATAGTCCGTAGGAATGAACTATTTTCTTCAGGAATTATACCGTTTTACTAGTACTGCGTGGCGTAAATACGCCTACCTTTTCCCTCACACCCATGCTCCGCGTGGGTACTGAACCTACGAGGTTCCGACTAAATAGCAACAGCCGATTCTATATTCCCCCTGCACCCTATTCCCCATTCCCAACTCCCGACTCCCTAAACATACAAATCCATCACCCTAGCCAAAGATAAACGGGAATTCACACCCAGTTTGAGGTCAGAAACATGGCCGTGATGGAAATGGTCAGCAGCAGCACAGCCAATCATCGCCGCATTATCCGTACAAAATTTCAAAGGGGGAAATAACACCCGGAGATTGTGCTGATTACCCGTTGCTGTTAAATGTTGGCGTAAACCGCGATTCGCAGCCACACCACCACCAACAGCGATGGTATCCAATCCCAGATCAAGGGCTGCCGCGATCGCTCGTTTAGTTAATGCTCTGACGATGGTATCTTGGAAACTGGCGGCAATATCGGCAATCGGAAGTGAATTCTTTTCCTCTGTCTGTTCTAACTTTTGTACCAACCGTAATACAGCCGTCTTTAAACCACTAAAACTAGCATCGTAGGGATGATAACCCCCGGTGGGGAGGGAAACCCGTCCCTCTGGTAAGGGATAGGCTTGGGGATTACCCATTGCTGCCAGTTTATCAATCACCGGACCCCCCGGATACCCTAAATTTAATAATCGCGCCACCTTATCAAAAGCCTCACCAGCTGCATCATCCCGCGTTTCCCCAATCGACTCGTAGACACCACAGGATTTGACGTGAATCAGGCTTGTATGCCCCCCAGACACCAACAAACTTAAAAAAGGGGGTTGCAATTCCGGTTCACTTAAATAACTAGCATAAATATGCCCCTCTAGGTGATGCACACCCAAAAACGGTTTTTGGTGAACCACAGCCAAACTCTTAGCCGCAGTCAACCCCACCAACAAAGCCCCCACCAACCCCGGCGCACAGGTAGCCGCCACACCATCAATACTATCCCAACCTAACTCAGCCTGTTCCACAGCCTGGTCAATTTCCCAGTTAATTATTTCCAAGTGTTGCCGTGAAGCCACCTCCGGTACAACCCCACCATAGGGACGATGGGTATCAATTTGGGACGTAATCACACTACTACAAACATGGCGATCGCGCACAATCGCCACCGCAGTTTCATCACAACTTGTTTCTATCGCTAATATGGTTGCCATTTTCTTCGTAGGAGATAGGAGATAGGAGACAGGATACAGAATATACGCAATTCAATTAACGTGAATTACACAGTCTCAAAGAATACCTCTCCAAAGCTCTCTACCTTGGGAACAGAGCTTTTGAAAGAATTGATTTTTGATTGAAAACTATGGATTTTCTGCCCCTCTGGGAAGTCACAGAGGGGTTGGGGTGAGGTTCATCGAACTCACGTGAAATTATTTGTTATTTATAACTTAGGGTCTACTGTAAAAGTCTTTTAGTGAGGGTAGGGAACAGGGAGTAGGGATTAGAGAATAGTTTTAAACCAACAATTCTACTTTTTATAGGCTGCAAAAAATTACAGATGCAAGGTTTTTGAGTTTCTATACACCAACCTTGTTTGCACTTTTAGCCTCCAAAGCCTACAAGATAAGAGTTTTACTATTTTTCTGCAAGCCCTATTTGTATTATTATTTACTAACCCTACCCCCGACTCCCCTGCACCATTTTTTTATCTCTTCCCGTTGAGAAGCTTTAACTTTTATTTCCTTCAACTTTACTCAGTTCCCACACCAGGGATATGATGACATGCTAGTTATGCAAATCATGATTGTACAACCCGCCTCTCCTTGTACAAATAACTTTTGGTTTCGTAATAAAAGGAAACAATTCCATGCGACGTTTATTTGCTCTGATCTTAGCGATTTGCCTGTGGTTCAATTTTGCACCTCCCACCTTGGCTCTGGGTGCAGATTTAGTACCTTGCAAAGACTCACCAGCGTTCCAAGAGCGCGCCAAAACTGCCCGTGATACCACCTCTGACCCCCAATCGGGAGAAAAGCGCTTTGCTCGCTACTCCCAGGCTTTGTGTGGTCCAGAGGGACTACCCCACTTAATTGTGGATGGTCGTCTTGACCGGGCTGGAGACTTTTTGATTCCCAGTATTTTGTTCCTGTATATTGCAGGCTGGATTGGTTGGGTTGGTCGTGCTTATCTAATCGCCATCCGCAAACAAAAAGATACAGAACTTAAAGAAATTATCATTGATGTACCTTTGGCATTTTCCATGATGCTTTCTGGCTTTGCTTGGCCTGCTGCGGCTGTCAAAGAGTTCTTATCTGGTGAATTAACAGCTCCTGATACCGAAATTCCCATCTCTCCCCGTTAGGTTTGAGATCAAGATTCTGGAATTTGAAAATCAATTTACCTGAAAAACCCCCTAGTTTTGCCGGGTAAATCCTTGATTCATACATACTTTAATTTTGGAGTTCGGATTATGGAACAACAGCACTTATTGAAATATTTGTCAACCGCACCTGTATTGATTTTTGCTTTGTTAATTTTCACGGCAGGTTTGTTGATCGAGTTTAATCGGTTCTTCCCCGATTTGCTTTTCCATCCCCTGTAAAAATCCGGTTTAAAGATTGCATTTGATTCAATTTTCAACTTGATTGAGGTTTTTGTTGGCTTGTGAATAGGATTTAAATAATTCGTAATTCGTAATACCCGCTACGCGGGAAGCAAGCTACGTAATTCGTAATTTATAAATGATGTTTCTATTGGGGATTTAAATCTCGCCTGAAATATAAAAAATGTTTCAATTGGGGATTTAAATCTCGTCTGAAACAGGGCTGCTTACAATAAGTAGGGGAATTAAAATCTTCTTCATTGAGTAGGCGCAGGTTCATTACCGTAGGCGATTACGAATTCAGAATTATGAATTCGATTGGATTTAAATAGCGCAATTACTGACAACAATCTAGGTGATTAGTTGACAAATCAGTTGCAAAATTGAACAGATTTGATAACTTCAATTTTTGAGGTGAAACGAAATATATGGTTCAATCAGTTGACGCATCTAAAAATCTGGCGAGCGACCCTAGAAATCGGGAAGTAGTCAGAGCCGCAGGACGCGACCCCCAACAAGGTAATTTAGAAACACCGATTAACTCATCGGCCCTAACTACCTGGTATATTAATAACTTACCTGCCTATCGTCCGGGTTTAACTCCTTTCCGTCGTGGTTTGGAAATAGGTATGGCTCATGGCTACTTGTTATTTGGACCTTTTGCCAAGCTCGGTCCATTACGGAATGCCCCTAATGCTAACCTCGCTGGTATGCTGGGAAGCATTGGTTTAGTTGTAATTTTGACCGCTTGCCTATCCTTATATGCCAACAGTAACCCTGGTAAACCTTTTGCCAGCGTCACAGTACCCAACCCTCCCGACTCCTTCAACACCAAAGAAGGTTGGAATAATTTTGCTAGTGCATTCCTAATTGGCGGTATTGGCGGTGCGATAGTGGCCTATTTCCTAACTAGTAACTTGGGATTTTTACAAAGCATTGGCGGTTAGGTTAAAATTCCGCACAATTTAGTTAAAATTCACTGAACTTATGTGAATTCGACAACCTCAAGAAGTCGGGTTTTGATGATAAGAATCTCACAGGATAATTATGATCAAAGTCCGGCTTCTCAATTTTCCCACAGTAAATCAGATTTAACTCCCGCATTTCTCACAAAACCCTAAAACTCACAGGGATAGTCCGTAGAAGGAAAATCAATCCGTTACTCAAGGCTTACAACTTACTCGTGAGAAATCTAGGAACTGCGATCGCAACTACCCTAGAACCGCGCGGCGTAAATACACCTACCTTTCCCCTCGCTCCCATGTTCCGCGTGGGAGAAGAATCTGTGAGGCTTCTACCTCGTGAATGAAGGCAGAGCCTTCAACTCACTAAGCGACCACGCGGAGCATGGTCACTAGATAAAAAGTTAATCCTCGGTTTATTTCAGCTAACCTATTACTAGTTCAGCTGCTGACCGACTGTTCATGATGTTGAATAAATCCAGAATCATTCACACAAACAACCTGATGAGTATGTTTTGTCCTAGGGTTAGCGTTACTGGTGATTGCTGATTCCTCAAACAAAGCAGATTCAATCGCCGATAGTGCTTTTTCTAAATCGTCGTTGACAATTTTTAAATCAAACTCATCAGCAGCCGAAATTTCCTCAATTGCGCGGTGCATTCGTTTGGCGATCGCTTCTGGAGAATCCTGTCCTCGTCCCCGAATCCGCTTTTCTAATTCGGCAATAGAAGGAGGAAGTATAAAAATACTAAATGCCTGGGGAAAGGACTTGCGCACCTGTCTTGCGCCTTCTAATTCTATTTCCAAGAGAACATTTTTGCCAGCATCAACCTGATTCTGCACAGGTGTTTTGGGAGTACCGTAATAATTACCAGCAAACTCAGCCCATTCCAAAAATTCCCCCCTGGCGACTAATTTTTCAAACTGTGCCCTGCTGATAAAGTGGTAGTGCTGGCCGTCAATCTCTCCCTCGCGGGGTGCGCGGGTGGTAGCAGAAACGGAATAATATAGGTCTGGATGACGCTGAAGCAACAAACGCATTAAGGTACCTTTGCCGACACCACTTGGACCTGTCAAGACAATTAGCCTGCCTTGTGAGGTACAAAGTTTACTAGTATCACTATTTGCAACTGATATAACTTGCATCATCCGCTCAACCTGTGAAATTTAATAGATAAAAGTTATTTATCTCTGGGAGGTGACTCCCAGAGAAAGCCTATAGCCATAGCTCAGTTACTTCATAAAGTAACCAATTTGACTAATAGGGTGGGTAGTATGCTTGAGAGGTATCCATTTATTTTCACATGTTACTGCCGATATGCCATAAATAGGGTGGGACTGATTACCCACCACGATAAATTTAATTATTTCTTGATTAATTATCGACAACATGATGTTCACGAGCGATGACAAAGCGGTTTGCCACCGTTTCTGGTTGAATAGCCGATAGTATCACATGACTAGAATCAGTAATAATTACAGCCCGAGTCCTACGTCCGTAGGTCGCATCTACTAGTTGCCCGCGATCGCGGGCATCGGTAATAATACGCTTAATAGGGGCAGACTCTGGACTGACAATGGCAACTACTCGGTTGGCGGAAACAATATTGCCAAAGCCGATGTTGATTAATTGAATGTCCATAGGAAAATTACGCTATATGCTGCGTGATTTGCTTTTTTTTCGACTATTTCTCATATTATCCCTAAAAAATCTGCTACTACACCATGAATTCTCTGGCAATGATTTTGCCAGTTAATATTATTTTGGATTAGTTTTTTGGCAATCCACTTACCGAAAATCTTTCTTTAGATACAGGTAATTTTTTTCTACCAGAGCTAAGTAAAATCCTTTTCTGTAGTGTCATGCGTGAACTAGTATCAAAATAAGTAAATTAAATAGATGTTCATCGATGCGATTAATTAGACTTCACATTCAGGGGAAAATCTATTTTGAGATTTTTTACATAAAGTGAAGTAAAGTATCGAGAACAGTCGTCTAGGAGCAGATTTAGAAGGTCAATATATTTGCCATATCACAACATATCATAAATTGATGGCATCATTACCGATGATTTAATTAATAGATGAATCAAAAAGTTTTCGTCAGATATAAAAAATATTTTGGCTGAATTGTCCAAATTACAGATATGTAAATCCCATTGTTTAATGACGATTGATGAATTTATAGATATTTACAGACGCAAGCAGGATGTTGTGGTGAATATTTGAGTCCAATTAATTATTTGTGGAAAGATAATTAGGGATTTAGGTGACAGAAATAGTTGATATTTCCAAATATTTGGGCAAATTAGCGCAAAAAAAGCAAATTATCACCAAAAGTCAACATTGCTAGATAATATGGGCATATCAATATAGTATTGATATGCCCTGTAAAATACTTTTATTAAGCCCTAATTCTGGGGATTTCCCTATTGCCTTTTCATTTTTGTGTTTTGTTGGGTGGTGAATTCGCGCCAGCGATCGCGTAGTTTTTCCATCTCAGGGGGTTTTTGTCCGTAGCGCCAACTAACATAGGCGTGACAAATTTCCGTTATCATTGCCCCAGTTTCCGGGGGAGAATTGGCAGAGACCACTTGCGCGTATTCGAGGGGGGTTTGGGCTGGATGCTTGGAAAACCCCTGTTCCCCCCCCCACCGCAGCATATATTGATACAACCTTTCCATCGGAGGTAGTTTGCCCATAGCCGCCTTGACTCGAAGTTGATGCCACTGTTGATAGATTAGCCAAACACTGAAAGCAAATCCAGTCATTACCGTTAAGCCAGTAATCAGACCTAGCCATCCCTGGGTAAATAGGGCAATCAACCAAGCGATAAATCTAGCCAAGTTGCCAAAAATCGAGGCAAACAAATGATTTAAAAAACCGGTGACAGGAGATGGTAGCCAACCAGCTACCCATTTCCAGAATTTTTGGAGGACAGTAAAAGTTTGGGTTTCTTCCACCGAGGGGGGAATTAGAGGGTGTCCAGGAATGGGATCAAAAGTAAACCAACCATAGTTAGGAAAATAGACCTCAGTCATTGCATAGGCATCAGTGTTACGCACGATGTACAACCCCGTAAACGGATTGAATTCCCCTGGAGCAAATCCAGCCACCAAACGAGCTGGAATACCAATCGAACGCAACATAATCGTTAAGGTGGTGGAAAAATGGTCAGGATAGCCGCCACGATTTTTAAATAGAAAAGCAGTGACCAAATCCTCATCTTCCCCTAACAACGGTAAATCATCGGGATTATCAGGAAGTTGATAGGACTGTTTCAGATACTGAGCTAGATACAAAGCCTTTTCGTAATTAGAAGTCAACGGCTTAATTTCATTGCCAACCCGATTTCGGTTATAGTCCGCCAGAATTTTTTCCGTATGGTTACGCACCTGCTCGGCGATCGCCGGTGGAACCTGTAAATAATGACTGAGAATCCCCGGTGGATAATTATTACCAGCTTGACCTAAAAGAGTGCGATCGCGATAGGGAACATCAGACACCACCGTATAGGTAAACCCATCCCCCAGTTGTACAGGTGCGCGCAAACCACCTTCAGGGTCAACCGCGATCGCCGGAGCGGGAAAGTAGATTTCCCTGGGGATACTCATGGCTGGAACTAAATTCGGCATTGTTGCTACCACCGAATAGGTTTGAATCACTTCCTGGGTTTTGCCCCTCATTTCCAAAGGGGGTATGGTCAATTGATAGGACCAGGGGGGACGACGAATCGTGTTTACCTGGTCATTCCGTGATATTTCCCAGCCCTGACCAGTATAGCGATCAAAAGCCAAAACCCGCCAAAACCCTTCCACCTGGGAACGAACCCGCATCAACACCTTGGGAGTCATTTGTCCCCGTCGGTTTTGGTTAATACTGCTATTAAAACCGTAGTAGGAAGTCGAATCTAAACCACCGGAACCATTTCCACCACTTCCTTGACCATCTTCCCCCTCACCAGTCCCATTCCTCGCAGCGCGACTGTAACCAGGGTTGATAATAGTGCGACCAGTAAAATCCCCGCGAATTTCCACCGGAGAACTCACCGGGAACATCCGCAACTGATAGCCAGGAAAACGAGGTAAAACGGCGAAAATACCCAAACCAATCGCCAAAACTAAGGAAAATAAGCCAAAATAAGATGGCAAAGACGACTTACCAACCCGAAGTCCGCGTCCTTGCCTAATTAATGGATCTGGTCGAACTCCCAAACGCGAACGATAGTCCATCACCAACGTTGGTAAAGCCACCGCCAGAAATACTAATAGTACTGGGGCAAACGCTAAGGTCTGACTTAAAGTTGCCGCCACACCCAATAAAATCACTCCAATCACAATTGAATAGCCCAAATCCTTCCTTCGTGGCATATCAAAACTGTGTAAAACCTGGAGTTGAATCAATAACTCAGCCAAAATCAGCCGTGTATCGCCACCATTACGCGCATTCCCCAGTAATTGACCAAAAAATGCACCCAGGGCTAACAACATACCAATCGCGATCGCAAATTTAATTGCTACATTTCGGCTACGACGACGCTGGTAACTCCATATCGCCCCCACCGTATTCAATGGTGCAGACCAGAAACTAAATCCTGTTTCGGCTGCCACATCGACGGCTATCACCCCCACGACCACCAACGCTAATACTAGCACCCGTAATCGCCTTGAATCTTCTACTTGCCCTACAGGTGTTCTAGAGGATGGATCAACACCAGAGCCACCTGCCCATAATAGTCGCCAATGCCGACTAATCTCGATAATTTTCGACATTCTGATGAAAATCTCGCATCTGCATACACGCACACAACGATTTTGACTGTGACGAAAATAACCAAACCAAATATTTTTTTCTTTTCGGCTGGTTCAGACATCAAAAGCACCGCATCGTCAAAAATTGACTTTTGCCAGTGCCCCGTCAAACCAATTCGCAATAAACAATTCGCAATTTGCAACTACAAATTAAATTATGTAGATGCACAAGCAGTGAGTCCAGTTGGCTGTGTCGGTTTGCGTACCAACAAACTGGCAAACCCACAGGAAGACAGCTAATTACGAATAGACAATTATTGTGGTCAATCGCTGTTTGTCTATCAAGATAGGTCGGAAATTATGGATTGTCATCGTTAATACTACGGCAGAGGAACAATTATCCATGCCATAAGTGATAGTTTTAACATTTAAGCTGGATAGCAACTGGAGATTCAACGGGGTTGGTGATTAGCATTAAACCGCATTAATCACCAGCGTTAGGGGTGGTTGGATACACTCATCCAAGCTCAATTCCAAAATCCAAGCTTGTTGAGGGGAACTCGCTGTTAATTCTAAACTCAAGCTACCAGCCCCAGTTGCCTGGGCAACAGCACCAGATGTTTGATCCCGGACAGTGATTGTCCCGGAACAGGGCAAATCTCCTCGCACCCGCAATGCTCTTGCACCATCTGGTCCAGTGGATTCTACCCGTAAATTTAACATCCCGGCACTAGTTAACCAGCGTCGCTCAATCACTGGTTGGGTAGCAGAAATTTCCAAAGTCAGGTTTTCGAGCAATTGCTTGGCAGCAATCAACGACAGGGCCATCTGTTGACGTTCCTGAAGTTGCTCATAGTCCTGCTCTAAAATTGGCAAACTCGCTAAAGTATCTACCGAGCGATAGGGAGTACGTAAGACCATCCCCGCTAACTCGTTGAGAGCCTGTGGCTCATTGGGAAATAAAACTTCCACCGCTTGCACTAATTTTGCCCCCAGGGGAATTGAGGATGCAATCAGCCCTTGGCATTTGGCCAATAACTGTTGGAAAACCCGTTCGGGTAAATTGGTCGGTAAATTGAGCAATGATTGCTGAAACGACCAATTCCAACCAGGGTTAAGAACAACAGCTGGGTTGTCCACATACTCCGGATAATCGACTAATTGAGACTCCCAAGGGAATAAAGGAGGATGGTTTTCGATTTGAATTTTTAACCGACGCTTCAGGACGGCTTGGAAACGTTCTTGCACAGTAGGAATTTCTCCTAGTTGAAAGGTTGGGGGTAGAGAATCTGCTGATGACAATGAACCGATGTCATGAGTAACACCAGTTCCATCAGTAGCTTGTTGATTTACCCCGTAATTTTCCTTACAATCTTCCACAGTATTTTCTAAGGTTTCGGCATTTTCTGCCAACAACCATCGTAGTAACTGGTTTTGTAAGGATTCTGAGTTACTATTCATGAGTAGAAGCACCCGATCCGGACATTAAAGAGTTACGAATTTCCCAAGCTTGTTCCAAAATTTTAAACCAACGCTTTTGTAGTTGCGCTGTAGATAACCCCAGGGTTCTGGCAATTTTTTCATCCGTGTGTCCTTGTTGTTTTAATTCCAACAATCCCCGTTGTTTGTCATCCAGTCCGGCGATAAAAACATCCCACTGTTGGGGTGTTAATCCTAAATTCATGTTTAAATCGGCTTCCAACCATTCGTGGACTAATTCCCAACGATGGAGTAGGGCAAAACGGATTAAATGATACTTAAATCTTTGTTGGAGATAATCCCGTTGCCGTGAAGTTAAACCGAGAACCGATTCAATTTCTTGGGCAGACAAGTCCTGGAGACGCAGGGCAAAATAATCGGCACAATCGTTTTGTTGTCGCTCTTCGAGATAATTCATCAATTCTTCGATGACCACCGAGCGTAAAGTTTCTTCCTGGGGTTCCGGTTCCGGTTGGGTGGCCATGGCGCTGCGCAACTGCTGCACTGCTGGGTCTTCCCAATTCCCATCGGCTTCGCTGGTACTTCCTTCAGCAGCTTGCTCAATATCCACACAGGTTTCTGGAGGTTGCTGCTGGGAAAAGGTCTGAGCGCGGAGAATAATTAATTGTTGTTGCCGACCGGGAAGGGGTATACGCCGTTTACCGTACCGTTCCGTAAATGCCATATACTCGGATAATTGCAACTGGGTTTGGGGTTGGTACGTCGCTCCCATTTGATTTTCCCGGCGAAAGGCATTTAGAGCTTCCAAATAAAAACTCTGTAAAAAGTCTTCAATAATTGTGAGGCGACCCTGGTAACTTAATTGCCTTTGGGGCGGATTAATATAGCGGTAGATAATGGCACTGAGTGTACTATGCAGTTCAACTCGACCGCGATGTGAACCCAAATTGTAGTACCGTAGACATTGCTGTAGACGATGGCGAGCCAAACTCATGGCCGAACTTGCGATCGCACCAGAGGCTTGAATGCGTTTACTCTCACTGCAAATCCGATACACTTCTGTCGTAATCCGCATGGCGACATCACGGCAGTTTTGTTCTGAAGCTTTGGTCGATTGCCGAAGCTCTTGATATAGGAATTCAAATATCGCCTCCACGCCGATAGAATTGTCTCCCTGAATAGTTGTGGTTGCGGCTAGATTCATAGTCTCGTTCTAAAAAAGACCCCAACATAGCTATCTATTACCTGTAGGATTTTAGTGATACTGAAAATCACGAGGGTATAAGCTTAAAGACAGGATAAATCCCCAGTTACAAATCAAGGTTAACCTAATTATTCCCAAATCCGAGGGGATTATTTACAATCTCCACAATTTTGAGGAAACCATAACCGACACGCTTACCCACTATCACTACAAATAATTTTTTGACTGACCTTATGGATTTACAAGCACAAATTCAATCGCTGGTTGACAATGCACCCCAAGATGGTGTGACACCGCAACTGATGATTGCGATCGCGCCAGTGCTACAAGCAATCGCTCAACCACTTCGTCACCTTCAATACTACATTCTCCAAGATATGGATCACCATTGGATTGTGACAACTTTGAGCAATCGTACTAACCCGAATCTGGAAAAGCGAGTAATTTACGCTTTCCCTACCTTACAAGATGTTTCGACCAACACTGATGCTGGTCTTGACCCTCAAGTAATTGCTGCACCCATTCCTGTTATCCATCTATTATTCCAACTCGTGGCATTGGAACCCGTAGATAGTATAGTTTTTTTTGAAACCCCTGGCACGATGAGCAATGCTGTGGAAATACCGCGACACCAACTCCAGAGCCAAATCCAAGGATTTTTACACACACAACAAAAACCCAATTCCAGTCCTATACCTCCTGATATCGCCTAATCGAATCAGATATCAGCTTAACCTGCTTCTCGCCAATTGTGCAGTGTTAACTTCTAGTCATACTTGAAATTAGGAAGTGGGGAGTAGGAACCTGTAGCGTTTCGGGTTTCACCCAACATGAATCGCTCCATGACCCAAGTTCTCGCATACCCTACCGTACTCAAGACTCTGTATCCCATTATTTTTGTCAATATACCGCAGTCCTAAATAATTTGTGAAATCTTACATGTGGGGTTGTTAACGGTTGACAGTTAACAGTCACCAGTCACCAGTCAACGGCACACTATTTTTCACGACTTAAATCGGATTGCTGTAATTCGTAATTGATAATAACCTACCGCATGGCTTGCGCCTAAGTAATTCCTAGTTACTCTGAAGTCGAGGGTATTCACACACCTGTCCATAACTCAAACTAGAGGCTAGTGACCAGAAATTACCTATTCGCAATTACGTAGCTTGCTTCCCGCGTAGCGGGTATTACGTAGACGCATAGCGACTTGCCATAGGCTATTACAAATTACGTAGCTTGCTTCCCGCGTAGCGGGTATTATGAATTACGAACTACAAATTACGAATTACTCCTTAATTAATACAACCGACTAATCACATAATCAGCAAGGTTTATCAGAGAGTAGCGCGAATCCGATACTGGTAAATCCGCTAGATGCTCAATCGCTAATTTGGCATGATGGGCTGCTAAATCCCGCGCTTTACTAATTCCCTGACTATCATTAATTATTTCTAAAGCTTGCTCTAGGTCTCCTGCTTGGGCGAACTCTCGCTCAATCAACACGTCTAAACAGGGTTTCTCTTCCAAGGCAAACAAAACTGGTGCCGTTAAGTTACCACTTCTAAGGTCTGAACCAGCAGGCTTTCCGAGGGTGTCGGCGGAACTGGTGAAATCTAAAATATCATCGACTATTTGGAAGGCTAACCCCAGGTGACGACCATAATCATACAGGTGTTCCGCCATTGATGGGCTAACTTCGCTTAGTATCCCAGCAGCCTTGGCACTATTGGCAAATAATGTTGCTGTTTTGTAATAGCTTTTTTCTAAATAGGCTTCCATCGATAGACTGGTGTCAAATCGATTTAAACCCTGCTGTATCTCCCCTGCTGCCAAATCCATAATTACCTGTGACAGCAATTTTACTACTTCTAGGTTATCTAGGTTAGCTAAGTACCAGGAGGCTTGGGCAAACAAAAAATCCCCCGCCAAAATGGCAATGCGATTACCAAATAAACTATGTACGGTCGGTATCCCCCGTCTTAACTCGGCTTCATCCACCACGTCGTCATGGACTAAGCTCGCGGTATGAATCATTTCCGTAATTTCCGCTAATCGGCGATGGCGTTGACTAATACCACGCTCCAGCATGGTTGCCCGCGATATTAGGAGAACGATGGCTGGTCGAATTCGCTTACCCCCCGACCCGAACAAATGTTCGGCGGCAGCCGATAGGATGGGATGACCATTGCCAACGAGTTGCTTGAGGTTTTCGGCAAGCATTCGCAGGTCTGCTTCCACAGGGGAAAAAAGGGAGGTAGCTGGGGTCATGGATGGCGGACTCTGGCTAGTTGTTACAAAAATTTAAATATTCTATGTTTATTTTAAGATATGCCAGGATTTGCGCAAAGTATTCATGACCTGAATTCTTGCAGATTATTTTTGGAGGATATTTATTGGGGAGTATTTGGGCGATAAATGGAGAAAATCGAAGCTATGACTAGATAATCCCCGGTAATGTTTTGGTCGATTTCATGTATCATTTGATCAACACATCTGCTGGCAACGATTCCCCCTCTTCATTTTTTGTAGTCTCCATCAGAACAAATAATTTTTTCCCAAAATTGGCCTGAAATACTGGGAATTTTGTGTTAGTCTATATATAGTAAAGAAATTTATTTTTTGAATATAAATTCTTGGAGGAGATAGACTGTTTAGCGACAGTTTTTGACTTCCGAGAATCCAGAGATGGTGTCTTAGATACATGTCTGGTAGTTAAATGCTCTTGTAGCGAATCAGTAAGAGACTAGCTAAAAGGTAACTATAGGTACTTTGGCAGGTAAATCTGTATTACCTGTCTAGGTTTGCAAGCGAATCGAGGCAAATGTTGAGTTTCGCTGGATAGGGTGAGCAAGTCTGTTAGGGATGGTTGTTTAACCTTATCAGCAGGAAGTTTGCTTGTCTTGGAATATGTCTTGCCAAAGTATTTTTAGGATCTTTGGTCAGTTGAGGAGTTAACTGCATATTCAAGATGTTCAAGGTTAGGACTTGAGGTGAGTAGTCAGCCGGTTTTTGATTTGAGGTTCATTCATTCAAGATGAATTTAGTCATTGAAAGAATCTGTGACGGGATGGCATCAAGTCTACCGAAGATTCAACTGGCAAAACTGAGAATCGAAAACTTTTTGGTCGAGAGCGAATAGTTAGTTTATAACCATTTGCGATTGATTGAGGTATGACGTAAAGTCCGCCTACAGTAGAAAACTGAATAAGTAGAATGGGCATCGTCAATTTCGGTGCGGTTTAATTTGGGTTGAGTTGGAATCAGACTACACCATATTCGTCGGTGTGAACGTAGTAGGTTTTTGCAGGCTTGAGCGTGCAGAAGTACTTTTGCGCGTACAAACTTGTGGGTTGGTCGATAAACTTTTGGGTCGAGAGATGGTTGGTGGAAAAATGCCTATGATGACTTTTATTTTAGCTTCGGGATACCTATTTGTTGTGTACTTATTGTTGGCATTGGCAAAACGAGGTACAAGCAAAATACCTCCGCGTCAAACTCAATCAATTTCTAGTGATGAGTTGGCAGCAGAGGTATCGATGAATGGAAATATTACGGAGATTGTGAGTGGTCAATAAAACTCACAATTTAGGTTCACAATTTGGTTTCAAGATGGAGAAATATCTGTGGTGGCTGTTGACGATTGACCGTTGACAGCCAACTGCATATCTGGGTGAGTGGTTGGGGAGATGACATGTGGGAATTGGATGGATTCGACAGTGGGGGTATGGCCTAACCAATTAAAAGCAGATTGGGCAAATTCTTGGGGACAGCCACTGACAACAAATCGAGTTGGCATGGGTGGATAGTTATTACGTAATCCCAGTAACTCTAGTTCTTGGGTGCAAGCACTGACAACATGTTGTGCCGGATTTACCAGACGAACTCGTTCCGGAAGTAGCGATCGCAGGATTGGTTCCAAGTGGGGATAATGGGTACAACCGTAGACCAGGGTATCAATTTCTGCTTCGAGAAGGGGTTCAAGGTAGGAACGAGCTACCGCAAGGGTGTAGGGGTCGTGGATGCGGTTTTGTTCGATTAGGGGTACAAATTCTGGACAACCGACCTGCCACACCTGGATATCGGGATTAATTTCCTGGATAGCTTGTTTATAGGCATTACTTTTAGCAGTTGCGGGGGTAGCAATTACACCGATACGGGAGCCGGCTTGAACAGCAGCCCTAGCCCCTGGTAAAATTACGCCGAGGATGGGAAAATTGAATTCCTGACGTACAGTATCCAAAGCCAAAGCCGAGCTAGTATTGCAAGCCATGATGGTCATTTTTACCCCTTGGGCTTGCATCCAAGTGAGAATTTCCCGATTAAACTGGCAAATCTCGGCAGGAGTCCGAATTCCGTAGGGAAGTCTGGCTGTGTCGCCGAGATAGATAATTGATTCATGGGGAAGTTGGCGGTAGAGTTCCCGTAATACCGTTAATCCCCCCACACCACTATCAAAAACACCAATGGGAGCGCGTTGAGGTTCGCGCGCAAAGGTTTGCAGATTAGCTTCAAAAATTGCAGATGGAAGCACAGGCCAGAGTTGATAATTAGTTTTTTTGGATTATATGATACGCTTTTAATTTTTGCAGCCTGTGTAAAACTATTCCCTGTACAGACGACCCGACGGGTCGTCTGTACCCACTCCCTATCCCCTACCCCCACGCTTCAGACTTTTTCCGCAGACCCTAATTATTAAATTTGATTACCCTAATCCAAAATCCAAAATCCAAAATCCAAAATCAAATGGTGATAACCTAAAATTATTAGCGACCGAGATACTGGAGAATACCACGAGCGATCGCCTCACCCATTTGTCGTTGGAATACGGGGTTACGTAATCTGGCCGCATCTCCTGCACCTGTGACAAAGCCCGTCTCTACTAAAATAGATGGCATGGAACTGCGACGCAACACATAAAAACGGGCTTTACGCACTTTCCGGTCAGGAACATCTACACTGCGAAGAATGCTAGCATGGACGACTTGGGCTAATCGTAATCCACTTTCGTAATAGTAGGTTTCTAACCCGTTTACATCTGGACGGCTAGCACCAGCAGAATTGGCGTGGATGCTCACAAATACACTTGCCCTAGCTTGTTCTGCCATGTCTACCCGTCCCTGTAAACTGACAAAATAATCCGCATTCCGAGCCATTACTACTTGAATACCATTTTGTTCTAGTACCTGGGCGATTCGTTGGGAAATAGGCAGAATTACATCCTTTTCCCGCAATCCACCGATACCAATTGCCCCTGGATCTTGACCACCGTGACCGGGGTCAATAAATACCACTGGACGGGAATTTGGTGTGGGTCGAGGTACGGGGGTGGGATTGGGGAGCGTGGGTCGGTCGGGTATTTCGGGAGTGGGTGCGGGGTTGGGACGGGGGAGGGGAGGTAAAACTACGGGAGGTGTAATCGGTGAGGAATCCCGTCTTAATTCTAGTGCTAATAACTGTCCGCTAAGTTGATTCAACTGACCGATTTGCACCCTTGCAGCTGGTTGCACCAGGACAACTACACTTTGGGAATCTTTAAGTTCTTGGAGACGGACTCGCAGAACAGGACTATTACCATCCAGTTGGGGTCCCCTAACGGAAGGTGCAAGTTTGGCGTTGGGGATAGTCACCTGAAACATGGCCGAAGACCGATCCCAACCGCTAGTTGCTCGCACACCTTTATTAGCACGAATTAGCAACTGATTGGCGGTGGCATTGAAATCAATCGACTCGATGGTGGCAATTCCCTCACGGGGGGAGGGATTAGGTGTTGAATCTGAAGGGTTACTAGGACGTTCGTTCGAGATACTACCTAAGCGGTCAGGAAGGAGGATAATACCATTATTACCACTGCGAGAAGCCTGCCAATTGGGAGCATCTCGATCCACATTCAGGGATATACGGACGATGGGGGGATTGCTTTCCAACTCGGTGAACCTGACTTGACTGACACCAAAACGATTCACATTTATTTCCGGATTACCGAGATTGGGAGAAATGGATGCATTGGTAACATCAATATTAATTGTTCTGCGATCGCTACTACGATTTACCCTTAATAATGGATTACCAGTGCCACTAGTACGGACAAATAAGCCATCTCCAGTAATTCGTAAATCATCAACTTGGGTTGCTCCCCTAACTCCACTAGCAATTGGTCTGGTTGAACTAGTGGGGTTATTACTGGAATTACCGGCGCTTGGTGGTCTATCCCGGTTGACCACACCGTAAATAGTTTCTGGATTATTGCTGCTATTGCCAGTTTGTCTTTGGGGGGATGGTAATTTAACTATCCAATAGCTTGTGGTTCTACCTTCAAATTGAACTTGTTGGGGGTCAAGGGTATAACCGGGAGCAACTTCCACTACAATTCGTGCAGTCGAAGGGTCAAACTGACCAACACGCACTGCACGGAAGGAACCACTCAGGGTTTGTTGGGTTTGTGGTCTACCAAAATTGATTCCTGGTAAATCAATGACTAATCTGGTGGGATTAAATACTAACTGAGCCTGTGGTTGTACGGCTCCCTCAGTGCGAATTTCTAATTGATTGGTATTGGGGTCAAACCGCCAAGACTGTAACCTTGCAGCCTGTGCTGGTGACGCGAGCATGAAGACCGGAACTATAATTAGACTGCCAGGTAGTAACCAGTGTATTTTCACAATGTTTTCTCCTGATTGATTGTTGTGGGAGCTTTAAATATATATAAACAATGACAAATCCTCATGCAGTCACCGACAAAGCTGGTACTGACAAATTTCGGGCGGAAAACACCGTAAATAAGGATTTTTCGGACTTCGCATCGATACCGATACCCCATACCTCTTGACATGGAACTTCTATGACACTGCTTGTAGCGTCACATGCTAACACGGCTATGACCATTTTTTCATGATTTTGTGACATGAAAAGTAGGAGGTTGAGCATTTTGCTCCTAGCAACCAAGGGATGGCAGAATTAACAATAACTGTCAATACCCTTTGGTAACACTTGAGATGTTTGGAGATGTATAGGGGTAGTTGACCCGGAAGACGATGCACAGAGATTTTCCCTAAGTGATAGTGCAAATGCGATACACCCCTAAATTAGGTAAAATCAATGGCGATGATAACTCGATACTTTTGGCGATCGCCACTCTAAATTTCACTCTGGGAAAGGGAATTTCCAAATTATCTACGATTCAAATTCCAGAAAACGTGGTAAATGAACTGTGTGTGAATGAAAGTACATGTTCCTCAAAAGTTACATTTCCTGTGGACGATAATTTATAATTAATGGTTTCCATTTGATTCCTCCGAATCCCAGTGATTAGGAGGATTCATCTGATGTAATTTATGTCAATATACGCAATTTATCCGGCAACTGATAAGATTTATTCAATACATGTATCTAAGAAAATATTTAGTAAATATCAGGTGGTTCAACTGTCTTCCTCAATTCATTCTCAGCCAAATCATCTGTTTCAGGATAAATATTGATTTAAGAGACTTCCGAAAAATAGAATATCCTGTGTTTTGGGTATCTTGCCCGAAAATTGGATAATTATTAAATTGGATTACCCAAATCTGGTAGGTAGAGACGACCCGACGGGTCGTCTCTACTCATTGCTCATGACTGAAAAATCAAATCCAGTCGCTGCTGGGAAGCTTTCAGAGCTTGGGAGGGTGTGGTTTTGCCTAAAATGACACTTTCAATGGCACGACCGATATTTTCCGAAACCCGATTATAACCTGGGAAAATGGGACGGCTACGTCCATATTGAGCTTGTTGGAGAAATACTTTGACTGCTGGCTGTTTTTGGGTAAATTCGATGTATTTAGGGTTTTCTCTGGCTTTGAGGTTGATTGGTAAATAACCTGTTCCTAGAGCTAATTCGGTTTGAAATTCTTGACTGAGGGTATATTCGGCAAAAGTAAAGGCTGCTTGTTGACGCTGGGGATTAGTTTTAAATAAGTATAAATTTTCACCACCAATACTAGTTGCGGGACGTTTGTCCATCGGGATGGGAAACACACCAAAATCAATTCCCTGGGATTGCATTTCTCCTAGTGTCCAGGGTCCGGTGATTTGCATAGCAACCTTTCCCGCGACAAATGCATCGGTTTCGTAACCCCGTTCGGGTCCCGATAGTTGAACGGAACCATCATTGATGAGATTACGCCAAAACTCTAATGCTGCGATCGCTCCCTGATTATTTTCCAGTTGCACACCTGCGGCTGTGTTGATGTTTTCCGGAACTAATTCTCCTCCCCCTGACCAGAGAAATGGCAACCAGGTGAATACGGTAAATTCCCCTTTTCCCAAGGGCAGAAACATTCCGTGTTGATCGATTCTGCCATCCCCATCTAAATCCCTGGTCAATTTTTTGGCGACTTCACGAAATTCACTCCAGATTTTGGGTAATTCCTGAATACCTGCGGCTTGAAATAAACTGGGACGATAAAATATTCCCACATTATTAGTCGCAAAAGGTACTGACCAAATTTTCCCCTGATAGGTCATGGACTCAAACAGAGCTGGGTCAATTTCGGATTTCACGGGCGATTTTGCCAGCATTTCGTCCAGGGGGATGAGGGCATTTAATTCTACTAACTGGCCGCCAATGGTAGGATTATACCAAAGTAAATCTGGGGGGGCATTACCCACAACTGCCGCTAAAATTTTTGGCATCTGTTGGTCTTGTTGGCCAACATATAATGATTCTACGAAGATATCAGGATGGGTTTGATTAAATTTGTCGATTAATTTATTGACCACATCCCGGTTGGGGGGCGGATTTACACCATGCCAAAAGGTTAATTTAATGACTTTGCTGTTGGATATTTGGCTAGAAGATTGACAGCCTGCAATAATTACTAAACTTAGTCCAAATAGGATGATTAATCTCAATTTTGTTCGGATATGTCGCCACTGCTTTGTTAATAAAGTCGAGATATATCTCCTGATGTCTATCAAGTGGTTTTGTTTCATACTTGATTAAGTACATTTTTGATGAGCTGATAACCCCAGCTTATCAGGGTGATAGGGAATAGGTGCAATTAAATATAAATAAAACGTTCTACCGTGTATCCACTAGGTTGATATCTATTTTCAACACCATCAATCAGTAGGTAGTGCAGTTAAACATAAAACCACAATGTAACCAATCATTGGGCGTAGAGACGGGATATATCGCGTCTCTCAACAATCCTCCATGTAAGATTTTACAGATGACTCAAATTAAATCTTAATCTGGGGAATATGTTGCCAATCATACCATAGGGCGATACCCCCCAATAATCCGGTGACATTGGGAATTAACTTGATATTGGGTGGTAAGTTTAAATTGATGCGTTTTGCTTCACCACCACCGATGTAAAGGTAATCGTAGTTAAATAAATGCTGCAAAGATGCGATCGCTTTTTTGACTCGATTATTCCATTTTTTCTCGCCGATGTCTTCTAGGGTAGAACGTCCGAGTTGTTCTTCGTAGGTTTCTCCTTTGCGAAAGGGATGATGACCCATCTCCAAGTTCGGTACTAATTTACCGTCAATAAATAAAGCCGAACCAAATCCTGTACCGAGTGTAATTACTAACTCCACACCCCGTCCAGCAATGGCTCCTAACCCCTGCATATCTGCATCGTTAATTACACGCACGGGTTTATTTAGGTGTTGAGTTAAACTTGTAGCTAAATCAAAACCGATCCATTCTGGGTGTAAATTGGCTGCGGTTTCTGTGACACCGGAACGGACAACACCAGGAAAACCGACGGATACCCGCTCAAACTCACCTGCTTGGGCTGCCAAATTCACAATCTCTGCGATAATTGATGTGGGTGTGCCAACGGAGGGAGTATTTACCCGCAGGCGATCGCTAATCGGATTTCCCTGTTGATTTAATATCATTACTTTTACTCCGCTCCCACCGATATCTACTGATAGGGTACGGATGTTATTAGATTCTGTCATTTTTCGGTGATTGCTCTAACATTCCTCCAGTATAAATTATTTAATAATTTAATTTGATCTATAGCAATCCGATTGAAGTAGTGACTGTTAAGCGTCAACTGTCAACCGTTAACAAACCCTACATGTAAGATTTCACAAATCTCGCTCGGACTGCGGTAGTACTCCACCATACTAAGTTTTCAGGGGTTTATAGTAGTGGCTTTAGCCTCGAAATATTTCAAGTGCAAAGAAATGTTAGTTTCTATTATTTGCTAACCGTTCCCACGGCTCTTTCCAGGTTAGCAAAAGCACGATTATAGTCAAGAATCGCTGTAATCCGATTACCTTCAGCACGGGTGAGGTCATTTTCAGCCGAGATGACATCCGTTTGTGTACCGACACCAGCTTGAAACCGTAACCGTGCTAATCGCAGAGCTTCCTTTGCTTGTTCTAGAGCAAGAGTAGCAGTTTGCACATTTTCCTGGCTAGATTGCAACTGGGAGTAAAATTGCTCCACTTCAAAGCGGATTTGGTCTCGCTGGGAAGCAAAATTCGTTTCTGCGATCGCCATATCGGTTTTGGCTTGATTGGCTCTGGCTTTAGCTGCACCTCCGTCGTATAAATTTAAACTAGCTCTCACTCCAATAGAGTAACCATCGGTGACACTAATATCATCGTTATACTGGTCTAACAGGTCATAGGTAGCGACAAAATCAACTTGGGGACCTTTAGCCGATAAAGCTTGACGACGGCGTTGTTGGGCGATATTTCGCTCTGCCAGACGTTGTTGCAATTCGGAGCGCCGCTCAAAGGCTTGGATGATAGTTGGTTCTAGTGGGGCATCCCACAATCCAGCGATTTTAACAGGTTCCGCGGTTACAATATTGACATTACTCGGTAAACTTAATAACGTTGCTAACCGACGACGAGCGATACTCTGTTGGGAAAGAGCATTAGTGACATCCTGTTGCGCATTAGCTAAATTAACCTGCGATCGCAAAACATCAAAGCGAGTACCAACACCAGCTTGTTCTAAAGCTTGAGCATCCCGCAAACTCGCTTGAGCATTTTCCACAGCTGACTTACTAATGCGCACCTGTTCATCGGCTGCTTGTAAATCGTAATATCGTAGCGTTGTATTTAAACGTAGGGTTTGATATTTAGCTTCCACATCTAATTTATCAACCCGTAATCTTTCCTCGGCTTCCCGTACCGTTGCACTCCGTCTACCGCTCGTAAAAATACTGTAGCGCAACTCGGCTTGTCCGGTGAATTGGGTGACAGCTTCATCAGTGTTGGGAGGAGCGACACCCTTTTCCACAGCTAATTGGTCGCTTGCAGAGCGGGTATTTTCAATTACACCATTAATATTCACCTTGGGATACCATTCAGCCTGTGCTTCCCGAAGAACAGCTTGACTACGTTTGACTCTGAGTAACGCAGATTGAAACTCTGGATTATTTTGTTTGGCAATTTCCAGAGCTTGTTCCAGGGTTAAGCTTTGTAATTCCGTTTTGGGAGGGTGGGGGGTTGGAGGATGTTCTGGTGATTGATTCTTCACAGGAATTACTGCTGGTGAAGTTTTTCCTGGGTCAGAATTTATCGAAGGTTGGGGGAATCCAGAAGCAGGTGACTGGGGAGGAATCCCTTCTGGTGGATAATTGGGGAGTTGGGAGTCAGAGTGTTTCGGTAAATTTTTGCTCGGCGTAGTATCGTTGCGAATATACTTGTAGATATTTTGTTCGGAATTATTGGTATCATCGGAATCAGGACGCACAAACTCCATACTCCGTCCCGAAGTTTCAGAACTATGGACTTGAGCTAATGGGGTTGGTGGAGATGGAGATTTAATTACAGGTTGGGTAGAGAATACACCGTTAGTCTGAGTACTTAAACCACGGGGTGATACAATTAAATCAGCCGCAGAACCGGAAGCCTGCGCTAAAAGCTTGCTCTTGTTGTGATTGAGGATAGCCCTCTGCTGCTGTAACCAACTAGGACGAGAATTTTCCTCACTGCGAGCAGAAGCCGGAAAGAAAATAGTAATTGCGATCGCAACCCAAGAAGAATGTAGAAGAAATCTATATAAATTCATAAAATTTTTAGTCATCAGTCAGTTAACAGTTATCAGCTAGCAATTAACATGCATTTCCACCGACAAGCTATGGTGAGTAAAAATGAGTTTTGCTTTCTTGGTGAAGGGGTAAATATAGCAATCCGATTTCCATTCCCAAAATATGTATGATGGCTGTTGAGAGTGAATCGCTGACAGTCAAACAATTTTGGATTATCCCAAGGAAGATTTGAAATTTCCGGAATGTTATGATGGATTTGGCAGTAACACTTATCCCGCATTTCTCACAAAACCCTAAAACCCACAGGGAATAGGGAGTAGGGAGTAGTCAGAAAATCAATCCGTTACTCAAGACTTACAACTTACTCGTGAGAAATCCAGGTTATGACGTAGAACACCAGCTTGGGAAGAAATAGCTATTCAATTGTTAACTGTGCCTATTTTCGAGAAAATTTGCTGTTCACTATTAACTTTCCTCCCATAGTCAGAAAATTATCAAGGGCACAAAAATCAGATATTATACAGCAATCCTATTTTTTAAGTCGTGAGAAATAGCGTGCCGTTGACTGATGACTGGTGACTGTTAACCGTCAACTGTCAAACGTTAACAACCCTACACGTAAGATTTCACAAATCCCGCTCGGACTGCTGTAGTTTTCGTCAACTGTTTTATATTTTCACCTGTGCAGATTTATTTTTTCCTGAAATAAAATCTCAAAAAATATCAAAAATATCAAAGATATTCAGGATGATTGCGTTGAAAAAGATTGTATAAGTAGGTGGGTGGTAAAAATTGTCGTTGAGATCAGGGAGTACAGACGCGATATATCGCGTCTGTACAGGGAGTAGAGATGACCCGACGGGTCGTCTCTACTTCCTAAATTACTAATATTCGATAAGTACCAAAATTGTCGGGTAGGGAGTATTGGATAAATGATAATTCATGTCCAAATTCAGAAACGTAGCATTGCTAGGTCTCTACGCTTCCAATTCCTTTTCGGTCAACGATTGTTGAATAACTGTTAACTAATAGCAATCTTGCCGTCTATTATGGTAACTTCAACGACAAATTGCTGTCGTAACCGGATTAGATGGTTTAAGCTAGCTGAAGGATGATTATTTTATTTTTGTGAGTAGAGATAGTAGCGTGCTGAAAAAACTAAGTTTCGTAAGATTATTAGTAATCTGTAGTGTGTGGTGGACAATTCCCAATCCTGTGTTGGCACAAGCACTGCTACCCCATACATTACAACTGGATACAGCCAAGCTAGAAAAACAAGGTTTGAGTTTGGCTCAAGAAGCTGCTTCCTTGGCACAATTTCAACAGTATGAATTAGCCCTACCCCGCGCTCGTTTAGCGGTTCAACTTGCACCAAATAACGATCGAGTTTGGTTTTTGCTCGGTAGTATACATATGCAAACAAAGGATTTTACCAATGCCTTGAGCGCATTACAACGAGCACAAACCCTCAATCCCAAAAACCATCAAGTTCAGTTTGCCCTGGGTTCCCTACACTTTCAGCAAGAAAAATACCAAACTGCGCTGACCTATTACCAAGCAGGTTTACGCCTACAACCTAACGATGCAAACGGTTTATTTGACTTAGGTAACACCTATTACATGCTAAACCGTTACCAAGATGCGATCGCCCAATATCGAAAATCCATCGCTCAAAATGCCAAATTTTGGCCAGCCATCAATAACATTGGTCTAGTTTTATACGAACAGGGTGATATTCAAGGAGCAATCAAAAAGTGGCAGGAATCCATCGCCATTGACAAACGGGCTGCCGAACCGATGTTAGCCCTTGCAGTTGCTAATTATATCAAAGGCGATCGCCAACAAAGTATTGTCATGGGAGAGCAAGCATTAAAAATTGATGCTCGCTATGGTGATTTAGATTTCCTCAAACAAAACCTGTGGGGACAAAAATTACTTGGCCATGCCAAACAGTTTCTTTCCCTACCTCGAATCCAAGCTGCTTTAGAAGCTGGAAACCGACAATAGGATTTTAGATTTTGGATTACCCTGGGGTCGATCTGCTACGGGTCTATGGATTGGAGATTACTTAAACCGTTAACCGATTTTTCCTGTCTCCTGATGACCGTATTCTTGAATCACTCATCCAACAATGCCTTAATTTGGTCAACAAATTGTTGGTGATCAACAACGGGTTTAGAAATATATCCATCAGCTCCACTTTGTTGGAGAAAATTTTCGCGATCGCCTTCCATTGCGTGGGCTGTAACTAAAATAATTGGTAGGGATGCTGTTTGCGGATCAGCTTTCAGTATTTGGGTAATTTTGATACCGTCTACTTGCTTACCTTGATAGACACTACGGGAGAGGGAGACATCCATCAAAATGATGTCAGCACCTCCTGAGTGGGCAATTTCCATGACTTCATCCACATTTTCCGTATGTTTGACGTTTAAGCCTCCGCGCTTGGTTAGTATTTTTGAGAAAACGCGGGCATTAATCAGGTCATCTTCAACGATTAAAACTGTTTTCATGGGAATTTCAGTTATAGGGGTGAGGGAGATAGGGGTTTATATACATACAAGGTTTAACCTTTATGGATACATAAACTCATACCTATCTTCGTCATCAAGGATAATACTACTGCCTTTTCTTAATTTTGATCTCAGAAATACCTATTTTTTCCATTCATGGGGTGGGTAGGAAGTTAGAGATGCGACATGTCGCGTTTGCACAGGCTAACCGTTAACCGTTGACTGTTAACAAACTAAAAGGGGAATATATCACCCTGTGAAGTATACAGGGCTAGTTTGCGACAAGGCTAAGGGTATGCCGAGATAATGGCTATTCCCTATTCCCCGCTCCCTGCTCCCTCATCAAATACCAAGTCTTGATAATTTCAAATTATTAGTTTAAAGTCTAAAATCTAAAATCAAAGCGTTATATCCACTCACTTGCAGACGATTTATTTGGTAAATCCATTTAAAATCTGTATAAACTAGTAGTCTACCAAGTCAACTTTACTGAGTAATTATATTTACTACTCCCTGTTCCCTACTTCCTCTCCCACTCGTCGATTATGGGTTGCCTTGACGCACCTTAACAAAACTGGATAATTCCAGAGATTTGGGGGCTTTAACTGCTGACGTTGGTACAAACATGTTATTTTCTGTTTAGTTGCAAGTTGTCAACCCCTAACTAACTTGTCAACGATTACGGCGTTTCTTTCTATTTCACATTTTAGGTAATCACTCATGGCAAAACAGTTAAACCTTATCCCTTCGGGTCAGGTCATCACCACTGCGCTGCATACGGAGATGCAACGTTCATATTTAGAGTATGCCATGAGTGTCATTGTTGGTCGGGCTTTACCGGACGTACGCGATGGCTTGAAACCTGTACACCGACGCATTTTATATGCGATGCATGAGTTGGGGTTGACACCTGATCGTCCCTATCGTAAGTGTGCGCGGGTGGTGGGGGATGTTCTCGGTAAATACCATCCCCACGGCGACCAAGCAGTATATGATGCCTTGGTGCGGTTAGTCCAGGATTTTTCTAGTCGTTATCCCTTGTTGGGGGGACACGGAAATTTCGGTAGTGTGGATAATGACCCACCAGCGGCGATGCGTTATACGGAAACCCGGTTAGCACCTGTTAGCCATGAGGGGATGTTGGCGGAGATTGGTGAAGAGACCGTCGAATTTATCCCGAATTTTGATAATTCCCAGCAGGAACCGACCGTATTACCTGCCCAATTACCATTTTTGTTATTGAATGGTTGTACGGGGATTGCGGTGGGGATGGCGACAAATGTCCCCCCCCATAATTTAGGGGAAATTGTTGATGGTTTGGTGGCTTTAATTGATAATCCGGAGTTAAGTGACGACAAGTTATTTGAGTTAATTCCCGGACCTGATTTTCCCACTGGGGGAGAAATTGTCGGTGATGGCGGTATTCGTGACGCTTATCGGACTGGACGTGGTAGTATTACTTTGCGCGGGATTGCCCAGATTGAGGAAATTGCTGGGAGTCGGGGTAGTAAACGGCGAACCGCGATTGTGGTGACAGAATTGCCCTACCAGGTGAATAAGGCTGGTTGGATTGAAAAAGTTGCTGATTTGGTCAATCAGGGACGATTAGTGGGAATTTCCGATATTCGGGATGAAAGCGATCGCGAAGGAATGCGGGTTGTGGTGGAACTCAAACGCGATACTAACCCGGATGAGGTTTTACACCATCTTTACCAACAAACCGCTCTCCAGGTGAATTTTGGGGCAATTTTATTGGCGTTGGTGGATGGACAACCCCGTCAGTTAAGTTTGCGGGAGTTATTACAGGAATTTTTAAATTTCCGGGAAGCCACCTTAAATCGTCGTTATCGCTACGAGTTAGGCAAGGCGGAAAACCGTTTACATTTGCTGGAAGGGTTACTAACGGCGTTAAAAAATGTGGATCGATTAATCGAGATTTTGCGGCAATCGGCCGATGGTAGTTCCGCCAAAATCACCCTGCAAAACGAATTACAATTAAGCGAAACCCAAGCTGATGCCATTTTAGCAATGCCCATGCGACGCTTAACCGGGATGGAACAACAAAACCTACAACGGGAAGCCGCAGAATTGGCAACACAAATTGATCTACTCAGAAGATTATTGAGCGATCGCAAGGAGTTACTCAAATCCCTGAAAAAGGATTTACGTAACCTCAAACGTAAATTTGGCGACGAACGTCGTACCCGAATTAATTTGGATGTCACCCCCAGTCGTGTCCAGCCAAAGTCCAGCAAATCGGATGATTCCCAACCAGCCCCCACTAGCACCCCCAGCTATTTTGAATCCGCCCCTGAAGATGTAGTATTAGAATTTACCCATCGCGGATATGTTCGTCGCCTATCACCCAACCGCAAATCGAAAACCGAACCCCTCAGCGAAAATGATGCCATTATCCAAACCATCGCGACAGCAACTGACAAAGAATTAATTATCATCACCAATGGAGGAAAAGCTTACCCGTTAAAAGTTGCCGAAATCCCCCCCTCCACAGGTCGCAATTCTCGCGGAACTCCCCTAGTCACCTTGTTAAGTAGTACAGTCCAGGAATCCCAGGAAACCATCCTTACCCGATTTTTGCTACCAGACAATGCCGAAACCCAAACCATGATTTTGGCCACCAAACAGGGTCGCATTAAACGTATTAGTCTCGCGGAACTGACTAGTTTAAGCAAACGGGGAATCACCCTCATCAAGCTGAAAGACGAAGACGAATTAATCAGCACCCAATTTGTATCCAGTAACATGCAACTAATTCTAGCCAGTTCCAGTGGTCGCATGTTACGCATGACCATCCACGATGATGAATTACCCATTATGGGACGGAATGCTATTGGAGTACAGGGTCTGCGACTTGGGAAACAACAACATTTAGTCGGTTGTATTGCGATTAATCCCCAACAATCCATCCTCCTAGTTACCGAAGAAGGGCAAGCCAAAAATATCCCGGTTCTGCAAATCCCCATTTCCCAACGGGGTAGTCTGGGTGCGCAAATTCTCAGATTCAACAAAACGGACTATTTAGCAGGAATTATTCCTAGTAATTTCAGGGAAATTGCCCTCATCAGCAATCAGCAACGTCTGATACGGATGGAAACTGTATCTATCCCTGTTACAAATAAGGATGCTAAAGGTCAACCCATTACCGAACTCAATCGTGACGAACGCATTACCAGCATAATTGGTCTAGCTTCATCCACATCGACAACTTAGGCACAAGGTACAGAGCCTAGACTCTACCTCTACATTCTTCAACCCAACCTACCCAATAATCAGGCTTTTAAGTCTAACTGAACTGTATTGATTTTTAGACATTTTTAGACATTTTGCGATCGCCAAACCCTCCTTTGTAAGTTCAACGAATGCAAAACATTAATTTTGAAATGTGAGAAAAGGCACGTAGTTAAGCCTTTAGCACAGCAACTTTTAATACATCCCCTGAGAAACCCAACTTTTTTTGCAAAAAATCATTTTTATGCAATTACTATTTATTTCCTGGGATAGATGTATTTACACGAACATTATTAAACACAAGATAAGTTTAAATATTTCAGTTCTGAAACTGTAGCATTTTGGAAAAAATATGACATCTTGTATCAGTTAATTGGCGAATTATGACTTTATAATACATTCGCGTGATTATCATGTGATAAAATTTAATATTAGGTCAAATTAAATCAAAAAATCCTCAATTAACACTGGGATTAAATCAGCCAATCCATTGTGGTGACAGGCTTTGACTTAACTTGCCTCAAGTTGATTGATTTTTTTCAACTTGCTAATTATTAACTAACTTGAGAAACAAATTCAACGGAAATCACATTTCCTAATTAATTAGTAAAAAACACTACTAATGATTATCTAAATAATTTCCGATTAAATCGAAAATTAGGTAATTACCAGCCTACGAGCTTACGTAAAAACCGAAATTATCAAGTGAGTTAATAGTGATGATTCCTGCGCAGTGTATTAACCATGTTTTGTCAAGGTAATTAAATTGAACAAATTGCCAAATCACACAGAGACAAGGGAAATACAACTAGCGTTTACCCGTTTAGGTGAAACATGAGAATTGCTCTAATTTCTCCGTTGTGGGAGCGTGTTCCTCCCTTTCGATATGGTGGCATTGAATTAGTTGTCAAGTTGTTGACAGATGAACTAGTGCGACGTGGACATGAGGTGACATTATTTGCGTCGGGTGATTCTATCACCTCCGCAAAATTAGTATCAGTTCATGACAAAGCACTACGACTTGATCGCAGTATTGTGGAACCAGGTGTATACGAACATCTAATTTTGTCGGAATTGTTTCATAATACGGATAGATTTGATATCATTCATTCCCATTTTGGTTTTGGGGCGCTTTCCTTTGCGGAATTAGTCAAAACTCCTACTGTACATACATTACATGGTGCTTTTACCCCAGAGAACCAAAAAATTTGGAATTATTTCCCGAACCAGCCCTTAATTAGTATTAGCAATGCTCAACGGGAACCTTGTCCCCATTTAAATTACATTCACACCGTATATAACGGGATTGATACATCGGTGTATGAATATAATCCCAATCCCGAAGGTTCTCCCTATTTAGCTTTCGTCGGTCGCATATCTCCAGAAAAAGGACCCATCGGAGCGATTGAGGTCGCAAAAGCAACTGGTTTACCCTTGAAAATGGCAGGTAAGGTGGATGCGGTAGACCGTAAATACTACCAAGAACAGGTAGAACCATTAATCGATGGCGAACAGATTCAGTATTTGGGTGAAGTGTCCCATGAGGAAAAGGTAAAAATTTTAGCAGGTGCAACCCTAACTTTATTTCCGATTACTTGGCGAGAACCCTTTGGTTTAGTGATGATTGAATCAATGGCTACAGGAACCCCAGTCTTGGGAATGAATATGGGTTCCGTCCCGGAAGTGATTGCGGATGGGGAAACGGGTTTTGTGTGTAATTCCCTTGCGGAAATGATTGAGGTGGTTCCGAATGCAACTAAATTAGACCGTCAAACCTGTCGTGAGTATGTGGTTAGTCGTTTTAGTGTGGAAAGTATGACTGACGAGTATGAAAAGGCATACGCGAGGGTTTTAGGGTCTTGATTGCTGGTAATCTGCCGTTCTTTTGAACTAAGGTATAAATAACTTTAACACTGAGGAAGACACAATTTATCCGAGTGTCTTTTTTTATCTCTTTGCTAGATGCGGAGAGGAAGTCCGTAGAGACTACCCGTCGGGTCGTCTGTACAGGGAATAGGGAGAGACGCGATATATCGCGTCTGTAGGGGAGTAAGGCTTTGAGCCAAATGATCGGTTACGTTGCGGTTTTATGTTTAATTGCACCTACCTAACTTAATTTATTTATTTATTTTTATTTATTTTAATTTTATTTATTTTGATTCTGGTCTGGTCAATTAGTTGCAAACTCCGTAAATTGACGCATATAAGGAGAGTGAAACGCCAAAACAATATCTTCTTTTGGTACACCCAATTCTAAAAGTTGTGTTGCCATCCCCATCTCTGTGCCATCATGCTGAATCCAGATTTTGCCATCTTTTATGTCAAGGTGCAGACTGCATCCATGAGTTCGGCGATTTCCACGCCAACCTGTATGTAGCAAGAGGTAATGGTCACGTTCTGTATCTAAAATAGCTTGTGTTTCTACTCCTTCCTGTGATAAACCACTCTTTGAGCCTTCTAGAATTAACTGCTGAATAATTTGACGATACTGCTCTACAGCTATTGAATAATTACCCCCTGTTCGTGTCAAGTTCGGTTTATCTGACTCCAGGGGTAGTGGTAATTGGTGTTTACAAATTCACTGATAATTGCGTAAATTTTAAACAAAACCTTAAAGAATGCGAATTCTAAGTATAAATAATTCTTCGACCTAATTTTCCAACTGAGAGAATTATATGCGAATAGCTCAAATTGCTCCTTTATGGGAAAGAGTACCTCCTCCAGCTTATGGTGGTACGGAGTTAGTTGTGGGTTTATTAACAGAGGAGTTAGTCAAACGGGGTCATGAGGTGACGCTGTTTGCATCCGGAGATTCCATTTCTAAGGCGAAGTTAGAATCAGTTTGTCCGCAAGCGATACGTTTAGACCCCACCATCAAGGAATACGCTGCTTATGAAGCGTTGCAGTTAAGTCGTGTATTTGGAAGTTCCCAGGAATTTGATATCATCCATTCCCATGTGGGTTATCCAGCTTTGATGTACGGTAATTTTTCTGCCACCCCAATAGTACATACTTTACATGGGATATTTACTAAAGATAACGAACAAGTTTTTGCAACCCATCGTCAGCAACCTTTTGTCAGTATATCCCATGCCCAACGGGAACCGAGATTAGGATTAAATTACGTTGCCACGGTTTACAATGGAATTGATGTCGATCAACATCGTTTTTATCCCCAACCGCAAAAGCCAGAGTATTTAGCCTTTTTAGGACGGATGTCCCCGGAAAAGGGTCCCCACATTGCTATTGAAATAGCCAAACGGGTAGGTATACCGCTAAAAATGGCTGGGAAGGTCGATCCGGTGGATGTGGAGTATTTCGAGAGTCAAATCAAACCCCATATTGATGGTCAACACATAGAGTTTTTAGGGGAAGCAACCCATACCCAGAAAAATCAACTACTGGGTGGAGCGGTGGCGATGTTATTTCCGATTACTTGGCGGGAACCCTTTGGGTTAGTGATGGTGGAATCGATGGCTGCTGGTACTCCCGTATTAGCAAGACCCTTGGGTTCAGTTCCGGAAGTGATTAGAGATGGTCAGACTGGGTTTATATGCGATCGCGTGGAGGATTTCGTCAAGGCGATCGCGCGTTTGTCAGAAATTGACCGTCATGCTTGTCGTCGTCATGTGTTGGAAAATTTTAGTGTCACTAGTATGGTGGATGGTTATGAAGCGGTTTACCGTCAATTGCTAGAACGGAAATTTGCCCAAAATGGTCACTTACATCATAGTCGCGATCGCGTCATTGCTGTCTAGTTTGTAAATAGGGAGTGGGGAGTAGGGAGTAGAGACGACCCGTTGGGTTGTCTCCAGGGGAGCAGGAATGAGGTATTTTCTTGTTTGGTTGTGTCTAAAGGACATGGGGGACTAATATCGATTCTCTTGTAATTTGAAATAAATGAAACTAGAATAATCAACGGTTACAGCCCCTGATATGTAGCGTAAACGATGTAATACCATTTCACTCCAATTTTGATGCATTATCTTCCCCTGTATGCGAAAGCTCCCCATCAGGTATCAACTCCAAAATGATTTTTTCCCACTCCCCCATATCAAAGCGACAATGTTGCGTCTTTCCTTGAGGAAAAGAAAAATTATTCCCAAATTGGTTGCACCCGATATTAATCAATATCGGGTTTTTGCTTAATAGCCGACTATCTTCAAAATCCATGTCAGTTTATTTTAGTTCTGTGTGAAAATAACACAGACGCGCGATGAACGGCTTGTTCCAGGGAAGGGGGATTTATACTTGTTGATTTCACTTTTAGGCAATTAATTGTGATGTTTAATACACAAGCTTGGAAAAATTAATATCACATGCGATCGCATTGCGCGTAATTCCTCTACAATCCCACCAATCACCATCTCTTTGTAGCTTGTCTACATGGAAATTTGCTGGTGTAAATATCGATTCTGCCCCAATCTAAGAGATATTAGACAATGGGAAAATTGATAATTAATCGTGTCATTATTTCCTGCTGACACGTTCACATCCACGAAAACTAGACCTGTAAACCGAAAATTAACTGATGACACCGGAAATAAAAATGACACCGGAAAAAATTATCCTAGATGGCAAAACCTTCGTTCCCGCAGAGCAACTACCTATTCCTGAATGGCCTTGTGTCATCAGTGAAAAACCCCAACCGACCCTGACGATCAAAGATGATGATTTATTTTTAGTCACGGATACATTAGGTAATATTGCTGGATGTTCCCTCGATAACGGCAATCCCAGCTTGGGTTTATTTTGTTCGGATACCCGCTTTCTCAATCGCCTCGAATTGCAAATCGACGGACACTCACCAGTATTACTTAGCAGTACCGCAGACCGAGGTTTTGCTTTATCCGTTTTGTGTACTAATCCTCGGGTTGAAGACCGTTTACGAGCAGATACGGTGGGAATTCGTCGCGAATTAGTCCTCAATGGCGCTCTATTTGAAGAATTAGAAATATCTAACTATAGTACAACTACCGTTAGTTTTGAAATTACAATTAGCTTTGATGGGGATTTTGCCGATTTATTCGAGGTGCGGGGACACGAACGGAGTCAACGGGGACGCTTACTGCGAGCGATTGAACCATCCTTAAATTTAGAACCCCTATTGGAACAAAACGGTAATGGGGACGGTCACGGTCATGACGGGTTATACCTACATACCCATCCTCCGGATAATGAAGTTGATAAGCAACTAATTCTTGCCTACCAAGGATTAGATGGGATGGTAATGGAATCACGGATTCAATTTCAGCACCGTCAACCGGATTGTTTTAAAGGATACACGGCAATTTGGCGGTTGGAATTAGCTTCCCATGAAACCCAAAAACTCGGTTATCGCATCAATTTGTTAACCAATAATAAACCCAGTTCTACCGTCAGTGCAGCAACTACCCTCTCCCAAGCAAAAGCCGCAGAATCGATGGAGGAGCAACACTGGGTGCAACAAATTACCCGGATTCGCGCGGATAAAAGTATTTTCAACCGGATTATCGAACGCGCAGAACAGGATATGTATTTGCTACGGCAATCCTTTGGTAAGCGCAAAACCGTATCTGCTGGTGTACCTTGGTTTTCCACTCTGTTTGGTCGGGATGCATTAATTACCGCCTCCCAAACCCTGATGTTAAACCCACAAATCGGTAAGGAAACCCTATTTTTACTCGCTGCCTATCAAGGTAAAAATTACGACGAGTGGCGAGAGGAGGAACCGGGAAAAATCCTCCACGAAATTCGCTTAGGGGAATTGGCTCGGTGTAAAGAGATACCCCATACTCCCTACTACGGGACAGTGGATGCCACTCCTTTGTGGTTAATGCTATATGCCAATTATTATGCCTGGACCCATGATAGTGAAACCCTGGAACAACTGTGGGATAATGCCTGTTCGGCGATGGATTGGATTGACCGCAACATGAAGGATACAGGTTATCTCTCCTATCATCGAAAATCAAAGTTAGGGTTAGCCAACCAAGGCTGGAAGGATTCGGGAGACTGTATCGTTAATCGCAAGGGTGAGTTAGCAACTGGTCCTATTAGTTTATGTGAAGTGCAGGCATACGTTTACACAGCGAAGTTGCGTTTAGCAGAAATTGCCAGGATGAAAAAGCGCATAGACTTGGCTGACCGTTGGCAAGATGAAGCTCGTCAGCTAAAAACCAGGTTTAACCGCGATTTTTGGATGGAAGACCAGGATTTTTGCGCTTTAGCTCTTGATGGTGATGGCAATCAGGTAGATAGTATTACTTCTAACCCTGGTCACTGTCTGCAATTAGGTATTTTTACACCAGAACGGGCCTACAGTGTAGCTGAAAGATTACGGGCACCGGATTTATTCAACGGATGGGGTATTCGCACCCTCAGTAGCCTTTCACCTGCCTATAATCCAATGGGATACCATATCGGCTCCGTCTGGCCCCATGATAACGCAATTATTGCGATGGGACTGCGATCGCTCGGTTTAATTGACCAAGCTTTAGAATTGTTCCAAGGTTTATTCGATATGACCAGTCTCCAACCCTATCAACGTCCCCCAGAATTATTTTGCGGTTACGAACGCAATGGAGAGGACGCACCAGTCCAATACCCAGTTGCTTGTTCTCCTCAAGCTTGGGCTACTGGAAGCATTTTCCAGCTTTTACAAATGGTGGTGAATTTAGTTCCCGATGCGCCGAATAACTGTTTACGGATTATCGACCCAGCCTTACCAGAATCAATTAATCAGCTGTCTATCCACAATTTACGTGTCGGACCAACAATTCTTGACCTCGAATTTGAACGTTCCGGTAGTACCACCGCTTGCCGTGTTGCCAAAAAACGCGGCAATTTACGGGTCGTGATTGAAGCGTGATCCGATTTTGGATTTTGGATTTTGGATTTTGGATTTTTAATTTCAGCTAACACCCCATAGATAAATCTAGGAGTTTGAAATCATGGATCTACCCATTTTTGGCATTGAAATCAAAAACTTAAAACCCATATAAATTAACGATTAAATTGATTAATTGGTAATTACGAATTACGAATTCTATTAATTAACCTTCTTCCCGTTTTTCACTATGATAACTGGGAGAAGACTCATACAACGCATCTAACTGTTGACGTGCATCTTCCACATTCACCGAACGCATCACTAATAACGGCTCACGAATCACGTTTCCCATTTCGTCTAGTAATTCTGGGTGGGGTATGTTAACCCGTCGCGATGTTGGATACCCGCTACCTGGTGTTGTCCTTGTCCGCGCTGGTTCCTGTTCAAAACCAAACATGATTAAATTCCGAATCAAATTAGCTACGGCTATGACAGCTAATATGGTAAAAGCCGATATATAAAGTAGGTGTAGCATTGGGTTCCTCCAAAAGCCGCGGTGTTGGTTAAAGTCTTTAGTCGGTATTTTTGAGTTATCAGCAAAGCTAAAACTGTAATCTAATCTGGTGAAAGCTGCTGTGGAAAAACAACAATCAACCTCAATTTGTATTTAAAAATTTTTGATCCCCTGTACTAAGGGTCGAGCCAATCAACACAAATAGGGGGAAAAATTAGATTCTTTTAACATTTCCATTCTATCGGATTCATTTTCCTCTGTTCAAGAGAATTTACTCCAACCTTCACAATCAATAACATCAATCAACTAAGCTTGCGTTTGGGAACGATGGCGAATTGCTACACCCCAACACTCATGCACAAGGCGATGCCACGGCATTACTGTCTCTAGGTCAATCCCCACTTTTCCATCTGCAACTGCAAATAGCATTTTCGCAGTGCTTACTTCCGCTTGCGCTTGTTTTACCCTTGTTAGTAGGTCGGCTTGCTCTTCATCGCTCATAAAACTTAACCTTTCGGTTTCCAATAGGTTTTGCGATCGCCCAAACCAATACTGAAAATCCTCTAACAACGGTGATAATACGCTTTTCAGTAACTCTGACTCTGGTAAGTTTGCATCTGGCATATTTCCAAAAGGATACTTCTTAATATCCGATAATTTTTAACTTTGTTTACGAATCTTAACATACTTTTCTGTTTTGATACCAAATATTTAGGGGAGAATGTATTCGAGTATACAAAATATTATAATCAGGTTAAAAAGATTTTGAGTAGGGGTATTTATCAATTGCTTGCATAATCAAGTTTAGGGGTAAGAAGGGGAAGTATGGGGTTAAAAGAAATGGGGATGCAAGGGAATTCTCATAATTTTAACTTTCGTTGGGATGAAAAATGAGAGAACCGGGGTTGGTGGTAAGCAAAAATTACCATGAAAATTTTATATTTTGGAGTAATCCGGCGAAGTAAAATAGGGTGTGTAGTTTTTATGACAAAGTAGTCGGCATCATCAAACAGATACAATTGATCTGTTTGTGTTTTTGAGAGTTCAGTGAACAGAGTGAATTAGAAATTGAGCGAACAACTAATACCTGGGTATAATCTGCGTCGCGGATCAACTTCGGAGCGAGCGCTGCTGGTAAAGTTTATGCAGCAAACTTATCAAGATATTTTTCCAGGGTTAATATTTTCCCACTTAAGGCAAACGGTTGACTACTACCTATCGGTAGATACTCCCATTTGGTGGGTAGATTGGGTGGACAATCCAGAACCAGTTCCATCCCCGGTTGGTTGTTTATGGATGGGGAATGCAATTGATCAACTAACAGGTAAGAGACACACCCATATATTTTTGTTATACGTAGCTCCAGCCCATCGTCGTCAAGGAATTGGTACAGCCTTGATGGAGTTTGCACAAAAGTGGTCAAAGAATCGTGGAGACCATCAGATCGGTTTGCAGGTATTCTTATCTAATCAGCCAGCATTGGATATGTATAGAAAGCTTGGGTTTCAAACTCAATCCTTGTGGATGGTTAAGTCTTTGGATGATGGGGAGACTTAGGGATTTTGGATTCTGGATTTTGGATTGTTCAGGGAAAGGTATTAATTCTGCATTTCTCATAAAACGCGAAAACTGACAGGGAACAGTATTTGTATCAACTAAGGCTGGTTTCATTATTTCTTCTTCCCGCAAAAGCCTGTTGACGACGGGTAGTGATTTCCTCGCTGAAATCAGAAAATAGTTCATTAGGCATATCGTCCCAACAGCCTGCAAACTGCATAATCTGTTCGCGTGTGCTTTGAGAGGCTTCGACACCGACTCGAAAATAATGGATAAAATTATATACTTCTTCCAGCTTTTCTTCAGGAATGAGATTAATTTCTGTCAGAAGTTTGGTACGCAAATTTGATGGTTTCATATTTTTCTCGTAGGATGTTGTGTGTCAGCTGATATTGATTTGAGTTGAATTAGCATCACAGTTGTATTGGATAGTGGGCGATCGCACCAGTTTTCCCTAGGAATCGCCTAACATCCATTGAATTTATCTCGCTGAATACAGAGGAAATGGGGAATAGCTAGAGACGGGACATGTGGCTTCTTTAGGGAGTGTTTGCTTGTGTCCCAAAGACATGGGGACTGTTAAGAAAATTGCAATGGGTATTCCTTCATACCATTTCACTCAAATTTTGATACACTTTCTTCCCCTGCTCCCCGTCAGGTATCAACTCCAGATTTTGATATTTGGTAAGCCATTAATATAAATGCCAATGATACCGCTATATTTACAGTTAATAAAAATAAATATAATGTCAAGCGAGATACATGGAAACATCTTTTTTCACGGCGGTTTTTTTACCGATTGCCTTAGCGATTATCATGCTGGGAATGGGTTTATCGTTGATTCCAGAGGATTTTGTGCGGGTGGTCAAATATCCGAAAGCGGTAGCGGTGGGGTTAGGGAGTCAATTAGTGCTGTTACCGTTAATTGGATTTGCGATCGCCAAAATAGTTCCGATGCCCAATTTTATCGCTACTGGGTTGGTGATTTTGGCCTTATGTCCAGGGGGTGTTTCCTCGAATCTAATTACTTATTTTGCCAAAGGGGATGTGGCTTTGTCGGTGACACTAACAGCCTTTAGTAGTGCGATTACAGTGGTGACAATCCCTATTTTTGCCAACTTAGCGCTACAACATTTTATCGGTCAAACCGCTTTATCGGTCAAACCGCTGCGATCGCATTACCAATTGGCACGACGATGTTACAAATATTTGTGGTGACATTATTACCAATTGCCTTGGGAATGTTGATTAAGCAACTGTTTCCAGAACTAGCGCGCAGACTGGAAAAAGTCAGTGGAAAAATCGCGATCGCTTTTTTGTTTGTAATTATCACAACCTTAATTATTCGAGAATGGAGCCGTTTACCAGACTTTATTGCTCAAGTAGGAATTGGGGTTGTATTACTGAATACATTGGCAATGGTGGCGGGATTTTATCTAGGAAAGGCATTGAATTTAAGTCTTCCCCAGCAGATTTGTATTGCCATTGAGGTTGGTTTTCAAAACGGAACACTGGCGATCGCAGTGACGGCGGGATTGTTAAATAACCCTGACATGGCAATTCCAGCAGCTATTTATAGTCTTTTTATGTATGTTACCGGTTTTGCCGCCATCCATTACGGACGGAAACAAGCTGATTTACACCTTTCTGGTAACTCGTTTGTAAGTGGTGAGTAGGGAGTACAGACGACCCGTCGGGTCGTCTGTACAGGAAGTAGGGAATAGTGTAGACGCAAAAGCAGTAGTCCAAAATCCAAAATCTAAAATCCAAAATCCCCCGACTGTCACAATTGAGCCGTGCAAAAACCCAAACTGTGGGATTATATTAAATTTGCAGTCTGTAGTCTGAATCCACATTGGGAATCTGCACATGAGTCAAATAGTCTGGATTGCTCGACACGCAAACCGTTTAGATTTTGTCAATCCGGATTGGTTTCAAACAGCCAAACGTCGTTACGATCCACCCTTATCAGAAGATGGCTTTGAACAAGCACAACAACTGGCAAATCATTTAAAATCCGAGAAAATCCATCATATTTTTGCATCACCATTTTTGCGGACAGTACAAACTGCCAATGCGATCGCTGAAGTTTTAAATTTACCCATATACTTAGAAACCGGTTTGAGCGAGTGGTTAAATCCTGATTGGATGGACGAAGAACCCGAACGTCATCCCCTTGACGAGTTGGTCGAACTTTATCCGCGAATTGATGCAAGTTATACACCTCGGATTGCAGCCAAATATCCCGAAACTCGTGAACAGGTGCGAGCTCGTTCGGGACAGACTGCTCGCTGTTTAGTCACAGAATTTGCTCCAGAGAATATTTTATTTGTTGCTCATGGTGCATCAGTTCAGGGTGCAGCAATGGGTTTAGCTGGGGAAGCAGCTGACACGGGTGAAAAAATTCGTTTATGTGCCTTATTTAAGTTAGTACGTAATAGCTGCTTGAAAACTCCAGCCAAACCTACGGAATGGGAAATTGAACTGAAAGGGGATACTTCCCATCTGGATCGAGTGGAAGAAGTAGTACGGTTACATTAAATCTTGATCAATCCAGGTCTAACCCTAACGTCAGTTCTGTTTAAGGCAATTTGATGTTCTTTCCACAAGATACTAGGGGTTGCAGTCAAGGTTAGCATGGTCATTTGAACTGATTCCGAACTCAGATTAACTAATCCAAAATCTAAAATCTAAAATCTAAAATCCCATGACTGTTTTATTAGCTGGAGATATTGGTGGTACAAAAACGATTTTGCGTCTAGTGGACGCATCCCAAATGCCACTGCTAAAAAATATCCATGAACAGGTATATCGTAGTGCCGATTTTGTTGATTTGGTACCGATGGTTCAAGACTTTTTAAGTCAAACTAGTTGCGACCATCCCCAAAAAGCCTGTTTTGGGATTGCAGGTCCAGTTGTGAATAATACTGCCAAACTCACCAATTTGGTGTGGTTTCTAGAAACAGAACGTTTACAAACCGAATTAAACATTCCCCAAGTAACTTTAATTAATGACTTTGCGGCTGTTGGATACGGGATTTTGGGTTTAGAAAGCAGTGATATTCATACTTTGCAAGCAGGAGAACCCAAATTAGATGCACCCATTGCCATTATTGGCGCAGGTACGGGATTAGGACAGGGATTTTTAATTAAACAGGGTGAATATTATTACGTTTATCCTTCCGAGGGGGGTCATGCTGACTTTGCACCCCGGAACGAACTGGAATTCCAACTATTAAAGTACTTGTTAGATAAACATGACATTCAGAGGGTTTCAGTCGAGCGGGTAGTATCTGGACAGGGGATAGTATCGATTTATCAATTTTTACGCGATCGCAAAATTGTCACAGAATCACCAGAAATTGGTCAAGCCATCAGGAATTGGGAACAACAAGCCGGACAATCGGAAAAAAGCATCGATCCAGGTGCAATCATCGGTCAAGCAGCCCTAGCAGGAAGCGATCGCTTGTGTGAAAAGGCAATGCAAATCTTTGTGGAAGCCTATGGAGCCGAAGCGGGGAATTTAGCCCTCAAATTACTTCCCTATGGAGGATTATACATTGCTGGGGGAATTGCGCCAAAAATTTTACCCCTGATGCAAAAAAGCAGCTTTATGATTGCTTTTACCCAAAAAGGACGAATGCGCAGCCTGCTGGAGGAAATACCCGTCCATATGATTTTAAACCAACAGGTAGGGTTAATTGGGGCTGCAATTTGTGCATCTCGACTCTAGTACTGTCAACTTTTTTTTGATGGATGGTGGTGGTGCGGGTATCCTGTCCGCATTTAAATTATAAATAAATATATCCATCATTTACACTCTATTTTGACAAACCACTAGTACCGCGCGGCGTAAATACACCTACCTTTCCCCTCGCTCCCACGCGGAGCATGGTCACTAGATAAAAAGTTAATACTCGGTTTATTTCAGCCAACCTGTACTAGTAGTTTCCATTCTGCTGAGATTTGGTCATAATTAAAGAATTAGTATTAATTTAGGACTTACGCACTGATGACGATAAAACAAGACTTGGGATTGCTTCCTCATATCGCCATGACGTAGCTGTGTCGTGATTGCGTAAGTCCTGTAATTATCAGAACATCGTCAATATTCCTACTATATCTGGTTGAAAATAAAATTAAACAATAGGGTTTATGCACAAACAGATTTTTCGATTGGGTTTATCGCTGCTTTTAGTCTTGTGTGTCACCTTGGGAGCTTGGATTGAACCAGCACATGCTTTGACAGAGGAACAAAAGCTGGTAGCAGAGGTATGGCGAATTGTCAATCGTACCTACCTCGATGATACGTTTAACCATCAAAACTGGGCAGCGATACGCCAGAAAATTCTGGAAAAGCCCCTCAAGAATCAGGAAAGTGCATACGTGGCGATTCAGAAGATGTTAAAGACTCTGGATGACCCCTTTACGCGGTTTTTGAATCCGGAGCAATATCGGAGTCTACAGGTTAATACATCCGGTGAACTAACTGGGGTGGGATTACAAATTGGTTTAAATCCCCAAACAGGTAAACTAGAAGTTGTCGCTCCCATTCACGGTTCACCGGCTGAAAAAGCTGGTATTTTATCCCGCGATCGCATTGTCAAAATTGAAGGTTTTGCCACCGATGAGTTAACCTTAGATGAAGCTGCGGCAAAAATGCGCGGTCCAATTGGTTCGACTGTCACCTTGCGAATCGCACGGGAAGGTGAGGATGAGCGGGATGTACAATTAGTTCGCGATCGCATTGCTGTCAATCCTGTAATTGCTCAGTTGCAACCAGGTCAGGGTGGTAAATCCATCGGTTATATTCGTCTGACCCAATTTAACGCCAATGCACCAATGGAATTAGCCCATGCTATTTCTAATTTAGAGCAACAAGGTGCAGATGCCTATATTCTCGATTTACGCAATAATCCCGGTGGACTTCTCCAAGCGGGGGTGGAAATTGCCCGACTATGGCTAGATTCCGGTACAATTGTCTACACAGTCAACCGTCAGGGAATTCAAGGTAGTTTTGAAGCTTTTGGTCCAGCTTTAACGGATGATCCATTAGTTGTCTTGGTAAATCAAGGTACTGCGAGTGCAAGTGAAATTCTCGCTGGTGCTTTGAAGGAAAACGGACGCGCTCAATTAGTGGGTGAGAAAACCTTTGGTAAGGGTTTAATTCAGTCTTTATTTGAACTTTCCGACGGTTCCGGTTTAGCTGTGACAATCGCGAAATACGAAACACCCCTACACCACGACATCCATAAATTAGGTATCCAACCAGATAAGGAAGTGGGGTCAGGACTGCTAACACGGGAGCAAATCGCAACCGCAGATGACCCCCAATATCAAGCAGCAGTGGAAATGTTGACGAAAAACCGTGTGATGCTGGGTGCGGTTTAGAATACCCCCGAGGAATGACCCGACGTATGTAGAGACGACCCGACGTATGTAGAGACGACCCGTCGGGTCGTCTCTACGCAATATCAATATCGATCAATTTCTGGTAGGCGTTGTCGATAACCCGTTGTGAGCGTAGAAATCCGGTGTTTGCACCTGGACAAATATATTTTAATGTTGTTTCATTAAATTGCTGGCGTAATGCATGTAGGCTATTAATTTGTCGTCGCCAATGAAAGGTTTTGGCTGTTCGTATTGGTAATAGTTGACCGTTTGGGTCAGGGAGAAGATGTCTACCACTAAACAATACTCCGCCCAATTCGCTGTAATATAAACAGGATGAGCCGGGGGTATGTCCGGGTGTCCAAATCACTTTAATTTGAGGGGTTAGAGTTAATTCGGAACCAAAAGTGGTGACTGGGATGTCTGGAAGTAGGTATGCTTCCTGCTCTTGGATGACCACCTCACAGGAAAGTTCCGCCTGTAGTTTAGCAGTTTGAGCGATCGCGCTACGATGGGTAATAAATAAGTACCTTATTCCTCCCTGGGACTGCAAAAAATTGAAAAGATTTACATCTAAAGCTGGACAGTCGATCAAGATATTGCCTTCTTTTCCTACAATAAGGTAAGCTGTCCCTCCAAGTGTGTCCCGATTGGGAGGAAATGCAAAAATCGTATCTAACACCAGCCGTGGTGGCTTTTGTGTATGGGTCGGTTCTGAATTTAAAGGGCACATGGGAGAAACTGAATCGGGTTAGTTAAAATTAAAGTATTGAGGGGCGAGGAAGTTGTGGAGTGGGATTTTAAATTCCCAGGCTAAATGTCAGCGATAAATGTTGTTCGTGTTTTTGTATTTGTGGAGCTTGGCGACAATATTAAGTCCGAACGACATGATTTAAAATTTGTGAAGATAAAATGGAATTTTTGTTTCTCCTGATATTAAGTATATTTACTTATCTGCTGGTGCAGCGAACTGTAGGGCGAGTCACCAAAACCCCTGTTTGGTTATTATGGTTGGTTTTGATGTTGCCGTTGATTTTCTGGACTGTGATGGCCAGTGTGTATCAAACCAATCAGCTACCTCCTCGTGCTTTAGGTGTGATGCTCTGGTCATTAATTATTTGCCCCATTTTGTACTGGTTTTTGTTTCAGTTGGGACGGCGATCACTGTCTGATACACAGGTAGCATCACAGGCGATCGCATCGGGCACTGATGTTAATCCTACCCCAGAAACTTCGCCTCCGGTACGACCTATTAGCGCAGGAGAGGAAACTCAATTACGCAATTGTTTCCCCTGGTCGGTATTTTATTTGCAGGATATTGAGTACCGTCCCCAGGCAATTATTTGTCGCGGACAGTTACGTGGTCAACCCGATGCTGCATATCAACGTATACAGGAGAATGTGAGGGAACAATTTGGCGATCGCTTTGTGGTGATGTTGCAGGAAGATTTAAATGGCAAGCCTTTTTTCGCTTTAGTTCCCAATACCATACTGGCTAAATCCTATGGTGATAGCTCCCAAAAGTTAACAAATATACCTTTGGCTTTGGGTCTATTAGGTATCACCCTAATTACCACAGCTTTTGTGGGGTTAAGATTTGCCAATGTGAGTGCGGAACAACTACAACGGAATCCTGATAATTGGTTATTGGGTTTACCCTACGCCATTTCCCTGATGGTGATTCTTGGTTGCCATGAAATGGGACACTATCTAACGGCAAAACGTTATCGGATTCGTTCCACTCTGCCCTATTTTATTCCCATTCCCTTTTTCCTGGGTACTTTTGGCGCTTTCATTCAAATGCGTAGTCCTTTCCCCAATCGTAAAGCGTTGTTTGATGTCAGCTTTGCTGGACCAATTGTTGGTTTGATAGCCACTTTACCATTTCTGATTTGGGGTTTATCCAATTCGCAAATTGTCACCTTGGGTGATAGATCACCAATTTTTGATTTTAATGCCTTTAATCCCAGAAATTCTCTACTGTTTGCCCTGATTGCCAAATCAGTGTGGGGGAACCAATTAGTCGCGGGTAACGGACTCAATCTCCATCCAGTGGCGATCGCCGGATTACTGGGATTAATTATTACAGCATTAAATTTAATGCCCGTAGGTCAATTGGATGGGGGACACATTATCCACGCTATGTTTGGACAACGTAATGCAATTATTATTGGCCAAATCACGCGATTTTTATTACTTTTACTGTCTTTAGTACAACGGGAGTATTTTATTTGGGCAATTATTCTGTTGTTTTTCCCCCTTTTGGATGAACCTGCACTCAATGATGTCACCGAACTGGATAATCGACGTGATACCTTGGGTTTACTGGCTATGGCGTTATTAATTGCGATTGTTCTACCCCTACCTACTCCTTTAGCGAGATTGTTAAATATTTAAGAGAAGTCAGGTTTTTAGCTGAAGTATTTGCAGAAAAAATATTTGGCAATGCATCTAGAATCTGAGACGCGATATATTTGGCAATACATCTAGAATCTGAGACGCAATATATTGCGTCTCTACGTCGATTCTGCTACCTGCGATCGCGTTTTTGGTGGTACTCCCATGCGAATTTCTGAGGTAAATGCTGTATTCATCACCCTATTTGCATGTTTGAGGGTGCTTACCCGCATCCGCAAGTTATCACTGGCAAACCATAATCTTTCTTCAGAGACGATTTGCTCTGCTGTCAAGGTTAATGTTAAAGCTTGATCTTCACCTAATTTATACTCACCGATTTGGGATTGATTGCTAAATAGGATTTTTCCCGCATTCACTAGATCCAAAGTCGGAACAGCAACCATAATCATGGAGCCAACATTTTTTTGATTGAGTCGGGTTGTATCGTTCCATGTTAGTTTCAACGCCAACAAACCCTGACTTGGTTGGATATTATGGGTTTCACATAAACTCAACACCTCAGCATGAGCACCATCCAAGCGATCAATCACAATTTCTGATTTTGACTCGATGGACTTTTGAGTTGTTAATTCATGTTTGGTTCGGTGAGCAAACCATTTACCTGTACTCAAGTCAAAGAATTTTTCAATATTCATATTTTTAATCAGTCGTTTTTCAAAAATTACCATATTTTTTGGGCAGTAGAGACGACCCGTCGGGTCGTCTCTACAACGTCGGGTCGTCTCTACAACGTCGGGTCGTCTCTACGGGAAATCGGGGAATAGTTTCCCTATTCCTCCACCTGATACCCGGAATCAGCTAGTCGCTGTAGGGAGATGCGAGCGGATTCGGACACGTGGTGATGGCTATCTTTAGCAAGAAATTTCAGTGCAGAGACACTTTTCGGTGTCGGTAAATTACCTAATGCTTCGGCTAATCTTTGTCTGACTAACCAATCCTCCGACTGCGCAAACCTTAAAATTGCGTCCACAGAACTCAAATCGCGAATTTCCCCTAAAGCAGCGATCGCAGCTTGTTGAATTACGACTTCGCTGCTATCTAAGGCACTCAATAGGGCTTCACGGGCACGAGGGTCTTTAATATTACCTAAAGCGACTGCGGCACTAAACCGGACTAACCAGCTTGTATCCTCGTAAAATGCTCGGTTCAAGACTTCAAAGGCACGGTTATCCTCCAAGTATCCTAAAGCACCTGCTGCATCCGCACGAATACTATAATCAGGGTCTGATTCCAGGATATTGACGAGAATCGGATAGGATTCATTGGTTTGCTTGATTCCCAGAGCAAATACTGCCATTGCTCGGATTTGCAGGGATTCGTCGTACAGTACCTTCTTGATTAAAGGTAAAGCATCTTCAGCCGGGACATCTCGCAATGCAGCCAAAGCCACCATGCGATCGCGCAGATTGGGGCTTTCTAGTTGGGTGGAAAGTTCTTCTAAGCTGGGAATTGCCATTCGGTTTTCAGTGCATTTGGAATTCGCATTTTCATATATCTACATCTTAAGTCCTCTGGCGATTTTAGTGGCACTGTTTACCAAGGGAGGAAAGCCGAATATTTAATCAAGTCGTTGGAATATCCCTAAATGCTCTTCCCCTCGACGTTGGGGGATGGAGTTGGTGACGGGTTCAAAACTGAGAATGCGAAAATCGATGGTGAATAGGGTTTGAATTTCTGCTGGTGTAGAACCAAATGGGGGACCACCCGGACGATTGTGGGTAAAGAATAACCCGATTAATTTTCCTTGGGGTTTTAAGATTGATTTCACTACCTTGACATACTCACCCCGTTGTGGGGGTAAAATGGCACAAAAACAAGTATGTTCGACGACGTAATCAAAGTAATTGCTAAATTCTCCGGGTAAATCAAAAATATCACGTTGTTGGAATTGGGCTTGATTTTGATGAGTCTGAGCAAGATGAACTGCTGACTCGATAGCTGTTTCGGCAAAATCAAAGCCAATCACCTCAAAACCAAATTCTGCAAACAACAAAGCATCATAACCACGACCACAACCCAACACCGCAACCTTCCCAGGTGCAGGTCGTTGATCCGATTGCAGCAAACTGGTAAATGGAGGTGCTGCTTGACCGATGTCCCACCCGGTTTTTCCCTCTAAATAGCGTTGATTCCAGTCTTTTGAGTCTAGCATCAAATAATTCGTAATTTGTAATTCATAATTTGTAATGCTTTTTTCCTGGGGAATGGGAGGCTAACGAAATACTCCCTCCATGACAATTACTCACTTCTCAACCTGTTTTCTTTTGTGCCAATTTCATCATGATTTCTGCGTGCATTTCCCTAGTGATTGGGTAAAAGTAGGTTAACACGCAACCAGCGATTAGGAGGATAACTGGAATCGGACCAACAACGGTACGAATTGCTTGCAGGGCTGATTCTGGCTGAACAGGTATGGTGGGACTTCCGGGGATTCTTTCCTGGAATCCAGATGCTTCTAGGACTAAACCGACTAGAAATAAACCGAAGGCTAAACCAAATTTTTGTAACAGTACCATAAATCCGTAAAAAATGCCCTCCCTTCGTTGTCCGGTTTGCAACTCATCTAATTCAATTATGTCAGGCATCATTGACCAGGGTACTAAATAGGCTGTGGATACACCTGCACCGGCTAATACGGCTAATACATACATGAAACCAATTTGTCCTGGTCGTAAAAAATATAACCCAACTGCGGCAATCATCCACAGCATCATCCCTAGAAAATAAACGATTTTTTTGCCAACTTTTTGACTGAAAATTCCCCAGATAAATAACATGCATAGGGCTGTTCCCTGTACCCCAATTAGTACCGTTGGGACATCGGCTTCCCGTAGTTCCATGCAGTTGACGATAAAATAGGGTAGGATACTGGCGGTAATTTGTAATGCTAACCAGGAAAATAGGTAAATACCAATCACAAATAAAAAAGGACGATTGCGAAAGGCGATTTTAAATTGATCGATGATGGGAATTTCCGCCGTTGTATCATGATTTTGGGTGCGTTGAGCTTCAAAAGCCAAAATGCGATCGCGGGTTCCATACACGCACCAAAGTAGGGAGAGGGTGGCAATTATTCCACACACCACCGCTAAAATAACATACTGGGATTGGCGATTGGCAATTAGGCTGAAAATTACCTGTGCCAATATCAGGGAAACAATGCTACCACCAATGGAAAAGGCAAACCGAAAGCTATTTAAGCTAGTACGCTCGTCATAATCCTGGGTCAATTCCGGTGTCATCGCTGTATAGGGTAAATTGACAACGGTATAAAATACCTGGGAAATCAATCCAATCACAATATAGTACATAAATAAACCCCAAATATTGATCTTGGGATTGGTACTAAATTGCGGTACAATCCATTGCAATACGAATGTAATTCCAAAGGGAACTGCTCCATACAACAACCACGGTAAACGTCGTCCCCATCGTTTTGATTGGGTTCTATCCGTAAGTACACCCACCATTGGATCATTGACCGCATCCCAAATTTTCCCCACCATCAAAATGCTACCAGCTAAAGCCGGAGGGATTCCCGCCACATTGGTAAAAAAAACCATTAAAAAGAAACTGGAAATATTCGCAGTCATGGCTGGTCCTAAATCCCCTGCACCATAGGCTAACTTTAACCAAAAACTGAGTTTATCCCTTGTGTTGACACCCTGTTGATGAATATCTGATGGTAAATCATTCATACTACTTCAAGCTCAGATACAATAATAACTTTGGTACTCACGCTTACTACCCATCAAACAATCCGCTATGGCAGACCTATACGTTTCTTGGTCAGATTATCATCAAAAAATTGAAAAGTTGGCCGCTCGGATTTACGCATCTGGGTGGCAATTCAACCAAATTGTCTGTCTTGCACGGGGGGGACTGCGGATTGGCGATATTCTCTCGCGTATTTACCACCAGCCCTTGGCAATTCTCGCTACATCATCTTACAGTGGTGCAGGCAAGCAAGAAAGAGGTAATTTAAAATTCGCCAAACATCTGACCATGACATCGACTCATCTCGGCTCAAAAATTCTCCTAGTAGATGATTTAGTCGATTCTGGTATCACTCTCCAAGAAACCATCCCCTGGTTACATCAGTATAGCGAATCCCCGATTGAAGATATTCGTTCTGCTGTTATTTGGTATAAATCTTGTTCCGTAATTGAACCAGATTACTATGTGGATTATTTACATGATAATCCGTGGATTCATCAACCTTTTGAACCCTATGAAATGACTAATCCGGCCGATTTAGCCGCCAAATACGCCCTGGATGACAATTTAGAAATGGCGCGATCGCAGTACGAAGTCAGCCGTAATTACTGATAATACTAGGTACTGCCCTACCGTCATTTTTTTGCACAGTACATGAGAATTGTTCTGCCAAAGATTAAGTCTTGTAACGAAAATGATGGCAACATGATGTCAACACGTAGAGACGCGATACATCGCGTCTCTGATAAATACATCGCGTCTCTATAAGAGGTTTTAAACATCCAACACATCAATTTCATAGGTCAAATCATTCCCCCATGTAGTTTAGACACAATATCCTGTAGAGACGACCCAACGATTCCTCTCTACCCCTGATGGCATTACGCAACAGAATCCCAGACAAATACACCTGTATTGTTTTATATTCATTTATCCCCAGCAAACCCCGAAATATTACAGATTATTACTTTCTTTCTCATAGAGAAGACGACGGCCCCCCCCTTCGCCTATGTTTTCTAACATGGGTTACTTGAAAACAGTTTCAAGAACTCAGTGAAAAATATCCGCCATTTGTTTTTGTGAATACTCAAGGAGATAAAAATGCTTGACGCATTTTCCAGAGCTGTAATCACAGCAGACACCAAAACCTCTTGCATCGGTGGTTCTGAGTTGGCTGCACTCAAGAGCTTCGTTGCTGAAGGTAACAAACGCTTGGATGCTGTGAACTGCGTAGCTAGTAATGCTAGCTGTATCGTTTCCGACTCTGTTTCGGGAATGATTTGCGAAAACCAAGGTTTAGTACAAGCTGGTGGTAACTGCTACCCCACCCGTCGCATGGCTGCTTGTTTGCGTGATGGTGAAATCATCCTCCGCTACGTTTGCTACGCTCTGTTAGCTGGTGATGCATCAGTATTGGATGACCGTTGTTTGAACGGGTTAAAAGAAACCTACACCGCTTTGGGTGTACCAGGAACCTCTGCTGTGCGTGCAGTTCAAATCATGAAAGCTTGTGCAGTTGCTCACATCAACAACACCGCTACCAAGCGGAAAATGGATACACCTCAAGGTGACTGCTCTGCTCTTGCGGCTGAATGTGCCAGCTACTTTGACCGTGTAATTGCGGCTTTAAGCTAGTTGATTTGTAACTATCCACAAGACGAAGTGTGTTGACAGAATTACTTCCTGTTTACACCTTGTAGCTGACTGAAATTGAAATCCCTTTCAAATATCGATTCTGGAGATATCAGAAAATGAAATCCGTTATCACCACTGTAGTAGCAGCCGCAGATGCTGCTGGTCGTTTTCCTAGCACCTCTGATTTAGAATCAGTACAAGGTTCGATCCAACGTGCAAATGCTCGTTTAGAAGCAGCAGAAAAACTTGCCAATGGTATTGATGCTGTTGCAAAAGAAGCTTTTGATGCTTGCTTTAAGAAATATTCCTACTTAAATAACGAAGGGGAAGCTGGCGAAAACCAAGCGAAAAAAGACAAATGCTTGCGTGATTTCAAACACTACCTACGTTTGATTCAATACTGCTTAATTGTTGGTGGTACTGGTCCATTGGATGAGTGGGGAATTGCTGGTGCGCGGGAAGTGTACCGGAGTTTAAATCTTCCTACCGCTCCCTACGTAGCTGGTTTACAATTTACCCGCGATCGCGCTTGCGCTCCTCGTGATATGTCTCCCCAAGCGCTGCTGGAGTTCCGCGCTCTCCTCGACTACGCAATTAACTCCCTTTCCTAGTTAGTTGTTGCGGTAGTTATAAAATCTTGTAGTTATGTAGTTTGACTAGATAATTACATTTGCTAAGGGGATGGTGCTGATTGTTGAATTGAAGTTTTGAGTTTAACGGTCGGTACGATCCACTTAGCTTCCAGATTGGTGGTCATGTTATTGGTACATCTTATCATTGGCTTTTCATCCTTGTCGGTTGTAAAGGATGGAAATTTTTTTGTTTTTGAGAATTGCTGATTCAGCCAAATCACAACAAATCGATACATTAGTCGCTGGTGGACAAAAGGGAAATTATCCAGCTAATCAGTGTGTAGATTTATTGCACTGTTTACTAGCAGCGAGAATGTTTACAGAAGCAGGGAAACTCGATGATTTGTTAACCTGGGAAGAAGATAAGCTGTTAGCATCTGTTTGATTTAATAATCGACTTATATTCTATTCATTCATATTTCGATAGGTTGCAACCGCAGAGGGAGAAACACGGTTGAGATAGCGGAAAATCCAGTATTTAAAAATAGTATCTAAAATCACTGGGAAAGTGGCAATAAACAAGAAAATAAATTCATGATTAGCAGGTAATCCCCAGTGTCGGGAAATTCCTTCGAGGATTACTTCCCAACCGTGGGGAGAGTGGAAACCGACGAAAATATCGGTAAACAGAATAATAATAAATGCTTTCGCGCTGTCACTGAGTCCGTAGACTACGTGGTCAAAAAAGTCTTTGAGAACAGCTATTTGTGGTTGACTTGATAATAGGAAAATTACTAAGGCAATCATTGAACAAATATCTGCAAATACGTTTTTGATTGCATTAGAACTTTCACGACTAAATGCATAGGCGATTTCCTTGGCTTTGGCTTGCAGTTTTTCTTCCCTTTCGCTTTCCGATAGGACTGGTGCATTACCAATCATCGCTTGGAAACGGAGATGTTCTTCATACTGGGCTAATTCTGCAAATGCTTTTTCCTCCATTTCGTTATTGATAAATGCATTACTGGTTGTAACTGGATGGAAATAATTGACGATTGGACCGATGACAAATGCTTTCGATAACTGATGGGTTAACACCGGAATAATAATTAACAGCAGGATAAATCTAACGGAAATAATAGTTCTACGTTGAGCTTTGCGAAAGTTTTGTAAAACATCTTTTTCCGCATCCGGATCGAGTTCAACTTGAATCCGTGACACTGTGCTTAAAATAGAACGGGGAAGAATTCCGGTTGTATTGGCTTTACTGCGATTTTCACCACCTTTATTGCGTCTAGCTAGATACTGTAAGCTTTTAGACTGATTTGGTATGGGACTTTCATCTGTTTGAGGATTTGATGATACAATGTTACTAGATGGTTGGGGTGAATTTGTGGGAATGGAAACGGATGCGAGATTATCATCGTAGTTTATATATTTACCGATGACGGAATCGATAAACTGTAACTTTTCTAGAATCACTGTAGAACTTAGCAGAGTAACTCCATACTTTGGTGCGCGATTATAGTCTGATTCCCGCAAAAAAGTGCGACTAGAATTAAACTCAGTCAACCGCATTCTGACTATTTTTAATTGTTTATTTAATTCGGTTGTAAAATAATTATCTAAACTACTATATTGGGATGAATAAGTTGTGATGATACCACCATTAAAGTATTCTTCTTCTATCTTTTTAATGGAGAGAGCAGCTTGATAAGCTGTTTCCAAAGAACGTTCTGGTGTACGCAAATACCATTTGTATAATAAAACCAGATAATTATAAGTACGTTGCCACAGACTTAGGTTACTCATTACAGCCAACAAATTTTGGATTTGGATACTGGGGTTTTGGATGCGGATATTATTGGTATCCGATTTGCATCGGCATTGGGAGCAAATCCCTAAAACTTTTAGGGAGTAGGGATTTGTAGGTAGGAAGTGTAAGGGAAATTCATGGATGACTCAAGTCTCATCACTTACTTCTGGGACTTACCCCGCATTTCTCACAAAACCCTAAAACTCATGGGGATAGTCCGTAGAAGGAAAATCAATCCGTTACTCAAGGCTTACAACTTACTCGTGAGAAATCCAGGTTACGCACTGGTGACGATCAAACAAGACTTTGAGATTGCCACTTTGCAAGAAGTCGCTTCGCGTCTACCTTTGGTCGCAATGACGTAATTGCGTAGTGATTGCGTAAGTCCTGACTTCCTGAAAATACAGTTTGAATCTTGTAATGACTTGCGTCGGTAGGGAACAAGATATCAGAAACAGAGTTGTACTTAGTTTTTGCTTTTTTGAAAAAAAATATGATTCCTATATTGAGAAATTATTTGTTAACTATCCAACATAATTAGGTGTTTTTCTCCATCAAAAATACGTACTGGTTATCCTAACAAATTATTGAGGAGTTGATTTGTGATTGCTAATTCGCTGTGGATTACAGGTCCAAGTCGCAGTGGAAAAACTACCCGATTGGTGGAAATAATTTGCGACTGGACAAATAAATATTCTCGACACCGTGAACCATTATATTCAAGTAATTATGGTCATCAAGGTAATTTATATGCCAATGAAAAGGGAATATTGGTGCTAGCAGCGAATGATGACAATCGTCGGGTGTTAGCAGATAGAATTGCGATCGCTACCCAAGGTCGATTCCCAATCCGGGTGAAAACGGCTTTGGGTTTTTTTCAGGATGAGGTGATTTTGTTTTGGCCTTTATTATTGCAGGAGTTGCACCTCAAGGGACAATTTCCGGTGAGGTTGCGACCGGAGACAGAACAGGAACTCGCAACGAAATTATGGCGGACACACTTGAATGAAACCATGATTCGTGAAGTTGGGGTAAATGAATATCGCTTGGTACGACGTATTCTAGATATTTTACAGCTGGCTGCTTTAGCTGGAGTAGAATCCGAGCAAATTGGTGAGATTATGGAGCAAGCTCTTCCCAGGGAGGGAACGGTTAAATTTATCCCACCGGAATTATTGTCAACATTGCTCCAGGATTGGCAAAATTGGTGTTTACAACGGGGTTTTTTGACCTACGGGATTATTTGCGGTTTGTATCGACATCACCTTTTACCCCACCCCGAATATCAACAACGGCTACTGCAAAGGTACCAGGGATTGGTAGCCGATGATGTGGGAGATTATCCCGCGATCGCCCGTTCCCTATTTACAGCATTTTTACAAACTGGTAAACCCAGTATATTTACATATAACCCCGATTCTAATATTCGCTGGGGATTGGGAGCAGACCCCGATTACCTGGAAGAACTAGCAGCCGACTGTCAAGTTGAAATCCTCACCCCACAACCATTTTCCTCCCTCAGCCCACCACTGACCTCCTCCATCCTAGAACTCCTCAGTGATGGTATGACCCTATCCACCCTACCAGACAACATCCAATCAATTCAAACCACATCCAGGTCACAATTATTACGGGAAACCGCCGAACACATCATCCACCACATCAAATCCGGAGCGATCGCACCCGTGGAAATCGCCATTATCGCCCCCGGTTTAGATGCGATCGCCCGTTATACCCTGATGGAAATTCTCGCCAAACAAAACATCCCCGTTCAACCCATCAACGACCAACGTCCCCTGATAGCCAATCCCACCATCCGGGGATTACTCACCCTCCTAGCTCTGGTATACCCCGGTTTAGGTAGGTTAATTGACCGCGATGCCGTGGCGGAAATGTTAGTAGTTTTAAGTAATGTATCGAAAGATATTGTTGATTCCGAAATTGCCGATACATCCGAACCCAAGCCCAAACCGGGAATAGACCCAGTTCGAGCCGGACTCATCGCCGACAACTGCTTCCAACCCCATCCCGACACCCCCCGGTTATTACCAATTACCAGTTTCGAGCGTTGGGATAGACTAGGATATGCCGCCACCACCACCTATAATGCCATCCTGGCATGGATTGACAACCAACGGCAACAATACGCCCATAAAACCCTCCTCAATCCCATATTCCTACTCGATCGAGCCATACAAGATTTTCTCTGGAATGGTAGCAACCTACCCTACCAACAATTAGCCGCACTGCGAGAACTCCTGGAAACTGCCCAACACTACTGGGAAATTGATACCCGCCTGCGTCAGTATTCACCCAGCGAGAACATCCGCAACGACTCCACCCTTAGCGAATTTATCCAACTCCTGCGACGAGGGACAATCACCGCTAACCCCTACCCAGTCAACCCCATCGGACGCAACGCCAAAGCCATTACCTTAGCAAGTATATTTCAATACCGTTCCCAGCGTCGCGTCCATCGCTGGCACTATTGGTTAGATGTCGGCTCCCCCCTCTGGGCAAAAGGAGGAGCAGCCACCCTATTCGGCGCACCTTTCTTCCTGCAACACCGTCTGGGAAACCCTTGGACAACAGAAGACGAAGCCCGTACCGAAAGTTTACGGGTACAAACAATTATCACCGATTTACTAGCCCGTGTTCAAGAGCGTGTATATTTATGCCACAGTGAACTTGCCGTCAATGGACAGGAACAACTAGGTCCTTTGAGTCCCTTGGTACACGCTTGTATTGGTTCCACAATTGGATTTGAATCCTAGAGATTGGAGGTTTAAAAAGGATATCTAAGAGACGCGACATGTCGCGTCTATGTCGCGTCTATGTCGCGTCTGTTTTAACCCAAGGAAGCTGACAAGATATAGAGACCCAATATGTCGCGTCTTTACTAGCAAGCCCTGATAAGTTATGGTGTAGGCATGTAGATACTTTGTATATACTTATCTCTTCAAAACGCAGATGACAACGACTTTTTAGACACAAACAGATTCAAGGGGTAATTCTTGTCGATCAAATCAACTGCTTGGATTGGAAAGCCCGTGGTGTTAAGTTTGTTGAGTCGGTAGCAGAAAGTATTTTAGAGGAAGTTCAAGCAAAGATCGAGCCATTAATCCTAATAGTCATCTGATGCACAACGTTTAAATTTTCGGCGTTGCTGAATTTGGGTATGAATTATGATTATTTAAATTTTGTATTGAAACCACAATCCTCGTAGAGACGTAGCGATGCTACGTCTCTACACAACGTCAAATTTTCTGATTTTTAACCTTCAATTATGGAGGGGTTTCCAACTAATCCAATTTAACCCAATCGGTAGGGTGCAATTATGCAGTTCGCCTACTCATTATCCGTGAAATCGTTTCCAACTAATCCGATTTAACCCAATCGGTAGGGAGTTCGTCTAGGGAGCCTTGCCCGGTAAGGGTTTCAGCGCCCAAATCGACACATCTCTGAAAAACATTATACATGTTATGAAAAATAGCGCAATAGACGAGCCTCAAACCCTTACACAGCAAGTAATCGACACCACCCAACGAAATAATAGGCATTTCAGCGATTTGACGACTGGTGTCGATGGTCATGATACCAAATCTATTTGATAAGCTTGTAATCATTGTATAGTAATACTTTCAGCTATTTCTTACCCTGTAACATCAAACAAATACCATCTTCGGGATTAACAAACCAGCTTCCACCCGCGCGATTCCCAAAAAATCATGCTTTTCATAAACTCGCAACAACCCTTCAGTTTGCGTTTCGTAGGGAATTTTTTGACCATGACACCACTTGATGGCGAAATCGGGGTCAAGGTGAATCGAGGGTAGGTATTGTAAGGGAAAGTCCGCAGGTAAAGGTTGAAAATTTCCAGCATCCACCTGGGTCTGTAAATCCTCCAGAGTAATACTATCAGCCAGATGAAAACCACTACTAACGGTGCGTTGTAACTTTGCTAGAGTCGCGACCTGACCACAAGCATAACCCAAATCACGAGCGATCGCTCGAATATAGGTTCCCGCACCACAGGATATATGTATATCTAGTTCCGGATATTCCCCACTCCGCCAATCTAAAATATCAATGGTAAATACTTGGACATTTCTCCCAGGTACTTCGACAATTTCACCCTTACGAGCTAGTTCGTACAATCTTTTCCCATCCACCTGAATGGCACTATAACTGGGAGGAATTTGCCTAATATCACCAATAAAATTACCTATCAATGATTCAATTTGTGACAAACTTAAATCCCCACAGGATTGGGAAGCAATCACATCCCCCTCTAAATCATCCGTCGTTGTTTGTACACCAAAGCGAATGGTTCCCAAATAGGCTTTATCACCTGGTAAATATTGTAACAATCGAGTTGCCTTCCCCACCGCAATTGGTAACACCCCCGTCGCAGCTGGGTCAAGGGTTCCCCCATGACCGACTTTTTTAGTTCGGAGAATTTTGCGCACCTTCGCCACACAATCGTGGGAAGTCCAATTAACGGGTTTATTGAGATTGATAAAGCCATTCATGGAGAGGATTGGAGAGGGGTTATTTTAATCCGTCGAATTCACTTTAAATTTTGACTGTAGATTAGACTAAAAATACAGAATGGGAGGCAGAGCCTCCCAAATTGGGTTCCCACGCGGAATTTAATTGTAGAGACGCGATATATCGCGTCTCTACACCAACCATCACGGATTTACGGCCAATAGACGGGAATTTTCCAACCGATCCAACCATTTTTGTAGGTATATTTCGTTAGCTGTTTTTTCCTGGGGATTTTGAGTATCGATGGGGTGGGGCATTAATCCGAGAATCGCGGCGGTGGTGACGCAAAACATGGATTTTTGGAAGCTCATACAAATTTGTACCCGCAAATCATCTTCTCCCCTGGGAGTTTGACGATAGATGGCGTGTAGGTATTCTGGTAAAAAATGACGCATATCCTGCATCAGGAGGGTGGGGGGAATACCTGCACCACCGATGGGTAGAGGGTCTGCATAGAGTGCGCCATACTGGAAGCGGGTTTGGTCGGGGGGGATTTGATAGGCTTGGGCATTGTAGGATACGGTTCCGGGGAAGGGTGTACCTCTAAAAAAGACGGCTTCGACGTAGGGAACAGCAGTATCGGGGAGGAAGGTTAATCCGAGGGATTTGGGGATGATGTCGTAATTTTGGTTACGGATTTTGACGGTGTAGGTAATGGGACGATTTGCGTCCTTAACTAAACCTGCTTTGATGTGGTCAACAACTGCGGGGATGGATTTGATTTTACCCTGGTCATAGAGTTGGGATAATTCGAGGAAAATATCAGCCATAACCCGCCAAAACTGGCCAAGACCACTGTAGTAGCAGGATACACGTAATTGTTCCAAGAGGAAATTAGGAAATAACTGATTTAATCCCAGAACTAGAGGGTTATTACGGAATTTAGCAGCAATAACTTGATTCGCGCGATCGCAAAATTCCTTGGTATCCAAATAGCTATCTAGTCCCCCTCCACCATGCCAAAACATGGCTTTCATACAGTATTCGGCATACTCAAAGTTAATGCGATCATGTTGCCAATGGCGTAATAATTTGGAAAAGCTAAACTCCCCATTAAAATACTTGAAAAATGGGAAAAAAACTAAAAACTGATTTTCCGCGATATAAATCAGGTTGCGAGAATAAGCATCTAAAACCACCCCATAGCTGTAGAGAATACCAACCACTTCCGTCACGTTTTCTGGTGAATCAGGTAACAATGCACCACCAGATTGCAAACGGTTGACAAACTCAGCAAGGGGATGTTGTTTGGGTTTTCCTTTTGTAGTCGGCATTTTCAGGATTTTGGATTTTAGATTTTACACAAATTAAGTAGTTCGCTTCCCGCATAGCGGGTATTACGTACGCGGAGCGTTGCCGCAGGCTATTACGAATTACGTTGCTTGCTTCCCGCGTAGCGGGTATTACGAATTACAAATTACTCACCACCGCATTTTGATGAACCACCATTGCCGTGCTAGTAGGTTCAGTAAAATATATAAGCAAGCTGGGTTGGATGCCAAAAATCACGATAAGTAAGGCAAGGACAATTGCAGGAGCGCGATCGCGCCAACTCACACGGGGTAAATTGATCACTTGTGGGGATAGGCGACCGAAAAAGGCGCGGTTCATTAAAATTAAAAAGTAGACTGCGGTTAATCCTGTCCCTACCATTGACAGTAGAGTCATGACAGGAAAGGAGGCGTAACTGCCGCGAAAGATGATGAATTCGGAAATAAATCCTACCATTCCCGGTATCCCCGCACTAGCCATCACTCCCAATACCATTAAACTACCAATGACGGGCATTCCTCGTTCTGGATTAAATAGACCATGTAGTGCGTCTAAATCCCTTGTCCCAGCTTTGTTGTAAACCACACCGACAAGTAAGAATAACAAAGCGGAAATTAAACCGTGGCTAATCATTTGCATCACCGCACCTAGCATACTCAATTTTGTTGCTGCGGCTGCGGCTAATAATACATATCCCATGTGTCCAATGGAACTGTAGGCCACCATTTTTTTCATATCCCGTTGGGCGATCGCACAGGATGAACCATACAACACGCTCACCACTGCCCAAATTGCTAACCAAGGTGCTACATATGCCCAGGCTTCTGGTAACAAATTCATCCCAAAACGGAGGATACCGTAGGTTCCCAGTTTCAGTAATATCCCCGCCAGTAATACGGAAATGGGTGTGGAAGCTTCTACGTGTGCATCCGGCAACCAAGTATGAAAGGGAACTAAAGGAATTTTGATTCCGAAACCAATTAGAATTCCCGCTAGTAATAAAACTTGAGTGGAAAGGGGTAGGTATTTAGTGCTTAAACTTTCTAGGGCAAAACTAGGGGAATCACTTAACCAAACTAATCCTAGGAAGCTTGCTAAAATCAAAATCCCAGAAATTGCAGTATAAATCAGAAATTTTGTTGCTGCATAACCGCGTCTTTCCCCTCCCCAAATGGCGATTAGTAGATATAGGGGAATCAGTTCTAATTCATAAAATAGGAAAAACAGTAATAAATCTTGAGCAATAAAAGCCCCCATTACCCCTGCATTCAACAAAAATAACAGGGAAAAATAAAAGCGGGGACGGTGAAGGTGAGTATCAGTACTATAAACCGCAATAACCGTCAATAAACCATTCAGGATAATTAAAGGTAAAGACAAACCATCTACACCCAAATGGTAATTTAACCCAATCGCATCAATCCACGATAAATTTTCCCGAAATTGCTGGGTAATACTGCTGGGATTAAACATAAACCCCAAACCAATTGTCCACACAAAGGAAACAATTGCAAACCCTAAAGCTAGACGTTGAACCTGTAAAGCTGACCACTGACGTGGCAAAATTGCCATCACCAAAGCACCGATAAAAGGTATGAGTATTAAAGCACTGAGCATCATTTGATTTTGGATTTTGGATTATTGGATTTTAAAGCTTGTCTATATTGAGATATACCTTTTGGGAAATTAATAGGAGACGACCCACCGGGTCGTCTGTACTCAAATGATTGGGTGTTTAAGTATTCTGTCTCCTCTTCAAAATGGCAAATTATCAAGTAATCCCAAAGACCAACTAATGAAGAACCCCAGAAGACTGACACCCACCAAAATGGTTAACATATAACCTTGGGATTGACCGGAAACACTATATTTGAGGCTTTGTCCACTAAAAATTGCCGCAAATCCCACCAGATTCACTAAACCATCGACTAAATAGCGATCGCTCCAGGCGGATATTTTTGAGAGTAAACTGACGATGGCGACAATGGTGATTTTGTACAATTTGTCAACATAAAAGTCATAACCAAATAAATCTTGAATCATCCGCCATGCTAAGATGCGCGATCGCGACCAAGCTTTGTGGAGGTGAATTGTCGCTCCTACCGTCACCCCAAAAGCAGTTGACACTAATAAGCATGACAAAACGGTGATATTCACACTTTCCCAAGTTGGAAGTAAATACCACTGTTGTAACATCACTGGTACGAGTAAGGTGATAATCGTTAATGACACCATTGGTAAAGCCATTGGCCAAGGAACTTCCGCAGCACGACGGGTTTTCTGTTGCGGTTCACCCCAAAATATCAACCGAAATACCCTGGTCAAATTCAAAGCTGTTAACCCATTCACTAATACCAATACCCACAACAACCACGGACTTACAGCCACTAAACCATCTGCCCAGGATAACATTGCCCAAAAACTACCTAAAGGCAATAATGTCACCATTCCCGCAGCACCGACCACAAACGCCGTTGTCGTTGCTGGCATTCTAGACCACAAACCCCCCATTTCCGTTAAATCCTGGGAACTGGTGGTATAAATAATCGAACCCGAACTCATGAAGAGTAACGCTTTGGCGACTGCATGGGTCAGCAACAACATCAAAGCCACACCCCCCTGCTGTTCACCCATCGCCAAAAATACTAACCCCATGTAGGCACTGGTAGAGTGGGCTAAAGCCCGTTTGATATCAATCTGGGCTAAAGATACTAAGGTTGCTCCAATAGCCGTCACCGCTCCCATAATCGTTAGAGCTGTCAACGCTACGGGAGAAAGGGCTAAAATTGGCTCTATCTTATACAGAACATATGCACCCCCAGCCACCACCATTGAATTTCGCAGCACTGAAGCCGGATTTGGTCCTTCCATTGCTTCATCTAACCACAAATGCAGGGGAAACTGGGCGCATTTACCCGCAGGTCCAGCAATCAACCCCAACCCTAGTAAAGCTGATGTCAGAGGACTTAATTCAGCAGTTTGTGCCCATTCATACAAATCCTGATAATTCAAACTACCAGCCAAATTGGCCAATGCAACCACACCCATCAGCAGGAGTAAATCACCAACCCGCTTGGTTAAAAAAGCATCACGAGCAGCTGTCACCACCAAGGGTTGGGCATACCAAAATCCTACTAATAGGTAAGTTGATAAAGTTAAAACTTCTAGTAAGGCGTAACTTAAAAATAGGGAATCACTAATTGCTAAACCGCTCAAAGCCGCTTCAAAAAATCCCATGAGGGCGAAAAATCTGGCCAATGACCAATCTTTTTCCATATAACCAAGGGCATATATTTGAGCCAGTAAACTTAAACCTGTAATTAACACACTAGCCCCAATACTCACAGGGGAAATATCCAAAGCAAAAGATAATTCCCAATCGGCTGCGGTAAACCAGGTAATCGTCAAGGCTTCCGGTGCATCATTCCAAATAAATTGGAAAATCAATACACTATGAATTAGACCCAGAAATGTCGTTAAAATATTAAAGTAGGCAGCCGGACGGGGACCTGTACGCCGGATAAATCCCAATGCCCAGGGTAAGGTTAATAGTGCCCCTATCAGCCCATAAAAGGGAACCCACCAGGATGTTGAAAATAACAATTGATTCATGTATGTTTTCCTACTAGAAGTTTTATCACATTGATTTTAATTTTCGATGATACTTTTTCGTTGTACAATCTTTTTTCTACATATTTCGCTACATCATAGTTTGAACTTTAGTGCGTGAATATGCTGATTAATGGTTACGTTATTTTATAATTTATTTAATAATCTTAATTTGATTGTCAAACTCACATTTTTCGCATTTTATCGCAACTAACCACACTCCATAACTCCCCTTCAGAAAACAAGCTCCTAATTATATTCAAAAAATTCGCCCTTCTTCAGAAAGTATTAAGATTTATTTAGTGATGAATATATCTAGAACAATGACTATTGAGCGTACTCGGTGCAATTGGCTCAAAATTTTAAGGAGTATTTGAATGATTGTCATCAACAAAAACTGCGGCAATAAACTGCTCTGACAACAGAAATACCAAAAAAACATTGACAATAGCAAGAGCCTAGCCAAGAATTAATGAACTGAATAGCGCATTTAGCAAACCTCTACTGGTTATTTGTAGTGCGGATGAACCAGTAGAGACGACCCGTCGGGTCGTCTCTACACGCTGGGGATTTCCCATATGCCAGATGAATCGCAGAAATATCAGACAGCCCCTCCAACAACTTCAGAAAGGCTGGAACCCTGATTATATCTACGATGTTAAGTTTTTTAAAAGTTTTTTATTATAAACTATTATACTAATTTATATTGCCAGGGGTGCAAAGCTTTCCTATGCTTAATTTGAGAAGGATTTATCAGATTAGACTGAGCATCCCCGTCAAAAATTCTCATTGGTTCACCATTTAGATTAATTTTTTTTAGGAGTCCTGCGATGCCTATTGCAGTTGGAATGATTGAAACCAAAGGCTTTCCTGCCGTTGTGGAAGCTGCGGACGCGATGGTAAAAGCTGCCCGTGTCACCTTGGTTGGCTACGAAAAAATCGGTAGCGCTCGTGTCACCGTAATTGTGCGGGGTGATGTATCAGAGGTTCAAGCATCGGTAGCAGCTGGAATTGAAGCTGCGCGTCGCGTCAATGGTGGTGAGGTGGTTTCGACCCACATTATTGCTCGTCCCCACGAGAACCTGGAGTACGTCTTACCAATTCGTTATACGGAAGCGGTTGAGCAGTTCCGAACTTAACCATTTAGGTAGGCGATTATTTATCTGCGGCGTTCTCAACTGGTTAATTCCAGCCATTAGAACGCAGTGCATTGTTGGTCTGGAATACAAAGGCCGATTCAGAAGCAGTCTCAAGTGGCCGATTCGCTGATGAATAATTCCTACTTTAGGGTTGCCATGTTCGAGTTAATGTAGTTTTGCTTGTATTGTTACATCGCTGGTTAAAGGTAAAAAAATGTCAATCGCAGTTGGAATGGTGGAAACTCTGGGATTTCCAGCAGTAGTAGAAGCAGCAGACGCAATGGTCAAGGCTGCGCGTGTAACGTTGGTTGGATATGAAAAAATTGGCAGTGGTCGTGTCACCGTCATCGTGCGCGGCGATGTTTCGGAAGTACAAGCTTCCGTCAGTGCAGGAATTGAATCCGTCAAACGGGTTAATGGTGGACAAGTGTTATCAACTCACATTATTGCTCGTCCCCACGAAAACCTCGAATATGTTCTCCCCATTCGTTATACCGAAGATGTGGAACAATTCCGGGAAAACGTCAACGCCATCCGCCCTTTTGGTAGAAGATCGTAAAATAACCTAAGCAAGAATGCAAATTGCTAAAGTCCGGGGTACGGTAGTTAGCACGCAAAAAGACCCTAGTCTACGCGGAGTCAAGTTGCTGTTGCTACAAATGGTTGACGAAGAAGGGCATGTTTTGCCAGAGTACGAGGTAGCCGCTGATACAGTTGGTGCTGGTGTGGATGAGTGGGTTCTCATCAGTCGCAATGGTGCAGCACGTCAAGTACTTGGCAATGAACAGCGTCCTTTGGATGCGGCAGTTGTAGCAATTATTGATACGATTTATGTAGAAGATCGGCTCATATACAGCAAAAAAGAACAGTATCGTTAAATCCAGTAAGTTAGTTTGTTGAACAGATGTGAGGAGTAGAGAGCTTTGGGGGAATTCCAATCCATAAAAATATTCCATAGCCTTTGTTGAGGGTTAGTAGCTAGCTATCAACACAATTAAAGCGGGATGGTTTATATCTTGGTATTCCTTAATTGATGGTGTGTGTAGTTGAAATCAGTTCCTAAACCATGTCCCTGAATTGAGAACCGCAATTTTCATTCGCGATGATTGAGATTGCTTCCTTTTGTCGTCATGACGAAAACTCCGTTTTAATCGTGGACGAGGTTTAAATTTAGATTTACAGCTAAAACCAATTCGGTGGGTGATTTAATCCAAATTATTTAATAATTTGCAAATAGATACTCACCAAATCTTGACAAAAGTTAAGGTTTTCAACACACAGAATCATGAATAATTCAAAGCTCGGAAGCATAACTCATCAACTCATATCTTAAAGTCAGGAGGAATTGAGCAATGCCAGGGCGCAGCACGGCGGAAGCCGCCCCCCCAACTCCGTGGGCTAGAGACCTCACGGGGCCAAGTATTCATGAGACAGCTTTTATACATTCCTTTTCCCATATCATTGGAGATGTGCGGATTGGGGCAAATGTGATTGTAGCACCAGGTACTTCGATTCGTGCCGATGAAGGCAGTCCTTTCTTTATCGGTGAAAATACGAATATTCAGGATGGTGTGGTGATACACGGTTTGGAGCAAGGTCGTGTAATAGGTGATGATGGTGAAAAATACTCAATTTGGGTAGGTAAAAATACTTGTATTACCCACATGGCATTGATTCATGGTCCTTGTTATGTGGGGGATGACTGTTTTATTGGATTCCGTTCAACGGTATTCAATGCCCGTGTTGGCAAAGGGTGCATTGTGATGATGCACGCCTTGATTCAGGATGTGGAGATTCCTCCTGGGAAATATGTACCTTCCGGTGCGGTGATTATTTCCCAGCAGCAAGCAGACCGTTTACCGGACGTGCAAGCTGCGGATCAGGAGTTTGCCCATCATGTGGTGGGAATTAATCAGGCGCTTCGGGCTGGGTATATATGTGCTGCCGATAGTAAATGTATTGCCCCGATTCGGGATGAAATAGCTAAATCTTCTACAGGTACAAGCAACGGTAACGGTTTTAGTTTTGCGTTTGAAAAAAGCGATGAGGTGGGAATGAGTAACAGATTGAGTGCCGATACAGTCGAGCAATTGAGATATCTCTTGGAGCAGGGGTTAAAAATTGGTACGGAACATGTGGATGCACGTCGGTTCCGGACAGGTTCCTGGCAAAGTTGTCAGCCAATCAATGCTCGGTCATTGAATGAAGCGATCGCGGCTTTGGAAAGTTGTCTTGCAGACCACAGTGGTGAGTACGTGCGTTTGTTTGGGATTGAGCCGAAGGGTCGCAAACGGGTATTAGAAACGATTATCCAACGTCCCGATGGGTCTAACGGTGCGGCCGCAACAGGGTTTAAAGCCCCCACAGTTAGCAGTTATAGCACTGCTCCTAGCTATGCTAGTTCCAGTAGTAACGGTAACGGTTACAAAGGTGGTGCAATTAGTAGCGAAACCGCCGAGCAAATCCGTAATTTATTGAATAGCGGTTATCGGATTGGTACAGAACACGTGGATGCACGCAGATTCCGGACTGGTACTTGGCAAAGTTGTCAACCCTTTGAAAGTAATTCCGTGAACGATGTAATTGCCGCCCTAGAAGAGTGTATGCTGCAACACCAAGGCGAATACGTACGCTTGATTGGGATTGATACTAAAGCCAAACGTCGGGTATTAGAAACAATAATTCAACGTCCCGATGGGGTTGCGGCTCCCAGCAATGGTAAAACTCAAAGTTATACAGCACCTACTAGCAGTAATTATACAAGTACGAGCAGCTACGGTGGAGGAACTGCAACCGCAACTAGTACGAGATTGAGTCAAGAAGCCATTGACCATATTCGTCAGTTGTTTGCAGGTGGGTATAAAATTAGCGCCGAGCATGTGGATGCCCGTAGATTCCGTACAGGCTCCTGGCAGAGTTGCGGACAAATAGAAGTTCGTTCCGACCGGGATGCGATCGCAGCTTTGGAAGGATTTATGGCTGAGTACGCGGGTGAGTATGTACGGTTGATTGGGATTGATCCTAAAGCCAAGCGTCGGGTTTTGGAATTGATTGTTCAACGTCCATAGTGGTCTGACTAACCCAAAATTGACGGGTGGGGTCAGGGAGTAGTGGGTAGTGAGTAGCTTGTCCGTAAGGATATACGTCCCGTTCGCTGATTTTCCAAAGGGAGCGAGACGCTACCACTACAAGTACATCCCCCAGCTTTCACGAACTTTCATGAATATGATGGAATATTAGTTAAAGTAATCCAAAATCCATAGACGCACCTAGTGCGGATCGACCGAAGAGTAATCCAAAATCTCAAATCCAAAATTCAAAATCAATTGACTATCCCCTACTGGCTACAAGGTGAAAATTAATTATGGCTGTGCCGCCACTGCGCCTAGGCTCGCGCTTTGAATCATACATCAGTGGCGAAGTAATTGTTGACGAGAGTGCAGTGTTAGCACCGGGGGTAATTATTCGTGCTGGTGCTAACGGTAAAATTACTATTGGGGCTGGGGTCTGCGTTGGAATGGGAACGATTCTTCAAGTTGAGAACGGAATCATCCAAATCAGTCCTGGTGCAAACCTTGGTGCAGGGGTCTTAATGATTGGAGCAGGTACAATTGGGGAGAATGCTTGTATCGGAGCGGCAACAACTCTATACAATGCTTCGGTAGAGCCTGCACAAATTATCCCTCCTGGTTCTATGCTAGGAGATATAGGTCGCCCCTATTCTCTAACTTCATCAGCCGATGATTCTGTCCAGGCTAACCCCCAAAAGGCAAACGGAAAATATCAACTACCAGATGTTTGGGAAGAAGGGAATGCTGAAAGTGCTACTTCCGGGTCATCCCAGCACACCCAACCAGAGCAAACATCGACACCAGGAACATCCCCATCTGTGAGACAGGATGTGGATGATAAAACCCCCTCAAGTCAGCCATCCCCTGACTTAGAATCAGAAAATGCCGACCCAGCCCCCAACCTATCAACATACACCGCCACTGGATTTTCGGAAACATTCGGTACGCAAATTTACGGGCAAACCAGTGTCCAAAGATTGCTAACAACATTGTTCCCCCACCGACAACCTCTGAACAAGCCCGTGTCTGACAATGAATCAGAATAAGTGTTAATTATTTAATTATCACATCACCTCGGAAAATGCATATGGACACGCACAATCAAAGGTCACTCAGTAAGACCCAAGCGACAGTGACCCATCGTCAAACAGCTTGGCAAGATGCGGCGCTAGGACTGGTATCAACCGTCAGTTTTCCGGCAATCGTGGGGACGGCGGATATGATGTTGAAGTCGGCTGGAGTGCATCTCATTGGTTACGAGAAAATCGGTGGTGGCCATTGTACGGCGATTATCCGTGGTGGAATTGCTGATGTCCGTTTAGCCGTTGAGACAGGGGAACAAACAGCGAAGGATTTTCAACAGTTTGTTTCCAGTTTGGTGATTCCCCGTCCCTTTCCCAATTTAAATGTGATTTTGCCGATTACAACACGTTTGAGCGCTTTAACCGATGGCACTAGCTACAGTGTATTGAGTAATCAGGCGATTGGATTGGTAGAAACCCGTGGCTTTCCGGCAATGGTAGGAGCTGCGGATGCTATGCTGAAAGCTGCCGATGTTCATTTAGCTGCCTATGAAAAAATTGGTGCAGGTCTATGTACAGCAATTATTCGTGGTAGTGTGGCAAATGTGGCTGTAGCTGTAGAAGCAGGAATGAATGAAGCCGAAAGAATTGGCGAATTGAATGCCGTTATGGTTATTCCCCGTCCTTTGGATGAATTGGAGCATACCTTACCTGTTGCTAGTGTTTGGTTAGAGGAGCGGGAACCGCTACGATTCCCTGTAAATATTAAGGATGCGGTGAAGGAGACGGAAACGAAACAGTTACCAGATTTAGCCAAGTTGTCGATTAAGGTGATTGAGGAACTATAGGGAAGAATTTTTTTGTGGTGAGTGGGAATAGGGATGAGTTTTTAGAGGCTTATTTTAAAGCAAGGATTTCACCTTAGGAAAACGTTGTACACACCTATTTGGATCGAGGCAGTACAACGAGATAGACTATCCCCAAATCAAAAATTTTGCAGGTGTGTAACGTTGGCTGGAAGGCATCTTACGCTTTGCTTGTTATCCGTAATCATATCTTTTTTATCACATCAACGAAATACCGATTTTCTAATAGGGCGGATAGATGAGACTCTATCTATTTTGCTGCGAATCAATTGTTGACGGTTGACAGGTGACTGTGGAGATGTCGCTATGCTACCTTTCGTTCGGGGAGTGGGAAAATCCACTTTCATCAGTTTTGGGGGGTTCTTTGTGGTGGCTTTAGCTCCGGAAAGACTTGAGTATAAGGCGCTACTACTAACCTTTCCTCATTTTTCACTATTGAAATCGAATTACTAGAGATTGAAAACAAACAACATATACAAAACAAATACAAGTACCAATATCAATATCAAAAGTAAAGTTTTGGGCAGAGGTAAATTATTTGTCAGTAATTGATGGAAATTTACTGATAGAGTGATAGGAGTAGAAACATTCAGATTTCGCTCTGGGCTTAATTTATCGGCATCTATAGTAGGGCAATTAAAAACTTCAAACACCAAAATCGAAGGGTTCTGTGAACGATATCATGGGAAAAAAGTAAAAGAGTGGTGACAATAAAACTATACAATTACATAAATTGCTCCAGTTTATCTGAATTGGTGCTGCTTACATCTATGCTTGTCATCATTTTTATCAATGTTCAAGCAATGCTGTGGTTAAAATTACAGTTTGATTGATGGAGGTTGATTGAGGAAGTTGGAATGTGTGGAAAAGTAGTGGAGATGGATGGGGGATGTAGGGATTAATTTGGCTAATTTCGTCTGTGTATCGACACTCAGAAGTCTGCTGTCAGGATGAAATTCCAAACAGTTTTTGTTTGCAACACCGTAATTAATTTGATATTTTCATTTATACAATGATTGGACTGACGATATTGTTAACATTTCCGCCAGGTGCATGACTCTACAAACTCTAATTTCTCAGATATTATCTATTAAAGATTAAAGTGTCCCATGTCCTAGGCTTGATGTGCTTGTTCGCCAAGTCCGAAATGAATCATTGCTGCGGACTAACCTGTACAGCAAAAGTGGAAAGAAAAACAACAGCAAGTAGAGGAGAACACCCTTGAATCAAGCGACCTTACACCAACTCAAGGTGTTCGAGGCAGCTGCACGTCACGGCAGTTTTACACGTGCGGCGGAAGAACTATTTTTGACTCAACCAACGGTTTCGATGCAGATTAAACAACTCACGAAATCGGTGGGTTTGCCATTGTTTGAGCAAGTAGGAAAACGTTTATATTTGACGGAAGCTGGAAGGGAATTATTTGCGACTTGTCGGCAAATTTTTGAGACGATTGCCCAATTTGAAATGAAGGTAGCTGACTTAAAAGGATTAAAGCAAGGTCAGTTACGTTTAGCGGTAATTACAACAGCTAAATATTTTATTCCCAGACTTTTAGGTCCATTTTGTCAACTTTATCCTGGTATTGATATCTCTTTGCAGGTGACTAACCATGAAGGAATTATCGAACGCATGATTAGTAACCAGGATGATTTGTACATTATGAGTCAAGTCCCTGAGCATTTGGATGTCAATTGTGAGCCGTTTTTAGAAAATCCCCTGGTGGTATTAGCACCCCTGAATCATCCTTTAGCGAAAGAAAAAAATATCCCCATTTCCCAATTAAGCAATGAGCCATTTATTATGCGCGAACCGGGGTCAGGGACGCGACGTGCAGTGCAAAAGCTGTTCGATGAGCATGGTGTGAATGTGAAAGTAAAATTAGAATTGGGAAGTAACGAGGCGATTAAACAAGCGATCGCAGGTGGTTTAGGAATTTCGGTGTTATCCCGCCATACTTTGATTCCGGATGCGGGGGATTTGAGTATCTTGGATGTGGAATATTTCCCAATTAAGCGTACTTGGTATATGGTGCATCCTAACGGAAAGCAACTTTCCATCGTTGCTCGTACCTATCATGATTATTTGTTGGAAGCCGCAAAACAAGCCGTGGTTTGGGAGCGGGAAAAGGAGTGATAAATCATAAATAAAGGCGGAAAGACGGGAAGATTTGGCAACACTAGTTAAGCAAAGTTGATCTCAGATAATCCAAAATCTCAAATCCAAAATCCCTATGAGTCGTTTGCTGGTTGAGACTAAAATTATAGCTGTGACGGTGTATCAAGACCGTGCTTTGGTAAAGCGTCGCGGTGTTGTGCGTGTTGGTGGTGGAGAAAATGGGGTTGGTTTGTCACTGGAGCAGGAATTGATGGTGACAAATTTACCCATGACTGTGAATGGGGATTCGGTACGGGTTGGCGGTGTGGGTAGTGTTCCCGTGAAGTTGTTTGGTGCTAGGTGTGAACGGATTTATACCACTGAACCAGTGGGAACGCGAGCAGCCCAGTTGACCCAACAAATTGAAGAGGTGGAAGCCGAAAAACGTTCCTTGGATGCACAATTAGAAGCTTTGGCTTTGCAGTCGAGTTTTTTGCAGGGGTTGCGAGAGAAAACTGAAGAACAGGTAGCGATTAGTTTGGCGCGTAAGAATATGAATTTGAGTGATACCCTGGATTTGCTGAATTTCTTGGGTAGTCAGTACGGTGAATATGCGATCGCGTCGGAGGATTATAAGGCTCAAAAGCGTGTCCTGGATCAACGGTTGCAGGTGTTGCGGGCAAATTTAGAACAGGTGCAAACTCCCCAGCCGAAACAAAGTTTGCATGTGATTATTCCCATCAGTGCTGCGGAGGAGGGGGAATTTGAGTTGGAGTTGTCCTATGTTGTCGGTTATGCGAATTGGCGACCCTTGTACGATGTGCGGGTGGATACTTCTGGTGGTAGGGTAAATGTAAGCTATCTGGCGGAAATTACCCAAAATACCGGGGAAGATTGGCAAGGGGTCAAACTCCAGCTTTCCACCGCGAAACCAGGATTAGGAACCTTACCACCCCAACTGGAACCCTGGTATGTGGATATTCCCTCCCCTCCCACCTTAGCTGCGATGCCTAGTGTAACCCGTGATGTCGGCATGAACAAGCGATCACAGTTAATGACTATGACGGATGAATTTATGGATGAAGTTGCTCAACCCGCAATTATGGCGGAAACTGTCACTGCTGCGGTGACGAAGACGGGTAGTGTTGTCAGCTTTGATTTACCGGGAACTGTGAATGTTCAAAGTGATGGTACACCCCATAAAACCACCATATTCAGTGATGATTTTCCCTGTAACTTTGTCCATATTGCCATGCCGCGCCTAGTTAGTTTTGCCTATTTACAAGCCGACATTCAAAATCATCGTCAAGGGGTGGTGTTATTACCGGGTAAAGTGAATATCTTTCGTGATGAGGTGTTTGTGGGGACAACTAACCTAGACAATATTGCTCCCGGTGAAAAATTTAAAATCAATCTGGGGATAGATGAAAATATTAAAATTAACCGTGAATTAGTAGAACGGCAGGTAGATAAAAAACTAATTGGTAGCGATCGCAAGATTACCTACGCCTATCGAATCTCATTAGAAAATCTCAGCGATCGCGAGATTAAGATCAAATTGAGTGAACAAATCCCCAAAAGTCGCCACGAAAAAATTAAAGTTCGTCTGACCAGTGTCAATCCCTCTACCCAAGTTAGTGATATGGGTATTTTAGAATGGCAGTTGCAATTAGGAGCAAATGTCAAACAGGAAATCTACTATCAATTTAGTGTGGAGTATCCCAGTAGTCTCACCGTAGTCGGTTTAGATATTTGAATTTGTTTAAGGCTTGCTGAAAAATAGTAAAGATGCAATATATCGTATCTCTATATCTTGTAAGCTTTCAGGGGTATTTTAGTCGCAAAAAGTGCTTTCCAAATGGGCGTATAAAGCTCTAATATCGATTCTCTCGTACTTTGCCATAAATGAAACTAGAATCATCAATGGTTACAGCCCCTGATATGTAGCACCCATTAGCGCAAAAGACATAATACCATTTCACTCAAATTTTGACACATTTTCTTCCCCTGCTTCCGAAAGCTCCCATAAATATATCAACACCAAAGAAAATTTGTAGCCGTATACGCGCGTAGCGCAAAAGTAGATGATTTAAAACTATTCCCTAATCCCTATTCCCGACTCCCTACCCTCACTAAAAAACTTTTTCCCCAGACCCTAATTAAAAATAACGGGTTTCCCGTCGATCATCCTTACGGTCATCCCGTCGATCGTCCCTTCTTTCATCCCGACGGTCATCACCCTTGTCATTGCGTTTATCATCTTTCTTTTCATCACGCTTATCGCTATAACTACCATCGCTGCGTTTTTTATCCCGCTTTTCCTCCCCATCATACTCATCGCGATCGCTGGTTAACACACGAATCAGAAACATCCCCGTCAAACAAAACAAATACAAGGGAACAATTACCCGCTCCGACAGCAACCCACAACCAATCGCGACCCCCGCAGAGGCAAAATAAGCTCCAGCATCACTAATAGCCCGTCGTTTGGCTAAAATCGGGGAAGCAGCCCAAATTAACCCCAAACTAATCATACACACACCCACCGCCCCCGCTAACAACCACCCAGTGGTAAAGCCGATAATATTTCCCGGAAAAGTTCTAATTGCTTCTTGAAACCCAACCGCAATCACGGGAATTGATGCATGGAGGGGTAAATGGCTATAAGTCCACAGCCAAAACTCCCGCAACTGGGTGGAAACTTGGGTTTTTTGGGGGTCTATTACCCGCGAACTCTCGTAATAGTCCCACCAAATCCCCAATACAAACACTAGCCCTAAACCTGCTGCAATACTTGTTTCGGGAAGAGAAAAAAACCGTCGCAACGAAATCGATTGAATCGTCGTAATTACGGCTGCACCCATCATCACAATCGTGAATATACCAAATCTTTCCCGCAAATGGGCAAAATTGGCTGGAAATTTCACACTACCCTTCCCAGCACTAATGGGTGTGAAAAACTCAATCGCCAAACCAATTCCCCACATGATATAACTCGAAGGTGCAGGAACCGCAATCCCGATTAACCAGGTTCCCAAACCAATTCCATAGCCTTGTACCAACCTTCCCGTTAACCCACTCGCTTCCGGAATCGCTTGTCCAGCACGGATATATTGAATTAAAGTTAAACTCCGTGTTGATACATAGGCAGTTGCAAAAATTGTATCCGCTGCATCAAATGTAAAAGGGACAGAAAACGCCATTATCGCCATCCCCACCATTGCCGAAAAGGCATGTAAACGTTGAATTATCTCCCCACAATCAAACCTAGCCACATAAAAATTATAGTCACACCAGGTCCACCATAGGGGTAAAAACAGCAACCCGTAACGTCCTAACTCATCCCAATCGTATTCAATCGCTAACTGTCGGGTTAACTCAAAAATGACTGCGATCGCAACTAAGTCATATAATAATCCCAGCCAGTTACTGTGGCGGTCATCACGGTCATTGTCCCGCAGACGTGGCTTTTGCGAGAATTGGCGGTTGAAGCGGCGCATGACATACTTGATAAAACGGATTATCCATAAATCTAGGCAATTAATCCAATTCAAGCTGTTATTCTCGTCAAATTGGTCAAAATAGGGAAGTTAGTCAGTTACGAATACGGTCGTCAGGAGACAGGAGACATAGGAAACAAAAAAAATTAGCGTTGCTGAATCCAGGTATGAATAAAATGTAGAAAATGTAGAGACGCGTTAGCGTTCAGTTCCTCTGAAAGAGGCTATATCGCGTCTCCATCAGGGTTTTACACATCCAAAGAATCAATTTCATACATCAAATCAGCAATGTCAAAAAAATTTAGCGTTGCGGAACAGGAGTATTAATTCATATTTTGAACATTATCATCCACAAAGATTCCGTAAGTCCTTGCGTCCTTACGTAAGTCCAATTCATACCTTTAACTCCAACACCCCTTATTTTCAAAAATCCACAATCTGAACAAACGTGAATAAACAACGCCTTGATACCCTTCTAGTCGAACTTAATCTTTGCACTTCCCGCAGTTTAGCCCAACGTCTAATTCAAGCGGGGGAGGTGACGGTTAATGGTGAGATTATAGATAAAGCTGGAACGGAGGTACATCCAACAGCAGATATTAAAATCAAGCAAAAATCCCGCTTTGTTTCCCGTGGTGGTGAAAAACTAGCCAAAGCTCTAGATGTATTTCAAATTCATGTCACCGGAAGGATTTGTCTAGATGCAGGTATTTCCACCGGTGGATTTACTGATTGTCTACTACAAGCGGGAGCAAAATTAGTTTACGGTGTTGATGTTGGTTACGGACAGGTTGATTGGAAGTTGCGCAATGATGAAAGGGTAATTTTATTAGAACGGACTAATATTCGTCACCTTAAACCAGAAGATTTATATCAAAAATCCCCTGTGACAATGGAGACGACAGAGGATTTTGCTGACTTAATTGTAGTTGACGTTTCTTTTATTTCTGTCACGAAGATTTTGGCTGTACTATGGCAACTTTCCCAACCACCACGGGAAATGGTATTACTTGTGAAGCCCCAATTTGAAGTTGGTAAAAACCGCGTCGGCAAAAAAGGCGTTGTCCGTGATTACCGTGACCATGCGGATGCAATTTCCCAGGTTTTAAAGGCGGCAACTGAGTTAGGATGGTTCTATAGAGGTTTAACTTGGTCGCCAATTACTGGTCCTGCGGGTAACATTGAATATCTGCTGTGGTTAGGGATGGAAAATCATCAAAGTTCATCTCCCTCCCTGAACTATGACCAGATTCAAGAATTAACCCAACAGGCAACATTTGTCTTGAATAATTAATAATTCGTAATTCGTAATAGCCTACGGCAATGCTTCGCGTACGTAATTCGTAATAGCCTACGGCAAGCTGCTATGGGTCTACGTAATACCAGCTACGCGGGAAGCGAGCTACGTGATTCGTGATTACGAATTAAGTTGAAAACATCCTAAACGTCATATACCCGACATTCATCCGCTTCTGGATTTTCGTCACAGTAAATTTCAAAGTTATTTTTTAGTTTCTGATTTTGTTGACGGTGGGCTTTTTCTGCATGTAACTCTTCCACGATATCCCAAGCCACTGCACAGGAACTTGAAGCATCACCATTAATTTTACAGGTATTGCGGGCTTCGTTTACTGCTGCTAAAATCGCTGCTTCTAGTGCAGTCATTTGCTCTTCGACTACATCAACTTGTGCGTTAATTAATTCTAGTGTTGTTGACATAACTCACCTACCTTCCCTAATATCGGTCGTAAAAATCTCTATCCCCACCGTGACATATATATCTCGATGTGTGGTAGATTTTGGCTTTTATTTGATAAACGTTGATATAAGTTTATTTTTTGCAGTAATAATATACTTCCTCTTATGGATAAATCGTATCTAGAGTTACAGTAATTTTTAAACAACCTGATAAACACCTGATTCAGGGTTCAATTGCACCTACAAAAATGACACAAAATATTCATCAACAAAACCAGCTGTCCCACACCCATCAATGTCCTTGTTGTCAGCACTCAACTAGTCGTCGTTATTTTCTTAAATCCTTACTTCCAAGTGTATTCGCATTGAATATTCTGCAATCAACCACACCTGCAAAAGCTGCAACCCATCCCGCAAAAGCTTTAGTTTTAAGTTGTATCGACTTCCGTTTTGTAAACGCAGAAAACTTATTTTTAAGCAAACAACATTTAACAGGTGAATATGATTGGACTGCTTTAGCTGGTGCTTCCTTGGCTATTAGCGGATTTCCCCACCCATCTGATTCCGAAGCCTTTTGGGATCAGTTGGATTTATCCTATCGTTTACATCATATCAACAAAGTGATTATTATTGATCATCAAGACTGTGGTGCCTATGCAACCATGATTGACCCCCACCTCAGTCAAGACCCTGTGCGGGAATTACAAGTGCATACAGAATACCTAAATCGAGCATACCAATCAATCCGCGATCGCTATCCCCATATTCAGGTGGAACTTTATTTCGCAACCCTCAACAAAGGTGAAATAAAAACTATCCTACCCTAAATATCTGGGAATCATATCACTGTAGTAGAGACGACCCGTGGGGTCGTCTCTACCCCACGGGTCGTCTATCCCGATTAATTATCCAAACCAATGGGAAGGTTCACACACCGGTTGAACTGTTTCACAAAGAATTTGACTAATTAACTCCGATTTCATTTGCATGATTACACATATCCCTTGATGGATGAGATTTTGTAAGTGCAATTGATGTTGGAGGGGGGTACGGGGAATTTTTGAGACTGGAACTTGATTTGTGTTTTCCTGACTGCTTTCAACCGAACAGGAACTATCTGCACAAGGAATTCTCACCAAGACATACTCAATCAATTGTTGACGAATATCAGGGATAGAAAAGGCTTGCTGATAAGGATTATATGGATATGTGTCCAGAACTTTCTCGATTTCGCCAACGATGGAATTAGGGGTAAAATTTGCTACGGTTTGCATATCCTTTTCTCCCTTGATGGTTTTATTAAGGTTTCTCTCTCAAAAGTTAAGTAAGCAGACAAATGGAAATTATCTGCCGCCGAATTTACTCCTCATCCCGTCAATTTCTATCCATTGAATTTGGTAGTTAGATATACAAATATCTGTCTATCACTACTCAATTTTTCATCGATTCAAACTGTGGGTATCGCAAATTCGACGGGTATTATTTTCCACCAATCAAATCCTTTCACCAAAGATTAATTTTTGATTAATTTTGACGATTTTATGAAATAATATTCTTATTGATTAGGGAGGTTTGATATTTCCATTTTTTTGTCTGTTTATCTACTGCTAATTATTGATATTTTCTGACTTAATGGGGAGATTTGTAATAAAAATAATTGTTAACATAAGTAGGTAATTTACTGATTGTAATATTGTCTCAACATAAATTAATTAAAGTTTATTTTTGTTGGCAAATTGATGTATTGATAAATCCACTTGGAACGGGTTAATCTCTAAGTTTTTTAAATTTATCGGACTTCAGTCGTAACAAAAAGACATGAAAAAATATGAAGGGAAATGGTAGTAACCCCCATTTACCACAAGAGTGATGTTAAGTAGGTAGGTGCAATTAAACATAAAACCACAACGCAACCGTTCATTCGGAGTAGATACGACCCGTCGGGTCGTCTCTACTCCCTGATCTCAACGACAATCTTTACCACCCACCTACTTGTATTTATTTATTTTTTTCTTTTTTCCCTAGTCACTCAGTGCTTAATTTTCTTCAAGCAAAAAATAATCATCTGGAATGGGATAATTAAAAAGTTGTTGATTGATGGCTTGAGTGGTGGTAATTCCTGAATATATGGCATTTTCAATCAAACTACCTGTGGATGGATGACACCAATCTCCACATAATGCTAAAGGTGCTGGTGATGAAGAGACTAAACAAGTATCGGGGATATGATGGGTGGGAAATGCATATCGCCATTTGTGGATTTGTGTCCACTCAGGGTTTTGTAGCCAAGATAATTGGGTAGCTTGGACTGATTGGGTGAGAATCAGGGGTATGGCGGTTTGTAAATCTTCTCTATCTAGATAGGTGTGGGCAAATTTTGGACTTGTTTGTATGCAGAAAACGGGTTGCTGGGGTTGGTGACGTTTGCTGCTGTCAAAACCAATCCATCCGAGAACTGCATCTGCAAGGAAAGTGAAAGCATTCCAAACAGGTAAGGGTGATGATGAGGTCGAATATCCAGCCATTAAGCTCAGACATGGATGATATTCCATACTGTTAACTATATCCAGCAAAGATGAATCTATTAGAGATGGGGGAATTGTTTTTAACAGGATTGCAGCTTGGGGTGCGGGAATGGCGATGATGAGAGATTTTGCGGTGATGGTATCCTTGTCATCAAGGAAAATCTGCCAATTACCACCGTGAATGGAGAGGGAGACAGCACGTTTTTGGAAGAGAATTTCTACAGAACTAGCCAGATATTTGGCGATCGCACTCATTCCTGTTTTCGCGATATACTGGTTGTTGAATTGGGATTTATGAATATCTGCTCCAACATGGTTCGTTTGCCAGTATTCCCCTTCCCAACCATGTAGGATTTCTTGATCGATTAAGGTTTTTAAAAACCTGAGACCAATTTCTCCCTTGGGTTTAAAGTAACAAGCACCGTGGTCAACCCGAATCGAATCGCTAATTCGTCGTGTTGCAACTCGACCCCCTACACCCCGCGATTTTTCTAAAACAACCACACTGTAGCCTAAATCCTGCAACATCCGTGCAGAGGTCAGACCGGACATTCCTGCACCAATGATAGCTATATCCCAGATTTTCATTAATTATTTGATTTCACTCAACTTTTGAACAGCTGGTTTGATGTATGAATCAGACGCGATGTATGAATCAGACGCGATATATGAATCAGACGCGATGTATGAATCAGACGCGATATATGAATCAGACGCGATATATGAATCAGACGCGATATATGAATCAGACGCGATATATCGCGTCTCTACATAATTCATACCATGATTCCGCACCATCCTAATCTCCTGTCTCCTAATCATACCAACGTGGTGTATACACCCACACTCCTCCATCATGACGGGGAATGGTTTTCGTGCGACTGGAACCGACAATAATCACTGTTCCCATATCCACCTGTTCCTGATTTAACTCTGCTAGGGTTTGTATAATCACTTCTTCCTTACTTCTAGTCAGGTTTTTCCCCAGAATTACCGGGGTATGGGGGTGACGATAGCGAAGTAAAATTTCTTGAGCTTGGACTAACTGTTGTTTACGGGTTTTCGACACCGGATTATAGAAGGCAATGACAAAATCAGCAGCAGCAGCAGCTTCAATCCGTTGTGCAATGATTGACCAAGGTTTCAGGATATCCGATAGGGAAATGACGCAAAAATCATGACCAATGGGTGCGCCAACTCTTGCTGCTGCGGTTTGTACTGCGGAAATACCAGGTGCAACTTCAATTTCCACCGTTGACCAAGCTGGATTTTTGTCGGTGTCGATGACCTCAAAGACGGCTGTAGCCATTGCGTAAATACCGGGGTCTCCAGAGGAAACAAGGACAACATTTTTACCTGTTGTTGCCAGGTCAAGGGCAAATCTTGCTCGGTCTAGTTCTTGACGGTTATCGGAATCATGGCGGGTTTGTCCGGGTAACAATGGGCCAACTAGGTTTAAGTAGGTGGTATATCCGACTAAATCGGTCGCATTGGCTAAAGCTGTTTGCACTTGGGGAGACATATTCATCTTATCACCGGGTCCAGTGCCAACTATGGTTAATTTTCCCCGTGGTTGTCCGTATTCCTGGGGATGGATAATTTTTGTGCTAATAGCTGCTAAACAGGTGATTTCTGGGGTTGAGACAATCGGAATTATTTCAGAGGTGGATGTTTTCAGGATTTCTGCGACGATTGTGGTTGCATTGACGATGGCATTTTCCCGAAACTCATGGTGGAGAAACCGTAGGGGACGATTTAATTGGTCGGCAATTGCGATAATACTGGGATTTGCACCATCAGTCAGGGGACAGAAAATTCCTGCGATCGCATTAATTGCTAAGTTGTGTTCTGCTAAGGTTGTGAGGATAAGCTCTCTATCGATTTTGAGGTGGTTAGTTGCAAAGTTTTGACTGTGATTACTGGCGATGGCTAAAATAATTTTCTGGGGATGGTATACTAAACAATTGGGACTAGGCTGGGCATTTTTTTCCGTGACTTGAATCGTTAAATTCCCATTGGTCACAATTGGTAATTTACTTTCATATAACCACGGTGCATCCCCGATTAATTTGAGTGTATGACCTGCAATTAAATTGGCAATAAATCCTTTGGCATCCTCTGGATTCGCTAAAATATAACCAGGGGGCGGATTTAACAAAGTAGTGCGAAAACGAATATCCCCCGTAGTTGTAATCCCTGGGGGAATCTCTAGGCGACTGGCGATAATTCTAGCTAAATCATTCACCCCATGTAAACCACCGAGTAGGGGAACCACTGCACTACCATCCTCAGCCACCGCAATCACAGGGGGTTCTAAATATTTATTATTAAGTAAACTAGCCAAAGTCCGAATTAAAATTCCTGCGGCACAAATACCAATTATTGGTGTTCCAACTGTAAATAATTCCCGTAAAGTTGGGCCGAATTCTTCATAAAAAACATCTGCATCAGTCACCCTAGTTGATAGTCCATAAATTTGACCACCTGGTAAATCTTGAATAATCTGTCTGGCTAAGGGAACACTAGTTTGGGTTAGCACGATTACCACGGGTGATGGTAGCAGAGAGAGATTCATGGACTTTGAGATGGAAAATAGGGATTTGCAATTGTTCTTTGAGAACGGACAGGGGTAGGAGCAAGTTATTTTTTTTCAAACACAAACAGATTAGTGGTAGCAATATTAGCCGGAAACCGCCAACGATAGGCAAAATTATTTAACCGCAACAATAACCTTCGAGGAAATCCATCTAGACGACGTTGAATTTCTGATAATTCACCAATTCCCCGATAGTACAATCGCAAACCACGCTCGGCTAAATAATTCACGATACTATCCCCATCAAATCGCCATAGCCACAAGTCCTCATGGTTCATCCGATAACAGTAGCCATCACCAAGTTGCGATCGCACGATTGGGGATAATGGTTTAGATAACATAAATCGGGCCATATTTTCAATTTTATGGTCAAATGCATCCCGATTTGTCAGATACAAAGCTAATTTTCCTCCAGGTTTAACAATCCGTGCTAGTTCATCCAAGGCTTTTTCGACTGCGGGAATATGAATAATTACCCCCCAAGAAAATACATAACCAAAGGAATGATTGGCGAAACTCAACTGAGTTAAATCCATTGGCTGTAAATTCACCCTATCACTCAAATTGCTATCGGCAATTCGATGTTTAGCATGATTTAACATCGTTTCCGAGATATCAATCCCTTGAACTTGATACCCGGCTTTTGCTACCCGTATACTGTGTACACCAGGACCACAACCTGCATCTAATACCGTTGCACCTGGTGGTACATCCATAATTCGCAACATATCCGTGACAGCCCAATCATAATATTTAATGGCAATTGGGTGATAATAATCCACATCCCATTGTTCTACGGTCGTCTGTTGGTTAAATACTGCCTTCATGACCACAATATCCTAACTAGACTGAATTTACCTATATTGAACTTGGTGGTGTGTTTGGCACACTCGATATAGATAAGCATTATTTCCTTGTAAAAAAATATTTCTGGCGATAGATTTTTTTTGAGAAGTTATGCGATTTTGGATTTTAGATTACCCTTCGGTCGGTCCACTAGCCTAAAGGCATGGCTTTCGCCAACGCGTCTATGGATTTTGGATTAAACTTGGATTTCTTTCTCCCTTGTAACCATTCATCAAAATAAAGTTGGCAGACCTCTACAGGGAGTAGGGAGTAAAAGGAAAATTCATCCGTCACTCAAGACTTAATATCGCAACCCCAAATGAATTATAAAATCTGAGATATGGGGTCGTTGACTGTTAACCGTTGACAGTCACCAGTTTCCCGCAGGATATAACTAAAACCTATATTTTCACTACTTAAATCGGATTACTATAAACTTACTTGTGATAAATCCTATATTCTCATACATTCTGGTGTAATGTTTACATAACGCCTACTCCCTACTCCCTGTACAGACTACCCGACAGGTCGTCTCTACTTCCTCTATGTACGAGCAAGAATCATAATTGAGAACCCAACGGGACTGGGTTGAATCTATAATCAAAAATGTAAAATACTTAACATTTGAGAAAAATCTTGGCAATGACTATATACTTTTATAAAGCCAGTGATGCCTACGGTTGTTTTTCCAACTTTTCCCTGCATGGAATCGAAATTCAAGGGACATACTGGATGACCGTTGAGCATTATTATCAATCACAAAAATTTGTTGGTAGTATTGATGAAAAAATTATTCCTTTAATTCAAGCTGCACCAACTCCAGAAATAGCTGCGGCTTTAGGGAGAGATTGTTCTCGCACAATTCGTGATGATTGGGATTTAGTTAAAATCCAAGTTATGAGACGTGCTGTGATGCAGAAATTTTCGACCCATGCAGATATTCGTCATATCTTGTTGAATACTGGTGAGGAAATTTTAATCGAAGATTCACCCAGAGATTATTTTTGGGGGTGTGGTGCAGATAAATCTGGACAAAATCAACTGGGAAGAATTTTGATGGATGTGCGAACAGAACTGCGCCAAGTTTATCATGTCATGGAAACAGAATATTTGTTCCACTAATATCCTTTACGCTCATGCTTGCTACATATTAGGGGCTGTAACCGTTGATTATTATAGTTTCATTTATTGCAAAATACAAGAGAATCGATATAAGAGGATGCTGGTCAAGTATTAATTATCACTATTTTGACTATCGTCCTGACTCTGGACGTGGGGTTATAAAACGGATTTTTCCTTCGAGAGTACAGACGCGACATGTCGCTTCTTTTGCTGCTCCCAAAAACGATAATTCAAGTATTAAAAATGACTTTTTAAACAACCCCTCAGAATGGTTATACAACTTTGCATACTGATTACTGATACATTTCCCTTTTGGTTTGTTGACAGTTAACTGGTGACGGTTGACTGTTGAACTTTAAGTATTAGCTATTTCCAATCAAAGTTCACTGATTGACCGTGTAAAGTATAAATTAGGGGAATAAAAAGAAACTCTAAAATTGACAACGGCTTCAAATAGGATTGTGCTAGGCTGGGGTAACTAGCAATTAAAATTAAAATGGTGAATCATGTCACAAACCGGAAGTTATTCTCGTCCTCAGACGGGTGAAATGCTATCTCCGGATATTCAAAACCCAACCCAACGTCAACCATCTAAGCGTAGATGGTTTTTGCTTATTATTACCACATTTATTCTCGCAACTATCCTATATTGGCAAATAAATATTCATAATTCCCAGACTCCCAACCCTTCTTCCCCTTCCCCAGCAACTACAACAGAAATGATGAATCAGGGAATTATGGCGATGCAAAGTCATAACTATCCCCTGGCAATTACAGCATTTTCTCAGCAAATGGCGCAACAAACCCACATTGCTAGTGCCTATAGTAATCGTTGTTTAGCCTACCTTCAAATCCAAGCATACGAGAATGCGATCGCAGATTGCAACCAAGCCATCAACCTCAATCCCAATAACACGGAAGCCTATTTAAATCGAGGTATCAGCTATTACCAAATCGGCAATTATGAACAAGCCCTCAACAATACTCAACAAGTAATTATCCGCCATCCCGGTGACTTTCGAGCCTACTACAATCGCGGTCTCGCAAACACTGCTCTCGGTAACTATCCCCAAGCCATTCATGATTATCACATAGCCCTGATCAGCTTTACCTGTCACCCTTCCCACCATCCATCCCTACTTGCAGATATTTACAACGACCTGGGTTTAGCCTATTTCCAACTCCACAACCTCAACAGCGCTATAGACCAGTTTAACTTGGCAATTCGCACCTATCCCATCCACGAATTTGCCCATTTTAATCGCGGTTGTAGCTGTGGAAAACAAGGTAATTATCGCGATGCCATCCGTGATTTTAGCCAAGTAGTCAGAATTAATCCCAGCAATACCAATGCCTATGTTAACCGAGGTATGGCTTACCACTATCTCGGTTATGAAAGTGCTGCGATCGCTGACTTAAAAACCGCTATTCAGCAATTTTCCACTCAAAACAACCAAATCGCCTACCAAAAGACCCTCAACCTACTCAAATTTGTACAAACACAAATACATTCCTTCTCCCAAATCGGTTGATTTAATTCGCAAGGGAGTAGGAAGTAGTGAATAGTCTTTGATTCCGATCAACTGGAGGGTATAGAGGAAAACTGTGCTACGCACATCTAAAACATCTACTGCGATGGTGTCATACTAAAAAAGGCTCAAGCAACAAAGGCCTGAACCCTTTACCAGCCAACTTCAAAAAATCAAACAAGGTAATACTAATTTGAAAAATTGAATTAAAACAGATGGAAATATGAAGAGCTTATACAGCAAATATTTCGCAATCTAAAATCCCTAGACGGACAGCAAAATGGTATAAATTATTACTTTATTGTCCCAATTTATTTAGTAACGATTACGACCACCGTAACCACCTCGGTTTCCACCAAAGGAACCTCGATTGTTTTCTCTGGGTTTAGCCTTATTAACCTTTAGGTCACGACCCATCCATTCAGCACCATCAAGGGCTTCAATTGCAGCTTCTTCCTCTGCATCTGAACTCATTTCCACAAAACCAAAACCGCGCAAGCGACCTGTATCACGATCAACGGGAAGCTGCACTCGTTTCACAGAACCGTATTCCGCAAAAACTGCGTTCAAATTATCTTCCGTTACATCGTAAGAAAGATTACCTACATAAACTGACATAGATTGTCTCCGAAATCATAAAACATGTAGAGATTTAATCGTCGGAGAAAAGTCTGTGAATACCAAAAGGAAAAGCCTAACAATTACTAAAACCTATCAATACTAAAAACAAACACTGTCTGCCGAATTAATTCTCAACATACCCCCAGTGTAGCGCACTTTAAAGTATTTAGTGTTTCTTTTACAAAAAGCAACAAAACTTTACATATCGAAAAAATGCCAATGGTGATGACCGAACTCAATCCACCAACCTGGCTACGGAAAACCTAGTCTAATATTTAACTTTGAAAACCAGAATTTATACTTTGTTATTGGAGGAAAATGTGATATATATTCTTTACGATTGCGGGATTTGCGCATAAACTACCTATTTACATTAGGGCATCAAGCTAGGGGAGTGATCGCAGGTGAAGATATTAGGCAATCTCAAAGCCTAATTTTTCCCTTGATAAGGTCGCAAGACCGAGATTCCCGTCAGGGACAGTTCCAAAATAAAATAATCGAAATCAAGTAAATGGTTTATAAACATGAATACCCAAGCTAGTCTACCATGTCCTTTGGACACAACTAAACCATGTAAATAACTCATTCCTTGCTTGTAGATAGGGAGTGGAGAGTAGGGAGTCGGGAGTCGGAATCAGCTATTTTCCTGTTTGGTTGTGGGTTTTTCCCGTGAAGAACTGACTTGAAAGTGAGAGGGGGAAAACGGCCTTTATCTTCAAGAATGTGCATCTACGGTTCTAGTGTAAGCATTAGATTGAGGCTACTCCCAACTTCCTGCTTCCTACTCCCTGTTTACAAGCACGACTTTAGGTTGAAGAAGCACCTACAACCTGAATGAGGAAAAATAAAATAGTATTAATAAAAGGGCTAGACATTCTATCGCACAAATAGAATGATTATTCTTGGATTGAAAACACTGTAAAAAAAAGCACGATAGGCGATATGCAACGCGAGCAAAATGTATGCCTATTGCCGCAAGCAGATAACCAGACGTTGATGGCAACTTTGGATACCTACACTGACTTGGCAGTAGCTCTATTAACCCATTACAGTTTTGATTTAGGTGGATACGAACCGCAGGAGATTGTCAACCAATGGCAAAGACATTATCCAGTGAATTGGTTGCATTTGGCAGTAATAGAAGCCCTTTACCAAGGTCGCTACAAAGCTTTTTCGGTACAGCAGATACTATCCATGTGGCATCGTCGCCAACATGCAACTTACCATTTTAACATGGAATTTGAGCGATTAATTTGTAGTAAGTTTCCGGTGAATTTGACTGAAACTCAACCATTGGCGTTACCTGGGACATCATCCTCCTATACAACAAAAAATCAGCGATCCCATTCCCAGCAACAAATGCATTTACTCAATGGTAGTGGTTATGATAGCACTATAAATCCAGAAATTCCTAACCATGATTCCCATCGTCTCTCTCCGGAGGATCGGAAACAGCCATATCAAAATTTGCCAGTTGACATTCCCTCCCCAGAAAGCGGTGAAAACGGTCAATTCGCAACCAAATCAACCTACCAAACCGTCAATCCTCCCATCCCCCATTTTCAACCCCAGCAAAGTCAACCGATCACCAGGGGAAATATTACCCAGAGAAATGATTCTAGGGATAATTTTAGCGAAAAATTAACAGCACAAATCGAGAAATCATCATCCACAACTAATCATCCCCCCATTGGTCAATTCACACCCACAGAGGATAATTCCTCCCTCACCTTCACCTCAAAATTACATGCAATGGTCGCAACGGAATAGTTATAGTCCGTGGAAATGAGCTATTTTCTGGTTTGGTTGTGTCCCAAGGATATGGGGATAGTCCGTAGAGACGACCCGATGGGTAGTCTTTACAGGGAGTGGTGGTCTGTGCCATTAATTTTGATGAGTAAAGAAAGGCATGTAGTAGCCTACCAGGTCAATTTTACCGGGTTCATGCTTCTTCCTGCTCCCCACTCCCTACTTCTCCTGTATACAAGCTGAAAACAAAAATCAAAGCCGTTCTCACAAAGAAAAGAACGGCTTAATTAACTGGATATAGTTTTAAATTATTCTCAACTTGCAAAACTGAAAATTTCAGTATTCAAAACACAGTTTTCCCCAGAACCAGTAAAGTCTGTCAAGTTGAGATCGATGAGATTGCATAGGATTGCAAATACTAAACTGCGGGTTCTTCGTTCGGACAGTCAAAAACGATCATGAAATTTGTACCTGGAGCTGTGCGTTGCAATAATTGCATCCGTCCTTCTGCATCGGAACGACTGCGGAAGCGAGCAACAACCTCTCGACTCATATCCGGTAGTAAACGCGCGATCGCCCACCCTTTGAGTTTAGCTCGATATTTATTTGCAGAATTTTCGTCAATTGTGTGGAAGGAAACTGTCGCTTGTGTCATGATATATGTTATCCTTTTCTAATTTCGTCTGCGGCAGTAGTTCTTCCTTTCGGGGGATGAACTATTGCCGATTTATGTATTTGTCACCTGGATATCACAGTAATTTGGGAACGTCAAGGGTATAGAACCACTCTTTTAGTCAATTTCCGGTGAAAGTTGCTTTACTGATTCCGCAAAAATTATGCATTTATACCCAAATATGGGGATATTTTCCCTTTAACGGCGAATTTGTACATAAGTATTTTGGGGTAAATTCCTTCCCGTCAACCAACTAAGCGAACCACCTCTCCAAAGGGAAAATTATTTGAATCCAAACCTCCAGGAGTAACAACCCACAATACAGGTAACTGGGGTTTTTCCTCTGGGAAAGTACCATAGCCATCGGTTAAATAGACAATGACACTGGTGGTTTGACCATCCCAGACCTGAGCAATATGCTCAAAAAATGTGGTAAAACTGGTTCCTCCACCTCCTTCCGGGGTGGGAATCGCTGTGGAAGCATCTAATTGGTAGGGACCGTACACTTCCACATCAACGAAATATAGTTGACACTGAACGTGGGGATAGGAACGCAGGATTCCCCGTACTTCAGTGAAAAAATTACCTAAACTATCGTTATTTATGGAACCACTGGTGTCGATGGCTACGTAAACATGGAGGGATTCACCCTGGAGACTTTCGAGATATAATTTATTGCCGATAAATCGGCGGTCAAATCCGGAAAAGTCATTCGGGGTTTGGACTAGATATCGCCAGAGATAGCTACGCCAATCTAGTTGAGAAGAGTTAGCAGCAGTAAATTCCCGTGTCATCCCCCCTGGTAATTCGCCTTTGTCTTGATTTTGGGAAATTATAGCTGCATGTTGCAGAGCATTACGCCAATGGGATTCCATTTCTTGTTGACGGGACACCTCGATTGTTGATTGTTGATTGGATTCTTGGTTTTGATCGTCGTTATCGGTGGAGTTTGTTTCCCCTTCCTCATTAGTAATAGGAACTTCAAGCAGGTCAACCATTGCTAATTCGGGTAAATTTTCTTGATTTTGGATGAGTAATTCATAAATTTCTTCAACGCTAAAATTTTCTAAATTTTCGTCCCGAATTGCTCCATCAGGTAAATCAAATTGACCTGATTGTTGCATGATAATGCCATTAGTCACAATATCGGCTGCAATATTCCATACGTGACTATCCCGTACACCTCTACGTGTAACATGAAGTAGGGCCGCATGTAAGACTTCATGTAGTAGTAATCCGTCTTGTTGTCTCGGATTTAAATTGAGGAAATATTCGGGATTTATATAAATATCTCTGCCGTTTGTCGCGGCAGTTTCGACTTTATTGGTGGGGATAAATTTGGCAAATAAAGCGAGTGTGGCAAAGAAGGGTGATTTAGTTCGTAAGCGTAAAACTGCGGCACTGATGGCTTTAGTAATGGGGGAATTCATGGGATTTTAGATTTTAGATTTTGGTTATTCAGTATCTTTTGTACTCAATTTGCTTGATGTAATTCAGAAAGATTTTGAGCGATGGAAAATCATCTTTATTCTCCAGATATAACGGTTTATTATCACCTTTTTTCTTTATTACCTATTCCCTCCTCCTGGCTGTAAATTGGATATCAAAATTAGTATATAACTTAGATTTTTGGATTTTATTTGTAATCGGATTTTGAATAATTTGCAGGTGTGTCTAGTTAGATAGGTGGGATTAAATATAAAATTTCAAGATGATGAGAATTACTTTTCAAGTCATCACAGGAAATGACCCGTCGGGTCGTCTCTACATAATTCAAAAATCATCACAAATCGGCATCTAGAATTTTGTATTCTGCTAATACTGCTTGCATTTCTTGATGGTGGCTACTTTCTTCGGTGAGCATATTTTGGGCAAATTGCCTAATTTCTTGATAGGTTGCATCCGTTTCATCAATCCCATCAAACAGAGATTTATACATTGCGATCGCACGATTTTCATGTGCAATACTGGCAGCTAAAATTTCTTGGATTGAATAATCTGTCGGTTGTTCTAGGGATGCAATTCTAGGTTTAGGTATTCCCCCTAAACTAATAAAAAATTTTCCGGCTCTTTGTGCATGTTCTAGGGATTCAGTCGCTTGTTCGCGCAAAAAATCGATAATCGGACTTTTTTGACAATCTATTACTAAGAGAGAATAGTGGGTATAGCGAATTGCTCCTGCTAATTCAAATTCGACGATATTTTGGAGCAGTTCGAGAATTTCTTGATGGCTTAGTTTGAACATTAGTTTAGTAAGTTTAGTAATTACTTTCGAGGATTTTCTGGTGTGCGCTACAAAATTTAGCTTTAATTTATAATCGCAGCTACATGTAAAGATGAATTCTAGACAATCATTGTGATAATTAAATTTGTGTCAAGAATAGAGAATATAGGTGTGCTTCTTGACTTCATATAGGTCTTCAGAATCTCAATTACTGTATTTTTGATCAACGATTGTCATCCATCCTGGATTATACTGATTTCTTGGTAATTATTTTGTATAAAATATCCAGTCTGGAAAAAATTTGAACTAAAAATATCCCCAACCTATTCATCAAAGTCGGGGAATGTTTCCAAGATACTGAAGATATGCACTTTTTGAACTAACTGGAACCAGTTCTATTTTTGCGGGATCGGTATTTTGTTACTAGTTTGAGGTGGGGTAGAATTCAAACTACGCAAATAGAGACCACCAACAGAAATTAAAAAGACAATATAACTGACTGCTTGTACCAGATAAATGTATTCTCGATAACCAAATAGGGATTTGAAAAGAATTCCGGGAAATTCTTTTTCCGGTAGCAATTTAGTTCCATCCCACACCAATGGTCCTAATATGCAAGAATGGACTGGAGCAAATTGTTCAGAGTAGAAACATAAACCCGTCGCATCTGGATTTGCTAATACTAAAGCAGTCATTGTTTGATCGATTCGCTTCCAAGCTGTCATCACTAATCCGGATACAATTAAAATTAACAGTACACCCATCACCTGGAAAAATAGACGAATATTAATCTTAACACCCAATTTAAATAGTAATACTCCAATTCCAGCCGCAACAAATACCCCTGCTAATGCTCCTAAACTCGCAGCTAGACCATTTCTAAAACTACCAGTAATAAATAAAACTGTTTCTAAACCTTCTCGCACAACCGCAACTAAAATTAAACTAAAAACCCCCCAACCAACCCCTTTTTCCTGTTGTAAAGCTTCCGTCAACACACCTTCAACCTGAGCTTTCATCAATCGCGCTTGTCGAGTCATCCAAATCAACATCCAACTCAGCATGGCGATCGCTAATATACAGAATACACCTTCGTAGGTTGGTTCAATAATACCTGTGTACTGAGGATAGGTTGCTTCCAAAACAGTAACCACCCCATTCAACAAAAATCCTAACAAGGCACTGGTAACAATACCAACTCCTACCCCCGTATAAACCCAGATATTTAGATGGGAGCGATGGGCTTTTTTCAGAAATGCTAAAACAATCCCGACAACTAAAGCTGCTTCTACACCCTCTCGCAGTGTAATCAAAAATGTTGGTAAACCTGTACTTAAATCCATAGGTAGCTGGGAAAAATTAAAGTCATCTTAATTTCTTGATATTGCCATGTTTATCGCTGTTACATGACCGATATCTTTACTTTTAAGATGACACACCTTAATTGATTTCCTCACTGAAATCATCTGAATTACGGCTTTAGTAAATCCTATTAGCTAAAATCCCGTAACATTTTTTTCAGTTCCAAATTATGTAACTCTTCTTGACCAATCATTGTCCGGGCGAATTCCTCTAAGTATATACTCGCATCACTGACAACGCTTAATAGCTTTTTATACAAATCCAGCGCAGTACGTTCATGGGACAAGCTTTCTTCCAAAATATCTTTGACAGTATGCTTGTAGCTTTCTTCCATCGGTGCAATTTTCAGACTCGGATGTCCGTCCAAACCAGTGAGAATTTCACCAACCTGCTGCGCATGTAGTAGAGATTCACTCGCTTGTGCTTTAAAAAAATCGACAATGGGAATCCGATTGGGACCTGTCACCATCAGGGAATAGTGAGTATAACGGACAACTCCCGCAAGTTCAAATTCCATGATGGAATTGAGCAAATCAATGGCTTTTTGTTGGTCTAGTTCTCGCATTTGCAGTCAAATATGGGTGTCGATAGGTCAATAAAAATATGCGGAAGACGAACTTCCAGGTTTCTTCATTAGCAGTTTCGGTGGTAGTGTCACCTGGATGGGTATCGTCATTATGTAGTTATAAAATGGTCATATCCTCCGCATTTCCATTATTTTAACCTCAGCTTAAACTTTTGTTATCAAAATTCTCGAATTACTCAATTATTCCGGTTTCAACCTGGACTTGGAGCAAATTCTGATTAAGGTTTATCACTCCCTTGCTCAAAATACGGGTCATTGATTTTTATGATTAGTTCTACTAATTAATCGCTATTTTTTCGCAATTAATCTGAACTATCATAGGCTTTTTAGTAACTTATGTCAATAACTGAAAATTGAAGATTATATTTACAGTAGTTTACAATAGGGATGCGGTATGTTGCGTCTGTTGGTATAAGTATCCGATAGGGCGTACCAGCGTACTCACGATTTATTGTTAGTCAATCCCAAATCAAAATGCCTATACAAGTATGGATACAAACCATTGGTAGAGGACTATACCAACTCGGTTCGGCTGTATTGTTGTTTTATATGCCGATTGTGTTTGTGAATTATGGTAACTTGTCAGCGACGGAGGTTGGTTTAGCAGTTGGTGGTGGTTCGGTTGCTGGATTTGCTGGTAATATTCTGGGTGGAATTCTCACCGATTCCCAATTATTTGGGCGTAAATATACCTTATTGGGTGCGAGTATTTTTGCAATTATTGCCTGCGCGTTCGCGACAATAACTGTCAATTTTCCCTTATTATTGTTAGCAAATATTATCTTTGGCTTGAGTACGGGTTTATACTGGACATCCGCCGATGCTTCCGTGATGGATGTAACTACTCCGGAACAGCGACAGACAGCATTTTCCTGGTTAGGGGTAGCAGATAATCTCGGTTTCGGGATGGGAACCCTGGGAGGGGGATTGTTGTTAAAGGTGGTAAAACCAGCCGAATACGTCTTTGCTGCTGGGGGGATTACCTTTGGGGTTTTACTGTTATTATTTGCCCTAGGGGCAAAGGAAACCCGTGTAGCAGGGGAAAGTCACCAGATGCAAAAGGGTTGGCTGACGGCATTAACGGATTCCCGGTTAATGATTTATCTATTGGTGAATACCCTATTTATTATGTATATTGCTCTGGTGGGAGGAACCCTACCCCTTTATTTTGTTAACTTTGGTGGGACTACGGATGCCGTGGTGGCTAACTTATTTACATGGGGTTATGTGGGGTTAGGAGCGTTATTACAGGTTCCCGTGATTAGAGCGATCGCGGCTTTAAATTATCTACATGCCTTAATGGTATCGATGGGTGTATGGGGTGTGGGTTTTGGGATTGTGGCGATTTTAGGTAATTATGCAGATATGACGGAAATATCTCAATTGGGAGTATTTGCCGTATTTGCGATCGCAGCAATTATATATAAACCCACTTCATCAGCCTGGATTTCCGAACTTGCACCCGCAAATCTGAGGGGAGCTTACACTGCGATCGCCTATCAATGTTGGACTATCGGCTATGTAATTGGACCAATTATTGGTGGTTGGGCAATGGATCAACCGCGGAATGTAGCCCAGTATACCTGGTTGGGGATTGGTCTGAGTACTTTGTTCGGTCTATTGGTGTTGCAAATTTTGAGCAGACAAAATCAATCAACTCAGATCATTGAAAATCAGCAGTAACAGCACTTACCTAACCTATAATTTAGGGGTAATTGATGAATTGGGTCTGATGCCATTAATGACGAGGTAGAGAATTGCCTACTCCACTCCGATTGAAGATGCGGGTAGAAATCATGGTAGTTTTCAATTCCTTATGGATGCATTCAGACACCAAATAAATATCATGTCCCAAGATATTTATTATATGCAATCGATAGCAAAATATAACCGTTTTACCGATAATTGAACTGCATCACTTATCGGCTCCATTTTATGGCGTTTTTTTGGCTGGTGATTTTACAAAATCAGCTTTAGAACAGTTGAGAAATAATGGCTTTGCTATCATTTATATTCCTTATCTAGATGTTGTTTCAGGATTTAGGGAAATTAGTTTTGATATTGGATTTGATGAACAAACTCCAGACGAAATCTATACTAAAGCTTCTCAAAAATTAGCTCGTCTGAGTCGTGACGAAAAAGAAAGACTACGACAGGCAATAATGGGAGTGTCTCAATCGGAGATTAACCAGTTTATGGATAGACTCATAAATTGTTTAGAACGTTATATCGTTAAGGTAACGCTGATTCCCCTTTTTAGTCATAGGTATGAATTTGACACGATAGATGCTGCAATTAAATCTATCAATAGCATTGATATTCGTAATCCTAACGGTGTGTTTACAAGATTTGAAGTTATTATCGATTACAATAACAACGACACAATTAGAGCAGCCTTTCAAGATAAAGCTGCATTGACGGATTTTATGCGCAAAATAGGAAGTCAATCTGTATTATCTCCCTCCTGTTCCCAAAAACTAGATCCGCTTTCTGGACAAAATGCTTTACATTAATTAAAGTTCTCCAGAGATCAGCGTATGTCAGAATCCTCCCAGGGTCGGAAAGTAGTTGTAGTTGGTGCAGGTTGGTCTGGATTGGGTGCAACCTATCACTTAGCAAAACAAGGTTATGATGTCACCTTGCTGGAAGCGGGTGCTTATCCTGGGGGTTTGGTTGCGGGTTGGAAAACACCGGGGGGTCGGTCGGTAGAAGCGGGGATTCATGGATTTTGGTATCCCTACCGCAATATTTTTTCTTTGGTGGATGAATTAGGGATTAATCCGTTTACCGATTGGACGCGTTCGAGTCAGTATTCTCCCTTGGGATTGGAGGTGGAGTCACCAATTTTCCAGGATTTACCCCGTTTACCTAGTCCTTTGGGTACTTTTATCTACACAAAGTTTCAGCGTTTACCCTTGGTTGACAGGTTGAGTGCGTTACCGTTGTTGTATGCGGTGGTGGATTTTGATAATTCGGATGAGGCTTGGCGCAGATATGATTGTGTGACCGCAAGGGAGTTGTTTAAGCAGTTTGGGGTTTCGGCTCGGTTATATCGGGAAGCCTTTGAACCGATGTTGTTGGTGGGGTTATTTGCACCAGGGGAACAATGTTCGGCAGCCGCGACCTTGGGGATGTTGTATTATTTTATTCTTGCTCACCAACCGAATTTTGATGTGGTGTGGTGTCGGGGAACAGTGGGGGAAAAAATCTTTCGTCCTTGGGTAGAAAGGATTGAGAAGTTAGGGGGAAAGATTTATGCAAATCGTCGGGTGACTGATGTGATTACCGAGAATAATCGAGCGACGGGGGTGGTGTGTGGTGAGGAGGTTTTTGCCGCAGATGCGGTGATTTTTGCTGTGGGGATTACCGCGATGAAAAAGATAGTTGCTGGTAGTCCGAGTTTACGGAATCGCAAGGAATTTCGCGAAGTATCTAATTTGGGTGGAATTGACGTTTTAGCAACTAGATTGTGGTGTGATACTCCACGGGAGTCGCTACGCGATACTCCACAGGAGTCGCTACGCGATACTCCACAGGAGTCGCTACGCGATACTCCACAGGAGTCGCTACGCGATACTCCACAGGAGTCGCTACGCGATACTCCACAGGAGTCGCTACGCGATCGCAAGATTAATATACCTCGTCCTTCCAATGCTTGTTTTGGTTTTGATAAAACCACGGGTTGGACGTTTTTTGATTTAAATGCTTTGCATGATGAATATCGAGATGAACCTTTAACCGTGATTGAGGCAGATTTTTATCACGCAAATCAACTTTTACCCCTATCAGATGAAGAGATTATTTCCATCGTTAAAGGGTATTTAAAAACCTGCATCCCTGAATTCGCTCAAGCAAATATTATCGATAGTAGTGTAATTCGCTTACATCAAGCTGTTTCCCATTTCGCTCCTGGAAGCTATCGTTATTTATTACCAGCCCAAACCAGTTTCGATAATATTTTTATGAGTGGGGATTGGATTGTCAATCGTCACGGTTCCTGGTCCCAAGAAAAAGCCTATGTCACAGGATTGGAAGCTGCTAATTTAGTTATTTCCCATTTTCAAACTGGAAATTATGCCAATATTATTCCTGTGGAAGCAGACGAAGCACATATTCAAGCACTGCGGGAGATTAATAAAAGTGTACGCGATATTGCTAAATTAGTTTTACCCAATTTTTGGCTACCATAGGTGATTATAGGTGATTATTTGCCATCGGGAGTGGGGAGTGGGGGGTAGGTAATAGTGTAGCTGGGGGGGTGACAATCTAGTTTGAAAGGCTTATCACATAATTCAACTCATTTTCTATCTCTGCTTGTAGTAGGGCTTTAGCGCTATAGGTGAAGTCTTCATAGGGAGTAGGGATTAGTACAGACATGTAGCATCTATGCTCAAAACCCGACTTCTGGGACAACTATTTGGCAAAAATATTTTTCAGCAAACCTCTTGTGGTTGCGTTTATAGGATATTTTTATTTATCAAATATTCATTATCTTTACAGTAAAAATACGATGGAAGACAGGTTTATGTTCCTTCTACAATTTCAGCAATAACATTTGAAAATGTAGAAAATGTAAAGTATTTTTAATTCATGAATTATGAGCATTCAAAAACTTTTAGATTGGATTGTGAATGTGGGGATTCAGGGCTTCGGGGTGCTACCTCCTGCCGAGAAAGTAGCTGAAGATCATTTGAGTAACTGTGGAAATGACTGTGAAAAAGCGATAGATTCAATTATATCCTGGAGAACAACTTACGCTGCCACCACAGGATTCGTAACAGGCCTAGGCGGTTTAGCCGCCCTACCTCTTAGCATTCCTGCCTCTTTTGCCTCATCCTATGCTTTGGCGGCAAATACATCAGCGGCTATAGCCTTTCTCAGGGGATACGACATTCAGTCTGATCAGGTACGTACTTTCATACTACTAACACTAATTGGGGATTCAACAACGGAAATATTTAAAAATGCTGGCATTAATTTAGGAACAAAAGTCACTAAATCCCTGATTAGCCAAGTTCCCGGTAAGGTGTTAATAGAAATCAACAAAAAAGTAGGTTTCAGATTAATTACTAAAGCTGGAGAAAAAGGAGTTATCAACTTAATGAAATTAGTACCTCTAGCAGGTGGAATGGTTGGAGCTTTCTTTGACGGAGCTTTTGTGAATAAGTGTGGAAATACGGCCAAAAATATGTTTTCTAAAAATGATGACAATGATAATAACATAATTTGCGTTAGGTGAGAAGTCGGATTTTTAGAAGGGTCATCTTGTTTCATAGATGTTTTTCCTCAAAACCCGACTTCTTTTCTTGGGAAATGTGAACAGCTTATCAGTAGGTGGGTTAAGTAATTATTACTTGCTTGTGGTAGCGCTAAAGATAATTGTAGTAGTAGCACTACTTTACGTAACTTGCTTACCGCGAAAGTGGATGAAGGCTTCGCCTTTAGTGCGAAAGCACAACTAAGAGCGAGCCAAATAAGTTCATTACATAGTCCTGGTAATCCAAAATCTCAAATCCAAAATCCAAATTAGGGTATTATCTAGCGCTCATTTGCAAAATCTTCGCTTCTTCCTCCTGACTAATTACCCTTCCTTCATCTACAAAACCTGATATTTGGTCAAAGTTCAAATATCTATACAAATTGTCGGCGAAGGGCTGGATTTTCTCGCCGACAATTTGCAAATATTCCTGTACTGTGGGGATTCTCCCTAATAATGCACAAACTGCGGCTAATTCGGCGGAACCGAGGTACACCCGTGCGTCTTTACCCATGCGGTTATTAAAGTTGCGGGTGGAGGTGGAAAATACGGTGGTTCCATCTGCAACTCTGGCTTGGTTCCCCATACATAGACTACATCCTGGCATTTCGGTACGGGCATTAGCGGCAACAAAAATATCATATACCCCTTCTTTTCTCAGCTGGGTTTCGTCCATTCTTGTGGGGGGTGCAATCCAAAGTCTGGTGTTGACTTGACCTGCTCCTTCTAATACCTTGGCGGTAGCGCGGTAATGACCGATATTGGTCATGCAGGAACCGACGAATACTTCCTGTACCGGGTCTCCCGCTACTTCCGAGAGAAGTTTCACATTGTCGGGGTCATTAGGTGCAGCGACGATGGGTTCTTTGATTTCGTTCAGGTCAATTTCAATTATTTCCGCATATTCCGCATTGGAGTCTGCCTCCATTAATACCGGGTTGGCTAGCCATTCCTCCATCTTGGCAACGCGACGGAGGATGGTGCGGGCATCTCCATAACCCCGTGCAACCATGTTTTTCAACAGTGCCACGTTGGAGCGCAGGTATTCGGAAACGGTTTCGATACTGAGTTTAATTGTACAGCCAGCGCAGGAACGTTCGGCGGTAGCATCGGTGAGTTCAAAGGCTTGCTCCACCTTCAGGTTGGGTAAACCTTCGATTTCCATGATTTTACCAGCAAAGATATTTTTCTTGTTCTGTTTCTCAACCGTGAGTAAACCCCTTTGGATGGCGACGTAGGGAATGGCATTGACGATATCCCGCAGGGTGACACCGGGTTGTAATTCGCCTTTAAACCGGACTAAAACGGATTCAGGCATATCTAAGGGCATTACCCCCAAGGCTGCGGCAAAAGCAACCAAACCGGAACCAGCAGGAAAGGAGATACCCAGGGGGAAACGGGTGTGGGAATCGCCACCTGTTCCGACGGTATCGGGTAATAGCATCCGGTTTAACCAGGAGTGGATAATACCATCACCGGGACGTAATGCCACACCTCCCCGTTGGGCGAAAAAGTCTGGTAGTTCCCTATGGGTAATAATATCCACCGGTTTGGGATAGGCAGCAGTGTGGCAGAAACTTTGCATGACCAAATCGGCAGAGAAACCCAAACAAGCCAGTTCCTTGAGTTCGTCGCGGGTCATGGGTCCGGTGGTGTCCTGGGAACCGACGGTGGTCATAATTGGTTCGCAGGATGTACCAGGACGGACTCCGGGTAAACCGCAGGCTTTACCAACGATTTTTTGTGCCAAGGTATAACCTTTACCGGTGTCTTGGGGGGGTTGGGGACGGGTAAAGACGGTGCTGGGAGGTAATCCCAAGGCTGCACGGGTTTTGTCGGTGAGACTGCGACCGATGAGGAGGGGAATACGTCCACCTGCACGCACTTCGTCGAGAATGGTATCAGGTTTGAGTTGGAAGGTGGAAATGATTTCCCCTTTTTCGTTGGTAATTTCGCCTTTGTAGGGGTGGATTGTGATTACCATTCCCGTTTCCATCTGGGTGACATCGCATTCGATGGGTAATGCACCTGCGTCTTCGGCGGTGTTAAAGAAGATTGGGGCAATGGTTCCACCGAGGATGTAACCACCAGCGCGTTTATTGGGGACGAAGGGGATATCTTGACCCAGATGCCAAAGGAGGGAGTTGATGGCGGATTTACGGGAGGAACCAGTACCAACCACATCACCGACATAGGCTACAGGATAGCCTTTTTGTTTTAACTGGGCAATAGTTTCCAAACTACCGGGTTGACGAGTTTCCAACATTGCCAAAGCGTGGAGGGGAATGTCGGGACGGGTGGTAGCATGGGTGGCGGGGGAGAGGTCGTCGGTGTTTGTTTCTCCAGGAACTTTAAATACGGTGACGGTAATTGCTGCGGGGAGGGTGGGACGGGAAGTAAACCAGTTGGCCTCAGCCCAGGAATCTACTACTTGTTGTGCCCAGGGATTAGTTGCAGCCAAGTCGATGACATCGTGGTAGGCATCGTAAACGAGGGTGATGTGAGATAGGGCTGTGGCAGCAGCTTGGGCGAGGTGGCTATCCTCAGACTGGAGTAGCTCAATCAAAGCACCTACATTATAACCTCCTAACATAGTCCCCAACAAAGCGATCGCATTTTCCGGAGCAATCACGGGACTGGTTATTTCCCCCTTGGCAATCCCTGTGAGAAATCCGGCTTTAACATAGGCTGCTGGATCAACACCAGGGGGAACGCGATCGCGAAGTGTGGGCAAAGCCCAATCGCGTATCAATCCCAGTAAATATTCCTCTTCTCCGGCGGGAGGATTTTTCAGTAATTCACACAGTTCTGATGTTTGCTGTGCATCTAGTGGTAGGGGTGGTATCCCCAGGGCGGCGCGTTCGGCAACATGTTGACGGTATGATTCCAGCATTCTACTCTCCAATTCTGATCCAAATTATTTGGTGTTGACGGTTACTTAGCCAGTGCGATTTATGGTTCCCGATGTCAACACCAACTGAATACAGCACCTACCTAAAAATCAAAATTTGTCTGGCAAGGGCTTATAATTACCACTGTATAGCCACTATGGCTGGGATTGGAATCAATAGCAGTTTTTCTTGCGATTCGCGTAGTGATTCCTGTGGAGTATTGCACCACATCATCCAGGTACAAGCTGGCTAGTTGGTTTTAAACTTAGTTGATTACATTCCTCGCAACTTTATTGATATGACTCAAACCTATACGGTAGAAATTAACCATCAAGGACAAAGTTTAACAATCCAAGTTCCGGAAAACGAAACCATTTTATCGGTAGCGGAAAAACAAGGTTTGGAATTACCTGCATCTTGTCATGCTGGAGTTTGTACCACCTGCGCAGCAAAAATTACCAATGGTGGTACTGTTGATCAAAGTGAAGGTATGGGTGTTAGTCCGGATTTGCAAGCTGAAGGCTATGTATTATTATGCGTTGCCTATCCCCGTTCCGATTTGAAAATTATTACTGACCAGGAAGAAATTGTTTATCAAAAGCAGTTTGGTAAGTAGGTGGGTGGTAAAAATTGTCGGGGAAATCAGGGAGTAAAGACGACCTGTCGGGTTGTCTGTACGGGAGTAAGGCTGGGAGACGAATGAACGGTTGCGTTGCGGTTTTATGTTTAATTGCACCGACCTACTTAAATAGTTCAGAGGAGACAGGAGACAGGAGGAGTACTCTGGTGTTGAATCTTAATTCTTCCTAAATCTTGAATCTTCTGGGAAAGACCAATCCAATGGCTGATTTTCATCGATCTTTGGATTCTAAAACTTCATTTTCTAAAGCCTTGCGAGCAACTTGAGTCACATAAATGGTGACAGCAACAGTAGCGATGAAGCCAATAATCCGAATTGTCCACTGTACACCCGGATTACCAGGTTGAGATGCAGTGCCAATTGTGGCAATATTACCAGCTAAGGAACCGATATAAACATACATAATTGTGCCAGGTATCATACCGATAGAGGCAACCACGTAGTCTCTGAGGGAAACTCCCGTCAACCCATAGGCATATTTCAATAAATTAAAAGGAAACACAGGAGAAAGTCGGGTTAACAGGACGATTTTTAATCCTTCCCGACCTACAGCTTCATCAATCGCGCGAAATTTCTTATTTCCAGCAATTTTCTTAGCAACCCACCCCCTCGCCAAATAACGTCCAACTAAAAAAGCAGCCGTCGCACCGATAGTTGCACCAATAAACACGTAGACTGAACCCATCACCACACCAAAGACGACACCTGCACCTAGAGTCAGGATTGACCCTGGTAAAAAAGCAACAGTGGCCACAATATAGAGAAGTATAAATGCTAATGCTCCCTCAGTACCCAGACCGTTAATCCACAGTAAAGCATCCTTTAACCAGATTTGGGGATTAAATCCGGAAACCCTTTGTGCTGATTCTTGTCCTAAAGCTGGTTCTGTGGTGAATACAAGAGTCAGAGCAAATGTCATCAGCACCAGGAACATAAATTTAGCTGGAAATTTATATTTAATAAATCTTTGCTGATTCCTAGTTGACATTTCGGGGATGGTTTTATTTTTATTAGGACTTACGCACTCGTTGTGAGAAATCAAGTGTTTGGGATTGCTTCCTAAGGTCGCGATGACGGTGTTTACGTGGTCTTTGGGTAGGTCCTGTTCATGTGGGGAAACAGTCCAATTCAGATTTACAGATTGGTGCATAGGTGATTTCTTCCAGTTTCAAAAATATTTTTGCTTAGTTAGTTTTTAATTTGTGCTTAACCCGGATTTCTCACAAATTCCGAAAGAATTAAGAATCTGCCTACATGTAATACTTACACCGAAAACTGTAGATGCACGTAGTGCAACTTCTCTTTGAGATGAAAGTGTTTTTCCCATTCCCTACACCTGATTTACAAACAAGGAATGACCTATTTTCTAGTTTGGCTGTGTTCAAATAAGATGGATGACATCCTGCAAATCGCCTGTGTTTTTGATTATGCAACTTGAATATTAAACTAATATTAAAACCTCAAAATCTTTTCCAGAGTTCCATCCAAATTTGAGTAAGTATTTAAGCTATTTACCCTGGATTAGGCTGAACCAGTTTATGAGACAATAGGAATGTTTTTATTTGGGCGATCGCTAGTGTCTTCATGAAAACCTTCCCATCTCCCGAAGCGCTACGGCGTTTTCCTTTTGGGCTGGCAGATATTGCCGTCATTCTTGGTACTTTGGTTCTACTGGCATTGATTGCTCAGATTGGGGCTGGGGCACTGGTTAGTTTTAAACCTCCGGAAATTGTGCCCACAATCGATCTCAATCCACGGAACTTGCCGTACTATGCAGGGCGATCGACCCTGCGCATGTTTATTGCCCTGTTTTTTTCTACCCTGTTCACGCTGGTTTATGGCTACATTGCAGCCAATAGTCGCCGAGCTGAACAGGTGATGATCCCACTGCTGGATATTTTGCAATCTGTTCCCGTACTGGGATTTCTTTCAATTACGGTGACCGGCTTTATCGCCTTGTTTCCGGGTAGCTTACTCGGACTGGAAGCAGCTTCTATCTTTGCGATATTTACCAGTCAGGTCTGGAACATGACCTTTTCCTTCTATCAGTCCCTACGGACGATTCCCAAAGAACTCGATGAAGCGGCGACCCTCTACCAACTTTCGCGTTGGCAACGATTTACAAAGCTGGAAGTTCCATCGGCCACAATTGGACTACTGTGGAATGCCATGATGAGCTTTGGTGGGGGCTGGTTTTTTGTGGCGGCTAGTGAAGCCATTAGCGTGCTCAATCAGGAGTACACCCTACCAGGGATTGGCTCCTATGTCGCAGCTGCGATCGCGGCTGAAAATTTGGTGGCGTTGGGCTGGGCTTTGCTGACCATTGCGATTGTGATCGTGTTGGTGGATCAGTTATTTTGGCGACCCCTAATTGCCTGGTCAGACAAATTTCGCATGGAGCAAAGTGCTTCCGGGTCAGTACCGGAATCCTGGGTGTATGACCTGTTACAAGCGGCACGGATTCCGCGAATGCTAGGCAAGGCACTTACCCCAGTTAGGGAAACTATTAACGGTGTTTTGTCTCGACTCACCCGCTCCCAATCCACTATTCAACTTGATACCACACAACAACAGAGCGATCGCCTGTATAACTTCGTTTTACTGGTGATTATTGGTTTCCTTGTTGCCTGGGCGTTGCATTTTATCCTGACTACAGTGGGCATAGGGGAAGTGTTCAAAACCTTTGGACTCGGTATTCTGACCCTGCTGCGGGTGACAGTCCTCCTGGTGTTTGCCACGGTAATTTGGACACCTATCGGCGTGGCAATCGGATTTAACCCCAAGTTGGCCCGTACTCTACAACCTGTGGTGCAGTTCCTCGCCTCCTTTCCGGCCAACTTCATTTTTCCCTTTGCCACCCTGTTTTTCATCCGTACCAACATTAGCATCGAATGGGGGAGCATTTTGCTGATGGCACTAGGGGCACAGTGGTATATTCTGTTCAACTCAATTGCTGGCGCTCAGAGCATTCCCACTGATCTGCGGGAAATGGCTACAGATATTGGTTTGAAAGGTTGGCAGCGTTGGCGGAAACTAATTATTCCCGGTATTTTCTCGGCTTGGGTAACGGGAGGCGTAACCGCAAGTGGGGGAGCCTGGAACGCCAGTATTGTATCCGAAGTTGTGGCTTGGGGATCGACGACCCTGACCGCCACTGGATTAGGTACCTATATTGCAGAAGCCACCTTTGCCGGAGATTGGCCCCGCATCACCCTTGGTATTGGTATGATGAGTCTGTTTGTCGTGGGTTTGAACCGTCTGCTATGGCGAAAACTCTATCAGTTAGCCGAAGCGAAATATCATCTCTAGGGAAGGCAATATTATGATGACAGAAGCAACTTCGACGAATTTAAATTTAATTGCCGTCGAGCAGGTTTCTAAAAGTTTCCCCCTACCTGATGGGAAAGGAGAGTTTACGGTTCTCAGTGGTGTGAGTTTAATCGTCAAATCCGGTGAGGTTGTGGCCTTACTTGGACGTAGTGGTAGTGGTAAGAGTACCCTATTGCGAATTATGGCGGGTTTGATTCCACCCAGCGAAGGTCAGGTTTTCAGTAGTGGTAAGCCACTGCGCGGTGCAAACAACGATGTGGCGATGGTGTTTCAAAGTTTCGCCCTATTGCCTTGGTTAACGGTTCTGGAAAATGTAGAATTAGGTTTAGAAGCACGGGGAGTTAAGCGAGAGGAACGCCGCCAACGGGCACTGAAAGCCATTGACCTAGTGGGTTTAGATGGTTTTGAAAGTGCCTATCCGAAAGAGTTATCAGGTGGTATGAAGCAGCGAGTCGGCTTCGCACGGGCATTTGTACTAGAACCCCAGGTGCTGTTTATGGATGAACCCTTTAGTGCCCTGGATGTTCTCACCTCGGAAAACCTACGGGGTGAAATTGATGACCTGTGGAATGCGAAAACCTTCCCATCTAAAAGCATTTTGATTGTCACCCACAATATTGAAGAGGCAGTATTTTTAGCTGATCGGGTGGTGATTTTAGGGTCAAATCCGGGGCGTATTCGCGGAGAGGTGATGATTGACCTACCCCGTCCTCACGATCGCACCCATCCCCGCTTTGCTTCCCTAGTTGATTATATCTACACCGTCATGACCAACCCGGAAATCGAAGTGACAGGGAAAGTGTCTGATAAGACTGTGCCACCCTCAGAAATCGCATCTCCCTATGCGATCGCTTTACCCCATGTACGAGTGGGTGGTATCAGTGGTTTATTGGAGCTGATTGTTGATCGTCCATCCGGGACAGATGATATTCCTCGACTAGCCGATCGGTTGCAGTTGGCGGTAGACGACCTGTTACCGATTTTGGATGCTGCCGTACTACTAGGATTTGCCGAAGTTTCTCAAGGGGATGTGCGACTGACTGAAATTGGACAAGACTTTGCCACCACCACCATTCTACGTAGTAAAGATATCTTTCGACAGCAGGTTCTAACCCATGTTCCTGTTTTAAGCAGCATAGTCCAAACCCTGCAAGAAAAGCGCAGTGGTTCCATGCGAGCGGATTTCTTTCTCGATCTATGGGATGAACATTTCCCCCACGAGGAAGCCGAACGCCAATTCGCCACAACGGTTGATTGGGGGCGTTATGCGGAGCTATTCGAGTATGATGCTGGTGAAGGACGACTTTATCTATCGGAAACTAACCCTGGGTTAGAGCATCCTGTACCCTTGGGTAGTAATCAAGACGGCTAATACCGTTTTACTTTATTGCTTTATAGAGACTGAGGAGGAAATGTTTCCATCATTTTGTTTTGATAAACCAGTAAATACTAACTGTCAAAAATAGAACCAAATCTACGCTCTAATCACCGTAATAGTACGTTGATTTTCCGTGACCACAACCTGGGTAGATAACCGCTCCTCCATCGGTAAAGCATTTTTGCGTCGGTCAAACACAAATAACCATCCCTCATTCAACCCCAACCTTGCTAAATAGGATTCCAACTGCTCAATTCCTTCTGCTTGGGGGTCACGCTTTTTCTCCCGCCATACTTTTAACTCAATACCTAATGTTACACCTTTGTAACGCAGACATAAATCCATTCGATCACTACCAATGGCATATTCCCGCTCCAGGGTTCCACCATCATTGACCACACGATGCAGGAAAGCCATCAATACGATGTGGGGAGCAATTTCATGATAGCCTGTGCTACCTAATAACGGTTCCCCATGCTGTCGCCAAAATTTGAGAAACGCTTCCAGTAAAGCAGTTTTATCTAATTCCCCTTCTGGAGTTAACCAAGTTGGGGTAATTACTGGTAAAGAAGCCATTGGTGTCACCGTTAATACCCTGGGTAACACTTCTCGATAAATTGGATTGGCGATGGTTAATCCACCGTGGGGATGCATTTTACACAAACCCAAATCAATCACAAATTGAATGTCATCGTTGGGTATATCCCCCAATTCCAAACCTGCTAACATTGGCTCGATAATTGCTTTTATCCTCGGTTCCCGTAAGCGTTCTGCTAAACTATCCAAGTGGGTATCTTGACGGGCAATTAAGATTTCTTTCGCTTGTAGAATATGCTCCTTGGTAATGGCAATACTCCTATCCCGAACCATTTTTTCCACCACTTCCTTAGCCAGAGCATTTACCAACCAAGGTTGTCCTTGAGTTAAATCAAAGGCTGTTGCTGTGGCTTCTGTGGTAAAAATTTGTCCTGTTTATTGAGTATGTTGTTGGTATAATTCTGCTACTTCCTCGGCATGAAAATTTCTCAGGGTAATGGAAACAACTTTAATATTAAAGGGACTGGAGGTATTTAATCTATCACTACCACCGGATGCTACTTTATCTACTTTATAATCTCGCACATCCCGCAAACCGATTAATCCCACCGATGAAGGGAAATTTTGGGGACGATTGGGAAAACCATCCCGTAACTGTCGTAAAACGGAAATTAGGGTTTGGTCTTGCAATGAATCTATTTCATCGATAAATAGTACCAAAGGACGAGGGGAAGTCTGTGACCAAGTTTGTAAAAAAGACCTAATTCTACGTCCTGGTTCTTGTTTTTGCTCTTGCTTGAGGGGTGGTGGTTGTAATTGTTGGGGTAATCGGATGGAAATTGTATCGTACCAAGCTCCTAAAATTGCCAATTCTGCTGCACCTGGGTCATGATTAAATGCGCTTCCCACCTCCGCAGATATCACCACTGCTGCATAACGTCCTGTTGCGGTCAGTTGCTTTGCTAGGGCTAATATTGCGGTGGTTTTCCCCCTTTGTCGTGGTGCATGAATGACAAAGTAACTACGCTGTTGGATTAGCTCCTCCAAATCTGGTAGTCGCGTTGTTGGAGATAGGGTGTAGTGGATATCAGGTTGACATGGACCTGCAATATTGAACCAGCGAGACATGGGAAAAGGGAGATAGCGGACACTTTGAGTTTAGACGATTTTGGGGTTGGAATTTTGGCTTCAGAAGGATGTTTGAAAAGTGTCAAGAAATACTTTATTAATCACTTCTGAGAGACAGGAAATAAGTGCAAACAGTATATTTGCAGTTATCGACTGCTCCCGATTCCCGTACAGACGCTACATGTCGCGTCTCTTCCCACTCCCGAAAAATGAGCTTGTTAAGTATTAAAATTGACTTTTCATCCAGTTTCTCAACTACCCACGCACCAATTTATAGGATGCAATAACAATGTTTATAAAACTTATAGATTAATAGGGATATTATTAGTAATAATACAATCATAAAGGGAAAAAAGGTAATTACTATTATATTCCCAATATAATTACGGTAATTAATTTTTTCCTGACCAGCTTCAATATATCTGGTAATTAACTCTGAGTCTGAGGATGTAAGGAGTTCCCCATACTGCATCATAAATACTTTGGATTCTTCAAGTTGTTGAGAACTAGGTAATCGGCTTGCTTTTTGAGCAATATCTTCTTGATCCCATTCCTGGGCGTAACTAATAATTTGATTTTTACGGATATCTATATAGCGATACTCTTGAACCCATTCCCGTAACTTTTTCCAATGCTGGGTTAATACTTCATGGGCTAAGGTGACGACTTGTTTTTTCTCTCCATTTTCTTGGATATCTTCTTCTAGGATAATTAAATCGCTCTTTTGCAAATCTTCAATAGTACTTTTAATTTGTTCCAAACTAATATTTTGCTGATTATCTAACTGATTTTTCCGTCTACATATTTCGATTAAGTTTTCCAGTAACAATTTTTTTCTGGTATAACCTGTTGTTCCGTCTCCTAGTGCAACTAAATTAATTAAGATAGTTTTGGCAATAGCACCCTGATCCTGATTTTTTAATTCCTGATAGACTTTATTTCCATGTTGATTTAAAATGCCTTTAAGGCTTCCTAGATTATTATAATTAATCAGTGTTAGTGTTTGATGGTCTTGATGGTACCAAAGCTTGGTTAACATATATTGTAATAAAGCTAAGTTCCCAGAGACAGATTTCATGTCATTGATTAACCTGTCTATAAGTTTTTCCTCTACCCTGACACCTAATTTTTCGGTTGGTTTAACAATTACTTCTCGCAATGTATCTGGATCCATCGGTGTAATCGCGACGAGATTTTGCTGGATATTTGCCGCTAATCCAAAGTATCGTCTCTCAGTGCATTTACCGATAAAATCTGCACGGATAGCTAAAACCAAGGAAAATTTAGAACTCCATGCTTCTAATTTTTCTAATAAACAACGGATAAACAGATATTGTTCCGAGTTATCCCCTAAACGTTCACCTGGTGCTTGATGTTTACGCAGAGAGAAAACTTCTTCAAATTGATCGATAACTAAAATAACCCGTTCTTTATTATAATTTTTAATTACTTGGTCAATCATTGCTTCTAAAGCATCGGTAATTTTCTCTCCGTTATTTTCCTTCTTCTCGTCTAATAATTTAATAAACTCTCTAAACTGTAATTTTTGTTCCTCAGCAGATAGGCTAGTATCAACAAATGCCTGGGCTAAACTATTGAGGGGTTTTTCTCCTGGTTGAATCACTGGAGGAATGTACCAGTTATCACTTCCAGATATCTGTAAACCCTCTTTCAATCGATAAACTAGACCAGCACGGATGACACTAGATTTACCAACTCCAGCTGTACCAATAACTGCGAGAAAATTATTTTTATTAATTTTTTCTAGTAATTGATTTATTGTGCGATCGCGTCCATAAAAGTTACTAGTGTCTTCTGGGTTACTATCAAAATAAGATAGTCCTTTATATGGGCATTGATGAGAACTGACGGTGTTGTCAGGTTCTCCTGATTTACTTTCTGCTTTATTATTGGATATGGCTAAATTATCTATCTTTCCAAAATATATTCGTTTAAAATCACCTAGTTTTCTTAAAAACATTTCGTTGCTTTTGAGATATTTTACTAATTCTGCATTATCATTACCATATTTATATTGATTATCTAATGCAATTAACATAGACTTGGTTAAACTACTACATCGACCACCATCTTGTTGAAATTCTTGTTTTGATTTCTGGAAGGAAAAAATTAAAAATCTACTCATATTTAAATAGTTATCTAAAATAAAATTATCTAGATTTAATAGTTTGTTATTACCTTCAGAATGGCAACAATCAAGAATCACTACTTGTTGCTCGATTTTGCTGCATTTTAAAACCTCTCTCAACCAGTGTAAGGATATTCCTAAATCATCCTGTGCTGGATTAGAATCACTAGTTGTTAAAAAAACTTCTGTTAAACCTGAATTTTTGACTAAAATGTATCCAGAGAAGTAGAATAAAGCCATCTTGGGAGGATTACCGTTCGGAAGAAAAAGTTTAATAATTTCGTCCTTTAGCTGTTTCCGATCCGGTTTACTAAAATCTGAGACCAGAAAGCTACATTTTTGTTTTAAAATACTCTTCATGTGTTTTGCATTGTAGTCAGGTGCTTTCAATGCTGGAAATATTTTGCCCTTTTCATACTTATTTATACCTACTACTAAAGCTTTACGAGATGATACTTGAGAAGGAATATTTGAAGTCATTTTACTTAATTAAAACGGTAGATAACTTGAGATAAGTTGAAGTCAATAGATATCGCAATTGGAGATTAGATAGTCAACTTTTATAGTAATTGAATGACAATCAAGATAAACCTAGCAACTCAGCAAAAGATTTATCATATATAGCTTTTTCCCAATTATTATTTCTAGTAATTTGCTTGGGAACCAGGTTTATAGCTCCAATAAATTTAGCCCCCTCTAGGTTTGCACCTCGAATATAAGCTCCACTAAAATCTGCACCTTTAAAATTAACTTTTTGCAAATTAGTCTCACTCAAGCTAACATTGTCTAACTTTGTATTTTCGAGATTTGCATTTTCCAGATTAGCTCCAGATAAATCAGCATGGGTAAAATTACTATTACTGAGGTCTGCACCAATTAAATTAACTTTCCTCAAATTTGCGTAGGAAAAATCTTGATTACGAAAGTCTTGATTTTTTGTTTGTGAATTAACAATTCGCCAAACTAAACGCCATTTTTCGCTAATTTGTGTCTGAGCGTCGATGATTGCATCTTTAAAATTTGCACCACTAAAATTAACTTCTATGAGGTTAGCATTCAAAAACTTTACACCCCTGAGATTTGCTGATTTTAAGTTAGCATGACTAAGATTAGCCCTACTTAATTTTGCATGACTAAGATTAGCTCCTTTCAAGTTAGCATGAGATAAATTAGCACCACTTAAATCAGCTTCAACCAGTTCTACATCGACTAAGCTACTATTTTCTAACTGTGCATTATTGAGTTTAGCTTGAGTAAAATTAATCATATCTAAAATCAAATTGCTCAGTATGGCATCCCTTAAGTCAGCAGCAAAAAAATTAGCACCACTTAAATCGACATCTTGGAAACTAATATTATGAAAAGTTGCACTACTCAGGTTCGCACCACAAAGCTTTGTTTGATATAAATTTGTACCAAAAAAAATAGCTCCAGAAAAGTCTACACCGTTAAGAGTTAGGTGACTCAGATTTACACCACTGAGATTAGTACCAATAAAATTTGTATTACTAGGATAGGTTTCTTGAAAGTTAATAGAACTAAGTTCTGCATTTTCTAGATTTGTCTGGTTGAGGATTGCTTGACTTAGGTCTGCGAAAGTCAGGTCTGCATAACTCAGATCCGCTTCGGTTAGGTTTGTACCTACTAATTTAGTATTTGTTAAGTTTGCACCCACTAATTTAGCATAACTCAGGTCTGCATAACTCAGGTCTGCATAGCAGAGATTTGCTTGACTTAAATCGGCATCTTTAAGTTGTGCTTTAATTAGTTTTGCTTGATTTAAATCGGCATATTTGAAGATGGATTTAGACAAATTAGTACCACTAAAATTAGCTCTGGATAAATCCGCATTTGGTAATTTAATTTCTGATAAATCCCCTTTAGTTGCTGTTAAACCAGCTAAACTAACTCCATCTTCGTTTAAATCTTGAAGTGCTTGTACTCTCCCACCACTTCCTCCCTGACCTTCAGCTGAATTGATTAATTGCCAAGCTTCGTAATGATTACGTTTTTGCTGCTCAGGAAGATTAAAAATAAAAATAATTAAACCAGTTAAAATGCTTAACTGTTCGATCTTATCAAAAATATTATTACTTATATACGGTAGTAAATTCTCACACTCCCATGATGTCATATTTTTTTGGCATTTATAGAAAAGCTTATCACTCAACACTCTAATCGAAAAAATTGTTAAGAAAATGAGGGAAATAATCAAAACTATTTTTGATAGTTTTTTGAAGAATGTTGTAATTTTTTTAGTTCTCTTCTTAGAAGACAAGTCTTTTCTTTGATACTTTTTCTTGCTGTTTTTTTCCAATTTTATACCTCTTGGGAAATCATTAATTATTCTGTCTACCGTCAAAACTATCCAACCCAATACTGATACCTGTATTTCTCACAAATTCCTAAAACCTACAGGGAGTAGAAGGAAAATCAATCCTTCACTCAAGACTTATAACCTACTCGTAAGAAATCTGGGTGATAGCAATTCTAAAAATCTTTGTGACATCTAGCAATCCTAAGTCAGTTGTACATGCTACCCCTTTCCAGGAATTGATTTCAGGTGCTCCTGCGTTCACTAATCATTTAGGATTACTACATACAGGACTTATCTTGACATGTCAATAACACGTTACCGCCAGAGAGAGCTAACCCCATATTGGCCTACATACAGGACTTATCTTGACATGTCAATAACACATATCTACAACACTGTCGATATTGTCAAATGTATTACAAAATATATTCTGTATAGATACACAAAAAACGCGATCGCAATCCTTCTCAACAAGAATCACTGATTACTGCTGGTGATTTCTAAATGAATGCACATATCTCATCTCGATGTGTAGTATACTCGTGCAGCACAAAATTACAAAGTATGCTTTTAAACAAAGTTGATGTAATTTTCATGTATTTTACATATGGTCAAAATTCCATCGAGAGGATTGACATATATCTGTCGCTTCCACTTCCTCTAGACTAAAATGTGGTACGCGAATGGTAGGAAGGGTAGGCGATCGCATGATGGTTATTATTCTATAAAAATTCCAACTAAATTCTCTCAATTCTGAATGTGAACTTTTTCTCAAGCTATTTCTTATCCACAAAAAGCATAATTTTATACAAAAAATATCCTGATTTCCAGATCCATTCGACGTTTAAAAATAAATATGTATAAAAAAGCTATAGTTTATCGTTGCTTTTTTCTATATCTATATATAGGTCTCAGGGAAAAACTATAAAATTACTTTATATAAAGCTATGCCATTAAGTCGCATTCATCTAATTACATGTATCCGTGACTACACTTTAGCCGTATTTTGCCAACAAAGTGACGATTGGGAATTTCAAATTATTACTACGGGTGGAGAAGTATTTGGCGACAATAAGGTTTACTGTACCCAGGTAGCAGCAGAGAACGCTGGACGGAATCTGTTGGGTCGAATTGATTAGGTAGGTACATCCTCTATATTTTACACCCAGAGCATATCCTCCAAATCAATATTCACAGAAGTTGAAAAAAAGAATGACGACAGATAAATTTGTATTTGTAGAGATGCAATATATTGCGTCTCCGATTGCTGTAAGGAAGCAGGAAAGGTGTGCATATATTCACCAGACGTAAACATGATTTGAGTTTGAAGTTTTGCAAAGTTGTTTATCAAAAAATATCTTGAAAGACAGTGAATCCACGAATATATTTACTGAATTTTAGATTAGATACCAGAGAATTACGTAAACATATCGATGTAATGTGAATGGCTTGTAGGTAATAATGCAATGGTGAGTGATATTTATAATGTAATTTATAGATATCCTACCTATTTTTTGTGAGCGCACGTCTAATGAAGTCTGATTTTACTTGTATATGTTTAGGACTTAGTCACTTATTCACGACAAAACAAGACTTTGAGATTGATTCCTTACGACCCTACAGTCGATCCGCTACGCATCTACGCAATGACTTAACTGCGTTGTGATTGCGTAATTCTTGATGTTCTTGTATTTATAAGATTCAGAATTGTTCATGTAGACCCATGAGTAGTGAGTCTAGATAGGTGTATAGATTTTCCTCTACAGCTATTGCCATTGTGTCATCGTTTTAACTCTTAAAAAATCAAAATTATGTTTGTTCAAAATTAGAGTTGTAGGGTCAAGTAGTAGTCTTAAATTATTACAAAAACTAGTTATTCTTGAATAGCAGTATTTAGATTATCGTTCTACGGAAATGAATATCCCTAATTCCAATCATCATAATTTGTAAATAACATGAATTTATCTGCTGTTAAGAAAACATCATTTTATCATCAATTCAATACCTTTACTGTCACTCGTAAGAATGTCAAAAAAATTCCCTTTGTTGAACTATTCAGTGGCCGATTACAAGGGGTTATTTCCAGTGGTTCCGATATAGAAAGGGTGTATGTATCTTTCATTGAAGCTGGTACATTTAATTATTATTGTAGCACCAACAATAATCGTCCTTGTGGTGGTTTAAACTCCTATTATCCTTGTAATCATATTCAAGCCTTATTAGAAGAGGCAATTAATAGTTATGGAGTGGAAGCTGTTGCTAAGTATTTAAAAGTTAGTAATCATGCAGAACAAGCAGCTGATATTAGAAAAGTTTTAATTGAGTCAGGTCATGTGCAGAAAGAACCTGCGAATGAGGTATTTAGTCGTTTTTTGAATTATTTACGTTATTTAGAGTTGGAATCTTCTAGCTTACCGATTCCAGAAATGAATTGGTTTGTTTAAAAGTTATAAAAATCCCCAATAATTACAATTAGTAAAACAAAAACAAAAATTCCTAACTTAGAATCAACAAAAAATATCACTCCCATCTCCTGTATTCTGTCCCCTACATTCTTATCCTATGGCTTTTCCCGGTACTCTTAACCATCTTCCCGACGAAATTCAGTCAACACTGGATTTAATTGCTGAATTTGACCAATGTTTTTTAACGGGGTTTGCGAATTTAGAAACAAAGCAGCAAGAATCCTTGAATTCTTGGCAGAAAATTTTTATAGGAACACCTTTGGAAAAGCCGATAAATGATGCTTGTCAAGGGATTACTACAAATGAGTTTCAGGAAAAGTATTTTACAGCTTTAGCAGCAGCAAGGGTTGCTTTACAGGGTGCGATTTATGATGGATTACAAAATCAAATTTGTGGTGTTTTGGGACGTTTACAAAATTCAGAAATACAACTTGAAGTTGATTCTGTTTCAACACCTGCGCATATTCCCATTTACCAAGAAAGTATACGTCAATGCTTGATGGAAGTAGCTTTAGTCGGCTTTAATCGTTTGGATAAATCTACTCTAGTACCATTTATTTCTACATTAGAACAAATTCAATCGGAACCACTATTAATTCGTCAAGCAGCTTTATTAACTGGATATATGAATGAATTAATGTATCAAGTTCCCGTGACAGATAGTAATACTATTCCTCTATTTCGTTGGGTGGATTTATGGTCACAGGGGATGATGGGTGGTTTACGAAAGGTTGTACATCCAACTCCAAAAATAATTTCTGGAGATTTTATGGGTTTGGGGATGGATATCAAAAGTCATGCAAATTTCGTTAGTTGGACAATTTATGGTTTATTAATGGGTGATTGTATAACTCAGGTGGCAAAAATTAATCAATCCGCTTATAAGGTGGATGCTATTTCCCATCAAGATATTTGGTTGCTATTTCCCCAAGCAAAACCTATTTTAGAAGCTTTTGGTAATCAACAAATATTAAAGTTGGAAAATATCCCCCTGTCACCGACGGGGGATTTAATTTGGAAAGGGGAAGGGGTATTGGGGGATAAGTATAAATTGATGGAAGTTGCAAAAGAATATTTTCAAGTTCAATCTGCTACGGAGGAAGCAAAAATTAGTAGTTTTTATCTGACACCAGATAGTCGTCATCCAATTCATATTGGTGAACCTGTATATTTAAGTAATTATCAAATTAATCAACAAGAGGGGGAAATTATCCTGGATTGGGAGGATAGCGGGAGTTTGAAAATAGATTGCGATCGCATGGGGAGTTTTTCGGATATTACGGCTGACAATTTGCTTGCATCCAGTGAAATATTTGGATTGATGCGATTTGATAATTGTTGCTGGAGTGTCCAACCTTTGGCTGTGAATGTAAACAAAAAGGTGATTTATACTGGACAGAATGTAGCTAAGTTTATTCAGGGTAAACCGAAAACAAATACGGTGGAAATTTTACAGGAACGTGCTAGTCGGTTGTTAAGGAAAAGTAAATAGGGGTGTTATATATTTGGTGCTAAAGCGCTACTACAAGCTTTATTCTATGACTAATATATCAAAATCTAAAATCTAAAATCCCAAGATGGAATCAGCAATTATTCAACGTCGTCAAGTGATTTATTGGCGATTATTAACGGCAATGTTTAGTTTGGATGAACAGGGTGAAAATTTTCATCGGATGTCTGCTGAAATTGTGGATGAATTAGGTTTACCACAGTTAATTCTTGACCCCGATATTAGTATTGATGATTTATTGCGTCGCCATCCGGAATTAGTTCCAGATTTTCAACAGAGGATTATTCCGGAAGAGGTGATAGAAGGATTAGAGGAAAACTCACAAAATCAAGAATTAGCAGCAACAGAAAAGTATAGTTTGCGACGGGGGTTAGTTTTTTCTAAAATGCTTTTAAATGCATTTGGACCAAATACCCAAACCAATCAAGTAACAGCACAACAATATTCCCAATGGCTGAAAGATGTGGGATATTTGGAAAGAGCGCTTGGTTGTAATTTAAGAGGACAAGCACCTTCTATCGCTTCGGGACAAGGTAATTCAAAATTAGCTGGTAACTCTGGTGATTCCGGTCATTTTCAAAAAAGTGGAAAAACTGGTCAAGCTCAAAATGGAACTGGGGGAAGTAGTGCTAGTTTAGGAAAAGGTTCTGGTTTCAATATTACTGAAGAACAACTGCGGGAAACTTTAACAGCTTTGGAAGGGGAATTAATTCAAAAAATGGCTTTACGGGAGGTTCTTCAGGATAACCATCTCGCTAGTCAAATTACTCCTTCAATGGCTATAGTTGAACAGCTTTTACGAGATAAGGGTAATTTGTCAGGAACTGCTTTGAAAAATGCAAAACGATTAATTAAGGAGTATATTGACCAACTTGCAGAGGTATTACGGTTACAGGTTGCACAAACGGTAACGGGTAAATTGGATTATTCTGTCCCTCCAAAACGGGTGTTTCGGAATTTGGATTTAAAACGCACAATTTGGAAAAATTTAACGAATTGGAATCCGGATGAACAAAGGTTATATGTAGACCGACTTTACTATCGTCATGCTTCTAAAAAGAAGATACCAACACGAATGATTGTGGTTGTGGATCAATCGGGTTCTATGGTGGATGCGATGGTGCAATGTACGATTTTGGCTTCAATTTTTGCTGGTCTTCCCAATGTGGATGTGCATTTAATTGCTTTTGATACTCAAGTTATTGATTTAACCCCTTGGGTGAATGATCCATTTGAGGTGTTGTTACGGACTAACTTGGGTGGTGGGACTTATATTTATAGTGCATTACAAGAAGCTGCACAGAAAATTTTATCTCCACAAAATACAGCTTTGGTTTTGATTTCTGATTTCTATGAAGGAGGTAGCGACCAGGTTTTATTTGATTATATTAAATCCTTGAAGGAGTCGGGTGTACATTTTATTCCGGTGGGTGCGGTGATGAGTAGTGGTTATTTTAGTGTGAATCAATGGTTTCGGGATAAATTAAAGGAGTTGGGTACACCAATTTTAACGGGAAGTCCGAAAAAGTTGATTCAGGAGTTGAAGAAGGTGATTGTTTAGTAGAGACGTAATATATTACGTCTCACATTCTGGATGTGTCGAAAATAATGTATATATATGATTACATAAAATGATTGCAGAAAAATATCAAAAAATATGCTGAAAATCTAACCTAATTCTCACTAGATTATCCTCTATCCTGTATTCTCGAAAAAAAGGAGTTCAATTAAATGCCTAGAACTAAAAATAATACTGTGAAAGCAATCCCAGAAAATAACAATCAAGCTGCTCAACAAGATGTAATCCTACGTCAACCTGCGGAATTAAAATATCGGGAAGAGTTGGATTATTTAGCATCCATTGATGACGGGACAAAACCCTTTAATTGGAAATTGTCACCGCAAATGGTACGAACTTTTGTGTTAGGAAGTACACCTTCCCAGAAACTAGAACGAGTAATTGAACAAAAATGGTATGGCGATCGCGCGATCGCTGAACGAGCAATCGTCACTCTTGCTTCCGATCGGGGGTTGCTATTGATTGGAGACCCTGGTACTGGTAAAAGTTGGTTAGCGGAACTTTTAGCAGCAGCTATTTGTGGTAATTCTACCTATGTTGTCCAAGGAACTGCGGGAACTACGGAAGACCAAATTAAGTATTCTTGGAATGTGGCGATGGTAATTGCTGCTGGTCAATCGCGGGATTCCCTGATTCCTTCCCCCATGATGGCGGCAATGCAAAACGGAGCTATGGGTCGATTTGAAGAGTTGACCCGGTGTACTTCTGATGTCCAGGATGCGTTAATTTCTATACTCAGCGAAAAGTATATTTCCATACCAGAATTAAAAGATGATAATGTGGTGTTTGCCCAACCAGGATTTAATATAATTGCCACAGCTAACAGTCGCGATCGCGGTGTGAATGAATTGTCGTCAGCACTGAAGCGACGGTTTAATTTTGTACATATGCCGGTGGTAACGAATAGGAAGCAGGAGAAGGAGATTATTCTGTTCCGGACGAAGGAGTTAATGAACCGTCATGGTTTTGAAGTGGAGGTTCCTCCGACATTGTTGGATGTATTATTACAAACCTTTGCAGATTTACGGGAAACCAGTAATGCTGCGACTTCTGATGAGCAAAAGCTGGAATCGGCTTTATCTACAGCTGAACAGATTGGTGTTTTAGAAGATGCGATTTTACACAGTCGTTACTTTGGATCAACAAGTTTAGAAGCAGGAACCCTCGCGCGATCGCTGGTGGGAACTTTGGTACGTCGTTTACCGGAGGATATTTCGGTAATTAACCAGTTTTGGCATAGTGTGGTCGAAAAACGCACTCAGGAAGCGAAAACATCGGAATGGAATGAGTTTCTCCAAGGAGGTAAGGAAGCTATGGGACTGAAGTGATTTTGGATTGGGGAGTAGTTGTGATCAACTGTGTACACCAATTAATGAATGAAAGAGGTTTTTAAAAATAATCCTGATTTATCATTCTGGAAAACTAAAAATCAAATGCAATCTGCAAACTTCATACAGGAAGTAAATTTGAGCATTGATTTCCTGACAAAAACTAATTATTTTTCAACATTCCTATGTCATTTGAAGAAAACCGAATTATGGAAATCGAACTAATACCGATTCCAAAAATGTTTGCAATATACCCAGAATATGAGACGTAGCATCGCTACGTCTCTACAAAATTCATCCGTCGCATTCTTTTCTCAAATTGGTATAAAACCCAACTTCTCACCAACTCCTAATTCCCACCATGAACCTACCCGAATCCTTCCACCCTCTCCAAGCACAATTACTGGGTGCTGCTGAAAAATTTGCTACTAATGCCCAACCCTTGGGTGAGTTACTTGCTGCTTTGGTTGCTGATGTGGACAAAGCTACCAGTGAACCCTTAGAAATTTTCCCGGTGTGTCACCATTCACCTGCTTCTGCTTTACAAATGGTGCGACGGTTGCAGCATCATCCTCCACGGGTGATTTATCTGGAAATGTGTGAGGATTTACTGCCAATCGTGGAAAATTTGCGGGATTGTAAGTTTCCCGTGGCTTTACAAGCTTTTGCTACTGAATCTGTAACTTTTTCACCCCAGGATATGCCATTAAGTGTAGTTGCACCCATCACAGAAGCTTCCGCAGAATACCAAGCGATCGCATTTGCGCTGGAGCATCCAGGGACGGAGTTGGTGTTTGTTGATCGAGCTGTGGATTATGTGTTTCAGTGGGAGGAACGTCCCCAGGAACGGTTAGAGGAGGAGGTTACAGATGAAGCGAAAATGCATGGAACGGCGATTGGATTGGAAATTGGGGGTTTAACGCCGAGTTTTGATGTGTTTTTGCAGTTTCTGCTCAAAAATTCTCAAACCCGTCATTTTGCTGAATGGTGGGAGCAGTATGTGGAGCAGGCTATAATTAATACTGATTACCACACCTACCGTCAGGTGATGTTTTTGATCGGTAGTTTGTTGCGTCGCTTAGGTACTCGTCAGCAGGAAATTGCAACTGACCGCTTGCGGGAAAGGTACATGTGGACGAGAATTAAGCAGCATCTGCAAGGAAGGGGAATTCAACCAGAGGAAGCTATTTATATCTGTGGTGCAGCCCATGCTGCTAGTGATGTCCCGGAGTTTGGTGTTGGTAATAGTACGGTTTGGGAAATTCCCAATTTGAGTCAAACTACGTGGATGTACGGGTTAATTCCCTCCAGTTTTGCCGCAATTGAATACCAGTTTTCCCATCCACCGGGTACGGTAGCAATGGCAGAAGCAAGTTGGAAAAAGAATTTAAAAGCAGCCAATCTCAAGCCCTTTAGTTTGGGTGAACAAAAGAAAACTCAAAAGCCAAAAAATACTAACCATACACCCCAAAACCCTGCCACTGCAACCATTCTTACATCCTTCCTCACCCGTCCCCCGGAACAAGTTGCAGCAGATACCGAACAATTACTACAATGGTGTGCCGATATTGTCGGATTAGCGCGTAAAAATGGTTACTTAGCCAGTACCGCCGATTCGATTGCGATTTACCAAACATCCCTCCTACTTGCGGGGATGCGTAACCGTTTACATCCTACTCCCTATGACTTTCAGGATGCAGCAATTACCTGCTTAGAAAAAGACCGTACTCCGAAAAAACGCAATATTTTCCAGCTTTGTCAAATTTTACTCGGTGGCGATCGCGTCGGATTAGTGGGTTATGCATCTCTCCCTCCCTTGGCGCAAAATGTGTATGATCGGCTTGCACCTTTGAATGTGAATTTGCAAGGGCAGACCAATCAACGTGCTTTAATGGATTTTAAACGGGAACCCCAATTATTGCCCTGTTCTGATGTGTTATGGCGACTGTATTATTTATTAGGTTCCCATATTGTGCAACCGATTATGGGGGAACGTCGTCTCGGATTTAAACCGATTCAGGAATCCTGGGAGATTCGCATCGGCAAATACCAGCGTCAATTAATCATGTTGGGTTATGAAGGTGTCACCCTGGAACAGGTAATAGAACAACGCCTACAAAAAACCGCCTTCGATTCCCAAGGGACAGCGAAAACCGCCTTACAAACAGCAGAAGATAGTATTTTATACTTGCACAGTCCCCGTCTCACCAGTAAATTAGGGGAACACGCCATATCCCTATTAGTGCGGGAAACCGGAGCTACAGATGCACCAGAAATATTTACCATTATCCGACGCTTAGTCCATTATTACCGCACCACCCCCACGGGATTACCGACCTGGATTGAAAACTTTGTTACTATCGGTTATCGCCACTACACTACCCTTCTACCCAAAGCCTTTAGTGACAGGGGAACAAAACCGGAACAAATAGCCGGGATGCTCAATTTTATCTTTACTCTAGAAAGTTTAGCATTATCCCTGGGATGCGATCGCGCTCAATTATTAATAAGTGTTAAACAAGCAGCAAGTGAACAACCAGACCCAGCCAAACTAGGTTTACTCTGGACAACGGAATGGTTATTGGGATTGCGAACAATTCCCCAAATGCGGGAATTTTTCCACCATGTTTTGAGGAATGAAATGTTAATCCGTACCCTTCCCGATTATCTGAACGGTTTTCTCCTGTCCCTGGGTTTCGCACCCCGAATCAACCGTTTTGTCGTCGAGTTACTTGCTCAATTATTCGGTTCCGTCCCCGACCATACCCTGTTACCGTGGCTACCCAATTTAATTTTACGCTTGCGTCCCCACCGGGAAATTCTGCAAAACCTGATTAAAGAAGCAGCAAATACCTATCCCCAGCAATTACAAGGATTTGCCAATTGGGTTCCGGTATGGGAAAAAGAGAACATTCCAGAAGTTAAAACCCCATCACAAACATCATTAACAAGCTTTACAGAAGGAGAGATAAAGGCACGGCAATTAATATTTAAGTATAAAGCAGGAACCAATGCGATCGCGCAGCGACTCCTGTGGAGTATCACGCAACTATTAAACATAGAAAATATCCAATGGCAGGAATTGGAAACTAAATCAACAGGGGAAAATAATTTCTCCCGGAATTACTCTATCAGCGCAACAGAAATGCAAATTCAAAACCTTTTAAAAACCCATCCAGACACAATGGAATCATTACTAGGATTGCTGACAAATTCTTAAAAATTCAGGGAAATAGGGAGTAGCCTACAGGTCGATCGCATTAATTTTGATAAGTAAAGAAAGGTACGTAGTTGCGCTCATAGGGCTTTATTAGACTACCCCTGTGTCTTCTACTCTCGACCTCTAGTCAACACCTCCACAACATCAGTATACTGATTAAACTCAGCTAACATTAAAGCCGTATATCCACCTTGATTACGTAAATCCAAATCGGCTCCAGCATCTAATAAAATTTGTGCCAATGGTGCATTACCGTGGGAAGCAGACCACATGAGAGCAGTTGCACCAACCTGGTCTTGGAAATTGACGTTAGCGCCGGATGCTGCTAAATATTTAACAATGGTAGTATGGTTTTGTTCCGCAGCCAGTAGCAATAAACTCTTACCCTGGGAGTTACAAAAATTTGCGTCAGCGTGATAATCCAATAATAACTGGACTATTTCCTCATGCTGTTGACAAACTGCCAAACTTAATGCCGTCTCCCCCAAATTACTCCCATTGACCTGTGCATCTCTTTTGAGTAAAGCTTCCACAATTTGTTTATGACCCTGCAAAGTTGCGAGGAGTAAGGGGGTATCACCCAACTTATTACGTAGATTTACATTGGCATCGCGATTGAGCAACACCGTCACAAAATCTAAATGTCCTTCCACAGTCGCAATATGTAGCGCCGTATCCCCATCCAGATTTTGGGCATTGACATCTGCCCCATAATTTAATAATAGAGCCGCGATCGCACTATGTCCTAAAGCCGCAGCAGCCATCAGTGCAGTTTCTTGACTCAAATTGTGTTGATTCACATTTGCTCCACCATTGAGCAATAATTGAACCATTTCCCCATCCCCTGCATCCACAGCCATCATCAAAGGGGTTTCCCCTGTTGCATCAGGAGTATTGACATCCGCACCTGCACCAACTAATAATTCAACAATCGAACGATGACCACCGGCGATCGCTAATCTTAAACTGGTATCGCGATCGCGATCGCAAATATTCACATCCGCTCCAGCTTGCAGCAAAACCTCCACAATCTCCCGATTCCCTTTCTGGGATGCCACCATTAAAGCTGTACTCCCATCTTCATTAGTAGCATTCACATCTGCATGATTTTGAATTAATAACTTAACCACATCCAGTTTTTGCGCAGCCGCAGCCACCATTAGGGGTGTGATACCATATTGCTGACGACGGAAATTTACATTTGCACCCGCCGCAATCAAAGTACGAACAATTTCCGTATACCCATAATTAGCAGCATACATCAATCCTGTCGTCCCATTCTGTTGTGCCCCATCCGGTGCAGCACCAACAGCTAACAGCGCCTTCACCTTCCCCAAGTTACCACTTTGTGCCGCTAACAGCAGCAACTCATCAGTTGTATTACCAGTCATTCCCGTACACAATCACCCATCATCAATAAGCGTAAGGGTAAAGTTAACTATAGGGAAGGGGTCAGCCGACAGAAATATAGCAAAACAGGTGTTGCTGAATTTGACCATGAATTACAATTATTTACATTTTGTATTAAAACCAAAATTATCTCTTCGAGAAGCCGCGCTATGGGCGTCTACGTAGAGACGTAGCAATGCTAAGTCTCTACTACCGCCGACCCTATTTAATTGTGACGGTAAAATCGTATAAATGAAATGATGGACCACCGCCACCAACTATATAGTAATCACCCGTCACCGGTAATTTCACGGTTAATGATTTACCTTCACCACCACCTAAACCAGAAAATACCGGACTAATGGCTTTACCATTATTTCCATACAATGTCACACTAGCACGGGCACCCAAACTATTGATTTTTAGAGTTAAATTTTGTCCCTTTCTCGCTCTCAAAATGTAAATGCGATTGTCTGCGCCAGTAATATTTTTACTATTTGTTCCCCGGACAAAGGCGACGCGAGTTGTTGGTAAAGAATTGAGATGGTGCTTCACATTTGCAAGCTGGGCAGAGGCTGGAATTGTTGGAACTAATATACCTCCAGTCACCATTAATAATGCCGATACGCCGCCAATAAAAAAACGTTTCATCTGTAAATTCCTAGAATGAGTAAGTAAAATATCATCTCTCAGCACGAATTCAAGCTTGATTTTTATTCGTAACTTTAATTACTAACCCGATACTACGAATTTCGGAAAACTACAGGTTTTTTCCCAGAGAAAGTATTGAACTACAAAAAGTGCCACGGTTTATAAAAATGATTCCCCATACACTATGTGACGATTTAAGATAACATTCATGTTATCAATTCAGAATTATACTGAAAAGTTGGCAGCAAGTAAGGTATCAAATTAGTCTTCTTACTGAGGATTCACTGCAAATATGAATAATGAAAATAAAAGTTAGGCGATACGCCTTTGGCGTTAAGCTCTGCTTATCGATAACCGAAAAAACGATGTTTTCGATCACGGTTTTTTGCAGATTTTTAAATCTACAGGTATGTTGACCAAAATATCAAAGTTCCCCATAATAAAACTACTAGGAGCCGGTTAGGTGGGTTTCTCGACTTCTATAGATAGAACGTCTCCCCCCAGGGAGTAAACAGACGTTTACTCCTTCACCATTATTAATTTTGCCTTGTTTGGTCTAGGGTCAGGAATGTAGGATATAATTAGGAGCAGTCCTCTCCCTGAAAATGTAGAGTTAATGGGAAAATCAAAGTAAACTATCCTTAGTTTCGCGGACGAACTACCTGTAGAACACAACTATGTTTGATGCATTAGCTGACCGTTTAGAATCTGCCTGGAAAAAACTGCGGGGACAAGATAAAATCTCCCAATCAAATATTCAAGATGCCCTGCGAGAAGTGCGCCGCGCCTTGCTAGAAGCAGATGTAAACCTTCAGGTAGTTAAGGATTTTATTACCGAAGTTGAAACCAAGGCAATGGGGGCAGAGGTAATTAGTGGTGTTCGCCCCGCCCAACAATTTATTAAAATAGTTCACGATGAACTTGTCAAAGTCATGGGGGAAGAAAATGTTCCCCTCGCTCACTCCGCAACTGCACCCACAGTCGTCCTGATGGCGGGATTGCAAGGTACGGGTAAAACCACCGCCACCGCAAAATTGGCTCTACACCTGCGCAAACTGGAACGCTCCTGTATGATGGTTGCCACTGACGTGTATCGTCCTGCTGCCATTGACCAGCTAATTACCCTAGGTAAACAAATTGACGTACCCGTATTTGAGTTAGGCAGTGATGCTAACCCAGTGGAAATCGCCCGTCAAGGGGTAGAACGGGCTAGGGCTGAAGGGATAGATACGGTTATTATTGATACCGCCGGACGCTTGCAAATCGATGACAGCATGATGGCGGAATTGGCTCGCATCAAAGAAACCGTACAACCCGATGAAACCCTGCTGGTTGTCGATGCCATGACCGGTCAAGAAGCAGCCAATTTAACCCGCACTTTCCACGAACAAATTGGGATTACCGGAGCAATCCTGACGAAAATGGACGGTGATAGCCGAGGTGGTGCAGCCTTGTCTGTACGGCGAATTTCCGGACAACCGATTAAGTTTATCGGGGTAGGGGAAAAAGTTGAAGCACTGCAACCATTCTACCCAGAGCGGATGGCTTCGCGGATTTTGGGGATGGGTGACGTACTCACCCTAGTAGAAAAAGCCCAGGAAGAGATCGATTTAGCAGACGCGGAAAAAATGCAGGAAAAAATCCTGTCTGCCAAGTTTGATTTTACCGACTTCCTCAAACAGTTACGCTTACTGAAAAATATGGGTTCCCTGGGTGGGATAATGAAACTCATCCCTGGTATGGGTAAACTCTCCGACGATCAACTGCGTCAGGGGGAAACCCAACTCAAACGCTGCGAAGCCATGATTAATTCCATGACCCCCCAGGAACGACGGGATCCCGATTTACTTGCTAGTTCCCCCAGTCGTCGTCGTCGTGTCGCTAAAGGCTCAGGTTACAAGGAACCCGATGTGAGTAAACTCGTGAGCGACTTTCAACGAATGCGTAGTTTAATGCAACAAATGGGACAAGGGAACTTTCCGGGTATGCCGGGAGGTGGAGGAATGTTCGGTGGTGGTGGAGGAATGTTTGGTGGTGGAAACCGTCAGACCGCTCCGGGTTGGCGAGGATATCCTGGAGGTGGGAATCCTGGTGGCAAAAAATCCAAACCGAAAAAAGATAAGAAGAAAAAGGGTTTTGGTCAACTTTAATTCTTGCATCTCAGGATGAAAATGGTGCTTCGATTCTGGCTGAGACGAGGAAATTTGCTGGGTATCAAGTGCCGTTTAATTAGGAACAATTACGTGGCAGAATCGAGGTGTAATTAATATTATGTTGTAGAGACATAGCAATGCTACGTCTCTACATGATTGTTGGTAAGATGGGGGTGGCTGAATGTAGGAGGTGGAACATGACCATCGTTAACAAGCCTGATGTTTGCATTCCCTATTTGGAAAATGGCGATCGCTTAACTCGATTTGAGTTTGAACGTCGCTACATGGCTATGCCTAACTTGAAAAAGGCTGAATTAATTGAAGGAGTTGTTTACGTGGCTTCACCCCTAAGATATCGTCAACACGGAAAACCCCATAGTCGGATTATTGGTTGGTTGGCGGTTTACGAGGCGGCAACACCGGGTGTAGAATTGGCTGATAATGCCACAGTCCGTTTGGATTTGGATAATGAACCCCAACCGGATGCTTTGTTGCGAATTGAGTCTGCTTGTGGGGGACAATCGTCCATTAGTGAGGATGATTATGTGGAAGGAGCTCCGGAGTTAATTGTGGAAGTGGCTGCAAGCAGTGCATCCTATGATTTACATGATAAATTGAAGGCATATCGTCGCAATGGGGTGTTGGAATATATTGTTTGGCAAGTGGGGGAACAAAAAGTTAGTTGGTTTTGGTTACAAGCTGGAGAATATCAGCAGTTAGTTCCTGATGATGCTGGGATTATTTACAGTCAGGTTTTTCCTGGGTTAAATTTGGATGTAACTGCATTATTGGCAGATAATCTAGCTCAGGTATTGACTGTGGTGCAGCAGGGAGTCACAACTAAAGCCCATCAAGAGTTTGTCGCAAAATTGGCAACTAGAAGAAGTTAGACGGCGCTACAATAAACCCATACGGATCGCAAATAACCTTCTGCAACTTTTACTCATGTCCCTCGCTCAAGAAAAAGAAGTAGAAATAATTCCAGACCCATCAGCGGCTATAATTTTTCCCCAGGGAGATTTATATAGCGATGAACCACCTGTGGAAACGGAATTACACCTAGAGCAAATCATGCTTTTCCTTAAATGTCTCAAATGGTTATGGCGAGATAGAAATGATTTTTATGCTGCTGGTAATTTAACCATTTATTACAGTCCCCGTCAACGCAAATCAGAGGATTTTCGCGGACCTGATTTTTTTGTGGTTTTAGGATGCGATCGCAAACCTCGTAAAAGTTGGGTGGTCTGGGAGGAGGATGGAAAATATCCCAATGTGATTGTGGAAATACTATCTCCTAAAACGGCTGAAGTTGATAAAAATTTCAAAAAACAAATTTATCAAGATATTTTTCGCACCCATGATTATTTTTGGTTTGACCCAGATACCTTAGAATTTGCTGGTTTCCACTTAGTTGATGGTACTTACCAATCCCTAAAACCAAATGATTTAGGACATCTATGGAGTCAACAATTGGGTTTGTATCTGGGAATTTATCAGAATCAGGTGCGCTTTTTTACCAGAGAAGGGAAATTAGTGCCGACACCGGAAGAAGAAGCTGAAAGATTAGCAGCAAAGTTGCGTGAATTGAATATTAATCCCGATGATTAGGGGGTTATTTTTAACATATTTACCACCAATTTATATCGACTTTAATGTCAAATTTTGTGGACTTTCAAAATAATTGTATACAAGTCGAGAAACTTCACGGATAAAGCGGATTGCGCTTTCATCATGGTTGGGTCGCTGGACGATAATTCCTGCTAAATAGACTTTCCCACTTGCTGTTTTGACGATTCCCGCATCACCTAAAACAAACCGCAAAGTACCTGTTTTATGATAAATTTTTGCACCTGTTCCTAAACCTTTAGGTAGAAGACTTTGATTGTGACAATTTCCCATCATATTGTAAATATGGGTGCGGCTATTTTCATTAATTAATTGATTATTTACCACCAAAGCCGCAAGTTTCACTAAATCCTTAGCGCTAGTTTTGTTTGTTCCGTATTCATCGACAAGTAAATGATTAATTTGGGTTTGTTGTAATCCCCAATGACGAAACCGCTTATTCAAAACATTTTTACCACCTAAGCGGTCAATAATCATGTTGGTAGCAACGTTATCGCTAATTGTCATCATTTTGGTTGCAGTTTCTAGCACTGTAAATTTGCTTCCTGCTGGTTTATATTGCAAGTCTCCCGAACCACCAACCTTTAAATCTGCTCTTTCGACTAATAATTCATCAAGACGGATACGACCTGCTTCGATTTCTTCAAACAGAGCAACTAGAATCGGGAATTTAATTGTACTCGCTGCGGAGAATATGCGATCGCCGTTAATATCTAAATAATCCCCGGTTTGTAAATCAACAAAAAACATCCCCGGTGAGAGGGATTTGTAACGATTCATCAACTGACGAATTTGCGTGTCCAATAATGATACTGGTTTTCCAAATTTGAGGGGTTCGGATGGGGGGTATTGATTATTCGGTTGGTTCAAATTGCTATTGACATCAGGATTAAAGGGATTTGTTTCTTCTGATTGAGGAGGTATAAATCTTATTCCTGGTAATGGTGGGAGAGGTGTGGTGTTTGCGAAAGTTAATTGTACCGATGATAAAATCCAAATGGTGCTACCAATAGTAGAAGATAGGAGATGGGTTAATTTCATGAATTTGATAGAGAAGGTGTGAGTGAAAGAAAAAATGAAAAAATCCAAAGCATTTATCAGCGAACTGAGATTTATATGACAAATTTAGCCGTTATCCTGATTGAGTTAACTAGATAATATTTGGATAATCGCCTCAGCCAAAATAATGAATAGAATCCACTAACAATTGAACAAATTAAGTTTTAGCTCGAAGCAGTGTAGATTGACAAGACGTGCAGAATACTTTGTTTCTGCGGTTACACCCTGAAGATGAATATTTCGGATCCGGATTTTCAGTTACACATGCTAGTTTGTTTTGATGCAATTCGTCAATAGCTGGATGATTAAAAATCTATTTTTTATTGATTTTCATTTCGTTGATAGTTTTTATTTGGCTTTCGCTTGATTCCTGTTTGGTAAATCAGAAACAGATGTGAATTCTGATTGGCTTGCTTCAACTGACTTGGTAAGAGTATTGGTCATGCGATCGCAAATACTTAAATTTAAATAAAAAAGGAATCTTCTCTCTCGAAAACAGCTAAATTAGAATAGTTAAATCAAGCAAGAAGGATGAATTGGATGCGAATTTTAATTGTCGAAGATGACCAGCGAATTGCTAAACCGCTTGCAGAGGATTTAAAGCATCAAAACTATGTTGTCGATATTACTTTTGACGGAATTGAAGCTTGGGAATATGCTCAAGCAACAGAATATGATTTAATTCTGCTCGATTTAATGTTACCAAAACTCGATGGAATTAGTCTTTGTAGTGGAAGTATTGTGATTATTCCGAATCGACATTTCAAATATATTTCTATCCAAATTCAAGATACAGGAATTGGTATCGCTCCGGACAATATAGAACGGGTCTTTGAGCGATTATGGCGTGCAGATACTTCTCGTCATTACCATGGTGGTGGATCGGGTTTAGGACTAGCAATTGCGAAAGCGATCGCTCAAAATCATAATGGTTGGATTACCCTTAGTAGTCAGTTGGGTGTGGGTAGTTGTTTTACAGTCTATTTACCATTATCATAAGCAAATTATTTTGTATTAATCAAAAGAATTACTACTACAAAAATAGGCTTAATTGTCCTGACGGAATTAAGCCTATATTCATCAACTATATGTGGGAAGAGTCTCAGGTCTATTATTTGCTAAATGTAACTCGTTCGTCTTTGTTTAAACTTGCAATTCAACCTGGTATATACTAGGCTTAACTAAACTAAATTTCCGGAAATAGATGAGGTAGGATTTATCACTGATGACTGTGAACTGATAATTTTATTTCCGTGGGAAATTTTGTCTGTGGTGGTACTTTCTGTGGTGTTTCTGTTTGAATAATTTTGTTTTTTGGATTGCTTTTTTAGATACAGCCACAGTTTTTTTTGGTGTCACTACACTACTAGTTTGAGCAGAGTTTGTAGCGTGTTTCGTTGTAGCGATCGCACTTGAAGATATTGCACCAAAACCGATTATACCCATTAATGTTGCCGCTAAGATTGTGTTTTTTGTTTTGAGCATGATTTGTCTACCTTTAGTTTGAAGATTGTGGAAATTACAGGTAATGAAAAACGACTTCGGGCTAACTAATACAATTGCTACAATGAATTTCTAGGTTGATTCTGAATTCGTTTATTTTTTGACATTGCTCGATTTAAGAGGTACTGCTCTCAACCCTGCTTTTACTGGAGTAGATGGTTGGGATTTGAGATTTGTTTTTTTGTGATACTGTTTTCCGTGGTATTTGTGAACAGTTGATTTTACTGACGCAGTCACAGCCTTTTTCGGTGTCACTACACTACTAGTTTGAGCAGAGTTTGTACCGTGTTTCGTTGCAGCGATCGCGCTTGAAGATATTGCACCAAAACCGATTATACCCATTAATGCTGCTGCGAAAATTGTTTTAGTAGTGTTTCTCATACTTTCGTTCTCTCCTTGAGACCGTTTCAATTCGTTTACAAGTCTCAAGATAAAGAACAAAAGTCAAGAACCTGGAAAGATTTGCAGCTAAATTTTCTTTTCTCAAGTAAATATAGTAGTAGAGACTTAGAGGGTGTTGATCAAAATCTGGGAGGAAGTAGATGTAGATATCTGTTGTCTGTGGGGTGTGCTATGACTGGAACAAATTAGTAGTCAGGGATAATTGTCGGTTGGGAAACCACTACGTTGCACAGGTTTCCCGCGTTAAAGTAAGTGGTGTTGGAACGCAGTGGAACCCAACAAAACTGATAGGTCAAACAAGTAAAATCTATACGGTCAATAAGTGTGCTTTTTGTTTAGATGGTTAATCCTTGAAGGTCAACCGTCAACAAACCAAAAGGTATATCAGTGTGCATGTTAAGATACTAATATCAGAACCTACGCACTCGTTGTGAGAAATCAGGTGTTTGGGATGGCTACGCAAGCAAGAAACCTCTGTGGGTCTACCCTATTACCCTACGGTCGATCTGCTACGGGAAGAAGTGCGATGACAGTGTTTACATTGTCCTTTCATCAGTCCTGTATTACATTACATCGGTGTATTTGGACGTAATAACCACACAGTTTCAACACCCAAAAAGACATCTGCACCTTCATGACGCACTAATGCAGGGTGGGAACTCGCTTGAGCGAAGGAAACAGTTCCATTGCTCGAAAATTCATTAGAGACGCAAACACGGGTGTGTCCACCATTAATCACGGTATCACCGGGATAACCAACCATGACAAATTCCCCTGGTTTCACCTGTGCTAGTAACTGACGGATTCGTTGTAGTTGTTGGTCTTGATTCGCAATGGATGTGACTTTGACTTCATCTACCAGTTTAAAGCGAACGGGATTACCGTGACTTGCTGCATAGCGATCGCTCCATTTGTACCATTGATTAGCATTGGCATATTCACCCCTATTACTATTATTATTGTTACGATAGTAAGGAGGTTCAAACCCACCTTTGCGTAAAACATTACCACCAAATAAATTACATTTAAACACATTACGCAACACACCAATGGGTACACCGACAGGTGCATTATGTCTGGGGTCAAGATTCACCCAAGGTTCTGAGAAATCATAATTTTTGGCAAATTCTGGTGTACACAGTTCATTCGCTGCACTCACAATATCTTGTAAAGTCGCTTGGGTAATTCCTGGTACACGGGTTCTGCGTAATTCCCGGTCTAAAGCCTGAGCAGTTTTTTGACCAACTTTACCATCAACAACCAATCCGTTTTGACGTTGAAATTCCCTCACGGCTTTGACGGTTTCATCTCCATAGTCACCGTCTGCACCAAATTCTAACAACATGTAACTCAAATTTTTTGTCCGACTTGCTAAAGCGATTAAAGCCTTTTGTACTGCTAATACAGAAGGATGTTTCCGTCCCGCATCCGGAAGTAACACCCGTCCTGCTAATAAATCAGCTTCACTGCTGAGATTTGCGATCGCAGTTCCGACACGGACTCGACTACCGAGACGTTGAAGTAGTTGATTTAACCAGCTACCGACACCTGCTTCTAGGGTATCAACATAGCGGGTAGCAATCATCTCCGCATCTAGACGGTTATTGCTAAGTCTTTCTAATTGAGCCATTTCCCCGCAGTTGAAGCGAGCATTTTTGACGAAAGATTGAACAGTGGTGGAAAGAACTGGCATATTACGCTCCGATTGTAAAGTGTGAAATTAAGTAATCTATGCAACTAACTACAATCGGCTTGGGTATGATTTCGCAAAAGAGAATAGTTCCTTCGTGATGTGGAAATTTAGGGATTAAATGAACTATGTACACCAGAAACTACAACAGTAGTTTTTTCGGCGTTGCTGAATTTGGGTATGAATTATGATTATTTACATTTTGTATTGAAACCACAACCGTCTCTTCGGTCGATCCGCGCTACCTGCGTCTACGTAGAGACGTAGCATCGCTACGTCTCTACACAACGTCAAATTTTCAATTCATATTTGTATTCAGCAACGCCGTTTTTTCCTACTCCCTATTCCCCACAATTAAAAACGATAGGCTAAAAATGGAATGAGCATTTCCGCACGACCTAAACCTCCATGTAAACCAGCATTCACATTTTTCCGATCCTCCGGGGACACAGGTTGGAAGGAATGGAAACAACTCCATTCGTCGCGGGGAAGTACAATTAAATCACCAATGCGATCGCGGGAATAAGGGGGAATGTCTGCTAGTCCAAATAAACCTAGTTGACAAGCAGTGTCCGTGGAAATCACCATAAAATCATCATCCAGGTAATTTTCAATATATTTAATTACCTGAGCTTCGCGATGGTGTTTCACGTGTAGGTATCGAGCTTGACTGCTTCCAGTCGGAGGAACAAACAAATGGTCAGTGATACCTGGATGGTCATTTAACCAGAGAATTTGCTCTTTATTTGTCACCCGTTGTCCGTGGTCGGCAATTAAAATTAATACGGTATCCTCACGACCTTGGAGTGGTTGCAAAATTTCCCGTTGTAAAGCAAAGTCAATCCCACTGATTTCGGCTCGGTAGTGAGGACTTAAGGGAGCGTGTCGATGGGCACTAGCATCAACATTGGGTACGTACATATAGGTAAAACTTTTCGGACTGACCTGGTTAGAAATGCGATCGCATAGTTGAACAAATCCCTGTTGCGGTGTCAAATAACCGTGAAAACCATCCTTCCCTGCTTTACTACCAACACTGGTATAACGACTAATACTAGATTGCTTGAAGGCATGGTAATTCACAATTTCCGTATTTACCCCTGCCTGTTCTAAACGCAGATAAATATTTGCTACAGGGACAAATGTATCCGGATTGAGTTGGGTATCTAACAAAGGCGCATTTGTCGGCGATATTTTCGGTCGCCAAGCAATAAAATCCACAATACTACCTAGTTCCCGCAGATACATGCTAGTAGCTAAAATTCCGTGTTGAGCCGGACTCGTAGCCGTTGCTGCCGAAGTCAGAGCCACCGTAGTTGTACTGGGAAATACGGAAGTAATGGGCATAAAAAAAGCCTGGGGACTAGAGCAGGCTTGAGCAAGATTAGGTGTATCCCCATTTGCGATTAAATCCCGGAGTTGGTCGTACCCCAAACCATCCAAAATCAGAAAAATCACATGATTAATTGCTCCAGCATTTAACCACTGTTCCCAAGCCTTGGTCACCAACTCATCACCCAGTAGCTGCGGTTGCAGGGGAGGTAAGGTAGTAGCAGCAAACCCATCTTTATCAGCTCCTAGCCATTGTAAAATCAAAGCCGGAACATTTGCCAAACCCAATCCATCGTAACTCGGACGGATGCGTGTTCGTTTAAAACCTTGAGTCCATTGCTGTCTTGCGATTAAACTGGCTTCAGCACGGGAAAGTATACCAGGCATATTCTTGTTATTAACCCAATATCCCCATTCTAGAATATTGCCACCAGTTTCTTTCCTCAACTCCTAACCCGAAAAAAATCCTTGTCTCAAATAGTCATTGAGGATTCCCCCTCGAATTCAAGTTGATTTAACAGATTTTTCAAATCCTCCACCAATAATTCATCTGCATACAAGGAGAAATTACTGACTTGATTTTGATGATGTTTTGAAGTTGACTGACTGCTTTGTTCAATTTCATCGACATCAAATAATGATAGTTGTGCTAATTTTGTTTTACACTCCTGCTTACTAGTTTTATTTGTATTCACGAAGTCACCCATTGGTTGACAACCATCAGAGAAACGTCTTAAAGTTGTGGCGATCGCTTCCAAACTATTATCGATTCCAATCCATTTACGTTTTAATTCGGAAGCGACAGCTAAAGTTGTACCTGAACCAGAAAAACAATCTAAAACTAAATCCCCAACGTCAGAAGCAGCTTGTACAAGTGGAATTGCTCTAAAACTGTAACCAAAGCGATCGCAGATTTCTTGAACCTTCTGTTTTCTTTTCAGCATTTCAACCGGAGTATCTGGACTAACATATTTCCGAAAAATTCTTGCTAGTTGTACTCTCATCCATTGATTAGGAACTTCAGAAATTTGCATCAGCAATCGAACAGAAGACTCAGATGATTTTAATAATTGACCGAACAAAATTAAAACTGGTTCATAAAGTTGACAAGCACTTTGAAGAATATCTGGATAATATTCCCCACTAACTTATGTGCATCTTGCTGATAATCTGCAAATGATTTAATTTGACTGGACATGAATAAATATAATTAACTTGAATCAGAAATACCCTCATGATAAGTTACAGGTAAAATCACAGTAAAAGTAGTTCCAATTCCAACTTGACTCCAAACGGAAATTTCACCCCCATGAGCGTCCACACATTTCTTCACAATTGCTAATCCTAAACCTGTTCCAGTAATTTTCCCTACGTTATCAGCACGATGGAAGGGTTGGAAAATACGGGGTAAATCGGCTGGAGGAATGCCAATTCCAGAGTCTTGAATTTGGATAATTACACGATTTTTCTGATTCAATAATTCCCAGTTAATTTGACTGGGAGGAAGGGAATATTTAATCGCATTATTCAGTAAATTTCCAATAATATGTCTGAGTAAGGTTTCATCCCATAATGCACCTTGATGAAATGCCCCACAGATTTTTAAGAAAATTTTTATATTTTTTTCTGCTGCTGCTAGTTGATATTCTTCTAATAGCTGGTGACAAAACTGCCCTAAGTCAATCACCTCCAAATCACAGGGGATTTTCCCCGTATCTGCTTTGCCAATGAAAGAAGCCTCATCTAATAATTGTGCCATTGATTTAATTGCCGAGCGGATTAATTGATAGTGGGATTGTTTTTTCTCTGGAGAAACTTTCCCATCACTATTTTGTAATAACCCCGCAGCTAATAAAATTGTGTTTAAAGGATTACGAATATCATGGGACAGCATCGAGACAAATTCCGATTTAAATTGATTAATCTCTTGTGCTTTGAGCAATTCGCTTGTCCTTTCTTCCACACAAGTTTCTAGGGATTTGTTAAGGGTGCGTAGATGTTCGAGAGCATGTTTGCGCTCAATCGCATATCGTAGCGATCGCAATAACAGTACGCCGTTTTCTTGATGAATTTCTCGCTTGACTAGGTAATCTTGCGCTCCTTGACGTACTGCTTCTACCGCTAAATCATCATCATTGGTATTAGTTAGCACCACAATTGGAATACTGGGAGCTAGGTGCATCAAAGGAGGTAGGGAATTTAACCCTGTGCTGTCAGGTAAGGTTAAATCCAACAAAATCACATCAAAGGGACAAACCATACCCTGAATTTGTAATTGCATCAAATGTTGCAGTGCATCACCTAAACGTTGGCAGTGTAGCAAACTTATCTCGTAGGTGGGTGATGCTGTCAACAATTCCCTTAATAACCTTGCTTCTGCCAAGTTATCCTCTATTAATAGGATTTTGACTAAAGTTACCATAATCGAGAGGGAGTGGGAGAGGGGATCAAAGGAGAGAGGAAGAAGGAAAGCGGGGGAGACCGGATACTAATATATCTCTAAGTATCTGAAGTATGATGAAAGTTTCTTCTCCCCTGGGTTCCCTGTTGTCCTATTCCAGGGGTAAAGTTACTGTTGATAACCAAAAATCCTCGATTCCTTTGACGATTTGAAAAAGTTCGCTGAGGTTGCGAGATTTGGTAATGTAGCAATTGACGTGGAGGTCATAGCTATGAAAAATATCTTCTTCATTCCGGGAAGTAGTCAGTACAACTACGGGTATTCTCCGGAGGTTGGGGTCAGCTTTGATTTCTGCTAAGACTTCTCTGCCATCTTTTTTTGGTAAATTCAGGTCAAGTAAGATTAGGTCTGGTCGAGGTGCGTTTTCATACTCCCCTTCCCGACGCAGGTAAGCCATCGCATCCATACCGTCGCGGACTGTCACCACTTCATGAGGAAGGGAACTATGTTTCAGCGCTTCGAGAATCAGACGAATATCGGCTTTATTATCCTCGACCAAAAATATTTGCCTTGACTTTACGTCGTTTGACTCGTTCACGTTCGCTTCCTCCCAATGGAAGTGTAAAGTAGAAAGTAGCACCTTCCCCTGGTTGGGATTCGACCCAAATTCTTCCTCGATGACATTCAATAATTTTTTTACAAATCGCTAAACCCATACCCGTTCCATGATATTCGTCACGGGTATGTAAACGTTGGAAGATGACGAAAATGCGATCGCTAAATTTGGGATCTAATCCAATTCCGTTATCGCTCACAGAAAACAACCATTCTTCTTCTAGTCGAGTTGCACCAATATGAATCACTGGTGGTTTGTCGCTGCGGAATTTAATCGCATTACCCACTAGGTTTTGAAATAGTTGCATAATTTGCGTACTATCTGCCATGACTGTTGGTAAATCGTCATGGGTAATGGTTGCTTTGGTTTCGTTAATGCGTTGACGTAAATTCCCTAATGCTCGCTCTAAAGCTAGATTAACATCTGTTAGTTGAAATTCCACCGCTTGCATATCAACCTTGGAATATGCTAACACATCATCAATTAAGGTTTGCATTAAGCTGACACCTTCCACGACATAACTGATGAATTCGTTTGCATCTTCATCTAGTTGATTTTGATAGCGCATTTCCAACAGTTGCACATAGTTAGCAACCTGATTTAATGGTTCTTGTAAATCATGGGAAGCAACATAGGCGAATTTTTTCAACTCGGCATTAGAAAGTTCTAAATCATGAGCTAATTGAGCTAATTCATCGGCTTGTTTTAGCACAATATTCACAATCGCTTTGCGCAATTCTAATGCTGCTTTAATCTCGACATGCTTCCAATTTAAAGAGGTTAATTGAACAGTTTCTTTCCACAGTTCAAAGGATTTACGTGGACGTAAACGTAAATTACCATCGCTTTGTGTCAAAGCAAAAGCATTATTGGGATCACCACCCCAATTGACGGTTTGGATGACCTCTGGACGGAACCACAGCACATAGTTTCGCTTGGATATCGGTATTGCTAATAATCCACTGGCTACATGTTTATATTTTTCCGCATCCGGATAAATTTTGGGTAGAGAATCTGTATAAAACACCTCCTCATTCACGTTTGAGCGTAGCCATTGCAGCAAGTAATTTAAATCCTCTTCACTAGGTGTTTTCCCAATCAAAGTATAATTACCAGCAAAACAAATTGCCGCACCTTGTGCATTGACTAAATCTAATATATTTGGTTGATCAACTTGGACTAAGCCATCAATAAAGTTTTCCTCCTGGGACATTTGTTCAACTAATGCAGATTGAACATGGGCTAACTGCATGCGATAATCGTAATCTTCTGTCTCTTCCCGTGCGGAAATTTCTGCAAATACCACCCTTCCTAAAAATTCACAGGCTTTTCGCAATTCATAGGATACATATTTAGGTGTTTGGTGGTGACAAGCGATTAATCCCCACAATTTACCTTCCTTAATCAAGGAAATTGTTAAGGATGCACCCACACCCATATTGTGCAAATATTCAATATGACAGGGAGATGCACTCCGCAAAATAGAGTTAGTTAAATTTGTCGCCGTTTTGCTAATCGGATTGATTGCTGGAATAATTTTGACTGGCTCTACATGGGTATTGGGAATAATCCGAATCCAATTTGAAGTAAACAGTTTGCGAGCAGGTTTGGGAATATCGGATTCGGGATAGTGTAAACCTAAATAGGATTCTAAATGACTCAGTTTTTCTTCCCCAATGACCGAACCATGTCCATCTTCATCAAATTTGTAAAGCATTACCCGATCAAATCCGGTAATCTTGCGCACCTCTTGCACAATTATTTGACAAAAATCATGGTTACTACTATTGGCTGAAAGCTGGTTAATGGAAGCTCTAGCTAGGTGATAAAAACTCAAGAAAGGAATATTTTCCTGTGATAACGCTGGTTCCAGTTCTAAAACTAAAAAGCCCTCTTGGTTACGATGGAAAACCGCATCAAACACACTATAATCATCACCAGATTTGCGAATCCAGACCTTACTGGGATTAATAAAATCCAGACTTTCTGCGCTTAAACCCTGTTGAATTTGTCCAATTTGATAGGTATCCAGTAAGTCCTCTAGTTTCATTCCCAATACCGCTTCCGGTGCAATCCCAAAATGAGTATGGACGTTACTACTAACTTGTAAAATCGTTAATTCCGGTTCTTGCAATACCAAAAGTACACCGTGTGGTTGAATTTCATCGTAAAGATGGATTGGTGCATCTTTGAGTTGCATCCATTCCCGGTTTTCCTGCTGTAAAACACTGGTCATTGATTGTACTCCTGCAATATTCAGGATGATTGGGAATTTGAGATAAGTTCAAATAATATTTAGTAGCCTTAATGTACTGCCTTCACTATAGATGAAAGTCTGTCTGGGAGTAGGAAAAACTCCTATCTCATCGTTTACAGGGTCAATCAGTGAGCTTTTTTTAGATAGCTAATGCTTCCAGCTCAACTGTCATCTGTCAACAAACTAATTGCAAAGTATACCTATGTAATTTATACTCACGCCTCGTATTCTAACAACAGGTTATAGGAAAAACAGATAATAAATGTGAAAACACTTAGACTTGCACTACTAGCTTTGTTTAAGAAATAAGTTATTAAGTAACAATAGTTTAATAAAAAATAAAATTTACTTGTGAGGAGGAAGTGGGAGAGACGCAACATGTCCCGTCTGTAGGGGAGTTGGGAGTAGAAAAAACTTTCATTAATTGTGATGTCAGCATTACATGTTGACTACTCCCTATTTTCTAGATACTGATGATTAAGTATAAATCGAGATTTCCAGTCGATATTGAGTATTGATGAGAATTTTCTCATGGAAAATTCATCAAATTTTCATCCTGCTCTATAAGGATATATACCAGCAAACACATCGGCTGTTTTGCGGAAATTATTTCCTGAGATAGAGGTTATCACCATGCGAGTTTGCGTTATCGGTACGGGATATGTTGGCTTGGTTACAGGTGCTTGTCTCGCAAAAATTGGACACCACGTCATCTGCATTGATAATAATGCAGAAAAGGTGGCACTAATGCAATCTGGAAGGTCTCCAATTTTTGAACCTGGTTTAGATGAAATTATGCAGTCGGGAATGGAAGCAGGAAGATTGCAGTTTAGTACTGATTTGGCTGCGGGTGTTGCGCATGGTGATATCCTATTTATTGCGGTAGGTACTCCGGCGCTACCAACAGGGGAAAGTGATACTCAGTATGTAGAAGCGGTCGCACGGGGTATTGGTTCCCATTTGAATGGGGGATATAAAGTTATTGTGAACAAGTCCACCGTTCCCATTGGTTCTGGTGATTGGGTTCGCAGGATTGTGTTGGATGGAGTCGCGGAACGTCAGGAGAGGATTGCTGGATTTGATGTGGTGAGTAATCCAGAGTTTTTACGGGAAGGTTCAGCTGTCTATGATACTTTCAATCCCGACAGAATTGTTTTGGGAAGTAATAGCGATAGAGCGATCGCAATGATGAAGGATTTGTATGCACCGATTGTGAGTCGAGAGTTTGCGGAGGATAAATCTTTACCTGCAGTTCCGGTGGTGGTGACAGATATTACATCGGCAGAGATGATTAAGTATGCAGCTAATGCTTTTTTAGCGACAAAGATTAGTTTTATTAACGAAGTTGCCAATATCTGTGACAGAGTGGGTGCAGATGTAACTCAGGTAGCGACAGGAATCGGTTTAGATTCGCGGATTGGGAATAAATTTTTGCAAGCAGGGATTGGTTGGGGTGGTTCCTGTTTTCCCAAGGATGTGTCTGCATTGATTCACACTGCTAGGGATTATGGTTACGAAACACGGTTGTTAAATGCAGCAGTTGCAACTAATCAAACTCAACGTTTAGTTGCGTTAGAGAAATTGCAGCAGGTATTAAAGATTCTTAAGGGTAAAACTATTGGTTTATTGGGATTAACTTTTAAACCTGATACTGATGATTTGCGGGATGCTCCTGCGTTGGATTTAATTACGAATTTGACCCGTTTAGGTGCAAAGGTCAAAGGTTATGACCCAATTATTTCCTCTAGAAATTCCCATTCTAATCTTGCTCAATTGATTTTAGCAAATAATCCGGAGGAATTAGCTGAAAATTGTGACGCTTTAGTGTTGGTTACGGATTGGCAAATCTTCCGAGAATTGGATTATCATCGACTTGCAAGTTTAATGGTGACACCGATTATTGTGGATGGAAGAAATTTCTTGAATCCACAAATTTTGGCAGAAGTAGGTTTTCATTATATTGGTATTGGTCGTCCTAATTACAGTTATGTTGGGATGACAAATCAAATCATGACGAAAAATATAAATCAATTTCCTGTGTTAGAAATAGTTTGAATCACCCCTGCTAGAAGATTCAAGGGAAAGAATAGATATTTTCTCAATATTCCCAGTATGGTTGACGTAGCGTTATACAGTAAACGGTCAGAAAAGAAGTTTTAAGTTAGCCTGGGAACCCAGAATAAAATACCTCTTAAAACCTGTAATTTGCTGTATCTCTCTAACCATAGACATATCCCAAGGAGAGATTCTCCCAGCAAATCTATTCCCTGGGAATCATTCCAAATCCTTCAGAAATAGGTAGCTAATAGCTGTGAGATTAGTTTAGAATTTCAAACCTCAAATTATCAAGATTGGAGTTTTTTCATGATTAGACTGATGGTATATTCCCATGACGCATTCGGTCTTGGTAATATTCGCAGAATGTTAGCGATATGTGAACATCTACTCCAGGAAATTCCTGGAGTGTCGATTTTATTACTATCAGGTTCACCGATGTTGCAGGGATTTCGCTTACCTCCAGGACTGGATTATATTAAACTTCCCTGCGTAAATCGCGGGGAGATGGGGGAGGTGAGTGCGAAGTATTTGGGGATGGATGTGGAGGATGTGATTAGATTGCGATCGCACATCATTCTGTCATCTGCTATTAATTTTCAACCGGATTTATTTTTGGTGGATAAAAAAGCCTACGGAATCAAGGATGAGTTGTTTCCTACGGTGCGCTATTTACATAAAAGTCTTCCCGATACTAAGTTAGTATTATTATTTCGCGATATTCTGGATACTCCTGAAAAAACTATTCGGGAATGGCAAAAAAATAATTATTACCAAGCCATTGATGAGTATTATGATTTATTATTAGTAGTGGGAACTCAGGACATATTTGATTTTACTCACGAATATCAACTTCCTGCCAAAATAGCCAAAAAAGTTAGATTTTGCGGTTATATTCGTCGTCCATCAGGTTGCAAAAAGCGAGAAATTATTAGTCAAGAATTACAGGTACAATCAACAGAAAAGTTAATCCTGGTCACTCCCGGTGGAGGAGAGGATGGTTATCAGTTAATCCATACTTATTTACAAGCTTTAGAAATATTACCAAAAAATCATAACCTCAAAAGTTTAATTATCTGTGGTCCAGAAATGCCATTACACCATAAACAAGCACTGGAACAGATTACAGTGAACAATCCCCAGGTAATCATGGAGGAATTTACTGATGATTTAATGAGTTATATCCAAGCGGCAGATGCGGTAGTAGCGATGGGTGGTTATAATACGACCTGTGAGATTTTATCAGCAAAGACACCAGCAATTATTATCCCCCGTTTTAAACCTTCCCAGGAACAATTAATTCGCGCTTTTCGGATGGAAAAACAGGGTTTATTACAAGCTATACATCCCGATGATTTTACACCTGAGACTTTGATTCATGAGTTAACCCACATCTTAATCACACCCTATTCAACTCCTAAGATTGATTTAGGAGGTTTATCTCGAATCGCACGTCAACTCAGAAATCTTCTCGCTGATAAATTTACTACTACATCAGAATTTTTTAGTTACCAATCTCAGGAATTTTGTCCAATATAAAGGTATTTTAGATTTTGAGTAAGTCGGAAAATCTCATCAATGTAGTATTCCATGTGATGCAAATGATAACGGGTCAAATCATACCATTAACTTAGGTTGCTCATGATTAAGTTACAAAGCTGGAGTCGCTATTTCATTTTCTTTCTACTCCCTAATCCCTTCCAGCTTGAGAAATTTTTCAGAAATACGGAACTAAATCCTACTCCCAACTACCGTACAGACGGGACATGTCGCGTCTCTCCCACTCTCTTTCTCAATACTACTATTTTCACTCCAAACTTAATTAAAACCACAAAACAGGTAAAAGTATGAAAAAATTAATGTTTTACTGTCAACACATACTAGGAATGGGACATTTAGTCCGTAGTATGGAAATTATTCGGGGATTGATACCGGAATTTCAAGTTTGCTTTGTCAACGGTGGAGAAGTTATCCAGGAGTTTCCCCTACCTGATGGAGTGGAAGTAATTAATTTACCTGCGATTAAAACAGATGCAGAATTTAAAACCCTTCAGGTTGTTGATCCATCCCTAACTTTAGCTGAAGTCCAAGAAGTTCGTAAAAATCAACTTTTGGAAATTTTCCAGCGATTTCAACCAGATATCTTCATGATTGAACTATTTCCCTTTGGTCGAGGAAAGTTTAAATTTGAATTAATTCCTCTGTTGGAACAAGCTAAACTTACTCAAAAGTCTGTCAAAATAGTTTGCAGCTTACGTGATATAGTTGTCACCAAAACCAATCGCATCGAATACGAAGAAAAAGTTTGTAAATTAATGAATAAATACTTTGATTTACTCCTAATTCATGGCGACCCAAAATTCTATCCATTATCAGAAACTTTCACTCGTTTACAAGACATCAAATGTCAAATGAACTATACTGGCTTTGTAGTCCAAAAACCGTCACTTCATCCTACCCTAACTCCAGAAGATGAAGCTGTAATTACCTCAGAAAATCCCCTGATTTTAGTAAGTGTTGGTGGTGGAAGATTTGGTCATGAGTTAATTGATTGTATAGTCGAGTCAGCACCAATACTAGCTGAAAAAATCCCCCATCATATTCAAGTATTCACAGGTCCATTTATCCCACCAGAAAAATTACATAACTGGCAAAATCTGACAGCAACCCAAAAAAATATCAGTGTTAGTCGCTACACTATAAATCTACTCAGTTATATGCAAAAAGCCGATTTATCAATTAGTATGTCTGGCTATAATACAACTTTAAATATCATGACCACAGGAGCGAAAGCTATGATATTACCCTTTATGGGTAACGATGACCAAGAACAGAAAATGCGTGCAGAAAAACTGGAAAAATTGGGTGTGGTAAAAATGATACAACCACAAGAACTACAACCAGAAATCTTAACTGACAAAATAGTTAACTATCTGCAACAGGAACATAACAGAATCAAATTTGATTTTAACGGTGTAGAGAATACCACCTTAGCATTAAAAAGTCTTCTTCTTCAACCACAACTAGCTTAATTTAATTAACTTGATCAATCCTCTGTTTTTTAAAATATGAAAAGCGAGTAAAACTATGACTAAAAAAATCTGCATCACCACCCTAGAATATCCCCCCGATGTCGGTGGAGTCGGGGAATCTGTCAAACGGATTTCTAAAATGTTGACGGATGTCGGTTACGAAGTACATGTAGCTGTGTTTCGTTCTAAACAACGTCTAGTAGAGAATAATATCTATAGACGTGCTAGTTGTAAAACAACTGTACAAGATAATATATATGTGCATCGAATTAAATCAGCAGCTCGTGATGAAGTGACGGAGGTTACAGATTTTTTAGCTGATATCTATTTTCAATTGAAGTGTCTGCACCAAACCTATAAATTTGATTTATTTCATGCATTTTTTTTGGTGGAAACTGGTTATGTCACCACCATGTTAGCTAAAGAAAATGACATTCCTGTGATTAATAGTGTGCGTGGTGCAGACCTGCATAAACATATATTTAACCCGAAAAATTACGGTCAAATTGCTTGGGTTTTAGAAAATTCAGCTTGGACAACTTTTGTGAGTTGGGATTTGCAAAAACGCGCTCAAGTTTTAGTTCCCAGCATTAAATATCAGTCCTCTGTGTTTTGGAACTCGATTATCCCGATTGATTTTACAAGTCTTCCGAAACCAGCTTTAATTGATGAATTATCAGGTTTAATTATTGGTTCTACAGGTCGATTCCGTGACAAAAAGGGGATTGAGTTTTTGCTGGATGCTTGTAGTAAATTAAGTCGAGAAATTGATATAACCCTGTTATTGGTTGGTGATTTTGTTGACAAGGAAAAAAATTATTGGCAACATGAATTGCGGCAATGTAGCTTGGGGGATAAACTCAAAATTACAGGAATTTTAAGTCGGGAAGAAGCATTAGCTTATTTACCCTACTTGGATATTTTTGCGATTCCTTCTTTAAGCGATGGCTGTCCGAATGCTTTGTTGGAAGCAATGTTAGCTGGTTGTACAATCGTGGGAACAAATGTCGATGCGATTGGGGAAATTATTGAGGATAATATTAGTGGTTTGCTAGTGAATCCTGGTAGTAGTGCAGAATTAGCTGCTGCTTTGAAATATTTAGCTGACAAACCGGAATTGCGACACAAGCTAGGTGTTGCAGCACGGGAAAAAGCACTCTTGAAATTAACACCTGCGATTGAACAGGGAAATTGGTTGAATATTTATCAACGTGTTTTGATGTCTACTGATTCTTTGCTGACAAATCGTGTGAGAATTGTGTAATTTGTGTAGTAATGATTTCTCATAAATTACTTTTTCAGGGAGTAGGGAGTGGGAAGTAGTAGGAAAATCAACCCATAACTCAAAGTTTATCACTCCCTTCCTCAAAACATAGGTTTCGTCATTTTCAAACAGGTTTGGTTTGGAGAATGAATTTAGATATTCTCTCATCACACCATGTTAACAGTTGTTTGATTGAAAATTTATCAATAATTATTGGTGATTAATCATGAATAAACCACAGGTAACTATTGTTGTATCTCAACGGGAACGTTTCAGTTTCACTCGTGAATCTTTGGAAAGTATCTACCAACATACGACTGTACCGTTCAAGTTAATTTATGTAGATGGAAATTCTCCAACTAAGGTACAAAAGTATTTAGAAGAACAGTCTCAAGAGAGAAACTTTCACTTAATTCGTAAGAATTATTATCTCTCCCCTAACCAAGCACGAAATTTAGCTATTCCCTTTGTCGATACAGAGTATTTGTTATTTGTAGATAATGATGTTTTGGTCAGTCCTAATTGGTTAGAATATTTGTTGCAGTGTGAGGAAGAAACCCATGCGACCGTGGTTTGTCCTTTGACTTGTATTGGTAAAAATTTTGGGGAAACTGTGCATTTAGCAGGTGGGGAAGCTCATATTGTTGAAAAACTGAAAGAAGATGGAACAATTAAACGGAAGGTGCATGAGAAGCATTATTTTGTTAATCGCAAGGTGGCAGAAATTCAACATGAATTAAAGCGACAAAAATGTGAGTTTGCGGAATTTCATTGTATGCTGGTGAGAACGGAAATTTTCTCAAAAGTGGGATTGCTGGATGAGGGTTTACTCAGTACTCGTGAACATATTGATTTTTGTATGACAGTTAATAATGCGGGTGGTAGTTTTTATTGTGAACCAGCTTCTGTTGTCACCTATGTTCCTGGTTTAAAATGGGAATTACCTGAGTTAGAATTTTTTATGATACGGTGGAGCAATGCTTGGGAAATTGCAAGTTTAGAGCATTTTGCGAAGAAGTGGAATCTTGCAACAAAAGATAGGTATTTTGAGAAGCGCTATCAACGGATGGGACATCGAAGACACAAGGGTTTTTTGATTCCGTTTTTGAAGTTTATTACTGTTGATTGGAATCCTTTATGGTTACAGAACTGGGCGATTAATCTGGAGCGAAAAGTTAACAAGATGATTACTGATAATTATGCAAAAAGCTTACCTTCACATTACAAAGCATCGTTGACAAGTAATATTCAGGAAAGGGAATTAGTTTCTAGTCGATAGGTTTTAGAGGATGTTTTAAAAGTCAATTTTAATACTTAAGAGACGCGATATGTCTCGTCTGTACAGCAATCCCCGGATTTCTCAGAACATTTTCAAACCCCTGCAAAATCCGGGTTTCTATATTTACTCGGAAATATAAACTAGGAATATGAAAGAGAAAAAAGCAAAAAGTATTCAAAATGCTTTGTCAGTAATGATGAGGATTTGGCAGCGTTTTTCACCACAAATTAATCAGCAAAAAGGTATATTGATTACTTCTTTTCTAGCTTTAGTTGCAGAGATATTTCTTCACCTGTTAGAACCGTGGCCATTGAAGTTTATTTTTGATTATATTCTTGTTCCTAACTTTAAAGAAAAAATCTCAGGATTTTCCCTATTTCAAGGATTAGACCCATTTACCTTAGTGGCTATTTTCGCAATTACTCTAATTATAATAACTACCCTACGTGCTTGTGCAGCCTATTTTAGTATCTATGGAATGTCCTTAGCTGCGAGTAATATTTTGACAGAAATTCGGGCAGAACTTTATAGCCACATCCAAAATCTTTCTCTTTCCTTCCATCACCGAGTTAAAAGTGGTGATTTGATAGCTCGTGTTACTTCCGATATTTCTAAATTACGGGAAGTGATTGTGATGGCTTTATTACCCTTAATTGCTAATTCCTGTACTATTTTTGGCATGATTGTAGTCATGTTTTGGGTGCATTGGGAATTAGCGGTGTTTGCTTTAGCCATATTTCCTATATTCGTTTTCGCAACAGCACGGTTAACCCAAAAAATTCGAGGGGTAGTCAAATCCCAACGTCAACGGGAAGGTTTATTAGCGGATGTGACAGCAGAATCGATTGGTGCAATTAAAGTTGTGCAAGCGCTGTCCCTACAATCGATGTTAGAAGATATTTTCGCGAACCAAAATCGTCAAAGTTTCCAGGAAAGTACTAATGCACAAAAATTAGCTGCGGGAATGGAAAGAATGGTGGAATTGTTGGTGGGGGTTGCCACAGCTTTGGTATTATGGCGAGGGGTGCATTTGGTTATGGGTAATCATATTACTCCTGGAGACTTGCTGGTGTTTGTGAATTACTTCCGAATTGCCTTTAAACCGATGCGCTTATTAGCCAAATACGTGGGACAAATTGCTAAAGCAACCGCATCCGGCGATCGCATTCTTGATATCCTGGATACTGTACCTGATATTCAGGACACCCGTTGGTCGCGGGAGGCTCCTAGTTTTCGTGGACACATCCAATTTAAAAATGTCAGTTTTGCCTATACACCGGAACAAAGTATCCTGAAAAACATTAATTTTACAGTCATGCCGGGTCAGCGCGTGGCTTTGGTGGGGGCTTCCGGAGGTGGAAAGTCTACTCTGACAAGTTTACTACTGCGTTTATACGACCCAACTAGTGGCGGAATTTTTATTGATGGGCATGATTTACGAGAGTATAAATTACAATCCTTGCGTCGGCAAATTAGCGTAGTATTACAGGAAAGCGTGTTGTTCGCTGCAAGTGTGAGAGATAACATCGTCTACGGGAATTTACATGCCTCCGATACTGAAATTGAAGCCGCAGCAAAACTAGCAAATGCCCATGATTTTATTGTACGATTGCCCCTGGGTTACGATACTATTTTAGGAGAACGGGGAGCGACCCTTTCCGGGGGACAAAGACAACGGATTGCGATCGCTCGTGCAGCAATTCGTCAGTCTCCAATTGTGATTTTAGATGAACCGACCACTGGCTTAGACCAGGAAAACGAACATATTGTCAATCAGGCTTTGGATAGATTGACGGAGGGAAAGACGACGTTTGTGGTATCCCATAACTTGAAAGCTGTCCAGGATGCAGATTTGATAGTTTATATTGAAGCTGGGGAAATTTTAGAACAGGGTACTCACCAACAATTAATGCGGTTAGGTGGTCGATATGCGGCGATGTATGCGTTGCAATCGGTTTTGGGAAATGATGACAGGTCTGATACGTTGAGTTATATATCATAGCCTGAATTGCTCACAAATCCCTCAAACTTATGGGGAGTAGGGAATAGACAGCCTTACCCTTAATTTGTGAAAAATGCAGAATAGGTAATTCTGGAGACATCGCCATGCGATGTCTCTACTGGTTTTGTGATGTTATGAATAGCTGGAAAAATTACTAATTAATTCTGGATTAATCACGTTTGACGAAAATTTTGACACATTTTCTGACCCTGCTCCCCGTCAGGTATCAAATCCAAAGTAAAACGGTATAACGTGAGTATTCCTACTGGGAAGTTTGCGACGATGAGTCATTAAAGTCTGAAACCCACCCAGGATTATTTGTGGGAAATAAAAGTTTTTAAAAACCTCCTTGTCTAAACCTGGAATCAGCCAGTTATTGAGTATGTTCTCAACTAAACTTATACCATTTCACGAAAATTTTGATACATTTTCTCCCCCTGCATCCCCTGCTCTCCTAAATGTATAAACTTCAAAGTAAAACGGTATTAGAGGTTGCTTTTAACCTGAAATTCCACAATCACTGATTCACAAGGATTATATCCCTAGGTAGAGCATATTTATCGCTTTGAACTTCCTTGGAGATATCTAAATTTTGCCGTAAGGGCGATGTTTTCACTGTGAATCTTATTTTATAAATAAAGCTATTACAGCAGCTTTAGCAGTGTCAGGGAATCAGCTACTACACAATTAATTCATACTCTTTGATGGGGTTGTTTGTTGAGAGTGAGTTGGCGACTATCAGCAGTACATTACAGTCAAATTGCGATGAATATGTGTTGGGCAGAAAAAGTTTATAAATAGGTGTTTTATAACCTTTTATTGGACTCATTGTATCTGGAAGTCTGGAAGCTGTAAATGTAAATAATTGATTGCCAGGTTTAAAATTAGTTTTTGAGCTTTGCTATCAATTCACGATAAATTTCCCGATGAATTAACTATCAAAGATTCGTTTTTGCAAGTTAATGACAACAGGAGTAACACTCCAACAAATCAACAAAAAATCTATCTGTCGTTCAATTGTGGAGAAGAATTAATCATGAACTTCCGTCGTTTATTCGCAACCATCACTCGTTCCGTAACTGCGATCGCTCTTTGCCTGACTTTAGCATTCTCCCACGCTTCACCATCCCTAGCGGTCTCTAGCTACGGTAGCAGCAACAGCGCTAAAACTGAAGCTACAGACCAATTAACTGGTATTCAAAAGCAAACCGATCGAGTAGCTGCTTCTGCACCCCTTAACCGTGAACAAACCCAAGCTCGGTCACAAAAAGGTTTAAATGAAGTTCAAGCTGATGCTGACAAAGATAAAATGTATCGTCCCAGCAACTCCCAGGATGCAACTACTGTGAAGGAGCAAGTTGAAGACTTCTTGGGTAATATTACTGGTGGTAACTAGTATTTGACCACATGAATTTGGATGGGTGAAAAAAAGCACGTAGTGGCGCTCTAGCGCTTGATATTAACCCTTTTTCCAGCCCAGAGCTACTTGAATTCCCCATCCATTAATGCATTAGACCACATAGTATCGGCTTGTAAGTCGGGTTTTTCCAAAAATCTTGAAAGTGAAAAAGCCCGACTTACTTCTCAAGGGTTTTCAGTTAGACCTCCTTATAACTCTTTTATTCGTCTGTTGATTTCTTCCATTGAAACGTCTTCCTGATGGGTCGCAATCCACCAACAATTCCCTGTCGGGTCTTTCACTCCCCCTGCTCTATCTCCATAGAATTCATCCTTTGGTTCCATGACTGAAGTCGCACCAGCTGCGATCGCACGCTTATAGGTTGCATCCGCATTCTCCACATACAGGTGAATCATACTTGGCATTGCCAGACAATCCTCCCTAGCTTCACCAATCATAATGAAGGAATCGCCAATTTTCACCTCTGCGTGCATAATGCCACCATCGGGATGCATAACACGACAGGTTTCCTTGGCTGCAAATCCAGAACAAAGAAACTCGATTAGGCTTTCTGCTCCTTTGACGATGAGATAAGGTGTCGCAGTATGATATCCTGGGGGTATTGGTTGTATAGTAGCCATTTCTTTGTTTATCTAATAGAACAAATGTATTGTATAGACATTGATTAAAATTGTCCACATAGTAAACAGGGCAAAATTTGCAGAAAATAATCGAATATAGGGTTTAAATAGATAATTGCATTTATATACTTGTTCGCACAGGATTTTATGGGGATTTATATAGAATCTGGAACTTGAAAGAGGTAGCATTGCCAGCTTTCTAGAGTGGTTTAGGTTTGAATACAAAATGTAAACAATTACAACTCATGCCCAAATTTAGTAATCCCCCAATCAAATTCCTACTATTCGACCACATTAATTTTGATGGCTGAAAATTAGGGTGCTAAATATTTTCCAATTAATGCTTCCGGATTGCTATATTTACGATATTGATCAAAATCAACTGAGCATCATGGCTTGTAAAAATTCTTGCCTGTCAAGTAAACTATTCACAGTTTACACAGCAACTAAGCATCTGCACCCATGACTGCTAACGACACAGAATATATCCGTCAAACAGAAGCTACCCGCGTCAAAGTTCTTAGTGAAGCCTTACCCTACATTCAGCAATTTGCTGGTCGAACCGTGGTGGTTAAATATGGAGGAGCTGCGATGAAAGATAGCACCCTCAAAGACCAGGTAATTCGGGATATTGTCTTTCTTTCCTGTGTCGGATTGCGTCCGATTGTGGTTCACGGTGGAGGTCCGGAAATCAACAGCTGGTTGGATAAATTGGGAATTGCTGCACAATTTAAAAACGGTTTACGGGTAACTGACGCACCCACGATGGATGTGGTGGAAATGGTGTTGGTGGGAAGGGTAAATAAGGAAATTGTCTCCCTGATCAATCAAGCTGGTGGTCAAGCGGTGGGGTTGTGTGGAAAAGATGGCAACCTGATTAAAGCACGTCCCCACGGTGAGGAAGGAATTGGGTTTGTCGGGGAGGTTTGTGGTGTGGATACCAAAATCCTTACCACCTTAGTGGAAAGTGGTTATATCCCCATCGTTTCCAGCGTTGCAGCCGATGAACATGGTCAAGCTTACAATATTAATGCTGATATTGTCGCTGGTGAAATTGCCGCAGCTTTGGGTGCGGAAAAATTGATCCTGTTAACCGATACACGGGGAATTCTCAAAGATTATCACAACCCGGAAACCCTGATTCCCAAAATTGATATCCCCCAAGCACGGGATTTAATTGCTACCGGTGTTGTCGCTGGAGGAATGATTCCCAAAGTCAATTGTTGTGTGCGATCGCTAGCTCAAGGTGTTCGCGCAGCGCATATTATCGATGGTCGTATTCCCCACGCTCTGTTACTGGAAATTTTCACCGATGTGGGTATTGGTACCATGATTGTGGGTTCGGTTTTTTAAAACCTCCCTGGAAATAGGGAGTCCGCAGTAGAGACGACCCGGTGGGTCGTCTGGTGGGTCATCTGGTGGGTCGTCTCCAGGGGAGTATTGAACCCTATCGGGGGACAATAATTACCCGCGAATTACTCCGGAAGGGGACGCGGTGATGCCATGAATCATTTGTTAAGATTGGTTTGATAATCACCGTGGAATTACGGGAGTGGGGATAGATAAATACGGGTCGGGTTCTCGTAAATTGACTTCTTTCTACTCTTCGATAGGGTTGGTGGATTGGGTGGTTGACATGGGGATAGGAATAAAAATGGCGTATCGAACCCCCTGCGTAGTTGGGACTGGAAACTGTGGTAGAACGGAATTGAATTGAGGGGTGGGAATTGTAGTAAATTACACTGCTTTTTGTGTCTGTGGGAATGGTTTGGGTATAACCACCGTGTTCAATGATAATCGTGGTTTGGGCAGAAGCTGGTGATAAGGTAAATAAGCCAGCGATCGCACTGAGGGTAATTAAACCAGGTTGTAAGGTTTTCATGAATCTAGGGTGTGGATGGGGTTTTATCAGTATCAATACTGAAGCAAAGGGGGAAAATTGCCTTCGCTCTGTTTTTGCTGGTTTGTAAACTGAGGATTTTACGGAATTATCTACTTAAATATAAATATAGAAGGTTTATTTGTGGGGTAAAGCTAATTCACAAAAAATTTAAACTAGAGGGATAGGAGACAGGAGTCAAATTACCAGAAATACCTTTGAATATGTCGATAGTATTCAGGAATTACGCACCCGCGACGAGAAATTAGGTGTTTGGGATTCTCACGACCCTACGATCGATCTGCTACGCAAAGAAGTGCAATGACGCTGTTTACGTTGTCCTTGCGTAAGTCCTGGTATCGTCTCTACTTCCTGATTTGAAAACTAAACCGGATTCCCCTATGAGTAACGAAGGATTAGAAATTGCGACGAAATTTTACCAAAATGGCAAAACAGCCTTTGAATGTGGTAAATATCGCCAAGCAGTGGATGAATTGGAAAAAGCCGTGGCTTTGTTGGTAAAGAATACGAAATTCGGAGGTGAGGTACAAATTTGGCTCGCAACAGCCTATGAAGCATCGGGAAGAAACTCTGATGCGATCGCATTATGTGAACAATTGAAACGACATCCCCACGGGGAGGTGAACCAACAAGCAAAACGTTTACAATACATTTGGCAAGCTCCTAAGCTTCAACGTCCCCAGGAATGGATGACAAAAATCCCTGATTTTGCTGGTTTAGATGAAAATGATGCCACTGTCAAATTTTCCGCACACAAAGCGAAATCGCCAATTTCCCAGTCAATCCAACCACCCGAACCAGAGGATTTGACTTCAATCAATGACCACGAAAACCGTTTTTTGATTTTGGCACTAATTGCGATCGCGCTGATGGTTTTATATTTGGGTATGGGAAGTGGGTTGCGGTTTCCCGAATTTTTTTTCACAGGAAACGGCTAATATCCTCAATTGGATTTGAGATTACCCTGCGATCGATCCGCTCACGTGGATTATAGTTTGATTTTTTCTCGCTGACTTACCTTAAAACTCAGATATATATAATTATAATTCCTCCCGTATCCTCTCTCCTATCTCCGATTAGAAATTCCCATGAGATTAACAAAAGTAGTAGCCCTGATAAAATTACTTTGGCAAAGTTTGATCCGTCGGCGTTTAGTTGTGTTGATAGCCGCGATCGCAATGCTATTATCTGGTTGTGTTGAGTACGATGTTGGTGTCAAATTTGACGGTGCAAACCGAGGTGAATTTGTGCAACATATTCGTCTAGGGGAAAAATTGACCAGCTTTAGCAGCGAACCAGTCTATGAATGGCTAAATAGTATTGAGCGTCGTACCCGTCAATTGGAAGGGAAAAGCCAAAGGATTTCTCAATCGGAATTAATTGCGACAATACCCTTTAATAGTGGTCAAGAATTACAAACTAAATTTAATCAGTTTTTCCATCCCCAGGAAACTGTGAAAAACCAAAATCCCGAATCGGAGCAAGATTTACCGAAAATCGAATCGAATTTACTCCTATTTCAAAACAATTTTCTCTTGCTTGTACGTAATCGATTAATTTATGATTTAGACTTGCGATCGCTGGCTTTAATTTCCAGTAACGGTAATACCCTCACCAATACCAGCGCCATTCTCGATTTAGACTTTAGCCTGAAAACCCCCTGGGGAGCGAAAAATATCCCCAGCAACGAAAATGCGATCGCTCCAGAACAAAACGGGAAAAAATTAGTTTGGCATCTAGTTCCCGGTACCCTCAACCATATAGAAGTCGTATTTTGGCTTCCCAATGGTTTAGGTATCGGCGGATTATTCATCCTGATTTTCGTTGCAACTGGCTATTATTTACGCTACTTTTACTTACCCAATCCCTTCCTACAAGACACCCAAACCGATACCACTCCCCAAACCACCACTGCTGTGATTGAATAACTACTGAGCAGGACATTCCACCGACTGACCTTGAACAATGTAGTTAGTATTAGTAATTTTGATGCGATTGCGTCTGCCAATATTAGTTGCAGTAATTGTATTATTTGTCATATTTCCCTGGGTTTGATTAGTCGAATTCGGGGATTGACAAAGTATTTTTTTTGCCCGTCTTTGAGATTGAATTACATAGGTTCGATTGATAACACGGATGCGATTTCCCTTACCAACATTAGTCGCATTAATATTATTAGTACCGGAATTTCCTTGGGTTTGATTTTCCGCGAAGACTGGGGATGTAATCATAGTTATGGCAGTAATTAAACCCAGAGCTAAATATCGATTGAACATTTTTATATCCCTTTATTTACTCATCAGTTAATCGTGTAAAAACAGAACCTTTCTGTTTGATAATTTGAGCTACAAACTGATTCAGGGTAATTCCAGATACTTAAAATCACTAATTTGAAAGTGAGTCGGGAGTGGGGAGTAGGGAGTCAGGGAAAAATCACTTTCATCGGTTAGTCAGATGGTAAATAGTACTCGACCACATTAATACAACGTGAGTACTCCTTCGCAGAGAGCTATCTACGATGAGTTATAAACCCGGATTTCTCACAAGTAATGTAATATCGTTTACGCGAATGCTTGCTACATATCAGGGCTGTAACCGTTGATTATTCTAGTTGCATTTATTGCAAAGTACAAGAGAATTGATATAATTTATAAGTATTGAGTGACGAATAAATTTTCCTTCTACTCCCTGTAAGCTTGAGGAATTTGTGAGAAATACAGGATAAAGCCTGAAACTCTTGTCCAGCATAATTCGTAGGAAGTGGAAGTTTCTAAAAACCTCCTAGTGGTCTGTCCCATCAATTCCCTTTTCCTGTATCCTGGATTCTGATGACCGTATTCTAACTATCCGCAGATCATGGGTTACTACATTGCACCTCGTTTTCTCGATAAACTGGCTGTTCATATTACGAAAAACTTTTTAAATATACCCGGTGTGCGTGTTCCTTTGATTTTAGGTATCCACGGACGTAAAGGTGAAGGAAAATCCTTCCAATGTGAACTGGTATTTGAACGGATGGGGGTTGAATGTACCTTAATTTCCGGGGGTGAATTGGAAAGTCCCGATGCTGGAGACCCTGCGCGATTGATTCGTCTGCGTTATCGGGAAACTGCGGAGTTAATTAAAGTACGTGGTAAAATGTGTGTACTGATGATTAATGATATCGATGCGGGTGCGGGAAGATTTGATGAAGGAACCCAGTATACAGTAAATACCCAGTTGGTAAATGCCACCCTGATGAATATTGCCGATAATCCTACCGACGTGCAATTACCTGGTAGCTACGATGCCAATCCCATCCGTCGCGTTCCCATTATCGTCACAGGTAACGATTTTTCTACCCTGTATGCACCTTTGATTCGGGATGGACGGATGGAAAAATTCTATTGGCAACCCAACCGGGATGATAAAGTGGGGATTGTGGAGGGGATTTTCGCTGAAGATGGTTTATCACGACGGGAAGTGGAACAATTTGTCGATACCTTCCTAGACCAATCCATCGACTTTTTTAGTGCTTTGCGATCGCGGATTTACGATGAACAAATTCGCCAGTTTATCTATGATATCGGTTTGGAAAATGTCTCCCAACGGATCGTCAACAGTACCGAAGCACCACCCCAATTTAGAAAACCTGATTTTAGTTTGTCCCATCTCATCGAAATGGGTAACTTGATGGTAAGTGAACAAAAACGGGTTAGCGAATCCAATCTGGTTGATGCATACAATCGCGGTTTATATTCCCGCAAACCAAATAACTCCCCAGCAACACCCAATTCCCCAGAAAAGACAACGATATACCAGATTAACTACGCTGACCAACCATCCCCAGGAAACGGGAAAAAACCAATTAACCCAGAAGTGCGATCGCGAATTGAGCAAATTTTTGCCCAGGGTTATAAAATTGGCATTGAACACGCGGATTCCCGTCGCTTCCGTACCGGTGCTTGGCATAGTTGTCAAACAGGTAATATTACTAGTCCCAATGAAGCGATTAATACTATTGAATCCTGTTTGGCTGATTACGCAGACGAATATGTGCGTTTAGTGGGAATCGACCCAAAAGCTAAACGTCGTGTGATGGAAACGATTATTCAGCGACCAAATTAGATATTTAATGTGTTCACGGTTAGCAGTTAACCGATTCCTTCTACTCCTTGTGGTTTGGGGACTTTGTGAGAAATGCTGTTATAGTCGGAAGATAAAGGGTGATGGTTGTCCCTTTTTTGAGTGTACTTTCTACTTTTAAAAAACCACCATGTAGTTGGCAAACTTCAGAAGCGATCGCTAACCCTAAACCTAATCCCCCCTAGGTCTAGCATGATTGTGACGATAAAATCTCTCCGTCACCCGTTGGATTACATCTTCCGTCATTCCTGGACCCTGGTCTTGAACTTGTACAGGAATATATTCAAACCCATCAATGACGATAGGTGAGAGGATATGTAAATGAATGGTTTGAGAATTCGGTGCATATTTAATCGCATTATCGATTAAGTTAATAATTACCTGTCCCGTTAGTTCCGGATCTACATAAACGTTAGTGATTTTTGAATTTGCTGATAACAATAATTCTAAACCCCCTTGAGTTGCACTCGGTTGCATTCGATAAATACATTCCTGAGCGATCGCCACTGCACACACTAACTGGGGATGAATTGCCAATTGTCCAGCATCTGCCTGTGCTAAAAGTAACAACTGCTCAACCAACTTGGAAATGTAATCCGTTTCGCGACAAGCACGCTGAATATATTCCTCCGCCTTATCTCCAGTCACCACACCATCCATAACTGCTTCTAATCCCAATCGCAACGTAGCTAAGGGAGTACGTAAATCAATTGAAGTAAGCCTGATGACATTCAAAATCAATTAACACACCACGACCCCTTTTGACATCGCAATAACCCTTTTGGTAATTCCGTCGTAACAGGGATTTGATGCGGGCAATTAGTTCTTTTGCACTAAAAGGCTTCGTCAAATAGTCATCTGCACCAACAGTTAATCCTTGGATGCGATCGCTTTCTTGAACGCGAGCGGTTAACATGAGAATAGGTACAAAACATTGAGCAGAACGTACCTGTTGGCAAAGTTCAAACCCACTGAAGTCAGGTAGCATAATATCCAGAATGACTAAATCTGGTCGATAACGTTGCAAAATCCCGATTCCATCACTTCCATTATTGGCAGTTAAACACCCCATTTGTTCCCGTTCAATGTAAAGTCTGATAGTCTCTACAAGACTGGTATCATCTTCAATAACTAAAACCGTGGTTGGATTTAACATTGGTTTCCAGTGTATTTGGATTTTGTCTCTATCGTACTAGTTATGGGATGCTCTCCCACATATATCCGGATTTACCACCAACTCCTAAAATTTTTAGGGAGTAGGGAATAGGGAGTAGCAGAAAAATCAACTCATTCTTCAACGCTTATTGCTCACTTGTTCAAAATGCAGGATAGAGACTGGAAAGCAGACACCATCGTGTACTTTTCACATTCATAAACTGAGCTTTTTGTTGAGAGGGTTAACGCTTAAAGGTCGCAAAATACATATATCAGCGTGGGAAGCATATTTGGATCATCAATTATGATTTAAGTCCTTTAAAAAAGCATCCACACTGTTTAAATAACCTGAATCTGTTTGGAAATTTGCGGGAAGTATATTAGTTTTGATTGCTGCATTAACCAAATCCTTGGATGTAATTCTTCCCCAGATATAATCATCGATTAAAGCTGTATAGCTAGAAATGCCTTGATTCAGGAAATATCCTCGATAGGCTAGAAATACTAATTGATGGGGTGAAATCTGAAACGGAGTCATATTATTTACAGTCTGCTGTGCAGACACCCTCGTGAAATCCGCACCTAAATTCACCAACAACAAACTAACTAATAAACAGTACCATCTCAAGTGAAAATTTGGATTGAGTTTGATATTTCTGATATTACTGATTAAACCCTGAGAAAAAATCAACATAGTAACTAAGCCATTCAACTATTGCTTGTTCATTTCCCAGGATGCGATCAAGATATTAAAAAACGATGAATTCAGAAAAGATTTTCTTCTACCAACAGATTCATATATTTTTAATACTTTTGATTCAAAATCAAGAATTAAGTAGGTGGGTGGTGAAAATAGTCGTGAAGCCAAATGCTCGGTCACGTTGCGGTTTTATGTTTAATTGCACCTACCTACTTAACACTATTTATCAATCAGTCAATGGTTCTAAAGCAGTCATAATATGAAATATCTCATGAGAAACATGTCCCTCACCTTTGCATCAGGGTGCTTTGGAGGAATCATCAATAGTATGATTGTCTGGTTATCAGGTACTGTTGGCATCACTCAATTATTCGGAGTTGCGATCGCTCCTCACCTCACCTCGACTTGGCTATATCAGCGAATTGTCTGGGGGGGATTATGGGGATTGCTTTTTCTCTTACCTATCTGGAAAAAGAAATATTTCTACCGTGGACTCATGGGTAGTTTGTTTCCCACACTAGTACAACTGTTGATCATCTTTCCACTACAAGCGAAAAAGGGGATTATGGGTGTGGAATTAGGGAGATTAACACCAGTATTAGTGACTTTCTTCAATTTTATCTGGGGAATTAGCACTATTTACTGGCTAAAATTAACCTGCGATCGCTCCTGTGATGCTGTCGTTGAGATGAATTCCCTTGATTAACTGAATTAGGCAAAAAAAATAACCGTGGTACAGAGCAACTTCATCTATCTCTGTGAATCAATGATATTGAAAGTTAAGGTTTAAAGTAACCTCATTCATTAGTTGAGAACAAAGTCAATAACTGACTGATTCCAGATTTAATGATTTTATTCTCAAAATCCAAGGAGGTTTTTAAAAACTTCTATTTCCTAGGAATGATACTGAACAACAGTTTCAGGCTTTATAACTCATCGAACTCACGTTATTTTAGTTCCAGAAAGTGCTTTCCCAATAGGTGCATAGAAGCTCAAAAACCCTGCATATGCAGTTTTTTGAAGCTAATCAAAAGTGGAATTATCGGGTTCAAACTACTCCCTACTCCCCATTTCCTATTCCCTACCCTCACAAAAAGACTTTTCCCGCAGACCCAATTTACTTACAAGGGAGCAAAATTCTAAGCCGACATCACCCTGGGTGCAACCAACTGATTTGCACCTTGGTCAAAACGAATCGTCACAGCTGCCCAATCTTTTAAATCTGGTGCTAACTTCACCAACTTTCGCAAAATATCATCATTCACCCACAATACCAATGGGAAAGAAAACCGCTTACGAAACTCATCCCGCATCAGATTCGTAGAGATAATCAATTGATTAATATCCTTGACCGTTTCCAAACCCCTCACCATCACTGCTTCCGGTTTTTTCCTTCCCAAGCTCTTTTCAATCACCGTTAACAGATTTCTGGTTGTAGATGGTACATTGACATCATCGATTTGCGCCGAAATTATTTCCTTCACCAGGCTAAAAATATTATCGCGATCGCCAGGAGAATTACAACAGACCAGCACCAACGAAAAGTCTCCAGGATTACCCGTAATTGCCCGCGAGAGGATGCGGAAGGGAACTGTAGAAGTAGCAGTGGATTTCGCTGTACTTACGCTTGGTTGGGGATCGATGATGCTAATCATGACAATAAGCTTTCCAAACTAATTATAGATGAACCCTGTAGACCCGCTCCACGCGGCTTTTTCCAGAGGTAAATATTGGCTGAAGCAATTTTATTGATATTGTTTATATTTTTCCGGATGAATTAATCTTATTCCCGATATGCCAACCCAGGGTGGGGTGTCACACCCCACATCAACCTATACCAAAAATATACTGATATACTTCAGTACTATCCGCATGGTTACTTATCTTTCCAGGGGATATATAGTGAATATAAGTATATTTAATTACTTTAATTACCGGATTTAAACAGATTACCACCAATCAAAGCTAGAATCATTACACCGAAAGCGAGACGATACCAAACGAAAACCCAATTTGTATTACGCTGAAGGAAGCGAAGTAGCCAAGCAATGGAAAGGTAGGAAAAAATAAAGGTTGAAATGATTCCCACCACCAAGGGTGCAAATATATCTGCTTGAACAGCAACATCCTTAGCTTGCACTAAAGTCGCAATTGTCAAGGTTGGTAAACCAAGTAAGAAGGAAAATCTGGCAGCAGTTTGACGTTCCAACCCCATAAATAAGGCGGTGGTCATTGTGGAACCGGAACGAGAAGCACCGGGAAACAAAGCAATCATTTGTCCTAAACCGACAATAATCCCATCTTTGATTTCTAACTCATCAAAACCCCGCTTACGCTGACCGAATTTCTCCGCTAAACCCAGCAAAATTGCCATGACGATAGCAACGATGGCAATCATCATCGGACTTTCTAAGTCTACTTTCAAAATTTTAAATATCAAACCACCCAATAAAGCAGGAATTGCTCCAATTCCAATCCCCAAAAATATTTTCCACTCCTCACGCTGCCAATCCTTCGCCATCAAAGCAGCATAGGCACCACTAAAAATTGTTTGTAAATCCTTCCAAAAATAAATAATTACCGCAATTACGCTACCAAATTGAATCGCGTCAATGGACTCTTTCGGCCAATTTTGACCCCAACCTAAAATATCGCGAAAAATAATTAAATGTGCGGTACTGCTAATGGGTAAGAACTCGGTAATTCCTTGAACTAGACCTAAAATAAAAGCTTGAATAAATGATTCCATCTGTCAATATTTCCTCGCAAGGGTTTTCGATTCTGGATTTGAGATAATGTTTATCTGTATCGTCGCACCGTACTTGTTATGCCAAATTCACAGCCTGGGGAAGGGTATAGGGAATAGTCTACATGTACTGCTCTAACACCAAAAACCGATGAATGAAAGCAGTTAGTTTTTCCCCTACAGCCTCTTGTCTTGTCGCTTGTGTGTCTACGCTTTCAAGTCAGAAGAAAAGGGTGAACATCAACCATTGTCTCTGGAGAATAAATATGACTTCCTAGAACTCACAAGCCTTTCAGGATTGTCTTCAATCGATTTAACATAATAGACACCGAAGAACGTTAGGATTTAGTGAGAATATTAATATTGCTACTTCCCTTCCAAATATTGAAGTAAACATTCCCTACACTTTGAACAAGTGATCCATAGGTGTTGAGTAACGGGTTAATTTTCCTACTACTCTCGTCACGGACTGTTCCCTACTTCCTAAAAGTTTTAGGAGTTTTTGAGAAATCCGGGATTCAAGTATTTGATGCTCTGCACCGGATAATCGGTTGAGGTTAGGTATTTTTGTATATTTTTTGACTAATTGTCAGGAGAAAAATAACTAGTTGGTACATTCAAGTAAAATTAAAAAATAGAAGACGCTGACTATGTTCTTACACAGCCAGAATTAAGTCAATCTAATTACGGTGTAATTACGGTAAATTCTTCACGAAGGAAAGACAAAGGCGAATCAATTTATCGCTAAAGAACGCCGAAAACCCATGAAAATCAGCAACATATTTGTGATTTTCGTGTTTGTCTTCGACACCAGGAAAATCCAAAATCCAGAATTTGTTTACCCAGAGAGTCACCAGGTATATGGCGATCGCTTGACTTCCTTCCCGATGACAAGTAGATCCCCATCTCATTGCGACACAACCAAACAGGAACAGAGCTTCATTCCCACTCCTTACTCACTACTCCCCACTCCCTCTGCATCAAGGGAAGCAATCAAAAACTAAAGGTAGTCCGTAATGCACCAATCACCGCATCCTTGTTATTGCTGTTATGGTCGGGTGCTGTTAACCAAATAATTCCCGGAGTAATTGCAATATTATCGTTGACCTGATACTGGTAAAAAGCCTCAATATGGTAAGAAGTATCCCTATCCTTAGCTATTTCATTAATGCTGGAATTAGTCACCTTTGGCTCCATCCCCACAATAATCCCTGCCAAATTACCTTTTTTACCCAGGTCAGGGAAACCCAAGGTGACAGCCCAATTCCAAATATCCACACTACCTCGATCGATACTACCACCAGCCGTAGATAGGTTGCGAGCATTTGTATAACCAGCCCAACCACCAATAACAAACCTTTCACTTAACCCAATGGATGCCTGTATCCCGTAGGAATTACTACTAAAAGGCGTATCTACCCCCAAGCTATCATTCAAAAAGGATTTCGGATTCGCTAAACTACTACCCGTCCCCAACTCCTGATTATAGGCATTAATGTAGGTCAAACCCACCGCGATCGCATCACTGGGTTTAAATGTTAATTGGGCTAAGGCTCCGTAACTGCCATCAAACAAACCATTTTTGCGATTGGGATTATTGGCATCACCAGCTAAATATGCTAAATGCAAAGCCAATCTATCCCCAAAATTCTGGGTAATCCCCAAACCCGCTCCATCCATCTTGTAATAAATCGGATTGCGTGTCCCAAAGGTGGAAATCGCTCCTGAACCCCCATCCCCATCAAACAAATTAATCGTTTCGGCGACATCATCTGCCGCACCTCCACTGGCGATCGCAATCACTTCCGTACTCCGACCAAGGGGAAATTTGTACCACAGCGCATCTAATTCGGCATTCAAGTTACCTGTTTCCCCAGCAAAAAATAAACTTCCTTCCGGTGTGCCAATTTCTGGTCCCAAAATACTATTTCCCTGAATCCGGGTAAATAGGGTATCCTTTCCAGTAAAACTAGTGACTAATTCTACCCGCGCTCTGGCTCCCAAGGTGACGTTATTATCTTTGATATTTACATCATTCACCGTTTCACCCCCAGCAACTCCAGAAACTACCATCACCACTTCCCCCTGGAGTTTTGTTGTGGTGGAAAACTGATTCGCTTCCAATTCGGCTGTTTTCGCTTCCAGCCGGTCTACACGTCCTCGCAGTGTCGCTAATTCAGCGCTAAATTCCTTCTGTAAACGCTGCAAAGTTGCTAAATCTTCCTTTGTCACCAAATCTTGACTCGCCACCCGAATTAACTCATTCACCCTTTCTAAACAAGCATTCAACCCGGCGGCAAACTCATACCGGGTCATGGCTCGATTCCCCCGATAGGTTCCATTGGGATATCCAGCAATACAACCATATCTTTCCACTAGAGATTGCAATGCCTGGAATGCCCAATCGGTGGGTTGAACGTCTGATAACTGGGATACGGATGTCACCTGGGCTAGGGAAAAACTACCCGACGGGTTTTCTGTATTTTCTTGAGTTTTGCTTGCGTCCAGTTGATAGGTCGGACTAGCTTGTTGGTGAAGTGGTTCCTGGGCAATAGTTTGCTCTGCCGATGCTGTCCCCACAAAGCTACCCAGAGCCATAATTGGACTAATAAGTAAATATTTGTTCCAGTTCAACATTGTTCCCTCCTCACAGGATTTTGGATTTTGGATTACCGTAGAGACGACCCGTCAGGTCGTCTCTACTATTAATTTTCCCATCGGGTCGTCTCTACTATTTGGAGCAGCGTTGGAAACCCTGTCTACTATGGGTTTTGGATTGAAATGGAGACAGGACGATTTTGATGGATATACTCCTGTTCCCTCCCTCCTATGCTCCACGTGGAAGCAGAATCAGCCGCTCCTACCTCGTGAATGTTTCCCCCCTTCCACTCCTCATTTACAAGCTAGTCTGTAGTCAAGTCCTGCGTTAACCGAAAGTTATCTTGGGATTAATTGGCAGGTGTTTTCAAGTAACGGTGATACATTTACAATAATTGTTACGAAAAGTTTCAGTTTTATTGTTGTCAATTTGGGGATAAGTTATATTTCTTCCCATAGGGTTTTGCCCATTCTTATTTCCCTTTTCATGATAATGGTTATTATTATCAAACATAAAACCCCCAATTTTGTCAACCTGCAATAGCTGTGATGCTTTACTAGTAAGCTTTTCAAATAACAGGTATTTGATTTTTGTGCAAAGACTGAAAAGTATAAATAATCACGTTAGACTGTTTTGTTGGAAAAACGAAATGACATTTTTTTCAACTACCTCGGTAATTACTGACTTACGCAATGAGAAAAGTAGGAAATTAAAGTAAAAAGTAATTAACGTACTGGTAGTGAAGGAGGAGAGTTTTTTTGCTTATCTAGTAAGGACTTCAGGCGTGAATTTCCAACCAAAATTTTAGTTATATACGTAATTTATAAATAGCTGCAATGTATACTCACACTGCTTAAAGTAGATAATTGTCGCGACTGTGTTCAAACGCAAGGGCGATCGCCATCATTAAATTTAAATTTTGGGTCTTGCGATCGCCTTTTGAACCAGGAAGTAATTCTGTATGCGATAGGTAATAAGCGAATATTTTTTGAAATAGTAACTCGTGACCGAGACTTTTTCACTGTCTTGTTAATCTACGTATTTCAATCCCTAATAGGGATTATTTGGAATAGTAGAAGGTTGAAGGTGTGGATATCGAGTCAGAATTTATCGTTTCAATCCCTAATAGGGATTATTTGGAATAGTAACGAAAGAATAGATTAAAAATAAATGGTAAAGCCGCTGGTTGGGTCGATGGAGGGTATTATCCCTCGCACCTCATCCAGCAAGCATTTCCAGCGAAGAAATCCTTCATCCGATTTTTACACCCCCTGGTTCGCACCCAAATCAGCCAAAATATCAGCATTGAAATAAAGCTGATGCCACGAAAATTGCGATTGCATTTAAACCCCTTTTTCATTCAAACTCGTCAGCGCCAGTAAGTTCCCCTCTCTACTCCTGTGTTGCGATCGCATTTAAACCCCTTTTTTATTCAAACCTTTGACTTCAAGCTTTGTAGACCTGCGTAGCACGGTCGATCGTAGAGAAACGTCCTATAAAATATATAAAATATAGTCCTGTTAGAACTGAAAACTCCGAAATTCTAGGTTGAGTGTAGGTACACCGAATTAATAAACGGCAATATGATTCGCCTTATGCACTGTAATATCGTCTACGCCAATGGTCGCTACATATTTAAGAACTGCAACCATTAATTATGGTAGTTTCATTTAGTTCTAAAGTACAAGGGAATCGATCTAACCGCTTATAAACCTCATCCAAAATCTAAAATCCAAAAATCAGAAATCCTATCAACACTACTCCCTACTCCCTCAAGTGCGATCGCAGGACTGGTTACGATGCGCCGATCAACACTACTCCCTACTCCCACTCTTATATAATTTTTTATTATATTAATAATATTTAAAAAATATGAGAGTAAATGCTCATTTTCTGAAAGTAATCATGTATATTTGTAAATAAGGGAAAACAAAACCCTGCATTATTTCATTCAATCATTCATTAACTGCACTCATAAAATCATGACCACAACCTTACAACGTCGCGAAAGCGCAAACGTATGGGAGCGGTTCTGCGAGTGGATCACCAGCACCGACAACCGGTTATACATCGGCTGGTTCGGCGTATTGATGATTCCCACCCTGTTAGCAGCAACCACCTGCTTCATCATCGCCTTCATCGCAGCACCCCCAGTAGACATCGACGGAATCCGCGAACCAGTAGCAGGTTCCTTAATCTACGGAAACAACATCATCTCCGGAGCAGTAGTACCCTCCTCCAACGCCATCGGACTCCACTTCTACCCCATCTGGGAAGCAGCATCCTTAGATGAGTGGTTATACAACGGCGGTCCATACCAATTAGTAATCTTCCACTTCCTAATTGGATGCTTCTGCTACCTAGGTCGTCAGTGGGAATTATCCTACCGCTTAGGAATGCGTCCTTGGATTTGTGTTGCTTACTCTGCACCATTAGCATCAGCAACCGCAGTATTCTTGATTTACCCCATTGGACAAGGTTCCTTCTCCGACGGAATGCCCTTGGGAATCTCCGGAACCTTCAACTTCATGTTGGTATTCCAAGCAGAACACAACATTCTGATGCACCCCTTCCACCAATTGGGAGTAGCAGCAGTATTCGGTGGAAGCTTATTCTGTGCAATGCACGGAAGCTTGGTAACTTCCTCTCTAGTACGTGAGACAACCGAAAACGAAAGCCAAAACTACGGCTACAAATTCGGTCAAGAGGAAGAAACCTACAACATCGTGGCAGCACACGGATACTTCGGTCGTTTGATTTTCCAATACGCATCCTTCAACAACAGCCGTGCATTGCACTTCTTCTTAGCAGCATGGCCAGTAGTAGGAATTTGGTTCACCGCATTGGGAATCAGCACCATGGCGTTCAACTTGAACGGGTTCAACTTCAACCAGTCTGTGATTGACAGCCAAGGTCGTGTAATCAACACTTGGGCAGACATCATCAACCGTGCCAACTTGGGTATGGAAGTAATGCACGAGCGTAATGCTCACAACTTCCCCCTCGACTTGGCTGCTGGTGAAGCTGCACCTGTTGCATTGAGCGCACCTGCAATCAACGGTTAATTCCAGGTTTTGGTTTGGATTTAGCTACAAGTTAGGTAAATAGCGAAAATGCCCTCCGGGATACCGGGGGTATTTTTTGTTTGTAGAGACGTAATATATTACGTCTCTACTACAAACAAAATTCTGTTGTATTTTTTTGGCAAATTGATATTAAATGTGGTTTTTAAATCGATTTTGGGGAAATATAGAATTCATTTCCATCAGCAACCTCTAATCTTTCAACAGCAGATAGTATAACTCACCTTGATTAACGATAGCACCTGCGCGATCGCCTGCTTCTTTGCCAACACCTATGTAGTAATCCACTCGACCTGGGGTTTTAATTGCACCCCCTGTATCTTGGTCAAGGACGTAGCGACTGACAAGACGCTGTTCGATTTTACCTTGATTGACAAATGGCAAGGGAGCGCGAATAATGGCTAATGCACCGGGAGGCATTAGGGATTTATCTGTGGCGATTGACCTTTCGGGGGTGACGGGGACACTGATGCTACCACTTGCAGGAGCATTTTTCGTATCTTTAAAAAAGATAAAACGGGGGTTTCTGGGTAAGTAAATATTTTGGCTTTCGGGGTTTTTTTCGAGGTAGTTAATAACTTTTTCAAGGGTGATTCCCTCTGAGGGTAATTTACCGTCTTTAATTAATTCCTTACCTAAACTGACATAATCATGGTCGGTATTTCCAGCATAATTAATTGTTGTGGTTGTGCCATCGGGAAATTTCAGGACGGCAGAGCCTTGAACTTGGGCAATAAAAGCATCTATCCGCGATTTTAACCAAAATAATTCTAAACCTTTGAGTTTACCTTGAGCAGCTTGGAGACCATCTATTCCTTCTAATTCCACACGGGTTGGATGGGGTTTACTCCAGGTTTGAAAATCATCCGGTAAGCGATAGACGGGGTAGGGATATTCGTTTGTTGGTTGACGACTAGCGAGATAGATTGGTTTATAGTAACCTGTGAATAAAACGGAACCTTTTTTATCAGAGCCAATAGATTTATAAAATACAAATTCTTGATTGACAGCAGTTTGTAATTCCTGGGGATTTTGAGATTTGATGAGCAATTCTCGAAATCTTTTCAGGCTTTTTTCCACTCTAGCATGGGTAATTTCGGGGATAATATAATTTTCGTAAGCTTTCTTTGCGGTTGGTCTCTGTAAGTAGCTTAAACTATGGTCGATTGCTGCAATCAAATTTTGTTTGTCTCCAGGTTTCCCCCAAATTTGATCATCCATGAAATAGTTTGGGTCTTGTGGTGGGGAGGTTTGAAAAAGGGGTGGGGGAGTCGGAGTTGATTGGGGAGTTGATAATGGTTGATTTTCCCGTCTAGTTGCAATTTCTGGTTGCGATTGACAAGCAAGTAATGACAAACCGCAGCAAATAGGGAAAAGAAGTAATGGTAAGAACTTGTGTATCAACCTATGTCTAAATTGCATGATGGTGAGATGATTCTAGCTACTTGATGGTAGCAGAATATTCATTTAGAACAATCGTAGAGACGTAATATATTACGTCTCTACATAATATTGCGTTATATATTACGTCTCTAGATGATATGACGTTGGATGTTTTGCAAAAAACATTCTGTGTTTGTTAACAAATTATCCATTCACGGGTAGACAAATACAAAATTCAGTTCCTTTCCCTAATTGCGATCGCACTTCGATGGTACCATTGTGTTTATCAACGATGATTTGCCGAGCAATGGCTAGTCCTAGTCCGGTTCCTTTACCGACGGCTTTGGTGGTAAATAGGTGGTCGAAGATGCGTGCTTGGGTTTCTGGGGACATTCCTTTACCGTTGTCACGGATACGGATTTGGATTTGATTGGGATTTATGAGGGTGGTTTGAATGGTAATTTGTTGAGGTTTGGCTTTGAGTTCGGTAAAGGTTGATTCCTGTGCTGCTTCGTCGAAGACATCGATGGCGTTGGCGAGAATGTTCATGAATACTTGGTTAAGTTGTCCGGGGAAGCAGAGAATGGCTGGGATATTACCGTAGTTTTGGATGACTTCAATGGCTGGTCGATTTTCGTTGCCTTTGAGGCGGTATTTTAAAATTAGGAGGGTACTATCCATACCTTCGTGGATGTTAGCAGCTATTTTGTTTTCGGTGTCAGCACGGGAGAAGGTGCGTAAACTGGTGCTGATGGATTTAATGCGATCGCTTGCTGCTTTCATCCCATCGAGTAGTTTTGGTAAGTCTTCCCGTAGGAATTCCAAGTCGATGTCTTCTGCGTGGTCGCTAATGGCTGTAACGGGTTGGGGATAGTATTGTTGGTAAAGGTCGAGGTGAGAAAGTAAGTCCTGCACGTAGTCTTTGCCGTTGTTGATACTGCCGTTGATAAAGCCGATGGGGTTATTGATTTCGTGGGCAACTCCAGCGACGAGATTACCTAGTGCGGACATCTTTTCTGATTGTACCACCTGGGCTTGACTTTTTTGCAGTTGGATTAGGGTTTGCTCTAGAACTTGATTTTTTTCTTGAATTAATTTTTCTGCTATTTTAATGTCACGAATATCCCGGATAATGGTGGAGAAGTACTCAACATTGCCAGATGGATCTTTGTGTACCATAATGGACTGGGAGATGGGTATTTCTTCCCCTTGGGAATTCACAATCATAGATTCTCCCATCCAGATACCCTGTTGGATAGCTGTTGGTATGGCTTGGTGAAACATTTTTTCGTGAATATGGGGGGGATGAACTGTGGCAATATTAAATTCTGCCTGTGGGTCTGTAAGTCCGAATAGGGTTTGCCCTGCTGGGTTAATATAGAGGTTATTCCCTTGGGCATCAGCAATTCCCACAATGTCAGATGTAGCATTGATGATGGTGAGGAGTTTTTGCTGTTCCCGTTCTGCAATTTTGCGTTGGGTAATATCAAGGGTAAAACCATCCCAGATGACGGAACCATCTGCTTGGGGGGTGGGGATAAAATTGGATTCGATCCATTTTTGTTCTCCGGTGGGGAGGTTGTAGCGTCCAGACCAGATGAGGGGTTGGAGGGTTTGGATGGATTGAGTCACAGCTATTTGGAAGGATTCTTGATCTGCTGGATCGATATGTCTGAATATACAATCTTCACTTGCTTGAATTTGAGCGGGTGGGAAACCGAAAATATCTGTGGAGCGATCGCTAATATATAAACAGATGGTTTTTCCCTGGGTATCTGTTTGATATCTGGAGATAACTCCGGGGATATTATTGGCTAAGTTTTGTAATTGACTTTGACTCGCTTGCAGAGCGATTTCTGCTTGTTTGCGATCGCTAATTTCAATGGTTGTCAGAATAATACGATGAATGCGTCCAGTGTCATCTTGGAGGGGATTGAGGGTTGTAAACCACCAGAAATCTTGACCTTGGATGGGGATAAATTCCTCATAAGAAATAGTTGTAGCGCAGTTTAAGCAGGATTGGTAATTTTGTCGTAGTATTCCACCTTGAACCACTCCAAACACTTCTTCCGGTGTTTTACCAGCAACATCACAACTGGAAATACCAACCAATCGATCTAGACTTGGATTCCATCCTGCATACAAAAAATCTCCCGATTCGGTGACATCAATGACGCAGATACCCTCGTTTACACCTTCGTAGATACTACGCAGGAATAATTCTTTTTGTTGTAAAGTTTGGTAAAGGCGAGCATTTTTCAGGGAAATCGCTGCTTGGGTGCAGAGAAAATTAATTAACTGGACGCGATCGCTGGTAAATGCGCCGATGGCTGCATGGTTTTCCAGGTATAATATGCCTACTAGTTCTCCTTGTTGGCAAAGGGGAGTACATAATACACTTTTGGGTGGGTGGGGGATTTGCTGTTGTAAATTTACATCTAGTTGGACGTTATCAATGACGACGGGTTGGGAGGTGCGTTTGACCCTGTGAATGAGGGAATGGGGAATATGGGGATAGTTATCCAGGGGTATGGATGCAATCTCTGGTGAAGTGTCTAGGGTTGCAGTTGCTTCCACAAACCATTGTCCGTCCTGGAACATGAGTAAAACTCCCCGATCCGCTCCTGCGTTTTTAAAAACCGTTTGTAATAGGGTTGCAAGTAACCGATCCAGTTCAATTTCCTGGGAAAGAATTTGGGATACCTTAAGGACTGTGGTTAAATCTAGGGTTGCGGAAATACTGCTACTAGCGGAAGTGGAAGGGTATAGGGTATCTTCTCCTGTTAATCTTCCACTGACTTGACTGAGGGTATTTGTACTTAAAACGGTTTCCGTCGCTGATATGGATACAGCTTGGGATTGTAAAATCGGTATCAGTAACTGGGGATAATTGTGTTCCAAATGGTAAATTTTTGCCTTTGCACCCCACCGTGCATAGCAATAGTAGGCTTGTTGCATATAATCAGCAGCAATTTTTTCCTTACCCCAATCCAGGTAGAATTTGGCTGCAAGTTCATTGGCTAAAGCTTCCTCGTGCAGATATGCATTCGCCTTTGCACCTGCGATCGCTTTGTCGTATAATTCAATAGCTGCTGCTTTTTCCCCTAATATCCAGCTTTTTTGTGCTGTAACCAGGTCGAGTTTATGTTGGTGGTTCATGGGAGCATGTTTTGCCCATTCTGCAAGCGCTTCTGCATGGCTTTCCACTTTCCCCAGTATTTCTTCAAAGTCTGTTGGGGGATGTTCCAAAATCATTCCCAAGTACGTCAAAGCTGCATAGCAATGGAAGACAGGAACAAAGACCATCCCGGATATGGCTTGTATGTACTGCTGAACTTGAGTAATATATTCAACGGCGGCAGAATAATTACCCCAGAGATAGGCAAGGTATAATTTAAAAGTGTAAACAAAAGCGATCGCGGTTAGTTCTTGATTCTGCCGAGATTTAGGAATCATCACGGTTTCATCATAGGCTTCACCCCGTAGACAATCGGGTTGTTTAACCAGGTGCAGCAAGTTATTAGCGGTCTGTACCCTCATACCTAAATGAGCTAGGGCTAAATCTTGTTTGACCTCCCTTAAAACTTGCTGATAAGCAGCAATTTCCCCATACCAACTATCTAATTCTACACCGGCAAATAGTTTGCAATCAAAGTAACTCAGAATATTATAACTGACATAAACGAAATCCCCCGTTTCCATCCCTGCTTGATAGCCTTGTTGAAAGATGGATATGGTCGTTCGTAGGTGTTCCTTATGATGTTGGATAAAGAACCCAAAAATTGATAAAACTGCTGCACTAGCTGTCTTTTGATGAAATCGCTCCAACAGGGTCAATGCCAATTTACCAAATCGATAACCCGTTTCCACCTCCCTGTTAAAGGCAGATAATACCAAACCATAAAGCACGTACCCAACCACAGAAAGGTATGTATTGCCAAATTGCACCGATAGGTTTACCATCGTTAATGCTAACAGGGGAAGTAAATGGGGCGCTCCCTGAATTGTGGGTGGAAACAATTTACTTAAAATGTCGATAGCTGCAATGACTCGGGGTTCCTCCATCAATGGTAAATTTGCCAGTTCCTCCACTTGTTTACCATGTAACTGCTGCGAGAGGGTTTGTAAAATCTGATTTAGCAAACTTTGATCCGATGTGGTAGCAAACTCCACCCCCAACTGGGCTAAAATATCCCTACCCGTTGCGATCGCCTCTAACATCCGACCCTGTGCTGTCAGGACGTTAATTTGGATTTCATATATTTTCACCCGATCCAGAGGGGTACGAGCTGAATTTAACACCTGATTAGCCATTAATTCCATTTCTGCGATATCTGCATTCAAATAGGCAGATTCCGCAGCCGATATATATAAATCCAGTGTTAATTCATACTGATTATCCCAACAATCACCAGATAGTAATTTAATCCCGGTTTGGAAGAAGTTTCTTGCACTTGCGTAAGCTGCGGAATTTCTGGCTTTTTTCCCAGCAGCAAGATTTAATCGCACCAAGTTTTCCCTTTCCTGAAGATCGGTAATCAAATCCGCAGCTAAATTCCAATGACCGACTATCTCAAATAATTTTTCTTCCCTTACACTATCGGAAAGATTTCTTTGCAGTAACTGACCAATTTGCAGATGGGTGGTTTGTTTTTCCCCCTCCGGAATTAAACAATAGGCAGCTTGTTGAACGCGATCGTGCAAAAATCGATATTGGGGGTTGGGAATTTCTGCGGCAACGGAATCGATATCCTGAAAAAACTTATAAACTTGAGTTGTGGGTAAAATCAACCCTTCCTGTAGCGCTTTCCACAGTGCTGTTGCAACTTCTGTTGCTGTCTCTTCACAAATAACCCCTAAAGTTTCTAAATCAAACTGATTCCCAACACAAGCGGCGAACTTCAGTACACGTTGGGTTTGTGGCGGTAACTTTTGCAACTGCCATGTCATAAATTCCACCACATCATTGGTGAGTGACAGTGCATTTACCTGGGTAATATCACATTCCCAATAACCCCGTTGGATATTAAAGCGAATATATCCATCTTCCTGTAGTGCTTTCAAAAACTGAGTGGTAAAAAAGGGATTTCCTTGGGTTTTGCGAAAGATTAATTCTGTTAACGGTTGGGCTAATTCCCCTGGACAATGTAAAGTATCTGCCACCAAATCATTCACATCCGCAAACTTTAAAGGTGTCAAAGTAATACCATTAACCATCACTTGAGATTTTTTCAGTTCTCCTACTGTCAAAATAAAAGGATGGATGGGAGATACCTCATTATCCCGATAGGCTGCCAAAATTAATAAATAACCATGACTATCCATCAACAACTTTAGCAATTCTAGGGAAGCGGCATCAACCCATTGCAAATCATCGAGAAATATCACCAAAGGATGGTCTGGGGTAGTAAATACACTAATAAACCGTTGAAATACCACCTGAAACCGATTTTGTAACGCACTCCCCGATAATTCTGCAACGGGGGGTTGGGAACCGATAATTGCTTCCAACTCCGGAATCACCTCAATTAAAACCTGTCCATTTTCCCCTACTGCTGCTAATATTTCCTTACGCCATCTTGCCAGCTGCGCATCCGACTCCGATAATAATTGTGTCATCAAATCCCGCAGCGCTTGTACAAAAGCCGAAAAAGGTATATCCCGGTTAAACTGGTCAAACTTACCCTTGATAAAATAACCCCGTTGTTTAACAATGGGTTTATGCACCTCATTTACCACCGCAGTTTTACCAATCCCAGAAAAACCAGCAACCAACATCAACTCACAACTTCCCTGGGACACCCTTGCAAATACTGTCAGTAATTCCCCAACTTCCCGTTCTCGACCATACAACTTTTCCGGAATAATAAACCTGTCACAAATATCCCGTTGTCCAATAGGGAAAGATTTAATCGTCCCCGTCTCCCTTAACTCATTTAAACACTTCTCCAAATCATACTTTAATCCCAAAGCACTTTGATATCGATCCTCCGCATTTTTCGCCATTAACTTGTGGATAATCCCATCCACAACCCCAGGAATTTCCCCATTACTCATAGCAGGAGGGATTTTCGCAATGTGACAATGCACCAATTCCAAAGGGTCATCACAAACAAACGGTAATCTCCCCGTCAACAACTCATACAGAGTTACACCTAAACTGTAAAAATCAGTGCGATAATCGATACCTCTGTTCATCCTCCCAGTTTGTTCCGGAGCCAAATAAGCCAAAGTCCCCTCCAACACATTGGGACTCTGAATTTCCTGACAATCCTTCGGTAACAACGAAGCAATACTAAAATCGATCAACCTCACCTGCTTCGTCACCGGATGTATCAAAATATTCCCCGGCTTAATATCCTTGTGAATCACCCGACACTGACCTAAACCGTGGAGAATATCCGTCAACTGCATCCCAATCTCTAATACTTCCCCCACCGGCAAAGAACCATTTTCCCGCAGATATCGATTTAAAGCCACCGGGTATATCCCATCACCCAATTCCTCTACCCAATCCTCCATTACCAAAGCATAACCATTCCCCACAGATAGCAAACTCACCGGTTTGATAATTCCAGGAATCGGCAAATTTCTCGTAATCGCATACTGATTCCGAAACTGTACCAATTCCTCAAAACTAGGATATCCCCGTCGCAACAGCTTAATTACCACCCGACCCTGGGTCTGATTATCCCACCCTCGATACACACAGGTACGGGAACCAGAATAAATTTCCTCAAACAGGGTATAACCAGCAATGTGGGGTAGGGAAGCCGAGGAGGAACTAGCTGGAGGTATCATAGGAATTGAATATGGTATCGATAATTTGTCAAGACAATTCTTAAGATGACCAATTACCTAAGTATTCCGGTAGGGAAAATATACCGAAATTTCTTAATAATCCCTTGCTTGTGAATAGGGAGTAGGAAGAGACGCGACATGTCGCGTCTGTATGGGAATAGGGAGTAGTCAACATAAATTACGTACACCAGAACCGTAGATGCATGTAGCGCAACTTCTCTATTGAGATGAAAGTGATTTTCCCCGCTCCCGACTCACCCGATTTACACATAACCCATTCCCACTCCCTGTACAGACGACCCGGACTCACCCGATTTACAAATAACTCATTCCCACTCCCTGTACAGACGACCCATCGGGTCGTCTGTACTCCCGACTCACCCGATTTACAAGCGAGCAGATTAAATCTAAAATCCAAAATCGCATCATTTTTCCATAAATACTAAATCCTCCGGTGAATAATTCATTTTCACCCTTTGAGATTCGACGGTGACGACAAAATCAAATCCCGTTACATGTCCTTCCGGAAGAATAATTAATCGGTCATTTTGCGATTCTAAAAAATCCATAAATCCATCTAGGGAGTAACTACCGTCATTAATTGCTAAATAACTTAACAAACGACGAAATAATTTCGGTAAAATAACAACTTGCTCCGTAAGGGTTTGCAAATTTTCCAATTCAAAACCAACCGTCGTTTGATCCAATGACCATAACCCCTTCCCTGCTTGACGTGCTGTTTGGGTAGCAATAATTAACTCTTTGCGAATGTCTGGGTAAAGCTTAGAGTAAAAAGTTGGGTAGGTCAACCCTGTTTGAATTAGATGGTAGTTAGCACTTTTTTGTAATAATTCCCCATCAAAAAAGATGCTGTCACCATCTTCGCGGTCAATGTCACCTGCAAACACAAAAGCGACACATCGACCGTATACATCCGCAGAACGAGTCAAAATATAACCCGGAACCTGTTCTGGTGTCACTGCGGTAATGACTTCCTTGTTATTACGGGTAAACTCTTGAAAACCGAGAAATTTCAACAGTTCATCTGTTGCTGCATGGGCATATTCTAGGGGTTGATGAACCATTCCGGTAATATTACCTTGTGGTTGATAATGGGTTTCCAGTGCATCGATACTATCTAAGCGTAACTGAGCACCACCTGCAAAGTTACTACGGACTCGTCTTGGTAACTTTTTCCACAATTCGGGATTGTGGGGATAAAAACGAATGGAATCCCCATCCGGTGCAGTATTGAGGATACGGTATGTACCCTTGATTAAAATCATTGACATGTTAGTATCCTTGAAAACTTTAATGAGACAAGGAACTTATAACACAATACGGTTCCATTAGAGCTTTGAACCTTGAATTGTAGTGGCTTTAGCCTCGAAAAAGCTTTATGATAAAGGCGCTATACCCGCAGGGTTGTCGTAGACTAGCGCTAATACGTGCCTTTTTTTACTCATCAAAATTAATGGGACAGACCAATAGTAGTAGGTTTTTTGCGGGCGAATGAGACAGAATATTTTTATTTCCAAGATTTTTTATCTGGTGACCACGCGGAGCATGGGAGCTAGGAAAATGATAGGCGTATTTCCGGCGACTTGTACTAGTAGGTTTTTTGCGCGTGAATGAGACAGAATATTTTTATTTCCAAGATTTTTTTGAGTAAAATTACTCTAAAAGTGTTATTCTAGCGGAAGGATGGAGAATAAAATTATCAGGGTGTATATCTCCAGTTCCGAATATTTCATCTTTCTTCAGGCTAAATTATAGCAATCCGATTAAAATAGCGTGCCGTTGACTGATGACTGGTGAATGTTAACCGTCAACTGTCAATTGTCAACGATTAACAATCCTACATGTAAGATTTCACAACAGATTATAGGACTGCGGTATGTGATGTCGAGTATGTAAATATGTAGAAATTTAGCGAACCTGTGTTTTGATTAAGTAAATCCACCAAATACAAACCGCTACGCTATATTAGTTTCTAAGTATTTTCGTGCCTGGATAATTGCGGTGATTGACTGGGAACCCTATCTGCAATCAATTTGCCATAAATACGCTCAATGGTGGGATAGCTACACCATCATCGATGTGGTGAGTAAAAATCGCGACAAACCAGCAGCAAAAGTCCTATTGATAGAATTACAGACCTTAAAAATTCAATCCGACAGAGAACTGTTATCCACAGCAGGGGAAAAATGGGAAATATTAAACGTACTGGAAGGATTGCGGAAATATGCACCAGAACACGTTTTATTAACTTTATTAACTGGTCGTCCCGGTTCTGGAAAATCCACAGCCTTGATCCTGTTGTTGTTGTTGGAAGATTGCCAATCCTTCCTAGCCTCTAGTTCCCCTGCTCTGCGGGGGAATCCCGACCTCGAGGCTCTGCCTCCAGATTACCACGAGGCGGAGCCTCCTAATAACCCAAGTTGCGGGTTACGCGACTCCGGGTGCGAAGCACCCGGAGAGCTATGCGATCGCACGAAAAAAGACTTCGGTTACACAGTAAGTAACCGAAATAGATACTAATCATTGCAAGTGCCAAACGATACTAGCTACATAAATGCTTGTTTTACAGTAAACACAAAAATAAATGCTTGTAACTTAAGTAAAAATCCTTCGTAAGTCACAGCATGAATTGATTTTGGATACATACTAGCAATAGGGCTAAATACGGTTTCAATATAGTGATAGTGACGAATAGACAGTAATTATTTCATTTAGCATAATCCCCTCCGTTTTTGTTCCTGGAGGGGATTTTACTGATGGAAGCGATCGCGTTCTCAAGTAACCCGCAACCTGGGTTATTATCTAAGTGTATTTTACAAACTCTGTAAGATACTGGCGGCATTAATCCCGCAGTGCGTTTTCATACCCTGCTTAAAAGACAAGGGCTTTCAACCGAGCTTCTTGTAATGTGAGTTTAGATTTTGGATTCCTCTTCGGTTGATCCGCACTAGGTGGATCTGTTGATTTTGCGGAAAGTTGAGGGAAGATTTATTCTTTGGGAGTAATGTGATTGTGGATTTTGGATTTCGGATTACTCTTCGGTTGATCCGCACTACGTGGGTCTTGTGGATTTTGCGGAAAGTTGAGGGAAGATTTATTCTTCTGACAAACTTTGGCGAAAAACCGACTCCACCACATCACCTACTATAACCGGGGGAAACCAATCCAGAAAACTTTCCCAGGTGGATTTGAGATTTTGGATTTACTGCTCTCTCGCTCCCTCACCCTTCATAGTTTAGTATTGATATTGAGATCAAAAAATTCATTAAGGTTATTTTATTGCTCATGGTTTGGCCTTTTCAGTCGAAATTCCGCAAACAGATTGCTCGAATCGAAATTACGGGTGCGATCGCAAGTGCTACGCGAAAGCGGGTATTGGAAGCGCTGAAAACGGTTGAAGAGAGGAAATTCCCTGCTTTGTTGTTACGCATTGATAGTCCTGGGGGAACGGTGGGAGATTCCCAGGAAATTTATGCAGCTCTCAAGCGATTGCGGGACAAGGTGAAAATAATTGCTAGTTTTGGGAATATTTCTGCATCTGGTGGTGTCTATATTGGTATGGGTGCGCAGTATATCGTAGCCAATCCGGGAACGATTACCGGAAGCATTGGTGTGATTTTGCGCGGCAATAATTTGGAACGATTGTTAGAAAAAATCGGAGTGTCTTTCAAGGTAATTAAGTCAGGTCCCTACAAAGATATTTTGGCTTTTGACCGGGAATTGACCCCCCCAGAACAAACTATTTTGCAAGAATTAATAGATACTAGTTATCAGCAATTTGTCCAAACCGTTGCTGAAGGTCGTTCCCTTCCAGTGGAAACCGTGAAAAGTTTTGCCGATGGTCGGATTTTCACTGGACAACAGGCTTTAGAATTGGGTGTTGTCGATCGTTTGGGTACGGAAGAAGATGCACGACGCTGGGCTTGTGAATTGGTAGAATTAGACCCGGAAAAAACCAAGTGTTTTACCTTTGAAGAACCAAAATCCCTCATTAGTCGGATTTTACCGGGGAACAATACCAATAAAAATATCATAGCGAGCGGAATTGATTGGCTAGAATTTGAAGTCTCCACCAGTGGTTTACCGCTATGGCTATATCGTCCCTAGTTTTTGTATTATCCATTGGAGGCGTTGCCGAATACAAATATGAATTGAAAATTTGACGTTGTGTTGTAGGGACGTAGAATTGCTACGTCTCTACTAGGATTGGCGGAAAAAGTCTTTTACCCGGATTTCTCACAAATCCCCCCAACTTTGAGGGAATAGTCCGTGAAGGGATTAGGGAGTAGAAAGAAAATTCAGCCGTTATTTCAGGTTTACCGTTCACCTGTGAGAAATCTGGGTTTTAGTGGGAGGGAATAGTTCCAACCCAACTATTACACTTTTTTCTCCGACTCAAAAACAGTTATCCCTTAACCGTCAACAAAACCCAAGGAAAATATTAAGTAGACCTATGACTGATTTCTCCTGTATCCTTTATTCTCTAATGCGATCGCAGTTAATTATCAACAAAACCAAATACATTAAAAGCAATATCAAAACATTAAAATCAGTTGATTTTAGAGTAAAAATAGAATCAAAAGTGGTAAATAATCTATAATTAGGAGAATTTTTGTGGATGCAGAGTGGCGGATGCGGGCAATTCGTGGTGCAACGACAGTATCAGAAAATACAGTTGATGCCATGCATGAAGCAGTGATGGAATTGTTAGATGAGTTGGAAAACCGCAATCAACTAAATCCCCATGATTTCGTCAGCGTAATGTTTTCGGTGACTAACGATTTAGATGCGATTTTCCCTGCGGCGATCGCTCGCAAACGACCTTTGTGGGATTCGGTTCCCATGTTGGATGTACAACAAATGCATGTGCAAGGTAGTTTAAAACGATGTATTCGGTTTTTGATCCATGCCTATTTACCTGTGAATATGCCAATCCATCACATTTATTTACGTAATGCGGCTAACCTCCGTCCAGACTGGAGTAGACCCCAATCTTTTCCAGCACCCTCTACAAGTTTAGAATCAAGGGTTTGAAGGTTGCTTTAATCCCGTGGGTAACTGGTTGGGGACATTTTTACCTTGAATCAATACACCAAATCCACCTAAACCCATCGGATCGATGAGTTGCTGGAGATAATCCCGTCGTTGAAGCACCTCCATTGTGGGAAGATTTGTGTAGGGTAATTGGACTAGGCGATCACCTAATCCCAATGCCATTAAAAATAAGGCCTGTTGGGTAAAGCCTAATGTTTGCAATTGGTACTGTTCACCCCATTTTTCCAAGGCTGTAAAGTTGACGTGGCTGGTTATATCTTGGTATCCCACGTTAATATAGGGGTTATTGTGACGTTGGTGGCGAAAATAGCATTGTAATGTCCCCGTTGTTCGTCGTGGGTTATAGTAGCGGTGTCCAGGGTAGCCATAATCAATTGTGATCACATAACCCTGTTGTAAACATCTGCTGACGTTCCCTAACCAATCCCGTGCAGCAAGGTTAATTTCACTCCTGTATCCATCCGGAAAATTACTAATATCAAAACCAAAAGATTGTAGATAATTAACTAACTCCGGGGTGGAAGGATCATCCATCACCTCTACGAACTCAAAACCCCCCTTCACCCCAGGATTTTCTCTAACGCTGACAAAAATTTCCTGAACTTCACCAGAGGCGATCGCAAATTGATGCACCGGTAAAGCATCCACTAACTCGTTGGAAAAAATACACCCCACCAAACTATTTTCCGGTATTTCCCCTAAATCACACCAAGTCACAGACCAACCCTGCAAACGCTGTTGCTGCTCCCGTTGCAATTTGGGTGATTGTTCGATGATTGTATACTTTGTTGCTGCAAAACAGTCTTCATGTTTGGCTTGTAAATACTTCAGAATATCCAACGCCAATAAACCCTGTCCAGCTCCGATTTCCACTAGTGTAAAATTTGCAGGTCGTTGGAGAATTTCCCACATCTCCAGTAATTGATTGGCAATCATTTCCCCAAAATCTGCCCCTAAATGCACCGAAGTAAAAAAATCTCCCTCTTTCCCCAAATTTCCGGCTCGGCTTGAATAGTAACCCAATTCGGGGTGATATAGGGCCATCTCCATAAATTCCGCAAAGGTAATCCGTTGTCGAGGATTTTGTCGAATCTGCTGCTTGATTAAGTTAGCTAAAGTAAATTGGGTATCATTACTCATAAATTTTGGATTACTCTGGGTTGACTAGCATTCTTCGTCAGGAGTATACTCCGCTTTGACTCCCAGATGTGCTTTCATTGTAAATTCCTAGAATTTTATTGATAAAAGTTTCTAATTAACCTCCAAATGTGCTTTAATAAAAACTTAAGATTTTTGACAAAATGTATATTAATGGATTATTGCGCTTATTGTGGAAAGTAATAATCAAAATATAGGGCGTTAATATCGAATCCTAACGGAGTTTCGGATGAGTGTATTTACGAATTTTCTGCGCTCGTTAGTGTTGACGGTTGTTTTCTGTGCCCTAGCGCCGTTATTATTTTTTGGGCTGGTGCTGGGTGTGGCAACTTTAATCGGTTATCTACCGGGATTGGCTAACTTGAGTGGGGCGATCGCAGATGGGATTATGGCGTTTTTGACCACCTTTGGAAGTGGTACACCTATATGGGGTATAGGTATTATTTGTCTGACCTGTAGCTTTGTGGGTGTGTTGTTTGATATTTATGTTCACTATAGGTACTTAATACTGCATACCGATAGTTAATCCCCATGCAAAATCCTTCCCTACCCCCATCGATGGACATCAAGTTGTTGGTTGTCGATATAGATGGAACCATTGCTGGTCATGACAATACTGTGAGCGAAGCAGTCCAAACTGCAATCAAACAAGTTCAAGCTCAGGGAATTCAAGTTGCTGTAGCGACGGGGAGAATGTATCGTTCAGCCCTTCGTTTCCATCAACAAATTGCTTCCCAGTTACCGATTATTGCCTATCAGGGAGCGTGGATACAAGACCCAATTAGTCAGCACAGACATCGTCATTTACCTGTGGAAAGACAAATGGTTGAGGAAGTCCTGGACTATCTGGAACAACCGGATTTACTGTCTCTGTTGTCGGTGCATTTTTACATTAATGATGAACTTTACGTGCGGCAAATTACCAAAGATACAGAAATGTACGCCGAACGTTCGGGAATTAAACCCATAGCAGTTGGGGATTTGCGTCAAGTGATGGAAATCGAACCGACGAAAATTCTCGCTTTGACACCCGACCCGAAAATCACAGATTACCTCCTCAAATCATTGCGCGATCGCTATCATCCCAGTCAACTTTATTTAACCAAATCCGTTTCCACCTTTTTTGAAGCTGCTCATCCCCAGGTGAATAAGGGGGGAGCAGTACGTTATTTAGCTGAGGAAATTTTGCAACTGCGACCGGAAAATGTCATGGCTATTGGCGATAATTTTAATGATGTGGAAATGATTGCATATGCGGGTATTGGAGTGGCAATGGGGGATGCACCACCGGAAGTCCAACAAAGAGCTGATTGGGTTGCACCTAGCGTTGAAGAAGATGGAGTTGCGATCGCTATTGAAAAGTTTTTACTGTTGAACTAATTGCAGTGTATCACTAATTACTCTCATCACCAATAGGCGCACGGAGCGAAAAAACCTGCATCTGCAATTTTTAGGAGTCAATAAAAAGTAGAATTTTTGGGCTAAAATTATTCCCTGTACAGACACGACATGTCGCGTCTGTCCCTACTCCCTACTTATTTAGGTTGCTGGTAATACTTTATCGCCCATAAAACCTCTTCTGTTGATTCGCGCGATCGCCATACTGACAATTCCAATACCATAAAAATCAGAAAGAGTACCGACGACTGGCCGTGTTTCGTCTCGGTACTCTCACTGGTTCGCTCCTCACACACATCCGATAGTGTATATCCACTAATTAAATACGTCAATAGATTTAATATTTATTCACAATAAAAATACTTTCAAAGGGAGGAGTGACTCAAAACTGGGAGGTTTCCAAATCAGTTGTGAAGGGATTTTTTGTCAAGGGATTTGAGGTAGTAAATATTTCCGGTTAATGCCCCCATTATAGTCCAAAAAAGCACATTTAAACGAAAATCGAAGAGGGTGACATCAAAAGTATTAAATAGGAGGAAACCGAGAAACCCAAGGATGTAGGTAAAAATAATCATATCATCTTCCGAAAACAGATTTTTGCCTATCCGCAGAGCTTGAATACTACTAATCAAAATCCCCATGAGTAGGGTAATAAACAGTAAAGTTGCTGGAATTCCCACCTCACCAGCCAACATCAGGTATAAATTGTGGGGATGTCCCAGCCAAACACCAGTATTCTTTTCATACAATGGTGTAAAATTACGTAATCCCCACCCAGTCAACGGGCGATCGCGCATCATTCCCCAGACAAAATCCCATTGGGTTTTACGCATAGTCACCACAGGGCGATCGCGAAATTGCTGATCGTTTAATCTTGACCAAAAAAATTCCGGAACAAAGCGTCGAAAAAAATTGGCAATGGATAGGGGTGCATAGGCTGCTAATAGCATACTTGTACCAATACCAAGGGTGACGCTTACTATTATTCGCCAACCCTGGTATAGTGCATAGGCGATACAGGTGAGAATTGCAATTAGCCAAGCATTGCGGGAATTGCTGAGAATTAAAGATGCAAAATTAATCATAACTATCAGGGTGAGGAGGATAAAATTTAAATTAGGTTGGATCGAGCGACAACGGATTTTGTGATACAGTTCAATCCATAATCCCAATCCGAAAATAAATACAGTTACGGTATAACCAGCAAAAATATTTGCATAGATAAATAGAGATGACATCCGACCAGTAGGATTTCCACCAGCTATAATTGACCAGCCAAAAATTTGTTCCCAAATCGGTGGTGTTTGCAGTTGCAAAAAAAGTTGTAAAAAGCCGAGTAGACAAACTGGTAGGGATACATAAACCAGAATTTGTGCAATTCGACGTAATTGGGTTGGTGTTTGGACAATGATGCTGGTCGCTGCAAACAACCAGAAAAATGGAATCAGATTGAAAAGACCGAAAACAGCATCCTGTTTTTGCCACGCAAATATGGCACTAATAATCAGGAAAATACTGAAAACAGCAAATCCCCAATTTAAGGGACGATGGATAAGGATGGGATATTTGCGTAACCATGCTAATAGCGCAGCGAAACCCAGGATGATTGCACCAACAGTTGGATAAAAGGGGAGGATGAGAATTCCCCATTGCAGCAAATTTGCAGGTAATTGGAGGGATAGGTCTGGGTGGGAGATGGTCATAACGGGAGAATAAGGGAGATAGGATCAGGATACAGTAAATAGGGTCTGTGGATTTTTTTGGCTGAAGTTGGTTTAATCATGCGATCGTCCACTCGTAATATAGAGTGAGTAGAGAATGGGGAAGTAGTACATGTAGACCACTGAGGAGCAAGTTTGATGAATTTGCTCCACACGGAGGTAAAAATATATCCTCACAACTTCCTCACAATTGTTGTTGTATTTTGGAAGGTATAGAAAACCAATTCGAGGACAGTAAGGAGGATGTATGCAAACTCCCCTGCAAGTGACTTTTCGCAACGTGCAGTCATCAGCAACTGTTGAATCAAAAATTCGTGAATATGTGGAAAAACTCAACAAACTATACAATCGAATTACAAGTTGTCGAGTCGTCGTGGATTTACCCCACCGCAATCAAAATAAAGGCAAACTCTACCATGTTCAAATTGATTTAACAGTTCCGCAGGGTGAGCTTGTAATCAATCGGAATCCATCGCAAAACCAAAGTCATACAAATCTATATGTAGCACTCCATGATGCGTTTGATATTGCCAAACGACAATTAATCAGCCATCTGGATATGCAGAGAAAAGTGTGAATTCAGAATCAAATTTCCAGGGATTGGATTTAAGAGTGGTAAAATCGCTAGTTTTTGTTTTTGATTTCACTTGTTTGTGTTCGCAGTGGAGGATAACATTGTTGAGCGTAGATAAATATCTCCAAAAAGTAGATTGTTGGTAATTGTGACAACAAGAAAGCAACTTAATTTTTAATGGCGGAATTTCATTCAAATTGATAACTATCGTTCCTGAGTGCGGTAGTTATTTTTTTCTCCAGGAATAGCCATCTCAATGAAATTTATGACTAACTCAACTGTTGACGTAAATTCCTGATTGCTGCTCCAGTACCTTGTGCTGATGCAATTTGCAGTACATTATCAATCATTTGACGGACATCGATATTCGGAAAATAGCGACTAAAGGATTGTTCTTGATAATTATCTTCTAATAAACTATAGATGCTTAAACCGCTTTTTTTGAATAACCAAACTTCTGGAACTTTATAAGGTAAAAAATCCTCAGCAGCAGTATAGGAAGTCACATCAATTTCGATAACTAAATCGGGTGGTGGATCAATTTGCCAATTAATTCGGTCTTTCCCGACCGCAGTTTGCCAATTATCGATATAAAAACAGTAATCTGGTTCAATTCCACCTGCTTCCGGAATCTCCATTGTAATGGGGGTGAAAGCTTCATAGTTACGGGATTCGCTATCTAAAAGGGTTTCGACAATTCTTGCAAGTAAATGGGCTTCACGGCCATGTCTGGGTAAGGGACTCATCAGTAAAATTTCACCATGACGATACTTAACCCTGGGAATAGAACCATCACCACGGCTATCCCGTAGCGTACAATAATCTTGCCAGGTTCCGGGCATTCTGACTACGGTTCCGGGGGGGAGTTGAATTTGTTGACGGGAGATGACAGCGTACATAAGTTGGTAGGTGGGAAAAATTTTTGTTGTTGAGGGGTCTGTAATAATCAGGATATCTTTAATTTTTGATTTTTGCGATCGCCTATTTTGTCGCCATCCAATTTGGATCTGAAAATGGCTTGCGTAGATAGAGAATAGCCGACATCTAGTGTTTGTGTTTTTCCTATTGTCTATTCCCCGTTCCCTATTCCCTATTTTCTAACTAGCAAACATGCTCTAAAATCGAAGATTGTTTTTCAGTCAAAAATATGACCGAAGATTTAACCCAAAAATGGTTAGGTGAAATCCAAACCCTACAGGAGCAACTTGCACAGGTACAGCAAGAACGCGATCGCGCTTGGGAAAGTGCTGAAAAGTGGCGTAAACTCTATAACACGGAGTGCGAACAGCGACGCAGTGATATTCAAATGGCACAGCAAAGTATTGAGAAGCTGAAGCGTGAAGTTAAGGAGTTAAAAGGTATCCAAGATGGTTTGCTTCCCGATGCCGATACTAATTTAAGTATGAATACGGAGATAGAAAAGTTAAATTCCATTGAGGCGGTCAAGAAAAAATTACTAGCAGTGATGAAGGAATGCGATCGCTTGCAACATGCACTCAAACATGAACAAGAAAGTCACGCTCAAACTCGTCAAAGTTTAACAACGGCTTTAGGTGATGCGATTGATAGCCTAAAACGGAAAATGTAAAATAGGAGACAGAATACAGGATACGGGAGAGATGATGAGGAGGTAGAGACGCGATATATCGCGTCTCTAATTGTTACCAATATATCGCGTCTCAATTGTTACCAATTAACAACGGGAAGGTAAATTTTTCTTTAAATTGGAGAGATGAGCAACTGCATAAGTTAGAGTTTGTGTGGTTTATAAAGCTTTCGTATATGCTCCGAACACTCCTATGCGATCCATTCCTCTATATCCCAATTCCCCGTCCCCATCTCCTGCACAAATCCGCACGGAAATAGGTATATCTAACTATCCTGTAGGTGCAAACTGGTTTTTGACTTTACCATTTTTGATTACAGGTTTACCTCTAGCTGTCACCTTAACAATTGCGATCGCATCGAAACTGCATCACCATATTCACACAACTGCGATCGCTCGTCAACGTGCCTATTTAGAACGAATTTGGCAAATCAATTCCCATCGACTATAACTTTACTCTAGACCCTGTTTTTTAGTAATTTCACGAAAATTCAAATCGGATTCTCTTCCCCTGCTCCTCTAGAAAAGGAATACAATGGAGAAGATGTTTCCTGGGAGTTTACCGCGTGGGCTTATTTGACGATTTTAGTCGGTTTTTAGAAAACCGCTTAGAGGAATTTCTGCGTAATAACCCGCATCTCGAATTAGAAGCGATTCTCGAACAGTTACGTCAACAAGAAGAAGACACCCTCAAACTGATTGCCGAACTCAAATTACAGGAAAAACGCTGTCAAGATGATGTACTTGCTACCGCTCAAGAAATCCAAAAATGGCATGTACGGGTCGAAAAAGCTCAAGCATCGGGAAGACAGGATTTAGCCAATGCTGCTCAAGAACGGGAAGCATCTCTCCTACGTCAAGGTAATCAACAATGGGGACAGATGCAAGGTGTCAAGGAACGGATTGTCAAAGCTCAAGAATTGTTACAAAAAATTCAAGTGCGTCGTCAAGAAGTTCAAGCTAAAGCCGCAGAAGCACAACGTACACGCGCTCAAACCCAACAGAAACAACAACGAATTGAAAGTCAAGGTTGGTGGAGTCCCACCACCAGCTTTAATAGTGGTGTTGATGAGTTAGAAGAACAGTTTCGACGCTTGGAAACTGATGATGAGTTGGAACAATTAAAACGCAAAATGGGTAAATAGTGTAATTCGTAATTTGTAATACTCGCTATGCAAGAAGCAAGCTACGTAATAGCCTGCGGCAACGCTTCGCGTACGTAATAGTTAGGTAGGAAACAGCTAGGTATGTAACTTGAGCCTTGGGTGGGTAATCCAAAATCTAAAATCCAAAATCTAAAATGGTATTAAGTCCTCACAAACAAGCGTAATTAGGGCTTGCTGAAAAATAGTAAAGACGCGATATATCGCGTCTCGATATATCACAAGAATTTAGAGGGGATTTTAGTCGCAAAAAGTGCTTTTCAATCAAATAGGTGTATGGAACTCAAAAACCTTGCATTTGTAATTTTTTAGAGCCAAGCAAAAGTGGAATTTTGACTTTAAAACTATTCCCTGTACAGACACAACATGTCGCGTCTCTCTTTTTCTGCAGACCCTAATTAGGACTGGACAAAACCCTGAATAATCGCGTTGGCGAACTCAGAACACTTCAATGGGGGGACTGGTGGTTCCATAAGACGGGCTAAATCGTAGGTAACTTGACCTTTAGCGATCGCACTAGCTAAACCTTGTTTAATCAAGTCAGCCGCTTCTTGCCAACCGAGGTACTCTAACATCATCACACCAGAGAGGATGACCGAACCGGGGTTAACCTTGTCCAAACCAGCATGTTTCGGAGCAGTGCCGTGGGTAGCTTCAAAAATTGCACAGCGATCGCCAATGTTTGCACCTGGTCCCATACCCAAACCACCGACAATTGCCGCAGCTGCATCCGATAAATAATCCCCATTCAAATTCATGGTGGCCAAAATGGAATATTCATCGGGACGGGTTTGAATTTGTTGGAAAATACTATCGGCAATCCGGTCATTGACCATGATTTTATTTTGCCATTGACCATCCCCGTGGCTTGTCCAAATTGTTTGTAAAACGGTTTCCACTTCTTGGACAATTTGCTGTTGTTTTTCGGGGGTAAGGTTATCAAAACCCGGATCAATCATCCGCGCATTTTCCAAAGCAGTTAAATCGGGATTTTTTTCCTTGTTAGCTAAAATCCAGGATTCCCGCTCCGTCACACACTCATTGCGGAACTCCGTCGTCGCCAATTCGTAACCCCAGTCCCGAAAAGCCCCTTCGGTGTACTTCATGATATTACCTTTATGCACCAAAGTGACCATTTGCTTGGCTTTAGGTAAAGTTAAAGCATGTTTAATTGCCCGTCGTACCAAGCGTTGCGAACCAGTTTTACTAATGGGTTTAATGCCGATTCCCGCATCTCGGGGAATTTGTTTTTTACCATGTTCTGGAGTCGCGGGAATTAATTCCTCATTCAGCAACTTAATTAAGCGATCGCCCACCTCACTACCCTGTTTCCACTCAATCCCCAAATAAATATCTTCCGTATTTTCCCGATAGACGATCACATCCAGTTTTTCCGGTGATTTATGGGGAGAAGGAGTGCCAGCATAATAACGACAGGGACGCACACAGGCGTATAAATCAAAAATTTGTCGTAAAGCCACATTCAAAGAACGAATTCCCCCTCCCACGGGAGTCGTCAGGGGACCTTTGATGGCCACACCATACTCTTCAATTGCCGTCAAGGTATCCTGGGGCAAATACTGGTAGGTTCCATACAACTCGCAAGCCTCATCCCCAGCATAAACCTTAAACCAGTGAATTTGTCGTTTACCTGGGTAGGCAGTTGCCACCGCTGCATCTAACACCTTTTGTGTTGCTGGCCAAATATCTATACCTGTACCATCTCCGCGAATAAAGGGGATAATGGGGTTATCGGGAACTACAGGCTCACCATTTTCAAAGGTGATTTTTGCACCCGTCGTCGGGGGAGTAATTTTTTCGTACATTAACTATGCTCCTAATATTTTCGCTGCAACACAAAATTTTCCCAAATCGTTGGCACGTGGGAGCTAAGAAATTGTATCTCAATCATCTTGGTAATAATCACTGTGAGATTGGGCTATGTAGCTATTAACGCAAGTCTTCCCGTCAGGGTATAGCTAACCACTCGCAGTAGAGTTTGAGATTGATTTTGCCCAAGTGAAACTTGCCAAATTCCCATTTGACACAGCCATGAAGCGCAGAGATATCGCCCAGTGGCAGCAAACGTATGGTTTAAGATACTTTTTACAGCCTGAAAGCATTATATAGGAATCTGGATGCAGAGGGAATAGTGGTTTGTCAACTCAATTCGGACGGGGGAAAGCAAACAGGGGATGCGGTGTCAGAAAATGTATCAACATTTTTGTGAAATGGTGTCAGACCAATAGACGCAGACGGGAAAATGGGTAATTTTCGATTCGGGTTTTGATATCAATGGCTTGTATGGGTTAATCTAAAATGTGAAACAGAAAAATCCGACTTAAATTCCCTTTAAATTAACTTAGTTAGTGAATCCACATTGATCATCATGACAGACCCTATGACATTATCAGGCAATGCAAATGAACTCGATGCTGTTCGCGTCCAGCTAATCGATGGGTCTGAACGAGTCCAACAACAGCTACTACCGCAAATTACTGGCTTAGGTGAGGCTGGGGATGATATTTTCATGGAATTTCTCTTAAAGCGCAGTGGCAATCCACCGAAGTGGATTGATGGTAAAGTGTACCAAATTCTCCGCACTGCCAATTCTGAACGGGTCAAGGCTTTTTTACAAACCCATTTTCCCCAGGGTGTGGTGCCGTTGTTGAGTGAGGTGGGGATTGATTACCAACCTTTACAGGAATTATTGGTCAATCAGGATTTTGAAGCTGCCGATCGCTTGACGATGCAGAAAATGTGTGAGTTGGCAGGTGAAGCGGCTATACAACGGAAATGGTTGTATTTTACAGAGGTGGATAGTTTTCCTGTAACCGATTTACAAACTATCAATAATTTGTGGGTAGTGTATTCCGAGGGCAAATTTGGATTTTCGGTACAACGGGAATTATGGTTGGGTTTGGGTAAGAACTGGGATAATCTGTGGGCGAAGATCGGCTGGAAAAACGGCAATAATTGGACGCGTTATCCCAATGGGTTTACTTGGGATTTAACTGCACCCAAGGGTCATTTGCCTTTGTCGAATCAATTGCGAGGTGTGCGGGTAATTGCAGCCTTGTTTGCCCATCCTGCGTGGGATAAATAACCATCTTCCATGTAGGCGATCGCACTATTGCTGATATTATGGTAATGGGGTATGGTGGTCCAATCCGCGACAAAATTTCCCATTTCCCTAGCTGGTATGATTCAACCTTTTGCTGTTTTAACTTTTGCGGAATTAAGCAAAGATGTTTTTTACCGCATTTCGCCTATGATGGGTGAGTATATTTGCCTGTAATCAAAAGGAATAACTTCAGATGGTGACGACTGGGATAAATCCCTATCTGGATGGTAATTTTGCCCCTGTACAGGAGGAAGTTACCACAGAGATTCAGTCAATAATCGGTGAATTACCCCCCGATTTATCGGGTATGTTTGTTCGTAATGGTCCGAATCCCCAGTTTCCCCCCATCGGTGCATACCACTGGTTTGATGGAGATGGAATGTTACATGGTGTGCGTATCCAAGGTGGTCAAGCTAGTTATCGCAACCGCTATATCCGTACCCAAGGATTTGAAATAGAACGTAAGGAGGGGAAAGCTATTTGGTCTGGGTTACTAGAACCTCCCCAAATTAATAATCCCTATGGTCCCTACAAAAATGTTGCCAATACGGCTTTAGTATGGCACGCTGGTCAATTATTGGCTTTGTGGGAGGGTGGTGTACCCCACGCGATTCAAGTTCCGGAATTGGATACCATCGGTGAATACACTTACAATCAGCAGTTAAAATCTGCATTTACAGCCCATCCCAAGGTTGATCCTGTGACTGGGGAAATGATGTTTTTTGGTTATTCTTTTTCCCCACCCTATTTGCAATCAAGTGTGGTTTCATCTCAAGGTCAAATTCAACGCACTATCCCGATTGATTTACCGATGGGGGTGATGATGCATGATTTTGCCATCACTGCCAATTATACAATTTTTCTGGATTTACCCTTGACCTTCAGTATGGAAAGAATACAACGGGGTGAACCGATGATGATGTTTGAAGCGGATAAACCGAGTCGATTCGGGATTATGCCTCGACACGGGGATAATCGCAGCATTCGTTGGTTTGAAGCTCCATCCTGTTATATTTTCCATACCCTCAATGCCTACGAACAGGGTGATGAGGTGATTTTGATTGCTTGTCGGATGAGTTCCACCAGCGTCCTCGGTGAAAGTTCTGACCCCCAAGGGGATATCCCCCGTTTACACCGTTGGCGTTTTCATCTACCTAGTGGTACAACCCAGGAAGAACCATTGGATGACCATGTTTCCGAATTTCCCCGGATTAATGAAAACTGGTTAGGACGACCAAATCGTTATGGTTATACTAGCAAGATGGCAGGCGATCGCCTTCCCTTATTTACTGGTATTATTAAACATGATTTGCAGCAAAATCGTCAGTATATCCATGAGTTTGGTTCCGGACGGTTTGGTGGTGAGGCTGTGTTTGCTCCCCGTCCCGGTGCAACCCAGGAGGATGAAGGATGGTTAATTACTTTTGTTTACGATTCCCATCAAGATTGTTCGGAATTATTGGTGGTTAATGCTCAAGATATGACTGGTGAACCTGTTGCCAGGGTTATTCTACCTCAACGGGTTCCCTACGGTTTTCATGGTATTTGGCTGGAAGAATGATTTGATTTTAGATTTTGGATTACTCTTCGAGAAACCGCACTACGTGCGTCTGTGGATTTTGGATTTTCTTCATGTGTATATACAGCCTTGTCTGACACGAGGGAATAATTTAATTTTGGATTTTGGTTATTTTTCGCCGACTCCCAATTCCCGACTCCCAATTCCCGACTCCCTTCCATAAGACTTATTTAAGCGGCACATAATATTTTTTTGTGAATGCTGCTGAAAATTTTGTGTTTGCTGCTACAATAGACGTATTAAGATTTATGACAAATTGTGTATTCGGAAGGCACAGTTTGGAAGTAACCAAATAGAGAAGATAGTTAAACAGAGACAACAGAAACGAGGCCAGGCTTTTCCAACTGGTCTTTTTTGTAGGCGTTGCTGAATACAAATATGAATTGAAAATTTGACGTAGTGTAGAGATGTAGCATCGCTACGTCTCTACGTAGACGCGCGTAGCGTGGCTTCTCGAAGAGACGATTGTGGTTTCAATACAAAATGTAAATAATCATAATTCATACCCAAATTCAGCAACGCTTTTTTGTATTTCTTCCTGTCCGTTTCCCATTAATCTACAGCACAATTGTATATGTATTTAGGGTTTGCGGAAAAGAGACGCGACATGTCGTGTCTGTACAGGAATATTTTTCAAGCTATAATTCCACTTGGGTAAAAATGATGGTGCGTTGGCAAAGTTGGCGATCGCTGGTTTTAATTCTACCCTTTGCTGCTATAGTTGGTTTTATGCTGGTGGCGGCTGCCAGTCAAATCCATGCTTGGGGTTTAAATTGGATTTGGGCTGTATTTACCCTCGTATTTTTGGGTTGGCGTTGGTTATTGGTACGTTGGACCCAACCGACCTTACAACAGGTAAATGCGGTGGTGGAGGAGGTACAACGGGAATTAGAAGCTTCCCAGGATTCCTTGACATCGGTAACTTCCCTACCTCCAGATACCGCAAGTCGGGTGGAAGCTGCTTTACAGCAGATTTTGCACGATTCCCAACAGGATGCACCCATCTGGGAAGATTTACAAACCTTTTGGCAACGCTGTCAAAGTTTGGTGACAGAAATTGCCCGTATTTATCACCCAGAAGTTAAATATCCCCTACTCAACATTTATATACCCCAAGCCTACGGATTGATGCGGGGAACGGTTGACGATGTTGACCAATGGATGCAAAAAATATCACCCGTACTTAATCAAGTTAGTATTGGTCAGGTGTATGAAGCCTACGAAATTTATCAAAAATTAGAACCTTCAGCCCGTAAACTATTAAAAGCCTTAAATTTAGCCCAGTGGTTACTCAACCCTGTAGCTGCGATCGCCAACACAACTACCCAGCGTTACAGTGAAAGGGCTAATCAGCAACTTCTGATCAATCTCAGCCAATTGTTGCGGGAAGTAACCCTGCGTAACTTGTCTCGACAAGCGGCAATCTTGTACAGTGGTAATACCCTCCCTGCAAGCTTTAATTTGGTGACGGATAGCAATGCTGCGACATCTGTAAAAACCCAAACTCTGCGGGATATTCTCACCGCAGCCGAACCCCTCACCACTGTCGAAGCAAAGCCTGTGAATTTGTTATTGGTAGGACGTACAGGTGCAGGTAAAAGTAGTTTAATTAATACCCTGTTCCAAGCCGATTTAGCAGCAGTAGATGTGTTACCTTCTACGGATGTTATCCAGTGTTATCACTGGCAAAGTCAGGGAATGGAAGCTTTAAACCTGTGGGATACACCGGGATACGAACAGGTAAAGCGGAGCGATTTACGGGAGCAAGTGTTAAATTATGCTCGTACCGCCGATTTATTGGTATTAGTGACACCTGCACTCGATCCAGCCTTGCAAATGGATGTGGATTTCTTGCAGGAAATTAAAGCCGAAAATCCAGATTTACCCTGTTTAGCAGTGGTTACCCAGGTGGATAAACTCCGACCATTGCGGGAGTGGGAACCACCCTACGATTGGGAATGGGGGGAACGTCCCAAGGAGGTAGCAATTCGTGCTGCTTGTGAATACCGTGTGCAGGTACTGGGGGAATTATGCCATGCCGTGATTCCCGTTGTCACCGAAGATGGACAAACGGGTAGACAGAAATGGGGGGTGGATGAACTAGCGATCGCCTTATATGGGGAAATTAATCCTGCGAAACAACTGCGCTTGGCTAGATTTTTACGGGATTTAGATACAAAAGCGATCGCCGCAGCCAAGGTCATAGACCATTATACATTCCAAATGACCACGACCCAGGGATTAACGGCATTACTCAAAAGTCCGATACTACAGTTTATTTCCACCCTCTCCACAGGTTCACCAGCCCTAGCGAAAATCCTAGCAGAAAAAATCCCCGTGGAACAATTACCAGTGGTGATTGGTAAAATCCAAATGGGTTATGATTTATTTTCTTTGTTAAATAATGACAGTTCCCGCAAATTTGATTTACTAAGTTTATGGGGAATTATTACCGAAAATCCCGCTTCCCCCGATGAAAATGCTGCTGCTTTCGGTCATGCCTATGTGGAATACCTCACCCAGAATTTAACCATACCAGAATTGCGATCGCGGGTCGAATTTTATTTACAAAAGGCTGGAGGTCAAGGGCAGTAGGTCAAAGTGTATAAATATACGAGTAAAAATTTAATTTCTGGATAAAAAGCCGGGTTTTTCTCAAAGATTATACTGGGGCTGGTATTAGAAATGTATAAAAAAATGGGTGTTGCTGCATCCAGATATACATTGAAATGTAGAGACGTGATATATTGCGTCTACAACTGATTTTTAGGGTGTGGGTGTTTCCGTTGGTGTTGCTGTTGGGGTGGGTGTGGGTGTTTCTGTGGGTGTCGGTGTTGGGGTGGGTGTGGGTGTTTCTGTGGGTGTCGGTGTGGGGTTGGTGGCTGTTATTTCTAAAGTGTAGTTATAGTCACTGTTTCCAGTTGCGGCAATGACGAATTCGTAGAAACCGGTTTCGGGTAGGTTGAGGAAAAACTCCCGTTGGGTGGAATCCTCCAGAAATCTCAATTTGCCACTGGGGGAGTAGATGGATAATAAAACCTTGTTGTTGGCGGTGAGTTTGACTTGCATGTCTTGACCCTCGCTTAACCTAGCGATAAAAACCATGCCATCACCGGGTTTGAGGACTCCTCTTGTGGTGACTCCCGTTGCTCCTGGGGAAAATTCTAAGCGACGGAAAGCTGTTCCTCCCAGGATGGCAACTAGTCTATCATTAACAAATCCATGCCACACCTGACCGATGGGTTGGTCAATAAAGTTTTTACCACGTTGTTCGGGAAAGTGATGAAAAAAAGCTGCATCTCCCAAATCAAATAAAGAACGGCTACCAACGTTAATATTATTGACCTGAACTTTCCAGCGATCGCGGTCTGCGGATGTATAATTACCTAAACGACGACGGGATTCATTACTCAGTAGGGATAATTTTTCCAGAACTTCCGCAGCTGTTGCATCCCATTCAGCCCGTGCTGTTTCATCTGCTGAACCATCACTTAAACTTCTTCCCCGGAAACTAGGGTTTTTATCCCAAAATATTTGGTTAACTAAATTTACGTAAAAGTTAAAATCGACACCTAATTGCTGACGGCGTTCCCGTAATCTTTCCTTGCGTGCTCTTTCCACTGGTGAGTAATTTGCCAAGGGGTCGGTCGGTTGGGTTTGGGTGGGAACGGGTGTGGGTGATTCGGTGACTGAACCAATGGGATTGGCATCGTCAATTTTGTTGGCGGACAGAATACTGCTCAGACCCCAGATACCAATACCTGTCGCACAACCAACACCTAATACAAATAGAGCAATTTTACCTGCTGTCCAGGAGGGAGAGGTTGAAGGTAAACTGACTGGTGATGGTGGGTTGGTAACTGGTGGGTAGGCTGGTTGGGTGGGAATTGGCAGTGGAGAAGGGTTGACAGCTTGGGTGGGTGCAACCGGTTGAGAGGTCAGGGGTGTATTTAGGGCTTGGATGACTTGACGTGCTGATTGAAACCTGTCAGTGGGGATGGGGGATAGCATCCGGTCGAGAATTGCCGTGAAACTCGGACTTAAATCGATGATATTATGCCATTGCCACCGCAGATTGTAGGTATCAATTAGTTCTTGAGGAGACTTACCAGTCAGTAATACTAACACCGTTGCCGCTAGGGCATACAAATCACTGTGGGGTTCCGCAATCCCTGTTTGCATTTGTTCTGGGGGTGCGTAGCCAATTTTACCTAGGCGAGTGCCGGGGGAGGAGGAAACGCTACCATCGGGGTTGGCGTTTTGGAGAGCAACGACGGTAGCTGCAACTTGTTTCACTCCACCAAAGTCGATGAGGACGGGTAATTGGTCACTGGAACGTAGGATTAAATTGTCGGGGGAGATATCGCGGTGAATTACTCCCACTCCATGAATATATTCGAGTACGGGTAAAATTTGTTGTAATAATTGTTTCACTTCGGCTTCGGAAAACCGCAATCCCTGACTCAGACGTTGACGTAATAGGGTATTGTAGGTTTGTCCCTCAACAAAATCCTGGACTAAAAATAGATATTCCTTATCAGCTTGTTTAGTGCGAAAAAGCTCACGAAAACGGGGTATTTGGGGATGTTGGAGTTGGTAGAGAACCGTTGCTTCCCTTTGGAATAATTCCTCGGCTTTTTGTAGTACGTAGGCTGTTTGAACTTGGGGAGAAAACTCCTTGAGAACACATAACTCTCGAAATCGGTTAATATCTTCAGCCAAATAGGTGCGTCCGAACCCACCCTGTCCGAGTTGACGTACAATTAGATATCTTTCCCCCAGGGTCAAACCAGGTTGGATACTAGGAACATTGCCAAACATGTCCAATTTTTCCCCACAGTGAAGGCAAAATTTACTACCAGTTGGGTTTTCGTGACCTTTAGAACAGTAAAACGGATTCATTGGGTGTTGTCAAATAAAAATTAAAGATAAAAATAAAAAATTGGTATTGTGAGTGATACTTTACACAATGATATATTTGCCCTTTGGTTTGTTGACAGTTGACAGTGTAAGCGTAGCATTGCTACTTACGAATTACGTAGCTTGCTTCCCGCGTAGCGGGTATTACGTACGCGAAGCGTTGCCGCAGGCTATTACGTAGCTTGCTTCCCGCGTAGCGGGTATTACGAATTACGAAAAGCCCACTGATTGAGCGTGTAAAGTATAAATATTCAACCTTGTCTGGATGGAAAGCAGGAGTTTTCGGAATTCAGCAGAGTTAATGGTATTATTTAACCTGTTTGCTGAAAACTCTAGATTTCACGGTAAACGCGGTTTTGATTTTACTTCGGGAAGGGGAATTCAATCCCAATAGGGTTAGATTAAAGGGTAAAGGAGTCACAAGTAAAGCATAGGATTTACAGTGAACCAGTTTTGATTTTTCGTTGATTCCCAGTTAATGGGATTCAATTAGGCAACCCAATCAGCATCGCTAGCTGAGAACAACAAGCACTTCATCCTATACTAATTAGTTGATATCCCGTATAATCACTTAAGATACAATCTGTGTGGGCACAAATCCAAATATTTTTTTCCTTGACTTGAAAGTAGGTATGGAGTAAGAAAAAACACTCCCATCTCCGCTCGACTTTATCCATTTTATTGAAGAGGAAATGGTAGCAAGATCAGAAATAAGATAGTTTGGAATGTTTCTGATGAACTTGCTACGGGAAGAACTTCTTGTTTTCATGCTACCGTTTGCGGCTGCATTTTCCAAGCCAGTTTGGGAATCTGCGATCGCATTAGTTGTAGGAAGCCATACTATTTACTATTTTCTGATATCGGATTCAGACCCCACCTCTGTTAAAGTCCCTAGCAAGATCGTCGAGACTTGCTTAGAGCTGCTTTGCTATGTTGCCTAATGGATAAAGTCGAGCTTACTACTCCCAACTCCCAACATCCTCTTACTACTCCCAACTCCCAACTCCCTTTTAACTTTAGAGATTTGCTCCCAATGGAGGATTAACAGTCGAAACAAAAAGCTGAGTTGATGAAGGTGGAAAGTATAATTGGGTATAGGGAAAGAATGTAGGGAAAAATCTGTGCTTACAAGTTTGCAAAATCCTCTAGTAAAGCAGTTCCGGAAGCTACATACAGCTAAAGAACGGCATAAACAGGGGTTATTTTTACTAGAAGGAACCAACCTAGTCACAGAAGCAGTTGCAGTCGCTTTCCCTTTGCAAACAGTATGTTGTACGGAACGTTGGCAGAAAAATCATCTATCCTTGTGGAATCAGTTATCTCAGCAATGTCGAACCGAATTAGTCAGTGAGGAAATCATCAGCGCGATCGCCACTACAATTAATCCAGATGGAGTTGTGGCGATCGCATCCCGATCTGTTGTCACACACAAGATACCTTTTACAGGTATAGTCTTAGTTCTAGAAACCATCCAAGACCCTGGAAATTTAGGGACAATTATCCGAACCGCAGCAGCAGCAGATGTATCTGGATTATGGATTAGTCAGGATAGCGTTGATTTAGACCATCCCAAGGTCATGCGAGCAAGTGCTGGACAATGGTTTCGTTTACCAATGCAGGTAAGTCCCGATTTGCTGACAACGGTCAATCAGGCTAAAACTGCGGGAATGCAAGTCATTTCTACCTTACCCACAGCTGAAAAAACCTTCTGGGAAGTGGATTGGCGTAAACCCAGTTTAATTCTCCTAGGGAACGAAGGAGCTGGTTTATCTAATCAGCTGTCAACGACCGCAGATATGGCAGTCAATATACCCCTAGCGAACCAAGTCGAATCCCTCAACGTTGCGATCGCGACTGCATTAATGGTATACGAAGCCTACCGACAACGCTTTCAAGATAAATACGGTGAGATAGGGAGTGGGGAATGGGAGTCGGGAGTCCCTAGCTCCCGCTCCGCGTAGGAACTCAAGGGGGCTAAAACCTCGTGAATGAAGGCGGAGCCTTCACGCACTGGATGACTACGCAGAGCATAGTCACCAGATAAAATCCAGATAAAATAACGTGAATTCAACGGATTGTAAACACTACAATTTCTATGAATCAATGATTTTGAAAGTTAAAGTTTAAAGCAACCTCATCCATTAGTTGAGAACAAAGTCAATAACTGACTGATTCCAGATTTCATGATTTTATTCTCAACATAGGAGGTTTTTAAAAACTTCCATTTCCTACGAATGATACTGGACAATAGTTTTAGGCTTTATAACTCATCGAACTCACGTTAAAGGGGAGTGGAGAGTGTAAACAAACTAGAATAATCCAAAATCCAAAATTTTCTTCAATCCCACGACTTTAATTCCTATCTGGTAGCATTGCCAGTAATTGAGCTTCATCAATAATTTTAATTCCTAAAGATTCAGCTTTTTTTAATTTAGAACCGGCTTCACTTCCAGCTACAAGAAAATCTGTATTTTTACTCACAGAATCCGTAACTTTCCCGCCAGCTTTTTGAATTAAAGCCTTAGCTTCATCCCTTTTTAAACTGGGTAAAGTGCCGGTAATCACAAAGATTTTACCACTCAAAACTTGATTTGTAGTATTTGTTGCTAACTCCTCTTGAGTGTTTGCTAATTGTAATCCTAAAGCTTGTAAACGAGCGATTAATCGCTGATTGGAATCGACTTGAAACCAATTATAGATACTATCAGCAATTTCTGCCCCAATTCCGTAAATTGCCGATATTTTTGCCGTTGAAGCCTGACTCAAATCCGCCACCGTGGGAAATTTTTCCGTCAATATTTGGGCTGTGACGTTACCAACATGACGGATTCCTAAACCATATAATACCCGACTCCAAGGTTGATTTTTTGATTGGGCGATCGCAGCTACTAATTTTTCGGCGGATTTTTGTCCCATCCGTTCCAAACCTGCAATCTGACTTACAGTTAATTCGTATAAATCCGCAACCGAATGCACTAATCCCCGATCAACCAACTGATGAACCAGTTTTTCCCCGACTCCCCGAATATCCAACGCATCCCGACTCACCCAATGTTCAATTGCACCCTTAAGAATCGCTGGACAGGAAATATTTACACACCGACTCACCGCTTCATCCCTTTCCTTCACCACTGGTTGTCCACACACTGGACAATGGGTCGGCATCACAAAGGGTGTAGTGATTTCTGGACGTAGTTCCTTCAGTACACGCACTACCTCTGGAATAATCTCCCCCGCTTTGCGCACAATCACCGTATCCCCAATCCGAATATCCAACTGGGCAATGCGATCGCTATTATGTAATGTCGCTCTTGATACAGTCGTCCCCGCTAGCTGCACGGGACGCATTTCTGCTAAGGGCGTTAATGCTCCTGTTCTCCCCACATTGACGGAAATATTTTCCACCACCGTTGGTGCTTCCTCCGCAGCATATTTTAATGCTACCGCCCAACGGGGGAATTTTTGCGTAAAACCGAGTTGTTCTTGCAATTTGAAGGAATTGAGCTTGACCACAACTCCATCGGTCATATAGGCTAAATTTAGCCGCTCTGTATCCCAATACCGATAGTAGTCAGCCACCTCTTGAATGGAAACACAAAGCCGACGATGGGGATTAACCTTGAAACCTAATTTTGACAGCAATTCTAGAGCTTCCCACTGGGTATTGGCAATCATTGCATCATCCTGTCCGGGAATGTGCAAGGTATAGGCAAAAAAATCCAGACGACGTTTATCGACAATACGGGAATCCAGTTGACGCAGAGTCCCAGCTGCTGCATTCCGAGGGTTAGCAAAGGGTGTTTCACCATTTTTTTCCCTCTCGCCATTGATTTGTGCAAACACATCCAAGGGTAAAAAAGCCTCCCCCCTCACTTCAATCCGTTCCCAGGTCTCCAAACCCTCCAAATTCAAACGCAGGGGAATAGAACGAATTGTGCGCACATTCTGGGTAATATCCTCCCCCATTATCCCATCACCCCGCGTTGCTCCCCGCACCAACACACCTTTTTCGTAGGTGAGGGCTAAAGCATTACCGTCAATTTTTAACTCACACACATATTCCCTTTCCACCTCACTTCCCAACTGACGCAACCAGCGACCCTCCCAAGCCTTCAGTTCTTCCACACTAAAGGCATTTTCTAAACTGTAGAGGGGAACGTGATGGCGTACTGAAAAAAACTGGGTTGCTGGTTTTTCCCCTACCCGTTGAGTCGGACTGTCACTGGTAATCAACTGGGGGTATTGATTTTCTAAATTCTGTAACTCCCGATACAATTGGTCATAAACCGCATCCTCCATGATGGGACAATCGAGGACATAGTAGGCATAACTAGCCTGCTGCAACAATTTGCGCAATTCCTTCACCCGTGCTTCCACTTTCACATCCATTGTCCTAGTTATCTTTTTAGTATACTTATACTATAAAATTGGTCCTAATTGGTCTTGTCAAAATCACAATGACGGATATATTCAGGGTGAAGACTCCAACGCGGGTAGGATGCTTCCAGTACTAAATATCCATCAAAATCAAGTTAGCAGACCCAAGGGTGGTTTGTCTCATGGATTCACATGGGTAAAGGAAGGTGGGACTAAAAGTGATGCCATTTTAACTTTAACCGCATTTCTCACAAAACCCTAAAACTTAAAGGGAGTAGGGATAGTCCGTAGAAGGCAAATCAATCTGTCACCCAAGACTCATAACTTACTCGTGAGAAATCCAGGTTTAACCGTAAACAGCGATCGCCCAAATCATTGCTGACCAAAATCCAATTTAACCCACAGACAGATAAAATATTCATTTGCATTCATATCAACTCCCATCGAAATTACCCAATGACAACTCTATCAACTGATATTAAAAATTTAGCCTCTGACTTAATTCGCAAACATAGTCACCATGTTGATTACCTGATGATTCGCTTAGAAGTATCTCAAAGTACAAATATACTGATTAGGGGTGATAAACTGGAAAGTCTTAGCGAAGTCATATCCATTGGCGGTCATGTACGTGCGTGTTACAAAGGTGGATGGGGGGTAAGCTGTTTTAACGACGTGCAAACCATTCCCGAACGATTTACCGAAGCCATTAGTGCTGCGCGTATGGTTGGGGAAGAAAAAACCATGTTAGCAGAGATTGAACCGATCCAGACCCAATGTCATTTACCCTTAGTGGGTACAGATCCACGGCAAATTCCCCTTGCACAGAAAAAAGAATTATGCGATCGCTATAGGGATTTACTCAAAAGCACCCATCCGCAAATTACCACCACATCAGTGCGGTATGGTGATAGTAGTCAACAGGTAATCATTCTCACCAATGAGGGAACCGATATTGAGCAAAGTTGGGTAGATATGGAAATGCGGTTTGCAGCAACAGCTCGCAACGGAGAAACAGTACAAACAGGAAGAGAAACAATCGGTTCCCGCAACGGCTATGAGGATTTGATCAAACTGGATGAACAAGTTCAAGGTGCAGCTAAACGCGCGGTCTCAGCCCTTTCCCTACCTTCTGTTCGCGGCGATACCTACACCGTCGTCATTGACCCTATTTTAACAGGTTTATTCGTGCATGAAGCCTTTGGACACCTTTCCGAAGCCGATATGGCCTATGAAAATCCCGATTTATTAGCGGTGATGACCATTGGTCGCAGTTTTGGCTGTAAAGAATTACAAATCTTTGACGGTGCTGCACTATCCGGACACCGTGGTAGTTACTTTTACGATGATGAAGGTACACCTGCAACGACAACCCAACTAATTCAAGATGGTATCCTGGTTGGTCGCTTACACTCCCGAGAAACAGCAGGTAAATTAGGGGAAGCACCGACTGGAAATGCTCGTTGTCTCAACTACCATTATTCACCCATTGTCAGGATGACCAATACCTGGATTGAAAGGGGTTCCACTCCGGTTTATGATTTATTTACCGACATCAAAGAGGGTGTCTATGCCCGTAATTGGTTAGGAGGAATGACCAACGGGGAAATGTTTACCTTTAGTGCGGGGGAAGCATGGATGATTCGTAACGGTCGCATTGCCGAACCAGTCAAAGATGTCACCCTATCGGGAAATGTGTTTCAAACCTTGGCTGATATTGAAGCAATCGGCGATGATTTTTACTGGGATGAATCGGGAGGTTGCGGAAAAGGTGGACAAAACGGTTTACCCGTCGGTTGTGGTGGTCCTAGTTTACGCATCCGCAATGTCGTAGTCGGAGGAGAAGTTGTATAGTGTCATACCCAAAATAGCATGGTCTCCAACATAGAAGTAAAAAAAACAGTACGTCGCAATTATTGGTTTGAACGATTAATTGCCCTAATTGCCCTACTTAATTTTGCCTTAGTCTTATTTGATTTGAGTTATATACCTGGTCGTGATTTTTATTTACAAGTATTGCCCAAGATTACCCAAGTTTATGACCCCGTTAAAGGTATCACACCCCATCCAGAAACCCAAAATTATCTGCGCATAGTTAACCAGTTAGAAGAGCAGGTGTTGCAGACTGGTTTAAAATCAGATTCTGTCGCAAATTTATTAGATAAACTGCGATTATTAAGTAATCAAATGATTGGCGATAATCCCTTTGATGTCGCCAATAAAAGTGGAACACTAGCGAAAATCAAACATGAAGTACGTCTACGTACCAATCAAACATCAGCAAGAGCAGCCTTTAATACCTTTTGGAGTCAAGATTACCTATCCCAGAGGGGTTGGCAATCGGAAATTAGCTTTTTTAATACCCAAATTCGACCCCTAATTCATAGTAACTATTACCGTGATATTGGTAGATTTGGTAACTTTATTGACTGGTTTTGGTTAATCGATCTGCCCTTTATCGCAATTTTTGCCCTGGAATTTCTCGCACGCACCTATTATATCAGTCGTCATCGTCCCGATTTAAATTGGTTAGAAGCCATACTCAAACGTTGGTATGACCTATTTTTGTTACTTCCTTTTTGGCGATGGTTACGTATCATCCCCCTGAGTATTCGTCTTTACCAAACCCAATTACTCAACCTGCAACCATTGCGATCGCAACTGAACCACGATTTCGCGGTGAATTTTGCTGGGGAAATCACAGAAATGGTTGGTATCCAAGTAATTGACCAATTGCAGAACGCCATTCGCAAAGGTGATTTAACCCGGTGGTTACTTCATCCAGAAAGTCGCAAACCCTACATTCAAGTCAACGGAACTAACGAAGTCAAAGCGATCGCCACACGTCTAGTTAACGTCAGTGTTTATGATGTTTTACCAAAAATCCAACCTGATTTAGAAGCTTGGGTACACCATAGTCTCACCAGCACCCTGAATCAATCTCCCCTTTACCAACAAATCCAGAATTTACCTGGTTTAGGGAATTTACCCCAGCAACTTACGGAAAAATTAGCCCGTGACCTCTCCCAATCAGTATCCGATCAGCTTGCACAAGCAATTTCCGATCCGGTGGGTGGTGAATTAACTTCCCGTTTAATCACCAACTTTCGTGATGCTCTAGAAACGGAATTACGAAAAACCCATAATATCCAAGAAATACAATCTTTATTGATTGATATGCTCGAAGAAATCAAAATTAATTACGTCAAAGGAATTACAGATGCAGGAATGGAAAAAGTCCTCGCAGAAGCAGAACACATTCACAAAATTATTTATCGGTAAGCGAGAATAGGGAGTAGGGAATAGGCAGTAAAAATTATTTTATGAAAAAGTTTACTTGTTGTGGTCTGAATTCAACTCTATTGATTATTGTGTGTGAGAGGTTTTATTTAATTAGTTTCAATCCCTAATAGGGATTATTTGAAATTGTAACTCCAAGGCTTCCCTTGATATCTTGCTTCCGGATTCCTTGTTTCAATCCCTAATAGGGATTATTTGAAATTGTAACGCCCAGAGCTGGAATCGTTAGTATATCTGATTTTCAAGGTGCTGAGGTGCGAACCTCCTTTAAAATACTCTTTCAGCCACTGACTTGTCAAGGGGAAGGCAGAGAAAAAACGCTCAAAACCATTCATAGTAAGGTTTTCAAGAATGGTGCGAACCTCCTTTTGGTTCCCAAGCCGGGAAACCCTTATCCAGTAAGCATTTTTAGCTAAAAAATCCTTCATTCTATTTTTACACCCCCTGGTTCGCACCCAAACCAGTAAAAATCCCAGAATCGGATTTTCTTGATTTTAGTAAACTAACGCTGACGATACATTACCCAAGCTACCATTAACCAAATTAGTAAAGTTATTGTTGCAAATAACAGTGAGCCATTCAAGGGATTAACCTTGGGAGCTAAGACTAAGATATTTTTCTCGAAAATTGTATACAAAGTTGGGGCTTTTTCCCCTGCTCCGATTTTAATCTGCACTAGCAAACGGACTCCTAAAGCTGATGCCACGAGAATTGCGATCGCATTTAAACCCGTGATTTCAAAGGGTTGACTCTAAGCTTTGTAGACGTGCGTAGCGCGACTTGTGGTAGAGAAGCGTCGTACTTCTACCATGTAGTCCTGCTAGAACTGAAAACCATGAAATTCGTAAGTTCCACTGTCTTCCAACCCTACTTAACTTCAAGCGGTTTAACCCGCGAACGTATTGGTTTCCCAACCGACCTAAGCTACAGGAGATTGCGATCGCATGAAGGAAAATCCAAAATCCAAAATCTAAAATCTAAAATCCCAATAATCCAAAATCTAAAATCTAAAATCAGCAGACTTAATCCGACGACAATTAATAATTCCAAATACTGACCAAAGTAGCACAATTACCAATGCAGAGAATAAAACCGGTACAGCACCAAACCTCACAACTAACGGTGGTGCAGCAGCAGTAAATAAACCTCCCCCTAATATGGGTTCAAAAAATAGCTGTTTGTAAGCGAAAGCCTCAAATGCACCGGAATGGTTATCGGGATCAGCCATGCGCATTAAAAGAATTCCCGTCGCTGTCACCCCCATAGATTGTCCCATATCACCGATACCCCGCTCAATCCAAAAAGTCGGAAAAATACGCGGTGCAAAGAAAATAAAGGCGCAAACATTCCAAATAATTCCCGCAGCACTTAATAATAGAAAGGGAATCAAATTATCACCAATCGCAGCCAAAGAAATTGTTGCCATTGCCGTGACAATTGTCACATCCAGGGCTAAACCGCCGATATTTTCAATTAAAGCTCGACTAATTAAATATCTGCGTCGAGTGCGTTCAATGATAATTTGGACAATTGCACCGCCAATTAATGCCATCGGAAATAGGGGTACATAGGTCATTAACTTTAACCCGTTTACCCCCCAAGTTGCGGCTTCCAATGCACGCAAACCTTCCAAAAGCAACCAACCAAATGCGATCGCTAATCCCACAAAACCAAAGTTAAATGACAGGGGATCGATTAATAAATCGCGCAATAAGTTCGCTCGTGCAGCTTGAATTTCTGGTGTTTCTTCCGTTGATGGTTCTGCTGATTGGTCTTGTTTGCGCTCATCCTTGAGTTCGCGGATCACCTGTAAATTACCACTTCGATATCCCCAATTGATAATCGCGGTTCCAGCGACTACACCCGATATCAATCCTACCGTTGCTAATGCTAATGATAAATCGGCTCCAGCCGGAAATTGTAATTCCTCAAAGGTTTTTGCCATCCCTGCTGCTGTTCCATGGCCACCTTCAAAGGCGACTTCAATTAAACACCCAGATATCATCGGTAACTTAAACACCGGTACTAACACGGTAAGAGCGAGTAATAGACCAATCACATACTGACCCCAACCCAGTATTTGCCCAAACGCCGCTTGTGGTGCAGCTTTTCGCCATACCATCTGCAAACTGGGAATACTTTGACCAATAAAAATAGTCGCAAACACAATGTTAATAAAAATACTAGGCGATTGTTTCCAAACATCGATAATATTCGGTGCAAATATCCCATTAGCCAAAGCAGAGGTGGGATTACTCGCTTTCACCACCGCTCCGAAAGCACTTGGTCCCAGTAATAAACCAATAATACCTGCCACCACGGAACTGGGAATATACAGCGATCGCACAACCCAAATACGCTGACGAATCAACCTTCCTACCAGTATTAAAATCCCAATAATTATATAAGCCCAGAAAACATCAATTAATTTCATATAATTTTCAGAATACAGGATACAGGAGCGGGGAAGGGGTAGAGACGACTTGTCGGGTCTTCTCTACGATATGCATTAAATTCCCTCTCCACCCATTTCCCCACTAAATACCGATTCAAACCGATAAATTACGCACCAATCTTTGCCAGCTTATTTCCTGGGTATCTGCATCGTAATGCCAACGCAACAAATTATGAGCAGAAATATGATTAATGACCATTTCTGGCAAACCAATTGCCCGTCGGGGAGCAACCGTTGCCATCAAAATCGCCTGTTCTGGACTACAAATCCCCCATTTGACTAAATTTTCGACCCCCACCAGCAAAGGTAAAGTAGTTCCTGACAATGTACCATCCAGCAGACGGGCTGTACCATTTTTAACTTCAATTTGGCGTTCATCCCAGGGATAAATGCCATCACCCAAACCTAAAGGAGCTAAAGCATCACTAACTAAAAATAAACCCCCTTGATAATTACTTGCTCGTAATAATACATCTACCATCATCGGTACCACATGCTCCCCATCAGCAATAAATCCACACATCACCTGGGGATGGGTAATCGCTGCTGCCAATAAACCTGGTTGACGATGGTGTAAACTCGGCATAGCGTTAAAAGCGTGGGTCACCATTGTTGCTCCTTGGTCAAAGGCTGTCATTGCTTGTTCCGCAGTCGCCAAGGAATGACCTAAACTGACCGTAATACCCAAGGAACGTAAATAGGCGATCGCATCTCCAGTTTCATCCATTTCCGGAGCCAGGGTCATAATTTTGACAATGTGAGCATAATCACCCAAAACCCGTTGGATATTAGCTTGCGTCAGAGGTAAAAGATATTCCTCTGGATGCGCTCCCCGTTTTTGGGGGTTTAAAAAAGGCCCTTCTAAATGCACCCCCAAAATTTGCGCAGACTCTTGATCACCATCGGAAGTAGCATGATCCATATATGCTGCAATTACAGCCAAAGTTGACTGAATCTTCTCTACACTAGTTGTCACCAGAGTCGGTGTAAATCCATCCACACCACAACTCCACAAATATTTACAAATATTGGCGCACATATATGCATTATCAGCAGTTAAATCAGGAAACGCCAAACCCAAACCACCATTAATCTGCAAATCCACACCACCACTAGAAATCCAATCACCAGCCAAATCAATCGTGTTGGCATCAATAATGTGTGAATCAATCTCCACCGACACCTCAGAGACATCAACCAATAGGCCACATTTATCAATCAGCAAACGGTATAAACCATTTTTCCCAGGAATACGAGCATTAATGAGACTAATTAGATTGGTAGACATTTGTTTAAACGAGGGAGTAGGAAATAGGGAGTAGGAAGTAGTGTTTATCCCACCCGAAAACCCAATTTAATCACAAATTACGAATTACGAATTACAAATTACGAATTACGAATTATTGTATGATAATCCTGAATATCACCCTCCCCCAATCTTCCTCCCATGCCTAGTAATCCCCTCATCGGTATCATCATGGGTAGCGATTCCGACTTACCAACCATGCAAGATGCGATCGCTGTCTGTGAGGATTTCGCTGTTCCCCACGAAGTCCAAATCGTCAGTGCCCATCGTACCCCCGAACGGATGTTTGAATACGCTAAAACCGCCCACCATCGCGGGATTCGCGTCATTATCGCTGGTGCTGGAGGTGCAGCCCATTTACCAGGGATGGTGGCTTCCCTGACCCCCCTTCCGGTCATCGGTGTACCTGTCTCCACTCGTCAATTACACGGAGTGGATTCTCTCTACTCCATTGTACAGATGCCTGCGGGTATACCCGTCGCCACTGTGGCAATTGGCAATGCGAAAAATGCTGGTTTACTTGCAGTCCGTATCTTGGCTAGCCATGACCCGAAGTTACTGGAAAAGGTAGAACAATATCGTCAAAATCTTCAAGATATGGTAATGAAAAAGCAAGAAAGTCTGGAAACATTAGGTTATAGTCAATACCTCCAACAAATGGGTTAGCAATCAACCTCAGAGGATGTTTGCCAAGTATTAATTACCACTAATTTTGACTACCGTCCTGACTCTGGACATGGGGTTATAAAGCAGATTTTTCCTTCGAGAGTACAGACGCAACATGTCGCATCTCTCCCTATTGCCGTACAGACGTGACATGTCGCGTCTCTTCCTGCTCCCAACAACAATAATTCAAGTATTAAAAATAACTTTTTAAACAACCTCTCATTTAACTTGCTAAAAAATGTAACACAATCTCTACATATGACCAAACTTGTTATTTCTTGATAGCTGTTATTTTTTTTGTAGGTTTCAACCTAGTAAAACAGTTTATACTTCCCACGGTAATATATTCCCCTTTAGGTTTATTGACGGTTGTACAGTCAACAGTTAACACTTCCCTACTTTACCTAAGTAAAAACTCAGTTTATTGCTGTGCAAAGTATACGAATGTCTACTCGGAAATAAACAGCAAAAATATTAACAATCATACCATAAAATCATCACTTGATAGAGTTTAAATTTATGAAGGTAAATCATTCTACAAGTAAAAACTGATTTTGCCTAAACCCCTACCAATAATGGGACAAAAGCTATCCTCAAAGGAAAAATTTTGACCATTCCTCTGGCAAACGGTATTAATTGTTACAGAATTTTATAGGCAATTGTTGACAAAATTGCATCACTTGTTTTGAGTGAGATTGCGGTCACATAGACAAGAAAGTATCGATGTGATTGCTAGCCCAAGTAAATGTTAAAAACTTTGTGAAGGAGCTTGACTGTTGTTCAAACTACATAATAATTAAAGTTTAAGATTTGATTACTTTGAAGAGGTAGTTCCAACAGTTGATTAACCAACGGGTCATTAACAATTTGGGTTAGGGCGGAAATTGACACACACACAGAAAAAACCACAAATTGTCAGTAAATATCCTCAGTCAATGTGGTAGGGAGGTAAGGGGCTAAAAGCAGTCAAAACAAATATATTGACAAGTTTAAACCCATCAAACTGCCATTGTCCATGATTCCTGTGATTAGTATCATGGCGTGAGGATGTTGATTTGACGCGTTTTTTATTGTTTCATATGGTCTAGATTGCAATGAAATTGAAACTGAAACCAAACAGGAAATCGAGAGGAAGAAATCGGCGACAGGTCAAGTCATCGATCAACGCTTCACTCATGGCGCGAATCTTTGCAGGTATCAAGCAGTTGACACCAAGTTGGCAAGCTTCCATACCCCTAGCAAGTTTAATTGTATTAGCATGGGGTTATGCTGCATTTGCTCAAGCACCAACCGGACCTAGCAACATTGAATTAAAGATAGCCCTAGATACATTGTGGGTTGCGATCGCGGCGTTTTTAGTGATTTTCATGAACGCGGGTTTCGGAATGTTGGAGACAGGGTTTTGTCGTCAGAAAAACGCAGTCAACATTTTGTCAAAAAACCTCATCGTCTTTGCGTTAGCAACAATCGCCTTTTGGGTGGTTGGATTTGGTTTTATGTTTGGTGACGGGAATAGTTTTATTGGCTTGAACGGATTTTTATTGCAAGGAGCAGATAACACTCTGGAAGTAGCAACCGGAGCAGCCAAGGAATATCAAGGAGTATTTAGCTCCTTAAAATGGGCTAATGTACCTTTGAGTGCCAAATTCTTATTCCAACTTGCCTTTGCTGGAACTGCGGCCACAATTGTCTCCGGTGCAGTTGCCGAACGGATCAAGTTTATTGACTTTTTGATTTTTAGCTTATTACTCGTCGGTATTGCCTACCCCATCACCGGACACTGGGTTTGGGGTGGAGGTTGGCTCGCAAAAAGAGGGTTTTGGGACTTTGCCGGTTCAACGGTTGTCCACTCCGTTGGTGGTTGGGCAGCTCTAATGGGTGCAGCGATTCTCGGTCCCCGTCTCGGTAAATATCAAGACGGCCAACCCGTGGCACTACCAGGACACAATATGAGTATTGCCACCCTTGGTTGTTTAATTCTCTGGTTAGGCTGGTTTGGATTTAACCCCGGTTCCTTCATGGCAGCAGATCCCCAGGGAATTGCCCATGTAGCCCTCACAACTAACATCGCAGCAGCAGCAGGTGGAACTGCCGCCACATTTACCGCTTGGTTTTACCTAGGCAAACCAGACCTTTCCATGATTATCAACGGTATCCTTGCGGGGTTAGTGGGAATTACCGCCGGTTGTGCCTACGTTTCCCTCGGTCACGCCTTTCTGATTGGCTTAATTGCGGGTATTCTCGTAGTCTTTTCTGTCACCTTTATTGACCGCTTGGGAATCGACGACCCAGTAGGTGCAAGTTCAGTTCACCTAGTTTGTGGTATCTGGGGAACCCTCGCTGTTGGTCTATTTTCAGCTGGTCCAGGTGTCTATTCCTGGTACGGTGAAGGTGCTGGTCCTCTTAAAGGCTTACTTGCTGGTGGTGGTATCGAACAGTTAATCAACCAATTTATCGGTGTGATTAGCGTTGGGGGAATGACCGTTTTAGTCAGTACAATCTTTTGGTATGTACTTAAATTCACCCTTGGCATCCGTGTAACTCCAGAGGAAGAACTGGAAGGATTGGACATTGGCGAACACGGTATGGAAGCCTACAGTGGATTCTTAAAAGAAGCTGGTTCGGCTGGTGGATTTGTGGAAGCAGGTAGCGCTGGTATTCCACCCCAAAGGGATTATCCTTCCGGGTATTAGTCTTAGATTAGTATAGAACTAGGCTGTTGATTTTGTGGGAATTTACCCACATTTAGTTCATACAGTTTTTGTGATTATCTCGTCCCTATGCTCCGCGTGGGGACACACAGTTTTTATGATTATCTCGTCCCTATGCTCCGCGTAGGGACGCATTTCACGAGGGCTACTGCCTCAAATCAGGAAGCAGAACTCAAGAGTACTGTTCTCATATAGCAATCCAGAAGCATTCGTGAGAAAACACTCAAAGAAAAATCCTCAGTCTACAAGCATTCTCACCTTGATCTATTCTCACGTATCATTTAGGACTGCTATATTCTGAACATATTGCAAACATTTACGGTGAAGCTATATAGAACCGTTTTTTGCATCGATATGGGATAAATAGGAATCTAGAAATTGTAGCCAATACCTAAAAGAATTCCCACATCAGTCTCATCAATAAAACTAACATTCACTCCACCAGTTGCGGTAATTTGTGATGATAGGGGAACGTCTACACCACCAGTAATTAATGCACCGACAGTGCTATCTCGACCTGTAGAAATTGCCACACCTCCCCCAATATAGGGTGCTACACTCAACTGGGTAATTTCCAGATTTTCCTGGGGAAAATCGATGGTTAGGGGAACCAAAAATACCGTATTATCTCCCACTAAAGCAGCAGGACGTGCAGACAAATTGCGGGTCAGTCCTACCTTACTAAATACCGCAAATGAACCTTCACCAACTCTCGTATTGCCAGTTAGACCAAGATTACCACCCACACCGATATAGCTGGAACCAGAACGGGTTGCTCTTCCTGGTTGGAAGCTTTGAGCTATCTGTGTAGATGCTGTTTTAATTTCTAAATCAGATGTAGAAGTAGGTGTATTTGCAGTAGTAGAATTAATTGTTTCTGCACGAACTGGTAAGGCACTACCAACTGCGATGATAGTTACAAAACTTAGTAAAGTATGAGTGTAATTCCAAGATTTTTTCTGCATATTTCTCTATTAATTTCCTTGTCATCCTATTACCTCCATTGTGATAAATAATTATGAAAATAAGGACTATCTATAGAATGATTAATAGAGGCTATTTCCTAATCCTGATGATGTATGGAATATCAAATATAGGGTTACTATTTTCATGTTGACACCATGTTTTGTCACTGGAAAATAGGGAGTAGGGAGTGGGAATGTATCAAAATTTTTGTGAAACAGTATCAGCTATATAGGAATCCAATTTGAATATTCAAAATTTGTTTGAAACTAAAGGATAAAAATCAAAAAAGATGACGAATGGGAAACCCACCCGTCCCTAGCTGAGTTAATTTAAATTGACTTCGCAACTGCAATATTTAACAAAAGTCTGAAACAAGTATTGAATTTATTACTTAATCCCAATCAGGAATTTCAGCACTATCACCACCGATACCGATTCCTGTATAGAAAATATCAGCATCAGTAATATTCATGTCTTTCATGGAAGCCTGGTAGACGTTAGAATCGTGAATCGTTGCACGTGATAGGTTTGCACGATCTAAATTAGCGGCTTTCATATTTACATTTGTTAAGAATGCCTCCGTGAGATTTGCACCCTTGAGATTTGCACCGGTCAAATCTGCACCTTCTAAATTAACTCCTTGTAAATTTGCACCTTGAAGGTTCGCATTACGTAAATCTGCACCAATCAAGTGCATCCCGCTTAAATTCGCTCCAGCTAAATTACAACCCATACATTCACGAGTTTCTAGTAGCTGTCGAATATGTTCTGGGTTTTGGGCATTTGCCACACTAGCAGCCAAAACCAAGGGAGTCGCCAGGGTTAATGCAACCAATAGTTTTTTCAACATATGTTTTACCCCCTATTCCGTTATTTTCCTCACATTCCTATTATCGCACTATTTTTTGTGAGTGGGTATATGCTTTTGGATTTTCTGCTGAGAAAATATTTGATTTTCGCTGTGTACTTATCTATTGTTTATTGCTCTAATCCTTGTTTCGTCTGGATTTTTGGCTCATTAGTTAGTAAATATTCAAGTTGAGATGAAGATGTGTTAATTATTTTTAATAACTATATTGAGGAATTTACCTCTTTTCATAAAATCTACATCAACAACTAGTATTTATGCTTGTTGATAGGAGTTTATATTCACTGATAATGTGGCGAATGACAGTTAACCCTTGACTGTTAACTGTACAGAATTTATGTTATGTCCATCGGATTTACATAGTGAAAAATATTGGTTTGGCTGTACCCCACGGGAAATCTTCTCCTAGAGAAGTCGCGCTACGGTTGTATGCGTCTATGGCTGTTTACTGTCAACCGTTAACAGTCAACAACCCTACATATAAGATTTTAAAACTCCTGCTCGGACTGCGATCGGTTTTCGTTTAACTATGTACCCGTGGTTCCGGATGTAAATGAGCGAGCAATTCGCTCTCAACCACGGCTAATTCATCCAACCGACTGAGGAATAATTCTCGGTCAAAATAGGTATCAGCGAGTATCCAGTAAACCCCAAAATGACGTGCTTCCGAAGCCATCAAACTGTGATAAAATTTGGCTAATTCTGGTTCTGGACAATAATTTGCGATTAATCCCAACCTTTCGTGACTGCGAGCTTCAATTAACCCACTGACCAACAAAGAATCTAAGAAACGCTGGGGTTCTTGGGAACGGATTTGTGCCTTTAAACCAGCACCGTAGGGAGGTGGTTGGAGGGGACGCATGGGGATGTTACGTCGGTCTAACCATTGATTAACCAGTTCAAAGTGTTCCAGCTCTTCACGAGCGATTTTCGTTAATTCCCGTACCATTTTGGCATTGGAAGGGTAGCGGAAAATCAGGTTGAGTGCAACTCCAGCAGCTTTGCGTTCACATTGAGCATGGTCGAGGAGTATGGTGTCTAGGTTGGATATGGCTTGTTCAACCCACGCAGAACTGGTGGGAGTTTTTAAGGCATTGATTTTGGGTAACTCGGTGATCAAATTTGATTTCATTCCATTATCCGGTTAGACTTTGCATCCCATTAAAATTATATCAAACACCTGAATTGGAGTATTTCCTGTTGACACTCTGTACCCATGCATAGACGCAGATTCTTGCATCAGGCATCCAAACAACTTAACTTCTCCCTTGGTTGATAAATGTTTGAACTTCTACAAATCTAACATTTCAACTGTTGGGTTAGGTGATGTCAGACGGACAGTACCTGCTATCGCTGTTTGACCCCAGAATCCCCGCAATTCTATTACGGGGAGTATGTCAAGTGTTAGAGTGAAAAATGCGATCGCATTTTTGGACACGGACTACCTGAATATATATGCCCTCACCCCAGCATAAACGACCCATCTCTACGAAAAGTCATGCTGCACGTGTCTACGGGTCGTCTGTACTAAATTCCTTTTTGCTTAGTTGTGAAAAATATCACATCAACCAGCGATGCTTTCAATTAAATTCCAGTAACGACTAACTTCAATCTCTTGCTTAATAAAATCAAACACTTGTCGGCAGTGATTGTCAATCTGGAGTGGTAACTCTTCATTTTTAATCACAATCGTCATGCGTGTTTCGGACTCAGTTGCAGTTGTTTTATCAATTAAGGCTTCAACTGTCACCAATTTGGAAAAGGGTACATTGCCGGGAATCTCCCGTGCCATAATGTAATCAATGGTATGATATTTCACATCTAACCCACAATTGTACAACAGGTCTACAAGTGCAGGTTGCAGGTCATCTAAAGAAATAGAAAGGACAAATGAACAGGTATACCGAGCCATAGAATTTCCACGCCTTGCAACACTCTGTACATCCTATAATACGGAATCGGGTTTGTGACAAGTGTTTTTTGATTCATCAGCGAAAATATTTATCTCCTCTTTAAATTTGGTGATGGTTTCCCCTGTAATTTCAAGCTGTAGATTTTTCCTGGTTGAATGGTTAAATTTTGTTGCACGGATGAAAATTCTGGTATGGATGTGGGACGCTCCAAAATATCCACAGTTTGAGTACAGGTTAAGCCGAGGTTATTGGTGATTTTGAAGTTGCTGGTTTGGTTGTGGCATTCGTAGCAACGTAGTATAAAGGTGTTTTGATGGGCTGGGTCTTGTGTGGTATCCACAGCAGAATCGGCTGCTTTAAATGCCATGATGATGATATTTTCTGCCGATAGCTGGATGAAGCTTTGGCTATCTGGTGGTGTGTTTGTGATTGAATCCGGAGGATGGAATGAAGGTGTTTCTCCGACAAGGACGGATAAAGGTGTGTTCAATTCATAACTACGGTGGACGGTGTTGGCTTGTTCCCAACTATGAAGATGGGGATAGATGGCGTAGGTAAATTCATGTAAACCCAGGTCTGCATGGGGATTAGGCCAAGTTGAACCCCGTAGGAGGGTGATTCTCAGTTGGTTAGGTGTGGCATCGTAGCCATATTTACAATCGTTCAGGAGGCTGACACCGTAATTGGTTTGGCTAATATCTGCCCAGCGTAGGGTTGGAACTTCCCATTTTGCTTGTTCTTGGGGAGTTTGGGGATTGGTGGAGCGTTGAATTGTACCGCAGGGGATTTCGTAGGTGGCAAAATTGTTACTGATGGTGAGGGGAAATGCAGCTTTGACGAGGACATGACGTTCTTTCCAATCTACGGTGGTGTGAATTTTCAGAATGGGAGAGTTGGCTGGAAGGGTGTAATCTTGACAAAATTCTGATGTCCCAATTTTGCGGATGACGCGAATTGTATTTTGCACTGCTCCCCATGCAGACCAACTGATTGATTGGAGTTGGGGTGGGGGAAGGGGATGGTGATGGTAATTGGGGTCGATATTCCATGCATCCCAATATTGTCCTGCATCGACAAAGGCTTGTAGTTGGTTTCCGGGTGCGGAGAGGATTTCTTGGTGGTTGACTAGGTCGAATATACTGGTGAGGTCTCCTGTTTCTGGGTCAACAGTTACCCGTAGATAGGAGTTTTCCAGGATGAATTCTGAGGGTGGGGAGATGGTGGTTGGGGGTTGACCGGGGGATAGCCAAAGGATTTTGTAACCTATGGGGGGGATATCTGGGGCGATAAAATGGACTTGGTGGGGATTTTGCTGTTGAATTGGTAGGGTTTGACCGTCGGTGGTGGAGATACAGGGATGGTGAATGTGGTTAGGAAGGGAAATTTCCACCACTTCGGAGCGAGTCCAGTTGAGGGGATTAAACACAATTATGGCGATCGCATCGGTTGTTGGAGGTGGGGGGAGGGGAATATGATGGTAAAGTTGGTGTAAGGCTTGATGTAAAACTTGATTGCCAATGCTTTGAATTGCTTCCCATTCCGGTTCCGCATCGCTGTAAACTTCGGGGATGGATGAACCGGGTAAGATATCGTGGAATTGGTTAAATAATAGCTTTTTCCAAGCGGTTTCCAGTGGAGTTTGGGGATAATCGCTGGAGGTGAGAATGGTGCTGAGGGAGGCAAATAATTCTGCTGTAAATAACAGGGTTTCGCAACGTCGATTTAAGCGTTTCTGGTCTGCATGGGTTGTGTAGCAACCACGATGGAATTCCAGGTAAATTTCGTCATTCCAAACTGGGAGAGGGGATGTTGTTGGTTGAGAAAGGATTTGCCGCAGGTAATTTTCCACCGTGGTAAATGTCATCTCTGGAAACACAGGGGAATTGTTCCACCTTGCAGCCACTTCCAACATATCACGGGTTGGTCCACCCCCGTGGTCGCCAATACCAGTTAACCACAAAGCATCTTTGATCCCAGTTTGGGTTTGCCATTCCCGGTGATAAGCAGCTAATTTGACCGGTTCAATCCCTTCCCCAATGGGTGCAGACATGTAGCTAGTGATTTCGCTACCATCTGGCGATCGCCATTTAAATATACCGTAGGGAAACTTAGTTGTGTCGTTCCAACGCAGCTTTTGGGTGACGAAAAATTCCACCCCTGCTTGCACCATGAATTGGGGTAGAGTCCAACAAAAGCCAAAACTATCGGGAACCCAAACAACGGTGGCTATGTGACCAAATTTGGCTTGGGTATATTTCTGTCCGTACAACAATTGCCGCACAATCGACTCACCGGCAATTATATTTAATTCCGGTTCCACCCAAAATCCCCCCGTCACCTCCCATTTTCCTTCTTTTACCTGGGTTTGAATTTGGATAAATAAATCGGGACGATTTTGTTCGATCCAAGCATATAAAGCTGGTGTAGAATGGGAAAATATTAAATTGGGATAATCCTGCTGTAAAGCCAAAACCGATTTAAAAGTATTTTCGGCAGCTCGCCAAGTTTCTGCCACCTGCCATAACCAAGCCATATCTAGATGGGCATGACCCGTCAAATATATTTTCCCATCCATCGGCTCAATTTTGTAGGGAATCAGGGAATTGCGTAGCTCCCGTAGGGTTTGGGGAAAAAAGCCACTGGTGGGATCTAAATCAAAACCTGTAATGGCACTAGCTAAACTTGGCAATAGATGGGGAGCAAACTGTTGTAAATATCCTTGCAAAACCGCCACTTCCGTCGCGATCAAACTCGGTTCCGGAGACCGAGGGTCAGCAGACTCAAAAATTAATTGCGATCGCATTAAAGCCCCCCCATCATGACCCGGACTCACCAACCGCACCACCACCCAAAATTCCTCCCCAGGGATAGCATTCTCCGTTAACAATATCCGTGGTGCAAAATCAAATAAATCTCCCTCTGCGGCCAATTTTCCATTAACATAAACTTGGGCACTATCCGCCCACCATACCAAACCCACCCGTGCAATTAGCCCCCTTAGCTGATACCCTTGCAAATCAGTGGGAATTTTAATCACCTGGGCAAAAATCCTCACCTCCCGACCACTACCCCAAGCCAAATGTCCCTTGTCATTTTTTTCCCCCTTTGGCCAAGTTGACATCATATCAGGGATAATCTCTGTAATCAGAATATCTTCCGTGGTTAACCTCCAACCCGACTGAAGATCCACCTGTACATAACCACGCAAAGTATTAATTGCATCCACAATGGATTTTGTATCGTTGAGAGACAATTGCTCAGTCATATTTTCGCTAAGATTTTGTAGGAGATAGGATACGGTCGTCAGAATACAGGATACAGGAGATAGCAGAGATGGACCAATAAATATTTAGGAAATATTAGGTGTTCCGAGAGTATAAATTCACACTTTTTACCAAAATCATAAAAAATAATAAAATGGCTCTTTACACCTTTACCATTTTGCGCTTTCGCGACCTTACCTCTTGGTGTAAGGCTTCAGATTAGCGAACACAAATAGTATTTAACTCTGTAAATACTTTTCCCTCAAAACATCCTTTAGTAACCCCAAAATATCATGCCACCGGCATCAGGACGTTATCAAAGTCGTTTATTTAACTTTATCTATCGCCAATCACAACGTTTGAGCGATCGCATGGGTGAAACTTTACGTCATGTCAAAGTTTCCGCAGGTTGGTCTTTACAAACTTTGCTGTTTACAATTCTTGCACCAATCCAAAAAGCACTGCAAAACGTAGGTAAACAAATTGCTGGTGAACCCAGTCAAACAAATAGCCGACAGTTACATGGAAACAGTGATGAAATTGTCCCAGATGTGGATATACCGATTGCCAATGTTTTAGGTAATGCCAGAACCTTCCCTAGTTACAAACACCATGCGCGAGCAACGGGTATGGTGACACAAACTACAGCAGCTTCGATCCAGTACGTTCCTCATCTGCGAGGAATTGCCTGTCAGTTGACAGATAGAGCATTAGTATTGGTTAATTCTGTGAACGAAATTTTAAATATACTAACACCTCAAGAGCAACAAAAGTTACTAGATAAAATTATCAGCGAAACCACTGATTATCAAGCTGCACGGCGTGAATTTGAAGCCAGAATTCAACAGCACCAATGTACTTTAGCAGAAATTGACCAGATATTAGGAAAATTAACTGGTAATTCTGGTAATACTAAAGACCAAAATAGCACCACAATTGCGGAAAAACCAGCCGAAAATCGCCCAAAAATCCCCTTATCTCCCCATTCTTTAGAGTTGATTGATGCAGCTCTAGCCAAATTTGAGAATACAGCCATAGTTCCGGTTGCGGAAACAACAACTTCCTTGATTCACAAAATCGCGGAAAAAATCCAGATTTTCGTATATGGCAATCATCACAATACAGATACTAATACTACTAACACTAATTTAGCAACTTGGGAAAATCAAAACAATCAAAATATTACAGTTAATCAGCAAATTCAAACAGACACAAACCCGATTAAACAGATTATTCTCGCAGCAATTCATTACTTTTTTGGTAGAACTGGGAATTCTCAGATTAATCATCAAGGTGATATTAACCATCATCTCAACGGTAATCCATCCCCCCAGAAAAGATTTAACCATAGCAACCAAAAGGTATTAGCAGCAGATGAAACCATAGAAGACCCGTGGTTGACAGTCCATGAATTATTTGGAGAAGTGATTCCAGTCGAAACCACCAGAATCGTCGAATCGCTTGAACAATCAGCACCAACCCCGCAAATTAACGGACAACCAACAGCAGATAAATTACTTCAATCCCAGCAATCAACCGCAATCGTTAAATCTGCAAATTCTACCCCATCAGTTTCCCAAATTCCCACTAGCAGAAAAATCCTTTCCTCCCGTCGTCCCCAAAGGGAAAAAAGCCTCACACCCATCTCCCTTTTTGGTACAAGTAAAATTCAAGATACCCACCGTGCTTCTAACGAATTTAGTAAGCAATTAGATAATATGAATATTTCAGGGAATGATGATGAATTTGACCTATTTACAGACTGGATTGAAATCAACGCTAGTACCGTTAGTTATGAAAAACATCCCCTAGAACAGCTATTGGAATGGTTAGATAAATTAATGGCATGGTTAGAAGCTAAACTGGTGAAGGGGATTAAATTTATTTGGAATTGGTGGAAGTCGAGAAGATAATACGTTTATTTTTAGGAGATAAAATTTCAATTGCAGTGATTACCTCTTTGGTTTCTACTCGACGCACTTCTAAATACCTTTCCTTAATGGTTTCTGGAATCGTTAGGGTGACTTGAGTTGATTGCACAGATGGTGTAGCGATCGCAATACTATCATCTGACGGTGTTTGCTTTGTTCTTGCGTAAATCCTGTTTAGTTTAGATATAATTTTTGTCATGAATTTGTTTCCTTAACCACTGTCGAAATCTTTTCAATGTCGCGCTTGCACCTTCAGTTTTGCTACGTTGTATATATTCGGGAATAACTTCGACTATAGGTAAATCAGGAAAATTGGGACTCATCACGGATTGAATATATTTTCCATCCTGTAGGGTATATATTTGCAACTGATTTTTTTCATAAATCCATAATTCTGGTACACCTAAAGCTGCATAGGTGGAAATTTGCGTTTTCGATGCTAAATCAATCTCAATTGCTAAATCAGGTGGGGGATCTACGGTTAAATCAACTCTAGTTTTTCCCCTCATCAATAAATGATTTTTGATATAAAAGCATTGATCTGGTTCTATTCCTTGAGCCATTGATTGGTTTTTAAAAGTTGTGGAACCAAAACATTCTCGTTCTAAATCTAATTCTTCTAAAATAATTTTGACAAAATCACTGAGTAACTCTTTATCAAATTCATGTTCAGGAAGGGGAGCCATGATTTCTAAAGTACCTTGGTTATATGTGATTCTAGTTCCTCTATGTTCTCCTAACTCTTCCAAAATCTTTTCAAAGTCCGTCCAGCTAATATTATGAAATAATACAGATTGTCCAGTTGGAACTTCGATTTGGGTGAATTTTATCTGTACCATTGGTAAAATTTATTGTATTCTCTCCCATCATTTAAAATCTATCATATTCAACTTAGTTGAAGGCGGATATTTTTTTAGTTTTATCACCACAAAAGAAGATGTCGCATTGCTAAAAGTTGATGAATGTAGTTGCACTACTTTACGTAGCTTGCTTCCTGCAAAAGCGGGTGAACGCTTATGTTATAGCGCTATGCACGCAACTACAAACAAGTGATAAATATTTATACCCCCTTAATTAACGTGAATTCGACGAATTATAAACGCTACAATCCCTGTGAATCAATGATTTTGAAAGTTAAAGTTTAAAGTAACCTCATCCATTAGTTGAGAACAAAGTCAATAAATGACTGATTCCAGGTTTAATGATTTTATTCTCAACATCATACTTGGAGGTTTTTAAAAACTTCTATTTTCTACGAATGTTACTGGACAGGAGTTTCAGGCTTTATAAATCATCGAACTCACGTTAATTAACTGTGTTCATAGAACACCAAGAAACAAATTACCTCATAAACAATGGTGGGTTACGGATAGTGGTTTCAACCGACCCCATAAATGGAGGATTTTATGATTTGCAAGTCCCGGAATAATAATCCAAAATCTAAAATCCATAGACGCGTTGGTGAAAGCCATGCCTTTAGGCTAGCGGATTGACCGAAGGGTAATCCAAAATCGATTTAAATTCGAGCAACACCATCTTGACGTGCTGCACGTTGAACTGCAGCTGCAACTGCGGTGGATACACGTTCGTCAAATACGGAGGGAATAATGTGTTCCTTATCTAAATCAGAGGGTTTAACTAGAGATGCGATCGCACTAGCAGCTTCTAGATACATGGAAGCTGTAATCGTTTGGGCACGGCAGTCTAATGCACCACGAAACACCCCTGGAAAAGCCAATACGTTGTTAATTTGATTAGGGTAATCACTGCGTCCAGTAGCAATAACTGCTACATCATCCCTCACTAATTCCGGTTGAATTTCCGGTATGGGGTTCGCCATTGCAAACACTATGGCATCCTTTGCCATTGATTTTACCATTTCCGGCGTTAATACCCCCGGAGCGCTGACTCCAATAAACACATCTGCACCTTGAACCGCACCAGCAAGGGAACCTTGGGCTTTGACGGCAAATTCTTGCTTTTCCTCAGTTAAATCGGTACGCTGGGTAGACAGAATCCCCTTCGAGTCGCACATGATAATGGTTTCTGCACCCGCTTTACGTAATAAACGGGCGATCGCAACTCCCGCAGCACCTGCACCATTAATCACAATCCGGATTTTCTCCATAGGTTTATGAACCACCTTCAAAGCGTTAAATAAGGCTGCAAGGGTGACAATGGCTGTTCCGTGCTGGTCATCGTGGAAGACGGGAATATCTAGCTCTTGGCGTAATCGCTGTTCAATTTCAAAACAACGGGGTGCAGCGATATCTTCCAGATTCACCCCTCCAAATACGGGAGCTAAATTTTTGATGGTACGGACAATTTCATCCGTATCCTGGGTAGCTAAACAAATGGGGAACGCATCAATTCCGGCAAACTCCTTAAATAGCATTGCCTTCCCTTCCATGACTGGTAAAGCAGCTTCTGGACCTAAATTACCCAGACCCAAAACCGCACTACCATCAGTAACAATAGCCACCGTATTTTGTTTAATTGTCAGATTATAAACTTCCTCTGGGTCTTGAGCGATCGCTTTACAAATTCTACCTACACCCGGAGTATAGGCCATTGCTAAATCCGACACACTCTTGAGGTGAATCCGACTGCAAATGCTGATTTTGCCACCTCGGTGTAAATTGAAAGTACGGTCATAAACCTGTTTCACATGGATATGTGGTAAAGCCTTCACCGCTTCCACAATCATCTCCGCATGTTCTGTACTGGAAGCATCAACTGTCACATCCCGCACGGAAATATTTCTGGTTTGCTCAATTAAATCAATTTGGCCAAGATTACCACCACTAGTTGCGATCGCTTGGGTGACACTTGCCAACATTCCCACCCGATTGGGAATTTCGAGGCGAATGGTTAAACTAAAACTGGAATTGGGTGTGAGGTCTGCCATGCGTCCATATCTGATTGTAGCTAATCGATTTTAGATGCAGGCCGTAACTTGATGCAAGTACTCGATTTAGAAATCAAATTGGATATCCCTCGCTTGATGCAGAGGGAGTAGGAGGAAAAACACTTTCCCTGTATTTTGAGCGAGTAAGTTGTAAGCCTTGAGTAACGGATTGATTTTCTTTCTACTCACTACTCCCTGCACAGACGACCCGACGGGTCGTCTGTATGGACTATTCCCTGTGAGGTTTAGGGTTTTGTGAGAAATGCGGGTTTCATGGGTTCTAGTGTACGCAGCACATATAAGCTATTCATATGCCGATAAAAAACACAAAGGGACGTAGCTGTTTGCCACATCCCCATATCATAGGTTATGAAATCTTAATTAATCGAAGACCCTAGGCAACTAAATTAATTACCGATTTCCTCAGAAACCTTTTTCCGCTTTTTCAAACCGAAAGTTCCAGCAGTCGCTAACAAGCCAAACCCAATTGCAGCACTAGGTTCGGGAACCGAACGGGAAAGAGCAAAACCACTCAAACGTACACCGTCACCACTTCTGAAGACGGAATCACGACCTCTGTTACCGAGTTGCAGGATGAAGTAACTAGCGTTTTTCAAAGTAATTGAAGATATACCGTTATTGCCATTTTGATCTAGTAAACCACCCTGAGCAACTGCGTTCGTCTTAAAAATTCCGTCAGTCTTGATAATACCTGTTTTGAAGGCATCTTCAATATCAAATAGTTCTAACATAATTTCAGCCATTTTTTTGCCAAAATCAAACCGGAACCGACCAACTTCTAGTTGACCGCCTTCACTTACGCGATCATTTGTGCCGTATGCAACTGGACGTAACCAGTACTCATCTTTACTAGTATTAGTTCCTAAGTCCGTGAATCCAAATCTAATACCACCACCCCAATTGTTTTCTGTTGCTCCTTTGTCTACAAATAAACGACTAGGTGCATAGGTATTTCCATCAATATCTTGATATTCTAAACTTGTAACAGTAAATCCCAATTCACTGGATCTAATACAATTTGCGGCGCTAACAATACAACTTAAGTTAGTAGTTTCAATTTCTCCTTCACGCTGCGGAATTAAATTTGTTGCGTTTGCCGCAGGCATTGCGGAGACAAATCCTAATCCTAATACTGCACTAATAACTGTTGCTTGGAGAAAGTTACGCTTTTGCATGTTGCCTCTTACTTAAACTTGCTAATTCAAACTTTGCTATTTTTTGCTAATTATAAAAACGAATCAAATTTGCTTTACCCTGGTTACTTACCAAGTTAATGCACAACTTAAACAAATGTGTAGAGCTATGGTAATGAATTAATTCAATCTTGATATGGGGATAAATTTATCTTTTTTATCAGCAATAACCGATATTTGATATTGATTAATTATTCTTTTTTCTGGTGTGAATCATCTCCGCATAAAGACGTAAATTAATTCTTAATATTTTAAAATTGTAATGAAGAACAATCCGTTATTATTCAAGTCACCAGGAAGGTGTAACTATCTCTAAAACCTACACTCCCTGACATAACGACCTCGAAAGAGGATGGATTGGACTACGCGAATCTATCCTAATTTTTAATTCAAAGTACCTATTTACATCAAGGTAGAGCAGTTCTACTTAAAATGCATTACGTCTAATTTTATACCTATTTTCTAGCTACCCAGTTGATGAACACGGGTAATAACCCGAAGCGCGACCACAGTTCCTAGTACAAATTGGCAGAAATACGCCTACCATTTTCCTAGCTCCCATACTCCGTGTGGGAGTCCAAGGGTGTAAGGTGAATGAAGGGGGAGCCTTCATTCACTGGGTGACCACGCAGAGTATAGTCACCAGATAAATGGTCTGGATATTTCCGCCAACCCATACTAGTACCGTGGGTGATATCAGCTGCTATGACCTATCTGATGTTGCCTAGATTTTATCAAAACCTAGGACTTATACCGTTTTACCGTGGTGCTGATACCTTTAGAGTATGTTTGAAAAGTATCTGCTTAAGCCTTAAGTGATACTCAGGGATGGGAATCGCACATCCGAAAACCCTATTTTCTCGTAGCAGTTTTTCAGTAGATGAGTCGTGAAAGATAGGCTGTAGAGCTTTTAAAACAACCTCTCAGTGAAAGTTTGAGGTGTTTGTGAGAAATCCGGAATTACTCTTCAATTTGCCACACATCTTTATTAAATTCTTCATCGAGGACTTTCTTGGGACGGAGAATGACGATAATTTTGCCGTGCAAAGGTATCTCTGGTTCGCTGTCAAACCATTGAAAATCTAACTCTCCATTGTGTTCCACAACAAAATAACTGGATATATCCCATTCCCGTTGAGCGCGGTCAATTACCACTAAAACAGGTTCCGTTACAGTTTGATTTGGACTGGAAAACCGGTCGCTACTGCATAAAATTCCCACCGGGTCTTCTGCTGCATTGATTACTTGCCAACCGGGAAGAGCTATCCAAGCTTGTTCTCCGGCAATTTTGACCACATTAAATCTACCCACCGGATCAATGATGGGGACTGCGCGTAAATCCTGTACACCCAAAGGTAATTCACCGACGATGGGAATCATTCGGGGTACTTCGGAAGCACTTTCAATCCGATAAAAAGGTAAAGTGGGAGCATTTTTCTTTGACTCAACGGTAAAATCCGTGAGTAGTTGTTCAATTTTATGCCGCACGTCCTCACTGTGGGCATATTTTAAACCTTTGGCAATCAATCGCGATCGCACTTGTAGGTCAGAATTTTGTCGGGCTAATTTCCAACATTGATAAGCCACTGCGTCACCCGGATGGTTGCTAAAACCCTCCGGAAACTGGCGAAATCGAGAAAAATCTTTAATTGCCCTGGCGATTTCCCGTGCTTCGTCACAATCAATTTTATGGTTAAATGCTAACTCGGCGGCGGCGGCTCGTTCATCATTGGTCAACAGGCGGAATTCGTATAAAATATCACTTCCTCTCTGCTGAAAATGATTGCAGGTACTGGGAGATGCACCACCCTGGGATAGGGAATTGTAAACTTGGGAACCAACCACTACTTGATTTTGCTGAATTGGCTCAAATCCGGTTTCCTCAAAGATTTTTTGGGGGTTGTAACCAGCCTTTTGCAGGATTGCGATCGCACTTCCCCACTCAACCCAATTACCTTGTTTTTGCCGTAACTGACGCAATAATTCTAAAGCCTCAGTTTCTGATATTGGTGTTCCTGGATTCTCCGGATTTTTGGGGGAGCTATTCATAACCATCCTAACCGTTTAGCACCACCCATTTTACCAAAAACCTGGGTCTAGAGCTACGTCCTTACTGAATTGCTTTTATATATTCACTTGGAATAGGGAAGGTTTTCACGGGTGATGACTCCATCCAAGTTGATATGGTCCCAATCTCCTTCCTTAATGGGTTGACCTCCGTAATAAAACTGTACCCCTTTAATCCAGTTTCCTTGGTAATCTGTTTGTACTACTTCAGAAATATTAAAAATTGTGGAAGTAAAGCCGTGTAAACACGGATTAATAGTTATCTTGAAATGTGTCTGTATCCACTAGAAATCGGCAAAATAGATTCTCTCTATATGGAGTTTTTATCGAATACGGTTGCATTATCACGCATACAATTTGCACTGACTGCTATTTTCCACATGTTATGGCCTGTCCTCACCACGGGTATGTCAATTTACCTTATCGTGGTGGAGGGATTGTGGTTAAAAACCCGTAATCCTGCTTACTATTACCATGCTCGCTTTTGGTCAAAATTATACTTACTCAATTTTGGTATTGGAGTTGCTTCCGGATTGCCGATGGGCTTTCAATTTGGTACAAATTGGGCTCCGCTTTCGGAAGCTGTTGGGGATTTTTTAGGTAGTATCCTTGGATTTGAAGGGTCGATGGCTTTTATGTTGGAGGCTTCTTTCCTGGGAATTATGATGTTTGGATGGGAAAGGGTTAATCCTGCAATTCACTATATTTCCACGATTTTGGTGGCTTTTGGGGCAAATCTTTCCACTTTTTGGATTTTGACTGCGAATTCTTGGTTTCAAACCCCTGCTGGTGGAGAGATGGTCAATGGTAAATTCGTCATTCACGACTATTTTCAAGCCATCCTTAACCCCTTCATGCTCAATAGTTTTTTACACATGTTTTTTGCGACTTTGGAAACCTCCCTATTTGTGATTGGGGGAATCAGTGCTTGGTATATTCTCTCAGGTCGCCATCAGGATTTTTTCGCCAAGTCGTTTAAAATAGTTTTGGCTGTGGCGATATTTGTCGCACCTCTACAGATTTACATCGGCCATTTGAGTGGGGATCAAGTTTACCACTATCAACCGACCAAATTAGCTGCAATGGAAGCGCAATGGGAAACTGTTCCCGCAGGACAATCAGCTAACTGGAGTGTTGTCGCTCTTCCCAATAGCAAAGCCGAGCAAAATGATTGGGAAATCTCAATTCCTAATGGGTTGAGTTATATCCTCGAATTCAAGTCAAAACTTTCCCAACCAGTGCTGGGATTGAAAGAATGGTCTCCCCAAGACCGTCCACCAATGATTGGTTTGATTTATTACTCATTCCGGTTAATGGTGGGTATTGGATTTTTCCTTGCGGGTTTGATGGGGTGGAGTTTGCTCCAATGGATACGGGGTCAGTTGTCAGACACAAATATTACTCAACAGCGTTGGTTAATGCGGGTTTGGGTATTGGCTGCACCCCTGGGTTATATTGCAATTGAAGCGGGTTGGATTGTACGTTGTGTTGGTAGACAACCCTGGACAGTCTATGGAGAAATTCGTACTGCCGATGCTGCTTCCCATTTACCTGCGGTGGAGGTTTTAACTTCCTTGAGTTTAATCACTGTTTTGTACAGTTTTCTATTTATATCTGCCTTATATTTCGGTAGTCGCATCATTCGTAAAGGACCAGATTTAAGTTTACCAATACCGGGAATTGTGGAGAAAGAGGAAGTATTTTTGACTGGTTCAGCTACCCATATTCCTGATAGTCGCCCTCTGGAAGCACAACAGTAGAAACTAGCTAGAATATTGCATGAATTTAAGATGTAGAGAGGTAGCTGTATGCTGCTCTCTACCTCCATTTCTCACAAGTGAATGATATGGGTTGAGTCATGGATTATTCTTCCTACTACTCCCTACTCCCTGAAAGCTTTAGGATTTTGTGGGAAATCCTGGTCTACAGTATTTTGAGTATAATGACTGAACAGGTGATTTTATGGATGCACTATTACACTTTTTGCCTCAAGTTTGGTTTGTGATTTTGGGTTTATTTTTATTTTTGTATGTGTTATTAGACGGATTTGATTTGGGAGTGGGAATTTTATCTTTGACTGCTTCCGATGAACAACGGCGCGGTTTATTAATGACTAGTTTGGGTAATGTGTGGGATGCCAATGAAACTTGGCTCGTATTAATGGCTGGAGCTTTATTTGGTGCTTTTCCCCTAGCTTTCGGCACAATTTTAAATGCCTTATATTTACCCCTAATGCTGATGGTGGTCGGGTTGATTTTGCGAGCTGTTGCTTTTGAATTTCGTGAACATTCAAATACTAAAAAAGTTTGGAATTTGGCTTTTGGTGGTGGTAGTTTTATCGCGGCGTTGTTTCAAGGTTTTGCATTAGGTGGTGTCTTAGCCGGAATTAAAGTTGATGCGGCTGGTCATTTTGCCGGGGGAATGTGGGATTGGTTCAGTTGGCATTCACTACTAATGGCCTTAACTTTAGTCCAGGGTTATGTATTAATTGGTTCTGTGTACTTGATTCTGAAGACAGAAGGAAAATTACAAGAAACCCATTTTCAAACAGCAAAAATTGCGGCGGTGACGACATTAATTGGTGCAATTATTATTACAATTTCTACACCCATTGTGTATGAAAATGCGAGAGCCAGACTATTCCACCAGCCAGAAGTATACGTATTCGCTCTAATTCCTATTTTGGGAATTATGCTTGTCGGATTATTGCTACAAAGTCTGAAGCAAAAACAGGAAGTTACGCCTTTTGTGTACACTGTTTTGATTTTCTTACTCACGTTTTTGGGTTTGGGATTTATCGCTTTCCCCTATATTATTCCCCCCAGTGTCACTATTTATGAAGCCGCCAGTTCACCTAGTGCAATGGTGTTCATGATTATTTTTATCGGCTTTTTAATTCCGATTATGTTGTTTTACAACATTTATAATTACTTTGTCTTTCGTGGTAAGGTCGTCAGCGATGGTTAAATCCTAATTAAACATCGATATTGATCTGTTCAATTTGCCTCGCTGCTTTTTCCCACAATTTGGCGGAAGCCTCATCTTGCCAATGATTTCTGAGGTATTCCGCTTTTTTATGGCATATTCGCTCTAACATTTCTAAGATTGTTGCTAATGTTAATTTATTCACTAATGTTTCCAGTATTTCTGTATATTCTTTAGACATAATTGTTAGTTTTTGATTTTCGTTTTGGGATTTTTGATTACCCTTACCCTGCATTCGCAGTCCTACTACTCCCTACTCCCTGTGTGTTTCAGGATTTGTGAGAAATCCGGGATTTGTGTTTTGCCCCTTTGCCCAGTGTATTTACGGCTTATTTTTAGTTATATGCAAACAATTTGAGGATTTTGTGAGGATTTGTCCTATGGAGAGACGCGACATATCGCGTCTGTACTCTCGAAGGAAAAATCAGCCTTATAACCCCATGTCTAGGGTCATGACGATAGTCAACATAGTGATAATTAATACTTGACAAATATCCTCTATGTATGGCGATTTAGGTGAATTTCCCACACAATGAAGAGGAATACTATTTTTAGTTACTATTGAGTCACCATCCATAGATTAACTGTGGATAGATTAGGGGTAAATACTTATGAATCAAGAGTTATATACACGGGGTTTAGAACGAGCAAAGAACCATGACTATGCCGGAGCGATCGCAGATTTTTCGGCGGTAATTCAAGCAAATCCCTATTTTACTGATGCCTATGTGAAGCGAGGTTTGGCTTATTTTGACCTGGGTGAGTATCTCCAAGCTGTTTCTGATTATACCGAAGCCATTAAGCTTGATGGTCAATGTATCGATGCATTCTATGGACGGGCGATCGCTCGCTTGGCTTTAAAAAATTTACCCGGAACTCTGGATGATGCGGAAACGGTGATTAAACTTGATTCTAACTATGCCGCAGCCCATAATTTAAAGGGGATTGTCAAACGTAAACAAGGATTAATACATGAAGCGATCGCTTGTTTTAAGCAAGCTGCCCAGTTATACTTACAGGCACAGGATACGGAAAATTGTCGTGCTTGTTTAGAGCGGGTAAAACGCTTGCAACCCCAACCTGTTGTCCCTAGGTCTGGTGTTAATCCTACTGCTTCCAGTCCAACTATCACCAATACCATACCCAGCGAAAATGATTACTTTTTAGAACTAATTGTGGCTGCGGAACGGGGAGAAACTCAAGCGGCAATGGAAAGTGTTAACTGGGTACTGAAGGTTGATCCCCAAGATGGTAAAGCCTACTGTTGTCGCGGTGTAATTCGCTGTAAACAAGGTAAATATCAGGATGCGCTAGCTGATTTTAATCAAGCCTTACGCTTAAATTTTAACCATGCCATTACCTATCGCAATCGTGGTAAGGCAAGATTACATTTAGGGGATGTTCAAGGAGCATTAGCTGATTTTGAAATTGCTTTAACCCACGACCCGGATAATTCCATGAGTTTGACTGCAAGGGGAATCGCACACCAAAGTTCGGGTAACTATTTACAAGCAATTCAGGATTTTAGCCGTGCAATTGAAATTAACCCCCATGATGCACAAGCTTATTTAGGTCGGGGAATGGTGTACACCCGTCTGGAAGAGATTCAAAAAGCCAGTGCAGATTACCAACAAGCATCGGAAATTTTCTGCGAAAATGATGATTGGCAAAACTATCAACAAGCTCTAGATTCCCTCAAAAAAATCAACGCTCCCTCTCCAGAAGCAAGAAAAAGCAATTACGAAAAATTACGCCAAAAATTGTCCCGACTGGTGGGAGGACATTGGGAAATTGCCGAACGCTACCTCGAACGAGCTAAGTATTACTACCCTGGAATGGCTGAGGAATGGTATTTAGAACGGGTAATTTATGAACTGGAAAATGGTGATATTTAATTCGTAATTCGTAATAGCCTGCGGCAAAGCTTTGCGTACGTAATAGCCGCTACGTGGGAAGATAGCTACGTAATTTGTAGTTCGTAATTACTAGTTATATCGCCTTTTTGAGAGTATGGGAGATGAGAGGAGGTATTCATTATCTTACTTCCTCATATCTCCTTTTTCCTTCCACTAACTCGCTGCTGCTAACATTTTTTCCACAGGTTGCCAACGAAAAACGCGATCGCCACCACATTCAATCACGACTTTCACACGGGGTTCCATGCTCGGTAAGGCTGCTAAATATTGTAATTCCTGCTCTGATAAAATATATCCTTCGATAATCCACAGGACTAAACCCTTGGATTTTGCAGGTAGTTGCTCAATCTGATAGGTCAACATCGGAGGAAGATAATAAACATACCCCACTGCGGCTCCATTGCTTGTACTTTTTTTACCTAAGTGAGGTGGACGCACACCGTGTATCCGTGTCAGATAAGCCGCTACATCACCCAATCCCCGCGCGGTTATAGTCAAAGCTGTGTATCCATTAGCACGGAGGCGACGCAGGTATCGCCCCTCAAATCCTCCTTCTAGGGGTGCATATACACTCAAAGCACCATGTTTTTCTAAATCGCGAATGAATCCTTTACCTGTGGTCAGTAATGCCATAGTTTTTCTAATCCCGGTTTACTTTTACTATATTATTTACTTTTTTGCCCTAAATTTCAGTAAAACACAACCCGATTGGAATTATGTGCTGGTAGATGTAGGCTACTCCCTCCTAGTTTATACCTATAACAATGGTTTTTATACCTTTTTGAGATTTTGTGGTAGCTTTTAAAGTGCTTTTTGTCACATCAAGCTAGATAGGGTGATTCCTTCCATAAATTTAGAGATTGTGTAAATTATTGCATTTAATTTTACTTCCCCAGAGAAAATCAAGTAATATACAAAAAAATCAATGATTCATTGTAAATAGCTTACAAGCCAGATGAAATCATAGATATATTCACCTTAGTATCGAACAAGTGCATCTACGTATTTATCAGTGAGGGTATACACCCCCTGATTCCATTTTAGGAAAGGAATTTATCATTACTAAGGGTCATCTGAGTACGGAGACATACTGAGATGAGTATGTTAAAGTGTTTGTTCTCACGTTGTTTGAGTTGAGTTTGTTTTTTGGCTGTTACTTGGATTCTGCTGTCATTCAAGCTATTCCCATTCAGGATTTAGCTGAAACAGTGGTGTTGAAAAATTTCTGTTGATTCACCGTCGGTTTTGCCAAGTAATTCGATCTGTTCATCATTTATGTGGATATAAGCTGCTAAATAGATTGATATCTGCGGTTTTTATGTATCAAACGTCGATAATCGTGGATTCTTGATTCTGGTAAAGCGTTTTTGTCCACATCTAACACTACTCTTGATGTCGCTCAAAAGTTAAAAAACATTGTCCAAAAGGTAAATTCCCAGACTATATCATGTAAACTTCATGGTTAAATACAAATTCTTGAAAATACCTATATAGACATACAGCGATGTAACGATTTCTGTGAATCTGACCAATATTAAATTTTCGTAAAATTGACAATTCATTAAGATTGCAGATGAATAGGGAACAACAAAGTTTCGTCCAACTCCTCCGCAAACGGCTAGGTGATTACTTAAACTGTTTGTCAAACCGACAAAACATGAGTTTACAGGAGCGGTTAACCTGTTTAAGTCAGTTAGCAGCCACCCACGAACGATTGTTTGAGTATAAAAAAGCACTTATTTATTACAAGCAAATTTTAGAAATTAGTACCCATTGGCAATTAAAAGATTGGCAAGAAAATGCCCTTTATCATTTAGGGGATTGTCAGAGGCACTTAAGTAATTTTCACCAGTCCATAGATTATTTTGTCCGCTTGGAAGAGTTAGCACGGGAAACGGGAAATCGGGTATTACAGATAGCGGCTTTTTGGGGACAGGGGACAAGTTACCAAAATCTAGGGCAATATCAATATGCGTTGAAATGCTTTCAAAATCAACTGGCATTGAGTTGCGAGATGGAGGAGAGCGGTTGGCAAAAAAGTGCATTAGGTTCTTTAGCTAATGTCCATCAATTTTTGGGTGACACCCAAACAGCCTTGAATTATGAACAAAAGGCTTTAAATTTAGCCCAGAGAAAAGGAGACGAGAAAGCCGAGGGTGATTCCTGGGCTAATTTAGCAGGGATTTACATTCAGATGCGGTCATGGCAAACAGCCAAAGATTGTAGCGATCGCGCTTTATCGATTGCCTATAAATATCAGAATCAGGACTTGATGATGATATCCCTCCACAGCTTGGGGCAGATTCATAAATCTTTGGATCATTATGCCCTTGCCCAGGGATATTTTACAGAAGCCTTAGCAATTTCACAACAGATAGGGGAAAAGCGGGTGAGGAGTGCCATATTGCAGGGATTAAGTGATATTTGCAGTCAAACTAACCAATTAAATCAAGCGATCGCCTATAACAGCCAATCTTGGGAAATTTGTCGGGAAATTGGCAATCAATTTGGTGAAGCTGCTGCTCTATCCCGGATGGCGATTACCTATCACAAATTACGCGACACCCAAGCAGCTCTTGATTGCTACCATCAAGCTCTAATTATCCTCGAAGCCATCGGAGCGAAACAAAGTCAACAAAGTGTATATTTTAGTGTTGGCAGTATTTATTACCAAATTCAGCAGTACAGTCAAGCTCTTGAATATTTAAATACTGCCCTATCTATCGCCCAGGAATTAAATAATCATTCCGAGCAAGCAAAAATTTTTCTGGCATTAGCAGCCATTTATCAAAAAAACCAGATGAAAAATATCGCCATTAAACATTATCAACGAGCCTACGAATTATATAAATCCATCGGCGATGAAAACCATGCCCTGCAAATGTTACAAACCATGAAAAAATTAAACATCGAACCACAAACCTAGAGACAACCTGTCGGGTCTATGTCGCTTGGACACAACCAAACCAAGAAAAAACCCATTCCCACCCTCAACTTCCCTACAGACGACCCACCAGGTCGTCTCTTCCCACTCACTTTCAAGTTAGGTAGATATTCCCTATAGTAAAATCAAGAGAATATAAAATTAAATTTTATTAAGTGGGGAATCGGGATGTACATCGTACAAATTGCCTCAGAGTGCGCACCTGTAATTAAAGCTGGAGGTTTAGGGGATGTTGTCTATGGACTCAGCAGGGAACTGGAGAATAAGGGACATTGTGTGGAGTTAATTCTCCCGATGTACGATTGTATGCGCTACGACCATATTTGGGGACTGCATGATGCCTACCTCAATTTGTGGGTACCCTGGTATGGTGCGGCAATCCATTGTTCCGTTTATTGTGGTTGGGTACATGGTCGCTTGTGTTTCTTTATTCGACCCAATTCCCAGGATAACTTTTTTAACCGTGGTTGTTATTATGGGTGTGATGATGACAATATGCGGTTTGCTTTTTTTAGCAAAGCAGCATTACAGTTTTTACAGCAAAGCAACAAACGTCCCGACGTGATCCACTGTCACGATTGGCAAACAGGCTTAGTTCCGGTTTTACTCTACGAAATTTATAAATATCACGGGATGGAGTATCAACGGGTATGTTACACCATCCACAACTTTAAACATCAAGGTTTTGCAGGGGTCGAGGTGCTGCAAGCAACTGGATTAAACCGACCAGAATATTATTTCCAATACGACAAATTACGGGATAACTTTAATCCCTTTGCGATTAATATGATGAAAGGGGGGATAGTCTATGCCAACGCCGTCACCACCGTATCACCGTACCATGCATGGGAAGCCCAACATACGGATATTGGTTACGGTTTAGGTCATACCCTATACCTGCATCGCGATAAATTTCAAGGGGTACTCAACGGGATTGACTACGAATTTTGGAATCCCCAACGGGATCGATATATTCCCAGTAACTATAGCAGCGAAGATTTTGAACAAAAAATCTATAACAAAAAAGCATTACGCGATCGCTTGCAATTACAACAGGTAGATAAACCTCTGGTGGCCTACATTGGACGCTTAGACCAACAAAAAGGGGTGCATCTGGTTCACCATGCCATCTACCACAGTTTAGCAAGGGATGCCCAGTTTGTCTTGTTAGGTGCAGCAACGGAAAAGTCGATCCATGATTGGTTTGCCCATGAAAAAGAATTTTTAAGCACAAATCCGGATGCACATATAGAATTAGGATTTAACGAAGAACTATCCCATCTCATCTATGCAGGAGCCGATATTATCGTAGTTCCCAGCAATTATGAACCCTGTGGGTTGACCCAAATTATCGGCTTAAAATATGGAACAGTCCCCGTAGTTCGCGGTGTCGGTGGACTGGTTAACACCGTCTTTGATTGGGATTATGACCAAATGCATCCCCCCGAAGAACGGAATGGATTTGTGTTTTTTGAACAGGATAATTACGCTTTAGAATCTGCCTTAAATCGCGCAATTGATGTTTATAATCTGAATCCAGATTTATTTCAAAAATTAGCCATTCAAGGTATGAATTACGATTATTCCTGGAACCACCCAGCCCAGAAATACATCGAAATATACGATTTCATCCGTCACCCTTGGTAATCTGTATTTCTTCCTTGTCAATAGGGAGTGGGGAGTAGGGAGAGACGCGATATATCCCATCTGTACGGGAGTGGGACAAAATCATTTTCATCCGTCTTGGGGTGAGGGCTTTTGAAAGAATTGATTCTGGATTGAAAACTACGGATTTTTTACCCCTCTCCGAAGTCGGAGAGGGGTTGGGGTGAGGTTCATCGAACCCACGTTCATAAATACTTTATCAACTACTTATTGAAGACAGGAAATAGGCACAAACGGTATATTTGTCGTTATAAACTACTCCCGATGGCCTACTCCCCAAAAACAATAAGTTATAAGTTAAAAGTATTAAAATCGGCCTTTAATACATCCTCTAAGATTCTTCCCCATCCAGCATATATTCTGCGGTTTTATTTCGATCTAGTTTCAAAATCAATACAGCCAAGGGAGGTAAACACAAATCCAGGGAATACTGATGATTATGCATCGACCAGTTATCCGTCCACTTACCACCAAGATTACCTAAATTGCTACCCCCGTAGGGACGAGCGTCGCTGTTGAATAATTCCGTATAAAACCCTGGTTCCGGTACTCCAATGCGATAATGGGAATGGGGCTGGGGTGTAAAGTTACACACACAAACCACAAATCCGTGATTATCCTTAGCCCGACGGATAAAGGAAACAACACTGTGACGGTTATCGCTACAGTCAATCCATTCAAATCCTTCTTGGGCAAAATCTTGACTGTACAAAGCTGGTTCGCTGCGGTAGAGATGATTTAAATCCTGGAAGAATTTACGTAATTGTTGATGGGGTTCATATTGCAGTAAATCCCATTCCAAATCACTCCAAACATTCCATTCGCTCCATTGGGCAAACTCCATGCTCATAAACATGGTTTTCTTCCCTGGATGGGCATACATGTAGGCAAATAAGCATCGGGTATTAGCAAATTTCTGCCATCGATCTCCCGGCATTTTGCCAATAATATTACTTTTACCATGTACAACTTCGTCATGGGAAAGGGCCAGCATAAAGTTTTCGCTGTGGTTGTACCAAATGCTAAAGGTAATATTATTTTGATGGAATTGACGGAACCAGGGGTCCATACTGAAATAATCCAGCATGTCGTGCATCCAACCCATATTCCATTTCAAGTTAAATCCTAAACCTCCCACATAGGTAGGCCATGATACCATTGGCCAAGATGTGGATTCTTCAGCAATGGAAACCACCCCTGGAAAATAACTAAAAATCAAATGATTCACTTGACGCAGAAAATCAGCTGCTTCGATATTTTCCCGTCCCCCATATTGATTGGGGACCCATTCCCCTTCCTTGCGGTTGTAATCTAGGTATAGCATGGAAGCCACCGCATCTACACGAATACCATCAATATGAAATTTATCAAACCAAAATAGGGCATTAGCAACCAGAAAATTACGGACTTCATTGCGACCGTAATTAAAAATCAAAGTACCCCATTCCTTATGCTCACCCTTACGGGGGTCTGCATGTTCATACAAATGGGTTCCGTCGAAAAAGGCTAACCCATGACCATCCTTGGGAAAATGACCGGGAACCCAATCCACAATCACACCAATTCCATTTTGGTGACATTGATCAACAAAATACATAAAATCTTCCGGTGTACCAAATCGGGATGTGGGTGCGTAATATCCCGTCACTTGGTATCCCCAGGAACCATCAAAGGGGTGTTCCGCAATGGGTAAAACTTCAATATGGGTGTAACCCAATTCCTTTACGTAGGGGATTAAACGCTCGGCTAATTCCCGGTAGGTTAAAAACCGCGAACCGGGATTTAATTCAGAAACCGGGACAACGGGAGCGGGTTTACCATCTGGTTGGATTGCGGGTTCGCTACTGGATGCATGTAACCAGGAACCAAGATGTACCTCATAAACAGCAATGGGTTGGGTCAGGGGGTCAGTGTGACGACGCTGATCCATCCATTCCCCATCATTCCAGGTGTAAGCGTCCAGATTCGTGACGATGGAAGCTGTTTTAGGACGGGGTTCCTGTTGAAAACCGTAGGGATCACTTTTTTCGTAAATATGTCCCTCATAGTTTTTGATTTCATACTTATAGCACTCACCTGGTTGTAGCTGGGGGATAAATAATTCCCAGACACCGGTATGACCCTTACGCATCTGGTGCAGTCGTCCATCCCAGCTATTAAAATCGCCTAAAACTGAGACATTACGAGCGTTAGGGGCCCATACGGCAAAGTATACACCTTGGACACCATCAATCACAGTGGGATGGGCACCCAATTTTTCGTAGATGCGGTGATGATTTCCCTCAGAAAACAGGTGTAAATCGAAGTCCGTTAACTTGGGTGAGCGGAAAGCGTAGGGGTCATAGGTGACACGTTCGCGATCGCCTTCTTTGATTCGCAATTGATAATTATTTAATTCTTTGGTTTCAATGGTACATTCAAAAAAATTCGGGTGATGCACACTTTGCATTGCAAACTCTAAACGTTGTTCTGGTAGAACTACCCAAACCTGACTAGCATTGGGTAGGTATGCTCTCACTGCCCAGACATTTTTACCATTTTCTTCAATGAGGTGGGAACCCAAAACCTCAAAGGGGTCATGGTGCTGATTCCCTACAATGCGATTTACCTGTTCTGGTGCGATCGTCGTCTTTAACATGGAGCTACCTACGTGCTTTTACCTGTCGAATGTAAACTTGCTTTAATATCTATTTATATTCACTCTAAACCATCAGTGACTGGATTTTGGATTACCCGAGGAAAATGTTGCTACGTGTTTGTGGATTGGGAACCCCTTTTCCCACATATCTCACCAATTCCTCAAACTTTTAGGGATTCGCTGCAAGTCGAGGATTTGGGACTGTTCCGCAAAAAGTGAGCCGCAAAAGAACTAATATAACAAGATAGATTCATAATTATCATCAAAAATATGTCCTTAGAAAATCAGCCCCATCAAAACAGCACAGCAACATCTTTAAATCTAACCCAGCGTCCCCGTCGCTTACGTCGCAATGAAACAATCCGACGGATGGTGCGAGAAAACGTCCTCACGGTGGATGATTTAATTTATCCGATGTTTGTGATGGAGGGGGAAAATCAAAAGGTGGAAATTCCCTCTATGCCGGGATGCTACCGCTTTAGTTTAGATTTGTTACTGAAGGAAATTGCTGAAATCGCGAGTTTAGGAATTCCCGCGATCGCTCTTTTCCCGGTGATTTCCGAAAGTAAAAAGGATGATACTGGTAGCGAAAGCTATAACCCAAATGGTTTGGTGCAACAAACTGTCAAAGCAATTAAGCAAAATACACCAGATATACTTGTAATTACTGATGTCGCCCTTGACCCCTTTACTAGTCATGGACACGACGGTGTTGTTGATGAGAATGGGGTGATTTTAAATGACCCAACGGTGGAGGTACTCGTCAAAATGTCCCTCTCCCAAGCAGCAGCTGGTGCAGATATGGTTGCGCCTTCGGATATGATGGATGGCAGAATTGGTGCAATTCGTCAAGCTCTGGATGCAGCTGGTTTTATTGATACCAAAATCCTCGCTTATTCAGCTAAATATGCCTCTGCCTATTATGGTCCATTTCGCGATGCTTTGGATTCTGCACCTAAATTTGGTGACAAGAAGACCTATCAAATGGACCCTGGTAACGCCAAGGAAGCCATCAAGGAGGTTAGTTTAGATATTGCTGAGGGTGCAGATATCGTCATGGTAAAACCAGCTTTGGCATATTTAGATGTCATTCGCCAAGTGAAAGATTACAGCAGTGTCCCCGTTGCCGCCTACAATGTTAGCGGAGAGTATGCCATGATTAAGGCTGCGGCTGCTAATGGCTGGATTGATGAGAAAAAAGTGATTTTAGAAACTCTGTTGAGCATGAAGCGAGCTGGTGCAGATTTAATTTTGACCTATTTCGCCAAGGAAGTAGCCTTAATGTTGCATAAGTAAAGTTGCATGGGTTTTCAGAGTGAATTTTTATTATTCATCTACCTTTTGTCGGGTTTTCCGGATAAATGCTAGGTAAAACCACCAAAATTACCAAAAACCCGACTTTTCCTCGTAATTGACGATTTATCTGCTAATTATGACATACCTGTGAATTTCCCCGCCTACTAACTTTAAGCTCGGCAATGACTACCCCTAACTTGGTAAATTTGCAAAATTGTTATGCTCCTACCGACCTGGCAAAAACAAGAAATAAATTGGTAAAATCTCTACAAATTTTATACCTGTATTCTCTCGAATGTAATTTTCTTTTAAAGAGATTAATATCAAGATAAATCATCTCAAAATTGCATATAATCTATTGAAGGAATATTATTCTGTTGTTATTTATGTGTTTTTTTATACTATTTGGGTGGTGATAATAACTAGGCAGAAGACTCAGCAAGGATTTTTTAGTTGGCGAGACATAAACATAAACACAGCTTACAGCCTTTCATCGATTCTCTGATTAACAGACATAGTCTAAAGACCTTGTCTTTATTTGTTGTTGGGTAAAACTTAAATTGACTTTACCTTCTTTCCGACACCAGCCTTGCGAACAGGTTGTCAGCTACTCAGATTTGGTTGACTTAAAAACAAAATCATCAAACACAACATAAAAAACAAAATCATATTCCCAAAACCATCATGACCCAAGTAATTAAATTTCCTAATCCTGACCCAAACCTAGAGAATGAAGAAGAAATACACCAGTTAGCCCAAATCTGGGCAAAAAAATACATTCAAAACATCCAAAACAACAATGACGTTGTTCCTCTGAAAAACAGTGCTAAACAAACATCAGAGAAACTCCACACCTTACTGAGAACCACCAGTATCCAAGCTTGGTCACAAACAGAAGCATTAATCTCCAAAGAACTAGCACGTCATGGAGTCAATCAACAATTAATTGACCCCTGGCAAATTTCCCAAGATTCCTTTGTTGTTTTTGATCAAACCATCGAAATCTACAGTCAGCAAAAACCACCGCAACAGGTAGCACGGGAATTGGGTACCTATATTAGTACCATTCGCAGTCATTATACAGCTAATGACCCCAGAGCGATCGCTTTTGTTTCCCTCCAGTTCCACTATACTGGACAGTTATTACTCAATCATGTTCCCCATTGGGAAAAGGAAGGGTTAAATAGTTACTTTAAGGTGATTGATGACCACTTGTATATGCCTTTACAACGAGCCTACAAAGCAGCTGCTAAGTACAATTATGAATCACTCCAAGTACAACTAGTTCGACATTTATTACCCATGAGTACGGAAATAGCCGAAAAGGTTTGCGATCGCATTATTCAAATTTACCCCACCTATTCCAGTTACAGTGGTCTTTTGAGTAATCCCAGCGTTAGAATTGCCAGTATTCGCGACACAGAGATGTTCCAAGTGTATCTGTGGGTATGTATGCTGGAAAAAAGTATTGAGGCAATTCAACAAGAACTATTTCCTTTGTGTTTAATGCTATATCCCACTTTACGAGTAAATTGGGAATTAGTTCGACAAATGATTAATTTACTAGGAAATGAAATTCGCAGTCGGATCGGTGATCAACAGCATCGAGTTTTTAGACCATATTTTCAAGTTTTGTGGGAAATGTTTAGTCCGGAAATCTTTCCAGATATGCTTTGATGGGGAGGAAATGGGGATATCGATAACAGAGAATAGGCTGTATGTAATTATGTAATGTTGACACAGAACCGTAGATGCGCGTAGCGCAGCTTCTCTTTGAGATGAAAGTGATTTTTCCCTACAGCTACTCGTCTTACCACTTGTTCATCTACACCACTCCCAACTCCCCTAAGAAGTTTTCCAACGCTCTTGTAACCAGTGCCAAAATTGAGCAAAGGGATGGGTGGGAAAACCAGCTGCATTCCAAATAAGTTTCTTCACTTTTCCTGTACACTGGGGTTCTCCTGTGACTTTGTACCAGTAGAGATTAAATTTCTTAATTCCTACTTGACGGAGAATCAAACCCATTTGTTTAACTGAGTATTGGGACTTGATAATTTGATTGCGGTCTAGATAGATAAACAGGGATTTGAGAAAATAGGCGATCGCCTCTTCAATTTCGTGGCTAAGATGGGCCACAGTTCCTAGTTGATAGTACTCATCTGCCGCGTTAACTATATCACCTAAATTCTCGTATATTTGTCGAGCTTGATGATAATACTGGTTTGCCTGTAGATATTTTTTTTGGTCTTGAGCAAGCAATCCCAGATGGTGATATTCGTCGGCAATGCGTGGGTAATTACCAGTTTGTTGATAGGATTGAATTGCTTCTTGGTAGTAGTTATAGGCAAGTTGATATTCACCCTTTAATTGGGCAACAATACCCAGATGGTGATATGCAGAACCAATTGCCACCACATCGTTCGTATTTTTTTTCAAATTCAATGCAGTTTGAAAAAAAGTCGTTGCTGTATCCAAATCATTCTCGACCTGAGCAACAATCCCCAAATTATGATACACCCGTGCAGCACTGTGCAAATCCCCCATCATCTCCTTTAACCGCAGTGCTTCTTGATAGTAGATTTTGGCTATGGGTAATTGTCCTTGTTCCTGGCTAACCATACCCAAGTAATGGATTATTTTACCAAGGTTATGGGTATCATTTACCTCAGTGTATATTTGTTGAGCTATTTCTAAATTCGCGATCGCTTCCACCAAATTCCCTTCCCGTTGGGCAATTAGTCCCAGTTGAGCATAACTTTGGGCTGCATGATAATTATCCCCAATCACTCGCCGAATATCCAGGGATTTGGTATAAAATTGACGCGCTTCCGTAAATTTCGACTGTACCTGAGCAACTTCTCCTAACTGATGATACACAAAGGCAATTTTGTAGCTATCGTTTTTGAGGCGAAATATTTCCAAGGCTTGATGATAATAGGCGATCGCCTGTTCATATAGACCTTGAACCAAGAAAATATTACCAATCCCATAATAGCTATCTGCTACTGCGTCAGTTGCTTGAGAAGCTTCATACATATTTACCGATTCTTGGTAAAAATGCAGTGCATCATGCCATTGTCGTTGTAGCTCCGCCACTACACCCAAATTATAGTAAATCCAACCTGTTTTTACCGGATTAGCCAACTGAATTGCTAATTTTAACGTCCGTTCAAAATATTGCCTTGCCAAATCAAAATTACGTCGTTTTTGCGCTAGCAATCCCAACTGAGAAAAAGCATCTAGTAAATTTTCCCAATCTTGCTCAAGCTCGTAAATCCTTGCTGCTTGCTGATAAAACGCGATCGCATCATCATCACTCATCCTTAAAGGATTCACTTGCATTGTATTTCTCCTAAGCAAAAACCAATATTCCCCATATTTCCTAATACTAAATCTATCTTTAGATTACCGGATAACTGGTACCATTAATGTATTGTTTTTGTTATTTATTTTTAAATTTTACGGAGAGATTATTCACATAATCAAGTCACCAGTAACTGATATATTTTTCCCTTGTATTGACGTAAATTACTGTTAGTAAAAAACTTTTTTGCCTAGCCAAGCAAAAAGTAGATAATAGGGCATAGGGAATGAGACATAGGAGATAATACCAACTTGCAAACGAATATGACAGATAAACTTTGATTAAAGGTGATATCTCAAGTTTCCTATTCTTTAATCAGTATAATTTATTGATTTACCACTGGTTGGTTTACGGTGCGTAATTCCCTTTGAGTAATATCTCCAAAGAATAATCTTCAAGCCTTGCTCCATAATATTTTTGCTCAAAAACTTCTAATTTTTAGTTGTTGTCAGGAAATAAACGCTCAAATTAACTGAGTGTATGAAGTTGAAAAATTGCGTTTGATTTTTCGTTTTCCAGAGTGACAAATTAGGGATAAATAGATTTGCAGCGATATGATTCATCTTCTGCACCTTAACCCAATAATAAATTTCTTGGGGAACGAGTGATAAGGGTATCTTGATTAATTTTCCTACTCATTATTGTTGAAGGTTTACTTGTTTCCTGGATTTTGAGCGAGTAATTTATAAGCCTTGATTAACGGATTGATTTTCCTTCTACACCCTACGGGTACGCGCAGTGCGTAGACTAGACGCGTAGGGTCTACACGACTCCCGTCACGGACTATTACCTATGATTTTTAGGGTTTTGTGAGAAATGGGGGGTTTGACCTGTCAGTTTTGTTGGGTACTCCAAAAGAAGCAAATCCAACACCACTTACTTCAACGCGCTTAACCCGCGCAACGCAGTGACTCTCCAACCAACAATTGCCCATAACTGCAAACTCTAAAGGAGACGTGGTATTACTACGTTCCTACTTGTCACCCGTCAACTGTCTACAAACCAATTTTTAAGTCTTGTCTATCTTACTTTTGATGGGGACGAAAATTCGGTAATTCCACGGAAGATAGTGATTTACGTCCTTTGGGAGGACGACGGGGATATACTAGGGGTGAGGGTGAATTGCGATCATCAATATCACTAATCGCTGGAGATTGGAGGATGGAAATCTGCTCAGGAGTTAAATTTGATATATCTCCCCAGATGTCCTCTGTTTGGGTAACATGGGTGTTATCGGTATCTGCTTTGGTTGTTGCAGGATGGGAAACAGGTTGTTGATGGTTCTGACCTATTCCATCCGTAATATTACCATGAGCATCAATAGTGATTGTATTAATATCGTTGGGTGTACTAGGGGAATTTACTGGAGTATCCCAAGGTGATGGGGTATCTAATTCGAGATGGCTGGTTGAGGTTTCCGGTTCTGGGGACAAGTTTTGTGGTTGTTCGGTTGCTGAGTTGGAGAAGTTGGCTGTTTGAGCAGTAAAAAACATTTGAATCACACTATCAATCTGCGCTTCTAAGCTGGTGAGAGATTCGCTGAAGATGGATGGGTCTGTTGCTGGGGAGTCACAGGTATCTTCCCAAGGGTTTTCTTCCCTTGCAGTTTCATCGGTAGATGAGGTAGTATTAGCAACTGAATCACCCAGGGATGTTTGGTCTTCCTCTGATTGCCTTTGCGTTTTTTCACTGGGGGTTGGTGGTTGCCAAGGTGGAACAGCAGCAGATGGCTTGGGAATAGAAGGATAAATGCTATTATCCCCTTCCTCTGTTTCTCCTGACCAAGGTTGAATTGGTTGGGTGCGATTCAGTAAGGAATGAATATTTTCATGGTTGGACACCCCGTTATCGGGGAGCGGTGCTTCCAGACATTTTTCTAAGGCTGCTTTAAATTGTAGAGTTTGTCGCTGCTGTCGCATTAAACGGGTTCGTAGTTCCCGACAGGTAGCTTCCGAATGGGCTAATTGTTGAGATTTTTCTTGGAAATTTGCGTGTAAATTCGCACATTCCCGTTCTAGTTGGGCCAGTTTTTGTTGGTTCGTTTCTAAATGAGCGCGGTAGGTTTCTAATAAGGCTTCTTGATGTTGCAGGTTTTGTTGGGAAGTTTCCAATTGTTGAAATAGGGATGCAATTTGCGATTGAGCAGCAGCTAATTCTTGATTTTGTTGTGCTAATAATGATTCTGTGACATCTGCCCGTTTTTTGTGTCGTTGCAGCGCTGCTTCGGAATCTTTGAGGGCTTCTTTTAAGGCTTCAACGTGGGTATAAAGTTCATCGTTGGCTGTCCGCAGTTCCTGGTTTAATTCTAATAGCTGGGCAAATTCTGTGCCAATTTCTACCTGTTCAGGGTCTTCGATATTTGTTTCCGGATTATATTCTTGATGGGATTCAGGTATGGGAATAGAATAACTGTCTGCTATCGGATTTTGCTCCTCGGTTGCTGTTTCTTCCATCCCTAGTTCCCAAGTTACGACTTTATCTAATTCGGAGTCGAGTATGGCTTCAATATCAATTTTTGGCTCGACTTGCTCATCCACAAACTCAGTTTTTGTTTCTACAACCTCCGGTGACGACTCCCCAGGGGGTAATTGGTAAATTTGTTGACTTGGCGCTTCCCCCTCCTCACTCTCCCCCCTCTCACTGTTGGATGTGGGTACAACCGAGTAAAATGGGCAATCAATAGTATTATCAGATACCATCCTTTCCTCTGGATTGGACGATGGGAGCGATACCCAATTTTCTGGATTGTCTGCTGGATTCATGACTTTATCACCCACAAGCTCTGAAAATAATAGCTAATTCTGTTAAAGGTTTGTTTCAAGCAGATTTCACCATTTGCTGATGGCAAAACCGATGTACTCTTTGTTTCAACGATATTAGATACGGAATTTTGGTAGCTGCTGACCTCAAGTTTCCCAACCGATTCCATCAGCCAATTTCAGTACTAGTGAGTAGTTCATGTCGTCACCCAGCCTTTTCCCTCCGAGACTAGTAGTATTTAACCACATAAGTTTTGAGGGGTTTGTAGTAGTGGCTTTAGCTCCGAAAAAGCTTTACTAGAAAGGCGCTATGAGCGCAACTACCTACCTTTTCTCACCCATTATTTATGTGTTTGTTTTCTAGAATTCCCCTGGAATCAGGGTTGATTTTCCTGGGGAGAACCTATTTGACAATGGTACTGTCTGTTGGCGATGAATGATTGTAGATATTTTGTTATAAATCCCAGGTGTGGTTTTTGTCACTACCTATTGGATATACTGTATTTAATTTATCAAACTCTGGGGATTTGGGGTGATGGGTTTTTTACCAGATGGGGACAAAATTGGTAATGGAAACCAGATACAGCAGATTGCAGGTAAATGTGGTACATTATTCATATTTTAATATGTTGGAAAGGCTTGTGAGCAAGGGTTTTTACGACTGTATCCTGTATTCTTGAATTCTGCTGTAATATATTGCCGTATCTGGTTTTTTTGGCGTTGCATAAGTGTGGGATGAATAAGTATTTGAAACCATGGAAAAATCGTTGAAAATTTGATCCAATCATCCCTGATTCAGCAACGCCTGTTTTTTTTTAACAAATTACGTAGCTTGCTTCCCGCGTAGCGGGTATTACGAATTGTGATCAATCCCGCAAATTATACTCCCTAACTAACTGGTCAATTTCCAATTGGTTGGGTAGCCAATAGCTAGTATTAAACTCACGCGGATAACTAGCTCGACCTGGTAAGGTTAACATTTTCATTTGGGAGCGATCGCTTTGAACGGCGAAGTTAACTAGGGTTAATAGTTGTTCGACACTGAGGTTACTATCGATGTTTTCCTGAATAACACTGAGGATTTTGGGGGATTTGGCTAGGGTTATGGGATTGAGAACCTGTTCTGCTAAGGCTTGCATTAAGATGTGCTGACGCTGGATTCTGCCAATATCCCCTTTGCCATCATGGCGAAAACGTAACATTTGCAGCGCTTTATCGCCGTCAAGATGTTGTCTTCCGGCTTTTAAGTCTATATACAAGTGTTGGGAGTGGTCTTGATATTTCATGTCGTAGGGGACATCAACTGTCACACCTCCTAAAGCATCAATCAGTTTACCAACTCCGAGAACGTTGATGCGGATATAACCATGAATTGGTGTACCTCCCAGAAGTTGACTGGTGGTGGTCGCAGTTAAAAAAGCACCCCCGTAGACGTTGGTTGCGTTAATTTTTTTGATTCCATGTCCGTCTATTTCCACCCTTGTATCTCTGGGGATAGAAATCATGGTAATTTTGTCGGTGGTAGGGTCAAACCGAATTAACAACATGACATCAGCCAATCCATCAAAGGAATTAAGTTGATGGAAATATCCTCGTTCACGGGCATTTTCTGGTAGTACGCTCATACCCATGACTAAAATATTCACCGGACTGTTGAGCTGGAAAATATTACCAGCAATGCGATCGCTTTGGAAAAATTTGGCCTGTTCTGGGGTTAAATTGGTTTTATAGAAGGGGGTTGTACCCATATAAATTGCCCCCAATCCGCCAAGTGTTGCGGAGATGATTGCCAGTCCACTAATTACAGTCCAAAGTTTCCAGCGATTTTTCCGGTGTAAATTCTGACTAGGCACTTCCAGGTTTGCTGTTGTCAAATCTTTGTTTTTAACCACTTGTTTCCTCTGACTGGCTGATATTACGTAAGTTTTGATCTAGATTGTGAAGGTTAATGCAAAATCAACCTACTGTTCGGAAATGAAATACCAGCACCCAATGAATCAGGAGACAGAATACAGGACACTCCATACATAACTTTGCCCATTCCTGGCTTTTCGGTGAGTACACATGAATTGACTGGTTATCTCTCCTTTCCCCTGATTTATTTTCGGACTTACGCACTTTCGACTGCTTCCTGACGACCCTAGAGTCGATCTGCTGCACGTCTATGCAATGACGTAACTGGGTAGTGATTGTGTAAGTCCTGTATTTTTCGTTATCTTGACTACATTTGTGAATCCGCGTACATCAAAATCATAAATATGCTTATTAGTAATTTTATCGGTAGACAGGTTTGAACTGGCTTCTCTTTAGAGAAACTGCATATTACCTGCTAGCAAAAATACCATAACTATATAAAACTACAAGTTGTCTCTAGCTGATTTCCGAAAAATACAGCATTTTATTTATGGGTTTGCACACTTAATAACTCAGCACGAAGTCGGGATTGGCCTTGTTTTCATCCTAGAACAAATACTAATCGAAATTAAGATGATTCAGATACAGGAGTTAAAAAATGACGTTGTTGAATACAAATATGAATTGAAAATTTTACGTTGTGTTATGGTATAAGTACGTGGGTGGTAGAAATTGTCGCTGAGATCAGAAAGTAGGGAGAGACGCGATACGTCGCGTCTGTACGGGAGTAAGGCTTTGAGATGAATGAAGGGTTGCGTTGCGGTTTCATGTTTAATTCCACCTACCTACTTATAGCGCAGCTAGTCCGCGACAACTTCTCAAGGCGTAAACTGCTTCACAACCAGCTTGTTACAGAATATAAACGAGAATACAGCCAATAGCAGCTAGATTCGCTACTTCATTCATACTTTAAAGGTTTGTGAGAATGGGTTTTTACGACTGTTCTCCGTATCCGATATTTGGGAATTCTGCTGTAATTTATACCCCAATACAGTTCAGTTAGACTTAAAAGCCTGATTATTGGGTAGATTGGGTTAAAGAATGTAGAGACAGTAGCAGTAGCCCTCGTGGAATGGGTCCCCACCCGGAGCATAGGGACGAGATTATCACAAAAACTGTGTTACCTTATGGGTAAATTTCCAGAAAATCAACAGTCTAAGCAAAGCCTCAACCCAACTTACAGTTATCTTTAACACCAAGCGTATTGATTTATACCCAAGTTAAGTAATGCCCAAAAAACAACGTAGAAACGCAGCAAGTCACCACATCTCTACAAGTGTTTTCAGTCATTTAGATGTGAATATTATTTATTTTTAAGAAAGTTTGTTAGTTAGGGTCTGCGGAAAAAGTCTTTTCGTGAGGGTAGGGAATAGGGAACAGGGAGTAGGGAGTAGTTTTAACCTAATAATTCCACTTTTCACAAGACCCAAAAAATGGCAAATGCCGGGTTTTGAAGCCTTACATACCTACTTGGAAAGCACTTTTTACGACTCAAATATCCTCAATATCTGGTGAAATATAGAGACACGATATATCGTGTCTTTACTATTTTTCAGCAAATCCTAGTTACGGTGGATTTTAGGCGAACGAGGTAGGTTATTTTAATTTTCAAGGCTAATTTAAAACCGCTTTTAAGAGCATATCCTCTATTCTGATAATTCTACTGTAACCTGAGTTCGGGATAGGGTGAAACGCCTATTCTATCGTTGGCTGTGAACTTTAGCTTGTAGAAAGCATTACGAAATAGCCTTAACCCAAACTGACGACTATCTCCTCAAAGAAAAACAAAAAGTGCTTGGACGTGTTGCCGTGTTTCCACTCCAAGCACTTTTCTGTTCTTTCAACTTACTCCTCACACACAATTACAGAATACAGGAGGAGGCGACTAAAAACAAGTATTTAGAGTGACACTTCATCAGGTGTACCAAGTTTTGTGAGGTTCGTTGATACAAACTACCGATTTTCTTTAGGATTGTCTATCAAGGGGATAAAATCAGTCTTTTGCTGTATGATATGGAGGCCACATTAGTGTAAGAAGTGGCGAGTTTGGGTAAATACCATGACTAAACCCAGTTCGTTAGCTGCTTGAATGGAATCGCGATCGCGTAGACTACCACCAGGTTGGACAATGGCTGTAATTCCAGCAGCAGCAGCTGTTCTCACGGAATCGTCGAAGGGGAAAAATGCGTCACTCGCGAGAAAACCCCCTCTCGCTCGGTCTTGAGCTTGTTCTAGGGCAATTTTGACTGAACCCACCCGATTCATCTGTCCTGCACCAATTCCTGTGGTAGTGCGATCGCGGGTGGTGACAATCGCATTCGATTTCACATGTTTACAAACTAACCAGGCAAATTCTAACTCGGCTAGTTCTTCTGGGGTGGGTTGGCGATCGCTGACTACTTGCCATTTACTGGTATCTGTAACTATATCGTCCGCCGTTTGCACCAGAAAACCACCAGCTATTTGCTTGATAATTTGTTTTGTCCCCGTTTGTAAATCAGGGAGGATTAATACCCGTAAATTGGCTTTTTGAGCCAAAATTTGCTCTGCTTCCCCATCACATCCCGGTGCGACAATACATTCTAAAAAGGTTTTCGTCAATTCCGTTGCCGTCGCTGCGTCAATGGGACGGTTAAACGCCACAATCCCCCCAAATGCGGAGACCGAATCAGCTGCAAATGCCTTCTGGTAGGCTTCGAGCAAGGAATCACCTAAAGCAGTTCCACAGGGATTCGTATGTTTAATAATGGTTGCTGCCGGAGTTTCGCGAAATTCGGCTATGATCTGCCGCGCCGCTTCCAAATCCACCAGGTTATTATAACTTAATTCCTTGCCTTGCAGTTGGGTCGCTCCACACCAACCACTAGGATTCCCTGTCCGATACCAGGATGCCGATTGGTGGGGGTTTTCCCCATATCGTAAAGTTTGAATTTTTACGCCGCCGAGGAAATAATTATCCGGTAAATCCTGTGCTGGGGATTGACTGCTAAGGTAAGCAGCAATCGCTTGGTCGTAGCTACTGGTGTGTAAAAAACCCTGTAAAGCACACTTTTGGCGAAATTCTAGGGAAGGTACACCATCATGGAGACGCAGTTCCTGTAAATATTCATCGTATTGATTGGGGTTGCATAAAACCGTTAAATGGGCGAAATTCTTGGATGCAGCTCTCAACATCGCTGGACCACCAATATCAATCTGTTCGATTGCTGCTGTCAGGGTGACACCGGGTTGAGCAATCGTCTCCGCAAACGGGTACAAATTCACCACCACCAAATCAATCGGTCGAATTTGGTTAGCTTGCAAATCTTGCAGATCAGCATCCAAATCTCGCCGAGCCAAAATACCACCGTGAATGCGGGGATGCAAGGTTTTCACCCGACCACCTAAAATTTCCGGCGAACCTGTATATTCTGCCACCTTTGTCACAGGTAAACCAGCTTCCTTTAAAGCTTGAGCAGTTCCCCCACTGCTAATGATATCAAAACCAAATTCATTTACTAAACTACGTGCTAGGTCAATCAACCCAGTTTTATTTGAGACAGAAAGCAGTGCCAGCCGTGTCATGATTACCCTGAATCCCTAAAAGTCAGAAAGAGTATTCTACCAAACAAAATCCGTTGAGGGGAAGCAAACTAGTGCTTGACCTGGTAGGTGATGAAGGATTTGTAGTAATGGGTTTAGCCACGAAAAAGCTTTAATATAAAGGCGCTAAAACGCTACTACGTGACTTTTTTAACCCCTCAAAATTAATGACATGAAGTACTATCACTACAGAAGGCAAATTAGGAGCAAAAGGGATCAATTAGGGTTACGGATGATATATGCATCCTCTCCTTTTCCCAAGGCGAACCGCAAGGATTGGGCTGGTGTTTTACTGGAGTTGGTTAAAAATAGACCTATCGCGAATAGGGTAATTATACCTGTAATTAAAAACATATTTTCGTAGCCAAAGCTTTCTGCAATTAGACCTAGGGTGGGACCAGCAGTGGCGATACCGACATCAAAACCGCCAACACAAATGGCAAAAATCCGTCCCCGTTCCTGGGGATAGGAACGGTCTGCCATCATGGCGACTAACATGGGTATCATGATACCACCACCTGTTCCTTGAATAAGGGCTGCCAAAATAAAGTCCAGTTGATCATCGGCTTGCCAAAGGGTAAACATGGACAAACAATAACAAATAATCCCAATGGTAATAAATAAACCCCGACCAATGCGATCGCTCACTCGTCCAGCAATTAGTCTGATGCTAAAGCTGGTAATGGCTCCAAAGGAATAAAATAAACCAGGGTTAAAGTCGATTTGCAGGGATTTAATAAATAGGGGAACAAAAGTGCTAATTGTACCAAAAGCCAGTCCAACCATGAGCATGACCAGGGTAGGGATGCGAACCCTGGGACTAAGGAGAATGGCTAATGTATCGAACTTTGATTGTTGAGGCGATCGCATGTCATCCACGGGAGGAGATGTGATGGCGTAGGCACAAATAAAACTGAGGATAGCGAGTAAGCTGGCAAATAAAAATAGGAGTGGGTAGCCAGTTTTAAATAGAAGAAATCCACCCACCGCAGGACCAATTGCCATTCCCACCGGATTGACTAAACTTAAATAACCAATAATTTCTCCCCGTTTGTGGGCTGGTGCAAAGTCTGTGACTAAAGTACTGTAGGCAGTAGTAAAAGCGGCAATACTCACACCGTGAACGGCTCTGATCAACATGAGCAACGGTACTGACTTGATGAGAGTATAACCAACGGGTGCGATCGCGGCAATACTAATCCCCAGTAGTAGTACTTTTTTCCGTCCCCCCTGGTCTACCATTCGTCCCAATTGGGGACGAAATAATAATAAACCAATGGCAAAGCTACCCATCACTAAACCGATTTGCTGTTTTGTTGCCCCAATTGACTCGGCATATAGGGGTAATGTTGGTAACAAGGCTGCCATGCATGACCAGAAAAATAAACCTGCTGTGAATAAAATCAGCAGGTTGCGTTGCAAGGATTTATCTAGTGTTTGAAAGACTTTCACGGTAGATGCTGTTTTCAGAGTATTAAGGAATATTGAGGAATATAGAATCCAGGATACAAGATACAAGAGAAGTTTGGGGGGATAGCCCACATCCAGGATTGCTCACAAACTCCTCAAACTTTCGGTGAGCAGGGAACAGGGAGTAGGAAGTAGTAGGATATTTGGGCGTTGCTGAATACAAATATGAATTGAAAATTTGACGTTGTGTAGAGACGTAGCGATGCTACGTCTCTACGGCGATTGTGGTTTCAATACAACATGTAAATAATCATAATTCATACCCAAATTCAGCAACGCCGTAGTAGGAAATTCGAGCCATTACTCCATGCTGATCACTTGCTTGTGAGAAATTCAGGTAGAACTAGCTTCTTGATGAGGATGTGAGTTTGATCCGTAATCAAATCTTCAACCGTTTTCATCTGAAGTTGCACATAACAAGTTGTCCGAAGCAAGGAGGAACGACAATTAATTTATATCTTGCACCTTTACGTATACATACGTTGAATTTCAAAATATACGCGATATAGCTACAGTACTATTTTTTGTTTTTAACGCTAAAGTAATACTTTTAGCTTTATACTGGGTATTTTATTTCCATCAGCTTTTCTTGGTGCAAGATGTGAGTTAACTAATTACTGAGATTGCCGAGTTCCACTTCGTTCCGCAACAAGCAAGCTACACAATGACACGCAAACAAAATTATATGCAGCTTCATCGAAAATTGGTATTAAACCCTTGTCCAGCATTATTTGTAAGGGAATAAAAGTTTTTAAAAACCTTATTTTGTGAGGTGCAAGATTTAAGTTGACGTAAAGCATCTCAAATAATTTATTCCTACTCCCCATTTCCTATTTACAAGCCCAGATGAATAGTAAAACCACTGCGTAAGTGAAAGTCAGGTTCTTTTCCAGGATGAATTAAAGCCCAATAACTAATATTACCATCTTGTGTTTTCAAGACTGCGGTGATTCCCATATCAATCTGAGGATGGATATTCATAATTGGCTGGATGTTTAAATCTATAGATAATTCCAATTGACGCGGTAAGGATTTAATTTGAAAAGGAAGTTGGGTAAACACTGATTCTATTTTCATCCCTTGGCGATAATCATCAAAACTGTAAATATTCCAATCTCCACTGGGAGCAAGATTAAATTCCCAATAACGAGGAGAATTTTCAATTCCTAAAAAAAACTCCAAACAGGTGTGTTCCCAAAGATAATCTCGACGTTCAGGGGAAGGGGATAGGGGTGGTATTTGTAATTTATTAATATTGCCAGTTAGTTGGTAATTTATCTGAAGTAAATAATTAGATTTATCCCAATGAACATCACCTGTAATTTCGAGATCAATGTTTGTGTTGTCAAAAGGGATAAGGGAAAAGGGGATTGGACTCATGATAATTTGTGTATGTATTATATTCAGCTATAACTCATATCAATCATCTACAGCAGTCCTAAATTATTTGTGAAATCTAAAATGTAGGGTTGTTAACGGTTGACAGTTGACGGTTAACAGTCACCAGTCATCAGTCAACAGCACGCTATTTTTCACAACTTAAATCGGATTGCTGTAGCTACTGGATTTGGTGTTGACTTGGGGGGGTGACAATCTAGCTTCAAAGGTTTATACCGCAAGGATTATAGAATCGCAATACCCATGATTGTGTTAAGCTTCGCTTATCCTGCAGTGACCCAAGAAGGAGTATCCCCTTAACGATAAAACTAAATTCAGAGCCGAGTTCAACGGAAAAATAAGGCTTTTACTCGCAGCTGATTAATAATAGAATCAATCAAGCCGAAAAATGAAGTTTATCTTTTATCTTTTTATGACAGACCGGCTAAAAACTATTGCTGTATCCTAGTTTCAGAAGTTTTCGTCACCCCCCAAGGTGTTGACGGCTAACAGTTAACAGTCACCCATCAAAAGTAGTGGATATGTAACTTAAATACGCAACAACTGATCAACCTGTAAATCACTGGAATGATTGGATAATTTGACGAATACTATTTTCTTGAGTCTCGATACTTCTAGTTAACTGGAACTGTACTAAAGCTCTAGCTAAATTATGTTCTGGATAATTCACTTTAAAATATACATTTCCAGCTAAGTAATCGGTCAAAAATCGTAATCCTAATTCAAAGGGAATTAAACGAATTGCATCATATATATATAAATAATCATTCTCTGTGAAAAACTCTGGAGCCACCAACAAATAACCCTGGAGAATACCTTGGCAAATATCCACATCAAACACTACTCTTTGCCAATCTTCCGTTTCTTCCCCTAACAAATTACATCCAGAACGTAAACAATCTCCGATATCATAATGAATCAAACCTGGTTTCACCGTATCTAAATCAATTAAACTAATTGATTGATGGGTTTGCCGATCAAACATGACATTATTGATTTTCGGATCACCATGCATTAATCGTAAAGGTAATAAACCCTGATTTTTAGCATTTTCTAAAACAGATACCCAATTTTGCCGCTCCTCAACAAATTGTAAACAGTATTTCAACTCATGAGAAAATTCCGATTTTCGATTCGGTCTAGAAACTTGAGATAAAACCCGTTGATAAGCTTCCAAATAGATGGGTGTAATATGAAAACCAGGTAAGGTATCAGCCAATCTCTGGGGAGATAAATCCCTAATTAAATAGTGGAAATAGCCCAAGGCATAACCAATTTCCTGAGCTTGTTGCTGATTGGCAATCATATCAAAGGAATAGGACTCAGGAATAAAACTAATCGCTCGCCAAAAACCATTTTCAACATCGATATAATGATTTTCGCCCCTAATGGTACGCAAAACCCCAGGAACCTCCCAACGGCGATCGCGTTCCCGTAGCGTGTCGCTTTTGCGACTCAGCGACTCCTTTGCAGAATCTCCTTTTCGTAATACCTGGGATATGTGTTCTGTGAGAATACACATATTTTCCATCACTAGATGGGGTTGACGAAATACCTGGGTATTAACCTTTTGTAAAACAAAATGGGGTCGGGTCGGTGAATCCGTTGTCACAAAATAGGTATCATTAATAATGCCGTTCCCTAAAGGCTCAACCCCCCTCACCCCATTCACGTCAGAAAATTGGTTTGCGATCGCTTTTAAATCCACTACATCCATCACAGAATTTTCCATGCTCAATTCTCTATTTCCCTGGTAGCAACTACTCCAACCTAATTGGGCTGATTCTAACCTATGTTATTGTCGATGTTTGTATCCTTCAAATCTGGAACCTTAACCCGGATTTTTCACGAATCCCTCCAACTCTCAGGGAATAGGGAACAGTCCGTGACGGGAGTAGAAAGAAAATTCAACCGTTACTCCAGGTTTACCGTTTATATCTTTTACACTAATGCTTGCTACATATCAGGGGCTGTAACCGTTGATGATTCTAGTTTCATTTATTGCAAAGTAAAAGATAATCGATATTACTTGTGAGAAATGCAGGTTAAGTAGTGGGGAATCAAAATTACAACAGTCTTGCTAGAAAATCGGGAGTGGAGAGTAGGGATTAGGAATAAGCTATTAGAGTTACATTTAGGTGAGCAGGGGTAGGAGGGGAAGAAAATGTATCAACATTTTTGTGAAATTGTATAAAAATCCAAAATCTAAAATCTAAAATAGATAGATTGATTAGTTATTTAAATCTGTGAAAACGCCAAAATTGTCAACTCCCTCAGTTTTCGGACTTATTGACAAAATAACCAGCCTCATTCTCAATATTAATGATTCTATTCTCAATTTTCTGACGAAATTATCATACTTTCAGGATTTATAATTGACATCTTGACAAATCGCGGATATAGTATGATAAGTTGCCCCCGGGGCTATGTAAATTTTAAAAAACTCAGATAGGTTGGGAAGTAAGAGATTTTAATTCGGTAACTCATCACGCGATCGCAATTAAACTTGATGGATAAGAAAAGGCATGTAGTTGCGCTCACAGTGCTTTATATTCACCCCCACAGCGATATAGATTAAAAGTTCAGAATCTTTTCTGTCACCAGTTAACCGTCAATAAACCAAAAAGCAGGAAAATCCCCTTGATTATATCGACCTAATCAGGGGATTCACAGCAAGCAAGCTTTAATCTGGCTTAAATGTCAGCGAACAAACATTTGCGAAATTTTCGCCCAATTCAACCGTAAATTAGCGACAGCCACGGTATTTGACATGGTAAATAATACCAGCACGACGAGCAAAGTCTAGGGAGTCAACGGTGGCGATTCCTCTGCCTCTACTTGTCATGGAAGTATTAGCGCGGACGTTCACACTATCACCACAACGAGACCAGGTTTCTGCCAATAACGGATGTCTAACGTTGTATTCTTGTTCACCATTTAATGTTCTCGAGAAAACAGGACCGCGTTCACCAGCAAAGAAATACTCGGCTCGCAGTGTTCCACTGGTATTAGGAGCAATATAGCCTCGGTAATCTGCTGTGAATAGGGATATTTGATAGCCTGAAGGTACTTTAATCGGAATGGTTAAATTACAAGTTTTCCGGAATCCTGTTGAACTGGGTGCTTCAGCGATATATTTATCAAATAAAATGCTCACTTCCTGACCATCAGGACTAACGGTTACACTTGCAGAACCAGCAGGACAACCACTACCACCGTAATCTGCACCCAGGATTTCGACTTTAGGTGCTGCAAAGGCTGGACCAACGGAAGCAGCCGTCAGTATTGCTGTTGCGAGAAAGGTTTTAGCAAAATTCATCGATGCTTTTTGAATTTTTGTCGCGTTCATATTTACCTTCCACAATGAGATGAAGAGATGTGATTAATTTTGTTCAGTTTTTTCAGTCGGTTTGAGATTACAGAACAATTGCCAATAACTTACATGCAATTTGTTGTAGACTCTATCTGCAACGTCTCCAAGCCATATTCAACGCCATTTGCTCCACTCTGGCGATACCTTGACCATTAGCAGTCACAGAAGCATTCACTCGCATATTTACACTGTCACCACAACGTGACCAGAGATTTGTTCTTGCTGTTGGATTATGACGTACACGGTAATTCCCACTCCTTAATCTTCGTGAAAACACCGGACCCCTTTCACCAGCAAAGAAATATTCCGTTCGCAGATTTCCTTCGGTTCTGGGGGATACATAGCCGCGATAATCTGCATTCCGAATTGCTACTTGATAGCCAGAAGGAACTTGAATCGGGATTGTCAAATTACAGCTTTTGCGCCTTTGTCTGGAAGTATTTCCATCGGCAATAAATTGATTGGTTTGGATGGTTACAGTTTGACCGTTGGGACTGAATCGCAAATCGACAGATCCCTGTGGACAACCGCTACCACCATAACTTATATTGTCGATGCCGAATTTTGGCGCTGCAAAACTTGGCACTACTAAAGTCGTTGCTAACACCGTTGCAGTCAGAACAGCTGGAAGGAGATTAATTGATATTCTCCGATAATCTTGATGATTCACACCTACCTCCCTGCCTTAATCAGGGCTGTTTTTAGAGGACAGTGTTGATTTGGAGGAAAAATATTTAAAAAACCGATTTTGTAAATTGGCTACGCATCGACACAGAAACTTTTGAATATTCGTTTGTTTACAAGTTTTAGGTTCAGCAAGTGATTGCCCAACTTTTGATCACATATGCTTGAGTCTTAATACACGGTTCGCGATAAAACTTGGTTCGGTTCGGTTTTAAATATTTACCTCTCACATTTACATTATGACTCAACCAGAGAAAAAGTGATGAGATATACAGATAAAATTTACATTTTGTGATAAAGGAAAAATCCAAATAGTTAATAGTTATAGCTTAGACCTCTGAGATTCCAGAATGGCTTGGGAAGCGGGATGTTCCCAGAGGGGGTGATGGTGTTGGTTATTTTTTCGTCAAATTGCTGATGAAGGGACGTTCAAAGGCTAAAAAGAAGAGATAGCTGATGATAAGGGAAGAAAACGTGGCAACTAGGAAAAATGCGATACTCCAGGGGAGTATCGCAAAGGTCAGGGGTGCTAAGTTAAAGTAGGCTAGGGCATAACGCACCATCGCCACGATAGGGCCATGAATGAGGTATAGGCTGTAGGAAAAACTACCAAGGGTGACTGCCCAGGGATGTTCAAATATCTGCAAAATTCGAGGGAGGGGTTTATTTTGTAAAATCTGTTCCGTGCAGAAAATAAATAAGTAAGCACATGCAAGTCCGAGAAAGGTTTCCCCAATCCACAGATGCAACCCTAAACGTCGCCATTCCGTAATGAATGCCAAGATGGTAAAAACTAATGCTAAACTTTTCCAGGGAAGGGTTTGACGTAATTTGACCAGATTTGGTTTGGGAGAAAAGCCAATATCCGCAGCAGCCATTCCCAGTGTAAAAATGCCGATAAACCAAGGAGCAGCACTACTGAAAGCATCATTGAAACAATAAACGGGAATTAAGCCCATAATTAATCCCGTGAAAACCGTAAATATAATTCCCCATCTTCGCCAAATGGGTAATAGGAGAAAGGGGAAAATAAAATATAATTGCCATTCACTAGCAATACTCCACAGGGCTGAAGGGGTGACGAAACTAGCGGAAAGTATTATTTTGTAAAGTATACAACGATTTATGGTAGAAAAAGGATAGGTCAAAATAGTCAATAAGACCTATCCAAATGACAATGTTACAAGAATCATACCAAAAAATCCTCAGAAATCAATTTAAAACAGCAGATTTTATTTTCCTGAGCATTCTCATAACGGTTTTACAATCAATCAAGAAGGTAAATTTAGAAAAATTAGCGAATGCTCTGCCAATCGGAATAAAGTTTGAAAGTAGAAGGAGAAGATTACAAAGGTTTTTAGTTCTGAATAACTTAAAAATAGAAACAGTTTGGCATCCAATATTATCAGTGATAATGTCAACTTATTTTCAGCCAAATAAAATAGTTTATGTGGCGATAGATAGAACTAATTGGGGCTGAATAAATATACTAATGACAAGTATTATTTGGGATAAAAGAGCAATTCCAGTATGCTTTGATATATTACCGAAATTAGGTAGCAGTAATCTGGAGGAGCAAAAAACAGTAATATCAAACAGTCTTGCGATTCTCAAAAATTATCAAGTATGCATTTTAGGCGACAGAGAATTTTGCTCGATATCACTTGCTAATTGGCTTGCAGAGAAGAATCTAGGCTTCTGCTTGCGGATGAAGAAAAATACAAATATTGAAATCAAACAGGATATTTGGAGTGAGTTAAGTGCAATTGGTCTCAGGTCTGGAACTTCGGTATTTTATCAGGGAGTAAAGCTGACTAAATCAACCGGATTTCAACCAGTTAATTTGGCTTGTAAATGGAAAAAAAAGGTGAAAGGAGTTACCCCAAAAGAAGGCTGGTTTATTGCTACTAATTTTCCGAGCTTAGAGATTGCTATTAATGCTTATAAACAAAGATTTGACATTGAAGAAATGTTTAAAGATTTGAAATCAGGTGGCTATAATCTTGAAGACTCAAGTGCTTGTCAAACAAGACTTATATCTCTAATTATACTGATTACTATTGCATACACTTCTGCAAGCCTTCAAGGAAAAAGTATTAAGCTCAAAGGTGTTCAAGAATATGTTTGTCGTCCGAAAGAAAATGGTCGTCAAGTACGTAGACATAGCAGCTTTTATGTTGGAATTTACGGTCAAACCTGGGTGGATTTTAAGTATAAATGTACCGATTTAGTCACCGAATTAATAAAATTAAATCGCAATAAGTGGAAGTTTTATCGAAGAGGTGAAAGGGCTATGATGCTTATTGAATCAGCTTTGTAGATATTTTCGTCACCCCTTCAGCTCCAGAACATAAATACATGATTACGAATTAGGATGAATTAGTAATTACAAATTAAAAATTACGTAGGCGTAGCCTTGCCGTAGGCTATTACGAATTACGAATTAACTTGATTCTTTTATCTCTTCTCAGATTTATAAACTAATCATGAACGTTTTTCGATATATTCACAAAGAGATGATAAACCTTTGATAAAATTATTTTGAAATTACTTATCTGACTCAATTAATACCATTTCATTCCAATTTTGATACATTTTCTTACCCTGCATTCCCCGCTTTCCATCAGATATAAATCACGCTAGAACATTTGGCTTCACTGAGGTAATTGCATATAAAACTATACAAAACAAATGTACCTGCAGGAAAACATGGGAACTAATTTGAGTGCCAAACATCAGGGGTAGGAATTGGCGATGAATACTGTAATATGGTGGGAAATTGGTGGCGAAGTATGAAGTTAAGTTAAGGAAATATTTATTTAGACAATGATTGAAGTCGAACATCTAAGCAAAACCTACGGTAGTACCGAAGCGATCGCGGATGTCACCTTTGAGGTGGAACAGGGGGAGATACTAGGGTTTCTCGGTCCAAATGGAGCAGGGAAGACAACAACGATGCGGATTTTAAGTGGTTATTTACCTGCAACGAGGGGAACAGCAAGGATTGCGGGGTTTGATGTCCATGAGAATTCCCTTGCGGTACGTCAGCGTATAGGTTATTTACCGGAAACACCCCCCTTGTATCCGGAAATGACCATCGAGGGGTTTTTGTTTTTTGTGGCTAGAATTAAAGGGGTAGCAGCAGGCGATCGCGCACATCAGGTTAAATTGGCGATGGAGAAGTGTAATTTAACGGAACGTCGGCACACGATTATCCGTAAATTATCCAAGGGGTATAAACAACGGGTGGGGATAGCTCAAGCGATCGTTCACGACCCTCCAGTGATTATTTTAGATGAACCCACCGTCGGACTTGACCCACGGCAAATTATTGAAGTCCGGAATCTGATTAAAAGTTTGGCTGGAAGTCATACAGTGATTTTATCTACCCATATCTTACCGGAAGTGAGTATGACCTGTAGTCGGATTACCATTATTAACCGGGGGAAGGTAGTTGCAACCAATACTCCCGAAAAATTGATGCAGGAGTTGATGGGGGGAACAGGATACGAATTGGAAATTGAGGGAGAAGTCGAATTAGCCAAACAAATATTGCGGGAAATTCCTGGGGTGAGTCTGGTAGAATCAATTCCGACCCCGGAGGGATTATATCCAGCAACACCAGGGAATCGTTCCTGTTTGCGAGTTGCTTGTCAATCACAAACTGAATTAGGAAATCAACTTGCATCCACATTATTAACAGGGGGGTTTGGATTGTATGAAATGCGACGGGTGAAAGCCAGTTTAGAGGATGTATTTTTACAATTAACAACAGAAGAAAAGACCTTAGAAATTCCAGACCATCATGAGAGTGACAGGGAGATAGAAGAAGCAGGAGAAGAAAATTAAATGGGCGTGATTTTTGCTAATATTATTGCCATCTACCGACGGGAATTACAAAGTTATTTTTTATCCCCCTTAGCCTATGCGATCGCGGGAATTTTTTGGTTTTTGGCGGGTCTATTTTTTGTGAATACCCTAGAACAAATTTTGACCTATGTTGCTGGTTTAGATATTCGTGGTCAACAGTTAGGAATTCCCACTCCCGCTTTAGATGTTCCCTACGAATTTATTCGGGGTTTTTTAGATAGTATGGGAACTTTATTATTATTTATCCTACCAATACTATCAATGGGATTGTATGCCGAAGAACGCAAACGGGGAACCCTAGAATTATTGGCAACTTCCCCTGTGACAAATTGGGCTGTAGCAGTCGGTAAATTATTAGGTGTTTTAACTTTTGTAATAACCCTATTTTTACCATTACTAGTTTTTGAAGTGCTGGTATTAACTAATTCTAATCCGCCGATTTCCCTTGCCATTATTTGGGTGGGTCATCTGGGTTTAATTTTATTAGCGGGGTCGATTTTGGCTTTAGGGATGTTTGTTTCTTCCCTCACTGACAGCACAATTTTAGCCGCAGTTATGACCTTCGCCCTAGTTTTATCCCTCCTATTTATTAACTTTGTTGCCGAAAGGATTGGCGGTACAATTGGCTCCGCTATTGGTCACTTTTCCCTTCTCAGACATTACAGTAACCTCGTGAACGGCATCTTTGATACTAGTAGCGTAATTTTGTTTTTAAGTTATATTTTTCTCGGTGTATTTCTGACTGCCCAGTCTATCGATGCATTCAGATTTCAACGTCAGTAAACGGGAAATTTATTTGCAACTGGATGCCCATAGATATCAAGAATATGAAAAAAATCATCAACAAAAAACCTTGGAAATACCTAATTTTGCTACTAGGATTATTCCTCTCCAGCGCGGGAATATCCCTGGGTATAGTTTCCGGAATTTGGGGAGGAACAACCGCAGCCACTCTCATCCCCGGATTAATTTTAATTATCGGTTGGTTGATTTGGCAAGCAGCAACTAATCAATGGTGGCAAAAACGCTCCACCCAAACCGGAACCAACGCCATTTTAGCTACAATTGCAGTTATCGCCATCTTAGGTTTAATAAATTTCCTGGGAACCCGCTATACTTGGCGAGTTGATACCACCGAAAACAAACTATTTACCCTTGCACCACAAACCGTAGAATTATTGCGATCGCTGCAAACACCAGTTAAAGTATCCGTATTCAGTGGCAACCAAAACCCCATCGATCGCAACTTACTGGAAAATTATCGTCGTCAAAGTCCCAAATTCCAATTTGAATACATCGACCCCCTTCTACGTCCCCAACTAGCTCAAGAATACAACGTTAGTCGGGAAGGAGGAGATGTTTTTATTGAAGCCAAAAATAACCGTAAACTGGTGCAAACCCTAACACCAGAAGAAAATATATCCGAGGTACTACTCACCAATCGTCTCCAACAAGTAATTAGTACCTCCAATCCCAAAGTTTATTTTCTCCAAGGACATGGAGAATATACCCTAGAAAATTCATCTGCATCCTTTTCTACCGCAGTTAGTGTCCTCAAAGACCGGAATTTTTCTGCTGCACCCCTCAACCTCACCCAATCCCCCAATATCCCGGAGGATGCAAATGTCATCGTCATTGCCGGTGCAAAACGCGGTTTACTCCCCCAGGAAGTTCAAGCAATTCAAACATTCTTGAACCAGGGAGGAAATTTAATGGTGTTACTGGATGTGGAAGGAGACCCCAAACTTGACCCAATTTTCCAGCAATGGGGTGTCACCATTGATAGTCGTATCGCCATTGACACAGTTGGTAGCCAATTTTACGGGCCGGCTGTAACTTTTATTAATGAATACGGCGAACATCCCATTACCAAAAGCTTCCAAAATAATATTTCTTTCTATCGATTAGCTCGTCCCATCGACACAACCCCAGTGGATGGAGTTACAGCAACACCCATACTAACTACCAAACCCTACCCCCAAAGTTGGGCTGAAAGTGACACAACCAGCGAAAAACTTGAGTTTAACGAAGGTAAAGACCGTAAGGGTCCGTTTCATATCGGTGTGGCTTTGGTAAAACAAATCAAAGATAATAAATCCACACCGACACCCACTCCCGAATCTACTGCGACACCGACACCGGAAGAGAAAACACCATCAAAAGAAGCACGGATGGTCATAATTGGTGATGCGGATTTTGCAAGTAATGGCTTATTTGAACAGCAAATTAACGGGGATGTGTTTTTAAACTCCGTTAGCTGGTTAAGTCAACAAGAACAGCCAATTCTATCAATTCGTCCTCGGGAAGCGAAAAACAGACGTTTGAATTTATCTGCTTTTCAAAGTTTATTATTACGGTTATCGGCCCTATTTATTTTACCATTAATCGGTTTTATTACTGGTGCTTTACTCTGGTGGCAAAGACGGTGAATGGATTTTGGATTTTGGATTACCCTTAGCTCGACTTTATCCATTTTGAAAAAACCTACAACCCGACGCTGAAACCATTGCAAGATAGTTGTTTTAGTTTTTGGACTTGAGTGCAAATCTGTGACATGGAAAAAGTCTTTGCCAAAAAACCAGGATTTTTGCCGCAAAAGGAAAGCCAAGTTCTTAATTTTGAATAAAGTCAAGCTTAGAGGGTGTTTTAAAAATCGATTTTAACACTATTTTATTCCTACTCCCTACTCCCTTTACAGACGACCCGTTGGGTCGTCTCTACTCCCTATCTACGTATTGAAAATGAAATTACAGCGAACTACTTTGATTTTAATGCTTGTAGCCCTTGGTTTAGGTGGCTTTGTCTATTTCTACGAAATTCAAGGTGGAAAGCAACGGGAAGAACAACAAGCAAATAAACAAAAACTATTTCAATTTGCTGTTGATGATATTCAAAAGTTGACAATTACTAAACCCGACAGTAAAATTCTTCTCGAACGGAATCGCCAAGATAATCCCCGGTGGTTACTAAAATCACCAATTAATGAACCAGCGAACAACGCGTCTGTTTCCTATTTAACCGATTTACTCACCACCGCAACTAAAGAAAAACTGAATCTAGATCCACAGACCTCCCCCCCCCTCAGTGAATATGGTTTAGATTCACCTACCGCTACCATTGAGATTGAGTTAAAAAATCAAAATCGTCATCAAATTATCCTCGGCAAACCCAGCTTTAATAATACCCAGATATATGCTCAAACTGATAACAAACCAGAGGTTTTTCTCCTTTCCCAAGACTTTTTTAATGCTGTAAATCGTCAACTCGATGAATGGAAACAAGCACCCGAACCATTTCCCTCACCAACCTTTTCTCCACCCTCCCCATCACCAACTAATTAGGGTCTGGAATCGGAAACGGGAAACCAATCAGAGACGCGATATATCGCGTCTCTACGGAATTAATCTGTTTTCGTTTTTATCCTTCTTCCCCTCCTGTATTCAATTTCCTATCACTTTCCAGCCTTCAATTTCGGATAGGCAATCCGCTTATGGTGGAATTGTTGCCAAACTTCCACGAAAACCTCAGCAATTGTATTCATATCTGCACGGGTGAGACCGGAATTGATTAATTGATTATCCTTCCAGCGTGCCCTAAGTATATTATTTAACATATTATAAGCTTGTTCTGGCGTAGCATCTTGCAGACTACGTAAAGCCGCTTCACAGGAATCAGCCAGCATAACTATACCTGTTTCCCGTGATTGGGGAATTGGTCCATCGTAGCGAAAATCACTCTCATCAACATGGATATGTGGATTTTCCTGAGCGATTTGTTGGGCTTGGTGATAAAAATAACCTATTGTCATTGTTCCCTGGTGTTCGGGAATAAATGCTTGAATCGCCGTTGGTAGACGGTGACGACGAGCCATGACTAAACCTTCTGTCACGTGTTTTTTGATGATTGCCGCACTTACCCAGGGGTCTTTAATTTCCGTTTCATGCTTGTTGGGTCTACCCATCTGATTTTCAATAAAACTGAGGGGGTCGTGCATTTTACCGATATCATGGTAGAGACAACCAGCGCGAACTAGTTCGACGTTACATCCGAGTTTTCGAGCTGCGGCTTCCGCGAGACTGGAGACGAGGAGGGTGTGTTGGAAAGTACCTGGGGTTTCCCCAGCCAAGCGTTTGAGGAGGGGACGGTTGGGGTTGGCTAACTCCGCCAGACGAATTGGTGTCACAATGTCAAAAAGTTGCTCTAGGTATGGACTTAAACCTAGTGCTACAATGCTCCAGGAGAAGCCAGAAATTCCGAAAAATAGGGCACTGGGCAATACCTCATACCAGAGGGAAAACACTGTACCCATAAGAGTTTTCAGGAGTAAATATACACCTCCTTCCGTTCCCGCGATCGCCACACCAAGTAGGGCAAATTCCTCACGCGATCGCAAACGGGGGGCAATATTGGCAGCGATTAATGCTGCAATTCCACCAGCAATTACCCCACTGACATTTATGTGTTCAAGTCCCATAATTAGGTTTAGGACAAGTAGGACGATGGTGGAGGAACCGACAACCGCACCGTAGAAACTACCTAGCAATAAACCTAAAGCACTCCAAGGAGCATAGGGAAAATCAAATTGGTCAAAAAATTGGGAAGTAATCACTAAAAAGCCTGCCACCGCTAAAGTTAATAGTAGAATTAACAAGCGATCGCGTTGTCGCCAACGATAGGATGTACGGTATATCACCCGTGCCATAATTAACACAGACACGGCTATAGTTCCGGTCAATTGTAATAGTTGTCGCCACAGAATTTCCCGTCGATTCAACCGAAAATGTTCGAGAATATCTATATCTAATTGTTTCAAAAACTGACTTCGTTTAACAATTATTTGACCTTTTGTAATCTGCTCGTATACTGGTTCAACGCGTTTGACCGCATCCCTGCGATTGGACTCAGTTTGCTGCTCGTCTATCTGCAAATTTGGCTCAATTAATTCCATCATCATGGAACGAGCCAATGTCCTGACATTCTCACTGGGAATAGATTCTACGTTTAATTCCAAGTGCAACTCAATTGTATTTTCAATAATAGCGGGTGGTAATCCCTTCGCAACTCCTTGGGTGAGAATTTTCTTTGTACCCCGAATTACCAGTTTTTTGACGTTATCCCATTCACTGTCAAGCAAATCAATAATTAATCTATCTTGAAAAATCTTTGGACTATGAGGATTAGCTAAGACAAAATCTCGGCGTTTACGATTGGCTCTTGCGTAGCTTTCCCTGGCATTTTTAATTTTCGTCAGTAAAGAATTAAAATTGGAAATCGGCGCAATCTGATGGGTTTTTAATTCTTCTAAAGCTTGGTTAAATTCAGCATCTGATACATCTTCTGACTTTTGTACTGGGGTTAATCTTCCACAGTCCTCCTCAGAACAAGATTGCAACCAAATGGATTCATCGCTGGAAGTTGCATTAACCTGATCGAAACTTGGCTGATTTGGAGAAACAAATAAATACTCACTAGCAACCCTACTAGTTTTTTTCCCTACAGACGTGGGTGGGTGTTTAGCAATATTTTTCTCTGGGTTCGGACTGCGTAAAGTTTCTTGCAACCGCTCCCATTCATCCTCCCCCATTCTCCGTAAATATAGCTGGGTAGATTCCGTTAATTCGGAAAGTTCGACAAAGGGAAATTTCCCCGCAACCGCACGAATCTCATCACCTTTTTCGATAATTGAATCACGTTTTCGCTCAATTTCTTGATTTTTTGCCTCATCGATCATCAACACCCGTACCACTTGCTCTTTAGCTTCACGACGTTTGCGTTCAGTTGCTTCCGTATTTTCAACTTTGGCATCACGGGGAGCAATATAATCCTGTGGTGCTAATGCTCCTACCTTCAGCAGGGGTTGATTATAAAGTGGATAACCGATTGTTGCAGTCAGACAAATAACAGCGATAATTGCTAACAGGTCGGAGCGACGCGAAAAGGTTTTGATGCGATGACGCAAGAGAGAACGACGATTTCTCTGCCAAAACACGCCATCATTGGGCAAACTCTGAGATTTTCGCAGTTTTTGCCACCTAAAACCGCGACAATGGCAAAATTCCCAACATCTTTGCCAACAGCGATGTAATCGTCCCAGTAACATCTGTAATAGTCGTGTGTCTCTCATCAATATATCTGACTGCGATCGCCTAATTGGGATGATTCATAACACGAGCCAAATCCACCAATCCATGTCGGAAACTGATTAAATATTTCAACCATAACCTCAGCTGTTCAACAATTAGCATAACCCAATTTTTGCAGATTAAATTAATATCATCAAAATCAACAAAACAAGGCTTTATAGAGCAATCCGACTAAATGATTTATCAAGTCTTAAATGTGGGGTTATTGACCGTTAACTTGTCCCCCTGGATAGATTCAAAACCAATATTTTTCACCCATAAAATAGGATTGCCACATCATTTCATTTTTGCAATGTAAATAGGGAGATTTTACTTTTCCTGAAGACAATTACATGAGGTCATTACCTGGGTTTCTCACGAGTTAAGTTATCAGCCTTGAGTGACGGATCGATTTTCCTTTTACTTCCTACTTCCTTTTCATTTGAGGGATTCGCTCCCTCCAAATGTGGGATATCGTGTGGTCTACCTCTAGTACTCCACCACATAAGTTCTGTGGCTTTAGCTCCGAAAAGCTTTAATATTCAAGGTACTAAACCTGGATTTCTCACGAGTAAGTTGTAAGCCTTGAGTGACGGACTAATTTCCCCTATACACCCTACGGGTACGCGCAGCGTTGTCGTAGACTAGACGCTACGCGTCTACACTACTCCCGTCACGGACTATTCCCTATGAGTTTTAGGGTTTTGTGAGAAATGCGGGTAAAGTGCAAACTACGTACCTTTCCTCACCCATAAAAATTAATGTGGTCGAATACTAGGATTAGGAGTTCATGGTGATAATTTTTGATTAGACCACCCTAGCTACACCTAGCTACAATTGTGGGCATATTGATTCCCTTTTCTGTTCAATATTTCTGGATTTTGGATATTTCCACTAATATTTTCATAGTGATAATCCTTGGACATACAAATATCACCCAATCAGAGCAATTTTTTGTTTAAATAGGGATAGTATGGGAAATTTGTGACACTTTACCTTGCGGTCAGCTAAAACTCACAGAAATCACATAACTACTCCCTCGCTATTGACGGCTAACGATTGAGAGTTAACAGTTATAGGCAAAGCCTTCCTGTCGGGTACAGTCATCCATCGAAAGTAGTAAATATATAAAAAATTAAATGCACAACAGCTGATTGATTTCCTCTGTTGATCAACAGATGGAAAACCGTGCCAACATTCTGGGCAGATGTTGGGAAACTAACCCAAAAGGATAGTCAAGTACTCAAAACGACTTTCGCAAAAACCCATTACAGGTTAGCGTAGACGCATAACACGAGGTGATGCCACCGTAGTAATAGTACCCAACTCGGATGGAAGTGAAGCATCAATATACACTCCTGACCAAAATGCTAAAAGTTCATCAGCCAATCTTAAAACTTGTGTCCGATATCCCAAGCCATCGCCGGATATATTTGCGATTTCGAGATCCCACTCAATGGGAATGGCGATCTCGCTGTTATAAGCACCTGATAAAGCTCCAATGATTGTCGCAACACCACCACAATCGCAATTTTCGTGCAACCGAATTAAGGTTAAACCAAAATCTTCACAGGAGTTCAGCAAACAGTATAGCGCGATCGCTAATTTTGTGTGAACTGTAGAACCGACTTGATTTAGTTCCCCGATAATGCTGGCCAAACTTTGATTTTTTGACTGCCAATTACTAATTAACTTTAAAACCTCCCTCACCTCACTCCCCATTTCTACCAGGTCTAGTAAGGTCGGAATTAGTCCTTCGGGGTCGGATTCCTCCCGTAAAAATGCTGCCAAAGTATAGCTAAATATATACAACCAGTCCCTTGCAACTGGATCGAGTTGTAATCTAGTTGGGAAATAACCTAAATGCGATCGCCACTTTTGCCGGTTATCATGGAAAAGAAAACTAACCGGTAAGCTAGCAGCGATCACAGACTCTAACTCACAACCATGCAACTCTGGTTCTAAAAACTTCCACAAATTCTCCCAGTTGTGTCCACCGGGTTTGACAATCAACTCACAACAACGCAGCAAAGTCCGTGAGTATCGCCAACAAGTTTCCTGTTCTCTTCGTCTTGTGAAAGCTTGATGTTCTCCCACCAAAGCCCCCAACAAAAAACCTCGTAATCTTGCTTGCAGTGAATAGCGCATATCATCCCCATACCACCATCAAATCATCGCCTATCCACTCCCAACCAAAAATTACACACCTAGCAGCTAATCACCAACCATTATAAATTCAGTAGGCACAGGCTATTATGAATTTATCTTTTCTAGGGCATTACAAACTACAAATCACGTAGCTTACTTCCCGCGTAGCGAGTATTATAAATTACGTAGACACGCAGCGGCTTGCCGCAGGCTATTACGAATTACTTTGTCGTAAATAGCGAATCAAACCCTGCAACCCCAATAAATAGCTGTCAGCACCAAAACCACTAATTTGTCCCACAGCAACCGGAGCAATGTAGGAATGATGCCGAAAAGCCTCTCGCTTATACACATTACTCAAATGCACCTCCACTACTGGCAAATTGACCGCCGCGATCGCATCCCGTAATGCTACACTCGTGTGGGTATAGGCTCCCGGATTAATTAAAATTCCCTGTTGTTGGCCCATTGCCCCGTGAATTGCATCCACCAAAACACCCTCATGATTTGACTGCAAACAGGACAAACGAACCGCCAACTTTTGGGCTTCAGCCTCCAGCAAGCGGTTAATGTCATTCAGGGTTTGCACACCATATGTATCAGGTTCTCGCGTCCCCAACAAATTCAAGTTTGGTCCATGCAGCACCAAAATACTTAGAATATCCAAAACAGTATCCTGCGATCCGAGAATTAACCAACCTAGCGACGACGATTCCGGTCATTTACAGGTATGGGAATCAATTCTGGTTCTGGTTCTGCTTCTGGACCTAGCAGAGCTTCTATCAGCTTACGCGCTAATTCTTTGAGCTTTTCCAGTACCTTATCAATATAATCCATTAAACTGACTGCTCCTGAGATACTATCTAATGTAGTTGCCCTGAACCTACGGAGTAATTAGGGTGACAACCAATGTGCCTCTTGAAAGTAACACTTCCAAAAACTGTCCACATTTAATTGCGGAAAACAGGTTTTTATTTTCCCTTTTCCCTATAGATTATCACATCCTGAGATATTAGAGCGACATCTGACTCAAGAAGGGTATTTAGTATCCATTCACATCAATCCTGAGACCGATTAATTTTTTCTATCAAACGATGGGGGAATAGGAAACAAAAATAGATATTGATACAGTTACCAGTTAACTATCAACCATATCTAAGCCTTTTTCGCCACAGTTTTCTTGGTCTTAGTAGTGGATTTAGTCGATTTAGTGGATTTTTCGGTACTGGTTTTCGATTTACTACCTTTACGTCCCGATTTAGTCGTTGCCTTACTGGCTAGTAATGCCAAAGCCGTTTCCAAGGTAATACTTTCAACGCTTTCCCCTTCTGGAATACCCACATTGGTTTTACCATGCTTAATATAAGCACCGTAGGGTCCATCGTAAATATTTACAGGTTGCTCATCTTCGGGATGGACACCCAATTCCCGTAAAGCCGCTTTGGTTTTGCTGCTACCCCGCACCTTTTTCGGTTCCGACAGTAATTCCAAAGCCCGTTCTAAAGTAATCGTCAACACATCATCCCCAGCCTTCAGGGAACGATAATCCTTTCCTTCCTTATGATTGTGAACCACATAGGGGCCAAAGCGTCCTAAATTGGCTTGAATTTTGGCTCCCGTTTCCGGATGTACCCCCAAATCGCGGGGTAGTGCCAACAAACCAACAGCCATTTCCAGGGTCACCGTTTCTGTTGTCACCCCTTTGGGTAAGGAAGCTTGTTTGGGTTTGGGGTTCTCCTCCGATTTATCGCCGTGCTGTACGTAGGGACCGTAGGGGCCAATTTTGACGTAAATCGGTTCTCCGGTTTCCGGGTGATGACCCAAACTATCGGGACCCTCGGTTTTTTGCTTGAGGATAATTTGCACCTTTTGGGGGTCTAAATCGGCAGGGGTTAAATCCTTGGGAATAGAAGCTGTCATTACCCCTTCTTCCCCTTCCACTTCGACATAAGCCCCATACTTACCAATGCGCACCTTGGCATCAAGGTTTTCCAAATCAATCGTCCGTGCGGCGGTGGCATCAATTTTATCTTCCTGTTCCCGTACTAGGGTTTCCAAACCTTTTTCACCCAGATAAAATTCCCGCAAATAGGGTAGCCAATTAGCCTCCCCTGCGGCAATATCATCCAGGGTTTGTTCCATACTCGACGTAAACCCTGGATTCACGATATCGGGAAAATATTTTTCTAGTAAATGGGTGACAGCAAAGGCCGTAAAGGTAGGGACTAGGGCATTATTAGTTAAATTTGCATAGCCCTTATCAATAATTGTGCCAATAATACTCGCATAGGTACTAGGACGACCAATCCCTTCACTTTCTAAAGTTTTGACCAAACTTGCTTCCGTATACCTGGCTGGTGGCTGGGTTTCGTGTTTAACTGCGGTCAAATTTTCACATCTGGGCTGGTCATTCACCTGCAAATTAGGCAAAATCACCTCCTGGTCTTCCAAAGCGGCTTCCGGGTCGTCCGAACCTTCCACATAAGCCCTTAAATAGCCAGGAAAATCGATCCTTTTCCCAGAAGCTCGAAATCCCGCTTCTTCCACCTGTAACTGTACGGTAATTTGGGTTTGTCGCGCGTCTGCCATCTGACAAGCCACGGTTCGCTTCCAAATTAAATCATACAATTGCAATTCTCGCCCACTTAATCCTGTTTCCTGGGGTGTACGAAAACTGCTACCAGCAGGACGAATCGCTTCGTGGGCTTCCTGAGCGCCCTTGGATTTCGTGGTATACTGCCGTGGTTTGGGACTTAAATATTCTTTACCGTACAACTTTTCGACACATTCCCGTGCGGCTTGAATGGCTTGGTCTGATAAATGTACAGAGTCAGTACGCATGTAGGTAATATAACCCTGTTCGTAGAGACTTTGGGCAGTACGCATGGTATCCCGCGCCGATAGGCGCAACTTGCGGTTGGCTTCCTGTTGTAGGGTGGAAGTGGTAAAAGGAGCCGATGGCTTGCGGGTGACGGGACGCTCGTCTAATTCTGTAACGTGCCAAACTTGATTTGCTAAACGCTCTTTCAGTTCATTGGCTTGGGTTTGGTCGAGTAAAACCACATTGCGTCCCGCCATAATTTGCCCTGTTGCAGCATCAAAATCGCTGCCAGTGGCAACTTTGGTTCCCCCTAAATTGGTTAAAACCGCCACAAACCCAGCTTGGTTGTGACTTAGTTCGGCCTTTAAATCCCAATAGGAACCTTGACGAAAAGCACGACGTTGGCGTTCTCGTTGTACCAGAAGCCGAACCGCCACCGACTGTACCCGTCCGGCGGATAGACCGTAGGCAATTTTTTTCCACAATAGGGGTGAAAGGGTATAACCAACCAACCGATCGAGAATGCGCCGAGTTTCTTGGGCGCGTACTAGTTTATCATCGATTTCGCGGCAGTTTTGCAAGGCCGCTTGGATGGCTTCCTTGGTAATTTCATGAAATACCATACGCTTAGTCGGCACTTTGGGTTTGAGCAACTGATACAAGTGCCAACTAATACTTTCCCCTTCTCGGTCTTCGTCCGTTGCCAGAATCAGTTCCGAAGCGTCTTTGAGCGCGTCTTTTAACTGGGCGACAATTTTTTTCTTATCCTTGGGGACAATATACAACGGTTCAAAGTCCGCATCGACATTGACCCCAAGTTGTGCCCATTTTTCCCCCTTAACGGCTGCGGGGATATCGCTAGCTGTCTGGGGAAGGTCACGGACATGACCCATTGATGCTTCTACCCGATATTCCTTTGGCAGGTAGTTGCGAATTGTTCGGGCTTTGGTAGGAGATTCGACAATGACAAGAGTTGACATGGAGGTAAAAAAAGAGACCTGCTTGCGCACTAATAGCTAAATAGTCAAATTGGGACAAAGTATTACTATTTGTCAAGTTGACTAGATATCCAGGTCGGGATTGACCTGGGAAGCCAATGTAACTTACCAACGATTTAGTTCTGCCTCGATGGGTGACTAATTGGGTGTGTGACTAACTTCAGTATCGAGATCGAGCGATCGCTCTCTACTTCATATCTGTCCAATCTAATATATCCAAACTTGAATATCAGCATTTTGTTTTGATTTATTTTATGTTTGTTTAAGATTTAGTCCCGCACTGCTGACAAAACCCCGGTATGTCATCAGGACAAGACCAAGGAAGTTGGTTTGATGACTGAACTATTTCCATCTTTAACTTATATTGGGGATAGTTGACGACTGTTTGCAGCTAAAATCCATCAAAAAATTCACTCGCCAATCTCCCAGATTCCCTAATTACACCCGCCAAAAACAAACCTTAACCTAAATAATTAGGCTGCATCAATAGTTTCGGCTCGAAAAATTTGTGCTAGCATGGGTTTTAGAGAAGTAGGTTCGGTGAAAATGTTCTTGTTTTTACACCAAAATCAAGCCCAACTCCGGAATTACATCTCTGCATTCGATTTTTCTGGAGAGTTTCATGTCAATTTACGTAGGTAACCTATCCTACAGCGTTACGCAGGAAGACCTGTCAAAAGTTTTTTCCGAATATGGTGAAGTTACACGGGTACAATTACCAACCGACCGGGAAACCGGCCGAGTCAGAGGTTTTGGATTTGTGGAAATGGCATCTGAAGCGGCGGAAGAAGCAGCGATTACAGCTCTGGATGGGGCTGAATGGATGGGTCGCGTAATGAAAGTTAACAAAGCACGACCAAAGGAGGACAGAGGTAGCCGTTCTGGTGGCGGAGGCTGGTCAAGAGGCGGCAATTCTGGTTATTCCAGAAACTATTAAATCATACTTTCACAAAAGTTGCATTCGCGTAGTTTACCAAAGGTATCGTCTTTTCCGATTTCCTACCTGGAAAATTATAGTGGTTCGGGTATTTTCATCAAACTTGCGTACAAATGTACGTAGGGAAATATTTAAGTAATTCCCGATTTGACAAGTTGAAAAAGTATCCCGTGGTACTCAGGACGTGGTAACGTGAATCTGCATTAAAGCATTAAAATTATATTTTTGGCAATCGGTTACTTTCTGCGGTGATGGGAACATGTCCAGATGTAACCTTTTATTTTTGTGTTTCCGGTTGATTTAGTTAGGTGGGAAAGAAAATTTCTGGGGCATACAGGTATAAGTATCTTGTCTCCTAATGACTAGATTCACAATTTTTAATGAATACAACTTAAGAAAAAGACAATAGAATTAACACAGTTAGGGTTATATTTTCAAAAGCTCAACCAAATAGAGTAAAAGATGGATTTTGCGAATCTTGCATCCCAGCTCAACGCTGGAACTATTTTGCCAGAGAGTATTGTAATTCTGACTCTGATGGCGGTATTGATTGTCGATTTAGTTAGTGGTCGTCGTTCGTCACGCTGGATTGGATACCTAGCGATCGCGGGATTGGTAATTTCTATCGCTACTTTGGTACTACAATGGGATAGTGCTAATCCGGTGGGTTTCACTGGTTCCTTTAATAGCGATGATTTGAGTATTGTTTTCCGTGGCATTATTGCTTTATCTAGCGCTGTCACCATCCTCATGTCAATTCGCTACGTTGAACAAAGTGGTACGGCTTTGGCGGAATTTATCGCCATTTTACTTACTGCTACCCTGGGGGGAATGTTTGTCTCCGCAGCGAGTGAATTGGTGATAATTTTTATCTCCTTGGAAGCCTTGAGTATTTCCTCCTATCTTTTAACGGGATATACCAAGCGCGACCCCCGCTCCAACGAAGCAGCGTTAAAATACCTATTGATTGGAGCTTCCAGTACCGCAGTCTTTTTGTATGGAGCCTCCCTCCTATACGGATTATCCGGTGGAGAAACCCAATTAAGTGCGATCGCAACGGGAATTGCCACTGCAAATGCAGGTCAATCCTTGGGGTTAGTAATTGCCCTCGTGTTTGTGATTGCAGGGGTTGGGTTTAAAATTTCTGCCGCACCCTTCCACCAATGGACTCCTGATGTGTACGAAGGCGCACCCACACCCGTCATCGCCTTTTTGTCGGTGGGTTCAAAAGCCGCAGGTTTTGCCTTAGCAATTCGTTTATTAACCACCGTATTCCCCTTGGTGCAAGAAGAGTGGAAATTTGTGTTTACAGCTTTGGCTGTATTAAGCATGATTTTGGGTAACGTGGTTGCCCTGGCCCAGACTAGCATGAAACGGATGCTAGCCTACTCCTCAATTGCCCAAGCAGGATTTGTGATGATTGGCTTAATCGCTGGCACAGAGGCAGGATATGCAAGTATGATTTTTTACTTACTTGTCTACCTGTTTATGAACCTGTGTGGTTTTACCTGTGTAATTCTGTTCTCCTTGCGGACAGGTACGGATCAAATTGCCGAATATTCGGGTTTATATCAAAAAGACCCATTACTGACATTGGGTTTAAGTATTTCCCTGCTTTCCTTGGGAGGAATTCCCCCCTTGGCTGGATTCTTTGGTAAGATTTACCTATTTTGGGCTGGTTGGCAAGCAGGATTATACGGATTGGTACTATTAGGCTTGATTACCAGTGTGGTATCAATTTACTACTATATTCGTGTAATTAAGATGATGGTGGTCAAAGAACCCCAGGAAATGTCAGCAGCCGTGGAAAATTATCCAGTGGTGCGTTGGGATTTACCAGGTTATAGACCCATGCAGGTTGGTTTAATTACGACCTTGATTGCCACTTCTTTAGCCGGCATTCTCTCCAATCCCTTGTTTACCTTAGCAAATAACTCCGTCACCCACACCGCGATTTTGCAGACAGCAGTTTTGCATCAGCAACCAGCAGTTGAAAAAGCGATCGCTGTGAATACGGAAAAGTTCTAAGTGGTAATTTTGTCATTGTATTTTGAGTAGAGACGTGGCTGTTGGCTGCGTCTCTATTATTTTATTTTAGATTTTGGATTACTCTTCGGTCGATCCGCTAGCCTAAAGGCATGGCTTTCGCCAACGCGTCTATAGATTTTGGATTATGTTTGCCCAAAACCGCAACGTAACCAATCATTCAGCCTAGAGACGACCCGACGGGTCGTCTCTACTCCCTCACGAAAATACTTTTACAGCTAGCGCTTCGCGAACGACCCTACTTACTCTATTTTCCAGTCCTATTTAGCAGGTAATAGCCAACCCAGGCTAATTCCCAAGGAAGCGATCGCCGTCAATACTAACATAGCCTTGGAAAAACTTTGGAAGTATTGGCTGAAACGGATAGCCGCATTATTGGTACTGAGCATGAGGTTACAGTACCAAATGAGTCTTAAACTCCGTTCCCAATTGGAATTGGTGATTTTGAATATAAATAAACCTGCGATCGCAAATAGAAATATTAATAAATAACCTAAAGAACCAACATTACTCAAAATATTGAGCAACACCAGAGAAAAAAATAAAATATTAATTGAATAGAAAATAATCCCGACTATCGTGAGTCCTGGAGGCTGAAAATTACCAATTACAAAGGCAATTATTATCCAGAATATAATCAGAGAAATATTCAGAAATAAAGGATGTTCAATTAGTTTATAAACAAGGGAAAGTAAAGGAAAAGTTCCGAAAAAAATTACCAGTGGTATTGGAGCGTGTGCAGTTCTGAGTAACCATCCATTCGAGATGGAAATGGTCGTAAATATTGCCACCCAAACCCAATCAAGTAATTTGGGATTCTGCATAAATTCTTTGTAGTATTCGCGACGATAAATAGTACCTCCTGCGCAAACTGCGATCACAACTTCACAAATTTACCAAGAGATGGACAATCATCCGTGATAATTGGAATACAAGTTCCTCGAAAACCAAAAGGATAATTACCAAAAAACGGTAGGGGACATTCCTCTACCGTTGGTAAGTGATCAACTAATTTAACTAACTGATGTGATTACACCTGGGATGACAATAATTACGCACAACTACGCCAAAACAGGAACGGGAATTTGTAAATGGGGATAAAGGGGGAAGCGATCGCATAATTCGCTAACCCGACGACGACAGTCCTGGGTTACTTCCTCATTGTCGGGATTTAACAAGCGGTCGGCTATTATATTGCCAATTTCTGTAAACTCATTAGTTCCCATTCCCCTAGTCGTCATCGCTGGAGAACCTAAACGTAAACCACTTGTCACAAACGGGGATTCAGGGTCAAAGGGAACAGTATTCTTGTTCGCGGTAATATTTACCGTACTCACCAACTGGTCAGCTACTTTCCCTGTCATCCCAATACTGCGTAAATCCACGAGCATTAGGTGATTGTCAGTGCCATCGGACACAATCTTAAACCCACGTGTTTGTAACTGGGTAGCCAAGGCACGAGCATTATCAATCACTTGCGCAGTGTAGGTTTTAAATTCGGGTTTTAATGCTTCACCAAAGGCAACCGCCTTACCCGCAATCACATGCTCCAAGGGTCCGCCTTGAGTACCGGGGAAAACCGCCTTATCTAGTTTTTTCCCTAATTCGGCATCACCGGTTAAAATCAAACCACCACGGGGTCCACGGAGGGTTTTATGGGTAGTAGTTGTCACCACATGACAGTGGGGGATGGGGTTGGGGTGTAAACCACTGGCGACTAATCCGGCGATATGGGCAATATCTGCCATCAGATATGCACCCACCTCATCCGCAATACTACGGAATTTGGCAAAATCAATGATACGCGGATAGGCAGAATAGCCGCAAATAATGAGCTGAGGACGCTCCCTTAGCGCCTGCTCACGGATTTGTTCATAGTCTAGTTGCTCGGTAGTTTGACTGACACCGTAGTGGGCAACCTGGAACCATTTTCCGGAGACATTGACTGGGGAACCGTGGGTTAAATGACCACCGTGGGATAGATCCATCCCCATAATTTTATCACCGGGGTTGAGCAGGGTGAGGAAAACAGCAAAATTGGCTTGGGCACCGGAATGGGGTTGGACGTTAGCATGGGCTGCACCAAATAGTTGTTTTGCCCGGTCAATCGCTAATTGTTCCACGCCATCGATAAATTCGCAACCACCATAGTAGCGTTTACCGGGAAGTCCTTCCGCGTACTTGTTGGTGAGAACCGAACCCTGTGCAGCTAAAACTGCTGCGGAGGTAAAATTCTCGCTGGCAATTAATTCTAAATGGTCTCGTTGACGTTGTAATTCGTCATTCAGCAACTTCGCGATCGCTGGATCGGAAGTTGTCAAAAAATCATAATTTGTGGTCACAAAGTTTATCCTTGAGGAAATCTGGACAATAGGGGTTTTGAGAAGACGCTAGTTAGATTTTGGGAAATCAGGCAGCCAATTTTATCTTTGGTTAACAGTTTATCGAGTATCGCTAACTGTATTCCATCAGGAATAAATCATTGGGTTACAATCCTGAATATCCACATAGCGCGTTAATAATCATAACCTTCTTTCCACCCCTTCCGATTAACCATTGGCTCAACTTTAATCAGCGATTAATTAAATTATGTATTTTTTTTAACGACAATTTATTTTTTCTCGATACAATAAACAAAAAATCGACAAATTTCGGTTTACACCGAGAAAACATCCAGCGTCCAAACAGCAACACGAAGGAGGGATGGGATGTTCGTAATTTTGATGGAAAATCAAATCGTCCCTGTGACGAAAGTTTGTCCATCCTGTTTACTAGCCGATGGAAACGGTCAACCGCGTTGCAATGATGGGAAATTGCGTTGTGGTAACATGCTTGATAAAACTTCCCTGGCTCAAGCTGACCTATTTGAGTGTACTATGGGGTTTAAAATCGCTAAAGTTGAATAAATTCATCATTCAATTTGAGATTTTGGTAGGAATTACGCAGCTTATGGCAAAGTAGCCATCCCAAACACTTGATTTCTCGTCACGAGTGCGTAAGTCCTATTTGAATTACTCTAGTTCCATGTATTACTTGACCTGAATTTCTGATACTAAAAACTACAGAGAGTAGGGTGTAGTGATTATAAGGAAAATTAATTCGTCACTCAAACCTTATAACTTACTCCTGATAAATTCGGTAAATAAAGGCACGTAGTAGCGCTTTAGAGCCTTTATTCGGAGCTAAAGCCACAACTACAAACCCCTCATAATAACTTAGGTGGTGACTTATGTCGTGAACCACTAGAGATTTGGGAGTGACTGGGGAAGCCACTGAAGTGATGGTGAAACTTTTACTATATTAAGCTTTTGAGATGGATATTGGTCGCAATAATTATTTCCAACTAGCATCACCTGCGTTATTCTAGGGACATGTGTTCAAAACTCAATCAACAGGAGTATAAAGGATGAGTTGGCGTGGTTCCACAACTGTTTCTGACCGGATTTTTGCTTGTTTACCCTATACCCTACCCCTGGTAGATGTATTAGTATTCGGTACTTTCCTCATCCAGCAATTTCCGGCATTAAGTGTGATTTTTGTCCCCTTAGCTCCCATTATCGCGATTTACGGCAGTATTCCCTTTGGTAGTTTGGTGGTCTTTTTTGCTTTGTTCTTCCTTGTGGTACGTAACGAACGTATACCCCACTTTATCCGCTTTAACACCATGCAAGCGATTTTGCTGGATATTGTGATTATTCTGTTTGGATACTTACTGCGTATCTTGTCAAACATCCCAGGAATCGAATTTGCGATTCAAACCCTATCCACAACCATTTTCCTCGGAATCGTTGTTGCTGTTGTTTACTCAGTCGTCCAATCCCTCATCGGAAAATACGCAGAAATTCCCGCCATCTCCGATGCTGTCTATATGCAAGTGCGATAATGATTGAAAAAGTAGAAAGATAGTAAAAAGATAAAAGTAAACAGTCAAAATATAATTCCCATAAATTGATTAATTTGGTGTTACCGAATACAAATATGAATTGAAAATTAGACGTTATATCGTAGAGACGTAGCGATGCTACGTCTACGATGACGATGATTGTGGTTTTGATCAAAAAACGTGAGTTAGATTAGTTATAAAGCCTGAAACTCGTGTCCAGTATCGTTCTTAGGAAATAGAAGTTTTTAAAAACCTCCTAGTATGTTGAGAATAAAGTCATTAAACCTGGAATCAGTCAGTTATTGACTTTTAATGGATGAGGTTACTTTAAACCTGAACTTTCAAAATCATTAATTCACAGAGATTGTAGTTTTTACAATCCGTCGAATTCACGTTAAAAAAGGTGCCAAAAATTATAATTCGTGTTCAAATTCAGCAACGCCTAATTTTGCCTGCCGACTTCAAGGGTTAAAAATATTTCCTCCACTCCCGATTCCCTGCTCCCCACTCCCTTCACTTTGCAAACGAGGGGAACGAGCAACAACAATATTTTCCAAACGACCAATGCCTTCAATTTCCACCCGCACCTTATCACCCAGTTGTAAAGCTCCCACACCCATTGGTGTCCCGGTTAACACCACATCCCCCGGACACAGGGTCATAACTTGGCTGATATAGGCAACCAAAAATTCCGGAGAAAACACCATCTGGTTAATACAAGCCGATTGCACTGGTTTGGTATCATCATTTAAAAACGTCTGTAAACGCGCACCAGGATGCAATTCCCGCACCACCCACGGACCGAGAGGACAAAAGGTATCAAAACCCTTCGCACGCGTCCACTGTCCATCCTGACGCTGTAAATCCCTTGCGGTGACATCATTAGCAATGGTATAACCCCAGATTTTGGTTTGGGCTTCCTCCGGTGTACATTCTACTGCGCGATCGCCAATAATTAAAGCTAGCTCACCTTCGTAATCGACCCGTTGTGATTGGGGAGGATATTTGATTTCCTGCTCAGAAGCAATCACCGTCGTCGGTGGCTTCAAAAATAGTAACGGTTCTTTGGGTACTTCCCCCCCCATTTCAGCCGCATGGTCACTATAATTCTTCCCCACAGCCACAATTTTAGAAGGAGAACAGGGAGCAAGAATTCGATAGGATTCGGGTTTTAAAATCAAATCCGTCGGTTCCCCATGCAACCAGGGTGGTGCATCTAACACTTGGACATCCAGCGATAGCTGTAACAATCCATAGAAAATTTGTCCTTCTGAGTTTTGAATCCGCACATAACGCTGTGCCATAGCTTCTCGACCACCAAAAAACCTTTAACAGATTAGTTTAATATGAGTTTGACCCAGAGTAACTAGTACAAAGTTGGGAAGAAGTAATATTGGGATACAGGATAGCTTTAAAATTAATCTCTTTCAGAGAAAATCCTTCCCTACTCCCTGATTTACAAGCAAGAGAAACAAAAAACTGATATGATAGTAACTCCTTGTTGCGTGGAAGTTGAATCAATAGCGAGCAACTCAACGCAGCCAATATAGTCCGAAAGGAGAAAAAAATGCAAACAGTCTATGAAACCATGTATATCCTGCGTCCAGACTTAAACGACGAACAGGTCGATCAGGTTGCAGGTAAATTTGAAGGCTTGATGCGCGAACAAGGTGCAGAGAATCTGGAAATTCAAAACCGTGGAAAGCGACGTTTAGCTTATGAGATTGGTAAGCACCGTGATGGTATTTATATCCAAATGAACTACACCAATGGTGCAAAAGCGATCGCAGTTATGGAACGGGCTATGCGCTTAAGCGAAGATGTAATCCGCTTCCTCACCATTAAACAACAAGTGAAACTGGAAAAAACTGAAGAAACAGTCGCAGCAACTCCAGTATCAGCTTAGTTTACCAGAAAAAAGTCTAAATTACTGAAAATGTAATTAGAGCTTTTCCCGCAATTGGCGGAACGAATGCTACATTAACAAGCAGGTACTTGCTTTCAGCAAGTACTTGTCAAAACCAGTATGACCGTAGTTATACATGTAAAGTAGCAACAAATCAATGGGAGCATTAAGCCACTGTGAGCCAAACTGACAACTCCACAATCCAAGCTCTCTCAACGGAGGTGTCGAAGTTGCGTCAAGAATTGCAACTTCGCGATCAGCTTGTTCAACAACTCTCCCAAGAGTTGTTCCGGTTGGTGAAAGGAAATACCAACTTTATGCCCCAACCGGAGTTTTCCGAACGTCACCAAAGCCAAATACAGGCTTTGCGTGACCAACTTCAAGCCGTTGAGCAACAGGTGACATTCTACCAGGAACAGATTACAACTCGTGATGCAGAAATTTATCAACTGCGTCAAACTGTCCAGGAACTTAGCGATCGCAGTCGGATGCTTGAACAAGTTGTCCAAGAGCTACCACAAATTTATCGCCAAAAATTTGAAGAGCGGATGGCTCCAGTTCGAGAAAAGATGATCGCCCTCCAACGCGAAAATCGTCAACTCCAAGCCGAACTGCAAAGCGTTAGTTACCGTCTAGCCTTGAAAACCAGAACTGCTAACCATAGCGGTATTGACCTACCTAATTTTCCTCGTTTGGGTTCTCCTCCCAACAATATGCCAGCAGTTCCGAATGCGTAAATTATATTTTGAACCCACCGTCAACTAAGCCTACGGCTTTAGTTGGGGATTCTTTCGCGCGTAATAACGTTGCCAAACAAGTTGGCGTTCTCAACGTGCTGTGGGAACTTTTACTTACGTACACTGTAGCAAAAAAGACTGCTGAAGTGCCTCTAGGAAATTTCTCTCGTTTTGCCGTACTAAAATCATAATAGCATAATCTTGCTACGCCATATACTGCGACACGCTAACCCTACCAAAACAAGTTACAGGTAGGGACTGCGCTCAATATTTTTGTTCAAAAAGGGTATTTACCGAATCCTATACCCCAAGAAGTGCGATCGCAAGTTGAATCTCTCTCCCTGGAACAGTTGGAAAATCTGGGGGAAGCATTGCTTGATTTTAGCAGCATGGCTGATTTCGATGCTTGGTTAGCGACACTCAAAGCTTAAAATCAAGAAGGTGCAATCTTCCCATACAATCCTGAAATGCGTCGAGACTCAATCTTTTATCAACTATTCCAGCAATCCCCCAGTTTACTGTTTGAACTACTGACAAATCCCCCAGACAACGCAGACAAATATCGCTTTGATTCCGTAGCAGTTAAAGAACCAAAATTTGAAATTGATGGCGTATTTTTACCTCCGGAAACTGAAAATCCCGGAGTTGTTTATTTCTGTGAGGTACAGTTTCAAAAGGATGAAAGACTCTATGAAAGAGTATTTGCCGAATCCTGGTTATATTTCTACCGCAATCGGGAGAGATTTAGTAATCTGCACATAGTCATCATCTATCCATCCCGCAGTTTGGAGCAAAGTGATATTCTTCCCTACCAAAGTCAACTCAACAGTCCCCAAGTCACTCGCATTTATCTAGACGAGTTAGGTGATATTCGCTCTTTACCCCTGTGGGTAGCATTGATGGTGTTAACCACCATCGAGGATGAACAAGCAACAGAAGAAGCAAGGTATTTACTGACCAGGACCCAGCAGGAAGCACCAGCACCCGAAAATCGCGCCATAATAGAATTACTGACAACCATCATGGTGTACAAGTTTGAAAATAAAAGTCAACGGGAGGTAGAACAGATGTTGGGAATTACCCTCAAGGAAACACGGGTATATCGGGAGATTAAGGAAGAAGGACGTTCACAAGGGGAAAAATCCCTGGTTTTGCGTCAATTAACCAAAAAGCTGGGAGAATTACCCCAAGAAGTGCGATCGCAAGTTGAATCTCTCTCCCTGGAACAATTGGAAAATCTGGGGGAAGCGTTGCTTGATTTTAGCAGCATGGCTGATTTCGATGCTTGGTTAGCTGCACTCAAAGCTTAAAATCAAGAAGGTGCAATCTTCCCATACAATCCTGAAATGCGTCGAGACTCAATCTTTTATCAACTATTCCAGCAATCCCCCAGTTTACTGTTTGAACTATTGACAAATCCCCCAGACAACGCAGACAAATATCGCTTTGATTCCGTAGCAGTTAAAGAACCAAAATTTGAAATTGATGGCGTATTTTTACCTCCGGAAACTGAAAATCCCGGAGTTGTTTATTTCTGTGAGGTACAGTTTCAAAAGGATGAAAGACTCTATGAAAGAGTATTTGCCGAATCCTGGTTATATTTCTACCGCAATCGAGAGAGATTTAGTAATCTGCACATAGTCATCATCTATCCATCCCGCAGTTTGGAGCAAAGTGATATTCTTCCCTACCAAAGTCAACTCAACAGTCCCCAAGTCACTCGCATTTATCTAGACGAGTTAGGTGATATTCGCTCTTTACCCCTGTGGGTAGCATTGATGGTGTTAACCACCATTGCAGAAGATGAACAAGCAACAGAAGAAGCAAGGTATTTACTGACCAGGACTCAACAGGAAGCACCTGCACCCGAAAATCGCGCCATAATAGAGTTACTGACAACCATCATGGTGTACAAGTTTGAAAATAAAAGTCAACGGGAGGTAGAACAGATGTTGGGAATTACCCTCAAGGAAACACGGGTATATCGGGAGATTAAGCAAGAAGGGATACAGGAAGGAGAACAACGGGAAAAATCCCTGATTTTGCGTCTATTAACCAAAAAGCTGGGAGAATTACCCCAAGAAGTGCGATCGCAAGTTGAATCTCTCTCCCTGGAACAATTGGAAAATCTGGGGGAAGCATTGCTTGATTTTAGCAGCATGGCTGATTTCGATGCTTGGTTAGCGACACTCAAAGCTTAAAATCAAGAAGGTGCAATCTTCCCATATAACTTATAAGAGTTTTAGTATTTCTCAGCAAGTCCTGTTTGGAAAGTACTTTTTGCGACTAAAATCCCCTCTAATTCTTGTGCCCTCTAATTCTTGTGATATATAGAGACGCGATATATCCCGTCTTTACTATTTTTCAGCAAGACCTATGTAAAGTTGTACAAAGCTTAGTAAATACCCTGACGATTTATGCTGAAAACAAAAGACGCTCCCTCAGAACGTCTTTATCTTTTAGATAGATTTATGAGAAAAACATCATTCTAGCGCCAAATGTCAGGAAATATTCAACGCTTTCACAAACAATGACAACTACTCAAATATCTATTCCAATTCTATTTTATTTATAAGCTCTGAAGGAAGCCGATAACACCATGACCAGTAAATACTTCTAAGGCAATCAAAGAAATAAATCCAATCATTGCTAAACGACCATTCAATAGTTCCGCGTAGGGTGTGAATCCTGTGCGTCCACCTTGCTCATCTACGTATACTTGTGGTTCAAGAGCAAAGTTGTTGAGTTTACCAGTTTCGTCTACAATCGCACCTTTGTAAGTCATCTGAAAATGTTCCTAGAATAATTGCTGTGTTTTGTATGTTAACAATTGTAAACCATAAATTAACTTTTGTAAACGAGATTAAGGAATTATTTAGAATTGGATGGGGCAAAAGGGGGGTATGATGTAGTCCTGAAAGGAATCACAACTGTTGCTGAGTTTTGGTTTTGGTTGCTCATGGAAAGATTTCGCGTCGAGGTTCTTGCTCAAACAGCAAATCCGCAGCAGGTGATTTACGCTGCGATGCATCAGGATTACACAGATGGGTTTGTGTATGATGAGCGCGATCGCTTTCCTAGTGAGGAAAAATGTGGTGAGATTATAGTAAATCGCTTACTAGCTGGAAATAGAGGGCATTTTGGATGCTTAGAACACCCGCAAATAGTCTTTAACTGTGGTTACTTTCCCCATAGTGTCATGCAACAAGCTCGTACCCATCGTGTCGGTGTATCATTCGATGTCCAGTCCTACCGTTATACGGGGATGCAGGTAATCGATGTAGCTGATGGAAAGAAAGATGTGGAGGATGTTTTTTACCTGCGGCCCGTAGGTGATTACACAGATAGACAAGGTAAAAAATATCATTATTCTGCCCAACAAAGACAAGCAGACCTGGAATGGTGTGTAGAAGCTGCAAAAAGGTATAAAGCTGACTTTAAAGCGGGGATGTCGGAAGAACATGCACGGGGAAAAGTTCCCTTTGACTATCGTCAGCATTTTGTTGTTAGTTTTAATTTGCGATCGCTGCTTCACTTCCTCGATTTACGTTACAAGAAAGATGCACAGCTAGAAATTCAGAAACTGTGCGAGTTGATGTTTCCCCATTTAGAAGCATGGACACCCGCGATCGCCCAATGGTACAAAGAAAATCGTCTGGGTAAGGCTAGGTTATCTCCTTGAGAGGAGACAGGAGACCGAATATAAAACACTCCCGACGTTGGTAGTACAAATAAACGGTTTGGTTATCTCTTCCTCCTACTGATTAATTTCTAGCAATCCGTCGGGGGGGGTGATTTCCATTCTTTTCGCGGAAATATCAACTACAGGGACAATTGCTTCCACAAAGGGAATTAATATATTCGGTTGCTGGTGATTATGATTCTCTGTATCATCTGCCCATCTTTCTACTTCCAGTAAATCATTCCCCGCAGGAATCACATTCACAACCACACCCACCAATTGATTATTTTCCTGGATGTAGACCTGACAACCAACTAAATCCGCAATATGGTATTCTCCTTCCTCCAGTTGCGGACGGTCATCTTCTCGCACCAAAATTCGACATCCCCGCAACTCTTCCGCAGCATTACGATTTGTCACACCAGCTAACTTGATTAAATATAAATTCTTTCCTTCTAAATAACTACCAGCAATTAGTTTTACGGATGTCGGTTCGGTTGCGTCAATTGGTAATAACCACCGCGTACCCGCAACTTCAAATCTTTCGGGAAAATCCGTACTCGGATATACCCGCATTTCCCCTGATAGTCCATGAGCAGCTACAATCGTCCCTATTTCTAACCAACCATCGGGTATGGGAGTCATTGCTGGTGTCTTGGTTGTTGAGGGTTGAGGAGGATTAATCTGATTGCTGTCGAGGTTATCTTGTTTCTGTAAGTTTGGACGTTTTTTGGGCATATTTTCAACTTAGTCTTCCATGTCGTTTGGACATAACCAAAACAGGAAAATGGTTCATTCCTACTCCCTACTCCCTATTTTTTTCGTGAGTACAAGGAGACAAGAAACAGAATACAGGATATATATGATTTTCTCCCGTTGCGTGGAGACCTAGCAATCCTACGTCTCTAATTTCCATTAGTCTAATCATTTATTCATCGGTGTATTTATAAATAATTTTTATAGTTTTACTTGTAAATTCGATAAAGCATAAGTAAAACTTATTTTAAATGGACAACAAAATTTCATTACTAATCGGCTTAAATTTCCGGTTGCATAATGGTGTTTTTCTCGTAGTATCAGAATTGAAGCAAAATTTCTGCAAGTAACTTCCGAAATTTAGTTATTTGCGCAAATTAGCTGAAAGAGAACTTAATCTGCTGTTTGTAAAGAGAGGATTTCAGAAAATGGCAACCTATTCAGTAACCCTGAAAACACCAGATGGTGAACAAGTTATCCAATGCGAAGATGATACTTATATTCTAGATGCAGCAGAAGAAGCTGGTCTGGATCTTCCCTATTCCTGTCGTGCTGGTGCTTGCTCTACCTGTGCAGGTAAACTTGTTTCCGGGACAGTAGACCAGTCTGACCAATCTTTCTTAGATGATGACCAAATGGAAGGTGGATACGTCCTCACCTGTGTTGCATATCCTACTTCTGATTGTGTAATTGAAACCCACAAGGAAGAAGAACTCTACTAAACCCAACAAACGTTAAATATCCATCACATAAGTTAGTAACATCATTATAGTTGTGCTAGTAGTATTTCATGCTAGTACAACTGACCTTTGATGAGCTACTAATTATGATTGGGTATTTTGTCAAAATTGCCTAATTTAGAGTGAAACATAAATATTAATCTCGCACAAAATATTTTTTGACGAAAGATTAACGATTTGTGCAAATATACTAAGAGCAGCGCAAGTATGTAATTATTATTGCTTGTTGCTGCTTATTTTGCATTTTCTTTTCTTGACTTGTTGACAACTTCGATGTGTCATTGGGTTCTATGCACGAAACGTCTCCGATTCACATTTTCAGTATGAGCAGCAAACTATATGATTTCGACATCAGAAGATTTATCGGCAATGGCAACGTGGGATAGTGTACGTGCGCCAAAAAGTCTAGCCTATCGCATTAAGCTATTAGCCCAATTAGCAACACGTCGGTTAACGGAACGACTGGATGCTTTTGGTTTGACACCCTTTCACTGGTTAGTTTTGTGTTGTTTGTGGGAGGAGGATGGATTACCCACATCTAGCATTGGGGAGCGTTTACAACAGGTGGGTGGAACCTTGACGGGTGTGATCGATCGGATGGAGGAACGAGGATTGGTACAACGTGAACGCGATACCCGCGATCGCCGTGTTTGGCGAATTTGGCTCACTGACGCAGGAAAGGACTTAGAAAGCGTATTACCTCCTGTCGCTGCTCAAGTCCGGGATGACATGATGCAGGGAATTCCTCCAGAACAGCGCGAGCTTTTTTCCCAAATTCTGGATCAGGCGATCGCTAACCTATCCCTATCCTAGTTCCTACCCCTTGATGGTCTTTGCCATCAAATTTTGAACTCGGCTTTTCTCAGCACCAAAACTAATTCAATAGAGAATCCCCCCAGAGGACGAAATTTACGACATCCGGAGGGCTTCAAATGTTGCAGCAAAAAGTGAATTAGTAATAAGTTAACAGGGTCTAGGTTAAACTGCAAATAACTATAGATTAAGATTTGGTTAAGCCAGCACAGAGCTACAGCATTGCTATGCTGCTCATAGGGCTGAAACTATCCGGTTACTAGCTGTTTAGCTGATGGAGTAGCCTAAAAATAAATTTTGGAAGTATATATAGTTTTTTATACCCTCCAGGGAGAATATATCTTACAAAAGAAAATATTGGGGAGAGGGTAAAGACCCCACAGGGGTAGCAGGGTTTGCCAGAGACCAGCAGGTAATCAATCGAAAATCCAAAATCGAAAATCCTTTGAGTTTTGTTAAGATGAATCTCGATGCGTGTCGGTTGATTGGACGACTCGCGTTGTTTACAAGTTGGGAGAAATTGTAATGCTGCGACTCGAACACATCAGTAAAATCTATCCGACAGGCGAAGTTCTCAAGGATGTGAATTGGGAAGTTAAAATTGGCGATCGCATCGGGTTGGTGGGAGTGAATGGTGCGGGGAAATCGACGCAATTAAAGATTATAACTGGAGAGATTGAGCCGACATCGGGGGAGGTGATACGTCCTGCGAGTTTAAATATTGCCTATTTGAACCAGGAGTTTGAGGTGGAACTGACCCGGACAGTTTACGAAGAGTTTTGGACTGTGTTTAAGGATGCGAATGCTGTACAAACGGCTTTAGCACAGGTACAGCGAGATATGGAAACCGCATCTCCGGAGGAACTGGATAAGTTAATTCATAAGTTAGATAAATTACAACGTCAGTTTGAGGCGTTAGATGGGTATGGTTTAGAAGCTCGCATAGGTAAGATTTTACCAGAAATGGGGTTTAGTTTAGAAGACGGCGATCGCTTGGTTAGTTCCTTTAGTGGTGGCTGGCAAATGCGCATGGGTTTGGGTAAAATTTTGTTGCAGGAACCAGATTTATTGCTATTGGACGAGCCGACTAACCATTTAGATTTGGAGACGATTGAATGGTTAGAAGGGTATTTAAAGAAATTAACAACACCGATGGTAATTGTGTCCCATGACCGGGAATTTCTCGACCGTTTATGTACCCAAATAGTGGAGACAGAAAGGGGTGTATCGACAACTTATTTAGGAAATTATTCCGCTTATTTACAACAAAAAGCAGAAAATCAAGCAGCCCAATTAAGTGCTTACGAACGGCAGCAAAAAGAAATAGAAAAACAGCAAGCCTTTGTTGAGCGATTCCGAGCGAGCGCCACCCGTAGTACCCAAGCTAAAAGCCGAGAAAAGCAATTAGATAAAATTGAGAGGATTGAAGCACCGACCGGTAGTGTGAGAACATTACATTTTCGCTTTCCATCGGCTCCCCGCAGTGGTCGAGAAGTTGTCATCATTAAAGATTTAACCCATATTTATGACGATAAAATTTTATTTTTAGGCGCAAATTTATTAGTAGAACGGGGTGATAGGATTGCGTTTCTTGGTCCCAATGGAGCCGGAAAATCCACCCTATTGCGATTAATCACCGGAGGTGAAACCCCCAGCGAAGGGAAAGTAGAATTAGGGCAACATAATGTCATTCCCGGTTATTTTGAGCAGAATCAAGCCGAAGCCTTAGACTTAGAAAAAACCGTGATGGAAACCATCCATGATGAAGTTCCCGACTGGAAAAATGAAGAAGTTCGTACCCTATTAGGCAGATTTTTATTTAGTGGTGATACCGTTTTCAAACAGGTTTCCGCTCTCAGTGGAGGAGAAAAAGCTCGATTAGCATTAGCCAAAATGTTGCTACGTCCAGCCAACCTCCTAATCCTAGATGAACCGACCAACCACCTCGATATACCCGCGAAAGAAATGTTGGAGGAAGCATTAATAAATTACGACGGAACCGCCCTAATTGTCTCCCACGACCGTTATTTTATCTCCCAAGTTGCCAACAAAATCGTCGAAATTCGCGACGGAGAATTCCGTGTTTACCTAGGAGATTACCACTACTACCTCAGTAAAATTGCAGAAGAAAAAGAAGCCGCAAGACTAGCCGCGATCGCAGCCGAAAAAGCCGCTAAAAAGGCTGCCAAAGCTGCAAAAAGTGGCAAGAAAAAGTAATGCCAATATGAAACCAGAATACCACAGATAAATTTTTAAATTTTGTAGAGACGTAGCAATGCTACGTCTCAGATTCTGGATGCGTTGCAAACATTCGTTGAATCGGTATATACCTAAATCTAAAAAACCCGATTTATCACCACCCAATTTCCCCTAAATCCCCAACCTGGGACGAATCCCATCACAACGATATTTCCGGTAATCCCGTAAAATGCGATCATGGTCAAAACAAAGATTCTGCGGTAAACTCTCCAAAGTAAATATTCCCAACCCTTTCGCATCATCCCCCGCTTGAGGTTCCCCACTTGCCGTCGCTAAAAACACAATACTAATCGTATGTTTACGTAAATCACGTCGTGGATCAGAATAGACTAAAAATTGCTCAACCAAATCCACTGTTAACCCCGTTTCTTCCTTTGCTTCCCGACATGCAGCCGTTTCCACCGACTCACCATAGTCCACAAACCCCCCAGGAATAGCCCAACCCAAAGGTTCAAAATGACGTTCAATTAACACAATCGGACGGTGGGGACGATCAATTAATTCGACGATAATATCAACGGTTGGAGCTGGATTTTGGTAAGACATGGGGAGAAAAGAAATAGAATACAGGAGATAGAATCCAGAATACAGGAGAAGGGGACAGCAGACAGAACACAGTAATAGTCAACATGTCCTGCTGACTCCAAAACCGATAAAAGTGGTTTTCCCCTACTCCCTACTCCCTATTCCCCACTCTCTAATTATGCTAAATTCAATGGGTGGGTATTTCTTTGTATGGGGTTTATATGCCGTTTCCACGTTCCAGTGGTGTTTTGTTGCATCCGACTAGCTTACCAAGTCGTTTTGGTATCGGTGATTTGGGTAGTGGTGCCAAGCAATTTATTGATTTTTTACACAGCAGTTTGCAACAATATTGGCAGGTGTTACCACTAGGACCAACGGGTTTTGGTAATTCTCCTTACATGTGTTACTCCGCAATGGCAGGAAATCCTTTGCTGATTAGCCCTGAGAAATTGGTGACGGACGGTTTACTCAGCAAAGATAATGTACATGATATACCTGATTTTTCACCCTATAGAGTTGATTACGACCGAGTAATTGAATTTAAAGCAAATCTATTCAAAACTGCTTGTAAAAATTTCATTAGCGGTGCGACAGCGGAACAAAAAGCCGATTTTGAGGAGTTTTGTCATTCTAAAGCCTATTGGTTAGATGATTTTGCTTTATTTATGGCTTTGAAGGATGCTCATGGTGGTGATAGTTGGTATGCGTGGTCTCCAGAGTTAATGCAGCGCGAACCAACAGCTTTATCCCGTGCGAAATCAGAGTTAGCAGAGACTATTTTTTATCATAAATTTATTCAGTACCAGTTCTTCCATCAGTGGTTAGAAATCAAAACCTACGCGAATAAAAAGGGAATCGATATTATTGGTGATATTCCCATTTATGTAGCCCATGATAGTGCAGATGTTTGGGCGAATCCGGATTATTTTTATTTAGATGAAGAAACCGGGGAACCAACACAAATGGCTGGTGTTCCACCGGATTATTTTAGCGAAACTGGTCAACTTTGGGGAAATCCAATTTACCATTGGGAACGGTTACAAAAACAAGGATTTAAATGGTGGATACAGCGTTTTGAAGCCATGTTAGATTATGTGGATATTATCCGAATTGACCATTTTCGCGGTTTTGAAGCTTTTTGGTCTGTCCCCCAGGGAGAAGAAACGGCAATTAACGGTAAATGGGTGAAAGCACCTGGGGAAGAATTATTTAAAGCGATTCGTCAGAAATTAGGTAAATTACCCGTATTAGCCGAAGATTTAGGAGTAATTACACCCGATGTGGAAGCGTTGCGGGATGAATTTGAATTTCCCGGGATGAAGGTTTTACAATTTGCCTTCGGTTCTGACCCTGGAAATCCGTTTTTACCTTTTAATTTTCCCCGTAATTGCGTTGTTTATACGGGAACCCACGATAATGACACGACCTTGAGTTGGTTTAATAATTTAAATGATTGGGAAAGACGTAATTTATTGTTATATTTAGGAGGAAGTATTAGTCAGGATGGCATACATTGGGATTTGATTCGGTTAGCCCTTAGTTCCGTGGCCAATCAAGCGATTATTCCTCTACAGGATGTGTTAGGATATGGTGGCGATACACGAATGAATTTCCCTGGTACTGATACTGGTAATTGGGAATGGCGTTACCATGAAGATGCTATTCATCAATCTTTAAGTGAGAAATTGCGAGATTTGACGGTTCTGTTTGGACGTGCGCCATTATCAAAGGGATAGACAGTGGTTGGAGTAAACTACTTTGGATTAGAGGGAGTAGGGAGTTGTGAGTTGGGAGTAGGTAGGTCGGTGTTAAAAATTGTTGTGAGAGGATGTTTTAAAAGTCGATCTTAATGCTTAACAAGCTCGTTTTTTGGGAGTAGGAATAGATGCGATATATTGCGTCTGTACAGTTGAGCACGACAAATACACCCTTTGAGCCTATTAGACTTGTTCTAAAACCTACAAGCTTCTATTGACAAGGCTCTCAGCCTTGCCATCAGAAATGCAATTAGAACGTAGGAATTTTTTTTCTGGCAATATTTAATTTTTTGTAGTTCTTTATGGTGTGCGATCGCACAACTTACCAATGACTGATACTGGTCTTTGTTAATTCCTAATTATCTCAAACCTCAAATCCAATTTATTCTCTCTGTTTTTCCCGATTTATGGTTTAAAAATTCGCTCAAATTGATGGTCAGCAGTAATTTCAATTACTAAATCAGCATCCTTGGATTTAAGCAGGGGTTTGATAAATAATTCCGGGTGTAATGCACACCAAAAGTAATTGACGAACTCCTCGATTTGATTATCTGTCATTCCGGTTTTGCCTTGAGCTATCATTTCCCGTTCAGCTTGTTTACGCCATTCTAGGGAAAAACGGTAATTACGGGGGTATAATACCAGTAATTTATCTAACTGTTGCCATAGGGGTAAATAATTATTTAATGTCTGATTCATGTCGATAGCAAATATTGTATCGCTATGGCTGCAAATGGGAGGTGGAGGGTTTTTAAAAACTGACACCGCAATCGGTCTGACCCCGACAAACCAACCTTCAAAGAGGAGAATATCGATATTACTAACAACTTCAGCGATCGCGCGATCGCCCATTCCCCCATGTAAGGATTTGTCAAATCTGGGTAGGGAAAGTTGGGGATGACCAGCACGAAATTGACTAATGGTTTCTAACCCCAATTGAATATCATGGGTTCCCGGTGGTCCACGCCAAATTAATCTGGGATCTTTTTCCCGGAGTTGACAACGTTCTTCATAGGTTAAATATAAATCATCTATTGACAAACTGGCACTTCTATAGCCTAAATGAGGTAGTGTCAAGTTTAAAATTTTGGTCAAAGTAGTTTTTCCCGTTCCCTGTCCCCCCAGGATTCCCTGCACCAGAGGATATCCTAAGTTGTGCCGAGTTTGAGCTATATCCATTGCTAAGGGAAGCCAAAACCTCCACAGGGTTGGTAATATGGCTTGAATGGGTGCCTTTATCTGGGTACGGACAAAATTTGCAATCTCTGGATAAACCTGTTTTAAAAGGCGAATTCGCGCTGCAACATGTTCGCCTCCATTCACCGGGTTAATTCCCCAGGCAAAACAATCCTCGGTTTCCGCAAGGGTTGTTTTCACCGCAGATGCAATTAATTCTGGTTTAATTGTGTCTATCGTGTCGGATTCTAGGATTTGCTCCAACCACAGGTAGTTATCATCCATGAATTTGGCGATTTTAAGATTTGAGATTTTGGATTTGTTAGCCGTAACTTACCCTGTTTCATTTTGGATATTTAGGGCTTGCTGAAAAATAGTAAAACTCTTATATTCTAAGAATTAGAGGGCATCTTAGTCGCCAAAAGTGCTTTCCAAATGGATATGACTTAAAAACTTGGCATTTGTAATTTTTGCAGCCTACTAACATTGGAATCGAAATGGTTAAAACTATTCCCGACTTCCATCACTGACTGTTCCCTACCCCCACGAAAAGACTTTTTCAGCAAACCTTACTTAAAGTTAAATTCATGGGTGCTAGATGAGAAACTGAATTAATTTAGACCTGTTTCTCAATTGGATCAACAAATGTGACAATTTCAGTATACTATCTACATCACCTCTTGTTGCACAACCTAAATTATGGAAGATTACCAGTCTGCTTTTATGCAACGCCATTCTGACACGGAAACACTGCATAATTGTCAGCGAAAAATTGCTGCTATGCACTTTGGGGGAATTACCATTGAGTGCTTACTAAAATCAATGATTATGGCTAGTTTTCCCAGGGGAGCAAGTCATGAATGGAAAACAGACTCAAATAGTCCTGGACATACGATTACGAATCCAGGTCATAGCTATACTGAGGCTCTAAATCGACACAATCGCTTAAAATCAAGAATAGATAAGTTTCCAGAAGTGAGAAAGTGGTTTGAGCAAGTTGAAACCCCTAGTCAACATTTTATTGATATGCGTTATTGTTGTAGTGAGCCAAATCATACAAGTTACAAAAATTGGCTAGATAAATACCAGCGCTTACTCCAGTGGTTACAAAAACAAGCCACTTCCCTCTAAGGAGAATTGGATAATGCCAGAGACTTTGCCTGCTACCCTAAAACATTTAATCACAGCAGAGTATATCAGTGACCCAGGGAAAGAATGGTTAGAAGTTAACATTTCCACATCTGGCTTATTGAACTTAACAGTTGTTAGCGATCGCTTCTTCAATTTATCTATACCTCAGCGCAAAGAGCAAGTTCTCAATCTCCTCCACCAATCACAGATTTCTTTATCTCCGGGTTTTCTTTCCTTATATACCCCTCAAGAAGCAAAATCTCTCGACATATCCCCTCCACCAGCCATTTGTGAAGTACCTATTTATACCTGGCAAGATTTAGCCATTAGTGCAGCGAACCCATAAAATGAACATAAACTGACTCAGCGTACACCAGGTATACCACGAACAGTAACATTTTACTCTTTTAAAGGAGGGGTGGGTAGAACTACAGCCTTAACACATGTTGCTTGGATTCTCGCACAGCGAGGTCGTAAAGTTGTTGCTGTTGATTTAGATTTAGAAGCACCAGGATTAAGTACTGCATTCCATCTCCAACCAAAACCACGGTATGGGATTGTTGATTATTTCTATGAGCGTTCTTACTTACCAGAAGGATTAGAACCCAGTATTTCTGTTGCAGAGATATTTGGTGAAGTGAGGATACCTAATGCCACGGGTAGATTATTTGTTGTTCCTGCTGGTTTTCTCAGTCTGGATTATATTACTAAGGTTGATGACTTACGAGCTACTACTATTATTGATAGTGGCGAAAGTCTTTGGTCTATTTTTAGTCAGGAAATTCAAGAACACTTAAAACCAGATATTCTCTTAGTTGATTCGCGAACGGGAATTAATCAATGGGGTGCTTTTTCATTATTGCAAGCAGCAGACGAAGTAATTGTCTTTTTATTTCCGAATGAGCAAAATCAACAGGGAATAGATTCGCTTTTGCAATCACTTCAAGTTCTCAAAAATATATCCATAAATTTCGTTTTTACCCCAGTTCCAGATATCACTGATAGTGGGATGGCTAAGGTCAGAAAAATCTGGAAAAGTCTGTCGGCAAACATTAAAAGCATTCATGAACATAGCGATGAAAATGACGGAAGTAATGAGGATGAAACAAATGAAACTGAAACGGATACGGATACAAGTGATTCCCAATCTGATATTTCTGAACCATTAGTAGTTCCCTATCTTCCACCCATTGCTCTAGCAGAAAACTATCCTGTACCAGCATTAGTTGATTACTATACTAAAATTGCCAACTTAATTGATGAGGAAGCTGATGACTTAAAACGGAAAACTGTTTTAAGTAGTATGGATAGTCGTTGGGAAATTATTGAAAGTCTCCAATTTCCAGAAGTAAATGCCGCAGATCAAAACCAAAATCTTAGTTTGTTGTTTCAACGCACGACTGATTTTAGCAGGTTTTTAGATGACACAACTTGTTTAATCAGAGGTCGGAAAGGAACTGGTAAAACGGCTCTTTATTGGCTATTGTTAAAACATGAACCAGTGGCAAAAAAATTAGCCAGTGGTCGATTAGATAGTAAACGTTGCTTCTCTGCTCACGGTAGATTTTGTGAGAGTCGTCCATCTCGTGATGAATTTCGAGTGATACATCGAGAACTGCAAAAAAAAGACGGTTCTTGGGAAGCATTTTGGAGAGGTTATTTATTTTTAAGAAGTTATCATGAACAGTATTTTAGTGTTCCCCATAAAGGTAAAGATAAAGAAAAATTTAGTGACTTGAAACAAATTATAGATGCTCTCCCCCCAAATAGATGGCAATCAGAACATACCCAAGCATTAATTCAATTATCCACTGAATCTAGTTTGCAACTAAAAGTTAAAGATGCCATCGATATTATTGATGAAAAAGCTAAAAATTCATCTCAAATTATCTGGTTTCTTTACGACGACCTAGATGAGGACTTTCCAGAAGAGGGAGAAGTTAGACACAAGGCTTTAACTGGTTTATTTCAATTTGTCCAATCCTGTGATGCTCGTCGTTTGACAGCAATTAGGTTTAAAATCTTCTTAAGGGAAGATATTTGGAATCGCTTGAATTTTGATAATAAAAGTCATTTTAATGGACGTGATATTTTCTTACAGTGGACTAGAATTGACTTTTTACGATTAGCACTTCGTCAGGCAATTCAATCAGAGAAATTTAAAAACTTGGTTGATAGATTTTCCCCCATTGAGAGTATTGACCAAGCAAACGAAGAAACTGTCGAACGAGCTTTAGAATTACTTTGGGGAAGTCGGCGAAGAAGCGGTAATAACCCAAGTTGCTAGTTATCGGACTCCAGGGTGCGAAGCACCCGGAGTCACGTGTTTTCACGCGCAAAGTTGTGTGGTTGCGCTACGCGCAACCCACAAGATATGCTTAGTTAATTGAAGTAAAAAAAATACTTGCTATATAAATGCTTGTTTTAAAGTAAAAGCAAAAATAAATGCTTCTATCTTCAATAGAAATCCATCAAATGTGACTGCATGAATTGACTTGGGAAAAAGGTAAGTGATAGCACTGAAAATAGTCTCTATATAATGCCTGGTATGTTGCTTAATATAATGATTCCACGGCTCGTCTTGACGCTGAGAATTCTTTTTTCGCATAACTTTCAAGTTAATTTGACTAGTTATTTTTAAGTCATCTTCTGCTGTATAATCCGTGTATGCAGAGTCACCATACACTTCACTCCCTGGTGGCAAATTTAATGGCAGTGCATTTAACGCTCTTGAATCATTAGCACTACCAGGCATAAATACGAACTCAACAGGAATACCACTTTTAGTAGTTAAAAGTTGAACTCTAACTCCATAAAAATAGCGTTTCTTTGATGCAATATAACCTCTATAATCTTCCGACTTAATTAGTTTGACATTAAAAATACGGATATTGTCGCACATTGGTACGGGAAAAGAATCTAAAAGATATTCAGTACAATCACTAGTCTCCTTTAGTATCATACCTATTTGATGAAATAAGTCATTTATTAACATCGAAATACCGTGTAATCTTCTATTAAATCGTGATTTATCTAACATATTGGGAATAAGATTATGCTCTTTCATGTAGCAACAAGCCTTGCTATGATTACCATAGAAAAACATTGCTGCAATTAGTGCCGTTGTCATAATTTCTGCATCACTCATATTTCTACGGCAATCATCATGATGACCAATTGCTTTAAGTAAGTCATCAGTGATAGCATAAACAGTAATTATTTCGTTTAACATATTCCCCTCCGTTTTTTTCTTCTTGGAGGGGATTTTATTATAAATTGTGACGCGACACGCCAGCGCGAAGCGCTGGCGAAGAGTAACTAGCAACTTGGGTTAATAAAGCTAAATACGTATCTCGATGGGTTTATGAACGCTTAACTGACTCCAGTGGAACTACATTTCCCCGCAGTCTAAGTATATTGCTCAAAGGCGCAAAAGAACAAGAATTAAGTTACCAAGGACAATCCTCGATTAAATCGCCAAATGACCGTTTACTTCGGGAAAAATCCCTAGAGATTGGGTTAAAGAAGGCTTCTGAGGAACGCTGTAATGCAATTAGGGAAGAATATCCCTATCTCAGTAAATTCTTTGCTGCTCTCCAGGGTGTCTCCGCTCTCATGTCACAAGAAGACCTGCAAAATATCTGGCAACAATCAGCACAAGATGGGACGTATTCATTTGATGATTTTATCAATTTACTGGGAGAAATCGGTCTAGCCGAATGGAGAGAAAAGGAACAGCGCTATAAATTTGCCGATATCTATGTATACGGTTTTGGGATGAGTCGTAGAGGTGCAATATAGTCAGGTTATTATGGAATTTCTGGAGTTTGCAGTTTGTGTGCGATCGCATCAACGGTAAAAACCGTAAAAGTACTTTTTGCAACATAAGTATCCCCTACAGGGTAGAGTGTATTAGGGAAATGGGGAACGAGTAAAAGTATAGATTTTCAGGTACAACGTCTTGTTGCTGGGGTAACTTTTTGTTTTTGCATATTCGCTGGAATCTGCACAGCTTTAGTCCAATGAAAATAGGTTTTTAAAAACCCTTAAATTTAGCTTCTTCTTCGGTGTCATTTCTGTGCGATCGCATCAACTCGTTGGAAAGCAGGGAGTGGGAATAAGCTTCTGGTGTCAAATTCTGCTTTGGGAAACAAACTGGCTCTTGTGTGCTTCCAAGTTAATAACACAATACAGTATCAATGCTGTGGGATGATTGTATTCTGTGATCTCAGCCTGAAAATACCTATAATTGCCACAGTGAAAATTAATATTGATAATACCTAGTTTACATCGACAATGCCTAACTTACTCCCACCAATATCCGATTTGATTCCCAAAATAATCCTTCCCTGTGTCCTCTCTCTGACGTTTATCCCCCAAGTAATTGCCCAAATTCCTGAAGTTAACGCGGAAATCCAAAAGCTGGAACGGGGAACAACTCAGGAAAAACAAGCGGCTATGGATCGATTAGTCCGCTTGGGGAAAAATGCAGTCCCCCAATTAATCACAGCAGCAGAACACCAAAATCCCCAGGTGCGTGTATATGCGATTCAAGCTTTAGGACAAATTGGTGCAGATGCAGGTGCTGCGGTTCCGGTGTTATCACGGGCATTAAAAGATACTGACAAGTCCGTGCGTCAAGCTGCTGCTCAAGCTTTAAATCGCTTGGGGAAAGCAGCATTGGTTCCCTATTTGGTGCAGGGGTTAAGTGACCCAAATCCGACTATTCGCTTCAATTCTGCCCATTCTTTGTCCAGATTGGGTAAGGATGCAACGACTGCGGTTCCCCATTTAATCAAAACTTTGCGGGATGAGGATATGTGGGTGCGGTTGACTGCTGCCTATGCATTGGGGGGAATTGGTGTGGATGCAGCACCGGCGATGTCTGCTTTGGTGGATAGTTTGGGGGATCGGGATGATTCGGTGCGCCATAGTGTTGCCTATGCAATTGGTAATATCGGTTGGGCTTTATCGGAACGGAGTAGTCAGTTGTCCAATTCGGAGTTGGAACAGACGATTAAGTATATGGAAATTGCTTTCAAGTTGGTTTCTCGACCGAATCCAAAATTCCGTCCGGAAGCGATTAAATCGATTCAAAATCCCCTACAAACCTTGAAAAAAGAACGTAGTTCCCGGTTACGCAAATCGCAAATCGAAAGGTTATTAGCTATCTTGAATCAAAACCGTTTAATATAATTCGTAATTCGTAATTCGTAATTTGTAATTACGAATTTTTTTAATCTCCATCTGATACCTAATTACGTTACATATAGCAATCCTACTAAATCCGATTTACGTGCTATCCCTTTCCAGGACTTGATTTCAGCCGCTCCTGCGTTGACGAATCATCTTAGTAGGATTGATATGATTATGTTTATTTGTACTGACTTACTTCATCCTACATAAATTACAAACTATAAGTATTTAATGGCGAGGGATGCCGACGTGGGTGAGTAAATTTAATATGCCTTCCGTTACTAGCTGTTGTATTTGCGATCGCTGGCGTACTAGTAATGCTCCGGCAAAACCAAGGGAATTGATGGAAATACCGTGATACTCTTCCTGCGATCGCGGTACTATAATCATCCTTTGTCTGGTTAACAGTAGGTTGTAGGCAGCCGATTGTCGGTTGTTTTCTAGGGCTGTTATCCCTAATTCTGCTAGCAAATTGCGGTATTGATTATATAGGTTTCTGGCAATGACATCTTGGTGATTTTGCCATTCTCTTTCCACAGATGCAATTTTATGAAAAAATGGTAGCTGTGGTATGGTGGATACCTTTTTGTCTATTTGCTGGTTAAATAATACTTCTAGAGGGTAATTAATCCCATTCGGAACCAAGGGGAAGGGAACCATCTGTAAATGTTTATGCTTTTGACTGGCACCAGCTAATTTGCCACCATTGTAAAAAACCAGCCCATCCATTTCCTGCAAACAAAATGCGATCGCGGCGAAATCTTGTTCATCTAACAAGTATTCCTGGTCTACAAATCCTCTCGTAATCATCAGCAAATGCTGCTCAACCACATTGAATTTATTTAAAATACACACGTGGGTATCCGAAATATCACCCACCCATAAATCTGCTTCGTAGGGTAAAAACGGATTAAATTCTTTTCCTGATACACGTGTTTTCTCATCCTGTACCACCTTCGCCGCATCCTTACGCCGCAAATTAGCCAAAATTCTCACTAAAAAATTTACCCCATCCTGTTCCAACAACTCGTAATCTGTGGGAACAGGTTGTAAAGCACCCGTTTGTAAAGCTTGCTGTGTAGTTTTTTCCAGACATTCCCTGAGTGTGCCCGGTTGTAATCTAAATCTGGGGGGATTTTCCGTATCCATTGCGGTGAATCGATTGAAATTGACCTATGGGGTATTGCTGATGTGATGAATGAAAATAATTATATCTGAATTGAAAATTTTACATTACGTTGTGTAGAGACGTAGCATTGCCACGTCTACGATGATTTTGGTTTTCGGACAAAATTGTAGAAGATTATAATCCATGCCCAAATTCAGCAATGCCAGAATCAATCTGGGACAATTGTGAAATCGAAACTCCCATCAACGGGACATGTTGCTACATTCGTAATTCGTACCATGAAAAACCTATTCCCCCTGCAAGTGGATCTTTCGCACAAAATCCAATGCTTGCTCACGGGTTGTCACCAAACCTTCCGCTTGGGCGATCGCAACTTCTGTTAATAATTTACCAATAAGTGGAGACGCTGGGATTTTTAGTGCTAGAATAATATCTCCCCCAGTCAGAATCTGACTGGGATGAGCAACCGGATCATCAGGGTTAAGGTAGCGGGTAATTAAGGGTGCTATTTCCCCTACCAAAGTATCATGTGCGGCGGCGACAACGCACGTAGCAGGGAATACAATTCCCGCATTTTGGAATAATAAATACTGTTCTCGCAACGATTTCATTGGGGATTTTAGTTGCGGGAGCAGTTTTAACGTGGTTATGACACCCCTAATTTCTGCACGACTGTAAGTTAGTGCCATTAGTTCCCGTTCCGCCCCATCTGGATCGGAATTAACCAAACAACTCAGTTTTGCAATGGCCAGCCAGGTAGTTTTAATCGTATCACGGATGGGCTGTTGAAGTTGCCAACCGATTTCTTCCCATCTTTGGGAAATGATTGCAGCTTGGATATCAACCTGTCGCAGACGTAGATAATCCTCCCGGTTAGCACTGGGGAAAAACTGATTTAACAGTCCATCCTCAAAAGCTGAAATTAACCAGTTTGTACCCTTACTATCAGTCAGGAGATAGGTAAGTTCCACCCGTACCCGTTCCGGAGCAATATTTTGTAACAGGGGGGCTAATTGGCGAATTGCGTCTTGAGTCTGGGGTTCAATGGTAAAATCTAATTGGGCAGCTTGACGGTAGGCGCGTAGCAGTCGTAACGGATCATCTTGGAGATTTGCGACTGAAATCATCCGTAGAATACCCGCATCTAAATCAGCTTGACCAGCCAACGGATCGATAATTTCCTGAGTATGGGGATGGTAGGCGATCGCATTGATCCGAAAATCCCGTCGGTGCAAATCAGCAATTAAATTATCACCTTCCTGTTGAGCAATATCCACAGTTCCGTTGGCAAACACAACCCTGGCAATCTGACGCTCCTTGTCCAGAACCACAAATCCAGCAGCAGATGCACGGGCAATTTTTTGAGCAATGGCGATCGCATTCTCCGGGACAATAAAATCTAAATCCAGGTATTCCCGTTTTCTGCCTAGTAAGGCATCCCGTACCGCACCCCCCACTAAATAGGCTTCTTTGGGCATTAAATTAAAGTCAAAGGGGTAGTTTTGGGGGAAGAGAACGTCAATCATAGGAGAATACCATACAGGATTGGGAAGAAATAGGGGGACAGAATGCTCCTCTATTTTTTCCCAGAATACAGGGGTTGTTATACTGATTGAACAATCGCAGTAGTGGTTTGTCCAGTTAATTTTCCCCTCTGTTTTTGTTCCTGGAGGGGATTTTATGACAAATTCGATACAATAAAGCTAGTCCAAGACTTAGGAGATTTCTAGAATAAAATGCCAAAAATATGTGAAATTCAAAACTGTAGATAGGTACGGCCGTAGGCTGGTTATTTTGCGATCGCATCTCGTTGACCCCGTGGAAGTTTCGGATTTAGGCAATCACCATAAAATTCAAGGTTAGACCACAAATCCCATTCATTCAAAAAATTTTCAAAAAGGTTGATTAATAATCAGGGTTTCTGCTATTCTCACAATATAGCTGTCAGGGGATGATCTATCCTACTATGTGAGAATGATAATCGCCATAGGATTACAAAGCCCTCGCTGTAAGTCTGGGAGAGGAAAATGACATAGGTTCCACCCAGATATTGAACGAGATTTCGGGTATTAGCGATTAACATTTTTTGATAGGTATACTCTAGGGGAGTTGCTAGGCGATCGCGTAGCACCTTGCGTTTACTTCTATCTTGTACCTCTGCAAATTTAAAAGTTATGCAATAAAGACACAGTGCGATCGTTTGCTTTTATCGCTAAATCAATACTTCTAGATTTATACTGAGTATTTAACATCCATCAACTTCTCTTGGTGCAGGATGTGAGCTTGGGAAGATCACCGTCCTTGGGATAGATCATTTGCACGAATCGTCTCCGTGTGTAGGTATCCTAAATTACCAGAAAAATCAGCTTGAGTATCCCCGCAATGACAACTTCACCCAATATTCAAAAAATTCAAGTTTAATCTAGATATTTACCACCCTAAATAATCCAGATAAAACTTTTTGAATTCAATCAAAAAATTCAGAAAAAGGGTTGATTAATAATCAGGGTTTCTGTTAGTATAGATATAGGGCTGTCAGGGGTTAATAGACCTTAATGTACGAGAATGATAATCACCATCAATTATGAAAGCCCTTCACTGTAAGTATTTGAGACGAAAATGACATAGGTTCCACCTAGTTATTGGACGAGATTCCGGGTATCAGCAATTAACATTTTTTTTGTAGGTTTAGGTGGGAGAATTGTTAGCATCTAAGCCATCGATATACAAGGTTTATTCAGAAAACTTAACATTTGCCTCCTTGACAACGGTTTCCATCAAGCGGGGATTGATGGCTTTGTTGACAAAGATTGTGGGAAAACCCTCTTTATTCAATTCCCTTCACCAGGGAACTAACCTTTTTCGGTACTACTCCCTTCCCAGACATTAGACCCAGTAACCGAGTACATAGGTTATTAACTGCCCTCCTTTTTCTGAGCGATCGCGCTCATTGTAGGTCTAATTAGGGCTTGCTGAAAAAGTAATTCGTAATAGCCTGCGGCAACCCGCTTCGCGTACGTAATTGTGAGTTTGACGGTTCTTATATCGTTTACGCTAATGCTTGCTACATATCAGGAGCTATAAGCGTTGATTATTCTAGTTTCATTTATTGCAAAGTACAAGAGAATCAATATTAGAGTATGTTTATCAAGTATTAATTATCACTATTTTGACTATCGTCCTGACCCTGGACATGGGGTTATAAAGCTGATTTTTCCTTCGAGATTACAGACGCGACATGTCGCGTCTCTCCCCATTCCCAAAAACGATAAGCTAGAATTTCCACACTTGAGAGCAAGGAGTATGTCAAAAAGATACTAAATGATCAACCTGTTCCTGGTTGACCTGCTCCAGGGTTTGCCAAACCTCCTGCATTAAACCCTCTAAACCTTCACGGGTGACAGCAGAAATCAAAAACACCTTGGTTCCACTAATTTCACTTAACTGGGTTTGCAGAACTGCTAAATCAGTCACTTCCCGATCTACTGCATCGATTTTGTTCACAGCCAAAATTTGCGATCGCAATTCTAATCCTTTTCCGTAAGCCACTAATTCCTGTTGAATCGTGGTGTAATCTTGAATTATGTCTGCACTAGTCCCATCGAGTACATGCAACAAAATCCGTGTCCGTTCGATGTGTCGCAGAAAATCATGTCCTAAACCCGCACCCTGGGAAGCACCTGCAATTAATCCGGGTATATCCGCAAATACCGTACCATCACCTGTCGGTTTACGCACAACCCCCAAATTCGGAATTAAGGTTGTAAAGGGATAATCAGCAATTTTCGGACGCGCTGCGGATAAAGAAGATATTAAAGTGGATTTTCCCGCATTCGGCAAACCAATAATTCCCACCTCTGCCAACAGTTTCAATTCTAACCGCAATAACTTAATTTCTCCCGGTAATCCAGGTAAGGCATATTCGGGAGCGCGATTGCGATTACTGAGAAAATGCTTATTGCCTAATCCACCTTTACCACCAGCTGCCACCAACAGAGTCTGTCCCCCAGAGGTTAAATCCCCAATCATCTCTCCCGTTTCGGCATTATAAATCACTGTACCACAGGGCACATCTACAATTAAATCTTTCCCGTTCGCTCCTGTGCAGTTATTCGGACCACCCCTACCACCGTCAGCCGCTTTAAAACGGTGATTGTAGCGAAAATCTAAGAGGGTTTGTAAGTCCTCATTCGCCCGAAAATATACGGAACCCCCTTTGCCACCATTACCACCAGCAGGACCACCCGCCGGAACGTATTTTTCCCGACGGAAGGCAACTATTCCATCGCCACCTTTTCCAGCTTCTACTTCAATGTCTGCTTGATCAATAAATTGCATAGGTCGTTCGGGGAGATAGGGAGTAGGTATAAGCTAATTTTCTGTTTTGCTGTGTCCAAACTACATGGGGAACTGATTTCATGCAGAGGATGGGGGAATTATTCGTGTAGAAGTGCAGCGGATCGACTGGAGGATGCGGGGAAAAGCCTCTTTCATTGTGTTCTGGTACAAGCAGTATATGTAGTTTATTCCCAAACACTAATGACAAGATAATTACTGTTGTAATTTTTTATCTATACGCAAATACTTTGTTGTATATATATTAGCGGTGAGAGTTTGAAAAATTACTTTTGAATTTATAATCATCCATACACAAATGCATTGGACAATTGCTGCGCCGTTTATCGATAAATCAAATATTCATACAGCCAAGTGGTTAGTTCCCTATGTTCCAGGTAGTTATCATACTTTTGATATTGTACCTCGTCCTCAAAAGTTAGCAAATTGGCATCATCGCCACAGTCAATTTACAAGTGTATCAGAATGGTTAGTATATTGGGAACATGGACAGCAAACTTTGCAAGCAGCCAAATCGGGGGGTGTGATTACAGTTTTTCCCCAACTAGCAGCCATGATTGGGACACAGGCAAAGTTGAGGGGACAACGGATTCCGATTGTGGCTTGGTTATTTAATGTGGGTACTTGCAGTTTGGGAATTCGTCGTTGGTTAGCACAGACAAGTTTACAGGATATTGATTACTTTGTTGTCCATACTCGTCGGGAAATCGAGATTTATCATCAATGGTTGGGAATTGCCAAGGAGCGATTTGTATTTGTCCCTTACCAAGTTCCGGCTATACCCATAACATGTTCTGAAGATAGAACAAATCCTTTTATTGCCGTCCTTGGTTCCGCTCATCGTGATTTTGCCACCCTATTTACAGCCGTCGAGCAGACAAAAACACCTACCGTCGTCGTATCCGGGAAGCGAGCGATCGCTGGATTATCGATTCCTTCCCATGTAACTACTTTATTTGATATCCAGCGTCATCAGTGTCTGGAAATTGCTCAAAAAGCCATTATTAACGTGATTCCCTTGCATACCCATCCCAACATTACTGCTGCGGGACAAGTCACCCTAGTGGAAGCCATGCGGATGGGACGAGCCATAATTGCCAGTAAATGTAATGGGATTGAAGATTATATTACCCACGGGGAAAATGGCTGGTTAGTGGAGCCAAATTCTGTTGATGCTTTAGCAGCAGCGATTCAGGAACTATGGCATAATCCAGAACTACGCGATCGCCTGGGTCAATCAGCCTATGATTATGCGACTAAATACTGCTCAGATGAAGCCGCAGGTCAAGCTTTAGCACAAATTCTCGACCAGGTTGCCAACAATAAACTTCACGCTGTTTTGTAGGTCTTCTCTCTGGGAAGTCGGGTTTCTTCAAGAAACCCAATCTATGGCAACTTCTAAAAATACTTGTGATGACAACCTACTGATGTTATCAATTCCAATCAATTGGTAAAAAATAAGTTAAGCTGATGACGCGTTTGTCACGAATAATTCCAATCCAAAATCCAAAATCCCATAACAATCAATCAATAGCTCGAGTAAAAGCAAAATGGGGTCTAGCTCGCGGCATTCTTGGCATTAACCAGGCTAACCCTTCACTGGTTCCAATCCACAGTTTATTCCCTGTGTCTGGTGCTAATGCTAACACTCGACTAGATGGTAAACCCGCAACTTGATCCAAAACAGCTCCCGTATGGGGATTTAAACGCCATAAGCCATTGTGGGTTCCCACCCAAACGCTACCATCTTGGGCAAAATTAACCGAAGTCACATTTCTACCACGTAAAGGTGTAACCGAACGCATCACCATCCCATTTCTGGGGTTAATTACCAGCAAACTATTTGGCATTCCTGCCCAAATTAAACCCTGGGGACTAATGGCAAGGGTTTGCACGCTGGTTCCCGGTAAACCATCAATCCGCTTCATAATTTTAGCACTGGCCGTATTTACCCGTACCAATCCATCGAGTGTCCCGACCCACAATTGTCCCTCCGCATCCAGGGTCATAGCATTTGCACTTACCCCCGGCAAATTTTTCAAAGTGGTCATAATTAACCCCTGATCAGGACTAACCAATGCTAATCCATTATCCGTTCCAGCCCAAACATAACCCCGTCTGTCCACCAACAAAGACAAAACCCGTTTAGATGGTAGTAATAAATTTTGAGCAGTAACTTCACTGGTACGTAAATCTACTCGCTTTAAACCTTCGTAGGTTCCCACCCACAAACGACCAACTTTATCCTGAGCGATCGCACCAATAGCTCGATTCGGTAAACTCACCCTAGCTAAGATATTACCTGTATTCGGGTCAATCCGCGCCAACCCTCGCCAGGAACCAACCCATAAATTTCCAGTCAAATCCCGTTGCAAGGCGTTCACCCGGTAATCTATTTCCTGCAACCGTTCCCGTAAACGCTGTTCATTGGGCAATCTATCACCACCTGGAGGTGGGGCTGTTCTAATGTATCCTGGAGTCAATTCCGATGGATCAAGTTCCAATATTCTTTGCCCATTCACTGGTGGTACCGCAAACCCCAGTAATGCAGCACTCATCAAACTACAGACAGTTATCGATTTGCGAAACAATTGCACGGTCATGGTTCCTTTGCACACATAGCCCCCAACCTGTACAAATGTGAAATTGGCTGCGGGTAATATGAGTGTGCCCAAATTGACCAAAAAAATTAACGCCCCGTCAGATTTTTAATTCCATAAGAGACGTAATATATTACGTCTCTTCATGCGAATTGACACCTTCCCATACATCGAATGTGTCACTTCGTAAACTATTCTTAACAAAATGTTTAAATAATTATGTAATAAGAAATTCAAATCAAAAAGTTAAAAAGATTCAAAGGTTAACTTATCCCTTTCTTGATATATTGTGTTACAGGTTGCAATTTACGCAATAAAGTGAATTTTGTCCTTTGTCCACCACCTAGTCAAATACCGCTCAATCACTAAAGCTAAAGTTGAGAGCAGACGCTGGCAAAGCGCTTGTTCATACTGGTTGTTTTGGCTTAAACCGACCGTTGGTCAGCAAGTTTATGTTTAGACGCAGCCTAATCTAAAGGTGGTTTTTGATGGTTGATACTAGTTGGTAAGCAAAATCAAAGTTTTTAATTCAGAATGTGGAGAGCCAGGACATGTTGTTTTGAAACTTTGTCCAGGCCTTTAGTGCTGTGTAAATTGAAAAACTAAAGACTAAAGAAAGTATTTCTAGTAGGCTTTCCACGACTTGCAAGAATTCCTCCGCTAAGGAAATTTCAAGCAACCATCCCGACTGAAGTTGCCATAGTTCGGTCGAGGGGAATTAGACGAAACGTAAATTTGCAATCAATAACGAGTGACTTCTTGGAAGGGAAATTATGTCTTACGCTCAAACTAAGACTCAGTCGAAATCAGGGTATCAGGCTGGGGTAAAAGATTACAGACTGACCTATTACACACCAGACTACACACCTAAAGATACAGATATTTTGGCCGCATTCCGGATGACTCCCCAACCAGGAGTACCCCCCGAAGAAGCAGGTGCGGCGGTAGCGGCTGAGTCTTCCACTGGTACCTGGACAACGGTATGGACTGACTTGCTCACCGACTTAGACCGCTACAAAGGTCGTTGTTATGACATTGAGCCGGTTCCTGGTGAAGATAACCAATATATCGCTTACGTTGCTTATCCCTTGGACTTGTTCGAGGAAGGTTCTGTCACCAACATGTTGACCTCGATTGTCGGTAACGTGTTTGGTTTTAAAGCATTGCGGGCATTACGCCTAGAGGATTTACGGATACCCGTTGCTTATTTGAAAACATTCCAAGGTCCTCCCCACGGTATCCAGGTTGAGCGGGACAAATTAAATAAATATGGTCGTCCTTTGTTAGGTTGTACCATCAAGCCCAAACTGGGGTTATCGGCGAAAAACTACGGACGGGCGGTATATGAGTGCTTGCGTGGTGGTTTGGACTTTACCAAAGACGACGAAAACATTAACTCCCAGCCATTCCAACGTTGGCGCGATCGCTTTTTGTTTGTAGCAGATGCGATTCACAAAGCCCAAGCAGAAACAGGGGAAATCAAAGGTCACTATTTGAACGTGACAGCACCGACCTGTGAAGAAATGTTGAAACGGGCAGAGTTTGCTAAAGAACTGAAAATGCCCATCATCATGCACGACTACCTGACCGCAGGTTTCACAGCCAATACCACCTTGGCTAGATGGTGTCGTGATAACGGTTTGCTATTACACATTCACCGAGCAATGCACGCGGTAATTGACCGGCAAAGAAACCACGGGATTCACTTCCGGGTATTAGCAAAATGTTTACGGATGTCTGGTGGAGACCACATCCACACCGGAACCGTGGTGGGTAAACTCGAAGGTGAACGGGGCATTACAATGGGCTTCGTTGACCTATTGCGGGAAAACTACATAGAACAAGACAAATCTCGCGGTATCTACTTTACCCAAGATTGGGCTTCCATGCCTGGGGTAATGGCAGTTGCTTCTGGTGGTATTCACGTATGGCACATGCCCGCCTTGGTAGAAATTTTTGGTGATGACTCCGTACTTCAGTTTGGTGGTGGTACCTTGGGACACCCCTGGGGTAATGCTCCGGGTGCAACAGCAAACCGTGTAGCCTTAGAAGCGTGTATCCAAGCTCGTAACGAAGGACGTAACCTTGCTCGCGAAGGTAACGACGTGATCCGTGAAGCTGCGAAATGGTCTCCAGAGTTGGCTGCGGCTTGTGAACTGTGGAAAGAAATCAAGTTCGAGTTTGAAGCAATGGATACCGTCTGATGATTTTAGATTGGTGATTTGAGATTTTGGATTAGGTTAAGGGCAATAATTTGGGGATGCACAGGAAAGTGTGAAAGCAAATAAATCTTCATGGCTAACTTGCATGTTCCCAAGAATACAGCTTATGCGTATCTTTGCCTGTTAATCTAAAATCCATAGCCTGCAAGGCTTGTCGTTTCCCAATTTTTCTCTGGGTAGGACAGTAGGCTGAGTAATCCAAAATCCAAAATCCGAAATCTAAAATTTAGAGGGGCTGGAGTCAGGCATGGATATAAAGCAAATTGCGAAAGATACAGCAAAAACACTCTCTAGCTACCTGACCTATCAGGCGATGCGGACTGTACTTGGGCAACTCCACGAAACAAATCCACCTTTAGCACTTTGGTTGCATCAGTTTTCGGCGACGAACCGGATTCAGAATGGAGAATTGTACATTGAGGAGTTATTCCGTGAAAATCCGGATTTAGCTTTACGGATTATGACAATTCGCGAATTACTAGCCGAAGAAGTCACCGAATACCTACCGGAAATGGTAAAGATGGAAATCCAACGTGCAAATATGGAACATCGTCGTCAGCACCTAGAGCGAATTACGCAATTTAGCTTGTCTGACCCAGCCATTGAATCAGAATTTTCCGATAACTCTGAACCTGAAAATTGAGATTCGTTTTGTTTGTGAGGGGAAACAATTGAGATTGGGGTTGATCAGCAACAGCTATACACTTAACTCCCAAATCGAAAATTGCCAATTTACCTAGCAACAAATCAAAGTCAAAAATACACCTAGAAACTCGTTATTTAGTTGGATACACCCATGCAAACTTTACCAAAAGAGCGTCGTTACGAAACCCTTTCCTATCTTCCTCCCCTTTCCGACGCTCAAATCCAAAAACAAGTGCAATACATTTTGAACCAAGGTTACATTCCAGCAGTGGAATTTAACGAAGATTCTGAGCCAACAGCTTACTATTGGACAATGTGGAAACTACCTTTGTTCAATGCGCGTAGTACCCAGGAAGTATTGAGCGAAGTGCAAGCTTGTCGTTCTCAGTATCCCAACTGCTTTATCCGTGTAGTTGGTTTCGATAACGTTAAGCAGTGTCAAGTTCTCAGCTTTATCGTTCACAAACCTAACCAGGGTGGTTATCGCTACTAATTTGGGTTTGGATAAGCATTCGGGGGAGCGGTTTTAATGTCATAATTTCCCCATATTTCCATCAAGGGAGAGGTGGATATTCAACCTTTCCTTTTTTTTTGTTCACAGTCAAAAAAATAAAGGTTCTTAGCGGGACTTTAGCGCCTTTATATTAACGTGAGTTCGATGATTTATAAAGCCTGAAACTCCTGTCCAGTAACATTCGTATAAAATAGAAGTTTTTAAAAACCTCATAGGATGTTGAGAATAAAATCATTAAACCTGGAATCAGTCAGTCATTGACTTTGTTCTCAACTAATGGATGAGGTTACTTTAAACCTTAACTTTCAAAATCATTGATTCACAGGGATTGTAGCGTTTATAATTCGTCGAATTCACGTTAACATAATCCGAATTTCTTGTTGAAGGAGGAAAATCAAAGTTCTAGGTGAACCGTATTCAAATTTTCACAACTGAAAACGGTTGTAATTCATCCCCATTGCTGAAGGATTTGTGCAAACCAGTTTTCAAACCGGGAACCTAACGCATCGAGGGAAAATTCCTGTTCTGCACTTTGACGACAATCTTTGCGATCGATAGTATCTAATTTTTGAATTGCAGCAACTAACCCGGTGACACTATCTGCTGGGACGATAAACCCGGTTTTCCCTTCAACGATAATTTCTGCTGGTCCTCCACGGGAATAGGATATAACGGGAACACCACAAGCTAAAGCTTCAATCGCTACGTTACCAAAAGCTTCAATCCACCGTGGGGTCATTAATAGAGCTTGACATTCCCGAACAACCGCTTGTAGTTCCTGTGTAGATAAAAAGCCTAAATACTCAATGGGTGCATTAGGGTAATCCTGTTGTATTTTTTCCCAGTATGGTTGGTCTTGAATTTTTCCCATGATTTTGAGGGGGATTTGGGTAATTTGTGCTGCTTGGACTGCATCTTCCAGACCTTTTTCGGGGGAAATGCGTCCTAACCAAGCGAGTTGATGTTTGGGGTGGGGACAAAATTCATACAAAGATAAATCGATACCACTACTTAAGTAATAAACTGGGGGTGTTAATTCGGGAAAGGTTGCTGCTTGGGAAGGAGTATAAAAGCCGATGGTGTGGGGAAATTTCTTGGCTGTCTGAACAATTATCTGGTCTAATGCATCGGAAAGGGAACCCATACTGACAAAATGAGCGATGGGTGTGTGGAAAAAGGGTGTGAGGTAAAATGGCAACCAATCGTAAGCAAAGTTAACAATAAGGTCGTAGTGATCTTGTTGTTGACGAGCATAATCCCACATATTAGCGAGAAGGGAATTTGCTGGTAATGTGATGGGGTCGGTACGTTGTTGACTTTGGGCTATGGTTTGCAGATTTCCAGGGATTTGCACAATGTTAAATTCATCCCAAAGGGAACCTGTGGGAGCAACAATATCTAAATGGTGTCCACGACGGATTAATTCTTTGGCGATATTATACACACTTAATTCGACTCCACCACCTAATCCTGTTCCTAATCCACCGACGGGTGTTGTCACAAAAAGTAATTTCCATGATTGGGAATGGGATGGTAGGCTGGTGCGCATGGGTGCTGGGGTGAAGGAAGGTGAACCCTGTTTATTTTATAGTAGGGAGTTGGGAGTTGGGAATAGGGAGTTGGGAATAGGGAGTTGGGAGTAGCTTATAGTACAATACAGTTCAGTTAGACTTAAAAGCCTGATTATTGGGTAGATTGGGTTGAAGAATGTAGAGGCAGTAGCCCTCGTAGAATGCGTCCCCACGCGGAGCATAGGGACGAGATAATCACAAAAACTGTGCAAACTTATGGGAAAATTTCCACAAAATCAACAGTCTATGCAAAGCATCAACCTAAACCTACAGTTATCTTTAACACCAAGCGTATTGGCTTATAGTAGGGAGTAGGGAATAGGGAGTTGGGAGAGTTGGGAGTAGCTTTCAAGTAATTTTGAGGGGTTAGGAAAGGTTTGTAGTCGCGCTTTAGCGCCTAAATATATCAACTTCAAAGTAAAACGGTATCACCTCTCTACCCGACCCTCGACTTACTTTATCGAATTTAATTACACCTAATTCATCTACGTATTTTCCACCAGGTGAATACCCCTCCAAAAATCATACCTGTACCGTGTAACCAATAGCCGTAGCTGAGGGGATTAACACCGGGTATATTTAAACTGCCGATACCGTAGAAAATCTGTTGACAGAACCACCAAAATAAATAGAAACCTCCAGAAAGGGATATGGGTATAAAAATAATCACCAAAGGTAATACCGAATCTACCTTAGCTTGGGGGAAACGGACAACATAGGCAGCAATTACGGATGCGATCGCACCATTAGCACCGATTAGGGGTTTGTTGAGGTTGGGTTCTCCCCAGATTTGGATGATGCTAGCAAAAATACCTCCAAATAGATATATTCCCAAAAAAAATAAATGTCCTAAGCCTTTTTCGACGCTTTTACCAAACACCCACAGGTAAATCGAGTTACCTAAAATTTGGCTGAAACTACCGTGGAGAAATAACGCGGTGAAAATTCCAGTGGAACTCATAAAAAAGAAAACCAGTGCTGCGGGGTTTCCAGCGAAAAATTCTGACCACGCTGTAGTAATTTTGGCGGGAATCAAACCCCAATTAGAGATAAAATCCCCTAAAGTCCCATTTAGTTCTAATTTTAATTCCCATAAAAATAAACCCAAATTCAACCCAATTAAACAACAGGTAACGATTGGTTTCCGTTTACCAACAACGTTATCACCAATGGGAATCATGGTTTTGGAGAATACAGGATACAGAATCCAGGATACAGGAGAAATTGGTCGGGTGGGGAATTGGAAACTGGGGATTGGTGTTTCCAAGGGAAACAATTAGTCCTGTCGCTGAAGGGACGACAACAGGAGGGACAAAGCATGTTCTGTAAGTATCATAGTTCCTTCTGCCTTCAAGCCATCCACAAATTCTTAAAATAAGCCAATTAAATCCCCATAGCTTGGTTGAAACTGGCAGGATGGGAAGAGTGAAATTTATCAAACCGCAAACCAGCTAATCCTATTGATCTGGAAATAGCTGGAGGTGAAAGGAGGATTTGCTTGGCTAAACTCAAAGTTGCAATCAACGGATTCGGACGAATTGGTCGCTTGGTGTTTCGTGCAGGAATCAAAAACCCTGATATCGAGTTTGTCGGGATTAATGACCTGGTTCCACCAGATAATTTGGCTTATTTGCTCAAATACGATTCCACCCATAGTAAGTATGACGGAAGTGTGGAAGCAAAGTCGGATGGATTTGTGGTCGATGGGAAATTTATACCTTGCGTTTCCATGCGGAATCCGGCAGAATTGCCCTGGGGTGACTTGGGTGCTGATTATGTAGTCGAATCTACTGGTTTATTTACTGACTATGAAGGTGCTGCAAATCACCTCAAAGCCGGGGCGAAACGGGTCATTATCTCTGCACCAACAAAAGACCCGGAGCGAGTCCGCACTTTTGTTATGGGTGTCAATCAAAACCAATTTAATCCTGCTGAAGATGTAATTGTTTCTAATGCCAGTTGCACGACTAATTGTTTAGCTCCCATCGCTAAAGTGATTAATGATACTTTTGGTTTGGCGGAGGGGTTGATGACAACGGTTCACGCAATGACGGCAACCCAGCCCACTGTGGACGGACCCAGTAAGAAGGATTGGCGGGGTGGACGGGGAGCCGCTCAGAATATTATTCCTGCTTCCACAGGTGCTGCAAAGGCGGTGGCGTTGGTGTTACCGGAACTTAAGGGTAAGTTGACCGGGATGGCTTTTCGGGTTCCCACTCCGGATGTATCGGTAGTTGATTTAACCTTTAAAACTGCAAAATCAACTAGTTACGGGGAAATTTGTGAAGCAATGAAGGCAGCAGCAGCAGGACCTTTACAGGGAATTTTAGGCTATACCGATGAAGCGGTTGTTTCCACGGACTTTCAAGGTGATGGCCATTCGAGTATTTTTGATGCGGGTGCGGGTATTGAGCTAAATTCTAACTTCTTTAAGGTTGTTTCTTGGTATGACAACGAATGGGGATATTCCAATCGTGTTGTTGATTTGATGTTGGATATGGCTAGGAAAGAAAGTTAGGAATCGGGAGTAGGAGAGACGCGACATGTCGCGTCTGTACAGGGAATAGTTTGCACCCTACGGATTCCACTTTTCACAAGATGCAAAAAATCACAAATGCCAGGTTTTTTAAGCCTTACATACCTACTAGTCTGTCCCATAGGTTCTGAGGGGTTTGTAGTAGTGGCTTTAGTATAGAAAAAGCTTGAAAATAAAGTGCTAAAGCGCTACTACGTGCCTTTCTTTACTCATCAAAATTGATGGGACAAAGCACTATAATCTCCGTACTTGAGGGTGGTGAGATGTCAATACTGTCACTTCTGTCACCCCTACTCCCGACTCCCTGTGGTTTTCCGTTCCAATATTTCCTTTAATATCAGTGTTACAACTGCTAATAGAGCTAATACAACTGCTGCGGAGTAAGCTGCTGCTGTTTCGTATTGTTTATAGGTATCTTCGACGAATAATGGTAAAGTTTGGGTTTTGCCGATAATATTGCCAGAAACAACGGAAACCGCGCCAAATTCGCCCATTGTCCGAGCGTTAGTCAAAATTAAGCCATATAACAAACCCCAGCGTACATTGGGAAGGGTGACACGCCAAAATATTTGCCAGTTATTCGCACCCAGGGTTTGAGCTGCTTCTTCTTGGTCGTTTCCCAGTTCTTCCAGGACGGGGATGACTTCACGAGCGACAAAGGGCATACTGACGAAGGCTGTGGCAATTACCATACCCGGAAAGGCAAAAATCACATTAATACCGAATTTGGCGAAAAAACCTCCAAACCAACCATTTTGACCATAGACCAAAACGATAATGAGACCGATGACAACGGGAGAAATGGAAAAGGGGAGGTCAATAATACTTAATAATAACGCCCGACCGGGAAATTGATGACGGGCGATCGCCCATGCTGCACATAAACCAAATATGGCATTAATGGGGACAGTGATGATGGCTAGAGTCAGGGTTAACCAAGCTGCGTGCAGAAAATCTGGGTCGGTGAGGTTAGCGAAAAATGGGCCTATTCCTTGGCTAAAGGCTTGTAAAAATACGTTGAGAGCCGGAATATATAAAACAAGTCCTAGATAGGCGATCGCAATCCCAATTAAAATTAGGGGTATCCAGGAATTTTGCTGGTTGGTTCTCTGTTTACTAGGTAATTTATTTTGCATGATATTTCCGTCCCCACGCCTGTAAAAGGTTAATTGTTAACAATAAAAATAGGGAAATTACGAGCATGACTGCACCAATTACGGTGGCTCCGGTGTAATCGTAAGCTTCTAAACGTTGGAAAATTAACACTGGAGCAATCAGGTCTTTAAAGGGTGTATTGGAGGCAATAATTACCGTAGAACCGTATTCCCCCACCGCTCGGGAAAATCCCAAAGCGACACCTGTTAAAATTGTCGGCAACAGGGGGGGTAAAATCACCCGGATGAATGTCTGCACTTGGGATGCACCTAAACTCCAAGCTGCTTCTTCTATTTCCCGTTCCATCTCCTGTAAAACTGGTTGCACCGTCCGCACCACAAACGGTAAGGAAATAAATATCATCGCCACAGCTACCCCTAATCGCGAAAAGGACACCTGCACACCTAATAGGGAACCAATCCACCCATTTTGGCTATATACCGTCGCTAGGGTTAAACCTGCAACTGCCGTTGGTAAGGCAAATGGTAAATCAATGGAAGCATCGATAAATCGCTTCCCCGGAAAGTTATATCTAACCATTACCCAAGCAATTAGAGTTCCAAATACACCATTCAGTAGGGCGGTAATCAGGGCAGTGACAAAAGTCACTTCATAACTGGAAAGGGCGATGGGACTGGTGGCAATGCGCCAAAACTCCGATGGTGGGGTGCTAGCGACTTTGGCAAACATGGCCGCAATCGGCAGGAGTAACATGATACTCAGGTAGGACAGTGTTAATCGCCAAGTCCAAGGTAAATTAATTACTTTTTTCCACAGGGTTGGTTCAATCGGGTTTTTCGTGATTAGACTAGTCATTAGGATTTTGGATTTTAAATTTTGGATTGTCAGTAATTTGGTACAATTAATTACATTTATTGTCCGTAGTTGCGCTACTCGGCGTCGCTTGCTTCCTGCGAAAGCGGGTGAAGGTTTCGTCTATAGCGCTATACCTGCAACGAGGGAAACTAAAAGCTTTGATTTGCCTCGTAACACCCAGCGTAAATCGCCTACCTTTTCCCTCGCACCCATGCTCCGCGTGGGTGCAGAATCTACGAGACTCCTACCTAGTGAATGAAGGCAGTAACCCCAAGCTACAGTTACTGTATTCTATCTCCTCTCCCAATTCAATGACGATAGACTAGCTGTTGCAAACGAGTCCGAAAATTCACTACCATCTGATTCAAATCATCCATATCAATCAAAAATGCATCGTGACCGTGGGTGGAATTTAAAGTTACAATTTCCGCATTGGGTATGTAGCGGGCTAAAACTTCCTGTTCCTGGGGTGGATACAATATATCTGTATCAATTGCCACCACTAAAGTCGGTTGCTGAATATTGGCAAGAACGTCAAAATATTCACCTCGATCCCGTCCTAAATCGTGACTATCCATTGCATGGGTCAAACTGACATAACAATTAGCATCAAACCGATTGACAAGCTTTTGTCCTTGATATTGGAGATAACTGGCAATGGTAAATTCATCGTCCACTTCTGGATTAATCTGTTCCCTGCCAAATCTAGCTTCAAAACTTCCCCAAGCACGGTAGGTCATCATCGCCATCATCCTTGCGGTGGCTAATCCCCGTGCTGGTGGTTGGTGATTGTAATAATTACCATTTTGCCAATCGGGGTCTGCAAAAATCGCTTGACGCTGGGTTTCAGAAATTCCGATACACCAAGCCGAATGTTTACCGGAAACTGCTATCGGCGCGATCGCATTCACCATTTCTGGATATAATACTGCCCATTCGAGGACTTGCATTCCCCCTAGGGAACCACCAATCACCAGTTGTAAGCGTTTGATACCCAAGGCTTCCATTAGTTGGGCTTGCAGGTGTACCATATCGCGAATTGTGATTCTGGGAAATTCTGCACCATAGGGTTTTTTTGTCAAGGGGTTGATTGTTGCTGCTCCTGTTGTTCCGTAGCAACTCCCCAGGACATTGCTACAAACCACAAAATCCGTTTCCAAATCAAAGGCTTTACCTGCACCAAATAGGGGTTTCCACCAATCATCCGCATCTGCACCACCGGTTAAAGCATGACAGATTAACACGGCGTTGTCACCATCCGGATTTAGTTTTCCCCAAGTGCGGTAGGCAATCTGTACTCCTTCTAAAATCTTTCCAGATTCTAACCAAAAGGGTTGGGGAAGGTGGTAATACTGGGTTTGGCTGGAAATATGGTTGAGAAAATTCATTTTTGTCAGAAGTCGGAAATCGGGAGTAGAGACGACCCGGTGGGTCGTCTCTAACCGGTGGGTCGTCTCTAACCGGTGGGTCGTCTCTAACCGGTGGGTCGTCTCTAACCGGTGGGTCGTCTCTAACTAGGAATGGAGGAGCAAAGGAGATGGGTAGTAGGATGAATTGAGATACCTCATGTACCAAAAGCTTGCTCAAAATCTTCCTTGATGTCATCAATATGTTCCAATCCGACCGAGACACGGATTAAATCGGGTGTGACACCAGCAGAAACTTGTTCTTCAGGACTTAATTGTTGATGGGTTGTGGATGCAGGATGGATCACGAGGGTTTTTGCATCACCAACATTGGCGAGGTGACTAGCTAATTTTACCCGGTCGATAAAGGCTTTTCCAGCTTCTAAGCCGCCTTTGATGCCAAAATTTAACACACATCCGAAGCCCCTTTGCAGGTATTTTTGGGCACGTTCATGGTAGGGATGATTGGGTAAACCAAGATAACTCACCCATGCGACCTGGGGATGGGATTCTAACCATTGTGCCAGAGCGATCGCATTATTTACATGTCTCTCTACTCTTAGAGAAAGGGTTTCTAATCCCTGCAATAACAAAAAGGCATTGAAGGGACTAGGACATGCTCCTAAATCACGCATTCCTTCTACCCGTGCCCGAATAATAAAAGCAATATTCCCAAATGGTCCTTTTGGTCCAAATACTTCATAAAAATTCAAACCATGATAACCGGGTGCGGGTTCAGTAAACATGGGGAATTTGCCGTTACCCCAATCGAATTTACCGGAATCCACAATCACACCACCAATGGATGTACCATGACCTCCAATCCACTTCGTTGCCGATTCCACCACAATATCTGCACCATGTTCAATCGGACGACATAAATATCCTCCACAACCAAAGGTATTATCCACAATCAACGGAATACCATTTTCATGGGCAACGTGGGCCAAGGTGGCAAAATCGGGTACATTAAATTGGGGATTGCCAATGGTTTCCACATACAACGCCTTAGTCCGCTCATCAATTGCCCCTCGGAATTTCTCGACATCATCACCTTCCACAAACTTGACATCGATCCCCAAACGTGGCAACGTCACCTTAAATAAATTATAAGTCCCCCCATACAAAAACGTAGTGGAAACAATATTATCCCCCGCCTGAGCTAGATTTGCGATCGCTAAAAATTCCGCCGCTTGACCACTTGCTGTCGCTAAAGCTGCAACACCCCCCTCTAAGGCTGCGACGCGTTTTTCAAATACATCCGTGGTCGGATTCATCAACCGGGTATAAATATTCCCAAATTCCTTCAGGGCAAACAAATTCGCTCCATGTTCCGCATTGTTAAATACATAGGAACTGGTTTGATAAATTGGTACAGCCCTTGCATTTGTACCCGGAGCAACCTCCTGTCCTGCATGAACCTGTAAGGTTTCAAAGCGATAATTGGCAGACATCGTTTTTATCTCTCTTGATCAATTGGTTTGGTGTCCTTTTCTAGAAACATCGGGAGTGGTGAGTAGGGAATAGGGAATAGGTTAGATGATTAGTAGTAGTACAGCAGATTGTCGGTAAATGTGGTATTTAAAGGCTTGTGAGCAATGGTTTTTACTCCTTTTTCCTTTATCCTGTATTCTTGAATTCTCCTGTATGTGCTTTTTTCGTCTGTTGGCAGAGGATTTTTCCCGTATCCTGGGGACTTCTTATCATTCAGAATAATTAGGTTTGATTTAACTGATAAACCATGTGCATTTTGAGAACCTTAGTCTTCATTAGCGATTATTGAGATTGCTACGTAAGCAAGTCGATCCGCTACGCGTCTGGTACAGTGACGAAAACTCCAGTTTTGATTATGGACGAGGTTGAGTTTGCTGATTAGCCTTCCCTATTATTCCCATATCTTCTGTTGCTCTAACCCTGGATTTTGCCAAAGTTAAGTTATCTGCGTTAACACAAATTGATTTCCTTTACCACTCCCCACTCCCTATCTCTCTCTAACCTGAATCTGATCAAAAATCGCCCCATCAGCAAAAAACTTCTCCTGAATACGCTTCCAACCACCCAATTCTTTCACACTCCCTAAATTATTTACTTTAGGATATTTCCCAGCAATTTCTTTATTGGCGAGTAACTTTTCATCAACGGGACGAAATCCCACTTTGGCAAATTCAATTTGAGCTTCCGGACTGAATAGGAACTGGACAAAGGCTTCCACCACTTCTCGATTATCATGCCTCGCAACGTTTCGATCAACTATGGCAACGGGATTATCTATGGAAATGTTGACATCAGGAATTTTATATTCCGTTTGAATACCCTTTTGTTGAGCTAATACCAACTCATTTTCATAGTTGATTAACACATCCCCCTGACCCTGCTTAAAAAAAGCGTCGGTTGCTTCCCTCGCATCCCTCGCTAAAATTGGTACATTGCGATATACCTGGCTGACAAAATCCTTCGCTTGCTGTTCATTTTTACCACTTTGGATGGCAGCATTCCACAGAGCTAAAAAATTCCACCGCGCTACCCCTGATGTCCTTGGGTCTGCCGTAATTACCCGTAATCCCGATTTGGTCAAATCTTTCCAATCTTGAATCTGTTGCGGATTCCCTGGACGGGTAACTAAAGCAACTACGGATTTAGTGACAATACTTTGATTGGGAAACTCTTTTTCCCATCCCGGTTCAATCAAACCTACTTTCTCTAAACGCTGTGTGTCTAAACCCAAGGCTAAATGCACCACATCCGCACCTAAACCATCCGCCACAGCCCTTGTCTGCGCTCCCGAACCACCGTAACTACGACTAATCCGTACCCTTTGACCGTGTTCTTGCTGCCATTTGGCGACAAACTTGGGAATAATCGCTTCATGGGCTGTACGCGTCACCGCAAACGAAACCAATGTTAATTCTATCTGCTCCCGTGGCTTGGCATTGGCTTGGTGATGCAGCAAGTTACAGGATGTCACCACACCACACACAATCAAACCAAATACCGCCAAAAATATCCGATTTCGCCATTTATTTCGCCCCAAAACACCCATCTTGATCTTCCCTTTCCAATCTACACCTTTCCGGTCGGAATTTCGTAATTACAAGTTACGGATATAAATATTACAGAAGTGGTTGGGAAAATGCAATTGATTTCGTGGTCAACAGCAAAAAACCCTTGACAAATCCCTGGGAATATGAAATATTGGTAGGTATGGATTTCGCGGGTATAGCTCAGTGGTAGAGCGTCACCTTGCCAAGGTGAATGTCGCGCGTTCGAATCGCGTTACCCGCTTTGAAAATTTAAATATATGGTGATATATCCACCAGTCTATGTGCAATGTGTCCTCAATTGGAATGAAGACCCTTAGAAGCAGGACTGTTCAAACTGTCAAAATATCCTTGGATTTAAGTATATACCCGATAGCTAACTAGTCGCAGCATATCTTTACTTTAATGTCTGGCGAACCAAGCTATACCTTGCACAGTCAATCAGAGAGCTTTGTGTAGCGTACAGTTAATGCCTGAAGATCAACCGTCAACTCTTAACAAACCGAAAGGTAATTAGGGGCAGGATTGGTGTAAATTAGGTTTGGAAGAAGAAAAATTAAAAATATAGTATAGAGAATAGAATATAGTTTATAGATAGAAATAGTATGGATACAGCCAAACTGGATTTAATTACAGGGGGAATTGCGATCGCAATCCTGATTGGTGGATTTTTGATGATGTTTACAACCGTATTTACCACCAAGTACAAAAATCTCAAAAAATAAACCGCTCCTAACTAGGCTACACCCAGTTTTTTTGCTTGAGCAAAAGCATCTTCCAAAGAAATTCCCTGACGTGTGGCAATATAAATCAATGCCATTGCCACCGAACGACTTGCACAATCGCAATGGATCAGCATTGGTTTTGGTAACTCGGCAATCTGCTGTAGCACAAACAAAGCTATTTGCGGATTGATTTGATGCATGGGAATATTCAAATACTTCAATCCCAAATCCCAAGCAGATATCTGTTCTAAATCGTTAAAACCCTCCTCATCAGGGGCACGGAGATTAAGTATCGACTTATACCCTTGTTCAGCAATTAAACTGAGTTCAGCCGCAGAAATTTGTCCTGCGATCGCTAATTCGTCGTTAATTTTTTGGATAGTTTCCATTCTTGTATATTCACTCCTTTGACCTCCAAAGTTGATCAACTATTTCCGGTATTTTCCAAAGAATTATCAACGGTTTTGTGTAAACTAATTTCGATTAAAGCATAGGAAATAAAATCTGGATAAAATAGACAATCAAGTTGCCAACAAGTTTCCAGGAACAGACGTGGATCGATTTCCCAGCAAGCTTGCAGATATTGACGTTGATAATTGCGCCAAAACTTGCGGGGATTAATAATGGTATCTGGATTAAACAAAGGTTGATTTAAATACTTCCAGACGGGAAACTTTAGGTGATATGGCGAATTGCGTGAAAACATACATCCTCAATGTTCCTTCTCAGAAAAATAGGGAATAGGGTAATACCCTAAATTAGATTTTAGATTTGAGATTAGAAACCCTTTTTATCATGACTTACGTGACTAGCATCTTAATTTGACGTTCGTAGTGAGGACTTTACCCGGATTTCTCACAAGTAAGTTATAAGTCTTGAGTGACGGATTCATTTTCCTTCTCCTCCCTGTAAGTTGTAGGAATTTGCTCCAAATGCAGGTTTATTCCTCAAAGTTAGCGAAGATAATGCGGACTCCAAACAAAAAATCAGAATTTTTGTGACACTTGCGCAAATCCTATCTATATGGGGTTTCATTTGTCCCATTGTTTTTTCAATTGGTATAAAATTAAAAGCCCACAGGTCGTTTCATCCCAATGGTATATTTTCAAGATAGATAAACAATGTGAGGAAATTGTGAGGAAGGGAGATGAGTTCAGGGAGGGTGAGAAATCAGGTTTTTAGAATATGGAAAACAGCAGTAGAGACGCGATATATCGCGTCTCTAGATATGTTGCCAAAACCCTAAGATTAGTATAAAAAAACAATCACCATCAAAACCCGACTTCTAGGATGGGGGAAAAATTTACGAAAGTGTAGCGACACGATAATTTTGGCGATAATAGGCTTGGTACTCCTCACTCAGTAAAGGTTCCCACCATTGACGGTGATTGAGATACCAGATAACCGTTTGACGTAAACCTTCCGTAATTGTGACGGATGGACTCCAACCTAATTGGTTTTGAATTTTACTAGAATTAATTGCGTAGCGGCGGTCATGTCCGGGTCTATCGGTGACAAATGTGATCAAATTTTGGGATGGTGACACAGGTAAATTCTCCGCGAGTTCATCCATTAAGTCACATAATGTCCGAACTATATCAATATTTTTGACTTCGTTATTACCACCGATATTATAGTTTTCACCCGGTAATCCTTTCGAGAGAACCACATCTAAAGCACGACAATGGTCGCCGACATATAACCAATCTCTAATGTTACAACCATCACCATATACAGGCAGAGATTTACCGATAAGTATATTAATACACATTAAAGGAATCAGCTTTTCGGGAAACTGATAGGGACCGTAATTATTCGAGCAATTAGTGATAATGGTCGGTAAATTATAGGTATGATAGTAAGCCCGGACTAAATGGTCACTACCAGCCTTAGAAGCCGAATAGGGACTATTTGGTGCATAGGGAGTAGTTTCACAAAAAGCAGGTGCATCTGCAGACAAACTGCCATACACCTCATCCGTTGAAACGTGGAGAAAACGGTAATTATCCGGTTGATTGCGACTTAACCAGTGTTGACGAAAAGCCTCCAATAGGGTAAAAGTACCGACTACATTAGTTTGAATAAATGCACCTGGTGTGAGGATAGAGCGATCAACATGGGATTCTGCTGCAAAATGGACAATCGTGTCGATATTTTCTCCCCCTAATAAATCATCCAGCAAAGAGCGATCGCAAATATCACCCTTAACAAATCGAAAGTTTTCTTTCCCTTCCCATGCTGCTAAGTTGTTGCGATTTCCAGCATAGGTCAGCGCATCCACAACAATCACGCGGTCATCAGGATAACTTCCACACCAGTGGTGAACAAAATTACTACCAATAAATCCAGCACCACCGGTCACTAAAACTCGTCGCATTTTCCTCACTCCAGTTTTCAGACTATCGATAGTGTATCAATATTGATAGTCATGCATTTTGGATTTTGGGTGACCCATTAATTTTGATGGATGAGAAAAGGTGCGTAGTAGCGCTTATAGGCTTCATAAAACTTTTTCCAAGCGAAAGCCACAACTACGAACCCCTTATAACTTATGGGATAGACCACTACTTTAGCTTGAGAAACTTATCTAATGCGGCTACCATACTGGGAGGCCAACGGCGGATATTTCGCACCCAGTTTAAATCTTTATACCGAGTATCCAAACCAAATGCTGCCACCCAGTTACTTTCAGCCTCACCCTGCTCTCCATCAACCCATAACGCTGCTGTTAGAGCTGCACGAACATCCGCAAATTTGGGATACTTGCGCACAATTTTTTTCAATTCATGGATAGCTTCCGTTTTTTGTCCAATTTCATACAAAGCCAGTGCGTAATTTGCCCTAGCAAAAGCAAAATTAGGAGCAATTTCTGTGCATTTTTGATAATCCGCGATCGCTTCTTGCCAACGTCCCAAGCCAGCTTTTGCATTACCACGATTATTGTATGCCATCGCATCCTTGGGATCGAGTTCGAGAACATGATTATAATCAGCGATCGCTTCTTCCCAGCGTCCTAAACCTTCTAAAGCTGTACCCCGATTTAGATAGGGGTCAGTGACGTTAGGAGCCAATTTGATGGCTTCGTCATAATCTGTTAATGCTTCTGCAAGTTTATTTTGGCTGACCCGGGAATTACCCCGATTACTCCACACCGCAGCATTTTCCGGGTTTTTTTCCAAAATCTGCGTCCATAATTTTTCTGCTTGAGCAAATCGACCATTTTCGGTTGCGTCAAAGGCTGCATTTGCCCATTCACCAATCTGTTTGATAATGTCCGGGTTAGTACTATTTCCCATACTACCAACCTCAGCCCAAACTGGATTCACCCAGCTAAAAGTCAGCAAAAGGCTCAAAACAAAAGCAATTAGTCTAATCATTCTCTGTCCGACCGCGTTCCTTGATCATAATCATTTTATCGATATTCAGTCTCAGAGAGATTATTTTCCAGTTATACCAATTTGTAATTCGTAATAGCCTGCGGCAAAGCTTCGCGTACGTAATACCCGCTACGCGGGGAGCAAACCAAGCTACGTAATAGCCTGCGGTAAGCTGTTACGCGTCTACGTAATTCGTACTCCCTACTCCCTATTCCCAAGCTAAAAATTATCTGGGTTAAAATCGTCCATCCCCTCCTCTCCATCGCGTTTTGAGCCTAGCAATTCTAACTGATCAACGAGAATCACCGGAGCAGTGCGATTTGCCCCTGTGCGCGCATCAACCCAACTCTCAAACTTGAGAGACCCTTTCACGGCAATTTGTTTACCTTTGTGTACGTAATTTTTCGCAACTTCGGCGGTCTTACCCCACATTTCTAAATTAAACCAGTCGGTGTTATCTCCATCACGGGTACGCCGATTGACTGCTAGGGTTAACCGACACTTGACACTTCCGGAATCGAAGTACTTAATATCTGGCTCGATGCCAACTCGACCAATTAGGGTGACAACATTAATACTCATAGTTTCTGCCTTTTTAGTACTTGGGTACTGATTAGATAGTGATTTATATAATAGCGGATAGTTCTATATAAAATCTCTGTAAAATCTCCGAGCAAATGTTAGCAAACGTTAAGTTGATAAAAATTACTCCAATTGGGCACTAAAAACTTGCGGATATACGGAGAGAGTCGGAGAATAACAGAGAGTAGGAGTCTGAGATAGAGTAAAGATTACCAAAAGTTACATAAAACATAGTCTGCTTTACTAGACTCGGAATAAAAAAAGTAATAGAATCCAGCACGATTCTATCTTACGATCGTAGTCAAAAGTATTGCAAATAGGGGGCGAAAGAGGCGTGGGTCTTTTCAGCAAGTTTAATTTGTCGCGGGATATGGGTATCGATCTCGGTACCGCTAATACCCTGGTGTATGTTTCTGGTAAGGGGATCGTGCTACAGGAGCCTTCGGTGGTGGCGATTGACCAAACCGAAAAAATTGCCTTGGCTGTTGGCGAGGAAGCAAAAAAAATGCTAGGTCGGACTCCTGGAAATGTGGTTGCTCTCCGTCCTTTACGGGATGGCGTGATTGCCGACTTCGATACTGCTGAGTTAATGTTAAAAAACTTTATCCAGCGTGTAAACGAAGGTAAAGCTTTGGTATTACCCCGGATTGTGATTGGGATTCCCAGTGGTGTGACGGGGGTGGAACGACGAGCGGTGATGGATGCAGCAGCGCAAGCGGGAGCGAGGGAGGTATACTTAATCGATGAGCCAGTAGCAGCTGCAATTGGTGCAGGTTTACCTGTGGCTGACCCCACTGGCAATATGATTATTGACATTGGTGGGGGTACTACCGAGGTTGCAATTTTAAGTTTGCAAGGGACGGTTTTGAGTGAATCGGTACGGATTGCTGGGGACGAGTTGACCGAATCCATTGTCCAGTATATGAAAAAAGTTCATAATTTGGTCATTGGTGAGCGGACTGCTGAAGATATCAAAATCCGCATAGGTTCAGCCTATCCCACGGTGGAAGATGAAGAGGCGATTATGGAGGTGCGGGGTCTACACCTACTATCCGGATTGCCGCGTACAGTCACCATCAAAGGTCCAGAAATTCGGGAAAGTATGTCCGAACCCCTATCGGTAATTATCGAAGCTGTCAAGCGAACTTTAGAGAGAACTCCACCGGAATTGGCTGCGGATATCATCGATCGTGGTATCATGTTGGCTGGTGGTGGGGCTTTACTCAAGGGTATTGATACTTTAATTAGCCATGAAACAGGAATCGTCACCCATGTGGCTGCTGACCCCTTAAGTTGTGTAGTTTTGGGTACAGGTCGTGTGTTGGAGAACTTCAAACAGCACGAACGGGTTTTCAGCGCTCGTTCTCGTTAGCGATCGCCTGACGTTTCAGTTTGACTAGACCAACACTAGCATTTTATCGTTAAGGTGTTGGATTCAGTTTGCATGAATCCAATATTCCCCCAATATTTTATTTCTGTTGTCTTCACATAGTATGTTGTTCTATCGTACTATGTCGTGTTTTTTTATTTTTTAGTTTGTTGTCCGTGAATTGCAACTAGAGTTTTTAGGTATATATGTATACAGCACGTCGATGGTGGGAGCGTCGGGGCTTACAAATTAGTCTGTTAGGGTTAGTTGTTGGCGGGGCGCTAATTTTGCGGCAAACTCAGGGTGCTGCACTCTGGGAGATATATCAGGGGGTAACTGGTCCTTTACAGGAGGCATTATCCGCAATGCCAAGCCAACAAGAACAGTTAAACGATGCTCGGATTATGGAGTTGCAGACGCAGGTGGTGCGTTTGCAAAGTGAAAATGAGAACTTGAGGAAATTAAACGCCTACATTGAGAAAGACCCCAGGAAAGTCAAACCGATTATTGCCCGTGTAATTGCTCGAAGTGGGGATAATTGGTGGCAGCAGGTGACACTAAATCGTGGAAGCAGTGAAGGTGTAGAGGAAGGGTCTATTGTCCAAGCAGAGGGGGGTTTAATCGGTCGCATAGAATCGGTAACTTCCAATACAAGTCGGGTATTATTAGTAAGCGATTTTCAGAGTCAAATCGGGGTGACAATTGGTCGGACGGGAGCAAAGGGTGTATTACGCGGGAACGGCTCTTCGGAAGCGATATTGGAGTTTTACGAGAAAGTACCTAATGTTAAAATAGGCGACTTAGTTTCTACTTCTACCTATAGTCAGAAATTTCCCTCTGGTTTATCTGTAGGACAAATTAAATCTTTAGATTTGGAGAGACTACCAGCTTCCGCAGCCCAAGTAGAATTATTCCCACCGATTCGTTCCCTAGATTGGGTGAAAATATATCCAAACCCAGAAAATAAGTTAGAACAAACCACAGAAAAATCTAGTACAACTCAGCCAAAGTGAAAAGGCTTTCCCTCATGTACAGATAATAGAAATAAGGGTGAATGTATCAGCTTCTCTGCCATTTTTTCAGAGGATGTTTTAAAAGTCGATTTTAAGACTTAACAAGCTCATTTTTGGGGAGTAGGCAGCAGGGAATCGGCAGTTGTTGATAACGACAAATATTATACAGTTTGAGCCTATTTGCTGTCTTCCAGAAGTGATTGATAAAGTATTTATTGACACTTGACAAACATCCTCTAAATGGCAGCTTTAATATCCCCCTGCTGTGCCGGAATGATTTTCCATCTCCCGTCAAAAAGTGAATATCTAATTTTGGAATTTTTGAAGCAATTTTCTCCACCCGAAGTCCGATGGTTACTAATCTTTTATTTTTTCGCCGACCAAAACGCAGCCGATTTAGTTCTCCACCAGCCAAAAAACCGAAACGGAAGCCGAATGCATTATCCTTTGCAGGACAAAGAAAAGCCAAAAAACGTAAAAATCCGATTAAACCAGTGAGAAATTGGCATCCCCGCACTCGCCAAATTGTCGATGGAATCATCATTTTTGCCTCGGTGATGTTGTGTTTAATACTTATCCACACTCGCCTACCGGGAATGGAATTGCTTGGTATTGGTCCCAATTGGCTACTAATATGGGTTGTTGCTTGGAGTGTAAAACGTAACGCTTGGCAGGGTGCGTTGGCGGGTGTAATTATGGGTCTATTGCAGGATGGGATGACAAGTCCGCACCCAACCCACGTTTTAAGTTTAGGGGTGGTAGGGTTTCTAACTGGCTTAATGCAGAAACAAAAGTTTATTCAAGAAGACTTTATTTCTATTGCGTTAATTGTATTTTTGATGACACTGTTAGCAGATACAATATTTGCTGTCCAATTAATATTTGTTGGCGATCGCTTGGCTACGGATATTTGGATGTATTACCGTAAAGTAGTATTAGCGTCAGCGATTCTCAGTAGTTTATGGGCACCTGTTGTCTATTTTCCCCTGAATCAATGGTGGCAAAAACTTCGCCAGGCAGAGCAATTTTCTTAATTGTAGGGAGTAGGGAGTGGGGAGTTGGGAATAGGCACTGAGGATTTATAGCTTTGCGATCGCTAATTAGGGTCTGCGAAAAAAATTATTTTCGTGAGGTTAGGGAACGGGGAGTAGAGACGACCCGTTGGGTCGTCTGTGCAGGAAATAGTTTTAACCAAACAGATTCCAATTTTGGTAGACTGCAAAAATTACAAATGCCAGGTTTTTAAGTCAGCATTAGATTCTTGACGAATTCAAGCTAACTTATCCATAAAATCATCAATTTGTACTGATATATATTTTAAGAGACGTAGCAAATGGCTACGTCTCTTAATTTTTAACTACTTAAATCAGCAACACCCTGTTTTTTATACTGAGTTTTTATCTGGAGAATCCGACAAACAACTCGATGGGATTTCCGTGCGGGACAATGGTGATTTTTTCACCTCCTCATCATGGTGATGGAAGCGAATCCCCAGAAATATGTCGTACAGAAATCCGAGAAAATCCTTTTTGCTTAACAGTCCCAGGGATTGGTGGGAACCCTTTGCATCCAGCAGGGGTTTCATTTCATAATAGGCAGGTTGGTATTTGTACCAGGGTATGGAAGGCCAAAGATGATGCACCAGATGGTAATTTTGTCCTAAAATGAGGATGTTTAAAATGGGGCTAGCGTAAACACGGGCATTTTTCCAGCGATCGCGTTCTTGAAATGGCCGATGGGGTAAATAATCGAAAAATAACCCCAAGGTAATTCCCACCACCAAGGAAGGTACAAACCAAAAATTGAGAATAAAGCCCAAAAAATGATATTGAACAGAAATAAATATAATTGCAGCGACAAAAGCGCGACTGAGAAACCATTCTAGTAGTTCATACTTACGCCATAAGCGACGCTTGAAAAAAAAGATTTCGTGGTAAAAAAACCGCACCGCAATTAACCACAGGGGTCCACCAGTAGATACGTAGTGGTCTGGGTCGTTTTTGGGGTCGTTAACATGGCTATGATGCTGAAGGTGAACGCGGGTAAACACAGGGAACGCGAACGCCAACATCAAAGCGCTGCTGTGACCAAGTATGGCGTTCAGAATTCGATTCCGATGGGCAGATTGATGACACGCATCGTGAATTACAGTGCCAGAAATGTGTAAAGCTAGGGTATTTAAGCCAAAACACACCCATTTATACCATCCCCAAACCCAGTAGCCAAAGCATGACAGGATGACAATACCGACTGCTGCTAAAAACATCAACAAAGTCGGATTTAAGCCATCCGGTGCCATTAAATATTCCTTTGGCGGGATTGTCAAAGGCTTTTTTGCCTCCGCCGTCAGCATTATCAACTCCTTTCAACCAAACATTACGAATATACGACAGATATCGTTCAATAATAAAGTTTTATGTAGCAAGATTTATCCAGCATGGATGCATTGGCGACAAAATTAGCGATATGATGCCAATCTAGCGGTATCGTGCAGGGTAACTTATTCGGTGATTTGAGCAGATATTGTACGCGGTTGATGGCAAAATAATTTCGTCCGTGGGTCTGGCAAATCCCGAAATTCTGCACGAATCCAGATAGCATTAATCGTCATTCAAGGTGATTGCGTCGGTGAGAACATAAATCAAACCGCGTATCCTTTTATGATTATTCCCAGATAGCTCCTGATATTTACCCCTCCCTTATGCAACTACGAGAATCAATCCGTCGCACAAAAATAGTCGCCACAATTGGCCCAGCTACCAGTAGTCCAGAAATGCTTAAAGCAATTATTGAAGCAGGGGCAACTACCTTAAGGCTGAATTTTTCCCACGGTTCCCATGCTGACCATCAACGTAACATTCGCTTGATTCGTCAAACCGCCTTTGAATTGAATCAGCCAGTGGCAATTTTACAGGATTTACAGGGACCGAAAATTCGTTTGGGAAAATTTGAACATGGATCGATAGTTGTGAATAAAGGCGATCGCTTTACTTTAACGAATCGTCCCGTGGTTGGTAGCCAAGAAATAAGCTGTGTCACCTATGAGTACTTAGCTGATGAAGTCCCCGCAGGTGCAAGAATTCTCCTTGATGATGGACGTGTGGAAATGTTAGTCGAGGAGGTTAACCGTGACAAGGGTGACTTACACTGTCGCGTCACCGTGGGGGGAACCCTTTCCAATAATAAGGGGGTAAACTTCCCTGGGGTTTATCTGTCGGTCAAAGCAATGACAGAGAAAGACCGGGAAGATTTAATGTTTGGTCTTGATCAAGGTGTGGATTGGGTGGCTTTATCCTTTGTCCGTAACCCCCAAGACCTAATCGAAATCAAAGAATTAATTTCTAGCACCGGTAAACAAGTCCCCGTCATCGCCAAAATTGAAAAACATGAAGCCATTGAACAAATGGAGGCTGTATTAGCCCTGTGTGACGGTGTAATGGTCGCCAGGGGGGATTTAGGGGTGGAACTACCTGCGGAGGATGTCCCTGTCTTACAGAAGCGTTTAATCGCCACTGCCAACCGATTGGGAATTCCGATTATTACCGCCACCCAAATGCTGGATAGTATGGTCAACAATCCCCGACCAACCCGAGCAGAGGTTTCCGACGTTGCCAACGCTATTCTCGATGGTACGGATGCGGTGATGTTATCCAATGAGACCGCCGTCGGTAAATATCCAGAGGAAGCAGTTGCCACAATGGCACGAATTGCCGAACGGATTGAACAGGAAATGGCCCAAAATAGCGATCGCCATGCTGTAGATACCCGTCGTTCCATACCTAACGCCATCAGTCAAGCAGTGGGACAAATTGCCGAACAATTGGGTGCTAGCGCCATTATGTCGCTTACTCAAAGCGGAGCTACAGCTCGTAATGTATCTAAGTTTAGGCCTCGCACACCCATTTTAGCGGTTACTCCCCACGTCAGCGTCGCTCGTCAGTTACAAATGGTCTGGGGGGTGCAACCTTTGTTGGTCTTGGATTTCCCCTCTACAGGACAAACTTTTAAAACCGCTTTAGGAGTGGCTTTAGAACGGAATTTAGTGGCAGAAGGCGATATTGTGGTCATGACTGCTGGTACACTCCAAGGGGTATCTGGTTCCACTGATTTGATTAAAGTTGAGGTGGTAACTGCTGTCCTCGGTCAAGGTATTGGTCTGGGACAGGGTTCGGTGAGTGGACGAGCTCGAGTCACCCATACGGCAATGGATGCTAGCAACTTTAACCCTGGTGATATTTTAGTGGCAACAGGCACAAGTGCCGATTTTGTTGATGCCATTCGCAAAGCGGCAGGTATTATTACCGAAGAAGATAGTTTGACCAGTCACGCAGCCATCATTGGTTTGAGATTAGGTATCCCTGTAATTGTTGGTGTGTCAGGTGCTACTCAAGTTATTCGTGATGGTGCTATTCTCACGATGGATACGGAACGCGGCTTAATATATTCTGGTGCTGTAGGAGCGACGATGGTTGGTTCGTGAGTGGGGGAGTGGGGGAGTGGGGAATTAACAAAAACTTTACCTCCTGATTCCTATCTTCTCCTATTCTCCCCTACAAATAGGCTGAAAGTACCTCAATTGTTTGCTTGGCGGTTTTTTCCCAGCTAAATTGTTTGACTCGCTGGAGACCAAGATGGGAAAGATGCGATCGCAGTTGACTATCGCTGGCAATCGTCTGCATGGCGGCTGTAATTTCTTCTATGCTGTAGGGGTTGACAAGGATGGCTGCATCCCCTGCTACTTCTGGTAAGGAGGAAATATTAGAGGTAATTACAGGGGTTCCACAGGCCATTGCTTCCAGGACAGGGAAACCAAAACCCTCCCAGAGACTGGGAAAGACTAATGCAGTTGCACCACTAATTAGATTTGGTAAGTCGGCAAATGGGACGTAATCTAAAAATTTTACTTGTGGAGTGATTTCTAATTCTTGAACATGGGTTTGTAGAGTGGGGGTGAATCTGCGATCGCATGGTCCCGCTAACCATAACTGGTATTCTTTCAGGTGCGATTTTTGTTTGATTAATTTGGCAAAAGATTGAATCAAACGATGGAGATTTTTATAGGGGTCTTGTCTCCCTAGATAAAGAAAATAATTTACTTCAGATTCTACCCTATATAGGTTTGGGTGAAAATGAGCAGAATTATGGGCAAGTAAAATAGGTGTAATTTTACTGCTTTTAATTCCATAATATTCCTGAATATCTTTTGCTGTTGCTTGGGAGTTACAAATAATATGCTCTGCTTGTTTGAGTACAAAGGGCAAGTAATAACGAAAATATTGAGTCAGGGGAGAGTTTGGTTGGGGAAATCGCAAGGGAATTAAATCATGAACTTGGATAATGTAACGAGTTTTTGTGAAAATTGGTGCTTCCGGTTGGGGAGAAAATAGTAATTTCGCTTGCAGTTGGCTAGCTATTTTTGGTAATTTCAACTGTGTCCACAGCAGCCTTCGGAAATGTCCTTTTGTCCCCTGTAAGGGTGTCATATCACCGGGTATGGAATAACAGTTAAAATCTTGATAGGTTTGAGATGTTAATAAAGTCGGTTGTAATGATTTTAAATAGGGTAACAAATTAGTAATATAATTGCTGATTCCTGTCGGTTTTTCAAAGACTATTGATAAATTAACAATTAAATCATTCATGATTCTTTTTAATTATGATTAACAAATATTTCAATTTAATTAAGTTGATTTTATGAATCAAATTACACGAAAAGTATAAGAGAATGTTTGTCAAGTATTAATTATCACTATTTCGACTATCGTCCTGACTCTGGACATGAAGTTATAAAGCGGATTTTTCCTTCGAGAGTACAGACGCGACATGTCGCATCTTTTCCCATTTCCAAAAACGATAATTCAAAGATTAAAAATGACTTTTCAAACAATCTCTAAAATCTGATGATAAAAATATCTCAAAACACCATACAGCTTTCCCAAGGCTGTTTGCGGCTTGATTGGTATCAATACCACAGCATAAATTAATAAACGAATTAATCTCAACAATAAAATATAAGTCGGAGCATATCTTTTTAAAGTTAATAAATATCCATAGGTACTATGGTGAATTTTCCGAAAAATATATTTATTGGTAATTGAAGATGGACTATGATAAATCACTACTTTTTTTGTGACATAAATTTTATAACCAGCAAGAGCATAACGTCGGCAAAAATCAAAATCTTCGTAATATAAAAAATATGCTGGATCAAACTGGGGACATTGATGAAAATTCTGTAAATTAATAATCAAACTACATCCCGATACCCATTCGCATTCTGCCACATCCATATCCGTCAACAAATTCACATGAGAAATTGCACCTGTATGGGAATTAAAGCGACCTCCAGCAAACCATATTTCCTGATTTGGTGTCTCTGTCATTGTCCCCAAAATTGATATGTCAGGATGCAAATCAAAAAAATCCTCAATTATACTCACAACATTATCTCGGACATAAGTATCAGGGTTAATTATCCAGACAATTGCCTTATTTTCTCGCTCGTAAATATATTCCAAACCTATATTACAACCACCACCAAATCCTAAATTTACTGGTGATTCTAGCAGGATAATTGGATGATGTGTAGATAATTGCTTCATCCCATTATCCTGGGGAGAATTATTGACAACTACAACTTGATAATTCCCATTAACAAATTTGTGGAAAGAGTTAATTAAATTCTGAATATATTCACTAGCATAGTAATTAACAATTAAAAAATAAATCATTGAAAAAATGACAAATAATTAAAACCAAAACATACCATCACGTTAATTCAATTTGACAATCATCACCAATCATAAACCTTAACGCCTTCGGACGACGAGATGCAGCACCTAATATTGCCCTTTGACCAACCACACTATCAATAATACGTTGATGGATACGAGAAATTTTTGCCGATTCTAAAATCACACTATGCTCCACATCAGTTTCAATTAAAACCACATTATCGGCAATACTTGTATAAGGACCAATAAAACAATTCTCTAAATAACAATTTTTGCCAATCACCACCGGACCCCGAATTGTCGAATTAATAATCTGGGAACCTTCACCAATACTCACCCGACCGATAATTTGACTCTGGGAATCCGTTTGTACTTCCACCTGCTTCTCTAAATAGGTATCCAAAATCAAACGGTTTGCTTCCAATAAATCATCCTTTTTTCCCGTATCTAACCACCATCCCTCCAACTGACAAGCTATCACCTGCTTCTGATTATCAATCAAACATTGGATTGCATCGGTGATTTCCAACTCCCCCCGTAAAGAAGGCTTAATTTGCGCGATCGCATCATGTATCGTTGCGGCAAAAAAGTAAACACCCACCAAAGCCAAATTAGATGGAGGATGTTTCGGCTTTTCTACCAAATTAATTACATTTCCATCCCCATCGATTTGCGCAACACCAAAAGCACTAGGATTTTCCACATAGCGCAACAAAATCAACGCATCCGGTTGTTTTTCAATAAACTGAGCTAAAAACAACTTTAAATCGCCTTGCTGAATCAAATTATCCCCTAAATACATCACAAACGGCGAATCCCCCAAAAAAGGACGAGCAACCTTCACCGCGTGAGCAAGTCCAGCTGGTTCATCCTGCAAAATATACGTTATTTTCGCACCAAATAAACTTCCATCACCGGTCTTATTTCGCACCTCTTCCCCAGTTTCCGGACTAATCACAATTCCAATATCGGTAATTCCTGCCGCCACCATTTCTTCAATTCCATACCATAAAATCGGCTTATTCGCAACCGGGACAAGCTGTTTGGCTCCAGTATAAGTAAGTGGGCGTAATCTTGTACCTTTACCACCAGATAGAATTAGTGCTTTCATCGGTTTAACTGTGATTGTGAACTGCTGGGATGGAAAATAATTGGGGAGTAGTCCTCATGTGCTGTGTACACCAGAACCTACGAAAGTGGTTTTTCCCACTCCCTACGCCCTTTGGGTACGCGCAGCGTTGTCGTAGACTAGACGTGTAGCGTCTACACTTTTAAGCTAGAGAATCGCATGAGGAGCTTTATAATTATATATCTCAGTATTTACGCATTATTGAGTATTCCCATTCCCAATTCCCCATTTTCCACCTAGATGTATTAAAAACTTGTAGACAAATGAAATCTTTACTGTAGAATCAAAACCAACTTCCAACGTATAAAATACTTATTTTTGGGGGGTAGGCTTATTAATCCTGTGAGCAGTTTAGCAGATGCCAAGCTGACACCCGATGCAGACTCCGAGGTCTTGCAAATTTCGGGAGGGCATCAATTGCACGGTCACGTCAGAATCAGTGGGGCAAAAAATTCCGCACTGGTTATTATGGCTGGTGCCCTATTATGTGGTGATGATTGTCGCATCCGCAATGTGCCCTTACTGGCAGATGTGGAGAAAATGGGACAGGTACTGAGTTCCCTGGGAGTTCAAATTGAACGCCACGGGGAAACTCTCGATATTAACGCCAAGGATTTTTGCAGTTCCAAAGCACCATACGAATTGGTGACACAACTACGGGCAAGTTTTTTCGCCATTGGTCCAATTTTAGCCCGGTTAGGGGTGGCACAAATGCCTTTACCAGGTGGTTGTGCAATTGGAGCGCGTCCCGTAGACTTGCATGTACGTGGACTACAGGCAATGGGGGCAGAGGTACAAATCGAACATGGAATTTGTAATGCATTTGTACCCGGTAGTAGCCGACGACTCAAAGGGGCAAAAATCTACTTGGATATGCCAAGTGTGGGTGCAACGGAAACCCTAATGATGGCAGCAGTTTTAGCTGAAGGCGAAACAATTATTGAAAACGCAGCCCGAGAACCAGAAGTGGTCGATTTAGCCAACTTCTGTATTTCAATGGGAGCAAAAATTCAAGGGGCAGGTAGCAGTACAATTACAATTAATGGCGTTACCCAACTTCACGGTACAGATTATACAATCATTCCCGACCGGATTGAAACTGGAACTTTTATGATTGCGGCTGCCATTACCCGCTCCGAATTATTGTTATCCCCGGTTGCACCAGACCACTTGATTCCTGTGATTGCCAAGTTGCAGGAAGTAGGAGTATCAATTATTGAAGAAGCTGCTGATTGTTTGCGGGTTCTGCCAGCAGAACATCTACGTGCAACCAATATAGATACTTTGCCCCATCCAGGTTTTCCGACGGATATGCAAGCACCGTTTATGTCTCTACTAACCTTAGCGGAAGGTGACAGCATTATTAACGAGACGGTGTTTGAAAATCGCTTGCGTCACGCATCGGAGTTAAACCGCTTAGGTGCGGACATTCGTGTTAAGGGTAATACAGCCTTTGTCAAGGGAGTATCCCACCTATCTGGTGCGCCAGTTTTAGGAACGGATTTGCGTGCGGCTGCGGCATTAGTTGTAGCGGGTTTAGCAGCAAGTGGAACAACGACAATTCAAGGTTTACGCTCTCTCGACCGAGGATATGACCGCCTTGATTTGAAGTTACAACAACTAGGGGCTAAAGTTAAACGCGTGAGCGAAATTATTAATAGTCCGGATGTGGGTAGTAACGGGGTGGTATCACCAGAATCTGTAATCACTTCTTAAAATCCTGATTATCGGGATTGTAACTACCTAATTAGAGCCTACATCAGTGGGCTTTTTTTGTTGTTCAGGGACTCCTGCTTTGTCCCATTAATTTTGATGGGTGAAGAAAGGCACGTAGTAGCGCTAGTCTACGATAACCCTGCGGGTATAGAGCCTATACTAGTAAAGTTCGGAGCTAGAGCCACCACTACAAACCCCTCATGGTTTATAGGATTTCATGAAAATTTTGACACATTTTCGACTACCCACCGGGTCGTCTCCACTCCCCACCAAATTAATCCCAAATCGAAAATGGTTTTACTTTCGGTTTGGTGGCTTCAAACGGGAATACTTTGTGCTGGTTCTTAGGGTTTTCCTACTTGTATGTCTTCCTGTCACCCGCTTTTGCTTCTTTTGATCCGGTAATAGCCCTTTTATACCCTTTTTTTGCAACCGTTTAATCGCCGAACTAGTCCAATCGCTGACGTAATGACTCATTGCCCCAAATTCTAACCCCCAAAATCCGGCTAGAATTTCCCAACGATAGCTATCCATGAGCAACAAAGCCATATTCCCGACTTCACGCCACTTTAACTCCCAATTAGCAAACTTTTCGGCTACTAGCAGCGCCAAGAAGACAAACACACACACAATTGTCGCAAAATAAAGAATCCTCACCGTCGTCCCAATCAACGGTCCATGAGACAAAATCGAACGATGGCGTAAACTTCTTTGGTAGGGCAACCAAATCCAGCGCAATATTCCCCAGCGTTTATATTGGATTGAATATATATCCAAATCGGGGCCAAACATCAACCCACCAAACAAAAAACCAGCCGCAACCACCAATGTTAATTTGGTGCTGCGAGTGTACCAAAGGCTCAATCCCGCTACAATTGGCAATGTCCAAAGGGTAATCCGGTCGTGTGTACGGCCTAGGGGCATAGGAGTAAAAGCTGAGTCTTGCGCCCTCAGTCGCGAATAGGTATAAAGTTCAGTATAAAAGTTAGTGCCTAATTAGAGGAAAAAATTTTTTCCCAAAATAGTAGCGCGATTAGCAAAGTTCTGCTATATTAAATAATCGTTGAGCAGTTAAGTAAAACGGCAAAACAAACGGACGGTTAGCTCAGTTGGTAGAGCTCCTGCCTTACAAGCAGGCTGTCACAAGTTCGAGTCTTGTACCGTCCATTGCATTGGAGGGACTTTAGTATAAGTACCCTAACTAAGTAGCTTACCAAACTCATCTTTTTTAGCTCAATACTAGCTCAAAAGTGAAGATAGCACGATAGGATTGAGCTACTAAATCAGTATATCCATTCAAGTTTTGATTGTGATCGCATAAACTCTTATGAATCCTCTCCCCGTTTACGGTGCTATTCGTCAACCGGATCTTTCTCAAAACAGGGAGAGGTTGGGAGAAGAGTTGTATAATTTGAGTTCTACTCTGAACCGCTTGGATACCCTAATATTGGCGATTATCCACTTCCTGCTTTAACCGCTTGAAAATATTTAATAAACCAATTCCCAATTTTTTTCCGGTTTGGGTGACAGGAGCAAAGGGACAGCTTTTTGTATCTGCCGCACCATTAACTTTACCACCAGCAGTCAATTTATCCAAAAAGAGACCATTGTCAAAATAATGTTCCATTTTGGTAATTTTCAAATTATCCGTCACATGGGCAACAGTTGTACCAATAATTTCCACCATCTCACCGGTGGGAGCAAAACCCTTGTATTCCCCCTGAAAATGTCCCCAATGTCGCCATTTAAAGGTGACAATTGGCGGTCCAGAATAGACTTCCAGCACCTCCCAGGGAAAACCTTGAGGAAAGCAAGAATGGAATAACTCATGGGAAGATTCCAAAGTCTCTTCTGAAGACTTATAAAACTCCGAATCACCCATAAATACATTATAGGTTCCCTTTTGTCCCACTTCCGTTGCGGTGTATTCCCTTCCCCCATTGGTACTAATCCGAAATTGCTCATTGACAACCGATAGCCACTGTTGGGGGTTAGTTTTAAAGGATACCTCCATTTCAAAGGTGCGTACCAAATTTTGCACCAAAGCTTCTAGGGAACCTTCCGCATGGCTACAAATGCTTTCTCTTGCTAAATTTTCCTTGGAACGGGTATAGTCAGGAACTTTACCATTACGCCATTCCACATTTGCTTGGGCACTATATTTAATTACCGTATCACGGTCTTGAACCCAAAGCGGCAAATTATTGGTGTTGATTGTACTCATACAAAAACTCGATTTCAAAGTGTGTGGATCGAGATTTGCGCACAGATTCCCTTTTTTGTTAGTTGTTAACAGTTAACGTTTAACGGTCAACCGTTAACCGTTAACCAATTAAAATTGACCACGAATAGCATTTTTCATTTCTCGTACAGCACGTTCCATCCCGACAAGTGCAGCGCGACTAATAATCGTGTGACCGATATTTAACTCCTCCATACCTGGTAAACTAGCAACAGGATATACATTCCAATAGGTTAAACCATGCCCTGCGTTGATGCGTAAACCTGCTTTAATAGCTAAATTACACCCATTAGCCAGATAATCTAGTTCCTGTTGAAGACTAATTTCGTCCCTTGCTTCCGCATACTTACCGGTATGGAGTTCAATAAACTTAGCTTGTGTGATGGCAGAGGCTTCAATCTGTGAAGGTTCCGCATCGATAAATAGGCTGACGGGAATACCACCATCTTGTAACTGTCCCACAACCTCCTTCATTTTAGCAAGCTGTCCAGCTACATCCAACCCACCCTCAGTCGTTATTTCCTCACGTTTTTCTGGGACAAGGGTGACATAATCTGGTTTAATATCGAGGGCGATCGCAACCATTTCCGGAGTTGCTGCCATTTCTAAATTTAAATGGGTACGCACAGTTTGTCGCAAAATCCGCACATCCCGCTCCTGGATATGTCGTCGGTCTTCCCGCAAATGGACAGTAATCCCATCTGCACCCGCTAACTCCGCTAAAACTGCTGCTGCAACTGGGTCTGGTTCAACCGTTCTGCGAGCTTGACGAATCGTGGCAATATGGTCAATATTTACCCCAAGTGTTGGTGTCACCCTGATTTTCTCCTCAATCGCAACTGCTTCAGATTCTGTATTTTAGCAAACAGAAGAGATGAACCGAGGATTATCTTTGCTTTCTCGCTGGAAAATAGGGAGTATGCAGAAAAAACCCGCTTTCATCGGTTCTGGTGTAAGCATTAAATGTAGGCTGCTCAAAACTTAGGTTAAAATGGCATTACGTCGATTTCACACGAGTTAAGTTATAAGCCTTAAGTAACAGCTTGATTACCTTTATAGACATAATTTTTGGTTAGACCTATGGTTCCAGTCATTTCGGAACATATTGAAGTTACCCAGGGAATATGTGGTGGTAAACCACGCATTGCTGGACATCGCATCACTGTACAGAATGTAGTAATTTGGCATGAACGGTTGGGGATGTCACCTGATGAGATAGTATCACAATACCCAGGCATAACTTTAGCGGATGTATATGCAGCCTTAGCTTACTACCATGACAATTTAGAAGAAATTAGAACTGCGATCAGGAAAGACGAGGATTTTATCAAGCAAATGCAAAGGCAAACAAATTCCAAATTGCAACAAAAAATAGGAAATCAAGATGTCGAAGATAATTCGCTTTCATCTTGATGAGAATGTTACCAATATTATTGCAGAAGCTTTGCTTTGCGTCGTCGTCGCATTGATGTGACTACAACTTCAGAACAAGGATTAATTTCGGCTTCAGACGAGGAACAGTTGGCATTTTGTTTGTCCCAATCAAGAGTTATTTTTACTCAAGACACAGATTTTTTAAGACTTCATCATCAAGGGGTCAGTCACGCTGGTATCGTTTTTTGTTCCCAGGGAAGTCGTTCTGTTGGTGAAATTATACGCAGCTTAGTATTAATTTGGGAATTATTAGAAACTGAAGAAATGCGACAGCATCTTGAATTTATTTAACGTGAGTAGTCCTGCGGAGAAGCTCGCTACAATTATCCTGAACTATAATTCATGCTCAAATTCAGCAACGTTTACCGATATGATTACAGGATCAACGCTTTTTCTCCTATATCCTGTATCTGTATTCTTCAATTCTGCTGTAATATTTGACGATTAAGTTGCTGTGGTGCAAGCACCATAATTACTTCTGGGGTTTGGGTAAATAGGTGTAGAAATAATTTTTCGGCTGTATCTTTTGGGTTAATTTCGTAGATTTTACTATCGGTTTCATTCACAATTAACTTCCAGGAATATCCCTGTTCAGTCAGGGTTTTACCATAAAATTCCATCACCTGGTTAATAGAATCTGGTGTTTGCAGAATACTGATTTTATTACCCGTCTTTTCCTTCTGGGTGGGTGCGATCGCAATACGGGATGCTTGACTACGGGGATATTTGGGGAAATCTGGATATCCGGAAAATTCTAAACTGGTTAATTTAACAGGATTGGGGTTGGTGGGAGATGGAGAAGGTTGGGCGATCGCAACTGGTGTAGATGTTGGGGTAGGTTTTGGCTTTGCTGCTGTGGGAGCAGGTTGTGGTGTAGATGTTGGGGTAGGTTTTGGTTTTGCTGCTGTGGGAGCAGGTTTGGGAGTAACTACTGGTTTAACTCCAGGGTCGGCTTTTTTCTCGATTTTCCCTATTTTTTTCTCCGTTGCAGTTGGAGATATTATTGGTGTGGGGACGGGTGGAGTGACTACTGGTTTAGGAACCGGAACTTGAGAACTGACGATTACATTTGCTCCAGTGGGGATGGATGGGAGGGAAGCAGAAACATTATCCCCAACAATTAGTTTTGCAGGTGTCTTTTTTTCCTGTTGAGCATATATTTCCCATTTAGGTGATTTGGGGATAACTTCAACGGGTTGGGGAGAGGGATTTGAATTTTCTGATTGAAAATTATGTTGATCACCAAAAAAAGGAATAAATGCCGAAACTGTACGAAGAGTAATTGATGTCACCATCATCAACAATATTATCAAGATAATTTTACGCTTTCTTGGAGACAAACGGGCAATGGAAAAGTTTTTCAACATATTCATCTTGGGTGTAAAAAATAGATGGATATTCAACAGCAAAATTTCACGGTAGCTACACCCAATCCCATCAGTTGAAATTTTTTCAAGTTCAAATACAAGTTCAAATAATTGAGTAGTAATTTCACCGTAGTTTACTTACACGGGAAAGCTGCTACGATGAAATTGAAAATTCACAAAAATCGCGTTTTCCCGTGATTATCTGTTCATGGAGAGATTTATTCTCTAAACCCGTCTTCTAGACCCGCAAAAAATTTGACTGCTCAGTAGGTGGGTCAGAAAAAACATAACTATACTGTTGTGATTGTCAGGAGGTACAATAAAGCAATTACAAGGATTTTGGATGCTGACATTTCGTAACTTAGCTAGCTTTATTTGTGCCCACCTAATTACAGTTTGGAAAATTACAAAGTAAAATTACAAAATCCTATATCGCTGTCCTAGATGACTTAGAAAATCTGACATGTAGGGTTGTTGACTGTTAACCGTTGACAGTAAACAGTCATAGACCGAGACGCGCTTAGTTCGACTTCTCTATGAGAAAACTCTCCGTAGGATACAGCCAAAACCAATATTTTTCACTACATAAATCAGATTGCGATACTAGCCGAGGAATCTGACTCAAATTCTGGTAATTTCAGAAAACCCCTGATATCCCCATTTCGATTCTTGAACACACTAAAAAAAATATATATCGAAAGTAGGAACTCAAAAATGGAAATTTGTATTACAATAGGAGAGTGTTTTCTCAGGTTGGCTAAAGGTACACCTATTTAGAAGCAGCTACTTCATTCCACATTATAAAAGGGAAACCCCCTGAATCCAAGTATAGCTAGATTCAAGGGTGAATAAATTGGTAAATAAACCGTAAGTATTCAGGGTAAGTCAGAAAACTTAGACATCATTAATGTCAACAGTTTATAGCTGTCTTCTAATGACGGCCGTTTTTTTGGAAAAGACCGAAATAGTCTGTTTCCCATTACACCAATTCAGATTTGGCAAAAATGACAAAAATCAGGTACAAATACGACCCTTATCTGCCAAAAAATTAATTAACCGAAACGTCCACCGATGTAATCAGCTGTTTGTTGTTTAGAGGGGTTATTAAAGATAATCTCTGTTTTATCAAACTCGATTAAATTACCCAAATACATAAAAGCAGTAAAATCAGACACACGAGCCGCCTGCTGCATACTGTGGGTAACGATCAAAATTGTCACATGGTTTTTTAATTCACCAATTAACTCTTCAATACTACCCGTAGCAATGGGGTCAAGAGCAGAAGTTGGTTCGTCAAACAAAACGATTTCGGGGTCAGCAGCCAAAGCACGAGCAATACACAAACGTTGCTGTTGTCCACCGGAAAGAGCAGTACCGGGTTCCTGTAAACGGTCTTTCACCTCATCCCACAACGCAGCACCGCGTAAAGCCTTCTCAACTTTTTCACGGACTACAGCCTTTCTTTTTTCTCCCCGTACCCGCAACCCGTAGGCAACGTTTTCAAAGATTGATTTAGGGAAAGGGTTTGGTCTTTGGAAAACCATGCTGACCCGCATCCGCACTTCAATCGGGTCGATTTTGGGACTGAGAAGATTTACTCCGTCGGGTTGGAGGGCAATTTCTCCCTTATACTTATTACCAGGATACAAATCGTGCATCCGGTTAAAGCAGCGTAGTAAGGTGGTTTTACCGCAACCAGAAGGACCGATTAACGCCGTTACTTTTTTATCGTAAACAGGCATCATGATATCCTTGAGGGCGTGTACCTTACCACCGTAGTAGAAATTGAGGTAATTAACCTCAGCCTTCAGGGGAAGTTGTTTTGATGAGTCTTTCATTTCTACCATTTGATGTTCTTCCGTAGACGATAGCGAAGATAAATAGCGATACCGTTCATAGCCAAGGTCATAACCACAAGCACAAAACCAGCAGCAGCAGCAGCAGTCTGGAACTCGACCTGGGGACGGTCAGTCCAGTTGAACATTTGGATGGGTAAAACCGTGTAGGGGTCAAACAGTCTAGTTGGTAAGAAGGCGATAAAACCAACCGCACCAACTACAATTAGGGGAGCAGTTTCACCAAACGCTCGTGCAAGGGCAATAATAATCCCGGTGAGGATTGTGCTAAAACAGTAAGGAAGGATGTGATCCCAAACCGTTTGCCATTTAGAAGCACCACAAGCATAGGATGCTTCACGGATGCTACCGGGGATAGCTCGAATTGCCTCACGGGTGGCAACGATAATAATTGGTAGAATGAGCAATGCTAGGGTTAAGCCAGCCGAGAGAACACTACGGCCAAACTGTAAACCGTAAACGAATAAACCCAAGCCTAAGAGACCGTAAATAATTGAGGGGACCCCAGCCAAGTTAGCAACGTTGATTTCGACTAAATCGGTAAACCAGTTTTTGACGGCGTATTCTTCTAGGTAAATACCTGCGGCAATTCCCAGGGGGATTGCGGCGATAGCGGTGACGACAATTACAGAAATACTTCCGACCCAAGCAGCCAAAATACCGGCTTCTAGGGGGTCACTACCCGCAAAGGAAGTAAAAAATTGCCAATTCAGACGGGGTAAACCATCGAAAAATAAATCAACCAGCAATGCTAGTAAAGTACCAATTGCAACCAGCATCGACACTAAACCAACGATGCTAAAAATGCGGTCTGATTGCTTGTTACGGGCAATAGTTTGGCGGATTTGTTGGATGTTTTGACTTGTCATATCAATAAACTTCCCGATAGTGCTTGGTGAGGATATGACCAACAATGTTAAAAATCAATGTCATTAATAGCAAAGTGAGACCAACCGCGAAGATGGTTTGATACTCCAAACTGCCATAGGGAATATCACCCTTACTTACGGAAACGATATAGGCAGTCATGGTTTGGGCTGGGTCCATCGGATTAAAGGTAAAATTCGGTTGACCACCAGCCGCGATCGCTACTACCATTGTCTCACCAATGGCGCGGGAAATTCCCAAAATATAGGCTGCTGATATCCCGGAAATTGCCGATGGTAGAATCACGTTAATTGCTGTTTGGAAACGGGTTGCACCGGTTGCATAGGAACCTTCCCGTAAATAATCGGGAACGGAGCGCATGGCATCTTCACTGAGGGAGCTAATATAGGGAATAATCATAATTCCCATCACCACCCCCGCGCTTAACATGTTGGAGAAGGGCAAATTGGGTAAGATTACCTGCAACAATGGAGTGACAAACAGTAAAGCAAAGTAACCGTATACAACGGTAGGAACACCAGCTAGCAATTCTAAAGCTGGTTTCACTATCTCCCTGACTGTAACTGGAGCAAATTCACTTAAGTAAATAGCTGTGATCGTTCCGAAAGGAATAGCGACACACAAAGCCACAAAGGTAGTCACCAAGGTAGCAGAAATCAGGGTCATAACCCCAAAGTGTTTATCATCAAACAGGGGTGTCCACTGGGTATCTGTGAAAAACTGCCAAATGGTGACTTCATCGGCATGTTGGTAAAAAAATTGGAAAGTTTCGTAAACTAAGATCGAGAGAATTCCAAGCGTAATTGCTACGGATGAAAAAGCCGCGAGAAACAAAATGGACTCAATTACTTTTTCCCGTATATCCCGCAAAGCCTTGGGAGACAGTGCGCTTGTCTGAGGTTGTCTTACAGATGTTCTAGCCACTATTCTTCCTTAAAATGATGCGAATAGTTAGTATTTGCTGCTTGTTGACATTTAACCGTTAACTAACTGAACGGTTAACTGCAACCAGGTATAAACAGAATAATTTAATTTGCTGCCATTCCCTAAATCCACACCTAATTCTGTATTTTGAGCAAGTAAGCAATGAGCGTTGAGTTGCAGGTTGATTTCCATACCACTCCCTACTCCCCACTCCTTGCTCTCTGAAAGTTTGAGGAATTTGCCCCAAATCCGCGTAATCTGCCTCAAAAGGTTGGGGGTCAGAACATTTTCCCTATACTTTCCGTAAAATCCCAAATCCCTAGAAATTTTTCCCCTGGAGTTATTCTCTTCTTGGACGGAACCCCCCTCTTTCCTGTATGTACAAGAAAAAAGGGGGGTAGCCGTAATTTGTTAGCGACCGATAGCCGAGGTAAAATGCACCCATTACATTTAGTTGAGAAATTTCATCCAGAAAGGAAAAACAATAGCCGTTGGTCTTGCTTAGTTACAATGACTATCTAGGTCTAGCTAGCAACTCTTGGAGGGTGATACCGATTTTCTCCTTACCACCAAGTACAGAACCTGTTTGGTTGGAGTTGAAACGGTTTAGAACTGTCGCGTAAGCAGGACCAGGAAGGGATACGGTCTTAGCTCTTCTATTAATGGCCACACCGTTTCTCAGGTAGTGGGTAACGAACTGGCGTACAGCAGGGTTTTGAGCCGATTTGGCGTTAACGTAGATAAAGACAGGACGGGAGAGGGGAGTATATTTACCACTTCTGATGGTTTGCTCAGAAGGTGCGACACCGTTGACAGATGCAGCAGTCAACTTTGTTCTGTTCTCTACAAAGTAAGAGAAACCAAAGTAACCTAAACCACCGCGATCGCGAGTAACGCCATTAACTAAAACGTTGTCATCTTCAGAAGCTGTATAGTCACCACGACTTGCTTTTGCCTTACCGTTAATTGCCTCGGTAAAGTAATCAAAGGTTCCAGAAGCGGTTCCAGGTCCAAATAGTCTCAGAGGAACATTGGGGAAACCAGCACGAACTTGGCTCCAGTTGGTGATTTTACCTTGAGCTGCGGGTTCCCAGATTCTTCTGAGTTCAGCAGTCGTCAAGTTTCTAGCCCAGGTGTTTTGAGGATTAATTACAACCGTCAAACCGTCATAACCAACGGGTAGTTCGATATAATTGATACCAGCTTTTTTGCACTCGTCAATTTCTTTTTGGAGGATAGGACGAGAAGCGTTGGAGATATCGGTTTCCCCACGGCAGAATTTCCGGAAACCACCACCAGTACCGGAAACACCTACAGTAACACGAATCTTACCACCGGTCTCTTTGGTAAAGCTTTCTGCTGCGGCTTCGGTGATGGGGAACACGGTGCTGGAACCGTCTACCTTAACAACGCTTTGTGACATCGCAGCAGGAATGGCGATGGAGATGCTAGCTGCAACTGCGGCAACTGTACCTAATACTTTTACTTTCAAACTGTTCACAAGGATACTCCTAGTTGAGACTTTTCGTTTCCGCGCAATCACACCACCCCTAGAATCTCCGTATTTGGTTAAGAATTAATTATTTTTTTAACTAACATACTTAAACTTTTCACTAAAAAATGCCTATAATTATGGTTAAGCACAGGTTAAGCTGTGCGTTAGCCTGATTTTCCAATTTTTCTCAAAAAATGCAATAAAACCTGGTTGTTTTCACTTTATATATCCGTTAATTTGTTACTGCGTGACGACAATTTGACTGGAAATTGTCGCTAGATTTACTAATTAATTTATCTTTACACAGATAGATTAATTGGTAAGTAATGATTATCAGATGAAATGTGATATCGATGACAGGATTAAGTCTGTCTCGACACAATTCATGTGGCTGTCTTCAAAACAAATCGCAGTTGCTTAGATTATTTTCATGTTTCACAGCCAAAATGAACAATTTAAAAATTGCTTTAAAAGTTGAAAATTTAAATGTTTTCTACGGAGAAAGGCAAATTCTCCGGAATGTTTCCCTCGATTTTTATGAAAACCAAGTTACTGCCATATTTGGATATGCCAATTCGGGTAAATCAACTTTGTTAAAAGCTTTGAATCGATTGATTGAGTTAGAAATTTCCGTAAGGTATGAGGGGAAAATAGAATTTTTTGGGCAAAATATTTTAACCAGAAGAACAAATTTAAATCGTTTACGCCGACAGATTGGTATGATTTTCCCGACACCAAATACGTTCCCGATGAGTATTTACGATAATGTGGTGTATGGAGTCAAATTAATCGGTTGGTATCCCAAACAAGAATTAAATTTAATTGTGGAAGTGGCTTTACGTCGGGTGGGATTGTGGGATGAAGTCAAGCACAAATTACATCAACCCGCCAATGATTTATCCCTGCTACAGCAGCAATTACTATGTATTGCTAGGGCTTTGGCTTTACAACCGAAGGTTCTAATTATGGATGAGCCTTGTATGAGTATTGGTATGCTCAAAAGCATCCGTATTGAGGAACTGATTCATTCCCTACGTCAGGATTTAACTATTGTTGTCGCCACCCAAAATCCCCAATTCGCATTACGGGTGTCCGATTTTATTGCTGTCATGGGTGTGGAAAATAATATTGGTGAGTTAGCCGAATTTAATTCCACGGTTCAATTTATCCAGAAGGGTTTAGAAACCAAGAAAGATGAGCAAACCCATAGCTTGTATAATTTGCCAGTTTACAATCGGAAGTTTTAGGTGACAATACAGGATGCAGTTCAAAAACAGCAACACATCCATGTTTGTAGAGACGTAATAATCCAAGTTGCTAGTTATAAAAGAATGTCGATTTTTAAGTACAAAATCTAAAATTTTCGTGTCTCAAAATACAGGAAAGCGGATATTATGTATCATTATTATACATTTAGAGGCACTAACTAGCAACTTACGTTAATATATTACGTCTCTACAGACAAAATTCATCTGTCCCATTCTTTATCTCGTCCCTATGCTCCGCGTGGGGACGCATTCCACGAGGGCTACTACCTCTAAATTCTTCAACCCAACCTACCCAATAATCAGGCTTTTAAGTCTAACTGAACTGTATTGATATATAGAGACGTAATATATTACGTCTCTACAGACAAAATTCATCTGTCCCATTCTTTTTTTAAATTGGCATTATTTACCAACACCAGCTAGGGGAAAAATAATTTCCTCCAGGGTGCGAACCAACTCCTGTTCATTATAGGGTTTAGAAAAATAAGCCCTAGCACCCAATTGCATAGCTAGCTGTCGGTGCTTATCGCTACTGCGGGAAGTCAACATGGCAACAGGTATATCCCGTAGATCCGTATTCGCTTTTACCCGTCCTAAAAATCCGTAACCGTCCACCCTTGGCATTTCAATATCGCAAATCACAGCTTGGACTTGCAAACCATTTTGCAACTTTTCAATGGCATCCTGTCCATCTTTGGCTTGTTCCACTAGATAACCTGCCTTTTCCAAGGTTAGCGCAAGGAAGCGTCGCACGTTAATCGAGTCATCGACAATGAGAATAGTACCTTTTTGGTTTTTAGGTGTTTCCTTGGTTTGATTGGGAATTGCACCGAGGAAAGCGTGTTGTAACTTGGCGGATGGTAGCTGTTGATTGCGGGGAGTACGGTCCTGGGTGGCGATCGCATACAACAATTCAGTCGCGTTCACCAAGGGGACAACCCGACCATCACCAAGGATTGTGCAGTTGTTGAATCCAGGGGGAAGGCTAATATTTCCTTCCACAACCCTCACCGCAACTTCCTGTTCACCCCAGGTTCGATCGACAAGTAAACCCACAGGTTGATTATTGTTGTAGATTAATAGTACAGATTCGGCATTAATCGCTGCCGAGGTTTCCAGGTTGGGGTTGTCGTAACGGGGACAGTTAAATTCTAAGTATTTGTGCAAACGAATTAGGGGAATAGTAGTTCCTTGCCAAGGTATTACCTCACCGCTACCCATTGGTACAACTTGGTCTGGTTGTAATAAAAATATCTCCGATATCACATCGGTGGGTAAAGCGAGTAGCATCATATTGCTTTCTACTAGTAATACCCGTGCAACCGAGAGGGTAAAGGGTACGGAAAGGGTGAAAGTTGTTCCCTTTCCAGGAACGGTTTCCACTTTGATATCCCCGCGGATATTTTTCAGGTTATTACGCACCACATCCATCCCCACACCCCGTCCCGATAGGGAAGTTACTTGTTCGGAGGTGGTAAATCCCGGTTCAAAAATTAATGATAATAATTCATCATCAGTCGCTTGAGCAAGAAGGGACGCATCTAAACCCATTTTGAGAGCGCGATCGCGAATTTTGTCCAGGGAAATACCTCGACCATCGTCCCGTACACGAATAACGGTACGGTTTCCTTGGTGTGATGCTTTGATTTCAATTAATCCCTGTTCGGGTTTACCGAGACGACGACGTGTTTGCGGGTCTTCAATTCCGTGGTCAAAGGCATTCCGCAACAAATGCATTAATGGATCATTCAAGGCTTCCAGAATGTTACGTTCAATTAAAATAGAACTGCCTTCCACCTGAAGTTGCACCGATTTGCCGTACTCAACCCCCAAATCTCGCAAAGCGCGGGGGAAGCGATCCACCACATCGGAAAGGGGACGCATCCGCACCTGGGTTAATTTGCGTTGGATTTGTTTGGAGGTTTTATTTAATTTGCGAGCAATATTATCGGTATCATCTAAACTTAATTGAATATCGGTGGTCACTTCCTGCACCTGGACAATCGTTTCCATCACTTCCTGGGACAGCAGGTTCAAATCGTTATATCGATCCATTTCCAAACTGTCAAAGCCGTGGGAACCAGTTTCTGCATGAAAGTCACTAAACAATGCACCACTACCCGGATTGATTTCCGATAATTCCGTTTGGAAGGAGATGGCTTGGGTAGCAATTCTATCGTAGCTGGTGCGTAACTGTTGATTTTCCCGTTCCAGGGTTTGCACCCGATTACTTAAATTGCGGATCAGTTTGCGCATCCTTTCCAGCTGCAAGTTTAAGCCGTTGCGCTGAACAATTAACTCCCCAAATAAGTCATTAATTTGTTCCAATTGCCGACTAGACACCCGCACCGTATTTTCCGAGGTTTCCCGTTCCTTGATGGGTTGACTGGATTGATAGGATAAATCGCTGACAGGGGTATACTCTGCACTGGCAATATTATCAACCGTAGGTAGGGATGCAGCTACCAACTCCTGGGGAACCACTTCCTCCACAACCGTGGATTCCTCTAACTGGGTATCCGAGACCTCCCCAACTGGTGCTGTACTCAATTCCGGATTGGCAAAACTTTCCGTAGATATGGCTTCGACGGTAAATTCCGGTAATTCCACCTGGAACTCTGTTGTTTCCTCCTGTTCGGCAAAGGCTGCTTCTAAAGCGGCAAAGTCAGTGGAAATCAAATCCGGATCAAACCAAGACTGATTTTCTGCGATCGCAGGTGACTCCTCAACAAACACACTGTCCGGGAAATTACTGGTAGTCAGATGTTCCGAATTATCCCTCACCTGGGGTAAAGATGACCCTTGCCAATCCAAATCACGGGGTATTTGATCCAGTTGATTCGTTAACACCAAGGCCTGTACCCGTCGCCAAGTATCCAACGCAACACGAGCTAATTCCTCAACTTGACTTGCCTCCACCACCTCCAAATAACGCGTCACCGCCCCACACAACTCGGTAAACGCCTCTAATTGCAACATTTCCCCCAATCCACCCAACTCAGCGGCCATAATCGCCACTTCTTCCTTCAAGCAGGGCTGTTGAGTATCATTCAGCACAGATTCCAGACGTTGCAGACACCCTTCCACCTCCGTTTCAAACAACAGGGGAATAATATCCTGCTCATCCTCTGGAGATAACAACGTCGAAGCATCTTCAGGGGTCGGGTCGCCAAGTTGAGTGTGTAACTCGCTAAAAATCGGATGGCATTGCTGTTCTAGCCATTCGGGACTAGGTTCATAACCTTGAGCGTGCAATTCGACAATTTGCCGCAGACAATCAACCCCAGATAGGAGTAAACTCTGTACCGGAGCATCAATGGCATGACGCTTGGTTTTTAACACTTTGAAGGAATCTTCCAAACGGTGGGCTAAGTCACTCAACGTCCGAAAACCCATCATCCCCGCTCCACCCTTAATCGAGTGAGCAGCACGCATCGCCCCATTAATTTTTTCCGCCTCAATCCGACCCGTGTTATCAATCCCTAACAACACCCTTTCCAACGTATCAATATAATCCGTTGCTTCCTCCAGAAATTGCATCTGGATTTCATACTCTTTATCCTGTGCCATGCCCTATTCCCTAGTCTCTAGTCGTTGATTAAATTAGTTAGGGTTCACTTGTACCATTTCGTCATCATCAAAATCTTGTTCTTGTTATTGATGATTTTGCTAATTGGTATTCTTTTGTTGTAGCCTAACTAACAGCGAACCACACAATTCTTTAGATGGGGGAGCGAGGTTAACAGTTGACAGTCAACAGTCAACAGATTTCCTTCCCATCTCAAATTAATCCACTTTAAACGTACCGACCGTATCCTGTAGTTGGCGAGAAATTTCCACAGTTTGCTGCAATGATTCTGACACCTGCCGGGATGAATAGCTAGTGTGTTGGGAAACCGCAGCGATTTGCTCCATTAACTGACTCACCTGATGGGATGTTTCTAACTGGGAGGAGGTGGCCATCGAAATTGATTGGATTAATACATCCAATTGTCGGGATACGTCCAAAATTTGATTCAAACTTTGTTTCGCATCCTCCACCACACGGGTTCCTTCCACCACCTGGCTAGTACCTTGCTCCATCGCTTGTACCACCTCGCTGGTTTCCCGTTGAATATTTTCCACGATTTGTTCAATTTCCTTGGTAGCAGCTGCCGAGCGAGCTGCCAATTCTCCCACTTCTTCGGCTACCACCACAAATCCCTGGGCTTCCTCTCCTGCACGTGCAGCCTCAATCCCCGCGTTAATCGCGAGGAGGTTGGTCTGCATGGAAATCTGGTTAATTAATGCCACAACCCGGGAAATTTGCTGGGTAGATTCACCTAACCGTTTCACCTTCTTCGCCGTTTCGCCGACGGTTTCCCGCATACTGAGAATGCTTTTTACGGTGCGTTCCATCGCCGTACCACTATTGGTAGCAGTATTACGAGCCTCATTGGCAACAGCTGCCGCTTTTTGAGCGCTCATTGCCACCGTTTGCATCGAACGGGTCATATTATCAACCGCATCCAGGGTACGATTAATTTCTTCTGCTTGATTCAAAGCTTCAATCGCCAACCGGTCGATCGCACTGGAATTATCGGCAATGGATGCATTGACCTGGGTAGCCGTTTGTTTTACCTGGGTGACAATTCCCCGCAAACTTTCAACGATGGAGTTAAAAAAGTCGGCAACCGTACCGATTTCTCCGGTAGTCACATCTGCCCTCACCGTTAAATCCCCACTGGCTGCACCTTCAACTTCACTCAATAACTCCAACAGCTGCATTTGTAATGCTTCTTTTTGTTGCCGTTCCGACATCGAACTGGCTTCAGCCATCCTGCGACCCTGTTCGATTTCCTCCAGTAGGGATCCGTGTTCCAAGGCAAAACCCATTTGGGTGGATATTTGCCGGAAAAACTCAATATCCGCAGGTTGCCATACCCGGGGAGAATCACAGTGGTGGGCGATCAATAAACCAATTAGTTGCTCATTAGTGACAATTGGTGCAATTAAATTGGCTTTAACTGCAAATTTTTCCAACATTTGCACATAGCAAGTTGCATTTTGGAGGCTGGTGTCTTGGTAAATATTACTAATCGCCCGAATTCTGCCGTCTTTATAGGTTTCCACATGGCGTTCTCGAAAACAAGGGTCATCGATGTGTACCCCCGTCATTTTCGGGAAACCAGCAGCCACGGATTCCGCAACCACCACCCCATCCCAAGTTTCAGGATTAAATTTGTAAAAAATCACCCGGTCTGTTTTCAAGCCTTGACGAATTTCCCTGACTGCGGTCTTGAGGATTTCCTCTGTTTCCAGGGTGCGTCGCATTTTTAAAGTGATGTCGGTGAGATTTTTAGCCCGTTCGGTGTCAATTTCTTGTTTTTTAATCAGGGCTTGTAACTGTTCCGCCATCTGATTAATGTTTGTCCCCAAGTCACCCAGTTCGTCGTCACTTTGAACTTGCATCCGGGTGCTTAAATCCCCCCGTCCAATCCGTTCTACAGTTTCGGTGGCATTTAAAAGCGGATCGGTGGCACGTTTTGCTAACCAATAGGCAATCATCCCTACCACCCCAGCAATTATCGCTGTACCGAATAGGGTGGCTAGAGCCAATTGATTACGGGCTTCAAAGGCAGTTGCAGCATCATTTGCTACTAGTACAGCCCACTGTAAACTGGGTAAACCAGGTAAATCGCTGGGGGTAGGTGCGTAGCTGAATAGTTTCTCTTGGTTATTAATCTTGCCAATAAAGGTGGTGCTTTCAGGATTTGCTTGTGTTTGGAGATTGGAAAACTCCGCTTTGATTTCCCGACCAACCTTGTTGGTAATACTGCTGACAAAAATCTTACCGGAGGCATCACCGAGAAAATATTCTTCCTTTTGATCGTCATGTTGGGAATGGAGTTTGAGTAGGCTCTCAACGGATGTAACAGGCATTCGCGCGCGAATAACTCCTACTAACTGACCGGAAATGGTATCCTGAACTGGAGCCACCATAAAGATACTGAGTTTGCCGTTGTACTTTGATATCCGTGGCTGAGTAATTAAGGGTTTTTGGTCTTGCAACACCTTCTGAAAATAATCAGATTCTCGGTGATTACTAATTGCTGCTTCTCCAGGTTTCGGCGTGGATTGGGCAATTACATCCCCATTTAGGTCAAAAACGGCAATATTGTCATACACCTTATAGATATCGACATATTTGTCGAGAACCGCTTGTTTTTCCGCCTGTGTACCAAAATCACGAATCCGTCGATTGGCAAAGATGGGTAAACTAGCCATGACTTGGATATCACCATAGCGCTCAAACATGAAGCGATTAATCTTATCAGCCAACTCTTCCGTATGGGAAGCCTGAATTCTGGTGACTTTATCTGTAATACTTCTACTGGCGATCGCATTGGCAACCACACCCAGGGCTAAAACGGGAATTGTGCTAATAGCGATCGCCATAATTGTGGCTTTGGTACGGATTTTCATCCGTTTGAAACCGTTTGATACCACTTGCAAAGGTGATGTCCGGGTTGCCAAAGGGGATGACTCCGAAGCTAATACCAAGCTAGTATTGTGTTTGTCTGGTGGTATGGCTGGCTGTAAAGCTTGTTGCTGTTTTTCTTTCGTGTCAGCCGCGTCTGTTTTATTAAACATAAATTAATTGCCCTGTTTTGGGAAAGAGAACACAACGCCGTTTTTGGTAGTAAAAACACCCTGAATTTGGATTTGAGATTTTGGATTACCCTTATGGGTACGCGCAGCAATGGGAGGGGAGCAATCGTAACAGGAAGCAGAACTCTGGTATCAGGCAACATCCATGACCGTGACTTCCTCTCCGCTACGTGTCTATGGGTTTTGGATTACTTTGAGGTAAATTCGGTAGAAATAATACGGAACTATCCTACGAGAAGATAAATTCACCTCAGATCCTGACCTCTAGTACAGACGACCCCACGGGTCGTCTCCCCGACTTCCTCACAAAAAATGTATTAATTTTGACGCAGAACCGAGGAGTGGACAATGGCATGGGCATCTAAAGCCAGCAAAATTTCATTGTCGTGGTTAATACATCCCCTCAGATAGGGAACAAGACTACTGGCCACCTGACCAATGGGGGAATGAATTTCCTCTACGAGAAATTTCGTAGTGCCAATAATGTCATCGACTACTAAACCCAATAAAGTTGTATCTACGCGCACAATGACCACGCTGTACTGGCGTAAACGTGTTTCTAGGGATTCGATATTCAATAGTTGGGGCAAATCAATTGCCCAAATAATTCGACTTCGCCAGTTCATTAACCCTAAAACACAAGCAGGCATTCCCGGCATTGCTGTGACTGATTCGACGGGAATCACGATTGCTTCTTGGGTATGGCGCATTGACAAAACGGCTGGGGTATGCTTATTAAGCATAAATTTGAGATAGCCATCGGTGGTATTGGCCAGATTTGCCTGGTTGGCGATCGCTAGTTGGGATTTGTTCATAGATTCACACCGCTACAGATTTGATCGCCCGGACTAGTTGTTCACGGGTATAGGGTTTTGTAACATAGGCATCCGCTCCTTGACGCATTGCCCATAGCCGATCGATTTCCTGATTTTTGGAACTACAAATCACTATTGGCAATTTCTGGGTGTTTGGGTTACGCTTGAGGGCACGACACAGTTCAAACCCACTCATCCCTGGCATTACCACGTCGGTAATTACCACATCGGGCTGTTCCTGGGCAGCTTTTTCCAGAGCCTCTTTCCCCGCCATTGCTTGAATCACGTTATACCCGCTTTCTTGCAGATAATGACTCATTAATTCCAATTCGCTGGGAGAGTCTTCGACAATCAATACGGTTCCTGTTAATGTGATGCTCACGTCAATTCTCCTGATCAAACGATGAGAAAATTAGCTTTTTATTTCCTGTCAATTCAGATGCTTATAGACGATTTTAAGTAAATCTGCCTGGGTAAATGGCTTGGTTAAGTAGCCCGATGCACGCACCATTTTCGCCTTGGCTCGGTCAATAAAGCCGGTGCGTCCAGTTACCATGACAATTGGTGTATCTTTAAACATTGAATGTCGCCGCAACAATGAACACAATTCATATCCGTCGAGATTCGGCATCTCTACGTCTAATAAAATTAAATTGGGTTTGCTCCGGAGAATTTGCATTAACGCCTTAACCGGGTCATTAATTTTCACCACGGCAAATACTGATTCATCTAAAAAATGTTGAATCGAGTTCAAAACCGTTGGACTATCGTCAATGCAAGCAATTACATAATGCTTCTTGCTGACTACTTTCTCCCCTGCGACTTCTCCCCCATTACCTTCATCCCCTAGACTTGCTTCATGGGACTTTTCGAGCAGATGCATTGATTCCTGTTGTGCTGTGGTTGGGTTACTATCCCGCTCAAACACCTGCACCATACTGCTTTCTCGTCGATTTCCCCCCTGTTCCGTGGTTTGATAATATTGCGATCGCAACTGCTGCTGACAATATTCCACTAACACCCGCATATCTAAATGACAAAACTTGGGCATTTCGTCCAAACTCGTTTCCCGACTAAAATCGTAATTTCCCTCCTTTAATCGCAAAAACGATACTAATACCTCCTTCGCCATCTCTTCGATTAATTCACCAGCCTGTCCAGAACTGATATAGTTACGATTAACTAACCAGCAAATAGCTTGATAGTCAGCTTGAGTACTGGCAAAATCATCATGTTTGGCTTCAAAAATGACCCGCATTTGCGCTCGAATCGACTGATTTAAGCCCTCAACTCGACGTTCCAATCGTTCTAAATGTCCATCTAGCCAATCAAAAAGCTGATCCGAATAGGAGGCATAAACCAGTTTTCCCTCCTGTAAATAGAGAGACCAGTAAATCGAACCCGTCGAAACTCTTAGCCGACCAGTCGCACGCCTTCCTGTCAACTGGGCTAGTAATGATAGGGGATGGATTTTTTGCAGAATTTTATAGCTACCTAGAGGAGTTGTACTCATTATTGCTGTTACCTCGACTCAATCGGCGACCTAGGGAACTTTGGTGATGCAGACCCTAATTTCAAGTTCGCGATTCCCAGACTGTTGTATTATATGCTACTTAGTTCAAGAAAGCATTCAAACAGCGAAACCCAACGGCAGCAATTACTTTTTTCTCTTAAAAGCAGTTAAAACATCAAGATGAAAATGCCAGTAAGTATTGATATATACTAAGACTACCAAAAATGTTTAGTTGACATATTCGGTGAAATGTAAAGAGTCGGTAAAATCATTTTTTTCAGTAAACTAACAATCATTTGTTTGTTTTTTGACTAGTTATTTGCAAAGTAATACCTTTTTCTGTTCAGTATTCATACTTAAGTATAGTATGAATCAATGGTACAAGATAAATTTACAATAATTTTCGATGTACGATAAATATTAAAATAAATATTTATACAATCACTGAAAACATTGTCAACACTGGTTTGACCAATTATTCCTAATCCTGTGCAGAGTCAGGAGATGCTCTACGAGTTAAAAAGGAGACAAAATAACCCGTAAATAAATTCTGCCCCATCCGGAACAAAGTCATGGGGGTTGGAATTTAAACTAGCTTTACATAACCAAGGAAATATCGGTGGATATTTATATTTATCTTGAATATTATGCTAATAATTGAGCAAATATATAGTTTAAGTTTATACAAATCAACCTGATGACACTGACAGCACACCCATTGTTGTTGGTGTTCTTGGGTAAATACTTTAAGGTCTGCGGAAAAATTCTTTTCGTGAGGGTAGGGAATAGGGAGTAGCCTAGATTTAATGCTGACAACAGAATCAATATTGATTTTTATTGATTTTTACCACTCCCAACTCACTATTTCCTACAGCCTCTTGTGATACGGATTCAATCTCGCAGAAAAATAGCTCGATTCTGAATAGAACCGAGCTGTATACGAATATGCATCTAATCAGGGTATTGTAAGCGACCCACGGCTAAAAACCTGTAAGCTCTAGCCCAGTTGAAAATGAAATGATGCGGATGAAAGGACTTGAACCTTCACGTCTTACGACACTAGAACCTAAATCTAGCGCGTCTGCCAATTCCGCCACATCCGCAAAACCTACCACATTATACCATACAGAATTTAATTTCGTCTAGAAAATGTTCTGTTCTTGCTTGTAAATAGGGAGTAGGAGACAGCAGGAAAATAACTCCCCTAGTTTCCTTGCATCCCCTAGCCTTAATAATTGACAGTGACGCGGGGGAGTCGATGTTTAAACCCACAGAGAATTTCCCAGGATATGGTTCCTAACTGTGTAGCCCAATCTTCGGCGGTAATTTCTGTGTGGCGATCGCGTCCTAATAATGTCACCACATCACCAACTTGAATGGTGGGGACGTGACTAATATCAATCATCATCTGATCCATTGTAATTGTGCCAATTTGTGGTAATAATTGTCCTTGGAAAATGACTTGTAGTTTATTGGACAAATTTCTTGGTACTCCATCTGCGTAACCAATTCCCACGACGGCAATTCGCATATCCTGGGGAGCAATAAAGCTATATCCGTAACTGACACCTGTTCCCCCTTGAATCTCTTTGATGTGGGTAATTCTCGCTTTTACTCCTAACACTGGTTGGAGGTGGATTCGTCCTTGGAAATGGGGTGCGGGATAATAACCGTAAATGGCTAACCCCGGACGCACCATGTCGTAATGGAGGGATTTATCGGCTAGGGTTCCCGCAGAATTGGCTAGGTGGAGTTTGGGTACTTTTAAACCTAAATTATCCAATTGGGCGATCGCTTGCTCAAATCGCTGCTGTTGCAACTGCATAATTGTCGGATCTAGACTATCCGCTGTCGCTAAATGGGAATACACACTGGCTATTTCTAGTTTGGGTAAACTGGTAATTAATTGCACAAATTCCCCGGCTTGTTGCCAATCGATTCCTAGTCTAGACATTCCCGTATCCAGTTTGATATGTACGGGTAACTTGTCTGTAAATCCCCCCTGCTCTAATGTTTCCGCGAATACCAATGCCTGTTTCGGACTACATAAAGTGGGCTGCAAATCCCAACTGGCGATCGCTTGAATTTGTTCCCTGGTTTGGGCTGCACCTAAGACCAATATCGGTGCTGTAATCCCATTTTCCCGCAATTGTATTCCTTCGGGTACGGTGGCTACTCCTAACCAATCTGCTCCTGCTGATAGGACTGTTTGCGCTACCGCTACCGCACCATGTCCGTAAGCATCGGCTTTGACTATCGCCATCAATTGGGTCTGACTGGATATGTATGCCCGCAATTGCTTCACGTTCTCTGCTAATGCTCCCAGGTCGATCTCTACCCATGCTCGCTGGGATAACCAGGCTATTGATTCACTTGTGGATACTTCTGGCTTAATTCCATGATTAAATTCGTGGCTTAACATGAATATTTTTCTCTCCCCACACACCACTTCTACAATTCTTGCTCTTCGATTCAACGGCTAGTCCCGCAGGATAATCGCTGCTTAGTTTAATCTTTACATCACCTGGAAAACAAGTTTAGGAATAATATTTATTAAGAAATAATAATAAATATAACAATGTTTGAACTATCAATTGATTTAGATGCAAACCCTCTCGGTTACTTGGTCAGAGCCTGATACCAGTTGCTGTGCCCTGGATACTTGCAATCCACCTATAGCATTTTTACTCTCAATATCTATTGTTTTATATACTACATACGCCTAATAAGCTGTTATGTTGACTGAAGTCTTGATTTTATGTAAATATTGGCTGCTTTTTCTGACTTTTATATGTGATAATACGGATAGATAACATAATAATTACAACTACATGCGGAGAAATCCATCCTTATTAAAAATTTGAGAATAGTGGTATAAAATGTCTGCAACCCACAAACCAACTGGTTTTGTGTTAATATATGTAAAACTAATACCTTGAGAACTGAATCAATGGGGAAGGTTTTAGTCCTGAATGCCTCTTATGAGCCGCTCAACATAACGAGTTGGCGACGTGCTGCGGTTTTGCTCATTAAAGGAAAAGCCGAATGGGTTGAACATAACAGCAAGTATCTTTACGCTAATTTTCCTTTACCGACTGTGATTCGGTTGCGCCATTACGTGCGTGTGCCTTACAAGGAAATTCCTCTTACCCGACGGAATATCTTGCACCGCGATGGGCACACTTGTCAATACTGCGGTTACACAGGAGACGATTTAACCCTTGATCATGTTATCCCGCGATCGCGCGGTGGTGGTGATAGTTGGGAGAATATAGTCACAGCTTGTGTACGTTGTAATGTCAAGAAGGGCAATCGCACACCCCAGGAAGCTGACATGCCATTGCGACATCTACCGCGTCGCCCTTACAGTAGTCTCTACTTTGAGGTCGGGAAGCATCTCAAAACGGGAATGCATAACGAATGGCAGAAATACGTAATCGGGCTTTAACTTTCTACCCTGGTTAATTTCACAGCAAATAGTAAGTTAAACACCCCAGCCTTTGAGGTTGGAGCTGGCAATTTCAACCTTTACTTAGGGGGAACTTAGTTCTTGATGGGGAGTTGCTAAATAACTAGATAACTATATTCAGTTTTCGTCGTGACAGGATTCAAGTCGCGGTCTTGTTTGGTTTGCCGCAACGAACTTAATGAGTTTAGCAAAGAAAATTGTCATAGGCAAGGGTTTGCTGTAAATCAATTTCCATTGACGTGATTTTGGTCTTGCATTGTCGGATCGGTTTGTGGGTGGGAAGGAAAAGAATGGTTAATTGGAGTACCGTTTTGGGCAAGTTATGAAGAAAATATGTGTTTTGTGGGGTTGTATGTGATGATTTGTCCGGAAAACTGGATAATTTCCGAATCAATTCCCTAAAGTTGCATATTTTTGCGAAGATTAACTAATGTGGTTAAACACAACATGCCGAAAGCGAAAACTATGTTGAACGAAAAAGGAGCCTTGCGCATCCACTAGCGTTCCCTATGCAACTTAATTCACTTTCTACTTCGATCGAAACCCATCCACTCATAGGTGAAGCGACATCCATAAACAGCGACTTCGACCCAGAAGGCGTTGAAAATGATTCGTCCAAACTTTTGAGTCAGAATGCTAACGAAATTCCCCATGCGGGTATCACCAAGATCAACACGTTGGCAGGCCAAAAAATAGAAGAATTTCGGAAAGTTTTGACAAAGCACCATTTGGAGAAACATTTGGTTGTATTGCAGGATTTTCCAGACCCAGATGCACTTTCAGCTGCATGGGCATATTCGTTGATTGCTCAACAGTATGATATCAAGTGTGATATCTTTTACGCTGGAGCCTTAAGTCACCAGGAAAATATTGCCTTGGTGAAACTGACTAATTTACCAGCACAACGGTGTCCGTTACAAAATCTGAAATCAAAGGATTTGTCATCCTATCAAGGGTTTGTCCTGGTAGATAATCAGGGAACGACTTCCCAATTGTTCTCAGTGGTACAACAGGCAAATATTCCCCTGATTGCTGTGATCGACCACCATAGTATGCAGGGGGAACTGAAGGCGGAATTTGTCGATATTCGTCCTTCCGTGCGCGCAACTGCGACAATTTTTACCCAGTACCTACAATCGGGATTGCTGACCCTAGATAGTAGTATTAGTGCCCATGTCAAATGTGCAACAGCTCTGATGCACGGTTTACGTTCCGATACGGCTCAGTTAATGCAAGCACAGGAAGAGGATTTCATGGCAGCTGCTTATTTAAGCCGCTTTTATGATTCTCAATTGTTGAATGCCATACTCCAGGCTAATCGTTCTAAACGCGTCATGGACGTGATTGAGCGATCGCTAAAAAATCGAATCGTGCAAAACAACTTTTCCATTGCGGGTGTTGGTTATTTACGCTACGACGACCGGGACGCAATTCCCCAAGCTGCAGATTTTATCGTCACCGAAGATAATGTACATACAGCCGTTGTCTATGGTATTGTCCATGATGAGGACGAAGAGCTAGAAGTTGTGATTGGTTCACTGCGGACAACAAAACTGACTCTCGATCCAGACGAATTTATCAAAGAAGCATTCGGACAGGATAGTAGCGGTCGTTTCTTTGGGGGTGGACGCACCAGTGCTGGTGGTTTTGAAATCCCGATGGGATTTTTGTCTGGTGGCAATGAAAACTCCACCTATGCCAAACTCAAGTGGGAAGTCTTTGACACCCAAATTAAACAAAAATTATTACGTTTGGTGAACCCCAAGGATAACCCGATTCAGACGGAATAGGGTATGGGAGGCAGTATACAGGGGGTGCTGGGGATGGGGTGAAAAAGGAAATTTAATCATGGGTTAAATACTCTCAACTATCAACTTCTCCCCTAGAGGATGTTTGTCAAGCGCCAATAAATACTTTATCAACCACTTCTGGAAGACGGTCGATCAGTTTAAACGGTATATTTTTCGTGATAAACTACTCCCGATTCCCTTCTGGCTACTCCCAACAAACGAGCTTGTTAAGTATTAAAATCAACTTTTAAAACATCCTCTGAAATTGCGGAACACACAAGTCGCACACTTAAATACTGAAAAATAGTAAAATTATCCTACAGCCTAATCAATAGCCCCTAACCCATTACTTGAAATCAGTGGAAGTTTACCTGATCCGTCACGGAATCGCCGAAGAACGTCAAGATGGACTAGATCATCCCGAACGGCAACTCACCAAAGAGGGACGCAAAAAAACCGAAAAAGTTGCCCAACGGCTGAAAGAACTCCAAATAGGGTTCGATTTAGTCTTGACAAGTCCCTATGCTCGTGCCCAACAAACAGCCCAAATACTGACGCAAGTGGGATTATGCCCAAATGTAGAGATTTGTGAATATCTGGCACCAGATGGTAATTTTGGCCAATGGTTAGAAAATTGGTGGCAAAGGCAAGAATTTGGGGATAACTGGAGATTGGCCCTGGTTGGACACGAACCGGATTTGAGTCGGTGGACAGAAATTTTGGTGTGGGGGGAAACCAAAGACCACATAGTCCTCAAAAAAGCAGGTATGATTGGGGTAGAGGTGCCAACAACAGGTTCGCCAGTGGGTCGGAGTCAGATGTTTTGGTTGACACCACCCAGGTTATTGTTGTAACAGATTTTCTGCCATAAAACTCGGAAAAGTTCTGTTAAAACCGATACTGTAATGGCTGTAGGAATTTCTGCTAACTTTAGCCTGAACAAGTAATTAACAAAAAGCAGATGGTGTTGCCATGGTATTGTGCGAATATAAGCCCGGTCTGGAAGGCATTCCTGCTGCCGAGTCCGGTATCAGTTTTGTTGATGGGCAAAAAGGGATACTCGAATATCGTGGCATCCGGATTGAAGAGCTAGCCCAACACAGCAACTTTCTGGAAACCGCGTATTTATTGATTTGGGGCGAATTACCAACCCAAGATGAATTAAAAGCATTTGAGCAGGAAGTGCGATCGCATCGTCGGATTAAATACCGTATCCGCGACATGATGAAATCATTTCCGGAAAGTGGACATCCAATGGATGCACTCCAAGCTTCGGCTGCGGCTTTAGGATTATTCTATTCCCGTCGTGATTTACATAATCCAGTCTACATTCGGGATGCAGTGGTGCGATTACTGGCTACCATCCCGACAATGGTGGCAGCTTTCCAGTTGATGCGCAAGGGTAACGACCCGGTAAAACCCAACGATGACCTGGATTATGCGGCTAATTTCCTCTACATGTTAACCGAGAAAGAACCCGACCCCTTAGCGGCTCGGATTATGGACGTGTGTTTGATTTTACATGCCGAACACACCATGAATGCTTCTACTTTTAGTGCGCGGGTGACAGCTTCAACCCTGACAGACCCCTACGCAGTCGTTGCTAGTGCGGTGGGAACCTTGGGAGGTCCCCTACACGGGGGTGCAAACGAAGAAGTGATCCAGATGTTGGAGGAAATAGGTTCGGTGGCCAATGTCCGTCCCTATGTTGACAGCTGTCTGGAACGAAAGGCGAAAATCATGGGATTTGGACATCGCGTTTATAAAGTCAAGGACCCTCGTGCCACAATTTTGCAGAAACTGGCAGAAGAATTATTTGCCAAATTTGGCCAGGATAAGTACTACGATATCGCCCAGGAAATGGAAGTTGTTGTGGCCGAAAAATTGGCCCACAAAGGCATTTATCCTAATGTTGACTTTTATTCCGGTTTGGTGTACAGAAAACTGGGAATACCCACAGACCTATTTACACCGATTTTTGCGATCGCCCGTGTAGCTGGTTGGTTAGCCCACTGGAAAGAACAACTGGAAGAAAACCGGATTTTCCGACCCACCCAGGTTTATAAAGGTGTTCATGATGTTTCCTATATTCCCGTTGCAAAGCGGTAGTTTGTAGGGAATAGCAGGGGGAGCAGGGGGAGTAGAGGAAATGGATGGTTAGTATATCTTTTTAGTCTTATTCACGATATCCCTCCTGTATCCTGTATTCTGTCTCTGTCTCCTCGATAATTTCAGAAAACTAAATCTTGACTATAAGCAGAAACTCTAATTATCGTTCGTGGGGTGAAAACCATCGGACGATATACTAGGCATGGACGGCAAAAAAAACTTAATTTTTGCCCGCCACGGACGCACAAATTGCCCCTGTATCGTTACAGTAATTAACAGATTGTTTTGGTGTCAATGCCGACGAACTAATGACCTAACTTAGAGCGGAAACATGAATTCAGGAATTGATCTGCAAGGAACGTTTATCGAATCCCTCAAAGCCTTGGGATTGCCAAGTGGTACAGCCAAAGCGATTTGGATGCCACTACCGATGATTTTAATGCTAATTGCGGCAACGGTAGGTGTACTAGTTTCGGTCTGGTTAGAACGAAAAATATCAGCCGCAGCCCAGCAACGGATTGGTCCTGAATATATTGGTCCTTTGGGACTACTTGCACCGGTCGCGGACGGACTCAAACTCGTCTTCAAAGAAGATGTGATTCCAGCCAAATCGGATGCTTTCCTATTCACCTTTGGTCCAATAATTGTTGTATTACCCGTATTCTTGTCCTACATGATTGTACCATTTGGACAAAATTTGGTAATTACCAATGTGGGTATGGGTGTATTTTTGTGGATTGCCCTGTCAAGTATTCAACCAATAGGTTTACTAATGGCAGGTTATGCATCCAATAACAAATACTCATTGTTAGGGGGATTACGTGCTGCTGCTCAGTCGATTAGTTACGAAATCCCCCTAGCTTTAGCAGTTTTGGCTGTGGCCATGATGTCCAACAGCCTCAGCACCGTGGATATTGTGAACCAACAATCGGGATACGGAATTCTCGGTTGGAATATTTGGCGACAACCAGTAGGATTTATTATTTTCTGGATTGCAGCTCTTGCAGAATGTGAACGGATGCCATTTGACCTTCCAGAAGCAGAAGAAGAACTGGTTGCAGGTTATCAAACCGAATATTCGGGGATGAAATTCGCGTTATTTTACTTGAGTTCCTATATCAACCTGGTACTCTCTGCCTTGTTAGTATCAGTTCTATATCTAGGTGGTTGGGATTTTCCCATTCCTTTAAATGTGGTTGCATCCTGGTTTGGTGTTAGCGAAACAAGTCCGATTCTCCAAGTTGTCGCAGCGTCACTAGGTATTACCATGACCTTGCTCAAAACCTATTTATTGGTGTTTGTAGCTATCCTCCTACGCTGGACAGTACCACGGGTACGGATTGACCAATTATTAGATTTGGGATGGAAGTTTTTATTACCCGTTGGTTTAGCAAATCTCTTGATTACAGCTGCATTAAAACTCGCTTTTCCTGTAGCTTTTGGAGGGTGATGGGATTTTGGATTTTGGATTTACGTATGGATTAGCTATTTTGGTTATTTCGTAGACGCAATTACGAATGACCGTCAAGTCGTGAGAAATCCCAAAAGCAGATTTATTTAATTTATTCAGTCACGATTGCGTAACCTGGATTTTGAGCAAGTGAGGGGTCAGTGTTAAGTGATGGAATTATTTTATCTCTACTTCCCAACTCACTACTTCCTAATCCCTATTCAGAGTCAAGTTTTGGGTATTTGCTCTGGGTTAGCTTGATAATTTTGAGATGATGCCAAATCCAAAAATACAAGCTTTAGCTTGACTTTTACGTCACATTGCCAGATAGGATTCTGTCATCGTGAGTTTTTTTCAGACTGAGCTTGTAATTTGAAACCTTGTGGTGGGTATGCACTGAAATCTCAACTGGGAAATTTCCCAAACCAAAACAGAATATCTTAAGGAGAGGATAATGCTGAAGTTTCTCAAACAAGTTGTCGATTACGGCAAAGAAGCAGTACAAGCGGGAAAATACATTGGACAAGGTTTATCAGTCACCTTTGACCATATGCGTCGTCGTCCGGTTACAGTTCAATATCCCTACGAAAAATTAATTCCCAGCGAACGATTTCGCGGACGGATTCACTTCGAGTTTGATAAATGTATTGCTTGTGAGGTTTGCGTTCGAGTTTGTCCGATTAACCTACCTGTCGTCGATTGGGATTTTGAAAAAGCCAGCAAAAAGAAAAAGCTCAAACATTACAGTATTGATTTTGGTGTTTGTATTTTCTGTGGTAACTGTGTTGAATACTGTCCCACCAACTGTCTATCCATGACCGAGGAATACGAACTCGCAACCTACGACCGTCACGAACTAAATTATGATAACGTTGCTTTGGGTCGTTTACCCTATAAAGTAACTAATGACCCGATGGTGACACCATTACGGGAGTTAGTTTACCTACCCAAAGGTGTGATGGACCCCCACGATTTACCTGCAGATGCACCCCGTCCTGGTGCGCGTCCAGAAGACTTGGTAGAACAAGCAGAGAAATAACTTTTGGTTTTGCGATCGCCAAATCTGAGTAATTTTGGATATTGACCACGAAAGTAAGGAAAAAAACGTGAATTTAGCAGAAGGTGTACAGTTTGTTACGTTTACTATCCTAGGGCTGATGATGATTGGCGCAGCGCTGGGTGTAGTTTTGTTTGATAATATTGTCTATTCCGCCTTTTTGCTGGGTGGCGTATTTGTCAGCATGGCAGGGATGTATTTATTATTAAACGCAGATTTTGTCGCCGCAGCCCAATTATTGATCTATGTTGGTGCGGTTAACGTTCTGATTTTGTTTGCGATTATGCTAGTTAACAAGCGGGAAAATTTTGCCCCGATTGCCACTGCATGGGTGCGCAAGGCTGTGACGGGAGTGGTTTGTTTGGGTCTATTTGCGCTGTTAAGTACGATGGTTTTGGCCACACCTTGGTCACTTTCGACTGCAACACCTGTCAGCAACTCGATTGTTGTTATTGGTGAACATTTCTTTAGCGATTATTTATTGCCATTTGAATTAGCATCGGTATTGTTATTAATGGCAATGGTCGGTGCGATTATTTTGGCTCGTCGCGAATATCTACCGGATGTGTCCTCCTCTGCTGATTTGTCCCAAACTGTACTTATGTTACCCGAACGTCCACGGGAATTGGTTTCTGCAAATCAGGATAATGAGTAAGTAAAAGGGAGACGGTCGAAATTTAATTTTTGCTGACTGTTAACTGTTAACCGTCAACCATCAATAAAGTTAAAGACTGGAGAGTGGAGACAGAATACCCAGTAATAGTTAAGCATGATCCGTGGAAGTCAATGTATTTTCGGAATTTTGTCAGTCCGATTAAGTACTCAAAATATATGCTTCCCAACTCCCGACTCCCTTAAATCCAAAATCCAAAATCCAAAATCTAAATTGACAGAAAATGCAACTTGAATACTTTTTATTACTAGCGGCTGCGCTATTCTGTATAGGCATCTATGGATTGATTACTAGCCGTAATGCGGTCCGGGTGTTGATGTCGATTGAGTTATTGCTGAACGCGGTAAATCTCAATTTGATGGCTTTTTCCAATTATCTGGACTCGACTGCAATCAAGGGTCAGATTTTTACGGTATTTGTAATTACTGTAGCGGCAGCTGAAGCAGCTGTGGGATTGGCAATTGTGTTGGCAATTTACCGCAACCGCGATACTGTCGATATGGAGCAGTTTAATCTCCTGAAATGGTAGTTGAAGAGTGGATCTCAATCAGGTAATTATTGCTTATAAAGCACGCGACCCCCAAAGTAAAAGATGGGCGGAAATGTGTGCTAAACAGCTGGAAAATCGCAACTGCCAAGTCTTAATGGGACCGAGTGGTCCCAAGGATAACCCCTATCCGGTGTTTCTTGCGTCTGCGAACCATGATATTGACTTGGCTTTAGTTCTCGGTGGTGATGGTACGGTTTTAACTAGTGCGCGTCATTTAGCCCCGGCTGGAATCCCAATTTTAGGGGTGAATGTGGGGGGACATCTGGGGTTTCTCACTGAGTCGGTGGAGGAATTTCAGGATACGGAGGCGATTTGGGATCGGTTGATTGAAGACCGTTATGCGGTGCAGCGACGGATGATGTTGCAAGCTGCGGTATTTGAGGGACATGGTTCCAGTTCGGAACCAGTGAGTGAGCGCTATTTGGCTTTGAATGAAATGTGTGTCAAGCCTGCTTCTGCTGACCGGATGATTACCTCGATTTTGGAGATGGAAATCGATGGGGAAGTGGTGGATCAGTGTGTTGGCGATGGTTTGATTGTGTCTACTCCAACGGGTTCAACTGGGTATACGGTTTCGGCGAATGGACCGATTATGCACGATGGGATGGAGGCAATCACGGTTACCCCGATTTGTCCGATGAGTTTGTCGAGTCGTCCGTTGATTTTGCCCCCTGGTTCGGTGGTGAGTATTTGGCCTCTGGGGGATAATGATTTGAGTACGAAGTTGTGGACGGATGGGGTTTTGGGTACGTCAATTTGGCCGGGACATCGGGTTGATGTTCGGATGGCGGAGTGCCGTGCTAAGTTTATTATTTTAAGGGAAAATAACTCTTATTATCAAACTTTGCGGGAAAAATTATTATGGGCTGGTACGAGGGTTCGTTATAGTAGTACAAATCATAGTAATTAATTGGTAATTCGTAATATGTAATAGCCTGCGGCAACGCTTCGCGTACGTAATACCCGCTACGCGGGAAGCAAGTTACGTAATTCGTGATAGCCTGCGGTAAGCTACTACGGGTCTACTTAACGTAATTTTTGGGTTTAATTCTCCTTCGTCTATAGGTATATTGATTTGGGTTGGGGTCTAAATCCCCGTCTCAAATGGTCTTTAACTACGAATTACGTAGCGGGTGTTATCAATTACGAATTATTTTTAAGGTGGTGGGATATTTGATGGCTATGAGGTTGCGATCGCGTTTTGTGGGTGATGACCAGGCTGTTTCAAATTCTTCGATGGGGATTTTTCGGGATGCGATCGCTGGTGGTCCGGGGTCATGGCAGTATACTTCTTGATTCTGGATGTTGTATATCAGGATGAAGTGGGGGTCGTAGCCGATTTGGTTGTTGAGTTTACATAGGTTGACTAGACAGATGATCAGGTATCCAGAGTTGAGAAATGTGGTAATGTCCTGGATAGTAGGGTTATAGGGGGATATATTGATACGGGATATAAGTTGTTTTGCGTAAGTAATTTCACTGGGTATGTCGCTAAATTTAGTAATAACTCGCCCTAGTTGTAGTCCAAATCTTTCGTATAAATAGGTTTCTCCCAGGGTGGCAAAGCGTTGATAATCAAAATCTTTTTGACAAATCACTTCAAATCCTTGGTCGAGAAGGTATAGTATTCCCTGGGTATGCCAGGTTGTTTTTGTGTCGCGTTTACCTGTAACTTCCTCCAGTTGGCTATGGTTAAGGGTTTGGGTGGGCGAAAATGTTTGTAATACCATACTCAAACAAGCCTGGAAGCAGTGGATGTCATCCCAATTTGCAACGAAGGGAATTTGTGTCACAGTCTCCAAACTCCAACCAATTTAGATTGTATTTATTTGTAACATTTGCTGGGATGTTTGATGGTGTCAAAGTTTGCAGTTTCGGGAAAACAAGCATTATGGAGAATACAGAATCAATAGGATTTTAGATTTTAGATTTTAGATTTTGGATTTTAGATTTTGGATTCAAGGGAGTCGGGAATTGGGAGTTGGGAAGCATATATTTTTTAGATTTTGGATTCAAGTTTAACTGAACCGTATTGAAATTTAATGGGACAAAGCACTACCCTCACAAAAATACTTTCTCCGCAAACCCGAATTACGTAGCCTACTTCCCCCATAGCAGGTATTACGTACGCGAAGCGTTGCCACAGGCTATTACGAATTACGAATTAGTAATTATTCAAAATCCCATCACTGCTGCGACTGATTTGATATCTGCGGGGATTCCCTGGTGAAATTGACTTTGACTATGTTTGATGGCTGTATCTGGGTCTTTGAGTCCGTTTCCAGTTAACACGCAGACGATTGTCGCACCTTCGGGTACTTGGTCTTTGACTTTGAGTAAACCCGCTACGGATGCTGCACTCGCTGGTTCACAAAAAATTCCTTCCTCAGAGGCTAATAATCGATAGGCGCTTAAGATTTCTTCGTCGGTGACGGCGTTAAATTCCCCTTGACTCGCATCTTTCACGGCGATCGCTTTATCCCAACTAGCTGGATTGCCGATACGAATGGCTGTAGCAATTGTTTCTGGAAATGCTACTGGACTACCGTTGACAAGAGGGGCAGAACCTGATGCTTGAAAACCCATCATTTTCGGTAGGCGATCGCATTTTCCTTGCTGGTGGTATTCACAAAAGCCCATCCAATAGGCGCTGATGTTACCTGCATTACCAACGGGGATACACAACAAGTCGGGGGCGTTGCCTAAAATATCAACCAGTTCAAAGGCTGCTGTTTTCTGTCCTTCGAGACGATAGGGGTTGACGGAGTTGACGAGGGTGACTGGGTAGGACTCCGCAAATTCCCGGACAATTTCTAGGGCACGGTCAAAATTACCTTGAATTGCTAACACTTCGGCTCCGTACAATAGGGCCTGAGCTAGTTTCCCTAGTGCCACATAACCATCGGGTATTAATACAAATGCTCGCATTCCTCCACGACGGGCATAGGCGGCGGCGGCGGCGGAGGTGTTGCCGGTGCTGGCGCAAATGACCGCTTGCGCTCCTGCTTCTTTGGCCTTACTTACAGCCATTGTCATTCCCCGGTCTTTGAAGCTACCTGTGGGGTTGAGTCCGTCGTATTTGACGAATACACGAACTTGTTTACCGATATGGGCTGCGATATTGGGGACGGGAATCAGGGGTGTGTTTCCTTCCAATAGGGTGACGACCGGAGTGCGATCGCTCACTGGTAGGTAGGGGCGGTAGGCTTCAATGAGTCCAGGCCAAGGTTGGCGGTGGGATTTGGCAACAGTCAGGCTTACAGTCATCCGATTTGGGATTTGGGGTTTGGGATTTTGGATTACCCTGGGGGTAGGTTTTTTGAGTTTGTTGGCGGACTTCTAATTTGACAAATTTCCCTGACGGAGTGTCCTTTTGGGGGAATCCGATACTGGGGATAATTTATCTATCGAAGTTTCCTTGCTAGCCGCAGTCAGGTTGACAATAATTCTGAACTCGCGGCTAACGCAACATTTTAGTTTACCTGTTTACATGTACCAATGGGAAGAGTTTTAAATTTTTTTTTGGGGGAAATCAGTAGGATTCACTATTTCCGTGGAAAGATTATGGAAACAAATCATTCCTTACCCCAGTCTCTATACATACTTATGGGACGATTCAATTATCGCCACACAAAATATACAATAATTTAATGATTCTTAAAAAAACACTATTATATTATCTCTAATGGTGTGAGTTGAGTTCTGGATGGAATTGACAATGACTACATCAAGCCTTTCAAAACCTGAAGCTCCTGTTGAGCAAGCTAATCAATTAACAAAAACCTGTTATCAAGCAGATCAGCAAGTCAAATTTATGTACTTGCAGGCTGAAATCGATTGTTTGCTGGAGGAACTCAAAAATCTCAAACGGCAACGTTGTGAGAGCGAAAATGTTCACGGTTAAGCTTTAACTGGCGAACGGCAAGAAGTTAACCAAATTTGAGCTAACCAATTTGAGCTAAAAGGTTTCAATTTTGTGGCGACCAACGTCGGAAGGAATTAACTCCTTCTTCTAGGAGTACACTTAATTTTTGTACTTCCTAGCGTTGCGATCGCCAAGTTGTTTAATATTATATTTTGATATTCAACCAGGTTAGAACCCTTTGCAAACACAATTTAATTATTTAATTAAATAATCACAGCAGCTTTCCCCTCCTAACCACCTCGCAATCTCTGCAACCAAATTTGTACTTCCTTGCGAGTTTGTTCGGTCACATGGGGTTGGGATTGTAACCAAGCGTTGGCGCGCTTTTCGTTGGTTTGAGCGGCAATAATCAATGCTCCCCAAATTTGTACTTCACTGCGTTTGGGGTTAATACCCAAGGCTATTCGGACTCGATCACCTAATCGACCGCCATCAGCTTTGAGTAGGCGAGAGATTTCACTGACATTTGTGCCAGAGTTTTGTAAAATTCTTAAGGCATTGCCCCAGCGTCCGTCAATTAAATTGGCTAACACCGCTTGACCAGGACTAGCCCAATCTGCATCAGCTTGGATTGTGGTTTGCTCTGCATGTAAACGGACTAGGGCTATTTGGGCTTGAGCGCGTGCGGGAATTTTTGACTTTTTTTGTTTTTGAATAAACTGTAACCATTTATCCGCAGGACTCCACAAACCACTGCGAGCAACCTGAAGCGCATTTGTAAAAGCTTTATCATTCCAAGCAGGGGGTTGTAAGAGAATTTCCTCCAAACTGGTGGGATAAACTGACGACTTTGCTGTTTTCACCTGGAAGACCCGAAATTGTGGCTCTAATCCCACACTTTGATTGATTAGTAATTCCTGCATTCCCCCACCCGTAATTTCTTGCCATTGGGGAATTTGTCCCTGGGGACTTGTCCACACTAACATTTGTTGCAGGCGATCGCGTTCTGGGTTGTAGAAAAATATTTGTCCGTAGGTCAGGTGATGGATACCATCTGCACGGGAGCCATGTAAGTAGAACCAAAAGCCAGGAGGTGCGGACCGGGGTGAAAACCGATCGATTTCCGTTAAAGGTAGATTGATGCTGGAACCGGGATGTTCATTGGTTGCATTGGCCAAGGGTGCAAGGACAAAGGATTCTTCGGGACCGGTGATACTGGTTTGGCTGAGTAAATAATAGTACTTTTGTTGTTGGGATTCAAACTCTGCATCATTAGACACTTCATATAACCTCAATTCCGTAATTTCACGACAGTCAGATGAACAGTTAGGACGCTGGGTATAAATTGGTAGTAAGTATCTGCCCTTGTCTTCAGCTAAGGGGATGAATTTACCAGCGATTTCTCCCTGTTTTTGGAGTTCCGAGTTAATATCTGTCAGGCTTTTTGGTCGTTCTCCCTGCCAAGGAACCTGGGCCCAATTTGGTAACAGTTGATTAATCCAGGTCACTTGGTGTGGTTGAAAAATATACATAAAACCCAACCAACCTAAGCCTACTATTAATCCAGTCGCGGAAAATAAAATTGCGATCGCAAACAAGAAGGATAAACAACCAGAAACAGAGGATTTTTTTGGAGCTTTGTTGGCGCTAAACTTAACAATACTCGTATTTACAGCCGATTTTTTCGATGCAGGTTTTGCCATTATGAGAAATTTTATATTTTTAATGGGAAATGACCTCGCAACAGAATGTCAAATGCAAGGATTTGTGATTAATTTCACCCCATACCTATCTTCTCAATGGGAAATTTACGGGTATGGTTCAGGGAGTTTGTGAAAATCTTTACTCTCTTTTATACCCATCTTTTTCAGTAGTTGCCCACTATACAATACTTAATGTTTAATTAGACCCAAAAATACGTGTATTTACGCATGTCAGGATGAAATTTTCTTGAATAGACTCATCAGGTGAGTGTGTTGAAAATATAGAGTGTAGAAAATTGAGCGGCATACGATTTGGTTTCAAGACAAGGAACTATTTAAATGGATGCGTGTTAATTGCAACCATGTGCGGACTAACTAGCCAAGTCCGTGCGGAACTTAGCTTGCAACCAAACGTCTCCGCTATTCCCATGACAAAGCAAAGAGTACAAGAAGACGAGACGAGCGGGAAGGTTGGGAAAGATTGGCTGGAGACCAATGTTGATCAACTTTCCTCGCCTTCATTTTTGTCTGGGGAATTAAAATCAGAAACAGATTCCCCAACTATGTCTCAGGTGACATCTGTTTCCCAACTTAGTGATGTACAACCAACTGATTGGGCTTTCCAAGCTTTGCAATTCTTAGTAGAACGGTATGGATGTATTGCTGGATACCCTAACGGTACATTTCGCGGCAATCGAGGGATGACCCGTTATGAGTTTGCAGCTGGATTGAATGCCTGTTTAAATCGGGTGAATGAGTTAATTGATACAGCAACTGCGAGTTTGGCTAGTCGGGAGGACTTGGCAAAGTTACAAAAATTACAGGAAGAATTTGGTGCAGAACTGGCAACCTTACGGGGACGGATAGATAGATTAGAAGCTCGGACTGCGGAAATTGCAGCAAATCAATTTTCCACCACTACCAAGTTATTTGGGATTGCCATTGTCGGTGTTCAGGGGACATTTTCCAACCGGGGGGATATTAATCCTCGCGACGGGGTAAAGGATACCGATGATGCAGCGACCAATATTAATGTCGTTAACCTGAATCAATTATTACTGACTTCCCAATTTAGTCCCCGTGATTATCTGGTCACAGGTTTAATTGCTGGTAATGGAGCAACCGGATGGGGTGAACAAGTTAACGGTGAAGTTAATTATGATGGTCTATTAGCCTACGAATATCCCACTAATAACAGTTTAGTTTTAAGTGACCTGCGCTACCATCGACTGTTAACTGATAAATTTGCGATCGCAATTGGTAGTACAACGGTAAATATGACTACTACATTTCGCGGTCCCAACCGATTTGAGAATGCGGCCACGGGTTCAGTCTCCTTTGCATCCCAGCGTAATCCGATTTTAAATATCGGTTTTACTGGACAAGCGGGAATCGCCTTCGATTGGCAGTTTGCCAAACGTGCGAGTTTGCAAGGGGTGTATTCTAGTTTAAATGCGGGGAATCCGGGACTTAGAGCAGGTTTATTTGATGGTAATACCACAACTGCCGTTCAGTTATTATTAACACCAACGGATACGATTGATACGAGTATTTACTATGTGAATAATTACAGTTCTGGTGGGTGTTTATTAGCTTTTGTAGGTGATGATTGTCTCACCGCTGTCAATGCGAATACAAACCGTCGCGAACCAGTACAAACCAACGCAATTGGTGCGACAATTAACTGGCAATTATCACCTCGCTTTACCTTGGGTGCATGGGGTGGGTATAGTAATTCCTATATTCCTGGTAAATCAGGGAATGTAGAAAGAACCAATTGGATGGTATATATGAATTTCCCCGATTTATTTAAAAAAGGTAATTTAGGGGGAATTTATATCGGACAACCACCGAAGATTACCCATAGTAGTCTGCCAGTTGGTAATAATATACCTGATATTATCAATGGCGGATTGGGGGAAGCGGGAGGACAACCGGGAACCACCACCCAAATCGAGGCATTTTACCGTTTCCGGGTGACAGATAATATGAGTATTACCCCTGGAATTATTCACATTATTGAACCAGGGCATAGTCCCAACAGTGATTCAATCACCACAGGTGTATTACGGACAAGTATTTTCTTTTAAGGGTTGTTTTAAAGGTTGATTTTCATACTTGAATTATCGTTTTTGGGGAGTAGAGACGACCCGTCGGGTTGTCTCTACCGGGAATCTCCCCGATTACGGGGAGGGGACTAGATTTCTCCCTTTCTGTAGGTGAAGGAGTGGGTTCAAATTATGTGCAACTTTACATTAAATTGGTATTACACACTGACCAATTGTTTGAAAATTCGTGCAACTGTATACAATTGATTACCCTCTGCTGTACTGAGAGTAAATTTATCCGACAGGGCATAATAAACAGAATCATGAAGACCGCCATACTCCGGGGGAGTCGCTATGCGATCGCATTTGACAAACAAATATTCCTCTCCCCTTGTAATCAATGCAAACACCGGATATGTATTTGCACCGACCATGTAGGTAAGGGTTTGGGGAATTGCTTACTGCACACTAATAGTAGGTCAATTACGTAACTATCACATACTGAAATATTTCCAACCCATTCTGAATCGGTAATTTACCTGTAAGGGCAATGTGTAAATTATGAAACCATCACAACTGTAATCATTTTTATTGTAACTAACGCAAATATAAAAATAGAATCAATGGCGTTGTTGAATTGGGGCATAAATTATCAAAATCTAAAATCTAAAATCTAAAATTCCAAATCCCAAATATGTATTTAAACTTCTTTGTTGGTTCAAGTCTATCGATTGTCCTACTAATTTTAGTTGCCTTTGGTCTATTACAGTGGTTACATATACCTACTGGTAATTTTCTCGATTGGGTGATTGGTGGTGCGAGTTTTTGGTGGTTATTAGTAATTGTCACAGTACCCTGGAATATTCATTTCCAAGCAAAAGCAGTATTTGCAGAAGGGGAACAATCACAGGAAAGAGGTATCGCTGTAGATCCAAATCAAAAAGCCTATGTGGCAAAACTTGCTCGACGTTCCCTAATTGTTGCCATTGTTTTACATGTACTATCAGCAATTGGACTCTATACCCTAGCGGTTACGGGTATCAGCGCAGTTGGTTATATTTCATCCGGTGCAGCTTTATTACTAACCGGATTGCGACCAGCAATTAGCGCTTACGAATATCTCTCCAGACGCTTAAATTTGATTCAGAGTGAATGGACCTATCCCCGTGAAGACGTGGTGGAATTGCGAAATCGAGTGTCGATTCTCGAAAACAATATTGAACAGGTACAAAGACAACTGAATCCAGATTTTGATGATTCCATCCCTAGTAAACAAAAGGATTATATCAATGAAACCCGGCGGGAATTAGCCCAACTCGCAGCCAAAATTGAACAACTACGAGCAACCAACGAAACAGCCCATGAACAATTATCCCGTGAAAATCGGCAAGCGATCGCCCAATTATCTACCGATGGTCAATTCCTCGATCATGTCCGGGAAATTATCCGTTTTTTTAAGGAAGCATAAGCTAGTTCAATTATACTTCGCACCCTGATATTTTTCCGTTGGGGTTTGTTGATGGTTGAATTTTAAGCATTAACCATGTAGACGAAAAGCTCACCCATACTTAAAAACCTAGCATTTGTAATTTTTACAGCCGACTACAAGTGGAACTAGAATGCTTAAAACTATTCCCTGTACAGATGCGACATGTCGCGTCTCTCCCTGTTTCCTACCCTCACGCTTCAGACTTTTACAGCAGACCCTAATTAAAGTAAACCCGCTGATTCATACAACCGTTTCACCATTGCCATAATTCTTTGTCCATACTGGGTATCGGCTGACCAACGTCCGGAGAGTTGACCGACTAAGGGTGCAACACCACGGGTGACGAAGCGAAAACGAGGGTCTACAACTTCCTGAACTAAGGGTTCTAAACTAGCATAGGCTTTCAGGTGTTGAATGTGCGCTCTGACCCCAATCCTTGCACTCTCAAAGGATGCTGCTTCCGCACCACCCCCAATTGTTCCTAACCCGGCAAAATTATTTTGCTCTGGACGAATATCTCCACCAAAACGCAGAAATCCGGTTTCCACACACATTTGACAAAAGGCAATATCATGATTTACCCCTTCCACAGCTGCTTCTTCTCGATATAATCTTGGTAAATCTGGGAATCTGGTTAAAGCTGCTTCATTATTATTACGTAGGAAAATTTGTAACTGCACTTCCGAAGTATTACCAGTCCCCATGATACGGTCAATTTGTCCAGGGCAAATTGTGAGTATGGATTTAATAATTACTGTCCGCGTATTGCTATCCCAACCAACGGAAATATTAAAATCACGTAATTCAATCGCTTTAATATATACAACTTGTCTATAGGTAATTCGGCGTACCGTTGGTATCCGTGATAAATCTATTTGCAAACGGTCAGCTAAATCAACGGGTATATATGCATTGCCATTCACCAAAATCCCCCTTTCTGGATAATTTTGACCGTTAATATTAATATTAATTTGCGGATAAACGGTTTCACCGGGACTAGGAGCCGAATCTGGATCAACAATCTGACTCCAAGCTACCAAACCCTCGGCAATACCCCCAGCAAAATCTCGACGACGGTTTTGCAACAGCGCTCGGTCTTCTGGACTAGTGAGAAAACCTACCTGCATGTATAAAGAAGCTACCCGGACTTGCCGACAAAATACTAAACTTCCTAGTCCCGACTCACTGTCAGGTCTCACACCACGGTTCGGTAGTTGGGGAACACGCCTTAATAAAGCAGTTAACAGTAATTCAGCATTTTGGCGACGTTCGTTGTTATTGGTAATATAAAATACACTTGCCCCACGAACTGAGGGATTCGGTGCTGCATCGGCATGAATTTCCAAGGCGACATCCCGGGGTCGGGAACGGGAATTAATCCAATCAATGGTTCCTCTGGCACTTAAATCGTCGGGGACAGACAAAACTTCCTGATTACGGGTTCGTAATTCGGTGACAATTAAATCCCGTAGAAGAATCATTTCCCTTGCTTCTGTTGTTCCCCCCGCAATTGTACCTGGATCAATCCCCCAACTCTCCCGACCCCCATGTCCAGCTGATATAAAAATACGTCCCATTTTATAACCTCATCATCAAAATTAATATCTAACTTCAACCTTCCGTGCTGAATTCAATATTTTTTAACTAAATTTTTGCTGTGCGACAAGATTATCATAGCCATCCTGGGAAAGTATGCATGTATGTGGCGAAATAAAAGTATATTTTTTTACCAATTACTAGAGGAAATCAAAATTGAGTATTGGGGAAATTGCCAAAGATGGCGGATATAGTAAATTAAATCTGTAATAGATGGGTAAATGAGTAGCTCGATACAGCATTAATTGGCAAAAAATAGTTATCGTGGTTGTCCCTTCTGTGATTGAAATAAACCGCGAATAACAGTGTTTGGCTTTTTGGCTATTGTTCGAGAGAAAATGGACGCATCCGGGAGTAATACGGGAATGACTGTGAAGCTCCCACAGGGGTTTATACGCATGAAGAAAGTTCTGTTGTTGTTACGTAAATTGCCAATAACGCTCTTGTTATTAGTAATTATTACGATTTTGAATGCTTATTTATTTTATTTTCAGGTGACAGCGATTAGCCAAAATCAGAAATTATTACAGCAATCAGTCCAGGGTTTAACGGATTTAGAAGGTTTACGTTCCGCATTCAAACAAGGTGAACTAACTCAGCATTCCTATTTAGTTACAGGTGGTGAACAGGATTTAGAGAAATACCAGCAAGCAGTGACAGCGGTACTAAGGAATTTAAATAATTTACGTCAAAGGGAATCGGTGGAGGGGACAGTTTCTCTCCAGCAGCAATTAACAGCAACAGTGGATAGATGGAATCGGGAAATTGAGCTATCCCAGTCCCAATTTCCTACTGGAGTCAGGGGAATGGGAGGAGGACAGCAGAATCAGGAAATTTATACGGGATTGGAAAGAATCAGTGCTAACTTGCACAGGCGATCGCAATCCTATTTACAAAAGTCCCGATATGGTCTCAACCTGAGTTTAACCACCTATGCGATCGCCATGAGTGCGAATATGGGTTTGGTGGGGTTATTGTTGTATCATCTACATTTGGCTTGGTCACGTCATCATCACCATCAGATGAAATTGCAACAACAAGGGATATTGTTGGCAATGACTAGTGAGGGGATGTTGATTCATGATTTACAATATCGGATTTGTGAGTGGAACCAGGGTGCGGAACGGTTATATGGATGGAAACGGGAGAGGGTCTTAGGTGCAAGTATTGTCGAGCTTTTGTATCCTCATGATTTAAGTTTGTCTGCTCAAGCAATGTCTAAAACCTTAGCAACGGGTTGTTGGCAAGGTGAAATGCAGCAAATTAACTCTAGGGGTGAAATTATTGTTGTTAAAAGTTCTTGGAGATTATTGTACAACGAAGATGGGAATCCACTATCTGTATTGGTGACGAATCGGGAAATAACAGAACAAAAACGTTTAGAAAGGATTATGTTGCGTTCCCAAAGATTGGAAATGATGGGAACTTTGGCAGGGGGAGTCGCCCACGATTTAAATAATATTTTATCGCCAATTTTATTATCTGTTCAATTATTAGAAATGAAATTGGGTGATCCGGAACATCAAAAGTTATTAAAAACCCTAGAAAAGAATGTGAAACGAGGAGCAAATTTAGTTAAACAGGTTTTATCCTTAGCACGGGGGATTGAATCCCAATTAAGTCAGATTGATATTTATACCACCCTTGCAGATGTGGAAGAATTTATTCACGAAACATTTCCTAAATGTATTTGTTTTCATAGTCACATCGCCAAAAATTTGCCAACTATACATGGAAATAACACCCAACTTTACCAAGTGCTAATGAATCTAGTTATTAATGCCAGAGACGCAATGCCAGAAGGAGGTACAATTGAATTAGCAGCACAAATAGTAGAAGTCAGTTGCTACAAACCACAAATATCCATTAAACCAGGTACCTATCTCGTTATTACCGTCAAAGATAGCGGAATCGGAATGACACCACAAATACGCGATCGCATTTTTGAACCTTTTTTTACCACTAAGCAAGCTAATCGGGGTAGCGGTTTAGGACTTTACTCCGCACAGCTAATTATTCAAAATCACGGTGGCATAATTGATGTGGAAACCCAGATTGGTAAAGGTACTTGTTTCCACGTTTATTTACCCGTTGATGTATGTGGTGAATACCCTGCTCATTTAAATCCGATGGTAATCAATAATTAGTTTCCAGTTTCCAATCAATTATTTCCCCTCATAAGAGGAGACCCCTAGAACCGTTCATCAGCTGACTCATCTGGGCTGGCTGATGAGTTTCCAATCAATTATTTCCCCTCATAAGAGGAGACCTATTAACAGTGCTATCTGTCTTAAAGCAATATTAACGTTGGTTTCCAATCAATTATTTCCCCTCATAAGAGGAGACGTCCCCAAGTAACTGTGCCAAACATTTGGCACAGTGGAGTTTCCAATCAATTATTTCCCCTCATAAGAGGAGACTCCTCTGGGCTGGGAGCCTCCCACCCCTCCAACTCCCTATCCATTACCCGGATCTTTCTTAACAAAAAGTAAAAATACTTAAAAGAAGACGAAAGGCTTGATAGGTATAGTTTTGAGAGAGGAAAGATAGGGTGTAAAAAATGGAAAAATGGGCAGCAAGGGAATTGAAGCACTTGGATTTGGGAGATAAACGGCGAAACAAGCGTTTGATAAAGATGGTAGAAGATTTAGCAGCACAACCAACATCGAGTGTACCTCAAGCATGTGGGAGCGTAGCAGCGACAACAGCAGCATATGATTTGTGGAGTTCGCCGTATATAAAACCATCAGATATAAGCAATGGACATATCAAAAGTACAATCGAAAGGGCAAAAGAACACGAGATAGTATTAGCAATACAAGACACAACAAATATGGATGTAACAAGTCATCCAGCAACAGAAGGAATTGGATATCTAGACCAGAGAAAAAGTTTAGGATTAAAAGTACATTCAACGTTATTATCAAGCATAAAAGGAGTTCCACTGGGAGTAATAGACCAACAAGTATGGTCAAGAAATATCGAAGATTTAGGAATAGCAAAAACACGTAGAAAAAGACAAACAGAAGAAAAAGAAAGCCAAAGATGGTTGGAAGGGCTAGAGAGAACAAATAAATTACTACCAGAAAAGATAAAAATCATAACAGTAGCAGACTCAGAAGCAGATATATTTGATTTATTTAATCAGGAAAGACCAGAAAATAGCCACTTACTAATCAGAGGAACTCATAATAGAAAAGTTAGCCATACAGCGAATTATCTACATGAGGCGATCAGGTCAAGTCCAACTCAGGGAGAAGTAGAAGTCAAGGTAAGAAGAAATCCAGAAAGACCAGAAAGGATAGCAAAACTAACAATTAGATACGAAACAGTTGAAATAGAAGTACCAAAAAATAAGCTCGGGCGTTCGCTTTGTAAACCAGTAAAACTACAGGTGATATTAGCAGAAGAAAAGAGTCCACCATCGGAGATAAAACCAATCAGTTGGTTATTGTTAACGACATTGGAAATTAATAGCCTTGAAGATGCGGTAAAATGTGTTGAATGGTATACATATCGTTGGTTAATCGAGCGTTATCACTATACATTGAAAAGCGGTTGTCGAATCGAGGAATTACAACTGGAGACAGGAAAACGCCTATCAATGGCATTAGCGACATATTCGATTGTGGCATGGCGATTATTATGGTTAACTTACCAAGCAAGGGATAATCCAGAACAAAGTTGTGAAACGGTTTTAACTACAGTTGAATGGCAATCTTTATGTGTAAGTGTGAACAAAAACCCAATTCCACCAGATCAGCCACCAACATTAAGAGAAGCTGTACGAATGATTGCTCGACTAGGTGGTTTTCTGGGTCGTAAAGGTGATGGGGAACCTGGAGTCAAGACGATTTGGAGAGGGTTACGACGATTGCACGATATCGCCGTAACTTGGAAGCTAGCCCATCAAATCTAAATGCATACTTTCTGAGTTTTGTCTAATCTTAATGCTTAATCCCTCTACTGAAATCATTTCTATAATCGCTTTTCAGACTTTGTTAAGAAAGATGTGACTAATGGATAGGTTTACAAGGGAGGAAATCGGGAATAGCTGCCGTTGTGATGTACACTAGAATCCGTAAAATAATTTTTCCCTAATCATTAGAGACGTAACATGTTTTTCCCTAATCATTAGAGACGTAACGTGTTTTTCCCCAATTATTTAGAGACGTAACATGTTTTTCCCCAATTATTAGAGACGTAACATGTTACGTCTCTACCTGACGACCAAACTTTTTCCACCCATACTTACCGATTACGATGAATGCACCTACAGCAAAAATTCTGGATGGTAAAGCTTTAGCTGCCAAAATTCATGAAGAATTAGTCTACAAAATTTCCCAAGCCAAGGACAAAATTGGTAGACCTCCAGGGTTAGCTGTGCTGATGGTGGGGGATAATCCAGCTTCAGCAGCTTATGTGCGTGGAAAGGAACGTGCTTGTGCCAAAATTGGGATTAGTTCCTTCGGTAAACATTTTCCCACCGAAACCAGCTTTGAGGAATTGAGTGATGCGATCGCCGAACTCAACCAAGATGAGCGAGTTGATGGCATCCTGGTTCAGTTACCATTGCCTAATCATCTGGATAGTGTGGCTTTACTACATCAAATTTTGCCCGAAAAAGATGCCGATGGATTGCATCCGATGAATTTAGGTCATTTAGTGCGGGGAGAACCGGGTTTACGCAGTTGCACACCTGCTGGTGTCATGCGATTGTTGCACGAGTATAATATACCGATTGCCGGCAAACATGCGGTGGTAGTAGGTCGGAGTATTTTGGTGGGTAAACCTGTAGCCATGATGTTATTGGCAGAAAATGCGACGGTAACTGTTGCTCACTCTCAAACCGTCAATCTGAGCCAAATTACCCAAACAGCTGATATTTTGATTGCCGCAGTTGGGCGATCGCAATTAATTTCTTCACAAATGGTAAAACCGGGCGCGGTTGTGGTAGATGTGGGAATAAATCGTATTGTTGATGCTAGTGGGAATGCCCTACTTGTCGGCGATGTCGATTTTGAGAGTGTTTGTCGGGTAGCTGGGTATATTACTCCTGTTCCCGGTGGTGTTGGTCCAATGACCGTGGCGATTCTATTACAGAATACTGTTGATAGCTATCTCCAAAAAGTTTAGATTTTCTTGATTTGTGGTGTGGGTTGTGAGTTACTGCTGGAAATTTATGTTTACTGTTTTCAGTTAGTATTGTGACTGGTTAGCTCAGAAAAAATACGGGTATAAATCATGGATTTTTCCGGAACTGCTCTTATAACCAAACAAATCTTAAAATCAACAAAACACCTCGAAATTTGTCACCAAAAATAACTTAAAAAAATAAGGATTTTCAGCATGGTAGCAGCGGAGAATATCCAAACCAACCAAACCTTAACTAAATTCGACCTCAAAGGTTATTTGAAAGAGCGAAAAGCTCTATGTGAAGCGGCTTTAGATGCATCGCTACCCGTGCAATACCCAGAAAAAATCTACGAATCCATGCGATATTCCCTGTTAGCGGGGGGAAAGCGGTTACGACCCATTTTGTGCTTGGCTACCTGTGAAATGATGGGTGGAACAATCGAAATGGCAATGCCGACCGCGTGTGCATTAGAAATGATTCATACCATGTCCCTAATTCACGACGATTTACCAGCAATGGATAACGATGATTATCGTCGCGGCAAATTGACCAACCATAAAGTCTACGGGGAAGATATTGCCATTCTTGCGGGAGATGGATTACTGACCTATGCCTTTGAGTATCCTGTTACACAAACTAAAAACGTACCGGCGGAACGGTTGTTAAAAGTTGTAGCCAAACTAGCTAAGGCAGTAGGAGCAGAAGGGTTAGTCGGTGGACAGGTGGTGGATTTGGAATGCGAAGGTAAAACTGATACCAGTTTAGAGACATTAAACTATATCCACAATCATAAAACAGCCGCTTTATTAGAAGCCTGTGTGGTGTGCGGCGGAATTTTAGCGGGAGCATCAGAGGAAGACATCGAACGTCTATCACGTTATTCCCAAAATATCGGTTTAGCCTTCCAAATTATCGATGATATTTTAGATATTACAGCTACCCAAGAGGAACTAGGTAAAAGCGTTGGTAAAGACATCGCCGCGCAAAAAGTCACCTATCCCAGTTTATGGGGAATTGAAAAATCCCGTCAACAAGCCGAAGAGTTGATAGCAGCAGCTTGTCAGGAACTCCAACCCTACGGTGAAGCAGCTCAACCATTAATTGCGATCGCCCACTTTATCACCAATCGCAGTAATTAACCTCAACCCAAACACACCCCTAAAATCAGCCCATCCTCACATTTGAGTAAAAAACCATAACACGGTAAAGTTGGAATACAAGGTTGCATCCCATACTTTATTTAAACCTCAACCACTGGTAATATTTATTCACTTTATTTCCGAAAAACCATGCAGGACATAGGCGACATCTTCCAAAACCGGGTGCTGCTGGTTGCCCTGGTAGCTTGTATCATTGCCCAAGCAATTAAATTGATTGTGGAGATCATCAAAAATCGTAAACTCGATATCCGTGTGCTGGTAACGACCGGAGGAATGCCTAGCGCTCACTCGGCTTTGGTGACAGCATTAGCGGCTGGAGTTGGACAAACCATTGGTTGGCAAACACCAGATTTTGCCTTGGCAATGGTATTTGCTATTATTGTCATGTATGATGCTGCTGGAGTCCGTCAAGCCGCAGGGAAACAAGCCCGTATCCTGAATCAAATGATGGATGAACTATTTGATGATAAACACGAGTTTAGCCAAGACAAACTGAAGGAGTTACTTGGGCACACCCCCGTACAGGTCATAGCAGGTTCGGCATTAGGAGTAATGATTTCTTGGCTTGCTCGCTCTGCCTATGTTTTTTAAACCTGTAGCTGGTTGTGTACAGGCTGTAAATTTTTCATCAAAAAAAGTCACTGATTTCTACGAAACAAGTGTATAAATATGACAAGATGCAGCAGCACTAAAAATCCAAAATCTAAAATTCGGAGAAGGTGATGAATGTCTTTGGTATCGGCTTGCCAGAAATGGCCCTAATTATGGTAGTGGCGTTATTAGTATTTGGACCGAAGAAACTACCAGAAATTGGACGTAGTTTAGGGAAAGCGATTCGCGGTTTTCAAGAAGCATCAAGGGAGTTTCAAGAAGAATTTCAACGGGAAGCAAATCAAATTCAAGAATCAGTGAAAACAACTGCAGAAATTGAACCCAAGCAAATTTCTCCCGCCACTACAGAAGAGGTAAAAACAGAAGTGAGTGAAACGGAGAAAGTTTCATAGTGGCAGTAATAGGGAATAGGGAATGGGCAACAGTTTCACTCCGAATATTCCCATTTTTTTAATTTGATTTAATACTATTTCACTCAAATTTTCACACATTTTCTTCCCCCGAATTCCCTGCTCCCCAAAATGCATCAACTCCAAAGCGAAACGCTGTAAGCCTTATATTTATTTTTAGGACTTACGCACTTAAATTTATATAAAACAAGACTTTGATGTCTCAAGCAACGGAAAAAAAGTTAGTTATACCTCAGTTAATAGTTGGTTTAGGTAATCCAGAACCAAAATACGACGATACCCGTCATAATATAGGTTTTGCAGCTATTGATGCTTTGGCTAAAACCTGGGGAATTTCACTAACCGAAAACCGCAAATTTCAAGGCGAATTTGGTGAGGGAATGGCAATCAATGGTGAAAAAATTCGCCTACTTAAACCATTGACCTACATGAATCGTTCCGGACAGTCCATAGTAGCTGTTACCCAGTGGTATAAAATTTTACCAGAATCGGTATTAGTCATTTACGACGATATGGATTTACCGATTGGCAAAACCAGGTTACGTCTTTCTGGTTCTGCGGGTGGACACAACGGGATGAAAAGCGCGATCGCTCATTTGCACAGTGATAATTTTCCCCGCTTACGAATCGGGATTGGCAAACCAAAAAAGGATGGGGATAGTGGAACTGTTTCCCATGTGCTTGGGAAATTTTCTCAAGAAGAAGCCAACTTGATGAAGGAAGTATTAGGTTTTGTCGTAGAGTGTACGGAACTGTGTTTAAAGCAAGGTGTGGAAATGGCGATGAATCGCTGTAATAGTAAAGTAATTTCCCTCAATCAGGATAGTTAAAAAGCAACAGGTTAATTACAAATTACGTAGACGCGTAGCGGGTATTACGTACGCAAAGCGTTGCCACCGGCTATTACGTAGACGCGAAGCGGCTTGCCGCAGGCTATTACGTAGCTTGCTTCCCGCGTAGCGGGTATTACGAATTACAAATTACTTATCCGATGTCTACAAATATTATTAATATTATTATTTACAGTTCCTTAGCATTAAATCTGATTTTCAGCTTGATTTTATTAACTTTACTAATAAGTAAAGGAGGCTGGAAATACCTCACTCAAAAAATCTGGAACTTCAGCAACCATCAACAGCTAAATTACGACAATACTTTCACACCCTATTACATCCATAAAAGTCATCAATTTGAAATTCTTGCCAACCCCCATCATCAAAAGATAGTTTTATTAGGTGATAGTCTTACCGATGAAGGGGAATGGGTTGAATTATTAGCAAATCCCCATGTGATTAATCGTGGGATTTCCGGAGATACCACCATCAGAGTCTGGAAAAGAATATCAGCAATTATTAAAATCCAACCTCAGCAATTATTTCTGATGATTGGAGTAAATGACTTAGTAAACACCAATAAATCATTAACCCAGATAACCCAGGATTATCGACAACTCATCCAAACCATAACCACCCAACTACCATCAACAGAAATATTTTTGCAAAGTATTATCCCCGTGAACACCACCCTTGCAACATTCTTGCGTACTCGTCCCCGTCCACAGGTTAGTCAGGATATTCTCACCCTCAACCAAAACATCCAAGCGATCGCCCAGGAATTTCAATGTGAATACCTTGACATTTATTCCCATCTAGCCGACGAACACCACCAACTACTCCCAGAATGTACCACCGATGGTATCCATCTCAACGGCGAAGGATATAAAATTTGGGCTGGGATACTGAAACAGAGAATACAGAATCCATCAGGTTAATTTTTCCTCTACTGGTCTATCCCATAGTGATGAGGAAGCCACGAAAAAGTGTTAACATAAGGGCGCTAAAGTGCTACTATACGCCTTTCCTCACCCATCAAAATTAATGGGACAGACCACTACTCCCGACACCCAACTCCCTAAAACATTTTAGAGATTTGCTCCAAATCTGAATATGGGATACTCATGATTGTGTCAAGCTTTGATAATCGCAATTTTGTAGTATTTTTGAATGAGAGTCTGTATATAGATTGGGGTATTGAATGAAACCGTTCCTCCACAAGAAAAGCCGCACACAGCAGGTTTGCGAACATCAAGGAAATTTACAGCCAAATACCTTGGGTGCCAAATTTCGTCCGTGGCAACAAATTTTTTTGAGTGCCATTATTACTGGTATAATGGCCCTATCCCTGTTTGTAGCACCAGCATTTGCAACGGGTGTCTATGAAATTCCCCCCCTAACACCGGATACCTGGGTTGTGGATGAAGGAGAAGTAATTAGCCGCATTAATGAGGGTAAAATTAGTAGCGCCTTGGCTGATTTAGCAGCAAAAACTGGTAATCAAGTCAGATTTGTCACTGTACATCGCTTAGATTACGGGGAAACAGCAGAAAGCTTCACCAAAGCCTTGTTTAAACAGTGGTTTGCCGACGAACAAGCACAAGCCAATCAAGTTATCCTCATGTTGGATACTGTCACCAATAACTCAGCCATCGTTGCAGGAGAAGGGGTAAAATCCTTGCTCACAGACGAAATTGCTGCAAGTGTTGCCAATGAAACCCTGCTAGTCCCCCTACGAGACGGAGATAAATACAATCAAGCATTTTTAGACGCAAGCGATCGCCTAGTTGCAGTACTATCTGGTCAAGAAGACCCCGGTCCTCCACAGGTTAAAGACGACATCCAAGTGGAAGGTACTTACATGAGTGCGGAGGAAAGCAAGGAAAAAAGAGGTAACTCCACAGCTTGGGTAGTCGGATTACTCATTGCTGCTACCATTATCCCGATGGCAACCTATTATATCTATCTAGTATTTGCACCCAATAGTCAGTAAAACTTTAACAGGAGTTACCCACGAAATACTGATGAAATGTGGGTACTCCCTTACTTACCCCAGCATATAAAGATACAAGGCTATCGAGTTGCATAAAAATTGAGAAAATTCGATCTTGATTTATAAAATCTGCAAATAAATTTTAAAAAAATATAAAAAACACTGTATACTAAGCATTAATACTGAAGTCAAACCGATTTTTAGATTGGATTAAATTTAGTATATTTTTCCTCAAACCCCTTCTCTAAATATCTCTACATCCAATGAAAGTGCAAACAATTGGTATTATTGGTGCTGGAATTAGTGGTTTAGTTGCAGCCAAAACTTTTTTACAAGCAGGATACAAAGTGACTGTTTTTGAAAAGCTGGCAAATTTAGGTGGAGTCTGGGAGAAATCCCGCACTTATCCAGGTTTAACGACCCAAAATAACCGAGATACCTTTTGTTTTAGTGATTATCCCATGCCACAAACATTTGCGGAATGGCCAACAGCAGCACAAATGCGTCAGTATTTGCAATCCTATGCAGATGATTTTGGTGTTACAGAACATATCCTTTTCAATACAGAAGTTATACACATATCTGATGAATCGTTAGAGAGTTCTGGAAACTGGAAAGTGAGAGTCAATACCGGAGGACAGGAAAAAATATATGAATTCGATTTTGTTTTAGTTTGTAATGGTCTATATAATGTTCCGAAAATACCTCAAATTCCCGGAATAGATGAATTTACTAATGCTGGTGGACAGGTAATTCATTCTACCGAATTTAATCAAATTGAGAAAATAAAAAATAAACGAGTAATAGTAGTAGGATTTGGTAAGTCTGCTTCGGATATCGCTAGTATTGCTGCCGAAAATGCCAGTAAATGTGATTTAGTATATCGTCAAGCTATTTGGAGATTACCGAAATATTTACTCGGGAAAATTAATATTAAAAATATTTTATTAACCCGCTTTTCTGAGTCATGGCTACCCTACCGAGAATTACGCGGTGGAGAGAAACTATTACATACAATTGGTAAACCTATAGTTTGGGCTTTTTGGCGAACCAATGAAATGGTTATCCGTCAACAGTTGCGGCTAGATGAATGCAATATGCTGCCGAATTTACCATTAAATGCGGTTGATTGTTCTTCGGGAATTGCGGGAGATAATTTTTTTGAATATGTACGAACAGGGAAAATCATTGCTCACAAAACAAAAATTACCCGTTATACTTCAGAAGGCGTAGAGTTAGAAAATGGAGAGAAGATAAAGGCTGATATAGTTATTTTTGGTACAGGTTTTCGTCAAGATATTTCGTTCTTACCAGAAAAATATCGCCAGAAAATATTAAATAATCAAGGACATTTTCAGCTTTACCGTCATTTGATTCATCCTGAAATTCCTCACCTGGGTTTTGTTGGTTATAACACTAGTTTCTTTTCTCAGTTAACTTCTGAAGTGGGAGCTTGGTGGTTATTGGATTATATTGAAGGTTATGTGAAGTTACCAAGTCAGTCGGAAATGGAGGCAGAAATTCAGGCTGACTATGTGTGGATGCAAAAGCAATTAAATAAAACAAATGATGCAAGTGGAGCTTGTATTTCTCCTTTCAGTTTACGTCATGTGGAAACACTACTAGAAGATATGGGTGTAGATACAAAGAAGGATTTGTGGAAGAGTATCACACAAGTTATGCAACCCCTTGACCCAACAATATACAACGAAGTTCGTCAACAAATCCAATCTAAAAGACGTACAGAAAAAGAACATGAAAGCATGAAAAAATTGGTGTCTTTAAATTAATGTGAGTACTCATACGGAGATAGACTCATTGGGGGAACCCCCATCATATTGCGTAGCGATTGATGGTGGGTAAGTGAGTGGGTGGTAAAATTGTCATTGAGATTAGGGAGTAGAGACGACCCGTCGGGTTGTCTGTACAGGGAGTAGGGAGAGACGCGATATATCGCGTCTGTACGCCGAATGAACGGTCACGTTGCGGTTTTATGTTTAATTGTACCTACCTACTTAACGTCCTGAAGGGACATAGGGTAAATTGCTTTAGTTGGGAAGAATCACCAGGTGCGGTTTTTATAGTTAATTACCTGGTCTAATCTGGGTAAGGCACTGATGGCGGATTCGCGGATGTACTCATCAATTGTTTCATCTTGACTTAGTTGGGTTAAAATTTCTACCGCTTGGGGATTGCCGGAATCACCCAATGCATTTACAATCGCAACGGCAACGGTGACATTTTCCGTGGTTTTCAGGGTATCAACTAAAACATCGAAAGCTGGAGAACCGATTTCACCTAGAGCCATAACCGCAGCGATATGGACAACTGGGTTGGGGTCGTTGGTGGCTTGTTGTAGGGCTGTAATTCCGGTGGAGGGGAAAGATGCATCGGGATGGTTAACAGCAACTTGAGCCATGACTTTAGCGCAGCTAGCGCGAACTGTGGGATTGTCACTATGGAGTAATAAATTTTCTAGAGGGGGGATAGAATCGGTACCAATTACACCTAGTGCTTGCACCGCAGCTCGACGATAGACTACATCTTCGTCGTCTAGGATGCTAATCAAGCGAGGGATAGTGTTTTCATCCCTTTGTGCAGCGATTTCTAACATGGCGCGATCGCGTAAATTGGGATTGGGGTGTTTTAGTTGTTCAAAGAGTGCATCCATAGTTTGATGGAATGAATTTTGTTAAGGGAAAAATGTTTATCTGTCGTTAGAGTACAGGAAATGTGTAAATACTTGGTCAATTTTGTGGGAAAATTTCATCAAATGCGATCGCGTAAATTGGGATTAGGGTATGTTCAGTTGTTGTCCTGCATTTCTCACAAAACCCTAAAACTCACAGGGAATTAGGGAGTAGGGATAGTCCGTAGAAGCAAAATTAATTCGTTACTCAAGGCTTACAACTTACTCGTGAGAAATCCAGGTTGTGCATTTAAGTTGTATATTTACTAATTTTGATAAATTCCAGCATCATTCCAAAAGTTATCCGGCTTTCGTCACCACATTTAGAGTGGTAAATAGGCAATACGATGAATCCAGTCTTCTGCTTCAGATTCCTGCCAAACCTTGATGAAACCTCGTATCGCTTCACTAATTGGTAAGCTTTGTAATACAATTAGTACGCCCGAACTTAAATCCCAAGTTTATCGCTATAATTCGCCAGTTGTTGATTAACCCCTATTTCTATGCACTCCCTGCATTCCAGAAAATAAAGCTGATTTTTCCTTCGAGAGTACAGACGCGACACGTCGGGTCTCTTCCCATTCCCAAAAACGATAATTCAAGTATTAAAATCGACTTTTAAAACATCCTCTTAGGGTATTACTTTAGTTGATGAGAGCTACCGATTTAACCTGGTGATGGGAAAACATTCATCAATATAAGGGAAAAATATTACTACAAAGAGAATACTTTGGAAACCAATATTAGTCCAGTTTGCTCATTCATCCATGTACAAGTTTTAATTGCGACTAAGTACTTGAGTGTTAGCGATCGCTGTCCGGCAAACGGACTTGTGTTAATTAATTCTTTGGCTGCAATCGGTAGAGAGAATCGGGATTATGGATAGAGTTTCTGGTTTTGACTGGAAATCAAGGAAGTCTGATTCCGAATGAAGGCAGTAACTTTTGACAACAGATTAGATAAAAATAATACATCAAGCAATTACACAAATGAAGCGAAAAAAGTAAAACAGAAAAAATAATCACTGCTTGATAAATTCTAGTTGAGATGATGGCAAATAAACATGAAAAATTTATACGAAGATTTATCTATGACAAACAATTTTCATGCTTTTTATAGTACACTGATTACTAATAATATAAATAGAAAATACGAGTAATCACAAAAACATCCCATCCATCAAGAGCGGGGATTATATTGGCATAATGGTCAAAACGATAAACATTGGTAAACAGTCTTTTTTACACCCGTCCGACAACATCGCATTACTTCAGGAAACTGCGGTGAATTACAAAACAGGTAAACTGGAAGTGAGTAGCTCACCTAATACCTGGAGTTTTTTCTGGGAAGACGGTTATTTGTTTTATGGCTTCTCTGGGATTGAGAGTGGATATTTATTTGCCCGTAAAATTGAAGAGATATCCCCAGAAAATCCCATGATTCAGGCTAAATTGGCTCAGATTACTGTCCCGGAACTCCTGGAACATCAATCTGGGGATAGGGAAGTATCAGCTTTGGGTGTTGATGAGCAGCATTATTTACTAATGTGTTGGCTGGTTGAGCAAAAATACTTGTCAATTCTAGAGGTTCAAAATTTAATCACAGATATTACTAAAAAGGCAATCACTTCATTTTTAGAAATTCCAGAATGTGAGTTGGAGTTTATTGCTAATCCTTTGATGAACAGTATGCCAAAATTTTGTTATCTGGATTTAGCAGATATGTATGTTCAAGAAAATAATTGGTTATTAAAATTAAATAGGTTTGATGGGGAAATAGGTAGGGAAAAGACATTAAGTCTCTCCCCAGAAAATCAGCGAGAAACATTCATGTTTAATGTGGTTGAAGCAAAATCAATTAACCAGGAAACGAATTTAACAAAAATCCCCAATTATCCCACGCCAGAAAATTCAATTCCGACACAATTCCTAGACAATGCAGCAACTTTTACACCAGAAACTCCATCTCCACAGTTATTAAAAGCATCTCCCGTTGATTCCCAACAACAAGCAAAAAGGGAACCAGATTCAAGTAAAAAATTATATAAAATTTTATGTATTGACGATAGCCCAATGATATTGAAAGCGATTCGTGGTTATTTAGACGAACAGATTTTCCAGGTGATTGGAATTGATGACTCCCTGAAGGCTTTAGTGGAAATATTACGACATCAACCGGATGTGATTTTATTAGATATTTCTATGCCCAATTTAGATGGATATGAGTTATGTTCTTTATTACGTAAACATGCTAAATTCCAAAATACACCGATTATTATGGTGACAGGTAGAACTGGATTAATTGATAAAGCCCGTGCGAAGTTAGTTAAGGCTTCCGGTTATTTAAATAAACCCTTCTCAAAAGCAGCATTACTGAAAATATTATTTCAAAATTTAGCCAAACTAGATAAATAATCTTTGCCCAAATAACCTGAAAAACGAATCCTCATTTTTTTTCACTCACTACCAAAATTATTTGTAAAATATGCATAAAAAACCGATTAACAACTTGGCGAAATTATTATTAGTTGATGATTCACCTAGTGAGTTGGAATTAATGCGACATTATTTGGCAAATGAAGGATATGAAGTAATCACTGCATCCAGTGCTTCAGTAGCTTTAGAAATTGCTTTGACCCAAAAGCCAGACGCAATTGTGACAGATGTGGTGATGCCGGGAATGAGTGGTTTTGAACTGTGTCGATTATTAAAACGTCACCCAACTACTAAACAATCAGTAATTATTATTTGTAGTTCCAAAAATCTCGAAATTGACCGTTTGTGGGGAATGCGACAGGGTGCAGATGCTTATATAACTAAACCCTATACTCGTGATACCTTGGTTCAAATCATTACTAATTTAGTTGCCAAAATTAGCCCTATTTGAATTATATTTTCAACCTTGAGAAACTGAGTTTGTTGTTGAGATGATGAATGCCTAAAGGCCAACTATCAACAAATCAAAGGAAAAATACATCAGCACGGGAAGGAGATTTAGGATAAATCGACAATCAATAAAGATGAAACTCGAATTCAGCATTTTTCATACATTCTCAAAACTTGGAGTAGGGGTATCAGGAAAATCAAAATTTCGCGAAATCCAGATATTGACTGTTGATAATTACATAGAATTTGTGATGAAAGTAATGAAAGGGAAGATAAGTCAACAATGCAAACAACATTTAGCCGCTCTCCGTTAGGCTTAGGATTAAAAAAGAAGGCAGCTATTTATAGTGTGATTTTTAGTGTGATTCCGGTTGTGATTATTGGAGCTAATACCTATGGGATGATGAACCAATTTATTCGACGGGACATTACTTTAAATAAGCAGTTACAAGCTGAGGGTTTAGCAAGCGGTATTAATCAATTTTTGTTAAATCGACAGCTAGAATTGGAATTGTTAGCAAATCAGGATTTTCTGAACAATGATAATAATAAACTAACTCAGGAAGAAAAGGAATTACGCTTAAAAAACTGGTTAGAAAAGGAAAAATTTTACAATAGCTTAGTTGTGTTGGATTTGCAGGGGAATGTCAAGTTAAAAACCTCATCCCAAGCAACGACTCCAGCCAAAAATGCCGATTATTTGCCAAAAATCCGTCAATCTGGTAGTTTTACCATTAGTCAACCAGTATTGGATAATAATCGTCAAAACTCGCGAATTTATCTCAATGTACCCGTTAAAGACCGGGTGACAGGAGAAGTAATTAGGGTGATTAGGGGAGAGATTTCCAGCCAAAAATTACTGTCAGGAATAGGTCAAAAACGGCTAAGTCAGTATTTAGATAGTAGAAAATACTACTTGTTAGACCAATCGGGATTAGTATTTCTGACTAATGACAGCAATCAACAAGGGAAGCCAATTGGGGAGATATTTGCTGAGTGGGATAGATTGAACAACTCCCCCCAGATGATTACAGAAACTTTGCCAATAGTAGGTAATCAGAAACAAGCCTTAGTGACGGTTGTACCAACGGTAACTTCAGCAGATTTAGGTTGGAGATTGGTGCTGAGTCAAGATCCAAATACTGCATTTGCAGTTTCACGCAATCTGCTGAGGAATTTATTCATTAGTTCCATTTTAACCATATTGCTGGCGGTCATTATTGCTGTAATTCTCGCCAGAAGATTATCGTCACGTTTAATAACCGCAAATATAGCAGTTACCAGTTTAGCACAAGGTAATTTAGACACACGAATGCCATTAGCTGGTGGAGATGAACTGACCTCGTTAGGTGCAAATATTAATGAAATGGCTGCTCAATTACAGCGATTAATCAGAGAACGGAGTCAGGAAACCGAGCAATTAAAGCAATTTAGTCAAGCATTACTAACAATTCAGCAAACTGCGACCAGGGAAGAATTATTTAAAACAATTACCCAGGAAATGATGACTGCTTTAGGGGTAGAGCGGGTGACAATTTATGCTTGCAATCCCGATGGTAGTTATACCGCGATCGCGGAATCAGTGGTGTCGGGGGTTAAGAGTTTGCAACAGTTTCCCGTGTCCCAGGACATTATGGATAATACACGGGTATTGGCGGTGGGGGATGTGAATTTAGCTGGTTACTCCAACGATTTGCGACAGCAGTTACAAAAAATGCAGGTAAAATCACGGGTAGTTACCCCGATTGTGGAAGATAAACAGTCTACAGATGGGAAACGGAATCGTTATCGGATTTCAGCCTTGGGGGTAGTTCCCGTGGCGATCGCCGTGGATATGTGTACAAGACAACGGGATTGGTCAAGTCAGGAAATTGATTTTATTCGTCAATCCGCAGCGCAATTGGGAGTAGCCTTAGAACGGATTGATTCTCAAACTGCGACCCAAGCTTTAAAGAATTTGGCGGTACATCTATCTAGTTCTTGGCAAAGTGATGATATTTATAGTTTAGCGGTGCAGGATATCCGTCAAGCTTTGCAGGTAGATCGGGTGGTGATTTACCAATTTGATCCAAGCTATCGCGGAAAATTTTTAGCCGAGTCCGTGGTTGCGGGTTTTCCCTGTGCAATGGGTTTTAAACTTACAGACACCTGTTTAGAAGAGTATGTGGAGAAATATCGACGTGGACGGGTGGTAGCGATTAATGATATTTATGATGCGGGTTTGAGTCAGTGTTATATCCAGCAATTAGAGACCTTTGCAGTGAAGGCGAATTTAGTTGCACCAATTATCGTGGGAGACGAATTATTAGGATTATTAATAGCCCATCAATGCAGTCAAGGGAGAATTTGGCAAATTGGGGAAATTGACCTATTTGAACAGTTTGCCCGTATGGTGGGGTTGGCTTTAGAGCGGGCTAACCTACTTCAGAATACCATGACGGCGCGGGATATCGCCGAAAGCATCGCTCAACAGCGCAGCGAAGAAACAGAGCGAATGCAAACCGAGATTTTGACCTTAATAGACTCCATTGAAAAAGCGATCGCGGGAGATTTAACAGTACGTGCAGAGGTTGGAGTGGGTGAGATTGGGACGATTGCCGACTTTTTTAACGCCATTATTGAGAGCTTGCGTATTTTGGTGATTAACGTCAAAAATACCGCCACCCAGGTAAATCAGGCCATTAACGATAACGCGATCGCCATTAAAAATGTAGCATTAGGAGCCTGTGAGCAAGCAAAGGATACCCGGAAAATTTTAGAAACCATCACTGCAATGCGAGCAAAGGTGAAAACGACCTCGGAAACAATTGCGGGTATGGCGCAAATTACCTCGGCAATAATGCAAATAGCTAGGGAAAATGATGGCAAACTGCAACAGGCGATCGCGGATATTGGGAATTTAGGGGAGGAACTGGAGCAAAACCGTCATCAAACAGAAAATTTAAGTGAATCCGTCCAACAAATCCAGCGTCTAATCAACGGAATTAATCAAAGTGCCATGCAAACAAATTTATTAGCAATTAACACCGGAATAGAGGTAAATCGTAGCGGAGAAAATAACCCAGCTAATTTCACAATTTTACTCCAAGAAATTGCCAACCTCGCTAACCGTTGCACCTATGTCACCCATGAAATAGATACGATTGTCCAAAATATGCATCAGGATAGTAGCCTACTGAAGGAGATGATGGAGTCAGGAATTAATCAGGTCAATCAAAGTAGTAAAAATATCGAGATTAGCCAAACAAATCTTCAGCAAATCGTTCAGATTTGTCAGCAAGTTGACGAATTGATGCAATCTATTGCCACATCAATAGTGGAGACGGAGCAATACTCCCATCAAGTCAGTCAAAAAATTCATAGTATGGTAGAAGTTTCTGGAAATACCAGCACAACTGCACAGGAAATTGCTGATGCGCTGGAACAAACTGTGCAACTTTCGGAAGAATTACAACATAATATTTGCAATTTTCAAGTGGATTAATTCTTTAATTATGGGGAGTGGGGAATCGGGAGTCGGGAGTAAGATGGTAAAAGATATTAAGATACACATAAAATAAATTTTCTGACTCATTTGCAGTTTTTTCAGAGGATGTTTGTCAAGTATTAATAAATACTTTATTAACCACTTCTTGAAGTAGGAAATAGACTTAAGGGATATATTTATCGTTATCAATTACTCCCGATTTACCCATCTCTTCCCACTCCTCAGAAACAATAGCTTAAGTCTTAAAATCGACTTGGAAAATATCCTCTAAATTAATCTCAGATTATTATCTCTATTGTTATCATTTCCTCAAAATACTCCAAATTGACAACAAAAAAATGAATAAAGAACAGGAATTAAAACAACAATTTTTGCTAGAAGTTAGTGAAAATATTCAACAGTTAGAAAACTTTTTCCAGCAATTAAAAATTAATCCCCATCTAGACCTAGATAAAATTAATCATGTGATGCGGGCAGCCCACTCCATTAAAGGTGGGTCCGCGATTATGGGATTACATGTCCTCAGTGATTTAGCCCATCGCTGGGAGGATTATCTCAAGGTTTTAAAGGTAGAACGGAAACAAATTGCAATTGATAATCACTTGATTGAACTGTGCTTAAATGGGGTTGATTGTTTACGGCAATTGGTTGCAGCCTATGCAGATAATTTAAGTTTAACTGCCGAAATTATTGCCGAGCAATTTCAACCAATATTTAGCCAACTATCTGACCACTTCGGTGAACCCGTAACCGAAGATATGACCACAATTCTGGCCACCGAAACCGATAATCATGAAGCGATCGCTCTTATGTTTTCGACTCAAATTGAGATGAGTTTGCAACGTTTGAGTGACTTGATTACCACAAATTCCCCACAATTAAACACGGAATTAATGAATATGACCGTGGAATTTGATGGTCTTGGACAAATGTTTGAAATCCAAGCCTTTGTCCTTGCTTGTGAAGCGGTCATGCAACACCTAGACTCAGCCACCCAGGAACAGGAAGTCAAAAATATTGCTCAAGCAGCCTTGCAGCTATGGCGCAAATGTCAGCAATCAATTCTTGCCAATCAATACGATGCTATCCCCACCACATTAGACCTATCAACACCACCGGAAAAAATAACCCCCACCACCCGTAGAGACGCGACATGTCGCCCTAAAGACGCGACATGTCGCGTCTCTACCAGCAATCAAATTCACCCAGACCCATCTCTAGGAATTTCCCCGCAACAAATCGAAACCATCACCGAACTATCGCGGGAATTGACCATTAATCAACATCGACTGCAATCCGAACTACACTCCATACACACACTCACCCGCAACTTACACCATGTGATTCGGCAAATAGACATTGCTCACCAACAAACCCAACGCACTTGGCAAAAACTGACCAACTCCCAACCCCTAGCTAATCCCCTCCCCAACACCACCACCGCAATTACCAAACTCAAAGAAATCGCCATCGATATGGAAACACGTTTAAGTGATGCACTCGACCTAGAACGCAACCTAGATAAAACAGCTCACAACCTGCAAACACACATTCATCAAGTTTCCCTACGTCCTCTGTCGGATTTATTCCAGCGATTTCCCCGCGCTTTGACCGAACTTTGCCATACCTACGGCAAAGATGTAAAACTGATAATCCAAGGAGGAGATATCCTCGTCGAAAAAGCAATTCTCGATGCACTCAAGGAACCCCTCACCCACCTCTTTCGTAACGCCTTTGACCACGGAATTGAACCACCCTCCCAACGGATAGCCACCGGCAAACCACCCCAAGGAGTGATTAAAATTACAGCCCACCAATCCCCGAACCATACCGTGATTACCATCACCGACGACGGTAACGGAATCGACCTCCAACGTATACGCGATCGCGCCATCAAAATGGGACTTGACCCAATCCTGCTGCAACAAGCTAGCGAAGCCGATATTTTATCCCTGATTTTTGAACCCGGTTTTAGTACCAGCGAAACCGTCACCGAACTATCCGGTCGGGGTGTGGGGATGGATGTTGTCCGTAATCACCTCAAACAAATCCAAGGGGAAGTTACAGTCAATACCAAATTAGGACAGGGAACCACTTTTACTTTGAGCCTACCCCTACAAACATCCTTGATGAGGGTATTACTAATCGAGAGCGATCGCACTTTAGTGGCAATTCCCAAACATAGTGTCCAAGCAGTCCTTTCCTACTCACCCAGTCAAGTATACAAAATCAGCAGCAAAGATTATTACAAATACGAAAACACGATTTTACCTTTAATTCGCCTAGCCAATTGTTGGCAATATCAGACACCACGACCACAAAACCCTAGTCCCAATAACCCCACCATTAATACACCAACAATTTTAATTGTTGAGTCAAACCATATTTCTGAGCAATCCCCCCAAACCCCTCGTCAACTCATCGCCATCCAAGTCGAACGCTATTGGCAAGAACAAGAAGTAATCCTCCGTCCCGTTGAAGGTAATATTCCCCTCCCTCCAGGCTTTAGTAACGCCACTATCCTCCGAGATGGACGGGTTGTCCCCCTACTCAACTTACCAGAATTACTATACACCATCGCCAGCCAAACATCTTCCCCCTCCCACCAACCATCCATTCCCCAATTCAGCAAACCCACAATTCTTCTGGTGGACGATTCGGTCAATGTTCGTCGCATTGTAGCCCATCGTCTGCAACAACAAGGCTATTCCATCCTCGAAGCCGAAAACGGACTCGAAGCACTCAAGCAATTGCAAAACCATCCCCACATCACCGCCATCATCAGCGACATTGACATGCCCCAACTGAATGGCTATGGGTTGTTAGAAAAATTACAATTAAAGCCGGAAACAGCCGCAATTCCCGTCATGATATTAAGTTCCCATAACTGCGAAAAATATCGAGAAAAAGCCTTTCATCTAGGAGCAAAAGCCTATCTCAAAAAACCCTGCAATGAGCATGAATTATTACAAATGATTTCCGCATTGATGGAAGCCAGAAAGTAGGAAAATTATTGGATTTTAGATTTTGGATTTTAGATTTTCGATTGGAAGAAAACAACAGACAGAATACAGGAGAAGAGGCAAAAGGGAAGAAAGGGGAGTGATTAATAATACTAAAATACTCATACCATTTCACTCAAATTTTGATACCCATATTCTGCACTTCAAGATGTAGTACATTCTTATTCAAGAAGAACTCCTTCTTCCCTTACTCCCCACTCCCTATTCCCAACTCCCCACCTAATTTTCCAAATCCATCATTTTTGCTTTCATCAGTTGGGGGTCACCAGTGTCAATCAGACAGCCTTTTTCCAGTAAAAACGCGCCATCGCCGTAATTTAACTCGTCCAAACGGTGTGTCACCCACAAAGCCGTAATTCCTCGACTTTTGACGAGATTGCGGACAGAAGCAACCAAATCAAGTTGACTATCTGGATCGAGTAAAGCCGTGGGTTCATCCAGTAACAAAACTTCACAATTTCTTGCCAAAGCCCCAGCGATCGCCACTCGTTGTTTTTGTCCCCCACTGAGAGCATAGATGGGACGTTGAATCAGGTGTTGGAGATTGACTGCTCGTAAAGAAGCTTCAACGCGATCGCGAACTGCTTTGATAGGCAATTTTTCAGCAACTAAACCAAAAGCAACATCAGCACCAACCGTTGGCATAACTAACTGGTGGTCGGGATTTTGAAACACGAAACCAATACTGGGGGGAACATAAATTTCCCCTGACTCCGGTGTTAATAAACCAGCAATCAGTCGTAATAGGGTCGATTTACCACTACCATTTGTCCCCAACAACATCCAAAATTCACCCTTGGGAACTTGCAGAGAACAATCCTTGATAACAGGTTCTCCCGAAGCCCATTTAAAGTTTAAATTTTCAACCCTAATCCCAAATTCAGTCATTAAACCAATTCCTAAAATTAGGCAACAGATGGAATCTACGAAACCATTTTTAATTACGTAGGGTCTGCTGTAAAAGTCTTTTCGTGAGGGTAGAGAACAGGGAGAGACGCGACATGTCGCGTCTGCACTGGAATAGTTTTAACCCTACGGATTCCACTTTTCACAAAACCCAAAAAATTAAAAATGCCAGGTTTTTAAGCCTTGCATACCTAATATCCTTTACCCTAATACTCGCCACATATCAGGGGCTACAACCATTGATTATTCTAGTTTCATTTATTTCAAAGTAAAAGAGAATCGATATAATTTGTTTGCTCTTTTTGCGACTAAAATCCCGTCAATTCCTTGTGAAATATAGAGACGCAATATATCGGTGAAATATAGAGACGCGATATATCGCGTCTTTACTATTTTTCAGCAAGCCCTACATAGGCAGAGGTTTATTACCGTAGGCTATTAAGAATTATGAATTACGAATTATCTTTTACCAGGGGAAGAAACGACCCACCAGTTCATACAAGTATAATCGATTACTCCCCCTCCGCCGGAAAATTTAGCTCTCGTTTAACACAAAAAAGCCAGGCTGCCTAGTACCAGTTCCCGATACACCTTCTTTCTGGGAAACAATCACCCCAGAGATTTCGCTAGCCCTAACAGCGATTTTCTTCTCAATTTTACCCTCACACTTGAGTTCGATAATATCAGGCGAACCAGAACGCATGGCTGTCATCACCAATTGATACACTGCATCCGCATCCTCTGCGGTTTTGCGCTGAATCGAAACTGGGAAAGGGGTATTACGAACCGTCAAATCAATCGTATACATTTAGCTGGCTTGAATTAAAAACTTAACTGTAGCAATTATTGTAGCGTCCGTGTTATGAAAATTTGGGATTTTAGATTTTGGATTTTGGATTGAAGGAGATAGGAGAGGGGAAATTTAACAATTATCGTAGACGACCCGACGGGTTTTCCTGGGATTAGTGTAGCAATTGGCCTGGGAAAACAGCATATACAGATGGTTTAACCATTTTCACCCCCATACACATTCTTGACTAAAAAAATTCTATCCGCAGATAGAATCAAATTTCTCATATTTCTCATAAATACCTGAAACGCTGATTATACAACTATTTGGGCGCTTGTTGCTTCGGGAAAAAGTCGAAATTATCACCTCAAATAGCAAGTTAGATTAAAAACCCCCTGGAAAAAATAGTAATTTCCCTCTAGAATTATTAGAGTCGGTAAAAAATTGTAAACTGGATTTGACAACCCAGTTAGTGATCTGCTTTTTGGATATTATTTTTTTCGCCAGAAGTAGACACATCCAGTAATTATAAGAAAATTGGAGATTTACTCACATGACCATCGCAGTAGGACGCGCCCCCAGTCAACGTGGGTGGTTTGACGTACTCGACGACTGGTTAAAGCGCGATCGCTTCGTGTTTGTAGGTTGGTCAGGAATCCTACTTTTCCCCTGCGCCTACCTAGCACTGGGCGGTTGGCTAACCGGAACCACCTTCGCCACCAGTTGGTACACCCACGGCTTGGCATCATCCTATCTGGAAGGATGTAACTTCCTCACAGTAGCCGTATCCACCCCCGCAGACAGCATGGGACACTCCCTGTTGTTCCTCTGGGGACCAGAAGCCCAAGGAGACTTTACTCGCTGGGTACAATTAGGTGGATTATGGACATTTGTAGCCCTCCACGGAGCCTTCGGATTAATCGGTTTCATGCTACGTCAGTTTGAAATCGCCCGTTTGGTGGGTATCCGTCCCTACAACGCCATCGCCTTTTCGGCTCCGATTGCGGTATTCGTCAGCGTGTTTTTGATGTACCCCTTGGGACAATCCTCCTGGTTCTTTGCCCCCAGCTTCGGAGTAGCAGCAATTTTCCGCTTCTTGTTATTCCTGCAAGGGTTCCACAACTGGACACTCAACCCCTTCCACATGATGGGAGTCGCAGGGGTATTGGGAGGAGCGCTGTTGTGTGCGATTCACGGTGCAACAGTGGAAAACACCCTGTTTGAAGACGGAGAAGCAGCAAACACTTTCCGTGCCTTCAACCCGACCCAATCGGAAGAAACCTACTCAATGGTGACAGCGAACCGTTTCTGGTCGCAAATCTTTGGGATTGCCTTCAGTAACAAACGCTGGTTACACTTCTTTATGTTGTTTGTGCCAGTAACCGGTTTGTGGATGAGCGCAGTCGGAATCGTGGGTTTAGCATTGAACCTGCGGGCTTACGACTTCGTATCCCAGGAATTACGGGCCGCAGAAGACCCGGAATTTGAAACCTTCTACACGAAAAACATCCTGCTGAATGAGGGTATCCGCGCTTGGATGGCTCCTCAAGACCAGCCTCACGAAAAATTTGTATTCCCCGAAGAGGTACTACCTCGCGGTAACGCACTGTAGGTTACAGTTTCAAATTTTCATCACTGACATTTTGACCTCGTTCCCTAGGGAACGGGGTTTTTTCTTAGCTTAGATCCTTAATCTTGGTTGTATTCGGATAATTCGCGATCGCTCCGACTAGGTTGAGATTTTCTCAGACCTCACTGGTTTTTTGTAAATGCGATCGCTGAATTTGTCCCATCCGCGTCACCAAAATTATCCCTGTGGTAATGGTCGCTAACAGACGAGCATCAACAGAGGCAAATAGGTCTGGTGCATCAATCAAAATTAAATCATAATTGCTATGCATTTGCTCCACAAAATCACGCAGGCGTTGAGAGCTTAAAAGTTGCACTGGGTCTTCAGCGACTGGTCCAGAGGTGAGGATATCAATAGAAGGATGAATCGGTTGTAGATAGTTTTTATACGTATTTGTGGTTTCATCCACAAGTAACAAAGATAATCCCCAATCATTGTTTAGCTCTAAAAGTTGATGCAGGTGGGGATGACGTAGGTTAGCATCCATGACTAACACCCGTTTGTGCATCCTTGCTGCACTCATGGCTAATCCCAGGGTGATGGTTGATTTGCCTTCACCGGGTTGTGGGGAAGTAATCAGCAAAGATTTATAACTCAAGGGTGCGGTGAAAATTTGGATATTTTGATAGACTAAATCCAGGCTCTCATGGGATGGTAACATGGCCATGGTTTGGGCTGGTGTATCTAATACCATCGTCTGACCTCTGTTTTGACCGACAAAAGGTAGAAGGGAGTGCTTTTGGGGACGCGGACGCAAAAACTTTAATTTCGGCACTTTACCCAGTAAACGTACCTTGGTCAGCTTTGCCATCTCCGTTGGTGAATGAACGGTGTCGCTGAATAATTCCCAAATTAAAGCCGCGATCGCTCCACAAATCGGTGCTGCAATTAAACCCCCTGCTAACCGTAAAGTCCTTCCACTGCCAATATAAATACCCCGTTGGGGAGCTTCGATAATTTGCCAATCGTAACCTCCTTGGGCTATTTTTAAACCCAGAGATTGTTGGGCTTGTAATAGCTGTTCTAGGGTTCTGCGATTGGTTTCCACTTCCGGTAACAAACGGTTATATTCTGCAATTAATGCCGGGTAACGACTCAATTCCTCCTGAAGGCGCTTTTCTGACTCCGCCAAGCTCTTTTCGTTAGCATATAAACCCAAAGCTGTCGTCTGTACCTGGATCAGTTCTTCCACCAGACTTAAATCCACCCCAGCCATTTGTCCCTGGGTCAGGAGTCGCTCCCCACCGAATGATGGAGTGACGGAACGGGCTATACGTAGGGCTTCATTGGTATCAATATCTGTTTTATCTCCCAGCGATCGCCCGACTTCTTGACGCAGTAATCCCATCAGGTTTTGTCTTTGTTCCAACAATTTTTGCACAAGTGGTGAATCGTCGGTGTAGCGAATCCGTTCCTGAGCTAGGGCTAATTCAGTTTTTTGAATTTCGTTCAGTAGAGTTTGATACCGATTCGATTGACTCAATCGGGAAGAAACCAGAGCATTACGGGGAGAAGCAGCCAATTTTTGCTGTAAGTTTGTATACCTTGCCTGCACATCCTGAAGTTGAGCGCGGGTAGTTTGCAGTTGTTTCTGGGTTGCAGCTAGGGTCTCCAGGTGAATTTTCGATTGCACCTCCGGGTCCAGGAGGTTGTGACGACGACGAAAGGTTTCTAGAGCGCGTTCAGCTGCAATTACTTTGGCTTTAGCTTCAGGTAAGCGTTCGTTGACAAACCCTAGACCTCGAGAAAGTCGGATTTTCTGCTGTTCAATGTTGTATTCTTGATAGACTTTTTGCAGCGCTTCTAAAACATGGCGAGTTTTTTCGGGATTTTTATCTTGGAAACTGATTTCAAATACTTGACTGGGAGTTCGATTGACACCGCTACCACCTTCCACCCGGAGAACTTTTAGGGGTCCTGGACGATTTTTCTTCCCTTTGATATCTTCAACGGTAATATCTTGATATTTTGGTTTTAAAGCTTTAACTGCTTGTTCAATTAACTTAGAACTCAGCATTAATTGCTGTTGAGCAGTATAATCAACCACTTGAAAATTTGGGTCAGTGAAATCCTTGTCGGTGTTTCCTTGAATATTGCTTCTTTGAGTTCCTTCGTATAAATTAGAACTGACCAGGATTTGCATGGAACTTTGGTATTTTGGTTTGGCGGTAATTGTCAAAATACCAGCTACTGTCATCACTCCACAAGCGACAGCAATGACAATGCCACGATGACGGCTAATTATCGATGATAATTGTTTCATATCCACCGCGCTACGTGGTGCGATAGTGACCAGTTGACCTTGTTCTAGACCTGTTTCAGCCACTATTTGATTCCCCTTAAATACTGAACAAACCTTTTTACTCAATGTTATATTGGTAGCAATTTTTTCCTATTATTCCATCGAGAACATCAGGAAAAATTGACAGTGAGCTAAATGAACTGGTTGCCATTATGGACGATTTTAATCATTTCTGGGCAAACCTTAAGCTTCTTTTCCTAACTACTAAAATATGACCAGATTTATTGAAGTTTAACAGGATTCTTGATTGATGATTCAAAAGATTTGTTATCGCCTATTTCTTGATTTGAAAATAGGGTGAGTGGGAAGTACAGACGACCCGTCGAGTCGTCTGTACAGGGAGTGGGGAGTAGGAAAAATCTACTTCATGCATTCTGGTTTACGCAGAATTTTGTGGGTTGGGTAGAGGTACATAAATACAATGCACTAGTTTTCTTAGAGATGAAAGTAGTCTTTCCCTTACTCACCATTCACGACTCCCTACTCCCAACTCAGAAGAGAGTTTTTGGGATTGGTGGAAAATGCAGAAATCAGTGTATTTTGTTACTATTTGCCGACAGTTCTGGTGTCAATAGAGAAATCGATTGACATGATTGTAGATTGCAATGACGTAAATAGGTTTGATAAGTTGCATCTGCAACGTATTCCCAATTCCATTTTTTCAAAGTTATGACTCCTGGTACAAATGGGTTTTATCATTTTTCTGACATATTTTTAGTGGATAAATTTATGTCTGTTTTTAAACTTTCTTTGCAAAAACAACATGTAATTACTGGCAAAAATTTATATAGTCTCTTTAAAATTTTTGTAAATCTGACCGCACAAATACGGATTTTAAGTCGATTTATCGGTAGAATACAGATTACCAATATTTAAGGATTTTGTTCTGCAGGGATAAAAACTAATATATATTGTGTCTTTTCGCTTCCCTCTAAATTTGATTTCCGGCTATTTTTCAGCTTTTCTGTGTGTTTTCCCGACTTGAATCTCATATAGATTTATCTTGACATCACCCAAAATTTCCACAGGTGAAGGATGAGGTTTGAGTAAATTCTAGACAGAACAGCAGTTACGGTGAATTCAATATTCTGTGAAATTATGGCTGATGTGACAGAATCAATCGAGAATCGCTTCACGATTCAGGAAAAACTCGTCTATCCTAATTCCCATCCACCCAGGGAAAAACCGCACCCAAACCAATCTGCACCCACCTCCGGCTTTAAAATTAAATTTAAACAGGGAAACCTAATGGTGCAAAATACCAACAATCCTTGGAAAATGCATTTGTTGTCGGGACGCGATCGCCATTTTATCAGTGAATGGTTACAAGTTTGTCCAGCTAGTCGTGTATATCTCGACCCGAGGATAGATGTGACATACCTGGAAATATGGGCTGAATCAGCCAGAAGATATGGCAAAAAGACATTTCTGGTGTTTGAACGTACTCGTCAGTCACCTCCATACCGTTATCCCCGTCAGTGGTTAGTCAAACGGTGTTGTGATTGGTGGATTAGCTTGGGTTTATTGTTGCTGACAACTCCGTTGTGGTTGACCATTGGATTCCTGTGGTGTTGTTTTGGTCATCGGCCAATTCTGCGTCGTCAGTGGTGTGTGGGGGAGGGTGGGAAGCTATTTTTGAGTTTCCAGTTTAATTGTCAAGTTACCAGTGAAGCGGTGGGAGTTGGGAGTTTTTTCACAGTTTTCCAACGATGGCTGCAAAACTCGGCAATGGTAAGATTACCTTTGCTGCTTAATGTGTTGCGGGGGGAAATGGGTTTATTGGGGATTTGTCCTCGATCAATCATGGATGTGTTGGCAATGTCAAACCAACAGCGCAGGTACTTAAATATTGCACCAGGAATATTTCCTATTCCGGAATCTGGTGATTTACAAGATTGCACACGCATCAGCAATTGGGAATTGGAGTATTTAAAAACTTGGAGTCTATGGAAAGAGATGCAAATGTTAGCCAAGTTAGTCATGGGTTGGAGGTAGTCCATAGGTTCAAACCCTTATTAATCATTACATTTGACCGGGATGGGGGAGCTGCAAGAGCAGTCTTGCGTCTTCATCAGGGTTTCAGAGGTTTACAGATTAACTCTCAGCTACTGGTGCAGTATAAAACAATTAGCGATCGCAGGGTATTAGGTGCAAAAAATAAACCCCAGGAGTGGTTGAATCGGGGTAGACCCACATTGGATAATTTACCGTTGGTAAGGTATCGGGGTCGGGGAGGGGGTAATTTTGCTTTGCAATGGTTTCCAGAAACGGTTGCAGCACGGGTGGAGGAGTTAGCACCGGATATTGTGAATTTCCATTGGATTTGCGGATTTGTGCGGATTGAAACCTTGACCAAGTTGAAGCGACCGATTGTGTTAACCCTACACGACATGTGGGCTTTCACCGGAGGATGCTACTATACCCAAGAATGCGATCGCTATACCCAATCCTGTGGTGCTTGTCCCCAGTTACATAGTCAGAGGGATAATGATATTACCCGTTGGGTATGGCAATGTAAACGCAAGGCTTGGCAAGGATTGAATTTGACCGTGGTGACTCTGAGTCGCTGGTTAGGTGAGTGTGTGCGCCAAAGTTCCCTACTCCGCCATTCCCGGTTGGAGGTCATTGCCAATGGCATTGATATCTCCCGGTACAAACCCGGCGAGCGCCATTACGGACGCAGTTGGCAGAATCTCCCTCCAGACAAACGTTTAATCCTGTTTGCTGCCAATAGTTTGAGTTATTGGCGCAAAGGTCGGGAATATTTAATGGCAGCAATACAAGAGTTCCAGAAGTTTACCATCGTTCTGGAGACAGAATTAGTTATTTTCGGGTCGCCACCTGATGAACAATATCTAAATTTGGGTTTTCCCTAATTTGTGCAACGGTGGACTTGGTGGTGGTGGCTTCGACTCAAGATAATCTTCCGAATTCGATTTTAGAAGCCCTTGCTTGTGGAACTCCCTGTGTAGCTTTTGATATTGGTGGCATCAGTGATATGATTGAGCATAAATATAACGGGTATTTAGCTCCAGCTTTTGAGACCAAAGAATTAGCAAATGGCGTGAATTGCGTGTTAGAAGACAATCAACGCCATCAAGTTTTATCGGAAAATGCACGGAAAACAGTAGTCACAAAATTCACTCAAGAACAACAAGCTCAAGCATACACTCAGTTATTCGCGGACATCCTTCAGTCAGTAGGGGGAAAATGAGTTTAAGAATCATTCCCATTCAGATGTTAGTAAATTACTTCTTCCACTACTTGATATTATATGCGATCGCGGTAATTTATTGGCTACCCTATGAATTAGAATTACCCTACGCCAAAATTGGTTGGTTTACCCATCCTCACGGTGATTTTGGGAGTACAGATTTTATTACAACGCCGACAGTTAGAGATACTAGATTTAATTGCTGTGGGATTAGTAATTGTTGCCAGTTTTTTTAATCCTACCAGTTATCATTTGATGCGGTACAGCCTACCAATTTGTTTATTATGTATTGGCTTTAGTGGTTGTCAACCCATACGTATATCTCGACCCTATTTGATGGGTTTGTGTTGGCTATCAATTTTGAGTGTGATTAATAATTCGGAGAAAATTCCCGTCGAATATATTATTATTGACGGTGGTTCCACAGATAATACCCAGGAAATAATTAATAAATATAGAGAATACATTCAGATATTTATTTCCGAAGCGGATGCGGGAGCCTATGATGCCATGAATAAAGGTATTATTCATGCTAGTACAGGTTGGCTGAAATAAACCGAGTATTAACTTTTTATCTAGTGACCACGCTCCGCGTGGTCGCTTAGTGAGTTGAAGGCTCTGCCTTCATTCACGAAGCAGGAGCCTCGCAGATTATGCTCCCACGCGGAGCATGGGAGCGAGGGGAAAGGTAGGTGTATTTACGCCGCGCGGTACTAGTGGGGATATAATTGGTATTATTAACTCAGATGATTGGTATCAGGAAGGAGCTTTTGAAATAGTTTTTAAAAACTTCCGGATTGGATTAATCTGATTATAAAGACTTGATTTGTGATTTTCAATCTGCATGGGTGTAACTACAGATTTACCACTAGTATCGGTGATAATTCCTGCCTATAACGCTGAAAGATTTATCGAGCAAACCCTAGCCTCCGTATGTCATCAAACCTACCCGAACTTAGAAATAATTATTGTTGACGATGGTTCACGCGATCGCACAGTAGAAATTCTGCGTCAGTGGGAAAGGAATGATAGTCGAGTTCAATTAATTACCCAAGCAAATGCAGGGGTAGCCGCAGCGAGAAATTTAGCAATTAGTTATAGTCAATCAAGGTGAGTACATTGCTCCCTTAGATGCAGATGATATTTGGCATCCTCACAAAATCGAACATCAAGTTCACTATTTAGAAAATACTCACCCGTCAGTGGGTTTAGTTTATATCTGGTCGGTATTTATTGATGAATATGATTTTGTGATCGGTGAATTTGATACTGATTGCCAATCTCTCCAAATATACAGCATTGAGGGAAATTTTTTACCCCTACTAATTTATCAAAACTTTATTGGCAATGCCAGCGTACCCCTATTTCGTCGTCAAAGTCTAGAACAGGTAGGTGGTTATAAATACAATCACTGCGAAGATTGGGAACTGACACTACGAATTGCAGCGAAATACAAAATAGGTGTTGTCCCAGCTTTTTTACTCGGCTATCGTCAGCAGCAAAATACAGCTTCCAGTAACATTTCCGTAATGGCACAAGCCTATCAAGAAATATTATCCCATTGGCAAGCAAACTATCAACAAATCAATCCCCAAATCTTCCACTGGGCTAGTGGCTTATTTTATACTTATCTGGCATCGAAAGCCTACGCCAATCGACAGCATTAGTCAACAATTTACTTATTAATTCCAGGCAATTTACATCGATTTATCCACCATCTTCAAATTAGAAATATTTCTGTGGATATTCGTCTGTACACTGAAAATTTTTGCCATACCAGGAAAACCGCTTTTTACCCTTTTACACCCAGTCAAATCCAACATTAAACACTACCTCAAATTATTCTAATCAAATTTACAATCTGCAAATCAATTTAACCAGCAATCCCAAGCAGAAAAACAAAGTTTTTGGCAATTACCCATCCATCAACGGAGTCAAGCAACGAAACCAACCACCCTAAACCAAATCATCACCACCAAACGCGGATTGCAAATCCTGAAAATTTGTACAGAAATTAATCTGAATTAATCTGGATCTGCGGAAAAGATATTGAAAAATCAGGGAGTAGGAAGAGACGCGATATATCGCGTCTGTACGCCGAATGATTGGTTACATTGTGGTTTTATGTTTAATTGCACCTACCTACTTAGGACTTGCTGAAAAATAGTTAGACTTGAGAGGTTGTTTGTCAAGAATTAATTATTACAATCATTACTATTTTGACTATCTTCCTGACTCTGGACATGGGGTTATAAAGCTGATTTTTCCTTCGAGAGTACAGACACGACATGTCGCGTCTCTTCCCATTCCCTACCCCTACTAAAAGACTTATTCCGCAGACCCTACTTAAAACTAGATATATGGAGGCTATTACCCCAACCGTTCAATCAAATGTTCCCCCACCCGCAACGCATTCGCAATCACCGTTAAAGCAGGACTGGTTGCAGAAGCAGAAGGGAAGAAAGAACCATCAACCACATACAAATTATCCACATCGTGGGTGCGACAATACAAATCCAACACCGAGGTTTTCGGGTCTTCTCCAAATCGACATGTACCCACCTGGTGTGCAACTACGGAAATAGGTGTTTCTCCACGGGGATAAACGTTTTGTTTATTTCCATCCACAGCCTTGAGAACATCAATCCAGCGATAAACTAAACGGTCATGGGCTTCCGTGTTATTAGGAGTATAATCCACATATAGTTTATTTTTATCTACCCGAACTCGATTTTTCGGTCGAGGTAAATCCTCCGTTTGTAACCACCAACCAATGGAACGTTTTGCTAACTGCTTTAAACCAAATCCCGGCATTAATTTAGTTGCAACTGATAAAATAGGCGGTGATTCAGCGAAAATCACATCCCGTAGAATACCACCAGCATTTTGAATATGTCCCATCGGATAGGAAAAATCGCGATCGCCCCAATAAAAATCATTCAAGTAATGGGTTCGTTGGAATAAACCCGAATTCGGTGTTGCAGTAATTTGGACAACAACCGTCATCAGTTGTTTCATCAGGTTACACCCAACTAGCTGGGAACTATTGGCTAATCCGAAGGGATGGGAATCGTTTTCCGAACGTAGTAATAAAGCGGCTGAATTAATTGCCCCACAACACAGAACAACAATATCCCCCATAAATAAATAGAATTTTCCGCCAATTTCTGCCTGTACAGCCTTGACTTCCTTCCCGGAAGGATTAGTATGCAAACATACCACCCGTGCAGAGGTTTTCAGGGTAATATTTTCGTTTACCTTCATTGCTGGAGTTACTCCCGTATCCTCCGCATCTGTCCGTCCCTGGTCTCCGATTCCAATCGGTAAATGGGCTGGATTTAGACCTTGTTGGGAAACCTGTTGACAAATTTCTTCGATATGGGGTTCGCTATCAACCGCATCAAAGGGATAATCTTGACTATGGGGTGGTTCGGTTGGATCTTCCCCTAGGATACCATGTACCCGGTAAAGTTGTTCCGCTTCCGTATAATAGGGTTCAAAATCTTTGTATTTAAGTGGCCATTCTGGAGAAATCCCATCTTGGTGTTGCACCTGTTCAAAATCCCGTTCCCGCATCCGCGACAACACCCCACTATAAAGTTTGGTATTACCACCAACAGAATAACTAGTTTGGGGATGGAAAGGTTCTCCATCGGAATCGTACCACTGTTCCGGTGCATGGAAATCTTCTTTTTTAAACACTTCCACATCTACTAATTCGGAGCTTTCTTTTGCTAAGAATTCACCCCTTTCTAACACCAGAATTTTTTTCCCAGTCGCTGCTAACTTATGGGTCAAAGTTCCCCCACCAGCACCAGTACCAATAATAATTACGTCGTAGTAGTGGTCATCAATAATCATAATTGTTTCTCATGAGAAATTGTTCAATTTTTGGCAATCACATATCTATCTAAAAGGCTCGTAGTAGCAATTTAGCGCCGAAAAACCAAGCTACTAAACCACACCTACCTACACCTTACTCCCTGCATTTAGAAGAAGTGAGCGGTAAGCGTCTAATCTTCCCACTACCCCCAAATCCCCACTCCCTACTCCCTGTAAATTTTAGAAGTTTGTGAGCAATCCGGAACTTACTGCCACAGATAAATCAAACCAAACAAAATAATCCAAATTACATCAACAAAATGCCAAAACAAAGAAGTCGCATCCACTCCATAATGACCATTGTCATAATTACCAGGAATAAAAGAGCGAATCAACATTACCAACTGCAACAAAACCCCACTAAATACATGTAAACCATGAAACCCCGTCAATAAATAAAACATCCCACCAAACACACCGGATGTAAAACCAAATTCTAAACTCCCCCATTCTACGGCTTGACCATATAAAAAGTAGCTACCCATTGCCATCGTCAGCAACCAAAAGAAGCGGAAACCCCAGATATTTTTGCTTTTTAAAAACCTTTCCGCCAAATAAATCACGAAACTACTGGAAACTAGAATCACCGTATTAATAGCAGGTTCTTTAATTTCCAGACCCTCTACACCAGGAGGTAGCCAATCAACGGTAGTGGTTTTGTAAACAATATATCCAGCGAAAAAGCTCAAGAAAATAACACTTTCTGACAGCAAAAAGACAATAAAGCCAAACATGCTATTGCCTTCCGTATCGTGTTCGTGTTCACGAGCCATTTCATGAATTGATGGCTGTAAATTTTCCGAAGAAAGCGTGCTATCTGTACTAGTCATGGTATTTTGGATTTTGGATTACTCTTCGAGAAGCCGCACTACGTGCGTCTATGGATTTTGAATTTTCAGATTTTTAGATTATCACCAACAGTAGAAGTCGGGTTTTTCAAATTAATTGCTTCAACATCGAATTATTGTCATCAAACCCGACCTTTGATGATTATCAAGTGCAGAATTACCGGAATCCTAGATAATACGGGTTCAAAAATGTCGGCAACACATCCAGAATATGAAATACATGTGGAGACGTAATATATATTATTTGGAGACGTAATATATTTGTGGAGACGTAATATATTACGTCTCTACAAACACAATTCATCCGTTACATTCTTTTTTTTCAAATTAGGATAACAGAATTTCCTCCTGTCTCCTGAATTAATTCAAATCCGATGCATTAGCCACCAAATCTTCTGACTTCCCGTAACCATAGGGTTCAGCCATCACAATTGGTAATTGCTTCTCAAAATTTTCCACTGGGGGTGGAGAAGGAACCAACCATTCCAAACCAATTGCTCTCCAAGGGTTATCGGGTGCTTTTTTCCCATCAGCCCAGGAGCTAACCATATTCAACAAAAATGGTAAAGTTGACATCCCCAAGATAAACCCACCGATACTGGCAATTACATTCCAAAAAGCAAATTCGGGGTCATAGGAAGCAACTCGACGAGGCATTCCTTGTAATCCTAATGGATGCATGGGGAAAAAGTTCAGGTTTGTCCCAATAAAAGTCAACCAAAAATGTAATTTACCTAAACCTTCGTAATACATCCGTCCGGTCATTTTCGGGAACCAGTGGTAAATGGCAGCATAAATACCCATGACTGTTGCACCGTAAAGTACGTAGTGGAAGTGACCAACAACAAAGTAGGTATTATTCACATGAATATCCACGGGAACAGATGCCAACATAATCCCGGTAATCCCGGCAAATACAAACATAATCAACCCACCCAATGCAAATAACATCGGTGTATCCAATCGTAATTTTCCTCCCCAAATTGTCCCTACCCAGGCAAAAACCTTTATACCAGTGGGTACAGAAATTAACATCGTCGAGAACATAAACAGTATCCGCATCCAACCGGGTGTACCACTGGTAAACATGTGGTGTACCCAAACAATGCCGCTTAAACCGGTAATAATTAAAGATGAGACAGCAACGACTTTATAACCAAATAGGGGTTTGCGAGCATAGACAGGAAATATTTCCGAAAAAATCCCGAATACTGGCAAAATAATTACGTACACTGCTGGATGGGAATAAAACCAGAAAAAGTGCTGGTATAAAACCGGATCACCCCCCCTAGCAGGGTCAAAGAAACTGGTTCCCACCGTCAAGTCAAATAACAACATCACTGCTCCTGCGGTGAGGGCTGGTAATCCAAATAACTGGATAATTTGGGCACTTAACACAGTCCAAACATAGGCTGGCATTCGGAAAAATCCCATTCCTGGGGCACGCATTCTGATAATAGTGGTGACAATATTTACAGCCCCTAAAATCGATGATATCCCCGATAGGGCTACTGCTAACAACCAGAGAAATTGACCGTTAAACAAAATACCCGTAGGATTCTGGGTGCTAACCGGTGGGTAAGACCACCATCCAGCTTGAGCTGGACCACCGGGGACAAAAAAGCTGGCCATGAGGATAATACCGAAGATAGGAACCATCCAAAAGGCTACGGCATTTAAGCGGGGAAAGGCCATATCCCGTGCGCCAATCATTAAGGGGACGAGGTAATTGGCTAAACCTGCAAGGACAGGGAATGTCCACATAAATAGCATGACGGTTCCATGCATGGTAAACATGGCGTTGTAGACGGTGCGGTCTACCAGGTCTGCTTCGGGGGTGATTAATTCACCGCGAATAATCATGGCGAATATGCCACCGATGAGGAAAAAGATGAAGGCTGTAACGGTGTATTGGATACCGATGACTTTATGGTCGGTGCTGAAGCTAAAAAATGTTTTCCAGGTGGTGGGTGGATGATGGTGGGTTTCGTGAATTTTGGTTGTTTCTGTTTGTGTGCTAGTCATGGAATTTTGGATTTTGGATTTTGGATTACTGGGAATCTCTAATTACTGAATTGAAAGGGAGTGGGGAGTGGGAAAAAACCACTTTCATTGGTTCTGAGCTAAATTCAGCAACATCCGTAATTTATTCGTAGACGTATCATTGCTACGTCTCTACGACAATTTTTCGTGTGTAAACAATACCGATCTACTTAGTGGTAATTTACTATTGGGGGTTGTGCTGGAATTACGGTTGGCCAATCGGTGTGAATGGGGTGTTCTGTTTTTTTGGTATATTCGGATGCTGCTTGGTTGAAGGCTAGGGATGGTGGTTGGCTAGAGGCTATTTTTAACCATTCTTGGTATTTTTCGGCGGATTCGACGACGACATCGGCTTGCATTGTTGCAAAGTAGGTTCCACTGTACTGGGAATCCCGTAGGCGATATTTACCTTCCCGGATGGGGGTAAATTCAAAGTCGATGGTTTCTCCGGGGATGACATCCTGTTTGACGCGGAATGCGGGAATGTAAAAGCCGTGGATGACATCTTCGGAGGTGAGTTGGAGGTAAGCGCGTTGATTTACTGGTAAATGTAATTCTGTGCTGGTAATATTTTGTTCGGGATAGCGAAACACCCAAGCCCATTGCTTGGAATGAACTTCGATTTTGGGTGGGGGGGTACTTTCCTCTGGAAGGGATGCGGCATTTGCGGATGGCATACCCATTGACATGTGGAAGTGATGATCCATTGGTCCGCGAAGGGAAATTTGGTCGTAGATTTGGTAGCTATAGATGGCAATCCAAATGACCAGGACGAAGGGTATGGCTGTCCAGACCACTTCTAGGGTGAGATTACCTTCAATGGGTGGACCATCACTCATATCATATTTACCAGCGCGGTGGAAAATAATCGAATACAGGATTGCTCCGGTTACTCCCAGGAAAATAAAAGCTCCAATGGTGACTAGAAAGCTGAATAGATGATCGATGAGTATGGATTCGGCTGCGGCTTCAGGGGGTAGCCAGGAGTAGGATTGTTGCCCAATCCAGACGCTAATGATAGCTAGGACGATAAAACTAATGATTAACAGGATAATATTGCGGTTATTCATCACTAATAAATTATTTCAACACAAGATTGGGATTTTCACCTAACCGCAGTAGACGGACGGCGGTGTTATGGACACCAAATTCGCCAGCCATATGGGCACCTAGTGTACCGTGGAGGTACATGAGGAACATAATAATTAGCCCAACAAGCAGATAGCTCCATTGCACTTGTCGGGACATGTCGTTGCGCCAGTAAAAACGTTGAAAGCCTCGCCAGACAGTCATCCCCACAATCATGGTTAGGAGAAATACTCCACCGACACCATGCCAAATCAGGGTTTCTGCGGCTGGGAGTCCCCAAGCGCTTTTGACATCACTGGGGGGTTGGGCGAGGATAATTTCGTAGAATCCGGAAGCAACGGTAAAAAAGGTGACAATGGCGGCGGCGAGCATATTGTACCAACCTACGTCAAAGAAGGCGGCACGGGTGGCTGGAATTGCCAGGAATTTAAATACGGGTTTTTCTAGGGTATAAAATACACCAACAATATCAAAGGCGATCGCGACAATAAATAATCCCAGGGTCAAGTGGACTAGATTAGGATGGATGGGAATGGTGTAGGGTAGTCCATTTGCACCTAGAGACAAATGCTCGACTAGTTCTTGACTCATAAAATCCCCTCTTTGACGGCTTCGACAACTGGTGCTGTATGCAATCCGTATACCCAAACCAGTTTATCTCCCAGGTAAATTTGGTAACAGACCAAAAGTGTCAAAAATACTCCTACTCCTAGGTAGGAAATCGGTAAACTTTTCGGGTCGCGTAAACGAATTACATACCGCCACCCGGTAATTGCAGCAATCACCCCCGATAATGACCAACCTATTAGGGTATGTAAATTTAATACTGGTTCGACGGCTCTGTAAGCTAGGGCTAAACCAGCTTCGATTTGACCAAAAACAATGGCCACAAAGATGGAAATGGTGGCAAAAAACATGTTCCACCAACTCACTTCCAATAGACGGGGATTACGGGTAAAGTAGCCAATTACATCGCAAAGGAAGGCAAATAAAACCATCGCAATCACAAAATGGACAACGATGGGGTGAATGGTATCCGGATAGGGTAGATTATGTTCATTTAGGGGTGGAAGCAAATTCTCGAACATTGTGTTCCCTTCTACATATTTGTTTATATCTAGCGAAGCATTTGCTACAACTTACGACTTGATATTAACAACAAAACCACACTTGTAAACTGGAGTAAAGATTAAATTTAGCTGAGTTGAAAGTGTGTAGGAAGTAGAGACGACCCGTCGGGTCGTTTGTGCAGGGAGTTAGAGAAAAACAGCTATTTCCTATTTACAAGACTGGGCTGACAATGTTGTTTTGGTTGTGGTTCTGATTTGCTTCTGTTTCGATAATTTGATGGAGAATGGTTCTGAGGCGATTGCCCCAACTGCGATCGCGGTCGTAAAATTGAGATTGTAACCGTTGACAGGCTAAACGTTTACGGTTATAAATCTCTAAATCGCGATAAAGTAATAAAATCGCTTCCCGATAGGCAGAAATATCCTCCGGGGGAACGGAAATTACAGCCTCATCGACGTAGGATAGGGCTGGACATACGGGAGATGTGACGACAGGACGACCACAGAGAATACTTTCGGCGACAACACGATTAAACCCTTCCACGAATTCTGTACGCGTGGGAACAACTACAATGTGGGAACGAGCGAACATTTCCCGCATTTGGGGTTTGAGTAAGTAACCGTGGCAAAAAAAGTTATCTGTTAACCCGCTCTCCCGGACTGCATGACGCAGGGTTTCTAGTTGGGAACCACCACCGCAAATATGGAAATGAATATCACTAATTCCGACTGCGGTAATGCTGCGGGCAATTTCTAATAAATCAAATACCCCTTTGTCGTATTCTACCCGACCAGCAAACAAAACATGAAACGGCGATCGCACTGGTGATGGTGGTGGGATATCTGCAAAATCCTTGGGTCGATAGGATGGTAAAAATTCAAATACAGGAGAGTTTTGTTTAACTGTTAATTGCTGAATTTGTCTCGCAATTTCGTTCGATACAGCTAAAATTCCTGCACATTTATTGGCAAACAGATGACGACTTAAATATAAAGCGATTTTTTCTCCCCAACTTTGACCCCCATATTCTCGCCATAATACACAATGCACGGAGGGAATGACTCGAATACCTAACCAGGAAAATAAATATAAAACAAACCAATGGGTTGTACCACTAGATGCAATTAAAACATTCGCACGAAACCGCAAGGCAGAAATTAATAACTTGATTCCGTAGAATATTTGCCGTAAATGATACACAATACCACCAGCATTCGGTAGGGGAACAGGGAGTTTTTCAATCATAAATTGTTCTCCCTGAATTAAGTCATGGGTTTTAGCTTGGGCAATTACGTAGGCTTGAGCGTCGAATTCCTGACAAACATCATAAAATTGACTAGAATAGGTGACAGAAACCTGTGCCGGAGATTGTTCCCCTTGACTCCAATATTTATAGGATTGAATTACGTCTTCAGGTCCAACTGCATACAGAATTCTCAGTGATTTTGACTTCATAGATACCCTGATAATAAAATGCTAATCAGTGTTTAATTTGACCAATTATTCCTCAGAAATTTCCATAATTGGTTAGCACACGATTCATTCTAATCAAGGATTATACTGAATTAGCTCTATCGGAAGTAAATTTTTTCCAGATTTTGCTATTACTGGATAAAAATATTACTGCTACTTACGAATTCGCAATCAAGGTTGACAAAACTTTATAATCAAAGTTTACTAACCCAAGTTGCTATTTATAAAAGAATGTCGATATAATTAAAGTCTGCTAACCCAAGTTGCTAGTTATAAAAGAATATCGATTTTCAAGTACAAAATCTAAAATTTTCGTGTCTAAAAATACAGGAAAACAGATATTATGTATCACATCGATACATTATGATACATTTAGAGGCATTAACTAGCAACTTACATTACTACTTAATAAATTTATTGAGTTCTTGGACTAAAAGATGCACTGTTGTACAAGGATTGTCTTGAGCAGGAATGTGAGGATCGTATTGATTGAGTAGATTCGTAGCGTTTCTGATGGCGGTAGATTGCTGATCAAGTAGTTCATCGTAAATTGTTTCACTATTTTTTTTATACCCTCGATTCAAAAGAAGACCTAATTTTTTGAGATAATCACTTCGAGGAATTCCAGTATTGATAAACTCAAAGTGAAGGACATACCATAATTCAAATGCTTCATTAGAATAAGCTACTTGGAAACCTTGGTTTTCAGCATTGTTGATAGCATTATTAAAATCTTCGGGAGTCCAAGAATCTCTATCGAAAACACACCAGACTTGATCATACTCTTCTTGCTGATTTAACTCTTTAGCAAAGTTTACGAGTTTACTAGGATTTTTTCCTAATCCCTTGACATCTATTTCTGCAACATTTTTAGGAACACGAAAGCTTCTAAAGTAATTAGGTTCAGTTTTCTCCCCCTCACACACAATCAAGAATCTCTGTCTAACTTCTTTCGTGTCAACTTTTCTCGAAGAATATCCACGGGAATATGGCTTTCTTTTAGACATTGCTTTCAATCAAGTAATTTAGATTACCTATATAAGGGATTGCACCATATCTTCCCTTGATATAATCACTCTCGAAAGATGCATCATTACGTATTTTATACTCGGCTAGGGAGTACAAATCTGTTGCACCATATCTGTTCTTTTCAGTAAACCAAATCTGATCTCTACGAAAGATTTTATTACTAAGTAGATTGGTATCATGGGTCATGAAAATTAGTTGAGCATTGTTGGGATTTGCTTCCTGAGAATTAAATAGCTTAACAATTGCAAGGCTAATTAAAGGATGAAGTCTTGCATCAAACTCATCTATAATTAGAATCTCTCCTTCTTTCAAAGCACAGATCAAAGGACCAGCTAAGGCAAAAACCTTTTTTGTCCCTTCAGACTCATGACTTTCTAAATCAAACTTTTCGATTGACTTGTGCTTCCCGTCAGCATCAAACTTCTGATGGGAAATACCAATTGAAGTTGCTTTACCTCTTCCTGCTTTAATTATGAGCTTCTTCAAAACATCCGGCATTTCATCGGGTAGTGATTCATCGGTAAAATCTTCCTGCTCAACTTGTATATCGCTAATCCCTAAGTCTAACTTTTTGACAAATTGAACAATATCAGCTTTGTTCTTATTATTTATTAGACAACTGATTGTATAATTTCGATAAACTTCATCATGCAGACCTGAAATTATGTTAAGCTTATCCGCTATATACTCTAAAATTCTTTCGGCTATATCAACATTAAATTGAGCGGAAACAGACAAAAAAAGCGCATTACTTCTAGTTCTTTGTTGAACACCATCGGCCTTATAAACTTTGGAGGTTTTGATACTATCAAGTTGACGTTCAAATAGATTAGTTTCCCTAACTTTAGGAACATAAAATAGCCACTCAGATATTACTCGCTCTTGCGTTACCTGAAAACCATATCGATATTTTCTTCCGTCCATTAAAAATGCTAACTCGAAGTGTGACGGCTTTCCTTCAGTTTCTGTACTGAGTCTAAACGGTTCCACTTCTATTTCATCTGTACTTTGAGTTTCTTTCGATGAGTTGACCATAAACCACTTCATGAAGCGTAATGCTTTCGCAAGATTGCTTTTACCGCTAGCATTGGCTCCATATATTGCAGTCGTCTTCAGTAGTTTCAGATGCTTATCTATCTCAAAAGTGTTATTTTCATCAAGGCTCTTATCTTTTGATACCAAATTAGCTGCCACCATACTAAAGGTGACTGGCTCCTTGAATGATCTGTAATTACCAACACTAAATTCGATAAGCATGACTCATCCTCTGACTTAAGCAGGTTTTTTGTGAAAAAATCACAAATACCTATCTCAAAGTTAGCAGAAATTAGGATTATTAGATTAAGATATTTTGATATCTTAATCCTCGTTAAAACTTTACTTATCAAGATTTATCATCAGATATCCGATGTTGAGAAGAAAAAATCCAGCCTTCAAGCTGGATTTTTCTGTTAACGAGTAATTCCTAGTAGGAACTGCTTATCTATTTGAGTTCTCACCGGAGAACTTTGGAGAAGTTGCTCATATAAAGATTGGGTTTGCTGACCAAAACGTTCCCAGGAAAGGTATTTCGCAGTTGCGATCGCATTTGTTCCTAGTTTTTCCCGTAACTTGCGATCGCCAAATATATTGGGGTGCAATTCCCAAGGGATAGACTTTGACCTGGGATTCCGGTTTTAATCCCGCAGTTACGATTGCATCCGCATCCCGTGAACTATGGCAAATTACCACATCCGCAAGTTTAATGGTTTTAAATTCTTGCCAATTAATCCAGTGACGGGTCGCCAATTTATACTTGAGGGGTAATTTCATGTATTGGGCGATTTCTTGAGTGATCCTCGCTTGTTCATCCAGAAACTCTAGACCATGTAATCGCATAGCTAAAAGTGGTCTTTTATCATCACCTAATTTCTTTAAGCGCTGAAATAAACGCCAGCCAATATTACCTGCCACCTCCACTACATCACTATTTTTAGCAATAGTAAATATTCTTTTTTCAACTGCAAATGCGTATACTAATACCGACACAATACTCGGCAAGTTTGTATTGATATAATCTTCTGCATTGAATAACTGAACTTGGCAGCCCAGGTTTTGCAATTCATGGTGAAGATGCAAATAAACCTTTGACGCTCCTGCATTCCAGTCACTTTTATGTCCAGAAACAAGTGTGATTTTCATAATTTATAGATAATACATCAAGAGAATAGCGGTATTTTTACCTAAGTATTAATGCACGTATTGTTCACTGACAAATATCTATTTACCTCATATTATCGTTAAGTATATTCACTCTTCTACTGTAACCAATAACTCCAAGTAATTTAGAAAAATTTGTATTAAATATCTGTAGGTTTATATTTGCCAAAAATGTTTACACAATGAAAATATCGAAATATAGGAGAAAACACTGATGTATCCTTTAACAGTTTCTTCATATTTGAGATGGATCAGGATAATTACGGAAAATCAACCCGTATTTGACGTAAATACTTCCTAATACCGTTTGACTTTGGAGTTAATCCATTTAGAGAAACAGTGGATGCAAGGGTAAGAAAATGTATCAAAATTTTTGTGAAATGGTATAACTCTTTTCTCCCTCCATTTCCAAGCTATTCTTAGAGGTGTGACGCAACATGTAGCTTGAAGCTTAAGTGCAAAGCGTCTAAGATACAGCCTATTCCTGACTTGAAAGTAAGTGAGGAGTAGGGAAAATTCATTTTCATAGGTTTTTGGTGTAACCATTACATATAGGTTATTTCCCCAGGCCATTTAGACACAGCCAGGAGAGAAAATAGTTCATTATTACTCCCTGCTCCCTATTTTTCAAGCTACACTCCCAAAAACTCTGTAAACTTTTCTGCTATCCTCCGAAAACCTTGTTAGAATGGGAAGAAGTTGTAAAAATATACTTCAACAGTAATGTTTCCCCATAGTTTTTTAAGTCAAATAGCTCAAGACCACGAATTATCACCGGAACAAGAAGAAGTTTTCATCATGCGTTTCGGTGATGACCAAAGTTACGAAGAGATTGCACAAAAATTAGGTACTTCTGCGGATGCTTGTTTGAAACGAATGGGTCAGGTATATAAAAAATTAAATGTCAGTGGTAATAGTCGTGGGAAAGAAAATCGTTTACGCATATCCCTAAATAAAAAATTAGCTCAGTTGGAAAACGCAGTTAATCATACAAATTATGGTGAAAAAGTAACTAGCAAAACAAATTCTGTACCCAATCCCTTCAGTCAAATTACTAAACCCCAAATTTATCAGAATTTACCAGCGCGGGAATACACATTATTTGTAGGAAGGACTCAAGAAATTTCCCGATTGATGGAATTATTAGACCATAATCATGCAGCTCATTTAATTAGTGTGGATGGAATCGGTGGAGTTGGTAAAACTACCCTAGTTTTAGAAGCTGCTTATCGTTGTTTAGAAGCAACTATTCACTCATCAGAAATATCAGAAATACCCCAATTTCAAGCCATTATCTTTACTTCTGCCAAGCAAAATTATTTAACTAGTATGGGTATTTTACCCAGATTAACCAGGGAAAGAACCCTACGAGATATTTGTTTGGAAATTGGGAGAACTTTAGATATTAAAGAAATTCCCAATTTACCAATTTACGAACAAATTCAATTAATTCGTCAAAGATTAGCCACAATTTCCACCCTCCTCATCATTGATAATTTAGAAACAATTGAAGATCAACAGGAAGTGTTAGCTTTTCTCTACGACCTACCCCCCTCCGTCAAAGTTGTCATTACCACTCGCGAACAAGCTTTATTTGTACCAATTCGGTTGAGTTGTTTATCACGGGAAGCTGGTTTACGTTTAATTCAACATGAAGCAAAAGAAAAGGGAATTAGTCTCACCCATGAAGAATCCCACCAGTTATTTACCCGTGTAAGTGGAATTCCCGCAGCTATTATTTACGGAATTGGTCAACTTGCTGCGGGGTATTTACTCTCGGATGTATTGTTACAAATCACAGATTCCCAGAGTGATGTCGCAAGGTTTTGCTTCCTCGCTTCTGTTACACCTTTACGGGAAACAGTTCCCCATTACTTACTCATGGCATTGTCTTTATTTATACAGCCAATTGTCAGGGAAACAATTGCCAAGATTACTTTTGAAGATGCCGATCCAGTGTCTACATCTAAGGGTTTAGCTAAGTTACAACAACTTTCACTCGTTACACAGAACCAGGGATATTACGGATTACTAGCCTTAACCCGTGAGTATAGTTTAGCTGAATTGGCAGCCCACAGTCAGTTTGCCAAGGAAGTACGCGATCGCTGGGTGAAGTGGTATGTGCAGTTTTCGGAGGATTACGGAGGAAAGACTTGGCAGGAATGGCATTTAGGTTATAGCCATCTGGATCAACAATGGGAAAATGTACGAGCGGTGTTGGAGTGGTGTATCACTCAGGGTCGCTATGCAGATGTGCGATCGCTGTGGCAACATATCAAAGGGTATATTCACACCCGTGGGTATTGGGATGAACGTCTAGATTGGACGGATTGGTTAATCACAGCAGCAAAACAGGTGGGTGATTGGTTTACCTGTGTGGAAATCATGAGCGATCGCGCTGCGACTTTAGTCCGTTTACGTCAACCTAGTCAACTCCAAGAAGCGGAAGGTCTGCTTCAGGAAGCTTGGAATTTACGTCACCACCAAACCATCAAGTTCCAGTTGGAATTGGCTACAAATATGGTAATTTTGTATATTCACCTCGGTAAATTGGAACAAGCACAAACATGGTTGCAAACCGAGGAAAATTTACTCACCCAATCCTCCCTCCCCGACCTGGAGCAGCAGCAACAATTAGTCCATATTCTCTACTATCGAGGTCAAATTTTTTACCAGCAAGCGGATTATCAACAAGCAAGTGTAGTGTTTACCCAAGCATTGGAACAAGCACAAACGGTAAAATGGCAAAGAGCGATCGCTGCGATTCACAATTGGCTAGCAGATATTGCCATTAAACAGGGTAATTTAGAGCAAGCGCGACAACTACTAGACTACAGTTTACCAATGGCTTTAGAGAATAAGGATGCTCGGGCGATCGCATTTCATCAAGCTACCTATGCTAAGTTGGAGAAATCATCGGGAAATATTCGCCAATCCCAAGATTTAGCCCATAAAGCGGCAAATGCTTTTACGAGTTTGAAAATGACTGTAGAAGCTCAAGAAATGCAGGATTTACTCGACAGTTTAGAGGAAAAAAATGTTTGATATATTACTACGAAAGAGGAATTAATTACCTGTTTGGGTAATTTTTCCCTCGTCTTTTAAACCTTTTCCATCTCCTGAGTTTGTAAATAAGGTGTAGGCAATGTCATGCAAGCACTCAGATGGGTCGGTAAATGGGGATAAATAGGCAAATCAATACATGGTGCTGTTTCTGTATCTGTGTCATCCCAAATATTTGTACCCAAGTATTTCTGCAAGAGTAATTTTGCATCCATCCAGTTGAAATTTTGGCTAGTATTTTGCTCTGTTGGCGCAAATCTATGATGTAAAATATAACCATACAAATTTTGGCAATCTTGCATATATTGATAGGTATCAACTAAAATATGGGTATGCCAAACTTCATCAATTTCTACAGTCGGAGCTAAGGAAACTTGAGGATAAATAAATCGCAAAAACAAAAATAGTTTATATCGAGAAATCGCTTGTTTCGCCCTTTCCTCGCTCCAACCTAAACCATACTCCTTTGATGTCAACTTATCAGTCACCAAACTAAAATCTAACTTATTTAATCTATCCCAAAAACTACTTGTTACCATTTTCAATGTAATTCCTTTACTTAATAGTTAATAGCATCAGCAAGAGAACATTTTATGATGATTTTACAGATAGACTCAACTTTTATATTCACTATTTTTCAACTGCTAAAATGAGATATTTCGACATACCTAAATTCCCTACAGCAATTGAAAAATAAAGGTTATCAGCATTTTCAGAATATTATTATCCTGAATTTATCTGCATATTTATCGTATATAAAGGCTACGTATTGTATTATTTAAATACAGACAATACTCTGATAATTCCAGAAATCAATTCAAAATCTACGGGAATCCGTTGAGGATTTATAAAATCTTACATGTAGGGTTGTTGACAGTTAACCGTTGACAGTCGCGCAGTTTCCCACAGGGTACAACCAAAACCGATATCTTCACTACTAAAATTAAATTGCAATAATCGGAATCACGCAAGCATCACAAAATCACAGCAACTAATACTCCACCACATTAATTTTGATGTATAAGAAAAGGTTCATGGTCACGCTTTACTTGGATTTCTCACAAAACCCTAAAACTCACAGGGAGTAGGGAGTAGTGAATAGAAGCAAAAGTGTTGAATTTCGATACATAACTTTAAAAATCTAGGGTCTTTGCACGAATTTGAGCTTCTATTAATGACAATGAAGTCAATTGCAGGGTAAATTTGGTATCACCAGCACCAATACACAACTTGGTATCAACCGCTAAAATCTTAAGATTCAACACTTGTGGAATAGAAGGAAAATCAATTCGTTACCCAAGGCTTACAACTGACTCGTGAGAAATCCAGGTTTAGTGCTTCATATTGATACTTTTTCAAGACTAAAGCCACAACTATGAAACTCTCCGACCACTTACGTGGTAGATTAATAACGGTCTGACAAGGCAAAAATGCAGAGTTTGTAGTAAGTAGCTCTAGTCCTAAAAAAGCTTTATTTTAGATCGCTAAAGCGCAACCACGTACTTTTTTTTTACCCATCAAAGCTGACCTACCAAACCATTCGCACCCATCGCTAAATTTGGTATCAAAGCTTATAAACCTCGATTTATCTCGCGATCTATCCTCTGAATGATTTTTGCGATAAACTATTGACATGATATTTATTTCGATTATTCTAGAAATATGGCATCATCTCAAGCAGCTCAATATGCGGATATGTTCGCAGCACTGGGTTCGGAACCGCGTTTAGAGATTATGCGGCTACTTTTTGCTGCATATCCGGAAGGGGTGACGGTGGGTGAAATCCAGGAACAAGTGAAAATTCCGAATTCAACCCTATCCCACCATTTAGAAAAACTCCGTCACGAGAAATTAGTAACTTCTCGTAAACACAAACAGTTTTTGTATTACTCAGCGAATGCGGAAGCAATGCAGGATTTGCTGTCATTTTTATCTACGCAAAAAGCGTTAACTACGACCGATACACCCATAAATACAACATCTGGGGAGGATGGATTTATGCAAAATAATTTCTTTCGATTTTTTGAGTCGGTTTTTACAAATCTTCTGGGTTCGCTGTCGAGTCGATTTTATCTATCTGGTTACGACCGTTTTAGTGAAAAAGCGATGAGGGTGATTCATTTAGCGCAACTAGAATCACGACGTTTACAACATGAATTTATTGGTACAGAACAGATATTGATTGGAGTTTTAGGTGTAGGAGATGGGATTTGTCAACAAATACTAAATAACTTGGGTGTAAATTTAGCCGATGTACAACAAGAAGTGGAAAAAATTATCGGTAGAGGGAAACAAATATCTCTAGTTGATGTTCCCTTTACACCGAGAGCAAAACGAGCATTGGAACTTGCGGTAGCAGAATCACAAAAGTTACATGGGAATCAAATTGAAGCGGAACATTTACTGTTAGGAATTTTGCAAGAAGGTACGACTGGTGGGGGTGGAGTCGCAATTCGTGCTTTACAACGTTTGCAAGTTGATTTAAGCAGCTTAGAACAGAGTTTACGGAGTGCTATTTCGTAATTTTAATAGGGTCTGCGGCAAAAGTCTTTTAGTAGGGGTAGGGAATGGGGAGTAGGGAGTAGAGAATAGTTTTAAACCAACAATTCCACTTTTCATAGACTGCAAAAAATTACAGTTCAAGGTTTTTGAGCTTCTACACACCTTATTGGAAAGCACTTTTTGTGACTAAAATACCCTCTATATCTTCTTTTTCAGCAAGTCCTAATTAGAAATCAGTGCATTGCGAGAAAGTGAGTTATAAACGTTGATTAATGGGTTGGTTTACCTACTACTAGTCCACCACATTAATTTAATTTTTAAGCTTGAGGAAAGGTACGTAGTTGCGCGAGTCTACAATAACCCTGCGGGTATAGCGCTTTATATTAATGCTTTTTCAAAGCTCAAGCCACTACTACGAACCCCTCCTTATGTGGACTTAAACGGTGGACTAAAACTTCCTGATTTGAAAGAGAGTGGGGAATAGTGAGTAGGAAAAACCACTTTCATACCTTCTAGTATAGGCAGTTCATGATGACTACTCCCTGAAAGTTTTAGGAGGTGGTGAGAAATCCAGGTAAATTTTCTCCTAACAAAACCTAAACCTTGCTTCGGTCGGTGAGAATTTCATATCCAGTTTCTGTGACTAATACAGTATGCTCAAACTGGGCGGAGAGGGAACCATCAACGGTTACTGCTGTCCATCGGTCAGGTAAAATTCGCGTGTGTTTAGAACCAGCATTGAGAATTGGTTCAATCGCAAGGGTCATACCTGCAATCAACTTCACATTTGGCATTTCCCGGGTGCGGAAGTTAAATACGGATGGTTCCTCATGGAGGTTGCGTCCGACACCGTGTCCGGTAAATTCTTCCACCACATTGAAACCATTGGCTTTCACGTGGTCTTCAATTGCTCCTGCAATATCCATGAGGTAATTACCAGCTTTGACCTGCTCAATACCTTTGTAGAGAGCTTCTTCGGCTACCCGAATTAACTTAGCTGCGTCCTGCTTGACTTTACCGACAGCGATTGTAATACAGGAATCACCGTTAAATCCCTGATAAAAAGCACCCGTATCCACCTTGAGGACATCACCATTACGGATAACTTTTTTCGGGTTGGGAATACCATGAACAACTTCGTCATTGATGCTAGCGCAAATTGAAGCGGGGAATCCTTGATAACCTTTAAAGGTTGGTTTTGCACCCATTTCCCGAATTCGTTTTTCCGCATAGGCATCCAAATCTGCGGTAGTCATTCCTGGTTGAACCAGTTCAGAGATTTCCTTGAGGACTGTGGCAACAATTTTCGCTGCTTGACGCATGATTTCAATTTCGCGCTGAGATTTAATCTCAATCCCTCGACGTTGCCGTTTTGACTGGGTTGATTGAACTGGTTGATTCAGCAGATTACTTAAGATGTTCATGGGAAATTAAATAACTTTGGATCGGATTTTATATCGATATCTGGTTTTGAATGGGTTTAGCAACAATATCTATATTTAAGTTAACTTATTTTGAGTCAATTAGTGGAAATAGTTAAAAAACAGTGTTAGGGATTGGCTGCGCGGAAACAAATTAAATCCGCCAACTCACAAAATCCTGTTCCTTCACTGTTGTTAGTAATGTAGGTGGGTTGATGCTGGAGGAGATAGGTATATTCCATTACATTTGCCACGCCAACGGAATTAGGGAATTTTTCTTGATTAAATAGGGTTTCATCGTTAGGACTATCTCCTACGGTAATTACTTTTTGGGGAGTATAAACCCGTTCTAAGTGATGATTCATCACTGTCAATAGTCCCCTCGCTTTGTCTTGCATTAGGGGTTTGATGTGACATTGGACGGTGCTGTAGGTAAAACCCCATCCCAACTCCAGACAAATGGCTTGAATGTGCTGCAACTGACCGGGTGTTAATTTGGCAACATCAAAAGTCCAATCTGTAATCCGGAAACGATTATCAGCTGATTCCTGAATTTGGGGGAATTGGCGTTGGATTTGGCGAAAAACATCCCCAAGTTGCTGACGGTGAGCCTGAATATCCTCAATTTCCGTGAGAAATACTGGTATATCACTATTAGCAGCATAGAACAAACCACCATTTTCAGCGATCGCTCCATCAATGGGTAGGTAATGGGCAATTCCACTGACCCATCCGGCGCTGCGTCCAGTGACAATTATCACTTTAATTCCGGCGGCATTTAAATTGTAAAACGCCTGCATCAATTCACGGGTAAACTTTCCAGCGGTAGTTAAAGTTCCATCCATATCGGTAGCGATGAGTCGGATTTGACTCCAAATTGGCAGGGTTGTATTTTCCGAAAGTAGGTTAGACATGGGTGATTTTTGGGCATCCTAAACTTGAATACCATATATCTATGTGTGTGCCAATTATGTCCGTTCCGGTGTATATCATTGCCCAGACAGCCAATGCTAACAATCAAAAGGCATCTCCGGTAACCGCAAAACCCCAGACTGTAAATACCCAAGTGACGGAAAATGTTGCAGTCAGCGAGTTCCAATCACCGCCTTTTTTTGTGGTGACATCAGGATTTTTGGCAGTGATGGTGATTGGATTGATTATCTATGGCAAAATTCAATTAAATAAGTTAAATAAAAAAATCCGATTTGAACAATTTCGCACCCGTGAACTGGAGAAAAAATTTAAATTGGCCCTAGAAACCATTCGCAAAATGGAAACTAACCCGGATTTAATTAATTCACGGGAATTTAACCTGGATTATCTACGGATGCGGATGGCTGAGGAGGTATTCCATTTTGCTATTGTCAACCAGATCAAAATTAAGGTCAAAAATAAAATTACAGAGGCTTTACGCTCGAATACGAATGCGACGGGGGTTGTAGGGTTAGCCAACAACACTGGACGACAGATTGATGAAATATTTGATGTAGAATATGAAACCGGAGCAGCACCGGATATTCGTAAACGCGTCCTATTCCGAATTCAAATTCGTTTGATGAAGTTACCGACACAGACCACATCGGCAACAATTAGCCAAATTATTGATTGTATTGAAACTTACTTAAGTCCAGCCGAAGACCACGATACTTGGCAACCTACAATTCAGGGACGGATTGCTTTTATGCATTGGGATCAAAAGGCAAAACCGACTCCTTTACTAGTATTAGAACAGTCGAACGAAGGGGTAAATGTAACCTTCCGTACCAGTCGTCAAGGGAGTCTCCCGACACCACCTCCTCCTAAAAACCATAAATCACGCATCACAGGTTGATTTGGTTTAATTTGTAGAGACGTAGCTACGTCTCTACTAGTCAAAATTCATTTGTCGGATTCTTTTGGCAAATTTGTATTACTTTTTAACTGACGCTGAATTTCTCGTAAATTTTGATACATTTCCGGAAGACGGGAAAGCACAGCCGAAACCCGCAGGAACTTTTTGTAGGGTATAGCGGGACTACCGGAGACAATTTCACCGGGGGGAATATCATTATGGACACCAGCTTTCGCAGAAGCGATCGCACCGTCACCGATTTTGGCTTGGTTAGACACACCAGTTTGTCCACCGAGGATGACCCGATTACCCAAAATCACACCTCCAGCCATTCCTGCTTGTCCAGCGATCGCACATCCATTTCCGGTTTTACAACCATGTCCGACTTGGACTAGATTATCAATCACCGTATATTTGCCAATTCGGGTTTCTCCGACTGCGGGTCGGTCAATAGCAGTATTACAACCAATCTCCACCCCATCTTCCAAAACAGTGTAACCAGACTGTTGCATTTTCATCCATCCAGTGGGTGTGGGGACAAAGCCAAAACCTTCTGCACCAATGACCGCACCGCTATGGATTACGCAATGATTCCCAACTTGGGTTCGTTCGTGGATTGTACAGTGGGAATGGAGCAAAGACCCCCGACCTATTTTCACATGGGGATAGATAACCACATGGGGATGGATACAAACATTATCCCCGATTTCCACATGGGGTTGAATCACCGTATAAGCCCCGATGTGGACATTTTTCCCGATTTTCGCAGTTTCATGGATCACAGCCGTCGGGTGGATTTCCGGTTGCGGTTGCCAAGGTTGATAAAAAATTGCGATCGCTTCAGCAAAAGCTAAACGAGGTTCACGGGTAGCAACCCAAGCCAAACCCCGTTCCGTTGCCAAGTTTTGAATTTCCGCATTATTCGCCAAAATTACCGCACTTGCAGCAGTCGTCTGGATAAAGGAGACAAACTTACCCCCCTCCACATAACTAATTGTCCCCTCAACAGCCTCATCAATCGCTGCGACTCCATTAATTTCTGGATTATGCCCTGGATTTGCCCCCAGACTACTTGTCACCACCAAATTGCCCAACTTTTCGACAATCTCACTAAACTTCATCTCCATACCCTTTATCTGTGTCTAACCTGACCGATAGTTCCCATCAGTTTCCCATCCAACCCATCAAGCGATCAAGTTATCAATCTGTATATTTGCAGCTTTACCACCCAGACACGGCGACGACATTTAACCCCCAGGAGTTCCACATCATCCAGGGATGGTTAAAGGCAATTCCTTTGGAGGGCAGCATTTAGCGTACACAGCTTTGCAACAAGCTTGCTACGTGAGAGATTACTTCGCGATCGCACCCTACGACAAGCTACATAACGGTGACATTACTTTGTATAAGTCCGATAAAAGTAATTAAAAGTAATGTCCCATCAGCAAACGTTAAATTTTCCGTCAAAAGTGGGCATCATAATATTTGTAATCCACCAACCTCCATCATCAATGATGTGATGTGATTATTGAAAAAATAATTACAGCAGTCCAAGTGGGATTTGTGAAATCTTAAATGTAGGGTTGTTTACGATTGACAGTTGACGATTAATAGTCACCAGTCATCAGTCAACGACACCCTATTTTTCACGACTTAAATCGGATTGCTGTATTCGGTTACTGTTAGTAATGCCAGGAGAAAATATTTATTTTCACTTTTATTTGAAAATACTCTTGAGATTATCCAATGTTGATTTTATATCGTCAATTTCTTAGTGCATTTCTAGCATCTTTATTATGTGTTCTCGGAGTTATCACCCTCCAATTTCCCAGAATGCAAAAAATGATTAACCGTAGTGCCAAAATCCCATTATCTGAATTGCAAAGAGAAGTATCCGCAGAAAAAATACGCCTCGAAATCCTCAAAAAAATTCCCGCCTTCGGTTACGACAATATCTTCGCTAACGCTGTCTTTTTAAGCTTTCTTCAATACTTTGGTGACGACATCGCCCGTCAAAAAACAGGTTATCACCTCAGTCCCGAATACTTTGAAATAATTTTAAAACACGACCCCCGCTTCCGTTTAGCATACTTAAGCCTTTCCACCAGCACATCCATGTACGCAGCAATGCCAGAAAGGTCTGTACAAATCACCGAACGTGGTTTGCAACACCTAAGACCCTTTTTACCCAAACAATCCTACTATATTTGGAGATATAAAGGGATTGATGAATTATTATTTTTAGGACAATCCCAAGCTGCCAAAAAATCATTTCAATCCGCCGCAGACTGGGCTAAACATTATACCGATACAGAAAGCCAAGCCATTGCCGCCATATCCCAATCCACAGCCAACTTTTTAGCCAGTAACCCTAACAGTAAAACCGCTCAAATCTCCGCATGGGCAATGGTTTTACAAAACGGAGTTGATGAATCTACCCGTAAACGAGTAATCCAAGAAATAGAAAAATTAGGAGGGAGAGTAATTCAAACCGAACTGGGTGCAGAAGTTCGTTTTCCCCAACATGATTAACTAATAAAATCTCTTTTTCTCAGCACTTAATAATTAGAGGAATTACGCACTCGTAACGAGAAATCAGGTGTTTGGGATTGCTTCCTTAGACCGCAATGACGGTGTTTACGTTGTCCCTACGTAAGTCCTGAATTATAGGAATTACGCACTTGTGATCAGAAATCAGGTATTTGAAATTGCTGCTTTGCAAGAAGCCACTGCGCCTCTAACTTACGACCTAGAAGTGCAACGACGGTATTTACTTCCTAATTATTTATCAGTGCAGCTACTAAAATCCGCATCAACTGTTCTAAATCCTCGTAGTTATGTGATTTATGTGAATTTTAGCTTATCATGATATTCAAAAGCCTGGGCGATAAGACTTTATTTCTATGCACAACCCAAGTATTAATATTCCGACCGCATTTCAAGTCACCCACAGCCAATTTCAGGAATTAGCCAGGGTTAATCGTGACATCCAGTTAGAAAGAAGTAAGGATGGGGAATTAATCATTATGCCACCCACAGGTAGCGAAACTGGAAATAGAAATCTAGATATAGAAGGACAACTGTGGTTGTGGAATCGTCAACATAAACTGGGTAAGGCTTTTAATTCATCTACAGGATTTCATTTACCAAATGGTGCAGATCGTTCTCCAGATGCTGCTTGGGTGAGATTGGAAACCTGGGAATCTTTAACTGTCGCAGAAAGAGAGGGTTTTGCTCCTATCTGTCCTGACTTTGTGGTAGAACTTCGTTCTATTTCCGATCAACTCAAACCATTGCAGGAAAAAATGCAGGAATATATCGAAAATGGGGCGCGGTTAGGATGGTTAATTGATCGCAAAAACCGTCGAGTCGAAATCTATCGTCCAGGTCAGGATGTGGAAATTTTAAATCATCCCAATTCGTTATCAGGGGAAGATGTTTTACCTGGATTTATTCTGGATTTGCAAGATGTCTGGTGATAACCTCAATTTACTAGTAACGTGCAAGATTTAAGAAGATGTTGGTCAAGTGTCAATGAAATACCTTATCAACCACTTCTTGAAGACGGTTAATAGACTCAAACGGTTATTTGTCGTTATAACTGTACAGACGCGACATGTCGCATCTCTGGCGATTCCCTTCTCCCTGTAAGGACGACCTGACGGGTCCTCTCTACTCCGAAAAAACGAGCTTGTTAGGTATTAAAACCAACTTTTCAAACATCCTTCAAGTACTGTTATCAGTCAACTGTCAATAAACCCAAAGGAAAATATATCAATCTGTGAAGTGTAATTCAATCCAAAACTTTAGAAAAAGGGTTGATTTATAATAGGGGCTTCTGTTAGTATTAAAATATGGCTCAAAGGGGTTATTATAACCTACTGCGTGAGAATGATAATCACCTAAAAATCTATAAACGGCTCACCGTAAGCTTTTGAGATGAAAATGTTTATGCTTTCACCTACTCCTTAGAGAATATTCTGGGATGAGGGATTAACATTTTTTGAGGTTTCCGAGGGAATGTGTATATCAAATAACGTGAACTACCCACACTGATCTGACAGTACAGTGTGGTCTTTTCGCCTGGCGGCTAAAACCGATAATTCGACGAGTTTGGGTGGCTCCTGGAGAGCAACCCATCGCGAACGATTTTTTTGCGGATTTCATCGGCGATTAAAATCAAGGGTGGACACAGAAGTAAACCGAGCCAATGGGATGGTTGTAGGGGTGCGGTGGCAAAGATTTTTTCTAGGGTGGGGGAATAGATAATCGCCAAAATTAATGCCCATTCTACGGCAATTCCTAACCAAATTAGACGATTACTGAAGAAACCTAATTTGAAAATTGAAATGCGTTCGGAACGACAGGCAAACACATTTCCATCCTGACAAGCGACAATCGCTGCTAAAGTCATTGTGGTGGCTTGACGGTAAATTGCCATGATTGTTGGACTTGCTGTATGGGAATGGATGCTAGGAGCGATCGCTTGGAGTTGGCTTATTCCGTAACCATTTTCCCACCAAACTAGGAAAAATCCTGTCATTCCCACTAGTCCTTCCAGTAAGCCGAGGAAGCAGTAGGCACGCAACATCAAGGGTAAATCCAGTAGTTTTTGGGATTTTTGACGTGGTGGTTGGGTCATGGAACCTCTTTCCGGACGTTCTGCACCCAGAGCGAGAGCTGGTAACATATCCGTACCGAGGTCAATGGCTAATATTTGCAGAATAATTAAAGCTGGTGGTATTTTTAACAGTACCATTGCCAAGAATGGTAAAAATTCTGCCATATTGGAGGCCAGAATATAGGTAATGAATTTACGGATATTTTGATAAACCGCTCGACCTTGTTCAATGGCGGTGACGATGGTGGCAAAATTATCATCAACTAACACAATATCCGCAGCTTCACGGGCAACATCTGTACCATTCATACCCATTGCAATACCGATATTGGCGGCTCGTAGGGCTGGTGCATCATTGACCCCATCTCCAGTGACAGCGACCACATGACCGAGATTTTTATAGGCTTGCACGAGGCGTAATTTTTGTTCCGGCATCACCCTGGCGAATACCAGTCCATGTTTTTGTTTATGTAATATTTGTCGCAATTGGGCATCGGAAAGGTGATTTAACTGTTCTCCGGTAATTACCCTGGGTTTACCATCGATTAAACCAATTTTACCAGCGATCGCGGCGGCGGTAAGTCCGTAGTCACCAGTAATCATTGTGACTTGAATTCCGGCATGATGACAAAGGGCGATCGCGTCTGCAACTTCGGGACGGGGGGGATCGATCATCGCCACTAGTCCAATGAAGGTCAAATCATTTTCTAGAGACGCGATATATCGCGTCTGTACTTGATTTTGGTTGCTGGTGGCTAATTCTGCACCTCCCTGACGGGTGGCGATCGCTAATACTCGGTATCCTTGAGCTGCAAGTTGATCATTGGCAATTTGGATTTGATGGCGTTGTTCTGCGGTCAATTCCTGTTGTTGTTGTTGGGATAAAATAAATTGGCAGTGTTCGAGAACGTCTAAAGGAGCGCCTTTGGTAAATATCCAAAATTGATGGTGAACACTTTCTAAAAACCCGGAATTATCTGCCACTACAACTGTCATCATTCGACGATGGGAGTCGAAGGGAATTTCCTGGTGATGGGGAAGTTTTTGCTGTAATTCTTCTAAGTTAAATCCAGCTTTAATTGCGGCTACTAGTAAAGCAGCTTCTGTTGGGTCTCCTAATTCTTGCCATTGCTGAGAACTGGAATTATAAATTAATTTGGCATTGCTGCAAAGGGCTGCACCAGCTAATAGTAATTTTACCGGTTTTTCCTGTTCTAATTTAGAAATTTTTAATTCTCCAATTGGTTCATAACCAATACCTGTAATATCAATTTCGCCATCAGGAAGCCAAACCTGGCGAACGGTCATTTCATTTTTAGTTAAAGTTCCTGTTTTATCAGTACAAATAATGGTCGTGGCACTCAAGGTTTCTACAGCCGAAAGCCGACGCACTAGGGCATTTTGATGTGCCATTCGTTTCACGCCAATCGCTAATGCCAAACTGACCGTTGGTAATAAACCTTCGGGAACAAAGGCGACAATAATACCAATCGCAAAAATAAAACTTTCCTTTAACTCCATCCCTACCAATAAATTGGTTAGGAAAAACACAATTACTCCCATACAAATGGCAACGAGAGTAATAATATGAACCACATGGGTAATCTGTACCTCTAGGGTACTTGTTTCTCGTTTGATATTTGTTGTCAGGTGAGCGACTTGACCAAATTCAGTATGACTTCCAGTGGCATAAACCACCGCTAATCCCCGTCCTGATGACACCGTTGAACCAGCAAATACCAGATTTCCAGCCTCCGTCGGACGCATGTTTTCCACCGCGATCGCCTGACTATGACGGGGGACAGGGAGAGATTCTCCCGTCAAAATAGAAACATCGACATAAAGGGATTGACTATTAATTAATCGTCCGTCAGCAGAGATTTTATCACCCTCTTCTAATTGGATAACATCGCCGATAACAAGCTCCCGTGCTGGTATTTGGCAAAGTTGTCCATCACGATAAACTTTTACCTGTGTAGGCAATACTTTTGTTAAGGCGGTTAGGGCTTTTTCGGCTTGAAATTCCTGCCAAAAACTAAAAATGGCATTAATCCAGATGACAGCCCAAATTGCCCAACCTAATTCCGGAGTATGGGAAACAAAAGCCAAAATCCCCGCTACCCACAACAGCAATGCCATAAAGTGAGTTAGTTGATCAATAAAGCGCAAAATTAATGGACGGGTTTCGCTGCGAGGAAGTTCATTATAACCGGATTGTTGAAGGCGAAAATTTGCTTCTGCGCTGCTTAGACCCAATGATGTTGTCATCAGTTGTTGATAAACTTCTTCCGGGGTAAGCTTCCAAATTGGATGATGGGAATTCATGGTATTACCCTGATTAAAGAATACAGAATAAGTTGAGATTAGGGAGTAGAGACGACCCATCGGGTCGTCTGTACAGTGAGAGACGCGATATATCGCGTCTGTACGCCAAATGATTGGTTGCGTTGCGGTTTTATGTTTAATTGCACCTACCTGAATTGAAAGGGTGCAGGGAGTGGGGGAAAAGTCACTTTCGTACATCCTGGTGTACGCAGTTCATGATGACTACTTACAGGATACAGATTACAGGATACAGGAGATAGAAGACAGAACGTAGAATATGTGACACTTTGAAATATATCGGATACATACTCGACTTGTTCATCAACTAAGCTTTTTGTTTAGATGCTTAAAATCATTCATAATTGATCGTGCAGGAGTGTGGAGGAGCAACACTTACATAATTCGTAGTAAAAGACATTTTGTTCTCCAGTTACTAAATAAACACCCCAAATCCACCTATAGACAAAGGCGAATTAAACTCTAAAATTTCGTAGGCGCAAGACTTACCCAACGGCTATTAATAATTGCGTAGAATTACGTAGCTTGCTTCCCCCATAGCGGCTATTACGGACGCGAAGCGTTGCCGCAGGCCATTACGAATTACGAATTAGCAAACTTCTTCACAAGTTCCTCAAAATCTCGATCTATAACTAGACATGGAAACTCAAGATTGAGGGGAATCAATCGTGTTACCGCAATGGCATGGCTTTCAAGCTGGTAAATGGATGAAAGAAATTAATCTGCGCGATTTCATCCAGAAAAATTACAGCCCCTACACTGGTGATGAATCTTTCCTCACTCCCGCAAGCGATCGCACAAAAATTCTCTGGGATAAAGTCAAGGATTTAATGGCAATTGAGCGGGAGCAGGGGATTTTAGATGCGGATACGGAAGTTGTTTCTAGTATTACTTCCCACCATCCTGGCTATATTGAGCGGGATTTGGAACAAATTGTCGGTTTGCAAACGGATAAACCTCTCAAACGAGCAATAATGCCTTTTGGTGGTATCCGCATTGTGCAAAATTCTCTTAAGGCTTACGGTTACGAACTAGATCCCCGCACCGCAGAGATATTTACCAAGTACCGCAAAACCCACAATGATGGGGTGTTTGATGCATATACGCGGGAAATGCGTTTGTGTCGTCACTATGGTATTATTACCGGACTACCTGATGCCTACGGTCGGGGAAGAATCATTGGTGATTATCGTCGGGTAGCTTTATATGGTGTCGATGCTCTGGTGGAAGATAAAAAAGCTCAGTTGGAGTCTTTGGAGTTAGATACCATCGATGAAGATGTGATTCGTCTGCGGGAGGAAATTTCGGAGCAAATTCGCGCTTTGTTTGAATTGAAGGAAATGGCTGCTAGCTACGGTTTTGATGTGAGCAAACCTGCGGCAAATGCTCAAGAAGCTGTGCAATGGGTTTATTTTGGCTACTTAGGAGCAGTCAAGGAACAAAACGGTGCAGCGATGTCCCTGGGACGGGTCTCCACTTTCCTGGATATTTATCTGGAGCGAGATTTACAAGCTGGAAAAATCACTGAAGCGCAAGCACAGGAATTAATCGACCATTTTGTGATGAAGTTGCGCATGGTGAGATTTTTGCGAACTCCTGACTACAATGAATTATTCTCTGGTGATCCCACCTGGGTGACGGAGTGTGTCGGAGGAATGGGGGAAGATGGTAGACCATTGGTGACTAAAACCAGTTTTCGCATTCTTCATACCCTATTTAACCTTGGCCCTGCACCGGAACCAAATTTAACCGTGTTGTGGTCAGAACGTTTACCAGATAACTTCAAACGCTACTGTGGCAAAGTCTCAATTCAGACTAGTTCCATTCAGTACGAAAATGACGATTTGATGCGTCCCTACTGGGGAGATGACTATGCGATCGCTTGTTGTGTTTCGGCAATGCGGATTGGTAAGCAAATGCAGTTTTTCGGTGCAAGGGTGAACCTGGCTAAATGTTTACTCTATGCCATCAATGGTGGTCGGGATGAAAAATCCGGAGAACAGGTAGGACCAGAAATTTCCCCCATTACCTCTGAATATCTGGATTACCAAGAAGTTTGGCATAAATTTGAGTTGATGATGGCTTGGTTAGCCAAAGCCTATATTAACACCCTGAATGTCATCCACTACATGCATGATAAATACTGCTATGAACGCTTAGAAATGGCATTGCATGACCGGGATATCCTGCGAACAATGGCTTGTGGTATTGCAGGATTATCGGTGGTTGCAGACGCTTTATCCGCAATTAAATATGCCAAAGTTAAAGTTATCCGTGACGAAACTGGACTTGCAACCGATTACCAAATTGAAGGAGATTTTCCCAAATACGGTAATAACGATGAGCGAGTGGATGAAATTGCCGTACATTTAGTCACCCGCTTCATGAAGGAACTACGTAAACATCAAACCTACCGTAATGCCATCCCCACCCAATCGGTATTAACAATTACATCTAATGTCGTCTACGGTAAAAAAACAGGCAATACCCCCGACGGGAGAAAAGCCGGTGAACCCTTTGCTCCAGGAGCTAACCCCATGCACGGACGCGATACTAAAGGCGCGATCGCATCCCTGGAATCGGTAGCAAAATTACCCTACGACTACGCACAGGATGGTATTTCTAATACTTTTTCTATCATTCCGAAAGCTTTAGGGAAACAGGAATCAGATCAAATCCATAATCTCGTGGGAATGTTAGATGGTTACTTCCACAACGGAGGACACCATATCAACGTCAACGTCTTGAATCGGGAAACTTTGATGGATGCAATGGAGCATCCGGAATTATATCCCCAATTAACAATTCGCGTTTCTGGTTACGCTGTTAATTTTATTAAGTTAACTAGGGAACAGCAGCTTGATGTAATTAAGCGGACTTTCCACGACAGATTCTAGAACTCACTGGTGATAACACCCTTGTAGAGACGCGTTAGCCTTCGCGTAGCGTGTCGCGAAAGCGACTCAGCTCCTCTGAAAGAGGCTATTTCGCGTCTCTAATATCGATTATCTTGTGCTTTGCAATAAATAAAACTAGAATAATCAACGGTTACAGCCTCTGATATGTAGCAAGCATTGGCGTAAACGATATTAAGCATCTGCATATCTTTCTGAGCAATTTACCTGAACCAGCGATCGCAGGATGAAAAATGTAAAACCTTGTAAACCTTTCCTGGAGGGGTGACAATCTAGCTTGAAATGTTTATGCAGCAAGGATTATAGAATAGCGTTCGCCCTAACTATAAAACTAAATTCAGAGCCAAGTTCAACGGAAAAATAAGGCTTTTGCCTAAAGCTTATTAATAATAGAATCAATAAAGCCGGAAAATGTAGTTTATCTTTTGATGGCAAACTGGCTTAAAACTATTGCTGTATCATAGTTTCAGAAGTTTTCGTTACCCCCCAGAAACCTTTCACTTCAATGGCGATACTCCACAGGAGTCGCTACTCGATCGCGGTTGGGAAAAAATGAGTCTTTTGAGTTGGTATAACGGGTGTTCAGGGTTTCCTTGCCAAAACCAACAAAAAAAATGTTAATCCCTCATACCCGAAAATCATCCAAAACCTGGTTGTCACCTATAGCCATTCTTGGCTTAAATACTTACAGTGAAAGACTTTTATGGCTTGCAATGATTATCATTCTCGGCAATTAGGGTATAAAAGCCCCTTGAAGCCACAACTTCATACTAACAGAAACCCCCATTATAAATCAACCCCTTTTCTGAACTTTTTAATTGAATTTCAAGGTGAGATATATCAAGTTGGCTCTAGATTGTTTACGGTGATAAACATCTAGATTGAACTTGATTTTTTGGATTAAAACAGTGAAGTTGTTAACAAGGATAAAAAAAGGCGTTGCTGAGTATAAATACGATAGGGAGGTGACAATGGCACGTCTTGATTGTAGAGGCGCGTAGTGCGGCTTCTCGAAGTCGAAATGGTCATGAAATGCCATTAATATAATGCCATTAATATATTGGGAATTTTACCAATTCAGGCGATCGCAAATAGAAAGACCTGGTATAATCATCGCGTTCGATGCAAATCTTCATCCTCAAGGAGAAGTACTTTGTCCATCAACAATACAATTACAGGAGGTGTCCCATGACCGAAAATCCACCTTCATCATGGCAACCGGGTGCATCTCGGCAAGAACTGGTAGAATTAGTGCGATCGCAACTTGAGGCATTATTACAACAAGAAAACTTCCCAGGAGCCAAAGCCCTATTAGTGCCAGTCCAGGCTGCGGATATCGCTCAAGCGATTGAGGGATTACCAATGGCGATGCAAGCTTTAGCATTTCGTCTACTCTCGAAACAGGAAGCGATAGAGGTTTATGAATACCTCGATTCCAGTGTCCAGCAATCCCTAATCGAGGAATTAAAGGATCAAGAAGTTCTGGATATTGTTGATAAAATGTCGCCGGATGACCGGGTAAAACTGTTTGATGAGTTACCAGCGAGTGTTGTTCAACGACTGTTGCAACAACTTACCCCTTCGGAGCGGGAAGTCACATCCCTAATTCTGGGTTACAAAGACGGTACAGCTGGTCGCATCATGACCACAGAATACCTTTCTGTCAAGGAAGATTTAACCGTCAGCCAATCCATCGACAGAGTTCGCAGTTTAGCCAGTGCAACGGAAATTATTTACTATCTTTACGTCACCGATGCCCAACGTCGTTTAACAGGAACTCTTTCATTTCGGGATCTAGTTGTAGCTCAACCGGAACAAAAGTTGGGAGAAATTATGACCCGCGACGTGGTGTATGTTCACACCGACACAGACCAGGAGGAAGTTGCACAGGTGATCCAACGGTATGACTTGGTTGCAGTTCCGGTGGTGGACACGGAACGACGTTTAGTGGGGATTGTAACCGTTGACGACGTGTTAGATGTCCTGGAAGAAGAAACTACAGACGACATTTATAAATTAGGTGGTGTTGCCGCTGGGGGTGATAAGTATTTTCAAACCAACGTGTTTACAGCTGCACGGAAACGGGTCGTTTGGCTATTTGTACTTTTGGTTGCGAATACCGGAACCGCAACTGTAATTAGTTCCCAGGAAGAGGTATTAGAAAAAGTTGTGGCTTTAGCAGCTTTTATCCCCCTTCTGATTGACGCAGGGGGAAACGTGGGAGCGCAATCTTCCACAGTCGTAATTCGAGGTTTGAATCTGAAGGAAGTTGGCATTAAAAAAGCAGCACAAATTGTTTCCCGGGAAGCTGTGACAGGTGCTTTATTGGGAATTGCTCTGGGTTTAGCTGTTATTTTATGGGCCTATTTCATCGAGAAAAACTTGCAAATTGCGATTACCGTCGGCACCAGTCTATTCTCGATTACAATGTTAGCAGCGTTCTTTGGTTCCGCCTTGCCTTTTTTATTTGGTGCAATGGGTTTAGATCCAGCTTTAATGTCTGCTCCATTTATTACGACTGCGGTAGATGTTTTAGGGGTGTTTATTTATCTGATGATCGCTAGGGCTATTTTACAAATATGAACTTGAAGCTGATTTAAGATGATGTGAAGGAGTCCTATCATACAGAGTCAACGGATTGAAATTGACCCAGAAACCCGTGATGGGATGACTAACCAAGAATTTAAATTATGACTTTCAAAAAACTTTGGAAACTTTTAACAACAACCTTTTCCGAGTGGCAATTTAACGAAGTTTCTCTGTTGGCATCCTCCTTAGCATATTACACCGTATTTTCCCTAGCACCTTTGATGGTAATTATTATCTCCATCTTAGGTGCAATTTATGGAGAGGCAACAGCAAAACAACAAATTGTCGAACAAATGACAGGAATTATTGGTAATAGGGGAGCGCAATTAATTGCCACTGCGATTACCAATATGAGACAAGATACCCGTGGAGATTGGCTGAAATTTATTTTTAACTTTGGTTTTTTCGCCTTTGGTGCGTCGGGTGTTTTTGCCCAAATCCAATATGCCCTGGATAAAATTTGGGGAGTGAAGCCAGAACCAAAACGGCAAGTATTAAACTTTGTTCGCAAACGGGTTTTAAGTTTTGCAATGGTCATTGTCATTGCTTTTTTATTATTTGTATCCTATCTTTTTAACAGTATTTTTATCATTATAGTTAATAGTTTAAAGTCCTTAGTACCGGCTTTAGGTTATCTGTGGCAATTCACTAGTTTTTTGCTGTCCTTTGCTATCCTCACTTTATTATTTGCAGCTATTTACACAATTTTACCTGATGCCAAAGTGGCATGGCGCTCAACAATTGTCGGTGCTATGATAACGGCAATTTTATTTATGGTGGGACAACTTTTGTTTGGTTTATTTCTGAACCAAATTGATATTGGTTCTGCTTACGGTGTTGCTGGCTCTTTTCTCATTATTATTACTTGGATTTATTATGCTGCGCATATTCTGTTTTTAGGTGCAGAATTTACCAAGGTCTATGCGAAAATCAACGGCTCCCCCATTGTTCCTGAAGATTACGCCATTCGGGTAAAACGCGAAAAAGATAAAAATTAGGTATTTTACAGGTAGAATATTTTTGCTGGGAAGGGAGTAGGGAATAGTTTTAACCCAACAATTCCACTTTTGATCTCTACTGGTCTGTCCCATTAATTTTGATGAGTCAAGAAAGGCACGTTGTAGCGCTAGTCTACGACAACCCTGCGGGTATAGCACCTTTCTGGTAAAGCTTTTTCGAGGCTAAAGCCACTACTATAAACCCCTCAGAACTTACTAGGTAGGAAGCTGTTCCATAGCCACACTAGGTGCGTCTACGGTTCTCAAAAATTACAGATGCAAGGTTTGCTGAGCTTCTATACGCCTATTGGGAAAGCTCTTTTTGCGATTAAAAATATCCTCAAAGCTTCCTACGTAACCTGTATTTCTCACGATTGAGTGATAAGGGTTGGTCATGGGTTGTTTTTCCTGCTACTCCCTACTCCCTGGATTTTTTTAATTTGTGAGAAATCCGGGGTAAGAGTTTTACCATTGATACCGTTTTACTTTGGAATTGATATCTGACGGGAGCAGGGGAAGAAAAAGTATCAACATTGTTGTGAAATTTTTGTCGGAGTTTGGGAAAAATCCAAGGTTAGGGGAAAAATAGACTCGTTGCATCCCATTATCGCTATTTTCCCCCTAGCGATTTTGGGGAAACTGCAATAGGCTGGAATTAATTGCTTGATGAATATGGGTACAGTGTCTTTACTGAATATTTCTTGACTAAATATTATCAGACTGTCACTGGACAAAACCCAGCAATTTCTCAGCAAGGTATAGATCCAGCCAAATTATGGTTGTTTCCCCAAAAGGGGTGAATTTCTGTCCTAATTTGAGAAACTCAGGGTTTTAAGTGTCACAGGAATATATTGCGGAAATACCCGTACCAATTCAATCCGAGGGTAATAATTACGACCTTAGTTCTGAATCTCAACTCAGTGAGTTACCTCTATACAGTTTCCATGTGGAAACATCTTGTACTGGGTTAGATATGGCTAAGGTCTTTGAAAAATATCCCTTACTACCGGGGGTAATTTTATTAGAGGGGGGTAATTACTTTGGGATGCTTTCCCGCAGACAGCTACTGGAGTTTTTTATTCGTCCCTATGGGAAAGAATTATTTGTGCAGCAGCCGTTACATATTTTGTATAGTTATGCGCGAACAGGAGTTTTAGTCTTAGCAGATACAACTCCGATTTTAACAGGGATGCAGTTAGCAATGCGGCGATCGCCGGAATGTTTGGCGGAACCGATTGTGGTAGATTGTGGGTGTGACACCTATAAGTTGTTGGATATACAGGAGTTACATCGAGCTTCTTGGCAAATTCGTGGGATTGAAACCCAAGTACGTTACGAGCGATCGCAAGCTCAGATTATTCAAAGTGATAAAATGGCTAGTCTGGGGAGATTGGTGGATGGGGTTGCCCACGAAATTCTGGATCCGGTAAATTTTATTTGGGGTAATTTGACCCATGTTTCCAGTTATTGTCAGGATATTCTCCGATTAGTGAATGTCTATGAGCGGGAATTACCCCAACCTTCGGCGAATTTAAAGAATTTTAAGCAGGAAATTGAATATGAATTTTTAGAGGAGGATTTATTAAAATCCTTAGCAAGTATTCAAAGTGGTGCGGAACGCTTGAAAAAGCTGGTGACGAGTTTACAGAATTTTTGCCATATTGACGAAGTTTATCCCAAACCTACTGATTTACATGCCTGTTTAGATAGTATCATTTTATTAATTAACAGCCGGATTAACGGGGAAATTGAAATTGTGAAAAATTATGGTCACTTACCACCAGTTTATTGCTTTTTAGGACAACTCAACCAAGTATTCATGAATATTTTTAGCCGGGTGATCGACACCTTACTAGATGATGCTGTCCGTCAAGAGTTAAGTCAGGATGCTGCAAACACTTTGAAAAAAGCCCGTATTCAGGTAATCACCGAAGTCGTCGGTTCAAATCATGCTAAACCAGGTTATTCTCGTTGGGTATCGGTAAAAATTATAGATAATAGTAACGGTATGAGCGCAGCAGAATTAACCCAGATAATTGAATCCTTTTCCCTGGAAAAACGTGCAGATAAAGAAACCAGTTTAGCAGTCAGCTATCGGATTATCACCGCACGACATGGAGGTAAATTTAATTTGCGATCGCAGTTAGGAATCGGTACGGAATTTGAGATTTTATTACCATTGGTTTGAGATATACCGCAGTCTGAGCGGGATTTGTGAAATCTTACATCTAGGGTTGTTGACGGTTGATAGTTAACACTCACCAGTCATCAGTCAACGGCACACTATTTTTCACTACTTAAATTCGGATTGCGATCAAATACAGGAGACAGAATACAGGATGCAGGAGATAGATGCATTAAAAATCCCTTCCTTAGAACCCATGCTAGAGATTTGGCAACAAACCCTAAATTGGCAACCAAATCCGCAGCAAATCAACCGATTTCAACAGCTTTATACCCAAATTTTACAGGGTAATCGCCAACAAAATTTAACTCGAATTACCTCAAGCGATGAATTTTGGGAAAAACATCTTTGGGATTCCCTGCGGGGAATTAGTTTTAGTTTCGGACAACCCCATCCCCCCATGAGTCCAATCCACGAAGGTGCTAATATAATCGATATTGGTACAGGTGCAGGATTCCCTGGAATTCCCATTGCCATCGCCCATCCCCACGCTCATTTAACCCTAGTCGATTCTACCCAAAAAAAAATCACCTTTATTCAGGCGATCGCCACCGCTTTAAATCTGAGTAATATTCACGCGATCGCTGATCGTGCTGAAACTATTGGACAAAACCCCCAACACCGTCAACAGTACGATTTTGCCACCATTCGAGCCGTCAGTTCAATTACTGTCTGTGCTGAGTATTGCATACCATTACTGAAAATCAATGGAATAGCCTGTATTTATCGAGGTAAGTGGACAAGGGAAGAACAAATCCATTTAGAAAATGCAGTTGCAGAATTAGGTGCGGAAATTACCCAAATCGCAGAATTCACCACACCCCTCAGCCATAGTCAACGTACCTGCATTTACCTGAGAAAAGTTACCCCCACCCCAGCAAAATACCCCCGTAACGTCGGTATTCCCAGCCAACGACCATTATCCTAGAGACGTAGCGGTGCTACGTCTCTACTGCCACGTCTACACACTAGCTGCAAAACGCTTACCAATTTCCTCCCAATTTACAACATTCCACCAGGATTCTAAATAATCACCACGACGGTTTTGATATTTGAGATAATAAGCATGTTCCCAGACATCATTGCCCATAATTGGATATTTCCCTTCACTGATAGGACTATCTTGATTCGCCGTTGTCATAATCCCTAATTCACCATTTTGGGTACGTGTCAACCAAACCCAACCACTACCAAAACGTTGACTACCAGCTTCATTAAATTGCTTTTTAAACTCCGCAAAACTACCAAATTCTTTTTTGATGGCAGCAACCAATTCCCCAGTCGGTTCCCCACCACCATTGGGCTTCATGATTTGCCAAAACATACTATGATTCACATGACCACCACCATTATTACGAAAAGTTGTACGGATATCTTCGGGAATTTTATTCAGGTCTCGTAACAACACTTCTATACTTTGATTTTTTAACTCTGGATGTTTCTCTAGGGCTTTATTCAAATTATTCACATAGGCAGCATGATGTTTATCATGGTGGAACTTCATTGTGGCTGCATCAATATGGGGTTCCAGAGCATCATAGGCATAGGGTAAAGGAGGTAACTTAATTACACCCGTATCACTGGGGGTTGTTCCTGGTGTGGTCGCAATTGGTGTTGTTTGTTCCCCTGCTAAAGCACACCCATCTAAACTAAACGCACCTGCGCTTGCTCCCAATAAAATTAAAAATTGGCGACGATTTAAGCTCATAACCGAATTTTATCTCCCAAAATGAAGAATATTGCACCACATATATGAAGTTAAGCAATATTCTCCTATAAAAATACCCCCTGCGGGTTAAATTTAGTCTAATTAGGGTCTACTGTAAAAGTCTTTTCGTGAGGGTAGGGAACAGGGGGAGATGCGACATGTCGCGTCTGTACAGGGAATAGTTTTAGGGTGAGTACTCCTACGTCGTAGATCGCTACGACGAGTCATAAGGTCTGAAACTCTTGTCCAGCAATATTCTCAGAAAATATAAGTTTTTAAAAACCTCCTAGTATTGCGAATACTTCAATTATTGAAGAATCGATCTCACCAAATCGGCGATTTATGAGGCGTAATATAGATATATAATATATATTTTAATGCTTCTTGCGGCTTTCCCTTCTGCAAAATATCTTGATCAATAACTGATTCCTGCATCATATCCCCCCTCAACTGCTACAGGAAAGTGGAGTATTGTACAATACGGTTGGTGTTAAAGATAACTGTAGATTGGGTTGAGGCTTTGCATAGATTGTTGATTTTGTGGAAATTTACCCATAAGTTCACACAGTTTTTGTGATGATCTCGTCCCGATGCTCCGCGTGGGGACGCATTCCACGAGGGCTATTGCCTCTACATTCTTCAACCCAACCTACCCAATAATCAGGCTTTTAAGTCTAACTGAACTGTATTGGAGTATTGTAATCATTTTGTGCAGTAGAATCGATCCGTAGCTTGGTTGAAGACACAGGAAAATCCGTAATTTGATGAATCACAATCTCCAGTGGGTCTTAAATTGAAAATTTTACCCACGATTAACTGCTCGTATTATTTTCCAACCAAGCAACCAAATCGGCAATATCAGAAAACCCCAAAAATTCTTCTCCCAGAAGTTCCAACTCTTCTGTGGATAATATGCGAATACGTTCAATTATTGAAGAATCTATTTCACCAAATCGGCGATTTACCAGGCGTAAAGTATATTTTAATGCTTCTTGCTGCTTTCCCTTCTGCAAAATATCTTGATAAATAACCGATTCCTGCATCATATCCTCCCTCAACAACTGACGAATCAAATCCTTCTCAAATCGCAAACCAGCTAAAATCTCAGCATAGGCTGCCGTATTCTGTCTTGTCTCCCTATCTGCAATTGTAGCCACTTTCTGAGCGACCTGGGATAACAACTCCCGTGGGGAATCTGTTTTACACAAAGTTGCTAGGGGCAATAAAGCCACATTACCAAAAAACAAGCTCGAATCCTGCTCCCACATCCGGATTACGTTGTACCTGTGAATTGTAGATTCCTCCCGGTATTCTTCGATAAAGGCAATCTCATCATCAGTTTCCTGCAAAAAGATGACAAACTGTATCACAGAACACTTGTACGAACGTTTCAGCCGAACGAAATAATCTAACATGCGGAAAGGAATCGGTGGTTTTGACTTTGTTAAAGTCTGGAACTCAATATGTAAAATTTGATTACCAGTTTGCATTAAAATCAGGGAATCAGCCCGAATCGGCTCTAATCTTAACTCAGTTTTTAACACGGTAATATCAGCAGATTCTTCCCCGATTAACCACCTGACAAAATCTGCCGGGTACTTTTCGGCAATAATTTTGCAAACATTGTCAAAACTCACTCAACCCTTCCTTAACCCTTCCTTCGTAAACGGTCAAAACATCATACAACACCAATAAATTAATAATACCAATTTGAAAAAAGAATGCTATTGATAAGTTATGAGGATGCAAATCAAGTGGTTGAATGTCAAGGTATATCTATATGGGTGCTTGATACTGACCATTTATCATGATTTCGTTTTTTCCCAGTCTTCCAACGCTCCGATAACAAAACTAGCAGCTGGATGACTGAGAAACTGCTCGAAGGCTTTAATACTGCCTGTCTTCTATGCACTAAGTATGCGGGTTGCTAAATTGGGGTTGCTTTCAATATGGGCGATCGCTTGTGTAGCCAATACCATCTTTTCTGTGGTTGTGTTGGTGGGATAGGACTTTTCTAACTGTTCGAGTAAGGCTTGAATCTCTGCGGCTACATCAGCAAGGCTTTGATTCTCAGCAGCAGCATAGTAGTTACCTTGAATGTAATTACCCTCGATACGTTCGTTATAGTTACCACCACCTGTGTTGATGTTGCGATCGCATGATTGATTAATCCTGTGTTGATGAAAAGTCGGGTTTTGTAGACTTCGCCAAAAACCCGATTCCTGGGAAGATTTAAACCTTCATTGCCTTTTCTTCCATCTCCTGGTCAAGAACAGGGGATACATTAACGCTAATATCTGCACCATTAATAATTACCCCTAGTAAACCTAACTCCGCTTCCATTAACTGGTCGATGGCTTCGGTGAGGAGGTTTTCTTGGGTATAGTGGGGACGAGCGGTTAAAATCATCCCGTCACAAAATTGCTGCACTAATAAAGCATCGTTGGATAAACCAATGGGCTTCGTATCAACTATCACCATATCATAGCGGATACGGGCATCGGCGAACAAACGCTTTAATTCGCTGGATTCGAGAATTGCCGCCGATTGTCCCACTGGACCAGCACTTGGTACAATGTATAAATTTTCCACATCAGGGACAATATGGATACATTCACTCAAACTGCCGTAGTAGCGTAGTGGTTCCATGTTGGCCTGTGGATTGGGTTTGACGTGGAGAGATTCAGCGAAAGAGGGCGATCGCAGGTCTGTTTCAATGATTAATGTCCTCTTACCAGCACGGGCACAGGCAATACCTAAATTATAGGCGGAAAGGGTTTTTCCTTCCCCACTACCGGTACTAGTAATTAAAATGACTTTCATCTCATTGCCACTAGTCCGGCGAATATTGCTGCGGAATTTTTCGTAAAATTCCAGATAGGGGGAGTTGGGTGATAAAATTGTGGGTAGGAGATGGGGAGGTAAATCGTCGCTGGGAATTACGGGTAATTCGCCCAGAATAACTGCATCTCTTTGTTTGAGGGTCGCGCGAATGTCTTCGTGGGTCTTGTAAGTGCCTTCAAGGGAACCAAGTAAAAAGATGACTCCTCCACCGACAATTATACCGAAAAATCCCCCCGCACCTAAAGTAACCGGGATGCTCTTCGGTGCTTGTTTCTCAACTGTTACAGCTGGTGGACGGGCAATATCTAAACTACCAACGGTTTCCGCTTCCGCTGTGCGTGCATCAGCTAGTTTGGCTTGCATCTGGTCAAATACGGCTTTTCTGAGGAGAACTTGCTGTTCCAGACGGTTGCGTTCCAGTTGTTTATTGGGTACGAGGGAATATTCCTGTCGCAGCTTTTCCTCTTGACGGATTTCGTTGGCTAATTGTTGTTGTAGGGTTTCCCGTTGAGTTTGTAATGCGACTAGTTGGTTTGCCAATTGTTGACGGGATGGGTCTAAATTACTGCGCATCCGAATCCCCGATACACTTGCTGGTAGGGGTGCGGTAGTTCCCCCACCACCAATCACTTCATTTGCACGCTGACGTAATAGGGTTTCGGCTGATTCCTTTTGGCGAAATAGTTGCACCATCGTCGGATGTTGGGGACGTAAATCCCGACGGAGTAACTCGATTTGTGACTCCGCTTGAAAAATTTGCGATCGCAAACTGGCAATGATGGGATCGGCACTTAAAGCTGCTGCAACGTAGGCTTCTGAGGCTGATAGTCCTAATTTTTCCTCTAAACTACGAATTTGCGCACTTAAACCAATGAGGGTTTGTTGTAGTTGGCGTTGTTGATTTTGGCTGGAAGTTACTGCCGCTAATAAACTACCATTTTCCGCCGCTAAAATTGCCGGACGTTCTACCTTATCATAACGCTCCAAGTTTTGCTCTGCCTGTTGCAGGTCTTTTTTCACCTCTGGTAAACGCTCGTTGATTTTATCTATAATACTTCTCACCCGCGAAGTATTGCGATCGCTACTATATTTTTTGGCTAATTCCATCAACAATAATAGGGTCTCTTTCACCCGCTTCCCATTGGAGTCCTTATACTTGAGTTCTATAATCGTTGATTCTAGTTTGCCATCAGCACCCCGCTTGGGAAACCGAATCGCCAAATTATCAAATACCTTTTGTGGTTTCTGTCCTGTTTTCTGGGCTATAGCCATAATAATCGGTTCCGACTTTAAATCCTCCTGGCTGAGGGTTTGTCCACTTTGCTGCACCTCCCCCCCCAACTGGGAAAAAATTATCGGGGAACCCGTATAAGTTAATGCCGCATCGCCAATGTATTCCGGTGCTGGTTCCGGTTGTACCGCCACCACTACAGAACCAGCTACAACCAACACAAAACTAGCCAAGCCAATCAATTTATACTTTTCAAACGCGATCGCATAACGTTTCACAATTGGTGGGGTCATGTTCACAATCCCTCAAAACCGTAACAGCAAAATAGAAACACAAATTAAAGTATTAAATAATACTTATTACTTTCATGGGCTACGTCATCAGCACCGAATAAAAAGTGTCCGATATTACGTTATAACCTGAAAAAATACAGAATGAGTGAACTCCCTAGCGATTCAGATTATTCCCATCCCCCAGGGTTTCAAAGAAGCGGAGGAAGGACTGAACATCAAAAAATGGACGGGTAATAGTTGATAATAAATTTGTCACCTTACCCAAGAGACTGCGACCGACCACAATCACGTCATTATCCTGAAGAGCCACATTTTGCGATAAATCCCCAGCTAAAGCCCTTCTCGCATTGACACGGATAGTTACAGCCCTACCCCGTTCCGGATCAAAGCGAATCAAAGCGATATCACGAATGTTGGCATTCTCCGGATTAATCCCCGCGATCGCATCAATGAAGGTACTACCGTTAGGTAAAGTTTGTGTCACTAATCCACCAGCAGCATAATTTAACACTCGTACCCGAATTTGTGCCACAGCCAAGGAAGAACGAGCAACTAAATTGCGATCGTAGCCATCATCCCCCCCTACTTCCCGACGCGGTACGACAATTGCATCCCCATCCTGTAACCGTAAACTGGGTACCATCCCCCCCTTCTGTAGGGAGGAGTACAAATCCACGTTTTGAGCAATAACAGTACCATCCACCAACTTGCGACGCACCTGGACAATCCGCAAATCCGCCATCATGGTTGTTCCCCCCGCAGTTAACAACACATCCGTGATTCGAGGAGTGGGAGAATTAATTGGGTAAATACCTGGACGCAGGACTTCCCCATTCACCGTTACCTGTACCGGACGGGGGGAAGAAAGGGTAACGGTGACTAAGGGGTCGGTAAAAATCTTACCCATCTCCAAACGAATTTTTTCTTGGGCTTCCTCCAAGGTCAAACCCTGGACGGAAATCATTCCTAACTGGGGAAGGGAAATATTTCCTTCTGGATTGACCACGGCGGGAATATTTAAGTTGGGTCGAGGACTGGCTAAAGCCACAATTACGGTCGGTTCCACCACATAGCGATTGAAGGCCGCTCGCAACCTTTGTTGGGCTTCCTCTAGGGTCAAATTCTGCAAGGGTACACTACCAATTAGGGGTGCAATCACGTTTCCTTCCGGATTGATTACCCCTTGAAACCCTAAATCGGGAAATCGCTGCACAATCACGGAAATCCCATCACCCCGACCCAAACGATATTTACCAAAGGGAGGCTGGATTTGGATATTGATGTTATCTCCAGGACCAAGGAAATAACGGGTAAATTGGGGTGACACCTGCAATGGATCAAAGGGAACAACGTCTGCATTCCCCGGTGGTGGTACTGGCTGTAAGGGTGACTGGTTTTGATTAAGGGTATTTACGGGTATATTTACTGGAGTTTGAAAATCAAGGGTGGTATTATTGGGAGTTGAAGGCTGTTGGGCAAAAATTGGCTTTAACCCAGGATTTACAAAACATCCTACCTGTATTAGTGCCAGGAATAATCCCCTGGTGACTTTTCTGTTTATACTTATATTTTGATATTTATGGCGATACATTAGTGACAATTAGGTTAAAAAAATACAATAGTCTACAGACACGCTATTGTAATCTGTGAAACCAGAACTGTCCCTAAATATTCAAAAAGTACAAAGATAAAAGTCAAAGCTAAATAAAGAAATTAAAAAAATTAGTTTGTATGTCACTAATTTACCAAGCTCTGTGGAGGGTGAGTTTGATAACAACATAAAACCCGCAGGCAGTTTACTATATCATATTGGGGATTTGTCAAGATGTCAATAATAAGTCCTGAAAATACTATGATTACGTCAAATTATTGACAATAGAGTCAAGATTATTGAGAGTAGAGACCATTTTTTTGTCAATAAGCCCCTGAAGGGAGGCATTTTACAATTTTTGCATTTTCATGTATTTAAATAACTAATCAATCAAAATAAGTTTTGAGGGGTTTGTAATTGTGGGTTTAACCTCAAAAAAGCTTTATGATAAAGGCGCTATACCCGCAGGGTCGTCGGAGACTAGAGCTACTACGTGCCTTTTTTTACTCATCAAAATTAATGACAATGACATGGAGCATTGCAAACAAGTTAAGTTCAGTGGTCTTTTGTCAATCAGTAATCATGCTCAAAATCTGGATGAATATACATGATGTTGAAGGATGCGATCGCTAAATTTTCAATGCATGATTTATTCTGGCGCTGGGAACTCAGTGCAAAGGTGAATTTAATACTTTTCCTTCACCTCACTTTTAAGGATAATTACGAGTTGACAAAACGACATAAGTTTTGAGGGGTTCGTAATTGTGGGTTTAACCTCAAAAAAGCTTTCATAGACATCTCCAGAAATTCTATATTGCCCTTACTAAACAAGGATTTGAGTTTCTTTGTTGGAGATGTCTAATGTAAGGTCCTATACCCGCAGGGTTGCCGTAGACTAGCGCAATTACGTGCCTTTCAACTGCAAATAATGTACCAGTTGCGTCAGTCCTGATGGAATTACGCCTACCAACTTAATTATCAACAATTTCCCCTTCATCCCTACACCTAGTTGTTTGCTACTTTTTCTTTGTTGGTTGACGGATACGGGGAACCCAGCTGGGGATGTCGTCCATGTTTTCTAATCCAGCAGGTTTTTTAGAATTATACCAAGCGATCGCGCCTAAAAAGGTGGCCAGTAGTAAGCCCCCTAGGGATATTCCTAATAGCACTATCTGTAGGGTTTTAGCGTATTCCGCATCTACAACTGCCAAGAGATGATTGCAAGTTGCAAGTTGATTCAGTAAGGTCATGGATTTAAATCTGTAATAATTACCTATTGAATTTTTAGTATAGGTGAAAAAATGCGTCGATATGATGGAAAAGTTAACTGTTAACTCACATCTTACACCAAGAAAAGCTGATGGGAATAAGATACTCAGTACAAAGCTAAAAGTATTATTTTAGCGTTAAAAACAAACAAAAGTACTGTAGCTATATCGCGTATATTTTGAAATTCAACGTATGTATACGTAAAGGTGCAAGATATCGGCTCTAATTGGTTCCAGGAAAAGTTCTGAGGGTTGGATTTCTGTCATGGTGACAGGTGTACCCATCAACCAACTAGTACCACGCGGCGTAAATACGCCTACCTTTTCCCTCGTACCCATGCTCCGCGTAGATGCGGAATCTACGAAGCTCCTACCTCGTGAATGAAGGCAGTAGCCCTCGCTGACTGAGTGACCACGCAGAGCATAGTCACTAGATAAGAGTTGTGACTAAGTTAAATACTAGGTTTATTTCCGCCAACCTGTACTAGCGAAGTCGGCCGAGTAGTTTTCAGCAAGAAATCGGCAAGTATCGTCATACATGAATATCAATGTACCATTGCCGGGATACTTTTTGGTATTATTCCCTCTCCCTGTTCCCGAAAGCTCCCCCGTCTGCCAAAAATCAACTTTCAAGTAAAACCCTATCACCCGACTTCCCTGTTGATTATGGTGCATTCTGTACTTTGTATTCTTGATTCTGATTCCTGATTAAACTATCAATTGTTTGTAATAGTTGTTTGGCGGTGTAGGGTTTAGATAAAAAGGCTTGCACACCAATTTCTTGGGTATTGGTAGATTTTTGATGGGGAACTAGACCACTGACGGCGATAATTTTCACCTGGGGGTTGATTTTCTTCAGGGTACGAATTGTGGTTAAACCGTCCATTTGGGGCATAATCATGTCGGTGAGGACAATGGCTATTTCATCTCGATGTTGGGCGTATAATTCGATGGCTTGAATACCATCTCTAGCGGTGATGGCTCGATAATTGTGGGTTTCTAGGGAGGTTTTGGTGACATCCCGAATTGCTTCCTCGTCATCCACAATCAGGATTAATTCCCCTGCTCCTGTATAGGTTTCTGGTTCAGTTTCGGTTTTGATTTCCGCATGGATATCGGCTGGGAAATAAACTCGAAATTGACTACCTTGACCAATTTCACTGGTGACATCTATAAATCCGTTGTGACTTTGGACGATTCCTTGTACTGTTGATAATCCTAATCCTGTACCTTTACCAATTTCTTTGGTTGTGAAAAAAGGTTCAAAAATCCGGTCAATAAATTCCGGAGGAATCCCACTTCCTGTATCACTTACTGTTAAACAAACATAATTACCAACGCTGGCATTTAGATGCATCTGGGTATAATTTGCATCTAAATAACAGTTTTCCAAACTAATCCGTAATTCACCACCATTTACCATTGCATCGCGAGCATTGACGCATAGATTCATAATCACTTGGTGGAGTTGGGTAGCATTACCATTAATTACCCATAAATCTGGGGGAACTTCTATCTTTAGTTCAATTGACTTGGGAAAAGTTTCCTTAATAACTTGCTCAATTTCCTGGACAACATGTTTTAGTTGCAAAACTGTGCGATCGCCTTCGATACCACGGGTAAAAGATAATACTTGTTTGACCAAATTTGCCCCCCGTTTGGCATTATTAATAATAATTGGTAGCAGCCGTTGCGATCGCTCGTCATTGAGTTGGGATTGGAGTAACTGGGCTGTCATCAAAATTGGTGCGAGGACGTTATTCAGGTCATGGGCAATACCACTGGCTAGGGTTCCGATACTCTCTAAACGTTGGGTGCGCAGAATCTGGGATTCTAACAGTTTTTTCTGGGTAATATCCGTATTTACAATTAAAATTGATGGACTAGTTTGTTCAAATTCATCTACCAGTGTCCACCGAGATTCGACAATAATTTTTTGTTGATGACGGTTAATTTGTTCTAATTCACCTTGCCAAACCCCTGTTTCCATCAAGGTATCATGGGCAACTTTCAGTATATCTGGATTTCGTTCCTGCCATAGTTGGGAAGTTGTTTGTCCAATGGCCTTTGCGGCATCAACACCGTAGAGTTTTTCCGCTTCGGGGTTCCAAAACAGAATCTTCCCCTCTAAACTACAGACAAACATCGCATCGGTAGCCACATTCAACAACGCAGCTTGAGCGCGGATTTTTTGCTCGGCTTTTTTGCGTTCAATAGCATAGCGAATGGCTCGTTCCAAGATTGCGGAATTAAGTTGGCTTTTTTCCAGATAATCCACCGCACCAGCTTTCATCGCTTCTATATCAATTTCCCGATCACCCTGTCCGGTTAATAAAATCATCGGTGCATCACAACCATTTGCGATCGCAGTGCGCAATAATTCTAATCCGGTAACTTCCCCTAAGCGATAATCAATCAAATAGACATCACTGTGACATTGGGTGAGCGCATCCATCCCTGCATGATAATCACTAATCCATTCCAGTACACACTGACTACCTTGGAATTCACGCACCCAATCGCGAGTTAGAATATAATCATCCTCATCATCATCAATTAGGATTATACGGATGGGTGTGTCCATACGGTTTCTCCTTAAATCTTATAAACCTTCAAAGGGTAGTTCCACGGTTTCAAACCAGTATTTATTAATCATGCGCATCACTTCCACCAAATCCTGAAAACTAAAGGGTTTAATGATAAAAGAGTTAGCACCTAATTCATAGCAGCGATGGACATCTTCCTCCGCATTAGATGTAGTCAAAATCACTACGGGAATTCGCCGTAGCTGCTCATTACCCTTGATTTCTTGCAAGGCTTCCCGACCATCTTTTTTCGGCATATTTAAATCTAATAATATGAGATTTGGACGTGGTGCAAGATTCGCGATCGCGTAGTTACCACGATGGTGTAAATAATCCATCAATTCTTCCCCATCACTAACTACGCGTAAATCGATCACTCCATCGCTTTCGGCTAAGGCTTCCCGCGCTAACATACAGTCGTCATCGTCATCGTCCGCTAATAATATGCGAACGGTTGTTTGCCGACCCTTCACCTAAACCTCCAGGGAAGCGTGGAAACCGCTTCTATTGATATTGAGGGAGCAAGAATTAGGCAGATGAATCTGCCGTTTCCATAAATGATCAGGCATAGGAATAACCATCCTTGTTGTGAGTTAAATTGCAAATCTTGTAACTGTCAAAAGTCAAAAATTGTAATTAGGACAAGGCTGTAGGCTGCTTTACCGTCGGGATAGGGCTTAAACCCTATCAAGTTTGAGAACTGTTTCTTAGTGGCGATTATGGGATTGCTACTTGACAAGAACCCGCTTCGCGTCTACCTGATGTCGCAATGACGCAAACTCCAGTTTTGATGATGGACGAAGTTGAATATCAAACTAATTCATAACTATTAACAATCTAGGGCAAAGCTGCACCTCACGTAATTTTTCACTCAAAAGGGTTCAACTCCCCATCTGAAAACATAATTACGAATTATAAATTACGAATTATAAATTTTTAAAACACATAACAAGCCCATAGCATACATCATATGTCCAATTTTTGCCTTTAGTTCGGCAAATTCCTGGGTAGGGTGACAATAAACTTGCTTCCCTTTCCTGGTTGACTTTCGGCGGTAATTGTGCCCTGATGACGTTCAACGATTTTGCGGCAAATCGCTAACCCGATTCCCGTTCCCTCGTATTCATGACGACCATGTAAACGTTGAAATATATTAAAAATTCTGTCTACATATTTTTGGTCAAAACCTATACCATTATCTTCAATAATGATTTGATATTCCTCAATTCCCTCGCCTGTAGTTAACTGATGATAATAAATTTTGACATAGGGTGGTACTTCTGGACGATGAAACTTCAGGGCATTACTAATTAAATTTTGTAATAGTTGGCGAATTTGGGAGGGATCAGCGTTAAGATTGGGGAGTTGGTCAATTTCGACAGTGCCGTTGGTTTGTTGAATTAACACCTCCAGGTCGCTAACCACTTCCTGGGTCAACTGGGTTAAATTCACCTCAATGAAGGGTTGAGCGCGGGTGGTGACACGGGAAAGGGAAAGTAAATCATCGATTAAGGCTTGCATCCGTTCGGTGGCATTGCGCATCCGTTCGAGATAATCTAATCCCTGTTCTCCCAGAGCTTCTTGGCTATTGATGCGTAGGCGATCGCCGAAGGCTTTGATTTTTCGCAATGGTTCCTGGAGGTCGTGGGAAGCAATAAAGGCAAAGTTTTGCAGTTCTTCGTTGGAGCGGGCTAATTCTTGGCGTTGTTTGGTTTCCTGTTCGAGGAGTTTGGCTTGGGCTAGGGCAATACCGATTTGGTCGGATAATTGACGTAGGAGTTGGGTTTCCCAATCAGTCCAGGTGCGGGGAGAACTACATTGATGGGCAATTAATAAACCCCACAGTTGATTATGGATAAAAATGGGTACAACTAAATTGGCTCGGACTTGAAATTGTTGTAAGAATTCTACATGGCAAGGTTGGATATCGGCAGTATAAATATCTTCAATGCTGCTAATATGTCCTTGGCGGTATTTATTAATATATTCTTCATCAAAGCAAGGATCAAAGATATCCTGACCCCAAACCGCCACAAATCCGGGAACAACAGCTTCTTGCACCACCTTTAACATGCCATTGGAGCGAAAACGGATAATTACCACCCGATCGGCTTGCAACAGGTTTTGCACTTCGGTGACGCTGGTTTGGAGAATTTCTTCGATTTGCAGGGACTGACGGATTTTTAAACTAATATCGGCAAACAATTGCGATCGCAGATTTTGCCGTTGCAACTCGATCTGTGCTTGTTTGCGGTCGGTAATATCCATCATGGCTCCAATCATCCGCACCGGTTGACCGTTCTCATCGCGGACAATATAACCACGATCAAGAATATCTGCATACTTACCATTTGCACGTAAAAACCGATACTCACCGTACCAGAAATTTTGATTACCATCAATGGCACTAAAAATATCCTTAACCACCCGTGGTCGGTCTTGCGGATGGATATGGTCGCTCCACCATTGCTCATTACCAATTACATTAACCTCTGCTTGTCCATAGCCAAATAAAGATTCAACACTTTCATTCCACCAGATGGTATTTGTTTGTAAATTCCAATCCCAAACAGCATCATTAGTAGCTTTTGCCAGAATTTGGAACCGCTCCTCACTCAAACGTAATTGGGATTCAGCCAACTTCCGTTCGGTAATATCCATATCCACCCCAGATAAACAGATGGGTTTTCCCTCCCCATCCCGAATCACCAACCCCTTAGAAACAATCCAGTGTAAATCTCCCTTTTGGGAAAACATGCGAAATTCAATTTCGTATTCCCCCCCCGATGCGATCGCAGCTTGAATCTGGTGACGCACAGAATCCCGATCTTGCGGATGTACCTGCATCAAAAAAGCCTCTAAAGTATCAGGAAGTTCCCCATCCCCCAACAGGGCAATTAAATTATCCGACCAAACCATGCGATCGCTATTTATATCCCATTCCCATGTTCCCATTTGAGCTGCTTCTAACACCATCCGTAATTGGGATTCCCGATACTCCGCATGACGGGTTTGGGTTTTTAATTGCTTGAGGGTCTGACTTCCATGAAGTAATCTCTGCACCCGTTGACGCAACACCAACCACTGAATTGGTTTGGTAATGTAATCCGTTGTCCCCACGGCAAAAGCCTTCTCCACCGATTCCACATCATACAACGCCGTCACCATCAAAATCGGTAACTCATCTTTACTCGCCAATTCCCGCAATCGCCGACAACACTCAAACCCATCCATTTCTGGCATCATCGCATCCAATAGTACCATATCTGGATGTAAATCCTGATACATTTTTAAAGCTTCAACACCGTTACTGGCTTCGATAACTGTATAACCGACCGATTCCAACAGTTCTCGCAACTGTAAACGGATTAACACATCATCATCGGCAATCAAAATTTGGCTATTCATAAGCAGTACCGGAAATTCAGCTTCTTGTGCCGTAGCTTTTCTTCGGGTAGGATAGGTCGGACCCCTGTGGCAAAGTTCAAATTTGTTGTTATGGTAGCATTTCCCCGACCCGGACTCCTAGTTGCTTCGTCGGTTCCGTTGGCAATGTTTCAACCGTGATTGCAAAACAGGACATTGAATCCGATACCAGTCAGGCAAAAGGCAGTTGGTGGAAATGCAAACTGCGGAAAAAAAATAGAAATAGACGCGATCACCCTTGTGGAAAAGCGTTAGCAAATATCGAAAAACAGTTCAAATACCTAGACAAAAAGCCCCGTTATCGCAATTAATGTCCAAAGTGAGTGGAACGCAGTGAGAGGAAGCAATCTCAAGGGTTTTCAGCCTGTGTTCCTATAAAGTAAAGCTGCGGAAAACCCCTCCACCCTTTGACTCCATTGCTCATCTTGGTCTACCAACTGTAGTAATATACAAAACAGCTTCATCAGTGGGTATACCCAGAACTTCGTTGACTTGATCATCAAAGAATCCAGCAATACCACTGACACCGAGATGTAAACGAATGGCAGCTAAATTCAATCTTTGCCCCAGATGACCGGCATCCATATGTAGATATCGATAAACGCGATCGCCATATTGGGAAATGGCGGCTTTTAAATCGGCTGTATGGAAAATTACCATACTTGCATCCCGTCCTAACTCCTGTCCTAGACAGAGATAATGCAATTCCCGTCGGAAATTTTTAAAGCGAATTTGGCGTAATTCCTGGGCTTGGGGTGCATAATAGTAACATCCAGACTCCAAACCATCGACTCCGGATACGGCAATAAAGGTTTGAATTAAATTTAAATCAAAATAGTCGGGGTGAATATCTAAACTTTGGTCAAGGTAATTTTGGGGTTGATAGGTAAAATCTAGTAGATATTTTAGTTCATCGAAGGTTAAATTCTCACCACTGTAGGCACGGGTGGAACGCCGTTTGAGGATGGTGACTTCTAGTTTTTCCAGATTCGTCCCCCAATCAATGGGTGTGGTGGCGGTAGGAATTTTTTGACAAAATGGGAAATTATACTTATCTTCTAAGGATTTTTGCTGTTTGATTTCCGGTAAATTCAAATTTCCCGTTGTTCCAGGATGAATCTGAGTCACCCGGTGGAAATAGTATAGTAATTGACCATCCGGAATATAGGGGTACTCAGTTTCAGTTGCTGAAGGTAAGGCTGTTCGTCCAATCGGTAAATTTTGCTTAATATCAAGTAAATCTGCTAAAGCTAAAACTGCGATCGCGCTCTCTTTCTCTGTGTCAATATACAATAAATCATCGATTGCTTGATCCACATACCCACCAATCAAGTGGGGACGATAATCATTAATGGCACTGGCTAATTCAATATTGCCCAATAAATGTCCGGTATCGAGAAAAATCCATCGGTAGGCTCGATCTTCGTAGCGCCAACTCGAACGATAGAACACCGCCGTAATCACAAGAGCAATTTGCGTATTTTCCAAACTAGAATGCCACAAACAAGCATCCTGGAGATTCGTCCACACATCACTTTCCCAAAAATGAAGCAGGGAATGGGTACGACTTTGATAGTTGTAAAGACCTGGTGGTAATAGGGGTGTTCCCCGGGAAACTAAATAAACTTCAGCCGGATATAAACCCCCTGCACTGGGTGCAGCACGCAAGTAAACCGCACTCCCCATCGACGGCATTTTCGCGGTTAAACCGTAACTACAAAATAGTAATCGCGATAACCTTCTCCACCACTGACCTTCCGCATCATCGGCAAAGGTTTCTGGAGCTTGCTGAATAAAAGGCTTTAAATCAACACTAGAGCCGATTTTATATTCCTTAAACGGCACAGGTTGCTTTGACCAGTCCAAAGCCTTACCCTTAGAAGCAATCGTTTCTGGGTCGTATTTGGTGCGTTCATGGTAATGCTGGGCAATTGATAGGCGTAGTTCGGGCATAAATCAAGAGGGAAAATACGCATCTGCTACTATCTACTTATATTGGCATTCCTAGACACCCAGATTTCGTTATCATCAGTACATTCTTTGAAAATCTTCAAATTTCATCGTAGCTGGATTGGTGGGGATAGGTTGGTTTGTATCGATCCAAATTTTGCTTGGGGGGATTAATTTCCCAACTGGGAGGTAACTGGGGTTGAACAAAGTTATCATCATCTGCATTGCTATTTTCTTCATCACCATCCTCAAAACTTTCATATTCTGAGTATTGGCTATCCAGAGAATCCCCATTCTCCGCATCAAAATTTCTCTGGGGACGGGTAAAAGTCTTCCATGCAGTTTTCACACCGACAATGAAACTACGCGTACCCACCTGCAAATTTTCCGCTTGTTTACGCGCCCCATCTAAACTATGATCAACTTGTTTGACGACATCTGTTGCTACCCGTACACTTTCGCTGACATCATCACTTAAATCAGTCAATTCCAGTCCAGTCATGCGGATCGCATCCAGAGTCGGTGGTAACTCCCGCGAAAGAGTATCAAATAACTTTTCCGCACTACGTGCAGCTCGTGCTAGTTCCTGCAAAGCAGGTATGGCTGCGACAAGTAATACCATTAAACTTACCGCAACAAGGAGAATTGATAGTCCCAACCACAATAGGGGATTATTCACGATGGATGCCGTTTTTGCTATTTATTATTTATTATTATTTAGCCGTCTATACTGTTATTGTTTTCAGTGATTGTATCCACAGTTGACTTCCGAGATTCGCGTTTTAGCGCTTGGCTTTCCCGCAAACCCGCATCAACTCCAGCGGCGATCGCCTCCCGCAATCGATCTAGTGTTTCATCCCAATTACGTAAGGCTTTACTCGAAAGCCGATCCGCTTGTAACTGCACACTAGTAGATAAATCTTCTGCTAGTTCGGGTATAGCATCTGCGGATTTTTTCAACAACTGGCGTGTTTCTCGTCCAGTGCGCGGAGCTACTAATAACCCAGCTAGGGCACCTATTGTAGCACCCAACATCAAGCCACCGATAAATTCTCCAGAACGATTGTTAGACATTGCGTATTTTCTCTCATTACACCTATTTTATGCAGCTTTTCACGTGATGCAAGTATTAAATGCGAAGCCTCTAGACACTTCGTGCTACATGCTCGTTATCGGGAGCGGGGAGGAGGAATAAGTTATTTTCCTCTTGGGTTGTGTCCCAACTACATTGGGGACTAGCTTGTAGGTAAGTAGTGAGGGAAAGTAGGGCAAAAGTTTTTCATGGTTTGACTTTGCCGTGAGCGTCAGTAGAATGATTGTGTCCCAACGTTCTCTAAGAGAAGACTACACCTACATGGGGAACTACTCCCGACTCCCGAATCAAATCCCCTAAATTTATTATTCACAGGGTATTCTATCAATTTCTCAAAGATATATTCATCAAAGCAGCATCTCAAACTTTCAATCGCTGATTTGATACTACCATCCGTCGGGCATAGCGCTGCCAAAGTTGTTGTCCCAGCATAACTATTCCCAATACCTGTCTGAGCTTTGCTACTTGTACTTTTAAGGAACGATGGGCAATCCTCAGCCTACTTGCGTGGCGTTGATACTGATATATTGAATTAGGCGCACCATTTAAGACTCCGTAGGTGCTACGTTCAGCCCTTGTCAGTGCATCGGCAATATTGGCCAAACGTTGCTTAATTTGCCATATACGCCAAGCAGCATAGAAAAATATCAGCGAAATCAGGATATTGAGGGCAATGACAAACATGACCATGCTGTAGGATTCCTGGATTTAATTGTGCTGGTTTGGAGAAAATACAAATTCAGTATACCTGGGTATGAATAAATGATAACCACAGAACCTACTTAAATGTCACGTCTGATTTGCTACTTAAAATACCATTTGATCCAAGATTTGAACTGACTAAGTGACCACGCAAAGCATGGTCACTAGATCCGCGAAGCATGGTCACTACCTGCATTTCTCACAAGGGAGTGATAAGCCTTTAGTAGTGGGTTGATTCTCCTGCTACTCCCTACTCACTGAAAGTTTGAGGAGCTTGTGAGAAATCCGGGACTAGATCAAAAGTTAATATTCGGTTTATTTCAGCCAACCAGTACTGGAGTAATCTAAAATTCATAGATGCGTAGCGGATCGGCCGGAGGGTAATCCACAATCCGATTTAGGGCATAACTTTCTGTTGCCTGTTTACCGCTAAGATAGAGAAGTGCTTGTTCGCGAGAGGCGCTATAGCTCGTGTTTTCTACACTCATAACAGATTTCCGGATTATTTTTGAGCGTGACCCGGCTGCACGTAATTGGCTGGAAGTTTTATTTTGCTATCCTGGTTTACAAGCTCTATTGTTTCATCGACCAGCCCATTGGTTGTACAAAATCGGCGTTCCCTTTTTGCCACGTTTAATTTCCCATATTGCCCGATTTTTGACGGGGATCGAAATCCACCCTGGAGCCACCATCGGCAAAGGTGTATTTATTGACCACGGTATGGGTGTAGTCATTGGGGAAACGGCAATTGTCGGTGATTATGCTTTGATTTATCAAGGTGTTACTTTGGGGGGAACCGGGAAAGAAAGCGGTAAACGCCACCCCACCTTGGGAGAAAATGTTGTTGTCGGTACTGGTGCTAAGGTTTTAGGTAATATCCAAATTGGTAATAATGTCCGTATTGGTGCGGGGTCGGTGGTGCTGCGGGATGTTCCTTCCGATTGTACGGTGGTAGGTATTCCTGGACGGATTGTGTATCGTTCTGGGGTGCGTGTGAATCCTTTGGAACATGCCAGTTTACCAGATGCGGAAGCCCAAGCAATTCGCGCTTTAGTTGACCGGATTGAGCAGTTGGAGCAGCAAATCGCCGAGTTGCAAAAGTCACAATTGCCCGTTCCCGTTGTGGCTGGGGAGCAAATGATTGAATCTAAAGGTGTTCAGGGGATCGGCGACTCGGAACATCGTGACCGATGTTTAATTAAAGACCGAGCCATTGAGGAATTTTTGGATGGTTCAGGTATTTGATTTAGTGTCGGCATGTATGGGAAAATATCATCGTTTCTACTGGAGAAGATAAGTTTAAACGATAAGATTAGGCACAAATTCTACTTGTCACAGCCAGTAGCAGTGGTATCATGCGGTTATTACAAAAAGTAAAGGGCACTTTCACTATGACCAAGGCACCTGTTGCTCCTGTGGTGCTAGTCATTTTAGACGGATGGGGCTACTGCGAGGAGACAGAAGGAAATGCGATCGCTGCTGCCAATACACCAGTGATGGATAGTTTGTGGGCGGCATATCCGCATACGTTAATTCGGACTTCCGGCAAAGCTGTGGGATTACCCGAAGGTCAAATGGGTAATTCGGAGGTGGGCCATTTGAATCTTGGTGCGGGACGGGTTGTTCCCCAAGAATTAGTCCGAATTTCGGATGCAGTTGAAGACGGTTCGCTCAACCAAAACCCCGCATTGGTAAATATATGCCAAGAAGTCCTCAGTCGTAATGGCAAATTGCATATTGTTGGGTTGTGTTCCGAAGGTGGGGTACATTCCCATCTGAGCCATCTATTTGGCTTACTCGATTTAGCTAAAGCCCAAGGTATGCAACAAGTTTGTATTCATGCGATTACCGATGGTAGAGATACACCACCTACCGATGGCATCAATTCGATTGGTTTAATCCAGAATTACATTGAACGCATTGGCATTGGTCGGATTGTCACCATCAGCGGACGATACTATGCAATGGATCGCGATCGCCGTTGGGACAGGATAGAACGTGCTTACCGTGTCATGACCGAAGATGATAAAATCGACGGGCGAACGGCAATGGAGTTGATCCAATCTTCCTACGATGAAGGTGTGACGGATGAATTTATCATCCCCACGAGAATCGCTCCGGGGGCAGTCGTAAATGGTGATGGAGTGATTTTCTTTAATTTCCGTCCAGATCGAGCCAGACAGCTATCCCAAGCGTTTGTCAGCCCTGATTTTGACGGGTTTGAACGGTCGCAAATCACACCACTATCCTTTGTTACCTTTACTCAATACGACCCAGACCTACCGGTTAATGTAGCTTTTGAACCACAAAATCTCAGTAATATCCTGGGTGAAGTTGTATCCAAGCATGGCTTAAAACAGTTTCGCACGGCGGAAACTGAAAAATATGCCCATGTCACCTACTTCTTCAACGGCGGTCTCGAAGAACCTTTCCCTGGGGAAGACCGCGAGTTAGTCAATAGTCCAATGGTGGCAACCTATGATCGTTCACCGCAAATGTCCGCCGATGCAGTGACAGATGTTGCTCTAGCTGCGATCGCCAAACAAATTTATTCTTTAGTGGTGATCAACTATGCCAACCCAGATATGGTCGGGCATACAGGACAAATACCAGCCACAATTGAGGCCATTGAAACCGTCGATCGATGTGTCGGACGACTGGTGGATGGTATTGGCAAAGTCGGAGGAACCGTAATTATTACGGCAGACCACGGTAATGCTGAATACATGCTGGATGAATCAGGTAATCCCTGGACAGCCCATACTACTAATCTTGTACCCTTAATTTTAATTGAAGGGGAACGGGCTAAAATCCCTGGTCACGGCAACGAATTACAATTACGGGATGACGGGAAATTAGCTGATATTGCACCCACAATACTGCAAATTCTCCAATTACCCCAACCACCAGAAATGACGGGACGTTCATTGGTAAAATCTGCCGACTACGACCTGCAATGCGATCGCACCCCTGTGCGTCTTCTCCTATGAGGGGAAATAATTGATTGGAAAGAAATTTGGGAACCCCTGTAAAGTTGGGTCTATGGGTAAAAGCGAATAAGCATGAATTTGAAGGGTTTTGAGTTTGATACTCTTAACTCTTTCCCGCAAAATGACATACTATATAAACTAAGCACTAGTATTTGACCACACAAACTTTGCCAGGTTCATGGTAGAAGCGTTATTTCACATCTAGCTTTTACCCCTACTTAGGATAGCTTTGGATCAGTTTTAGAGAGCGGTCTCCATTAGTGCTTATACTTATTGTTTACCTATTTAGCTATGACAATTACAAACGTTATTCAAGGTATTTGGACTATTTCAGCATTAGGACTGGTTGTTCTAGTTTTACTTCATAGTCCCAAGGGAGACGGAATCGCCGCAATTGGTGGACAAGCTCAATTATTTAGTAGTACCAAAAGTGCTGAGAATACCCTTAATCGTATTACTTGGGCTTTGGCTGTCATTTTTTTGAGTCTCACAGTCGTTTTAAGCGCAGGTTGGCTACCGAAGTAAGCATCTAAAAAGGAGGCTAAAAAGTCTTTTTGAATACTTGAATTGTCGTTGTTGGGAATAGGAAGAGACACGACATGTCGCGTCTGTACGTTAATAGGAAGAGATGGGACGTGTCGCGTCCGTACTCTCGAAGGAAAAATCAGCTTGATAACCCCATGTCCAGGGTCAGGATGATAGTCAAAATAGTAATAATTAATACTTGACCAACACCCTCTAACCCTGAATCGGGAGTATTCTAAATATGTAAAAACTTTACGAGAAATCAGATGTTTGGAATTGCTACTGCGCGTCTATCTGACGACCCTACGGTCGATCTGCCACGGGAAGAAGTGCAATGACGGTGTTACGTTGTCCTTGCGTCAGTCCCGATTTTGTCATTGCAAGTGCAGCGGCTTCTTGCAAAGTAGCGATCGCAAAATCCATCACTCAGAACGAGTCCATTTGATATCTAGATAATGTAGAGAACTCTTTACATGCAAAGGCGAACCCAGAGAAAAATTAAAAATTTATTCATATTTTTGTTCGTATTTGCATTTATCGGACTGCTAATAGTATCAGATAGCTCCCACTCCTTTGCCCTATTCCCCAAAGCCCAGTTAGGGAATTCTCAAACCAACCCTCCATGTTGTTTGGACACGACCAAACCGGAAAATAGCTTATCCCTATCCCCGACTCCCCACTCCCCACTCCCCACTCCCAAACCACACCCCTTGCCAACAAAATTATCTCAGTGGCAGGATAAAGGCAATAATGGTGACTATTTTACAGACATTCAAGCGACAAAATTTGGTTACTTAATTTGGTCAAAATTCCCCGTTAAGATTTACATCGAAACCCCAAATCTAAATACCAACTTAGCAGAAACATGGGTGAAAGCAGTTGTGCAAACAGTGCAGGAGTGGAATGAATATTTACCACTACAAATTATTTCCACACCCCATCAAGCTGATATCAAAATTATCCGCAAAGTCCCCCCTCTTCAGGGAAATCCTCCCCGTGCGCGTTCTGCTTTAGCAACCTATGAGTTATACATACAAGATAATTTTTTACGCCACAAATTCACAATCCTTTTAAGTCCTAGCCAAAGCGGAAAATTCTTGCAAGCTGCATCCCGTCACGAACTGGGACATGCATTGGGAATCTGGGGACATAGTTCTAATCCCAATGATGCATTGTATTTTTCCCAAGTAGCTAACCCTCCTCAAATTTCTCCCAGGGATATTAACACCCTCAAACGAATTTATCAGCAATCAACAAGTTTGGGATGGAAGTTAGGGTAGTGATTTATTGCATAATGATGTAGCTGTACTGCTAATTAGTAAGTGTGTTTCAATCCCTAATAGGGATTAATTTGAATTGCAATCTAGTATTTGCAACCATCGAACAATAAAAAGTGTGGAGGTTTAAATCCCTAATAGGGATTAATTTGAATTGCAATAGCTCGAAGTAGAAACCTTACGGTATTTAGTTTTCCAGGTAAAGTTCCGTCTGACACAACTAAGAATAGCTTTTCCATGAAAATGATGTCAAGAGGGGGAAGGAGAAAAATCCTGAAATCCTTGTGAAATAGGACTTTCAGGATTTCCGTCGCAGGTGTTTGGAATGCGATCGCCTCAAATCCGGACAGAGCTAGAGTTTCAGACGAAAAAAAAAACACAACTGGCGAAAAAACACCCATAGTGCGACGGAAATATTGGCGAAAAATTAGGTGGCGAACTACTAAACCGAAACACCAGCACTTGTACCTGCGGTGACGGTTTCATCGGCAATACCGACTAACTTAGCGCTTAATTCCCACATCCGCACTGCTTTCTCATCATCTCGTGCTTGGGAAGAAACTCTTTGAACAAATGCTTGACGCTGTTTACTGTTGCGGTTTCCCCAACTCCAATAAGCACCGGATTGTCTAAATTCAGGGTCAGCAACAACTGATGCAACCCTTTCTCCTGCTAAATCTTGGGAGACGTAACCTTTGGTGATGTATTTTTGAAACAGGGGAAATAGTTTTTGGAAGAGGGGATAATGGTTACGGAATAGGGGTGTGTCTGCAACGCATCCAGGGTAAAGGGAGGTAAAGGTGATTCCGGTGGATTCGTGGAAACGACGGTGTAATTCCCGCATTGTCAGGACATTGCAGACTTTACTGTCTTTGTAGGCTTTGACTGGTTCAAATTTTTTCCCGTTGATCATGGAGATGGGTGGTTTAAATCCAGCTGCAAATCCTTCAAAGTTACCGAGGTCGGGACGGGGATAGACTTTACCACCGGGTTCGTCGGGGTTGTGGGTGACGGTTCCAAGGATAACTAAACGTTTATCTGGGTAGTAGGATTTTTTCATGTCCTCTAGTAATAAGTTACACAGGAGGAAATGTCCTAGGTGGTTGGTTGTGACTGTTAATTCGTAACCTTCGGGACTGCGCAGGGGTTCCTTGAGTAAAGGCATGTAAATGGCAGCGTTGCAGACCATTGCGTCGAGGGAGCGACCACTCGCTTGAAATTCTCGCGCAAATCGACGCACACTTTCTAAGTCCCCTAGGTCTATTTGCATCAGGGAGTAGGTTCCTTGGGGAATACCAACTGCTTGCGCTGCTTCTCCTGCTTTTCGTAGGTCTCGACAAGCCATGATTACATGCCAACCTTTATTGGCAAGTGCTTTTGCCGCATATAAACCGACTCCGGAAGAGGCTCCTGTAATTATTACTGTTGGCTTACGTTCTGTCACCATTTGCTTGAATATTATTTACTATCACTGGGAGATTATTATCCTTGATTTTACATCTCTGGGTGACTGTCTCTATAGGGGTGGAATGGCTGCTGTTACTGAAATTATCAAGATATTTAAAGTTAGGTAATTAATTGCTAAGATTTTTTACTGGGAAATTGATAGTTGATGGCAGGGCGAAAAGGACAATAATGGTGGTTTTTGGTGAGTTATATGCTGGTTTTAGTTTGGTTTAGGGTTTTTCGTATTGCTTGGAGATGGTGGTATAGATTGATGAAGGAATTTTGATTTTGTGGTTGTTAAGTTAATAATTCTTTTCGATGGGGATTTAAAATTAAGATTTATTAAGTGCGGTGTTTCTTCGTCTCAGAAGTTAGGTTTTGGGCAAGATTTTCTAGTTTAATCAAGATTTATCGAAAAAAAACCGACTTCTCCCCATTTATTTTTCCGCAGAAATATAAAATATTTTTTAATTCCCGTCATTTTGGCAATCAACAGGAATAAATATGGATAGGATAAAGAGACTCCAATACGAGTTGACAGACTCATCTGTATGCGCATTGTCTTGATTGGTGGTGGACATAGCCATGCGATCGCGTTATGGTTTTTTGGCAAATATCCCCCGGTTCAGGGTGTGGAATTGATTTTGATTTCTGACTGTATTCAAACTCCCTATTCGGGGATGTTACCGGGACATATAGCAGGATTTTATACCTATCAGGAATGCCATATTAATTTGATTCATTTAGCTAGATTTGCTAGAGCAAAGCTGTGTCTGGATCGAGTGATTGGTTTAGATTTACACCGTAACCAGGTAATTTGTGCCCACAATCATCCGATTTCCTTTGATGTGGTTTGTTTAGATATCGGTAGCACCCCAGCGATTCTCACTGTTCCTGGTGCGTTGGAGTATGCGACTCCGGTTAAACCCATCCCCCAATTTTTGCGGTCATGGTCAGAATTTTTGACAAATATCAGCCAACGACCCCAACAACCAGTGAATGTGGGAATCGTTGGTGGAGGAGCAGGGGGAGTTGAATTAGCCTTAACAATGCAAGCACGGTTAGGCAAAATCATTGATTCCCCGGCAAACTTACACATGCATTTGTTTCAACGGGGGATGAAAATTATGCCTAGTCATCATCCTACTGTACGGTGTGTTTTACAATCAACCTTAAAAAAGCGGGGAATAAACATCCATTTAGGTGCAAGTGTTGTCAAACTAGATTCCCCCGTACCACCCAAAGTTCAGATTATCACCAAATCCGGCTTTTCTACCGAATGCGATCGCATTTTTTGGGTAACCCATGCATCTGCACCCACCTGGTTACGGGATGCAGGATTAGCTACCGATGCTCAGGGTTTTGTGCTGGTGGACGAAACTTTACAGTCAATTTCCCATTCCCAAGTTTTTGCCACTGGAGATATTGCTAGTATCCTTAACCATCCCCGTCCCAAAGCAGGGGTTTTTGCTGTCCGTCAAGGTAAACCCCTGTATACTAACCTATGTCGGCTAACGGAAGGTAAACCCCTGAAAAACTATATACCCCAACGCCAATATTTAAGTTTAATTGGAACCGGGGATAAACGGGCGATCGCTTCACGGGGTTGTTTTACCCTCCCCCCCCATCCCCTGATTTGGTGGTGGAAGGATAGAATCGATCATCGATTTATGCAGAGGTTTTCTTTTTAATTCGTAATTTGTAATTCGTAATTCGTAATTTGTAATTCGTAATTCGTAATTTGTAATTTGTAATACCCGCTATGGGGGAAGCAAGCTACTTAATTTGTAATTTGTAACGATAAGAAATACCCTTTAAAAATGCTTCTCAAGTTTCTGCGAAAGTAGTTAAAGCTTTATAAGTATAATGTTTTCTCAGACCACCCATTAGTTGCTGATCAATGATGAAAGTATAAGCCAATACAGTTAGTTAAAGATAACTGTAGGTTGGGTTGAGGCTTTGCTTAGACTGTTGATTTTGTGGAAATTTACCCATAAGTTCACACTGTTTTTGTGATTATCTTGTCCCGATGCTCCGGGTGGGGACGCATTCCACGAGGGTTACTCCCTCAAATCAGGAAGCAGAGCTTCCCTATATGTATCAACAGCCCCAGTATTGGAACAAGTTTGTTGTCACGGTTTGTGGATAAATTTGCGACCCCAAAAAAGGCACAAAGTACACAGCCTAGGCTCTGCCTCTACATTCTTCAACCTAACCTACCCAGTAATCAAGCTTTTAAGTCTAACTGAACTGTATTGAAGTATAAGCTTTAAAATCTAATAAGATAAAGTGACGAATAAGACTCCTGGATTTCTCACGAGTAAGTTGTAAGCTTTGAGTAACGGATTGATTTTCCTTCTACTCCCTACTCCCGTACAAACGACCCGTCGGGTCGTCTGTACTCCCTATTCCCCATGAGTTTTAGGGTTTTGTGAGAAATGCGGGACGTGTTTTTTCCCCTTCTGATATTCTTTCAGCCCTAACCAATCTTTAGCCTTGCTACTGATTGGGCAACTGGGACTGGTTCTCCTGTTAAACTAAAGGCACGCACTTCCGTAATTTTCACATTGACAATTTGCCCTTTTAGCTCATTGATGTCACCTTGGAAAAAGGTAAGTCGATTGCCGTCGGTACGTCCCATCACCTGGCTCCCATCTTTGGGATTTTGCTCTTCTACTAATACCTGTTCAATTCTACCTAGATATCGCTGCGATCGCTCGGCGGCTTTAATTGCCACTAAATGGTTTAATCTTTGTAGGCGATCGCTTTTGACTTCTTCGCTGATTTGCTCTTCCCATAGGGCTGCGGGTGTCCCTGGACGGGGGGAATAGGCAGCAGTATTTAGTATATCAAACCCGATGTCTTCCACTAGTTTCAAGGTATTTTCAAATTGCGCTTCTGTCTCTCCGGGAAAACCAACAATGGCATCCGCACTGATGGCTGCATCGGGCATATAGGTACGAATTGTCTCAATAATCCGGCGATATTTTTCGTGGGTATATCCCCGTGCCATCCGCTTCAAGACTTCGTTATCCCCTGATTGGAAGGGAATATGGAAGTGCTTACAAATCTTCGGTAATTCAGCACAGGCGCGAATTAAACGCTCCGTAAAATAACGGGGATGGGATGTAGCAAAACGAATTCTTTCAATTCCTGGCACATCGTGGACAAAGTATAATAAATCCGTAAAGGTGTGTAAATGTCGTCCCTCTGGGGTTGTTCCTGGTAAATCCCGTCCGTAGGCATCAATATTTTGTCCCAGGAGAGTAATTTCTTTGTAACCCTGTCGTCCTAATTCCTCAATTTCGGCACGAATTGCCTCCGGTGTGCGCGACTGTTCCACACCCCGGACATTGGGAACGACACAGTAGGTACAACGCTCATTGCAACCATAAATCACATTCACCCAAGCGCTGACACTGCTATCTCGCCGTGGCTTGGTAATGTCTTCCATGATATGAACGGCTTCGGTGGCCACGACCTGATTGCCGTCAAATACCTGCTGTAATAAATCCTTGAGGCGATTTGCATGTTGGGGACCCATGACTAAATCTAGTTCTGGAACCCGACGCAATAGGGCTTCTCCTTCCTGTTGGGCTACACATCCAGCCACAATTAGGGTTAAATCTGGTTTTTCGTGCTTGCGTTTGGCTTGTCTACCGAGATAGGAATATACTTTCTGCTCGGCGTTATCACGGATAGTACAGGTGTTGTAGAGGATTAAATCTGCCTGATTTGGGTCTGCGGCGAACTCAAAGCCCATGTCTTCTAAGACACCAGCCATTCGTTCTGAGTCCGCCTTATTCATTTGACAGCCGAAGGTAGTGATATGATAGGAACGCTTAGAAGTGGTCATGGGTTACTTTACAAAAAAATGCAGGTTCACGCAAGAACATTTTAACTTAATTTGTAATTTGTAATTCGTAATTCGTAATAGCCTGCGGCAACGCTTCGCGTACGTAATTAAGAAGCATAACGGGTTGATGGTGTGACTGCTCCCTAATGCCTACTCCCTACTCCCTGGATTTTTTTAATTTGTGAGAAATCCGGGGTGATTAGATTCTAGGTTTTCTTTGCCAGTTGAAGAATTTTATCTTTAATTTGTGCGAGAATGGCTGGTTCAATTTCCAAGTCAGTGGGGGAGAGTCCCTGAATTTTTGCTAACAGGGGTATATCTAATTCTAAATCTGTGAGTGTTTGGGTTTGGCTAAAGATATAGTTGGGTTCACCTTCGAGGATTAATTGACCTTGATCCATGACGAATATCCAATCAGCCCAGTTATAAACTAAATTGAGGTCATGGGTTGCCATGAGGAGGGTTGTACCGGATTGATGGATTTTGGCTAAAACCGATAGGAGTTGACGGGTGTGTTTTATATCTAAATAGGCAGTGGGTTCATCGAGGATAAGTAGTTCGGGTTGTAGTACCATGACATCGGCGATGGAAACTCGTTTTTTTTGACCTAAACTGAGGTGATGAATGGGTGTATCCGCAAGTTCTGTTAATTCAAAGTCTATCAGAGCTTTTTCGACACGGGTTTTGATTTCCTGGAGAGGTAAATTTAAGTTGCATAATCCATAGGAAATATCTTCTGCGACGGTGGATGCAACTAATTGATGTTCTGGGTCTTGGAATACTAAACCGATTTTCTGTCTTAAGTGATTTAAATAATAGTGTGTATATGCAAAGGGTTGACCACGCCATTTGATTTGACCTGATAGGGGTTTATATAGTCCATTGGCTAATAAAAATAAGGTGGTTTTACCACAACCATTTTGACCAATTAGGGCGCATTTTTTCCCCGCAGGTACTTGGAGTGTAAGTTGGTTGATGGTAATTTGTTTGGAACCAAAATATTTATAGCTGACATGATTAAAATCAAGAAGAGTTCGGCATCGGAATTGGACATAGAGGATTTCTAAGCAAATCAATATTATCCAACTCATCATAGCGACAAATAAATATCGTTGATAGATAGGTTGGCTACCGGGGTGATGACAATTGCTAAGGCGCTGGAAGCTATAGACGCGAATTTCACCATTAAATCCTCGACTTTCTAAGCCTTTACTAAACTCTTGATATTGTTGTAAGCTACGTTGCAGAAGTTGGCCAACTAAAAGGGCAAAACTGCTAATACCCCTTTTCCAAGTGCGATAACCGCCACGGGAATTTTGAGCAATCCATAGTTGATTTGCTGTTTTTAGTAAGACAAAAATAAATCGATACATCAAGAGTAATAATTCCGTTAAAAGGGTAGGAAATCCCCATTGACGTAGCACCTGTAAAATATCTGTGAATGGGGTAGATAAAATCAAAAAATATAAGCAAGAAATGGTTGCAAAGGAGCGACAAAAAATTGTGAAGGCTTGGTTGATTCCCTGACGACTTACATATATATAATGATTGCCAAAAATCAATCCTTGCCAGACATCATTTTTAACCAATTCCCAGAGTTTATAATCAATAAGATTTATTATCAAAGCTGGTAAACTCATCAACATAAAAATACTCGCAGCCATCAATAATTTGAGATAAAACTTGATGGGAATACCCGCAAAAACAACCAGACAAAACCCCATCCATAGAGCGAGAATTAGCTGGATTGGTGGATGGAAAAAAAATGCGATCGCAAAATTTAATAAACTGAAAATTACCTTGGCAATGGCAGGTATATTCCGGAGTTTATTCCTATAAGCTAGGCTATCAAGTGGGAAAGACATTAACAATTCGTAATTCGTAGTTACTAATTTGTAATTACGTTACGGATGGGGATTTAGACCCCACCCATAACGTTATAAAACCGCAACGTAACCGAACATTTGGCTCAAAGCTTTACTCCCGTACAAACGCGATATATCGCTTCTCTCCCTGTACAGACGACCCGACGGGTCGTCTGTACTCCCTAATTTCAACGACCACCCACCGACTTACTGACGTTGACGACCGCGATAAAAACCAATTACATAGCCAATTAAACCAGCACCCAACCCTGCTTGAGATGCAAATAATAAACTTTCAGTTTCACCACCAGGGGGAGCAAGAATCGGTTCAAACCAAGGTTTATAATCTGGTTTGACCTGCTTAATTATCTCCTCCGCTTGTCCGTCTGCACCAGCAAATTCCGAACCACGCACAATAATCAAAGGTGCAACCACCAAAGCTACTACCCCTAACACCAATAACCAATTACTTACTTGGTTGCGAGATTGATTCATGTTTTCCTGGCTGAATTAATCGTAAAAGTTCTAATTCCTGTGCATTGTAGGACTCTAACCAGTTCCATACCAATACGGTTAACAATCCTTCACTAATTGATAAGGGTACTTGGGTATAGGCAAAAATCCCTGCAAATTTAGCAAACGAAGCCATCACTCCCCCCATGGAAGCGGGAAAAGCTAAAGCCAATTGGAGAGAAGTAATTACATAGGTGAGCAAATTTGCCAAAGCCGCAGCTGCAAAAATCGCCAAACGCTGCTGACTAGTTATACCAACAATCAATTTATAAATCCAGTAGGCAGCAAAGGGTCCTGCGATCGCCATTGAAAATGCATTTGCACCCAAGGTGGTCAAACCACCATGAGCAATTAATACAGCCTGAAACAATAATACCAAAGTCCCCAATACGGACATCACCAACGGACCAAACAACACTGCTCCCAATCCCGTACCAGTCGGGTGAGAACTACTACCGGTCACCGATGGCATTTTCAAGGCCGATAGTACAAAGGTAAACGCACCAGCCAGTGCTAATAATAACTTAAGTTGGGGATTTTCCTGGGTAATTCGAGACAGCGATCGCATTCCTAAAATCAAAAAAGGCAATGTCACCACCCACCAAAAAACAGCCCAAGGAATAGGTAAAAAACCCTCCATAATATGCATCCCATAGGCTGGTTGAGTTGAACTGATTATTAGATAGCAACTTAAAACCGCAATCAGACTCAGACTCACACATCTTCGTCCCCATTTTCCCATTATCTGTACCTCGCAGATTCATGTTAGTCACATTCAAGCAAGTATCGGTGGGTATTCTGACTGACACAATTTTAGTCTAGAGATTAAATGATTCATACTTCCCACACTGAAATATGTTTCCCTTTTGGTTGGTTGACAACTGACAGTTGGCTTTTAAGCATTAACCATTTTCACCAAAAGCTCACTTATTGACTGTGTAAAAGTATAGCTGCTTTTACTTACCCTCAACGACAAAATTGGCTCACAGCTGCGGGACAGCGCCGGATTTACACCGAACTTTCCCCCTTACCTCGGATAGCTGCTCCCTATCCGAACCGATTTTTGCTACTATATCACCATCTAGGGATTTTGGCTGACCACCGTACAACAACGCAACAAAAACTAAGTAGTCAGCGACGATCTCTAAATTTTTATTCCAGGAAACAGTGAATCGGTAACACTGTAAAGATATGTGATACAGCACTTTCGAGGTAAATGAGGTACACTTGTTATTAGTGCATCAAAAATTAAAATGAAACCCTACTCAATCGATTTACGAGAAAAAATAGTAAGTGCTTACGAAAAGGGTGATACATCAATTCGAGGAGTAGCTGTGCAGTTTGGTATAGCAAAAAGCTATGTGCAGAAGCTAATCAGGCAAAAAAGATTGGAAGGGCATCTAGAACCCAAAAAGCAAGGTGGAGCAATGAAGGGTAAGCTAGATGATTACGGTAGCGAATTAGCAGAAATGGTTCAAAGTTACCCGGATTTAACTTTATTGGAATATTGCGAGTATTTTGGAGAAAAATATAACATTTGGGTGTGTGCAAGTGTGATGTGTTGTGCATTGCAAAAACAAGAATTAACTCGAAAAAAAAGACTTTACGTAGCAGCCAAGCGAAAACAGAAAGAGTCCAAAAACTGAGATTAGAATATTGGGAGAAAGTAAAACACATAGACCCAGAAAACCTTGTGTTTATAGACGAAATGGGTGTTTTGCTTGGTTTGACTAGAACTCATGCTCGAAGCGATCGCGGGAGTAGAGCTTATGATTTTAAACCATATTACCGAGGTGCAAAAATAAGTGTAATTGGAGGAATTAGCTTCAAAAAAGTCTTAGCTGTGATGACTTTAAATGGCTCAATGAATGGAGAAGCTTATAAAGTTTTTGTAGAGCATTTTTTACTTCCACAATTATGGGTTGGTGCAGTCGTTGTAATGGATAATCTGCCAGCACATAAAGTCGAAGAGATTAAGCCTTTGATTGAATCTGTAGGAGCAAGTGTTCTTTATCTATCTCCTTATTCCCCTGAATTTAATCCAATTGAACATTGGTGGTCACAATTAAAAGCGTTCTTAAAACAGTTTTCTCCTAAAAGTGCATCTGTAGTTGATGGTTTAATTAAAATTGCACTGACATTAGTTGATCCAAAGCATCTAAAAAATTGGTTTACTAATTGTTGCTACTGTACCTCATAAACCTCGAATCTGCTGTATGTAAGTTAGTTAAATAATTATCACTTGTTTGTAGTTAGTTGACCTAGTTTCAGAGGATGCTCTTGCTGTAGCGCTCTTTGCGCAACTACGAGCTTTTACGTCATCTTCCAGAAGAAATTGTGCATCTATGGTTTTTCCTCCCGGACTTACTTACATACTGTCTCCCGATTCTGACAAAATTTTGACAATCACTCCAGAAGCGCGTACAATCACCAATTATTTTTGTCAAAAATGAACAAATCAAGGCGACAATATAAGGCAGTATTCTTTATTGCCTTATACTGGCTGCATATTTCCTTCATTTAGCTTGCCCATGAATCCCTCCCTTATGCAAGATTTGTCGATTTTTCAGACGGTGCGTAGCGGTGACTTTGGACTTGAACCCCTAGTCGTTAGTCCATCTGTGTTGTTGTCGATGATACGTGCCCACATGGATGTCCTGATTGATGAAAAAATTCCTGCGACAATATTCGCGAAACTCCCGGACGGAAAACTTTGGCGAGGGGAAATTCAGCGCTATCTAATTGCTGTTAAGGATAATAGTAAAATCTACACCTTGAGTCAAAAGACAGAAGTAATAAACCCTATTGCCAGTAATCACTATCCCGTGGCAATCCCTAAAAATGGTAAGCTGCGTAGAGAATACTTTTTTTTGGTTTTGTCACCTAGGTTTAGTAGTTTAGTCGCGATTATACGCCCAGGAAGAGGTAAAAAACGCTACAAAAACCTTCAAACCCCCATACCCTGGTTAGCAACCATCAACACCTTTAATGGACAAGCGATCGCAACCGTAGTTACTGCTCTCCAAGCTGAGGGAGTGATTGGTGAACAAGATATTTCCATCTCCCAAACACCCGACGGTAGAATCATGGGGGAATTGGCAATCAAGCAGATGTTACGCCACAACGAAATCGCGCAGCACAAAAATAGTCTCCGTCTCCATCGTTGCCATGAGTATAGCAAAAGACTCAGTAACTTGGCACAAGTTAAGGATAATTACTTAAGCAGTGTCTGCCAAGAACTACGCGCTCCCCTAACACACATGAAAACAGCACTATCTCTTTTAAATTCACCCACCCTCAAACCCCTGCAACGTCAGCGATACCTACAGATGCTCAGTACTCAATGCGATCGCCAAAATTCTTTGATTAATGGTGTGGTAGAATTACTAGAAATCGAAAAAAGCTTTAAATCTCCCCACTTTGAAGCCGTTAATCTTTCCGAGGTCGTCCCCGGAGTTGTCAGCACTTACCAACCCTTAGCCCATGAAAAGGGAATTATGCTGGCTTATACCGTTCCCTCGGATTTACCGGAAGTCTGGTTTATTAGTGGTGGACTCAAACAAATTATTATTAATTTACTTGCTAATAGTATTAAATTTACACCCAAAGGTGGTCAAGTTTGGGTAAAAGTACGAGAACAAGGAGAAGCCATTCACATAGAGGTTAGGGACACAGGTATCGGTATCCCAGAAGGAGAGTTGAGTAAAATATTCGACCGTTTTTATCGAATACGCACTACCTCCCTAGATGAAAATACAGGTGCTGGTTTAGGTTTAAGTGTAGTTCAAGAACTACTTCAACGCTGCGGAGGTTCCATTAGCGTCAAGAGTAAACCCGGTGAAGGCTCAATCTTTACCGTCCATCTGCCAATCCGTTCATTAATGAATTGATAGTGATTAGCCTACATGCATTACTTACACCAGAACCGTAGATGTGCGTAATGCAGTTGCTCTTGGAGATGAAAGTGCTTTTTTTCCCACTCCCTATTCCCATTGTCTGACGAGATGATTGTTTGTACTTCCCATCGTGACATATTTCCTTTCTGGTTTGTTGACGCTTGACGGGTGATAGTTCACCTCCTCCGAAAAACCTCAACCCTATAATTATTGACTACGACGTACATTGGTAACTTGGTCAGCCAAGTCCAAAATCGATTTAGGCATATCTGAACCTGTCATAATAATATCAATGTTGCTGGGACGCTTGCTTAAAAACTGTAATACCTCCGTTTCCGGGATTAACCCCAAATGAATCGCCACACTTAATTCATCCAAGACCACGAGGGAATACTTACCGGTGTTGACAACCTCTTGTGTATGAAGCCACAGAGACTGTAGAGATTGGTTTTCAATGTCATCCAGATGGGGTGTATCAATACAACGGGGTAAATCGCAGCGAATCCAATCCATTTTTTGTCCTAGGCGAACAGGGTTTTCTGGTCCTTGATTAATACCACCTTTGAGAAATTGGACTACTAAAACCGGGGTTCCCTGTCCAGCGATTCTCAGTGCCTCCGCCATAACATTAGTAAAAAAGCTACGGTGAGATGTAGTAAAAACATGTATTTGCCCTTCGAGGGTGTATGGTAATCTTAGGCTCGAATTGATACGCTCGGTCTTTAGCTGGGCAACCATAGAAATAGTTCCAAAAAATACAGTCTAATTCAGTAATTTCGCGCTAAATTGACAAAACTAACTAGGTGTTAATGAAAATTTGTATGGTGAACAATTGAATTAGTTAGCAATGTAGCATTAAATAGTCAAGCATCTACAATTGCTTTAAGTCAAGGGTTAGCAAAATAATATCAAACATTTCTTGGAGATATGCGAGGGAATATTCCGAGTTAATCATCATTCTTCGGTATTACCGATGGTAGGCTAATTGGTTTCTAAATGTAACAACTAAAAGATTTATTTGCACCTATGAGGCAAACTCGGTGCAGTGTGTCTACACCCTAGATATTGGTAAAAATAAAAACTTTTTATTTTCCGGGTAAATACCACTAGACAAATTGAGGAATAAATTAAACTGAGTGATGATGTTATCTTAGCGATTGATTTGGGAACAACAGAGGTATCAAGTTTTAAATTTAACTATCAAAATTGAGTTAGGAGTGTACAGTTGTGAGAGTGGTGATTTTAGGTGGCTCCGGTTCTGGTAAAAGTACGCAAGCAGAACGAATATGCCGTTACTTTCAGATTCAACGGGTTTCAACCGGGGAAGTGCTACGGGAAGCAATAACTCAGTCAGCAGTTCTAGATGATCCACAGCTACAAGAATTAGGTCTTCACGCTCAACCCTACATTGAACAAGGGGAACTAGTCCCAGATGATTTGATGATTGAATTTATTCGTTCTCGTTTAAAAAAGCCAGATGTTTCTAAGGGGTGGGTGTTAGAAGGATATCCCCGAACAGCATTTCAGGCTGAAGAGTTAGATTTTTTACTTGATGAACTGGGGCAAAAATTAGATTGGTGTGTGTATTTACAAGTACCAGAAGCGGTGATGGTAAATCGTTCCGTTGAGCGATCGCTACCTGATGATCAACCGGAGATTATCCATCGTCGAGTTGAGTTATTCTACGACTGTACGGTTCCCATTCTTGAATATTATGATCGCCGTCGTCGCTTACTGACAATTAATGGGGATCAGTCTCCAGATGCGGTTGAAGATGAAATTATTCGCCTACTCTCAGAGGTTGTTTAAAAAGTCATTTTTAATACTTGAATTATCGTTTTTGGGAATAGGAAGAGACGCGACATGTCGCGTCTGTACTCTCGAAGGAAAAATCAGCTTTATAACCCCATGTCCAGGGTCAGGATGATAGTCAAAATAGTGATAATTAATACTTGATAAACATCCTCTGAGCAACAAACATATAAACACAAGACACCAGAAATGCGCTAGCGTAGATTATTGGTCGGCGCAGGTTTTCATATCATATTCCAAATCGATCCTCCCCACCCTCCGCAAAAAATCCTACCTACAATGTACGATCTTAAAAGCGAAGACCTGGAGGAACCTGGTTTGCCTGATCAATTTCATATTTGGCAACCCCGCTTGCTAGAAGATGCTTTTTAACCACCCAATTATCCCAATGATGAGATTTTTATTGCTGCTGACACCGCAGGAAAATGCTGAACGGGAAGGAATGAAAGAGAAAGAAAAAGCTGAACGTTTGGCGAAAAAGTTAAGAGAATTAGGTGTGAATCCGGATGATATGTGATGATTAATTTTAATTATGGTTGCTAGGTGAAATTTGTTATTTGCCTAGCGCGGTTTCGTATACAAAGGTTTTTGATTTTTGATAAAATCTGGAGGAAAGAAAGCTGGAATCAAATGTAATTGTCATGACATCAAAGCACGTGGTGATTACCAACTGCGTTGAGTGTACTATTTTTTGACATTTACGAGTATTCCCTGCTTTCTCAATCCTCCCAATCTTTCTTTTTGCAATTGTCTTGAACCTTTAATATACAAGCGAATTAAAGTCAGTGCAGTTTCAGGCTATTTTTGTAATGATTGCCACAAGATAATCAGGTTTACAACCAAGGATATAATTTGTTGTATTTTGTTGTATTTCAGCGGATCCCAAACTCCGGTTAGTTAAGCTAAATAACTAAATCAAAATTAACCGAACTGACCAGTTACATATTGCCTGGTAAATTCTTGTTGAGGATTGTTGAAAATTTGCTCGGTTGGTGCATATTCCACCAAATAACCCATTTTGTTACCCTTTTCCGTTGCTTCTGCATTGAAAAAGGCGGTCATGTCTGCAACACGGGTGGCTTGTTGCATGTTATGAGTCACAATAATAATGGTATATCGCTGTTTCAATTCCTGAATCAGTTCTTCCACCCGTCTAGTGGAAATTGGGTCAAGAGCGGAACAGGGTTCATCCATTAGTAATACCTCTGGTTGGATAGCGATCGCGCGAGCAATACACAAACGCTGCTGTTGACCACCAGATAAGGCTAAACCGCTTTCCCGTTTGTATTTATCTTTGACTTCATCCCACAAAGCTGCTTGACGCAAACTTTGTTCCACCAACTCATCCATATTCCCCTGGTAGCCATTAATCCTAGCACCAAAGGCTATATTTTCGTAGATTGTTTTTGGAAAGGGGTTAGGTCTTTGGAACACCATCCCAATCCGACGACGTAATTCCACTGGGTCGATTCTTTTATCGTGGATATTTTGATTGTCGAAGAGAATGCGACCTTGAATGTGACATCCGGGAATTAGGTCATTGAGACGGTTAAAACACCTGAGTACGGTACTTTTGCCACAACCAGAAGGACCAATAAAAGCTGTCACCTGGTTTCGAGCAATATCTAGGTAGACATCGCGAACAGCTTTGAAGCTACCATAGAAAACCGATAGGTTTTCAGCTTGCAAAACTGGTGCGGTTGCAACTGAAGTGTGAGAAACGTGTGTCATAAAATCTGGATACTAGAGAAAAATCTAAATTAATTGCGATCGCTTTGGAATTTGTTCCGTAAAATGATGGCTGTGGTATTCATTAACAACAACACCACCATCAGGACGATAATTCCTGCTGCTGCATTAGTATGGAATTCTGGTTGGGGACGGGATACCCAATCGAAAATCTGAATCGGGAGAGCAGTAAAAGCACTACGCAATCCGTTGGGTAAAAAGGCAATAAAGTTTACAGCTCCAATAATAATCAGTGGTGCGGTTTCACCGATAGCTCTCGATAAAGCCAAAATAGTTCCCGTCAAAATACCAGGTAAGGCAATGGGGAAAATTTGCTCCCGAATTACTTGCCATCTGGTTGCACCCAGCGCAAAACCTGCTTGTCGTAAACTATCTGGTACTGCTCTGAGGGATTCGCGGGTGGTGATAATAATAATTGGCAAAATCAACAACGCCAAAGTTAAACCACCTGCAAGCACACTGCGACCACCTGTCACGGGTTCCAGGACACGGACAAAAATCCCCAATCCCAATAACCCATAAATAATCGATGGAACTGCTGCCAAGTTGGAAATATTAATCTCAATCAGGTTTGTAAACCAATTGCTGGTGGCATACTCTTCCAAGTATATGCCAGCTCCTACTCCCAAGGGGAAAGCCACTAAAGCCGTAATCATTAGCAACCAAATTGTCCCCACCAAGGGAGCTAAAACCCCCGAATCTGCTGCTCGACGGGAAGAAAAACTAGTTAAAAACTGCCAGTTTAACCTTCCTAAACCATCGGTAAGAATATCAAACAACAAAAAGACCAGAACTACTAAACCAAAGATTGTTGCTACCCAAGATGCGATCGCAAACACTTTATCTAAACCATAGCGCTTGTCTAAAGCGAGGTCAAAATTGGGACTATGACCGTGACTACTTTGTTTGATGCTATCTTGCATTAATCGTATTTCTCCCTAAAACTACGCACAAACCAGTAGCTAACCAGGTTTAAAGCTAAGGTAATTAAAAACAACGTCATCCCCACCGCAAAAATGGTTTTGTAAGCCAAAGACCCAGCAGGTGTATCCCCCTTACTGACCTGGACAATAAAGGCAGTCATAGTCTGAATTGATACACGCGGGTCAAATGCTAAACGTGGGTTTTGACCAGCCGCAATCGTCACAATCATGGTTTCACCAATAGCTCGGGAAATTGCCAAAATAAAAGAAGCAACAATCCCTGACAAGGCTGCTGGTAATACCACCGAAACGATTGTTTCCCGTTTAGTTGCACCAACTGCATAGGAACCTTGGCGTAAGCTGTTGGGAACTGCATAAATCGCATCTTCACTTAAGGATGCTACTAGGGGAATAATGGAAACACCTAATACCAATCCCGCACTCAAAGCATTAAAACCTTGCAATCCCGGTACAAAGCTCCGTAGGAAGGGAGTCACTGCTAATAGTGCAAAATACCCAAATACTACGGTAGGAACCCCTGCAAGCACCTCCAAAGCTGGTTTTAGCCATTTACGCACATTCCGTGGTGCATATTCACTCAAACAAATCGCAGCAAATAATCCAAAGGGTAATGCCACAATTAGGGCGATGATGGAAGTTAATACCGTCGCACTAATCAAAACAATAATCCCAAATTGCTGATTAGCAAATAACGGTGTCCACTCGGTTTCCGTTAAAAACCGCCAAATTGGTACTTCTTGAAAAAAAGCAACAGTCTCAAAAATTAAGGTGAGAACAATTCCAATTGTGGTTAAAACCGAAATAAACGCAAATAAACCAAATAAACCCTTTACAAATGCCTCAACCCGCTTATTTAAAGTCCGGTTTGGCCGCCACAAATTAGAATTACTTGTCATATTTGAAGATGAATCGCTTACCATTGATTATCGCACCTCATCTCATTGTTCCCCAAACTTTTTCTTGATTAATTAATGTAAATTTGAACACCACCTGAAAAGTCGGGTTATGGTTGAATTTTATGAAAATAATCTGCTCTTACAGATATCTATCCACTGTCAGTAGGCGGAGATTCCTTCTCCATCAGGTCTTGTCACAAACTAACCACGAACTAACTGTACAGAGTGCCTCAACAAAAGTACACTTCCCACACCGAAAGTTCTAGAAATTACGAAATCTTTACATCACCAGCAGTAATTGGAATACATCTGGTGTCACCTGATTATTTTGATATTTGATAAAGGTGGGTAATATTTAACTTACCCACTCCATCTTTACACCACTAACAAACTAGATCAAATAATTTTCCAGAACTACTACTTACTCTCTTTCTTGAGTAAGTCACTGATGGTCACTCCCACTTTGGAACCACCTTCAAACAAAGAACCAACTGTACCCTTTTCAAACCGCGCTTGTACCTGAGCAATTAAATCATCAGGTAGAGGAACATAACCCACTTCGGAAACAAGCTTTTGATTAGCTTTAGCTAAGTGGAAGTCCACAAACGCTTTCACTTCCGGTCTGCTTGCGGAAGATTTTTTCACATAGATAAATTCGGGACGGGACAAAGGTTGATAAGTACCATTACTGATAGTTTCTGGACTTGGTTCTATGCAACCCTTTCCAGCATCAATACTAACCAGAGATAATTTATCCTTATTTTGGACGTAGTAAGCGTAACCAAAGAAAGCTAAACCACCTTTATCTCCAGCCACACCCTGAACCAAGGTGTTATCATCTTCACTCGCGGTAAAGTCCCCACGGCTTTCTCCCTCTTTACCAGTAATTCCTTTGGTAAAGAAGTCATAGGTTCCCGAATCCGTACCTGGTCCGTACAAAGTCAGTTTTTCGGCAGGGAATTTGGGATTTACCTGATTCCAGGTATTGATCTTACCTTGAGCATCCTTACCCCACATGGTTTTTAGCTCATCTACCTTTAAGCATTTAGCCCAGGTATTTTGGGGGTTTACAACTACAGAAATACCATCAAATGCGACTGGTAACTCGATGTATTCCACTCCCCCCTTCTTACAAGCTTCAATTTCTTCAGCCTTAATTGGACGGGAAGCATTGGAAATATCGGTTTCATTGTTACAGAATTTCTTGAAACCACCACCAGTACCAGATTTGGCAACAGTTACTTTCACACCTGGATTGGCTTTTTGAAATTCTTCCGCCATCGCTTCGGAAATGGGGAACACGGTACTAGAACCATCTACTACCACTGTTCCGGAAAGATTGGAACCACCTGCTGCCACGTTATCTGCTTTTGGAGTACCATTACCATCGGTAGCAGCTTGCTCTCCACCACAGGCAGTAAGACTTACCGTCAGCGCTAATACTGATAAAACAGCTACGGATTTAGCTGTCTTTGTTACTTGCTTTTGGATATTCATTGTTTACAATCTTCTTGTTGAAGCTTGGAAGTTTGCGCACCCCCAACATATACCTTTTAGGTAAACAAAAGGTTAACTAAAGATTTTAAAAAAGTTATCATTGGACGATTGATACATAAATGACTACGATTTGCTGTCTGTAGGTACACAAGAAGCATTGAAATTAGTTTGTGGGGAACTTGGTTGTAAGTAGAGTCAGTCCGGTTTCCATTGTGGTTAGGGTGTAGAAACCGCAAAAAAAGAGTTCGGTTATGAGGATAACGGAAGCAATTAGCTTTTGTTAGATTTATAGGTAATGAAGCCTGACCAAATATTTTCGGTTTAGTACATACCCTGAATTGAGATACGGGATCAAGCCGCAAAGCGTAAATAGTCCACGACAAGACTACACCGAAGTAATTAATACCCCATAGACAAATCTAGGGGCTTGAAATCATAAAACCACACATTTCTAGTTTCTCCATGATTAACATCAGGGGGTTTGAAACCCCAACGAATTAATTATTAACTCTTAATTACGAATTACGAACTACGAATTACGAATTACGAATTACAAAATTTAGCACTATGAGCAACCTTTCACGGCAAAATCCAGAATTTTTTGAATCCGAAGCCACCCATAGCGGTAACAAATTGTGGAACTACGTTCAGTCAATGAGTCCAGAAACTGTCACCCAACTATCCCAACCGGCTTCACCAGAAGTTTTACAAGCATTTGAGCGCACTATTGTCAATTTATTAGGTAATTTACCATCGGAAGACTTTAATATCACGATTGCCACTAGTCGGGAAAATTTAGGAAGAATGTTAGCCTCGGCAATGTTGAATGGATATTTTCTCCGTAATGTTGAGCAACGGATGGAATTTGAAAAATCCTTAAATGCAGTGAATGAGTAGTTAGCTGATTTGTTGATTTGTAAAATATTTGGGGGATAATCCCCCAAACCCGCTATGGAAGGAAGAATTGATCTGTTTTCCCAAAACAGTTATTGATTTAACGTGAGTTCGATGAGTTATAAAGCTTGAAACTCTTGTCCAGCATTATTCGTGTGAAATAAAAGTTTTTAAAAACCTCCTAGTACAGGTTGGCGGAAATAAACCGAGTATTAATTTAGTCACAACTTAATATATATCTAGTGACTATGACTATGCTCTGCGTGGTCACTCAGTCAGCGAGGGCTACTGACTTCATTCACGAGGTCGGAACCTCGTAGGTTCCGCACCCACGCGGAGCATGGGTGCGAGGGAAAAGCCTGAAACTCTTGTCCAGGATTATTCGTGGGAAATAGAAGTTTTTAAAAACCTCCTAAGTATATTGAGAATAAAATCAGTAAACCTGGAATCAGCCAGTTATTGACTTTGTTCTCAACTAATCAATGAGGTTACTTTAAACCTTAACTAACAAAATTATTGATTCGCAAGGATTGTAGTGTTTAAAATCCGTCTAATTCACGTTGATTTAGGGTTTAGTTGTACTTTTTCAGAACTGAACTGAGCGCTTTTGTTGGGTGATGTTCCGAGCAGTCTGGTTCTGCATTTCTCACAAGTGGACGGCAAGCCTTACGTAACGGCTTCATTTTCTTTATACTCCCCACTCCCTATAGATGACCCGAAGTGTCATCTATAGGGACTACCCCTAAGAGTTTGAGGGATTTGTGAGAAATCCGGGTGGTGTATGATGGCTATTCCCGTTCTTTGGGGTGGTAGGTGGAAGCCACGTGTAGCTCCTTGAGCTGCTTGATATCAACGCTAGATGGTGCGTCGGTGAGTAAACAACGAGCTTGTTGGGTTTTGGGGAAGGCGATCACATCGCGAATCGATTCTTCCTGTGCTAATAACATGACTAATCGATCGATCCCGTAGGCGATTCCCCCGTGGGGGGGTGTACCATATTCAAAGGCTTCCAACAAAAAGCCAAATTTATTATGGGCTTCTGTTTCCGAGAGACCGATGGCTGCAAATACCTGCTCTTGGATTTCCCGTTGATAAATCCGCCGACTACCACCACCAACTTCAAAGCCGTTAAATACTAGGTCGTAGGCTTGAGCGCGGGCGGTTTTCAGGTCGTCTAAATCGTCGGGATGGGGAGCAGTAAAGGGGTGGTGCAGGGCTTCCAGACGCTTTTCGTCAGCGTTCCACTCAAACATGGGAAAGTCAGTAATCCATAACAAATGGATTTTATCGGCTGGAATCAGGTTAAATTCGCGAGCGATGACTTGACGCAATCGATCTAAAGTTTTGTTAACGGTAGTGCTATCGGCGGCGGCAAATAGTAACAGATGACCAGGTTTTGCTCCTGTACGGGTGAGAATTTCTTGTTTTTGTTCTGGGGTGAGGTTGTCTTTGATTGCGCCGATAGTATCGATTTCACCGCCTTCGCGGACACGAATGTAGGCTAATCCCTTGGCTCCGGCTTCGCTGGCTTCTTTAAATAAATCACCACCGGGTTTGATGCGGACGTTGGAAATGCGGTCGTTTGCTTCGGGTATGGGTAAAATTTTGACAATGCCCCCGTGTTTGACGGCTTCATGAAAGACTTTAAATCCGCAATCTTTGACAACATCGGAAACATCCACCAGTTCTAGACCGTAGCGAGTGTCAGGTTTATCGCTGCCGTAGCGATCCATTGCCTCTGCATAGGTCAGACGGGGAAAGGGACGGGGTATATCGATACCTTTAACGGTTTTAAAGATGTGGCAAACTAGCTTTTCGTTAAGTTCTAAAATCTCTTCCACGGACATGAAACTCATTTCCATATCCAATTGGGTAAATTCCGGTTGACGGTCAGCTCGCAAATCCTCGTCTCGGAAACAACGGGCTATTTGGTAATAGCGATCGCATCCTGATACCATTAACAGCTGTTTGAACAGTTGGGGAGATTGGGGTAGGGCAAACCATTCTCCGGGGTTAACTCGACTTGGTAAGATGTAATCCCGCGCTCCTTCGGGGGTGGAACGGGTTAAAATCGGGGTTTCCACTTCAATAAACCCCTGTTCATCTTCTAAAAATCGACGGATTGATTTGATGACCTGGTGACGCAGTTGGAGGTTTTTCGCCATCCGTTCCCGTCGCAAATCTAAATACCGATATTTCAACCGTAATTCTTCCCTCACCGGATCAACGTCCGCACTGGATACCTGGAAGGGTAATTGCTTACGAACAGCATTGAGCAACTTAATTGAGTCAGCGTAAATCTCCACTTCTCCGGTGGGTATACGCGGGTTGAGGGATTCGCTGGGACGCAGGGTGACTCGACCGACGATTTCCACAACATATTCATTTCGCAACGAGTTGGCTATCTCATAGGAATCTGGGGTCCGCTGCGGATCGCTGACGATTTGGATAATGCCACTGCGATCGCGTAAATCCAAGAATATCACACCCCCATGATCGCGGCGACGGTCTACCCATCCGTTAATGGTTACTGTTTTTCCAATCTCTGAAGCACGCAAGTCGCCGCAATAGTGAGTTCGCATAGTTTTAATTCTTTATTTTTGTCGCTAGAAACTTCAAGGTTAAGGATAAAGCTTTTTCATTATCTAGCATCACCACTTATTGTAGTGATTCCGGTTCCAGTTTTTTGCTTTTTTTCTGGACTAGACCACCTACCTTGAACTACCCCCAGGGCAGAAATATAAGTACTGAATTTTACAATATCTTGGGATAACTGATGAAAGTTATTTGTATTTTTTTTTGTAGTACTCTTAAACTATGAAAGCGATCGCTAAATTTGTCATCTCCTTGCCTCTGAATTTGGAGATAGGCATACATCTACTAACAACACGTATTTCTCCGACGGAAAATAAATAAAAATTACCAATATTTATGAGAATAGGTCGAAATTTTATACTTAATTCTGGTAGGTTGGGAACAGAGAAAATTTTTTTTCACTTTTGCTTCCCTATGTAGGTAATCGTATTTTTGTCATTTCAAGGGTAAAAAATAGGACAGATATTTTACTGCCACATAACAGTATAATGACTCGACATTCGTGATTTATTTGTTAGATAATCAGAGAAAATACACTCAATCTACCCACAGCATTATTGGCATGACAATTATTTACAATCCCGATTAACATCGCGATGAGCTAGTAGGTCAAAGCAAAATTCAAAAGGTGTAAGGCACTCATAAAGAGGCTTTTTCGACATTTGAGCTATCTCAAAGGGTCGCTTCATTGATGATTTATGCCGTGTTGCACTCTTCCTGGATTTCTCACGAGTAAGTTGTAAGCCTCGAGTAACGGATTGATTTTCCTTCTACGGACTATCCCTACTCCCTATGAGTTTTAGGGTTTTGTGAGAAATGCGGGTCTTAATGGTTTGTAAATAAATTTTGTCATCGCCATACATGTCAATCTGAAGTTTGACGTGTTGCTGCTCGCTGTTGATATCAAAACAGATGATTCCAAAACAGTCTTTAACCAGGTTAAGTCTACCTTATATTTCCCATGAGGATACAATCAGCCAAACATTATCATTATCATTAACAAATTATTTAGGTGCAAAAACTCGTCAGGATATTGATAATTGCGATGGGGTTTTTTGGGATGGGAATTATTTGGGACTAGAACGGGTAAAAATATTTCAGCATTCTTCAATTGCTGAGAAAGCAGAGATTTTGCGGTTATGTAACAGAGAAATCTTACGGGAAGTCTATTTGATAGAAATGGCTGGAGTTGGCTATATGGCCAAATTAGTATCCATGGCCGAAAGTGCGGAAGAAAGAATGTTATACGGCTTATTCAGTGGGGAAGAAGTAATCCATTTAGCCAAAATAGGCGCTTTTTTACCAGCAAACCCCAGACTAACCAGTAATAACTTGATTTGTCATTGGCTAGAATATATACCCCAAATAGAAGATAAGGCGGTCTTGTTGTTTGTGTTGCAGGTGGTATTAGAAGGTTGGAGTCTTAGCCACTATCGGAATTTAGCCTCTAATTGCCATTACCCCCAATTATCCCGGATATTGTACGAGATTCTCGCTGATGAAAGTCGCCATCATCAGGTTGGGTTAAAGTTATTTCATCGGATGGAATTAAATTCTGGTAGCGAAGCCAAAATAATCGATATCCTCGAACTATTTTTACAAGCAATGCAAACCCGTCCTCAGATATTTGTGTCTGCGATTGAAAAAATTAAAGGACAGCTATCACCATCATCGAAGTTACGTGTGTACGAAGAACTCGAGCTCGAAAGCCATAACAGTACCCAACTGAAATTTCTGCGATCGCTAATGCGTAACCCTAACTCTGGCAGAATTATTCAGCAATTGGAAGCACGAGGTGCGTTTCAAGCTTTTTCTCCAGAACAATATTTAAAATGAATAGGGAGTAGGGGGAGAGACGCGATATATCGCGTCTGTACTAGGTGGGTGGTGAAAATTCTCGTTGAGATCAGGGAGTAGGAATAGTCCGTAGAGACGAACCGGTGGTCGTCTCCAGGGGAGTAGTAAAGTTAACTGACATCTTGCACCTTGGGTTAATAGCTAACCGCTCCTAGTATACAAATCTTCAAAATCACCCCATCAACCCGGTCAAATTTGCCGTCCTTAATGAAAATCAAGATATTTTTGGCTGAACTTCAGTTAAAAATAAGGTCAGTAACAAGACCCAAATCGGATTTATACTATGTCACAACCTACAATCGAGTCGATTTTGCAGGAGAAGCGGATATTTCCTCCCAGTAGCGACTTTTCCCGAACAGCACATATCAAAAGCCTGGAGGACTACCAAAAGCTCTACGACCAAGCTCAAGCCAATCCGGAAGCATTTTGGGCGGAATTGGCAGAAAAGGAATTACACTGGTTTCAAAAGTGGGATACTGTCTTCGATTGGAGTAATCCCCCCTTTGGCAAATGGTTCATCAATGGCAAGATCAATATTTCCTACAACTGTCTTGATCGACACCTGACTACCCCCCGTAAAAACAAAGCCGCAATTATTTGGGAAGGGGAACCGGGGGATTCACGGACTTTAACCTATGCACAGTTGCACCGGGAAGTATGTCAATTTGCCAATGTTTTGAAAAGTTTAGGGGTTAAAAAAGGCGATCGCGTCGGTATTTATATGCCGATGATACCAGAAGCCGCCGTAGCAATGCTTGCTTGTGCGAGAATTGGCGCACCCCATAGTGTGGTATTTGGTGGTTTTAGTGCTGAAGCATTACGCGATCGCTTAATCGATGCCCAAGCTAAACTGGTAATTACAGCCGATGGAGGTTGGCGCAAAGATGCCATCGTCCCCCTCAAACCCCAAGTAGACAAGGCTTTAGCAGATAATGCTTGTCCTAGCGTGGAAAATGTCCTCGTGGTGCAACGCACCCAACAGGAGATTTCCATGCAAACTGGACGAGACCACTGGTGGCATGAATTACAAAAAACTGCCTCCCCCAACTGTCCTGCGGAAGCAATGGACAGCGAAGATATGCTGTTTATCCTGTACACTTCCGGAAGCACTGGTAAACCCAAGGGGGTAGTCCACACCACAGGTGGTTATAATCTTTACACCCACATAACCACCAAATGGATTTTTGATTTACAGGAAACGGATGTATATTGGTGTACTGCCGATGTCGGTTGGATTACGGGACATAGTTATATTGTGTATGGTCCCCTTTCCAACGGTGCGACTACGGTAATGTATGAAGGCGCACCCCGCGCTTCCAACCCCGGTTGCTTCTGGGATGTGATTGAAAAATACGGTGTCAATATCTTTTATACCGCCCCCACCGCCATCCGTGCCTTTATCAAAATGGGGGATCAACACCCCAAAGCTAGGGATTTATCATCGTTACGCCTATTGGGAACCGTCGGTGAACCCATTAACCCGGAAGCCTGGATGTGGTATCACGAAGTTATCGGTGGTGGTAAATGTCCCATCGTCGATACTTGGTGGCAAACGGAAACCGGGGGTATCATGATTACGCCCCTTCCCGGCGCAATTCCCACTAAACCTGGTTCCGCCACCCGTCCCTTCCCTGGTATCCTTGCTGACATCGTAGACCTGGAGGGCAATCCTGTCGCTGATAACGAGGGTGGTTACTTAGTGATTAAATACCCTTGGCCAAGCATGATGCGGACAGTATACGGTGATGAAAACCGGTTCCGACGCACCTATTGGGAACATATTCCCCCCAAGGATGGCAAGTATCTTTACTTTGCTGGGGATGGCGCTAGACGGGATGAAGACGGTTATTTTTGGGTGATGGGACGGGTTGATGATGTATTAAATGTTTCTGGACATCGCCTGGGGACAATGGAAGTTGAATCCGCATTGGTGTCCCATCCGGCGGTAGCAGAAGCGGCTGTGGTGGGGAAACCGGATGAAATCAAGGGGGAAGAAGTTGTTGCCTTTGTCACATTAGAAGGAACCCATCAACCTAGTGAGGAACTAGCCAACGCATTAAAACAACACGTCGTCCAAGAAATTGGTGCGATCGCTCGACCAGGTGAAATCAAATTTACCGACGCTCTACCGAAAACCCGCTCTGGAAAGATTATGCGTCGGTTATTAAGAAATCTGGCGGCAGGACAGGAGGTGTCTGGTGATACTTCCACCCTCGAAGATCGGAGCGTGCTGGATAAATTGCGGGAAGGAAATTAACGAATTTTGGATTACTCTTCGGTCGATCCCCTAGCCTAAAGGTATGGCTTTCGCCAACGCGTCTATGGATTTTGGATTTTGGATTACTGCTTGTGCATCTACACTATTCCCTACTCCCTATTCCCCGTGAGTTTTAGGGTCTTGTGAGAAATGCGTCTACACTACTCCCTACTCCCGGTTGACTAAATTGCGTCGCAGCCAAAGTTTATTCAACGCTAGCCACGGTAAAATCGGTTGAGTTGGTAGATTTTCACTTAGGACTGTAATATTACGATAATCGGGTTCAGGGAGTTTGTATTTGCTTTTGGCGATAACTTTTGGTGATTTCATTTTACTTTGTATAGGGTAAGAAATACACGGAAGCCATGTGCATTAGAGCAATAAGTGCGATACTCCAAGTTGCAACTGCGGCATAGGATAAGGATTGGGATATTTGATTTAGTGGTTGTTTATTGTTATTATAAGCTTCCACTAAATTTACCAACATTCGCACTTGATAGTCCTCTGGAGATAGGCTTAAATACTCGGCCAGGATATCTGTGTTTTCCAGGTTAGGAGTAATGATAAACTGGCGGGGGATTAAGGCATTAAACAAAAGGGTAAAATTTAATAAAGATAAGATTACTTCCCCGGCTGAAAATATATTAAACACTGGCAATAGTTTAGATAAAGCTAAAATACTAAGTAAAGCCGTATTGGTTACAAATAAAATATTAATTTGAGTATATAAAAATTGTCTTTCTTCCTTTTGCTGCTCAATAATCCGCCGTGCATCTTGAGTTGCTAAACTCAAGGTCAGTTGATTGGATGAATGCAATTCCATGAGATTTTATTTTGGTGGAGGAATTGATTGATTTCTGCTAACGGTAATTCTCGCCAATAATCATCCGATCTACAAGGTAAAATTTTCACATTATTCCGAAATATTACCTAATTTAATTTGAATTTATTGAGAGTTAATTTCTACAGAAAACAGCAAATATAGTAAAGACAGTATAGAAGAATCGACTCTAGAAAAAGCCTCATGACCCAGGTATAGGGATTGTCCGTCAGGAGACAGAAGGTATTTTCTATTTAGTCGTTTCTAAAGCCAAAGGATAACTATCTTGAAACCAATCGATGACAGAATTAGCAATGGTCTCGTTCCCATCAATTCCTATTTGCTGACTATTTTGTTGCGGTGGATTTAGGGGTTGAGAAATAAAATCCCAATCACCAGCAAAAAACTCATCTGGTTGAATAATCAGATGCTGGGTATAATTACTAATACCCCGGAGCAAATAAGCAGCTTCCGCAAAATCATCACGGGTGAGGGAAACAATGGGAATACCTAACTTTGTTGCTTCCGCAAAGGTGCCAAAACCAGGTTTAGAAATAATGCGATCGCACAATGGCATAAAATCTACAGGACGATATTTTTTATCCCTGATTTTTAATAGATTTGGTAGTTCGGGTGCAGATGCATCAAAAGTAATAAATTGCCAATCAGGAAAGTTTGCGAGATTTTGATAGGGAATCGCTTGCAAACCCAAACCCCCAAAGGTTAACATCACCGTTTTTTCCCGTGCAGCTTGAATTGCAAATATTTCCCGTAGCTCCTGGACATCGTATTTAGGAGAACCACCAATCAAACCCACATCTTCAATCTGAGTAAAGGCTGACATCGGTTCATGGAAAGGTAATCGAAACAGGCGATCGCATTCACTATAGCACTCACTAATCCAATCTGCTATCTCCTGAAAATCCTCACCCCAATCACGATAAATGAAATCCCAACCAAAATTACTCACCATCCAACAGGGAATTCCCGCAGCTTTGGCAGTTTTTGCCGCTAAAAATGGAATATCAGCCAAAATTAAATTAACCTGATTTTGGTAAATATAGTCCACCTCCGCAGCGATAATTTTTTCTTGATGACGGCAAATTTCTAATAGTTTTTCCTTGGTTGCAACTTGATCCATCCTCAAACTATCCGCTTGTACCACCCCCAAATCATAAGCACGGGGACGCAGAATAAAGTCCCCATCGATGTAACATTCCAATAACCAACGTGGTGCTGTTGTCACCAAAATTAATAAAGCCTCTGGAAACAACTTTTGGATAGTATCTACAACCGATGCTGTGCGGGTTGCATGACCAAAACCATGATTCGTAATCGCGATATATATTGTGGGACGGGACATACAGGAGCAAAATAGGTAATACAGAATCCAGGATACAGTATAAATCTGGGGAACACCCTGGAAAACGGAATGTATTGACACTTCGCTCAAAGTTATTCCCGTTGCATATTTAACCAAGTCTCCAAATCCTCCACACTCACAAAATCAAGCAAAGCTTCCCCCAAATTTTCCAACTGCTCGATCGATAATTCCCGCACGCGATCGCCTAACCCTGGATCAATTTCCCCAAACCGACGATTGAGCTGACGCATAATTAAACGTTGTTCTCCTTGTTGGATGGCTTGGGCTTTATCCCTTTGGTATAGTGGCTCTAAACGCATAATTAACTCCCGGTCATCCTGATCTAATTCTTGGTTTATTCTTAAATTTTCCCGCAGGCTGTAAACCAACTCCAGTATTACCTGTTGATAGGGATGATTTAATGGTAACGCCTGTAGTTCTGTAATGGCCTGCTCTTGAACTTTTCCTCGACCCAAAATCCTCAACCATAAAGTTTCTGGTATTGGCGGTAGTTGGTGTATGACGACGATGGCTGTCCGTAGAGCATCACCCAGAAAATACACACCAGGGGAAAATTCCTCCTTTGGGTTAGCATTAAAGCTAGATAATACCGTTGCAGATGCGGTTGGGGTCAAAACCCACAGTTTGGGTATTATTTCTGGTTGTAGTTTGGTTTTGTTGGTTTTGGCTTCCCGTCGCAGTTTGGCTTTTGTTTCTAATACCTTGACAATACAATCGCAAATTTCATCACTAGATGCGGGGTTGCGAAATGGCTCCAATATTGCTGGGGATGCCGTAAATTCACCTAATAATCCTAGTATTTCTAAATTCGGATTTGGTTGATTTTTGGGAATAAAGCAAATATCGATTTCTTTAATTTCGCTGGATAATTTCTCCGATGGTTTGACCTCTCCATAATTTTTGAGTAATTCTTCCAGGTAGTCTTTGGCAAATTGGTCATGTATAAATCGAGTCATTTACTGCTATTTTTGTAGATGCAGATGTTATTATCCGCTAATTTCTTGCTCCTTGAAAATTTACATAATAGAAATGGGAAGAGTTATTTGCGTCGCTAAACTCGAAAATGACGAGCAGAATTCTTATTTGTCCTCAAATGCATTGAGAATATCTCAAGGGAGTTTCAAAATCATCTGTTACAGTAAACTCCCCTGCACATAATATCGTTTACGCTAATGTTTGCTACATATTAATGTAAGTTGCTAGTTAGTGCCTCTAAATGTATAGATATGATACATAATATCCGCTTTCCTGTATTTTTAGACACGAAAATTTTAGATTTTGTACTTAAAAATCGACATTCTTTTATAACTAGCAACTTGGGTTATTAGGGGCTGTAACCGTTGATTATTCTAGTTTAATTTATATCAAAGTACAAGAGAATCGATATAAGCCAAATGGACTTTATTTCGACCCCAAAGACTTATATCGTTTACGCTAATGGTCGCTACATATCAGGGGGTATAACCGTTGATTATTCTAGTTTCATTTATTTCAAAGTAAAAGAGAATCGATATTACCCGCTTTACTTCCTGATGTTTTATGACTTTGTTGAAGAATTCACATTCATTCTATTTTTGGATTTAACCTATTAAAAGTCTCCAAGACTATAAAGATGCTCATACTTGTTATCCATATCGTCCAAGTATCCGTAGTCAGTATCATTCAAGCATCCATAATTTGTTGAAGTTTAATCTTCCGAGGATAAGATTAAAGTATATCGGTTTAGTTAAAACTAAAAGCCCTGAGTTGCTTAGGCTGGGGAGCCAGTAACAAATATCACTCAGGTGGGATAACCATTTTAACTCCGTACTTCTCCAAAATTTCCGGCATTTTTGGGAGATCCTTCGGTATTTCCCGAATTTTTGTGGACATTTCGATGAAAAATTCATCAATTGACCCTCCAATTGTCCATGCGAGAAATCGGATCGGTTGATCAGAATTGTTCCTATAACCATGTATTGTTCCTGCGGGTACATGCACAAAATCGCCAGGTTCGATTGTAAATTCTTCGCTACCTAATTGCATGACCATCGAACCTTCTAACATGTAGTAGCTTTCCTCTTCTTGTGTATGGGTATGGGGAGGTACAAACCCATCTGGAGGAACATCGACGGTGACAACTGCCATACTATTAGGTGAATGGGTAGATTTTAATTTGATACATACCCTATCACTCAATACTTGTACGATTTGACCTTCTTGACTTCGTAATACTGACATTTTGCGACTCCTCTTTTATGTTTTGATTGGTTAGTTATGAAAATCTTTTTGCTGCAATATATACCTAAAATTTCCCTCATCCAGGCTTCTATAATTGCTGTCTCCTAATCAACTGGCTAAATAAACCCGGTTGCTGGGCTAATTCGGCAAAACTACCTTGCTGAACTAAGTGCCCATTTTCTAATACATAGATTCTGTCGGCATTGCGGATTGTACTGAGACGATGGGCGACAACGATGCGGGTGACGTTTAATTTGTCTAAACTTTCGCTGACGATGGCTTGGGTACGGTTATCTAGGGCACTGGTGGCTTCGTCAAAGAGGAGGATGGAGGGACGCAGTGCCAAGGCACGGGCGATGATTAGGCGTTGACGTTGACCTCCAGAAAGGTTTGTACCTCCTTCGCTGACGACGGTGTGCATACCCATTGGCATAGCGGCGATATCTTCGGCTAAACCGGCCATTTTGGCGGCTTCCCAGGCTTCTTCCATTGTCAGGTTGGCGTTACTGGAAATGTTTTCAAAGATGGATGCAGACATCAACCGACTGTTTTGCAGTACTACTCCTAGTTGTCGCCGAACTGCACCGATATCTAAACCAGCTAAATCCTGACCGTCGTAGCAAATACTACCAGATTCGGGGGTATCAAAGCCGAGGAGGAGCCGAAATAGGGTGGATTTACCGCTACCGGATGGGCCAACTAGGGCGATAAATTCACCCCTGTCGGCGCGTAAACTGATATCATCGAGGGTGAGGGGACCGTCGCTACGGTAGCGGAAGATGACATTTTTAACTTCGATGCGTCCGGTGAGACGACCGGGGTCTGCTTTGTGGGTATCGATTTCGGGGGTAGCTTTGAGGATGGGTTGAGCGCGTTCCCACATGGGGAGGACTTCGAGGATATCAATGATGGTGGTGCTGAGGCTGGTTGCACCGCCGATGAATGTGCCAAAGGCTGCGTTAAATGCGAGGAAAGTACCTGTGGAAAAGTTGCCACCATTGGCTTGGGATTGGAGGAGTAGGTTGGTGGCGATCGCAAAAATGAGGGCTGGGGTGAAGGCGGAAAGCAGGTTGTTAATCACCACTAGGTTGTCTTCAATGTTTTGGGATGACATCATCAGGTGTAGTTGGTGACGGTATTGTTTCCCCCAAAAGGCAAAAGCCCTGGCTTCGGCTCCATCTGTGCGAAATTTAGCTACACCGTTGATGATTTGTACCATCATCCCAAATAGTTTTCCTTGCATATTCAGCAGGGGACGGACTTTTTTCAGGGTGAGGAGACCGGAAATTATGGTGACGGCAATATTTAACAGGGCTACCAAGGTGGCTACTAAAGCTAGGGGTACGCTGTAGTAGAATAATAGTCCTAAATTCAGCAGGGAAAAGGAACTGGCGAAGAGGCTTCTAATTAAAGTGCTACCGATTTTTTGGCGTATCTGCGTAATTACCGAAACCCTCGCACTTAAATCCCCAATGGAAAATTCTCGGAAGAAGGCTGGTTTAAGTTTGAGTAATCGATCCCAAACCGCCGCTTGGGTGGTAGTATCGGCAAAGGTTTCCATCCGCATAATCGCCACACCCTGGGTTAATTGGAATAGGGTTGCACCAAGGGTAGTAGCAATTAAACCACAGGCAATTTGGTAGAGTAGATGGCGGTCGGCATCGGGGATGGCTTGGTCAATTAAAATGGCGGTGGCTTGGGGGGTAATCATTCCCAGTAGGGTGGTGGCAATCCCCGCAAACAACATTGTCATCAGTTCCTTGTAATGTCCGCGTAGGGCAAACTGGAACAGGGTGAGGAAGCTTTTGATTTCCGAGGGTAGGGGACGATAAAAGGTGTAAGCGGTGGGTGCGAGGGTTGCCGCCATTTTGCGATCGCATTTACGGCGTTGGTGACGCAGGGGGTCAATCATTTCGTAGCGGGTATCGCTTACGGGAATCAAGGCTACAGGACGGTCTTCTTCAATGGTATAAGCTAGCAGGGGACCACTATCCTGTTTCCACCAACCATCCTTGAGGGTAATGCGACGGACGCGAATTTGGGAAGCACGGGCGATCGCATCGATGGGGTCTCGAACTCGGCGTAAATCCTCCGAATTTGCTGGAGGATTAATCGTAATACCCAAAAATCTCCCCACCGCACCCGCAACAAATAGTAGGGCTTCCTCCCGATTCAGCATCTGTCTGACCTTGGGAACCGCAGTTTCCTGGGTATTATCAAACACAGTGGCAAAATCATCCAACGTATTGGCGATCGCTTGATTATTTAATCGATCCCGTTGTTGTGATCGCTCTAATTCGGCTTGGTTTTGTTTCTGCTCGAGTTTGTTAATCCCTTGCAATACCATTGTTTGTAGGCTATTAACCCCCGATAGGAGAATCTCTCCCAAGTTATTGACCTCTGGTCCCGGTAAAACCGTCAACAAGGCCGCATTAATTTCCAGAATATCCTCTGCTTGCAACCATAAATATGTCTGCAATGGCAGCAAACCCGAATGATTAGTAATCCCTAAATCGACAAAACCCAATAAATTCGCCGTACCCTGTAAAACTTTTACCCAAGCCACCTGACCGTGGGGTGGTTGAAACACTTCCCCCGCACCCAACACGCTACAACCAGGAACCGTTGCCGGAGTTGGCATGGTCGCCGATGTCACCTCCGCTACCGATGCACCTAAATGGTTGACCCAATTTTCCAGTAACTGGATGGGAGCAAACTCTTCTGGTTGCAAACTCACCTGCTGTTGAGACGATTTTACTTGTGCAGCAGCTACACACTCACCAAAATCCGAGCGACTGACCAACAATAACTCACTTTCTTCCAAAGCCACAGCCAAAATTTGCAACCCGTCCCCCGGAAGTTGCACCCCAAACATCCCCTCCCCAGCTTTCACACTAAATAAATACCGTCGTCGTCCCTTGGGAGTACCATTTTGCACATTAATTGCAAACAAAGCCCAAGCACCGGATTTGACCAACCAAACCCGTTGACAATCATCAAGTAATAGCGGTTCATTCCCCTTAAAAAAATAAGGCTCACCCAATGAATTAACCAGACTTTCTTCTACCAACATGATTGCGATCGCCCTTTGATGTTACACACATCCTCCTAATTCCCCAACCCAGACCAGTCAGGAAATCGCAAGGCTGTTAGAGCTTACTATTTCTGGAGTCAGGGAAGATATGCATTTTTTGTCCTCAAACACCCAAATTCCGACTTGACACTCCCGCTAACTGGAGGGTTGACAATGGAATTGTTCAGCCTTAAATGCGAGAAATACAATCCATGAAATACCCTTCCCTACAGCGAGTAATTGCCATATTCCCACGAAGTCACTTGGCGATCGCGACTGCAACCGCAATATCTTTACTAACTTCCTGCTAAAACTTTCAGGGAATAAGGAGTAGTGTAGACGTGTAGCGTCTAGTCTACGACAACGCTGCGCGTACCCGTAGTGTGTAGAAGGAAAATCAATCCTTTACTCAACGCTTACCATTCACTTGTGAGAAACACAGATTTTCATATTTCCATCTATCGCAATTATTTGGCTAAATAGATCAATTTAGTGAACTGAGTATGCTTGGATATACATGCTCATCATCATCATTGAAAACATGAAAATATCCTAGCTATATTTTCAGTAAATCAGGCTTAAACCTTGAGTAAGGATTTGATTTTATCTCCATCCCTATTCCCTACTCCCCAAAATAAATCTACACATTTTGCGACATTGGATCGGCAATATATCTAAAATCTTCATCCCCATTCCAAGGACCACGTTCATCCTTCCCGTTGGTGGATAAATTATAGTAAATATCCACCGTCTCATCGGGTTGAATATTGCCAAAGAAGGGGTCTGTTAACTTACCCAAAGATTCTAATGCCTTCATAAACATTTTGGTGTGGGAAATCTCCCGCGTTAACAAATGTACAAGGGTCTCTTTTGTTCCTTCGTCCGGAGCCAACTTAATTAAAGCCTCATAGGTTTGTCGCGCACCTGCTTCCGCAGCAATATTTGCCCGTAAATCCCGTACAACATCTCCACCTTCATTTAAATAATTTGCAGTCCATGCTGAACCTTGGGAATCAAGAAAATGGGGACCTTTTCCCCGTACTGCAAATAAGGTACTTTGATAGGTTTCGGAATTATCGATATCATTGGTATGGGCTTCAATTAATTTCCCAATCATTTCTAAATGGCTAAATTCTTCAATGGCAATATCTTGTAACATGTCTTTGATACCTGGGTCTTCGACATGGAAAGATTGCACCCAATATTGCAAAGCCGCAGATAATTCACCCGTAGCACCGCCAAATTGTTCTAATAATAACTGAGCATAGCGAGGATTGGGTGAGTTAATTTTGACAGCTTTCTGAATCAGTTCTTTTTTGTGAAAAAACATGTTTACCTAACCTAAATTTTGCAATTTATCTCTAGTGCATTCTGAAATTAACTGCACTTTCCAAATACTATTTAAATCATCGCCAAGACAACTTGACCAAAAGTGATAAAGTCACCAAACTACCTATCTACAAAAAGGAAGACATCCCCAGGATTCTGCCAACCTGCACTTGAAGGTTGTTGGAAAAGTTGCTTTTAATACTTAATAAGCTCGTTTTTTGGGAGTAGGGTATCGGGAGTAGCCATCTCAATAAGAACCACTACACGTCTACATGTTGGCATATGTGTAGCTTTTTAGTAGACTAACCTTCTCGTAGAAAACCGTGTATACCAGAGGTGATAAAAGTACTTTTTTCCTACTACTTCCTACTCCCTGTACAGACGACCCGACGGGTCTTCTCTACTCTCTACTCCCTTTCAAATCCAAAATAGGGGAAATTATTTGCAGATCAGCGAAAAAAATTGACTGTTATCAGGTTTATGGCATGTAATTATGTCTGTATATGCCAGAAATCAGAGGTGTGATGGATAAACGCAAATACGGAATAACCCTAACAAAACTTGCATGGATACTTGCACTTTGCCCACTTGTAATTACAGCATGTCGTGACAACCAAGACATCAAAATTAACCCCAACAGTCAAGTTTTATCAGCCAAGATACCTGCAACTACCCCCTCACCCTCAGCTAAACCAGAAAATTTAACTTTTACTGCACCAGCCAAATTTCAAGGTAAAATCGTATACAAAGCCCATATCCCTAATCAAGCAAAAGTCATTGCTCTTACCTTCGACGACGGTCCTTGGCCAGAAACTACACCCCAAATCCTCGATATCCTCAAGCAAAACAACGTCAAAGCAACCTTTTTTTGGGTCGGAACCGCAATTCAAACCAACCCAGATATCGCCAAACAAGTTGTTAACGATGGTCATGCGATCGCTAATCACACCTTCCATCATTGGTACAAACAGATGGATCCAGCAACGGCCAAAAGCGAAATCGATCGCACCGCAGATTTAATCTATCGCACTACCGGGGTGAAAACAACCCTATTCCGTCCACCGGGAGGCTATTTAAATAATGGTTTAGTCCAGCAAGCCAAAAGTCAAAATTACACCATCGTTATGTGGTCACAAACATCCGCAGATACCGACCCCAGAGCTAAATATCAAGTGTTTATCAAAAATGTTCTCCGAGATGCTCAACCTGGTGGAATCGTCCTCATGCACGATGGTGGAGGTGACAGACGCAGAACCGTACAAGCTTTACCGGGGATAATCCAAGGTCTAAAGCAAAAAGGCTACAGCTTTGTGACTGTTCCAGAAATCCTAGAAATGGGAAAGTGAAGTAAAAATCCTTAAAGTTCAAGCTATTTAGTTGGTTTAAACCGATCTGTAGACCTGTAGCTAGAATTATTTTTTCATCTTCACCCAATTTAGGAGGATTTTGGAGGATTGATAGGGAGTTAGTAGCAGATATTTTTGCTGCTAATCGCCTAAATGTTGCCTCCAGAAACAACATTATCTAGGAATTTAGTGTATAAAATAATGCTTATTGTTTTCCTTTCCAGAAAATTTTCACATTTTTCAAATCTCCATTACTGAGAATGGGGTTGAAAAAATATTCATATACAGATTCCTCAACCACCAACATATATAACTAATTCCATCTTCCCGAATAATTCCCATTACCAATTCCTTCAGGGTAATAGGAGCTTTTCGGAAAAAACGGAGAAAAGTGTAAGATGGCACTATCTTTTTTATCGATACGGAGGTATGATACCTATAAATCAGAGTATATTTAACCAGAATCGACTCGAACAAGAGGAAAAAACTACGGTATAGGAGTGTAAGCCGATGAATTTGGCTCAATACTGGTTGGACAGAATCGCTCGCGAATCTCCTGAGCAAAGTCAAACAACCAGAAAAAGTATAATTAAGTGGCTGTTCGATGATACGGAGTCAGTGGACTCTGGGACAAAAGTCGTGGAATACCGTTGGAAAATTCTGCGTCAAAGCGACCTCAACACCACACCCGATAAATCCTATACCAATCTGATACAGCGTCTTCTGAGCATTATATTTTCCCGTCGGGAAGTAGAAACAGTCCTCTCCCCCAATCGAGGACAACAGCTAATTGCGATCGCAGTCCTAGAAAAAATCTTGAAGGACTTGCTGACATACGATAGCCATATCCAAAAAAAAATGATTGCGATCGCTAACTTCACCCCAGACAAGCACCTTCGTAATGCTTTACTATTCGCTACCCTAGAGGAATACTGTCTCCAACCACTCCAAAACCAAATTCTGCTGATCTATCTCTTCAACAACCATCTGCAAACCTTCGATCAAACCCACCACCACGTCATCACCTAATAACAAAACCTCCACAATCACTATTCAACACGAACACCCCTTAACGTCCTAACGTCAGAGCATGAACCTTCGGAATACAAACATTCTCTTTAAATGTATATTTATTGACTAATTACCATTATCATCACCCCACCCCAATCATCTCCAATCCTTATATTTACTAGATAATTAGCCACAAATACAATCCATTTACGCAAATAATCCCCCTCCAACACCTGGAAAACGTCTAAGTATTTAAAATAACTTTGCATAAAGTTTATTAGTTACTTAAGTAAAAACCTTCTCATTCTCAACCAATTAAGTAATAATCTTAGCTATCGACTTTACCTGACCATTGGAAAAAGTTATAGGAAGTACCAAACCTGATTTATCTTCACCAGAACAAAAAATAACGATGTGAAAATCTTTGCAAATCTATGTATAAACCTCCATATCAATATCAAAAATCTCTGATTCATCAACTAATTATTTGTTTACTCATGACAAAAACAGGTATATTAGCCCTATACCTATTCACCTCCCTCTGTTCAATCCTTAATAATCCAGTCAAAGCCGAAATCTTCCCCACATCAATCCCCTGGATCACCAATCAACAACAATGTGAACATACCAACAGAGAATGGCGTAACCAAAAATGCTGGGATAACCAACATAGCCTCATGTTCTAATCAACCAAAATAAAAGTACGCATTAACTCAAACGCGTACCCCCACAACACCACAACATCAAAAACAATCAAATTAAAGATAGCTTTTATTTCATTCCCCTGATAGACAAATATTCATCCACAATCTTACAAGTAAAAAAAATGAATCAGAGCATGAACTTCAAGTTTTGACGACAGCATCAAACAGCCATACTTTAACTTGCATTTCTCACAAGTGAATACCAAGCATTAAGTAATAATTTAATTTCATTTCTATTCCCTACTCCCGTCACAGACTATTCCCTAAGAGTTTGAGGGATTTGTGAGAAATCCGGGTTTAAGACCCCACCCCTGAGTATCTTCACGTAAAATCAATTCATAACCCCAAAAAAACCGACGTCACCGATGAAATACCTAAGCCAAATTTAAAGAATTAACCGGAACCTCATCCCAGGATTCAACAACCCGCATACGCGCAACCCACCCCCAAGCTTTCTGCTTCTCCGTCAAATTGCGCTGAAACGACTCATGACAGTCCCTTGCTTGCGCTTCATCACAGGTCGCAATACATGCATGAATCATTCCCGATGCATCCACTTGCTCATTAATCCAGATTTTTTTCATAATCTTCCCCCAAAATCATTACCATTATTAGAGTATAGAGGCTAGACGATTTTCTTTCTATTGGTATTGTTAAACGAAACCCGTTGACACAACAAGTCCCACGCAGCATTTAGCAATATCTCTTGATAGTATAGCGATAAAAATTTATAAATCTTGATGAGTCAATTATCAGCCTGAAGTAACGACTTGATTTTTCCAGTACAGACGTAACATGTCACCTCTCTCCCTACTCCCTATAATTTTTCGGGATTATCGATTTTGCTCATAACGACGGCGATACAAGAGTTCTAGTTGACCACCCTGTTCTTGAATAAACGCTCGCTGACGTTGATATAAACCCCGAAACATATTCGCAAACAGTAACGTTCCAATGGCAACCACTAAACCGGAAGCAGTCGATACCAAAGCTTCGCTAATCCCCACCGTCACCCCAAAAGTGTTAGTACCACCGACATTCCCCAGATTTAAGGATGCAAAGGAGGTAATAAGTCCCAATACCGTACCCAGCAAACCCAGCAAGGGTGAAAGGGAAATAATCGTATCAAATACCGTTTGAAATCGCCGCAACAGGGGGATTTCCGATTGAGCTTCACTTTCCAGAGCTAAACGAAATTCTTCTGGAGTTGCGCCTTCCAATTCTAACGCTGCTAAAAAAATTCTGGCAATGGGTAAATCTTGATTTTGACGGAGTTTATTAATGGCATCCACAAGATTATTCTTTTTATAAAGGTTTAACACCTCGCGTACCACCGGAGATTGACGGTTATTGATACGTATCCAAAAATAAAGCCGCTCAATGATTAATGTTACAGCCAAAATCGAAAAGCCCAGCAACGGGTACATGACCACACCACCAGACGCAAATAAATTATTGATCGCCATAGATTTGCACAACTTCACCCACGCCAACCTAGGGTAGCAAATTCCGGCGATTTCGGGAAAGCTGTTTTCTGGGAGATTTCCACAACCCCCTATTTGCGATCGCTAAACCAGCAAATATTATATACCAATACGCTTGGTGTTAAAGATAACTGTAGGTTGGGTTGAGGCTTTGCGTAGACTATTGATTTTGTTGAAGTTTACCCATAATTTCACACAGTGTTTTGTGATGATCTCGTCCCGATGCTCCGCGTGGGGACGCATTCTAAGAGGGCTACTGCCTCAAATCAGGAAGCAGAGCTTCCCTATTGTTACAGATTTGACTTCAACACACCCGACTAGAGTTTATTGGGTAATTTATTTTTGCTGTTTCCCTACTTACGGAATTCCTTAATTTGTCCTTGTAGTCACTATGGAAAATCCCTTCAGGGTAGCTAATTTGTAAAATAATATGAAGAAATACGTCAAAAGTAATATTTCTCTAGTTATGTCTACGTGATTTCCACAACTTTTGCAAATGTACCCAATTTTTTACCCTTTCTCTATTACTGACAAATATGGATGAATTAGACTTGACACTTCTGCACTTGGTTAGAGACACTTGTCAACACTCAAAAAATAGCCGAGAACGTCAAAAGGGGTTGCAAAAAATCATTACTTTGATTCAAAAATCAGGCAGATTATTGAAAGCAAGAAACAATATCTATGATATTGAAGATGCTTATCAAAAAACCTGGTTGTATTTTTGTCGCAATTTATGCGAAGCTTGTACCGCAAATCAAGCATTCAACCCCCAAGAGGATGATGTAATTAGTTGGATAAATAGATATTTGCACTTTCGGATTAAAGATTCTTTGATTCGACCAGGAGAACCACCCAAGGTTTCACCTGTTATTGATGACAACGGTCAGGTTCTCGACCCATTAGAACTGATTCCCGCACCCCCAGATATACCTCCAATCTTAATGGAAGTTGAACAGTGGCTGAAACAAGAAGCAAGCGAATTAAAGAAAATTCATATTCAAAATCGCCCTGATATTAACTGTTTTGTCTTAATTCAGCGTCGTTTACCTCCAGAGACAGCTTGGAAGGATTTAGCCATCGAGTTTGGTGTATCCGTTCCTACCCTGAGTAGCTTTTATCAGAGAAAATGTCTGCCTTGTTTGCGTAATTTTGGAAAATCAGCAAGTTATCTGGATGAAGACTAAGCTTGTTGATTTTTTGTTGACTACAATGAATAATGTATTTACTTCGAGTATGATTTATATTCCCATTTCCGAGCATTTTCGCGAATTTGCCCTCAAATTCGCCAGAGAACAACCAACAACCTCTGCTCAACGTCGAGTTTATCTTAATACTTTAGCAGTACAGGTTGTGAATTATTATCTGCAATTGTTAGAGGTGGAAACAGATTTAGAAGCAGGTGATAGTTGGAATGCTGTTACTCGTTTGATTGATGATGTTGCTGATTTAGTGATTCCTAACTACGGTAAATTAGAATGTAGGGTGGTGACTGGAGATAATTCCCCATTGGTAACTATTCCACCGGAAACTTGGGAAAATCGGATAGGTTACGTTTTTGTCAAGATGGATCAGCCTTATTTGGAAGCACAAATTATCGGTTTTTTAGGTCACGTTGAAGAATTAGAAGTCGATATTAATCAATTACAACCCCTGGAGGATTTAATTGAATATTTACATACTATCCATTTACGTCAATGGCTAGAAGGTATTTATACACAAGAATGGCTGAGTGTAGAAGAATTATCTCGCCAACATCGAGGAGAATTAGCTTTTCGCCATAAGCGAGTTCGAGGTTTTGATTTAAATTCAGCAACTAAAGTTTGGAATTCGATCGAACAAATTTATCCACAATCTAAATGGCATAATATCTTACCGGCAGATTTATTAAAACAGGTTGAATTCGTTCAAAATCAGAAGCATAATTTATCGGAATCGGCACAAAATTTAATTATCAGCGAGGTCATTGTTAACCTGTTAAATCATATTCAGGAAGATGAAGAAACTCGCTGGAATTTAGCAGAAATACTCTGGACAATCAACCCAGAACATCCGGCGATTAAAGCCCGGAGAATTATGGATTTAGGTCTACAAATAGCAAATCATCCTGTAGCTTTGATGGTTGCCATATTACCAAAACATCATAATAGCATTTCTGTCCTCTTACGGGTTTATCCCACCGGAAATCAAACCTATTTACCACCTGGTTTGAAATTAGCGTGTTTAGATCAAAGTGGCAAAGTCCTTTTAGAGGTAGAAGCATCACCCCATAAAGATGATTATATTCAATTAAAATTTGGGGCTGAATTTAATGAACGGTTCCGAGTTCGCATTGGCATCAATGATTTTAGTATCACAGAAAATTTCATTATTTAGTGATAAAGAATACATCCGAAGACGTTCAATTTAGCGTCTTCATTTCTTATATATAGAATATACAGCAATCCGATTTTAGTCGTGAAAAATAGCGTACCGTTGACTGATGACTGGTGACTGTTAACCGTCAAATGTCAACCTTTAACAAGCCTATATGTAAGATTTCACAAATCCCGCTTGGACTGCTGTAGAAATATTGATTTATTTAGGAATTTCGATCTAGAATTAAAAAACTAATGGGGGCTAATAGTGGATGAAAGTGGGTAAGCTGGTCATATTTGAAATTGGCGAAGGGAGTTTTGAAACTGGATTTCCTGTCAAAATTAGAATTGGAGAACAAGGAAAAACCCATAGACTAGAAATATCCGGTCGATTACCAGCTAGTCCTGACTTACCGTCAAAATACCATGAATGGCAGTCAATTTATCATAATTTACCAGCTAATTGGTTGATTACGATTCCCAAGGCTCAAATTACAAATGTTTCCACAATTGGGTCTTGTCAATATGCAGCTTCGAGATTTTTAGATAGTTTTAATGAATGGTTAAATACAGCATCAGTCCGTAAATTAGAACGGCAATTATTACTAAATATTCAGAATTGGCAGCAAACTCGTTTAATTTTACAAACCAAAAATTCCCTGCTTTTACGCTTTCCTTGGCATCGTTGGGAGATGTTTGAGGAGAATAATTATCAACCAGAAATAGTGATTGCCTCTGAGTACGAACCTGCTGCAACGAAGCTGAAATCTCCAGTCAAAATTTTGGCTGTTTTTGGTGATAGTACGGGAATTAATGTGGAGGCAGATTTACAGGCTTTAGAGCAAAAATTACCCGATGCCAAAATTTATGCTTTGAAGCAGCCACGACGGAAAGAATTGATGGATTGTTTGTGGAATGGGGATTGGGATATTTTATTTTTTGCTGGACATAGTAGTAGTCAAGCTGAGGATAGTTGGGGAGAAATTAAACTAAATTCGGAAGAGAATTTATTGCTGGTAAATTTTCGTCATGCATTACAAAATGCGGTCAGAAAAGGATTAAAATTGGCTATTTTTAACTCCTGTGATGGATTAGGTTTAGCCCGTAATTTGGCTGACTTACGGATTCCCTATACGATTGTGATGCGGGAACCAGTTCCGGATATTGTGGCTCAACATTTTTAGAATATTTTCTGACGGCTTTTGCTAGGGGTGAGTCTTTGTACGCATCGGTAAAGGAAGCACGTACCCGTTTATTTGAGGAGTTAGATGGGGATTATCCCTGTGCTTCTTGGTTACCAATTCTGTTTCAAAATCCAGCCGCTACAGTTTTGAAATATCCCCGTTCTCAAAATTGGTCGCAGATTTTTGTCAAGGCAAATATGGTGTTGCTAATGTTAGCGATGGTGAGTAGTTTAACGTGGTTAATTGGGAGGGAAATTAGTTTTAGTAATAGGTTGAGTGCTGGAGAGAAAATACTGGATAATAAAATTGCTTCCCCAGAAAAAATTGCTGGAATTAATCAGTTAAAAATCCAGAATTACGAGTTAGCGATTCAAAATTTTGAAAAGGCTTTAAAAAATCAGCCTGACGACCCGGAAACGTTAATTTATTTAAATAATGCTCAGGCAGAAAAACAAAGTAGAAACAGCGCTCAGGAACCGGTACAAATTGGGTTAGCTGTACCAATTGGTTCCAGTATCAATGTAGCACGAGAAATCATGCGGGGTGTCGCTCAAGCGCAACAGGAAATCAATCGACAAGGTGGATTGAATGGTCGTTTATTAAAAGTAGTAATTGCCAACGATGATAATAAAGCGGAAATTGCCGAAGAAATAGCCAGACGTTTTGTAAATCGACCAGATATTCAAGCAGTGGTGGGTCATAATAGTAGTGATGCTAGTGTTCCGGCTGCATATATTTATCAAAATCAAGGTTTGGTGATGATTTCACCAACTAGTAGTTCAACTCAGTTAACAGAAATACAGCGTCATCGAGGGGATAATTACATTTATCGCACAATTGTTAATCATGGTGCGATTATTAATAGATTAACGGATTATCTCAAATATTCAGGAATGGAGAGAATTGGTATTTGTCGAGATACAAAAGCCAAAGAACATTCCACCCTCAAAGCCTTTGAAGATTCAATTCGCAATCGTGGGTTAACAAAAGTCGATCTCCAGTGTGATTTTGGTTTAGAGAGATTCAATCCGGAAGATGCGATTCAAGATGCAACAAGTAAACAAGTTGATGCAATTTATCTTGATCCTCAAATTGATCGGTTGTATCGTGCCTTAAAATTAGCTGAGGTTAATCAAGGAAAATTTGTATTATTAGGTAACTCCAGTTTTCAAACCGTCTCAACACTCAATCATGGTCGATTTACCAAGGGGATGGTGTTAGCCGTGACTTGGGATTGGAGAGATTTAAAAACAACGGATTTTATGAAAAATGCCGAACAATTATGGCAAAATAAAAATGGGATTACTTGGCGAACGGCAAATGCATTTGATGCGACAAAAGTGATTGCGATCGCCATGAGCAAAACTGCAAATATTAACCGTCAAAATATCCAAACTATTTTGGCTAATGGTTTTGTCTGGGAAGACGGTGCCACTGGTAAAATTGAATTTACATCCCAGGGCGATCGCATCAGCAATCATCCTGGTACCCTGTTACAGGTGCGACCTGACCCCAAGCATCGAGATAGATACGATTTTGGCTTACACAGTGCGGTACAAAACCGTTTGAGTCAGGGTGAGCAGATATTGATGAAACCACCAGGGGAAAAACCAAATTCAGCCAAGCAAGGGGGGGTAGATGCGTATGCTGCGGGAAATTACAGTCAAGCGATCGCCTATTTTCAAAAAGCTCTCCACATGGACTCCCAAGACCCGGAAACTTGGATTTATTTACAAAATTCCCGTGCTGCGGCTTTGAATGATACCCTAAAAATTGCCGTTGTTGTGCCGATTGGTTCTAATTTGAGTGTGAGCAGACAAATTTTGCAAGGGATTGCACAAGCTCAATTGGAAATTAATACTCAAGGAGGTATTAAGGGGAAATTATTACAAATAGTAATTGCCAATGACGATAATAAAGCCGAAATTGCTCAACAAATAGCCTATAATTTCAGTGAACAAAAACAAGAGATATTAGCAGTAATTGGTAGCAATGTCTCCGATGCTTCCGTTGCAGCTTGTAAAATTTATCAGCAATCCCAAATCGTTAATATTTCCCCCACGAGTTTTTCCCTCGAATTATCTGGATGTGGCAATTACATCTTTCGGACTGCTCCCAATGTCCGGTTTATTGCGGATGTTTTATCTAAATATGCGGTACAAACAGCGAAAACCAAAAAATTAGCAATTTGTGTTGATGAACAAGCCAAAGACAACCAATCTTTTCGGGATGAATTTACCTTTCAAGTTCAAGAATACGGTGGTCAAATTATCAAGATATTCTGTGACTTTTCCCATCCCCAATTTCAACCGGATAAAATTATCCAAGATGCTAAAAATCAAGGAGCGCAAGGTATCTTACTCGCTCCCCACATAGACAGGATTGAACAAGCTTTAAAACTTGCTGCAAGCAATCAAGGTCAACTCAAATTGTATGGAAGCACTTCCCTGTATACCCCGCAAACAATTCAACAGGGAAAAGCCAACATCAACGGATTAGTTGTCCCCGCAACATGGCATTTACAAGCACAGTTGAATCCAGAATTTAATCAAAAATCCCAAACCATGTGGGGTCAAAATAACGTCACCTGGAGAACCGCAACCAGTTATGATGCAGCGATGACAATTATTCGCGGTTTACAAACAAGCAACACCCCCCAAGATTTACAAAAAACCCTGAGCGATCGCAACTTTTCTACTAAAGGAGCAACCGGAACTATCCAGTTTTTCCAATCCGGCGATCGCGATAACAAAAATAATGCCTTACTATTACAGGTTCAACCCACTTCCACCTCTGCTGATGGTTATGATTTTGTCCTAGTTTCCAAAAAGGGGTTTTAGGTTGCATGAATCACCTGTTTTTGCTCCGCTATGGAGAAGAAATTCGCTCCCATGCTCCGCGTGGGAGCAGAATCTGCGAGGCTCCTGCTTCGTGAATGAAGGCAGAGCCTTCAACTCACTAAGCGACCACGCGGAGCATGGTCACTAGATAAAAAGTTAATACTCGGTTTATTTCAGCCAACCTGTACTAGTTTCCAAAAAGGGGTTTTAGGTTGCATGAATCACCTGTTTTTGCTCCGTTACGGAGAAGAAATTTTACAACGCAGTTGGGAGCATATCCTGTTAGTGGGAATTGCGATCGCGATCGCCATTTGTCTTGGTGTCCCTTTAGGTGTTGCTGCTGTCCGCTACCCCTCTCTACGTCAAGGAATTCTCGGTTTAGCTAACCTGTTCCAGACTATCCCTAGTTTAGCCATGTTTGGTTTACTCATTCCCCTGGTAGGGATTGGTGTCACACCAGCAATTATCGCCTTGTTTTTGTATTCTTTATTGCCTATAATCCGGAATACTTATACTGGTATTACCGCCATCGAACCATCGATCCGAGAAGCAGGAAAAGCGATGGGAATGAACTCCAGACAATTACTATGGCAAGTTGAACTTCCCCTCGCATTAGGTATCATTTTTGCTGGTATTCGCGTCGCCACGGTAATTGCGGTCGGAATTGCCACCGTTGGTGCTGCTATTGGTGCTGGTGGTCTAGGAGAGTTAATTTTTCGCGGAATTGCAGCTCTCGATGACCAATTAATCCTTGCAGGTGCTGTTCCCGCAGGAATTATGGCACTGATTGCCGACTTCGGAATTGGCTTAATTGCTGATTCTTTTCGCCGTTGATCCATGCAGGGAAATAGGGAAAAATATGCTCACACCAGAATTTTGGTGAAATGGGAGCGGGCTTACTTTACAATTTCTTTACAATTACTTAACTAAAAATCAACTTTGACTTTACCTCAAGGGTGAAAATAGAGCCTAAACTATGTTCATCCTGGTAAAGTATAGCAAATAACATTATATTGTGTATTGTAAGTGTATGTACTGGAGATATCAAGGGATATAGCAATCCGTTGAGAATTATGTTACATGGGGGGTTGTTGACTGTTAACCGTTGATGGTCATAGACCGCGCGTGACGCGGCTTCTCCTAGAGAAGCTTTCCCGCAGGATACAGCTAAAACCGATATTTTTAACTACTGAAATCGGATTGCTACATATTTGCATCGTTGAGCAGGGAGGTTGGTAGTAAATGATTCCATACATCCATTAGAGATTGAGGGAATTATGGTTGATGAAAGAATTTGAGTCAGGCTGGTTAAAACAGGTTAAGAAAAAATGATATTTTGCTGAAGGACTTGGGTTAGGCTAATATTATTTAGTGATAGTTAATTAAAAAATCACTATTTTTACACAGGTGATTTGTAATCAAGGAATTTAGAAATTTGGATAATGTTGACAATTGATTAGCTGATTACGAGAAAATACAAGTCGAAGCAATCGCAATGACCGCACAATTACTAAGTATCCCCCCACTATACCAATCGTTTTCCCCGCGCAAAATCCTATTAATCGAGGATAACGATGTCAATCGAATGTTATTAAGTGATTACTTAGGTTTTTTTAGTTACTACGTGAAAAGTCTACCTGATGCATCGAATGTGTCAGTGGTATTAGAGCAATTTAAACCCGCATTGATACTATTAGATTTAAAATTGCCAAATATTGATGGGTTTCAAGTTTTAGAAATCATCCGTAGTCACCCAGACTGGTCAAAAATTCCGACTATTGTAGTTTCTGCACTTGCGTTTAAATCTGATTACGAACGAGCATTGAGTTTAGGGGTAAAACGCTATTTCGTAAAACCAGTCAACTTGACCGAATTGATGTCCGCGATCGCCGAAGAAATTGATTGTTCTCGGAAGTAATTATTTGTGATTAATTGAGTGACGAGTCAGTTGTTTGCTCACTCAGGAACTCTTCCACACGTTGACTGAGAGATTGGACGGAATTGCCGATTTGAGTGATTTTATACTGAGCATGTGCCAAAAGTAACATAGCGGTTTGCAATTCATTGAGAGTTTCAGACATTGCATCTCGATACTCCGCTTCAAATTCCTTGCTACTCATATGTCTTAACCTCAACCGATGTATGCAAATATGGTGAATATGCTACCAATGATAGTAAATGATTAGACCTGTATCACTCCGTTATTGTGCTTAATACAGAGGTTATCGGTCAAAATCCGCAAAATCTCAGATTTTTTCCCCTCCTCATCTCCCTATTATTGAAGAAATGACGAAATATAGCCCTCATGATTGCAAAGGGAAAGAAAAGAAGGGGTTACTTGAACAAGGTTGGCAACGGTGTAGTGATCAGGTGAAGGAAACCTCAAATTAGTTCGATGGAATTCATCAAATTTTATTCAGATTTCAGAGGACGATTGTAAAGTTAAAAACTGGAAGGGGGAAATTATTCGGTTCTAGGATGGAATCGTGCTATGGATTTTTTCTCTTACAGCCATTGTAAATATGAACCGGGTTTACTGGGTGTGATTTAAATCAACGTCATCGGATTTTGGATTTTGCGGAAAATTGGGGAAGAGAAGTTACCGGGAAGATTTTGTTTACGGTAAACTTCGGGGAGATTTATTCTTCCACCAAACTTTCCAAGACGGATTTTAGATTTTGGATTACTCTGGAAGGATGTTGGTCAATAGTCAATAAATACCTCATCAACCACTTCTTGGAGACGGTCAATAGGTTCAAAGGGTATATTTGTCGTTATAAACTACATCTTGTGCAGACGCGACATATCGCGTCTGTACCGGATTCCCTACTCCCCACTCCCTATTTTCAAGCAAGTATAAGTTCGATATACAGAACTTACAAAACTTGCTGTTGAGGAGGATAGAAATTATCTACAATGCAGATGGGTGGGAACAACCCACAGAAAGGAAAAATCAAAAAATCCTATTCTTTCGGTAATCCCAATCCTCCGGGGAAAGTTTGCAGGGAGAATCAATCTCCTACTAACGTCAGTTCCTCTCCTTGGAGAAATCCATATAAACCTCATCCATAATCAAAACAGGAGTTTTCGTCATTGCGACGTAAGGAAGCAATCTCGATAATCGCAAATGAAAACTACTATTCTCAAAATGGACATGGTTTATGTGTAGCGTCTAGTTTACGACAACGCGACACGTACCTGTAAGGGTGATCCAAAATCCAAAATCCCCAATTATCCTTCCCCTAGACTGTAATTGTGACTGTATCCCCCAAATTATCCCCACTGTACAAACAACCCGAACGTTTAGAAACCCGTTTACAGGAAATACCTCCCGAACCAGGGGTATATTTTATGCGCGATCGCGATGATCGGATTATTTATATTGGTAAATCGCGGAAACTGCGATCGCGGGTACGTTCCTATTTTCGAGATTCCCAACGGTTGAGTGATCGCATTGCGACGATGGTGAAGTTGGTATGGGAAATTGAGTTTATTGTTACCGATACGGAAGCGGAAGCTTTAGCTTTAGAAGCGAATTTAATTAAACAACACCAACCCTATTTTAATGTTCTGCTCAAGGACGATAAAAAGTATCCCTTTGTTTGTATTACTTGGTCAGAGGAATATCCACGGATTTTTATCACCCGGAAGCGTCAATTAGGTCGGGAAAAAGATAAATACTATGGTCCCTACACAGACTCGCGGTTGTTACGGGAAATTTTGCGCATTTGTAAACGGATTTTTCCCCTACGTCAACGACCCCAACCCTTATTTAAAGACCGTCCCTGTTTAAATTATGATTTAGGTCGCTGTCCAGGAGTTTGTCAGTCCTTGATTACCCCCGAAGAATACCGTAAAACCGTCCAAAAAGTGGCAATGGTATTCCAAGGTCGGGGACAGGAACTAATTGAGGTTCTACAAGCACAGATGTTAGCCCAAGCAGAAGCTTTAAACTTTGAAGTTGCAGCTAGAATCCGCGACCAAATTAGCGGATTAAAATCATTAACTGCCGATCAAAAAGTCTCCCTTCCTGATGATACCGTATCACGGGATGCGATCGCCCTGGCAATGGACGAACACCACGCTTGTATCCAACTCTTTCAAATTCGTGCTGGTAAATTAGTCGGAAGACTCGCGTATATGTCCGAAACCCATCAGGAACCAGGAGCGATTTTACAACGGGTGTTAGAAGAACATTATCAAACTGCTGACGATGTGGAAATCCCCAGCGAAATTATCGTTCAGCATGAGTTACCCGACAGTGAAATGCTAGCAACAGCGTTAGGACAGCGTAAAGGACGGAAAATCAATATTATCCATCCCCAACGTCAACTCAAAGCCGAACTGATTGAAATGGTAGAAAGGAATGCCCAGTATGAACTACAGCGCTTACAAAAATTTAGCGATCGCAATCACCAAGCTCTACAGGATTTAGCCAACATCCTCGATTTAACCGACCTTCCCCACCGCATCGAAGGTTACGACATCTCCCACATCCAAGGTTCCAATGCCGTTGCCTCCCAAGTCGTCTTTATCGACGGTTTACCAGCAAAACAACACTACCGCCATTATAAAATCAAAAACCCCAGCGTTACCATTGGCCATTCAGATGATTTTGCCAGTTTAGCCGAAGTGATTCAAAGACGCTTTCGCAAATACGTCGAAAATCCAGACCTACAACGACAGGGAAACCCCGACTTTCCCGATTTAGTCATGATTGACGGAGGAAAAGGACAACTTTCCAGCGTAGTTGCAGTTTTACAACAAATGAATTTACTCGAAGATATCAACGTCGTCAGTTTAGCCAAAAAACGCGAAGAAATATTTTTACCAGGAGAATCCTATCCATTGACTACCGACCCCGAACAACCCGGAGTTCAACTACTGCGCAGACTACGGGACGAAGCACACCGATTCGCAGTCTCCTTCCATCGTCAACAACGCAGCGACAAACTCCGGCGATCGCGTCTCGACGACATACCCGGTTTAGGACACCATCGTCAAAAAGTCCTACTCGGACATTTTCGCTCCATCGATTACATCCGTCAAGCCAGCATCGAACAGCTAGCAGAAGTACCCGGTATCGGTTCACGACTAGCAACAGAAATTTATAACTATTTCCACCCAGCATCAATTTAATTAGGGTCTGCGGAAAAGTTTTCGTGAGGGAAGGGAACAGGGAGATATTCTACTTTTCACAAGACCCAAAAAATCACAAATACCAGGTTTTTAAGCTTTATATACCTGAAAAGAAAATCTACCCTCCCCAAACTTCAGGGAGGGTACTCTAGAAGAAGACACTTCGCGTCTATAGGGTGGGGTAGAATTCCCAAGCAGCTTAATAACTAGGTCTTCCCAATCCAAAATAGAGACGACCCGACGGGTATTCTCTACGGAAACCCAAAATCAAAAATCCAAAATCATAACTAGGTCTTCTCAATCCAAAATGGAGACGACCCGACGGGTAGTCTCTACGGAAACCCAAAATCAAAAATCCAAAATCATAACTAGGTCTTCTCAATCCAAAATGGAGACGACCCGACGGGTAGTCTCTACGGAAACCCAAAATCGAATAATCCAAAATCCAAAATCCAAAATCATATTACTTATCTTTTTGCCAATAGGAAGTGTAATAAACCCGCTTACCCGTATCCGGAACAAAATGACAGGAAATACAGGAATTCCAAAGCGACTTCCAAATCGGATCACTGGTCTTGCGATAATATTCTCCTAACAACGGCTTCACTGCGGCTGTCGCTTTTTTCAAATTATAATGGGGCATATTCAAAAAAATATGATGCACCACATGGGTCCCAATATCATGATGGATATGGTTAATGAATCCATAATCCCGATCAACAGTCGATAAAGCACCCTTGAGAAAAGTCCATTCCCCTTCCCGATACCAAGGAACATCAGGTTCTGTATGGTGTAAAAATGTGACTAAATCCAGCCAAACAATAAAGACAACATAGGGACCCAGGTAATACTTAATTAACCACATCCATCCCCATTGGTAGGTGAAAAACCCTAATAATCCCACCATTGCAATCCACAGGGTAGTACTTGTAATCACATCCCATTTTTCCGATGGTTTGAATAGGGGACTGCTTGGAGAAAAGTGGGAACCAGTTTTATTGGGAGAACGCTGGAATAAATAAACAGGATATGCAAATAAAAACAGATAATAGCGACCGATTTTTTGAATCCAGTCCATTTCTTGATATTGGCTTTCACTCACCGGATACCAACTCTCATCATTATCAATGTGACCATGATTTTTATGGTGAGTGCGGTGACTAATTCGCCAGCCATGATAGGGTACTAAAATCGGAGTATGGCAAATATGACCCATTAAATCATTCAGCCATTTATGTTGGGAAAATGATTGATGTCCGCAGTCATGTCCAACCACAAATAAAGCCCAAAACATCGTTCCTTGCATTAACCAAAAAATTGGGAAAAATAGCCAAGAATCCAATTTGTAGGCAAGTAAATAAAGTGCAGCGATGGTGACAACATCACGTCCAAAAAAGAAGAATGATTTCCCCAGATTCGGCTGAAAACATTCTGCGGGAATTACAGCTTTGATGTCTCCTAGGGTGAAGGGTAATTTTGTCACTTCATCATGAGCATCAAAGCTAGATTGATTGTCTAAACTGATTGTGTTGGATTTCACTTGCTTTTTCGTTCGCGTAATCTCGGACAGTTTGAGTGTGTGAGGTTTTCTGAAGTTAACTTTTGAAAATTAACCCTTAATATTTGTAACATCTGGTGGCAGAAATTACAAACCTCCCTTGAAAGTAAGTAGGAATTAGGGAGTAGGAAAACGCAACTTTTATTATTGTTGATAGTGTCAACAGTTTGTGTAGGCTATTCCCCAATTGATGAAACTATCCCCAGACTAGTTTGGAGATGTAGGATTGCTACATCTCTGAAATTTATCCTTGGATAGTTCACAGTAATCCAGATTTAATTCACTAAAACCCCTTGTTTGTTTGGTGATACTTGATTATCTCCCCGACCCAAATCCTTTAACCAACGATAATTGGCAATTAAAGCACCAACAAAAGTCGGATAGACATTGTATGTAACTCCAAATTCTGCACATACTTCTGCGACAATGGGAGCTATTTGTGGATAATGAATATGGCAAATATGGGGATAAAGATGATGGATAGTTTGGTAATTTAATCCACCTAAATACCAGTTTAAAAACCAATTACGAGGAGCAAAGTCAACCGTTGTTTTAACTTGAGCGATCGCCCACTCTTCATCAACTAAATTTGATTCGGATTCAGGTTCAATGAACTCGGCTGGTTCGAGGACATGGGCTAACATAAATACATTGCAAATCAGGATTCCGTAAGTCATATAGACAAGCAGAAATCCTATTAATGCTTCTGTGGGAGAATAACCTAAAGCCATCGGAATGAAGAGAAATATGCTTAACCAGATAATTTTTCCAGTTAACAGAATAAATATTTCTTTAGCATTTATATGGGGTATGCGATGGTCGTGATAGTGGCGTTTAAATAAGATAATGTAAATATCCGCAAAGGACCAATATAAAGGAATAATCGCGTAGATCAAATTAATCAGTAAATGTTGGTAGCGATGATACCATTTATGTTCCATATAGGGAGTCATGCGCACCAATCCATCCCCATGAATCTCCACATCATGGTGCAAAATATTGGTGTACATATGATGGAGTTGATTATGGCGGAATCTCCACAAAAAACTGGAAAGACCGATAACATCGTAAATTAATCCAATTGTTCCATTCACCGATTTATGATTTGAGTAACCACCATGATTCGCATCATGACCGACACTAAAACCAATTCCTGCAATTCCCATTCCTAAAAGGATACAACTAATAATTTTTAGCCAAATAATCGGTGGACTAAATAATACTAAACTCCAAGCGGAAATGACCCATCCCAAGATAATTACTGTTTTGAAATACATCGCTGGATGGTCACGCTTGGCAATTTTATTGCTGAGAAAGTAATCATTGACTTTTTGATTGAGTGCTTGTTGGAAACCACTTGATTTCGCAAATGTGACTTTGGTCGCTGTTTTGGTCATGAAATTTAAATTACAAAAAGAGAAAATACAAAAATACAAGCCATGAATTGGGTAGCTTGGATCAAATATAGGATGGTTTACACAGAGCAACCCATTGTAACTACAATTTTGGCTGTTTGTTTCCGGAAATAAACATTTTAGTGATTATTCAACTTTCCTATATCTTCACAAAATTCATACCCTAAATTAGATTGAAGATGTTGAATAATCAACTTCTGTACATCAAAGACCGTATCCAGAAATCTGCCCCATCTTGTTTCTGGTAAGTATTTAGATGGGGCAATTAATTAATATTGGAATAGCCTCAATTTCAGAACATGAAACACCAATATTCAAACACAAACCCTATACAACTGATAACTGTCGATAGGTATCATGTTGAATATGTTTTAATATGTACTGTTTACTGATTGATTTCGGTATTCCTGAAAAGACAAATAGCCTTCATCTTCTTTGTACAACTGACATTTATCCGTCAAGTCTTTCATTAAAGACCAGGAAAACTTATATTCATCGTGCAAATATTCACCCCAATTTTCCTTGATGCTTTGATAGGCTTTTCTTAAGTTGTAGGAAGGAATCCCAGTCGAAATATGGTGGGGAACGTGAACATTAATATCATGGCAGAGAAACTCTACCCAACGAGGATAATCACAGTGAACTGTTCCCGATAGCTGTGCGAGAGCTTCATTCCAATCAGTTTCCGACTTGAAGGGGACACTCGGTGTAGTATGGTGGACGTATGTAAAAGTACTCATCCAAAAATGATACACCAACCAAGGTATAAACCAAAACTTAATCACACCCCAAATACCCGTGGTTAAAAACAGAGCGGGAAATGCGATCGCAGCCCCAATTAACACAACAAAAACCGATAACTTTACATTTCCTCGGTCTTTGCGATCAAAATTACGCCAATCGAAGTGAATCACCAGCCAGTGTCCAATCGAACCAAGCCACCACAACTTTTTGGTTAATAATAGTCGGTATCCAATCCGATAAACAGGATGCCAAGCTTCGTAAACATCAGGACGAATTGGATGCCATGCATTATCGTAATCCAGTTTGTTGGTGTGCTTGTGGTGATAATTATGACCAATACGCCAGGAATGGAAGGGATATATTAGTGGTAAAAACGCCAGGTGTCCAACTAAATCGTTAACCCACCGACGGTTAGAAAACGAACGGTGTCCGCAATCATGGCCAATCACAAAAAAACCCGTCAGAGCGGTTCCGGTAAAAACCCAAGCGACGGGTAGGAGAAACCAGGGTGCAAATGTAATACTTGCGTACCCGAAAATTACCATCAGAACGCTGATAATTAATCCAGTCCAAGCTTTACGGGGATTTTTTTCAAAACATTCCTTGGGTAGGGATTTGATGATATCCTTCAGCGTGAAATCAACTTGATTCGGGGACTGGGTTTGGTTCTGATTGCCTACAATAAACGTTGTCATGAATTCCTCAAAGACTCCTCACCATTAAATGCCATCGCGGTATAAACCGTCTAGTCTACAAATGTAATTTATGAAAAAATAGCTTGTACAAGAACAGGTATATTTCCTTCCTTCAGTACAGGTTGACAGGACTGTTTGCAAAAAAGCCCCCAAAAAACACACATCAATAAATTATCACCTGTAATGGTGTATATGAGTAGGAAAAAATGCCTGACGCAATTCCGATTGGTAGGGATAGAATACAGGAGACAGGATACATAAAGCTTTTTGATGTTTGGTTGTGTCACAGCTCCCCATGTAGATATAAACTCTCCTGCTAGTGCGTTCGCACTATAAAATCATCAACAACTTTTTCCCACTCTTCCCCTTCTCCCCTACTCCTGACGCTAAAGTGCTACTACGTGCCTTTTTTGACTCATCAAAATTAATGGGACAGACCACTAGTCCACCATGTTGCTTGGACACGAGGAAACAAGAAAATAGCTCCCGCACCCACTCCCGACTCCCTATTTTCAAGTGAGTGAAACATTTTACCTGGGGATTTTAGTCCTACCTGTAGTAGAATGTCTCACCATCCTGGAATATCAAAATTTTTATGAATTGGTTATTATCGCCATTTTCTCGATGGCCAAAAATTACCAGAGTCTTGAGTTTATCTTGTTTGTGTCTATTTTTAATCGTTAGTTGTAACTCCTCTCCCTCCTCCGATACCCTGGGGAATGGTGCTGCAACCAGCGATCGCATTGTTATTGGTACTACTAATAAACCCCGTACCCTTGACCCTGCGGATGCCTATGAAACTGGCTCCCTAGCTCTGATTTATAATATGAGCGATCGCTTATATACTTACAAGGGGGAAACTGCGGAAATTATCCCCCAATTGGCAACTGCTCTACCGCAAGTGAGTGCTGATGGTTTAACCTATACCATACCTGTACGTCAGGATGTGGTATTTCACGATGGCACAAAGTTTAATGCTGCGGCAATGGCCTTTAGTTTGGAACGATTTATCAAAAATGGCGGGAAACCAGCTTTTTTATTGGGTGATATTGTTGACTCAGTAAAATCTACAGGCGAATACGAACTAACGATTAAACTCAAACAACCCTTTGCCGCATTTCCTTCCCTACTCGCCTTTTCCGGTGTTTGTGCAGTCTCTCCCCAAGCCTACGAAATCGGTGAAGGTAAATTTAACCCCAATAATTTTGTCGGTACAGGTCCCTACAAATTAACCCAATTTGCCACCGACCGGGTACAACTGGATGTTTTTGACCAGTATTGGGGAAATAAACCAATTAACAACGGTATCGTTCTGCAAATTCTTAGTAGTGGCGTAAATCTATACAACTCCTTCCAGAAAAAATCCATAGATGTAGCTGCTTTATCGATGGATGCGGATCAAATTCGTGCCCTTCGCAGTAAAGCCAAAACCGGAGCTTGGCAAGCGATCGCTAACAATGGTAGCGTTGTTTACTTTATGTCCGTCAACCGGAACCAAGAACCTTTAAACAAACCTGCCGTAAGACAAGCACTAGCAGCCATGTTCAACCGGACATTACTCCTAGAGCGGGTATTATACGGACAGGGGCAGCCAGTATATAGTATGATACCCAACACCTTTGACGTGTATCAACCTGTATTCAAAGAAAAATATGGAGAAGATGGGAACATCCCAGCAGCCAAGAAAATGTTAGAACAAGCTGGCTTTAGTCAACAAAACCCCGCCAAAATCGAACTGTGGTATCGTTCCAATATTCCGACTACAACTTTAAACGCCACAGTCATCAAAGCGATCGCAGATAAAACAATGGGTGGTCTACTAGACATCCAGACAATCGGGATTGACTCAACTACAATGTATCGCAATATCTCCAAAGGCGTGTATGCCACTACCCTATTAGAATGGTATCCCGACTTTTTAGACCCAGATAATTACGTCCAGCCCTTTTTGCAATGCGAACAGGGAAATCCAGAAACCGGATGTGAAAAAGGCGGTAGCGTCTCCCAAGGGTCATTTTACTACAGCGATCACATGAATAAACTAATTGAAGCCCAACGCCAAGAACAAGACCCCAGGAAACGCCGACAAATCTTCGCCGAAATTCAACAAATCCTCGCCGAAGAAGTACCCTATATCCCCCTCTGGCAAGGACAAGATTACCTCTTTGCCCACAACGGAGTCAACGGAGTCAAACAAGACGCAAGTCAGTTGTTAATTTATAGCGGGATTAAAAAAACTTGAATTTGAGGAGACAGGAGAGATATGTGAACTGTCTATAGCTTTCTACCCTCCGAAACAGAACTTTTCCTTTAGATGCTTAATCCTTGAAGGTCAACTGTCACCTGTAAACCGTCAACAAACCAAAAGCAAAATACATCAGCGTGCAAACTAACTAGTCATCATGAACTGCGTACACCAGGATGTATGAAATTGATTTTTCCCCCACTCCCTACTCCCTGTACAGACGACCTGACGGGTCGTCTCTACTCCCTGATCTCAACGACAATTTTCACCACCCACCTACTCATAACTAATCAAAAACCTGTCCAGGAAAGTTTTCCAGAAGCATCAAACGACTCATTAGAGTAATCCATAATCTAAAATCTAAAATCCAACCATGTCCCGTTCTCAAGCCCTAACCTACTACATAACCACCCGCTTATTATTAGCACCCTTACAAATCCTCACCATCGTCACAATGGTATTTTTGTTACTGCGAGTTGCAGCTGGCGACCCAGTGGATGCTATTTTAGGTGTACGCGCTCCCGATGCAGCCAAAGAAGCCCTGCGCAAACAGCTTGGTTTAGATGCACCCTTGTGGTTACAGTACCTCAATTACCTAGGTAATCTCTTCTTCAAACTCGATTTAGGTAATTCCCTCACCAGCAGTGGTAAAGCCGTCTGGGAAATCATTGGAGAGCATTTTCCTGCAACAGCCGAATTAGCCATATCTAGCATTATTGTTGCTCTCGTTGTCGGTATTGGTGTGGGAATGCTGTCCGCATCCCGTCCCGGTACTAGTCTCGATGTGGGGGGTCGTCTATTTGGCATTATTACCTACGCTTTACCGATGTTTTGGGCGGGAATGGTACTACAATTAATCTTTGCTGTTGGCTTAGATTTATTACCCCTGGGAACCAGATTTCCAGCCACCTTAGCAACACCTACCAAAATCACCGGACTGTATACCATCGATAGTCTATTATCAGGTGAATTTATTCAATTTTTTACCGCCATCAAATACCTAATCCTTCCCAGTTGTACCTTGGGAATTCTCCTCAGTGGCATATTTGAACGCATTGTCCGGGTTAACTTGAAACAAACCCTCCTATCCGACTACGTAGAAGCCGCCAGAGCCAGAGGTATCCCTGAAAACAAAATTCTGGTCTCCCACGCCCTCAAAAATGCCCTCATTCCCGTGATTACAGTCCTGGGATTAACCTTTGCATCCCTACTCGGAGGAGCAATCCTCACCGAAGTCACCTTTTCTTGGCCAGGTTTAGCCAATCGTCTCTACGAAGCCATCCACGAACGGGATTACACCACCGTCCAGGGCATCATGGTATTTTTCGGCACAATAGTTGTGATTGCAAGTATTTTAATTGATATTTTCAACGCCTACGTAGACCCACGTATTCGTTATTAATTTTAGTTTTTAAATTTTGGATTTTGGGCGTTGCTGAATCCATGTATGAATTTAAATATAGAGACGCGATATATCGCGCCTCTATGCAATTAATCACAGCATAACATCCGAGATTCCACCTCAGCCCATCCTTGCTTCGACAAACTAACCGCAGCTTGCTGACAACGCACAATCAAAGCGTTGACATACAAATAATTCGTCAAGGCTGCTGATTCTGCTGAGGATAAATTTAACAAATCGGAATTAAGCTGTAATCCCGTCAGCCAAGTTTGGGCAATCCGTGAATTAAAACCTTGGTGTACTTTGTAGGAATCATTGATACGCGGAGCACGACTCCATAGTACCCCTAAATTATTCATCAAACGGTTGAAATCCACCCTGGGTAAAATTTGGGAACGACTTAATTCGTCCGCGATCGCATGGTTCAAAGCCTGTTCTAAAGCCCGTTTTGGGGTTGCTGGTCGCATGGGGGTACGACTGGAATTGAGTGCTCTGACGTAACTGGGATTGGCAACTCTAGCTAAATCTAATATCCGTGTCATTTCCAAAAAATCGGCTAAACGGGGACTAAGTAATGTCACTAATTCCAGGCTAGCATCTTTCCCTGTTCCCAAAAATAGAGCCACAGATCGCTGGGTGAGTGGGGAAAATTCCGATCCATCCCCTTGGGAAATCTCCATCACCCATTTAATTAACCCTTGCAGTTTTGGTGTATACAAATATCCCCGTGCTTTGACCTCCATCATCATCAAAAACTCGTCCACACCCCGACGCATTAATCCTGCAACCAACAAGAAAACCTCATACCAGCGTTTATCTAGTAAATGTAAATTCACCAAGTTTGCAGCTTCGTGATTATCAGTAATATATTGAGCTGTTAAATATTCCTGGAACGACAAATGGCAAAAAGAATATATATCTGCGGCCCTCTCCACCAATATACCCTGTTGAACCGCGATCGCATTTAAAATTTCTTCCCCATTTAAATACTGAGGTACATTGAAATGATTACTAATAAAATTTCTTATATCACGGGTAATCTCCCATCTTGGAAAAAATAGTTGGTCATTTTTAAATCCCTTATAGGCAATATCAGCTAATAAAATTTCCTCTAATTCCGTACTTAATCCTTTATGGATTTCTTCCCGCATGATGCGCTTCTCCGCTGCCCATGCTTCTAGTAAAATTCTTAATGCTTGTCGATACAAACCACTTCTTTTATTCGCAAAATGTTGGGAATGGTCATAAACTAAACATAAAAAAGTTAGCAATAAAGGTGTATTTGCCAACTCCTTTGCTCCACTATTTTCTGGCTTTTGTAAGATTTCCCAACACTTTTTGGCAGTACCGATCCGTTTATCCTCCTCCGATTGGAACCAATTAGAAATAAATTGTTTAATTTGCGTATTATCAAACTCCGCCATTGCCACATCGGTAAAACGTTGAAAGTAACTCCGATATGCCGCAATCCGACATGAAATAATAAATCTATTCTGATAGTATTGATCACAAAAATTCTCTATCGTCTCCATGACTCTAGACACATATTTGACAGGGACTTCATCTAAACCATCAAATAAAATTAATAACCGCCCATCCGTCAATAACTTCTGGGTAGACTCTTGTGCATAGGGTAAACCACAAATCTTAAATTCCTCAATAATTGCCTGAACTATATCAATTTTTGCCGAAGTAAATCGCTTCAATTCTAAAAATACCGGAATACACTCATGCTGATAAGCACCATTTTTCCCCTTCAGTGCTTCCAAACCAATTTTCCGTAAAAATGTTGACTTACCTACCCCAGGACCACCCAACACCATTAAATACTGCTTCTGGTTAGCAACCTCAATCCCAGAGACCTTGGTCGCATTCCGGGGTTGAAAACTACGATTCTCCCGATAAGCTCTTTCTAAACTTTCAACGGACTCCAACCGTCGCACATCACTATTTTTTAAAAAAAATACCGTGATATATATCGATTCTAACGCCACTGGTTCCCGCATCCCTAACACCTTTAAGCGACAATGGCGTTCGGCATAGTTTTTAACATACTGCTGGGAAGCTTCATATACCAACTGCTGCATTTTCCGATCTAGCAGTCTTTGCAATTTGGTCACACCCTTCCAAGTCTTCTCAATCAAAATCATCGCCAGAAATTGACCTGCTTCTTTGCCAATTTCGGTTGCTAGAGTTTCTGCGGGCATATTCCATACCTACTTCAGTATAATTGCTGAATCAAACCCGTGGGTGAAGAATCCGGAAAAAGTGTAACAATATCCGAGAAAATACTCTTTAACAATTGAATTACCTGTTGCCTCTTACCCTTTACCCACCAGGAATCAAAGACTTATTCCCGTCAACTCTAAGTATAATTTTATCTGCACAAATATATCTGTAGGAAATGAAAAAACAAGCTGATGTTCGACAACCAACTTGCTCAATAATTAGGACTTATGCACTCGTTAGGAGAAATCAGATGTTTGGAATTGTTACTTTGTCAGAAGCTGCTGCACGTCTATCTTATGACCAGACGTTCCATCCGCTACCGGAAGAAGTGCAATGACGTAACTGTGTGGTGATTGCGTAAGTCCTGAATAAATTTACTACTTGTTTGATAAAAAATACAATACATTTAATTACATGTATCGACCTTCATTATGGGTGGGGGAATCATAGTAAACTTGAAAGCGATCGCTTGTTGGCTTAGAGGAAGCAACAGCAACCGGAGTTGATGCCTGAAGATGATTTTGCATCTGCTGCATTTTTTCCATCATCAACCGCATTTGCCGTTGCAATTCTTCAAATTCTTCGCTGGTAATGGATGTATTGGTTACAGGTTGATGGTGGGGCTGATTAGTGTTCACTTGGCTGCTAGGTGCATACCTCATATATGTTTGGGATGCAGCGAAAGTTGAAGCCACATCAAGTGCAGGGTTAACTCGACCATGACCCTGATGACGGGTGGGAACTGGTAAACTGGGGGTAATTACCTTGGGTTGAATTACGGTCGCAGTTTGAGCAACCACCGGTTGAGAAACGGCTTGTGCAAAACTTGGTTCACCAATAGTCCGGTCAAAGGGAACTTCTTCATCTAGAAATCCCGTCAATCCAGATATTTGCAAGCGGGATTCCGACATCTTAAGTTCCTTCAACAAAGCATCTTTCTCGCTTAAAGTTTCCTCCAACAAAGAAATCTGACTAGTTAGTTTTTCCGAATAACGTGCTGAACTTCGCCACCCACCAATTGCCGCAGCTGCAACTCCTGTTCCCAAGCTCAACAGCGTCACTAATCCCACATAGGGAGGAGCAATATCCCTTAAGCGACCATCAAAAATCGGTTCTTCTTCAAAGCGAATATTAACCGGTTTGTCTCCTAGTACAGCCAAAGGCGAACTCATCAGGGAAAAAACAGCTGCGGACGCAATCACAGGGGGTAAAACGAATTTTCGCAGTGCAGGTAAGCTCATATTTGTATTTTTTGAGAGATTTTTTGTGAAATCCAATACTAAGTATATGTCGCAGCACCCCAAGAGATAAAGTATAAACTTTATCGCCTAAAGATGGTATTCTATAGTGATCTGATTAACTGCGTCTATACATAATCTAGTTGTTATATGTTTCATTTTCAATCCATAAAGCATAAAGTTGTCAATACTAAAATTGAAATTTTAGTAAATTTACGGTGATGGACACTGTGTGAAAGTGCATGAAAGGTCTCCCACCACATAATTAATTTTGTGTTCATCTGTAAATTTGGCATTTTCGATGCTATATTGATTAAATCTAGTAGTGTGTTTAAATAAGAAAACTGATTTCTGGAAGCAACAGTGGCAAATTCAAAATCTGCACTCAAACGCGCAAAAATCGCTGAACGTAATCGATTACGCAATAAATCCTACAAGTCCGCAGTGCGGACACTGATGAAGAAATGTTTTACTTCTGTAGATGCCTATCTATCAGAACCAACACCTGACCTAGAAAAAGAGGTCGCAATCCGCATGTCGGAAGCCTATAGCAAAATAGATAAGGCTGTAAAGCGCGGTGTGTTGCATCCTAATAATGGTGCAAGGAAGAAATCACAGTTGGCGCGACGACTGAAGACAGCAACATCTCAAGCAAGTGCGTAGGTCTCGATGATTTGTGTCAGGAAGTAGCTTTGTGCAAGTCTTCCAAATATATATGGATATGGGCGAGTAGCAGTTAGAAAATAGGTGTTTCCGGGAAAATGCAGCTAATTGATACTCACGTTCACCTGAACTTCGATATTTTTCAACCCGATTTATCGGAAGTGCGATCGCGGTGGTTGGAAACAGGTGTGATCCGTCTAGTTCATTCCTGTGTAGAGCCATCGGAATACGAAAGTATAAAGGCGATAGCTAGTCAATTTCCCGAAGTGAGTTTTGCGATTGGTTTACATCCCCTAGATGCCAGTAAATGGGACTCAAGTATGGGAAAACAGGTCAAAAAGTTGGCAAGTTCCCATCCCAAGGTAGTGGCTATAGGTGAAACAGGGTTGGACTTTTACAAAGCTGACAATGTTCAAGAGCAACTAACCGCCTTCGCTGACCAGATTGAAATCGCCTGTGAATTAAATCTACCTTTGATTATTCATTGTCGTGATGCTGCATCCCATGTTCACCAGGTGTTGCAAAGTTACAAAGCCACTGCTGGAGAAAGGTTACGAGGAGTAATGCATTGTTGGGGAGGCAATCCGGAAGAAACTCAATGGTTTCTAGATTTAGGCTTTTATATCAGCTTTAGCGGCACAGTCACCTTTAAAAATGCCCACCCCATCCATGCTAGCGCCCAAATGGTTCCCAGCGATCGCCTGTTAATTGAAACGGACTGTCCCTTTCTTGCTCCCGTTCCCAAACGTGGACAGAAACGGAATGAACCAGCCTATGTTCAGTATGTAGCCGAACACATTGCCCTCCTGCGCCAAACCTCTGTTGAGGAGATTAGCCAGCAAACAACCCTTAACGCCTGTCAAGTATTTGGATTATCCCTGACTTGATGGGACTATTAGCGCTTACAGAAGCAAAAAGGTAAACAGCAGTACTTTTCATTGGAAATATGCTATGATCTATTTCTCCTAAATTGGAAAGTTTGCGCCATAATTAGTAAGGTACTATTATCTAGGTTGGATCAGGAAGGCATATTTACGTCAAAGCGCCTCTCTTGTTTGAGAAATATAGTCTCTAATTGGTAGATCGCTTGTGACTTGCCCAAATTCTGATCCAGCTATGGATATCTAGTGACCATATCGTAAATGACCGCCTTTGCCCTGTTTAACGATTTATCTGTAGAAAAATCTATAGCAAATTTTCAGATTCTTTTATTGCTTGGCGATAGGTAAATGACTCACCCAAAGTCACTTGAATTTCATCCACAACTACTTTCAGCTTCAACCATCCAGATTAATTAGTTGTTAGCCTTGATTGTGATTTCATTGAATCTTAACTTCGGCAGTGACAAAATTACCCTGTCTGTACAGAGGGTAAATAATCACATCAAAAAGTTTCGCAAACTGGCAGATAGCACATTGGGAGGATAAGTGAACCAAAAAAACCAAAGCCATGCACCTAGGGGTAAGCGAGGTAAACATTAGCTTTGACCAAGCAGACACAAACTAGAAATATTCTGACAAACAAATCCAGTATCAGCGTACCAAAAACTATATTCGGTTCGGATACTAGATTTTTTCTGCTTAGAGACCTTATTTTTCTGGTTTTAATTACCTACCCCATTAGGTTCTAATTTTCTCACGTTCACACGTGAAAATCCAGATATCTCGATCACAGCATTAGCTAAGATTATTCCGCTTTACAAACAAGCATTCCGAGTAAATCATTACCAAATCAATGGGGAATTATAAGTAGTAGCAGTGCAAAATTAATTTGACATTCCGAAACGCTGAAATCCTTGTGTTGGCGAAGCCTGTCCGAAGGACTTATGCTCCGTTCCTCGCGATGACAATACATATTTAATTTTGCATCAGCACTTGCTCCGGTCTGAAAGCGGGTATTTGCCGAAAAAAATCCAGTCAAAAATCCTTTTCAGACGGATACTCCGGGTGTCCCCAAGAGCAAAATCAACCAGGTTGACAAAGGTAGAAGCATGACTAACGAATCAATTATGGAACCTGTGTTTCTGTTACCCGACTTAATCGAGATTCAACGAGCAAGTTTTCGTTGGTTTCTCGAAGAGGGTTTAATTGAGGAGTTAAACTCCTTTAGTCCGATTACAGATTACACAGGTAAACTCGAGTTGCACTTCCTCGGTCAAAACTACAAAATGAAGGAGCCGAAGTACAGCGTCGAAGACTCTAAGCGTCGTGATAGTACGTATGCCGTACAAATGTACGTACCCACACGCTTAATCAACAAAGAAACGGGGGAAATTAAAGAACAGGACGTATTTATCGGCGATTTACCCTTAATGACCGATAGGGGGACATTTATCATTAACGGAGCCGAGCGCGTCATTGTCAACCAAATAGTGCGATCGCCCGGAGTATACTACAAATCCGAAATCGACAAAAACGGTCGTCGAACCTATTCAGCCAGTTTAATACCCAACCGTGGAGCTTGGCTGAAATTTGAAACCGACCGTAACGATTTAGTCTGGGTACGGATCGACAAAACCCGGAAACTATCAGCCCAAGTTTTACTTAAAGCCCTAGGATTATCGGACAACGAAATATTCGACGCACTTCGTCATCCCGAATATTTCCAGAAAACCATCGAAAAAGAAGGTCAATTTTCCGAAGAAGATGCCTTAATGGAACTATATCGGAAACTACGACCAGGGGAGCCTCCAACGGTACTGGGTGGACAACAGTTGCTAGACTCAAGATTTTTTGATCCCAAGCGTTACGACCTGGGTAAGGTTGGTAGATACAAATTAAACAAAAAACTAAGGCTGCAAGTCCCTGACACGGTGCGAGTGCTTACGTCTACCGATATATTAGCAGCTGTTGATTATCTGATCAACCTCGAATATGACATTGGTAGTATCGACGACATCGACCACCTAGGAAACCGTCGAGTTCGGAGTGTAGGGGAACTATTACAAAATCAGGTGCGCGTCGGTTTAAACCGGTTAGAAAGGATTATCCGGGAACGGATGACAGTTTCCGATGCGGAAGTGCTGACCCCAGCATCCCTAGTCAACCCCAAACCGTTGGTAGCGGCAATTAAGGAATTTTTTGGCTCCAGCCAACTATCCCAGTTCATGGACCAAACCAATCCCCTAGCAGAATTAACCCACAAACGTCGTCTTTCCGCCCTCGGACCAGGTGGTTTAACCCGTGAACGTGCGGGATTTGCCGTGAGGGACATTCACCCCTCCCACTACGGTCGGATTTGTCCGATTGAGACCCCAGAAGGACCAAACGCGGGATTAATCGGTTCCTTGGCTACCCATGCGCGGGTCAACCCCTACGGATTTTTGGAAACACCATCCCGTCCCGTGGAGGGGGGACGTGTCCGATTTGACCTGCCAATAGTCTACATGACCGCCGACGAAGAAGATGATTTACGGGTGGCAGCGGGAGATGCGGCCATTGATGAAAATGGCTATTTAATTGGACCCCAGGTACCCGTGCGTTATCGCCAGGAATTTTCCACCACCACCCCAGATCAGGTAGACTTTATCGCTGTTTCCCCAGTGCAGATAGTCTCGGTTGCTACTAGTATGATTCCCTTTTTGGAACACGACGACGCAAACCGAGCATTAATGGGTTCCAACATGCAACGGCAAGCCGTACCTTTGCTCAAACCCGAACGTCCCTTGGTGGGAACAGGTTTAGAAGCCCAAGCAGCGAGGGACTCTGGGATGGTGATTGTCTCCCGTACCGATGGGGATGTCACCTACGTGGATGCCACCGAGATTCGTGTCCGTCCCAAATCCGGAGCTGCGGAAATTCGCTACCCCATCTCTAAATATCAACGCTCCAACCAAGACACCTGTTTGAACCAAAGACCCTTGGTGAGAATTGGTGAGCGGGTAGTAGCTGGACAGGTGCTAGCGGATGGCTCCTCCACCGAGGGTGGTGAGTTGGCCTTAGGACAGAATATTGTCGTTGCCTACATGCCTTGGGAAGGGTATAACTACGAAGACGCAATTTTGATTTCCGAGCGTTTAGTGCAGGATGATATATATACCTCGATTCACATTGAGAAATACGAAATCGAGGCAAGGCAGACTAAATTAGGACCAGAAGAAATTACCAGGGAAATCCCCAACGTCGGTGAGGATGCTTTGCGTCAATTGGACGAAAACGGGATTATTCGCATCGGTGCTTGGGTAGAAGCCGGAGATATTTTGGTGGGGAAAGTGACTCCTAAAGGGGAATCAGATCAGCCACCGGAAGAAAAATTACTGCGGGCCATTTTTGGAGAAAAGGCGCGGGATGTGCGTGACAACAGCTTGCGTGTACCCAATGGAGAAAAAGGCCGGGTCGTTGATGTGCGTTTGTTTACCCGTGAACAGGGTGACGAACTGCCACCGGGAGCCAACATGGTGGTGCGGGTGTACGTTGCCCAAAAACGGAAAATCCAAGTCGGCGACAAAATGGCGGGAAGACATGGAAATAAGGGAATTATTTCCAAGATACTGCCAGTAGAAGATATGCCCTATTTACCGGATGGTAGTCCTGTGGATATCGTCTTGAATCCCCTAGGTGTACCGAGTCGGATGAACGTCGGACAAGTATTTGAATGCTTGTTGGGTTGGGCTGGACATAATCTGGGTGTGCGCTTTAAGATTACCCCCTTTGACGAGATGTATGGGGAAGAGTCATCAAGGCGAATAGTCCACGGTAAATTACAGGAAGCACGGGATGAAACCGGACGCTCATGGCTGTATAATCCCGACGAACCCGGCAAAATCATGGTGTACGATGGGCGTACAGGTGAACCATTCGACCGTCCTGTAACGGTTGGGGTGGCCTACATGCTCAAACTGGTTCACTTGGTTGACGATAAGATTCACGCTCGTTCCACCGGACCCTACTCCTTGGTGACACAGCAACCTTTAGGAGGAAAGGCACAACAGGGTGGACAGCGATTTGGAGAAATGGAAGTATGGGCATTGGAAGCCTTTGGTGCAGCCTATACCTTGCAGGAATTGTTGACCGTTAAATCCGACGATATGCAAGGTCGGAATGAGGCATTAAACGCGATTGTCAAAGGTAAAGCGATTCCTCGTCCGGGAACACCAGAATCCTTCAAGGTATTAATGCGGGAGTTGCAATCCTTGGGCTTAGATATTGCCGTGCATAAGGTGGAAACTCAAGCCGACGGTAGCTCCTTGGATGTGGAAGTCGATTTAATGGCAGATCAGTCAGCGCGACGTACCCCTCCCCGTCCTACCTACGAATCCCTATCCCGCGAATCCGTCGAAGAGGAAGAATAAGGGTTGACAGTTCACAGTTGACCGTTAATGGTGTGTTGATTGTCAACTGAGATTTTTCGGTGCTTGACTTTGACTGGAGAAAATTAGCTTGTAAACGAAGGGAGTAGCTAATATGTACTGTCTAATACCACTTACTACTCCCTACTCCCTAGAGCCTGCTGTATTACCGCTTGTGCGTCTACACTTTCAAGTCAGGAACGGGCTATTTTGGTGTCTACTCCGTGTGTTTGGAACTGCGATCGCTTGCTTCCCACCCTACTTAGCATTCATTGCGGTTAGTCAAACACAAAATTTTCTCGCTCTTGCCATCTCCAACTATCTAAACCAGAATCCACAATCCAGATGAGAACAGTTCAAAATAATCAATTTGACTACGTAAAAATTGGCTTGGCTTCACCCGAACGAATTCGTCAATGGGGTGAAAGGACTTTACCTAATGGTCAGGTGGTCGGCGAAGTCACAAAACCAGAAACAATCAACTACCGGACTTTAAAACCGGAAATGGACGGATTGTTCTGTGAACGTATATTTGGTCCAGCCAAAGATTGGGAATGCCACTGTGGTAAATATAAACGTGTGCGCCATCGGGGGATAGTCTGCGAACGTTGTGGAGTGGAAGTTACTGAGTCCCGCGTTCGTCGTCATCGGATGGGGTATATCAAACTTGCGGCTCCAGTTGCTCACGTTTGGTATCTTAAAGGTATCCCCAGTTATATTTCGATTTTGCTCGATATGCCCCTGCGTGATGTTGAGCAAATAGTGTATTTTAACTCCTATGTTGTCCTCAGCCCTGGGAATGCGGAAACCTTAACCTACAAGCAATTGTTAACCGAAGACCAGTGGCTAGAAATTGAAGACCAAATCTACAGTGAAGATTCCCAGCTAGTTGGTGTGGAAGTGGGAATTGGCGCTGAGGCATTATTGCGCTTACTCGCTGATATTAATTTAGAACAGGAAGCGGAAAACTTACGGGAAGAAATTACCCTGGCAAAAGGACAAAAACGGGCAAAATTAATTAAACGTTTGCGGGTGATTGATAACTTTATTGCCACGGGTTCTAAACCGGAATGGATGGTGATGACCTATATCCCCGTGATTCCCCCCGATTTACGACCGATGGTACAACTAGATGGTGGTCGATTTGCCACCAGTGACCTGAATGATTTGTACCGTCGGGTAATTAACCGGAATAATCGCTTGGCCAGATTACAGGAAATTTTGGCACCGGAAATCATTGTCCGCAATGAAAAACGGATGTTACAAGAAGCCGTGGATGCCTTAATTGATAATGGCCGACGGGGACGGACGGTGGTAGGTGCAAATAACCGACCCTTGAAATCCCTATCTGACATTATTGAGGGTAAACAGGGACGCTTCCGCCAAAACCTTCTGGGTAAACGGGTTGACTATTCGGGACGTTCGGTAATTGTAGTGGGACCGAAATTAAGTATCCACCAGTGTGGTTTACCCAGGGAAATGGCCATTGAGTTGTTCCAACCCTTCGTGATTAATCGGTTAATTCGCAGTGGCATGGTGAATAATATTAAGGCTGCGAAAAAATTGATTTCCCGTGCTGATCCCCAGGTATGGGATGTGTTAGAGGAGGTAATCGAAGGACACCCAGTCATGCTCAACCGTGCGCCGACCCTACACCGTCTGGGGATTCAGGCATTTGAGCCGATTTTGGTAGAAGGAAGGGCAATTCAACTACATCCTTTGGTTTGTCCGGCATTTAACGCCGACTTTGACGGAGACCAAATGGCGGTGCATGTGCCCTTATCCCTGGAATCACAGGCAGAAGCACGGTTATTAATGTTGGCTTCTAATAACGTATTGTCTCCGGCAACTGGTAGACCCGTAATTACACCTAGCCAAGACATGGTTTTAGGTGCTTATTATCTAACTGCGGAAAATCCCAAAGCCACCAAGGGAGCAGGTAAGTATTTTGCTTCTTTAGATGATGCGATTATGGCCTTTGAATTGGGGCAAGTGGATTTACATGCCTATGTTTACGTTCGTTTTGATGGGGAAGTGGAATCACCAGAAGCAGATAAGCAACCCCTAGAAGAAATTAAAAACGAAGACGGCACGATTACTCGGATTTATAAGTACAGACGTGTTCGTGAAGATAGGGATGGGAATATTTTGTCTCAGTATATTTACACGACACCGGGACGTGTGATTTATAACAAAGCGATTCAGGATGCATTGGCAAGTTAGGTAGAATCGTCGCCAAACCAAAATAATCGTGGTCGGAGTCCCTTCCCCGACCACAACAATGTCCCTTTTTGGGGTGGAAAGGGAGAGGAAGGAAAAAATTATCCGCCACGGATGGGGATAATTAATGTTCAAAAAGCCTCCTAATCCCAAATCGAAAATTCAAAATTCTGTGACTGGGGAAGAAATTAAAAATGACAAACGAAAAAGCAATTTTTCGCAACCGGATTGTTGATAAGGGTCAATTGCGCAATCTCATTTCCTGGGCATTTGTCCATTATGGGACAGCCCGGACTGCGTTGATGGCAGATAAATTAAAAGATTTGGGTTTCCGCTATGCTACGAGGGCAGGGGTTTCCATTAGTGTGGATGATTTGATGGTTCCGCCCTCAAAACGGAGTTTATTGGATGCGGCGGAGGAAGAAATTCGTTCGACAGAGGAACGATATCAACGGGGGGAAATTACGGAAGTAGAACGTTTCCAAAAAGTAATTGATACTTGGAACGGCACATCGGAAGCCCTCAAGGATGAAGTTGTCTCCCACTTTAAGAAAACGAATCCCTTGAACTCAGTGTATATGATGGCGTTTTCCGGTGCAAGGGGAAATATTTCCCAGGTACGACAACTGGTGGGAATGCGGGGATTGATGGCTAACCCCCAAGGACAAATTATTGACTTACCAATTAAAACCAATTTCCGTGAAGGTTTGACGGTTACTGAGTATATTATTTCCTCCTATGGAGCGAGGAAGGGATTGGTGGATACCGCCCTACGGACGGCAGACTCAGGATATTTAACTCGCCGATTGGTGGATGTGTCCCAGGACGTGATTATCCGGGAAGTTGATTGTGGGACAACTCAAGGGATTCCCTTGCGGGCCATGCGTGAGGGTGATAAAACCATGATTAAGCTATCTTCTCGGTTGCTGGGAAGGGTGGTTGCCGTCGATGTCGTTGATCCGAAAACAGGCGAAGTGATTGCTACACGCAATACGCCCATTTCTGACGATTTAGCGAAAAGGATTGAGGATGCGGGGGTCGAAGAAGTAATCGTGCGATCGCCGTTAACCTGTGAAGCCGCTCGCTCGGTTTGTCAACATTGTTACGGTTGGAGCTTGGCCCACGGGAAGATGGTGGACTTGGGCGAAGCAGTGGGAATTATTGCCGCCCAAAGTATTGGGGAACCGGGTACCCAGATGACCATGCGTACTTTCCACACCGGGGGAGTTTTCACCGGGGAAGTAGCTAAACAAGTTCGGGCTGATGTCGGTGGGGTAATTAAGTTTCCCAAGAAACTGCGTACCCGTCCCTTCCGTACCCGTCACGGGGAGGACGCTTTGTACGTGGAAATGAACGGGGTGATTACCTTGGAAGGGAGCGACGGTAAAAGTCGGGAAATCAGCGTCACCCAAGGTTCGACACTTTATATTACCGACGGTAAACAGGTGAAACTGGGACAATTAATCGCTGAGGTTGCCCTGGGAGGACGTACTAGCCGAGTAAATACGGAGAAAGCAGTCAAAGATGTGGTCTCGGATTTGGCTGGAGAGGTGAGATTTGCGGATGTAATTCCGGAACAGAAAACTGACCGCCAAGGTAATACTACAACAACGGCTGCCCGGGGAGGATTAATCTGGATTCTCGGCGGGGAAGTGTATAATTTACCACCTGGTGCTGAGTTAGTTGTCAAAGATGGGGATGAAGTTGCCACCAATGGTGTGTTAGCGGAAACCAAATTAACTAGCCAGCATGGGGGTGTGGTGCGCCTACCGGAGGCGGCTCCCGGTAAGGGTACGCGGGAGATTGAGATTATCACCGCCAGCGTGGTGCTGGATCAGGCGACTGTGACGGTACAGAGTTCCCAAGGACGAAATAGTTATTTGGTGACAACCGCCAATAATCAGGTTTTCAACTTGCTGGCAACTCCAGGAACAAAGGTGCAAAATGGGCAAGTGGTGGCGGAATTAGTTGACGATCATTATCGGACTACAACTGGCGGTTTGCTCAAATTTGCAGGGGTAGAAGTCCAGAAAAAAGGTAAGGCGAAACAGGGTTACGAAGTGGTTAAGGGGGGAACACTGTTGTGGATTCCCGAAGAAACCCACGAAGTTAATAAGGATATTTCCTTGTTGTTAGTGGAAGATGGACAGTATGTCAATGCTGGGGATGAGGTAGTTAAAGATATTTTCTGCCAAAACAGTGGTGTGATCGAAGTCACCCAGAAAAATGATATTCTGCGGGAGGTGGTAATTAAGCCCGGTGAATTGCTGATGGTGGATGACCCCGAAGCCGTGATGCAGCGCCACGAAACCTTTGTCCAACCGGGTGAGGAATTCATGGGTCAAGTAGCGACAGAACTACGCTACATTGAGTACGTAGAATCTCCGGAAGGACCAGCATTATTAAGTCGTCCCGTAGTTGAGTTCCCTGTACCGGACCATCCAGATGTGCCTTCAACGACATCGGTTAGTCAGCAAACAGGGCGTTCAATCCAAATGCGTGCCGTACAACGTACTCCCTATAAGGATTCTGAACGGGTGAAATCTGTGGAAGGGGTAGAATTATTACGGACGCAGTTGGTATTAGAAATTGACCAAGATAACGAACAGGAACATAGTAGCTCACCCCTAGCTGCGGACATCGAATTAATCGAAGATGATAGTAATTCGGAAATTCAGCGTTTGCAATTGGTGATTTTGGAATCCCTAGTAGTTCGCCGCGATATTGCCGCAGACGCAACCCAAGGAAGTACCCAGACAAATTTGGAAGTAGAAGATGGACAAACCATTGCTCCCGGAGAAGTGGTAGCACGTACCCAAATTCTGGCGAAGGAAGGCGGTGTGGTGCGAGGTGTTCAAAAGGGAACGGAAACGGTGCGTCGTTGTCTGATTCTGCGGAAAACTGACATCGCGGAAATTACCGTCAATAGTCAACCGAACTTGAAGCCGGGTGATTTAATTATTGCTGGTACAGAAGTAAGCAAGGGTGTGTATGCCGAAGAGTCAGGACAGGTGATTGGGGTTGAAAATGTTGGTGGAGGAAAGGGAGAAACGGGTTCAGAATTGGCAACCCAAGCCTATCGGGTGACAATTCGCTCTGGACGACCCTATCGTGTTAGCCCTGGGGCAATTTTACAAGTGGAAGATGGAGATTTAGTCCAACGGGGTGATAACTTGGTGTTGCTCGTGTTTGAGCGGGCTAAAACCGGGGATATTATTCAGGGTTTACCTCGAATTGAGGAGTTGTTGGAAGCTCGCAAACCCAAGGAAGCTTGTTTGTTAGCTAAACGGGCTGGGGAAGTTAAACTGGTTTATGGGGATAGTGACGAAGCGATTGGCATTAAAATTGTTGAGGATAATGGCGTTGTTACAGACTATAACCTTGGACCAGGACAAAACTTGGTAGTTTCCGATGGAGAAAGGGTAGAAGCAGGACAAGCTTTAACCGATGGACCTGCAAATCCCCACGAGATTTTGGAATTGTTCTTTAATTTGGGTTCGGAAGATGGAGCCTATGCCTGTGCAAACTATGCATTACAAAAAGTCCAAACTTTCCTGGTGAACGAAGTACAGATGGTGTATCAATCCCAGGGGATTGATGTGGCGGATAAACATATTGAGGTGATTGTTCGCCAGATGACATCGAAGGTGCGTGTGGATGATGGCGGTGATACGACAATGCTACCGGGAGAGTTAGTGGAGTTGCGCCAAATTGAACAGGTTAACGAAGCAATGGCGATTACCGGTGGTGCGAGGGCTGAATATACACCGATGTTGTTGGGTATTACGAAAGCCTCATTGAATACGGATAGCTTTATTTCTGCTGCTTCGTTCCAAGAGACAACTAGGGTGTTAACTGAAGCTGCGATTGAGGGTAAATCTGACTGGTTACGCGGTTTGAAGGAAAACGTGATTATTGGACGTTTGATTCCTGCGGGTACTGGTTTTAATACCTATGAGGAACCGGGGATTGTGGATGATTACACGACTGATATTAATAGTAGTGTGTTGGATGAGGTGGATGATTCGTTAGATATGGTTTTGGATGATCGCACTGCTCGCAGCTACAATCTGGATTCGTCCTTGGGAATGGCTGATGGTACATTTGGAGGGTCTCGTCGTCCGGAACCGTCGATTTTGGATGATGATTTTATGATTCCTTCGGAAATCCGTGATTTGGATGATGACGATAGTTTCATGATGGGAATGGGTCGGGACATGGACGACGAGGATGATATGGATGATATGGATGATGAGGATGATATGGATGATTTTGATGATTAATTAATAAATAATTGGGTGATTAATTAATAGTAGAGACGTAGCGCTGCTACGTCTCTTTTTTTTGCGCTGCTACGTCTCTTTTTTGGGATGACAACATGAATAAGTAGGTGGGTGGTAAGAATTGTCGTTGGGATCAGGGAATAGGGAGAGACGCGTTAGCGTTCAGCTCCTCTGAAAGAGGCTATATCGCGTCTGTACGGGAGTAAGGCTTTGAGCCGAATTATTGGTTACGTTGCGGTTTTATGTTTAATTACACCTACCTACTTATCAAAATAATTTCCTATTAATTGAGAGGTGCATAAAAGAGTGCAAACAAACTTATATAACTGTATAGCCAATACCAAAGGTTATAAAAAATACTTTGACAACTTGACTACAAGGAATTACAGATATGCTTATTTCTGCGAAAAAGTCTTTATTTATAGCGATTGCAATTACTTTATCCCTAACTAGTACAGTCTTGGCTCAAGTTCCTAAACAGGGGAAATTCACTGTTGCCCAAGCATCTAATTTTACTTGTGCCCCGAAGTTGCGTACTTATATTGTCAAATCCTTGAGTACGGGAGAATTTGGTGGTGTGCGCTGTGTGAAATTTAACCCCACAACGTCTGGTTCTAGTATCCCCAGACTAGCATGGTACGGGGAAGGTCGTTGGGGTAGTAATACCTATCGTCATGTCGGACATGGATTTATTCGGGGTTCCAAGATAGTTGGCTATGCTTCTGATATCAATGGTAACGGTGAACATACTAATGCTAATTTTCCAGGGAACTTGAATATCACAATTGTCAACGGATATAAAATTCGAGTCACAGGTGCATGGAATGAAGAATGGAACTACACAGATACTCCTGTTAATTACACTCCTCTTTCTAGACCGACAAAATGTGGTGGTTATTTTGATGAATATCGGGTTTCCGACTTAGCAGGAAGTCGTAACGGTAGGGGTTTGCGTTGCGTTTTGCGAGTTGGTGTTAGAAATACTACTTGGTTTGGTAACGGTGAATGGGAGGGTACTAACTATTCCCATTTAGGTACACTTTCTCCTGGTGGCTATGGAGCTGCTGATATTTGTGCTGCACCTTTTGGTCCTACCTGTAATCATTTTCTTGCAGGTTCTTTAAAACTAACTACTGTTTCCGGTGGATTTAATGTTACTGGAGCTTGGAGTGAGAAGTGGCGAAAGTAACTTGGGGAGGATTCCACCGTGAAAGTTACTAAAAACTAACAATTAAATTATTTCCGAACAAAGATGCAGCTATTAGCTGCGTCTTTTTTTGCTGTTGATGTATTTTTAGTCGATGTCAAACATTTTTGCAGTGTGTTAGTTATACTTGCTACAGAATATGAATTGCAATTTATGTATCAATATCCACTAAGGGTTTTTCCCAGCTTCTACCATCAGTCTCAAATGCAACCACCATGAACATTAAAAGACGTTATTTACTTTTATCCGGGGTCGTAGCGGTTCTCGTTGCATTGTCTGGATTACTGCTGAATCAAGAGACATTTTTAGCTCAAAGTCTATTTGCTCAAAGACCAGTCACCCTCACCGTGTCAGGAGCGGCTGATTTAAACTATGTATTTAGGGAAATTGGTACTTTGTGGGAGAAGGAAACAGGAAATAAAGTTAGATTTAACTTCGGTTCCACTGGACAACTAGCACAACAGATTGAACGGGGAGCACCTGTAGATTTATTTGCCGCAGCGAATAAGTCTTTTATCGAAGACCTTGACAAAAAAGGGTTAATAGTATCCAATACAAAAGCTTTGTATGGACGAGGAAGAATTACTTTGTGGACAAGGGAAGACGGTAAACTCAATCCCAAGAGTATTAGAGATTTAACCAGACCGGAATATAAAAGAATTGCGATCGCGAATCCCGATCATGCACCCTATGGTATTGCAGCGAGGGAAGCATTGCAGTCAGTGGGTATTTGGGATACAGTCAAGCCAAGATTAGTCCTAGGGGAAAATATTCGGCAAACGCAACAATATGCGGAAACTGGTAATGTGGATGTGGCAATTGCAGCTTTATCTTTAAGTATTACCAAACCAGGAAAATGGGAGTTAATTCCGGAGAACTTACATAAACCCATTGACCAAATGTTAGCGGTGGTAAAAAGCAGTAAACATCAGCGACAAGCTCAACACTTTGCTCGGTTTATCAATGGACCCAAAGGTAGACCGTTGATGAAAAAATATGGTTTTGTCTTACCTGGAGAGACAGTGAAATAATGGATTGGTTTCCCTATTTTTTATCGTTGCAAGTAACAGCAATGGCAACGGTATTACTGGTAATAATTGGACTAGGATTGGCAATTTTTTTAGCTCGTGTCCGCTTTCCGGGAGAAATAATTATATCAACTGTCCTGAACCTACCCTTAGTATTACCCCCTAGCGTTGTTGGGTTTTACCTATTGCTAGCTTTAGGTCGGGGAAGTCCTGTACGGGAATGGTTTGGCATCGATATATTATTTACATGGCAAGCAGCTGCGATCGCATCTACAGTAGTGGCTTTACCTTTGATTGTTGAAGCTGCAAGAGCAGCTATTCTCGATGTGAATCCGGAATTAGAAGCAGCAGCACGCACTTTGGGAGATACGGAAATACAGGTGTTATGGAAAGTGACTTTACCTATGGCTCGTTCCGGGATTTTAGCCGGATTTATCCTTGCAGTTGCTAGAGCTTTGGGTGAATTTGGTGCGACGTTAATGGTCGCAGGAAATATTCCCGAACGGACTCAGACTTTACCTTTAGCAATTTACGATGCTGTCCAGAATCAAGAGTATGGTAAAGCCAATTTAATGGTAATAGTAATGACTTTTTGGGCTTTTTTATTACTACTGTGGGTGCGTCGTTTAGAGCAAAGTCGGAAAAAAAGTTAGTAGGAGAATGCAGGAGACAGGAGATGAAGTATTAGGAGAATTTTTTTCTCAGAAGTTGGGTTTTTGTTGTACCAATTGGAAAAAATAATGCGACAAGTGAATTTTGTTAGTTAGTAGAGACGCGATATATCGCGTCTTATACAGAGTATGCGTTGCCAAAATTGTTTTGAATCGCTATTACATGAGTGTGAATACCCCTACAGAGAAGTTAACTAGGACGAATTCAAAGAACCCCTCTCCAAAATGGAGAGGGGTTAGGGTGAGGTTCATCGAACTCATGTCGCATAAATATTACCCTTCCTCAGCAACAGCAGTTCATCGCAAAAATTCGGTCATAATACCGATTCAGAATAGGAGACGCAATATATTGCGTCTCTACATTTCCCTATTCCCTACTCCCTGAAAATGCAACTTTTTGTAGACATTCACAAACCTCTGACTAGCTATCCTCTCGATGTGCAATTTAACCTGGAAGGAAAGGTATTAGGAATACTAGGAGGTTCCGGTTCTGGTAAGAGTATGACTTTACGTTGTATCGCCGGACTGGAAACACCTAAGCGAGGTAGTATTATTCTTAATGGCAGGATTTTATTTGATTCCAAAAAACGGATTAATCTACCAATTCGTTCCCGTCGTGTTGGTATAGTCTTTCAAAATTATGCTCTGTTTCCCCATTTAACTGTTGCGAAAAATATCACCTACGGTTTACGTCATTTATCCCCTACAGAACGTCAACAACGCTTAACAGAACAAATTAGGAAATTACAACTTTCCGGATTAGAAAATCGTTATCCCAATCAACTATCCGGTGGACAACAACAGCGTGTCGCTCTCGCAAGAGCTTTAGCTGTAGAACCAGAAGTATTACTATTAGATGAACCCTTTTCTGCACTAGATACCCACCTGCGTCACCAACTCCAAGAACAACTGATTGAGACGTTGAGTAGTTATCAAGGAGTAACCCTATTTGTCACCCATAACTTGGAAGAAGCTTACGCAGTTTGTGAACAACTATTAATTATCTCCCAAGGACAAGTTATTGCCTACGATGATAAACAATCTATTTTTCAGCGTCCAGCAACTTACACAGTCGCGCAACTGACAGGATGTAAAAACTTCTCCCCAGCTAAAGCAATTTCTTCCAATCAAATAGAAGCAATAAATTGGGGTTGTCGTCTGGAAGTTATCCCACCTATTCCCCCATCATTCACCTATGCGGGAATCCGTGCCCATCACATAAATATTACCACTGACCCCAATCAAGAAAATACCTTTCCTTGCTGGTTAGCTCACACCAGAGAAACACCCCATAGAATGACCCTTTACCTGAAGTTACATCATCCCCCCACCCACTCCAATGATTATCAAATCCAAGCAGAATTATTCAAAGAAAAATGGATAACCATCAAAGACCGTCCTTTCCCCTGGTATGTCAAATTTAATCCACAGAGTTTATTTTTAATGCAACCATAACCCCTATTTCTTATAAATCCTGAACAATTTTAGGGAGTAGGGAGTAGGGATTAGAAAGGAAAGTTATCAATTACTCGCAAGAAATCAAGGATAATTAGGATAACACTATGTTTATGAAGTCCAATCACAAACACTTGTTGACAGGGATTACTTTGTTTGCCGTCACCTGAGTAATTACCATACTGACAGCCATCAATATATCCCCCACCCTAGCACAACAACAGGTATCCCTGACAATTTCATCTGCGATCGCTCTCTCCGAACCCCTGGAAGACATCAAAAAACTCTATCAACGTCAACAACCCAATGTGAAACTTATCTACAATTTAGGTGCTTACGTGCAATTTTTGTTCAGCAACCAAGCCAAAAATTTGTTCACCAAGTACGGATTTCGTATGGCTTCATAAATCTTAAAAAACTATCTCAATAAATCAAAATTATGGCACAGGGTAAATCAAAGTCCGCTTTGAAATTCGTTGTGATACTAGGTATAGTCAGTCTCTGTGCTGATGCGACCTATGAGGGTGCGCGAAGTATTACAGGTGCTTATTTAGGGGTTTTAGGTGCGAGTGGATTTGTTGTCGGACTAGTCGCAGGTTTAGGAGAATTAATCGGCTATTGTTTCCGTCTGTTTATTGGTTATTTGAGTGACAAAACTCGTAAATATTGGCGGATTACTACTATTGGCTATGCTTTGAATACTACAGTTGTTCCTATGCTAGCCTTAGCGGGGACTTGGCAAATTGCAGCTTTATTGATGCTGGGTGAACGCACTGGTAAAGCTATCCGTACTCCACCCAGGGACGTGTTACTATCTCACGCTGCTTTGAGATTGGGAGGGGGGTTTGGATTTGGATTGCATGAAACACTTGACCAAATCGGTGCTGTTGCTGGTCCATTAGCTGTCGCGACGATGGTTTCCTTTACTGGTGGGTATCAAAGTGGTTTCGCGATTCTGCTGATACCTGCGGTGGTGGGAATGGTGGTTTTGCTGTTTGGACAGAGAATTTATCCCAATCCCCGTGATTTTGAACATCACACAGCTCCTCTAGATTCCCAGGGATTACCTCGTAAATTCTGGATTTATTTGGGTGCTGTAGCATTTATGGCTGCTGGTTTTGCGGATTTTCCCTTAATTGCCTATTATTTTCAAACTCAAGCGATCGCCACAGGTAACACAATCCCCCTACTATACGCTTTGGCAATGGGTGTGGATGGCATCGCTGCTTTGATATTTGGACGGTTGTTTGACCGCTTTGGGATATCGATTTTAATTGTTGCTGTTGTTTTATCTTCCCTGTTTGCTCCCTTGGTATTTTTTGGCACACTCAATTTAGCCGTATTGGGGATTGTATTATGGGGTATAGGGATGGGAGCGCAGGAATCTATTTTAAAAGCAGCAGTCGCAGCAATGATTCCCCCAGAAAAGCGTGGTTCTGCTTTTGGTATATTTAATACTGGTTATGGTCTATCGTGGTTTTTAGGTAGTGCTTTGATGGGGGTTTTTTATGATAGTTCGATGAATATTCTGATTATTTTTTCCATCCTAGTTCAACTTGCGGCTGTACCGATTTTATTATTTGTAACTAGGGATAGATGAATTAAATAATTAACAATTCGTAATTAAGAATTATTTTATCGACACTTTACTCCCGCACACCGGACATATACCACGTTTAAAATTTGAGCGTACTGCGATTCCACATGACTGACATTCTCCAAATTGGCAAAATCTCTAATTTGGAACAAGAAGAGTTGGAATTCCCGCAAATAGTTAAACTTTACCTATAACCCCTCAGAAATGACCTTGGCTGAGAACATTCTCCATTGATGGACTTGTATCGTCAATTAAAGCTTGGATTTTATTAATCATCCTCTGGAAGACATCAGGGTAGTATTTAGCAGCATCTAAAAAATCTACATATGCTTGTCTATGTCGCCTTCTTTCCTTGGGAAGCAAAAATACTAGCGATCGCAAAATTCAAACTAATTATTTAAACTAATTATTTACAGTACAGATACTTAGGTTGTAGATAGCAATAAATATCACCTCTTCGCTTCCGTATTATTTCAATCATTCAAGTGCAAGCAGAAGTGAGATTCTTTCTACTAGTTCTAAACTACGCTATATCACTAGGTATGAATAAATGATTTAGTTGCACTGACATTTACACTGTGCCTATATTAACAGAGGGTGTATTGATGTCGAGATGGTAATATTTGTGCTTACCTAGAACAAGTCATCAGTTTAAGACTGGTAAGTCAGATGGTGTGATGACTTTATTTGCTGTATTTATGTCCCCATCGGTGTGACTTGCGATATGCCTTGGGCATTCAGCTTTGCTTATCGTAAGTCATACCAATGGATCAATGCAAGTGATATCATTTAACATCCTGATGATAGATGTATGTTGTAATTTTATCTATTAATACTTAATTGAGTACGTTGTAATTATTATGTTTGATACGAGTAACTGGATTTATTTAGCAGCTAGTTTTGGTTTGGGTTTTGGTATCCGTGGACTCATCCACAGGGTTGCAAAAGTGAATCGGGAAAAATCGCCAGTTACCTCAGTTGGGGAATCTCAGGAACAAGAAAAACAAGACTTAGAGAAACAATTACTACAGACCCATTTAGCCTATCAAATGGTTCAGGAAATGGGTGCATTTAAAGCTGGTTTTTTAGCTCGGACTACCCATGCACTGCGATCGCCTTTAAATGGATTGATTGGGTTGCATCAATTAATACTATCCGACCTGTGTGAAAATCCAGAAGAAGAGCGGGAATTTATACAGCAAGCCTTGGAACGAGCCTTAAAATTACTCAAGTTAATTGATGAAATTTTGAATGTTGCACGTCTGCAAGCGGGAACAAACAGATTGAATATCCAGCCATTTTCAGTGATAGATGTTCTCAAGGAAACCCATAACTTAACCGCAATTCTCGCGGAAAATAGAAGTTATAAATATGATATTACGTTTCCCCAAGAGGATGTTCATGCTTTAGTTGACCCCTATTGGTTGCGATACACATTGGTGAGTTTGGTGGAAACTGCAATCGCGGGGATGGAGGAGGGAGGTATTTCTCTTCATACCCAAGTTTGTCATCGCCAAAAATCGTATATCCTACAAATTTGTTTAGATGTACCATCCCATGCTTTGCCACCGCAAGAATCAATCGACCTCGCAACGGCTGAAACCCTAACGACAATAGATACAAACTCTAATCAACCAAATATGTCACCGGGAATGAAAATAGTTCTCACCCAAAATATCCTAGAGGTGATGGGTGGTAAATTAGATATCTATGCCCACCCAGAGCAACCAGACATCACCCGTGTGTTGATATCTGTACCAGCAAGTCAATGAATGAATTATGTATCCTATACCAATTTAAAAACGTGACAAATTAATGAACCATGTAGAGACGTAATATATTACATCTCTACATAAAAATATATTTTTTACCTTTGACTTTTGCTACTAGCTATTTCCTCCAACTCCATAATTTCTGGGTTCGACAGTGAAGATAAATTTTCCCGATTATAGAGAACCATTGTCGTGGTCGAGTTAGACTGAAAACCGATTTTTTCGTAGAATTGGGCGTGATGAGTAGTCATCAAATATACTCGCTCGACACGACACATGTGGGGATGACTGATTACGGTTTCCACAAGTTTACTACCCAGACCAATGCGACGATATTCAGGGTGAACAACCACATCCCAAATGGTAGCTCGATAAATACCGTCAGAAGTAGCGCGAGCGAAACCGATGAGACGGGAATCGTGCCAAACTGTGATTACGGGTTCGCTATGTTGGATGGCAGTACGCAAATCTTCGACTGTTCGGTCTTTTGCCCAAAAAGCAGCCAAATCGAACAACTGTTGTAATTGCACCAAATCGATATCAGACTTGCGATCGCTAAATTGGATATAAGTTTCTTTCATCTCTACGATACCAGAATACACTCATCTTAGATTAAAGATTATCCACAAATCCACTTCCACAAGGGATGGCTAGAACCTTGATTCCGAATACGCATCACTTGCTGTTCCAAACGTTTTTGCTCCTGTTCCGGTAAACCCCAAATAATATTTCTACTTTGCCATATTAAAACCGCCATAGTCATCCCAATACACAATGATAATCCCAATGTTGCCAAGGGACGAAAATATAAAGCATAACGTACCGCAGTCCAGGTAAAATGTTCTCGCCACAGTTGAATATCAGTGCGTAAATCCCAGATTGCCAATGGTGCAACCACCAACCACAACACCAAAACAAATAACCACCGAAAATAAACAGTCAGACGGTGGAGTCGTTGAACTTGATTGGCAAAAGTAGAATTATCTCCGGGTTTTTCCATGACAATACTTGAATAACAAAGAAGAGGGAACACAGGATCGGACTGTAACATTAGACTTGAGTAAGTAGAAGATGCTCCCGCCAATTCTTTTAAATTAAATCCTATTTATACATCATGGGGACGCTCCACTTCTTCTTTGTTTGCCATACTCCTATATTCTGACTCTATACCCAATACAGGTTTCGGGAGACGCGATATATCGCGTCTCTACAATCTACAATTATTAGGGGTTGATGAATTTTCTTATCCTAACCGTATTGACTCTACACCTACTCCCCCCTTCCGATGGATCGTTTCTACTCACTACTTCCGACTCCTTCCATTTTGACGCTGGAATGACGTTCTCGCCACCAAGCAAGTAGGGTACTAGCAATAAATATACTGGAATAGGCTCCAACGACAAAGCCGATAATTAGAGCCAGGGCAAAGTATTTTAAAGTTTCACCACCAAACAGAAAAATTGCCACCAAGCTGAGAATGGTGGTTAGGGTTGTATTAATCGAACGTCCCAGGGTTTGATTAACAGCATCATCAACAATGTCCGTAATTGCACGATTCGGTTCTTGCTTCAGGGTTTCCCGGATGCGGTCATAAATAACTACAGTATCATTTACAGAAAACCCAGTAATCGTCAGTAATGCCACTACAAATAAACTGTCCACCTCCGTTGCTAGGGGAGATAAACCGAGAATCGCAAAAATCCCCACCGTCACCAAAACATCGTGGAAAGTAGCTAGTACCGCAAAGATGGCATAATCTAGCTGAAAACGAAAGGCTAAGTAACCAATAATACCCAGAAAAGATACAGTCAGGGCAATCATCCCCGAATTAAATAATTCCCTTCCCAGGGTCGGACCCACCGAATCAATTTGATTTTTTTGGGGGTCAAAAGCACCGACTTTTGCCGATAATGCAGTTTGGAGTTGGGTGCGAGCATCAGTACTTAAATCCCGTGTCCGAATCGAAATCCCATTTTCGCCGACGATTTGAATACTGCTACCCTCCAAACCCTGACTTTTGGCAACTTCCCGTACCACATTAATATCAATCGGTTGGTCGCAGTTAACTGGTTGACTGCAATCCCGTTCAAATTGTAGACGCGTACCCCCGACAAAATCCAAACTCGGACGCAGAGGTGCGCGGATAGTAGGGTTTTGCCAAGAAATAAACATGGCCACAATACCGATGAGAATTACCCCAAGGGATATACTCCACCAGAGACCACGGGATTTATTGACACTAATTTTCACGATTGCGCCTCCGTCCGATCGATTATTTGTTGTTGGGGGGTATAGAACTCAATTTTACGCAGCGACGGTATCGATGCGGCGACAAACATGAGTGTACGGCTACAGGTAATCGCAGTAAACATACTTACCCCAATCCCCACCGCTAAGGTTAGAGCAAACCCTTTGACGAGTCCAGAACCCAACCAAAATAGGGCTGCACAAGCAATCCAAGTGGTGACATTGCCATCGAGAATACTAGAAAAAGCGCGGTAAAAGCCCGATTCGACCGAACGGTAAAGAGTTTTACCAGCCCTTAATTCCTCCCGTGTTCGTTCAAAAATCAAAACATTGGCATCCACAGCCATACCGATACTGAGGATAAATCCTGCAATACCGGGAAGGGTAATTGTGACACCCAAAAGAGCAAAACTAGCCCAACTTAATAGGGCATAGATAATTAGGGAAATATCGGCGATTAAACCCGGTAAACGGTAGTAAACCACCATAAATACCAACACCAGAATTAAACCACCAATTCCAGCATATAAACTGCTTTGAATACTATCCTTACCCAAGGTTGCACCTACGGTACGACGTTCGGCAATTTCCACGGGTACAGGAAGGGAACCACCCCGTAATTGTACCCCTAAATCTTGGGCACTTTGGGCATCAAAATTACCCGTAATTACCGCCGAACCACCGGTAATTCCCGTTGCAGCGTGTTCCACACCCACCACCGGGGAACTAATTAATTCATTGTCTAGGAAAATACCAATACTGCGATTTGTTCCTGCTAATTCCTTGGTAATCTTGGCAAACAAATCACCACCTTCCTGGTTAAAGCGGATGGCTACATTCCAAGCAGTTCCCGCAGTTGGTTCCCCATAGGCATCTACTAGAAACTTACCAGTTAAAGGGGGATTTGTGCTACTAAATAACTTAGCGATCGCCTGATTATTTTTTTCGATTTCCGCTTTATTTTTGGCGATCGCCTCTGCATCCTGCTTCCCATTCTCAGCGCTTAATAATAAAGCGCGTTGAGCATTTAATTGCAAACGCAGTTGATTTAGGGCTATAAATTCCCCTTCCGTACCGGGATTTTGTTGGCGAAACTCCAACTGAGCAGTTCCCCCCAATACCCGTTCTGCTTGTTCCGGGTCATTGACCCCAGGTAACTGCACCAAAATTTTATCAGTACCTACGGTTTGAATGACAGGTTCGGACACACCTAATCCATTTACCCGTCCTTCCACCACCCGTTTCACGGCTTCTAATTCACGTTCTGTAATAGTTTTAATACCAGTTTCTGGGGAAGGTTTGACCTGAATCGTCAACTGGGAACCCCCCCGTAAATCTAATCCTAAAGGTACAGGAATTGTGGCAATCACCGCAATCGCGGCAATCACCACCACTAAAATTAATCCTAAAAGCGATCGCTGTCTTTGCATACCATAACTCGCTGCGACAAACGCTATAATAACGCGCTTTGCATCATAATTGGGTCTTTATTCTAGTATGCAGGATACGGTCAGCAGAATACAGGATACGGTCAGCAGAATACAGGACACAAAAGGGAAAATTTAATGATTTGTATACAAACTCCCAAATATCTAGTAGTTAAAGTTTGTTTGTAGTTGGGGTTTAGCCCTTTATCCTATCTCCCGCTCCCTCTAGTCAACCTAATTTCGCCTTTTTGCTGAATCACAATCGGGGTTTGGGGAAAGTCGGTTTTGGTTAAATTACGCACTAAACTAATGGTCTGTCCAGAATTATCAACCAGGGGAATTCCTTGACGGTTTAATTGTATGGGAATAATTCGACCTTCCACAAAATCTCCGTCCTGGTTAATTTTTGCTTCTAAAATTAAAGATTTACCTTTGGCTCCTGTTGTTGAAAATGTTCGATATCCCAGGAAATTTCCCAAGGAATAGGCAATTAATTTATTTTTATACACTTCCATTGCTCGCGGTACATGGGGGCCATGTCCTAATACTAAGTCTGCACCTGCATCTACCATTGCTCTGGCAAATTGTCGGGAATTGCCCCGATTTTCCCCATAAAACATTTCCGTTTGATTTTTCACACGTAAAGCATTATTTCCTTCTGCTCCCACATGCATGGAAACAATCACAATATCAGCATTTTGTTTGGCTGTTTGCACTAACTTTTGACCTGCCGAAATATTTTGTACAGTATTACAATATTCATAAAAACAAAATCCAATCCAGGCTACAGGTACTCCTTTGACTTGAGTATAGGTAATTTGATTTTTTTCTCCAACTGGTGCAATACCTACGCTTTTTAAACTAGCAACGGTATCTTGAAATCCTTTGAGACCAAAATCAAATGAATGGTTATTAGCCACACTCATGACATGAAAACCGACCTGAGCGAATAATTTGCTATAGCTGGGTGGAGAACGAAAGGCAAATACCATCCCCCGACCAACATTTTTGCTACTGTGGGGATGATTTGTTAAAGTACTTTCGTAGTTACCAAATAACACATCTGCTCCCTGAAGTTTTTGACGAACAGCTTGGGGAAAAAGAATATCTGGGTTTTTTGGTAAACGATAATCTGGAAAGTTTGTACCAGCAACAATATCACCCACAGCTTTAATACTAATTGTGGTTTTTATTTTTTCTGGTTTGGGTAAATCGGGTTCTGGTTGAGTTTCGATAGAGTCTTGATTACTGGGAGATTGATTCGGAATATTGGCAAATAATCCCTGGTTCAAAGCGAAAACTAAACCGACAATTGGTAATATCACAATTGATATTCCTACCATATTCGCAAAATAGCGTTGATAATAGGACTTATTCATATTTATAAATATATTAATAATGATGTTTGTTATCTACTGAAATATTCAATGAGCAGATAAATAATTCCTGAAATTTGCTATATTTATTAGAACTTACGCAATATGTGACTGCAAAAGTCATGATGAAGTAGGAGTAATTCAAGAATTATCACTACTTTCATTTACTTTTACTTTGACATCAATCCTATTAAATACAAATAATTACAGGCACTATCTATCTACTCTCTTCTCTAGAAAAGATAATTATCGAAGCGCGATTACCCTTTAGGACTTACACAAGTGTCACAATAATTCTGATTTTTCGTTTGTAGTCAGCGCTATACACACTGACTTTGAGGACTTTAGTCTTCACTACAAACTTAAAATAATTAGTTACGTAAGTCCTGACCCTATGTTTTTACCTATTCTTAGAAGCTAATTACGAATCTGTCTTTCAAATCAAAGATATCATTTTTTGATACCAGTGACCTGAGTGCTAATACGCAAAAAACTATTTTATTTTGTATCATCAATTCGACTTAAATTAAGTTAAATCAACTTGATCAGAAAATACTATTTTTATCCGGACAAAAGTATTTAGTTATACATTTAATTCCCCTTTTATTATTTTCGTAAGAATAAATATACAGAAATAGCAGTTCCCTCTCCGGAATAAATGTCAAAGAAAAAGTATAAAGAAATACGATGTTACTATTTCAATTTGTAACTAATGGATGTTAGGATTCCCTGGTTGTATAGTTGGGAGTCAAAAATTGGAAAAAAATCAACAACTGGATTTGTTCTCACCGACACTTGTCAGTTCCAGTGTTGTCCAGCAAGAACCAGTGTTGTTGATGGATGAAAAGACTTTGAAAAAATGGAAGTCAAAAATTGCCATCTATCAACAACGGGTAAGAACAAAAGAACCAGTCAAGCAGAATACCCTATTTTCAGTTACTCAATCCCACGTTGATCCGGACGTGATTGATCCATTTACCCTACCAGTATCACCCCTATCCTTTTATCGTTTACCAACGGAAACAGCAGGACAATCATGTTTGTACTTTATAGTCGATCATCAAAACGACCTATTGTTATACGTGGGAGAAACCTGCAAATCTAACCAGCGTTGGAGGGGGGTACATGACTGTAAGCGGTATATTGAGAAGTACTTAGATTTACACTATCGTTATCAACTTAAAACCGCAGTCAACATCAGCTTTTGGTGGGATGCACCGACAAAAACGCGATCGCGTCAACAATTAGAGCTAGCATTAATCCAGAAATGGAAGTCTCCCTTCAACAAAGAAAATTGGCGACAATGGGGACAACCGTTTGGGTGATTGGGATTTTAGATTTTGGATTTTGGATTTTGGATTTTGGATTACCCTAGCCTACGGTGTGTCCCATAGATAAACTCGGAGAACGGAAAGCCTCTGCACGTCTAGGGATTTTGGATTACCCTAGCTTGCTGTGTGTCCCATAGACAAATCGGAGAACGGAAAGCCTCTGCACGTCTAGGGATTTTGGAAAAATACTCACACCCTTGAGTAGAAAAAAATAATTTCTCCTGTCTCCTGTATTCTTTCTTCATGAATTGCAGTATGTCTGAAATTTATCAAGGTCAATTTGGAGAATTTACGATTACCCAGAGCGATCGCAATGGTGTAATTGTCTATCGTGCAGCTTTGTTAGTGGCTGCGATCTGCTTCGCTGTTGGTAGTGGTTTGGTATTAATTTGGCCCCATCCCATTGTTTACAAATCTTTAACTTGGTTATTCTTTGGTTTTAGCGCAGCGTTAGGTGTGAGTCTGTTAACGATTCACATTTATATGGTGCAATTGCATCGGGTATTACAGCTATTTTGGTTAATAGGTGTAGTTGCAGGTTTAGCCTTAAACATTAGTCAACCCACACCATTAGCAGTGACAGTTTACAATCAACCGCAAACCATTTTCGGGGTGGGATTTATTTTTGCTGCTTTAACAGGAATTTATTTTAAGGAAGCATTTTGTTTCCATCGCCTAGAAACAAAGGTATTAACAATTACCACACCCTTGTTATTACTTGGTCACTTGCTGGGAATATTACCCTTAAGTTGGGAGCGTGGATTATTGGCAACTTGGGCTGTATTATTCTTGGTATTTGCCCTACGTAAAGCTTTTCAAGCCATTCCTCCGGACATCGGAGATAAATCCGTATTTGCTTATTTACGGGGAGTAGGGAGTAGGGAGTGAGGGAAGATGAAATGGGGTAGTGGAAAATTACGTATAAATTTCTGCGTCCTGTCTTCTGTCTCCTCCATTCCTCAAGGAAGTTTATCAATAACTTCTAGGGAGTAGGAAGTAGGGAGTGAGGGGAGATGAGATGGGGTAGTGGAAAAGTTGGTACAGGTACAAATTTCTGCGTCCTGTCTCCTGTCTTCCCTATTCCTCAAGGAAGTTTATCAATAACTTCTGAGTAATTTGGGGAGAAAACTGTTAAAAGTTTCAGAAGCACACCGACGGATGTCGATAATTTCGATATGGTAATTCACAGAAGTTGGCGCTGTGAATGGGAATTTTATGAATAAACATATCGAAGTCTTGACCGATACGGATAGTTTAATCGCTCGTGCGCAAGAATTGATTTTAAAGAAGTTGGAAGCAGCTATTCAGATGAGGGGACGTTTTACGATGGCTTTAGCAGGTGGTAGTACACCCAAGCCATTGTATGAATCTTTAGCTGCTGGTAATCTTCCTTGGGATAAGATTCATGTGTTTTGGGGGGATGAGCGCTATGTTCCACCAGACCATCCAGACAGCAACGAACGGATGGCTAGGTTAGCGTGGTTGGATCGGGTGGATATTCCAGCGACAAATATTCACCCGATTCCCACAGGTGAAGGGAATCCTGCGGTTTCTGCCTTGAAATATGAACAGCATTTACAGCAGTTTTTTCAAGCGGCTCCGGGGGTATTTCCCGCACTAGATGTGATATTGTTGGGCATGGGAGATGATGGCCATACCGCGTCCCTATTTCCCCATACAGACGCATTAAAAGTACGCGATCGCCTAATTACGGTTGGTAATAAAGACGGCCAACCACGTATTACTTTTACTTATCCATTTATCAATGCAGCTCGCTGCGTTATGTTTTTAGTGGCTGGTGCTAATAAGCGGATGGCTTTGGGACAAGTATTTGCTGAATCAAGCGATAGTGAGCAATATCCATCGCGTTTGATTCAACCTCATGGCGAATTATGGTGGTTGCTCGATGCTGCTGCTGGAAGTGAATTAGAACAAAAATAATCCCACAGCCAGCTTTTGATTTGCTCACTGTTAGGTAAGTCGAAGTGCATTCTCACAAGTAAGTTGTAAGCCTTGAGTAACGGATTTATTTTCCTTCTACACCCTACGGGTACGCGCAGCGTTGTCGTAGACTAGATGCGTAGCGTCTACACCACTCCCTGTACAGACTACCTGACGGGTCGTCTCTACGGACTATTCCCTGTGAGTTTTAGGGTTTTGTGAGAAATGCGGGTTGGTACTTAAAAGTTAACTGTGTAGCTCAAAAATAAAGGCTGACAAATAAACAAATTGAGTCAGTGTGTACTTCCCACAGCAATCTGATTGGACTTTTGAAACCAAGGTTATGACTTTGAGGATACCTGTTGGTTTCTGATCAAAAGCTCAGTTTGGGAACTTTCAAACTATAGCTAACCTTTTGGGATTTTCAAGGACTCTGCTGTTGGTGTAAGCCTTCTATATCAGAAGTTAACCCGTATTTGTGGTGAGTAAGTGATAAGCGTTGAGTAACGGATTGATTGTCCTTATACTCCCCGTACAGAAGCGACATGTCGTGTCTCTAACCTACTCTCTATTTCCTGGGAGTTTTAGGGATTTACGAGAAATCCGGGTTAAGTCCCACTGCGTGCGGCTTTGGAAGTGTGAAATATTTGCTGTATCAGCGTTTCCGCATTCCAGAGGTGGCAACCACTGTTCAAATTGGTAGAAGTAGTTTTAGTTTCCTGTTGTCAGCACCAATTGCTCGCAACCATCGTCAAACCAAGGGCTTAATCTTGATTAAGTTGCTTTCCATGCCTAGAGTAGTTGCTAAAATCGGAAGCTAAAGTCAGACCAATTTGAAACATAAATCGGGAGTAACTGGTGGATTCACGAAATCCATAACCCCGATGGTGTAATTCAAATACGGAGAAGAAACCTTCACCTAAGCTAGAGTAATCTCAAACTCAAATGGTATAAATTCTCAAATTTTGAACCAGAAAATTTTTTACTACGAACTAGAAAAAAGGCTAAACTCATGATCGTCTGCCCTAACTGTAATCACCCTAACCCAGATGGTGCGGTTCAGTGTGAAGCGTGCTACACACCATTACCCGCAACAGTCACCTGTCCTAGCTGTGGCGCAACTGTCCAGGCAGATGCGTCATTTTGCGGACAGTGTGGTTATAATTTACGCTCTGCTGCTGCTGCTCCCCCAACAATTGCCCCAGATATTCCAGTACCACCTACGGTTGCCCCCGATCCCCTACCCCCAGCCCAACCAGTTGTCGTCACTGCCCCCATTTCCCCCCCTGAACCTTTACCTGCGACGGTTGTGTCTGCTCCGGCTCCAGTTTCGATGCCTGCACCGGAAGTTCCCCCTGCACCGGTAGTAGAAGCTCCAGCCCCTGCACCCGTAGCAGAAGCCCCTGTACCTGCACCGGTAGTAGAAGCTCCAGCCCCTGCCCCTGTGCCAACACCAATACCAGTAGAGATGGAAGCACCCGCACCGGAGCCAATACCAGTGGAGATGGAAGCACCCGCACCCGAACCCGTAGCAACAGTTCCGGCTCCACCTCCATCCATGACACAATTGCAACAGGTGACAGCAGGTTTAATCCATGTACAAAGTGACCAACAGATAGAGTTACCACAGAATCTATCGGTGATTCATATCGGTAAACCGAATGACCGTATTCCTCCTGATATTGATGTATCTGGTTTTGCTAATTCGGAAATCGTATCACGGATTCATGCTGATATTCGGGCTGAAGGTGACGCATACTATATAGAAGACGTTGGTAGTTCCAATGGAACATATATCAATAATTTGCCCTTACTACCAGGAAATCGTCATCGGTTGCGAGCAGGTGATCGCATTAGTCTCGGAAAGGGTGATTTAGTCACTTTTATCTTTCAAATGTCTTAAGATATCGTTAAATGGTTCAAAGAATAACCCGTGCGCGCAATAACATTGATTCTTCTCCATCCCCAACAAATTAACCCAGCTCAATCTTGGAGCTTCGAGAATGAGCCAATTATCCGCATTGGACGCGCTACCGATAACCACGTCATCCTGTACAGTGCGGTGGTATCACGTCACCATGTGGAAATTCGTCAAGCAGGGGACAGTTGGGAAATCATCAGTTTGGGTGCAAATGGAACCTATGTTGATGGCGAAAGGATATCACAAGTTCCCGTTACCGATGGGGCAATTTTCCGACTGGCGCGTTCTGGGCCTCAGTTACAAGTTAGACTCGGAAATAGTAATTTGAATGCGATCGCCCGGTCAACTTCTGCATCTGCCCAATAAGTCCGGTTAGGATAGGAGCAGGGAAGAAAAATAGGAAGTAGAGACGACTAGACGGGTCATCTCTACCATTTCCTCCTATTGATTGCAATGGTTGTGTGTTGCTCCCTTCCCTAATTTCAAAAGGTTTATAAGCGAGGAACTATGGGCGATCGCTGGAAGCAATTGGAAGATATCTTCAAAACTGATGCTCCTGCGGAAATGAACCGTATGGGGCTTTCCTGGCTGATTATGGCTGGGATTCTCACCGCAGTTTTATGGCAAATACCCGGTGGAGATTATATTCTTTACCCATTTACAATTTTGGCTACCTGGTTCCACGAAATGGGTCATGGTTTAATGGCTTTGATTCTGGGGGGGAATTTTGTCAAACTGGAAATTTTTTCCAGTGGTTCTGGGGTCGCAACCTATGCAGCTCCCTTTTCCTGGAGTCCGATTCATCGCGCTCTAGTCGCTGCAGCAGGACCAATGGGACCACCGATTGCCGGAGCAACTTTAATTTTAGTTTCCCGTAATCGTCTTGCCACCAATTGGTGTTTAAAATTACTTGGTGTATTTTTAATTATATCCACTATCATTTGGGTGCGATCGCCGTTTGGATTTGTGTTTATTCCCTTACTTGGGGCAGTAATATTTGGCTTAGGTCTAATACCCTCACCCTCCATCAAGGGATTTATGATACAATTCCTCGGCGTACAAGCCTGTGTGAGTACCTATCATCAACTAAATTATTTGTACAGTTATCGTGCCGGTCCCTTTGGACTTTCCGACACCGCCCAAATCCAACAGGAATTATTCTTACCCTACTGGTTTTGGGCTACCCTCATGGCAGTCGCATCCGCCGCTATCCTCTTCCAAAGTCTCCGCATCGCCTACCGTTCGTAAAAACAACCCGATGATTCCTATCTCTCAGGTCGTCTGTGGAGGTACAGGGAAATAAATAATTCTGTATTTGATCTGTATTCCCAATCCAAAATCCAAAATCCAAAATCCTATGACTCTCCCTAGTCCTGGTAGTGTTTTGGCTACCCTAACAGAATTAACACAGGTAAATCGAACTCACGTGCTGCTTCGCCGTGTTAAAGATTTATCGGTGAATGAGTTTTTTTGTTTGTTAGAGTTTATTACGGCAGAGTTTCAACAATTTTTACGGGCCATTGAATTAATTAATCATGAGGCCCTAGAAACTGTCCTAGAGCGAGTTTTAGAAGCAATTACCCTCAAAATTGGTCAAATTCTCCAGGCTGAACATACAACCATTTTTTTGGTAGACCGGGATAAGGGACAACTCTGGTCAAAAGTATCCCAAGATAATATCCTCAAACCCGTGGAAATGCGGATGCCAATTAATATTGGTATTCCTGGTCATGTGGCGACTACGGGTAATTGTTTGAACATCCCCGATGCTGCTGCCCATCCTTTGTTTAGCCCAGAATTAGAAAAACAAATGGGCTACAAAATGCGGAATATTTTGTGTATGCCAGTCATGAGTAGCAAAAATCAGACCGTGGCAGTAGTGCAATTGGCCAATAAAACCGGGGAAGCTGTTTTTGATGCGGAGGATGAAAAACGATTTCGAGATTTTGCGGCTTCCATTGGGATTATTTTGGAAAGTTGCCAGTCTTTCTATGTTGCTGCTCGTAATCAACGGGGAGCTACAGCTTTGTTACGTGCTACCCAAACTTTAGGACAGAGTTTGGATTTGGAAATCACCCTACAAATTGTCATGGAACAAGCACGGATTTTAATGCAGGCTGACCGCAGCACCTTATTTTTATACCGAAAGGAAATGAACGAACTGTGGACAAAGGTAGCTGCTGCGGATGGAGAAAGAATGATTGAAATTCGCATACCTGCAAATCGGGGAATTGTTGGTTATGTAGCATCCACGGGACAGGCATTAAATATTACCGATGCTTACCAAGACCCCCGCTTTGACCCCACTACTGACCGCAAGACGGGATACCATACCCGCAATATTTTATGTTTACCTGTGTTTAATTCTGCCAATGAGTTAATTGGGGTGACACAGTTAATTAATAAACAGCAAGGCAGTTTTACCGCTTCCGATGAGGAATTCATGCGGGCTTTCAATATTCAAGCGGGGATTGCCTTAGAAAATGCACGTTTGTTTGAAAGTGTTTTACTAGAAAAACAGCACCAAAAGGATATTTTACAAAGTTTATCCGATGCGGTTATTTCCACGGATATGGATGGACGCATTGTCACCATTAATGATGCAGCTTTGGAATTATTGGGATGTCCGATTAGTGACGCTCAGGAACGGGGTGATAAATTAATTTGGGAAAGTCATCTAATTGGGCGTTTAGTTTGGGAAGTCGTGCCAATCGAAAACTTGCAAATGCGCCTCGAAGATAGTTTAAAATCAGGAGCGCGGCACTTTGTCCCGGAACAAATACTAACGGTGGGAGTATACCAAGAACAGATTTTGAATACAGACGGTGCAGTCGATGGGGAAAATGTGGAAACAATTCCCGGAAAATCGATGTTAGTGGTTAGCGATCGCAATTGTCCCCAGCAGTATATCCCCTGGAATCAAGTTTTGACTCCTCCAGGAGAATTTATTCCTGCTTCCCAAGTGAAATTATTAGAGCGCAGTATTAATTTAACTGTTAACCCCCTCACCAACCCAGAAGGTGGTGTCCGAGGTGGTTTGGTGGTGTTGGAAGATATTAGCCGCGAAAAACGGATGAAAACCACCATGTATCGTTACCTTACCCCCCGTGTTGCCGAACAGGTGATGGAATTAGGGGAAGATGCTTTAATGGTGGGAGAACGCAAGGAAGTAACAATTTTGTTTTCAGATATCCGGGGTTATACCACCCTGACGGAAAATCTAGGTGCAGCTGAGGTTGTTTCCCTCCTCAATCAATATTTTGAAACAATGGTGGAGGCTGTATTTAACCACGAGGGAACCCTGGATAAATTTATTGGTGACGCTTTGATGGCAGTATTTGGCGCACCCTTACCCCTGACTGAAAATCATGCTTGGAAAGCAGTCAAAGCCGCGTTAGAAATGCGAGAACGATTAGCAGCCTTTAATCAACGCCGTGTCGTCGCAGCCCAACCCATGATTAATATTGGCATTGGTATTAGCTCCGGGGAAGTGGTTTCTGGTAATATTGGCTCCCACAAACGTATGGATTACACCGTGATTGGTGATGGGGTTAACCTCAGTTCCCGTATCGAAAGTGTCACCAAAGAGTACGGTTGTGATATTATTCTCAGTGAATTTACTTATCAAATGTGCTGCGATCGCATTTGGGTACGTCAACTAGATAAAATCCGCGTCAAAGGCAAACACCAAGCTGTAAATATATACGAACTAATTGGCGACAGAACCACAGAACTTGATGCCAACACCCAAGAGTTTCTCAGTCATTACCATACTGGACGTGCAGCCTATTTATCCCGCAACTTTGAAGGTGCAATCAAATCCTTCCAACGGGCTAAAACCATCCGTCCGACTGATACAACCGTAAGCATCTACCTCCGACGCTGCCAAGATTACCTTTTCCAACCTCCTCCTGCTTCATGGGACGGAACCTGGACAATGGAAAGTAAATAGGGAGCAGGGAATAGGGAGAGATGTAAAACAAGTCAGTGGGTGTAAATATGGTTAATGTTGGCAGAGAGTTAGAATTGCTACGTTTCTACTGTCACCTGTCAATTGTCAACAAACCCCAAGGGAAGTATATTAACGTGAATTCGACGAATTATAAACGCTACAATCACTGTGAATCAATAATTTTGAAAGTTAAGGTTTAAAGTAACCTCATCCATTAGTTGAGAACAAAGTCAATAACTGACTGATTCCAGGTTTAATGATTTTATTCTCAACATCATACTTGGAGGTTTTTAAAAACTTCTATTTTCTGCGAATGCTACTGGACAAGAGCTTCAGGCTTTATAAATCATCGAACTCACGTTATATTCGTGTGTGAAGTATAAAATGATTCAAACTGCTTTCTGGGGCGTGTCATCAATTAGCTTGAGAACGCCTAACAGTATTAAATTATAGGCTTTCGGTTCATGGGAAGTGATAATTGCTGAAATCCTTGCTGTCAAAGCTGTTCATTTTACATTGATGACAGACTCTAGGGTTTATCTCCATTATCACCACTACCATTACCATCCTGAAAGGGATTTTCACCAATTCTGAGTAGTTTTTTCGCCTGTTTAAGTTCCTTCCACAGAGCTTTAATTTGCTCATAGGCTTGCTCTGGGGGGATTTTCCCTGCGGTTTCGAGGTTACAAATATAACTTATCTTTTGAGCAAATTCCTGTAAATTGGCGTTGAATACCAAGTTTTCCGGTTTTACTTGGCCATAGTAACGACTGCGCGGGTAGAGAAAATCGTCTTTGTCCACTCTAACTATCTCCCCATATAATTTGTTTGAATATTTTGGATTGGATAATTACTTGTATCTACTGATATATTTCCCTTTGGGTTTGTTGACAGGCTGATAATTGACCGTTAACTTTTTAGACAAAAAGCTCACTATTTGAGTGCGTAAAGAATATTTAGTTAGTTAGTTGTACAATCAATAATGTTTTTGCCTGTATTAGCGGATATTCAAATTTATTCAGCTAAACTCCCCTTTTGATTCCACTGGTAATCTCTGAAGGGACGTACCATCAAGTAACATCCCTTAGACTTGCTATTGTAACTTTAGTTCTGGTTATCTAGCAAATTGGATGGGAAATCGGGAATTTAACCAGGATTTTGACAAAACTTCGATTGAAAAAATCTGTATTTGTGCAGATGACAAAATTCAGAAGGAGTTCATAGGACTATTCCCAGTTCCCTACTCCCTATTTTCCCGCGAGCATGAAAAAGGGATGTTTGCAATTTCCTGGGGATAATAACGAATAACTAAAGGATAAAATAATAAAGCTGATAAGGCAAAAATGCGCAACAATACCCCGTCACTAACAATAGTATCCCACCATGTCTGTTTCTACCAACCCCACGAAATTATACGAAGGCAAAGCCAAAGTTATTTATACAACTTCCGAACCGGAAATTTTACTAGCTACCTATAAAGACGATGCAACCGCCTTCAATGCTCAAAAACGTGGCAGTATTGCGGGCAAGGGAAACATTAATTGCACAATTTCCAGTCATTTATTTAGGTATCTGGAAGCACATGGGATAAAAACCCATTTTATTGATACCCCTACTGACAATCAAATGCGGGTACGGGCAGTTAAGATTATCCCGATAGAAGTAGTAGTACGGAATATCGCGGCTGGAAGCCTATGTCAGCAAACTGGATTACCTTTAGGGACAGAATTAAAATCGCCTTTAGTAGATTTTTACTATAAAAGTGACGAATTAGGTGATCCACTGTTAACACGCGATCGCATTTTGTTAATGGAAATTGCCACACCTGGACAAATTGAGACGATTACTAATTTAGCATTGCAGGTTAATCGCTTACTACAGGAGTTTTTTCGCCGTTGTGACATTATCTTAGTGGATTTCAAATTGGAATTTGGACTAGATGCACAGCAACAGATACTACTTGCCGATGAAATTAGCCCCGATACCTGTCGATTGTGGGACAGCAGCCAAACAGATGCCAACCTGCGAGTTCTAGATAAAGACCGTTTCCGTAGGGATTTAGGTAACGTTGAAGGTGCTTACCAAGAGGTGTTGCAACGGGTGTTGAAGGCTGTGAGTAGCTGACAGTTAACTGTCAACTTAATAATCCAAAATCTAAAATGCTTTGGGTGAAATTTGAAATATGTTAGTTGTCAATCATTACAAGCTGGAAATTTTGGATTACCCTGAGAACACATTGGCGATAATTACGTCGATAACTAAACAAATCCAAAGATGGTTCGGGTCAGTTTTGACGGATATAACATGTACGGACGTAACGTGTACAGACGTAACATGTACAGACGTAACATGTTACGTCTCTACTCAATCATCGATTCATAGATATAATCTGTACGGATTACTCCTGAACTAGATCATCTTAAGATTGGCGAGGAAATCTCGGGAAATGGCCAATAGCTTCTTGTTGGTATACATCCCGGATCGATTCCTAGGGGTAGTCTAAAATCAAAAAATGCGAGATTGGGATTACTCTGGTTTTCAAGAAGCGATGTCAAGCGAATTCAAAAAAATCTCCGCAAGACGCAACTTTCAGGTAATCCAAAATCTAAAATCCAAAATCTAAAATCGGTTTGACGGTGTGTGGACGTGAAGAGGAATCTAGAGAAAATGCGCTTTTACCCAGTATTGGCAACCGTAGTAGCAATTACTACGCCCCTAAGTAGTTCGATGGCAGCTCAAGCCCAAACTCCCAGTGCTGTGACGGAAAAATCAGAAAATATCACAGTTGAGACTACATCCTCTCCACCAGGGGAACTGGAGTCGGAAGTTCGGGACAATGCCCAAAATCAACGGGAAAATCAACCTCAAACCTCTCTCCCAATTGAGACTCAAGACACAACAGTCGCAGTGAGACCAGAGTCAATTGGTCAGGAAAATCAGCAACCTGCTGTTAACAGTACAGTAGATACAATTCCTACAGACGGTGCTGTCAACTCGAACAAACTGGCTAGACTGAAAGCAGTACTATCTCAAAGTAAGGCGAAACAAGGGGCAAATTCTCCTCAAGCAGCAGCAAACTACCCAATCACCACACAAGTCCCCAATCGTACAACTAAAACAGCTGCTCAATTAATTCCCGCCAACAACGGGAAATCAATCGCTCAAACCTTTCCCCCAGAAACTCCAACTGCACCCGCACCCCTACCCGATTTACCCACCCCTCCCAACCAACAACCGGGAATAGAAACTCCACGACAAATTCCTAATAATACCCCAGTACCACAACAACAGCCTCAATTTCCCAATACCCCTACAAACAACCAACCGGGAACAACTAACTCCGAAAGCGAACCACAGGTTTTAGTTGCCGAGGTTTTAGTCCGTCCCGAAACTGGACAATTAACCACTGAACTAGAAAACGAAGTATATCGAGTAATCCGCACCCAACCGGGAAGGACAACCACGCGATCGCAATTACAACAAGATATCAACGCGATTTTTGCTACAGGATTTTTTGCCAATGTGCAAGCAGTACCGGAAGACACTCCAGTGGGTGTGAGGGTTAGCTTTGTCGTTCAACCCAATCCAATTTTAACTAAGGTGGAAATTCAAGCCAATCCCGGTACAAATGTTCCTTCTGTTCTCCCTCCGGGAACTGTCGATCAAATTTTTAAACCCCAGTACGGTAGAATTTTAAACTTGCGGGATTTACAAGAAGGTATCAAACAGTTAAATAAACGCTATCAAGACCAAGGCTATGTACTCGCCAACGTCATCGGCTCACCCCAAGTTACAGAAAACGGAGTCGTCACCCTACAAGTAGCCGAAGGGGTAGTGGAAAATGTTCGTGTCCGCTTCCGCAACAAAGAGGGTCAAGACACCGATGACCAAGGTAGACCAATTCGCGGACGAACTAAAGAATATATTATTACCAGAGAGGTCGAACTCAAACCCGGACAGGTCTTCAACCGCAACAAAGTTCAACGAGACCTGCAACGGGTATTCAACCTGGGATTATTTGAAGACCTAAATATTTCCCTTGACCCCGGTCAAGACCCCAGCAAAGTAAACGTAGTGGTCAACGTCGTCGAACGGAACAGTGGCTCCATTGCCGCAGGTGCAGGGATTAGTTCCGCCAGTGGTCTATTTGGAACCGTCAGTTACCAAGAACAAAACTTTGGTGGTCGCAACCAAAAACTCGGTGCCGAAATACAAGTTGGTCAACGGGAATTATTATTTGACCTACGGTTTACCGACCCCTGGATTGCGGGAGACCCCTACCGCACATCCTACACCGGCAATATATTCCGCCGTCGTTCCATTTCCTTAATTTTTGACGGCAAAGACCAGGACATCCGCACCTTTGATATTGGCAACCCCAACAATGAAGGCGATCGCCCCCGTGTTCTCCGTTTAGGGGGTGGTATCAACTTTACCCGTCCCCTCTCCCGCAACCCCTTTGAACGCTCCGAATGGGTAGCCTCCGCCGGATTACAATATCAACGGGTTTCCATTCGTGATGCCGATGGAGATATTCGTCCCATTGGACGGGTGCGCAACGACTCCAGTAACTCCACCACTTCCACCTCAACAAAAAATATACCCTTGAGTTTTAGTGACGGGGGAGAGGATGATTTACTGTTTTTACAACTTGGTGCATCACGCGATCGCCGTAATAGTGCCTTACAACCAACCCAAGGCTCATTCCTACGCTTCGGAGTCGATCAATCCGTACCCGTAGGTTTAGGAAATATCTTCCTCACCCGTCTACGCGGTAGCTATAGCCACTACTTCCCCGTACAATTCATCAAAACCAAAGGACCCCAAACCCTAGCCTTCAACGTCCAAGGTGGAACCATTTTAGGCGACCTACCTCCCTACGAAGCCTTTACTTTAGGTGGTAGTAACTCCGTCCGCGGTTACGAAGAAGGTGGACTTGGTAGCGGACGCAGTTTCCTGCAAGCTACAGCCGAATATCGTTTCCCCCTTTTCTCTGTGATTAGTGGAGCCGTGTTCTTCGATGTTGGTAGCGACCTGGGCACAACCACCGAAGCAGCCAGAGTCTTAAATAAAGATGGTTTCGGTTACGGTTACGGACTAGGTGTTCGTATCCAATCACCCCTCGGTCCCATCCGCATTGACTACGGTATCAACGACGACGGAGATAACCGGATTAACTTTGGGATCGGCGAGCGATTCTAAAATCCAGAATAAGTTCTTGGGGAAGCAACAGGGGCGGAAGGGAAATTTAATTGTCTCCTGTCTCCTGTTTCCTGTTTCCTGTCTTCTAAATTAATTCCAGATGCAAACTACCCTCAAAAATGCGATCGCCCAATCAGGTATTGGGTTGCACAGTGGTCATCAAACTCAGGTGCGTATTCTTCCCGCCCCACCTGGTAGCGGGCGTTACTTTATTCGCACCGACTTAGCTAATTCACCCCAAATACCAGCCCACGTCAGCAGTGTTAGCCAAACCGTTCTTTCCACCCAACTAGGAGATGGAGAGGCATCCGTGCGTACCGTTGAACATTTACTCGCAGCTTTGCAAGGAATGGGAGTCACCAATGCCCAGATTGAAATCGATGGACCAGAGGTTCCCCTCCTTGACGGTTCCGCTCGCATCTGGACAGAAAGTATCGCCTCCGTCGGTATCGTTACCCAAACTACAGAGCAAGACCCAGAGGAAACCAATACCCCAACCATCAACGAACCAATTTGGTTACGAGAAAACGATATCTTTGTCGCCGCCATTCCCTCCCCCACCCTGCGATTTACCTATGGTATAGATTTTGACTTGCCAGCTATCGGGAATCAATGGCACAGTTGGCAACCATCCTCAACTCCAGATGAATTTATCAATGAAATCGCTCCAGCGCGAACCTTTGGATTACTTCATCAAATTGAATATCTCCAAAAATCCGGGTTAATAAAGGGCGGTAGTCTGGAAAACGCCCTAGTTTGTGGTCCAGAAGGTTGGTTAAACCCACCCTTGCGATACCCTAACGAACCTGTACGCCATAAAATTCTGGATTTGGTCGGAGATTTAAGCCTTTTAGGAACAATCCCCACTGCCCATTATCTCGCCTACAAAGCCAGCCATAATTTACATGTACAGCTAGCCCGGCAGATTTTGGGGTAGGGGGAGCTTTCGGGAGCGGGGGATACAGGTATGCAGGGATGGGAAAATGTTTGATGTTGTAACCCCTATCCCCTAACACCTAGAGACAACCCGTCGGGTCATCTCAATCCAAAATCCAAAATCCAAAATCCAAAATAAATAAACGACCAGGTATGCTGTAAACAGAAGAAATTGCAGAAATTATGGTTATTTTCAATTTCTTCTAGTGGGAAATATTTCCCATATCCTCGAAAATACTAAATCTACAACCAGGTCATTCATGTCAACAGTTGATACTCTCCAAGTTTCTCCCGCCACTAATCATCCCGCAGAAACAAAAAAAACCTTTAGCGTTGAAGAAATCCAAAAACTTCTCCCCCATCGCTATCCCTTTGCTTTAGTAGACCGAATTATCGATTATGTCCCCGGTAAATCCGCAGTTGGCATCAAAAACGTCACTGTCAACGAACCCCAATTTCAAGGACATTTTCCCGGACGACCACTGATGCCGGGTGTACTAATTGTGGAAGCAATGGCTCAGGTCGGTGGTATTGTTTTAACCCAGCTACCGGAATTAGAGGGCGGTTTATTTGTATTTGCCGGTATCGATAAAGTCCGCTTTCGTCGCCAAGTAGTTCCCGGCGATCAACTAATCATGACTGTGGAACTGTTGTGCGTCAAACAGCGTCGATTTGGTAAGATGCAAGCGCGCGCCGAAGTCGATGGACAACTGGCATGTGAGGGAGAACTGATGTTTTCACTCGTAAGTTAAGATTAATTCCGCACTTGGTAGGGTGCTGCATCTTCGTGTATGTACCCTTACCGACTTTTGCGGAATAATGCTAGTAAAATAAGTTGATTAAATTAGTTTGACATTTAGGTTTGACTAAATCCGATTTTATCGTTTAAAACCGTTAAACGCCCTCACACACGCCCTTGTTCAACCGACATTTTTTCTTTATTTACGACTAAAACAAGTCACAACTAGTCAACAGCAAGCTTACTGTTTGTGGAGATGCACCCTTGAAGACGCTTATTCATCCAACAGCTGTTATCCATCCAGATGCAGAACTTCACCCGACGGTGCAAGTCGGTGCCTATGCGGTGATTGGAGGGCATGTCAAAGTTGGTCCAGAAACGACAATTGGTCCCCATGTCGTCATTGACGGCTTAACGGAAATCGGTGCGCGCAATCAAATTTTTCCTGGCGCGACGATTGGTTTGGAACCGCAGGATTTAAAATACGTTGGCGAACCCAGTTGGGTCAAAATTGGTGACAACAACATGATTCGCGAATATGTGACCATTAACCGAGCTACTGGTGCTGAGGAAGCAACGGTGATTGGGAATAATAATTTGCTCATGGCCTATGTCCATGTTGGTCACAATTGTGTGATTGAAGATTCCGTTGTCATTGCTAATTCCGTGGCTTTGGCTGGTCATGTGCATATCGAATCTCGCGCTCGTTTGAGTGGGGTTTTAGGCGTACACCAGTTTGTCCATATCGGTAGACATGCAATGGTGGGCGGAATGGCCAGGATTGACCGGGATGTTCCCCCTTTTATGACCGTTGAAGGTAATCCTGCCCGAATCCGCACGTTGAATTTAATCGGGCTGAAGCGTTCGGGATTTTCGGCGGTGGATTTGCAATTGTTTAAAAAGGCTTTCCGAATTCTTTACCGCTCTGATTTAACCTTCAAAGAAGCGATTGAGCATTTAGAAGAGTTGGGTGAAGCTGAATATTTGCAGCATTTACGTAGATTCTTGTTATTATCACAAATGCCTGGACGACGGGGTTTAATTCCTGGGAAGGGTAAGGCGGCAAAAAGTGGAGGCGAAGAGTAAATAACTTGATCCTAAAAGAGCAGGGAATGGGAAGTAGTGAGTAGGAATAAACTATTTTCTTATTTGGCTTCGCCGTCAGCGTCAACCGAAAGGCTGTGTTCCAATGACATGGGGAACTTGCTTGTGAATCGGTAGTGCTTAGAGACGCGACATGTCGTGTCTGCACGGGTAGTAGAAATAGGCTATTTAGACGTTTTTGTGGCGTGGAAAGCTTGTTGCGAATCACTTTGTATGCGTTGTCGCAGAAAACTCCGCGCTATGGGTGTCTACCTGTCAAGCTAAAGCTACATGGTTTGGCTTTGTCGTCAGCGTCAGCCTCAGGTTTGTGTACTAGGTTATAAAGCTATAGATGCAAGCCTTCCCATAGGTATAGCGCTCTAGCCAACTGCCCCCAGTATATTTTGTCTGCCCATTAACTTTGGATAATTGAATAGGCAATTAAATCACAAATGCGGATTTTTATTAGTACAGGCGAGGTTTCGGGAGATTTACAGGGGACTCTACTTGTGGAAGCGCTGCAACGTCAGGCTGCTAGTAGGGGTGTTGAACTAGAAATAGTTGCCCTGGGTGGGGAGAAAATGCACCAAGCTGGGGCGAAAATCCTTGGTAATACCAGCAAAATTGGTTCGATGGGGTTATTAGAAGCTTTGCCCTATGTTTTGCCGACAATGCGGGTGCAGCGTCGTGCTTTGGATTATCTGCGAGAAAATCCCCCTGATGTGGTAATTTTAATTGATTACATGGGGCCAAATTTAAGTATTGGTGCTTATATGCGTCGCCATTTACCCCATGTGCCTGTTTTTTATTATATTGCTCCTCAAGCTTGGGCGGCTTCAGTACGGGTAATTACAGCCCAGACCACCTCAAAGGTGATTAGTGTCAGCGATAAATTGCTAGCGATTTTCCCGGAGGAGGAAAAGTATTATCAAAAACATGGTGCGGATGTGACTTGGGTGGGACATCCGTTGATTGACAGAATGGAAGAATTTCCTGCTCGTGAAGAGGCTAGAACTGAGTTAGGGATAGGTGGGGATGATTTGTGTGTGGCTTTATTACCTGCTTCTCGACGGCAGGAGTTGAAATATTTGTTACCAGTAATTTTTGGAGCGGCTGCCAAGATTCAAGCCCAATTTCCCCAGGTGAAGTTTTGGATTCCCCTGTCCTTGGATGTATATCGGGATGCGATCGCCAAATCTATCCATCGCTACAAATTAAATGCCACCATCGTTTCCGGTGAGCAGCAAAAACAAGTATTAGCGGCGGCCGATTTAGCCCTGACTAAATGTGGTACTGTCAATCTGGAATTAGCATTACTCAAAATCCCCCAAGTTGTTTTATACCGGGTGAGTCCATTGACCTATTGGGTAGCGAAAAATATCCTGAATATATCCATTCCTTTTGCTTCACCACCGAATTTAGTTGCCATGCGTGCTATCGTCCCCGAATTTATCCAAACAGCTGCCACCGTTGATAATATCACCCAAACCGCCATCGCATTACTCACAAATCCCACCCTCAAAGCCCAAATGCAAGCCGATTACCAGCAAATGCGTACCCAACTCGGTGAACCCGGAGTATGCGATCGCGCTGCAACAGCTATTTTGGAATATGTTCAGTATTAGGGAGTTGGGAGAGACGCGACATGTCGCGTCTGTACGGGAATAATTACTAGAGAGTTGCATGGAATTTTACCCCACCCCCCGATATCGGGGGTGGGTTAGGGTGGGGTTCTTCTTTTTTCAAGTAATATTTAAATTTAATATTTCAACTGTTTCTTGCTGTATCCTGAATCCAAAATCCAAAATCTAAAATTCAAAATCGTCTGACTTTGAGTAGCGAACGTCAATTAAATCTGGCTTTCCCTAGCCTGTATAAAAATACTCGCCGTCCGGTGGCTGTGGATTTGTTTGCTGGTGCAGGTGGTTTTTCTTTGGGGATGGAACAGGCTGGTTTTGATATACTGGTGGCGGTGGAGTGGGACCCAATTCACGCTTGTACCTATGCCTACAATTTTCCCCAAACCCAGGTAATTTGTCGCAGTATCACCGATATTACGGTGGCTGATATTAATGCAGCTGCGACCCTTGGTTGGCAAAAGCATCGACAATTGGGCTGTTTTTATCCCCATACGACCAATTATCGGGAAAACCAATGGAATCACCAATTTGATTTAGTGTTTGGTGGTCCCCCTTGTCAGGGTTTTTCGGTAATGGGGAAGCGTAATTTAGATGATGAGCGTAATAGTCTGATTTTTCATTTTTTGCGGATTGTCTGCGCGTTGCGTCCGCGTTTTTTTGTGATGGAAAATGTACCCGGTTTAAAAAGTCGTAAGTATAAAGGTTTGCTAGAAGAACTGGAAGCGAAATTTATTGCAGGTGGGTACTGGACGAAAGCGATATGTTTGAATGCGATGGATTTTGGGGTTCCCCAGCGTCGCAAACGTCTATTTGTGATTGGTGGTAGATACCCAGAGGATGGGGTGTTCCTGGAACGTCACCTCCAACCTGTTAAGTTTCGGACTACAGTCAAAGATGCGATCGCGGATTTACCTGATATCGATCAATTTCGCGAGTTCGTAACTGGGGATGAATATTTACTAGATGATGAATACTTCGATAAAATTAACGCTAATGCTAGTGATTACGTTCGGTTTTTACGCAAGCAGCATCACGCCTGTTGCCTCAAGTCGGGGAACCCGCCCACGGCACTGACTCCTCCTTTAGCACAGACAACCTCGCAAATCGTTTCTAAGACCTGCACCAATCACCAAGGAAACAGTTTTGATTTACCGGATTTTTCCTATCCCCGTCACTGGAACCCCAAATTACTCACTAGTTCCATGCAAACCCAACACCGGGAATCATCCAGACAACGCTTTGCTCAACTTTCCTACGGAGAATTAGAACCAGTCAGTCGTTTACGCAGGTTAGATTGGAATGGATTTTCCCATACCCTCCGCGCTGGAACCGATAGCAGTCGGGGACGACATACATCTCCCCGTCCCATCCACCCCCTGTTACCCAGGGTCATTTCTGTCCGCGAAGCTGCAAGATTGCACTCATTCCCGGATTGGTTTCGCTTCCATTACACAAAATGGCATGGTTTTCGCCAAGTTGGTAACTCGGTACCACCCTTACTTGCAAGGGGAATTGGAAGTGCGATCGCAAAAACCATGAATATCGAACTGGAAATTTCCTTATCTGCTAGCAATTCTGAATCTGGGAATTATTTTAATTGCTGTTTACAACTCGGTAATCCACAAATCTTGAAATTCAATCCATCGGAAGCACGAGCTTTTTGGCAACAATAAAACTAATATAAACCCTCTAATACCATTTCACTTCAATTTTGATACATTTTCTATTTTCTCCCCTTGTTCTCCTCAATGTATCAACTTCAAAGCAAAACATTATAATATTAATCCAAAATCCAAAATCCAGCATGTCCCATGAATACACAAAACAAATCACAACAAATTCAATCCCCTTGGTGGCGGTGGCCAATTGAATTTTTATTCCCAGATAAAAGATTTGATGGACAATTTCAAAATCCAGGGAATGAAAGAGTGTTTGATTTTGATGATGTCATGAAAAGTGAAAATCCTATCACGATGATTGCCGAACAAATTACCTACTATCCAGAAAATAATCGTCGTGATTTTTTTGGGATATTTATTTCTGGACTGGGACAAAAAGAAGCGGAAGCTTCCAGACGTAGCCGAAGATATGCTGAGACTTTAAATACGGGAATCGCTAATTTACATAACGCTTCTTACTTAAAAAGAAACCCTATTCTCAGCTTTATTAATCGTTATTTAGATTGGATTAATGCCGGATTAGACTATATGGGATTATCCGGAAGTCCTGTGATTAAAAATTCTGCGGCTTTAATTGATTACGCAGTTGAACATAATCTACCAATAAATTTTTCCGGTGATAGTTTAGGAACAATTCTACTTGCAAGGGGAATTAATCTGGCTAAAAGACGATATATTGATGCCCATGCTCTTTTTTGGAATTTCTCGGCTAGACGTACACAAGAAAAAATATGGGAGGAACGTAGTCGTCATTTAATTAATGTATTTTTATTTGGTAATGCCTATTTTCGCTGGGCTAAAGGACCAAAATATATTATGGTATCTATTGCTGGCGATATTGTCCCTGAAAAGTTTGGCATGACACCCCAAAGGGCTATTAAACAACAGCGAGATGATATTAAATTTATAATTTTTCCCCCCATGTTTCCCCAGGGTAGTTTTGAAGCCCATAATATGATGTTTACGACCCAACTGTTGCGACAAACCATGATTAAAAACCATCTTGCAGTTGGTGATTTTGTCGGCTTGTATCAAAAGCTGAGTCAAGGAATTTTAGAACTAGCTAAACCAGATGAAATCTATTGGCCAGATGATATGGCTGATTTCACTTGGAATCCTGGTAGCTTAGGGTATCTATCCCAGTTGTAAATGTAGAGTCGAATATCAAGATGTTTGAGTCTATGTGGAGAAAATTATTTGCTCATTTTAGGTACAAGGTGATGACGGCTATGTAAATACCTAACCAAAAATACCTTATTCATCACCTCTGTATCCTGAATTCTAATTAGGTTTTTTGGCGATCGCTAAACCGAAGCATCAATCAGCAGATATTTTACCTATCGAAAAACATCTCCATTTTTCTGCTAAATAACCGCTTCCTAGGCAACATCCGCCGCTAATTCCGGTACTTCGGATCTATCGGCAATTTCTACCACGGCTAGTTCCTCTTGTTTCTGCTCCTTCGACAAAAGTAATGATAGGATTCTCGGCAAAACCAAACAGACAACAGCATTAAAAACAGTGAGGACTAAACCATCAGTTAAACGCATAGATTCTGCCACCTTCACTTCAATTTACACCTGTTTTTAGTTTGCAATACATTCAACTAAAATGATGCAATTGATAGATTTGATTTTCTTTACCTATGTATAAGTTTTTGTTGATGGATTCAATTAAAACGCGTAGCGATAGTCTATAGCATACAGCAAAATCGCAGTTGAATCAATATTAGAAAATATTAGGAGCATTCCACTTTTTTCCCTTGTCATGGTGATTAACTGGAACATCAGAGCAAGTTTATGACTCTCGAACAAAGTAGGGAATTGCTTGCATATGTTGCTGACATTAGTACAGGTTGGTGGAAATAAACCGAGTATCAGTTGAGTCAGATTATCTAGTGACTATGCTCTGGGTGGTCACTCAGTCAGCGAGGGCTACTGCCTTCCTTCATTCACGAGGCAGGAGTCTCGTAGATTCTGCCCCACGCGGAGCATGGGCACGAAGGACAAGGTAGCGTATTTACGCCGCGTGGTACTAGATTCGCTTGTTACTTCTTCCACAAATTGGAAGAAGTTTTTTCTCTCTTGTCAAGAATACGGTATTGCTTGGGAAAGATTTGGTTCAGATTGCAAAATATTACTTTTTTCAGCCCTAGTACAAGAATTCTGATAATTTAACTCTCAGAAAAACTATAACGTTAGAGTTTTTTTGATGACTACCGTTACTAGTACAAAAGCATCATCACTATTGGGGATTAGCGATTCCAGAGTTCGACAATTGTTGGGGGAAGGAAGGATTGATGGTGCGTATAAAGAGGGAAGGTGTTGGCGAATTCCCCTATTTAAGGGGATGCCAAGGATTATTGCTGGGAAAAGGGGTCCGAAAGGACATTGGCGGATGAGAATCCAGAAAGTTCGGACTTATATCCATGTGAATAAGCATCAAATTGCCCGCAATCGTCGTGAAAATCAACAACACCCGGTAATTGTGGTAAGGGCTGGCAAGGGTCGTCCCAAGTATTGCAATGAAGTGGAAATTAGGGGAAGTTGTCGGTTGGTATATCGACCGGAGCAGCCTTTGGGGTGTAGTGGGGCGGTGTTGTGGATTGAAGTCGAGCCAGAGGTCGAGATTGTCACCAAAAAACGATGTCAGGTTTACTGAAAGCGTATTGAGGGTCGGACAAGGCAAAAGAAGATTTAGCCTTAATCTTGTGATGACTAAACTTCCTCATACATCTGACAACTGCAATTGCAGTTTCATTTCTAGTTATCAACTTATCCACTTATCTGTGGAGACTTTTACGCCTGTTTTTATCTATAATTTTGGGAAATTTATTATTGTTTGAAACTATTCAAAATAGAAAATCCATAACATCAACTAATCCAAAAGTGTTGAATTTCGATACATAACTTTACAAATCTAGGGGCTTTGCACGAATTTGAGCTTCTATTAATAACAATGAAGTCAATTGCGGGGTAAATTTGGTATCACCAGCACCAATACACAACTTGGTATCAACCGCTAAAATCTTAAGATTCAACACTTGTGCAACTAATCATTGCTCAATTCCCTTATAGTTCATATGCGCTGAAATAAATTCTCTCTACTTTTTCAACAAGCCCTACTTACAAGTGAGTCCCTCATCTAAGCGCAGCCTTCTCTAAGAGAACATTTGTACGTAACAAAACCAAAAAAAATGGTTTATTCCTACTCTCAACTCCCTATTTTCTAGCCAGTTAAGTAAAAGCTTGACAGTTAGGGAATCAAAGCTTACTATCTGCCCTCTAGCTAGTTTATTTTGACTGTTATTTATTAAAAATCCTATGTCTGATGATATTTTGACAAATCACTCTCAAAAACGAGTTTTAGTCACTGGTGCTAGTGGATGTGTGGGACATTACATTAGTCAAACCTTAATCCAGCAAACAAATCACGAATTATTCCTATTAGTCAGAAATCCTGACAAACTCCAAGTTGATACAAATGTTCGTGGTAATGTGCATGTAATTCAAGGGGATATGCAAAAAATCGAACAACACAGTGACCTGCTAAAAACTATCGATGTGGCTATTTTGACCGCAACCGCTTGGGGGGGGGACATGACCTTTCATGTGAATGTCAATAAAACCCTAGAATTAATTAGTTTGCTAGACGAACAACGGTGTGAACAGATTATTTATTTTTCTACCGCTAGCGTTTTAAATCACAATGATGAATTATTACCGGAAGCAGGGGAGTTAGGGATAGATTATATTCGCTCCAAATACCAGTGCTTAGAAAAAATTGAAAAACTACCCATCTCCTATAAAATTACCACAGTCTTCCCCACCCTTGTCCTTGGAGGTGATGAGAAAATCCCCGTTTCCCATATTTCTTCTGGTATTCCGGAGGTGACAAAATACATTAACCTGATTAAATTTTTGCGAGCAGATGGTAGTTTCCACTTTATCCATGCACAGGATATTGCTACCGTTGTCACCCATCTGGTAGACCATCCTCCAAGTGCTGATGGTCCTCGACGCTTAGTCTTAGGACAACCGCGTTTGACCGCAAATCAAGCGATTGAAGAGGTTTGTGCTTATCTTCACAAAAAAATTTCCTTTCGCATACCCCTTTCCATTACCCTTGCCAACATTATTATTGCCGTTTTCCGGATTCAGATGGATGGGTGGAGTCGTTTTTGTATGAATTACCGCCATTTTACCTATAAAAATATTATCAACCCTGCTACCTTTGGTTTAACTAATTACTGTGCCACTATGGCTGATGTTTTGAAATTGAGTGGAATTGAACCGTAGTTTGTAGAATACAGGAGACAGAAGGGGAAATGAGATAATACATTGATACTCTCAAATACTTAATATCGATTCCCAAAATGTTGGCAACATATCAATATGAGACGTAGCAGTCCTACGTCACTACAAAATTCGACAAAATTCATCTGTCGTCTGATTTTGGCAAATTGGTATAATAGTTTTCTCCTCTGCATCCCCTACTCCCTATTACGGACGTAACATGTTACGTCTTTCCCTGACCACAAAGATAATTTTTCCCACCAACTTAATAATTACTATGGCTGTCACCAGAAGTCCGTTACCACAATTTTTACGGTTGTCAAAAACCTCCAGTTTATCCCAGCGTTTAATGCTGATTGGATTGGTAATTACGGTATTTTTTATTTTGATTGCTCTACTTGCACCCCTATTGCAGTCCATTGGTTTACTACAAAATCCCACCGAATCCTTAAGTAACCCCATACACGTCCCACCCTCTGAAAAATACTGGTTTGGTACTAGTCGTCAGGGCTATGATGTGTTTTCACGGACTTTATTTGGGGCGCAAGCTGCTTTACAAGTGGTAATATTAGCGACATCCTTGAGTATGCTTGTTGGTGTACCCTTAGGAATGGTTAGCGGTTATGTCGGTGGTCGCTGGGATAAAGCTTTACTATTCTTAATGGATAGTATCTATACAATTCCTGGACTGTTGCTGTCTGTTACTCTGGCTTTTATTGTCGGTAGGGGGATATTAAACGCTGCGATCGCTATTAGTATTGCCTATATACCCCAGTATTATCGGGTTGTTCGCAACCATACCGTGAGTGTGAAAACGGAGGTATTTGTTGAAGCCGCTCAAGCAATTGGTGCGAATACTTGGCAAGTTTTATCTAAGTATTTATTTTTCAATGTAATTCAAAGTGTTCCTGTACTATTTACCTTAAATGCAGCCGATGCCATTCTGGTTTTAGGTGGTTTAGGGTTCCTAGGACTGGGTTTACCCCCCGAAGTACCTGAATGGGGACATGATTTAAAATTGGCTTTGCAAGCTTTACCTACCGGGATTTGGTGGACGGCTTTATTCCCTGGATTAGCTATGACTTTGATGGTGGTCGGTTTGTCTTTGTTTGGGGAAGGGTTGAATGAAATCATCAATCCCCGATTGCGTCAACAACGATAACTGCGATATTCCCGAATCTTGAGTTATAGTCTTGATTGTTATTTTTATGGTAATTCTGATTAAGGGTTAAAGGTGAAAGATAATATTTCCTTAATTGCTGCTGCTGCTGGTGGCTTTATGCTATCTATGGCGTTAACTGGTATTTTACACGGTACACCAGTTACTTCCTTGTCCAAGCATGTTCATGTTGAAAGTTATTCGGTTCGGGTCGCTGCTGCTGACAAAAATCAAAATACTACCCGAACTGCGACTAATTTTGAGCGCTAAACTTTGGCGATTTTGTACCCAACAAATACCCAACCCAGCAGGGAGGAATATTCCACAACCTGATTTCTCCCTGAAAATTATGTATAACGTAGCGATACACACTGTTTGGCTTGACAAGTTAAATTAGCATATGAGCAAAAGATTAGGGCTTGGTGCTGAATCGATATGGTTTCACGTGTGTCGCTGAAGGATATATTTCTTCAGATACGGTGACACATGGTTTTGGGATACCGTCTGAAAAATATCCTCAATATCAAATGAAGACAGAAATGGTTATCTCACTCAAAAATCCTGAAAATATATAACTTTCATAGGCGCTTTCATGTGCTTAGTATAGATTTTTGTCAATACTTGTCCAGTATATTGACACAAAGTATTTTTTTTGTGTTACATTTCTTCCCGTAGGCAGATGCCTTGATGAAAAGTTTAATTAAGTCAAGTTATTGACAAGATGACAACATTACACTACCCGTTCCGTGAAAATTACGGTTAACTAGACAGTAGCAAGTTGTCTCAACTTGCACTGAAACGATTTTGCCAAAATTTCGTCCAGAATTCTAGTAATCATCCGGGAACGGTCGTGATTGAGTTGTAGATTTTCTTCGATGTAGTTCCAAGCCCTCAATTCTTTCAGAGGAGTGAACCATGAAGGTATTTAATAATACCAGCCACAAGATTTTTTTCGCGAGTTGGGTTTCACTCAATTCCCCAGAGGAAGAAGCAAACCAGGCGTTAACTTCTACTTCAAAACCGAAAAAATGTCCGTTTTGTCAGTTTGATGTTCTCAAACCTCTACGCCAGTTTATCGATAACATTCAGGTGCGCGATCGCAATTTTGCCCATCGAGTTTGCCGCCTAGTTCCACCCCAGTGTCCTTTTGAACGGGATATCAAGGTTTTCGGTAAAACCATTTTCCATATACCCCCTCTCTGTAAACTGAATCCCCTGTATGAAGAGGTTGTTAGTTTACGCTTCCGAGCATTGTGCTACCTCGCTGATGAATGTGGTGAGGATGTAACTCAGTATTGTTAATTGATTAGGTCAACAATTGCTAGTTTCCATCCTGAACCACTGTTTACCAACCTGTAACTAAACCTGTAATTGTCCGTTAATTCGAGTTTGTACACACCAAAAATCTACGAGATAAAACACCGAATTGAATCACTCGGCTACTTCTGATTTATTCCCTGTTGAATAGCTGTGTACAAATTTAACTGTCAGCAAGTCATTTGCTAGGTCAGCCAAACCTTACTGGGAAAAGAGTATACTCAATTGTTGAAAACGCTTTTCGGAGCGTTTTCCGCAGTTGAGAACTTTAAATTGATTTGAATTGAAAAAAATTGCCAAACAAGTTAAACAAGCTTGGACTTTGAGGTGATAAATGACACCCTAAGAAAGTTGGATGTCTGGCACTAGCAAATAATTTAACAATGGGATCACCAGATTAATCGAAATTATCATAAAAACACGGTGAACGTGATCCCCGTATTGAATTTATATAGTTAAAACAGCATTTATGCTGCTTTTTTTTACAAATTTTAATATTCTCCTCATTTGCGGGACTATACCTGTATTTCTCCCTAATCCCTACAACTTAAGGGGAGTAGGGAGTAGCCTAGATGTACTGCTTACCAGTTCCTGTTCAAACCGCAAAGCGGCAATTTATAATGGCTAATGGCCTTGGCGTAGTACTCGACCACATAAGTTTAGTCTGAGGGGTTTGTAGTAGTCGCTCTAGCTCCGAAAAAGAGTTAATGCGCTATACCCGCAGGGTTGTTGTAGACTAGCGCTACTACGTGCCCTCCTTCAACCATTAATTAAAATAATGGCAACCTTACCGCAGGCTATTACAAATTACGAATTACGAATTACGAATTACAAATTACTTATTTAAGACGAGTTTTCCAGATTGTGATTGACTTTTGGGCTTGATCTCGCGCTGAGGTATCTTCCGGAACTAAAATTGCAGTAGCGATCGCAGCTTGATAATCACCCTTATTAGCGCGTTCCTGGGCTAATTTGAGGATTTGCTTGCTCCACTTATCGATGGCATTTTCGGCGATATCAGCCCCTGGTTCGCCGCTAGGAACACGTTTAGCCACCTCAATTGCCCGATTATAGGTAGATGCTTGACCGGGTTTAATCAGCTTTTGGGCAGCTTCCACCACGGTTTTGTTGCCAAAATAACGTTTAGCATCACTACGCCACTGACTGATGGAACTTTGAGCTTCCGAGTACAGGGGTTGGTTTTTGGTTATCAATTCAGCAGCTGCGATCGCATTTGTGTATTGGCGTTTTTGAGCGCGAGTGGTAGCGATTTCCAGTAGCATTTGATTCCAAATTTTAATATTGGTTTGTGCCCGGGCATACTGGGGACTATCAGGTTTAATTTTACTAGCGATGGCGATCGCGGCTTTTAAATCGCGGGGAAGATAGGGCTTAAGTCCCAATTTTGCTAATTCTGTGCGAGCTAGTTCCCGACCGTCTTGGCTAGGTTGATGGGTCGGAGTCGGGGAAGTGGCTACTAGGGGTGTATCTGGTGGTTTTTCCTCCCCATCTACCTCTAGAGGCATAGTCAGGGCATTACTAGGTGAAGATTTGCGCGGTTGAGCAAAGGAAGTTGAACCCGGAGTCGCACTCAGGGTAGGAAAGGGTTGGGAAGGAACAGAAGACAATTTGGGTACAGGCTGAAAATTGGCAGAGGTTTCCGATAAGGGAGTTGCAGTGGTGGTCGGTTCAGTAGGAGTTTGGTTTCCTTCCCGATGGCGAATAGCGAGAAATAAAATTAACCCCATTGCCAAAGCTGCACTGACACTCCACAGCAGCAAATGTATCCAGAGGGTGCGTAAAGGAGGTCGTTGGGGGGTTTTAATTAAAGCCGAGGTATTATCCGTTAATACTGAATTCGCAGGGGGAAGGGAAGGGGGAAGGGAGGGAGTATGATCAGGAGAGACAGATTGATTTTCCGGTGGTTCCAGATGGGTATAGCCCCAAGTGGGAGGAGAATCAATTGACGCAGATTGAATGGCTGGAGAAACTGGTTTAGGAGTAGGTTCTAGTCGAGGTGCAGCCACTGCGGCAGAAAATAACTCCTCCGGTAACACAATTGCTGCTGCATCCAAATCGGTTTCCAGATTCAAATCACCGAGAATTTTTTGTTTAGCATAGTTCATCACCGTCACCGGATTTTGGGTCGGTCGCCAATAGTGTTGACACAACTCAGGAGTGCGTACACTTAAGTAAGCCTCCAATTCCCCTAAAGTATTGCCATTTCCCGACCGTAAAGCCTCCAATAAAGCCGCAGTAAAAAAGCCGTGACCCAATTCCGTAGTTTCATAGGAAAATTGCTCCGGTTGACAAGATAAAATCGTCGAAACCTGTAGCTTTTGAGCCAATTCAATCGTTTCCTGCCCGACAAACACATCTGGATAGGTTCCCATTGCTCGGTTAATATCCAGCAACAGCAACACCTGCACCCTTGCAGCTTGCAAACACTGCATCAGCGCACCAACTTCCACACCTGTCTCTTCTACCCGCTTGTAATTACCATCAACAGGCATTAAATAATCTTTGCCATTTTCGTTGACACCATAACCGCTAAAGAAAAACCATACCCGGTCCCCCGGTCGCCAACAAGCAGCCGCCAAATCTTCCAGCAGTAAAATAATATTTTCCCTTGTTGGTTTCGTAGAACGGTCGCCAATCGGAGGAGAAGTATCACTCATGACAACACATTGCTGGGGTGAAAACCGACCCTTGGTGACTAAAAAATCGCGTACTGCTTGAGCATCTGCCTGAGCGCAAATCAATGGTTGAAAATATTGATATTGATTGATGCCAATTGCGATCGCCCAATTGTTTGCCATCGCTATCACTGTATATAAGTCTAAATTTACCGATAGAACTTGGGGAAATAGGTGCGCGCATAGAAGGGAGGTATCAATTCATTACCTTCTGTTTCCGAATCACTGTACCGCCGTCGTTAGCTACTGTGAATTGCTTGCTCCTGATATTCCCTATTCCCACAGTTGGCTGGAAAAGGAAGTCAAGGCTAACCTATATTTATCAACCTCAGTAATTTCCATTCCTCAAACCGAAAATGGGTAATTTTTATTACTAAAATCGCTAAACTAACCGTTTTACTGAAATTATCAAACCCTTGTTGATTAGGAATCAGGAGTAGTCACCCAATGGTCAATCTTCGTATCAACCACTCATTCAACACCAGTTCCAACATAAATTTTCTTCCTATGCAGCGAATTCTGAACACGTTTAATCCACTTATGCCATACTTACGCAAGCAAATCCGGATTGTTGGAGCAGCAATATTGCTATTGACATCCGTACCAATTTGGCTAGTATCCGAGATTGCAACCATACAACAGGTCAATGCATATACAGCGCGGGCAGACTTAATTATTGACCGCTTGCCAGAAGAAACCTACGAAACTATTCTCAGAAGGGCAGAAGCAGCCGCACGAGCCGCAGCCCAGCGTAGTTTTGACCAAGATATTTTCATTACAGACGTTTCTGTGATTGTTTCTGGACAAAATTACGGCGCGATCGCACCAATTTTAGAACTACGGGTAAGCCGCGAGCAATGGCGCGATCGCCCCGATGCGGCAATTTGGTCTACATACTTTAAATCAGCCAATTCCCTCCTCCTCTTCAACCGACAGTTGACACAACCAGCAGAAAAGTAGAAACGACCCGTCGGTTCGTCTCGAGGAAGCGAGTCGTTTGAATTCTATACTCGAATTTTTCTTCCATTTTTCCAGGAATGGCATAAAATAGGAAGGTTGTCAAAAATTGCGAAGTACGCTATATGGCAGTTCCAAAGAAGAAAACATCCAAATCTAAGCGCGATAAGCGTCGAGCAACGTGGCGACGTAAAGCTACATTGCAGGCAGAAAAAGCACTTTCACTCGGTAAGTCAATTTTGACTGGTCGCTCCACTTTTTATTATCCTTCTGATGAAGAGGAAGAGGAAGAGGAAGAGTAATTTATGCCAAAAACCCCATCGCCGCAAGCAGATGGGGTTCATCATATTGGTGTTATTGAAGATAAATTTGCAAATTTTACGTCGCACAGACGTGGCATTGCTACGTCTCTACATCTGCTGACCCTTCCCTACTTCCTTTGCGGGGATTTAATTGGGGAAAACGAACCAACTTATATACACCTTTTTCCTGAATCACTGTGTAGTCTGTGGATGTTAAACCCATTTTTGCAAGTTTTTCAGGTTGAGCCAGAATTAATACTGACGGTGATTTTGCAACTGCAGTTTTGACATAATCTCCAGCTTGGGAACCGGATTTTATATGGGTGATGCTCAACTGACTATAAAAGACAAAGGTTGGTTTGAGAAAGCCCACCATTATCACTTCTTCGTTTGGTTGTTGGTTGGTAACGGCTGCTTTAGCCAGTTCCCGTAGGGGTAGTTGTCTTTCCCTGTCGTTAATAAACAGGGCTGGAGTCAAGACAAAGAGCAAAAATAAACTAAAGGCAACCAGATTAACGGGAAGTATGGCTAACCAACGCCGACGGATAATTAAGGCTGCAAGAATTACGCTTGTCACCAGCCAAATGATTCCACCAATTACTGTTAAACCTGATTCCTGTAAGGCTTCCCGAAATTTTGGCGCAGCTGGGTCAAAACCAATTATTTGGGAAACATAAAACAGGGCAATGCCAATCGCTGTAATATAGACGACATTAATCCAACTACTCCAACGCCAACTGCGATGATTTATATTTTCAGTTCCTAAAGCTGGAACAGAGCCGGGTAAAAAATCACCCCAATGAAAAGCAATTAAAATCGCTGCTGCTGGCATCAGTGGTAATACGTAGCTGGGAAGTTTGGTGACGGCAATACTGAAAAATACGAATATTCCTGTAAACCAGGCAAACACATATAATTCAAACTGTTGAAACCGAGGTACGTTCAAAAGTTGACGACGCTGCCAAAATTTCAACCGCACCATTGCTGCCGGAAGGTACACTGAGTAGGGTGCAAATAACAAAAGAATAATGACAAAATAAAAATACCACGGGGCTGAGTGCCCGTTGACGACCCCTGTAAACCGCTCAACATTGTGATAGCCAAAAAAAGTGCTAATGTAACTTTCACCATTACGCAGGCTAACCAAAATATACCAGGGAGCAGCTAGGAGAAAAATCAGGGGTAAACCGATGTAAAGACGCATCTCCCGCACAACAGTCCAGAAGTTGCCAACGTAGATTAAAAAAGCACCAATGATTAATCCTGGTAAAACGATACCAACAGGTCCCTTGGTTAAAATTGCGGCGGCGATGAGTACATAAAAAGCCCAGTACCAGGGGGAAGTGACAAAGGGGGAATTAGATTTAGAAGTTGGACTTGCATAACCAAGGAAAAAACACAACAAGCCACCAACCATACATCCAGTCAGCATCATATCGGAGACACCAGTTCTACCCCAAATAATCATTTCCGGATTGAGGGCGATAATGGCGCTAGCTAGGGCTGGAATTAGCCAACGGTGTAATGGACGTGTCACCTGCAGAGTAGCATCTTGTTGTCTATAATACCAATTTAATATATAAAAAGTGAAAGCCACCACAAACAAAGCCGCGATCGCACTTGGTAAACGCACAGCCCATTCATTCACACCAATGAGTTGATAGGCGATCGCTTGACACCAATAAATTAAAGCAGGTTTATCAAACCGGGTTTCATTATTAAAATAGGGTGTAATCCAATCATTGCGCACCAACATTTGTCGCGAAGCTTCTGCAAACAAAGGTTCGGTTTCATCAATTAAGCCAGTACTACCTAAATGCCAAAAAAAACCGATTCCTGATACCAAAGCAATCCATACCACAGCAAAAGCTACACCCCACCACGGATGGGTTTCGATCCGTTTAAACCATCTTTCCATCGCAAAATTATTCATTGGTCCAAAACTTGCAGTTCCCTAGTGAATAATGTATTTCGTTCCTTGAGTCAATAGTCGTTGAATACTTTCCCTTTGTTGCAATGGTGTGGAATCGGATCAAGAATCTAATACTTCATGTCATTATGTCATTAATTTTACGTGAGTTCGATAAGTTATAAAGCCTGAAACTCTTGTCCAGTATCATTCGTAGAAAATAGAAGTTTCTAAAAACCTCCGAGTATGATGTTGAGAATAAAATCATTAAACCTGAAATCAGTCAGTTATTGACTTTGTTCTCAACTAATGGATGAGGTTACTTTAAACCTTAACTTTCAAAATCATGGATTCACAGGGATTGCAGCTTTTACAATCCGTCGAATTCACGTTAATTTTGATGGGTTAAAAAAGGCACATAGTAGCGCTCATAGCGCCTTTATTATCAAGAACCCCTCAGAACTTATGGGACAGACCACTTGCTCTAACTGAACACTTTTTTCCTGTCTCCTGACGAACGTATCCTATCCTAATCACTGCATCCGATCGATGGTACGATATTGAATAGCTTCAGCTAAATGGTGGGGTTGGAGATTGTCAGTACCAGCTAAATCGGCAATGGTACGAGCGACTTTTAAAATGCGATCGCTAGCTCTGGCTGATAAACCAAGTTTACGAATGGCTGCTTCTAATAAATTCCGACAGCTATCATCCAGTTGACACCATTGAGCCAGGTGACGACTTTGCATTTGGGCATTACAACGGATATTTTTCTCATCTTTAAATCTTGCCATAGCCTGTTGACGGGCTGCAATTACCCGTTGACGCACTATTTGGGAGCTTTCTCCTGGACTGTGTTGGGTAATTTCCTCCGGCTTTAACCGATTGACCGCCACTTGCAGATCAATTCGATCCATCAACGGACCAGAAAGCTTCGCCCAATAATTTTCTCGCTGACGGGGAGAACAACTACAAGCTTGAATTGTATCGCCATAAAATCCACAGGGACAGGGATTGGTGCTAGCAACCAAGGTAAACTGGGCTGGAAACATCACCGATTGTCGGGTACGGGAAATTGTCACAAATCCATCTTCCAATGGTTGACGCAAAAATTCCAACACATCTCGCTTAAACTCTGTTAACTCATCCAAAAACAACACCCCTAAATGAGCCAAAGAAATCTCCCCTGGACGGGGATAACCACCTCCCCCCACCAAAGAAGGTCCCGAAGCTGAATGATGGGGACTGCGAAACGGGCGATCGCGCACTAGCTTACCCTTATTTTTCAATAATCCTGCCACCGAATGAATCCGTGTCACCTCTAAGGCTTCACTAAATTCCAAACTTGGTAAAATCGACGGTAAACGCCTCGCTAACATCGTTTTTCCACTTCCCGGTGGTCCGACAAAAATTAAATTATGTCCCCCCGCAGCTGCAATTTCTAAGGCTCTGCGTGCATGGGTTTGTCCTTTCACATCCTTTAAATCAAAACTTCCCACCGCCAAAATTTCACTGGTATTTTGTGCTTCCATTTTCGCTGGTTGGTACTTGTGGGGATTATTCAACAAATCCGCCACTTCCCCCAAAGTATCCAACCCATACACATCCAACCCCTCCACAATCGCCGCTTCCTGGGCATTATCCCCAGGCACAACCAACCCACTGATTCCCATTTTCCTCGCCGCAGCCGCGATGGGTAAAACCCCCGCAATCGGACGTAAACTACCGTCTAAACTGACCTCACCCAAGAATAAAAAATCACCTAATAAGTCACCACTTACCTGCTCGGAAGCCGCTAAAATTCCTACACTAATGGGCAAATCAAAACAGGGACCTTCCTTACGTAAATCAGCAGGGGTTAAATTAATGACGATATTTCCACCAGGAAACCCAAATCCGGCATTTTTTAAAGTAGCTCGCACCCGTTCCTTAGATTCCTGTACAGCCGCATCCGGCAAACCCAGCACTGTAATTCTTGGCAAACCACCGGATACGTCCACTTCCACGCCCACTTTGACCGCATCAATGCCAACAATTGCAGCACTCCATACCCTGGCTAGCATAATTAATCCATAACCCTGAATCTAGAACTAGAATTCGTCTGTTATAGCGAACAAATAGTACCTACCATAAGGGTATATTTTCGAGGTTGGTGAAAGATTTACAGAATATCGGGGAAATCTGTTAAATCATCCAAAATCCCTGTTATCAAGAGTTTGGTGGAAGAATAAATCTCCCACCAAGATTGTCATCGGGTAATCGGGGTTGCTGATGCCTTGTTCTAATCCTTGGCTAGACTCGACAGATCGCTACATTGGTCATTCATCCCACGATTCAGAAATGCCGGATAATCCAAAATCTCAAATCCACAATCCAAAATCACTAGATTCCTAGTTGATTACCACGCTTATATTGAACGTAGGCAGCATAGAACAACCCACCCAGAGTGACGGGAATTAAACCCAAAACAATACCGCACAGTAAAGGTTCGATCACCTTAATACTCCTTATTGTGTTTCTTAAACATTTGTATCCAATCCTGATTCTACCAAACCATTGCAAAAATCCTCAAATAACGATGTTTGAGAGAACAGTGGCAAGAAAAATGGCGTAGCCGCTTGCAGACGCGATCAAGAACTTTTAAGCTATGTGTATGAAATGAAAATTTTTTGTAGACGTTGATTAATAAAAGTAACTCGTTTGGATAACCAGATAACAACCACACCCCCAAATTTTACCCTCCGTATCACCTTGACAGTATTGGTAATCGCCCTTACTGTTGTCCTTACTATTTTTATAATTCGTATGGTTCAAGCTTCTGACCCATACGTGAAGGCTGTATTGTCCCAAAACGGCAACCCTGTCCAAGGTCATGCCATCTTTCAGATTAACTGTGCCGGTTGTCATGGTTTAGAAGCTGATGGACGGGTTGGCCCCAGTTTACAAGGTGTTTCTAAGCGCAAATCACCCTATGGCTTGATCCATCAGGTGATTAGTGGTGAAACTCCCCCTATGCCCAAGTTTCAGCCCAGTCCCCGCGAAATGGCTGATTTGCTGAGTTATTTGGAAACGCTTTGATCGGAAAATCAGTCCAGTTGATTTTGATTTTTTGGGAATTTGTGACAAATGCAGGTAGTCCCCTACAAGCAAATCATTTCCTCGCGAGAAAATAGGGAGTCTGTAGTAGAAATGAACTATTTTTTGGGTTAGTTGTGTCTATAATCCATAAATCCATAAAGGATATGGGGACTGATTTAATTAATTAGTTTTTTAAATATGCAAAAATACAAAAAAGTGACAGCCCCTCGGATTTTCAGCTTATTGACAAAAACACGGCTCATTTTCTCAAGATTAATGACTCTATTCTCAAGAATCTAGCGCAATAACAATACTTTCAGGACTGATTATTGACATCTTGACAAATCGCCGATAGGATAATGTATATTGCCGCCGGGGCCATGGCAAGATAGTACCTCAAGTGTACTTGGTAGCTAAATTTTTAGGGAATAAAAACTATACATTATTATATAGAACTCATATTTTGATTTCTGAAAACCCCCAATAACCCTGAAGCCCGTCGTCCAAAACTTTATTTCTGAGTATATTCAACAAGATTCAAGTACGATTCCTATCTGAGGTTTTTAAAAACTTTTATTTTCCATGAATCATGGTAGGTAAGAGTTTCAGATTGTATGATTCATCGTAGCCAACTTCTGTGTAGGAGTACTCACATCATAATCACAAAATAATGCGATCGCGACTTCCAACTAAATACCAGACCAAGTGATTATATCTCCAAAGATAATTAAAACCGCATTTATGTTAGGTCTTCCTTCCGACAGTCACATTGGGCAGAGATTGATGAGGATGGGTTGTAACCGGAACTTGAGCGATCGCGAAACTAGAAATCAAGCTAAAATTAGCAGTAGATTCGCGCAAACGGAGCTACACCAATGGTTACTCAGTTGCCACTTGCATCCCCAGATAACATCATCTACCCTTCAAGTGATGGACAGCCAATGGCAGACAATACGAAACAGTTTGAATTAATTGTGTTGATTAAAAAAAACTGTGATTTGTTGTTTGCGAATAATCCAGATGTGTTTGTGGCTGGGGACTTGCTATGGTATCCCGTCAAAGATAATAACGTAATTCGCAGGGCACCTGATGTCATGGTAGTCTTTGGTAGACCGAAAGGAGATAGGGGTGCTTATATTCAATCTCAAGAAAATAATATCCCTCCGCAGGTTGTATTTGAGATTCTTTCCCCAAGCAATACTCACAGAGAAATGATTGCTAAATATAAGTTTTATGAGCGTTATGGGGTGGAAGAATATTATTTATATGACCCAAATACACCGGAATTAACAGGTTGGTTACGTGCAAATGATGAATTACGAGAAATCGAGCAAATGGCAGGTTGGGTTAGTCCCCGTTTAGGCATTCGTTTTGAACTGCCAAATAATGAGTTGCAAATTTTTCGTCCTGATGGACAACCATTTTTAAATTTTGTGGAATTAGACCAACTCAAAGAACAAGAACGTCAGCGTGCTGAACAAGAACGTCAGCGTGCTGAAAAAGCAGAAGCAGAATTGGCGGCTTTGCGGACTTTGCTTCAAGAAAAAGGAATTAATCCAGAACAACTTTAATTCAAGTCTACAAAAAAAGTCTTTTTGTGGGAGTAGGGAATAGGGAGTAGGCAGTAGGGAAAGTTTTAACCTATAAGACAGGACTTATACCGTTTTACTTTGAGGTTGATACATTTAGGAAGCAGGAGATGGAGGGGGAGCTTTTGGAAGCAGGGAAAGAAAATGTATCAAAATGCTAGTGAAATGGTATTGGGCAAAGAAGATTTGTCCGCAGCGATCGCAACGCAGTTTCGGGAAGCAAGCTACGTAATGATACAGTGGCATTACTTCTGCGTAACCCGGATTTCTCACAAGTAAGTTATAAGTCTTGAGTGACGGATTAATTTTCCTTCTACCGGGACTTAAACATTTTTGAGGCAGAAATCAGCTTCAAACCCATACAGGGGAAGGAAAATACATTATAGGCTCAAAAATGATTGAAAGCCAGATGTAGCAAGAAACTATTCAAAACGATGTCAAAGTCGTGCGTATACATTTGAGTAGTTTTTCCGGCTATTTTTTGTCTAAGTCCCACTACTCCCTATTCCCTATTCCCTACTCCCTGCAAGTTTGAGAAATTAGTGAAAAATGCAGGGTAAGTCTAAGTAAGATTATCAGTGGGGGAATTTCAAATTAAAACCTTAAATAATACATCAACTGTGCTAAAACATCTCCCGCGAGATTGAGCTTTTTTTGAAAATCGACAATACTGGTATAAAAGCCATGATTTTCACGGGTTTGAATAATTGCCTTTGCTAAATCCACATCTATAAAAGGTACTTTGAGCAAAATTTCTAAACTTGCCGTATTCGGATTCACGATGACAACCGGAGTATCAATCGATTCGTCATCATAATAGGCAAAATTTAAAATTGGCTGGAGGGGTTGTAAACGGGTGACAGGGAGACTTAAAGCCGCAGCAATATCCTCAATCGAGTAAAACTTCACACCAGCCTGTGATAATTGTACTAGAGTACGGGATTGATGGATTGATAGACCTGGTAAACGCAACCAATCATCCACCGTTGCATGATTAACATCAATACTGATACCCAACTGGGAAGCGATCGCAATTTCTTCTCCGGACTGAAACCGATAATAGGGGTCATGGAGAATGCGCTCACGTAAACGTTGTAATCTGGGATTGAATCGAAACGGCTGCATCATAATTCCAATTCCCGTGTTAGCTGATTCGTTCCAGTAGTTGACGACGTTTTTGTTCAAACTCGTATTCCGAAATCAAACCATCCTGACGTAACCCATCTAACTCACGTAATGCATCCGCGATCGCAATGACTTGTTTTCCGGTTTGAATTGTTCGCAGGGGAGATTTACCCAAGTTGAAATTTTCGTCAAAGGTATCTTCACTTTGAGCGAGAAACCATACCCCCTCAATGGCACTTGCAACCTTGGGAATGGGAGTCCAAGACAGCAAAACATAGAGGATTCCCCACAGAGGTTGTCCCAGATAAAATTTATGTAAGCCAGAAATAGTTAAGGTTCCAGCAAATGCCAATACTGCTGCAACACTACGACTTTTACGCTGATTAGTAAACATAGGACATCAAGAGAGTAAATTTCCTCAAAGTTTCCCAAACATTCCCAGTTGAATCATACTTGATTACCATCCTTGAGGGAACGAAATGTCAAGTAGTGAAATTGCGGTGAAAAACCGAACTTCCGCACCAATAGCTTCCACAGAAGACTTTTCTAAACTAGAATTAGATATACAGCAAGTATTTTCATGACCAATATTTATTTAATGGTAAGCGATTCCATATTCAAATTGCATATCCAACTGTTGACAGTCCACGACCCCAGGAAACGATTATGCAGCGAATATGAATTGGAGCTTACCAGTCTCAAGATTTATCTGTAGGGCTAAGTAGGTGGGTGGTAAAAATTATCGTTGAGATCAGGGAGTACAGATGACCCGTCGGGTCGTCTCTACGCCGAATGATTGGTTACATTGCGGTTTGATGTTTGATTGTACCTACCTACTCAATTCAAAATTTAAAATTATTTAACACGATTTATTTTCAAACTTTTAAGGGAGCAACATGGGATTCTTTGAGTCAGAAATAATTCAACAAGAGGCAAAACAACTGTTTGAGGATTACCAATCCCTCATCAAGCTCGGTAGTAACTACGGCAAATTTGACCGGGAAGGCAAAAAGATGTACATCGAACAGATGGAAGCCATGACCGAACGCTATCGAATTTTTATGAAGCGATTTGAACTATCCGATGATTTTACAGCCCAAATGACCATAGAACAGTTGAAAACCCAACTTGGTCAGTTTGGTATCACACCTCAACAAATGTTTGACCAAATGCATCAAACCCTGGAACGGATGAAACGGGAACTCGAAAAACAACAGTAAATTTACACCCTCTTGTCCCAGCATATCATTACCTATCCCCATAATCCTATATCGCCAAAGTTAGATATAGGGAATTGGTGTGCGATCGCAAACTGTCAGTGGAAGGTTGACAGCCATTCAACAGACAACTATCAACCATTTTTCTCAAAATCCTTAGGACAGAGGACGGGGGAAACTTGACATCGGTTTAAAATTCTCTACTGGTACATTCTGCAACGCACGAGTCATGAAATCTCGCCAAATCGGAGCCACATTAGTCCCTCCAGTTGCACCACTTGCTAACTGACGGTTGTCATCCCGTCCCACCCAAACAGCAGTCGTCAACTGGGGAACAGTACCCACAAACCAAATATCCTTCTCCGAAGAAGTAGTTCCCGTTTTTCCAGCTGCGGGACGACCAAGAGCTGCATTTTTACCCGTTCCCTCGGTAATTACAGCCCGCATCGCCTCCAAAGTCGCAGCCGAAGCCCAAGGATCTAATACTAACTTAGGTTTTGGTGTATTATCAACAATCACATTACCACTACTATCCGTAATCCGAACAATAACCGTTGTGGGTGATTGCCAACCATAATTAGCAATTGTCGCATAGGCACTGGCCATTTCCAAAGGAGTCATCCCAATTGCACCTAAAGGTAGGGATGTGACCGGTTCCATTGGACTAGTAATTCCTAAAATACGACAGGTTTCCACAACCTTATTCATCCCAATCGCCTTACCTAGCTTAATCACAGGTACATTTCGCGACTGAGCTAAAGCATAGCGAATAGTCATTGGACCCCCGAAACTGCGGTCGTAGTTACGCGGGTAATACCAACCACTACCATCCCGATAACTAACGGGTGTATCATGGACAATAGTACTGGGAGTGTATTTACCAGTGGCAAAGGCGGCATAATACACAAAGGGTTTAAATGCCGAACCAGGTTGACGGAGAGCTTGGGTCGCGCGGTTAAACTCACTGGTTCTCGCATCCACACCACCCACCAAAGCCTTGACAAAATGGGTACGCGGATCGACTGCAACCAAAGCAATTTGGTTGTTGCGCAAACCCTGTCCTAGCAAACGCCGATGCCATGTGGACACCAACTGTTCCGCCATGCGTTGAAATTCCACATCCACGGTGGTTTGAATCCGCATTCCCCCCTTAAGTAAGGCTTCCCGTCCATATTTTTTGGCAATTTCCGCCGAAACTTGATTGGTAATGTAGGGTAAGGCACTACCTTGGAAAGAACGAATCCGACCAAGGGTAATTTTCTCATTCACCGCTTTATCGTGTTCAGCTTGAGTAATCCAACCCAGAGATAGCATTCGTCCTAAAACAATTCTTTGCTGGGTTTTAGCCTTTTCCATGCTCACAAATGGACTGTATTCCTCCGGTGCTTGGATTAATCCAGCCATCATTGCCGATTCTGCCAAGGTTAAATTTTCTGCGGATTTATTAAAATAGCTGCGAGCGGCTGTCTGAACACCGTAATTATTATGACCCCAATAAACCTGGTTTAAGTACATTTCCAGAATTTGGTCTTTGGTCAAAATTTGTTCTATCCTTACAGCCAGAACAGCTTCCGCAATTTTACGGGTAAATTCACGCCGACTTGATAAAAACAGGTTTTTTACCAACTGCATCGTGATTGTGGAAGCACCCTCTCGTACTCCACCGGAACGGAAGTTACTAGCGACTGCACGACCTACCCCCTTGGGATTAATTCCGTGGTGGAAGTAGAAATCACTGTCTTCGCTAGCAAGAACTGCGCGTTTGAGTTCCGGGGAAATACGATCTAAAGGGACAACCTCCCGGTTAGCTTCACCGTGGAGACTAGCTAATAACTTGCCTTTGATATCGTAAATGTAGGTCGTTTCCGACGGAAAAAAGTTACGTAGTTGCCGTACATCGGGTAAATTACGGAAACTAATTGCTAAACCCACCAGCCCACCCGCTACAATTGAGCTTGTCAACATGGTAATAGCCAGTAGAGTTCCACCGGTAACTTGACCAACTCCTTTGATGAACTCAAAGCCAGATGAGGTTTGACTTTGGGTATGTTTATCTGCAAAAGTCCTTGAAGACACGGTTATTTCACTTCCTCACTGAAAATGTCTACTCAAAAATCAATTTTTAGGATTGCTTCCTTTCGTCGTCATGACGAAAATGGCTATTTTGATTATGGACAAGGGTTAATTTTTTGTAATTATATTAGTCTGGGGATGGATAATTCGCCTAAAGATAACTGCGAAGGTTACAGACCCTGATGTGAACATGGAAAGACAACATAGTAGATATATTTAATAGTCATAGTATGCCCCAAAATTTAGACTGGTTGCGTCGTGGAACTGTAGAAATTTTCCCACAATCTAGCGATTCTCAGGGAGAAACCGCGACGCTGGAAGATATCCTGACAAATACTAACCGACCATTGCGAGTCAAACTAGGGATCGATCCCACAGCTGGGGATATTCATTTAGGTCATAGCATACCTATCAGAAAATTACGAGCATTTCAGGATGCAGGTCATACAGCAGTTCTCATAATTGGTGATTTTACCGCACGAATTGGTGATCCAACTGGTAAATCGGAAACACGTCAACAATTAACGGTAGAACAAGTTCAGGAATATGCGAAAACCTACCTAGAGCAGGTGCGGCCAATTTTAGATTTTGATACTCCTGGACGGCTGGAGGTGCGTTACAATTCCGAATGGTTATCCCAACTCGATTTAAACAAAATTTTAGAACTTTTATCCACCATGACCGTGGGACAAATGTTGGAAAAGGAAGGTTTTGATTTACGCTTCAAAAAACAAAACCCGATTTTCTTACATGAATTTATGTATCCTTTAATGCAGGGTTACGATTCGGTAGCAGTGGAAGCCGACGTGGAATTAGGGGGTACTGACCAGAAGTTTAATATTGCTGTGGGTCGAGATTTACAGCGACATTTTGGTCAAAAACCCCAATTTGGGTTGCTGTTACCAATTTTGATTGGTACGGATGGGGTACAAAAAATGTCGAAATCTTTAGGTAATTACATTGGTTTAAGTGAGCATCCGAATAATAAGTATCAAAAATTGCAAGCTATTCCCGATAATTTATTGAGACAATATTTTGAGTTATTGACGAATTTACCTTTAGAACAGTTGCCGGAAAATCCTAGAGAACAACAAAAGTTATTAGCCGGGGAAATCGTCACCCAATATCATGGTGAAATTGCTGCTCAAGAAGCGAAAATAGCAGCAGAGTCTGCGGGACAAGCAGGAAGTATTCCGGAGTTTTCCCTGATGGCTGTGGAATTTCCAGCGCGATTAAGCAGTATTCTTAATGGTAGTGGTTTATGTAAAAGTGGTGGTGAAGGACGGAGAAAAATCCAGGAGGGAGGGGTGCGTCTGGATGGGGAAAAAGTCACAGACCCAGAAGTCACCTATAGGAGTGCGGATGAGTTGAAGGGTAAGGTTTTGCAGTTGGGTAAGAAAAATTTTGTGCGACTGGTATAGGGAGGGAGACAGGAGACAGGAGGAAACATTTTATACTGTCTCCTGTACTCAGAATCTATTTTGATATCGTGTCTGTTTACATACCCCAGTCAACACTATAATCCTTGTGAATCAATGATTTTGTCAGTTAAAGTTCAAAGTCACCTCATTTATTAGTTGAGAAAAAAGTCAATAACCGGCTAATTCCAGGTTTATCAATATACTAGGGTGTGTTATCAATTAGCTTGAGAACGCCTACCGTATTAGCTTATAGGCTTTCGGCTCATAGGAAGTGATAATTGTTGAAATCCTTGCTGTCAAAGCTGTTCATTTTAAATTGATGACAGACCCTAAGAGGTTTTTAGAAACTTTTATTTTCCACGAATATTGCTGGACAAGAGTTTCTGACTTGATGAATCATGTTAAACCAGTTTCCGTGACAAATCGAAAATCCAAAATCCAAAATCCAAAATCGAATGAGTGAGAGAATTATTGTTCCCTTAGATGTGTCAAGTTTGGCAGATGCGATCGCGCTAATTGATCTGCTTCCGGAGGTTACTTTTTGGAAGGTGGGTCTGGAGTTGTTTACAAGTACTGGACCGGGGATTCTCGAAGTGTTAAAGTCCCGCAATAAACGGATATTTCTGGATTTAAAGTTCCATGATATCCCGAATACCGTCGCTGGTGCTTGTTATGCTGCGGCTCAGTATGGTATTGATCTATTAACTATCCATGCCACTGCGGGACGGGATGCCTTAATTGCGGCGGTAACGGCGGTGCAAAGGGGTGCAAATGCGGTAAATATGACTCCACCCCGGTTAATTGCCATTACCTTACTAACAAGTATTTCCCCCCGTCAATTAGCCTTTGATTTGCGTGTACCCTTGGAATTACCGGAATTCACCCTGGAAATGGCCTTCATGGCTCAGGAATCCGGTTGTGATGGGGTGGTTTGTTCCCCCCAGGAAGCAGCTGGACTACGCGATCGCTTGGGGAATGATTTCTTACTGGTTTGTCCGGGTGTACGTCCCTCCTGGTCTACTAAAGACGACCAACAACGCACTTTTACCCCCGCTCAAGCCTTAGCCGCAGGAGCTAATTATTTGGTAATTGGTAGACCAATTACTGCTGCACCGGAACCCGCGATCGCTTGGCAAAAAATTTGTGCAGAATTGCATAGTCGGGAATCGGGGGTGGAAAATGGTGAGTAGAAATATTTACGTTACCCTGGGTTTATTCAGTAATTTTACTAGTTTACTAGCGAATTTCCCCTTGGGGTTGGACAGTACCAATCCTAACCGACACCCGGTTCACAACCCTGTTAATCATCATGCGATCGCTCCTTCCCAATTACCAATGACCCCCGTTATTCCCACCACCTGCTCCCAGCTACCCCTGGAAAAAATCACCCACCTGATGTTACGGGATTTACCCGGTTACGCCAACCGTGTCACCCAAAGAGCGCGGAGACTCAAACGTCAAGGGGAAACCTATAGTTACATTTTGGTCGCTGGCAAAGCAGAATTTCAACCCCTACCACTCAACCCCCAACCCACTAGTCGTCTCCCTGATTACCAAGAATCATCGGATATAGAGCAAGTATTTTTTACCACCCTAGAGCGTCGATACACGGCAAAAGCAGCCATCGAAATGCAACAGTACCATTGGTTACTATTAACGAAAACCCCTGAAGGTTGGTATCAAGTTTCCATGCGTAGTCAAACTGGTTCCTATCCATCTCGACCCAATCAAATCCTTGCACCCCTCCGGGATAGTTCCCAAGGTGTAGTCGGAGAAGCTGTTAATCTGTGGTTACGGGATTGTCGTGCTAATAGTGTGAAATTTTGAATCAGGGAAATACAGGGAGTCGGGAGTGGGGAATAGGGAGTAGGGGTACATGGGACTGTAGTCTTTTCCTCGCTCCCACGCAGAGCATCCTCGCTCCCACGCTCTGCGTGGGAGTGGGATTTGCAAGGCTCCGCCTTGTATTATAACCCCCCACTCTGACTCCCAAGCGAATATAAGAGAATGTTTTAAAAGTCGATTTTAATACTTGGAATCGGAATCGTTATAACTATTCTCTACTCCCCACTCCCTGTTCCCGAAAAAACCTGGCGTTTGTAATCTTTATATCTTTATAACCAAGAAAAGTGGAATCGAAATGATTTAGAACTATTACCCACTCCCCACTCAAATCGAATAATAAAGGGGGAAAGATTTCGCATCCTTTGGTTTTACGTATACTTTCTGCTGTGGTTCCAAATTTAACTCATCAAACCGTTCCCGACTTAAATGGGCAATCACCACCTGACCGTCCTCTAAACCTAACTCCGCTTGAATTTCCCAGCCGAGATGAATCAAGCGGTTAACCCTGGCAGGAACCGTTGTACCATTGGGCACAGTATCAACAATTACATCTTGAGGGCGAAGAAACATTTCCGGGTGGGCTGAGTCAAAGCCGTTGGTTTGGAACAAGCGTGATGTACTGGGTAACACATTCACCGGACCAATAAAACTCATGACAAAAGCCGTCGCTGGATGGTCGTAAATCTCTGCTGGTGTGCCCACCTGTTCCACCCGTCCCCGATTCATGACCACAATTTCGTCGGAAACTTCCATTGCTTCTTCCTGGTCATGGGTGACAAACACGGTAGTCACGTGAACTTCGTCGTGTAATCTGCGTAACCAAGCTCGTAAATCCTTACGGACTTTTGCATCCAGAGCGCCAAAGGGTTCATCCAATAATAATACCTTTGGTTCCACTGCTAAAGCACGGGCTAGGGCAACTCGTTGACGTTGACCACCCGATAGTTGGGAGGGATAGCGATCGCCTAATCCGGACAGCTGTACTAATTCTAACAATTCTTCCACCCGGTGTTTAATTTTTGCCTTTGATGCTCTACGGATTTCCAGACCAAAGGCGATATTTTGGCGGACTGTTAAATGCTTAAACAGGGCATAGTGTTGAAACACAAAGCCGATATTCCGCTCCTGTACACTTTGATAGGTGGCATCCTTCCCAGTTAATAAAATCCTACCACTATCAGGCATCTCTAATCCAGCAATTAGCCTCAATAGTGTGGACTTACCGGAACCGGAAGGTCCCAATAATGCGACTAAGGAACCACTGTTGATTTCTAAACTAACCTCATCTACAGCCTTAAAGCTACCAAATTGTTTTGACACGCTCTCAACTACAATACCCACGGCTTTGACCTCGGCAACTAATCTACGGTTTATTGGTGGGAATACCGTGATTGGAAATATACCACAAATTGTGATCGAATAGACAGTTTTTAATTTTGAGTGAGAAAAATTTCTTTATATCCAGTAGGTTGACGAAAAATGTGACATTTGTCTTAGAATCAACAAAAATTGCGTCAATGATTATATTTTTGTTAATTTTTAGTTGGAAAATGGGTATATTAACAAATAGAAATAAATAGAAATTTACTTGATTTAACGGTGCATTTGTATATGGAATGATGAAAGTAATCAAAACAATCATCGTTGGTTTTCTGACCAAAATATATATTCTTTTTTTGTAAGTTATTTATAGCGACATAACGTGTTCACTTCTTGATAGTGTTCATGCTTGAAGTGAGAAAATTCCCAGTTATCGAATTCTCCAAATAGAACGAGATGATTCTCAGATATAAATTTTAAAATACAGGGTTAAATATCTATTATTTTTGTTTATATTGCGTCAGTTTGGCAGTAAAAAGGGAAAAAATCACTGATAAAGAAATCCTATCCTCCAGACTTTTCACTAACTACAAATAGTGGCTTGCTTACTCTACGCTTTATTGTACTAGTCTATTAGCACACAAAAACAAAAAAAAATAATCATGTGATTTGCAAAACTCAGGTCTTCCATCTATTCCATCAACAAAAATCATCAAATTGTCAAGAGCAACAATTCATTATGTCTCCCAAACACTTAAATAATCTCAATGCTTATCCCCAGAAAAACTCCAACACTGTTTTAGAAAAGAATGAAACTAATGAAACAGATGCTGAATATCGGCGTATATTTGAAAGTGTGAATGACGCAATGGCGATTATTGATATACAAACAGGTGTAATTGTTGCCATCAATCCGATTGCTACTAAAATGTATGGTTATTCTCAAGAAGAATGGCCATATCTCAAACCCACAGACTTTTTGCATTCCGATTCAGTTCATCTTTTTGCTGATTTCCTTGCTCAACTGAGAGCGGGTCAGGAATTTAAGGAAGTCGTTTCTGGTTTGAGTTGGAAATACCGGAAGCAGCAGAATGGATTGTATCTTCCCGTGCTACTTCTTTTGGTGTGATTACGGGTTATCAAGGTAATTATCGCTATAAAATCCTCATCGTCGATGACCGTTGGGAAAATCGTTCTGTGGTGAAGAATTTATTGGAACCGATTGGATTTACGCTTGTCGAAGCGGTTAATGGAGAGGATGGAATCGCAAAAGCCAATAGTTTTCAACCTGACTTAATTATTACAGATTTAGCCATGCCTGTGATGAATGGCTTGGAAATGGTTAAGCAAATGCGGGAATCACCAAACCTGAAACAGACAATAATCATAGCTTCTTCTGCAAGTGTGTTTGATTTCCATCGACAGGAAGCTCGTGCAGCTGGTTGTAATGATTTTATTCCCAAACCCGTGCAAGCGGAAGAACTGCTAGATCAACTTCAGTATTATCTCAAGCTGGAGTGGATATATGAGAACACACCTAAACCAGAACCTCCTAATACCTTTGTGACAAATGGAGATGGTTGGATAGTTCCAGAAACCATTCATTTGCAGAATTTACACACAGCTGTACAACGTTGTCGTATTAGTGAAATTCAAGCAGCAGCTCAACAACTTAAGCAAGTAGACTCCCAGTATAGTCCCTTTGCAGATAAAGTTTTGGCTTTAGCATCCGAATTTGATATCGATGCGATCGCGCTATTACTTGAACAGTCCGCAGTAAAAACAGATGAATAAAGACTGGTGAATAATTATTAGTTCCTAATTACTGATTATTTGGTAAATATTATGCCTGCCAACACAATTTTAATTGTTGATGATACTCCCAATAACATCAAGTTATTATTTGATGTTTTAGATAGTGCTGGATTCGATATTTCCGTGGTCAAAAGTGGAGAAACAGCCTTGGAAAAATTACCCTATATTAATCCTGATTTAATATTACTAGATATTATGATGCCGGGAATCGACGGCTTTGAGACCTGTCGTCGCATTAAATCTGATATCAATATGGCAGATATTCCCATCATTTTTATGACTGCTTTGACAGATACGGAAAATAAGGTTTGTGGTTTAAAATCCGGTGCAGTTGATTATATTACTAAGCCAATTCAAGTTGAAGAAGTTTTAGCCAGGGTGAATATCCATTTACATTTAAGAAATATCCAAACTAAGTTACAGCAAGAAGTTCAAGAACGTCAACAAGCAGAACTCAAATTGCAAGAAAACATTACTTCTATGCAACAAATGCAAATACAATTAATTCAAAATGAAAAAATGTCAGCCCTGGGTAATTTAGTCGCAGGTGTCGCTCACGAAATGAATAATCCTTTAGGATTTATTGCTGCTAGTTTAAAACAAGCAAAACCCAATTTTACCGACATTAGTGACCACCTGAAATTATATCAAGAAACTTTTCCCCATCCCGGCAAAGAAATTCTCGAACACGCGGAAGAAATCGACATCAAATATAGCCTGGAAGACTTCCCCAAAATGCTCGATGCAATGGTCATGGCATGTGACAGACTCAAAAATATTAGCACCAGTTTACGCACCTTCTCCCGTGCTGATAAAGATTATAAAGTGCCATTCAACATCCATGAAGGTATCGACAGCACAATTTTAATCCTCAAACATCGTCTCAAAGCCTCAGAATACCGTCCAGCCATTGAAGTCATCACTGAATACGGTAATTTACCACAAATCAACTGTTTTCCCGGTCAATTAAACCAAGTATTTATGAATATCCTCGCGAATGCGATTGATGCATTAGATGAAGCCAATACAGGTAAAAGTTATGAGGAAATAAAAGCCAACCCCAACAAAATTATCATCAAAACATCAATGGAAAATAATCACGCCAAAATCTCAATTCGAGACAACGGTAAAGGAATGACAGCAGAAATTCAACAGAAAATCTTCGACCATTTATTTACCACCAAGGGTGTGGGTAAGGGTACGGGATTAGGATTAGCGATCGCTCGACAGATTATCGAAGAAACCCACGCAGGTAAACTGAGTTGTGTCTCTGAACTTGGTCAGGGTACGGAGTTTATCATTGATATACCCCAATGATATTCGACAATAGTTATACTTGCTAGTAGATATTCTCCGCGATCGCAGTCGGGTTTTACATAGACTGGTTTTTAGATATGATCATTGTAGCCCCGTCCATAGAAATTAACTGACCTTGCTCTGTTTCTTGGATACCAGTTGCGATCGCTTGTAAAAACTCTTGACGTTGTGACTGGGAAAGCAAACTAGAGTCACCCTGACAAATAAAATCCATCAAGCTTTTACCTGTTGGTGAATTCTCCTCGTATAAGGACTCAACATTGAGGTATTCTGGATATCTGGTGGCATTGTAAACTAGTCCCATTGCGGTCACCAGTTCTTGCATTTTTTCGATGGATAGTATATCTGGTATACCACCTCCAGTAATATCTGCATATTTCAAAATTAAATCGTAAATCACAGTATCTTTTGTGGCTAAGGTAATTGCAATCAAGCCATTTTCCTTGAGCATTCCCATGCTATCCTGAATGATTCTTTGCTCACTGCCTGGCATGTGGTACAAACTGTGAGTAAAATGGATTACATCAAATTTTGCAGATGTTTGAAAATTTTCAATCGTATCCGGATGAATTTCCAGTTCAACCTGGGGAAAATTGACAGCATTGATTTGTTCTTGATAGCGCTGACAATGGAAGGGATTTGGCTCAATGGCTATGTATTTTAATTGATAATCTCTTGGTAGATATTCTTGTAAAGCTGCGATTAACAGAGCATCAAAATCCCCTGTTCCCGCTCCCACACTTAGCACTGAAACCTGTGCATCTTGGGGTTTGAGATTTTGCAACATCAAATTAATCGATGCTTGACGGTCTGCAATCCAATTGTTGAGAAAAACCTGGTAGCTAGAATCATAAAATTCGTCCATTTTCATGGTGGACTCGACAGAACTAACCATTGGCGATAACCTATGTTCTGATACAATTTAAACGATTTAAATTATACCATTCAGCATGGAAATAACCTTGTGAGTCTTGGTCAATTCAGTTCCCATTGATGCTATACAATTAAAAATAAAGTAGAGACGTAGGGATGCTAAGTTTCTACATGTTGTGGTTTAAATACAAAATGTAAATAATCGTAATTCATACCTAAATTCAGCAATACCCAGATTTGCATCTAAGCACTAACCTCGTCGCTGCTGCAACTTGCGATAAACATCCTTTAATTCCACACCATGATGGGCTAAAGCGACTAAGGTATGATAAAACAAATCGGCAACCTCCCCCGCAATTCCCTCCACGTCATCATCCTTAAATGCCATTACCACCTCTGCGGACTCTTCACCGATTTTTTTCAAAATCTTGTTATCACCACCCGCGAACAACTTACAGGTGTAGGAATTCTCTATCGGATTATCTCGGCGATCGCAAATCACATTAAATACTTGGGATAGGGTATCACCGGGAGGTGGAGCAATTTTTCCCTCAATTTGGTGAAAGCAACTCCTCTCACCTGTGTGACAAGCAATATCCCCGATTTGTTCAACTCCAATCAACAAGGCATCACTGTCACAATCGTAGCGAATAGTTTTGATCTTCTGTATGTGTCCCGAAGTTGCTCCCTTATGCCATAGTTCCTGTCGCGAACGACTCCAAAATACGGTTTCTCCAGTCGTCAAGGTTTTTTGTAGGGATTCCCGATTCATCCATGCCATCATTAACACCGTACCATCCAAATAATCTTGGACAATGGCAGGAACCAATCCCCGCTCATCATAACGAATCTTGTCAACGGGTATGGCATCGGGGAATAAATTTAGGGCTGAATCGGACATACAATAGGCTCAAGCATTACCATTTAGGGATAACTTTACCATATCACTTTAAAGGGGAGTAGGGAATTGGGAGTGGGGAGTAGTGGTCTGTCCCATTAATCTGTACTAAAGCTACTAATACTAACCCCCCATATTTAATGGGATAGACTGTGTTCGAGTGAAAATTATTGTTGTTTTTAGCCCTTTTTTGCGATCGCCGAAAGTATTTTTTCAATCAACTTTTGTTAATTTTCTTTACAGGGGGGTAAATCTTTCACCAGCGGGGAAAAATTTAAATAGTTTGATGTCGATACATAGCTGCCTGCATTTTCACGGCACTTAAAGCGACTTGGTGAGCCTTGGAAGCCTTGCCATACCAATGGATTGCACTATTGTAAGCTGCTCGGTAAAGTTCCTGCTCTGCATCAGATAACCGACTACGGATTTCCAAGGGTAGATCACAATTGGCTTGATATAACATACTTTTATTTTTAAACGCTTTTAAGTGATTCTAATTATAGATAATATAAATTTTGAGTCACATTTCCCACTATCCTAAGATAGAGCTGAATAACGCCACGGTTTGAAAATAACTAGGAGAGAACTTTGGTAAATACAACCATAAAAACCACAAAATCACAAGAGATTTTTGCCGCAGCCCAAAATCTGATGCCGGGAGGTGTTAGTTCTCCGGTACGTGCTTTTAAATCAGTTGGTGGTCAACCGATTGTGTTTGACCGCGTTCAGGGTGCGTATATTTGGGATGTCGATGGCAATCGGTACATTGATTATGTCGGTACTTGGGGACCAGCAATTTGCGGACATGCTCATCCGGAAGTAATTTCTGCCCTTCATGCTGCCTTAGAGAAAGGTACGAGTTTTGGTGCGCCTTGTGCCTTGGAAAATGTGTTAGCAGAGATGGTGATTGATGCCGTACCCAGTATTGAAATGGTGCGTTTTGTTAATTCTGGGACTGAAGCCTGTATGGCCGTGTTACGGTTAATGCGGGCTTTTACGGGACGGGAAAAGGTAATTAAATTTGAAGGCTGTTACCACGGACACGCAGATATGTTTCTGGTGAAAGCGGGTTCGGGTGTGGCAACTCTGGGATTACCGGATTCTCCCGGAGTCCCTAAATCGGCAACAAGTAACACTCTGACAGCACCCTATAATGATTTGGAAGCGGTGAAGGCTCTGTTCGCCGAAAACCCTAATGAAATTGCTGGTGTAATCCTCGAACCTGTAGTCGGAAATGCGGGATTTATTCCCCCCGATGCGGGTTTTCTGGAAGGCTTGCGGGAAATTACCCATGAGTATGGTGCTTTATTAGTCTTTGATGAGGTGATGACCGGATTCCGGATTGCCTATGGCGGTGCTCAGGAAAAATTTGGTGTTACTCCGGATTTGACTACCTTGGGTAAAATTATTGGCGGTGGTTTGCCTGTCGGCGCTTACGGTGGGAGAAGGGATATTATGGAAATGGTTGCTCCGGCTGGTCCTGTTTACCAAGCGGGAACCCTATCGGGAAATCCTTTGGCCATGACCGCAGGCATTAAAACTTTAGAGTTGCTGCAAAAACCGGGAACCTACGAATACCTGGACAAAATCACCAAAAAGTTGAGTGACGGCTTATTGCAAATTGCCTCTGAATGCGGTCATGAAGCTTGTGGAGGGCAAATTAGCGGTATGTTTGGCTTCTTTTTCACTGGTGGTAAAGTCCATAACTATGAAGATGCGAAAAAATCGGATACCGTCAAGTTTGGTCGCTTCCATCGAGGGATGTTGGAAAGAGGAGTATATTTAGCCCCTTCCCAATTTGAAGCTGGATTCACGGCGATCGCTCACACAGAAGAAGATATCGAACAAACCCTAGCTGCTGCTCGTGAGGTCATGAGTAGCCTTTAGTTCTTAAATTTCTCACCAATCCCTGAAACTTGCGAGTAGTGGAAAAGTTAACCCATTACTCAGCGCTTATCACCCACTTGCTCAAAATACAGGTAATCACCATCTCCAAATACCCCATCTATATCAAAATAGATGGGGATTTCAAATTTTAACTTTTGGCGATACTTCGCACTGTGATACATTTTCCTTTAGGTTGGTTGACAGTCAAGAGTCAACAGTTAATAAAGCCAGGTTGCTGACTATTTGCAAATGATTGATCAAAATTCTTCAACCGCAACCACAGCCACTATGGGCACAACCTTTTTCATCTTTATGCCCATCCGCACAAGCTTGAGAACAATAATACTTTCCTTCTTTCTCAATTGCGTCTGCGGTCGAAACCACACACAGACAACGTTCACAGGCACACTTCATCATTGTTACTGTTGTCATCGATGCTTTCCCCTGCTGATTTCATTTCATGGTCAAATATAGCATTTTGACTGGGATAATTTTCACCTCAATTTACATAAGTTAGTCTAACTTGATATTTTGATATTATTTTTCTTTGGAGAGAATAATAATCAATTTAAAAAAATAACAGACAAAATACATAAAATTTATTTGTAAATATCTGTGGCTTAATTTGTACAAATGAATGTAATTTTATCCCTTGATTATTAATTATTTTTGATGAACCATTTTGGCTATTTTTTGAGTTTTAATAGTAATTATAGGATTCATATTTGATTGACAAAAAACTCCATATCCTTGAAAAGTGTTTTTCCTCCCCCCTACTCCCTACCTACGTAATTTCCAAATTTCAAGCGGATTCCTAGCTGATTTTTCTGGTTCGGAAATTCCAAAAATAAGGGATATTCACGATGTAATTTACTTGTATAAGTACTATGTTTTGATTTAACAGGTAATAAATTCACCTTTTATGGTTGCTTTAATGAACAACAGGGAATCTTTAGCAAGTCTTCAAGGGATTACCAGCAAAAATCACCTGGTAACTTCAGTCAAAAGCTTCCAAGAATTGTAAATAGAGTAAATTCCTCTCCGTCCTCATTCTTTGTGCAGCGAGTTAACAGTGCATGAGCTACTGCTTAAATCCCAACTGTTCTAATCCAGAAAATCCACCGTACAGCGACAGATGTCACTCCTGTGGCTCTAACTTGTTGCTACGCGATCGCTATCGAGTTATCAAATCACTAGGTCAAGGTGGATTTGGGGCAACTTTTTTAGCCCATGATGAAAATCTTCCTGGTGAACCAAGTTGTGTCATCAAACAATTGCGACCCTCCGGAAACGCACCGCACATCTTGCAAATGGCGCGGGAATTATTTGAGCGGGAAGCAGCTACTCTTGGTCGGATTGGTAATCATCCCCAACTACCAAGATTGCTCGACTTTTTTGAAGACCGCGAACAATTTTACTTAATCCAAGAATACATTAGCGGTGCGACCCTACAACAGGAGGTCAAAGCTGGAGGTGTATTCAGTGAAGCTGGTGTTAGGCAATTTCTGAGTGAAAGTTTGCCACTGCTGCAATATATCCACGGACAAAAGGTTATCCACCGCGATATCAAACCAGCCAACTTAATCCGTCGCGCTCAAGATAGTCGTCTAGTTTTGATCGATTTTGGTGCGGTGAAAAATCAAGTAGCTCAGGTCGCTAACCAATCTGGACAAACTGCATTGACAGCCTATGCTATCGGTACTCCGGGATTTGCGCCACCAGAACAGATGGCCATGCGTCCGGTGTATTCTAGTGATATTTATGCTTTGGGAGTGACTTGCATTTATTTACTGACAGGAAAATCACCCAAGGACTTAGAATACAATCCCACCACGGGTGAAATCCTGTGGGAACACATGGTAAATATTAGTCCGCACCTGAAGAATGTTCTGCGGAAAATGCTGGAGGTATCGGTTCGTAGTCGCTACCAAACCGCCGATGAAGTGCTACGCGCTCTGGAAATGGAACCCTACCTCGACAGTTTAGCTCAAAGTCTAGTAGCTCAACCCGTGGGAGCTGAACGGGTAGCTGATTCGGGGATGTTACATAGTGGCTCCCCAAGCGGTTCCAGTGCAGGTGTAGCTCAAGTGGCGGCCGCAATTCGCGCAAGACGAGCAAAAATGATGGGAGGGGATACCAGTGGATTGTATACAGCCAGTCGTCAACGTCATACTTCCGGTAAAACCAACTCTTGGGGAAGTGGGAATTCGATGGTGACTCATGGTTCGCGATCGCAAATTCGCCCCATTGACAGCGAGGGTTTTCAATCTGCCTATTCTAAAGGGAGACGGGATTTTGCCCTGCATAATTTAAGCTGTTTAAATTTGCAAAGTGCGGATTTATCGGGTACTAATTTCCATTCTGCGGTTCTGGAACGAGCTAACCTGCAAGGAAGTAATCTTTATAATAGCGATTTTGGCCGTGCGAGCTTAAATCGAGCTAATCTGCGGGATGCCAATCTCAGTAAAGCCTATCTTAGCCATGCAGATTTGGAAGGGGCTGATTTACGAGGGGCTGATCTGAGTTATGCTTACCTGAATAATGCTAACCTACGGGGAGCCAATCTCTGCGGAGCCAATCTCACTGGAGCCAAAATCTCGGAGGAGCAACTCGCATTAGCGAAAACTAATTGGATGACTATCCGTCCGAATGGGAAACGTGGGTTGCTCTAATAGAATACAGGATACAGAAAGTTAGTAGAAGTTTGATGGGAAGCCACCCTACCCGTGTCTAGGGTTCTGTTTTGTTAGTAAATGTGAACTATTTGTCTAGCGATCGCATATAAGTATATCTACATATTTTTAAGGTTTTCTTAAGAAAATCATAGTAAATTATAAAACAATACGGCATATAATGAGGCATTAAACACTGAAAATACAATGTAAAACTAAACACATTTACAGAGGTATTCATATGGAAAATGTAAATGCGCATAGTGCATCTACTCAAGAATATGATTTGACTTAAAAATATTTGACTTCCTGAGATGGCAATTTATCTGCTTTCTCTTTTTGGTAGAAGTTAATTATATGTCAAATAATATACCTTTAACCTTGAAGTATACTTTATATTTTTTACTCAAGAATTTATACTTTACAGGGTCAAGAAGTGAGCTTTTTATTTTTATTTTTATGCTTAATGCTTGAAGAGACCTAGTACCACATTAATTTGGATGGGTGAGGAAAAGTTCGTAGTAGCGCTAGTCTACGACAATCCTGCGGGTATAGCGCCTTTATATTCAAACTTTTTCGGAGCTTATGGGTTGGAGTACTACATATAAAAATCTGAATTTAATACTGTTAAATAAAAAGCTATGGCTGATTTTTTGGAAGCAGAACTGGAGCGGAAGCTAAATTTATATCAGAGGTTTGTAAAGTTATACGAATATCATGGTGATTTATTAGATGAGATTTTAAAAATAGAAAGCATTCTGCCAAATTCCCATTCAGGGATTAATAACTATTTTTTGGAAGGAGTGATTGAGGAGGAACAGGTTTCCTTGATTACCAACCTTTCCAATGGAAGTACTCAGCGTTTTGTGCAATCACAGGGGGTATGGGTACTAGGACGAGATCCACTCAAGAGTATTTTTGTTTCTAACCCTTACATTTCTCGTCACCATGCAGCCATTTACTATGTAGAAGCGACAGGTTGTTTTTACTTTAGTGATTTAGAAAGTACGAACGGCTCCTTTGTCAACGGTGAGCCGGTTTATCATGGGGTAGAATTAAAAAATGGCGATCGCATTTGCATGGGTACGTTAACATTTTCGTTTTTTGTCAACACATCGACCCAGGTGCTTGCGGATGTTGACAGCGATATTTTAGCTCAATTGAAATACAAACAGGAAATACCCTCAATATCCCATCTTCACCAGAGACGTGTATCCACAGAATTGCTCGATGGGAGACGAGAATCGACCCTACAGTGTTGGCGGAATTTGGAACTAATTGACCCAGATAGGGAGGAGCAGGAGGGGACAATCGGTACAAATGACCATGAAGCAACCCAAATCAATTCCAATCTCCATCAAAACCCGATTTATCGCTATCATCCTCAAAATCAAAATGTTTCCTGAATTCAGGTAAGTAGGTGGGTGGTGAAATTTGATGGCATTACTTATCAGGTTTTGCGGAATCTGGGTAAATTGGGTAGGATTGACTTGAATTGTAGGTAAAACATCTGCTGTGATTGTCCCATTATTTTCCGCGATCGCTATTTGCAAGTTAGTTAAAACCTGGTCCAAAGTTTGATTGCAAATCGCTGGGAACTAACTTCAGTTCGGCTCAAACAGTATATTTGTCTTGGTCAACAACTCCCCTGGAGACGACCCGGTGGGTCGTCTCTACTCCCTTCTCCCAAAAAACGAGTTTGTGAACGATTAAAATCGACTTTTAAAACATCCTCCTAACTGCATTCGTCTGGATGGTCAAAAAATAATAGTTTCACAGCCAATATGGCAAAACCGACAGCAGCAATTCCCTTGAGTAAGCGTGTCGGTAGAAATTCTGCCATAGTTCCCCCTGCGACTGCTCCCATCAAGCTAGTTAATAGCAAAGCCACTGCTGACCCCAAAAATACTGACCGGGGAGATTGACATTTCCCCGAAAGAGCGATCGCCGCAAGTTGGCTTTTATCTCCTAACTCCGATAAAAATACAGTAACAAAACTTAAGCCTAAAAGATGCCAGTCCATAGATTTTGGATTTTAGATTTTCAATTAAATTCTTTTGTACTAACTAATATCCCAGAACAACATGAGGGAGATAAATAGCAGCATTAAACCAGCAGCTTTATTAATAGTTCGGGGTGAAAGTTTTGTTGCCATCCAAGTACCGACAAGCACACCCAATAGACTGGTGGATAATAAGGCGATCGCAGAACCAATGAACACCATCCAGGGGGAATGGGATTCAGCACTCATCAATAAGGTCGAAAGCTGGGTTTTATCACCAATTTCGGCTAAAAAAATTGTCACAAATGTAGTTGCGAAAATACCCCAAGGGGTTTTGTCACGACTGGGACAATTTTCATCTGGTTCTGGTGTTACACTCACAGATATCAGCGATGTCTGTGTATTGTCTGCTGTTTCCCAGAATACAGAAGTTGTTGTTTCCTGACCGGTTAAGGGTTGAGAGTCTAGTTTCACTTGTACTTGGCTAGAAATACTTGGGTTTACTTTTCATATTTCTTTCATTTTCTCTGATATCCGTCACAAATTGCAACCCCATCAAGGAAATATTTTGGATTTTTGAGCTTGATAAGCCCATTTGGAAAGCACTTTGTGCGGACTAAAATACCCTCTAAAGCCTAACCCGGATTTATCACAAACTCCGAAAGCTTTCAGTGAGTAGGGAGCGGGGAGTAGAGATAACCCACCGGGTCGTCTCCAGGAGAGTAGTAGGAAAATTAACCCATTACTCAAGACTTATCACTCCCTTGTGAGAAATGTCGGCTACGAGATAAGAGTTTTAATATTTTCAGTCAGCCATACCCGATTCCCGATTCCCCATTTAAATGTTGCATCTTGTAACAAGATATTCCCCAATCGGGGCAAAACAGTCAAACATTAGAAAACGAAGGACTCAAAACCCTATTGAGGAGGAATAACTCATGTCTATTTCAGATACCCAAGTTTATATTGCTTTAGTAGTTGCTCTGATTCCTGGCATTTTGGCATGGCGTTTAGCAACTGAGCTATATAAATAAAACACTCACACATAAATCCCAACTTAAGTGGGTGCTAGGCTGGGAAAAAATCTGTTTATTTCGATTAATTCTTGTTTTTTTGAGCAATTATGCTGAAAACCGACCGACTGCCTAGCCACAAGAGAGCCACTAATAGCTACATCTAATTACACATTACTGTTTGTCGCAAGTGGCGTTGTTTTGACCTGGCAGTGAGTAAGTGAAAATACTTACAGGGAACTGTCAGGTTTTATTTACGACAGTGATAATACGCGTGCTTTTTTGGCAAAATACAGTAATATATCAGCAATTAAAATCCGTAAACTTTAACTAAAACATATATTCGGTTAAGTATTCGGTTATCTTTAATTTTTCTTGATGCAATCAGGTAGGGTATTAAAATATGAATGCAGTCAAAAAAGTTCAACCGGAGTTTGCTCCAACCCAATCCCCAAATTCCCCATCGGTAGCAAAACCGCGTCCGAAACGCCATTTACGTCAACGTTCCTATCGAATTATGGCAGTGGAGACAACCGTGAAGATTGGTGTCAATTTAGTAATCTCGGCCGCAGCAATTTCTGCCCTGAGTCAGATGTTACCCTACAATTGGGCACAGCAGGAAAAAATCCGGGCAATTACCACCCAGAGAGACTTGGTTAAAGCGCGTGTGAGCAAGATTCAGTCGGATTTTCAGCAAAATTTCGATCCCCGTCAAGCTAGGGATGTGATGCAAAAACACGGTCATCGGTTTGATCCGAATCAGCGACCAGTGTTTATCACTAATAATAATGGAACTGGAGAATAAGTAGGGTCTGGGGTAAAAGTCTTTTCGTGAGGGTAGGGAGTAGGGAATAGTTTTAACCATTCCAGTTTCACTTTTCACAGGACCCCAAAAATTGTAAATGCTAGTTTTTGAGCCTTACATACCTATTCGGAAAGCACTTTTTGCAACTAGAAATACCCTTTAATTCTTGCAATCTCAGAGTTTTGCTATTTTTCCGCCAGCCCTAAGTATAATTACGAGTATGCACTGAGGGATACTTGACACGGCAAGAATTTGAGGCTCAAGAGAACACGACAACGCCCTTGCACGCTGAATGATAGCTAAAGGCTAATACCTCAAGCGAAAAGCTAAAAATGGGAAGCGTAGGGGGATTTTTGCCAACTGCTAATAGCTGTGAAGTTCTGGCTCAAGTGACAAAGCAGATAGTAGAAGCGGAAATTAACCGCGAATAAAAAGTTGGTTTATTGATGCCGGACGGGAAAAATCGATAAATTTAAAGGTATTTTCTGATATTTATTTATCGTCTATTAGCATTTAGCAGAATCTAATCACTTCCAAAAATTGAAGTGAAAGCAGCTTAGGATGCAAGTAAATCGTACAACCAGGAATTTACTTGGGATTTGAGGTGTTGTTGAGATTTACTTGGTCTTGAGGGGATAAGTTCGAGTGCGCGGTGGTAATCAGCGATCGCACAATTCCAATCACCCCAAAGATGGTATGTACGTCCCCGTTCCGCGAGAATATTGGCGGTTAATTGGTCAAATAATAAAGCAACTTCAAAATTATCAATAGCTTCTTCATATAATTCCAAGTCCCGGAGGGTGATTCCCCGATTAATCCAAGCACGTACATAGCTAGGGTTAATATCTAAAGCACGATCATAATCAGCGATCGCTTCCATTAATTGACCTTGAGCAGCGTAGTAGTTAGCGCGATTATTGTAAGCACTGACTAAATTCGGGTTAATTTGTAAAGCGACATTGTAATCACAAAAAGCCTTATCCGACTCACCAGACTGAAAATAGATTAAACCCCGATTATTGTAGTCAATGGCATTTTGGGGATAGTGATGGATCAGCTGACTCAGAAGAGCGATCGCCTGGGAATAATCTCCATTTTGGGCTGAATTCAAAGCAAAATGCCGTAAATTTAACAGATTGACTTTCTGATCTCCATCCAAGTCAAACTTTGCCCCGACATGATCCGTTACAGTCACCTGTTCGCGATTAAATTTAAAAAAGGTATCTCCGCTCATTTACCCTTCCCTACAGTACTCACGATACAAACTTGAGGATTGTCATGATTTCGCGCTTCCCATCACTAAACCAGGAATAATCACGAAAAAGTCTACTGAACAATTGATACACAACCATCTGCGTTAATTCCAGAAAAACCAAATTAAATATTAAGTCTCAAGTATAACTGTCGTTTACCCAACCATAAATTGGTAAAATTCCATTGTTGTGGACAGAATAATAGACTACAAAAGTCCCCACCCAAAGCAATGCATCTCTAGATACAAACTAGAATCCCATTAGAGGACAATTCACCATCAAAAGTGAGATTTTTAGGTTTTTTTAAGTTTTGGAGCAAGAGTTAAACCTATGGCGATCGCAACATCCTATCCCCACGCCACAGACCTAGCAACCGATGACTACGTTATATTAGGGTTAGCAACATGCTTTCTCAAAGAAGACGGAGAAATTCATCAAGTCGAAGTGATTGAACCGATTCCCTCGGCAGCACTCGCAGCTATCCTTCAAGGAATACCCACATCATACCACTTACTATACAGTACAACTTTAGGGCAGATTGTCAACGAAAACGGCGACAACCCCCAAAAGCCATCATTATTCCCCCCCGAATCCCAACTTTGTCAGGAATTTGTCCAGCGATTATTTGCTGCCGCACGTACCTATAAACGGGATGATTCCGCTAAAAGTATTATCCCCTTGGGGACAACCTACAGAGAATTAAAATACTCCACGGAACGCAAGCGGGTCTTGAATGAAAAACGCCGCATCGGTAAAGCAGATAATGTCAAACAACATCCCCATACCCATCAAAGGTTGTAGATTTGGGATTTGGGATTGATAGGCGACGGGAACCGCAAAACCTAATTAGTAGACATTACTTGTTCTTCATCCTGCTTTTTTGCTTCCAAATCCTGACCTTGCACTGTTAATACAGAACAAGGTGCATGATGGACAACGTAATTACTAACACTACCTAACAAAATTTCACTAATCCCACTACGTCCCCGTCGTCCCATGACAATTAGGTCAATATCGTTGTGTTTAGCAAAATTACAAATCATCTGACCGGGATTACCGATAACCAAACGGGATTCCACTTCTAAACCCGCATTTTCGACTTGGCTGCGAAATTTTTCGAGTAGTTCCAAGCCTTCCGCCTTCAGCGTTTCCCAGTGTTCCATGTAATATTCAATACTATCCGAGTGCATGGTCGGGTGGAAGCCGTGAACACCAATATAACCAGGATTAGGGTAACGGGAATCAAAGGGTGAAGCCACATTCAGCAAGAAAATTTTAGCAGAGGCTAATTTTGCCAGAGCGATCGCCCGATCAACAATTATTTCCCCATGTTCCCTATTATCAATTGCTACTAAAATTTTGCTAAACATATAACCTCTTATTCGTAATTGAATTAAACTAGGTAGCCGCCTTGTATAGTCAGCTTTTCGGCTATACACCTACTCATAACTCAAAAATATGAGGAAAATGTGAGGAATACCCTTTCAATCAACCAGAGAGTAGCAAGTAGGGTTTGTAGTAGTGGCTTTAGCCCCGAAAAAACTTCAATTTAGGGTAATCGGAGAGGGTTAGGGTGGGGTTAAAACCTCGCAAATAACCACCTATCCCCACAATTTCCCCTAACTTCCGTACTAATCGCGGGATATAATAACCCGCAACTTGGGCTATTACGAATTACAAATTACGAATTATTTCAACCTACTTACGCGGTGTAGGGAAATCACTGAAATCACCAGATATTTTAAATTGACCTGTAATAAAAAAAGTCGCAGTTTCTACTTCCTGAAACTTTCCAGCTTGGGAAATACGCACGTTTCCAGTTAACACCACCTTTTGTTCTCCTTGATAATATTCAGCTTTATCCGCTGTGGCAGTAATATTTTCGGTCTTGTAATTAAACTCAACATTCCCTCGCCAAGTCATGATATTCTCAACTAGGGGTGAGGGTAATTCTGGGGCTTTGAGGAGTGAGGTTTGTGGTTCAGATATCCCTTCCTCTTGTTGTTGGGCTGTGACACTATGGATTGTCGCAAAAAGTATCACAAATGTAGTTAAGACTGCGGGTAATAAGTAAGATAGATGCAACCGACGTAGGAAAGAAAAGCTCATTGTTAGTGCCTCACAACCTGAATTTAGACAAGTTAATTTGTCAAAATTAAACTAATTATTCCTGCAATATCTTGGCACGGGTTTGAGAATATAGCCACTTTTTTATTTTTAATTAGTATCTGATATGTTTTTGTTTTTTTTGGGTAACATTATCTACTTGGGATATATAGGGGTAGGTAATAAAATGAGAGACGTAACATACTATATCTGTACTGGTGAGTAATAGAAAAAACCACTTTCATCTCAAACAGAACCCATGCAAGGACAAGGTAAACACCGTCATTGCACTTCTTCCCGTAGTGGAGCGATCGCAGGGTCGTGAGGTAGACGCGCAGTGGCTGCTTCCAAAGTAGCAATCCCAAACACTTGATTTCTCGTCACAAGTGCGTAAGTCCGATCAAACAAAAGGGAAACTGCACCCATCTACAAAATGGCTATCCCAACAGATGGATGGGAAAATCAGTCCGGATTCCGATATGATAAATCCAAAATCTCAAATCCCTTTGGGAAAGTTTGGTGGAAGCACAAAGTTGAGCTACTGCGTTTCCGGGGTTCTCCGGGTTAGAGCAAGTGGAGTAACTGTGTCGGTTTTTTGCCAAACTTTGTCAGCAGAATAAATCTCCCACCAGCTTTCCACAATATCCAAAATCCCTGAAAGAATGGCATAATCACGAGTGTATAGCTCAGGTCTTTTGAGCAAGTTGAGATTTCGCTTAAATCTAAAATCAAAAGTTATTTTATCAAGTTACTAGCCTATTTTATGGAGCGTACAATTAATCTTAGTTCCTCCCATCAAGGGTTATCACTTCAGGAAGTGGTAGCGCGACGGGCTGCTGGACAAGGGAATAACACTAAATTAGAGACAAGCCGCTCCTATTGGCAAATTTTTCGGGAAAATATTTTTACATTTATTAATATTGTCTTTTTTGCCATTAGCTTGGTAATGCTGTTGTTACAGCGTTATACAGATGCGTTTTTGGTGGTGGCAATTATTGGTACTGGGATTGTGATTTCCGTGATTCAGGAAATTTGGGCAAAGCGGAAGTTAGATGAAATTGCTTTATTAAATCGTCCCCAGGCGACTGTGATTCGTGAAGGAAAAGTCTATGATATTGAACCAGGGGAGATTGTATTGGGGGATGTGCTGCTAGTCCAAGCTGGGGATCAAATATTGGTGGATGGGGTGTTGGTGGGTGATGGTCGGATTGATGTGGATGAGTCGCTGTTGACGGGTGAGTCGGATTTAATCGCGAAAACATCTGGGGAAAGGGTTTATTCGGGAAGTACTTGCGTAGCTGGAAATGCACTGTATGAAGCGCAAAAAGTCGGTGCGGATACGGTGGCTTATCGGTTAATGACGGGTGCGAGGGCATTTCGTCAAGTATATACACCCCTGCAACAAGAGATTAACTTGGTGATTCGGGTTTTGTTTTTGTTGGCTTGTTATTTGTGGATTTTGGTGGGTATTAGTTTTTTAAGCAAATCCTATTCCCTGTCGGATATTGTACAACATGCGGCGGTAGTGGCTGGATTGGTACCGAGTGGGTTGTTGATTGCGATTACATTGGCCTACGGAACTGGGGCGGTGGGGATGTTGGGACAAAATGTGTTAATTCAACAAGCCAATGCGGTGGAATCCCTGAGTAATGTGGATGTGTTGTGTTTGGATAAAACAGGGACTTTAACCGCCAATCACATGCAGTTAGAGTCTGTTTTGCCCTTGGGGATAGATGAGGGCAGTTTGTGGCGGAAATTGGGGGATTATGTGGCAAATATTACTGCCCATAATCGGACAACGGATGCGATCGCAGTTGTCAAAACTGGTAATCAGCGAGAGGTGAAGCAGGAGGTTTTATTTACATCGGCTCGGAAATGGAGTGCGATCGCCTTTGCGGATGGGGATGATCGGGGGGTATATGTGTTGGGTGCGCCGGAAATTTTAGCCCGTTCTCTGTCCTTATCGGAGGATGTATCTGGGAAGATTAGTGAGGCGACTCGTCAAGGGTTACGGGTGCTATTGTTTGCCTGGAATCCCGATTTAGGTGTGTTGAGCTATGAAGATAATCCGCCTTTGCCACCGACTTTAACACCTTTGGGGGTAATTATCTTTAGCGATCAATTACGAGATAACGTTCAAGATACGATTGATCAGTTTATTCAGGCAGGGATTAAAATCAAGATTATTTCTGGAGATAATCCGGAAACCGTAGCTGCGATCGCTCGTCAAGCTGGTTTGAATCAGGAAATGCGGGTCATTTCTGGTTTGGAATTGGCTTCGATGGATGCAGTTCAATTTGCAGCTGCGGCTGATGCTGGGGGGATTTTTGGGAGAATCACGCCGGAACAAAAGGCCAATTTAATTAAAGCCCTGCGCCAAGCTGGTAATTATGTGGCGATGATTGGGGACGGTGTGAATGATATTTTGTCCCTCAAACAGGCTAACTTGGCGATCGCAATGGAAAGCGGTTCCAAAGCCACCAGGGCTGTGGCTGATATTATTTTACTCAAGGATTCCTTTGGTGCCCTACCCCATGCCTTTTTAGAAGGACAACGGATTCGCAACGGTATTCGTGATTCCTTGGCTTTATTTATTGTTCGCGTCTTTTGTGTCGCCCTCTTAATTTTTTCTATTGGGATGGTGACGGATAGTTTTCCCCTCGTCAACAAGCATAGCGCCCTCCTCGCCATGTTTGGAGTCGGATTACCCACAGCAGTTTTTCCCATTTGGGCTCGTCCTGGACGCTTTCGTCAAAAGCGCAACATGGTGCGATCGCTCTTACATTTTACGATTCCCGCCACCATCAGCATGACCCTCGTGGCTTTAATTGTATACTTACTGTACTTAGTCCGGGCAATTATCGATTTACCTGTTGGGGCTGAATTTAGTCAAATGGATTATCGCCTCCCCCGTACTGCCCTATTAACAGTACTAGTTATGTGTCATTTACTACTGTTACCATTCTTGAAACCACCCACTAAATTATGGGTAGGAGGAGAGCCAATCAGTGGTGACTGGCGTTATACAATTGCTGCCTTGGCCTTATTTTTTGTATTTTTAGCAACTTTAACTATCCCGGAAACCCAAAAATTCTTTGAATTAGCCCCCCTTAATACCTTTGACCTGATATTTTTAATCGCCATCGCTATTGAATGGTGCTTTATCCAAAGAGCAATCTGGCGATCGCGTTTTCTGGATAAATTCCTGGGTGTGGATTTAAGTTAATAAAGTATAATAATTAACATCTTTGGTCAAATCGCGTGTAAAAACCACCATACTTAATCCAGTATTGCTTAAGGGTATGATGGGGAGTATGCAAACTTGCTTTAGCCTGATACAAAATTACTTGACGATGATCCCCCATCCAGATTTTATTAATTGGTTCAACAGAAATAACCGTCCCCCCCAGAGATTCCACACATTCAGAAAAACGTTCAATCGTTGTATATTCAACAGTTTCTAAAATAAAGAAATGACCAGAACAAATTAGATGGCGACTACGGATCCAACATCGCATCTTTTTTTCAGCCTGTGGCGGCAACATTTTATTTTTACTTAATTCTAACTGCATTGATTAACTTAATTCGCCCAGCTTCGGAACTTCATCGGCAAAACTTTCTCGTTTTTGAAATTTCAAAGCACCATTTTGCGACCCCCAAACCTGTTGATGGGTTTCTATGTCCATACCCCGATCTAGACTAATCCAGGTATTTTCTGTTAGCTCCACTTCACTAACCAGATAGGTTTGTTGACCGTTCCGACAAATCAAACAGTTGTTCCCTGGTTCCACACTTCCTTTAAATATATTACCATCACGTTTAAATACCATTGAACAGTGATAACGGCGTTCTAGAACATCATGGGTAATTGTCCCCATAATACTTAATTCCCTTGCGGCTCCGGCAAATCGAATCGGGTCTTTTAAACTATAGTTTTCAATATAAATATAATTACCACAGTCAATTAATTGGTGGACTCCTTGGCGATAGGGTGTCCACAGGTCATAATCATATACTTGCTCGGAATAAAAACCGATTCCGGGGAAAAAACCACGGGGTAAGGGACGAAAAAATATATGGATATGGGCAAATTTTTGTGGTTCAGCAGCAGCTTGTTGATAGTTACTAAAATCTCCTGCCATCCACTTTGCCAAGGTGATTAAATCGCTTGTTTCTGTAATCTCTTTACTGTGAAAATTGGCCATTGTAATTTGAGATTTTAGATTTTGCTGAAAGTTGACGGTTAACTGTGAACGGTTAACCGAAACCCGAAATCAACACATTTTTATTATTACTGTAACCCGTTTCGTTAACAATTAAAGTTCAATTACCGGAAAGAGAACGAATTTCCGATGCAAAAGAGGCTGTTGTCACACCTTTGCCATCACTAGTTTTAATTGTCGCGACGCGAAATCTTAAATTCGGAGTCACAAACCAAATTCTTTCTTCAGCAGCTGCACGATCATAATTGGTTTTCAATACAAATGTCCCATCTTCTGTGATTTGATATTCACCGATAGCCGCGATCGCTTCTGCATATCCTTGTTCCCGCAGTAGTTTTCCCCGTGTTGGTTGATTGGGGTCGGGAACAGGAACTAGTACGGTATTTCCACTAACCGTTGATTCATCCCAGTCCGATTCCCCTTCCCATTCCATCCGGAAAGGATGAATAATTGACTGGGGATCAACAGCGTAGGTTTGACAAACCGCAATCACCGCAGGGTCTGATGGCTCTAGTGGAGTAATATTTATGGTGGAGACGATTTGCTCAAAATGGGCAAAAGCCAGATGATGACCACTTCGTTGCGATCGCCATTTCCCATAGGACATTTGAAAAAATTCGGTAACTTGCATTACAAATTGCCCAGGTCAAGGTAGTTTATGATTAGTAGGTGGGGTGAGGATATTCAACTCAAAAGGATGAGAATCTGGGTTTCCTGAATTACCCAAATGCCTTTAGGCTAGGCTCTATAACTATAGGCACAGGTTCCCTTTACTTAGTGTACAGCTAACTGCTCCCCCAATCAAAACATAGTGGGAGTGTGAGAACCTCTACTCTTTAGAGAGGGGATTTAGCTTGCTTCCCTGTAGGGGTGACACGACTCAACGGGTTAAAACCTGTTGTTTTAACCCGGAACTTGTAGCAAGTTTTACTTACGATGCTAGTGAAAAACCCATAACAAAAAGCATCATCAATTGACCAAAGGTAGCCCTACAGCCAAGCAATTGCTCGAGGAGCCAAGTCGCGTGGGCGGGTTTCACGACCTGAGAGGTGAGAAACCCAGGTTAAAAAGTTAACCGTCAACACTCAACACTCAACAAACATAAAAAGTATAAATCCGATTCAGCGTTTGTGTTTTGACTTCTTTTCCCGGCGATTTGATTTATTTGCCTTCACACTTGGTTTATAACCTCGATGAACTTTTTCTGGTGGCTGTTCATCGACGCTTTTCTGGTGGATTTTGCTAGCTGTAACGGGAGTTTGTGCTAGTTCGCTAATATTGATGTTTGCAGGTGTCACTGTAGCTTGATGCGGATGGGAATTGGCTATGGGGTCTAACTCTAATTCTGACATGGCTGCAACCCGGATCACCTTTCCTCCTTGACGTTGAATCCGTTGCAGTGTTTGCCCTAGGCGATTATGACTGACTTTGAGAGTGTGGTGACTACTATGACCTTGTTGGGAACCCATGATTACTTCCAGCCATAACGTCCGATTTTCGTAATCACTCAGGTTTGTTGAATTCACTGTTGCAAAACCATACATAGCGATTGACTCCCAGATAAAAGCGAAATAAAAATTATGGACGAGATGATAAATTGATGGATACTCTAAATTACAGGCAACTAAATTCTGTCCAGTCACCTGCAAAATTCATCCATATTCGTCCATAAAACTGCCATCAGGCATTCAAAGATTTTTTTATTGTTATGCCCGTCTGAGGTTAAATAAAGTTATTTACACATTTTTTAAATTATTGGGTATCGGGGATATCAGGCTATCAAAATATTGACACTCCCCAGCGAAGTGCCAATAATCACCACACCTTTAGGTCGGTGAGTATGTCAAACTTCGTTAACCGTTGACGGTTAACGGTTAACCGTCAACATTCAATCTCCATATTTAAGGAGCAAGTGCATTCCCACGGAGTAAACTACCGATGGTTTTAGCGGTAATTTTTAGCTGGGTAATTGGGTTAGCAGGTACAACTGTTTTGTATAAATAACTATCAAAGGTCAAACGTTGCACATCCAGATCCGCACACATTTCCACGAAAGCTTCGCGGGTGGCATCGGAGCGGTAGAATACGGTTTGGAGTAAATCTAGAACTTTGTAGGTTAAACCGTATTTTTTATCCCAACGTTTGAGGTAGACTTTTAAATCACCTTCGGTGGGAATCCGCGCACCACCATTGGTTAACTCCACAATGGTTTCAGCACACATTCTGCCGGATTTGGCTGCGAAATAAATACCTTCACCAGAAGACTTCGTAACATAACCAGCAGCATCACCGACTAACGCCACCCGTCCAACAACGCGACGGGGACGGGGATGTTCGGGAATCGGGTGAGCTTCCACCTTGATAATCTTACCACCTTCTAGTTTTTTGGCTGCACGAGCGCGGATACCAGCTTGTAGTTGTTTGATGCTAGCTTTATTGACGTGCATCGTTCCCGTACCCACAGCAACGTGGTCGTACTTCGGAAATACCCAGGCATAAAAGTCGGTGGAGACATCATCACCAACGTACATTTCTGCCAAATCTTCGTAGTATGCCATTTTTTCTTCAGGAATGCGAATCCGCTCTTGGAATGCGATCGCATAATTATAATCCCCTGCATCGATTTCCTTGGCAATCCGAGAATTGGCTCCATCCGCACCAATAATTACATCCACCTTCAGGGATTTGGCAACACCTTGCGCTCCCCCTTCCGTATGGTCAACGTAGTGGATTGTATAGGGGTCAGTATCGTTGGTCGGAATATCTAGTTTATGAACTGTGGCATTAATTAAATGCGCTCCTAATTTAGCTGCACGATTGCGCAAATATCCATCTAGGACTTCGCGACGAGTCATGCCAATATATTCATCTTGATTTATTAAATTGATATCAACCTCACGATTCGAGGGGGAAATCATTTTCATCTTCCGCACTTGACGGTCAATGATATCCGCAGGTAAGTCAAATTCACTGACCATACACAACGGAATCGCACCCCCGCAAGGCTTCGCGTTATCTAGCTTGCGCTCAAATAAATAGGTTTCGATACCAGCTTTCGCCAGGATTTCAGCCGCCGAAGACCCAGCTGGTCCCGATCCAACAACAGCAACCCGAAGTGTCAAAGGTTTTCTCCCTAACTTTGCTTGACGTAGACAAAATGCATCCTATCACGTCACTTTGCCTGATTTCTCCCTCCTTGATTGGTTAATCACACAAATGAAATATTCCTTAATGTTTTGATACAAATTGCCGCAGATATATTGGGTAAATCTATGATTGGTAAGGGTTTTATTCTATATTTGTGCTGATAGTAATAATCCTGTTTGATTTTGTTTATCTGTCGGGGTTAGGGAGTAGGGAGTAGTGGTCTATCGCAATTAATTTTAAGGGGTAAATAAAGATACGTAGTTGCGCTTTAGCCTCCTGATCTCAACCACTGAGGTATTGGAGAATATCAAAAATAGTTGAGAAAATTTTCAAGTGTTCCAGGAAAGAGTTCCCCCTATTCCCTAATTTTTCGACTCAAAACTCCAAGATGATGGTAATATGAAAAAGCTTATGGGAAAAACACACTAAGACCGTTCCAGAGTTCAATGAGTTTGGCAGTTCCAACCTCAACTTGGTCTGGTTGGGATAATTCACATTTTAAAAAACAAGTTGGATTTTGAAGCGTGCCGAAAGCGGGCATTATTTACAATGACGTGAAACCGATAGCGGGTCGTATCGCTGTCGAAATTAAGGAGCAACTCGCCAATGCTGGTTGGGAAGTGGTTGTCACCACAGGTGTTGGTGGAATACTAGGCTATTCCAGTCCAGATAGTCCGGTTTGCCACACACCGATTGAAGGATTAACACCACCTGGTTTTGACCAAGGGATGGAATTTGCCGTCGTTTTGGGTGGTGATGGCACAGTTTTGGCCGCGTCGCGTCAGGTTGCACCCTGTGGAATTCCGATTTTGGGTATAAATACTGGACACATGGGGTTTCTGACGGAAGCTTATTTGAACCAGTTACCACAGGCGATCGCCCAATTAATGGCTGGTAATTACGAGATTGAAGAACGAGCGATGATGGCGGTGCGAGTATTCCGTCATCGTGATGTCTTATGGGAAGCCCTGTGTTTGAACGAGATGGTGTTGCACCGGGAACCACTGACATCCATGTGTCATTTTGAAATCGGTGTGGGTAGACATGCACCCGTGGACATTGCCGCAGATGGGGTGATTATTTCCACGCCAACTGGCTCTACTGCCTATTCCTTAAGTGCGGGTGGACCCGTGATTGCTCCAGGGGTATCGGTATTGCAGTTAGTCCCCATTTGTCCCCATTCTCTAGCTTCCCGCGCTTTAGTATTTCCCGACAGCGAACCGGTCACAGTTTTTCCGGTGAATGCACCCAGGTTAGTGATGGTAGTAGATGGTAATGCAGGTTGTTATGTCTTCCCAGAAGACCGGGTATATGTAGAGCGATCACAGTACAGTGTTAAGTTTATTCGTTTGCAATCGCCGGAGTTTTTCCGGATACTGCGGGAAAAATTAGGCTGGGGATTACCCCATATCGCCAAACCTACCTCCGTGGAATTACCCTAAACCACCATCTGTAATTTAAAAATATACAATTAGAAGTAGTAGCAACTTCATATTTAGTCATCAGTGTAACAGAAATTGCCTGGTGATACAGATTATGTTGAATAGGGAACAATTTAGATCCTTTTGGGATTGTAGATTGTAAATTACTCCTACAGACGCGCTACGCGTAGTTTCTCGGTCTCAGTGCTATCAATCCCTATTACCCGATGCTATTGGGGAATAGGTATGAGGTGACACCGACGACAGTCACACCCCTTGACACCAACATGGGACATCCTCAATCCGTTGATGTGTTGTCGGTATTTCTGTCAATCACTAGGAAAACGACACCACAACAAAAACAAATTCCGTCCCAACTCAAATTGAATTTCCAGGGTGCAAGTGGTTTAACTCTTGCTCCCGTCCATTCTCGCAGTTGAAACTGAGGAATAGTCAAGTTATGAGTTTAATCAACGCTTCCAACACACACCCAGAAATGGCAGATACAGAAATTTGGCAAAGCCTAAAACAAGCGATCGCTTCTAGTTCCGGTTTTCAGCGCTGGTTACTTGAATCCAATTCGCAATTACAGTCTTTAAGTTTAGATCGGCAAGTACAACGCTATCTTCGAGAAACACTGGAAAATTTAGCTTATTAACTCTCAAGAAGAAGCACCTTATACCATTTCACTCAAATTTTGATACATTTTCTGACCCTGCTCCCCCAAGCTTCCCGTCAGGTATCAACTTCAAAGTAAAACGGCATTACCCATAACCCGGATTTCTTCCAAATCCTGAAAACCTACGGGGAGTAGAGAATAATGTAGACACGTAACCTCTAGTCTACAACAATGCTGTGCGTACCCGTAGGGAGTAGAAAGGAAATTAATCCTTCACTCAAAACTTAATAAACTAATCGTGATCAATCTGGGATAAATACTTAACTTGAGTGTTCATACTAGTAATAAATAAATCTACATTTTGGGCAAAAAATTTATATTTCATTTATATAGTCTATTTAAATGGACTTTGCTCTCAGTCTAGGAATTACATTCCTAGACTTATTTTTGATTCACTCTGTCCCTTCCAGTTGATGAATGGTGATTCTTGTAGCAATTATCTACCAAATAAGTTATATCTGAAAGATATTTGAATTTTTCTAATTTCGTAAAGATTTAATGAAATCTTCCGCATCAAGTTTTATAAAGGTGAATATTTTTGTTATTTTGCTAAAAGCATATGCACGCAATTACTTGATGTGTCTTGGATTACACCGAAGTGTATAAATACAGATAATCAAGAAAATTTTTAATTTTGCGGTAGTTTTGATTTGCACCTGGGTACTCTAAGTTCTAGGTGCGATTGCCAACTAATTTTATATCTGTACTGTAAGTAATTAGGTAGATTATGAGAATTTTGGTGACGGGTGGTGCTGGGTTTCTCGGTTCCCATCTTATTGACCGATTAATGACTGAGGGACATGAAATTATCTGCCTAGATAATTTTTATACAGGTCACAAGCGTAATATTCTCCAATGGATGAACCATCCTAACTTTGAGTTGATCCGCCATGATATTACTGAACCAATTCGTTTAGAAGTAGATCAAATCTACCATTTAGCTTGTCCGGCATCACCAGTACACTATCAGTACAATCCCGTGAAGACAGTAAAAACCAATGTCATGGGAACCATGAACATGTTGGGATTAGCAAAACGGGTCAAAGCCAGATTTTTCCTTGCATCTACCAGTGAAGTGTACGGAGATCCAGACGTGCATCCGCAAACGGAAGAGTATCGTGGTAACGTCAATCCCATTGGTTTGCGTTCTTGCTACGACGAGGGGAAACGGATTGCGGAAACCTTGACCTTTGATTATCACCGTCAAAACGGTGTGGACGTGCGTGTGGTGAGGATTTTTAACACCTATGGACCGCGCATGTTAGAAAATGATGGTCGTGTTGTTAGTAATTTTATTGTCCAAGCACTTCAGGGTAAACCCTTAACCGTGTATGGTGATGGTTCCCAAACGCGGAGTTTTTGCTATGTTTCTGACTTGATCGACGGCTTTATTCGTTTAATGAATAGCGATTATGTGGGACCAGTTAATATCGGTAATCCGGGAGAATACACGATTTTACAATTAGCCGAAGCAGTGCGAGACATGGTTGATCCGACTGCGGAGATTAATTTTAAACCCCTTCCTTCCGATGATCCCCGTCGTCGTCGTCCAGATATTACCAAAGCTAAAACCTTGTTAAATTGGGAACCAACTGTTCCCCTCTCGGAAGGACTAAAATTGACAATCGATGATTTCCGTTCACGGATGTCCAAATCGGGTCAGGTGGCAATCAATCGCTAATTTCCACCATTCATATTCCTATTGCCTGAATAATTAACCGCATCCATAGAAATACATACCCCAGATGTCGTTATAAATTAGCCATATTCATACGTGAGGAATTCAACAAATGCGTGTTTGTGTAATCGGAACTGGTTACGTTGGTCTGGTGACGGGTGCTTGTTTAGCCCATATTGGTCATGATGTAATTTGTGTTGACAATAACGAAGAAAAAGTCAAAATCATGAAAGCCGGACAGTCACCGATTTTTGAACCGGGACTTTCGGAAATTATGCAATCGGCGATTCAAAGCGATCGCATTCAATTTACAACAGATATAGCCGCAGGGGTAGCCCACGGAGAAATTTTATTTATTGCAGTTGGGACACCACCCTTACCAACCGGGGAAAGCGACACTCGTTATGTGGAAGCGGTAGCACGGAGTATAGGTGCGAATTTAAATGGTGGTTACAAGGTGATTGTGAATAAATCCACCGTACCCATTGGTTCTGGAGATTGGGTACGGATGATTGTTCTCGATGGAATTGCAGAACGTCAGAAAACCCTGGTGACAGCAGGGGGTGGTGCGGATCGTCTTCCCGTGATGGATGCGGAATTTGATGTTGTCAGCAATCCGGAATTTTTAAGAGAAGGTTCTGCTGTTTACGACACCTTTAATCCTGACCGGATTGTTTTAGGGGGAAACAGCGACAGAGCGATCGCGATGATGAAGGAATTATATACACCCATCGTCGAACGTCAATTTGCCCAAGATAAATCTTTACCTCCGGTTCCCGTACTGGTGACAGATTTAAGTTCCGCAGAAATGATTAAATATGCTGCGAACGCCTTCCTTGCCACTAAAATTAGCTTTATTAACGAAGTCGCCAACATTTGCGATCGCGTCGGTGCTGATGTCACCCAAGTTGCTAAAGGTATCGGTTTAGATTCCCGGATTGGTAACAAATTCCTGAATGCAGGAATTGGTTGGGGTGGTTCCTGCTTCCCCAAAGATGTTTCTGCACTCGTTCACACCGCAGACGACTACGGTTACGAAGCACAACTACTCAAAGCAGCTATTTCCGTCAACGAACGTCAACGTTTGATTGCACTGGAAAAATTACAACAAGCGCTGAAAATTCTCAAAGGTAAAACCGTTGGTTTATTGGGATTAACCTTTAAACCCGACACCGACGACCTACGTGATGCACCTGCACTTAATTTAATCGAACAGTTAAACCGTCTGGGAGCAAAAGTTAAAGCCTACGACCCAATTATTTCCCAAACCGGAATGCGTCATGGTTTGACTGGTGTGTTGGTGGAAACCGATGCAGAACGTCTTGCAGATGGTTGTGATGCGTTAGTGCTAGTCACCGAATGGCAACAATTTAGCAGCCTTGATTATGGCAAAATGGCCAAATTAATGAGCAATCCTGTGATTATCGATGGTCGTAACTTCCTCAACCGCGAGCAATTGATTGAAGCTGGATTCCAATATATCGGTATTGGTCGATAGTTAATTAGTTTGATATTTTGGTTTTGTACTTTTAATGTCTTTGAAACAGGATGTGAGCAATATGCACATCCTGTTTTTGTATATCAGTATTTTAATTTTAGTACTCCTACGGGAAAGCTCGGACAAATTCAAATAACCCCTCTCCAATTCTCTTCTCAAAAGAAAAAGAGGCTTTGAAAGCATTAATTTTTAGTTGAAAAATACAGATTTTTCTGCCCCTCTCCAAAATGGAGAGGGGTTGGGGTGAGGTTGATTTTACACACCGAACCTACGGGTATTGCCAAAATCAAATATGAATCCCATATCCTCAAAACCCAACTTTTCATTCCAAAAAATACTTGTTACTGCAAACACCCTCAGTCATTTATTTTTACTTAATCAATAATTTTCAAAGTTTGTATTTTCTTCAATTTTATACATATTATTTTCTGATAAATTAATTAAAGAGCTAGTTGAAAACACTGAATTTGCAGATAGGTAATTCTGCAATTATCAATGTTATCACTGCACAAATATAATGATTTCAAAAAGAATAGTTTAAAACTTTAACTCATCAAATTATCAACTATGAGAATAAACTGCCATCTACCAAAACTAGCTATCACAGTAGCAATGATGATTGGAGCAACCTTCCTATCATCCCCAGGGAAGGCAACATCATTATCAAAAATCAATGATATGTATGTTTTTGGTGATAGTTTATCGGATACAGGTCAAGTACTGAAAGCCACAAATGGTCTATTACCTCCTAACCCACCTTATTTTAATGGACGTTTTGCTGACGGTTTAGCTTGAGTTGAATATCTGGCTACAGATTTAGGATTCACATTAAAATCAGAAAATAATTTTGCTTTTGGAGGTGCAACTACCGGATTTAATAATATTGCCCTTCCCGATATTATTTCTGGACTACAACAACAAGTTAATAGCTTTACTAGTAGTAATACATCCGCAAATCTAGATGCACTTTATATTATTTGGGCTGGGACTAATGATTATTTAGATTTTGCGCTTTTTGGCGCTGACCCAAATCCCCGTGATAGCGTTGCTAATTTAGCAACAGCAGTGAGAGCTTTAGTGGGAGTGGGGGCAAAAAATATCATGGTGGTCAACTTACCAGATTTAGGAAAGTTTCCAGTTACAGGTGGAAGCAATCAAGTGACGACAAAATTAAGTGATTTAGTTGCTATTCATAATTCTGAACTCAATCAAACCTTGAAATTATTACGTCAAGAATTTACTTCAGATATTGATTTAATCGATTTAGATGTTTATGCTTTATTCAATCAAATTATTGCCTCTCCAGCAAAATTTGGGTTGACAGATGTACAAAATGCTTGCATCGGAGAATTATCAGTTGTCCCTGTAAACTTCCCCCGACAACCTGTAGACTGTGTACCAGATAAATTTCTGTTTTTTGATGAAGTTCATCCCACCAGTCAAGCTAATAAAATTTTGGCAAAATACGCATTCTCTCGCCTTCATTCGCAATCAATCCCAGAAAATTTTACACCATTTAGTTTACTCATAGTTACTGGAATTGGAGTTGTTTATTACCGTCAAAAAATGAGCAAGAACAAGATTATCAACAATTAAATTAAACCACCAACTTCATTGCCAAACTAACCACCAGCGAAGTCACCAGGGGGACGGTAAGATTATCCGTACCTCGCGGTGATATCGCTTCAACTAGGGTGGCAAAAATTCCACCGATAAATGCAATTATTAACGCTGGTATAACTGACAAAGGTAAGGTCAACGAACTCAACAAGGAACCAGGTAACAGCGTTAACACCAAAAATATCACCGTGACGCTAACCACAAACATGGTTAGGGAACCCTCCCAGGAACGGGTGGATTGCCAAACTTGATATTGATGTTTGCCGATACCCTTACCAATTAAGGCTGCAAATGCGTCCCCCCAAGTCATGGTCATTGTTCCTGCAACAGCAACAGCAACTTGGTCATGGATACTTCCAGGTCGCCATAACAGCATAAATAATAAAGTCACAGAGATAGCAAAATATACCGTACCCGGTGAACTATCATCGCTATCCATCGCCTTGATCAAGCGATCGCGGTATAGTAGATAATTAATGCCGATAAAGCTAGCAAAGGGAATTATCCCAATCTGCCAACTATCGAATAACCAAAGAATTCCCAACACCCACATCCCCGCACCCACATGAATAATTTTGCGAGTTATATCAGTGGATATACTAAAAAAGCGATGACATAGTTCTGCGATCGCAAGCAAAGTTGTGGCATAAGTATAGGATATACCTAACCCAATCAAATCTTGAATAGACATGAATTTAGTAGGGGATAGAGATAGGGTAATATCATTGTCGCTTCCAAATATACCTAAAAAGGTGACAATAGCCAGAAAATCCTATTGATTGCCTAAATATCAGGAATTATAGTCATTTTTAAAACTTGTTGTTATTCCCATCGCCTGAAGTTCCTCAAAATAAACTTTATACTATAACTAGTGGTTCACTAAGGGAACTTAAAGCTTTTTCAGGGCTAGAGCTACTACTGCAAACTGGGCATTTTGAGATTGTCAAATTACTAGTACAAATCACCTATACTGAGGTAAATATCCCTATTTTGCATAGATAAGGTTTGTAGTGGGAACATCTTGCTCCCTGTTTATCAAAACTAAGAAACAGATTAGAGAGCCATCAATAATACAAAAATATAATACAAAAATAAATTTACCATTCAGAATGTAACTTGTTTCCACTTCCCCTGGAGGAATGACTCTAGATAGGGGAAATTAAGATAGAAATTGATTAGTACAATCAAGATTAGCCAAAAATATTTTTATTCAACAATCTTAAACCCAAGTTGAAAGAATATGACACCAAATCCCTCCATTATGAAAGCTGTTGAAACCCTGGGTTATCGCGTCACCGTCGGTGATGTCGCAACCCAAGCGGGTTTAAACATCGCAGAAGCCAACCAAGGTTTATTAGTATTAGCAAGTGATGTCGGTGGACATTTACAAGTTGCCGAATCCGGTGATATTGTTTATCTGTTTCCCAAAGATTTTCGGACGATTCTCAAAAATAAATATTTCCAATTACAATTACAGGAAACTTGGCAAAAAGTTTGGAATATTGTATTTTATTTAATCCGTATTTCCTTTGGAATTATTTTAATTGCCTCGATTGTTTTAATTTCGATTGCGATAGTGATTATTATTACTTCTCTAAATAATAGTGATAATGACAGTAGGGGAGACTCTGATTTTAAAGGAGGAAATTTCTTTGTTATCCCTGATATTTGGTGGTATTTAAGCCCCGACTATTACAGTGGTAATCCTTCCCGTCGTCATCAAAACAATAATCAATCTAATCAGCAAAAAAGCGAGTTAAATTTTCTCGAAGCCGTATTTTCATTTTTGTTTGGTGATGGTAATCCTAATGCCGACCTGGAAGAGCGTCGTTGGCAAGAAATCGCCGCAGTAATTAATAAAAATCGAGGGGCAATTATCGCTGAACAAATTGCACCATACCTAGATGACATTGGCGAAACCTATCAACAGGAATATGAAGATTATATGTTACCTGTCTTAGTGAAATTTAATGGTAAACCCCAAGTAAGTCCAGACGGCGAATTAGTTTATTACTTCCCCGAATTGCAAGTCAAAGCTGCCCAAAAACGTCAGCAAAAGGTAGCACCTTTTCTACAGGAATTGCCGTGGAAATTTAGTAAAGCCAGTTCAGGACAATTAATTTTAAGCGGGGGATTAGGTTGCGTTAATTTGATTGGGGCTTTAATTTTAGGAGCGTTTTTACTTGATGGTACAATTGCAAGTGAAATCGGTGGTTTAGTCGGATTTGTGCAAGGCATATATTGGCTATTACTTGCATACGGAATTGGATTTTTAGCCATACCCCTAGTACGTTACTTTTGGATTCAACACCGTAACCGCAAAATTAGCCAAAGAAATCGGATGCGGATGGCGCGAACTGCAATTCTTGAAAATCAAGCTCCCAAATTGCAAAAGAAACTCAGTTATGCTAAACAATTTGCGAATCAGCAATATATTACGGAACAAGATGTCACCTATTCTACAGAAACAGATTTATTAGAACAAGAGGTCAAAAAACTCACAGATACCCAATAAAATTCATTCATTTTCCAACTATAATCATAGCTGGAATAGTTGGATTATAGCTGATTATTGGAGCAAAACCTAATCCAAAATAATTTGATATATTCTTGTAGATTAATTGTCAGTTTTATTTTCACACTAATCGTATACTTCTCTTGACTAAGTAGGTAGGTGCATAAAACCGCAACCGTTCATTCGTCTCAAAGCTTACTCCCGTACAGACGCAATATATCGCGTCTATCTCTGTACAGACGACCCGACGGGTCGTCTGTACTCCCTGATCTCACAGGCAATTTTTACCACCCACCTACTTACCCCCATCTACAATATTTAATTTCATGAAGCCTAAATTTCCTAAGAGTCGGTTTTTTTTCTGGTTCGGAGTAGGTTTAATTGTCGTATTAACTGCTTTGATTCCAGTCAGAATTGCTGTGACTTTTCATCAATTACCGACTCCCCAGGGAATTTTTGTCTTGGGGGGTGCTGTTGAGAGGATGGAGTTTGCCGGGAAGTTTTGGCAATCTCGTCGGGATTTGGATATTTGGGTGTCGGATTTTGATTGGAATTTAGAGGCAAATCGGCGAGTTTTTAAACAGTTTGGAGTGCCTGATTCTCAGTTACATTTGGATGGTCGAGCTACTGATACTGTGACAAATTTTACAAGTTTGGTTGATGATTTTGTGGCTGATAATTTACACCATGTTTATTTGATTACTTCGGATTACCATATGTTGCGATCGCGGGTAATTGCAACGATAGTTTTTGGTAGTCGGGGTGTGGTGGTTACTCCCCTTGGGGTGGTTTCCAGTGGAGATGAGGATGAGTCATTAGTGAGGGTAGTGAGGGATTTTGGACGTTGTTTGTTGTGGGTTGTGAGTGGGAGGACAGGAGCTAGTTTGAATCCGCGTTTTCGGGAACATAACGTTTGAGCAAAGCGCTGGAATCTAAAAAGTATTACAGTATTACGCGATCGCTAGTAGCTGTAGTCGTACAAGTGGGTTATAGGGAATTAGCCTACGGCATATTCCGTAAACTGTCTTTTAAAGGGAGAATGAAAGCCAATAACGATATCTTGCTTAGGGACACCCATATTTACAAGGTCTTCCGTCACCTCATATTCTGTACCGTTATGTTGTAGCCATATTTTGTTATTTTTAATATCTAGGTGAAGAAAACAACCGTAAATTCGCTTATCGTTTTTCCAGCCAACACGAAGCAGTTGATAATGGTTTCGTTCTGTATCAAAAACGAATTGGGTTTCAACGTCTGGATCTGGTGTGCCAGAGCTAGCATACTCTTGCAGTAGCTGCTGAACTATATTCTGGTATCGAGTTAGCTTATCCATTCAACAATTACCTCGTTGGTAGGATTATAAGTTACGATTTTTAGTCCGTAGGTTTGGATGACATTTTGAACAAATCTTATCGTAAAAAAAGAACTATAAGTATCATTAGGAACTGCTAAATATAGTGTACGTTCTGGGTCTTGTTCGGAAAGAGCAAATCGATAATTAAGAAATTGTCCTAGAGCTGTGTGAAATTCAGAGATTACTGATGCTCTGACAAAGCTTTTAATTTCCACTGCTATTTTTTCGCTGTCTTTTTGGGCTGCGAGAATTTTTTCTGCTCCCAAGTCAACGTACATTTCTCCTTACTCGAAACTTAAAGGCAGTTGTTCATGGGTAATTATCCAACCGTCTTTTTCTAATGCACGTTTTACTATGTCGTGGAAAAGGTCTTTGGGAGGCATGGACAAAAACGTTTCCGCCATGATTGGCTAGATTCATATATCTTTATTGTACTATATTTGATCACGGTTTTTGCTAGTCGAGGTGTGGTGGTTTCGGGTGGGGATGAGGATGATTAGCTGATAGGGAAGACTGCGATCGCCTAGCTGCTTCCTTGAGGAAGATAGCAGGAAACTGAAACTGGCTTTTTGCTCAAATTCTTCGGCATCTGGGATAATTATCCCCAGAAAGATAATTCAAATCCCCATCTATGACCAATCCCCAAACTGAATATGATTCGCCTTGGAAAGAGATTTTACAGTTATATTTCCCAGATTTCATGTTATTCTTTTTTCCCCAATTCCACCCACAAATTGATTGGACAAAAGAACCCGTATTTCTGGATAAGGAGTTACAGCAAGTTATTCGGGATGCAGAACTGGGAAAACGACTGGTTGATAAGTTGGTCAAAATTTATCTGTTAGATGGAACTGAATCCTGGGTGTTGATACACATCGAGATACAGGGACAGGAAGAGGATGAATTTTCACGACGCATGTATGTTTATAATTACCGCATCTTCGATTGCTACAATCGCTCAGTGGCTTCAATTGCAGTTTTCGGAGATACGAATACCAATTGGCGACCGAACCAGTTTGGTTATAATCTATTTGGTTGTCGGTTAGATTTTCAATTTCCGATTGTCAAGTTGATTGATTATCGGGGACGACAAGCAGAATTGGCAGCGAGTGATAAAGTTTTTGCAACGGTTGTAATGGCTCATTTAGTGGGATTAGAAACAAGTAATAATCGCACTCAACGCAAAGGGCAAAAATTGGCTTTGATACGTGGGTTGTACGAAAAGGGTTTTGAACGAGAAAAAGTCATCAACTTATTTCGTTTTATTGACTGGATGTTGACGCTACCATTGGAATTAGAACGGGAGTTTTGGCAAGAGTATCGCCAATATGAGGAGAGTAAGAATATGCGTTATATCACGAGCGTTGAGCGAATTGGTATCGAGGAAGGTCTCAAGCAGGGTATCCAGCAGGGTATCCAGCAGGGTATCCAGCAGGGTATCCAGCAGGGTACTAAGCAAGGGTTAATTAAGGGTATTGCTTTGGGTTTAAAATTGAAGTTTGGGGACGCAGGGACTGATTTGTTACCGGAGATTGAGAAAATTGGGGATGTGGATGTGTTGTCTGCGGTATTAGATGCGATAGAGTCTGTAGATACGGTGGAGCAATTACGACAGGTTTATCGCTCGAATAGTTGATTTTTTCAGAAGTCAGATTTTTTTAAGAAAACTGACTTCTCTCAAAAAACCCTACTCCTGAGAACCGTTTGATTTTCTGTTACATTTGATTACTCCGGATTACCATATGCTCAGAGGATGTTTTAAAAGTCGATTTTAATACTTGAATTATCGTTTTTGGGAATGGGAAGAGACGCGACATGTCGCGTCCGTAATCTCGAAGTACAAATCAGCTTTATAACCCCATGTCCAGAGTCAAGACGATAGTCAAAATAGTGATAATTAATACTTGACAAACAACCTCTTAGCCTGCATTTCTCACAAGGGAGTGATAAGCCTTGAGTAGTGGGTTTATTTCCCTGCTACTCCCTACTCCCATCACGGACTACTCACTGAAAGTTTGAGAAGTTTGTGAGAAATCCGGGTTAGGCATTATGCTCCGCTTATTGCTAAGTGGTAATATATTAATTATTAAAGGTAAAAAACTTTATGAGTCAGCAGTTAGAACGCATTTTCAGACAAGCTCTGGAGTTGTCACCGCAGGAACAGTTGGAGTTAATTGAGCGCCTAAATTCCCAAGCATTTGTACAGTCTGAGGCTAGGGTAAAATCAAAGCGTAATGTTATGGATTTTTACGCAGTTGCGCCTAATTTATTATCTGGGATGGATGCTCAAGTGTGGGTTTCCCAATTGCGGGACGAATGGAATGAGCGTGAAGCTAACTTCAACCCATATTTATGAAGGTTAGTCAAGCGTTCCTTGGAGTAAATAAAGTGTTTTTGGACACGGCTCCAATTATTTATTATGTTGAAGGAACGCCAGGATTGGGAGAGGTGGTTCGGGAAGTATTTAATTTACTTGCTCAAGGTGGCTTTCAGGCTGTAGGTTCTCCTATAACATTGGCAGAGTGTTTAGTAATGCCAATTCGGTTAGGAAAGCCTAAAATTCAACGAGATTTTCTTGAGTTATTGACAAATACTGATGGGATTTCATTTATACCGATTACAGCTTCTGTGAGTCAGAAAGCGGCAGAAATAAGAGTAAGTTATGGTTTAAAGTTACCTGATGCGTTGCAGGTCGCAGTAGCTTTGGTTGCTGGTTGTGATGCGTTTTTAACGAATGATATAGCCTTGCAGCGAGTCAGTGAGTTGCAAGTTTTGATATTAGGTGATTTACAGATTTGAAGATTTTGGATTTTAATATTTTATTAATATTTTCGATTTTATGCGTTATATCACGAGCGTTGAGCGAATTGCTACCGAGGAAGGTCTCCAGCAGGGTACTAAGCAAGGGTTAATTAAGGGTATTGCTTTGGGTTTAAAATTGAATTTTGGGGACGCGGGGACTGATTTATTACCGGAGATTGAGGAAATTGGAGACGTGGATATTTTGTCTGCGGTATTAGATGCGATAGAGTCTGTAGATACGGTGGAGCAATTACGACAGGTTTATCGCTCGAATAGTTGATTTTTTGACCAATAAGTTGGGTTTTGAGAATAAATATCGGTGAAATTAGAAATAACCTCTTAAAACCCCAATTCCTTCGGTAATCTGCTCATATATTTGAATTCTTGGCTAGAAGTTGGGAATCTGGTTTATCCTCACAAGTAAATAGCAACTGTTCGTATTCTTTTAAAGCTCGCTCGAATCTGTATTGGTTTTCGTATAATTTTCTGGCTTTTTCTCCCATGATTCTGACTTTATCTGGGTGTTGGGATAATTCCAAAATGATGTCTGCTAGCTGTTGTGGATTATTTGGAGGGGTGTTAATTCCAGCACCAGATTTAGTTAATAGTCGATCTATGTAGGAGTTTGGTTGGGTGATGGCGATTATTCCTCTTCCTGCTGCGAGCATTCCGTTGAGTTTGGAGGGTGCGACAATGTTTTCTGCTCCGGGGATGAGGCTGACTAGGGAGATGTCACAGGCTGTAAGGGATTGGGGTAATATTTCTCTGGGTTGAAGGGGGAGGAGAAGAATATTTGTGAGTTGGTGGGTTTGGATTGTTTGTTGAATTATTTTGGTTTTAGCCCCTTCTCCAATGAAGAGAAATTGGATTGATTTGTCTTTAAGGATAACTGCGGTTTGGGCTATGGTTTCGATGTCGTGGAGTCTCCCCATGTTACCGGAGTAGAGAACTGTGAATACCTCAGTGAGGTTGTGCTGTTGAGCAAATTTATTTTCCTGTTTTGTGCAGATGGGGATGTCTTCGATTGCCCAGTTTTCAATGATTTTGATTTTAGTTTTAATATCAGGGTATTTTTGTTCTAGGTAAGCTTGCATGGAGCTACTGAGAACAATGGTGTTTTCTGAATATTTGCAAGTGAGATAAATTAGTCTGTTAAAAAGTTTAAATAGGATACTATTGGGTTGCATGATTCCCGACATGACGGCGGATTCGGGAAAGATGTCTTGGAGTAGGAAATAATATTTGCCGCCTTTGAGGAATTTGAAGTATATGCCTAGTATGCCTGCATAAGGTGGATTAGAGGCGATGAGGAGTGGCGTTTTGGCTGGTTGGTGGAGGGTGATGTGGGCGATCGCTCCAAGGAGGAAGAAGAGGGAACTGGTGATTTTGCTGAGAATGCTGGTGCTGGATTTGATAGGGGAGAAGGAACGGTGGATGGTGATTTTTAAAGATTCTGGGGTGGTTTGTTTTGATTGGGTTCCGGTGAAGATAGTAACGGTGTAGCCAATGCGGGAAAGTCCTTTGGCTAAGTCTGTCATTAGTTGGGATGTGGCTCCTGGGTGGGGGTAGAAGTACTGAGTGAGGATGGTGAGTCGGGGCATAGTTTTAATTTTTATGGCAGTTAAAATACACAGTTCTTAGAATTAAAGTGCTAGACCACCTTTTAATTGCTCGTATCTTATCGGATGATTTGAATATATAGTTAAAAGCAAATTCAGGTTGGTCTTCTAACATAGCCGCCATATATGTCACTTCGATCCGGTCAAAATAACTGGATACTAACTTGCTAATTTTACTTAATGTAAAATGATGAGGATGATTTGTGTCTAAATACTTTAATACAGAACTGAAGGGAGAAAATAATGGTGTAACTATGTGTAAAGATATTCCAGCAACTCCTCCATTTTTTGTAATTCTGTGTAACTCAGATATACATTTTGCTGGATTTTCCACATGGTCTATTACATTTACACAAAAAACATAATCACATGATGAATCTATTATTGGAATTGCCTCTCCCTGTGAATTATAAAGTTGAATATTATCTTTTTGTTTGAGTAAGCCAATATCAGAAGTGTAGAAATCCATTAAAGGATCAACTCCTATCAGTTTAGGCTTTACATCATAGTTATTGATAAAGTAATTATCTATGCCTAAAATAATTCCATATGGTCCACATCCTATGTCTGCAACCACTTTAGAACATATATCTTGAAAACAGAGTTTATGCCTAGCCAATGTTTTCTGTGCGAAACTAATTGATGCTTCTGTAGTAATTGGTGTATAGGTATTTATATCTTTCGATTTATGGACATAAATATTTTCCCAAAAAACCTTTTCCTTCTGTTGTGCTTCATCCCAATTTTTAGCCATAAAAATATATCTCCAACGTAGAAAGCTCTATGGTTTAATTTATAACTTTAAAAGTTATAAAATGCATTACTAACGAGAATTAACTTAAAGACTGATAAATTTCAATATGTTTTTGAGCCGCGACTTCCCAACTGAAAAATTTTGCTCGACGAAAACCCTGATTAATATATGTATCTCTAACTTCATTCGATAACAAAATTTCGAGGGACAAGGCTATTTCTTTCGTTTCATATGGATTTATTAATATACCAGCATCTCCAACTACCTCTGGAATAGAAGATGTGTTAGAGGCAATGACAGGACAACCACAACTCATTGCTTCTAAAGGTGGTAAACCAAAACCTTCATATAAGGAAGGATAAACTAAAGCAAAAGCATTCTGGTATAGATAGCTTAATTCAGCTTGATTAACCCTGTCAAATGCTCTCACTTGATTTTCCATACCTAAGCTTTTAATCATACTATTTTCTGATTCAGAGAATTTGGAACCAATACATATCATTGAAAAACCAAGCCCTGGTAATGAAGATTCATAAAATCCAGTAAGAGCATTTTGAAAATTTTTATAAGCAACTCTCTTGCCAACAAACAGTATATATTTATTTTTTTCTTCCTTGCTAAACTGTATGAATTTATGCAATGGGTTATAACCATTTTCTTGAGATAATTTTAATTTGGTTCCATGATAAATAACATAAATATGAGGATGATCAGCCAATTCTGGATGTAATGATAGCATGTCTTTTTTGGTATTCTCTGAAACACATATTATTGCGTCTGCTTTTTGTAAAGCAATCTTTTTTTGGAATAAATGTAATCTAGATTTCCTGGTATTTAAGTATCCAAGTTCATAAATGAAATCATGAACTGTAACTACATTTCTTACCTTAAAGTTTAAATCAACTCGATAATAGCTAGAATGAAATATATCAGCGTTAGTATAGAGAGGAAGATATCTTGTTAAAGAATGTCCATTTACATTTAATATCTGGAACAATTGAGATTCCAAGATTCGACTACTGATTTCTTGCCAGTAGACGGAAATACCACCTGCTCTCTGGAGTTGGTAAATAATGTTGTCTAAACATAGTTTTATTGGTTTCATACATGTTAAAAATGCAGATGTTCAATTAGATTTACTCTATCTCTCTATTCATCACAAGATATTCTGACGCATTATCCATTAATTCATTATTTAAAGGAATAATATGCTTATAGCCAACATCTAATAAAAATTCTAGACACTTATTTCTATTAATTTCTCCATGAGTCGAGAGGAAGATAATAGGTGAAGATGTCATTAGTAAATTTTTGGCACCCATAAGTACAGACATTTCTGCACCTTCAACATCGATTTTCAATATTTGAGGGACCACTTTATACGTAGAGATAAAATCATCTAATGAAACTGTTACAGTTGGTATTTTACCTTTATGATCTAGCATACCTATTGCACAATTTTCTCCTTCCATAAAAGAGGATAAGGAAATTGAATCAGAAACCGCAAACGGTACAATAGTAGCATTGTCAACATGATTTATTGCTAAGGTTCTATATAAGTAGGAAAGATTGCGAGGTAAGGGTTCAAAGGCATATACATGTTTACTTATTTGAGAAAAAATAAGGGTATAGAAACCTACATTAGCCCCTATATCAAAGCATATAAAATCAGGCTTTGCAACTTTTAAAGTCATCTCTAATTGCCTAGGTTCTGAAAGATTGAAAATAATTGATAAGCCTTTACCCTCTCCAGCCGCAGATCCGACAATCCATTTACGTCCAGCCAAAGGACCTCTAAAAATAGGTATAAGTAACCCAGAAGGAATAAATCTAACAAAAAAACGTCCTATCTGCTTAATCATTTAACATTATCTCCTGTTATTGTCAAAATTTCAAACATCACACTGCACATATATTTAGTTGTTACAGCCTAGTCCACAACAATGCTCTAGCAGTTAACTTCCGATAAAAATCAGTTATTTGATTAGAAACACTATTTCCTAGAATTTTTCTTACTATGAGTCTCACATGGGCAGTTAAAAATAACCACAATAAAGCTAGTGGAAATCCTTTTACTTTGTTTTTTATCCTAGCTTTATAAAATTCTTTATATACTTCAATATAGTTCTCTGGAGAACTACTAACTCCGCCAATTTTCATACATGAAATGATAATATCATCTAAAAAATAAGGAGTGTTATCTTTTAATTCTCTAAGTAAAAATTCATAATCCCCTGCTATCTTAAATGTTTCATCAAAAAATCCTTTAGAGTGAAAAATAGATCGGTGCTGAAATACACCCTGATGATATATATTATTAAACTGTAAGAAATTGCATTTTGACTTGTCCCAAGTTTGATTAACTATTTGCAAAATTTCATATTCTTTTGAAATTATTGCTACTTTACCGTACACTATACCAGCATCACAGTGTTGTGCTAAAGCTAATTGTTCAACAACATTTTTGAGAACATCTGAATTATAAAAATAATCATCTGAACCCAAGAAAATAATCCATTCTCCTTTTGCGTGGGATACACCTTTATTAAAGGCATGATATATCCCCCTATCCCTCTCAGATTCCCAATATGCTATTTTTTCTTTGTTATTAACTATAATATCAACTGTTCCATCTGTAGATTTACCATCTATAACTATTAGCTCTTTGCTATCATAGCTCTGACTTGAGAAGCTATCAATGCAACGCTGTAGATTTTGCACATTATTGTAAACAGCAATAATTACGGAAAAAGTAGGTCTTTTTTGTGAAATACTCATAAAGGTAAAAAAATAAAAACTATCAGATTCAGATATCTATTAAACTTCTTTCTATTCGTCTATTTTTGTTAATCAACATGCTGCTAATTAAAGCTTGTAGAATCAGAAAGAAAAATGGAACTTCATAAGTGCCTATAGTAATAATTCCAAAACTCATAAACATATAAAAAATAATCAGATTAAAAGTGCCATTTTTTTTATTATTTAAGTAATTATTTGTTAAATTAAAATGAATGTAACATAGTAATAATGAAAAAATAACTATATACAAAATACCTCCTTCAAGATAAATTCCTGCAAACATTGTGTTCCATATGGCAGGAAATATACCATATTCTGATTCTATTTGATTATAAATCATGTCAACTATAGCATCTTGGTCTGGCAAATTAAAAAAAGCATTCCATCTCCTATATAAAACAGGTAAAGTTAGTGAGGTAAATGGCATATTTTCATCTATAATTCTGATTGTGGCTGATAGAGTATCATATTGTGTGCCAAAATATACATATATATATAGTGCTGGTAACAAAAGTATTTTATTAGAATATAAGAAGTTTACAAGGAGATGATCATTAAGAATAGTCAACTTCATAATGCTTATAATAAATATATCTTGTTGACCTTCTAGTGCAGATTGTCTTAAAAATTGAAATCCAATTCCAAATGGAACAGAAAAAGCAATGATATATAATAACCATTTTATAACATGACTAATTTTAGGTCTGTAAATACTTATCGATTTAAACAGAATAAAATTGACTCCTAAAAAAAGGAATTGTCTATTACCTGTTAGAGTAATCACTATGCTTGTCATTATAAAAGGTAGCAGGTAAAAGATATTAAACTGTACCTTATCGCTTTGCTTTTTTAAAGTCCAGTTTAATAGATAAAGACATAATCCAGCAAGAAATACACCAATCAAGCTAAGTAACGTAGCTGTAGATGTAGCCAAATCTCTATTTTGAGATAAATCAAGAGATATTGAAACTCCTTTGATTAAAAAGTTATCAATCGCAAGAATAATAGGTGCACTAAAAGCACCTATTAAATAAATAGGTGAGAGTCTTTCCTCTCGCTTTGTATTTTGGGAAGTAGAGAATAATATTCTATTTGACTTATACCATTTTATCCAAGCATAAACTCCACCAAAAATAATAATATGTATCATTACTAAGAAAAATAATATATATGGGAAGTTATTTTCTTCCTCACGCAGTGGAAAACTAAATGGCAAAATTATTGATAAAACTAATGGGAGGTGCCATACTAAATAAATAATAAAGATACTATTAAATATTACAGGCTCTTTTTTGCAAGTTCTTGTGATCAGGCAAGACAGAAATATTGATGAAATAGCAATTAATGAATACATCTTTTGGTCTCAAATAGAGGTTGGCTTTCATAAAGGTATTAAAAAGAGTTTTCTATAAGTAATATTTTTGCCTTTTTAAGAGTATCTTTACCACCAATCAGCACATTTTCCTCATATCCTTGCACATCTATTTTTATAAAAAATGACTCATCGATTTCTAAGTTACTAGCATTATCCTCTAAGAGGATGTTTGATAAGTCTGGTTGCGTAAATTTTATGCCAATCGCCTCACCATAATCCTAATCATAGCGATGTATACAAATGTCTCTGCGGTTTCAGGTAGTAGCTCATAGTAATTAACCTCCTGCACCGAGTTAGCCGACCCAACGTTTGCTCAAGAACCCAACATTTTGGTAACAATACAAACTGATGACATCATAGTGATTTTATTTAGTATTCTTGACAAAATTGATGAAATTTGGCGTTACATAAATATGGATTGAAATGAAGACTGAAGGTATCAGTATTTCATTCAAAATGTAACGGAATTATTCCCTAAATCAGCAACGTAAACAATTTATTAATTCTGACTTATAATTAAATTATGATTTTTCATTTACTGCCGTTTTATCTACAAGCATATCTTCAAAACTGATTTTGGATGCGATGAAATTATAGCCTGTGATTTTAGACCTTAATTTGTCTTGCGATAATTTCAAAATATTTCCATCTTTATCGAAATAATAAACTATTAGGTTAACACTTATTAGCTCCTTAAGAAAATCATTCACTGTGTACCCAAATCTAACAGCAGTTAAGTCACTTGCTTCAAATAGAATGACGACATTATCTTGAGATTCCAAAAGATTTCTGCTACCTTCAAAAACTTTTTTTTCTGCTCCTTCAACATCAATCTTTATGAAGTCAACTTTCTTGATATTAAATTCTTGAATAATGTCATCAAGAGTTGTAGTTTCTATAGTTTGCCATTCTTCTATTTCTTGACCAGGATGATTTGTTTTTAGTAGAGAGTTCATTGCACCATCACGTGAAATCCCAAATTTAGCTGTTCCTTTTTCATTACTAACTCCTCGTTCAATAACAGTTACATTCGTCAGATTATTAATTGCAATATTATGACGTAGCAACTTTAACTCACGTTCGCCTGGTTCAAAAGCGTACACATGCCCATTTTTACCTACTTGTTTTGCAGCAATAACAGTGTAAATACCTCCGTTTGCACCTATGTCAAAAAATATATCATTTTGTTTAAGTGTTTGACGCATGAATTCTATTTCTCTTGTTTCAAATATTCCTGAAAATAGCAAACGTCCTACCGCCGTATTGATTGGGTAGTCAAAGCGAGAACCGTCCGGCAATAAAAAACTAAAAAGGGTATTTCGTGCGAACAAACATTGTATTTTCCATAGGAAATGATACTTGAGTTTAGTTTTAATTTTTCCGTATAGTTTGCCTAATCTCAACATTTGATTAATATCCTCCTTAAAATAGATTTAATATCTATATTTTGCTCTATGATAAGCCATCCAACGAGAGCAATAGATTGGATGAATAAAACTATAGTTCTCAAGTATAAAGAACCTGATATAGTAAAGTTAGCACTAGTTAAAATTACTCCTAAAAACCATAAAAAAGGTAATTTTAGCCATCTTAGCCATGTCCCAAATGAAATACTTAATTGTCGCATACCTGAAGATGTTAATAGCCAAACTATTAAATACCCACTATTTCCAAACGAAGCACCTATTAGACCAAATTTGCTAGCACCCCAAATTATTAATATAATTGATGAAATTCCACTAATAAGTTGAATAAACATGCATAGATTAGCTGCCTTTGATGCTAATAAAACATAATAGCCTACCCCATTTATTGAATACATCGAATAAATTATAGTTATAATGAAAAATGAAATAGTATACTCTTGGAAATAACTGTTAGAAAAAATTATATTTAAGACTGTATCTCTTAGAGTTAATAAGCTTCCACCAATTAATAATGCTATAAATATATTTAATTGAAAAGCTGTCTTGACTTGCTTATGCAATATACTTAAATCTATATCTTTTTGGGCTTTGAAGTTGCTAATAATTGGAAGTAATGGCTGCGCAGGTAATGCGGAAATCTGGTTTATTAGAATTGTAATATCTGTAATGGCAGAGTAAGCTCCTAAAGCGTTAACCCCTAAAATACTTCCTATAACCAAACGATCTCCCCTTGAAAATATCATACCCCCCAGGGAAGTTAACCAACTTATCAAGCTATAACTTCCTATATCAATAATTTTCTTTTTGTCCCATTTTATGTTTAGGTTCACTTTTCGGAGAAGCGATCGCACTACCAAAACATGGCTAAACAATAAAAGAATACTAACGAAAGCTTGCCATTGCATTAAGTCCACAGTTCGACCACCTAGCCAAACTACCACTAACATACCCAAACTTAATAGTATCGATTGGATAGTGTTAAGTACATTCATCACATCATAGCGTTGATATGCTTGCTCAACACCTACTAAAACTTGTTGAAGTAAACGCGACCAAACTACTATGGAACCAATTTGCACAGCTTGTCTAATAATTAATTGCTGCTGGGGTTCTAACTGGGGAAAGAAATTAACAATTGGCTGGGCTGCAAAAAATAGCGTAAGGAATGCAATAGATGAAAGTATAAACATCCCACCAAAAGTTACAGTTAGAGTTTGGGACAGACCTTCAAAATCATCCTTTCCCAAATCTTGAGAAACAAATACCGTTGTTGCAACAGAAAGGCCAGCTTCAGCTAGAGTAACGATTCCGATTACGGTATAAGCCAATGTCCACAATCCGTACTCTTCAATGCCAATTATACGAATCAGTAAGGGAATTGTGAGTACACCTAATCCTATTCGGATTACCCCAGCTAAAGTATTATAGAAACCATTTCTTAATAGGCTATTCTTCACTTAAATCGTTTCCACATGTCAATTTTTCCATCGTTACTCAAAGAACTTTATGGGCAATTTAATTTCCCGACCTCAAGAGGAATAGAAAACCCAGGAGCTAGATTGCGCCATTCCTTGCTGACCCTGACGACACCACGGATATTACCGTAATTAAACTTAAGTGACAAGTTATCTAGGAAACTAACACTGACTCTACTTATACATGATATTCCCTACTGCTTTATTAAATCAGGATAAAGTTCAGGCGGAAGTATATAAAGATTTTACAAAGCCATTGGATTTTGGATTGACCCTTATGGGTAGGGTTGTCCCTAATTTTGGGATGAATTATATTTGTTGACATTTTGGATTAAAATCAAAATCCTCGTAGAGACGTAGCACTGCTACGTCTCTACACAACGTAAAATTTTAAATTTATATATATTTGTATTCAGCAACACCAGGAATTTAGTTTAACTAAACCGTCCCAGCAACTCCTCACGTTTCAAAGAAGACAACTGCAACAACAAAGCCGCATATTCATTCGGTGGTAACTGCAACATCGGTTCAATAATTGCCGCTAATTCTTCATCTAACTCCCCAAACCGGACTTTGAGTAAATTTTCCACAACTTGGCGTTGTCCTTGCTGCATACCTTGCTGTATACCCTGCTGTATACCTTGCTCAATTCCCCGACGCTGGGTTTCTTGTTCCCATTCCAAATATGCCTGTGATAATGTCATGATTAACTCCCTTTCTTCTTCTTCAATTATCGCGCTTGCTTCCATACTAATCTTCCAAGTTGCTAACAGCTTTAAAATCCGAGAGCGTCTGGGGTCGTTGGGATTAAATCCAATCACTTCCTCAACTGCTTGCTGTTGAATTACTCCCTTACCCAATATCCTTAACCACAAAGTTTCCGGTGTTCGAGGTAGTTTGTTAATGGCAATAAATGCTGTTTTTAAAGCTTTGGGTAGAAAATAAACACCCTCTAACCAATCTTCACTAAGAGTTGCACCAAACATAGAAAGTAAATCCTCAGAAGCAGAAGGGGTAATAATCCACAACTGGGGTAGTTCTGATTCTGATAGGGTTTGTTGTTGGCGTTTGAGTTGACGTTGCAAATCGGCTTGGACATGAAATAATTTCGACAAGCAACTACGAACTTCAAAGGGATTGGGTTGATTGCGGAAGGGTTCTAGTAAACAGGGTAATGTGGCAATTTCCGCAAGAATTCCTAAAGATTCAGTATTTATACTAGGTTGATTGCGGGGAGTAAACCAAATATCGATAAATTTTGGTTCCCCTGGGACTTCTAAGTTAGTTCTCACCTCCCCCAGGGGAGATAGAAAAGTTTCAAATAACTGCTTTGCAAATTGGTCGAACAGGTTTTTGCTCATCTAGGTAGATGCCACCACTGATAGTTATAATGTACTACAAAAGTGGTGGATTTGAGAAGTCGGGTTTGTAACCTTGAATCTGGGGTTAGATGCGCTCCATGTGGCTTGAAGTCGCGATCGCTCAATAATTTTATGATTTTATCTTGTGACCATGCTCTGGGTGGTCACTTAGTCAGCGAGGGCTACTGCCTTCATTCATGAGACAGAAGCCTGGTAGATTCCGCACCCACGCGGAGCATGGGTGTGAGGGAAAAGGTAGGCGTATTTACGCCGCATGGTACTGGGTTGATTGGAAGGTCGAAGGGGTTTTTGCTCATGTAGGTAACTGCAATATTGGTCAATAACCCCCGACAACATCACCACAACCTCTTAATTAGGTAATTATCAAAAACTTCATCAATACTAACAATCGGCATTTTTTCTACCATTCCCTGAGCTATTAAAATTCTGTCAAAAGGGTCTTTGTGATGGGATGGTAAGTTATTTAAAGCATAAATATGAGTTAAATCAATAGGTAAAATTTGTAGATTATTTACACGCTGTTGATTGTCAATCAATTTAGGGAGAGATGAATTTAAGTTAAGCTTACCCAATTGCAATTTGATCTGTATTTCCCACACACTAGCAATACTCAGTATCCATATATTGTTAATATCAGTTAATAAGTTCGTGACTGTCTGAGGTAATTTTTCTGGATTTGCTGTAGACCAAATAAATGTATGGGTGTCTAATAATATATTCATTCTTCACCCAGCCAAAACTCATCAGGTAAAGGCTCATTAAAGTCATCACTCATCCAAATTTCTCCCCGGTTTAAGCCAAGCACCCGTTTTTGTCCTGGTTGAGTTGGAATTGGTTGAGATTGAGCATTTTTGTGTTCCAAAAACTCCACAAAATCTAGTAGTGTTTGTTGTTGCTCTGGTGATAAGGATTGTAATTTGCCAATCAATAGCTCAGTTATATTCACTGTTTGGGAAGTCATATTTCCCCCGAAGTTAGCTTTATAGACTGATATAACTATTTTATCGGGAATTGGCAGATGGGGGATAAAGGCGATCGCTCAACAATACAATAAATAGGTGGGTGGTGAAAATTGTCGTTAAGATTAGGGAGTACAGACGACCCGTCGGGTCGTCTGTACAGGGAGTAGGGAGAGACGCGATATATCGCGTCTGTACGGGGGTAGAGACGACCCGTCGGGTCGTCTCTACGCCGAATGATTGGTTACATTATGGTTTTACAGCACTTTCGAGGTAAATGAGGTACACTTGTTATTAGTGCATCAAAAATTAAAATGAAACCCTACTCAATCGATTTACGAGAAAAAATAGTAAGTGCTTACGAAAAGGGTGATACATCAATTCGAGGAGTAGCTGTGCAGTTTGGTATAGCAAAAAGCTATGTGCAGAAGCTAATCAGGCAAAAAAGATTGGAAGGGCATCTAGAACCCAAAAAGCAAGGTGGAGCAATGAAGGGTAAGCTAGATGATTACGGTGGCGAATTAGCAGAAATGGTTCAAAGTTACCCGGATTTAACTTTATTGGAATATTGCGAGTATTTTGGAGAAAAATATAACATTTGGGTGTGTGCAAGTGTGATGTGTTGTGCATTGCAAAAACAAGAATTAACTCGAAAAAAAAGACTTTACGTAGCAGCCAAGCGAAAACAGAAAGAGTCCAAAAACTGAGATTAGAATATTGGGAGAAAGTAAAACACATAGACCCAGAAAACCTTGTGTTTATAGACGAAATGGGTGTTTTGCTTGGTTTGACTAGAACTCATGCTCGAAGCGATCGCGGGAGTAGAGCTTATGATTTTAAACCATATTACCGAGGTGCAAAAATAAGTGTAATTGGAGGAATTAGCTTCAAAAAAGTCTTAGCTGTGATGACTTTAAATGGCTCAATGAATGGAGAAGCTTATAAAGTTTTTGTAGAGCATTTTTTACTTCCACAATTATGGGTTGGTGCAGTCGTTGTAATGGATAATCTGCCAGCACATAAAGTCGAAGAGATTAAGCCTTTGATTGAATCTGTAGGAGCAAGTGTTCTTTATCTATCTCCTTATTCCCCTGAATTTAATCCAATTGAACATTGGTGGTCACAATTAAAAGCGTTCTTAAAACAGTTTTCTCCTAAAAGTGCATCTGTAGTTGATGGTTTAATTAAAATTGCACTGACATTAGTTGATCCAAAGCATCTAAAAAATTGGTTTACTAATTGTTGCTACTGTACCTCATAAACCTCGAATCTGCTGTATGTTGAATTGCACCTACCTACTTATACCAATTTAATGTAAAGTTGCACATAATTTGAACCCACTCCTTTACCTACGGAGAGGGAGAAATCTAGTCCCCTCCCCGATTACGGGGAGGATTAGGGTGGGGTTCTTTCTATGCGTCTTCATATTAAATTGGTATTACCAAATTTGAATCAAGAAATTGATCCCGAATTTTGGGGTAGATGTGTGGAGAGCAACTTTGAATCGCGATCGCTCAATAATGTCATGATTAACTTTTAGCGCTCTTTGCGCAATTACAAGTAAAGTATGAAGAATCCTATCCAGGTTATAGCGATCGCTCAAATCTCCCCCCATCGAAATCGGGGAGGAGTAAGTTTCTCTAACTAAACCGTCTCAACAATTCCTCACGAGACAACTGCAACAACAAAGCTGCATACTCGTCCGGTGGTAACTCTAACATTGGTTCAATAATTGACGCTAATTCTTCATCTAACTCCCCAAACCGAGCTTTGAGAAGATTTTCCACAACTTGGCGCTGTCCTAGTTGCATACCTTGCTCAATTCCCCGACGCTGGGTTTCTTGTTCCCATTCCAAATATGCCTGTGATAACGTCATGATTAACTCCCTTTCTTCTTCTTCAATTATCGCGCTTGCTTCCATACTAATCTTCCAAGTTGCTAACAGCTTTAAAATCCGAGAGCGTCTGGGGTCGTTGGGATTAAATCCAATCACTTCCTCAACTGCTTGCTGTTGAATTACTCCCTTACCCAATATCCTTAACCACAAAGTTTCCGGTGTTCGAGGTAGTTTGTTAATGGCAATAAATGCTGTTTTTAAAGCTTTGGGTAGAAAATAAACACCCTCTAACCAATCTTCACTAAGAGTTGCACCAAACATAGAAAGCAAATCCTCAGAAGCAGAAGGGGTAATAATCCACAACTGGGGTAGTTCTGATTCTGATAGGGTTTGTTGTTGGCGTTTGAGTTGACGTTGCAAATCGGCTTGAACATGAAATAATTTCGACAAGCAACTACGAACTTCAAAGGGATTGGGTTGATTGCGGAAGGGTTCTAGTAAACAGGGTAATGTGGCAATCTCCGCAAGAATTCCTAAAGATTCAGTATTTATACTAGGTTGATTGCGGGGAGTAAACCAAATATCGATAAATTTTGGTTCCCCTGGGACTTCAAAGTTAGTTCTCACCTCCCCCAGGGGAGATAGAAAAGTTTCAAAGAACTGCTTTGCAAATTGGTCGAACAGGTTTTTGCTCATCTAGGTAAATGCCACCACTGATAGTTATAATGTACTATAAAAGTGGTGGATTTGAGAAGTCTGGTTTGTAACCTTGAATCTGGGGTTAGATGCGCTCCATGTGGCTTGAAGTCGCGATCGCTCAAATCTCCCCCCATCGAAATCGGGGAGGAGTAAGTTTCTCTAACTAAACCGTCTCAACAATTCCTCACGAGACAACTGCAACAGCAAAGCTGCATACTCGTCCGGTGGTAACTCTAACATTGGTTCAATAATTGACGCTAATTCTTCATCTAACTCCCCAAACCGAGCTTTGAGAAGATTTTCCACCACTTGGCGCTGTCCCCGACGCTGGGTTTCTTGTTCCCATTCCAAATATGCCTGTGATAACGTCATGATTAACTCCCTTTCTTCTTCTTCAATTATCGCGCTTGCTTCCATACTAATCTTCCAAGTTGCTAACAGCTTTAAAATCCGAGAGCGTCTGGGGTCGTTGGGATTAAACCCAATTACTTCCTCAACTGCTTGCTGTTGAATTACTCCCTTACCCAATATCCTTAACCACAAAGTTTCCGGTGTTCGAGGTAGTTTGTTAATGGCAATGATTGCGGTTTTAAACCCTTCCCCAAAAAAATAAATACCCTCTAGCCAATCTGGACGAAGATTTGCTGTAAATTTTGAAAGCAAATCCTCAGAAGCAGAAGGGGTAATAATCCACAACTGGGGTAGTTCTGATTCTGATAGGGTTTGTTGTTGGCGTTTGAGTTGACGTTGCAAATCGGCTTGGACATGAAATAATTTCGACAAGCAACTACGAACTTCAAAGGGATTGGGTTGATTGCGGAAGGGTTCTAGTAAACAGGGTAATGTGGCAATCTCCGCAAGAATTCCTAAAGATTCAGTATTTATACTAGGTTGATTGCGGGGAGTAAACCAAATATCGATAAATTTTGGTTCCCCTGGGACTTCAAAGTTAGTTCTCACCTCCCCCAGGGGAGATAGAAAAGTTTCAAAGAACTGCTTTGCAAATTGGTCGAACAGGTTTTTGCTCATCTAGGTAAATGCCACCACTGATAGTTATAATGTACTACAAAAGTGCTGGATTTGAGAAGTCGGGTTTGGGTGCAAGTGCATGGTGGCTTTTTGGATGAAGAACCCCATCTCCATTCTTGCGGTAGAGGTGTGGAGAGCAACTTTGAGTCGCGATCGCTCAAATCTCCCCTCATCAAAATCGGGGAGGAGTAAGTTTATTTCTAAAAGTCGGATTAATATTATTAATTGGAAACTGACAGATGGGGGGATAAAAGCGATCGCTCAACAATACAATACCTAATTTGGATGAAGAACCCTACCCGATTATAGCGATCGCTCTAAATTTAACAGGACTTACACTATCATTATGCAGTTAGGTCATTCCTAGGGTCACAAGGTAGACGCGCAGCGGATCGACTTGCTTACGTAGCAATATCAAAGTCTTGTTTTATCCGAATAAGTGCGTAAGTCCTATCGAAAAAAGAATCGAGGAAATTTTCCCCAATTCTCTTTTCCGTAGTTTCTGTAGAGTTTTATGTAGAGATTCACACTTCTAACAGTGGTGGAAAAGGGTTTCTAAATACACCCGTGCTGCACTGCGATCGCTCTCTCCGTGTTGCAGTAAAAATAACGACAGAGCAGCTGTTAATACTCGATTTTGATCCCAGTCCGGATGTTCGTTCAAATAGTTCTTGAGCGATTCATGAAGGGTTTCCGGAATTTCTGTAAAAATACTGACTGTTGTGTTCATAGCGTCTATTCTCCGTTCCTAATTTTCCTAGTCTCAACCTCGATGTTCCCTGATTTATTGGGCAATACAACCACCTCTTTCCCAATCATCGTCACGACTGACTTTCACGGCTAATTTATTTTTACTATAGGTATAACGACCAACAAAAAACCCAAGTCGATATATTCTGCTTCAAAAGGGGGTGGGTTTGTCAATGCTGCGAAATGTTACAAACAAGTTTATAAAGAATAAATATTTACGCAACAATAGGACTTTCAGTCTGTTTTTTGTTACTAAAATTAATATAAACTCCGTGTGTTACCAAAAAATACGCAGTCAAACCAAAATCCCCAAAATTCGAGAAAGTGATTGTGAATGCGTGGGTAGGCTGTGGAAAACTAGGATCAAACCTGTGGAAATGCTGTGGAATCTGTGAGGAAAATTCTCGCCAATGATAAGAATTACAAACAATCAGTTTTACGAGAAAATTTGTAAATACATATTCATATATTCATAGGGATAAAAACTCATGTACCAACAGCCAAAGTCTAGGGGGGGTTTATCAATACCGCAATTCGATTCACAAATATGGATTTTGGCTGGGGGAAGGTTACTTTCCGAATTAGGTACGGGTTTTACCTTGTTTTACGCTCCGATTTTTTTTGTCACCAAAGTCGGATTATCAGCAACGTCTGTAGGTATAGCTTTGGGGACAGCATCGATTTCCGGTATTGCGGGACGGGTTTGTGGAGGACTATGGACTGATTCACCAATTTGGGGACGACGGAAGACTTTACTTTTGTCAGCAGTGTTTTCGGCTATTGGATCTACAGTTTTAACCGCAACTTTTGATTTTGTCACCCTTGTTATTGGGAATATTATTGGTGGTTTTGGAGCAGGGTTATATTGGCCAGCGACGGAAGCGGTTGTTGCGGACTTAACGACCCCACAGAATCGGCGAGAAGCCTATGCAATTACCCGATTAGCCGATAACCTTGGTTTAGGGATGGGGATTATTTTGGCTGGGTGGTTGGTGAGTGCGGGGGGTAATTTTCGTTGGTTATTTGCGATTGATGCTACCTCATTTGTGATTTTCTTCGCAGTTATCTGGAATGCAATTAGAGAAACAAGTCAATTATCCCTAGGAGAGAAAAAACATCATCTTGGTTGGTCAGGTTGGCGAATATTACTACAAGACCATATCCTTTGGGTATATGTACTCGTCAACATCATGTTTACCACCTACATATCCCAGTTGCACAGTACCTTACCGATTTACCTACAAAGGGTGGTTGTCTCCGATGGGGGAAGATTAAACGAGGGGATAATAGCTGGATTATTTGCCGTCCATCTACTGATGGCGATTGTAGTGCAGTTACCAGTTGCCAAGATGTTACGAAACCTCAGTCATCCCCAAACCCTATCAGTATCTGCGATAATTTGGTCAGGGGGATTTGCCGCAGTTTGGTGGTCAGGTTGGGCTAAATCAGGAATTTGGATTAGCGGTATTGCCCTAGCAATTTTTGCGATCGCCCTAGTCAGTTATACCCCATCAGCAGCCGCATTTGTCAGCGAGATTGCTCCTGTAGAGCGACGGGGTATTTATCTATCGGTAAACTCCCTCTGTTGGGCTGTGGGGTATTTTATCGGTCCATCCCTCGGTGGTTGGGCAATGGATCAAACCTCTAATGTAATTAGTATCTACTGGTTAGGTTTAGCAGCCACCACACCCATTGCGATCGCCATTCTGACGTATTTGCAGCGTATTAGAAATATGCCAATACAAAAACCCCATATTTAATATTATTACTGAAGGGTGTTGTTCGTCTCAATTTGATGGGCAAGATGCGCGTAGCGCAGCTTCTCTTTGAGAGAAGATAACGCGATCGCCATGTTTTAGGGAGTTGGCAAGACAGATAATTTTAGCCATTTATTCATAGTCAAAGGTGGTATATATTTAATTTCCCAATTTTTCCGATAAATATTCAGCCACGAGACGACGATGACAATGGTGGGGTTTGGCTTCGCTGCATAATAGACAACTTCCCTCCAACATCTGTTTGGAGATTTTCTTCTCAATTTCCCTTGAGTGCATTAATTTTAAAAATTCTTGTTCGTAAACCACCCAATCACCCTTATTCTTCTTATAAGCATCCAAAATTTCCTTTGTAGGAGCCATATCTATAATATGGGTATATTTAATGCCGGCAATTTTTTCCAAAAAATATTCTAAATCGCTCCGTTTGGTAAATCCAGCTAGCTGAGAGACATTATTCAGTCTGGTATCGATAACTCTAGTGACACCAGCATTCACCAAGGTTTCAAAAAACTTCTTGGCTGTCTTTTGAGTAAAGCCTATTGTATACAAATTAATTTGCTGATTCATATTTGACTATCCTGTTTTTCAATGTAGGCGATTAAAGAACCTTGTCTGCGATAAGCTTCTTGTAATAATTCTTCACGAGAGGATTCAATCGCTGGTTTCTCTTGTACAAAGTGGTTCTCAAAAAGAGACAATTGCACTGCTGTTGGTGTTACTGTTTGTGTGAAATTATGCGCATTTAACAATCTTTCTTCCAGGGCTGTGTGATTTTCTAAATCTCCATTTTTCCAAATGTGGTCTATTGTTAAATTCTCTTGACGAAGATACTGACAAACTAAAATAGCTCGATGACAAGTGATCGGGTCTTGTTCCGCACACATCAGAGCGATTGTATTGTATAGGTTTGAGAACCCTTGAGGATACGTTGAATTCCTTCTGCAAACAGTGGTGTCGCTGCTATTTTTTCATAAATTGCTTTACCATCTACATAGCAAGTGCGATCCCTTGGTCTTGCACCTAACTCACGTCCTAAAAATACGTAGCCAATCCCTACATCTTTTAAAGCTTGCTTGACTTCTACCTGATTGAAGTGGGAAAGATAACGACTATAGGGATGCGATCGCACATCTGCTAAAGCTGTAATCCCATATTTTTGCAGCAGTTGAATAAAGTTTTCTATACTGTGATTAGAATGTCCAATTGTAAAAAGCTGTGCCATGGGCTTCCACTCTCTCCCGAATAGTTAAATCAAAGTATTGATTAAACAGTTTGCAACTACTGCATTCACCCCTTAGCATAGCTTCCCTCCCTGGAAAATAGGGAGTAGGGAGTGGGAAAAATCCGCTTTCATCTCAAAATAAATTGCGCTACGCGCATCTACGGTTCTGCTGCCCAGAGTAATACCTTTTGACCTTGGAGTTGATACCTGTAGCTTTCGGGAGCAGGGGAAGAAAATGTATCAAAATTTGAGTGAAAAATTTGAGTGAAATGGTATAACCCAAAATTTGGCGATGGACTTAGACAAAAAGTAACCAAAAAACTACTCAAATGTATACACAGCAAGATATTGAAACCGTTTTGAATAGTTTCTTGCTATATCTGAGTTTCAAGCATTTTTGAGCCTGTAGTGCATTTTCCTTCCCCTGTAGGGGTTTGAGGCTTATGTCTCCAAAATATTTAAGTCCCACCAACAGATCCGCTTGCGATACGGCTTTAGCCGTTAGCTTCGCTATCGCCTAGCTGCTCCCTTCAGCAAGAATCCAGTCCTGGGGATGGTGCCCTACCAGGGAAATCAGTTGGAATATTCCTGTTAAGTAGGTAGGTAAAATTAAACATAAAACCGCAACGTAACCAATCATTCTACTCAAAGCCTTACTCCCGTACAGACGCGATATATCGCCTCTCTCCCCTGTACAGACGACCCGACGGGTCGTCTGTACTCCCTGATCTCAAAATTATGTCCAATCCAGATATTTATCACCCCATATAAATGATATTTATCACCCCATATAAATCTAGATCAAACTTGATTTATCTCAGCTTTGAATTCAATTAAAAACTTGAAAAAAAGGTTGATTTTTGCTGGGGGTTTCTGTTAGTATGACAATCAGGATCCAAGGGGCATTTATACCCTAAAACATGATAATGATAATCGCCTACAGGGCTAAAAATATCTTACTGCAAGTGTTTCAGACAAAGTGACTATCGGTTTTACCCAGTGTTTGGAGGGTATTCCGGGTATGAGGGATGAACATTTTTTTGTAGGTTTTCAGGATATCCCTTATTTCGACTTTATTGAAGAGGAAATGGTAGCAAGATCAGAAATCAGATAGTTTGGAATGTTTCTGATGAGCTTGCTACGGGAAGAATTTCTTGTTTTCATGCTACCGTTTGCGGCTGCATTTTCCAAGCCAGTTTGGGAATCTGCGATCGCATTAGTTATAGGAAGCCATACTAACCCCTGGCAAACGCACCGTCAGCGCGATTTAACGAGTGCTGGGCTGGGCGAAACGCCAGGACTTTCAAACCGATCACAGGGTGTTGAATCGAGCGAAATGGTCGAGTCGGCGCTTGGGTGAGATATTGCTGCGGCAATTGGTGACAGTGTTTGCACCAACCGGAACGCTAGTGATGGGACTAGACGAAACGATTGAACGGCGATGGGGTCAACGGATTGCAGCGCGTGGCATTTACCGCGACCCAGTGCGTTCGAGCCATGAGCATGTGGTCAAGGCGAGTGGGTTGCGTTGGATCAGCCTGATGCTGTTAGTGCCGATTCGGTAGGTGCTGGTGCGTGACCCGCTCGGACACTTGGAAGCGCAAGCCTTTCTCTGCACGAATCTCAATGCGACTCCACCTGAAAGTTTTAGGGATTTGCGAGAAATCCGGCTATAGTTTTATTAATACATTCGCCCCGCATTATTTTTGTTCGATTTTTGAATCTATGAAATCCTATCTCGCAGCTGCGGTTCAAATGACTAGTGTGCCTGATTTACACAAAAATTTAGCTCAGGCAGAAGAATTAATTGATTTGGCTGTTCGTCAGGGTGCGGAGTTGGTGGGTTTGCCGGAAAATTTCGCCTTTATGGGAGAAGAAAGTGATAAACTGGCCCAAGCTGCCCATATTGCCCAGGAAACGGAAAAGTTCCTCTCCACGATGGCACAACGCTATCAGGTGACGCTTCTTGGTGGTGGTTTTCCCATTCCCACTGATTCGGGTAAAGTTTATAATACAGCCTTGCTGGTCAATCCCAGTGGTCAAGAACTTAGTCGCTACTACAAAGTACACCTATTTGATGTTAACGTACCCGATGGTAATACCTACCGCGAATCCACTACGGTTATGGCAGGAACAAAACTACCGGATGTGTGTGTAACTGAAAACTTGGGTAATATTGGTTTATCTGTGTGTTACGATGTGCGCTTTCCGGAAATTTATCGCCACATGTCTGACAAAGGTGCGCATATTCTCTTCGTTCCGGCTGCTTTTACTGCGTTTACGGGTAAAGACCATTGGCAGATCCTTTTACAAGCTCGTGCCATTGAAAATACTTGCTATGTCATTGCTCCCGCCCAAACTGGTATCAATTACAACCGTCGCCAAACCCACGGTCATGCCATGATTATCGACCCCTGGGGAATGATTCTCGCTGATGCAGGGGATAAAATTGGTGTGGCGATCGCAGAAATTAATCCCCAGCGTTTAGAACAAGTCCGTAGACAGATGCCTAGTCTCCAACATCGAATTTTTAATTAGGGATAGAATGATGGGGAATGGCGAGCAAACAACATGTAATTCCTGATTACCCATGCCTACTCACCACTCCCCAATCTCAAATCTAGAATCTAAAATCCAAAATTCTTGATTCTATGACCAACCTTTGGTAGCTTTTTCGTAAACGTAGGTGGCTACATCTTCGATTTGGGTGGCGTTTAAGCGACCTTTAAATGCTGGCATCGCGTTTTTACCATTTGTCACCTGGGTGGCGATCGCTTCCACTGAATACATACCGTATTTTTCTAATGCATCTTTTTGTAAAGTTTTATTGGCTTGAACTAGGTTCTTACCACCAGCATGACAGGATGCACAATTTGCCGAAAATATTTTTGCTCCACTTGCAGCGTCTCCTGCTAAGGCTGGACTGCTAAATGCAAGGGTAAAAATTGCGATCGCAGCAAATAATACGGAAATCAAACGCTTCATTTTGTGTTCTCTCTGTAACATTAAGGTCAAAGACGAAAATCCTTTAATATTCTCAACTTCAGGTCTTTTTTCGTCAAACGACAAGCTGTCATAGTTCACATTTTTTATTGATTTTTAATTATTTTTGTAAAATAATATTAATCAAGTTGAAATTGAGCGGGTTTATTAATTGCGATGGCAGTTTAAGTATTAATATGTAATTTTCTGATGTAAATGTGTTTTCAACAACTTTAACTAGATAATTTATGGGTAGCAATAATATGTAAATCTACATCTGGTAGAGAACGCATAAGTTTTTGCACTAAGGAACCACGAAACAGTAAATACCAGCGTGAACGACGGGTTTCACCGACAACTATTTGTGTAATTCGCTCTTTGATTGCGGTATCGATGATTGTGGAGACAACATCAGGGGAGCGAATTTGTAAAAATTTGCCGCCAAAATCTTGACAGATTCTGTTACAGGTTTCGATGTGTAAGCTTTCGGAACGTGTGAGAAACCGCTCCGGGTTATCAACAAATAGTACATACAATTTTGCATTCATATAATGAGCAATTCTCGCTCCTCTTCGTAATAATTGAATTGAATTAGGATATGTAGAGATGCAGACTAAAACTCGTTCGTGGATATTGCAGTAACACCTATCGGAATTGGAATCAATCCCATCTTCTTCAATATTATCGGCAACTTCCCGCAGTGCTAATTCACGTAAAGCGATTAAATTACGTTTTTGAAAGAAATTTTGGAGGGCTTGATCAATTTTTTCCGGTGCATAGATTTTACCTTCTCGTAATCTCTCCTGTAAAGTTTCGGGAGTCACATCGACTACGACAACTTCATCCGCATCATCTAGAATTCGGTCGGGAATTCTTTCTCGGACAACGATACCAGAAATTTTTAAAACCAAATCATTTAAGCTTTCTAAATGTTGAATATTGAGAGTGGAGAAAACATCAATTCCAGCATCCAAAATTTGTTCCACATCTTGATAGCGTTTTGTATGGCGAGAACCGGGAATATTTGTATGGGCTAATTCATCAATTAAAACTAATTGAGGTTGACGCTGAATAATTGCATCAGTATCCATTTCCGTGAGAACCGTTGAGGATACAATTAATTGTTTAGGAGGGATAATTTCTAAGCCCACGGATTTAGCTTGAGTTTTCTCCCTACCGTGGGTTTCTAGCAAACCAATCACAACATCAATTCCTTCCTGTTTGAGGTTCAAACCTTCTTCTAACATGCGATAGGTTTTACCAACACCAGGAGACATACCAATAAATATTTTGTGTTTTCCCCGACGTTTTTTGCCGTGGTCGTAGAGACGGGAGTTAGACATAATTTTATCGTTGATTGTCCAATGACAAATTTAATTTCAAGACATTTACACTTGGTTCACCGAAAATTCCCAAAAAGGGAGCATCTGTATTTTGGGCAATCAAAGCTTGAACCTGATCCGGTGATAGGGAACGAGATTTAGCGACCCTGGGAATTTGGGCGATCGCGGCTTCAATGGTAATATGGGGATCGAGTCCGGAAGCGGATGTATACAACAGGTCTGCCGTCGGTTTGATTCCTTGACTAGATAGTTTTGTCACCTGTACTCGGATGCGTTGAATTAAATCCGGATTACCTGGTGCAATATTACTTGCTCCTGACACTCCTGTGGGTGCGTAGTCTTCTCCTTCACTATAATTGATGGTACTAGGACGACTCCAGAAATAACCTTCACGACTAAAATTTTGCCCAATTAAAGTGCTACCGATTACTTGTTGTTGTGAGTTTATAATTAGGCTACCATTTGCTTGAAAAGGAAATGCTGTTTGACTAATGAAAATCATTAAAAATGGGTAAATTAAAGCTGTTAAAACCCATAGTACGAAAAAATTACGAATGGCAATGATTAGTTCCCGCATTGGTTATACCACTATAGATTTTATAGATTTTGCAGAAAGTTGTAGGGAAATTTATTCTTCCACCCAACTTTCCCAGACGGATTTTGGATTACTTGAGTGAGAAGTCCTTACAGACTATGGATTGAAAAATGCTTGCAAGGTAATACTTCTCAGCATCTATACTGTCGCATTTATTATTCAAATTGGGGTTAAAACTTCTCTGGTTGTAAAATGACAGCAAATAAATAAATTCCCAGACTCAGGGTGACTAAGATTAATAAGCCGATCGCAAAGGCTGTATTTCGATTAATTCCTTGTGCAGAAGTAGCATACACCGCAGGAGCTAAAGCGACATTCAATATCAAAGCGAATAATATCCACTTGGGGTATTTTTGTTGTGGGAATTCAGAGAGAATAAATTTCAGTATTTGCACAATATTTTTCCACATGATTTCGGTGTTTCCAGAAAAAAGGGAGATATAGAAGGTATTAATGATTATTTTGGCTATCTTAGGGCTTACACATTCCTGGTGAAAAAGTCAGGTTCTGAGAAAGCGGATTTTTCGTTTTCAATTACTTCCAGTTCCCCACTCGCAAAAAATGACTTTTCATCCAACCTCTAAGCTAAACCAACTACTGTAATCAAAATATCAATCATCTTCACAGCAATAAAGGGAGCAACCACCCCTCCCAATCCATAGATCAGGATATTACGTTTTAAGAGTTGATTCGCTGTTAAAGGACGGAATTCTACCCCTTTTAAAGCCAAGGGAATCAAAGCCGGAATAATCAAAGCATTGTATATTAACGCTGATAAAACAGCCGATTGAGCGCTGGATAATCCCATAATATTTAAAGCCCCAATACCTGTAGATGCAAACATGGCAGGAATAATTGCAAAATATTTGGCAATATCATTAGCAAGAGAAAATGTTGTCAATGCACCACGGGTAATCAATAATTGTTTACCAATTGTCACCAGGTCAATCAATTTGGTGGGGTCTGAATCCAAATCCACCATATTTGCAGCTTCTTTTGCTGCTTGGGTTCCCGAATTCATCGCTAAACCGACATTTGCTTGTGCAAGTGCAGGTGCATCATTAGTTCCATCCCCTGTCATCGCAACTAATTTACCCTTAGCTTGTTCTGTTTGAATGACCTCAATTTTGTCCTCTGGGGTTGCTTCCGCAATAAAGTCATCTACTCCCGCTTCGGCTGCAATTACGGAAGCTGTAATCCGATTATCTCCTGTTAACATCACCGTACGTACCCCCATGCGTCGTAATTGATCAAAACGCTCCCGAATGCCTGGTTTCACGATATCCTTCAGGTAAATAACTCCATAGGTATCCCCGTTACGACAAACCGCGAGGGGAGTACCCCCTAACCTAGATACCTGTTCATAGGCTATATCCAATGCTTGTGGTGGTTCCTGACCACGGGACTTGACAAAACTACGAATTGCATCCACTGCTCCTTTACGAAATTCATCACCGTTACTGAAATTGGTTCCACTCATACGGGTACGAGCGGAAAATTCAACTCCTTCTGCACTTTCTTGATCAAAGTTAATCTTGGCACCCATTTTCTCCGCTAAGCGTAAAATTGACTTGCCTTCGGGGGTAGTATCAAATAAACTGGCTGCCATTGCCACTGTTGCAACTTCTGGGACTGTGTGACCGTTGACCGGGATAAATTCCTCTGCTAGACGATTTCCCAGGGTAATAGTACCGGTCTTATCAAGGACTAAGGTATTGATATCACCACAGGCTTCAACCGCTCGTCCAGAGGTGGCAACAACGTTAAATTGGGCTACCCGATCCATACCAGCAATCCCAATTGCACTGAGTAAACCACCGATGGTTGTAGGAATTAATGCAACTAGCAGGGCAATGAGAATAGGGACGCTAACAGGGCTATTTACGTAGTTGGCAGGGGTGGGGATAGTGGCCACTACAACTAAAAATACCAGAGTCAAAACCGCTAGGAGTACGGTTAGGGCAATTTCATTGGGGGTTTTACTGCGTTCTGCACCTTCAACTAGGGCAATCATCCGGTCAATAAAACCTTTTCCCGGATCGGCACTAATCCGGATAATTAACATGTCGGAAACTATACGAGTACCACCAGTAACAGTACTAGCAACATCGGAACCGGGTTCTTTTAGTACAGGTGCAGACTCTCCAGTGATGGCAGACTCATCAACGGAAGCAATTCCTTCTATCACCTCCCCATCCGCAGGAATCATATCCCCTGCTTCAATTTTAATGCGATCGCCTTTGCGTAAGTTGGTGGAGGGAACCTGTTCAATCCTCCCATCTGGTAAAAGTTTTTTGGCTAAGGTATCGGCTTTGGTGGAACGGAGGGAATCGGCTTGGGCTTTTCCTCGTCCTTCTGCAACTGCTTCGGCAAAATTCGCAAAAATAACTGTGAAAAAGAGAATTAGGGTGATTAAAGCGTTGAATAGGTGGGGGTTTTCTCCGGTTACGTTTCCGAATAAATTGGGATTGATGGTTAACATCCCTGTGATAATTGTGCCCATCCATACTAGGAACATGACTGGATTTTTGAGGGCGATACGGGGATGAAGTTTGACAAAAGCTTGTTGAACTGCACGTCGGTAAATACCTTGTGTGTTCACTTTCGGAGTGTGTCGTCGCGATTGACGTGTTCCTCCCAATGAGGGGATTTTTCTGATTTGGTTTGGCATTGGTTGGCAATTAGGAATTAAAAATAGGGAATTGGTAGTCTTCTGTTTCAGTAGTTAAGGACGCGCTAGGTGCGTCTATGGATTTTGGCTGCTATGCTGGAGCCCAATGTCGCAAGTTGCATGATTAACAAACCCTTACACAGAAATACTTTTCAACATCTATAACTGTCAAATTCATGTCTACAATTGGTATAATTTATCCTCATCCGGCAAGTTGAAAGGCTTCCGCAATCGGACCAAGAACGAGGACGGGGAGAAAAGTCAGTGCGCCGAGGATTAAAATTACACCTGCGGTGATGGTGGTAAACATTCCCGTATCTGTGCGGAGGGTACCGATGGTTTCGGGAATGGTTTGTTTGTGGGAAATACTATCTGCAAGCAAAATTAAAGCAATGATTGGCACGTAGCGACCAACAATTAAACCTAAGCTGGTACTGATATTCCACCAGAGGGTATTGTCTTTTAAGCCTTCAAATCCAGAACCGTTGTTAGCAGCCGCAGATGCGTATTCAAAGACTACCTGTGAGTAGCCGTGGAAACCAGGGTTACTGATACCAGAGAGTAGGTCGGGAGCAGCCATTGTGATGGCAGCAGGGATTAAAATCATCATCGGGTGGACGAGTAAAATGACGCTTGCAAGAACTATTTCCCGTTTTTCGATTTTACGTCCCAAAAATTCCGGGGTTCGTCCCACCATTAATCCGGTTAAAAATACGGTCAAAATCAGGAAAATGTAAATATAAACTGTTCCCGTTCCCTGTCCTCCCCAGATGATTTGTAAAAACAAATTAAATAGGGTGACACCTCCTGCTAGGGGCATGAGAGAATCATGCATACCGTTGACTGCACCACACATGGTTCCGGTGGTCGCTACTGCCCAAAATGCGGTTAAAAAGGAACCAAATCTGACCTCCTTTCCTTCCCAATTGGGTGCAGATGTGCCCAAAATTGAGTTAACTAAGGGATTTCCCTGGTATTCGGCAATTGCCGCGATCGCAATCAGCCCCACAAACATCACCATAATCATGGTGTACAACAACCAGGCTTGTTTGCGGTTATTGGCAATCACCCCAAAGGTATAAATCATTGCTGTCGGTATTACCAGCATGATGACCGTTTCCAGGAGGTTGGTGAAGTTATTGGGGTTTTCATAGGGGTGGGCAGAATTGATCCCAAAAAACCCTCCACCGTTTTCACCGAGTTCTTTAATAATCTCAAAATGGGCCACTGGACCACGGGCAATGTATTGGGTAGCACCTTCCAGGGTAGTGGCAACGGCAGGAGGTGCAAGGGTTTCCGGTACACCGGCTATGACTAAAGCCATCGCTCCCACCAGGGAAATTGGCAATAGTATCCGGGTAATTGACTGGGTTAAATCGACATAAAAATTACCTAATGCCCTACCTGTGAGTCCCCGAATAAATGCGATCGCAACAGCAATTCCTGTTCCCGCAGAGGTGAACATGAGGAACCCTAAGGCAAACATTTGACTAAAGTAACTGTATGTTGTTTCCCCTGAGTAATGTTGTTGATTGGTGTTGGTGACAAAGGAGATGGCTGTGTGTAGAGCTAAATCCCAATTTACACCTGTCAAATTAGTCGGATTTAAGGGTAGTAGTCCTTGTAATATGAATACAAAGAATACGAATATACCCATGACTAAGTTGCTAAAAATGACTGCTCGGATGTATTGCCATGCACTCATATTATACTGGGAACGAATTCCTGAGAGGGTATAGATTAATCGTTCCAGGGGTAATCCAATGGGGTCAAGTAAGGTGGATTGGTGCAGGAACACACGAGCTATATAACCACCTAGTATGGGTGTGGTGATGGTAATAATTAGGAGAATTAAAGTGATTTGAATGATACCAGTAAGCATGGGGAATTTGAGGTGAAAATCTGATGAAAATGCACAATTGTCAGAGTTTTGAAACTAGCTTCCATAATTGACTATTGTTGATTAGGTAATTCTTTTCTCGGTGTTTCCCTAGTAGTTCGATGAAATTGTGATTGACTAACTTTATTATTCAATTATTGGCCGTTGATGGCAATTAATTCTAGTTATATTTTCTTGTTTAGATATTATCTAAATATTCTAAACACATGTTTAATCTGTATATCTTCTGATATATAACAACAGAACTAAATTCCTTCACTGACGCTATAACCATCCACAAATAATGTCTATGCCATCAGAGCGAAAAAATAACTGGATAATTGTAACCATATTTATCATGGCTATCTTGCTGGAATATACAACACCAGCAATTTATGTCTTTGGATACTTGTATATTGGCGCATTAGTTTTTGCCTATAGTCGCTGTAGCTATCAAGTATCGATCATGTCAACTATGGCAGCAATAATTTTAACCTTATTGAATTTAGTGATTCCCACCAGCATCAACATCTCTTTACCAATAATTGCTAATCGCTTGATTGCTGTGATTGCTTTGATGGTAACAGCATGGTTAAGCTCTCGCAATCGTCAATACCAGGAAGCCATATCCCGACAAAAAATGAAATTACTTGCACAGGAAAAAATGGCAACACTACGGGAAGATTTTGCTTCTACCCTGACCCACGATTTAAAAACACCCCTATTGGGTGCGATTGAAACTCTTAAAGCCTTTAAAGAGCAGAAATTTGGATCAATCAACAGCAAACAAGGTCAGGTGATAGATATTATGATGCGATCGCATTTTTCGACCTTGGAGTTAGTCCAAACCCTTTTGGATGTGTACCGTAATGATGCGGAAGGTTTACAGCTACAACTTCAAAATCTGGATTTGGTTAGTCTTGCTCAGGAAACCATCGCCAGTTTGAACCAATTCGCATCCACACGTCAAGTTTATATTCGCTTGAGTTTTGCCAACTCCGATTTTCCCCAATCCTGCTGGGTCAAAGGTGATCAACTCCAATTGCAACGGGTATTCGTGAATTTAATCACCAATGCAGTCAAACATTCCCTCCGCTCTGGCAAAGTGGAAGTTGTATTTAGCCTTGGAGACCAATACCACACCGTGAAAGTAATCGATCAAGGACAGGGAATTAACGACGAAGAACTGCCGTTATTATTTGAAAGATTCTACCAAGGAAAAAGCGATCGCGCTTTTAAAGGTTCAGGGTTAGGTTTATATTTAAGTCGGCAAATAATTACCGCCCATCAAGGTAAAATTTGGGCAGAGTCAAGAAGAGGGGAAGGAGCTATATTTGCTTTTAGCTTACCTGCAACCACCCCAAATTAAATCTATTCCCCTTTTGATAGTTCCTGTATCCTGTATTCCGACTTCGATATGAAAACCGAACCAATCAAGATATTGCTGGTAGAAGATGACGAACTGTTTCGATTGGGACTTTCGGTACGACTCATGCAAGAACCATCATTACAAATTATCGCTGAAGCAGAAGATGGTGAAACCGCAATTGAATTCGCTGCCCATAATACCCTAGATGTGGTACTTCTGGACATTGGTTTACCAGGAATCGGAGGAGTGGAAACATGTCGGCAAATCAAACAAATACAACCTAATTTATCAGTATTAATACTTACATCCTACCCCCAACAATCCCTGATTAGCAAATTAATTGAAGCGAAAGCGAACGGTTATTGTGTCAAAGGAATCCCACCCGAAAACTTAATTTTAGCCATTCGTTCAGTTGCAGCAGGTGCTTCCTGGTGGGATGCGATCGCCACTGAGCACATCCAGGCCATTTTTCAATCTTCACCTATCCCCACAAGTCCAACCCCAACCAGCAGCAACCATTTAACCAAACGAGAGCAAGAAATCCTCAAATTGATTGCCAAGGGAAAGTCCAATCAGGAAATTGCCGAAATTTTATATATATCCCCCGGCACAGTGCGGGTACATGTACATACAATTTTACAGAAATTAGAGGTACGCGATCGCACTCAAGCGGCTTTAATTGCCATTCAACAAGGTTTGCTCAGTCCATAAATTCCCTCCAGTCTCCTCTACAACTCCGGAGATAAAGTTTTTCAAACATTTATGAATATCGCCCGTATTTTTGCTAGTATTCACACTTAATTAAGAAAAAGTTAATAAATCAAATCTCCAATACGATGCAATTACTCAAACAATTAATTTTCACACCATTTTGGATTAATTCACTGATATTAATTGCCTTATTTAATACCAGTATTCTCACCACAAATCGGGCATCTGCCCAAATTATCCCGGATCAAACTTTACCCCAAAACTCGGATGTAACGAACTTTGGAAAAACCCAGATTATTAACCAAGGAACACGAGTTGAACGCAACCTATTCCATAGTTTTGAGCGTTTTTCAGTTCCTACCAATACTAGTGCCCATTTTAATAATGATTTTGACATCGAAAATATTATTACCCGTGTTACTGGCTCCTCATTTTCCCATATTGACGGTTTAATTAGAGCCAACGGTACAGCCAATTTATTTCTCGTCAATCCCCAGGGAATTATCTTTGGTAATAATGCGCGATTAGATATTGGTGGTTCCTTTGTTGCAAGTACCGCAGACAGTTTACAATTTGCCAATGGTAGCGAATTTTTAACCAATTCCCCAACAGGTTTTTCTGCACCCCTACTGACAATTAATACCCCCATTGGTTTACAACTCGGTAAAACTACAACTAACCCCATTGTGAATCAGGGGGATTTAACTGTTAAACCAGGAAATAATATTAACTTGACCGCAAGTGCAGTGATTAATACTGGTAAATTGCAAGCACCGGGAGGAGAAATTAGTTTAGTTTCCGTTCCCAGTTTGGCTCAGGTGCAGTTAGGAAATAACGGTCAAGTCAACGGTGTGCGAGTTATTAATCCCCAACCTGCAACCGAGATTACCTCCCTTCCCCAGTTCCTCTTGCAACTATCCAACTCTAACTTGACTGCATCCATACCCAAGACAACTGGAACCACAATTACCACGGGAGAAATAGATGCATCCGGTGCGACTGGGGGTGAAATTCACATTCTCGGTCATCAGGTGGGTGTATATACAGGTGCAAAGGTGAATGCATGGGGAAATAATGGTGGTGGTCGGGTGTTAATTGGTGGTAATCCCCAAGGAGAAGGTCTGTTACTTAATGCTGATGCGACCTTTATTGCACCGGATACACGAATAGATGCGAGTGCGATCGCCCAAGGAAACGGGGGAGAAATTATTGTTTGGAGCGATAATTCAACCCGGAGCTACGGTGAATTTCTGGTACGGGGAGGGAGTTTTGGGGGAAATGGGGGGTTAATTGAAACTTCGGGACGGAATTTTTTAGATGTTACCGGAATTAGGGTCAATGGGAGTGCAAATGCAGGTTTAGCAGGAACCTGGTTATTAGACCCGCGTAATGTCAAGTTAGACTATGCACCATCGAGTAATGGGGATTTTAGTAGGGAAAATCCCAATGTATTTGTACCGTCCGGTGATGATGCAATTGTGAATATTGCCGACATTCAAGACCAATTGAGTGCGGGAACGAATGTGATAATTACTACTGGGACAACGGGGGAACAGGAAGGGAATATTACCACGACGACGACGGGTTTTGGGATTAACCCCACAAATACTACACCTGTAACTTTAACATTGAGGGCAGCCAATAATATTATTTTGAGCTCCCAGGAGGGGGGGTTTGGGATTAACGGTCAAAATGCACCCTTTAATTTGGTTTTAGAAGCAGATAGCGATCGCTCTGGGGGTGGCAATATTATTATTGGTGGTGCCAATGGTTGGGGTATTGATACCAAGGGTGGGGAATTACGGGTGAATACAACCGGGTTATTTTCCATCTTTAATGGGGGGATTAATAGTAATAATGATAGTAATATTGCTGCGGGGACAATAAATATTTTTGCGAATCAAATTACTTTAGAAAAAGCAGGAATTAGTGCTAATACTACGGGGATAGGTAAAGCCGCAGATATTAATGTGAATGCTAGTTTAGTGCAACTTTTAGGGGATGCGGGGATTAATAGTAATACTAAGGGTGCGGGTGGGGGAGGTAATGTCACTATCAATACGGGTAATCTATTAATTCAAAATCGTGGGGGGATTGGTAGCGATGAGCAGGAAAGTACGGGAACAGGTAACTTGGGAAATGTCCAGGTGACAGCAACAGAAACCATTAAATTAGTGAATCAAGCTGGTATTGGTAGTGCGAATCGAGGTGATGGGAATACGGGAAATGTGACTGTCAATGCACCGTTGATTATGATTGATAATGGCAGTATTCGCAGTCAAGCTAGAGGTCGGGGAAATGGGGGAGATGTCACCGTTAATGGGGATGACTTATTAGTCGAAAATAATAGTTTTATTGGTAATGAAAGTAGGGGTGGTGGGGGTAATCTGGGAAGGGTGAATGTGACAGCAAATAATAGTGTCACCTTGAGGAATTTTGCTGGGATTAGTAGTAATGTCAGGGGAGAAAGGGGTAACGCTGGGGTCGTAAATCTGAAAACCTCTGCTTTGCGAATAGAAAACAGAAGTGGGTTAGGTAGTGATGTCGGTGCAGATACCAATGGTAATCTATTGGAAGGGGTGAATAGTACTGGGAATGCAGGGGTGATTAATATTGAGGCTGACTCGATCTTTATTACTGGAACCAGTGGTACAGGAACAAAAACCTTTGGGAGTGGGAGTTCTGGGATTACGAGCATTCGTACCGGGACTTTGGTGTTGCGGGATGATTCAGGAATCAGTGCAGAAACCGGAGTAGACCGCAAAGCTGGAGCAGTGGCAACGAATAATACTGGTCAGGGTGGTAGTATTGAAATTATTGCCCAACTAATCGATTTGGAGGAAAAAAGTCGGATTAGTAGTCAGACCGGTGGTCAAGGTGATGCAGGGGAAATTAGGATTACTACCGATAGGTTGATTTTAAACAATCAGGGAAATATTACCACAAGTACCCTTGGGGGTATTGGGGGGGACGCAGGAGCAGCAGGGAGAATTAAAATTACAGCCAACAGCGTTCGCTTAAATGATGCAGGAGCAATTATTAGTGAAACCTTGAGTAATGGGGTGGGTGGGAATATCGAATTAGACGTGAAGGGAGATTTAAAGTTGAGCGATCGCGCGCGGATTTCGACTTCTTCTACGGGTAGTACACAATTGAGTCGAGCAGGAAATATTACCATTACCGCTAATTCCTTGGAATTAAGCAACAACGCACAAATCCTTTCCCAAAGTGCATCCGGAGATGGGGGTAATATTCAAATCCAACTCCCAGAAGCTTTAACCCTACGCAGTGGTGGTCAAATCTCGACCACTACTGGTAGCAATCAAACAGGTGGTAACGGAGGCAATATTGACATCAAGGCTAAATTTATTATCGCCTATCCTAACGCCAACAGCGACATTACAGCCAACGCCTTTGCAGGTCAGGGAGGCAATATAAATATTACCACCCAGGGGTTATTTAATATTCGACCAGCAAAAACCCAAACCCCCGACAACGACATCACCGCAAGTTCCCAACTCGGTATCCAAGGACAAGTTGTCATTACCCAACCCGACGAAACCCAACCCAGTAAAGGAATTATCGACCTACCCAGTTACATCGTCGATGTCAGCGACCAAATCGGTCAAATCTGTCCCACCGGAATCAACGCTAAACCCTTAGCAGAATTCTTTGTCATCGGTAAAGGGGGTTTACCTCCCAATCCCGTCGAATTATTGACAGGTGATACCTTTAGCAGAGAATTAACAACCTGGAACGAGCAGGTTAATACCCTCAACCATCTCCATCAACCCCATTCCCAGCAACCAGAATCAACAATTATTGAAGCACAAGCATGGGTGAAAACCCCCGATGGAAAAGTCATGTTAGTAGCCAACTTACCCCAAACACCAGTCAGACAAATCAGTTGTTTACGCTAAATTTAAATAATTAAGTCGGCGAAAATAAACCTATAGATCCACAGTATTCTCAGCTGTCGCGCATTTAAGTTGTATATTCACCACCTTTGATAAATAACTGTCAGCTGTTAGCAGTCAATAGTCTAATTCCGACTCCTACTCACTACTCCCTGTCCACTTAGTGCAATTATGAAATTTTCCCGTCATCATAGGATGTAGTCCCACCGACAAAAACAGTCAAAACCAAATTAAAAAAATATGCGTAACTCCATCACCTGGTTTCCCTACCCCCGCTCTTGGGTAAATGCGATCGCGCTGTTAGCAATTTTTTTCGGTCTACAGTACGCAATTAATCCCCTGTTACAAATAATGCAATGGATTTCCGTCTTTTGGCCGAATGTTTGGTCAATTTTTTATCTAATTATTTTGCTTACCCCTATTATTATCATTGCCTTTTTACACCACTGGTTCCATAAAATTCTTGATCAATTTGTTCCTGACACCCGCGTGGTCGAAGTCGATGGGCAATCAACGATTTTTCCCAATTTATTTAGTTGGTGGCAAGGTATATATGGTTTATTTGTCGGTGCATTTGCATATATTTTCGCTCTTGCGGTTATCGGTTTCATCTTTTCCTTCGGGGATATTATGGCAGCAATTCAAAACCAAATAGCTAGACCCACACCAATCACCCTCAACCCCATTGATATTACCCAGTTTATCATTCGGATTGTGTGTATTGCCTATTTATACCACATCGAATTCTTGGTACAGCAGCAATTAATAAACTCCAGCCGTCCCTAGGAGATTTTTCCCGCAATTGTTGGGTGGGTTAGGAAAACAGTTACTAACCCACCATTATTTATTAGTATTACCCTTGATAGGTTAGGAAAGGCACGTAAATGAGTCATATTTGGAGCTTGTTCGTGCCTTTTTTGCAGCGGTGAGTCGAGGGGAGTTTCAAGTTGTTACGTCTTTTCAAACAACCTCTCCAGTCGGATTCCTATCTTTTTCCAATTTGTTGCATCCCACACAGAAAATAATTGGGATTTCGATTTAATTTTGATTGACGTTAATAGATAAAAGAATTATTTTTTACCAGTAAATCTGCCGTAGCATCCAGATATTAAAAACATCTAAAATCAACATAATATTTGCTAAATATAGATATAATAATTCCATCCTCAACCATGATTTTCGCTTCGATATTTGCTGTAATCAGTAATCAAATATGCAGAAATCATTGACCCACCTGTGCTAGTTAAGTGATGTCTATTTGTTGTCTGAATCCTGATTGCTCTAATCCTTTAAATCCCGATACAGAAAAATTTTGTCAAGCTTGTGGTGCGACTTTAACACCAAAATTACGTAACCGCTTTCAAGTCGTCCGGGTACTATCGGATGAGGGGGGATTTGGACGTACTTATTTAGCAAAAGATATCGATAAATTGAATGATTTGTGTGTGATTAAACAACTCGCACCGAAAGCGGAAGGTAGTTGGGCATTTAAAAAAGCTTTGGAATTATTTCAAAAGGAAGCAAAAAGATTACAAGAACTAGGTGAACATCCCCAAATACCGACTTTAATTGCCTATTTTGAACAGGATAGTTACCTGTATTTAGTGCAACAGTATATTGCCGGAGAAAATTTACTGAAAGAACTGGAAGCACAAAAGCACCAACGGGGAGACAAAGCACCCTATACGGAAGCTCAAGTTCGTCAAATTATGATTGACTTGTTGACTGTATTAAAGTTTATTCACCAACGTGGTGTAATTCATCGTGATATTAAACCTCAAAATTTAGTCCGACGACAAAGTGATGGGTTATTGTGTTTAATTGATTTTGGATCTTCCAAACAATTAAGTGCCCAGGTACAATCTAAAGAAGGTACTGCCATCGGTTCTCATGGCTACTCACCGATTGAGCAAATCCGTGACGGTACGGCTCATCCAGCGAGTGATTTATTTAGTTTGGGAGCAACTTGTTTCCACCTATTAACAGGATTTTCCCCCTTTCGCTTGTGGACAGAACATGGCTACGGTTGGGTAAATTGTTGGCGGGAATATTTACCTGCACCTATCAATGATGATTTTGCCAAGGTTTTAGATAAATTACTCAAAAAAGAAATTGGTCAACGATTTCAATCAGCAGATGAAGTTTTACTGGCAATTTCCCCCGAACCTTCCCCATCTCCTCTAAATCAGGCTAAAATCTTTGTCAATGATGCCAGATTTCGGTTAATTATTGTTAGTATCACGGCGGTACTCTTGCTGGTGGTGGGGGATTTTTGGTTACGACAATTTGGTATTTGGGATAATAGTAAAATTGCCCTATTTAAATCAACAGAAAACTCCAAAACCCAACCAGAAAAATGGCACTATAGTAATGGCTATGCTACTAATTACCAATTAGCCCTCACCATTCGCGGATTTGCTAATCCCGTCATGACCACAGCCATGACCCCCGACCGTAGTACCATTGCCAGTAATAGCGATCGCGCGGTCAAGTTATGGAGTTTGGCCACGGGTCAAGAAATCGCTACCCTCTACGGTCACACTGGTGCGGTTAATACCCTGGCGATTACCCACAACGGTCAAACCTTAGCCAGTGGTAGCACAGACCAAACCATCAAGTTATGGAATATTGCCACGGGTAGGGAAATTGCCACCCTGAATCAACATCAGTCAGCTGTCAGGATTGTGAAGTTTAGCTATGATGATAAAGTTTTAGCTAGTGCTGGCGACGACAAAAACATCATTCTCTGGGAATTACAGCGACGTACACCTCTACAAATTATCCCAGCCCACACCGCAAGTATCCGTACCCTGGCCTTTAACCCGGATGCATCCCTCCTCGCTAGTGGTAGTGACGATAGTACCATCAAAATCTGGCGAATCGGTCAAACTCAACCAATTCATACCCTGAACGGACACAACCAACCTGTCACCGCAGTTGCTTTTAATCGGGATGGTCAAATATTAGCTAGTGCTGGTCATGACAAAACCATTAAATTCTGGAATGTCAACACTGGTCAAGAAATACGTACACTCACAGCCCATCAAGATCAGGTGACAGCCCTCACATTTAGTCCCGATGGGATGGTACTAGCTACCGCTAGTCGGGATCAAACCATCAAACTATGGAATGTGGCGACTGGAGCGATGTTGAAGGAATTGTCCGCCGATGGTGCAAGTGTGGAGACTATCATGTTTAGTGCTGATGGTAGCATGTTGTTAAGCGGTGGTAATGATAAAACCCTGCGGATTTGGGAGTTAGGGAAGTAGGTAATTCTGATATAGACAACAGGGAGTAGAAACGACCCGTCGGGTCGTCTCTACGCCGAATAAACGGTTGCGTTGCGGTTTTATATTTAATTATACCTACCTACTTACCTGACAGGGATGGAAGGGGAGCAGGGGAAGAAAATGTGTTGAAATTTTTGTTAAATGGTATGAGAAGTAAGTGATTTTGGTTGATTAATTCGGCGAGGATTTTTTCCTGGGCTTGGCGTTTAAGTTGTAATTCCTGTTCCTGGGCGAGGAGTTGGGGGTCAGTGTTTTTACGGAGTTTGACCTGGGATTGGGCGAGGAGTTCTAGTAAAACACGGGCACGGGAACCTTCGGAACTGTTGAGGGGGAGGATGTTGTAGTTTTTACCGGGGTTTTTCTCGTTCAGTTCCATCAACAGGTCGATGTGGAATTTGTAGTAATTCTGGACGGTGGCGAAATATTGGGTTTTCAGGTCTTGGTTGGTGTAGGTGTCGCGGAGTTGTTCGATAATTTGGATGGCGGTTTCGATGTGTTGGAGGGATGCTTGGAGATTACCTTGTTTGCGTTCCAGGTTTGCTAGATTTCCGAGGGTAGTAGCTTCCCCACGGCGATCGCCCACTGCACGCAATAAGGGTAGAGCTTGCTGGTAGTATTCTAGAGCCTGCTGCTTTTGTCCTAAATCCGAGTAGACTCGACCGATACCAAGAAGAGCAAATGCTTGTTCTTTCTTATCCCCTAATTTTTGCCACAAAACTAGGGCTGCTTCCCATTTCTTCCTCGCTGCAATTAGGGATTCTTTGCTTCCTTCCTGAAATAATTGCCACTCGTGGAATGCGTCCCCACGCGGAGCATCGGGACGAGATAAAGCTTGATAGAGACGACCTGACTGGTTGTTATTAGAGACGACCTGACCCGATGGGTTTTTATTAGAGACGACCCGACGGGTCGTCTCTACTTCTTATTTTTCGGTGGGGATGACTGACTTCTTGGAATTCTTTGACTGATTGGATATGGTGGGAATTGGGAAGGATGACTTTTATGGGGCGATCGCGTAGTATGTAACTATAAATCCAATGTATGAAAACTTGGATTCGATTGCGGATTCCTGGTAAATATACTAGATGCACTTGTAACCAGAGTATCCACGCAATTAGTCCCTGGAGACGAATTTTGCCGATTTCTGCAATTGCATAGTTGCGTCCTAATACCACCATTGTCCCTGGATGTTGGTGGTGTAAGGGTTGGGGTGTACGACCTTGAATCTGACGCTGAATATTTTCAGCAGCCCATTTACCTTGAGCGATCGCGGTGGATGCTACCATTGGTTGTTGTAGGGTGGGAGCTGCAATGTCGCCAATTAGATATAGGTTGTTGATGTGGGGATGTTGCAGGGTTGGCAATACTTCAACTTGACCGTTTTCGGCAGTTAGTCCCCACCGTTCTAAAAGGGGGTGACTACGTACTCCAGCAGTCCAAATCACGGTTTTGGTGGGAATTACTCTTCCATCATCCAAATATAAGGCATCGGCGGTGACTTTGTTCACTTGGGAATGGAAACGGATTTCTACTCCCATTGATTGCAATTTGCGTCGCGCATAATCTCCACTTTGGGGTGATAGTTCTGGTAATAATCGCTGTCCCCGTTGCAATAGAACAATCCGTACACGACGCACATCGGTGTTGGGATAATCTTTTGACAAAGAATTGTGTATCCAATCTGCTAAATCTGCGGCTAATTCCACACCTGTCGCACCTCCACCAACGATACAAAAGGTTAAAAGTTGGCAAGATTTAGGTTTATGGGTGGGGTTTTGACTTCGTTCCCAACAAGTTAAAATATGGTTGCGTAAATTGACTGCATCGTGGATATTTTTGAGGGCAAAACCAAATTCCGCAGCACCAGTAATTTGACCGTAATTGGTTTTAGTACCGCAGGCAATTACTAGATAATCATATTTAATTAAATCCCGCTCAACTTCCAATAACTGTTTATGGAAATTCACCCGCTTCACAGTGGTGGTAATGCAGCGAATGTGATTTGATTTACCGATAGCACGGTGAAGGGGGTACAGGGTATTTGTCGGTGCGATCGCGGCTGTGGCAACTTGATGGAGTAGGGGAGAAAAAGTGTGATAATTCTCACTATTGAGTAGCAGCACGTCCACGGATTTACCAGCTAATTTCCGCGCTACAGCTAATCCCGCAAATCCTGCTCCGACAATCACTACTCGCTTTCGCGTCATATTCCCTCAAACCTCGGTCTATTGGCAGCTGCAATTAATCTTAACAGTACCGTAAATGGAAAAATGCCATTTCGACAACCTGGAATATTCGCGATTTCTAATCTTTGTCGGGATGTAGCATGGCTACGTCTCTACAACACAACGATAATTTAATGTGAGTTCGATGAACCTCACCCCAACCCCTCTCCGCAGAACGGAGAGGGGCGGAAAAATCTGTGGTTTTAACCAAAAATCAAGGTTGCCAAAGTCTGTATCCATTTCGGAGAGAGGATTGGAGAGGGGTTATTTGAATCCGTCGAATTCATCTTAATTTTATCAATCATGATCCAAAATCTAAAATCAAAGGACAGAAATTACCCCCCACAGATTTATGCTCAACGATGAATTAAGCTCTCTCAAGGGAAAGTTATAAACCCCCATTCCCATCGATTACAAATAGGGTGTTCAATCTCCAGGGGAACCTAAATAAAATGAAACTGAATTATTTGATGAATTGTTTGGTGGCTATCCAACGTCGGTTATTTAGCAGTATATTGTGCTTGATGGCGATCGCTTTTGTTTGGCAAGGTGGATTTTCGATTAATCACGCGATCGCAACTCCATTTAATCCTATGCTTGCAACGGATATGGGTCGTCAAGTCAAGGATAAAGCCAGAGAAGATGCAAGCAATGTTAAAGGTTTTATCCGCGATGCAGCTAATCAAGTGGAGAAAACTGCTAACCAGAATGCTAACAAAGTCGGACAAGCAACGGATGGAAGCGGGAATTTCCTCGAACGGAAAGCAAACCAAGATGCAGCGACCATCCAAAGACGTGCAGAGGCTGATGCAGTGCGCACTCAAAAAGCTGTAGATTCAACCAAAAATGCCGTTGAACGCACTGTTGATAATATCAAAGATGCTTTCACCAGCTAAAAACTGATTCCAACTGAAACTTCCAAGAAAGTATTCCTGTTCGTAGTAGCACCCATAGCGCCCTATGTTAACGCTTTTTCATGGCTAAGACCACTACTACGAACCCCTCAAAAAATTATATATGTATATATGTGGTCGAATTGTGGTGTGTACTTTAAGCAGTAAGTAGGTGGGTGGTAAAAATTGTCGTTGATATCAGGGAGTAGGAGTCTTGTGATTTGATGGCGATCGCAATTCTATCATCTCAATATACAAAATATACCACTATCCCCCAGAACTCAGTACCCAGTTGAAAAATCTATCTTAGTAGCGGCAATTCGTGAATTACCGCTACTTTCGATTATGTACAAGTTCTGATACGGTATTAATCTAGCGAGTTATTTTGGTAGACTCAAAGTCTCAAGTTGTTTTATCTCTAGATGTTCTTGAGTAGATTCTTGACCATATTGTCCTTAACCATCATTTGTCGTAGCACCTCTAACAAGTAGGCTTGAGCTTCCTCTCGACTCAACTCCTCTATCTGGTGCTTAAAACTTTGTAAGCGAAACTGCTGCTCTAAGGTCAACTCGTTGGTAAAATCCATGATTCACTCCTTTCATCCGGTTGAATCGATCCCACTATGTACTCGTGTGCCTGCGACTACGTAGGGTAATCTGATATTTATTTTAGCATAAGGTATGTATATTTCAAATATTTTGTCAAGCCATGAGTAAAGAGAGTAACAAAAATTTATCTTTTGGGGAAGAGACGACCCGTCGGGTCATCTGTACGGGAGTAGGAATGAGCTATTTTTTTGTATTTGTAGAAATGTAGCGCTACTACATCTCATGTTCTGAATGCATGACAAACATTTTTTGTGGAATCGGTATTAATTCCACAAGAAGTTGATTGTTGGGTGATGGTACAGAAGGTGAATAATATTGCTCTTATTTGATTCGGTACACCACAACACATAAAAGTGCTTTCCCCTTCCCTACTCCCTACCTGACAGCAGACCCTACATAGTTAAATTCTGGCAGCCAAATTAGCCAACTGCTTATAATTAGTGAGATATAAAGCTTGTTTTGCCGTATCGATATTAATCCACCCTTTTTCCGATAACTTTTCCAAAATCATCTTTGTTTCTTCCACACCGATTTCTGTGACATCAGCCAAATCTTGGTGAGAAATATTCAGAATTTCCTGACCGTAATTGGATTCTTGACCGTAGCTTTCAGCCAAATTGACCAAGGTATATGCTAACTTGACAGCAGGTGGGGAAGTTCGCATTTGTAAGCGCATATTCACATGGCGCAATCTTCTGACCATTAGTTGCAACATGCGGTGGTGTAATTGGGGGTCTTTAAACAGGGTTTGGACAAAGCAATTACGGGAAACGCTGAGTAACTTCACTGGAGAAAGGGCAATGACATCGGTGGAACGGGGGGATTCGTCGAGAATAGCCATTTCTCCGAAAAAATCACCCTTACCGAGAATTGCGATCGCTCGTGTATCTTCTCCGATTGTACGACGAACTTTCACCCAACCAGAAACGACGAAATAGACTGCATTTCCCCAGGAATCTTCCATTAATACAGCTCGTCCCGTGGGGTACTCATGTTCTGTTGCCACATTTAGTAACCATTCCAAGGTTTGTGGATTGGCTGTACTGAGTAGGGGAAAAATTTCGCTAAAAATTTCGGTGAGCATGAAACTTTAACAAACGGGAAAATGATTAATATTTTGGATTTTGGATTTGGTAGAGACGTAGCGGTGCTACGTATCTACACAGGAAAATAATACCGATTCAAAAAATATTTGCAACACATCCAGGGTATGGGATGCAATATATATAGCAACGCAATATATTACATGATATATATGGAGACGTAATATATTGTAGGAACGCAACATATTACATGACATATGTGGAGACGTAATATATTGTAGGAACGCAACATATTACATGATATATGTGAAGACGTAATATATTGTAGGAACGCAACATACTACATGACATATTTGGAGACGTAATATATTACGTCTCTACAAACAAAATCTATCTGCCGCATTTTTTTCAAATTGGTATAACTTTTTCTTTCTCCTTACTACCTATTTTCAAAACATATTTTGGCTGATCAAACCTTGCAAAGGACTACATCAACCAATTGGTTTAAATTATAAATCCAAATCTAAATACTGAATTTTATTACAACACAGATTTTTTACTATCGAAATCAGCAGTTTTACCGAAAGTTAGGCTCATATAAACTATGGTTTGGACTTCCCTCCATGCTCATTTCCATCAAGTGATTCGCACGCGGAAATTATTTCTTCCTCGACAACGGATTCTGATGGCGGTTTCCGGTGGACAGGATTCCCTGTGTCTAGCGAAACTAATGGTTGACTTACAACCTAAGTGGGATTGGCAGTTAGGGATAATCCATTGTGATCATCGTTGGCGTAGTGATTCCCAGGCTAATGGGGAGCATGTGAGGGAAATTGCCAGGGGTTGGGGTATTGCTTTTTACTTAGAAGTGACACCAATGGAATTAGGTAGTGAAGCTGTTGCCAGGGATTGGCGATATGGGGTATTTTTACAAACAGCCCAAGCCCATGCCTATACATCCGTGGTGACGGGACATACTCAAAGCGATCGCGCGGAAACTTTGCTATATAATTTACTCCGTGGCAGTGGTGCGGATGGCTTACAGGCTTTAACTTGGCAAAGACAACTGAGTCCTGAAGTGAGTTTGGTGCGACCCATGCTAACTATTAGTCGTTCCCAAACGGGTCAGTTTTGTCAGGAGATGGATTTAGCTGTGTGGGAGGATACAACTAATACAGACCTCAAATACACTCGCAATCGGATTCGTCAAGAATTATTACCCTATCTACAAGCACACTTTAATCCCCAAGTGGAAGTAGCCTTAGGAAGGACAGCCGAACTGTTGCAAGCGGATGTAGAATGTTGGCAAGCGCAAGCAGAATTGGACTTACAGCTGGTCTTAGAAAATCACCACGAAATTGATGTCAAGCTAGATGGGACAACTTCCCCAGTCTTCACACTGAAGTTAAATTGTCAAAAACTGCGAAAACTCCACCTCTCCCGTCAACGTCGAGTCATGCGGAAATTTTTGCTAGAATATCTCGGTATTTCGCCAAACTTTGAGCAAATCGAAAAAATTATCGCCCTCATTACAGCACCATCGCGATCGCAAACCGATCCTTTTCCTGGAGGTGCGATCGCATTTGTGGAAAATGGTTATATTATGTTTAAATATAGTTAATCCAAAATCCAAAATCCGTAGTAGAGACGACCCCACGGGTCGTCTTTACTGTAATCCAACATCCACCTAACTTGCACCGGTCAACTCCTTCAGAATTGGTAACACAAATTCAAGGGGACGTTTTTTCTCAACTTCAATCCGGACTGTTGTGGTGGTTCCAGCTGTAATTTGACTATCGGGTCCTTTGGAAGACGACCACTTGTAACCGCTTTTCGTGTTCGGATCTAATTCCATTTCGGTGAAAACGGCAATGTGGGGACCTTGGTTAATCACACTGGGGAGGATATCAGGGTTGCCAACAATACTAGCTGCACCTTGTTGGGTAATGGGGAAGCTGGAAACATTGGTAACTTTGGCTCTAATACCGCCAAATTCTTCCCGTTTGACTGTGGAAGGTGTTACTTGTAACTCCATACCCGGTTTAATATTCTTACCATCATTGACGGGTAGGAAGGTGACATTAACTAATTTGGCATCAGGTTCTTGAGCAGCAATTGTACCGATACCAATTCCCGCTTGCAATACTTGTCCAGGTTTAGCGGTGATTTCCAACACTGTACCAGTAAAATCACTGACAATTTGACTACTTTGTTGTAGCTGTAATTCAAGTTGACTGATGATTCTTTGGGTTTCTTGGATTTCTTTTTGACGGCTAACTTGAGCGGTTAGATCCTGTTCTTGTTGGCTAGCTTTGCGACTGGTGAGAGCTTTTAACTGGGTTTCAATTTCGTTAGCGCGGTTGAGGTTATTTAGGTATTCCTGTTGTGCTTGAGCTTCCCTAACTGCAACTTGGTTTAATTGGGATTCCACTTCGTTAATTTGGGTTTGGGAACCGATAAATTCCTGTTGTGCTTGCAGAGCTACATCCTTAGCCACAGCACCTTGTCGGAAGAGATTTTCCCGTTCTTCCCAACGTTTTTTCAAAGTTGGTTGCAGGTTGCGCAAAGTTTGCAAACGCTGACGCAGATTTTCCCGTTCTTTTGTGAGGACATCTAAACCCTTTTCCCGGAGTACCGGAGTCAGGGATTGAACTGTTTCTAAGCTTTTTTGTAGGGTTTCTCGCTGTTGTTCGAGTGCTTTTTCTTCCAATCCGGAACGTTGGCTTTGGATTAGTTTAGCAGTTTGGTCTTGCAAGCGCAATTGGTTGAGTTTTTCTCGATTTAATTGTAATTGGCTGCGTAATTCCGATTGGTCAATGGTAGCAATAACTTGACCTTTTTTGACCTTATCACCAATATCAACCTTTAAATCGAGAATGCGTCCAGAATTCGGGGATTGCAACGTCACGACTTTACTAGGATAAATAATCACACCGCGACCACTGGTAATCACAGGAATTCGACCGAACCAACTCCAAGCACCAGCAGCAGCAACCAGAGAACCTAAAGCAAATAGGGACAACCAACGTCGGGGATTAGTGACTTTGACTAGTAAATCGAGCTGTTCTGGAGAAGAAATTTTTTCTAAAGCTTCTTTACGAAAGATATTATTTTTAGGTTGAGTATTTTGTTGCGTAACCATATCGGGTGTACCAATTGTGAGTAATTAAATTGGGAGTTGGGAAATGCTTGAAATAATCCAAAATCTAAAATCCTACTTGATTCCCACACGTTTGAGCATCCAATCAAAACGCGCTCCTGCGATCGCCATCTGTGTTAAAAAATGATTATTGAGTTCGTTGGCATAGTCCTGGTCTAGGGATTCACCACTGCTGTAGGTTAAACGTCCATATCCTAACCGGGACACAATTCCCTGTTGTTTATCGGCGAGAATAATGGCTAGAACTCGATAAAATCTGGCTGCAAAGCCAACATCGTGTAGGAGTTTGGCTGATAGTCGCCATTTAGGTATGGATAAAATTAACGAATCCCGTAGCGCTTTTACCGTCACTGCTGGGGGTTGGACTTCAATAAATGGAGTTTCCCCCACAATATCCCCCCGCGATAATCTGGCTAATTCCTTTTCAATGATTTCTTGGGAACTATCTTCTAAGTTAGAAAAAGCATGAGCTAGGGGATTAAAATCGCCTTCCGGTGCATTCAATGCTACCGCCCCATCTAGTAAAATATGCAGGAATTCGATGGGTCTACCGCTACGAATTAATACGGCATCGGTCGTCACTTTTTCGACTTTACCCGCCGCAATTAACCAATCAATATCACTATCTTCTAATTCCGCAAATACAATTAAAGCTTCCCGTAATTGGGGTTGACTCAAGACAACCGTACTATGACCCAATTGGGAGAGAATTTTTTCCAGACGATGGGCCATTAAAATCGCCACAGACCGGTATAAATGGGCTGCAAATTCCTGGTCTTGCCTTAATTTTGCCATCAGTTGGGAAATCGGAATTTTTAACACTAACGATTTACAAGCTGCTGTCACCGTCGTCGGTAAATAATTCTCAACTAAGGGAATTTCTCCCACCATTTCCCCACTCGACAATTGGGTTATTTCTCTTCCCGGTAATGCACCACCTTCTAAAGCAGCAAAAGCTCTTCCCAAGGGGTTTTCGTTTGGTTGATTGAGGGACACCGATAATGCACCATCAACCAGCACGTAAAGTGCATCTATTGGTTGACCTTGTTGAACTAAGACCTTTCCTGACTGAATTTCTTCTTGGTGTCCAACGGATAACATCCAGTCAATATCTTGATTGCTTAGTTCCTTAAGTAGAACTTCTGTCATGGATTACATTCCCTAGTCAAGCTAAAACGGTGGGAGAAAATAGTTTTGTGAAAATAATTGAGTTATCCTGTATTTGGAGTAAATCCCTAAACTCGGATTTCTCACAAACTCCGAAAACTTGTAGTTAGTAGTCCGTGATGGGAGTAGGGAGTAGAGAATAATGGGAAAATCAACCCATTACTTAAGGCTTATCACTCCCTTATGAGAAATGTCGGTAAAGCTTCTAGGGAATACAGAGTAGTCGTAACAAATCCAGGCTATGACTCGTAGTTGGTTGTTAAATAAATAACAGCTAATAGGTACTAAATTAATTACCGATGAATACGGGTGGTGTGTTGCCATAAATGCACCCACAAATATTACCGCTTCTTGCACCCTTACTGTTTATCGACCAAAAAGTCGGGCAAAACCAGCAACAAAACTTAAAGCATCGCTGACGGAACTAAATCCCAACCCAACCATTTGAAAAGCTGAGGAAGAGATGAAGGAAGAACGGAAAAACGAACTCCCACCAAATCCTCGACGACGACGACGGGAACCAGTAGTACTTCCAGCAAAAATATCTTGCTGTTGGAAGGTCGCACCCGACAGGTAAATATCGATTCCACCTGCAACAGCATCAAGTTCCTCTGGGGATAATTCCACCGGACTATGATTATGTTCGATTTGATTAGACATTAGGCGCTTCCTTGCAGAATCGTTGGTTAATCTCTGCAATCTCATATTTCTTACGAGGGGAAACTCATGCAATTTATTTTGGATTTTGGATTTTGAATTTTAGATTTTAGATTTTGGATTTTGGATTATTTCAAGCATTTCCCAACTGCCAACTGCCAACTGCCAACTCCTAATCCCCAACCCCCAATTCCCTACTCCCTGCATCCAAAGTAAATACGGTAATTTCTGGACGAGCATTAAATCGCAGATGGAAACCTGTCATCCCAATCCCGCGATTGGTATATAGTTTCATTTCCCCCAGGTCGTATAAACCTGCATAGTACTTGCGACCTAGTATTGGCAAAACAGGTGGAGTCACAAAAGGTATGCGTAGTTGTCCAGCATGGGAATGACCAGATAGTTGCAGGTCAAATTTATGGGTTTTGACACTAGTGTCGGCGAAATCTGGTTCATGGGCAAGTAGGATGGCTGCACCATCGTGAGGAAGATTATTTATCACCCGATCTAAACGGTGTTGACCCACCATGACATCATCCACCCCAGCAATATACAGTTTCGCTTTACCCCTGGAAATTTGGGTGACAGCGTTGCGTAGGTTTTGAATTTGATTTGTTGTTAATGCTTGATCAACTCCTTCCGGGTCTGACCAATAGTCATGGTTTCCTAATACGGCGATTTTGCCATCGGGAGCGTTGAGTTGACCGATAGTGTTCTGCAAAAGGGGAATAAAGCGCTGTTGACGACGGGAAACAAAGTCACCTGTTAGCACGATTAAATCAGGTTTTTGGGCATTTACCAACTGGAAAACATAATTCAGTCGCTTCTGGGTCATCCATTTGCTAATATGAATATCGCTGATCTGAACGAGGCGGTAGTTGTTAAATTCTTGGGCTAGGTGAGGTAAGGTAAGGTGGATGGAGTTGATTTCAATCCAATTGGGTTCGATAAAATAGGCGTAAAATAACAGTATTGGCAGAATAAGGATGGTGGTGATGGGTCTAAATTTGGGTATAAACTTAAGTAAGCGTTTTAGTTTGAGGCGATAATTCAAAATCCCATTCTCCACTATCGTTGCTAATCTATTACCTGTTTTAGCGTAAAAAAATTAAATAATTGTCTTCGTAATATGAAGAGATAGGAATCTAATTTAGTGCTTAAATCTATATTATTGGGTCAGGGAGTAGGGAGTAGGGAATGGGGAATGGGAACTAGTAGGAAAATTAGTCCCTGACTCAAGCGTTACCACTCACTTATGAGAAACCCAGGTAAGGATTTGAAGTGGATACGCTACACTTTTTATTTCCCTATAGCCCAAATCCATCCTCAACTTAATTCAAACTGCCTATTCCCGATTTCCAAAAAACGAGAAGCCAAGTATTAAAAACGACTGTTGAAACAACCTATACATACCAATTTGAAAAATGAGACAGATTCCACGACAACCCTAGCCTAACGACATAGCTTTCGCCTACACATACCCGTAAGGGTTATCTAAAATCCGTCCTGGAAAGTTTGGTGGAAGAATAAGTCTCCCCCGAAGTTTACCGGAAAGCGCAAAGTCTGCGGGGGATACCCCCCGTAGAACTTTGTCAGCAGAAAATCTTCCCGGTAACTTCTGTTCCCCAACTTTCCGCAAAATCCAAAATTTCAAGATTGCAAATATAACTAATTAGGACAGAAAAGATGAAATTACCTATTGTTGCTATTATTGGTCGCCCAAATGTGGGTAAATCAACCCTGGTAAATCGTTTAGCTGGGGAACAAACAGCGATTGTCTACGATGAACCAGGGGTGACACGCGATCGCACTTACTTACCATCTTATTGGCGCGATCGCGATTTTTTGGTGGTGGATACGGGGGGCTTGGTGTTTAATGATGATAGCGAGTTTTTACCCCATATCCGGGAACAGGCGATCGCGGCTTTAAGTGAAGCTTGTGCGGCTATTTTTGTGGTGGATGGACGCACTGGTTTAATTTCGGCGGATGAGGAAATTGCTGAGTTTTTACGCCATCAAAAAGTACCTGTGTTAGTGGCTGTGAATAAGTGCGAATCCCCGGAACAGGGTTTAGCTCAAGCGGCTGAGTTTTGGTCTTTGGGTTTAGGTCAACCGTACCCGATTTCGGCAATTCATGGTAGCGGAACTGGGGAACTACTAGACGCTTTGGTTGAACATATTCCCTTGGTGGTAGATATGCCGGAAAGTAACGAGATTCGAGTGGCAATTGTTGGCCGTCCTAATGTCGGTAAATCCAGCTTATTAAATACCTTTGTGGGTGAAAACCGAGCCATTGTTAGTCCCATTTCCGGAACAACCCGTGATGCAATTGATACTTTCATTGAGCGAGATGGCCAAACTTTTCGCTTAATTGATACAGCCGGAATTCGCAAAAAGAAACATATCGATTATGGTACGGAATTTTTTAGTATTAATCGCGCTTTCAAAGCCATTCGTCGAGCCGATGTGGTATTACTGGTAATTGATGCCCTTGATGGTGTCACCGAACAGGATCAAAAGTTGGCTGGACGGATTATTGATGAAGGAAAGGCTTGTGTTGTCGTTGTCAATAAGTGGGACGCGGTGGAAAAAGACTCCTACACGGTGTACGATTACCAAAAAGTCCTCCAACAACGTTTACATTTTACCGAGTGGTCAGAAACCGTATTTGTGAGTGCAGTGACAGGACAGAGGGTCGAAAAAATCCTCGAATTTGTCGTCCAAGCAGCTCAAGAACACAAACGTCGCGTTAGCACCTCTGTGATTAACGAAGTCCTGGAAGAAGCCATTAGTTGGCATTCCGCTCCCGTCAGTCGCAGTGGTAAGCAAGGTAAAATTTACTACGGAACCCAAGTCGCGATCGCACCACCAACCATTGCCTTATTTGTCAACGATGCCAAGCGGTTTAGCGATAATTACCGTCGCTATATCGAACGTCAATTTCGTCAGCAATTAGGATTTAAAGGTACACCAATTCGTTTGTTGTGGCGCAGTAAGAAAGTTAGGGAAGTGGAAGGAGCTACCATTAACCGAGCTACTCGCGTGTAAGATATATTTGTATTTTGCTACTTCCCATCGATAAATGGATTTATTGCGATCGCTTCCTTTAGGACTATACTTGGAACAGCCCCAAACCTGGCTCCATAAGCTCGATCCACGGGTAAAATTATTGTGGTTGATGAGTTTCCTCACAACCTACGTCTTTGCCAGCAATTTGTGGCGTATATCCCTGGTTGCGATTCTAATTCTTGTCACCATTTTTGCTTGGATTCCCCGACGGGTTTGGCGACAACAAATGGGTTGGTTATTAATACTGTGTTTTTTTGTATTTATTATTGCAGCCCTAACCCCCGATGGTCTAGGTGTCAACTACCAACCCCGTCGCCCCATCAATGAAAGTGTCAGCCTTGCACCACCGACTATTCCATCCACTCCCCCACCCACCACACCTTCCCTTCCCCCACCAGTCAAAGCAGCCCAGAATTATCGGTATGTTCTAGTCAATAAGGGTTTAGTTCGAGTTACTCGGCGATCGCTGGATTTAGCTGTGAGTTTGAGTACACTGCTGTTTACAATTATTTACAGTACTAATTTATACTTATTAACAACAGCACCAGAATCGATCACAGCTGCAATTGAGGATTTCATGCAACCGTTGCGACGCTTTAAATTACCAGTTACAGAAATTGCTTTAACATTAACCCTTTCCTTAAGATTTATTCCTTTAGTGCTAGAAGAAGTGCAAAATCTGATTCAATCAGTGATGACCAGGGCCATAAATTGGAAAAAATTAGGCATCAAAGGGGGATTAAAAGTATGGTTAATTGTCGCCGAAAGATTATTAGATAATTTACTCCTACGTGCAGAACAAATGGCCAATGCAATGGTAGTGCGAGGATTTACTAGTCCCAATGAACACCGTGTCCAATGGCATGATTTTCACTTAAAAATCAGAGATTGGTTTGCGATTTTGATGTTATTAATTTTTTGGGGTGTACGCATAGCCATCGGTGTCAAAGTTTGAGCAAACTAAAAAAATTACGTAGACGCGTAGTGTCTTGCCGTAGGCTATTACGTAGCTAGCTTCCCGCGTAGCGGGTATTACAAATTACGTACGCGCAGCGTTGCCGCAGGCTATTACTTAGCTAGCTTCCCGCGTAGCGGGTATTACAAATTACCCAAAACCTGTGGAAACTGCATACTATGTAAATAAGCATACCTACCACCCAGAGCAATTAATTCTACGTGAGTTCCCGTTTCCACAATTCTCCCCTGCTCCACCACCACGATCATATCGGCATTTTGGATAGTGGAAAGGCGGTGAGCAATTACCAAACAAGTGCGATTCTTCAGTAATTCTTGCAGTGCTTGCTGTATTAAATTAGAATTACTGTATAATATTCATACTTAAATCCAGCCATTTAGACTGGGTAATGGGAGCGCTACTGGAAATATAATCAACTCCGGTTTCTGCGACGGTACGAATTGTTTCCAGATTAATATTACCTGATGCTTCAATTTTGATATTTTTCTGACTAGCGCGAATCATTTGTACTGCTTTGCGCATGGTTTCAGTAGACATATTGTCCAGCATGATGATATCTGCATTGTACTGAATCGCTTGCTGCACTTGGTCTAAATTTTCGGTTTCCACTTCAATGGTCATAGTATAGGGAATACGCGATCGCACCCTAGTAATAGCTTCTCCGATTCCCCCGACTGCGGCAATATGATTATCCTTAATCATCACCGCATCATCTAGTCCCATGCGGTGATTAATCGCACCTCCAAGCTGGGTAGCGTATTTTTCCAAAATCCGTAATCCTGGGGTGGTTTTGCGGGTATCAACAAATTTGGTCGGCAAATCGGTGATTTTTTCCACATATTGACGAGTGAGGGTAGCAATTCCACTTAGACGCATAGCAATATTTAAAGCCACCCGTTCCCCCATCAGCAGAGTATCCAAGGAACCGTGCATCCTCGCAATCACTTGACCTTTTTGACAAAATTCCCCTTCCCCGGCAAAAGTGATAAAACTAACTTGGGAATTTAACAGTTGAAATACCCTCCCCGCAATGGGTAAACCTGCGATTACCCCTGGTGATTTTACGATCCATTCCGCTTGTCCATCGGTTTGATGAATAGATAACAGAGATTGGGTAGTGCGATCGCCTCGTCCAATATCTTCTCGTAACCAATCCTGTAATAATGGGTCAAGTAAAATATGGGGGGGGAGGACAGCGTTTACTGGGGTCATTGGATTTTGGATTTTGGATTATTCGATTTTGGATTTTTAAACGGTGGATTCTTCCCAATTTATCACTTTTGACTCGATTCGGATCATCTTCATATACCTCTTTAGACCCAATATCGACTTGACTGATGAAAGGTGCTAAGTATTGATCCTTTGTGCGACCTTAGTGACTAAGCACAGTTAAAGAAACTAAGGGTGATCCACATACTATGACAAACCCAACATCAAAGATGAATACTCCCGAAATCGACCCAACAGTGATCGAAGATCCACGGATTGCGATCGCCGATCAACATCGCTCTTTTTTGGAAAAGGTAATCGTCAAGGGGGGATTTGCTGACCCCTATGATGCAAGGGATTTTACTGAGGTCGTGTTCCGAGTGATGCGGGATTTAATGACTACTGAAACCGCAGACCGGGTGGAAGCAGAACTAACCGGGGAAATAATGTCAACCAATGAAAAAGCTTTGCAGATAGAAATTTCCGAACTCTGGAACGATACTAATCCCATTGTCGGGTTTTTGAGTCGGGTACGTCCACCTTGGCAAGGTCCTGGTATCTTTAAAATAGATGCGGATCGTTTCCTATTTCGGGTTGCCAATGAGGGGGGATTACCTGCAACCATCGACCGGGAACAAGCTGTACAGGCTGTTTTTTCAGCAACCAAAGATGAACTTTCTCCTGAACGCGTACAGGAAATTTCCACATGGCTTCCGGGAAAGGTTCGTCAACTTTGGGAACAAGCCTAATAGGATTTTCGATTTGGGATTAAAACCCAAAGCAGCGTTGTAGAGACGTAGCATTGCTACGTCTTTAAACACCCGAAAATTTCCAATGCGTATTTGTCTTCAGCAATACCTAAAAACGAATACCCAATTGTCCATTAAATCCGCGTACAGAATTATAGCCACCACCGACAAATAAATTTTGGGTAGCTCGAAGTTGTACACCTCCAGACACGGCAACACCCTTATCGTCAGAATAGTAACCTAATCCCACATAGGGGGAAACATAGGGTAGGGAGAGAAATTTGAGTACATCCACACCTGTAGCACCATTGGGTCCGACTCCTAATTCTGCACCAATGTCTAATGCCCGCGCACCTACTGAGTAAGTCACATCACCATCTTTGCTGCCGACGGAAACCCAAGGTTGGGGAATGATTTGCGCAGAAGCACTTAAGGGTGTAAATACTGCCATCAAACCTAGGGAAGTTAATATTGTTTTTACCATAAATCCTGGCTTCATATTCATATTTCTCCAAAATGGAATCATAATAACCTACTGGTGATTACCTAAAATAACCCACCAAGGGAGTAAATGTGACGAATTTAACTGTATAAAAGTGCCAAATTTGCTCCTTGGGACAATTAAGCTGCTAAACCTGTTTCAAAAGAATCTATTTGGGCGATCGCGTCGTTAACTCCGTAGGGTTGTCCGTAGATGGCTGATAGTAAACCCCGTTGGGCGAGGAAATCACGGACTTGACGATTAGAAATAGTATTCAAATTCACATTGTTTAACATGGAAAGGGCGATCGCAACTCCCACTCCCTGACCAACGAAGGCATTAAATTCCACGATTCGTCCGGCGGAACTGGCGTATCCTTCAAATCCGGATGCGGGACTAATTACTGATAAATTCGGCACATCTTTGAGTAGGGTGTGTTGGATACCGACATTGAATAGGGGTGCAGGTAGTTTCATGAAAATTACTTTTTCTAAACCTTTTTCAGCTGCTCTATCCCCTAAACCAGCAATTCCTCCCCGGATATCAAAGTGGTAGCCAAATGTACCAATAGCTTCCGATGCGGGGACACCTCCTTGTAGCATTTCCACTCCCGTGAGGGGGTCATTTACCCCGACAATATTTCCGGCTCGACGGATGTATAATTCGGGTGCAGGGGTGACACGGGTTGCACCTAAACTCTGAAACCAGGGAACGATATATTGGTGGAATTCATGGTTCATCTCTGGAGTCGGTAAAGCCTTATTCCGTGCGAGATTTTCCGCTTGGTCTGCATTCACATCAAATAACAACGCATTCCAGGACATTCTCCCATCCGCAAACACTGCGATATTCCCCCGGTCTAAAATCGCTTTACTTACCCGCAAATCCAATACGCGATCGCGAAAAGCGTGATAAGCTATTGATAAAGCATCGCTACGCACGTCAATATAATCCCGACCTGCGTACATAGCCAAATTTCCTAAGTTATCGCGGTTTTTCACAAACGGTTCCCGCAACATCTGTGCTTTGTCCCCATTTCCCCCTGCTGCAATCTGAATCCATTTTTGCGCTTCCCTGTCGTTAATATCGGCAAACCGACGCATGTAATTCATTTCCACATCTTTGAGTTGGGATACGGATATACCTTCCGTCTCAAAGGTTAACGTCACCGACAGTTCCGAATTGGGTAAACCAAAGGTCGCAAATCCTTTCTGTTTCTCCACACCGCTAAATTGTGCAAGCTCCGCATTCACCGTTGCATCGATAAAATATTGACCCATATAAGTTTCACCACGATGCAAGGCAATCCCCGCAATTGCTTTCCCCTGCTTAATCACACTCTTAATTTCCACATTGCTGAGAATATCTGCACCCACTTCCCGCAACATTTCCCGCAAGACTTGATCCCCTTTCCTTGCATCTAATGCTATCTGTGCAACCTGAGCGCGATTTAAAAATTCTTCATAAATCTGGGCTGATTGTCCGTATATACCCAAGCCATGTGCATCACGAACTTGACGAGGAACAACCGAACGGTCAATATAAGCTAAACCACCACGTACCAGGTGTCCACCCACTCCTAACAAGGAATTACCCTTAAACATGACTAAACTATGAGGGTAACGGTTTGTACGTCGGTAAAATTCCCGTGCGGCAGTCACCAGGGTGAGAATTCCAGGTACCTCATCACCAAAGCAAATAATATCATAGTTACGTACAACTTCCGGCATTAGCGTTTTCTCCCATCGTTTTCTTATCTCTAGAGAAAACAACAGCCATCAGCACCCCAATTCCGGATTTGTTTGGTTTAGCAACCGTAAATATACGGTTTTTTTTAATCCAGAAAAGACGTATTAGTTGTACAATTAGGAGGAATATTTGCTCGCAACCTGAGTTCGAGGAAATTACGATTCCTGGGGGTGTTAACTGAGCAATGATTCGCTTTTACTTGATGGGAATGAATTTGAGGCGATTGGGACAAAATCAAAGCTCTACCGACTAAATTTCTGAGGGAAGAAGGGTGACGACGACGTTCTGGTTTTGTGATACCATGACGAAGCACAACCTCCTTGGTAGCTCGTGCAGAAATCTTAGAAAAGTTGCTTTCTGCGTAATCACGGGAATCTACTTTTTTGATTGGGGGAACGGAATTGATTAGTCCTCCCTGTTCTGGATAAATATCTTGCTGTAACTTCGTCAAAATTTGCAGATGACGCAGATGAACCTGTACCTTTGGTAAACTAGCATTTACTTTGGAGGATTGGCAAAGAATAGATACTAAACCAGTTGCTAATATCGGTGTCAACACTAGCATCCAGAAAGATAGGAAAGTTTTCACTGGAAGTGTGAGTGGTTTTGGCATTTTAACCATAGGGAAACTCATGACAAACTCAGTATTCCCATTTCGGGAAGTGAGATATCAAATTTTTGCTGTTACAAATCAATCTTTTTTGAATACACTTGTACGCTGAAGTTGGAGTGAATCCACTTTCGCGAAACAAGATGCATTTTAGATTCCCCTCATCATCGCTGCGAACTTTTCTTGAAGACCTGTCCTGATGAAAAGTAGTGGTTTTAGGTCAGGGAAGGGAATACCTTTCGGGTCTTGCTCCTAGCTTACTTAAAACTGATTACTTCCAGTCGGGACATGGTGAAGATGAAACTTCCAAGATTTTGAACTTTAGAAATTTCGGTCTATGAACTTTGTTGATTTGCCACACCCATAGATTATATGGCAAACAGAGACTTTTGAGTCAACCTGGAAATTTAGATTATTTTCATAGCTTGTTGCCATTCCCTAAATATATCTGCACGGATATGTTTTTGAGCGACTGCGATCGCATTAGCTTTTTTTCTGTATTTGCGTATCCGTCGCAATTCCAAAAAGGATAAATCTGGTCTTTGAATCCGAATAGCCCAAGCTTTATTTTGATTTTGGTGGAGATTAATGCGATACCCTTTATACAGGATAATACAGTGGTCGGGAACGCATTTATCATCTTCTAGATATTCAATTTTGACAATATTGCCATGTTGATCTAGTTTTTGGAACGGGTACACTGGGGGAATTAGTAACAGTTTGAGAATTTGGTTAACTAATTCCGGTTCATGGCAATCACCATCTACACACAAATATAATTTTAATTCGGGATTTTGAGATAGTTGGGTTTGGAGGTCTTGAGCGAATTCCTGAATTGCAATCACCGGATTTGTTGCTTGGGTAATAGTTTGCTGCAACACATCACGTAAACTTTCTAATATTTGGGTAATATCAACGCTAATTTTAACTGGTTGATTGCGGATAACTATATGTTGTATTTCCGGTATGGGGGGTGAAATTGGTAATTGATAATTGTCGAAGTTTGCATGACTATCGAAGTTATGTCCAAAATTATTCATTGCCATAGCAGAGGTAGATACATTTGGTGATGATGCTGTTGTTTGCTGTCTATACCATAAAATAAATCCGGTAATAAATAGGATTAATCCCAGGATTATCCCCGCATAGTTGACACCTAAATATTGGTAAGTGAAGGCAATTATACAAGCCGTTAATAATAGTAGGAAAATAAATATAACTAATCCCTTAACTAAGGATGATTGGAAAAATCTTGTTCTATTCATTAACTTGTTATTGAAAACGCCATAGGTCTTAGTATTTCTAGTAAAAGAATACACGAGACAGGATGATACCAATTTTAGATGGGGTGCATCCCAGCTTTTATTGCTCGGTAACAGAAAAATATGAGCATTATTTTGGAAGTATAAACTTCAGCAATCGCTGGACTGATTCTGACGGGAATTCGACAGATTATAAACGCTACCACCCCTGTAAATCAATGATTTTGAAAGTTAAGGTTTAAAGTAACCTCATCCATTAGTTGAGAACAAACTCAATAAATGACTGATTTCAGGTTTCATGATTTTATTCTCAACATCATACTCGGAGGTTTTTAGAAACTTCTATTTTCTATGAATGATACTGGACAAGAGTTTCAGGCTTCATAACTCATCGAAATCACGTGATTCTGAGTGATAGATTTTGCAATTGCCACTTTGCAAGAAGCCGCTACGCGAAGAAGTGCAATGACAAAATATATTTTTACATATTTGGGATGCTCCCTTTGAGATGAAGCTGCATATAATTGTTTTGGCTTTGCATGGTTGCGGGATGATAATTAAGTTTGCATCTTGTGAAATCAAGAAACATTTCTGCCCATAGATGAAAATTATCCCTTGATGATGCAACGCCATTTTTTGCGTGTTCCACAATAAATTTACTACTCAATGACATAGCAAACGATAAATTATATTACTACATGTTAATTGCTGCACCTATACCCAACCCACCCTGAATATAAATAGCTTCACTGATAGTGGGTTTAACGTAGTATACTAGCTTCACCTATCACCTCAGCAAATAGCGCAGATCCGCAATTAAACTTGCCAACAAATTATCAACATCCACATCAACTGCAACCCAAGCATTTGCAGAAGATTTGGGAATATGTCGATTATCAAAAAAAGTTTTACCCTTAGTAAATTTTCCTTGGGTTTCCACTTCCACCTTCGCACGTTGCCAAGTCAAAGTTTCTGGATAAAATAAATAGGCAATCGTTGCCGCATCATGCACTAAAAATCCTGGTTTTCCTCCACTTTCGCGATAAAATAAAGTAGTTGCACTCATAAATCGACTTAAATCATCGATAAATCCCCCTAAAAAATTATTCCCCCTATCCCCATCAATTCCCACCAACATTGTCGGAGAAAAAATCAACTTATGGGTAATATCCAATGGTAAAATCACAATATCATCACGGCTATTTAATACCGTCGCAGCAGCTTCACTATCATAGGCAATATTAAACTCCCCATGGGTACTGACATTTCCCGGCACAGCAAACGCCCCTCCCATAATAATAATCTCCTTCGCTGCCTTGAGGATACCTGGTTGCTGTTGTTCCGCAGCTGCTAAATTAGTTAAAGGCGCGATCGCAATAATAGTTATCTCTCCCGGTTGCCGATTCAAAGCCTCAATCAACAACCGATCTGCAGTCGGTGCAGTCATAAAATCATGGCAAGCAGGTGGTAATTTTTGCGACAATCCCCCCATCCCATCCTGTCCGTGAATATAGTCGGCACAGGGAATCTCCGCACAATTACGAGCTACTCCCCTCGCCACAGGTATATTTTCCAGCCCCACCACCCCCAAAACCTGACTAGCATTCCGAAAGGTAGACTCCGCACTCACATTCCCCTGTACCGTCGTCACTGCAACTAATTCCCCATATCCTTGACGAATTAAACTGGTTAGCCACAGCAGTGCTAAAATATCATCCCCACCAGGGTCAGTATCTAAAATTACTTTTACCCCTTCACCCATAATTTGCACCAAATGCTACACCCTACAACCTTTGCCAAGTAGAGACGACCCATCGGGTCGTCTCTACTTACCTCGACCCAACATTTTTGCGGTGGTCAGGTACTAAATCTAAATCACGACGACGGGGAATTTCGTAATTCATCAAATCACTAGCCATACAGGTATTCGGAAAAATTGCTTGAGCTTCCTTGAGTAAATCCTTCAATTCAATCGGATTTCCCGGAGCATAACGGGGGCTAAAATGGGTCATAATCAACTGACGTACACCTGCGGCTAAAGCTGTTTGTGCAGCCATTGTGGTGGTTGAATGTAAGCGCTGAAAAGCCATTTCTGCATCTTGATGGGCAAAGGTTGCTTCATGGATCAACACATCCGCATCCTCCGCCAACTTAACTGCGCCATCACAGTAAATTGTATCAGTACAATAGGCTAACTTCCGCCCAATTTCCACTGGACCAGTTAATTCCCGTCCATCAATTACCCGTCCATCTGCAAGGGTGACGACCTCTCCCCGTTTGAGTTGTCCATAGATTCTTCCGGGGGGAATTCCCAATTCCTGAGCTTTTTCGATATCAAATCGACCAGCACGGTCTTTTTCGGCGACTCGATAACCAAAAGCCGTAACCCGGTGGTGTAGTTGTTCGCAACTGACGATAAACTCATTATCCTCGTAGATAATACCAGGTTTGACTGTATGAACTTTAACGGAATAGGAAAAATTGGTAAAGGAATAGCGACAACAGGCCTGTAAATATTCTTTTAAACCAGAAGGTCCATAAATATCCACCTGATTAACATTGCCAGCCAATCCACAGGTGGCCAACAGTCCCATCAGACCAAAAATATGGTCTCCGTGCATATGGGTGATAAAAATTCGGGACAAATTGCTAATTTTTATATCGCTGCGAATAATTTGGTGCTGGGTGGCTTCTCCACAATCAAATAGCCATAATTCAGCCCTTTGGGGTAAACGTAATGCCACACTCGAAACATTACGCGATCGCGTTGGTACTCCTGAGCTTGTCCCTAAAAATGTGATCTGCACGAATATTGATTGCCTTTGGATATTTGCTTGCAAATGAATCTCTCATTATTTTATCGGTATTTGCCATCAATCGACGTGACACCACAGGTAGTCAATTCATTTCAATCATATGTAGAGACCTAGCAGTGGTAGGTCTCCACTAGGTTTTGGAAATTAATGTATTTCAAAACACATTGACTATCAACATGAAAATTCTCTCATCAGAACTTAAAAGCTTCATGAATCAAAAGCAAAGACTACTGGATCCAGGCTAGAATATCTCAGTAATATTGTGTATTTGCAGTATTTTAAGCTACTAGGCTTGTCGTCATAATCGTACTAGAGCTTGCCAACAATCAGAATAGGAGCATTTTTTCCCATGAGAGTTACATATCGTGGAGCAAGTTACCGACGTATATCCGCAAGTACGAATAATGCGGTTTTATTCGGTGATGAGGAGAATAATTTGTTAACAGCCCTGGGTGGGGATAATATCGTCTATGGTGGTCAAGGAGATAACATTGTTCTGGCTGGCATCGATTTTTTCGGCGTAAATCCCGACCCAAATCCCAATCGTGAAACTATCTCCATTGGTGTTCGTGATGATGCTGGTAATAATACGGTGTTTACCGGCAATGGTAATGATATTATTATCACAGGTACGGGACACGACACGATTTACGCTGGCGAAGGAGATAATGAAATCGAAGACTTCGGTGGTAGCAGTGTTGTTTTTACTGGTTCGGGAGACGACCTGATTAATCTCAATTATTATTTTGCTCCAGACGGTTCTGTCGTAATTTCTGCACATGCCGAAAATCAAGTCTACGCTGGTGATGGCAATAACGGTATGACCCTGTTTGGCGATAAAAATTCTGTATATACAGGTTCCGGAGATGACCGCATTTTCATTAACCGTCTGGTTTACGGAAATGGCGGAATCAAGGTGTGTTATCTCGGTGATAACTATGTTGGTACTGGTGAAGGGAATAATTTCATTAATGTCTTTGGCCACAAAAATCGGATTGAAACCGGGAACGGTGCAGATATCCTCAATATCAATATCGCCGATGCGGGTGGAAACGCAATTGAAAAGTTTGAATTTGCCGAAAATACCGTTTATTTAGGTGAAGGAAATAACGCCATGACCGTGTTTGGTCTGGTGAATGAAATCTACACAGGTTCCGGAGATGACCGAATTTTCGTCAATCGCTACATTGCCGATAACGGTTCAATTCACGTCAGCGACATCGGTATCAATCGGATTTTCGCTGGTTCTGGAAACAACGTGATCAATGCATTTGGTCATGATAACCAAATTTCATCCGGTGATGGGGATGACACCATTAACCTCAATATCGTTAATTCCGGAGATTCATTAATTATCATCAACGAGAATGCCACCAATATCGTCAATGCGGGACATGGAAATAACGCCATGACCGTCTTTGGTACTCAAAATACAATCCACACCGGTTCTGGAGATGATCGGATTTTTGTCAATCGTTTCCTGAGTGATGGTGGTACTCTCAAAATTAACCACGAAGGACAAAACTTTATTAATGCTGGAGACGGTCATAATTTTATCAACGTCTCCGGTCGTCATAACCGTATTTATACAGGGTCGGGAGATGACATAATTGAAACTTCCGGTTCTGGTGGCTATTATTTCATTAACACAGGCAACGGCAACAATCATATTTGTTTATTCGGTAGCCATAATACCTACGATGTCCATGTCGGTCATGGCGTAAATAGTTTTTCTCTCCTCGATGGAGCCGGAATTGCCACCATCTACGGCTTTACCAGTGATGATAAAATTATTTTTGCTGACCCCAGCCAAATAACCGTCACCCAAGAAAATCACGACGCAGTTGTCCGTTCCAGCAACTCTGGTATTCTCGGTATTTTGAAAAACACCCTGGCCACCGCAGTACAAATTTTCTCCCCTGAACACCCATCCGCAAGTGGTTTAGGTGTAACAGCTAATTCCATTTTAGAACCCTTATCTCCCAGAGATAATTCCCTGATTGCTGCGGGTTTACCCTCTAGTTTGCCTCCTTTATAACCATCAAAACCATCCCTGGGATAGGTAGAGTCACGGCTAAATCCAAGATAAACTAAAAAAAGCCTAGGAAAAATAACTGGCAATCGTTGCGGTAGAAAGCGGCATCACCCGCTTTCTTATTCCTTAGAATTTCTGTGGAACAGCCATCCTGCCTGTCAAGGTAAGATACAAAAAAGCACTAGTACCGCACGGCGTAAATTCCCCTACCATTTCCCTGGCTCCCATGCTCCCCATAATCACTAGATATTATATAGTCTGCATATTTCCACCAACCTGTACTAGATAAATTATTTTCCGGTTTTCCCTGAGCAAAATTTCATCAAAATTCCATCGATACAAATGCAAATAGAATTATTCGTAGCCAAAACACTACAAAACGGACTACGAATTATGGAGTGTAAAATATTATTAAGGGTAATTGACTTTGAAGACGGGACTCATACCCAACCTATCTACTTACGTCATAGCCACGTAAGACAAACCCATAGGTGACTTGTTGCAGACGAACCATCTCACAACCTGGATTGCTGAGTAACAAGTGTGTAAGTCCGATGATGCACCAGCATCCAAGCAATATCCCCTAAAGTTCTACTCTCCTCCCCAATTATCATGAGTAAATCCCAATCAATTCCCAAAGAAACCAAAAAACCCCGGCTGAATTCAGCATTTCAGGAATTAATGCGAGTCCACTGGTGGATGGCTGGCTGCTATTTAATTCTCTTTTCTACGGGTTTATTCATGGCTCGTTTACAGCGTGGACAATTTTTGCGCAGTGAATTATACGACTTTCACAAGTCCATCGGTGTACTGACAATGGCCTTATTAACTTGGCGAATTCTCACCCTGCTCAGGGTTTGGTGGCGCAAGTATACTAAACGAGCCCCAAAACTATCCTTGGCTTGGTGGCGAATTTTTGCCCTCCACACTAGTTTATATCTATTTATGTGGGCAGTACCGATTACTGGTTTTCTGCTTTCCAATTCTTTTCGAGCCAATAATGTCAAGTTTTTTGGGATTCTTCTCCCCGATATCTTCCCGGAAAATCGAGCAATGGTGGAGATAGGACGTAGTTTACACTTTTGGCTTGCCTATACGTTTCTGGCTTGTATTAGCCTCCATATGATTACCTACTGGAAGGTTGTACGAGCAAATTGGCGACGCTGGCTCAATTTTGTGAGGAAGTATACCTCGCCGAAAAAGTCCGGTGAATCTTGAATGAATTCAGATAGTTATGGTGATGGTGGACAGAAATTTCAAAACACAAAGATGCAGTTACCGGAAATTTGACTATCTGCAAAGAACTCTCGAAGATTATACACAACATTCAAAGCCCTGAGATTGCTTCCTTTCGCTGCCTTCTAATCGCTTCGGAGATACCTTGTTTTTTGACATCGAGTTACTTGGATGTATTCATCACAAATTCAAGTTACGGGAAAATATTTAGTGTTATTAATATAATATTTTAAAATTTTCGTTTATTGTTTATCCGTATCTCAATGATGTTTAGCTGTTGAATTTTGTCAAGTTAATAAAATTAAAAAAATATTTTGCGCATATAAGTTATTAACTTTAATCAAACTTATATAAACTAAATTCTTTTTTGATACTTTTTATTTGTATTCATGACTACAATTCATTACATTAAATGTGTAAGTTATTGCATTGATTTTTGTATGGTATCTGCCTGAATTAAGTCAATTAATTGATTAATCCTGGTTCTGAGCCATTTCTATTGTTCGAGACTTACGTTAAATGGAATAATTATTTATCCTCACAGGCTTAAAATTATACATATTTTTCGAGAAAGTGTTACTTTAAATAATCAATATATTGACAATATTTAATGTTACGAAAATGAAGTAACTGCTGTTTGTCAACAAGCAGATTGATAGTTCAAGATAAGTTCCAAGTTAATCATGTTTTTTTAGTAAAGACTTGATGAATCTGTGAATAAAAGTAATACGAAGACTTACACTAGATATCGTGCTTGTACTTAAATACCTAGGTAATAATTTTCTTAATTAAATGCATGGGATATGCCTAAATTCGTTCAACAGGTCAAAAATCAGTTTTTAAAAAACTTTTATATGATGTCATTTATGAGGGAATCTGCTGATATTTCCTACTATCAAGCTCTTGAGAGCCATAAACCTTAATTGCCAGATATTTCTGTTAACGACTATCCGATAATTCAAACATTGCGAACAGAGGGAGTTTTTGTCACTTCTTTAGATGCACTAGGAATCCCTTCCTCCGAAAAAATGTTGAGTGATGCACAACAAATAATACCAGAGATAGCCCAAGTCATTCCAGATAATAGCAGTGAATACGTGATTCATGCTACCAATGAGCAAATCATGAATCATCCCTCGATTTTTATGTGGGGGTTGGAAGTGCAGTTACTGAAGTTAGTGGAAAACTACTTAGGTTTACCAGTAGCTTATCACGGTGCTTATTTTCGTCGTGATTTAAATAATTCGGTGGAAAGAAAGTCTCGCTGTTGGCATATCGACCGGGAAGATAGACGTATGTTTAAAATCATCATTTATCTAAATGATGTAGATGAAGAGAGTGGACCTTTTGAGTACATTCCTGTGGATTTGAGTGTGGAGTTGTCTAGAAGTTTGCATTACAAGTACGATTACATTCGCAATCAGAGGATGCAAACATTTATTTCACCATCAAATTACAAAACCTGTACAGGTGTCGCAGGTACGGTGATAATTGCAGATACGGGAAAAATTTTCCATCGCGGTCGAATTCCTCTCCAGCGCGATCGCTTTGCTGTTTTTTACGACTACACTTCTCGTTATCCCCAATACCCCTTTTACTGTAAGTCTTCACTACCTGAAGCTGATTTACTGAAGTTGGCGATGAATATGTCTAGCTTTCAGAAAGAATGCGTATTTTGGCGAAGTAGCTTGGCGATTCAGACTACTAGGATGAGTGATAATGATGCTGGGTAGCTTTTCCCTATAGAACTTAAACTTACTCCTGCGCATGTATTAAATATTTCTGAAATCCTTGCTGGGTAAAAAATCTAGTCCTGAAGGTAAATAATTGAACTATTTGTATATTTGTGGTAAACTCTTCCTGTCGGTTTAAGATATTAACTCTTAACTTGCACCAAGAAAAATTGATGAAAATAAAATACTCAGTGTAAAGCTGAAAGTAGCATTTTAGTATAAAAAGCAAACAAGGGTACTGTAGCTATATCGTGTCTATTTGGAAAGTCAACGTATGTACACGTAAAGGTGCAACATATAAATTAAACTCTTTCCTCAAGACTGTTTGAAAACCTTACCTAGTAAGAGGGAGTATACAACCGTTGAAACCGTCACGAGGTTAGCAACTTCTTCTTTTTTCTTGAAGGAAAGCTCCATTTCTACAGACCGATATTTTGAAAATAGGATTTTTAGTCTTCTGCTAACATGAACGTAGTCGAGCAATTGAAAAAATGGGTAAAATCTACATGCATGGTGTTAACGGTGTTAACTTTGAGTTAAACCTCCTCTGGATCGATACCCATCTCCCGCAACCTTGCTGCTAGACGATTCGCCTTCGCTTCCGCGTTCTCTGCTCGTTGACGTTCCTCTTCTGCCCGTTGACGTTCCTCTTCTGCCCGTTGACGTTCCTCTTCTGCTCGTTGAGCAATTTCTACATAACTCAAAAAGCGTTCTCCATCAGGACGGAAGATTTTCAATTCGTCTGTTGACAAATCAAATTTTATCTGCATACGAGGACTAATCCAACCACCTATGGACTCAATGAGATCCAGAAATCCTTCTCGACGCAGCCATCCATCAAACTCGTTACTATCGGGGTCGTAGACATAATACTCCTCTACCCCAAACCGGTCATAAAACAAAAGTTTGCGATTCATCTCTGCTTTCGTATTTCCCGGTGACAGGATTTCAAATACAACTTGGGGTGGGATGTTTTCTTCTTCCCACTGCTTATAGGAACCCCGATCACCCTTGGGACGACCGAATATGACCATGACATCGGGAGCTACCCGTGTTTTATTGTCACCCTCGACCGGATACCACAACAAATCACCAGCGACGAATACATTAGGGTTATCTGCAAACAACCACTCTAAATTTTGCTGAATCACCACAATCCAGCGAAATTGCTTTGTATTGTCTGCCATTGGTTTACCATCACTGTCTGGATAAATAACCGCAGACTGGGAGGTTGATTCTAGTTGTACCATCGCCTGGAAATTTGGGAATGCGGTAATTTTCTATTTATCATGATAGCACGGTGATTGAACTAATTCGTAATTCGTAATTAATACCAAGTTGCCTTAGAGGATGTTTTAAAAGTCGATTTTAATACTTGAATTATCGTTTTTGGTAATAGGAAGAGACGCGACATGTCGCGTCTCTGCAGGGAATAGTTTTAAGCTTTTCAAAAGACCCAAAAAAATTACAAATGCCAGATTTTGAAGTTTGATATACCCATGTATTTGCACTTTTTTTCAGCCAAAATAGCCTCAACAGCTTACCATATATAAAGTCTAACTATTTTTCAGCAAGCCCTACGTAGCTTGCTTCCCGCGTAGCGGGTATTACAAATTACGTACGCGAAGCGTTGCCGCAGGCTATTACGAATTATTAATTACCCCTGAATATAATGCCGAAGTTACCACCAAAAGACTATATCCAAGCGGTTAATTTTCCCGAACAAATCACGATACGTCCCATCGGGGTGATCCATTCCCCCTACAAGGAACGACATGGAACCCCGCGACAATCCCAATTACGGTATGCACCTCCATCCTACCAACCCGCGATCGCACGGGTAGAATTATTTGCAGACATAGTTCCTACCCTTGCTCTCAAGGATTTGGATGGGTTTGAGTATATTTGGTTAATTACCTGGTTACACCTGAATTTTAGTTGGAATCCGACGGTGATTCTTCCCCGTGGTCCCCGTGTCCGTCGGGGAACTTTAGCAACTCGCGCTCCTCACCGTCCGAATCCCATTGGGTTAAGTGCGGTGAGGTTACGCAAAATTGAGGATTTATCCATTGAGGTGGAGGGAATTGATTTATTGGATCAAACTCCCGTACTTGATATTAAACCCTATGTTGCCTATTGTGATGCCTTTCCAGATGCAAAATGTGGTTATGTGAGTGACATGGAAGCATCCCAAACCCATGAGGAGGATATATTTGGAACCCACCGACCCCAACCAAGCTAATGGTCATCGAAGCTATGAATTTATTGCCATATCTAGGGTCTGCGGAAAGGTTGAGACGTGGCAATACTACGTCTCATGTTCTGAATGTGTTGCCAACATTTTTGGAATCGGTACAATCCAAAATTCAAAATCCAAAATTATTTGCCTAAATAGGGAACTTTTCGACTGTATCAAACTTCTATAAACCTGGGGAAAATAGATTTTCCCCAAGAGAGGTTAAGAGTATGAGAACTAACGTTTTCGTAGCCTCCACACTAGTCGCTACATCCATTCTTCTTTGCACTAGTATCGCCCATGCACAACCAGCAGGTATGGATGGTAATTATATCGGTGCTGGTATCTCTGCTGGAACAACTCGCGACACAGTTAGAGACGAAGGCGAAGTTTTTGGAGGCAATATTCAAGGGAGATTCGTGATTCCGCAAACACCTGTATCTGTCAGGGGTGCAGTTTTGTTTGGTGGTGATGCCACGGCGATTGTACCAACTGTAACTTATGATGTACCTGTCGGGAAAAATACTAACTTGTATGTTGGTGGTGGTTATTCCTTTATTACCTCGAATGGTCAACATACCCAGTTAGGTAATCGGGATGCTGCGGTTGTAACGTTAGGTGCAGAATCTGAAGTTAGTCGAAATGTCATCATCTATGGAGATGCGAAATGGGCTATTGATGCCTACGAAAATAGTAATGGGGATGCTTTGAGTTTCCAAACAGGTGTGGGTTTGCGTTTTTGAAGGTAGAATTTGAATTTATCCTAGGTTCGTAGCAGCTTTTCTTGCTCAAATTTCACTCGCTCAAATTTCAGAGGAGAAAGCCCGGATTTCTCACAAATTCCTCAAACTTTTAGGGAGTAGGGAGTGGGGAATTTTTGTGAAATCCTATCGCAATTCGATTTAAATAGTGAAAAATTGCCTGCCGTTGACTGGTGACTGTTAACTGTCAACCGTTAACGACCCTATATGTAAGATTTCACAAATCCCCCTCAGACTGCGGTATAACCACTACTTACAAAGTCAATCCAAAATCTAAAATCTAAAATCCAAAATCCTATGATTTACTTAACACTCTTCTTCGTTTTATTATTTGGATTACCAGCACAAGCCCAGTATCCTCAAGAAGTGATCAATCCTATCCTTCGTCCCCAGGAAAATGATTTTTTTCAACAGGGGAAACAAAAGTTTGAGCAAGAAATTCAATTATTGTTGAGAAAAAAAGATTCTCCAGCAGAACAAATTCTCAACGTTAATCCAGATATTAAGCCAATTCAAGAACAATTAGCACCACTGGAAATGAATTTTCCTCGCTAGGGTCGTCTGTATAGGGAGTAGGGAGTAGAAGAAAAATCAATCCGTTACTCAAGACTTACAACCAACTCGTGAGGAATCCAGGTTTAATTGGGGTAGGAAACAGAACAGAGAGGAATCAACAGGGTTCGGAAAAGAAAATTCGTAAATCCAAAATAATTATAGTTAGAGACGCGATACATCACGTCTCTACATTCCCGAAATCACAATGTGATACCATTGTGAATTTTGGATTGTGAAGTATTTGCTGTATAGACTTTTCACCCTTCCATCCGTCGCAACCATTTTTCAAATACTATGATTCTTTCCGACTCCCAACTCCCCCTATTTTCAAGCTGGACAAAGTTTAAATGAATACTCTGCGACAATGCCAAGATTTTCAGCAACTAATAGATGCATCTCCAGTCTTTGCCAAATTATTATGGCAAGCGACATTTGCACCCAAAGACACACTTACCGGACTTTCACTGAGCGATCGCAATCCCAGGGTCATCGAACAATTATTACCCTTTTTTGACTGGATTTATCATCACTATTTTCGCGTCACCACCGATGGCTGGGAACATGTCCCCCAGACAGGTAAATTACTCATGATTGGTTCCCATAACGGTGGATTAGCAGCACCAGATGCAGTCATGACCACCTATGCTTGGTTTCGTCGTTTTGGTACAGAACGTTTAGCCTATGCACTGATGGAACCAAAAATTTGGCAGATATTTCCTGGAGTTGCTCGGTTAGCTACCCAAGTTGGTACAATCCAAGCACATTCCCATATCGCCATCAAAGCCCTACGGCAAAATGCAGCTCTCTTGATTTATCCTGGAGGTGTACAGGATGTCTTCCGTCCCCACTCCCTACGCCATCAAATATGTTTCTTTGGCAATAAAGGATTTATCAAATTAGCACTCAGGGAAGAAACTCCTATCATCCCCATTATTTCCCGTGGCGCTCACGACACCCTAATTATCCTAGCAGATTTATATCCTCACTTAAGTCAACTTCATCGCTGGGGAATGCCTTGGTTCCTCGGAATCGATCCCGGTACATTTCCCATATATCTAGGCTTACCTTGGGGACTCGCAATCGGACCTTTACCGAACATTCCCCTACCCGTACAAATTCATCTGCGTGTTTGTCCCCCCATCATCTTTGAAAAGTACGGTGATGACGCATCCCATGATGTAGATTATGTTCAATCCTGCTATCTACAAGTATGTCAAACAATGCAGCAAGCATTAGATCAATTACTACAAGAAACCGTCGCTGGAAAATAGGGATTGTAGAGACGTGAGATATCGCGTCTCTACACAGGGCAAAATTTTCAATTCATGTTTGTATACAGCAACACCGAATGGGGATGGTGTGTCAAAATCGAAATAATGGATATATTTTCCTATTATCCCATATTAATTTAGATGAGAAAAGGCACGTAGTAGCGCAAAGAGCGCCTTTTCCGTAAAGTCTTTTCGTGGCTAAAGCCACAACTACAGACCCCTCAAAATTAATGGGACAAAGCACTACTCCCTCATCCCCACTCCCTTCATAATCATATTTCCGTCCAACGGTCTTGGGGTAAAAATACTCGCTCAGTGGAAATAGGAGCAACTGGTTCTGTTAAAGTAAAATTCCCCTCAACAATCCAGTTTTTTAATTCAATTGCTACTTGTCTCGATAAATATATACTTGCCAAAGGTGCAGTCCGGACAGTTTTCCCTTCAATGGTAATTTTACCTGTTTTCAACTGAGCATAGCTCACCAACCCAAAGGTCGGACGAACGCGACGAGGAATGGAAAAATCAACAATTGGTGCAACTATTTCTCGATCCCTGACTGCGCAATTAACCACTACTTCTTCATGTAAAACCGGTAGAGCGATACCAACACCTAACATCAAGGAAGGACCATAATTTTTAAAGTAACAACCCCTCACCCAGCGAGCATCCATTGTTTTCGCATCACCAATTAGGGCTAGTGTAGCCGCAGGACCAACTGGAGTCCGATTCTCTAAGCGTTTTTGTAAGGGAAAATGCTGGGTTCCTTCCCAACTAATATAACCAATTCCTCCACCAAGAAAAATCCTTGTACCGATACCAATTAACTGTAAATCAGGGTCATTGAATAAAGGGGAAATCTCTCCTGGGTTAGAATAAACCGCATTTCCTAGTCGAGGCTGCAAAGCTCCTAAATAGGTAAACAGTGTCCGTTCTCCACCGTTAACACCAACAATAAAATTTTGGTACAAATTACGAGGATTGAATAAATAAAACTGATTAATCGTATCGCGAGTAATAGTTGTTTCAAAACTAGCACGGGGATAACAATCAGTAACTTGTCCTTGGGCACGTAATTGGATCGGTTTACCAGCAATCAAATCCTCGATGATATGGCCACCCCCACGGATAATATTCGTTGGATTTTCGTTTCCCCATATCTCCTCATTTTCAGCAATTTCACTGACACTCGTCGCCCCTAAGTATAAATCTACTGCCCCAAAACCAGAATAGGCTGGTACACCATCAAACCAAGCACGGCGGATTTTAATCGGGGGGTCTGTATGCCCCAAGTTAATAATTGCACCACTAGACTCCATCGGTTCAAAAGTCCCCGTAGTAATCACATCAACCTGTTGGGTGACTTTTTTGATCCCAATTTCATCTATGAGGGCTTTGACCTCCTCAACAGTGAAAACAACTGCACGTTGAGTCAGTATTTTTTCATTGATTTCAGTTATAGTTCGCATCTGGCAGGGAAATGGAAGCAAGGAGTACTTAATCACAGGTGACACAGGGAAGCAAGAGGTTTCTCTGTCCCTTTGCCATAATCTTCTGTGTTTGAAAATCTCCCATCTCAAAAGATAAAGAGATATTTGCTACATGGAAAAATTATCCGGAAATTTGTTGTTACATAGAGAATGAGTAGGCAAAATCCAGTATTGATACTGAATGGCGGATCAGCAAAATCAAATGGTATGGTATTGCTGAATTGATTGCACCAGCAGTCTATCTGACCAAGACTCAAGTGTAAATGGCACTACCACCAAAATCCTAATTGACAAAATTTAAAAAGCCAATCTGGCAAGCTTTTTGCTGGATTTAGGTGTTATGTTTATTTTTGTTATGGGGTACAAATTAGTATAGACAGGATTTACGCACGGAATGCCTATTTACTCCATAATAATCAGGAAGTAATCTCAAAGCCTGATTTCTTCCCTACGCAGTTTGCTTCCTGCGTCACGGCTTTACCCTGTAAGGCGTTTCCCCAGACTAGCCACGCTACGCGTGTCTATGTCAGAGGTGCATAAATTCAAGTAGAACCAAAGCTTTTTCATGTATAAGGAGATTCTGAATGGGACTTGCTGATGCTCTGAATGACCCTAATAAAAAACAGATGATTGTGGATGACTGCATGAAGTTAATCGATGAATTAGTTGCTTCCCAATCGGGACTGGGTGGTATGGGTTTAAAAGCTAGTTATGCAGCTGTGAATGGGGTCAAACCAGGTTATGTTGCCGGAGCTTTAGGAAGACTGTTGCCGGAAGCCCTACCAGCATTAGACCCGATTTGGAATCAGGGTTTGCAAGCAGGAGATCCAGTTGCCTATCTAACCGAAAATAGTTCGGAAGCGGCAGATGCCCTATTAGTCGTCACCGATAAAAGAATTGAGAATGCGCAAAATGGTGTGGTCAAAGGAACCTACGGCAAGCTACGCAATTCTGCGAAAAAGTACGTACAGCAGATCATTCCTGGTTTAGCACAAAGTATCGCTAATCATACAGACGCAAGTCTGGTTTAGTTTGGTACAGGGGCAACAGGGGAAATGGTTGATAATCCTAAAATATTTAGGTTTTGCGGTAAAAGTCTTTGAGGGGGAATAGGGAATATTTTTAACCCCACCATTCCACTTTTTCCCGACTCAAAAAGTGAAAAATGCCGGATTTTTCAGCCTGATAACCTATTTTGTCGCAAAAGTGCGACAAAATACCCTCAAAAGCTTCAGCAAGCCCTAGTTAGGGATAAATTCAAATCCTATCTTCTGTTGCTCCTTCCCCATTGTCTGATGATTGATTAGTTTTTTAAATCTGCAAAAAGGCAAAATTCTACAAGACCTCGCTGCTTCGGCTTATTGACAAAAAAATCGGGGTTATTCTCAATATTAATGATTCTATTCTCAATTTTTTAACGTAATCATCATACTTTGAGAACCGATAATTGACATCTTGACAAATCGCGGATATCATAAAGTATAATGCCGCCGGAGCTACGTAAACAAAAAAACTTAAAAATAACCGGGTCTGGTGTTACGGGTAGCGCGAATGATATAGGTAACGGAGAACATTTTTTACATGTATTTCTCACCATGACTTGAAAGTAAGTAGGTAGGCATAAATAAACCAAACGGTGTAGAGAGAAATAAATAAAGTTGAAAATCTTGCGATCGCTATCTTGCGGGAAGGCTCTGTCTAGATTCCACTTCTCTTCATTTGTTGCGGACAGAGTGAGAAATTTTTCTACCCACTTACTTAGGGAGTCAGAAGAAATCATACGGCTGCTCCCTGCTTCCAGTCTGAATTATTGGAAATTCTGTATACTTATGTACCAGACACATAAGATTCATCAAAATTTGCATATTTTCTAAGTTAGCATATTGTGAACTTTCCCAAAAATCGTCACAATAGAATAAACAAAAGTAAGGTACTATCTCCATTAATGCTAGGGGTGTCCTAAATTTGAGATTTTAGATGGTCAATCAGTCACTTTACTGGGAGTTTACTCAAAAATCCAACCATCCAAACAGAAAAATCTCAAACCACCAGGGCTGAGAACAAACCCTTAACACCTGAGACTGGGTAATACCAGCGGAGGGAAGCTGTTTATCGAGGAAAAAAAATACTATGCGCACACAATGGGTTGCGAAGCGACGCGGGTCTGAGAATGTGACTCAAATTCATCATGCTCGCCAAGGGATAATCACAGAAGAAATGCACCACGTCGCGCAGCGAGAAAACCTCCCTGTGGAACTAATTCGTGATGAAGTTGCTAGGGGAAGATTAATCATTCCGGCGAATATTAATCATACCAATTTGGAACCGATGGGAATTGGGATTGCGACAAAATGCAAAGTCAATGCCAATATCGGCGCTTCACCAAATTCATCTAGTATCGATGAGGAAGTTGCGAAGCTTCAATTAGCAATTAAGTATGGTGCGGATACCGTCATGGATTTATCTACTGGTGGCGGTAATTTGGATGAAATCCGGACTGCAATTATCAAAGCTTCCAGTGTTCCCATCGGAACTGTACCCATCTACCAAGCTTTAGAAAGTGTCCACGGCAACATTGAAAAACTCACACCGGATGATTTTTTGGATGTAATTGAAAAACATGCCCAGCAGGGTGTGGATTACATGACCATCCATGCAGGCTTATTAATTGAGTATTTACCCCTAGTCAAAACTCGTCTGACTGGGATTGTGTCCCGTGGGGGTGGGATTATCGCCAAATGGATGTTACACCACCACAAACAAAATCCTCTATATACCCACTTCCGCGACATTATTGAAATCTTTAAAAAATACGATGTCTCCTTTAGTTTGGGGGATTCCCTTCGTCCCGGTTGTACCCACGATGCATCCGACGCAGCTCAATTATCGGAACTAAAAACCCTCGGTCAACTAACTCGCATTGCTTGGGAACACGACACTCAAGTAATGGTGGAAGGTCCGGGACACGTACCAATGGATCAAATTGAGTTTAATGTGCGTAAGCAAATGGAAGAGTGTTCAGAAGCACCCTTCTATGTCCTAGGTCCCTTAGTAACAGATATTGCTCCTGGGTATGACCACATCACCTCTGCCATTGGTGCAGCGATGGCAGGTTGGTACGGAACCGCTATGTTGTGTTATGTAACACCTAAAGAACACCTGGGTTTACCCAATGCGGAGGATGTGCGGAATGGGTTAATTGCCTACAAAATTGCTGCCCATGCGGCAGATATTGCCCGCCATCGTCCAGGTGCGAGGGATAGGGATGATGAATTGTCCCGTGCTCGTTACAACTTCGATTGGAACCGGCAATTTGAACTTTCTCTTGACCCTGAACGTGCCAAAGAATACCACGACGAAACCCTACCCGCAGATATTTACAAAACGGCGGAATTTTGTTCAATGTGTGGCCCAAAATTCTGTCCCATGCAAACCAAGGTAGATGCGGATCAATTAACCGAGTTAGAAAAGTTCCTTGCTCAAGATAAACAGGTTGTTATCCAAAGCTAGTGGTCATTTTCATTGGTTTTGAGGGGGTGAAATAATGTTGACTGTTGACTGTTAACTGTTGACAGTCAACATAAATCTCAAATCTCGAATGGTACAGTTTACAACTTGCCATCCATCAAAGCTAGTTGAACTTTTTCACCCAGGGATTTCACCTTTTCCCACTCGCGATCGCTTTGCCCCAGTTGTTCCATTGGTACTACAATACTAACTGCTGTCCAAGGAACTCTTTGTTTACGTAATTGGGCTGCTTGGTCGGCCATAAACCATTTTAAGGGTGATGGATTACCATTTCCTTGCCAAGCGTACCACTGCAATACCGCAAAGGTTTCTGTTTTGGTTGCACCGCGAAAAAATCTGGCTTGAACTGTGAATGGTTGTTCAGATGCTGGTGAAACTGTAAACTCTACATGACGAAATTGAGCCACTTTCCAACCCATGTAACTATCAATATCCACCCATTCGACTTGAGGTTGTTTGCGTTCATCATTCTGGGGAAGTAATTGTAATAATACTGGGGTCTGATCACTTTGACTTTGGATTTTTTGTAGCACCCATCTTTGTTGACCAATTTGACTTACATTTTTTTCCAGAGTTCGCCAACCGGGTATTTCCAAACCAGTTTTATATAGCTGTCGTAACTGTCTAATTGTGGCTATAGCTGGAGGTTGTTTCCACTCCCATTTTCCACCCATGTAACCTGGTACAGCACCGATTATCAGTAAAGCGCTTAAGAGTAGGAGTACGGCTATTTTGGGGAAAAGGGGTTGTTTAAGGGTTTTGGTGATAGAAAGCATTTTAGTAAATAATTTGTAATTCGTAATTCGTAATTCGTAATTCGTAATTCTTAATTTGTAATTCGTAATTTTTCCTGTGAGAGTTAAATATATTTCAGTTGCTTAGGAACGGCTGTCAACCGATTCCTTAGAGGTTGTTTTCAAGTATTAATTATTACTACGTCCTGACTCTGGACAAGGGGTTATAAAGCTGATTTTTCCTTCGAGAGTACAGACGCGACATGTTGCGTCTCTCCCTATTCCAAAAACGATAATTCAAGTATTACAATCGACTTTTAAAACATCCTCTTAGTAGTCCAGCACATAAGTTATGAGGGTTTTGAGTGTTTGCTCTAGCTTCACAGAAGCTATGATCTGAAGGCGCTATACCCCCAGGGTTATCCTAGACTAGGGTGGTTACGTGCTTTTTTTTACCCATCTCACCCATCAAAATTAGTGTGGTGGAGTACAGATGTAAAATGTTATATTCCTCCTGACTCCCGACGGGAAAAGTAATTGTCGAGTTTATTCAAAACGGGAATCAGCAGTAATAGCATACAGGCTGAATACATATCACCTCCCCAACTATCGTGTAACCAGACAAATAATCCATCCTTCCCTGTACCGTGGAAGTACGTAAGTAAAGTGTTGCGGATAATATTCGCAGTTACACTCATCACCGCAGCAAGGGAGAGGAACCAAATAATTGTTTTTCGGGATGCGATCGCACCAGTCCAGTACAACAGCATCAAGGCGACATACTGGGTGGTAAACAACATTTTTAGTCCAGCACAATAGGGAGCAACTTCCACAACCCTTCCACCGACAAAAATATAAATACCCTCAACACTGACATTCATACCCAATTGCACCAAAATAAATCCAGCGCAACCAGCGATAAAACTTTGTAGGGGTAGGGTAAAAGGTGTAAGTAAATAGGGAATAGAATTGGGTGTTGCTAAAAATACTAGTAGTAATGGGAATCGATGTAATCTAAATCCTGGCATACCCTTTACCCACAGGCAAAATCCCGTCAAAATTACCGGTAAAGATAAATTTACCCACTCACTGACTCCGGTTAAATAAAACACTCCACCAATAACCAGGAGAACAGCACCCAGGGGATGAATTTGGTTGGGAAGACGTTGCCATTTTTTGCGATTTGTCCACGCAATGTAGGCTGCAAAGGGAAAACCGATCAATCCGTGACTGAAGTATTCATGTTCGATGCTGATACTTTTTTTTATCCAACCGTCACACCAGTGAATTAACACAGGTGCATACAGGAGCGCAAATACTCCTAACAGGGAAAGATTTGTCCAGTGGAAAGGGTAATTTTTTGCTGGTGATGAAGTCATGGTTTGGAGGGAGTAGAGGGTAGAGACGCGACATGTTACGTCTGTACGGGAGTGGGGAGTAGGAATAATTTATTTACATGGTTTAGTTATGTCCAAACTACATGGGAAATTTACCAGTAAACACGTAAATAATCATTTTTGCGTAATAAATTACTCATATTTTTGATGTTTTTTAGTTGTTCTTTTTAATAGACTTAATTCGTTAGATATTGATTTCCATAAGTCCCTGCTGGGTAATAACCTAGTCAAGTGATGGGAAAATACTGAGTTAAATTTCTTTTTTAATTATCCAAGGTACAAGACCCCTTTTTTTCTATTCGTTTTTAGCTGTCAGTGATTCAATATTGGTGGTGACTGCGGTGGTGATAGTCTTCACTACGTGACTAACCTGTTCTTTCGTGAGTCCAGGATACATGGGTAGGGAAAGAATCCGGGATGCGAGTTTTTCCGAGTTGGGGAAGTCGCCTTGTTTGTATCCTAAATAGGTGAAAGCTGGTTGCAGATGGCAAGGTATGGGGTAGTGAATTCCGGTTTGAATACCTTGGGTATTCAGGTAATCTTGGAGAGCTTGACGGGATAGGGGACAATCGGAGTCAATGCGAATTACATACAAATGGTAGACATGACCAGTACCGCTTTGATTTTCAAAGGGAGTGATACCGTATTTTGCTAGGGGTGCGAGTTGTCGGTCGTATTCATTGGCAATTAGGTTGCGATCGCGATTCCATGTTTGTAGGTAGGGAAGTTTTTCCCGTAAAATAGCAGCTTGGATGGTGTCGAGCCGACTGTTTGTGCCCATCTCGGTGTGATAGTATTTGTAGGATGCACCATAGTTGCGCAGGCGAATCATGGTTTGGGCTATTTCGGGATTCTGGGTTAGTAAAATTCCCCCGTCACCCATTGCACCCAGGTTTTTACTCGGATAGAAGCTAAAGGCTGCGGCAATTCCCACTGAACCTGCGCGGTATCCTTCCCGTTCTGCGAGGTGGGCTTGGGCTGCATCTTCAAAGATGAGAAGATTGTATTTGTCGGCAAATTCCCGGAGTTTTTGGGGGGAAACCATTTGTCCGTAGAGGTGGACGGGTATAATGGCCTTAGTTTTATTTGTAACTACGTGGGCTGCGGATTCTAAATCAATTAGGGCTGTATGGAAATCACAATCAGCAAAAACAGGAGTTGCACCCGCTCGTAATACACCAATCAAAGTGGCGACGAATGTATTTGCTGGTAAAATTACCTCATCCCCAGAACCAATTCCACAGGCTTTTAAACCTAAGGCGATCGCGTCGGTTCCAGATGCAACTCCCACTCCATAGGCTGATTGGGAAGCGGATGCAAAGGCTGCTTCAAATTCGGCTAAGGCTTTACCGAGAACAAAATCACCCTGATTGATAACGTTGTGAATTGCGGTTTCTAATTTTGCTTTAATTGCTTGATGTTGTATATCTAAGTTGACAAATGGAATATTTATACTCATTGCGATCGGAACCCGATTTTATTTTTGAATCTGTACTTTTGAAGTCAGGGGATAGTGGGTTAGAAAAAACAACTTTTATGGGTTTTGCCGTATATAGTTCTGTGCAAGCAGGCTATACCTACATAATGACTAAAAATATTTAATTCTCTGCATATAAATTAATTATTTGCCGAAATTTAGCGTATTTTTATCTATTTTTATATATGAATTAATTAGCCATTTGGTATACACCCTATCTATCATTTAGTGCATAATTAATCAGAAACATCCTCAGTAAATCCAACTATAAATTCAGCCTCAATATAAACTTTACACTTAAGTGTTTTCAGCATCATGCTGACACTATTAAACCCGATTGATATCATTTCCGAACTAATTCAGATGCGGATTGACCGGAAACTGATTGTTAAATAGTGAAAAAGAAAACCGAAGCCACAAACGTAAACTTCAGTGGATGATAATATGTATAAAAACAACAAGTACGATGTGATAAATTAAGTAAAATCACCAATAAAATTGCCAAAACATCAAAAAAATATTTGCAACTTGTTTATCTGACAGCAAAATGGGGAATGCTTAGAAATAGATAAGTAACCCAAGATGACAGAGGTTATACAAAAATACCAATATTGAACACGTATAGAAGGTAACTATAGTAATGACAGAGCCAGAAGATAAAATGATTACTATAAGAAGCGCTTGGGGTTCCCAGGATGGACGAGATGCAATGCGGCTAAAAGTTCTGACAGAACTGGGTTTACGGCAACCCGAAACAATTCCTGTATTTGAAGAAGCCACCCAAACCGCAGCCCATTTTTTAGAAGCACCTATCTCCGTTTTAGGATTTGTTGATAGCGATCGCCATTGGTTTAAATCGGCGGTAGGATTATCTCGGTTGGGTTTGATGAACCAGTTAGCCCAAACCCGTCAGTTACTGCGTCAGGAATCTTTCTGTACAAAAGTAGTGGAAAATGCGCAAGTTTTAGTTGTTAATGATACTTTTAATTTTAATGATACCAATCTCGTTAATAGTAAATTAGTACAGGAATACGGAATAAGAGCTTACATCGGGGTTCCGTTATTTGACGCATCGGGAAATTGCCTAGGTTCCTTAGCGGTGATGGATTTAGCACCCCGTAATTTTACTACCCGTGATATCGAGTTTTTGCAGATTATTGCTCGTTGGAGTATGAGCGAATTTGAGCGTAATCGTTTACTGCAAACAGGAGATAAGGCTAAAAAGTCCCTATCTCCTGGTTGGGAACCAGCTGATTTTGAAACTACAGCCAGTGAAGTCAAATTGGCTGCACCGAAGTTTAAAAACGAAATTACTACTACTGGTCAGTTAAAATTGGAATTACTTTCCCAATTAACCCATGAATTACGCACACCCTTAACTTCTGTGTTGGGAATGGCTAGCGTTCTCGGACGGGAAATCTACGGACCATTAACTACTAAACAACGGGAGTATTTGGAAATTATCCAACATAGCGGCAGATATTTGCTTTCCTTAGTGAACGAAATTTCTGAATTAGGAGCAATGGAGGAGGACACAACTGAGTTAAATCTGGTTCCCGTAGATATTGAAATGTTGTGTCAGCAAGCGATAAATACCCTCGAAGAAGCTGCAAATCGTCGAGAACAGCAAATTCGTTTGTCCCTAGAACCCGGTAGGGGAAGAATTTGGCCTTTGGATAAGGATAAGGTCAGACAAATTCTTTACCATTTAATTTTCAGCGTCATTCAAATATCGGCAACTGGTAGCGTTGTACGTATCCACGTTTCCTACAAAGACGATAATCTGAATATTACCGTCTGGGTGACTCATCCCTGGTTGGGGGAAGGCATCACGGAAATTGAACCCTATCTACGCTTAAACCCCCAGTCTGCGATGGAATACCATCGTTTTGGACTAGCCGATGATAAGTCTTTTGATAGTTACTTTGACAATCATGAGATGAGCAGTAATAGTGCTTTGAATCCAGTGCAAAAAAGCAGTAATTACCACAATTCCCTACCTAGTTCCTTCCCCTTGGGGACAGAAATGGAGAAACACATGAATCAAGGGAAAAATTCTGGACACCTATCAAGGGAAAGTTTGGGATTATTACTAAGTTGTCAATTAGCAGAATTACATGGTGGACAAATCGCAATTCAAGGTTCCGCAGAATCCGGATTCCGGTATTTATTGTCGTTACCATTACAAAATAGTGCAGAAAGTAGCGAAGAAACTAGCAGCGAAACCCCATACTTGCAAACTGAGTCCCAGGAAGCATGGTAAATCATCAAATTAAATTTTTCCAAATTATTTGTCAAAAAAGCTAACTGCATCATTAACTTTTTGGAACTGGGCAGATTATCATGAAGTCGAAGTTTGGCACGAGCGTGCAAACCAACTACGACAGAAATCAATGAATTTAATTTGGGAAAGATTAACATTTTCAACGGTATCCCTCAAGGAATACCTCGACACTAGCTACGTCCATCGGTTGCTAGTCGGTTCCTTGTCCTCTTGGCGACAATCTAGTGTGTTGCTACGATGGGGAGATGAAATCGCAGCTGCAATCATCAGCCTAATTTATGGGTTAAGTCCCTTTGTCCCCAATCCACTGATTGGATTTTTGATTATTGCTGGAGCGGCATTTTGGTTTTTGCTTACCATATCCGATGATACCAGTCAAGCAAATGCCCCAACTGTCACCCCAATCCACTTACCAATTGTGGCTTTTTGGGGTGCAGGGCTAATTGCCACAGTCATGTCTCCAGTCAAATCAGCTGCTTTAGCAGATTTGGTGGTATTTACGCTATATTTGGTTTTATTCGTATTGTGTGCCCGTATTCTTACTAATCCACGCATTCGCAACTGGTTAATTTTGTTGTACATGCATGTAGCATTAGTTGTGAGTGTGTATGGGATTAGACAGAAATTTTTTGGAGCTGCCCAACTAGCAACATGGGTAGATCCGGAATCGCCCCTATCTAAAAATACCAGGGTCTATAGTTATTTAGGCAATCCCAATTTATTAGCAGGGTATATATTACCAGCATTAATTCTGAGTTTGATCGCAATTTTTGCCTGGAAACGGACGACGGCGAAAATGTTGGCAGTAACAATGTTTGTTGCGAACCTATTATGTTTTCGCTTTGCCGATAGTCGAGGTGCATACATTGGTTTTGGCTTTGGCTTGATTGCAGTGACTTTTTTGCTGGTTTATTGGTATCAAGAACAACTAACACCATTTTGGCGTAGGTGGTTGATTCCGATGGTGGTTTTAGGCTTTGTTAGTTTATTCATGGTGGGATTTGTTGGGTCGGAAACATTCCGTTTACGTATTATCAGTATTTTTGCGGGAAGGGGAGATAGTAGTAACAACTTCCGGATTAATGTGTGGACAGCAGCAATCCAGATGATCCGCGATCGCCCGATTTTTGGCATTGGTCCAGGACATAATTCCTTTAATAAGGTTTATCCTTTGTACCAGTTACCTCGATTTAGTGCTTTGAGTGCTTACTCGGTGCTATTGGAAATTACCGTGGAAATGGGATTGATTGGCTTAATGGCTTTTCTGTGGTTGCTTGCAGTCACCTTTACCGTTGCAGCAAAACAATTACGACGTTTTCGTCAACTTGATCATACCGATGGCTTGTGGGTAATTGGTGCGATCGCAGTTTTAGTGGCTATGTTAGGACACGGTTTAGTGGATACCATTTGGTATCGTCCCCAGGTAAATACCCTCTGGTGGTTATTTTTGGGGTTAATCGCAAGCTACTGGGTTCCGCAAAATCGCAATTCCCATGATTATCAGTAGAGACGATCCGTCGAGTCGTCTGTATCATTAGTGGGAGTGGAAAACACCGCTCCCAAGATATTTATCTGAAAACATCTAGGTAGGGATTGGGGTTTGTCTCATCTGTGTTTAGCTGTAAAAGTATTTTTTCTCAAATACTTGTCCAGATAATTCAGTGATTTTGGATTTTTCTGATAGTTTCTACTCCCGACTCACCACTCCCTTCGTTTCTACTCCCGTCACGGACTATTCCCCATTCCCTGAAAGTTTTGGAGTTTTGCAAGAAATCCAGGTATAATGGGGGTTTGTAATCAATATCAAAAATCCATTTTCCCCTACTCCCTAACAAATGCCTTTAGAAATTAAATCGATGAACATGGAATGAAAGAAAAGAGCGAAGGCTATAAAGTTATCAGTGATAACCGTCAAGCACGGTTCCTATATGAAATTCTGGAAACCTACGAAGCGGGAATTCAGCTAGTTGGTACGGAAGTCAAATCCATCCGTGCTGGTAAAGTTAATCTTAAGGATGGCTATGCCATTCTCCGTAATGGTGAAGCTTGGTTGTTAAATGTACATATTTCCCCCCATCAGCAAGCGAGCGAATTTTTTAACCACGAACCCAGACGCACGCGGAAATTGCTGTTGCGTCGCGATGAATTGCGTAAACTGATTGGTAAAGTTGAACAGGAAGGATTAACCCTTGTACCCCTGAAACTTTATTTAAAACGCGGTTGGGTAAAGGTAAGTATTGCTTTGGCTAGGGGTAAAAAAATTCACGATAAACGGGAAGATATTAAACGTCGTCAAGATAAACGGGAAATGCAACGAGCGATGAAACGTTCCTATTAGGTCGGTAGGTGAGTTGGGATTTTGGATTTTGGATTAACCTGATAGCTTTTTGGGTATGAATTATAATTATTCCCCTTTTGTATTCAAACCAAAATTATCGTTGTGTTGTTTTGTGTAGAGACGTAGCATGGCTACATCTACATAGCCGAAAAAAGAATGCAGCAGATGAATTTTGCCCCATATTCTGGATGTGTTGCAAGCATTTTTGCAATCGGTATGAATTAGAGATAAGCTGAAATACTCGTTATCTCTGAGAAAGCATCATCAAATACCCCTGAAAATATTTGCCATCTTGAAATTGCCCATAGCTTATAGATACACTGCCTGTGGGAAGATACTCATGGGGCAGTTTGCCGATAGCTGAGATGATTATTTTCACTGATTGTTGACAATTAACCGTCAACGCTCAACAATCCTGATGAATCTGGATTTGAGCTTAAATAATAATCAATTTTTCAACTTCACATTAAACAACTATGGAGATAATGGCACAAAGCTGGATCGAAAATGGGGTAAGTTGGGTTTATTTATTAAATACCCTTTCCCGGTTTGCTGTCTGGGGGTTAGGTTCGATTTTCATCGTGGAAATTTTGCGTGATAGTTACCATGCTTTGTGTCATCAGGTGGATTGGTTAGCAAAATGGCACAATAAACACCATATGGTCTATCGTCGGGATTTATCGATTATCTCGGTCAAGGCTTATCAAGAATCCCAGTTGTATCACGATATTGTGGAATCGGCTTTATTGTTGCTGATTGCGACACCGATGGCTTTGGGGATAGGGGAAAGTGGTTTATGGTTAGGTGTGGTCTATGCGGGAACTTTTCTGTATGGTGCGAGTGTGCGCTATTTCCAAGGTAAAATTGATACAGACTATAACCATTTACCCGGACCTCTAGAGCAAATACCCTCCAATTGGTGGGTGAATCGAACCTACCATTGGCGGCATCATTTTGATAATGTAGATGCTTATTACAGTGGGGTGTTTCCCTTGGTGGATAAGATATTGGGGACTGCTTTGTCGTTAAAGGGTAAGACAATTGCGGTTACGGGTGCATCAGGTGCTTTAGGACAGGCTTTAATATCCCAATTGTTGGGACAAAATGCCAAAGTTATTGCTTTGACTAGTCATCCGGACAGATTGACACCCGGTGAGAAATTAAAGGTGTTGGTATGGGAAAAAGGACGGGAACATGAATTACAATCAGTCCTAGAGAAGGTAGATATTTTAATTATTAATCATGGAGTGAATGTGTATGGCGATCGCAGTTCGTCTGCCATTGATGCTGCCTATGATATTAATACTTTTTCGGCTCTCCGGCTAATGGATGTGTTTATTGCAACTGTTACCGGTCCCCAAGCTAAAGCCACTAAGGAAATTTGGGTAAATACATCGGAAGCGGAGGTTTCTCCAGCTTTTAGTCCTTTGTATGAGTTGAGTAAACGCGCTTTAGGGGATATAGTCACCCTCAAGCGGTTGGATCGAGACTGTGTGATTCGCAAGTTGATTTTAGGTCCGTTTAAAAGTCAACTCAATCCCTACGGTATTATGTCTGCTGGTTTTGTCGCAAGGATTATTATTTTTTTAGCCAAGCGGGATATTCGGAATATCATCGTCACCATTAATCCATTGACCTACATTTTTTTCCCCATCAAGGAAATCTCTTCCCATCTGTACTTCCGATTGTTTACCCAGGGGAGGAAGTAGTAGTACTCCACTACCCTCTATTCCCGACAGCCACCTTTCAAGGTATTGTAGAAAATGAATAATAAAAAACTCGCAAAGCTTTAAAAATCTCATTTCTACAGGTCAGCAAAAATCAATACTTAATCCCGGATTTCTCACAACTCCCTCAAACTCGCAGGGAATAGGGAGTGGGGAGTAGAAAGGAAATTCAACTGCTACTCAACCCTTACCCTTCACTTGTGAGAAATACCGGTTAATCAGCTCTGTGATTAATTGATTCAAGAACGAGATTTATCTCTCCTGTATTCTGAAAACCCGCATATATTCCCCTTGAGTACCCATGTCCGCATCCACACTTAGCCCCACAATTACAGCATTTCCCTTGACAGCCGTGATTGGTCAGGAAGCAATTAAATTGGCCCTATTATTAGCAGCAGTCGATCCCGGTTTGGGGGGGGTAGCGATCGCTGGACGACGGGGAACTGCGAAATCCGTGATGGCTAGGGGTATTCATGCTTTACTACCCCCCATCGAGGTGGTGAAGGATTCCTTTTGTAATGCTGATCCCAATCACCCTGAAACCTGGGATGATATACTGATAGAGGAAATAGCCGATCCACACAATCCACCCACAGCAGTCATTCCCGCACCCTTTGTCCAAATACCTTTGGGAGTCACAGAAGACCGCTTACTGGGTTCGGTGGATGTGGAACAGTCGGTACAGAAAGGAGAAACCGTCTTTCAACCCGGATTGTTAGCAACTGCGAATCGCGGAGTGTTGTATGTTGATGAGATTAATTTGTTGGATGACCAAATTAGTAATCAGTTACTGACGGTCATTTCCGAAGGACGCAATATCATTGAACGGGAAGGTATTAGTTTCCAACATCCCTGTAATCCCCTATTTATCGCCACATTCAACCCCGAAGAAGGACCACTGCGCTCACACTTACTCGACCGAATTGCTATTGTCCTGTCCGCAGATGGTGTCCTCGGACTCGATCAACGGGTGGAAGCAGTTGCACAAGCGATTTCCTACACGCGATCGCCCCAGGAGTTTCTCCAGCAATATCAAGCTGATATCGATGCTCTCAAAACCCAAATTATTTTAGCTAGGGAATGGCTCAAGGAAGTACAAATTAGCCGTGAACAAATCACCTATCTGGTTGAGGAAGCAATTCGCGGACAGGTAGAAGGACATCGAGCGGAATTATTTGCAGTCCGAGTCGCAAAAGCCGCAGCAGCACTCGAAGGACGTACCCAAGTTACCCCCGAAGACCTGCGTCGTGCAGTGGAATTGGTAATTGTCCCCCGGTCAACGGTGGTGCAAACTCCTCCCCCAGAGGAACCACCCCCACCTCCTCCCCCACCACCCCAAAATCAGGACGAATCGGAGGAACCGGAAGAGCAAAACCAAGATGAACCGGAAGAGCAGGAACAGGAAGACCAGGAACAACCGGAACCACCAGGTATCCCGGAGGAGTTTATTTTTGATCCAGAAGGGGTAATTTTAGACGAGAGTGTGTTGTATTTTGCCCAAATGGCCCAACGTCAAGGTAAATCCGGTAGTCGCAGTCTCATACTTTCCGAAGACCGGGGACGCTACATTAAACCCATGCTACCTAAGGGGAAAGTTCGTCGTATTGCCGTGGATGCCACCCTGCGAGCCGCCGCCCCGTATCAAAAAGCACGTCGCGCTCGCCACCCAGAGCGGAAAGTGATTATCGAACAGGGGGATATACGTTCCAAACGGTTAGTTCGTAAAGCTGGTGCGTTAGTGGTGTTTGTGGTGGATGCATCGGGTTCAATGGCTTTGAATCGGATGCAATCAGCGAAGGGAGCGGTAATGCAGTTATTAACGGAAGCCTACCAAAATCGTGACCAGGTAGCATTAATTCCTTTCCGGGGCGAACAAGCGGAGGTGTTGTTACCTCCCACCCGTTCCATTGCTTTGGCTCGCAATCGCTTAGAAAGACTACCTTGTGGTGGTGGTTCTCCCCTAGCCCACGGATTAACCCAAGCAGTGCGCATCGGTGTAAACGCGCAGATGAGTGGTGATATTGGGCAGGTGGTGATTGTGGCAATTACGGATGGAAGGGGGAATATTCCCCTATCCCGTTCCCTGGGTGAACCCCAAGACCCTGATCATAAACCGGATATTAAAGCCGAATTATTGGATATTGCAGCCAGAATTCGGGCGATGGGAATACAATTATTGGTAATTGATACGGAAAATAAATTTGTCAGTACTGGGTTTGCCAAGGAACTAGCGAAAAACGCTGGAGGTAAATATTATCACCTTCCCAAAGCTAACGATAAGACGATTGCAGCCATGACCAAAGGTGCAATTGCAGATTTAAAATCCAAATAGCTGTAGAGACGTAGGATTGCTACGTCTCTACCTGGGATAATTCCGTGATTGTAGCTGCTTGGTGACTAAGGGATGGTAAATGCGGTGCTGTTTGAGGAATGATCTACGACCATCACGCCAAAATAGTAGGGGGATACTTAAAATACCCAAACACATCACAATCCCGGTCATGATCCAAACTAATAGGCGATTAGCTTGATAGTTTCCCCGTTCAATTTGCCAGTAAACTTGATTGTAGTGCCATGCAGCTACGGCAATCACCACAATCCCAAATATCACCAAAGCTAAACCCAAATTTTCCGAGTTAAATAGGGGATGGGGGGTCTGTTGTTGCTGGGTGATAGCGAAATTTAACTGACGCAAAAACAAACCAAAACGAGCGATCGCAAATCCAAAACCTATGAGGGAGATGGAAGTACGTAACCAAGCGAGAAATGTCCGCTCGTTAGCTTGGTGTTCTCGTTGACGGTCGAGATGGGAATCAGGCACAGTTAGTTATTATGTATGATTACTATTTACTACGTTACTACCTCGGTATTTACGGATAGGGTGAGTCTGATGAGTGTTTACAAAATCAGAGCTTGGAGCTAAATCCGCTTTTGTGCTTTGCTGGTTTGGTAAAAAAACTGCACCTCGATATTTAAATAGGTGACTAGCTTGGGAATTGCTGGGTATTTGCGAGTTGGTTACTGCATCTAATTTTTCACTCTTTTCGGTTTCCAGTTGGTGTAAACGACAAGAATTAATCCACAGTAGCTTGTTAGTAATAATTAGGACAAATAATAAGATAATAATATGAATTGGGAGGGGAGCAATAATCAGGCTAGTCAAGAGACAAATAGCCGCGATCGCACCAATCAAATAGGTAAATTCATTATCCCACTTCTTGGAGATGTATCCACCTGTTATCCCCATTACCAGTGGAACCATAAATCCCACGTGCATTTTGTTTAACCTCTGGAATCTAAATTCAAAGATTTTATCAGTCTAGATATTATTGAATCACAATTTGTAATCATTGTGTTCATAAATACTTATATAAGAATCTAGGGAACAGGGAGTAGGGATTAGGGAATCGTTTTAAACCAACAATTCCACTTTCATTATCGGCTGTAAAAAATTACAGATGCAAGGTGTTGGAGTTTCTATACACCAATTTGTTTGCTCTTTTGCGACGAGAATATCTTCTAGAGCTTACAAGGAATTTTTTTCGAGACGCGATATATCGCGTCTCTTTTAGATCAATATTTTACAAACAAGACTTTTTGCTGCAAACCCTACCAAAAAAGATAGACGTGGAAATTTCTAAGGTGTTTCCGTGGGTGTGGAAGTAGGTGTTGGTTTGGGTGTCGGTGTAGATGTGGGAGTCGGTGTTGGTTTGGGTGTCGGTGTAGATGTGGGAGTCGGTGTTGGTTTGGGTGTCGGTGTAGATGTGGGAGTTGGTGTTGGTTTGGGTGTCGGTGTAGATGTGGGAGTTGGTTGTTCCGGTTCCTTATCTAGTAATTCCCGTGCTTCTTGGTCAAGCTTTTGTCGGAGAGCTAAATCAGCAATTCCGGTTTCTTCAAGCTGTAATTTTTTTTGATATTGTTTAATAGCCGCTTCAGTACGCACCCCAAAATATTGATTGCGAGGTAGGGGAGGATCAAGTTTGAGAACTAAGTTCAAATTTGACTGCAATATTTCGACAATTTTGGCAGCATGTTCTTGGGTTTGGGGTCCTGCGATTCCATCTACGAGTTTGAAACCATATCCTTGCTGGTATTCGCGAACAGCTTTTTGGACATCAGGGTTAGTTAAGGGTTCGTTGGAGACTTTAACGTTGTAACCCAGTCCCCGTAAAACCGCTCGGAATTGTTGGGGTGTGTAGGGACGGATTGCAAAAGCCGTATCCGCAACAATAATACTGGTTGTGACTAAACTGGTAGCAATGATATTAAAAGTTGATTTTGTTAAACCATACCACATGGCTTTCACTCCTCTGGATAATTTGTTTTCCGACTAATTCAAATTTTTCCATCAATAATGGAACTGTCGGGTTTTGTATTCCTTTAATCTTGATTATTCACCATTTTTGATTTAATTCATTCTCTGATGTGAGTTTGATTTAACTAATTTAAGAAACGTAGCAATGCTATGTCTCTGTTCGGGAATAATAGTGGTATGTCATCTTGCCGAAGAAATATATTTTAAAAAAATAAAATTGTAATTTCTATTAGTTAACGTAATTAGAACTAAATGCTCAAACTAGCTGTAAAAACACGTCCCCACCTTCGATTAGAAAGGATTATGGCAGTAATTGCCACTATCAATTTAGGTTTAGTATTGTTTGATTGGAGTTATATTCCCTGGCGTGATTTTTACCTGAGAAATGTGCCAACTTTAACCAGAATATACGACAAAATTAAGGGGATTGAACCCCATCGGGATACAGAAAACTATGTCATTCAGGTGCGTAATTTAGCCGAACAAGTTGCCCTCACAGGACTTGATTCACCAGAAGTTGAAAATATATTGCAAACCTTACGAAATAGTAGTAAAGATATAATTGATACAAACCCCTTTGCGATCGCCAATAAAACCGGGACATTAGAAAAAATCAAAAATCGAATGCGCGATCGCCTGAAGGAAAAATCTGCCAAACAAGCATTTGCGACCTTTTGGAGTGTCGATTATTTGCGAGCCAAGGGTTGGACAAGAGAATATCAATTTTATCAAAGTCGGATTGAACCATTACTATTGACAAATTACTTCCGACAGATTGGTGAACATGGGGATTTTATTGATTGGTTTTGGCTGATCGACCTACCATTTGTGAGCATTTTTGCTCTAGAAATGCTGACGCGCTGTTACTTTATTCGCCGTAAATATCAATATAGCTGGATTGAGGCATTTTTATGGCGTTGGTACGATTGGTTTTTGTTATTACCAGTGATGCGATGGCTACGGATAATACCCGTCACCATTCGACTGGATAAAGCCCAATTAATTAATTTATATCCGGTGCGGAAGTTAGTTCACCAAGGAGTTGTAGCCAACTTTGCCGCAGAACTCACCGAAATAGTTATAGTCCGAGTAATTAATCAAATTCAAGGTTCGATCCGACGGGGTGATTTGAGCAAATGGGTAAAGCAACAGCAACACACAGATTATATCGACATTAACCAAGTCAACGAAATTGAAACGATTTTGCAAATTTTTCTGCAAACAGTCATCTATAAAGTCTTACCGCAAATCCAACCAGAATTGATTGCCATTTTACACCACAATATCAATCGAGCCGTCCAAGCAGCACCAATTTACCAAAACCTACAAAATCTACCTGGAATCAGCAATCTGCAAAACCAACTCAACGAACAATTAGCCACCCAAATTGCCAACAATTTATACCAAGCCCTCCTAAGTTCCGTAGAAGACCCCGTTTCTGGTCAACTAGCAAATAAATTAATGGAACGTCTCACGAGCAGCCTTGGTCAGGAAATGCAGCAACAACATGTAACATCCGAACTGCAAAACCTGATCTTTGATTTTCTCGAAGAAGTTAAAATTAACTACATCCAAAGACTTTCCCAAGAAGACATTCAAACAATCATCGAACAAACCCGTCAACTACATAACCAAAGCAGTAATATCACCACAGTTGTTTCAAAATGAAACAAATGCGCTAAGATGGTATCTGAGGCAAATCATGACTGATTTGCAACAATACTTCTTGGAAGATATCCTTATCGCAGGAAGTGGGTCGTAGCCCACTTTTTTTGTTGGAATTTTCGCATGACTCATCCGTTTGTACCGCAAATTATTGAAATAGCAACACCAGTGGCAACAGAACTGGGGTTGGAACTTGTTCATGTTGTTTTTCATACCAATCAATCACCACCAGTATTGCGAGTTGACGTTCGCAATCAACAGCAAGACACTGGTTTAGACGATTGTGAGCGGATGAGCCACGCCTTAGAGGCAGCGCTTGATGTCGCCGATATTATTCCCGATGCCTACGTATTGGAAATATCGAGTCCCGGCATTTCGCGTCAATTAGTTAGCGATCGCGAATTTATTTCTTTTAAGGGATTTCCTGTGATTGTTTCCACTTCCCCACCCCATAGTGGACACCAGGAGTGGATGGGACAGTTGGTTCGTCGTGACGAAACAGCAGTATACATCAACCAAAAAGGTCGTATTGTGGCTATTCCTCGTTCCCAAATAGTCCGTGTGCTACTAGACGAACCTCGGTAATTTGGTTATTTCCAGTTTTTTTTCACCTGATTACGTTCCCTAGGAGTTAATCCCAGCATTTGGAGCAAATATCTCGAACATCAAGGGAGTCGGGAGTCGGATTTCAACCCCTCCATCATCCCATCACGTACAGTTCGCCGATGAGAAGTTCCGGTATCGCTCTCAATGTATCGTGTGGTTCGTAGTTTTAAGGGTATTTTTGCCTCCCTAAATTCCCCCAGCAGGATGATTCATAACTTGAAAATCAGCCAGGAGTGATCAGCAAATTGGGAACAAGGATGGGTGCGCAACAGCATTGCTCATACCCAGTTTAACCCGTCGGGTAGGCAAATGTTCTGCAAAATGGAGAAAACCAGAATTTTCCATCCGGAAATTTACCTGCAAACCCTTTGTCAAACAATAACTTGTGATGCGTGTGATGCGTGCTTGTCAGTTCAGTTTTCACAAAACCAGTTAGGGAGAAAGATTGTGTATGTCCATGATTGAATTAGCCGGACTCAAGGAATTAATCGAAAGTATTAGTCGTGAGCGCAATTTGCCCAGATTAGCTGTGCAATCAGCCATTCGCGAAGCCCTATTAAAGGGTTATGAAAAATACCGTCGCGCCCAAAATATTGAGCGTCGCACCTACGATGACGACTACTTTGACAACTTTGATGTCCAATTGGATATCGAAGAAGAAGGATTCCGGGTTGTCGCCACTAAAACCATTGTCGCCGAAGTTGTTGATTCTGACCATGAAATTTCCCTGGAACAAGTGAAGCAAATGGGGGGAGAGGGGGCAGAATTAGGTCAGGAAGTTGTCCTCGATGTCACTCCCGACAAAAAAGAAGAGTTTGGACGGATGGCTGCGATGCAAACCAAACAAGTGTTATCCCAAAAACTGCGGGATCAACAACGACAGCTAGTTCAAGAAGAGTTTCAAGACCTCGAAGGAACAGTTTTACAAGCGCGAGTGCTACGATTTGAACGGCAGTCAGTTATTTTAGCCGTCACCAGTGGTTTTGGCCAACCAGAAGTCGAAGCGGAATTACCAAAAAGAGAACAATTGCCCAACGACAATTACCGTGCTAATGCTACCTTTAAAGTCTATTTAAAAAAAGTTTCTGCCGGACAACAACGGGGTCCCCAATTATTAGTATCTAGGGCAGATGCGGGTTTAGTTGTATATTTATTTGCTAACGAAGTTCCCGAAATCGAAGACGAAGTAGTACGGATTGTTGCCGTTGCGAGGGAGGCAAACCCACCATCTCGCCATGTAGGGCCACGTACTAAAATAGCCGTAGATACCCTTGATCGAGATGTTGATCCCGTTGGAGCTTGTATTGGAGCTAGGGGTTCACGAATTCAAGTAGTAGTCAATGAGTTACGGGGAGAAAAAATCGATGTGATTCGTTGGTCTCCCGACCCAGCTACCTACATCGCCAATGCCCTCAGTCCCGCGCGAATTGACGAAGTGCGGTTAATGGACCCGGAAACTCGACAAACCCATGTTCTCGTGGCTGAAGACCAATTAAGTTTGGCTATCGGGAAAGAAGGGCAAAACGTGCGTCTAGCAGCTCGTCTGACCGGCTGGAAAATCGACATCAAAGACAAAGCGAAATACGACCGGGAGGCAGAAGACGCTAAATTCGCTGCCGCTAGGGCCGCTGCGGCCGAAGAAGCTGCTAGAATTGCAGCAGAGGAAGAAGAAGCCGCCAGAATTGCCACTGCAGAGGAAGAGGCTGCTCAGATTGCCGCCGAAGCAGATGATGACGAAGTAGACAGCCCATTATCAGAAGTAGAAACAACCACCCAGGAAAAGTCGGAATTAGAAGCAGAACCAGTCGAGATCACACCCCAGGACTCACTAACTGTTGTCCAGGACGAACAGGAATATTTTGATCCAGATGCCGCAACAGACGATGATCTGGATGAGGATAAGGAAGACGAAAATGAGGATGAGGATGAGGATGAATAAGTAAATGCCAACAGATACAATGTTGATTCAATCTGCATATAGCTAGATGAAACCAAATTACCGTCGGTGTATTAGTTGTCGAAAAGTTGGCTTAAAACAGGAGTTTTGGCGGATTGTCCGCGTCTTTCCTTCCGGGCAGGTACAATTAGATGAGGGGATGGGGCGTTCCGCCTATCTTTGTCCACAGGCAGACTGCCTGCAAATCGCTCGGAAAAAAGATCGCATCGGGCGATCGCTGCGTACACCAGTGCCAGAGGCAATATATCAAACATTGTCTGAGCGACTAACCAACACAGCATCCTCAACCTCGATATAGTTTATTACTTACTACGTGGTAGTTAAAATCATGGGAGGTAATGTGAAGAATGGTGAAAATATCACGCTTTCATCACAGACTCAGAACCGTAATCGGTAAAACTTCGTCATCTAACCGCGAGGTTAATGTCACAATATAACAAGGGAGATTAGGATTTTTTTCTCAGCCGCCCCTGCGGAAAACTCTCACTCCTCAGTATATATAGATTGTGTCGTGGAAGACTCACCAACCAAACAAGCAAAACCAAAACCATACCCAGTCGCACATGCGCCAGTGCATGTCACGATTAACCATTATCAACGGTGGAGATGCCAGCAATGAACCAAAACATCTCTCTTTCCTAGCATCCGGCTCTAATAAAACTATTAGTGGCGACCAAACACAGTGATTGTCAGGATGGAGATGTAGCGTTTGCTAGCAACCATCCACTAAAACTGTAAAATATCAAATAGGGAAAGAGTGGATGAACAACGGCAAAATTAGAATTTACGATTTATCGAAGGAATTGAATTTGGAAAACAAGGAGCTATTAGCAATTTGCGAAACGCTCAATATTGCAGTTAAGAGTCATAGTAGTACAATTACAGAATCAGAGGCAGAAAATATCCGGTTGCAAGCTGCCAAGCTTGAGGCAACCCTTTCCCCAAGGAAAGAGCGTAGCACAACCACCCACAAGCAAAATACAAAAAATATAAATGGTCTATCCAAACGACCAGAAACCTCTAACAAACAACAGCTTTTAGAAATTCGTCAACCCAAGTTGGAAAATTCTGCTACCAGTAACACAAGCAACACAAACGATGGATCTGCCCAGACCCATCCCCCATCTCCACCTCGACCATTCGCTACACCAGTCTCGCCCATGAAGCCTACGGCTCCAATTCGACCTACTGCCCCCAAGCAAGCTGACACCACATCGCTGACCGACAGCGACAAGGTAAAACCAGCACCAGAGAAAACGACAGCCCCTGCGGAGAAAACTGTGGCTGAAAAACCCACACCCCGACCCAAACCAGACAAAACACCCAAACCCCAGTTGGCAGCCCCCCCTTCCCGTCCAACCCCAGAACAAACAGCCAGTCCCAGTGTACCCCCTACTAGCCCTGTGAGTAAGGTGGAAAAACCAATTCTCAAACGCGATCGCCCGGCTGGAGGAAATTCTCCGGAACGGCGCGAGCAATCCCCAGGTGGTAAGGGTAAAGGTCAAAAAGCTCCTGGTGGCGAGGGTAATGTGGCCAGTTCTAAACCGTCCCCGGCCAACAAACCGGAATTAAAGCAAAGTCATCCTACCCCCCCAGTCAAAGCCGGAGAAGGTCAGCGATCGCGACCAACTCGCCCCAGCGAAGCACCGGAAAAAGTCGCCACCCCTCCCCGTTCTCCCGCACGGGTGGTGGATGCCCTTGATATTGGGGTGATTGAGCCAAAAGATAATATTCTGGAACTAAAACGACCCACCCCTCCCCGTCCAGTTAAGGGTAGTAAACGCTGGATGGAAGAGGAAGAAGAAAAAGAAGCCCTCAAATCCAGTAAAGCTGCCATCAAGAATAAACGTAATAAGCCCATCCTGGATGATGAATTTGAGGAGGATTTACTCGACGAAGATGAAGGACAAAGCTCCATCGAAGTTTTAGTCAGCAATGCTATCGTTCGTCCACCAAAACCAAAATCCGCCAAACCAGCCCCAACGACGGCGACAATTGCCCCTAAAACCCGTAAATCTCCCGGTCAACGCCCACAACAAACAAAACAACGGGAACCGGAAGTCAAACGAGAACGCCCAGAAATTCTCGTTGTCACCGGTAGCATGACGGTGCAAGAATTGGCAGATGCCTTGGTGATTGCGGATACGGAAATCGTCAAGATTCTGTTTATGAAGGGGATGGTTGTCAGCATCACCCAAAGCCTGGATGTACAAACGATTAACATCGTCGCCGAGGAACTGGGAGTTGAGATACTAACCCAGGAACCGGAAGCGGAAGCGCGGAAGGTGACGGAGATGATTGACGTGGCAGACCTGGATAATCTCCAACGTCGTCCTCCGGTGGTGACGATTATGGGTCACGTAGACCACGGGAAAACCACCCTGCTGGACTCGATTCGGAAAACAAAAGTGGCCGCAGGGGAAGCTGGTGGGATTACTCAGCACATTGGTGCATACCATGTTGATATTGAACACAATGGTACGCAACAGCAAATTGTCTTCTTAGATACACCTGGTCACGAAGCATTTACGGCAATGCGGGCTAGGGGAGCCAGGGTGACAGATATTGCCGTGTTAGTGGTAGCAGCCGACGATGGTGTGCGTCCGCAAACCATTGAGGCCATTAGCCACGCTCAAGCAGCAGAAGTACCCATTGTGGTGGCGATTAACAAAATTGACAAAGAATCAGCCCAACCAGACCGGGTGAAACAGGAGTTAACCCAGTATGGATTGACACCCGAAGAATGGGGTGGAGAGACCATAATGGTTCCGGTGAGTGCCATTACGGGCGAAAACCTCGATACCTTGCTGGAAATGATTTTATTGGTGGCAGAGGTGGCAGAACTTTCTGCTAATCCCAATCGGACAGCTAAGGGTACGGTGATTGAGGCTCACCTAGATAAAGCCAAGGGAGCAGTTGCCACCTTATTGATTCAGAATGGAACCCTACGGGTGGGAGATAACCTGGTTGCAGGTTCAGTGTTCGGTAAAGTTCGGGCAATGGTGGATGACCGAGGCAAACGGGTTGAGGAAGCCACCCCCTCCTTTGCCGTTGAGGTGTTAGGATTAAGCGATGTCCCAGCTGCTGGGGATGAGTTTGAAGTATTCCTAGTGGAAAAAGAAGCACGGGCGATCGCGGCCGAACGGGCAGAAAAACAACGTCAATCACGCTTGATGCAAGGTCGAGTCACATTGACAAGTATTTCGGCTCAAGCGGAACAAGGGGAACTCAAGGAATTAAACTTGATTCTCAAGGCCGATGTGCAGGGTTCCTTGGAAGCGATTATTGGCGCACTGCGGCAAATTCCTCAAAACGAGGTGCAAATCCGCATGTTATTGTCGGCTGCTGGGGAAATCACCCAAACCGATATCGATTTGGCAGCAGCCAGTGGTGCTGTAATTATCGGCTTTAATACGACCTACGCTAGTGGTGCGCGAGCAGCAGCCGATGAAGCTGGTGTGGATGTGCGTGAGTACAACATTATCTATAAGCTACTGGAAGATATTCAAGGAGCGCTAGAAGGTTTACTCGAACCCGAATTAGTGGAAGAGCATTTAGGTATTGCCGAAGTCCGAGCCGTCTTCTCGATTGGACGGGGTGCGGTAGCTGGATGCTACGTCCAAAGCGGCAAATTATTGCGCAACGCCAAAATCCGTGTTCAACGGGGCGGTAAAGTGATCTACGAAGGTGTATTGGATTCCCTCAAACGGATGCGTGAAGATGTCCGGGAAGTCAGTGCTGGCTACGAATGTGGTGTCGGCGTAGATAAATTTACTGATTGGCAAGAAGGTGATAGTATCGAAGCTTACCAAATGGTAACGAAACGTCGTACCCTTACCAATGTCACCCGTTAAGGAAATAGCCTGGGCAAAATCTGATATTTTTCCTTGTCCAGGCTGTAAAAAATTGAATTTATCGCTAGAAATGGGAATGTATAAATTATGCATTCTCATTTTTTGTGGAGACAGGGTTGGGCGATCGCATAAAGAAAATAGGGAACCATTACTTGGTAGCACTAGTATATAGAGATTGCAGCGATCGCACTACATCATAAAAATTCCTGAAAGAGGTTATTGAACGGTTCTGTATTTTTCCAGCGATAGGTGTTAAAGTCTCGATAATCAACCGATAAAATTTGGCCATGGCCTAATTCTTCTGCGAGGATAACGAGAGAGGAATCGGCTAAATCCATCGGTAGGTCTTTATATTTTTCCATCAGTTCTTCAATACGCTGGCAATGATGTTTTTTGAGGTCAAATATTTGTAGCTTTCCTAGAGAAATTTTATGAATAAAGATTTTTGGAGCATCTACTCCTACTCTTTTTTGTAAGAGATAGCACGTTTCTGTAACGACGCACCAGGTTGTAATAAATTGCTGATCAGCTAAATCTTGAAATCGTTTTTTAGCAGCTATATGAACTGCATCTTTTTTATTGGCAAGAGCTAACCAAAAGCCTGTATCAACTATGATCATATTTTTGGTTAAGTTCATGCTCCAAGTAGTTTTTATAGTTTTTAGAGAGGTCTGTTTCAGCTTCTATGCAACCGATAAAGTCTGACCAGTCTTGCAAGGAATTTTCTGCAGATTCGTGTTGATTCAGAAGATAGCGTTTTTTCAGGACTTCTACGAGTTCCACTATGATTAGTTGCGCATCGGGAGGAAGAGATGCAATATCTTGTTGAATTGTATCTAAGTTCATAATTTCATCTTTCTGTTTCCCTGATTATAGTTTAGCGAAAAATGTTCTTATACTAATTCGCCAGAATAGGACAACAGATGAAAATTGACTGATAAATTAGCTGAAAGCTATCACCAAACTATTTGTTGCCTTAATTTACAGATTGGGTATTATTACGTATTATTACATTGTGTACACAGGACTTATACTCTGGCTTCCCTTGGACTGGGTTTGGAGCAAGCTTTATGGAGCGCTCGTCTATCTCGTCATCTTTAGCCAGGGGGTGTTAGGAGTTACACTACTTGCTTCAACGGGGGAGAACCCCGCAACAAGTGGCTCTTTTTGATGGGGTACTAATTTTGTCCTACAAACCCATCATCAGCCGTTTTATAAGCCGTTGAAAGTTGTGGTGAGAAATCAGGACTCTACCCCGATTTTTTGTGCGGATACGACAAGATTATGTATTTTTCTGCACTAAACTATCAGCAACTATATCAAACCCTGATTTCTTCGTTGAAACAGAATCTACAAGGACTGTCAATGGCATTTCCTTCGCTTTCATCAAGATGCGATCGCATAAATCAAATAAATGCATAAATCAAATAAATGTATCAATACCAAATTTGCGATCGCTGGAATATCTTCCATCTCGTGTATCCTGAATTAGGAACCCATTTCCAGGAAAATCTGTCCTGTGTCTGGGAAGGGGTTAGGAAATTTAATGGGGGAAGCCGTGTATTTCAGTGTTGTGATTCCAACTTATAATCGTCAACCAATTTTAGAAAAATGTTTGCGAGCGTTAGAAGCGCAAGTTTTGCCAGAAAATAGTCCGGTGAGTAATTATGAGGTAATTGTCGTTGATGATGGTTCAACGGATGGTACAGTTGCATGGTTACAAAAACACCAAGCAGAATTTCCCCACGTAAATTTATTTGAACAACAACATTTGGGTCCTGCTGCAGCTCGTAATTTAGGTGTGGAGAAAGCTCAAGGTGACACGATTATTTTTATTGATAGCGATTTGGTGGTGACGGAAAGTTTTTTGGTATCCCACGCTCAAGCTTTAATTGCGGGCAAAGAAAAACTAGGTAACGATAAGTTTTTTACCTATGGCGCAGTGATTAATACGGCTAACTTTGAAAATCCCACCTCCGAACCCTACAAAATCACTGATTTTTCCAATGCATTTTTTGCTACGGGAAATGTGGCTATTCCCAAGCATTGGTTAGAGAAAGCAGGGTTGTTTGATACCGAGTTTCACCTCTATGGATGGGAAGATTTAGAACTAGGTGTACGTTTAAAAAACTTGGGGTTACAATTAATTAAATGTCCCGCAGCCGTTGGTTATCATTGGCATCCCGCTTTTCGTTTGGAAGAAATACCCCAACTCATCGATAAGGAAATTCAACGGGGACGGATGGGTGTTTTGTTTTATCAAAAACATCCCACTTGGGAAGTCAGAATGATGATTCAAATGACCTGGTTACACCGAATTTTGTGGGGTGTGTTGTCATTAAATGGGCTATTAAATGAAAAAACAATGGCACCTTTATTAAGCTGGTTAATCAAGGTTGGTAAACCTCAATTAGCCTTGGAAATTGCACGGATTTTCCTCAATTGGTATAACGTTAAAGGTGTATATCAGGCATACCGGGAAATGAAGCTTTCCTAGGGAAAATTCCTCATCACATCTCCAATATGGGAACATTTTCCCCATGCTAGTTGTCAATAGGGTAGATTCTGCAACGATTTCTAGATTATTTTTTTCAACCTTTCCGAAATGGGCATTACCAACGTTGTAGTTACAGTCAGCTAAACAAATTAACTATATCTATCCCTTAAGTTCTATATTTGCCAGCGAGGATCTATACCTCACAAGCTCAGTTAGCAATAACTGGGCTTTTGGCATTATATTTCAATGCAGTTCAGTTGGGGAGGATTGTCGGTTGAGTCCAGGTGCATCAAATCAAAAAATTGATTTGATGGGTGAGGAAAGCCACGTAGTCGCGCTTTAGCGTTTTATTTATGATTAAGGTAGAAAATATTGGTTGATACTTCCCCGGTTGAAAACGGGGGTTTTCAAGCTCTCGTTAAAGTTTTGCTAAGGGTGGCAATCACTTGATTTATGATTTATGAATCTATATTTAGTTTGATCCACAACGTGATCCGAATCTATGCGTGAAGAAAGTTTATTCAGCAATCGCCTTGGACAATACTATCGAGTATTAACAAGGCGAATCGATTGGTTGTGGATAGTTATCCTGCTACTATTTTCAGTGTTACTTTTTACCATTAATTTAGGTAATTTACCGTTACGGGACTGGGATGAGGGGACAGTTGCACTGGTTGCGCGGGGAATTCATCGCGCTCCTTTTACTAGTTGGCAGTGGCTGTATCCCCTTTTGGAAGGTAATACTTATCACAATAAACCACCTTTGATGCATTGGTTAATTGCGTTGATGTATACCTGGTGGGGGGAAAACGAGTGGACAACCCGTTTACCGGGGGCAATATTAACGGCGGTTTCTGTACCACTTTTATACTGCATTGGTCGAGAGATATTCTATCAAAGGATGGCGGCAGTGTATAGTGCCCTGGTATACCTAACGATGTTACCAGTGGTTCGTCACGGTCGCTTGGCAATGCTAGATGGAACTAGCGTCTGTTTTTTTCTGCTGATGCTGCTGTGTGCATTGCGATCGCGGCGTGATTTACGTTATTGCTTGGGTGTGGGTATTGGTTTGGGTTTGATTTGTTTGACTAAGGGGATACTGGGGATTTTACTCGGCGCGATCGCTTTTGGGTTTTTGTGGTGGGATACACCCCGTTTACTCATCCATCCCTATATGGGAATCGCTATTGTGATTGGTTTGATTCCTGTGGTTGGTTGGCATATAGCCCAGTATTTGCACTATGGACAACAGTTTACCCAAATTGGCATCGTGCATCAATCCCTCAGTCGGATTTGGACGGCTGTGGAAGAAAATGGCCAACCAATTTGGTATTACGGATTAGAATTACTCAAGTATTTGTGGCCGTGGTTGATTTTTTTACCCACTAGTATCAAAAATACCTGGGAAAACCGGAATTTAAGTTGGGCAAAATTAGCTTTGGTATGGACCATTGGCTATTTTCTCCCCATTTCCGTGATGACCACCAAATTACCCTGGTATTTGTATCCAATTTATCCCGCAATCGCCCTGCTCCTCGGCGCTCAATTAGCCCAAATCCAGCATACTCCCCTACTATCTAAGTATCCCCGTTTTTGGAGTATCAGCTTAGGATTATTAGGTGCGATCGCAGGAATTGGTAGCGTTTACTATAGTTCTGTGCAACCACCCCAGACAGATGTACGCTTGATTTTACTAGTTGTAGCTGGAACAATGGTGTTATCGGGTATTTTAGCCAAACGGGGAGATCAACAATTTATTCAAGTTTTATTGTGGGGTAGTTACTTATCTTTATTTTTATTGATGAAATCAAACCATTGGCTGTGGGAACTCAACGAACACTATCCCGTCAAACCCGTAGCCCAAATGTTGAGTACCGCCACCCCAAATCAAGCCAAAATTTATACTTCTTTTCCCTTCCACCGTCCATCCCTCAACTTTTATAGCGATCGCACGGTGATTCCCCTCCCACCTGAAGAAATTCCCAAATATTGGCAATCCCAACCCCAAGGTTTTTTCCTCCTCCAGGAACAAGACCTACAATCATTCAAACTCCATGCTGTCAAACGTCTGGCTAATTCCACCGATTGGATTCTCGTCACTCAAGACAGGAAGAGTTAAAACCTCTCAAATAACCACCCATCCCCCACAATTTCCGTCAACTTCTGGGCTAATGGCGGGTTTTCCAACTGGTAAGTGTAAATTTAGCATCTCTAGGATTAAGATGTATAGTTAGGAGTTATACAATTTCACTCAAATTCTGATACATTTTCTGACCCTGCTCCCGAAGGCTTCCCGTCAGGTATCAACTCCAAAGTAAAACGGTATTAACCATTTCTCCTCCTTTTCCTGATCCAACCTATTTCTCCTGTATCCTGTATTCTTAAATCCATAGACGCACGTAGTGCGGATCAACCGAAGAGTAATCTCAAATCCACAATAGGGTGTTATATGCGAATTTTAATCATGGGTGGGACTCGATTTATTGGTGTTTACCTGACCCAGATATTACAAGAACTGGGACATGAAGTAGTCATGTTTAATCGGGGTAATCGTCCCGTACCTGATGGGGTAGGATTAATCACAGGCGATCGCACTGACCCTAACCAAATTAAGGAAAAATTGGCGGGGGAAGAGTTTGATGTAATTTTCGATAATAATGGTCGGGAATTGGCTGATACTCAACCTTTGGCGGAAATTTTCCAAGGTCGGGTAAAACATTTTGTCTATATGAGTTCGGCGGGTGTTTATCTCAAATCTGACCAAATGCCTCATTTGGAAACGGATGCGGTTGACCCTAAAAGTCGCCACCGGGGTAAATTTGAAACGGAGGCTTTTTTACTGGAACAGGAGTTACCCTTCACCTCAATCCGTCCCACCTATATTTATGGTCCAAAAAACTACAATGATTTAGAAGCTTGGTTTTTTGACCGTATAGTCCGCGATCGTCCGATTCCCATTCCTGGTGACGGAATGCATATCACCCAATTGGGACATGTTAAAGATTTAGCACAAGCCATGACCCTGGTTTTGGGTAATTCCCACGCTATTCGGCAAATTTACAATGTGTCGGGTGATCGATATGTCACCTTTGATGGATTAGCCCGTGCTTGTGCTGTTGCTGCGGGAAAATCTGCTGATGCGATTCAAATTGTTCATTACAATCCTCAGCAATTCGACTTTGGCAAGAAGAAAGCTTTTCCCTTGAGAATGCAACACTTTTTTGCTAGCGTGGAAAAGGCGATGTCGGAACTGGCTTGGCATCCAGAATATGATTTGATTTCCGGTTTGAAGGACTCTTTTGTCAATGATTATTTGGCTTCTGGTCGAGACAAGGCTGAAGTTGATTTTTCCGTCGATGAAATGATTTTACAGGAAAATTAGGATAGAAGTAGAGACGACCCACCGAGTCGTCCCTACCCAATTTTCCAGACAGGTTCAATTTTATGCTTGAAGAATATCAATTGCTCGTACAACCAATTCATACTGCGATCGCGGGTAGGGCGAGGTATAAAATTGCTGGTCTCTGGCGTTGTCAATCCCTCAAGCGCTATTTGGAGTTGCAGCTATCAACACAACCAAATATATTCCAAGTCCGTGGTAGCGTGGATACGGGTAATTTATTAGTCATATTTTCACCCCATTTAAATCACAGTCAAGTTGCCAAAACTATTCAAAATCTAGTTCATATCTACAGGCAAAATTTACGTCTACCTCCCGTTCCTGTAGGGGTTAATCAATGTTTACTCCCAGTTATTTCTGCTTCTAGTCTGGCAACGATTTTATCCGTGGCAACTGGTATTATTTATAGCCAAAATTGGGACGAATTAATCCTGTTAAATATTCAAAAATTACATGACCCCATTTTAGATCGGGTGATGTTAGGCACAACCCTCCTGGGGGAACCAGCTATCCTATTGGCTTTGTGTTGGAGTTTACCGCAATTCGGCTTTTTCCAAGCTCACCCTGAATCCGCACAGTTAGTTACAAATGCAACTTTAAGTGCCATTGGCTTAAATCTATTTTTAAAGTATATATTTGCCCGCGAACGTCCCCTATTATGGGAACGCTTAATTAATGTTGATTACTATAGTTTTCCTAGTGGTCATGCAATGGTGTCTATTGTCACCTATGGTATGATTGCCTATTTCTTAGCCCAAGCCTATCCCCACAAAAAACAAGAAATTTTCCTATTAACTTTTTTGCTAATTAGCGCTATTGGTTTTAGTCGTTTGTATTTGGGTGTGCATTGGTTCACTGATGTCACTGCTGGCTATGCATTTGGTTTATTACTGATAGCAGGGTTTATTTTGATGAAGGGAAAATTTGAGCAATCCCAATCACTTATTGGTGAGGGAGTGGGGGGTAGGGAGTAGTATTCCAGCACATTAATACCCAGCACATTAATACATGAATTTTGATAGTTAGTGTGCTGCTAGGGGAAATGTCTTGCTCCCTTTTGAAAATTGCTTTTCCCGAAGGATGGGGAGTCTATGTATCCCCACACCCACCTTTGAGGTAGAGTGGGGGAATTATCGCTCTCCAAAACCTTCCTGAGTTAACGTGAGTTCGATGAGTTATAAAGCCTGAAAATCTGGTCCAGTATCATTCGTAGGGAATAGAAGTTTTTAAAAACCTCCTAATATGTTGAGAATAAAATCATTAAACCTGGAATCAGTCAGTTATTGACTTTGCTCTCAACAAATGGATGAGGTTACTTTAAACCTTAAGCTTCAAAATCATTGATTCACAGAGATTATAGCGTTTACAATCCGTCGAATTCACGTTGAGTTAAACTTTTACCACACTTTGATGACCGCCCATTCTAATAATACCCATTACCGCACTTAGAGTCACAAACATACCGATTGTTTGCAGGCTGGTCAATCTTTCATGTAAAAATATACATGCACCGAGCATGGTGAATACGGGTATTAGGGACAAAAATTGAGCTGCTACGCTAGCTGATAATTTCTGGAGGGAAGTTAAATATAACCAAAATGGTAAGAGATATTGAAAAATACCGGAAATCATCGCCAATAGGTAAATTACCGGTTTAGGAATTAGCAATTCAGCATTCGGTATGTGGTGATTGGTTAATAACCAAATTATTCCCACAAATAATAAACCAAAACTTTGCTGGATGGCTGCAAGGGAAACCGGTGCTAAATATTTTACTCCCTGCTGGGAAAGAATTGTGTATAGGGATGCACAGGCTGTCGCACTAATAATCAGAATATCACCCAACAAAGATGTTTGATTGAAATTCGGGTCTAAACCCATTGTGAAAATGACACCTAATAGTGCGATCGCAGAAAAAATCACTAATTGAAAATTTATTCTATTATCGAATAAGTTTTGTTGGCTACTACTGCGCCATAATACCCAAGCAATACCAATTGTCATCACTGGTTCGGTTGCCGTCAGCAGGGATGCACTGCTTGCTGTTGTCATGGTTAATCCAAAGGAACTGAGGATATAGGCTAGTCCTGGTTCTAGTATTCCTGGTAGTCCTAATTGCAAGTATTTATAAATATTTTTGGGGCTAATTAAACCTTGGGGATGACGAGTGATTGTAGATAAATTCTGTTTCCTAGATTGCTGGGGAAGCATTAACTTTCTTTGAATGATTGCAACCATCCAATAAATGGATACACTTGCAGATAGTTGCATCAGCAGTAATGTTAGGGGGTGAAAGTATGCAAGTAAAATTTTTGTCAGCACCATTCCCAATCCCCAGAGTGCTGTTGCAAAAATCATCGTGACAACAGGTTTTTGAAAACTGGTGGATAAATCCTTCAACATAAAATTGGTTTCCTTCTGTTGTTGCAAGTAAGTTCATTACTTCCTGCAAACAACATGTTTCGCTTTATTTGCCGTATGTAATTTATATTTGGGATTATTTTTTTCATTGCATTGATGACTCTATCTCATACTTAACAATCCCAAGCACAAAATAAGTTGAGATATAATCCTTTTGCTGAATATCATCAGTAAATAGCAAAACCAATAGATAAATTACACATGTACCTACTAGATCCAAACATGTTTATCCATTACTTAATCGTTCGCAGTGGTTATTAAATGTTTAATGTTAATGCTCAACAACATTAAACAGTTTTCACATTAAACAGTTTTCACCCTTGAACTTGAATTGGAGAACTACTAACTAAAAGTCAAAAATAACAGCTACCACAGGCAAAATCCCAGATATTTTCACCATACAAATATCCAGTTTGCCCAATTGGTGATTCATCAATTCCAGAACTGAAATTTCTATGTTAAAACTGTTCAAAACTCAGTAGTAGCTGTCTCCTACATGTTTTTGGATATATTCTACTTTGGAAAAGTACCATAGATAAGTATTACCCGGTATTCTATTTAAGTAGTGAAAATATAGGTTTTGGCTGTACCCAGGGGAAAGGCTCTACTTATGACAGTCAAAGGTTAAAGGTCAACAACTAATCCTCCATTACATGAATTTTAATGGGTTCGTAGTTACGATTTATCGCTCTATAAAAAGGCTAGAGCTACTACTAAAAGCCTTTAAATTTAATGCTATAGACGACTACATGTAAGATTGTAAAAATCTTCAACGGGTCGCCATCGCATTCTTGCTAATTCCCATTAACCTGGATTTCTCACGAGTGAGTTGTAAGCCTTGAGTAAGGGATTGATTGTCCTTTTACGGACTATCCCTGTGAGTTTTCGGGTTTTGTGAGAAATGCGGGATTAACAGCTGCTGTTACTCAAACTTTGTACCAGTAGCTATGGGCTGAAAATTACAAAAACCTAAATACTTTCCTAATACCACATGGTAATCCTACCGATAAACTTGTAATTTACCTTTTCTGGGTTGCTATTTTATTCTCTGCAAAGTTGCTAGACCCGCTACGGCTCGGCTAGATACCAAAATAAAAACATATATCTAATCAGATTTGGATACTGATTTAAATCTCTTTATTAGATATTATACAACAAAGTACTGGATCCAAAGCAATCAAAATAGATTTAGTTGTCAAGACAAGCGATTAGCTATAGCTCTTGACTTCCTACTTACTACTCACCACTTCCTCATCCCTCTATATAAAAGTTTGGGGAAAGGTAATTTCGCTCACAAATTATGAATACCGAAGAAACTTGGCAAGAAATCACATCTGAAGAGGCTATCAAAGAGTTTTCCCAACTCAATGATGAACAGTATCGACGTAAAATGCAACGTCGTCAACAGGTACAAGCTAAACGTATTGCCGATGCGATCGCCCAAAAAGGTTTAGTGATTGTCAACACTGGTAATGGTAAAGGTAAAACCACTGCTGCATTGGGAATGGTCATGCGATCGCTGGGACATGGATATCGGGTCGCAATTATTCAATTTATCAAGGGTAGTTGGGAACCTGCGGAAAAACGGGTATTGGAAATGTGGCCAGACCAATTGGTCTTTCACGCGATGGGGGAGGGTTTTACCTGGGATACCCAAGACCGCGATCGCGATATCGAAAAAGCATATGCAGCCTGGCAAAAATCCCTAGAATATATTCAAAACCCAGATTACCAACTTATATTACTGGATGAAATTAATGTTGCCTTGAAATTGGGCTATTTACAGGTTGAAGATATTTTAGCGGGACTCAGGACAAAACCAGAACTGACCCATGTCATCTTGACAGGTAGGGGAGCGCCAACTCCTCTCATTGACTTTGCAGATTTAGTGACAGAAATGACTTTGATTAAACATCCATTTCGAGAACAGGGTGTCAAAGCTCAACCGGGGATTGAATTTTAAAGTTGAGGGGGTAGGGAGTGGGTATCCATACACCAGAGGAATGATCGAGATCAAAGTTGGTGCTAGGGGTTTTCTTGATTTCTCCCGTATTCTGTTAATCTCCGAATTCGCAAGCCTGAAGAATTTCCCGCTCTAACTGACCAATCTGTTGCAAGCGGTAAAAGTCTGTTAGGGAGAGAGAATGGGCATAGGGACTGGGAGCGTTAATATTATTAATATCTAAATTTACCCCATTCCCACTAGTGGCTACTTGAACTGGATTTGACTCACCTGCATATCCTTGTACAGTCATGGCGATCGCTCCAGTTTCGTCAATGGAACCACGAAAACAACTATACTCGGAATTGGGCATATATAAAGCACCCACGACCCGACCTTGATTTTTGGTGAAAACGATATATCCTTTGCCGTTTTCTCCGATTCGGGGTGATTGTCCGTACAGATAAATGCCATCCCCCTGGGGTAAATTCCTCTGGGAAATTTGGGGATTGGGTTTCGATCGGGGAATATAAGGTGAAGTCGCTGCAATCAAAGTTGGAGATGTGATTTGTCCCGGTGCTATATCCGACCAATCTGGTTGTTCCCAATTTGGTTTGACTCCAAAAGTTTGCTCCTCATCACCATAATTCGGTTGAATTTCTAACAATTCAACCCCTGGTTGTGGTCGGACTATTCTGTAGGTATAGGGGTCAGGATCAAATTGGCTACTTTGGACAGGACGGGAACGGTCAGCAACAATTCCCACGACTAAGATTAATCCCAGCAACGGGAAACGTAGACGACGGGGTGGTAATAGTTTTTGAATAAATTGAATTACATAAACAAGTTTTTGCACCCTTTAAATTCTCCTATTAAAACAAAAACTGCTGCATTTAACCATTCAGTTTACAGATTAACGAAAGGGCAACTCCTAAAAAATCTGTCAAAGGTTCTATATACATATTCAGCAAAAATCAGCACCGTGAATATGAAGTTTTCATTTAGTTTTCCGTAGACATATATTTCGGATTTATATCAAAGATTTAAAAAATTAGCAGACTGCATATCTTGACTCTTTTGTCAATTGTAAAGTTTTTTAACGTTTTTGTATTCCACTGGACAGTTTGCATCAAGTTAGCGGGTTTAAATAGCAAATAATTCCCGGATTGACAGTAATTGAGATGCTCAGTACTCAAAATAAACACAAACAAATAATTTTCCCTGGTTTTTGCGATTTCTTCAGGGAAACGACTCCATCGACCCAGCAGAAACTCAAATTTGCCAAATTTGATTTGTTACGACCGCTCAAAAATTGGTTCGACTATTTAGAAATCAATAACCGGTATTTAGCCCAGTTTATCGTCAAAACCATACCATCTCAATGTCCATTTGCACGGGATATTATCGTGTTTGGTCGTAAGTTAGCCCATATTCCCCCATTATGCAAATTCAATCCCCTATATGAACAATTTGTGAATTTGCGGTTTCGGGCATTATGTTATTTAGCTGATGAATGTGGTGAAGACATTACTCCCTATTGCTAACTTAATTACAGCAGTCCGAGCGGAATTTGTGAAATCTTTAGATGTAGGGTTGTTAAAGGTTTACAGTCACCTGTCATCAGTCAACGGCACGCTATTTTTCACGACTTAAATCGGATTGCTGTACATTTAACCTGCTAGAATAGCGATCGCAAACAAGGATTGTCTAGTTCCGAATTATTTTTTGATGGAAATCAAAATTGAACACCAACCCAGTTCTGAACGTTTACAGGAGTTGGGTATATCCAGTTGGCCGATTTGGCAAAAAGATGTCTCCCGCTTTGAATGGACCTACGATTCCCAGGAAACTTGTTATTTTTTAGAAGGCGATGTTATCGTCACTCCTGATGGAGGAAAATCCGTGACTATGGGTAAGGGGGATTTAGTCACTTTTCCCCAGGGTATGTCCTGTACCTGGGAAATTCAAAGCAAGGTGAAAAAGCATTATTGTTTTGAGTAGAGGAATGAGGGAACAGGGTACGGGGAATAGGATCAGAATTTGAAGTGCTTCAGCCTTTTAATTTAATTGTTTAGCAGTGTCAATCTGACAGGTCAAGCTACAGCAGTCTGAGCGGGATTTGTGAAATCTTCGCATGTAGGGTTGTTAACGGTTGACAGTTGAGTTTATATTCCCTACTCCCTGGAAGTTAAGGATTTGTGATCAATAGGGGTTTAAAGCGCTCCAGCAAGTCCCATGAGCAAGAATTAACCAGGAGAATATCGTGTTATTGCATTTAAGCACATGGCCAGAGGTAGAAACCTATTTACAAACTTCCCAAGGCATTATTCTACCCATTGGTTCCACCGAACAACATGGTCCATCTGGTCTGATCGGAACAGATGCGATTTGTGCCGAAACCATTGCTAAAGGTGTGGGAGAAAGAACCCAAGCAATGGTTGCACCAACGATTAATGTGGGTATGGCACTACATCATACAGGTTTTCCTGGTACTATTAGTCTTCGTCCCAGTACAATGATTTTGTTTATCCGTGATTACATCACCAGTTTAGTCAAAGCTGGTTTTCACAAGTTTTATTTTATCAACGGACATGGGGGAAATATTCATACATTACGAGCTGCATTTTCGGAAATCTATACATACCTAGAAGAACTTCATTATCCCCATGCAGTTCGAGTCCGATGTCAAGTTGCTAACTGGTTTATGTGTAGTAGCGTCTACAAACTAGCCAAGGAACTCTATGGGGACGAGGAAGGTTCCCATGCAACACCTAGCGAAGTCGCTGTCACCCAGTTTGTTTATCCGGAAGCAATTAAAACAGCTTTCCTATCTCCTGAAGTTGGTAAGGGACACAAAATCTACGGTTCTATCGATTTTCGCCGACGCTATCCCGATGGAAGGATGGGTTCTAATCCCGCTTTAGCGACAAAAGAACATGGCCAACAGTTCTATCATTTGGCTGTCGAGGAGTTGAGTCAGGGATATTTAGAATTTTTACAAGGGGATTAATTTTCAAAGGAATAGGACTTACCCATTGACGGTAGTTAATCTTTAAGGGTTGACTGTTAACAGTCAACCGTCAACAAACCCAAAGGTAGATATATCACCGTGCGAAGTATGGGGTATATATTTCAGGGATTTAAACCGGGTTTTTTGATAATTTGTGAGCGATCGCTATGGTGTTTAAATTCTGAAACCGCGATGCAGCAATAGTTTGAAGCTAGTCTACCATCACAAGATCAACTTCATTTTCCGGCTTGATGAATTCTATAATCCTCGCTGCATACAGCTTCGCAGCTAGATTGTCACCCTCCCAAGATGAACTTCATTCCCCAAAGACTGAAACAACCAAACAACCTAATTCTGTTTTCACCCCACCGATAGTTTAGATTTTGCTTCTGTTCTCCAACTTACTTACTTATAAAGATAATTTATCCCTTCAACAGTTTTTTTATCACCCTATCCTGTATTTTTGAATTCTGTTTTCTAACTACCTATAATCATCAAGAAAGGATATTTACAAAAATTAATCTTTACCCAATGATTTACCGTAGATTACTCCAAGCTTGGAATTAAGATGAATCCATAATCGTTACATTTGAGTACGGAATGCTAAAACCATTTCAGCCCAAGGATGCGGTCATGATTAAGTTGTATTTTTTACCCTATCTACATGGATAAAATACAGATTTGGTGTTAAGAATCAGTATTTACAAAGGGAGAACATCAACTACAGCAAAGTCGAAATACCTACCAATATCTCTGGTAATAGCGATTATCAGGCTGATTTGTGAAAGTTTTCCATTACTACTAACTTTGATCAATGCCAAATTACTTTTATCAGGATTTGATGACATTAATAGCAGAAGAAACATCAGATTTATACAGAGAGAAAGCCTGATCTCTGGTTTAACAAGGGGGTTAAAAAAAGATACAAACCCCATTGATTTCCCCAAGATAAAAAGAGTGAAAATGGTGCAAAATATTACCAATAAACCAGGATTGGCAAAACCACATAATCATCTATTTGTGAATACTAAATCAAGGTATAACCTTGTCCATGCAAGGGTTAGGCAAAAGTAAATCAATGATAAATACGGACATATCCCTAAAGCAAACCATAATCACAATTGCCTTGACATTGATAACAAACCTAGCCGATAATTTGTGTTTGTGAAAACTGTAGCTCTCAATATAATCACTTGGCTAACGTCATTGTAATCGGTGCCCAGTGGGGCGATGAAGGAAAAGGTAAGATAACAGACTTACTCAGCCGCTCCGCAGATGTTGTAGTACGTTATCAAGGGGGTGTCAATGCTGGACACACAATTGTAGTCAAAGGTCAAACCTTTAAACTACACCTAATCCCCTCTGGTATCTTATATCCAGATACCGAATGTATTATCGGTTCTGGAACCGTAATCGACCCGCAAGTCTTGATTACGGAATTAGACCAATTGGATAAGTTAGGAATTTCGACGGCGAATCTGTTTATCGCCGAGAATGCCCACGTCACCATGCCCTATCACCGGATGATCGATCAGGCATCTGAGGAACATCGTGGTAATTATAAAATTGGTACGACTGGTCGAGGAATTGGTCCGACCTATGCGGATAAATCCGAGCGGACGGGAATTCGGATGCTGGATTTAATTGACCCCCAAGGGCTGCGTGAGCAGTTAAATTGGACAATTAATTATAAAAACGCGATTCTCGAAAAACTGTATGATTTGCCACCTCTAAATCCAGATGAGGTGATTGAGCAGTATTTGGGTTATGCTGACAGGTTGCGTCCCTATGTGGTTGATGCTTCTTTAAAAATCTATGATGCTGTGCGTTTGCGGCGTAATGTGTTGTTTGAAGGGGCACAGGGAACCCTATTAGACCTGGATCACGGTACTTATCCGTTTGTCACTTCCTCGAATCCGGTTGCGGGAGGTGCTTGTGTGGGTACGGGGTTGGGACCGACGATTATTGACCGGGTAATTGGTGTCTCTAAGGCCTACACAACTAGAGTTGGGGAAGGACCTTTTCCCACGGAGTTGGATGGGGAAATTGGGGAATTGCTTTGTTCTTTGGGGGCTGAATTTGGAACTACCACTGGACGGAAACGGCGTTGTGGTTGGTTTGATGCGGTGATTGGTCGCTATGCAGCACGGATTAATGGTTTGGATTGTTTAGCTGTCACCAAGTTAGATGTGCTGGATCAATTACCGGAGATTAAGGTTTGTGTTGCCTACGAAATTGATGGGGAAAGGTGTGAGCATTTTCCCGCTAGTTCACGACGGTTTGCCCGATGTCGTCCGATTTATAAAACCTTACCAGGATGGCAAGTTTCCACTGAGAATTGTCGGACTTGGGAGGATTTACCCCGCCAAGCTCAGGATTATTTGAAGTATTTGGCGGAATTGATGGAAGTTCCCATTGCTATTGTTTCTTTGGGGGCTAGTCGCGACCAAACAATTATTTTGGAAGACCCGATTCATGGACCCAAGCGAGCATTACTCCATGCCGATGGAACTCCGGCTTCCTTATTAAGTGCATAAACTGTATTGGTAGCAAGTAAGCCATAGGTGTTGAGTAACGGGTTTCACGACCACTCCCGAATCCCCATTCCCTAAAAGTTTTAGGGATTTGTGAGAAATGGATAATTGGTACATCGTGCGATCGCAGGGGAAATAGTGTAGAATTAAGGTTTTGCAAGCACCTTGTCACACAGAACGTTGACGAATGCGATCGCGGATTGTTTTTGTGATAAATTCTATCCTCTGTGTGGTCAGGGGTGGTTGTTGGAAGTTTTATTTTGGTTGATTGGATATGGAAATTACTGTAAGAGTTGAAGGGCAAATGCGTCCGGAAGGAAGTAAACCCAGAGCATTACGCCGTTCGGGATTAATTCCGGCAAATTTGTATGGACACAATGGTGCGGAATCTGTGTCTTTGACTTTGGACGCAAAAACGGCTGAACGGCTATTAAAGGAAGCAAGAGCAAATAAAACCCCGATTGAACTCAATGTACCAGAAATCAATTGGCGGGGAGCAACGGTGATTCGAGAGGTACAAAAGCATCCAGCTAAGGGTACTTTGTATCACTTGAGTTTCTTTGCTTTTGCTAAAGGTTAGTTGTCTTCTTGTTTTAATCTTGAGAGGGAGTAGGGAGTAGATTATTACTCCACTCCAAATTATCAATCAAAATAAAATAATTTAAAAACAAGTAAAAACATGTATTTTACTGCTTTTCATCATCGACTCAATTTACTCAATTTTTCCCTTCCCCATCCAGCTGATTGCAGCCTCCCTATCCTACCCTCGCAAAAATACTTCTATAGCTAGCGCTGTGCTTCGGGAACAGCAGACCCTAAGCCGTGAAAATACACAGCATCCCTCTGGATTATAATTAATTCTACCCTAAAAAAATAAACCTGTATATCTAGAACTGGAAATATTGATTATTACGTTAGTTAATTGAGAATAGAGTCAGTAATATTGAGAATTTGACAAAAATTATTGAGAAACTGGGCAAATGACAAAATTGCCAAATTTAGGGTTTTGATTGATTTAAATATATTATGGAAGTTATCGATTTTTATGTTGTATATAATACCAGCATTACTGACAAGTTAATGTGAGTTCGATGAACCTCTCCGCAGAACGGAGAGGGACAGAAAAATCTGTGGTTTTAACCAAAAATCAATCTTCCCACAGTCTGTATCCATTTCGGAGAGGTTATTTGAATCCGTCGAATTCACCTCAAACGCTTATTAGTCTTTTGTCAATAAGTAATAATGCTTAAAGTCTGGATGAATAAACATGATTTTGAAGGATGCGATCGCTAAATTTTCAATGCATAATTGATTCTGGCGCGGAAAACTTAGTGTAAAGGTGAATTTAATACTTCTCCTTAACCTCACTTTTTCTCCTTAACCTCACTTTTAAGGATAATTACGAGTTGACAAAACTAATTTCACCTGAACTTGTCACGCATGTAATACCAGTTTGAAACAAGGATGGGACGGATGAATTTGGATGTTTTGCAAACGTCTTTAATGAATCGGTCTCAGAAGGGATAAAGATAGAGCATTAATTTGAAAAAAGTTCACATAACACTCCTTTGGATTATAACTAATATTATCATAAAAAAGAAAAAGTATATATTCAGAGCTTGAAATATTCATTATTGCGTCAATTAATTGAGAATAGAGTCAGTAATATTGAGAATTTGACGAAAATTATTGAGAAACTGGGCAAATGACAAAATTGTCAAATTTAGGGTTTTGATTGATTTAAATAAGTTATCTATTTTTCGCGATCGCACAGCATCTTTTGTGATTGCGTACAAAGATACTTATAAAACAATACGCTACCCAATAATCAGACTTTTAAGTCTAACTGAACTGTATTGACTGATAAAATTTTGTAGTGCCAGCAAGATGCCTGCTATTATTTTCATCCTTAGCCCAAGAATCGCACCCGTTTATATCGTTGACGCTAATGCTTGCTACATATCAGGGGCTGTAAGCGTTGATTATTCTAGTTTCATTTAATGTATCCATCATTTCTATTTTGATAAACCACTACTGGGGATGGGAATTACCATTTTTATCCCGTTTTAGGTTTTCCTCCAGAGCTTGAATTTGTTCGCGACGGGCTTCTAATTCCAGGGAACGTCTAGCCAGGTCTTGATTTTGGAGAGTGAGATTTTTCCGCCATTCTTCAACCCGTTCAGCTTCTTGGCGGAGAAATTCTGGTGTGATGCCGTTGGAGAGATAATTTTTCACGAGGTTGACGACCCAATTGGTGGCTTCTTCGAGTTTGATGATATCTCCGGTGGGAGAAAGTTCGACTAGTACCAGCAGTTTTTCGGAATGGGTGGTATTTTTCCCCAGTAAAATAAAAGCCTCTTCGGGAATGAGTGTCCAAACATTTTCAGCTTCTTGTCGGGCTAAGAGGAGAAGTTGAAACTGTCCTAAAAAGTCGTTTTTTCGCACCTGAGCAAGGTATAGCATGGTTGTTGGAGAAGCAAGGCTAGCTGAATCAATTATCTTAAATTTTAGGGAAAACAGGCAAAACTTAGATTTTGATTTTAGGTGGATGGGAAGATTATAAACATAAACCATGTCTCTGAATTTAAAACCGTAGTTTTCATTCGGGATGATTGAGATTGCTACTTTGCAAGAAGCCTCTGCGCGTCTACCTGACGACCCTGGGGTCGATCCGCTACGCGAAGAAGTGCAATGACGAAAACTCCTGTTTTGATTATGGACGAGGTTTAATAATATAGGAATCCTACTTGAATCTTGCTTAGTATACTGAGAAGTCAAACTTTGTATGTCAAGCTTATAGGCAGCTTGATTGTTCAAAAATCAAATAGGAGTCCTATGGGTGTCATATCGTTTGACTTTGGTGTTGATACACTTAGCCCGCATTTCTCACAAAACCCTAAAACTCATAGGGAGTAGGGAGTAAAGACGACCCGACGGGTCGTCTGTACGGGAGCAGGGAGTAGAAGGAAAATCAATCCGTTACTCAAGACTTACAACTTACTCGTGAGAAATCCAGGTTAGGTAGGAAGCAGGGGGAGCAAGGGAAGAAAATGTATCAAAATTTTGGTGAAATGGTATCAGATCACAAGCAATCTAAAATCCAAAATCTTTGAACTACTGGGATGATAATTGCAAAATGCGATCGCGGAGGATTTGGGCTTGGGTTTGGGCTTCGCTAAGTTTATCGCGAGCATCTTGAACGACATCGGGACGGGCATTGTTCACGAAGCCGGGATTATTTAGTCTACCAGAAAGTTGGGTAATTTCCATTTCGATTTTGGTCAGTTTTTTCTGAAGTTTTTCGATAAATGCGGCAATATCCACAACCCCTGTTAATGGCATGATTACCTGAACTGTACCGACGACTCCGGCGATAACTTTTTCTGAGTCTTGTTTTACTGCTGGGGTATCTGGGGTTATTTCGGTTGTAGGGATGGGTTCGGGTTGATTGTTAACCAGACCTTTGGCTTGTTGCCAAAAGCGATCGCGTGCTTGGGGATTTAACCAGCTTTTGGCTAAAAACCAGGTGGCATACAAAAACCCAATCAGTTCAAAAAATCTACCTGCTAGGGGTATATCATCAATGGCATCGGCGATCGCTACTAAAAGGCGAAATAAAAATAGGAATCCGAAGGTTTTGCCGACTAATCGCCAATTGATTTGGTTTGATTTAGATTGGGGATTTTGGGTTTGTGGGGAAACAGGGTTAATTTGCTGTCCAGAAATGGTGAGATGCTCGACTTTGGCAAGGTTTTGGATGTAAACCTGACCCTGGGTTAAAATTTCCCGCTCCTGTGGACTTTGAGTTTGCAGTTTAATATCGACCTTTGCTCCAGGTTTGACATCGGCTTCGGCTCGCAGGTTACGAATTGTGCGGATGGTGCCAAATAGCAGTTCAAATTGGGCTTCTAAATCAGTATTAATCAAGTTTGGATTTGCTTCTGGATACTGTTGCAGGGATATACTTTGTCGGGAATCCGGAGCTTGCTGAGTTAGGGTTTGCCAAATTTCCTCCGTAATATGGGGCATATAGGGGTGGAGTAATTTGAGAATACCTTCAAGAACGTAGGCTAAAGTTTGTTGGGCTGTGCGACGGGAATTTTCATCTCCACCGGGTTGTAAACGCGACTTAGCTAACTCAATATACCAATCACAAAAATCGCCCCAAATAAACTCATATAAACCATTGGCAGCTTCTCCCATCCCGTAATTTTCCATATACTGGATAGTTTGCTGAATTACTTGGTTGTAACGAGATAAAATCCAGCGATCGCTCAATTCCAATGGCTGGGGAACCCCTAACTGGGCTGGTGTTTGTCCATCCAGATTCATCATCACAAAGCGGGAGGCATTCCAAATTTTATTGGCGAAATTCCGGGCTGCTTCTACGGCTGGAGATTCATTCTTTTTCCGGTCATAATCAAAACGGATATCCTGTCCGGCTCCGGTGGCTTCCTTAATTAAATAATACCGCAGGGCATCCACACCATATTGATTAATTAATAGCAACGGATCAATCCCATTTCCCTTGGATTTGGACATTTTGTCGCCATTTTCATCCAAAACCAAACCGTGAATATACACATCTTTAAAGGGCATTTGGTTAGTAAAATGACCCGCCATCATCGTCATCCGCGCGACCCAGAAAAAGATAATATCGAATCCCGTTACGAGGGTACTTGTGGGATAATATTTAGCTAGGTCACTTGTTAAACTAGGCCATCCCATTGTCGAAAAGGGCCATAGACCAGAGGAAAACCACGTATCCAACACATCCGGGTCTCGCTCCAATTGAACGTCATCCCCAAATTTTTGTTTAGCTAAGGTTAAAGCTTCCTCTGGCGATTTCGCCACGACAAAGGGAGTCGTATCGGTAATTTCCCCATTGGTTTCACTAACCGCATACCAAGCTGGAATTTGGTGACCCCACCACAACTGACGGGAAATACACCAATCTTCCACCTTTACCAACCAATCCCGATAGACCTTTTGCCAACGAGAAGGGACGAAATTTGGGGAATTTTGCTCATCCAGGAAACGCAAAGCTCGATCTGCCAACGGACGAATCTTCACAAACCACTGGGTTGACAATAACGGCTCAATGGGAACCTTACCGCGATCGCTGTAGGGAACCGTATGGGAATAATCCTCAATTTTGACGAGAAAACCATCGGTTTCCAAACGGCTGACAACCTGTTTTCGAGCCACAAATCGGTCTAATCCCGCAAATTCACCGGCATTTTCATTCAGTGTCCCGTCCTTATTCATGATGTTAATAAACGGTAAATTATGCCGTTTACCCATCTTAAAATCGTTTGGGTCATGGGCTGGTGTCACCTTCACGCAACCCGTACCAAACTCCATTTCCACCAACTCATCGGCAATAATAGGGATTTCCCGTTTCATAATTGGTAAAGTTAAGGTCTTACCAATTAAACTTTGATACCGTTCATCCTGGGGATTGACAGCTACAGCCGTATCCCCCAACATGGTTTCTGGACGAGTTGTCGCCACTTCCACATAGCCAGAACCATCACTCAAGGGATAGCGAAAGTGCCAAAGTTTACCCAACACCTCCTTCTTTTCCACCTCCACATCCGACACAGCCGATTGGGAAGCAGGACACCAATTAACTAAATATTCACCACGATAAATTAAACCCTGATTATACAGGGTGACAAAAGCCTCTAACACAGCCTTTGACAACCCCTCATCCAAAGTAAACCTCTCCCGTGACCAATCCACCGACACACCCAAGCGTCGTAACTGGTTAACAATCGTTCCCTCTGATTGTTTTTTCCATTCCCAAGCCCTTTCGAGGAACTTTTCCCGACCGATATCATAACGAGTTTTGTTTTCCGACTTGAGTTGCTTTTCCAAAATGGTTTGCACAGCAATACTCGCATGGTCAGTTCCGGGGAGATACAAAGTATTTTTTCCCCGCATTCTTTGGTAGCGAATTAAAGTATCAATCAGGGAATTATCAAAAGCGTGACCCATATGCAAACTACCCGTGACATTTGGGGGAGGAATGACAATGCAGTAGGGTTCACTGGGATTATTGGGGTTAGCTTTGTAGAGTTGATTTTCTTCCCAAAACTGTTGCCATTTGGTTTCAGCAGCTTTCGGGTCGTAGACACTGGGTAGGTTAGGGTGAGAGGTTGTTGGATTCATGTTGGAAATAATCAAGTCAGTCAGGTTAGTTAGTTGGAAGCGAGAACGGTAAAATTGACGGGAAGAGGTAGATTATAGCAATTCGTAATACCCGCTACGCAGAAAGCAAGCTAAGTCATTCGTAATGCTTCCAGGAGAAGAATTGCGGAAGAAGCAAGCTACGCAATTGCCTTTGACAGCGGGAATTTTATCCCCATTTTGTTAAAGGCTGGGATAAATTAGCCAAAAAGAACATTTATGAGCGTCGGATGTGTGACACACAGGAGCAATTATGTATTGTAAATTCGAGTTTGTAGTTTCACGCACTAATAACCGATTGTAACCATATCGTCATTCTTTGGCTGAATTACGTTAGTCATGCTTTTTGGTCTCTAGTCAGTTTTACCACGCTGGGTTTTAACTAATAAATTCTGCCACAATTCGCGTTGCAACTTTTAACTTCGACTGATTGATGAAGATTTGTGACGTTGCCAAAGTTGGAAAAGTTTAATTAAGTATTGGAGAGAAGAGGCTGGTATGATTTTTAGCAATACAGCCTTGAGGATGAAACGAATAATATCAGCTTCCGGAAATGTTTGGGAATTGGCGGACATGGTTTTCATTTTTATTGAAGAATACAGAATGTAGAATCAAGAATAAAGGAGGACTTAAGCCTCAAAAGAACAATGAAGTCTTGGCGATTGACTCTATGCCAATCTGTAATATCAAGTTATATTATTTCAAGCGACAAGGATTGTAAGGGGGTGTTGGTCAAGTATTAATAAATACTTTATCAACCAATTATTGAAGATAGTCAATAGGCTCAAACGGTATAAAGGTGGAGGTAAGGGCGAGCCTATAAGAGGCAACCAATTATTGAAGATAGTCAATAGGCTCAAACGGTGTATTTGTCGTGAACAACTACTCCCGATTCCCCTACAGACACGACATGTCGCGTTTCTTGCAAAAAACGAGCTTGTTAAGTATTCTAATCGACTTTTAAAACATCCTTTAACACAGGTTGAGGAGGGATGATGTCAATCTGTCATATTAAGTTCTGTTATATCAAGTTTGAATGAACACTTGTCTTTGCCGAGAAAGTAAAGCGATCGCAAAACTGGGAGTTCTCACAAACTTCTAAAACACATAAGTACTCCTACGGGGAAGCTTGCTACAACAGATTTGAGGAGCTATAAGCTTTGTATATGGATCGTTGCCTTTTGATGATGCAGTTGCCACTATATACGGTAGAATTAGGACTGAGTTAGATGCTACTGCTACGCCGATTGGTTCTGATGATTTGCAGATTGCAGCTATTGCAATGGTGAATAACTTAGATATTGGTTCCCCATAATACGAAAGAATTTAGCCGAGTGAATGGGTTGCAAATTGAGGATTGGGAGGAAGAAAGTTGAGTCAAGGATGTTGGACAATTTCAGACAATAACTCATAACTAACTATACTGAAGGTCGCGGAACTACATAAATAATGCCAGAAATAACAGTGAGAGCCACCGACAACCAAAAAGCGATGATGGCTGGTAAATCCCAGGAACTAGGAACAGGAGCAATTAAAAGCGCGATCGCAATGATTTGACTCACAGTTTTGAGTTTACCCCAAATATTCGCTCCACTGATAGTAGATTGATTGACCCGCCATCCTGCGATCGCTAATTCCCGTGCCAAAATAATAAATACACCCCAAGCTGGAACCTGTCCCAATTGAATTAAGGAGAGTAAGGGTGCAAGTACCAGTAATTTATCCACCAGGGGGTCAAGAAACTTACCTAAATCACTAATTTGATTTAACTTGCGAGCTAAATATCCATCTAACCAATCAGTCAGCGCACACGCTAAAAAGACCACCACACAAATCCACCGCAACTGTGGTGTGGGATTTTGTAAACCATACAAGAGAAAGGGAATACCCAAAAGCCGCGAAAACGTAATCCAATTCGGTAGGGTCATGGCCAGGAAGAATATTGATTATGAAAGACGAAGAAACTGGGTAGGGGAAGTTGTAATTCCCAATATCAGCTTCTACCTCTTACCTCATTTTAAGACTTCAGTGCCGCTAACCAAGCGTCTAAATCAGCCATGCTAGTAAAATCAAGCAATGCTTCACCGAGATTTTCTAATTCCTCCAGGGAAAGGGATTCAACTTGCGATCGCACGGGTTGTGGTAGTTCTCCTACTCGTCGGGTTAATTGACGCATAATTAGTTGACACGCTTCTGCTTTCCGTCCTTCTTTTCTTCCTTCTTTTCTTCCCTCTTCCTTAATTTCCCGATAAACCCGTGTTTCTTTGAGTGTAATTCCCAACATTTGTTCTACCTCCCTTTGACTCTTACCTTCAAACTTGTACACCATGATTGTGGTAATTAGTTCTATGATGGCACGATTTTCTGCTGGAGGTACTTCCTGTTGACTCCTTGTTAATAAATTCCTTGCTTCTGCGGTCGCACGATTTTCTTCTAGGGTTGTCAATACCATCAATCCTACCCATACGGGTAACGAACGAATATCTCCGAGTTCATCCAGATATATCCGATGTACCTGGGGACTGTTGAGTTGACTCTGGTAAGGACTAATATCTGTTTGTTCTAAGCTACGGGATGGGTAAATGATGACGATTTGCAAATTGCTGAATCTGTCACGGTTGCGATAAAAGTAGAGATAGGATTCGGCAAATACCCTTTCGTATAGTCTTTCGTCCTTCTGAAATTGCACCTCACAGAAATACACCACACCTGGATTTTCGGTTTGCGGTGGTAGAAATACACCATCGATTTCAAATTTTGCTTCTTTAACTGCTACCGAATCAAATATGTACTCGTCTGCATTCGCAGGTGGATTTGTTAACAGGGCGAATAATAAACTGGGAGATTGCTGAAATAATTTGTAAAATATCGAATCTCGACGCATTCAGGTTGGAAAATAGCAGCTTCACTATTTTAAGGGTTAAGTGCTGCTAACCATGCGTCTAAATCAGCCATGCTAGTAAAATCAAGCAATGCTTCACCGAGATTTTCTAATTTTTCCAGGGAAAGGGATTCAACTTGCGATCGCACTGGTTGTGGTAGTTCTCCTACTCGTCGGGTTAATTGACGCATAATTAGCTGACACGCTTCTGCTTTCCGTCCCTCTTCCCTTCCTTCTTCCTTAATTTCCCGATAAACCTGTGTTTCTTTGAGTGTAATTCCCAACATTTGTTCTACCTCCCTTTGACTCTTACCTTCAAACTTGTACACCATGATTGTGGTAATTAGCTCTATGATGGCACGATTTTCTGCTGGAGGTACTTCCTGTTGACTCCTAGTTAATAAATTCCTTGCTTCTGCGGTCGCACGATTTTCTTCTAGGGTTGTCAATACCATCAATCCTACCCATACGGGTAACGAACGAATATCTCCGAGTTCATCCAGATATATCCGATGTACCTGGGGACTGTTGATTTGACTTTGGTAAGGACTAATATCTGTTTGTTCTAAACTACGGGATGGGTAAATGATGACGATTTGTAAATTGCTGAATCTGTCACGGTTGCGATAAAAGTAGAGATAGGATTCGGCAAATACCCTTTCGTATAGTCTTTCGTCCTTCTGAAATTGCACCTCACAGAAATACACCACACCTGGATTTTCGGTTTGCGGTGGTAGAAATACACCATCGATTTCAAATTTTGCTTCTTTAACTGCTACCGAATCAAATATGTACTCGTCTGCATTCGCAGGTGGATTTGTTAACAGGGCGAATAATAAACTGGGAGATTGCTGAAATAATTTGTAAAATATCGAATCTCGACGCATTCAGGTTGGAAAATAGCAGCTTCACTATTTTAAGGGTTAAGTGCTGCTAACCATGCGTCTAAATCAGCCATGCTAGTAAAATCAAGCAAAGCTGCTCTACGAGAAACTGCTAGTCTAACGGTATGGTTTTCGTCAATGTGTTTACACCCAGATACTTCTTTTGATAGATGACAAGTTTTCGTGTTTTTGAATTAATTATTGATATAATAGGATATCTTTAACTTATCAATAATAAGTAAAATAAAAGTATACGTAATAAAGCCTAAATAAATACATAACCCAATTCCCGAATAATTTCAAAGAATAATTTCAAATTAGTTTCTGACAGCGAAAAAGCGACCATTAATAATTCTGCGGGGTGATGACTCCGCAGTTGAATGATTAGCGATTTTATTTTTATTGTCATATTCTGGAATCAGAATTTATTCACTTAAATTAGTCGAATTATTGCTGTTTAGCTGTTTGAGGGCGTAGTAGGCAACAGCTAGACTTACCCTAGCTTGGTCAATTTCTGTGAGTGAATTCCAATCGCGATCGCTAACTTTCTTCAACGCGGATGCTACTGGTTGGGGGTCTGTGGAGGAATGATTTTCATCCCCATTACGCATGGCATAGGCAAAGGGTCGTGCTAACACCAACAAATCATCGGTTCCCCAATTAGGTAATACGGCATTGGCACACAAAGCTAATTGTTCTCCCAGGGTTTGTGAGGAATTAAATATCTCCGAGGCTTTCGCAGCAATCGTCTCCAGCCAACTTGGGGGTAAATCAACGGAACTAATTTTTTGTAAACTCGCCTTCAAATTAGCAATTATGTTTACATTTGTATTACAGTTGTGGTACTCTGAGGTTGGAAGTTGAGACCATAGGGAATCAAGGTGGTTGAAAAAGCTTTCAGCGCGGGAACTAAGTTCTGCTTGGAGGACATCATCCATGACAAAATTAGCTTCGTGGGCTGAGAAAAAATCTTCCGTTTCAATTTGATTGGTATCCCAAGGATAGATGACATTTTCTTCGGTGGATAGTAGGGCATCGAGTAATTCTCTGTGAATTGCCGATTTTAGGTGTTGGGTATTTTTCGAGTTTTGATTAATGTTAGCCATTTTGCCTCCGGTTCGTGAACTAATCGAGTATTGAATTTAGTGGTATTGACAGCTACAGCAGTCAGAGATTGATTTCCGCAAATAGAAACTAATTTTTGGTAATTATCCTGGAAATATTTTTGATTGATAGAATTTGGTATAGTAAAGCTCAAAAATGATTAAATTTATCAATTAAATTTACGAGTTGCAAAACAACCAAGATTACATCTAGATTACATTTAAACTTTGCCAATGATAAATTCCCAGCCATCGCTACGGGGACTACCGAATTTTAACTGCATACCCGATTCAATTTTAATTTCAGTTTGGTGGATACGTTGCCAAGCACCGATGGAACCTGGGTGGGATATGTAGGTTCCGTAGGTAGAATCATCAATCAAGTAATATGTTTGAACAAAAGTGGTATCAGAAAAAGTATCACGACAGACAATTTTGGCATGATGTCGAGAAACGGATAAATCGGGGATGACAATATCATTTTCTGGAACTCTACCGATATGGGTGGTGCGTCCCTTTAATTGCCAAACTTTGTTGTCAGCAGATAGCGATCGCAAGATTGCATTTGGGGGTGGTAGTTGGTATTCTGGGAGGAGATTTGAAGGTAGTTCGGTGACTGTTTCATCAAGGCTGCGTAGGATTTGACTGTTAAACTCTGGGTGTTGGTAAAGGACAGGTAAAGTCCAAGCGGGTTGATTAAAGCGGTAAATCGTCAGTAGTTGACGACGAGCTTCGGCTGTTGCTTCATCAATTGATTTACGCGATCGCAATGCTTGGGCAAAAGCTTGGATGAAGCACAAGCTTTCGGTATTGGCAATTTCGTCACGCATTCCTAATACTGCGGGAACCCCATGACGGATTAACACCTCAGCCAAACTACTGTAAGGGATAGATTGGTGGTTGATTGTTGCAGGTTGAGCACCCCAACAGGAATTAAATACAGCCAATTTCACTCCTGTACGGGTTAGCACCTGAGCTAGTTCAATCCCACTCATTGTTTCACCGGGACTTAAAAATAAAACCCCCCCATTGGCAGCACGGGAACCATGACCAGCATAGAAGAGAACATTATAGTTGTTACTTTCCAACTCAGCAATTAATTTTTCTCGACTTGGTTGGATGAGGTGATGCACAAAACAAGGTGCATAACCGTAAGTACTGCTACCCATCCGTGAACCATCGGTGAGGGTTTTTTCTAATAAATCCGCTTCCGCATCCAAATTCAGATTTTCGTCTTCCCCCAAGACCAAAAGAATATTTAAACCGGGGTCAGTTTCCAGTTCCGGTAAAGGTTCCACATCACTAGTGGTACGGCTAAATAACATCTGTTGTCCCAGGGAAATCGCCGATTGTCCTGGGTTTTGCATAATTTCCCAGGGAATCGCTACCAAGGACGGGTCACGCAACTCCAAACAAACTCGCAACCGACTTTCTTGACCCATTGCAATTCCCCGACTGCGCTCCAAACTGCTGAGAATTGGTCCATCAAACACCCATTGCCATAGTTGATTACCAAATAACTGCATCAACCGACCAGCATAATTACTTTGTGGACTACCGACAGCAGCAGAAGGCTCCCCAACTGGTTTGGGGGAATTGACATCACGGGGTGGTAGCATTCCCAAATTGCTATGATTAGCAAACCATTCTTGCCATTCTCGCCAAGTTTGTTCCATCTCTGGAGACCAAATGCAATCATGAATGACATGGCCACTGGGATAGGGAGATTTTACCACCCAAATTGCGAAATTATCTGTACCAGCATTGACTAGACGGGCGATCGCCAAATTTAAGGATGGCATGGATTTATAACACTAACAGCTAGAAGCAACTTTCAAATAGGCAAATAGAATATGCAAAACTCCATCTTAGTGTATCGGTTTTTGCGAAAATCTGTGCTGCCACAGAAGCCGAATTTCTCTTGATTTTACCAGCCAACGGTCAGTTGTGAACAGTTTAGTCGCCAACATGGGTGTTTCAACTGGTTGGGATGCAGGGGAAGAATAATTACCAGTAATTAAATTTACAATCCTTGTTGGCGATCGCTTGTAACAGGTTGTTTCGGAATTAACTCTCCCTCCGTAGTACTTGACAATTTGCTACAAGGTGAATTACTGAGGTCAGCAGAATTTGAATAACTAACTTTGTTGACGAGTTTGTCGGAGGGAATAGATACTTTACTACCCACATTTAATTTTGGCAAAGTAATTTCTGGGGGTTTGGAAACGGGTGGTAATGGGGGTATTTGACATATCTCCATGCTGAGGGTGTAGACTTGTTGGCTTGATTCTGGAGAGTCTTGTTCAAGTTTACGATCCAGGACTTTTAATACAGTTCCCTGGGGAAGAGTTACTGGGTAGGGGGAGGAGGGTGGATTTGTTGAACTAACAGGGAGGAAATTGGCTTGCAGTTCGGTTCGGGTTTCTACCTGATATCCCGGTAAAATTTCTGGGGATGGGGAATTTAATGGTGTAGGGATGGTTTTTCCTGTGGTAGAAGGATTATTCGCGGGGGACTCGTTATTCTGGGAATTTAAGGGTGTTTGGGAACCTAGTGAAGAGGAAACAACCCAGTACACAGCCCCAGCTAACAGGAGAAACAGTGGTAAAATTAGCAAATAAAAGGGTATTTTCCGGGATTTAATTTGCACCGTATCTGGTAGGACTTGGGTACGTTGATTAGGGGTGGGATTGAGATTGACTGTGACATTGCTTTGTTTGTATTCGTTGGATGTTGCAGCAGCCAAACTGATTAATTGGGGGGAAATTGGCTCCGATGGTTCGGCATAATTAACTTGGTTACGGACGATGGCAACGGTGACATTATCATGACCATTCTGGGTATTAGCGATTTCCACCAACCGGCTAATTACAGTTCCAATATCCTTATTTTCGTTGATGATGGGTAAAATTTCCGTTTCCCAATTTTGTTCAACCCGGTCGAAATCACTCAAGCCATCCGAACACAGTAAAAATACGCAATCCTCATCCACGATAAATCTTTGGGCTGTAGGATGAAGGGAATTGCTCGAACCCATTCCCAAAGCCTGCACCAGGGAACCGGAAGCTGGTTGACTGACGGCATCATGGTATAAAGCATATCCTAACCGTACCTCCCGCGATGCCACATCATCATCGATGGTGACTTGGTAGCAACCATGTTGGGTAATTAAGTAGGCACGACTATCTCCCACATGGGTAATATACATTTCATGGGCAATCCCCAGAGCCATCACCAAGGTTGTACCCATGCGTTGTCGTCCGGAACGTTGTTCACTATCGTTGCGCTGACTGATTTTGTCGTTGGCAATTCCCGTAGTTGCTTCCAGGTCAGCTAACAGTAGATTGGGGTCGATGTGGTCGTAGCGAAAATCTGTTAACTGTTGCACCTGGGTTTGAATGGTTTCGATGGCTAAATTGGATGCCACATTCCCACCCTCATGACCACCAATACCATCACAAACAATTGCCAAGGCTTTTGATTGGGGGGGTTTGCGCAATCGAGTCCCACTGGGTGGATAGCAAGCATCCTCATTGCGTTGACGCTGGGGTCCGGTGTCGGTCTGGGTGATAATTTCTACATTCACCGATTGGTGGCGACCGATTTCCTGTAAACCCCGATCTAACACCGCAACTAACTGTTCACCGGAATGGATTTCGCCATTGTCTAGGGATTGGCAAATACCGTCAACAAAATTAGCGATCGCCTGTTGACATTTGTGTAATAAATGAACCCGCCAAAATTCACCTAAAGCTGCGAGTCGGGGTGGTTTTTCCCCGTCAGCACGCAGTTGGAGAATGCGTAAAATTCCTCCCTCTGTCCGTAATAACAACGGATCTAATAAACTCGATACCACACCTTCACTCGCCAAGGGTTGCCATAGTTGGGCTATTTGCCACAACCAATGTAATTGTCGCATAGAGGAAGCCTGACCCCAAGCAGTATCAATGGATGGGTGCAATCGCACTTCCGTATCTCCATCCCGTAATTGCAGAGGCGGCTTTTCTAGTAAAATTATTTCCCGACGCTGGCCATTTTCCTCTAGCCACAACACTCCGTAAACCTGGGGAACGTGGAGACGGTACGGAAACAGACGTAGATAGGGTCGGAGGGTTTGTAAATTGTCTAAATCGGGAATTTGGGGAAGTAAACCGGGTTTGCAGTCCAACAAAATCGATTGCTTCACAACGTAGTAGCGATCGCCCAAAATCTCACCCGCATTGCCCACATTTTTGCCCTCTCCCACCCCCCATAAATAGCGCTGAGGTATGGGTGTGGAACATTGTTGACAAAATCTATTTGTCATCGGATTCGCTGCTTGACAAAGCTCATTTGGGCAGTAGACCGTTACCGCGTCTTTTTCCATAGTTTTCGCTACCAAGGCATTAGTAACTCTTTCTAATGTATCTATAAATCGTGACGGTGATGAGGCCGTACACCGATAATTTTTTGAGCAAGCTGGTACTCGATACATCCTAATATTTTGGATCGCAATTCGCCCATCAGCATATAACGGGAAGCAAAAGTTTTGCCCCAAGTGCCCAAAGACTTATATACTAAGTCAACCTCTTCCCAGCATCAAGTCCGTTGGTTACGATTTGCTCACTACTTTATCGATTTAATATGTTTTAGTGGTAGGAAAAAGTCATTTTTTCATATTTTTCAGATAATGTTAGCGAAAAAATCCGCATTCAGCACCTAATAGTCTATCTCCTCACTTCCCGTGTCTACGCTGAATGTGCTAAACCCGCATTTCTCACAAAACCCTAAAACTCATGGGGAATAGGGAGTAGGGAGTAGGGATAGTCCGTAGAAGGAAAATCAATCCGTTACTCCAAGCTTACAACCTACTCGTGAGAAATCCAGGTAAAGCAGGGGATGCTGGGGGAAATATTTTTTTCACATACTTCAAACTGGTTAATAAGTAGGTAGGTGCAATTAAACATAAAACCGCAACGTAACCAATCATTCGGCGTAGAGATAACCCGACGGGTCGTCTCTACGGACTATCGCGATTGGAAAAGATGAAGTGGCAAAGGCAAAATTTTCCAGATAAAATATCAAAACAATGGGGTGATCGACAAAAATCAACTGTGAAAACGCCTCTGGAAGATTCAAGCAGTTGATTGCCCTGTTCCAACCTGATGCACAACAATTCGCTTCACAAATTATGCAGCATATCGATAAACTCCTTGTCACTGAGAATTCTAACTTGGCTTGGGTATTACGATTAGGGTTGTTGGGGTTGCGGACCCAACTGCAACAAGCACGAAATCAAGCAACTGTTTCTGACCCAGGGATTGAAAAGTGTGATGCACTGCTGCGGGAATTGGATGTGATGTTAGAACCAAATTCGTCTATTAGTTCATCTATTCAATCTGCGACACCAAAACCTCTACAATGGGAAGATGTATTTGAACCCGTTGCCTCTGATTTTCAACTTGCATCCTTGGCAATGACCCTAAAATCCGATCCAGAGTTAAAACCATATATCGGTGAGTATGAGTTTGCCAGCGATAATGATGGTGATTTGTGGAATGAAATTCAACGCTTATTGTTACGATTACCGGAACGTTTGGTGTTAATTTGGCGCAGACGCTTGCAAGAAATCTTACCAACCCTGGACACCCAGGAGGACACCCAAACCCGCAAGCTCCTACCTTTTACCCGGAGCGAATTAATTTACCCTGGTTTAACGGGAAAAATTCAAACTTCAGGATTAGCCCTGTCAGATAAAATTGCGATCGCACCTCAATTACTCAAATCCAAATCCAGTTCTGATACGGATATCGATTTTCTCGCGGCGGTGGTATCTACTTGTCTCAAATTTATCCAACTGGATGCCCAACTTTTCCATGTCCTCAAAAGTGTCGATCGCTTTGGCATTCGCCCTGTCCATACAGAACCAGAACGTTCTAAATACGCCACTGCCCTGATTGAAAGATTTCGTCGTGTTCAATCTACTACCCACAGCACTGACCCCGCAGTCACTCTACGTGCCCGTCTTGACCTGGATGAGGCAATCCACTCCCTAGTTTACATGCCACCCTGCGATCGCTATTCCTGGTGGGGTAAACTCCAAGGAGAAGCCCGTCGTACCCTCGATCCGGTCATCGAACGCACCCGCAACGCTGGATACCAAATCCAAATACGTCCGCTATGGGGAACATATGCGGACGTTTACACCTGGTCTAAGGATGACCTACAAATCAACTGTGGTGGTGTACCCGGTGAAGTGGCTGCCTGTTTGCGGGTTTACGCGAAAATCAACGACGAAGTTTTACCGGGAAGGGTTTTATTTTATGCAGCCTGAAACACCCTAATTATATCTTAAACGGTGAAAGTAATTCGTAATTGGTAACCCGTATTCAGCAAAAACACTGAAGACTTTCAGGGAATAGGGAACAGGGTGTAGGGAGAGACGCGATGTATCGCGTCTTTACTATATTTTCAACAAGTCCCAATTACGTAGCTTGCTTCCCGCGTAGCGGGTATTGCAAATTACAAATTACGAATTACGAATTTGTCCTTCCCTTCTAACTGTTTGAACTTCCACATGGGTATTGAGTTCGGCTTCGTTAGTTGAACGTAGTCGCGGTGTCACCCCGAAAGCACCTGTCTGTCCCCTAGTTTCCAAACCGTTTTCTGGAACTTTCTTTTCCCGCTCAATGTCTACCCTAATTTCCTCTAGATCGATGAAAAAGTCGGCCACATTGACCAAACTTTCACTGGTCATCGAACTCAAACTCACCACTTCTACCTGCACCCCTTGATAGGCGATGGAATTGACTGCATAGGCTAAATCCCCATCTCCACTCAACAGGACAATGGTGTCACAGTTCCGTGCTAGGGTTAACATATCCACCGCAATTTCCACATCCAGGTTGGCCTTTTTAGAACCATCGGGAAACTGGATTAACTCCTTGGTGACGACCCGATAACCATTGCGACTCATCCACAACAAAAAGCCTTGCTGCTTTTCGTTGCCACTGTCACAGGCTGTATAAAAATAGGCACGGATTAATTGCCGGTCTCCCGTTAATCGTCGCAGTAATTTGGCGTAATCTACTTCCAAATTTAACTGCATGGCGGCGTAAAATAAATTTGCCCCATCAATAAAAATCGCCACGCGATCGCGCTCATCAAGTAAACGCCTTCTTCGCTGCTGTGATGCTTCCATTTTGTCCAGCACCTTTAGCCTTCGTGGTTCCAACGACTGTTCTGCTTCCAATTTCAGACGAGTTTCCTGATTCATCTGAGGTCGTGGATGTAGCTGCATTCAGATTACGGCTCCTCAGTAATTTCATAAATTTAATTAATTTGTTAATTTGTGGGACTTACACACTCTTGACCCAGAAATCAGACTTTGAGATTGCCTATCTGCGCCATGACGTAAATGGTTAGTCCATGCATAAGTCATGAATTTTTACTAACTAAGTCCAAATTCGATAATTATCTAAATCCCTCACTAGCTAATCACTCCCAAGGGAATTTTCGCTAGTATACATATGTTGCCAATAATTAAACCCCTTATCTGCTTTGTGATACTGCAATTGTCAAACTTTGCAAATCCTCAGCCCGAATACTCACTCCCTCAACTAACTTAATATTCAATTCAATATATCGTCAGTAAAGCTGACCCTTTGATCACCTTCGATATCCTATATTTCAGCACCTTATGGATTTTGCGGCAATCGACATTTTTATATTTTGTTTATTTTTTACTTTTTTTGATACTTGAGCGAAAATATTACACAAAAATATACAAAAATTTATTTTTCTTTACATAACGAGATTGGTGTAAATATTTAGTCCTTGCGGAGAAGTAGTAAGATTCTTATCAGGCAAGGACTTACCCAATTACTACGCAGTTGCGTCATTGGATTTCTTCCGGTAGCGGATCGACCACAGGGTCGTGAGGTAGACGCGCAGAGGTATCTTGCAAAGTAGTAATTTCACAGTCTTGTTTTTTCTCATTGAGTACGTACTCCTAAAGGCGCTAAAGCAACTACGTGCCTTTTTTTACCCATCAGAATTAATCCAGTGGAATAGTTAGGGAGTGGGGGGAACAGCTTCTAAATATTGACTTTCCAGCAAAAAACTACCCCTGGTAAATTTTACAACCCAGTATTCACCGGGACGACGATCTATAACTACACCTTCTTCGCCAATGCTAATTAAATCTGGTGGTCGTAGCATTGGCATCGTATCGGCGGTTTTGAGGTACGCTGGAAGGGAGGTGACGCGGACTTTGCTGTTGATGGTGAACTCTTTAGACATAGTTTGATTTCGGAGATGGTGATAAGTAGGTGGGTAGTGAAAATCGTCGTTCAGATTAGGGAGTAGAGACGACCCGTCGGGTTGTCTATACGGGGGTAAGGCTCTGTCCGAAGGATATGGTGTGCGATCGCGTATTTCAAAGCAGATATTGTGCCAGATTAAATTTTTTGTAAACAGGGACATTTTTCCAGAAAACTAGCAGCTTTTTGCTCTGCATCTGGGTTTTGGGGATGATTGGGAGTGGCTCTAACAATACCATTAAATAAATCATCCAAACCGTAGGGTGTAAAAAATTGCCATTGCCCTTGATAATCTAACTTTACACCGACGGCGGTAGCTGTGTGCAACCAGTCTTCGATACCGTGTTCTGTACTATGATATATTTGCCGTCCGTTGCGCCAGCGATTGAAGCTAGCTTGATTTTTGACATCAAATTTGTAATCAGGAAATTGCTGAATGAGCGTAGTTTTAGCTGTTAGTTCCTGCTCTCGGTCTCCCTGCAAGTCAAAAAAAGCAATATCAAAGTCATTTATAACCAGTTTACATTCTTCGCCAAAAATTGCTCGCCAAACCGTATTTCTGACTGCACCACCAGCTAACCACCAATCGGGTAAATTAGTTTGGGCGATCGCAGGTAATATTTGACAGAGAATTGAATTACTTAATATACTCACCAACTTTGTTAACTGTTCATTTTCAGTCATCAAAAACCCCTAAAATTGACGAAAAAACTTAACTAATTTAGACATGAGTTCGATGAACCTCACCCCAAACCCTCTGTGACTTCCCAGAGGGAAAGAAAATCCGTAGTTTTCAATCAAGAATCAATTCTTTTAAAACCTCTGTTCCCAAGAAAGAGAACTTTGGAGAGAGATTCTTTGCATCTGTCGAATTCACGTTAATTAGATACGCAAAGCATTACCGCAGTCTATTACGTAGCTCGCTTCCCGCACAACGGATATTACGTACGCGAAGCGTTGCCGCAGGCTATTACGAAGTTTGAAAAATATTCTGCACCATTTTCTTCGGTAAACTAGCAGCAATTCGGTCTAACTCACCCACTTCCCCAGCATCCAAAAACCAACCCAAAGCGCCGATATTTTCCTCCGCTTGACGTTGTGATTTGGCTCCGGGAATGGGAATTGTCCCCTTAGTAATACACCAATTAATCGCCACCTGGGAAATAGTTTTCTGGCGATTTCTGGCAATTTCCGCCATACAATCTAGAAGGGGTTGCATACCAGGTAATAACCGCCGACACAACCAACCGCGAATACCCCCCGGTAACTTACCATTGACCTGATATTTACCAGTCAATAAACCCAATGCCAAAGGACTATAGGCAATTAAACGAATACCCAACTCATCACAGACATCCTTTAACCCCAACTCCGTCACTGGATAGGTGGACAACAAGGAATACTGCACCTGCAAGGTGGCAATTTTAATTCCGCGATCGCTCAATCGCTGATATGCCCATCGTAATCTTTTTGTCCCATAATTAGACAACCCCACAGCTTTTACTAAACCTCGTTCCGCTAACAATGCTAACCCATCCAATAATTTTCCCTCTTGCCAAGGTGCATAATTCGCCGTAGACCAATGCATCTGCACCAAATCAATCCCCCGTCCCAAGCGTTCCGCACTAGCTTCAGCCGCAGCAACCATCGAATTCGCCGTCAATCGCCAGGGGTAAGCTGCCAACTTTGTGGCAATACAAATTTTATCCCGATTTATACCCTCATACCCACGGGTAAACCGTCCCAACAACTTCTCACTCTGTCCCTTTAATCGACCCGTTCCATAGGAATCCCCTGTATCAAATAGCGTCACGCCATTCCTGACGCACAAATTAAATACCCCCGCCAACTCCCCATCCATACTCTCATCATAACCCCAGAGAATGCGGTTCCCCCAAGCCCAAGTACCACACCCCATCATTGGTAAAACTATTGCTTCCCCAGTTACCATTTCCCAGCCAAAGATTACAGGATACCAATTCCAGGATACAGGAAAGAGGGCTACAGATAAACTAAGCACAAATTGACGCTCCCACGACTTAAAGCCGTGGGATTCTTGTTTCATTCAGCCGACTTACTTAAAGGAGTCTCCCCACTTAAGCAGAGGTCGTTCTGTCCACAAGCTTTAGATTCTGTGCGTCCCACAGTACTTTTTAATCCTTTGTTCAAAATCATAGTCGCCGCGTTATGGTCACGGTGCATCACTGCACCACAACAATGACATTTGTGGGTACGAGTGGACAAAGATTTCTGAACTCGTGTCCCACAAACAGAACAATCTTGCGATGTGTAGTGAGGTGCAACTGCTATCACCCAAGTATCAAAAACTTTGCCATAGTAGTCTACCCAATCAGTGAATAGTGACCATGATGCGTCACTAATGGATTTAGCTAAATGATGGTTTTTAACCATATTTCGCACCTGCAAGTCCTCATAAACTACCAAGTCGTTTGACTGGACTAGAGTTCTTGCTGTCTTCACAGCAAAATCTTTCCTCTGTCTACTTACCTTGAGATGCTTTTTCGCCAACTTTTTAACAGCTTTACGGCGATTAGAAGAGCCTTTTTTACATCTAGAAACTTTGCGTTGTTTGCGTTTCAAAGACTTCTCAGACTTACGCAAAAATCTGGGATTTTCGACTGCCTTGCCATCAGAATCAGTGTAGAAAAACTCAAGTCCTACATCAATTCCTACTTGTTTACCATTGTGCTGATGCTGTTCTTTGCGTTCCGCATCAACACAAAATTGGCAGTAATAACCATCTGCTCGTTTAACTACTCTAACTCGCTGAATTTGCTTAGTAGAATAAAAGCTTAGAGGCTGTTTATAAAGTAAATCTAAAGATGGTTAGCCAAGCATAATTGCAAAGGTAGGATACTTCAAAGAAGGTGTATCTACTTAGAAAGCGATGGCTCGAAAAGCTGATTCTACTGACCTTAGTGACTTAGAGTGGGAAATATTGGCACCATTGATTCCACCAGCAAAATCTGGTGGTCATCCCCGAACAACTGATATGAGAGAAGTATGTAATGCTATTTATTATCACTTAAAAACGGGTTGCCAATGGGATATGCTTCCGGGGGAATTTCCCCCAAGCTCAACTGTTTACAGCTATTACCGAAAATGGCAAAAACGTGGGATTTGGGAAGAATTAAATCATACATTGCGTGATCGCTTAAGAGAGAAAATGGGTCGTTTGGCACAGCCAAGTGCGATCGCAGCGGATAACCAGTCGGTAAAAACGACTGAAAAAAGGGGGATGTGTACGGCTTTGATGGTGGCAAACTAACTAAAGGAAGAAAACGCCAAACAATAGTTGATAGTCTTGGTCTGTGACTCAAAGTCATCGTCAGCGAAGGAAATGCTGGAGAGAGGGTTCTTGCGGCCTATGCCTTGATGGAACTTGCCGAGGAACGTCCAGAATTATTGGAAAAAGTTGAAGTCATGGGGGTTGACTCTGGCTACGATGGTGACAAGTTTGGCTTGGCAGTTTGGTTAATGATTCCAGCTCAAGTTGAGGTAATGCACCGCAAAGAAAAACAATTTGAGGTTTTACCCAAACGTTGGCTAGTAGAAAGAACATTTGCTTGGTTTAACCAGTATCGTCGCTGAAGCAAAGATTATGAATATCTTCCTGAAATGAGTGAGGCTGCTATATATGCTGTTATGACTCCCATTATGCTGCGTCGTTTAACCTCTTAAAGATTTACTTTATAAATGGTCTCTTAAAGTCGCTGGGTTTCAATCCCTAATAGGGATTAATTTGAATTGCAATAAACGCTCATCTAATAATTGCCAGTCTCCATATAGTTTCAATCCCTAATAGGGATTAATTTGAATTGCAATCGCCCGAAGTAGAACCCTTACGGTATTTAGTTTTCCAGGTACAGTTCCGTCTGAGAACAATAAAGATAGCGTTTCCATCAAAATCATGTCAAGAGGGGGGAGGAGAAAAATCCTGAAATCCTTTGGGAATAAGACTTTCAAGATTTCCGTCGGAGGTGTTGGGAATGCGATCGCCTCAAATCCTGACAGAGCTAGAGTTTCAGACAAAAAAACACAACTGGCGAAAAAACACCCATAGTGCGACGGAATATTGACGAGAAATTAGGACAAAACACTACTAGTCTGTCAAAATAAAAAGGATGGATATATTTCTGTATAGCTCAAGAGCGCTCAGGTGGCTACATTACCAAAATCCATCATCAAAATCAACTTGACCAACTACTAACCCAAGTTGCTAGTTACTCTTCGCCAGCGCTTCGCGCTGGCGTGTCGCGTCACAATTTATAATAAAATCCCCTCCAAGAAGAAAAAAACGGAGGGGAATATGTTAAACGAAATAATTACTGTTTATGCTATCACTGATGACTTACTTAAAGCAATTGGTCATCATGATGATTGCCGTAGAAATATGAGTGATGCAGAAATTATGACAACGGCACTAATTGCAGCAATGTTTTTCTATGGTAATCATAGCAAGGCTTGTTGCTACATGAAAGAGCATAATCTTATTCCCAATATGTTAGATAAATCACGATTTAATAGAAGATTACACGGTATTTCGATGTTAATAAATGACTTATTTCATCAAATAGGTATGATACTAAAGGAGACTAGTGATTGTACTGAATATCTTTTAGATTCTTTTCCCGTACCAATGTGCGACAATATCCGTATTTTTAATGTCAAACTAATTAAGTCGGAAGATTATAGAGGTTATATTGCATCAAAGAAACGCTATTTTTATGGAGTTAGAGTTCAACTTTTAACTACTAAAAGTGGTATTCCTGTTGAGTTCGTATTTATGCCTGGTAGTGCTAATGATTCAAGAGCGTTAAATGCACTGCCATTAAATTTGCCACCAGGGAGTGAAGTGTATGGTGACTCTGCATACACGGATTATACAGCAGAAGATGACTTAAAAATAACTAGTCAAATTAACTTGAAAGTTATGCGAAAAAAGAATTCTCAGCGTCAAGACGAGCCGTGGAATCATTATATTAAGCAACATACCAGGCATTATATAGAGACTATTTTCAGTGCTATCACTTACCTTTTTCCCAAGTCAATTCATGCAGTCACATTTGATGGATTTCTATTGAAGATAGAAGCATTTATTTTTGCTTTTACTTTAAAACAAGCATTTATATAGCAAGTATTTTTTTTACTTCAATTAACTAAGCATATCTTGTGGGTTGCGCGTAGCGCAACCACACAACTTTGCGCGTGAAAACACGTGACTCCGGGTGCTTCGCACCCTGGAGTCCGATAACTAGCAACTTGGGTTACTAGTACCCGACCACATAACCTGGATTTCTCACGAGTAAGTTGTAAGCCTTGAGTAATACCATTTCCCTAAAATTTTGATACATTTTCTCTCCCTGCTCCCGAAAGCTCCCCCTGCATCTCCTGCTCTCCTAAATGTATCAACTTCAAAGTAAAACACAGTATAAGGGATTGATTTTCCTCCTAAACCCTAGGGGTACGCGTAGCGTCTACCCTACTCCCGTCATGGACTATTCCCTGTGGGTTTTAGGGTTTTGTGAGCAATGTGGGTAATGACATCAATTACTACTCCCTGTATTTTCAAATTATCAATCAGCAAAAATCACCAGAAATATGCACGCATTATCGATACCCACTTGGATAATTCACGTTTCCAGCGTCATTGAATGGATGGCAGCAATTTGGTTAATTTGGAGGTATGGTGAAGTTACAGGCGATCGCACTTGGTGGGGTTTGTCTTTGGCGATGTTACCAGCTCTAATTAGTGCCATGTGTGCTTGCACTTGGCATTTTTTCGATAATTCCCCCAGTTTAGAATGGCTAGTGACTCTCCAAGCTTCCATGACGGTTGTTGGTAATTTTACACTTTGGATTGCCGCCTATTGGCTATGGAAATCCAGTACCAATATTACGGGTTGATCCTCCTATTTCCCTGGAGACGACCCGATGGGTCGTCTCTACTCCCTATTCCCTACTTCCCACCAGGTGGTATCTACTCCCTATTCCCCACTCCCCACTCCCTCTACTCACTTCAGATTTCACATCTCCGTCATCGAGATGCAACATTATGTTCACATTTGCTATCTACAATCTAGGAGTAACGATTAAAAATATTCCTTATATTCTAGATTTATGAACATGTCCAAGCACACTCCTGACAAACAACCAGTAGAACAAAATCAATCACCAGCTAATCCTGGGATTTGGAAACGTGCAGCGATGAACCTGGCTTTGATTGGGTTAGGTTCGGGAATGGTATTTGCTGGTGGATATGTGGGTTCCCAACAATCCCAATTAGCTAGAGATGTCTCTAATGTTGCTGTCGGTTCTGCGAATGCGGCTCCGATTGTCCCTCCAGTTGAAAGTAATTTCGTCACCGGTGTCGTTAATCGTGTTGGGGATGCGGTTGTCAGAATTGATGCTTCCCGTACCGTCAGAAGTCGCATCCCAGCTGAGTTCAATGACCCGTTTTTCCGGAGGTTTTTTGGCGAAATCCCCAGCACTGGTAGACAACGGGTGGAACGGGGAACTGGTTCGGGATTTATTATCAGCCAAGATGGACAAATCCTCACTAATGCCCATGTTGTCAACGGTGCAGACCGCGTGAGAATTACCTTGAGAAATGGTCGCACCTTTGAAGGACGGGTTCTAGGTACTGATGAACTTACAGATGTGGCGGTTGTCAAAATAGATGCCACCAATTTACCAACGGTAAGATTAGCTAACTCTGAACAAATTCAAGCAGGTGAGTGGGCGATCGCTATTGGTAATCCTTTAGGTTTAGATAATACGGTAACAACTGGAATCGTTAGTGCCACCGGACGCAGAAGTAATCAAATTGGTGCCAGCGATCGACGGGTTAGTTACATTCAAACTGACGCAGCCATTAACCCAGGTAATTCGGGGGGTCCTTTACTTAACGCTCGTGGTGAAGTTATTGGGATGAATACAGCCATCATCCAAGGTGCGCAAGGATTGGGATTTGCGATTCCCATTAATACTGCCCAAAGAATCGCCCAGCAAATCATAACCTATGGTCAAGCCCAACACCCCTATTTAGGGATTCAAATGGTGACTCTTTCACCAGAAATTCGGCAGGATATTAACTCTGATCCACAATCAGGTATCCGTGTTAATGAAGATAGGGGTATCTTAATATTCCAAGTAGCCCCGAATTCTCCTGCCGCTAGGGCCGGAATTCGCCCCGGTGATATTATTACCAGGGTAAATGGTAATCCCGTCACTACCACAGATAATGTGCAAAGGGCTGTAGAAAATAGTCAAATTGGCCAGAATTTAAGCTTAGAATTGCGTCGCAACGGTCAAACCCTAAACCTCGCTGTCCAACCGGGTAATTTCCCAACCCAAAATGCACGACGCTAATTTAACCATTTACAAGCATTTTGAGCATGGGGGAGAAATCCCCCAATTTTTTTGCAAGTCTCTACTCCCCACTCCCTACCATGTTATCTCGTCCCTATGCTCCGCGTGGGGACGCATTCCACGAGGGCTACTGTCTCTAGATTCTTCAACCCAACCTACCCAATAATCAGGCTTTTAAGTCTAACTGAACTGTATTGGTCAATAAATACTTTATCAACCACTTCTTGAAGAAAGTAAATAGGCTCAAACGGTATATCGTCTCTCCCGATTCCCCACTCCCTACCATTTCGATATTGATTACACAATTTGAATTTCCTCAACTGAATTATAGGCAACCATAAGTTTCGTTAAGAAATGCTAAATTAAAAATGTCCAATTTCTGTGGACGCGCTCTGCGCAACTTTTCTAACAAAACCCAGATTCTCTCTTAGGTTTAACGTATTAACACTCAAGCGGTGACAACCATTGACGTGTATATTAATAAATAATAAACAAGATGGACTGGTCGGCTATACCTCCAGTCCAGTTAAAAAAGCGGGCTAACCGCCATATTCAAGTTGGTTAACCCGTGCAGTTTTGGGAACGCGCAGAAGGTTACTTATTGCAACACCAACTTAACGTTGGCATTTTGTAAACCACGTTGCTTAACTTCTGCTAATGTTTTATTAACTGCGTATTTTTGATTGATGGAGTTGATCAATTCGGTTTGGTTATGCTTCTTAGCAACACCCCACAGGTCAGCAATTAAGTCGAAGGAACCATCGCTGTTGCGAGACCAACCGAGGTCATATTCGCCTTCGAGAACTGCAACGATGTCAGCACGAACCCTTTGACCGTTGTATCCACGTACATCAGCATCGGTTTTTACGCTGATACCGAGGTCGCGTAAGGAAGATTTGAGGATTTCAGCTTCAGTGATTTTGGTGCGCAGAGTGCTAAAATGAGACATTTGGGTTTCCTCCAAAAAGAGAAGATAGAGAAAAAGGACAACAGTTTGTTTTGGCGAAGCCGCGATTTTCCAAGAGTTGCGGCTTTTTTATGCTGCTAGCATTTTCACGCTAGCCTTTCCCCTTGACTTAACAAGGGAAAGCTTGTTAAAACTCCATTCGCTGGTATTCAGCTACGGAGGCTGCTGCTGGACGCGCACGCTGTCTAGCCCAGTCGCGCAGGGCTGTCACCTGCTCTTGCATCGTTCGCGACAAGGGTAATGTGGCTTTGAGGGCAGCAATAATATCTAATTGATGGAACTCGCGGTCTTGGGCAAAGGCTTCGTACATTGCCGCAACAATCGCTTGTTCAATTTCAGCTCCCGAAAATCCATCTGACATCTTAGATAGCTGATCTAAGTCGAAACGAGAGATGTCGCTACGGCGTTTGCTAAGATGGATTTTGAATATATCTCGCCGTTCTTCTGGGGTGGGTAAATCCACAAAAAATATCTCGTCAAATCGACCTTTGCGCAGGAACTCACCCGGCAACCTTTCCACACGGTTAGCTGTTGCCATCACAAATACGGGGGATTTTTTCTCTTGCATCCAAGTCAAAAACGAACCAAATATCCGACTCGATGTCCCACCGTCGGAATCCCCTGACCCCGCGCTTCCCGCAAATGATTTATCTAATTCATCAATAAATAAAATCACTGGCGATATGGACTCGGCTGTCTTCAGGGCGTTACGCAGGTTCGCTTCCGAACGACCTACCATTGAACCATCGTAGACGCGACCCATGTCTAGGCGGAGAATGGGTAAACCCCATAGCCGTGAAGTGGTTTTGGCAATCAAAGACTTTCCACAACCCGGTACTCCTAAGATTAACATACCTTTTGGCTGGGGTAATCCGTATTCGCGGGCACGTTCTGTGAATGCATTAGAACGCTGGGTTAACCACTTTTTCAATTCCTCTAAACCACCCACCGCATCTATGGTTTCATCTTCTTCGATATATTCTAATATCCCATTACGACGGATGAGTTGGCGCTTTTCTGAAAGTACTATATCAACTTCTGTTTCGCTTAACTGTTTTGCCGTAACCTGAGCTTTGCGGTATACTTTCTCAGCTTCGTCTTTTGTTAATCCTAGTGCGGCTCGCAGTAACTTTTCCCTGGCTTCAGTAGTTAAACGCCGACCGCGACTTTGTTCTATGTGGTTTGTTAAAACTTCATTTAATTCGCTCATACTGGGAAGGGGGAAGTCCAGAACCACGACTTCCTTCTCCAACTCCACAGGTACCTTTTGGATTGGTGACATTAAAACTATATTCTTATATGTGCCCTTGAAGGATGCGATCGCATCTCGCAAAGACCTAACTGTTCCCGCATCGTCCGTAAACGGATGCAAATCTTTAAGAATAAAAATACCTGGTTCTTTTTGACGAATTATCCACTCTATTGCCGCCTCTGGCGACACTGTATTGTGCTGGGTTGACCGAGGTTGCCCATATTCCACAATTCCGTGGGTAACTGTCCATACATATACCCGCCGTTGCGGCTTCAAGGATTGGGCGATCGCAAATATTGATTGCTCTGACCGCTCTTCCTCCGAGGTCACAAGATAGATTAGGGGGTATTGAGCCTGAATTAAGACGTTTAGCTCTTCTTTCATACTTTGACCTTCTTGAGACCTACTCCAAGACCGTATGAGACCGTACAAAAACTGCTTTTATCGAGGATTCTATCGCTGTAATTATGATTCACAGTTTGCCTACCTCAATCCACAGCCTATTCGCATCCTAACAAGGAACTAATTCCCCTTCCCCTTGAGGACAGGATTCGTTCTCCCCGTCAGCAATAACATCAAAATCGAGTTCTTCCTGGGCAATGATACCCGCCTGTTTCCCTAGTGCTACTAGTTCATCATCCCGCAGGACTAAAGGACTTTCACAGTGGGGACAGTTGTAAACTCGGTGGGTGCTGCCGTACACACCCTCGTATCCGTCCACCAACTCGGAGTTTGCTAAGTAAAATACTAATGCTCGCTCGGCAAGTTCGGACATCGGCTCGGAACTAATTGCGGAATTAATTTTTAATTTTTTATGTACTTCTGGCGTTAAGTACAATGTAACCTTTTGCTTCGCTTGCATAATTCTTTAACGGTCGTACCCGGGTATGTATCCCACCTTATCGGTTGCTCCCTATCTTGTCAAGACGGTAAAACGTTTTGACGGCATTTTCTTAATATATTGTTACATTAGCACAAGAATAGCAACAGAGTCCTTTACCGGGGGTGTCGTTTAGTGTTTACTGTTGATTGAGTTGGGATTGCTCCTGTGGAGAAATTCCCGTCTACCCCTTGAGTCAGAAAAATAGGAGGTAAAGTTAAACGTGAAGATTTCTTCCTATTTAGCCAGTAGTCAGTTGTTGTGGGAGAGGATACAAAAAGATGCTGGTAGTAAATTTTCGGATTTGCTGAAAATATTGCTGTTAGGGATGCTAATTCTGGTTTTAGGTTGTAGTCATCAGGGTCATGGACTAAGTTCCAGCAGTTGGAAAATTTACAAAAACGCCCGTTATGGGTTTGAATTTCCCTACCCTAGTAACTGGAAAATCCAATCCCAACCCAATAATGCGGATGGGGTTGTACTTGTATCACCTGAAGATGAGTCAGTGGAAATTCGGTCTTGGGCAGCAAATCAGTTACCTAACTCTCTGCAATTGGAAACGAAAAGTCAGTCAAATACAAACCCTAATTTTCAGACTTTACAAGGGAAAAAAGGTATCTTAGTCGTGGAGGCGACCCCTGAAGTCAACTTGATTAAATTAACACTCTCCCATGACAAAATTGACTACACTTGGCAAGGGCAATCTCCCAGTCAGGAATTTAGCGATTATTACCAATTTTTTTATTACATTGCCCAGAACTATCGCATTGTGACAATTGGCAATCGCCTTTGATATTGAGTAAAGGAGGGGGAGTGGGGAGTAGGGGGTGGGGAGTTGATATTATCTCGTCCCTATGCTCCGCGTGGGGACGCATTCCACGAGGGCTACTGAGGGGAAGAAAATCTATCAAAATTAGAGTGAACTATTTTCTACTTGGTTGTGTCCAAACGTCATAGGGGACTAATTTCAAGCCGAGAAAGCCCCGTGGAATGTATCCTCAAGCGGAGATAGGAAAAAAGAAAAACTGCCTCCCCTGCTTCCTTGAGCAAAGCTGTGGATAAAAATAATTTATGCTGCTAAAAATCTGTAAAGCCTTGATATGGTGGAGATACAGGCGAAAAAACGAGCAAATTTTTCTGGGGAATCTGACACAAGGGTGGTTGAATAGGTACATAAACCTGGTAGATTTAGCTATCAGCGAGTAAAAACTGGTAAAAATGAAAGTCCTGGTAATTGGTGGCGATGGTTATTGCGGTTGGGCAACCGCGCTTTATCTGTCCAATCGAGGTTACGAAGTTGGAATTTTAGATAGTTTAGTGCGACGGCACTGGGATAATGAATTAGGTGTAGCAACCTTAACCCCGATTACACCGATTCAGCAACGTCTCCAGCGCTGGAAAGATTTGACAGGTAAAAATATCGACCTATTCATTGGCGATATTACAAATTACGGATTTCTCAAAGCCACGTTAGACAAATTTGAACCGAATGCGATTGTCCATTTTGGCGAACAGCGTTCAGCACCGTTTTCGATGATCGACCGGGAACATGCGGTCATGACCCAGGTGAATAATGTGGTGGGAACATTGAATCTTCTCTATGCCATGAAAGAAGATTTCCCCGATTGTCACTTAGTAAAATTGGGGACGATGGGTGAATATGGTACTCCCAATATTGATATTGAGGAGGGCTATATTACCATCGAGCATAATGGGAGGAAGGATACTTTACCCTATCCGAAACAACCTGGTTCGATGTACCATTTGAGTAAGGTACATGATAGCCATAATATTCATTTTGCTTGCCGAATTTGGGGCTTGCGGGCTACAGACCTCAACCAAGGGGTTGTTTATGGGGTGTTGACAGAAGAAACCGGTATGGACGAGATGTTGATCAATCGTCTTGACTATGACGGTGTATTCGGTACTGCCTTAAACCGTTTTTGTATTCAAGCTGCCATTGGTCATCCGTTGACGGTATATGGTAAAGGTGGACAAACACGGGGATTTTTGGATATTCGCGATACTGTTCGCTGTATTGAATTGGCGGTGGCAAACCCCGCAGAACCGGGAGAATTTCGTGTCTTTAACCAATTTACCGAACTGTTTAGTGTCGGTGATTTGGCTTTGATGGTGAAAAAAGCTGGAAATGCGATGGGATTAAATGTGGATATCCACAATATCAACAACCCTCGGATTGAGAAGGAAGAGCATTATTTTAATGCGAAAAATACCAAGCTACTGGATTTAGGTTTGCAACCCCATTATTTATCGGATTCCCTGCTGGATTCTCTTTTGAATTTTGCGATTAAGTATCAACATCGGGTTGATAAGAATGAAATTTTACCGAAGGTAACTTGGCATCGAAAGTAGGATATAAAATCCGAATTGGAAGCAAATCCTAAAACTTTTAGGGAGTAGGCAGTGGGGAGTAGGGATTAGAGACGACCCACCGGGTCGTCTCCAGAGGAGTAGTCATCTCTGTAGATACGCGTAGTTTCTCTGGGAAATGAGAAGTCTCTATGGGTTTATGTATAGGCAAAATACTTCTCCCAAAGAACTGACTTGTATCCACTTCTATCCAGTTGATTTGAATTCCGCTTTGTGCAAAAGAAAAACATGGAGATGTTTATCTATAACACCTCCATGTTTTATTTATAAAATTACAGGACTTACGCAATTACTACCCTGTATTTCTGACAAATTCCTTAAACCTACAGGGAGTAGAAGAAGAATTCATCCCTGACCCTAGACTGATAACTTACCTTGTGAGAAATCCGAGATTAGGCAGCTACTTCATTGCGACATCGGGTAGACGCGCAGTAGCTTCAGTAAAGTAGCAATCTCAAAGTCCAATACAGTTTAGTTAGACTTAAAAGACTGATTATTGGGTAGGTTGGGTTGAAGTAATGTAAAGGCAGTAGCCTCTTAGAATGCGTCCCTACGCGGAGCATCGGGACGAGATAGTCACAAAAACTGTGTGAACTTATGGGTAAATTTCCACAAAATCAACAGTCTATGCCAAGTCTCAACCCAACCTACAGTTATCTTTAACACCAACCGTATTGTCTCAAAGTCTTGTTTTATCGTAATAAGTGGGTAAGTCCTAAACAGTAGCGAGATTGAGATTTTTGGCAGTCTCAAAGAAGAAAGCCACATTTTCTTCTGGGGTTTCCGGTAACACACCGTGTCCTAAATTGAGGATATGTCCCCAATTACCAGCCTTTTTGACGGTATCGTAAATGCGATCGCGGATAAATTCTTGGGAACCAAATAAAACCCCTGGGTCTAAATTCCCTTGGACTTTCATGGTTTTACCTAAGCGTTGACGAGCATCGGCCATATCTACTGTCCAATCGACGCTGACGATATCCGCACCGGATTTACCCATTCTTTCCAATACACCAGCGCTACCACTAACAAGTAGAATTAGGGGTGTATCGGGGTGGGTTTGTTTTACGGCTGCAAAAACTTTTTGTTGGTAAGGAAGGGCAAAGGTATCATAATCTTGGGGAGAAAGTTGACCAGCCCAAGAGTCGAACATTTGCACAACCTGTGCTCCGCAGTCGATTTGATGGCGAATGTAGATGGCTATAGACTCGGAAAGTTTATCCAATAGCAAGTGTAAAACTGTCGGGTCAGAAAAAGCCATGTTTTTGATCACCGAATAGGTTTTAGAACCCTTACCTTCAACTGCGTAAGCAGCTAACGTCCAAGGTGCGCCAACAAAGCCCAATACCGTGGACTGATTTCCTACCTCTTGCCGTAATGCTTGGAGAATGGTTCTAATAAACGGTAGAGACTCGTCAGGGTTGAGGGGACGCAGTGCGTTCACCTGTTCAATCGTGCGAATGGGTTGGTGGATAATTGGTCCTTTACCTTCAGCTATATCCATCTCGATGCCGATACCCGGTAAAGGGGTGACAATATCCGAAAATAGAATTACACCATCGGGTTGAAAAGCTCGCCAAGGTTGGAGAGAAACTTCGATGGCAACTTCTGGAATTTCGGAACGCTCCCGGAATGAAGGGTATTTTTCGCGCAAATCTCGATATGCTTTCATGTAGCGTCCTGCTTGACGCATCATCCAAACAGGGGGACGGCTTAATACTTCTCCACGGGCAGCGCGCAAAAGATGCGGCTCATTTGAGGCAACACCCATTAACACTTCATCCTATATTACTTTTTTATTTCACCCTTTAGCTTACCACTCAAGGAGTATATTGATGATGAGGGAGTTGGGAATTGGGAGTAGCCAACATGTAACGCTGACTCCAAAAGCCCATGAAAGCAGTTTTTCCCCTACCCACTATAGCCACTTGTTTTGCCACTTGTAGTCTACATGTTTAAGTCAGTCTCCCACATCCTTTGGACACAAACAAACATACATTTAGCTTTAGCTTGGCCTAAAGGGTCTAAATAGTTCATTCCTACTCCCCACTCCCTATTTACAAGCGAGGGAAAATCACTTTCATTGGCTCTGATGTCAACAGTACATGCAGGCTATTTCCACTGTCCGGATTTTAGAATTAAGCTGAAAGATGGGAATTTATTGATAATTTTATTAATAGCCTCAACGAATTTTTGGTGTAGCCGAGTCCGGAATGAAAGTGCAGCGATCGCAAATTTTAACTCAGAATCAAAAGGATTTTTCGTGGCGATACTGGTTCACGTTGCCAATTTACCCTTTTGGTCAACGACAAACTATTCGCACGGAAGTAATTAAGGATACTATCTGGACTTTTGACCAACTGCAAGGGATATTTTATGTGGTTGTCCCGGTGCGGATGACTGTGGTGAAGTTAAGTCAAGGTGGTTTGTTGGTTTATGCTCCCGTTGCACCCACACCTGAGTGTATACGCTTGGTGGAAGAGCTGGTGAGGGAACACGGGGATGTTAAGTATATTATTTTGCCAACTATTTCCGGGTTGGAGCATAAGGTATTTGTTGGCCCGTTTGCGCGTCATTTTCCCCAAGCTGTAGTCTATGTTGCTCCAAATCAATGGAGTTTTCCTGTGAATCTACCGTTGAGTTGGCTAGGTTTACCGCGTCAACGCACCAAAATTCTACCTAGCGACAGCAAACAATCACCCTTTAGTACAGATTTCGATTATCAGGTGTTAGGACCAATTTATTTAGGCCCGGGTCAATTTGAAGAGGTAGCTTTTTTCCATAAATCTTCCCGTACTTTACTTGTTACGGATACGATTGTTTCCATTCCTCCAGACCCCCCAGCGATTATCCAGCTTAATCCTTTTCCCCTTCTCTTCCATGCTAAAGATAAAGCTGCGGATATCATCATCGATAATCTTGCTAATCGTCGCAAAGGATGGCAACGTATTTGTTTATTTGCCATGTATTTTCGTGCTAGCACTCTGGAAATACCTAGTTGGGGTGAGGTGATTCAGGAAACATGGAAAGCCTGGAAAGCCAAACAATACAGTTATAAATCCTATTTTGGTTTATACCCGTTTAAATGGAAAAGTGATTGGCAACGCTCCTTTGAAGCTTTACGGGGAAATGGTAGGATTTTTGTTGCACCGATTTTACAAACTTTAATCTTAAATCGCGCTCCTAGAGAAACGTTAGTTTGGGCTGAAAGTGTGGCGCAGTGGGATTTTTATCGGATTATCCCTGCCCATTTTGATGCACCAATCACCGCCACACCCCAGGATTTTCGTCAAGCTTTTGCATTTTTGCAACGCCAACCCCTGTTAAATGGAAGTAGTGGTCATACCTATCCCCTCCCCGAAGAAGATTTTCAGGTATTGAGGGAAATCGATGCAGGGTTAAATCGTTTAAGTATTGTCCCTCCGGCAGAGGATATTTCCGTAAATTAACGTAGAATTGAAGAAGTGCAAGCAAGGTTGATACTACAAGCAGCCGTCAATGCTAATGATGCGATCGCCGATGGTAAGTTATTTGCTATCGATGCAATTTGGATCCCATCTGGTTCAGAACCTGAGGACGGTCGGGGCAAGGTTTTCCGTCATGAGCAGAAGGATTATGATGTGGCGAAATGAACTGTTGAGGTGACACCTGTATATGCTCTGGGAATCGATGATCAATGGGTATATGGAGTTGCCCAGGGTTAATTGCGATCGCCATGACTCCCATTTCCGGCATTATTGGCTCTCTGCTCGACTTTATCCATTTTATTGAAGAGGAAATGGTAGCAAGATCAGAAATAAGATAGTTTGGAATGTTTCTGATGAACTTGCTACGGGAAGAATTTCTTGTTTTCATGCTACCGTTTGCGGCAATAGCCGTGCAGAGTATAACCAAGATCAAGATTGGTTATGGAAGAATCGACTATACTCGATAAAGCAAGTGCTATTCAAACTAAATTATTTCCCATAACTTCTAATTATTCCGATTAATTTTAGCTCTCCATCAAAATATCCCTATGCAATCTCGATTATCAGCCAATGCAGCTCAAGCACGACAAACCAAACAAATGTTTGCGCGTCCGGAAGAACAGTTATCCTACGAATTAGGGAAAGCCGTTCAGGAATTGCCACCATTATATACACGCGTACTTGCTGGTACAATTAGTGCAGTGGTATTTGGCGCGATCGCCTGGGCCCATTTTTCCAAAATAGATGAAGTTGCCGTTGCACCGGGAGAATTAATTGCATCGACCCAAGTGCGTCCAGTCACATCCATTGGTAACGGTTCAATTATCGCCGTTCGAGTCAAAGAAGGCGATCGCGTCGCCAAAGGGGATATACTAGTAGAAAGAGACCCGGAATTTCAACAAACAGAGGTAGCCCGACTAGCTCGCTCCAGTAAATTAATTCAAGAAGATTTACGGCGCTTAGATGCGGAACGCACAGGAACACAAACCACAGGAAGTACCATCCTCAACGAATTATCAGCATCAAGGTTGCGGGACTTTGAAGCCAGAAGAGCAGCAGCAGAAGCAGAAGCCCAACGTCAACAAGCCCTCATCGACCAAGCCAAAGTGCGTCTAGTTAGATTGGAAGAAAATCTCAAAAACGCCCGCACCAGTCTAGTTAACGCCCAAACCAATTATACCAATGCCCAAGCAGTCAGTGCCCAAATCAAAGAAAGTTTAGCGATCGCTCAAAAACGTGAAGCCAGTCTACGTTCCTTGGCTCAGGAAAACGCCGTTCCCCGCCTAGACTACTTAGAAGCCCAAGACCGCCTCAACACCGCTAGCGCCCAAATAACCCGCGCTCAGGACGAAGAAGTCAACGCCCGCAACCGCATCACCGAAGCTCAAAACCGAGTAGAATCCCTACAAAAGGATATTATTGCCCAAGCCCAGGAAATCCGCCAAGCCCAACAAGCCTACCAATCAGCCCGCAGTCAAGCTGCTAGACTTGCAGCCGAACGCCAAAGTGAAATCCTCACCCAAATCAAACAACGTCGTGAAGAACTCGCTGATGTATCCGGGAAACTGGAGCAAGCTCGCAAACAAGCCGAATACGAAACAGTGAAAGCTCCCGTATCGGGTACGGTTTATAAGGTCAAAGCCACCAAAGGACCAGTGCAAGCGGGGGAGGAATTACTATCTATATTACCTGATGGTCAGGAATTATTATTAGAAGTCAGAGTTCTCAACCGCGATATCGGTTTTATCCGGGAAGGAATGCCCACAAAAGTTAAACTCGCGACCTTCCCCTTCCAGGAATTCGGCACAGTGGAGGGAGAAGTTGTTCAAGTAAGTCCCAATGCGATCGTCGATCAGGACTTAGGTTTAGTCTTCCCCACCCGGATTAAATTAAAACGCCACTCCGTCATGGTACGAGGTAAAGAAGTGAAATTTACACCAGGTATGGCGGCGAACGGAGAAATTGTCACCCGGCGGAAGTCAGTTTTAACCTTTATTATGGAACCAATTACCAGAAGATTTAGCGAAGCTTTTTCTGTTCGGTAAGCTGCATCCAAATATCTGCAACATGAAACGTAAAATTTTCATCACCGGGGTTAGTGGCTTTCTGGGTTGGCACTTATGTCAAAAATTACAACCAACCTGGGATATTTATGGCACATATTTCTCCCATCCCCTAGAAATTCCCGGAGTCAAATCAGCAAAAATCAACCTGGTCAACGAATCTGAACTCAAAAACTTATTTCTTAGTATCCAACCTGATGCAGTTATTCATACTGCGGCTTTATCCCAGCCTAATTATTGCCAAAATCATCCCACCCAATCCTACGCAATTAATGTCCAAGCTTCCCGTCACATTGCCCAATTATGTGCGGATGCAGCAATTCCCTGTCTATTTACATCCACAGATTTAGTATTTGATGGATTAAATCCACCCTACGCAGAAACCGATCCGGTCAATCCTGTCAATATATACGGTGAACATAAGGTTTTAGCGGAACAAGGAATGTTAGAAATTTATCCTCAAACAACGATTTGTCGAATGCCATTAATGTTTGGGAATCCCACCCCCACCGCAACCAGTTTCATCCAAGGTTTTATCCACACACTTCAACAAGGCCAAGATTTAAAATTATTTATAGACGAATATCGCACACCCGTCAGTGGGACAACCGCAGCTACAGGATTACAATTAGCACTCAACCAAAATATCCAGGGAATTCTACATTTAGGGGGAAAGGAACGTATTTCTCGCTATGAATTTGGCCAACTAATGGTGGAAGCTTTCCAACTACCAAAACATCACCTCCAAGCTTGTCGTCAAACCGATGTCAATATGGCTGCACCGAGACCCCAAGACGTTTCCCTTGATAGTTCCCAAGCCTTTAGTTACGGTTATAATCCCCCACCAATTGCCGCAGAATTAGCCACTTTATCCAGTTTTTAATCTGGTCTCTATATTCGTGACAAGCTAAGACAAAAATTTTTTGTCAACATTGACATACTCCCTGCCCTACAAAGGCAGGGATTCTAGGCTCAAACAACGATTGCGGACAAAGTCCGTCTTAAATCGTCTAACCCAGCAGTTGATGCCCCAACTGCACAAATATTTTTAGCTGCGTTTTCGTCTCTCCCATTGACTGACTGACAGGACGGACAACGCCACTTTCTAACTAACAAATCTAATTTTTCTAGAACGTGTCCACAATTAGAACAAGTTTTGGTAGATTCTGGCTATCATCCTTTTTCGGGTAATAGGCGGAATTATTCGGTCTATTTACCTCATTTTGCACGTAAGTACAAGCTTTTCAGTATATTTATTATCACTGATATCCAGACATTTTCCGTATGACATCCGAATTAGGACACTATGCAGAAATTTAAGGATGTTTTTACTTATGGAGCAATACTCTAAAAAGTTGATGGAACAACTGCAAGAATAAATTGATGGAACAACTGCAAGAATAAATTATGGATTAAAAATTTAGCGATCGCATCCTTCAAAATCATGTTTATTCGCCCAGGTTTTGACAATATTTTAAGCATTATTACTTATTGACCAAAGACCGATGAGCTTCACTTGTCAGCAATGAGGTCTCTAGAAAAAATCTCTTAGCAAGGGTAGGGAATGAGGTTAAATACCCTTTTTCACTAAACTGAATTTTCTATCCATTAACCCCTGTAAAATCTCACTTACAGATTGACGCTGGGGTTCTTGAATCATTAGCAATGGGGTCAAAGCTAGCATCCGTACCGCAGCTGAAATCAAAAATAATCCCGGTAATCCACCCCAGTGTAAATGGGAAGCGATAAATCCCCCCAAAGTCGTCCCACAAGCACCACAAACACCCGTAACCGCAGCTGCAACTGCGAAATATTTAGCTTGATTTTTAATGGGTGCAATCCCTAATTGGAGATTATTGGTACACAATTCAATGGCAGCTCCTGTCCCACCGGTAAATATATGTAGTAGGGGTAGCCATAACCATAAATCGACATTAGTTTGACCAACTCCTAACCAAAATACCGGGATAATCGCCATCAATATACCAACAAAAAATAAAATTGAACGATTACCAATTCGATCCGCCAATCGACCCCAAAAAATCATTAATATCAAAGTTGCAGCAGCTTGAACGCTAGTATACACAGTTACCCAACCCACATTTAGATTCAGGGTATCCAACATATAAAGTTGAAAAAACGGGTTACTTAAACTCACGGCAAACATCCACACACCCACATAGACCAAGAAGGTCATGAAGTTGGTGTCAGCCAAAATCGCTTGTATTAAAGGTGTTTCTGGTGTTTCTGGTGTTGTTTCTCTGCTCACAGGAGAGGAATTCAGGTGGATACGGGAAGAATTTTGCACCTGTGGGTTAATATCACGCTTAAAATACTGACAACCCAAACTAATAATTCCACAAACAATTCCCAAACCCAGGACAACCCCGAAACCTGCACGAGTTCCCCCATACCAATGGGACACAATAAATCCAGCAATCGGTACACAAATTAAATTTGTCAAGCTCGCAACACTATTACGAATGCCAAAATAACGACCCCGTAACCGTCGCGGTACAATCATCGCCATCCAACTCAACCAAGATGGATTTCCCAAACTACCCAAGAAATGGCTCAGTAAAACTATTCCTATAGTTAAATTGATTAATATACCCGATTCGATTTTTCCAGTTTGCTCCAGTACGATTCCCACGGCAAGAATTATCCAGAGCGATCGCGAAACCCCGTATGTCCAAATAGCAAAACTAAACCGACTACTGACTCGTTCGGAAAAATAAGCACCAATGGGTTGACAAGCATGAACTACCATCGGAATTGCCGATAGAGTTCCAAATACCATTGCTCCCGCACCCAATTCCAGCAAGAAATTATTCAGCAGAATTCCACTGGTTGCTAGTCCAAAAACTACAGCAAAAACCGCATCTATCGTAGAAGCACGTAGACTGGTTCGGGCTGATTTATGGTTGATGGATGAAAATGCTTTGCTTGGGGAAGATAATGTAATGCTTGAGGTATGGCTGTTGATGGTAGAAGTCGGAGGTAAACCGGAAATGGCAAGGGAAGGGGTTTCAATCTGAGCCGAATCCATAAGCAGTAAGAATAATAGTATTTTTTCAGTATTTGCTAAAGTAGTCTATGTGAATATTTTACGGACACAATTATAAGTGTAATTTCATACTGAAGCCACCAGGAGAAGCAGAGCGCTCCATAATCCGGCACTTGGATAAGTTAATTTTTTGTTATTCTACCTTGCAATACGCAATAAAACTTTAATAAACAAATATTTTTATTTAAATTATTTAAAAAATAAGTTTAGGTTAATTTATGGTTAAAAATAGCTTAAGCGACGTTGTGGTTGGTGACGGGTAGTCTTTTCCGTATTTACCCTGGTTTAACTAGTTTGTGTCATTAATAATTGAATCTCTGCGTTTTTTCGGTTTTGAAAGAAAATCTTCTCCGAGTTTTTACTGGTTTTTGATGGATTAGGGAATAATCTTATTCTTTGAGGGGGAAAAGTCAGTGTTTTTTCGGGTATTCATTTGATAACTGTTTATACAGCAATCCGATTTAAGTCGTGAAAAATAGTGTACCGTTGACTGATGATTGATGACTGGTGACTGTTAACCGTTAACAACCCTACATGTGAGATGTAAGATTTCAAAAATCCTGCTCGGACTGCTGTAAATTGTTTGCTAACTAGATAAAAAATTATTGTTTTAGATGTTTGATTTGTGTGTTTATACTGTTATATAACACTGGGATTGTGAGAATGCATAGAAAGATAATTAATTTTGACTTCACGAGAGCAGCTAATAATAAAAAATCATTAAGAGGCAAAGTTTTGATAAATCCAGTGGAATGGTATGGACAAGTAAAAATCACTTGCTTAAACTGAAAGGGTAATAAGGCGGCTAACAAAACCAGTCAAAGGTAAAATAATCGGGAAAATATCTATCAATCGAAAGCAGAGATTAAGTAGTGATTCTAAGGGGAATAAATCTAATCTAAGGGGAATAAAAGAAATATTTCCAGATTACTTAATCTTCATAATAATCAGGAGTTTGTAATTAATTTTTAATTCCAAAGATGAAGGATGCAAACAAAATGTTAGCAATTAAAAACTCAACTACAGCAAAAGTATTTTTCGGATTAGGATTAGCAGCAGTTGGATTAATCAGCGCTCCTTCCTCTGCAAGTGCTGTATCTTTTACCGCGCTTAGTGGCTACACAGATACAGATTTTAATAATGGGATTCTGACGGGTAAATTCAGTGAATTATTTGTTGCTGAAGGTCGGATTGGTGATAATCGGGCACAAGCAGGTAATCAAGAATTTAGTATCAACAATCCAATTGTACCCAATAGTAATAATACTGGTTTAGTTGGAGGTACACCAATTACTGTTGGCAACAGAGTTTGGACAAGTGGTGAATTTGTCGATTTTACTTTGAGTTACGATGGAAATAATGTTAGCTATATTTTGGGCGGTCAAACTTTAAGTGCAAGTGTAATTGGAAAGGCAACTGATATTTATTTACGTACCCGTGCAGCAAACAATAGTTCCGTATTTCTAAATAACTTGTTTTTGAATGGTGTTTCTGTTGGTAGCACATCTTCGACAGGAGTTGGAGGTAGTGATATTGATTATTTCAAAATTAGTGGTTTAACTCAACCTTTTACTTTGACTGGTCAGGCTAAATTTGAGTGGACTGGAAATCCTCCAAGAAATTCGGCTTTAGCATTTCAAATTAAAGTGATGAATACGAAGAAAACACCAGAACCTGGGACATTAGGAGCAATGATGATTTTTGGTTTTGGAAGTATGGTTTATGCGCGACGGAAGAAAGGTTTAGTGACTGTAAATAAATAAGCTGGAAAAGATGTAATAGGGATTTAATATGTTTATAGACGTAGCGATTGATAAGAATAATTGCTGCGTCTTTATATTCATGACTTATACGGCTGTCACAGTACGCTATGAATAAATTTGAACCTAGCAATAGGACTTTTAGTATTATGTATCTAACAGATAAATCATGGTAGTTGTGTAAGTTATAAATTTTTAAAAAACTAATATTATGATATTTAAAAACATGGTTTAATATTACTTTTGAATAAATTATGCTAGGGGTAGACAAAAACGGAACTTACTACCAACATTTAACTGGCTTTCTACTTCAATTTTGCCGCCTTGTAGTTCTACCAAACATTTAGTAATAGCTAAACCAATACCCGTACCACCAAAATTGCGATCGCGTGATTTATCGGCTCGCCAAAATCGTTCAAATACGTGGGGTAAATCATCGGCTGCGATACCGATTCCCGTATCCTCAATCGTAATCCAAAGATAATTTTTATCCCTATGGGCGCTAACTATAATTTTGCCAGCAGGTGTATAACGGATTGCATTGCCAATCAGATTAATTAATATCTGTTCCACCCGGTCAATATCAGCCATCACTACAGGTAAATTCCCTGGAGATTGTAATTCTAGGGTTGGTCCATCTTCTAATAATTGCTCTCGAAATTTAATTACCAGAGATACTAATAAGGGTTGTAAATTAATTGGTTTCGCTTGAATTGGTAAATAACCAGCCTCCGCTTTAGAAAGTTCCTGCAAATCATTAACTAATCTTTCTAAACGTTTTGTTTCCCGAATTAATTGTATATATATCTGAGGATTTGGCTCTTGATTGCCATCAGCTAATTCTTCTAAATATCCCCGCATGACCGTCAATGGTGTGCGGAGTTCATGACTCATATCACTAATTAAATCACGACGACGACTTTCAATATTTTGGATACTATCCGCCATGCGATTAAAACTGTAGCTCAGTTGACGAAATTCCGGAATATCTGAAGGCGGTAAACGGGTATCAAATTTTCCTGCGGCAAATTCCTGGGTGATTTTTTCCATCTCGCTTAAGCGTTGTAGAATCCGTTGACATACCCACCAACTCAAACCACCAGCAGTTGTTGCACCAACTAATACTGACCAAAACGTGCTACGTCGCCATGCTAACTCAAATCCTTGCACCAATTCACCGCGAATACCAACTAACCTCATCCCCCGGCTTTCTAGATGTTGTAAATGCAACACAAAGAACTGCGGTGAAAAAATCCGACTCATCACCACCAAGCTTGCAACTCCCACCACCATGACAACTAAATGGGAGAGAAATAAACGGGAAGCGAGGGATAGGGATTTGATGCGATACATTTTTCTCCTTACGAATTCTAGCTAGTAGGATGGATTTGATTGCTACGACAGGATGTCTTTTGACAAGTATGACGATTGATCATAACTTCTGGATGCCAATAGTTTTTGCGAGTCATGAGAATCCAACCGATTATTCTGTGTACAACATTATGTGCAACTAGCCTCGCTGTTTCAATACTTGCTGGACGCAGTTTCGCTGATACCAATACCCATCCCCCCCACCATCAATCAACACCTAGAGGGAATCGCAAACATCACCACCATGAACAAATTACGATTCCCCCCGGTCAACCAGTTCCCACAATTAAGTTATCTGTGACACCGGACGCAAAAAAAGGTTGGAATTTGCAAGCACAGGTGACTAATTTCCGCTTTGCTCCTGAATCTGTCAATACCAACCCCCGCTTGGGGGAAGGACACGCTCATATTTACATCAACGATCGCAAACTGACTCGTTTGTATAGTTCTTGGTACTATATCGAGCAACTTCCCCCTGGGAAAAACAGGATCAAAGTGACTTTAAATGCTAATAATCACGCTGATTTTGTTCATAATGGGAAAGCGATCGCAGATACGGTGATCGTCGAAGTCAAGTAACTTTTCTTTCCTATTAATTATGCTTGATCTCTGGCTAATTTTCCTGTTGGGATTTCTGGGTAGTTTTGGCCATTGTTTGGGGATGTGTGGTCCCCTTGCGGTGGCTTTTTCCCTATCTGGTCAGAATCAAACTCGGTGGGATAATCTACGTTTTCAAATTCTCCTCAATTTGGGAAGAGTAATAAGTTATACCCTGGTTGGTGCAGCTATTGGTGGAGTGGGTGCGGTAGTGCTTGCGAGTGGACAAATCGCTGGAATTGGTAGTGATATTCGTCGGTGGCTAGCTATTATTACGGGTTTAATGCTGATTTGGTTTGGTTTACAACAAATTAATCCCAATTTATTACCCGTTATTCCCTTTCTCCATCCCCTGATTCAAGGTAAACTGCACCAGCGACTGGGACAGCAAATGACCAATCTATCGACCCAAATCCGGTGGTGGACACCTGCTTTATTGGGAATGCTGTGGGGATTGATACCATGTGGTTTTTTATACGCTGCCCAAATTAAAGCGGCGGAACGGGGGGATTGGCGACATGGGGCTATCACCATGTTAGCCTTTGGATTGGGGACCGCACCGATAATGTTGGGGGTAGGTGGGTCGGCATCATTTTTGAGTCAGGAACGGCGCAGTCAATTGTTTAGAATGGGTGGATGGGTGACATTAACGATAGGGATTATCACCCTATGGCGGACAGATGCGATGGTAGACTATACCGGACATAGTGCGATCGCTCTACTAATTTTAGCTTTGATTGCCCGTCCTGTTGCTCGGTGGTGGGGAACCCTGTTAAAATACCGTCGGGGCTTAGGTGTGGGTGCTTATGTGTTGGCATTAGCCCATACAGCCCACATGTTAGACCACTCCCTCGCTTGGAATTGGCAAGGGTTTCTGTTTTTACCGCTAAATTGGCAAGTTGGTATCGCTGCTGGTTTTGTGGCGTTAGGATTAATGACACCTGCGGCAGTCACAAGTTTTGACCGATTACAGTTAAAATTGGGTAAACGGTGGCGACAGTTACATTTGTTGAGTGTACCAGCCTTGATTTTGGCAGCAATACATACGATTTTGAGTGGTTCCCGTTATTTGGGTACCTTTACAGTTAGTTGGGTGAATCAATTAGCTGTATTATCTTTGGTAGTCATTGTGGTGGGTGTTTTGATTATTCGGCGATTAAGTCCTGAACAAAGCCGTTTCTAGTACCGCATTGCGTAAATATGCCTACCATTTCCCTGACTCCCATGCTTTGCGTGGGAGTCTAAGGATGCGAGAGCTAAGAGGGTATTTATTAAATAAATCTTGAGCAGTTTCAGAAGTTACAAATTCTGGAAATTCCACCCAGTCCATCGTGATTGGAACACCCGGTTTTATGCCAATGGAACAATCCGTGGGGAGACCTGTATTTTCCAGTGATATATATAGCTTGGGACTAACAGCAATTTAGTTGCTCACCGGTAAAACACCCTATGAATTGCCAACAAATCCAGCAACAGGTGAAATTCTCTGGCTAATTTTCAATCCGATGTCAAATTACAAGCAATAGTTAATGATTTAGTGAAAAAGGCTAAATCGAGTAATTTGGCTATTAATAAATTATCAATTACATTAATAGACTTAAATACAAATACCATCGCTGGCTATCAACAAGAAACTCCTCGATATCCTGCTAGTATAGCTAAATTATTTTGGTTAGTAATTCTGCAATCAAAAATTTATAATGCCTCCCTTCCTGTTGATGAAGATTTACAAACAGATATAGAGGAAATGATAATTAAATCAGATAATGATGCTGCTAGTAAAATAGTTGATCGGCTAACTAATGCTCCTAGTCAGGGAAAGTTAGCAAAAGACGAATATCAAAAATGGAAAAAGAAACGGGACAGCCTCAATACTTTTTTTAGTCAAGCTGGTTACACCAAGATTAATATTAACCAAAAAACCTTTCCAATAGTTTATCATTACGGCAAGACTATACCAGAACCCCAGGGAAGTGATGCACAGATACGTGGTGATAATCCTCAGCAACCGATTCGGAATCAATTAACATCATTCGCTACTGCTAGATTGATGTCTGAAATTGTTACTAATCAAGCTGTTTCTACCTCTGCAAGTGAAGTAATGAAAGGTTTATTAAATAGGGATTTACAATATTGGCAAAAACAACCATTCAATCCAGAAGAATTTCATCCAGTGAAAAACTTTATTGGCGAATCATTACCAGCAGATAGGGTGAGATTTTTTTCTAAAGCTGGTTGGACAACTAATTCTCGACAAGAAGTTGCATATGTGGAAACACTAGATGGAAAGACTAGATATGTAATTGCCATTTTTGGAGATGATAAAAGCTATGCTAAAAGTCAAGATATTTTCCCGCAATTATCGTATCTGGTTTTTCAAAGAATGGTTAAATAATATTTTAAGTGAATTTTAATCCGAACTTCACCCTAAGCAAAAAGGAGCTAATACCATTTCACAGAAATCGTGATAGATTTTCTCCTTTTGCTTCCCCTACTCCCTCTGCATCCCTGCTTCCCGTCAGGTATCAACTCTATGATAAAAAGGTATAAATGATTTCTAGAGCAAAATTAACCCCGTCTTTCGAATTATCTACGGTAATCATTCCCCCATTTTCGCTGCTTTAATGCCTTCCCTTTGCCTCGACCAAGTGTCATCCGGAATATCCTGAAGGCATTGACCAACAGACGATTTTAGTTGTACCTAACGCCGAAGCCAGTTTGACACCTATTTCTTCCAGAATTGGAGGGGTGGTGATTGAAACTGGTGGACGACTCTCCCATGATGCTATCCTAACTATGGGAATACGGCATACCCAGCATTGCTAATATGCAAAATGCAATTTGGATTCTTCAGATATGGACAAATGACTGTCAACCCTTAACAGTCAACAACCCTACGCCTAAGATTTGACAAACCTTCAACCGATGGCTATAGGTGTTTTCTCCGCAACATTTCCGGAGTTAGATTCAACAACCTTGTAGAAACAAGAGGATGCATTCACACAGCAACAAAGTGGTTACTAGCTAGTTTTTTCTAGCAAACCAAAGAAGTAAACATACCAGCTAAGAGAATGCGATATACAAGGAGATGCCCCTATTATGACACGTCTAGCTAAATCTTCAGGCGATATTTCAGGGATAGAAAATAACGAACAGAACCTTTTACCAAATATCCGTAACATTATTGTTATGGAAGATAATAGTGATTTAGTGGATACGGAAGATTCAAATCGAGTTAATGTCAGTGATGTATTAATTCTGTTGTCCCATCGTTCTACTAGTGACAATCATAAAACATCTGCAAACACAGAAGAAACTGTTGAGAAAGAAAGTTTTACTCAAAGCCAAGATAATGATTTCACCATAGACGAACAAGAACAGATATTTCAAGAAATTCGTCACGCAATTAGCTTGTTATCCCGTCGTCCTGCACCTCCAGTCAAAAATCAACCCAAATCTTCCGAATCTGGTGCAACTCGCACAACCAAAAGTCATAATTTAAATCCTGTAAATCAAATTAATCAAATTATTGATTCTGAAGCAGACGAAGATTTTCAACTTTTAACATCGACATTTGCAAATATTTTAACCCTAATGTCCCGTCGTCCAGCTCCACCTGTACGAACTAGTCCGAAAACATCGGAACCTGGTGCAACTCGGTCAGGTAAAAGTCAGAAAATGGTAGTTCCAACGTCGTCAATTGAGCAACAGGGGGATGATTTCGTTACAGAAGATGAAGATTTTCTACTCTTAACATCGACATTTGCGAATATTTTAACCCTAATGTCCCGTCGTCCGGTTCCACCTGTACGGACTAGTCCGAAAACATCGGAATCCGGTGCAACTCGGATGAGAAGCACCCGCAGTTTGAAGATGGATTTATTATCGGAGTCAGAAGATAATATTGATGTGATTAAATCTACTTTCTTGAATTTATTGACAATGGTGTCACGTCATCCCTATTCCCTAATTGCTGCTCAGGAAGATACATTATGGTCTAATGCTGTACGTGTTTATCGGATTCGATAGCTTCAATAGCCAAAAAATTCCTCCATCTATCGGGTGGGTTACGAAGTCCGTAACCCACCATTATTTATTGGGTAATATATTTTGTGGTATTCCCTTATCAAATTGCATATAACTAATGATATATCAGAGCCAAAAAAATATAAATTATATACTTCATCAGTTAGAACAACTTCTCCGATAAATCTTTTAGAGTAGTAATTGTTGATGCTAATTAGTCCAGGAATTGCCCTTGGACTAAATTGATTTGATTTAGTTGCATACAACTAGTCCAATCAATTAAATTTCAATTCTACATCGGAGAAAAATCAATGGCTTTATATAAAATTGCTGACCTTTATCCTAACTACCAAGAAAGTGTATTTGCCGGATATAGAATTCAAGATTTAGAAGTTTTTAGTGACAGAGATAATCATAAAGTTGGTTCCGTTCACGATTTAATTGTGGATGAAAGTGGACGTTTCCGTTACTTTGTCATTGATACAGGTTTGTGGATTTTTGGCAAAAAAGTTTTACTTCCCGTTGGTAAGGTGAGTATCGATTATAAACTCAATCGTGTATACGCTTTAGGTTTAACCAGAGAACAGGTAGAAAACTTACCTGAGTACAAAGATGATATGGTCATTGATTATGACTACGAAGAAAAAGTGAGAACTGGTTACAGAGGTCAAACCGCTAACTATAATCGCGATACATATAACTACGACTCTGAACCGGAACTATATGCAATCCCTGAAAATAACTCTCAGAATCTCAAACTCTATGAGGAGAGATTAGTGGTTGATAAAGACCGTTTCCGGACAGGGGGAGTCACAATCGGTAAACATGTGGAAACGGAAACTGCTAAAGCTTCTGTTCCCGTTGAGAAGGAGCGGGTTGTCATTGAACGCACTGTCCCCAAAAATACAGAGTTTGTGAATCCGGAAAATGTCAGTTTTGGAAGTGGCGAAGTCGCACAAATTGATGTTTATGAGGAAACTGCGGATATCCGTAAGCAAGCTTTTGTTGCGGAAGAAGTAGCTGTAAGAAAAGAAGTGAAAACTGACTCTGTAGAAGCACAAGAAACTGTACGTCGTGAAAGATTAGATGTGGATGTTGAAGGTAATCCAGGGTTAGTCGATCATAATCGATAGAAATTAGGAATTAGGGGATGGGATTTACAGCAAATTACAGGTAAATCCCGGATTTCTCACAAGTAACTTATTAAGTCTTGAGTGACGGATGAATGTTCTTTCTACTCTCTGTACAGATGACCATAAGGGTCGTCTCTACGGACTATTTCTGTTGGTTTGAGGGTAAGAAATACAGGAAATGTGGTACATCATTTAAATTTTCAAGGCTAATTTTCAAGGCTGGTGAGAAAATGTTTTCCCGACTGTATTCCTGAATTCTGCTGTCAATAAATTCCCCCACTCTTGTTTCAATCAGGACTTACGTAAGGACAACGTAAACACTGTCATTAGGTCGAAAGGTAGACGCACAGCAACTTCTGGCAAAGTAGCAATCCCAAACACCTAATTTCTCGTAACGAATGCGTAAGTCCTATCAATTTTAAAAGGTATTCGTTAAAAGGTATTCGACAATGAATAATTTTTCTGATTCCCAAAATTCTGATGTATTTTCAGCAAGTATACCAGATACAAAAACAGATACAATTACCATACCATTATTAGCAGAAGGACTGCTGGTAAAACGTGAAAAGAAAAAAGTTGGTACAGTTTTAATTAAAAAGGAAATCCGCGCTCGAATTGTCGAAGTTCCCATTCGTCGAGAAGTAATTATTGTCGAACAAGTTGCTTCTCCCCCGATTCAGTTAGCTGCAATTGATTTAACGAATTATCAAAATCCTGAACACAATCCAGATAATAGGGATAATTGTATTTTTAAAACTCAGGCAAGTAACTCTAACATATCAGAATACGTGGTCGAATGTAAATTTTTTCCGGTCAAAATTACCGCAGAAATTTTGCAGCAAATAGCTACCCAAATCGACAATGAATATGTTCAGGTATCTCTGGAAATACTGGTGAGCAATTCTCAACAGCAAGTTCAAATCCAACAAATAATTAATCAACTCAGCGAACCTAGGATATCAAGTTGAAATTGATAATCCAAAATCTCAAATCCATAGACCCATAGCGGGTTGTCTATGAAAACGCTGCATGTATCCGCAGGGTAATCCAATTTATCATTTAACTAGCAGAGGCGGCCATTTCTTCGTAATACATCGCTTTTTTATAATCACCTAGGGTATAACAGGCATTTTTCAGGCTAATGATTACTTGTTCTCGACTACGACGGTCATTGAGTTGATTGAGAATCTCTAGACGCTGTTCATAATATTGAATCGCTTGAGCATGGTCTCCAATTGCTTCGCAAGTGACTCCTAAACTACCAAGGGACTGCTCTTGACAGCGCTTATCACGGATTTTTTGACCAACTTCTAGTCTTTCAGAATAGTACTTGATTGCCTGTGGATAATCCCCTAGGGCGTAGGAAGCATTACCTAAATTTTTTAATACTTGAATCACACCACGGTAATTTTTTAATTGATAGGATATTTTGATACATTCATCGTAATATGAAATCGCCTGGGGATAATTACCTAGGGTGTACCAGGCATTGCCAAGGTTTTTCAGTACTTGTTCTTCTCCCCAATGGTCTTGTAGTTGGCGCACTAATTCTAGACTTTGTTCTTGATATTTGATTCCTGTTGCTAAATCACCCAAAGATTTATAAACAAGTCCTAAATTATTTAATGCTGCAACTTGAGAACGGATATCCTGGTGTTGTTGAGCGATTTCTAGACATTTTTTTAAAAATTCTATTCCCTTTTCGTGTTCTCCTAAATGCCGATAGGAATTGCCAATATGGGAAAGGGCTTGTAACTGTAAACGTAAATCCGTTGACTGGCTGCTAATTGTTAAACATTGCCGTGAATAGGAAATAGCGCTTTTGTAATCACCGGAGTTATAGGCAACTAAAGCCAAACAAGATAGGGTTTGTGCCTGTCTTTGGGTATTACCAAATGCTTGGAACAGAGCTAAGGATTGCTGTAATGATTGCAGTGCGGCGACAAAATCTCCAGACTGTTGATGTTCTATGCCTTGACGTAGGAGTTGGGTGGCATCAGAACCTTGGTCTTCTTCTGGCGGAATCATCATTTCTGGTGTTGTACCGTTTTCTAAATCATTTTCGATTGTGCCGTGTTTCCTTGCTTTGATGTAGGTTGTCGGCATTTGCAAAGGAACAGTATTCTTTGAGTTATAACGACCCTGCCTATCCACATTCACTTCTCCCTGACACTCATCTGAATTATTTCTATTATTGCCACAGGATATTCGATTTTCCTAGAGGTGGAATAAAATTATACTCAAATTTTAAATACTGTTGAGTCTGCTATACAAAAACCAAGTTATTTGAGAATCATTGATGGTGAGAAATATTTTTTCCAGATCAACAAATTAGCTATAATTACTGATGCTTTATTTATTTTTTAATTTTATGAGACAGGATTGCTTACGTAGTAATTCTGAAATTGTTCAAATAGATAGGTGTAAGTGTAAATATCTACCACATAGGTTGGTTATGAGGGGTTCGTAGTTGTGCTTCTAGCTCTGAAAAAGCTTTGATATCAAGAAATATGAAGACGCTAAAGCGCTACTACGTGCCAGATTTCAGGTGAATCAGGTGTGTGATGATAGTTTTCAAGGCTGATTTAAAATCGCTTTTCCAGTTGTATCCTGTATTCATAATTAAAATGCTTGGGAAGTGAGAATGGAGCGTATTTTAGAGCCGGAAGTGATGGATAGCCTGGAAGAATCGCTAGCTTATGACAAGATGGATTTTACGGAGGTAAATCAGGCTTTTGTGAATGAGGCGATCGCGCAATGTGATCTAGATGTGGCTCTAGTATTGGATATTGGTACAGGTCCTGGTCGAATTCCGGTGATGATGGCACAAAGTCGTCCTCAATGGCGAATAATTGCCATTGATATGGCGGAAACAATGTTAGCGATCGCAAGACAACATGTGTTCAAAGCGGGTTTAACAGCTCAAATTAGCTTAGAATTGGCCGATGCCAAAAATTTACCTTACCCAGATGGTTATTTTGATTTAGTTATATCTAACAGCTTGGTGCATCATTTACCAGAACCAAAATTATTTTTTGAGCAGGTTAAACGTGTAGTTAAGCCCAATGGAGGACTTTTGATTCGGGATTTATTTCGACCAGGGGATAGGGAAACCATTAATCAACTTGTGAATAGTATTGGTCAGGAATATGACCCCCATCAAGTAAAATTATTCCGCGATTCCCTACATGCAGCTTTAACCTTGAATGAAGTCAGAGAAATTGTTGAATCTGTAGGGTTAACAGGAGTAAAAATTGTTCAAAGTTCTGACCGTCATTGGTCGATTTCCCGTTCTGGTTCAGATTTTAGATTTTAGATTTTGGATTTTGGATTTTGGATTGTAGATTTTGGATTTTAGATTACCCTTCGGTCGATCCGCTAGCCTAAAGGCATGGCTTTCGCCAACGCGTCTATGGATTTTGGATTATTCTACCTAGGCAAAACCTTCTCCGTCAGGCGTTATCAGAAATTGGGAAACAGATAGTACCGAATTCCCAATTAATCACGTAAACAAAGCCTGACCGTAGGCTATTACAAATTACGAATTACGAATTACGAATTACTTAGTCAATTTTAGTAATAGCCTCGATTGCCGATTCCAGAGCGATCGCAATATGGGTCCAGTGGGTTCCCCCTTGACAGTAAACTATGTAGGGTTCCCGCAATGGGCCATCAGCGGAAAATTCTAGGGTACTCCCTTCGATGAATGTACCACCAGCCATGACTACAAGGCTCTCGTACCCCGGCATTTCATCGGGGATGGGGTCGAGGTAGGAACCAATGGGAGAGTTCTGTTGGACGGCTTTACAGAAGGCTAGTAATTTTTCGGGGGAACCCAGTTTAATTGCTTGAATGACATCCCGTCGTGGTGCTAGGGGTGGGGGGTTAACTGGATATCCTAACTTGTCGAATACATATCCCGTTAAATGGGTTCCCTTCATTGCCTCACCCACCATTTGTGGTGCTAAAAATAATCCTTGATAGAGTAAACGATGTTGGTCAAAGGTGGCTCCTCCATAGCTACCAATTCCCGGTGCTGTTAAGCGACAGGCTGCTTGTTCAACTAAATCCGCTCTACCAGCAATGTATCCTCCCGCCGTCACAATTGTACCCCCTGGATTTTTAATCAGGGAACCCGCCATTAAATCCGCACCTACATGGGTTGGTTCCTGGGTCTCAATAAATTCCCCGTAGCAGTTATCCACAAAACAAACCGTGTCTGGATTTTGGCGTTTGACAATTTTAATAATTTTTTCAATTTCCGCTATGGATAGGCTGGAACGCCATGCATAACCGCAGGAACGCTGAATTAACACCAATCGAGTTTCGGGTTTAATCGCTGATTCTAAAGTATCCCAGTCCACATTTCCCGATGGGGTCAAGTCCAATTGGCGGTAACTTATGCCAAACTCAATAAGAGAACCTTGCCCACTACCCCGTGTGCCGATTACCTCCTCCAAGGTGTCGTAGGGTGCGCCAACCACCGCGAGCATTTCATCGCCAGGTCGCAGAACCCCATACAAAGCACATGCGATCGCGTGGGTTCCGGAAACAAACTGAACACGGACAATTGCGGCTTCTGACCCCATAACAGAAGCAAAAACTCGATCAAGGGTTTCCCGTCCTAAATCATCATGGCCATATCCGCTAACACTAGCAAAATGATGTGCCCCCACACGATGATTTTGGAAGGCTCGCAAAACTCTTTGCAAATTTTGCTTGACCTGTGCGTCAATACCAGAAAAAATCGGTAACAGTGCCTGTTCTGCTTGCCGCAGCTGTTCCAAGCTGTTCATTTAGTCCCTCTTAATAAAAAAACGTAATTTTGCGGATTTTAGAGATTGCGCAGAAGGCGAATTCCCTAATCACATTCAGGTTTTTGCATGACAATTGCTACATCAACCAAACGCCAAATCAACTGGGTTAATACCCTCTTCTTCGCTGCGGTACATTTAGGAGCCTTACTAGCGCTCGTTCCCGCCTTCTTTAGTTGGAAAGCAGTTGGAGTCGCTGTTTTCCTTTACTGGTTTACCGGTGGACTGGGAATTACCCTCGGTTTCCATCGCCTAATTACCCATCGCAGTTTCCAAACCCCGAAATGGCTAGAATACTTTCTGGCTTTTTGTGGTACCTTAGCAGTCCAAGGTGGACCCATTGAATGGGTAGGAACACATCGGATTCACCATCTCCATTCCGATAAAGCCGATGATCCCCACGATTCCAATAAGGGTTTTTGGTGGAGTCACATGGGTTGGTTATTTTTCTTTCGGGATGATCAAGCCGACCTACCACGTTTCACCAAAGATATCGCTGACGACCCAGTTTATCAGTTTTTGGAAAAATATTTTATTCCCCTACAATTTGCCCTCGGATTTTTCCTGCTTTGGTTGGGTGGTTGGTCTTTTGTCGTTTGGGGTATCTTTTTCCGGATTGTTTTTGTCTGGCACTGCACTTGGCTGGTAAATAGTGCTACCCATAAGTTTGGTTATCAATCCCATGAATCTCAAGATAATTCCACAAATTGCTGGTGGGTAGCTCTTTTAGTTTTTGGTGAAGGTTGGCACAATAATCACCACGCCTATCAGTATTCTGCCCGTCATGGTTTGCAGTGGTGGGAATTTGATATGACCTGGATGACGATTCAGTTACTTCAGGCTATTGGTTTGGCGAAAAATGTCAAACTCGCGAATACAAAGTAGTTGATGTCTGTATCCGGGGAATTTTTCCCAAATACAGCATGGTTATGGATTGACAAAAAATATAGACGTTGCTGAATCCAAATATGAATTGAAAATAGGACGTTACATAGAGACGCGATATATCGCGTCTCTATGATATTGCGATCAATTTTGTGATGCGATTTTGGGAGCAAGACGTTTCAAAGCGGCGATCGCATGAATCCGGACTATTTCTTCTTGGTCTTCTAAAAGTTTGGTGACTGCATCGATGGCGCTGGTTTGAGCGAGTTGTCCTAAACTAAAAGCGATCGCCCATCTAATTTCTGTATTGTGGGTGGATGGGTGTGGCTTTTGCAACATCTCCTGGAGGATTTCTGTGGCTTTGATTTGTAGGGAAGGATGAGAAATCCGTCCTAAACAGGTAATAATTTCTTGACACAGAGTTATTTCGCAACAGTTGTGGATGATTTTTTCTAGGTATCGGACTCCACTGATTATCCCTGACCAGGATAGGCTACGAATTATTTCTAATTGCAGTCGCTTTGGTGTATGGTCTGATTGAAACACGTTATATAAATATTGGTTAGCTGTATCACAACCCATTCTCCCCAGAGCGATCGCTGCTGCACAACAAACCTCTAAATTCACGTCAAATAAGCGGGGTTGGAGATGTTGACAAAGGTGATGACTATCCCGTAAGTCAGGACGATATCCTAACGCTGTCACTGCTTCTTTTCTGACTGTTGCAACTGGGTCAGTCAAGGCTTCTACAAGTGCAGTAATTACCCTGGGTTCCTGGAAACTACCCAGTGCTTCGATAACGGTTAACCTCACAAAAGCATCTTCATCTTGAATTAAGGGTAGTAAATAATCAATAGTTTGATGATGATGGATATAGGATAAACAACGAACAGCCTGTAAACGAGTCGCAGGACTAGCAAGTAACTGGGCGATCGCAGGAATTGCTGATTCACCAATTTGTGCTAATGCATTGGTAGCCATTAGCTGCAAATCCTCATCCTCACTGGTTTGCAGCAATTCTATTAAGGGTGCGATCGCTTGAGGTGATTTCAGTTCACCTAAAATCCGCACCCCATACCAACGTAGTTCTTCTTCCGCTTCTTCATCTGCCAACAATACTAACAATCTGGGAATGGCAATTTCCCCTAAACGTCCAAATATCTTGGCAATTTCCCACCGTTGTTGAAAATCTCCTGCCTCTAATAAGAATACAGCCCAATCTAATAATTTTTCGCGATCACCAAATTTCCCTAAACTTTGTGTTCCTACCAGAGAAATTAGCTGCTGTAAACACTGCTGTACACTTAAATAATCCCCCGTATCCCATGCTTTTTCTCCACGTAATACGAGTTGACTTATTCTATCCACAAGTTAAAACTCCCTATACTATTTTGGATTTTGCGGAAAGTTGGGGAAGAGAAGTTACCGGGAAGATTTTCTTCTGACAAAGTTCTACGGGGGGAGTATCCCCCCAGACTTTGCGCTTTCCGGTAAACTTCGGGGGAGATTTATTCTTCCACCAAACTTTCCAAGACAGATTTTGGATTACCCTGCGATCGTTCTGCTACGTGTCTATGGATTGGAAACCCCTTTTTATATCAGTCCTCCCCATGTCATTTGGACACAACTAGATAAGAATAAGAAAATTTCCAGCGAGGGTTTAATCTTCCTATCTGTGACATTATTTTTTCTAATTGGTATTACGATGATTACATGGATACGGAAGAACAATTAAAACGCGATAACCACCCTCTCCATCGCTACAATAACAGCCTTTTTCTCCGTCAAAAACCTATTTATATGCAGGTTTTACATCGAATAATTACGTTAAATACATATCAGGCATTATTTCGTAACAATTTATACGATTTTTCTGCTACATCAACCTTAACTTAGGTTTATGTGAATTTTGGCAAAGCTGGTATTCACAACAACTTGACAAATAAATTTGCTCAATGAATTTATGGAGAAAACAGTCACCCTTCCCATGCAAACAATCCGTTAGGTCGTCTCTTTGTTCCCTATTTTCTAGTTAAATATACTTTTCACGTTCATAAACTGAGCTTTTCGTTTAGACAGTTAATACTTAAAGATCAACTGTCAACAAAATAAAAGGGAAATATGTCAGCGTGCAAAGTATACTTCAGAAAATTATTTCAGACTGATAATTCTTCACTGAATTTTCCCATCCCTCAGATACGGTTTACTCCCATGACAGACTTAGCAACTACCACAACCAATCTCAACAAATTTGAGAAATTTAAAGCTGAAAAAGATGGACTAGCGGTCAAGGCGGAAATTGAAAAATTTGCGATAATGGGTTGGGACGCAATCGACACCACCGACCGTGACCACCGTCTCAAATGGTTGGGTGTGTTCTTTCGTCCGGTAACTCCAGGTAAATTTATGATGCGGTTGCGCACCCCTAACGGGATTATGACTGCGACACAAATGTATGTGTTAGCAGATATACTCAAACGTTACGGGGATGATGCCAGCGCAGATATTACCACTCGTCAAAATATTCAATTACGGGGAATTCGGATTGAGGATTTACCGGAAATCTTTAATCGCTTTCGTGCAGTTGGTTTGACCAGTGTCCAGTCGGGAATGGATAATGTGCGTAATATTACTGGAGACCCAGTTGCGGGATTAGATGCGGATGAATTGTATGATACCCGTGAACTAGTTCAGCAAATTCAGGATATGATTACCAACTTTGGTGAAGGAAATTCTGAATTTACGAATCTACCGCGCAAATTTAATATTGCGATTACGGGGGGACGGGATAATTCGGTTCATGCAGAGATTAATGACTTAGCCTTTGTTCCGGCTTTTCAGACTTTGGCTGAGGGCGAAAAATTCGGCTTTAATGTGCTGGTGGGGGGGTTTTTCTCCGCTAAACGTTGTGAAGCAGCAGTTCCGTTGAATGCATGGGTGACACCGGAGGAGGTAGTTGCAGTTTGTCGAGCTGTATTAGAAGTGTACCGCGACAACGGTTTACGGGCTAATCGGCAAAAGTCCCGATTAATGTGGTTAATTGATGAATGGGGAATTGATCAATTTCGTGCAGCAGTCGAGAATAAACTGGGATATAAATTTGTTTCAGCAGCACCCCACGACGAAATTGACTGGGAAAAGCGCGACCATATCGGTGTATCAAAGCAAAAGCAACCAGGATTAAATTACGTAGGGATGCATGTGCCTGTAGGACGCTTACAAGCCGAAGACATGTCCCAAATTGCCCGGCTGGCAGAGGTTTACGGCAGTGGAGAAATCCGTTTTACTGTTGAGCAAAATATTATTATCCCGAATATTCCCGATGGTAATTTGGTATCGTTTTTAGCAGAAAAATTGCTAGAAAAATTTACAATTAATCCAGGTCGATTAACGCGATCGCTAGTTTCCTGTACGGGTGCGCAATTTTGTAATTTTGCCCTGATTGAAACCAAAAATCGAGCCGTTGAATTGATAAAGTCACTGGAAGCGGAACTGGATATCACCCAACCAGTGCGAATTCATTGGACAGGGTGTCCCAATTCCTGTGGACAACCCCAGGTTGCAGACATCGGTTTGATGGGAACCAAAGCGCGCAAAAACGGTAAAGCCGTGGAAGGGGTTGATATTTATATGGGTGGGAAAGTCGGTAAAGATGCGAAATTAGGAACTTGCATCACTAAAGGTGTTCCCTGTGAAGACTTGCAACCAGTTTTGCGTGATTTATTAATTCAGTATTTCGGAGCAAAACCAAAATACGCTCCACAGTAAAAAACAATGTAATTTTGGATTGTAGATTTTGGATTTTTAAAAGGTTGATGTTCCCAACCCCATCCAACCTGAATATTGCTAACGGGACTTAACCATTTTTGAGGCAGAAACAAGCCTCAAACCCCTGACAGTAGTTGATACCAAGTTGACTTCTGTTCTGGTAGTTTGAGGATGATGAGATTGCTTCCCTTCGGTTGCAATGACGGATATTAATATCATTAGATAGCAACTTAGTATGAGCAAAAATCCACATAGTTGCATCAAAGATGGGGAAAGTGCGGGCTAACACTTGACTCAGGGATAGGCAACACAGACAATACGGTTTGACTTTATGAATTTGCGAGTGGGACGACGCAATCACAAAAGATATTGCGTATCCTTCAACCTTGTCATATCTTCGCACACCCTTTCTCCGTGTTTCTTGAAAGCAAATCCAAAATCCGTCTTGGAAAGTTTGGCGGAAGAATAAATCTCCCATCAACTTTCCGCAAAATCCAAACTCCAAATATCGATATAACTCATTACCACTAATACAATAATCCAACCATGACTAATCTATCGCGCCGTAAATTTTTGATTACCACTGGTGCAGCAGCAGCAGGTACGCTTTGGGTTCATGGCTGCACATCTTCTAGTGATAATACTGCCACAAATGGGAACGGAAATAATAGCGCAGTTCCAGCTGCCAATGTTTCAGCAGCAGACGCACCGGAAGTCACCACTGCTAAACTCGGATTCATTGCTTTAACGGATGCTGCACCCTTAATTATTGCGAAAGAAAAGGGTTTATTCGCCAAATATGGCATGAAGGATGTGGAAGTCATTAAACAGGCTTCCTGGGGGACAACCCGTGATAATTTAGTATTGGGTTCTGCTGGAAATGGTATCGATGGTGCCCATATCCTAACCCCAATGCCCTATCTGATCTCTCTAGGAACAGTAACAGATGGGAAAAAGGTTCCCATGTATATTTTGGCGCGATTGAATGTGAATGGTCAGGGAATTCTGCTGGCAAATACCTACAAAGATTTGAAAGTCGGAGTTGATGCTAAACCCCTCAAAGATGCATTCGCAAAACAAAAAGCCGCAGGGAAGAAAGAACTCAAAGCTGCAATGACCTTCCCGGGTGGAACCCATGATATGTGGATTCGTTACTGGTTAGCTGCTGCGGGAATTAATCCCGATACGGAGGTTTCGACTATTGTTGTTCCCCCTCCCCAGATGGTTGCAAACGTGAAAGTGAACAATATGGAAGCTTTTTGTGTGGGTGAACCTTGGCCATTACAAACTGTTAACCAAAAAGTGGGTTATATGGCTGCGACTACTGGGGAAATATGGAAAGATCATCCAGAAAAAGCCTTTGCCATGCGTGCAGATTGGGTGGATAAACATCCAAAAGCAACCAAAGCTTTATTAATGGCAGTAATGGAAGCGCAACAGTGGTGCGACAAACCGGAGAATCGTCAGGAAATGTGCGAAATCCTATCTCGACGTGAATGGTTTAAGGTACCAGTTGCTGATATTATCGATCGTTCCCAAGGTAAATTTGATTACGGTACGGGTCGGGTGGAAGACTATTCTAGTACCCTAATGATGAAGTATTGGCGAGATAATGCGTCTTACCCCTATAAGAGCCACGATTTATGGTTTTTAACGGAAAATATGCGTTGGGGTTATCTACCTGCGAATTTGGACACCAAAGCGATTATTGATAAAGTTAATCGGGAAGACCTGTGGAAGGAAGCTGCTAAAGCATTGAAAGTTCCAGATGCGGAAATACCCCAAAGTACATCACGGGGTGTGGAAACCTTTTTTGATGGGGTGAAGTTTGACCCAGAGAAACCGCAGGAATACTTAAAAGGGTTAAAGATTCGTAAGGTGTAGTTTGAGAATACAGGAGACAGTTGTGTCTATCAATATAAGGTATAAGGTGAATATTCCGTGTTTTAGAGGTTGGGTTTTTACGATAGGTATCTGTAGTATCAGGTAATTGTAATATTTTTCAGAAGTCAGGTTTTGATGATACAGCAGAATTCAAGAATAAAGGATAGAGGAAATGGTCGTCAAAACCCTTTCTTACAAGCCTTTAAAATATAAATGACGTACCACAATTACCTGTAATTACCTGCAATCTGCTGGAGATATCTGTAGTAGCAGACAATCGTTATCAGAACCTGACTTCTCACCACACCCAAAATACAAGTTTTGCCACTCCCTCCCCATTACCACAAACCTCAGAGATGAAAATGGCGACAACAACTATTAGAAAACCTTCCCAGAGCAAGATTCAAAAATCCCTCGTCACGTTTCTGCAAAAGCGGGGACGAAAAATCATATCACCATTAATTGCGATCGCACTATTCTTAATTATCTGGCAAATTGCTTGTTCGGGTGAAAAACCAAATCTTCCCCCTCCCACTAAGGTGATTCAGGAAACTTGGGATTTGATTATTGACCCGTTTTTTGATAATGGTGGTACGGACAAGGGTTTGGCTTTACAGATTTTCGCTAGTCTAGGTCGGGTTGCTATTGGTTTTAGTTTAGCAGCGATTGTTGGCGTTAGTTTGGGAATGGTGATTGGAGCCAATGCTTTTATTTTTGAAGCGGTTGACCCGATTTTTCAGGTCTTGCGTACCGTTCCTCCTTTGGCTTGGTTACCAATTTCCTTGGCTGCATTTCGCGATAGTGAACCGTCGGCAATTTTCGTGATTTTTATTACGGCGATTTGGCCAATTATTATTAATACAACGGTGGGTGTGCAACAAATCCCCCAGGATTATAAAAATGTTGCCCAGGTGTTGAAGTTATCTGGATTTAAGTACTTTTATAAAATTGTTTTTCCTGCTTCTGTTCCCTACATTTTTACGGGATTACGTATCGGCATTGGTTTATCATGGTTAGCAATTGTGGCAGCAGAAATGTTAGTCGGTGGGGTAGGAATTGGTTTCTTTATTTGGGATGCGTGGAATAGTACCCGTTTAAGTGAAATTGTTTTAGCTCTGGTGTATGTCGGTATTGTGGGTTTGATTCTGGATCGCATGATTGCCTTTATTGCGAGTAAGGTTGTCCCCCAGGAGCAGAAATAGAATGAAGTAAAAAAAACCCGACGTTGTAGAGATGACCCGACGTTGTAGAGACGACCCGACGGGTCGTCTCTACGGAAATCCAAAATCCAAAATCCAAAATTATGTTAACCAATATCGATAAACCCCAAAAAACGACGAATACATTTGTGGAAATTGACCACGTGGATCGTGTTTTCAATTTGCCGAATGGCGGTCAATATATTGCCCTAAAAAATATTGAATTGAAAATCCAACAGGGTGAATTTATTTCCTTGATTGGACACTCTGGTTGTGGAAAATCGACTTTATTAAATATTATTGCCGGATTGGATCGAGCCACAACTGGAGGTGTCACCCTGGAAGGACGGGAAGTGCGCGAACCCGGTCCTGACCGAATGGTGGTGTTTCAAAATTATTCCCTACTACCTTGGTTAACTGTACGGGAAAACATTGCGATCGCGGTTGATGAGGTTTTTAAAAACAAACCAGCTGGGGAACGGCGACAAATTGTCGAACACCATATTGATCTGGTAGGATTACGTCATGCTGCCAATAGCCGTCCCTGTGAACTTTCAGGGGGAATGAAACAACGGGTGTCGATTGCCCGTGCTTTGGCAATTCGTCCTAAGTTACTGCTGTTAGATGAACCCTTTGGTGCTTTAGATGCTTTGACACGGGGTAGTTTGCAGACCCAATTAATGAAAATCTGCAATGAACACCAACTTACCTGTGTGATGGTGACCCACGATGTGGATGAAGCCTTATTATTATCTGACCGGATTGTCATGCTTACTAATGGTCCGGAAGCTCACATCGGTCAAATCCTCGAAGTACCCATTCCCCGACCGCGCGATCGCTTGGAGGTAATCAAACATCCCAGTTACTATGGTTTACGTAACGAGATGATTTATTTCCTCAATCAACAAAAACAAGCGAAAAAACGTCAAGCAGCTAAGGTTTCCACCCCTGGAATTATTTCTAAACATGGTCTGGAAAAAATCAACCTGGATATCGGTTTTATCCCCCTTACCGATGCAGCACCCCTAATTATTGCCCAGGAAAAAGGCTTTTTTGCTCAATTCGGTTTAGAACAAGTCACCCTCCACCGGGAAAGCAGTTGGAAGGAAGTCGCTAAGGGTGTGGGAACTGGTAGACTAGATGCAGCCCAAATGGTGGCAGGAATGCCTCTAGCTTTAACACTAGGTGCAGGTGATAAAACCCCTGTCCCCGTTGTTACTGCCATGACCCTCTCCCGTAACGGTAACGCTATTACCCTGAGTCAAAAATTACAACAAAAAGGTGTTAATTCCCTTTCCGACCTGAAAACCGTATTACAAGCAGATACAGAAAAAAATCACGTGTTGGGTATCGTTCACCCGGCATCGATGCAAAATTTATTACTGCGGTATTGGTTGGCAGCAGGGGGAATTGACCCGGATCGGGATGTGGAATTGACCGTGATTTCTCCCCCGCAAATGGTTTCCGCTTTGCGTTCCGGTACAATTGATGGGTATTGTGTTGGTGGTCCTTGGAACACCCACGCTGTCCGTGACCAAGTTGGTTTTGTCGCTGCAACCGCTTTAGATATCTGGGGAGAACACCCGGAAAAGGTGCTAGGAGTACGGGAAGATTGGGCTGAAAAATATCCCCAAACTCATATTGCCCTAGTTAAAGCCCTATTGTCGGCTTGCGAGTACTGTGATGATATCCGCAACCGTCCCGAAATTGCAGAAATTCTCGCTCGTCCGGAATATGTCGGTGTTGCGACCGATTGCATCCGTCCTGGTTTCATTGACCCCTACGAACGGGGAGACGGAACAGAGGCAGAATTTTTACCATCCTACAATCAATTTTTTGTCAACAAAGCTAACTATCCCGAACGGGTGGAAATGTTATGGATTCTTACCCAATTAGCTCGCTGGGGATTAGTTCCATTTCCCAAGAACTGGGTAGATGTGGTAGACAGAATTTGTCGCACCGATGTGTTCGGTGTAGCAGCTCGCGACTTAGAGATACTCGACATTGGTCGCGACCAACCTATCCACATATTTGATGGTAAAGCCTTTAATCCCTCCCACCCCATTGATTACCTTAAATCCTTCCCCATCAAACGGGAAATTAGAATCCAAGAATTTTAGATTACTCTTCGGTTGATCCGCACTACGTGCGTCTATGGATTTTAGATTTCCGTAGAGACAATCTGACGGGTCGTCTCTACAATCAACCCCATTTCCTCACAAACCTATTACCATGCAAGCAATAAATACTACCCAAACCCATCAACCATCCTCTCCTGACTCAAATCCATTTTTGACGATTGAGGGAGTTACAAAAATTTATCCGACTGCAAACGGTCCCCGTGTCGTTCTTGATGGGATTAACTTATCCGTCCAAGAGGGAGAATTTATCTGTGTAATTGGACACTCTGGATGTGGTAAATCCACTCTCCTCAATATGGTGTCGGGGTTTAATCAACCCACGGAAGGACAGGTAAGATTACAAAATCGAGTGATTACTGGACCTGGACCTGACCGAATGATGGTGTTTCAAAACTACTGTTTACTACCGTGGATGAGTGTTTTTGAAAACGTTTATACAGCAGTAGATGCGGTATTTCCGCAAAAGGCAGAAGCCGAAAAACGGGCCATCGTCAAAGAACATTTAGCAATGGTTGGTTTACTGGAAGCTGCTGATAAACGACCCGGACAGATATCAGGAGGAATGAAACAGCGAGTTGCGATCGCTCGTGCATTATCCATCCGTCCCCAGGTTCTCATCCTCGATGAACCCTTCGGTGCATTGGATGCCATCACTAAGGAAGAATTACAGGAAGAACTATTAAAAATCTGGCGTGACCATCGGGTTACTGTATTAATGATTACCCATGACATCGATGAAGCTTTATTCATGGCTGACCGTTTAGTGATGATGACCAATGGTCCAGCCGCGAAAATTGGGGAGATTCTCGAAATTCCTTTCCCCCGTCCTCGCATTCGCACGCGGATTATGGAAGACCCCCAGTATTATGATTTACGTAATTATGCGTTAGATTTTCTGTATAATAAGTTTGCCCACGACGATGCGGCTGAGTAATATGATTGTCTCTGAATCATGGAAGAATTGTTGTTGGAATAATTGACTTTGGGCAGATTTTTTGTGGAACAGGCTTCTAGTCTGTTTCACAATGTCAATTCAAATCTTCCAAGCGAATCCGTGGGTCAGCAGCTTTGAGGAGTAAATCAGCAATTAAATTACCAAGAATTAATAGCACCGCACCCATTGTTAAACTCGCCATCAGAACGTATAAATCTTGAGCTTGCAAAGCTTGTAAAGTTAACCGACCTAATCCTGGCCAATTAAAGAAATATTCAGCAATAAAAGCACCATTTAGTAAACCCGCTAACTCAAAACCTAAAAGGGTTATCAAAGGATTAATCGCATTGCGCAGTGCATGAACATAAATCACCCGATTTTCTGGTAAACCCTTAGCACGGGCTGTTTGGATATAATCTTGACGCAGCACATCCAGTAATTCCCCTCGCGTAATCCGTTGTAAACCAGCAAAACTGGTAATACTTAAAGCCACCGTTGGTAAAATCATATGCCAAGCGACATCAATTATTTGTCCGAACCAGGTTAATTGATCATGGTTAATACTGGTTTGTCCACCCACCGGAAATAGGGGAGACGTAACTTGGGCAAAAATCAATAACAGTAAAGCCGTGATAAAACTGGGAAAACCTTGACCCGCATAACTAATTACCTGTAATAACCGGTCGGGTAGACGATTTTGATTAACTGCGGCCACAATACCCAAAGGTAACGCGATCGCCCAAGTAATGATTAGTGAGGAAACCGCTAGGAGTAGGGTGGAAAATACCCGTTCACCGATTAGGGAGGAAACCGAACGCTGAAAAATAAAACTTGTACCAAAGTCCCCTTTGCTGATAATCCGCCATATCCATAGGAAATACTGCTCTACCCAAGATTTATCCAATCCCCACTGCTGACGAATTTCTGCAATCCGTTCGGGAGTAATCCGAGGATTTTGTTTTAAGGTATCAACAAAATCACCGGGAGCTAACTGAATAATCAAAAAAGATAAAGCTGATGCCAAAAATAAGGTAATTAAAGCCTGGAATAAACGCTTGGCAATATATAAGACAGTTTCACTAGTCAACCACCCATAAATGCGATTCAGTCTTAGTTCCCATCCATCCCTTGTTACAGTCATCGGTCTATTTTTCCATAGTCGCTATCTGAAATGTCTAATTATACACGGGGAAAGGAAATTGAGAAGACAGAATACAGAACCCGGATTTCTCACAAATCCCTCAAACTCTCAGGGATAGTCCGTAGAAACGACCCGTAGGGTCGTCTCTACAGGGAGTAGGAATAGAAAGAAAAGTCAGAATACAGGATAACGGAGCTTAAACATTTTTGAGGCAGAAATCAGCCTCAAACCCATACAAGGAAAGGAAAATACACTACAGACCCCAAGATACTAAAATACGTTGAAAACAATGTCAAAGTCTTGCGGTGTATTCATCTGAGTAGTTTTTCTCTAAGTACTTGTCTCCTGTCTCCTTTTCCTAATACTCAACCAAGCTGATAATCGGTACATCCGGTAACTGCTTGCGTCCTTCCAAATCCCGCAATTCGATAATAAACCCGAATCCTAATAGCTCACAGCCCATATTTTGTACCAATTGAGCGGTCGCACTCGCAGTTCCCCCGGTGGCAATTAAATCATCTACGATTAATACTTTGCTACCACTTTCCAAGGCATCTTGATGTATTTCCAGTTTATCAGTACCATATTCTAACTCATATTCCACCGAATGTACTGCACCGGGTAATTTCCCTGGTTTTCGCACCGGAATAAACCCAGCTTCTAATTGATAGGCTAGGGGTGTACCAAAAATAAAACCCCGTGATTCCATCCCAATCACGTAATCGACTTGAAAATTAGCTTCATCGCATTTTTGAGCCAACAAATCGATTGTGTATCGCAGTCCCTGGGGGTTGCGTAATAACGTGGTGACATCCCGAAAGAGAATACCTGGTTTAGGAAAATCCGGTATATCACGAATCAGTGATTTTAAATCCATAGTTAGGTGGTATCGGTTGAATATAACATGGTTTGTAAAATTAGCTTAATCTAAAAAAAGCCCCGCTTCCTACTAGAAGTGAGGTACGGGTTGGTAAGCGCTTAAATAGGCATTTAGGAAAAACCTTACGTCTGTAATTTTTTGGGTTAATACCAATTTAATCTGAAGATGCATAGAAAGAACCCCACCCGAACCCTCCCCGTAGCAAGTTCCCGTAGGGTAATCGGGGAGGGACTGGATTTCTCCCTCTCCGTAGGTGAAGGAGTGGGTTCAAATTATGTGCAACTTTACATTAAATTGGTATAAAACTATTTCCTACTCCCGACTCCCCATTCCCACCCTCACACTTCAGACTTTTTCCGCAACCCGACTGATAAAAGGCTACTACCAACCTTTCCTCACCCATCAAAATTAATGTGGTTGAGTACTATTTACCCAACTACGGACAACTGGGATGAATTCCCCCCTGGGTGCAAATGTAAGCGATTTGACGCTTATCTAGGTTTTTCACCTCACTAAAATCCACACCCTTGACAAGTGCTGATTTTGCTCCTGTTTGGGGTGTTTCCACAAATTGTTCCGTGGGATTTTGATTACCGGGTGCGAGAATTGCTCCTTGAAAATCTGCTCCCCGTAAATTGGTTCGTTGTAAATCAGCTAAACTCAAATCGGCATTACTGAGGTTAGCATTGCTTAAATTAGCACCTCGTAGTACGGCTCCGGTGAGACGGGTAGCGCTGAGGTTGGCACTACTGAGGTTAGTATGGTCAAGATAAGCACCACTTAAATCCGCTCCCAGCCAATCGGTTTTGGTTAAATTAGCGTGGGATAAAAAGGCACCAATGGCGATCGCTCGTCCTAATCTAGCTCCAAATAATTCGGCTTCGTTTAATTTGGCTTCTCCCAGGTCCGCACCTGTCAAGCTGGCGTTTTCCAGGACGGCATTGCGTAAATCAGCACCAACTAATTGGGCACTACTGAGGTTTGCGCCGATGAGTCGCGCACTGGCTAAGTTAGCTTTTTTCAGGTTAGCTCGACTGAGATCGCTTTTATTCAGGAGGACTCGACTGAGGTTTGCTTCTTGGAAGTTGGCTTGTTTGAGTTCAGCTTGACTTAAATCGGCAATCCAATCATCATAGGTATCGTAGCGACCATCGTTCCCCGGACCGCGAAAACGACTACCTGGGAAATTGCCTTGGTTCAGTTGAGCGCCTTTAAAATTGACTCCCCATAAATCAATCCTTTCCAATACCAAGTTAAAGGATGTGTTGGGATTAGTGCCAGTATTCGGTTGGGATAGATTGGTTTGACTGAGATCAACTTGGTGGAGTTTACCTCGATTCACTAGCAAAATTTGATTAATCGCTTGTTGATTAGCTTGTAATTGCTGGGCTTTTGCCGGATTGTTGGTTGCTAAGTCGTTGGTTAATAATTGGTTTTTACGCTTTAATTCTGGAATTGCCTCAATCCCGATATTCACCAAGGATTGTTGGATAGTGCTGCGTAATACCGGATTAGTTTCCTGGAGGAGTAAATCGACTAAATACTTAGTTGCAGGGGGGTATTTTAACGTACCCATCGCCATAATCGCTTGTTGTCGTTCCGCTAAATTTGTAGTCGCAGTCCCTTGGAGACGTTTTTCTAATTCCTGGAACTGCTGGCGATTACCCTGCTCCGTTGTCCGTTGGTTTTCTTGGGATTGAATATATATTTGAGTCCCAATCAAAGTTCCCAATACACCCACCATACTCACCAATGCGACTAGGAACAAAGTTAAACTGGGATTTTGTCGCATCCACTCCCAAACTTGACGACGGCGATCGCCAAGGGGAGAAATTACCACATCCGCGATCGCAGCTTCTTCTTCATGCTCATTCCATTGGTCGGGTTGGGGTTTTCCAGCTCGTAAACTAGCGACACTGAAGGGTTTCGTTGCATCAATTGTATAGGTTCCCGCTATTCGGTCATGTAAGGCTCGTTTACTATCACGCCAACGGGGAAATCCCATCGATTCAGCTAACATTAGCACTGCCATCAAACCCGTAAATACACCGAGATTGGGGAAAAAGGGACTATAACGCCATAATAAATAGGTGACAGATAAAGGTAAAGCCCAACGTCCCACACCTTCGCGGATGACAACAGCCAATAAACCAGGTGGTGTACCCCCATTGGTGACAACCCGCACACCAAACCAGCGTTTTGGTAAAGTACTACCCGTTTTCGCCAACAGGTATATTTGCCAACCAGTTAGGGATAGGGAAGCCAATGCTCCCACACTCCAAAAAAAGTTGGTTAACCAGGTGACATTACGAGTACCATAGTTAATAGGTAAAGCCAGGGGACGGGCAACTTCCCGTTCTACCAGGGACAAAACCGGATTCAACGGTACACGTTCCACATCAGTTCGCGAATTCGCCAATACACCAATCCCAAAGGGAACTAGTCCACTAACAGTCACCAACGCGATTTCCGTCACCACCGCAGCTGCACGCCGAGTCATTAAGGGTAACATTTTCGGTTTGCCAGGTTCTTGGGAACGAATCGATTTATTCGTTGTTCTCCTCACAATCGGGGTCGTCATAGCACTCTTCTCTATACAATTTAATCGCTACGCCCAGGAGCGCACTAAAAAATTTAACTATTGCTGATTTTGTTGATTTTGACCAGTATCTGATACAAAAAATTTGTATGCCAGGTAAGCCAATCCCAGCAACAGTGTCACACCAATTACCGACGCAATTAATTTGAGAACAGCCTGGAAGATGGCAAAACCCAACACCATTCCCCCACCAATTACCCCTATTTTCGCCACCAATGGTAGATTCAAAAACCAACTGACAACAGCCCATAAACTTGCGATCGCTCCGTTAGCGGATGGGGAGGGGGGGACGATTTGCTGGGACTGCGCAACCACCAGCGCAGACGACGATTCTAGCTCATTAAGACTTCGTTGCAAATCATCTTCAGGTTGACGTTCCATTGATAATCTTTTCCTCAGTGTGGCTGTGCATTTAAAAACAAATCAGGATTTCTGATTAGACATTTCCCATCCGCAATCATTGTGTATGGGATTGTATCTAGTTATGTGTGTAGTAAAGCACCTCAAACCGAGAAAACTATAACGCGTCTGGCTGCAACTTCCAAGGGTAAATCATCAACATCTCGGAACAAAAAATTATCAAATCTATCTATAGGATTAACCGATGACAACTCAAACCAGCCTTACCAATGTTACTAATTATCTCCCAATGAACAAACATATCCGCTTAATTGGTGTTTCCGTCGGGTTGGCAATAAGTTTATTACTTATGCAAATTAACACAGCCCAAGCCCAAAAGGTGTCAATTAGCCGTAATTTTCAACCAAATCCGTTAACTTTAACAGGGACATCAGGCGGTGCAGTCAGAAGTAATTGCGGTAACTTGGCGGCTACTCCTAATCATATAATCGAAATCAAAGAACCACTACGTTTGAATTTTTCGGTAGCTGGTGCTGGTGAACCCACATTGTTAATTGAAGGTCCTGCTGGTCGTTTTTGTTCCCTCTCCGATAGCTATTCGGGAGGAAAATCAGAAATTTCTGGGTACTGGATACCCGGTGATTATACAGTTCATGTTGGCCAAAGTTCCCAATCCCGAAGTAATTATACTCTATCGATCTCCCAACCAAAAAAGTAAGTAGCCGTAACCCGGCAAATGATTATGTGATTCGGGTAATTCGTTTGTTTGAAGTTTTACGCTTTGATATTTGGCAGTACGTAAAGTAACGTGAGCAGACAGAATACGGTTGTCAGGTGGGGAAATTAATCGATCACAAATACCCGGAAATACCCAGTAGAGACGACCCGTCGGGTCGTCTCTACATCTGTTTGTGGTCGGGTCGTCTCTACTCCCTATTCTCCATCACCTTCCGACAATACCTGGGTTTGAACTTCCACCGCAGCCACATCAATAGTACCTTCGGGGGCTATCCGTGTAAATTTACCACCATCGACAGTCAAATGTTCGCCACAATTAGGACATTGGATATTGCTGTGATTCAGTCCCATAAATTCAAAACCACACACAGGACACTGACTCGTCACCAAATTGCGTTGTAACCACCAGCGTAATCCCAAAAAAGCCACCACCGGAGCGATCGCCATAATCCCAATGATCACTATAATTGAGTTAACAAGCCATCCCAAACCGATTGACCCTAAAAACCAAGCAATAATCAGTAAGGTTAACCAAGGACGTAAATTGGCAAGGTAAAACTGGAAATTGTTAAGATTCATTTGTTATATTTCATCCGCTTCTCCTACTAGGATAGCTATTTTCACTGTTGGTGTTGAACATCTTCTGGGGGAAATGGCAGATTTTTCTACGCGGAAAGAGACAGACGCTGATATATCGCGTCTCTATTCCCTACTCCCTACTCCCTGTATTCATGTAGTGCAGTTTCTCTTTGAGAATAACAGAGACTTTCTCCCACTCCCTACTCCCGACTCCCTGTATCAATTGGGATTGGGCAAAATCCTGATTGCTCAAAATCGCGATCGCTTTTGTATAGATTGGGTCTAATTGACTACCTCGCCAATCGGGATTAGCTGCGATTTGCCGCATTTGTGCTTCGCTAATATCGATTCTGACATCGGGGATAATGCCTTTCTGGTTAATATCCCGACCCCTAGGTGTGTAGTAACGGGAAGTTGTAATGGCGACACTAGAACCATCCGCAAGTCGATAGACAGATTGAACCAAAGCTTTACCAAAACTGGGAGAACCAATGACGATTGCCCGTTTATTATCCTGTAAAGCACCTGCTAAAATTTCACTGGCACTAGCCGAACCATTATCAATCAAAACCGCTAAGGGTAAATCCGTTAAAGCGCGCTGATTGGCTCTGGCATGAATACTCATTCCCCGTCGATCTAAAGTCTTGACTATTGTTCCCTCGTTCATGAACATTTGGGCGATTTCAATGCTGGAGTACAATAAACCACCGGGATTACCCCGCAAATCCAACACAAAACTATCAACCCGTTGATTAGTCAAATTTTGAATTGCTCGTCGAGTTTGTTCGCTACTTCTGGCTGTAAACGAATCTAAACGAATAAACCCAACCCGCTTATCTCCCTCTTGCTTCACCTGATAGGTGACACTGGGAACTTCAATGGCAGCACGTACTAACTGCAAATTCACCACATTTTGTCCGTTGCGCGCCACCCGTAATCGAACAGGAGTACCAACCCGACCACGAATTAACTGGGAAGCATCTTTGATGTCTAAACCTTGAGTTGACCTACCATCAATTGCCAAAATGCGATCGCCAACTCGTAAACCAGCCCTCAAAGCCGGAGAATTAGCAATCACCTCCATAATGGTCAATTGATTGCTTTGGGAATCCAACCTCATTCTAATCCCAATTCCAGAAATTTCCCCCGCAGTCTGATTAAAAAGTGCTTCACTTTGTTTCGGGTCAAGAAATCTCGTATATTCGTCACCCAAAGACTTTAAAACCCGGCGAATTTCTGCGTAAGCCTGTTCTTTGGAAGTAAAATTTCTACTCAATAACTGCCGACGCACCGCCAACCAATCCTGTTGGTTAAAGGTTCCATCCACAAATTCCTGATTTACCAGTTGCCATACCTTATCTACGATTGCTCTGGGAGTATCCTGGGCAGCAAAAACGGAACGTGAAGATAAACCGACACCAAAGGATAGGGTTGCTAGGGTGACAATCGCTGCCAATCGCTTGTTTTTGAGTAGTAAATTCCCAATATCAGTGATTTTTTTTACTGGTAGGTTAATTTTTGTCGATCGCTTCATCTAGGTCAACTCTCAATTTTATGTTGAGGTAAGCAAAATAAGTTTCTATTGTGAAATCAGAATTCTGGACGTAAACCTCCCTAAACAACCTTTCGACGAGAAAATTTTGGCAGGATGCAACTTTTAACCCATATATCTCTTCAATCAGACTAAAGATAATTTAACAAGCTTCCTGCACTTACTACTAATGGCTTGCGTCACTTCTTTTTGTGACTTTAGTCATATTCTGGGGACAAGGAGACAAAATACAGGAAGGAGATAAATAATTAAGTTATCGTAATCCGATTTAGGTAGTCAAAAATAGCGTGCCGTTGACCCGTCATCAACCCTACATGTAAGATGTCACAAATCCCGCTCGGACTGCGGTAATTGATTACTGATTTCCCCAGTACCCGAATGCACCCAAAAGCTCCCCTCCTGTCTCCTGTATCCTATATCCTGTATTCTCAAAACATTAAAATCAAAGGGAAAAAAAATGACAGAGTGGCAGGTAATTTCTGGGGGTGTGACTGCACCGCGAGGATTTCGAGCAGCTGGGGTGACTGCGGGACTCAAACCTTCGGGTTTACCAGATTTAGCCTTGATTGTTTCCGATGTGGATGCGATCGCGGCGGGTGTGTTTACAACTAGTCATGTTTGTGCAGCCTGTATTGATTATTGTAAGGAAATTTTACGCAGTCATCAAAGTGTGCGGGCTATTCTTTGTAATGCGGGACAAGCGAATGCGGCTACGGGAAAAACTGGGATGGATAATGCCCGTGAATCTGCCCAGTTACTAGCTAATGAGTTAAATATATCACCCAATCAGGTACTATTGGCATCAACGGGGGTAATTGGTCAACAAATCAAAATGGCGGCAATGCGTACAGGTATTCCCCAGGTGGTAGCAGCGTTATCTCCCACTGGTGCGGAGAGTGCAGAACGGGCCATAATTACCACGGATTTGGTGACAAAATCCATTGCCTTGGAAACCACCATCGGCGATCGCACTGTCAGAATTGGAGGCATGGCTAAGGGTTCAGGAATGATTCACCCCAATATGGCCACCATGTTAGCCTTTGTCACCTGTGACGCAGCCGTTTCTCCCCACCTCTGGCAACAAATGGTCACAGAAGCTGCGGATAAAAGTTTCAATGCCATCACCGTTGATGGGGATACTAGTACAAATGACTGTCTAATTGCCCTGGCAAATGGGGAATCCCGTGCCCATGCTATCACCGAAAAAGGGCCAGAAGCCGATCGACTTGCGGGAATGTTGACCGCCGTTTGTCAACACCTAGCCAAAGCGATCGCCCGTGATGGGGAGGGTGCTACTTGCTTAATAGAAGTTCGAGTTAATGGCGCTCCTAGCGAACTGGGTGCGCGTCAAGTTGCGAAAGCGATCGCGGGTTCATCTTTGGTTAAATCTGCTATCTTTGGTCGTGACCCGAATTGGGGCAGAATTGCAGCAGCAGCCGGTCGGGCAGGTGTCCCCTTTGACCAAAATAATCTCCGTATTCAACTGGGTGATTTTCTCTTAATGGAACACGGTCAACCTTTATCCTTTGACCGCAGTGCAGCTAGTGAATATTTAAAAAATGCTGCGGACGCTTACCCAGGTGGGATGACGGCAAATAGTGGCAGTAAGGATTTGGCAGACAAGCCGACTAAAATCCACCAAAGCCTTGATAAACCCGTGGTAATTACGGTTGATTTGGGGGCTGGTCACGACTGTGGCGTGGCGTGGGGATGTGATTTAAGTTACGATTACGTCAAAATTAATGCGGAATATACAACCTAATACAATTTTGGATTTTAGATTTTGGATTTTGAAACATAGCACAACGAAAAAACCTTAGAGGTTGTTGGTCAAGTATTAATTATCACTATTTTGACTATCGTTCTGACTCTGGACATGGGGTTATAAAGCTGATTTTTCCTTCGAGAGTACAGACGCGACATGTCGCGTCTCTTCCTATTCCCAAAAACGATAATTCAAGCATTACAATCGACTTTTAAAAAATCCTCTTATACCAATTTAATGTAAAGTTGCACATAATTTGAACCCACTCCTTCACCTACGGCTATCCATTAGTCACATCTTTCTTAACAAAGTCTGAAAAGCGATTATAGAAATGATTTCAGTAGAGGGATTAAGCATTAAGATTAGACAAAACTCAGAAAGTATGCATTTAGATTTGATGGGCTAGCTTCCAAGTTACGGCGATATCGTGCAATCGTCGTAACCCTCTCCAAATCGTCTTGACTCCAGGTTCCCCATCACCTTTACGACCCAGAAAACCACCTAGTCGAGCAATCATTCGTACAGCTTCTCTTAATGTTGGTGGCTGATCTGGTGGAATTGGGTTTTTGTTCACACTTACACATAAAGATTGCCATTCAACTGTAGTTAAAACCGTTTCACAACTTTGTTCTGGATTATCCCTTGCTTGGTAAGTTAACCATAATAATCGCCATGCCACAATCGAATATGTCGCTAATGCCATTGATAGGCGTTTTCCTGTCTCCAGTTGTAATTCCTCGATTCGACAACCGCTTTTCAATGTATAGTGATAACGCTCGATTAACCAACGATATGTATACCATTCAACACATTTTACCGCATCTTCAAGGCTATTAATTTCCAATGTCGTTAACAATAACCAACTGATTGGTTTTATCTCCGATGGTGGACTCTTTTCTTCTGCTAATATCACCTGTAGTTTTACTGGTTTACAAAGCGAACGCCCGAGCTTATTTTTTGGTACTTCTATTTCAACTGTTTCGTATCTAATTGTTAGTTTTGCTATCCTTTCTGGTCTTTCTGGATTTCTTCTTACCTTGACTTCTACTTCTCCCTGAGTTGGACTTGACCTGATCGCCTCATGTAGATAATTCGCTGTATGGCTAACTTTTCTATTATGAGTTCCTCTGATTAGTAAGTGGCTATTTTCTGGTCTTTCCTGATTAAATAAATCAAATATATCTGCTTCTGAGTCTGCTACTGTTATGATTTTTATCTTTTCTGGTAGTAATTTATTTGTTCTCTCTAGCCCTTCCAACCATCTTTGGCTTTCTTTTTCTTCTGTTTGTCTTTTTCTACGTGTTTTTGCTATTCCTAAATCTTCGATATTTCTTGACCATACTTGTTGGTCTATTACTCCCAGTGGAACTCCTTTTATGCTTGATAATAACGTTGAATGTACTTTTAATCCTAAACTTTTTCTCTGGTCTAGATATCCAATTCCTTCTGTTGCTGGATGACTTGTTACATCCATATTTGTTGTGTCTTGTATTGCTAATACTATCTCGTGTTCTTTTGCCCTTTCGATTGTACTTTTGATATGTCCATTGCTTATATCTGATGGTTTTATATACGGCGAACTCCACAAATCATATGCTGCTGTTGTCGCTGCTACGCTCCCACATGCTTGAGGTACACTCGATGTTGGTTGTGCTGCTAAATCTTCTACCATCTTTATCAAACGCTTGTTTCGCCGTTTATCTCCCAAATCCAAGTGCTTCAATTCCCTTGCTGCCCATTTTTCCATTTTTTACACCCTATCTTTCCTCTCTCAAAACTATACCTATCAAGCCTTTCGTCTTCTTTTAAGTATTTTTACTTTTTGTTAAGAAAGATCCGGGTAATGGATAGCACCTACGGAGAGGGAGAAATATAGTCCCCTCCCCGTAATCGGGGAGGGTTAGGGTGGGGTTCTTTCTATGCGTCTTCATATTAAATTGGTATTAGAACACTTCCTGTTCCCTTGAAACCTCATAATTCATGTTTACTTTTTAATACTGCTGTAACTGCTGCATAAACCAATTAGCTGCTGCGGTGTTTGTTTCCGTACCCAGTCGTTCTAAAGTTTGCTCGACTAACGCGATTGGTAATCCGGTTAAAACTTGAGATTGGGTAATTTCCGTATATTTACCCGTTTCTCCCAAACCAAAGGCAAATAATCGCATTCCTTTGGTATCGATGACCCAATATTCCTGAATTCCCAAACTGGCATAAAGTTGTTTTTGCTCATCCAGGTCTATACTCAAAGTCGTGTCGGCAATTTCTCCGACCAAATCGGGAATGCGGTCAGAGGCTAAATCAATGCGTCGCTTCACACCAGGTTGCCATTTGGGGATATTTTCGCCTTTGTACAGGACTAAATCTGGCGCACAGGCTTGGGTTTGGGGTTTTTCGATTAAACACCGTCCGTAGGATTGTAAACTCTCCTCTGGGTGTAAAAATGCCCAAAAGCCAAAAATAATCGTCATTAAATCGCTAAACGATGCATGATTTGGCCCTTCCGTTCCCATATCCACCCATAGCCACCCCTGATGAAATGATATTTTACGCCATTTCCCTTCCGGATTATCCCGAACGCTGAGATAATCTTGCCAACTTGCACCGTGTCGCTCTGTTATGAGGTTAGAGGGGTGGGTTTGCTCTAGGGAAATTATCATGGTTGTTTCCAATTTGAGATTTTGGATTCGTAGTTAACTGTTAACTAAAGTTGACCGTTGCAGGAGATTGGATATTTTTTGGAGGTGCTAGGAAATAGAGAGTAGGAATTTATACTTTATACAACCGATAAATGAGCTTCTTTGTTGAGATAGGGCTGGAAAAGAATCAGCATTACTACGTCTGTCATACCATTTCACTCAAATTTTGATACATTTTCTTCCCCAGTTCCCAAAAGCTTCCCATCAGGTATCAACTCCAAAGTAAAAAGGTATAACCTGTCAACAGTCAACAAACCAGGTTCCACTGTGTTGTACTTAACCTACATTAATTATAATTGCCTCACTCCATATGAATTTTGCGTTTTGACTGAATTTTACTAGCAACAGATCCAGAATCTGAGACACGATATAGCGTTTCCCAAGTAAGTGAAATATGACCCTACCGAACCTCTCGATCTCCCTCCCCGATATCGGCTATCCATTACCCGGATCTTTCTTAACAAAAAGTAAAAATACTTAAAAGAAGACGAAAGGCTTGATAGGTATAGTTTTGAGAGAGGAAAGATAGGGTGTAAAAAATGGAAAAATGGGCAGCAAGGGAATTGAAGCACTTGGATTTGGGAGATAAACGGCGAAACAAGCGTTTGATAAAGATGGTAGAAGATTTAGCAGCACAACCAACATCGAGTGTACCTCAAGCATGTGGGAGCGTAGCAGCGACAACAGCAGCATATGATTTGTGGAGTTCGCCGTATATAAAACCATCAGATATAAGCAATGGACATATCAAAAGTACAATCGAAAGGGCAAAAGAACACGAGATAGTATTAGCAATACAAGACACAACAAATATGGATGTAACAAGTCATCCAGCAACAGAAGGAATTGGATATCTAGACCAGAGAAAAAGTTTAGGATTAAAAGTACATTCAACGTTATTATCAAGCATAAAAGGAGTTCCACTGGGAGTAATAGACCAACAAGTATGGTCAAGAAATATCGAAGATTTAGGAATAGCAAAAACACGTAGAAAAAGACAAACAGAAGAAAAAGAAAGCCAAAGATGGTTGGAAGGGCTAGAGAGAACAAATAAATTACTACCAGAAAAGATAAAAATCATAACAGTAGCAGACTCAGAAGCAGATATATTTGATTTATTTAATCAGGAAAGACCAGAAAATAGCCACTTACTAATCAGAGGAACTCATAATAGAAAAGTTAGCCATACAGCGAATTATCTACATGAGGCGATCAGGTCAAGTCCAACTCAGGGAGAAGTAGAAGTCAAGGTAAGAAGAAATCCAGAAAGACCAGAAAGGATAGCAAAACTAACAATTAGATACGAAACAGTTGAAATAGAAGTACCAAAAAATAAGCTCGGGCGTTCGCTTTGTAAACCAGTAAAACTACAGGTGATATTAGCAGAAGAAAAGAGTCCACCATCGGAGATAAAACCAATCAGTTGGTTATTGTTAACGACATTGGAAATTAATAGCCTTGAAGATGCGGTAAAATGTGTTGAATGGTATACATATCGTTGGTTAATCGAGCGTTATCACTATACATTGAAAAGCGGTTGTCGAATCGAGGAATTACAACTGGAGACAGGAAAACGCCTATCAATGGCATTAGCGACATATTCGATTGTGGCATGGCGATTATTATGGTTAACTTACCAAGCAAGGGATAATCCAGAACAAAGTTGTGAAACGGTTTTAACTACAGTTGAATGGCAATCTTTATGTGTAAGTGTGAACAAAAACCCAATTCCACCAGATCAGCCACCAACATTAAGAGAAGCTGTACGAATGATTGCTCGACTAGGTGGTTTTCTGGGTCGTAAAGGTGATGGGGAACCTGGAGTCAAGACGATTTGGAGAGGGTTACGACGATTGCACGATATCGCCGTAACTTGGAAGCTAGCCCATCAAATCTAAATGCATACTTTCTGAGTTTTGTCTAATCTTAATGCTTAATCCCTCTACTGAAATCATTTCTATAATCGCTTTTCAGACTTTGTTAAGAAAGATGTGACTAATGGATAGGATTACGGGGAGGGTTAGGGTGGGGTTCTTTACTATGCGTCTTCATATTAAATTGGTATTAATACCGTTTGACTTTGAGGTTGATACCTACAACCAAACAGGAAAACAGTTAATTCCCGCTCCCGTCATGGACTATTCCCCCATTTCTCACAAAACCCTAAAACTCATAGGGAATAGGGAATAGGGAGTAGGGAGTAGTGAGTATAGGGGAAATTAGTCCATCACTCAAGGCTTACAACTTAATCGTGAGAAATCCAGGTATTCCCGACTCCCTCTAGATCAACTATTAAGAATACTGAGGACAAATAGAGTGCCACTACAAAAAGAACTGACTCCAAACATCAAAGAGCGCAGAGGTGGGATGTTGAGGATATAAAAAATCGAAAATAGGAAGCGTGCAACTACAAATGCGATCGCGGCGATTTTGGCTGATGTGCTGTCTACCCCGGTGACATAGGCCATTAATGCGGCGGCTGCAAATATCATAAACCCTTCAAAACAATTTTGGTGGGCCCATGTGGCTCTTTGTCCATAAGGTGGTAACTTATCAAATAATGCCCGTGGTGCAGCCATATCAAAGCCGACTTGAAAACGAGCATAGGCAACAAATAAATAGGGAAAATAAATCGAGATTGCACCTGCGGCGATCGCGTACAACAAAATTTGAGAAGTCGGTAATGCCAAAAAACTCATGAGTTTATACCATTTTGGATTTTGGATTTTGGATTTTGGATTATAAAGCCCTTATTCTAAAAGGGTTTCATATTTCAAACTGTCGCATTATTTTCGCAAATAGTTGTTAAGTTTCAGTTTCCAATTTTCTTTCCAATCAATTTTCCAATCAATTATTTCCCCTCATAAGACATAAAAGGAGACTATTTTTTAATTCACCTGAGTTTGAGAACACCAAAAACACGGTACAGTCTCTATTTTTAGTTATAAACCTTATTATCTCGCCCCAGACATGATGAAATGAAATAAATTGAACCAAAACAGACATTAAATTGACAGCAAAAACAATGATGTTGGCAAAAAACCAACACCCAAATCTCCCTAGCGTGTTATTAATTAAACAGTCGCCAATAGCACGCCATTGAAAATGGGGTGTGAGGCATCGAAATCAAAGTTGAAACTAGTTTTCCATGTTTTTTGGACACAGCCACACATGTAGCTAGCTAACGGCGCTTTGCACCTCAATAACTTATTCCTACTCCCTACTCCCTAATCCCCACTCCCTATTTTCTCGCATTAATTAATCAAAATAAAATAACGTCACCACCTTTCTTTGTTCTTCAGCGTCACGACAGGTTTGCAGGAGGGTGCGACTGTCATGGTAGGCAAAACAGATGAGTTGTTGACAACGGGAGATAATTTCCTTGTTGCACAAGTAACTGGCTTCAGCTAACGATAAACCATCATTGCTGGGGTTTTCTACCAGATGCATCACCTGTTCCAGTTGTTGGCGTGATTCTAGGGGTTGACGTTCTAAGCTTTGGGGTAAAATCACCGTCAAAGCATTGGGGTCAGCTCGCATTGCTCCCTTAATCGCAGCCGAGTTGATCCCCGTCGCACCGGATGTAATGATGCGATTTCCTGCCAATACAAGGGCATAGGTCATCATTTCAATCAGGTTTTGGTGCGTAATCGGGACATGGCGCGAACCTAGCATGGCAATTCGTTTAGAACCGGTTTGCTGAATGGTCGCCAACTCTTGCGCCAAAGTATCGATATTATTGATAAGGTCTATTGACTGGCTCAAAGACGGACTTAAATTACAAATAAAACAACCAAGATATTTTAACAGACACTGGGTCGTCTCTCACCAGATGTCGCAAGACTTTACCTGGGAAAAGTTGTATATATTGGGAAAATCCTCCACAAATAATCCAATCGGTTAGCCGTGTGCTGATAATTGTGGTCAAAATGGATGTCAATAAACTTAAAGTCGCTGTGATCACACAGAAAAAAAGCCAAGGTAAAGTTACATGACCAGTCATTTAAAATCTTTGAAAATAGCAGTTATTGGCGATGTTCACGATCAATGGGAAATTGAGGATGAATTGGCGCTCAAGCGTTTAGAAGTGGATTTAGCTCTGTTTGTCGGGGATTTTGGCAATGAGTCGGTGGAAGTCGTCCGACAAATTGCGGCCTTAAATATTCCATTTGCTGCAATTATGGGTAATCACGATGCTTGGTTTACTGCGACGGAGTGGGGACGGAAAAAATGTCCCTACGACCGCAGCAAGGAGGATTGGGTACAACTACAATTAGATTTGTTGGGGGAAGCTCATGTAGGGTTTGGGAAATTGGATTTACCAGCTTTTAACCTGACGGTGGTGGGTAGTCGTCCCTTTAGCTGGGGGGGTCCAGAATGGAAATTTGCTGATTTGTGTCGGGAGCGTTATGGAGTCAATGATTTAGATGCTTCTGCGGCCAAAATTTTTGCCTCGGTGAAACAAGCTCAGTACGAAACGATTATATTTGTCGGTCATAATGGACCATCGGGATTAGGCGATCGCCCAGAGGACCCCTGTGGTAAAGATTGGCATCCCATTGGTGGTGACTATGGGGACCCGGATTTTGCGGAGGCGATTTCCCAAAGTTTAACTTTTGGCAAAACCATCCCCTTGGTAACTTTTGGGCATATGCATCATACATTACGTCATACGAAAAAACATATACGTAAACGGGTATTTCGCAGTCCGGAGGGAATTATTTATTTAAATGCGGCTTGTGTACCCCGTATTCTTGAGCGGGGAAATCATAAACTGCGAAATTTTTCCCTCGTCACCCTAGAGGACAACAAGGTGACAAAAGCTGCAAGCCTTTGGATTGACCAGAATATGAATGTTGAGGAAGAAATTTTGTACACAGAACCCGTTTCTTTGGTTTCAACTGGTCAAATATGAGATATAATATTTTTTGGTTTGGACATTACTATCTAAAAAACGTCCAGGAACCCGATCAGCTGAGGGCGAATGGGTTTATCTGGAGAGGTGGCAGAGTGGTCGAATGCGCTCGACTTGAAATCGAGTGATGTGAAAGCATCCGTGGGTTCGAATCCCACCCTCTCCGTTTTTTCGAGGCAATCAATCCCCACCAGCATCCCCTACTCCCTACTCCCTACTCCCTGTTCCTTATTTTCCAGGGAGAGGTTAGGGTTCTTTACTTGACCCAGATTTAAGATATTTCGGGTCAATGCCGTAATTTCCCCCTGTTTAATTTTCCAGCAATTATCAGCGATATCGAGTAAGTCACCTGCGTCGTGGGTGACAACTAGAAGTGTCCAATTTTGCTTCAGTTGAGCTAGTAGTTTTACCAATTGGCGACGCATTGACCAATCTAAACCAGCTGTAGGTTCATCGAGAAGTAAAATATGGGGTTGACGGATGAGTTGGACCGCAAGGGCTAAACGACGCTGTTGTCCACCGCTTAAAGCATGGGGTGGCGCATTTAATGAGATATTTTCTAATCCTACCGCACTTAATGCTTCACGAACGCGATCGCTGGTTAATTCCGGGTGTCCTAATCTCAGTTCTTCTAAAATCGTCCGTCCGCAAAAATGTCGTTCGGGAAATTGAAATACTAATCCAGCTAATTGTTGCATCTGTTCAGGGATTAATTCCTGTTCATGCCAAAACATCGCTCCTGATGTCGGTTCGGCTAATCCAGAGAGAATTTCCAGTAAGGTGCTTTTACCAGAACCACTCGGTCCAATAATTAATCCTAGCTGTTTAGGAGCTAATTCGAGATTAATATTATTGAGAATCGGTGCGGGACATGCGGTGGGATGATAACTAAGATTTCTAAGATAGAGCATTTGTAATATATATTAATTTACCAATTTACCAGTAGTTCTGTAATCGTCAGCAACTTACTGATTAACTACACCGTCTAGAACCAGATAGTTCCGAAGGATTTACAAAAATAACCGATTCCGCAAACAGGGAACAAAATATTGTGGTTAATCCCAGGTTCACCAATAACAGATTAGGGAGTACAGACGACCCGTCGGGTCGTCTGTACAGGGAGAGACACGATATATCGCGTCTGTACGGGGGTAATTACACCTACCTACTTAGATTCGCAAACTGATTACTAGGAATTAGGGAGAAAATCAAGTTGTGACTCAAGACTAAGAACTCACTTCTTTCCCTAACTTGATCAAAACGAAGCTGTTCGCAGAAAACACCGTGCGCAGCGCGTCTACGTCAAAATCCAGCTCCAGCGGTACACACCCAACAATCACTACAATAACAAATGTGTTGGCTACCCAAGTCCCAAATTTAGTTGCTGATGCTCTGCTGTTCTTCGATCAAGAATGCAGGGTCGAGGTCAAAGACGGAATCAAGAATACAAAATACAGGAGACAGGATACGCAATTTAAAATGTATAAATCAACCCATATAAATCACATGAATACTTGATTTGCTGTCAACAGTCAACCATCAAAATCATTACAATGTAGTCAATATACAACTTAATGCGTAGCAACTTATATACTTTCCCCTCCGCTTTCAAAACCCCCTTTCCCAAATCGATATTTTCAACCTGGATCTGGTTTAAATGTCAAGATAAAATTTTAAGTAACTAAAAAAACAACCGCAACCGCATTTATTCTGAGGTGACGAATGGCTGTACGCTTTCCCTTACCCCCCTCTTCTCTTCTTCCCAGCAAAATTGTCCATAGTGCAATGGGATTCTTTTTGACCTTGGTATTAACAACGGCTCCTTCCCTCGCTGGAGACCCTTTTCGTCCCACCCAATCCCGTCACATCGGGGACAAAACCGAAGCTGCCTTTAATCAGGTTTTCCGTTACGGTAATTACCAGGCTGCGGCTACCATTTTACAGGATGCGATCGCCTCTGAAACCGATGAACCCCTTGCTTTTGCCATGCAGGCTTCCTTTGCTTACACTAACAAAGACATGGCGGGTTTAGCAACCTATGCCGAAAAAACCCTTTCTGCGGCCCAAAGATTGGTCAGTCGTGATGCATTACGTGGTAATTTATACATGGCTGTTGGTCATTTCTTAGAAGGTGCGGTAATTTTGAGTAGGGAGGGAACCGTTAGTGGTGCGCCACAAGCTTTGAGTAAGTTGCGACGGGTATATGAATATTTAGATAAAGCAGAGGCAATTTCCCCCCAAGACCCAGAATTAAATTTAATTAAGGGTTACATGGATTTGATGGTGGCAGTGAATCTACCTTTTGCCAACCCGGAACAAGCAATTGCCAGACTGGAAAAAAACGCTGCACCCCGTTATCTCGTAGACCGGGGAATTGCGATCGCCTATCGAGATTTGAAAAACTATGACAAGGCCCTAACCTATGTGGAAAGAGCATTAAAAGATACAAAAGAAAATCCGGAATTACACTACCTCAAAGCCCAAATCCTGCGAGCTAAAGCTAGAGATGACAAAAATAAACAAATGATGGAAACTGCGATCGCATTTTTCGATCAAGCTTTAGCAAAACGAGACCAACTCCCCCCTGGTCTAGTTCGACAAATCGAACGAGAACGCCGTAATAGCGCCTCCAGTTTGATTTAATATCAATATGCTAGTATGGACGCAATATATCGCGTCTTCGATTCCCAACAAAATCCCCAATCCTCTTACCCAGCTACCGATTGGGGATGATCCACACCTTCTAAGGGTAAGAAAATCGTTAAAACTTCCCCATATTGGGGACGTTGACGGACTATCAATTTACCCCCAATTGCTTGAAATAGGTGCTTTGTGGCAGTTAAATTCAGGCTAATAGTTCCTGTTTCCGGTTGAAACATGAGTAATTCGCCAATAGCTTTACGAAGGGGTGGAGTTGTGTTATTTTGGCTCGTATCTGTGTCAGATTGGGGTAGGGGTAAAAGTTGTAATTTTAATTGGTCCCCAGCTGGAATTACTTGAACTTGGATATGGCTACCGGAAGGTAAACTGCGAGTAAAGTTTTCAATTAATCCCGTTAGCATTCGATCCAGCATATTCGGATTGCTAACCACAGTGGGAAGTTTTTGGGGTAGTACCACATCCAAAGTTAAATTGCGACGGGTAGCAAATTGTTGCCAACGGGGTATACTTTGCTGTAAAACTTGCTCTAGACACATGGGTGTCAAGTGGGTGGATGGATTTTTGGTATTTGTTGAGGTTTCCAGTTCCGCAGCACGAAATAGCAATTCCATTCGATCGATTTGTTCCAAACATTCCCGCTCAATCATTTGGATACGTTTAATCAAATTCGCGGGTAAATCCTTTTGCCGTAAAATCAAACTAGCGAGGGTACGAATTGTTGCTAGGGGTGTACGAACTTCGTGGGCAAAGGCTTGGAGTAATTCCGCATCTATACGGGAAGGTGGAGTGCGATCGCGTAGTGATTCCTGGGGAGTATTGCTAATTTGTGATTCTGGACGCTGGGGATGGATATTTTCGCTGCTATGGTGAGGAATTTGGCTGAGTAATAATTGGCTAAATTGACTGACAATCCGATAATCTGGTTCTAATTCAAGGTAAGGTTGAATCAGATGGTCTAGTTTATCACACCAATTGGGATTCACCAGTTTAACCCTTCCCGCTAATGCTTGCCAAACCTGGTTAACCACATCTGGATCAAAGGAAAACTGAAATTCTTTACCTGTTTTTGGATTGTCTGTCAACACCAGGACAACGGAAAATTCCTCGGTCAAAACCAGACAAAAACACTCCTGGGTAATGGGATCAACGGGAAGTAGAGGTAAAACCCGCTCGCTGGGAATAGTGCTATCCGGAGACGGAATACAGGTATCATGGGACGTAGAAAAGGGCATTAACGCCAAGCGATTGAAACCTTGATTGCTGAAGGTAATAGTTTCCAATTGCTCGGTAATTAAGGGGTGAGAAAAAACTGGAGCAGGGGTGACAAATACAAAGCCATGTTTTCTATAGTTGGAGGTCAAAGGTAGGTAATTTAGTAATAACTTTTCAATGGCCGCAATACTGATACGCCACTGATACTCAGCCTTTGCCGATAAATCGGTATCAGTAACTGTTTCTCCTTTTTCCTGCTCAAGCATGGTCACGCTTGTTTGCAACCATCTTCCCTGAGTAGATGTGTATGTTGCCAACACTTCACCGATACTTGGCAAAATCCATTTATACACAGGTTTTACCTCTCACCTTCAGCGTCTCATCATCGATCAGAATTTGGCAACCACTCATAGCAAATAGCAAAATTACCAAATTCCCATCAATTAAGAGCGTACCCAGATTTGGAAGCAGATGGAAGTGGTAGAACCGAACTAGTCAGGGGGAATTACCGTTTGAAGGGAAAAGGAACTATCTCAACCGATTTTATCGGGTTTTCAACTGCGATCGCAATTCCTTTATCCTCATAATATTCCTTAGGAGACGCGATATATCGCGTCTCCGATGCTAAAACGAATCTAAAATCCCAAATCCAACATGGAATTAGTTGATATACTCAACCCGTGCATCAAAACCGCGATCGCGTAGTTGACGTGTTAATCTTTCAGCGTCACTGCGATTCGAGAATGCACCTGCGTTGATAAAATCACCTTTACGGGATTTTGCTAATTGAGCATTGGGGATAATCCGCCGTACCCGCTCCAGGGTATCATGACTACGAATGGGAATAGCGAAACGTAGTTATTTTTGGGTACATTGCCTCTATTATCGTCGTTTAATCCTAAAGTTTGCCAAGTTTGATAATCAACAATTCCCGTCGCTGGAAGTCGATGATAACGCTGGAATTGAATGACTGCATCACGGGTATATTGGTCATAAAATCCATCCGCATTACCCCGGAAAAATCCCCATTGCAATAATCGTCGTTGAATTGATCTAACCCGTTCACTTCTTTCCCCTAGACAGACATTACCACCATTAGGTGAACATCCTTCGAGAGGAAGTTTCAACACTTCTTCAATTGCAAATAGGGTATTGCGGTCAGCAACTCCAGTTACCGGTAAACCGTAAGCACGTTGAAAACGAGCAACAGCATCACGAGTTAAATCATCATAAACAACGGTGGGATTTTGGTTGAAATAGCCCAGAGTACGTAAATTTTTCTGTAATTTAGTCACACGTGGACCGTAATCACCCGGTTCAAGGGTTTCATATTGACCCCCCCCCACATTGATTTTTCGGTTTTTTCCCAATCAAACAGTCAATCTTGTCTAAAGTTTCTCTCCCTGCAACTCCATCGGGTGTAATTCCATAGGCTCTTTGAAATCTGATTACCGCTTGTTGGGTCTGAGTACCAAAGTTACCAGTAATGGGTCCAGTATAAAATCCCAATTGGCGAAGATTTTGCTGCAATCGTAACACCGCATCACCTCGACTACCAACCCTCAACCCACCAGGATTACTCGGAGATACAGGAGGACGAGCAGCTGCTTGACAACGGGATTGTAATGCTCGCGAAGTTTGGGGACCGACTACACCAATGGCTGGAATTCCATTGCGAGATTGAAATTGGCGAACAGCAGTTTCCGTTTGGGAACCAAAATAACCTGTAATCGGGCCATTGTAAATACCTAATTGCCTTAGACATCTTTGAATATTAGTAACGGACGCACCGCGATCGCCAACTTTTGCTGCTAACGTTTGCTCCCCAATCCCCACAATTGCCAATGTGAGGAAAATCGGCAACAATTTTCTAATTCCCAACCACGACCATTTCCACCAGCTACAGGTATAATGAGATTGACTATCCACAACCAAACTTTCACTAAAATCGCTGCCAGAAACCAAATTGAGAAAACCAGTATTTTCCATAGTTCTGCCAAAGAGGATTGGTGTAATTTGATGTTTGTAAGCGGGATTCCCTCCACATCGATGAATCCCACTGTGTTCAGACCTAGGCAAAAGTAACGTTACTGCGTCATTACAAGGGACAGCAAAGTAATTTCCCACGTAGCTTAGTTTCGATCGCAATGACAAATCTTCTCTGCAAGAAGCCACACTACGTGCATCAACGTTGCGTAAGTCCTGTTTGTGTAGATGTCAAAGTCAAAAACTGGAAAAACCTGATGTCATAAAAACTTCCAACGCGTCTTTCTTCCCCTACCCCCCCACTTCAAGTCAGTGGGACAAAATGCTAGCTCCTTGGGGTTCACCTATGAATACACCCCCATACCCGTATTTTACGCAAAATTACGGTATATATTTGTATATTTTCAGCAAATATGATTGATTAACGTATTTTTCCCCAAGCCCGAAAATGCCCTACAATTATTGTCCCAACAAATCATCCCCATCCAACTCCAAATTTTCCGCTTGCAAACGCCGACGCACCGCATCCGCATGGGAAGGAAAATCATCCGCATTCGCCAAAATATCAATGGCTCCAGCAATTTTGCGTAAAGCCGAAGGTGAGTATTGAATAATACTTGAATGCTTCAAAAAGGTTTCCACACTTAAGGGTGAATTAAACCGCGCACTGCCACAAGTTGGTAAGGTATGGCTTGGTCCTGCTAAATAATCCCCCACCACTTCCGGTGTCCCATGACCGAGGAAAATCGCTCCAGCATGGCGAATCAATGGTAATATCTCCCAAGCATCCTCCACTTGCAGTTCTAACCGTGCTGGCGCAAAATCATTGACCAATTCTGCCGCCGCCTTCAAAGATTCTACCACCACAATCAACCCATAATGGGCTAGGGATTTCTCCGTTTCCACCCGTCGCGGATGGTCTACCAATTGCCGTTCAATCGCCACATACACATTTTTCGCCAACCCCGCATCCGTTGTAAATAAAATTGCTGCTGCCATTGGTTCCCGTTCCGCTTGGGCAATTAAATCGGTGGCCACATTGATGGGATTTGCCGTATCATCAGCGATAATTACCATTTCGCTGGTTTCTGTCAAACTATCGGTTCCCACACAGCCAAATAACTGCTTTTTCGCTAGGGAAATATATATATCCCCCCCTCCCACAATCAAATCTACCTTCCCAATCGTTTCCGTTCCATAGGCCATTGCCGCGATCGCTTGTACACCCCCAATCCGATAAATCTCATGAATACCCACCTCCTGCGCTGCAACCAAAATCGCAGGATTGATATCCTTTCCCATCCCCCTCATCGGTGTCACCATCACCATACGCGGAACCCCAGCTACTTTGGCTGGAATCCCATTCATTAACACCGCACTGGGATAGGCTGTACGACCCCCATGTATGTATATACCTGCGCTGTCTACAGGGGTATAACGTTTCCCTAACACCACCTCATCATCCCCAAAATGCACCCAACTCTTCGGAACACGTTGACGATGAAAGGCTTCAATTTGCCGCGCAGCCAAACGAATCGCCTTCAGTAATGGTTTCGACACTTGTTGATAGGCTGCATCCAGTTGGGAACCGGAAACTTTTAATTCTTCTGGTGTCAAAATTTGCCCATTAAATTCCGCAGTATAATCTATTACCGCCTGATTACCCTGGCGTTTAACAGCCAGCAAAATCTCCCGCACAGTTGCTTCCTGATGTAGACGCGCTGCGCGCGGCTTCTCTTCGAGAAGAAGCTGTTCGTCCTGGGAGTAACCCTTGGGATCGACAACGCGATGCTCTCCTGGAAAATCCCGTCCAGATCGAACGCAGATTCGCTGGAGTTCGCCTCTAACGTCTGTCTGCTGAGTAATAATTCGCAGCATGGAGAAAGGACAATGCCAACCTTGAAACAATTCCCGTCAAAGATGATTGAGTGGTGCTCTTACCCCCACGTGGGTGCAATGTCAACCTAACTCTACCCTATCTAGCTTAACTTGGATTTTTTTGATACTTCTAGTTTATTTCAAAATCATCTACGGCAAAGTGGTTCATATCGACTGTGGTTGTGGTGATTGGGCAGGACATGCTGGTTTGTGGAAGATTTTAGCAATTTGGAAACATCCTTAATATAACAAGCATTTTGGTTTTTTGGGACTTGCGTCTAGGAAATTAGGAGACCGAAGGCTGGAGACGGTAAACAGGAGGATATTTTCATTGATTTTTTAGCAATTTCCAACTGTTCTGGTGCTTGGCTAGTTATGATTGAGCATGGTGTTTTGAGATTGGTTAATTATTTTGAATCTGTAGGATAAATTTTAACATCATCATCCCAGTTTTTGGTATCAGGGAACAAAGTTTGTCGGAATATTATCTTCCTATTTGTAAAGGCTTGTATCGCGAATAATCTTTCATGGAGCTTAAGCTTTGCTTTTGATTTTATTCCTAACTACTTCAATTCAATGAATTCATCTTCACTATGGGAATTTGACCCAGGTTAAATTATCGCATTTTGAGGTCAGGTTGTAGAAAGTGCCATCGTTTTTTTCAAGCTTAAATTAGAATTTATACTATTTCACTCAAATTTTGATATATTTTCTTCCCCTGCTCCCGAAAGTTCCCCGTCAGGTATCAACTCCCAAGTAAAACGGTATTAACTATGGCACTATTACTTCGGAAATTTTCAATTTATGTATAGTAGATGATATTTCCATTCCTTGTCAGACTTTGATAACAACTCTAATACTCACAATTCAAAATTCTTATCATCATTGAAAGATGCATAAATGTTGGTTTTTCACCCCATTTTGTTTACTAAGATACAAAATCCCATTAATTTCGTTTATTTAAATACAGTCTATTGCAATTTGAATATACGGACAGAATCAGTTATAAAAGTCGATATACAGATTACTCTATGCTGCACTTTTTTTCACAAATTTCTATCTGGAAAACTTCATAAATAAAACTATAATTGCTACTTGAATTTAAGCGAATTAACCGATGACCCCTAATTATATCCTTGCATATGATTTAAGTCAGAGTAGCTTTCCCATCCCCGCCATTCAAAGTATAAAAAAACAGCTAACTTCCCGATAATTCAGTAATTACCATGTTAAAGTGGCATTTTTCATCTCGCAAAAAGTTAAAAATACTTCACAAAATACTGATTTTAGCGATCGCGATCGCCCTATTGCTCACTGGATTTTCCGACTGGACACCCAATATTGTGCAAGCAGCCAATTCCCAGACTATTCCCGTAAGTCTCCCCCTGTCTACCCGTGGTGCCAAAATTATCGACGCTAAGGGCAAAGAAATTCTATTACGTGGTGTCAACTGGTTTGGCATGGAAACGGAAACCCATGTCCCCCACGGTCTCTGGCAAAGGGACTACAAAGAAATGCTAGCCCAAATCAAATCACTTGGCTACAATACCATTCGCCTTCCCTATGCCGTCGAAGCTCTCCGTGCGAATACCATCAGTGGCGTTGATTTTAGTATCGGAGCAAACAAGGAATTAGAAGGGAAAACACCTCTAGAAGTCATGGACGCAGTGATTCAAGAGGCTGATAAACTAAATTTATTGATTATTTTGGATAGCCATCGTCTCAATGTCAAACGCATTCCCGAACTTTGGTATGGAGATGGATACAGCGAAGGGGACTGGATCGATACTTGGAAACTTTTGGCACAACGGTACAAAAATCAAAAAAATGTCATCGGCGCTGACTTGAAAAATGAACCCCACGGACGCGCAAGTTGGGGTACCAATAACCTCCTCACCGATTGGAGATTAGCCGCAGAACGAGCTGGCAATGCGATTTTAAGTATAAATCCTGACTGGTTAATTATCGTTGAAGGGGTGGAAAAAAACGTTCCTGGACAAAAACAAACCCATTATTGGTGGGGAGGAAATTTAGAAGGTGCAGGTCGTTTCCCAGTCAGACTTTCCCGTCGTCACAAGTTAGTCTATTCACCCCATGAATACGGAGAAGGGGTCGCGAAAATGCCCTACTTCCAAGATAAATCCTTTCCCCGTAATTTACCTCAGCGTTGGGAAATTGGATTTTACTACCTTGCTCGTCGTCAGATTGCTCCCATTTGGGTTGGTGAGTTCGGTGGGCGACAGGTTGACAACAAATCCACCGAAGGAATTTGGCAAAATAAATTCGTCCGCTTTATCCGCGACCAGAAATTAGGTTTTGCCTACTGGAGTTGGAATCCCAATAGTTCCGATACCGGGGGAATATTGCTGGATGATTGGCAAACCATTGACGCACCCAAACAAGTCCTGTTGTCACAACTTTTACCAGTGAAGTTTACTCCTCCACCAGTTCCTGTTGCTCGTGTTTCTCCTCCCCCAGCAAGTAATCCCAGTAATTCCCCACCATCCCCCGCGATCGCCAATCGACTGGAAGTCGTCACGGATATGTACTCTAACTGGAATAATGGATTTTGCATCAGTTTCAAAGTTCGCAATCCCACTAATACTTCAGTAAAAGCTTGGCAACTTGGCTTTAGAATGAATCAAGCTAGTATATACAATTCTTGGAATGCTAATTTTCAACCACAAAGTAAAAACAAGTATTTAGTCCAACCAGCAGATTGGGGACTAATCATCGACCCTCAACAAGTCCGGGATATCGGTTTTTGTGCCCACAAATTAGGTAATGATTATCAACCTCAAGATGTTCAAGTCAAACCTCTTAAATAATTCCGATTATATTAAGAGAATGTTTGGAAAGTGTCAATAAATACTTTATTAACCACTTCTTGGAGACAGGAAATAAGCTCAAAGAGTATAAAAGAGTATATTTGAAGGTAAGTCGGGTGTCGGGAGTAGGAAAAATCAACTTTTGTCGGTTTTGGTGTAGGCATTACGTGACGACTACTCCCTATTCCCCACTCCCCACTCCCAAAAAACGAGCTTGTTAAGTATTAAAAGCGACTTTTCAAATAACCTCTCAACCAGGACTTACCTAACTGGCATATTATTTTAGTTTGTTAACGGTTAATACCATTTCACTCAAATTTTGATACATTTTCTTCCCCTGCGACCGAAAGCTCACCTAAATGTATCAGTATCAACTCCAAGGTAAAACGATATAACAGGTGACAATGACAGTAAAGATAGCGCAATATATTCGTCATCCTGCGCAAACCCGTAGCGCATCCGCAGGACTGGGAACGTTAGCGAAGCCTTCTCAAAAAGTCGCAACCACAAAGATTTCAGCTTTTCGGAATGTCAAATTAATTGTGCACTACTACTTATGAACATTTGCAACTCTACGTGACGTGTTTTTCTGAAATCAAATATAAGTAGTAAAATACTTGTCACACATACGACAGTGTGATATAATACACAAGCTTTTTGATTTCGTTGTTGATTTCTTAATTAATTTTAATTCATAAAGTCTCAATTTTGGGAGAGGGAATCAGCCCTATGACTAATTCCCAAATTCAAACTAGACTCAATCAGCATTGGAGTAAGTATCAGAATCTTCAGATTTCGGACGATTGGGTTCATCCTCCGTTTTGACAAGCAAAGGTTAGTTAGCCAAATTTGCTAACCTACTCGTGTAATTATGACCTAGCTGTAGCCAGTTTGGTAGGGACTAATTTACCCTGTCATAATTTTGATGGGTAATATTTCTGGATCGATTTAATTGGTTTGTCTGCAAGGATATTTGAGTGGTTAACTAACGCTTGTCAGTTGTCTCTCACCTCACATCCCTTTTCCTTATCCAGATATTTTGCTGACAGTTGTGAGATTTCAATTCAGAAACTAGATACACCGAAGACATCTTCAGAGACTAGCCACTATCTAGAGATTCAATTAACCCCCTCAGTTTTGACCAATCAGGAGTTGTCGATTATAGCAACAAGTTGAGACAAGTTACGACAAAAAGAACACCCTAGTTAATGATTCCACAAATAAAATAAAAAACTTGCTACATCAACTTTGTCTGTATAAGCCACAAAAAGCAATGTATTTTCTACACAGTGTATAATCCACCATTTCCATACTGCATTACTTCGCGTCGTCCACTACCACGGTGAGGGGTAGGATTTGTAGGACGCTTGGAACCTTTGCTGACACTGGCTTTGGCTACTGTATTGCCTTGAATACGGGAACCGAACTGACTGGCAGAATCTGCATTGCTAACGAAAGCACCAAAGATGATAGTTGATACTAAGAGTGAAATGGCTACTCGCATGATAGATGTTTATTTTGAAACTCTCCATTTCACTGATACTTAGTTTTATTTGCTGCATCCGGATGGTTTAGGGAAAAAGTATTGTTTTTTACCGAAAAAATAACTAGACTACAAAAATTTTTTTGGCCAACAACCAATTTCCCGCCGAGTTATATTCTCCCTCAATCCTGATTAATTGGCAGTCCTGAATTTGTTGCAGTGACTGATTTACATCTGGTTCAATTGTGACAATTTGCCATGTGTCACCAGCTAGGGCTTCTGGTTCTTGAAGAGTGAATCTGTAATCCTGCGGTGCAAGTTTTTGGAAAACACCTAAATAGGTTTTTCCCCTAAGTGTTTTTACTGAATTTGGATTTGGGTGTAAGTACTTGTCTTGATAATTACTTTGTATATGACCATCTTCAGGATAATTGCTAGGGTTTTGAAGATAATAGATTTGGAGGTTTTCCCAGTCAGGATGGTGGGGTAATAAATCAAATATTGGGGTAATTAAAGCGGGGAATTGTGAATCTTTGATTAAGGATAATTGCAACATTTCTACCGGTAAATCCCGAACTTGACATTGGTTTTGGATACACAGTGCGGCTGCGGTTCCAGCAGCTTGTCCAATACCGAGAACGACGGGTTGTAATCTGGTTGCACCGTTGGCAATGTGGGATACGGAGATATTTTTTTCGCAGACGAGAAAACCGTCGATTGCGACTGGAACCAGAGCGCGATAGGGAATTGTAAAGGGTGTACCAGTCCATCTACCTCCCCAACGGAGGGATTTGGGATGTAAATCAAATTTGTAGTCGGGATAATGGTGGTCGTTGGCGTAGTTACCGACGGCAATACGATCTGGATGGAGAATGGCCACATTTCCACCGGGTTGGGGAAGGATATCTTGTTCGCGAATGGTGGTTAAACCGATTAAACGCCGACTTTCCCGGAAGTAGGGGTGAAATGCAAAAGCGGTGGGTGTAGTTGAGGCTGTTTGCCGCAGTTGACAATTACTGGTGTGGGATAGGGGAAATACACCATCGGCGAAACCGTAGCGACGACCGAGGTGGGTTTGGATAAAATGGGCGAAATTTTGACTATGGCAAATTGCTGCGCGGTAAAATTCTTCCGCTTGAGTTGGGGATGCGATCGCATTTTCAACGCCCAGACCATAATCGTTACCGTGGATCGGCCAATTTAACATTAGTTTTCCCCCCGGTAAGCGACCATAGTTGAGGAATTTTTCGCCACCGTAGTTATCCCAAGCACCGAAAAACTTTTCTGGTTGGTAGGTGGGTGCAGGGGGAATGATAGGTGCTTCCTCCTCACCAAAGTCCTGCATGTAGACCACCCAAGTGGGTGACTGGACGGGATAGGTTTGGGTGATTTCGTTGGCTGTAACTGGTGCGCTGGGTTCTCCCCAGGTTGATTGGAATTCCCAACCCCAACGGTGGGGTATTTCTCCCAGGGCGAGTAAATCCCCTAGTTCGGTACCATCGATGGTAATTTGGGCATGGACTGTGATTTCGTTGAAACATACCCCCATAATGCGATCGCTTTCCCGTAGCACTTGTCGGGGTGTTTCTCCGCGAATCCAGTGTAAATTATCTAAACTCCTGACCCAATCTGCGAATATCTCTGCTCCAATACGTGGGTCGTAGCTAAAAAAACTCACCCAGCTATGGTTGAGTCCCTCCGGATGGCGCTGTTGCAGTTCCCGCAGATAGGCACCCCAAATTCCCGTGTGAAATGCTGCTAATTCATTGCCGTCAGGTACGGATACCCCCGCACTGGTCAACATCCCCCCTAACCAAGGGTATTCACTGACTAAAATTGTTTTGGCTCCATGACGTGCGGATGATATGGCGGCTGCGGTTCCCCCTGTTCCGCCACCGACAACAAGAACGTCGGCTGTTAATGTTTGATTGGGCATGTTCGATTTTGAATTGGAAATTGACCACAAATGTTACCAATTCCGGGTGGAGGATACAAGGTAATACGATTTTGGATTTGGGATTTTGGATTACTCTGTTCTCAATGTCAGCTTTCTCCGTAATGGGTGTAGGCTGTAATGCTCCCTTGATACAGAGGGAGTCGGAAAGACCACTTTCATGCGTTCTGGTTTACGCGAGGTATAGGAATCCAACTTGAATGTTGTTCGGTATGACGAAAAATAAAACTTTTTCCCACAAGCTTCGGGGTTTCCGAAATCAAATATGATTTCTGATAGTGGAACTGATACCGTTTTATATCGATTCTCTTGTACTTTGCAATAAATGAAACTAGAATAATCAACGGTTACAGCCCCTGATATGTAGCAAGCATTGGCGTAAACGATATTACTTTGTTTTACTTTGGAGTTGATACCTGATGGGGAGCTTTCGGTAGCAGGGGAAGAAAATATGTCAAAATTTGAGTGAAATGGTGTGAGAAAAAAAGTTGCCAGAAAAACTACTCAAATGTATACATAGCTAGACTTTGACATCGTTTTAAATAGTTTCTTGCTATATTTGAGTTTCAAGTATTTTTGAGTCTGTAGTGTATTCTCCTTATCCTGTATGGCTTTAAGGCTTATTTCTCAAAAATGTTTCAGTTCCGGACACTCAATTTATTGATTAGTTTTACTTATGCCGTTGTCTGCAAAAATTTGTTCACCCTTGCCTTGACAGCTTTTTTCTCAATTATTTCGGCTATATTCGCAATATTAATGACTCTATTCTCAACTTTTTCACGGAATAATCGGACTGATAAGCACTGGGTTGACACGCTTGAATTTTTTCTGGTATGCTTGGATATAATCCAGAGGAGTATAGCGTTATTCTTTTCAAGATTTACATAGATTACTCCATGCCATGTGTAATTAGAGCTTGCTGAAAAAGTGGAGAGAATTTATTTCAGCGCATACGAACTATAAGAGGGTGTTTATAAAATAAATATTAAGCGGATGAACACCTGCGATTACGAACTAATCTACGCAACATCAGATGCGTCATAGCAGCATATATCATGGTTTCACTTGTTTGGGGATAGTATTCGTAGTCTTTACTCAGACGGCGATAGCGACCTAACCATGCAAACGTACGTTCGACAACCCAACGTCGAGGCAAAATTTTGAATCCAGAAGTGTCATCGGAACGTTTGAATATTTTAATCGCACAACCGATAAAGTGTCTGACCCAATCCACAAGTTTTCCTGCATATCCAGCATCTGCCCAAATTAAACGTAATTTTGGGAAGGAATAGAAGATTCTGTCGAGTACTAGCTTTGCCCCATCACGGTCTTGAAGCGAGGCCGCATGTACAACTACCATTAAAATAAAACCCATCGTATCTACGAGGATATGACGTCTAAGACCATTAATATTTTTCCGGCATCATAACCGTCAATTCCTCCTTTTTCAGTTGTTTTAACGCTTTGGGGATCTATAATTCCTGCGGATGGCTGTGCGTCTCGTCCGTCAAGTTCTCTTAACTGCGATCGCAAAGCAGAATGAACATTCTGCCAAATTCCTTTACGTTGCCAACGTTGAAAGTATGAGTACACTGTTTGCCATGCTGGCAAATCGTGAGGCAACCCGAATGCCAAGAACAACCTGCACGCAAAATGTAAAATATGCCATTCACCACTTCCCGCATATCAACTTCACGTTTTTTCCAGGTTTGCGCTTAGGTTCTGCTGAAATCATGGATTTTATTAAATCCCATTCTGCATCAGAAACATCTGTAGGATCAGGTTTTCGACTCATGGCACCCAGTAAAAATGCTACTTGTTTATTAAGTAGAGTAAATGTTCTGGGAAATAATTGCGGTGTCCTTTATTTTTTTTATAAACACCCTATAAGAGAATTGAGCAATGACTAGTTTGTCATAGGTTTTCGGTTTTGAAGAGTTTCAGGTAATAATGAATTTCCCAAATATGGAATTTTCCAAAATCATTCCCTGTAGAGACGACCCATCGGGTTGTCTCTACTCCTATTCCCCACCCTCACGAAAAGACTTTTTCCGCAGATCCTAATTAAAAATCCCAAATCTAAAATCTAAAATCCTAAATCTGGTTCTTCCTCACTGACTAGTACGGGTGTTTGATGGAGGGGGATGGTGAAAGTCACCGTAGATCCTAGTCCCTCACCCAGACTGTAAAAATTAACTTCTCCTCCCATTGCTTCCACTAATTTTTGGGATATGGCCAATCCTAAACCTGTTCCTCCGTATTGACGGGTACGGGAACCATCGATTTGGGAAAAGGATTGGAATAGTTTATCTTGTTGATCAAGGGAAACACCGATTCCCGTATCGGCAACCCGGATTCTCACCATATCCCCAGATTCACGGTTGGCAAAAATATTTTTATTACGAATTACGTCCGCATTGACCGTAATTCCCCCTTCATGGGTAAATTTGATGGCATTCCCCACCAGGTTGATCATCACCTGTTTCAGACGCAAATAATCGCCGTAGACGATGATTTCGTCGGGGGTATCGGGTAGGTGCATTTGAAAGCTGAGATTTTTTTGTTCCGCTTGTAAGCGCATGGCATTACCAACATCGGTAAATAATTCGGCCAAATTTACCGAATCCATCACCATATCGGTTTTACCCGCTTCGATTCTGGCAAAATCCAAAATATCCTGAATAATATCAAACAGATGTAGGGATAACTTGTGAGCTTCGTGTAAATATTCCTCTTCTTCCTCTCGACCATCCGCCATCCCGTCCAAAATCAGCTTTAAAAACCCCATAATTCCATTTAAGGGAGTACGAATTTCATGGGAAACATTGGCAAGAAATTCGCTTTTACGTTGCGTTGCTTCCTCCGCTTCTTGACGAGCTTGAACTAACTCCCGATATAAAGTTGCATGGGCGATCGCGGTTCCTAATTGATCACCCACATCCTTGGCTAATTCTAACTCCACCGCAGTCAAAGGGTAACACTCATTACAAATTGATACCGCAATTAACCCATTTACTTCATCCTGGTGACTGGTGGGAAATACAAGTAATTTGTGCGATCGCCAGTGTTCTCCTTGAGGTTGTTCAATCACCACGGGAGCAAGGGTGTTGATGGCTTCCTCCAAACCTGGTTCTTTAGTAATATCCACATCAACGGTCAAAATTGACTCCATGTGGGGTTGGTGATATTCTGCCTGGGGACGCAAAATCTGATCGCCTTTGGTATAGGGATAAATCACGCAGCGCTGTAGTTGTAACCCTTCTCCCAACTGATCAACGCTTTGCTGCCAAATTACATCTAGATCCAAAGTCCGACGAATATTGCGAGTAATCCGATTAACTATCTTTTGGTGTTGTTGCGATCGCAGTGCTAATTCCAATTGAGTCGGTACTGCTGCTACTAACCGTAAATCCCGTTGGTAAGGCTGAGACTGTAATAACCTCCCCATCACCAACACCGTTTTGCCTACTTCCCCCACCGGTGGTATTACCGGACTCATTACCAAATCCAACTCAAAGGAATGCTGCTGATAACGAAACCAAACCTGACAACGCTCCGGTACTAAGGTCGTTAAAATCCTTTGCAAACGTTGCCGATAAACATTCCCATCCACCGGCTTAAAGGTATCATCCTCCAAACCAAAACCAACCACATTCTCCAAACTAAAGCCAAATTTTTCACTACCTTGCCAAGTATAGGTCAGATATCGTCCCTCCCCATCCTGAACAAACACTAATTCCGAACCTAATTTATCCCCTAACTGGTTGGTACTCTGATCACTATCAGTACGACCTGTCCCTTTTACGTCTGATTGAAACTGTTGTGAGTATAAATGCTGTCGGCGAGAATTAGCTGTAATGCGCATGGCTAAACTTTTTATAGAGAATTTATAACCAGAAATTTGGACGGTAGCTGCTTAAAGTTTGGCATAAAATTTTACATCTGAAAAACTGGGAAATTTTGTTTTCTTGGTTATACAGTCATCACGCACTTGTTTTTTAACTTTTCTTAATTAATCTTAACCTAATCGGCAAGCGGGGGAAACCATTTGATTGATTAGCCCCCGTATGTATACTGTCCTAATCATTCCATTCGCCACGGGGGGGTACAGAGCGTCGAACGGGGGTACGAGTTAATTCATCGTCACGGGTGGTTTCACCCCTTAACCACTGACGGATTGCCACCTCAATTACCTTGCTAGGGTCGTTAGTCAGATGTTGGATTTGCTCGAGCAATTCCGAATCCAAGCGGATTGCAATCTCAACTTTCTCAGCTAGTCGTTGTGGTACTTCGTTTGTTTTGTCTTGCATATGCATAGTTTTGAATGGGATAGATGTTTTCAGGTTTTCTTTTCAGGATTACCGAACATAGGTGTTGATTCCGGAACCGAAAAAATCAACAAGTGATATTTTTAGCGAAATTGTCCCCTGGGGTTGAAAATGGAAACACCACCAGCACATAATTATCTGACCAAATTATCTGACCAAAGTATACCCGTCGTTGTCTCCTTTCGATGCGACACGAAAAATTAGTTGCTATGATGTCGGAAATTTCTGTAATTTTGACACAATCGTCTCCCCTTAACCGTATTCTTTTGTGGTGACAATCACAATGACTGGTATTCCGTGGGAAGGGTAAAAATAATCGCTCAACAAAACCATTAGCAGTTTGCAGGAGGGGAAATAGCACCTGTATCCGACTGAAGTCCGAAAAAATGAGACATTTGTGGGAACCATGTTTATTGTACGCCTCTAGCACGTATTTGTGCTTTAACGCTTTATACTAAAGCTTTTTCCGGGCTAGAACTACACTCCCTCTACATACAGCGAAGTCAATCGTCACCAGTCAACCCTCAACAAACCAAAACGGTATAACCGCTATGGCAAATTTGAGATATTCTGGTCAAATCTTCATCAAAATCACAAAATCACCACCTGAAACAGGCACTGATATATTCCCACACAAAACAAGGGCGAGAAAACCTCTATAATCGACTTGACGATTGACAACAAAATTGTTGCCAACATTAAAGATATCAGCTTTGCTGGCACATTTACCCAAGATGTAACGTCTAATGGGCCTATGTGAAATCATAAATTATGTAAAGTTTTAATTACACGGCTTTACTTTTGGCGCGAGTTGAGAATTTCAATATACAGGTTTAGGAGCTGAGAAAATGCGACGTTTACTTGCTGCTGTTGTGATGAGTGGTTGTTTATTGTCTGCTGTTCCCGCAGTTAGCCTTGCGGAAGGTTTTACCCTGTGGAGCGGTGTCGATCGCAAAAATCAACTAAGCTACCGTACAGATTTTGGAGCGCAGGCCAATAATTGGGATCGTTACTATTTGCGGGTTGATGGTAAGCGTTTACAAACGGCGGTTGCTGAATTTATTATTTCCACCCCTGATTATTTTAATGGTAAATTCGACCCCAGAAGCATGGAAGTGAAAGTGCGGGGTAGAAAAGTTCCCCTAGCAAACACGGAATGGGATAAGGAAAGTCGGGTTGTACGAATCACATTACAAGAACCCATCCCTGCTGGTACAAGTGCCGAAATTATTCTTTCCAATGTTAAAAATCCGGCAACAGGGATGTATAATTTGAATTGTCTTACCCAAGCACCGGGAGATATTCCCCTTCCTCGCTACATCGGTACTTGGATTATGAGTATTAATTAGGGGAGAATAGGGAATCGGGAGTTGGGAATGGGGAGTAGCCCACATGTACTGCTAACACCACAACCTGCACACTGACGTATTTCCCGTTTGATTTGTTGACGGTTAACCCTCAAGTAGAGACGACCCGGTGGGTCGTCTCTACTTGATTTACCCGGTGGGTCGTCTCTTCCTAATTTACAACCAGATTTCATCCAACAAGTCCTCCATGTCATTGGAAAACAACCAAATCATTTAAACAAATTATTCCTACTTCCTACTCCCTCTTCCCTACTCACCCGATAAAAACTTAATTCCCCAGACCCTATGATGAGCCAATGGTGCATCAAAAATTAAATTCCGGGTGATAATATGATAGATTGTGGCATTCAGATAAATTAGCGAAGAGGATTGAGCAGATGCAAAGGACATTAAGAGGAACTTGTCGTAAACGCAAAAGAACATCTGGATTTCGTGCAAGGATGCGGACACCAGATGGTCGGAACGTGATTAAAGCACGTCGTCGTCGGGGACGCTATCGTTTGAGTGTGTAGATCGACGCAAACAGCAACTCACTATTGTAATTAGATTGTGGCTTTGCCAAAACGACATCGACTTAAATCTCGTCAAGATTTTCAGGCAGTTTTCCGGGAAGGAATTCGTCGTCAAGGTGATTACCTGACCTTAAGGGCTTTACCACCGTTGTCGCGTACCATGTCTTCTCAGGATTCTGCCAATTTGCGTTTGTGCGAATTGCCCGCTACCCAAGTAGGAATTTCTGTGAGTACAAAGGTAAGTAAGCGTGCGGTGGTGCGTAACCAGATTAAACGGCAAATTACGACATTTTTGTGGGATTTATTGCCGAAAATGGCTCCAGGATGGCGGTTAGTATTAATTGTGAAACCGACAGTGGTAGAACAAGGGTGCGTAAGACAACAATTTCTGCAAGAATTAAAGCAGTTATTGACGCAAGCCGAGGTATTAAATGGGTATTCGTGAAGAAGTTTATTTTGAGGGTGGTCCCCATATCGGAGATTTAATTTTAAATGTTCTGATTGGGTTTACGGTTTTAGGTATTCCCCTGACCATTGGAGCGATTGTTCGAGCTTTGTGGCTACGGTTTCGGATTACGAATCGACGGGTTTCGGTGATTGGTGGATGGATGGGTCGCGATCGCAGTGATGTGATTTACTCAGAAATCGTCAAAATAGTCAAGGTTCCCCGTGGATTAGGATTATGGGGGGATATGGTGATTACTTTACGCAATGGTTCCCGTTTAGAGTTACGGGCTATACCTAAGTTTCGGGAAGTCTACGATTATATTAACGAGCGGGTAATGGACAAAAATCCCGATTATGTGCCAGCAACAAAAAAATAACCGGGAGATTCGGTTGTGAGGCGATTGGCAAACACAAACTGGATGATTCCCGATTATTTAGATGATTTAATTATTTAGGCTGTGTGCGGCGATCCGTAGTCAAACCTAATCCCCCACAGTTCCCAATTTCGATAAATTAGACAAGAAACAGTTTACATACAGGTTGAATTCAGAATAATGGATTTCGGTATCGGGTTTCTCTCGAATAATGTCATGTTGCCAATCATAGACTTGTTCTATAGCATAATTCCCAGCTATGGATTGGCAATTGTGGCATTAACTTTAATTATCCGTGCAGCACTCTATCCCCTTAGTGCTGGACAGATTCGGAATATGCGACGAATGCGCATCGTCCAACCACTGATGCAAAAGCGGATGCAGGAGGTGAAGGAAAGATTTAAAGACGATCCGCAAAAGCAACAGGAAGAAATGATGAAGGTACAGCAGGAGTTTGGTAATCCCCTGTCTGGTTGTTTACCTTTACTGTTGCAAATGCCTGTTTTATTGGCCCTATTTGCGACGTTGCGAGGTTCGCCGTTTGCTGGAGCCAACTATACTGTCAATTTACAAATTTTGCCTGCCGAGCAAATTGAGCGAATTCAACCTCAAGCTTTTGCTACTGCACCCCAAAATATTTATGTAGCCGATGGGGAGCATTTAAAGGTATTGGCAATTATCCCTGGTGGGAATAAACTCGCAGTGGGTGATCATACCAAAATTGAGTATCAAACTGATACAGGTAGACCATTTACAGCGGTGATGGCAGAACACCCGGATGTGAAACTGACCCCTGAGTGGAAGGTGATTAAGGGGCAAGAACGGGTTAAAATCGATGCAGAGGGTAATGTGGAGGCATTACAACCTGGAGATGTGACCATTCAGGGGACAATTCCTGGGTTGGCTGCGGATACGGGATTTTTGTTTATTACTGCTTTAGGTCACGTCGGTGCAATTGACCCTGATGGTACTATCCACTGGGATATTGTGGCAATGGTGGCATTCTTTGGGGTGAGTTTGTATGTTAGCCAAGTATTATCTGGGCAAAACTCAACTAATGCCAATCCCCAGCAGGATACGGTGAATAAGATTACCCCAGTAATTTTTTCGGGAATGTTTTTGTTCTTTCCCCTACCTGCGGGAGTGTTGATGTATATGGTTATTGGTAATATTTTCCAGACCTTACAAACCTATATTTTGTCTCGCGAACCCCTACCGGAAGAACTACAAAAAATTGTTGATTCCCAAGCCAAACAGGAACAAACAGAACAAAAATCCCTACCTTTTGAACCGAAAAGTTCTAAGAAAAAAGCCGCAGGTTAATTATGGCCAATAGTCAAATAGAACGGGGACAGGAATGGCTGGGTAAGCTGTTAAAATTGGCTGGGGTTTCTGCTGCTGTCACAGGTAAAAAGGTAATTGATACTTTAGAAGATGGTGAATCTTTTTGGCTGACCATTGATGAGCGGGATTTAACTCCCGAACAGATTCAAGAGTTGATTGGTGCAAATGGTGCAGTTTTAGATGCATTGCAATATTTAGCCAACTCCACCCTCAATCTGAATCAACCTCCAGAACAACAGGGTTCCTATACAATTGAATTGGATGGCTATCGACTCAAACGTCAAACAGAAATCCGGGCGATCGCACAATCAGCAATGGAACAGGTACGTACCACGGGACAACGGGTGGAAATCAAATCTCTGAGTTCCTCGGAACGTCGATTAGTTCACCAGTTCTTAAAGGAATATCCTGATTTAGAAACCTTCAGCCAAGGAAAGGAGCCAAACCGTCAATTAATTGTCCGCATTGCGTCGGAATCTGTCGGTGAGTCTGACTATTAGTCCTGGTTTTTCGGAACCTTGCAAGCAAGAAACCCCACACTAACCCAGTGGGTCTAGTGGTGGGATGTACTTGCCTATTTATTTCCTTCTCTCCCCATTGAAACAAATGGAACCGATTTTTATTCCCAACCTCGCTCAAGCACCCCAGAAAAGCGAGGAAGTAGAAGTAAAAGCATTTTTAGCTGACTTAGAGACTTTGACCCCCGTTCGGGGTAAAGTTCGGGTAGAACATCACGGGAACTTTCTCCAGGTTTCTTGTCATGTGGAAACAATTATTACCTGTACCTGCGATCGCTGTCTTCAGCAGTACAATCATCGTTTAGTCACCAATGCTTCAGAAATAATTTGGTTGCAGGAACCCGAAGCGGAAAACGATGAGTTTAATATTGAGCGGGAAGTAGCAATGGAAGATTTAGTTGAAAGTGTTTCCCCTCAAGGTTATTTTGATGTCCAGGAGTGGTTGTATCAACAGTTGTGTTTAGAAATTCCCCAACGTCAATTATGTAACCTGAGTTGTCCGGGTATTCAACCACAAGGTCAAGGGGAAACGGAAACTCCTGTGGATAGTCGTTGGGCTTCTTTACAAGCCTTAAAGAATAAATTATCCAATTAAATTGGCGCTAAGTTGCAGTTGACTGTGAAGACTGAGAAGACTTCAATGCGAACGGCAAAAACAGCGATACGGTTTTAACCGTCCAGCTTTGCTTCTGGCTCAAATCCAAATTTCTCCCACATCCCCTAAAACCTGCTTCTTCCTTGGGAGTGGGGAGTAGATAGAAAATTAAACTGTTACTCAAGGCTAATCGTTAACTCACGAAAAATACAGGTTCGGAGCGTTTGCATTTTTACCAACTCCCTAGCTTTAACAACCCTTCCCCATAGTTTTCGCAGAAGACTTAAGCCTACGCAGTATAATCCAAAATCCACCTTAGGGTATTACCGAGTGCTTCCATGACCTCCCAATCCCCCATTCCCCATCAATTCATCACATCTCAATATGATTTAATACTTCGTCGGGGAAAATTAATTCTATTTGATATCGGAGAGAGTGAACCTTTAGATATTGGCATTAAAGATGGCATCATAACGGCAATTTCTCCAAATCTCAGCGAATCTGCACATCAGGAACTGGATTTAGCTGGTAAACTCATTTCTCCACCTTTCATTGAGTCACACATCCACCTCGATTCGGTACTGACAGCAGGTGAACCGCGTTGGAATCAAAGCGGAACCCTATTTGAGGGAATCGAAATTTGGCGCGATCGCAAACTGACTTTAAATCTGGATGATGTGAAAAATCGGGCTTTGAGGATGTTGCAGGAACAGGCAAAGCAAGGTATATTGTTTGTCCGTACCCATGCGGATGTGAGTGCAGCTGGATTAATTGCCCTGCAAGCATTATTAGAAGTACGCGATCGCGTCAGAGATTGGATATCTGTCCAGGTGGTAGCATTTCCCCAAGATGGTATTTATTCCCATCCAGATAATCTTAACTTGTTAGAACAGGCTTTAGAAATGGGTGCAGATGTGGTGGGAGGAATTCCCCATTACGAATTAACACGGGAAGATGGGGTGAATTCAGTTAAACATATCTTTGCACTGGCACAAAAGTACCACCGTTTGATTGATATTCACTGTGATGAAATTGACGATGACCAGTCGCGATTTTTAGAAGTTGTGGTTGCAGAAGCAATTAAAACAGGGATGGGAAATAAAGTTACTGCTAGCCACACAACAGCCTTCGCTTCCTATAATAATGCCTACGCCTACAAATTAATGGGTTTTCTCAAACGTACCCAAATCAACTTTATTGCCAACCCCTTGATTAATATTACCCTCCAAGGACGAACAGACACCTATCCCAAACGTCGCGGAGTCACCCGTGTTAAAGAACTATGGCAAAATGGTATCAACGTCAGTTTCGGTCACGATTGCGTACAAGACCCCTGGTACAGCCTGGGAACAGGTAATATGTTAGATGTAGCCCATATGGGAGTACATGTCTGTCAAATGACCGGACGGGATGAAGTGAATGCATGTTATGAAATGGTGACACGCAATGCAGCCAAAACCCTAGACATGGAAGATAAATACGGGATCGAAGTCGGAAAACCAGCATCATTAATTGTATTAGCAGCACGCGATCGCTATGATGCAATCCGTACTCGTATTCAACCCAGTTACGTTATCTCCCAAGGAAAAATCATCGCTGCAACCACACCAGCAGAAACTAAATGGTATGGGGAAGATTATGGATTTTAAATTTTATATGTTAGGAGACAGAAGACAGAAGGTGAAAACTGCGAATTATTTATCTTTTCAGCATTACTGAATAACACGTGAGTTCGATGAGTTATAAAGCCTGAAACTCTTGTCCAGTATCATTCGTAGAAAATAGAAGTTTCTAAAAACCTTCAAGTATGATGTTGAGAATAAAATCATTAAACCTCAGTCAGTTATTGAGTTTGTTCTCAACTATATGGATGAGGTTACTTTAAACCTTAACTTTCAAAATCATTGATTCACAGTGATTGTAGCGTTTATAATCCGTCGAATTCACGTTAATAACTTTACCGTCCAGTAATATAATCATTGTAAAATATATAAATAAACCTTTGCGCCTTACCGTCTTTGCGTAAACAAATAAAACAGAATAATTCTTCTCCTACTCCCTAATCTACCAAACACCACTTAAATCCAAAACAAAACCCGGTAAAACATTTTCCCCACTCAAGCTCGTAGGATTATCCAATTCCTCCACCGCAGAATCAGACCGGTAAATATAAACTTTGCGCTGAACCCGGTCAATCAACCAACCCAATTTCGTTCCATTTTTTATATACTCCTCCATCTTCGCTTTCAATTCCTTTAAACTATCAGATTCTGACCGCAATTCAACCACAAATTCCGGACAAATAGGAGCGAACTTTTTACGTTTTTCCAGAGGAATTGCTTCCCAATCAGTTTTTTTAATCCAAGCAGCATCGGGAGAACGCACCGCACCAGATGGTAAAGTAAAACCACCACTAGAACCAAATCCCACACCCGTCCCATCCTGCTTCGTCCATAGCCATAATTGTCCAATTAAATCAAAATTACGTTCATCGGTTTCAGATCCAGTCGGGGACATAATCACAATTTCTCCTGTTTCTTGACGTTCAATGCGAAAATCCCGATTCAGTTGACAAAAATCAAACAACTGCTCATCCGTCATCGTAATCACAGGATGAAACTTCAAAACTATCGCAGCTTTTTCCGTTACTGTCGGTAATTGTGCAGTCATAAAACCTCCTGTTTTCAACATCAACCAGGTTTAAGCAAGTCGGCAAAAATAAATCGTAGATGCGCAGCGTCTTCCTTTGAAAGTGCGATGAACAGCTTGGGTAAATTTACCTCAAACTAGTACAGACGTAACATTTTACCTCTCCCTACTCCCTAATTACAGAAACTGTAAGCAAATTCAAAACCACCCCTCAGTTTCCAAGGTTTCAATCATTTGTAATCCCCGTGTATCTCCCACCGCAAGCAACGCAGATTTAGCATCTTCCCGCACCCCTAAATCAGGGTCTTCTGCAAAAGCTTGAATTAATGCGTCAATAGCCGTCGCATACACAACATTCGAGGGTAATTCCCGACACAACTGTCCAATTGACCAAGCACAATTACTACGCACGGGAGCTACAGGGTCTTGTACAAGTGCTGAAATTAACGGCGGAATTGCGCCAATTACTGACTCGTAACCCACATTCCCCATTTGTGCGAGGGCGCTAGCCGCCCATAATCTAACGGCGGCAATATCGGTTTTGAGTGCATCCGCCAAAGGTTCTAAACAACGCTTGTCGCGACAATTACCAAGTGCCCAAACAATCCCTTTGCGAACATAGCCATTCCAATCCAGATTTAACTGTTTAATTAAAGGTTCCACCGCATCAACACTTGGATTACGACCAATTCCATAGGCTGCACTCACCCGCACCAAAGGACAAGTATCCGTAAGCAGATTAATTAAATCCGGGATAGCACGAGCATCCTCCAGGTCACAAAATGCCCTTGCAGCCAACATACGCTGCTGTGGTTCAGGATGATGTAGCAGAGGTAACATTTCCTCCGGATTTGGCTTGGGCTTTTCCAATTCTTCCTCTAGGGGAGGCATTTTGTCCAGAGGACTGCTAAGTTCCGTATCTGCATCAATCAGTAAATTTAAATCATCTTCATCATACATATCTAAATCCCAACGAGGGATGGATGTTTACATACCCCCGATACTAACTTGTTGTTGTCAACGTTTATTATTAACTTCCCAATTATATACAGTTGGGGTGTGGTTTAGATTATTTGTCGCAGGAAAATAGGGTTAGCGGGAACAGGGAATAGGGATATAGAGTTTTGTGTCGGGTTATTTGAGTACAGAGTGAGTGGAAAATGCGGAGGATTTGTAAAACCTTACATGTAGACATGTAGGGTTGTTGACTATTCAAATCGGATTCCTATACAATTAGGCATGGATAAGTAATGAAATCAGACTACTATAAAAAGCCCATAATCTATGTATTTCAATTGTTTTACAGAATTTATCACAAGTAACTTTTACCAAGCTCAAACAGACTGGTATTGCTACTGCACAATTACCTGTATGTCAGCTAATCAAGTAGTTTGTTATATGCAAGGGTACTTAAGTTATGGTTCTGGTGATGATGGTAATGTACCCGTATCCTGTGAAGGCTCGCTTAAGGTTTATTATAGCGATTATCAGTTCAATATTGGTACTTTCAGTGAATTGGAGAAAGATTCCTATTCATTGACAAAATTTTATATCGAACCATTATTTTGTTTACAAAAACAAGGAGAAACTGAATTAATTGCCTGTTTAAATTGGACTGCATCACAGCAAATAAATCATGAAGTTTTCTATGGAGATGGTTGGAACTGTTCTGAGAAAAAAGATATTAACCAAATTCAAATTATTGGATATCGCTCTGGTATTTTATACGGATTTGGTCAGCTAAAAGCATTGAATACTGATAATTCGGAGTATGAGGTAATGTACCTGATCAGCATAGGAAAACCGCAACCTTTAAATCGAGAGATATATCAACAACAAAGACGACCTCGATTCGGAAATAATAATCCGGAAAAAATGGAATTTGAGTTTTGGAAATACATGATCAAAACAGGGGACTCTCCTTATGCTGCTAGGGTTAAATTTAGGGAAACAGAGAATACATGGTTCAATGATGCACCCATGTGGAATTTTCAACGCTTTGGAGTCTCTCGCATCAACTTATATGATTTTCAATCTGATGACAGAATCATTTTTATTGGTGGAGAACACGAAGATTACTATGACCCGGATTTTTACATTTACAATGATGTAATTGAGGTGTTTCCAGATGGGGAAATTAATATTTATGGTTATCCTCGAGAATTATTTCCACCCACAGATTTTCACTCAGCAACCTTAATTGATCAATGCCACATTTGTATAATCGGTTGCTTAGGTTATCCAGAAGATCGAAAATACGGTTACACTCCCGTTTATCTTCTCAATTACGAAACTTTTAATATTGAACCGGTCGAAACCACAGGAGAAAACCCTGGATGGATTTATGACCACAAAGCAGAATTATTAGCGAAGAAAAACTGTATCAAAGTAGAAAAAGGGAAAATTCTCGAATTAGAAGTAGACAAAGAAGTTAGTCGCGATAACACAGATGTATATTACTTAAATCTGTTAACCTGGGAATGGTCTCGCGGTACAATGGAATATCATAAAAAAACGAATGCCTAAAATTAACGAGTAGGCACAATTTAATCATAAACGAATAATTGAAAATTTCTTGATGAGAAATTCAAAAATTAACATCAAGTTGAGAAGACATAACTCCCTACTCCCTACTCCCTACTCACCTATATTGAAATAAATCCGATGAAAGCAATTGAAGTCACTGGTAGCATTGATGCTCAGGGTAATTTAATTTTAGACCAACCCCTCGACACTGATATACACCCTACCCGTGTTCGGGTGATTGTCCTATTTAACGAAAAAAGCCAAGAAGAACAAGAACTGGAAGATGACCCAGATGATACCCCTGTCCCAAAAATAAAAGCCAGTTTGAAAAGAGCATGGGAACAAGCTAAAGCAGGACAACGTATACCCCTATCTGAAATGTGGGATGGTATAGATGTCGAATAATTCTCCACTTGTATCGATTGATTTAACCCCTGAATATAAGAAAGATTTACGCGACCTTTCTAAAAGATACCACAATATTCGCCTGGATACCCAAGAAACTCTGGAGCAAATATCTGGAGCAAATACAAGCTGGGAACTTCATTGGTAGCAGAATTGCTGGACTCGGGGAGGAGTACTTTGTTTACAAAGTCCGTGTCCGTAACTCTAATATCCAGAAGGGGAAAAGTGGTGGTTATCGGTTAATTTATCAAGTCGAATCACCAACTAGTGTTTTACTTTTAACCATCTACTCCAAATCTGACCGGGAAGATATAACTAGCAATGAAATTTGCGATATTATCGTTGGTTCTGATACTGAGTAGTCCAAATGTACTAGCTAGTACAGGTTGGCTGAAATAAACCGAGTATTAAGTTAGTCACAACTTTTATCTAGTGACTATGCTCTGCGTGGTCACTCAGTCAGCGAGGGCTACTGCCTTCATTCACGAGGTAGGAGCTTTGTAGATTCCGCATCTACGCAGAGCATGGGTACGAGGGAAAAGTTAGGCGTATTTACGCCGCGTGGTACTAGTTCGGGTTGGCGGAAATATCCAGACGATTTATCTGGTGACTATGCTCTGCGTGGTCACCCAGTAAATGAGGGCTACCGCTTTCGTTTACGAGGCTGGAGCCTCGCAGATTCTGCTCCCACGCGGAGCATGGGAGCTAGGGAAATGGTAGGCGTATTTCCGCCGACTTGTACTAGATTCACATCTTACACCATGTAGGAGTTGAGAACAAATTTAACTCAGTGTCAAAAATGGGATAAAAGCTTTGCCATGCAAGGCTAATAAAATTTGCAAATCAGTCTCCTATCTTATTTGGACGCAACTAAACAAGAAAATAGCTCATTTGCACTCCCCACTCCCTATCTTTAAGCGAGGAGCTAAACAGCTTTTTTCCACACCCCTGGTAAAAACGATTAAAAATAAGTTAAATTTAATTAAGATTATTGCTGATCTCATAACTATATTGTAGGGCTAGTTCTGGCGTTGCAATGGTTAATGATAAGCGTCAAGTTAAACAAAACGCATTTATAAACGTAAATTTGACTGCTTCCTAGGGAGAACATAATTACGGATGATGTAAAGTTTTGTAAACTGAAGATGAGTATGGAGGGGTAGTTAACCCAGAATTCTGGGCTTCCTAACGTCCATATCTCGTCGGGGGTAAGGCTTTCACCTTCCGTCATTTGTGGTTTATCGTTAAGTAGGGTTCGGCAGATTTGTTGTATTGGTACCGAGAGGCAAATTAAGATGAAATTCTCCTGGAGAGTCCTTGTACTCTGGACATTGCCTGCATTGGTAATTGGTTTTTTCTTTTGGCAAGGAGCGTTTGCCACGGCTCCTGCGGATATGGGCAAAAATGCTGCTAGTACCCGCATGACCTTTGGTCGCTTTTTGGAATACCTGGATGCAGGACGGGTCAAGCAAGTTGATTTTTATGAAGGTGGACGGACGGCGATTGTGGAAGCTGTCGATCCCGCTTTAGACGACCGTTTGCAGCGTGTCCGGGTGGATTTACCCGCGAGTGCGCCGGAATTAATTACCAAGTTGAAAGATAAGGGTGTTAATTTTGATGCTCACCCAGCTCGTAATGATGGGGCTATTTGGGGATTACTGGGTAATTTAATTTTTCCGGTGTTGTTGATTACCGGATTGTTCTTTTTATTCCGTCGTTCTAGCAATTTACCAGGTGGTCCAGGACAGGCGATGAACTTTGGTAAATCTCGCGCTCGTTTCCAAATGGAAGCAAAAACGGGTGTAAAATTTGACGACGTGGCGGGAATTGAGGAAGCCAAGGAAGAACTCCAAGAAGTAGTGACTTTCTTGAAGCAACCGGAACGGTTTACAGCTGTAGGTGCGCGGATTCCCAAGGGAGTTTTATTGGTCGGACCTCCGGGGACTGGTAAGACATTATTAGCAAAAGCGATCGCAGGGGAAGCGGGTGTACCGTTTTTCAGTATCTCTGGGTCGGAATTTGTGGAAATGTTCGTGGGTGTTGGTGCTTCCCGTGTCCGCGATTTGTTTAAAAAAGCTAAGGATAATGCTCCCTGTATCATTTTTATCGATGAGATTGACGCGGTAGGTCGTCAACGGGGTGCGGGTATCGGTGGTGGTAACGATGAGCGGGAACAGACCCTGAACCAGTTGTTGACGGAAATGGATGGGTTTGAAGGCAATACGGGAATTATTATTATTGCTGCGACCAACCGTCCTGATGTTTTAGATGCAGCTTTATTGCGTCCGGGTCGGTTCGACCGTCAGGTGATTGTGGATGCACCGGATATTAAGGGAAGATTGGAAATTCTTTCCGTCCATGCTCGTAACAAGAAACTGGATCCGAGTGTGTCCCTAGAAGCGATCGCACGACGTACTCCTGGGTTTACCGGTGCAGATTTAGCCAATTTGCTCAACGAAGCAGCAATTTTAACTGCACGTCGTCGCAAAGAAGCGATTACCCTCTTAGAAATTGACGATGCAGTCGATCGGGTTGTTGCGGGGATGGAGGGAACACCTCTGATTGATGGTAAGAGTAAGCGGTTAATTGCTTACCACGAAGTTGGTCATGCTTTGGTTGGGACTTTACTCAAAGACCACGACCCGGTACAAAAAGTTACTTTGGTTCCACGGGGACAAGCCCAGGGTTTAACCTGGTTTACACCGAGTGAAGACCAAGGATTAATTACCCGCGCGCAACTCAGAGCAAGAATTGCTGGTGCTTTGGGTGGACGAGCAGCAGAGGAAGTGATTTTCGGTCGAGAGGAAGTCACTACGGGTGCTGGAAATGACTTGCAACAGGTCAGTAGTATGGCTCGACAAATGGTGACTAGATTTGGGATGTCCGATTTAGGTCCGGTATCTTTGGAAAGTCAGACTGGGGAGGTATTTTTAGGACGGGATTGGATGAACCGTTCTGATTATTCTGAAGCGATCGCATCGCGAATTGATACCCAGGTGCGTCAAATTGTCGAGGATTGCTACGAAACAGCGAAGAAAATTATTCGGGAACACCGAACAGTTGCGGATCGCTTGGTTGATTTATTGATTGAAAAAGAAACAATTGACGGTGACGAATTCCGACGCATTGTTTCTGAGTACGCTGAGGTTCCAGATAAACAACAGTTCGTACCCCAACTGTAAAGTCACTTCATAGTCATTAGTAGTAATTAATTGATTTTTCAACCACTATGTTTCCCCGACAAGGAACATGGTGGTTTTTATTATCAATTCTGAATGTGTTGCAAATATTTTGGGTATCGGTGTAAAAAAAATTGGGGTATATTATCCTTAGAAATTTTTGTTGCCCATTCCATCGCTTCTTCTGTTTTTCGCAATCTTTTAGCAAAGCTCTTACAAATTCATCATCCCACTATTCACCTAATTATCGGTACACTAGTCGGTATTTATATCCCCATTTACTTGGATCAATGGTGTCGCAAGATAGGATTTCCCTACCTATTTACATTACGCGATTTTACATTACGCGATCGCCGAGCTTCTGCATCGGTAATTAGTTGATATTCATCGCTTTCACTCATCATCCGCTTTGGAGGACGCTGTTGCGGACAGTTCCTCCGATTCAGAGTCAACGGATTAACCAATCATTGATCAATTAATGGTTGCATTCATCGAAAATGATAATCTATCTATGGTTGCAATTCCCCTTCAAAAGCACTCAAAATAAGTAGGGTTTGCGGAAAAATTCTTTTTGTAAGGGTAGGGAGCAGGGAGAGACGCGACATATCGCGTCTATACAGGGAATAGTTTTAACCCTAGGGATTCCACTTTTTACAAGACCCAAAAAATTACAAATGCCAGGTTTTTCAGCCGAATAACCTATCTGGAAAGCACTTTTGGCGACTAAAACCCCCTTAATTCCTTACAAAACATAGAGATGCGATATATCGCGTCTTTACTATTTTTCAGCAAGCCCTAAGTAAGTCGGTTTAAGTCATTATCACTTGTTTATAGTTGTGCTACTCTAGGTAGCTTGCTTTCCACTTTGCGGATGGACACTCTTACTATAGCGCTCCTTGTGCAACTACTAGTCAAATAAGGAAACCCAACTGCTTTAATTATGCGTACTCGCTCTAGAACTTTTTTGGGCGTAGTACAATTCGAGGCTAGAGTTGTAGAAATCAAATTCTAATAACCTACTCGTGATTAATCCAGGTTACGCACTCATAACGTAGAGATGTACTGCACTGGTAGTGTAATGTGCGCTCGATCTACTACGCTTCTGGTGCAATCAAATCAATAAATTCATACTCCGTAGGTGCGTAATTCCTGGACAAAACCTATTCTTCCTCATCCCATGCTTCCACCGACAGCAACTCGCTGATGGGGTCTTGCATAGAAAATCCAAATTCTAACAATTCTTGTTTCCAAAATTGCCAATCATCTCCAAATAGCAATGCTATCTTCCAAATACTATCGGTTGGTTGGATAATTTTAGAGTCTACAAGCGATTGCACATTCCTTTGCAACTTCACCATTGGGTGAATTACTTGTTGAGCCATAACCTCAATATAATTTGATTTGTGTTCGTAAATACTTAGTGCAAAACTGCTTCCCCTTTAAGACATTTGACCTGACATGGAGTGTCTGACTTTTGGCAAAAATGCAGCTGCTTACATTAAATATATCAGATCAAGCTTCCTTGGAGGACAAATTCTTTCGGGTTTGTACGGTCATCCCTACCAATACCAGCGATTTTGTCTGTCAGCCAGATTTTCTCAGACAGAATTTATGTTCACCCTATTCCCGGTTTTCCTGGCTAGACCATCCACTGGAGCTTTTTATCATTATCTGGAGGTGCATTTTAATTATCATAGTACTCTCGACCATGATTGATGCAAAACTATAGATAATTAATCAAAAGCCTGCGTAGGATGCATATTACTTGCAGTTTATTGCTATCTAGCATATCGCAAACTTTTCCGATTGCAACATTTTCCCAGTAAAATTAATAAAAATTTAAGATTTGCGAGAAAAGTGGATCACAGAGTCAATGCGAGTTCTGATTTTAGGGGGTACAACGGAAGCGGTGGAGTTAGGGGAACTGGTCAGTCAACTTGACCAGGTAGAGGTGTTTGTATCCTTAGCAGGAAGGACAAAAAACCCGAAAATTAGCAATTTAAATACCCGCATTGGTGGGTTTGGGGGAATTGGGGGACTGAGGAATTATTTACAGCAGATGCAGATCGAAGCAGTAATTGATGCAACCCATCCCTTTGCAGCTCAGATATCGACTCATGTAGCGATCGCAGCACAACAATGTCACATACCCCATTTAATCCTTGTGCGACCAGCTTGGGAAAAACAACCAGGAGATAATTGGATTGAGGTGGAAAGCATAGAGCAAGCAGCAGAAATCCTGGGAAATGTTGGTCAGCGAGTCTTTTTAACAATTGGGAGACAGGAAATTAGCACCTTTGCTGGGTTAGAGAAAATTTGGTTTTTGATGCGAATGATTGACCCACCAACGGGTGGGGAGATTCCAAGGGGAGAAATTATTTTGGACAGAGGACCTTTTACTTGGGAACGCGATCGCGATTTACTTTTGACCCATGATATCGATCACATTGTGAGTAAGAACAGTGGTGGAGACGCAACCTACGGAAAAATCATCGCTGCAAGGGAGTTAAATATTCCCGTCATCATGGTGAAACGTCCACCAGTTCCCGAATCCGTTCAAGTTGCAACGGTAGGAAGTGCGGTTAATTGGTTAATTGATTTGATAAGTCAAAGGTAATATTGTGCAATTGAATCTACCCTCAGACATAATTGGCAAGCTGCAAACTTCCGACATCCGTCTCTTGAAGAAAACCCCACATAGATGAGAACCTATACGTATAAGCATTTTCTATGTTTAACATCAGACTTAAGTAGCACAGATGTAAGCGATCGCACTCTTTGTTAAACTTAGGGCTGATGATAATTTCAAAATTTCTTGGATCGGCAGAACTTTTATATTAATAATTTGACTGCCATTTTTGAGGTAAATTTTAGATAAGATTTTCAGCCAAGTCCCCAGCAAAAATGACTTGTCTTGAAAAGGAAAAACCCACAATGCTCAATCAATTAACCGTTGGACAGGTTGAACGTGAAATCACCAATCAAGTACGCTCCTTTTACGCATCCGGATTAGGAATTCGTTGTGGACAAATAATTTGCCATTTTTTTGACACAAAGTTAGTGATTACAATCGAAAAAGTGCTTTCTCCCCTAGAAAAGTTTTTCCTGAGTCAAGGGGAGACACTATTTGCTGAGGAAACACGTCTTCGACTCGATCGGATGATTAAATCAGCAATTAAAGACATGATTGAAGATATATTGGGTCAGACCGTCATCGATGTCATCATTTCCAGCACCTTGACAATAGAAGTCACATCAATTACGGTCATCCTCCAAGAAATTCCTGCTGTCAGGAATCCAGAAGCAATTCCTAAATTTAGAATTCAGGAAAATTGACTGTCACCGTGAATATACCGCAGTCCGAGCGGAATTCGTGAAATCTTACATGTAGGGTTGTTGACGGTTAACAGTCACCAGTCATCAGTCAACAGCACACTATTTTTCACTACTTAAGTCGGATTGCTATAGGAATCATATGTGATTTGATTGAAGACGGTCAATAGGCTCAAACTGTATATTTGTAGTTATTCACTACTCCCGACTCCCTACTTCCCACTCCCAAAATAAAGATACAAAAGCAACTTTTCAAACAACCCCCAACAATTTGTAAATAATTTCTGCTAAATCGTCCCAAATAAATGGCTTCCTCACGATTGCATCAACCCCCATTTGCAGCTGAGGTGATGTTCCCAAAAGAGATGATTCCGGTACAAACAAAATAATTGGTATATCTTTAGTACGGTAATCATTTTTGAGGATATTAATCACCGTCATCGCACTTAAATCAGATAGCAGATAATCCAAAATAATTAAATCAGGGGGAGATGATTGGGCTGAAATCAACAAAAGTAAACCCTTGGAAAAATACAGGCATTCAAAACCCAAATTTTTTAATTTTGACGAAATAAAATTTAAGTTATCTACATCATTATCCGCAATAATTATATGTTTTTTTGTCCCCATGCCAAAAACAAGCCTCATTTTCCTTCTTTTCCCAAAATACGAGGCTTTGTTTTAGCGGTGGACAACGGCTGAAAAACATAAGGCTCTAGAGAAATACATTATAGTCACTACCTATAACTATATCATCAAGCGAGTAGCATTGTATTTGCTGTATATATTCTTTACCATCCCACATGTAAATGATTCAAGCAAGTACAGCAACACTTGCATAGTGAATTTTTAGGGTATAATTATTAAAGCTTTTAATAGTATATATACTTAAACAAAATAGGAGACTGGCATTGGAACCGGGAAAAAATATTTGCGTCCATTAAAGAATAAAAAATAATGCCAGAATAATTGTCAGGATGAGGTGAAGTCGATTTTTCGGAAAAATAGTTGCATTTTATACTGATTTCCCTGAATGCAATCCCATCATCATCACTACAACTAACTTAACCTATGCAGAAAAAAGTATCGAACTCTCGCACTAGTATCTATCGTTGGATATTTGGTATTAGTACAATTATTACCACGATGCAACCCCTGAATTCTCAGGTAGTTCAAGCCTCTGAAGTTGCTGCATTGAAACCATCTGATGCACCCTTAGAATTAGAATTACTGACAAATCCCGGCAATAAAGTTGTGACAGCTAATACCATTAACCAGGCGAAAATTACGGTACCGAGTTTGTGGTGGTCAAAGGAAAAATATGGAAACAAACTATTAGCTAATTGGATAGCCTATCCAGGGAATCAAAATCAAGCGGGTAGAATAGATGTAATTGTCAATCAACAGGTCTGGAGCATATTAGATTACCTAGAACGCTACAACTTTATCAATCAGCTAGGAACAATTGCTCGTAATTCCTGTAGTCAAGAAGCTACAGATTCTGCCTTGGGTGAAAATAAAATATGTAACCAGGGATATAACCTACGGGTGTTTAACTATCAACAGGATTTTTTAGGTGCATATACCTGTGATTTTAGCAGTCCAGCCAATACCCGATGCGGTATTGATATGCGTGGTGGGAATCGCTTGAAATTTAATCCGAATCAGGTTTCTTTGTATCGATAGGGTTGAATATTCCCAAATTGTTCACATATTCAATTATATTTAATTGCATCTACCTACTTATGAGACGTAGCATTGCTACATCTTTACAAGGTTCATCTGTTGCATTCTGATTTCAAGGTTTACGTTGTCCTTGCATAAGTCGTGAGAGGATGTTTCAAAAATCATTTTTATTACTTGAATTATCGTTTTTGGGAATGGGAAGAGACGCGACATGTCGCGTCTGTACTCTCGAAGGGAAAATCAGCTTTATGACCCCATCTCCAGAGTCAGGACGATAGTCAAAATAGTGATAATTAATACTTGACAGACATCCTCTGAGAAAATCAAACTAATTTTTGCTGTTTGATTTGGTTAAAAAATTCAAAGTAATGGCGAGTAACCTTTGCTGGTAGTGGTAAAATTAATTCGCTATTTTTGATGATATTGGGGTCAATGATTAACAAATTCGCAATATTTTGCGGAATATCATTAGGTTGAATTTGAGTGGGAATGGGGGTACTAACTTTAGAACCGATGGTAAGTTGGCGAGCGTTTTCTTGGTTCCAGAAAAAGTCAATCCATTCTCCATGTCCAGCAGATTGGGATGATGTGGATGGATGATGTTGATAGGGAATTACCCATAAATCAGCCCAGAGAGCGGTTCCCCTTTGGGGTACAATGGCAGCAAATCGGGGGTCGCTGGTAATCAGAGGAATCACCTCATTTGACCAACCAACAGCCATGAAAGTATCGCCAATAATTAAAGGTTCCAGATAGCGATCGCTGGAGTAAAATTTTGTTTGCTGATGGAGTTGGCTGAGTTCAGTTTTCAGATTGGGAATAGAGTTGAGGTCTTCCGTGGTTGTGTTATAGGATTTACCCAGCTTTTTCAGTACCAAGCCGATGGTTTCGCGGGGATGGTCAAGGAGGGAAATGCGATCGCGCAATTCCGGTCGCCATAAATCATCCCAATCACGGGGGGGATTCCAGCCATTACGTGCAAATTGATCACGACGATAGACAATTACCGTTGTCCCCCAGCGAAAAGGAGCAGCCCATATTTTTCCTTGGGGAGAGACAAATCCCTGATCATCCCTGGTGACTAATTGTTGCCATTTTGGTGCTAAATTAGACCACTGCTGAAGTTTACTGACATCAATGGCTTGAATTAACTTTTGTTGAATGGCAGCTTGTAACCAGTAATCTGGAATACTCACTAGATTTGCAACTGGAGTTGGGGGTTCTCCCACCACAGGTAATTGTCTCATTCGAGTCCAGAGATTATCTGGTTGGGGTAGCTGGTCGCGAAAACGCCAATTTTGCAGGTGAGTAAAAGCATCCTCAACCCTTCTCAGGGGAGACACTTGTAATTTGACCTGCTGTTGACTTTGCCAACTGCGTTGAAATCGATTAATTAACTGACCGGGAAGGGAACCTTTGAGTAACTCCACCCGAAATGCATTCTGATTATTGCCACAACCAGTTAAAAATTGAGCGATCGCTACAGCAGTCGCACTATGTAAAAATTCCCTTCGCCGCATTTTTTATTGAGAGTACAGGAGATAGAATACAGAATACAGGAGAAGCAAAAGATGACCCCACGAAAAGCTGCATTACACATGTTGACGGGTCTGACGGAGGAGGAGTGGATGTAGGACTTACGCACTGATTACGATCAAACAAGACTTTGAGATTTCTTTCTGACATCGCAATTATGTAAGTGCGTTGCGTCATGATTACGTAAGTCCTGTTATGTATACTGCAAACGCTTCAGAGTTGAACTAAATATAGAACCCTCTCCAAAGCTTTCCCCGTTTACAGGGAAATGCTTAAGAATTTAATTTGCTGGTGGCAAAAAGTATATTACTAAGCCATTTGCAGTACATGATTAAATTTCCCTTCTCTCTCCCGTCTTCTTTACCTCACGCTTTTGCGCGTGCTTGTTTGAGCATAGCAATCAAAACTTGATGTGCATCCTCAGCGCTGGTAATTTCCTGTGCAAATTTAATCCGTACAGGTACATTTTCACCATTGACCTCGGCATTTAAATCCATGCCTTCTGGGTCAATGGCAACCATTTGCGCGGAACTAGCGGTGACACCACCATAGGCTTGCACGTACAATACTAACGCATCCGCATGGTCTTCATTCATATGATTACAAATACGCGCACTGACCGCAGGACTCAATGGTTCTGACATCCTTAGTATCTCCATATATATGCGTACATGTAATAGTATGCACGAGTTTAGCAATCAATTGCACTGTATTCCCTTACCCTGGACAACAATCCCCAGACTAGTTAACATAATCAAAAAAATTAGCAGTATAAATAAAGTAAGTGTATTTTATTGTTTGATTATTAACGTTCTTCCTGGAAATGTCCACAACAGGATGTAGCAAAAAGTAAGGGTAAATTTTCACATACACAAGGTTGATGAGGAAAAAAAACAACCGTCGCATCATCATTGGTGATGTTCACGGACACTACAAAGGCTTAATGAAATTGTTGGATGCGATCGCACCCGCAACAGATGATAATGTTTATTTTTTGGGGGATTTAATTGACCGCGGTCCAGAAAGTTCCCAGGTCGTGGAGTTCGTCAAAAATAGCCCCTACTACTGCTTGATGGGCAATCATGAACAAATGTTAATCAACATTCTCAGTAATGGTGGTTCCTCATCCAGCGCAGTCCAAGCTTGGTTATACAGTGGTGGACAAGCAACCGTCGCTAGCTACGAGCAATCGATTATCCCCCACGAACACGTAGAGTGGTTGATGTCTTTACCAACCTATCTGGACTTAGGAGACGTTTGGCTGACCCATGCAGGTGTTGACCCCACTTTACCCGTCTACGAACAAACAGCAGACCAATTTTGTTGGATTCGTGACGAATTCCACAGCATGGAAACACCCTACTTTGCCGATAAATTAATTATTATTGGCCACACGATTACTTTTACCATGCCCGGCGTTAAACCTGGTAATCTCTGTCAAGGAATTGGCTGGTTAGATATCGATACAGGTGCTTACCACCCCCGTAGTGGATGGTTAACAGGTTTGGATGTTGATAATCAAATGGTTTATCAAGTCAATGTCCTCAAACCAGATATGAGTCGCACTGTTCCCCTAGAAGAAATTGTCACGATTATCAATCCAGAAGACTTGCGGGGTGGAAACCACAGACGAAGAGCTTCCCTGTTTAAGTAGGATTTGCGGCAAAAATAGTAAAGAGTAAAAACGCAATATATGGCGTCTCTATATTTTACGAGCATTAAGGAGTATTGTAGTCGCAAAAAGTGCTGTCGGAATAGGCATGTCAGGCTAAAAAATCAAGCATTTGTAATGTTTTTGGGTCTTGTGCAAAATGGAATTTTTGGGTGATGACTATCCCCCCTACAGACGCGACATATCGCGTCTCTACTTTTTCCCCAGACCCTAATTCAAACGATTTTGATTATGACTAATCATCGCTGCCAACATTTCCTCAGACACACAACGACGTTCCGAACAGTAGGTCATTAAATTAACACCATTCATCATCCGTACACTACTCACACGAACCCGAAAATCATCACTAATAAACCAACATCTTTCCTGTCCTTGGTTATTTTCATAATCAGTATCAATGGTCAATACCCCGTCTTCCGCAAAGCTATAGCGACTGACAACGGGAATACTTTCCACATAACCTTGATTGCGGATTAATTTTCCTTGTCGGGGATTATCCGTATCGGGTATGTCCACCAAAATTGCTGCATTCCTTCCTCCCATATCTCGTGTATCTAAATTAACTTGCCATGCAAAACTAGCTCCCCCAGTCGCTGTACTTGGGTCAATTCCTTGGGAATGGCAAATTTCGATTACACGGGGGTCATCCTTACTAAGGACTTCGATGGTCAAATTTGATTCTCCCGATTCATCAGCAGTTGTATCAAAGTGGTGAACAGAACGTTGGGTAAACCAGGTTCCCTCGCTTTTGCGAAAGAACTCCATCATTGTTAAGGGAAAATCAGACATTTTAGATTTTGGTTTGAAGAATATGGTCATCAAAATCCAGGATACAGGAGGAACAGGGAGAATCTGAAATTATTTAGATTATGGATTGAAGGGTACAGGAGACAGGAGGAAAAGATTGAAATACCAAATATGCTTGATACCGTTTTACTTTGGAGTTGATACATGAAGGAAGCTTTTGGGTGCAGGGGAAGAAAATGTATCGAAATTTGAGTGAAATGGTGTCAGAATTTAAGATTAAAAAAATGGTCAGAAAAGGTACGTAGTTGTGCTTTCGCCCTCTATACCAAAACTTCTTCGTAGCTAAAGCCACAACTACAAACTTTCTTGGGAGTCTAAAATTCAATACAGTTCAGTTAGACTTAAAAGCCTGATTATGGGGTAGGTTAGGCTGAAGAATGTAGAGGCAGAGCCTAGGCTGTGTACTTTGTGCCTTTTTTGGGGTCGCAAATTCATCCACAAACCGTGACAACAAACTTGTTCCAAGACTTCGGCTTTTGATACATATAGGGAAGCTCTGCTTCCTGATTTGAGGCAGTAGCCCTCGTGGAATGCGTCCCCACGCACAGCATCGGGACGAGATCATCACAAAAACTGTGTCAACTTATGGGTAAATTTCCACAAAATCAACAGTCTACCCAAAGCCTCAACCCAACCTACAGTTATCTTTAAGACCAAGCGTATTGGTCTAAAATTAACTTGGAAAAAAACTACAGCAGTTAGTGTAGCATAAATTTAAAGTCGCCCTTCTATGACAAAACTGGTGTCCCATTGTTTTTGGTCAAAATCTGCCATTACCTTGAACAATGTGTTTCATCGTTGTCAAGCTTTCTAGGCTGATTAAACCACGTCGGTGTCCTTTTTGGTTAGACATACCTAAAAAGATGGTGTCACCACGGGAGGGACTACGGGAAAATCGGGGGGAAGCATTTATGTAGGTAGAAGCACTGTTAACTCCCAGAGCAAATTGTCTACTTTCTTGATAGGAATCGGTGACAATACAGTCAGCATGACCGCTACTGTAGCGATTAATCCAGGCGATCGCATCGTCGAGGTTATTAACTAATTTGAAGGCAATAGTCTTGTTGAGGTAGGCTGTACCCCAGTCGTTATCGTTAGCAACCTGGATTTGGGGAAAGGTTTTCGCTAATTCGCGATCGCCGACAATGGTAAAACCTTTTTCTGTCAAACTATTCCAGAGGGTTTGCAGGGAGGAGGGAACGGTTTGGCGATGGATCAGAACTTTTTCGATGGCGTTAACGGGGTCAGGTTCACTTTCATGGCTATCAATCAGCATCCACCGCACCATATCCAGACTACCGTTGGGAGACCAGTATAAATAACAATTACCCAAAGCCGATTTTAAAACCGGAACAGAGGCTAACTTGACTATTTGCTGGACAAGACTAGTTCGTCCATAGGGTATCACGAGATTAATATGCTGGTCTTGAATCACTAATTCCCGCATGGATGCGCCATATTCGCTATTAAGCAATTCTATACTACCGTCAGGAAAACCCACCTCCGCGATCGCATTTTGCAGGACATTTGCAATTACCGCATTAGAATTACTCGCTTCCGAACCCCCTTTCAGGATAATGCTGTTGCCAGTTTTTATACACATCCCCGATGCGATCGCACTCAACTCCGGAAAGGCTTCAAACACAAAAGCTATTACCCCTAAAGGCATCTGCTGGGCATAGGTTTGGGAGTCATCAAGTTGGTATTCTGCCGCCCTTACCCGGCGCAATGGGTCAGAAAGTTCTCCTAACCTTTGCAGTATATTTACTGTTTCCTCTAGCCTTTGGGGTGTTAATTTTAACCAATCAATCACATAATCAGGAACTGCCATCTCTCGACTTGCTTCCAAATCAAGAGTATTAGCCTCTAAAATATCATCAATAGCACCAGCGATTGCGGCAGCCATTGCTAAAACCATCCGACTGCGATCGCTACCTTTAGCGGTAGCTAGTTTGAGAGACGCACCATAGGCACGTCTAACAGCTAGTGTCGTTGGTTCAGTTGTTGCATCAAACGTATCCACACTTAGATTATTCAACGTCGGTAAGTGAGCCAAGCCATTAATGCAGGTAGAACCGCTAAAATAATTGCGACCATACCCCAAGCAATAATACTATGGCCGCTAGCCAGTTTGAGTGCTAAAGGCAACCAGATAATTACCAAAACAAAAATTATCGCCAAGGCCATGGGCAAATAATTTTCACCCAAACGGGGACGGACAACAATCCACCCCTGTCCAGTCCAGCGCCATGATTTTTTGTAAGGGTAGGTGGTTGAAAGTTGTTCTAGCACATGGCCATTATCCTCAACCACAAAGATTTGTTGACAGCGATCGCAACCAAAGGCTTCAGTTAAAGTGATTGGTACTAAGCGACCTTTGCGACGACAAGGACAGGGGTACTCGTCATTGAAACTGATTTTTTCAACTTTCTGGGAATGCACAAAACTTGTTAATGGTTAATAATATCAGGTTTTCTATATTTTAATTTTTCGGTCAGTCGTAAGTGGGAGGTTACGTTTGACCTATCTCCATTATCCTGCACCTATAAATGCTTATAACATTCATCTTGGACAAAATGGGGTTTCCTTTAAACAGATTCAAGATTTGTGGGTAAACCAGGATTGGGAGCAAATCCCTAGAAATTGCAGGGATTTGGGAGTAGGTAGTCAACATTGATGGCGATCAGCAAGTGGGTGAATTATACCAATAGGAAAAAATAATGCAACAGAATTTTGTAGAGACGTAGCATGGCTACGTCTTTTATTGGGTATGTGTAGCCAATATGTTTTGAATCGGTATTAGAAATGGGTTCCGATTGCAACATCTACGGTAATACTAACCAGAGCAGACGTGAAGACCGATCCAGCTAGTTTACAACTAATCTCTACAATTACGGTATAAGAATTTAATATGCCAGATCAAATTTTAGAGCCGAAGAGGAACTAGTGAGTAGGGGAAAATCAATCTGCTTCTCTGCGCTGAACACTTAACTTATTTGCTCAAAACCCCACTCCCTGTTCCCAACACCCATTCCCTATTCGATTAATTAAACTTACTCCTGAGCTATGCAACCAACGAATCCGAACCAATTTACCGAAAAAGCTTGGCAAGCGATCGCCCACACCCCAGATATCGTGAAGCAACATCAGCAGCAACAAATCGAAAGCGAACACCTGATGAAGGCTTTGCTGGAACAGGATGGACTAGCAACAAGCATTTTTAATAAGTTAGGTGTGAATCTGCAAAAATTGCGGGATCGAACCGAGCAATTTATCCAGCGTCAACCGAAGGTATCGGGAAGCAGCACTTCTGTTTACCTGGGACGTAGTTTGGACACTCTCTTGGACAGAGCTGAAGCTTACCGCAAGGAATTAGAGGACGACTATATCTCGATTGAACACCTGTTATTGGGTTTTGCCCAGGATAACCGCTTTGGTAAGGGTTTGCTGCAAGAATTTCGGATTGACGAAAATAAACTCAAAGAAACCATTAAGCAAGTGCGGGGGAGCCAAAAAGTGACAGACCAAAATCCTGAAGGTAAATACGAAGCCTTAGAAAAATACGGACGAGACCTGACCCAAGCTGCACGGGAAGGTAAATTAGACCCGGTAATTGGTCGGGATGATGAAATTCGCCGTACAATTCAAATTTTATCGCGACGGACGAAAAATAACCCCGTGTTGATTGGTGAACCCGGTGTGGGTAAAACTGCGATCGCCGAGGGTTTGGCTCAAAGAATTGTGGCTGGAGATGTTCCCCAATCCCTCAAAGACCGTAAATTAATCGCTTTGGATATGGGAGCTTTGATTGCTGGGGCAAAATTCCGTGGCGAATTTGAGGAGCGTCTCAAAGCTGTACTGAAGGAAGTGACCGAATCCAACGGCAATATTGTCCTATTTATCGACGAAATCCATACCGTGGTGGGTGCAGGTGCAACCCAAGGGGCAATGGATGCGGGTAATTTGCTAAAACCGATGTTAGCACGGGGTGAATTACGCTGTATCGGGGCTACCACCTTGGATGAATACCGTAAGTATATCGAAAAGGATGCTGCCCTGGAACGTCGTTTCCAACAGGTTTATGTGGATCAACCGAGCGTTGAGGATACAATTTCCATTCTCCGGGGATTAAAGGAACGTTACGAACTCCACCACGGGGTAAAAATTGCTGATAATTCCCTCGTTGCAGCTGCGACCCTATCCAACCGCTACATCTCCGATCGATTTTTACCGGATAAAGCCATCGACCTGGTAGATGAAGCCGCAGCGCGACTAAAAATGGAGATTACCTCCAAACCGGAAGAACTGGACGAAATTGACCGGAAAATTCTCCAATTAGAGATGGAAAAACTGTCCCTACAAAAGGAAAGTGATGTCGCATCTCGCGAACGATTGGAGCGACTGGAAAAAGAACTGGCAGACTTAAAAGAGGAGCAACGCACCCTCAATACCCAATGGCAAGCGGAAAAAGATATACTCACGAAAATTCAATCCGTGAAGGAAGAAATTGACCGGGTGAACCTGGAAATTCAACAAGCGGAACGGGATTACGACCTCAATCGTGCTGCCGAGTTAAAATACGGTAAACTCACCGACCTCCACCGTCGTCTGGAACAAACTGAAAGGGAACTCAGCCAAACCCAACGTAGTGGTAAAACCCTACTGCGGGAGGAAGTTACCGAAGCCGATATCGCTGAGGTCATTTCTAAATGGACAGGTATCCCCATTAGCAAATTGGTCGAATCGGAAAAAGAAAAACTATTACACCTGGAAGACGAACTCCACCGTCGCGTCATTGGTCAATCGGAAGCCGTTACAGCCGTCGCCGATGCGATCCAGCGATCGCGTGCTGGTCTATCCGACCCCAACCGTCCTATCGCTAGTTTTATCTTCCTTGGTCCTACGGGTGTGGGAAAAACAGAACTAGCTAAAGCCCTCGCTGCCTTCATGTTCGACACGGAGGAAGCATTGGTGCGGATTGATATGTCGGAATACATGGAAAAACACGCAGTTTCCCGGTTAATTGGCGCACCTCCCGGTTACGTCGGTTACGAGGAAGGGGGACAACTTACGGAAGCAATACGTCGTCGTCCCTACGCGGTGGTTCTCTTTGATGAAATCGAAAAAGCCCACCCCGATGTGTTTAATATCTTCCTGCAAATCCTCGACGATGGACGGGTCACGGATGCTCAAGGACATACGGTAGACTTCAAAAACACGATTATCATCATGACCAGCAATATCGGTTCCCAATATATTCTCGATTTAGCTGGGGATGACAACCGTTACGAGGAAATGCGTCAACGGGTAATGGAAGCAATGCGCAATAACTTCCGTCCCGAATTCCTCAACCGGGTGGATGAACAAATTATCTTCCATGCACTGCAAAAACAAGAACTACGCAGCATCGTCCAACTCCAAGTCGAACGACTGCGGGAACGATTAGCCGACCGGAAAATGTCCCTCAAATTAGCCGATGCAGCTCTCGATTTCCTCGCAGAAGTAGGATACGACCCCGTATTTGGTGCGCGTCCCCTCAAACGTGCAATTCAGCGTGAACTCGAAACCCAAATCGCCAAAGCCATATTGCGGGGAGAATTCAACGATGGTGACACAATCTTCGTCGATGTGGAAAACGAACGATTAGCCTTTAGACGCTTACCTGCGGAGTTGTTGGCCACTTAAAAAATCAGGAGCTATATGGTGTTGACTGTTGACTGCTAACTGTTAACAGTCAACAATCCCCTAACGGGACTGGGAACGAGCTACCGGACGGGAACCGTTACCTCGTCGGGAACGGGAACGGGGGGGAGCGATGCGATCGCCATTATCATCGTCGCTAGAAACACCATCACGTCCAGTTTCATTCCCGTAGATATCTAGATATACCGATTGACCAGCCAACCGCGCGATCGCCGCGATCGCAGTCCGAATTGACTGAATATTACGTCCACCGCGACCGAAAACTTTTCCTTTTTCGGTATCATCAAACGCAATTCTCACCCAAGCTCGATTACTAGTGGGGGACATTTCACAATCCACCCGTAAGGAACTGGGATTATCTAAAAAAGGTTCCATCAGGAACCGAACTAGCCCAATATAATCAGGGACAGAATCAGAATTTTGTCTCACCACGTTAACATTAAGATGCAGGTTGTACAGTTACCTGTTCAAATACATTGTGTTTTTTCAGGATGTCTCGTACTGTGTCAGTGGGTTGCGCACCTTGTTGGAGTCGCTTCACAATTGCGGGAACATCTAAACGAACTTCGTCAGTTCTAGGATTATAGTAGCCAAGTTCTTCCAATGGACGACCATCACGACGTGATGTGCTTCGCATCGCTACAATCCGGTAGCTGGCTTCCCGTTTTTTCCCATATCGCTTTAAGCGCAGTTTAATCATGGTAGTTGATAATTCTCTCCTGTGAGTTCCTAGACGTTTCGTATGATAGCAGTTAATCTGTGCTGAAATGCCAATTTTAACACCTGTTCTATCTTTACGGCTATACTCACCTGAAAATAGGGAGTGGGGAGTAGGGAAGTAGGAATAAGCTATTTTCTCTCCCGTTCAATATTAAAGGCTTGTAGTTGAGCTTTAGCCCCAAAAAAGCTTTACGCTCAAATCACTAAAACACAACTACGTACCTTTTCTCACCCATCCCACTTAACGCGATGAACCACTAATCCGAAATTAACCATCAAGAATGGACAGGGGACAATTGCTGTTGGAAAAAGGCATTCAAAACAGTCTCCGCTATTTGGGAACTAGTTAAACCCAGTTCAGCCTTAGATTGTTCCGGTGTCGCATGTTCAACCAAAATATCGGGAATACCGATCCGCTTCACTGGTACAACCACATTCGCATCCAATAACGCTTCAGCAACGGCACTACCAAAACCACCCATCACACAACCCTCTTCCAGGGTGACAACCCGTCCAATCTTGGATGCAAGTGGTAAAATTAACTCCGTATCCAAGGGCTTGGCGAAACGAGCATTCACCACAGTCGCCTGAATACCATGTTCATTAAGCACTTCGGCTGCTTGTATTGCTGGATGCACCATTGTTCCGTAGGCAACAAGTAATACATCATCCCCATTACGTAAAATTTCTCCCTTACCAATTTCCAGTGGTTCCCAGCCTTCCTCCATTAAAGGTACACCGTAACCGCTACCCCGTGGGAACCGCATCGCAATTGGCCCATCGGTATACTCAATTCCCGTCACCACCATGCGCTGCATTTCTGCTTCATCTTTTGGTGCCATCAACACCATATGGGGGATACAACGCAGATACGCAATATCATACATACCTTGGTGAGTCGGACCATCTGCACCGACAATTCCCGCACGGTCTAAACAGAAAAAGACGGGTAAGTTTTGGATACAGACATCGTGAATAATCTGGTCATAGGCTCGTTGCAGGAAAGTGGAATAAATCGCACAAACTGGACGCATTCCCTCGCAAGCAAGTCCCGCAGCGAGGGTGACAGCATGTTGTTCGGCAATCCCCACGTCAATGTATTGATTGGGTAATTTTGCTTGCAGTTTATCTAAACCAGTTCCCGTTGCCATTGCGGCTGTGATACCGATAATTTTTGGGTTTTGTTCAGCCAGTTTTACTAGGGTATGGGCAAAAACTTTGTTGTAACCGGGTGGTTTGGGTTTATTGGAAGGAATAGCCTTACCTGTTGCCAAATTAAAGGGGGTTTGAGCATGGTATCCTACCTGGTCCTGTTCGGCGATTTCATAACCCTTACCCTTGGTAGTTGCCACATGTACCAACACTGGACCAGGAATTTGGTGAGCTTGTTGGAAGGTGGAAATTAATTCCTCCAGGTTATGACCATCAACAGGTCCCATGTAGGTAAAACCTAATTCCTCAAACACTGCACCAACTTTGGGTACAGCCAACCGTTTCATTCCCTCCTTAATCCGTCCCAACTCTGGGGATAGGGACTCACCCACAAAGGGAATATTTTTAAATTGCTCCTCAAAATTATCACTAATAAACTGCATCGGTGGCGACAGACGCATTTTATTCAGGTAGCGGGGAATCGCTCCCACATTCGGAGATATGGACATCTCATTATCATTGAGGACTACAAGTAAATTCGTCTTTGGTAAATGGCCAGCATGGTTAATCGCTTCCAAAGCCATACCACCAGTTAAAGCACCATCACCGATAATCGCTACTACTTTAAAATCTTCACCCCGTTGGTCACGAGCGATCGCCATCCCCAAAGCCGCAGAAATACTCGTCGAAGCATGTCCGGCTCCGAAATGGTCAAATCTACTCTCACTCCGCTTTAAATAGCCAGCAACACCATCCTTTTGGCGCAATGTATGAAAATCGTTATAACGTCCCGTAATCAATTTATGGGGATAGGCTTGGTGTCCAACATCCCAAATCACTTTATCCCGATCCAAATCCAAGGTTTGGTACAATCCTAGCGTTAACTCCACAACCCCTAAACCAGGCCCTAGATGACCCCCATAGGTCGCAACCGTTTGCAAATGCTTATCGCGAATTTGGCGGGCTATCTGTTGCAACTGGCGAATCGATAAACCGTGCAACTGGTTAGGGTGGGTGATTTCACTCAGGTGCATACTGATGATGTTTTCCTCTCGAAATATTCTGTTTCTGATTTTCCCACGCGCAGGCAGTACGCTGAACTAGTTTCTTCACGGCAGTCAATTGCGCGTACACTGTATTTTGTATCATATTTTTAAGATTTGTGTAGAAAGTCCAACAATTAGCCGCTTCATTTTCCCGCCAATTCTGCAAATGCGATCGCAATTTATCTAATCCCCTAATACCTCAACCATCTGGCTCTAAGCCAAATTAATCCCATACTAGTAGAGACAACCCGACGGGTCATCTCTAGCGTTAGGGTATATTGATATGTATATATTTATGTATTTATATGTTGAAATAGCCGGGAAATAATACAAAAATTGTATTCTGACGATTTTAATAATTTATAAAACGACCCGACGCAATTGATGGTAGAGACGACCCGACGCAATTGATGGTAGAGACGACCCGACGCAATTGATGGTAGAGACGACCCGACGGGTCGTCTCTACTAGCGTATTCCCAATTCAAAATCCATAGGTGTGTAGCAGCTGGTCTCCAACAACGCTGCACCTACCCAAAATCTAAAATCCAAAATCTAAAATCCCCTCACTTTTTCACCAAAATATAGGTATTAGTTAAAAACTCTGGTAGGGTGCGAATATACCTTTGAAATTCAGCTTGATTAGGGAAAATTCCCGCCAAATAATCTAACTGATACAAATTGGGTAAAAAAGCACCACCCGTATCAGCAATTACCCCCATGCGCATTTGTCGATTTCGTCCGCTACCTGATTCTAAAACAACTATTCTTCCCAAACCAATATTATTAATATCACCAGCAAAAGTCACACCCGGCTTAATGGAAATTTTGGCATCAATTTTGTAGCCATAACCTTTGATAGCATCGACTTGGCGGAAATACCAATATCGACCTTGGTCACGGGGATTGACACCTTTTTTGAAAGGGATACCATTATTCCGGTCTACATTAAAAAAGGCACGGGTTCCATTAGTAAAATTAATCAAAATCGTTCCTTGCATTAAGGCATCTTCCAAACCAGTTCTGGTCAAATAGGCTAAAGGTTGTACCCGACCAAATTCCTTTCCTCCCGGTTCATAAATACCCTGGAGAACGTCTTGCTTCGTATATTTTTTGTAAAAATCATCGCCTACTAAATTGTCCTTCAAAGCGTAAATTCCGGCATTATATTGTGAAGTTTTTTCCCGAGAACCAGTGTGGGTGAAAACGGCATATTTCGTCAACCTTAAGCGATTTTGATTAGGGTTTTTGGGATTGTGGGGAGACCATCTTAAAACCCGAAAATTATTGTTAATAAAATTAGTATCCTGGAGGCGGCTAGGACGTTTTTGCTGAATATCTTCCTGCAAAACTGCTATCATAAAATCAAGGGTTTTGAGAATATCACCAACCGTCACCCCTTGAGTTCCCAAAATCCCTTCCCGCAAAACAATCGGGTCTTCCTTGGCATAATCCTGGAAATATTTACGGGTATTTACCAAAGTCGTTAACATATCACTTTGATTAAAATTTATTCCCCCCTGGGTAGGTAATTTACTGTTACTAATTACCCGTCTACCGTCAATCGTAAATTGATAATTTTGCTGTTCATCAATGACTTGATACTGACTAGAAGTCGGCTGTTTCGGTACATTAGTCGGCGCTTGAGCATTGATAGCCCTCATGATGCGTGCGGAAGTACTTAACTCAGAAGTCGCAGGACTAGAAACAACAGTATTATTAGCACGACTCTGTAATTGGCTATGGAAACAACCAACTCCAAAACTGGCAATACCACAGGCGATCGCACCAACAGTCAGACGCAGGGGATGGGAAAAAGGATTAGGCATACTTGTATACAGAATTTTGACTTTTCAATCAGTATTACATCCGCAGTGACGCACAAACCCATATAAAGCTTCCCGATTTTGATTCATAGGTAGTTGGATGTTGCACAAAATTAGGTGTACTCCTTGAGGTAAGTAATAAATAATTTAATTACTTATCTCCTGTCTCCTATCTCCTGACGACCGTATCCTGTATTGTATTGGCAGAAATTACTATACACCTTGCTACTTCCGATTCCGTAATTATGCATCAAACATCAGGTCGTTGGCGGTTAGGTTTGGGTTTATCCCTAATGACCGTGTTTCTCTGGGGAATTCTACCGATTGCATTAACAATCACCCTGCAAGCAGTGGATATCTATAGCGTCACTTGGTTCCGCTTTCTGGTTTCATTTTTGTTGTTGGGGATTTATTTAACCTGGAGTCGCCAATTACCACCGATCCAACAGTTTAAAACAACTACTTGGCAACTACTGGCGATCGCAACTCTATTTCTAGCCCTCAATTACATTTTTTTCCTGCAAGGGTTAGCCCTCACTTCTGCCACCACAGCCCAAGTTATCATCCAATTAGCCCCCTTTCTCATGGGATTGGGTGGATTAATATTTTTCCGCGAACGTTACACCCTACCCCAATGGCTAGGTGTTGTAACTCTAATCACAGGATTTGTATTATTTTTTCACGAAAAACTGGTGAATTTGCAGATAAATACGGAGCAATTTGAGTTAGGAATTTTATCCGTCGTCATTGCGGCTTTGGCTTGGGCTATTTATGCATTAGCACAAAAACAATTATTACAACAATTATCCTCTGCCCAAATCATGTTAATTATTTATGGAGGATGTAGTTGTTTATTTGTGTTTTTTATCACAACTAGTGTTTTTCAGAGTTTAAGTCCTTTACACTGGTTTACATTAGGATTTTGTGCATTAAACACATTGATTGCCTATGGTTGTTTTTCTGAATCTTTACAGCATTGGGAAGCATCACGAGTCAGCGCCTTGGTAGCAACAACACCAATTGTCACCTTTTTGTCTGTATTAATTTCATCTCGACTGATTCCCCAGCATATTGCTCCAGAAATTCTCAGCCTGAGCGGGATTTGCGGTGGTGTATTGGTTGTCACTGGCTCAATTGTTACCGCTTTAGGAAAACGAAATCATCATTTTTGGACAAAATAAATATCAGTGTTTTTACTAGCAGAAATTATTAAAATTAATGCATGTTAAATCGTGATATTTTACATACTGAGGCATGTTATTTTTTTATTTGTTATGATTTGATGGTGGCAGAACAAAGTCTGTACTGAATGGGTGAAATTGCCTATTTCAAATAGGCAAAAACAGAAATTCAATGAGGAATTTCCCACTTCGTCAATTCAGTTCAAGTTAAATAGAATATTTTTGAGGCGAATCAGACGACAATTATCACAGGGTGTCCGCAAGCTACCAACAACCGCCTCATCAAACAACATCACCGTGCGTAGTTGAGCGATGAACAGCCTGTTTGGTACATGGGCTAGCACCCTGGCTAAATACTTATTATTAGTTTTTATAATTGTTGTATCTGCGTTAGGATTCTCCCATCCGGCTCAGGCAGCAGAAAGAGTTTACGCATCCTACTCAGCTCTGGAACGGTCGATTTCGGTGGCTGCGTTAGAAGATTATGCTCTCAACGGTGTGGTGGCTGATGATTTAGCTGTTTACACCCGATTTTTAAACCCGGCTCAAATGGAAGAATTGCGCAGGGTTCTAAATAGTCGCATCAAAGTGAATGCGGTTGCCGTCTCCCAGTTTTTGTATACACCCCAAGGTGAATTTATGTTGCAACGGTTAGGTCAAATGATTAAGACCCAATCGCGACAACCAGAAGCGGGGATTTATGCTTTGCGTTCAGCTTTGATTTTAGCAGCTGCCGAGCCTGACGGTTTAACCTTGTTAAATTTGTTAAGGGAATATCCCAGTCCTAGTATTCATATTGATTTAGCTCGGAGTTTGGGAATTGCAGCAGAATTAGAAAAATTAGTCAGCGAAACGGAACGAGCGGTAGCCAAAGTGCAAACGAAGGCGAACGATGAAGCTGCATTAGTTGACCCTAGCTATCAAATCCCCAGAAACCCGGATTTTCGCCGACTAGGTAATTACGCAGTGGAAACTAGGGAACGGGTTCGTTTCTTTGACGCTTTGCGAAACCGATTCATTTTTACCGATATCTATTTACCGAATGCCAAAGGTGTACGTCCGGTCGTCATTATTTCCCACGGACTCGGTTCAGATAGTAGTAATTTTCGCTACCTAGCTAATCATCTCGCGTCCCACGGGTTTGCTGTCGTTGTCCCGAATCATCCTGGTAGCGACACTAATCAATTGCGATCGCTAATTAGTGGTAGTGCGAGTCAGGTTGCGGAACCCGATGAATTTTACCAACGTCCCCGCGACATCAAGTTCGTCCTGGATGAGTTGCAAAAGCGCAACCAAACCGAGTTTCGCGGCAAATTCAATTTGCAGCAAGTCGGTATATTTGGTCAATCCTTCGGTGGATATACAGCTCTTGCACTTGCTGGTGCTGAGGTTAATAAAGCGACCCTATCCCAATCTTGTCATCCAAAAGCAGTTCAAGATACCTGGAATGTTTCCCTGCTCCTGCAATGTCGGATTCTTGACCCCAATCAGAAGCAATCCCCCCAGGTCTATAGCGATTTGTATGATGAGCGGATTAAGGCTGTAATTGCTGTAAATCCAATTACTAGTAGTGTTTTTGGTCGGGATGGATTAAGTCAACTCAAAGTACCTGTGATGATTGTTGCTAGTAGCGATGATACGGTTGCACCTGCACTTTACGAGCAAATCCTACCCTTCGCTTGGATTGGTAATCCCCAAAAGTATTTAGCTGTCCTCCTGGGGGGAACCCACTTTTCTGCTATCGGTGTTGGTAAAAGCGACTCTAGCCAAATTGGTCTACCGTCCACAATTGTCGGTGATGATCCAGCTCAAGCCCGTAAATATATTAATGCTTTGAGTCTACCTTTTTTCCTATCCTACGTCGCTGGGATGAATGAATCCAAGCCTTTCCTGAATGCAGCTTATGCTCAAGCCATTTCCCGAAAACCACTGGGGTTAAGCTTGGTAAAGTCTTTGACCTCCAATGAATTAGCACAAGCGGTCAACATCGATATGGATAAATTTGATTAAAAGTTGACAGTTGACGGTTAACTGTTAACTGTTGACCATCAATCATCCAAAAGACTCATCAAAGCTTGAAAATCATCCATCTTCGTCTCCGGTTGCGAATCATTTTGAACTCCAACCGGAGCAACTTCTTTTTTCATCCCATTTTCAGCTTGCAACTCCTCCAATTGACGTTGGATAGCTGCTGCAACAAATGGCATATCACCATCCTGAGCTATTTTTAATTGCATTTGCTTAATTTTGATTTGCTGTTGCTGCCAAGCATCTGTATTGTTTATTGTCTTCGCAAGCGTCATCTTTATTCAACCCCTAATGGAAACATTTTCCCTTCAAAATACAGAATATATCTAAATTTCGATCACACCCTATAGCTTGTCTGACCCTGTGGAGGGGTAATATCCCTGTGGAGACGTAATACAACGTGAGTACTCCTGGGTCGTAGCGAGCTACGACGGATTCAAATAACCCCTCTCCAAACCTTTCTCCCTCTTGGAGAGAGGCTTTGAAAACATGGATTTTTCTGTCCCTCTCCATCCTGGAGAGGGGTTGGGGTGAGGTTCATCAAACTCATGTTAATATATTACGTCTCTACGTTAAAAAATAAACAATAAAACTCTCTGACGACCGTATCCTGTATTCTGTCTTCTGTATCCTTTCCCAGTCATTATTGATTTATGCAAGCTGAACCAAATCAGACCCACCCACAAACAGTTCCATCTACTCCAACAACCAGTAAGTTTTTAATCCTACCCACAGAACGTCGTCGTTTCTTGAGCAAATTTGTGTTGATGACATTATTGGGATGGTTTGTGGGAGGAATTGCAACTTTGGTGTTGCTGCAAACGATGAATGAACAAATTATCCCCACTGCTAACCAACAAATGCAATGGTTTTGGTACTACAGTTGGTTTTACATCAGTACGGCTTTATTTGCGTTGATTTTTGCTATTGACCAAGCTGTGGTGATGCGTAAATACGTGTCGGGGTGGTTGTGGTTGTTTGCAACGTTTTTGGGATGGTTGTTTTCCCAAAGTATTTCCCACGGTTGGGTAAGCTATATTCACAGTTTGGCTTTGTCTTTGGGACGGGACTTGGTGACAATTGAAAGGATTGTCTTCGCTAGTTTATCGACAATTGCAGCGAATCTTGCTTGGACTTGGTTGGGTTTTTCCCAGTGGGTAGTACTGCGAAAATATACCCAAGGTTCTTGGTGGTGGATATTTATTCATACTTTATCGTTTTTTGGGATCAGTTTTTTGGTATGGTTACTATCTCTGGGTCATGATGTGATTCCAGAAGTCTATCGTTCCCAGGTAGTGTTTCTGGCTGAACAAGGCTGTTCTGCGGCAATTTTAGCAATTATTCCCGCGATCGCAGCTTGTCGTTTACAGGGTAAAGTGACGAAATTTTGACATGTAGCAGTCGAAGTAATCGGTTTGATGGGACATTTATGAATCAGTAAATGTACAGACACCTGACGGGTTGTCTCTACTCCCTGTACAGACGACCCGACGGGTCGTCTCTACTCCCTGCTACATATAGACGCGAGTGCTTGTGAATTTGGATTAATATGAATCAAAATACCTTTTTATCTCATCAAATTACTCCTCCTGTTGCAGAAGTTCATCCCCATGTATTAGAACTACATGGCGATCGCCGTGTTGATAACTATTTTTGGATGCGCGATTTGGATAATCCCCAAGTACTTGCCTATTTAAATGCGGAAAATGCCTATACTGAGGCTATAATGCAGCCAACCCAAGGATTGCAAGCTGATTTATATGCGGAAATGTTAGGACGAATTCAGGAAACGGATTTATCCGTACCTGTCCGCAAGGATGATTATTATTACTATTCACGCACGGAATCCGGTCAAGCCTATGCAATTCATTGTCGTAAGTATGGTAGTTTAGATGCACCGGAGGAGATTTTATTAGATGAAAATCAGTTAGCTAGTGGGGAAGATTTTTTTAGTTTAGGTATTTTTGAAGTTAGTCCCAATCACGATATTTTAGCCTACGCCATCGATACAAATGGAGCCGAGCGTTATACGTTATATTTTCTCGATTTAAAGACCGGAAAATTATTTCCTGAAAAAATTGAGGATGTCTATTATTCCTTTGCCTGGGCTAATGATAATCGCACGGTTTTCTATACAAAAATTGACGATGCTAATCGTCCCTTCCAATTATATTCCCATGTTGTGGATACCCCTACGAACACAGATAAATTAATCTACCATGAACCCGATGATTCCTACTTTTTGTCGGTGGGAAAAACCCGCAGCAATGCCTATATTGTTATGGAATTGGGCAGTCAAATAACTTCCGAAGTCTATGTTTTAGATGCTAACCAACCCCAAGGTAAATTTCAATTAATTCAACCACGAATCCACGGAATTGAATACGACATAGACCATCATGGTGACTATTTCTATATTGTCACCAACGAGGAAGCCATTAATTTTAAATTAATGAAAACTCCCATCAATGCCACTAGCAAGGAAAATTGGCAAACTGTGATTCCCCACCGCGAAGATATTATGTTATCGGGAATCAGTTTATTTGCCAATCATTTAGTAATTTACGAACGTATCAACGGTTTACCCACTGCACGCATTCACAATTTAACCAACAACACGGAACAAGCTATCACTTTCCCAGAACCAGCCTATGGATTTTTTGAAGGTGCAAATCCCGAATTTAATAACCCAAGTTGCTAGTTATCGGACTCCAGGGTGCGAAGCACCCGGAGTCACGTGTTTTCACGCGCAAAGTTGTGTGGTTGCGCTACGCGCAACCCACAAGATATGCTTAGTTAATTGAAGTAAAAAAAATACTTGCTATATAAATGCTTGTTTTAAAGTAAAAGCAAAAATAAATGCTTCTATCTTCAATAGAAATCCATCAAATGTGACTGCATGAATTGACTTGGGAAAAAGGTAAGTGATAGCACTGAAAATAGTCTCTATATAATGCCTGGTATGTTGCTTAATATAATGATTCCACGGCTCGTCTTGACGCTGAGAATTCTTTTTTCGCATAACTTTCAAGTTAATTTGACTAGTTATTTTTAAGTCATCTTCTGCTGTATAATCCGTGTATGCAGAGTCACCATACACTTCACTCCCTGGTGGCAAATTTAATGGCAGTGCATTTAACGCTCTTGAATCATTAGCACTACCAGGCATAAATACGAACTCAACAGGAATACCACTTTTAGTAGTTAAAAGTTGAACTCTAACTCCATAAAAATAGCGTTTCTTTGATGCAATATAACCTCTATAATCTTCCGACTTAATTAGTTTGACATTAAAAATACGGATATTGTCGCACATTGGTACGGGAAAAGAATCTAAAAGATATTCAGTACAATCACTAGTCTCCTTTAGTATCATACCTATTTGATGAAATAAGTCATTTATTAACATCGAAATACCGTGTAATCTTCTATTAAATCGTGATTTATCTAACATATTGGGAATAAGATTATGCTCTTTCATGTAGCAACAAGCCTTGCTATGATTACCATAGAAAAACATTGCTGCAATTAGTGCCGTTGTCATAATTTCTGCATCACTCATATTTCTACGGCAATCATCATGATGACCAATTGCTTTAAGTAAGTCATCAGTGATAGCATAAACAGTAATTATTTCGTTTAACATATTCCCCTCCGTTTTTTTCTTCTTGGAGGGGATTTTATTATAAATTGTGACGCGACACGCCAGCGCGAAGCGCTGGCGAAGAGTAACTAGCAACTTGGGTTAATACCAATATTTTACGCTTCACCTACACATCCCTAATTACACCACCATCGGTATTCGATTACAACATGGATACCAATCAACGCACCTTAAAAAAAGCCACCGAAGTCCTAGGTGGTTACGACCCCCATCAGTATATCAGCCAAAGGTTAATGGCAACAGCCCAGGATGGAACAAAAATCCCCATTTCCATTGTTTACAAAAAATCCGTTACTCCCAACGGTCAAAACCCCCTATTCCTCACTGGATACGGTTCCTACGGCTATCCCTACCCCGTCACATTCTCCTCCAATTTATTATCCCTCCTCGACCGAGGTATTGTCTATGCGATCGCCCATGTCCGCGGTGGTGGAGAAATGGGACGCAAGTGGTATGAAGATGGCAAGTTTCTCCGTAAGAAAAACACTTTTACCGACTTTATTTCCTGCGCAGAATATCTTATCCAAGAAAATTGGACATCTAGCAATAAATTAGCAATTTCCGGAGGAAGTGCTGGAGGTCTGCTCATGGGTGCTGTGATCAACATGCGTCCCGATTTATTCAAAGTTGTAGTTGCTGCGGTTCCCTTCGTTGATGTTGTCACCACCATCCTCGACACTTCCTTACCCCTTTCCGCAATCGAATGGGAAGAATGGGGAAACCCCAACGATCCAGCCTACTACGAATATATTAAATCCTATTCTCCCTACGATAACGTCACCGCCCAAGCCTATCCCCATTTACTGATTACTGCGGGTTTAAACGACCCCCGTGTTAAATATTGGGAACCAGCCAAATGGACAGCAAAACTACGTACCCTCAAAACTGATGATAATATCTTGCTACTCAAAACAAACATGGATGCAGGACATTCCGGTGCATCAGGACGTTACGAAAGTTTAAAAGAACTTGCCTTTGAGTATGCCTTCGTGCTTAGTTTCCTCGGCTAACAATTTGTGGTATCTCCGAATCGTCCTATCAATTACGGATACCTGTAGACAGTCACGTCTAAATTTCTAAATTAATACTGATTCCAAAAATGTTTGCAACCCACTCAGAACATGAGACGTAATAATGCTACGTCTCTACAAAATTAATGAATTCTATTAATTAATTCTGTCGCATTCTTTTTTTCACATAGGTGATTTTTGGTCAAAACTACGGATTTTTCTGCCCCTCTCCGATTATTGCAGAGAGGGGTTGGGGTGAGGTTTATCGAACTCGCGTCCAGATACTTCCAATTTTGACCACTAATATTTTAGTATCACTTGCATCCCAAAGATTCCCGTGTTGATACTCCGGTTTGTGGATTTACACCACTAGCATTCGCACATAACTTTTTCACTTCCGTCATATCTAAAACAGCATTGGTAAAATCTGCATTGGTGACATTCACATCCGTAAATACCGAACGTAACATCATTGCGTCTGTAAATATCCCATCACTTAAATCCGCACCTTTAAAATCCGTTAAATAGGCAATACCCTCACTAAAATTCACACCATGCCAATTAGCACCGTGTAAAATGACACCATTAAACACACCACCCCGTAAATCCGCATGATCAAAATTACTATTGCTCATATTCGCACTATTAAATTCCTCACGAAATAGGCTTTTACCTGAGTAATCCTGATTTTGTAGCTGTTCCAGTCGCATCGAACTAGAACTAGTGACTGCTGAGGAACTTGCTGCATTTGCGGACAGAGGGAATGCCAATAACACCACTGCCAATAGTAAACTTGTCAAAACTTGCTGTAACCTGACCATAATCCTTGTAATAAACCGCAATAATTATTCACTTAACTATAATTATTGTTACAGGTCAATTGGATTTTGGATTTTAGATTTACAGCAGAATTCTGGACAATCCCGTCACACCAGTTTGCATATCCCCACCACATGCAATCTTGACCGTAATGATTTCCGCATCCAACAGATTTTGTGTATCTAAAGGAACTTTGATTCCTGGATTGAGGGAATAGGCGGGAAAAGAGGCGGCACTGATACTTAAGCGGATAGAACATCCTTGGGGAATGCAAATACACGTAGGCTGTAAATTGATTTTATATACTTCACCTGAACTAGATGCATGACAACGCCAGTATCCCTGGGTAATATTAAATACCGTCCCATTCCGATTGACCTGGGAAAGGACTAGGGATAAATCAAAACTGGGTTGGTCTGCTTCTGCATAAATTTCGGCGATAACTTCGCCCCTAATGTATAAATCTGCCGTCAATGGGGCAGAAGTATAGGTAAGCACATCGGCGCGACCATCAAGATGCGATCGCTCAAACATTCCTGCGGGAAATCCAGCATGTCCACCCAAGGATGGTACGGGTCGCCACGGGTCATGGACGAAGGTATCGATGCTAACTTGGGATGGCGGTTCTGGGGTGAGATAGCCCTCATCTTCCCTGATGGCGGCTAATCCCGTACTCGTCAAATAATATACATTTTTTTCGGAACAGGGAAAATCATCAAAGCTTTGCCAGATATTATTACCCATTTCAAATAACCAAACTGGTGGTTGTTCCGATAAACCCACATCAATATCCTTGAGGTGGTGGTCAAACCAAGCAATCTGCATCCGGTCAATCGGGCTCAAAGCATTTTCACCAAAATCCACACCCCCCACCTTCCGTCCCCAGGGAAGATGACCCCAAGGAGCGACAACTAATTGCTGACGGTATTGACTGCGGGAAGACATGGCTTGAAATAACTTTAAAGTTCCCCGCAGATGGGTATCAAACCAACCACCGATATGGAACATGGGTAAATCCACAGACCCCAATAGATTACAAGGGGATAAATTGCGCCAATATTCATCCTCTGGTGGTTTAGTTAACCACTGGTGATAATGGGAATCAACGGCGATATTGCGCATCACTCCGGGATAATTAGGTGTAGTATCCCATACAGGTAAATTCTGAACCGCCTGGGTTAATTGTTGATAAGCGGAAAGGTCATTTTGACGACGGGCATTTTCTGAAGCTAGTTGTAAAGCCCAGGTCAAATTCATTTGTAAGCAAAAAGCTCCCCCCTCGTAGGCCCAATCATGGTATAAATCGTAGCCCACCATTGCAGGTGCGATCGCTTTTAAAGCACTTGGTTGGTTAACTGCGGCATATAACTGGGTCATTCCCTGGTAGGAAAACCCATACATTCCCACCTTACCGTTACTACCTGGTAATTGAGCTACCCAATTAATCGTATCTTCACCATCTGCAATTTCCTGCGCAAACAGTTCAAAACGTCCTTCCGAACTTCCCCTTCCCCGTACATCTTGAATGACGACAATATAACCATGTGCAGCGTACCATGATGGATGGGCATAAACTACCGTTGAGGCGATTTTCCGTCCGTAGGGTTGTCGCATCAACAAAACAGGAAAATCACCCGTTGTATCGGGACGATAGACATCTGCATCCAAACGAACACCATCACGCGTGTACATAGAGACAGTTTGCTTTGGGAGAACTGTGAACATGCGCTTTGCTGATGAAAGTATACAAAATCCAGGATACAGGATTTCAGAACTAGTGAGGAATTAGGGCTGACTGAAAAAATAGGGAGTAGGGGAATCAGCTATTTTCTTGTTTAGTTGTGTTCAAACAACATGGGGGACTTACTGAAAAATAGTCGTACATCCCCAAAACTAAACGCGATCGCCGTCTCCAATTCCTCCCCTGCTCCCGAAAGCTCCCCGTCAGGTCTCAACTCCAAAGTAAAACGGTATTATTCATGACTTGCTATGCTAGGTAAGTTCATAAATCAATATCCCTTACTAAATGCCATCAGTAATAAAAATTCGCCGAAGAACGATTTTATCTTTGGCAATCATTCTTCCAATAGGGCTTTTATACAGTCGTTATCGCTATTCCGTTGGCTGGTTAAATCAAGAAATAGGAGGTATTTTTTATGAAATATTTTGGTGTTTATTGGCTTTTTTATTTGTTCCCACTCGTTCATCAGTGTGGCAAATTCCTTTGGGGGTACTTGTAATTACTTGCTTGATTGAATTTATGCAATTATGGAATCTGCCATTTTTAACCTGGTTGCGTTCATTTTGGTGGGGAAAAATGTTGATTGGAACAGCTTTTTCCTGGGCAGATTTTCCCTACTATTTCATCGGTAGTGGATTGGGGTGGTTATGGTTACGCCAAATTATGAGAAAACACCCATAGTACGACAAAAAATGACCTGACCCAATTCACAGAATGCGACACTGACCGTGATTTCGTAGTAAATGGTCACACAACACTAAAGCAACCATTGCCTCTACCATTGGAACAGCACGGGGTAACACACAGGGGTCGTGTCTGCCTTTTCCTGCTAATACCGTTTCTTCCCCGTCTTTTGTCACTGTTTTCTGTTCTTTACGAATGGTTGCAGTGGGTTTAAACGCAACCCGAATAATAATATTTTCACCGTTGGCGATACCACCTTGAATCCCTCCAGAACGGTTGGTGACGGTACGAATTTCCCCGTTTTCATCGGTGTAAAACTCGTCATTGTGTTCAAATCCAGTTAATAATGTCCCTGCAAAACCGGAACCAATTTCAAAGCCTTTACTCGCAGGTAGGGACATCACTCCTTTGGCAATATCTGCTTCTAATTTATCGAATACCGGTTCCCCCAATCCTTTAGGGACGTGACGTGCAACACACTCAACCACCCCACCAATGGAATTACCCTGTCTACCCGTTTGTTCAATCAGTTCAATCATTTTTTCCGCAGTTTCCCCATCGGGACAGCGAACAATATTACTTTCCACCTCCTCCAGGGTCACGAGGTCGGGATTAATTACCCCTTCCAAATCCTTAATTCGCTTCACATAGCCAATAATTTCCACCCCTGCAACTTGACGGAGAATTTTTTTAGCGATCGCCCCAGCTGCGACTCTACCAATTGTCTCACGGGCAGAGGAGCGACCGCCACCTTGCCAATTGCGAAACCCATATTTAGCATCGTAGGTGGCATCGGCATGGGATGGACGATATTTAATCGACATTTCGTCGTAATCTTGGGAGCGGGTATCTTTGTTGCGTACCAAAATGGCAATTGGTGTCCCTAGGGTTTTCCCCTCAAATACTCCCGACAGAATTTCACATTGATCCGCTTCTTTGCGGGGTGTGGTGATTTTACTTTGTCCCGGTCGTCGTCGGTCTAATTCAAATTGGATTTCCTCTGGTGTAATTTCTAGCCGAGGTGGACAACCATCGATTACAACCCCAACCCCTCCACCGTGGGATTCGCCAAATGTTGTAATCCGAAATAGATGTCCAAATGTATTACCCATGATGATTCTAGTGTGTGATGTGCCAAAAAGTGATCGAAAACAGGTTTGACAAAATAAACTAAAATTGCGAAGCCCCTGCGCCTAATCAAAATTCAAATATACAGCAGTTTATCACCTAAATAAAACTGATATTGATTTTGTGATCTGCTGTATTTGAATTGACTAGATGCTAGTGCTTCGCGATGTTCTTTGGAGAGCTACTTTGTAATGATATCGTTTTAAGAAGCCGATTCCTTCGCACCACTGGCAGAACCTAATTTTTTCGCCGGTTCAGGGGAACCTTCATAGCGGTTGGTCCGTAGTTTGGGCTTAGGAGTACCACTACTACGACGTTCCCCTTCCCAATTACTACCACGACGGGAAGAAGAGGAAGGGCGATCGCGCTCATATTCCCTTCGTCCACCTCGACCACCTTTTCTGGGTGCGGGGGGAACAAAGTTTTCTTCGGGAATTTCTTCGGCTTGTAACCAGGAAGGACGGGTTTGGTCGTAGGCCATTTGTAAAGCCGCAGCTGCGATCGCCTGTGCGTCGTATTCTTCACTCAATTCCCGGACAATGGGTAAAAAGGATGCTAATCTTTCCCCAGTCAAGGTTTCCCGTACCTGTGCCTGTAATTTTAGCAGATACTGGGCTTCAATTTGAGCGCGGGTGGGAATCGGTAAAACTTGCCATGCTTGTCGCACGTGACGTTCAAAGGCTTGCTGTTTTCTGCGCTCGAAGGGTTGCACCAAGGAAATGGCTGTTCCTTCTTTCCCTGCTCGACCCGTCCGACCAATCCGGTGTACGTATGTTTCCGGACTATCGGGTAAATCAAAGTTAATTACGTGGGATAATTGATCCACGTCCAAACCACGAGCCGCAATATCCGTTGCTACCACCCAACGCACTTGACGATTGCGAAAACGGGTCAACAACCTTTCCCGTGCTTGCTGGGATAGGTCGCCGTGGTATTCATCGACACTATGCCCGGCAGACTGTAATTGGTTGGTTAATTCGGCGGCGGTTCTGCGGGTACGCACGAAAATTAATGCCGACTCCGGGTCTTCCATTTCTAAAATGGGTTGCAAAGCACGAGCCTTTGTCCAATGACGGGGAACCACATAGGCAACTTGGTTAATTTTAGTCGGTGCAGCTTTCGGTTGTTGCACAGTCACCGTGACTGGATCACGTAAAAAGTTATTCACCAATTGGCGAATTGATGGGGGCATAGTTGCCGAAAATAGCGCGGTTTGTCTTTCTGCGGGAGCTTGGGAGAGGATTCTTTCCACGTCATCGATAAAGCCCATGCTCAACATTTCATCGGCTTCATCTAACACAAACCAACGCACATTGTCTAGATTCAAACTACCGCGTTCGAGCAAATCAATTACCCGTCCCGGTGTCCCGACCACAATATGTACACCCCGCTTGAGCTGCATCATTTGTCGCTCAATCGACTGTCCACCATAAATCGCTAACACTCGCAATCCCTGTTTGCCAATAAAATTGGTCATGGAATCATGGACTTGCATGGCCAATTCCCGGGTCGGAGCCAACACCAATGCCTGCACTACTCGATTTTTGACATCAATCCGTTCTAACATCGGTAGGGAAAATGCTGCTGTTTTCCCTGTACCAGTTTGGGATTGTCCCACCACATCCCGTCCCGCTAACAGTTGGGGAATCGCTTGGGCTTGAATATTTGTCGGTGTCGTAAAACCAATTTCTTCTAAATGCCTAACCCGTTCTTCTGAGAGTCCTAGTTCGAGAAATGAAGGATTCATTTATGCTCCTAATTGTCTAAAAAATATGTACTAGCAAGATTTACACAGATTTTGTGATACTTACCTACCCAATCCCTGTGCTGGGAGGGAAAAGCTGGCTATGTATGGGGCGATTTCCTCAATTCACCGCCACTTGACCATAGAGGTCATAAACATCAGCAGATTCGATCCGCACCGGAACAATATTGCCTAATCGAGCCGAACCTTTGACATAGACCAGTCCATCCACTTCCGGAGCAAATCGACCGGAACGACCGATTAATTCGCCGGTTGTCGGATTTTCCTGCTCAATCAAAACATCTACAACCCGACCGACTTCCTGTTGATTTTTGCGCAGAGAGATTGGTTGTTGTAGCGCCATCAATGCATCTCGTCGAGATTCCATTACCGATGCTTCGATTTGATTGGGTAAACTGTAGGCTGGGGTTTCCTCTTCGGGTGAAAATGTAAATACACCCACATGATCGAATTCATGACGTTCAACAAACTCTAAAAGATGCTGGAAATGGGCATCTGTTTCGCCGGGAAAACCAACAATAAATGTTGTTCTCAACACTGCTGCGGGAATTTCTGTTTTGATTCGCTCAATGATTTCATCGTTGACCCGACCTTGCCAAGGACGATTCATCGCCCTTAATACTTCCGGGTGGGAATGCTGCAAGGGTAAATCCAAATAGGGTAATACATTGGGGGTTTCGTTTATTGCCCCGATTACCTCCTTTGTCAACCCGGTCGGATAGGCATAATGGATACGTATCCAGGGTACATCTACTTCCCCTAAAGCGCGCAATAATTCCGCTAATTTGGGTTTTCCGTAAATATCTAAACCGTAATTGGTCGTGATTTGGGAAATCAAAATGATTTCTTTTACCCCTTGACTGGCGAGAATTTTCGCCTCCGCCACAATCGATTCAATGGTGCGCGATCGCTGATTTCCACGCAGGTGAGGAATTATACAAAAGGCACATCGATAATCACAACCTTCCGCTACCCGAATATAGGCTACCCCTTCGGTTGTCGTCCGATAACGAGGTGTGGTTTCATCGGCAATATAGGTCGGTTCGGGACTGACTTCAATCACCCTTTCCCCACTACTTGTCCGCTCTATTACTTCCACTATTTTTTGATAATCACCCGTACCAACTACCGCCACCGCTTCGGGTATTTCATCTAACAATTGCGATTGGAAATGCTGGGCCATGCAACCTGTAATCACAATCTTTTTATTCGCTTCAGCAAGTTCGACTAAAGTCCTAACCGACTCCTCCCTCGCCGCTTGAATAAAACTACATGTATTCACAATGACGTAATCGGCTAATTCCTCATTACTATCAACACCGTATCCAGCTTCTACCAGCAGCCCCAACATGTGCTCTGTATCAATGCGATTTTTTTCACAACCAAGGTGGGAAATTGCAATTGTTGGCTTATCACCCATATTCAAATATATTCACGTTTAAATCTGGTATTGAACAATTTAAGTATCAAACAAATCCGGTTCAAAAATACGTGAATCAAAAATCAATACACGCACGCACCTAAACCGCCAAACGCTTATCCCTAAACGATGACAACAAAAAATGCTTATATCCAGAACTTGCTATATTCCGCCAATCAACTTTGTAATCCAGAGGATAACAAATATATTGGGTAAATTTATAACTTGAAATCTTGGGTTCAAACTGGAGTTTCGGTGTTTTTAATAATTACCACTCTAGCAGTTGTGTTGTAAATTTACCCGTTAGGAAGCCGCCTCTGGGGCAACAGCATGGCTGTCACCGTCAATTCTTGGCGTGGTGTTGAGAAGTCGCAACCCCAGGTAATTTACACACAACCTAACTGATAAGTCAATCATTAATATTCTGTAATGACTGGTTAGGGTATGGCAACCACAGCTATCTAGCTCAAGCTAGAATTGCTACGGGAGCAAACGCGCTGGCGTTTTTTCCGAACAGCGAGTCGCAAACTCCTCTTATAACCAATTTCTATCTTAACATATCTTAGGAAATCTGAAACGTCAATTTCCATCTTAGGGGGGAGGTCGGATCAATTTTTGTTTCAAATGCTTTGTTTGGTGAGGAGACAGGAGGCAGGATACAATAATCCAAAATCTAAAATCTAAAATCCAAAATTCCTAGCGGTACTCAGGGCTGATAATGTAGATAAGCTGTTCGAGTCCGTTATCAACTTATAAAAACGTGGACTTAAATCAATTATTTAAAACCAAAACCCCGATTATCGGTGTAGTACATCTGCTTCCCTTACCCACATCACCCCGGTGGGGAGGTAGTCTCAAAGCTGTAATTTCCCGTGCGGAACAGGAAGCCGCAGCCCTTGCAAGCGGTGGAGTGGATGGGATTATGGTCGAAAACTTTTTTGACGCGCCTTTTGCCAAAACAGAGGTTGATCCGGCGGTCGTGAGTGCGATGACGGTGATTGTGCAAAGGATTCAAAATTTAGTCCCCCTTCCAATTGGGTTGAATGTGTTGCGCAATGATGCGAAAAGCGCGATCGCGATCGCAAGTTGTGTGGATGCTCAGTTTATCCGTGTCAATGTATTAACGGGCGTAATGGCCACTGACCAGGGTTTAATTGAGGGGGATGCCTATCAATTACTGCGTTATCGGCGAGAATTGGGTTGTGATGTCAAAATTCTCGCCGATGTCCTGGTAAAACATGCCCATCCCCTAAGTTCACCAAACTTAACAGTTGCCGTCAAGGATACCATTGAGCGAGGATTGGCGGATACAGTTATTTTATCGGGATGGGCAACAGGTTGTCCCCCAAATCCAGAAGATTTGGAACTTGCATCGGCGGCGGCAAATGGTACACCCGTATTTATCGGTAGTGGGGCAAATTGGGAAAATATTGCTACACTGATGCAAGTTGCTGATGGTGTAATTGTTTCCAGTTCCCTCAAGCGTCATGGTCGGATTGACCAACCGATCGATCCCAATCGGGTGAGTCAGTTTGTGGAAGCTGCTCGACAGGCGAAAAAATTTTCTCGGTCGGAAAAATCAGTGACTTCTGTGTAGACGTGCTATGGGTGGCTTCTCTGTGGAGAAGTTACATTCCCAGTACTCGACCACACAAAAAATGAAGGGTGGGGTCAGGGAGTAGGGAGTAGCCAACATGTACCGTTGAGACCAGAATCAATGAAAGTGTTTTTTCTTTTACTCTCTACTTTCTACTCCCCACTCCCTAAAAGTTTGAGGGATTTGCTTCCCATGCAGGTTGTGTAGTGGGGTACTAGTAAGGGTAAAGTCGGAAATCGCTAGCTAAGATTATAAAGTAAATACGATTTTCCCATCTTTACAAAAATATTATCCTTTTGCAATTCTGACTATGATTCGTCGCCGTTCAACCCCTTGGATTCATCGGTGGTCGCGGGTGATTATCGCTGCGATCGCATCATTCGGAGCCATTGTTACTGGCTACCTAACTGTGATTAAATATACTGGAGGTGCAGTTGCTTGTACAGCCCCTGCGGCTGGTAGCGCACCTGCTGGTTGTAGTGATGTTCTCAGTAGTCCTTGGGCTACTGTGTTTGGTCAACCTTTGGCCCTATTTGGCTTTTTAGCCTATGGGGGAATGTTAGTGATGGCGATCGCGCCATTTTTCTTTCGTCCGGCGGAAAAAAACCCCCAACGTCGAGAGGTAGAAAATCTCACCTGGTTTGGTTTATTGATTGGCAGTTTCGCCATGACGGTGTTTAGTAGCTATTTAATGTATGTTTTAGCTACCCAAATCCAGTCAATTTGTCCCTACTGTATCGCCTCTGCCCTATTTTCCCTCAGTATGTTGGTGCTGACGCTGTTAGGGCGAAGTTGGGAAGATATCGGGCAAATTATTTTCACTGGTTTAATTGTGACAATGGTGACACTAGTGGGAACCCTGGCAGTTTATTCAGGTGTCAACCGTGCTGAGAGTCCCAGCCAAAATGGAGTCACCATTATTCCCAGCGAAACTGGTCAAGCGGCAGAAGTGATTTTTGATGCTCGTAATGCAGACAAACCTAATCCCGAATTTGGTTGGGAAATTACTACTACTTCTGGAGAAGCTGAAATCGCCCTTGTCCGTCATCTAGCTAAAGTTGGTGCTAAAGCATACTTTGCCTATTGGTGCCCCCACTGTCACGAACAAAAATTATTATTTGGAAAAGAAGCCTACGCAGAACTAGAAAAATCCGGTGTCAAAGTAGAGTGTGCAGCCGATAGTCCGAAAGGGAAACCGAAAGAGTGTCAAGCTGCGGGAATTACAGGTTTTCCCACCTGGGTAATCAACGGACAACAGTACGGTGGTGTGCAAAATTTGGATCAGTTGGCGAAAATTACTGGCTACGAAGGACCACGTAATTTTAAATACTTTAGGAGAGTATAGTAGGGTTCTGATATAGTTAGTACACACCCAGGGGGAAGTTCAGTGCCAATAAAGCCCCACCCAATCCATAATCCCCAACCAAAATCATTTGACAGTAGCTGGGTGAAACAGCCAAGATAAAGAAAAAAGTAAAAAAATGTAAAGGTGGCGGTGTGGGATGTCATTTGAATTTCTGACCCTGGAAAACATCCAAGCAATTGCCCATCAGTACGGCTATTGGGCTATTTTCATCGGCATTTTGTTGGAAAACTTAGGAATTCCCCTTCCCGGTGAGACAGTGACTTTAGTCGGAGGCTTTTTAGCTGGTAACGGCGAATTAAATTATTGGTTCGTTTTCGGTGACGCTGCTGGTGGTGCAATGCTTGGGGGAATTTGTGGTTATGGGATTGGACGGATTGGGGGATGGGCTTTGTTAGTTCGTTTGGCCGCAGTATTTAGGATTTCGGAAACTCGAATTATTACCATTAAAGATAAATTTAGTGAAAACGCTGCGAAGGCAGTATTTTTAGGACGTTTTTTTGCTTTATTACGTATATTTGCTGCTCCGTTAGCAGGGATTGCGGAAATGCCATTTCCCCAGTTCTTGTTATACAACTTCCTCGGAGCCGTGACTTGGGCTAGCGTCATGGTGAGTTTAGCATTCTTCGCTGGTAAAATTGTTTCCCTTGAACAATTAGTTGCATGGGTAAGTCAATTTGCGATCGCGGCTCTAGCAATTGTGATTGCAATTATTGTCATCCCCCTATGGTTAGAATCCCGTCAAATTAAACAAGAAGCGGGAGATTAGGACATTTAAATTTATGTAGGGACGTAACATGTTACGTCTGTACCGATGCATGTTACGTCTCTACACGTTACGTCCCTACCGATCTAAAATCTATGTTAGTGGCTGTTGTAAATTTTCTAAACCCTTAACAACCTTAGCAGATTCAATTTTGTCACCCGCTTTGAGGGAATCTAAGACATCCTTCCCTTCAGTTACATAACCAAAAATCGCGTAACGTCCATCTAACAGATTACGTCCTGCGGGGGTTAATTCCGGTTCAAATAAGAAAAAGAATATTTGGGAAGAACCACCATTGACATCCCGTTCTGGTCTTGCTAAAGCCAACGCACCAAAGGCAGAAAAAGGTAACACAGGCATATCCGTATAGCGTCCCGCTTCTTCCAGGGTGATTTCATAGGTGGGAGCTTTATCACCTTCTACAAGAATTTCTAGGGGTATAGCACGATATTGGTTAGTTTTCGGGTCAATAAAACCGACTTCTTTTCCTGGGGGGTCTCCAGTTTGCAATACATAGGATTCTTCCGAACGGGTAAATTCCAAACCGTCATAAAATCCCCTTTGAACTAAATCCACGAAATTACCAGATGTCACAGGTGCGCTATAACCATCCACAACAACGGTCATATTTCCCTTACTGGTTTTAATCTCGATAGTTGCACGACCCTTGAGTTGGGGTAAATTACTATACTTTTCTGGAACTTCAAAGGGAAACCCTTTGACCATTGTTTGTTCCAGTTCACCCACTAAATCAAGCACTTGAGCGCGTTGGGTGCGGATTTCTTCCTTATCCCTTCTTTCAGCGATCGCTTGTAAAGCAACCACACCTTGTTTAATTTGATCAATGAGGGTTTTTGCTTGTTCCTGACGTTCAGGGGGAACACTGACAAGAAGTTTATCTGGAGCATCAATAATCCTCGATGCTTTACTGATATCTCTAGCGATCGCATTCCAACGTTTATTCGCACGTAGCTGATTGGAAATGTCTTCTAAACTAGCTTGTAACTCGCGTACAGGTTTATTATCAATTGGCAAGGAATATCGTAATAATGCTTTACCATCTGTAATCGCATTTCCCGCAGGAAGCGCAGCATAACTTACGGGTGTCCATCCGAATGCGGTTACACCTAATAATAGAGCCAAAGTCAGCAGTAGACCTAGGCTGTTTTTGAGTCTGGTTTTGAAATCAAACATGGAATAACTCAACTACCTATCAACAACAGAATACAGGATAGGGGAGACAGGATGCAGATGTTATTACTAGACCCCTATTTGGATCAAACCCCTCAAACTTACAAGCAGTGGGGAGTAGTGGTCTATCCCATTAACTGTCCCATTAATTTTGATGAGTAAAGAAAAAAGGTACGTAGTAGCGCTTTAGTGCTTCATATTCAAGCTTTTTCAAGGCTAAAAAGCCACTACCACAAACCCCTTAGAACTTATGGGACAGACCAGTAGGAAAATTTAAGATTCAAAATTCAGGTTAAGGAGGATGGGGAGTCGCTTTTGGTCAGGAGGTTTTTCTGCTTATCCTGTGTTTCTCAAGGGTGATAAGGGTTGAGTCATGGCTTGTTTTTCCTACTACTCCCGTACAGACGCGATATATCGCGTCTCTCCCCACTCCCTATTCCCTGAAAGTTTTAGGGGTTTGTGAGAAATCCGGGTATGTCTCCAACTAAAGTATGAGTCTCTTCCTTCGATAGTTGTATGGCTGTAAATACAACGTTTTTCCGATGTTCAACCCAGGGTGAATTGCATACTATAAACACATAAAGCGAAACGAACCGCAGCGAAGACAAGCAAAACAAAGATAAAAAGTTTTTCCTTCCAGGTTCTTTCTCGCTCATCAACAAACAACATTATTAAATTAACCCAGGATTTAGAACCATGTCTCACGAAATTAACAACACCGCAGTTGAACTTTCTGTTGACGAATTAGAAACCGTAGCAGGTGGATTTGGAATCATCATCGCTCCCGGTCAAGGACTTGATTTAGGAACCAATGCTAACTTCCAACAAAAAGATTTAGCAGTTCAGCAACAAACCTTCGCAGGTCCTGGTGGTGCTGGTAATGCTCTAGTTGTTCAAGCTCGCGAAATTAACAGCAACTCCGGTCAATTCCTCTCCGTATTTCAATAATTAATACTTGATTAAACTGGGCAAATAAATACTCAAACAGCAAATATTTGTCCTACTAAAAACAAATCCCATTCAAACTGACAAACTAACTCATTACAAAAGGAACTAAAACCATGTCTCACGAAATTAACAACACCGCAGTTGAACTTTCTGTTGACGAATTAGAAACCGTAGCAGGTGGATTCGGAATTATCCTCGCTCCTGGTCAAGCTCTTGATTTAGCTACCAATGCTAACTTTAACCAAAAAGATTTAGCAGTTCAGCAACAAACCTTCGCAGGTCCTGGTGGTGCTGGTAATGCTCTAGTTGTTCAAGCTCGCGAAATTGACAGCAACTCCGGTCAATTCCTTTCTTTGTTCAACTAATTTAACTAACTTAGCTGGGCAAATTAATAAATACCAAATATTTGCCCCTTTCCCAACAAATCCCATTCAAACTCGTAAACTAACTCATTACAAAAGGAACTAAAACCATGTCTCACGAAATTAACAACACCGCAGTTGAACTTTCCATCGATGAATTAGAAACCGTAGCAGGTGGATTTGGAATTATCCTCGCTCCCGGTCAAGCTCTTGATTTAGCTACCAATGCTAACTTTAACCAAAAAGATTTAGCAGTTCAGCAACAAACCTTCGCAGGTCCTGGTGGTGCTGGTAATGCTCTAGTTGTTCAAGCTCGCGAAATTGACAGCAACTCCGGTCAATTCCTTTCTTTGTTCAACTAATTTAACTAACTTAGCTGGGCAAATTAATAAATACCAAATATTTGCCCCTTTCCCAACAAATCCCATTCAAACTCGTAAACTAACTCATTACAAAAGGAACTAAAACCATGTCTCACGAAATTAACAACACCGCAGTTGAACTTTCCATCGATGAATTAGAAACCGTAGCAGGTGGATTTGGAATTATCCTCGCTCCTGGTCAAGCTCTTGATTTAGCTACCAATGCTAACTTCAACCAAAAAGATTTAGCAGTTCAGCAACAAACCTTCGCAGGTCCTGGTGGTGCTGGTAATGCTCTAGTTGTTCAAGCTCGCGAAATTGACAGCAACTCCGGTCAATTCCTTTCTTTGTTCAACTAATTTAACTAACTTAGCTGGGCAAATTAATAAATACCAAATATTTGCCCCTTTCCCAACAAATCCCATTCAAACTCGTAAACTAACTCATTACAAAAGGAACTAAAACCATGTCTCACGAAATTAACAACACCGCAGTTGAACTTTCCATCGATGAATTAGAAACCGTAGCAGGTGGATTTGGAATTATCCTCGCTCCTGGTCAAGCTCTTGATTTAGCTACCAATGCTAACTTCAACCAAAAAGATTTAGCAGTTCAGCAACAAACCTTCGCAGGTCCTGGTGGTGCTGGTAATGCTCTAGTTGTTCAAGCTCGCGAAATTGACAGCAACTCCGGTCAATTCCTTTCTTTGTTCAACTAATTTAACTAACTTAGCTGGGCAAATTAATAAATACCAAATATTTGCCCCTTTCCCAACAAATCCCATTCAAACTCGTAAACTAACTGATTACAAAAGGAACTAAAACCATGTCTCACGAAATTAACAACACCGCAGTTGAACTTTCTGTTGACGAATTAGAAACCGTAGCAGGTGGATTCGGAATCATTCTCGCTCCTGGTCAAGCTCTTGATTTAGCTACCAATGCTAACTTTAACCAAAAAGATTTAGCAGTTCAGCAACAAACCTTCGCAGGTCCTGGTGGTGCTGGTAACGCTTTAGTTGTTCAAGCTCGCGAAATTGACAGCAACTCCGGTCAATTCCTTTCTTTGTTCAACTAAGTTTTGACAAAATAATTCAGTGCTTCGTTAATTAATTACTCAAGAATTAGTGGTGGTTGAACTAGAGACTGTGTGATTTATTTACACAGTCTCTTTTCCTGGTTTGCTACATCTTTCTAAATCCAGATTCAATTAGATTTAAAAATGCTATCGGGTACTTAGCGCTCAATTCCAAATTCAACCGACACTACGGCAGTGATATCCTTATTGATGGAAGAAGTATCGTAAACACCGGAATCACTGACTTCCGTTGAATTGGGTGATGTGATTTGAAAAACTCCTGTTTTTGCACTGCGAACTGTGCCAATTTTATTACCTGTACTGCGAGCGATCGCATCGGCTCTGGCTTTTGCATCTTTTGTCGCTTCTGCTACCATTTCCACCCGTAATTTACTCAGTTGAGTATACATATATTGAGGTGGTTCGGAGGTAATTGGTATTCCTTCATTCAGTAACTCGGTGACTTGTTGGGAGACCTTGCTAACCCGTTCGATGTCCCCGGAACGGATTTCCCAGCGTTGTGTTAATTTGTACGCTGCAACATTGCCAGTTTCCCGATTATTGACAATTTCTGGGATGACATTGGTATCAATTGCACTTAAGGTAATTTCCTTCTCTGCAATTTGCTTTTCTTGAAAATAGCGTTGTAAACGTTCGGTATGGGTTTTTAATTCTTGATATGCAGCTTGTGCTGTGGGTTGCTGGCTAGAAACAGATACTCGCCAAACCATATAATCAGAAGTGATTGGTCGTTTGGCAGACCCAGTAACTTTGAGGGTATCATCTGTATATCTGATGGTGCGAATAGCTTGAGCTGCGATCGCTGAACTAACTACCAAGGCTATTGACAAAGCTAACAATCCCCCAAACAATTGGGGAAATCGTTCGGAGGAGAATATATTTCGCATATACTTTTACCTATTTGATTTGAAAAAAAGTTAATTTGTCAGCAAATTTTATCTACGTTTGCACTCTGATATGTTTATCTTTTGATTTGTTGACTGGTAAATTATGGTACGAGATAACTACTCACTCCCTTGGGAATATTCCAGAATTGTTCGGAAGGAGTTTACCAACTATTTTCATGTCTCCCCAAAGGGAACCCATCCTATCATCCTATATTGAGTTCCAGTTTTCAGAGTAATCCGGATTTCTCACAAACTCCTCAAACTTTCAGTGAGTAGGGAGTGGGGAGAGACGCGATATATCGCGTCTGTAGGGGAGTAGCAGAAAAATAAATCCACTATTCAAGGCTTATCACTCCCTTGTGAGAAATGCAGGATATGTAGCAACCATTAGCGTAAACGATATAACTTCTCTTCCCCACCTTTCCGCAAAATCCAAAATCCAAAATTCAAAATTCCATGACTGTCAACCTCCAATCAATTACCATCCCAGCTTCCACTCCTAACCCCAAAGGTCTAATAGTTGCTTTACATGGATGGGGAGCAAATGCTGAAGATTTAACCGGATTAACACCCTATTTAAATTTGCCAGAATATACCTACATATTTCCCGATGCACCTTTTCCCTATCCCTATTCTCCCAATGGTCGAGCTTGGTATGATCTGCGGGTGGAAAATATGTATGCAGGACTTACACAAACACGAGAGACATTATTATCGTGGCTAACAAACTTGGAAAGGGAAACTGGTATACCTTTATCTAGAACGATTTTAAGCGGCTTTTCCCAGGGTGGAGCGATGACACTGGATATCGGTTTACGCTTGGATTTAGCGGGGTTGGTATGTATGAGCGGATATTTGCATCCGGAACTCGAAAAACAGCCAAAACCTGATTTCACCAGCTTTCCCAGTGTATTGATGATGCATGGTCAGCAGGATACAGTTGTGCCTTTAGGTGCAGCACACAAAGCTAAAAGCCTCTTAGAATCTTGGGGTGTGAATGTAGAATACCACGAGTTTAGCGCTAGCCATGAAATTAACCTGCAAATGTTGGAAAAGTTACGAAATTTTATCCAACGGCGACTACCATAGCTCAGGTTACAAAATTTTTATCAATTAGGGCGTATAAATCCGGAAAATATTCACACAAATTGTGTCTACTAATGAGTAAGATATATTGGGTGGCTGTGCAATGATGCAACTCAACCCAAGACTGGATGCGAGTGCTGTTGAACGGAGGGGCAAAGCATATGAAAACTCTGAGCATTTCCAGACAAGATATTGCTGCAATGACTGCAAAGGATGTGGAAGCTTTGGCTACCCGTCTGGAGAGTGATAATTACAGCAACGCCTTCGAGAGTTTGAACGATTGGCATTTACTGCGGGCGATCGCATTTCAACGTCCAGAACTAGTTGAATCCTATGTCCACTTGCTTGATTTGGAGCCTTACGATGAAGCTTAATTTGATTCATCCTCATGCGATGCGCGCAGCTTAGATTCTCTAGATTATCACATTTGAACTCAAAAATTGATCGCTGAAATTCAGGATGATGGCTAAAACCATCATCCTATTTTAGATTTTGGATTTTGGATTTTAGATTATTGGTTCTTCATCTTGCTAGACAATAAAGCTGGGGATGACAATCTAGCTTCAAAGGTTTGTGCAGCAAGGATTATAGAATAGCTTTCGCCCTAAGTATAAAACTAAATTTAGAGCCAAGTTGAACGGAAAAATAAGGCTTTTGCCCGAAGCTGATTAATCATAGAATCAATTAAGCCGGAAAATGAAGTTTCTCTTTCTATGGCAAACAGGCTTCAAACTATTGCTGCATCCTAGTTTCAGAATTTTTAGTCACCCCCCAGCAAGAAAGTAGACGTAGTAATGGTACGTCTCTACGATAATTTTGGTTTTAATCCAAAATCCAAAATCTAAAATCTAAAATCCAAATGACAATCCCTTCTCAACGTGTCCTCATTGGTGTATGTGGTGGAATCGCTGCTTACAAAGTCTGTGAAGTGGTTTCCCAGTTATTTCAACGGGGTGTCGAAATTCGGGTAATTCTCACCAATGCAGCAAGGGAATTTATCCAACCTTTAACTTTTTCCACCCTATCCCGTCACCGTGCTTATACGGATGCTGATTTTTGGCAACCGATTTATTCCCGTCCCCTGCATATCGAATTGGGGGAATGGGCTGATTTAATAGTCATAGCGCCATTAACAGCTAATACCCTGGCAAAATTAGCCTATGGGATGGCTGATAATCTCCTCACCAATACCGTTCTTGCTTCCCCTTCCCCCGTATTAGTTGCACCTGCGATGAATACGGATATGTGGGAACAGCCAACTGTTCAAGATAATTGGCAAAAACTATTACGGTATAATCGCTACCATGCCATCGATACTGCATCCGGTTTATTAGCTTGCGATCGCGTTGGTGCTGGCAGAATGGCTGAACCGGGGGAAATTATTAGTTATGTGGAATCTTTACTCCATACCCACGGTAAACGAGACTACCAAGGTCAACGAGTCCTTATTAGTGCTGGGGGAACCCGAGAATTCCTCGACCCGGTGAGATATATTGGCAACCCATCCACCGGAAAAATGGGTTTAGCCCTAGCCCAAGCTGCCCAACATCGGGGTGCTAGCGTCACCCTTATATCTAGTTCCCACCTCAATTTTCCCCTGGGTGTACGGGGTATTTCCGTTGTCAGCGCGGAGGAAATGCATTCAGTAATGCTACGGGAATTACCAAATCAAAATGTAATTATTATGTCGGCGGCAGTAGCTGATGTGAAACCCCGTGATTTCTCTCCTCAGAAGTTACCAAAACATGCCCTGGGTGAAAATTTATCCCTCACCTCCGTACCCGATATTGTCGCCGACTTAGCCAAACATAAACAGCCCCAGCAAATTTTAGTCGGTTTCGCCGCCCAAACAGGTGATATTCTCACACCAGCACGGGAAAAGTTACAAAAAAAACAGTTAGACGCAATTATCGCCAACCCCATTGACCAACCGGATAGTGGTTTTCAGAGTGACACCAATCAAGCCATATTTCTCGACCGCCAGGAATTTATTCAGGAAATACCCCAGTGTAGCAAATTAAAAATGGCACATATTATTTACGATTTGTTGGGTAAAAGATTCCATCGACATAGCGATCGCTTACCATAAGCAAATATTTTTTCACCAAGAAGACATAATTGAAGGTGAATTCGACAGCGCTCAAAGAATCCCTCTCCAATCCTCTCTCCAAAATGGATACAGGCTTTGGAAAAATTGATTTTTGGTTGAAACCACAGATTTTTCTGCCCCTCTCCGTTCTGCGGAGAGGGGTTGGGGTGAGGTTCATCGAACTCACGTTAATTTAAGCAACACAGGGAGTGGAATTGTAGGGAAGTTCAGGAAAATTAAATATTTGAAGGCATTGCGGAATTTGGGCATGAATTATAATTGTTTACATTTTGTATTAAAATCAAAACCACCATAGAGACGTAGCAATGCTACGTCTCTGCCGGCATTTTGGGGTTAGTCGAATACTAGGTCGGGTTTTCCACACCCTACAGTACGGCTAGCTCCTCTAGAATCGAGGCGGAGTTTTACCCGACTACATAGCACAATTGTAAGAGGGATATCCATCCATAGATCGACCGATTTGTGCTGGTGATGAGTTTTTCTTAGCCAGTACCCAATTTCACCTGACTTCGTGCCAGAAGTGTTACGGGAGTGCCGCACGGCATCTCCAAGTAGTGACAAACTACCCCAAACCGCGATGTTTTTTTTCATCATGGTCTTTCCATCAGGTTGCTGCTTGAATAACTAAATCCAGTTAATCAAACAGGACTATGCTTTTTGTCTCAATAAAAGGGTAAAATCTACTATTAATAAAACTTAACTCTATACAATAGGGCTTACTATCTCTTTTGCCCATCTTGGCACCAGAGACACCTAAATAAAAATTTGAGGAAAACCTCGGATTTAGTTTCTAACTGCATTCTGCGTTCTACCTTCTAGGTTTCACCATTGCTATATGGCTCGTGATTATTATGAGATTCTCGGTATCGGACGCGATGCCGATAAAGAAGAAATTAAACGTGCGTACCGTCGTCTAGCTCGTAAATACCACCCGGATGTCAACAAAGAACCGGGTGCAGAGGAACGTTTTAAGGAAATTAACCGTGCCTACGAAGTTCTGTCGGAGCCAGAAATGCGGCAACGCTATGACCGCTTTGGCGAAGCCGGTGTTTCCGGTGCAGCAGCTGGGGCTGGTGGTTTCCAAGATATGGGCGATATGGGTGGTTTTGCTGACCTATTCGAGAGTATCTTTAGTGGCTTCGCTGGTGGGGGTATGGGTGGTCCAAGTCCCCGTCGTCGCAGTGGTCCAGTCCGAGGTGATGATTTACAGCTTGACCTGAAGTTAGATTTTCGTGAAGCCATATTTGGTGGAGAAAAGCAAATCCGGATTGCTCACCTGGAAACCTGTGAGGTTTGTAGCGGTACAGGAGCGAAACCGGGAACCCGTCCCCGTCAATGTTCCACCTGTGGTGGTTCTGGACAAGTCCGTCGTGTCACCCGCACCCCCTTCGGTAGTTTTACCCAGGTTTCCACCTGTCCCACCTGTAATGGTACGGGTACGGTAATTGAGGAAAAATGTGATGCTTGTGGTGGTCGGGGTACCAACCAAGTCGCTAAACAGTTAAAAATCACCATTCCCCCTGGAGTATATGACGGGTTGCGGTTACGAATTCCCAGCGAAGGTGACGCTGGACAACGGGGTGGTCCTCCAGGGGATTTGTATGTGCAGTTATCTGTAAATGAGGATAGCGAGTTCCAACGGGATGACTTGAATATCCTGTCGAGTGTGACGATTAGCTATCTGCAAGCCATTTTAGGGTGTCGTTTCCAGGTAAATACGGTGGATGGTCCAGAAGAATTAACAATTCCCCCTGGAACCCAACCAAATACGGTTTTACGCTTGGAAAATCGTGGTGTTCCCCGTCTTGGCAACCCCGTCAGTCGCGGCGACCATTTGATTACCATCTTGATTGATATTCCCACCAAAATCACCCCAGAGGAGCGGGAATTGCTGGAAAAACTCGCTAAAATAAAGGGAGAACGCACCGGCAAAGGCGGTCTTGAAGGTTTCTTGGGAAATTTATTCCACCAACGATGAGTGTATCTCCTGCTCCAATTCCGAACGAGTATCTCGATTTACGGGGTACACCCTGTCCGCTCAATTTTGTGCGGACAAAACTTTACTTGGAAAAGATGCCACCTGGTAGTCTCTTGGAAGTGTGGCTAGACCCCGGAGAACCGATTGAACAAGTTCCTGATAGCCTTACCATGTCTGGCTATCAGGTTGAAAATATTATCAACCATGCTGAATATTTTTCCTTACTCGTTCGTCGTCCAGTTGCGTTATAGATGATGGTTGAAAATATCGAGACGCAACTTTTAGGTACTGTGGTGGCAGTACAAGCAAACTTCTACCAGGTGCAATTGGATCAACCCGTTGCATCGCCATTTTTGTTATGTACCAGACGCACCAGACTGAAGAAAATTGGTCAGCAGGTGATGGTCGGCGATCGCGTTTGCATTGAAAATCCCGATTGGCAAGGTGGAAGGGGAGCAATTTGTGAAGTTTTACCCCGAAAATCCCAGCTAGACCGTCCTGCGATCGCCAATGTCAATCAGATACTGTTAGTATTTGCCGTCGCTGACCCTCCCCTAGAACCTTTACAACTAAGTCGCTTTCTTGTCAAAGCCGAATCCACTGGTTTACAGGTTAGCCTCTGTCTGAATAAAATTGATTTGATTGCCCCATCAGAACAGGAACAAATTCGCGATCGCCTACGTAATTGGGGTTACGATCCAATTTTAATTAGCGCGAACCTAGGTATTAATGTAGATACCCTGCTCACTCAACTCAAAGGAAAAATTACCGTACTTGCAGGGGCTTCCGGCGTAGGTAAATCCAGTTTAATTAATACATTAATTCCCTCCCTTAGTCTACGTGTTGGCGAAGTATCCGGTAAACTTGCTAAAGGTCGTCACACCACCCGTCACGTAGAACTATTCCCATCACCCCACGGTGGTTTAATCGCTGATACCCCCGGATTCAACCAACCCGATTTAGACACACCCCCCCATCAACTAATTAATTACTTCCCCGAAGCCAAGCAATTTTTAGCTACAGACACCTGTCGTTTTAGTGACTGTTTACATCGTGACGAACCCGGTTGCGTAGTCCGGGGAAACTGGGAAAGATACGAACATTACCTAATTTTTCTCGAAGAAGCAATTCTCCATCACCAGCAGCGACAACAGCAGACCAACCCCGAAGCAAGCATTAAATTTAAAACCAAACAAAAAGGCACAAGCTACTACGAACCAAAACTGGAAACCAAAAAATATCGCCAAAAATCTCGTCGTACCCAGTTGCAAGAACTAGAAATACAGTATCAAGAAGCAGAAGAAGATTAAAAAAATCCTCAATAGAAAATTTCGTGTTGTATTTATGTTGTGTAGAGACGTAGCACTGCTACGTCTCTCGACGATGATTTTGGTTGTAATACTCATCCCGTTTGAACTAACCGTCGTAGGTGATAATAAAAAGTTCTGCCGATGGAAAATAAACCCGAAAATTATCGCTCTAAAATCAAAGTTACAGGTCCATCATTGATAATCTCAACTTCCATCATCGCTCCAAATTTACCCGTTTCTATGCGTAATTTACTTGCGCGTAATTTTTCAACAAAGCTATTATATAAATTCTCTGCCACACAGGGATTAGCTGATTGATCAAAGGAAGGACGACGACCTTTACGACAATCCCCATATAACGTAAATTGACTAATAACTAAAATTTCTCCATTAATTTCCTGGACAGATTTTTGCCATCGGTCAGAATCATCATCAGGAAATAATCTTAATTCCAGGCATTTACGCGCCATCCAATCTAATTCTTTCTCCGTATCTGTTGCACAAATTCCCACTAACAAATTCAAACCTCGGTCAATTTTTCCGACTATTTCCCCATCGACCCTGACTTGAGATGATTTTACCCGTTGAATAACTACACGCATAAATATTCTACTGTTAGCAATTACGAATTACGAATTATCTAGACCTTGAACACAATCTTGTAATTGCTGCAACAGGGTTTTTTCATCCAGATTTTGACCAATTAAAACCAATTGATTTTTCTTATCACCTTTCCACTCATCGTCGTCCATTGTAAATCGCTTACCGCAAAGATGGAAAATGTGTCGTTTAGGACTTTCTTCAAACCAAAGAATCCCTTTCGCCCGAAAGACATTTACTGGTAGTAAATTATCTAAGAAGTACTGGAATTTACGAATTGATAGGGGTTGATCACTTTGGAAGGAAACGGACATAAAGCCGTCATTTTCTAAATGCTGTGAATGGTGGTGATGGTGTTCGTGGTCATGATGTTCATGACTACAGTTACTATGGTCATGGTCATGGTGATGATGGTCGTGGTTATGTTCTACCTGAGTCCGAAAATATTTATCGGTCTCAAACAATCCAACACTTAAAATCATTGGTAGGGGAACTTGGGAGTTGCGAGTACGAATGATTCTTGCATCTTCTTTGATTTCATTAATACTTTTTTCTAACCGTTCTAATTCGCTGTCAGAAACTAGATCGGTTTTATTCAATAAAATTATATCCCCGTAGGCAATTTGACTATAAGCAGCTTGGGAGTTGAATAAATCTAAACTATAGTTAGCAGCGTCAACAACGGTGATAATTGAATCAAGACGGGTTAAATCCCGTAATTCTGTACCGAGGAATGTTAAAGCCACAGGTAAGGGGTCGGCAATTCCGGTAGTTTCTACTACTAAGTAATCCACCTTTTCTGGACGTTCTAAAACCTGATAAACAGCATCGACTAAATCATTATTAATAGTGCAGCAAATACAACCATTACTCAATTCCACCATATTATCTTCGGTGGATACAATCAATTCGTTGTCAATGCCAATTTCTCCAAATTCGTTCACTAATACGGCTGTTTTTAAACCCTTTTGATTGGAGAGAATGTGGTTGAGGAGGGTGGTTTTACCACTACCGAGAAATCCGGTAATAATTGTCACAGGCATCCCCTGTTTGGGAGCATCTAGGGGAGATTGTACAGAAGATTCGGGTGTAACTGCTTGCATAACGCGCTCAATGTTAAGTTTAAGGTAAATTGGAAGTAAAGTTGAGATTATTTGGCTTTGTGGATATTCTCCGGATTTACCCTGAATGGGGAGCAAATTCCTAGAACTTTCAGGGAGTAGCGGTTAAGCGACACTAGGCTTGTCTATAATCACAAGTGTGTACATCACAGTTCTTTGACAGTGCCACAACGAATTGATTTGTTTACGCGATTAAATAAATCATATCGTAAAAGAAGTGAAGCCTTGTGTCTTCTCCTAAGGGGAGACGCTACGCGAACAGACCAAGGCATAACATCCTTTTAGAATCTCCCGTGTTTTTAACTGGGAGAGATGTCAAGTCCCAATTTTCAACTCCCCACTCCCTCCGCATCAAGTTATCTCGTCCCTATGCTCCGCGTGGGGACGCATTCCACGAGGGCTACTGCATCAAGTTATTAAAGTTCTTTATTTTTCTATTCTCACCATAAAAGTATTTAATCACACAGTTTGACAATCTATTAACCTGTTACAAATGTATCAGAACTTTAGTTCAGTACAGACGATGGTGGATTTCCAATCGCGGATTGTCACCTACAGTCCGGCTTTTACAATTGTTCCTACCTATGAATGTTTTAATCGTTGTAGCTATTGCAACTTTCGCGTTGATCCAGATGCTGGTAAATTAATTGAGTTATCAAAGGTACAGGAAATACTCACGAGGTTACAAAATCAACCTGTTTGCGAAATTCTGATTTTGAGTGGTGAGGTTCATCCTCAATCAAGTCGTCGTCAAACTTGGTTGCAACGGATTTATGATGTAGGAAAACTAGCTTTACAAATGGGTTTTTTACCCCATACGAATGCGGGGATTCTCAGTTTTGCCGAAATGGAAAAACTCAAACAAGTCAACGCTTCGATGGGATTAATGTTAGAACAGGTGACACCAAAATTATTACAAACTGTTCACAAACATGCACCAAGTAAAGTTCCCAGTATCCGTTTACAACAACTAGAATGGGCTGGTTTACTAAAAATACCTTTTACTACTGGTTTGTTGTTAGGTATTGGGGAAAATCAAGCTGATTGGATTGATAGTCTGCAAGCTATTCGGGATATTCACTTACGTTATCAGCATATTCAAGAAGTCATTTTACAACCCCATAGTCCTGGTAAACAACAAACCTTTACAGCATCAACTTTCCATCCCCATTTACTTCCCGATGTGGTGGCTTTAGCTAGAGAAATATTACCGTTGGAAATCACAATTCAAATTCCACCGAACTTAGTTTCTGACCAGCAATGGTTACTAGCTTGTTTAGAAGCAGGAGCTAGGGATTTAGGGGGAATTGGTCCTAAAGATGAGGTAAATCCTGATTATGCATACCATACAACTGCCAAATTGCAAGAGTTATTATACCCTGGTGGCTGGATATTAAAACCACGATTACCAGTATATTCTCGTATTGACGACAGTATCCCTCAAGAATTACAACCCAATATATTTAAATGGGTGGAACAATTCGAGCAATGGGTGCATCAAAACCGGAAGATAGAGACACCAATCTCGGTAAAGTAGCAAGGTTTAAGGAAAGGTTAAAAAAATTCCAAATATCCAGAATTTTCGACTTGGAGGTGAAGATACCATCATCGGCGAAATTTGGTGATTGGTTCAATTGTGGGTGGGAAAAAATGTACAACGAAGATGAATTTGACTTACGAATTTCTGGAGAAGACATCGCTACAACACCATTAGGGTTAAATATCGATAGATTGATTAATAGTGTTAGCTCAAATCCCCCAAATTATTTACAAAATAACTTGCATAATTTGACATCAGATGCATCTGCTGATTGTTTTAGCTGGTATCACCAGGGGAATCGGTTAGAAGATGCTGGATATTACGATGAAGCGGTTAGTTGTTATCAGCAAGCATTGCGTTTAGAACCGCAATTGATTTGTGCTTGGAATCGTTTAGGGGCGATTTTTTGTGATTATCTTCAGCGTTATGAAGATGCTTTAGCTTGTTTTAATCAGGCATTGCGCTTAAATTATTTAGATGATTTGACCTGGTATAATCGCGGTAATGTTCTGGAGATGATGGAATGTTATGAGGATGCGATCGCGTCCTATGATTTAGCGATTAAATTAAATCCCGACGATGAGGGTTCTTGGTATGGACGGGGGTGGTCACTGTATTGTCTGGGAGAATTAAACGATGCGATCACCTCTTTTCAGCAAGCCATTAGTTTAAAACCCAGTGATGACTCGGCTTGGTATAATCAGGCTTGTTGTTATGCTTTGCAGGGACATGTGACCCAAGCGGTTAGGTGTTTGCGACAAGCAATTCAACTAAGTCCCAACCAATATCGACACATGGCGAAAACCGAAGCTGATTTTGACGAAATTCGCATTGCACCGGAATTTTGTGATTTGATGGGGGAAATTGGGTAGAGACGTAGCGACGCTACGTCTCTACGATGGATGATTTTGGTTTTGACACAAAATGTAAATAAATATAATTGATACCCGCAAAATCCAAATCAACCATCCACAATTTTAAATATAAGCAGGTAATACCAATTGGAAACATGGATGTGACAGTATACATGTTGGAAGGTTTTGCTGTGTAAGGGTTTTCAAACCCATAGACGCACCTAGTGCGGTTTCTCGCTAGAGTAATCCAAAATCGAAAATGTTATAGTTATGGCCATCAGAAGCATCAATCCTGCGACGGGAGAACTCCTGAAAAACTTTACAGACGATAGCGATCGCGAAATTGAGCGAAAATTAGACCTCGCACAAAGTGCCTTTCGGGATTATAAACAAACTCCCATGACATTGCGATCGCAATATCTCAAAGGTGTTGCGGAAATTCTCACAGACAGCAAAAGCGAGTTTGCCAAAATTATGACCCTGGAAATGGGAAAAACCTACAAAAGTGCGATCGCGGAGGTGGAAAAATGTGCTTTGGTGTGTCGTTATTATGCTGAAAATGCGGCCGATTTTCTCGCAGATGTGGAGGTAAAGAGTGACGCAACAAAAAGTTGGGTCAAATATCAACCCCTAGGGGTAATTTTGGCAGTAATGCCGTGGAATTTTCCGTTTTGGCAGGTTTTTCGCTTCGCTGCACCCGCTTTAATGGCAGGAAATGTGGGTTTACTCAAACACGCATCCAATGTTCCCCAGTGTGCTTTAGCCATTGCCGAGATTTTTCAGCAAGCGGGACTTCCGGAAGGAGTGTTTCAAACTTTACTGATTGGCGGGGAAAAAATTGCCAGTTTAATTAGCGATGACCGCATCCAAGCAGCTACCCTCACCGGAAGCGAACCTGCGGGAGCATCCCTTGCGAGTGGGGCGGGAAAATGTATCAAAAAAACGGTTTTAGAATTAGGTGGTAGTGACCCCTTTATTGTTTTACCCAGTGCGGATCTGGCCAATGCCACTGCAACGGCTGTCACAGCTAGGATGTTAAATAACGGTCAATCCTGCATTGCAGCCAAACGGTTTATTGTCATTGATAGTATTGCCGACCAATTTGAGCAGTTATTTCTGGAGAAATTCCAAACCCTGAAGGTTGGCGACCCCATGCAGGATGATACCGATATTGGTCCATTGGCGACACCCGATATTCTCCAGGATTTAGACCAACAGGTAAAAATGGCAGTAGAGGCTGGTGCAAAAGTAATTTACGGCGGTAAATCCCTGCCAGAATTGGGTGGTAATTACTACCAACCCACCATTTTGACCAATGTACCCATTGATAGTGACATTGCCAAGGAAGAATTTTTTGGCCCAGTAGCCATGCTATTTCGTGTCCCCGATATTGACGCTGCGATCGCATTAGCCAATGCTACCCCTTTTGGTTTAGGTGCAAGTGGTTGGACACGGGATGAAACGGAAATGAACCGCTTGATTAACGAATTAGAAGCAGGTGCAGTGTTTATCAATGGGATGGTTAAATCTGACCCCCGTTTACCCTTTGGGGGGATTAAGCGTTCTGGCTATGGACGGGAGTTAAGTATTCAAGGCATCCACGAATTTGTCAATATCAAAACCGTTTGGGTCAAAGGATTTTAGATTTGGGAGTTGGGATTGAGGAGACTGGAGACAGAATGATCGGATACGAAGATTAGTGGGACTTATATCGATTCCCTTGTACTTTGCAATAAATGAAACTAGAATAATCAACGGTTACAGCCCCTGATATGTAGTAAGTATTAGCGTAAACGATATAATTCGTAATTCGTAATAGCCTGCGGCAACGCTTCGCGTACGTAATTCCCGCTACGCGGGAATCAAGCTACGTAATAGCCTACGGCAACGCTTCGCTTACGTAATTTTTAATAGCCTAGTACTCCACCAGATGAATTTTGGTGGATAAAAAACAATACACTTGGTGTTAAAGATAACTGTAGTTTGGGTTGAGGCTTTGGGTAGACTGTTGATATTGTGGAAATTTACCCTTACTCGTCCCGATGCTCCGCGTGGGGATGCATTCCACGAGGCTTTGCCTCAAATCAGGAAGCAGAGCTTCCCTATATGGATCAACAGCCGGAGTATTGGAACAAGTTTGTTGTCACGGTTTGTGCATGAATTTGCGACCCCAAAAAAGGCACAAGGTAAACAGCCTAGGCTCTGCCTCTACATTCTTCAACCTAACCTACCCAATAATTAGGCTTTGAAGTCTAACTTAACTGTATTCTGCCATATCTGGGTTTCAAGCTTTTTTGAGCCTGTAGTGTATTTTCCTTCCCCTGTATAGGTTTGAAGCCGATTTCTGCCTTAAAATGTTTAAGTCCCGTTAGGAATAGTCCGCTCACGGTGCAAGATGTACTCAAGGAAAACCAAATATTTTGCTCCCAACTCCCATACTTAACGCGGTTTAACAACTAGTACAGAACAATGGGCTTCCTCCATGACTTGGCTGCTGACGGAACCTTGGACGATGCGATTCATTCCGACTAAGCCACGATTACCGATGACGATTAAATCGGCTTTGTGAATGTTGGCGAGGCGAATAATTTCTTCTGCGGGTTCTCCCGTTACTAGTTCAATTTCTGTCGGGAAAGCTAATTTGGCTTGATAGGTTTCTAATTGTTTTTCGATGCTAATATACGTCAGGGCGTGGGATTCTGGATGGGGACGGTCGGCAGGAATATCTAACTCGGTTTTGTCAGTAGGGAAAACATGACACAGGATAATTTTGGTGTTTTTCCCCAGGGATAATTGTTCCACCATTTGCATCACCCGGTCGGCTAATTCTGAGCCATCCAATGCAACTAGAATTGTGTTTAGCACCGCTATTGCCTCCTTACCATCATAGAATTTTAGTGTGCAGCGATTATGGTTTTTTGTGGTGATTGCAGGAAAAAATTTAACAATTGAGGCTATAACGGCTGCATTTATGACAATCTATTGCGCGATCGCCTACTGGTGACAGGTATTTTCTACAATTTAATTAGGCGTAAAAATGAAGGGTTTTAGTGGGTTATATGGTTAAAACCGTTGCCGATGTGATGACTTGCGACCCGATTGTCGTTGGTTTGCAAACTCCTTTGAATGAAGCGATTCAAATCCTAGCAAGTAAACGCATTAGTGGGTTGCCTGTGGTAGATGAGGCTGGTAAATTATTGGGTATTATTTCGGAAACGGATTTAATGTGGCAGGAGGCAGGTATAACTCCCCCTGCCTATATTATGTTTCTCGATAGTGTGATTTATCTCAAAAATCCTGCCGCCTATGAACGGGATTTACACAAGGTCTTAGGACAAACCGTTGGTGAGGTGATGACCAAAAATCCCATTACCATTTCTCCCGATAAACCTTTACGGGATGCAGCTCGGTTGATGAATGAGAAAAATGTCCATCGTTTACCCGTACTTGACAGTGAGGGTAAGGTAATTGGTATTCTCACCCGTGGTGATATTGTGCGGGCAATGGCGGCGATCGCATAACCCATATCCATCACCAATTCACAAAAATCAGTTCATTCGGGTGAGATTAGTCCATGAGTATTACTCCTGAGTCGGTACAAGAATTATTAGCTTCGGAAGATTTAGGCGATCGCCTGCGTGCGGTCAATCAAATCCGTACTTTGGAACCTGCTGCGGGGTTTGAATTATTGCAAACAGCGATTCAAGACCATCATGCAAGGGTACGTTATGCAGCAATCAGTCAAATGGATACTTTGGGTGGACAAAATCCCCAATTATCCCTAGAAATTTTACGCGATCGCCTCCTCAATGATAAGGAACCCGATGTCCAAGCAGCAGCTGCTGATTGTTTAGGTGCTTTAAAATTAACCGCAGCTTTTGAGGATTTGTACCAACTCTACCACTCCACCTCCGAATGGCTGATCCAATTTAGTATCATTGCCGCATTAGGAGAAATGGGTGATCCCCGTGCTTTTGAACTTCTCCAACAAGCCCTCAATTCCGACAACGAGTTAGTTCAAACAACTGCAATTCGAGCTTTAGGTGAACTTGGCAACCCCGCAGCTATTCCCCTACTTGTACCCTATGCAAATAATTCGGATTGGCAAGTTCGTTACAGTGTTGCTTGCGCACTCAATTTACTCAATCAACAGGGTGATGATGCTGCTAAATCTACCCTTGCAACCCTAGCTGAGGATGAAATCGCTGCTGTTGCAGAGGAAGCACAACGCGGCTTAAATGTTTAAAGTATTTAAGTGTTCCGGAATACCCCACACATGCGGGGGTTGCTGCCAGTGACGAGAATCACACCTGTTAATGATTCATGTCCTAGTAAAAAGGTAATTTCACTGACATAGTTATAAATAACTGAACTCTAGCCGAGTCATTAATAGGGAACACACTGGATAGCCGACAGTCTTGTCAGAGATTGTCGGTTTTTGCTATTTCCATCGTGATACCAATTGGAAAAATACCACGGATAAATTTTATTCGTACGGATAAATTTGATTTGTAGAGACGCGATATATCGCGTCTCTAAATTCAATATATCCCGTCTCTAAATTCAGCAATTTTGATGAGTGACCAAAATCACACCCAGCCATGACCTAAGTCATTTTACGGAGTGCGATCACCCTGGAATAATCGAAGATGACTGAACTCTAGCCGAGTCATTTAATAGGGAACACACTTAGCTACCGATGGATTTCACACATCTGTCGGTTTTTTTATATTTTATTCCTACTCCCTCTGCATCAAGCAAGTGACCAAAATCACACAAGGTCATGATTAATGTCATTTATGTAGACAAGGAAAAAACCAATAATAAAAAACAACTGAACTCTAGCCGAGTCATTAATAGGGAACACACTGGACGACCGACAGCTTTCACGGACTGTCGGCTTTTTATTTTTGATTGGGAAATTATTCAACTAAACCATGCTGGATTGCAAACCTAACTAATTGGGAACGATTACTATTATTTGTTTTGTGTAATAAACTGCTGACGTATTTTTCCACAGTTCGTGGACTTAAATGCAATTTGCGACCCATATCCGCATTTGATAAACCTTGACACAGCAGACTCAAAACTTCTCGCTCCCGCTTGGTGAAAGGTTCTGCTAAAAGGGTTTCTCGTGATTTTTGTTCTGAATCTAATTCGTCATGACCCGATTCTTGATAAACTGATTGCAGGAATTGCGATCGCTTGAGTAAATTCCGAATTGCTGCTCCTAATTCTTCTAACTCAAAGGGTTTGGGTAAGTATAAGTCACAACCTGATTCGTAACCGAGAATCCGCTCCTGGGTTTGATTTCGCGCTGTTAATAGAATGACAGGGAGAACCCCTAAATTCGGATTTTGTCGTAGACGACGCACCAATTCGTAGCCATTCATCCGTGGCATAATAATGTCTGTAACGATCAAATCAATCGGATTACTCTCCGCGATCGCCAAGGCTTTCTCTCCGTCACCAGCAACCATCACCTCGTATCCACATAACTCCAGATAGTCGTTAATAGAGATACAGGTACTGAAATCATCATCGACAACGAGGATTTTTAATGACATCGAACAATCCCCCTCGTATTCGCTATTCTCGGAATCACTTAACAATACAAATACTCGTCAAATTTAAGCATCAAGCAACAGTTTTTGATTTTACACTTTGAAGAATACATGATTATAGATTTATGAATATACAATCCAAAATAGCAAACAATATCTATTTATAGACGTTTTCTCTCAAGATTTTCCCCAAAATACGATTATTAAGATGGTGATCTACAGAGGTGTAACAATTATTACCCAAAAACAATCCAGAATCAAAAATTAATAAAGGAATTAAATGCGAATATTAATTAAAAATTTTACGTTGTGTAGAGACGTAGCATGGCTACGTCTTTTTTAAATATGTAAAAATAATAGAATGTATTCTGAGATACGTAGTATTATTCAATAGGTGAGATAAAATCCACAACCCATCCTGACTCAGGTTATAGTATTTTACTATACTGTGAGCAGTTAGCTATGTATCCTAATCCAAGAGATTTTGGCAATTTGGCAAGTCCAATTTCTCACCGCTATTAGTATAGGTGTTTGTAAACCTACAAAGCAGAGAACCGCAACAAAAATCACAGAATCAAACAGTAACCCGTTAATTTTGAATTAGCAAAGATATAGCTTGCTTCCCCAGGGGGATAAAAAATACAGGGTTAGAGAAATTCTTGTTCATGAGTCCATATTGGATTCTCATATTCTATATTACCTGATGTCTAGGTAAAATAATTACTTCGTCCGATTAACTTCCCTATCTTTACAAGGAGGGAGGACAGGGGTGAGGTGTTGCTTTAATATTTAATTATCTCTACCCACCTGATTCTGTATTATTTCCAAAATGTATTTTTTCGCTTTGACTTTACATTTTTATTCTGCGTAAACTCATCAAGATATATTCTTATAAGTGGTGTGCTATGGTATCCAGCATCGATTTTATTCGTGACAGTTGTATATCTCATCTAACGGAGGAATATCCAACTGTTACACTGGTTGCCAACGGTGCGGAAATCGAATTTTTACCGTTAACAGATTTCCCGATAGTGCGTTTATCGTCACAGATTGTGGCAAAGTTAAGGCCTATTTATCAATTATATAAATCCGAAAATAAATTATTGTCTCGTCAACCGGCTTTTTTTCGGTTGGTGCAAATGCTAGTGACGGTTGCATTGATTAATTTTCATGCTCGTCGTCAATTTCCGGAAGATTCTCGTTATTTCGCTAAATTGAATCGTCAGGATTTTGAGAAGCATAAGGCTGCGTTATTGAAGCAAGCACAAAAGTATGATGCTAAAGCCGCATTAAAATTACAATCTCACCCCCATTATTTAAATCCAGATTTAAATTTTCAGCAGCAGCGATTGGGATGGTTAGATGTAACTAAAAAAAGTATTTATAGACTGATCAGAATTTTAGATAATTTCCTGTATCACCGTCAAAGTGATAGACATAACTCAGAAAATAGTTGGGATGATAATAATTGTAATTCCGTCAATCTTGAAGAATTGATTATTCAAATTTGCGAAAGAATTGAAAATTTAAACTTAGTTGCTCGTCCCGGTGAAAATACTTTAGTTGTGGGGATAGATGGTTCGGTACATGGTACCAATCCAGCTAATATTCAAGCCTATGAACGGCTTTATCGTACCCACCAAGATACCCGCTTCAATTTCCGTATTTATAGTGGTCAAGAAATTGGATTTCCGGTTTGTAATTCGATTGAGGAAACAAATCAAATCTATGATTTTGTCGTCACCACATTAAAAAAATATGGCGTCAATTTTACCACCACAGCCGGAGTGCATTTACATGTGAATGTGAGCAATAGTAGTTTATCAGTAGAAGATACGATCGCGCAAATTGGAAATACGACCATAGCCACTGCTGCGGTGTCTCAGGTATTAGAAAACATTTTACCAACTACCCGTCGCCAAAACACCTATGCAATGACTTTTGCAGACCAGGTAGAAGGACATATTTGCCGTCATCAACGTCCCCTGAGTAAACTGGAATATGTGCAAAAAAAAGTGAAAATGATGCAGCAGGCAGTTTTATCGGATGCGGATTTATTACTTGATAAAAATGCTGCAATTTACGAGTTTATTTTAGGGTTGACCTATGGTATTGCACCAATTCAACACGAATATAATTATCAACAAATTATCGCCATCAATAGTAAATCGCCCCCGGAAATTATCCGTCAAGCTTCCATTATTGCCCGCAATCCTCGCTACACATCCATTAATATTACACCCTTTCTCCAAGACCCGAATAAACCAACCTATGAATGGCGAGTTTTAGCATCCTGTGAGGACAGTCAATTACAGGGGAAATTAATGACATTTTTATATCGAGTCATTAGCTATCAGTATCAGGTTCAACGGACGGAAGTGATTACTGACCATAACCATAATCTCGATTATTTATATTTTTATTATCCAGATGGTAGGGTGAGAACTATTCAAAATAGCCTTTGGGATTGGTTGGATTTTACGGACTGTTTAGAATTATTTACTGCTGCCGATTTTGATAAAATTAATAATCCCGATTATTGGCAAGCCTATGATATTAAAAATCAACAATATCTAGACCTGGATGCTAATCAGTATTGGGCTACAGGTCAATTTTACCCTGCACCAATTATTACTGATTTTCCATTAGAATTAGGGCAAGATAATTATCTGAATCATTATTCAGAAATACAGGAACCAATCGAACAAGATAGGGCAATTCTTGACTTCCTCAATTTTGTTTTTGATATCTGAAAATAATTACTTCTTCTCATTTATTCTGAGATTCTTGCTTGATGTAGAGGGAGTTTTGTTGGGTTCCACTGCGTTCCCATGTTAAGCTTTGCCTATTGCATAACGAATTACTTTTCGATCCAAAAGGCGATCGCAATACCCAAAATTAGAATTATAATTGTTCACATTTTGTATTAAAATCAAAATAATCGTAGAGACGTAGCACCGCTACGTCTCTACTACACGACGTAAAATTTTCAATTCATATTTGTGTTCAACAACGTCCCAAAATTGAATATATGGCGATCGCATGACTTTGAATTATAAACCCCCTCCTCCCTGTACAGACGACCCGACAGTTCGTCTCTACGGACTACTAACTCAGTTGAGCAACAATTTGATTTTCCAGGAGCATATCATTGGTAAGTAAATCTTCAACACTGATGCGGAGGAATCGTTGCTCATCCACCATAAACCGGATTTTAATGCGATCGCTACCGGGAAAACCAGGTGGTGTTAATTTGGCGATTGTTCGCGCTCCTTCGCTGTCATTCAATGGTTTAACGCTGGTAACACCTGTATCTACCCGTCGGGTAATCAAGCGATCGCCATCAAAGTAAACTTCGGTTCCCCCCGTATCTGCACCCAGTTCTCCCATGATTAATTCGATACTGGGTTGGTTTTCCCTAGATGCACCTAATGCTAATTCTACTGGGTTATTCATGGGATAGGGTTGTCCTGCGGGGATAATCGGATGCCATGCATGGCGATTGTTGCGTCGATCCCAGTAACGGATACCATAACTGTGGTAGAGAAAATCTTTAATTTCCAAGCCTTGAGCAATTTGTAATGCACCTTGAGCGATCGCTTCAAAGGGTCGTTGACTAAGAATTTTGCTATCCTCAAAATATTCCCGTATCCAGGTTTGGAAAGCTGGTAGTTGAGATGTACCACCCACCAATAACACTGCACTAATATCGGTAATTTCCACCCCTTGACGACGAGCTTGTTGCAACAAACTTGTCATCGATGCATTTAAACGGTCTTGAAAACCATTGGTTTGGAGGATATTTTCTAAGCGATCGCGATTCAGTTCTAATTCATAGGTTTCTAAACTATCTTCATCGAAATAAACTTCGCTTGCTTGATGAGCGCTGGAAAGTTGGATTTTGATCCTTTCAGCGAGTCGGGTGGTGAAAGCATTTGGAGATAAACCTTGATTTTGGGCAAAATAATCAACAATCCAATTATCGATATCCGTTCCCCCTAAATTTTGTCCAGCTTTAGCTAATACCCGTGCAGTTTTCACCTTTTGTTTAGAATCCTCCGCTAGGGATTTATTTCCCCACTTAAGGAGGAAACCAATGGGTTTTCCACCACTTACCCCCTGGACACCCTGATCCAACTGCACCAACGATAAATCTAAAGTCCCACCCCCAAAATCAACAACCAGTAAAATCTCCTCCTCCGTCAAACCGTAACCTAAAGCTGCAGCTGTCGGTTCATCAATAATCCGTACCTGCTCCACGGGTAAGGATTGACACACCCGACCTAACCAATGGCGATAGGTTTCAAAACTATCCACAGGGGTGGTTAAAATCAGGGAATCTTCAACTTCCGTATAGGAATTGCGCAATTGATGAATTACCTGGGAAAGAAACCATTCCCCTACCTGTTCAAAGGTAATAGTTTGACCATCCAACTCCGGTAAAAACCCTTGAATATCCGTACCAATACCCCGCTTAAAACTGCGGAAAAATCTTGCATCGGAAGCAATATCTAAACCGCGATCGCGTACCTGTTGACCCACTAGAATCTTGCCAAGGGTAGCATCTTCAACATAAACCAAACTGGGAATCAACGGTGGATTTAAACCCTGTTGCAGCGATAAATTGGGTATGTTGAGGGTTTCAGCTTGACCAGTTGCGGAATTCCAACGGGCAATAACCGTATTACTAGTACCAAAGTCAATTGCGATCGCCATTGAGTAATTTAGTAATTGATAATTATCTGCATGAAATTATTAATTACATTAAGATATTATCCCCCATCGGGTCAAACGATTTTGGATTTTAGATTTTGGATTTTGGATTCAGAAAGCGGGTACGTCGTTGTTTTGTGTGTGTAGAGACGTAGCAATGCTATGTTTACACTACATAAGTAATACAAACCATCAAACCAAAAAATCCCTGATTGTTACCGCAGACTGCCCACCGACTCGTATGATGATTAAAGAGAATAAGAAATAGCCATTTCAAAAACGGCATAACATGGGTAGTATTTGGGAACTGGATTTTTACTCACGTCCAATCCTGGACGAAAATCAAAAAAAAGTTTGGGAGGTGTTGATTTGCGAATCTCCCCAAAGTGTGAATGACGATTGGAAAAATCTGTTTCGCTATGCGCAGTATTGTCCCAGCACGGAGGTGAATTCCGTCTGGTTACGTAATGCAATTCAAACTGCTGTGACTCAAGCTGGTACAGCACCGATGCGCATTCGCTTTTTTCGGCGACAAATGAATAATATGATTACCAAGGCTTGTAATGATGCGGGGATTGCTGTACAACCGAGTCGGCGAATTTTAGTACTACACCAATGGTTGCAGGAACGCATGGAAACCGTCTACCCCAATGAACCGGGTTTTCAGGGGGGAACCAATCCCTCGGTGCGTTTAGATGCACCCTTACCGCAACGTTTACCCGATGCATTGGAAAGTGAAAAGTGGGGATTTGTCACTTTAGCTGCTAGTGATTTTACGGATATGCCCGATTGGGAAATTGGTTTTGCCGAAGGATTCCCCTTGAGTTTAACGGGAATTAGTCCAGAGACAAAAATTCCCGGAATATTACTGTTTTCTGCACGAGCTTTACCTGTAGCAGCATGGATGTCTGGATTAGAGTTAGCATATCTACGATTTGATCCGGGTCAAGGTGGACAAATGTTATTGGAAACAGGTGCTACCGAAAGCTGGATTTTAGCTAGTGTGCGAAATCCTCAACTTTTAACCCAAGCTCAAAATTTTGAAACAGCCAAACAAGCAGCGAACGGTGTACATTTTCTCGGTATTCAAGATAATCCTGAATCGGAAGCTTTTACTGGTTTTTGGTTATTGCAGGAGGTACAATTGCCGTAAATAGGGTTTGCTGAATTTTGACGTGAACCGAAACAAAAAATATTTACAACATATGTATTTACAACATATGTAGAGACGCGATATATCACGTCTCTACTAATCCAAAATCCAAAATTGTTTGCTTTCTAGGTAATAACAGTGGGTTTATCCATACCCGTATTCACTTTAATTTGAGCAATCTCATCGGCAATTTGAATTAAATCACCTAACGCTTGCTGAGTCTCAATATCTTGTTTACTCACATCGGGTTCATAACTTTCCAAATATACCCGTAACGTTGCTCCCTGGGTTCCCGTTCCCGAAAGTCGGAACACAATCCGCGAACCATCGGTAAAACCAATTCGTACACCTTGGTTGGTACTGACACTACCATCCACAGGGTCTGTATAACTAAAATTATCACTATATTCCACCTCATAGCTGCCATATTTTTTACCTGGCAAACTCGGCAGAATTCCTTGGAGATTTTTCATTAAAGTATCGGCACGCTGGGAATCAATCGCTTCGTAATCATGACGAGAGTAATAATTCCGACCATACTCTTGCCAGTGGGCACGAACTATTTCCTCCACCGATTGCTGACGTACAGCCAAAATATTTAACCAAAATAATACAGCCCAAAGTCCATCTTTTTCCCGGATATGGTTAGAACCAGTACCGAAACTTTCCTCACCACACAACGTCGCCTTACCCGCATCCAGCAAATTGCCAAAAAATTTCCAACCAGTGGGAGTTTCGTAACAATCAATACCTAACTTAGCCGCAACACGGTCAGGAGCTTGACTAGTCGGCATAGAGCGAGCAATTCCCGCAAGTCCCCCAGCATAACCGGGCACCAGTGTGGCATTCGCCGCCAAAATCGCCAAACTATCACTAGGAGTAACAAAAAACTTCCGCCCTAAAATCATATTGCGATCGCCATCACCATCGGAAGCTGCACCAAAATCCGGTGCATACTCACCAAATAACCGCTCTACCAAATCATGGGCATAAACTAGATTCGGGTCAGGATGACCACCACCAAAGTCTTCTAGGGGTACACCATTCATCACCGTACCCACAGGTGCGCCGAGCCGTTTTTCAAAGATAGCATGGGCATAGGGACCTGTCACCGCGTGAAGTGCATCGATACAGATACGGAATTTGCCGTTGGTTAAAAGTTGTTGCAATGCATCAAAATCAAACAAGGATTCCATCAAAGCTTGATAATCGCTGACCGAATCAATCACTTCCACGGTCATACTCCCCAGTTTCGTTTCACCTAGGGTGTCAATATTCACATCCTGACTATCGAGGATTTTGTAGGTATCAATGACTTTGCTGCGAGCATAAATAGCCTCTGTTATTTTCTCCGGAGCCGGACCACCATTACCAATATTATATTTAATCCCAAAATCCCCATTTGGACCACCAGGATTATGACTAGCAGAAAGAATAATACCACCCAATGTGTGATATTTACGGATAACGCAGGAAGTCGCCGGAGTCGAGAGAATACCTCGCTGTCCCACTTTCACTAAACTAAAACCATTAGCCGCCGCCATTTTCAAAATAATTTGAATCGCTTGACGGTTATAAAAACGTCCATCACCACCGAGAACTAAAGTCGCTCCGGTACAGTTACCAATCGCATCAAAAATCGACTGGACAAAATTTTCCAAGTAATGGGGTTGTTGGAAAACACTAACAGCTTTACGTAAACCAGAAGTACCTGGCTTTTGGTCACTAAAAGGTGTTGTGGCAATTGTCTGGATAGTCATATACTTTGTTTGTGAGGTTTCCTGGGGCGCGATGCAAACCACCACACCATTTAAAGATTAAATAAATAGCTTCCATTACAGTAATACCTCACAGATGACCCCTATGGATAAGTTTTTTAATTTCAACCCTGTAATTCCTCAGTCGGATTTTGCCCCTAATTGGGCCACAAACTGTTGATGTTCCGGAGAATTTAACCCTAACTGTAACACCTCTAATACCCTTGCCATCTGATTATTCAACAGTGCATCTACCGCTAACCATAAACCCGGAAATCTCTGGGAACAAATGATTCCCTGCTCATTCACTGGTAGTAGCCGATACTCCTCCGCCTGCAAGCTATACCAATCTAATTGATTTTCAAAGGATTGCCAGATGATATATTCCGATACCCCATTGCGACGATAGACTTGCTTTTTACTACCAGTATCAATAGCCGCACTACTAGCAGCAATTTCCACGATTAATTCGGGAACCCCTTCTAAATATCCATCCTCCGTCAAGTAGGATCTTCCCCCCACCGCTTGATCCAATATCAACACGATATCAGGTTGGGGTTCATTATCCAGGTCTAGGCGAATTGTTGGCTCAATCCCAGATAATGTACCCGGTGTATAGACGACATAGGTTCCCAGCCAAGTCGATAGACGGCTGTGGGGTTCAGCGTGTTGTTGAAAACGTAATGGAGATGCCACGTAAACAATTCCTTCAATTAATTCGGCTTTTCTGATGTGGGGTGCTGCTTTATACCGTCGTTCAAATTCCGGACGAGTCAAGCGATCGCCGTTTTCCAGGGGTGGTATTTGCTGGGTGTTGAAGCGAGACTGGTGGTTTATATTGGTTGTCATGATTTCCCTTTGTTTAAATCGTCCCCAAGTAGTTTAATTGTATAAGTCGCTGGAGAAGGTGTGTAATTGATGTGGTTCTCAAAGGTCAAAGATGAAAGCTCATAATAGCCCAATGTACAACTTATACCGTTTTACTGTGGTGTTGATCGATTTAGGAGAGCAGGGGATGCAGGAAGAGTAAATGTATCAAAATTTTCGTGAAATGATATTACACAAAAAACCGTAGACACGCGTAGCGCAGCTGCTCTTGGAGATGAAAGTGTTTTTCCCTACTCCCTGCTTTCGTCACAGACTATTCCTCTTTCTGCAAATCCAGCTTGCTACAGACCAAAGAGATATATCGGCTCCGTACATATTAAATTACGAATTACGTACACGAAGCGTTGCCGCAGGCTATTACGAATTACGAATTACAAAAAATCGTGCTGACTATACTAGTTATTTCATTAGCATTTTACTTTGCCTTGAATTTGGGCGCAAATGATGTGGCCAATGCGATGGGAACTTCCGTTGGTTCCCAAGCAATTACCCTCAAACAGGCTTTAATTATTGCGGGAATATTGGAGTTTGCAGGTGCGGTACTATTTGGGGAGGGGGTGACGGGAACTTTAGCCACGAAAATTGTGAATCCCAGTCAATTTGCAGATACACCCTCTGTATTGGTGTTGGGGATGGTTGCAGTCTTAATTAGTTGTGGTGGATGGTTACAAATTGCCACCTTACTGGGTTTACCCGTTTCCTCCTCCCATGCAGTAGTTGGTGCGATCGCCGGATTTAGTTGGGTCGGATTAGGTCTGGATGGAGTAAATTGGCATTCTCTGGGTTTAATTACGCTGGGATGGCTGATTTTACCCGTTATGAGTGGAGCGATCGCAGCTTTGTTCTACAGTCAAATTCGACACTGGATTTTGGATACCCACCAACCTTGGGAACGTTTAAACGAGTGGATTCCCTGGTTAAGTACAATTTTAGTGGGGGTTTTGGGGATAATTATTTTACCTCAAATGACCCAACCTCTCCAGACTTTGCTTCATCAATATCTCACTTGGGAAATCCCGACCTCCACAATCACATTAATCATCGTGGCTTTACTTTCTCTGGGTTTGAGTATATATCTTTGGCAATTATTAACCCGACTAGAATCTCCATCTAACTTCTCCCCGGAAGTAATTTTTAGTCGATATCAAGTTTGCAGTGCTTGCTGTGTTGCTTTTGCTCATGGTTCCAACGATGTGGGCAATGCGATCGCACCTTTAGCTACCATTTTAACTATTCAACGCTTTGGAGCAATACCCCAGTCCCAAATCGAAATCCCCTTGTGGATTCTAATTCTTGGTGGTTTGGGTATAGTCACTGGGTTGGCTCTTTTGGGGAAAAATGTGATTACCACCGTTGGTGAAGGTATTATCAATTTGCAGCCTAGTGACGGTTTCTGTGCAGAACTAGCCACCGCAACCACTATTTTACTCGCTTCTAATCTCGGTTTACCTGCTTCCACTTCCCATGCTCTAATTGGTGGGGTCGTGGGAATTGGTTTAGTCAAAAATCCCCATCTAGTCAAGTTTACTAATCTCTATAGCATTTTTACGGCTTGGGTGGTGACAGTTCCCATCAGCGCTGGTTTAGCTGCTATTTCCTTCTCTGTACTGAGAATTTTCCTCATTTAACTACTGCTAGACATCTGATAATTCTGGCTTTCGGGATGGATATTAAACCTCGTCCGTAATCAAAACTGGAGTTTTCGTCATTGCACTTGTTCGCGTCGCAATCTCAATAATCATGAGTGAAAACTACGGTTCTCAATTCAGGGACATGATTTAACAATCCTAAACCACTACAATCACAACCGGAATCCTTACAGATATAGGTTAAATTTAGATTAATACATAGAAATTATTAGACAATTTAACTAGAACTTGGCGCAAATTTGCACGAGTTTGGAAATAACCCTTTAATCCCATCAATCAGAGTTTCATTTTTAAATTAGAACAGGTGGCAATTAAAATTAAAGATAGAAGCAATGCCAATTTAGACGGGGCAATGTTACAAAATAGCGAATCCACTTACTATGCTGTATTGGGACTGCATCCCTCTGCATCCCCCATCGAAATACGTCGTGCTTACCGGGAACTAAGTAAACGTTATCACCCGGACACTACGGATTTACCAAACGCGATCGCCACAGTAAAATTTCAGGAAATTAATGAAGCCTATGCTATCCTCAGCAGTCCGGAACGGCGATTTAATTACGATATTCAAATTGGTTATTCCCGTTGGAGTGTGATCCAACCCCCAACCGATTTAAATTACCCTCTCCCACCGCGTTATGACTGGACAAAATCTGCCTATCTAGACGCAACCGAACGTCCCCTCTCCTCCGGTGAGATTTTTGCTTTATTTATGTTGGGGTTAACACTGGTAGGTTGTTTATTTTTAGCGATCGCGATCGCAGCTATTCGTGGAGACAATCACCTACATCCCCAATTATCTCTGATTGATTTGTCTTCGACCCTCAGACAATTTTGGATTTTGGATTTTTGATTTGAAAACCCTTATACAACCCTAGTTTCCAATATTCATCTGTCGCATTTCTTTTCCAAATTGGTATCAGATCCGCGATCGCATACCCAATCTCTTGTATTCCCCATTCTCGATATCCCCACTCAAATCAGCGATCGCATACTCCTGTATCCTGTATTCTGTATTTTGTATTCTCAATCCTATGCTTCCAGCAGAAACACCTTTATATAACCACCCTCTCCCCCAAATCGAAGAATGGCTTCGTCTACGGGGATGTACACAAGATAGTAACGAGCTTCATTGTTGGCATTTATCCCATCCCAATTGGCAAGCAGAAATTTGGCTTGATATAGAACAAATAACTGTCTGCTACCTCAAAGCTGGAGAAAATGGTCAGGATATCCAACGCTCTTTTAAATACTCCCTCAGTCGTAAAGATGTTGAAGAGGCAGTGTTTTCCGGTCCTTAAATAGATTAAGAATACGACATGAACCCGGGGACAAATGTATTTTGTCCCTCTTTTTTTTCATTTAATTTACTTAACATTTATTCATAAGAGTTATTATAAAAGAACAATAATTAATATTTTATTAACAAGAGAGGAACACAATGCAAGCGTCAGTCACCGAACTGAAACTGCAACGGATTACAACCCTATTATCTGTAGCCATCATTACATTTACCGTTGTGGCAGCATTTACAGGTGTGTTATTGTCCTTCTATTACGAGCCCGCAGCAGGGAGAGCCTATCGTTCCCTCGAATTTATTAGTACTGCTGTTCCCTATGGTTGGTTATTTCGTAAAGCCCATGATGTGGCAGGAAATGGCGTAATTGTCATTGCCCTGATCCAAATCGTGGTCATGTTCATCAGTCGTCAATTTCGTCGTAGCTGGCTAACTGCTTGGATTGCGGGAATTTTCTTTACCCTCAGTGCCATTGGTTTAGGATGGACGGCGATGATTTTGAGTTGGGATCAAGAGGGCTATTGGCGCTTGAACATTGAGTTAGGAACGGTTTCTGCCATACCTGTAGTTGGTGGATTGCTGCGAACAATCCTAACTGGTGGTGATGGAATTAGTACAATTACAGTACAGCACTTGTACACACTGCATAGTTATGTACTTTCAAGCGTAGCGTTAATATTTGCGATCGCTCATTTAGTCAGTGTATTCAGACAGGAACAAGAAGCGCGAGCGGAGTTACCAGTTGATGGTTGTCAGTTGACCGTTGATAGTTAGGGTGTAGGGAAAAAGTCTTTTAGTGGGGTTGGGGAGTAGGGAATAAATATTTTTAAGCCTTGATTTTCACTTTTCACAGGTTCAGAAAACTACAAATAATATCTTTTCTCATTTGGACACAACCAAACATCAAACAAGTTCATTTCTACTCCCTATTCCCGTACAGACGACCCACCGGGTCGTCTCTCCCTAATCCCTATTTTCGAGAAAACCCTTATTGTCCATTCGCCACTCGTGCTAGACCCTTAAGTGAAAGTTCTTCGCTTTGAACAAAATTTTCTAGAGATAAGCGGGTGGATTGACGTTCACCAGATAATTGCTTGAGTAAATTAGGACGAGGGTCGTGTAATAGATAGATAATGCGATCGCCTACTTCCCATTCCTGTCTAGCGGAAGCGACTAGTAAAGACCCATTACGTTCAATTACCAAGGGAAGTAAATCACCTGCATTCATCAAGGTTTGTAATTGAGACTGTTGGTTTTCCAAATTATCAGCTTCTAAGGTGATTTTCCCCAGTTTGATTCGTCCTTCTTGAATGTATTCATTCCAAGTTTTAATTGCTAAATCAGACATAAAAGCTTGATCCACCAAACTTTCTGGAGTTGTGCTTTCCTGGGTTTTACGGGGGAACACAGCTAAAACGCGGGGTGGACTAAATTCCTCAGCAGCACGTTGGGCTAAGACAAAATTTACCTCACCATTTTTAGTCATTGCCACAAAAGTGCCTACGGAACCTAAACCAGCCGTATCTAACACACCCTCATCTAAAGCACTGCTGACAATCAAGCGGATATTCTCATCTTCTGCTAGTTGGGATGCGTTGGGGTCTGTATCAATCATCACCACTTCTTCCCCATGCTGTTGAAATAAACGGGCAATTAGTAAACTTAGGGGATTGCAACCGACAATGACCGCACCTTTAGTTTCATCGGCTGTAATCCCTAAACAGCGAGCAACCCAACGAGCGGTTAAACCTTGACAAACCACGGTCATAATAATCGTTAAAAATACCAAAGCCTTGACCGCATCACCACCATTGATCCCGCGTTGCGTTAGGGAAATGGCAAACAGAGATGCAACCGAAGCACAAACAATACCCCGTGGTGCAATCCAACTTAAAAATAACTTTTGGCGGAAATTTAAATTGCTATCCCAGGTACACAAGAAAATATTTAGGGGACGGACGACGAACATTAACACCAAAACCGTAAATAAGCTACCCCATCCCAAAGCAAACACACTGGCAATAGATAAATCGGCTGCCAGTAAGATAAATAGAACCGAAACACTCAAAATTGTCAATTGACCCTTAAACTGGCGTAATTTGCGTTCTGCGGGAACCGAGGAATTGGCAAATACTGCTCCAGCCATCACCGTAGCCATTACCCCCGATTCACTGCGGATACTTTGGGAAAAGGTAAATATTGCCCACAAAATAGCTAAAACCACCAAGTTTTTTAACTCAGAGGAAATAAACTTAGCATGTTTAAAAATTAAACTCATCCCATAGCCACCGACTCCACCGATAGCAGTACCAACACTGAGACGGATTAATAAACCTGCGATCGCAGTCCGGGGGTCAGCATCGCCATTCACAATCGTATCCAAAACCACAAATGCCAGGATTGCCCCTACAGGATCGATAATCACACCTTCACCCTCCAACAGGGTGGCAACACGTCGATCGACATTAACCTGCTTCAGTAAAGGACTAATGACCGTAGGACCGGTGACAACAACGATTGAAGCATACAAAATTGCGATCGCCCAAGGAAATTCCCCCAGCCAATGAGCAGCCATACTACCACCCACCAGCGTCACCAAGGTTCCCAAAGTCACCAAAAGTTGCAGCGTCCGTGAGACTTTGCCTAACTCATCTAAATCTAAATTTAATCCCCCCTCAAACAAAATAATTGCCGTCGCCAATGACACAATCACTTCCAACCCCACACCTAAAGTGTGGGGATGTAAAATTCCGATTGCGTCCGAACCCAGAATAATCCCAAACAACAGTAAAAATACAATGCTGGGAACACGCAGGTACGCAGCTAGTACCTGGGCACTAATTCCGGCAACAACCGCAATCACCATCTGGAGGGTGATTTCAAAGGATGCGTCCATACAGGAAGTTTCGCTCGCAACAACTTCTACTCTTTTGTCAAGAATAGCAAAGACATCTTTGGGCGCGTAAAATATTCAGCTTAACATTTAGCTCGAACATTATAAGGCAAATAACACCTGAGCAAAAAGATTTTCCAAAAACCTTTTGATTTTTCATTTTATTCGATACTTAACAGAGTGGTCATCTCAATGAGAGGTCAATTTGAGTCCATATGTCAAAATTACACCATAAACCCTGAAAAAACATTCTTTTCCGTTACCTACAATCTTTTCCCCTCACCCCCGATTCCCTACTCCCTACTCCCTATATTTACCAGTAAGAAAATTCCTTTTTCCCAACCGCAAAAAATAATCTGACAAAAATGTTGACATTTACTGGATTTTTGGTTAAATTAAAGAACGTCGAGAGTTCTTAAGCCCCCATCGTCTAGAGGCCTAGGACACCTCCCTTTCACGGAGGCGACGGGGATTCGAATTCCCCTGGGGGTATTATAAAAAATAAAATATACAGGTAATAGAGGGTGAGACATCCGAATTTTACCCTCTATATATTTTTCAACAAATTTATGAAATTTATGATGAATAGCTATCAAGTTTTTGCTTAATCGCTAGTAAATTAACCTGCAAATCTTGACTTAAACGGCGTTCAATAATATTTACAGGTATAATACGCTTGGGAACAACACAAACTGTGTAGCAGAGTTTCGTACCACTACCACAACTATGGGTGTAGGGTTGTAGTAACCAGGAACCGTGATACTCCTTGAGATCACCCTCAACGAGGGAAAATTTAATTTCCTTGGGATAATGCTCCTCTAAATCAATAATCACACGGGCTGAGAAGTTAAAATTAAGTAGGCGTTGTGCCCCAATCTGTTCTAATCGAATCCCACCCGATGGATGTTCCAGCTTGCGACTAGCAGCTAAATTGGGGATAAAATCACTTAAACCCTCATAATTAGTAATTACCCGCCATACTACCTCCACGGATTTGGGGATATTAACACTAGCAATAATTTGGCGTTTGCGCTCCCCTAACTTAATCACTTCGATTTGCACCGAATCATCGGTTTGGTTTGGGTTGTGGTTAAAATTGGCGTATTGTTCGGTCACTGTCGTCAACTCTTGTTTTGCGTCTATTTGGTCTCGTCAGAGAAGCGAGGGAGGGTTAAGATAAAACGGACTTTACTCAGACCTGATTCATCCTCAATCGGGGTACTTTCGACCGTAATTTCCCCATTCAAGTGTTGAACCAAGGATTTGACCAGAGCTAAACCCAGTCCTGTACCTGGAGTCCATCGACCACGACCGCGACGGAATTTATCAAATATATATGTCGCTTCTTCGCTAGAAATACCACGCCCAATATTAGTTATTTCAATAATAACGCGATCGCTTTCAGCGTTTATCTGTTGTGCGGCAAAGATATGCACTTGGGTATCTGGTTGGGAATATTTACTGGCATTAGTCAGTAATTCTTGGAAAATCCGCTCGAAGCTTTCAATTTCTGTTTCTAAAGCCAAGGATTCCGGGGGTAAATCCAGAGTCACCGTTAGACCCTTTTCGGCTAATTTCGGCGTAAATGTCTCAACAATTGCTTCTAAACGTTGATTTAAATCAATTTCTTCTAATTGGGGACGTTCTTGGTGAGATTCCAGTTTTTGTAATGTTAACAAGTCATTGATTAAATTAATTTCTTTACTACATTCCTGTTCCAGGATGTCCAGATACCGCGCTTGACGTTCAGGTGGAATCGTTGGTTGACGCAAATTCCGTAGAGCCATACGCATATTGGTCAAGGGATAACGCAACCTATCGCTTAAATTACTGAGGAACTCGTCCTTCAACTCATTTAGTTCCCGTAATTGTTCCACGTACTGACGTGTCTTTTCATACAACTTGGCTTGAACTTCCAAACTTCTTTGCAATTGAGCAGTACGCTCATCCACCAACATTTGCACTTGACGAAGTGTTTGTGACTGGATAATCGCATTCCCAACTTGAGCGCAAACCATTTCCACAATATTTAGCTCCGTTGCATCCCAGACGCGATCGCCCATCTGCTGAAGAACAACAAAACCAAGGATTCTTCCTTGACTTTCTAAAGGCATGAGCAACGTTGATCCATATTTTTCTGTTGCCAACAATGGTGAAACGCTTGTACTACCACCAATCTCATCACGGCTATTAATCACAACGGGTTTACCCTGATCAATAAAAACACGTTGACACAGAGAGCATTCAGAAAGTAAAAACGTAGAGGCTTCGTTTTGTTTTGTCACCTCAGTGGGTGTGGTTCCCGTTTTTAATAGCCACTCGCTGACTAGATTAACTTTTGCTTTGGGAATTTGGTGACGGGGACGAACCCGGAATAGAGGATCGGTATATTTGAGTAAAATTAACAAACCCCGATCAGCATTTAAAGCTTCCGCAGTTGCAGCCGTAATTAATTGCAGCATTTGATTCAGTTCCAAACTGCTGCGACTTAGTAAAGATAATTGTTTAATTAGATTTTGGTGCTGGGAACAGGTTTGGACAAACCGTTGTTGAAACGAGATTAACTGGGTTTGGGCTATGTGGGCAAAGGCGATCGCGCAACTTGATTCTAACTGATTCAGCTTTTGTTTCTCTGCCAAACTCCACTCTTGGGGTTGGGATTGCACTAAACTAACCACACCGTTATTTTTGCCAGCAAAGCGGGTCGTAATTGCTAATACCGATTTCAGGGGTATCGATAGATTCTGACAACCAACCACCAAGCTATTCTCAATCAAAGAAATATCTGCAATCGAAATTGGTTCCGATGCACACTGCACCACGGGTAAATCAAGTGGTTCCAGGGAAAACATCTCATCCACATCTGCCGACATTAACTCCGGTCTACACCAATTAGCCGTCGTCATCTGACTGCCATCTTCCCCTAAAACGGCGATCGCGCAGCAGTCCACATCAAACGTCATCGCAAGAACTTGAGCCAATTCTTGCAGCATTTGCACCGGGAGCATCTCACTGGCGATAATTTGATTAATTTTTTGCGCCACCTGATGGACAGGTTCTTCCTCGTGCGACATCAGCGCTCCATACTTTTGTTCCTATAACGGTTTTCGGTCGCCATAACTGTACTGGGATGACGATAAACCCTGTTCTATTCCCGATATAATCTTGGAAATCGACTCCATTCTGTTTCTACCCACCCTCCTCGCATTTCCTTAGCCCCTGATTTTCTTATAAGCAACCTGATTTTCTGATTCAACTTTCTTTCGTTGTCAACTCTCACCTGTTATAGCTCCTTTCTTGCCGATACGCCAGAATCACTAATACTGTAAACAAAAAATAAATATAAAAGAATACCTAGTATGTATCAAAACTCTGATGCTAAAGCTAGATAAAATCTATGATTAGGATTGAATCTCTCAACTCTTACCTAGGATATCTTGCTTTTTTAGTACGCATAAACCGTAAATTCGCTAATTTAGCTGATAAAACTCCATAAACTACATCCGCATTACTACTGATTACTAGTGAGACTGAGCGTATTTCTACCCAGAAGACGAGAGGAATCTCTATTAAAGCATAGTTATCCCCGATGTAAAAACGACCAGCCCCAGTTTACAACCTGGAGCTGGTAAAATTTGCAAAAATAGAAAAGTAAACTTGTTAGCCAGCCAAACTTTCTAAGCTTAACGGTACCATATCGCCTGTTTGCGTAAGTCCTAGTAACATTTGTTGCTGCGGTTGAATCACCTTCCCTGTCAGTACACACCGTTCTTCCTGTTGGGCGATCGCGGGGATACTCACACGAATATCCATACGTGAAAATCTTGGTTTCCAGTCACCTGATTTTTGTTGAACATAATTCCACAAAATATCTCGAATCAATGCTTGATAGCCTTGATTTCCAGACAGGTCTTTCAGTTTATCCTTAAGCTCCCGTTCCAGACGAATACTGGTTACTTCCATCTCAGTGGTGGGAATACGAGTCATTGTATGCATTATTTTTCTCCTTTTTCCTGTTAGAGGTATGGACAGGATAGTAATACAAGTGTAGTATGTTTAAAGAAATGATCAATAGGTGAAATTTTTGTGACAGCCATCTATCCCCCTACCAACCCTATTGCAAAACCACGTTGTGAAACCCAATCAAATTGGGAATCCTTAATGTTGCTGGTGAAGTATTTATTTACGGGAGTTGGTGTCCAAAATAGTAGCCCATCAAAATTGGGGGATGGTCAAGATGGTCTCAAAAATAATTTAAGAGTTTCCAGCATTATTATTGCTGTCAATCGTCGAGTACATAAGTTAGAACAAATGTATAGAAGCGGGAGGTACAGAATTAACCATGCTGTACCAACATAGACAAAGAAAACTTGAAAAAACTTTCAGTTCTCAACCCCCGCTTAACCCAATCTAGGAAAAGTGGGGGTTTTGATTATGGCAATACAAAACGCCGAATCTCAGGAGAAACAAATTCTATTGGAACTAACTTTCTCAAATCACCAACAGAATATTAATTTTTGTTAAGGGAGAAAAGTCAAAGGTACTTCATCCCCTACCCACCTACCAACTAACCCTTTTCTTTTCACCTTTGCTCACCCAGTATTTTTTGATTGGTAATGTATCTGCGCACAAAAACAACAGCACCCATCCAGCCAAGAATTGCACTCGCAGGGCAATTTTGGATGATAGCCCAAGTATCCCTGGAATCACAGGAGCGCATGAATAATGCTGAAATTGACCTATACCGAAACCAGTTTTCACCTTGAATCGATAGCTCAGTCCTTGGAAGATTGGGTACAAGCACGGGTTAGATTGGCGCTACGCGTCGGTCAAAGTTTCTGCGTCGAACCTAGTACCGCATCTTTTTTGCTGCCAAATTACTTGCTTGGAATTGAACAACTGCAAACCGAATTACGTTTTCCAGATAGCGAAAACCTATCATTAGCTGTGTGTGATACAGAATATATTGAGGTGATACTGCGCGGTGCGTGGTTAACAAGTGGGTGCAATGAAGATATGGGTGTGTTTGTCACCGCTATGCGGGAAAAAACGGAATTATTTTTGTATAAACTTTGGCAGGAAGCCCAGGTTTGTCAAGAAGTGAGAAGCTTTTAGTCTGAATTTTCGGTTGGCGCAATGACGCTAAAGCGCAACTAGGAGCCTAAATAGGATTACTGTAATTATCTAGTACAGGTTGGCTGAAATAAACCGAGTATTAACTTTTCATCTAGTGACCATGCTCCGCGTGGTCGCTTAGTGAGTTGAAGGCTCTGCCTTCATTCACGAAGCAGGAGCCTCGCAGATTCTGCACCCACGCGGAGCATGGGTGCGAGGGAAAATTTTTCCTCATGCCTGATTTACTCTTTTGAAAGAATAAAATTGGGATGCGTCAATTAACTATTTACCTGATTTAGATGAGTTTATGCCTTTTAGCATCAAGCTAAAAACTTGATGGATTAAGAGTGTGTGATTACCTCCTAATCAATGAAATGATTTAATCTGGCTAGAGAATCACGAATACTAAATAGTTTTATGAAGTTCATCTCTAGTCGTGTGAGCCTAAGTTATAATAGTTTCTTATTTTAGATTAAATTTTAGTGATGATTTCAAAAAGTAAATACAAAGTTTTTGTGAAGCTACTTTAATTCCAGAATCTAGTGTAATAGTATTTATTTGTTGAAATAAAAAAACGTATATCCATATACTTTTTCTCTTTGGCTAGAGTTAAGACCTGTATTTCTCACAAATTCCTCAAGCCTAAAGGGAATAGGGAGTCGAAGGAAAATTCATCCATCACTCAAGACTTATAATTTACTTGTGAGACATCCGGGGAATGTGTTCACATTGTTTAGACTTAGGAGAATAAGGACGCTGGATCTTTTGGAACGCTGTATTTTAGAGTTTGGGATGTGTACCGCTCTTGGATTTACCTTTTTGAAGAGGGCTGTTTATCCGAGATTATCTGCCTAGTACCTCGTAAAACTTGCGATCGCAATTTCATGACCTAATGTATCGTGATTTTATTTGCGATGGAATTACCTCAGCGTCAATAAAAAAATGCCATCACCTGCACCAGCCATAATTTACACTGTGGCTCGCACTTTAGTGTGCCGCAAGCTAAAGATTATACTTGAATAATTTTCCTTAGAGCCACAACAAATCCTAATTCCGGAAAAAATCTTGTGCATGTTACATACATAACACATATATAACATTCATGTAGCTACATTCTGATTGCCGGCGAACTATCGAGAATTCCCAAAAATAACACTTTGGCGCTGACTTAGTACATTTGGGTACTTTCAGTTATTTTATAAATTTAACACAGTATCTTATCATGCTTCAGACCACTAGTCAAGATATCTGTTACAGAATCAAAATCCGGTTGTCCAATGTCAAATTTTTCAATTTGTGGTTAAGTCGCTGCTAGCTTTGGGGTTTAGAAATTATCCCATCATTCCCCCAACTCGCCATTAACAGGCAATATCAGTATTAGTCAGTGTGAGTTTTCAACATCAGCATTAATATCAATACCACCGAGTGGGGAACAGGAAAGTGTGTAGAGGACGGTCTTTGATAACACTTATCAGGATATTCGGCGTTGCTAAATTTCAGCATGAATTCCAAGTCTATTGTCGAGACGTAGCGAGTTTTTGTTTCCTGATTCAGAGGCACTTTCTCTTGTAAACGAATCTCCGATGCTGCTGCGACAAAACTAAATATGAAAGTAGCTCTGGTTACTGTTTCCCCTCCCCCATTCCTTTATTTTCAACAAGTCTTCTATGTCGTTAGGACATTAATATTCGGTTGATGTTCACGACAAAACCAAACAGTGAAAATAAGCTATTCCTACTTCCCACTCCCATCACTCCCTACTCACTCTATTTACAAGCGAGGAGATTTCATGACGACAGTCTTTTATCTACCAGATACGGGTGAAAAGCTCATCAGTATTTTGGGAGAGAACCTCTCGGAACAAGACCTACAAACCTGTTTAACAGGAATGGAAGTAGTGGAACCGTCGGTTACGAAGCAATTTTGGGAATCTTCCCAGAATCACCCAGGTATATACATGATTTTGACGGGTAAAGTCCGACTTTCAGATAGTTTTGATCATTTAATTACGACCTTATCTGCTGGGTCTTCCTTTGGAGAGATGACCCTATTTCCCCAAGAAAACTTTATTCCCTATAGTGCTAGAGCTTCCAATAATTTAAAGCTGGGATATTTCCCCCAAGAATTGCTGCAATCATTAATACACAAATATCCCCCCATTCAACAACACCTATTTACCCGCGCAGAACTGTGGGATTTGTTATTATTATGTCGCCAAAATTCCCAATTTCCTCCCCATGTGTCCCAGGTGGAAGGATTTCTCCAAGCTTTATCATTATTTGAACGTCACGATTTAGTTAATTCAGTAGATACACTGCTGAATTCAGAGACAAAGTTGTGGGTGTTACGTCAAGGTGAACTACAGGATTCTGATGGGAACTCTTTGAGACCAGGTAATATATACAGCCAACTACATCTGGGAAATTGGCGAGTTAAAGAGACTGCGATCGCCTATATTCTTAATCAAGGTAATTACCAATTAGCTCGAAAATACTGTCCTTCATTAGCATTATTTTTTGATCCCCAGGAATCCCTGGAAGCGACAGTTAACCTTCCCCGTCGCAGACCCACCAAAAAAGTAGAACAGTTAGAAACTCCAGGGAAAATTATTGCCTTTCCCCAAAAAACTCCAGAAACCAAACCAAAACCCCAAAAATCACGTCCCTACTTCCCTGGACCAAAAGTGCAAATGGGTCACTGGTGGGGAAGATTAACTAAACGTTATCCCTTCTACGCTCAACAAAGTGCTTCCGATTGTGGTTGTGCTTCCTTAGTCATGATTGGTCGCTATTGGGGGAAAAACTTCAGTGTCAATCGCTTACGGGATATGACCAACGTCGGTCGTAGTGGAGCTTCCATGAGTGCGATCGCCGCAGCAGCTGAAAGTTTAGGTTTTGCTAGTCGTCCCGTCAAAGCCACTCTAGATAAACTTGCGGAACAACCCCTACCTGCGATCGCCCATTGGGAAGGAAATCACTTCATCGTTATCTATGCAATCACTAAAACAAAAGTAATTGTTTGTGACCCTGCAATCGGTCAACGTACCCTAACTCGTAAGCAATTCGTCGCTGGTTGGACAGGATACGCATTACTTTTACAACCCACATCTCTCCTGAAGAATACTGAAAATCAAGATGTGGGTCTATGGAAATTTTTTGAGCTAGTCAAACCCCATTACAAGGTACTCATTGAAGTGTTTGTGGCTTCAGTGTTGATCCAGTTATTTGGTTTAGTAACACCGGTTTTTACCCAATTACTGCTGGATCGAGTTCTTGTACAGCGCAGTTTAGCTACCCTCAATGCTGTCGGTTTGGGGATGATTGTGTTTGGTTTATTTAGCATTGTGATGAATGCTGTGCGGACATATCTGCTCTCCCATACTGCCAACCGGATTAGCATCTCCCTATTGGTAGGTTTTATTAAACATACTTTTCGCTTACCCCTAGCCTATTTTGAATCTCGTTACGTCGGGGATATTATTTCCCGCATCCAGGAAAATCAGAAAATACAGAGTTTTTTGACTGGTCAAGCCTTGTCCATCATCCTTGACATGCTGACCCTAGTGGTGTATTTGACTCTGATGTTTTCCTACAGCTGGCAAATGGCCCTATTTGTCCTCGCGACAGTTCCCCCATTTTTTATCTTGGCACTAGCTAGCACGAGTATTTTACGCCGTATCTCCAGGGAAGTTTTTAACTCTGGTGCCAAAGAGAACAGCTACATTATTGAATCACTGACAGGAATTCGTACCGTCCGTTCCCTAGCCATTGAACAAACAGTACGTTGGCATTGGGAAGAACTACTGAATGATTTAGTCCGAAAAGCCTTCAATGCTCAAGTTATCGGTATTCGCCTCTCAGTTATTAGTGGAGCAATTAATACCTTCACCAGTGCAGCACTGATGTGGTTTGGAGCTTGGCAGGTAATTCAAGGTCAACTTACCGTCGGTCAATTGGTAGCATTTAATATGTTGGTGGGTAACGTGTTGAGTCCATTCCAAAGATTTTCCCAACTGTGGAACGAATTCCAAGAAATCATCATCTCCGTCGAACGTCTCAACGATGTCCTGGAAGCGGAACCAGAAGAAGACCTACACCACAAACCCCGTAAGACTTTAGGAAAATTGCGGGGACATATCCGTTTTGAAAACGTTACCTTTCGTTATCACCCCGAAAGTAAAACAAACGTTCTGGAAAATATCAACTTTGAAATTAAACCAGAGCAAATGGTAGCCCTAGTGGGACGCAGTGGTTCCGGTAAAACCACCCTTAGTAAACTGATTTTAGGTTTATACCCGGCGACAGATGGCAAAGTACTGATTGATGGTCATGATGTGAACGGGTTATCCTTGCGATCGCTCCGTTCCCAAGTAGGTGTTGTAGACCAAGATACATTTCTGTTTGGTGGTACTATTCGGGAGAATATTTCTATCGCCCATCCAGAAGCAACCCTAGATGAAATTATCCAAGCAGCAAAACTAGCTGGGGCTGATGAATTTATCCAAAAACTACCATTAGGCTACGATACTCAAATTGGTGAAGGTGGGGGGATGCTTTCTGGTGGACAACGCCAACGTTTAGCTATTGCTCGTGCTTTGCTGGGAAATCCCCGCTTGCTTTTATTTGATGAAGCCACTAGTCATTTAGATTCGGAATCAGAGCGTATTATTCAGAACAATCTGAAAACTATTCTCAAGGGACGCACTAGCGTTATTATTGCCCATCGTCTTTCCACGGTACGCCATGCTGACTTAATTTTAGTTCTAGATCAAGGTGTACTTGTAGAAAGTGGAACCCACGATGAATTAATCGCCAAACAAGGACATTATTATTACCTGAATCAACAACAACTAGCTCAAGTAGAATAAGTCTTTCGGGATTAGTGTGGGAAATTGACAAGATAATGATTATATATCTACTCTTCCGAGTGAACCATTATTTCGCGAAATCGGCGATAAATATGTCAAAAACAGCAATTTTAGGAGTTTTTATGGAGCAATATTCCTGACTTGAAAGTGTAGACCCGTAGCGGCTTGTCGTAAGCTGTAGGAAGTAGTGTAAATAGGTAGCCGTCAGAAAAGAGGCTGTAGAAAAAATTCTTTGATTATTTCTGGTGTAAGCATTACATGCTGACTACTCTCCAGACCCTCATTCATCAAACACCAATCTACTAATTATGCAAACTTGAGAAAACCATGCCATATCCATCTCCTCAGACACCATCTTCCTTTCCCCAAGATGAATACAACCAACCTGAAAATGATCAATATCCAGAAGAATCCCCCAATCCGGAACCACAAGAATCAACACGTGACCTGTTCTACGGTACTGAAGAATTATTAACCCAAGTTGCTAGTTATCGGACTCCAGGGTGCGAAGCACCCGGAGTCACGTGTTTTCACGCGCAAAGTTGTGTGGTTGCGCTACGCGCAACCCACAAGATATGCTTAGTTAATTGAAGTAAAAAAAATACTTGCTATATAAATGCTTGTTTTAAAGTAAAAGCAAAAATAAATGCTTCTATCTTCAATAGAAATCCATCAAATGTGACTGCATGAATTGACTTGGGAAAAAGGTAAGTGATAGCACTGAAAATAGTCTCTATATAATGCCTGGTATGTTGCTTAATATAATGATTCCACGGCTCGTCTTGACGCTGAGAATTCTTTTTTCGCATAACTTTCAAGTTAATTTGACTAGTTATTTTTAAGTCATCTTCTGCTGTATAATCCGTGTATGCAGAGTCACCATACACTTCACTCCCTGGTGGCAAATTTAATGGCAGTGCATTTAACGCTCTTGAATCATTAGCACTACCAGGCATAAATACGAACTCAACAGGAATACCACTTTTAGTAGTTAAAAGTTGAACTCTAACTCCATAAAAATAGCGTTTCTTTGATGCAATATAACCTCTATAATCTTCCGACTTAATTAGTTTGACATTAAAAATACGGATATTGTCGCACATTGGTACGGGAAAAGAATCTAAAAGATATTCAGTACAATCACTAGTCTCCTTTAGTATCATACCTATTTGATGAAATAAGTCATTTATTAACATCGAAATACCGTGTAATCTTCTATTAAATCGTGATTTATCTAACATATTGGGAATAAGATTATGCTCTTTCATGTAGCAACAAGCCTTGCTATGATTACCATAGAAAAACATTGCTGCAATTAGTGCCGTTGTCATAATTTCTGCATCACTCATATTTCTACGGCAATCATCATGATGACCAATTGCTTTAAGTAAGTCATCAGTGATAGCATAAACAGTAATTATTTCGTTTAACATATTCCCCTCCGTTTTTTTCTTCTTGGAGGGGATTTTATTATAAATTGTGACGCGACACGCCAGCGCGAAGCGCTGGCGAAGAGTAACTAGCAACTTGGGTTATTAGATGCTTTACCGAAAATATGGACACAAGGGATATTGTATACCCTGATTGGTTTCGCCATTATCGGTATTCCTTGGGCTACACTTTCCAAAATTGATGAAACCGGAACCGCAAGGGGACGCATTGAACCCAAAGGAGCAACCCACAAATTAGACTCCCTCGCTGGGGGAAGCGTCAAAACCGTCAATATCAAGGAAGGAGATCGGGTCAAAGCTGGACAGGTATTACTAGAGTTAGAATCAGACATTTTACAAACAGAACTGCAACAAACCCAAAGCAAACTAGAAGGATTACAAAATCGGCGATCGCAATTAGAACTACTCCAAAACCAATTACAGCTTTCCATCGGTGTCTTAGAACAGCAAAACCAATCCCAAGCATCGGAAAAATTGGCCCAAGTTAGCCAAGCTCAACAAAATCTCGATACGAAACAAAGTACATACAACCTGCAAAAACTGGAAAGAGAAGCACAGCTTTTGCAGGTGCAGCAACAAATTAACACCGCCATTAATGAACAAAAAGCAGCCAGTAGCCGATTAGAGATAGATACCAAACAAGTTGAACGCTTTAGCAAACTTGTGGAAGATGGCGCAGTTTCCGCAACCCAAATAGACGAACTCAAAAAACAACAACAAGAAAGCAAGCGACTCTACGAACGAGCAACATCCGACATCACCCAAGCCAAATATCGGCTCACAGAGGAACAAAATCGTTCCCAAGCAACCATCAATCAGTTACAGTCAGATATTAAGCAGGCGAAACTCCGACTTCAGGAAGCCCAAAGCAGCGCCCAAAGCACCATCCAAGCCGGAAAACTAGCCGTGATGAAAACCAAAGAACAACTCAAAGACCTACAGACACAAATTACCGCGATTCGCTCAGAAATTGCCCAAACCCAAAGCCAAATTACAGCAATCAAACTGCAACTACAAAAATACATCGTGCGATCGCCGATTGACGGCACAATCTTTGAACTACCAGTCACCAAACCAGGTGCAGTCATCCAACCGGGACAAAGAATCGCCCAAATTGCCCCCCAAACCAGCGATTTAGTCCTCAAAGCCCAAATGCCTAGCCAAGATAGCGGATTTTTGAAAGTGGGAATGCCGGTCAAAGTCAAATTTGATGCCTATCCCTTCCAGGAATACGGAATAGTCCCAGGAAAAGTCACCTGGATTTCCCCTGATTCCAAAATCAACGAAACACCTGCAGGTAATATTGGTACTTACGAACTAGAAGTAACCTTAGAAAAACGATACGTCCAAAGTGGCAATAAACAGGTATTCTTAACTGCTGGTCAAACCGCAAACGCTGAAGTAATTATTCGTCAACGACGTGTAATTGACTTTGTTTTAGACCCATTCAAGAAACTGCAAAAAGGAGGATTAGATATGTAAATTTACATCCAGAAAGATACAAGCTATTCCCATCATCAGCCAATATTTCAGAGCAGATTTGTAGGTCATTAGACCCCTACCAACCTAGTTTATAAATGTTGATAAAGATTTATAAACAACTTACACTCAACCACCCAACCAGGAATAGAACCATGCATCCCATTGACTTGATGAGAAAATACGGCTGGACTTACCGTGACCTAGCCGCAGAATTTGGCGTTTCCGAAGTAGAAGCAAGACGCTGGGGTTTCAGAAAAACAGCCACCAACTATCGCAACCCTCCATTAATGGCCTACAAGTTAGCCGAAAAAATTGATAAGGAATTATCATCTATCTCCGCATCAGCATAGAACCATTGTGACCTAGACCTAATTTAAAAGTCGGGTTTTAATAGGGAAATGAAGCTTAGTCTTTTTTATGTACAGTCATCAGATTTATTTTTTAACCTAACCTGAATAAGTAGTCTGGCAAGTCAACTTTGATGAGTGAGAAAAAGTACGTAGTACTGCGCGGCGTAAATACACCTACCTTTCCCCTAGCTCCCATGCTCCGAGTGGGAGCAGAATCTGCGAGGCTCCTGCTTCGTAAATGAAGGCAGAGCCTTCACGCGAAGCTCCTCTCTACACCACCAAAATCCACTTTTCCTGTGATGCATCACACCAGATACATCACAATAATTCACCAATTCCAGAGGAAAAGAAAACCTAATGGAGAAAGCATTCTATGTCCCTACCCCAGACCATTACCATCCCCGACATTATTTATAGCCTCAAACTATCTTGTCAAATACCTAATGTACTAGAGCAAATCCTCTACCAACGTGTGATTACCAAAATATCCCAGGAACTAGGAATTACGGTAACACCAGAAGAACTACAACAAGCAGGAGATAACCTACGTCTCGAAAAAAAGTTAGTCAAAGCCAAAGACACATGGACATGGTTAGAGAAACACCATCTATCGGTGAATGAATTTGAAGAACTACTTCACCAGCAAATACTTTCTCAAAAATTAGCCAATCATCTCTTTGCCGATCAAGTCGAAAAGTTTTTTTACGAACATCAACTAGAATATGTAGCTGCCGTCACCTATGAAATACTCTTAGACGATAAAGACCTAGCATTAGAGCTTTTCTATGCCCTAGAAGAGGGTGAAATCACTTTTCCAGAAATAGCCCGTTTATACATTTCCCAGCCAGAAATCCGTCGTACCTACGGATACCAAGGACTGCGACACCGCAAAGATTTTCGTCCGGAAATAGCAGCAGCAGTCTTTGCATCTCAAGCACCAACACCACTCAAGCCAATTACAACTTCTAAAGGAGTACATTTAATTTGGGTAGAAGAAATTATCCAACCCCAACTAGATGAACAGTTGCGGCAAAAAATCATCTCAGAATCCTTTTCTGCTTGGCTGCAACAACAAATCCAGACTATTAACCTGACTACTAATTTAGTCCCAGAGGTAAGGTCTTCCCAACCAGAAGAGCTACTACATCAAGCCTAATCTTGATGTCTCAGCAATTCCTAAAACTTTCAGTGAGTAGGGAGTGGGTAAGAGGAAATAGTAGAAAAATTATACATCAGTTCCCCATATTTTTTGGACAAAAATAAATAGAAAAATAGTTGACTTAGTTGACTGAATTATTGACAATTTTTGACAAAGTGCAAATAAGTCATTGTTTTATTAATCTAATTTTTAATAGATAATTCTGCCTGCATAGTCTTGATAAAGCTATTTATCGAGTTGATTTACTGATTAATTTTGTTAGGAGTTTTGACAGAAAAATAAAAATAACGGCGACTAAAAGCCTTTTGGATAAAGTAATTTAGCTGTTTTATCCAAAGGGTTTTGACTGTCTTTTGTATTAGCAATTAGCATAAATAAAAACTGAATTATAAAAGCCTATTTATTGAAAAAATCTTATTCAAAAACCCTCAAAAAACAGTTGACTTTTTCAAAATATGTTCTATAGTAAAAATATGAGCAAGCAAAAAAAAGCTCATAACAAAAAATCAAGACATCAAACACAAATTCCCAGGAGAAACCTCATGATTATCTCTGATTTAAGTGTTTTAGAAGTTGTTGAAGCCGCTGAAGTTTTAGGTGGCACTTTCGTTAGACCGACTCCAGGCTTCAGATATGACAAGAATATCAACGCCAATGTGAATACTACTACAAGCTTCACTTCTAATGTGAATGTCCAAGACGTATTCAAGAAGGACGCAAATATTAAAGTTGTTTCAGATGTTAAAGGTAACTCGTCTACCTTCGCATTTGATAATGAAGCTGCTGGTAAGAATACTAATACTCAAGGTACACTCAATCAATTAACCATTGCTGGGGAATATTCTGGACAGAACGGATTATTCGTTAGTGCTGCTAACTAAGTGTGATAACCAAAAATACTCTTTTTTGAGTACTTTGGGAGAAGATTAAAGCAAAAGATGAACTTGCTAGCGGTCATCTAAGAGCTTTTTCAAAAAGCCCTCAAAAATTCTTTGTATTCGTAATAGAGGGCTTTTCCAACCTAATTTTGCAAGTAGAGTAAATAATGTGAGTAAACTATGATAATTGCCGATATAGATTATCTGGAGCATATATCTGAAATGCCTGCTGTACATCTGAATGGTGGTAGGAAGGCTTTGGCAATTTCTAATTTTCAGGCATTGGCTTTCGGTAATTCAACCTACACTAGTTCTAGTTTGAATAATCAAACGGTGGCTTATCCTGGTTATTCATCAGCTAGCAGTATTGTGAAAGTAATTGCAGCTTCGAGTGGCGGTGTTGTTGTTGCCAGTGCTTCTTCATCTGCTTACGCTTCTGCGTAGAGTTAAGTTCAGTCACTAAAATCAGCCTAAATATCTGACAGTAAACGGATGCTCAGAATTTTGTATTTGCATGAGATGTCTAGTGGTCTTTTAACCTGATCCATGAGGGGTGAAAGCTCACGCAAAGGTATAAGTAAGGAATAGTAACCTAGCAAAGTTGACTTTAACTTTAAAGACTACTAGTGCATTCGCTTCCGATTTATACTTTGTTTAACTAGTTGGAGACGTGACTTTTTTCATGCTGACTTACTTTGTACCAGATAAACTTAGTCCAATCAATCAATTAGTTTTTTTTAAGGGGTAGAATGAGGTGTGACTATGAATATATTAGAGATAACTGATCTGAGTTTTTTAGAACCGATTGCACAAAATAGTGTTGGAAATATAGGGGGAGGCTTACATCTTGCGGGATTTCCTCGGTCCTTGTCCTTACTAGAGCAAATTAAAAATCCTGTTCCTCCTGATTTGAGCAGCTACGACATAAAGACGGTTTCTTCTGACGAAACATCTGTTGTGAATAAGCTAAAAAATCCTCAAACAGGTGGAATTGGATATGAAGTATTAAGTAGTCAAGGTAATCGCAAGTCTCGTGCTTTAGTATTGCTGGAAGGCGATAAAACCGGGGAGTCTTTATTTGTAAATGTTACATCTTCTAGTGTTGCATACTAAATAGCTAACTAATCTATACTCCATTGTGAAACATGGCTCGTTATCAAGTTTTGATAAAACGTATAGTCTCACCTGATGGTAAAATCGTTGCCCAGGTAAAAAGCGTGGTGACAACATCTGATTCTGAAAATCAACAAAGTGATGTCAGTCAAAACATTGCAATAAATTTGACATCTGGTGCCCATTCTAGTACTCATATTAGTTCTAATAGCTCCTCAACATCTGGCTCTACCTCAACATCTGGCTTTAGCTCTATTTCCTGTAAATAGTTTGTTATTTGGAGAGGATATGTGAAGCACAGTTTAATCATAGGTGAACTGAATTACATAGATGATGTGACTGACGTGACTCTTGTGGGAGGGAGTGTCCCTGTTGCTATCACAGAAGTCATCACAAAGGCTGAACCTGGTTTTGCTGGTGCTGGTGCTGCTGCATTGGCTAGTGGTGATTATGTAGCATTAGGGACTCAAACTAAAGTCACAACTGGGAAGAATTTTGGTTTTGCAAATGCAGCAGCCAAAGCAAAGGCAGTTAGTGGCAACAGCAGTGCTGTATCTTTTGATTTTGGCAACTCTAGTGCAGTTAAAAGTAATAATTCTTTATCTAGTAATGCTCGCTCGGTTTCTTTTAGCGTCACAAACACACAAACAACTGATTAATAAAAAGAAGAGGATGAGGTATTACAATTATGTCGTTAGCAATTCTGGAAAAAGTGAAAGAGCTTCTCGTTAGATTGGTCAAAGATGAAGCCTTTCGCACTCAATTAATGAGTGAAAAAATTGAAGAAGTTAGAAAGTTGTTTGAAGATAACGGCTATAATTTTTCCCAGGAAGAATTTGAGAATGCTGCAATCAAAATACTTGAATTGAAAGAGTTAGGTGAATTTAGTGACTTGAGTGAAGAGGAACTACTAGGGGCTGTTGGTGGATTAACGATTGCAGAACCCACTGATAAAAGGTTGATTCGACCTCCGTACTGGCATCCTTGGTTTCCGAAAGGACATCCCCAACCAACTCCCAAACCCAAACCATTTCCCTATCCCCAACCACAACCAATGTATGGGATAGTGATTGATCCACCTGTTCAAGCGCTCTACGGTGTAGTGGTTCCAGATGAATTGCACTAGCCTTGTTCAATGCTTCTGAGTTGGTCATGAAGTAGTTATGCAAAATTAATTACACATTTAGGTAAGGGAACAGGCAAGAGGTACTTATGCTGGTAAATGATTTGTCCTATCTAGAGGATGTTTCCGAATGTCAATTAATTTTGGGTTCTGCTGGTGTGATGGTCAATGCGGAAGCTGTTGCTTTAGGAAAATCGACTGCAACTCTAACAAAGGCAAATACCCAGGCTAGATTGTTACCAAGTGGTGTTTCTGTTGCTAGGGGTATAGGATTTGCTAGGGCTGAAGGGGAGGTGACTAGCACAGAAGTTACAGTTGCAGGTGCTGGTGATATTGTAGTTAGCAATACTCGTACTACTCCTGACAGCTCTAAATCGTTTGGTGTAGTAGTTGCAGTTGACTTACCTAAGCCATAGAACAATAGACCTAATTAGGCCGAGAAAGTCTTTTCGAGAAAGTCTTTTTGTGAAGGTAGGGAACAGGGAGAGACGCGACATGTCGTGTCTGTACAGGGAATAGTTTTAACCCAACTATCTTTCACAAGACTCAAAAAATTACAAGTGCCAGGTTTTTCAGCCTTACATACCTATTTATTTGTAATTTTTGCGACCAAAATCTCCTTTGGTAGATGACGGTTAACTGTCAACAGTCAACAGCAGATCAAGTAGTTATGTGAGTTTTACTTAATTATCGATTTAATTGTCACCTCCTAGACCTTTCTGAAAACGGAGGCAAAGAAAACCGATGACATACTATCGCAAAAGCTATGCAGTGTGGGAAATCACGTTAAAATGTAACTTGGCATGTAGCCATTGTGGTTCTCGCGCTGGTAATGCACGTACAAAGGAACTTTCCACCGAAGAAGCCCTTGATTTGGTTCGACAATTGGCGGAAGTGGGGATAAAGGAAGTCACCCTCATTGGTGGAGAAGCATTCTTGCGTCCGGATTGGTTGGAGATAGCAAGGGCGATAACTGACGCAGGGATGCTGTGTGGAATGACTACTGGTGGTTATGGAATTACCCTAGAGACTGCACAGAAAATGAAATTGGCGGGGATTCGTACTGTTTCTGTTTCCATTGATGGTTTGGAGGAAACTCACGACCGTTTGCGGGGGAGAAAGGGTGCTTGGAAGTATGCTTTTAAAACCATGAGCCATCTGCGGGAAGTTGGTATTGCTTTTGGTTGTAATACTCAGATTAATCGCCTTTCAGCACCGGAGTTTCCACGTATTTATGAGTGTATACGTGATGCAGGTGCTCGTGCTTGGCAGATTCAGTTAACGGTACCGATGGGGAATGCTGCTGACAACGCAGATATCCTTCTCCAACCCTATGAATTGCTTGATATTTACCCCATGTTGGCTCGTGTTGTCAGTCGTGCATATCAAGAAGGTGTGCAGGTGCAAGCGGGAAATAACATTGGCTACTATGGTCCCTATGAAAGGCTGTTACGGGGACGGGGTAAGGAGCATGAATTCTCATTTTGGCAAGGTTGTGGTGCTGGACTTTCGACCTTGGGAATCGAAGCTGATGGGGCGATTAAGGGTTGTCCTTCATTACCGACAACTGCCTATACGGGTGGTAATATTCGCGATCGCTCTTTGCATGACATTATTGCAAATTCCTCGGAGTTGCGCATGAATTTGGGTGCGGGGACACCGGAGGGGGTGCAGCACCTGTGGGGTTTTTGTCAAACCTGTGAATATGCCGAATTGTGTCGGGGTGGTTGTAGTTGGACTGCCCATGTTTTCTTTGATAGGAGGGGTAATAATCCATACTGTCATCATCGTGCCCTTGTTCAAGCAAAACGTGGTTTGCGGGAACGGGTTGTACCGAAGGTGAAGGCGGGGGGGTTGCCTTTTGATAATGGTGAATTTGAGTTAATTGTTGAGCCAATTGATGCTCCTTGGCCAGAAGATGATGTTTTGCATTTTCGTGCAGATAGTGTCCAGTGGTCTGAGAGTTGGCAAGATAGATTGGAAGTGGCTCACCGTTGATTGTTTGAGTAATTTGGATTTCATTCTTTGATTAATTTTTGGGGATGAATAAATTATGGCAGAGACTAGAGTTTTGTCTTCAATTAAAACGCAATTTAGTGATAATTTACAGGAGAATTCTGAAAATCTTCCCTTATTACCTCGTTCTGCTTGGAAGAGTCAAATAACTTATTTGAAGGTGCTGTTAAAGGCTAAACAGGTTTTGGATTTTACTAATTCGTAATTCGTAATTTGTAATAGCCTGCGGCAACGCTTCGCGTACGTAATACCCGCTACGCGGGAAGCAAGCTACGTAATTTGTAATAGCCTACGGCAAGCTGCTACGCTTAAAGAATTTAGATTATTTGGAAAATTTCAAATAAGCATTTAAGGGTTTATTAGATGCATTTGTAATTAGGAGAAATACATGTCTAAGGAATATCAATCAGAACAAAATTCCCAGGCTTTACCTTTTTTTGCTCGCTATTTGGAAGCTCAATTTTGTGAGGATTTGTCTGAAGAGGAGATGGATGAAGTGCAGGGTGGTATAAGATATGCCTATCCACCGACGCGGAAGCATCCTTCGGAGGGTTTTGATGGTGGTATTGCTGTCACGCTAAAATTTCCTTCTGATAGGGAAGATGGGGGTAGTGTGACTAGCAAGATTACGGATTTATATGAGCCTGTATCTGTGACGAAAAAGTATCCATCGGATAATGATGAGCATGTTGCGGTGACGCAAAAGTATCCATCAGATGGTGATGATGATGTGAAAGTTGTTGATTAATTGTATTGATGGAATATCTGTGTTTGGAGTGGTTTGTAGTGAGGGCTTTTGTTCTGACTACAAACTTGTTTTTATTTTTTGGATAAGTTTTAAAAAGTTTGAAATCATCAATATTCTATTCATAGTTCCTTTGGAGTTCTCTGATTTTTTAGATTTCTCACTGGTTTGGGCAAAGTATGGTTTGATATTGTTAGTGATGGAAATTTATGCTTTGATTCTGTAATATTTTTTCGTTTTTGGTGCAGTTTATTTCTGTGTTACAAAAAAATTCTCTGGTTGATAAAGTTGATAAACAAGTTTTCTACTGTCTAAATTTTTAATTGTGGTTTAATATGAATCTTTCGGGGGAAGTCGTTTTATTAATCACTCATAGTGGTGATTTTTTTACCGTAGATCGGGTGGCTGAAAATCTTGTGAAGTTGGGAGCGCAACCCTTTCGTCTGGACACTGATAAGTTTCCTGGTGTGGTGCGATTAGATTTGCACGTGGGTAATGGTGGTGGTTCTAGAATTATCTATGGTGAAAATTCGATTAGGACTGAGCAGGTACGGTCTGTGTGGATGCGTCGTATTTGGTCTCCTGAGTTGAGTAAGGATTTGGTTCCACGGTTTCAAGCTGCTTGTGTGAGGGAGTCTTTAGCTACGTTGGAGGGGTTGTGGGATGGTTTGAGGGAAGCTTGGTGGGTGGATAATTTGCAACGAATTGGTGCTGCGGAAAATAAGTTGCGTCAGTTAAGGGTTGCGCAAGAGATTGGTTTGAGGATTCCGCGAACTCTTGTTACCAATAATGGGGAGGAGGTGAGGGAGTTTTTTCGGGTGGTGGGGGGGAGAATGGTGGCTAAGTTACTGACACCTTTATCCCAAAGTATGCAAGGTTCTGGTTTTTTCTTGTATACAAATGCTGTGAAAGAGGAAGATTTGTCGGATGTTGGGTCTCTTTGCTACAGTCCGATGGTATTTCAAGAGCAAATTCCCAAGTTGCGAGAACTGCGGGTGGTGTTTGTGAATGGTAAGTTGTTTGTGGGGGCTTTAGATGCGTCGCTATATGCAGATTCTACAGCTGATTGGCGGCAATTGCATGATCTTAATCTATTATGGCAATCCCATGAGCTACCTGCTGAAATTGCTCATCGTTTACAAATATTCATGGCAAGTTTTGGATTGATTTTTGGTGCATTTGACTTGATTCAAACACCTTCAGGGGAATATGTGTTTTTAGAAGTCAATCCGACGGGGGAATGGGGGATGTTGGAACGTGATTTGGGTTATCCTATTTCTGAGGCGATCGCACGAGCATTGTTGGGGGTATAGTCAGTGGGGAATGTGTTAATAATTACTCATAGCCAGGATAATGAGAGTATTGCTTTGGTAATGGCTGCGATCGCTAATCGAGGAGGAAAGGCATTTCGTTTTGATACGGACAGGTTTCCCACCCAGGTGTATTTGGATGTTTATTATAGCCAGGGAGAGGAGCGGCAAATTCTGACGATTGATGAACAGCAATTAGATTTAAGTTCTGTGTCTTCGGTTTGGTATCGACGTATTGCTACTGGTGGGAGAATTCCCCAGACGATGGAATCGCAGATGCGTAATGCTGCGGTTGGGGAGTCTCGTGCGACGATTGCTGGGATGATTGCTAGTATCAGGGGATTTCATTTTGATCGGTTATCTCATATTCGTTTGGCTGATAATAAGCAATTACAGTTACAAGTAACGCGGGAAATTGGTTTAGATATACCACGGACTTTGATTACAAATAATCCTTTGGCTGTGCAGGAATTTGCTCACGAATGTCAGGAAGGGATGATTACGAAGATGCTTTCTGCTTTTGCAATTTATAATGAAAAGGGGGAGGAACAGGTAGTTTTTACCAATCCCGTTACAGCAGATGATTTGGAACATCTGGATGGTTTACGTTTCTGTCCGATGACGTTTCAAGAAAAAGTTCCGAAGCAGTTGGAATTGAGGACCATTATTGTGGGTAAGCGGGTATTTACTGCTGCTGTAGATTCCCAGCGTTCGCAGTTGGCAAAACATGATTGGCGCAAACAAGGATTGGCTTTAATTAACTCTTGGGAAGAGTATAATTTGCCCCCAGATGTGGAAAAAAAACTGTTGGAATTGTTAGCTTATTTTGGTTTAAATTATGGAGCTATTGATATTATTCTGACACCAGATGGACGACATGTATTTTTGGAAGTTAACCCCGTTGGTGAGTTTTTCTGGCTGGAATGTTGTCCACCCCATTTTCCCATTTCTGAGGCGATCGCGGATTTATTACTGGCGCAATCTGTTAGTAATTCTGGAGATAAATAGGGAGTTGGATTGAGTAAATTTAGGTTGTTTTTCTAACATAAATTTGACAGCATGTTTTGCTTGTTTTCTTTTTAGTGCCAACAGGATAAAACCAAAAATAAACAAAGACGTGAGATAATTAGAGGGTTCAGGGACAGCAACTGCGGCTCGATTTCTGTTGATGCCAATTAGACTGAGTGTTGTCGAATTGCCAAAATATCTTTCAACTGAACCACTTGCTGTTGCCGTCAGTAATTTTTGTTGATTGATAGGCTCTAATATCTCTAGAGATGAATTGTCATTGAAGCTGGTGAGGATAAAATTATTATTGTTTTGAGTGCTTAAATTTCCTGCCAATATAAATGTTTCTAAAACGTTTGCTTTTTCATTAGTAATATCTAGTAAGACAAAGAAAATATCAGCCCTCGCATTAGCATTTTCAGTTATTGGCCTTTCGATTCCTACGAATAGAGATAAATTAGCCACGAAATCAAATGAGAAAATAGTATCAGCTTCAATGTTAAGATTACTAATTACCTGCGCAAAACTTTCTGCTATCCCCAAATAATTTTGATTACTACCTGTTGCCAATGTCGAGGTCGTATTGAGTGCAAATGGTGGGAAGACATTAAAAAATGCGATCGCATCAGCTTCTGTGAATACACTCCCACCTCTGAAAATGGAGATAGCCTGGGTTTGAGCATCCGTAAAAGTACTTACTGGACTTTGACTAAAGTTGGTAAACGATAGTTGTCCTTCAGATAGGGCGATAGTAGCAGCACGACTAGGTAAGATTGCGAATATGGAACCTGCTACAAAGGACGTAAGTACGATAAGACCGTGTTTTGCGAATCTAAGCATATCAGTGCGTAATACTACTAATCAAATAAATCATAGGTGAAAATGAATATTTATATGTAAATTTACGGGGAAGATTCTATAAAATTCATACATAAAAAAGGCGATTGATAGATAAAGCAATGGATAAAACTTAAAAAAGCGATCGCAAGATGAAATTATCGGGAGGACAACGCTAAAGATTGGCAATAGCTGGAGCTTTAATTCAAAATCCCCGCTTTTTCATCTTGTTAGTCAGCATAAACTTGTACTGTAAACAATATCGCCGAGTAATTCTAACTAAACCCGTGAAAGAATCTTCGTCGCTGAAACTCATGGGAAGTGTCAACTAGACAAACAATTGAGAGAGCATAATCTATGACAAAATAGTATTGTTGATCTAAGCGGTTACGACCTATGATTTCCACCCAGCGTCGCTATAGCCTGGATGAATATCGCACCATCGAAGAGAAAGCTGAAGGACGGAGGGAGTATCGAGATGGAGAAATTGTACCTATGCCAGGAGGAACTCTAAAACACAGCCGTATTGGTAGGAATATTTTGACCTATCTTGATTACGTGCTGCGAGATAGCCAATTTGAAGCAATTAACAGCGATTTGCGGTTGTGGATTCCAGAATATCGTCGAGGAGTATACCCGGATGTGATGATTTTTGAGGGTGAACCGCAGTTAAATGAACATCGTAACGATGAGGTTTTGAATCCGGTTGTGATTGTTGAGGTGCTATCTCCTTCCACCGCAGATTATGATCGACAAGCTAAATTTCGCATATATAGGTCAATTCCCTGTTTTCGGGAATATCTCCTCGTGGAACAGGATGAACCTTTTGTCGAACACTACAGCAAGCAAGCTCAAGGCTGGTTATTGACTGATTTTAACCGTTTAGAGCAGTCTATTTGCCTGGAGTCGGTCAAAGTTGAATTGCCATTGACGGAAATTTATCGCGGTATTGAGTTTGAGTCGGCGATCGCGGATTAATTCCATTCTCCATCTAGGCGATAAAATGCCCATTTTGTGCTACATTAATATTACACTGTAGGTTTAAACCAATAAACATCATGATGATTATCATTATCTCGTCGATTATTTTTATTTCCATATTTCCCACACTTCAACTTCTCAACGATAATAGTGAAAACCTAGCCCTATATTTTAATCAACAATCAGTACTGTGACAGAAGCTAAAAGTTACAAAGATACCGTAAATTTACCCCAAACGAAATTCGATATGCGGGCTAACGCAGTCAAGCGGGAGCCAGAAATACAGAAGTTTTGGGAAGAGAATCAAATATACGCCCATCTGTCTCAAAATAACCCCGGCGAAATATTTATACTCCATGATGGGCCACCCTATGCCAATGGTTCGCTACACATTGGTCATGCACTAAATAAAATCCTCAAAGATATCATTAATCGCTATCAATTACTGCGGGGTCGGAAGGTTCGCTACGTACCAGGTTGGGATTGTCATGGATTGCCCATCGAGTTAAAGGTTCTGCAAGCGATGAAATCGGCAGAACGTCAACAGTTGACCCCTGTACAGTTGCGACGCAAAGCCCAAGAATTTGCCCTGGAAGCCTTAGAACAGCAGCGTCAAAGCTTTAAGAGTTATGGTGTGTGGGGAGATTGGGAACATCCCTACCTAACCATGACACCGGAATACGAAGCCGCACAAATCGATGTCTTTGGACAGATGTTTTTAAAAGGATACATCTATCGCGGTTTAAAACCAGTTAACTGGAGTCCAAGTTCCCGAACCGCTCTAGCAGAAGCCGAGTTGGAATATCCCGAAGGACATATTTCCCAGAGTGTATACGCAGCTTTTGAGGTGGTAGCTTTAGCTGAGGGGGTAAAATCTGCATGGTCAGAATATTTACCAGATTTAGGTGTGGCAATTTGGACAACCACACCCTGGACTTTACCCGCAAATTTAGCAGTAGCTGTGAATTCCCAATTAAATTACAGTGTGGTGGAATTAGATACACCTTTGGAAACAGTTAAATTCAAGTATTTAATTGTTGCCACCGATTTAGTGGAAAAACTTGCGGCAACCTTGGGTGTGAATCTTACCGTTAAAGCCACAACTAAAGGGCAAAATTTAGAACATTCCCGTTACCGCCATCCCCTCTACGACCGGGAAAGTGAAATTGTGATAGGTGGTGATTATATTACCACTGAATCAGGGACGGGATTGGTTCATACAGCCCCTGGTCATGGTCAAGAAGACTACATCACCGGACAAAAATACGGATTACCCATATTAGTTCCAGTTGACGATGCAGGTAACTTTACGGAAGAAGCAGGTCAATTTGCGGGGTTAAACGTGTTAGGGGATGGAAACAAAGCCGTAATAGATGCGATCGCCCAAGCAAGGGTATTATTAAAGCAGGAACCCTATGAACACAAATATCCCTACGATTGGCGCACCAAAAAACCCACCATATTCCGTGCAACAGAACAATGGTTTGCATCGGTGCAAGGATTCCGCGAACAAGCCCTAGCAGCCATTTCCCAAGTAAAATGGATACCTGCACAGGGAGAAAACCGGATTAGACCGATGGTTGCAGAACGTTCTGATTGGTGTATTTCCCGTCAACGCAGTTGGGGTGTACCCATCCCCGTCTTCTACGACGAAGAAACCAACGAACCCCTGATGACCGAGGAAACCATCAGCCATATTCGTGATATCTTCGCCCAAAAAGGTTCTGATGCGTGGTGGGAAATGTCGGTGGAGGAATTATTGCCGGAAACCTACCGTCATAATGGTCGCAAGTATCGCAGAGGTTTTGATACAATGGACGTGTGGTTTGATTCCGGTTCCTCCTGGGCTGCGGTGGTCAAACAACGTCAGGAATTAGCCAAATATCCCGTAGATATTTATCTAGAGGGTTCCGACCAACATCGGGGTTGGTTCCAATCCAGTTTGCTAACCAGCGTCGCCGTCAATAACTGCGCCCCGTATAAAACCGTACTTACCCACGGGTTTACCCTGGATGAAAAAGGCTTCAAAATGAGCAAATCCCTGGGTAATGTGATTGACCCAGACGAAATCATCAAAGGCGGTAAAAACCAAAAGGAAAATCCAGCCTACGGAGCGGATATTCTGCGGTTATGGGTATCCTCGGTCGATTATACTTCTGATCAACGCATCGGGAAAAATATCCTCAAACAACTCACCGAGATTCGTGGTAAAATCCGCAACACGGCACGGGTGTTATTAGGTAATTTACACGATTTCGACCCCGAAAAAGACCTGGTTCCCTACGAACAACTACCCGCAGTTGATCAATACATGTTGCACCGGATGACAGAAGTATTTGAGGAAGTCACCGACGCATTTGAAAGTTTTCAATTCTTCCGCTTTTTCCAAACCGTGCAAAACTTCTGTGTCGTTGATCTATCCAACTTCTACATCGACATCGCCAAAGACAGATTATATATCAGCACCCCCAAAGGTTGGCGACGACGCAGCTGTCAAACCATCCTCTATTATGCCCTAGAAAACCTAACACGGGCGATCGCACCCGTATTATGTCACCTAGCAGAAGACATTTGGCAGTTTTTACCCTACCCCCCATCCCACAAATCAGTATTCCAAGCAGGTTGGGTGAACCTCGATTACCAGTGGAAAAACCCAGAAATCGCCACTTTTTGGGAAAAAATCCGGGATATACGCAACGATGTCAACAAAGTTTTGGAACAAGCACGGGTTGATAAAAGTATTGGGTCTTCCCTAGAAGCTAAAGTATTGTTGCACATAGCCGACGGGAAACTAGGTCAGCAGTTGCAAACAATGGAAACCAATCACAATGGAGTTGATGAGTTACGCTATGTATTTATTACCTCCCAAGTTGAACTCGTAGATTCCACCGACCAACTCAAAAGCTTAAAGTACAACCTATTATGTGAAAACTGGGGAATCGGTGTCGTCGATGCAGAAGGGAAAAAATGCGATCGCTGTTGGAATTATTCCACCCACGTCGGTGAATCCAGTGATGACCCGCTACTATGTGAACGCTGTGTCGATGCCATTGCTGGTAAATTTTAATACTTTTTACTACTGATTTTAGCTTTTCAGTCCCTCTTCCCCAGGAAGAGGGATTTTTAGTCTGAACTTCCCTCCAGAAAAATGAGATGAAAGGGATTTAACCTTCTTTTAATGTGAGTTCAATTTCGTTGACAAAGATGTTGTGGGAACGGACGCTGCACGACTTTTGCGTCGCCATTGAAGGCGGTAGTCCTGGTCACTACGTGACTGTGTAGAGCATGGTCACATTTAGAACGATAAATCATTGACCAGTTAATAGTTAACAGTTAGCAAAAAAAACTGGTTGATGATAAATTAATTGATGCGATCGCAATTCCTAGTATGCCACATTCCGCGCTTCAATACATATTAAAAAAAAATACAGGATTATCATATCTTAATAAATTTCACAATTATTGTAACACATGGAAATACTAGTGATACTTCGGTGCATTAAAAATACTCTCAACTCTCTCTCTTCAAAACATGACTCTCTCAGGTAAAATGAAATTTTCTCCCGGTGATAATCTCAAAACTCCGATGACAATTAATATTCTGTTACAAACAACTATTCCCACCACCGCAGATGATTGGAGTATCGCTAGATTCTCATTATTGCGGGATTATTTAAGTTCTCTAACTGATGATAATGGTAAACAATTATGCCAAGTTGTAGGACGCGATCGCATTACCGATATGGATGGGAATGACCCGATTTTAAGTTCCTTAGATCAGTCGGATTTTGACCAATTGTGGTTATTTGCATTAGATGTTGGTGACGGTTTAAGTCCCCAGGATATAGCAGGAATTAATCAATTTCGCCGTCGGGGTGGGGGAATTTTATCCACCCGTGACCATCAGGATATGGGTTGTTCGATGTGTGGCATTATTGATATCGGTGATACCCATTATTTTCATACCCAAAATCCTGACCCGGATACTTCTCGCTTAACTCGCGATGACCCCTACACAACCTATATTAATTATCCCAATTACCATTCTGGAGCAAACGGCGATTATCAAAAAATCAGTGCTACTGAACCTCTACACCCACTGATGAAAAATCCTAATTCCCCATCCGGAAAAATCGAATTTTTCCCTGCTCACCCCCACGAAGGAGGAATCGGTATCCCCAAAACTAATCCCCATGCTAGGGTGGTCGCGACAAGTAAAAGTATTGTTACTCAGCGAGAATTTAATTTAATTGTTGCTCAAGAAAGCTACCAAGATGCACAAGGGAATCACCTCGGACGTGCGATCGCAAATTCTAGTTTTCACCATTTTGTTGATTACAATTGGGATATTAGCCAAGGTTGTCCCAGTTTCGTCGATGAACCTCCAGGAAAGGGTATGACTGAAAATCCCCAAGCTCTTCAGGATATTCAAGCCTATGTCAAAAATGCTGTTTTTTGGCTGTCCCATCGGCAATAGGTAGGCAATTTTTTGGTATTATAATTCATGATAGCTGGCGAGGTCGGTGATTTTTCCACGCAACAAAACCAGTGATACCCAGAGTGACCAAACCCACACCAATAAACGGAAAAACAAAATAATCAAGCAGTCCGCGATCGCGCAGGTTTTTTTGATACTCATTTCCGTTTCCCCATTCAATCCACCCAGGGTGATAATATTTTGTTACGCTCGCTACTCTTCGAGAACGCTTCGCGTACACTCCACTTCGTTGCGATCGCAATGACGTACTAAAAAAAAGTGGGATGCTCCCTTATCTTGTATCTCAGGATGAAGATTTAATTACGGTAGATGTACCAAAATCAATACTTTTACAATAGTAAGAGAGTAGGTAAACAAACAAAATTTACCAATCCTTGATGTCTCCTCCTAATCTGTGAGAAACTACCCAAATCTGGTAGCGTCTTAAGATAAAGACAGATTAAACCGAAACTGTGTGTGGGGATGTGGTCGCTTGAAGAGTATCTCAATTAAACTTGAATCTAATTATAAACAACTTTTACCCTATATCCGCCCCCAGTGGGCAAATATTATCAAGGGGTTGACAGGGATTATTGGGTATGTATTGGCGACTTTAACACTGATGTATTTGGTGCAACAATTGTCAGCGCCTTTTGGGAGTGGTAATGTAGTTGCGATCGCACAGTTGGCTGGTATTTTGGGATTGGTGTTTCTTATCCGGGGTTTTTTCCAGTCGGTACAGGATATTTACATGGCAAAGGCGGCTTTACGGGTAGCTTTTAATCTCCGTAAGCGAGTCTATGCCCATTTGCAACGCTTGAATTTAAGCTATTTTGAAACGGCGAAGGCTGGTGATTTATCTTACCGGGTGACGGAGGATGTGGATCGAGTTGGGGAGGCTGTGCATAAGTTATTGCACGATTTTATTCCCTGTGCTTTACAGTTAATTGTCATACCAATTTATATGGTTTATTTGAGTTGGCAGTTAACTTTGGCAACTTTAATTATTGTCCCGGTGATGTTGGTTTTAATTGCTTGGTTTGGCGAAAGATTACAAAAGTATGCACGACGAAGCCAAAATCAAGTATCAGATTTATCGGCAATTTTAACGGAAATTTTTGCCGGGATTAGAATTGTCCAAGCCTTTGCCGCAGAAGCCTATGAAATTGCTCGATTCAGTCGAGAATCAGAACGGGCAATGCAGGCTAAATATTTGACGGAACGGTTAAAAGCGATTCAAATTCCGATTATAGGATTTTTACAGGCTTTGAGTTTTTTACTATTACTTTTTTTTGCTGCTTGGCAAATTTCGGCAGGTAATCTAACGGTAGGAAAATTTTTTAGTTATCTGTCAGGAGCAGCTCTATTAATTGACCCGGTGGGACATATTACTGTTAATTATAATTTATTTAAGGAAGCAGAAGCTTCTGTAGATCGAGTATTTGAATTATTAGCAATTCAACCGGCGGTGGAGGAAAAACTAAATGCGATCGCCTTACCTGTAGTCAATGGTAAAGTTGAGTACCGTCGGGTGACTTTTGGCTATAAACCCGGTGAACCCGTAATTAATAATATTAGTTTACTTGCCTATCCGGGAGAGGTGATTGCTTTAGTTGGTAGTTCCGGTGCGGGGAAAACAACTTTTGTGAATTTACTGCCACGTTTTTACGACCCCCAAGTAGGAGAAATCCTGATCGATGATGTGAATATTCGCGATGTCACCCTCAACAGTTTGCGGAAACAAATCGGTATTGTTCCCCAAGAAACAACGATGTTTTCTGGAACTATCGCTCAAAATATTGCCTTTGGTCAAGAAACTTTTGATATGGTTGCGGTGGAATCGGCAGCCAAAATTGCTAATGCCCACGAATTTATTTGCAACCTACCCGATGGCTATTATACAATTGTGGGGGAAAGGGGCGTAAACCTGTCCGGGGGACAAAGACAACGCATTGCGATCGCCCGCGCTGTCCTCCTAAATCCGCGCATACTCATACTAGATGAAGCCACATCAGCCCTCGATTCCGAGTCAGAAGCCTTAGTACAGGAAGCCCTCGAACGAGTCATGGAAGGTAGAACGGTGTTTGTCATTGCCCATCGTCTGTCTACAGTGCGTAAATGCGATCGCATTTTGGTTCTAGAAAAAGGACAAATCGTGGAATCGGGAACCCATGATGAGTTATTGAGTTTACAGCGTCGCTATGCCGGATTTTATGCTCAACAGTTTCAGTAATTCCCACAACTTTCCCAATACCCCGTGACCATTGATACAGCCGCAATTGGTGCGCTGATGGCTCTGAGGATGCGCTTTCCCAAGGATACGGGTTGAAAATTGGAGGCGATCGCTAATTCGAGTTCCTTGTCGCTCCATCCTCCTTCTGGTCCTGTGGCGATGATAATTGTCGGATGGGGTAGGTCGTTGCTTGGGGATATTTTTGTTAGTAGGTGAGGATAGTTACCTCGTCCTTCGCAAATATACTGGTGGGTGCTGGGGAATAAATTTAATCCGGTTGCGAAATCGACAGGTTGATAAATTGTGGGAATATAGGCTCTTTCCGATTGTTCAGCAGCTTCCTGGGCTATGCGTTGCCAACGTTCTCGTTTTTGGGGACTAGGGTTTAAAAGAGTGCGATCGCTCAATATGGGGACGATTTTAGCTACTCCTAGTTCTGTACAAATACGGACGATATCATCGAAGCCGTTACCTTTGGGTAGGGCTGTTAATAATATTATGGTGGCTGGAAGTTCTGTATCAACGGTTAATTGTTGGGTTATATTGGCGTTTTCTCCCTTTAAATTTGCTAACCACCAATTACCGACACCATCAATGGCGATTACTTCGTCTCCATCTGTTAATCGTAATACTCGTATTAGGTAATGGTATTGTTCACGGGTGAGATGGATTTGGTGATTGCTAATTTGAGAGGGAGAAATGGCTATGCGCTGCTGTCGAAACATGATAGTTTTTGCACAAAAAAAGTGCTAGGAGAGAATTTGGAAGATTTTTAATCAAACTGTGGCAAAAGATGCTTTTTACTTAGCTGTTTTAGTTATGATGTGATTATACTTCAAGCAGTTGACTATTAGTTATTAGCTTTTAACAGTAAGTAAGCTTGTAAGGTTCATTTTAAATATTTCAGGACTTACGCAAGGACGACCTAAACACCACCATTGCGACATCAGGAAGTAATTCCAAACACCTGATTCCTTGTCAACGAGTGCTTAAATCACAATATTTATGGAGCTTCAGATTATCATAAATAGGTAGGTGCAATTAAACATAAAATCGCAACATAACCGAGCATTCGGCTCACAGCCTCACTCCCGTACAGACGCGATATATCGCGTCTCTCTCCTAATCCCTATATTATCTATTCAACCTAATTCATAATTATAAATTACATAGGCGCAGCCTTGCCATATTATCACAAATTAGGAATTACGTAGCTTGCTTCCCGCGTAGCGTTTACTACAAATTAAGAATTAAAAATTATCCAAATCTCCCAGGGTTAAATTTGCCTTTTTCACTCCAATTATCGGCATGGAATTATGACTAAACAACCCCTGCGAATTGCAATTATTACTAGTTTATATGCACCCTATTTAACCGGTGTATCTGTAGCTGTACATCAACGAGTTTGTTGGCTCCTCAAACAAGGACATGAGGTCTTTCTCATCCATCCAGAATTCAATCAACATTATCCAGCGCATGTGGGAAAACGACCAATGCCAGGAATTGAAGAAGCTAAATTATACCCGAATTTTTCCTCCTATGCATTTCCCACCCAACCATTAATTTTCTATCGTTCCCTTCCCCAACCATTAAATTATCGCCACTGGAGTGATACAGAACAATTACAAAAATTCCGACCGGATATTGTCGTGGTGGAAGAAGCACCCCAATTACGAGGATGCTATTCGATGTTTTTACAAGGGTATGGTAAACCCGTGGGAGTTGAGTATGGACGCTTGACGGGAACTCCTATTATTACCCTATTCCATACGGATATTGTAGCCTATATTCGCTATTATTTGGGAAGCTTTATTTACAACTTAATTAAACCAATTATCCCTTGGTCTACCAGACAATTAAGCCAAGTTTATGATTACAATTTTTTCTCATCCCGTGAACAATTAACCCGTTATCGAGCGCTTGGTTCCTACCCCAGCGAATATCTACCCTACCAAGGAGTTGATTGCGATCGCTTTCAACCTGATAATATTCGTTATAATCCGATTCCCCACGATGATCGACCGACAATGTTGTTCGTGGGCAGAATTACAGCAGAAAAAAATGTCACCAAGTTAATCGACATTTACCCTTACGTGGCAAAACTTGTACCCAATGTCCATTTAGTAATTATTGGTACTGGACCATTAGATGGGGAAATTCGTCGTCGTGCTCAAACCTTTGCCGATGGCATCACAGTTTGGGGCGAATCCCACGGTACAGAATTGTTGGGATGGTATGCTCGAGCCGATGTATTTGTTAATCCCTCAGTGACAGAAAATTTCTGTACTGCAAATAATGAAGCTTTAGCATCAGGAACACCCGTAGTTGCAGCCTATGCACCTTCAACTGCGGAACAGGTGGAAGATGGGATAAATGGTTTTCTCGCTGATGCTGACCAACCCCAGGATTTTGCCCAAAAAATCGCCACTATCCTCAATAATCCAGTTTTACAGACACAAATGTCCCAAAAAGCCCGTGAGTTAATTTTGGAGTTTGACTGGAATGTTTGCTCCCAGAAGTTTGAAGATAAGCTGTATGAAATTTTAGCGGAAAGCAAAGGAAAGTAGGACGATTTTGGATTTTGGATTTTGGATTTTGAATTCGATAGCAATTTGAAAACAGTAGAGACGTAATATATTACGTCTCCCCACATCAGAATATATTACGCCTAAATATATATTATTCCACACATGTTTATTGTGTGGTTAGGTAGAGAAGGTGAATAATATTGCTCTTAATTTGATGTCTACAGCGTAACCCAACCTACGCTTATAAACTACTCCCGATTCCCTTCTCCCTACTCCCAAAAAACGAGCTTATTAAGTATTAAAATCGACTTTTAAAACATCCTCTCAATTTCTACCCACTCAAATGTAAAAAATCTTGAATAGCCGATTTAACCTTCGGTTGTTCTAAATAAGCATAGGTCGCTTCCATCAAATTATCTAGATTTTCACGGGTAGCATTATCTAAATCATCACTCAGTTTTTTCCCTGTTAAATCTCGATCCAGCTTAAATTGCAATCTTAAAACTTTCTTACTGAGAATTTGTCTAGAGATATATTCATAAACATTAGATGAGCCATCAAATAATACACCAATTAAAGGCTGTGCCCACTGAATTAGACCCCAATTATAAGCCTCTTCGTGGGAAATAATCCGTGTGCGATCACCTGTTCCCAAAGACAGCATAAAAATATCGTTGGCATTGTATCCTAACCGTAAGGCTTCAGCTACCGCACAACTGGAGGGGTTATTTGCAGCCACACCCCCATCTATAGCTGAACATATGGTGGTAATTTTGTAGGCTGATGTTTCGTCAGGTATCTCTTCCCATTGGGGCAAAATTTGCGCTTCTCGGTGATATCCTCGATAACTTATAATTGTTCGTACCTGACCCGCTCCTTTCCCACTGATAATCTCAATTTTTCGATTCTGATAAACCTGTTCCTTGGATGATGCATTATCATCGAGATTGAGCGTTTCCCTTGATCCACCCTTAACCATACCCAGAACGTATTTTTCTAAGCGATGGGCTGGAAAATAGGTCGGTGCAGATGCCGAACATAAACAAGCTTCCCACAGGGGAATATCTCCAAAAGCTTGGTCTTGTCGCCAACTTTTAAACACAATCACTTCCCGTTCGATTGTATCATAAGAAATAATTATCAGTCGGGGTGAATTAATTCCAAAGAATTTTGTGTCTCCAAAGGTTTCTTGTAATACTTGAACAAGACCTTGTTGGGAAAATTTGGGTGCAGAGATGCCATGCTTAAAAAGTAACGGAAACCTTTGCCATGTCCAACGACTTTGATAGGGGAAAATACGTAGTCCTTCGTTTCTGTATAAATCAATCATTTCTTGGCTGCTACGTCCGGTAGCAATGGCCGCAGCTAACAACGAACCTGTAGAAGTTCCAGCAATTAAATCAAAATATTTATTTAAAGGTTGATTTATTTGCTTTTCAATTGCCGCTAACATAATCGCAGCAATGATTCCCCTTACTCCTCCGCCATCTAAACTTAAAATCCGAAACGGCATGGTGAATGACTATACTCTCTAATAAATATATTTTATACATTTTCTTACGTTACCATACTAAGCCTTTGTTAAGTCTTGGCAAGCTGTAGCTGATACAATCAAAATTCAGTCATCGCAGTAGAACTGACCAAAACCACATATTACCATCTTTGTCAGACAGAAATACTTACCATCCCAAATCCCATGAGTCAAGATCCGCATTTCTCACAAAACCCTAAAACTCACAGGGAGTAGGGAGTAGTGAGTAGTCAGTAGAAGGAAAATCAATCCGTTACTTAAGGCTTATTACTTACTTGTGAGAAATCCAGGAAGCGATTGTATGTTTTTTTGATGACATTATTGCCGGAATGCGATTAAGGATGCCATAAAGAAAGTGTAACGGTGTTAATCAAAAGTAAAAAAACACTTGGATCTTAATACCTTGTGCTTGCAGGATGGTTGACTTGCGGTCATGACTGAACTTACATTGCGTATTCAACAGGGCAATACTGAAAACACCGTAGAGGTGAAACAAGATATATTCATGATCGGTCGTTTACCAGAATGCGACCTCTGTCTACCATTTGGGGGTGTTTCTCGCTACCATGCAAGGTTGCTTAAAACACCGAACGAAGAATGGTTACTAGAAGATTTAGGCAGCAAAAATGGTACGGTTTTAAATGATAGATTAGTAACTAAACCGCAAATTCTCCAGGATGGGGACATATTATGGTTGGGAAATGCTTGTTTGGAGGCTATTTTACGGAAAAAAGCCCCTGAAATATCCGGTTCCCTGTCTGCAAACTTGGAACAACGGACGATTCTCCGTAATGTCCAACAACTGAAACAGCGATGGCTGCAACCGGAAAACCCTGGGGAGCAAAATAATGATAAAAATAAAGATAAAACCATTGCCAGATTAAAGGATTTAGTTGATATTGCCAAAAACCTTTCCGCAGCAACTTCTATTGAAGAGATTTTCCATCAAGTTCAGCAGGTAGTTTTCCGTTACTTGCAAAGTATTGATCGGTTAGCCTTATTAATCGATCTCAATGGGAAAGGAACCCCCGAATTAGTGAATGCTGCTGCGCGAACCCGCTCCCAAAACCATCATTTGAGTGCAGATGACACTTGGATTAGTCACAGTATCTGTGAAAAGGTGTTTGAAGAAAAAGTCGCCATCCAAATCGCTGATGCTCAAAAGGATGAACGTTTTGCCACGGAACACAGTATTGTGGCAAATGATATCCGTAGCGCGATGGCTGTTCCTTTATGGGACGAAAGTAAAGTGGTGGGGGTACTATATGCGGATGCCCACCTTTCTTCTTACCATTGGGATGAAGCAGGGGAAGAAGAATTAAGCTTTTTTTCGGCTTTAGCAAATATTGTCGCTTCTAGTGTGCAACGCTGGTTACTCGCAGAAAAACTCAAGAGTGAAGAAATTATTCGTCAACGTCTCGAACGCTACCACTCCCCTGCGGTTGTTCAACAACTAATCGAAGTTGGTGCATTAGGTGACGGTAGACTCACACCCACGGAAAGCGAAATTAGTATTTTATTTGCCGATATCGTGGGATTTACAGCGATTTCGGAACGGCTAACACCCACTCAAATTGCCGAAATGTTAAATAAATTGTTTGAGGAAATGTTACAAGAAATTTTTGCCTATGGTGGTACTCTAGATAAGTATATTGGTGACTGCATTATGGCATTTTTTGGCGCACCTGAACCCCAAAGTGACCACCCAGAACGTGCTGTAGCCGCAGCTCAGGGGATGTTGAATCGTCTGGCGCAGTTAAATGCTGATCATTTCTGGCAAGAACCTTTACAATTAAGAATAGCTATTAATAGTGGGAAGGCAGTTGTTGGTGATGTTGGTAGTTCTCAACGGTTTGAGTATACAGCTTTAGGAACAACTATTAATTTGGCATCCCGTTTAGAAAGCATTTGTCCCCCAGGGGAATGTGTGGTCAGTGAAGTCACCTATAAAATGTTAAAAAATCCTGCTGATTTTTCGGAAATGGGGTTGTATCGATTTAAGGGGATTAATCGGTTGGTAAAGGTGTATCAAACCCGGATTAACTCCTTTGAGTCACTATAATACTCCACCACATAAGTTATGGGGGTTTGTAGTAGTTGTGGTAGTAGCTTGGAAAAAGTTTGATGATCGGGTGCTAAAGTGCTACTACGTGCCTTTCCTTTCAGTTGACAGTAGAGATGTATTATGGTTATACCTCTACTTTTTGAGAATTGCGATTTGAGGTTTTGGGATTTTAGCAGGTTCTGTTCACTTGTCTCCTGCATTCTGTCTCCTGTATCCTGTATTCTGTATCCTTTGTTCATACATCATCTTTTCCCATGTCCTCTACTAATCCTTCGATTGATTCTACCCTTCAGCTTTTAAGGGATGTACGTCGAACTATACTACGTCTGCATAAGGCTTTACTGGATTTTGAAAAGATTGAGTATGAAATTGTACACGGCAAAATTCGTAATAGTTCTGAGTTTCTACAGTTAGTGATTGGGGATGAGTGGTTTAATTGGCTCCACCCGATTTCCCAATACATTGTCCAGGTTGATGAGGTTTTGTATTCCAAAGAACCCATCGCAGAAGCCCAAATACATAGCTTATTAGAACAGGCGCGATCGCTACTGCAACCCAATCAAGAAGGCACAATCCTCGAACAACGTTACGATTATGCCATTCAACGGGAACCTGCGATCGCTCTGATGCATATCGAAATCTCTCGCTTGCTGCATCAGTAAATGGGAAGCGAATCGGATAACCTCATGCCACAACCCTCAATAAATAATCACACAACGTCCGTGCATCCACCCCTAATTCACTCCGCTCTTGGCTGGCAATTATCCCCCCTTGGGAGTGCCACCAGGTTGCTGTAGCCACGGCTTGAATCAGGGGTCGCCCATGCATCATCCCTTGGGTGATTAATCCTGCCATTAAGCCTGTTAGCACGTCTCCGCTACCTCCCCTGGCAAGGGCGGGTGTGCTGTGGGGTAATATCCATGTGTCACCCTGGGGATGACTAATCACGGTTCTAGCTCCCTTCAGTAAAACGATGGCTTGGCTACTGCTGGCGGCCATCTGGGCTGCTTGTATGTTATCGTTAATGTTAATGTGGGGGAATAGTCGTCCAAATTCGCCCGCATGGGGTGTAATTACGGTCGCAGCTTGTCTTGTTTGTAACCGCTCTTTTGCCCCTAATTCCGCTAAGATATTGAGACCGTCCGCATCCAGGAGTAAAGGCTTAGTTGTATTTAGCACAGTTTCCACAACGGATTTAGCAAACACAGTTAATCCCGGACCACAGGCGATCGCATTATATTTGTCCAGGTTGATTGTGTCGGGTAGGTGGTCAATGGCTCCGGTGGCAGTTTCTGGGCAATCGATAATTAAAGCATCGGGTAATTGTCCCAATAAAATCGGTTTGAGGGAGTGGGGAACGGCAATCGACAGCATTCCCACCCCACTAGCACGGGCACTCAATCCGGTAAGGATGGCAGCACCTCCGTAGTTACGCGAACCACAGATGAGTAATAGATGTCCTTCTTTATATTTATATGTGTTTAGTTTTCGGGGTAGGGGTAATCCTGATAGTGCCAGATTTTTGGTAATTCGGCGAATCGCCGGGGTATTGGGGATAACTGCATTGATATCGGCAATGGGGATATCAAAATCGATTAACTGGGCAGTACCGACATAATCTAAGGCTGATTCTGTCAATAATCCCCGTTTCCACAGACCGAGACAGAGGGTATGGGTAGCGCGAATAGCTGTACCTAAAACAGCACCGGTGTCCGTATGTAAACCGGAGGGGAGATCAATACTAATGACGGGTTGTGACCAGGTATTAATGGTATTGATGGAGTTGGCGATCGCCCCTTCTAGGGGTCGTTCTAGACCAAATCCAAACAGTCCATCAATCAGGATTTGGCAATCACCCAGAATCTCTACCTGGTCAGCAATGGTAACACCTAAACTTTGTAAATACTGGTAATGTTGTGCCGTTAATTCTTTCAGCTTGGTAAACGGACAATAAACCTTGATGCAGTATCCAGCTAAATATAATTCCCTCGCCACAACTAAAGCATCTCCACCGTTATGACCTGGACCGATGAGGATACCGATACTTGGCTGTGAATCAGTCCATAGTGAGGGGATTAAGGCTTGGATAACAGAAAAAATCCTACCAGCGACCTTTTCCATTAAAGCCGCAACTGGCATACCCGCAGCAAAAATACGTCCTTCAATGTCACGCATTTGTGAAGCGGTGACAACTATGGAGGGAATTAGGGAAGTGCGATCGCTCGGATTTGTGGGACTAGCTATGTTCCATCCTACCACTGGTTTACTGCTGGAAATACTTGGATCTAGCATATGTTTCTGTTCGCTCCTAGTCCTTTAAATTCCATGACTTTTACCAATGACCCAATGACGACGGAAAAATCTGGCTAAAGCTGGTTCTTCTAATGATAAATAAATCGGCCTACCGTGGGGACAGGTATGGGGATTACGGGTTTTTTGCCAGTCATCCAAGAGGTTTTGCATTTGTGGTAAACTCAGGGGTGTACCATTGCGAATGGCGCTGCGACAGGCAACTGCCACCTGGGCTGCTTGTAAATCTCCACCTAAGCTTAATTCCAAAATAGCATCATTGCTGTCATCTCTTCCCTTTAGCATCGCGGGTATGCTTCTGACTGCCCATAGCTGTTCACCAAATGGTTCAATGTCTAACCCAATATGCTGTAGCTGTAATACCTGTTTCTCGCTGAGTTGATAGAGAATTATCGGTGGTTCCACAGGAACGATTTGCCAGTGGTCGCAGATTTGTTCGTATAAAACCCGTTCGTGGGCGATATGTTGTTCGATTAACCACATACCACCGGGATGTTCGGCGACGATGTACATGTGATTAATTTGGGCTACTGCTTTGAGGCGTTGTCGGTGGATGTCTCCAGATGCTGGTTCCGATGGTGTATGGGGAATGGAACGATGGCTGTGGTAGGGATTAGTGGCTTCTGCGGCCTTGAGGATTTTGCTGATGCGAGTAGTATGATTGGATGCGCAACTAGTATCCGTATGCAGGTTGAGAGCTTGGTTAATTGCGTAGGTAATTTGGGATTGCCAAAAACCGAGGTGTTTGAGATAAATTTCGCTTTTCGCAGGGTTGCGGTTCCAATCGATGTGGTGGGGGGGGACAAGTAAATGGATAATGCAGATGGGATAGCGATCGCGTGGTAAAGTTCGATGAAAGGCACTAAAAATAGTTTGTTCTAGCTCGGAGGATTTGATAAATCGGCGATTGATGGCAATCCGTACCCAGTCGGGACGATGACGATGACAACGGTCGGGTAAGCCAATCGCAAGGTGAATGGTGGCTTGTTCCTGGTGGTCGCTATCGGGTAGTTGCGCTACAGGGATGGTTAATTCCTGTAAATCCTGACTGCGTACCTGGGAAATAAATTGGGGTAACAGACTGCCGATAGTGGCTCCTGGAGCAATTTTCAGCCAAATACGGTCATTTTGCCAGACTTGCCAAGCAACTTGGGGATGGGAGAGGGCGATTTGTTGTATTGTGGTAGTTACCGCCTTCAGCTGTTGACAAAGACTAGGCATTCCCTGCCGTCGAGCCGGATAATTAGCAAAAAGATTACTCACCGTCACCACCGTTCCCGGTGCGATCGCGACTGTTTCTATTTTGAGTAATTGCCCGTCCCGTCCATATTTTGCTCCCCAACCACAGGATGGGTTTGCCCGTACAGGTGTGTCATTGTGATGGGGTACACTGCATCGACTGAGGATTTCTAAATCGGCTAAAGCAGCTAAACTATGTAAAGCTTCACCGCGAAACCCTAAACTTTGGATGTGTTGTAGATCGACGCAACTCTGAATTTTACTGGTACTGTGGGACTGGGTTGCCGCCAACAAATCCTCATAACTCATCCCCACACCATTGTCCGCAACCCGCACTCGCCATTCCTGGGGATACAAATGGACAACAATTCGCGTTGCACCCGCATCCAGGGAATTTTCTGCCAACTCGCGGACAACAGCCGCCAACGAGTCGATTACCTCCCCGGCTGCAATTAATCGGACGACTTCCCTGGGTAAAACTTGGATTCTACTAGCTGCCATATTTCCCAGTCTAGACGATAACGTTACCCAAGCTACTTTTTGGCGATGTTTCATGAAGAAACAAAACAAAAATTTATGTTTTGTAAAATCAAGCAATATTTAAATGGGAAATTCGCGAAAAATATTTATTGATTGTAAACAAATTCCGCATTTAAAAGGGAACTTTGGTAGATTGCTGATTAGCGTTACAAGGGATATATGCTTATGCAGAACCATTTGATTGATTACGAAGATGCCCACGCACTCAAATCTCGATTAGATTGGGGACAACCAAGTTTAACCATACTAGATGTACGCGATCGCTTTACTTTTAACCACGGCCATATCATGGGAGCAATCCCCATGCCTTTAGAAGATTTGACCACCCGTGCAAAAACTTGTCTACATCAAAATCGGGAAATAGTCGTTTACGGAGAAAATGACGCTCAAGCTGCACAGGCTGTTAGTTTACTCCGTGGTCAGGGATTTAACCATGTCTCTGAGTTAAAAGGTGGACTCAGCGCATGGAAAGCTATCGGTGGAGCTGTTGAAGGGATGTAATCCTGTTAATTATGAAGAAAAGTTAAGTTTTTGTCATCAAGAGTCGTCAAGCAAACCTATCGGTGGTTTTTGCAGACCGGAAATCTCTATAATCTTGACCAAAATCAGTATGGTTGTTGTGTACTTAATACATGGCAACCATTTGTAATTTTTCTGAGTTAAATTTGAGTATCAAGTAACAAAATACCAGTAGTGCAGATGAAAAGCTTGATATTCAGTGTGGCAACACTTTTAACTTTAAGTACAGTAAATTTACCAGCTAATGCTGAAAACCCTGAACACCTGCGTCAATTGCTATCCACAAAAAATTGCCCTAACTGCAATTTAAGTGGTGCGGGTCTGGTAATGGCGGATTTGTCAGGAGCGAATTTATCCGGAGCCAATTTAGCTGGAGCTAACTTGAGTCGTGCCAACTTGATGGGTGCGGATTTGCGGGGTGCAAATTTAACAGGTGCGAGTTTACATGGTGTTAATTTAACTGGGGCTAAACTCAGTGGAAGTACGCTATTAGGTGCGGACTTGCGCAACACCAATTTATACGGAGCCATTTTTGAAGATGTGGCCACCAATGGAGCAAACCTCGAAGGTGCAAGGGGTATTCCCCATCAAATCGTTAGCCCAGAGGAATTATATCGGTTAGGTGTAGCAGCAGCAGAACGGGGAAACCAACAGCAAGCGATTTATTATTTTGACCAAGCGATCGCCAACAAACCTGATTACGCTGGTGCGTATTTAGCCAGAGGTATTGCGAAGTATCAATTATTTGACCGTCAAGCAGCCTATGTCGATGCTCAAATTGCCATCAAAATGTTTAAATCCCAAAACAATCAAGAGGGTTTACAAACAACACAGGCTTTTATTACCGAACTGACCACTAATCCAGAAACAAAAGTCAGTGCAGGTAAACCGAGTTTTATGGATTTTGTCAGTGGTTTAACATCGTTATTGTTGCAATTTTTGCCATTTTAATCCCAATTGGCAACGGTAGGGAGGCAATATATCACATCCCTACCAAAATATAATATATCGCTATTATTTTGATTATTTTGTGGCTGCGGGAACCCTAGCTTTTATGATTGCTGGAATTATCTTTTCACAAGCCATCAAAGCTCCCGATAAATTGCGAGCAGTTGGTCCAATTTGCAAAGCAGCGAGTCCACCCATCATGTACAATTCGCAACCATGCCAACCCAGGGATGGATCTAACACCGGTAAACCATTGATTATGGGAATAGGGTAAGCAGCTAAAATATCTGTCAACAAAGGTTCCTGGGTGACATCAAATTTTGTTCCAGTAGATAGCCAAATCCGGTCAAATTCCAGGATACTCCCATCGCTACATACCACCTGCCATTTATTATCAACCCACCTTGCTTCAACCACTTGACAATTTTCGTGGAGTTGGAGATTTCCAGCACGTACCTGTCGTCGTAATTCCATTCCCATTGCGGGAGTCACCGAACCCCCATTCCGTGCTTGTTGAATTTGATTCCAACGTTGGTGATAATCCCCTGTCGCAAAAAAGTTCTGCAGATATTTTGGACCTAACCAACCAGGTTCTGCATCAAAGAGCTTTTCTTGGAGTTTTCTGCGTACCAGCAAATGCACCTTTGCACCTTGGGATACAGCACCTAAAGCTAAATGTCCACTGGTTAAACCACCACCGATAATCAAAATCTGTTCACCCCCCAACTGTAAGCGACGTAAATCCACATCATGGGAATGACACAGTTTGTCCTCTGGGTATGAAGACTGAATCTTCTGCACCCAATCAGGTATTTGTAAATTAGCGCTACCAGTTGCAAGGATAACTCGTCTAGCGATGATTTTTTGTCCATTAGCCAACCATAACCGCAAATCATTCCCTACAGGTTCAATTCGGGTGACAGCAACAGGGATAACTTCCTTCTCCACATCCCAACGGGAAATAATATCTGCGCAAAAATCCTGGAATAACTTCGTTCCCGGTAAATCGTAGGGTGGAAACAACTCACCCCCCCGGAATTCAGCAAATTTTCGCAACCCAAAACGATTCGGATCTGGATGATGTACCGCAGGCGATCGCAAGTGAGGTATTTTCAATCTGGCAAATTGCTCCTCCCAGCGACTCATCCACCGACCACTGGGGTCAAATACCAAAAATCTTCCCCGCATTTTCCCTCGTTTTTGCAGCAAATGGGTGACTAGGGTCAACCCGTGGGGACCAGCACCAATAATTGCTAAGTTGATTCGCTCTGGTAACTGGAATCGATTTTTCTCCATTGAGCCGAAATATAATTATAATCATTATCATTTTGATCATAACGTGACAGACCCAATGGTTGCTCTTTGCACCTAGATATGGTTAAGTCAAGACTAGGTAGCTACCATGATGGAGAACAGGTACGCACTTTCTGTTAGAGTGTATATGCATTAAGTATTATGTAAATTTTGACGAAATTACCTGTGCGAAAAACTGTTATTGCTGGGAACTGGAAGATGTTCAAAACCCAGGCAGAATCTGAAGATTTTTTAAAATCGTTTTTGCCTGCCGTCCAAGAAACACCAACTGAACGAGAGATAATTTTGTGCGTTCCCTTTACCGATTTGAATGTCTTGTCGCGTAATTTACACGGTAGCCGTGTGATGTTAGGAGCGCAAAATGTCCATTGGCAAGATGAAGGGGCTTTTACAGGGGAAATATCTCCACCGATGTTAACGGAGATAGGTGTACGTTATGTAGTGATTGGCCATAGTGAGCGTCGTCAGTATTTTGGGGAAACCGATGAAACAGTGAATTTACGCTTAAAATCAGCCCAAAAGCATGGTTTAACGCCGATTTTGTGTGTGGGGGAGACCAAACAGCAACGGGACAGGGGAGAAACGGAAAAATTAATTGCCATGCAAATCGAGCGGGATTTGGTTGGTGTAGATCAAGATAATTTAGTCATTGCCTATGAACCAATTTGGGCAATTGGCACAGGTGACACCTGTGAATCGAAGGAAGCAAATCGTGTAATTGGTCTGATTCGTACTCAATTGAAAAATCCAGATGTGCCGATTCAGTACGGTGGTTCTGTCAAACCCAACCTAATCGACGACATCATGGCTCAACCAGAAATTGATGGGGTATTGGTGGGGGGTGCAAGCCTAGAAGCAGAAAGCTTTGCCAGAATAGTTAATTATCACTGAAACCACAAAATTTCCCCCTAGATGCGATCGCATAATGTGCGTAGCTCCTTTGAGGAGCATCGCGTCTAGGAAGGTATTTAAATATAATTACGCAATTATTCGTGTAGCCAAGGAGTCATTTGTGGCTGCCAAGATACCAACTCTTCATCTTTGAACCACAGAGAAACTTCTTTTTGAGCAGTTTCCGGAGCATCGGAACCATGAATAATATTGCGGCCAATATTAATACCTAAATCACCGCGAATGGTTCCAGGTTCAGCATTCAGGGGGTTAGTAGCACCAATCATCTTCCGTGCTGCGGCAATTACCCCATCACCTTCCCAAACCATTGCCACTACGGGTCCAGAGGTAATAAATTCCACCAAACCAGGAAAAAAAGGACGTTCCCGGTGAACATCATAGTGGGCTTCAGCCAGTTCCCGACTCACATTTAGTAATTTTAACCCCACCAAAGTAAAACCTTTGGTCTCAAAGCGGCTAATAATTTCCCCTACGAGTCCACGCTGTACCCCATCGGGTTTAATTGCCAAAAAAGTGCGTTCCAAAGCAGTCTCCTTGAAAAAAGCAAAATAATTTCGATTTGATATTACCCTAACGGGTGCGCTGTAACCGGATTTCTCCCAAGTAAGTTATACAGAATATAAGTCTTGAGTGACGGATGAATTTTCCTTCTATTCCCTACACCCTGTAGGTTTGAGGAATTTGTGAGAAATACAAGTGTAAAGCGTGGTTACTAACTAGCCGTTCCGGGTCGATGGATTTTCAATTTGGGATTGGGGAATGATGCTAAATTCACTCCTTTCCTCCCGAAAACTAAAATCCAAAACCAGAATATCCTAGAAAGTATCTTTCGGTGTAGAAATATTTCCAGGTTTCTGATACCAATTTGTATTAAAATCGAAATTACCCTAGAAACTTAGTACCCCACCACAATTAATTTTGATGGGAAAGAAAAGGCAGGTAGTAGCGCTTTAGTGAGTAAAACCCTTATCTTGTAGGCTTTGGAAGGTATTTTAGTCGCTAAAAGTACAAACAAATAGGTATTTATATAGAAGCTCAAAAACCCTTGTAATTTTTTGAAGCCAAGCAAAAGTGGAATTGTTGGTTTCAAACTATTCCCTACTCCCCGTTCCCTAACCTCCCTACTTACCAGAGCGAAAGCTGGTATCAACCAATTGGGTCAATTCACCTTTTTCCACCTTAATTAGATTATCCCTAGCAGCAATCGTAATATACAGGGGAATCAGACAATCCACAGCAGCTAATACCATCGATGCGGATAGGGTTTTAGTTCCCCCAGTATAATCCGCCATAATTTCGTGATTGCCGTCCCGTTGTAAAGTGTCGATACAAGCTTTGATTTTGCAGTAGCACTCCGACAAATCATCGGGATTTTGGATCAGGATTAAATCGCGATCGCGCTGAAAATTTTCTCCCAAACCCACCTGTGTGGGAATATTGGGTAATCTTTCCACCACTTCCACACTCCGACGGATTTCGCAGGGTGTTCCTTCTCCAATTACTTGGGATTTGCTACCTTTATCCCCATCCGATGCAATGAAGACCACACGATGGGGTTGGAGACTACGGATTGAGGTGACAATTGGTTGGAAGGAACCACCGACGGTGACAAGAAGGATTTTGGTCATAGGATTTTGGATTTTAGATTTTGGAAAATGTGTATACCTGTATTTATCACAAGTGAACGGTAAGTTTTGAGTAACAGCTTTATTTTCTTTCTACTCCCTACTCCCACTCCCTATTTTCTGTGACTGTGAGGGATTTGTGAGAAATCCGGGTATAGTATACTTCGATTCGGTGAGAACAATAAATAATTAAGCCACTATTAAATGATTGAGTTGTTTTTCGCATTCTTGGAAAACAAAATTGACAACCGCAAAGAGTTTATCTAAATCATATATAGTATAAGGATTAATATTTATAGTAAAGTTACTCCCTTCTAGCTTTCCAAATTGCCATATATCACCATTAGAAGTAATACCAAATATAGTGATTGGGTAATCACTATTTAAGCGCTGTGCAGCAATCATTTCTGCGATACATTGTGCCCAACCAGCTTCAAAATTATCTTGCTTTGCTTCCACCAAAATGAAATATGGTTTATCAAACACAACTTTGCCTAGGGGAGAACGTTTGGCAATTATATATTCTGGAAATCCTGAAAGTTTTTCATCATAATTAAAAGATTGATGACTCCAGATTGTAAACTGGGTTTTATATTTCTTCCAGACTTCTTTTAAGACTGGATAAATTAAATTTTCACAAATTGCAAATTCTGAATTGGAAACAACTCCATCCTCCATGACTTCGTTTAAATCCGCTCGGAAATAATCGGGGATATTAAAGGGTGCTTCTCCAACAAAGTTTGACTGGTTATAGGTGACTTGGTATTCCTTGAGAACTTCACCGATGGTTTTAAAATTACTAAAAGCCATATTTATCCCTTCGTTTCAGTGATGCTTTTCTACAGACTCAGATTATTCTCATGGTATCGCATAGGAAGAGTAAGGTGCTGGCTTTTCTGTTTTGGTTAATGATTGAGGATTGGGGATTGAGGTGATGATTGCTTGAAAGGAACAACCGATGGTGATAGATATAGTTAATAGCATCGATTCAGTACTATTGAATTTCCTCAAAATAGACTTGCTTTAATTAATTTGTAGATAACAGTGATTCCGCAAACTTCGAGAGGAATGGGTATATACGTTCAAAGCTATCTTTTAGCTGTTTAGCTTGTTTTGGGTGAGGATTCATACCAACATGGGCAATATCATTTCTTAATTCTGTAATTTGCTGCCAGTGGTTGATTAAATCTTCCTTATTCGGTATCTCTTTGAGCTTTTCATCACAACGACTCGGTTTATTTATTTCTTGTTTTGCTTGGATTTTAACTCCGTTATTTAAGGCTTTTTCAACTTCAGAACGCCCATTTTTATTATCAAACATTTCTTCTTCAAAATTAAGGGCTAAAACAGAAACAATCCATTCGCGTGTTAAAGTTACAGCCTGTACAATTTGTTGTCTATCTCGATACCATTCAATCATCTTTAACTGTAACCGTAAGTTTTCGACTAACTGTGAATTCTCCCTAGGTTTTTCAAGTGCAAATTGCCCATATTCGTTAACTACTTGTTCTGTTAAAATACTAAATGGCTGCGCTTTTTTATTAATACTAGGTTCAGCTTTTTTTAATGCTTCTTCAAGCTTTGTTGCCTGCTCCATTGTCTCCGTTGGTCTGGTCAGACGTAATGCGGAAGAAATAGCTTCAATAGCTTTAGATGCAGAATCAAGATGATTTTTTAACTCTCGCGCATCAATATTATCACGCAACTCTATACTAGATGGTATACCTTTTCTAAGTAAATCAGCAAGTGCTTCCCCATTACCTGTTTTTACAAATTGATTAGTTGCTGTGAGCCAATCAATAATACCGATAAATTCGGATAAATCAATAACTGGTGCGGGTTTTCCTAATTCAAATGCACCATAATAAATAGCTTCGATTTGTACTTGTTTAGCTGACTTAAGATAAGCTGCGAATAAAAATACTAAAAATGGCAGCGATCGCAAACCATGAGTGATATCGAATATGACTGTTTCTCTATAATTTACTCGTTCTGTAATTGTATTAAAAATTTCCCACATTTCGGCTGTTGTTTCACCCTTAGGAATTGAAACTGGCTCAATGCGATTATCATTCAGTTTTAATAATTCAGGCCAGGTTTTCTCTTGAGCTTCTGGAGTATTACAAACAAGCATTCGATCATGCTCAACAAATTGACGTAAGGCTAAACTAAAAACTCCACCCTCATATTCTTTTCCTTGCCAAGTATAAAATGAGCCTGGCATCAATCCTCTATTGTTGAGAAAGGTAATAATAGTTCGCATAATAAAACTCCTATTGTCTCAGTTCTTGTTTTAGTTTTACAATTGTCTGTCCCATTCCTAACCGTGTCTTGATCCCAGTTCCCGCAAACTCAGCATATTGCACCAACAAATCAGCTACATTTGCCAACAAAGCATCTGCACGATTCAATATTTGTAGTGTCACCTCTCCGATAAATCCATTCACATAACCTTTATACATTTGAATCCTACGGGTTTGAATGCGATGCTGTTTGAGGATTAAAGCATGATTAAAATAACTGATTAATTCATCACCTCCTAAATAGACAGGAGCAAAATAATTCCACCGTTCTAGCCAACTACGAATCATTAAAGATGGTAAGGGTAAAGGTAGGGTGCTACCAGATTGTGCGAAAGCTGTGGGGGTGGTAAATTGCAAGTTAAATTGACGAATTGGTTCCGGTTCATTGGCGACTAATTTGGTATATAGTTCTTCATAGCTGGTATTTTTATCTTCACGATTAATTATATTTAATTTAGCACCGAGAAACTCCAGGGAATCATTAAGGTTTAATTCAAGAATAGCTTTACTCACATCTTCTTTTAATCCCGATAGAGATATTTGATAAAAATCTTCCGGTTGTAAAGTAATAAAATTTTGTTGTTTTAAAAAAGAGCCACATATTCCAGAAAATGATGTGGAGGGAATTTGTTCGCTACCGAATTCCAAACCAATACGTTCATGCAGGATTTTTACGAGTTCCAGGTTGCAGGAACGGGGTAATGTGGTTGGTTCGGATACGGTGACTGTCCAAGTTGAATTTATAAGCATGATTCTTTAAAAATTAATTATTTTATGCATCAATTTTCATATTTTTAAGATTAAAACCTAATTTTTCTAAAACTTCTTTGGGATAAAGGTATTTATCTTGTATAGAGTGAGATGCCCACCAATTAGCAAAGTATTTGTATATTGTTCGCTTTTTTATTTTTCGTATTTCGGATTTATCTTTTTTGCTTTTATCACAATACAATAAGCAACTACAGTAAGCTTCCAATAGAATATTAATTCCAATATGACCATGACAGATCCATCTAATGACATTAAAATCAACTTGTTCAGATTTTATTTTTTTATCCCATTTGTTATAAAGATTAATAACTTCTTCAAGTTTGTCAGAGGATATTTCTGTAGTTTTCCCAGTTCCGTTAACACCATGTAAGATATTAACTCCTGGAGAAAAATCATGAATGATATCAAAGCGATGATGAAGTCCAATAATTTCAATTATTTTGAGATAATTTGGCATACGATATTAATATTAGCTTACAGAAATTTTAGTATTGATATTACAATTTAGAACAATTATCTGATTCTATTATTCTGCATTTCACCCATCCCGGTACAAATTTGATTTCCCCATTCGGATTCATCACAGTTCGTCGAGATTTTGCAGCTTCAAAACCAGGTGCTTTTAATCCGCAGGTATCGCGAATATCTGCTCGCAATTGGTCATCAAATAATAAACCTATGGTTGTTCCAGTCATTCCGCTTCCCCAACCCAATCGCATGGAAAATGGTGATTTTTCAGGTTCATAAAATTGACGAATAGAACTAAAATCTAAGTTTTTCCCTGCTGCGCGGGGGTTATTTTTAATATCGTTCCAATAATCATGTTCATAATCCCATTGTTCTTGAGTAAATTCTTGACATATTTTTAATAATTCTTCTAAATTCGTAAATGGAATTTGCATACCTTGTTTATGTTTAAACCAGGAAAGCATTTCTGTATCGAGTGTCAGGGTAAATGTTGTTTGGACATTGCGTACCATTTCCACATAAAGGGATGCTTTATATTTTGCGAGATAATCAGGGTAGCGACTGGAAACTATTACCTCAGCTACGATTGGTACATTTACAGGAATAGATTTACCTGGTTTGGTGGTAATCTGTCTCTCTATCAAAGGTTGACAATCGCTAACGCTTAAAGCTCGGAGAAAATCTCTATTTTGATTACTTCCGTTGTATTTTTTATCTTGATATATAAGTTGGTAATCTGAGAATAAATTATTCATAAATAGGTCATCATCGGTGAATTTTTGTTTGTGTTTATTTTTCAGTTCACCCAAATGACTACGTAATTTTTTCTCGATTTCACTGACTCGACACTGTTCGGGGATGTGAAAGCGATCGCTATGTTTTAATAAATAATAAGCAATGGCTGTTCTAATTGCTCCTTTGATGGAAGAACCGGGTATATACAACTGTCCCATCCCGTTACGAATCATCGGACGTAAATCTGTGATTCTCTCTTCCGTATGTTTATGACTAGTAGCTTGTTTGGGAAAAATTAATTTTCCATTTTCATCTTTTGCATCCCACCATTGCTCACCAAAAGCGTCTTTAAGGAGGTTTTCTAGATTATCCCGATTATTGATTGCTTGGATATAGTCATTCAGATATCTACCACCTTGTTTATGCAGTGCTTTAGCAAGTGCTTCTTGATTAGGAAGGTAGACTTTTCTTGCTGTTTGTACGTATTCAAAGGGGTTTAGTTTCGATACTGCGGAACCAATATGTAAAATGGGACTGGTGAGTTGTATTTTTTGAGTTTCATAAACATCTGGTTTTTTTAGAGATGATTCGGGGGAAACAAGCATAATCTTTGTAATCCTGTTTATTTATCTTGAACTTGAATTGGTAAACTTAAACTAATACCACTGCGATAAATTCGATGTTTGTGAAATAATTCAGGTGTAACATCCACTAGCTTTCCCTGGGGTTGAATTGGAAATACCGAACCTTCGACAAACATTCGGACTTTTTTCCGTCGTAGTTGAGTTTCTGCTATCCAACCACCTCTTTCTTGAATTTCGTAACTAGCGGTTTTTAAAAAATCACTGGTTATGGTTGTATCCCAAAATAAACTCAAGAGGGTGTGCTGATTTCCGTCTGCAAAATTAACTATTTTTTGCCAAGCATCTGGTAAATCTAACCATGTGACTTGAAATTTTCCTGCACCACTAGAACGTTCTCCCCCTAATCCTTCTTCTCCTAATAAGTGCAAAGCTGCTTGCAATTTATCTTCTAGTTGATCACCGCTTTCGGATAATTCTAAGAGAAAATATAAACCTGCGGGATTTTTACTTTCTTCCCATTGAAACTGGACAAAACCCGTATGATAAAAGTTTGTTGCTCTCGTCACCCTATCTATGCCAACTTTGGGAATCTTATCAATTTTGAAAGCTTTGCCGTAATCAAATGCTCCAGCTTGAGATAATTCTCCCTTCGATTCTCCCAGCTTACTATAGGTACTTAACTCATTGCGATCGCTGGAATTAAATCCTGTTCCTTGATACCATCTTTGCCATATTTTCAATGGTAAGTAACTGAGCTTTTTATAGGCTTTAAAAAAATCTAAATCCTCTTCTGGATAATTGAGGGGAAATTTTAGGGGACGGGGAAGGTAATATATGGTTTCCTCCCCAATCTCTCTATAGATAAACGTGGAACTGATGCGAAAAGGTGGAGTTGATTCGGGATTTTCCGGAGAAGGGAACATCCCCAATAATTCCTCAATCACAGCTTTACCAAATAACCGTGCATAGATACTCACCCACGCACTAAATAAAGCATCCGAGCGAAGGCGATCGCTTGTTTCTTCCATTCCGATTCCCAGTTCACCAAAATGTGCGGGACTGCGACCAAAATTGAGTTTGATTAGTTTCCAAACACCCATATTAAGTTCCTGGTAGTAACCGATTGACATAATCACGTAAGCTGGAAAAGTTCGCTAAAAGTGTTTGGGTATCCCTAATAGTTTCCAATACTTGTAAGCTTGATGTTCCAGAAGTGCTACTGACAATTTGACGATATTGTTCTAAACTGCGATAGGAAATATCAAAGTTTTGAAATTTGACTTTCCCATAACCCCGTGAACCATGTCCCCCCAGTGCATCATCTTCTAAAATTGCCAGAGCGATGGCAATATTTTGTAAATCCTCAATCGCTTGATGTCTATCTTCTACGGTGTAAACTAACTCAAATTGGAATTTAGAACCTGCTGGAACTCGTTCTAATTGTCTAGGGTTTGCAGCTGCTGTGACTCTGTCAATACCATTTTCAAATTTCCATTCAGTCATGTATAAACCAGTATCAACCTGTTTAAGTTTTTCAGCCGATTCTGGGAGTAAATGACAATCACGAATAATTAAACGAGCAGGTGCATTTCGTCCACGATTAATTTGAATACAATTTTTATTTTCAATTGTATTGGTAGGATTTCTTTTATTCTCTTCGTATAATCCTTCTTGTCGTGCAGTTTCAATTGCCATCCACAAATTAGAGCCACCAGTAGACCCAAAAACACGACTAATTGGACAGGTTCTAGCACCTTCATAAGCAATAAATGTACCAGATGCTACCTCTGTAAAACCATCGGCTAAATCATCACTTTCATAACGCCAAGTTCCGCTTCCTCCCGTGCGATTCAAAGGTTTTTTTAACAGCCTTTCTAGAATAGAACGCAGTTTACCTTTAATCGAAGAACCTGGTAAATAAGGATATTTTGTTAATGGATCGCGAATTACTGGTTTATCTAATCCACCAATATCTAAATTTTCGCCACCACCACCAATATGTAACCCTGTTTCCGCAGAAAGTTGACTGGTGAGGGTTAATTTACCAAGCAGGGGTTTTTGTTCGTATGATACTGACATATTTATTTTCCACCTTCAGCTTTGTGATAAGCAATAATTGATTCGAGTAATTGCACTAACCTTTCAAAATCTTCTTTGCTGTGAACTTTATCAATCGCTGCTGACATCACTTCACCTAATGGTTTTGCAGCTCTTTGTCTTGCAGCAGCGTAGGCTAATTTAGGCTTTAATAAAACTACTTCCGTTTCAATTTTGGCAAAATCTCCCGTTTCCCCTAACTCAGCTTTCAAGCGATTCACTGCGTCCAAAAATTTACGAACTTGATTTGTTTCCAACCTTTCTTTTTTAAGATAAGGTCCAAATTCTTCTGCGTGTTTGACTAATTCACGAATTGGATAGGTTTTTAATCCATCCTTTAGGTTATTAATAGTTTTAACGATATTTTCCACAATACTCATATTTGATTATCTAGTATCTGGCAATTGAGAAGGTGATTTTGGTTGAATTAATTCTGACATAAATTCTAGCGATTTAATAATTCAATCCAAGTTGCGATCGCACGGAAATAAGGTGCATTATACGGACTTTTCAAGGATTTGCGAAAATCCCGGTCTTCCAGTACACCTTTTGGTAATCTCGCTAAGGTATAAGCGATTTTTGGTAAATGTAAATAGTAACGAGTTCCTAAAGCCTCCACAGATTTTTGATTGTCTTTAAATTTTTCTAGAGCTTTTTCTTGAATTTCGGCTGTAATCAATAAATTACGCACAAAATTTCGAGAACAATTTACATCAATATTTTGATTATTTAACCTTTCTACAAATGGTAACACTCCTAATAGTTCGGGCTTTTCTTCTGATTGTAAATATTTGCTAATTTCAGCATCGCCTATATTTATTTCCTTTCTTCCTAACCATTCATTCCATTTAAAAACTTGACCAAATAAACCTAAACTATCCCTACCATTATCCTTGGCTGCATCTTCAGCTTTTCCGGATGAGCGAGCAGATTGATAAAGGGGAAATTTCACCTCATCAATACTGATACCTCCTGATATAGTAACATCTGAATTATATCCAGTGTAAGCACGAAAACATTGATAAATATCAAAGGCAAAATCCACCACTTCGTTCCATGCACCAGATATAAATAAATCATCACCTCCTGCATAAATAAAAAGTATATTTCTCGAATTACCTGGGTTTTCCTGCTGAGTTAAACTTCGGATATTATCAGGAATATTCTCACTACGATTCATTGCCAAACTGTTAAGATAAACTTTGAAAAAGTAGCTCATCTGTCTGGATAAACCAGCTAATCTCGGTAAATTTTGCTTGTCTCCTAAACCCCTAGCAAAAATTTGTCCTAATCGATCCACATCCATCCGTAGATAAGCAACTCGCTTGATTCCAATCGCAAGTTCTGCCATTTCTCCTGCACGCATAAAGGTAGCGTTGCTTTCTGCTTCTGGCTTTTGTGTTTCTTTTCCGTAGTTACCTAGTAATAGAGGTACAGGTTGTTGATAATGGGAAAATTGATAATGTTCTATATTCCAATCATTTACCAATAAGGCTGTGTCATTTTCTGGAACAATTTGCTTCCATTTTTTGAATAAATGGTAATAAATAGTTTTCGCTTCCTGTTTTTCTGTCTGGGGAAGTTGAAACTTTAATGTATCTAGCTTCAAACTTTCACCCAGACTTTCATTTTGCGACCTGACTATAACTTCAACTCTTAATAACTTTCCCCCTAAGTCAAACATTCTGCGACAGGTATCACAAGCAAGAGGTGAATCAGACTCATTGTTATTTAAAGGTTTTAAATGTCCTGGTTCGACATCATCACGATGACATACTTTACAGGGTTCATGACTTTCATCTACCTTGATAAATTCACTAATATTTTCAGCAAACTTCTGGGATTTTTGTTTGGCTAGGTTTTTACTGGTTATTTCCGACCAATACTGGGAAAATTTTTGGGTGTTAATATCTTCAACAGAAAATGATAAATAATCAAGAGCTAAAAAAAGCTTACCTTGAAATTCCTGCAACAGCCATTGATTAAATTGCTGACGAACATCTTGAACTGAATCTGTAACTGATTCTCCCCCTGGAGCTAATATATATAAATTACCACCCCCAGCATAAATCACATTGGTACGGGGCAATTCTAAACTTTCTAAAATTTGCTGAACAACTTCCTCTATCACTAGCTCCAAATAAAAACTTCTTGCACGTAAAGACTTCAACGCACCGTCAGCAGAAATTGTATAAATAAACTTTTGAATACCCGATAAATCTCCAGCAATTAAAGTTAGATTTTCACTCTCTGGATTGCTTGCTAAAATAGCTGCGATCGCAGCTGTACTCCTAATTATATCTACAAACGCAATATCCAATTCTCCAAAGCTAATAAAAGAGCCATATTTCTCCAATATTAAACTCAACAAAGATAGATTATTCCAATCCTGATCATCTAATTTATCTAATACTTCTCTAATCTCCCTTTTGAGATGGTTAAAATCAGCGACAAAATCTGCTTTTTTAACTGGATAGGGAATTTTGGGATAGCTTTCCGCTTCACTATCAATCCAATCAGGTTTCCAATAATATCCCAAATTATCCTTTCCTGTCCCTGAATTGCTGGTATTTGCTTCCAAACTGATCAAATCAAATAAGCAGGACAATGTTCCTAGTCCATCTCCATCCTTCCAACCAAGTAATTTTTTAGATTGGACAACTGCTTTTCCTCTATTGTCCCGATTATCACTCACTAACCTAGTTAATTCACTTTTGAATGTGTATTCACTCCACCTCCCCAAAATTTGAATGGCTTCTTGTACAACTTGCAAAGCAGCTTGTTCTGCAACATTTAATTTACTCATTACAAATTAACCTCTCCCAATACTCTCCCTCTCACCCTCACTTGCTAATCCTTGAATCCAAATTCTTACTAGATTTAAGTTAAATATGATACTAATTTGGTCTTATGATTGAAAAATTCCGGTAAATCTTCCCAGATTACACGTAGACCTGTGAGTGATACAAATCACAGCCTACCATTTTTGCCAAAAACCACGTACTTGCAAGGTTTGTCGTCAAACATCGCAAAATCTCTATTCCCTCCATTTCAAACTGGAATTAACATTTGCCAGACTTGTAAACTAACTTTTGTGACTGTTGAAATCTCTAGATCATTATCCAACATGGTGGAATACGCGCATTCCACATCTTGATAGGGAATTATTTGTAAAAGTTATATACAGTTATTATCAAGCTAAATTCAGTTGTTTGAGAATAATAATTGTGATTAAAATGTAAATAAATATTAGTTTTATTAAGTAATATTGCTGGCATTGGCAGGTATATCACAATCCCGAATAGCAATCAAAATCCCTCTTCCGCAGGAAGAGGGACTGAAAAGCTAAAACCGGTAGCGGAGAGTATTAAAATTTGCCAACTACGCCATCAACACAGCGTTCACACACGGGTCGCCCTTGGATTCACTGATGCATGTGAAATAATTCTAACCTTAAATACACTTAGTGTTGACTCCACCAACGCATAGATAAACGGTATCTGACCTTTTAACCTCTCACGAATGAGTTAGATTACTGGATGCCTTTATATCGCTTGTTGTATTCAACGGTCATGTTCCAATAAAAATCAGGATTACTCCATCTTTGTCCTAAACTAATGCTAAAGGCATCTGTGACACCAGAGGTATCTGCTGGAGCAACACCCGTGTGTTCTAGATATTCATTAAAGGAGTTAATGATTACCATTCTTGGTTGTTGAGCTAAAACTCGTTCCCATCCCTTGATTGAGTAGAAATTCCCCTCCACACCATTGTCGTATCGATATCTAAACATATGAACTCGATTATTCCAACCAGGCATTACTACCATTACATCTTTGTTCGGCAGAGAACCCTGGGGATAACCCCAACCTAAATAGGAGCCATATTCACTTGGTAAAGGAACCTGTCTTTTGTTCTCTGTGTCGGGAACAGAACCTTGAGCCCACTGAAGATTAAAACGACTGGTTGCAGATTTATTAATTCTTGCTGTTGTCCATCGATCACGCTGTGTATAGGTTGAATAACTAACTAATAAGGGTTTTCCATCTAGGTGGTAGTAATTATCCGTTCCAAAATAGTCAATAAACTGATTCCAGATTGAATTAGCTTCCTGTTCTAAAGTTCGGGGATTACCAGTATACTGCATACCACCAACCGCGATCGCATATTTAACCGGAGTATTCTCTTTGTTGGAGTTCCAAATCCGAATTCTCTCTGCGACTACTTTTGCGCCCTCTGTAATATACCCTTCATCCGTATCCAGAGTATTAGTTAAATCGAATATTAGGAAATCAATACCTGCTTTTGTAATCATTCGCAGATGTTCATCGATCACTGCTGCTTCTTGGGTATCATAGGCTCGATATTCACCCAGGGTATAGGGACGATATTTAATATCCCATGCTTCCCAGGTATTCATAATATTGGGTTTTCCGTATTTATCTGGTGGTAAAGCTCGCCATTGTCCTTCGTGGGGGGAGAAGACTACAGGAGCGTAGGCGGAAGTATGACCGTAAATCTTACCTAAGCCTTGCCAACTGGAGCCTTTGTCGTTGTTGTACTTAGATGGTTGTCCATGTTCTACTTTCCAAAGATAGAAGTTTTCAAAGGCTTTTCCATTGGATCTGGCAACGTACCAAGAGCCACTATCTACACCTTTTTGACCAAAGTAAACAACTGCATCGGCTTTGCCATCACCATCTACATCACCTAGCATTTGTCTAGTGGAACCGATTCCATGTCCCCGAATCCAGCGAATGGAGGGATTAAATCCATTTCCATTAGAAAGAGATACATGCCATTCTCCAGTATTAGCAAAGTAAACAACAGCATCAGCTCTTCTATCTCCGTTCACGTCGGCTAGCATTTGAGCATTGGAACTGCTACCATATCCCCTACTCCATCTAGTGAATCGGTTAAATCCATTTCCATTGGAAAGAGAAACAAACCACTCTCCAGTCTGAGCAAAATAAACGACAGCATCAGCTCTTCCATCCCCGTTTACATCAGCCAATACTTGGTTATTGGAGCCAATACCATGTCCACCAGTCCATCTCGTAAAGCCATTGAATCCTTTTCCGTTGGAAAGAGATACGTACCACTCTCCAGTCCGAGCAAAATAAACAACTGCATCATCCTTTCCGTCACCATTCACATCAGCCAACATTTGCTTGCTAGAGCCGATACCATGTCCACCAATCCATCTTGTGAATCCGTTAAATCCATTCCCGTTGGAAAGAGATGCGTACCACTCTCCAGTTTGAGCAAAATAAACGATTGCATCATCCTTCCCGTCACTATCTACATCGCCTAGCATTTGAGAACTCGAACCTATTCCATGTCCAGTTATCCAATGGTAAGCACCTTTATTGGCATACCAAGTGCTGTACCAAATACCAGTTTGTTTTTGAATATTAGTACCTAATTGACTGGCATTTTGGTCAATTGGAGTCATATTTTCCATTTTGATTTGATTAAGATAAGGTGTGTAATGTTGGCTATGTGAATATATATGTATCGAGAAGAAAATAAGTACGAATACACCGAGATATACCAATTTTTGGAATATTTTTATGGGGATATAAATTTGTTTTTAGCAGGTCATGATTCTGATGCAATTGCTGATAAAAGGCTCAAAAATGATGATACTTAAGATGTACAAAAACTATTCATTCATTTAATTAAAAATGATGCTAATTAGTGTCACATTCGATAAACGGAAAATAGGGAATTATAGCAAAGATAGTAGTCGAGTCAGCCAATATATTCCTACTATCACCTAAACACAAACTTTTTTCCACAGCATATTTAAACACCCTCTCAAAGATAGAAATCTACTGGGTAGATATACTGTCATTTCCAGCCCGGATTTCAATACTGATGTTTATTACTACATAAAAAATTAGCAGTAATTACGGGCGCTAATATAGTTAAAATACTACAATCACACAAACTAAATCAGACATTCATGAAATAAACATAAGACTTATATCATTTCACCAAAATTTTGATACATATACTCCCCTTGCATCCCTAAAGGTATCAACTCCAAAGTAAAACGGTATTACCCCAGATTTCTCATAAATCCCTAAAACTTGTAGGGAGTAGTGGGAAAATCAAATCTTTTGGGCTATAATCTACTTACAAATTACCTGGTCTGTTAGTATAAAGCGCTAAAGTATAACTACGTGCCTTTTCTCACCCATCAAAATTAATGACATGGAGTACTAGTAGTCTGCGTCATTAGTTCTGATGGGTTGGTAGTTGTGGCTCTAGCCTCAAAAAAGCTTTATGACAAAGGCGCTATACCCGCAGGGTTGTCGTAGACTAGCGCTACTACGTGCCTTTTTTACCCATCAAAATTAATGACATGGAGTACTAGGCAGAATTACAAATTACGTAGCTTGCTTCCCGCGTAGCGGGTATTACGAATTACGAATTACTTGATAAGCATTTTTCACTGCTAACCAGTTACTTGCAATAGGCATTCTCCACCCCGTACCGAAGGCTCTATCGGTAATTTTTATCCCTGGGGGTGCTTGACGGCGTTTGAATTCTGCCCTAGCGACTAAACGAATCACCTTGTTGACGGTTTCTGGGTCATGTCCTGCGGCAATGATTTGACTGGCGGATTCGTGCTGATTAATCAATCGTTGCAGAATATCATCGAGAATATCATAGGGTGGTAGGGAATCCTGGTCAACTTGTCCGGGTTTGAGTTCGGCGCTGGGGGGTTTGGTCAGAATATTTACAGGGATAATTTCTTTGCCTTTTTGATTTAACCAATGGCAAAGGGAGTAGACACGGGTTTTGGGGACATCGGCAATTACGGCTAATCCACCATTCATATCTCCGTACAAGGTACAATATCCTACTGCCATCTCCGATTTATTACCGGTGGATAGTAGTAGATGACCAAATTTATTAGCGATCGCCATCAATAGGTTTCCACGGATGCGGGATTGAATATTTTCCTCGGCAATACCAAATTCTGTCCCCGCAAATAATGGAGCGAGGGTATGGTCAAAGCTTTGCATTAGTTCCCCGATGGGGAGGGTTTGGGTGGCAATATCCAGGTTCTTCGCTAACATTAGGGCATCACTGACGGAATGGGAGGAACTGTAGGGGGATGGCATTAACACCCCTAACACGTTATCTGCTCCTAAAGCTGAGGTGGCGATCGCTGCAACTAGGGCTGAGTCAATCCCTCCACTTAATCCCAGGATGGCTGTTTTAAAACCACATTTATACGCATAATCACGTACACCCAATACTAAGGCCTGCCAAATTTCCTCATCACTTGATGTGTAATTAGGTACTATTTCGCCGGGGATTAAATCGCCTGTTTCTGAGTTGAATTCTATACAAGTCAAATCTGTGGTGAATCCCGGTAGTCTACAAACCACTTCCCCGTTACGGTTTAAAGCAAAACTATTGCCATCAAAAATTAAATCATCATTTCCACCAACTTGATTGGTATAAATTATTGGTAAGTTAAATCGACTTGCACAGTGACCTAACATTGTTTCCCGCAACTGTTGTTTCCCTAGGGTGTAGGGTGAAGCGGACAGATTGACTACTAAATCCACACCAATTCTAGCCAAATCTGCAATGGGATTAGCTGCATAGGTGCGTTTTCCCCAGAATTCCTCATCATTCCACAAATCTTCACACACGGTCACACCGATGGTAATATCACCGAAGCTAAAATAACTTGGTTCGTGACCGGGTTCAAAATAACGTCGTTCATCGAATACATCGTAGGTGGGTAACAAACGCTTGTGGAAAGTATCAACGATTTTACCTTGATGTAGTAAGGCAATACTGTTAAATAGGGGTTTACCACCCTTAATATCCACATTCGGATTAGGTGCTACCGTCCCCACTAACACTGCTAAATTTGCCGGTAGTTTCTGAGCCAACTCCGTGAGGGTATGTCCCATCTCTGTAATAAATCCCGGATTGAGTAACAAATCACGGGGAGGATAACCACATATAGATAATTCTGGAGTGAGCAATAAGTCTACACCAGATTCAGCAGCTTGGTGGGCTACATTTAGGATATTTTCGGCATTATAGGGTAAGTCACCGATAATGGGGTTAAGTTGAGCGATCGCAATTTTCATATTTTTGATTTTGGATTTTAGATTTTGGATGGGGGTGAGAAGTCTGGTTTTGAGTATAGATATCCTGCATTTCTCACAAGGGAGTGATAAGTCTTGAGTAGTGGGTTCATTTTCCTGCTACTCCCTACTCACTGAAAGTTTGAGAAGTTTGTGAGAAATCTGGGATATGATTAATGGAATTTTGGATTTGAGATTACCAATCAACAGATTTTAGATTTTGGATTTTGCTTAATGGATGAATAATTTTCTGATTAATTTTTCCCAAATAATATCTTTTTTTCTAAACAGACGACCCGACGGTTCGTCTCTACTCCCTACTCCCTGTACAGACGACCCGACGGGTCGTCTCTACTCCCTACTCCCTACTCCCTGTACAGACGACCCGACGGGTCGTCTCTAGCTAAATCAAATAAACACCAACGGCTTATCCTTAAAAGGAGCAAAAGCCTCGGCATTAAACTTATATAAACTGGCGGGACGACCGGCTCCCCGTGAGACTTTTACCCCTGTATCAGATAAAAATCCCAACTTTAAAAGACGGGCGCGAAAATTAGAATAATCCGAAAAATTTTCACCTAAAACTGTTGTGTAAAGCTGATATAAATCATTTAATGTAAATAACTCAGGCAACACATCAAAGGCGACAGGACTATATTCTAATTTATTCCGTAAACGACGATGACCGTAACTTAATATTTGGTTATGGTCAAAGGCTAATTTCGGTACTTCCTTCACAGGATACCAGGAAAGACTATGCATTTCATCGGCAATTAATTCTGCATCTTCGTAACGAACCAGTGCAAAGTAACTCACAGAAAGATAACGAACACCATAACTATTTTCCGACTCACGTGGGTCGCGATGGGGACCACCAAAGGTATACAGTTGCTCTAAATAAAGATTTTTCACACGAATTTTCTCAGCCATAATTCGATAGGCTGCATCCTCTAGGGATTCTCCTTGACGTACCAAGGTTCCCGGTAAACTCCAATCGTTACGGAATGGTTCTTGTTGACGTTTTCCCAGTAGCACTAAAAGGCGATTTTCAGCCGTATCAACCGAAAATATGACATTATCAACACCGACTTTGAAGTCCGCTAAAGGTTGGTCGTTTGTTCCTGGGGGTTGTAATCCTGGCATTTGTACAAATGCTGTTGGTGAATATAATTAATAACTGAAGGTGTCAATGCATGTATATTGCCATGTTCTCGGAATCTGGTGGAAGAAACATCCTTACCAGTGTAATTGGCGATCGCAATTTGCGCACCGAGGGTTTCTAATTTTTGCAAATTTTCCCTCCCTATCCCATAACCTGGTCGGGGAATGACAAAAAGCTTAACTTGTCGTAATAAATCTTCAATCCGATACCAGCGCGGTAGTTGGGAAAGCAAATCTGAACCAACAACGAGGTGATACTCCACCTTATCTGTACCCCAATATTGTTTTGCTAATTCTAGGGTTTCTAGGGTGCGACGACGACTTAAATCTTGTCGTAATTCGATATTACCCTTGGGTATGTCAATATCCTGAATTAGCAAATCTAACATTGCCACACGATGGTGTAAAGGAGTTTGTTCTCCCTTAAAGGGATTTTCCGCAGTCCAAACAATCACTAAATCAAACTGTTCCGACAGGAATTGGAGAATATCCCCGTGTCCAGCTGTTGGGGGGTCTGCACTTGTTCCGAATAAGGCGATTTTCATGATTTGAGCGGGAGATAGAATACAGGATACAGGAGTTGGGTTTTTGTTTGGGGTTTTCCTGTATTATCCCTTGATTTGGGTGATAAACCCTATATGAATGGATGTGGGTCAAATTTGAATTGATTGATAATTTTACATTTTGTAGAGACGTAGCATCGCTACGTCTTTACGATGATTGTGGTTTTAATACACAATGTAAACAAATAAAATTCATACCCAAATTTTTAGACGCGATATATCGCGTCTCTACCGTTTACCTGTTTTTTGTTTTTTCCGTCAATTCTGCTAATCCCGTTGATATCTGAACTGGGTTTTCCATCGGCTGACTAATATCACGTATTGCTGCTGGTAAACTCGCTACGGATGATTTTGTGCGATCGCGAATTTGTTGTAAACTCTCTTTGGGTTGAGTTCTCACTCCATCTTGCATATACAACTGCAATAATGGTTGCACATCCCCTCCTGAACTAGCGAAACTTTCTGACATTAAACCCAAAGTATCACCCACTACTTTACCTTCCCCTATCCATCGCCATATCTGTTTCCGTCCGGGATAGGTGCGCTTACCGCTAGATTCCTTCATCACCGGAATCCCATCAATCTCCACCAATTTATATACCCCATTCACCGGTGTACCTGTAACCAACCTAGTCCCAATTCCATAACCATTAATTTCCGCTCCTGCATCCCTCAAACGCTGAATCTCCCACTCATCCAAATCTCCACTAGCAAAAATCGGTGTCCGGGGAAGATGCGATCGCACCTGTTTCGACACTGCTACCAAATCCCCCGAATCAATCCTCACCCCAGCTAATTCCATCTCCCCTGCATTCACCTTCGCTGCTAACCCTTCCGCCGCTTCCACACTATCATAGGTATCAATTAATAAAGGCGCACCGGGAAAATACCGATGAAACGCGGCAAAAGCCTCCCCCTCACTTCCCTCCAAAGCCGTCAATGCCATCACTAAAGCATGGGCCATTGTCCCACTCGGTCTTTGTCCCAATTGTAACGCCGCCAACACATTCGATGTCCCATCCAATCCCCCCGCCAAAGCTGCCCGTGCTGCCCACAGCGCCCCCTGGGGACTAAATGCCCGCCGTGTACCGAATTCCAGCAAGGTCGCCCTATCCCCCGCCACGTCTCGTATCCGTGCTGCCCTAGTCGCAATTAATGTTTGATAATTCAGTACATTCAACAGGTATGTTTCCACTATCTGCGCCTGCCACAACGGCGCTTCCACCCGTAACAAGGGTTCATTGGCAAATACCACCGTCCCCTCCGGTACTGCCCACACATCGCCACTGAATTTTGCTGATGCTAGTAAGTCCCAAAAAATACTGGGTGCGCTAGTAAAAATACCAGTTTCTTGTAAGCCTTGTATCTGGGCTGGAGTGAACCGAAACGTCTCTAAATACTCCAAAGCCTGGGCTAAACCCATCGCCACTAAATAACCAAACCCCGACGGTAAACGTCGCACAAATAACTCAAAACTCGCCCGTCGTGTCTCAGTTTTCTCCCCCACATAACAAGCAGCCATCGTCAATTGATACAAATCTGTAATTAAGCTGCTGTCAACTGCTGACACCGATAACCCAATATCTCGAACCCTTTGTTTCAAATGATTTACGTCCGCAAAAGTCACCATAACCATCCCCTCAATCAATTATTTTCTATTTATGGTAATTTTTACCATAAATATATGGTAGTTTTCACCATAAATATCGTCAAGGGGATTTTGGATTAAAATTTGGGTTTTTGTCGTCAAAGCAACCTCATGCAAACAGCTTAACCAATTATCAGCAATCCTCCTCACAAGATTCTCAAACTAATTCGTTATAAACAGAATATGCGGCAGTATGGGAGGTTGGTATGCTCAGAGCCATAGATATTATGACCAAAGATGTTGTCACCATTCGCGGTTCGGCAACTGTAGCAGAAGCGGTAGAATTGATGAAAAGTAGAGGATGGCGATCGCTGATTGTGGAACGTCGTCATCCCCAGGATGCCTATGGTATTATCAGCGAATCGGATATCGTCCACAAGGTGATTGCCTATGGTAAAGACCCGGCACAGGTGCGAGTATACGAAATCATGACTAAACCCTGTATTGTGGTGAATCCGGATTTAGGTGTAGAATATATAGCTAGGTTATTTGCCGACCACAACCTCCATCGCGCACCCGTAATTCAAGGTGATTTGCTCGGTATTGTTTCTGTTTCAGATATCATCAACAAGAGTAAATTTGTCGAACTTCCTCGTAGCGTGGTGCTAGATCAAGAATTACAGGATGCGATTCGCAAAGCTCGTGAAATTTGTGCTGCAACATCCTTTCGGTCTGAACAGTGTGCAACAGCGTGGGATGTGGTAGATGAATTGCAGTCAGAATTAGCCCATCAACAAGCCAAACGGTTTGAAAAAAGAGCTTTTGATGAGTTTTGTGATGAATTTCCGGAAGCACGGGATGCACGTTTTTTCGAGGATTGGTGCAGTGGATAATGGGCAATTCCGTGTGTTGACGGTTGACTGTTGACTGAAGATACGGTCAACCATCCGATTTCAGTACTTTGTTTTGTACAGATAATACTTGACCCATCAAGGTTGAAGGGGTGCATAACCAAAGGTGACATTGAATAAACGACACCAAATTGCCACGGATTTGTAATCAGATAATTGCAGGTTGTCAGGAAGTTGATAGCGTTGACTTCCACGGGTTTGACGTAACCGTGCAATTGAGACGTAATCCTGCTGTTTAATATTTCTGCCTACTGGGGAATCTCTATGTAAAATTACGTATAAGTCGGGGCCGTTATCAGTGCGAAATTCGTCGTCAAATTCGATATAGCGTTGACCCTTGTCTCTGGTAATACTGACTCGACCGCGTGTTGGATGATCGACATCCCGAAAAGAGCCTACATTGCTGGAGGTCGGGCTAGTATTGGGCGATGTTGTGATTGCTACAGGTTGCCTCTGGATTGGATTAGAAGCTTGCTCCTGTACACACCCACATGCGATCGCGCTGCTGAGAAGGGTTATTAATGCTAGTTTTAAATTCATAATTCTAGAATTAAGAATATCCAAGATATCTATATCTAAAATTTAAGCTTTTTTGAGCAGAAAAACATTAATAAAAGCTGAGAAGCAACTATATTTTTATTAGTTACTTGTTTATTCTATTTTAATTATCTAGATTAGGAGTATATAAAAAATAGGAAGAGTGAGTCAAAATACTCACACTTCCAGATAGGGATACATTTCGATACATACAAATAAATCCTGTTTAAAATAAACGAAAAATAAACGGATAACGATAAATTGTTTCTGGATTTTCCAACACTTTAATTACCGCAATAATCGGGAAAACGATGCTAACAATAAATAAAACAGGATACAGCAGAACACCAATGAAGACAAAGGTAAGCAAAAAAGCAACTATACCGTAAACAAACAGATTGATGAAAAAGTTAATTGCCTCCCTAGCATTCGCTTTAACAATTGAGTCATCTGTAACCGCCATAATTATAATTGGGACAATTACCGTCAATAGTAAAAAGCTTAACAAAGGGGAAGCATGACAAAGCGCAGAAAACAGCTGACGTTGTTTTTTCTCATCCATATATATTTATTGTTTATTTTTTCATACATTTAACTCAATCCTATTACTTTTATACTATTGTGCGCATCAATAATACAAGGGGTTTAATTACCAATAATTAAATCAAAATACATCTTCACATCCATTATTATTAGGTACTTTGGGCTAAACGCAATAGCGACACACTTTTGCTCATCAATGGGCTCATCACTTCACATTGGGAGTAATATTCCACAAACCCCCACTCCCTATGTAAATTTTAGATTTGCGTGAGAGGATGTAAGTATTAATTATCATTATTTTGACTATCTTCCTGAATCTGAACACGGGGTTATAAAGCAGATTTTTCCTTCGAGAGTACAGACGCGACATGTCACGTCTCTTCTCATTCCCAAAAAAAATTATTCAAGTATTAAAAATGACTTTTTAAACAACCTCTGATAAGTCTGGGTATTTAGACTAAACTCCAAACCTTGCATCACATGATAAATTTTCCTCTCTTTGTGAAAGTACAATAACATTACATGACGGATTGATGGGGGTACTATCACACTCAACTCTCCCGACTCCTATCCTCCATTCCCCCCTTACTGTAAAATTCAAAAAGAGAGAGAGGAGAACATCAGTTATGGTCGCGACCCACAATAATTTGAATATTTCAGCCTTAGAAGCAGAATATAGCCATAAATCACCACGGGAGATTCTGAAATTTGCCCTCGAGAATTTTGATAATCTGGCAATTTCCTTTAGTGGTGCGGAGGATGTCATCCTAGTAGATATGGCATCTAAAATTACGAGTAACTTCCGTGTTTTTACATTAGATACAGGACGTTTACATCCCGAAACCTACCAATTTTTGGATGAGGTACGTAAACATTACGGCATCAAAATTGAGGTCATGTTTCCGGATGCTGCGGAAGTACAAGCATTAGTGGAAGAAAAAGGATTATTTAGCTTCTACGAAGACGGACATAAGGAATGTTGCAGTATTCGCAAAGTTAAACCCCTACGTCGCAAATTGAATACCTTAGATGCTTGGGTGACAGGACAACGCAAAGATCAAAGCCCAGGAACCCGTGCGCAAATTCCCGTAATTGAAGTAGATAGTGCATTTTCCACCCCAGACCACCAACTAATCAAGTTTAATCCCCTAGCGAATTGGTCTTCTGCTCAAGTTTGGGAATATATTCGCGCTTTAGAAGTACCCTACAACAAATTACACGAACGCGGATTTATTAGCATTGGCTGTGAACCCTGTACCCGTCCCGTATTACCCAACCAACATGAACGGGAAGGTCGTTGGTGGTGGGAAGAAGCAACGAAAAAAGAATGCGGTTTACACGCTGGTAATTTGGAAAAATAGATTATGGTATTGCGGAATTGGAGTATGAATAGATACAGGTAATGATTCTACCCGGCGCGATCGCCTGATACCGTTTTACTTGGGAGTTAATACCTGACGCTTTCAGGAACTTTCGGGAGTGGGGAAGAAAATGTATCAAAATTTGAGTGAAATGGTATTACAGCGATCGCAAGATTTAAATTCATACTTTCAATCAGCAAACTGAGAATTTTGACAATACTGTTGCAAATGGGATAGAGGGTATTGTATTTTGCCCTGTGAAGGTTAAGTAGGTAGGTGCAATTAAACATAAAACCGCAACGCAGCCGTTCATCCGTCTCCAAGCCTTACCCCTAATCACTGTACAGACGCGATATATCGCGTCTCTCCCTACTCCCTGATCTCAACGACAATTTTCACCATCCACCTACCTAACAACTAACTCTGCTGTATCAAACAGCTTCGACAGGTTTGCCAAAAATTCTGTCGGTAAACCTGACATACCATGCAGCTGCCTGCACTTGAATAATATAGGCCATAGAAATAATCAGGGCAATTTCTGAACCCTCTTTGCCAAAAGCCGTCATCGCGATCGCCAAGGCAATGGATAAATTTCGCATCACAGTTCCGTAAACTAGCGCGATCGCATCATTACGATTAAAAAACAGTTTGCCAACGACCGTACTCAGCAGAAAGTTACCTCCAAAGTTACCTCCATAGACAATAGCCAAAGGTATAAGGAGAGAAACCAGCATCCAGGGATTTGCCACAATACTTTTTGCCCGCAGTGCCATTGCATTCATAGGTCTTGTATCCCCCTGTAAGATTGTGGGCATCAAACCCGAGTTGTCGCAGAACTCTGGTTGCGTAGTAGCCACGTTGCCCCACCTGACAGTAGATCCAAAGTGGGCGATCGCAGGGGAGTTCCTTGATTCGTTGCCGCAGTTGTGATAAAGGAATATTGGTCGCCCCAACAACGTGTCCCCGTTCAAATTCGGACTCCTCGCGTACATCCACCAAGTTAACCAGTTCGAGGTCAAGGTTTTCCCAGTAGGCAATCGGTGCATCGCCGCGCAGTGCATTAGCAGCAATCATCCCTGCCATGTTCACAGGGTCTTTGGCAGCACCAAATTGGGGTGCATAGCACAGTTCCGCTTCTTCTAGGTCAAAAACGGTCATTCCTGCTTGAATTGCCATTGCTAACACATCAATCCGCTTTTCAGTTCCGTCAGCACCAACAGCTTGCGCTCCTAAAATCCGACCGTCAGTTGGGGCATACAAAAGCTTAATGGCGATCGCTTTGGCACCAGGAAAATAACCTGCATGATGACCGGGATGGAGATAAACCTTGTGGTAGTCCATACCCCCACGTTGGAGGGTTTTTTCACTAGCTCCGGTGCTTGCTACCGTCATCCCAAAAATGCCGCAAACGGAAGTCCCCTGCACACCGCGAAATTGGGAGTTGCGTCCCAGAATGGTTTCAGCCGCAATCCGCCCCTGGCGATTGGCAGGACCTGCTAGGGGAATCAGTGTCCACTCTTGAGTCACAAAATCCTGCACCTCTACAGCATCGCCCACCGCCCAAATGTGTGGATCGCTAGTTTGCATTGCGCTATTAACCCGAATCCCACCGCGATCGCCCAGTTCCAGCCCTGTCTCCTTCGCTAGCCCATTCTCTGGGCGTACCCCAATCGCCAAAATCACCATCTCAGCTGGATGCTGCTGACCAGAGTCTGTTTGCACAATTAAGTTGTTATCTGAGCCAGCTACAAAACCCTGAACACCGTCGTTCAAGCATAGTTTCACACCTTGAGACTGGAGGTGAGCATGAACTGGAGCCATCATCTCTGGATCAAAGGGGGGCATCACTTGCGGCAACTTTTCCACCAGCGTTACTGCAATGCCGCGATGGACCAAATTTTCGGTCATTTCCAGTCCAATAAAACCACCGCCGACTACGACTGCTTGCTTTACTTGATGAGCCTCAATCCATTCTCGAATCCGACGGCTATCGGGAATCGTCCGTAGGGCAAAATTCCCGGCAACTCGATTCCTGGCAATGGTGGACGAATCGGCGCAGCACCGGGAGATAATACTAGAGCATCGTAGGACTCCTGTAGCACCTCTCCAGTTTGCAGGTTTTTTACCGTCAGTGTTTGACTAGCCCGATCGATGGCAATCACTTCGTGCTGCAACCGCACTTCAATATTGAATCGTTCCTTAAATAAATCTGCATTGGCAACCAAAAGCTTTTTCTCATCGGCAATCACGCTACCCACGTAATAGGGCAAACCACAATTAGCAAAGGACACAAACTGACCGCGATCGAAAATAATAATTTCTGCCGCTTCTGACAACCGTCGTGCCCGCGCCGCACAAGATGCTCCGCCGGCAACCCCACCCACAATCAAAATCCGTGGTTTAGCCATTGAATTTTTCTTCGATTCCTCAACCATTATGCTTGAATTTGCTGTAAGTTTATAAAATTAAATTTAGTGCTTGACAGCAGTTTTACACTAAAATACTATACTATATAGTTATACAATACAAAGCTAATTCGTCCTCACCTCGGTGTTGAATAAATTCCCGCAAGGCTCTGCAATCTGGGTGGGGTTGGTTCCAGGGCTGACAGATGCAGGGGGTTTTATTCCCGTATTGCCGACTTATCAGCACCCTAACTATTCTTCCATCTATGCTGTGGGTGTGATTGTGCAACTTCAGCCCCCGGAAGTCACTCCGTTACCGGTGGGAGTGCCGAAAACGGGGCAGATGACAGAAGCGATGGCCATGGCAGTGGCACATAACATTGCGATCGCCCTCGGTGAAACTTCTGCTCAACCGGTTACACCCACTCTGGAAGCGATTTGTTTTGCAGATTTTGGCGATACAGGCATTTTGTTTTTCGCAGACCCGGTGTTACCCGAACCAGCAACAGGTCAGCGACGGCGAGCGATCGCGCTGCAAGGAGCTTGGGTGGGATGGGCAAAAACCGCATTTGAGCAGTATTTTCTTGCCAAAATGCGCTTTGGTGTAGCTGTTCCCTGGTTTGAGCGACTTGCCCTCAGAGGTGTTGGCTTATCGCTAGTGGAGCCCCTAGCAACTTCCCCATCAACCGATTGCTTACATGGAACGTCTTGTTGAGGCAGTCTCAATGGATTGGACAACAAACCTAAAACGGTTAGAAGAGATGGCTGATCGATTTCGGGTGATGTCTGACCCGACTCGTTTGCGCATTCTGGCGGTGTTGGGGGAGCAAGAATTGAGCGTGCAAGATATTTGCGATCGCACAGGTTTTAAACAATCTAATGTTTCCAAACATCTGCGGGTATTGCGGGAAATTGAGGCGATCGCTCACCAACGATAACATCTAAAGGGAAAAATAGATGAATCACCATTGTCAAGCCAATCGAGTTTGTTCTCCTAAGCAATGGGCGATCGCATTATGTAAGTTCATAGATTACCAAACTTTACTACCGTGTGGTAATATAATCATGTATAATCATGTAAGTCAAAATTAATTTTGGGAAATACCTTTCATGCCTGCACAAGCAATTAAGCAGTCAATCAACATCGAAGAGAAAGTAGATAAATGCCGCATTTCCAAGCTTACCCCTCAAGCCTTGGGTATGGTGGCAGAATTTTTCAAGGTCTTGTCGGAAGTCAGTCGTCTGCAAATCGTCTGTTCCCTGAAAACTGGTGCAAAGAACGTGACGGAAATTATTGCCGAAACAGAATTAGGACAAGCTAATGTTTCTAAGCACCTGAAAATACTTACCCAAGCTGGGATCGTAGGACGGGAGCAACGGGGAGTTTGTGTATATTATCACATTGCCAATCCTTTTCTGTTTGAACTGTGTGATTTGGTCTGTGAAGCTTTGGCAATTCAGGTCGAACAGCAAAGTCAACAACTACAGCAGTTGTCAAAGTTGCGTCAAGGTGTCTGAGTGGTTGCTCCCATCCTTATGTGGGAGCAAAATATTTATGTATTTGTTGAGAGTAACCTGGAATTAACGGTGTACTAGCTTATTGATTGGTTTGAAAATATCTGCCTCAAAACCCTTACCCTTGAGCATCCGGTTCCAGTAAAGCCAAGGTAATACATGGGCTTTGGCTAAAAACATAGAATATCTTTCCTTAGTAGGGTCAAGGGGAAAAGAGGGAGCCAACGTACCATCATAAGCAAATTCTGCCATAATGGCAGAGTGGTAACCAGTAATTAAAGGACAGCAGGTGTAGCCGTCATACTTGGCTGTCAAGGGTTTCGATTGCATCAAAGCCAGCAAGTTTTTTGCTGCAACCGGTGCTTGTTTGCGCACAGCAGCAGCAGTTTTGGAAGTTGGTAAGGAGGAAGCATCCCCCAAGGAAAAGACGTTGGCATAACGAGTGTGCTGGAGGGTATATTTATCAACTTCTACCCATCCATTAGCCCCTGCTAAAGGACTCTGCTTGACAAAATCTGGCGCACTCATGGGAGGAGCAACATGAATCATGTCGTAATGAATACTGACTTCCTCAACTCCATTCTCAGTGGTGACATCAAAAATTGCTTCCTGAGTGTCTGCCTTGATTTCCTTCAAATTATGTTTAAATTTCGCCACAATCCCTCGTCGGGCTACTACCTGATCTAGAGTGAGGGAATACTCTGGAACTGCAAACATTGACCCACCTGCTGTGCAGAACATGACCGTGGTATTTACTCCTACCCCACTCTTACTCTTGAAAATATCGTCGGCCATGTACATGATTTTTTGCGGTGCACCCCCACATTTAATGGGTGTAGCTGGGTAGGTAAAAATTGCATTCCCACCGCGAAAGTTTTGAATGGTTTCCCATGTATAGGGAGCATAGTCTTTGGAGTAGTTACTGGTTACTCCTCCTTTCCCTAGAGCTTCCGGCAGACCCTTGATCAAATGCCAGTCAATTTGAATACCAGGGCAGACTACTAAGTAATCATACTTAATAGAAATTCCGCCTTCTGTGATCACAGTATTTTGATCTGGGTCGAGTTTGACGACACGTTCCTGAATCCAACTAACCCCTGATGGGATGACATCTTTCTCCCCACGGATAAATTTGGATAGGGGTGCAATACCACCCCCAACTAGTGTCCAACCCGGCTGATAATAATGCTTGTCCGATGGCTCAACAATGACAATATCCAAACCACGTTTACCCTTGCATAAATGTGATGCTATCGTAATTCCGGCAGCACCCCCTCCCACAATCACAATTTGATGATGTCTTTGCTGTGCTGTCATTGTTTGATCACCATCGGTAACATCGGTAACTGACAAACCTGGGGTTGATTCTGCTATCTGGTATACGGGGTTTTCCATGTAGTTTATATGACTGCTCTTTTTTGACAACTATCTTATTATTCAACCAAGTGGTCATATAAATGGGTTTTCTAAATCAAACCTTAAGGATCTTGGTATTCTTTAATCATCTCCTCAGATTTTTCGCCTACAGAATATGAACATGAGATGTTGACAAAATCCTAGGGCATGGACTATATTACCAGATAGTAAGATAATAATAAAAGATGACAGTCGTATCATGGTTCTTGGCTATCTGGCTGTGTTCTTGTTAATGGTACTTCTCAGTATTTTATATGTAGCAGGTGATGTATGAAAACCAGGGAATAATTACTAAGGTAATTTGTGTGTAGGGTGTTTGTATTTGTTTATCCATAACCTGCTGTGGGTAATTCAAGTCAAGAACATTATTGATAGAAATGCTGTTTTTGCTACCAATTAGACAAAAGAGAGAGGAGGTATTTATGTTATTTCGTCAGTTATTTGATTATGAAAGTTACACCTATACCTATTTAATTGCAGATTTAAACACCAAAGAAGCTGCCTTGGTTGATCCGGTAATTGAACAGGTGGAGAGAGATTACAAATTATTGCAAGAATTGGGATTAACGCTGAAATATTGCATCGAAACCCATGTTCATGCAGACCACATTACAGGGACAGGGAAACTGCGGGAGTTAACAGGTTGTGAGGGGATTGTTCCAGAAAATGCGAATGTGGACTGTGCAAGCAGGTTAATCAAGGACGGGGAAATCTTAAAAGTAGGGGAAATAGAGATAAAAGCGATCGCAACACCGGGACACACAGACAGTCACATGGCCTATTTAGTCAACCAAGATAGAGTCCTCACAGGAGATGCTTTATTCATTCGCGGTTGTGGACGGACTGATTTTCAGAGTGGGGATGCAGGAACACTATACGATTCGGTGACACAGAAACTATTCTCCCTCCCAGAGGATACTTTAGTCTATCCTGGTCATGATTATCGCGGACACAGTGTTTCCGAAATTGGGGAAGAAAAGCGCTGCAATCCTCGCTTTATTGATAGGACACGGGAGCAATTTATTGAATTTATGGGTAATCTGAACCTACCTGATCCCAAGAAAATGATGGAAGCAGTACCAGCTAACCAGCAGTGTGGCAATGCAGTCGCAGCTTAAATTAGAAAGTCGGTGTTGGTAATCTGCAAGATGAATCAAGATGGTTGCATCGGGGTTTCAAGCTTAATTCATGAGTGAATTTACCAACGCCAGAAAATTTATATTTCTGCAAAAACAGACAAAATTACTAGTGGAAAAAAGGATTTAACAACTATGTCTCAACAAATCATGGGCGATCGCCTGAAAACAATTGACCCATACACCCTCAAAGAGCAATTAGAAAAGGAAGCTGTAATTTTGGTAGATGTGCGTGAACCTAGTGAACACGCAGGTGAAAAGATACCTGGTTCCCTACTTATGCCTTTATCTAGTTTTGAACCAGCGCGAGTACCGATGGATAAGAATAAACCCACAGTTTTGTACTGTCGCACAGGTAATCGTTCTGCTCAAGCAGCTCAAAAACTATTTGCAGCAGGAGTTAGTGAAGTAACTCACCTAGAAGGTGGATTATCTGCTTGGATTCAAAGCGGTTGTCCCACCCAAGTAAATAAAAATGCTCCTATTAGCATTATGCGACAGGTGCAAATTGTTGCAGGTTCCCTGGTGGTATTAGGAACAGTTTTGGGAGCTTTTGTTTCCCCTTGGTTCTTAATTTTAAGTGGATTTATCGGTTCCGGATTGGTATTTGCAGGGATTACTGATACTTGTGCTTTGGGTATGTTATTAGCGAAAATGCCCTGGAATCAACGTTTTTAATTCGTAATTCGTAATGCGTAATTCGTAATGCGTAATTCTTAATTCGTAATAGCCTGCGGCAACGCTTCGCGTACGTAATTCGTAATTATTCTTGATTTGTGATTCCTAATACTTGCTATGCGGGAAGCACGCTACGTAATAGCTTAGGGAAGGAACCGCACCTACGTAATTAAACATTAAAAAGGGTTTGATTCTGGATTTCTCACGAGTAAGTTGTAAGCCTTGAGTAACGGATTGATTTTCCTTCTACTCCCTACTCCCTTACAGACGACCCGTCGGGTTGTCTCTACTCCCTATTACCTGTGAGTTTTAGGGTTTTGCGAGAAATGCAGGTGATTCCTTGCTTAAATAAACAATCCTGTTTCAGGTGATGTTTAACCTAACTCATAATTATTAATTCGTAATAGCCGACAACAGCACCTACATAATTACAAATTACGTAGACGCGCAGCGGCTTGCCGCAAGCTATTACAAATTACGAATTACAAATTACTAATTATCAATTACGAATTACGTACGCGAAGCGTTGCCGCAGGCTATTACGAATTACGAATTACAAATTACAAATTACAAATTACACCCTATTTTGAGGAACAATTAATGTTAATAAATCTCCTGGGACACCTGCTAGCGGTTTGTATTGGTATCAGCTTGGGTTTAATTGGAGGGGGTGGGTCAATCTTAGCAGCACCCGTTCTCATTTACGTAATGTCTGTACCTTCTAAGTCTGCTTTTGCAATGACATTGGTGATTGTAGGGGTTGCGAGTGTGATTGGTGCTATTCCCCATTGGCAACAGGGAAATGTTAACTTGAACACTGTTGCTCTGTTTTCACCAGCTTCGATGCTGGGAGCTTATCTCGGAGCAAAGTTAGCATCCCAACCTTTTGTTTCACCCACATTGCAACTGGTGACCTTTGGAGTGATGATGCTTATAGCGTCGGTGGCAATGATTCGCAAGGGGAATAATCAGAGCAAAGATGCTGCGGAAAAAGACGAATCTCACCATCTGCATTCGCTCCTTCCCCCCTGGTTGGCAATTGCTTTAGAAGGATTGGTTGTTGGTGTGATTACTGGTTTTATCGGTATTGGGGGTGGCTTTTTGGTAATTCCAGCATTGGTACTGTTGGGAAAAACACCGATGAAGGAAGCGGTGGGAACTTCCCTAATTATCTTGGCATTAAAGTCTGTGACAGGATTTGCTGGATACCTATCTGGAAATATTCCCATTCTGTGGGATTTATTAGTTTCCTTCACTGTTGCTGCAAGTGGTGGAATCTTGATTGGAGCGTATTTAAATCGATTTGTCAGTGCAAAGCAGTTGGAAAAGGGATTTGGTTATTTTGTCTTAGCTGTTGCAATTTTCGTGTTAATCAAACGGTAAGTAATAAGTATACAGCAGTCCGAGCGGGATTTGTGAAATCTTGGATGTAGGGTTGTTAACGGTTGACAGTTAACGGTTAACAGTCACCAGTCATCACTCAACAGCACGCTATTTTTCACGACTTGAATCGGATTGCTGTACTATGGAAAGCCTTCTTTATTTTGGCGAAGGTATTGAGTTGGAAAGCTCTTTAATCCAAGTAATAATAACATTCATCAACTTACCTGACTTAACCATGTATGGTTGACCTAACAACATCATTCGCTTTGCTTTTTCCCTCTCTCCCATTTCTGCAAGCATAGCTACTTCAGCTGCAACCTGATGAAAATCAGCATGAGCGATGACAACCTGCTGGTAATATTCTGATTGATGGAAATTTCCTGAGATTTCTGAAGAATATAACCATTTACCAAATTCGCACAAATTATCTTCTCTGATTACGGCAACAGGTGAATCGAGAATTCCATTATCTATAGCTTTTTTGAGCCTATCTTTCCAGACTGCATGGCTGGATAAGGCTCGAAATAGCATTTCCTTCATGTCTTTCATAAGGGAACAAAATATTATGTAAGCCGGAATGAGATTCTTGAGATTCTAACGAGAATTGAGAAAAAATAACCCTATTATGGCTGAATAATTCATTTTAAACAATCAAATAATAACTAAAAAGCCACACAATAAAAGTTATCTGTAAAACAATCCCATTGACAGGAAAATCCCATCCCTAGTAAGTAGGTGGGTGGTAAAAATTGTCATTGAGATCAGAGAGTAGGGAGAGACGCGTTAGCGTTCAGCTCCTCTGAAAGAGGCTATATCGCGTCTGTACGGGAGTAAGCCTTTGAGCCAAATGATTCGGTTACGTTGCGGTTTTATATTTAATTGCACCTACCTACTTCGCATGGTAATTTGGGTTTGTAGAAGCGGAATCCATATCCCATTGTCGAGCGATCGCATTTATCATTATGATTATGATATTGATGATATTGCTGGGAAAATTGCCGTAGGCAATTTGTGGTTAAGCTGGTAAGTGTAAATATATTGAATTTCATTCCTGATTTGTTGTATGGTGTTTTTAGATTTATGTTTGGCAGATCGAAGCGGAGTCAAAAACCTGGGGGTTCTGCCAAAATCGCTGGGACCTAGACAATTCAATAGTTACAGCGTTTTGTGATTCTGAGCAGTTAGCAATTACTATCAATAAGTGGGGCTGAAATCACCCTATTTTTGAGGTCTGCCAAAATCGTTGATGGGATACTTATTTTATAAGGGTTTCAGATGGCGGTCTTGAAATTAACTATTTCCCCGCAAGGAGACTGAAACTCAAGCCTAAAGACAGGATTGAAGATTATAAACCACTTGAAATTAACTATTTCCCCGCAAGGGGACTGAAACTGTGGGGAAGATTCCGTAGGAGAGCTTTGCTAAATCTTGAAAATAACTATTTCCCCGCAAGGCGACTGAAACCAACTACAAACAAAAAAGTGATAATTAATTATTGGCGCTGTGCGATCGCATAAAGTTGGGTAAGGACATACTACTAAGATTTGACTTACAAACTCCGATAGTTCTGTCATTCTGTCATGCGATCGCAAAAATATTTTGCAAACAATCCGGATCTGTATCTTTCCTCGACGGATAACAAGACTATAGATGCACCCTAATTCATCGTTATCCCCAGGTAACACTGGGGACTTTATTTTATTCATGGTGAGTAGCCTATATTACCCGCATTTTGGGAATAGGGAGTAGAAGATTAATCCGTTACTCAAGGCTTACAACTTACTCGTGAGAAATCCCGGATTTACTAGTTGCAGGATATGAAAGTATTTTTCTTTGATTCCCTATTCCCCACTCCCTCTACATTTATGAAAGTAGTTTTCTCCGATTCCCCACTCCCTACTCCCTCTACATTTATGAAAGTAGTTTTCTCCGATTCCCTACTCCCCACTCCCCACACTATTTACAAGTGGGATACCTGTGTCTGATGTGGTTTAATTAGGAACCAATACTTGCTTGGGTTAATTGAGCGAGTTTATCAGTAAAAATTTCCACTGACATATTTTCATCTTCCCGTGTCAATAGAGAACGTTTCACTTGTCCAATATATAAGGGAACGGAAACACCTGGTTCCGGATGTAAGACTACACGAGCGCGAATTGTTAACTGATTGTCTCCACCGATACCGGAACGTCCATAGGAATATAAATTGCTTGCTGCTTGACGTAGGGTTGCATCGAGTTGACTATTGGTAATGGTGAGGGGAACGGTAATTACCGCTTGGTTGGAACCGTTATCGTATACTAGGTTATAGCGAGTTGCACCGGGAATAACAGTACGGGTGATGGGTGCTAGGGAAAGGGAAAATAAACCTGCTGTCAATACCAGCATAAATCCCGTTGTTCCCACTAATCTAAATCTGATACCCCATTTCAATATAAAGCCCAGGATGGTAATTACTGCCAAGAAAATTGTTCCGATACCCATCCATTGAGCGTATTTTAAAAAATCATCTGGAGTAAACATAGTTTGTCGCTACCCGGTATGTCAATTTATTTTTCAGGATTGATTATGATTATTTTACCGGGGTTGGGTGTGAAATTGTCACTGTCAGTAAGGTAGATAGATAGTCAGTAAGGTAGATAGATAAATGGTCTGGATATTTCCGCTAACTTGTACTAGTCTATCTCCCGATTCTCTACTCCCTGTATAGGCGACCCGACGGGTGGTCTCTACTCCCAAAAAACGGCTTTTCAAACACCCTCTAAGATAGCTGATAATACCGACTTGGGTGATAGTTTATCCTTAAACCAGACAATCCTAGCGGGTACATCCTGAATTTTCACCCCGACTTTATCTAAATTCAAACGTTCGGATATGGCTAGTATCAAGTTATCACATTCCGAACGGCGTACCTGGGCAAATTTTTTCTGGAGGTATTCCGGTCGCCAATAACCGACTATTTCGAGTAAAAAGGTTCTACCGTCGGGATGAACCAGACGAAAGTCGGGAATCATGACGCTTCCTGGTATGGGAATTAAATCTACTTCCCTCTCTAAAATCCATTCACTTTTGAGACTATCCCAACGCTCGGCAAAGGCAGCTTCTAGCATACTATCATAGGGTTTACCAGGGGGGTAATGGGTGACAAGTCCACAATCAGCCGAATTGAGGGTGTAGCGTCCTGGTTTCCAGTTACCGCTAAAGACATCACGAATTTGTAATTTTGCCGCTAAACTCCATTTACTAACATGTAGGATTGCCGGAATCATTTTCGCGATCGCCAGTCCATAACGGGTACTGGGGGTGAATAAGCTGGTTGGGCCATCAATGGTAATTGTAAATCCGTGGTCTGCGTCTCCTTCGATATAGGCCATTAATTGAAATAATTTTAAATAGCGAAATAATAATTTATACTGTCCTGGTACGTTCCGATGGGCATTAATAATTAATTGACTAGCTTTATAAAAGATTCCCTGGACTTGAGAGAGGTTATAACGATGTAGTATTGCTTCTGGTGTGGGAATCTCAAAGTTTGTGAGAATTCGATTTTCCGCGAGGTCAGCGTATAGTCCTTGTTTAACCTGTTCTGGTAATACTTCTTGTTGTAATTCCTGACTTAATTGGTCTGCTATTTGGATTAGGGTTGTTTGTCGAGATTCTAAACCAGGAGGTGATTTTGCTGCTTGGCGAAAAACTTTTTCCCTGAGCATTTGTGGTTCCAGGGGACTGACGATTTCAAAGGTGGAAAATCCACTTTTTAAAAGGTAGGCAATTCCCCGTTTAATCCGGTAATCGGTTGCTTCTCCTTCTAGTTCGATTAGTTGACGTTCAAGTTCTCCTTGGGTTCTACCAACATGGTTTTGAAAACAATCGATTAATTCACTTGTTAGTTGTAAATGATGTGCATCGATGGGTAAGCGTTTAGGGATGATTTGTTCGCCATTTTGACGATACATTAAGAGGTCTGTTGGTAACATTTTTCTTTTCCTTACCCCTTACGGGTTCGCCAGTTAACACACCCGCCTAACCTACTGACTCACCAAATTTTACCAAAAAGATGGGTATAGAGCCGTCCTTCTAGGACGACGGCTTATATCTAGTGACTATGTTCTGCGTGGTCACTCAGTCAGCAAGAGCTACTACCTTGATTCACGAGGTTGGAACCTCCTAGGTTCCGCACCCACGCGGAGCATGGGTGCGAAGGAAATTACGAATTACGTAGCTAGCTTCCCGCGTAGCGGGTATTACAAATTACGAATTATCTAGTGACTATGCTCTACGTGGTCACTTAGTCAGCAAGAGCTACTGCCTTGATTCACGAGGTCGGAACCTCGTAGGTTCCGCACCCACGCGGAGCATGGGTGCGAGGGAAAACTTGGTTTTTGTTGATGTGGAGACGTAGCATTGCTACGTCTCTACGGATATACGATAATTTTGCTTGTATCCCATTACATCCGGTTACTTTTTCGATGCGGAACTATTCAATGCCGTTGTCACCCGTGCAAACAGTTGGGGTAGATAGGTATAAAATCTTCCATGTCGTAGGTGCATTGCATCCACAGTACAGCTACCACAGTGGTGTCCAGGGGGAGGAACTGCTACCGACCGTACATCTGCATCTGCAACACCAGCCCAGGGTAGGTGTCCGACGGGTGCTTGTAACGAATAATTGAGTTCCGATTCATTTCGCCAGTCGCTGCTGATAAAGTCCTGTTCTCGGCGAGGAGTTGGAATTTTCCAACCAACGCGATCGCGAAAAGCGTTAACTGCTGCTTCATTATTTTTGGGATGGGCTGCGACTGCTTGTCGCCAAATCCTGGCTTGAACGCTAAATCCAAATCTGCCACCGCTAGCCTTTAACCAAGCTTGATCAATCTCTTGAATTAGATTTAGGGGTATGGTCTTAGGGTTGGGTCCGAAGGGGTCTTTTTGTGGTGATAGAAGACGACGGGTTTCTTGATCCGCAGCCTTCCAGTTTTTGGCACTGAGCAATTGCTGAAGTTTGGTGGTTGCTTTAGTTGTAGTTGTTCCACCACCGGGGGATTTTGTCACGGCAATATGTTGCTCTAACAAATTCACGATTTGGGTTTTATTTAATTGTCGAGCGAGGTCGAGGGCGGTTTTACCTTGCTTATCTTTGATGTCAACCCTGGCATTTTTACTGAGGAATAGTGTGACTAATTCTGGTCCAAAAGAACTTTGTTCCTCCAAGACGGCTTGGTGCAGAGGTGTTCTGCCTAAATTATCTTGAATATTTAAATCTGCATTGGCTGCCACCAGTAGTCGAGCTACTTCCAAGTTTACGTCAAATAAGGGGGTTCGACCTTGAGCATCCCGCAGGTTTACTTGGGCTTTGCGTGCGAGTAGCAATTTCACCAGATCAGGTCTAAAACGATGGACGTGGAGGGGTGTCTGTCCCTGACGATTGCGTAGATTCACGTTTACTCCCCGGTCGAGTAGCAGTTTTAACACTGCTGGTTCCAGGCTGTTAGAATGGATGACAGCCCCCTGACTGTTTTGGATGGTGAGATTTGCTCCTGCTTGGATGAGTAGTTTGGCCACTTCTGGATTTGCTGCTCCGTAGTGCAGTGGTGTCCAGTTTTGATTGCTACGAGCATTGATATCTGCACCACTACGAATCAACAACTGGGTAATATCTGCTTTCCCAGAATTGGCAGCAAAATGTAGCGGTGTCATTTGTTCTTTATTTCTGGCATTTACCTGAGCTCCCCGATCCAGCAAAAGTTTGATCACAGCAGCATTTTTTTGACCAAAAACGTTATGGAGGGGAGTATTACCGTCCTGGTTGCGGACATTTACCTTTGCTCCTCTATTGAGGAGTAATTGGGTGGTTTTTGTCGATGCTCCCACATAATGGAGGGGAGTATCTCCCTTACCGTCCCTTGCATTCACATTCACCCCTTGTTGAATTAAACGTTGAGCCAATGCTTCGTTGGTAGATAGCAAAAAGTTGAGGGGTAGCCACTTTTCGCCAAACATATTACAGGGTTGGTTTAAATCACCACCTTTGGCGATCGCTCTTTCTAATGCTACGTATAAATCGGGAGTCCCATTCCCAAAGGGACCAAATTTTTCCGATAAGGTCTGACAAAAGGGAGAGACACTATTGGTGGTTTTTTTGGGTGTTTGGGATTCAACAATACGTGGCATAATTACCACTGTACCGACAGTAGTCAGGGTAATTAGAAAAATTTTTGAGAGGAGATTAGGGGATAATTTATAATTAAGTTTCATCACTATGTGTGATTTCCTTTTGTTTCGCAAAAATTTAGTAATTAATAATTATTGAGTGCAGCTATCCCTGACTCAAGCACAGGAGTTTTTCCCTGGATGTTGAGCTAGTAAGTTACAATCCTTGAGTGACGGATTAGTTTTCCTCCCCCTCCCTACTCCCTGGAAATTTTCGGGGTTGGCTACAAATGCAGGTTGGTGTACTTTGTCCTGGATAGGTACCTAGATGGATAGGACTTGGAGTTGAATAATTTAGTTTCCGACTGATTTTTGTTTGTGATTTGTTGATTTTTGATGATTTGGCGATCGCAGTGCAATATTATTAATTGTTGTGCAGCAAAATGTTGCTGTATAACCCAGATTCCGTCCTGATGTTTCAAAGCCTGTAATACCTTATGGCAATAACTCAAAATAACCGCAGTGTTTCGGAAGTATAATCGAAAAATCCCGACGCTCCCAAGGACAACGTAAACACTGTCATTGCACTTTGCTTGCGTAGCAATACCAAACACCTAATTTCTCATCACGAGTGCGTAAGTCCTAGAGTTTTTGATGTAGTCAGGGAGTAGTGAGTAGCCTACAGAACCCATGAAAGTGTTTTTTCTGTTACTCCCGCACTTCCTATCCCCGCTCCCTACTCCCTCCTAAACTACTATGGTTAAACCTGTTTCCGCAGAACGTTGAGCTGCGGTGGCAACTTTGAGGGTATATAAACTTTGCTCAGGGGTAATATATAGGGGTGTACCGTTGAATAAATGCTCAATCACCATATTTGTGTCTTTTGCAAACAAACCGCGGCGATCGCCAATTGCGATGGGTATGGTTTCTCCTGTATGAACTAAATAACCACCGTCTTCGTGGAATATTAATCCTCCCTTTTCACCATGTACTTCAAATTTGCGTTCTGCTTGCCATAGGGTTTCACCTTTAGCATAGATAATCTGTCCTAATAATCCACTTTGAAAGGATAATTGGGCAATACAAAAACAGCCTTGGTAATAATCTTCTTCTACTTGCCAAAAGCGCTGATGACAGTTGACTGTAAATACTTCTCCAAATAAATCCGTCAACCGATGTAATCTAGATAAAGCCCCAATTAAAGGAAACCCAAAGTACTCGTGGTGGTAAGTCCATTTACGCGGTGCAGGGTTTTCCGGCTTAATCGTGTTGTAGCGAACGTAAAATACCTCTCCCACCTGCTCCAGGTTTTCTTTGATGGTTTGATGTACCCCACCCAATAATTCAATATGCTCTACGTGCAAAAATAAATTATTAGCGCGAGCGCGAGCAATTATTGCCTCTGCCTCATTGTAATTCAGAGCCAAGGGATATTCAATCACTAGATGCTTACCCGCATCAATGGCTGCATTTGCGATCGCATTCCGTTCATGGTTGGCACTACAAACCACAACCAGATCAACGTCTTCCCGTTCAATTAATTCCTGCCACGATGATACAGCTTGGGTCTGGTAATTTTCGGCAAAGGCTGCAACTTTTTCCGGTGTCCGTCCTGCAACACCCACTAGGTTAACTCTCGTATCGGCATTAAAAGCCTCAGCTCGTAATTTTCCCACATATCCCGTACCAATTAACCCCACACCTAGGCGACCTGTTTGCAAAAAAGCTGAGGATTTATACATACATAATTTCAACTGTAATTTTGATAATTATTGAATTTGGATTCTGGGTTGCGGATTTGCCCATAGGCAATCAAAACTTATACCCTAAATTGGCTCTGAAATCACCCTTACAAGGAGGGTTCGCATCGCTAAAGAAGACGCGTCTATAATTTGAGAACCCTTTGTCATATAAGAGTTTCAGCGTTTCATTTATCGCCTTCTTGTTTCCAACTGGTATCACATTCTAGAAATGGACAAATGCTAAAAACAACATTCCCCAAGCCACGATTTCCCAGTCATATTTTCCAGTTAGCACTCGTATTTTAAGTAAACCGCAACCAACTCTTTTTTATCCCTACAAATACAACTTACACAATAATGTAGCGACAACAAGTCACTCTAAGTAAACAAAAGGTTAAAAAGAGGTTAATTTAATCCACAAGAGGGAAAATTTGTCAGGGTAGGGGGAAGAAAAAAACCGATTCGCTCACCCCTCCCCTTTTCCTACATTTCTCACAAGGGAGTGATAAGTCTTGGTAATGGGTTAATTTTCCTACTACTCCCCTGGAGACGACCCACTGGGTCGTCTCTACTCCCCGCTCCCTACTCACTGAAAGCTTTAGGAGTTTGTGAGAAATCCGGGTTTTGTATCAACGGTAATTAGTAAATTGTAGAGCGACGGGGTAATCTTCCTGTTTGACCCTTTGCATCACAGCTTGTAAATCATCTTTACTTTTAGCACTGACGCGAACCGCATCACTTTGAATAGATGCTTGAACTTTTTTGTATTCATCGCGAATTAATTTAGAAATTTGCTTGGCAATGTCTTGACTAATGCCTTTTTTGAGGGTGATTTCTTGACGAACCCGATTACCGCTAGCAGATTCAATTTTGCCAAATTCAAAGATTTTTTGCGATAAATTTCGTTTAGCGGCTTTTTCGCGCAGAATCGTGTGTACAGCTTGCAGGGTAAATTCGCTATCCGTATTCACTGTAATCTTGGTTTCACCCAGTTCCACCGTCGTGTTAGTATCCTTGAGGTCGTAACGACTTTTGATATCACGGCAAACCTGATCGATGGCGTTAACAAGTTCCTGACGATCGAAATCACTAACTATATCAAAAGAGTAAGTTGATGCCATAGTTGCTGTCTGGGAAAGGTCTAGTACAAGAATACAGGATACAGAATACAGTAAATAGGAAGTATTTAACTAGTTCATACTTTGCTAACATTTACTCAAACATGGCAATAATCCGGAAAATACGGACATCAAGATTGCGTAAATTGGGGTTATTTGATAGCAATTCGTGGTCTCCGGAAACCTTTTGAACTTGCTGGGGATATTTTTGGGATGCGGTTTCCGAGAAAGTCATTTGGATGGTGAGATTGTCGTATTTTAATTTGGTGTTTCTTAATTGGGGAATTCCACCATAGTCCCAACCAAATCCAGTCATTTTGAACTCACGACCTGCAAGTTGACGGAGTTTGGCTAAGGTTGTACCAACACCGACCCCTTCTGGGGTTTGCCATGTAGGGTCTAGAATCATCACCCCAGCAGCTTGGTTACGGCTTTTGTTTGTCCAGAGGACGATTATTTCATTTTTACCGATTGTAACTTTGGTTCCCGGCATTTCCACCTCACCACCGAAAAACAGCACTTGTTCATCTTTAAAGCGGGAGGAGGGGAATAATTTAGCTAAATCTGCACGTTTGGTTCTTTTGGTGATTTGACCGACGCTTTTACCAGGAACGATGATTCGGTTGGGACGGACGGTGGTTTGTGCAGTGATTTGTGGTTGATTGGGGGAATTTTGACTCTGGAGGGGAGGGAATGCGCTGACATTGTTCCTTGGCAAGGATATTACAGCAACACTCAAAATGGAGACAATACTGGAAAATATTCTGAAGTTCATAGGTTAATTTTTTTGCTAGTTTTTTGTGGGTTTGTGCAAATATTAATTTGGGGCAGAGCGGGATAAATACATAACATGCAAATTATAAATTACTGGTAATCAGATGGAAAAAACTCCCATTGAGAATACTTTGTCGTTAATTTTTTTTCATCAATTCTCAACAAAAAGTATAAATAAAAACTAATTATTCAAAACTTTGCGAATAAATATGAACTTTTCCCCAGACAATTAACATATACACAAAGTTCAATTACCCGTTCTACTTTGTAGTATGTTAGATAGTCGCGCTTGTTTGGATGAGAATTTCCAGGCAGTAACTAAAAATTAATTTGATTGTTGGGGTCAAGGAAAAATCATGGCTAGCGATTTCGTTGTAGTCATTGGTGGTGGAGCGATAGGATTAGCCATTGCCATTGAGATGAAACTGCGGGGATGGAATGTCACTGTTGTCCGTCGCAATTTAGCAGCAGCTGCACTTGGTGCAGCTGCTGGAATGTTAGCCCCCGATGCGGAACGAGTTAGTCCAGGACCAATGCGGGATTTATGTTGGCGATCGCGTCGTCTCTATCCGGTCTGGGTGAGTAAGTTGGAGGAGTTGACGGGTAAGGATTGTGGTTTTTGGGCTTGTGGTATTCTCACCCCAGTTTATCAACCTACTTCGGAACAACCTGTTGGTGGTTATTGGTTAGATAAAGATACGGTTTATACCTACCAAGCAGGGTTAGGGGAGGGTTTGGTTGGTGCTTGGTGGTATCCTGATGATGCCCAGGTTGATAACCGCCAATTATCCCAGGTTTTACATCTGGCTGCCCAAAGTTTGGGTGTGGAGATGCAAGATGGGGTGAATGTGGAAGGTTTGATTACGGAAACCGGCAAAGTTACAGGCTTACAAACAAGTGTCGGTACAATTACGGCTGACCACTATATTTTGGCAGGTGGGGCTTGGAGTGGACAATTAATGCCCTTACCTGTCCGTCCCATCAAAGGACAAATGTTGCGGGTACGAGTACCGCACCACATCGGCGAATTGCCCCTAACACGGATTTTATTTGGTGAAGGAATTTACATTGTACCCCGTAAAAATCGCCAAATCATTATTGGAGCCACCAGTGAAGATGTGGGTTTCCATGAAGGTAATACACCCCAAGGCATCCAACAATTATTACAGCAAGCCACCCATCTATTTCCCCCCTTAGCCACCTATCCCATCGAAGAATTTTGGTGGGGGTTCCGTCCTACCACCCCCGACGAATTACCCATTCTAGGTGCAAGTCCCTGGAGTAACCTTACCCTAGCCACCGGACACCACCGCAACGGTATTTTACTAGCTCCAATAACTGCCCAATTAATTGCCGATGCCATTACTAGCACCCCTGACCCTTTGCTCCAGCATTTCCATTACCAACGCTCTTTTAAACAACCCATGTCAACCATCCTATCGACCCACACCGCCAATTTCCCCAACGGACAACCCAAACAATCCTTCACCCCACCAGCCCCGATTCTCGATTCTCCCCTGGAAATTGCTGGTAAAAAATTCACATCCCGCCTGATGACGGGTACGGGTAAATACCGAAGTATTCCGGAAATGCAGCAAAGCGTGATTAGCAGTGGTTGTGAAATCGTCACCGTAGCGGTGCGCAGAGTCCAAACCAACGCTCCCGGTCACGAAGGACTTGCGGAAGCCCTGGATTGGCAGAAAATTTGGATGTTACCCAACACAGCTGGTTGTAAAACCGCCGAAGAAGCCATTCGGGTAGCTCGTCTGGGACGGGAAATGGCCAAATTACTTGGACAGGAAGACAACAACTTTGTCAAACTGGAAGTTATCCCCGACCCCAAATACCTCCTACCTGACCCCATTGGCACACTACAAGCGGCGGAACAACTAGTCAAGGAAGGATTTGCGGTTTTACCCTACATTAACGCTGACCCGATGTTAGCTCAACGCTTAGAAGAGGTCGGCTGTGCAACTGTGATGCCCCTTGCAGCTCCCATTGGCTCTGGACAGGGACTCAAAACCACCGCCAACATCCAAATTATCATAGAAAACGCCCACATCCCCGTCGTCGTCGATGCGGGAATTGGTGCACCCTCCGAAGCTGCTCAAGCAATGGAAATGGGAGCAGATGCTTTGTTAATTAATAGCGCGATCGCTTTGGCGGAAAATCCAGTGGCTATGGCTTTTGCTATGAATGCGGCGACTGTTGCCGGACGCATTGCCTACCTTGCTGGTAGAATGCCGATTAAATCCTATGCTAGTCCTTCCTCACCTGTAAGTGGGACGGTGAGTTGATTTTGGATTTTGGATTTTGGATTTTGGATTACTCTTCGGTCGATCCGCTAGCCTAAAGGCATGGCTTTCGCCAACGCGTCTATGGATTTTGGATTTTGGATTAATTGAAACGTAAATTCGACGGATTCTAATAACCCCTCTCTTACTTTTGGAGAGAAGCTTGGGAAACATTGATTTTTGGTCAAAACTACGGATTTTCTGCCCCTCTCTGAAATCGGAGAGGGGTTGGGGTGAGGTTCATCGAACTCACGTTAATTGACAATACTTTTTCTCCTGCACTTCCACTCCCTCATTCCCAACTCCCGACTCTCCCCTGCAAGAAGGCATCAACTTCCTGGAGAGTCGGTTGGGATGCGATCGCACCGGGTTTGAGGGTAGTTAATGCACCAACTGCACTTGCGTAGATGATTGCTTGTTCGGCTATTTGTGGGTTTCCCAGGGCTTTGACTCCACGGGTTAATAACTGGTGGGTAAATCCTGCCAAAAAACTATCACCAGCACCAGTTGTATCAACTACATCTACCTTAAAGGCGGGAACTTGACCCTCGCTCTCGTCTAGACAGTAGGTGCAACCATTTTCCCCATCGGTAATTAATACTCCCTCCACTGAATCCAGACGATTTTTGATGGCTCCAGGGTCAGTGCTGTTAAATAACCACTCGGCTTCCTCTTTGGCTAACTTAATAAAGTCAACATAGGGGAATAACTCACGGATTATCGGTGGTGCGGCTTCCTGATTGTGCCAAAACACTGGTCGCCAATTGACATCTAAAATAATCTTTAAATCGTATTTTTGAGCTAACTCCAAAGCACGGCGTACAGCTTGACCGCTTTCTGGATAAGCTAACTCTAAAGTGCCGAAAACCAACACATCTGCTGCTTGAAACAGCCATTCTGGTATCTTGCTACCATCTAAACGGGTATCGGCAAACTCAGCCGTATCGTAATCCCCAAAACCAGCAAAATTGCGATCGCCTGATAAACTTCTCACCACATACACCTGACGGGTCGGTGCAGTCGGATGGCGCTGAACCCCAGCTATTTCCACACCCACATCCGTTAATAACTTCACCAAATCATTGCCAGGTGCATCCTCTCCCACCGCACCAATAAACCCAGCCGAAATACCCAATTTCACCAGCGCACAAGCCACATTCGCTGGCGCACCACCTGGATAAGGAGTCCAAGATTCAACCTCATCTAGCGGCTTTCCTAATTGATCCGCTAAACAATCAAACAAAACCTCACCCAGGCAAAGAACACGAGGATTACTCATTGCAGTTATAAGTTATAAATATTTGTTTGCATTCATCATTTGCCACGATAAAATCTATAACAATTTTATCGACATAGTTGGCTATCATTCATACAACTTAAACAACATTTTGACTTCTCCCTACGCCACTCTCTTTTTTTGCAAATTTTCATGACAATAGCTAGAGATTTTTTTTATCCACGACTATATAAAAAAAATTAATAATTACTAAAATCTGAAATTTTCCTGTCAACACAGTAATTGGAGACCTACTTCAACCCCATTTTTCACCCATCATTGCCGAAAATAGCTGTAATCCTCAATCTTTTTTTACCAATCAGGTAGTACACTTTATACTTCCATACAAAAATTTATCTAAAAGGGCTAATATTATTACACTATTTGGTAATTTTGTCATGCCCATAACTATAGTTATAAAGAATTATTCATAATCGTATTACTGCTAACACTTAAAACACCTACCAGCCAAAGAATCTTCTAAAATGAGAGAGGGCAATTAAGTACATATACCAAGGAGGAAAAAAAATATCATGGCTGGTGGCGAGTCTCAGACCCCCGTTAGTCTGTCAGACAGAGAACTGCAAATCATCGACTTAGTGGCCGCTGGCTTAACTAACCAAGAAATTGCAGCACGGCTGGAAATCAGCAAACGAACTGTTGATAACCACATTAGCAACATCCTCACCAAAACCCAAACCGATAACCGCGTTGCGCTTGTCCGTTGGGCACTACATTGGGGAAAAGTTTGCTTAGATGATGTTAACTGCTGTTCGTTACCGAATCCAAACGAATAAACTGTCCTAAAATCCGCCTGATGACTGGATTGAATCTCCTCACGCCAAATTTTCATCCCCCAGACATCACAATTAAACACTACTAGGACAGTGTTTACCTAACTGGTTATGTTAAATAGTCAGAGAGTCAGATCAAGTTCATAAGGGAACAGTCTCAACCGTAAATTCGATACATACAGAATCACCATTTTTTTGTTTGCATCTAGTCACCAGGGTGAGATTCAATCACCCAGTGTGCATCTACTGTCTAATTTGTAATAGCCTACGGCAACGCTTCGCGTACGTAATACCCGCTACGCGGGAAGCAAGCTACGTAATTTGTAATAGCCTGCGGCAACGCTTCGCGTACGTAATTAATAATACCTGCTACGTGGGAAGTAAGCTGCGTAATTCTTAATTTTATAGCCTGTGGTCAGTCTATAACTCAATACGCTTGGTGTTAAAGATAACTGTAGGTTGGGTTGAGGCTTTGCGTAGACTGTTGATTTTGTGGAAATTTACCCATAAGTTCACACAGTTTTTGTGATGTTCTCGTTCCCTATCTCCGCGTGGGGATGTATTCCACGAGGGCTACTTACTGCCTCAAATCAGGAAGCAGAGCTTCCCTATATGTATCAACAGCCGGAGTATTGGAACAAGTTTGTTGTCACGGTTTGTGCATGAATTTGCGACCCCAAAAAAGGCACAAGGTACACAGCCTAGGCTCTGCCTCTACATTAATTCAAGTATTAAAATCGACTTTTAAAACATCCTTTGAGTTTTGGCTTATAATTGTCTCCTTGCAAGTAGAGATATTTGGAAGGAGCAACACAACAGGTTAAATCCCTGCTTCTCCTTACATTGGTCGAACTCACTTCTCGCTTGCAACTCCAGTTGTCAACAAAATTTAGTAACAAATCATTCTTTCAAGCGCTACATTAGGAACAAATCAATTATGCTCCGTTAGCCTAGGTGGGTAGCTATGAATACCTCAGATGCATCAATGGTTAATTTTTCCTTACTAAATCCGTTTAATTTGTTAAACCCAGATTTAGCTGCTCCCTCCACAAGTGTTGATGCAGAAATTCTTAAGCATTTATCATTTATCCCCGGACTCAAGGAACTGATTTTGTTGCGACAAGTCCATGCTCTAGAACATGCAACTGTATGGATTTTAAGTGAAATGAAAACCCCTCGTCGCTCCCATCGGATTGCACGTCATTTTCAAGTGGATAATGAATTGCTGGGTGGTTTGTCTACCGATAGGGGTTTTTATCTTTACGGTGATGTGAATATTAGTGACCTGAGACGAGCTGTAAATTTGGCCCTACATAAATTAACCCACGGAGAGGAAAATTTGGCAATTCATCCCCGTTGTGGTACAAACGTATCTGTCAGTATGTTATTAACTGCTGGATTGGCTGTGGGAATGCATTTGTTATTACCACGGGGTCCGATGGAACAGTTAATTGGTTTAGGGATTGCAACCGCGATCGCCGCAGAAATTACACCGGAAGTTGGAGCTTTGGTACAAAAATATGTCACCACTGCGATTCCTTTTAATCTCCAAGTGGAAAATATTACCCTTTCCCGTGATATCTGGGGAAAAGAAGCTCATTTTGTCAGGTTAAATTGGAAGGAGAGATAAAGTTATGTAGGAGACAGGAAACAGGAGACAGGGGACGGGAAAAAGGATTGAACGAGGGAGTAATTTGCATTTATTACTGACACTAAAACCTTAGATGGGTGTAGCGCAGCTTCTGTTGAGATTAGGGATAAAAGTGGTTTTTCCCCTATTTCCTACCATTTCGTCCTGAAGGTATAAAATTTTCTTGTCATCTTGTTAATCGGGATTAAAATCATTGCTGTAGATTAGGTGGAAGAAGTGTGAAATTGCGTAAATTATATTTTTTGCTACCGGGGACGACGGAAAAGTTTTATTGTGGTGGTTTATTTGCGGAACTCAAAACTTTGCAAATTGCGCAACAAATTTGTGAGTGTGAGGTTGTCACCTATCGCCAGAGGGAAGCTGATAAATTATTTTTAGATGATATTTTGGCTCAATCGGAAAAATTTGATTTACATCAGAAAATTTTTGTTGTCAGTTGGGGTTTTGATGTTAATAGGTTAATTAATAAATTACACAGTCAAAATGTAATTTACCATGCCCATAGTGCTGGATATGGGTTCTCTATACCAGCGCGGATTCCGATTATTGCAGTGAGTCGAAATACGATGGGTTATTGGGGACAGATGGCTCCCCATTCGCTGATTTATTATTTGCCAAATCAGATTAGTGATGGGTTTCAAAATCTTCAACAGCAGCGAGATATTGATGTTTTAGTTCATGCACGGAAATCTTCTACCTATTTGATGAACCAATTAATTCCAGCTTTGCAAGCAAAGTGTAATGTGATGGTAATTAACGGGTTTGTAGATGACTTGGCGGTATTATTTAATCGCGCAAAGGTCTATTTATATGATTCGGCGGAATATTGGTTGCAACAGGGTGTGAGTGAGGGTTTTGGACTGCAACCTTTAGAAGCGATCGCCTGTGGATGTCAGATTTTTTCTAGTGTGAATGGGGGGCTTTCTGACTATCTTGACCCTGGTTTTAATTGTCAAAAAATTGCTGGTTATTCCTGTGAGTTTGATGTCACCAGAATTCTGCAAGCTGTGAGTAATCCTGGTTATCAATTTGTCCCTGATCAACTTTTAGCTGAATACCGTCGAGAAAATATTTTAAATCGCTTGCAAGTGATTTTAACTGAGTTAAATTTGTTATTTGACCACAAACAGATTTATCCAGCAAATATACCTGATTTAACTCCTGCCAGAGTTTGGCAATTAAAAACCCGCAAATTCTGGCAGAAATTTAGTAAAAAAATAGGGATTTAATTGGTAATTGGTAATTCGTAATTCGTAATTTGTAATTTGTAATAGCCTACGGCAACGCTTCGCGTACATAATTTGTAATACCTGCTATGGGGGAAGCAAGCTATGTAATTTGCCATTTTTCAACTGGCGATCGCGTGACTTCTTTCTCCAATTAACGTGAGTACTCCTAGGTCGTAGCTCGCTACGACGGATTCAAATAACCCCTCTCTAAATCTTTCCCTCTCTTGGAGAGAGGCTTTGAAAAGATTGATTTTTGGTTAAAATTACGGATTCTGCTCCTCTCCAGGATGGAGAGGGGTTGGGGTGAGGTTCATCGAACTCACTTCCAATTAAGTTTCAGGTGATTTGTAACAGATGGATTTGCAAACAGAATGCGACAGATAAATTTTGTTTGTAGAGACGTAATATATTACGTCTCTACAAACTATCGATATCTATATTGCGATCAAATCAATAGTGTTGTGTGAATTTGGTCATGAATTGGGGTGAATTGATAGGTAGATGCAATTAAACATAAAACCACAATGTAACCAATCATTCGGCGAAAAGCCTTACCCCCGTGCAGACGCGATATATCGCGTCTCTTCCTGTACAGACGACCCGACGGGTCGTCTGTACTCCCTGATCTCAACGACAATTTTTACCACTCACCTACTTAAACTGTCTATCCAGGTTGATTTTGCTCCTGTTCCATCGGAATAAAAAATATGGTCATCATTCCGGGAATTGTCAGCAAACAAACCAGAACAAAGAACCAGAAATAACCTATCTCGGTTTGAATGGCTCCGCTAACCGCACCGGGTAACATTAAACCTAATGCCATTAAACCTGTGGAAATTGCATAGTGGGAGGTTTTATACTCTCCTTGACAAATGTATAACAAATAAACGGTAAAGGCTGTAAATCCTAAGCCGTAGCCAAATTGTTCCAGGGAAACCAGGGGATAGACTAATTCTAAGGGAGGTTTGGCATAGGCCATATAAACGTAAAATAAATCTGGTAAATTCAGGGCTAATGCCATCGGGAGTAAACATTTTTTCAGACCGTAGCGGGAAATGAGTAAGCCCCCTAAAATTCCACCAGCGATGAGGGAGATAACTCCGAAGGTACCATACACTAAACCCACTGTATCCGTGGAAAGTCCTAATCCACCCTTTGCGGTTGTGTCTAGCAGGAATAAAGAAGCTAGTTTCACTAGCATGGCTTCGCCTAAACGGTATAATAGGATAAATGCCAAGATGGGGATAATTTGGGGTTTTTGAAAGTAGGATTGGATAACTTGGAAAAATGCTAGTTTGTTTGCTGAAATGGCTGTATTAACCTTATCTGTATGGGGTTTAGGTAAAATAAACTGGTGATAAAAATATAAAATCAAAAATAAAATTGCTGTGAACAGAAAAACCGATGTCCAAGCTTGTTGGGTATTCTGTAATAATTTTTCCAAACTACCAGCTAAAAACACTAAAAAACCAGAGCCAAATAACATGGCTATGCGGAAAAATAAGGAGCGAAACCCGACAAAAAAAGCTTGTTCCCGCTCCGATAGTGCCAACATATAATAACCATCGGTGGCAATATCGCAGGTCGCAGAAATAAAAGCCGCGATCGCAAATACAATTAGGGAGATGCCAAAGAAGTTGGGTAGCTGGAGGGAAAAGGCAATCAATGCCATACAAGCGAACATGGCAAATTGCATCGTCAGTATCCAAGTCCGCTTGGTTGAACGAGTATCGATAATCGGTGCCCAAAACATTTTTAACACCCAAGGAAAATTAAGTAAACTCGTCCAGAAGGTAATTTGAGCATTATCTATGGCCAAGTTTTTGTAAAGTATCGGTGACACTGTATTAATAATTGTATTGGGTACACCCTGGGCAAAGTAGAGGGTTGATATATATGTCCAGGGTGAGATTTTACTATGAAAACGTGAGTCTTGGGGCTTTAATTGCATAAATCAATTGGGGATATTTTGCTGAATATTTAGGTTTAGGTACTGGTGAGGTGAACGGTTTCAGTGTGAGTCATGAAATTATCCCAGATTCCCAGGAAAATTAGGATAAACCATTGTGACTTGCAATCCTTTTCCGCGCTAGTGCAGTAAACATCACGTTTACAAAATTTTACGGATACGGGGAACAGGGGGTAATACCGTTTGACTTTGGAGTTGATACAGTTAGGGGAGCAGGAGAAGAAAATATATCAAAATTTTTGTCAAATGGTATAATTAGCATATACTGCGAATAATATGCAAATACATACACCCCCCCAAACCTGTAATTTTCCCCGTGTCACAATTGTTGGTGCGGGTAGGGTTGGTAGTACCCTCGCTCAACGTCTTGCCGAAAAAAACCTGGCGAATGTGGTACTACTCGATATCCTCAAAGGTATGCCCCAGGGCTTGGCATTGGACTTACTAGAAGCCAGGGGATTAGAAACCCATGACCGTGAAATTACTGGCACTAATGAATATGCAGATACAGCAAATTCCCAAATAGTGGTGATTACGGCGGGATTTCCCCGCAAACCGGGAATGAACCGGGATGACCTGTTGCGAAGCAATGCCAAAATCGTGGTGGAAGCAGCCCAAAAAGCTGTAGAATACTCTCCAGAGGCGATTTTTATTGTCGTCACCAATCCCCTGGATGTGATGACCTATCTCGCTTGGCAAGCGACAGGTTTACCGACCCAGAGAATTATGGGTATGGCTGGTGTACTGGATTCTGCCAGATTTGAAACCTTTATTGCCTTGGAATTGGGAATTGCCCCCAAGGATGTGAATGCAATGGTGTTGGGTAGTCATGGTGATTTGATGGTTCCCCTGAAACGCTATTCTACAGTTAAGGGGATTCCCATTGGGGAGTTGTTGGATGATGTCACCATTGAACGGTTAGTGACACGTACTCGTAATGGTGGTGCGGAGATTGTGGAATTAATGCAAACAGGAGGAGCATTTTTTGCTCCTGCATCGGCTACTTCGGTGATGGTGGAGTCGATTTTATTAAATCAGTCGCGGATGTTGCCAATTGCAGCTTATCTCCAGGGACAATATGGGTTAAATGATGTCTTTATCGGTGTACCCTGTTATTTAGGTTGTGCTGGCATTCGGGAAATTGTGGAATTAAATTTAACTCCAGAGGAATTACAAGCTTTGCATGTTTCCGCCGAAAATGTCCGCCAAAATATCCATCGAGCCAAGGAAATTTTGCAGCAATGATTACAGGGACGACCAAATTATTAGGTGTAATTGGCTATCCAGTTGAGCATTCCCTATCACCCTTGATGCATAATGCTGCATTGACAAAGATGAACTTGGATTTTGTTTATCTACCATTACCGATTGCACCGGAAAATTTAGCAACTGCGATCGCGGGATTAGCTTGCATTGGTTTACAGGGGTTTAATGTAACCATTCCCCATAAACAAACCATCATCCCCATGTTGAGTGAAATATCGGATTTAGCTAGGGATGTGGGTGCTGTAAATACGGTGGTACGTAGGAAGGATGGATGGTGGGGGACTAATACGGATGTAGCAGGATTTATCTCCCCTTTACAAACTACCCACCAGGGTGATTGGAGTGATGCACGGGCGATAATTTTGGGATATGGTGGAGCTGCACGTGCTGTGGTTGTAGGATGTATCCAATTGGGAATTAAGCAAATTCATGTGGTCGGACGCAACCTCAGCAAGTTAACAGATTTTCTCCATAGTTGGCAAAATCTCCCGATCACCGTCAATTTACAAGTACATAGTTGGGATGATTTATCACGGATCCTTCCCCAAGGGGATTTACTTGTCAATACCACCCCCGTGGGAATGTATCCCCATATCGATGCATCACCATTAAGTGCAGCAGAAATGATGTTGCTCAGGGAAAATACGATTGTCTATGATTTGATTTATACCCCTAATCCCACCAAGTTCCTCAGCCTTGCTCAAGCAAGGGGGATGGTTGCAATTGATGGTTTGTCCATGTTAATTCAGCAGGGTGTAGCAGCTTTAAAAATTTGGTTGGAAAGGGATGATATTCCTGTGGAGGTGATGGGGGAGGTGTTGCGTCAGCATTTATTTGCTTAGGGAGGAAGGATTATATCGAGGTTACGCAACTGAACGGTTAGCTTCACTCACAGGGAATTATTGGATTGGTAGCGCGATCGCATTACTTGCTTTTGGTTTAGCTCATGTACCAATGTGGGGATGGATTCCAGGTTTAACAACTATTTTATCGGGAGGCTTATTAACGCTGTTATACTTAGGAAATATCTGCAATCCTGCTGCGATCGCTTAATTTGTCTGAAATAAACATAGTTTCCCCATTTTTTCCAAAATCGGTGGGAATTTCCGTCATTTTGATACATATACTGACAAAAATCGCTCAGAAAACCTGAATTTTGGGAAAAATTTCATCTGACGGCAAATTTATTTAGAGAGAACTACGCTATTATTCTCTAAATATTGCAGGTTAGACTAGTACCGCGTGGCGTAAATACACCTACCTTTCCCCTCGCTCCCATGCTCCGCGTGGGAGCAGAATCTGCGAGGCTTCTGCCTTGTGAATGAAGGCAGAGCCTTCAACTCACTAAGCGACCACGCAGAGCATGGTCACTAGATAAAAAGTTAATACTTGGTTTATTTCAGCCAACCTGTACTAGTGTAAATGTGATTTCTTTTTATACCCAAAAAATTTTTCAGAATGGTATCTACCAATTTTATTCCTCACGGACACTGTTATCTGTGGAAAACGGGGTTAGTGTCCCTCCATGTTATTTCCGATTCCCTAATTACATTAGCCTATTTTGCAATTCCGATCATGCTGGTTTACATCGTCAGTAAACGGGAGGATATTCCCTTTGATTGGATATTTTGGTGCTTTGGTGCTTTTATTGTTTTGTGTGGTATTACCCATCTCGCGGAAGTTTGGACACTATGGCATCCTAATTACTGGGTATCCGGTTGGCTAAAAGCTTGCACTGCGGCTATCTCCCTCTCCACAGCAGGTTTGCTTTTTTGGTTAATCCCCAAATTACTAGCAATTCCCAATGTTCCCAAATTAGAAGCCTTAAATGCAGCATTAGCAGCCGAAATTGCGGAAAGGAAGCAGATTGAAGCTAAATTAAATTTACAAACCCAACAGTTAGAACACACACTATCAGAATTACAACGTACCCAAGCACAGATGATTCAAAGCGAAAAAATGTCTGGGTTGGGACAAATGGTTGCGGGGGTAGCTCACGAAATCAATAATCCTGTTAGTTTTATTTATAGTAATATCCTCGCAGCAAAGGAATATGCAGAGGATTTAATGGGATTATTGTTCCTATACCAAAAAACCTATCCCCTTCCCCCCGCAGAAATCATCATCCGCATGGCAGATATTGACTTTGATTTTATCAAAGATGATTTTATGAAGTTATTATCTTCCATGGAAAAGGGTGCGGAAAGGATTAGTCAAATAGTTTTGTCACTACGTAATTTTTCGCGTTTAGATGAAGCAGAATTTAAGGATGTTGATATCCATGAGGGGATTGATAGCACCTTGATGGTCATAGCAAATAAATTAAAATCCCTCCCGAATAATCGAGAAATTCAAATTATCAAAGAATATGGTGATATTCCCTTGGTTGAATGCTATCCCAATCAGTTGAACCAGGTGTTTATGCATATTCTCTCCAATGCAATTGATGCTTTTGCTGAAAAACCAGAGGATGTGAAGAATTTCAGTAATCAAGTGAATCAGATTATTATTTCTACTGGCAAAATTGATAATAACTGGGTTGCTATTACTATTATTGATAATGCCAATGGAATTACCGAAGAAATCCAATCCAAAATATTCGACCCCTTTTTTACCACCAAACAGGTAGGAAAAGGTACGGGATTGGGTTTATACATCAGTTACGAAATTATTACCCAAAAGCATGGTGGTAGATTATTTTGTGATTCAACTCCTGGTCAGGGAACCAAATTTGTAATTGAAATTCCCATTTCCCATCAAGTTTAATTGCTTTTTTCTCGACTAAATTGGTATGTGTCTCAATAAGTAGGTGGGTAGAATTAAATGTAGTATAGATTAGCGTAGCATAAAACCTGATAATAGTAGACTGCGTTTAATTTAATATTCATGGTAAAATGATTGCGATCGCTTTCCATGTTCTCGATTATGGAAATTGAGGTGAAGATTTACATATCAACTTGTCAAAAGCAAGATTTAAGCGCAGTGGTTAGATAAAAAATCACGCAACTTTTTTAACATTTGTCGGGTTCCCTGATGAAAAGCAACTGTAACTAATTGGGGAATCATCTGCGCTATATCCAAATTGGGGAAAATAGGACTAATTTGTGATTCGATATACCCATCTGGAGCGAGGATATATATTTTCAATTGGGAATTGGCAAAAATCCACAATTCCGGTACTTTAATAGCTGCATATGCTTCTAGGGTCGTTTTCGAGGTGACATCGGTTTCTATCGCTAAATCTGGGGGAGGATGAATTTCTAAATCTATTCTTTGTAAGGAACGAACATCGATAGAATTTGATATATAAAAACAAGTTTCAGGTTCCACCCCAGCTTGATTAACCCTTTTAAAGGTGGTCGAACCAAAATCTTCCCAGTCCCGATTCTGAAAGTCTAAAATTGTTGTCACAATATAACCAATTATCCGGTGAGGTCTTTCATGGATCGGCAAAGGTGACATTATTTCTAAAGTGCTTTTACTGTAATTAATCCGGCAACCAGAACGTTTTTCTCCTAAGTCTTCTAATATGGATTCGTATTGTTGCCAGGAAATATTCTCAATTAATAGATGGCTACCAGGGGAAAGATGGATCGAACGAATCGGGATGGTTACTGGGGAAACAGCCATAGCTATTACCGAACCCATGAAAATTTAAATTTAAGGCAAAACAGAGAAGAACCTCTCACACCACTAATCTTCTCAATTATCTGTCAATTAACCGAAATTAAGCAAAACTATTCCAAGCTTGAGCAACAATCTGACTTAACCAACGTCGCTGCTGCTTGTCTAACATCGGGTCTTCAGCTAAAAGTTGGGCTGTTAACTCCTCTAAACTTTGTCCCTGCGATCGCACAATCCGAATCACTCCAGCGATCGCTGCTGCTACCAATTCCTCGTTGATTGGCTTTCCGCGCAGGTTCGATATATCTTGAGGGTTGTCAGGAATGGGATAATTCATAGTATGTGTGTTAAGAAGCTAGATTTATGTGAAAGAATTTGACAAAGGCTTAATATTTCTTTACAGGTTATTCATAAACCTGATAGGGCGGAGTTTACCGCACTTTTCCTGGTTATTAAATCTGTCTTAATGAGTAGATTTAGCGGAGATTTTGGAGAAAATGAGAGAATTGCTTTACCTGGAGATACCGACCCCTGATACAGACACAGTTTGTACCTGGTTGCAGACAGATTTAGTTGTGGAGAGTGGGGAAAAAATGTTAACAACCGATGGCATTAGGTTGAGATGGGGGACTACAAAGCCATCGACAACGATTTCGGAAACTTGTGGGAATGAGTTATCAATTTTTATCTGGTCGGTACAGAGGACTACATATTTGAAGGTATTTCGCTGGGGGGAGAAGGCGATTCCGGGGGAGAAGGGGATTTTGGAACAATTGGAGAGACAAATTCGGCAACGTTTTCCCTACCGTTATCCGGAACCACCTCAAATTGATTTAACCCAGGAATCTATTTTTACAGCCTTAGCTGCTGATTACCCCCTGACGGTAAAATATTTTCAGAGGATACCGAACGGGGAGTATGATTTAACCCGTGCCTACTGGTGGGAACAGAGATGGCGGCAGGGGGTACGTAATCCACAGCAGCCAAAACAAGTAGTTTTTAATCATGCTTACACCAGTGTAGATACGGAAGTAGAATATGACTTGATATATGTTGGCGGTGCTTTAGGAGTAATTCATGCCGCCGTCATGGCTAGGTTAGGGTATAAGGTATTACTGATAGAAAGATTACCCTTTGGACGGATGAATCGGGAGTGGAATATATCGCGGGATGAAGTCCAAACTTTGATTGATATCGGGTTAGTTACCCCTGGGGAAATGGAATCGGTAATTGCTCGTGAATACAAGGATGGATTTAATAAGTTTTTTGATGCCAATAATCCTCCCCATTTAAAAGCACCTATATTACATACTCCCACTGTCCTCAATGTAGCCTTGGATTCAGAAAAATGGCTGCAATTATGCGGAGAAAAACTAATCGCAGCTGGAGGAGAAATTTGCGGGGAAACGGAGTTTTTACAGGCAGATATTTACACGAATCAGGTGACAGTCACGGTTAAAAATTTACAGGATAACAACCAATACCAGGTGAGAGGAAGGGTATTAGTAGATGCAATGGGTACAGCTTCAGCGATCGCTTGGCAACTTAATGGTAAACGAGCTTTTGACAGCGTTTGTCCCACCGTTGGTGCAGTAATTGAAAGCGGATTTCCTCCAGGAGTATGGGATTCCGACTACGGTGACGTGCTATACAGTCATGGGGATATATCCCGTGGTAGACAATTAATCTGGGAATTATTTCCTGGAGCGAATCAAGAATTAACCATTTATTTGTTTCATTACCACCAAGTTCATCCAGACAATCCCGGTTCCCTCTTGGAAATGTACGAAGACTTTTTTGCCATCCTCCCCGAATATAAACGCTGCGACATGGAAAAATTGGTATGGAAAAAAGCCACCTTCGGTTACATACCCGGACATTTTAGTACAAGTGGGCGCGATCGCACAGTGGCATTTGACAGATTAGTAGCCATCGGTGATGCAGCTTCCCTACAATCTCCCCTGGTATTTACCGGTTTTGGTTCCCTAGTAAGGAACTTGGAACGATTAACCACCCTCCTAGATACAGCTTTAAAACACGACCTAGTTCAAGGCAAACATCTCAACCGTATCCGTGCATTCCAAAACAATATCGCTGTCACCTGGATGTTTTCCAAAGGAATGATGGTTCCTACCGGGAAACACCTACCACCCCAGCGTATCAACTCCATGTTAAACAACTTTTTCGGATTACTAGCCGATTCCCCTCCACCCATAGCCGAAAACTTCATCAAAGATCGATTTGACTGGTTGACCTTTAACCGATTAGCATTGCAAGCAGCCCAGAAAAATCCCGCACTCCTACTCTGGATTTGGCAACTTGCAGGAACTAAAGACATGGTACGCTGGCTTGGTAACTATTTTAACTTTACCCGCCACGCCATCATCTCTGCATTCTTCGGAAATTGGTATCCCGAACTACTAACAAAAATCCAACCCTGGTTAGAACCTCGTTTTCCAGGAATATGGTTACAGTTACTGGCAATTAAATATGCAACCCGCATCGGTCGTCCCCCCAAGAACCCAGTAGTCAGTAATTATCCAGTTGCGGTGGTTACAGGGGAAGGAAAAGTAATGAATTAGGCTGATTTCAACAGTGCGGGCAAATTTTTGTCCGCCTCTAGGATAAATATGATACTATTTTTCTATCCGGTATTCAAAATATACTAGCTCTTACTGTAGTCATATGACTAACAATCCTATCGACTGGACTAAAATAATCTTCGGTGGTGGCAGTATAGTTACACTCCTCGGTGGTTTTGGAGCTTTTATCTTCAAAAAATATGATGAGGTTTTGAAGGAAAAGTATCAAAATTTACTTCTGGAGAAAGAATCATTAGATAAAGAATTAGAACAGGCGAAAAAAGAGGAAAGAGAAACTAGGGAAAAATTTATTGATTTAAAGATTCTTTTAGAAAACATAAAGGAAACTAAGTCTTTAAATTCTGAGGATGAGAAAAGAATCAAAAGCATACTTTATTCCTTACGAAACATTACCAGTTCTAAACAAGAGGAATTTGAAGATTATAAAAAAGCTGCAAAATGGCTTCAATTTCGTCAAAAAGATTGGGTCAAAAAGTCTGCATCCGAAGCAATTGAGAAATATAAACATCAAAAATTATTTCCTTGGGGGTCACGATTCCAGTTCGAGAAAGATATTGAAAAATGTTTAGAGTGGGTATATAAATCTCTTTACGTATATGGACATCCAGATTCTCCACTAAATGAATTTATTAGTCAACCAAAAATAAAATCCCCTATCCCTTATATAACTGCAATCCATCATCTGAAAAATAATAGGGATAGAGGTTATTTAAACTTAGCACAATCAAAATATTTAGAAGATATGTTGGATGAATTAATTGGAAGGATAGATAATGATTTTAAATAGTAAAAATAGGATTAATGTTTTTGAGTTTGAGGACATCCAAAAGCTTCTAAAAGCTTGTCTATGTATTTTTTTAATTCTTCTTTTTGCTGATTATTAATTGATAATTTATCAATCTCTGTTTTCATATTTTCTAAGTCTTGACAACGCTCTCTCCCAGCCCAATTAGTTGACATGGTATACTCCGTACAGTTACTTAAATATCATCAAGACACTGTTTCAGTGTATAACTTATCTGTATCCGTAAACTTTTTGAAAAAATAAATAAATTTCACCGCCATATCTAAGTGATGTTACGATAATGAAAAATGAGCGTATACGGGGCAACCACATAGATGGAAAGAGCTAACCTCCAGTAAATTGAAGGAAAAGGTTATCGAATTGACCTAGGAGTAGTCAACAAAAATCGTCCGGGAGAATTTTTGCTGGGGATCGAATGTGATGGAGCATCCTATCATCGCTCCCCCACAGCTAGAGACCGCGATCGCTTAAGACAACAAGTACTCGAAAGACTGGGTTGGAAGATTCATCGCATTTGGTCAACGGATTGGTTCCGCAACAAACCCCATCAAGTTCGGATGTTGGTTGAGAAAATAGAGAGGTTAGCGAAAGATTTAGGGTGACTGCTGAGGCAAAATTAATTATATAATCAATCCGAAATCTCAAATCCATATAGGTAGCGGTGAGGGAGTCGCAGTCTTGACACTTCCCTATCCAGTTTCAACGCACAACACCGACCAAGGAAAATCCAAAATCGAATGACCGTACCAGGAACTCTACCATTCACTAAAAAAACCAAATCAGCGCCATTTCAAACCCTCATAGCCGATTGTTTGACAATCTTTTGGGGGGATTGGTTAGATTTGCGTGTCCGTATTGCTCAGGTAGCTGCATCTGGGCTAATTTCTCCATTAATATATATCGTTGCATTTGGATTGGGTTTAGGAAGTTCCATCCGTCCCGGTGCAGCGATTAGTAGTGATTATAAAAGTTATCTCGAATTCATTTTACCGGGAATGGTGGCTTTATCTTCGATGACCATTAGTTTTGGGGGAACCACCTTTTCGATTTGTGGCGATCGCTTATTTACCAAAAGTTTTGAAGAGTTGTTGTTAGTACCAATTCACCCGTTAGCGCTGCATATCGGCAAAATGTTAGCGGGAATTGTCCGGGGGTTGATGACTTCCGGTGCGGTGATTCTGGTGGCTTTGTTGTTTACTGGTAATTGGAAGTTTCTCCACCCTTTATTTTTACTGGTTTTAGTTTTAAATTGTGCGGTTTTTGCGGGTTTAGGTGTAATTGTCGGTTTAACGGTCAAATCCCTAGAAACCGTGGGGTTGTATAATAATTTTGTAATTATCCCCATGTCATTTTTAGGGGCTACTTTTTTTGACCCTAGCACCCTACCCACTTACTTAAAGGTGATTGTCTACTGTTTACCTTTGACCTATGCAAGTACAGCTTTGCGAGCGATCGCTTTACAAAATATCGGGAATTTTCCCTGGTATAGTATCCCAGTTTTACTGGTAGTGGCGATTATTCTCACCCTGTTAGGAGCAAGACAGTTTACCCTAGTGAGGGATTAGGTGACATATAAGCTATACCTATTTAGGGTCTGCTAAATGGGTCTTTGCTTGTTGCCAAAGGGCTTCCAATTCATTCAGGGTATAATCACCTAAAGGACGGTCAGCAAATGTTTCCATTTTTGCCAAGCGCTGGATAAAACGTTGATTTGTCCCTCGGAGTGCAGCACTGGGATCAAGATTTTGCCACCGCGCTAATTGGATGATTGAAAATAATAAATCTCCCAATTCCTCCTCTTGACGTTCGGGAGATTCATGGTTAATTGCGTGTTGAAATTCACCTAATTCTTCGTGGAACTTTTGCCAAACTCCGTCAATATTTTCCCATTCAAAACCCACATCAGCAGCTTTTTGGGATATTTTCATCGTTGCCATGAGGGGTGGTAATTTCCGTGCATATCCAGATAGTTTATCACTTAATTGTTGCTGTTTTTGGGGAGATTCACCCTTTTCTGCGGCTTTAATGGCTTCCCAATTTTGCAGAACGTCATCTACACTTTCAACTTTGACACTACCCTCCGGTAAACTAGAAGCACCAAAAACATGGGGATGACGACGGATGAGTTTACTCGTAATACCTTCAGCAACCTGTTGTAAACTAAATTGTTGGTATTCTTGGGCGATTTGGGCTTGTAAAATCACCTGTAGAAGTAAATCCCCCAACTCCTCAGCAATATGCTGAGTATCACCACTGGCGATCGCATCCACAGTTTCGTAGGCTTCTTCGATTATGTAGGGTGTCAGGCTTTGGGGTGTTTGGGCTAAATCCCACGGACATCCGTCATCTGGGTGACGCAGTTTGGCAACAACATCAATTAGAGCTTGAATAGCAGCAAGAGTTTCTGGATGGCAATTCATTCAATTTTGGATTTTGGATTTTGGATTTTGGATTTTGGATTATTCGATTTTAGATTTTGGATTATTCGATTTTAGATTTTAGATTTTGGATTATTTAAATTAAAATAAAATGTTAAATGTTAAATGTTAACAGTTAACAGTTAACAGTTAACAGTCTCTCCTGTCTCCTGTATTCTATCTCCTGTCTGCTAATTGTTGAATTTGTAACAATGTACATTCCCAGACTAAACGGGCTTGAGCGAAAGCCAGCAGATATTTACGGGTTTTTTCTAGTTGTTGAATAATTGCCCCTTGGTGGGTATTTTGCCAATAAATTTGCTGTAGGTAATCAACTAACCATAATTGAGCTTCCATATCCAGGGTTTTGTCAATGGTTTTTGCTATTTCCAACATACCACGGACTGTGGTTGGTATATTGGCTAAAGAATTGAGTAAATCTTCTGGTATACTCTGCAACTGTGTATAGAAGGCGATCGCATTTCCGGGACTTCCTTGGGCTAAATTGAGAATCGCTGGATGATGCAGGATTTCTCCGTGACCAGTTTGCACTAAAACTTGGGCGATCGCATCCGGTGATAAGCGGTAAAAAGGAATGCGTTGACACCGAGATACTAAGGTCGGCAAAATTGCATCAGGAGATGGAGCAATTAAAATTAACGTGGCATTACCTGGTTCTTCTAGGGTCTTGAGCAAGGCATTTGCAGCTGCTTCAGCCATCGTTTCCGCTTGCTCAATTACAATTATATTCCTCGGTGCATGTAGGGGTGGACGAGCTAAAAAATGAGTAATTTCCCGCACTTGTTCTAGTCGGATACTCGGAGGTGTTTTCCGTTTCAACCCCTTTTCAATGGCTTCCTGTGCTGTTAATCTCTGTCCTTGATGTAAATAGGTCGGTTCTACCCACAATACATCGGGATGGTTTCCTGTCCGCAATTTGTTAACAGCAGTTTCATCCTCAGCCAACAACAATTCGATAAAACAACGCGCAGCTAAACTTTTTCCCACACCATCTGCACCGACAAACAGGTATGCTGGTGCAACCCGGTTTTTTTTTACAGCTTGCATCAGCAATTCAACTGCTTGCTCTTGTCCGATGAGTGATTGGAAGGGTTTCAATGTTCTTCCTCGAATTCCAGAATTTCAGGATATATATTTTAGTTCAGAATGAATTTTATAAACCGTTTTTTGTATACTTATATCCCCAACATCCTGTGTCCTGTATCCGATTCAAATTCATCCCTTAACATGAATAAGTTGATTCAAATCATTTTTATCCACATCATAGGCTGCACCGAACCCGACAACAAATCTACCACCAATTGGTGTGAATTGGTAAATCCGGAAATCTGGTAAATCACGAAAAATTTGAATGATGTTGCCAAATTTTTCGCCGAATTTCAAGTCTATTTCTACCCATTTCGGGGTATCACGGGTAAATAAACTAGCTGTACAGTCATAGGTTAAGCGACGACGAGCAAATATTTGTTGAGTTTTGGATTCGTCCTCAATAAATAACAAACTCGCTTGTGGATTAGTTTGCAGATTTTGGGTGTGGGTGGAAAGTCCACTGACATAAGTATAAATTTTTTTATCTGTATCAACGATACATGGTGCATAACTCGCATTGGGTACGCCATCTGCACTCACGGTACAAATCACAACACTCGCAAATAAACTGGGGAATTCCTGATAGGCTGCTTGGATGGCGCTAAAATCCGATGACATAATATGTTAAGTGTGGCTGATACTAGGTTGCTATCAATGATAGTACTATCTTTGATTACGACTAAAGGAGTAATCCCATCATTTTCAAACTAGCACGACAGAAGTCAACTTAGTCTGAGTAAGTATATTAGGGGCATGTTTAGTTTATTATGGGAATCGGGTTTGATTTTTGAAAAAATTCTCGCGATCGCAATTTGGGGATATTTCTCTAGTACTGCTAATCCCTGCTATTAGGGGTTTTTCGTCTGAAAATAACGTTTTTATACTGATTAACACCTGATCCACAGGAACTTAGATCACTGTGTATCTGGAAAAGATTTCAGCGATCGCAATGAAAACAGAGGTTTTTAAAAACTACATTATTCTCACCCTAACAGTTGGATAGGGAGGGTTACTCGTCACATGGATCGAATCAATTCTAAATAATAGACTCATTTTTAGCACAAGGAAAATTTACATCCCCTGGCAAAAATGAAATTATATTTTGCTGTGATTCTGGGTAAGTTACCTGGGATTCTCGTCATCAAAACCTTTTCCCTACTCCCCACTCCCTATTTCTCCCCTGTTGAGGTCAAATAGTTTTACTTAACCCTGTGATAGTTTTTTTAATATTTATTTACATTTCATCTGTGTCACAATATAACCAGAGGTAATAAATACTTATTTAGAATCCAGGAGGCGAGTCATGGTTACAGTTACCCAGACACCCCAGAAACGCCTAACAATGCAGGTAGAGGAAATAGCAGTCGATACAACGACCATGCGATCGCTCGATTGGGATCGCGATCGCTTTGATATCGAGTATGGTTTGCAGAATGGCACTACCTACAATTCGTTTTTGATTCGTGGGGAAAAGGTGGCGTTAGTTGATACTTCCCATGAAAAGTTTCGCCAGCTTTACTTTGATACCCTCACAGGTTTAATAGACATAGCAAGTATCGATTATTTAATTATTAGCCATACCGAACCTGACCACAGTGGTTTAGTTAGGGATGTGTTGCAGATAGCACCTGAGATTACCGTGGTTGGGTCGAAGGTGGCAATTCAATTTTTAGAAAATTTGGTACACACCCCCTTTAAAAGACAAATTGTCAAAAATGGCGATAGATTGGATTTGGGTCATGGTCACGAACTAGAATTTGTCATCGCTCCAAATCTACATTGGCCAGATACAATTTTTACCTTTGACCATAAAACTCAAATTCTATATACCTGCGACGCATTTGGTCTACACTACTGTTCCGATGACACCTTTGACACGAATTTAGAAGCTATTTCCCCAGATTTTCAATATTACTACGAGTGCTTAATGGCACCCAATGCCCGTTCCGTCCTATCCGCCCTCAAACGGATGGATGAATTGACCCATATAGAAATGATTGCCACTGGACATGGACCATTATTACGGAACCATGTACAGGAATTAACAGGTCGTTATCGTCGCTGGAGTCAAAGCCAAACCAAAGCGGAGACAACGGTGGGGATTTTCTACGTTTCTGAATACGGATACAGTGATAATTTAGCCCATGCCTTAGCTACTGGTATCAATAAAACTGGAGTGGCTACGGAGATGGTTGACCTAAAAACCGTTGATTTGCAAGAGCTTCAGGAATTAGTCGGACGTTGTGCAGGTATAATTATTGGAATGCCACCTGCAAGTAATCAAGCTGCTCAAACGGCTCTCGGTACTGTTTTAGGTGCAGTCAAAGAAAAGCAAGCAGTAGGTATATTTGAAACCGGTGGGGGAGACGACGAACCGACCTACCCATTGCTCAATAAATTCCGTTCCCTAGGTTTACATGTCGCGTTCCCGGTGATTGAAATACGTGAAACACCTACAGATAATTTGTATAAACGCTGTGAGGAGTCCGGAACCGACCTAGCTCAGTGGGTGACACGGGATAAAAGCATCAAGCAAATGAAATCCCTGGGTGCAGATTTAGATAAAGCTCTAGGACGGATTAGCGGTGGGTTATATATTATTACCGCCAAAAAAGGTGATGTCAAAAGTGCGATGCTTGCATCGTGGGTGACACAAGCTAGTTTTAAACCATTAGGTGTTAGCATTGCTGTTGCTAAGGATAGGGCAATTGAATCCCTGATGCAAGTCGGTGACAAGTTTGTATTGAATGTCTTAGAAGAAGGCAATTATCAGGGGTTAATGAAACATTTTCTCAAGCGATTTGCTCCCGGTGCAGATCGTTTTGAGGGTGTGCGTACCCAACCTGCTGAAAATGGCGCACCAATTTTAGCCGATGCTCTAGCTTACATGGAGTGTGAAGTTGCTAGTCGCTTGGATGCGGGAGACCACTGGATAGTTTATTGTACCGTTTATGCAGGACGGGTATCGAAACCAGAGGGTGTGACTGCGGTTCACCATCGTAAGGTGGGTAATCACTATTAGAATACGGTCGTTAGGAGGGATTGGTTAAGACTTATATTCGTTGGTTGACTGTTGAATGTTGACTGTGAACGGGGATAGGATGGCGATGGTTATCCCTTGAAGTCGGGTTTTCATGATAATTAAGTAAGTCGGTGAATTATCACTTGTTTGTAGTTGCACTCATAGCGCTATAATCGCAGTGTTTTAGAAGAGTAGCGCAATTACGAGCTAACATATGGAGACCCTACTTTTCTTTGCATAGTACGGTTTTTGATCACCGACTACTTAACTGTTAATACATCTATTTTTTAAAACCCGACCGCTCACCCTACACATAATAAAAGTTTTGCCTTTACCTCCTGGTTTTAAAATCACTGATGAGCCGTTTTGTCCTAGTTTACTTCTGAAGGGGATATGGAGGTTGAATATCAGCATTGATTCAACACGGACTATGAAAGTGATAAATCCAGATATACCCGGATTACTCACAAATCCCTCAAACTTGCAGGGAGTGGGGAGTAGGAGGAAAATCAACCTGCTGGTTAACCCTTATCGCTAGCTGGTTAGAGATGCAGGTATATTGTGGTGGAAATAACTTTGGATTTTAAATGTAAATCAGTAGAAAATAGAACTTAATTAAGAAGGCGTATTTATTTGTAAAAATTTCACTCCACTTCCATAAAAACTCAATCAACAAATACTCAACCACTGAACACATATTAAATTCAAAAATAAAAACCTGAATCTAAAATCCCAATTCAACACACTTACCTGACGTAGCTATTAAAATCCAAAATCTAAAATCCAAAATCGAGTGAGTTATGGTTAACACAAATAAACCCCGTGACGTACAAGTTTACCCCATAGGAACTCAAACCCGTGTGTTTCGTTCCCGCAGCTGGTCGCGATTACGGTTTGAAGTTGAGTATGCTTTAGCAAAGGGAACAACTGCCAATTGTTATTTAATCGAAGCAGATAAAATTGCTTTGATTGACCCTCCTGGAGAAACCTTTACGGAGATTTTTCTCAAAGCTTTACAGGAACGGATTGATATTCACAAGATTGATTACGTAATTTTAGGACATGTTAATCCCAACCGCGCTGCAACCTTAAAAGCCTTATTAGAAATTGCTCCCCAAATTACCTTTGTTTGTTCCAATCCCGGTGCAATTAATTTGCGAGGTGCGCTGGAAAATCCGGATTTACCGATTCTGGTGACACGGGGGGAAGAAACCCTAGATTTAGGACAGGGACACTATTTGCAATTTATCCCCACACCTAACCCCCGTTATCCCGATTTGCTGTGTACCTATGACCCGCAAACGGAAATTTTATACACTGATAAATTATTTGCAGCCCATATCTGTGGTGATCAGGTTTTTGATGAGGGTTGGCAAGCATTTTTAGAAGACCGTCGCTATTATTTTGAGTGTGTAATGGCACCCCACGCACGACAAATTGAGACAGCGATGGATAAATTGGCTGATTTACAGGTGCGGATGTATGCTCCTAACCACGGACCGATGGTTAGATACGGCTTGATCGAATTAACTAAAGCTTACCGGGATTGGATTCAACAGCAATCTTCACGGGAAAATACCGTAGCATTAATTTATGCATCTGCCTACGGGAATACCGCAACAGTTGCCCAAGCGATCGCCCACGGGATTACGAAAGCGGGGGTACGGGTGGAGTCGATTAATTGTGAAGTCGCAAAACCGGAGGAAATTCAAGCTGCGGTGGAAAATGCAGCTGGATTTATCATTGGTTCACCAACTTTGGGAGGACATGCTCCTACTCCAGTACAAACTGCTTTAGGGATTGTTTTAGCCAATGCTGCAAAAACAAAGTTAGCAGGGGTATTCGGTTCCTATGGTTGGAGTGGGGAAGCAATTGATTTGTTGGAAGGGAAACTCAAAGATGCTGGATACAGGTTTGGGTTTGAACCAATTCGTGTCAAATTTAAGCCGGATGATAAAGTATTACAGGAATGTGAAGAAGCGGGAACGGATTTTGCTCAAACATTAAAACGTATTAACAAAGTACGGGTAGTGAGTCAGCAACCTGCAACAAATATTGAGCAAGCTGTGGGAAGGATATTGGGTTCCCTGACGGTCGTCACTGCAAAACAGGGAGATATATCTAGTGCGATGTTGGCTTCCTGGATATCCCAAGCAAGTTTTAATCCCCCAGGTTTAACAATCGCGGTGGCTAAAGATAGAGCTTTGGAAGCGTTGATGCATTCTGGTAGCAGTTTTGTTGTTAATATTCTGGCTGAGGGTAAACAAATCCGCAAGCAGTTTATGAAAAACTTTGCACCAGGGGAAGATCGATTTGCGGGATTGGAAGTCCAGGAAGCAGCGAATGGTTCACCAATTTTAATGGGTGCTTTGGCTTATTTGGAATGTACCGTTAAGGACAGAATGGAAGTGGGAGACCATTGGTTAGTTTATGCAACAGTTGATGATGGAAAGGTGTTAAATCCGGATGGGGTGACTGCGGTACATTATCGCAAGTCGGGAAACCATTATTAGAATTTTGGATTATTATGTTTTACACCTTGAGAGGTTGTTTTAAAAGTCATTTTTCATACTTGAATTATCATTTTTGGGAATGGGAAGAGACACGACATGTCGCGTCTGTACTCTCGAAGGAAAAAGATGTTTCGGTATTTTCTTCCCGTAGCACCTGCTCGAATGTCGCGGAAGAGGTAAAAGCGATATCAAACGCAAAATTATGGATGAAATCCTGAATTATTATCTGGTTAATGATACATTAGCTACCTCTGGACAACCGACAGCAGCGCAGTTGGAGTTGATTGCAGCAAATGGTTATGAGGTGGTAATTAATTTAGCAATGCCAAATAGTGAGAATGCGATCGCGAATGAAGGTTATTTGGTGACATCCCAAGCTATGATTTATTTTCATTTACCTGTAGTTTGGAATAATCCCCAATTTGCTGATTTGGTTTTATTTTGCCAAATAATGCAGGCTTTGAAAGGGAAAAGGGTTTGGGTGCATTGTGCGAAAAATATGCGGGTTTCTTGTTTTGTTTATCTCTATCAAAAACATGTTTTAAAGTCACCCGAACCCTCTGCTCGCTACCCAATGGATTTAATTTGGTCTCCAGAGGGTGAATGGAAAGATTTAATTGCTCAAGCAGAACAAGAATGCGATCGCTTGTTATTCAAAGCATAGTGAATAGGGAGTAGAGACGACCCGTCGGGTCGTCTCCAGGGGAGTAGGGAGTAGGATAAGCTATTTTTTTGGCTGTTTCCTCACGATAGGGAAAGCTGGTTTCAAATTACCATCAGCCGAGATACAATTAAGATATCCCGGCTTTGATGGGAAATTCTGGGAATTATTTTGAAAGCGAATCAACCACCAGCTACCGCAGGAACGATACTGACTTCATCGCCATCTTTTAAGGCTGTGGTGACTCCATCTAAAAAGCGGATGTCTTCACTGTTGACGTATAAATTCAAAAATCGTCGCGGTTGTCCATTCTCGTCGCACAGACGTTCTTTGATTCCTGGACACGCTTTTTCAATCGATTCAATTAGTTCTGATATATTTGTACCGCTACATTCGAGTACAGCTTGGTTGTTGGTAAATTTTTGGAGTGCGGTGGGAACGAGTACTTTAATCGACATAGATTGAGATTTGAGATTTTGGATTGATAGAAATAGTGAAGATTCTGATTTGGGATTGACAGTCGGTTGTACGGACAATCCCGGATTTGTAACATCTTGTGAGAGAAGCCGCGCTATGCATCTACACGGAGAATAATTGCTCAAGGGATAGGAGGGGATTTCGATTAAAAACCTTTACTACTCCCTACTCCCCATTCCCGATTCCCTAAACAAGAACTTGTTGCCATTCCAGACGTTCTAGGGTGCGAGAACGTTCTAAAGCTTGTTCAAAGCTGTCTAGTTTGGCTTCAATGGTTAAAGGTTCGCCAATGTAACCTTGAACCGCTTCTTGGGTTTTTAAGCCATTGCCAGTGATGTAAACAACGGTGGTTTCATCGGGATCAATTTTACCAGCTTCTACTAACTTTTTGAGGACGGCAACGGTCGTACCTCCTGCGGTTTCGGTAAATATACCTTCTGTTTCTGCTAATAGTTTAATTCCCTCAATGATTTCTGCATCGGTGACTGATTCGATATTACCGTTTGTTTTGTTGGCAATTTCGACTGCATAAATACCATCTGCTGGATTGCCAATGGCAATGGATTTAGCAATTGTGTTGGGTTTCACTGGTTTAATAAAATCCCGTTTTTCTTTGAATGCTTCGGCAATGGGGGAACATCCTTCCGCTTGCGCACCACTAAACCGGACATTTTTGGCTTCTACTAAACCTGTTTCAATAAATTCCTGAAAGCCTTTGTAAATTTTTGTGAAGAGAGAACCGGATGCCAGAGGTGCGACAATATGGTCAGGTAATTGCCATCCGAGTTGTTCAGCGACTTCAAAGCCGAGGGTTTTGGAGCCTTCGGAATAGTAGGGACGGAGGTTGATATTCACAAATCCCCAACCGTGGGTGTTGGCAACTTCAGAACAAAGGCGATTAACTTGGTCGTAGTTGCCTTTTACAGCCATGAGGGTGGGGCTATAAATGAGGCTTCCCAGGACTTTTCCCGCTTCTAGGTCGGAGGGAATAAATACACAACAATCCAATCCTGCATGGGCTGCGATTGCGGCTGTGGAATTTGCCAAGTTGCCAGTACTTGCACAGGATACGGTGGTAAATCCTAGTTCCCGGGCACGACTTAAGGCGACGGACACCACCCGGTCTTTGAAACTGAGGGTGGGCATATTCACCGCGTCATTTTTAATATACAGGTTTTTTAAGCCTAAACGCCGGGCGAGACGTTGGGATTTGACTAGGGGAGTCATACCCGTACCGACATCGATGTAGTTGTCGGTAGCAACGGGTAGAAATTGACGGTAACGCCAAATGGAATTGGGACCTTTTTGAATCGATTCGCGACTGACACTTAAGCGCAATTTGCTGTAGTCATATTTGACTTCTAAAGGACCAAAACAAACTTCACACACATGCAAGGCTTTGGGTTCGTACTCGGCTCCACATTCCTTGCACTTGAGGATTTCAAAGTTGCCTGTGGTGGTTTGTGTTGTTTTTGCGATCGCTTGTGTCATGGTTTTCTCCCCTAGTTTATCCATCAATGTCGCTTGATGCTATCACGAGTAAAAATACTCGTCAAACATACCCGACTATTTTTATCGGGTATGATAAAACCCTTTATATAATTGGCTTCACAGGGAAAATGTCGTCATAAATACGGAGGGAAGTAACAAAATATATTTGCTAAAAATTGATTTTTTGTTTCCTAGATAAATATTTAGGACTTGGGTCATTACGTAGCTCGCTTCCCTCGCTGCGGACAAATCTTGTTTGCGTAAGTCCTGAAATAGTTTCCGGAATTTTCTGAATATGTTCTGAAAATATTGCTTTTGATAGATGCTGATTAATCAATACCAGTAATTTCTCTCCTGACGAGGGTGAGTGCTATTTGTTAGCAAAGATTATGGATTAATTCTGTGCATCGGTTCCATGCTTGATAATTCGTAATTCGTAATTCGTAATTACTAGGAATTACGTAAGCGTCACAAAATAATAGCAACTGATATACATCGCTAAATGTGATGTCAAAGCTGACAAAGGTTGATTGATCAACTTTATATTCTTATGACTTATGCAAGCGTCACAACATCAGGTCAACTGACACATACCTTTAAATTTGAGTTGATTTATAACTGTTGCGTCTAAATTAAGCCAATGTGAGGCTTCTGTCGAAAATGTTCCAGTTGCGTAAGTCCTGATGATAACTAATCAATTACAAATTACGTAAGTGCAGCCTTACCGTAGGTTATTACAAATTACAAATTATGTTTTTTCTGCCATTTTTGAGGAGTTAGATATAATGATTAGTTTTTTTGCTGAAACTGCCAAAAGTTTTAAATATAAGCCGAAAAATATACATAATTATCAAGTACAGATATTTAAATCATTCCTGAGCAGTATCCTATTAATTGTTACTACTCCTGCTTACAGTTTAGCCCAGGTCAATACATCATCTTCAATGCACACAAGTTACAAAATTACAGTTAATAGTCATCAAGATGGTGAAGTAAATCCTGATAGCTTTCTGACCTTCCGGGAAGCCATATTATTTATTAACGGAGAACTCAATCTCAATCAACTTAGTCCAGCAGAAAAAAATCAAATTGAAACCCTTCCTAATAACCAACCATCCATCATTGCCTTTAACCTACCTAACCCAGAAACAAGGATTCAACTACAAACCATATTACCCACTATTTCCAGACCAAATCTGATTATTGATGGTACTACCCAACCCGGTTATAATCCAGCGACCACAGTTAAAAATGCCATTCCCAACGTTGAGGGAAGTATCGCTAAACCCCTAATTAGTATTACACCCGCAGCCAATAAAGAAATATTTCGAGGTTTGACAATTACCGCAGATAACATCACAATTCGCGGTTTAAGTTTATATGGATTTACTTCCCGTCACCAAACTACAGCAACAACCCCTCCCGCAGATATTTTTATTGCTTCTGCATCGACAAATTTTGCACCTCGTCCCATTGCAAATAACTCAAATTCCGCAGTGAATTCGCAACCACCAAGAAACGTGATAATTGAACATAATTGGTTGGGAATTACACCCGATGAAAAAATGCCAGATACTACATCAGCTTTTGGAGTATCTGTATTTAATGGAATTGACACAATTATTCGTAATAATCGTATTTCTCACCACGATGGTAGTGGGATTATTACAGGAATAAATGCCGAAGGGACTCAAATAAAAGAAAATATGATCATGGGAAACGGAATTGCGGGAATGCCAGATGCAATCCGTTTAGAAGGAAAAGTTAATCGGACCTTAATTCAAGGTAATTTAATGTGTGGAAATGATGGTAGTGGAATATTTCTATTTAAACCCGATGGTGCAGTCAAAATCCAACATAACCAAATTAAATATAATGGTAGACGCTTACGTCGTGCAGCAATTTATTTAATGGGTAATGACCATCAAGTCCTAAATAATGAAATTAGTCATCAAACTGCTGCTGGAGTTGTTGTCACCGCATTTCCTAACGGAGGTTCCTTCACTAATGGTGCTTCTATAGGAAATGTGATTGAGAATAATCAATTTGCCAATTTAGAAGGATTAAGTATCGATTTGAATACACGGGGACACGTAGATGTACAGGACTTTCAACGGGGTGATGGAAAAAATCCCCGCAGAACTTCCCCTAACCGTCGTTTAGATACGGGAAATGCAGCAATTAATGCACCGGAATTTCTGAGTCGGGAGTTTTTCCTGATTAATAATCAAGTTGCTATCGACGGAACCACTGAACCCAATTCCCAAGTCCACATCTATCAAGTGCGACATCATGCTTTGCATCGCATTATTACCCTTGTCAAAGCAGATGATAAAGGTAAATTTACGGCCAAATTTACCGGACTACAACCAGGAGATATAATCAGCGCGATCGCAACCCATCGCGATTTTGGGACATCTGAACCTGCTGATTATGCGATGATTCGCAGTCTGGAAAATTCCCCTAATACCATTAATCTCAACCCTGACCTCAACCAACCCCTTACACCAGACACCATACCCAACTGTTTAACCCAACTTCAACCACCGGAACCACCCCAACCCACTCCAGAATTACCACCAGAATTACCACCGGAACCACCCCAACCCATTCGTATACGTGTTCCCACAAATATTCACTTCGCACTAGATAGGGACTTTATTAGTCAGGAAAGTGGTAAGGTTTTAGATCAAATTGCCGATGTTTTAAAACAATATCCTACCATCGTTATCGAACTTCAGGGACATACAGATTCCCGTGCTAGCGATGCTTATAATATGGATTTAGCGAGAAGAAGAGCGAGAAATGCGCGAAATTACCTAATTAAACAGGGAATCGCTCCCGAACGCATGACAATTCGTTCCTTTGGTGAACGCAAACTAAAAACACCAGGACGCGATCGCTTAGAACATGCTCGCAATCGTCGTGTGGAAGCGATATTCTTTGATACGCGAGGGATAGATATTATTTTGGAGGAACAGGAACAGGATTTACAAATTGAAAGGAAAAAATAATTTGTAATTCGTAATTATGAATCATTAAAGCCGACGGAGATGAATGGGGAAATTGCGTAGGTATGCACTACCACCGTATCCGATTGCTAGATGATTCCCGTCTGGACTAAATTGAATACTACTGGGATAAATTTGATCGAAGTGGTGATGATTTGCTGCTGGAATAACCGTTTGGGATAGTTTTCCTGTGGTCAAATCCCAAATTTCCACAGAATTATTTAAAGAGGTCGTTGCAAGGGTTTTCCTTTGGGGATGGATTGCGAAGGCTTTAAATCCTTCTATCCAGGGGGAAGTAATGGTTTGTAATGGTTGGTAGGTTTGTGCGTTCCAAACTTGAATTGTGGTTTCACTTCCTGCAATCAAAGTTTGGGAATCGGGGGTAAAACCGATAAATTCAACGGAATCGGGAGTTGCTGTCAGGGTTCGGATGGGATTTCCTGTTTTTGCATCCCAAACTCGGACTTTTGTGTTACTAGCACCCACTAAGGTTCTACCATCATTTGCAAGTGCGATCGCTCGGATTCCATGACCATGATTTACTAGATTACGGATTAGTTTACCTGTGGTTAAATCCCATTGTTTAATGCTTTTGTCGTAACTTGCGCTAAATAGGGTTTGACCATCGGGGGAAATCGCTAAACCAGTTATTCCTTGGGTATGTCCAGTGAGGGTATGAAGTTTGCGGATGGAGCGATTACGGTTGCTGGATTTTTGAGAATTATTTACCTGAGAAGCGTTACCAATATTCCACACCTGAATTTTGGTATCAGTACGATTTTCCGCAGTACCACCCGCAGTAACTAAGGTTTTACCATTGCGACTAATCACAACAGCATTAACACCATCTTTGTGTCCCGGTAAACTTTGTAATAATTTCCCTTGCTTTAAATCCCAAATTTGGATTGTTTCATCAAAACTACCACTAATTAGTTTGTTCGCATCAGGACTAAATACTAGGGTAGAAACATCCCAAATATGTCTTTTAAAAGTATATTGCAGAGGGTTTTTATTGACAGTTAAGGCTGTTGTTTGCTGCGATTTGGCTGATATTGGGGGCTTTTGGGCATTAGCATAAATCCCCCAACACAGATTAACACTAGTTAGCAAAACAGTGGTGAATGCAAAAATACTGGGACGGTAATGCATGGATAGCGAGTCTAATAGGAATACCTGATTTTGTATATCAGATTCTTGATTTTAATCCTGCATCCTATCCTCTTTAGTATTTTTTAATAATCCCCCCCAGGTCAGAGATTTTTCCTGTTTCTCACACACATTTCATGATTTTAAATTCCCGCGTGTCCCAGGGCTAAACCAACAACCAACATCCCTAAAACCAAGAAGGGCTGGGCGCTGGCTTGATATTTAACATCATTTTCCAGGGGATTACGGAGGAAATACATATCCTGAAAAGTGATTTGGGGAATGATTAACAACAACACGATGGCAGCGTAAAGATTCTCATGAATGTAAATTAAATAACCCGCAATCAGGGCTTGGAAGGTGTCAATCATAATTACACAAATCCAAGCAGCTGTTTGTACGCCGAACATCACAGGTAAGGATTTTAACCCCAGTTGTTTGTCGCCTTCGATACTTTTAAAATCATTAACAATGGCGATACCTAAACCAGCAAAGCTGTAAATCACGGTTAAAACTACAACCTTCCAGTTTAATTCACCAAATAGGGCATGACCTGTACACCAGGGTAGGGCAATGTAACTAGAACCTAACGCATAGGTTCCCAGCCAACCGTTTTGTTTCAGTTTGAGGGGGGGGGCGGAATAGATATAGGCGATAAAAGTACCTAAAATAGCTATCACCGTGACAGTGGGAAATTCGTGGCCAGCCCATTGGTCAAGGACAAAAGCCAAACCGATTCCCCCCAGTAACAAAACGATTATTTGGGTAATCACCTGGGGAAGGGCGATCGCACCGGAAGGGATAGGTCGGTAGGGTTCGTTAATGGCATCAATTTCCCGGTCATAGTATTCATTGAGGGTTTGGGTATAACCGGTCATCAGTGGTCCTGCCAGTAACATGCAGGTAGCCGATTTTAAAACATTTTCTAAAGTCCAGGTAAATTCACCAGATGAAGCCGCACCACAAATCACACCCCAAATCAAGGGTATCCAGGTAATCGGTTTCATCAATTGGAGGCGAATTTTCCAAATCGATGTATCACCCGTATTTGCGCCTTTCATCCCTAGTAATTGACGGGTTTTGGCGCTACGGGATACTTCTGTTTCTGAATTAGAGGTAATGGGTGTTTCCGACATGAATTGATTGATTTTGGATTTTCGATTTTAGATTTTGGATTATTTAGATTTTGGATTTTCGATTAAGGAGTAGAGACGACCCGACGGGTCGTCTCTACGACGAATGAACGGTTGTGTTGCGGTTTTATGTTAATTGCACCTACCTATTCATTCAAAATGTCTCCTATATCCTATTCTCCCATCTCCTTAAAAAGAGATTAACAAATATTGGTTATTAAACTTCGCACCGGTGACAGGTTTACCGTTGAGGGGGGGAGGAAGGAAAATATTGCGACGTTGGTCTCCTGCTTCGATGGTGACTTCGGGACCGTATTGGGTGAGTTTGACTTGTTTTTTGTCGAATCCGGGTAAGAACACCTTTACCTGTTTGTGACTCAAATCAATTTCGGTGGGACGGGGGGCTGCGATCGCTTGGGCGACAAAATCTGGTAATTTATCAATTATGCTATCTGGTTCCTGGTTACCGTTGGGAATACTAGTGACGGGAATGGGGTTAAATTCGTCCTTGAGGCTATCTGCAACTTCCCCCATGACTATTGTACCTCCCACCGTCAATCCCACCTGTTGAGCGCTTCCCCAGAGGTATTTGGCAATGGCGATTTCGTTGGGTGTGGTTCCAGTGACTAAAAAAGCCGCGGTGTGACGGGGGTCAGCGATCGCATTTTTACCTCGATCGAGAAATTCATTCACCAAGTTGGTGGGTTGGGCAAAATTGTCTGCTGTCCAGTTTACATTAAAAAAAGTGCTGATTAGGGGCTGAATTAGGGGAGATTCGGCAATATTTTTACCTAACTCCGACCCCACAATCACCTGACGGAAACGACGTACATACCAACTCAGGGACTCCGGTAAACCAAACATCCGCAACATACTGGTATCACCCGTACCGTCAAACACAATCACATCGTATTTACCACTTTCCTCATATTGACGAATTGCATTCAATGCTAGAGCGCCATCCATCCCCGGAACCACCGCTAATTCCTGACCGTAAACATCCTTCAAAAAAGGTGTCTTCAAATACTGGGCTTCCAACTTTTTAATATCGTCCCAGATTTTTTCCAGTAAAACCGCAGTTTGTAACTGCACCGCTTGCAAATTGGGTGAAACTTCCTGGGGTTCGGTGGTCAGAGTCCTATTTAACACCGACGACAAACCCAATTCCCCATTTCCGATAATTAGTACCTGCTTTCCCTGTTGGGCAAACTTTTTTGCCGACGCGATCGCAATTTGTGTGCGTGCCGATTCACCTTTACCTAAAAATGTTAGTATCAGCGCCATTATCTTTAACCTAATTTATAATTCGTAATTCGTAATTCGTAACTCGTAATTACGAATTATCAATTATTTAATAAATTTAGCATCCGAATCTTCCTAGCTATGTAGAAACAGCAGTCTAATTGTACGGAGTTTAGAGGATTGGGGACTGTCAACCAGAGCGAATATCCCATTGTCATTGTGGACAATTAATTTTTCACTGTTACACAGAATGGAATACAGAATCACTGATTGTGTAGTCATTTCCCAGAACGTAAGTTAAAATAACAACCCCAACATCAGACAGCCGTATCTACCAAATAGCTAGATAATAGAGGACAATATAGTCTACCTTAGCCTAACACTCGCTTGATACAGAGGGAGTTGGGAGCAGGAATGAACTATTTTCCTGTTTGGCTATGTCCAAGCGACATGGGGGACTGACTGGATATAAAGTGTTTTACCTCAGTTTTTCACAGGTGAGTGGTAGGGATGGGGGAGCGGGATTATTTTCCCCTGATTCCCGACTCCCCACTCCCTTTAAATCCTAAAGGTTTGGGAGAAATGAGGCTTTAAACCAACTTCAATTCATCCTCAAAAAACCAGGTGGAAAAGTTATCATCAAACAGCACCACCGCACCGACACCACTACCATCAGTCATTTTAAAATCCTGAATGATACCAGTTTTGCCTAAACGTTGAGCAACTGCATTAGAGACGCGATCGCGCAACCGATATACTTTAACTCTTTGTCCTATTTCCATGCCAACTACAAAACAATGCAATAAACCAAGATTTAGTTTAGCCGAATCTGTGACAATACCGTCATTCCTGGGCGTTTTTATTTCAATTCTAGTTTGAAAATGGGGAGTAGAGACGACCCATCGGGTCGTCTCCAGGGAAGTAGGGAGTAGTAATGAGCTATTTTCTTATTTGGTTACGTACAAACCTACTCTACCTGGATTTCTCACGAGTAAGTTGTAAGCCTTGAGTAACGGATTGATTTTCCTTCTACGGACTATCCCCATGAGTTTTAGGGTTCTGTGAGAAATGCAGGTCTAGGAGAAGGCTTTCTGTACAAACGCAACATGTCGCGTCTCCCCCCATACCCGACCCCCGATTTAGGGATTTTCTAATTGGGTAAATAATTCCGTTAACACCACATTAGAGAACAAAAAACCTTCAGGGTCTTGTAAACGTATACACTGCTCAGATATCTCCACCCAACCAGGTTTTACATATAATTCTAAAATTTCCAAGATTCGATTAACCGTCGATGTACCAAAATTTGCCGTCAATGCTTCTAGGGATAAACCATCAGCCAAACGCAAGCCTAACATCAAAGTTTCCAATAAAAAATCCTCAGAAGAGGTGATCTCACAATCAATAATTGCTCCTGCATCCAACCATTGATAATAATCCTTCGTTTTGCGGGGACGCGTAAAGCGTTTTCCATCCACATAGCTAGCAGCACCCATCCCCAACCCATAATAGGAACGATTTTCCCAGTAAACCCGATTATGACGACATTGATGACCGGGTTTGGCATAATTTGAGATTTCGTAATGTTCGTAACCAGCAGATGTTAAGGTTTGTTGCGCCAACCGATACATTTGGGCTGTGGTTTCGTCACTAGGCAAAGGTTTATCTCCCGGTCGAAAATAACGACCAAAAACTGTCCCTGCTTCGATGGTCAAGTCATAAATAGAGATATGGGTTGGTTCTAGTTGAATTGCTTGTACTAGGGATTCATACCAAATATCCACAGTCTGATGGGGTAAACCGGAAATCAAATCAATACTTAACTCCGGAAACCCAACTTGACGCACCAAATCCACTGCTGTGAATATATCATCAACCCGATGCGATCGCCCGCATTTTTCTAGAAGTTGATCTTGAAAGGCTTGCACACCCAAACTCACCCGTGTAATCCCTTGCTCTCGATATCCCTGAATATGCTCCAAATCAAAGGTTCCCGGATCTATTTCCATCGAAATTTCCGCACCCTCCCCAATGCCAAATTTGACCCTAAGTGTGTTGAGTACCCGTTCTAACTGTTCCACCGACAACAGTGACGGTGTACCACCACCAAAAAAAATTGTCTGCAAAGCTTGACTAAAAGCTGGTGTTATCAAGATTTCATCACATAACCGCTCCACATATTCAGAAATCGGGTTAAAATTCTCACCCCGACGGGTATCACCAACCACGAAAATTGGGAAATCACAATAAAAACATCTTCGCCGACAAAACGGAATATGTATGTACGCAGAACTTGGAATCCCAAAAATACTGGTTAAACTACCCATTCTCACAAAAAATTAAATTACATTACTTTGCCTAAAAAATCATGAAAATAGCAGACTTTTAAGACCATTTCCCGATAGTATCTTGGTGATACATCGCCGACACACCCACCTATGGACTAAACCCCCATTCTCCCATTTGGATTGGGAGCAAATCCCAAAAACTTGCTTCTGATTCTAAGAAGTGGTAGGTAGGCTTTAGCAGTAAGCGTCAGTCGAATAGGAGTAACCCTCACGTAATGCTGACACCAAAAACATCCGAAAGTATTTTTCCCTACTCCCTACCCCCTCATTTCAGAAAGAAAATCAATCCGATACTACTCATAACTCACTTTGCCAAAATCCAGGTAAACCTCTACACTCTCCAATCCAAAATCTAAAATCCAAACAAGCTATAATGCCTAATTATGGCCAGAAATTATATGCTCATACCTTGTAGATGTTATCAACTAAACTCAATTGATGAACCAAATTGGATATATTCGCGTTTTTTGAGCTAATTTTCTGCAAAAAACAGTTGTAGGAACACAACATTACCATGCTTGATGCCGTCATTATCATCTCATTCATCTTGGCAGCAGCTGGAATCGGTTTCTTTAGTACCGAATTCTTACCTGATGATGCTTTAGCAGGGGTTTCCAATCTCGATGCATTAAGGTTTGTAGTTGCTGTATTTGCCGCTATTATCGGTGGTGCAGTTGGCTTACGCTTCCAAACCGAATACCGTCGCTTGGAAGCACAGGTTCGTGAACTGCCACCAGAAGCAATTGTCACCCGCGCAATAGGTTTAATTGTCGGCTTGTTAATCGCCAACCTGATGCTCGCACCCCTGTTTCTCCTCCCAATTCCCGTTGATTTTAGTTTCATTAAACCCCTTGTCGCCGTTGTTGGTAGTATTGTTCTTGCCTATACAGGTATGAACTTGGCTGATACCCACGGTCGCGGTTTATTACGCCTTTTTAGCCCGAATACAATGGAAACAATGGTGGTTGAAGGAACCCTGAAGCCAGCCAGTACTAAGGTACTTGACACCAGTTGTATTATCGATGGCCGAATTGAAGCATTGTTAGAGACAGGTTTTTTAGAAGGACAAATCATCGTCCCCCAATTTGTTTTGCAAGAGTTACAACAAGTTGCAGACGCAAGTAAAGACCAAAAACGAGTCCGGGGAAGACGGGGACTAGAAATTCTCAACCGCATCAAGGAAAGTTATCCCGAACGAATTGTCATTAATTCTTCTGATTACGAAGATATTGCTACCGTAGATGCCAAATTAGTGCGATTTGCCCAAGAAATCAATGCCACATTGTTAACAAATGATTATAACTTGTCCAAAGTGGCTAGCGTCCAGAAAGTTCCTGTGATGAACGTGAATGATTTGGTCAATGCTGTCCGTCCTTCCTATTTACCTGGAGATAATATCGATTTAAAAATCCTCAAGGAAGGTAAGGAACCAAGTCAAGGAGTAGGATACCTCGATGATGGAACAATGGTTGTGGTAGAAGAAGGAAGCAGTTTTGTCGGTGGTGAAATTCGAGTAGTTGTCACCAGTGCTTTACAAACTTCAGCTGGAAGAATGATTTTTGCGAAACCACAAGCTTCAGCTTTTGCGTGAACCACAATCTTTGAGATAAATGTAAAACTACTCCTACTCTACCAGCTTATTTTGGTGAGTGTGAAAGGCACGTAGTTGCGCTTTAGCAATCTATACTAATACTTTTTCAGCTAGAGCCACAACTACTTAGAAACGAAAAATAGAGGAGCTATTGATCAATAATAAACCAGGATTCCACCATTATTCAATCATTCTAAACATCATAGTCCTATCCCCGAATTGATCACCGATGCAAAGCTGGTTGCATCGGTTATTTTATTGGCAATACTACTGAAAAATAGATGATTTAATTGATACATAATGCTAATTTCTCAAACCATGATTATTTTTCAGTAAAAATAGCTTATTAGTTGTCAATAAAAATACATTTATATATTCCTATACTTCAACAAGCTTTTTTATTGAACACTTTCTCATGACAGAACGACCAAGTGATTTTCGCAATTGAGATATTAAGCCATTAGATAATACCACAAAATTGAATTTTTTAATTTCACCCCAAGTTATGTTTTCATAAGTCCCCTTCTGTTCTTATGATAGTTTTTAACTATTGTTATAACTGACGCACTTGTGACGTAGAAATTAGCTTTTGAGATTACTTGCTTAGGTTCTAATGCCATAAATAGGTAGTCTGTGCATAAGTTATGTCTTTTAAGCTTGATCATTATCAGCAGGTTTTTTTGGAGGCGAAATGACCATACTCCCACTACAAAAAAATGGGTATAAAAATATTGAGCATCGCTTGAAACTGAAATATCTTCATAGTGCCAATTATCTTGGTAATATTCTGCAAGGTATAGATGTAATTCAAGGTCTAAATCAGACTCCAAAAAATCTTCCACCACAATACTTTTATGATGATAAAGGTTCCGAACTCTTTGAGGAAATTTGTGGTTTGCCAGAGTATTATTTAACACGCACAGAAACACAAATCCTGGCTCATTGTGCCCATGAAATTGCGGAAATTACTGGTAAATGTGAAATCATTGAATTAGGAAGTGGTAGTTCTACTAAAACTCGAATTATCCTGGATGCGTATGCCAAGAAAAAACTCCCACTACATTACTTACCAGTGGATGTAAGTGCAGGAATTTTGGAAAGTAGTGCAAGACAACTACTATTGGATTATCCCACATTGTACGTGGATGCTTTAGTCGGAACCTACGAAGAAGCTCTATCCCACCTACCGATTAAAAGTTTACCAAATCGGATGATGATGTTTATTGGTAGTACCCTGGGTAATTTAAATCCCGAAAAATGTCATGTATTTCTATCCCAGATTCAAGCTGCTTTAGCAGAGGATGAATATTTTCTGTTGGGAGTGGATTTGCAAAAGCCGCAGCATATACTAGAAGCTGCTTACAATGATAGTCAAGGTGTGACGGTTGCTTTTAATTTAAATATGCTAGCTCATTTGAACTATCGATTTGATGGTAATTTTGATTTAGATAATTTTGAACATTGGGCATTTTATAATCAGGAAGAAAACCAGATTGAAATGCACTTGCGCAGTAAACGACCCCAGACTGTGCAATTACGGAAGTTAAATCTCCAAGTAAGTTTTGCACGGGATGAAACTTTGCATACGGAAATATCCCGTAAATTTGATTTAAATCAAATTCAAATGACTTTGATGGGTCATGGTTTGAAAACGACTCAAGTTTGGACTGATGAGAAAGGTTGGTTTGCCCTGATTTTAACCCAAGCAAAAAAGTAATACCATTTTGGATTTTGGATTTTGGATTACTTGTGTCTATGGATTTGAAGTACCTACCTAGGGCTTGCTGAAAATACTAAAGTAAAGACGCGATATATTGTGTCTTTATATCTTGCAACCTGTAGAGAGTATTTTAGTTCCAGAAAGTGCAAACAAACAAGTGTATAAAAACTCAGAAACCTTGTATCTGTAGTTTTTTCAAACCCAAGCAAAAGCGGAATCCGCAGGGTTAAAACTACTCCCTGTTTACCTAGTTATTTTCCACTTGACTGGGAATAGATTTGATGGTGAATGCGGGGATTGGCATACTTTCTGGTGTGACAGTTGGTGAGGGAAGAGAAGATGTGGGTGGTTGGGGGGTGGGGGGAATAAATTGGGGTGGAAGAGGTGTAAATTCAGGGGTTGCGATGGGTGCGGGTTGTGGTGTTTGGGTTTCTGGTATTTCTGTTGCTTCTGGGGTGATGGTGGGTGGTGTCAAGGGATTGGTATCAGTTGGTGGAGAAAAAACAGGTAATTGGGGTTGGGGTATCTTAGTTCTGCGAGGGGGGATTGGTGTGTCTGGAGGAGATGGGAGGGGTTCCTCAATCATTATTGTCAGGGGAGGGGGACTGGAAATTTCCGGTGATGATAGGGATTTTTCGGCTATCCCCTGGAGGGAAATGGTTTCGATTGTTTGATTTTGACTATCTAAAATCCGGATTTTTCCACCGTGCTTTCCTTCTTGAAGGGGTTTAAAGCTGATACTAACCCAAGTTGCTAGTTACTCTTCGCCAGCGCTTCGCGCTGGCGTGTCGCGTCACAATTTATAATAAAATCCCCTCCAAGAAGAAAAAAACGGAGGGGAATATGTTAAACGAAATAATTACTGTTTATGCTATCACTGATGACTTACTTAAAGCAATTGGTCATCATGATGATTGCCGTAGAAATATGAGTGATGCAGAAATTATGACAACGGCACTAATTGCAGCAATGTTTTTCTATGGTAATCATAGCAAGGCTTGTTGCTACATGAAAGAGCATAATCTTATTCCCAATATGTTAGATAAATCACGATTTAATAGAAGATTACACGGTATTTCGATGTTAATAAATGACTTATTTCATCAAATAGGTATGATACTAAAGGAGACTAGTGATTGTACTGAATATCTTTTAGATTCTTTTCCCGTACCAATGTGCGACAATATCCGTATTTTTAATGTCAAACTAATTAAGTCGGAAGATTATAGAGGTTATATTGCATCAAAGAAACGCTATTTTTATGGAGTTAGAGTTCAACTTTTAACTACTAAAAGTGGTATTCCTGTTGAGTTCGTATTTATGCCTGGTAGTGCTAATGATTCAAGAGCGTTAAATGCACTGCCATTAAATTTGCCACCAGGGAGTGAAGTGTATGGTGACTCTGCATACACGGATTATACAGCAGAAGATGACTTAAAAATAACTAGTCAAATTAACTTGAAAGTTATGCGAAAAAAGAATTCTCAGCGTCAAGACGAGCCGTGGAATCATTATATTAAGCAACATACCAGGCATTATATAGAGACTATTTTCAGTGCTATCACTTACCTTTTTCCCAAGTCAATTCATGCAGTCACATTTGATGGATTTCTATTGAAGATAGAAGCATTTATTTTTGCTTTTACTTTAAAACAAGCATTTATATAGCAAGTATTTTTTTTACTTCAATTAACTAAGCATATCTTGTGGGTTGCGCGTAGCGCAACCACACAACTTTGCGCGTGAAAACACGTGACTCCGGGTGCTTCGCACCCTGGAGTCCGATAACTAGCAACTTGGGTTACTAATATTACAACGTCCGTTGGTGGGGACAATATTGGTACATGACTGCAAATTCAATTCAAAATCACTGTTTTTAGCTGTTTTTTCAATTTTGCCAATCCGAATCGGTGAGGAACCATGATTCCAAATGGTTAAATTTTGTTCGGGTTGTTCATCCTCCATTGTTACTGTTCCAAAGTCGATTTGTTTCCGACTCAGACTTAGTTGGGACTTATGGGTTTGTAATGGCTGACTTTGGGGAGATAAAACTCCTGGAGGGGATGGTTTCACTTCTTTGGTTATCTCCATTTGGGTCAGGTTTGACCAAGCGAGGTATCCAATTAACCCCGATACTCCCAAAAATCCCCCACGCAATAGCCACATTGGTAAACTTAAATAGGGGTTGGGGTGATTTTGAATTTGATTTACGACTGTTTTTGTTGTTATTTCCGTTTTTGAGGTTGAGATGGCGGTTTCTGTGACGGGAATTTGGTTTAAATTTACACGGGTAGCTGCAACTCCCCCAGTATCTTGGATGCTTTGACGGATTTCTAAGGCTTGCTGGAGACAGGTTTGTGCTGACTGGTATTTCCCTAAACAGAGGTATCTTGTTCCTTGTTGATGTAGAGCCAAAGCCAAAGTTTTTTGATCTTTAAGATGTCGAGCTGCTTCAATTGTATAATCTAAAATAATTCTCCATAATCCCCATTGTTTTGTCCTAATCAGACTTGGCTCCAAAAGTAACGTCATATTTAATACTTCTTGCCATTTGCAACGGTTTATTCCCCAAGTCAACAGTTCCATGATGGCATCGATTTCAGAAATGATTAAATCCGGTAGGGTCTTGTACCTTTTGATCCAATCACAAAAGAAGTTCAAAGACTTGACACGGACGGCTTCTAAACATTTTTCTTCTATTGGTTTGGAGCTTTCAATCTGATGGATGAGATTGGCGAAATAACTGGAAACACGATAGCGATCGCTCTCATTTTGGACTAAGCATGATGTCACCAATCTACCCAAGTATTTTTCTGTATCTTTGATTCCTGTTAGACCTTGGATTTGCGGGGTCAGTATCCCTACTCCCCTCATTGCTGCTAACACTTCGACAATTCGATATTCCTGGGGAGTTAACTGTTGGAGAGCTATCTGTACTAGGTTAATGTCTGGATGTTGTGGAGATAATGATAGTTGGGTTTGTAGTTTTGCAAAACTGTAATCATGATGATCAACTAACCAGGTAAGAAGTTTAATTAGCCAAGGATTACGAGTGATTGGACACAATCCTGATTCTGGAGACGGATTAATTAACTTTTCTAAGGCAATGGCTTCTTGAGTGCTTAAGTTTCGCTGCAACTCCTGTGTGACAAAAGTGCGCACTTCCGATAATGATAATTCCCTTAATTCGATGCTGACAGCATTACCATGCAAACGCTGATTTCCAGAAGCTAATATCAATCGAGAATGGGGAAGTTGACGCTGGAAATCATCAATTTCGGAATAAATCTGTTGATTACCATCAATAATCATTACCACTTCTTTGTCAGCTAAAGCAGTAAGGATTTCTGTTGGAGTCGGCTTATAATTTAACTTCGTTTCATAAAACAGATCAAAAATTGCCTGTAAAATATCCTCCCCAGGTTGATAACGTTTATAAAAGCTAAATACTCCATCTTTACCAAGAGTATGCAAATCCAGACAATAACTTAAATGACGAATAATTGCAGTTTTCCCCAAACCGGAATCCCCAAAAAATTCCAGGGATTGACCCGCTTGTAATCCCCCTATCCCTTGCTTCAAATCATCAACCCTTCCAATCAGATAAAGTAAAGCCAAGGGTGAGGATTGAACCACAATAGAACGAGGCTGAAATTTTACTTCGCTAATATTTTTACTTGCTTCCCTAGTCTCCACCAATAATCCCTGGGGAGAGTCTAACTGCAAAACACAGGAACCAACTTGTAAAAAAGTTTCTAATTTCACATCATCATCCCATATTGAATCAATGGGAGTGTCTACTGAAAAATCATCAACCCACTTCTCGTTCTGTGCTGGTGTTACTCTTGTCTCTCCTTCCCAAACATCCATTTCAATATCGAATTCTTGCTGGGAAGATGGACAATCATGCAAATAATTTGAACTGGGAGATTTGAGAATTTCTGGATGATGAATATTGCTTTCCTGAACTTCTACAGTGATATCACTGTTTAAATTATTTAAACTAAACTCATCATGCCATGCTTTACCTTCCTGACCCCAGATAGCCGCATAAATCTTGACATGTTGAATCTTCTCAATAGATAAATCAACAATTTGCTGACGAATTAATTTAATTAACTCTTCTTGCTTGGGAACAGATGCAGCAGCTAGAACAATATATAAGCAATTATGCTTTAATCCTACCTTAACAGTGACACTTTGGCTATGTAACAACTCATTCAGAATAGTTTCAATCGCCACCGTATCACCTGTCTTTGCTTGTTCCCAGATATTTGTTTGAGTCATTTTCACTGTGTTGATAATCTTGCTTAAATCATGCACTGTCAGCCTATTTGTATCAGGAGAAAAGTCACCTTTATGCAAAATTTATTTAATAATTTGGCTACATACAGCAAGCATTTGTAAGCTATAATCAGGTTCGAGTTGAGAGTCAAATTAGAACCTCAGTAAGCTTTGGAATGGGGAATAACTATTCCCGGATTTCTCACAAACTCCTAAAACTTTCAGTGAGTAGGGAGCGGGGAGTAGGGAGTAGTAGGAAAATCAACCCATTACTCAAGGCTTACCACTCCCTTATGAGAAATGTGGGTATTGTCAACCCGTAGCAGAAAGTCCATTTAGAGTCTAATTAGGGTCTAATAGCTGGCTTCATTAAGGACAAAAATCAAGGGCTAGCAATAAAAATACGTTTAATCCTTTTAACATAAATAAAATTAACTCCTTGAAAATAAAGATTAGGGAGTAGAATACATGTATCGCTTTAACCAAAAAGGATGAAAGTAGTTTTTCCCTACTCCCGATACCCTTCGGTCGATCCGCTACGTGTCTACATTTTCAAGTCAGGGAAAAGTACTTTAATTGGTTTTGGTATCAGCAGTACATTTAGGCTAATGGAAACCAGGAATTTGCTATCAACAATATAATACATCACACATTTTGGCTGTTGAGGCAAATTGGTCATCAATTCATTATTTATTTATAATGTTTAGGGGGATACAGTAGAGTAAAAATCGTATTTTCGATACATTCTACCCCGTTTATGCTTAATTAATCGTTCAGACAAAGTGTATTCATACACAATTATTCTGCTGGTTCTGATTTCCTTTCTCTGCCAATAAAATTTATCTAAATTTAGCCCTGATGTACTGCTGATAGCAAACCTGTATACGCACACAGTTACTTTTGGAAACGGGTTTTCTCTTCCCCTGAATACCTCCTGCGTGTCTTAGAAAGATAGCCTACTAGTAGCAGCTAGTAAACTCCTCTTGTAATATTTTCCACCTTCATCAACAGAGCTTTTTATTTGAGATAGATAAGTAGGTAGGTGTAATTAAACATAAAACCGTAACACAACCGTTCATTCGTCTCAAAGACAGACGCGATATATCCCGTCTGTACTCCCTGATCTCAACGACAATTTTTACAGATTAACTTTCACCTGTGGACTATCAACAAACCCACGGGAAAATATATCAGTGTGGGAAGTACAGAAAAAAACCGGATAAAGCCGAAACTTCACCCGGATGCTATTGGTGCTGTTCTGTGTCAAGATTGACTACAGCAACAAGCCTGGGAATTCCGTCCAAGTTGATCAAAAAAATCCACATTTTTTCAATTGACATGGGAGCGACAATAATTTTAGTATAGTAAATTGTCTGTCTCATTCCGGCTCGGAACAGGTGGACATGTAAAATGTTGGTCAGTCAACTTGAGTCAGAACTATCTGAAATTTGCAGTTGATATTGCCAACTACCTGTACGGCAACCTTTAGGACAATTTCCATGACTTACGCAATTATTGAAACTGGTGGAAAGCAACTTCGTGTCGAACCTGGTCGTTTCTATGACATTGAATTGCTAGCCAATCAACCCGAAGAAGAAGTAACAATAGATTCCGTTTTACTTGTCAATCACAATGGTGAAATTACCGTTGGTCAGCCATTAGTAGCTGGTGCAACGGTACAAGGGACTGTCATGAGTCAGTTGCGCGGACGGAAAGTCTTGGTGTATAAAATGAAGCCCAAGAAAAAAACCCGGAAAAAACGCGGACATCGCCAGGAAATTACCCGTCTAATGATTAATTCGATTACTGTGAATGGAACAGTAATTGCCGAAGCTTCCAGCAGTAGCGAACCAGTTGTGGAATCTACTGAGGAAACTGTTGCGGCTGAATCATAGGTTTTCAACTAATTTCCGACTAATTTTGACTAACTTCGACTCAGTTAAGATTAGTTAAGAAGATATATTCATAACAGGTAAATAAGCATTGACGAGGATATTATGGCTCATAAGAAAGGTACTGGTAGTACTCGCAACGGACGTGATTCTAATGCCCAGCGTTTAGGTGTAAAGCGCTATGGTGGTGAAGTTGTGCGTGCGGGTAACATTATTGTGCGTCAACGGGGAACTAAGTTCCATCCCGGTAACAATGTGGGTATTGGGAAGGATGATACTTTGTTTGCCCTGATTGATGGCGTGGTGACTTTTGAACGTAAGGGTAAAAGTCGTAAGAAGGTTAGTATTTATCCTGCTGCTGCTTGCTAGCTTTGTCAGGGGGGAGTGGTGAGTAGTGAGTGGGGAGTAGGATAGCTATATTAGATGCTTCTCAAGAAAAAGCAGTGCTATGCCCACCTAGATGTTAAGCTAAAGTAACATAAAAGAAATACAGGGCTAAAAATATAGCCCTGTATGTTTTTCGGTGATTTTCAATAATCGAATTTCTCTGGATTTCGAGTCTTTTTCTTCTGCAATTTTTGCTTTTTTCGACGCTTCTCGGCTGCGACTACCGCACCCTCAACCGGATAGCCTGCAACGGGAATCACCTGATATCTTCGCTCTTCTTCTAGACGCTTGAGTTCGGTGTAATCAACCCAGTGGATGCAATCAACTGGACAGGTATCAATTGCTTCTTGGATGACCTCCTCGGAATCTCCGTCTTGACGAAGAACGCGCGATCGCCCATAATCCGGTTCGATGTAGAAGGTATTGCGGGCAACATGGGCACAGTGTTTGCAACCGATACAGGTGACTTCATCAACATACACACCTTTTTGTCGCAGGATACCCCCTAACTCCGGTTCTAATCCCGAACGTTCCGGTACTTCCCGCAGAATTCCACCCAGTTCCGGCTCAAATCCGGATCGGTCGTCCGCAGCATCCGGGGACGACATAAACCCAGACATTAGGCACTCCAGCGTTGAACTACAAGGCGAATCGATCCATCTGGATTTTGTTGCTCTTCCGCAACCTGAAAGCCAACACGGGCTGTTTCTTTCATTACGGTACGATAGGCATAACGCTGTGTCACTTGACGTAAAAACCCATCTACCGACAAATCCTGCTGCCAATACTGGAGATCAGCTACCAATTCGTATTCCTGACCGTTCCATCTAAAGCCGATATCGTAACCGTTTTCTTGCTCAATGGTCACTTCTGCTTCATGGGTTTGTCCCCGATAACCACGGACTGGACGCGAACCCGACTTCCAATCAATCCCTAAATCGGTTAGTGCTTCTTGGAGTGAATCCAAATTACGAATCTGAGTTTTTATTTGGCTAAAATGTGACATGGTTTATCTGTGAATCGAGTGAAAAATTGTGTGAAAAATTACCAATCGCTATGACTCGTCTGCGCATTTACGCTACCGGAGGTATGTTGTACCTGAGTAGCAAAATATTCTGAAGTCGGCTCCTGATTAAGTACATGCCCCAGTTGCGCCTCAATTGCAGCAGTTACCTCCGCACACGAAGCGCCGATAATTCCCGTGACTTTTTCTTGTACTCGACCATCCGGATAGATAATAAACTCCAGTGTTTCCATTTGTTGCCAACCACAAATAATTTAGCTAAATACGCCTACGGAGCAAAAATTAGAAGCTTTATTTTTTGATACGGGGAATTGAATCTTGAGTAACAAAACTAGTGGTTCTGTTAACTAATCTTCCACTTATCAAAATATAAATCTCATAATCTTTACAAAAATTATTGTTTATTCTAGTCTTTACGTCCACCTTATGTAAGTTTCCCTTAACCATTAGTATAAGTCAAGCCGGAATTTACGCGGACGATCATGGTGGTGATTAATTGATAAGACCTGACGGGGTAAGCGATTGAGAATTTTTATGGCAAGGACAAGTATGAAAATTATTGAAAATCTTTATTATTTATCCAGAGGTAATGGAGGTGAGGGGAGGGTTGAAAATAGGGAGTATGGCTTTAATTCTTGTTATACCTAATCTGTAGTTATGCCTATCTGTTGAAGATATAAAAATGAGTTTTCCGTAGGTTTTTGGGAATACTAGGTAACTGATGTAGTCATGCCATTTTTAATCAGCAGGTATGTCTATGAAAACCTGAGACAAGTCAAAATCCTCATGAAAATTTCTCATAAGCTGATGGGAAGCTTTATTGGCGTTTCCTTGTTAACTGGAGCAGTGGGAACTGTCGCGATCGCCCAAAACTACAAAATTGCTGAAACCTTAGCGGTTGCTGAAGCAGAACATGTTGCTGGTGTACTAGCAGCCTCGATTATCCAGTATTTTGGGAATGAGCAAAAATCTATTTCCAGCAAAAAAACTGCCGGATTGCAAAAGTATGCAAACTTGCTACGTGAACAGCAAAAGCGCGATATTGTCGTGGTCGATCGTCAAAAGCGAATTTTAGCAGATGCCGTCCCCCAAAATATAGGCAGCATATTTGAGCATGATAAGGGGGATGAAGTTCGACTGACGATGCAAGATGGTAAAACCAGGACTTTTCTGGAAAAAAGCGTTGATTATCCTCAAGGGATCAAACTCATTGTGATTCCGATAAAGACTAATGCAAACACAATTAGTGGTGCTGTGATTGTGGAGTGGTCATCGCTGTACAATGAAGCGATCGCCAAAGCCCAACCGACAGCGATTACAATTGTGATTACCAGTCTGGGCTGTATCGTCTTCGCTCTGTTGATTGGGTTACGCATTGCAAGCAGTATTGCCAAGCCATTACAAGCCGTTACCAGCGTTGCGAAGGAAGCTACGGAGACCGCCAATTTTGACCTACAAGCTCCAGTCTTAACTAAAGATGAAACAGGAATTTTAGCAGTAGCACTGAATAATTTGATTCAACGAGTTAGAATCTTGCTAAATGAAAAAGAGCAGAAATCTGAAGAACTCCAACAAACCTTAACTCAGCTTCAGACAATGCAAATGCAATTAGTCCAAACCGAAAAAATGTCGAGTCTGGGACAATTGGTTGCTGGTGTTGCTCACGAGATTAACAATCCGGTTAACTTTATTCATGGCAATATCGCTCACGTCGATAACTACACCAAGGACTTGATGAGAGTAGTGCAAGCCTATGCAACCCACTACCCAAATCCACCCCAGACGCTCCAGACAACCCTAGATGAGGTAGAACTGGACTTCTTGTTTGAGGACTTAGTAAAATTGCTCCAGTCCATGAAGGTGGGTACTAATCGGATTCGGCAAATTGTACTGTCGCTACGCAACTTCTCCCGGTTAGATGAATCTGAGTTCAAAGCGGTTGATTTGCATGAGGGTATCGATAACACATTACTAATTTTACAACATCGCCTCAAACCAAAGCCAGAATCTCCGGCAATCGAGGTCATTAAAGAATATGCTCAATTGCCTCCGGTAGAGTGCTATCCGGGACAACTTAACCAGGTATTTATGAACTTAATCGCGAATGCGATCGATGCACTGGATGAAGTTGTTCAAGAACGAATAAAAGATGAAAAACCTGCACAAACCAGCAAGATTTGGATTTCGACTCAAGTGAAAGCTGAGAATCGAGTACAAATTACGATTGCTGACAATGGACCAGGAATCTCAGAAAAAGTGCGATCGCGTCTGTTTGATCCCTTCTTCACTACTAAACCTGTCGGCAAAGGTACAGGCTTAGGATTATCGATTAGTTATCAAATTGTGACTGAAAAACATAAGGGCATGATATGGTGTGATTCCACACCGGGAGAAGGAACTAAATTTATGATTGAGATCCCTATTTGCCAATCTGAACTAACTCCGGATTTCTCACAGACTTCTCAAACTTTCAGCGAGTAGGGAGTTGTAGGAAAATCAACCCATTACTCAAGGCTTATCACTACCTTGCTCAAAATGCAAAAATACTCGACTAATCCAAAAATGAGGGTTGGAATCAGGGAGTATTGAGTATTTAGGGCTTGTTGAAAAATAATAAGACTTTTATATTGCAAGAATTAGAGGGTATTTTGGTCCCAAAAAGTGCAAACAGATAGGTATATAAAGACTTAAAAACCTGGCATTTGTCATTTTGTCACCTAGCAAAAGGGGGATACGTGATTAAAACTATTCCCTAATCCCTGTTCCCTACCCTCACTAAAATACTTTTTCCGCAAATCCTAATTTAATATAGCTGAATCATTCAAATGGAATGGGAGAAGATATCGTCCTTTCAACCAGACTATAAACTTCCACTAACTATGTGGAGGTTTTTTGTGTACTGGTTCCTATTTTATCTCGGTTTTTCCATTTCCCAAACTCTTGTATCTATTGATTAGTGATGGTTTCAGCGATTACATATAAATACGTAGCTAATTTCACAAAATGCTTTCTTCATCAAAAAGCCTGTTTTTTTAGTTAAGAACTTAAAAAGTCATTTAAAAATATTTATTTTTCTCCGTAATTTAGAACTTTACCACGTTAAAAAAGATATCCGCACGTACTCAAAATCTGTGATTTTTTTCCGGATTGCTATCGGTAATTAAAACGAAATTAACACTGGTATCAAGTTGTCATGAACCTTCAGTGGAGATGATGACATTCTTCCAGATGGGGAAATAGTATAGGTACATGCTTAAGAAAAAACACAGAGAAACGCTTTCGAGAAACACTGAAGAAGTATTGATAGCTTCTCTGGATAACTAAGAAATTACTGAGGGAAAAAAATGAAAAAGTTAACAGCAGCCTTAAAATTACTGACAGCTTCCACCATCGGTTTCGGTATTATCTCCAGTGCATCTGTTGCAAGTGCAGCATCTTTAGTTCCTAATCAAGAAGGTGAGGTCAGCTTATTAGGTCTTGGATGTCGTTCTAGCTTAAATTGTATTCATACAACGTCTTTACATCCTGTTGGCTATACCGTTGAAAGCTTCGGATTTTCTGCTGCGGATGGAACTAAATACGGTAAAAGTTTATTATTCGTTGACGACCGTTCTACTCCACAGGAATTCACGGTCAATGGTTTTGGGGTTAAATTCTTAGCTGAAGATGAAGGAACTAATCCCGCTCTTGGTCAAAAATGGTTCCGTCCAATGGCTGTGAATAGAAGTGGTAGACCAGTGGAAAATGGACGGTTAGAGGTTGGTTTATTTGAGTTCGTATTTCAGAGTGTAATTGATAAATTGGAATTAACCTTTTTCGATGTGGAAGACCCTGGTACTTTAATTTCTAATTTGAATGGAAATTTGAGCAATATTTTGACAACTCCTGGTGATAATGGAAATTTACAGACAGTTACTTTAACAAACGTTAAATCCTTTAAAGTCCAACTCGGTTCTCCGAAAACTTCTACATTTCCCAGAACTGGTGACGGGGTGAATTTGCAATTAACTAAAGTTCCTGAACCTGGTACTGTATTTAGCCTTGGTGCGTTAGCGATTGGTGGCGTTGTTGCTGCTGGTAAGCGGAAGAGAGTTTCTGCTAATTAGGTGCATGGGATGAGAAGTCGGGTTTTTGTCAAAGATAAAACACGACTTCTGAGATGGACTTATAAGGTAGATTGATTATCTTCAATGGGGAGATATAAACAAAATCTAGATTTTGCGTTAGGTGAGAAGTCCGATTTTAACAAGTCCAGAAAATTGCCAAACAAAACTGACTTATGAGATAAATCTAAAATCTAAAATTATTTAAGCCTCTTACTTTCAAATTTGCTAATTTAAGTCATATTGAGTAGTTTCGAGTTATCTGATTGCAGCAGATTCTCGTTTCTACTCAATTTTTTATTTAGAACTTATGCAAGTATCACAAAAATTCTGGTTTTTTTGTAGTTGATACCTGACAGGGAGCTTTCAGGAGCAGGGGAAGAAAATGTTTCAAAATTTGAGTGGGATGGTATTACTTTGAGGACTAAAGTCTTCACTACAAACTTAAAATAATATGATTAATTAAATGCTTGGATATGAAAATAACTTTCATGAAAGCTATTTACTGAAATCTTGGGGATGAAACTGTATCAGTTGTAACTATCTCTATTTTTGAACTGTGTTTTTTCATGCTGGCATTTTCACGGAAATCAAGGTGGTGTGTTTTTTGTTTCTGCAATAGAAAAATCTAAATGACTAAATATGGTTGGCTGGAAGAGAAAATTAGATAAAATTAAATTCAGTAAAATAGGTTTTTATTACTAGTTTTATCGCTAGTGTATCTGGAATTAGTAAATGCCAAAACATGGGTGGGTCAGCACTTTAGATGTTTTTTGGGCAAAATGTTAAACCCTTGGTCATATTCGGTGCTATGTAGGTGCTATCAATGGATTTATTAGAGTACCAAGTTAAGGAATGGTTCGGGGAAATAGGTATTCCTGTACTGCCATCACAACGGATTGAACATCCGACTGATTTAAAGCGTTTAAAGATACCCTATCCTGTGGTGTTGAAGTCGCAGGTTCATGGGGATTCGCGGTTAAAAGCGGGGGGGGTGCGATTTGTAGAGACGACGATTGATGCGATCGCAGCTGCTCAGAATATTTTTAATTTGTCGATTGGTGGGGAATTTCCAGAGTTGTTATTAGCGGAGGCTAAATACAATGTGGAACGGGAGTATTATTTAGCGGTTGTGTTGGACACGGTGGTATGTCGTCCGATTTTGCTGGGTTCTGTACAAGCGGATATTGATTGGGAACTCGATAGCGAAAAAATGCACCATGTGGTTGTGGAGCAGGAGTTTTCCCCTTTTTATGCGCGACGGTTAGCCTTAAAAATGGGGTTGAAGGGTTCGCTGATGCAGTCGATTAGTACTGTGATCGAGAAAATGTACCAGCTATTTATTGAGAAAGACCTGGATTTAGTGGAAATTAATCCTTTAGCGATTAATCGTGCTGGACAGGTGATGGCTTTAAATGGTAGTGTGCGTGTCAATGACCGAGCGATCGCCCGTCATCCAGATATTGCCAAGTTGGCGACGAAAATCTCTCGACGCTACAGTGCGGAAGCAGAGAATGGTAATATCGTCGATGTCAATGGGTCGAGTGTTACTGGTAAGATTGGTATTTTAGGTAATGGTGTGGGGTCGGTTCTGACGACGATGGATTTGGTTGTCTATGCTGGTGGAAAACCGGGTATGTGTCTAAATTTACGCCATGCTTCCCCCATCGACACCTCACCGACAACATTCCGCAGTCGATTGGAAAAAGCGTTACAGATATTAGCCCGCGATCGCACGATCAAGGTGATTTTAATTAATCTGATTGGTACAATACCCCAGGTGAGTGAGTTTGTGGAGGTGATTGAAAACTGCTACCTGCAACAGTCTCCGACGGGATCAACTACTCCAGGAAGCAACAGATTGGGGGTGAATGGCGATCGCAATGGATTACAAATACCCCAATTAGTCATTAGACTTGCAGGTACAGATTTTGAGCCAGCAAAAGCGGATTTGAAAGCTTTGCAAATCAGCAAAAATTTACCCATCACCATTGCCGACAATTTAGACACTGCTGTTACAGAAGCAGTTAACTTTACCAAAACCCAGTCAACTATCTCTGTTGGGGAGGGAGTAGGGAATCGGGAGTAGAGACGACCCGTCGGGTCGTCTGTACAGGGAATAGGGAGAGACGCGATATATCGCGTCTGTACGCCGAATGATTGGTTACATTGTGGTTGTATTTCGTAATCCACTACACTTCGTTGGGTAGATAATAAGCTGTTGCGCATTTAAGTTATATATTCACTACTTTTGATGGATGACAGTTAACTGCCATCCCTCAGCCATCAACCGTTAACCGATAGTCGTCAACAGCAAATCGAGTTGTTATGTGATTTATGTGAGTTTAACTTATTTACTACTCTCTACTCCCTACTCCCAAATCTACTAACCAAATTTGCTGTGAAAAAGTTAATAATATTAAAGTGTTCCCAATACCATCATTTTTGCATCAAACTTTCTTGATATAGTGATGATTTTGAGTCTGCCATCGTCACCAGGAAAACTGGTTTAACTACAATGGGAGAATCATTATTGCCAATGGCTAGAACTGATAGTGCAAAATAACTACCTGGCTTTTTTATGAATTTAACGCCAAATAGTAAAGTTATTATCCAAGGATTTAGCGAATTTATTTCTGCGACCCATGTCACGCAAATGAAAGCCTACGGCACAAATTTGATTGCTGGAGTCAATCCTGGGTGTGGGGGACAAAAAATATACGACCTACCGATATTTGACCTTGTAGAAGAAATTGTCGAGGAATACGGCTCTATTGACACGACAATTATTAGTGTTCATCCCTATCAAGTTTTGGATGCAGCCTTAGAAGCGATCGCAGCAAATATCAGACAGATAATTATTATTTCTCCTGGGGTTCCTCCCCTGGATATGGTGAAGTTATTACGCATTGCCGAAGCACATGAAACTTTGATCGTCGGTCCAAATAGTCCTGGTATTATTGTTCCGGGGAAAATTTTATTGGGAATCCAACCCAGCGAATTTTATCAACCCGGTAAAATTGGAATTCTCAGTCGTAGTACCACCCTCACCTACGAAATTGCCCGTGTTTTGAGTGATGCAGGGATTGGTCAATCAATCAGTGTTAGTATTGGTAGTGACGCAATAGTTGGTTCCTCCTTTATCCAATGGTTACAAATTCTCGATGAAGACGAAGACACGGAAGCGATTGTCTTAGTCGGACAACCAGGGGGAGGAAGCGAAGAAGCCGCAGCACGCTATATCACCGAAGCCATTGACAAACCGGTTTTTGCCTATATCGCTGGAATTAATGCACCCCCAGCAAAACACGGACGCACAACCGGAACCCTAGCATCTGTAGTAGGTAGAAACCCGGATTTTGGTAGTGCCAAAGGTAAACAAATTGCCCTTAGTGAAGCTGGTATTCCCGTCGTCCAAAGTCCCTCGGAAATCCCGAAACTGTTGTACAAAGTTTTGAGGTGAGAATGGGAGGAGACAGGATACAGGAGATAGGACAATACGGTTCGGACCAGAAAATTCGTAAACCCGAAATAATTAATAATTGTAGAGACGCGATATATCGCGTCTCTCCCGAAATCGCCATGAAAAATCATTAACCGAACCGTATTGAGAAATAGAAGATTTGGATCATAATTTCCAGATATTTTAGTATTATTAACCATTCCCCATTTTCCGTCTCCTATCTCCAACCTTTCCCCTCAGTCACCGAATTCTAGACTAAAATAGTTGTCTCATACACAAACTAGTCTCACGGTGACTTTTAGACAATGGATGTAGTTGATTTAGCGTTTACCCCAGCGTTGCAACAAGCCGAGTTGATTCGCTGCAAACAGGTTTCCCCATTGGAGTTAACTGAAGTTTATTTGGAACGGATTGAGCGTTTAAACCCCCAATTGGGTAGCTATTTTACGGTCACAGGTGAGTTGGCATTAGAGGATGCAAAGGCAAAAACGGAGATGCTGGTGACAAGTACGGATCTACCAGCCTTTTTTGGTGTGCCGATTTCAATCAAAGATTTAAATCCAGTTAAGGGGGTCAGATGTACTTTTGGGACTGTAGCTGCCCTCAATTATATCCCCGACTATGAAGATATAATTGTCACCAAGATTCGTCAGGCTGGATTTACGCTACTGGGTAAAACTGCTACATCCGAATTAGGTTCTTTCCCTTACACGGAAACCATACCCTTTCCACCAACACGGAATCCCTGGAACTTGGAATATACACCAGGGGGATCGAGTGGGGGTGCAGCGAGTGCGGTGGCTGCGGGTTTGTGCGCGATCGCTCAAGGTTCCGATGGGGGTGGTTCGATTCGTGGACCTGTTGCCTGTTGCGGATTGGTGGGAATCAAACCATCACGGGGTCGGGTTTCCCATGCTCCCGCAGGCGATCGCGTTAGTGGTATTGCCATCAACGGACCGATTGCCCGTACTGTTGCCGATGCCGCAGCGCTGTTGGATGTTATGTCTGGCTATGTCACTGGCGACCCCTATTGGTTGCCTGACCCACAAGTATCTTTTTTGGCTGCTAGTCAGCAGGAATCAGCCAAATTACGGATTGGGTTCGCCACGGAAATTTTACCAATGGGTTCTGCCGATACCACCTGTAGGGAGGCTGTCCTCAAAACCGTCCAGCATTTACAGGATTTAGGTCATGACCTGGAAGCAACGAGTCTAGATTTCAGCGACCTGATTGAGCCTTTTAAAACCGTTTGGAGTACTGGAGTAGCCGCTTCCGGATTTCCCCTGGAGGCTCTCCAACCCCTCAATCGTTGGCTGTTGTCAAAGCAGATATCAGGGGGAGAATACTTGCAAGCTGTATTAAATATGCAAATAGCATCACGGAAAATAGTTGCCTATTTCGATAATTTTGATGTATTAGTTTTACCAGTTTATTTACATAGACCCATCCGGGTCGGTGAGTGGTCCCATTTGAGTCCGGAAGACACCTTCGATCATATTGCCCATTGGGTTGCTCCCTGTCCACCCTTTAATGCCACAGGACAGCCTGTTATCGCCCTTCCCGTGGGCTTTGATGCTCAAGGTTTACCCATGAGCGTGCAGTTAATAGGTAAACCAGCCGATGAATTGACCCTAATTCGGTTAGCTGCTCAACTGGAAAAAGTCAACCCCTGGATTCAACACCGTCCCCCCTTGGCAATTAGTGAGTGAAGCGAAGAAATCAAGTCGGCTAGATGTGGTATGGTTATGTACGCTGGGTTAGGCTAGAGTTAAATTTAAATACATCTGTATTGTTTCGCTGGCATTTAAATCTAAAATGGTATTTTAGACAGAAAAAATTCTGAAATAATTAATAATTCGTAATTGATAATTCGTAATTACGGACGCGAAGCGTTGCCGCAGGTTATTACAAATTCCAAATTACGTAGCTTGCTTCCCGCATAACGTGTATTCCAGATTACAAATTACAAATCACGTACGCGAAGCGTTGCCGTAGGCTATTACAAATTACGAATTCCCCAAAATCAGCGCTTTTGACCCGATTTTAGACCTTCCACTACTCCCGACACTTTCCTAGGTGTAATTCTTGCCACCCGACATGTCTTACGAACCTCTGCACCACAAGTATCGCCCAAAAACCTTTGCTGAACTCGTGGGACAAGAAGCGATCGCTACTACCCTCACCAATGCAATTCGGTCGGCAAAAATTGCCACTGCCTACCTGTTTACAGGTCCTCGTGGGACTGGCAAAACTTCGAGTGCGCGAATTTTAGCGAAATCCCTTAATTGTTTGAGTAGTCCGGTTCCGACTGCTGAACCCTGTGGGGTTTGTGATGCTTGTCAAGGAATTAGTAAGGGTTATGCCGTTGATGTGATTGAAATTGACGCAGCGAGTAACACGGGAGTAGATAATATTCGGGAAATTATCGAGAGAGCGCAATTTGCTCCTGTCCAGTGTCGGTATAAGGTATATGTGATTGATGAGTGTCACATGCTCAGTACGGCGGCGTTCAATGCGCTACTTAAAACCCTAGAAGAACCACCGAAGCATGTTGTCTTTGTCCTCGCGACCACCGATCCACAACGGGTATTACCAACAATTATTTCCCGTTGTCAACGGTTCGATTATCGACGTATTCCCCTAGAGGCAATGATTGCCCATTTAAGGCAGATTGCGATTAACGAAAATATTCCCATTCGCGAGGATGCAATTCGCTTAGTAGCTCAATTATCCCAGGGTGGTTTGCGGGATGCGGAGAGTTTGTTAGACCAGTTAAGTTTGTTGTCGGGGGAAATTGTTCCCGAAAGTGTCTGGAATTTAGTCGGAACCGTCAGCGAACGGGATTTATTAAATTTAGTAGATGCGATCGCAACTGATAATCCCCAGGTGACAATTGAGTCGGTGCGGGCCATTTTAGATCGGGGACGGGAACCGTTAATTATTTTACAGAGTTTAGCTGGTTTTTATCGGGATTTACTGATTGCCAAAACAGCCCCTAATCGACCAGATTTAGCTGCCTGTACTGAGGAAACTTGGTCGGCGATGGTTAACTATGGTCAAAATTTTCAGGTTTCAGACCTACTACACGGACAGCAGCACTTACGTAGTGCCGAGGTTCAACTCAAAAACAGCACCCAACCCCGTTTATGGTTAGAGGTGACTTTACTCGGTTTATTACCTTCTGCGACTGTGACAAATACAACTGTCGTTACTAATCCTTCCCCACCAGTTAGTAAAGCTAGTTTTTCTCCCCCACCCATTGAGCAAGCACCAACTCCACCACCTCCCCCAGCAGTTCATCCCCCCCAATCATCACCGACACCACCTCCACCAGTTCCCACTTCCCCACCAACAGTAGAACCTACCCCCCAAACAATTACCCCACCAGTTCAACCAGTTGAACAACCTGTAATGGAGGAATCGGTTGCACCTGTCTACGACTATGGGCAAATATGGCAACAGGTATTAATGCAGATTGTGCCAATTTCTCGACGAGAATTGCTCAGACAAATGTGTCAAGTTGTGTATATGGATGATAGTTCGGCTAGAGTTGCGATTAAAAGTGCTTGGTACAAACGGGTGCAAGAAGATTTACCTGTGATTACTAGTGCTTTTAGTGCGGTTTTGAATCGACATATTCATGTTTCTTTAGAAAGCGCCAATAATTTTCATTCTACCAACCATTTAGCAACTGAAAATCGTAGTCAAAGCTATCAATCTTTACCGAAAAATATTTCTTCTCCCCAAAGTAGCACTACTACTGTTAAATTACCCACCCATAGTTTTGTTAATCATCCGCAGGTTCAAAAGCATTCCCCCCAAACCCATCAAGTTCAAAATCATTCATCCCCAACCCATCCCACACCAAATCCTCAAGTTCCAAATTATCCCAACCAACCAGTTCAAACCAATAATTATCAATCACCCAGACCTACAGAACCAGGAGTTTCCCCACCTACACAAACACCCATTCCATCAAAAATCGAAGCGGGAAATAAACAACCCCATAATCCACCAGTTGAAATTCAGGAAACACCAAAAAATCCAGTAATTTCTTCCCCTGTCTCTAGTGTAGAAGTAGAAGCAATATTAAATGCAGCCAAAAAGCTAGCAGAGTTTTTTGATGGCAAAATAGTGACCGATCAAGATGGTTCCGATTTTGGTGCGATTGATGGTGGAATGGAATTTAGCGAAGAACTTGATGGTGGTGATGATTAGAACTGTCTTTTAAATAAATTCCGTGAGATAATAATCATGAATAAGTAAAATTACGCATACAACCATGACAAGTCCTTCGCTCACGTGTCACACCCCAGCGAAGTGTCAAAAAAATTAAACGACCCCAGTAATTTTAATACTAAAGACCACTTCAAGGGTACAGACGCGACATGTCGCGTCTTTTCCCATTCCCAAAAACGATAATTCAAGTATTAAAATCGACTTTGAAAACACCCTCTCAGATTACACCCTTACTTTTACCTGTAACCAGTTAATAATTTCCGCGTTAACTACTTCTGGAACCTCATCATGGGGACAATGACCAGCATTTTCAATCGGAATAATCTCAATATCCTTACCTTCCGCACGTGCTTGCTCATAAATTTTTGCACCTGTAATCGGTGTCCAGGGGTCGTCTGCACCCCAAATGACCAGTAGGGGTACGGTGACTGTGGGTAATAATTCCTCCGGACTATCACCGGGGGGTGCGGTCAAAATTGCTGCAAATACCTGTTGCGCTCCGGGTTCACAGGAGGGTGCGTATAACATTTCCACCAGTTCTTCGGTGACGGCTTCGCGACGACGATAAACTTGGTAAAGGGTACGCCGAATCTGGGATTTGCGACGAATACTATTAAAAACGATTGTACCTGTGAGGGGATGGCTAACTAAACGACTAAAACTAGCCATGACAAACCGTAACACTGGGTTTAATTCGTGGGGACGATGACTTAATCCACCCGCAGAATTAATTAATACTGCTCCTTGAGTAATTTCCCGGTGACGGCTGGCAATGGTCAGGGCAATTAAAGCACCGATGGAATTGCCGATAAATACGCTGGGTTGTTGGATATGTTCTTGCCAAAAGTCTTTTATTAGCTCAACCCAGATATCTATACTGTAGGCGATCGCTGCTTTATCGGAACCGCCAAAACCCAATAAATCTAAGGCAAATACTCGATAGCCAGAGGTGGCAAGGGCAGGTATATTTTTACGCCAATGTCCAATGGATGCACCAAATCCATGAATTAATACTAATGGTTGACCTTGACCCTGGACAGTGTATTGAATTTTGTAATTTTGCCATGTCCAAGTTTGGGTTTCGATGGACGCAGAGAGGGATATCGCTGGAGTAACCACAGATGTACTTAATGAAGATTTATAAAGTAGTCTTTCATATTTTAACGGGTATGGGACAGTTAGACAGGGCGATACGCCATCATCTGGGGGAGCAATGGGATATGCTGGAATAGGCAGAATTTGAAGACAGTCAAGGAACAGACCAAGGTTGACTGTTAACTGCTAGCTAAATACTTTCCGGAAGCGCAAACGGGAGATTGGAACAGGATTTTATGAAATTGGCAGCAAGAGTAAGTCAGGTGACTCCTTCGATGACCCTAGCGATCGCCGCAAAAGCAAAGGCGATGAAGGGGGAAGGAATAGATGTTTGTAGTTTTAGTACGGGGGAACCGGATTTTGATACTCCCCATCATATCAAAGTTGCTGCCATCAAGGCCTTAGAAGATGGTAAAACTAAGTATGGGCCAGCAGCAGGGGAACCAGCCTTACGGGAAGCGATCGCGGCTAAGTTACAACGGGAAAATAATTTGGATTATCGTCCGGAGCAGGTAATTGTTACCAATGGGGGTAAGCAATCTCTGTATAATTTGATGGTTGCCTTGATTGAACCTGGGGATGAGGTAATTATTCCAGCACCCTATTGGTTAAGCTATCCGGAAATGGTGACTTTGGCTGGGGGAAAATCGGTAATTATTGAAGCAACAGTGGAGAATGGCTATAAAATTACCCCAGAACAACTTCAGCAAGCTATCACCCCCAAAACCAAACTATTTATCCTTAATTCCCCTTCCAACCCCACCGGGATGGTTTATACCCCAGAGGAAATCAAAGCTTTAGCCCAGGTGATTGTCAAAGCAGATATTTTTGTCGTTGCCGACGAAATCTATGAAAAAATTCTTTACGATGGAGCCACACACCTGAGTATTGGTTCCCTGGGGAAAGAAATATTAGAACGCACCATTGTGAGTAACGGCTTTGCCAAAGGATATGCCATGACCGGGTGGCGAATTGGTTATTTAGCAGGACCAGTTGAGTTGATTAAGGCCACAATTACCATCCAAAGCCATAGTACATCAAATGTGTGTACCTTTGCCCAATATGGTGCGATCGCAGCTTTAACTGGTTCCCAGGATTGTGTGGAAACCATGCGTCAAGCCTTTGCTAAACGTCGGGAAGTGATGTATGCGCGTTTAAATGCTATCCCCGGTTTAACCTGTCCCCGACCTGATGGTGCATTTTATTTGTTTCCCGATATCGGTCAAACGGGATTGAAATCCCTGGATTTTTGTAATGCCCTATTGGAAGAGCAGCAAGTAGCTGTAATTCCCGGTATCGCCTTTGGTGCGGATAACAATATTCGTCTTTCCTACGCTACAGATATGGAAACCATTGAAAAGGGTATGGATCGACTAGAAAAGTTTGTTAAATCCAAATTGGGATAAAAAATACAGTGATTTAGGAGTATTAATTGAGGGTGCGTGAGAAAGAAGTTCTTAACGCACCAAACCCTATCTAAAACTTCATCATACCCAAATCACTCATGGCAAATCAGCAAGAGGCTGACGAAAAAATTTATAAAAGATATGAGACGTAGCACTGCTACGTCTCTACAGAATTTACCTGTCGCATTCTTTTTTCAAATTGGTATTACCTCAACTCATCACCATCGATTAGCCCTAGGCAACAATTGATAACTCTGCCACCCCATATAAATAATCTAAATATTCTTATCTTTAAAAATCATCAATTTATTGTAATTGATTGTAATTGTATGATGTTTTTCATATTTATTGCCGCTAGTACAGGTTGGCTGAAATAAACCGAGTATTAACTTTTTATCTAGTGACCATGCTCCGCGTGGTCGCTTAGTGAGTTGAAGGCTCTGCCTTCATTCACAAGGCAGAAGTCTCGGAGATTCTGCTCCCACGCGGAGCATGGGAGCGAGGGGAAAGGTAGGTGTATTTACGCCACGCGGTACTAGCACCTTTGTGTCGAACGGATTCCCCACGGGAATTATTATCCCAAGTTGCCCAGGAAGTCGCTAAAATTGCGGATAGGGAGACAAGGCAAAATACGGCAGCTTGTACTGAGATTTTAGCTGGGTTGAGATTTGAAAAGGATTTGATTCGTTAGTTGTTAAGCGAGATATTATGCAAGAATCAGTCATTTATCAAGACATTTTGCAGAAGGGTGAGGAACGTGTAATTATACGTTTGCTTAATCGACGTTTGGGACAAATAGAACCTGCATTACTCGTTCGCATTAGGGGTTTATCTTGAGATAAGTTGGATGTGTTAACTGATGCGCTATTAGATTTTTCTGATATTTCTGATTTGGTTGATTGGTTGGAAAATAATACCAGCAGTTAATTCATACCTGATCATTAATTGCACTGACTTTGTAGTATAGCATTACAACTCCATTTCCATAAATTTTGCTATCAGTCAGTTCCAAAGTCGATTGCCGAATTACTCCAGAAAATAACGGAATACCTGAACCCATCAAAAACGGATTTATCTTCAAAATGAGTTGATCAACTAAGCTATTTTTAAACAGTGTTGTGGCTAAACTTGCACCACCACATAACCAAATACCCTTACCATTCTGATTTTTGAGCGCTGTCACCAGTTCAACAGCATTTTCAGAAACAAGTTGAACATTTTCGTCTGGACTTTTTCGTAAAGTCCGTGAGAAAACATACTGTTTCATGTGGGAATAGGGACTGGTCACACCCTCTTTCAAACCGATTTCATAGGTTTTCCGTCCCATAAAAACAGTATCAAACCACTTGTTCTCGGAGTTGATTCCCATGACACCACGAAGGTGAGATGGAACAGTCTCCGGAAAAGAGGCAAATAAATCGGCAAAATATTCACCATCTTGGGAAAAGCCATCATGTGAACCATCGGTGTGAGCAATAAATCCATCAACACTGCAAGCCACATAATATGTTAGTTCTGCATACATAACAAATTGCCTAACTAAATTTATCTGTTGTTGACTGTTAACAATCAACCGTTATCGACCAAGTAGAGACGCAGCATTCATTACCACGTCTCTACATTTGTCAAATTTTCAATTCATAATTTCTATTCAGCAATGCCGAATAAAACCTATCCCAAATCTCCCGATTCCTGTAGAGCGTGTAAACGGTGGTAAATTCCTCCGTGGGATAGCAACTCTTCGTGACTACCCACCTCCAGAATCTTACCCCGATCCAACACAACTATTTTGTCAGCTTCCCGCACTGTACTCAAACGGTGGGCAATAATAATCGTAGTTCGAGTACCTTGCAATTCCCGCATTGCTAACTGAATCGAACGTTCCGACTCATAATCCAAGCTAGAAGTAGCTTCATCAAAAATCAAAACATCCGGTTCAACCAACAGCGATCGCGCAATTCCTAAACGCTGTCTTTGTCCTCCCGATAATCTTACCCCCCGTTCACCCACAACCGTATAGTAACCTTGGGGTAACATTTGAATCACCTCATCCAGTCGAGCCATCCGACAAGCAGTCTCTACTTGAGCCATTGTTGCATCAGGTCTTCCATATTTGAGGTTATCTAACAGTGTACCGTTAAAGACATCCACCTCCTGGTGAACAATCGCCAATCTGCGTCGGTAATTTCCCACGTCCAAACTGCGAATATCTTCCCCATCAATCAGAATTCGTCCTTGACTGGGTTCAAAATAACGCAGTAATAATTTAACTAGGGTTGATTTCCCTGAACCAGACCTTCCTACCAAAGCTACGGTTTGATAGGGTTCTATGAGCAAGTTAATATCTTCAAGCACAGGACGATTCGCTTCATAACCAAAACTCACCCCTTCAAACTCAACTTTTCCCGTAAATTTGTAGGGATTAGTCAGGGTATTTTCTCCAGCAAATAATTCCCCCGCATCAATTCCCCCCGGTTGGTGCAAAAACTCATGGAAACGCACCATCGAAGAATAACGTCGGGCAAAAATTTCCGCTAAAGTTGCAATCGGTTCTAACTCCGCAAAGGCCATACTTGCTAAGGTATAGGTCATAATAAAATGACCAATGGAAATGCTACCATTAATAGTCGCCGCCAAGGTCATCCCAAAAACAACAAATACACAAAACTGCACTAAGCTACGCTGGAGGGTGGAAAGTTTCGTATAACCCTGGTGAATTCGATGTTCAACAACCTTTAATTCCCTCTCCAATCGATTAGCTTGACGTTGGAATTCCTTATTTTCCGTGGCAAAGGCTTTCACGGTTTTGATATTTGAAATAATTTCCGAAGTCCGGCTTTCCGTATCCTCCATATACTTATCTAACCGTTCTTCATGCCAAATTAATTTCCGCAGTTTCACCAGGGTTAAACCCAAAATCACCACAAAGGACAACAAATATAAAACCGCAATCCGCCAATCCACAAACACAATAAAGGCAAAAATTCCCAGCACTCGAAACAACTTGGGAATCATCTGTCCCGCAATTTCTGGATAGGTCCAAGTATGGTTAGAAAGACCCCTTGCGACCCTTCCCGCAATTCGTCCAGGGTTATTCTCATCGTAATATTCTAAGGGTAGGGTCAAAATTTTAGCGATTGATTCCCGATTCTTATCCCGTCTGGCTTTTAAGGCAATATCCCAATGGAACCAAACCGTCAACCAAGGTTGAGTTGGTGCGCGTACTACTGTGACTAAAAAAATTAACCCCAGCAATACACTAATCATCAAAGATAAATTTACCTCAACACCAAACCCATTAGCAATCAACCCCATCAACCCAGCTAAGGGTTTATCCAAAGGTTGATTGGTAATTACGTTTAAAATTTGTCCAATCCCATAGGGTACAATTAAATCCAATAACTCGTAAACACAAGACGCAGCAATACTAAAAATACTTAATCGCCAATAGGGGCGAAAATAACTAACCAAATCTTTCAAATTCGCCATGATGCACACCGACAACAGTGTGTGATTTCAAAGGTCAAGGCTTATTATACTACATAATGTAGTATGTAATAGTCAAGGTGGAAATCAACATATCTGCCTGGAGGAATAGGAAGCCGAATAGCCTTCAGAAAAAAGGAAAGCAAAAAAGCGATCGCAGATCCATTATCTTGCTGAATATCGCTCATGATGTCAGTAGCGACTAGGTTCATTTGCTACCAGCTATCTCACGACAAATTATAAATATAAGGGGTTTGTAGTTGTGATTTATCGCAGAAATCTTGAAACAGTTCCCAAATCACATAAAACTGACCCCAAGCTACCCATGAATGTACATCCTTGGATTTTGAGTCAAACCGGATTCCTAGATGAGTAATTGTTTATAAATTGCAATGTAATCCTTCCCCAAAAACGAATATTAGCCACCACTGCCGCTAAAACTTGGATAATAGATAAATATTCTGGGGAACCCACGGAGATACGGATTGGCGATTTCGCAAATTTAACCACTGTAATGTGAACTGGGACACAAATAAAAATTTTTAATCTGTGTAAATGTTGTATTTTTACTATTAGCCGCAACTCTTAATGTCTTCTTTAGGGGATAAGCCAAAATATCGGATTACCCTAGAAACTAAAAGGTTCTGCAAGAGTTAGCCAACGAAATATTATGACGCAACTGCAAAGTTTTGGTGTGATTGGGTTAGCCGTAATGGGTGAAAATATTGCGCTTAACGTGGAGCGTAATGGCTTCCCAATCGCTGTTTATAACCGTTCGCGAGAAAAAACCGATGCCTTCATGGCTAACCGTGCAACAGGTCGAAACGTCAAAGCCGCGTTTGAATTAAAAGATTTTGTCGCAGCTTTGGAACGTCCCCGGCGAATTTTAGTAATGGTACAGGCTGGAAAACCTGTTGATGCTGTGATCCAACAGCTAAAACCCCTTTTGGACGAGGGTGATATTATTATCGATGGTGGTAACTCCTGGTTTGAAGACACCGAGCGTCGCACCCAAGAACTGGAACCCACTGGTCTACGTTACATCGGTATGGGTGTGAGTGGGGGAGAAGAAGGCGCTCTCAATGGCCCTTCTTTGATGCCTGGAGGAACAGAAAGTTCCTATCAGTTCCTATCACCTATTTTTAACAAAATCGCGGCTCAAGTTGATGATGGCCCCTGCGTCACCTACATTGGACCTGGTGGTTCAGGTCACTATGTAAAAATGGTGCATAACGGGATTGAGTATGGCGATATGCAGTTAATTGCCGAAGCCTACGATTTACTCAAAAATGCAGCAGGACTTGACCACAATCAATTGCATCAGGTGTTCAGTGAGTGGAATACCACTGACGAGCTAAATTCCTTTTTGATCGAAATTACCGCCAATATTTTCCCCTACATTGACCCAGAAACCAAACAACCCTTGGTGGAATTAATTGTTGATGCTGCTGGACAAAAGGGAACCGGACGCTGGACAGTACAAACAGCCTTAGAATTGGGTGTGGCAGTTCCGACTATTATTGCCGCAGTTAACTCGCGGATTATCTCCTCGATTCGTGATGAACGGATTGCTGCATCGAAACAGTTAACTGGTCCATCTGGTAAAGTTAGTGGAGATATTAATGCATTTATCGGTAAAGTCCGGGATGCACTATACTGCTCGAAAATTTGCTCCTATGCTCAAGGGATGGCACTGTTAAATACCGCTTCCCAAACCTATAATTGGAACTTAACTTTGAGCGAGTTAGCACGGATTTGGAAGGGTGGTTGTATTATTCGTGCTGGCTTCTTGAATAAAATTAAGAATGCATTTAACGAAAATCCAACTTTACCAAACCTGTTGTTAGCACCGGAATTTAAACAAACAATTCTGGATCGACAAAATGCTTGGCGGGAAGTAATTATGACTGCTGCTCAATTAGGTATTCCTGTTCCTGCTTTTAGTGCTTCTTTGGATTACTTTGATAGCTATCGTCGGGAAAGATTACCTCAAAACCTCACCCAAGCGCAACGGGATTACTTCGGTGCCCATACCTATAAACGTATTGATAAAGAAGGTACATTCCACACGGAATGGGTTCCCATTACTGAAGCTAAATAAAGCTAAATAGGGTCTGCTGTAAAAAAAGTCTTTTAGCGAGGGTAGGGAAGAGGGTGTGGGTAGAGATGACCCGTCGGGTCGTCTCTACAGGGAATAGTTTTAACCATTCCAGTTCCACTTGTTGTAGGTTGTAAAAATTACAAATGCTAGGTTTTTAAGCCTTTCATACCTGTTTGGAAAGCACTTTTTACGGCTGAAATTCCCTCGAAATTCTTGCGATATGTATATAGAGACGCGACATATCGCGTCTTTACTATCTATTTTTCAGCTAGCCCTAAATAAATGTTTGATTTTGACACTCCCACGGCTATTAAAACATCGCTTACGCTCGTTTTGACCTCAAGCCGTGGGATTCTTGACTCATCGAAGTTACTTACCCCTCTGATGGCTTTTGCCAAGAGGGGTTCTAATGTAGAAAATTGATCACTTAAAGTGGGCGATAACAGCGATAGTTAATGTTGGGAAAAATGTTATCCATGTATTCAACTTTTTCTAACCAACCACTATCAATTTTGCCGATTTTGATGTCTTCATACAGTTTGTTGAACCGCATCAGGTGGGAACGGGTTCTGCGGACTGCGTAGGGAACCATTGTCCCTGTCCGCATAATGAAAGCCCAGTCGGAGGATTGAGCTAGAAGTAATTCCCTAGCTGCTTGGTTTAATGCTCGCCATTCTAATTCATCTGCGGGTTCTAGCTTGGATATTTCGATCATTCTTTCCGCAGCTTTGTGTAAATGGGGATAAATCCAAGCATTTGTATCATTCAACCAATATTCATGGAAACCTTTGTATCCCCAACTGGATTGGGAGGGACGACATACTTGTTGGGTGGGGTTGGCACGCAAATAATCGGCAAGGTGGGTCATTTGGTAGGTTTGCTGGTCATACCATGATTTGCGGAACAGATAATCAATAAACCAAGGACCCTCATACCACCAATGGCCGAATAATTCCGCATCGTAGGGGGAGACGACAATGGGGGGACGTTGCATAATTCCGTGTAAATGGGCAACTTGCTGAGTCCGGTTATACATAAAATTCCCCGCATGTTCTGCGGCTTTTTCCCTTGCCCAGTAAGGGTCGTACAACTGCTTGTCACCTAAACCCAAACCACGTCCGGTAATCTTATGGTACTTAATCCCCGTATTTTTACGTTGACCGTTGGGCATGATAAACGGTTTGATGTATTCATACTCCGCTTCCCAGCCCAAATCTTTATAAAATTCCCGGTATTCCGGTGAACCGGGATAACCTACTTCTGAAGACCAAACTTGCTGGGATGATTCGTGGTCGCGTCCAAAGGCGGCTACACCGGTTTCAGTATAAATGGGTGCATAAGTACCAAAGCGAGGACGGGGACGGGCGTACAAAATTCCATGACCATCCACCAGGAAGTAGCGTAGACCTACATCGGCAAGCATTCGCTCTAGACCCTCATAATAGGCGCATTCTGGCAACCAAATACCCCGGGGCGGAATACCAAAGGTTTCCTCATAATGTTCGTAGGCAACCTTCAGTTGAGACCATACCGCCTGGGGATACATTTTCATCAGGGGTAGGTATCCGTGGGTTGCACCACAGGTAATAATTTCTAAATTATTGGAATCTTGAAAACGTTTAAAGGCTGTGACTAAATCACCCTGATAGCGTTCCCAGACCGAACGTATGGCTTTAAACTCACTCGCGTAAAATTCGGCTAGATATTTGATGTGTCCATTGTTACTATTATGTTCAATTTCTAGAGCAATTAGTTCTTCTAGTTTGGTTAAATGCTCCTCATAACGTTCTTGTAAAAGGGGGTCGCGCAACATGGAGACGAGCGGTGGAGTCATGCTCATCGTGATTTTAAAATCAATGTTGTCGCTGATTAAGCCTTCAAATACCCGTAATAATGGGATGTAGGTTTCCGTAATTGCCTCATAGAGCCATTCTTCTTCTAATACATAGTCACTTTCTGGGTGACGAACGAAGGGTAGGTGGGCGTGAAGGACGAGTGCAACATAGCCGATAGCCATAGTAAATCCAAGATAATTGAGTTGGGGAGTGGTTCTACCAATTCCTGATGGTGATTGCTGTCACCGGAAACAAGCGACCTAATCCGAATGGTGCTGAGGTAAGATTTGACAGGTTGATTTGACAAGCTTACATCAGTAACCAGATTTTTGCCTGGAATTGGTAGTAAAGGCAATGGTGGGTATTGATCTGAAAAAGCCTAATTATACGCCGGAAAGGGTTGCTTGTTCGCAACAGGCGAAAATTTGGCAGAAGTTAACAATATTTTAAGACTTTCTCTGTAGAGTTACTATTGTTGTCTAACTATTTACGAGAAATTTAGATTTGATGTGATGGGGTGTGGGTGCGATCGCTGAATATACACGAATATACCTATTTCCTTCTTCAAGTCATATTGCTTCTTACCTGGCTAGATGCAGAGAAAGCAGCCTACATGTCATTAAAAATAATTTTTTTTCAGTCTGCCGTAAGTTGCTTGTGCATCTGCACTACTCCCTATTCCCCACTCACTATTCCCTATTGACGATTAGGGTATCTCAGAAGTTGATCGCAAAGGTTCTCACTCATGAGAGAATGGTAGTTTAACGATGACTAAAGTTTAAGTTAAACAAAAGTAATTATGGCCAGTATTCAATTTTCTCCAGGGGTGGACGAAGAAGTTATTCCCGAAGTCAAGTTAACACGATCGCGTACAGGGAATAGTGGAACTGCAACGTTTATTTTCCAAAATCCCAAGGTTTTAAGTGAGGGTAACAATCAAGAGATTCTCGGTATGTTCATGATTGATGAGGAGGGAGAAATTTCTACTCGTGAGGTCAAAGGTAAATTCGTCAATGGTAGACCGGAAGCTCTAGAAGCTGTTTATGTGATGAAGTCGGAGGAGGAATGGAACCGATTTATGCGGTTTATGGAGCGTTATGCGGAAGAAAATGGCCTAGGTTTCGATAAGTCATAATCAAAACAGAAGAAGGAATACAGGAAGTAGGAGACAGGAGGTAAGTGGTAGGAAAATCAGATCCCAAAAATCTCAAACCCTGTCCCTTCTCCTATCGGAAGTTGTTGGGGAACAGTTGCAAAATCCGTTGGAAAATAAAAAACACCACAAAGGATTCTGGAGTCATATTTCGCACGCTGGTATGCTTCCCTTTTGGTTTGTTGACTGTTGACAGGTGACTTTTGGCTTTTAAGCATTAACCATCTGAATCAAAAGCTTACCTATTGACCCCGTAAGGTATAGTCGAGCGGTATTTATACTACCCTTTTCCCAACTCCCTATTCCCAACTCCCTTTGACTTTATGACTCAACAACCCCATCCGGATACTTCCAACTACATGGTCACCTGTGCAGTTTTGACTACGAGTGATACACGTACAACGGAAACTGACACCAGTGGTCAATTAATCCAAGATTTATTAAACGCTGCTCAACACCGAATTAATTATTACCAAGTTATCCCCGATGAACCGACCCTAATCCAAAGCGAATTGTCTACCCTTGGTCAACGAGATGACATTGAAGCGATTATTTTAAATGGTGGTACGGGAATTGCCAAACGTGATACTACCTACGATGTGGTGGAAAAACTTTTAACCAAAACCCTACCGGGATTCGGAGAAATTTTTCGCTATTTAAGTTATCAAGAAATTGGTTCACGAGCGATCGCATCTCGTGCTGTTGCGGGAGTGTATCACAATAAATTAATTTTTTCTCTCCCCGGTTCCCGTAATGCTGTCCGCTTGGGAATGGAAAAACTCATCCTTCCAGAAATTATCCACCTGGTAAAACAACTGTAGGAATCTGGTTTGATTTTTTAAGTCAGGGAGTAAGGGAATCGGGAGTTGGGAGTAGCCTATATGTAATGCTGATATCTTTGCTGATAAAAGTGATTTTCCGATTCACTTTTTGGGGTCAGGGAGTAAGGGAATCGGGAGTTGGGAGTAGCCTACATGTAATGCTGATATCTTTGCTGATAACAGTGATTTTCCGATTCACTACTGACTACTCCCTACTCCCTATCTACAAGCGAGAATACTACAGCAAAAAAATCCTCCCCAACTCATACACTTGGGAAGGATATCGTGTCTTGTCGAAAATCTGTGTAATTACTTAGGGACGAACTGGAACTAAACCTAAATCTTACCTAAAAAATATCCAGCGATCGCTAAGATTGCACCAACTGCATAAAAGACGGCAACAACTTGTAGCTCTGACCATCCCGACAGTTCCAAATGATGGTGTAGGGGAGCCATTTTAAATAAACGCTTTCCTTTGCCATCGGGACCCTTAGTCGCTTTGTAATAGCTTACTTGAGCCATTACTGAAAGGGTTTCGATAAAAAATATACCACTGAGGATAAACAGGGCTGCTAAACTATTTGTTAACAAAGCTACTGCTGCCAGCGCACCACCTAAAGCGAGGGAACCCGTATCCCCCATAAATACCCGTGCGGGGTTGCGGTTGTGTGCTAAAAATCCTAAACAACTTCCACTGACGGATGCACAGAAAATCATTAATCCAGTGGACTCCGGAGCAACTAATGCACCTAATGCTAGCATGGCGATCGCTACTGTTCCCCCAGCCAAACCATCGATTCCATCTGTCAAATTCGTTGCATTACTTTCTGCTACCAAGACGAACCCAGCTAGGGGGAAAAACAAGACACCCAGAGATAAAGACAATCCAAACGGTAATGATATACTGGTAATATTACTGAAGTCCTTGGTTGCCAATAACCACAAACAGAAGAGCGCTGCGAAACCTACCTGCAAACCCAACTTCATGGGTGGCGATATGCCTTTGTTGGATTTACGACGCAGAATCTGCCAGTCATCAATCCAACCAATGAAACCGTAGCTCAAGGTCAAAGCCGAAACTGCCAAGACATCAACTGCGAAATTCGACCACACACAAGCCACAAACAAGGCAACGGGAATAAAGAAAATCCCACCCATTGTTGGCGTTCCGGCTTTTTTCAGGTGTGCCTGTGGGCCATCTTCGCGAATTACCTGTCCAGCTTTGAGAGCTTGTAACCACGGTACAACCCAATAACCCACAGTACCGGAAATCAGGGCACATAAGAGGAATGGTAAAGTTAAGGAATCAGCTTGCCAAGGCATTCTGTTGGCCATACCATCCAAAATTAACCCCGCAATACCTAATCCTACACCTAAACATGAAACTAGACCGATGCCCGTAATATTCAACCCTTGGTCAGGAGATAATTTTGCGTCCACGGATATTTCCCTTCACTCCACACTTCAATAAAAGCTTGTTATCTCGGATGCTGGTTAACAGCATCCATCACCAGAACCAATGGCTATTTAATCGTCGAGACTAATATCGTCATCGTCGTCATCATAGCCACCAACATCGTCACCACCTAAAAACTCGGATATCTCTTCTTCATCTTCTGTGAAATCAGGTTCTTGCTCTGAACGTGCAATTAAACGACCCGTTTGTCTGAGCCAGTCCAGCAATGATAATTCCTGCTTTAATGGAATAACAGGGGCGCGTTGGGTACGGGGTTCTTCACGTAAAGGCGAATGAGAATTTACCATATCGACAAAGACACGAGATAAAAATGAAACTGGACAATAAGAGTCTATCACTTGATACAAAAGATTTTAGTTATTCATTCAACTCTTTTTTACGAATATCCGACAAAAAATAATTATTTAATATCCGTAAGCAAAGGGCAGAACTACTTATTTTTTATTGTGTTTTTAGATACACGCTTTTTGATTAGCTAATAGACTCAAATCAACGGAAATCCATTTGAAATTCAATAAAGGTATCAAGGGATGTTAGCAAAAAACCAACTACTTGCAGCTATAGCTCCGGTAAATCGGGGGCTAAAAGCAACGGAGTTAGAAAAACAAGCTATCCTCGCAGCGATCGCCACCTTAGAGGACTTGAATCCTAATCCTCACCCTCTAGAAGCACTTGACTTATTAGATGGTGATTGGCGACTAATATACACCACAAGTAGGGAACTTTTAAACTTGGAGCGCTTGCCTTTTTCACACCTGGGTCAAATTTATCAGTGTATTCGCACAAAATCCAATAGTGTTTATAACATTGCGGAAATTTTTGGTCTACCGTATCTGGACGGAATTGTTACCGCTTGCGCTCGGTTTTCACCAATTAGCCATCGTCGAGTCGAAGTTCGATTCCAGCGTTCTGTGATTGGTTTAAGTCGGTTAATTGGCTATAAATCGCCCTCCCAACTCATCACTGATATAGAAAATGGTAAAAAGTTTACCGCATTGGATTTTACGATTTCCGCCAATAATAATCCCGGTTGGTTAGATATTACATATCTAGATCCGGATTTACGGATTGGTCGTGGTAATCGAGAAAATGTATTTGTCTTAACACGAGCTTGAGTCATTACATAGGTGGTGATTGCGAACAAGAAAATATTCGATCTCCTCGAAAATGTCAAGGAGGGTGAGAAACATTTTTTTGAGTTCAGCAGTTAAACATGGGTTAAACGTGAGTTAAAACAGCTATATTGGCTGATTTATGCCAAAATGCCAACCAGGGAAATACTAGCATTGGGATAAATTTCTAGTATTTTGCTTTGGTTTTAGCTTTCTCGTTAGTTGTAAACGAGTTTCTGCCCACGACGCACCTACCGATTGGTAGAACATCTGGGGATTTTGGATTTTGGATTTTGGATTACCCTACAGTCGATCCGCACCACGTGCGTCTATGGATTTTGGATTTTAGATTGATACTTCGCGCGCTGATATATTTCCCTTTTGGTTTGTTGACGGTTGACCGTAGAGGGTTAGATTGCTACGTCTCTTCGACTACTAACCATCGAATAACCATCGAAACGAAAAGCTCATCATTGAGTTTGTACTAAATAACGGTCAACGATTAACTGTGTGAATTAGAATTTAATCCAATCACAGCTAATCGCCAACCGTTCGGTTCAATCTTCCTATTGGTGGTTGTTATTGGTATTTTTATCTATACAATTTCCGTAATACTGACTATTTTACCTCCAGTCCGATGGATTCTTTGGATTTGGGGGGTCATCTTGCTAGCGGACACAATGTACTCAGTATTACTACGATGGCGAGGTGCATCGAATTTTGCTCCAGCAACTAAAATTTTAAACCGCTTTTCAGTCGCGGGAACCCCACTTGTCGATTTAATTTTGCTGGGACTATTAGTGGCGATCGCAGACACTAACCGGGAATCTTTAGCAGCTTTGGAGGTTTCGGCAAAACCCCTTACCAAGTCAAACATGTGGTTGTAAGCCACCTGTTTCTGTCCTACTTGGGTGGAAGCACCGCGATAGTAGGGAACAATATTTTCACCAAAGGCATTGTTATATTCGACGCTATCAAGATAGGAGTCGATTTCCGCATCGTAACCGCTTTCAGCATAACGGCGAATATGCTCGGAAATTTCTGCCTGGTCTGCGGGAGCGCGTCCTAATAAATGCTTGAAGTTCAATTCCACAAACCGATAGGGTGAAGAACTTTCAAAAAAACGCTCCCGATACAAATCGGACTTGGCAATTGCTCTGACAAAATCCCGGACAGTAATTCTGCGATCGCGCAATTGGGATTCAGCAGTTGTCAAGCGCTCGCTTTCCATTAAATGGGCATTTCCCAGCACCTGCTTGTAAGCAGCACGGATGACCGCTTCCACCTCTTCCAGGGAACTGGTTGACCGCAATTCCGTCGGCGCAGTCGCGTTGATAACTATACTTCCCATTGGTATAACTCCTTACAAAAATGGTTTGTCACCGATTCTGACAACAATTTGCAGTAATCAGTTAACAGGAGTAATGCTGGCGATCACACCGCCCATTTTATGAATCCGTTGGTACTCTTCCGATAGCTTGTTGTAAGGAACAATGAAGACTTGGTTGGCACGACGGAATTTGGAAATCCGATTTACCGCATTCGCTCTGTAGCCTGTCACCTCAATCCGGTATGATTTACCGTCTTCTGTTGCACCCGCACCATGACGCGATCGCGAACCAAATGCCGGATTCTGGAATGACCAACCTTCCGATGCACCACTCGGTGGAACCACTGGAGTCGGCGTGTTTTGAATCACTAGTGCATTTAAGCGGGGACGATTTCCGGCTAAGTTACCCTTCAAATCGCTACTGGAAGCACCCCGTAATAGCTGGAACATGTGGGTAAATTCCACCATGCTCTGTCCATTTTGGGTTTTGTAGCCGCGATAATAGGGAACGGTATTTTCACCGTAGGCAGATTGATACTCATCGCTATCGAGATAGGAATCAATCTCCGCCGTAAATCCACCTGCGTCTAAAATAGCGCTGTGTGCTTTCATTTCTTCGTAGCTATCAGGAGCGCGACCCAGCAAATGTTTGAAATTTAACTCAATCGCCCGATAGCGCGAACAACTGTCAAAAAAACGAGAACGGTATAATTCTGACTTAGCTACTTGTCGCACAAACTCGCGCACGCTAATCTCACCACCCTTGAGTTGGGACTCAGGAATTGCGAGACGTTCGCTTTCCATTACATACGCATTCCCTAAGACCTGCTTATAGACTGCTCGGATGACGGTTTCTACGTCTTCTGCCGAACACCCTGTCCAGAGTTCGATTGGAGGGGTATCTTCAAAAGCTGCCACTCCTAACCGTGATGCTGGTCCGAAAGCCATTCAACTTACTCCCAGTTAACAACAAATTGTTTGAGATTTTTTGGTTTTTCTGTTGAAATTTACACCAGATGTCACAAAACTTCAGGTTCGTTACTTTTGTGTTTCCGAATTTTTACGGTGACATACTCCCTTGTAATTCGGGATTCACAAACATTTACCTGAGTTGGTTTTCTGTATCGCAAATTCCCTTTCTCATTTTCGTATGGGATTGAAACGATATTTATTAAAATTTGTAAAATTTTACCTTGTCGGGGTTAGTCTAGAAATGAAGCTAATCCAGAACCTTTCCCAGTATTATGTAGAGTTACATTTAGTTAGTGTAACTTTGTTTTAAGCGAACCCCATATTCTGGAATCATTAAGTCGAGCCTATATTCGAGCGATCGCAGAAAAACCCCTACAAGAAATTATTGATCTAATTAGGGCTTGCTGAAAAATATTAAAGCTATTCCCTATTCTTTTATGAAAACTATTAAGTGGAAGTTTTATCGAAGAGGTGAAAGGGCTATGATGCTTATTGAATAAGCTTTGTAGATATTTTCGTCACCCCTTCAGCATTTTTGTCCTTGTCCCCATACGGAACATGGGGATGAGAACACGAGAAAAATCCACATTTCTAACCAACTACAAACCTACCGGGATTGAGAAGATTATTGGGGTCAAATTGGGATTTAATCGATTGCATTAAACCCCGTGCATTCCCACTATAACCCCAAACGTCTAATTCGCTTTTGACGGAGGGGGGAGCGATTTGCACGGTTAGATATCCTTGATGGGATTGAGTTAATGTCCGGATTTGTTTCACTTGGTTGATATTATGGCATTGAATATTACCAATACCGCTACCGAGGTGAATTCGACCTATTTCGATATTGGTAAGTAGTTCGATGGCATAGCTGGGTAATATGCCAATTTTGGCCATAATTGCTTCCCCAGTGAGGGGGGTATATATTTCCTGGGGCGATCGCATCCACAATTTAGTTTCTTCTTCCCCTTCATAGGTTTGGCGGTGTAAGTTGAAACTGTCGGCGATATGAATGATTTTCTGGGTTTGTTCCTGGACGCTTTCCCAAATACTTTGAAATCTCACCATGATTCCCAATCCCTGACCTAAACCGAGTTTTGTCACCAATCCCTGACTGAGCAAATCAAATTGGGTCGGTGTCAGGGCGCTGTTACGTATTTTACTGGCTGCTTGGGCGATCGCATCGGTTTCTCCCACTAAAACCACTGTCTTGGAAGCTTCCTGAATTGGATATAACCGTAGTGTCACCTGGGTAATTACCCCTAAACTCCCGTAGGAACCTGTAAATAATTTCATCAGGTCATACCCCGCAACATTTTTGACTACTCGTCCTCCTGCTTTGGCAATTTTTCCGTCTGCTCTGACAAAGCTGATTCCTAATATTTGTTCCCGCACACTTCCATAGCGCTGTCGCATGGAACCTGTATCCCCTGTGGCAATAATTCCACCAATGGTGGCCATTTCTGGATATAAAGGATCTACGGCAAAAAATTGTCCCGTAGGTTGGAGCAGGGTTTGCAAATCGCTGAATTTCACTCCTGCTTGCAGGGTGACGGTAAAATCACCGACAGCATGTTCTATAACCTGATTTAAACGTTGGGTACTAATAACTATATCTATTCGGTCGGCGATATTTCCCCAATCCAATTTACTAGCGTTGCCACAAACCAATAACCGCCATTTTGCCAATGATGCAGCTTGGATGATTTCCGCTAGTTGTTCGGGGGTTTCGGGGTACACTATGCAACCAGGTATTTTTTGGGTTGCTAATTGGATACGTTGTTGATAACTAGCTGCTAGATTCTCCCAAGGAGTCACCCCTGTTTGTCCGACTATTGATTCTAAGGTTTGATTTACCAATTTACCCCCAGTTTTTTTATAATTCGTAATTCGTTGTCATATCCGCTACGTGGAAAGCAAGCTACGTAATTCGTAGAGGGAACAGGGAGTAGGGAATAGTTTTAGCCCAGCAATTCCACTTTTCTCAGAGGATGTTGGTCAAGTGTAAATAAATACTTTTTGAATCATTTTCTGGGATACAGTAAAGAAGCTCAAAAGCATATTTATTATCCACTACTACCGATTCCCGTACAAATGCGACATGTTGTGTCTCTCCCTACTCCCAAAAAACAAGCTTGTTAAGTATTAAAAGCGACTTTTCAAGCAATCTCTCAGGCTGCAAAAAATTACAGATGCAAGATTTTTTGAGCTTATATCACTATTTGTTTGCACCTTTTTGACTGAAGATACCCTCCAAAGCTGACAAAAGAAGAGTTTGGCTGTTTTTCACAAGTCCTATTTAGGGTTTGCGGAAAAAGTCTTTTAGTGGGGGTGGGAAATAGGTAATAGTTTTAACCCAACAATTCCACTTTTCTCAGACTCAAAAAAAGAGAAATGCAAGATTTTTAAGCACACATTTTTTTCAATTAAAATACCCTCAAAAGCTGACAATATGCAAGTTTTACTCTTTGTCAGCAAGCCCTAGTTATGTAGCTTGTACACCAAGTAGCGGTATTACGAATTACGTGATATGATGATGCAAATCCAAAATCCCTAAATTGGTGCTAACCGTTGATAAACGGTGAACAGAGCATTTTCATCCCCCACGTTTCCTGGAAATAAAACTACTGGTAAATTGGGAAATAAAGGATGGTCAGAGGATGTTGTCACCATTGAGACTCCGGCTAAAATTTGCCCTAGCAATCGAGCGGATGTTAGGGCTAACCCGTCGCTGAGAACGTCGTTGGAAGTAATTCCACCTTTGCTAATTAAAAAGCCGATATCTCTGGGTAAACCACGAACGATATCCATGAGTAAACTGGAAACCCGAATCCCAAAGTCTAAACGGGTTTTACTGTCTGCAAAGGTCAATTCTTGGCGACTTGTGTAGACAACGGGGGTTTTTCCTTGTTGATGGATTGTTTGTACTGTTTTTAACACATCCTCCAGGATACTTTCTTCTACTCCACCGTCACCTTCTAGCAGTTTACCGACTTCTACTTCCACCCCAGCAACCCCGTCTGCTTGGAGTAATCGTGTTAACTGCTGAGTTGTTTTTTTGACATGGGAACCAACTATCACCGCTCCCGGTTGACCGTTACGCACGTACTGGGACATTTTTTCGGCTGGAACCGGTTGGGGAGGTAAAGCTGCTAAAGCGGTTAAAATACTGGCTGCACTGCGAAAGAGAAATCTTTTCCCGTGACTTGCTGCGGTTAAGATGTCTTCGGCGAAGCGGTTTAAATCGGCTTGGGTTTCCCCATCGACGACGACACATTGATTGTCATGTAATTCTAACAATTTTTCCAAACAACCAGCCCGGATATCTGCCAGTAATAGCCGAGTTACTTCCTCCGCTAGGATGCGTCCTTGGGTTTTTTCTTCTACATACTTAGGTAAGTAACTATACTTATATCCAAATACGGAATCACGGGCAAATTCTGTTTCGTGGACAGGGGTGGGTACACCATTTACGAGCAAATAATGGATACTATCTTTGGTAAACCTTCCCCCTTCAAAAAAGGCTGGGACTAAAAAATGGGCATCAAAACCGCCTAATTCCCATGCGATCGCATCGGTTTCTATGGGGTAATGACCTCGTAAGGTGGAATCGGAACGACTCACAACCAAAAAATCGCTGATATTTTCCGCCTTTAAAGCCGCTTTTAAATTTTGGCAGATTTCCCGCGTTCGCGATGCGGCGTTTTCTGGGGTGAGAGCGCGGGTATTTGTTAATACGAAAAAAATTGGTGCGCGATCGCGTAATCCCATCCGCAGTGTTTCCACGTCCCAATCCATAAGTAGTAAACAACTGTGGACTGTTTGCGAACCTGTCGGATCGTCATCAAGGACAATAATTTTTGGTTGTGCAGTCATCCTGGTTACTCCAATTCCCGCCGACCTTCTAAAGCACGCGCTAGGGTTACTTCGTCAGCGTATTCTAAATCGCCTCCTACAGGTAAACCAAAGGCAATCCGCGTTACTTTCGTAAAGGGCTTCAGTAATTGTCCCACATACAGGGTCGTTGTTTCACCTTCAACGCTGGGACTAATTGCCAAAATTACTTCTCGGGGTTGTTGTTGACTTACCCTTCGCACTAAGGCTTGAATTGTCAACTGTTCTGGTCCAATGCCATCAATGGGGGAAATCACACCCCCCAAGACATGGTATTTACCTTTGTATTCACGGGTTTTTTCTAAGGCAATCACATCACGGGAATCGACAACCACGCAAATTACCCCATTATCGCGGTTCGGATTGCGACAAATTTCACAGACCGGTTCCGATGATAGGTGAAAACAAACCTGACAAAGACCAACTTGTTTTTTCGCTTCCACCAAAGCCTTTGCAAGGGCTTCAATTTCCGCCTCTGGACGTTTAATAATGTGCAATGCTAAACGTTGGGCCGTTTTTGGACCAACTCCTGGTAAGCGCTGCAACTGTTCAATTAATCTGGCTAGTGGACGTGCGTAAACCGTAGGTGTATCTCCAGTATTTTTGTACCTTGCTTATTTTATCGGATTTGGAGTGAATTGGGGAATTTGAATCCTGATATCTACTCGCTTGCAGGTGAGTCGGGAATCGTCCGTGACGGGAGTGGGGAAAAAATCACTTTCCAGCTTCCCACGTCGTTTGAACACAACCAAACAAGAAAATAGTTCACGTCTACTCCCCACTCCCTAATTTACACGCGAGAAAATAAAGTCAAACTCTCCCACCGGAAAAGTATTTCTGATCTACCACGAAAACGATTATCATTGTATTCAGTTATGATTGTCTTTGGCGTTGCTGAATTTGGGTATGAATTACGATTATTTACATTTTGTATTGAAACCAAAATCGTCTCTTCGGTCGATCCGCACTACGCGCGTCTACGTAGAGACGTAGCATCGCTACGTCTCTACACAACGTCGAATTTTCAATTCATATTTGTATTCAGCAACGCCATTATTTTGGGAATGGGTATGAAATAAAGTGCAGTTTTTCCCGTGGAGCAGTTATCTTGACTGCACTGGGAATATTATAAACAGCTTTTCGTTCTGTACGACAAATACATGCAAGTGATGAAAATTTTCGTTCCTTACCCGTTATTAACGTTATTTAATTATCTATACTCGAAGGAGAAAATATGACTACTATGACCACAAGCAATGAAAATGAATATATTATCCCTGATATACCGAAGAGAGGAATGCCTGTAACTATTATTACGGGCTTTTTGGGAAGTGGGAAAACAACCCTTTTAAATCAAATTCTCCAGAATAAGCAAGACCTGAAGGTTGCTGTGTTGGTGAATGAATTTGGTGATATTAATATTGACAGCCAATTACTGGTATCTACGGATGAGGATATGGTGGAACTCAGTAATGGTTGTATTTGCTGTACCATCAATGAGGGTTTGGTTGACGCTGTTTATCGTGTCCTGGAACGGGATGAGCGTGTTGATTGTATGGTGATTGAAACAACTGGTGTGGCGGATCCGTTACCGATTATTCTCACATTTTTGGGGACGGAATTACGAGATTTGACCAACATCGATTCGATTCTCACCTTGGTTGATGCAGAAGCTTTTGGTCCGGATCATTTCCATAGTGAAGCTGCTTTAAAGCAAATCACCTATGCAGATATTATTCTTCTCAATAAAACTGATTTGGTCAATCGAGATAAAATTGATGAGATAGAAGATTTCATCCACGATGTCAAGCTAAATCCGAAAATTCTCCACACCCAATACGGAAAAGTCGCGTTACCTTTAATTCTAGGTGTGGGATTGACTCCAGAGGATTTGTATACCTATTTACAAAATTCTGAGGAAGACCATCACCACCATCACGATGAAAATGAACATCACCATCATCATCATTCCCATCATTTAGAAAATGACGGCTTTGTTTCCTGTTCATTTCAATTCAATCGACCCTTTGATGTGCATAAGTTTGAGCATTTTCTCACTGAAGAAATGCCAACTGACGTATTTCGTGCTAAGGGAATTCTCTGGTTCAGCGAAAGCGAATTACGACATATCTTCCAGTTGAGTGGACCGCGTTATCAACTAGATGCTGATGAGTGGAAAACCCAACCCAAAAATGAAGTCGTTTTTATCGGTAGAAATCTGGATAAAAATAAAATTCACACACTACTTAGCAATTGTTTGCTATGATTAAGAAGTGTTAAGTTAGATGAGAATACAAATACAGGATACAGGAGTGAAATAAATTTTAAATCTCTCTTGCAACCTGGGATATGTGTTCTATTTAGTAACCAACTGCTGTAGAAACAAAATCATTGATTCATTTAGGAGTTTTGAGGTTTTTGAGACTATAGATGTAGTGAATATAATTCATAGCTTGAGTCTATGATAATTGATTTGTCTATAAACTTGGTCTCAAAAGTTTGAAATATCAGGCAAATTGAGCTAGCTGCTGTTAATGGTTGCTAGCAAATAAATCCGCGCTGAAATTTTTTGGTTGCAGATTGCTGAATTGAATTAAACCTGTTTACTGACACCTAGTTACAAATAGAGCAAATCTGATTTGTAATTGGGTAATAGCAGGAATAGCAACAGTCCTAAATCAGAATTAATAATCGATTACCCAAACATTACTACACACTTATCGTCATGACCTTTTCCATTAGTCCAGAACAAACTACTGCGGATGAACTTATCTCCTCTCTTTCGTTGCAACAAAAGCCTCAAGTCACAGAAGCAGAAATGATGCAAGCTGTGAGAACCTTGTTGATTGGACTGGGGGAAGACCCGGATCGAGAGGGTTTAAAGGATACACCAAAAAGGGTGATGAAGGCTCTGCAATCTTTGACTAAAGGTTATCATGAATCTTTAGACGAACTGTTGAATGGGGCTGTTTTTACTGAAGATGCCAATGAAATGGTGTTAGTACGGGATATTGACATTTTCAGTTCCTGTGAACATCATATCTTGCCAATCATTGGTCGTGCCCATGTTGCCTATATTCCCAATGGTAAAGTGATTGGGTTATCAAAGATTGCTCGTGTGTGTGAAATGTATGCACGACGTTTGCAGGTACAGGAACGTTTGACATTGCAAATAGCAGATGCGCTGCAAGGATTATTGAAGCCGCAAGGTGTAGCGGTTGTGGTGGAAGCGACCCATATGTGTATGGTGATGCGGGGTGTGCAAAAACCTGGTTCTTGGACTGTGACTAGTGCGATGCGGGGTGTGTTTGCGGAGGATGCAAGGACTCGTGAGGAGTTTATGAATTTGATCCGTCATAGTCCGAGGTTTCACGGTTAATTTTGGGTAGTGATAAATGGGGAGATGTCCGATTGCGACATCTCTTGTTTTTGTAAGTTGTTTGTTGACTGTTGACTACTCACCACTCCCTCCTCCCTATCTACAGGATTGTTGGAGGAAATTTGGCTGGTTGGGTGTAAATTGTTTTCAGGATTTTGGCAAGTTGGTTGTTGTTGGCGTGTAAACCTTCGTAGAAAAAGAAAACTTCCCCGTTGATGCCTCGGCTACGATTATAGGCGATCGCTTGACGTAAATAATCAGGATTTATCGTGTAGTTGCCGATTTTGATTAATATACCTGGTGCCAAGCGGGATAAATAGCCTTTTTTGCCGTAATCCCAAACTAAACTATTAATGATGCCTTGATAGCTGCGAAAATCTCGGCGATAGGCTTGGGGATGGATAAAATCAACTAATCCCCGTTCTAACCAGGTGGTAATGTCTTGTAAATATTCTTGTAGTGCCCAACCGGGAATGCTAGGAGCCATTGATACTATGAGGTGGGGATTAATGGCTTTGATTTGCTGGTAGAGTTGGGCCAGGAAATCTGTCAAAATCTCTGCACGCCATTGTAACCAGCGTTTATCCTTGGGGTTGGCTGGGGGGGGACAACCAAATTCTTGTTGATAGCGATCGCATGTATATTGATCGTAGCCTCCTTCACTGGGGAAAGCGGGTAAGCGGTCGTCTCCTTGAATCCCATCAATGTCGTAGTTTTGGACTACTTCTAGTATCATTTCTAACATAAAGTTTTGGACTTGGGGATGGAGGGCGTTCATCCATTCAAAGCCGTTTTTGCTGAGGAGATTGCCTTGTCTGTCCCGTCCCGACCACTCCGGGTGGCGTTGGAGTAATTTGCCACCGTTGGATTTGTAGGAACTGGCGAATCCGTATTCAAACCAGGGTATTACCTTAAGTTCAAATTGGTGGGCTGCGGTAATTACTTCAGCGAGGATGTCGCGATTTTGACTGATGGTTTGGGGTGTAGTTCCGAGAGTTGTTGCGAGGACTCGGCTGGGAAAGAGGGTTGCAGCTTGTTTCCAAACTACGGGAAATACGACATTAAAACCAATTTCTGCCAGAAAATCCATTGCGGTCATGATTGTATCTGGTGATTGGAAAACGGTGCTGTCGGTTGTTGTTAACCAGACACCACGAAGTTCTGTTTGACTCATTGGCTGGTGTTTACTTGGGATTGGGAGATTGGCAAAAATCTGACTGGAGATAGAGTTGGGGAACAAGATTTTTTCTCTTCAGAGGATGTGTCCTGAATCGGGGTGGGAATATACTATGGGACTATAGTAGCGAATTAAACAGAAGATTTTTAGGCAAATAGGAAAGTAGATATATGTCTGAATTATTGCAAGCAGTACTCGATAGCGATGAAAAAAAAGACTTGCGGATTTTAATGAGTGTTCTGCGTCAATCGGAGAAGAAATACTTACTGCGTAACGATATTTTAAATTTATATGGTGATTATTGCCAAGCCAATCAAATTTCTCCTGCTTGCTTACAATCGTCGAATTTAGGTAAATTAATTTACTATACCCAGGAAATAATTCAGGACGATACGAGTTTTTGTTTTATTATTCGTCCCCAGATAGCCAGTCAAGAAATCTGTCGGCTAAACGACGATTTAAGCTGGGATGAAATGAGTGTGGAGGAACTATTAGATTTACGCGATCGCTTGGTCAATCGTTATCATCCTGCGGATGGTGATTTGTTTGAGATAGATTTTGGTCCATTCTACGATTATTCTCCCATAATTCGTGACCCGAAGAATATTGGTAAAGGGGTACAGTTTTTGAATCGCTACCTTTCTAGTAAGTTATTTGCCGACCCGAAACAATGGTTAGAAAGCCTTTTGAACTTTTTACGGGTGCATAGTTATGCAGGTAATCAGTTATTAATCAACCCCCGGATTCAATCACAGCAGGAATTATCCACACAGGTGAAAAAAGCGATCGCATTTTTAAGCAATTATCCTGATGATAAACCCTATGAAAGTTTCCAGTATGAATTGCAAAGTATGGGTTTTGAACCAGGATGGGGAAATACGACCGCAAGGGTGAGAGAAACCCTGGAAATGTTGGATGAGTTATTGGATTCCCCTGCTCCCCAAACCTTGGAAGCGTTTATTTCTCGCATTCCCATGATTTTTAAGATTGTTCTGGTATCCGCTCATGGTTGGTTTGGTCAAGAAGGGGTGTTAGGTCGTCCAGATACGGGGGGACAGGTGGTGTATGTCCTCGACCAAGCGAAAAATTTAGATAAGCAACTTAAAGAGGATGCGATTCTAGCTGGTTTGGAAGGGTTGAATATTGAAACCAAGGTGATTATTTTAACGCGGTTGATTCCGAATAGTGATGGAACCCGGTGTAATCAGAGATTGGAGAAGGTACATGGAAGTGATAATGCGTGGATATTGCGTGTACTCCTACGGGAATTTAATCCCAATATGACTCAAAACTGGATTTCTCGATTTGAATTTTGGCCCTATTTGGAGACCTTTGCACTGGATGCGGAACGGGAATTATGGACAGAATTGCATGGTCGTCCAGATTTAATTGTGGGTAATTATTCCGATGGTAATTTGGTGGCATTTTTGTTAGCAAGACGGATGAAAGTTACCCAGTGTAATATTGCCCATGCCTTAGAAAAATCGAAATATTTATTTAGTAATTTGTACTGGCAGGATTTGGAAGATAAATATCATTTTTCCCTGCAATTTACTGCCGATTTACTCACGATGAATGCCGCTAATTTTATCATTAGTAGCACCTATCAGGAAATTGTGGGAACAAACGATAGTGTGGGTCAGTACGAATCCTACAAATGTTTTACAATGCCGGATTTATACCATGTCGTCAACGGAATTGAATTATTTAGTCCTAAGTTTAACGTAGTTCCCCCTGGAGTGAATGAAGGGTATTATTTTCCCTATACACGACAGGAAGAAAGGGTGAAAAATGACTGCGATCGCATTACCGAAATGTTGTTTACCCTGGATGACCCATCACATATTTTTGGTCACTTAGATAATCCCCAAAAAATTCCCCTATTCTCAATGGCAAGGTTAGACCGGATTAAAAATCTCACCGGTTTAGCGGAAATATTTGGTAAAAGTACAGAATTACAAGAACATTGCAATTTGATTTTAGTAGCAGGAAAATTGCGAGTAGAAGAATCAGGAGATGGGGAAGAAAGGGAAGAAATAGTCAAGCTATATCGCATCATCGAAGAATATCAACTCCAAGGCAAAATTCGCTGGTTAGGGGTACGTTTATCGAAAGCTGATTCGGGAGAAATCTATCGAGTCATTGCTGACCATCGGGGTATATTTGTCCAACCAGCTTTATTTGAAGCCTTTGGTTTAACAATTTTAGAAGCCATGATTTCCGGTTTACCAACATTTGCTACCCAATTTGGTGGTCCTTTGGAAATTATTCAAGATGGGAAAAACGGCTTTTATATTAATCCCACAAACCACGAAGAAACTGCCAATAAAATAGTAAAATTTATCCAGGAATGTCAAACTAACCCTGATAAATGGTTAGAAATTTCCGCCAATGCCATCGAACGAGTTTATAGCACCTATACCTGGAAAATCCATACCACGAAATTACTATCCCTATCCAGAATTTACGGCTTCTGGAATTTTATTTCGCGCGAAAATCGAGAAGACCTATTAAGGTATATTGAATCGCTGTTTTATTTAATATATAAACCCAGAGCGCAACAACTATTAGAACAGCATAAATATCGATAAGTTAATCCCTTTTTCCGGTGGAGATTAGCCGTCTCTTACCCCCTCCTGCAATCAGACAAGCTACAGGAAGGGGTAAATTCTGTGCAATTTCTAGAATAATTTGTATTAACCTAACGTGAGTTCGATGATTTATAAAGCCTGAAACTCCTTTCCAGTAGCATTCGTAGAAAATAGAAGTTTTTAAAAACCTCCAAGTATGATGTTGAGAATAAAATCATTAAACCTGGAATCAGTCAGTTATTGACTTTGTTCTCAACTAATGGATGAGGTTACTTTAAACCTTAACTTTCAAAATCATTGATTCACAGGGATTGTAGCATTTATAATTCGTCGAATTCACGTTAACCTAGAATTGATCACGAGTGGTTAGTAAGCCCACTACTACTCCACCACATAAGTTCTGAGGGGTTTGTAGTTGTTGCTTTAGCCTCGAAAAAGTTTTACTTTAGAGCGCTATACCCGCAGGGTTGTCGTAGACTAGCGCAACTATGTGCCTTTATCCACTCATCAAAATTAATGCGATGACTTCCTACTCCCAACTCCCTAATTAAATATGACCATCACTGAATCACCACCACTCAATTTAGAGAAATTTCTGGACTTACCAGAAACCAAACCCGCATCTGAATACTTTAACGGAAAAATCCAACAAAAACCAATGCCACAGGGTGAACATAGTTTAATCCAAACAACTTTTTGCGAAGTCATCAACGGTGTCGCGAAAAGTCAAAAAATAGCGATCGCATTTCCAGAGCTACGGTGTACATTTGATGGTCAATCCCTGGTTCCAGATGTCAGTGTGTTTCGTTGGTCGAGAATTCCCCGAGAAAGTACTGGAAGGGTAAGTAATCGGTTTGAGATTCCCCCTGATTGGATAATTGAGATTTTATCCCCTAATCAAAATACCACCAAAGTCTTGACCAGAATATTTCATTGTTTAAAAAATGGAACGGAATTAGGATGGTTAATAGACTCGGAAAATGACAGCATTTTTGGTGTTTTCCCTGGTCAACGTTTGGAATTATACACAGGAAATAGCTGTTTGCCGGTTTTAGAAGGTATTGAAGTTGAATTAACAGTTGAACAGGTTTTTGGTTGGTTGAGTTTGTAACATTTAGCTGGGTGGGAAAAATTATTATTGAGTCAAATTTGCATTCCAGTATCCTATCGAGGGTATCCCATATCCTGTATCCTATCTTCTAGATTTGGAAATGATACCAATTTGAACCATGAATTCGACAGATATAGCAATCCGATTTTAGTAGTGAAAAATAGCGTGCTGTTGACTGATGACTGTTAACCGTCAACCGTCAACCGTCAACAACCCCACATCTAAGATTTTACAAATCATTTAGGACTACGATAGATTTTGGGAGTTAATGCTCTATACGGTTTTTTCAATCCATATATCCTGGATTTCTCACGAGTAAGTCGTAAACCTTGAGTAACGAATTCATTTTCCTTCTATACCCTACGGGTACGCGCAGCGTTGTCGTAGACTAGACGCTACGCGTCTACACTACTCCCTACTCCCCGTGAGTTTTAGGGTTTTGTGAGAAATGCGGGATATGTGTAGCTGATTTACCGCAAGGTAATCCAAAATCTAAAATCTAAAATCTAAAATTGTCGTGTGGTCAAAAACGTGTCTAGGGAAGTAATTGGAATTGATTTAGGGGGAACGGGAATTAAATTGGGAAGGGTAGGAACTGATGGTAATTTAATTAAAACCATATCTGTACCAACTCCTCAACCTGCGAATCCGGAAGATGTGTTTGCGACAATTGTAGAGGCGATCGCATTTCTCGATCCAGATGGTATTAGTACAGCTATCGGGGTGGGATTACCTGGTCCAACGGATGCAAGGGGTAGAATTGCCAAGGTATCAATTAATTTACCAGGATGGGTGGATATACCGTTGGCTGATTGGTTGGAGGCAAAGTTCCACAAACCGACGATTATTGCTAATGATGCGAACTGTGCTGGATTAGGTGAAGCTTGGTTGGGTGCTGGGAGAAATTTCCCCAATTTTATTTTACTCACCTTGGGTACGGGGGTCGGTGGAGCAATTATTTTCAATGGGGAGTTATTTAGCGGTCATTATGGTGCTGCTGGTGAATTGGGTTTAATTACTTTGTACCCAGATGGCCCTACCTGCAATAGCGGTAATAATGGTTCCTTGGAACAGTTTGTCTCTATTCGAGCTATTCGCCGACGAACGGGGTTAGAACCTGCGGAATTAGGCGTTTTAGCAGCGAATGGAGATTCCCGTGCTTTAGAATTTTGGCAGGAATACGGACGAGATTTAGGTATTGGTATCAGCAGTCTAGTTTACGTATTAACACCGGATGCAGTCATTCTTGGTGGGGGTGTAAGTGGTAGTGCCAAGTTTTTTTTACCCGCAACCCGTGCAGAGGTGGAACGCCGAGTACTATTCACATCACGGGAAAATCTGCAAATTATCCCCGCTCAACTTGGTAATCAAGCTGGTATCTTCGGAGCTGCGAAAATTGCCTTTGAAGTAATAGGGATGGGGGAGAAGGGGAAATTAGTTTGACGTGATTAATTATACTAAGATTTCCAATTCCCTACTTTTATATCTTATATCTTGCACCTTTACGTATACATACGTTGAATTTCAAAATATACGCGATATAGCTACAGTATCTTTGTTCGCTTTTAATGCTCAAATAATACTTTTAGCTTTATACTGAGTATTTTATTTCCATCAGCTTTTCTTGGTGCAAGATGTGAGTACTCCCCCGATTTAAAACCGATACCCACTAAGGGATTCAATATGCTTTACAACCAGTTCATAGGATTCGGGGTTACTGACTGGACTGATGATGATGGGGATGGAACTATCTGGTAGCCAAAATGTGATTCTACCATTGGGTTCGCGGCAAAATGATTTGATGCAAGCAAGATTAATAATATATTCGTTGCGTTCGTAGGTGATTTTGATCCAATAGGGATTGGCTGAGTGATGATGGAGTGGTTGAATATCTGCCACGTTGGGGAAAATTAGTATATGAAAATGGGAGATGTAGGTTTAGGATTGCAATTTGCGATCGCAAAACCCTACGATTGTGGATTATAAATCCTTGTTAGCAAGTTGATACCGAAAATAACTTAACGTAAGTTCAACGGCGATCGCAACATGTTTCTGGTGATGAATTTTTGTGAATCTTTTCCCCAATCTTGATATTGATTACAGGAAGGAGACAGAATACAGGATACAAAATAACCGATACATAAATCACCTCGCATCCTGAACCAAATGAAGGGTTGGGGATGAGAATCAGAATGCAGCATTTATACGTACCTATCCACAGCTTTTACACGGTCAATAAGTGAGCTTTTGGTCTAGATGGTTAATGCTTAAAGGTCTACTTTCAACCAACTAAAAGAGAAACATATCAGCGTACACAGTATAAAAGTCCACACCACGGTTATTCTGTATCCAAGTACTCTGTATTTAACTTTCTGTCATCCCCCAATCTCCTCTTTCTATAGCACTTCTGCGGGGGTTGGTTGGTTGACTCCTGGATGACATTTGCTAATGGCTGCTTGCAAAAATCCTTTGAACAGAGGATGGGGTACATTGGGACGGGATTGGAATTCTGGGTGGAATTGACAAGCAAGGAAAAATGGGTGTTTCGGTAATTCAATGATTTCGACTAAGCGTCCATCTAGGGAAGTACCACTAATTAAATATCCTGAATCCAAAAACAGGTTTCTGTACCCATTATTAAACTCGTAGCGGTGACGATGACGCTCGCTAATCAAATCCTGTTGATATAGGCGATGGGCTAAACTATTAGGTAGCAAATTACACGGATATAGACCCAAGCGCATAGTTCCCCCTAAATCCACCACATCTTCCTGTTCCGGCAATAGATGAATCACAGGATTCGGGGAATTGGGGTCAAATTCGGCACTATTTGCGTTTTTTAAACCTGCCACATTCCGTGCCCATTCAATTACGGAACATTGCATACCCAAACATAAACCTAAAAAGGGAATTTGTTGTTCACGGGCATATTGAATCGCGGCAATTTTACCATCAATCCCCCTTGTACCAAATCCACCGGGAACCACAATCCCATCAACACCAGCGAGGTAATTTTCCACAGGTTCGGTTTCCAGTTTTTCCGAATTCACCCATCGCAATCGTAAATCACCATAGGTAGCCAAGGCTGCATGACGCAGAGCCTCCACCACCGAAATATAGGCATCATTTAAACGGACATATTTACCAACAATGGCAATTTCAATGGGATACTTGGGACTATACAGCCTTTCTACTAATTCTCGCCACTGTAACAAATTCGGGATACGCTGTTCCATTTGTAACAACTCCAGGGCCTGTTGTGCCAATCCTTCCCGTTCCAAAATTAACGGTACTTCGTAGATACTGTTGGCATCAGGTGCGGGGATAACACATTCAAAGGGAACATCACAAAACTCAGATAACTTTTCCTTAATACCAGGGGGTAGGGGGCGATCGCAGCGACAAACTAAAATATCTGGTTGAATGCCGATGGAACGTAATTCCTTCACCGAGTGCTGGGTGGGTTTGGTTTTCATTTCCCCAGCCGAGGTAATCCAAGGAACCAGAGTCACGTGCATGTACAGGACATTTTGCCGTCCTACTTCCTTGCGAAACTGACGAATTGCCTCCATAAACGGCAAGGATTCAATATCTCCAACCGTACCCCCAATTTCCGTTATCACCACATCGGGATTCGTATCTTTAGCAACCCGAATAATCCTTTCTTTGATTTCGTTGGTAATATGGGGAATAACTTGTACCGTACCCCCCTCATAATCACCACGGCGTTCGCGGTTAATTACCGCTTGGTAAACCGAACCAGTGGTAACGCTATTAAGACGAGACATGGGTGTGTCGGTGAAGCGCTCATAGTGTCCCAAATCTAAATCAGTTTCGGCTCCATCCTGGGTGACAAACACCTCACCATGTTGAAACGGACTCATGGTTCCCGGATCAACGTTAATATACGGATCGAGCTTAAGGATCGAGACTGAGTAATCTCGAGATTTAAGCAAGCGTCCCAAACTTGCTGCGACAATACCTTTACCGATGCTAGAAACAACGCCACCGGTGACAAATACGAACTTAGTCATACTTTTTTGAATTTCTTGCAACCTCTGAAATTACACCCCGTCATTGTGCCACAGTAATCTACAGTCGTAATCATTTATTGGTATTGTGGCGTGAGAATAGCATTTGGTTTAGTATTCATTAGCTCGATAATTACTCCTTCAATTGTTTTGGCCCAACAACAACCCCTGAAAGTGGTTTATCCTCCTGCCAATCACCAAACCAGTGCAGATAGAATCTTTTTCATTGGTAGTGCCCCGCCAACCGGAAAAGTTTTCATAAATGGCCAACCCATTAACCGTAGTCCGTCGGGAAACTTTGCTCCCAGCTTACCATTACAGTTGGGTGAAAATCGATTTGTGGTACGTTACGAAGACCAAGAATTAACTATTCAGGTGACACGTACCGCAACTCAACCAGAAATACCCCAAGGATTGGCTTTCGGTAAAGATTCCCTGGTTCCCAAGGTGGATATAGCTCGGATGACCGGAGAACCAATCTGTTTCAGCGCTATTGCCCCACCTAATGCCAAGGTTAGCGTTAAACTTGCCGATCAAACTATCAATCTTGTTCCTCAGCCAAAACAGTCATTGTTACCCAGCAACTTAGCAGCCCTAACGGGACGTAACCAACCAGAAGCCCAAGCTACAGCTGGTTTCTATGCTGGATGTACCAGTTTTAACTCAATAGGAGATTTGGGACAACCCCAATATCAACTTACTCTCTACGGTAAAACCTTGACCCAAGCGGCTGGGGGCAAAGTACAAATTCTGTCACCCCATCAGTTACAAGTCGCGGAAATTACGGTGGCAGCAGGTGTGGCTCGCACTGGCCCAAGCACGGATTATTCTCGCTTGACCCCTTTACCTCAAGGAACCCAAGCGGCAATCACAGGCAAAGAAGGAATTTGGTATCGCCTCGATTATGGTGGTTGGATCAATAGTCAGGAGACCCGTATTATACCAGTTACCGTGCCACCCCGCACCATAATTCGTAGTGTCGGCTACCGTCAAGGTGCTAACACCACCGAATTGCGTTTCCCCCTACAAATACCTGTTCCTGTAAGTATTCAGCAAGGAAGTAATACTCTCAACCTGACTCTCCACAATACCACTGCTCAAACTGATATTATTCGCACCGATGATGACCCGATTATCGAGCGAGTCGATTGGCAACAAATTACTCCCCAAACCGTTCAGTATCAAATCAATCTCAAAACGAAACAACAATGGGGCTATCAATTCCAATACGAAGGTACAACATTGGTGCTGAGTTTGCGCCATCCTCCCCGACTAACTAAAAATCGTCGTCGTCCCCTGGAAGGGGTGAAAATTCTTCTTGACCCTGGTCACGGTGGTCGGGAATTAGGTGCAGTTGGACCAACTGGAGTTCCAGAAAAGGAAGTTAACTTGATTGTTTCTCAACTACTGCGGGATGAATTAACTAAACGCGGTGCAAATGTGGTCATGACCCGTACAGATGACCGGGAACTTTCCCTACCGGAGCGACAAGCAATCATCAATCGGGAACTACCCACCATTGCCCTTTCAGTCCATTACAACTCCCTTCCCGACAACGGTGATGCGGAAAACACCCAAGGCGTGGGCATGTTTTGGTACCACAGTCAAGCCCACCATCTTTCCGTATTTTTGCACAACTATTTAGTAAAGAAATTAAACCGTCCTTCCTACGGAGTATTTTGGAATAATTTGGCTTTAACCCGTCCCCACAGTGCTCCATCAGTGTTACTGGAATTGGGTTTCATGAGTAATCCCCGTGAATTTGAATGGATTACCGACCCGAAATCTCAAGCTAAATTAGCACAGACTCTAGCGGAGGGAATTACGGAATGGTTGAAAATGCATTCAGCTAAATGATTAGCGATCGCATATTGCGGTTGACAGTTCACAGTTGACTGTTAACCGCAGATAAAGTGTTATTCGCAAACCCTAATTATGCTACTGCTGTTTCTCTTTGATACATAAAACTTTGCCATAAAATTACGTAGACACAGCCTTCCCGCAGGCTATTACGTAGCTTACTTTCCACCACACGGGTATTAAAAACTACGTAGACCCATAGCGACTTGCCGCAGGCTATTACAAATTACGTAGCTTGTTTCCCGCGTAGCGGGTATTACGTACGCGAAGCGTTGCCGCAGGCTATTACGTAGACGCGTAGCGGCTTGCCGTAGGCTATTACAAATTACAAATTACTTCAACTCCCTTCCTGATAACCACCTGCGTACTTAATTACACTCATTGTGCGGTAGCGTGAATGGTTTCCGTTAGCAACCCCGGTTACTCGAAAAGCCGGATTAAAGATATTTACCCGGTGGCCACGATTGGGTACACCATCATCAATAATTAATTGCATGATAATATCTTGAGCCTGATTTGGTCCGTAGGCAATATTTTCCGCCGCAGTTTGTTGCCATTTTCCATAGCGATTCATCCGGGTAAATGGGGTACTACCATCGCTACCCCTGTGGCCAATTGTACCCTTTGGTCCCTGGTCTCGAACATGGTCACGAGCAGCACGGGACATCCCCGTAGAGAGACGTAACTGTCCCGCAGGTCGAGCTGACCTTAAAAATGCGATCGCTTCATCAACAGCTTTGACTCCTTCCTGGGTTTGGAGAAAGGTATTGTGATTGATTTGCACCCGATTTCCCCGAAATTTCCGCCGATAATTTTCTAAAATGGGAATGTAGGATTGGGGGTTTGCACGAACTTTGTTCATTTCCGCAACCACTTGTCGATCCAGTTGGGAGATATCCCCCGTTTGTGCGATTACCTGGGAATTATTTTTGCTTCCCAGGAATACTTGAAGTGTCTCACCGAAAATAGCCAATGCACTACTAACCAAGATTAATGGCAGGAATAAACTAATTTTGCGCATTTTTTATACCTTAGAGAATAATGGCTGTGTTTCCAATCTAAGGATATAGATGCAAAAAATGCTACAAAAGTTCATGGAAGCAGTCAGGTTTCTCTGAGATTATCTAGTAGTAGTCTGTGTCATTAGTTCTGATGGGTTCGTAGTTGTGGCTCTAGCCTCGAAAAAGCTTTATGATAAAGGCGCTATACCCGCAGGGTTGTCGTAGACTAGCGCTACTACGTGCCTTTTTTAAACCATCAAAATTAATAGTACAGACCACTCTCCATGTCATTAATTTTCATGGGTAAGGAAAGGTTAGTAGTTACGAACTACGAATTATGTAGCTTGCTTCCCGCGTGGCGGGTATTACGTACGCGAAGCGTTGCCGCAGGCTATTACGTAGATGCGAAGCGGCTTGCCGTAGGCTATTACGAATTACAAACTACGAATTATCATCAGAAGTGATAAGAAACACCAACAGAAAGAACTGGATATACTCCCATACCCTTTAAATCTTCTTCAATAGCTTTTTCTTCAGCTTTGGTATCAGCTAAAATTTGGTCGCGTAATCCTTCATTCCCAATTTGGGGGGTTAATTCCACATTGGGAGCACCGGGGAACATCACACCTAAATTCATGGATAATCCCCATTTATCACCATATTTAACAGGTTTTTGCCAACCAATTCCCAGGTAGGGAGCAATTTTATTGGGAAAAGATACTTTTCCTTTGACTGCGGTAATATCATTAGGGGTATAGTGATTGCCATTATATGTAAAATACCCATCTTCACTGAGTTTGAGATTCGCATCACTATTAACATGATTATTATGGAAAACAAAACCACTGGTAATATAAAATCCAGAATTTTTCCAGGGACGATAATCCATTAAAGTGGAAACGTTAAATAGGTTTAAATTGGAATCGTAGGAAAGATAATTATGAGGTTTTTCATGACCATCATGGTCTGGATGGTCGTCATGTTTATCATCACCTTTATCGTTTTTATATTCTCCTAAACCCAGACTTCCCATGTGTACACCGACGCGAGCATCAAATTGATGATTCAGTCGTTTCTTCGCAGAAAATCCGGCTCCTAGAGTACCTATTTCTGGTGTAATTGACCATTTGTTTACATCTTGATATTCTGTTTCTTGTAGTACAAACTTTTCGGTATCTTCCAAAGATGCAGAAATTCCCGGAAAACTCTTATCTCCTAAAATTGGAATTACTCGTAATTTTTGCGCTTTTTTGATGTGGTGTTGATCAACTGGTTTGACTTGGAATTGTTGTTGTTTGTACTCATATTCATTCCTGGGGTAGTTTTCTTGATATTTCTCTTGATAATGGGTAGGTTGGGTTTCGACTGGTTGTTGATATTTTGTTTCTGGGATTGTATTTTGTGGATGATGTTCTGATTGTTGATATTTTAATTCTGGTGGTGTTATGGGTGAATTATAATCGGATTGTTGATATTGATGGTCAGGTGGTATGGTTGGTAAATTTTCTGGAGCGGGAACAGGAATATTTTGAGCAGTTTGTAAATGTAAATCAGCCGCACGATAGGAAATTTGCACTGGTTGATGGTTACGTTTTTGGGCAATATCATAGATAGAGCTAAAGGTGCGATCGCTAGATGGTGATGATGTATTGGAAGTAATTAATGATGATGTGGATTGAGGTGTTCTTGCTGTAAATCCGATGGGATATTTAGCTGTTTGCCGATACCTAAGTTTGGCGTTCCAATTTTGGTTTGATGTTGGTGGTTCGATAGTCTTTGCTGTTGCTTTTTTGGTGACAGAATCAGCAAGTAAACCTGTTGCAGTTAATCCTAGAATTGATAGGCAAACTCGAACTTTGTTCATGGTATAAAAATCCGTAAAGTGAAATCAAAAAGTTTGCAATAATTATCATAATTGACCCTGGTATGATTTAGGAATTACCCCTTATTCTTTATGACTCCTATTTCCGACAAACCCCTCAGAGGATGTTTTAAAAGTCGATTTTAATACTTGAATTATCGTTTTTGGGAATGGGGATTAGGGGAAGAAAATGTATCAAAATTTGAGCGAAATGGTATTACTTGTGAGAAATAGAGAATTGACATCTGATGTGTAGAGAACTTGGAAAGTAGTAAGTAGTAAGTAGGAGGGAAATTAATCTGTTCATTAATACTCACTAATTGGGGTGGATACAGGACAAGTCCTGCTACTTATTCGCTAAAAAAGTACATTCTCTGTGAATTCTTACCAATCAGAAAATGTACCATTAAATTATGCTCTGTTTATCATCCCAATCGTCAGTCATCCACTCTGAATAATCAGGATAAATTCCAGTTATATCATTGATAATTAATAGCAAGAAAAACTAACTATTAATTATCAATCATTAAGGATTGATGGTCTGTATTATTAATTACATGATACCAGAATTTTGAGATTCTTTAACCATATAATCAATCTAATTTGGTGATACACATTGGTCAACAAATCATGGCTAATACAAATTAATAACCGAATCAAATCGAAGTGCTTGATGTTTTCTAATATATCCTATAACTTTCTAAACCATAGCTAGAATAATTTAATTTCGAGAAAACTTTATTAATCTCATAATATTCAATAATTTTTGCTGGATTATCGGGAAAATGTTGCAGATGAACTGCGCCCTTTTAATTATACAATCACCCAGATTATAACGAATTGTTAAGTGTAGTAAAGTTGATTTATTGGAAACGCTTTCACTACATCGACGTATAACTCCAGAATAAAGTGGTATAAAAACCAATTAAAAAAAGTAAATACATCAAATGTACTGTCTAAAAAATACTTGTTTAACAATATTTATTGCACAAGATTTTCCAGATACAACCTATCTGTAATTATGCTCGATTACTGTATAATAGCGAATACCTAGAAATCGGTTTTATCCTCTCCGATTCAGCCAAATTATTCCCACAGAACCTATCCTCAATGCTAAATCTAGAGTCCGCAGATGCCATATCCATTGCCACATTAGTACGTCAAAGCAAAGTTAGTGCTGTTGAAGTGATTCAAGCAACCCTCAAACGAATTGCAGCATACGATAGTCAAATTAATTGTTTTACCCATATTACTGTGGACTCAGCTTTAGCTGATGCAAGACGAATTGATACAGAAGTAGCTTTAGGTAATCAACCAGGGTTGCTTGCTGGTGTCCCCTTTGCGGTGAAAAATCTCTTTGATATTACTGGTGTCACCACTTTAGCGGGTGCGAAAATCAACGCGGAAAATCCTCCCGCAAGTCAAGATGCAACGGCTATTTCCAAACTGAAACAAGCAGGTGCAATCTTGGTCGGTGCTTTAAATATGGATGAGTATGCCTACGGATTTGTCACTGAAAATTCCCATTATGGTGCAACCCGCAACCCCCACGACCGACGACGGATTGCTGGTGGTTCTTCCGGGGGGTCTGCTGCTGCGATCGCTGCGGGTTTGGTTCCCCTCACCCTCGGTTCGGATACAAATGGTTCTATCCGGGTTCCCGCAGCTTTATGTGGTGTATTCGGTTTGAAACCGACCTACGGGAGATTATCAAGAGCAGGTGTAGCTTTATTTTCTAGTAGTCTTGACCATATTGGTCCCCTTACCCGTTCCGTGAGGGATATGGTGATCGCATTCGATATTCTACAAGGTTTTGATGCCAAAGACCCGGTTTGTACCTCTAAAGAACCCTGTCAAACGAGGGATTTAGTGGCACATCCTGACCTGACAGGAATCAGAATAGCGATCGCGGATGGTTATTTTCAACAAAAAGCCGAACCACAAGCCCTAATTGCAGTGGAAACGGTGGCTCAAGCCCTCAACATCCACACATATATTACCATTCCCGAAGCCGAACGAGCACGAGCAGCAGCATTTGTGATTACCGCGAGTGAAGGTGCGAATTTGCATCTGAATCAATTACGCGATCGCCCTCAAGATTTCGACCCCGCAACCCGCGATCGCTTTTTGGCTGGAGCTTTAATTCCCAGTAATTGGTATATTCAAGCACAGCGATTTCGGCGGTGGTATCGGGAACAAGTGCGGGAGGTATTTAGGAAGGTAGATGTAATTATTGCACCCACTACACCTGTGACTGCACCTTTAATTGGTCAACAAACAATGGTATTAGATGGGGAAGAAATTTTAGTTCGTCCCTACTTAGGACAATTTACCCAACCTTTATCATTTATTGGTTTACCCGTGTTGTCAGTACCAATTCAGCGTCCAGGGGAATTACCTTTAGGAGTACAGCTAATCGCTGCACCCTATGAGGAAGGTAAAATTCTCCAGGTTGCAGCAGTTTTAGAAAAAATGGGAATTATTTCTGCTCCCGTGGTAAGGAATTAGGTTTAAAATTCTTTTCAGAAAGAATATTTCGTTTCAGTTTGAGTTCCCGACAAATTTCTTTTCCTGACCTCCCTTCAAAATTCCATTCATCATATGCCACCTTTAAATCCTCAAACCCATCAGCAGACACAAGGTAATATACCCCCATTTCCACCCACACCAATTTCTTCCAATTTATCCCCAGCAAATACTTTACCAAAGTGGTTATGGCGGTGGATCGGGATATTGATGATGGGAGGTGGGGGAATAGGTGGATTATTCTTGATTTTGACGGTCAATTCTGGGACTCCCAACATCAGAGAAATCGGAGAAATACCCGTTAACTTAGTTACAGTCACAACAGCAAAAATAGAAGAAAGTACGGAATTTATCGGGAACTTAGAAGTAGGGCGATCGCAAATTATCAAACCACCCACATCAGGAATTGTCACTCAAGTTTTTGTGCAACCTGGAGAGCGGATTCCCAAAGGGACACCCATGTTTCAAATAGATCCCCAAGGTTTAGTTAAATTTGTCTCTTCCCCTCAGAAAAATCACCCCTCCGTGGTAAATTCCAATTCTAATTTTGACAATCAACTAGCAACCATCAGTGTTTTAGAAGCAGAACAAGCATCCCGTCGTGCAGATGTTAATTTTTATCAACGCCAATTCGACAAGTATACAAAGTTAGTTGCTCAAGGTGAGGTTTCCGGAGACATCCGCGACAATTTTCTCCGTAAACTCAAAACCGCTCAAACCAAATTAGCTCAAGTCGAGTCCAAAATACAATTGCGAAAGCAAAACCGCAAACAAAACCCAAATCCGGAGAGTTCCCCTCCACCAACTTACTATATCAAAGCACCCTTCACCGGAAATCTCCTCTCCCTGCAAACCAAAGTCGGTGATATTATCAACCGTGATGACCAATTAGCTACCCTTACACAAACCAGTCCCCTAAAACTACAAATTTATATCCCAGCAAATCGACGGGAGCAACTTCGACCGGGGATGACCATCCAAATCCTCAACGACCAAGGGAAACCAGTGGGAACTAGTCGGGTAGTTACCATTGCTAACCATCAGCAAAATTCCCAGGAATCGATTTTAGTCACAGCAATCTATCAAAACTCTTCTGCAGAACTAGAAGCACCCAACTTTATCCGTACCCGGATAATCTGGAAATCCTACCCAGGAGTACTTATTCCCCGCAACGCGGTGAATGCGATCGCCAAAGAACCCTTTGTCTACGTCAGCGAGTCCCAACCACAAAACCGATTCGTCGCTCGACAAAGAAAAGTCAAACTCGGTTCTCTCCAAGGTGATAACTATCAAATTCAGGATGGACTACAACCGGGAGAAAAAGTAATTGTTTCCAATCTAGCTAGACTCCGGGATGGTGAACCGATTTCGATTGTCAAAGGGAATGGGGAGTAGGGAATTGGGAAAAGACGATGATGCTGCTGTTTTTCTGGTTTTTCCCGGTGTTAGTTAGAAGCGCGATTGAGGTTTGCGACTTAAAAGCTATACCCCTTGACTTGGGAATATCTTGTCAGCCATTGAGGCTATTTTATACCAATTCTTGAAAATAGGACTACAGATAGGAGATAATTTCTGTAGTCAGAATTTTTGGAGCTAAGAGGCACTATGGCAGGAGGTTATTGCCTCGATTACAGGAAGAACTTATGTACTGGAAAGTTTTATCTGTAGTCAACATTTAGAGAATTGGTATGAGTCGCCAAAAGTGCTTTCCAAATGAGTGCATAGAAGCTCAAAAAACCTTGTATCTGTAATTTTTTAGAGCCGATAATCAAGTGGAATTGTTGGGTTAAAACTATTCCTGTACAGATGGGACATGTCGCGTCTGTACCGATTACCTACCCTCACGAAAAGACTTTTACAGCTAGCGCGCTTGCACGTGAACAGCAGACCCTAAACAAAAAGAGTAGTTCACATAACTACTCCTTAATACTGGGGCGCTAGGATTCGAACCTAGGGATGGCGGAACCAAAACCCGCTGCCTTACCACTTGGCGACGCCCCAACGTTTTTGACACTTTATAATATAACAACAATCTTCCGGGTTATGTCAACCCTTTATTTGGAAATTTTCTGGTAAATTCAATTTTGGGACTAAAATAACAAGACCGTGAAAGTTCAAATGTAGGGTCTGCGGAAAAAGTCTTTTTGTGAGGGTAGAGAGCAGGGAAGAGATGGGACATGTCGCGTCTGTACAGGAATAGGGAATAGTTTTAACCATAAACTTGTTCCCAGACACTGGCTCTTGATACAGTGTTCTTTAACTCTGCTTCCTGATTTGAGGCAGTAGCCCTCGTGAAAAGCGTCCCTACGCGGAGCATGGGGACGAGATAGTCAAAAAGTGTGTGAACCAATGCTTTCAAAGTCTCTCTCCAAAAAGAGAAAGGATTGGAGAGGGGTTATTTGAATCCGTCGTAGCAAAATCCTCCGTAGGAGTACCCACTTTAAATAAGACTCAGGTTGTTTAAATTACCTCTAAATCCCGTAATCTCGATGATGCTGTCGGTGCTTGCAGTAAACCCAGCCCTATTGTCATTGATTGCCAGAAAAGTGTGATCGATTAGCCCATCACGAAATCTAAAGGTGGAAGCACCGTACCGTATTGCATGTACTCCAACGAATTCAAGGGAAAATCAGGAATAATGGACTTAAAATTGTAGAAGAATTATTACTTGTTTCTAATTTCTAGTGTTATGGCTACAGCAGAACTGCTTCTAATGCTCAAAATAATGCATTTTTCATTGCCTAATTAAAAGCCGTGCAACATAATTCACTTGGATCACCGATCGACACCAGGAAACTGCTCGCAAAATTAGTCAACTACTGGAATCCGATCAAACAAACCAAGATAGGTGACGCTCGACGATTTAATTTTACCGAGAGATTATGTCAACGAATATATCAGGATTACAAAAACTAGGTTTGATGTTGCGATCGCTGATTCATCGTTATTTTCCTTCTCCCCAGGAAGGACAACCCCGTACCCACGATTTTACCAAGTATGAATGTGGCAAGGATTATATTTGGGAAGCAGGGGAAACACCACAACAGGCTTATATGACCGGGTACGGTGCTAATATTGAGCGCGGCGATCGCATTATCCTTACCCTTCAATCCCAACAATATTGCTACCAAGTTCAAGCAATTGATTATTATTCTCAGCCAGAGGATATGTGGATTGCCTCCCTCTCAATCATAACCAAAGACGCTACGTCCTAGGAGTCCATGTCAATTCACTACCTGCGATAATTGGCATGAGCATCCCAAAATTCTACACTAATTGCGATCGCATCTTCACCACTTTCACTTCCCTTGACAGATTAAATAGTAGACATTTATCTTTATTCTGTAATACAATGTATTATGAAAAACTACAAAAACTAACAGGTAAAGGTGATTTGAGAGATAATTGCAGTAATTAGATTCACAAACATCTAATTTACTAAGACTGTACAGGGAGAGACGCGATATATCCCGTCTGTACAGGAGTAAGGCTTTTCGCCGAATGATGGGTTACATTGTGGTTTTATGTTTAATTGCACCTACCTACTGAGTAAAACACAGCAGAAGTATAAAGTTGAGAGGTTGTTTGTCAAGTATTAATTATCGCTATTTTGACTATCGTCCTGACTCTGGAGATGGGGTTATAAAGCTGATTTTTCCTTCGAGAGTACAGACGTGACATGTCGCATCTCTTCCCATTCCCAAAAACGATAATTCAAGTATTAAAATCAAATTTTAAAACATCCTCTGAGGTGTCTTTTGTACTAATTAGATTCAGGGTCTAAAATGGTATCAGCGTTGGCAATTAGGGTTAAAAGTGTCAGAATAGGCGTAAAATGCCAAGCAACCTTTTTACAACTTTCCCAATCGGTGGGTAGTAAATATTTCCGCGCTTGTCAATTAAGAATGTTTAATATGTGATTAGTATGGATTTTGATTATTATTCGGGTAACAATGATTATGGGGCATCATCGCGTAGTCGCAACAATCTGTTGATGAGTGGTTGGCGACCATTGCGTCGAGATTTTGATTTTAATTATTTTTTTCATGTATTAGTAAATGATACCCAAGAGTTTACCCAAAAAAGTTTAAATTTGGCAAGTTATTATGCAGATGCGCTAGGTCGTCGTGGATATTCTTGGTGGGCAAATCTGCTAAATTTAACATCTGATTATACCCGTGGCGAACTCGATAAATATTGGAATTATATTACACCTGATCCTTCGACCCCCAACCATCGTTATGCAGAAGTACTGGGTACAGAAACACCCATTTCCCAGATGGTAAGTCGTAGCAGTATTCCCATTGATTATGTCTTGAATCGGTTGCAGGAAATTACCGTTTTACGGGTTTTAGAACTATTAGGTAAACCGGATATTATTACCCAGTATTATGGCGAGCGGGAATTTTATTTTCCCATTGAAAAATTCACCACTTGGGAACGCCTAGATGTGATTAATAGCGTTTACGCCTATTGGAAACAACATGATGTTTGGTTGCAAATTGACCCCTACGACCGAGGTCGGCGACACTATTCTCTGATGGCGAAAAACCTAGCACCCTTTATTAATAAAGCCACCTATAACTTAGCCGTGATGTTGAGTGGATATCAAAGTCGGGTGGGAAAAGTCCATGCGGACTTTGAAATTCGTAGTTTTTCCCCAGAGATTCAAAATTTTACAGATGCCGTTCAAACTGCGGTGTTAAATCAACATCAACTTGCAGTCCTTGTACATGGGGAACCAGGAACCGGTAAGACCGCTTGGACTCAAGCTGTTGCCAAAGAAATTTTAGTCGCCCTCGGATACGTAATTTTTATCCTAGACCACGATGCGATCGCAAATTTCATTCCCCCCACCTATTTGGAACGAATTTGTATTATTATTAATGAAGCTGATAATCTGGCCCAAAACCGTGCCTATGAGGTTGCCCAGTCAAACAACAAAACCGAACATATCCTCAGCTTACTAGATGGCACAGTTTATCAAAGCGTAATTGACGAATCGGGAATTCATTCTCGGCAGCGTCTAGTTATACTCATGACCTGCAATACAACCGAAAGACTAGACCCAGCCATGTTACGCAAAGGTAGAGTAGATTTGATGTGTGAATTTACCCGGAAATTTGTCTAAGGTTAATCCCGATTTTTGATTATGGAACAGGCATCCCTACCGGGCTTTTCAAGCAAAAAGCTCAAACTACAGGATATTTTATTTTCTGGAAGTCCCCAACCAGGAACCCATTAATTAACTAGTGGTCTGTAACTGGTTCCCACCCTCCGTGTGGGAACCCATATTAGGAGGCTCCGCCTCATGGTAATCTGGAGGCAGAGCCTCTAGTTGGGAATTCCCCCGCAGAGCAGGGAAACCAGAGGCTAGGAAGGATTGGCAATCTAACTGGTTCCTACCCTCCGGGTGGGAACCCATATTAACCCAAGTTGCGGGTTACTTGAGAACGCGATCGCTTCCATCAGTAAAATCCCCTCCAGGAACAAAAACGGAGGGGATTATGCTAAAACTGTCTATGCTATCTTAGATGACTTACTGAGAGCGATTGGACACAAAGAAGATTCTCGGCGAGAGATGAGCGACAAGGTTCAACTTACCAAATAAATTAAATGGGTTAAAAGCCCCGTCTTTCTAAGACGGCTTTCTGATAGAATATGGAAAACAGGCAGGGACGGCAGTCTGTTGGGCGAGATAGTGTAAGACGGGTCTAGCCTGCAACTGTTGCTTGAACCCAGAATCTCCCCACTTTTAACGCGGGGAGTATGTCAACGAGCAATGCGTCGCATATAATTACCCCATAAACTAGCAGCTTGGGCACTGCTACCATTAGTAGGGGAATTATCATCGTTACCCAGCCAAATTCCCGTGGTTAGTCTCCGACCGGGGACAAAACCAATAAACCACAGGTCTACATTTCGATCGGTTGTCCCGGTTTTTCCTGCTTCTCCTTGACCAATACTTGCAGCGCGTCCGGTTCCAGAGGTGACAACATCCTGTAACATACTAGTCATGGTATTAGCCACATTGGTGCTGAGAACACGACGGTTAGCATCCGGGTCGCGGTCAAAGGAATAAATCACCCGACAGGTTTTTAAGTCATTGCGATCGCGACAGTCACCACTATCCAAAATCCGACTAATGGCATGGGGACGGTTCCACAAACCATTATTGGCAATACTGGCAAAGGAACCTGTCATCTCCAACACATTGACGACACTTTGCCCTAAAATCAAACCGGGTACCGGGTCAAGGGGAGATTTGACTCCCATACGTCTAGCTTCCTGGACAACCCGATCTAAGCCTACTTGTTGCGCAATCCGTAAGGCAATGGGGTTTTCCGATAGGGCTAACCCTGTACGCATGGTCATGCTCCCCGTAGTTGTGCGACAGGGACGATAGCGAAACCCCCCCCAAAAAAGGGAATCACAGGAATAAGCACGGGTGGTGGGGATACCTTGGGCTAAGGCTGCACTGAAGGCAAAAATTTTAAAGGTGGAACCGGGTTGACGTTGAGCTTGGACAGCGCGATTGAATTGACTGGTACGAAAGTCCGTCCCCCCCACCATTGCTAATATTGCCCCATTACTGGAGTCAAGGGTGACAATGGCTCCCTGGGAAAACCTGAGTCTGCGACCTTCCGTTTGTATGGCATTATTGAGAGCGGTTTCTGCCTGTTTTTGCATCGTCGGGTCAAGCTGGGTTTCGATAATAAAATTTCCCTCCCGTGCTAACTCCTCCCCCAATATCTGCTGTAGTTCCTGAAACACATAATTATAAAAATAGGGAGCAATTGTATTCGCCTGTTGTTCACAAACTTTAGCACTAATACCCACAGGCGATCGCCGCGCTGTATTATATTCCTCCTGGGAGATTTTCCGCATTTCCAGCATCCGTCGCAAAACCCGGTTGCGAAACTCAATGGTTTTAAACCGTCCAGAACCGCAATAATCAAAGGCATTCGGTGCAGGTAAGATGGCCACCAAAGTCGCAGATTGAGCTAAATTTAATTCCTTTGCTGATAAATCAAAATAATATTTGGCCGCATCTTCAAAGCCAAACACATCAGCACCCAGGAAAACCCGATTTAAGTAAGTACGGAGAATCTCGTCCTTGCTGTAAAAAAACTCCAACTTCAAAGCCACCACCGCTTCCCGGAATTTACGTCCCAAGGAATCCTGTCTTCCCACATACTCAGGAAATAAACTTCTGGCTACCTGCTGAGTCACCGTACTTGCACCCTGCTGGACATCGCCACTACGGGTATTAATCAATAATGCCCTTGCTACCCCTAACGGGTCAACACCGATATGCCAATGGAAACGACTATCCTCGGAAGCAATCACCGCATTAGGAATATAGCGACCAAAATCCGCTAGGGTTGCCAAATCTTGGTGGGAGATATTACGGGGTTCCCGCAGGGGAGTCACCCCATCACGGGCAAAAATTACCACAGGAGCGCGGGTAGCAGTAGGTAAAGGACGGACACGCACCCGCAAGGACTCAACCCCCACCACCAAAGCTAGTAAGGCTGTTACACCCGCCACACCGTAGGTAGTCCAAGTAGCAGCTTTTACATACCAAGGTGGGGGGTCATGGTACTGTAACTTGACCGACGCAGCTAATTCCGGTGGTCCCAGGGTTAAAATATCACCGTGACGCAATTCTAAGGTTGTGATTCGACGTTTACCACGGTAAATCCCATTGGTGGAATTTTCGTCCTTGATGGAAAATACACTTTGACCTTGGGTCGAATCCCGCGACAAGGATAAATGGATTTGACTGACCACGGGATTGCGAACGACGATATCACAGGACTTGGAACTACGACCCAGTACATAGCGATCGCCCAACAAAGGATAAACTTCCGCTTGAGCTGCTCCTGCATCTTGTACCCAAAGTTCGGGAACTCGCGCATTCGGCTTTAGTGCCAACTTGGAGAAATCGACACGAGCTTGAATCGTATGTACTGCTTGGGTCAGTTGACCAAGCAAGGTTTTCGGCTTTTGTGGGGGTTGGGGGGAACTCATGGGCAATTCACATCACGGTGATTACTGACGAATTGGGAAAACTGCGTAGACGCAGGTCGCGCTGCTTCTGTTTGAGATGGCGCAACAGCCACTCCCCGTGGGAGGATCGCGATGCTTATCTCTCACCATTGTACTCATAACCCGATGAAGTGCGCTGGCTACACGTAGTTCCAATTCCGCCAATTCAAAGATTGGGATCGAGAAAGATTGAGAAATTTATATTCAGAATAATATATATCACGGGATTTCATCTGGTTAATATTGTTACAAAAATCATCAGTAATTATTTTTGTTATTTACGTATTAAGTTGGTAGTTTTATTAACTTATTTTCTCCAAAGTTGCACTCCATTCTCTAATTCCATGTGTTGCTATCAACCATCAGTCTATAAATTCGATTTTCAACTATTAGGATTCAAAATTTACTTTCATCGACCCATAAATATTTTCTCAACCCGAAAATACATCCCTATTTAGACAGATTTTATATTCAAATTTGTTTGATTTAATTGACCAAGTTATCTCTATTCAGGTGTGAAGGTCAAAATATATGAAGGGAAAATATCTAACCCTACTCGGAACAGCACTAACATTAGCATTGAGCAGTAATGTGGCAATGGCTCAATCCACCAAATTTCCTGAATTACAAAAGGAAAATAAGGAAGAAACCACCCCATCCGCAGAACGAGAATTGCCTCCAGATGTCATGGAAATTTTGTGTAAAAATTTCCCCTTAAATTCCCGTTGTCCGGGTGGTAGTACTGCATCTACACCTAGTGTCACTCCCAGAACTCCTGATGCGTCTCCTCGACCTGAGAGTATTGAAATACCAACCAACCCCCCCGAAGGTACTCCTAACCCTGGTAGCGAGACTCCCTCAACACCTCCAGGAGCAAATGAAACACCTAATCCGACCAACCTGGAACAAAGACCACTGATTACCCCCGACAGTACACCACCTAGTGGAACTACTGATTCACCATCAGGTGGTTCTACCACTCCAGGAAATACACCTGCTGAACCCACACCCAGCAACCCTCGCAATCTTACTCCTTCTAACCCCGGTGGAGTAAATAACGATAGCACCAAACCTGAAACTAAGATTGAAGTTCCTGGAACCAGAACTCCAGAAAACGCTCCTTCTGCACCTGGTGCAGACCAACTACAGTCACCAGAAAGCAGCACACCTGAGCAACCTTCTTCTCCCTCTAATCCTGGTGGAGTGAACAACAACAGCACCCAACCTGAAACCAAAATCGAAGTTCCTGGAAATAATCCAATCAACGAATCCCAACCGAGTACTCCTTCGACACCGGGTGCAGACCAACTACAGTTACCAGGAAGTAGCACACCTGGTCAACCTTCCTCTCCTTCTGGAATGTAATCACCTTTAGCAAGGTTTTAAACTCATTTCTCACCTGTCTTGGATGATTCAAGACAGGTGGATTTCTTATTTCCGGGTAGTCTACATGTAGCTATAAGAATAAATTGAACTCAGTATTACTCGTACACAATTAATTTTGCGTAGTGCTTGGTGGCTTTAACTCCGAAAACGCTTTACTATGGAGCGGTTTGCTATAGAGCGCTGCTACTACCAACTTTTCCCCACCCATCAAATCAAAATTAAAAATTAATGTGAGTTGATGAACTTCACCCCAACCTCTCTCCGACTCCAGAGAGGAGCAGAAAATCTGTAGTTTTGACCAAAAATCAATATTTCCCAAGCTTTTCTCCAAAAGTAAGAGAGGGGTTATTAGAACCCGTCGAATTTACGTTAAAAATTAATGTGGTGGAGTACTGGAAATATTTCTTTGTGTGAATTTTTTTGAGATGGATGATATTTTTGAGCTTTTTTGTGGGATAATTAGTTTGTATATAACATAATGGGATAGTTGTAAAATTTCTGAGACCAGCAAGATTCCCATTATATAAAAGTCAAGTCTATTCTGTTGATAAAAATCAACTTACCAGAAAATAAATTCGATTTTCCACAGATTTCAGCCAGTTTCCAAACTGTCCGGATGCCTGATTCCCGCTTGGGTTCAACGCTAACTGAAAAAAAGATTCTAAAATCGTTTGATTCGGTTGTGGTGAAAATTTTTGTGAACAGATGATATTTTTGAGCTTTTTTGTGGGATAATTAGTTTGTATATAACATAATGGGATATTTGCGAAATTTTTGAGACAAGCCAGATTCCCATTATATAAAAGTCAAGTCTATTCTGTTGATAAAAATCAACCTACCAGAAAATAAATTCGATTTTCCACAGATTTCAGCCAGTTTCCAAACTGTCCTCAATTAGTTTCCGGTCAATTCTGTGATAATTCCAAGCAAGCTCCACCTTCACAGGGGTTGACTTCGATGATGACATGGGAGAGAGGGGAGATATGGCTAAGTAAGTTTTTGTAGTAGTGGGGCGATCGCGGATAGTGGGTGACGAGGGAAATAGTTGCGGCTAAATGGTTTTGGCCGATATACCAAAGATGGAGGTCGGTGACGCGATTATCTGCGTCGGCTTCGATGGCATCCACAATATCAGTTTTAGTTTTTTTATTGCTGCTGCCATCTAGTAATATCAAACTGGTATCCTGAAGTAAGCCGGATGCCCATTTGGCGATGACAATCACCCCAACCAAACCCATAACTGCATCCATCCATACCCACCCCAAATATTTAGCAGCAAATAGACCAATGATGGCCAACACTGAAGTGAGTGCATCAGCTAAAACGTGAATATAAGCAGCTTGTAAATTGCGATCGCGAAGCGACTCCTGTGGAGTATCGCGAAGCGACTCCTGTGGAGTATCACGAAGCGACTCCTGTGGAGTATCGTGATGATGATGGTGATGGTGTTCATGATGGTCGTGGTGGTGATGCTCCTGTAATAATAAAGCACTAATTAAATTGACAACCAAGCCAATAACAGCAACAGCGATCGCTTCATTAAACTGAATCTTTTCCGGTACAAATAAACGGGTAATGGATTCCACACCCATCATCAAAGCCACCACAGCCAAGGCTACTGCACTCGCAAATCCACCGAGAACACTGACCTTACCCGTACCAAAACTGTACTTCGGATTCTTGGCATGATGACGAGCATACTGATAGGCAAACACCGTAATTCCAAAAGCAGCAACATGGGTAGCCATATGCCAACCATCAGCCAACAGAGCCATCGAACCAAAAATTGTTCCCGCCACAATTTCTGCTACCATTGCGATCGCCGTGAGAATCATGACGATTCTGGTACTTTTTTCTGCCTGGTGGTGGTCAACGGAGAAATCGTGGGAATGTTGCCAATTCTCTAATTTGTGAACGTGCATAGAAATCGATTCAAATGGTTGGAGGAAAGGGAGGTAATAGCGGAGACGACCCGACGATGGTAGAGACGACCCGACGGGTCGTCTCTACTGTTTGCTGAATCAGTCAAAGGAATAGTCAACATTTAGCGTGACCTGGCAGTACCATGTCTTCAAATACACATTTATTCCTATAATTTGATAATGCCAATATTTTACTATAGTTGATCCGCGAAGAATAAAGTCAACTACCGCAGTCCGAGCGGGATTTATGAAATCTTACATGTATGGTTGTTAACGGTTGAAAGTTGACGGTTAACAGTCATCAGTCAACGGCACGCTATTTTTCACTACTGAAATCGGATTGCTATAGCTGATTAAGAATACCTCTAGACACAACCCAAAAAGAAAATAGCTCATATCTACTCCCTGTACAGACGACCCGACGGGTCGTCTCTCCCTACTCACCTATTTTCAAGTGAGGAATTACCAAAAATTAATTTTTCCCTATCCATATTTGTGGTATTGTCAGCATACCTAAGATTGGGAAACTCCGGTGAAATTCCGGGACTGTGCCGCAACTGTAACCAAAGGGTCAGTGAGAAGAATTAATTAAATTGACCGATGGAAGTCAGAACACCAGATTTTAGGGGTTAGTATTACTGTTTTGGCACAGTTACTAACACACCATCAATATCCCTGCGTTGCACGGGGAGGATAGGAGAAAATTGCTGAATCTGACTGCTGCATCTCGACGAGAAGTTGCGCCAAGCGCGTCTACTGCTTGTCCTGGCTTATTTTACGGTGTGTCGGCACAGGATGGTATGCTGGCACGAATTCGGATTCCTGGTGGTATGGTAAATTACCATCAGTGTTATTTGTTGGCGGAAATTGCTGATAGATATGGTCAGGGTTGGTTGCAAATTACCAACCGTGGGAATGTACAAATTCGTGGGATTCGTGGTGAGATTTCCCTGGATGATTTGCAAAGGTTGCAACTTGGGGGATTGGGTGCGGAACTAGTTGAATTAGACGCTTTGCGAAATATTATGGCTAGTCCGACTGCGGGAATTGATCCACAGGCTTTGATGGATACTCGTACATGGGTGAGGGAGATAGATCATTACCTCAAAAGCCATCGGGAATTGGATGTGTTATCCCCGAAATTCAGTATTGGGTTGGATGGGGGTGAAAAGGTGACAATCCGCGATCGCCATAATGATATTCTTTTGGTGGCACGTCAATCCCTTCTGGATCAAAGTAGGTATTTACAGGTTTATGTGAATCATCAAGATACCCAGTTGTGTATTACCCCCCACCAAGTATTACCTGTTATCAAAGCCTGTACCCAAGTGTATCGCCAATATTGTCAAGAAAACCCCCCTCAAAACCAACGTCCTCACCGTTTACGTCAAGTTTTAGCGGATTGGGGTGTGGATGGATACTTGCAAAAAGTTACAGCCTATTTAGGATTTTCCTTGATTGCTGTAGATAAATTGGATTTAGCTCCAGGGGAACAAGATCAACATACTAATAATTATGACCATATCGGGATTCACAACCAATTGCAACCAGAACATGTTTACATTGGTTTAGTCCTACCCCTGGGAAAACTCACAACTAAACAGATTCGGGGTGTCACAGCGATCGCTCGTTTGTATGGGGATGAAACCCTACGGTTCACACCTTGGCAAAATCTGATCATTCCCCATATTATGCGATCGCAAATTTCGGAAGTGTTAGCAAAGCTGGAAAAACTGGAATTGGATTGGCATTTAGAAAATCCTTGGCATAGTTTAATCGCTTGTTCGGGAACTCAAGGGTGTGCATCATCCCATATTGACACCCAAACCCAAGCCGAAAATATCGCTCAAACTTTACCCAAACTGAATTATCCCTTGAAAATCCATATTAGTGGTTGTGAAAAAGGCTGTGCTAGTCAAGGTGTTAGTGATATAACCCTAGTTGGTATCGCCAAGGATGAGTATAAAATATTCATTGGCAAGGATAGCCATCAGGGAAAATTTGGTCAAGAGTTATACACTAATCTGAATACCACAGAAATTACCCATCTCCTCACCCAAATTATTCAAACTTACCAAACCCATCACCATGACCAGGAAAGCCTTCAAAAATTCCTTAGCTGTTATGGAATAGAAGAATTACGGCAATTGATTGGGAGATAGCAAGAAGAGGAAGAATAGAAGTGCAGAGGGGCAAAAATACGGTCTTCCATAGGTATGTATTGTATGATTTATCAAAAATACCTGCCACTACTTCTAAATACCGATTCCAAAAATTTTTGCAACATATACTCAATATAAGACTCGATATATCGCGTCTCTACGAGATTCATCGGTAATTTTTACATGACAGTGAATTAATCCAAAATCTAAAATCTAAAATCAAACATCCCATGACTACTTACATTCGAGATGGTAACGAAATCTATCGTCAATCCTTTGCAATTATCCGTGCAGAAGCAAATTTAAACGGCTTACCAAAAGACCTAGAACGAGTTGCGGTCAGAATTATCCATGCTTGTGGAATGGTGGACGTGGTGGAGGATTTAGAAGCCTCTCCAGATGCAGTTCGTTCGGGGTATGATGCCCTTGTGGGGGGTGCGCCGATTTTATGTGATAGTCGTATGGTAGCAGAAGGAATCACCCGTAAACGTTTACCAGCGAATAATCCGGTGATTTGTACCCTGGGTGAACCACAGGTGGAAGAATTAGCGCAAAAACTGCAAAATACCCGTTCCGCAGCTGCATTAGAATTATGGCGATCGCATTTAGAAGGTGCGGTAGTAGCAATCGGCAATGCACCAACTGCGTTATTTTATTTATTGGAGATGTTAGATCATGGCGCAGCAAAACCGGCTTTGATTTTAGGATTTCCCGTCGGTTTCGTTGGTGCAGCCGAAAGTAAAGCAGCACTTGCGGCCAATAGTCGCGGTATACCATATATTACACTTCATGGCCGACGGGGTGGTAGTGCAATTACCTCTGCGGCTGTGAATGCGATCGCCCAAGAGGAAGAAATTTAAGTATGGCACACAATTGCGGTCGGTTATACGGTTTAGGAATTGGACCTGGAGACCCGGAATTATTAACCATGAAAGCGGTTCGTATCCTCAAAGCGGTTCCCGTGATTGCCTATCCTACCCTAGAAAATGGCAAATTTTTGGCTAGGGCTATTGTCAGCGAATACATTAGTCCAGACAAAATTGAAATCCCGATGCCGTTACCTTTCAGTGTGGAACGCTCATCCCAACCCTATTATGACATCGGTGCAGCCAAAATTGCCGAACATCTGGATGGGGGACGGGATGTGGCTGTACTGTGTGAAGGAGACCCTTTTTTATACGGCTCGTTTATGTATATATACAGTCGTCTCTGTGGTAAATATCCCACTGAAGTTATTCCCGGTATCTCCTCCACCCTAGCTAGTGCTTCCGCTTTAGGTGTTCCCCTCACCTACCGCAATGATGTATTAAGTATTATGCCTGCAACCCTACCTACCGAAATACTATCAGCTCGCCTTACTGTCGCTGATGCTGCGGTGATTATTAAGCTCGGTCGTCACTTTGCTAAGGTACGTCAAGTTTTACTTGATACGGGGTTATTTGAACGGGCTTTGTATATCGAACGCGCTACCATGCCGAATCAGCGTATTGTTCCCATCCAGGAAATTACATCCAGTGAAGTCACATACTGGTCGTTGATTATGATACCTAGTCAGGCTAAGGGTTGGGAATGAGGTGCAACAGGGAAAATTGAAGAATAGAATGCTTCTAAAATATGAATGCCAAATTTATATGTTAGTAGTAAATGATACGTGGTAATGAATCAGAGCTAGAATGCTTGTAAATAAATGATTTTTATCAGTACGATTTCACGAAAATTTTGATACTTTTTCTGACCCTGCTACCGAAAGCTCCCCGTCAGGTATCAAAACCGTATAAGTGTTTTCTGACGAATGATTGCGGATTGATATATATTTTAGATTGGGGAGGCTTTAGACCCATCTCCTTGATAAATGTTCTACTCTGTACTTTGACTGCTATATAGGAATCATATTTGATTTTTTTAAGATACCAATTATCCCGAAGTTTGTCATACAAAGCTTTATTTCCCGGTATACCTAACAAGATTCAAGTGGGATTCCTATAGTTAATAAATACTGAATCAAATGATTGATTTCAGTGAGGTTTTTTTAAGTTTCTAATTTTAAAATGTTGAGATTGGTGGAGGGAGTAAAAAGTTTTGCCACGTCGTTTTTATGTCAAGTTTCAAGGTGTGTGTTGGAGTTTTTCGGGACAAAGTTATTCTCAGTTGTTAGCGGATGGTGCTGTTGGTAAGTTTCCATCTCCGGATTTATCTAGATATGCTGGTCGTCAAATCAAAAGGTTTCCTATCTCTGCGCAACCTATCGATGTAACTGATTTTGAGGATACTCATTATTATCAAGAGTGGGAATACTTTCTCAAAACTAATGGTCAAACTGGTTTTGCTGCTGCTGATTATATAGATGTTTTTTTTGATGATTAGGTTTATTTTATAATTAGGGTCTGCGGTAAAAATGAAGGCGGAAGTTGCTGTCAATAGTCGGCAAGTCGGGGTGAGAGTAACGGATTTGACCATATATTCCGAAGAATTAGCGGCGGTGATGAAAGGAGCTGCGCGATACTCCACAATGGATATACCACCACCATTGTTAGTGGTTGAGGTGGTCAGTCCGAATCAGGAAAATCGGGATTAACGTGAGTTCGATGAACCTCACCCCAACCCCTCTCCGCAGAACGGAGAGGGGCAGAAAATTCTGTGGTTTTAACCAAAAATCAATTTTTCCAAAGCCTGTATCCATTTTGGAGAGAGGATTAGAGAGGGGTTTTTTGAATCTGTCGAATTCACGTGGGATTATCGCCACAAGCGTTCGGAGTATGCAGCACGGGGGATTGCCGAGTATTGGATTGTTGATCCTGTTTCCCAAAAGTTGACGGTTTTGGAATGGGTTGAGGGGTTTGATGATGAGCAAGTTTTTCCGGGAGAAATGGCAATTGTTTCGGCGATTTTTCCGAACATTCAGTTAAATTTTACAAGCATGAAAAAAGGCGATTAAAAACCGCCTTGAGACCATATCCTCAGTTGTTGCAATTGCGAAAAGACTATCTAAAACCACTGACCTGTTATTTGATAGTACCAAAGGTGAAAATGGTTACTATCCATCAGTTATGTATACTATACCTACCTTGGGCGTAACTTTACGATTGCAAAAAGTCATGTTTTAATTGTGACTTTAGTCATGTTGTCAGTGAACAATAATTCCTACTTTTGATTGGCGATTTTCTCCCTCATTGCTGTTGGCAATTTTACTCAGGTGGATGATTTGATTAAACCTTGTAATTGACCCCCACGCCAAGCTAAATCCATTAAATTCTGTGTCAAGCTGATTTTATCGCGAATTTTGAGGGTGAATAGACGGATAGCAAATAGACCTGTAGTCTTGATTACAGTTTTCCAGGTAATTGGTTGGGTCATTCCTTGGGAGCGATGTTTTCTATATAACCTTCCTTCATCAACTCCCATTTTCCAAGCACGTTGACAAATTTGGGGAATGCGATCGCGCAGTCGAAAATGAACTAGTGCATCTTTGGCTTCGTAGGGTTTGATTCCTAGTTGTTGAATTCGCCAACAATAATCTACGTCATCCAGTATGGTCAAATTTTCATCAAAACCACCCACTGCTTCATGGAGCGATCGCTTGACGGCAATATTGTTGCCACTTAACAATGGTAAAAAGGGATGATCAAAATAAATACCGTTCCCCTCTTCACAACCGTATACCTTGACTAACCATTCTGGGTTTAACTTCCAGTGTTCATCCCTTCCCCCAACTAAATCATGTTCCCCTAGTGCTGTTCCCATCGCTGCAACCCATCCGGGAGCAACTTCGTCGTCAGCGTCACAAAATGCTAACATGTCTGCTTGGGCTGCTTTGACTCCTGCATTCCTCCCATAGGCTGCTCCTCGTTTTGCAGATGCGTCTATTAACCGTAAATGGGGTAGTTTGTCCTGGTAGGCTTGAATGATTTCTCGAGTGTTATCTGTGGAACCGTTATCAGCTATAATTATTTCCCAGGGTTGAGACCATTCTTGTTTTGTTAATGCCTCTAGTTGCTGGCTGATGGTTTGACCGGCGTTAAAACAAGGGATGATAACGCTGAGTTTCATGGCTGTATACTAGGTAGATTTGTGTTTCCAATTTTCCAATCAATTATTTCCTCTTCATATTAAGAGGATTTTTTATCAAGTCGATTTTAATACTTAACAAGCTCGTTTTTTTGGTCGTCTGTACAGGGACAAGGGAATCGGGAGAAGGGAGAGACGCGACATATCGCATCTGTTGATAACGAAAAATATACCGTTTGAGCCTATTTACTGTCTTCAAGAAGTGGTTTAAAACATCTTCTGAGGAGAATATATCCGGATTTTTCACAAGTAAGTTACGAGTCTTGAGTGAGGGATTAATTTTCCTTCTACTCCCTAATTCCCTGTAAGTTTTAGGGTTTTGTGAGAAATGCGGGCATATAGACAGAAACGATAGAGTCTGATTTTCCGATAAACTTAAGTAAAATTTGTGATGATTAACACTTGTTAATTCAATATATAACTGTCCGTTAATACTGAGACAAAAACGTTAATAAACTTTATGGTCGCAGCTATGGAAAAACGCAGATTAGGAACTTCCGAAGTTCAGATTAGTCCGATTCTGATGGGAACTTGGCAAGCAGGTAAGCGGGGGTGGACGGGTATTGAAGATAGTGATTCGATTCAAGCTATCCGTGCTGCTGTGGATGCGGGAATCACCACCATTGATACGGCTGAGGTGTATGGTGATGGTCATTCAGAACGGGTTGTTGCGCAAGCAGTAGCTGATATCCGGGAACGGGTGGAGTATGCAACGAAAGTATTTGCTAACCACTTGCGGTATGATGAGGTAATTGCCGCCTGCGATCGCTCTCTCCAAAATCTCCAAACTGATTATATCGACTTGTATCAAATTCATTGGCCCAGTGGTTCCTTTGGTTCGGATATTGTTCCGATTAGTGAAACAATGGAGGCTTTGAATACTTTAAAAAAACAGGGAAAAATTCGGGCAATTGGTGTATCAAATTTTTCCAAATCCCAATTAGAGGAAGCCTGTCAATATGGACGCATTGATAGTTTGCAACCTCCCTATTCTTTATTTTGGCGGTACGTGGAAACGGATGCCATGCCATACTGTATTGAAAATAATATTTCCATTCTTGCCTATTCTCCCCTAGCTCAGGGTTTATTAACTGGTAAGTTTGCCCCTGGACATCAATTTGCTCCGAAGGATAACCGTTCTCAAAATAAATTATTCCAGGGTGAAAATTTCCAACGAGCCTATACAGCAGTAGAAAAACTGCGTCCGATTGCTGCCAAATATAACTGTACCTTAGCCCAGTTAGCCTTAGCCTGGTTAATTGCGCAACCAAATACCCAGGCGATCGCTGGTGCAAGATATGCAGAACAAGCAATTTCTAATGCGGGTGCAGCAAGTATTCACCTTGATCCTGCGGATTTAGCCCAAATTGATGTCATTGGACGTTCGGTGACTGATTACCTAGATACAAATCCGGTGATGTGGAATTGGTAGTCACAGAAAGCATAAATCAACCATTTTCGTTGATGAAGGGAAATTAAGTAGGTAGGTGCAATTAAACATAACCAATCATTCGGGGAAAAGGCTTACCCCCGTACAGACGCGATATATCGCGTCTCAGGAGTACAGAAGACCCGACGGGTCGTCTCTACTCCCTGATTTAAACGACAATTTTCACCACCTACCTACTTAATCAATCAATTTGACCGTATTTTCTATGTTTTCTATTTATCGTTCTGTTGCTTTTCCCGCAACCTTTCCAAACCATCGAGAATCAAATCCAAGCCAAATTCAAAATCATGCAAGCCATCATATCGACCTTCAATGATGTAGTAGGCAAGTCGATTCATGTAGGGATATTTCTCCGGCGGAATGTGCGAAATAAACTTTTCTGCTTGTTGTGCATACTCCCCCGGTTTGAAGGGAAAATTTAACTCCTGGAGTGTAAATCCGTAAATGTGGTTATCAATTGCATTCCAAGCATGATCGACAGTCTCGAAGGAAAAACCAGCTTCCCGCAAACATCCCAAAGTTGCATCGATATAGCGCAACATGGCTGACCCCACATTCACCCGCGATATCATCGCCATTGCAGCCCAAGGATGACGCAGCAATACTGTGTGTGCCGAAATCGCCCGTCGTCGCATGGCTGTTTTCCAATCAATTTTCGGATCGGGTAATTCGATTTCAGCCACCACCATGTCGATAATCCCATCCAATATATCATCCTTATTGACAACATGATTGTACAGCGACATTGCCTGAACACCTAGTTCCTGGGCAATTTTCCGCATCGACACTGCTCCAATCCCATCTTTATCAGCTATTCGCAGCGCCACTTGCAATACCCGCTCCCGACTTAAAGGCAATAGGGACATCGATTTTGAGCCACTCCTTTCTTCTATATTTTCCAGATAATTTGATCTTGACAAACTTACACCGTAAGCTAGACTTACAATGTAAGTAAAAATTATCAGAACCAATGAATAATCTCAAGCAAACAGTCCCAAAAATGAAAGCGATTGTCCAGTATGAATATGGTTCCCCCGATGTATTGAAATTGGAGGAGGTCGATCGACCCGTTATATTCGATAAGGGTGTACTGGTGAAAGTTCGTGGAGCTGCGGTTCATGCTGGTGACTGGCATTTGATGCGGGGTAAACCGTTTTTTATCCGCTTTATTTACGGAGGGTTAGGCAAGCCTCAAACTCAAATCCTGGGTTGCGATGTTGCGGGGGTGGTGGAAGCGGTGGGGAGAGATGTGACGCAGTTTCAACCGGGGGATGTAGTTTTTGGTGATTTATCAGAATCTGGTTTTGGTGCATTTGCCGAATATGTCTGCGCTCCCGAAACAGCCTTTGCGATCGCTCCCAGTGATTTGAGCTTTGAGGAAGCGGCAACAGTTCCCGTTTCAGCTCTGACAGCCCTTCAGGGGTTGCGAGATGTGGGACAAATCCAACCAGGATACAAGGTATTGATAAATGGGGCTTCTGGTGGGGTGGGGTCGTTTGCAGTCCAGATTGCCAAGGCTTTTGGGGCTGAGGTGACTGCTGTATGCAGTGAGGGTAAAATCGAGATGGTGAAATCGATTGGTGCGGATTACGTATGGGATTACACTCAAGTCAAGTCTAAATTAAAACAACACTACTACGATTTGATACTTGATAATGCGGCCTACAATTCACCTTTTAATTATTTCCCGTTCTTAAAAACTCCAGGTACTTACGTTGCGGTTGGTGGTTCGATGGGGCGATTATTTCAAGCCATGTTTCTCGATTTTGTGACTACTAAAATCGGTGGTCGAAAGATAAAATGCCTAGTATGCAAACCGAACCAAAGTGATTTAATTGTTTTAAAAGACATGATTGAGGCTGGTAAAATTCGTCCCTACGTCGATCGAGTTTATCCTTTAGGGGAAGTTCCTGCGGCAATTAACCAGTTAGAGCAGCGTCAAGTACGGGGGAAAGTCGCAATCAGTATTGACGGGTAATTTTGTAATTGGTTCTGATGTAGATTCTGCCATTCCCACACAAACACACAAACCGTCAAAGTTTTTTCATGGGAATTGGGAACAGGGAATAGGGAGTAGTCTATATGTACAGCTGATACCGTTTTGCTTTGGAGTTAATACCTGGGAGTTAATACCTGACAGGGAGCTTTCGGGAGCAGGGGAAGAAAATGTATCAAAATTTGAGTGAAATGGTATGACACCAAAAAAGTATATAAAGTGTTTTGTCCCTAGCTCACTACTACTAACTCCCTATGTTCACGGGAGGGAAAAATAAAGCCGTTAATTAACAAATGATCGCGCACTCAAAATCCAGGAAGAGAGATAAAGGAAAAAACATCCTCTAAGACTTGTGAGTCAATCTTCTCCAAGCAGAATCCACAGCTTCCTTCATCCGTTTCCCAGTCCGATTGAAACTTTGCTGGAAATCATGCCATTTTTCTTGCAAAAATTCAGCCGCTTCTTGGAGTGTATTTTGATCATGTCGTCCAGAAGTTTCCAGTTCATCCCGAATTTCTTTGATTTTGACCCGCACAACATCAGGTTTATCTTGAGGGGAAACCAAAGACTTCAGGCGATCGCCCATTTGTCTAACTAAGCTTTTGACCTGTTGGGATTTCTCGCTCAAAAATCCCTTTAACCCCTCCGATTCACTCTGAAGTCGATTTTTCGCATCCTCTTTGATGACAACTACCTCCGCATCAATAACCTCCACATCCTCTGGAAACAGAACAGCTCTTCCACCAAAGGGTGCAGCAATATCTCCAGCCAAAATATAAGCTGCGATATCTCCTGTTTCCCAATCAAACAGAAAATCCTCCACCCAACCCAGGGTATCGGAAATTGAAGGAGTGCGCACTGCCATACGGTGTAAGCGACGTAGAGTGATTTGTGGTTCCATTGCAAGACCAGAATAGGTGAGGACAGCATCTGGACCAACAATCGAAACTTGTTCTATGGGGGTATAACCAGCACTGCTAGCAAAATACACAACCCGACCCTGATTATCGACCCAAACTTCCTCAACACCACCAAGACGAGTTGCGGTACTGCTATCCATCGCCATTAAACCAACTATTTGACTGCGACGAATGATATTAAACATTGGTAAAACCTCCGTAATAGATATCAGAAAGGATACTGATCGACAGATGTGAAACGACGCAGACCAAAGTTGCGACGTTGAAGAGATTCGTCGGTATGGGACTGTTGTTTAATCAGGTCAAAACGTTGGAACATCCAGACCCGCAAAGCCAATAATCCACCTAGGACAAGTAGAAACGCACAGACACCCAGCAATTGGTAAATGGGAATTTCCAAAATTCCTTGTAGGATAACTTCTCGTAATGCGGAAACCAAAGAAACTTCAACAGCAGCACCAATAGAAATTCTTTGTTCTTGCAGATAGATAATCAATAAACGAAAGATTTCCACCAAAATCAAAATAAATAAAATATCGGATGTAATGGCCTGAAAATTAATCGGCTCTAATAAAGAAAGAAACATCTCACCCAATCGAATTAGCATCACAAAAAAGATGCCAATACAGAGAGAAACGACAATAAAGTTCTGAAAAATCTCCAAGTTACGAACAACGGTTTCTCGGTGAAACCAGGATTGTCCAAATCTATCGGGTGCTGAATCATTCAGATTGTGACTACTTTCCAAATGTGTGGGTTCTTCGGCTGGTTTCCCTTTCATAAATAACCTGTAATCTTTGTTGTCTGACCACCTCAAATATATCCTAGTCAAAATAAAATGGTCATGCAAAAATCCTCAAACTGAAAAATTTTTCAACGCACAAAGGACTGCCATATCCATATTATTAAACTCAAACCCAAACTTAGTAAAATGGAAGTTGCCAGGGGAAAATAAAAGGTAAAATTTTCATTTTGGATGAGAATATCTCCTGGTAGACGACCAATGGGAAAATGTCTCAAAGTCCCGCCACTTAACCATAATAAACCTCCAAGCAGGATAATACCTGCACCGAGCGCCACTAACGTTTTACCAATTTCTGTAATCATGACTACACCTCCTTCTGGGAAAGTAACATGATGCGGTAGGTGACAACGACTTGAGAAAGTATTAGGGTGACACAACCAGTTCCCATACCGATGGACATAATTGTCAATTCGCTACTGTCAAATAAAATAGCTAGAGGATTTAACAACGTAATTCCGAGGGTGACAACAGAAGCGATCGCACTTGTAATGAGGGCTAATTGAACACTACTGCGAAAGAAGATATAAAAATTTGTTTGTGCGAGAAAATAGGCAATAAAAGGTAGCCAAACGCTAGATAAATAAGCAGCATAGAAATCAAGTATTAAATTCACAATTTCCCCCCCCTTGAGAGCGACAGCAAGGGCTAAAAAGGCATTAATAATCGTAATCCAAACTTGACGCTGGGGAAGGTTGGGAAACATTTTTAAATCAAATAGAGTTTTCGTTTGAATCCGAAGAATATTGCTACCAATTCCTAAAGCCGGAACAACGAGGGAGAGGGTTAATAATATCCCCTGCCAATGTTGCACTCCTCCACCGATCCAAGACAAAATATAGGGAAGAATTTCCTTGCTCGGTAGTGCTTTTGGTAGAATCTCCTGATGCTTTCCAGCCAAAACCACAGCAGTTGGTAAAAATGCCAGTGCAAACAGGGCGATCGCAGCCAAAATACATCCCCCATAGGCAATGCGAACGGTTTTTGCTCTCACAATGAACTGTTGACACTTCATATCAACTGTAACCATGAGAATGGTAGCAATGGAAATGCCCAGTTCATGACACCAGCTGACCTGGTAAAGGTCGGGGAAAAATTGCCGCACGGTTAACTCTAGTTCTGATAAACTATGTAGTCGCCAAAGGGCAAAAACTAAAGCTCCGATATTCAGCAGCAATAACCCCCGAAACACCTGACTAGCGCGTTCCACAGGAAGCAGAGATAGGAAGCAAAGGAGGATTGTCAGTCCTACCATTGTCGGTTCCCTGGGCAAACCAACAAGATTTAAAATTGCCACAGCAGCAATCATTTGAACAGCAGCGATGCCAATCAGAGACATCCAAGACATCAAAGCGATAACGACTTTGACCGGATTGCCATAGCGATCGCCGAGTAAAGTCCAAATTTGCTCTACGGATTGCCAATAAAATTTGACAAAGAACAATAGCACCAAAAACCCGATACTGAGGGAAACAGCATACAGACTCCCTGCTGCACCCACTGCAACTGACTGCTCTGCGGTTCCCAAAATGAATCCCAACCCGTAATGGGTACAAACCAAAAGTGTAGCTAAAGACCACACATCTAGCGAGCGTTTTGCTGATGGGGGGTTAGTGCTACAATGGGGGAATTGCCAACTCATGTAATTTGACGCAAAACTAACACCAACTGGAAAAATAGATATGATAGATAGATATTAGAAATATGAGAAAATATTGATGTGTCGGAACTTTGTTTCTAATCCATAGACACACGTAGTGCGGCTTCTGGCGAGAGTAATCCAAAATCCAAAATCCAAAATCTAAAATGGTATCCCCGTTTAAGAATCGGAATCGTCCGATGAGGACTTGGGTTGAGTGAGAACAGTCCAAGCAGCCTTAGCAGCATCAGCCAGGCGATCGCCTAATCGCTGAATCTCGTCAGCGATGGATTGCCAATTTTTCTGAGCTTCCTGCTGAATTAGTTGCACAGACTGTTCAATCCGATCTGGGTCAATCAGTTTTGCTTCCTCAATGGCTTCGCGAGCGCGTCGCACAGCAGCTAAATAGGCTTCGCGAGTCAGGTCTTGTGCCGTTTGAATTTCCGATTGGGCACGTTTTTTGATTGCTTCGATCAGGGCTTTGGTTTCCTGTTTGATGTCTGCATTTTGCCCTGCCATTTCTTGCTCCACCAGAGCATCGGTTTCTGGACTAATTGTGATTGGAGAGGATGATTCCGGGTTATTAGTCATGAGCGAGATTCCTCCTGTTTCTACATGTGATTGAGAATACTACGAGGCACGTATGAGTTTTGGCGACATCAACTTGAACAACAGTCGTTCACTTTTATAGCTTGACACTCTCCGGGCTATAGCCACGAAGATTCTTACCTCACCGGGAAGGAAGAATCCAGACGGCAATCACCCAGACTACTTTACCCAATACAAGTAAACACCGACTATTCGACGGGGTTGTTTTTTAATTTATGCTATCTACCCCTGACTTCATCATAATACAAAAGCCGTTCCCCAAGGACGGGGCTTTATAGCGTTTTACTTGGAAGTTAATATATGTAGGAGAGCAGGGGGAGCAAATGTATCAACAATTTTTAGAGGATACTATAAAGCTGTGTCCCTAGATAAATTTGGAACCCTTGGCTTCAAATCCAGGGAAAGCTTTTTTGATATTCATGTACACATTTCTGGAAGTGGATAGGCAAAATTACCTGTGCCGTTTGATTACGAACCAATCTCAAATGCTGGCGATTACTTTGTTTCGCTGAGTCACTTTCGCGACAATCTAAGGGTTTGAGCTGTATCGGGAAACTAAGGCTGCACAATCCTTTGGAAAGAGCAGCTACGTAATAACAAAATGTAATTAATTATGCAGGATGACTGAGCAGATGTAGACCCGAAAGCTTTCCCAGTTAAGAAAAAAGCCGTGAGTCAATGCACGGCTTTCAAGTGTGGTGTGAGGAGCTTAACTGTAATCCATGATAAAGCCTTACCTGCCTACATATGGTCTCTGTAACAGTTTTGGTAACAAAATTCTTTTTCCTTTATCTCCGGTTAAGTATTGAGATTGAACCAAAATAGTTCCCAAAGTGTAGAGAGTGTGGGGAATCGGGAGTGGGAAAAAATCCCTTTCATAGGTTCTGGTGTCAGCATACATGTAGGCTACTTCCTGTTCCCTCTTGCACACAAACAGCAGATCCTACTAGGTAAGGGGATTATGAACATTTCTGTCATTCAATCCCAAAAAATAAAAAACCGTGACTAAATAAATTGGAGGGGGTCACGGTTTCAGTAGAATGTGAGAAGCATAACTTACTCAATATCCTAGGGTAGAAAGAAAAAATTTCTGCGCTCGTAACAGTTTTTGTAACCGAGATAGAAAAAAGCAATTTAAATGCTTTGGTTCTATCCCCTACCTTTTGCCAAAAATATAGGTTGATTTTCTACATGACTACCCCCAAGATATATCTGTACAATTATGGGGGTGAGGTAACTTGGTATGGCGACTCCAGGGAAAATTAAACAATTTGGACAGCATCTTTTAATTGGACTGTCGGGTACGGAGTTGAGTGATGAGGATAAACGTATTCTCAGTGACCTGAGTCCGATAGGAATTGTGTTTTACCTGAAAAATTTCCGCTATGATTTACCCTATGAGGATTGGGTGGAAAACTTCGGGAATTTATTAACCCAGGTGCGGGAATATAGTGAACGGTCGGCAATGTTAATGACCCTAGACCATGAGGGGGGTCGGGTTCTGCGGACACCACCACCTTTAACCCGATTTCCCCATGCTTTGCTCTATGGTACTCAGTCCCAAGAGGTGGCAAAAGCAACTGGTATCGAATTAAAATCAATTGGTATTAATGTCTCCTGGTCTCCCGATGCGGATATTTTTTCTAACCCGAAAAATCCAATTATTGGAGCGCGTGCTTTTGCCGCAGAGCCAGAATTAGCAGGGGTGAGAGCGCGGGATTACTTAGAAGGGTTAAGGGAAGCGGGTATAGTTGGTTGCGCTAAACATTTTCCTGGTCATGGAGACACGACCACGGACTCCCACCTGGAATTGCCCGTATTAGATTTAACCTTGGAACAGTTAAGGCAACGGGAATTGATACCCTTTCAAACCCTGATTGCCGCTGAAGTACCGATGGTAATGACAGCCCATATTTTGTTTCCACAAATAGACCCGGACGTTCCCGCAACCTTATCACAGTTGATTTTAACAGATTTACTGCGGTCAGAATTAGGATATCAAGGTGTAATTGTTTCCGATGACTTAGATATGAACGCCGTTGCCAAAATGTATGGTGTTCCGGGGACTGTAGCGCGTACTTTCCATGCAGGTTGTGATTTATTGATGGTATCGCGGAACCTACCTGCATCAGCAATCGCAAGAACCTATGCGATCGCCCAGGATTTTGTTGATTCCATTGAAAACGGAACCCTATCGGAAGCCATAGTCACAGCAGCAAGCGATCGCATCCAAAAATTGGTTGAGCAAACACCCCAATATCACGTTCAATGCTTGTCCCAAGAGACCTTACTCCACCATAGCCAATTAGCGATCGCTTGCTCCTATCGGAAATGAAACATAATGAAACATATTTACAGCAATCCGATTTAAGTCGTGAAAAATAGCGTGCCGTTAACCGTCAACTGTCAACCGTTAACAACCCTACATGTAATATTTCACAAATCCCCCTCGGACTGCTACATATTGCATAATTATTTCCTCGGGTTGTGTTACATGACTGTTAACAGTTAATCTTATTAGCTCATTCCTACTCCCCCTACAGACGTGACATGTCGCGTTTGTACTCCCACCTTCCCACTCCCCATTTACAAGCGAGAAATCCAGGAAATCAAATGGCTGTCGCAAAACCTCACTCACCAAAAATCCCTGAAAGTATGATGGAAAGTAACCCGAACTCAGGGAACCCTTCCGCATCAGTCTGCTTGCAAGAGTCAGGGGTGGATATTATCATACCCCCATGCGACCTCTGGAGCGACGAACCACCCTTGGAAAGCGATCTACACCGTGACCAAATTGAATTGTTACTAGCTTGTTTAAAATGGTATTGGCAAAACCGCAGTGATTTCTACGCTAGTGGTAACATCACGATTTATTACAGCGAGGAGCAAATTACAACCCGTGATTTTCGCGGTCCCGATTTTTTTGTTGTTAAAGGATGTGAAAACTACCCCCGTCGTAGTTGGATGGTGTGGAAAGAAGGGGGGAAATATCCAAATTTGATTATAGAATTGCTGTCAAATAGCACAGCAAAAGTAGACCGCAACGAGAAAAAACTTCTTTATCAAGACATATTCCGGACTCCCGAATACTTTTGGTTTCATCCCGAAACTTTGGAATTTGCAGGTTTTCGGTTAATCGCTGGAGAGTACCAACCCATTACAGCCAACGAAACAGATTGGTTATGGAGTCAACAATTAGAATTGTTTCTGGGAATAGCCAAAGGTCAACTAAGATATTTTAGTCCCGATGGCGAATTAATTTCCACACCCGAAGAAAGAGCAGAATTAGCCGAGCAAGAAGCGGAAATAGCTCAACAAAAAGTCAAAAAATTGCTAGCAAAGTTAAAAGAATTAGGAGTTGAAGAAGAAGAAAACGAGTAATACTGTTTGACTTTTAGTAGGGGTAAGGAAGAGGGAGAGACGCGACATGTCGCATCTGTACAGGGAATAGTTTTAAGCTTTCCCCTTCCACAGATATATTATCTACCACACCCAACTGTTCAATCGCGGGATTTTTGGGTTGGGATTAAAATCCCAAATCTGCTTTGGCTAACTCTGCTGCTGCAAACACTTCCTCGTCGGGTTTTTCATCCCAAGCAGGGTCACCAATTTCGGTGTAAAATTGGGTATCGTAGGGTCGTGTTCTCACGACTACCGGCATTGGTACGGCATGTCCTAAAATTAAAGCTTGCTGCTTAGAATCTAATTTAGCTAAAACAGACCTTAAGGCACTTCCTCCCGATACACCAGTAAAAATCGCATCGATGTCTTTTTCATCGTTTAATAATGCTGTCACCCGTGTCCCAATTTGAGACATGACTTCGTTGTCAATTCCCGATGGACGTTGATCTACCACCAGCAGGGTGACGAAATATTTGCGCATTTCCCTAGCAATTGTACCAAAAATCGTACTCGCAACAATGGCTGGGTCAAGGAAACGGTGAGCTTCCTCAATCGTAATGACTAATTGATTGGGTTTGTCGCTGACGTTACCGCTTTGGAGAAATTTTTCGGCTTTGCTGACATAGTGTTGGTGAATGCGTCGGGTAATCATATTTGTCACCAACATGTAGGAAAGCATATCTGATTGGGAACCAAATTCGATGACGACGTTTTTACCTGCTTCGAGGGATTTGATGATTTGTTGGACGTAGTTTTGGGGACAGGCAGAACGCATGTATTTCAGGTTATCAAGGCGTAATAATTTACGTTGTAGAGCTGTAATTGAACCTTGATGTCCGCGCTTTTCTTCGCAAAACAGCTTGATTTCTTCATTGGTCATGTTTAATAATTGAAGAATCCAGGATTTACCAAATTCCGAATGTAAAATATTGGCGTTATCCAAACTTGCTTCCGATAAGCCTAAATCTCGCGCACATAGACGAATATCTTCCACCTCTATTTGGTCGTAACTCAAGTATAAATCCTGAGCGTCTTTGACACCTCGACGCTTGGTGGAAGCTGGGTCTAGGGTATATACCTCCACTCGACCGGGAAACAGTTGTTTTAAGCCTTTGACGGTACTGTAGGTTTTCCCTTCACAAACGGCTTGCCATCCATACTCGGAATGCATGTCAAAAATTAAATTGACACCGGCATTTTTGCGAATAATTCCGGCTAATAATAACCTGGTTAAAAAAGACTTTCCTGTTCCCGATTTCCCAAATACCCCATTACTCCGTTCCACAAACCGATCTAAATCAATACAAACAGGGACATCCATATCTAACGGTTTGCCGATGGAAAAGTTTTTGCGATGGATATCATCTTCCCAACCAAAAACCCGACGAAAATCTTCTTCCGATGCTTCATACACCTGACTGAAATGGCTAGGAATTGTTTTTACCGGTAACAATTCCATATTGGTGCTGGTTTGGGGTTGAAAGGAAGCTAAACCAGTGAGGGCTTTACTCCCTGGGTCTTTTTTGGGAGAATATTCATCAGTCACCTCCTCCGGGGTAAACATCAACATCGGAGCTAACTCGATGGTTCCGTAGGTTCCACTTCCAGCCAAAACTTCCCGTAAAAAAGTATCTTCCCAAGCAGGGGGGTTAGAAATAATCCGTTGATTTGCAGTACCTAAAGCCACATCGGTGAGCATACAAAAAAAGCGCGATCGCATCCCTTGTACAACTAAAAATTTACCGACGCGCATATCTTCCACAGATACATGGGGATGTAATCTGACTTCGAGTCCACCGGTAAGGGAACCTTGAGTAATCGAACCTAACGGTTGCTGGCCAAAATTCATGTCTTAACCAAGAAAATGACTGTTGGAAATTGATCAACCAGGTAGAGACGACCCGTCGGGTCGTCTACAAGGGAGTAGGGAAAAATGATTTTTATTTGTTATGGTGTGTTTTGTACCAGTTGGTGACAGACACTTAACAGAGTTGATTTGTAAATTTGGCATTGTTGATTTTCAATATGAATTGAAAATTATACATTGTGTAGTAGAAACTTAGCATTGCTACGTCTCTACGAATAATTTTGGTTGAACACAAAATTTAAATAATTATAATTCATACCCAAATTCAACAACGCCGTAAATTTAACACATACCACCTACTCCCTATTCCCTAATCAATTTGAATCGATGTCGGTGCATTTGTGTCTGCTGGGGGATTAAATCCACTGATGGGTCGGCGAAAATCGGTGTAGACTTGCTCACGCCAAGTGAAAAATCTTTCATAGGCTGGATCATTAACTAATTCTGCCACTCCCTTACCCTTGAGACTAGCTGGTAAATCTAAATAATCACCCTCTGGAAATTTTAATAAAATCGATAGTCCTGCTACCGCTAAATCTGCTAAAGTCGGTTCATCCCCCGTTAAATAGGGACGCTCTGCCAATATTAAGCATAACGCTTCCAAATCTTGTTTTAACTGCGCGATCGCTTGATTAATTGCCTCTGGACTATAACCAACCCCAAATCCTAAAGCTTTGAAGACATCGCTGGGAACCCCCTCTACCAAGGTTCTGAGAATGTCAGGGGTCGTTGTTGGTAAGAGGGAACGACGAAAATACTGGTCTTGACTAATGGCTGAAAATAAGGCTTTGCGTCCCTTTAAACCAATTGATTCGTCAGCCCATTCTTCCATCATCAAACATAAACCCCGTTTGATTCCCTCCTTGGGAATAATTGGTCTTTCGGGATAATGTTCATCTAAATACTTCGCTATTTCCGTAGAATCTACTATGTAGCGGTCACCATCTTTGAGGACTGGTACTTGTTTTTGCCCTGTTAAACGTAGTAGTTCTAGTTGACCTATTCCCGGTGTAACTTCGATTTTCCGATAGTTTAGCTGTTTATAATCTAGGATGAGACGCACTTTCTCTGAGTATTGAGAAAGTTCAAATTGGTACAGTTCCAGCATTGAGGTTTTCCTGCCATTGGTTCACTCGTAGATTTTACAACTTTTATTGATGATGTCGTCGATTTTGATTTATAATCCCCAACTATTTTGTCGGAATCTCTCTTAATGTGGAGGGAGTAGGGAGTGGGAATGAACTGTTGTTTGGTTGTGTATGAAGCTCAAAAAGCTTGCATCTGTAATTTTTTAGAGCCGATAAAAAGTGGAATTGTGGGGTGAAAACTATTATTCCTGTACAGACGCGACATGTTGTGTCTCTCCCTATTCCCTACCCTCACGAAACGACTTTTTCCGCAGACCCTACTTAATCAAGTAATTAAATCATAGGAAAGGGAATACATAATTAAATTTAAATCGAAATCTAAATATCCAATGCAGAAGGAACAAACATATTCTTGATTTCGTCTTTATTTGCTTTTCGTGTCAATAAAAACACTGCAAAACCCTATTTTTCGGTGCTTTTGACCAAAATTCTGTCAATGGTTGCTCATCACTTATTAGTGGTACTTGGTGCCATTTCAACAGGGATTCAGAGTATAAAAATAAACTATATAATTCAACATTCAACACTAAACAGGATTTCATCTCAGAGGCGGATTTGACTCAAATATGTTCCAAGCAGTCAGCAAGAAGTAAGCATCCAGACAAAAGGTGAAATCGCTGATTGGAAATAGGTTATAACCGCCTACGCTCCAGACTAAAATATGGCAAAATCGTTGCCGCACGAATCAATCACAACATGAATGCGATCGCCAACAGAATCGACTTCATATCTATGAAATACAGATAATTTTGAATACATATTTTTGTCCGTATATGCGTATTCATAAGATATTTATATACAAACAATATGGTTATAATTCTGATTTCCAGGTTAGACCGAAGGGGTGAGAAATTGTGCATTAAAAAATGTTATAAAAAGTTTATGTAATGTGTGGAAAATTCAGCCAACCATATTCCTATGAAGGTAAACAACAGCTATCTGCTGACAAAATTGGCGAGTATTGTGGGAGTAACGGGTGTTAGTCTTCTTGCTAGTCTATCCGTTGGAGCGCAAGAAACACTGAATCCAACTCCGAGTATTTTCAGTGAAGCTCCCTACAACCGCAGTCAACGCGTACTGTCCAACAGTCAGTACACTCCCCAACCAGTTGTAGAAACCAACAAAAAAACAAAAAAAACAACAGTTGCTCAAGGTACACGGGGAGGAATTAACCCCAGTCCGAGTATTTTCCAAGAATGTCCCTACAACCGTAGTGCTTGTCCTGGTTCTGGTTCTACAACTTCAACACCCGCAGAAAGACCTGCACCCCAACCCCTACCAGCACCTGTAACTCCTCCACCGGAAACTCCTGCACCTGGTGCTGGTGCTCCCTCCGGTACAACAGAAGGTAAAAACATTGTTGCGGTTGCACAAGCAAATGGTTCCTTCAACACTTTAACTAAAGCCCTAAAAGCTGCGGGATTAGTTGAAACCTTACAAGGAAACGGACCCTTCACAGTCTTTGCTCCCACTGATGAAGCATTTGCCAAGTTACCTCCGGATGCACTACAGGAGTTACTCCAACCCCAAAACAAGGAAGTTCTCAAAAAAATCCTCACCTACCACGTCGTCAGTGGACGGGTATTATCAACCGATTTAAAATCTGGCGAAGTTAAGAGTATCGAAGGCGGTCCCATTAACGTTCGTGTTGAAGGTGGTGCTAAAGTGATGGTTAATGATGCCCAAGTGGTGCAACCAGATGTGAAAGCTAGTAACGGCGTAATTCACGTCATTAACCAAGTGATTTTACCCCCTGACCTGTAAACACTTCCCATCGCGTCGTCCGTAAACTTTTCACAAATTGCACTTAAATCTATATACTTAACCTCGTTCGGTAATTACGGACGAGGTTTATTCATTTACCAAAGCCTTGAGCGCGACTGGATTGAGACCAAATTAACACTTCACCGCGATCGCCACCTGCTGCTAATAGTTTACCTTGGGGATGCCAAGCCAGACTCGCAAAACCATTTTCTGCTCCCGTTAAAACTTGGGATACCTGTTTGGCTTCATTCCACAAACATAACCACCCATCACTTGCAGTAGAAGCTAACAAAAAACTCTGGGGTGCAAAACCAATCGCTTGAATCACATCTACGTGATTGGTCAATATCCGTGCTTCCCAACCAACCGACTCATCGGAGGATTTTTCCCATACTACCACCCCTTCCACACTCGATGTGGCTAACAATGGCGCACCGATAGGGGTGGAAATATCCGACCAACAACAGGAACGGATCTTACCGGGAAAACCGCGCATAATCCAGGGTTGGGGGTCAGAGGTGGGAATTAATTCAGATTCGTAGACACTTATTGTCCTGTCCATATTACCACTAGCCAAAAATTTACCATCCCCAGACCAAGCCAATGTTAAACTAACGGTGGGCATTTCCAATTCAAAGGCTCCATCATCCCATGCTGTACTCTCCCACACCTTAATACCCCGATTTCCCCCCACAGCTAAGTATTTGCCATCACAACGCCAATCAATCCCCAAGGGTGAAGAATCAGCAAAATTTAGGGTTGTGACTACCTGTTGTTGATTTGCATCCCAAACCTGTACATATTTGCCGATACTAAATGCAAGATGGTTAGTAGTTGGACTCCAAGCCAATTTATCAACCCAAGCGGGAGCATTTGCCAAAGTAGTGATTAATTCCTGTCCTCGCCAAATTTTGACTTGTCCATCCTGTCCCCCTGTTGCCAAAAACTGACCATCAGCAGAAAAAGCTGCACAATCAACCGATGTATCCGTGACTGATTGCAGCGATAGTACATCCCCATTTTCCCACAGGACAACTTCTCCTGCGGATGAAGTTGCAGCAAGTTTTTCCCCGAAAGGAGACCAAGTGACAACGGTGACATAATCTGTTAATTGATGGGAGCTTTTGAGGATAAATTCTTTTTTGTTAGCAGAGGTTGGCATATTTTTGGAAGTTGATCAAATATTAGTTGGGGAAAATAGGCAAAACTTAAATTTTCGTGGGGTCAGAAGTCAGATTTCTCAAAGAAACCCGACTTCTAGAGGTTTTCGGGAAATTTTACGGCAAACCCTAAATATGATTAACCATTTTTTATCCTGTCTCCCGTCCCCTCAACCAACCTTACAAGCCAAAAAATCAGCCTTCAGTTGAACCTCATCAAGATTTCGACCGATAAAAACTAATTCATTTTTACGGGTTTCCCCATCTTTCCAGGGACGGTCAGGTTTCCCTTCAAATAACATGTGGACACCTTGGAAAACAAAGCGATTATCTTCACCAGCAATATTTAAAATCCCCTTCATGCGGAAGATATCAGGACCTTGGGTCTGAAGTAATTTACCTAACCATTGATTTAATTTTTCGCCGTCTAGTTCTCCGGTTTCCACTAACGCAATGGATGCGACGGTATCATCGTGTTCATGGTCATGTTCTTCCGTCAAAAAATCCGGTTCGATTTCCAGAGCGCGTTCCAAATCAAAAGCCTTAATACCCAACAGTGCATCCATTGCCAAATTAGCATTTTGAGTGCGATAAATTTTGGCGATCGCATTCATACTCCGAATACGTTTTTCCAGTACATCCAATTCTTCGGGTGTAACTAAATCGGTTTTATTCAATAAAATCACATCTGCAAAGGCAATTTGTTCCTGGGCTTCATCCGCATCCCAATGTTGTAAAATATGCTTGGCATCAACAACCGTTACCACTGCATCCAATTCCAATTGTTCCCGCATATCTTCATCCACAAAAAAGGTTTGAATCACGGGTCCAGGGTCGGCTAATCCTGTAGTTTCAATCACTAAGTGGTCAAATTTGTGACGGCGCTTCATCAAATTACCGATAATCCGGATTAAATCCCCACGCACGGTGCAGCAAATGCAACCGTTATTCATTTCAAAGATTTCTTCATCCGCATCAATCACCAATTGATTATCAATTCCCACTTCCCCAAACTCATTCACAATCACCGCGACTTTTTTGCCATGTTCGTGGGTAAGAATGCGATTGAGCAATGTGGTTTTACCAGCACCTAAATAACCAGTGAGGACGGTGACGGGGACGGAAAAACCAGTTTCAAGTGTATTTGTCATGATACTAAATTACCTAGCAGAGACTTTCAAAAAGGGAGCTATACTTGTAGCCACTTCCACAGCATATTCTTCATGCATCCCCAAGGTTCCGGGTAGAATTATACTCTCAACTTGATTTAATTGTGCTAGAGCATCCATTTGCGATCGCGATTTTGGTGGCGATGAATTTCCTATTACCACCATTAAAGGAATTGATAAATTTTTCCCTAGTTGCAAAAATTCTTCCGTACTACTTACCCCATCTAATGTTCCCGTCACAAATGCTCCCGGTGCATAGCGCGCTCCCGGTTGTTGGGTATTATGCCATTTATACTCAATCAAATCCCGTGTCAATTTGGAACTATCTGCGTATACATGACGACTATACATCCATTTGAGAAAGGATGGTAAGGTATTCAACTTGTATAAAAGTTGCCCTAAAATCGGTAAACGAATCACATCCTTAACCAACTTCGCCACCTCCCGATTTACACCCATCGTCGGCAAAGGACCACGCCAAGTTGGAGCCACAAATACTAACCGGGAAAATAACTCCGGCTGTTGATTAGCTAGTTTGAGGACATAGGTCGCACTATGACCAGCTGCAACGACCCCTATAGGAACCGAAAATGTAGCAGTGATAAAATCCGCCAAAAACTGCTCATATAAACCAGCTTGATAATCCACTGCGAAACGAGATGAATCCCCAAAACCCGGAAAATCAACAGTCACAGTTTGAAAATGGGAAGAGAGAATTTGGGCAATCCCCGCCATTTCCGAACGCATTGACACCGTACTCAAAGCTGGTAATAGCAATAATGGCGCACCATCACCCAAGGTTTCGTAGACAACGCGAATTTCTCGCTTTTGCCAACACCAAATGTATTCACTGATAATACCACCAATCTGTTTATAGATTGGATTTGCAACTAATTGGGTACTCATAGGTAGGAGAAAGGATACTCCTGTATCCTGGATTCTAAATCTAAGTTAAAGATACTCAGCAGCTTTAGCCTGCATCGTTTTAAAAATGTTATAAAAACCGTTAGCCCGTGAAGGCGTTAAACTCACGTTTAATCCTGTCTCTTGAATGAAATCGGGAGCAAGATTGACAATTTCCTGGGCTGGTAATCCATTTAAACCTTCAATCAACAAGCCTACCAACCCCTTCGTTAACTGTGAGTCGGAATCCCCTTGAAAAAATACTCCCCCATCCCTGAACTCGGCTGTAATATAAACCTGGGAAACACAACCCATCACCTTATTTTCGGGTATTTTGTCAGCCTCTGGAAACTCTTTTAGCTTTGTACCATACCAGATTAACTGCTCATAGCGTCGTTTCGGTTCCGTCGCACGCTGGAAGCGTTGGACTATTTTTGCTAAAGCAGGGGGCAAAGTTTCAATAATCGAGGACATGATCAATCACTAAATGCGTTCTCAGTTTGAGTGTAAATCATCTTTGCCTAGGAAACACAGATTCTACCCCTTTTCTGTGGCCCAGTTTCCTTTATTTTTGAATCTTTTGTCGCAAAAGTATTTTGACAGCCATCTAATTTACCCTATAATTATTACGTACTTGATTAAAATCTCAATATTTCTTTAAAAACATTTACATTACTTATATATTATTCTATTTCAGTAGTACATAAAAACCAATTTACTAGAAAGTAGGCAAAAACAGAGAGTTGTGATGGGTATATAAAAATACCCACTAGATAAGTAAAGACAGGAACCTCCGTCAGAGGTTGACCAAGTTCAAAATACCCAATCTCAAATCAAACCAAATAGGAATAGGATGATATCAGCAATCAAAAATTCCCCAACAGAAGTAGTCGTCAAGCTAGAGAAGCCTCCAGAAAATAAGAATCAGCTAATTACCAATAGTGGTGCTGCAATCAGTCAAAAACTTGAGGCTCCGCGTATTGCATTGGATTATGTAGTCGGAAGTTACTTTGATTCGATTAATCAGGGGTTATATCGGCGCACTGTATCCTTATTTACAAATGAAGGGATTTTGGCTCCACCATTTCAACCGCAAATAATTGGTAGAAAGCAGATATATCAGTATTTTCAGCGTCAACCACCGGGACTGTATTTAGAGGTGAAGGAGCGTCATATTTCTCCTTTTTATAATCACCGAACAAAAATAGACGTATTTGGTAAACTGAGGAGCCAGCGACAAGATATCAATGTGGTCTGGACTTTTCTGCTAAATAATCAAGCAAAAATTACCATAGCCCAAACAGTTTTGCTTGCGTCCTTAAGGGAACTAGAAAATCTTCATTCCTATCCCTGTCAGGATTTTCACTTGGATTGTGTTGAACCGGAATATTTGGGGGGACAAGCTTGTTTACGCTTAGTAAATCACAGAATACAGGATACAGGACACAGGATACAGGAGAAGTAATTGCTTATATAAGCTTATATAGCAATCCGAGATGATTTATAAAATCTTACATGTAGGGTTGTTGACTGTTAACCTAATGCCCTAGCGAAACCGTGTCATCATATGGAGGTGGAACTGTGGAACGGGAACATGTTATTGGACGCGATCGCATGGATTTATGCTTGAAGTCGGGGAGTGTAACTTTGGGGATAGGGTTAAAAACCTGGCGCAATAAAACTATAAACCCCGAACCAGAAGGTTTGCAGCAGTTGGATTCTTACTATAAACCCCGAACCAGAAGGTTTGCAGCAGTTGGATTCTTATTGAATTAGCAGCAAACATTGATCTATCATCGGAATATTCCCGTTGGGTTAAGAAATATTACTGAATTTCTAACTTTTAGTAAATTTATTTGCTCTAATTTGAGTCGGCAATTGAGAATTGAGGAAGTAGCTAGCCTCTTGCTAATTTTTGCAAAATAAGCTCCTAATACTCGTGATTAGGAGCTTACTTAATTTACCAATTCCAGAATTTAGGTGTTCTCAACTAAACCTGATAGGAAACTATAATCTGGAACATTGATCTTCTTTATTACCTTGGACAACATTTGCACCTCCAACGGGAGCAGGGGAATTTTCTTTACACTGGAGATTTCCATTAATACGGTTTTGTCTAATCTCTAGTCCACCGTTATTTTTAAAGGCTTGCAAATTGCCATTAATTGTATTGTTGTTAGCGACAAGTTTTTTGTTGTTTTCATCGAACTGTAAATCTTGATTAATCCGAGTACCTGTAATGTTTGCACTTTGGGATTGTTTAATTTGAATGCTACCACCTACAGATGAACTTGACCGCACAATCACCTGTGCTGCATTTTCGGCTTGGATATTACCATTGACTTTGATGCCAGAACCGTTAAAACTAGCATTAGATTCAACTTTAATATTACCCTTAACAGTTGTACCATTCATCTGACAATTAGCGCCACTGGGAACTTTAACATTATCTAACGTTACAGCGCCTAAACTTCCTCGACATACCGTTTCTTCTGCAAGCGCAACTGAGTAGCTAAATACGACTCCAAGTAAGCTGATACCAGCTACCGCTAACCAACGATTATTGCTCATAAAATCCTCCGATTTAATTCTGGTTTTTTGCGTATAAGCAGACGGAAAATATAGCCAGCCATACCGATAAATTCCGTAATTCTTGATTTGAAAATATTGTTCTTGGTAGATTCAGCCTGAAATCACGAATTGGCTTTATTTGTAGCCTTTTCTACTGATATTTTGACAAGAGTATATGAACTTGAGATGAAAATTTCATGAGATTATTCTCATCTTGTAATCAACGGTACAGACAATCATGACCAAGTAATCATGTGGGAAAAATTAAAATTATTGCTGTGGAGTATGGAGTAGCCTACATGTATTGCTGACACCAACGGGGATGAAAGTGTTTTTTTCAACTCTCTACTCCCTATTCCCCATTCCCTACAAGTTATTCCGGGGAATGATATTATCAACTTGCAGTCAGTTGCTCAATTTCCTCAAGTAATGTATCAATCCTCAGCAGTCATCAGTCAGGAAATAAAAGCGCAAGCCTTGGAATTGGGATTTAGTAAGGTGGGGATTGCCAAGGTTGATGAAGTAGATTCTGTAGATTTGCGGTTACAAGAATGGTTAAAAAATGGTTATCATGCCGATATGGCATGGATGGAAAATCCCAAAAGGCAAAATATCCGTCAAGTGATGCCGGAAGTGCGATCGCTGATTTGCGTGGCCTTAAATTATTACACACCTCACCAACGACCCACGGAACCAGAGTACGGGAAAATATCCCGCTATGCTTGGGGACGGGATTATCACAAAGTCATGCACAAAAAGTTGAAGGCTTTGAGTAGTTGGTTAGAGGCAAAAATCGAGGGAATTCAGGTGCGGTATTATGCAGATACCGGACCAATTCAAGATAAAATATGGGCCCAACGTGCAGGTATCGGTTGGATTGCCAAAAACGCCAATGTGATTACCCGTGAATATGGCTCTTGGGTGTTTCTCGGTGAAATCCTAACCAACATGGATTTAGTTCCCGACCAACCCCATACACCCCATTGTGGAACATGTACCCGTTGTATTGATATGTGTCCAACTAACGCTATTACTAGTCCCGGAACCATCGATGCTAACCGATGTATCGCATATCATACAATCGAAAATCGGCATCAGGAATTACCTCCAGAAATGCGATCGCAATTGCAAGGATGGGTAGCAGGATGTGATATCTGTCAGGATGTATGTCCTTGGAATCAACGATTTGCCCAACCAACAACGGTAGCAGAGTTTCAACCCTATCCTAGTAATCTCGCGCCAAAGCTGGTAGAATTGGCGACAATCTCTGACCCAGAATGGGACAAAAGATTTACAGCATCGGCGTTACGACGGATTAAACCCGCCATGTTACGACGAAATGCCCGCGCAAACCTTGATGCATTGCCGGCGACAACATGAAAAAAGTAATTATTTTTGATTTTGACGGTACAATTGCGGATACGCTGGATGCAATGGTGGCAGTGGTGAATCGTTTAGCTGTCGAATTTGGATATGCACAAATCTCTCCGGAAGAATTGTCGATATTGCAGAAGCTAAGTGCCCGTGATGTAATTCGATATTCGGGTATATCTGTGCTAAAAATTCCCTTTTTGGTCAAAAAAGTCAAGTCCGAATTGAAAACAAAAATACCTGACCTGAAACCAATTCCGGGAATGCAGGAAGCCCTTTATGAGCTGAAAAATCAAGGTTTTAGATTGGGAATTATTACCTCTAATTCCCAGGAAAATGTCCTGGAATTCCTCAAAATTAACCAACTTGACCACCTATTTGAATTTATTTATTCAGGTGTGACAATTTTTGGCAAAACGACAATTATCAATAATGTTCTCAGACAAAAACAAATTAAACCCGAAAACGTGATATATGTTGGCGATGAAACTAGAGATATTGAAGCATCAAAAAAAGCCAACATCAAAATCATCGCCGTCACCTGGGGATTCAACTCCCCTGAAGTCTTAGCTCAACAAAAACCTGATTATCTAATTCACCACCCCCAGGAATTAATTGATGTTATTACCCAAGGGTAGGTGAAAATATAACATTCATCCAAACAGCAACTTCTCTATCGTTTGCCTACACATAGGGGTACTTCCATTTTGTGGATTGTTGTATTTATATCGAAAATTCATGCTATGATGGGAGCTGGCGTTTATTAACGGGATGTAGCGCAGCTTGGTAGCGCACTTCGTTCGGGACGAAGGGGCCGCTGGTTCGAATCCAGTCATCCCGATTATTGTTTTTTGTCTCCATGTTCCCTGTCTTATACCGTCATGAAGGTAGGGAACGGGGAATAGGGAGTAGGTTTAACCCTAGTACAGGTTGGCGGAAATAAACCGAGTATTAACTTAGTCAGAACTTTTATCTAGTGACTATGCTCTGCGTGGTCACTCAGTCAGCGAGGACTACAGCCTTCAGTCACAAGGTCAGGGAGGAGTCTCGTAGATTCCGCACCCAGGTAGAGCATGGGTGTGAGGGAAAAGCTAGGCGTATTTATGCCGCGTGGTAATAGGGATTTCAATTTTCACAAGACCCAAAAAACTACAGACAGATGTAAGTTTTTTGAGCTTCTATGCACTTATTTATTTGCATTTTCTGGAACTAAAATACTCTCCGAAGCTGACAGTATAAGAGTTTTACTACTTTTCAGCAAGCCCTAAGATACAAGCAAATGTAGTACATCTGAGGGTGAAAACCGTATTGACCTATAATAATAATAAATAAAAGCTCGCAATCCGCAAGAATACGAGCTTTTATCCTTTAAATCAATTTGGTGGCGGGAAGTGGATTTGAACCACTGACCTTCGGGTTATGAGCCCGACGAGCTACCAGGCTGCTCTATCCCGCGTCGCTTCTACTTCTATACTATACCCTGAAGTTCGAGAATTTGACAACCCTAAATTGATAATTCGCCAATTATTTCTAAACGGTTGTACTTGCCGATGTTCAAGAACCGCTCACCAAGAGCGTCTGCGGTGCTAGGAGGAATCCAGCCTAACTGTTGCAGGATGTGAATGGCGGCGGCATATTTAGCCCGTTTGGCCCCATCGATGACTTTAATGGCTAATCCCATCCCCTCACCTAAACGACCAATACATTGAATTCCTTCCGCTCCGGATTTGCTGATAATTTCTCCAGGAGTCAAACGCATTAATTCTGTGTCAAATTTGCCATCCCCTGCAACCATTGCTGGATGGTGGGTCATCGCGCGTACAATTCGTTCTAAATCTAGGTTGTGTCTGGCTGCAAGTTGGGCGTACAAATGGGCAATTTGGGTGAGTTGCATGAGATAGGTTGGGACACCACAGTCATCGTGGACACTGATAAATTCTTCAGCTGGCATCCGCAGCATTTCGGCGACTTTGGTTAAGATTAGTTGCTGGACAGGGTGTTTACGCTCCAAATAGGTATTTAGGGGGAAATTCCTCTGTTGACAAACAGCTAGCATTCCCGCGTGTTTACCGGAACAATTGTATTCTAGCCGACTACGCTTACCATCGGGGATTGGACATTGGAGAGCGGATGGATCGATATCAGCACGCCAAAGAATATTAAAAACTTGACGAACCTGTTCAATACTGCCTTGATGGGAACTAGTGATAATTGCTAAATCGCGATCGCTTAAATCATAGCGTTCAAGAGTACCTGTAGTTGTTACGGCTAAGGCTTGAAATGGTTTGAGTGCCGAACGGACAAAGGTTGCTGTTTGAGCATTTCCCGCCACAGATAACACCCTACCTCGTTCATCTGTAACTACAGCTTCAACGATGTGCTTGGACTCGATAATACCCTCCCGTAGTAGGCGAACTTCAAGGGGGTTTGTTTGCGTGCGTTTTCCCATCATGTAGTTGGTAGATGATTCGAGCTAAATATTTGGGCGGATAGATATTATATAACGTTTTTCATCCCTTGAGGGGGTGACAGGGGCAGTCTCAATTGCCGATGAAAAAGTTGTTTGCTGTCCTGGCTTCCCTGGAGACGACCCGGTGGGTCGTCTCTACGACCCACTCCCTCTTCCCTAACTTCACTTAAAGACTTGTTCCGCAGATCCTATCTACAGAAATTGCCAAATGACAATTCCGAGCAGATATAAACCAGCCAAAACGGCAAAAGTTAGCTCTAGACGGCGTAGAATCGGTTGAATTTGGTAAGAAACAATTAGGCGATCGCGGGCTAATATGTCTTCTGGTTTTGTCCAGGTTTGTCCATCGTACCAACCGGATTCTTCGTAGAAAATTACTGGACTCCGTAGGCGGTTGCGAACATAAAACCAACCAGAGTATAACCTGACCAAAATCAGTAAAACTCCGATACTTGCACCGGCTGACCCACCAAGGAGAAATTTGGCAAAATATTTATGTAGGGGAAAACTCGCTGCGGCAACAGGTCCAGCAATCAACCAGGAAATCGAGTAAATCCACAGTATTTTGCCAATATAACCACGCCAACTGAGGGTGCAGTCACGATATAGCCATGCAACCTTGAGGGCTTCATACTCATTGACAGGCTGCTGTTCCCTCGGTACCGGACAATTGCTGACTGAGGATTCAATCATCGGTTATTTGCTCCCTTGGTCTTCAAAGACGGAAAACTCAATAGACTCTGCATGTCCCCAAAAAGCCTCTAAATTGTAGAATTCCCGTTCTGCTGGCATCATGGAGTGAACAATCACCTCGCCATAGTCATGTAATATCCAACTTCCTTCTGCCTTTCCTTCCACCTGTAAAGGACGGCGTTGGTATTGCTCCTCTACTGCTGTTTCAATTGCCGATGCGATCGCTCGCACCTGTACCCGCGAATAACCTGTCAAAATCACAAAATAATCCGCCAAATAGGAAATATCGGCGACTTTCAAAATCTTGATGTCGCCAGCCTTTTTCTCCGAAGCTGCAAGGGCGATCGCTTTCGCTAGTTGTTCGCTCTCATCTACATCCGCCATTGCTAAATCGGTTCTTGCTAATGATTGTATGGAAGAATGAGTTGGAATAGAATCAGCCATTAAACCTCAACGACTAAAATTAAAGTTGTAATCATACTTAACAATTTGACAACTTGTCGGTGTGTAAATTCTGTTAACCCCTAATTGTCAGAACTCCCCACAAAATATTATGGAACAGCTAATACACGCCTTCCAAATTGACACAGCCAATTGACAAAATAGTCAAACTATTGGCAAATGCTATTCCCGCATTTCTCACAAAACCCTAAAACTCACAGGGATAGTCCGTAGAAGGAAAATCAGTCCGTTACTCAAGGCTTACAACTTACTCGTGAGAAATCCAGGTATTAGGTTTTTCTTGAATACTAACAAAAAAACGGTCGCCTATGTAGTTAATTCTTGATTTAGGCTTGAAGAACATGCTTGGAAACTATTACCACGCGGCGTAAATACGCCTACCTTTTCCCTCGCACCCATGCTCCGCGTGGGTGCGGAATCCACGAGGGCTACTGCCTCGTGAAGGCAGTAGCCCTCACTGACTGAGTGACCACACTCTACGTATTCCCCTCGCTCCCATGCTCCGCGTGGGAGCAGAATCAGCGAGGCTCCTGCTTCGTGAATGAAGGCAGAGCCTTCAACTCACTAAGTGACCACGCGGAGTATGGTCACTAGATAAAAAGTTAATACTTCCTTCGCACCCATGCTCCGTGTGGGTGTGGAATCTACGAGGCTCCTGCCTCGTGAAGGCGGTAGCCCTGACTACAAAGCAATTTTATAGGACAGACCAATAGAAAGGTTTACTTTTTCGAGACAATCCCCGAATTAATGGCGTTACCAGAATCTGGTAAAGAATAAAACACAGGTTCATACACTGGTTGCAGTGGTTGGGATAACTGTTTGTGGACAGAACTGGTCAACTCCTCAAATAACGCTTCATATTGATTCAAGGCTGCATCGAAGGAGTAATTTTCCACGGCGAACTTCCGACTGTTGTAACCCAAGGAATTTACTAGTTCGGGATTTTCGTATAAATTAATAATTGCTTGAGCTAGGGCTTCTGGATTTTCTGGTGCAACGACTACCCCACCTCCACTTTGGCGAATAGCCTTAGCCGCAGTACCACTATCGGGAACAGATGCCACAATGGCACTACCACTGGCAAGCAAAACCTGGATTTTGGAAGGCATATTAAAAGAAATCACATTTTTCTTTTGCACCACCAAACCCACATTGGCTGCACTGAGCATTTCTGGTAATTTTTCCCGGGGTTGGAAGGGTAGCAGTAACACATTATCTGCACCACAAGCGAGACATTCCTGTTGTAAACGCTCCAGTCCTTTTGCTTCACCGACAATCACAAAGGCAATTTCTGGGATATGGCGCAGTTTACTAGCAGCTTTGACGACGGTTTCCAATCCTTGGGTCAAGGCAATATTTCCCGAATACATCACCACAAATTTATCTTCCAGGTTATGGGTGATTCGGAAGGGGTTTCCTTGCTTTGCTCCCGGACGAATAAAATTCACATCCACCCAATTAGGTATTTGGACAATTTTCTCCGGGTCTACGCCTTTTTCCCGGAGATTATCGACAAATCCGTCGGCAATCACACTAATTTTAGTCGCAGCACGATAGGCAAATTTTTCTAAAGCACTAAATATCTTAATTAACAGTTTATTTTTGAGTAAGCCGACATGAATCGCTGCATCCGGGAGAATATCTTGCAAATTTAAAACTACGGGACAACCAAAAAACGAACCCAGGAAGGATGCGGGTATGCAACCAGGTAAGGAAGGAGAAGTGGTGAAAATAATATCGGGTCGCCAACCGTTTAAAGCTGGTAATAGGCTTGTCATCACAAAACTTCCATCTAATAAGATGCGATCGAGTAAGTTCGGTTGGGGACGAATCCACACACAACTACGTTGAATTTTTACACCGTTTTTGTACTCTGTGACAAAAAACTTACCCCGATAGTCTTCGTATACCTGACGCTGGGGATAGTTTGGCATTGCGGTGACAACTCGCACTTGATGACCTCGATTCACCAATCCTTCCGCAAGTTCTGTCATCAAGGGTGCAATCCCAATCGGTTCCGGATGGTAGTTGTATGAGTAAATTAAAATCCGCATAAAAATTTATTTATTAATCTGGTTTGTGGACAATCAGCGCGTCGGTAGCTTCAAACCTAAATCAAAGTCTCTTTTGGGCAATCATTAGGCATGATTTTTCACCCCTAATACTGATTTTCTCTTTAGAAACGATTAATGTCCGTTATTTTTCCTTGAAGATTAAGTAAAAATTAACTTTGCTCACAACTCATACATTGGCAATTTTTGATACATTGATTTAGCCTCTGGTGAGCCAAAGTATCGTGGTTTTTACGGTAGTAATTAAACCTAATCACAGATGACATGTGGATCGCGATCGCTATTTTTGTTCGATAATCTCGAATGAATCAATCCATTGATAACGACATCAAGATAAAATTCAGATTCGGATTATCAGTATTACGGAAATTCTCTCGGTAACAATTAAATAACGACCTCCGTCAAATAGGGGTGGTAATTGTATGGAAATAGGAATGATAAATTCCTAAATCATTGCCTCAAATTTCGTGGTTTTCAACACCCGCAAAAACAAACAAATTTAGACATCCATATTGTTTGCAAACAAGTAGAGACGACCCATCGGGTCGTCTCTACGGTAAAAAATTATGCTGTGATTGAACTCAGGTTTAAACAGCACCGCTATTTTTGTTAAATAAAATTGTGATAGTTCTAAGGATCAGTTTTAAATCATAAACAAGAGTCCAGTTTTGCTGATATTGCAAATCCAGACGGATTACATCCTCAAAACTACGAATACTGGAACGACCACTGACTTGCCATTCTCCGGTCATACCGGGTTTGACATCAAGTCTTTGCCATTCTGGAACTTCGTAACTCGAAACCTCATCAGGAGTCGGGGGACGGGTTCCCACCAAACTCATTTCACCAATAAGTACATTCCAGAATTGGGGTAGTTCATCTAAACTGGTGCGACGTAAAAATCGACCCACACGGGTGACACGGGGGTCATTATCGATTTTAAAAAATGCCCCTTTCACTCGGTTTTGAGCAATTAACTCAGCCTTTTTGGCTTCCGCATCAACGCACATGGAACGAAACTTCCACATCCGAAATTGCTTACCCATCCACCCACAGCGAGTTTGTGCAAACAAAATTGGACCGGGGTCATCTAGATAAATGGCGATCGCAATGGGAATAAATAAAATTCCCGTAATCACTAAGCCGACGATTGCACCGACAATATCAATTATCCTTTTCATCCAGGATTTAATCGATGGGTGGGTCTCTGGTAAGACCTCATCCAACTTTTGACTGGTAACTGGGAGTTTCTCCAAGTTCGTTTCTATGGGTAAAACCCCATCTAAACCTGTCAACTTTAACACTGCCATTACCTGGGGAGTGGTATCAAACAGCGTAAATTCGACTTGTTTTGTTTGAGCAGTTCGATAGGAACTGATTAACGCACCAAGTCCACTACTATCCATGAATGTTGTTTGAGTAAATGCGATCGCCACACGTTTGAGGGACTCATGTGTCAATATCAAGTCTTGACAAGTCTGCTTAAACGCTACTGCTTCAATGACACTCAAACGAACAGGTACTTGGACTATAGCTGTGTCGTTAGTAAAAGTAATGGGGAAATCAGCCTCTTTCGGTTGGCTTGTCATGGGACTTTGCACGTTAGTTGATCTTGTTAAAATTCTCCACCCTGTGATGATTTTGTTCTCACGAACACCTTAACCCCATCCGGTCATTGATGAAACCGGAAATTGCCGCAAGTCATAAATTAATGGCAAACATGTATCAGCACCCTCCACAATAGAACATAGAAGATAATTTAGGTCGCAATTAGTCACCTAAATCCCCTGTTCATCAAATCCACACAAAACCATTACGGTTTCAACATAATTGTTACCATTTCATGACTTTGCCAACTCAAGTGACACCGACAGCACACCTGATTGAAGTTTTTTCCGCAATTCAAGGGGAAGGGCTAAATGTAGGCACGCGGCAAATCTTTATCAGATTTGCCCGGTGTGATTTACGCTGTCATTTTTGTGATAGCGCCCACACCTGGGATGCACCCCCTACATGCCGAATCGAACAAACTCCAGGGATGCGTAATTTTGAAACACACTCGAATCCAGTGCCTCTACCTATATTAACTAAATGGGTCTCGCGGCAAAATATACCTGACCTCCATGATAGTATCTCGATTACTGGCGGAGAACCACTCCTTTCATCACCTTTTCTACAGCATTTTTTACCAGAAATTCGGGCTATCACTGGTTTACCGATTTACTTGGAGACGGGTGGTCATCGTCCCCAACAATTAAAAATGCTTATACCTTACCTGGATTGGGTGGGGATGGATATCAAGCTACCTAGTGTGAGTGGGGAAACCCGTTGGCAACAACATCGGGAATTTATGCAAATTTGCGATCAAGCTCAAGTGCAGGTATTTGTGAAAATTATCATTTCCGCCACCACTGACCTTGATGAATTAATCTATGCTGCTGAATTAGTGCAACAGGTAAACCCCACCATACCGATTTTTTTACAACCCGTGACACCATTACCATCGATCCCCATGAATACAATGACTCCACAAACCGAACCTTCACCGTTCCAAGTTCTGCAATGGCAGGCAATGTTAAAGAAAATTGTCAAGGATGTGCGGGTGGTTCCCCAAACCCACAAAATTCTGAATCAGTTGTGAGGAATACTCAGTGAAAAGCGAGTCCCCGTTCTAATAAAGAAGGGTGGGGACTAGGGGGAAATTTGTTACATTTCAATTTGCTTAGTTAGGCGATCGCTTTTATCGCTTATATTGATTTCGCTACTTTTATCTAAATCTCACAATTTTTATTCGGTAGAGCCCCGGCGGTAATATACTCTAATATATTTGGGATTTGTCAAGATGTCAATTATCAGTCTTGAAACTATGGTAATTACGTCTGTTTTTTGAAAATAAAGTCATTAATATTGACATCAAGGTCGATTTATTGAGAAAAATATTGTCAAACTGAGGGAAAGTACAATTTTTTGATTTTCACAGATTAAAATAACTAATCTATACGAATGAATTAAACCTGGATTTTTACCGGTGTAGATTTCTTCACTACTCCCTACTCTCCACTGCCTGCAATTTTAAAGGATTTGTCATAAATCTGGGTAAGGTTGGGTGTAGCGATCGCATAACCCAACATATTCTTTTGTGCTGTGCGTCCATACCAGATTTAGGATGGATGGGGGAAACTAATTATAAATATCACCCTTCGATTCCGATTTTGCCTTATTCGCACTGCGTTTCAAAGCCGATAGTCGTGCTTCATACTTAGCCCGTTGACGCTTATTCGGAGTAGTATCAATGAGGGTTTTGAGGGCGCTACCCAAGCTTTTATAGGCATTGGGGAGACTGTAATTAAAACGACAAGCTAAGGCGATCGCTTTTTCATCAGCTTCGATCAATTCCTTGATTTGCTTATCTCCAGCGTTTTTTTGATACAATCGCCATCCGGAAACACCACACAGGGCTAAAGCTAATAACAACAACAAACCATCCTGCACCCATAATTCCCCGACAGCACCACCCAAACCAATCGCTAATGCAGCCATTTCCCAACCATCACGGGGAATCGTATCATTTTGAATCCGGGCAACTTCATGCCAAAATAGCAAATTACGTTGGTCAATGGCCAAATTATCCCATTTGACCAAATCAATTTGAATTTCCACCTGGTCTTTACCGATTTCCTCACAGCGAACCAAAGGAGGATTAACGTCAGTTGTACCTTCAACTGTCACCCAACTTTGTAACTCTGGCGGTAACAAACCCTTTAACCGCCGCAATTCACTCATTTCCGCTTTCGCAGAAGAAGTTACATACGATGCCATAAATCCAGCCCCAAAAAATATCTAAATATTTCTGTATATTGAGGGTATCACTTCCGAGCTAAAGGGTTTAACTCCCCTATTCGGATTTCTCTCCAGGGAAAGTCCCCCGCTTTTTCCGCGCTTCCATTGCCTTTTCTAAAATTTCTAGCAATCCTGGAGACTGTTCCTGGATACTTAATAGAATACGCTCTCCTAGCTCAATATTGCCAGGGTCTTGTCCAGTTTCCATCACAGACTGCAATCTTGGTAACGCGACCGAATCAACTAACTGCACCAAACCCGTTAAACAGCGATTAAATTGCTTTTCTGTCAAAATCGAGTCTTCCAAAGGAAACTCGATGATGGCGCGAATTTCTCCATCGGATGGGTCATATTCCCATTGCAGCATTTTCGTTTCCCAAGATATGGCCAACATGGTTTGCAAAATCGCCGCTTTGTGGGGATGGGATTTTACCCCTTCCAAAACTTGTGGTGCAAACAAACGAAAAAAATTTCCACCCTCATCCAATTGGACAACGATGAGAAAATCTTCTAAATTTTCGGCTTCAACCCCGGTAATGATGCGGTCGTCTTCTTCTTCAAGTCTATAATCCCAGCCGAGATTATCTAAATAATCGGCAATCTGTTGCAAATTGGCTCCCATAATGCCCCATTTGGAATACGGTCGCAGCTACCGTTTACCAGTTTAACTTGCCAAGGACATTTATATGCTGTGTCTTCGCTACTTTCTGCGGGACAATTCCATCGGAATTTACAAGTTTTTGGGAATAGATGAATAGGATATCCTTGCGTATTTATACGAATATAAAATATTTTTATACAAATCAATCATCTACCATTCCTGAATTACATTCCAAATATCTGTGAAGGTAAATACTGACTCATGTAAATAATCATACAATGAAGCGAACAAGTCTGCTGATGGCGGGGATAATAACCACAGGTCAAGCCACAGCGTCGGGAGTTACTAATCCACCAGTGATTCAGCCAGACAATCCATCTCCACCAGAAGCGGAAGGAAAGGAATTCGCTGATGCTGTGATTCCTGTAACGGTTACACTACCGGAATTAACGCAGCGAATAAAGTCGGCGGATGCAGGTGGGGAATCAAAATCACAAATTCGACATCAGCATTTATTGAAAAGTATTCGTTCACAACTGAAATTAAAATCACGGGTTGATCTGTATCAATATGACTTGGAAGAAGTCGGGGAAACAACTGATTATATTCAATCTGGTATTAATCCAACGAATTCTCAATCCCCTATTCCATCTCAATCTGAAACCAATATTCACAATGCCATTTCCCATCAACCTGATATTTTTGATACTTCTAGGGAAGTTTCTACTTCAGGAACGACAGAATCTCCAGTTACTTCCCATCCAGTTCGGGAATCCGCACCTAGACCAATTGCATCGGAGTTCATGGAAACAGAGAAGCGGGAAGAACAAATAGAAATACCTGGGGAAATGGAGCAGGTGACATCCGTTTCCCAACTGGAGGATATTTTACCATCCGACTGGGCTTTTAATGCCTTACAGACCCTTGTGGAACGGTATGGATGTATTTCCGGGTATCCAGATGGGACGTTCCGTGGGAATCGTAGTATGACTCGCTATGAATTTGCCGCAGGGGTAAATGCTTGTTGGGAAATGATTAACGAGTTGATCAGCCAAAATAGGGAAAATAGGGTTCAACAAGAGGATTTGGTGGTATTGCAGCGTTTACAGGAGGAATTTACCACCGAAATTAAACAGTTACAAGCACGGGTTGCGGATTTGGAAGCTCGAAATGCAGCGTTGACAGCAAATCAGTTTTCCACGACAACAAAATTGATTGGACAAGCGATAATTAGTGTTCAGGGAACCAACTCACCGGATATGTCCCTATTCCCAGGAGATGAACGTCAGGGGAAAACCAATACAACCATGACCAGTAGCACCCAATTAACCCTAGCAACTTCCTTTACCGGACGGGATTTATTATTAACGGGATTGACGGGGGGAAATTTGGGATCGACTGCACCCCAGGTTTTTTCTAATATGGGACGATTAGGGTTTGAATCGGATACGGGTGAGAATGATATTTATATTAGTGAATTATCCTATCGTTTTGCCCTCGCTGATAACTTGGGGATAGTGGTGGGGACAGCAGGAGTTAACCCGACTAACACATTTCGAGGTATTAATCCCCTAGAAGGTGCGGGAGATGGTTCTATTTCCCTATTTGGTCAACGGAATCCGATTTTAGCAATTGGAGGAGGGAGAAGTGGAATTGGATTTGATTGGCAAATTAGCGATCGCATGAGTTTACAAGGGGTATATACTACAGAAATCGCTAATTTTCCTGGTAATAGCGCTAATGCGGGATTAATTGGTGGACGTTATACCCTAGGCACACAGGTGACTCTTGCTCCCAGTGATAATCTCGATGTGGGGATTCACTATCTGTTTAACCATTCTCCGGATGATAATTTACGCACAGGAATCGGGGATACCCAACTCAGTTCACCCTTTGCACCTGCAAACGCTTTTGACCACCATGCAGTTGGTGCAACGGTTGCTTGGCGTGTGAATCCGAATTTACAATTAGGAGGTTGGGGTGGTTGGACTTTTTCCCGTCCCGTTGGTTTGAGTGGTAGGGTAGAAACAACTAATTGGGCTATATTTGCTGCGCTTCCCAATTTATTCCGTCCCGGTAATTTGGGGGGTGTAATTTTTGGACAACCACCGAAAATTACCGCTAGTACCCTTCCTGATGGTTATAATTTACCCAATTTCGCCGTCCCTGATTTTGCAACTGGTGGAGGACAGGGAGGACGGGAAGATACATCCCTACATTTAGAAATGTTTTACCGCGCTCAAATTAACAATAATTTGTCCCTAACTCCCGGTATATTTGTTGTCTTTAACCCCAATCACAACCGCGATAACGATGCATTGGTGGTCGGTACACTTCGCGCTACTTTCCGGTTTTAAGTAGGTAAATCAGAAAAGGTGATTAAGGATATCGGTGAGTGGGAAGTTATTGGATTTTGGATTTTGGATTTTGGATTATTACTCCCTTCTTGCATTCTTACAGGGAGTAGGGAGTAGGGAGTAGATGGAAAATTCATCCGTCACTCAAGACTTATAAGTTACTTGTGAGAAATCCGGGTAAGGATATCAGTGAGTGGGAAGTTTTTGGATTATTAACACATTTAGCGGTTAACAGTTGACCGTTGACCGCTAACCGTTAACAGTTAACAAATTTCTCCTGAATTCTTTTTTAAAAATCTGACCAAAGAGTTAATAAAAATGCAATTTAATATTCGCCGTTTATTTTACATGGGTTATGCGATCGCGGGAGGTGGTCTTTTTAGTTTGACTGTAGCACCTGCATCTGCACAATTAACCATCGAAACCACTGGAACCATCTCTGGAACGATTCAATTACCCAGCTTTAACCCCAATTTTAATAGCCGGATTACGGAGGTGATGACGGATTCGACGGGAACCTATTTCCGGAATATTGGTACACGCAACAATCCTAATTACGTTCCTGTTTACACATCTAATCACGTTAGATTTAGAACCAATGCCGATGGTAGCCTCAGCTATTATGTTAACTTTAGGGGTATTCCGGTTGTTTCCTTTGATTCTGTGATTACTTCACCGATTCTTTCTGAGGGTGAATTAACACCTTTCAATTATCAAGGCAGACTACCGGGAGTCAAAATGCAAGCCGTTGTCCAAGATGAATTATCATTGGGACGAGCGTTCTATACTGGAATTGTCACAGACCCAAATACGGGAAATCGATATCAAGGAACCTTTGAATTACGGGGACAGGGACCTCGTTACAGTGATCGAAATGGTGGAGACAGTCCCACGGTATTTGATTTCAAATCAGATTTACCCGGTACACCAACTGTAACATCTGCCAACATGGAAAATGTGCCATTAGTACGTTTACGAGTTACGGTTCCAGCGGATGCACAGTTACTTAGTCCAACCACTGGTGGAGGGGGAACAGATCCTGTTGTCACCAATCCGGGAACGACAAATCCTGGAACTACCAATCCGGGAACTACAAACCCTGTCGTCAGCAATCCGGGAACAACGAATCCTGTCGTCAGTAATCCGGGAACTACAAACCCTGTTGTCAGCAATCCGGGAACTACTAATCCTGGGACAGGGACAAACCCTATTGCTGTAAACAATCCAGTGGGAAACACAATAGTTACACCAACACCGGACTTGGGTTTTAATCTGGGAGGAGTTGTGGCGATCGCATCTAATCCAGACGGTACAATTCCAGAAGTTGAGTTTAGCGATGGTAGAACCTACCAACTCACTCCAGAGATTGCCAAAATTTGCGCTGAAGCTCAAATCCAGTGTCGAATGAAACAACCCCAAACACAAAAATCAATCGGACCCCGTAGTCGTGTTTTGGTGAGATAATTTTGCTGGAATTTGCGATCGCCAAGGTGGAGTTAAGAAGCAAACATGCAAAATTACCACCTGAAGAAACATAGTGATCAGGGAGTAGTGGTAATGCGGTTCGGATAAGAAAATTCATAACTCCCTACTCCCTACATGGAAAATATTGCACTATTTGTCTAGTTTCTGAAAAATCGCAAAAAAAAACATGAAAACCGAACTGATTGAATTAATCCATCGAGTAGTTCAAGTCTTACAAATCAATATGCGCTGGATGACATGGAATTTATTTCTAGCGTTTATTCCTTTAGTTTTAAGTATTTGGCTATTTCGTCGTTCTTCCCGTGGACGCTCTTGGGTTTGGTGGTTAGGTTTTCTCGTCTTTTTTGCATTTCTTCCCAATGCACCCTATTTACTGACAGATGTCATTCATTTGATTAATGATATTCGCACGATTCAATCGATTTGGATGATTACGTTAGTGTTATTTCCAGTATACTTTATCGTCATTACAGCCGGATTTGAAGCCTATGTCATTTCTTTAATTAATTTTGGTCATTATCTACACCGTATGGGTAAAAGTTCCTGGATTTTGGGTATGGAATTAATTACCCATGCTTTGTGTGCAATCGGTATTTACTGGGGAAGATTCCTGCGCTTCAATAGTTGGGATTTTGTCACGCAACCGGATGCTATTCTCACCAGAGGAATTGAAGAGATTTTCGGAAAGCAACCACTAGTAATTATTTTAATTACATTTGTGATTCTCACTACATTATATTGGTTAATGAAGAGGGTTAGTTTGGGGTTGACAATTCAAAAAAATCCAGATTTTCAGACGAGAACCAGTAATAATCCTTATTTATTGCCACCAAAATAAACCTATCCCCACAAAAAAACCTGATTGAAATGGATTTCTCGCAAAGTCCTAAAACTTTCAGGGAGTTGGGAATAGAAAGAAAACTAAGCCATGAATCAAAGCTTATAGCCTTACCCAAGCAACTGAGGTACATCTAAAATTCTCTAGCTTTGATCAAAATACAAGCAAAATTAAAATCGTACCTCACCAGACCGGGAACCGCTATATTGTTAACTCATAATAAATACAGGATTGAGTAACAGGTTAATTTTTCTGCGACCCCTCTAATCGCTAACTAATTGACTGAACACTCCTTGCAGTTGCTCACCAAAGAAAACCTCGCTTGAAAATGATACAAATTAGAAAAAAGAATGCGACAGATGGATAAATGTAACCCTTGTATAACAAGAGCTTCCCAAGCTAAAATCCAAAATCCATAGACGCGTAGCGGATTGACCGTAGGGTAATCCAAAATGGTATGAGGTGTAGGGGGAGGAAGGGGAAAGTGGAGGAAAAGTGAAAAAACCACTTTCCACCTCCCATCCAGCAGGTTATAAAGGAAGAAATACCAAAAATTATTAATTATTATCGTCTGCTCACAGGTATTTTGCCTAGTTATAAAAATTGTTGACAAAACATTTACGGGGGCTAATTTGATTTTTGCATTTGGCTGGAGTGAGATGCAGATGACATCTGGTGATAGTTCCACTTCCTTCATACCTAACGGTATCAACCGTAATCCAACTCCGATTCAAACGGGTCATTTAAATACCATATCTGAATGGCTAAATTCCGACTCAATTAACTATGTAGTTGGAAGTCTCAACGCATGTGAAAATGTGAATATGCTGGCTGATTTAAGGCAAATTTTCCCCCGTGAAGTTTTAATTGAAGCATCGCGTTATGTCCGTGGTGTGCAACGTCAACGCTTACAAGAATGGTTGAATATCCTGAATAAGCAAGTTAAGTAATTATTAATCTTGAATGTATTCCTCTCCCGTAATCAAGGCGATTTCTGCTCGGACAAATTCTCGACCGAGATAGGCTGCATGGTCAAGCATAGAAACAGGACAGGGTTGGGTTTGCTCAAATAACTTGACTGATAATTCTTTTGCGGTTCGACCGGTGAATAGGGTGGTGGTGGTTCGTTCGACCTTACCGCGTGCTGGAATTACCTCGCCGGTTTCGGGATTGACAGCTAAACCGCGTTCATTAATGATATTTGTATAATGTTTGGCGCAGATTAAACCATTTTCTCGGTCGATATAAATAATAAAATATCCCTTGGGGTCAAGGTCGATATGGCGCTGGGAGAGTTTTTCGTCAATTGCGGCTAAACTGTCAATCGTTAATTCCATAGTCACATTTTTATCAACTCAGGATTTTTACTCTATATCTAAGTGTAATTACTTTTGGACAAAATTGAATACGGTTGCGGTTATTTCTAGCTAGTGGTCTGTCACAGTAAAAATGATGGATATATTTCTTTATATCCTAGACGCGGGTAGGATACCCGCACCATCAGTTTAAGAATTACGAAATGGTAATTCTTGGTTAATTGCGTCGATTTCTGCTTGTTCGTGTTGGTTAACTTCAAGTATGTAGGGACAAAGAATTTGTTGGAGACGGTTGTGGTAAAAACGGTGGAAACTGTAATTTGCGGTTGCGGGGAAACCGCGTCGTTTTTTGTGTCTACCACCTGCACCGGGATCAAATAGTTTAATGTTGTTTGCGATCGCCCACTCAATGGGTGCATAGTAGCAAGCGTTAAAATGGAGGCAATCTATTTCCTGAAAGCTTCCCCAGTAGCGTCCGTATAGGTTTTCACCTTTGTATAAACAAAAGGACATTCCCAAGGGTTGACGGGGGTCTGCTTCCCTATAGGCTGCCATGAATAATACCCGATGGCGATAGTTGTGGTGTAGGGTTTCAAAAAACTGTTTGGTGAGATATTTACTTCCCCACCAACCAAATTTATCGCAGGTATCGCCGTAAAATTCGTACATTAAGCTAAATAAACCTTTGGGAATTTCATCTCCGGTTAATGGTTTGAAGGTTATACCGACTTTTTCCATAGATTTCCGTTCCCGTTTAATATTACGGCGTTGATTGGCATTAAATATTTGTAGATAATCATCAAAGCTGCTAAAACCTAAGTTTTGCCAAATAAAACTATGGTGTAACCAACCAGTAAATCCATTTTCGGCGATAATCGGTTGCCAATTCGGATCGACATAGAGAAAATGACAACCAGATATGCGATGACGGATGCAGAAAGCGTCAATTTCCCGTACCATCATCGCGGTAATTTCCCGTTCGTCCTCACTTGGTGCAATTAAAAACCGATATCCCTCTGCGGGTGTAAACGGGGTCATTCCCAATAATTTCGGGTAGTAATCAATACCCAATCTCTGGGATAAATCTGCCCATTGGTGGTCAAAAACGAATTCCCCCATACTATGACCTTTAACATAAAGGGGAGCGGCTGCAACTAAAGTCTGGTCTCGCCATAAAATTAAATGATTGGGTAGCCATCCAGTGTTGGCGGTTGCACTTCCCGATGTTTCCAAATTCTCTAACCACGCATACTCTAAAAACGGTGTTTGCAGTGGTAAAGCCAACTCATCCCATGCAGATTGGGGAATTTCGGAGATTTTGTTTGTCCACTGAAATCTATAGCTGGGTTGATGTTGTTCAATCATTACCAAATTGAGGTTAGGGGAGATAAAAAAGACTTTTTTCTTAGGTTAATTCAATTTGGTCTATCTTGCAGGATTGCTACCAGCATCTTTTTTTGCCCTATTGTCTAGTGTTTCCAATTCTTTCTTGGTTATAATTTCAATGCGGATATCACCAATCAGCAGTTGTAATTAATTGACAGATGCCAAAAATCTACGCTCAAGGTCAAATCATTGAATGTCAACATGGAGAAAACCTGAGAAAAGTTTTGCTGAAGCACAATATTGACCTTTACAACGGTGGTTCCCAACTAATAAACTGTCGGGGAATTGGTAGCTGTGGCACTTGTGCTGTCAAAATAGTTGGTGAAGTCTCACCAGCGAATTGGCGTGATACCACAAGGCGTTCATTACCACCACATTCACCGGAGCGGGATTTGCGACTCGCTTGCCAAACCCGGGTACTCGGCGATATTCAAGTTACCAAATATGATGGATTTTGGGGACACGGTTCTCAAATTGTCTGGGAACCATTTGCGTAAATTAAGGAGATAATTAACATGGGTAGATGGACACCACTAGTATTAATGGCTGGGGGCTTGGCGATTTTACTGGGAACACTCCTAGGAATTAATTTCCCAATGGGTCGTCAAACCGCTCAACAGCCACAACCTGATCGCACTTCTGGCGTACTTCCCGCCAATATTAATGTTAATAGTACCGTCAGCGGTTCCAACGGCACAACACCCGGTACGAGGGTTGCCCAAAGTAACGCCACTACTCAAACCGGTAGCACAGCCCAACCCACCACTGGACAAACCCAGGCTCAAGCTGGTAACGGTACTACCACTATCCAACCGGTTCAACCTGCTCCGAGGTCTGATAGACCGATTCGCGCCCTGTGGTAGATTTTAGCAGATTTTGGATGTTGTGTTAGCTTCCCTACACTGGGTCAATCCCTCGGATGTCGCTTCCCAAAGTGTTCTGCAATTTATTATCCAACTTTCAAACTCAAGGCGCGATCGCGCCTTTTTTGTTTTTTTGGTTTTGACCCAATCCTCCTCAGACTTACCCTTGACACGGTTTTTGTGATTATCTCGTCCTGATGCTCCGAGCCAAAAGTCTGGGAACAAGTTTTTCGCCACAGTTTGTGCATGAATTTGTCACCCGAAAAAGGGCACAAAGTACACAGCCTAGTCATTTACTCCTGACAGCAAAAATAGATTAAAGTCGTTTTTCCTACTCCCTGCTCCCCACTCCCTATTTTCCAGGGAGTGTAGACCCATAGCCAATCGGACGATACAAAAAACTAATGTATTAAATAGAACACATCCTTTGCCACAAAAGCTAAAAATAGAATATCCTGTTGTATACAGATTTTTAATTTATTTTCTGTAATATCCGCAAAAAAGCAACTATAAACATCAACAAAATATACGTGTATTCACTGTTTTTTGAAATCTCCAATGTTGTTAACGAATCACTAAAAACAAGTCAATAAATCAAATGAGTTTGACCAAATGAATTATGTTTAATGCCACCGAAATTTTAATCGATGCGTTTGTCAGTCAAATCCGTGATGGCTACCAACGAACCTACGGATGTTTTAAAACGGATTGCCAAGATATTATTGCTTGGGCTGGTAGTATGGCCTTGGAGAATATTGCTAACAGTGATGCGCTGTATCATAACGTTGAGCATTCCATTTTAGTCACCCTGGTTGGTCAAGAAATCCTTCGGGGAAAGCATATTCGAGAAGGTGGTGTATCATGTGAAGATTGGCTTCACTTCATCATTTCTTTGGTCTGTCATGATATTGGTTATGTTAAAGGTGTATGTCGTCAAGACCGGGAGGATGAAGGGTTATATGCTAGTGGATGCAATGGGGAAATGATTGCTTTGCCACCGGGAGCCTCCGATGCCAGTCTAACAGAATATCACGTCGATCGAGCGAAATTATTTATTGATGAACGCTTTGGTGGACACAAATTGATCGATGCAGAAGTGATTAAAAAAAATATTGAATTAACCCGTTTTCCCGTACCGGATGCAGACGACCATCAAGAAACTAACACTTTTTCTGGGTTAGTACGTGCTGCGGATTTAATTGGTCAATTGAGTGACCCGCGCTATCTGAAAAAAATTACATCCCTATATTATGAGTTTGAAGAAACAGGGATGAATAAAAAATTAAAATATAAAAATCCCCACGATTTACGTAAAAATTACGCTAAGTTTTATTGGCAGGGAGTATATCCTTATATTCAAGATGGATTACGTTATTTATCCCTGACTCAACAAGGTAAACAAATTATCGCTAATCTCTATTCTAATGTCTTTGTAGTTGAACATGAACGCAAGCAAGAAGAGTTAAGAGTTGTCCAGAGATTACATGCGTGAACTATCAAAGGGAATAGGGAAAAATCAATCTCTATACACAGTTTTGCCATCTCCAGGTAGTAAAATTAAACTTCTGGGATTAATTTTAGAACCAACGGAGACCTCTATTTCCCCATCCCACACCTCTACAGATAGGACGCGGTTATCTGGAGCTTGATAATCAAAGTATTTACATGTTTCCGCAGTTCGATGCATTGTTAAACCTGTGCGCATCATTCTCGCAATCCCGGAATCTTTATATTTATAAATCTCATCTGCTAATTTTATTTCTGATGGTGGATGATTAATATCTATTTTTTGGATATCAAGTGTATTATTTGGTTCTAGAAGGGAAACTTCGACTTTATCGTCCTCTTCAACGGCAAGCCAAGCAAGGCGATCGCTATCTTGCAGTAGATATTCAAACCAGTAGTAAGCGGACACGGTGTAGGTTAGTTTTCCTTCTACGACCCAATCGGTATCGCCGTATTGAACTATATCACCGATTTGTAGGTCAAAGATGTTACGAGCTTTTGATGGTAAGTTTTGTACTTCTTGGTTGCTTAATTGATGATTATTTTGATAATTGATGTTGATGACCGCAATGATGATTACAATGGCGAAGATAGCGAGGGAAAGTAGTAACATGTTCGGAAGATGAGAATACAGGAGACAGGAGTTAACTAATCCAAAATCTAAAATCCAAAATCAAGTACGGGTTTGCATTTGATATCGCACAATTACAGGTTGGGAAAGACGGTTAACTTGGGTTTGCACCAGTTGAATATCTTTGGGTAAATCAAAAATATGTTGCAGTAAGGAAGTTGTTAAATAACGGGTGGGGACTTGCAGTTGCAATTGACTGGGGTCTAATTGGTGACGGGAAGCAAGTACATACCCCCAGACACCAAAGGAGGGAACATCGATGACGTAGGGATGGGTTTTTAATCCGGTTGCTGCGATGGTGGTGTTAATACAACTTATGACTTTGGGGGTAAAGAAGGGACTGGATGCTTGGGTGACAAGGATACCGTCATCTGCGAGTCGGGTGATTAAACGACGATAAAAGCCTTCTGAGTAAAGTTTGGCTAAGTTGTCGCGGTCGGGGTCGGGAAAATCGGCGATGATAACGTTGTAAATATCCGGTAATTCGGGTGCGGTGGTGAAAGCGTCAGCGTTGATAACTTGAACACGGGGGTCTTGGAGGGAATGAGCGTTGGTGCTGGCTATTTGGGGGTAGCGGGTGGCAATTTTGATCATCTCTGGATCAAGTTCAATTAAAGTGACTTTTTTGACATCTTGCCACTTGAGGATTTCCCGTACAGCCATTCCATCCCCTGCTCCTAAAACCAACACATTTTGGTGGTTGGGGGTAGCACTCATGGCTGGATGTACCAAAGCTTCATGGTAACGATATTCATCGATGGTGGAAAATTGTAAATCACCATCTAGGAATAAGCGGACATCTTGACCTTTACGGGTAAGGACTATGCGTTGAAAACGACTTTGAACCCGTTTAATTACTGGTGCGTTGTACAGGTTATTTTCCAGGTTGTTGCTGAAGGGGATGGTAATTGGTGCAGCAGTAAATAGCAGTATACCAAGAATCAGACCGATATATCCTAAACGGCGTATTTTCGGAAATAGCCTTCCCATCATAGAAACCATAAGTGCGGGAAAAGCACCGAGAACAAACGCAGTAGGAAACATTCCCAACCAAGGTAGAAAGAGTAAGGGAAAACCCAAGGAACCAACTAAACCACCGAGATAATCAAGGGCTAATACCCCCGCGATCGCTTGACGCATATTATCGGATAATTCGAGTATCCGTACCATAATCGGTACTTCCATACCCGCTAAGGTTCCCAGGATAATGGTGACAATAAATAAAGCTTGCCATAACATCGCTCCGTCACTGACAAATAGGGCGAATAATCCTAGAGGTAGGATAGCAGTTAGGGGTGCGATCGCAAGTTCAACGCAGGTGACAGCGAGGAGGAGTTCTCGTTGTAGTTGTTGTCCTTGGGATGTGGTGGCAATATATTGGGTGAGGTAGGAACCTAAACCCATTGCTGCAAGGAAACCACCGACGGAAATCCCATAGGCTAGGGCTTGATTTCCGGTTAAATAACTCGCTAAATTTCCTAATAGTAATTCAACGGCTAATCCGCTTCCAGAAGATACTGCTGCCGCTAATAATAATACTCGGCGTTGGGATTTATTTAAATAAAGGTTTTTGTCTGGGGGGGAATCTGGATTGATGTAATTGTGATTTGGTTGATTAATTTCTCCATGCATCATTTCCCGCTACCTGGTCCTCCACCTTGAAAGTTTTCATAGGAACTACGGGATTCACTGTTAATAATCCAAACTCCGCTAGAGTTATAACTTCCTGATAAACGAGTTCCAGAACGACCGGAATAGGAATTAGTTGAATTGGAATCGCGTAATACAAGGGCTGATTTATTTACATATCCAGCATGGAGAGTGGTCATGGCAAATAAAATTGTTCCGGCAGAAATTATTTTGGCAATCATTGTTTTGAGAATACAGGGGATAGGAGATAGGAGAAAATTAGTTATTATCTTCCACAATTAATCCAAAATCTAAAATCAGACGATTTCAATCACTTGAACTGGACCCAAAGTACGAACGCGATCGCATACCGTTAACCATGTGCGATCGACGGGTTCATCGGGATGCACTTCCACATGAAAACCATAGGAATCTTTTTGGGAAAAGACGAAAAAACGCTCGGCTTTTCCTGTTGCTTTGATAAAATCTCCATCATTTTGATGAATATTCAGGTTGACAGGAATCTGCTCCACATAAATTTGTTCACCGTAACTATTATTCACAAATAAATTGATATACATACTTTTATTCGTGGAACCTTCATCCGCATCAAACTTCACTTTTACCCGCACTAAACTGTTTTTACCTCCCATCGTTCCCCGTCCAGTCGGGTCACTATCTTCAATCTTTTCGGCAATGACTTTTTTCCCACTACTACTAACTAATTTGGCACTAATAAATCCTAAAATCAGGGAACCAACTAACCCAAACCATAACGCACCAATATCAACCACACCGTTTTCTACCCGCACATTAAAACCTAGAGGTTGATTGATTTCCACTCCTGCGGTTGTACCACGTTCTAATAAAGCGATCGCAAGGGAGATTTTTTCCTTTTGATCATTGCGAACATCTAAACCACCTAAAGTATCACTTTCCGACCAAGTTCCCGATTCCCCATCCTCGTACCAAGTCCCACTATCACTCCATCCTTCCTTGGTTCCCGAAGCAATGATTTTCCCAGTTTCATCTAAAAGTTGAATTTCAAATCTAGCCCACTCCCCCGTCGGAATCAACGCATCTGCATCCACCCGTAAAGCTCCTAACCCACTGCGGTCAATTTCTACGGGTGGAAACTTGTAAACCTGTTCCGGTGATACTGTCACCTGTTGATCGATGATACGACGAATGAAAAATGGTGAAATTAGGATTCCCAGAAAGATGATCAAAGAGGAACTGAGTGCGGCGATCGCTAACCATTCAACAAATCGCCAGGTTGTTTTAGTGCTAGATGTTACAGGCATGGGAGTTCAAGAATCGTTTGTTAAACTTTAATGTTAAGATTTGTTGGGGATAGATTCCGAAAATAAAGATACTAATTCAAGTATATTTTCATCTATTCTCACCTACACAACACGGATAAATATCCGTATATATCTCTATCTTTATTAGATTCAACGATAAATTTAACTTTTACGCAAACTCCCTGGAAAAATAGGGAGTAGTCCCCATGTTATATCTCCTTTCGACTCCCTACTTCCTGTACAGACGACCCGACGGGTCGTCTGTACGGACTACCCCTATTTACCAAAAAGATTGTCAAAATCAGAATGGGAAATGCAGGTTATGGGGTATTTATCAGCAAAATACCAAACCTTGATAAAATTTTGCATAGAAGCAATTTCAATAGAAGTCAAAATATAACCATGAGTGTAGAAACCAATCAGACGACTACGGGTGCAGATGCAGTTGATGTGGCGATCGCCCAAGGAATTGATTTTGATGGTACACCCATACCCCCAGCGAAACTGGAACTGTACAACAAAGTCATGGCATTAGAAGCCAATCGTCAACGTAGTGGAGTATCCAACACCATGCGATCGCGGATTGTGCGCATCGGAGCGAAACATATTCCCCAAGCTGAACTGGATCAAATGCTATCGGATGCAGGGTTTGCTCCCCTAAAAGAAAAGGAAATTGCCTTTTTCTATCAAAAATAAGCTTTCAATAAATACAGGGATTAGGAGTTGTGTAGACAAAAACCCATATTCCATCCACATCAGAAATATATAGAAATAATACTGAACAGATTACGGTATCAATTCAATATATTGGTATTGAATTACCACGCATATGTAGAGACGACCCGTCGGGTCCTCTCTACGTCTCGTCGGGTCGTCTCTACGACCTGTCGTCTACGTGGTTAATTAATACCATATTCTGATTTATGACCTTATATAAAAATAAATATCGGATTGAATCTGCCCGATGCAATAAATGGGACTATACATCTGCTGGCTATTATTTTATTACTATTTGTACCTATAAAAAACAGTCTTTTTTTGGTGAAATTATCGATGGTAAAATGAATTTATCTCCCATTGGGAAAATTTTAGCTGTGGAATGGCAAAAAACAGAACTGATACGACCCTATGTGGAATTAGATGCATGGGTAATCATGCCAAATCATTTTCACGGCATATTGATTATTCATAAACCTACCGTGGAGACGACCCATAATGTAGAGACGACCCGATGAGTCGTCTCTACTAGCAATCACGCAGAAAACGACCCACCAAATATACCACAATTAAAATCAAATTCGTTAGGTTCAATAATTGGTCAATTCAAATCGATTTGCACGAAGCAAATTTGGGAATCGGGATTCCAAGAATTTAGGTGGCAACCTCGGTTTCACGACCATATTATTCGTGATGAAGCATTTCTAAATAATATCAGAAAATATATTTTCGATAATCCCGTTAAATAGGAATTAGACAAACACAATCCCCGAAATTGTTCAAATAAATCCAAATAAAAAATTTGACGGTTGATTGTAGAGACGAACCGTCGGGTCGTCTCTACGTCCGGTCGTCACGATGATTGAATGGCACTGCGAACGAGAATCACCGTACTGTTGACGTTTGTAGCTATTTCTTCGGGGATATTGCCGGTAATTGCATGTTTGAGTAATCCTTCACGGGATGCACCTAACATGACCACATCGTAGTTTTCCTGCTTAACTAAGTTAATAATGCCTTCGCTGACGGATTCAGCTTGAATTGGTGCAGCGACCACAAGACTGGAAAGCTGACGACGGCGAATTAGTTGACGAATTGCTCGTTCGAGAATCGTCAGGTCTGGTTTGGTTTCGTTGGGGTGAAATACTCGTGTCAGGCGGATTTTTGGCTCTTGAGCGAGGGTAATTAGGGCTGGAAGTAGACGTATTGCAGCTCTTGCGTTTGGTCCTCCAGCCATTGGTACTAACCAATGATTGAATCGAGGTCGAGATTGGTTGGGGAAAATTCTTCCTGAAACTTGCGGTGTGGAAGAAAAGGAAATGAGGGGATTGGTGGATATTTGCTGGGGAAACCAAAAGCGGGGTAGGTGGGTATTACCAATTTTAACCAGAACGACTTCACAGGTGGCTTGACGAATAATTGTATCCACTATGTCACCAAAAATACGTCCAGGGGTGGATGTACTGCCTTTCCAACCCATCAAAATCAAATCGATATGACTTTCTTGAATTGTTTCTAAAATGGCTGGGGCTACATCGTGGGCTACACGGATTTGGGTGTGGATGGGGATGTTCCATTTTTTACCTAGAGCCTCCGCTTGCCGTAGTAAACGCCTACTTTTGGTGGTGCGGACGGGGGTGGTTGCGGGGGAGGTGTAGCGGGGAGCCAGCATGATTTGCACACATTCTATTTCATAATGGCGATCGCGGGCTATGGCGATGGCCATTTCTAGTAAGATGGCGGCTGTTTCCGGGTTGGCAACGGGGACTAAAATTCTTCCCCTACCGGTGCTAGGTGAACGGGTTTGATAAACAACGTAGGAGGGTTCCGGACGGGGACCGGTTTCACTTTTACAATTGAGACGGTCGGCTTCAGCCCTGATAATATCGGCACGGGTAATAATTCCAATCAGTCGCTGTCCTTCCACTACCGGTAAACGGCTGATATTATTTCTATCTAAGATATATAAAACATTACTTAAATTATGGTGGGGAGTAACTGTGACTGGGTGGGGGGTCATAATTTCCCGTAAAGGAGTATCTTTAGCCAAATTGCGATCGCGTATTTGCAACAGGTCGCTTTGGGTGACAATTCCCACTAGTTTATGTTCTTCAACTACGGGGAAACCACGGTGGTGGGAACTAGAAAAAGCCTGCATGGTTTCTTCTACGGTCATATTCACATCCAGGGTTTCCACCCGTGGTTGCATCACCTTCTCTGCTGTCAGATTACTTAAAATCCCTTCCACGGAAGTTGGATGTTCGATGTCAATACCTTTGAGGGCGAGTAGTTTACTATACAGTGAACCAGGAAATATCTTCTCCGCAATTAGATAGGAAGTGACGGAAGTAATCATCAAAGGTAAAACCAGTTGAAAGTCTGCGGTCATCTCAAACACAATCACAATCGCTGTAATCGGAACCTTGGAAACACCGCTAAAAAATCCCCCCATCCCCGCTAATGCATAAATAGTCGGTGAAGACATCCCCAATAAATGCTGTTCCCCCACCCCAACCACATATCCTAAACAGGAACCTAAAATTAAACTGGGTGCAAATAAGCCCCCTGGAGCACCGGAACCAAAGGCAATTAATGTCAGGAAAAACTGGGTGACAAATACAATTACAGCCCGTGAAGCACTCACCCCACCAATAATCACAAATTCCCTTAAGCCAGTATTATTACGGAATTCAACTGGGAGCAGGGAAATAATGACTCCACAAATCAAGCCAGCCAGAGCAATCCGCAGAGGTAAATTGACGTGCAGTCTATCGTATAGCTTAATACTTTGAATTAGTCCCCGGTTAAACAAAGCTGCTAATACCCCAGCCGCCAGACCCAAGACTAGATAAAAGGGTATTTCCCGCAAATCCATACTACTATCAAGATGGGTGGAGCGGGGATACACCAGGCTTCCTCCACCCAATAGCTGGGAAACCACACCACCGATAAAGGAAGCAATAATGGCAGTACCCAGGGTCAATCCCGACAAGTCCTGTAGCAATTCTTCGATGATAAATAATACACCAGCAATCGGGGCATTAAAAGCCGCAGCTAAACCCGCTCCAGCTCCAGCAGCAATCATTTGCCGACGGTGGTCGGGAGAAGTGGGAAAAAACCGACTCATACCCGCCGCTAACCCGGCTCCAACTTGAACTGTGGGTCCTTGTCTACCCAGGGTTAACCCGGAGGCAATAGTAATAATTGCACTCAGTAACTTGACAATTGCCACTCGCCAGGAAAGTTTCACTGGGACATTGGCGAGGGAAGCTTTGACATGGGGAATACCGCTACCTGCGGCTTCGGGAGCAAACCGCTCTACTAAAAATCCAGCCAGTAAGCCAAAACCCAAGCCAACGGAGGGTAAAACAATCCAAGCGGGAAAAATATTTGACCCTTGAATTCGCCAAACACCCAGGGTTCCCGAACCAAACTTGAGTATAACCGCAGACACAGCTGCCACTAACCCAATCAAAGATGCTTCTGCGATCGCATGACTCCGACGGGGTTGCCAAAAATTACGCAAACGTGATACCAGGTATTGGCTTAACATTTTCATCGTACAGGGAATGTAAGGGAAGAGACGTAGCAATGCTACGTCTCTACTCCCATTTACTGGTAATCGATAAACCTGCTACCACCATTGACGGGGTGTAACAGGAACCGTTCCAATCACCATCACTACCAAGGGCTATTAATTGCTTGAGGGCGGTATAAACATTACCGGAGACCATCGTATCTTTGACACGACCGATAACTTCTCCGTTTTGGACACGGAATCCTAAATCGACATTAATCGAAAAGTCGCCGGAGATACCTCCACCACCGCCTAAAATTTGATCGATGATTAATCCATCATCGAGGTTAGCGATTAATTCCTGGAGAGTAAATGTGCCAGTTTTAATCAGGAAATTATACAAACCGGGTGTGGGGTAACTTCCCAAACTGGGACGAAAGCCGTTTCCGGTGGTGGTGGTGTTGAGATTAATAGCAGTAGTGCGATCGCAATAAAAGTTTTTGAGGATACCGTTTTCGATAAATACTAGGGGTTGGGTGAGATGGCCTTCATCGTCAAAGGGACAACTGTAGGGACCTGCGAGGGGGTCTTGGGATAGGGTCAACAGGGGAGAGGTGACTAACTGTCCGTTTTGACCGACCCAAGGTGAGGATTTTTCTAGGATTCGTTTACCATTTAATGCAGCTTGTACGGTTCCCCACAACATATCTGCGGCTTTAGCGGTAAAGATAATGGGAACTCGATGGTGGGGTGGGGGAACATTGTGGTCTTTGACCCAACTTAGACGCTGGATAATTTGTTGGGCTAATTTATCAGGTTGTAGACTTCCCCTCTGGGTTTGACCATCGCTCACAGATAAAAAATCATCACCCCGCACCCATTCAGCCGACAAGTAACAACTTAGGGTTGTATCCGTATATCGACAATCTAAACCTTGGGTATTAATGAGTATGGTTGTTTCCGTATCACACTCCCAATCCCCGCTACACATCACTTCCGGATAGATATCACGCACATAGGCGATTGTCTGGTTCCCCCACTCTACCAAAACCTCTGGAGAAACAATTTCTCCCAAGTTGGCAAATTGGGTATGATGGGGGGGAGCTAATTCCACTGCTTCCGGTTGATTCAGATAGCTTAAGGCGATCGCTCGTTGGACAATCTCCTCTGGTGGAACATTTCCGTAAGCGACTGTTAATCCTGGACGACCTCGATACCACAACCGTAAAGCTGTTCCCAAGGATTGATTGGTTTCGACTTGTTTGAGTCGGTTAGCTTCAAAAAAAACTGGTCGTGACAGGGACTGGGATTGATACACTTCTGCTGCATCTGCACCCGAACGCAAAGCGAGTTCGAGCAATTTCTCCGCAAAGTTATCTTGGGTTCTTGCTAGGAATTCCATGATGAAAGAATTCGGGACACAGGATACAGGATACAGGAGAGTGGGTAAACTATTTTGGATTTTGGATTATTCTTCGGTTGATCCGCGCTACGCGCGTCTATGGATTTTGGATTTATGGCGCTATTTCAAGTGGGAGGAGAGTGGGTAAACTATTTTGGATTTTGGATTTATGGGGCTATTTCAAGTGGGAGTAAATTCAAACACGTCAAAACTACCACCCTTTAACACGGATGCAGTTTGTTGAGCTTGGAAACGTTGACCCATTAATTCTTCTAACGCACCCCAAACAGCACCTAAAGTGAAAGTACATTGACGACTGGAACCAGGTTGTTCTCCGGCGGAACAAAGGGTTTCTGAGGTGTAAACTGTAATTATCCCTTCTGCTTGACTAATTTTTTCCACCAGACAAAAACGACTACCTTCTTTTCCCAACGCAAACCGCATTTTATCCGTCAAGACATCAAAATCAATCGACTGACCAGACCAGCCTAAATCTTTAATTAACTGTTTACCTCGCGCTCTTCCAGCAGTAGTCAAGGCGATCGCAGCTGCTTGTTGGCCTAATGCGTCCTCCATACCTGCGATCGCTGCTTTAAAACAAGTTATACTGCAAAAATCTCCCAATTCTTGCCGCCACATACGCTGTTCCCGCAAATCAAGCTGTTTCAATTATTTCGATGAAACCTTGATTCAGCAACAGAATTTTTACGCATGGTTGGGGAAGAATCGCTCCAGCTATAGGTAATAGTACAGTTAATTCTTGTGCTGCTTATAGCTGTGGACAGCAACACGAAGATTGCCTTGATGTTGTTGTAATAATGCTTCTCCTGTAGTTTGATCTACACCAGTCCAGTGCATTAATAAAGCCAGTTTCACCCGTTTACCACTGCGTTCTAGCAAATCACTTGCTAAATCCCGACTCAGGTCAGTCAAATCAGTTAAAATCCGAATCGCGCGATCGCGTAATTTACTGTTGGTGACAGCCACATCCACCATGCGGTTTCCGTAGGTTTTACCGAGCTTCACCATTGTTCCTGTGGAAATAATATTCAAAGCCAATTTAGTCGCAGTTCCAGCCTTCAAACGGGTGGAACCAGCCAAAATCTCTGGTCCTGTAAGCAAGCGAATATTAATGTCCACATCAGCTGGAACCTGCTCTTCGGGAACACAAGCCATCATCACCGTTAAAGCACCCTCACCCTTAGCTGCACTCAAGGCTCCATGTACGTAGGGAGTTGTCCCCCCAGCGGTAATTCCAATCACCACATCCAAACTACCAATTCCGTATTCCCGAATGATGGCTTCCCCATCTTCCCTACGGTCTTCTTTTTCCTCCGAACTTTTGAGCAAAGCACTTGCACCCCCAGCAATAATTCCTTGTACTAATTCCGGTGGGGTACAAAAAGTTGGTGGACATTCTGCCGCATCTAATACACCTAAGCGTCCAGAGGTACCTGCACCGACGTAAAATAAACGACCTCCTCGTCCTAATCTAGCTGCTGTTTCCTCAATGGTTCGTGCTAGGGCTAACTTTGCCCCAGCTACGGCTGTAACAGCTTTTTGGTCTTCCCGATTAAACAATTCGACAATTTCTTGAGCATCTAGTTCATCTAAATTTTGACTGTCAGGATTAATTTGTTCAGTCAAAAGGTGTCCGCGTTCCTGTAAATTAGTCATTCGATTTGAGATTTTGAATTTTAGAATTCTACGGGCATTAATATCTGCAACACTACGAATCAATAAACACGTTCTCAATCTAAATTGGACACAAAAAAGTGGTAGAAACAGAGATTATAGATATCTACCACACAACAGATGTATGTATATAGCGTTGCATCATACCAAAAAACATTCGATGGAGACAAAACAAATTAGAATTCGCTTCCATCAGAGTACAGCATTTCCACCTTGATTTTTGCCTTTATGTGTTGTTACCGTTACAAACCACCTGCTAGTCGAGCAATTTGAGTCCGAGCATTTGCGATCGCTTCCTTTAATCCTTCCCCACCCAATTCATCGTTTTCCATTTCCACAAATGTAATATCAGTAATGCCAATAAACCCAAATACCGTTGCGAGATAGGGGGTTTGAAAATTCATCTGTGCGTATTGTCCACCTGCACCAAAACCCGAACCTCCCCGTACAGCAACGATATACATTTTTTTATCCAACACCAGGGGTTGATAGGGAGTGGTAGGATTTTCCGGTGTAAACGCAAATGTCCTCCCAATCCTGACAATCTGGTCGATGTAGGCTTTGAGAGCGCTGGGAATACTGAAATTGTACATGGGAGTACCGATAACGTATATATCCGCAGCAAGAAATTCATCCACTAGGCGATCGCTCAAATGAATTGCTGCTTGATGTTGGGGTGTACGTTCCTCTGCTGGGGTATAAGCTGCGGCAATCCAAGCTTCATCGACATGGGGAAGGGGATTGCGTCCCACATCGCGATAGCTAATTGTATACTGAGGATGAAATTGTTGCCAAATTTTGACAAATTCTCCAGAGAGTCTACGGGAATGGGAACGTTCTCCACGGGGACTAGCATCGATGTGTAGTAACTGTGGCATAAATTCTGTGCTGTGACATGACGATTTTGATTACTCATCCAGCTTAGGCAAATTGTTTACCTGGTGCTGTCAAAATCCTGTGGTACTTGTAAAATCTTGCGATCAATTTAGGCAATTTTCTGCAACAGGAGTCATACCATCAAATACCCATAAAATGAAAGTTATACCAATTTGCAAACTGAATACGACAAATAAATTTTGACCAGCGATGGCAATGCTACGTCCCATATTCAGTATATTTTGCAAACATTTACAGTCAAACCGTTTTTTGAATTGGTATTAGGCAAATTACAGTTGGGGAAAATGGAATCGCAAGCAAACCTATCCAGCCAAAAGCGTGGCTGGGAAAATATTTTAGTGGAACAATACCAAGTTCCCAAAGGCGAAGCAATTTGCTATGACCACAAAAAACATACAATTTACCTGTCCCTCGCACCCCGTCCCGTGAGTTTGTACCAAGTTAGAGAAAAACAGAGCTATAGGGGATTCTATCGTAAAGGTGATATTGCCATCACTCCTGCGGATATGTCTATATTCTGCCGTTGGGAACGGGATGATCGGTTTTTACAGATATCCATCTCCTCAGCTTTTGTGGATACTGTTGCCAGGGAAACAATGGAGCGGGAGAACCTGGAATTAATTCCTTGTTTTCGCACCAAGGACTCCCAACTTGAAGCGATCGCAATGATGCTACTTACGGAACTACAACAGGAAAATACAGCTTCCCATCTCTACGTAGAATCACTGGCTAATCTACTGGCAATTCATTTAATCAGACAATACGCCACATCCAAACCCCATCTTGCTATCCGTGAAGGCGGATTACCTCCATACCAGCTAACGCAAGTATTGGAATATATCAATGCCCATCTTGATCGCAACGTGAAGCTGGCCGATTTAGCCCCATTACTGAATATGAGTAAGTATCATTTTAGCCACGCTTTCCAACAATCGATGGGCATTCCCCCCTACCAATATCTCCTCCAACAACGCATTGAACGGGCAAAACTGCTATTAAAACAAACGGAGCGATATTCCACAGGAGTCCCTACGCGATCGCTTGCGGAAATTGCCCTTGATTGCGGATTTAGCAGCCACAGCCATTTTACCAAGCAGTTTCGCCAATTCACAGGGATGACGCCAACGGCTTATCGACTCACTGTCTGAACGAGAACGAGACGTAATATATTACGTCTCTACAAACAAAAAATACCCCCGGTATCCCGGAGGGCATTTTCGCTATTTACCTAACTTGTAGCTAAATCCAAACCAAAACCTGGAATTAACCGTTGATTGCAGGTGCGCTCAATGCAACAGGTGCAGCTTCACCAGCAGCCAAGTCGAGGGGGAAGTTGTGAGCATTACGCTCGTGCATTACTTCCATACCCAAGTTGGCACGGTTGATGATGTCTGCCCAAGTGTTGATTACACGACCTTGGCTGTCAATCACAGACTGGTTGAAGTTGAACCCGTTCAAGTTGAACGCCATGGTGCTGATTCCCAATGCGGTGAACCAAATTCCTACTACTGGCCATGCTGCTAAGAAGAAGTGCAATGCACGGCTGTTGTTGAAGGATGCGTATTGGAAAATCAAACGACCGAAGTATCCGTGTGCTGCCACGATGTTGTAGGTTTCTTCCTCTTGACCGAATTTGTAGCCGTAGTTTTGGCTTTCGTTTTCGGTTGTCTCACGTACTAGAGAGGAAGTTACCAAGCTTCCGTGCATTGCACAGAATAAGCTTCCACCGAATACTGCTGCTACTCCCAATTGGTGGAAGGGGTGCATCAGAATGTTGTGTTCTGCTTGGAATACCAACATGAAGTTGAAGGTTCCGGAGATTCCCAAGGGCATTCCGTCGGAGAAGGAACCTTGTCCAATGGGGTAAATCAAGAATACTGCGGTTGCTGATGCTAATGGTGCAGAGTAAGCAACACAAATCCAAGGACGCATTCCTAAGCGGTAGGATAATTCCCACTGACGACCTAGGTAGCAGAAGCATCCAATTAGGAAGTGGAAGATTACTAATTGGTATGGACCGCCGTTGTATAACCACTCATCTAAGGATGCTGCTTCCCAGATGGGGTAGAAGTGGAGTCCGATGGCGTTGGAGGAGGGTACTACTGCTCCGGAGATGATGTTGTTTCCGTAGATTAAGGAACCTGCTACTGGTTCGCGGATTCCGTCGATGTCTACTGGGGGTGCTGCGATGAAGGCGATGATGAAGCAGGTGGTTGCTGCTAACAGGGTGGGAATCATCAATACGCCGAACCAGCCGATGTATAACCGGTTGTCGGTGCTGGTGATCCACTCGCAGAACCGCTCCCATACGTTTGCGCTTTCGCGACGTTGTAAGGTTGTGGTCATGATTTTATGAGTGCTTTATGTATCTTAATAATTTTTGATGAGTTAACTTACCCATCTGTTACTACATTAAAAGTTAAGTTGCGTTTTGTAAAGGATTTATCATTAATGTTTAGTTATGTTTTTAGCATAATATTATTAGCTAAATTAATCACATCTAGAAATCCTAGATGATTCCTAAAATCTTCCATGTAGGGTTGTTGACTGCCATAGGCATGGCTTCTCTAGGAGAAGTCTTCCCGCAGGGTATAGCCACAACAGAAATCGGATTGCGATATAGTAAGAGTGTCCTGAATTTTCCTCGGCATGGAAATTAGCCACGCCATTTTTCGCCTGTAACCAAAAATATTTGTGCAGACTCTAGACTTGTCTGGCTGGGTGTGGTATATTGTGTGCTGTGAATAATTAAGAGGCTCAGTAGCTCAGTTGGTTAGAGTAGGGGACTCATAAGCCCTTGGTCGTCAGTTCGAGTCTGACCTGAGCCATTTTTATTTAATATATTTAAAGAAAACCTCTATTAAAGAGGTTTTTGTTGTTTTTTTTCTAGAAACAGTAAAAACTTTTAGCGACAAAGCCAACATTAAGCTTGAAAACTTCAGCAGGGCTTAAGCAAGGTAGAGAGAGGGGTGCCAATAGCGCAGTTTCTTGCAAGAGAAAATTTGTCATTGCGACCGAAACGCAGTTTCAGTCGCAATCCCAAAATTTTGGTGATTACTTTGCCTCCGTACCCTAGCTGAGTGACGCAGTGACGCTACTTTTGCCTAAGTCCGATTCAGTCTTTAACATCCGAATTCGGAAACAGTATTGGCTGCATAATAAACAAGCTGACCCAGACGCTGACGCAGGGTTTCTAACCCTAAACGTTCCCTAGCGGAGATAAAAACAGCTAATGGAAACTCTTCCCTGGCAATTGCTAGGGTTTCACTACTAGCTTGGTCAATTTTATTAAAAACCACTAAAGCGGGTCCAGGTGTAATCGGCATCATAGCCAAAATATCACGCACGGAGCGGATATGGCTTAACCAAGCGGGGTGAGATAGGTCAACTAAATGCAATAATGCATCGGCTTCCGTGACTTCCTCTAGGGTGGCACGAAAAGCATCAACTAGTGCATCTGGCAATTCATGGATAAAACCAACCGTATCGGTGATCAGAATTTCCGATGCTGCACCGGTGGAAGCGTCGGGAACAACTAACCGACGTGTGGTTGGGTCAAGGGTTGCAAATAACTGGTCGGCAGTGTATACTTCAGCGTTGGTGAGGGCATTAAGTAATGTTGATTTACCAGCATTGGTATACCCAACCAAGGCAACCGAAGGAACTTCCCGATGTTGTCGTCGCTGACGTAAACGGGAACGATGGGCTTGCAGCTGATCTACTTCCTGCTGTAAACGAGCAATGCGCTTTTGTATTGCCCGACGCTCGGTTTCTAACTTCGTTTCCCCTGGACCTCTAGTTCCGATACCACCTCCCAGTCGGGACATGGCTTGTCCCCGTCCGGTGAGTCGAGGTAACATGTATTCTAGCTGGGCTAGCTCGACTTGGAGTTTACCGGCGCGAGATTGGGCCCTTTGGGCAAAAATGTCTAATATTAACTCGGTTCTGTCAACGACTCGCACACCAATTTTTTGTTCGAGGTTGCGAACCTGGGAGGGAGATAAATCCCGGTCAAAAACAATCAGATTTGCACCGGTGAGTTGGGCTGCAAGGGCGATTTCTTGAACTTTTCCGTCTCCCACAACACTTTGGGGATGGATGCGGTTACGTTTTTGGATAATAGTTTGTAAAACTTCTCCTCCGGCAGTATCGACTAATCGCGCCAACTCTGCTAAGGTATCTTGGAAATGTTGCTCAGAAATATCATCAGTTTGCACACCGACGATGACAGTGCGATCGCAATCTGTATTTACTTCCTGGGCAATGAATTCCCGCTCAAACTCCGCTTCTAGACTTTCGACTAGCTCCAAAAAATCTTGGTCGGAGATCACATCTAAACTCATCGGTGGGGAAATTACCCAGTTTTGCGGCAAAGATAAGTGTTTACCGCTACCTCCACTCGGAACTAACTCCCGAACATTTTGGGCAATTAAGTGGGCTAAATAGGCATGTTTGACATACCCTGTTGCTCCACCACCCCGTTTAGTAAAACCAGTGCCAGTAATATTGAGCATAACCAGAGCATCCAAGCGCTGCATAGCCATTGCGGTTAAAGCAGCCTCATTCGGTGGTTCTGGTTTCAGGTGGGTAGCCAAACACCGAATCCCGCTTAAACGTGCAGCCCCGTAACGGGGGAGTTCCAGGGGCGGAATTTGGGTTTGACGCGGAGTGCCTACCCCAACCCGGATTACTTGTCCACGACGGTTAAGATAGGCACACACAGGCTGATTAATTTCGGCACTGATGGCCGCCAGTCGCTGGGAAAATTCGGGCGTAGTGACGCGATCGCCCGGAATGCGCTGGTGGTATAGCCGTTGAAGTTGCTTCAACTGGCTGGATTTCAAACCTTGGAGATTACCAAAGATAGTCTCGATAGGCGTTTTCTACCAGGAAACTGGTCCTCGAATGCTACTACGTCTATTTTATAACAGGATTTTGGAGATGGAGAGTCTCGCACTCGACTAAAACATTTGTAATTCGTAATTCGTAATTCGTAAGGTTATCTGAAATTATGGAAACTGATGGTTGCAGGTAAAACCCAAACAGAGCAAGCTTCTGCGTTAGGGGTCAGTCAAGGGGAAGTTTCTAAGCGTTGGAAGGAATTAGTCAGACGTGTAGCGAGGGAAGTAGGATTGCTGGAACCGATTAAACGCAAACAAAAAAAGTCAGCACTGTCTTCGCTTACTTTGAGGACTAAACTACGAACCGAGAATAATATGCTAGTTAAGTGATTCCTGAGTTTATTATTTATCGGCATAGGATAATTGATTTGTTTTTTAACAGCAACTTAGATATTCTTTTCAAGCAAATAGGACAAAGTACTAGGGGTAATCATTCTCTAATCCTGTATCCTGTATCCTGTATTCTTTTGCATTCGCAGATTGCTATGTCGATCCATCCCTATCCCCTATCCCTGATTTTCCTGTTTTTACTATGTAGTTGTACCCCAAACACATCCGAATCAAACCAAACCTCATCCACAGCAGTAATTCGCGCAACTCCTACACCCACACCCACCCCGGAACTCCTGACTGTTCCCCCCACCGAACCCAATCCTCCCATTAACCCTCAAGTTGCAGCCTATATCAAATCCCTACAACCAGCACCAGCTAAATCCCAAGGGGTATGGATGCAAACAAAGGATAAATTACTAGCCAATCACCAAGGTACAACCCCTTTACCAGCTGCATCCATCACCAAAGTAGCCACCACCCTAGTTGCGCTGAAAACCTTTGGACCCGACCACCGCTTCCTCACTCAGATAGGTACAACAGGAACAATTCGGGAAGGAGTGATTGAGGGAGACTTGATTATTCAGGGAGGAGAAGACCCCTTTTTTGTCTGGGAAGAAGCGATTAAGCTGGGAAATACTCTGAACCAAATGGGTATAAAACGTGTTCGGGGTGATTTAATTATCACTGGTAAATTTTACATGAACTACAATACTGCCCCAGTCACCGTCGGTAATCTCCTCAAACAAGCCTTGAATAGTCAAACTTGGACATCCGTAATTACCCGTCAGTATCAAACATTGCCTCCCCAAACACCTAAACCCCAAGTATTGATTGAGGGTCAAGTCAAAACCCAAACCACAGCACCAGCAAATATGCGGATACTAGTTCGCCATTCCTCCTATCCCCTGGCGGAATTGTTGAAAAAAATGAATAATTTTAGCAATAATCCGATGGCAGAAATGATTGCCAATAGTGTCGGTGGAGCTAAAACTGTCGCCCAACGGGCTGCGGAAATTGCTCAAGTGCCTAGTCAAGAAATTTACTTGATTAACGGTTCCGGTTTAACCTACGAAAATAAAATTTCCCCTAGAGCCGCGATCGCCATGTTTCGAGCGGTAGAATTATACCTGCGGTCACATAATCTCACGGTTGCAGATGTATTTACTATTACTAGTGTCGATGAGGGAGTGTTATCACCACGTCAAATACCTCCCTTAGCGGTTGTGAAATCAGGTAGTTTAGGTACAGTGAGTGCCCTAGTGGGTGGATTGCCAACCCAAAATCAAGGGATTATTTGGTTCGCTTTGATGAATGGACAGGGAGATTTAAACAATTTCCGTAAACAGCAAGATACCTTTTTAAATCAGATTATTAAGCAATCGGGTCAAGTCTCCAACCCACCCCAGGAGTTAGCACCCACAGGGGAAAGATTCGGAAAGAGTTCCCAAATTGAAATTGTGAAAAACTGAAGTTTTTCTGTAGGTCGTCACAAATAAATCGAATTATGTAACGGATTGTAAATAATATTCACATCACTGCGTTACACTCGCAAAAAATGTTGGCAACACATACCCAATATGAGACGTAGCAACGCTACGTCTCTACAAGATTCATCTGACTAATTACAAATAATTACGTAGATGCGTAGCGGCTTGCCGCAGGCTATTACAAGTTACGTAGCTTGCTTCCCGCGTAGCGGGTATTACGAATTACGAATTATAAATTCCTCAAAATCTGCGTTCAAACTCCAACACAGCCCGATTATCATCAAAGAAATTAGTGGCTCCCCGTAGACGAAATTCCTGATTAATCCGATAATTAATCCCAAGTTGTAACGGATCGCTGGCGGTTAAAATTTTCAAAGCAGAGATAGAAAACCTGGGACTAATATCCACCCCTGCTTCAGCAGCAAGTTCCAAAGAAGATGCATTACGTCCGGCTTCCGGGTCTTGGGATAACAGGGTGGGAAAAATCCGCAACTCACTCAACCCAAAGGCTGTGCCAATTTGACTAAAGGCGGTTTGAAAATTATTAAACACAGCCGAACCGGCAATATTAATTAACCCCAGGGTGCTGTCTGCCCTTCCTTGGGAGTCAACAAATCCCCCACCCAGTAGGGCAATAATTTCGTTTTCAGTCCGACTTGGTGTACTACGTAATTCCAAATTTTCATTTAATTGACTCGCAAGACCGGTAATATTTGCTTCCACCCGCACGCTTTCGAGTCTGCTAATCCCCCCATTCCCTAAACGGTTAATGTCGGAACTGGGTCGAATGTCGAATACTTTGGCAAATAGGCGAATATCCAACTCCGGGTCCCGTGGTTGGCTTGGGCGAAATGTGGCAGTATGTCTATAACCACGGGCTAGGTTAAATTGGGTGGTAAATAAATTTACTCCCCCACCCCGCAGACGAATTTCCCCCTCCGGTATGGGGTCAAGGAAGGAACCGTTGAGTTTTAGAGTACCAGTGGCGGTAAAGTTGAGGATGGGGGGACGGGTAACTCGGAGGTTGTTGCCTAAAGTGATAAATAAATTGCGGAAACGGGTGGGGTTTTCCTGGGGGGGGAAGGTGTCTGTTTCCTCCCCTAGGGTTTGGAGATTTTTGGCAAGGGATGGGGTATCGTTGGAGTTGGGTTCTGGGAGTAATACCTGACCGTTACTCAGTTGGATGTCTCCCCCCAAAATTGGGTCGAGGGCACTACCTGTAATCATTAAGTTGCCGTTCACACCACCAAGGTATAGTCCCTTGAGGTTGAGAAGCACCCGCTCCAGGTTCACCAATAAAGGATTTTCCAACTGTTGTCCATCCTCCCCAGTGGTAATGGGTATTTCCCCATTAGCCACAATCCGTCCCTGATTAAAGTTACCACTGAGGTTATCGACTATTATTCGGTCAAAATCAAACCTCACCCCTCCGGTCACGTCGGTAATCTCACCCGGTAAAGCCTGGGCAGAAAAATTCGCTTTCGTCAAACTGGCAACCCCCTCCACCGTCGGCTGATCTAGGGTTCCCCCAACCTGGACATCTATTCTCCCCGTCCCGGAATTGTAGGCAACTTGATTACTCAAGAGGTTAATTACCGCCAATCCTTCGTTTTCCACCTGAATTTTCAGGTCAATATTCTCCCGTACCGGACTTACTAGGGCAAAGGGTAAACGGTAGGGTATACTTCCCTCAATGGTGACGGGGGTGGTGTTGGCAACGTCAATTTGGCTACCAAAACTGAGTAAGCCATTGGCATAGTTAAATCCAGCACTGGCGGCATTTATCCCCTTTTGGTTCAAAGTACCCTCACTGACGCTAATTTCCCCCGTGGCTTGGGGGTTGAAAATATTCCCCGATATGGCCGCACTGCCATTTAAATTACCTGTCAATCCCACAGGTAGGCGCACCAAGTTATTCAGAATTTGTAAGGGAAAATTCTGAATCTGCAATCGACCAATTTGTTCGCTGGTTCCCAAAGTCCCACTAAAGGCAATTAGTCGCTCCCCCGATGCAATCCGCAAGGGACGCAAGGTCAAAAGATTATCGGCAAATTGACCGGCAATAATCACTTTTTCGGCTTGGAAATAGCGATTTGGTTCATCACTGCGTCCCCAGGTAAAATTATTACCCAAAAATTCAAACTGAACATTAGGGGCTTGGGGATTGGTTGTATCTAGGGTAATTTCTGAGTTAAACCGTCCTTTGAGGTCAGCGAGGTCGGGAATCGGGGAAGCTGCAAGACGGGCTTGTTGTTGTTGCTCTAGTAGAGCCAGAATTTCCGAATAACGCTGAAGTTGTTGCAATAGGGGACGGTTGGCAACTTTCTGTGGCATTACATCCAAATCGGCTGCACTACCGTAGGTGGGAGGATTGAAACCACGGCTGAGGTCGTTGAGGTGAAAAATTTGTAGGGTGGTGAGGATATCTTGGATATCACCATTGTTGGCAGTCACCTGACCTTGGATACGGGGAATTCCATTAGTTGGTTCCATGTTACCGACAAACCCGTAGGTACTAGTACCCCTTTGGAAGGCGCTCTCCAAAAGGGAAAGTTTACCTTGAGCGTAGCGAAAATTAGCCGTCATGCGATCGCCTTGAATGCGTCCAACTTGGGGTTGGTGAATGGCAATATTTCCGGTTGTCGCCAGGGTTTGGGGTACAATTTGCAACTCACCACTCAAGTTACCCCCAACCAAACCATTGCCGATCCAAGGATTCCCAGGTATGGTCAAATTCAAAGCACCCAAGGGAAAGTTTTCCACCTGGGTCTGCAATACCCCCCCTTGCATCCGACCCACCATCCCAGCTTCTTGCAGGCGAATGGCAAAGGATTGGGGATTGTTATTACCATCCAAGTTCAGGGCAATGCGGTCTTTTTTACCACCGATATCTAACTGTAAACCCTGACCTGCTGTTGAGCGCAAATTTCCGGTTAATAAGGGTTCAAAGGCAAATTCCCCCACTCGGAAATTGCGTGTGGTTACATTCCCAATTAAATTGGGTACGGGTAATTTACCACTCACCTGACCACGAAAATCCGCCATTCCCCCTAAAGCCATTGGCACAGGTAACTGCACAGGTAAATTTTGCAAGGGATAATTACGCACATCCACATCCAAATTAATCTGAGTAATTTCCGGTATACCAGTCCCCTTGGCATTAGCAAAAATATACCCCTGGGCAGCAAAATCTCGACCAACAGCCCGCTCCACAATCAACTTTTCCCCATTCCACCCCACATTGGCTTGAATTGGTCGATTCAACCCCGCCAACCCCTGGGATAAACCAACTTGACCCACAGCCTTGACATTAGCCAAATTCAACTGGTCTACATGTCCCACAACTTGCAGATTTGCTGCCATTTGCCCAGTTAACTGGGAATTTAGCTGGTTTAATTGCACATTACGAGCATTTAGGACAGCTTGATAGGCTCCATTGGCCAGTCGAAAATTGGTTGCCCTCACCCTTCCCCCCGCCACATTTAAGCGTCCTTCACCGACTACTAAGGTCTGGGCCAAATCCAAATTAGTGGCATCCCCAGCCACGCGAAACTCCCCATCCAACCCACCTGTGATAGTCGGGGCAACTGGTATAAACTGTTGCCAAGGTAAATTATTCGCTGTCGCATCCAGACTGTAGCGACCATTAGCCAGGACAAAATTATTAGCTGTAATTGTCCCCCCACCCCAACTAATCCGAGCCTGTCCTTGAGCTTGAATATTGGCAATCTGCAACGAATCCACCACCCCAAGCACACGCACCGCACCAGTCAATCGACCCCGAAACTGCTGGGGTACGGGTGCTAATGCTTTTAAACTATTATTCTGGAAATTCACCGTGGCTTGGTAACGACCATCCTTGATGAGCAAATCATCCACCCGAATCGAACCACCACCCACAGGTAAACCCAGATTTCCCCTAGCTACCACAGTTTGTAAACGACCATTATCCCTAGGTACAGTCACGGATAACTCCCCACTTAGGGGATTGGCTAACACCTGGTGGGATTGTTGCAACACGCTCCCCAATCGTACCCCTTGGATATTCAACCGAGCTACCATTCCAGATGGTGTAAACTGGATTGCCGGAATTTGGATAGTTCCCCCCCCCAAATTGATTCCTCCCCCTTGACCAGTAATCTGGTGAATCAGAAAGGGTGTACTAGTTCCCATGACGCTAAACTGACCGTTGAGGGTGGATTGACGTAGGTGTTCCAGATTGATATTGTCCAGGTTTTCCGGATTCAAGAACGGTAAAATCCCGACTCGACTGGTATTCGCAACCAATTGCCAACGGTCATTTTGCCAACTACCATTCACCCGAACTTGACCACCAGCGACACTGGCCACAATATTGCGCAAATCGATATGGCGATTGGGATTGATAATAGTTTCCCCCCTCACCGGATAGGTAGCCGACGGTGCTTCCCAATTCACCCTAGTAGTCACCAAATTGGGTTTTCCAGTTAAACCAATAGTTCCTTGAACCGTACCAATTCGTAAACCAACTGGCACATCATATAGGCGAGCGATCGCATCTCCGGGTATATTACTCGCAACCAAGTTAAATCCGATTTGGGGATTATTGACTAATTGAATCTCACCACTACCAGTAATTTTTCCCCCCACCATCGGTGTTGCTTGAATTTGCCTAAACTTCACCAATCCCGTCGCGGGACTAAAATTAAACTCGGTTTGGGCAGTTTTCACGGACAAGCGATCCACAAGTGCGACCTTGACCGTATTCACATTTCCCCGCAATACCGGATTATCCAGTTCTCCATCTAGCTGCAAATTTGCTTGCAAATTTCCCACCACAGCTACAGGTAATTTCAAATTCAAGGTTTTCTGGACATTGGCTGCACTTACCACATCCGTCCGTCCCCGCAAGCGAAAACCCGTTTGTCGGTCAATGACTCCACTTGCTGTAAACCCGGTTTGACCGTAGATAGAGCGGACATTTTCTAAAATTACCGCCGTTTGATCAAACTTGAGATTACCCTGACCACGAGTAAAGGGGAGAGGAACACGGGGAATATTCACCTGTAAATCCTGAACCCGAACATTACCAAATAACAACGGTGCAGCACCTGGTTCATATTCCACCCGTAAATTCCCCCAAGCTCGACCCTGGGGTAACTTGAAAGGTAAAGGAATTAAATTCGATACATCCTGGGCAGAAATATTTTCTCCTTGAATTTGCAGTTGAGAAGCCAGGTTTCTGGGAACAATTTCCCCCTGCACCGCCAATCTTTCCCCATTCACAGGTTTCGCTGTCACATCCAATTGCAACCGTTGATTATTATCAACTAAGCGGACATGACCATTGACATCTAAAAAACTGATACTTTGTCCAGTTGCAGCGCTCTTTAAGGGAGATTTATTTTTCAGAATGGCTTGGTTTCCCTGGGGAGAAGGCAATAAAGTTAATTTACCATTGCGAAACCACAACCGATGTAAATCTGTTCTCAAAGCAGCACCCTTACCAGGAGGACTAATCTTTGTTGTTAACCAGCGTCCATTGGTGTCTTGCTGAAGATACAGGGAAGGATTAACCAAGGTGACATCCAACAGCAAACGACGATTCCACAGCAACCCCCATAAATCAAAACCTACCTCCACCGACTCCACCTGAGCAAAATCTGGATCGGTAGCAGTTGCGGGAATTCGGGATGTATCAAACTTAACCCCTTGCAAGAAAAACCCCTTCACTCGTCCTAATTCCACGGGACGATTGAGGCTATTGGTTAAACCTTCTGCTGCTAAAGGAGCCAAATCTTCGTGAATAAACCGATTTAACCGCCAAACTCCCCAACCTAACCCAACTAACAACAAACCAGCAAAACCAACACCCACACGACACAATATCAGTAACCACAGCCGATTCTTGGTGACCGTTGTTGGAGAACGATGTTCGGAATTAGGAGAATTAGTCATGGTGTTTCACAATCTTGAAGACACAGAGGGACACACTCTTACACAGGGTAAACCCAACTGGCACAATATTAGCTGTGCCACTTCCAGGATACAAACCTATTTATAACTTTGGGTTGAATATTTTTGACAAATTTAATCCCAAATCTAGCATCTGCGTTCCTCAATAATCCCTAAACCCCCATTCAACCCCTAGTATTTAGGGAGACAACCCGACGGATCGCCTACATAATTTATCTAATTTGTCTTTGTCAATTTTGATAATTTTATTTATTTATGCAAGTTTAGTCGAATACCTTCAGGAAAATAATTCTAAAATACGAGACCGTGGTATATTACATGCATTTCTCACGAGGGAGTGATAAGCCTTGAGTTGTGGGTTGATTTTCTTGCCACTCCCTACTCCCATCACGGACTACTCACTGAATGTTTGAGGAGTTTGTGAGAAATCCGGGATTATACCAATTTGAGATTTCCTGGCTTAGTTGCGCCAAGAGTGTTTCGGTAAAGTGGGAACCAAATTCACTCAAATTTTGATACATTTTCTGACCCTGCTTCCGAAAGCTCTCCGTCAGGTATCAACTCCAAAATAAAACGGTATTAGCGTGAATAGTGGAATCAGATATTGTCACCATCCAATAGGATTTTGGTTTGTGAATTTGCAAACATATTCATTTTCATTTTTCAAATTATTAGTTAAATATCTTCATCTTCATATTAAATATCTTCATAGAAGATACTACTTCTTCGATTGAGTAGATATTATCGCGAGATATATTTTGTGGAATTTTGACATCTATCCTCAGTCAGAATACAGGATAATATCCAGCGACGATAATTAATAATAGGTATGGATTAAATCGATAAACAGGAAAAATCTGAGTTAGAAGCGATCGCTGGTGATATGGAGATGATGGGTAGCTGGGATTAAGTATTCATAGGGGTTAGGTTGTTGAGATGAAATTTGGTCAATGGGTTGGTCTTTTTGTTTTGGTCGCTTCTGGATATGTACTGTGGCAAATTCGTCAGTTGATACTGCTATTTTTTACTGCGGTAGTTTTGGCTACTGCTTTGAACCAGTTAGTACGTCAGTTCAAAAAAATCAAAATCGTGCGTGCGGGTGCGATTATTCTGAGTTTTCTCGTTTTGCTAACATTTTTAACTGTATTTTTGTGGCTGATTGTTCCCCCTTTTAACCAACAACTGCAAGAGCTTTTATTACTATTTCCTGTTGGAATTTCCCGATTACAAGAATTCATCAATTATCTGGAAAATTTTCTGGGTCAAAACTATCTTGAATTACCCAATATTAATCGTTTGTTTCAACAAATACAACCTTTCGCAACACAGTTTATTACCAGTACTTGGGAAATCATTACCACTTCGATTAACGTCCTCCTCCAAGCTTTATTCGTGATAATTTTGATGTTGATGTTGTTGGCAAATCCTCCCATGTATCGAGATGGATTTGTGCGATTTTTTCCTGCTTTTTATCGTCGTCGAGTGCGGGAAATTTTAGCTGATTGTGCGACGGGATTAGAAAGTTGGACTGTCGGTGCTTTAATCGAAATGGTTTTTATTGCGACTTTAACGGGAATCGGATTATTTATCTTGCAAGTACCTTTAGCGTTAGCCCATGCAGTTTTAGCTGGTATATTAAATTTTATCCCCAATGTGGGGCCAACTTTAAGTGTAATATTTCCGATAATGGTGGCTTTAGTGGATGCACCTTGGAAAGCAATTCCCGTACTGATTTTATATGTAGTCATTCAAAATATTGAAAGTTACTGGTTAACACCGACTGTGATGGCGAAACAGGTGTCCCTTTTACCTGCTGTGACGTTAACATCTCAAATTATGTTTACAACTTTTTTTGGCGCTCTTGGTTTATTCATGGCGATACCACTTACGGTAGTTGCCAAAACTTGCCTAGAAGAGGTTTTATTTAAAGATGTTTTAGACCAATGGCATCATGTCAAAGAGAGTCAAATGCAGAACAAGAATTATCACGAAATTACGCAAAAGGCACAATAGCACTCATCAATTTTTCAATCACATCTTGCGTCAGTTAGATAAGATACAGAAGTTCCAATAATTCCTAATTTTTCATGATTATCCCATAACTAAAGTTAGAGACTGAAAACAATTTAGATAATACTACAGGTAAAGAAGATGGCAGCAATAGAAAAGGAAATAATTAACTCCAATCAATGGCATCATCTTACTTTTCGGGAAGTAACTCAACATTTAGATAGTAATTTAGAAACGGGTTTAAGTTCTGAAGTTATTCGTCAAAGACAGGAACAATTTGGTGCAAATGAACTGAAGGGAAAAGCGGGAACTAGTCCATTTATCCGGTTTTTGTTGCAATTCCACCAACCATTGTTGTATATCCTGTTAATTGCGGGTGCTGTGAAGGCATTTTTGGGACAGTGGGTAAATGCTGGGGTCATTTGGGGTGTCACCCTCATTAACGCCATTATCGGTTTTGTGCAAGAATCAAAAGCAGAGAGCGCGATCGCAGCTTTAGCTTCTGCGGTGAAAACAAATGCAACAATTATCCGTGATGGGGAAAAAATCCAGGTTCCCTCGACAGAATTAGTTCCGGGAGATGTCGTTTTACTCGCTTCTGGGGACAAGGTTCCTGCGGATTTACGTTTGGTACAGGTGCGGAATTTACAGGTGAATGAATCTGCACTGACGGGGGAATCGATTGCGGTTGAAAAAGATACTCAACCCCTTGATGGTGATCCACCCCTAGCGGAACGCAAAAACATGGCCTACGCGGGTAGTTTTGTCACCTTTGGTACGGGAAAAGGCATTGTGGTGGCCATTGGGGAAGCAACGGAAACCGGTCGTATTTCCCAATTAATGAATCAAAGTACCAGCTTGAAAACCCCCTTGACTCGCAAGTTTGACCGCTTTAGTAAGACTTTACTTTACATTATTTTAGGTATTGCCGCTTTCATGTTTGCGGTGGGTTTAGGGTACGGAAAATCCTGGACAGAGATGTTTGAAGCCGCGATCGCCTTTGCCGTGAGTGCGATTCCGGAGGGTTTACCAGCAGTAGTGACGGTGACATTGGCTATCGGTGTTTCCCGTATGGCCCGTCGTCATGCCATCGTCCGCAAGTTGCCGGCGGTGGAGACTTTAGGGGGAGCGACGGTCATCTGTTCGGATAAAACGGGCACACTCACCGAAAATCAAATGACTGTGCAGGCGATTTATGCTGGTGGGATTAACTATACCATTACGGGGGTGGGTTATGACCCCCAGGGGGAAATTGTCCGGGAGCAGACACCGGTGGATCGGGATGATTCCCCAGCTTTAGCAGCATGTTTACAAGCTGGGCTATTATGTAATGATTCCCGTTTGGAAACAAAAGCAGGACAATGGCAGGTAATTGGCGACCCGACGGAGGGAGCATTAATCACTGTTGCCAATAAAGCTGGGTATGAACGCAGTCGGTTAGAAGTTGAAAAGCCAAGATTAGATGTCATACCCTTTGAATCCGAGTTCCAGTATATGGCCACACTGCATGGTAATCGAGAAGGGAAAGCCGAAATCATCTATGTGAAAGGTTCGGTGGAAGCGATTCTCCAACGTTCTCAGCAGATGGAAGACAACTCAGGAAATTTAACTACATTGGAACCAGAAGTAATCCATCAACAGGTGGAAAAAATGGCTAGTCAGGGTTTACGGGTATTAGCCTTTGCGCAAAAACCAGTTCCGGAAACCCAAACCACCCTGGATCATGCAGATATCGAAAGCGATTTAATTTTCCTCGGCTTACAGGGAATGATTGATCCACCCCGACCTGAAGCCATTAGAGCCGTACAAGCCTGTCAAACCGCCGGAATTCAGGTAAAAATGATTACTGGCGACCATGCTGTGACTGCGGCTGCGATCGCTAAAAGCATGGGTTTTAATCATCAACGGGAAGTGTTGGCATTTACAGGTAGTCAACTAGCCCAAATGGAATCTGAGGAATTTGCCACAGCCATCGCAGACGCTTCCGTATTTGCCCGGGTTGCACCAGAACAAAAATTACGCATCGTTGAAGCTTTGCAATCGAAGGGTGAAATTGTGGCCATGACTGGAGATGGGGTGAATGACGCACCAGCTCTTAAACAGGCAGATATTGGGATTGCGATGGGGGGTGCGGGTACGGAAGTTGCCAAAGAAGCCTCGGATATGATTTTAACCGATGATAATTTTGCCTCCATTGAAGCTGCGGTGGAGGAAGGGAGAACCGTCTATCGGAATTTGCTCAAAGCGATCGCTTTCATCTTACCAGTGAATGGGGGTGAATCGATGACCATACTAATTAGTGTATTGTTGGCGAGGGATTTACCAATTTTGTCTTTGCAGGTGCTGTGGTTAAATATGGTCAACTCCATTGCCATGACTGTACCATTAGCCTTTGAGCCAAAATCACCCAGGGTGATGCAGCGACCACCCCGTAACCCCCGTGAAGCTCTACTTTCCCAGAGTTTGGTGAAACGGATTTGTATGATTTCAATTTTTAACTGGATCTTGATTTTTGGTGTATTTGAATGGATACGTCAAAGCGGGGGAACTATGGAATTAGCCAGAACAATGGCAATTCAAGCTTTGGTAGCGGGTCGAGTGTTTTACCTGTTGAGTATTAGTCAATTGGGAATTGCTCTAGTTAACCGTCTGCGGGGAGTTCAAGAAGCAGTTAGTGATACTTCAGTTATTGTCATGGGTATTATTGCCACCGTGGTTTTACAGGTTATCTTTAGTCAATGGAATATCATGAATCTCCTATTTTCCACTGCTCCCCTGAATTTAACCCAATGGTTGATTTGTTTTGCTATTGGTTTACCGATGATTTTAGTTGCAACATTTAGTAACCGATTTGACCCCCTAGATTAACTGGATTTGGGAGGGAGGTAGGGGTAAAATTTTTTACAGTTATTCTTCCTTGAGAAGTTGAATACGTATGAAGTTCAAAAACCTTGCATCTGTAATTTTTGAGAGATATAGACGCGCGTAGCTTGTCTACGCAACAATCTTGCTAGGTAGAAATGAAAAGTGGAATTATGGGGTTGAAACTATTCCCTAACCCCATGAAAAGACTTTTTCCCCAGACCCTAGTTATATTAAGATCGGCTAACCAGAATTAATAAATTAGAATGTCTTTCCTTGAGGATATTTTCAAGAGATAGGTTGGTTCCTCTGGAAAATTTGCAAAAATATTTTCAGGTTTGAGGTACACTATTTTTAGTATGACACAAAAATTCTGTGTATAAAATTATATTGTGATTTTTTAAATCCAAACAATACATTTTGTTTGAGAATATTGAAAATTTCCACTGACCAATTTAAGAATATGCATAATGGGTAAGCCGACAGTTATAAACTTATTACAGAAAATCACTATCACGAAATTAGTTCGTTATCTACTACTTTTTGCTTTAGGTTGGGCAATTGTACAAATCCTCAATTATTTTGCGGATGTAATAATCATTTTTGCATTGTCAGCATTAATTGCATTTATGCTGAATTATCCCGTCAAACTATTACAGCGATTCTTACCCCATATAGTTGCAGTTGTTATCGTATTTTTAGTGAGTTTATTAATTATCATTGGCTTTACGTTCACAATTGGTTTTACAGCTTTAGCGCAAGCACAACAGTTAATTAATCAGTTTCCAGATTTTATCAACTTCATTATTTCTTCTTTAGATCAATTGGAGGTATTATTACAAAAACGTAATCTGCAAGTAGATTTGAGTGCGATTGAAGCACAACTGCGGAATCAAGCTTTAGCAGGAATTGGTGTGGGCATAGAAACGATTCAAAATATTTTTGCTAGTCTTGTGGATATAATTTTGATTGCTGTAGTCAGTTTTTTTATGCTACTAAATGGTGGAAATTTATGGCACTTTATCTTGAAAATAGTACCCGAAAACTTACGGAATGACCTGACAATTGCTATCCAAAAAAACTTTTTAGGTTTTTTTTGGGGGAGATTAATTTTATCGGTATTTTTTGGAGTTTCTGCCTTTATTGTATTTGTGATTATGCAAATACCCTTTGCCTTGATTTTAGCAACTATTGCAGGGGTTTTTGACCTTATTCCGGGAATTGGTGCAACTTTAGGAATTAGTATTGTGGCTTTAATTGTTTTACCCCAGGGAATATGGTTAAGTGTCAAGGTATTAGTTGGTTGTATTTTATTACAACAGGTGGAAGAGAATTTACTCATGCCTCGAATTATGCAGGACTCATTGAATATTAACCCAGTAGTGATGTTTTTCGCTTTGTTGGTAGGAGCAAAAATTGCTGGGTTAGTAGGAGTTTTCTTTGCGGTTCCGATTGCAGGGGTAATTATTAGTTTGTTTGCAATGGATGAATTGAAGGCAGAACCATAAAACTAGATATAGGGTCGTTGACTGTTAACCGTTGACAGTCACCTGTTTCCCGTAGGGTACAACTAAAACCGATATTTTCACTACTGAAATAGGATTACTATATTAGTAGATAAACAAGATAATAACTTAGTTAAATTAGATTTCACATTCATACACAAATAGTAAAAATAATTTAATAATACGATTAATTAGGGTCTGCTGAATAAGTCTTGTAGTAGGGGTAGGGAATATTTTTCAGCTTTCCCCTTCCACTTTTCAAAAGACCCAAAAAAATTACAAATGCCAGATTTTGAAGTTTTATATACCCATGTATTTGCACTTTTTTTCAGCCAAAATAGCCTCAATAGCTGACGATATCTAAAGTCTAACTATTTTTCAGCAAGCCCTAATTAAATAAAAGGAATACAAACATGCTCAATTTCGATAATATTCGTTACCGTTTTCATAACTTCAAGAATAAACGTATTTCTCCAGAACAATTAGAAGCGATGCACAACGGACTGAGAGCCGAATCAACAATCAATCAAAACTACACGGTATTACTAATAGGTTCCTGTGTAATTGCGACCTTTGGATTATTATCTAACAGTGCGGCAGTCATTATTGGAGCGATGATTATTGCACCCTTAATGTTACCGATTCGGGGATTAGCTTTTGGTGCTTTAGAGGGGGATATTTTCCTATTTCGTCAAGCTTTAACAGCAATTATATTTGGAACTATTTTATCTACAATTTTAGCTTGGTTAATCGGATTATTTGTGGCATTACCAGAATTTGGTAGTGAAATTTTAAGCCGTTCTCAGCCAACTTTACTAGATTTAGGAATTGCGATCGCAGCTGGAGGAATTAGCGCTTATGCCAAAGTAGAACCCAGGATTTCCGAGAGTTTAGCGGGAACTGCGATCGCAGTTGCATTAATGCCACCAATATGTGTAATTGGTTTGGGTTTATCCCAGGCAAATTTTTCTTTGGCTACTGGTGCAACCCTACTTTATCTGACTAATTTATTGGGAATTAGTCTGTCTTGTATGTTGACATTTTTAATTACAGGTTGTACTCCTTTTCAGCGTGCGCGACAAGCTTTAATTTGGACACTAGCGTTTACAGCCATACTTTTTATTCCCCTAAGTATCAGTTTTTTCCAGTTAGTGCGACAAGTGAGATTAGAAGCTAGTATCAGACAAGCCTTATTAAATCAAACTATTACATTTCAACGGGTAACGTTGCTCAATAGCAGTGTAAATTGGTTGGCAAATCCACCCCAAATCCGCTTAAGTGTGCGTACAAAAGAACCAATTACACCTAAACAAGCCCAACTTTTAGAAGAATTTTTAGAGCGAGAAATGGGTCAACAATTTACGCTGATTTTTGAAGTTGGTCAAGTTGAAGAAGTGAGGGGAGATATGGAACAGACACCGTAGATTTTCTTGAAAATACTCAATTTATTAAATTTTATTAAATTGCAGGGAATTATATCTCCTTGCTTAATACCGATGCCAAAAATGTTTGCAACGCATACCTAATATGAGACGCGATATATTGCGTCTCTACAAACAAAATTCATCTGTTGTGTTCTGTTTTCAAATTGGTATGATTTCTCCACTTGCCAAATACAGTCAACAGTTAACTGTCAACAAACGACTAATCCAACAACCACATTTGATTACCTGAATTTTCACCGGATGATTCTGCGTCCTCTGTTTTTGGGGTGGGTGTGGGAGGAACTCTAGCAAAAAAGCGATCGCGATATATTCGATCGGTTTTACGGACGGGTACGTGTTGAGAAGCAGGTGTAGACTTTTGAATTTGGGTGGAGGGTTGGGATTTTAAAGGTTGGATATGGGATGATTGTTTGGGTTTAGAAGCTTCGATTTGCTTCAAGAGTGCGGCTTTTTCCTCTTCTAATATCGCCACCTGTTGGCTAAGTTGTTGGTTTGATGCTGCTAGATGTACAGCATCCTGTTTGGCTGTTTGTAATTCCTGTTCTAACTTGCTCGATACAGCAGTTTGTTCCGAGAGATTTTGCTTGGTATTTGTTAATTCCTCCTGGAGTGCGATCGCATTCTCTACAGCTTGCTTTAATTCTGTTTGTAATTGTTTGATTTTCGCCTCTAATTCGGGATTCGGGTCAATAATTTCCTTTATAACTTCCTTCACTACCACCGGATCGATTTGGGTCGCTTTATCTACGGTTTGGGATTGACTATTAACAGCATTTTTCGTCGATTTTGTCGATTTAACTTCTGTTTTATCCACATCCGTTGCAGTTACATCAATCACCCCATCCACAGGTTGAGGATTATTTGGTTTTTCCACCTCATCTTGAATTAATTCGGTGATGCGTCGTTGTCTAGCCATTAGTTTCTCCAATCACGCTGTATTTCGTCTGCAACGCGGCGGTAATCAGATTCCGCTTCCCGTGCATTTTTGCCTCGCCATTGACTCACCGCAACCCCTTCTAAAGCCGCACGTTCGTGGGCTTTATACATGCGAATAAACGCATGACAAGTAGGAATTCCCAACTTGATTAATGTATTTTGGGCTTCGATTGCTTCCCCCAAACAGCGCGTATCCACCTTTGTCAATAAAACTCGATGGGGAATTCCAGTTGGTTTCACGACGGACTTAACCGTTTCCACTAACACCGTTAAATCCATCGGTGCTGGAGGAGAGGGTAAAACCAGATAATCTGCACTTTTGACCACTGTGAGTAAGGCGGATGAATGCAAAGCTGGAGGAGTATCGACGATAACTAAATCATAACTCGTTATGCGTCGTAATTGACTTAAAAGTGTAGGGTCTTTTTCAAAGGAAAGGTCAAAACCCATCCCCTGTTGACTACGTTTAAACCACCAACTTGCAGAAGCTTGAATATCTGTATCGACTAACAACACCTGACTATCTTCCGCGAAGGTAGCAGCTAAATTGACTGCGGTGGTTGTTTTGCCTACACCGCCTTTCCCGTTGAGAATCACGATTATTTTCGCCACGGTCGGATTTCTCGATGCAACGCCTTCATTTGAATATACCGTGTTTTAGTCTGTGGATTTCATACCCTAAATTGGATTTTGGATTTTTGATTTTGGATTTGAGATGGAACCCGGTAGAGACGACTCGTTGGGTCGTCTCCCAATTTTGTCATTTTGATAGATATTTAGTAACGCAGTTTCTCTTTGAATGGGTGGGAAAAGGTTCATAGTAGCGCTTATAGCGCCTTTATATTAATGCTTTTTCATCGCTAAAGCCACTACTACAAACCCCTCAGAACTAATGACATGAAGCATTAGGTATGAAAACAAATCCGTACCCCCTGGTAATCCAAATCCAATTTAAACACCCAATCCAGGAACTATTGGTAAATTACTATCCTGTTCCACGGTGTTCATATTTGCTGGTTGAATTTCTCCGGTTTTTAAAAACCTCAAGGTCTCTTGGTATAAACTTTGCCAAAATCTATTGGTCATTCCCTGACTTTTCACATTCGGTTCTGCGAAGGGATGGGGAACTAAATCACTTTGGGAATACATATAAAAGCGATGTCCCCTCGATACTCCACCAATATCATTAAAAAACTTAATATTGGTGGGAATATGGGCTGCATCTTCGTTTTCGGTTAATACCATTAGGGTGGGTACTTGTCGCAAAGCACGAATATTTTGGGATTCTCGCACAAAAGCTCCGTATTTTGCGGCTGCGGTTAATGCTCCGACGGGGAAACTTTCTCCCGGACTCCAGCTTTTTTCGGCAATATCCAATGGACCTGCTAAATTAATATAGCGTTCCGTTGCTGGTTCATATAATTTCAACAGGGGTGCGTAGGCTACCACCTTGGAGACACGTTTTGGTTGGGCTGCCGCTAAACCTAATGCGATCGCGCCACCTACTGATAAGCCTATCACATAAATTGGCCCTGGCATTTGGTCAAGTTCTGCGAGTCTTTCTTGAGCATCTCGCAAATAATCCATGTGGTTGGAAATATAATAGCGGGAAAAGTTGCGGTGGTAATCTTTTTCAATCGCAGCGACAATTTCTCCTAAACGAGGTTCAATCAATAGTAATCGGGAGACGATACCAATTTGCTGCATTGTTGAAGGACGGAGAAACTGAACTGGATTTTCGGGTAAACTGCGTACATATTCTAGTAATACCGGGTCTTGTCTGACTTTCTCCCGCAAAGGATTGAGAATTTCTGGTTTTAAATCAACTTGACACCAATATTTGGCTGGTGGTTGTAGGGTATGGTGGGCTAAGTTTGCTTGATAATAATTAAAACCGTTGGCAAATAAGTAATCAGACAGTGCTTTTAATTGGGTGGGTTTAGCACTAAAACCATGAAAAATTATCACTGTACCCTGGATGGGTTGTCCCGCTTCGTGGAATCCATAGTAGGGGGTGGAACCGGGACGAAAGTTTGGATTGGCTTCTACACTTTGAATGTAAGCATCAATCCTGCTTTGGGTGTGTTGAATTTGTTCTCTGGTTGGGGTGACAGCATTCAGCAAGTTAGTAGTCATAGGAATTTATACCAGTAGCATCTATATACATGCATCATGACTACTGTTGGCGATTACGGGAAAGGATGAATAATTTGTAATTCGTAATTTGTAATAGCCTGCGGTAAAGCTTCGCGTACGTAATTATGACCCCAGGAATGTAGTTTACTTTTCACCAGAGGTTGAATCAATTAATTACTAATTTGTATACTAATTTGTAATTTTTAATAGGCTATGCCTACGTAATTATGGGTATGTATAAAAATACCCGTAACTCTCACGATTCGGAGCGATCGCCCATCTCATAATCCTTATCCAGAGGGTGTTTCCAGCCGTTTTAACTAGTCATAAATTTGTTGCAGTGCAAACGCATAAATCGCTCTGCATGGTCATCCAGTGGTCACGAGGCAGGAGCCTCGTAGATTCCGCACCCACTCTGAGCATGGGTACAAGGCAAAATCGCTCTGCATGGTCATCCAGTGGTCACGAGGCAGGAGCCTCGTAGATTCCGCACCCACTCTGAGCATGGGTACAAGGCAAATTATTAATTTGTAATTACGAATTACGAATTACGAATTACCAAATGCAGTTTTGTTAATAATTCTGAGGTCGTATAGGGTTTGGCTAAAAATTGGGTGAGGTGGGAATCCAGCATATTGTGATAAATTTGACTACTGGCCACCAATCCACTGACTAGAACCACTGGTAGATAGGGGTTCATTTTCCGCAGGGTATGGATAGTATCACTACCATCCATATTCGGCATCATCATATCAATAATGGCAGCGCGGATTTTATCTTTGTGTTGAGCGTAAAGTGCGATCGCTTCGATTCCGTCACTGGCAACCATTACTTGATAATTATTAGCAATTAACGTTTTCTGGGTAATTTCCCGGATAGCCTGTTCATCATCGACAACTAGTATCCATTCCCCCGCACCTGTAATCACCTGTGGATGTTCGACGGTTTGGGAAAGTTGGGTTTGCATCGCGGGTAGGTAAACTTTAAAGATAGTTCCGACTCCGATTTGACTGGAGACATTGATGAATCCCTGATGTCCTTTGACGATGCCTAAAACTGTGGATAAACCTAAACCTGTACCTTTACCGAATTCTTTGGTGGTAAAAAATGGCTCAAAAATGCGATCGATTTTGTCTTTGGGGATACCGCAACCGGTGTCACTGATATTAATTTGAACATAGGAACCGACACGGGCTTCAATGTTCATGCGGGTATAATTTTCATCTATAGTAATATTTTTAGCAGTAATTTTTAAGTGTCCTCCCTCCGGCATGGCATCGCGGGCATTGAGACAGAGGTTAATTAAAATTTGGTGAATTTGGGTGGAATCACCGCATATTTGCCACAGTTCTGGTTGAATTTCGGTCTGGATACTAATCGTTTTTGGAAAGGTTTGTTCGATGATTTGTTGAATTTCTTGAATGATTTGGGGTATTTGAATAATAGTGCGATCGCCTTCCATTCCTCGCGCGAAGGAAAGTACCTGTTTCACTAGGCTGGCTCCGCGTTTGGTATTGTTTTCAATTATTTCTAAAATCGGTTTTAATTCGGGATGATTGGTTTTAATTTGTAATACCTGGGTTGCCATTAAAATCGGTGAGAGAACATTATTTAAATCATGGGCAATCCCACTGGCTAGGGTGCCAATACTTTCCATTCTTTGAATTCGTAAAAATTGATTTTCTAATTCCTTGGCATGGGTAATATCCGTGTCAACGGTTAAAATTGATTTGGGTTGCAAATACTCATCTAATACCAATGTCCAGCGACTTTCAACGATTATGTCCTTACCCGCTTTCGTAATTTTACGTAGTTCCCCCTGCCAAGCTCCTTCTTTCAGAACTTGGTTATAAATATCTGCTAATTCGGGTTTTGGTGTCTGAAATAGTACATCGGTGGCATTTTTACCAAAAACTTCCCCTGCTTCCCACCCATAGATTTTTTCCGCACCGTGGTTCCACAGTAAAATTCGATTGGATAAATCCCTAAGAATAATCGCATCGGTGGTAATATCCAGTAAAGCGGCTTGTTCCCGAATTTGTTGCTCGTGGCGTTTGCGAGCGGTAATATCTTCAAAAATACATAAATTACCTAAATACTGATGATGGCGATCGCGAATTTGTGTGCCAAAATGACGGATAATTCTGCCATCAACCAGGGGTATTTCGGCTTCAATAATTTGAGCATGGGTCAAATTCTCAAAGGATTGGTTACATTTGCGAAATACTTCCCCATCTGCAACTAAATGCATACAATTAGCCGTCACATCCTGATGGGATAATTTACCAGCTTGCAAATCGGTGACGGAGTAGGGTATTTGCCAAATATCACAAAATCTTTGATTGCAGTAGAGAATTTGGTCAGTCCGGCTATCCACCACGTAAAAGGCTAAGGGGGATACATCCGTCATTGACCTTAGTAGGGCCTCTTTCCATTCTAATTCTAAATCTGCCAGTTTATGGGCTGTGATATCCTCTAACACATAGGCACAACGATTACAGGGATGGCAACAGGAACCAATGGAGGTGACGGTGGCTTTAAAGTAATGTTGGCTATTACCTATGTTGTGAACATATTCAAAACTTCTGGATTCTCCAGTCGATAGGGTATAGTGGTAGTGCTGGAGCCACAACTTTAATATCTCCGGTTTTACTCCTAATTCGGAAGCAAATTTATTGGCCATTGTTGCTGGTGTCAAACCGAAGAAATTGGCGGTCGCTTGGTTATCGGAAATGTGGAGAATATCGTTTTCTGTCACCTCCACAATTCCCATCATCATGGGGGTATTATCAAAAAAGCTCAGTAGGGTACACTCGCTATTTTTCAATGCTGTTTTTGCGGTTTCATATTCTGCTTTGATAGTTTCTAATTCTGCCATCCCCAGACGCAAATCCAATTGACGCATGATTAACCGCGCAATTCTCGTTAAACCATCAATTTGGCCTACACTTAATTGATGAGGCTTGCTATCGAACACACATACAGTCCCAATTATCACCCCTTCTTCTGTAACTAGGGGAACTCCCGCATAGAAGCGAATATAAGGTTCCCCCACCACAAAGGGTGATACTGCATATTCAGGTACATCTAGAGTATCAGGAATAATTAAAGGCTTGGTGGAAGCTACGCAGATGGGACAAAAACCCACATTCGCTGGTGCTTGCTCCACTTCGATGCCAACTTTAGCCTTGAACCATTGGCGATCACCATCCATCAGATTTATAATCGCCATTGGTGTATCACACAACTGTGCTGCCAAATTGACCAAATCATCAAATGGCTGTTCGGGGGGTGAGTCAAGAATTTGGTATTTTTGCAGCATTGCTGTTCGCGCTGCTTGGTTGTCCAATACAAATGCGCTCATTCTATATCCCTACGCTTGCTCAATTATGACAATCCCGGTATTTTGCTACTCCTGATACCCCCTCACCGGAACGATATCAAAAATAAACTTTGTTTGCTAGGGGTAAATTCCCCCACCCATTAAGATCAAATTCATGACTACATCCCTATCCCTTGCTTGACACAGAAGGAGTGGGGAGTAGCCATCATGTAGACAAAGCCTCTCGTGGATAACTGCATACACCAGAACCTATGACGGTGATTTTTTCCCACTCCCAACTCCCTGTTCCCCCGATTTGGTAAAAAGATGCAATATATCGGGTTTATCAACCTCTTCTCTGCAACCTGACGGTTTTTCTCCCTAATTCCTACAAATCTATGGAAAATCTGCCTCTAATTTCCGTTTCTACTAGTAGATGGTTGATAATTCATTCTCATCAACTTAACCATAGTTTATATGGATAAATCTCATGAGAATTAGACTTGGACTAAAATCAATCAAAATAAACATTGGAAACATCAAATACAAAATTTTTAAACCTGTTTATAGAGATATAGTAAGTGAAATTAAATTTATTGGGCAGCAGCTTATTTCCTCTTATTTACGTAAAATCACGTAGAATCATCATCCCAAATGTACCTTTTCTCCCATTTAAACCACAGTTAACAAAATATTAAGTTTACTGACAAAATTTTGCTAGAGCGAAATTTAGAATCACAGACTTAAAAATGCATAGTTATGAATGAATATATGTGGGATGATGTCACTCAGGTGACAATTAGGGCACTGGGTCTCAAATACTACCGCAATTGTTCAAAAAATCACAAATAAATCAGAATAGTTATTAACATAAATTAATAAAAACCAATGATTTCCAGTCAACCATCTACCCCCAAGTTGCCATTAATTAGCCCATTAACAGCATCTGACCCCAGAGACAGTTTTGCGATCGCCTTTGCTCCCCTATCCCTAGCAGAGGTGTATGCTCAAGCTGGGGACGATAGTAATGGAGCGATTGTATTAATGAGTGGAGTTGTCCGCAACCAAACTGAAGGCAATCCAGTTTTATACTTGGAATATCAAGCCTATGAACCGATGGCGATGATAGTATTTAAGCAAATTGCCAAATCCATCCGTGAACAATGGCCTGATGTCAATCGGGTGATTATTCACCATCGGATTGGTAAACTAGAGATAGGGGAAATTAGCGTTTTAGTCGCCGTTGGTTGTCCCCATCGCAGTGAAGCATTTGCAGCCTGTCGTTACGCCATTGATACCCTCAAACACAATGCTCCCATTTGGAAAAAGGAATATATCCGCACCCCCCAGGGAACTATCACATCGAATTGGGTGAGTATTGGTGCTTGCGAGGAAAATTGTTAAGGTTATAGGATGCAGGGAAAAAATAATTGGTTAGGGCTGACGTAAAAGTAACGCCACTGCGTCATTACCTACGTAGCTTGCTCCCCGCAGAGTGTGGAGGACGAAGTAATTACGAAAATCCTGCGATTGCTTGCCGAAACTGCATTCCGGTCGCTGCGGACAAATCTTCTTTGCATAAGTCCTGTTGGTTTTATATCTACCGCTCTCAAAGAGAAACTGTGCTACTAAATATCTATCAAAATTTAGGAGACGACCCGACGGGTTGTTTCCGGAGACGACCCGACGGGTCGTCTCTACTGGGTTCAATCCAAAATCTAAAATCCCAAATCCGTTCATGGACTTAATCCTTTGCCACACAACAGCTGATTTTGACGCACTTGGTGCGGCAGTGGGATTATCGCGGATTTTACCTGGTAGTAAAATCGTATTAACTGGTGGTGCTCATCCACCGGTGCGGGATTTTTTGGCATTGCACCGGGATGAGTATCCGTTGATGGAGCGTCGGTCGGTAAATCCGAAGCAAATTCGCTCATTGGTGATTGTTGATACTCAAAATCGCGATCGCATTGGTGCTGCTGGGGAATGGTTGGATTTACCGAATGTGGAGGAGGTGATTATTTATGACCATCACCAACAGGATGGGGATATTCCGGCGACGAAGGTATATTTAGATCAGGTCGGTGCAACCACCACTATGATTGTGGAGGAGCTTCAACGCCGACAAATTCAACTTTCCCCCATTGAAGCCACCGCAATGGCTTTAGGTATTCATGTTGACACGGGTTCCCTGACCTTTGAACAGGCTACTTCTAGGGATGCGATCGCCTTGGGATGGTTGATGGGTCAGGGGGCTAATTTGAAGGTGATTAATGAGTATCTTGACCCTGGTTTGTCGGTTCCCTTGCAGGCTTTGCTGAAAACGGCTTTGGAAAAGTTGCAATATTTATGTGTTAGGGGATATACAATTGCCTGGGTGATTTTGCGGACTGAGAGTTTTGTCCCAGGTTTATCTAGTTTAGCTTCCCAGTTGGGTTCGATTGCTGAAATTGATACTTTACTTTTAGCCCATGAATTTCCTTTGCGGGAAGGGGATATGCGATTAAGTTTAATTGGGCGATCGCAAATTTCGGGAGTGAATTTGGGGGAGTTATTTGCCGAATTTGGGGGTGGTGGTCATTCCCAAGCTGCATCTTTAAATTTACGGGGGGTGGATGCGCAGGCTATTATCCATCAATTAATTGACAAACTCAAAGCTGATATTCCCCAACCACCAACTGCGAGGGATTTAATGTCATCCCCGGTGCGGACAATTCGTCCGGAAACCACCATTGCTGAAGCTCAACGGATTTTATTAAGATACGGTAATTCTGGACTTTCGGTGGTGGATAGTCAAGGTGAACTGGTGGGGATTATTTCTCGACGGGACATTGATATTGCTCTCCACCACGGTTTTAGTCATGCACCCGTCAAGGGTTACATGACAACGAATCTCCACACTATTAGTCCCGATACCAGTTTGCCACAAATTGAGGCTTTGATGGTGACCTATGATATTGGTCGCTTACCTGTCATCGAAAAGGGACAATTAGTTGGGATTGTCACCCGGACAGATATTTTACGGGAACTCCATCAAGCTAATCGTCAAAACCAAAATACCACCCACCCCAGCACCAATTATCCCCCATCAACCTACAATCCGGAAAAACGTCTTGCACCCCAACTATGGCAATTATTAGTTAAAGCCTCCCAAGCAGCTAGTCAACGGGGATGGCATTTATACTTGGTGGGGGGTGCTGTCCGGGATATGTTATTGGCGGGAGATAGTCAGGAAAAATTACTAATTAAAGATATTGATTTAGTGGTTGACGGTTTCCACCGTGCTGCGGATGTGGGAGCGGGGGTGGAACTCGCCAAAGCACTGCAAACTGAGTATCCCCAAGCACGTTTAGATATTCATGGAGCCTTCCAAACCGCCGCTTTATTATGGCACAAAGACCCAGAATTTGACTCATTATGGGTAGATATTGCCACAGCTCGCACCGAATTTTATCCCTATCCCGCCGCCAACCCGGAGGTGGAAGCCAGTTCAATTCGTCAAGATTTATACAGAAGAGATTTTACGATTAATGCGATCGCCCTGCGGTTAACTTCTCCCCGAAGTGGGGAATTACTGGATTTTTTTGGTGGCATTATTGACATTGAGAATAAACAAATTCGGGTTTTACATGCCAATAGTTTTATTGAAGACCCCACCCGCATCTATCGCGGTGTCAGATTTGCCACCCGTCTCGGTTTTACCATTGAACCGCAGACGGAAGCCTATATTCGCTATGCGGTCAATAGTGGTGTTTTTTACCGGACTACCCGTGAAAACCGCAGAACCCCAGCCCTGCAAACCCGTCTCAAAGCTGAATTAAAGTTAATTTTGCAGGCTTCCTATTGGCAAAAAGCGTTAGAATTATTATCTCAGCTAGATGCACTTCAATGTATTCATCCCACCCTCAAACTCAATCATCAACTTTTGCGACAAATGCGTTTGGTCCACAGGTGTTTACAGAAATTCCAGCACAGCGAAAGTTTAGTTGATTGGCAAATTCGGTTAGAAGTGTTAATTGCGCATTTGGAACCAGAATATCGTTCCCCGGTAGCGATTCAGTTGCAGCTTCCAGAAGATAGCATCAACCGGTTGCGTCAGCTACAGGATGCGGTTTCATCTGTAACTACCGATTTATCTACCACCCACCAACCTAGTCACATCGTCCGAACTCTGCGACGCTACGACCTACCAATGTTGATTTTAATTGCTTTGCAAACTCCCCGTCCCATTCGTCAACAAATCTGGCATTATTTTACCGTTTTACGACCAATTCAACCTGTGTTAAATGGCAATGATTTGAAAAAATTAGGTTACAAACCCAGTCCTTTGTTTAAACGGATTCTGGATGATTTATTAGCTGCAACCCTAGACGGATTAATTACAGATAAAATTTCTGCTGAGAGTTATTTGCAACAGAAATATCCCCTTACTGAGTCTTGAGGATGAATTTTCAATTCATACAGCACTTTCGAGGCAAATGAGGTACACTTGTTATTAGTGCATCAAAAATTAAAATGAAACCCTACTCAATCGATTTACGAGAAAAAATAGTAAGTGCTTACGAAAAGGGTGATACATCAATTCGAGGAGTAGCTGTGCAGTTTGGTATAGCAAAAAGCTATGTGCAGAAGCTAATCAGGCAAAAAAGATTGGAAGGGCATCTAGAACCCAAAAAGCAAGGTGGAGCAATGAAGGGTAAGCTAGATGATTACGGTAGCGAATTAGCAGAAATGGTTCAAAGTTACCCGGATTTAACTTTATTGGAATATTGCGAGTATTTTGGAGAAAAATATAACATTTGGGTGTGTGCAAGTGTGATGTGTTGTGCATTGCAAAAACAAGAATTAACTCGAAAAAAAAGACTTTACGTAGCAGCCAAGCGAAAACAGAAAGAGTCCAAAAACTGAGATTAGAATATTGGGAGAAAGTAAAACACATAGACCCAGAAAACCTTGTGTTTATAGACGAAATGGGTGTTTTGCTTGGTTTGACTAGAACTCATGCTCGAAGCGATCGCGGGAGTAGAGCTTATGATTTTAAACCATATTACCGAGGTGCAAAAATAAGTGTAATTGGAGGAATTAGCTTCAAAAAAGTCTTAGCTGTGATGACTTTAAATGGCTCAATGAATGGAGAAGCTTATAAAGTTTTTGTAGAGCATTTTTTACTTCCACAATTATGGGTTGGTGCAGTCGTTGTAATGGATAATCTGCCAGCACATAAAGTCGAAGAGATTAAGCCTTTGATTGAATCTGTAGGAGCAAGTGTTCTTTATCTATCTCCTTATTCCCCTGAATTTAATCCAATTGAACATTGGTGGTCACAATTAAAAGCGTTCTTAAAACAGTTTTCTCCTAAAAGTGCATCTGTAGTTGATGGTTTAATTAAAATTGCACTGACATTAGTTGATCCAAAGCATCTAAAAAATTGGTTTACTAATTGTTGCTACTGTACCTCATAAACCTCGAATCTGCTGTATTTGTATTTACCCAAAAAATATTTGCAACACATCCATTTTGTAGAGACGTAATATATTACGTCTCTACTGGGTGGTGTTGTAGTGCGATCGCATTATACAAAATGCAATTTTACCGGTAATTTCGACAGTATATCCATCTAGTACAGGATTCGGTTCGGGGTGGTTGATTGTAGTGATGCGATCGCGGGATTTTCTGCGATTACAGATATCTACACCTAAATAACCGTATTGAATTATGATCGTTGCGTAGAGACGTAGCATTGCTACGTCTCTACAAACAAAATTCTGTAGGATTATGGAATAACATCCAAAATCCCAAAATCCTAATTTAATCTTCTTCTTCTCCTTCTTCAATAATGGCACTTCGATCCAACACCAACAAATTACGCAATTGGTCAGTGTCCAGTTCTGTTAACCAATCTTCCCCTGTCCCAACAACTTGTTCGGCTAATTGCTTCTTACTTTCGATGGTGTCGTGGATTTTTTCTTCGAGTGTACCGCTACAAACGAATTTATGCACCTGAACGTTGCGGGTTTGACCAATACGAAATACCCGGTCAGTAGCTTGATTTTCCACCGCAGGGTTCCACCATCTATCAAAGTGGATGACATGGTTGGCACGGGTAAGATTTAAACCAACTCCACCAGCTTTCAGGGATAATATCATAATCGGAGGTGCTTGGGGGTCGTTTTGGAAGCGGTCAATCATGATTTCCCGGTCTTTTTTCTTGGTGCTTCCGTATAAAAAGAAGATTTCGCGGTTGAGTTGCTGTTCGAGGTAGGGTTGGAGGAGTTTTCCCCATTCGGCAAATTGGGTAAAAATTAAACTGCGGTCTCCTTCGGCGATAATTACTTCTAGCATGTCTTCCAGTCGTTGCAGTTTTCCGGAATTGCTACTATCAATGCGATTTTGTTTTAAGTATTGTGCTGGATGGTTGCAGATTTGTTTGAGTTTGGTAATTAATGCCAAAATCATTCCTTTACGCTGGATTCCTTCAGCTGCTTCGATTTCCGTGAGGGTGGTTTCCACGATTTGTTGATATAAATCAGCTTGAGCTAAGGTTAAACCGCAAAATTCGGTAATTTCTTGTTTTTCCGGTAAATCTTGGATGATGGTGCGATCACTTTTTAGTCTTCTCAAAATAAATGGTTGAACGAGCGATCGCAGTTGTCCGAGGGAGGAGGTATCACCATATTTTTCGATGGGGATGGCGAAGCGACGTTGGAAGAATTGTCTGTCACCGAGATAACCGGGGTTAAGGAAGTCTAAAATTGACCACAGTTCCTGTAATCTGTTTTCGATGGGGGTTCCGGTTAATGCGGTACGAAAATCGGCTTGTAGTTGACGAATGGCTTGGGATTGTTTGGCTTCAGGGTTTTTGATATTTTGGGCTTCGTCAAGGGCGATTACTTGCCATTTTACCTGTTGTAGGGTTTTCAGGTCACGGGGAACCAGAGGATAACTGGTAATAACTATATCATGTTTTTGGGCGATTTCGACAAATTTTTTGTCCTTGGGACGTTTATCACCGTGGTATTGCCAAACTTTGAAGATGGGAGCAAATTTTTTGATTTCCCGTTCCCAGTTCCCCATCACGGAGGTGGGACATACTAGTAAAGTGGGATTTTCTAACTTATCGGCTTCCTTCAGATGCAGAAGAAAGGTGATAAATTGGGCAGATTTACCTAAACCCATGTCATCGGCAAGACATCCCCCTAAACCCCAGCGTTCGAGGAATAACAGCCAAGCAACACCTCTAGCTTGGTAGGGACGTAATTCCCCTTGTAAATTTTTCGGTGGGGGGAGGGTGGCAATGGTTTGATTATTAGTTAAGGCACTGATTAATTCCTGGAGCGCTCCGGAAGCCTCAAAACTAACTACGGGTAACTTTTCGATGGTTTGGGTATCCCCGGTACTCAAGCGTAAAGCATCTTCCAGGGATAAATTCATCCCCTGTTGACGATTGGCAAAAAAAGATTGGGCTGTTTTGATATCCTGCGATCGCAATTCGACCCATTCGCCGTTAATTTCCACCAAGGGGCTATTGAGGGCAACTAAACGGTCAAATTCCTGCTGAGAAAGGGTTTGCCCACCAATGGCTAATTCCCATTTAAAGTTTAACAGGCTTTTTAACCCCGTTGTCACCTGATTTTTATTCGGGGTTTGGGCTGTAATTTTTAAGCCTAATTTGTTTGCCCAACCTTCCCGATTGGCTAAAGATGGTGGTAAAATCACTCCCAATCCACTATCTTCTAACCGCCAAGCCACTGTTTTAATAAACTCGTAGGCTTGGACAGGAGTTAACTCACAATCCACAGGGGACTGGGTTGCTAAACTGTCGGCGATGGGTGAAAATAACCGTGATGCCAAACCCAATCCCCGTAAAAATGTCTCCTGGGGTTGTTCTATCGTCCGTCCCTGGTAATCAAAACTGGGTTGGGGATGTTGCCAAATTGTCGCCGCATCCACCCGAAAGTTAACATCATCGGTGGCTTGGAGAAAATAAGCCAGCTTCCAAGTATTACTCCCCTGGGGGGGTGTTTTTAACTCGAAACCAGTTCTAAATAAACTTTTTCCCGCCAATTGGTATTCCAGGGGCATAGTCCAAGCTTTCAAAACCCCTGCCAACCTTTCTGCACCCAGGGCTTCCATTACCAAGGGATTTGCTGATACAGTTAAATTATGCAACCATTGCCGCACCACCAGCGGTAAGGCTGCTAGAAGCCGCGTTTCCCCTGTGGAAAGGGAACTTACCATCTGCCGAATCTGAACATCCACAGCCCCATCTAGGAACCCCTGGATTAATGATTGGGGTGGGGGGGGATAATCGAGATGTAATCTCTTTTCTTTATCTGTATTTTCCGCAAATAAATTAATAAACCGACACCCTAAAGGCATCCGTTGCCCAAACTTTTCTAAGCGAGCCGTATCCACTGCACTATCAATAATTGCCTTCCACTTGGCAACTGCTCCACTGCCGGGAATCCGTTCTAAACTAGGCAAAAATTTACACCGGGCGATTAAATCCAAACTCCACCTAGCTACCTGGGACCAAAACCGTAAATCACTACCAATAAATCCCTGTTCCGGGGTGGGATTCAAGGGTAAAGAATGCAAAAATGCGATCGCATCATTTCCCTTTAAACAAATCCCCTCTATCTGCCAAGGGAATAGGTCTATATTGGCAAAATCAAGGGATTCTAGGGGAGTTGATGAATGAATCGGTACAGGTAAATTATCCACCCCACCTGTCCAGCGACTGGGAATTCCCACAACTTCCGTTACCGATGGGAAGGAAATATTACTAGTTGTCGTCTGGTTCGTGGAACGCTTACGGATGCGATTGGTTGTTGCTGTAGCTTTGTTTTCCCCCGTCCCACCCACTGGAGTCGGAGAAATCGCCTCTGGTAACTTTAACTTCAAAGTTGGCAACCATGCACCCAATTCCGGAATCGACATTGAGAGGGGATGAGGTTGAATTTGCGTCCTTTCCCCCATCACCATCTCATCAGGGGAGCGCCAAGTTTCCCCCCAGATAAACAGGTAATTACGGTTACTTTCACCCAACCAAGTTCCGTGCAAAACAGCCATGTGTCAATGGATTTGAGATGTGAGATTCACCCGAAGGTACAATATACAGCTATTCGGATGGATGGGATAATTTTTTAGTTTGTTGGGATGGTTCGAGCTAACTTGAGTCTTGGAAAACGCTGTAGGGAAGAATTTAGCACTAATACTCGCACCATACTATCCATTATACACAATTTTCCGAGCATGTTTCCCTAGTTCCCATGCTCTGTGTGGGAACTCTAAGGATGGGAGGCTCTTGCCTGGTGGATGACCACGCAGAGCATAGTCACCAGATAAATAGTTTGGATGTTTCCGCTAATCTGTACTAGCATCCGCATACTACCCCCTATTGTACACAATTTTCAGATATTTGAGCATCTAAAATTGTCTGCTTAACCTGCATTTCTCACGAGTCAGGGATTCCCAATATAATAATTGTCCAAAATTTTGTGGGACAAGGTAGGGATGCCTGTGATTTCGGAATTTGTGAGAAATCCGCAATCATGATTGTTTAACTTAGCAGATGTTGCAAATCTTGGATAAATGCTATACTCTGTGTTCCAAATATATACTTAAAAACTCAGTGTTTTGAGGAATACAAAAAGTATGTCTGCAAGGAAGACAGACGCATTAAAAAGTCAGTTGATTGCGATCGCAATGATGTTTATTGTGTCGCCATCTCTGTTTTTTGTTGCGTTTTCACGGAGTGAGCGGGTATCAGAAAAAGCCAAATTCGACTCTGTAGCCCAAGGAATAAGTTCCGCCGCAACCTTTTTTTTAGGAATTGCGGTCATGGTTAATGCCTATTACACAGCCAAACGCGCGGAAGCAGAAATCAAAAATGCGATCGCGACGGAAAGGAGTAATGAAATTAACCAGCGAAATATGGAAGTCATGCGATCGCGTTTGATTGCTGACCGATTTATGACTGCGGTTTCCCAGTTAGGAAACGAATACACAGCTACCCGTGCAGGAGCAATTTATTCTCTAGAGCAGGTTGCCCATGAGTCCGTAAAAGAACATTGGACGGTAATGGAAATACTGAGTGCATTTTTGCGGGAACAGTGCAAACAAATAGATGAATGGGATCAGCAAACAAGCGAATTACCCCCCCTCCCCGTCGATATTCAAGCTGCACTCACCGTCATCGGGAGACGGGATATAAATTTAGATCCGACAAATAAGCTCTTAGATTTACGAAACGTCAAGATTCCCCATGCCGATTTAAGGGGTGCGAACTGCAACAATCTCGATTTACGTGGTGCAGATTTGCGTGGTGCAGATTTGCGTGGTGCAGATTTGCGCGGTGCAGAATTAGATGATTCCCAGTTAGTAGGAGCAAGTCTGTATGAAACCAATCTCCACAAAGCGAATCTTCGTTCTGCAAATCTGAGTAATGCGAATCTTAACCGAGCTTGGATTTGCGGTGCAAATCTCCAAGGTGCAAATTTACAGAGTGCAAGTTTACGTAGTGCAAATTTGCAAGGAGCTAATTTATATAAGGCAAATTTACAATCAGCCAATTTAAGATTAGCCAACTTACAAGCAGCAAAATTATTTTTAGCAAATCTGCAAGGAGCCAAGTTAGGTAAAGCGAATTTACAAGCAACCGGATTAATTGGTGCAAACTTGCAAAGTGCGAATTTAAACGGTGCAAATCTTCAGCAGGTTAATCTGAATGCAGCTAAACTTCAGTATGCAGAAGCCTACTTTGCTAATTTTAGCAATGCTACCCTCAAAGAAGCAGATTTAAGTGCAGCAAACTTGATGGGTAGTAACTTTAAAAAAGCAGATTTTGAAACAGCAAATCTGTTCCAAACAAATTTTATGGGTGCAAACCTTTTAGATGTCAATCTCACCGCAGCAATTTGGGAAGGTGCTATTTTGACAGGGGTAAAAAACTTTAAATCCCAATCTACACAGGTGATGTTTGGCGAACTCTAAAATTCTCCTTGAGGGGTATCTACCAACCTTTTGCATCATACCCTCACTTGAAAATAGATAGTGGGAATGAGTTTTTCATGGTTTGCTTGTGTCCAAACCACATGGGGGACTGACTCCAATCAAGATATCCAAAAAAATATTCAAAACTCATTAGTAAATTCATCTAGAACTATCAGTATTAATTTCTCCCAAGTTAAACTAATCATCCACGTACCATTGCCACCAAAAGTACCAATATTCGTTTCCACAATAAATTTACCCCTCCAGCAATTAACTTGAGAACCCCCCATCAATAGCACTGTTTTACAAGCTTGATGAGAAATGCGATTGCGATACATCGATAGGCAAAAACCAAAATTATCGTTGCATCCTTGCGTGGAGACGTAGCGATGCTAGGTCTCTACACGCATTGCTACGCCTATAAATTAATTCTGCAAATTTTTTTCAAATAAACAATAAATCTTCTGCAAGAAATTATGAGCGGACAACTTAGATTCCGTAATCTTCTCTGCCATTTTTTCATGACATTCTGTACGCCGATAAAACTCTACTAGCTCTATCAAGGTTGCTTGAAAAGCCCTGTAGGCTTCTGCCCTAAACTGAATCGACATATTGTCCATTTCCATCAATTCTAAAGCTTTCTGATGCGCTCTCAACAACAATCTCTCCGCCTCCTTCTCCGCACCCATGATGCAATAACTCTCCGCTAAATTCTGACAAGAAATCACAAACCCGTGAATCGCATCCATATCGTTACGCTGGGATAAAGCTTGACTCAAAAGCTTTTCAGCCACTTCCATTGCTCGCAGATAGGCTGCTTGAGCTTGCGGATATCGTCCTGATTGCATATTCGCATTACCGCATTCAATATGCATCTGCCACTCTGGATTCGATTGTTTGCGATTTGTTACGGTATCTGACATGGCTACAATTAGTATTTGATGATGTTTAGATTAGTCGTAGTATAAAACAGTTGAGAATAAATTTCAATAAATTCCAGGGGTTTATATACCTAGAGTTAATGTGACAAAAATAACTTTATCGTCTATTTAATCGTATATTTACCCATAGCTTGTGTGTATATTACTCCCAACTCTCTGCTCCCTATTCCCTAAAAGTTTCAGAAATTAAAAATCGACAGCATATTGCAGCATTAAAGCTCGACCAGGAGCAGCTGTATAGGTTTCATTACGACCATTTCGTAACAATTGGGAAGCTGGTGTAAAGTACTGACTATTAAGTAAATTTAAAACTCCTAAACTCAAGGTTCCTCGACCTAACTTCAAACTGCTAAGCAAGTCCAGAGTAAAAGTTGGTTCAATGCTGACTAAATCAACCCTTCTTCCCTGGTCATTGATTTCATTAAAAGCGCGATCGCGTTTACCTGTGTATAATAATTGTAGGCGATTTGTCCAATTTGGTAGGGTTTCATTTTCCAGATAAGCAGTCACTTTAATAGGTGGAATTCGTTGAGTATTCAACGCTTTATAAATCCCATCTAAATTCGTATCATTTTCCCCTTCCACATAACTAAAAGTGCTTCCCAACTTCCATTTACTGCTAGGTTGATAATCCACAGTTGCTTCCACACCGTATAATCTTTCGGGAGCGCGTACCCGAGTTAAAGTGTTCTGGTCAATGGTTGTACCCCAATCTGACATATTATAAAAGGCAGATAAGGAAGCTTGAAGCTGATTCCAATTACCGCGAATTCCAACTTCATAATTATCTAGGGTTTGTCCTTCAGGATTAATGCTATTAACAGATTGTCCTGGTCGAGATATTTGTCGCAGGAAAACACCCACATCTGCAACAGAAAAACCCTGGGAAAAATCAGCAAAAATATCTATATTATTTGTAAGATTATAAACAGCACCAAAGTTAAATAGCGTCGGACTATATTTTAAACTTCCACCAGCAACATTAACTCCCGTGATGGTCTGAAAATTATTAATATCCAACTTCACATTTTCATGACGCAATCCTGAACGAATAGTTAGCGTATTCACTGGTTTCCAAGCAAGTTGAGTAAATAAACCCAAGTTTGTTTGGGTTAAGGGAGGAGTCCAAGGACGTATATTTGCGATTTGTCGAAACCTTAGACCACCACTACTTACAAACTCATTCCGATCAAAAATTAGCAAATTTTGTACCACATCCTCTTGAGAATAGTCCACCCCTGTTAATAAACTCAAACTATCCTTAACTATAGGGGTATTCACAGATATACGACCACCATATTTTTCCGAATCAACTTGGGATTGAAAAATCCGATACCCTTCAGGAGTTCTAATACTGGTTCCCCCATCAAAGGGAGAAAACCGAGTAAAATAATCCCGATAATACAATTGAGCGTTTACAGTACTATTCCAGAATAAATTGGGATGTTGATATTCCAGGGTGTACTGGGTAGTACGAGTAGTTGGTTGGGTAGATAGTTCTAAACCTCGACGGGTTCTTGCTTTTTGAGCTTGTAGTGGAAATGCATTTACCGATGGGTCACTTGCGTATTCTGTATTTTGCTGGGTATTGTAATGATTAACGGTAAATTGTAAGCGATGGTCTCCAAGATTCCAACCAATTTTCCCGAATAAACTGAAAGCGGTGGTATCAGCAAGACTACCTTGGGTACTGGGTAAATCAGGAGGTATCCGATCACCTTCAGCATCAAAAAAACCACTATTTTTTTCAATACCTGCACTCACAAAATAATCAACATTACCTTCTTTTCCAGAAGTACTCAATTTAAAACTAGTTCCTAAACTATCTTCTAAATGGGAAAGGGAGGTTGTGACGCCTGTTTCTAAGGAATAAACCACCTGGTCTTCCGTTGGTTTGCGGGTAATTATATTAATAATACCCCCTGTTGCACCATCTCCATATAATGCAGTTGGTCCGCGTAAAATCTCTACCCTCTCCACCATACTCGGATCAATAGTTCTCAAATTCCGGGAAACATTACGATTTGTGCTTTGGGGTATACCATCAATTAATATCAAAGGAGAACGTCCCCGTAGAGTTTGAAAAAACTCCCCATTACTATTATTTCCGACACCTAAACCGGGAACTTCTTTCCCTAGGATATCACTTAAATTGCGTCCAGCACCGGAATATTTTTGAATCTGCTCGTTAGTAATTACAGTTACACTTCGGGGAACATCACGGAGATTTTCTTCAGAACGTGTTGCTGTCACCACTAATTCAATTGTTTCATTATCGGATACAGATTCTTTTTCCGATGCATTAGTATTAATTTTTACGGAAGGAGAATTTTCAACTTTATCTGTCGTTGGAGATGGTAAAGTTTGATTTACAGCTAGATTATTAGTTGTATTATTAGCTGTTGTGGAAATGGAAGGTGTTTCTACTTTTGGAGTTGCTTGAGAATTAGAAACTTGATTATTAGCAACTGTAGATTTAATCTGGAAAATTAATGCTTTGTCGTCATCAAATAATTCAACTTGTGGTCTACTTCTTTCTCCCACTATTATCACTCGAATGCTGTTTCTGTCCTGCAGAAGCACTCGAATTTCCCCGATTCCCTCCATCGGTTTTAAGAAAACTAATTTCTCTTCAGCTTTTAATTGCAATCGAGCATTGGGTATATCAACAATCAGAGAATTACCCTCTCCCTTAATAACTGTCTGTAATTTATTAGACGCTACCGTTTCTAAAAATAATTCAACTGCATCATCAATCCCTTTTATCTTGACTCCAGTGATTGCAATAGGAGATTGAACTAAATATAAATCTGGAGTAGAAACTTTTAAATTGATTAAGTTAATCGAATCATTTTGCTGCTTCTCTTCATTTCTAATGAATTGAGCAGACGTAGACTGAATAAAACATAAATTGAGCAAAGCAGCACTGAAAAATAAGAAACGCAAGTTCACAACTCATCCTCACTAAGTAAATTCACAAAAATTAATTCAGCTACTTCTCCCATCTTCGATGGGAAGTCGTTTCACTAGCTCTTTTCAGTTCAAAATCTAAACATCCAAGAGCTTCTTCCGAACAAGCAGTCAACGGATGTACAGTACATTTCAACCGATGATCTCTAGTATAAAAGTCACATCGATAGCAAGGTATTTCATGTAACTTTTTCAAGTTAATCGCTGCTTCCTTAGATGCTTTAATCACACTCAAGGAAAACATAGCCATCATAAATACCCAAAAACATATAAAGCATATAGCTAGCATTACTCTTCCCTAGAAGATGGAGCTTATTGCAAATATAACTAAGTTACTTTTGGGTTAGTGTTATATTTATCACATATTTGTTAAGAATTTATTTCAATTATTTACAGGTTATTCATTTTTCCAGTTGTAGCTGTTGTCGGAGGTTAAAATTAGCAAACGGTAGCTTTGATAGGGTGGTTTGGATAGTAAGGGTCTAGAGCTTCCTTTCCTACCTATCCTCAGAATCAATGTTATCTGTATTGCATTTATGGAGGAATTACCCGTATTCAGTATAAAAGTTATTTTCTAGTATTTAAGTGTAATAGTATTGACAATTTTTTTTAAAAGATTTGATACTATAGATATGTCTTATATTGAAATAAAATATCATTAAGCTGGTTGTCTAGGGATTTCCCAATCACAACACAACCATCAACGTATGTGGAAACAAACAGACTAGCAATTCTATTTCTTGGAGAATGGATGATGAAGAAAAAGATCGGTTTATTTTACGGAACGACTACAGGTCGAACTGAGAGTGTTGCTGAGATGATTAAGGATGTCTTTGGTGGTGATATTGTTGCGCTACATGAGATATCACAAGCTGAACCCGCAGATTTCAGTGATTATGAATACTTAATCATTGGTAGTTCAACTTGGAATGTCGGTGAGTTACAAAGTGATTGGGAAGACTTTTTTGAGGAATTGGATGAAATTGATTTTTCTGGAAAGAAAGTAGCTTTTTTTGGAGTAGGAGACCAAGTTGGTTATTCTAATTCATTCCAAGATGCAATGGGAATCTTAGAAGAGAAGATTTCCAAAAGGGGAGCGGAATTAATTGGTTATACATCTACCGATGGATATGATTTTAATGAGTCTAGAGCGGTTAGAGATGGGAAGTTTTGTGGTTTAGCGATTGATGAGGATAATCAGTCTGATTTGACGGAAGAAAGAGTGATTAATTGGGTTAATCAATTGAAAAAAGAACTCGCACTGTAATTTATTTTCTAGTTTATTTTGATGTCTGGGTGTATCTAAGTTTTTATTTATGTGAAATGCTAGTTTTTTTCCATTGATGATATTGGGCTGATAAATTTCAATAATACTTTTACCAGAGATATAAAAAATAAAAAATATTCTCTGGTAATTTTCATCATTTTAAACCAAGTAAATTATGGTAGCTTTTGATGTCTTATGGTTAAGCACAAATCCGAGTCTAAAGCGTTTTGATTTGCCTATGATTAACTACCTATCTAATTCCGTTCGTATTGGTATTTGGGAGTATAAACAAGATTTGGATGAAGGCAGTTGTATAGAAAAAACTGTTGTATTATTGTATGATTTTATCAAATCTAGTAATCATAAATTCCACCTAATTGGTCATGGAATTAATGGTGCGATCGCACTCCTATTTGCACGCTCCTATCCCCAACGAGTTCAGACATTAACTTTGTTATCAGTCGCTTACCAAACTGGTTATACTTGGCATGTTTATTACTACAATAAAAGATATCTTCTAAATATTAGCAGGGAACGTGCTTTAATCCATACTGCTCAAACCTTATTTGGTAATCAAGTTAAAGACTATTCCCTTAACTCTTTGATACTGTCTATAGATATGGATTTAGATCAAGCACCCTCCCACCATTCTTTGTACAAAACCATGAGTTTAGCACCGGGTAATGTGGATGTACCTTTAATGGTGTGTAGCAGTAAAAATGATGCCATTTTAACAGATGCAGAATTAGGTGGTTGGTCAAAAATTCTCAAACCGGGGGATATTTTTTGGCAATGTGAATCTGGTAATCATTTTTTTCATTTTTTCTTTCCAGAAAAAACTGGTAAAAATATTCTGAATTTTTGGAGAAACCATTACCCGGATATTTTGCAAAAATTATCCTTCTAGTCCAATTAAAATGACCAAGAGGACACTAACACAATATGCGAAAACAACACCCACGGATACATCGCTATATTGGCATATTAGTTGGATTGTTTTTGGCGATTATAACTTTAACTGGTAGTATATTAGTTTTTAGTGCAGAAATCAATTCTTTTGTATATCCACAAATACATCATCTCACCCCGAACTCCACAAGCATTTCTATACAGCAAACTGCCAATATTATCAGCGAAAAATTTCCTGGGGAGAAGTTACATTACATCAACATTCCCCAAAAACAGGATGATGCATATCAAGTTGTGCTACAAACAGCAAAAATAGTCTATCTCAATCCCTACACTGGAAAGATATTAGCAGTGATAGATAAGAATCACTTTTTAGGAGTAATTCGTCAAATTCATACTAATTTATTATCTGGTAATTTTGGGGAATTTTTGGTTGGTATCTGTGGTATTTTATTAATGACCAGGGTGATTAATGGATTATCCCTATGGGTGGGATGGAAGAGATTATCAGCAGGTTTTAAAATTAGATTTCATGCACCGAAGCATCTAATTAATTATGATTTTCATCAGGTGATTGGAGTCATATCTGTAATTTTTTTAATTTTTATGGGTATTACAGGTACTTTAATGGTGTTTAAACAACCAGTAAAATATTGGGGATACCAAATTATGGGGATTCCTCAACCAGAATTAATCGCGTCAATACCAAGAGTAAATAAAAAGCTAGATTTAGATGAATTTATCACGAGAGCAAATCTAGCTTTAGTGGATGGAAAAGTAACTATGTTAGTAGCACCGACAAGTGAGACATCCCCTGTCATCGTTAGAAAGAGACTAGCTGGAGATTTGAATGTCAATGGCAAAAGTTATGTTTATTTAGACCAATATACTGGGGAGATATTAAAGATTGAAAACCTTCGTAAAATACCTGGGATAGATAAATTTTTAGCATCCCTTTATCCTTTACATAAAGGTGATTATGGTGGTATCGTCAGCAAATTAATTTATTTTTTATTTGGATTTGTACCACTTTTTTTATTTATCAGTGGTTTGGCTATATTTTGGCATAAATCCTATGGTTATGCCAAAAAAAAGAGCAACAAAAATAAACAATGATTCCAGCATAACATACTCACTTAGGAATTAATCCTAAACTGTAACTTATCCCAGACAAATCGAGGTAATTGTATGTTCAATTTTTATATAGTTAGATTTTTATCCATGTTGATGATAGGATTTTTTTTCTTTGTTACTCCACTCCATGCATCACAGTTAGATGAGAATTTGCAATCACAACTTGTGAACTTACCATTTCATCCCCATGTCATGACTGTATATTGTCAGATATTATCTGGAGAAGATGGTATAGACTCTTGTAATCTCGCACTTAAATTCTATCCAGATAATGATACCTGATGGAACAATCGTGGTGAAAAACTATTTTCATTAGGTCGCTATCATGAAGCTTTAACATCCTATAATCATGCATTATTAATTAATCCTGAATCTTCTTTAGTTTTAGCCAATCGCTGTGGTGTTTTAAGTAAACTAGAAAAGTATTCTCAAGCACTAACTTCCTGTAGTTTTGCTCTAAAAGGAGACCAAAGATGGGGTAAAACAGGAGAAGCTTTAGCTTGGAATAATCAGGGTGATGTATTATTTAACTTAGGTCGTTACCAGGAGTCTTTAGCGTCTTTTGACCGAGCTTTAGCAATTGTTCCTGATAATCAATCTATTCAACGCAACAGAGAACTTGTAATTCAACAATTAGACTTAATAAGTGGTAATCACTCTCAATCCCTGGAATAAATATACCAGATAAAGAAACATAGGAATTAGGTAGTAGTCAAAACCCGGATTTATCAGTAATCCCTAAAACTTCCAGGGAGTAGGAGGTAGTAGAGAAGTCAACCATTACTCAACGCTTATAACTTACTTATGGGAAATGCAGAGTAAGTCCAGGAATTAGGAATTTTACATAAAAAACCGAATTACTATGAATTATTTTTCCTGAATGATTTGTCCTTAATTCTGTATTTTTGTATTATTAGCTTGATGATGGTTAAAAGCGGAATAATTCCAGAACTTTAATACCTGATCAGCCACTTTCTCCGGGTAAAAATAATGAAAAAAATGACTTCCTTGGGGACATTCCCAAATTACATCCTGTGGTTTTAGCCATTCTCTCCAACCATGTAATTCCGGATAACTCACAATGGGGTCAGTTTTACTTCCACATACCATTAATGGCATGGATACACTACCTTTGGATATTTTTTCTATTTGTAATAAAGAGTGGGATAGGGGTATATTATCTAAATCTTGACTGAAAATATTCACTAATCGATGGGATTGACAGGGTAATTTCTCACGAAATAGATTATAGACAGTATTCAGTAAAACTTGTTGACGACTGAGGGAAAATAACTTACGCTGTTGGTAGTAATGAGCGTGCCATGTATTTGCTGGTTGAACTGCAACCGCTAGCAAGGTTAAGGAACTAACTAACTCTGGATAGCGACGTGCAAAAAGTAAAGCTATCACCCCTCCAACTCCGTGACCAATTAAATGAATTGGACGCTTATTTTGCTTAATGATATTTAACAACAAGCAAACAGCAACCTCACTAGAACCACCTTCATCTACTGTTTGATGGTACTCCCATCTGGCGATCGCAGTATATTGAGACAAGTAATTTAACACCGGTTCATCCAAAAATCTCAGTGCTGGACTAGCGCTAACCCAAAGCATATTCAAATTAATAGACATTCTTTTGACTCCAGTAGGTTATTTCTTCTCACACAGATGATTCCCTCTGTTTTTCATCCTCGACCCATTCCCCAACAATTGCTGGAAATCAGGGATGACTATAAACCTGTAGCATCCCAACTCCATTTCTGTCAGGGGAGTAGTAGGTAGTTATAACCACTCCGCTTCCATTTTCTAGGTTAGATTACTCCCAAGCTAATGATTATTTTTTGCAATAGTTTATAGGTAATATCATAAAGCATTTAGAAGCGAAAAATGTGTACCCTGGACATATTTTTTGTTTCTAAATGTAAATTTACCTCAATTACACATCAACTTGACTGAGGTCAACCTGTAAAACCATGATTATCACAAGGATAGAAACCATCACTGGAATAGATAAATTTACCTGCGAAGTGTCAACCTAGTACCATATGGTTTGATACTTGGATTTAGAGAGTATTTATACTTATCCATCAATACCAATCTTATCAGTATTGTTTCCTAATAATCTGCAAATCTTCCATTTAGTGCAAAGTATAATCCAAAATCCTTCAGTGAGCTTTCCTGTAGCTACCTTATCTACAGTCAACTTTGGGAAGCTCAACAATAAGCGCGTTCTTGGAAGATAAATCGATGAATTCACCTATACATAGGAAAAACTCCATATCGCTTATGCTCCGTCACGACATGGAGTTGGCTATCAACTCTGATCTGCTTGTTCACTACTTCAGTTACTTTTATCTACCCAAAGCAAGAGTAACTATCTGTAATCAATACAAAAAAGTGCAATTAACCCAATAACCGTATTTTATAAAATACCCCAGAAGTGAAGAAATCCTTTATTTGCAAATATCTCAATTAGCACTGCTGCTAAAAATCCAATCATTGCCAAACGACCATTCCAAATCTCCGCTTGGGGAGTGAAACCCCAAACCCAACCATTGCGATCGCCCCCTGCAATTTTTTCTGTACTCACTTTTGTTGTGTCTGTCATCTTTTGTACTCCAAACTACAATCTGTGAACTTATGTAAATTATTATAGCTATAATTTTTCAATAAATCAAGTATTTATTTTGATAATTTTTTGGGACTTACTCATCCAGTTTACTAATAATCCGTTCTTAAAGATTAGGGAAAATAATTTTAATCATGCCTTAATTCCCTTATGCTCCTGTTTTTGGGTTGTGAATAAATATATTGAACATCAAGAATTATTGACATAATTTAGCAATAGTTAAGAGTGGCTACGTAATTTCAAGGGTTTAAGACTTTAGATATTGCTCATGCTAGGTTGAATATTGCTGGATTGCATTTATACTTAGTATTTCTCATCGTTGCGTTATATTTTGATAGATTTTTCTATTGAAAGTTTTGATATATTTATCTATCAAAAGTAATTCCCTGGAGGAGAAGTGTTATGGTCTTTGAATTAAAGCCTTTACCCTATGCAACGGATGCGCTAGAACCCTATATAGACGCACAAACAATGCAAATTCACCACGGTTTTCACCACGGTGGTTATGTCAACAACTTAAATGCTGCATTAGCAGATTATCCAGATTTGCAAAGTAAAAGCATTGCAGACCTGATTAGAGATTTGAACAGTTTACCGGAAGCGGTACGGAATGGGATACGGAATAATGGAGGAGGACACTTCAACCATTCTATTTTCTGGACTTTGATGGGTCCAAATTGCGGAGGTGAACCGACGGGAGAGATTGCTGAAGCCATCAAAGATAACTTTGGTGACTTTGAGAACTTCAAAACCCAATTTAATGATGCAGGTGCAAAACGCTTTGGTAGTGGTTTTGTTTGGTTAGTAAGGAATACAGCAGGTAAGTTAGAAATTATGAGTACTCCGAACCAGGATTGTCCTTGGACAGATGGAAATTTTCCGATCATGTGTAATGATGTTTGGGAACACGCTTACTATCTCAAGTATCAAAACCGTCGTGCAGAGTATTTGAAGCAATGGTGGAACACGGTGAATTGGTCGGAAGTGAATAATCGGTTAGCGATGTCTACGCAAATGTAAGTGTTTCACTGGTTAGGATTTGGAGACGTGGTAAAATGCTGCGTCTTCTGAGATTGTATTTTCTGTTGTCACCGATAGTGTGAAAAAGATATTAGAACTGGAAATTCTATGAAAGACAAACATCTTACCGGGAATTCACATAAATATATACAGCAAAGAGTTTTCCGGGTTATCAGTTTAAGTTTGATGAATGTTATTTTTTATGGTGTAGTGGGGTGGTGTTTAGGTTTATTGCAGATAAATCTGATTTTTTGGGGTTTGGGGATTTTTCTTTATCATTATTATTTGGTAAATTTAGAGTATCAAGAGAAATTTAATGTGCAAGGAAATTACCAGCAGCAAAAACCACTGGTAGTGATGATTTCCGGTTTACTTGCGAGCGCGATCGCAATGGCAGTTCAACAGACAAAACCAAGTTTCAGTATATACGAATCCGTTGCCATTGGTTTGGTGACAATCATTAATTCCTGGATTGGGGTGAAACTGAAATTTCATCTGTGGAGTTATCAGCGATCGCTCGTCTATTCTACAGGTTTAGCTGAGTTAGGGTTATTGCTAGGAAATTTAATTCAGATCCAAAGCTAATCAATCAACAGATATAAACAGAAAAAGCCGCTTTTCTCCTTTCCCCTGTATCCCAGTATCCTAATATATAGACATTCCCCGACAGTCTATCCAGGTGATATGGGTAAATTTGCGACAATTGAGCGTGTACGAGTAAAAAATGGAATTATACAATTGCTAAAATGGAAAGGAGCGCAGACAGCTACAGACCTAGCACAACAATTAAAGGTGTCACCAATGGCAATTCGTCAACACCTGCAAAATCTTTTCTCAGAGGAATTAGTCAGTTACCAGGAATTAAAGCAAGCTGTTGGTCGTCCATTAAAATTATGGCAATTAACAGAAAAATCCTTAAATTTGTTTCCCAATCATCATGCAGATTTAATAGTTCAGTTATTAGAAAGTGTCACCAGTGTATTTGGGGAACTTGGATTAGAATTATTAATTCAAGAGCGTACTCAAGCCCAAATTCAAGCCTATTTACAGCAAATAGCACCCCATCTCAATATTCGAGAAAAGGCGAATATACTGGCAGAAATTCGCACTCAAGAAGGGTATATGGCAGAATTAATTGAAGTCTCAAAAATAGAATTATTACTAGTCGAAAATCATTGTTCAATTTGCACTGCTGCTCAAAATTGTTCCCTGTTGTGTGATTCAGAATTAAAAATATTTAGACATATTTTAGGAGATGAGGTACAAGTGGAAAGGGTAGAACATATTCTAAATGGTTCCAGACGTTGTACCTATCGAATTCGATTAATACAGCAATCACAAATAGATTGTGAACAAGCAGCAAATACGATATTGTGAGTTTAAAGGGTGTTGTCGAGGTGAGGAAATCAAGACAGAGATATTATGGTGCCTTTGATTACCATAGTAAGCGGTTTACACTTCAGCAATATCCTCAAGGTAACAGGAAGCCTGTTTGGTCTTTGGTCAAATATAATTATCATTGCGATCGCATTTGTTACCTCATTTGAGATAATTGGTATTATCTCGACTTGAATCCATGCAAAAAAACTGCCGACGACATCCTCAAATATCGCCAGCAGTAATACTCTTGACTTTTCCAGTTTCTTCGCACACCGAGTTGGGATAGCGACATAACTGTTATTCATCGCCTACACATTTAAATCCTGAAAAAATTGAACTAACCATTCCTTCACACTACGGGTAGCTCGACAGTCGTCTTCGTTGTATCTTTGGATGAGTTTGAGTAAATTGCGATCGCCAGTTTTCAACCATTGGTCATACCAGTAAATACACTTAGCTCCACTGGCTTCTGGGTCACGCCAACTAAATCCTAACCACCGAGCGATCGCTTTGAGGGCATAACTTTCGATAGGTAAGGCTACATTCCGGGTAAGTTCTTCGTAAATATCAATAAATCGATTTAAAACCGGAATCACGCTATTTTGCCGGGTGCGATATTGTTGAGCCAATCGTTTGACGGTATCAAATTCATAGACACAAAAATGGTATACTGGTGCTTGGGGGTAAGCCCACATTAATTCGAGAAAATCCTGCCAAATTGACTTTTCTTGGTCGGGATGTTCAGCTAAGAAAGAATAAAATTTTTCCTGGTGATTTTGACGATTAACTACTAACACACCCAACAGGTAATTTAAATTTAAATCGGGTTGGGCTTCAATATCAAAATAAATCTCATATTCCGATGTGGAGGTAATAATTTCCTGAATTCTACCTAATTGGGGACGCAAATTCGCTAAGGTGTATAAATCAGATACCCCATTGGGAAACTTAGATAGGGGTTCGGGAAGCAGGAGGGGACGATTTTCCAGCAAAGATTGGGCTTGTAATACTAAGCGAGGAGCCACATCGCCATCAAAACCGGGTAAACTAGCTAACAGTTCTGGATTCGCGTTGGCGAGGGATTCTGGGGTTGTGATACCGAGGTTTTGCAGTTGGGTGTAACGACCTGGTGTCACCCCCGGTAGCAAGGAAAGATGACGTTGGGTTTGGGCTGTCGCATAACAATCACTGTACCAGTGACACAAACTACATTTTTGTCGGGAAATAAACACTTCCGGTGCTTCCTGTGCTACCAGTGTTTCCAGACATTCCCGAAGTAGGATTTGGGTCTGGGGTATCCATCTGGATAAATCAACCGGATAATCGCTATCCTTACCCCGTAACATTAATAACGCTGTTTTCGGGGTGACACCTTGAATTGCTGCCAGAATTTGGGCATGGAAGGCCGCCACAACTTGATATTCCTGCTTCGGACGCTTTCCCAATTCTATACTAGCAGGAATGTACGCCCAGTCACCAAAACGGGATTTGCCTGGGACTTTAATCAATAAATCGGGATTACTGATAAGGGTGATGTTGTCAAAATTATCAACATCATCCAGTTTCTCGGTAATTTCCGCTATTACCGGAATTTCTCCATAGCGGATAGTTAAAGTACCATCGTATATACAATCCGTCCCCCTTTGCATCAATTCAATTGTTTCCGTGATCGCAGCAGTTCGATTTTGATGGGGAGATTGGGGACGAGAATACCTCCACCGCGTTAATATTTGCCGTTGACGAGCAAGCCGATCATTTTGGAGTTTGATTAGTAGGTCAGTCGGTGCATCTCGACGCTGAACATCATAACGAACATCTAGGTAGGAACGGCGTTGACAGCGTTGATATTGTAACAATAGCTCGGCATTTATGAACATTTGATGGCTGGCGAATTTTCGGTTGGGAATATAGGGAACAGGAGACAGAATCCAGGATATCAGGGGAGCGGAGGTATATATATTCAAGCGGTTAGCTGTTTAGTTGTTAGCCAGACTAGTTAGAGAGCATTGTGGTTACTTCCAAAGTACATAATGATTAGCGTTTCCAGAATACGGGAGACAGGAGGTATTTAACCCGGATTTCTCACAAAACCCTAAAACTCATGGGGAATAGGGAGTAATCCGTGACGGGAGTAGAAGGAAAATCAATCCGTTACTCAAGGCTTACAACTTACTCGCTCAAAATCCAGGCTAAGACTTTCGGGGGTGGGAAGTAGGGGAGAACTTTTGGGAGCAGGAGAAGAAAATGTATCAAAATTTGAGTGAAATGGTATATAAGTGCATTTTAAAATCCAAAATCTCAAATCCCAAATCCCATTCAGGGTATTTTTGAACAAAAAAACGCCCTATTACCAGTATAAAACCAGATTTTAGTGTATTTGAAATCACTCAAAAACCTAATTTTTGTATCAAATTCGGGGGACGGTGGGCCAAGATATAGCAACTTAGGTTATTATCCATTCCATCCTTCAATAGTTCCTATCTCCCTTCCGCCAATCCTTAGAACGGAACTATATCCTGTATCCTGTATTTTGTATCCTGTATTTCCATTCCCCATGAATTCCCATCGTGACCAATTTCCTGGACTCAAAAACAAGTTCTATTTTAATTATGGCGGACAAGGAACTATGCCTCAAGCAGCGATTGATGCCATATTTCTAGCCCATCAGCAAATCCAGGAACTAGGTCCCTTTAGTAATTCGATGGTACCGTGGATTGAACAGACAACCGAGAAAACGAAGACAGCTTTAGCTGATTTATTGCGTGTCACCCCAGATACTATTACTTTGACAGAAAATGTCACCGTCGGTTGTAATATTGCCATGTGGGGGATTGATTGGCAAAAAGGCGACCATTTACTATTAACCGACTGCGAACATCATGCGGTGGTAGCGATCGCCCAAGAAATTTCCCGTCGTTTTGGTGTAGAGGTGACGACCTGTCCGATTTTAGCAACCTGCAATCAGGGAGACCCACCCCAAATTATTGCGGAACACCTGCGTCCGCAAACTCGATTAGTAGTTGTGAGTCATGTATTGTGGAATACAGGGCAAGTTTTGGAATTAGACACCATTGCCCAACTTTGTAATGCAAATGGAACCCGTTTGTTAGTGGATGCAGCGCAATCGGTGGGGGTTCTACCTTTAGATTTATTTAGTTTAGGGGTAGATTTCTATGCCTTTACTGGTCATAAATGGCTGTGTGGTGCAGCTGGTTTAGGGGGATTATATGTCCGTCGGGAATTACAGGAAACACTACGTCCGACCTTCGTCGGTTGGCGCAGCACTCCCACAGACATCAACGGTCAGCCCACAGGTTGGCATCGCGATGGACGTAAATACGAAATCGCCACCTCCGATTATCCATTATGGCAGGGTTTGGTCAGTGCGATCGCAGTTCATGAGCAATGGGGAAATGCCAATCAACGTCACAAACAAATTTGCACCAATAGCCGTTACCTTTGGGAACAACTTCAACAAATACCCCAGGTTAAATTGTTACTAACTTCCCCACCCCGAAGCGGTTTAGTCTCTTTTCAAATTGACAGTAACGACCCCCTAATTCACAGCCATCTAGTCAAAAAACTCGAATCCCAAAGGATTTATCTCCGCACCATTGCTCACCCCAATTGTGTCCGTGCTTGCGTCCATTATTTCACCCTCAAATCCGAAATAGACACCCTAGTTGAGGCTGTTAAATTTTTTTTAAGATTGTCAAATAAGTAGCAAACTTACTCCCTTGATACAGAGGGAGTAGGGTGTAGGCAAAAACCACTTTCATTTTTCTATTCCCTGTTCCCCACTCCCTAACCATCAAAAATACAGACTTTCAGCTTTACAGTAAATACGATTAGGTGGTTGATCAAAATACCCTAACAAGGAAGGACAAAACCAACTTTCGATTTTATTTTCAATCCAGCAATACCATTGACCACTGTATTCGGTTCGCATCCAAATTAATTCCGCTTGATAACCTAAAAAAGGAGTATCTGAAAACAGCAACCGAAACCCTTCATCAACGGTGGGTATATCTCGAACTAAAATATCAATAATTTCTGGCGCACCACCGACAAAAGGTTCTTGGGAAAAACCAATTTGTGCGTCATCAAATACCCATATTCCCCGGTGACGATAGGGATATATTTGCATAATTAAGGAATTTTTCATAAATTACACATCCTATTGCTCGCTGAAAGCTTTCTTGATGACAATCAGAGATTCTCTAAAAATCATCTTGTCAATTATTACAATAGGGAACACAAAACCCATATTTACAGCAAACCCTCAAAACCTTTAGGGAGTAGGGAGTGGGGAATCGGGAAGGTGATTGAACTATAGCAATCCGATTTAAGTAGTGAAAAATATTAGTTTTGGCTGTATCCTAGGAGAAGTATTCTTGTAGAGAAGTCACGCTACACGTGTCTAGGTCTATGGCTGTTTAGTGTCAACCGTTAACAGTCAACAACCTTAGATGTAAGATTTGGCAAATCATTTCGGACTGCTATATATAGACGTAGTTTGTTGCCAAAATTTTTTAATCCAAATCTTGTGAAAATTTTGTTGAATTATTGATTTAATCATTAATTTGTTCCACAACAGGGGCAAATGCTTTTAATCGTCTAAATACGAGATTAAACCGAGAAAATCAGTTTTTACATAAAGATTTTAAGAAGAATTATCCAGATTTATGACTTAAATCGGGGAATATGCTGTTTGATACTTCAGATAACTCAGTATAAGTGGATGTTCAAGTAATTAATTTAACTATTTTTCCTCTCTTCGAGATTTTCGTTATATTATTTACACTACATCAAACAAATAATTCCGTAATTAAGGCGAGTATAGCTGTAGCAGTTAGGGCAAACTACCCCATCTATACTTGTATCGCCCACAAGACTGCGGCAAATTACCCTCAACCTCGGCAAGTGGAGTCCAAAAGTGTATATTTTGACTTTACCTCCAATAAATGCTAAATATTTAAACTTACACAGTGATTGAGTAATAGTAATTTAAATCACATATAAAGTAACAATGTGTCGTTTACTCGCCTACCTGGGGAAACAAATACCCCTTTATCCGCTATTGTATCAACCACAACATTCCCTGGTGGTTCAGAGCTATCAACCACGGGAAATGATTTCCGGTGTGGTGAATGCAGACGGTTTTGGGGTGGGGTGGTACGGTTCTGATGGGGAAGCTTTTAGCTACCGTCACACCATACCGATTTGGAATGACGTAAATTTACCGGGTTTGAGCCGCTTTATTCAATCCAACTGTTTATTGGCTTATGTGCGCAGTGCAACACCTGGACAAGCTTTGGACTTAAGTAATTCTCAACCCTTTAATTACAAAAACTTATTATTTATCCACAATGGAAGAATTGATAATTTTCGACAAAAATTATACCGGAAAATACGTGCAACTTTAAGTAATGAAATATATAGCTGGATTGGTGGAAGTACAGACTCGGAACATATTTTGGCACTGATTCTGAACTACTTGCAAGCAAATCCAGATTGGTCAGTTGAAACTGCTTTGCATTCTACCTTATTGGATTTACAGGCTTGGGCGGAAGAATGTCAAACTAACGCTCAGATCAATGTTGTCATTAGTGATGGACAGGAGTTAGTGGCAGCGCGTTATACAACTAATCCACCGGCTCCATCGTTGTATTGGATACAGCATACTGAGGAGTTTCCGAATTCAGTTATTGTTGCTTCCGAACCGCTATTTAGAGGTGATTGGCAGTCATTTTCAGAAAACAGTATCATCCGTCTGGGAGACAAGTGTGACATTCGTAGCCAAACAGTATAATTTAAAACATAAAATCATGGATGAATTGCAAAGGTGTCGTCAACAAACCCTAACAATGTTGGCGAATGTGAATCCAGAAGTTTTTAAGTCACAAGCTCATCGGGATTTTAGTCCTGTTGGTTGGCATTTTGGTCACATTGCCTATATAGAGTCTTTATGGCTACTTAAACGCTGTGGTCATCGAGATGCAATTTTCCCAGAAAATACGCGATTATATGCAGCTGATGGTTTACCAAAATCGGAGAGGGTAAATTTACCGAGTATTGAGCAGACACGGGATTTACTGGATTCGGTCAGGGAGAGGGTGATCAAGTGTTTAAACAATCAGGATATTTCAGCGGAATTAATGCAATTCTTACTTCAGCACGAAAGTCAACATGGGGAAACCATTTTGTTGGTGTTGAAGTTGTTAGAAAAAAATCACAATTGTTGTGCCATATTTCCGAATGGAAGAAATAGTGTAAATACCTCAGCAAGGGAGGTGAAATCGGAATTGGTGGATGGGGACACCATGCTGAAAATTCCTGCAGGGGAATTTATCATGGGTAGCAATGATATGCGATCGCTCGATAATGAAAAAGGGGAGCATCGAGTTTATCTAGATACCTATTACATCGATGCTTATCCGGTGACACGGGGACAGTTTCGCAAATTTATGGAAGCAGGGGGATACGAAAATCGAGAGTTGTGGTCAGATTCAGGATGGAAGTGGTTACAAAGTGAAAGGGTGAATCAACCGTTGTATTGGTGTGATTGTGTTGCTGAAGACAACCATCCGGTATGTGGGGTGAGTTGGTATGAAGCGGAAGCTTTTGCGAAGTTTGTCGGTAAACGTTTACCTACGGAAGCGGAATGGGAAAAAGCAGCTCGTTGGGATGCGGATATGCAAACTAGTTATACCTATCCCTGGGGGGAAGCAGCTCCTAGTCAAAAATACTGTAATTTTAATCTTGCAGGGTTGGGAACAGATGAAAATACCCTTGCTCATGGAACATCACCTGTGAATGCTCATCCAGATGGTAAAAGTCCCTACGGGATGTATGATGCTTTAGGAAACGTGTGGGAATGGACAGCATCCTGGTTTGCTCCCTATCCCCAATTTCGACCCTATCCCTATCCTGGTTATTCTCAAGCTTATTTTGATGATAAACACCGGGTGTTGAAGGGAAGTAGTTTTGCAACCCGTCAATGGTCATTACGTGCAAGTTTCCGTAATTGGTATTATCCATCCGTCAGACAAATTTTTGCTGGGTTTCGCTGTGCAAAAAGCGATGATGGTTAGTGAATAGTGTTTTACTTTTAGGATGGATGAATAGATATCATCAAAAATTCGGGTTTTGAGCAAAATAATCTTGTTTCATCAAGACTGGTTCAAAAACCCGAATTTTCACCGAAATTTATCAGATTTAGCAGGAATTAATCAGACGATTAATAAACTGTATCACGGATTTCTTCGGCATCGATGGGTTTCATCAAAAATAGACATAGCATATGCCATATAATTGACACCATCAATGGTAGGTTTTCCACCCATTGGATAATTTTGGGTTTGTCAGTGTTACTATTTTGAATTTCTCGTAATTTCAACTTGAAATTGCTATCGGAACAAGCTTCTAAACGACGGAAAAAGTCGGGATGCTTAGTGTTTAAAATCGTGGGGAATGCTCGTGCAGCAGTTTCGTTAGTTTTTTCAATTACTTCTAGATTATATTGACGGGCATCGATACCGACTGCTTTATAGAAATTAGCACGTTCCAACACTGTTAAAGTATGGGTGACAAATACGGTCAACAGGAAAAAGCGCGACCATAGTCTAGCCCTCCAATTGTTCCACATTTGGGGTTGCGATCGCAAGAGGGCTTTAAAGAAGTCACCGTGACGATTTTCGTCTTGACACCAGCTTTCAAAGTAGCGAAATAGGGGATAAAACTGGTATTCGGGGTGTTTTTCTAGATGACGAAACATGAGGATATAGCGCCAATAACCGATTTTTTCGGAGAGATAAACGCTATAAATAATCCAATTAGGGGGAAAGAATGTATAGGTACGGTTTTTGGTTAAAAAGCCTAAATCTAAGGAGAGATTGAAATCAGCCATTGCTTTATTTAAAAAGCCAGCATGACGAGCTTCATCTCTGGCCATATAGCTAAATGCTTCAGCTAATAAAGGGTTTTTCTTTTGCAGACGACGGGATAGTTCTTTAAATAACAAAAAGCCGGAAAATTCCGATGTGCAAGACCGTTCTAAAAAGTCGATAAAGGCAACTTTTTTATCATTAGGTAGATTATCCCAGCACTGTTTGAATTCCTCATCACGGATAAAATGGTGGCGATTATAATCGGCTTTTAATTCAGCGACAATTGCCTCAATTTCAGCACGGTCAGCAGATATGGACATTTCGGCAATGCCATCAAAATCAGTTGTATAAAATCGGGGTGTTAACAGGGTTTCTTTGGTTGGTGATTTAATTCCCCGTGATAATTCTGGTTTGGATAAAGATGTAACCATGTTTAGTATTGGCAGTGTTTTTGGGCTTCTTAATAGTTATCTAAACATATTTCTTTGCTTGTCCTGGTAGACATTTTAATAATTCTCAACTTTTAGTTACACAATATATACACTCCCTGGAAAGCCACCACGAATATACTGAAAAAAAGCGTGTATAAACTGATAGCTATTAAACATGCATATATCACCCAACTCCAGATTTTTGTAATTTGTGATACTTTGCTTCCATTTAAACGTATCGCTCGCAACAAAGCAGCACTTGCAAATAATACCGTGACCATTCCTAAACCGTATTCCTGTGCTTCCTGAGCAAACAAAAGCTGAAGAGGAGAAGCAGCGACTAATGCGATCGCAATGATTGCAGTACTATGGGGAACCTTAAATAGTTCCCGACACAACCAGTACATCGCTGGAAATACAGCTAAACTAATGATGGCGGAGAAACAGCGAATAGTAAAAATAGAACTACCCCAAATTTGCACCCAAATCCGTGCAAGTAAATAATATAACGGTGGATGCTGGGGGTCTTCTAGTGCTAGGGAATTTATAGTGTCAGTAAAATGGGAATTAGGTTTGAGATTTTGAAATTGGATAAGGGTGTTTTGGGTGACAATTTCACCAGTAAAAATACGCTCTTGAACTTCTGTAGTTGTGTAACCAGTAACCCTCAACAAAGTATAGGCTTCATCATGGGAAAATAGCTGGAAATCGAGATTGGTAAAGCGTAATCCCGTACCCAATACCAACGTAATTATCACCACCGATAATAACCAATTGGGGACAATCAGAAATTGTCGAGTTATGAAATTACGTAAATTTATCAACCACTCCTCCATAGAATTGGCAAAATTTGGGTGTGAGATTTGTAGATTAAATCTTGTCCATCATCAAAACTGAAGTTTTCGTCATTGCGTAGACACGTCACAACTTCCCGTAGGATTATGAGGACGCAATCTCAAAATGGATCGGGTTTAACTATCCACAATTGATTTTAAAGTGTATTCGGGACAGATGGGAAATTAGACGAAACAGGTTAAAATATCAAACGACGCGAAAATAGAGAAAAATGCTACAGAATTATCTCAGTACCAACTTTCCGAATTTGCTAACTATCCATCCCGCGATCGCAAATCTCTATTTGTTTGCTAAACTATTCGGGAAGGCAAGCCGTAAAGCCGTTTCTGCACAGAAAGTTGACCTTTTTCCTGGACCGGTGACGGTAATTAACTGGGTACTGGTATTACTGTTTGCAGTCATTGTTTTGTTGATTGCGATCGTAATTTTAAAGTTGATATTTACCTTGTTGTACACCCAAGGTAATCAGGACAAACAGCTACTACCATTAATGCGTCAAGCTGGAATTAGTAATTGGCAAACTTTCAAACAGAAAACTGGAGTTAGTGACACCACCCTCTGGGAATTACGGGATGGTAATATTAGTAATCTGAAAATTAGCGAACTGCAACAAATTTCCCAAACTCTCTCCTTACCCCTAGGGGATTTTCTCCAAAAATTTAGTTTCCCCATCGATAATCCAGAAGTGATTCAACTTCGTCAGGAGAATCAAGAATTACAAACCAAATTGCAAGCTATGCAAGTAGAAAATCATCAGCTTCAACAGCAAATTATGGCACTTCAAAATATATCAGAAAAACCTGAGCAAGCAGAAGTAGTTGAATAGTATCAGATTGGTAATCATTGTTGATTATGTCTGAAAATATATCTAGCAATCTGTTGAGGAGTGACAATACATATTTAATTTTGCATCAAAGGATGATTTTCAAGTATTAATTATCACTATTTTGACTATCGTCCTAACTCTGGACATGGGGTTATCAAGCTGATTTTTCCTTCGAGAGTACAGAGGTGACATGTCGCGTCCCTTCCTGCTCCCAAAAACAATAATTCAAGTATTAAAAATGACTTTTTAAACAACCTTTCAGCCCTTAATTTCCTGTATCCCGTATTCCCCCATCACGCACTATTAACAACTATGCGTTGTTCTTTACAGGTTCGCTCATAAATTGCATTTAATTCCAACGGAAAACAATGATTACCCCTGAGCCATAGTGGTAGCGTCGGTAATGCAGCACCAACGGAAATTTCCTGTTGCCAAATATCTAATTTTACTTCCTGATTCGATTCAATTACCCGATAGGATGTACCATACAAATCGCTATTCAAAACCACAAAATCACCACTAGTTATTTTCTTTAATAACTCATTATGTAAATTTGCTTTTCTGACCGTAACAACATCAATAATTACTAAACCAATTCCCTGTCTTAAATAGGTTTCACATTTAGCAACAAAAGCCTGACAAGGGGAAGCTCTGTCTTTATTTGCAGGACTAACAAGTTCAATTGCACCCGCTAAAGTTAGCCCGGCTTCAGTATTAAAAATACTAATTTCGACAGCTTCAGTTGTTGGCAGAAAAGGTAAACTTTGTTGTGGAGGTGTAGGTTGCCAATTGTAGGAAAAATCACTTGGTAAACGAACGACCCTATCTTGATCCGCAAACTCCTGTCCATCATCGGAAAATGCAGCGACATCAATTTCAATTCCAAACTGCACATTCGGTTCCGCAAAATAACCATTTGGTAGCAAAGAATTGAGATAGGAAGCAATATAGGTAGCCCAAGCATTGTGAAAAGCGTGCCAATGACGACGTAGAGAAAGAGGAGGGTGAAAATGGTCTTGCAATACCATAATACTATTCAGTAAGTGGGAGGAAAAAATTGCAATTGCAAGTAGAGACGTAACATGTTACATCTTTCCCCACAGGGGTATTCCCATGAATTAATCACGGATTTACCAGCTTGATATTGTAATTCTACCCCCTATCTCCTGTCTCCTCCACAAAAATTAAGTCACCGTCCCCAACAGTTGCAACTTGTGTAAAGTCGCATATAAACCATTTTGCTGGATTAATTCCTGATGGCTACCTTGCTCAATTAACTCACCCCGTTTCAGGACAAAAATTCTGTCCACATTGCGAATTGTTGATAGACGGTGAGCAATAATAATCGCCGTCCGGTCAATTAATAATTCATTTAAAGCCGATTGTACTAATGCTTCCGTTCCCACATCTAAACTAGCCGTTGCTTCATCTAAAACTAGGATTTGTGGATTGCGAATCATTGCTCGAGCAAAGGCTAAAAGCTGCTTCTGTCCACTGGATAAATTTGTTCCTCGTTCCCGTAATTGGGTATCATAACCTTCAGGAAGCTGCTCAATAAACTGGGCAATATTTGTTCTCTCAGCTGCTTGTTTCACCTCTGTAAAAGCATAGCCGTCTCCCAAGGTAATATTACCCTTAACATCACCTGCAAAGACAAAACCATCCTGTAAAATTATCGCCATATAACGGCGTAAATCTGCTTGGGGTATTTCCCTGATATCCACCCCATCAACTAAGATTCTTCCCTTTGTCGGCTCATATAAACGACATAATAAACGAATTATAGAACTCTTTCCCGCTCCGGTTGGCCCAACCAAAGCAATTTTTTCCCCTGGACGAATCACAAAATCCAAGTCTTTAATCACATAATCATCATCCTTATAGGCAAACCAAACATGTTCAAACCGAATTTCTCCCCCCTTTGCATGGCCATTACTAACCTTTGCTTCTAAATTATTGACAATTTCGTCAATATAACCAAACTCAAAATCATGCTCAAAGGAATTTCGTCTGGAAAAGCGATCGCGATTTTGTGAACTTGATTCTAAATCCCGAATTTCGATTGGTTCATCCAAAATACTGGTCACCCGTTCCATCGCGGTAAACCCAGCTTGGATAATCGTGAATTTCTCTGCAAATTGTTGCAGGGGTTCAAATAACCTCTGAGCAAAGAAAATAAACGACGATAATACCCCAAACTCCAATTGCTTTCGTAATATCAGGGAACCACCCACCCAGAGAACTAAAGCGATCGCAAGTAGGGATATTAACTCAATGGTAGCCGAAACAGCCGAATCAAAGAAAATTGTCTTATCTACTTCTTGGACATAGCGTTGATTTACAGTCCGAAATAACTCCGCATTAAATTTTTCTCGACGAAATAACTGAACAACATTTATACCTGTAATATTTTCCTGTAGTTGGGAGTTCAATTCGGATAATTCTTCCCTCGCTTCATAGTTTGCTGCTCGAAAGCGCTTTTGGAGGTAAATAATGACCGCCGAAACTGGGGGAAAAATTAACAATAACATCAAACCAAGTTGCCATTGCACCGAAAACATAAATCCGGCAATGACCAACATCGAAAATATATCCGCAATAATCCCGATAGCTCCAGTAGAAAAAACATCACCCAGTACTTCCACATCACTGGTAATACGGGTAATCAACTTACCCACGGGAGTACGGTCAAAAAATCTCACCGCCAAAGAGGTGACGTGGGTAAATAAATCCTCTCGAATCGCCGCCGTAATTTGTTGACCCACCCGTTGAATTAGGTATCCTTGATAACCATTCAGCAGTAGGCGAATTGCCACGGTCACCACCAATAAAACCTCTAATAGCCGTAATCCTTCCGCTAGTGGTAAATTACGTAAAAACTCGTAGGTATTCGCCTCACCACGAATTAAAGAAATCACCTGCCCAATCAACAAAGGCTGAACTGCATTCGCGATCGCAATCGGAATCAACAACCCCATCCCCAAGATTAAATTGCGGCGATAGCGTTTTGCGTAGGGTAGAAGCCGTAAAAATAACCGCCAGTCGGTATCACGACTACGGTGTCCTGGATGTGCTTTTTTCACGAGTTTAGAAAAACTAATGATATATATACTATTAGGTATTATATCTTTATCGGAGAATAGGAGATTATAGTTGGGAAAAAGCTTCCAGAAATTCCAAACTCCTCCCCAAGGATGGGAAGGAGTTTGAAGTTACTAGAAACAGGTTGAAAGTTAGTTGAGCAAATATTCCGTTATTAAGACTTACCCTGCTCTTGGTGAAAGAGCAATCAAATGTATTAGATGTATCCCTGGAGCCACCCCAGAAAGGATGCTAGGGTGGCATACACACCAGCTTGCTTGCTAAATCCAAAATCCCATGATTCCGGATTTATTCTGGATTGGAATCTGGGAAGCGGTTATGAATACGTTCGCTTTCCGGACAATCTTCGGTTAATAAAGGTTCTACATTCCCACGAGGTACGGACGCGAGCTTTTGTGTGACAGAACCAATACTTTCCAGGCGAACCATTTCTTCCCAAGAACAAGTTTCGTCTTCTTCCTCGGTTTCATATCGAAGGGTGACTAAATCCCCTTCAATATCGATGATGCGAGCGCGTTCAATCCAGCGTTGCTGGTCCCGCAAGAACACGCATACCTCCCGCCCATCACAGCACAATTGATAAATCTTGCGGTGTAGCATCTACTGCTTCTGCCTTTTTTAACTATGTTATATTCTGAGCTTGTTGCGTACAGCTATAATTACCTGGAGGAGCTTCTCCGTCTCGAAATAAAACAAAAGTACCCTTCTAGGATTTGCTGACGCATTTTAAATTAAGGGAGTTCCAGTGGTTGGCATTTCTCGTTGATTTGGTGAATCTAAAAATTTCGCAAGTACTAGCAAGTATTAGATTTGACCCAAGTCCAAGACCTGTGGATAATTAAGTGACTTGGCGAATATCTTGGATCACAGATCAACGATTGATGCATCAAGCCAATGCCATCAATGGCTGGTCATATTTTTCAGCTTATATACTTCGGGATCGAAGTAACACAACTTCTTCCAATACTCTCGGCTCCGATTAACCATTGCATACAAGTATTTACTACCATTATGTAGTAGATAATACTGCAACACAAGCTTTAGCTGCGGTTGTTTGAGTCGTCTACTTCTAGTCATTGGCATCGTTGGAAACTCGGGGACTTAGCTTCTGTTTTTCCCGGTTATGTATCCGATCTTAGCTCATTCTTTGCCATAGCCATAGGTCTATCCGCAACAAGATAATAATTTTGTCGTGATTTGACCACATGAAAATTGCTCAACTGTCAAATTTACCCGGTGGTATCTATAATCTCAAAGTCATAGCAGCAAGGTATTTGCAGCTTAATAGCCCCAATTGCTTGAAGGGGACTTGGGGTTGATCTCCAGCCGGAAGTTCATACAAACTTTATTTATGGTTTAAATAATTTTTAGATAACGAAAATTCTTGATTCTCGTAACTAGGGATTCTGGAAGTCTTTTGCTTAAGCATCCCTCAACTTTTGTAGAACCTGCAACAACTGGGACGATGTTCCTTCCCGTTTAATTTGACCAGCACGCATGGCATCATACAGTTTGACTAAAGCTTGCATATCCTCTTGTCGATAACTTTTACTGATGAGAACTTGATGAATCAAACCTTCTGACTCAACACTCATGTAACCCGTTTGAAAGGCAGAATCAACTAAATCGCGGATCATCTTAGTATATACCTATTTTATCGATCAAATACTATTTCTCTCCATCTAATATCGACTATTTACCAGCAATTGAGTCTGACATGGGTCATTTAAGGGTTGTGATGAGAAGCAAAGACAATTGTGATTTAAATCACCTGCATTTAGGTAATAATTTATCTAAATATGGCGTTAAATCTAGCTGTAATCCTTTTCTGAAAACACTTTTGTTGCCAAAAATGTATTTACCGCCACTTAAGTGATTACACTCAATGTAATGTGTTTAATGTTTATTAATCTACGTAATCAAGCAAGCAAGAGGTGATGTATCACGTCTACGATTCAGCAACACCACCTATTTGCCAATTCCCAACTCCCTTCCCTTACTAAGCTTGTTGACAAAGATAATCTAAGATTTGTAGCGAAATGTAAATAAACATGCCAACCAAGATAACCGGTGATAGCCAGTGTAACCAGCGTAAATGTAAACCGATTTGCGAACCTCCGAGGATAACAGCATCATCAATTAGACTAACCGCAAAGATGGCCAACTGAACGCTGGGGTTAGAAGATTTCGGGTGTGAGTGACTTTTCATTTGCAAATCTAAGCTTTGTGCATTTTCTACTTAACCTCATAATTGTGAGGAAGTCGTGAGAATGTATTGATTGTTTTTAATTTGTAATTGTTGTCAATATTGTCCAGATATCTGATAAAACCATCAAAACATCAGGGAATAGGGAGTGGTGAGTAGGGGAAGGATGGGGAGAAAAGGGATCAAAATTTTTGTGAAATTAGATGACACCAGAACCTGATGAAAGTGGTTTTTCCTACTACACCCTACGGGTACGCGCAGCGTTGTCGTAGACTAGACGCTACGCGTCTACACAACTCCCTACTCCCGACTCACTTGTAATTCTGGGTTTCGGTTACTTGTTCTTGCAGCATTTTGCATAATTGTGGACATAATTTTTGCAAAGCCAAAGGGTCCTTGAATCAAACCTGCTGTTTTCACACCTCCCATCATTGCTCCCATAATACCGAGGGAAAATGCATCGGTTCCAGTGAGATAAAGGTTTTTGATGGGGGTTTTCGCACCAATCCAGGGTTGATCGAAGCGTTCGGGAACACAGGGAATACCGTAAACAGCACCGCGATCGCTGGCATCGAAGTATTCTATACTCAAGGGGGTGGAAAGTTCGGCATATTCGATTAAATCCTGGAAACCGGGGTAGTGTTTTTCTACCAGTTGAATTAAGGATTCCGTAATTTGTCGTTTTAGTTGGGTATAATCGGTTCCCCGTCGTCGCCAAGGTTGTTCACGCCATTGTCGGAAAAAGTCGTAATTCACATGGGCAATAATTTCGGCTGTATGTGCGGAAGCGAGTGGATCTTTGAGGGAGGGAAAGGAGAGGTAACAGAATGGTGGTGTGAAGGTGAGGGGAGAAGCAAGGGGGACGGCGTTATGGTTGTAGGAGGTGTAAATCCAGTGATTTTCGCCGCGAAATCCCAGTTTTTCCGGACTTTCCTTCAGTCCGAGATATACAGTCAGCATACTATTACCCTTGGGAAAAGCGCGAATGGAGTCGCGGTAGGGGAGGGGGTAACTAGGGGGGATGAGGTGTAAATAGGTGTTAAATGCTCCAGCATCGGAAATCACAATGGGAGCATAATAATATTCTGGTAGGGAATTGGGTTTTTCGACCTTGACCCCGATGGCAGTATTTTCGTGGAGTAAAATTTCCGTCACACGTCGTTGGGTAAGTATAGTACCACCAGTTTGGGCAATCACCGGCATAATTGATTTTGCGATCGCTTGACCACCACCCACTGGATACCAACCACCGTGCAAATAATGGCTGACAATCAGACTATGAACACCAAAACAACTTTCTGATGGAGGTAAACCGTAATCTCCCCATTGGGAGGTAAGTAAGGCTTGCAAACGTATATCTTGAAAATTGCGGTCTAAGTATGTCTGGGTTGTTTCTCTGGCAATTGCGCCAAAACGGTGGATAATCGGTTTGAGTAGGGGATGCAACCAACTGGGAAACAACTCCAGCATCGTCTGTATCCCAAACCACAGTACAGCCTGCTTCACATCACGAAAATATTGGCGAATCGCCACCTGTTCGTCGGGAAATAGTTGAATAAGATCAGCTTGATAACGCAAAGGGTCAGCAGAGACAGCAAAGGTAAAATCTGGATAGACAAACTTCTCAAACGGATCAGGCATTTTTTGCCATTTTAACTGGCCATTGGTAATATAATCGAACACCGCTCTACCCGTACTACCCTCTCCCATATCTCCAACGTAATGCAATCCCACATCCCAATGAAATTTTTGCAGACGCTCAAAACTATGGGTAAACCCTCCAGGTGTAAAATGTTGTTCTAGCACCAATACCCGTTTACCCTGGAGTTTGGCTAGAATCGCTGCCACAGTTAATCCCCCAATCCCCGAACCAATCACGATTGCATCAAAGCCCTGCTGCGGAGTGACTGAGACCATAGTGTTCGATCCAAATTTGCTCGATGGTATAGGCAAACCATACAGACAATACCCAGTCAACACATCATGCAACGGATAGGTTTTGGTTGGATAGTCCGTAGAGACGACCTGTCGAGTCGTCTGTACAGGGAATAGGGGGTGGGGAGAATTTCGTGAAAAACATCGTCTTCAATCTAGTCAAAGCTTGTCGGGAAAGGATAAGGAAATGGTTTACCCCCAAATGCAGCATCTCACGGTCAAAACTATTAGTATTAGTTGGTTAGTATTACTATTTACTACCTATCCAGCGATCGCCCAACGCACCTCGTCCCCAGATAAATTTCCTCCCAACCCCATCGAATTGCGGGTAAAAGACCCTCTCCTCCCCAATCCACCCAAACCCAACCAGCAGTTGACACCGGAGGAAGCACAACGCTTAAATACAGCCCTAGATAGTCTCCACCAGGAAGCGATCGCTAAATATCAAAGTGGAGATAAAGTTTCCGCCTATGAAACCTGGAACCGCGAATTAAGACTACGTAAATATTTAGGTGCAAACAATGAAGTCCAAGCCCTCACTCGCGTTGGTCAAATTGCCTGGAGCGACCCCAACCGGGAACAAGTGTTTTTTATTACCCAAAGATTACAAAAAATCTTGAATAACGCCACCACAACCCAAAATAACGACCTAGAATTGTGGCGAGGGTTAGCCAATGCATTTCAAGCGGTACGTTCCCCCAAACCAGCCCTAGAAGCCCTCGCCAAGGTATTAGCCGGTGTCAGGGGAACCGAGGCAGAATTAACGACCCTGCGGCAAATAGGTGATCTCCACATGAGTTGGTTTGATTATACCAACGCAGCCAACACCTATAGGGAAATCCTGAATAAAATTACTGCCACAGGGGATAGACAAAGTATAATTGCCAACCTCAGACAACTTGCTTATATATACGACCAAGGAAAGCAACCCCAACAAGCAGTAGAAATCAAAACCAAATTAGTCGAACTATACCAACAGGAAAATAATATAGTAGATATACCTCGATTAAGAACTGCGATCGCGGCTGACCTGGAAACCCTGGCGAAAGATAATCCCGCTTTACTGGATCAAGCCTTTGAAAATTACCAAATCGCCTACACCATCGCTTGGCAAAACGAACAATACGCAACCGCAGGGGAAGTGCTGCGTCAACTCATAGCCCTATACCGCAAACAAGGACAACTAGATGACGCACTCAAAACCAGCGAAATTCTCCTCGAAGCCGAAACCCGTGCAGCCAACCTTTACGAAGTCATGAATGCCTACGAACAAATCGGCGAAATCCACCTGCAACAACAAAACAAACCCCAAGCCTTAACAGCCTTTCAAAAAGGCTTAGAAATAGCTCGGATTCTCCAACATAATCAAGATTACTTTAGCCAACAAATCCAAAGCCTCTCCACCCCACCCCAATAGTCCCATCCCCATTCTCCCCAAGACAATAATCCATATTTGTGAGTCTGACATAGCCAAGAAATGCTATGTTTAATCCAGGTCTTACCCTCTTTAGCAACTTCCTAGACCAAAATATCAAAATCGCCTGACAACAGCATCTTTCATGAACAACTTTTTACCGATAGCCTACCTCCAAAGCAAATTCATCCCCTTTGCCGAAGCCAATGTATCCATTGCTACTCATGCCCTTCACTATGGAACAGCAGCATTTGGAGGATTGCGCGGTATTCCCGACCCTCAAGACCCGAAGACCATACTATTATTTCGTCTTGACCGTCACTGTCAGCGTTTAAGCCAAAGTGCCAAACTGCTGAATTTTGAGATTCCAGCAGTAACAATTCAGGAAATTATCGTTGATTTCGTGAAAAAAAATCAACCAAATAAATCATTTTACATGCGTCCCCTGGTTTACACTTCAGACCTGGGAATTGCACCCAGATTGCATAATATTGACAAAGACTTTGCCCTTTACGGAATCGAATTAGGAGATTATTTACCCCCAGAAGGAGTTAAATGTCGGATTAGTTCTTGGCAACGTCAAAGTGACATTAGTTTCCCTTTGCGGGGTAAAATTAGCGGAGCCTATATTACCTCATCCCTTGCTAAAACTGAAGCTGTAAACTCTGGATTTGACGAAGCAATTTTAATGAATTCCCAAGGAAAAGTCAGCGAAGCTTCGGGAATGAATATATTTATTGTGCGTCACGGCAAAATTATTACCCCTGGGTTTGACCAAGATATTTTAGAAGGAATCACCCGCGAAAGTGTAATTACAATTGCTCAGGATTTAGGAATAGAAGTGATTGAACGTCCCGTAGACAAATCGGAATTATTAATTGCCGATGAAGTCTTTTTAACTGGAACCGCAGCCAAAGTTGTCCCCGTCAAACAGGTGGAAAGTTATCAACTACCAACCCCAGGAATCATTACCAATAAATTAAAAGATATTTTGACAGCAATTACTGAAAATCGGGAGCCAAAATATCAGGATTGGGTATTCCCAATCAAATTATCTGATAATTAATTTTCAAGCAGAGAGACGCGATATGTCGCGTCTCTACATGTAATATGTCTGTTTCCTATTTATCCCGCAATTCCTAACACCTCACGTAACTTCACTTGGTCTTCCAACTTCGCTTTCAGACGACCCTTTTCGATATCCCGAATCCAACTTTGACTTTTACCAGCAAGTTTAGCTAACTCACGTTGGGATAAATTCAAATTTTTTCTTGCTTGGGTAATTTGTTCCCCTAATAACCCAGTTGTGAGTTTATTCTTTTTTCGGTTTTTTTTGTGCTGTCGTTTTTGGTGAATCGATTTTAATTGTGCTTCCAATTCTGGTGGTAAATCAAATGATAAAATTCGTGCATTCATCAATAAATTCCACTTTCCCCTGGGTGCAACATTAGTTAAACAACCATCACCACTAGCGTCATTAATCCAAAACTCGATTGCTTCATCGGGGTCTTCAGGAATATCAACTAATTTAGCCCATAAAGGTTGAATATTAGGTGGATAGGTCACTGGATCAAATTTCGGTTTCATTCCGTAATGATTGAGAACTTCTAAATCACTTTCAAAAGTTCGTAATAAACGTTTTCTTTCATCACGTTGACGATAGGCAGCAGCAATTTTGTCCTCACCATAGGCTACCCTTAATAAAGTCGGGACAGTAATTCGCTGTTCCTTACCCATTTTGGTTTTAAACAACAACCACAACATTAATCTCGCTGTTCCTTCATGCTGCTGCCAAATACTCATAATTGTACTTGGTAAGGATTTTGGTAAACTACCATATTGATAAAAAGCTGTTCTTTGTTTACATTCTTGCTGATTTAAGAAGTATTTTGTCCAAATTCCCGGACGAATTGTAAAAGTTAAGCCGATTAAATACTTACAACCAGATGCATCCGTTTGGAAATAGCGCTGGGTTCGGGTCAAATTCCAAATTCGGGACTTGGTAAACTGAAAACCGGGAATTCTTCCTTGCGGAGACCAATCAATGGAAGTAACTAATTGACAGACTTGATTCACCAAAGTTTGCATCAAAACCAACTTTGCTGTTTTATTCAGGTCTTTGCGTTTATCTAATCCGAGATAACTTTCCAGTTGTCGGTCATCAATGACAAATTCATCCTTCCACGGTTTTGTCAAACCAATTGCATGAGCAGCAAAAATTAAATTGACCGCAGCTGCTCGAATATCTAAGGTTTCCACCGCAGTCATATCCTGCGCTAAACACATTTCATCGGTTTTGGTCGCTAAATGAAATGCGATCGCGCTTTTTCCTTGATTCACCGTCCGATGATAACAGATGTTTCCATCCGCATCCTTTTCCCACTGTAAAGATTGACGTTGCGCAAGTACATTACACGCTTCCCAAACCACTATTGCCGACGCAAACGGATTACTTATACCATTGGCAAATAGATCGGGACTTGTCAGCTGACGCGGTTCGGTCTTACAGCGTCCTCGCTTCACCTGTAACGGTATTGGTAAATGTGCGGGACACACAACCGCACATTGAGGTTGGGAATAAAAACCTACACAATTGTTACAAGCAGCAGGATCAATCCAGAATTGCTCATTTTCTTTTTTAATTGCACCCGTTGGACACTCGATTTGCGCAAAGCAGTGGTCACATTTCACACAACTGTTATTTGGTATTGTATAAGGCATAATTTAATTGCCACATTTCGGGTTGAGATGGCTGACTATGTTTATCCTGCATTTCTCACAAGGGAGTGATAAGCCTTGAGTAGTGGATTTATTTTCCTGCTACTCCCTACTCTCTACTCACTGAAAGTTTGAAGAATTTGTGAGAAATCCGAGTTATGATTGTCTCCCCTGAATTTTGTTCGTTAGATTCGACTCCTCACCACACTTTCGTATTCATGGCAATTTTTCATAATTGCAATTGCCATCTGTTGAATGACTCTCTATTCTGAAAATAAATCATCCCAGGGAAGCTATTTCAGGTTATTAACCTCTAAGCCTGTTTGAACTTTTTGGCAATTTTAAATATTTCATAAAAATAGTATTAAGAATGTTATGGATGAGCCATGTCTTAGTATTTGATATCGTGAGTCGAGGCTGCAATTTTATTGGTTTTTACATCTAAATACCAACAATGATTGATAAGTTTATCTGGATTTATTCCAGACAGCAAAAGTTTTAAGTGTGTGATATTTATCATTAGTAAAAATAATTAATATCTGGGAATAATATCAAAAGCTTTCCGACTTATTTTTATGGTCATGAGATAGGTGTCTTGCCTCCTAATTTCGCTAAATCTGGTAATTAGGAAAATAGTGTATTGTCAGGATACTTTTCTGATTCTAGTCTTTGTCTACTCGACAACGATTTAATACTAATATATTGTTACAAGTTTGCATCTTTAAGTTTAAATTTGAAGACTAATAAGATTATTTTCTAATAATTTTAATCAGGAACTGTGATGAAACATATATTACATTATAGACAAATTAAAAATCAATTTAACTCAGTATTTTCCCATGAATCGATTAAGATAAGACATGTCTAGACTGTGATTCCTTCCTTTGAAAGACAAGTTTATGGAAATGGGATACAAAGACAACACAAATAGTAAGATTAATAAATCACTAGCAAGATAGTAATTTACGTACTTACTGGTAAGGTGCAAGATATAACGAAAAGTAGATAACTACAGCAAAATTAAAAAAATCATAGATTGAGAAATCAAAACAAATCAGCCTAAATCAAATAGTATTTTCTTGACAAAATCTTTCATTTAATTTAAATTAAGTTTTAAAAAGATGACTTTTCGGAAGGCAGATGCTCAAATTAAAAACCTGTATTAAATGTCATAGATTAACTTTTTCTGACAAAATAAATGATTTATTAATATCAGAAGTAACTAGAGAATTTTGAGATATCTAGAATTAGTATTTTGTAGGTGAATTATGGCTACTTTAACAGGATTAACCTTCGGCGGCAAAACTTGGACACCTAAATTTGCGCAAGCAATTGATCAAGATAAATGTATTGGTTGCGGTCGATGCTTTAAAATTTGTGGACATAACGTTTTAGAATTACGACCCATGAACGAAGAAGGTGAATTTGTCGAAGATGAAGATGATGACGAAATCGAAAAAAAAGTCATGGTTGTAGCCCATCCAGAAAACTGTATTGGCTGTGAAGCTTGTGCTAAAATCTGTCCGAAAAACTGTTATACCCACGCAGAAAAAAATTAACTCAGTTTTGCAAAATATCGATATTGAATGTTGACTGTTAACCGTTAACTGTTAACAGTCAACACATCCTCAACGGATAATAATATCATTCATCCCACTTACTGAATCCGTACATAAATGGCTTTGGCAATCTCCACATCAAATGCTAAACGGGTATTGCCAACTTTAATCACAAAAGCCGGAAAAGACTGTTCTAATTTAAGCGATATTCCGGGAATAATTCCCATTGCCATGAGTTTTTTGAGAATATGATGGTCATGACTATGACAAGATGTGACAATTCCTGATTCCCCTGGACGCATTAAAGCAACTGAAGCACTCACACTTTTAAATCCAGTTTCTAACATTTATCTATCCCCTAAAATTGACAAAATTCAAGAATTGATTTACCACAAAACCCATTATAAAGGCAAAAACAAATACAAAAACTGCAATCAGTGTTGCTACCTTTACACCTCGTTCCTTAATCATGAATTGTAATTGGGCAATACAGGGAATAAATAATGTCAAGGTAATAGCAGCAACAATTAGTTGATGATGATTTAATCCTCCTTGCTGCTGTAAATCAAATAAACCGGCTGCACCATAATCTCGACGGAAAAAACCATATAAAAAGACTTGTGCTGTTGATTCAGGTAATCCTAATGCAGCGACTACTGGTTGGAGAAGATGGATCAAAAAATCAAAAATTCCTGTTAATCTGCCAATCCAAATAATTACGGAAGCATAAATAAATAACGGCAGAATTTCACCAAAGTACCATTTGAGACGAATGTAGGTTTTTTTGATAATTGCGCTGATACGAGGAAGGCGCAAAGGAGGGATTTCCATATAAAAATATGGTTTTTCTCCGGGAAGCAGCCGATTACACAAGAAACCAATGCCAATAAATATGGCAACCATAAATCCGATCCAGAGACTCAAAGCTGTAGCGCTCTGGGATAGTAAACCTAAAACTACCCCTAATTGCGCTGCACAGGGTACAGTTGATGCTAATAAAATGGTGGCAATTAGTCTTTCCCGTTTGGTTTCTAGGGTTCTTGTCACCAAGGTGGCCATGGTTCCACAACCTAAACCTAAAACCATCGGAATTACAGCCCTTCCTTCCAAACCAATGGCTTTAAATAAACGGTCAATTAACAGTGATAATCTGGGTAAGTAGCCACTATCTTCTAAAATTGAAAACATCAAAAAGAAGGTAGCAACTACTGGTAAGATAATTGCCACTGCATACCGAATTCCTAATGTGATAATCCCATAATCATTGCCGATTAAATCCTGTAAAGGTTGCCAAGGAAAAATTACTTTGGCAAGATGGTTCACAACCGGATTGATATTCTCTTCAAAGAAAGTTTCAATAATATCAACTAAAGTCCCTGCTCCAAATTCACCAACAAATTTATAAACACCGTAGTAAATGATTAAAACCAAAATTGGCAACCCTGTTAAAGGGTGAATCACAAGTTTATGTAACCATTCACTTAGGGGTTGATGGGTACTTGTAGGCTGAACAACACTCTGTTGCTCATAATTCCATGCTAACTGTTGACGCGTATTCGCTACTACACTCGTAATTGAATCCCCCAAAGCTGTTTCTGTGCGATTGATAATCTCTACCAATTTTGTCTGTCCATTCTCCGGTAAGGTCTGCCATGCTTCTTCGTCACGCTGTAATAGTAATAATGCCCGACTACGCAGAGAAAAACCAGAGGAGAGATTTTCTAACCAGGGAACTAAATCCGCGATCGCATCTTCAATAGGCTGGGGATAAGCTAGCTGATTTGTTAACATATTCACCTACCTGCGCTTTTAATTCTTTTATGCCCTTTCCCGTGGTTGCGGACATTAATATCACCGGGATACCCAACTCCATCTGCAAGTGCTGGGAATTCACCTTCATTCCCAGTTGCTGCGCTTCATCAATCATGTTGATTGCCAACACCACCCTAAACCCAGCTTCCATCAACTGAAATGTCAGAGGTAGCATTCGACCCAGGTTCTTAGCATCTACCACATGCACTACCACGTCAATCACCTGGTTCAATAACAAATTCCGAGCAACCTTTTCCTCCTCACTTATTGGTAAGAATGAATACATCCCAGGTGTATCAATCACCGCCAGAGAATTTTCCCCTAAAGTCATCACTCCCTGAGTAATTTCCACTGTTGTTCCTGGATAATTAGATACGGTGACATACTTGCCTGTTAAAGCATGAAATAGCACACTTTTGCCCACATTCGGCATCCCTACTAAGGCTACAACTCCCTGAGTTTGGGCTTTTTTGAGTGGTTGGGGTTGTTTGTTCCGGAAAAAATTCCAGAATCGGGAACGCTGGTGAGATTTTGCATGACAGTTACTCGGACAATCATGGCAACCCATACCCTATCCTCCGCAGCTTTGCAATTATTTCTCTAGTTTAATGAATATCTTTTTCAATTAACTATCACATCAATACTACGCAAAATTGTTGAGTTCAGTCAATTTATTGCTGTATATTTTTAATAAGCTGAAGTGTATATATATTAATTTTCAATAATAAATAAAAACTTATGTAGATAGGGCTTGCTGAAAAATAGTAGAGACGAGACATATAGCGTCTCTCCCAATTTCCTACCCTCGCGAAAAGACTTTTTCCGCAGACCCTAGATAGGATAATAGGGAAGGCAAGAATAGTACCTATTCATTGGCTGGTTCATAAAAAGTGAGGCATACTCCAGCAGAATCCAGGACTACAAATTCCTTCATCCCCCACGGTTTAGTTTCTAATTCGCCGTGAGGATGGATAATTTCTGTGGACTTGCCCATTAACTCTTGATAATAGTTTTCAATGTTTTTAACATAAATTCGTAAAGAAGTGGACTGGGCTAATTGGGAATCACTATTTTTAATTAAAAATATTTTCGCCTGATCCCGTTCAACGATGGCCATGTGGATGGGATTACCTTCTTGGTGAACTTTCCGAAAACCCAAATTTTGTTCATAGAAAGCGATCGCACTTTCCAAATCATCACCAGCAGGGATTAGAGGACTGATATTTCCCAGGGTATATTCTCCACTCATGGCTATCATTCGATTTTGGATTTTATTGCTTGAGAATCGGGAACAGGGAGTAGGGAATAGTCCGTGGGAATGATTGGTTTTCTTGTTTGGTCGTATCCAAAGGACATGGGGGACTAACTTGAAGGTGTAGACACGCAAATGGCAAGACAAGAGACCAGGGATGGGGAAAAACAACTTTCATTTCATAGGTTCTGGTGTCAGCAATACATGTAGGCTACTCCCTGTACAGAGGACCCGACGGGTCGTCTCTACTCCCTACTCCCCAAATATGATAATTTATTTTATTCTGAGTGTTGCAGTGGGATTCCAGTAAAAACGTGATCAAAAACGATATTTGGATTAAGGAAATGGCTCAACAGGGTATGATTTCTCCCTTTGAACCAAGTTTGATACGGAAGGTAAAGCAGGATGAAACCAAATTTAAAGGTGTGATTAGTTATGGTTTGTCTTCCTACGGGTATGATATTCGCCTTTCCCCCAAGGAATTCCGCATTTTTCGGCATATACCGGGAACCGTGATTGACCCCAAAAATTTTAATCCCCAAAATTTAGAGTTTAGTCAGCTACATCACGGGGAAAATGGTGATTATTTTATCCTTCCAGCCCATTCCTACGGCTTGGGTGTGGCATTAGAAAGATTAAGTGTGCCAGAAAATATTACCGTAATTTGTATTGGTAAATCTACTTATGCCAGATGTGGAATTATTGCCAATCTTACACCAGCAGAAGCTGCTTGGAGGGGACATTTAACCCTAGAGTTTTCCAATTCCTCCAGTGCAGATTGTCGGATTTATGCATCGGAAGGGGTGGTGCAGTTATTATTTTTAGAAGGGGAACCCTGTGCCGTTAGTTATGATACCCGTCAAGGAAAATATCAAGATCAAGCGGAAATGGTGACTTTAGCGAAGGTGTGAAGGGTGTGCAGCAAAGTATACTTAAAGTCGCACAACTTTGCTGCGAAGATCGCACCGAATATTCCACCACATCGGTTATGAGGGGTTTGTAGTTGTGGCTGGAGCGATGAAAAAGTTGTAATATCAAGAGCTATACCCGTGGGGTTGTCCTAGACTAGCGCTACTACGAACCTTTTCCCACCCATCAAAATTAATGTGGTGCTAATTAATCCAAAATCTAAAATCTAAAATCTCAATGCGGGCTGTTATTTTATTATCAGGAGGATTAGATTCCTCAACGGTACTTTATCAAGCGATCGCTGACGGTTGTGATTGCTATGCCATTTCCTTTGACTACCACCAGCGTCATCGTCGTGAATTGCAAGCAGCAAAAGCTATTGCTCAAACTGCGGGTGTGGTTCACCATGCAGTTGTCGAGTTTGATTTGCGACAGTGGGGGGGGTCGGCTTTAACGGATGATAAGTTGGATGTCCCCACTGACCGCACTCCATCGGAAATGACTCAATCCATACCCATCACCTACGTACCTGCACGGAATACAATTTTTCTGAGCTTTGCCCTGGCATACGCGGAAATTTACGGTGCAGAACGGGTGTATATTGGAGTTAATGCCTTGGATTATTCTGGCTACCCTGATTGCCGTCCTGACTATATTCAAGCCATGCAATCGGTGTTTCGCTTGGGAACCAAGCAGGGTCGGGAAGGTAAACCGATTGAGATTATTACTCCTTTGATCGACCTGCGGAAAACGGAAATTATTCAACTTGGTAATAAATTAGGTGTTCCCTGGGAATTAACCTGGTCCTGTTACCAAGGGGGAGAGGTTGCTTGTGGAGTCTGTGATTCTTGCCAACTAAGATTAGCAGCTTTTCAAGAATTAGGATTAACAGACCCCATACCCTACAATATACGGACTTGAATTTGGTGTAATCTTGGTCCAACGACAGAAACAACCGTAAATTCTAAATTTTGGTAAATAAAAACTTCTCCACGGTTGGGCATTTTTTGCAATTGGGATAAAATAAAACCACCCAAGGTTTGGTACTCAGTCGCCAAAGGTAAATCCACCTGCAAAATCTCGTTAAAATCTTCCAAATTAATTTGAGCTTGGACTAAAAACGTGTTGTTATCCACATTTTGAATCAGTAAGCCATTTACATCCCTGGGAGTACCAGTAGAGCCAATAATTTGGGCAATCACATCCTTAATCGTCACTAACCCCACCGTTCCCCCAAACTCATCAACAACAATTGCCATCGGTGGTGTTTCTGGCTGAATCATGGGTAATAATTCATGCAACGGTGTGTGTTCGGGTACAAATCTTGCAGGACGCATCCACGGTTGCAGTTGGGTTTCCGGTGTAATTTTTCCTAAAGCCAACGGTTTTGTGAGGTCTGGAAAATAAACAACACCACGAATATCATCCAGGGATTCGCCAATAACCGGATAGGTAAAATGACCTGTTTTTGCCATCTCCCACAATAGGTTTTGTAACGTAGCTTGTTTCGGGAGGGAAATAATTTGAGTCCGGGGAACCATAATTTCCTGGGTACGAACTTCACTAAACTCAAACACATTTTTCAGTAATTCCCGTTCCTCAGCTTGTAAACCCGTTGATTCCCGTTCCGTGGCAATAATCAATTGTAATTCTTCCGGGGTGACAGGCGATCGCCATACCTTATCGTTGTAATTAATACGAAAAAATTTTAAGAGTAACCAGGTAGAATTATTTAAAACCCAAATAAAAGGACTAAATATCCGCACAATTGGCCTGATAAAAGGGCCTAAAAACCGTGCTAATTGCTCAGAATAGAGCATTGCCACAGATTTTGGACATAATTCCCCTAAAACAATTTGTAAATAGGCAATTAAAAAGAAAGAAATCGGAATTGCTAAGGAATGGGAAACAAATCTATTCAGACGAATCGGTAGGGGTAAAAACTGTAACCAAAAATCAATTACCACAGAAATCGAACTTTCCCCAATCCATCCTAATGCCAAACTCGACAGAGTGATCCCCAACTGAGTAGTTGACAACAGTCGATCGATACTATCTTGCAAACGTTTCACCGCGATCGCTTCAATATCTCCAGCTTGAACCAACTGATGAATCCGCGATCGCCGCACAGTCACCACCGAAAATTCAGCCGTCACAAAAAAAGCATTAATCGCAATCAGCAGCAACACTGATAAAAATCGCAGTCCGATATCTGTCCAAATCACGTTTGCAAAACCACTCGCACAAGAGCGCCCATGAAAAAAATAATTATGTAAAATAATTATGAGCTAATAGCGATCGCCACCCCATCGCAGTTATTCGCAACATTCTTGATACTCCCCAACCCTGTGATGGGTAGAGATTCTCGCTTTTGCAGGATTCCCAGGAATTTACCCGAAGCCAAGCATCTTGACCGAAAAGGAAAGTTTTCATCCGGTAATTACCTCTATTAGGTAATATACTTTACACGGTAAACCAATGAGCCTTTTGTTTAGATGATCAATGCTTAAAGGATAAATCTCACCTGTTAACTGTCAACAAACCACAAGGGAATATATCAGCTTGCAAAGTATATCCAACCTAACTGCGGCTAATTAAACTCGACTATAGTTCATACAGTCAATGATTGACGATCAACAATTATCTACATAACTGCTGTTATCTATCGCGACACTGGAATATTTTGTAATTCCAAGCGCAATTTTTGAGCAGGATAATCAGTTAATGCCAAAGAGATTTTACTCACATCATCCAATAAGGAAGCAGAGATACTAATCGTACCAGACACTTCCTGTCCATTTCCAGCTAACTCCGTCGGTAATCCATCAGTACTAGCACTCAAAGCCCTACCCTTATCATCGGTCACATCCAAAAAACTATACAAAAAACGCACCGGTTCTTGAGAATTATTTTGCATTTTCACCCGCATAATCAAATCACCCCCAGAAAACCTAGCCGACTGTACCGAAAAAGTCACTCCATCAGCTTCGGTATTAATCGGGAAACCCGCTTGAGGTTTTTCTTCTGTTTCTTTAGGTTTTTCTGCCACATTCTCTGTTTTCGCAATTAAATCTTCATCCTCTTCCTTTGGCTTTTCAGTTTTTGCAGCCTTTGTTTTCCCTTCAATCCGAGCTTTAACTGTTTTTAAGATTTCCTCCTCCCGTAGTAAAGCCACACCAGCTTGGCTATTATTCGCTAAGTTGGTAAACTTAGTCGTTGGTCGTGCATCTGGGGTTGTCACACCCTTGAGAGCCTTACTACCGATGTCAAACCCCAAAATTGCACTGACCGAACCTGCTCCTAACATTAGGGCTAAAAGAATTAACGTCAGCAGAACCGTAGAATTTATTTTCATAAACCTGAAAAATTAACAATTAGTTTAGTCTTGATACATTGATACCGGACAAGCAGATTTCCATTGATTTTAGCCTGTAAATACGGAGTTGGGAGTTGGAATAAACTATTTTCTTATTTGGCTGTGTCCAAACAAGATGGGAGACTAGTGCTGGTTGGCTGAAATAAACCGAGTATTAACTTTTGATCTAGTGTCCATGTTCCCCGAATCTAGCGTCCATGTTCCCCTGAACTAGTGACCATGCTCCCCTGATCTGGTGACCATGCTTCGTGGATCTAGTGACCATATTCCCCGAATCTAGTGACCATATTCCCCGAATCTAGTGACCATGCTCCGCGTGGTCACTTAGCCAGTTGAAGGCTCTGCCTTCATTCACGAGGTAGGAACCTCGCAGATTCTGCTCCCACGCGGAGCATGGGAGGGAGGGATATTGATCTAGTGACCATGCTCCCCTGATCTAGTGACCATGTTCCCCGAATCTAGTGACCATGCTCCGCGTGGTCACTTAGCCAGTTGAAGGCTCTGCCTTCATTCACGAGGTAGGAACCTCGCAGATTCTGCTCCCACGCGGAGCATGGGAGGGAGGGATATTGATCTAGTGACCATGCTCCCCTGATCTGGTGACCATGCTTCGTGGATCTAGTGACCATATTCCCCGAATCTAGTGACCATGCTTCGTGGATCTAGTGACCATGCTCCGCGTGGTCACTTAGTCAGCGAGGGCTACTGCCTTCATTCACGAGGTAGGAACCTCGCAGATTCTGCTCCCACGCGGAGCATGGGAGGGAGGGAAAAGGTAAGTATATTTACGCCGCGCGGTACTAGCTTGTTAATAGGGAGCGGGGAGTAGCCTAAATATAAAGCTGACACCAGAACCGATGAAAGTGATTTTTCCCACTCCCTTCACGGATTATTCCCGACTCACCTTCAAGTCAAGAATTAACTATAATTGGACGTTTGGTGTCGAGTTCACACTACATGGTTTGGCTTCGCCGAACGCTAATAACGATGGTTTCCCAACGATTATCGGAGACTAGCTAGAAAAAAACAATGAAACTTTATCCCCATAATCGGTAAAATATATGTTATATTATATCTTCGTTAACATCCAGGGTTGGCCGAGCGGTTGAGGCAGCGAACTCATAATTCGCCCTAGGCAGGTTCAACTCCTGCACCCTGGACTTGATGTGCTAGCACCATCAAATGATTTCAAACTCTAACCCCTGGGTTGACAAAAAATCATGGGTGAAGTGGTCTGTAATATTTGTATCGCTCAATTCCAAATTATAAAAATCCACCACATCATCCTGAAAATAGGGACCAGCGTGCCATGTTCCCACATTTAACTTAATAAAACAATCCCCCGGAATCCGAAAAGCCTTGATTGCCTGTAAATTTGGTACATCTACACTACTGTCGGGTGGACAAACAGCAATTAACCACTCTTTCCCTCCCAGGGAACCCAAGCATTGGGTACACTTGAGATGACGAGTAATCCGATGGAAACGACATCCCCGTCGGTGTAAGCGCATAATATAAAACCTGGGAATTCCCTGACTTAGTTCTAATTGAGCATCTTCCAAATCAAAAGCTTTACCATCTGCACTAGGGGTAATCACTTGTCCGTAGGGACGAAATGCTTCTGAAGTGATGATTTGAGCTTGAAGTTGGGTAAGGGTAGGTGCTGTCATTGGATTTTTAATTCGTAATTCGTAATACCCGCTACGCGGGAAGCAAGCTACGTAATTCGTAATTTGTAATTAAAAACTTCTAATTGCAGGTTACGAATTATTTGGGGAACGCTTGTATTCTCTAATTTAGGCTATCTATGGGGTTTTACGCTCCCCATACCCCGTCAGACAATTGGCTAGTACCGTTTTCATGTGAAGTTGCACATCACCAGTTATCTGAAGCAAGGAGGAACGATTAAGCAATCTCATAATCTTCAATGTTAACGATTCGCTGAGATTGATGCGCTCCACTTTCTTCCCCACTGTGATAGCAATAAGCAAGCTAGGTAATGACACGCAAAAAATTAGATGCAGTTTCATCTAAAATTGGTATAAAACACATATTCATTGCATAAATTTGCCTAAATATCTAAATATTTTATGGCTTGTTGACTTTTAACTGTTAACTGCTAACGGTTTCCCTTCAACTGTAAACAATCAACTGTCAACAATATAGCGAATATACAAGCTCAATGCGCAATAACTTAGTCTAAAATGTTCTAGCTGGTTCCGATAAACATCCCTGGAGAAAAACCTGACTTCTCACCTCAGTTAATCTGAAAATTCAAAATCCGTCTTGGAAAGTTTGGTGGAAGAATAAATCTCCCCGAAGTTTACCGGAAAGCGCAAAGTCTGCGGGGGGATACTCCTCCCGTAGAACTTTGTAAGAAGAAAATCTTCCCGGTAACTTCTCTTCCCTGACTTTCCGCAAAATCTCAAATCCTTGGGTGGTTCACTACCAACAGTCCTCAACCCAGTATTAATACTGATGCCACAGGTATGATTCATCCGGTTTTAATATTGGTAGCCAAATCTGCCAGTATTAATCTATGCTAGATAACTTTTCATCTGAATCGTTTGCCCTATCTACAACTTTATCCGGTATCTCTAAATTCAAATCGATTGCCGAAGACAATAATCCCTTAGAAACTGACAATTTTTTACCTTTGCAAGCATCTTCTCTACAACTTAGTGAAGGTATCAAATTATCCGAAACAAATGCCAATCTCCCCAATCCTAACTGGGTGCGAACAATTGGTAGTACGGCTTTTGATGCTGGTTATGAGGTGGTGGTAGACCAGGTTGGTAATGTCTATACCATTGGAGAATTCCGCAGAAGCGTCACCTTAGATGGTAGAACAATTACTTCTAATGCTAATACGGGTGATGTATTTGTAGTTAAGCAAAATGGACAGGATGGGAGTATTGCTTGGGTTAAAGCTATTGGTGGAACCAGAGGTGATATTGGTTATGGAATAGCCGTCGATGGTAATGGGGATGTTTACACCACTGGTTATTTTCAAAGTACGGTGAATTTAGGTGGAGAGGGGAATTCCTTAACTAGTAAGGGGTTTGCTGATATTTTTATCCTCAAACATAGTGGGGAAAATGGTGATGTGATTTGGTCTAAAAGCATTGGGGGAACGGGTTTTGATGGTGGTTTTGCCATTTCCGTCGATGATAATGGCCATGTTTACACCACTGGGACTTTTAATGGTTCAGTGGATTTAGATGGGGATGGAACTCCAGAAGTTAGCAATGGTTTGAGTGATGCTTTTGTAATTAAGCAAAATGCGAGTGATGGTAGTGTTGTTTGGGGGAGAAAAATTGGTGGGACTGGTTATGATTATGGCTATGGAGTCACCGTCGATGGTAGCGGAAATGTTTACGTGACTGGTGAATTTCAAGGTGCGATTGATTTGAATGGTGATGGAACAATTGACCTGAGAAGTGCTGGTGAAATTGATGGATTTATTGTTAAGTATAACCTGAGCGGTGATGTTGTCTGGTCAAGACAGATTGGTGGCAGGGGTTTTGATTACAGTTATGATATTGCCGTCGATACAAGGGGTGATGTGTATGTCACTGGTTTCTTCGATGGGTCGGTGGATTGGTTCGGGAATAGAAACTTCACCAACTCCCAGGGTCAAGATGATATCTTTGTCGCTAAATACCGGGGTGGTGATGGTAGTTTGGTATGGGTGACACCAATGGGGGGAACAGCTTCTGATGTTGGATATGCGATCGCCCTTGATAGCTATGGTAATGTGTATACCACTGGTTATTTTGAGGGTACTGTTGATTTTGCTAACAATGGTAATCCGGTCACCAATGCTGGTTCGAGTGATGTTTTTGTGATTCAGCAAAATGCTAGTAATGGCAAAGTTAACTGGGTAAAAACCATTGGTGGTACAAGTGTTGAAGTTGGTGTGGGGATTGCTGTTGACCGAGAGAAAAATGTGTTTGTCACGGGTTACTTCCAGGGTGAGGTGGATTTAAACCTGGATGGGACACCGGAACAAAGTGCAGGAGATACAGATGGGTTTGTAGTTAAGTTGGTCGCTACAGTTCAAACCAATACCCGTCACGATTTTGATGGAGATGGCAAAGCCGATATTCTCTGGCGTAATTATACAACCGGAGAAAACGCTATTTGGAAATTAGATAATTTTGCGATCGCAGATGCTGCGTTTATTAATCCCCCAGTCACAGATGGGAATTGGCAAATCATCACCTCCGGAGATTTTAATGGAGATGGTAAAGCTGATATTCTCTGGCGGAACATCAGTACTGGGAGAAATGCCATTTGGTTAATGGATGGTCTGAATGTCCTAGGGGGAGATTCCCAACAGTTTATTATTTCTGCAACTCCAGACTGGACAATGGTGAGTGCAGCAGATTTTGATGGAGACGGTAAAGATGATATTTTATGGCGTAATTATAACACCGGTGAAAATGCGGTTTGGTTGATGGATGGTTTCCAGGTGAATGGTCAGTTCCTCAGTATCCGTACCGTTAGTGAACCCAGTTGGAAAATGGTAGCTGCTGGTGATGTGGATGGGGACGGAAAAGCTGATATCATTTGGCGTAATCAATTAAATGGGAAAAATGCCGTTTGGTTGATGGAGGCTGCGCAAGTTAAACAAGCTCGATTTATCGAAACAGTTGCTGACCAAAGTTGGCAAATCAAAGCTATTGGTGACACCGATGGTGATAGGAAACAGGATATTATTTGGCAAAATCAAGCCAATGGGGAAAGTGCTGTTTGGAATCTAGATACCAATACATTGGATAACGAAGGTAAGTTTACAATCACTGGTAAATTTATTGAGGATAAAAACTCAATACGGATTCGAGTCCCCCAAGGTTGGCAAATTGAAACCGCCGCCGATTATAATGGCGATGGTCGAGCAGATTTATTATGGTACAATCAGTCTACTGGAAAAACAGCCCTGTGGTGGATGGATGGTGAAGTCGCCACCACAACTGAGTTTATCACAAATGGGGGTGTAGTTGTTAATCTAGATGCGGCTTGGGAAGTCAGTTTTTCTCCAAGATATATGTAGGGTCTGCGGAAAAAGTATTTTTGTGACGGTAGGGAATAGGGAGTCGGGAATCGGGAATACTTTGAACCCAACTATTCCTCTTTTCACAAGACCCAAAAAATGAAAAATGCCAGGTTTTTTAAGCCTTGCATACCTATTGGGAAAGCAATTTTTGTGACGAAAATCCCCTCTAATTCTTGTGATATCTAGAGACGCGGTATATCTAGAGACGCGATATATCGCGTCTTTACTATTTTTCAGCAAGCCCTATATAATATACGTAAAATATCCTTTGAGAGTAATCCAAAATCCAAAATCCCATTACACCTTGAGGATAGCAGCAACAGTTTCCACCACCGACTGGGACAGGGAATGCAAATCATATCCTCCTTCTAAGCCTAGTAAAATTCTTGGTGTGATTTGCAAACAATATTGAGTAAATAATCCATAATCTTCTGGTTGGAGATTAATATTTGCCAGGGGGTCGTCTGCATTCGCATCGTATCCAGCACTAATAATTAGTAAATCAGGTTGGAAATCCTGTAAAAAAGGGATAACTAACTTGGTGAATGCAGTTTCATAACTGCGTGTACTGCTACCGGGAGGAAGGGGAATATTTAAAACGTTATTGTATAGTCCTTTTTCCGTATGTCTTCCGGTTCCAGGATAGCAAGGGTATTGGTGAAGGGAACAATAGACTATGTGGGGGTTGGTTTCGACAATTTTCTGGGTTCCATTCCCGTGGTGGACATCCCAGTCGAGGATGGCCACCCGATTGATTTCCGGTTTTTCTAAGGCATATAATGCTGCGATCGCAGCGTTAGCAAATAAACAAAATCCCATCCCTGTTTCTGGTTCTGCGTGGTGTCCGGGAGGACGGGCTAACACAAACGCAGGTTTGTTGGTTTGAATCACCAGATCAACCCCATCTAACCAAGCGCTGATGGCTAATAATGCCACATCATAGCTTTGGGGTGATACGGGGGTCTCGTTGTCAATATATCCACCTCCCGTTTCCGCGATTTCCCTGACTTTGGTAATATATTCCGGTGTGTGGACTTGTGTGAGCAAGGGAATGATGGCACGTTGGTCAACGGGTGTGGGGGAATACCAAGTCAATTGGTTGGCAAAATCTGCTGTGTGTAAGGCTGCGGTAATGGCTGATAAACGTTGAGGTGTTTCGGGATGATAAACTCCGGTTTGATGATGGAGAAACTCATCGGAGTAGATAATTGCCACCATAATTATTTTTTGCAGAAACTGCCAGAAACTGAATTTGCGATCGCACCAAGTCGTAGTTTGTAAATTGTATCAGAAATAGAGACACGATACATCGCCTCTCCAGGATTACTATCGCAGTCCGAGCGGGATTTGCAAAATCTTACATGTAGGGTTGTTAACGGTTGATAGTTGACGGTTGACGGTTAAAAGTCACCAGTCATCAGTCAACGGCACGCTATTTTTCACGACTAAAATCGGATAGCTATATTTGATTTTGCAAGACGCGTAGACTGGGTTATGGCTACTCATAATTTCTTATTTATAGGAGTTTGACCATATTGTGATTTTCTGTAGAAACCAGCCAAAATATCAAATATAAAACCCTCAATAAATTAGCTTGAAACAAACAATAAAACCCTCAATATCAAATCCCAATCAACAGAGAAATCGCTGCTAAATATCAACCAGCAAAACAGGAAAAAATCGCTGAAAAAAAACTGACTAACAACCCCCACAAAAATCTCGTAAAATCATCTAATATCAAGGATATAGAAGTCTTATTTTAACCTTGTTGGCGTAGCTAGCGCTGGTGGATACAAAACTTAGTCAAGTTTCTTCTCCCTACATCCTACTCCCCACTCCCTAAACCCAACAGATAGATGCAAAAACCAAATCGGATCCCCATAGGTGAATATCTCCAAAAACAAGCAATTATTATGCTATAATTTGACAGAGAATACAGCAATTATTCAAATAAGCTTAAGAATAATATCGCTTGCCCTCCCAAAGGGTAAAAATTTAGTTTTTCGGAGTTTGTAAGGTTATGGCAACCTCTCAGGAGAGGATTATCCCCACGGATCTGCGGAACGAAATGTCCAGGTCGTATCTGGAATACGCCATGAGCGTAATTGTAGGTAGGGCACTACCAGATGCGAGGGATGGTCTCAAACCCGTGCATCGACGGATTTTGTATGCCATGCACGAATTGGGGTTAGCTTCTGACCGACCATTCCGTAAATGCGCTCGGGTTGTCGGTGAAGTATTGGGTAAATACCATCCCCACGGGGACACGGCAGTTTATGATGCCTTGGTGCGGATGGCTCAAGATTTTTCCATGCGCGCGCCCTTAATTGACGGACATGGTAACTTTGGGTCAATTGATAATGACCCTCCAGCGGCGATGCGCTACACAGAGTGTCGCTTACAGGCTTTAACTAGTGCTTCCCTGCTCCAGGATATTGAGTCGGAAACAGTAGATTTCATTGATAACTTCGACGGTTCTCAGCAGGAGCCAACGGTATTACCCGCAAGGCTTCCCCAGTTACTGCTCAACGGTTCATCAGGAATTGCCGTGGGAATGGCGACGAATATCCCTCCCCACAACCTGGGTGAACTAATTGATGGGTTAGTGGCATTAATTCACAACCCTGAAATTACGGGTTTGCAGTTAATGCAATATATACATGGCCCCGACTTTCCTACGGGTGGACAAATCTTGGGTGTTGCAGCCATCAAAGAAGCCTACACCACTGGTCGTGGATCGATTACGATGCGGGGAGTTGCCAACATTGAAACCATTGAGCAACGGGGACGACCAGATAGGGAGGCAATAATTATTACCGAACTACCCTATCAAACCAATAAAGCCGCATTAATTGAAAAAATAGCCGAATTAGTCAACGACAAACGGATTGAAGGGATTGCCGATATTCGTGATGAAAGCGATCGCGACGGAATGCGCATCGTCATCGAATTAAAACGGGATGCCTATCCTCGTGTTGTCCTCAACAACCTCTACAAACAAACACCCCTACAAGCCAACTTCGGTGCCAACATGTTGGCATTAGTTAATGGTGAACCACAAGTTCTCACCCTCAAGCAATTTTTGCAGGTATTTCTGGATTTTCGAGTTGAATCCATTACCCGACGTACTCGCTACGAACTGCGCAAAGCCGAAGAACGAGACCATCTATTGCAAGGATTATTAATTGCCCTTGCTCAACTAGATGCAATTATTCAGCTAATTCGTAGTGCCGCCGATACACCGACCGCCAAAGGTGAATTAATTGCTACCTACGGACTTTCAGAAGTCCAAGCAGACGCAATCTTGCAAATGCAACTACGCCGTCTCACAGCCCTCGAAGCCGATAAAATCCGCCTGGAACACGAACAGTTACAAGTACAAATCGCCGATTTACGAGACATTCTCGCGCGACGGGAACGGATTTTAGAAATTATCGAAACAGAAGTTAAACAACTCAAAGAACGCTTCGCCACACCCCGTCGCACCGTCATCACCCATGCAGAAGGGGAACTAGATGACACCGATTTAATTGCTAACGAAAAAGCGATTATACTCCTCACAGAACAAGGATACATCAAACGGATGCCCGTAAATACCTTTGAAGCCCAAAATCGAGCCACCAGAGGCAAAGCCGGAGCCAAAGTTAAAGAAGATGATAACATCGAACATTTTCTGTCCTGTTGCGACCATGACAGCATTCTCTTCTTCAGTCAAAGGGGTGTGGTGTATTGCCTCAAAGCCTACCAAATACCAGTAGGTTCACGGACAAGTCGGGGAACCCCCATCGTGCAAATGCTACCCATCCCCAAAGAAGAAAAAATCACCTCCATCGTCCCAGTATCAGAATTTACCAGTGAAGAGTATCTGGTCATGCTCACCAACGGCGGTTTTATTAAGAAAACCGAACTATCAGCCTTTAGTAACATTCGCGCCAACGGTTTAATTGCCATATCCCTAGAAGAAGGCGATCAACTGCGGTGGGTGCGACGAGCCAAAGAAGAGGATAGTCTGATAGTCGGCTCCCTGCAAGGGATGGCGATTCATTTCCGTTGTAACCATGAACAACTGCGTCCTTTAGGGAGAGCAACCAGAGGAGTCAGGGCCATGAAATTAAAAGCTAATGATAGATTGGTGGGAATGGACATACTCCCCGCAGCAGTTTTGGCTAGATTACATCAGGAAGTGGATGGAACCGAAGCCGGAGACATCGAGGAATCCCTAACGGAAGAAGCGGCAGAAAGTACGGAAACAAGTAATAGCAACAGTGCCCCACCGTGGGTATTAATTATTACTAGTAATGGCTATGGTAAGCGCGTCCCCGTAGCTCAGTTCCGGTTACAAAATCGGGCTGGACAGGGGATAATGGCGACGAAATTCAAAAACCTGAAAAATCAGGACACAATGGCAACCCTGCACATTGTCAACAACGACGACGACGAAATCATGATGGTAACCAGTCGGGGGATTATTATTCGTCAGGCTGTGAATGCAATTTCGATTCAATCCCGTTCTGCAACTGGGGTTCGTGTTCAGCGTTTAGACGAGGACGATGCCATTACCGGAGTTGCCATTGTACCACCCGATGCGGAGGGAGTAACAGGGGAAACAGAGGAATAAGTCGAGAACCGGAAAGTGTAGGGGATAGGTGGGTGTGGCGTAGCAATGATGATGTGAACGTTACTGTGCCTATAGTTTCTCGGTTTCCTGGCTTTTTTCATGATAGCTGCTGGCTGGTCGTCATTTAACGTGAATTCGACGAATTATAAACGCTACAATCCTTGTGAATCAATGATTTTGAAAGTTAAGGTTTAAAGTAACCTCATCCATTAGTTGAGAACAAAGTCAATAACTGACTGATTCCAGGTTTAATGATTTTATTCTCAACATCCTATGAGGTTTCTAAAAACTTCTATTTTCTACGAATGCTACTGGACAGGAGTTTCAGGTTTTATAAATCATCGAACTCACGTTCATTTAGTATACATCCCGAACAGTTTTTCCAATCCTTTTGCTTTCAAGCCTAATTACAATTTTTCACACCTACCCACTTAATTAGGGAGTACTCCAATTTTGCAAATTTACCAAGTTAGGGATAGTCATTGCGTAGCTTGCTTATTCGCTGGAGTAGTTGTCATGTAACGATTACACCAGAATCCATGAAAGTAGTTTATCCCGACTCGCTTTCAAGTTAGGAAATGTTGCTTGATTCCGAAGGGTGCTTCAGCAAAGCGATCGCAGATCAAGCAAGGCAATGACGGAATATGTTTTTAGGCATTTGGGATACTTCCATTTATTATGGATCTAAAATGAGTATTTACGTATTTACTGGTAAGGTGCAAGATTTCAGTCAAACTCGTTCTATTTTATCAATCAACCATCTTTGAGATGAGGAATCCCAAATTAATGAGAAGCGTCGAGTTCCGGATATTCTTTGACCTGTTGTTTTGATTGTATAAGATAATTGAGCTTCTACAATTGCTGTTTTGTTATTTTCTTGGCTATTTGTGAAATTCTGAAAATTTATATCTGTAACTTGTTCCCACCATTCCGTGAATGAACTAAAACCATTGGGATGGGATTCGGTATTACTTTGATGTTGGAGGGATAGTTGATTCCAAGCAGTTTGATATTCACCCCGATTTAGATAGTCATAATAATTTTGAATGGCGGTTTCTGGTGCAACCCTGCTACGTGTAGCTTCTGGAGATGATGGTTGTTCAATTTGTTTGTTCGTCTGCGGTTGGGTTGGTTGTTCGGAGGGAACAACCGTAATTTGGATTGTTTCTCCGTTACGTTCTACCGTAATTGGTAAGGGGATATTGATTCTACTATTAGCAACTAATTTTTGTAATTCTTCAACCGTATTCACAGTTTGATTATTAATACTACGCACCACATCACCGACACGTAATCCACCGCTAGATGCTGGAGAATTGGGAACAATCTCAACCAATAAAACCCCACTATCTGCTGTTAGATTCAGGTTAAATTCACTATTAATCTTGTCTCGAATTTCTGGTGTCATTGTCACCATTCGTACACCTAAATAGGGTCTACCTACTGGTGTGGATGTCGGAGGATCAGGGGGATTTTCTGTGGGAGAGGGGTTCAAAAGACTGGGTTCTGGTGTGGTGTTTGCAGATGAACTATTATCAGAATTATCAGCTACTGCGGTAGTTGGTAAAGGTGGGGATGGCACTACCGATTGTTGATTGTTGTTGATGGCAAAACCAATCATCCCAGCGATGAAAACTAAACCACCTCCAATTAAACTACCAACAAATATATTTTTCCGGGGATTAGTTGGATTTACTGGTTGCGGGGAAGCAGATGGACTCACACGACTTGTGCTTGCAGGAAAAGTAACTGCACCAGTTTGCAAAGCAGCTAACATATCTTTGGCGGTAGGATAGCGATCGCGTGGATGATAGGCGATCGCTTGATCAATTACTGTTTTGAATATCGGGCTAATATGGGAAGCGTATTGCTTCCAAATAATTTCCCCTGTCCGGGGATCTGTTTCCATTTCCTGTGGTTGTTTCCCTGTTAATAGATAAATTGCAGTCATTCCCAAGCTATATAGGTCACTCGAATAGACAGGTCTACCTGCTGCTTGTTCACTCGACATATATCCTGGTGTACCAATGACAATCGAACTGGTGGGATTACCTTGGGAATTTACCACTGTTCCCATCGATTCCCGAACTGCACCAAAATCAATTAGTACAGGTTTCCCATCCCGGTGACGTAAAATAATATTATCTGGTTTAATATCGCGGTGAATTATTCGCTTGCTATGGACATAATCTAGAACTGGTAACAGGCTAACCAAAATTTCCCGGACAGTACTTTCACTCAGTATCCCCTGCTGTTCAATCTTTGCTGCTAAAGTATCGCCATCGATCCATTCCTGGACTACATAAAACTTACCTTCTGACTGAAAGTAAGCATATAAAGAAGGAATTTGGTCACTCCCCTGATCTAAATCTTCTAATATTGCTGCCTCCCTTTGAAATCTTTCCTGCACCAGTTGGTAAATTTGCGGGTTATTCTGGATGGGTTTGAGTTGTTTGATCACACAGCGACGGTGGGAAGGCATTTGGGTGTCTTCTGCAAGGAATGTTTCTCCAAATCCACCGCTTCCCAGTGTCCGAATCACCTGATAGCGATTGTTGAGCAGGGTTTGCATAGTAAGGCTTTAGCAGGGAGCGATAGGGGTAATTACTGTATACTTTAGCTTTTTTTACTAGTTATTTTCGCTAATTGTCATACTTTTACAAAAACTATGAGTAATCCCAAAATTCAGCCTGTCAAGCTTTCCTAATTACATTAATTATAAGTTTATCTGCATGATATTTACCTGACAAGATAGATATAACCAAAGTTCGAGTTAGTTGAAACACCGATTACATCGTTGGAGGTTGTTTAAAAAGTCATTTTTGATACTTGAATTATCGTTTTTGGAAATGGGAAAAGACGCAACATGTCGCGTCTGTACGGCAATAGGGATTGGTCTCGAAGGAAAAATTAGCTTTATAAGCTCATGCTTAGAGTCAGGACGATAGTCAAAAGAGTGATAATTAATACTTGACAAACATCCTCTTAGCTATAAACTTGACTATCTCGTAGAAAGCATTATGAAATAGCCTTAACTCGAACTGATGTTATGAATTATGAATAAGCCTACATTTCTCACAATGGAGTGATAAGCCTTGAGTAATGGGTTAATTTTCCTACTACTCCCTACTCACTGAAAGCTTTAGGAGTTTGTGAGAAATCCGGGTAAGGGGGTATTGAGTGAGAAGAAAAGCAAATCAGATAATTCAGAATTATTTATTTAAATACCTATTTTCCAGAAAATTTTTGATTCAAGAAATCCCTGACAACTTGCTTCACATCCCTTTTTTCCTCTTGAACTTGGTAATTTAATGTTTGCATTTGCTGGGCAGAAATTTTCCCACTGAGTTGTTCCAAAGCAGTTTTTAATTGGGGATATTTTTTCTGGGTTTCTTGGCGAACTATGGGGACAGCTTCATAGGGGGGAAAATATTTTTTATCATCGGCGAGGACAACTAAATTAAATCTAGCAATTTGACCGTCAGTGGAGTTTCCATTCACTAAATCGACTTCTTTTTGTAATAATGCTTGATAGATTAATCCCAAATCCATTAATTTAGGAGATTGGGCAAATTTTAAATTATAGGTTTTCACTAATCCCGGAAAACCATCTGGTCGTTCTACAAACTCATAACCAAATCCAGGTCGCCATTTAGGAGCTACTTTAGCGATATCAGAAATAGTTTTTAAATTATATTTGCTAGCATCTTCCCCACGGATTATCATCGCAAATGTATTTTCAAACCCCAATCCTGGTAATACTTCCAATTGGTACTTTTGAGCATAAATTTGTTTAACTTGCTCATAAACAACTTGAGGGTTAGTAATAGTTGATTGTTTGAGAATGGCCACGTGTGCAGTTCCTGTATACTCCACATAAACATCAATTTTTCCAGATGCGATCGCATTATGGGTGACTAATGCACTGTTGAAGCGACGACGTTCAACCTTGAGGCTACTTTTATTCTCAATTTGTTGCGCAAGTAGTTCCATGAGAATATCTTGTTCTGTGAATCCTTTGGAACCGACAGTGACTTTTCCCGTTGTCTGATTTTCTCCGGAATTATCAGGTGTACAGGCAAAAATTGGTAGGCAAAGAATAACGATTTTGATAAATAGTTGAAGTGAATAATTAGATTTCATCTGATAATTGTGGATTTGTGATTTGAGATTTCGGATTCCCTCAAAGAGTGACGAAACAGACTGAAAACCCGGATGAAAACACATTTCTGAAGCTTTCAACAAGGAGGAAGTTAGGAGTAGCAGGACAATCAAACGATTACTGAACAATTATCCCCCACTCGTGAACAATCTAGAAAAAGCTTACTTGATGTATCAAACATTTAGTATTTTTATCCTAGAAAAAGAAAGGTCTCTTATATGCAATAACACTTACTTGTTAATAATTTCACCTGAATTCTACCAAAATCACTTAAAAAGTCAACTGAGTCAAGCAGATTTGATTTTCCTCAAAATTTTGCTGCATCCTCTACAAGCAATCATAAAAGTGAACAGAGAAAAGTTAGCCAATGCTTTACCCAGTCTTATCCGGAATTACCTGTATCCTAAGTGTAACTAAATAGAAATATGGGTTACAACAGAAATAGTTGTGGTTAGGGATGGGAAATGAACGAGGAAATACTGGGAAATCGCTATGTAGTCAGACAAAAACTAGCAAAAAAGGCTGGAAGACGAACCTTACTTGCACAGGATAAAAACACAGGTAACTTGGTTGTGATTAAGTTACTATCCTTTAGCAGTGACTTTACCTGGGAAGATTTAAAGTTGTTTGAGCGAGAAGCTGAAACCCTCAAAAGTCTTTCCCATCCAGCTATTCCTGGTTATATTGATTACTTAGAACTAGATACAAAACAGAAAAATTACGCTCTGGTTCAAACCTACGTTGATGGTAAATCTTTGGAAAAATACATTCAATCAGGACAGGTTTTTACGGAAAAAGAACTAAAGGTTATTGCTAAAAAACTGCTGGATTTACTAACTTATTTACACGCTCAACATCCACCTGTCATTCATCGTGATATTAAGCCAAGTAATATCATTCTACAGAAAAATCCCGCCGGTGGAATTGGTCAAGTTTATTTAGTGGATTTTGGTTCCGTCCAAACTTTAGCCAGTAAAGCGGGAAAAACGATTACAGTAGTTGGTACTTATGGATACATGCCACCCGAACAGTTTGGTGGTTACGCTAGTCCTGCATCGGATTTATATAGTTTAGGTGCAACATTGATTACATTAGGAACAGGGATTCATCCTGCGGATTTACCCCAAAAGGAGATGAAAATTGATTTTGAAAAGTTAGTTAATTTTAGTCCTGATTTTATCACCTGGTTACAATGGTTAACCGAACCAAGTCAAGAACAACGGCTAAATTCAGCAGCAGAAGCATTATTTGCACTTGAAAATAAATATATTCCTACTCCCCATCAAACTTCAACCAGTAAACGGGTCAATACTTGGTGGTTGTTTTTAGTCGCCATTTCCCGTACCATAATTTTTGGTGGGGGGATGGTGACGATTTGTGCAGGTTTGTATGCAAGTGTTTTTTTGCCATTTATTGGTACGATTATGGGGTCATTTATTGGGGGGATGATTGCTTTCCCCTTGGCAGTTTTTAACGGTTTGTTAAATGCTTTGATTACACGATTTTTCTTTTATCCCCTACGTAATACAAATCTCCATCAGCGTATTTTAAGTTTAACAACAACGACAATCAGTATTGCCGTTGCCGTTATTTATTTTAGTTCGACGAGTAGTATTTTCCCCTTTACAGAAAGCTCGATTTCTAACCATCTGAGACATTTGATTTTTATTGTGGTTACTCCATCTATTATTACTGGCTTAAGTATGGGTGCTATTAGTCAATCTTTTGCTCGCTGGTATGAAAAAGAATGTCGAGTGATAGCGGGAAATAATCGTAATCAATCGTAATCATTTTTAATGATTAAGATATCAGTTTTGCTAGATTAAACTAGGGAACGGTAAAATACCTATTTTTAAAGTTTAGATGACCGAGAAATCCTTCAGCAGTTAGGAGTCATAATTATTTATGGGTATTGTGTATCCTGGAGAAAATATTTAGGAAGTATCAACCACTTTTTGCAGACAGGAAATGGGCTACAACGGTACATTTTAATTATCAACTATTCTTGTATAGACGCGACATATCCTATACAGATGACTCAAAGGTTCATCTGTAATTCCGAAAAACGAGATTTTTAAGTATTAAAATCGACTTTTAAAATATCATCTGATACTGACTATTTCTGAAAACAAAGTATATATAGGTTACTTATGTCTGAAAAATTGTTCAATAACCGATATAAAATTATTAATGAACTAGGTAGACAGACTGCTAGAAGAACCTTTTTAGCTGAGGACATACAAACTCAAGCAAAAGTCTTAGTCAAGATATTATACTTAGGGAAAGACTTTGATTGGCAGGATTTAAAGTTATTTGAACGGGAAGCGGAAACTCTCAAACAAATTAACCATCCTGCCATTCCCCGATATCTGGATTACTTTGAATTTGAGACAGAGAATGATAAAGGATTTGCCTTAGTGCAAACCTATGTTGATGCTAAATCATTAGAACAACAATTACAAGCAGGACGCAGATTTAGTGAAGAGGAAGTGATGCAATTAGCCCAATCTTTATTAGATATTCTGGACTATTTACATCAGCAACAACCACCGATTATTCACCGTGATATCAAGCCTAGTAATATATTACTCAAAAATCGTTCAGCCCATCATGTTGGTGATGTTTATTTAGTGGATTTTGGGTCAGTACAAAATCTTGCTCACCAAGAAGGTGGAACAATTACTGTTGTTGGAACCTACGGATATATGCCACCAGAACAATTTGGCGGAAGGGCTAAACCTGCATCTGATTTATACAGCTTAGGGGCCACTTTAATTTATTTAATTACAGGTTTACATCCAACTGAATTACCACAAAACAATTTGTGTATTCAATTTCGTCAAGTAGCCAAGGTTAGTCAAAGATTTGGTGACTGGTTAGAATGGATGATTGAACCTAGTCTTGACCGACGTTTTCAGACGGCAAAAATTGCTCAGGAGGCAATCGATAATCCACCACCTAGAGTTAGGAAAAATTTGAAATATGAAGCAAAAAAAACTGTACCCATTGGGACAAAAATTCAAATATTTAAAACAGATGAAAAATTAGAAATTATCCTTCCTCCCACAGGCTTTGGCACAGGTTTAATCGCTCTAATTTCGTGTATTGCTCCCTTTGCAATTGGCACAAATTTTGTATCTGGCTCCATTTTTACCTACCCCCTATCGATGGTGGGGCTTTTTGTATTTTTATTACAATTGAGCGCGATCGCAATTTTAATTCTCCTCGTACTTTTAGCTTTATACAAGCGCACTCACTTAATTTTTACCCAGAAGAACTTACATGTAATTAATAAATTATTCGCCTGGAATTTCTGGCAGAAAAGGATTCCAATCGACTATTTAGAGAAAATTACAATGATTGTAGATGTGTATAATACGGGGATTAAAGAAAATTTAATTTTGGATACCAAAAATAAACCTGGAAGTCGAAACAAAATATTTAAAGATTTTGACTTTGACTGTTATAGTAATTTGACCATTGCCGAACGGGAATGGTTAGCAAAAGAAATTAGTGCTTGGTTGAATTTACCAATTGTTGAGTCCAAATGGTAGAAACTCAAACTAAAAATCAACTTCGTAGTCAGTTTTTAAAAACCCGTTCCCAACTAAAAAGGGATGATTGGCAAAGCAAAAGTACTCTGATTTGTCAAAATTTACAAAGCTTTTCAGTTTTGACCCAAGCCAAAACGGTTCTAGCCTACCTTAGTATTCAAAACGAGCCAAACCTACACCAGTTATTCACCAATTCCCAGCAAATTTGGGGATTCCCTCGCTGTGTCGGTCAACAAATGACTTGGTGGGAGTGGAAACCCGGAGACCCTCTCCAAACTGGTCGCTATGGCATTCTAGAACCAACCACAGATGCAAACATCATAACACCTAACCAGGTCGATTTAATTTTAGTCCCCTGTGTCGCTTGCGATCGCCGTGGTTATCGTCTAGGCTACGGAGGTGGATATTACGACCGTATGTTCGCTTCCCCTGAGTGGCAAACAATCCCTTCTATCGGTATTCTTTTTGATTTCGCCCTCCTTCATGAGTTACCCATCGAACCTTGGGACAGACAGTTAACCTACGTCTGTACGGAAAGACAAATTATTCGATTTTAGATTTTGGATTTTAGATTTTGGATTATTCGATTTTAGATTATTCAATTTTGGATTATTCAATTTTGGATTTTGGATTTTGGATTATTCAATTTTGGATTTTAGATTTTGGATTATTCGATTTTGGATTATTGAAACTCTCGATTGTCAGGTGTTAATTCAATACGGTTGGTGTTAAAGATAACCGTAGGTTGGGTTGAGGCTTTGCATAGACTGTTGGTTTTGTTGAAATTTACCCATCAGTTCACACATTTTTTGTGATTATCTCGTCCCGATGCTCCGCGTGGGGACGCATTCCACAAGGGCTACTACCTCTACATTCTTCAACCTAACCTACCCAATAATCAGGCTTTTAAGTCTAACTGAACTGTATTGGGTGTTAATTAGGTTTCTCCTGCATCCTGTTCCTATCTCCTCAATAACTAATCCAATCACTCCAACTACCTGCGTACAATTTGGTATTGCGGAAACCAGCTAATTCGAGAGAGAGTAAATTTACACAGGCTGTCACTCCCGAACCACAGTAGGCGATCGCTTCCTCTTCATCGCTAATAGTTTCCCATCTAGCTTGCTGTTCTGCTAGGGGACGAAGAAAACCGGTTTCATCAGTAACCGTTTGCCAAGGGTAATTAATCGCACCAGGAATATGTCCGGCTACTGGATCAATTGGCTCGTGTTTTCCGAGATAGCGATCGCGTTCCCGAGCATCGATTAATTTCACACCTGCTAAATCTTTATGTTCTTGAACATAAGTATAATCAACTACCATTTGCGGTTGGATGTGGGGTATAAATTTACCAGGAGTAAATTGAGGTATTTCCGTTTCGACGGGATACCCGGCTTTTTGCCAAGCGCTAAACCCTCCATCTAACACAGCAACCCGTTGATGTCCGAAATAGCGCAATAACCACCACAAACGAGCAGCAAAAGCTAAACGGGAATCATCATAGGCAATCACTAGGGTTTGGGGAGAATTGACCCCCAAGGTCGATAATTTGGCCGCAAAGGTGTTGGGATGGGGGAGGGGGTGTCTTCCTCCGTGTTTCTCCACAGGACTGGATAAATCTTGATTTAAATCTAAATAGAAAGCACCGGGAATATGACCTTGTTCGTATTCCATCCGACCTAACTGGGGTTGAGCAAGGGAAAAACGACAATCTGCGATCGCAATGGACGAATTATCCCTATTCTCCTTCAGCCATTGTACTGACACAACTGCCGGGTGATTAACCATAAAAATCCCCAATGAACCCAATTAAATAGATTTTTGCTACTGAAAATCAGTATTAAATTCAGTATTAAATAATATAACTGTATCAAAGTGTTTAATTCTGATTTTATTCTTTCTTTACAAGAAAAATGTCCAAGTCAGAGAGTTTTTCACCCCTGTTGACCGCAGATGGTTCTTTTACATTTTTTTCGCCAGAATTTGCGGAATCATTCCATAGTCACTTTGGTGCGCGTCAAGAAAGTTTTCTCAAGTTTGCTGTCCCAACAAATTTGACCCAGCAAGCCCACAAAACCCATCTGCGAATTTTGGATATTTGCTACGGTCTAGGATATAACACTGCTGCGGCTTTAGAAACTATTTGGCAGTCAAATCCCAATTGTACAGTGGAAATTATCGCTTTGGAACTGGATCAAAGGGTTCCTCAAGCGGCTATTCAACATCATTTATTTGACAATTGGTCAAGAGATGTAAAGAATATTATCAAGCAAGTTGCTTTTGACCAAAAATCTGTAACATCAAATGCAAATGTCATTTTATCATTAGGTGATGCTCGACAAACCATTCAACAGGTAATTACATCTGGGTTTTCCGCCGATGCAATTTTTCTTGACCCTTTTTCTCCACCCCGTTGTCCCCAACTTTGGACAATTGAATTTATAGCAATGGTGGCAAAATGTTTAGGTAAGAATGGTTGGTTAGCAACATATTCCTGTGCTGCTGCTGTACGTACAGCCCTATTAAATGCTGGTTTAGTCATTGGTTCTACGCCTCCTGTGGGCAGAAAAACACCTGGTACAATTGCTGCATATCCTCAGCAGGATTTAGTATCAGTAAAAGACCATCAAAATCCACAAAAAAATCATCAATATATGCACGGACAAATGATTGATATTCCTAATTTTGCTATCTCTCCTATCCCGAAAGAATATAATCTCTCCCAATCAGAAATTGAACATTTACACACCAAAGCTGCGGTTCCCTACCGTGACCCTAGTTTATCTGCATCACCGGAAATAATTATCTCCAGACGACAACAAGAACAAGAAAACTGCCACTTAGAACCAACATCCCATTGGCGTAAACGTTGGAATAGTGGATAATTTTATAGTTATTTACAAGGGAGGGTAAATGTGAGTAAATCTATTGATAGGGAAAGCACATAAGTAGAATCGACTAAATAATTTTATCGAGAAAAAAAGCAAAAAACATGGATATTGACAGTGAATGTGCTGGGCAAATATAACTATGTTTAGAGGGTGTTTTTCAAGATTAATCTGACCTGAAACTGGAGATAGTAAGCCATCTCAGTGTGATTCTAAACCTTTGATTTGCCGTCATAGTGAAGCCCAATTATCAGGTGAAAATTATACCGCATCTGACGTTTCAAACAACCTCCGAAAAATCTCCGTATAAAACCTGATTGAATATTGATATAAAAGGATAATAATAAGAAAGATGTTCAATGATTTTCTCATGATTTTCTAACTCCTGTTCGGGAATAAATAAATATCATACCCGTGAGGAATGCTACTAGCACTAAGAATCCAGTTAACTTGCACAAATAGAGTTACGACTGAAAGCAGGCAAAAATAATAATCTAGACACTATAAAAAAATCATCCGAAAATCTGATTGGAATAATTTGGAGCGCCTTTGTGGTTGACCCATCCAATTATGAACAAAAACTTCCAGTAGAGATATTAACAGGACTGATACCTGCTAATTCTCACGGTTTTATTAACTTAGATAATGCTGTAGGATTAAGAGCGATGCAAGGGTTTTCATTGGGTGCATCAGTGCAGAGTATGGCTTTAAAGCGGACAGAAGCAATCCCCTCTGAGGTGAATTCTCTCATGAATTCGGGCAGTAGCTATTCCCTAGCAAATGCCACTGGTAAAAACAAATCAAATGCGGATAATTGTGATGGAGATTCCGCCAAGATTCTCGTTGTCGATGATCATGCTGCAAGTCGGATGACTGTGGTGGCATTGTTGGCGATGGAAGGTTATGAGACAATTGAGGTGGACAGTGGTATTGCCGCAGTGGAGATTGTGGCTCAAAATCAGCCCGATTTAATCTTACTGGATGTTATGATGCCGGGGATGGATGGGTTTGAAGTTTGTCAACGGATTAAACAAGATGAGCAAACTCGACTGATTCCAATTATTTTTATTACAGCTTTAAACGATCGGCGATCGCGTATTCGTGGTATAGAAGTAGGTGCGGACGATTTTATCAGTAAACCCTTTGACCGTTTGGAATTAGCCGCACGGGTCAAGTCCTTGGTAGAGCAAAAACGTTTAAATGAGGATCTAGACCATGCGGAAAAAGTATTATTTTCGATTGCAAAAGCCATTGAAAGCCGCGACCCCAACACTGGGGATCACTGTGAAAGATTAGTGAAACTGGGACAGGAATTTGGCGAATACTTACAGTTAAGCCGTATTCAAATTCGGGATTTAAGTTGGGGGGGATATCTGCATGATATTGGTAAAGTTGGTATTCCCGACGCAATTCTCCTCAAACAGGGTAAATTGACCGATGGGGAATGGGAAATCATGCGTCGTCACGTTTTAATTGGTGAGGCTATTTGTAAACCCTTACGAAGTATGCGCGGTGTCATTCCCATCATTCGCCATCACCACGAACGCTGGGATGGGATGGGTTATCCAGACCAACTCCAGGGTAATGAAATTCCATACCTAGCACAAATCTTTCAAATCATTGACATTTACGACGCTTTAACTAGCGAAAGACCCTATAAACAAGCATTTACACCAACCGCAGCACTGGAAATAATGGCAGCAGAAACAGCTAAAGGCTGGCGAAATCCCGAATTAATGGCTAAATTTACCGAATTTATTCGTACTCGCTTTTGAGAAATACCAGGAAATAGGGAGTCGTGAGTAGAGACGACCCGGTGGGTCGTCTCTACTCCCTACAAACATAGTTCATTCCTACTCCCCACTCCCCATTAACAAGAAAGGAATTGGGGGAGAGGAGCTAATTAATTGTAAGCAAGAAACATTTTCCTGGTAGAGGTATTTCGGTATGATTTGGGCTTAAACTCGAATCGAAGCTCATTCACACAAAATATTACAAAAGCCAAGGCGCATTATGGTAGTTGTCGCAATTTTGGCCGCAGGACGCGGTACACGGATGAAATCTAGCCTCCCCAAGGTTTTACACCCCCTTGGTGGTTTTTCGCTGGTAGAGCGGGTTCTGCGGTGCGTGGAGCCACTTTCTCCATCCAGACGCATGGTCATAGTTGGCTACCAAGCCGAACTTGTGAAAACGGCATTGTTGGAAATCCCGGATCTGGAATTTGTGGAACAAACTCAACAATTAGGTACGGGACATGCAATCCAACAGTTATTACCCCATTTACAGGGTTATGATGGGGATTTACTGATTTTAAACGGCGATGTACCCCTATTGCGTCCCGACACCCTGAAAAACCTTCTGCAAACCCATAAACAAAACCAAAATGCAGCGACAATTTTAACAGCCTACCTCCCTGACCCCAAAGGCTATGGACGGGTTTTTTGTAACGGTGAAAATGTTGTCCAGCAAATTGTTGAAGATAAGGACTGTACCCCAGCCCAAAAACAAAATCGACGGATAAATGCGGGAATTTACTGTTTTCGCTGGCAAGATTTAGCACGGGTGTTGCCAGAATTGCAAGCAAATAATGCTCAAGGCGAATATTATCTCACCGATGCTGTCACCCAAGTTAGTCCAGTGATGGCGGTTGATGTGGAGGACTCCCAAGAGATTCTCGGTATTAATGATCGCATCCAGTTAGCTGGAGCCTATGAAATTTTACAGCGTCGGATCAAATCTGAATGGATGGCTGCTGGGGTGACAATTATTGAACCTAGTAGTGTGACCATTGATGAAAATGTTCAGTTAGAACCAGATGTCACTATTGAACCACAAACCCACCTGCGGGGAAATACCGTAATTAAAACAGGCTGTCGAATCGGACCAGGTTGTTTAATTGAGAACAGTGAAATCCAGGAGAATGTCACCGTTAAGTATTCCGTAATTACCGATAGTCTGGTGGCATCTGGAAGTCGAATTGGTCCCTATGCTCACCTACGTGGTCAGGCGCAGGTTGGTATGGGCTGTCGAATTGGTAACTTTGTGGAGTTAAAAAATACCCAGTTAGGGGATAAAACCAATGTCGCCCATTTATCCTACCTTGGCGATGCCACCACTGGAACCAAAGTAAATATTGGTGCAGGTACAATTACAGCTAATTATGACGGCTTTAACAAGCATAAAACCAAAATCGGCGATCGCACAAGTACGGGTTCTAATTCGGTGTTAGTTGCTCCTTTGACTTTAGGTAACGATGTTTACGTTGCTGCGGGTTCTACTGTCACCACGGATGTATCCGATGATTGTTTAGTAATTGCTCGTCCTCAACAAGTTATCAAACCCGGTTGGGTAAGTAAACAGCGTGATGCCAAACAACAAAATTAAATTCCATCCCAATTGAAATTGTAATTGCAACAGACCCATAGAGACGTAGCACTGCTACGTCTTTTCCAATTATGCACTGCTACGTCTTTTTCGATGATTCCATTAAAAGTATTATTCTAATTACAACCCCATCCTTCCCATTTTGAAGATAACCCTATGCGTAAATCTCGGCTATGGTTTCTAGGTTTAATTCTAGGTATCGTTGTTTTAGTTTCCTATGCAATTACTTCTACCATTGTTCAATCAGCCGATTTTACCTTACATATCCTACACACCAATGACCACCATGCCCATTTAGAAGCAATTGATTTTAACAAAGAGGAATTGGGTGGTATTGTCAGACGCAAGACCCTAATTGACAAAATCCGTGCAGAAAATGCCAAGACAAAGGAACCACTTTTATTATTAGATGCGGGTGATATTTTTCAAGGAACTTTGTATTTTAATCGCTATCTCGGTCAAGCAGATTTATCCTTCTACAATGACTTGGGTTACAATTTAGCTACCCTCGGTAATCATGAATTTGATCGTGGACAACAGGTATTAGCTGATTTTGTCCGCAAAGCTAAATTTCCCCTCATTTCTGCTAATATCCAGGTCGCTCCAACCTCACCCCTGGCTAATCAGATCAAACCTTGGACTGTTTTACAACTTAATGGGGAAAAAATCGGTATCTTTGGACTGACTACAGAAAAAACAGCGATTCTCTCCAACCCAGGTGATGGAATCACCTTCACCGACCCGATTAACGCTGCAAAAAATGCAGTTACAGACTTAACCAGTCAAAATGTCAACAAAATAATCGCTCTGACCCATATCGGTATCCAGGCTGACCGGAAATTAGCCCAGCAAGTTGACGGTATTGATATAATTGTGGGTGGCCATTCCCATACACCCTTGGGGAATATGCCAGGTGCAACTGTTCCCTATCCCATCCTGGAGAAATCACCAAATGGCAAAGAAGTACTGATTGTCACTGATTGGGAGTGGGGAAAATACTTAGGAGATATTCACGTGAGGTTTGATTCTCGGGGTGACGTAATTTCTTGGCAAGGTTCCCCCACACCCGTGAGTCAAGAGATTGCACCTGATTCAGCTTTTAAGCAAAAATTAGAGCAGTTTGCAGCCCCAATTCAAGCACTAAGACAAAAAGTTATTGGCAAAACAGTTGTCACCCTCGATGGAGACCGGGCTAAAATACGTACCCAAGAAACTAATCTGGGTAACTTGATCGCAGATGCCATACTTGATAAAACCCGTCCAGATGGCGCTCAAGTCGTAATTATAAATGGTGGAGGTATTCGCAGCAGCATTCCCATTGGAGATATAACCGTTGGCAATGTCCTGGAAGTATTACCCTTTGAACACAATTGCTCGACTTGATTTAACTGGTGTACAACTGAGGGAAGCGCTAGAGAACGGTGTGAGTACAATTGAAAATGGAGAAGGACGTTTTCCCCAGGTTGCAGGACTACGGTTTGAGTTGAATCCCCAAGCTCCTCCAGGAAAACGTATTTTATCTATTCAAGTACAAAATGCTGATGGCAACTATCAACCCCTGGATACAAAAGCTACCTATCGTGTAATTACTAATAACTTTCTGCTCAATGGTGGGGATGGTTACGAAGTTTTTAAAAGCGGGAAAAATCAAATTGATACAGGTTTTCTGCTAGCAGATGTAGTCATGGATTATATTAGTTCTCACTCCCCCATTAATCAACAACTTGACAAGCGAATTGTACAGGTGGCAAAAATTTCTGAACGCAACCAGAATTACTATGAGACACCCTAATTCCTGAAAACTACTACAAGGCGATCGCGCTGGTGGGTTGTGTAATTCCTTTATTGCCCATACCTAAATTGCTACAATACAGATTCCCTATCTCCCGAACCACCATGCTAAAGTTTTATTACAATCCGGTTTCGATGAATGCCCGTCGAGTTTGGGTGACATTACTGGAGAAGCAAATTCCCTTTGAAGCAGTCTTGGTCAAGCTGGATGGGGATCAATTTGGTGACGAATTTACAGCAATTAACCCATTGCAACGGGTTCCTGTAATTGTTGATCATGGGTTGCGGGTGGTGGAATCCCTGGCTATTTTGGATTATTTAGAAGCTAAGTATCCTACACCTTCTTTAATACCCCATCTAGCTGAAGAAATTGCAACTGTGCGAATGGTGAAAATGGTGACAGTTGGTGAACTGCAACCAGCATTAATTCCCTTAACTCGAAAGTTGGTGGGATTGGATGTGGATGCTGGTAAAATAGATGATGCTCGCCAACGAATCCTGACGGTGATGCAATTCTACGAAAACTTGCTGGATGGACGTACCTATTTTGTGAATGATCAGCTAACCTTGGGAGATATCGTTGCGGGAACGGTTGTTTCTTCATTACCCTTCATGGGGTTTGATTTGGATAGTTATCCCCACCTCCAAGGATGGCTAAACCAACTGGAAGCAAGGGAAAGTTGGCAAACAACAGCCCTAAAACCCGCCGCGATCGCAACTGCTATTCCCCATATTCGAGCAATTTTAGCAAGACGTTTCTGAGGGACTCCCTCCATCATATACACCCTTTAAAGTACAGAAGTAATTCGTAATCTCCCTACACCCAAAGATTGACCCATGTCTAATTTTCCTTCGGGGAAGACCGTGACCACAAATAAATAATTTCCATCGTTGAGAGGATTTTCTTTCACTCCCATGACCACTGTTAATCTTTGTCCTGGTTCCACAGGTTCTGCAAAGGTGATGGAAATTCCCTGGGATTCTGGTTCTATGTTGGCAATTTTAATTTCTTTTCTGATTTCACCAATAACATAAGCGCGAATACGCTGCTGATGAAATCTGATAATATCATATCCACCCCGTTGAGCTATGTTAACTTTTTGCAGGGAGTGGGAAGATTTGGGTATATTGATTGTAAAATAATACTCAGTATTTCTCGTCCCGACAGTAATTTCGTTAGCTCTGACACTCACAAGGGATAAATATTCTTTGTCTTTCAATTGAGAGTTGACAGCTTGACTATCATCACTTGGTAAAGCGACACTACCAGATGGTGGTATTGTTAATAAGGATGCAACTGATGCTGTAATAGCAATTGGAAAGAGCTTAAAAGTAGATTTCATAGTTATTTTCTGATTCTCGTATTCACACCCTTTGTTTATCATACTTTTGCTAATTAGTTCCCATCAAATATCGTTAATTTTCTTGATGTACAGGTGCGTTGGCGATGTTCAGAATTGATGGTATTCTCCGAATGTTCGTCAGTGCGTGACGCATACCCTAGACTGATAAGTGGGTATGCAAGATTATTTGTATCATTACGAAGCAATCTCAAACGCTGAGGACAAAATCGTTTCCCTGAGTCACTTTTACCAAGCATAGCCAAGCTAACGCTGCACACTCCTTCACAGAAACATGAGCTAGTAATGGCAATACACAATTAATTATGCATGGATACTTAAATCTGCCAGCTGCATAAGTCCTAATAATCCATTACTATCATCTGAAATTCACCTTTTTTTATACCCGGCCAAAATTTTCTGGTAGAATCAATCACAAGTCCCAGCAACTTATTTTACTTGGGGAGAAGGATTTTAGGAAAATATTGTTTCATTAGCACTTAGTTGTATTTAAAACTAGTAGCTAGGGTGAACATTTTAAGTTACATAAAATAATTCCAAAATGCAAATTATTATACATGTCCAATTCTGCGGACAGGTGAATCAAAAACTACTCATTAATTACTGCCATTATGACAGGTTTTACCCATTGCCCATACAAACCAATTGTATTATATAAAACAATCATCTTTTTTTGTAGTGTTTTTATACTAGCTTCTACAAAAGCGATAAATATTGCTTCTGCTCAGGGAATGGAATTGGAGATTACTCCTAGTAAGACAGAAAATAACAATACTCCCTCAAAAACTTTCCCATATCAGCAGACAAATACTAGTCAACCTCAAGCAGAAGTACCAGTGACATCGGTGAATCAACTTGCGGATGTGCAACCTACAGATTGGGCATTTCAGGCTTTACAATCTCTAGTGGAACGTTATGGTTGTATTGCGGGATATCCGGATCAAACCTTCCGAGGTAATCGGAGTCTAAGTCGGTATGAATTTGCTGCTGCTTTTGCAAGTTGCTGGGAGAGGGTGAATCAGATAATTCAGACTACGAGGGAAAATTATGCAACTCAAGAAGAGTTAGCGGTGATTCGTAAGTTGCAAACAGAGTTTTCCCAGGAGTTAGCTGAAGTTACTCCCCGGTTACAACCTGTAGGAGACAGGTTATCGAAACTAGAAAAAATACCAAGTTTTTCCACCACGACCCAATTACTGGGAAAGGCTATTTTTGGGTTGAGTGGTTTTGGTGGGAATGATGTCGATGGGAATGTGGTGTTTAGCCATCGGACTGAGTTGAACTTGGATAGTAGTTTCATTGGAAAAGACCGATTGCGAATACGTTTATTAGCAAGAAACAGTACGCGATTTAATCGGGTGACGGATACGGATATGGCGAATTTATCCTTTGCTGGGGATAGTCGCAATAATTGGGAAATTAGTCAACTCAGCTATCAATTTCGACCAACTAGGAAATTACAGGTATTTGTTTCCACTGAAGGTGGGAGTTTAACTGCTTTTACGAGTAGCTTCAATTCACCCGTTGGCAATAGCGCAATTGGTCATATTGCTAATTTTAGTGAAAAGTCGGCAATTTATGACTTCGGAGGTGGAACTGGTGTCGGGATGGAGTATCGATTTAGTGACCAGGTGCGTTTAGCGGTAGGATATATGGCTGGGGGTCAACCAAATAACCCAAAACAGGGGATTGGTGGAGGTAAATATGGCGCGATCGCCCAATTAAGTTTGCTTCCCACTGATAAACTAAGTTTGGGTCTGACCTATATTCGCGCCTATAATACTTTGGATACGGGTAAGGGTAGCGATTTTGCCAATGACCCCTTTGACGGTGATCCAACAACTGCAAATGCGTATGGGATCCAAGCTTCCTATCGGTTGAATCGCAAAGCTACTTTATCGGGTTGGGTGGGTTTGATCGATGCAAAGGCTGAATCTGGGGAAAATCAGGGAGATAGGGCAAAAATTTCCACTTGGGCTGTGACTTTCGGGTTAAATGATATTGGTGGTCAGGGTAATTTATTGGGTTTTGTGGTTGGTCAACCTCCCAGGGTGGTAGAAACCGATTTAGATGAAAGGAAAGACCCAGATACAACTTGGCATTTGGAGGCTTTTTATCGTTATCGAATTAATGAGAATATGTATATTACCCCTGGTGCTTATTTAATTATTAATCCAGAACATAATGCCAATAATGACCCAATTTATGTCTGGACGATTCGACAAACTTTTCTGTTTTGAAGTTGATATATCTATAAACATGCATGATTTCCTAGATTCCATCCGTTGCCTAATTAGAAAAAATTAGTATTACGAATTACGTACACGAAGCGTTGCCGCAGGCTAAGTAAGTCGGCGGAAAAATTTGCAGTTATGTAACGATTAGTTAAGGAGAATTGTTTGAGTAAAATTTAACACGTTCTGTCCTATAGTTTCCTCCCTTTCCTCTAGCTTGAACTCCGTTAATTACAGCCTAGGCAAGGTCTAATTCATCATCAAACATTTGTCCTGATAATTCATCTTTTTTGAGATGTTGCCATTCCAATTCAATCGGGTTCATCTCCGAACAATACTTAGGTAGAAAAAAGATATACAACTCCATTTGTTCCCACTTTGCCCATAACTGTTGAACATCAGAGCATCTATGTATTGGACTGTTATCTTGTACTATGACCCTTACTCATCCTAGCTTTTGAGCTTCTAGTGACTCGACTCAAATTAATGACCTACATAACTAAGCTCTTCCTACCTATCCATTACCCTAAACTCCTGACTATATCAATGTTTCCGAGAAAAATAAGAAAATAATGACGAATTATGAAGAAATAATGATTTTCATCTCTCAAATCAAAGGAAAATCTTAAAAATTAAATAATTCATAAGTATGCTTAACGATACAGAGAGGTTGAATACTATAGAGAAAAACAGCCCATGAGGGTATTAAATGGATTCATTACAAGAACAGGTGTTAACATTGGGACATAAACTCGATGTTCTCTCCCGTCTGATTGAGCAGCTTGACCAAAAAGTGTCGAGCATTTTGTCGGAATGTCAGGTTGAAAGTATTGCCGAGTGTGGTAATTCCCATCGTCAAGAGGATACACCTAATTACCACTTTAAAGGGCATATTAGCTTTAATTCCGAAATGGAACATAAGGACATTTTGGCAGATGGTGTGTATTCAGATACAAATCTCCAAGGTGGTGATAGAAGCCTGACTCCAGAGGTGCAAATTCAACGTTTAACAGCCCAATTAACGGCTGCTTATAACCGAATTGCGGCTTTGGAGGAGCAGTTACTGATTAAACGAATTAGTTCTTAAATCTGATTTAATTGTGTTTTTCGAGTTAAAGTCCTGGATTTTGTGAATTTAGTTGTGATTTGATGCGGAGAGGTTGCATGATGCGGCAATTTCTCCGCTAATTGTTGGCAAAAATAGAGATGACCCGTCGGGTCGTCTCTAAAATCCAAAATCGGATAATTTATATTGCAATACAGTACAGTTCAGTTAGACTTAAAAGCCGGATTATTGGGTAGGTTGGGTTGAAGAATGTAGAGGTAGTAGCCCTCGTGGAATGCGTCCCCACGCGGAGCATAGGGACGAGATCATCACAAAAACTGTGTGAACTTATGGGTAAATGTCCACAAAATCAACAGTCTACGCAAGGCCTCAACCCAACCTACAGTTATCTTTACCGTATTGATTTATATTGAACGATGAGTTTTTCCACTGCTGCAACAAGTTGATTATTTTGCCAATTTCCCAAAAGATGGGAAGCGATCGCACTACCACCAGCACCGACACCTTCTTTGACAAATCCTTGTTCGTAGGCTTGGAGTTGGGGAAAACGGGAGTGGGTAAAGTTTAATTGGGTAGCTAATAGAGGGGGAGTATCCAAGTAGGATGTGCCAATCATTTCGGCTAGTTCGACGGTTGCTCCGGTGGGGTCTTCGGCAACCCAGCGAGTTGTACCAACGACGATGTTGTCTGGATACCAGGGAAGATTTTCCCTTGATGCGATCGCTCTTGCTAGGGCATATACTGCTAGCATCTGGGTTCCCCCCGCTAACATCACACCACCATGACGACTGGCTGCGATCGCCATTCCTGCAACCACAATTTGCATTGGGTCGCCAACGGCGGCAACGAGTTGGTAGGGATGAATATGGTTCAGGTGGGAAATCTGATTTAAGCCGGTTTGGACAACTTGTAATTTTTGCTCGTGGTTACAAACCGGATGACTGCTGTTGACTTTGCCGATGGCATTAATTCCTAAACCCATCAACACGGCTAAAGCGGTGGTGGTTCCAGCAACGACACATTCGGAAATAATTAGGTATTGGGGTCGGGATGGGCTGTGGCTGAGTTTTTCACCCCACTTTAATCCTTGATGAAATAAATGTTCTACCACAGCTAAATCCATTGCCTTACCTGTGGTTAAACATTGAGCTGAAGTGCCTTGTAAATCAATAATTCCCCTAAAAGGGTTAGCTATCGATAATCCGGCATTGAAAATATAGGTGGGGATGGGGAGATTTTCTGTAACTGCACGGGTAATAAATACTGGCGAAACTCCGGCTGTTAAGGGTGGTAAGGGATATTTCGGTCGATGATTGATGCCGTAATATAAAAATTCGGCATCCGCAGCCGCAGTAAATTCCCGGTCTTGGGGGGTTTTTCCTGCTGCGGAAATCCCCTCAATCCGCGCTGTGGCTGTAAATCCTAGCACACAAATAAACACTGGCATTACACCGCCATATTGAGCTAGCCATGTAGTACCGCGTTGTGCTTCTGTGTAGATTTTAATGTTTGGTTGAATCTGTTCTGACAAAGAATTGGGGATTTTGGATTTTGATTAATTTTAGATTTGTTTCGCTTGACCACTTTTAAATCAAAAAATATTGAGTTTGTAGTACTAAAACAGGGTCTGCGGAAAAAAGTCTTTTAGTGGGGTCAGGAAACCTTTATCGGGTAGGGAATGATTTTAAGTCTTTATCTCTAGTACCGCATGGCATAAATACACCTACCATTTCCCTGAATCCCATGCTCCGCGTGGGAGTTTAAGAGTGGGAGGCTCCCGCCTCTTGAATGAAGGCGGTAGCCCTCATGTACTGGGTGACTACGCAGAGCATACTCACCAGATAAATGGTCTGGATATTTACGCAGACTCGTACTAGTTTTCACAGACCCCCGCATCTAAACTCAACACCTTAAAATATTGGGAGTCTAACTATATTTTCAGTCATAACTCAAATATTTTTACTTTTTATTTATATTTGATTGGGGAAACATGCTTCTAGTACAGGTTGGCTGAAATAAACTGAGTATTAACTTTTTATCTAGTGACCATGCTCCGCGTGGTCGCTTAATGAGTTGAAGGCTCTGCCTTCATTCACGAAGCAGGAACCTCGGAGATTCTGCTCCCACGCGGAGCATGGGAGCGAGGGGAAAGGTAGGTGTATTTACGCCGCGCTGTACTAGCCTGTTTTATGCAGAAACTTGGTCGCTCGCATCACATATTTACACTACTTCAAAGGCTCAAAAATGCTTTTGGATGACCATGCTGTTTAGTTTTTATAGCTCCGGCGGCAATATACTATATGCTATCTGGGATTTGTCAAGATGTCAATAATCAGTCCTGAAAGTCTCATGATTTCGTGAAAATATGAGAATCTATAGCATTAATATTGAGAATAGAGTCCAGATTTTTCTCAATAAGTCGAAGAACTGGGGGTCTGTACAAATTTGGCATTTTCACAGATTTAAATAACTAATCAATCCAGAGGGATAGGGGTAGAGACGTAGCATTGCTAAGTCTGTCTCTTTTGAATGCATGATTGCGATCGCAACTGAAGTGCCTATGCATAATATTCCTATTCCCTTGCCTAAAGGTACAATTTATTTTGCACGAGTACTAATACCTAATTACAAAAAAACTCCTTCTTTCCCTTCCCTCCTGTATCCTGTATCCTGTATTCTGTATTCCTACTCTTCATCAAGAAAAAAGAGTGCAAATTGAATTCCAACCCTTCACAGTTAATAAACGTTTTCCCCTGCAAATTAGCTATGGAACCACAGCTGCCAGTACAAATATTTGGCTGAAAATCATCCATGACGGGATTGAAGGATGGGGGGAAGCGTCACCCTTCCGTGCCCAAGGACAGCCGGTGACGCTGGCAATGATAGAAACAGCCCTCAAAGAATTTATTCCCGAACTAGAGCCATTTACCCCTTACCAACGCCAGGAAATTGGGGTGAAAATGGCCCAAGCCCATCTACCAAGTTCAGTTCAAGCAGCCATCGATGTGGCATTATACGATTGGTTTGGTAAAAGTGTGGGTTTACCCCTATGGCGAATTTGGGGGTTGGATATCCAGCAAATCCAACCCACCTCGGTGACTATTGGTATCAACACCCCTAGTGCTGCCCAAGAAAGAACTTTAGCTTGGTTAGAATTTGCTGATATTCAAGTCTTGAAAATCAAATTGGGAAACCCCCAGGGAATCATTGCCGATCAACAAATGTTCACAGCCATCAAAGAAGTTGCCCCCCACCAAGAACTACTAGTAGATGCCAATGGGGGATGGGACGTAGAAAATGCGATCGCAATGGGTCGGTGGTTGGCGGATTTTGGGGTGAGGTATATTGAACAGCCCTTGGCGAGGGGAGAGGAAGCAAAATTAAGCCAAGTTAAACAAAATCAGCCCTTACCAATATTTGTGGATGAAAGTTGCTGCCATAGCGGTGATATTCTGGCATTAGCAGCCCATATCGACGGCATTAACATTAAATTAATGAAATGCGGTGGTATTACTCCGGCGATGCAAATGATTCAAGTCGCTCGTGCCTGTGGCCTACAGGTGATGTTTGGTTGCTATTCCGATAGTGCTTTAACCAATACAGCCGCAGCCCAACTATCTCCCCTCGCAGACTATCTAGATTTGGACAGTCATCTTAATCTAGTTAATGACCCTTTTCGTGGAGCAATTCTCCACCAAGGGCGTGTAGTTCCAAATAATTCTTCTGGATTGGGAGTAGAACACTGTGCGGCTGGCACTTAATCAAAAAGTTGCAATTCTCTTACATGGCGGTATTCAAAGCCGACTGGGCAAAACAGGATTATCCTTGCTACGTTATAGCGAAGCCCCTCTAGTAGCAGTCATTGATATTGAATGTGCAGGTAAAAACTTGACAGAACTAACAGGAATCCAGCGTGATGTCCCCATTGTGGCTTCCGTTGCCGATGCCTTACAGTTCCAACCCCAGGTTTTAGTAATCGGGATTGCTCCCAAAGGAGGGATGATTCCCGATGATTATTGGCATGAATTAAAGGATGCGTTAAAAGCGGGAATGTCCATTGTCAATGGTTTACATACTCCACTAGCCAATATCCCCGAACTCAAAACCCTCCTCAAACCTGGGCAAGTCATTTGGGATGTCCGCAAAGAACCGAGTAATCTAGGTATTGCCCAAGCCCTAGCTCGCACACTTCCCTGTCGCCGTGTTTTGACCGTCGGTACTGATATGTCAGTCGGTAAAATGTCCACCTCCTTGGAATTGCACTGGGCTTGCCGATTGCGGGGATGGCGTTCCAAATTTTTAGCCACTGGACAAACTGGATTGATGTTAGAAGGGGATGGGGTTCCCCTGGATGCGGTGCGCGTAGACTATGCTGCTGGTGCTGTGGAAGGGGTGGTGATGCGTTACGGCAAGAATTACGATATTTTGCATATCGAAGGACAAGGTTCCCTTTTACACCCTGGCTCTACTGCCACCTTACCTTTAATTCGCGGTTCCCAACCGACCCAAATGATTCTCGTCCACCGAGCAGGTCAAACGGAAGTGATTGAAGGTGTACCCATTCCCCCCTTTAACCGAAGTCATTAAATTATATGAAATGGTAGCACGGGGTGCGGGAGCCTTTGCAGCAGTACCAGTGGTAGGCATAGCTTTAAATACTCACCACTTAGATGAGATGGCAGCACAACAAGCGATCGCCCAAACCGAAGAGGAAACGGGTTTACCCTGTACGGATGTAATTCGTTTTGGAGCAGATAAATTATTAGATGCGGTAATGCGTAGTTAAAATACAGGAGACAGAAGACAGAAGAATTGAGTTAAGGGTCAACAGTTAACAGTTAACCGTTTATTGATATGGTAACTTTAGATTTACCACAGGATAGATAAACTCAAAAGAATGGTTCAAGAACGCACATTACCAAAATTTAACGCTGCTTCCACTCCCATCACTCGCGAAGAAGGTCTCGTTTTATACGAAGACATGGTTCTCGGTCGCTTTTTTGAAGACAAGTGTGCGGAGATGTACTATCGCGGTAAGATGTTCGGCTTTGTTCACCTGTACAACGGACAGGAAGCCGTATCATCGGGTGTAATTAAAGCCATGCGACCAGGGGAAGATTACGTATCAAGTACCTATCGTGACCACGTTCATGCCCTCAGTTCTGGAGTACCAGCACGGGAGGTCATGGCAGAACTGTTCGGCAAAGCTACTGGCTGTAGTAAGGGACGGGGTGGCTCCATGCATATGTTTTCCGCCAAACATCGTTTACTCGGTGGTTATGCCTTTGTCGCTGAAGGTATTCCCGTTGCTGCGGGAGCGGCTTTCCAAACTAAATACCGCCGGGAAGTAATGGGTGATACTAGTGCAGACCAAGTGACAGCCTGTTTTTTTGGTGATGGAGCAGCTAATAATGGGCAGTTTTTTGAAACCTTAAATATGGCTGCACTGTGGAAATTACCGATTATTTTTGTCGTCGAGAATAATAAGTGGGCGATTGGGATGGCCCACGAACGTGCGACTTCTGACCCGGAAATCTACAAAAAAGCTAGTGTGTTCAACATGGTTGGTGTAGAAGTTGATGGGATGGATGTCCTCGCGGTGAATGCAGTTGCCAAGGAAGCCATTAAACGTGCGCGTGCAGGAGAAGGGCCAACTTTAATTGAAGCCTTAACCTATCGTTTTCGCGGTCATTCCTTGGCAGACCCAGACGAACTCAGAGCTAAGGAAGAAAAGGAATTTTGGTTTTCCCGTGACCCGATTAAAAAATTAGCCACCTACTTGGTGGAACATCAACTTGCTACCTCTGAGGAACTTAAAGCCATCGATCAAAAAATTACAGCAGTGGTTGATGACGCGGTTGAATTTGCGGAAACTAGTCCGGAACCAGACCCCAGCGAACTCTATCGCTTTATTTTTGCTGAAGACGAATAGGTTTTGATGTGTTGACAGTTGACAGTAAAGACGTAGCTATCCTACCTACGTCTCTTCAAAGATTAAGCATCTACAGGAAAAGTTCATTTATTGACTGTGCAAAGTATTTTTTGATGAAGTTGGAATCCCGACTTTCTCAAGGGAAAAATCGAACTTCTAGCCAAATAAAAATTATTCTCATCCGAAAGAATGACCATTATTTCCCAATACAGTTCAGTTAGACTTCAAAGCTTGATTACTGGGTAGGTTGGGTTGAAGTATGTAGAGGCAGAGCCTAGGCTGTGTACCTTGTGCCTTTTTTGGGGTCGCAAATTCATGCACAAACCGTGACAACAAACTTGTTCCCATACTCCGGCTGTTGATACATATAGGGAAGCTCTGCTTCCTGATTTGAGGCAGTAGCCCTCTCAGAATGTGTCCCCACGCGGAGCATCGGGACGAGATCATCACAAAAACTGTGTGAACTTATGGGTAAATTTCCACAAAATCAACAGTCTACGCAAAGCCTCTCAACCCAACCTACAGTTATCTTTTACTGAATCGTATTGTATTATTTCCTATTTCCCAGAGACGACCCATCGGGTCGTCTTTACAAAGTAGATGTCAGGTTGTTTCTACCCATATTTCTTAAAGGATGTTTTACAAGTCGATTTTAATACTTAACAAGCTTGTTTTTTGGGGGTAGAGACCACTCGTCGGGTCGTCTCTACAGGTAGAAGGGAATCGGGAGAGACGCTACATGTCGCGTCTGTACAGTTGATCACGACAAATATACCGTTTGAGCCTATTTACTCTCTTCAAGAAGTGGTTGATAAAGTATTTATTGACTCTTGACAAACATCCTCTTAGATTTACGGACAATACATACTTTCGTCGCTTGAACATTGCTTGAAGTTCATCCAACTCACGTTAGATTGAATCCAAAATCCAAAATCCAAAATCCAAAATCTAAAATCCCAAATCAATTCATGTTTTCCATTTCCCAACAACAGAACCAATATCTCACCTACATTCTCAGTTGTAGTACTAATAATTCCCAGTTGGAAGTTGTCCCAGAACGGGGAGGAATTATTACCCGTTGGCGAATTCAAGGTCAGGAAATTTTTTACTTGGATGAGGAACGCTTTCGTGACCCTAGTCTGAGTGTGAGGGGTGGTAATCCAATTTTATTCCCGATTTGCGGTAACTTACCCGATAACACCTACACCCATAACGGTCAGTCCTATACCCTGAAACAACATGGATTTGCGCGGGATTTACCCTGGTCTGTCAGCAATCAGTCTACCCAGGAGGGAGCATCCCTCACCCTCACCCTCGATAGCAACTCCGAAACGAAACAGGTCTACCCCTTTGATTTTCATTTAGAATTCACCTATATTTTGACCGAGAATTGCCTGGAAATTCAGCAAAAGTACCAAAATCTGTCATCCACGACCATGCCTTTTTCGGCTGGTTTCCACCCCTACTTTTTGACAACCGACAAAAATCAACTTGTGTTTGATATTCCTGCAACTGAATACCAAGACCAAAAAACTAAGCAAAGTCATCCTTTTGCTGGTAACTTCGACTTTGAACGGGAGGAAATTGACGTGGCTTTTCGACAGTTAACCAAACACGCTGCTACCGTCACTGACAATAGCCGCAAACTGCAATTAACACTTACGTTTGACAGTGTTTTTGCCACCTTGGTATTTTGGACTCTCAAAGGCAAGGAATTCTATTGTCTCGAACCTTGGACTGGACCACGCAATGCCATCAACACCGGAGAAAATATCATCAAACTCAGTCCTGACAGCACCTACACCACCTCAATTCGACTGGATGGGAATTTTCTCTGATTAACCCCTTTACAAATCTACAGATATATTGGTAAGCTAATATAGCCTTGAAAAAAGGCAGCGGGTCGCTAACTCAATGGTAGAGTACTCGGCTTTTAACCGATTAGTTCTGGGTTCGAATCCCAGGCGACCCATAAAAACATTTAATCACGTCTATGGGTAGTTTATGAACAAATCCCCGACAACAGTCTGGGTAAAGTTACATAAATTACATATCCTTCCTTGGTAACGGTTGCATACAAAACTTAATCTTTTGTGAAAGTAAGTTATGAATGAGTTTACAGACGGCAACACTAAATTGGCCAAGACGGGACTACTGGTAAAAATTGAATCGATGGAGGTAGGGCGATCGCCAACTCAATCTGATGCAATTAGTAATTAACTTTTTTCAACATAAGCACACAGGAGTAGTTATAATTTCCTATAAGTTCAGAAAATCTTAAGATTAGCGTAATACATACGCTCTTCAAAGAACCGACTAGCTGACAACCACATTAGGAGAATTTGGATTATGGCGCTCGTACCAATGCGGCTGTTATTGGATCACGCGGCTGAGAATGGTTATGGCATTCCCGCTTACAACGTCAACAACATGGAGCAGATTCAGGCAATAATGAGAGCTGCTCAAGAAACCGATAGCCCTGTGATTTTACAAGCATCTCGTGGAGCTCGGTCCTATGCAGGAGAAAACTTCCTCCGTCACTTGATTTTAGCTGCGGTGGAAACCTATCCCCATATTCCCATTGCTATGCACCAAGACCACGGGAATGAACCTGCAACCTGCTATTCAGCAATCAAAAATGGCTTTACCAGTGTGATGATGGATGGTTCCCTGGAAGCCGATGCCAAAACCCCCGCAAGCTACGAGTATAATGTCAATGTTACTCGTGAAGTGGTGAAAGTAGCCCATGCATTGGGTGTGAGTGTAGAAGGTGAGCTTGGCTGTTTAGGTTCTTTAGAAACCGGTATGGGTGACAAGGAAGATGGTCACGGTTTTGAAGGAAAACTAGACCACTCCCAGCTTTTAACCGACCCCGACCAAGCAGTTGATTTTGTTGAACAAACCCAAGTTGATGCTTTAGCGGTAGCAATCGGTACTAGTCACGGTGCTTATAAGTTTACCCGTAAGCCGACGGGAGAAATTTTAGCGATTAGCCGGATTGAAGAAATTCACCGTCGCTTACCTAACACCCACTTGGTAATGCACGGTTCTTCTTCCGTACCTGAAGATTTAATTGCTCTAATTAACCAGTACGGTGGTACGATTCCTGAGACCTACGGTGTACCTGTAGAAGAAATTCAAAAAGGGATTAAGAGCGGTGTGCGCAAAGTAAATATTGACACCGACAACCGCTTGGCAATTACTGCTGCTGTTCGGGAAGCATTAGCTGCTAATCCCAAGGAATTTGACCCTCGTCACTTCCTCAAACCTTCGATTAAATACATGCAAAAAGTCTGTGCTGACCGTTACAACCAGTTTGGTACTGCTGGTAACGCAAGCAAGATTAAGCAAGTGTCGATTGACGAGTTTGCGGTTAAGTATGCCAAGGGTGAACTTAGTGCTGCAATTAGCAAAGCTACTGCTAAAGTGTAGTTTTAGCTCTCAACTTGATATACGAACTTGTTGGAGTTAGTTAGGAGTTATTAAGAATATATACCAGGAGAGTCTTCCTGGTATTTTTGTTTTTTATGTTGATTTAGTCACATTTTACCAATATCATTATCGGTTACGACAGTTGTGGTTACGGTAGCGACGGTCTTGATTGCGATTCGAGTCGCCAAATTCACGGGAGTCACGAAATTCTCGCGATCGCTCGCGGGAATCATCTTGAAAATCATCTCGTGAGCGATCGCGGGAATCATCTCGAAAATCGTCTCGTGACCGGTCGGAAAAATCATCTCGTGAATTGGAATCTCTTCGGGAACGCAGGTCATCATTGGAGTCCCGGTCGGAGAAGGGAGAGTTTTGTTGTTGGGGGGAGTTGCGCAAAGTACAGCTTGCCAAAAATATCGGGATAATGGCAAGGATAGTAATAAGATTTCGAGCCTTCAATTGCAGACACCTACAGCAATTTTTTAGGGTTTCTGATTCTATTGTGAATAAAAAAACGAAAAATGGAGCATATTTTTTGAGCTTTTTTATCTAATAATTGGTTCTTGAATAACAATCCATTAATCAACGGATTAAATGGGAGATGTCGGTGGATATAATGATACTAATAACCTCTGATTTCTCTGAGTATATCTATAACTGTTATGGAGTGATAAAGCTTATTTAAAAGACTTTTCGAGAATATATAGAAATTATCTTCCGAAATTTGGTATAGAATTAAATTGTGGAATATAATTCAGTTGGCGATAAAACTTTCCGATAAGACAATCTATCTAAAAAATAATTTTTGCTGTTAGGGAAAAGCCATTTATGGCAATAAACATAATCAAGTATAGCGACTAACAAAAAATACAATTATTCTCCTCTGGGATTTTTTTTACAGGGACATAATCACCCATCAATCAGCTAATCAGCACTCCCAACTGACGCTTCCCCCTTTCCCATTTGGTAGATACCGATTTTCAATCCGAAAAAAAATTAAAAATAGATGAAGCGAAGAATTGTTACACCTATAATAATTACTTTGGGTGACAATACTATACTGACGTTGATCAAATCATCATGCTTGCTCACAATCCCTGTGTTTTAGTGATAGAAAGCGATGAAACCCTCGCTAACCAGATATCATCGGACCTGAGAGAAGCTGGTTACGAAGCTACAGTTGCAAACAATGCCGCAATTGGTTTACAATCTAGCCGCGATCGCGAACCAGCTTTAATTGTGATCGATCGTATGCTGGCTGGTGAATCGGGTTTATCTCTGTGCAAAAGTATTCGTTGTGAGGGAAAACGGATGCCAATTATGGTATTGATGGCGCGGGATACCGTTGATGATCGTGTTGCTTGTTTAGAAGCAGGTGCGGATGATTATTTTCTCAAACCCTACCGTTCAGAAGATTTTCTCAATTTAGTTCGTCTATACCTCAAACCAGAAACGGAAAGCAGTGAACAATTGCGATTTGGGGATTTAGTTTTAGATGTCGCAACCCGTCGAGCCATCCTCAACGGACGCGCAATTGATTTAACCATGAAAGAATTTGAACTATTAAAGTTTTTAATGGAACATCCCCGCGAAGTTCTTACTAGAGAGCAGATTCTCGAAAATGTCTGGGGTTACGATTTTATGGGTGAATCAAATGTGATTGAGGTTTATATTCGCTATTTACGACTGAAAATTGAAGACGAAGGACAAAAACGTCTGATTCAAACTGTACGTGGTGTAGGTTACGTATTACGAGAATCCTAAAAGTCAATACCCGGATCTGGAGCAAATCCCTAAAACTTCCAGGGAGTAAGTAGCCTATATATAATGGTTACACCAAAAGCCGTAGATGCGCGTAGTGCAGCTTCTCTTGGAGATGAAAGTGGTTTTTCCCTTCCCTACTCCCATTACGGACTACTTACTTTCAAGTCAGCCTACATGTACCGCTGAGATCAGAAAGTATGAAAGTCGTTTTCCCGATATCCTCCAGTAGATTTGCTATGGGTCTACACTACTCACTATTTTCTACTCGTCTACACTTTCAATTCATGTAAATGAGAAATTTCCACCTTGACGATTTTGGTTTGAGGGTTGACGATTGTCTATTAGTGAATTTCAGATGATTTTTTGGTCGCTAGTAATTTCCCACCAGGACACAAACTCCTAAATATGTGATACCGTTGGTCAATCCATAGGGTATTTGACCCCCTATCCGGTAAACAGACCGCTAGTACTCGACCAGACCAAAATTGACGGGTAGAGGTAAGCAAGGGAAGCAGGGGAAGAAAATATTTTTATATTCATACCTACCCCTCTCGAAGAGATAGACTACTTATACCGATGCAAACAAAGGTTCGACAAGGGACATAGCAATGCTACGTCTGTTGAAAATTCATCTGTCCTATTTTTTCAAATTGGTATTATTCTGTTTCAATCTTGTTAAAAGTCAACCGTCAACAAATTTAGATTACCAATCCAAAATCCCATGAATCGATTACCTATTTCACCAACCTTAGCCTTAATCTTGAGTTGGCTACTCATCGGTTGTGGAACTCCCACACCTGCAAACCCTCCCTTGACATCCCAACCCACGGTCACACCCACACCCCAAGGGCAAATTTTACCAATTTCGGCGATCGCCATCCTTCCACGGGGTATACGCATCGAGTTGGAAGTTGCTCGCACACCCCAAGAGCAAGCAATGGGATTAATGTATCGTCCTGCTTTACCAGACAATCGGGGGATGCTGTTTCAATTTCCCTCAGCCCAACCCGTCAACTTCTGGATGAAAAATGTCCCCGTCCCCTTGGATATGATATTTCTCCACCAAGGGAAAATCAAGTATATTGCCCCCTCCGTCCCCCCTTGTCAAAGCGATCGCTGTCCCACCTATGGACCGAATACCCCCATTGACCAGGTGATTGAACTACGGAGTGGTCGAGCAGCTGAACTACAACTCAAAGTCGGCGATCGCATTACTATTCGTCATTTGCCAAGAAAATGAATGTATCATTAATGACTCTGCGTCATAGTATTTATCCCATGACAGAAAAAATAGTTAATTCCCAACTATTTGTAAAATGAGGGTTTTGAACTTTAATCATCAAAACAACTTATAGACCTTGTAAAAAAGTATATTCTCAGGCTAATATTTCCAATAGTCAAAATCAGACCCCTAAATTTTTTAGTTTCGTTGCAGCCCTACTGAATTTGTTGAAAATTTATAACTTTGGAAGTAGATCAAAATCAAAGTGAATGAGCGAGTATAGGTGTATAAATATCTTTGTAGGGTCAAACACTTTTCATCGCTGTCAAAATTGCATATGCCTACCTACACTAATTCCAAATCAGTAGGTTAAATGGCTCTGCAAAATTAATCGTAAATTTCCGAAAATCATCCAATTCTGCCACTGCTAGCACTAACTTTACTTCCCCTTGGGATGAAATTAGGAGAGTGACAGGTCAAGCGCAAAATTATCTAACTTATAAGTTCACAGTATATACATCAAAGGGTATGTATATATGGATTTTCGTCTAAATCCTGAAATATAAGCAGGAAGAATTCCGGAATATGGAGAGGACAAATTGTACATCATCAATAGCTAGAAACTGTCTCAGTCCCGAAGCAAAATAGTGATTTTGTGTAGCTAATAGCCATTTTACATACCTATAAAAATTATCGAGATGATAATTTTGTTAAGCTTCCGCAAAATATATTAATTTAACATAAAAAATGCTGCAAATTGATTCCCAATTAACCTAAATAATAGTGACAGATCAAATACTGGCAACATCCCGTTAAATGACAACAGGCAAATATATGACAATACATACTACGCAAGGAGGTGAGTTACAAATGTCACCATCAAATTACTCCCGTTTGATTGATTTTTTACAGGAAGACTTGGCAATTTCCCATGCTTCCATATCAGTAGCCCTCCGTCATAGCCAACAAGACCCCGGTCCACTACCAATGATCTTGTGGCAATATGGCCTAATTACCCTTGACCAATTAGAGCAAATCTACGATTGGTTAGAAACTGCTGCATAAATAAATTAAATAAATATTTCTATTCTTCGACAGGTTCGCTGAATATGGTTCGCACTGGAGAGTTGCAAAACTATGTTAATTTCTAGGCAGAAAAAGACAGTAAATTCCAAGAAATTTCGAGAGCAACGGAAACACCAAAGAAAACGCCATCTATTACTCAATACAACTAGAACAATTCAAAAGAGCGGCTAACACAACCGACTCTTTTTTTATGTTTATATATTTATGATGTTTATATGGGGTCTGCGGAAAAAGTCTTTATCTCGTCCCTATACTCCGCGTGGGGACGCATCTCACGAGGCTCTACCTCAAATCAGGAAGCAGAGTTTCAACAGCCGGAGTATTGGAACAAGTTTGTTGTCACGGTTTGTGCATGAATTTGCGACCCCAAAAAAGGCACAAAGTACACAGCCTAAGCTCTGCCTCTACATTCTTCAACTTATATTGAAATTGAGTCTGCGTAATTGGAAAACAGGGTTGTAGTTTTCACCAAATTATGTAGTTTAGGTGAAGCAATAACTTTTCCGACTCACTGCTCTAATCCAATAAATTTATTATCTCCTCACTATACTTAGCCTTATCCCAATTTTTAGCAGCTTGAATCTGTGAAATTTTTAAATACTTTGCTCCAGTCAAATCCGCACCCTGCAAATCCGCACCTTGTAAATCAGCATTTTGTAAATTAGTATTTTGTAAATTGGCGAATTGCAAACGTGTATACTGGAGATTAGCACTTTGTAAATCCGCACCTTGTAAATTAGCGCTTTGAAAGTTCACATATTTCAAATTAGCATGTTGAAGATTCGCATTACTCAAATCAGCAAATTGAAACTTAGCGTTTTCTAATTCGGCTCTTTGTAAATCCACTCGTTGCAAATTAGCACTTTGGAAAGTGGCTTTTTGAATATTAGCTAACTGAAAATTACTGTCAGCTAAATTTGCACCCTGAAAATTTGCAGATTCCAGATTCGCTTGCTGAAAATTTGTTTTTTGAAGTATAGCCTGCTGAAAGTTACTTTTAACTAAATTAGTATGTTGTAAATTTGCTTTAGCCAACATTGCCTCTTGAAAATTTGCCCTTTCCAAATTAGCCTGTTGAAAATTCGCTTCTGGTAATTTCGCTTTTTTAAAATTTGCGGCTTCTAAATTAGCCCGTTGCAGAACAGCTTCCTGCAAATTAGCTTGTTGCAGGTCAACATAACGCATCATTGTATCTTGCAACATCGCCTTTTCTAAGTTAGAAAAAGCCATTCTCACATTCTCTAAATCCGCATTTTGCAAATCCGCATTCTGTAAATCCGCACTTTGTAGGGTTGCATCTTGCAAAATCGCATCTTGAAAATTGGCAAATTGACAATTTGCAAACGATAAATGGGCATAACGAAGATTAGCCCCTTGTAAATCAGCATACTGTAAATTAGCCTGTTGTAGCGTCGCACCTTCAAAATTAGCATCTTGGAGAATCGCATGGTTAAAGTCAGCCATCTCCACGGTCGCATTGCTAAAATTCGCGTACCTGAGATTTTGACCCTTGAAAAACAAACCACGTACAGTTTGTCCGGAAAAATCTTGCTCCACCATAATGAGAATACGACTCCACTTCCTGATTCATTGTCAGGGATTCAGCATCAAAAGTCTTCATCTCCCGGATACATTTTTGATTTCAGGGGAATAATGTAGCATCAATTGTATTGCATGAATATTTCAAGTGTTTAGGATGACAATATAGCGTTTCCCAAGCAAGTGAAATACAACCCTACCTGCGCTCCAAAGCTCACCCTCCCCCTATCCATTACCCGGATCTTTCTTAACAAAAAGTAAAAATACTTAAAAGAAGACGAAAGGCTTGATAGGTATAGTTTTGAGAGAGGAAAGATAGGGTGTAAAAAATGGAAAAATGGGCAGCAAGGGAATTGAAGCACTTGGATTTGGGAGATAAACGGCGAAACAAGCGTTTGATAAAGATGGTAGAAGATTTAGCAGCACAACCAACATCGAGTGTACCTCAAGCATGTGGGAGCGTAGCAGCGACAACAGCAGCATATGATTTGTGGAGTTCGCCGTATATAAAACCATCAGATATAAGCAATGGACATATCAAAAGTACAATCGAAAGGGCAAAAGAACACGAGATAGTATTAGCAATACAAGACACAACAAATATGGATGTAACAAGTCATCCAGCAACAGAAGGAATTGGATATCTAGACCAGAGAAAAAGTTTAGGATTAAAAGTACATTCAACGTTATTATCAAGCATAAAAGGAGTTCCACTGGGAGTAATAGACCAACAAGTATGGTCAAGAAATATCGAAGATTTAGGAATAGCAAAAACACGTAGAAAAAGACAAACAGAAGAAAAAGAAAGCCAAAGATGGTTGGAAGGGCTAGAGAGAACAAATAAATTACTACCAGAAAAGATAAAAATCATAACAGTAGCAGACTCAGAAGCAGATATATTTGATTTATTTAATCAGGAAAGACCAGAAAATAGCCACTTACTAATCAGAGGAACTCATAATAGAAAAGTTAGCCATACAGCGAATTATCTACATGAGGCGATCAGGTCAAGTCCAACTCAGGGAGAAGTAGAAGTCAAGGTAAGAAGAAATCCAGAAAGACCAGAAAGGATAGCAAAACTAACAATTAGATACGAAACAGTTGAAATAGAAGTACCAAAAAATAAGCTCGGGCGTTCGCTTTGTAAACCAGTAAAACTACAGGTGATATTAGCAGAAGAAAAGAGTCCACCATCGGAGATAAAACCAATCAGTTGGTTATTGTTAACGACATTGGAAATTAATAGCCTTGAAGATGCGGTAAAATGTGTTGAATGGTATACATATCGTTGGTTAATCGAGCGTTATCACTATACATTGAAAAGCGGTTGTCGAATCGAGGAATTACAACTGGAGACAGGAAAACGCCTATCAATGGCATTAGCGACATATTCGATTGTGGCATGGCGATTATTATGGTTAACTTACCAAGCAAGGGATAATCCAGAACAAAGTTGTGAAACGGTTTTAACTACAGTTGAATGGCAATCTTTATGTGTAAGTGTGAACAAAAACCCAATTCCACCAGATCAGCCACCAACATTAAGAGAAGCTGTACGAATGATTGCTCGACTAGGTGGTTTTCTGGGTCGTAAAGGTGATGGGGAACCTGGAGTCAAGACGATTTGGAGAGGGTTACGACGATTGCACGATATCGCCGTAACTTGGAAGCTAGCCCATCAAATCTAAATGCATACTTTCTGAGTTTTGTCTAATCTTAATGCTTAATCCCTCTACTGAAATCATTTCTATAATCGCTTTTCAGACTTTGTTAAGAAAGATGTGACTAATGGATAGCCGATATCGGGGAGGGTTGGGGAGGGGTTCTGATGTATCTTACTAGACTGAGAAATGCTATATAGTAGGAATCGTACTTGAATCTTGTTGAGTATACTGAGAAATAAAGCCTTGTACGACAAGCTTCAGAGTAGTTGGGGTTTTCAGAAATCAAATATGAGTCCTATCTAGTATTTATCTCTTTTCCGTATTAATTCTCTACTTACTTAGGGCGATTACTTCCTATAATGTAACATAAAGTACTAGTGATTTGATACCCTTAACCTGGATTTTGAGCGAGTAAGTTGTAAGCCTTGAGTAACGGATTGATTTTCCTTCTACTCCCTACTCCCTGTGAGTTTTAGGGTTTTGTGAGAAATGCGGCTTCAGCCTATTTATCGGTGAAAGTGATTTGTTTTGATAACTTGACAATTAAATTTCCGTCGATCTTGACACGTAAATTATGTTTGCTTTGATTGTCTTAGAGGATATTCAGAATGTATCGATAAATACTTTACTGACCACATAGTTACTATTATCGACTACTCCCTAATCATAGGTATTTAAGTATTAAAAATCACTTTGAAAACAACCTCTTAATCATTCTTAGTATAAAAATACAGATATGTTAGTTTAAAATTTCAATACAGAGTACTCGATATTTTTCGTGTAAGTTACTGAGACGGTTATTTTTATGATGCGTTAACCTGCTGCTTAACTGAAATTAAATATATTAACTTAAATATTCAAGTATCTATAATAAAATTTCCGTGACCAAGAATCAAGAAGTAAAAGTTACTCCGGGAAATACACCACTAACAGCACCTCAAAAAACCGGTCTAGAGTTGGTATCAATTTTGCATCCTGGGAGAGATGTTGTATTAGCGATTGATTTAACTGAGAGTGTTGGCTTCAATGATGAAGGACGTGCCCTCCTGCATCAAATTGTCAAAGATAGCCTCAAACCAGGGGATTTGGTGTATATTATTCCCTTCGGTTCAGATGTTGGACTTCCACCCGGACATACCCTCTCAAATCCACTGGGAACACCAGTTAAGTTTACAAATGACTTATCAGCAAGTACTGAAAAAATTTTAGAGCAAATTAATTTTAAATCAGATCCAACTCTGGCAAATACAGATATTCAAAGAGCTGAATTAACTATTTACCAGGGACTAGCTCAAATCAACCAAAATCGACTGCAACAAAATCAACCAATCAAACCCCAATCAGTCGTTTGGGTGACCGATGCACCAATTGGAAAATCAGCAGGAATCGACTCACAAACTTGGATTGAAACTCCTGCACAAAGCCCTTTTCGGATTGCTGATTCCCTGGAAAGTAAGCAGCGAGAAGCTTGGATTCAGGCTTTACCCATTCATAAACGTTCGCGAAAAATTGAGAATTTTCAGCTGAGTGTGGTCGATATTGCTCCGACTGTTCAGGAATTTTGTACCCCAGCACCTGGTAGGACAAATACATGTTTAGTAACAACTTATGTAATCAGACAATTATGGCTACCGGGATTAGTCTCAATAGGAGTTTTATTATTAACTCTATTTGGTGTATTTAAAGCTTTAAAATTGCAGAGAAAATGGGAACTGGTAGTTGATTTTGAAGTCACCGAAAAACCAGAAGACCAAAAATGTCGATTACCCCATAATAAAAGAATTGCCATTGGTGCAACCGAACATAATTCCCAGTGTATTGACTCGATTGATTGTCCCGGTTCTGAAGTTAGAGGTTATTTAGAGCGTCAGGGGGAAAATTTATTCTTAATTCCGACGCATACTGCACCAATCTATTTAAATGGTAAGGAAATTTCCGCCAAGACTTTAATATCAAGTTTACGCTTTCGGATGAACTGTCCAGATACTAAAAATCGTGATTACGAAATCGTGATTAAAATCAAAAAATAATTTCAGGGGGATAATTATGGTATCGAAAAATATGAATGAGCAATCGAAAGGAATTAACCGCACCATTTGTATTGGATTGGGTGGTACGGGTCGAGATGTATTGATGCGGATTAGACGTTTAATCGTCGATCGGGAAAAGGATTTAAGTAATTTACCCCTTGTGAGTTTCGTTCATATTGATACCGATAAAGCTGCAACCCAGGTGACGGGTATTCGGACAGGAAGTATTTATCGTGGTGTGGACTTAAGCTTTCGAGAAGCAGAAAAAGTCACAGCAACAATGACCTCCAGCGAAGTGACGATGTTTGTCCAGGGATTGGAAAGACGTTCTGAGTATACTCGTCACGGTCCCTATGACCATATTGGCAGATGGTTTCCTCCCCAGTTAGTAAGAAATATTAAAGCGATTGAAGAAGGTGCAAAAGGAATCAGACCTGTAGGAAGATTGGCTTTTTTCCATAATTATCAAAAGATTAAAACCGCGATTGAAACAGCAGAGAGACGTACCAGGGGACATGAGGGTTTGTTGTTGCAAAGGGGTTTAAAGGTGGAAGCGGGGTTAAATATTTTTGTGATTGCTTCTCTGTGTGGTGGTACGGGGAGTGGAATGTTTTTAGATATTGCCTATGCGTTGAGAAATTTGTATGGAAGTCAAAGTGTGCAGATTGTCGGTTATTTAGTGATTAGTCCCCAGTTATATGGTGATACACCGAGCATGAGTGCAAATACTTATGCTGCATTGAAGGAATTAGATTATTACAGCAGTCCGGGAACGAAATTTAATGCTGTTTATGATATTCAAAATGTGGTGACTGTTCAGGAACAACGTCCACCTTTTGATTATGCCTATTTAGTTTCCCATCAAACGGTTGGAGAATACCAAATATTAACCCAAGGAAAATTATGTAACGTCATTGCACACAAAATAGCTTTAGATTTTTCTGGGGAATTAGCACCCGTCGTCAAGGGTAATCGTGATAACTTTTTGCAACACATGATTCAACCAGATCAACACCCTCGACCAAATACTCAACGCTATTTAACTTTTGGTTTAGCAGCCATTTATTTTCCCCGCGATCGCATTGTCAGAATTGCCTTAACTCGTGTTGGTTGTACCCTGATTGAATTTTGGCTTCGTGGACAAGGACAAAGCCCTGATCCACTCACTTTAAAAGAACAGTTTCTCATCCAGTTTAATTGGCATGATGATTTGGTAAAAAAAGATGGAATTATCAAAAAATTAGGGGAGTCTGTCCAGGAGAATAATAAGACTTTTGGCTCCAGTATGATTGCTTGGCGAAATAATTTAGATAGACTAATTAACGATTGTAAAAATCGCGATGATCGTCGAGCTATCTACCAGCAAATACCGAGACAGATTCGTGAACAGTTTCGGAAAATTCAACCAGGGGAAACAGAAAATAGTCGAGGTATTTGGTTGACAAGGGTGCAGCAAAATGCTCCGAATATAGGTAAGGAATTACAAGCAAATATTGATGAGTTTTTACAGAGATTACTTAATCCTAATGAGCCAAATTTTGCCATTGAAAATGCTCGTGATTGGTTAGATGCTTTGCAGCATGAATTGCATAATTATGAAATGAATTTAATAGAAGAAATTACTAATTTTGGTGGTAATAAACGTCTAGAAGACATTGAGAAAAAATGGCGAGATACGGAGGCTATTATTGATGAAATTGAACAGAAGCCAGGATTTATGGCTTTTAATAAAAATAATCAAATTCAAGCTGAACTCAGGAGGGTTATTCGTGAGGTCAGTGAATTAATTAAACATAACTTTGATTTAGTTGTGTTGCAAGAATCATTGAAAATCATCAATAGTTTACAAAAATTTGTCGAGGATAGAATCACTATCATCGGTACATTTAAAAGTTTAATCGAAGATTTACAGACGGTTTATGAGAAACAGGAACAGGAATTAAGACAACTGAATTTTGATGAGATGAGTGGAGAGGCTATTTTTGATGACGATGATATTGACAAATGCTATCAAGCTTTATTACCAGAATCGGATTTACGTCGGCAATTAGTATTAATTAGTACTCAGGTAACAAATCAAAATTATCAAGAACATTCTTTATTGAGTTTAGTTCATCGAGAACGTGGTTCGATTTATCAACTACAGAAAGAAATTGAATTAAAAATCAACGACTTTTTTCAATCCCGTAATATTGATATAGCCAATTCCGTCGTCAAGCGCTTTCTGGACAAATATTCTCCAACCAAGCGTTCAACAAGGTTAAGACAAATTATGGATGAGGCTGAAGTTTTATTATCTTTGAATAAAAGTGACCCCTATTTTCGTGATAATCCCGCTAAAAGTAGTAAATTAATTGGCTTTAAAGATACAGATGAACCGGAAATCAAGACATTTAAATCTCTAGTTGAACAAGATTTAGGAATCAGTTCGAGTGTTTTGAAAGCGACCCAAGCTGATGATGAAATTTTAATTGTCAACGAGTATGCAGGTTTTCCTCTGAGATTAATCGAGTTTCTCAAAAATTTTTGACACCGCGAGTAATCGGGAGCGAAGACGCGAAGAATTAGAATTGCTGAAACAAGATTTAAAGGATGGTATTTTGACAGAAGAAGAGTATGAACGGGAAAGACAGAAAATAATCAGGAAATATCCATTATCATGAATGTGAATTACAGCACGTGTAAAATTAGGTTCTATTTTCTTAAATTATTCACTATCAGTAAAATATAGAAGATGCAAATTCTTTCTAATTATCCCCCAGAATTAATTTTGGCAATAATAGTATTTATTGTCATACCCTCCTTAGTCGCCATGTATTTACGTGCAGGTCTATATGCAAAATTAAATCAAAAAAATGACATGATTCGTAAGCTGATTCATGGTAATCAAGCGGTCACACCATCAAAATTTGTCAATGAAGTTATTAGTAGATTTAAAAATGCTAGTTATCAATTAGATCAGGTTAATACAGTTGCAATTATTGAACAAATTTATAGTCGGGAAAAACTAGGGAAATTTACCTATGACCAAATAGATTATTTTTGTCGATTATTACCAAATTTGTTATTAGCATTTGGGTTATTTGGTACATTTTTAGGGATTACATGGAATTTATCAATTTTGACCCAGGAATTGAGTGCTGCGGTTCAATCTCAGTCTAATCCAGTTAATCAAGAAATATTAAAAAGCTTACAAAGACCGCTAACTGCGATGAGTATCGCTTTTGTCACCAGTTTGATGGGATTATTATTTAGTTCAATTTTAACGTTATTTAATGCTTGGAAAAACACAAGTTTACTGAAATATCAACTATTCAGTTACTTAGAAGATTATCTGGAGAATATTTACCAACCACAAGTTCAGGGAGATAGTCGTCTGGATAAAATTGTTAATAAAATGGTTTCCCAACAGGAAGAGTTTTTAACTAATTTTGGTAAAACAGTTAGACGTGCTGTTGAAGATTCGATGGGAACTGTAGCCAATCAAATATTGGAAGGAAATAAAAAAGCCAGTGAACTAGCGCAAAGGGTTTATGAGAGATTTTTAGAATCTGCTAGTACCATATCCGGTGCTGGGGATAAGTTTAGACTAGCTATTGATAGTTTGGAAGAGAAAGCTTTAATTTTTCAGCAAGCAGCAGATACTTTTGCTGAAAGTGACTTTCCCCAACTTTTATCAGCTGCGACTAAAGATTTAAGTGATACGCAAAAAAACTTTTCTAAATCAGCGACAACTTTAGCGAAAACTAGTGATTTAATTCAAAATGCACTATTGGAGATGAAATCTGCTAGTCAAGCTTTACTCCAAGTCGAAAAACAAATAGAAACTGTGAATCAAACTTCCCTGCAAGTTTTACAATTAGAATCTCAAAATCAAACGTCTTTGGCTGAAATTATCCCCAAACTTGAAAAGGGAGCGAATAGTTTTGCTTCTGCAATCAATCAAATTCATCAATTAGAAGCCAGGATATCTCAGAAAGCAGAAAGCTTGGTGGTTGTGGAAGAATCTTTACAGAAATTATTAGCACAAGTTAATCAATATACCCAAGTAATGAAACAGGAAATTGCTGCTGTTTCTACTCAACTGGGTAAAAATAATCAAGATTTTTTGCGTAGTTGGGAGGGTTATACGAATCAATTGGGGTTTAAGGTGGATACTCTCAATTTAGATTTAGGGTATTCATTGAAGGAAAATTTGGTTCAACTGAGAATATGCGTGGAAAATTTAGAGCAGATGCATCGAGAAATATCGACATTAAGGAGTTTTGCAACAACGATGAAAAATTCTTCTTTAAGTGATAGTTCTCCCTAAAATGGTAATTTATTCTGTTGAATAAAATTGCATCAAATGTCCAGGTATTCATTCGAGCTATTTAAAATAGTATGGCAGGCAATGGAAAACTCAGAGCAGAGTTGAATGTCTTTTCCCAGAAAAATTAGCGAAATTTATTAATTTAGTAAATTTTAGTTTTTGACTACTGTATTATAAGTAATCTTTTTTATGAAATTTAATGATGATAACTTAGGTATGGATAATGGGAAAATATATTCACAAAATAAATGAAAGTGAGGAAGTGAATATTTGGTCAGCATTTACCGACTTAATGTCCAATGCTTTCATGATAATTTTGTTGTTATTTTTTATGGTAGTTGTGACAACAAAAGTGAAAATTGCAGAATTATCAGCGAACAACCAAGGAACACCTCCATTGATTGAAATCAGAGATAATGAAAACTTTCGCTTTTCCCCGAATAGTGCTGAAATTTCTCCGAGAATGGAAAAATATATTAAAGATGAAATTGTGAAATTAATTGATGAAAACACTCAAAAATATAATATTAATTTGGTAGAAATTATTGGTCATACGGACGAACAATCTATTGGGTTTGCAGCTAGTAATTTAGATGATAATTTAGAAACTGCGGCAAAATCTACTACAGCAACCACCAATATAGATACCTTACTCAAAGCTGGTTCTAATGCTGACTTAGGATTAATGCGATCGCTTGCAGTGGTGAAATTGTTACAGAAGATCCAAATCCAAGAAAATAAAATGAAAAATGTCAAGTTTCGTCCCTATTCCGCAGCACAATTAATTTTACCTAATGGAGATTTAGCGAATCCTCCCCAAGGAGTGCGTGTAGCGGATAGTAGTAGACGACGAATCGAAATTCGTTTTACCCGTTTAGGGGAAAGCATTAAACGTTAGATTTACATGGTATGATTATAGATCCCCAAGAAGTACCGCAGGAATCAGGTTCCCGTTATCCCCAAGAATTTCAAACCAAAGTAGCTGGACGCATCCGTCAGCGATTAGGTGATTTTGCCCAACTGCAAAATTTTGGTGTTAACTTAGTCACCCTGCTGCCAGGTAGTGCATCCGCATTACGTCATTACCATTCCCAGCAAGATGAGTTTATTTATATCTTAGCAGGAGAATTGACTTTAATTACCAATGGGGGTGAAAGGATTCTCACTCCAGGAATGGCTGCTGGTTTTCCTAAAGGAGAAGCGAATGGACATCATTTGGTGAATAAATCGACCAATATGGCTATGTATTTAGAGATTGGTGACAGAAGTGCAAATGATACAGTAAATTACCCTGATGATGATTTAATTGCCCAACCGCAAAAAAACGGAAAGGGTTATATTTTTCTACACAAAGATGGATCTAGTTATTAGAAGATGTTTTCCAGGGTTATTTATCAACTTTCTCGCAACTTACACGAGATTTTGCACCTTGGGGAAGTGAACTTAATTAAAATGGACTACAAACAGTACATCAACGGTGAGATAAAATAATCACCATTTTGCTGATTATTTACCTATTTACCGGAAAGGTGCAAGATATAACTAATCCTAAATATATCTTTTTATTTTCACTTAATATGGAAGCGTTCCTTTCTGTCTATAGTTCCTTAATCGTATCAATGGTATTAGGAGCTTTACTGGGATTGTCCTTATATTTACCGATGATGGCAGGGCAATTATCTTTGGCAAGTCCTGGTTTTTATGCTTTAGGTGGTTACGTTGCAGCGATTTTATCCACTCAAGTATTTCCGAGTGAGGGTGGTTTATTCCCCATCTATTTTATACTGATAGAAATGCTAATAGCTGGATTGATGTCAGCCCTATTAGGTGTAGCAGTGGGGATTCCAGCATTAAGACTACGGGGAATTTATTTAGCGATCGCCACCATTGCTTTTGTCGAAGTTTTGCGGGTGATGGCGTTGAATTTAGAGATAACTGGTGGTGCTGTGGGGATTTTTGGGATTCCCCAACCCTTTGCGAGTCCTTTAGAATATTTGTGGATTGCCTTACCTTTGTTGATTATTAGTATGGTTCTAATTTATCGCCTAGAACGGATACGAGTGGGGAGAGCATTAACCGCAATTCGCGAAGATGAATTAGCAGCTGGGGCAATCGGAATTAACTCTACCTATTATAAAGTGTTAGCATTTACTTTGGGAGCCGTTTTAGCAGGAATTGTGGGCGTAATTAGTGCCCATTTTTTAAATACATGGAATGCTCGTCAAGGTACATTTGATGCTAGTATTATTTACTTGACATTCGTATTGATTGGTGGTTCCCGGACATTTTTAGGTGCGGTGGTGGGAGGTATGTTATTTACCGCTTTGCCAGAGATGTTGCGGGGATTAGCAGATACGGGTGGTTTACCGCTATGGTTAGCTCAGTTTTTACGTGATGGTAGATTAATCATTTTTGGTTTACTGATTGTATTGGGAACTATCTTTTTTCCCCAGGGTTTAGTGAATCCTAGATGGTTGAAAAATAGTAAATATTAAAGGTTAAGTTTTCTTAGATACTGTTAAGTAGGTAGGTGCAATTAAACATAAAACAGCAACGCAACCGTTCATTCGTCTCAAAGCCTTACTCCCGTACAGACGAACCGACGGGTCGTCTCTACTACCTGATATTAACGACAATTTTTACCACTCACCTACTTATCCATGAACAAATAAGTGTAGTTGATCATGCACCCGTAATACAAATTTGTAATTCTGGATGCTCGCTTTTCGCAAGCAGCAAGCTATGAAATTTAAGAAAATCGGTGTTCCTGCATCCTCTTCATCTTCCACGACTTATGAGTAACTGGCACCAAATCGATGCAGCACAAGCTTTACAAAACTTAGGTACGATTGATTTCTATGGTTTGAGTCATGAGGAAGTCAACCGTCGTCTGGCACATTATGGGGCAAATGAGTTAGTAGAACGTCCCGGTAAAACTTCCTGGCAGATTCTTTGGGAGCAGTTTACTGCCACAACAGTTCTTGTCTTGATTGCTGCGGCAGTAATTTCCGGTATTTTAGGTGACTATAAAGATACCATCGCCATATTAGCAATTGTAGTATTCAATGCCCTTTTAGGATTCAATCAAGAATATCGGGCTGGTATGGCTTTTGCTGCCTTAAAAAAGTTAGCCGTACCCACGGTGAGGGTGTGTCGTCAGGGACACTGGGAACAAATTGTTGCCCGAAAATTAGTGCCTGGAGATTTAATACTGTTGGAAGCTGGAGATTTAGTACCTGCGGACTGCCGTTTACTGGAAAGCATTAATTTGATGGCCCAGGAATCTGCTTTCACGGGGGAATCGGAAGCGGTTGAGAAAAACAGCCTACCTGTAGAAGGTGCTGATTTACCATTAGGCGATCGCCCCAGCGCTGACTTGTCAGTTCGCCATAATATGGTTTACATGGGTACGGTAATCACCTATGGTAACAAACCCATTTTAGCAGCAGTGGCTCTGACCTTGATTTTGCAACTTGCAGTTGTGTATATTCCTTGGTTGCGATCGCTTTTCCAGACACAGCCATTGTCTACACAAGAGTTAATACTCTGTTTGGTAATTAGCACCGTTGGTTTTTGGGCAATGGAAATTAAGAAATGGGTGATTCGCCGTCGGAGCCATCATAGAGGTTTGTTCGCTAATTAGGCGATCGCCTTCGTCACTGCACCAGCAGAACATCAATCTTGATCATTGACTTTGCGCAAGGAAACTTGAAGTTGTTAACTGTTAACATTCAACAATCCTACTCTAGTCCCCTATTTACCAGGAAGACAAAAAATTCCATCCCTCTTTTGTCTCCGGAGTCTCTAATTTTTTTTGTTCCAGTACATTTTCATATTCTCCTGACTCAATCCATTTCAATAATTCATGAGTACGCATAACAGCCCAAGAAAGTTGATTGTTAGTATAACTTAATACTTTTGCTGCCCGATCTACGCCATCAAAACTATCGGATGAAAACTCGCGGGCTTGAGCCATAAAATCTTCTATGACAACATCATTCAAATATTCTCCAGGTAAACCTGCTGTTTTGATGAGTGTGCTAATAGCGACTTTAGTATCTTGACAAGCTAGCAAACCAGCACGATCAACAGTTAACTCGGCCATCATACGCCAATTGTATAAAGCCAACTCCATACCACTAGCCACCAAGCCACCTAATCCTAATGTACTGCTGCTCATCAAATCTTTTAAAACGGGCATGACAATCGCCATTTGATGATAAATTAAATGTTGGCTCTTAATGTGAGCAGCTTCATGTCCCAAGGCGTAAACTAACTCATCCCTTGTTAGCCACTCCATTGCTTCTAAATTGATACTGACAATAGGTTCTTCTACCCCAACAATATGAGTTTCAATGTGGCCTGTACCTCGATACAGATGTAACTCAGGAAGTGGGGCAATATCAAGAATTTCGCAGGCTTCTACAAATGCCTCATACAATTGGGGAAAATTTCGGGGTGTGATTTTGATTTCACTACCAAGACATTGCAGTCTCAGTAAGCGATCGATACCATACTCATTAATTTTTTTAATCAGCAAAGAAACACCAGGTATTTTTTTTAGAGCAGCTAAGGCTTTGCTATCAAAAGGGTGTTCGTAAGCTTGTGAACTCAGTCCAGTTAATATTTTTCTTGTCATGGGTTTTGAGCTTTTTTAACCTGTTTGCGAAGTTTAGCTACTCCGATATCTACATTACAGAAAATGACACTGAAAGCCCCGTGGCTTTTCAGGCAGAAATGAAGCAAGGACGCAGGTTTTCGCCTATCTGAAACACATCTTTAACTTCTAGCAGACTTATGCTATCAATTTTTCACGCATGTCAGCAAAATTTAATTAGTCCCAACAACTGTCAAACCTTCCGAATCTGATGAAAACACTACAAATCGAATCCGCGATCGCCAGTGCTGTAGCATACTTACACAGCAAACAGTGTGCTAACGGTGGTTTCTTTGCTTACAAAATGGAATACCTAGAAGAACCCAATGCTAGTGACACTTTTTTTGCTGTTGCCGCATTGCAAACTTTAGGATTAGAACCACCTAATCGCCACCAGCTATGGGATTACCTGCACTCTCTGCTGAATCAAGTCCAGAAAAACTTTGATATTTCGCCTCAAGGTAGCATCTCACAAGCAGCCTTCAATTATTTGTATTTTCCCCTTTATACCCTGTATTGCCTCGGTGTCAAGGATTCAGTGAACCAGTGGCAACAAGCGATCGCGCAATTTGATATCCCATTACCAGCACAAACCAATGCCACGGAAATGGGTATAACTCAAAAATGGCTAGTACGTCAAATCCGCACAAAAAAGATTTGGGGAGATTTACCCCAAAAGCAACACATTATTAAATATATTTTGCAACTAAATAATGAGGGTGGCTTTGGCATCAAACCCAATTTAATGGAAACCTATTGGAGTTTAGCTGTTCTCCAGGAATTGGATTACGATTTGACCCAATTAGATGACACTCGACACTTCATTGAACAACTTCAGGTGAAAGAAACTGGTTTCACTAACACAGTCGATGGTTTATCTACAAGTGTGGACATTGTTTACGCTGGCATCTTTGCTAGTAATCTATTAAAGATGGAAATTCCTTACCTGGAATCAGCAATTAAATTTGTGCAGATGTGTCAAATGGGAAAAGGCGGTTTTGCCCGTATGCCAATCGCCTTACCCGATATTGAGACAACCTACCTTGCTTTGAAGATTTTGCTTACAGCATACCAATACGATCATCCTCAACTATAATGACAGGAATTGAACTCGATTCCAACACCGCTTGAGATACAGAACCAACCAGAACCTGATCCCAAAGCTGATGTCCTCGCTTACCCATAACAATTTCAGCAACTCGATAGTCCTGAGCAACACGGATAATTTCTTCGGGAATTGAACCTGGAATTGCAATGAATTGATGGCGGATGTCTGCTAAAAGTCGTCGAGTTTTTTCTTGTAGATGCTCTACTCCTTGAGAATCATTGGTACGAATGATATGCAATACAATTACTTCGGCATCACTACGACGAGCAAGATCGGCAGTTTTAGTCAATACCTGACTAGCTAGAGGTGAGGTATCAACCGCCGCTAGTATAACAATCCGCCGAGCGATCGCTACTTTTGTCGGATCGACCTCACCCTTCTCTAACAATTTGGGTGCAAAGGTAGGAATTGCCCAAGCTCCCAAGGGTGCAGTCACCAGGATGGATAAAGCGGCGATCGCTAAAATTGTCTCTCCACCCTGAATACCTTGTGCTAGGGGAATTGCGCCGATTGCCGCTTGCACAGTGGCTTTAGCAGAGTTCCCTGGTAGCAAAAAGATTCGCTCTCGGCGATTCCAGTTACTTCCTAATGTAGACAAATACCATCCTATAGCCCGTCCCATCAGCGTCCCAATTCCTAAAATCACTAATCCAGGAACTAGGGTTTTTTCTAACACTTGTAACTGAATACTTGCCCCTAACAACACAAACAAAACGATTTCTGCTATTGTCCACAGGCTATCGAAGCCAGAACGTAACCGACGTGCTAAAGGAGCATCTAACTCAATCAAGAAAAATCCTGTCGCCATGACTGCCAGATACCCAGAGAAGAAGGGGAATTTTTCTGCCAGCACTACGAGCAACAACGCTAAAGTCGCGGCAACTAAACTATCCTGCACAGCATTTTGAGTCCAGTTCTGCTTGGTCAACAAAGACACTAAAAGCCTGGCTGTTACTACACCTAGGACGACTCCCAAAACAATTTGGCTAATAATTTGCAGAGGCAAGAGTTGAATTGCACTCAAAGTTAAACCAAAGGGTAATCTTACCTCAGAAGTTGCTCCTTGTGCCAAAAAGTTCAGTAGCAGACTAAATACTAGTAGTAGTAACACATCTGACAAGGCGCTGCCAGTAAGGATAGCATCGGGTATACCTTTAGTAACTCCCCAACCCAAACTTTTCAGTCGCAGCATTCCCGGTACAATTACTGCCGGCGACTCTGCTCCAATGATACAACCCAGCAGTAGCCCCGTGGGAAAGTCGAAATTTAAAATCCACATAGCAGCCAGGGCAATTACTACAGCTTCAAAGGCCGCGGGTAGAAATCCTAATCGTAGTGCTACCGTTCCTTGTTGTACCAGTTTCTCTCGGTCTAAACCTAACCCTGCCTTCATCAAAATTACCATGACAGCGATCGTTCGCAAAGGTGTAGATGCTGCTAGTACATTAGGGCTGATTAGGTCAGCAACTTGAGGTCCCAGTATAATTCCGGTCAAAACCATGCCTACTAAGGCCGGGATTTTCAGCCTTCGGGCAATCTGTCCCACGAAAAAGCCAATCAGCAAGATCAGGATAAAGCTTTCTAACATCACGCAATTTTCAAAGTAAATGGGTAAGCGTGACTTGCTGACGGAAGTTGAACACCAATAGCCCTACCATTCCGCAGCAAGTCGGAAAAGTAGGAGCCATTAGCCTTTTTTATCGAATATTGAGTATGTAAAAATAAAAAAGGCGGTTGTGGCGAGCTCCATCGCCTTGTAATTACTTTACATGTAAACTGTTTTATTGGAAAGTCATGCAATATCTACAGCAATCCGATTTCGGTCGTGAAAAATAGCGTGCCGTGGACTGATGACTGTTAACCGTCAACTGTCAACCGTTAACAACCCTATATGTAAGATTTCACAAATCGGTTAGGACTGCTTAAGTGGAAATTTATCTTGTCCTTGTTATCCTGAATCTTTCGATAATTCAGCAGGATATCCTAATAGCGTGCATCAACTCTAGCAGCGTTGTGTGACCTGTGGCTGTAATCCTCAGACTGACATCAACTCTCAATTTAAGCATTGATCAGGGTTGGATTTGACTCAAATCCGCAATCGGTGAACACATGGTATAAATAACTAAGATTGACAAACCTTATGGTGTGAATAGAGAGAATCATACACTCTGGATTTGAATAGGGGGGAGGTTGAAAATTTAAAATCTAAATGAATTAATGGAGAAGATAATTTTTGTGAAATAAATCAAAAATCAAATGCTAGATGCACATTCAAGTAATCGTACAATCTTAGAAATTGAGAAATTAACACGTAGATTTGGAGGTTTAATAGCGGTCAATCAAGTATCCTTTAGGGTTAATAAAGGAGAAATATTTGGCTTAATTGGTCCAAACGGAGCCGGAAAAACAACTTTATTTAACTTAATTACAGGCTTAATTCCCGCTTCCAGTGGCAAGTTGATTTATCAAGGTCAAAATATCACTCAAAATCAACCCCATCAAATAGCATTTAAAGGTATAGCCCGTACATTTCAAAATATTCGGTTATTTGGTGAATTATCAGTTTTAGAAAATATTAAAATTGGACGACATTTGCATATTCAAACAAATTTATTCACAGGAATTTTAGGATTTCCATCCGCATCGAGACAAGAGAGAAGTAATGCAGAAAAAGCATGGGAACTATTAAAAATGGTTGGTTTAGAGCAACGTGCGGAAGTAATTGCCAATAGTTTATCCTATGGAGAGCAACGTCGTTTAGAAATTGCTCGTGCTTTAGCACTAGAACCACAAATCCTATTATTAGACGAACCCGCAGCAGGGATGAATCCCAGTGAAAAAAGTGAATTAAGCGAATTTATCCGCGAAATCCGTCAAAAATTTAACTTAACCATCATTTTAATTGAACATCATGTACCATTAGTGATGGGATTATGCGATCGCATTGCTGTTCTCGATTTTGGCCAACTCATTGCTCTCGGTGTTCCTGAAGAGGTTCGTAACAACCCCGCAGTGATTGAAGCCTATCTGGGAAATGAATAATTTGGTAAGACAGGAGAAATTTGTTAACGGTTAACGGTTTATTAATACTAAAATCCAACATCATTAATAATCCAAAAGCTCTAGACGCACGTAGTGCGGATCAACCGAAGAGTAATCAAACATCCAAAATAAAAAGATGGTTTATGTCAGCTTATAAAATTCTAGAAATTCAAGATTTATCCGTTAATTATGGTGGTATTCAGGCACTGAAAAATATTAATTTATATATTGAAAAAGGCGAAGTCATTACCCTCGTTGGAGCGAATGGTGCAGGTAAAAGCACAACCTTAAGGGCAATTTCCAAAATTATTAAACCTCGCAGTGGTAATATTATTTACAATGGACGCAATATTACTCAGCGTTCACCCCACCAAATTGTCAAATTAGGAATTGCCCATTCCCCCGAAGGTCGGCGAGTGCTAGCACGACAAACGGTATATGATAATCTCATGCTAGGAGCCTATACCCAAACGAATCGCCAACTAGTTCGGGAAGATATCCTCCATCAATTTAATATTTTTCCCCGTTTAGCAGAACGTCGCTATCAATTAGCAGGAACCCTTAGTGGTGGAGAACAACAAATGTTAGCGATCGCTCGTGCTTTAATGAGTCGTCCCCAGTTATTATTGTTGGATGAACCGAGTTTAGGTTTAGCCCCCGCTATTGTCAGAGAAATATTTAATATTATTGAAAATTTGCGGACAACTGGTGTGACAATTTTATTGGTAGAACAAAATGCTAATTTAGCTTTAAAAATTGCTGATAGGGCATATATTTTAGAAGCTGGTGCGATTACTTTAACGGGGAAAGCCTCTGAGTTAATTAATGATGAACGGGTGAAAAAAGCTTATTTAGGTTGATGAAATTGAGAATACAGGATAGAGGAGATAAAAAATTAAAATTAGAGAACATCCTTGTACAAGACCGTTTAGTTAAGGAGCAAGCAGGAAAGAGATTATGCTTAGTAACAATGCTTTTCGCCATAAATTTCTGAAAAATATTCACTTATCTGAACCGTATTGTATTTTAGGACAGTATGCAAGGAATAAATCTACTATTTAAAGTCAGCTCATTGAACATCTTATACATTGGTACTTTTTTGTCTTTTTACCTTTCTGTACTAGTTTTTCCGCTCCCGCAATCAAAAAAATAAAAAACTATTTTCAAACCCAGCGCTATAGAACCTAAAATTAAAACAGTAATGGTTTCCAACCATCAAATCGTATAATTCAAATATCTAGATTTTTTCAGTGGAAGATTTTTACATTTTTGTCAGTGGTATTGCATTGTGTTTGGTATGCTTACAGTTCCCCGCAGTGGCGATTTTACTTGCACGTCTAATTAAAGGTCCAAGTCGTCAACCACCAATTCAACCTCAAGCTGCAACTGTTGATATTTTAGGTTGTGTGAGTGTGGTTGTCCCGACCTTAAATGAAGCAGCTAGAATTAAACCTCTATTAAAAGGTTTAAGTCAGCAGAGTTATGAAGTTCGTGAGGTAATTGTCGTTGATAGCAATTCCCAGGATGGGACACCGGAATTAGTGAAACAAATGCAATCCCATGACCCCCGTTTTCAGGTGATAACCGATGACCCTTTACCAACAGGTTGGGTTGGTAGACCTTGGGCTTTAAATTATGGATTTAAGTCCATATCTCCCCAGAGTCGGTGGTTTTTGGGAATGGATGCGGATACCCAACCCTTACCGGGATTGATTGCAGGATTAGTGAAAACAGCCCAAAAACAAGGTTACGATTTGGTTTCCCTATCTCCCCAATTTATTTTAAAGTATCCGGGGGAATGTTGGTTACAACCAGCTTTATTGATGACCTTATTATATCGGTTTGACCCGACTGGGATTAATGCGGATACACCGGAAAGGGTCATGGCTAATGGTCAATGTTTTTTGTGTAAACGGTCTGTACTAGAAGCAGTGGGTGGATATACTAGTGCCAAGGGTTCCTTTTGTGATGATGTGACATTGGCTCGTAATATTGCCAGTGCAGGATTTAAAGTGGGTTTTCTCGATGGTGCAAAAGTATTCAAAGTTCGGATGTATGATGGAGCTTGGGAAACTTGGCGGGAATGGGGGAGAAGTTTAGATTTAAAAGATGCTTCCTCAAGAACACAAACCTGGGGAGATATTTGGCTATTAGTTGCGACACAGGGATTACCACTAATCTTATTATTGACTTATTTACCTTGGTTCCCCTCCGCCGATTTACCGATTAACTTGTTAGTGGGTTTAAACGGATTTTTGTTATTAATTAGGTTTGCCCTATTATTTGCGATCGCTCCTTCCTATGACCGTACTCAAGCTCAATTTGCTTGGCTATTTTGGCTTTCTCCCCTAGCCGATCCCCTCGCTGTGTTACGAATTATGATTTCTGCCCTCCGTACACCGAAATCTTGGCGAGGAAGAAGTTATGGATGAAATCTCAAATTAGGAATTAATTAGGGCTTGCGGAAAAAGAGTAAAACTCTGATCGCGTCAAAAGTGCAAGCAAATAGGGGTATGGAGTTCAAAAAACCTTACATCTATAATTTTTTGCAGTCTGAGACGCGCGTAGCACGGCTTCTCGTAGAGATGACAAAGTGGAATTGTTGAGTTAAAACTATTCCCTGTAGAGACGACCTGACGGGTAGTCTCTACCGACTCCCTGTTCCCTACCCTTACTAAAAAACTTTTTTCGCAGACCCTAATTGAAAATTAATTCGTTTCTTCTTCCTTGAGGGAATCACCGCGTTCTAATTCCCAGAGAATTTGATTGCCTTCGCGACGGACACGAGAGACAATCCAATTACGCCAACGCCATTGGTCTCCCCGACTAGTAACAGCACTAGGGTGGATATCCATTAAATCAGCTAATTCTGAACTACTAATTAAATATCCTTTTTCAGCAATTTCATCCGCCATGCGTAGGGTTTCCACGAGGTGACGAAGTTGGGATACACGGGTTTCGCGGGAAACATAATCATTCTGATTGGTTGAAATAGTGGTCTCCATCATGTTTGTGTCTGCTGTAGACGCGCTCCGCGAGGTTTCTCGTAGAGATGGTGTGTCAGTAGCAATTGATATGTGTTCGGTGGTCTTGTTGTTAATTATGGTCGAGTTGGCAGCAAATTCCGATATATTTGCTACATTTGGCCAATCTGTAGTGACCACGGTGCTGTGGGAATTGGTATCACCAACCTGCCGCAGACTAGGTAACTTACCAGTAGCAAATCCGCGCGCGATCGCATCACAACGTTCGTTACCAATATTACCAGCATGACCGCGTACATGTCGCCACCGAATTTGCTGGGATGAGTTTAAATGGTCGAGGATTTCCAGTAAATCTTGGTTTTGTACGGGTTTTCCGTCGGCTTTTTTCCACCCTCTCGCTTTCCAAGCGCGTAACCACTTAGTGACGCAGTTAATTAAATATTCGCTGTCGGTGTAGAGGGTGACTGGTTCTGATTGTCCGGACGCTTGTAAATATTCTAAAGCCGCGATCGCCGCTTGCATTTCCATCCGGTTGTTGGTTGTTTGTTTGGCTGCATCCCCTAATTCATGGACGGAGCCATCATCATGGTATACAACTACACCCCAACCCCCTGGTCCCGGATTCCCCGTACATGCTCCATCGGTATATATACTTTCTATCTTGCGTCCATCCATAAAATTCGCAATGTATTAGGTCATGGATATACTTCGCACGCTGATATATTTCCCTTTTGCTTTGTTGGCAGTTTACAGGTTATAGCAGATACATCACAATGCTACCTCTGCATTAACCGTCTAAAACGAAAAGCTCAATTTATGAACGTGGAAAGTATAATTAAATCATTTACCAGTTTTCCACACTAACCCGGAATTCATCCTATCACCCAAAATATTCACATCTTGCAAAGATTTGAGGATGTTAGATTTTTGATTATCCTTCGGGAATCCGCTAGCCTAAAGGCATGGCTTTCGCCAACGTGTCTATGGATTTGAGATTGCTCTGGAGGTACGCGCAGTTTTGCCGCAGACTAATACCATTTCATCCAAATTTCGATACATTTTCTTTCCCCCCATCCCCTGCTCACTCCGTGACATAATTCGGCAATATGATGCAATGAATATGTGTTTTTGTCTCTCTCTCAATGGTCAGTGTTTTCTACAGGTTGATAGCGATTATGAGTTAGGTTATGATTTATGGGAATATAGTCATTTTCACAAATATCAATCCTGACTAAAATCCTCTAAAATTCTTCAATATGCAGGTCAAAGATGTGATTTTCGCTCATCACCTGTTGATTCAAGTTCAAGGAGGATTTTCTGGACAGGTAAATGATTGTTTTTTTCATAAATCAGGGAATTATAGTTGTTAGATACATCTTCAATATCACCTGACTAGAAGAAGCTGGATATCATTTCCCATGATGGCTATAGAATTCATATTTTGTTTTTAAACCAAAACCAACTATACCTACATTTCTCACAAGGGAGTGATAAGCCTTGAGTAATGGGTTAATTTTCCTACTACTCCCTACTCCCCGCTCCCTACTCACTGAAAGTTTTAGGAGTTTGTGAGAAATCCGGGTATACCTCTGTTCCCTATCAAGGCAAGTCATTTCAAGATTCAAATCAGATTTCTCTGAATATATCGTTAAATAATACTATTCAACACACTAATCCATAATCATAAATCATATTTATTCGAGCCAGGGAGCGTTCACATGTATTCTGCCCATGAGCAAATCCATTATATCTTTGAAGAGTTGGATGAATGTGCCCAAAATAAATTTACGGGTGTCTTAGAATTTCATGCTGATAGTGGTCAACAGTGGAGGTTTTATTATCGCTTAGGTCGCATTACATGGGCTACAGGTGGAATGCATCCATACCGCAGATTACGCCGTCAATTAACTACCCACCCTTCCCAAATTCCCTTTGCTAAAATCCCCATCAAAAACCTTCCTTCCCCTTTGAGTCATTGGGATTTTCAACTGTTAGTTAACTGTTTTAAAAAAGGCTTAATTGAACCCAAACAGTTGGAATCAATCGCTGATAGTGTGATTCAAGAATTATTATTTGATGTGATTCAAATAGCTAATCGTAATCAAGAAAAAATTAATTACATTAGGAACCCGCAAATCTCTTTAGATTTACCAATTACATTTACCAGCACGAAGGCTTTTATTCGCCGTACAGATTCAGAATGGCAAGCTTGGTATTCTGCTGGTTTAGAATCATTTTGTCCTGATTCCGCACCCATAATTCGTCAACCGAATGAACTTCAACGGGTCGTTAGTTCTGGAGTGTATCAAAATTTAGCCAAATTTATTAATGGACAAAATAGTTTACGAGACCTAAGTGTACAAATGAAGCAGGAGGTAGTTAAAATTACTGCTTCCCTGCGATCGCATATCCTCAAAGGTTTAATCGAACTAACTCCCATTCCTGACCTGTCACCAGCAGCAACAAGTTCAGAAACTACACCAGTTAATGTTGCACCACCAGTCCCCTCCAGCAGTCGATTAATTGCTTGTATTGACGATAGTCCCCAAATTTGCCACCTCATGGAACGGATTATCGTCAGCAACGGAATGCGATTCATCAAAATTTCCGATCCAATCCAAGCCTTACCCACCCTCATCCAAAATAAACCTGATTTGATCTTTTTGGATTTGATTATGCCAGTGATCAACGGCTATGAAATCTGCTCCCAAATACGACGCATATCCAGTTTCGCCAATATCCCAGTGATTATCCTCACTAGTAGCGACGGATTATTTGACCGAGTTAGAGCTAAAGCTGTCGGATCAACCGATTTTATGACTAAACCCATTATCGGTGATAAAGTCCTAGCCATGATTGATAAACATCTCCCCAATCAATCCGTAAAAACCCAAGTCCAAACCACCGTCTCCGTCAAAGCCGCAGTTTAAGAAACGTTACACTACTCCCTGCTCCCTTCAACTCCAATTTTATCCATCCCCCGCTCTTGCTGGTTGGAACTCGGAACTTCTATCGATCGATCGTCGGTCCCGAGTAAACTTTGCACTTCTTTCAAGGTACGCGGTTTTTTGGGTACTTCTGGAACTAATTCCTCTTCGCTTACGTATTCAATTAAATCCTCGACTCTACAACCCAGAGCTTGACAAAACTTAATAATACGCTGGATATGGTCAATTCCAGTTCTACCACTTTCCCAATTTTGAATTGTACTCTCAGTCACGCCAACCAAACGCGATAGCTCCAACTGGGTTAAACCCGCTTGTTCACGCAAAATGGCAATCCGTGGCTTTGCTTTCCTTTTCACAGCAGCACTTCTATTTTTGATTCTTTCTAGTTCTATGATATGTGGTCAATCGTAACACCAAAAAAAAATTACGCCCAATTTTTTTCCCAAAGGGCTTGACACACCAAATAACTTTGGTTAAAACTTTTAAGTATAGAGATGCAGGTGGATTTACGGAAGTGAATCTACGGAAGCATCTCACGGAGGGCAGTTAAAGCGTAAGTTTTATATTTTCGCCTAATTTAGAGATAAATCCGGAATGGTAAAAACAGAAAATGTAGTTCCCATTGTTGGAAAACACCGAAAACAAACTCAAAGATCGGGTCGTCAGCGATCGCAAGATTATATGACTAATGGGTTATCGGGTGTTTGCTCTCTGGTTTGAATTAACTAACTAACCTAACAACACACAACTAACGAGGTTTATCAAAGATGCTGAAAAAAACATTTTTTGGCTTAGTAGCTGCGGGAATGATGATTGCACCAACTGCGGCTTTTGCTCAAGACCAAGTTCAAGGTAGCGTCACCAACACCAATATTTCCACCGTGAATGTGGGTAATGGTAATGTTACTGGTGTGACTTCTGACTCCAGCACCACCCAAATCCAAAATAAATATGGTAATCCCTGGTGTGCTTCTGGAAACCAGATTCAAGGTTCTAGCACCAACACCGGTGTCGCAACTGCTAACGTTGGTCATTTCAACGTCACTGGAGTCGCTACTGGTTCCCATACCAGCCAAGTTCAAAATGCGGGTTGTGGGTTCCCCTATTTCCCCTACTAAGCGCGTGACTGCAAAAATTCAGCAGACATGCATTTTTTTTGCGGAATTACACCCAATATCTTTGGTTGAATAATTCAGGGGTTGCAAAAGTAAAAAAAGAATTCAGCTTTTACACCTCTGTTAACAGCAAATTTACTTAAATCACACACTAATGAGGTCTACAACAATGTTTAAGAAGTCTTTTGCAATCGGTATTTTAGCAGCAATGGCAATAGCTCCCGCAGCATTAGCCGATCAAGTGCAAGGAAATCAATCCAGCACCCAAATCACAACAGGTAACAACGGTGTTGGCAACGTGAATGGAGTAGTATCTAACACCAATTCAGGACAATACCAAGACAAATATAACAACCCCTTCTGTGCATCAGGGAATCAAGTGCAAGGGAACGTTGCAGGAACTGGAATTGCAGCAGGTAACATTGGTTTCGGTAACGTTTCTGGTGTAAACGCTAACACAAGCAACGGACAAACCCAAGTAGCTAGTTGCGCATTTCCTTTTTAAGAGGGAATAGGGAATTGGGAGTCGGGATTTTTCCGATTTCCCAAACACTCAAATTAATCCAAAATCCAAAATCAATTGAGGTATAGAAAATGTTGAAGAAATCTTTTGCGTTCAGTGTTTTAGCGGTAATGGCAATGGCTCCCGCAGCTTTTGCTGACCAGATTCAAGGTAATGTTTCCAACACCCAAATTTCCACAGTTAACAGTGGTGTCGGGAATGTGAATGGTGTTGTATCTAACACAACATCTGACCAGTACCAATCCCAGTATAAGAGTCCCTTCTGTGCATCCAGCAACCAAATTCAAGGTAACGTTGCGGGAACTGGAGTTGCAGCAGGTAACGTTGGTTTCGGTAACGTTTCTGGTGTAAACGCTAACACAAGCAACGGACAAACCCAAGTAGCTAGTTGCGCATTTCCTTTTTAAGAGGGAATAGGGAATTGGGAGTCGGGATTTTTCCGATTTCCCAAACACTCAAATTAATCCAAAATCCAAAATCAATTGAGGTATAGACAATGTTGAAGAAATCTTTTGCTCTCGGTATTTTAGCAGCAATGGCAATGGCTCCCGCAGCTTTAGCAGACCAAGTTCAAGGTAATGTTTCCAATACTAATATTTCTGCTGGTAACGCGGGTGTTGGTAACGTAAATGGTGTTATCTCGAATACTAACAGCAATCAAGGTCAATACCAATATGGTAGTCCCTGGTGTGCAACAGGAAACCAAATTCAAGGTAACGTTGCGGGAACTGGAATTGCCACTGGAAATGTAGGTATCGGGAATGCGAATGGGGTTGCGGCCAATACTAGTAATGGTCAATATCAAAACGCTGGTTGCTCACCCTACTACTACGGTTTCTAAGCAACTACTAGGCATATATTTAACAATCGACACTAGTCAAATTTACAAACAAAAAACAGGTTAAACCAGTTGAGAAATCAACCCTTAACCTGTTCAACACACAACTTTATTGGTCTACAAAAATGAAAAAGATTTACACCTTTTGCTTTTTAGCAGCCTCCCTAATTATAACTCCTGGAGTTGCTTTTGCTGGACAAAGTTCTTCGCAAAACATGAATCAAACTAGCGTCATCCAGGGTTCTGGAAACTCGGTAAATATCAACGGTACCCAAACCACCAATCAATACCAAAGCAAAAAAGGGAACTATCCCTTCTGTCACTATGGTTATTCCGGTTCCCAATCCCAAAGTTCTGAGCAAAATCTGAACCAGGGAGCATTTGTCGCTGGTCATGGTAATAGTGTGAATATCAGTGGTTCCCAAGCAACCACCCAAGCACAAATAGATGCACTACGCGCTCAATATTGTTACTAAAGCAGGGAGAACGGGGTGTTATACCAATTTAGATTTTAGACTGTGAAATATTGGCTTTTCTGTCACAATCATTTTTGAAATTGGTTTTTAGGAGTAAAAAGTAAGTTCATTCCTACTCACTACTCACTTTATTTCCCAGTAGACACGGTTTACGGGTTTTGATGGGTGCTTTTGCCAATCAACCATTCTATCAAGAGAGGGATACAGCTATGCCTGCTAAACAATCTTTTATTTTATTTGCGATCGCATCAATGATAGCAATACCCACCGGTATTGCATCGGCGAATCAACTGAATATTCAAACCCCTAATGTACAAATGTCCCTTGGTAGCGAAGGCGGTGTTAATATTCGCACCACCCAACCCCGACGTTTCCATTATCGAGAACGTATCCGTGTTTACACCCCCCATCGCTGTCGCAGTAACAGCTACAGTCGCACCACTCGTATTGGTAGAAATACGGTTTCCACATCGTCCGTGACACGAATTTGTAATTAAGAAAATGCAGGAGACGGGAGACAGGAAGATATTTTGAATTACTGTTCCTCCTTAAACTAGGAATTATGTAGCTTGCTTCCTGCGTAGCGGGTATTACGAATCATTAAGTACACACCTATCTCCACTTCTGCTTTACCTCGATTTTGCACTTCACCACTAGGAGAATATAAATAATGAATTTTTCACGGTTACTAATTGGTTTATTCTCAGTTTCAGCAGTATCAAGTTTTATTCCTAGTTTGACACCCGCAGCAAAAGCTGTGTGCATGACCCTTGATGTCAGTAACCAAATCGCCGTTCACAGTCGCGATCGCAAAGCCAACCAAGTCAACAATAGCAATCAACACATTGATCCCGATTGCTACAATAATACATCAGTACACACAGGTACTCAAACCTATGTAGGTTCAGGGAATGCCGATCAAGTTCGTAATAGCACCCAAATATTAGGTCCTGGACAAAACCCAACGGGTGTCAAAGGTCCTAATATTCAAATCCAGGTTCCTGTCCAAGTTGATGTTCCTGCACTTCCTTAGAGATTGTTTGAAAAGTTATTTTTAATACTTAACTTCTTTTTTTTGGGAGTAGGGAGTGGGGAATTGGGAGTAGTCTAGAACAACAAATTTTGCTGTAACCAAGACAATGATTCACAAAGTCTTGATTGACAACTTTTAAAAATCATTCTACTACCATTTGAGAAAAATTTTGATTTCCCTGCTTTCCCTGCTCACCAAAATGCATCAACTCCCGAAGGAAAACAGTAAGGGATAGGGTATTTAATTTTTACGGCTGGAAAATACATCTTGCAACACATTACTATCCCCGATTCAGGGGATTTTTTTATATATATAAACGTGAGTTCGATGATTTATAAAGCCTGAAACTCCTGTCCAGTAACATTCGTAGAAAATAGAAGTTTTTAAAAACCTCCAAGTATGATGTTGAGAATAAAATCATTAAACCTGGAATCAGTCAGTTATTGACTTTGTTCTCAACTAATGGATGAGGTTACTTTAAACTTTAACTTTCAAAATCATTGATTCACAGGGATTGTAGCGTTTATAATTCGTCGAATTCACGTTATATAAAGATATTTTTCATACACAATTTCCTAGAGTTGATAGCCAACTTGTGTATAAAAGTTAGTAGCAGGATGATTATTTGTCAGTACACTAACACGAATCACTTTCAAGCCGAAATTGCGAAAATACTTTCCGCAGCTTGCATCAATACAATACCGACTCCTTGTTTGCGGATGGATGGGGAAACATAGAGGTCACTGATATAGCCATATTTTCGCTCTGATTCGACTACATGCAAATCTTCCTGATCTAACTGTTCGACGAAACAAACTAGAAAACCGACTATTTCCCCAGAATATCGAGCTACAAATATTTTACCAGTTTGCGATCGCGTAATATTCTCCAGATATCGAAAGTGTCCATCTGCGATTTCCCCAGGAACAGATCGATTTTGATGTCAACTGGACTCTACTTGCTGAAGCAGTGCCATGAATTTCACTAGGTATGGTCGATCCTGTAGTTGATAGCTACGAATCATTATGTAAAAAGTGAGTTGGGAGTACTTTTTGTATGACAGACGTAGCATTGCTACTACAATGATTTTGGTTCTAATACAGAATGTAAATAGTTATAATTCATGCCCAAATTGATCAACACCCTATTTTCTGTCTCCTTTCTCCTGTCTCTAAAATTCTTGTACACAAATCAAATCATCAAAACCCTCTTTTGTCTGGGGTGGTGTATCCCGAAGATGACGATACATACTCAAAATTACTGCTTCCGGAACTTGGCGCTGACGTTTTTTATTGCGTGCTAAACACAGCCAAATAGGAGTTTTGAGCCAAATAGCTGTAATCGATGAAAAACCAATTTCACGGACAGTGGTAATCAATTCTTGACGGTAGAGGGGATGGAAATTTGTAGCATCATAGATAACTGATTTTTTTTGCTGATAAGCAAACTCAAATTGATATTTGACTTCAGACCAAATTGCTGACCAGTCACCTTGAATTGCTTCATCTCCGTATAATTTGGCTCGAATTGCATCGGTAGAAATGACGTAACTGTGGGGATTGGCTGCGGCTAATTTTCTGGCAAAGGTTGATTTTCCACTTCCCGGAATGCCGATTAAAAAGCTGTATAAAGGATTAGGCATTTTCGATTTTGGATTTTTCTCCGTTTTTCAAATCAATCAGCGATTAGCAAAAATAAAAAAGTCAGAATATTTTTAGCATCCTATCCTCTTTTTAATTTATCGCTCTTGATCGGTATTGAAAAAGTTATCCAAAATCCAAATTAGCTTCACCTCAATCCTTTACACAAAAACACAGAATCACTTGCTTAATCCTGGTGAGCAAAGCAATTAAATAATCGTCCCGTCAGGAATGAGAGCATTTTTCAAGACGACAACAATTCCGTTGCGAATATAAAATCCCTGGGATTCCCGATCCGCATCTTGAACATTATCCTTATTGATGATTTTCACATCGTGACCAATGCGAGCATTTTTATCCACAATCGCTCGACGAATAATCGTATCCGTTCCAATTCCCACGGGAACTTCCCCCCTTTCCAAACTACATTGACGTTCCGCCGATGCTTGGTAATAATCCGCACCCATCAATAGGGAATCTTCGATCATCGCTCCTGATTCAATCCGCGATCGCACTCCTAAAACAGAATGCTCAATCCGGCAATTTTTCAGGATACAACCTTCGCCAATAATCGATTGGGTAATTTGACAATCTAGTAATTTACTAGGTGGTAAATACCGAGGACGGGTATAAATGGGTGCTTGTTCGTCGTAGAAACTAAAGGGGGGTTGGGGTTGTTGAGTCAGAGCTAAATTAGCATTGTAAAAGGATTCAATTGTTCCAATGTCCTCCCAATAACCATTAAACAGGTAGGCTTGAACCCGATATTCCTTAGATGCATCGGGAATAATTTCCTTACCAAAATCAGTACGTTCCAGGGATTCCCGCAACAACTTAATCAAAACTTCTTTTTTGAAAACGTAAATCCCCATTGAAGCAATATAAGGCTGCATTTTCGCTTGTTCTGGAGTCAAACCCAAAACAGTGGTATCTACCTGCATTTCCCGCAATGCATCACCCTTGGGTTTTTCACTAAATTTAATGATTCGACCTGAATCATCAATTTTCATTAAGCCAAAATCCGATGCACGACGTTCATCGATGGGAATTACCGACAGGGTAATATCCGCACCTGTCTCCCGATGACGCTTGACAAAATCCCGATAATCCATCCGATACAAATGGTCTCCGGATAAAATCAGGTATTCATCAACATTCCATTCCTCTAACAGCCATAGATACTTCCGCACCGCATCCGCAGTCCCTTGGAACCAACTCGGACTTTCCGGGGTTTGTTGCGCTGCAAGCACCTCCACAAATCCTTCACTAAAACCATCAAAACTATAGGTTCTAGCAATGTGACGATTCAAAGATGCTGAGTTGAACTGTGTCAGGATATAGATTTTATAAATTTCGGAATTAATACAGTTACTCACAGGGATATCTATTAAGCGATATTTCCCCGCAACTGGAACTGCTGGTTTTGCACGCAATTTTGTCAGTGGATAAAGGCGTGTTCCTGCACCACCACCAAGAATTATTGATAATACGTTTTTCACTTGAGTTTCTCCCGACTGCCTTTCAACTCCACCTACAGTTTAGGATGCTCTGTACCTACTGGTAAGGGGGATCGATAAATGTGTTTGGTTAAGTTTTAATGCAATTTAATGTGTTAAATATAACACTTGTATCATTATTGAAGAAAATATTTGTGTTTTTGATACATTTATATTTAGTAAAAATACTAAAGCTAGGAGAATGGAGAATTGCGTAGGTGTAATTTTTGGGACAATTTAACGTATTTCACCCAACTTTGTTCAGTTAACTGGGATAGGGACACTGTTGATAAGGTTGCCGTAAATACATCTTTTTGGCTAGTATTATCACTGATGCCGAGATTTGCTAACATATCTAACGCAGAGGCTTCCAATGGTTGTTGGGTATGGATAAACACTACTAGCTGGGGAAGGTTAGGTTCCTCAACTTGATTCAGTGCCATTAGTAGGGAAGGATCAAGTTTTTGATAATTCATAAATTTGCCAAGGTAAATCCACTCGGAATATAAACTCATTATCCGATCAAGTTAGCAAATTTTCTGTCACCTAGCTTCGCTCTGTGGTTCTAGTTCACAAGGAGGAAAGGTTTAATTTTTTGCTTTTACATCCAATTTAACTTGTCGATACAATTTAGAAACGGGAATCGTCATTCCCACGCTCTCCAAAATTAAATTATCCTCTTCTCCATAGGTATGTAAAACCCATAAACCTTCTTCGTTGCGACGGAAACATTCCACACCGATTTGCTCGGATTCAATTAAAACATATTCTTGTAAACTACTGGATTGACGGTAGCGAGTAAATTTTTTCCCCCGGTCAAAGGCTTCGGTGGAGGGGGAAAGGACTTCCACGATTAAGCACGGGTACTGTACCATATCGATGGATTCCTTGTCTCTGGGGTCGCAGGTGACGACGACATCGGGATAATAGTAGGGTCCAGAGGGGGATACTTGGACTTTGACATCGGAAATATACAATTCACAGCCTTTCTCCGCTAAATAATCATCCAACTCCGTACCGAAGTTAAAAGCAATGCGGTTGTGGGGTTTGGTTCCCCCGGTCATTGCGAATACTTCTCCGTCAATGTATTCGTGACGGATTTCTTGGGTTTTTTCCCATTCTAGGTATTCTTGGGGACTCATGTATGAAGACTGGGGATTAGCGATCATAACGAAACTTCAACTCAACTAAAAATAATGTTTACTTCCTAGTAAATGCGCTTGCGATCGCAGTTTTGATTGTGCCATAACCGTAATTGAGCAAAAATCAAGCGATTTAATACAGTTCAGGGACTTTTTGTGTAGCTATGGCAATCAATCATCAGGGAATCGATTGGCAAATCGGGATTCACGATAACTACCTACCCGTTTATTATAAAGGGGCGATCGCCGGATTTTTGCGACAAGATTATGCCGATCGATTGATGAGTTATTTACACGCGGAAACTACCCTGAATCAAGCTCTTACTAAAGCTTGTACGGATTTGGTACGTCAATCGGGAGGGGATTTACAACAAGTTGAGCAAGTCGTAGCTAAATATATTCAAAGTTGTTTACATCCCCAACCGGGAACCCAACGAATTATTTTACGTTTACAACAAAGACAGTTAGAATTAAACCTGAATGACAAGGATTTTGCTGGGTTTTGTCAGAGCTTTAAACTTTCTAGTGTTGATTTAGGTAATCTCTACGCGGGTGACGGCATTGATGATAGTTTGATTCCATCCTTAGCTAAAATTTTAGGTATTTCCCAGCAGGAGTTAATTAAACTGCGTGATGAAGAGCTATTTACATCTGAATGAAAATTTTTGGGTCTGGAGCGAGAATTTCATCATATAATAATCTTCTGTGATTTTAGTATTTTTGTTTCCAGCAGAGTCTCCATAGTAAAGATAAAAATATTGTCAATGACAGTGTTAGCTCGATTACAATAAATCAACCTGTGTGTCAATCCCATTAGAGATAGGCAGACACAGATGTTACAAATTAAATGTTACAGCCAAGAAAAAAATTACGAATTTACTTGATGGGCTGTATCATTTTCGTAAAAGGTGCTTAGAATAGGGGAGTGTCAAAATGAATTCTATAATTAATAAATATTAATTTCTTCAAAAGTACAGCACTTTCGAGGTAAATGAGGTACACTTGTTATTAGTGCATCAAAAATTAAAATGAAACCCTACTCAATCGATTTACGAGAAAAAATAGTAAGTGCTTACGAAAAGGGTGATACATCAATTCGAGGAGTAGCTGTGCAGTTTGGTATAGCAAAAAGCTATGTGCAGAAGCTAATCAGGCAAAAAAGATTGGAAGGGCATCTAGAACCCAAAAAGCAAGGTGGAGCAATGAAGGGTAAGCTAGATGATTACGGTGGCGAATTAGCAGAAATGGTTCAAAGTTACCCGGATTTAACTTTATTGGAATATTGCGAGTATTTTGGAGAAAAATATAACATTTGGGTGTGTGCAAGTGTGATGTGTTGTGCATTGCAAAAACAAGAATTAACTCGAAAAAAAAGACTTTACGTAGCAGCCAAGCGAAAACAGAAAGAGTCCAAAAACTGAGATTAGAATATTGGGAGAAAGTAAAACACATAGACCCAGAAAACCTTGTGTTTATAGACGAAATGGGTGTTTTGCTTGGTTTGACTAGAACTCATGCTCGAAGCGATCGCGGGAGTAGAGCTTATGATTTTAAACCATATTACCGAGGTGCAAAAATAAGTGTAATTGGAGGAATTAGCTTCAAAAAAGTCTTAGCTGTGATGACTTTAAATGGCTCAATGAATGGAGAAGCTTATAAAGTTTTTGTAGAGCATTTTTTACTTCCACAATTATGGGTTGGTGCAGTCGTTGTAATGGATAATCTGCCAGCACATAAAGTCGAAGAGATTAAGCCTTTGATTGAATCTGTAGGAGCAAGTGTTCTTTATCTATCTCCTTATTCCCCTGAATTTAATCCAATTGAACATTGGTGGTCACAATTAAAAGCGTTCTTAAAACAGTTTTCTCCTAAAAGTGCATCTGTAGTTGATGGTTTAATTAAAATTGCACTGACATTAGTTGATCCAAAGCATCTAAAAAATTGGTTTACTAATTGTTGCTACTGTACCTCATAAACCTCGAATCTGCTGTATAATTAGTACTTTGTGAAAGTCAAGATTTATTTGATACCCTTTGACTTGCATCTATCTCCCAGATAATAACTATCTTGAAAACGGGAAGTAATCCCTCGATTAGCCATGATAAAAAGAGGTAAAAAAAATGAATCCAACCGAAACCGAAAATCACAACCAGGAAAATAACTCTAATTCCCATTCTTTCAGCGAAGCGAACAATCATAATTCGACGGTAAAACCAATTGCTAGCGAGATGAATAGTCTCGATAAGGTGAGGGATATTTTATTTGGCAATCAAGTCCGTGATTTTGATCACAGGTTTACCCGCTTAGAAGAGAAGTTAGCCAAAGAATGTGCAAGCTTACGAGATGAAACCCGTAGTCGGTTAGATTCCTTGGAAAATTACCTCAAACAGGAAGTCGAATCCCTAACCACCCAAATCAAAAATGAATACAGCGATCGCGATCGCTCTGTCCAATTGTTGCGTGAGGAAACCAAAACCCTCAAATCCGGTTTAGATGATAAAATTTCTCAGGTAGAAGAGTTTGCAAATCGCAGTCAACGGGAATTACGGGAACAGTTGTTTAATCAGTCAAAAACTTTACAAGACACTATTCAGCAAAAATACGAGGAAATTATTGCCTTGTTAGAACGGGAATCGAAGGATTTACGTCACCAAAAAACAGACCGTTCCACCTTAGCAGCACTGTTAAATGAGTTGGCAATCCGCTTAAATAGTCAAAGTTGAATCAGCTTCCTCTGCACAAACTATACTTTACGCGCATGTCGGGTTGTTAACTGTTATCGGTTATCGGTGAATTCATCCCGTAGGGTACAGCCAAAACCGATATTTTTCATAATTGAAATCGGAATATCAGCGTGCAAAGTAAAGTATAGTAGTGCATCAAAATCAAATATTATGGAATATTATTTTTATAATCCCAATATGGACTTCTAGTCCCATAAGAGACGCGATATATCGCGTCTGTACTAGGGAGAGACACGATATATCGCGTCTGTACGGGGGTAAGGCTTTTCGCCGAATGATTGGTTACATTGTGGTTTTATCTAGTAATATCCATCAAAATCTAAGTTAACAGCCTAATAGTCCAACCCATCGTTTGCAACCACCGAATAATAGGAAATAGGAAGTAGAAAACAAAGACACCTACACGTATATATCTCCTGTCTCCTGGTTAAGGACAGATAAATTACATTTAATCTATGGATAACCAGACTCAAAATCGAGTTTTACCGCAATTTCCGTCCGAAAAAGCCAATAATCAGAATCATTTTCAAGAAGTTGCCGAAATTGAAGAGTTGCGTCGGTTACTGTTAGGATTGGATGGACAGCAAATCCAGCAGTTGTATGAATTATTAAATCAATCAACCGCGAATCCAGAAGCGATCGCACGTCTGCTTCCGGAAGCTGTCAGGTTGCGGAGTCAACAGGATGGTATGCTAGGGGAGGTAATGGTTTCCACGGTAGAGCAAGCCATTCAGCTATCCGTGGACCAAAATGTGGAGGTGTTGTCGGGAGCAATTTTTCCAATTGTGGTTCCTGCAACCCGGAAAGCCGTTGCCAATACTTTGGGGGAAATGATTCAATCTTTGAATCAAGCTCTGGAACACAGTTTGTCACCACAAAGTTTACAATGGCGCTTGGAAGCAAAGCGGACGGGGAAAACTTTTGCGGAAATAGTCCTACTAAGAACCTTGGTTTACCGAGTCGAGCAGGTATTTTTAATTCATCGACACACTGGTTTGCTGCTAAAACATTTGTTCGCCTCAGAGGTGACAACCCAAGACCCGGATTTAGTTTCAGCGATGTTGACCGCGATTCAGGATTTTATGCGGGATTCCTTTCGAGTCGATCAAAGCGAGGGATTACAATCACTGCAATTTGGGGAGTTGACGATATGGGTGGAAGCTTCTCCCCATGCGGTATTAGCAGGAATTATTCGCGGTAATGCTCCTTTGGAATTGCGCTCCGTGTTTCAGACAGCTTTAGGCAAAATTCATTTACAATTTAACCGGGCTTTATTAGAATTTGATGGTGATACCCAAATTTTTGAGGGAACAGAGTATTTACTGAAACCTTGTTTAGAAGCTCGGTACAAAAAGCAGGCCAATCAACGTCGTGCTTATGCCTTGGGTTTTTTGGGATTAATTGCGATCGCATTAGGATATTGGGGGTTTCTGGGTTGGCGATCGCATCTACGCTGGGAAAACTTGTTGACCCGAATTCGCAATCAACCGGGTTTTGTGATTACCAAAGCCCAAAAGGGTTGGGGAAAGCTTGTAATTGAAGGAATGCGTGACCCTTTAGCAGGGGAAATCAATCAATTAATTGCAGATGCACAAATTGATCCCCAATCCGTTGTCACCAGGTGGAAGCCATTTATTTCCCTGGAACCGGAGATGATTGGCAAAAGGGTTGCAGCACGGATTAATCCCCCCTCCAGCGTGCAAATAGATATCGATTCCCAAGGAAAAATGACCGCTAGAGGGTTTGCACCCAAGACTTGGATTAACAACACCCGTGCCATTTGGTCAACGATTCCTGGTATTAATGGATATGATGACTCTCAAGTACAAAATTTAGATATAGAAAGGCTGAATCAATACAAATCAAAATTAGAACAGGAGGTTTTACTATTTGTGGAGGGGTCAACCCAGCTATTAGCCGACCAGGAGGGTAAATTTAACCAGATTCAGACCCAGTTGCGGGAAATATATCAAATAGCCTCCCAGTTAAATTATCAGGTCAGACTGGAAATAACTGGACACACAGACTCCACCGGTAATGATACACTGAATCAACCCTTGAGTCAAAATCGTGCCAGAGCGATCGCCACACGATTAATTAATGGAGGAATCGACCCCAAAAGTATTAGTATAAGTGGTGTTGGTTCCCAACAACCAGTGGAAGTAAATCAATCTCTGATACAAGCACCAAAAAATCGCCGTGTCACCTTTAATATCTTCTTAACACCAAGACAATAGTTAACTCAAATAGAATAATCAACTTAAAAAATTCAAGCAACTCAACAATCATATCATCTAAATTTATGCTTCAGAAAAAAGTGTGTATGGTCGGCGCATTTGCAACTGGGAAAACCAGCCTCATCGCCAGATTTGTACGCAGTATTTTTTCAGAAAATTACCAAACTACGGTTGGGGTAAAAATTGATAAAAAGACTGTTTTCACTCATGGCAAGGAATTAAATTTGATTTTGTGGGATTTATATGGAGAAGATGAATTCCAAAAGGTACATACATCCTATTTACGCGGTTCCTCTGGCTATTTATTAGTTGTAGATGGAACTCGGCATAATACTTTAGATGTTGCTTTTGCTTTAAAACAAAGAGTTGAGGATAGTTTAGGAAATATACCCTTTGTAATGGTCTTAAATAAAGCCGATTTAGTTGATGAATGGGATATTGAAAACGAAGAGATTGAACAATTAACCAAACAAGGATGGATAGTAATTCAAACAAGCGCCAAAACAGGTGATGGAGTTGAGGAAGTTTTCCAAACTTTAGCAGACAAGATTATGGAAGAATGACATGTTGGATGTCCCAAAACCAATTGTGACGTACCTGATAAACTTACTCTGGGAAAATCGTTCCCTTGCTTATTTATTGGTCAAAAAAAGCGGACAGATTGAAAGTTGGGGAGGAAATTTAACTGATTATGGAGTAAAAAATTTAACTAAAGGGGCAAATGTTTTTCAAAAGGTATTTTTTCTCGAAGGTCTTTTACCTTTGGAAGATACACCAGTTTTTATTCCTCGCGTGAAAACAGATGAGGGAATCTGTGCAGATTTACATATGTTTCCTTCTGCTGAGGGTGATTGGGTGATACTACTAGATGCAACATTAGATGAAATGCAACTTTCCCTAATTCAACAACAAGCCAATAATAAAAGTTTAGCAAACGAAAAAATATCCCAGGTTTTAAATCGTTGGGAGTAGGGAGTAGGTAAATTAGCATTTTGCACTGGTGATTTAGTAGAATGAATACAATACGGTTCAGTTAGAATTGAAAGTCTTGAATTGTATCTGTTGGAGAACTACTGTGTTGCGCAGTTTTCCCGCTTTGAAGTAACGTTAGAGGTGCATCAATCAATGTCCATTCACACAGCAGTCCGAGCAGGATTTGTAAAATCTGACATGTAGGGTTGTTAAAGGTTGACACTTGACGGTTAACAGTCATCAGCACGCTATTTTTCACGACTTAAATAGGATTGCTGTAATTATTCATTTTCTGTACCATAAACCAGCAATAAAATTCTTATAGAATGAGTAATTAAAGTATTTTCATGAATTTTCGATTTATTGTTGTTGAGGGTTCACACCATTTCTCCAGTAAAACAGTATTACTTATTTGACCTATCATTTTTGTTAGGTTCTACTGCGTTCTATCCAACCGACAATTACCCTTAACTAAATCCTATTGACTGAAAGTAGCTGAAAATTTATTCTCAATATTATTGACCTAACCATTAATGGATGCCATTGTATTTTATAATACGTCAATTTGCAAAAGATTATCATGAAAAGTAAATAAAGACTTGACTTCTATATTCTGAATTCCTACACTCAAACAAAAATCCAAAAACCAATGGGGAATGATGTGGTGATGAACGAAACGTTTGCTAGTCGTTTATTTGCGACTTTGAATATTTTAGTCCTGGAACGCTTGCGCAAAGGTGTTTTTCAAATCGAGGGAACCGTTCCTCATTGGTTAGAAAGGGTGTGTCCACGCGATATTTCGACTGGGATGAAGGTTCTAATAAGTCAAGAAGATATCCCATTTTTAGAAAACTTTTTAATTGATGCGGAAGCATATTGGCAAAATCCCACCGGACATCCGCTGAAATCGGGATTTTGGACAGAAATAGATTTAAATGGTGATGAATATTATTTAGAAGCTTCAGCCGTAATTTTAGATGAACGCAAAATTCTCTTAGTTGAATTTGCTGAAGATAATTATCGGGAAAAACAAGCACTTATTCAAAAAGCACGAGAAAACCAACTTTCCTATAACCAATTAGTCAAAGAAAATCAAAAAAAAGATATTTTAATTCATTGTATTATTCATGATATTGCTGGTCAGTTAAGTGGGATTAATTGCTGTTTAGCTTTACTAGAAATGGAAAACCTGACCGCAAAAGGACGAGAAAGATTAGCAATCGGACGCAAACAATCCATTAAACAAGAAATCCTCGTCCGGGAAGTGTTAGAAATATTTTCCGCTGAAGTTAATTCCCTGGAAAAATTTTCCCAACCCGGAGCGATCGCACCGAATATTTTACATGTCACCCAGGAATGTATCGAACTGCTAACACCAGTCTATGCACTCAACAAAGTGAAAATCAACCTGGTGTACGACCCCCAGGTGACAGACTGGAAAGTAATCGGCGATCGCCAACGTTTAGAACGGGTAATTACCAACTTAGCAGAAAATGCCTTTCGTCATACCCCCTCCCACTCTACCGTTACCATTACCCTTACCCCCGACCCGGAATTTATTCACCTCACCATCGATGACGAAGGTCGGGGAGTCAGTCCAGACCTTGTACCCCATCTATTCAAAAAATTCAGTCAAGGACAACACAAAAGTGGTCGTATCGGTTTAGGACTGTATTTTTGTCGCATCACCGTCGAACGGTGGGGAGGTAAAATTGGATATACTCCAAGTCCCACTGGAGGAGCGAGATTTTGGTTTTCCCTTCCCCGAAGTAAATCTTAATATGGGGAGTGGGGAGTAGGGAGGGGGAGGAGAAATGAGCTAATTTGTAATTTTTAAATCTAAAATCCAAAATCCAAAATTGCACGACTGCTACACAGCATAAAATTTCACCAAATAACGATTTAACCAATCCTGATACCAATCGTAGAAAGACAGAGCAGCAGTATCATCAACGGTTTCTAGGGAATAGGGGTCATCATGGTAAAAAGCACAACACTCACTGGAAAATGGATAAATACCCCCATCATTACTGCGGTCATCAATCCAAATATGACCCCGTTGTTCTCCCGTCACCACCAACAAAGCATCCACACCACAACCATAGGTTGCGATCGCAATTGTTCCTTGACGTGCTTGTTGAGCATTGATATTCTGGTCATTTTCCTCCTCCCCATCCCACATTGACTTTAATAGGAAAGGTTGAGCTAACCGTTGATATTCCCTATCTTCCGTATCATTTCCCCCTGTTACAATTTCATCCTCTAATTTAAATAAACCATACCCTGGACCTGCTCCCCCATTCCCAACCTCTAACAAAAACTGACGATAATCCTGTGGTAAGGTAACACCATAACGGGATTCAAAATTATTTAGCTCCCCAGGACTAATACAAGGGTTTAAACAATAGGAATGGGATTGGGAACCGAATAATTTTAAACTTTTATCTAATTCTGCTAATTTGAACAGCTTGGTTTTAATCTGTTGCATTTTATTCATTGCAGTCTTTACCATTATTTTCACTTGTCCTCACTGAAACCGCAGATGCACAAAATTACACCAAGTAATGAACGAGTAATGATTTTTTTTTATTTATGTCATTCAATCTAACCCTGCTTAAACCCTTTGTGAATGGGAGGAGTGACACTAATTTGATTTGTCAAAAGTTGCACACAGTATCAGTTTAATTACTTACAATAAAAGAATAAATTATCCATCGATTCTGTCAGTATAGGTGTTTTGAATAATTCTCTTTGCTTGAGGAGAAGAAACAAAGCATAAATTTTGTATATAGCAGGGAATGGGAAACAGGGAATAGAGTGGGAACTTCTATCTCCATAGCAATTACCCATAAAAAAGATGAAACGATGAAACCCTGATTAAACAAGGGGTTCCCAATCCAAAATCTCGAATCCAAAATGGTATAACCTTATAAGTTAAGACAAGAAACAAATTACAAGAAAATTCTCAGACAGCTAAAAAAATAAGGTAGGTAAAGGTAAATGGCATATTCCTGGTTCAAAGCATTTCACATCATCGGTGTAGTTGTGTGGTTTGCGGGATTGTTCTATCTTGTACGTCTGTTTATCTATCACATCGAAGCAGAACAGGAAACAGAACCAGCTCGATCCATTCTCAAAAAGCAATATACCATCATGGAAAAGCGACTGTATGGGATTATTACCACTCCCGGTATGCTTGTTACAGTTGCTTGTGCAATCGGTTTATTAGTCACCCAACCGGATTTTCTCAAACAAACTTGGTTACATTATAAACTTGGTTTTGTCGCTTTACTGTTGGGTTATCATTTCTGGTGCGCAAGATTGATGAAACAGCTAGAGCAAGGCATTTGTCAATGGACAAGTAAACAAATGCGAGCAATGAACGAAGCACCCACTGTATTACTAGTAGTGATTGTCCTATTAGTGATCTTCAAAAATAATCTACCTGCGGATATAACTACCTGGTTAATTTTTGGATTAGTGTTGCTCATGGCTGTGACAATTCAACTTTATGCACGCAAACGACGTTTAGACAAAGAAAAGGAATTAGCACAAATTTCCGAACTACCTCAACAGCAAGCATAAAACAATAACTTAGCAGAGACGACCCGTTAGGTCGTCTCCGAGGGGTAAAAATCATGAACCACCATCCATTCTTTGCCAATCGGGTTGCAGTACTAGGAACAATGCATCAAAAAGAAATAGCCATTGCACCCCCATTAGAAACCGAATTAGGTCTGAAAATCATTGTTCCAGATAATTTCAATACGGATATTTTCGGTACATTTACCCGCGATATTAAACGAGTAGGTACACAAATCGAAACAGCACGACTCAAAGCGGAAAAAGCCATCGAAGTGACTGGATTCAAGATTGCGATCGCCAGTGAAGGTAGTTTTATTCCCCACCCCCATATCCCCTATCTTCCCTGTAATCGAGAAATCCTAATTTTGATCGACCACGAAAACGATTTAGAAATCATCGCAGAGGAACTATCCACCCAAACCAATCACAATCATCAGATAATTACATCAGTGACAGAAGCGCAGCAATTTGCTGAGAAAATCGGCTTTCCCCAGCATGGTTTAGTGGTAATGCTCAAAGAAAATCCCGATAATCAAAGCGAAATTATTAAGGGTATTACCAGCGAAGCAGAATTAATCGAAGCTGTAAATTGGGGATTACAAAATTCTCCCACGGGACAAGTTCATCTAGAAACAGATATGCGAGCAATGCATAATCCGACTCGGATGCAGAATATCGCCAAAGCAGCACAAAATCTCGTCAACAAACTCAAAAGTTGTTGTCCCCAATGTGGAACACCAGGTTTTAGTATTACCAAAAGAATACCCGGTTTACCCTGTGCAGCTTGTTCCGCTCCGACCCTACTAACTCAAGCAGTTATATATGAATGTCAAAAATGTCAATTTAAGTCTGTGCAAAATTATCCCGATGGGGAGGAATTTGCTGACCCAGCAAACTGCATGTATTGTAATCCTTGAAAGAGTGTATTTCCAGATTTAAAATCAAAATATAACATTCATCAATCCAAAATCTAAAATCTAAAATCCAAAATCTAACATCCAAAATCCAAAATTAATTTATGTTATCTCAATGGGAATCCTTTTTAAAAAATCTGGGTATCTGGGTTGGTTCATTCACCCAATTTTCACCCAGCGGTGAGCAACTGGAAGATATACCTAGTCGTCTTACCTTAGAAAGCCTAAATAATCATCAATCAGCAAGATTAACACTGCAAAGGGAAGGTTTACAAGACCTCGTATTAGAATTTAGCACTCTTGCCAAAAGTTTATTATTTTTTGAAAATGGTGCATTTTCCCAAGGAGCAATTCAATTTTCCCCCTTTAGCGAATTTGGAGCCGAATTTGGTTTTATCCACGAAAACCGTCGTCTGCGGATTGTACAACTATTTGATATTAATAACCATCTGCGCAAATTAACCTTAATTCGGGAATATCGCGAAGGAACTCAACTCGATGAACGTCCCCCATTAACAATCGAAGCCTTACTCGGAAAATGGGAAGGAGAAGCAATTACAATTTATCCTGATTTACGGGAACCAAATGTTTATCAAACTACGATGAATTTACAATTAGATTTATCTGGAAAACTCATCCAAAGTATTAATTTTGGTAATTATCCCACCATTACATCCACCGCAACTATTAACAGTAACCGTACCCAATTAACCTTTAACAAAAATCCAGACAATCCCATCCAGGTTTTAATGTTACCTGATGGAGCTTCTGCGACATTTCCTGTCAAAGCTCAACTCAATCAATCCCTATTTTTAGAAGTAGGGTGGTTAATTCAACCTGATTTACGGCAACGTTTGATTCGCAGTTATAACGATAAAGGAGAATGGACAAGTTTGACCTTAGTGACAGAACGGAAAATTAACTAGTAAAATTACCAAATTCTACATAATAGTTGAAATTTTTTTGAGTTATACTAAGCTTTTCATGTATGCACAGAGAGAAGCTACTTTTATTCCACTTTTAATTTAATCCACATAACAATTGTATTCATAAAAATGACAGAAAGTCAAAAGCCCGGTTTGTTTGGCTTAAAATATTCAAATCGAGATTTTATACAGAGAGAGTCTTGGGGGAAAAATTGCTTTAATTCTTCTTTCCCAGCTTCTCTTTGTTCCTATTTATATCATCAGAATCTTGAAAATATATATATTCGGCTTAATTCCAACTTAAATGTTGAACATTCTAGTATTAGCACTGCTAATTTGTACGGAATAGAACCCGACTCAGAAAATTTATTTTATGCCTTTGAAACCTAATTTACGCCATACCAGAAGTATTTAATTGGGAATATTCCAGGGGTTGATTTAGTTATACAGGCAAAAGAGATAGGAGCTTGTTTGCAGGCAATTGAAATAAAACTAACAGCCTTACCAGACAACACAACATGTGACTTATCAGAGGATTTATATGGCTGTGAAATTGTTGTCAGACCAGATACAATAGTTTATTTGGCGTGCAGTATCGTAGAAAAATTGAGAGTAAATTCTTCTTTTATCGAGAATTTAATCGGTGAAAAATTTGCTAGTATCACTGATTGGACAGAGCCTAATTATATAATACCCTACATTCCAAGCATGATTGATATCATAGATGAAATTGTGCTTGCAATCTTAGAATCCCAGCAACCTTTTCTAATGCAGCCTATTTGGAAAACTGAAGGAAAATCTCCGCGACTTTCAGAAAACTGCTTAGATGTTTTTGTTTAGAGTGATTTAGCTTTTACCAGATTATTTATAGACCTATCTAAACAGAAAATCAGTTCTTTTGGACGAATCAGAACTATCACTAGACATACCCGAACTATTGTTTGGCTATTCAGAATGATATATGATTTTAGTATTAGCGGTTCTTTTAATCATAGAAGAATAATAGACACATTGTCATACAACACAAAAAATGATAAAGCATTTGCTGTTAGTGGTAGAGTAACCCATGCTTACATGAAATCAGAGATATTAAAACAACCAAGAATTAAGAAAGACGAAATAAGAAGAATTATTCTCGGCGGCGCTCAAAATTTATTGAGTCCAGAGAGGAGATTTGATGCTATAATTTATAACTCTTCCGATTTATTTTCAGACTAAACTTGATTATTGAAATTTGTATAATGAGAACGGTAGACATATTTTGTGGCTGTGGAGGTTTATCACTGGGATTCCAAAATGCTGGGTTTAGCCTAGTTGCGGCTTTTGATTGTTGGTCTCCGGCAATTAAGGTTTATCAAGATAACTTTCAACACCCAATTTTTAATCAAGACCTTTCCGATAATAAAGCTTGTGAAATTATTGCCCAGTTTAATCCCGATGTTATTATTGGTGGACCACCCTGTCAGGATTTTTCAAGTGCAGGAAAAAGAGATGAAAGCCTTGGAAGAGCGAACTTGACTCTAAGTTTTGCCAACATTATTTCCCATGTAAAACCTAGTTGGTTTGTCATGGAAAATGTCGATAGAATCGCCAAAAGTCATGTGATTAAAACTGCTTTAGATGTATTTAGAAATAGTGGGTATGGTTTAACTTCTGTAATTCTCAATGCTAGCTATTGTGGAGTTCCTCAAGCGAGAAAGAGATACTTTTTGATTGGTCAGCTTGATGGGGAAGATGATTGTCTAAGTTTATATTTGACAAAAAAACAGTCGAAGAAGCCAATGACGATTTTTGATTATTTAGGTGATAGTTTAGGTATCGAGTACTTTTATCGTCATCCCAGAAGCTATAAAAGAAGGGCTATTTTTAGTATCTATGAACCGAGTCCAACAGTACGAGGAGTGAATCGTCCAATTCCCAAAAATTATCAAAAACATGAAGGAGATGTCTGCGAAATCAATGAGAAGTTGCGACCATTAACTACAATTGAATGCAGTTATATTCAAACATTTCCCAATACATTCAAGTTTAGGGGTAATAAATCAGATTTAGAGCAAATGATCGGCAATGGAGTACCTGTTAAATTAGCTGAGTATGTTGCTGGTTGTATTCTTGAATATATTGAAGATTGCTCTAAAAATAAGATATATTCTCTGCCGGGAATTCAACTAAAATTATTTGAAGATGCAATCCTGAACCAAAATACTATTTGTAATTAAAAGATATCCTCAAGTCAGTCCCCCATGCCGTGTGGATAGAACCAAACAAGAAAATAGTTCATTTCTACTCCCCTGGAGACAACCCGATGGGTTGTCTCTACTCCCTATTTACCCTCTTCAGAACTATAAGGACTTACAATAGCTAATATACGGAACACTAGCTTGATATTGACAGGGAGAAGGTTGCTGGTGGGGATTTTGGGGTGAACGATTTTCTACATACTTGGTCAAGTCAAGATATTCATGAGAGACTAGCTATCATGAAATTTAGGAAGTCACTTGGGGAGAACACACTTTTATGGATTTGGTTGTACTTGAAAACTGGTTAGACAACAGTGCATTCGCAGTATTATTTTTGACAATGATTGCCTATTGGGTGGGGGCTGTGTTTCCAAACATACCTTACCTCCAGGGGTTAAGTACAGCAGGAATAGCGATCGCAAATTTATCAATAGCTTCGTTGTTGGGAGCAAGGTGGTTGGAGGGGGGGTATTTTCCTTTGAGTAATCTCTACGAGTCATTGTTTTTCTTGGTTTGGGGTATCACTGCTGTACATTTGCTGGCTGAATTTAATACCCGTAGTCGTTTAGTGGGTGTGTTTACAGCTCCGGTGGGGATGATGATTACAGCATTTGCAACCCTTTCCTTACCCCAGGAGATGCAAGTTTCCGAACCCTTGGTTCCTGCGCTCAAATCAAATTGGTTGATGATGCATGTGAGTGTGATGATGTTGAGCTATGCAGCGTTGATGGTGGGTTCATTACTGGCGATCGCATTTTTAGTCGTGACCAAGGGTGAAAATATTCAACTCCAGGGTAGTTCCTTCGGTGCTGGTGGATTTCGTCGCAATGGGTATCAACTTCGCAAAGCAGGGGAAGTTGTGCTGGAAGATTTAGGATTAAATGCGGAAAATAACGGTAACGGATTAGCTAGCTATCAAAGTAACGGCAATGGGAATGCTAGTACCGCAGTCTTGAATTTAGTGGAAACTTCGGTCATTTCTGGAAATACCACCATCCTTGATAATCCCAAATTATCACCCCAACGTTTAAGTTTGGCAGAAACCTTAGATAATATTAGTTATCGAATCATTGGTTTAGGATTTCCCCTCCTCACCATTGGTATCATCGCAGGTGCAGTTTGGGCAAATGAAGCTTGGGGTTCCTACTGGAGCTGGGACCCGAAGGAAACCTGGGCTTTAATTACCTGGCTAGTATTTGCAGCCTATCTTCATGCTCGCATTACCAGGGGTTGGCAAGGTCGTCGTCCTGCTATTTTAGCAGCAACTGGCTTTGTTGTTGTTTGGGTTTGTTATTTAGGTGTAAATCTCTTGGGTAAGGGTTTACATTCCTATGGTTGGTTTTTATAGGTTGTGGTGTTGATAGTTGACCGTTGACTGGAAAATATTCAACACAGACGACCTGTATATGTGAGTAGCGCGACTTCCCATAAAGTCGCGTTGTCTATACTTTTATTCTGTATCCTGTCTCCTGTATTCCGTCTTCTTCTTCAGGATAAATTTGTTAACATTAAAGACGACGGGATGATACATCAATAGATTATCCCGATTTTTTTCGAGATTGGAAGATGGCGAACGAACTACAAACTGTTTTTCAAGCGATCGCACAATCCCAAACTGAAGTAGAATTACGTCAAGCCCTCACCGCCACAATTGAGGGTTACTTCCAGGTGCAACGCTGGGGTATTTATCTGTTTGACGAACAACCAGAAGTCACCCTAAATTCCCAAGGAATCCCCGATGTCTGTTTAAAGGACAATCCCATTGGACAATTTGTCTTTGAACGTCACGCACCAGCTCACGAAGCTTTAATTTTACCCGCAGGGGATTGGCAATTACTATGTCCCCGCGATGACCATGCTCACGTTATGAGTGGTCCAATTGTCTGTGACGGACGTTTAATCGGTACGCTCAATTTAGCCCGTGCTAGTGGCTATCCAGCCTTTAATACCAACGATTTAACTGATTTAAGTGCCCTTTGTCTCCACCTGTCTGCTAAACTTGCTACATTACGCAGCCAACCCCAGAAAAATTCCCCTTCTGAATTTACCAATCGTCTTACACCCCGCGAATTGGAAATTGCCGAACTCGTCGCACAGGGTTTAACAAATGCTGAAATTGGCGAAAAACTCTGGATTACCCAAAATTCTGTCAAACAAGCTCTCAAAAGAATGTTTCGCAAATTAGGAGTATCTGCAAGAGCAGAAATGGTGGCGAAATTACGTCAAGGGGAGTTGGGAATTTCTTGAAATGTAGTACTCGACTACATTTATTTTGATGGGTGAGAAAAAGCTGTAGCGCTAGTCTACGACAACCCTGCGGGTATAACGCCTTTATATTAAAACTTTTTTGAGGCTAGAGCCACAACTACGAACCCCTGATAACTTATCTGCTGGAGTAGTTGGTTGAGAAGATTCAGAAGTTGGTTTTTTCTCCTAAAAGCAGGGTTTCTTGAATAAACCTCATTTTTACATATCAATAAACAGGAAATAAATTTGTTTGCTCGTATACTTTTTGCTGATTTTCTTCGCAAGCATGAAATCATAATTTGAATATAGTCTTACCAACAGGAAGTAGGGAGTAGGGAATATTTTTAACCTAAAAATTCCACTTTTGCTTGGCTCTAAAAAATTAAAAATGCAAGGTTTTTGAGCTTCATATATCTATTTGGAAAGCACTTTTTGCGACTAAAATCCCCTCTAAGGCTTTACAAGATATAGAGACACGATAATCGCGTCTTTACTGTTTTTCAGCAAGCCCTAGTTACAAAATAAAACTGGTATAGACCAATTTCTGCTTTCCTTTCAGAATCCAAAATCTCAGATAGTCTCAGTTTAATATGTCAGGGTTTCATCACTATAGAAACCTGATTAGGTATTGACAAAAATTCCATTACCGCTTTTTTGCATCCTCTGCTGTAATTCCATAACGCTCACACTTCCCTCACAAAAAATGTTTTGGCTGGACAAAATCAATTAAATTTTCCCTGATAAATTTAGAATTTATTTCAATATCATATTTATCTTATTTTTAGATTTTCATGATTTTTAAAAACTTGCCAATTTGGCAACTCAATAACAAAGTGATTGGTTATCTTGTTAAAAGATAAACGACTTCAAGGGTGTTGTTATCGAGGTGCATTTAACCCTTAACTTAGTTAAAAATAACGGTTAAGGACGGCAGAAACGATTGCACAAATTGCGTGTATCTACCATTATTTCTTTTCTTAAATTCACGCAATTTATTCATTAAATATTTTACCAGATTTTAGAATAACCAAGATTGGTGCTTACTGCGTGGGATTATGTTTTCTAGGTACTGTCATTGACCCACATTAGCCCCCAAAATAACAGTATCTAAAATATAATCCCTACCGCTTCAGCAGTGAGTACCAGGGTGAGAACGAGGTAACCAGTATGCCTCCTCTCACCCTCTTTTTTTTCTGAAAAAGAGACTCGACTTCTGTATGCTATCTCCTCCTATGCCAAATCTTGCAAAAACGAGAGAATCTTTTGATTTACCAATTCGGATGCGTCAAAAGAAGTATCATGACCACACCGAGGTAAAATATGTAAATCGGAATTGGGTAAACATTGATGTAACTTTAAACCGTGGTAATGGGGAAACCAGGTGTCATTTTCCCCCCACAAAATTAAGACGGGAATTTTGATACTCGACAATCGAGATTGAATGGTTTGCAACCAATTGGGTTTACCTGCTTGATATTTTTCAATTTCGCGGATAGCTATTTGCAATTCCTCCGCAACCTTGGTCAAAGTCCCAGGTAACTCGATATAGGGGTAGGTAATCCAATAAATATCCTCAGCAGTCAAACTTTTCGGGTCATGGAGAAGATTGCGACGTTCAATGGCCATGATTTCCCGCACCAAAGGTGCAAATAAATAGGGTAAACGCAACGTATCCACTGCGTGAATCACTTCCAAAGGGGTTTTTGCTAACAAGGACATTCCCCAATGGGGAAGACGATTCGCAAAAATTGGTACATTTACCACCACTAACCGGGATACTAAATGGGGATAGGTTTGAGTGACAGCGATCGCAGTTAAAGCTCCCAAGGATTCCGCCACAATCACCACGGGTTCATCACACAATGACTCAATCACCCGTGCTAACTCCACCACTTGATGTCCCGGTTGTTCCCGACGCGACAATGGCTTTTCGGAAAACCCGTAACCTTTGGCATCACAACAAATCACCCGAAAATAGGGTGACAACGGCTTGACGCTACAACGCCAGTTATAACTCCAACTTCCAACCCCATGTAGTAAAAATACAGGTACTCCAGTACCAGCCTCCCCATAGGCTATTTGTACTGGATAATCATTGGCATCTTGAATAATGACATTTTTACGCCCTTCGGGAAATGTTTTATACCACCAATCACTCATGGAGATTTATAGTTAAGCACTTGAATTGTGTATTCACTTATTGTTGACGGTTGGCTGTCAACAATCCCTAAACTTGTATTTCTCACGAATTTCTCAAACCTACGGGGAGTAGAAGGAAAATTAATGCTGTACTGCAAGACTGATAGCTGACTCATGAGAAATCCAGATTGGCGACCAACTCCAATCTCCTGACAACCGCATTCTAATATTCCTACATACTAAACAAAGACAATACGGCTCGAACGAGGATAACAGACATGGCCACAACAGCGATCGCAACCAATAATAATACGCTTAAGATACCAATTATAAACAGTTTATCAGCTTTTTGACGTTGGCTAGGAAACTTGAGATGGTCTTCTAACAGCTGCATATTTTTGATATTCGCAGTCCAAGCAAAATCAAAAATATCCCCTATCCAGGGAATAGCACCAACAACCGAGTCAATCAGGATATTACTCACCATTCTTCCTAGAGTTGCTCTCGGTACACCAAGACGTGCTGCTTCTAAAACAATATAGGATGACAGCATTAAACCCACAAAATCACCAACACCAGGTACAAATGCCGTCATTAACCCAATCACGGGGTCAAGTCCAATCCCGACCTGGGTACCGGGAATGACGAATGCTCGGTCCAAAAGTCGCGCAAAGCTGCGTAAACGTTCAACGCTGGGGTATTTTACTTGAGGTTCCAAGGTCGGGTAGCGTAGAGGATGGTGGGACATGGGATGTTGATCTGCTTCCACACGGACGCTAAATATTCTACAACTTCATCCAGTTTTTGCAACATTAATTAGTGATACAGATGCGATCGCCAAAATAATATGTATTCTTTATGTAGCAGTTGCGGATGCAATAATTGGCTTGACCACTTAAAGTAACAGTATTGGCAAACCTCTCTCATTCAGGTTGATGGTGTAGTGGTGGTTGGAATTGTCATTGTTAGTCATAGTAAGTTACTGGCTCAGGGAGTGTGTGAACTGGCTGCACAAATGGTGCAAGGGAAGGTTCCCTTAGCCCAAGCAGCTGGTATTGAGGATGGGGATAATCCTTTGGGTACGGATGCGATACAAGTGCAGCAAGCAATTGAATCTGTTTACACCGATGCGGGTGTGTTGGTGTTGATGGATTTGGGTAGTGCTTTATTAAGTGCGGAAATGGCGTTGGAGTTTTTGAGCGAGGAACAACGACGCAATGTATATTTATGTGAAGCTCCCTTAGTTGAAGGGGCGATCGCGGCCACAGTTGCAGCAGCGACGGGTGCTGATATTCACCAGGTAATGGCGGAAGCTCAGGGTGCTTTAAGGGTGAAGGCGATGCAATTGGGGGTGGATGACAATCACCCTCAGCATGGGGAAAATCGGAATCTGTCAATTGGGGAAGAATTTACAGAAAAAGAAATACATGTAAAAGTCAGTAATCGTCTGGGACTACATGCTCGTCCGGCAGCCCAATTAGTGGCTTTAGCTGCCAGCTTTCAATCTCAAATCAAAGTCAGAAATATCACTCGTAAAACCGAATATGTCCGGGCAGATAGTATCAACCAGGTGGCGATGTTGGGGGTACGTCACGGTCATGAATTGGGGATTTGCGCTCAGGGAGTGGATGCGGATGAGGCATTAGCAGCCTTGGGGGAATTGGCAGCGAGTAATTTTGGTGAGGATGCATCGACCCTGTGGTCAGCATCGGAGTTAGCAGCAGATGGGGAGGAAAGGGGGGTTGATACCCAGGAAGTGCAGAAGTCGGCATTACAGGGAATTCCCGCTTCAACGGGTGTAGCGATCGCACCGATTGCCAGGTTTGCCAGTGCTGCGAGTGTACGCATGACACCGATGTTTTTCCACAATCCCCCGGTGTTAAGTCCCCAAAACTACCATACCGATAATCCGTCCGGGGAATGGCAGCGTTTACAGCAAGCAATTGAAACTGCACGACAGGAAATTCAGGTGTTGTTATCCCAAGCTTCAACCCAAATAGGGGATTCGGAAGCAGCGATTTTTGATGCCCATTTATTATTTTTAGCTGACCCGTTAGTATTGGATGCAGTGAAAGAGCAGATATTTACCCTGCGTTTCCATGCAGCGATCGCTTGGCAAGGGGTGGTGGAAGAATTGGCGAATCAGTACCGGGTTCACGAGGATAGTTATCTGCAAACACGGGTTGCGGATGTGATTGATGTGGGGGAACGGGTGTTACGCATTTTATTGGGAACCGCTCCCAAGAATTTACATTTAACCCAACCGTCGATTGTGGTGGCAACGGATTTAACCCCTTCCGATACGGCCCAATTGGATTTAAACTTGGTATTGGGGATTTGTACAACCGCTGGTAGTGCCATGTCCCACACGGCAATTATTGCCCGTAGTTTAGGCATTCCGGCGGTCGTGGGTATCCCCAGCAGCATTTTACAGCAACCGGAAGGAACCCTGTTGGCTTTAGATGGGGAAACGGGTAATGTTTGGATAGAACCAGACCCGGAAGTAGTTACGAGTTTGGAAGCCAAACGTCAAGCTTGGCAAGCTGCTCAACAACGCGCTCGTCGGCGAGCCTATGACCAAGCGGTAACAATTGATGGTGTTCGCATTCATGTATACGGAAATATTGGTGGTGTAGCGGATGCGGAGGTGGCTGTCAGTAACGGTGCGGAAGGGGTAGGATTATTGCGCAGCGAATTTATTTATCTTGACCGCAAGAAACCACCCAGTGAAGATGAACAGTTATCAATTTATCAAGCTATTTTACAAATCTTAGGTGAGCGTCCCTTGACAATTCGCACCCTAGATGTGGGAGGTGATAAACCCCTACCCTATCTAGATTTACCCCAGGAAAACAATCCATTTTTAGGATGGCGGGGTATCCGTTTTTGTTTAGATAAACAGGAATTATTTAAAACCCAACTGCGGGCAATTTTACGGGCTAGCCGTAGTGGTAAAATTCGAGTCATGTTTCCCATGATTGCCACCCTAGGGGAACTACGAGCGGCAAAAGCCACATTTTGCGGGATTCAAGATGAATTCCGCCATGCAGGCATTGAATTTGACGAAAACATCGAAGTCGGCATTATGATTGAAGTTCCCTCTGCCGTCATCATTGCCGATCAACTTGCTAAAGAAGTAGATTTTTTCAGCATCGGTACCAACGACCTCAGTCAATACGTCATGGCTTGCGATCGCACCAATCCCCAAGTTGCTAACCTCGCTGATGCTCTCCATCCCGCAGTTTTACGAATGGTAGCTCAAACCATTATTGCCGGTCGCAAGGCTGGTATTCGCGTCGGTTTATGCGGAGAACTCGGTTCTGACCCAGTTGCTGCACCCATCCTGTTAGGTTTAGGTTTACAGGAAATTAGTTTGACCCCAAAAGCTATTCCCGCTTTCAAACAAACTATTACCCGTCTGAATTTGACTGAAGCAGAAATCATTGCCTCGGAAGCACTCCAGCAGGAATCAGCTGCTCAAGTTCGGGCTTTGGTTTCTACTTTTAATTATTAAATATTGCATTTAGGAACCTCCGCAAATTCTTTCCCTGATGGTCAACAATCAGGTATGCTGCTGTATAAATGCTTATGGATAAGATATAAAACGAGATGACGGAAGCAATTAAAGTCGGACAATTAGCACCCCAATTTAGTGGTGTAGATGCAAATGGAAATAGGGTTAAACTGAGCGACTTTGGGGGGAAGTGGTTGGTTTTATATTTTTATCCGAAAGACAATACACCGGGTTGTACAACAGAAGCGAAGGATTTTAGTGAATATGTGCAGGATTTTCAGGAATTAAATGCGGAAATCATCGGAGTGAGTACGGATTCTCAAACATCCCATTGTAAGTTTATTCAGAAGCATAATTTGAGGATTAACTTAATCAGTGACCCGAATCATGAAATTGCGGAAATTTATGGTGTGTGGAAACTGAAAAAATTTATGGGTAAGGAGTATATGGGAATTGAGCGTTCCACATTTTTGATTTCACCGGAACAAACAATTGCTCATATTTGGACAAAGGTGAAAGTGAAGGAACATGCTGCTACTGTTTTAAATTATCTACGCATGAAAAAGTAAGCGGTGGGTGTTGATTTGATTCTCCTAACTACTTCCGATTCCCTCGTTGGATACGGAGGGAGTGGGGAAAAAATCACTTTCATCTCCAAGAGAAGCTGCGCTACGCACATCTACGGTTTTTGGTGTAAGCAGTACATAAAAACTTTTTCCGCAGACCCTAGTCCTGGATTTCTCATGAGTAATATCGATTATCTTGTACTTTGCAATAAATGAAACTAGAATAATCAACGGTTACAGCTCCTGATATGTAGTAAGCATTAGCGTAAACAATATAATAAGTTGTAAGCCTTGAGTAACGGATTGATTTTCCTTCTACTCCCGTCACGGACTATTCCCCATGAGTTTTAGGGTTTTGTGAGAAATGCGGGTAGTTAGGTTTGAGACTTTTCAGTTTCGCGATCGCGTCTTGATAGTCTTGTTTTTCTCCTTGGTCTTGGAAGAGTGCAGCAGCTTTTTCAAAATCTGCGATCGCGTTGGGAATGTAACCTAGGGTCATGTTGGCTAAACCGCGATTATAGTAGGCTTTGGCATATTCGGGATTGATTTGAATTGCTTGCTGATAATCTTGTAGTGCGGCTTGAAATTTTCCCTGTTCTTGTTTAAGATTACCACGGAAATTATAGGCGATCGCATCTTTGGGAGCGAGGGAAATTGCTTGATTTAAGTCTTGAATAGCTAGTTCAATGTGACCTGTTTCTAAGTAAAATTTACCTCGTTGTCGATAGATTTCACTGGATTTGGGTTCCATTGCAAGCGCAGTATTCAAGTCATTGATTGCTTTTTGATGCTCATTTAGTTCCAGGTAAATATTTCCTCGAAGTGTGTAAGCTTTGGCTATATTTGGTTTGAGTTCCAGTACCCGATTCAAGTCTTTGATGGCTGCTTGAAATTCTCGAATTTGGTATTTACTAAATCCTCGCTCATAGTAGGCATCAATATTCTCAAGGTTGAAACTAATTACTTGATTAAAATCAGCTATGGCTTGGAGATATAAACTTTGTTTGCGGTAAAGTTTACCCCTTTCTAGATATGCCGGTTCAAATTGAAAGTTTAAAGAAATTGCTTGCGAAAAATCTGTAATTGCTCCTTGAATTTCCCGAATTTTACCCCGTGCTAATCCCCGTCCGTAATAATAATTAGCATTATCAGCTTCTAGTTGAATCGCTTGATTGAAATCTGCGATCGCACCATTAAAGTTTCCTAGTTTGTACAATGCGAAACCTCTGTCGTATAATGCATTCGCATCCTGGGGATTGAGACGAATTGCTTCACTGGCGTTAATTTGAGATTTTTGATAATTTCCCAGACGATAATAAGCGTCACCCCGTAAATTGTAGGCAATGGATGATTCCGGATTATATTTTATGGCTTGGTTTAATTCTATGATTGCTTTTTGATAGTTGCCTTGTTGATAACTATCTACAGCTTGATTGATAAAGTTTTGCGATTTTTGCACATTGTCAGTAGGAGTGGTAAAATAAAAGTATCCTCCAGTAATTGCTGCACTTATTAATGCTGCAATTAACAGTAATTTCCCAGTAGTAAACCAAGGACTGAATCGATTCCACCAAGCCTTGTGAGGAGGAGGAGAAGGATGAATAATTTTCCCTAAATCCTTGATAATATTATCCACACTTTGGTAACGTTGACGGTAGTCCAGACGTACCATTTTATTCACGATTTTTGCTAATCGAGAACTAACTTGTGAATTATACCTTCGCCAAACAAGTTCCCCAGTAAATAAATTACGTGGACTGTCTTCCCCTGCAATTTGACTTGCTGGTAATCCCGTGACTGCGGAAATAATTATAATACCTAGAGCATAAATATCACTACCAGGATGGGGATTTCCATGCAACTGTTCCATCGGTATATACTCGATATTTTTCGCACGATGAATCACCGCATCATTAATATTTACAAAATCGATCAATACAAGTTGTTGGTCAGACTCTCTGCGAATAATATTATTTGGTTTTAAGTTACCGTGGATCAAACCCTGTTGATGAATTGTTTGGAGACTGTGACTGATTTCTAACAGTAACTCAATTACCTGATTTTCATTAAAAATATTGCTGCTAATTTCTGCTGCTAGGGAATTACCCTGAATATATTCTTGAACGACAAATAATTGCTGACTTTCGACAAAAAAATCCGATATTCTTTGTACAGTTTGATGCTTTGTATATACCCGATTCATTAAATCCTGTTGATCCTTTAAAAAATCGAAAATTTCCTGTAAATAATTACTGCAATTCAGTTGATAATTATGGGGAATTTCACCAATCTTTTTTATCAGGTATAAACCTGCATCTTGCTGATATTTATCGATACCTAAAAATATTTCCCGGACTGCATCGGCACAGAGAACTCTCACTATCTGGTAACGTGCGTTCAACAGTTGAGATGTCATTTTGATGGGAGATTATTGAGAGATTAACTATTGTATTTTGAAGCTAACATAAATAGTTACATATTAAGTGTGATTTGCCATACTTAACTTGTATTTGAGTATATTTATTGAGTATTTACTAGTTTCGACTATATTAATTTGATAGCTAAGAAAAGGCACATAGTTAAGCTTTAGCGCCTTGATTTCTTAACACAGAAAGGAATCGGAAACAGAATACAGAAAACCATTTGATAGCAATCCGATTTAAGAGGATGTTTGAAAATTTTTGGGAATGGGAAGAGACGCGACATGTCGCGTCTGTACTCTTGAAGTCAGGAAGATAGTCAAAATAGTGATAATTAATACTTGACAAATAACCTCTAAGTAGTAAGAAATACTGGTTTTGGCTGTACCCTAGGGGAAGTTTTCTCCTAGAGAGGTTGCGCTACCCGTGTCTACGTCTATACCTGGATTTCTCACGAGTAACTTGTAAGCTTTGAGTAACGGATTAATTTTACTTATACTCCCTACTCCCTGTGAGTTTTAGAGTTTTGTGGGAAATGCGGGTATAGCTGTTTACTGTCAACAAACCTAGATGTAAGATTTTACAAATCATTTAGGACTGCGATCGCTGAACAGTACACGTAGACTCCTCCCAAATTCCAACTCCCCAGTCCCGATATTTATCGAGAAATCAAATCAAGCCATTGCGTTCATCAAATCCTCAGCCATTTCAAAATTAGCAGTGACATTTTGCACATCATCCAACCCTTCCAACATGTCAATCATTTTCAGGAGCGATCGCGCTTGGTCTGGGTCAGTGACTTCCACAAAATTACTGGGTATCCAGCGTAATTCAGCTTCCACCACTTGAAAACCACCCTCTTTCAGGGTTTGATTCAAGGTTTCCAATCCCGCAATATCTGTAAATACCTCTGCACTGCTACTATCGGTCATCTCATAGGATTCTGCACCAGCTTCTAGGGACACCTCTAATAACTTATCCTCATTGTTGACATTTTCAACGATACAAACACCTTTTTGGGAAAACATCCAACTCACACAACCAGTTTCTCCCAAATTACCGCCATTTTTACTGAAAGCCGTCCGCAAATCCGCAGCAGTACGATTACGATTATCAGTCAGTGCTTCCACCAATACTGCTACACCACCAGGTCCATAGCCCTCATAACGAATCTCTTCGAGAGCAGCATCACTCTCTAGGGTTCCAGCACCTTTAGCGATCGCCCTTTCTATATTATCATTAGGAATACCTGCTGCTTTGGCTTTTTCGATGGCGGTTCTGAGTTGAAAATTCCCCGCAGGGTCAGGGATTCCATTGCGTGCAGCGACTATAATTGCTCGTGATATTTGTGTGAAGGTTTTACCTTTTTTCGCATCAACTACAGCTTTTTGCCGTTTGATATTTGCCCATTTACTGTGTCCAGCCATAATGATTTCTATTTGTGGAGATTCTTGTTATAGCAGCATATAGAATACAGGATACAGTAGATAAAAGGGAGTTGTGGAGAGGGAAGAATAGCTGAAAAAAAGGCTGCTTTGCACTAATAAAAAACGTTTTCTCATCGGCTATGGTGTAATTTTTAGATATACAGGATTACTTTGTAAATCAATAGACATCTCCAGAAATAATATACTACCCGGATTTCTCACAAATTCCTCAAACTTTCAGTGAGTAGGAGTGGGGAGTAGGGAGTAGCAGGAAATCAACCCACTACACAAGGCTTATCACTCCCTTGTGAGAAATGCAGGATTAGCCCTTACTACAAAAGGATTGGAGTTTCTTTGTCGAAAATGTCTAATCCAAAATCCGTCTTGGAAAGTTTGGTGGAAGAATAAATCTCCCCCGAAGTTTACCGAAAAGCGCAAAGTCTGCGGGGGGATACTCCTCCCGTAGAACTTTGTAAGAAGAAAATCTTCCCGGTAACTTCTCTTCCCCAACTTTCCGCAAAATCAAAAATCCAAAATCCAAAATCAATTATGCCTCGCAGTCCTACCCCAAAAAAATCCTCTTCCAATCCCTTTTCCCTCACCTGGTCAGATGAAACCGAAATTATCGGTTTAGAATTTGCTTTAGTGCCTCCCGTCAATGCTGCGGTCTATCCCCAATATTCCACGGGTTTACATGCTTGGTTTCTCAATTGTGTTCGCAATATCGATCCGGATTTGTCTGCATACCTCCACGATGGAGAATCAGAAAAACCCTTTACCATCTCCCTCCTGGATGGGGATATTGTCAGTAGCGGAACCCAAATCCAACTGTTGAGCGATCGCATTTATCATTGGTATGTGACGGGGTTGTCGCCAAGGGTGACAAGTTGGATGCAAACTTGGGTAAATAATTTGCCTACCCATCTGGAACTGAGCAATATTCCCCTCAAAATTGTGTCCTGTCGCATTGCTCATCCTCAAACTACCTATTCCCAATTACTCCATCAAGACCATATCGGTGGTACTATATCCCTACATTTTCTTAGTCCCACCAGTTTCCGTCGCAAAAAACACCACTTTCCCCTACCTGTACCCTTCAATATTTTCCAAAGCTATCTGCGACGGTGGAATGATTTTTCCAATTTACCTGTGGATGGGGATGATTTTCTTAATTGGATTGATGAACAAGTGATTGTCAACCGTCACCACATTTCCTCCCAAAAGGTGCTTGCGGGGAAAAAAGGTGCGGTGACTGGATTTACAGGGTCAGTGGAATTCGGTTTAGCACGAACCGCAAACCAAAATCCCGATTATTATCGTTTATTTTATGCCCTATGCAATTTCGCTCCCTACTGCGGAACCGGACACAAAACCACCTTTGGGTTGGGACAAACCCGTTTAGGATGGTCATCCCAATCGGTACAGGAAGTCCCCGATATCGAATCGGTATTAGCCAAACGTATCGAAGATTTAACCGAGATTTTTACCCTGCAACGCAAACGACAGGGAGGACACCGAGCTAGGGATATAGCAGCAAAATGGGCGACAATTTTAGCCAGGAGGGAAATGGGGGATTCCTTGCTGCAAATCTCCACCGATATGGAAATAGCCTACGAAACGGTGAAAACCTACGTTAAGTTAGCGCGGAAAGCTTTGAAGGAAGAATCTCCCTATCTACATTGAGGGGATGAATCAAGCGATCGCGTTTCAATCCCTAATATCGTAAGTAGAGACGGGATATATCGCGTCTGTAGGGGGTAAGTGGTGAAAATTGTCGTTCAGATCAGGGAGTAAAGACGACCCGTCGGGTCGTCTTTACGCCGAATGATTGGTTACGTTGCAGTTTTATGTTTAATTGCACCTACTTATTTATGTGTTCTTTGGTATGTATCCAGGCAATTTTCGAGATATCGAAAATCTTCCTCTGCCCATTTTTTTGCTCCGCGACCTTTTCCTCCCAAAGTCCCGCCAATCCTTTCGACCGATAACGATTTCATGCTGCTCTGACCTTGGTAATTTAACCTAATTATGTGGGCGCGATCGCGTGTTCTCTTGGGAACTGTTTTTGCTTGTCTGAGAGTTTCAGTCCCGTGAACAGGAATCGTAAGGTTTCAAGTATGGAAGGACCTCCAGTTTTAATCCCGTTGCCGGGAATCGTAATGCTTCAAGATATTCTAAGGTTGATTTTAATAAGTTGTTTCGATGTTTCAATCCCGTTGCCGGGAATCGTAATGTTTCAAGTCCGCCGTCTAGAACCCTTACAGAATAATAAGGATTGCAGAAGCAGTTTTGACAGATCGAAAAAATGACCTCATTTCAGCCGCGCTTATTGATATAAAATATCAATAAACCGAAATTTCAAAACGCTGTAATTATTATCTTGTCTAGGCTCTGGCGATTTTGGCAGAACCCCCCCAGGTTTTAGCCCTCGCTTCGGTTTGCCAAACATCAATCTAGTAACATCATACATGTACTGATGGCGGATATCCAGTGTTCCAGTGTTAATAATTTGAGCGTTTTGATTGGTCTCGCGATCGCTCCTGGCAATAACTGATGCTATTTGATTCTTCACTCAAATTTTGATAAATTTTCTTCCCCTGCTCCCGAAAGCTCCCCGTCAGGTATCAAATCCAAAGTAAAACGGCATCAGAAGTGCCTTGAAAACCCAAAAAGACAATATATCAACACTTTTGCGAAGTGATATGGGGTTCTCCTGGCAAAACCTACCAAAAAATGTTAAATGCTAATACCCAGAATATCCTCCAATGCGGGGTAAAACCCATAGCCCTTTTTGTTTCAAAGACTTACGGTGAGCGGCTTACACCCCTATAGGTGATTATCATTCTCATACATTAGGGTCTATTAGGCCCTTGAAGCCTCATACCAATACTAACAGAAACCCCTATAATTAATCAACCCTTTTTTAGAATTTTTGGAATTGAATTCCAAGTTGAGATAAATCAAGTTGGCTCTGGTTTATTTGAGGTGATAAATATCTAGATTGAACTTGATTGTTGTAATTGCAAGGGTAAATTTACCATTACAAAGCTTCCCATCAGGCATCAAATCTCAAGTAAAGCGGTATGAGCGATCGCGCAAATTATCCATTCCCAGAACCCAGGACTATGATTTTCTCGAACGACCTTAAGGATACTGACTAGATTTAATTTAAACTCCCGTATCCTCAGAGGATGTTTCTCAAGTATTAATTATCACGATTGTGACCATCGTCCTGACCCTGGAGGTGGGGTTATCAAGCGGATTTTTCCTTCGAGAGTACAGACGCGACATGTCGCGTTTCTCCCTATTGCCGTACAGATGCGACATGTCGCGTCTCTTCCTGCTCCCAAAAACGATAATTCAAGTATGAAAAATGACTTTTTCAACAGCCTCTCAATATTTCCCCAAAATCTAACTCAACAAAGCAGCACCTTGATAAACCCCTTGTCCATCAATCGATGCCACAATACAATGACCAGCGAATAAATCTCCGTCGTGATAGAAAAGTTGAATCATTCCATTTGCGTAAAAGACAATATCTTCTAGTTTGATCATGTCAATAAACTGATGTATGGAAATATTTTCACCTTTATTCCAGTTATCGTTATAGTTAGCTAACAATTCCTCAGCAATACAACGACGGATATGCATCTCCTCTTGATTTTGGAGTTTGACAAAATACTGTCTTGCCATCAAAATAATCGCACCAGTTTCATCATCTTCTGGATCAACAGTAATATTGACCCTATGTTCTAAGTTAAATTGAACCTGACTGACCCAACATTCATCGTCATCATTCCAAGTCAATTCACCTAAAATTTGGTCGTAAATGGTTTGTTCGTTCATCTGGTTTGGCGATTATAAATTTATAATTAGGGAATTAGGGAGCAATTCAGGAATTACCCACGGAGTAGCTACTTGTTAATCGTAAATTGTAGGCTTACTCACCGTTGATAGTTAACCATTAACAGTTAACAACCCATAGAGTAGTTATGCAATTAATATGGGTTTTAGCTGATTCAGTATAGCTAGCTGACTTCATAGTTCTGAAGGATGTTTGTGTGATAGCATTTCACTCAGGTTTTGATACATTTTCTGACCCTGCTTCTGAAAGCTCCCCGTCAGGTAAGTAGGTGAGTGGTGAAAATTGTCGTTGAGATTAGGGATTAGAGACGACCCATCAGGGAGTAGAGACGACCCGTCGGGTCGTCTCTACTCCGAATCATCGGTTACGTTGCGGTTTTATGTTTAATTGCACCTACCTACTGATCAACTCCAAAGTAAAACGGTATTACTAGGGTTTTTTGATAAAAATTAAATCCTATTCTACAGGAGATTGCTAATTTTGCAGAATTGAAAATTCATAATAAAAATCTGATGTCATGTATAGGTCTTTTCTATCTCACCAATTGCAGATTCGCACAATACGCTAAATTCAAGTAGTTGTAGCTGAAAATCGTCTTTAATTTCTGAAACGGTCTCTGAACCCTATGAAGAAGGCGAGTAAACAACATTTCCCAAAAAGGAATGCAGCATCTTGGGTGGAGAAAAATATCAGACCTAGCTATTGGCGAGTTTTTACAAATTCTGGAATGGTTAGTAAAAGCAAAGGCAAACAGGTTCTATTTGTAGACCAATGGTATCCATCTAGTAAAACCGGTTCTAATTGTGGACAAGTCCCTTGAAAAACTGGATTTATTTCATAGATAAAGGGAGTGGCATTGTCTGTCCTGTTAGTTAGGATGGAGGAGTGCAGGCAAAGAGGATGTATGTCAAGTATTAATTATCACTATTTTGACAATCGTCCTGACCCTGGACATGGGTTTATCAAGCTGATTTTTCCTTCGAGCGTACAGAAGCGACATGTCGCGTCTCTCCCTATTCCCAAAAACGATAATTCAAGTATTAAAATCAACTTTTAAAACATCCTCAAAGAGAGGGGAAATAATCCGATTGTGTTTGACAAACCTTCCTTAGATTTTTTCGCAGCGATTAATACGGTTCTCAGTGTGGATACATTGATTCGACTGGGACGTGGTTGGGGTTCCTTTTGGGATGGACAGGTGACAGTTAAGGATCGATTTTTGCTGCAACGGGTGGCCGTATTTATTTTAGTGCCTGTGGGGGTATTTTTCCATGAGGTGGGTCATGCGATCGCTACTTGGCAAGTTGGTGGTACGGTGGTTGAATTTAGTTGGCGGGTATTTTGGGGTTATGTGATTGCGAGGGGGGATTTTCTTCCTGCACAGTCTTGGTGGATTGCTTTTAGTGGGAATTTAGTTTCGATTTTGTTGGGTTTTTTGGCTTTACTGGGAATCTTTTGGGTCAAAACTGATATTGGCAAGGAGTTGTTGTACACCTTTGGGATTGTTCAGTTAGTTTTTTCCTTGGTGATTTATCCGTTGTTTTCTTTTTCTGGTTTTGAGGGGGATTGGTTAACAATTTATGATTTTCAGATTCAACCCTATGCTCAAATTACCTTGGTGATTCATGCTATTATTTTGCTGTTGCTGTGGTGGTTGACAAAAAAACAATTATTGCTGAGATATGCGAATATTCCCAGTTTACAAACTGCGAAAATTACGATAGCTAAATCCTCTCAAATTCGAGATAAAAACCATCAGGAGCAGAAAATAATTAAGGAAACCGAACGCTTAATTATCCGGGAATTCTGTGAACAAGATATCGATAAAATTGCACCTATTTTTGCCCATCCCCAAGTGATGAAGTTTTCCCCAACTCCTCCCCTGGATAGGGAAATGACCGCCATCAAAGTGCATAGTTATCGGGAATCCTATGCTGAATGGGGATACGGAAAATGGGCTGTAATCACGAAAAAAACCCATCAATTAATCGGTTATTGTGGGATTGGGGTCGAGTTAATTGATGGCAAACTGGAAAACGAATTAGGATACAGGTTTGCACCAGAATTTTGGGGACAAGGAATTGCCACGGAAGCGGCTAGAGCTTGTATTGAATATGGATTTAATGTTTTAAATTTGGATTATATATTAGGAATAGTCGAACCGGAAAATCAAGCTTCGGTTCGAGTATTAGAAAAAATCGGCATGAAATGGGAGGGGGAAACAATTTGGTTGAATCGTTTGGTACACGTTTATCGCATTAATCGCAATGGGAATTAACGTGAATTCATCATCAATCGTAGAGACGTAGCATCGCTACGTTTCTACAATTATGATTAATTATGATTTTTGATAATTAGAATTGCTTCATTCTGACTAATAAAGCATCCCTTGCATGTTCTCGGTCATCAAAATGGATTTTTTCCGTACCGAGAATTTGATAATCTTCGTGTCCCTTTCCTGCAAGTAATACCCCATCACCGGGTTGCGCCTGTAAAATTGCCGTTCTAATGGCAGTCGCGCGATCGCAAATTACGGTAGGATTCACCCCATCAGGTATTCCTGCTAATACGTCGTCTAATATCTGTTGCGGGTCTTCGGTACGGGGATTATCAGAAGTGACAACGGCTACATCTGCTAATTCCGCCGCAATTTTACCCATTTTTGGACGTTTGGTACGGTCTCTGTCTCCACCACAACCAAATACACAAATCATTTTCCCGGAAATAAAGGGACGGGAGGCTTTCAGCAGGTTTTCTAAACTGTCGGGAGTATGGGCATAATCCACAATCACGCTAATATCTTGATGGGAATCCACCTGCACCCGTTCCATCCGTCCTGGAACTCCGGGAAAATTAGGAATGGCTTGGGCTATGACCTCTAAATCCACACAGAGGTGTAATGCTGCACCAACGGCTGACAGTAAATTTTCGAGGTTAAATTGTCCGACAAGGGGTGAATTGAATCCAAAACTGCCCTTGGGAGTATGTAAAGTACCACTGACCCCAGTTGCCGAGTAACTTAAATCACTCATCCAGAGATTAGCACTTTCATCATTAACGCTATAACTCCAGGCTTTATCTGTACCTAAAGCTGTGAGTAAACGTTGACCGTAGCTATCCCCAGCATTAATAATTGCTCGACCCTGGAGGTAATCAGGACTAAATAACAAGGATTTAGCTGCAAAATAATCTTCCATATCCCTGTGGTAATCCAAATGGTCTTGGGTCAGGTTACTAAAAACAGCCACTTCAAATCGACAACCTAACACCCTTCCTTGAGCTAGAGCATGGGAACTCACCTCCATTACCCCATACTCATTCCCTGCTTCCTTGGCTAAAGCGAGTTGCTGCTGTAATTCCACCGCAAAAGGTGTCGTATGGGTCGCTTCCTTACTATACCCTTTCCACCGGGTATACAAAGTCCCCATCAAAGCCGTATTTAAATTGGCTGCATTCAAAAAATGTTCAATCAAGTGGGTTGTCGTAGTTTTACCATTAGTACCCGTCACCCCCACCAATTTTAGTTTGTGACCAGGATAGCCATAAAATTTACTCGCTAACTCAGCACAAACCCTAGTCATATCCTCAGCTACAATCACACACCCATCACCATTTGGTGGCATTTTTTCGGCTGCACCTGGGGAAATTACTGCCGCTATCGCCCCCGCATTGATGGCACTTGGCCAAAATTCTCCGCCATCAACACGAGTTCCCGGCATTCCAATAAATACATCCCCTGTTCGCGTCGCATGGGAATTCGTTGTCAAACCTGTTACTTCCCCATCCAGACCCGGATGGTCAGTTAGTTGCTCAATCCCGTTAATACCAACAAGCAATTCCCGCAATTTCATGCTGAAAACCTCGTCACACACATTTCTTGCATTACTTGCGCCTATTCTGCCCTATTTTTTTTTATATACAAATACCTAGAGATACCTTTGCAGAATTTTGTCCAGTTGAGATACGGATGTACGAGGAGATGGGCGGGGTATCATTTGCATCTGTTGAGGATTGTCTGGATTGACGATAAATAATACAGGTATCTCGTATTGATACATTTGAAACCAATCATCTTGAGTGGTAATATCACGTATTTCTAAGTCAATTTTGATAGTTTGAATTTGCGTGAGTTTTTCCTGTAATCCTTCACACAAATGGCATCCAGGTTTACTGTAGAGAATTAGGTGCATTTTTGGGGTTGTAAATGAGGGAGTGAGGAGTTGGTAATGGGGAATGGGGAATAGCCATTATCAAAGCTGGGTAATGTGCTGTCACCCTTTGACAGCATAATTCAAGAATACAGGATAAAGTCGTGAAAGCGGTTTTGAACAGACCTTTTAAAATTTAAATGATGTACCAATACGGTTTGGATCAGAAAATTCGTAAACCCAAAATAATCGTAGAGACGCGATATATCGCGTCTCTCCAGAAATCACCTACCCCAACCCCTGATAATACCGATTCCAAAAACAGTTCGACTAGCAACACATCTAATAGAGACGTAATATATTACGTCTCTACCAACAAAATTCATCTGTCGCATTCTTTTTTCCTATTCCCTAATTAGGATTAAACAAACTGTCCATAATTGCCTGAGATTGATTTGGACTGAGATTGACAGCACAGAGTAGACAGTCATGAATAATTTTACAAACTTGCCAATATTGCTGGATTGACTCGGATTCCTGGGGGGTAATTTGCCAATTGTAACCGATTTGGCGATGTTGGATTAACTGCGATCGCAGTTCGTTTGTCCAGGTAATTCCGTGGGTTTGCCACCAGGTTTTGAGTTCAGACCGTTCGGCTTTGTTGTCGGGTAGTTGAGCAAGTAGCCGTTGGATGATTTGGTGGAGTTCGGGGTCAATTTGGGCTAATCCATCCAATTCTAATGCCATCCGCAGGGCAATAATCCTTTGGGAAAAGATTTCGGGGATAATAGTTTGACTTAGGGCTACAGCATGGCGTAGGGCCATATCTAAGCCGATTTCTAGACCTAAATCAACGGCAAATTTGGGTTCGATGGCTAAAGCTAGGGATTGATCTCCGGCTAGGGGATGGAAGGATGGTAAACTTAAGGTGTAGTAAAATGCCCTGATTGCCGTGGGATTTTCGCCTTGGCGCAGGGATTGGGCTTTGTTGTGAATCCATTGCAAATATTTACCTAGCTGGGGTGAGGAGTTACGCACGGTATACATTTGCTGCTGCATTAACTCAAATAGATAATGCACTTGGGGTGACATGCCAGCAGTTAGCAATAAAACTTCACGCCATCGAGGTTCCCATAGATGGTTAACTAGGTTATTTAGGGCTTGTCGATCGGAATTGAGGGCAATTTCCCAGGCGGTGAAGTATTCTTGAAAGGTGAGGTGGGAAAAGGAATATATCCCCCGTCCCTGTTCCAGCAATAATCCATGTTGGGATTCAATGGCTTTAATAATCCCTTGACAGTTAATTTCTAAGGCATTGGCATCAATGGGAGTTCCCTGAATTTCTTGGATCACATCCCCGATTGCTTGTTTGATTTGGCTTTCCCAAAAGAAATAATCCCCGTTGTTAAAGGTGACAGCTGCAATCCGACTGAGAATCCTAATTTTATCTTGCAGGGATAAATTTTGATAGGTTTGGTCTCTGGTGATACCCCGTGTTTCATCCCATCGTACCAGTAATAAGTCTAAACCTTGTTTATACAGTTGGGCGCGAGCATTGGGAAAATCACCTAATGAACTAAACACCAAACACATTAAATTTAACAGAATTGGGGTGGTGGCTAGTTCACGAATGGCATAATTTTCTGGTAATTCCAGTTTCTGGATAAATTGTTCTGCTTTTTCACTGGCATTCTGAGGTGAGAGTTTACCAACCGAGTAAAACCATCTTTGGACAAAATTAAAAATTTGCGCTGGGGTTAAATCGGCAATTTGGACGGCTGTAAAATTCTGGAATTGGTAAAGTTGAGCTGCAACTCGACAGGAAACAATCACCTGGGTTTTATAGTAGCGATCGCAAAATGTACAAATTTCCCGTACGACCCAGTTGTTAGCATTTTTACCGACTTCATCTAATCCATCCAGTAAAATTACTGCTCGTCCCCAGATGAAAAAATTGTGCCAATTCTCAGCAGATAAACCGGATTCGCTAAACTCCCGTTCAATAAATTCCAATAAACTAGTTGGGGTAATTGCTTCGGCAAACCGCTTCAAACTAATAAAAATTGGTACACAATCAGCTTTAAAACTTCCCTGATTGCATTTGATGGCGATCGTTTGTAAAAATGTGGTTTTCCCCGCACCGGGTTTGCCTAACACCATTAACCGAGGATGATTTTCCACCACCTCAATCCCATTCATGGGTAAACTGCGATCGCTGGCTAAAAGATGAGCATGGTTCGCGGTGGAGGGGGAATTATCCACCTGTACTTTCAGCCTTTCCCAACCTTGATGGTCATCTGTTTGAATAGTGGCTAAATTCAACCAGCGATGGCTGGAAACCTCTTCCACTATTCTTACATCCACGTATAACTCATCCAAACTCAACGGACGAGCAACATCCAACAACCGTAACCACCCACATTGATGTTGGATTTTTTCTGTCAAAATCGACCGGACATGTTGTACTTGTGCATCCAGGATTTGGGTTGGATTTGCGGATATACCCATTGATTCTGTTCCGGAAATTGGTGGTAGGGGAATCACCGTACCACTACTAGAACCGTCGTCCTGCACTGATACATCACTGTCATCGTGGAGACGAATTTCCTCTGGTTCTAGCTCCAAAACAAAACAAATCTCATGAAAAACCTGCCGATCCACCGGTTTCCCAGAAAAAAACTTCCAAATCGGTTGACGGGTTTCTAACCCAACTTCTGCTGCTAAATATTCCTGCGTCCAACCTTTACGTTTAAAGGCTTGACGCGCTTTTCTAATCCCCTCTACAGATGCTTGCAGCGATCGCTTGGCCATACTCAATACACAATTTTGTGACGTAAAATACTTATTTTCTGCCGAGATATACCGACGAAATTCTTGGCAAATGTATAGATTTTTTTGATTATTGGGGAAAAATTTCTGATGTTTTTCGACCTCATTCAATCACTTATATAATATCCTTTTCCAGAGATTTTCCGCGTAAATACTGAATTTGCTATTCTTCACACACATCCCAAACAAAGTATACAGAAAACAGCTGTATGGGAAAACACGAACGCAATCTTAATCGAATCAAAATATGAACAGTACATCAAGCAAAGGGACGTAGCCAGTCAGCTACGGATATTGTGAATGTCTGCCACATGTCTCTAGCGCTTACTTTTTTTGATTTTTTTTTCAAAAGACCTACCACTTTTTCCAAAGCTATGTTATATTTAGGGAAATCCAAAATGTTAAAATCCAAAATCCAGTAGAGGCGTTACTTGTAGCGCCTCTATTCATTTGTGTACCAAAAAACTGGATCTAGAGCAAGGTCTTTGTCGGACGGTTTTATGTATGTTAGATTAATAGAATAATTAGGGTATTAAATGTTAGGTTAGGTAATGTCCGGTAGGCATCAGCCTGTAATTCCAACTGAAACCAATAATCTTTACCTCCCACTGGGCGATCGCTAACTAAATTAGCCTTTGGCTTCATCAAAAAAACCAAAGGCTAACTGCTAACTTAAGAGATATTTGTTTGCCAGCAAACACTCACTGACAAAAACTATGGTTAAAATTAGCTAAACCAACACATCAACACCGTAAACAAGACAAAATTGGAAAATAATGTGAAATAACTGGGATTAACTGAAAAATCAAGTTAGTATATATGACTCTAGTGCAGGGCTTTGGCGAATAAACGCGGACGAGTCTCTAGCTGCTTACACAGACGTAGCTCAGTCCCCGTCTTATTCCATTCTACCTGGTCGAAAATATGGTGAAGAATACACAAGCCACGGCCATGTTCTGACTCTTCCGGTGGTAGCAGTTGATCAGATGACTCGCGATCGCATTCAATATCGGGACTAAAACCATTACCTTGGTCGGAAATAATCCACCAATATTGATTGTCAACCAAAGAAAATCTCACAACTACCTTTTTACCGGGGTCGAGGTTATTACCGTGCTTGGCTGCATTTACGAGCGCTTCTTGCAACCCTAAACGCAGTTCAGCCTGTAATTTCTTCGGAATATCGGTTAGTAGTAAATCGAGAATCGGACAAAGATACAGTGTAGAGGCGAAACTTATAGTGCCCCAATTGCGTCCAACAGGACGAAACGAAATAGTAATCACTTCAGAAAACCCCATAGCTTTCAGAGTTAGCGAGACATCAGTTTGCTGTCACAGGCACCCTGATTCAGGTTGAGGTGGTCATATTGCCTTCAAACTTTACGTCTTTACAACTAAGTTTTGAAAATGCTAGGGCACATCTAGAGCAAAGGATGAAATGAAATTGTGGGGTTGAAAAAAGTAGAGTTTGATGTTAATAGGCAGCAAGTATTTTACTTAGCCGAGAAAAAATCCCAAGAGGTTGGAAATCATCGAAATCTAACTTGTTTTCAATGGGGACAATCCAATTCATCAACTGTTTAGATGATGCAACTTGAATTTCTTTAACCAAAATCAATTATATTTTTAGCTTAATTCAAGTTTAGCATTTTTACTATGCACTACGCTACAAATCGGAAATTCGAGTTTTTGTGAAGGAATGTTTTCCTCCTGACAAATGTGATAACACAAGAAATGCCGCAACTTCCACATGTCCGGTTTGGGGGAAGAAATCTGCTGGCTGAACTCGCGTTAACCTATATATTCCATCTTGACAGAGTAATTTTAAATCGCGTGCCAAGGTGGCAACTTTACAACTGACATAGACAATTTGTTGCGGTTTATAATCTAATAGGGCATCAATGACGGCGCGATCGCATCCTTTACGGGGTGGGTCAAGTACAACAATATCTGGTCGGATTGATAATTCTGTTAATAACCTTTCCACCGTCCCAACATGAAAAGTGACGTTTTCAATGTTATTGCATTGGGCATTTAATTGCGCTTGCATCACTGCTTGTGGCTGTACTTCTATCCCAATCGCCTCCTTGACAAATTTCGCCAGTGGCAAAGTCATCGTCCCAATGCCACAATAGGCATCAAGTAGTGTTTCCTCTCCTTGTAGACTTAATTGCGCTTGAATTTGTTGCACGAGTGCCTCAGCCGTTTCTGTATAAACCTGAAAAAATGTCTCTGCACGAACTTGAAATTCTAATCCGGCAAATCTTTCCCTTAAGAAAGGTTGACCCGCAAGTAAACGGGTCTCATCCCCAAAGATAGTATTTGTACGTTCGCTATTCCGGTTTAACATCACTCCTACTAATGGGGGATAGCGGTCTAACCACTCTTGTGCTATGCACCCAACATCTGGTATATTCCACTCTTTTGTTACGAGAGTGACCAATATTTCTCCTGTGCGGCGACCTATACGTAAACATAAATGGCGAATCAGTCCAGAATGGGTCTTTTCATCGTAAGTTGGCCAACCCAAGTTTTGTATATCTTGCTTCATCTCCCGCAATAGAGGGTTTAAGCGTTGATCTTGAACTGGACATTGATTGAGATTGACAATTTGATGGCTACCTTTTTGGTAGTAACCAGCAATTAACTTTCCGGTGGCAGAACGTCCCACAGGATAGGTAACTTTGTTGCGATAATTAAACCCATCCTCACCAGCTAGTACCGGATCGACGGGTGGAGAAACAAAACCACCAATCCGCTCCAGAGCTTGGATGACTTGATTCCGTTTGGCAGCCAATTGGAATTGATAATCTACATGTTGCCACTGACAGCCACCACATTTATCGGCGACAATACAGAGGGGGCGAATGCGGTGAGGAGAAGATTGTAACAATTCTTTAATTTTAGCCCGGGCAAAACTCGGTTTGACAAAAACCAATCGAGCGAAAATGCGATCGCCTGGAACCGTGTCGGGGACAAATACAACCCGATGATTACCATTTTCATCCTGCCATTTACCGACACCATCACCGGTATCAGTGAGGTCAGTAATTTCCAGTTCGATTAATTCGCCTTGTTGCCACTTTGCCATTGTCTTTGGAGAAAGTTAGGAGTATTCTGGGGTGTGTGATTTTGCTATGCCACTCAAACACAACTTGCGACAAAGGCATAGAAACGGATATTTTTGTCTTCTGAGTTGATATTACCCGAAAATGAGGCATAAGTTTTTTTGCTGTGATTGAGAGTTGCTAAGAAACTTGAAAATTTTTGTACAAAGTGATTGATTGAAGCCCCAGAAAGCAGAAATAATTAAGAGTAAAATTATTCCCTATTTCCTGTTCTCCATTCCCAAAAACTAATTAGCATTATTGTACTTTTACCTATGTCTCGCCCACTTTTCTCCGTAAAAATATTACTTTACCTGCTGTTAAGTATTTATGGGATTGTAACTGTAATTCCCTTTTTATGGGCACTTTCAGCATCCTTTAAAACCTTAGCTGAAATTACCAGTGGTAGCCCTAATTTTATTCCCCAAAATTTTACCCTAGACAACTATCGGCAAATATTCTTAGAAGAGCCATTATTTTGGCGGTGGTTATTTAACAGTGTAGTGATTGCAGTTAGTACTACCATTTTAAATTTAATATTTAATTCAATGGCAGGATATGCCCTAGCCAGATTAAAATTTTCCGGTCGGCAGTTAATTTTTTTCTTAATTATTGCAATTCTCGCTGTTCCCGTCCAAGTCACCCTAATTCCAAATTTTCTAATTCTTAAAACCTTGGGTTGGCTCAATTCCTATCAAGGAATGATAATTCCTTTTATGGTAAATGCCACATTTATTTTTATGATGCGGCAATTCTTTATTAACTTTCCTCGTGAACTAGAAGAAGCTGCGGCTTTAGACGGATTAAATCCATTACAGATATTTCGTCATATTGTTTTACCTCTAGCAAAACCAGCCCTTGCAGCTCAAGCCATTTTTATTTTTATGAGTAGTTGGAATAACTTTTTATTACCAATAGTAATTTTATTTGACCCAGAAATGTTTACCTTACCCCTGGGATTAAATAGCTTTAAAGGGCAATATATAAGTTACTGGAATTATATCATGGCAGCTTCAATGGTCTTTACCTTACCAGCTTTAGTTATCTATGCATTTTTCAACCGTTATTTTATTGAAGGTGTCACTTTCACTGGTGGGAAAGGATGAGGGGATTTTTGATTTTGGATTTTAGATTTTGGATTACTTTAACGTGAATACTCCTAGGTCGTAGCGAGCTACGACGGATTATAAACGCTACAAACCCTGTGAATCAATGATTTTGAAAGTTAAGCTTCAAAGTAACCTCATCCATTAGTTGAGAACAAACTCAATAACTGACTGATTCCAGGTTTAATGATTTTATTCTCAACATCCTAGGAGGTTTTTAGAAACTTCTATTTTCTATAAATGATACTGGTACTAGACAAGAATTTCAGGCTTTATAACTCATCAAAATCACGTTACTTTGTACAAATTACGTACGCGAAGCGTTGCCATAGTCCATTACGAATTACAAATTACGAATTATTTTCATAATACATAAACATGACTGGAAGGTGAATGATATTTTTTGTAATGTGACTTAACCTATATTTTGCTTGTAAAGAACTTGGTAAGTGGTGATAATCTACTTCAACAAAACCACGATGAGTATAAAAATCAGCCAGCTTTTGTCCTAAACATTCTAAATAAACAGGTTTTGTCGCAATTTCTAATAATTTCTGAATGAGTAACGTTGCCAAACCCTGTTGACGATACTTTTTGACAACGACTAAACTTCCTAATTCTTGTGCATCCGGAAATTCGCGTAACTGTCCACAGCCAATAATCCTTCCATCGAATTCGATGACTAAAAACTGCTGCGATCGCAATTGGGTCATATCTAGTTTTGCTGACAATACCAGTTTGCGGATTGTCCAAATTTCGGAAGCAGTTGCTGGACGAATTAAGACCATTTTAGATTTTGGATTTTGAATCGAAGGAGACGGGAGTAGAGACGACCCGACGGGTCGTCCCTACTCCCTACTACCTATTCCCTAAAATTTTGCGAAACATGGAATAAATCCCATTAATAATTTACCGACTAGTAACTTGAGTTTGATTCACATGACCGTAGAAAATTTGGGAAACTTGACGGACTAATTCCACACCCCGGTCATCCCAACGGGGTCTACGGACAAATATACCCGCTAAATAGCGTCTTCCGGAAGGGGTTTGGATAATTCCCGTGTCACCCACCAAAGCTGCTAAGGTTCCAGTTTTATGAGCAATCCTTGCACCGCTACCTAAACCAGATGGTAAATAACTTCGGTTACGGACACGATACATGATATCCAAAACCCGTGAACGACTGGAAGCTGTTAGTAACTGATTATTTGCAATTAATGCACCCAATCGGACTAAATCCTTCGCACTGCTGGTATTAGTTCCACCAAAATCTCCTAACATATTGCGCATCACAGTATTTTGTAACCCCCAACTGCGAAAGCGTTGATTCAGTCGGTTTAACCCACCTAGTCGATCAATAATCATGTTCGTCGCGGTGTTATCGCTGACGGTCATCATCTGGGTTGCGGTTTCTAGCAAACTAAACCTTGTTCCTACTGGTCGATATTGCATATTTCCCGAACCACCGGTGATCAAGTCACGACACATAGTCAGAGTTTCATTCAGTTTCACCCGTCCTGCATCAATTTCTTGAAATAAAGCCACTAAAATGGGGAATTTGATTGTACTTGCAGCTGGGAAGATTTTTTCCCCGTTGTGGTCGATATAGTTACCTGTTTCCATATCTAGGAAAAAGAACCCAGCATCAAGATGTTGATAACGGGATGAATTGAGTAGAGACCTGACCCGTGAACTGAGGGAAGTAATTTCACTACCAAGGGAAACAACTCCAGCAAAGGGTGAAATGCTTCCCACTGGAACTGGAATTTGTTCATCTGGGTTGGTGGGAATTGTGTTATTACCAGGTTGAATGGAGTTAAAATTCACAATCCAGTGAGATGCGGAATCACCACGAATTGATAATCTATCAGCAGCAAGGGTGTAACCTGGTGCAAGTTCTACGACAAATCGAGTTGTTTGTGGGTTGGGTTGACCAACACGAATTTCTTTTATTTGAGGTGACGTAATAGAACGACGAACGGTTTGTCTATTTAAATTTGTTCCCGGTAAATCAACAACTAAACGGGTTGGATTTGCAATTAAAAATGCACGGGGTTGGGTTTTAGAAGTGGTGGTAATATGTATTTGGTTTTTTGCAGCATCAAAATTCCATGATTCTAACTGTGCAGCATGAACAGGATTGGTAAGTAAGGTAATACCAACAACGCTAGGTATGACGACTGGACTTAATCTCATGTGTGTGATTTATTCGCGACAGTTGAATTGAACAAGAAAGAATACAGAATGCAGGAGTCAGAATTTATTAACTCTTAGTTTGCATCTTTAGATTCAGATATTCCTGTGCTTTGTACTCAGGACAAGTGATGTATACATGGAGTATTCTGTCCTTAACAGGGTTTTGTATCCTGACCTCCTTCTTGCTTGCAGCAATTTTCCGCATATTTGCGGTGTGATCCGGACAAAATTCATTTTATGCTGAGTCCGTGTCAACTCATCTGGTCAAGACAAATAGTAGACAGAATTGTTCCTGAATATAAGGTAAAGTTGAGAATGGATACACAGCTTGATGGAAAGTAGGATAGGGAATTTTGTTTTCAGGGAGAGTTTAGTTGATAGCTTCTTACCGAAGAGAAAATAACTCAGAAACAACTAATATTGTTGGATAAACTCACTTGATGCGGAGGAAGTAGGAAGTGGGGATTAGGGAGTAGAAATAAAATATTTTCTTGTTTGCTTACGTCAAAACAATATGTAAACGCGTAGCGACTTGTTGTCGGCTGGAACTGACTTAAAACTGGAGATTTTTAGTAGTATTTCACTACACAGATTTTGCCTGGTAAATGATACTTGTAACTTGCTGACATTACTCGGTATTTTTCGTTGATTTAACAGTCGGAAAATATCCTTGATTTTAATTAAAATTACTGAAAATTATGATGACTACAATTATCAAATTTTGCCAGAAAATTATTCCGAATTTTTCCTATTTTCAGATTATTCATCGACAGAAAAAGCAGAATCAAACTGATTTAAATAATCAGGAAGAAAATCAATTTGAGGATTTTGATGAACGGGAAAGAAATTGGAAATGACAGCAATTTGAATTCGGACGACCCAACAATTTTGATCATTTGAGAGACAATCCGACAATTGGGATTATTGGTAGAGACGACCCGACGGGTCATCTCTACGGGGGATTTCATTCATCGAGGAATAAATAACGTCGCAACCAAACCTGGTAAAATGATATATGCCAAAACTTCCCATCTCGCCCGATTATTATGACTGCTTCTGTGATAGGTTCGTCTTCCCTTGTGGATATTGCCCACAAAACTCGTTCTTCAGCCCAAAAGTTAGCTTTGCGCTCCACAGCTGCTCGCAATGAAGCCATAGAAGCGATCGCCCAAGCATTATCCTCAGCCCAAGCAGATATCTTAGCAGCAAATGCGGCCGATTGCGATCGCGCTGTTGAATCTGGTTTGGCAAAACCCCTTTATAAACGTTTACAACTAGACGAACATAAATTACGCGATGCGATCGCCGGGGTCAGAGATGTTGGCAAAATTCCTGACCCTCTGGGTGTGTGTCAGATTCACCGGAAGTTAGATAAGGGGTTGATTTTAAAACGGGTTACTTGTCCTTTGGGTGTGTTAGGGGTGATTTTTGAAGCTCGTCCGGAAGCTGCGATTCAAATTGCAGCTTTGGCAATTAAATCGGGGAACGGGGTAATACTAAAAGGGGGAAAGGAAGCAATTCAATCCTGTGAAGCAATTGTCACAGCCATCAAAACCGGATTAGCTACCACCACCATCGACCCGGATGTGGTGCAATTGTTAACTAGTCGGGAAGAAACTTTGGAATTATTAAAACTAGATCGATACGTGGATTTAATTATTCCCCGTGGTTCCAATGCCTTTGTCCGCTTTGTCCAAGAAAACACCCGCATCCCTGTACTGGGTCATGCCGATGGTATTTGTCATTTATACATCGATGAAACTGCGGATTTGGAAAAAGCCATTTCCATTACCCTCGATGCCAAAACCCAGTATCCAGCAGCTTGTAATGCTATCGAAACTCTTCTAATTCATCGCGCGATCGCTCCCACAGTTTTACCGAGTATCGCCACAGCTTTACAAAATGCCCAAGTAGAATTACGGGGAGACGAACAAACAAGGGCAATATTAACCAATTTTCCCAACATCGGTATTGCCACGGAAGAAGATTGGCAAACCGAATACAGTGATTTAATCCTAGCCATTAAAATCGTCGATACCACCGCAGACGCGATCGCCCATATCAACACCTACGGTTCCAAACACACCGAAGCCATTATTACCGAAGATATTGAAACCGCCAACCAATTCATGGGTTTAGTCAATGCTGCGGGAGTGTTTCATAACTGTTCCACCCGCTTTGCCGACGGTTATCGCTACGGCTTTGGAGCCGAAGTCGGTATTAGTACCCAACAAATGCCACCCCGTGGACCCGTTGGTTTAGAAGGATTAGTCACCTATAAATATCAAATGACTGGCGATGGTCACATTGTCGCCACTTATACCGGTGCTGATGCTAAACCCTTCATCCACAAAGATTTAGGATGAAAATAATTCACGACGGGCGATCGCATGTAAAACTTGCCCTATCTGCTAAAATAGGGAACCGTTATCGTCATCAAAATATACGTTAATTCCCTTAACGAAAAATTTAGAAATGGCGATCGCAGGAGAGATGTTAAGATTCAAGCGACATCTTCCCGTCAGCAAATAAATTCCTGTCGCATTTTCGCAAGAGGAATGGCAAAATAGAAAGTATAAATAATTGAGGAATACGAATGACCCAAGTGGTTTTAGGAGAAAACGAAGGAATCGAATCAGCACTACGTCGGTTTAAACGCCAAGTGTCCAAAGCTGGAATCTTAGCAGATGTCAAATATCACCGACATTTTGAAACCCCCCAAGAAAAACGCAAACGTAAAGCTGTTGCAGCACGACGCAAACGTCGGTTTAGATAGACTGAGCGTGTTGCTGTTGGTGACAATATTGTGAAAAATCCGTCATTATCTGTTTTTTGTCTCAACAGTATAGTATTTATAGTTCCACTTGTTTGTGTAGGTGAATCGTGTGATGGATTCACTTTTTGCTCAAAATTTATGGTTCGGTTGGGTTTAGGAAGTTCGCTTCCAACCCATCAACCATGAAATTTTCCATGTTTTTAGGGAATTGGGAACTGGGATATAGAGTAAGAATTCAAATCTAAAATCCTTCCATCCACCGACAAATATCCCCTTTACTTACCGATAAACCCTTATAAATCAGAGATTCCTGACTCATTGACTTAATCGCACTAATTAATTGATTGCGAAGATGGATATCTTGACAAATTACAGCGCAATCTCGGAAATAGGTGCGAATTGTGAACAAAGCAGCATGAACCTGTGGTAAACCCCAAATCACTTGTCGTTCAATGCGGAGATATAATTGGGGTTGATCAAGACAAAACCTGCGTCCAGACCAAAATTGCGCATCAAACCCTGGTGCTGGTTCTGGATGGTGATTCAAATAGGTATCGGTACTGATTCCCCACGCAAAGCGAACCATTGGTTGACCATAAATCATCCCTTTGACTAAACTATCTGCGCGTCGATTTATCGGTGCAATTTCTGCCACTGGTTGATGTATAGTGGTAAAATCTTGACCGATTTTTGCTGCTGCTGACCAATGATTGGGAAAACATAGATGAATAGCACTCACCCAGTTTTGACCAGTGTCTGGATGGCGACAAATAACCGTGACATCCTCTTGAATTTGACAGGCGATCGCATCCAATCCATAGGTATATTTGGGAATGGGGTTTGCTGGTGAAACGGTTTTTAAAAACCCTTGCTGATCAAAATTCAGAGTTTCCTGGGTGAGAAGACAATGGAGTGCAAAATCACCTGTGGGTAAATCTTCCCGGTGAAAATATTGAGGATATTCGCTTAATAAGCGAGAAACTATCAGTTTGATGACTTCCCTGTTAATATTATCAGCGTAATTACAGGTTTGAAAGTATTTGTAAAGGTTTTCCCGACGCGCAGTTAACTTGGTTTGATGGTAGAAATCAAAACTTGCATCAATTTGAAATAGATGTCGATCCCCATCCCCATTACCAAAATCATAACCGAATCTATACATCCCCGGCTTAACTTCGTAGCGTCCCTGGTGTAGGGGGAAATATCTGGGTGTATGGGGGATAGAATCAGCAGTTGGTGCAGATTGTCGGAGAAGAGCGTATGTTTTTGGATTAATCTCACAATGGGAATTGCAGGTTTGAGTGTTGATGCTAGGTATAGACGAGGTTTCCATAGGTAGATTCTGCGAAATCAGGAAATTGTCACCAATAGATCAAGGACTGCTAAATTCAAATATATGTGGAGGTGTTAAATATATCAAATGATTGTAGAGACGTAATATATTACGTCTCTACTAGTTTTGATGTTGAATCAGCAAAATTTCCACAGAATTTTTCGCCAATAAATTTACAAACATTTAGATTTTGATTTAGTTAGCGGGAATAATAAGCGGGAGCAGTATATCAGCATAGGGTTTGATCTATGAAAAATTGAGATGTTGTCAGTGCTGTCGCAAGCTGGAAGTCCCGAATCAAGGCATTTTGAATATCCTCTGGACAGATGGCACATCTATGCACATCTATATTCTTTTTCAACTATTAAATAATAGTCTGGTGTCAAGGTTAATCACTTGTATTCGTAAATAAGAGTTTTTGTTGGCTAGAGAAAATTTATATGCTGTTATCAAAATTGAGCTTGCGCTTACGGATTCTTGCGGCTTTTTTAACAATGGGAATCCTCATATTAATAGTTGGTTTAGTGGGTTTGAAAACTAATTATCAACTTAGTCAATATATTTTGACATTTAGTGAACAGCGTCTACCATTAATTGATAAATTGTGGGTGATTCAGGAAGCAAAAGCGAAAATGGAAGCCGCCGAAACTACTTTATTAGACTATAAATTAAATGCGGAGACTCGCAAGCTAGCTCTAGAAAAGATTGGGAAGGCTGAAGATGATGTTAAACAGGTTTTTGCAGAAATCAACAAAAGTGATTTCCGAACACAATCTCAGCAAAAACTATATGAACAACTGGTCAAAAGCTGGCATCGAAGACAAAATCAGCAGAGATATTTTCTAGATTTAGAAAGTGAATTTCATCATCTTGGTATTATTGACCCACGGGGAGAAAATAATCGCCTAGCAAATTCCAAACAAACAGATAACTCCTATCAAAAAAAAGTCAACATTGCTCTAGTTTATCATCAACATCTTACTAATCAAAAAAAAGAATTAGATCAAGAGTGTGAAATATTAGAGCAGGATTTGAATTCTTTATTTCATCAGGTACAAAGTTACAATCTGCAATTACAAAAGCAAGCAGTCGATAGTATTTATGATTCTTTCCATATTACGATAATATCCATGCTAATGGGCATTGGTTTATCTATATCTCTAGGTATATTTTTTAGTGGAAAAATCGCCAAGCCCATAGACAAAAAAATCCAAAAAATGCTGCGAGAACTAGAAATTTCCCGTGACACCTTAGAACTTCAGGTAAAACTCAGAACCGAGGAGTTAGAAGCGACTCTAGATGAGTTGAAAAACACTCAACAGCAATTAATTCAATCGGAAAAAATGTCGAGTTTAGGACAAATGGTTGGGGGAATTGCTCACGAAATCAATAATCCTGCTACTTTTATACATGGTAATTTAGCCCATGCCCACCAATACAGTCAAGACATTTTGAAATTGTTGAATTTATACCGCCATCATTATCCCCATACCCATCCGGAAATTGTGGCGGTTGCGGAAGAGTTAGATATTTATTTTGTAGCGGAGGATTTACCGAAAGTGTTTGATTCAATGCGGGAAGGAACTTTAAGAATAAAGAATATTGTCACATCACTGCGTAATTTTTCCCGTTTAGATGAAGCAGAAAAGAAAGAAGTTAATATTAATGAGGGTATAGAAAGTACTTTATTAATTTTGAGTCAAAAAATTAAATGTGGGATTAAAATTACGAAAAACTTTGGTGATATTCCTAAAATTCTGTGTTATCCGGCTCAACTAAATCAAGTATTTATGAGTATTATCAGTAATGCCATTGATGCCTTAGAGACAAACCCACAGCAGCAAAATAAACATATATTAATTAGTACTACCTCTACCGACCAGGACACCCTGGAAATTAAAATTAAAGATAATGGTATCGGGATTGAACCGGAGATAATAAAAAAAATATTCGATCCATTTTTTACCACCAAACCAGTAGGAAAAGGAACTGGTTTAGGATTATCCGTAAGTTATCAAATCATTCAAAAACACCAAGGTAAAATCGAGGTCAATTCCCACCCAGGAGAGGGAAGCGAATTTATTATTAGTTTACCCATTAAACAACCAATTAATCATTAGAACGTATCCGCATTGGTAATTGGGTACGTCTACCTCCTCCTCCGGAACCGAGAATTTCCGACAACGGAATAATTGTAATCAGATGGTCGCTGCTACCTGTAGCCAAATAGCGACCATTGGGACTAAAGGCGACTGTATTCACGTCATCATCATGTACCGTAAATGTACGGATTTCTGTCCCCGTATCCAAGCTCCATAGCTTCACCGTTTTATCCCGACTTCCACTTGCAACCATTCGACCATCGGGACTAAAGGCGATCGCATACACATGGTCGGTGTGTCCAGATAGGGACATAATTTCCTTACCACTATCGAGAAACCACAGTTTAATTGTGGTATCCCAACTACCGCTAGCAAAGCTTTTGCCATCGGGACTACAAGCTAAAGCACAGACATTATCGGTATGTTTCGCAATAGTCAGAAACTTGTGTTGTTCCAGATGCCAAATTTTGATACTTTGGTCATAACCACCAGCACCACTGGCGATAATTTCTCCCCTGGGACTAAAGGCGATCGCAATCACATCATCGGTATGACCGCGTAGGGTTTCCAGTTCCCTCCCCGTAGCCGTTGACCACAATTTCACCGTGCGATCGCGACTACAGCTAGCTAACATATCCCCTTCAGGATGGAAAGCCACACTATACACCTTACTATCGTGACCACGGATAGTGCGAATTAATTCGCCTGTAGATACATCCCACAATTTCACTAAACGGTCATCGCCACCGGTAACAACCATTGTACCATCCGGACTAAAGGCAATGGAATTAATACTGTCATTGGTAGATGTTTTCCCATCATCGCTAAATACCCGATGTTCATCCCGGTCTAAATACCAAATATGAATTTGATTACCCACCCCCACACTTGCTAATTTTCTCCCGTCCGGACTAAATCCCAGGGACAACACCCGATCATCATGACCCCGGAGAACCTTTGGGGAAGATATGGATACTGGATTTGGGGTAGGAGGAATAATTGCAGGTGGACTAGTGGGAGTTGGTACTGGGGGGATAATAACCGTTCCTTCAGGGACATCGTTAGTTGGGGGATTTCCAGGAAGAGGTTGACGACGGTTAGTCGTAGGGGAAGAAGAAGCAGCAAATAACTGTTCCACCTGTAATTTTAATTCTGCGATCGCCTGACGTAATTCTCCAATTTCCTGTCGGGTCATATCCCCCAATTTTTGGGTAGTTGCATCCACTTGGGAAATCCGGGAATTTAATGAATTCAGGGTTTGGACGGTTTGTTGTTGAGCTTTATTTAAACTGGAGACATCCTCACTTGCAACAGACCCTGATTTTGTCCGTGCATCAAATTGACGTACTAATGCATCCAATTGAGCCAAACGTTGATTAATCACATCAAAACTCTTTTGTTGCGCTTGACGCAATTCCTCAAAATTAACCTGGGTGGTTTGCATTTGTTGCTGTAAATCCGACAAAATACTGTTATCTCCATTGCGAGAATTGTGCTGGGAATTACTATTAATTAAACGTCCACGCACCAACTCATCCAATTGAAATAACTTTTGATTCAGCATATGTAAACTTTGCTGCTGGGTCGTTTGAAACTCCTCAAATTGTTGTTGCTGGGAGCGTACCACCTGAGCTAAATTATCTAATTGTCCTAACCTTTGAGCAATATTGGCCGGAATTTGAGAATTCGATTTATTTGTCGTCATAACTTGCTGGGAAAGCTTCTGATTGAGTGCTTCCATCCCCCGTTCTTGGTCATCACGCCAAGCTTGGATATCCCCTTGAATTTGAGCTAATTGCTGTTGTAAAACATCAACTTGAGATAATCGCTGGGAAAAGGAACTAATATTTTGTTGTTGAGCTTTACGCACATCATCCACCTGTTGTTTAAGGGCCACCACTTGCTGATTTAACCCATCCAACTGACTAAATCTTTGATTACTTCCAGATTGTTTTAATTGGTTTTGTAAGGCCGCAAATTGTTCCTGTATCGTCGCTAATTCTTGTTTAATTGCCGCCTCATTACTAGACCCAGGAAGTTGGGTTTGATGGGTTTGTAAAAACCGTTTAATCTCATCAATTTTCCGCTCCACCTCCACCAAATTCTGTTGTTGCACTTGTCGCACCTGGGCCAACTGTTGTGCTAAACTATCCACCTGGGCTAACCGTTGATTCAAAGTTTGATTACTAGCCTGGGTTTGTCCATCCGTCCCCCCAGAACTAAGACTCGCACTCAACTGTTGGGAACGCACATCCAACTGAGCCAACCGTTGATTAATGGCATTAAAAGTCTGCTGCTGCGTCAAACTTAACTGCTCAATTTGCCGAGCATACTCCTCCCCCCAATTATCCCCCCCGGAATTAATCCTTCTACCTAAATCCTCAATCTCCCGCTCATGGCGCAAATGTAGTCGCTTATACTGCTGCTGACTCAGCAAATTAAAACCAACAGTAAACATTAGAGGAATCACAGCATAGGATAAATCCCCGCTAATCAATGCCGCAACAGCCCCCCAACCGGAGAAACCCCAGGAAAGATATTCAATTAATTCGAGTATCTGGCGCTTTGTCATGGCATTATTTCAAACAATTTTAGATTTTAGATTTTGGATTAATTTGGCCATAGATCGCTTATTAGACAGGCATCTATGAATTCTTTGACTTCTCACAAGTCCCTAAAACTTGTAGGGAGTCGGGAGTAGGGTTTAGTCAGAGAATCAACTAAAAACTCAATACTTACCGCTTACTTGTGAGAAATTCAGGAATCGACTTCGTAGATCAACCTGGGGGGTTTGACTGGGGATTGGGGATTACTCCATTAGCCTTTACACACGCATCATGAATTGACACCACAAATAAACCTGTTTGCTCTGTACCATCAAGTGGAGACGACACGTCGGATCGTCTCTACTATGGATTTTGGATTCCCTGTATAATTAATCGCCGGAACCTACCCATCTTTAACAGTGATGAGCAAGCAATCAATCCATCATCGCATCAACACCCAATCATGTAGCGGTAGAACTGCCAAAAGTACCCTGGGAGAAAAATAATTTGGAAATGCGATCGCTAATTTGCCAATAACCCAGCAAATCAACAAAACCAAATCATAGCAAGCTCTGTCCATTGTCGGGTAAATTAAATCAAGATGGCACTACTAAAGTTATATCTATAACCAAATTCAAAAAAACATTAATAAAAACATTAGAAAAAAACTATGCAATCTGTAGCCAGATTAACAGTTTCACCATTTAACCTGGATTTGGATCAAACTCCTAAAATTATTTATCAGGGGTTAGTAGTAGGCTTTAGCCCCAAACCCAAAAAAGCGTTAATATGAAGCCCTAAAGCGCTACTACGTGCCTTTTCCCCATTAAAATTAATCACATGAAGTAGTAGTAGAAAAATCAACCCATTACTCAAGGCTGATCACTCCTCGCTCCAAATCCAGTATTAGCTGTGAGCTGTATCCTCCGGAAAAGCTCATATTCTATAGATAATTAACTCTTCTCTCCTATCTCCTATCTCCTCCCCGAACCCCATACCCATGCTAACTACTGACAGTAATCAGCTTCTGTTACAGCAAACACCTCACAGTGGCTACCACTGGGATGGTAGAACCCAAAGATTCTTTGAAGGATGGTACTACCGAGTCACCATCCCCGAAATCCAGCAAACCTTCGCCTTCATGTACTCCATCGAAGATCCCTGGGGAGGTCAACCCCATAGCGGTGGTGCAGCCCAAATTCTCGCACCCAATGATGAATACCTCTGTCGCACCTTTCCCGATGTCACCACATTTTGGGCTGACCGGGACAAATTAGCCCTGGGACATTGGGGAAAAACCCAACTGACCCAACCACCCACCTATCTACCCCCACCCCTATTCCAGCAACATATCCAAACAGGCTATCAAGCCACAGCTACCCTCAATCAAGGCATAATTCACGACCCCGGTACAGGCAATTACTGTCGTTGGCAATACCAAATCCAACCCATTTACTACTGGGGAGACCCAAACAAAAGCCAACAATCAACGGCAGGCTGGTTATCCTCATTACAAATATTTGAGCCAGGATGGCAAATCCTCATGGCCCACGGTCTGGCTACCGGTTGGATTGATTGGAACGGAACCAGGTACGAATTTACCAACGCCCCCGCCTACAGTGAAAAAAACTGGGGCGGTGCATTTCCCCAAAAGTGGTTTTGGCTTAATTGTAATAGCTTTACCAACGAACCAGACCTAGCCCTGACTGCTGGAGGGGGAAAACGCGGTGTGTTGTGGTGGATGGAATCCGTCGCAATGGTGGGAATCCACTATCGCGGTAAATTCTACGAATTTGTACCTTGGAACGGCAAAGTCCAGTGGCACATTTCCCCCTGGGGATACTGGTACATGCAGGCAGAAAACCCCCAATACCAGGTTGTCCTCACCGGTACAACCGACCATCCCGGCACACCCCTCCGTGCCCCCACCCACAACGGCTTGATCTACTGTTGTCGAGACACCATGCGGGGAATGTTAAATTTACAACTTTATGAATTCAGTGGCAGCAAGCCAAAAATTATCCTGACTGCCCACAGTCAAACTTGTGGATTAGAAATAGGTGGTCAACCTTGGACAGATTCCTGGCATTCTAGCTAGAAGTCGTATTATGATGAGTAATACTAAATATTCAGCTAAATTTAGCTAATATCTGGGGCTGTAGCTCAGCTGGATAGAGCGAGCGCCTCCTAAGCGCTAGGTCGCCGGTTCAAATCTGGCCAGTCCCGCTTTTTTGCCAAAAACTCGTCCGAGACAAAACCGTTCTCTATTTTTCTGTGCGTCGCACCCACGGTAGGCTAGTATTCGACCACATAGGTTTTGAAGGGTTTGTAGTAGTAGCTCTGGCTCCGAAAAAGCTTTACTTGAGAGGGCTATACCCCCAGGGTTGTCGTAGACTAGGGCAACTACGTACCTTTTCTAACACCTAAAAATTAATGTGGTCGAGTAATAGGGTAATCTAAAATCCATAGTAGAGACGACCCGACGGGTCTTCTCTACGGTAATCCAAAATCTAAAATTGCATTACGTGCTTTTTCTAACACCTAACAATTAATGTGGTCGAGTCATAAGGTAATCCAAAATCCATAGTAGAGACGACCCGACGGATCGTCTCTACGGTAATCCAAAATCCAAAATTGTATAAGGTAATGACCGATGCTTGGTTTTAGTATCATTTACCGATAAAATAATTCTGTTTCAAGGGTTTGACCCCCCATGTCCTTTTGGACATCCTTTGCTAAAAATAGTTGTCTAAATTGGGCGGCCATTAACAAAGTATTGGCAAAGTCTAATTGGTACGGCAATTAAGTTAAACCTGATTATTAATCTTTTTCACAACCCAAGTATTATTTAATTTCAAGAATGCGAGCTAACCTTGATTAGACTACTTGTGAAAGGAATCTCACTGCGGTATCTCATCCTGATTCTACCCCTATTATCACTCTGGGGTTACAAAGAAGTTCAAGGACTATTGACTAAACCCCAGGCAATTTTGGTATTAGGTGGTTCCACCGCAAAACTTGAACGCGAGCGATTCACCGCCAAATTCGCTCGTCAACATCCTAATTTGCCGATTTTAATTTCTGGAGGTGGAGATGGAACCGAAGAAATTACCCGGAAAGTTTTTATCAATCAAGGAATCGAAAGTCACAGAGTTGAATTTGATAAAGAAGCCTCAGATACGGTTGCTAACTTTACTACCACCGTTGACAAACTTCAGCAACGAGGAATCAAAAGCGTCTATTTAATCACCTCCGATTACCACATCCGTCGCGCGAGTGTGGTTGCAGAAATTATCTTAGGCAGCCGCGGGATCAATTTTCAACCAGTTGCAGTACCTTCCCAGCAAACCAAACCCGAACCCATCGAAAAAAGCGTCCGCGATGGAGTCCGCTCCATCCTCTGGTTAGCCACTGGTTTAACGGTGGAGAAAAAACCATCCAACCCTCAGCAAATTGAGGTGAAAGGGAGTGGGGAGTAAAAAGTAGTGAGTTGGGGAAAACCAATTTCATTGGTCCTGGTGTAAGCAGTACATATCGGCTATTCCCTGTTCCCTACTCACCCTATTTCATAATTAGGGCTGGCAGCAAAAATAGTAAAGAAGCGATATATCAGGTCTCTATATTTTACACCTATATTTTACACAAGGAATTGACGGGATTTTAGTCACAAAAAGTGCTTTCCAAATAGGTGTGCAAGGCTTAAAAACTTGGCATTTTTAATTTTTTGGGTCTTGTGAAAAATGGAATAGTTGGGTTAAAAATATTACCTTTAATTACCTTTAGAGACGACCCGACGGGTCGTCTCTACTCCCTGTTCCCTACCTTCATGAAAAGACTTTTACAGCTAGCGCGCTTGCACGCAAACAGCAGACCCTAATTACTCATTTTTCTTGAATCAAAACATAGGGTTGAATAATTAGGGTATTAAAGCGTTTTTCCCGGTTGAGATTCCATTCTCCTAGTTGTTCGTGGGAAGGTTTGCTAATCAAAGCTTCATCGATCCAAAGATTTACCTCATGAATGCGATCGCTGGCGATGGCAAATCCCACATCTACTAGGTTTAATGTATCTGACACAACAATCACCGCATCCCTTTGAGCGTGGGGAATCAGCCAGTTCCATTCGGCTTCATCTAAACTTTCTTGTAATTCTGTATGTAAGTCACCCATTTGGATTTTGGATTTGAGATTACTCTGCGAGAAGCCCTGCGGGCTATGGATTTTTGATACAGTCAACGGTTAACAGAATTTTTTCTATCTTCCCAACTCATGTAAGGCATTAATTGCATCCGTACAGCTTTGGGTCACTGTTTCCAGTTCATGTTTATCTCCTGATGGGGGTGGTGGGATAACTTCGCCAATGCGAATAGTCAAGGGAACGGAACGGGGTAAACCACCATGTTTTTCAATCTCCTCGCTTCCCCACAAACAAACTGGTAAAAGGGGTGCTTGGGATTTGGCTGCAAGTAAAGCCGCACCGCGTTTGGGTTCGGTGATTTTGCCATCGGGGGTACGTGTACCTTGGAGAAAAACTCCCACAGCCCAACCATTTTCTAAATATTCTAAAGCCGCACGAATTGCCGCTCGATCTGCGCTCCCACGACTAACTGGATAAGCTCCATACAATTTAATTGCCGCACTTAAAACTGGCACGTCAAATAATTCTTTTTTTGCCATATAGGCAACAGGACGACCCACACAGTTAGAAACAATGGGGGGATCAAAATTACTGGCATGATTACTAACTACAATTAAAGGCCCTTCCTGGGGAACATTTTCCGCACCATAAATACGTCCCCGAAAGTACGTATGTAGCATCGGGCTGACCACTGACCATTTAAAGGCATGGTACAGCATTAGACTAACTAGCGGTTCGCGAGTTCTACCCACAGATATTACATTTTAATTCAGTCTGTCATCAGCATAAGCCATTGCGGTCAAAAAGTGAAGTATTTAGGGTTTATCGCCAAAAGTCTTTTTATGAGGGTAGGGAGTCGGGAGAGACGCGATATATCGCGTCTTTACTATTTTTCAGCAAGCCCTATTTTAGGGTTTATCGCCAAAAGTCTTTGATTCGGGTTCGGCAACAGGAACCCATTTTCGTCTCTGATACAGGGAAACGCGATCGCGTGGACATACGTAGCACTAGTTCTCAAAAAGAAGTGACTCCGTAGAAGTATGGCAAGATTATCAACAGTATTCCTCCTGTCTCCCGTATCCTAAACCCTATTTTTCAGGTGCAAAGAAGTTTTTTCCTTCTTCACACCTGCTGCTTACAACCGATTGACAACTGGGGATGTCACCCCTACCTGACTATCTTGAGTAGTATTAATTGCTTGCTGTTGGATTTCCTCCTTGACGACTCCACGCAATTTAATCAAATGGATTGCCCGTTTAACGCTTTCCGGTAAAATTACCACTAAGCTGTTATCGGGAGCATTATCCAAAGCTGTATTAATAGCTTCGGTCTCGTCCAGTATGGTTTCATAGCGAATGTCCGGGTTCACCTGTTCAATTCCCTGAACAATAAAATCAGCTGCCGAACCACGAGGTCTTCCCCTAGTATCATCGTCCTCCTTAACAATAATTCGGTCAAAAATTTCGGCTGCTAATTTACCTAGGGTGATAAAGTCCTCATCACGCCTATCCCCAGGACCACCCACCACACCAATGCGTGAGCCGGAATTCCAGTTACGCACAAATGCACCTAGAGCCTCGTAACTGTGGGGATTATGGGCATAATCCACCAAAGCATGGTAATTACCTAAATTAAATAAATTCATCCGTCCCGGAGTTTGACTCACTGAAGCCCGAAATGTGGTCAAACCAGAGCGAATTTCCTCAATGGATACATTTTGTACAAATGCAGCTAGGGAAGCTGCCAAGGCATTGGCAATCATAAATGGTGCCCGTCCACCCATTGTTAAAGGAATGTTTTCTACCCGCTCAATCCGGTGTGTCCAATCCCCCTTAAGTATGGAAATATACCCATTCTCATACAGTGCCGCCACACCTCCTTTTTGGATATGTTCCCGCACTAACCCAGAATCGGCATTCATCGTGAAGTAGGCAATATTTGCCTTGGTTTTTTCCGCCATTGCAGCCACCCTGGGGTCATCGGCATTCAAAACCGCATAACCATCGGGATAAACGGCTTCGGCAACCACACTCTTGAGATGGGCTAACTGGTCGATGGTATCAATATCACCTAAGCCTAAATGGTCAGCCGCCACGTTTAAAACCACACCAACGTTGGCGGCTTCAAAGGCTAATCCTGAACGCAAAATCCCTCCACGGGCAGTTTCCAACACCGCCACTTCTACTGTGGGGTCTTGCAAAATTAGCTGGGCACTTTGGGGTCCAGTATTATCTCCCGCTTCCACCAAATAATCGCCAATATAAGTACCATCGGTTGTGGTATAACCAATAACTTTACCTGTTTGCTTAAAAATATGTGCCAAAAGTCTGGTGGTTGTGGTTTTCCCATTAGTTCCGGTCACACTTAAAATCGGGATGCGACTAGCACTTTCGTGGGGGAACAACATATCGATCACAGCACCGGCAACATTACGAGGAATCCCTTGACTGGGGGCAATGTGCATTCGGAAACCAGGGGCTGCATTCACTTCGACAATTACGCCATCCATTTCTCGCAGGGGACGACTGATATCCGATGTCACCACATCAATTCCAGCCACATCCAAACCAATAATTTTCACGACACGCTGGGCTAACCAAACATTTTCCGGGTGAATTTCATCGGTTCTGTCTACGGCAATTCCGCCTGTACTTAAATTGGCTGTTGCCCGCAGGTAACAAATTTCTCCTTCCTTGAGTACCGTATTCAGGGTATAACCTTGACGGTCAAGTAACTGGTAACTTGTCCGGTCTAGTTCAATTTTGGTCAACACATTATCATGACCATCACCGCGATTCGGGTCACGATTGGTGTGTTCGATTAACTCATTAATCGTTGATTTGCCATCACCCACCACATGAGCCGGAACCCTTTCGGCTACGGCGACCACCTTGCCATTGACAACTAAAACCCGATGGTCACGGCCAGTATAATACTTCTCCACGATAATCGAACGGGAAACCTGACGGGCTGCATCATAGGCTGCTTCCGCTTCATTCCAAGAGCGAATATCAATGGTGATCCCGCGTCCGTGGTTACCATCGAGGGGCTTAATCACAATCGGATAGCCACCGACGTACTCAATTGCCTCCTCTAGGTCATCTAAAAAGTTAATCACCGTTCCTCGGGGAACAGGAATCCCGGATTCTTCCAGGATGCGTTTAGTCGCTTCCTTGTCGCAAGCTAACTCCACACCTAAAATACCCGTTTGATTCGTCATTGTTGCTTGGATACGCTTTTGATTACTGCCGTATCCAAGTTGAATCAAGAACCTTGCCCCTAACTGCATGGTGGGAATGCCACGTTTTTCTGCTTCTTTGACGATGGCTTCCGTACTCGGACCGAGGGCAGAATCGCGCCAAAAGTCACGCAAATCCTGTAAATCTTGTTCTAATTCCGCTTTGGGATAGCGACCCCGATCGACTATGCTTTGACATAATCTGACTGCGGCCCGACCTGCATATCTGCCTGCTTCCTCCTGCTCATACTCGAATACAACCTGATAAACTCCCGGCGTTGCAGTTTCGCGGGTGCGTCCAAAACTGACGTGGATACCGACGAGTTCTTGTAGCTCTAATGCAACATGTTCGACAATATGTCCCATCATGGTACCTTCGCGCACGCGCATGAGAAATCCACCACGACAGCCAGGGGAACAAAAATGATTCTCCAGACTAGGCAGTGCCTCCACCAATCCCTCATAAAAGTCGGGGATTTGGTTTGATGGCGTGTCTGCTAGATTTTCTAGGTCGAGGCGCATTACTATTAACTTTTTGCGTCGAATGCTCCAGTAGTTGGGACCGCGTAAGGTCTGGATTTTGAGGATTCTCATGGGAATAGGTAGATGGAGATTCGGAGTCAATATTCTAGTTTCATATTGGAATCAGCCGCTAACTGTTCCTGATAAACAGTTTTTCGCTATTATGTATCTACGTTAGCTTGTTAGTCTGGGGAAACGCCTTGTTGTGTTCCCGTTGTGCGGGATAGACATCGGGGGTATGCCCGCTCCTAATCCTAACTAGCTGGTGTAGGTCAAAAAGATGCGGCCAAACAAGAGTGTAACCTGTTATACGCACCCCCGTCAGCTGGAAATTCGGTAGGTTGCAGGTAAAACTGTTCGTTGATAGAGGTGATAGCGATCGCCATGACTGAGAATATGCAGGCGCATATTATGAATTGTCAAGGGTTCGGTCGCCCCTACATGGGGTTCATTGGTGTGGGTGACTTCGGTTGGGTCAACAACGGTGACACTACCCTTACCCAGCACTTGCATCCACCCATCCCGTTCAAACATGGCACAGGTGTCTTCATCGATCCCAATACCCAAACGGTCAGGATGGGCTGCGATCGCACTCACCAGGCGCACCATGCGATTGCGATTGTGAAAATGTTGATCGACTATCACTTCGGGGATAAAACCCAACCCGGTAGCCATATCCACCAAAGAGCGATTTGGGGACTCTCCACTTCCACCCCCAGCAATCATGTGATGCCCCATCACAGCAGCTCCAGCACTAGTTCCTGCTAGTGTCAATTGCCCTGTCTTCACACGATGGCGAATGATTTCCATCGCTGAAGTATCCGATAGTACACCGCATAGTCGCAATTGGTCGCCACCTGTTAAAAACAGCCCCGTACAGTTTTCTAATGATTCTCGGAAGTGACGGTCTTCGCATTGGTCGCGCTCGCGAATGTCCAATAGCTCGACCTTTTGCGCTCCCATCTCCTCAAAAATACGGATGTAGCGTCCGCCAATGATACCAGGTTCCCGCGATGCTGAGGGAATAATTGTAATGTAGGCATCAGTTCCACCGGAACGAGCTACAAATGTGCGGAGGATTTCGCGTCCGTGTACTTTGTCTTCTGCGCCTCCGATAACCAGAACGGCGGTTTTTGTTGCTTGGGGTGTCCTCATCTCCAGCCATTTAGCTTTCAATTGCTGCATTTGGTTTCTCCTGTCAACAACTTCAGGTGAGCTAAACAAGTTTGTTTGGTTGGGTTTTCCTCGTTATGGATGGTTTAGTGTTTCTGTTATCGGATTTTTCGGTGGGGTAGGAAGTAATGGAGTCACGATAGATTTCATTTCCCCTGCGCTGTTCCCTAGATAATTACCCCGATTCCTTTTTTTTGTAAACAGAACTTAACATTCAAACCACCAATGATAAGCGCACAATTTGGATTGTGCCAATATAGTATTTTGTTTGCGGGTGTCTAACCCAGAGCAGGAACGAGGAAAAATATTTCCCTCAGTCCACAAACTTGTCGTTCACTTGTTCACAGTTTCCCAATCGTCAAAATGCTGCTGGGGTCAGCAGGTTTTCACAAACTGGAATTTCTGGAGTTGGTTGGATGCATCCTGGAAGTTGTTAACCGTGTGATTGTGATAAATTATCTTGCACGCCATCATGGGGGCTGAATTGCCTGGGCAAATCAGTAGATGATGTTCGTGGCTTGAATTTACATGTGAGAATATTTAAACATAAATTAAGTTACCGCTAAAACGTTTATGACACGGGGAAATAAATAACTTGCAATCTCAGGCTTGAGAATATGGACTTATGTTGTCTGTGTTAGCCACAAAATAAACACCCATTGTTTCGACTTGACAATTTCCAGATTAGTGTCCTTGAATACGAATTACTGTGCGCTTTGATATAGTTACGCTATTTCCTGATTGTTTTACATCGGTTCTGGCTTCGGGACTGATTGGTAAAGCCTTGGCCAAAAATATTGCCCAAGTGAATTTTGTCAATCCTCGCGATTTTACCACCGATAAACACCGTAAGGTTGATGACGAACCCTATGGTGGGGGGGTGGGTATGTTGATGAAACCCGAACCGATTTTTGCAGCCGTGGAGTCGCTGCCGACTTTACCACGTCGAGAGGTGATTTTGATGAGTCCCCAGGGGGAAACCGTCAATCAATCCTTGTTACGGGAATTGGCAACAAATTATGACCAACTTGTCATCATTTGCGGTCACTACGAAGGCGTAGATGAGCGGGTTTTGCACTTGGTGACACGGGAAGTGTCTTTAGGAGATTTTATCCTTACCGGGGGGGAAATTCCAGCGATGACCATCATTAATGGGGTAATTCGCCTGTTACCTGGGACTGTGGGAAAGGTGGAATCATTGCAAGCCGAGAGTTTTGAGCATAATTTATTAGATTATCCCCAATATACCCGTCCGGCTCAGTTTCGCGAATGGCGAGTACCGGATGTTTTATTATCAGGAAATCATGCAGCGATCGCCAAATGGCGGTTTGAACAACAGCTTGCGCGCACCCGTCAGCGTCGTCCCGATTTACTCAAGGCTTGGGAGGAGGAACGACGCAAAAAGGAGTGATGGGGAAAAGATGCAAGTAATATCTTGGTTTCGTGCTTTTACCTGCTACTTCATTGTGATTATTTTGTTTCGCCAATTAACACTACATATCTTCCCGGAAACTTCTCTCAGGGTAAGCTTTTCCAGCGATTAATAACCGTCCGATTGCGTTACCAGCAGACCTCTGTTTTTAGTTTCTTCCATGACTGTTGGGAGGAAAATCCCCCATGACCCACTATACTGTAATCACCTTACGCCTACTCAATTGTCGTGTCGGTACCTTAACTCCTCAGTTGCAATCAAGGATTCAACAGCTATCACTACCCCAATAGGAAGACTTGAGTGAGGCTTTGTTAGATTTTAATGCGATCGCTGATTTAGAAAATTGGTTGACTGCCCATACAAGTTAACCAGTAATATAAACGAATGATTGACCATGACCAATTATTCAAACGACTGCTAGAAAACTTCTTTCCAGAGTTTATCCAGCTATTTTTCCCCGATATTTGCACCTATTGGCAACCACAAACCATCGAATTTCTCCCCCAGGAGATATTTACAGATGTGACTGTTGGGGAAAAGAAAATCGCCGACTTAGTGGTGCGTGTCCGTTTCCAAAATCAAGATTCCCTATTCATCATCCACGTCGAACACCAATCCTCCAGTCAATCTGATTTTAACGCACGAATGTTTGTCTACTTTGCTCGACTACATGAAAAATACGGTTTGCCAATTTACCCCATCGTCATCTATTCCCACGACTCACCGCGAACACCAGAACCAACTTGCTACACAGTGGAATTTCCTGACTGGAAAGTTTTAGAATTTAACTACAGAGTAGTACAATTAAACCAGCTAGATTGGCGGGATTTTGTCAGTACACCGAACCCGGTTGCGAGTGCGTTAATAGCCAAAATGCGCATGGACAGACAAGAACGTCCAAGGGTGAAATTATCATCACTGCAATTATTGGTGAGTTTAGGATTAAATCCAGCACAAATTGAGCAAATATCCCAGTTTATCGATGTTTACTTGGATTTAAACCCCCAGGAAGAAGCAATTTTCCGTCAACAACTTGCTAGTATCGAACCAACACAGGAGGAAGAAGTTATGGAAATTGTGACTAGTTGGCAACGTCAAGGACGAATTGAAGGACGAATTGAAGGACTTATTGAAGGAAAACGAGAGATGGTTGTACGCTTACTCAATCGTCGTGTCGGAACTTTAACTCCCCAGTTGCAGGAAAGGATTCAACGGTTATCGGTGTCCCAGTTGGAGGACTTGGGTGAGGCTTTATTGGATTTTAATGCGATCGCAGACCTAGAAAATTGGTTGACTACTTATGCAAGTGATAATAATTCGTAATGCGTAATGCGTAATTCGTAATGCGTAATAGCCTACGGCAAGCCGCTTCGCGTCTACGTAATAGACTGCGGCAACGCTTCGCGTACGTAATTTGTAATACCTGCTACGTGGGAATAAGCTACGTAATAGCCTGCGGGAAGAGGAAGAAGTTATGGAAACTGTTACCAGTTGGCAACGTCAAGGACGAATTGAAGGACAAGAAATTGGAAAACAGGAAGAAGCCTGTAGAATGGTAGTAGGCTTACTTCATCGTCGTGTCGGAACTTTAACTCCTCAGTTGCAGGAAAGGATTCAACGGTTATCGGTGTCCCAGTTGGAGGACTTGGGTGAGGCTTTATTGGATTTTAATGCGATCACTGATTTAGAAAATTGGTTAGCGACCCACACAAGTTAACCAGTAATATGTATGAATGATGAATAATTGATCATGACCAATTATACAAACGACTGCGAGAAAACTTCTTTCCGTTACCAGTAAAAGATGGTGGAAATCAGCAGACCATTCAAACTAATTGATAATTCGTAATTCGTAATTACGAATTATTTTTACTTACCAAAAAATCCATGCTATAATCATAGAAGTCATGGGTCTGCGTTCGCAAAGCAGGATACAACTATGGGATTAACGCAGAACTACAAATTAAACCTCATCCAATGGTATCCCGGTCACATTGCCAAAGCTGAAAAAGCATTACAGGAAAATCTCAAAAAGGTTGATGTTGTTTTGGAAGTGCGGGATGCACGCATACCCATAACCACCCATCATCCCCATGTTCCTGAATGGGTAGGTAATAAACCGCGCATTTTGGTGATTAATCGCTTCGATATGGTTTTACCTGTCGTGCGTCAAGCTTGGGAAAAATGGTTTCAAAGTCATGATGAAGTGCCCTATTTTACCAATGCCCAACAGGGTCAAGGGGTGAATGCTGTTGCTAAAGCCGCTCAAGAAGCGGGAGTATCCCTAAATGAACGGAGAAAGTCGCGGGGGATGTTACCCCGTCCCATCCGTGCGGTGGTGATTGGTTTTCCGAATGTGGGGAAATCGGCTTTAATCAATCGACTTTTAAATCGACGGGTGGTTGAAAGTGCTGCTCGTCCAGGTGTCACCCGACAATTACGCTGGGTACGTATATCTGACCAATTGGATTTACTGGATGCACCGGGAGTTATTCCCGCGAAGCTAGAAGACCAAGAAGCTGCTCTCAAGTTGGCTATTTGTGATGATATTGGTGAAGCTTCCTATGATAAACAGTTAATCGCAGCTGGATTAGTAGATATTATTACCTATCTGGAAGCCACTAACCCGGAATACCTACCGAAACAACCATTGCGATCGCGCTACGAATTAGAACCTGGTAATCTGACTGGGGACGAATATCTCCACGCTTTAGCTGATCACAAGTATAACGGCGATGTGGAACGGGCTGCCAGACAGTTACTAACAGATTACCGTAAGGGCATGTTAGGTTCAATCCCTCTCGAACTACCCGTTCAATTCGCGGGAAATTAACGTGAGTTCGATGAACCTCATCCCCACCCTCTCAACTCGAAGTAAACTTCGTCCATAATCAAAACTGGAGTTCTTCGTCATTGCAGCGTCAGGAAGCATAATCTCATAATCACGAATAAGAACTATAGTTCTCAAACTGGATAGGGTTTCACCAAAGATAATCTTCCCTATTTTGTCCTAATCACGTATTGTAAGACCAAAAATAGCTTTCCAGAGGATTCCTATCAGGATTAATCCTAAGCCAATCGACCAAATTCTCTGCTCGACCCAAAAAGCAAGGAAAAAGCAAGCCAATAAACCAATGACAGCAATCCATTTGGGGTAAAGTCTTTGTGATTCGGGAATCTGTAATGCCGATAAATCTGTAATTCCGTAGTAAATTAATACCGAGAAGGCGCTAAATGACCAAGTGGTTCTGACATCACCAATCAGCACTAAACACGCGATCGCCGTACCCATAATCAACACTGCAATATAGGGTGTCGTTCTCGATTTGTTTAAACGAGCAACAAAACTAGGCATATCTTGACGACGACCCATTGCCAATAATACCCGTGATAGCCCTAAAATAAGGTTTAACAATACCCCTAATGTGGCTGTGACAGCTCCAACTGCCATGATTAACGGACTTCCCGGAATATTAAAACTACGTGCAGCGATTTCTAGGGGTGCAACTTGCTCGCTGGTGACTGTACCAAATCTTTCCGCTCCCACTGCACCAATACCGACAAGCACCACACTGATGTAGAAAAACATGGTAATCCCCAGGGTAATAATCATAGCTTTCGGGATGGTGCGTCGGGGGTCTTTGACTTCTTCTCCCATTGTGGCTATTCGACCGTAACCTGTATATGCCACAAACATGAGTGCGGTAGCTTGTAATATGGCAGCGATGGGATTACTGGTATCATTCTCCCTGGGGAAAAAGGGTGTGAAGTTATCTAAGCCGGATGATAACACCACGGGTAAACCGGTAATCATAAAAAACAGTAGGGAAAATAGGGTAATAGAAACAATAACGATATTGACGATGTTGGAGCGTTTAATTCCTGCTAGTACAACTATGGTAAGTATAACTACAATAGTAAAAGCTGTCGGTACTAAGTAATTACCAGTAGATAGACCCAAAAGGTTCAACAGGTATCCTGCACAACCAAGAGCCGCAGTGGCTGCTGATGCTGATTTAGCCACGAGGAACATCCACCCGGCGGTAAATCCGCACCAGGGATTGAGATATTTGTAACCATACTCATAACTTCCACCACTGACAGGATGGCTGGCTGCGAGTTGGGCACTGTTTAATCCGTTACATATTGCTACCAGGGCTGCGATCGCAACGGCTATAATTACACTTGGTCCGGCGACACCAGCTGCAATCCCAACACTCACGAACACACCCACGCCAACAATCGACCCTAAACCCAGGGTAATCGCTCCTAACATTCCCAATTGACGCTGGAGTGATTGGGAAGATTTTTGCTGTGTCATGCTTTTTGTTAATTTTTTTGGGGCTAACTACTTGGGGCTTGCTGAAAGATAGTACAAACGCAATGTATCGCGTCTCTATATTTCACAAGGAATTAAGGGGATTTTAGTTGTCAAAAGTGCTTTCCAGATAGGTTATTAGGCTTAAAAACCTGGCATTTGTAATTTTTTTCGGTTTTGTAAAAAGTGGAACCCGTAGGGTTAAAACTATTCCCTATTCCTGTACAGATGCGACATGTCGCGTCTCTACCTACATAATCTATACCATTGCCGCTACTTTCTCTAGTAACCCCGCAAACATTTTCAATCCGGCAGTACTTCCCAACATCCGATCTGCGGCTCTTTCTGGATGGGGCATCATTCCTACCACATTTCCCGTACTATTACAAATTCCGGCAATATTATTTAACGAACCATTGGGATTTTCACCATGATAGCGAAACACCACCTGGCCATTTTCTTCCAGCGATCGCAAGGTTTCCCGATCGGCATGGTAACATCCTTCCCCGTGGGCTATCGGTAGGGTGATCACCTCCCCGTTTTCGTAAGCTTGTGTCCAGGGAGAACGATTATTTTCCACCACCAGAGGAACGCGATCGCAAATGAAATGTAAATCCCGATTGCGAACTAGCACCCCCGGTAACAACTTCACCTCCGTCAGGATTTGGAAACCATTACAAATTCCCAAAACCAGTTTACCCTGTTGGGCATGGTTCACCACCTGGGCCATCACTGGAGAAAATCGGGCGATCGCACCACAGCGTAAATAATCCCCAAAACTGAAACCTCCCGGTATAATAACGGCATCCACATCGGTGATATCGGTTTCTTGATGCCAAATCATGCGTGTTGGTTGCTGGAGGATATCGCGGGTGACATAGGCCACATCGCGATCGCAATTCGAGCCGGGAAAAACTAAAACTCCAAATTTCATACTTTGTCAATGACTTGGAAATAAATATTTACTTTTGGCAATTGTACATTTCTCAATACTCCCAACTCCCCACTCCCAAAAAGTTAGAAGGATGTATGAGAAATTCCGGTTAGTAACTAAATAACTCCCGATTGAGATTCCACCTCAACCAAGTCAAAACTATAATTTTCAATCACGGGATTCGCTAACATTTGATCACAAATAAAATTCAAATCTTGACGTACACTAGCTTCATCACTAGAAGAGATAATTAACTCAATATGTTTCCCAATTCGTACTTGACTGACATTACCATAGCCTAACTTTTCCAATCCCGACCGGACAGCAGTTCCTGCGGGGTCGAGGACAGAAGGACGTAATGTCACCACAATTTTCGCTCGGTAGGTTCTTCGCACGGGCATACTTTGTTCAAAATCCTGCTACGCTCATCCTATATCTTTTCGGTAGCAAATTACCAAAAAATCTAGCTGCAATGTCATCATAAAATAAAAAGGTGACTTTATTGAACAAGCAACATCTTGAGAAGATGTTGGTCAAGTGTCAAGAAATACCTGATCAACCACTTATTGAAGACAGTCAATAGGCTCAAAGGGCATATTTATCGTTATAAACTGTACTGTTAAAATAAAATCGACTTTTAAAACATCCTCTGAGAAAGAAATACCAAAATTCCGACCAAAACAGCCCTATGTCAACAAAACAGTATAAATTTGCACTAAAATATCTGAATATAATTTAGGACTTATGCAAGTGTCATCAAAATCCTGATTTGTTGTTTGCGCTGACTTTGAGGACTAAAGTCCTCACTAGGAACTAAAAATAATATGCCACTTAAGTAAGTCCTGTAATTAATAGTAAAACATCATCAACCAGGATATAGGAAAATGATCCGTACCCGTAGTCAAGAAAAAATTTTAAACTTACTTAAAACCCTCAAAGAAGATATATCCGCACAAGATATTTATATTCAACTACGCAACCGCAATCAAAGTATGGGTTTAGCAACGGTATATCGTTCCCTAGAAGCATTAAAATTAGAAGGGATGGTACAGGTGAGAATCCTTGCCAATGGAGAAGCCGTATATAATCTTACCCAAAAAGACGAACATTACTTAACATGTTTACGCTGCGGAACTTCCATTCCTATCCCCCAATGTCCTGTCCACAACCTAGAGCAACAGTTGGAAAAATCCCACAAATTCAATATTTTTTACCATACCTTAGAGTTTTTCGGTTTGTGTAGCGAATGTCAAGGACTACAAGCCAATGGTTAGTTAAAATCACAAAAATCTCTCACCTATTGCCTTTTGCTGACCGCCAATTCCAAGATATACTTTCAAGGTACGTCAACTGAGCTTGTGGTTGAGATAGTTAATACTTAAAGGTCAACTCTCAACTGTCAATCAACCAAAAGGGAAAGATATCCGTATCCTGTTATCAGTGGAGTAAACCGATGGCATTATTCCGACCACATCGATTATTTTTGTTCAGTATAATTATTTCCCTATTTTTATTAATGGGATGTAAAAATGTCGATGATATCAGCGATCGCAGTAGTACCAACTTGAATGATACACCCCAACCCCGATCTCAACCTATGAGTGAACAAACAGAAGTCAAATCATCGGAAAAACAAGGCATTCAAGGAGAAGTCGTTCAAATCACAGGTGATCAAATGCCAACCATCGGGACAACCAAACAGCGAACTCCCCCCCAACCAGTCGAAACCACAGTATGGATATTTGCTGATACCATCCCCGCAACATCACCACGAATCCCAATTAGCCAGATTCAATCACAGTTTCAGGTTTTACAAAAGGTGAAAACCGATAATCAAGGCAGATTTTTTGTGGAACTACCTCCGGGTAAATATACCCTATTTGCCCAGTATGGTGAAGACCTCTATTTAAATTCCTTTGCTGGTGATGGTAGCTACTCGACAGTGGAAGTTATGGCAAATCAAACTAGTCGCGTTCGCTTGGTAAACAGTGAAACCGCTACTTTTTAGCTGGTATACTTTACACGCTGATGTATTTCCCCTTTTTTATGTTGATAGGTCACGGTTGACGGGAGAGACGCAGTAGGTTTTCACAACTTTGCGATCGCGTTACCGGTAAAACTCTCTTGTTAGTTTTTCCATAACCTGTCCTTCAAACATCAACGATCCAAGCAAAAATTACAATTATTCACCGTCTAGAGGATAAATCTGAAGAAATCCTAATTATGTAGCATCCATATCAGTCAGATGCTGATTTTTTGTCTAAGCTTATAAGATAAGGTCAGGATTGATGCATGGATTTCCTAGGTCGTGGTGGCAAAAAACAGAAAATATCAAAATCTAATTTACCCCTCACGAATATGTAAGTCTCTAAGTAAGAATCAATGCAGTCAAAATCACAATTTACTGAATTCCGATTGCTTTCTTTAGGGGTATTACTGTATAATTAAAGACGAAAGCAGGATTTTTTGACTCCACTAGGTGAAAAAATAAAATCTAGCAGAAAAAAGCCAGAGGAAAGGTAGATGTCCTGGCACCATAGGGTCTTTCTTTGTGATTCATTTTAACTCTACCACAATAGATGTTAATTCAGACAATAAAAAATTATTGCGAATAATTAATATCTGTAACACGACTATATCTCCCACTGGGATATACCCAGTGGGACTTTTAATTTTTTCCCTACCAAGGTAAATTACTACCATCCCAGGAAAAGAACTGGCCACTGTTTTCCGGTTTTAAGCCTTGAATTACTGCCATTAATTGACTGACAGTACGTTCAACAGGGAATAGTTTTTCTGGAGGAACATTAGTTTGAAAAGGTTGGGAAAGACGGGTATCAGTTGTACCGGGGTGGAGGGTGACGACAATACTTTTCGGACAGCTGCGTGCATATTCAATTGCAACATTGCGCATCAGCATATTTAAAGCAGCTTTAGAAGCGCGATAACCGTACCATCCACCTAAGAAATTATCACCGATGCTACCAACTTTTGCGGAAATAGTTGCAAATACACTACGGTCTTGGTGTTTGAATAGAGGTAATAAATGTTTTGCAAGTAATACCCCACCAATACTATTAACTTGGAAATAACGGGTTAAATTATCAAAGTTGAGGTGTCGTAAACTTTTTTCGGGTTGGAGATTTTCCTCATGGAGGATTCCCACACAATTAATGGCAAAATGAAGTTTTTGCACCTGATTACGGATACATTGCATTCCCATTGCAATTTGGTTTTCATCGGTGATATCCATTCGTAAACAGGTGATTTGTTCGGGATTGGTTGCTGCTAAAGTTAATAATTCCCTAGCGGAATCATCTTGACGATAGGTGGCGTAAATATGATTAACTGATAATTGGTTGTTTTGATGGGATGTGAGTAAGTATTTGACAAAACCGAGACCAATTCCTTGACTTGCACCAATTACACAGGTATTAAAGGGTTTGATTTCGCGAAAAATAGACATTTGTATAGTAGTCGTCATCGAGAATATTATACACACATCTTACAAACTGAAAGGCCCTATGAGCGCTACTACATGCCTTTCTTTACTCATTAAAATTAATGGGACAGACCACTAATCCCTAACTCCGACAGGAGATTCAAAATTAATTTTATTTCCATATCACCAGTCAGACATGTCCTACCAAGAAAGCTTTTTTCGCAGTTTTGATCAGACCCAGTTATACTATCAAATGTGGTTGCCGGAAACACCTATTCGAGCAATTCTCATTATTGTACATGGTTTAGGTGGACATGGGGGGATGTATGGCAATATTAGTAAGTATCTACTTCCTCATGGTTTTGGTATTTATACGATTGATTTACGGGGACACGGTAAATCTCCTGGACAACAGGGTTATACAGCAGATTCGAGGTTTATGAGGTACAGTAGCAACAATTAGTAAACCAATTTTTTAGATGCTTTGGATCAACTAATGTCAGTGCAATTTTAATTAAACCATCAACTACAGATGCACTTTTAGGAGAAAACTGTTTTAAGAACGCTTTTAATTGTGACCACCAATGTTCAATTGGATTAAATTCAGGGGAATAAGGAGATAGATAAAGAACACTTGCTCCTACAGATTCAATCAAAGGCTTAATCTCTTCGACTTTATGTGCTGGCAGATTATCCATTACAACGACTGCACCAACCCATAATTGTGGAAGTAAAAAATGCTCTACAAAAACTTTATAAGCTTCTCCATTCATTGAGCCATTTAAAGTCATCACAGCTAAGACTTTTTTGAAGCTAATTCCTCCAATTACACTTATTTTTGCACCTCGGTAATATGGTTTAAAATCATAAGCTCTACTCCCGCGATCGCTTCGAGCATGAGTTCTAGTCAAACCAAGCAAAACACCCATTTCGTCTATAAACACAAGGTTTTCTGGGTCTATGTGTTTTACTTTCTCCCAATATTCTAATCTCAGTTTTTGGACTCTTTCTGTTTTCGCTTGGCTGCTACGTAAAGTCTTTTTTTTCGAGTTAATTCTTGTTTTTGCAATGCACAACACATCACACTTGCACACACCCAAATGTTATATTTTTCTCCAAAATACTCGCAATATTCCAATAAAGTTAAATCCGGGTAACTTTGAACCATTTCTGCTAATTCGCTACCGTAATCATCTAGCTTACCCTTCATTGCTCCACCTTGCTTTTTGGGTTCTAGATGCCCTTCCAATCTTTTTTGCCTGATTAGCTTCTGCACATAGCTTTTTGCTATACCAAACTGCACAGCTACTCCTCGAATTGATGTATCACCCTTTTCGTAAGCACTTACTATTTTTTCTCGTAAATCGATTGAGTAGGGTTTCATTTTAATTTTTGATGCACTAATAACAAGTGTACCTCATTTACCTCGAAAGTGCTGTATCAATAGTTGGGATGAATATCGTCAAGATATTAAATTCTTTTTAGAGCTAATTCAAGTCCAAAATCCTGGTATTCCCTGTTTTTTGTTAGGACATAGTATGGGGGGGTTAATTGCAATAGATTTTGTGTTGCGTCATCCAGAGATAGCTAAATCCCTATCTGGTTTAATTACCTTTGCACCCGCATTGAGTAAATCAACGGTTTCTCCGTGGAAAATTTTGCTGGGACAAATTTTATCGCGGGTTTATCCGCGTTTTTCCTTGAGTACGGGAATTGATTTTAGTTTAGCGGTTCGAGACCCGAAGATGGTAGAAACCTATCGACAGGATAAATTAAGGCATAGTTTGGGAACAGCAAGATTAGCAAGTGAGTTTTTTCGGGTTCAAGATTGGGTGAAACAGCATATTCAAGAGTTGGATTTACCGTTTTTAATGGTGATTGCAGGTGCGGATCAGGTGATATTTCCAGAAGGAAATCGGCAAATTTTTCAGCAGTTAACTATGGAGAGGAAAGAGCTAAAGGAGTATCCAGATAGTTATCATGAGTTGCAGGATGATGATAATTATCTAGAGGTGTTGACAGATTTATGGAAGTGGTTGGAAAGTTGTTTGTAGGGAATTTTTTCCTAGAACGATATTATGGAGTACTTGCTGACGGATTTTATTCCTGATATTGCCTCTATACCGGATTCAAGTCCTAGTTATTATTATCAAGGATATTGTGTAACTACTGGTGAATTATTACGACTTCCCCGGACTAGTTTAGCAGAAGCGATCGCAAAATCACTAATGCAGCAGTTAGGTACTGCTCCAGAGTACAATCAGGAAGGGAAAATGTATGGTGTATTAATTGTCGAATCGGCAAAGGGACAGCAAAGAGTTCTCAAGGCTTTCTCTGGGTTGTTAAATGGTTGTAGTCAGGTTCCGGGTTGGGTTCCACCAATTCCTGGACGGGAGGAAGTTGTTGCGGATGAGGTGGAAGTATTACGCAAGTTGGAAGCGATTAGACAGGAAATTCTGGAACTTGAAAATATTCCCCAACGACAAGAATATCAAGATTTACAGGAACAGTTTAGCCAAAAACTATTAGTTCTGAATCAGTTACATCAACAACGCAAACAACAACGACATCAACAAAGGGAAAAGTTTTTAAAAACCATTACAGGTAGCCAATTAGACCAAGCTTTAGCAGAGTTAGCGGATGCAAGTTGTCGGGATGGAATTGAACGTAAGGTACTCAAAAAAGAACGTGATGCCCTAATTATACCCTTACAGGAGATTATACGGCAGGCAGACCAAAAAATTCACACTTTAAAACAACAACGAAAACAACTTTCGCGACAATTACAAACCCAAATGCACGCGACCTATACCTTGATGAACTTCCTGGGACAGTCGCAAACACTCCAACAACTTCAGCCATCAGGTTTACCAACGGGAACGGGTGATTGTTGCGCACCCAAGTTACTCCATTATGCAGCAAAACGTGGTTTCAAAGCGATCGCAATGGCGGAATTCTGGTGGGGTCAACCAACTTCAGACAAAATCCCTGGTAATTTTTATGGTGCTTGTGTAGAAAGGTGTCAACCGATTATGGGTTTTCTGCTCTCTGGATTAAATGCTGTTTCCAGTTCCCATCACCTGGAAGTTATTTACGAGGATGAGTTTTTAATCGCCATTAATAAACCTGCTAATTTATTATCTGTACCGGGACGCTATTTACATACCCAAGATAGTGTTTTCAGTCGAATTCGTAATTACTATGGTGATGGCAACAATTTTTTGGCTGTTCACCGATTGGATTTCGAGACTTCGGGGATTTTATTAATTGCACGTCATCTCGATACCTATCGTCAACTAAGTCAACAATTTCAACAAAGATCAGTCACCAAAGTTTATGAAGCTTTACTTGATGGTGTTGTGGAGAATGTTCCAGGACTGAAAAATCCCATTGAATTACCATTATGGGGAAACCCAGATAATCGACCCTATCAGGAAGTTAATTGGTTATGGGGTAAACCAAGTATTACCTATGTCCATCTAGTGGATATTCAAAATCACTTAACTCGCGTTGAATTTCGACCGATTACTGGAAGAACACATCAATTACGAGTTCACGCTGTCCATCCCCAGGGATTAGGTACGGCAATTTTAGGAGATCAACTCTATAGTCCGAACTCCCAATATCATCGTCTCTGTTTACATGCAAGGGAAATTGAATTTATTCATCCCCAATTCGGTGAAAAAGTACATTTAAAAACCCCAACCCCATTTTAAGGAAAACTCAACCTTCAGCAGGTAAAACCGGAAGTAATTGTAACACCTGGGCAAAAATTGGTTCCTGCGATCGCGTTTGTAAAATTGATTTAACTACAGCCAAAAACTCAACGTCAATTAGTTTATCAGTCTCAATCGTCTTACTCGCAGCATAAAAACTCACATCATGCATTTGTAATTCATTTGTCATCCCAGTTTGCCAAACCTTTTTACGTCGATCCCAGGATGCAGATTTACCACGTAGTGTAAACTCGAACCAAGTGATTTCCTCCTCTTCCAATTCAAAAATAATATCAAAATAGGGTTCTTCTCCCTGATACCAAACTCGTCGTATTCCTGTTTGGGAAGGTTGTTTAACTAACTGGGTTTTGATTTCCCGTAGTGAGTTTCCTAAAGCCATCACTTCATTTTTTTCCAGGGTTTGATAAGGATTTTGCATATAATGATTGGTAATTATTTGTCAGTAATAAATGGATAAGCTGTACGCATTTAATTTATACATTCAATATATTCAATCAATATATTCAATGTGTTTATCACTAACTGCTGACCGGAAATACAGTCAACAATTAAATTAAATGTTGGGATAAATTAGATGCGTCTTGCTGAAGGGGTGACGAAAACTCCTGAAACTAGGATGCAGCAATATTTTTAAGCCTATGCCATCAAAAGATAAACAGATAAACTTCATTTTCCAGCTTGATTGATATATTATTTATTTTTCCGTTGAACTTGGTTTTGAATTTATTTGTATTTTTAAGGCAATACTCCAGAGAAGTTGCTAGGCAATAAGCGAAGCTTAACACAATCATGTATATCACTATTCTATAATCCTTGCTGCATAAAGCTTTGAAGCTAGATTGTCACCCTCCAGTGCGTTGTTACTTAGTATATTTTATCTTGATTCCTCAAAAGTTGTTAAGGGAATGACCGATAAATTAACTTTGTGATCACGGTTCAGTAAAACTACAGATATTCTTCTAGAAAATAATTTAATTTACGCACAATTACTCAGGTGAATATTCTCAGGTTAAATTAAAAAAAAACAAGTATTACTAGAAATTCTAAAAAGCCTTTTAAGCAATCGATTTAAACATCCTGAATAATTGCATAAACATGCATATTTACCGAAACCTGATTAAACTGGATTTTGTCCGTAAAATGGTTTAGCCTGTGACCAGTGAGGACGCTTACCTTGTTGATATTCCCAAGTAGCTAATTGTAAAATACTGGTGACGGTTGCAGCTAATCCAGATGTCGCGATCACTAATTGATAGTTATCATGGTAATGATCCAGGTATTCTTGCCATGCGGAGGGGGAAAATACACTGTCCGATAGAATCGGTGTCATTTGCGATTGTTGTACATTAATTTGATAGATGGCGGCAAATAATTGTCCCCGTTGGGCTGGCATTTGTACCGCAATATTCAGGATATTTTGCTGATTTGGTAGTGTTTGTAAGCTTTTTTGACTGATGTGCCATGCATAGGCAGCCAAGGTAGAAATGGTAAATACGGGTATACCTAACTGTTGAGCAAAGGTACGTGCTGCTACCACTCCAATTCTAGTTCCCGTAAATCCACCAGGACCAGCCGCGACGGCAATTAGTCCTAAATCTTGCCAGGTTTGGGGTGGGAGAAAATCTAGTAAATATTGGTGTAATAAATTTGATACTTCCCGTTGTAAATGCCAAACTTGCGATCGCAGTATCACGAAATTTTCTGTTGCTTCCGTCAACTGATTGATTGCTAAACCTAGTTCAGGGGTGGTTGTATGCAGCGCTAACCCGTATTTCATAGATTAATTGGGAGTGGGGAATAGGGAGTGGGAACAATAAATTATGTTTCTTCCAAAAGTAGATGCACCCACTCAATTCTTGTTCCCTCCCCGATTTCGGAGAGGGTTAGGGTGGGGTTGTTGATAATGTGATTCGAGTAATTGTGTTTACACCGTAAGGATATCGGAGAGAAGTTGCTGGGAAGATTTTCTTTCCGGAAAACTACCCTACGGGAAGCTTGACTACGAGGAAGGATGCACTTTGGAGCGCATTTGGGATTGTATTTCACTTGCTTGGGAAACTATATACAAGAAGGAGGTTTTGGGTGTGCTGAGTTTTTTGACACAATCAAAAAGGAACAATTAGTCACCTTTGTAACAGAATGTAATTTGACTTAGAGAATAAAAATAATACATCTATTTTTGCAACACCTACATACTTTTAACTACACAACCTGGAGCAAGATAATTAATCGTTGTATCCCATTATTGAAATTCATATTATTCTGATTCTCAACCAATGATTAGTATTCCTAAATATAAACATTTACCACAAATACCCCAGTTAATTACCAGTTTACCAGGACCGCGTGCCCAAGCTTGGGTAGAACGCGATCGCTTGGTGACTTCTCCATCCTACACACGGGATTACCCTTTGGTGGTCGCTCGTGGTGAGGGGTGTATGATTGAGGATGTGGATGGGAATGTGTTTTTAGATATGACTGCGGGGATTGCGGTGACAGCGACTGGTCACTGTCATCCGGATGTGGTCAAAGCGATTCAACTCCAGTCGGAAAATTTATTACACATGTCGGGAACTGATTTTTATTATCAGCCGATGGTGGTTTTCGCCGAAAGGTTAGCGAATTTAGCTCCCTTTCCCCATGGAGCAAGGGTATTTTTTAGCAATTCGGGTGCAGAATCCAACGAAGGAGCCATTAAGTTAGCTAGGTACTATACTGGTAGACAGTTGGTAATTGCTTTTTTAGGTGCATTTCACGGACGCACCTATGGAGCCATGTCTTTAACGGGTTCCAAAACCGTGCAAAGGGCTAATTTTGGCCCCCTATTACCAGGTATTACCCATATTCCCTACGGAACCCACACAAGTTTAGATTACCTGGAAAATCACCTATTCCAGACAATTATACCAGCCCATGAAGTGGCTGCAATTGTCGTTGAACCGATTCAGGGGGAGGGTGGTTACATTGTCCCTGAAGATGGTTTCCTCTCAAGAATTCGGGAAATTTGCGATCGCTATGGTATCTTGATGGTAGTGGATGAAGTCCAATCGGGAATGGGACGGACAGGGGAATTATTTGCCATTTCCCACTGGGGTGTCATGCCGGATATTATCACCTGTGCGAAGGGAATTGCCAGTGGTTTACCTTTAGGGGCCATTTTATCACGTCCAGAAATTATGACATGGCCTCCCGGTTCCCACGCAACCACCTTTGGAGGGAACCCGGTTGCTTGTGCAGCAGGAATTGCGACCCTGGATTTATTAACCAGTGGATTAATGACCAATGCTAAGGAAATGGGACAATATCTGCAAGCTGGTTTAGGGGAATTACATCAACAATTTGCTTGTCTTTCCCCACCACGAGGAAAGGGATTGATGGTAGCAGTAGACCTCAAGGATGAGAACGGGGAACTAGATCGCAAATTACGCGATCGCATTTTGCAAATGGCCTTCTCCCACGGATTATTATTACTAGGCTGTGGTCAAGCTGCCATCCGTTTTTGTCCCCCATTAATCATCAACCGCGAACAAATCCAAGTTGCTGTGGATATCTTAGGGAAAGTATTACGGGAAATAAGTGGAAATCAACATTGACGTAACATCCACAAATTCTATTTGTGGGATTAGTCAAACAGTCACAAAAACTCCTATTTTCCCCGGCACCCATGCTCCGCGTGGGTGCGGAATCTATGAGGCTCTGCCTTGTGAATAAAGGCAATAGCCCTCACCGACTGAGACGTTTGAGAACTATCATACTCACCCTATCATTTGACATTCCCCTGGTCAAGTAGTACAATAATACTATAAAAATCAAACTGGTGAAGATACCTGCACTTCAAAAAACCAGCAATAATTTCGATGCATATCTACCATAGATCAGGGGGAATGGCAAAAATGGTACAGCTACCAAAGAGTGGAATTAAAGTTACCCAAATTGGGGATGGGGAATCCCAAATTAAGTTTAGATTGTACAAATTAGGGGGAGAGGTGTATGGTTATTATTGTGTAGATATTGCACCCTTTATAGTCACAGATGGGGTAGTACCAAAAGAATCGGGTTATTGTTATCAGGTGTTGGTATTGAGTGCGGTGGAGAAAATCTGTGGAAGTCAGGGTGATTTGCAGATACCGGGTTGGGTGTTGGAGGTAGCTAAATCCCAGGGAAGTTTAACGGGAATGATTTACCGATTTAAAAGCTTGAGTGGGGATGAATATGATAATTTAGGAATACCCTGTCAGCAAAACCATTCTGCGGTGTATGCTTTCGCGAGGGGATTATTAGCAGATGGGAAATTGAATTTAGCCAAGTACGCACTTTATAGTACGGGAAATGTGACATTATGGGAGCATTCCCAGGTCAAAGCATTAAGTAAAACAGGACTACGGGTTTTAGCCTACGATTTAGAACAGATACTATTTCATCCGGAAAAATTGGTCAATCATGAAATTGGTATTCCCTGTGCAAATATCAGGGGTAAATTTGCTGTATCTGTAGTTGAGGTGATGGAATTTTTATCTCAGCATCGTCAGCATATATTATTGAATCAACAGCAGTTACAAACTAACTACGAAAGAACCGGAATTAAACAGGTTTATGGTTTACTTAAATCCGGGGAAAAAACCTGGTTAAAGACTGAATATATCGATTATTCTCCATCCCATCCCTATGTTCGGATGGGAAAGGTGGTATATAATCACCATAGTGCGACCATGAATCTGTTAATTCAACGACGGGTACGTTTACTCAAACAAGAAGACAATACACCTGTTGCAGATGTTGCTGGGGCATTTTTAGATAATCTCAACCAATTTAATAGTTATACAATTGTCCGCGATGGGCAATTAAATATTTCCAGCCTTTGTATCAAAATTGGTAACAAAGCTGTGTTTGATTGGTTGCGTCGTTACAATCTAATTGCCGCATCTGCCGATTTTGATTTTGAACGAGAATATACAGTTTTTCTGGGTGATTTACCGTTGGTAAATTTTGATAGTCAATATACTATCCCCGATGGTCTATTAACACAAATCCTAGTGGCAAAAGTGTTGATGGGGATGATTAAAGCTTGTCTAAAAAACGAGTCGATAAAATGGATTCCGCGTCAAACTGAGCAGTTGAGAAATCATTATCTATCGCCGAACTTATATGTTAATTTTCCCCACCAACCAGAGCAACATCCCCTATCTGGGTTAGTTACTGGAAATACAGCTATACGTCAGCGCTATCGAATTGAATTGGGTAATTCCATGATTCTGCACCTAGGTCAACTCAAAAGTGCAAATCAGTTTTTCCATCAGTACTATGATGTCTATGACCAAGAAACAGGTGAGATTTTCGCAAATGGAAATATGTCCATGTTATGGTCAGAAAATATCCAGTTTGAGTCAAAAAAACTGACTAAACGGCGCAAAATAACAGCTATTGATTTGTTTGTGAAGTCGATATTCGACGAATTTTTGGGGTTAGCATCACTGCATATTATCAAAACCGAATTTGCTCCCATGGGGATGGGTTCCCTTATCCATACTTTCCCGGTTCAATATCATGGTGATAGTAGAAAAAAAGCAGAAACGGTAGCGGCTTTGACAACGGCATATACCCATTTGCAGGAGTATATAGAAAGGACATATCGCGAATTGATTTCGCCGTTGATATTTTATATTGGTGCGACGGGGGTTCTACCGGATTCTCTTAGTGATGTCATGGGTCAACAGGTTATGGATGGGGAGGAATTAATTATTAAATATCCAAATTTAAAAATATCCCGTGATGAGAGTGATGGTTTATTTTTTGAGGTAGGAAATCACATCCTGAGTATTTATCCGCAAACAACTTACTATAGCCGTAATAGTCAGTAAGGAGATGGGAATTTTTTGTCATTACCAATAAATATAACTGCCATTTTGGCAGTTTTTGATGTTTGGGTGTTGCAGTAAGTTATTTTTCCCGTTCATACAGCAAGAAAAAACCCACGCAGGTTTTGACTTCATCTTGATGATGGTTGTGGTACGGATATGATTTGATTCCTGAACTAGTGTCTGCTCTTAGAGGTTGTTTAAAAAGTTATTTTTAATACTTGAATTATCGTTTTTGGGAATGGGAAGAGACGCGACATGTCGCGTCTGTACGGCAATAGGGAGAGACGCGACATGAGTCAACAGTGCGCTATTTTTCACAACTTAAATCGGATTGCTATGTATCCAAATTCGTTGATTTAATCATGTCTAATTATCTTTTGAAAAAAATATTTATTTTGGCTTGGGGGTTTGCGTAATTTTTGGCGAACAAGTTGTATAAAAGAAAGAATATAAAAGTTGATAGTTTACCTGAAACAAAACTCAATATAAATCCTGAAGCGAAAACCCATCTAATTTGCATAGCTACTTCTTGGTTTTGTTGACTGTTAATTGTTAACAGTTAACGGTCAATATGATTGTGCAATCTACATGGGTGAAAGCTTACCGATAATTGCTAAAGTTGTGCCATGCCATAGAGACAGAGTAGGTAGTAAGCAGAGGTATTCATAAATATTTTCTATAGTTGGCTCTGCAAACTCGATTGTAATCAGCTTGTGCAAGATTCAGGACAGTTAAATATTGGTTTTTACCGAAAAACAAGTAACTTTCTGTTCTGTTTGCGTGGTATTGAGCAAAAAGCGATAACACAAGATAAATCAAGCTTTCGGGAAGGTGTGCAATCGACCATCATCACAACAGCGTTCCGATGTATGAAGAATCTGCTCAAGCAACTGCTGAAAATCCTGAAAAACGCGTTTGTCAGTGATAACGCACAGGTTCGTGTCAATACAAATAACCACCCATTACCCGTTTCACCATCAACTGAAAACCAAACTCTCGCAACAGTTTCCACCCTGATAGTCACTTTATCCCACAGTGACCTACGTTACCATGCCATTGTCGCCTTGGGAAATCTCGGTAAAAAAGCCGCGATCGCAGTTCCTGCATTAATCGATTTGTTAGAAAATGAAGATGCGGTGATTCGGGTGACAGCCATTGAAGCATTGTGTAAAATTGGTTCCGCTATCGAAACGGTTCCAGCTTTAGTTAAGGTACTCAGGGATGAATCTGTCTACGTTCGCGCCCATGCGGCGTTTGGACTCGGCTGTTTTCGAGAAAAGGCTATTTTTGCCGTTGACGCTTTAATTGCCGCCTTAAAGGACGATGACGAATGGGTCAGGGGAAATGCTGCTGATGCGATCGCTCGTATTGGAAAATCAGCCCACCATGCGACATCAGCCTTAATCGATGCACTCAGCGATCGCAATCCCAAGGTTCGCGCCAAGGCAACTTTGGCTTTAGCTACCGTTGCCACAGACAAGGATATATTACCATCTTTGATTACCACCGCCAACGACCAAGATTCCCGCGTCCGCGCTGCGGTTGCGGAGGCTTTTGGGTGTGTACTTGGTTGCACCTGTAGCGATTGCATCATCGCTTTAACCCTATCCCTCAACGACCCGGACGTGTATGTACGCATTAACGCAGCTAAAAGCCTGGTCAAAATTGGTAAGCAAATTCCTGTAAGTATAGATGTATTAATGCAGATATTAACCACATCGGACACCCAGATATTAACAACCACAATACTGAATTTCGGGATAATTGGAGCTTACCTTCAGCAACATATTCCCAGCTTATCAGCAGCAGAAATTAGCCAATTGATCGATAACTTTCAGAAAACCCTAGAAGTTATTACTAGCCAAAACTTGCAAATATCCGAATTTGCGATCGCCTCGATTCAAGAAACCCTGAAACGTTTACAAAAAGGGAATCGGGAGTAGAGACGACCCGACGTTGATAAAGATAATTGAAAAAAGGGAAACCTATATACAGGTAAATAATCTGACAAAAAAATGACACAGAAATTACTGATACAGGGTTTCCTGATTTCCTTAACATCCTTATTGCTACCAACTACAGCGAATGCGTTACCAGGACAGCGAACCGAAGAAGTAACAGCTTGGATTCAAGCTCATCCGACCCTACGTCCGAAAACCGGGGAAAAATTATTTGTGACCAAAAGTGATACTGCTGCACAACGCTTTAGTTTTCAAGCTTCCGTCCTTCCTCCAGGGAAAATTACCTACAGTCGTGATCGCAGTCGGATTCGTTCGGAACGGATTGCCATGTTTGATGCCATTAACGGGATCAATTTTAACCGTTTACAGGAATCACTACGGATAATTTATGGGTTAGATATTTATCAAGATTTTCAACGCGCTCAAGTTATATATAGCTACCCTAACCTGAGCGCCATCAATTCTGCAAGAATGGCTAGAACCCCCATTCGTGAAGCCTTACAAGGAGAACTACGAGTAGGCGATCGCTATGCCTACTGGATGGAAATAGCTCAACCACGGGAAGGGAAATCCCATAGCGGACAAATGACAGTTTTTCTTAAGTCTGACCTTGACAAACTGGAAGCTGAACTACGAAATCGGTAAGTATTCTTCCTGTACAGACGACCCTGGTTTTCTACAGACTACCCGACGGGTCGTCTCTACTCTCCGGCAAAAATACTTTCACAGGTATTACTAATCCTGATTAAATCCTCCTTCAGAAGGGGTGGCCAACTTACTCCTGCTCGAATTCCGGATGCGAATAATTGCTGGGTTTTCACCGTCAATTGATACAGAGTATAGGCCAACTCTTTATCAATGGTATCCATATCTCTAAGGGCTTCCATTACAACTTTCAGCGCCAATAAAATCGATGTAATTTGTCCAGGTATGGGAGGTTTACCCTGTTGCATCCGCGTCAGTAAAGCATCAGGGTTTTCCCCGTGAGAGTGTGTTTGTTCAATGAGAACTTTGCGTGCTGTTTCGTAGTTCATCAGAAATTTGGGTAGAAACCCCGTCCTTAGAGGACGGCTTTGCTTAAGGGACTCCAAGTTACTAGTACAAACAGGCAAAAGTAAAAAGTTAAATGAGTTAAATGGTTGATTTATTTCCGCCAAGCTGTACTAGTAAGTGCAAACTCTTACAAAAAATATACTATGATGTGGGGGTAGAAAAAGTCGAATATCATCGTATTACCCCATCATTGAACAAGAAATCTAATTGTGACAAAAAATTTTCATCTGCAAAACTTTGGAGCTTTTATGACAAAATACATTATGTGGGGTAGCTATTGCGAAGATGTACTGGAAAAGCGCGCACCCTATCGCCAAGCCCATCTCGATGGATTAGCACAGCAAAAACAAACAGGTGTACTCGTTACCATCGGCCCCACCAAAGATGTCACCAAAGTCTTTGCTATCTATGAAGCTGATAGCGAGGAAACTGTGCGCCAATTAGTGGAAAATGACCCCTATTGGCAACATAATATCTGGACTGAATATACAATTAAAGAGTGGGTTCAAGCTTTTTAATTGTCAAAACATGGGGAACACGGATATATATGTAAGAAGCACTCACATTTCCTAAACTTTGATAGGTGAGAAAAGGTAGGTAGTTGCGCTAGTTTACGACAACCCTGTGGGGATAGCGCCTTTATATTAAGGCTGAACCGCCCACTTTTGGGTGGCCAAACTACTAGGAAGAGGTTTTTGACGCTCTAAATCAAACAGGAAGCCGTGAATATATTCCTCTGTCCATTCTTCACCGTAAAATCGTTTAAACATACCCCGTGCTGGATCTTTTTCTGCACGATAGCGTAAATATCGCAATTGAGCAGCTTCGATTTGCTCCAAGTACAATGGGTCTGTAACTGGTGTTGCAGTATCCACAAAATCTAAATAAGCTTGTAGATAAGCTTTAAAAGCTTCAAATACATGGGTTTGGACTGTAGAAGTTTCCGAGGGACGAGTCCACAAAAAAGCCGGGGAAAAAAAAGGCGTTGCTTCCTCTGGAAAATCCCCTCCCCAGGGTAGATGGGGTTGGAATTGGTGAAAAATTGGTAATATTGGTTCGGTATATTTTGCTTGGTACGTGGGATTGTCTCGGAATAAAGGTTGCATGTCAAGAGCGATTAAATGTCCACCAGGTAGGGTGACTAAATCCGCACCAAAAAATGGTAAATCGTAATTTAGACGGGGAAAAATCACAAAATTGAGAACTTGTAAAGCTTTTCCTCCCTGTACATGAGCTGCACGAATTTGGCGAAGTTTATCGGTTTGGAAAGCATGACTGGTGGTGAGGACAGTCTCCGTATTTTTACCTTTTCCGGTGATAGCGGATTTTTCCGTAAATCCTGGGGGAATGGGATAGGGGGATAAATGCAAACGCGATCGCATGTAATCAATCGCGTAGTCTAAAAATGGTTGGTATAACATCTTGGTGATTTGGGATTATTTAGGGTGTTTTTAAAAACCAATTGAAACTTAAAAATTATTATAGAGACGTAGCCTTGCTGCGTCTCCAAATCTGAATCAGCTAAAACTTGTATCAATTACATAAATACCTAGGGTCTTGTTATAGGTGTAGACGTGTGTAGTACAACTTCGCTGCTGTCACCACAAGCTTGCGACCAAGAGAACCCATCCTTCAGGGTAAGTAGGTAGGTGTAATTAAACATCAAACCACATAACCAATCATTCAATGAAAAGCCTTACCCCTGTACAGACGCGATATATCGCGTCTGTCCGTGATCTTAACAACAATTTTCACCACCCACCTACTTACAGCCATCCACTAATAGTGAATATACAACTTAAATGCGTCACAGCCCACTAGGATAGATAATTTTGTCCTACTCCCGCACCACACTTATCCTATCTAGTTGCAACAGCCAAGGGAACAGCATCTTCAAACAGGAACTCATACAAAAACCTTTCTGACCATTCATGACCGAAATAGCTGCTAAACAAACCCGAAGCGGGGTCTCGTTCCGCACTGTATTGGTCATAATCTTGCTGGGCTTTGCGAATACGGGCGATGTCATCAAATGAGGTTTGTGGTTTTGCTTGGGCTAGCATTTGCAAATACAAACTTAAATAGTCTTGAAAGGCAGTAAAAACTCTAGTTCTGACAGTTTCCGCATCGGTTTTTGCAAATAGTAAATACTTAGAAAAATATCGATTCGCATCATAAAACTTCATTTCCAAGTTTTGAGCTAAATCAATATATCTATCATGTAATATTTTCAATGGTTCAATATATTTTTCCTGATATACTTTATCTGTAAATAAAGGTTGAAAGTCCAGTACAACCAAGTTTTTAACTTTACCAAAAGATAAAAAATCAATCCCTAAAAGTGGTAAATCATATTCATAACTAGGGTAAATCACACTATTAAAAATTTGCGCACTTTCACCCGCATCAATATAGGTATAGCGAATTTTGCGTAATTGCGGACACTCATAGCACCAACTGCTGATTGTCGCTGGATTCCGACCGCGATCGCTAACCTTATGGGCTAATCCGGGGGGAATCGGTCGCGGTTGTAAATCAAATCGCTGATAAAGCTCTTTTTCCAACAACTCCAGAAAAGGCTTATACATAGGGCATTCTAACTCATGGCTTAAATTTGAACATAAACCATGGCCGTTACCCTCGTCTCATATGTGGAGCAGAAAGCAACATTCCTTAATAGTCTGAGCCATAAAGACCCACCAAGGGGGAAAATGGAAAACGCGATCGCTTTTATTTTTCCCGGAAATTACCAGGTGTAAGTCTAGCTAATTCAGCGATTACACGAGGTACTAATTGAAGATCACATAATTCAACACCTAGATTTCTCACAAGTAGGCGTTAAGTATTGAGTTGATTCTCCTACTACACCCCACTCCCGTGTAAGAAGCAATTTTTAGAAGGTTGGAAAGAAATACAGAATTAATAGGGTTGTTTTGGTAAATTGTTATAATTTAATTGTATTCTGTCCTTGAGTTTCCATTTCTTTGCTTAGAATAATTGATAATTCGCCATTTACAATAGCTTACCCTAGGACAGATGCGGCATGGCTTACGCCTAAGTAACTATGTTGCCAATAGGGATTCAAGCAATTCGTAATTACGAATTACAAATTACGAATTACAAATTACGTGACCAAAAAATATTCGATTCCCCAGCTACCTTTACCCAATCCGCTAATTGCATCCCAAGACGGGTCTTTTACGGAGTTAACTATTACACAACGAATGCCCCGTATTGCAAGGAGGGTAATTACTGAGAATAATTTTCCTCTGGAGATTAATCAAGACCTTGAGCAACTAGCAAAAGATTTAATCTCTGGACATATTAAAGCATTTGCAGATGATACAGGAACCGATTTTATTTCTTGGCAAAAATATATTCAACCCTATCTGCAAAAGCGTTGGCTGGATGTACCCTGGTTTTTTGCAGAAACCTATTTTTATCGTTATATTCTGAGTATTACTAACTATTTTCAACCGGGTCAATGGCAAAATATCGACCCTTTTGCGCTTCAAAAGCAGCAGAGTTTAACAACTAGTTTGGATTCTACAATTAAACTTGCTCAACAAGTTAACCGATGGTTAGCAGGGAATTATCAGCAATCTACCTTACAAGTTACAGCATTAACCAACTTATTATATTTTTCCCTTTGGGGGAATCGAGTTGATTTGAGTTTGTGGTCAGCCGTTGCAGATGATGGGACTCAAAAAAATACAGGTTCTACTGATGTGCAAGAGGAACGTGATCGCAGCAAGTTTGATGTTCAATCTCAAGAATCTCATATATTAGTTAATAACATACATCCAGTCATTGATTTATTATTAAATTCACATAAATCTGCATCAACGCGTGTAGATTTTATCATTGATAATGCAGCTTTTGAGTTAGTTTGTGATTTATGTTTAGTTGATTTTTTCTTAAAAAGTAGATTAGTCACTCAAGTTAAATTACATCTGAAATTCCATCCAACTTTTGTTTCTGATGCCATGATTAAAGATGTAAATGAAACTATAAATTACTTTCTGACTGTCAACAAATCAGATATGAATTTAATTGGTAATCGCCTACAAAAATATATCAAATCAGGGCGTTTATTACTGACAGATAACTATTTTTGGACTTCACCCTTAGCCTTTTGGCAATTGACTGATTCCTTACAAACCGATTTAGCTGAAAGCTCTTTGATAATTATCAAAGGTGATGCCAATTATCGCCGTCTTTTAGATGACCGCAAATGGAGTTTTACTGCTAACATAGCCGATATTATTTGTTATCTACCTGCACCAATGGTTGCTTTGCGCACCCTCAAATCAGAAATTGTCACAGGAATTAAACCAGCAATATTACAACAAGTGCAAGCAACCGACGCAGATTGGTTGACCAATGGAAAATGGGGATTGGTGCAGTTTGTAGAGTAAATCGTCCTAAAAAGCTGATGCTACGAAAATTGCGATCGCATTTCAACCCATTTTTGCAAACGGTTGACCCCAAGACTTGTAGACCGACGTAGTGCGGCTTCCCAAGGGGTAATCTAAAATCTAAAATCCAATTTAGGGTATTACTTTCCTGCTCCCACTTTTTGTTGCAATTCATCGCGAATCCGATTGAGAATTGAAGTCTCATCCAAGGTTGCTAAAATCTTACTAATTGCTACCTTGGGTGTATCCGTACCCCAACTTGCACCGTTTGCTAAATAGGTCTTTGTTACTTGTCCAATGGCATAGGCGGAAAAACCAGCGACACTACCTTGGGTAATTGCTACGGATGCGTAAACAGCAAAGGTAGCTCCTCCCGTCGCGGGAATTGCCACACCTAATAAAGTTTTTAAGGAACTTAGTCCCAGGTTGGTAACTAGTTCGCTAGCACTAATTCCCCCCATACTTAAACCAATGCTTTGTAGTAGTTTTACCGCACCGGTTTCCGTCATGGGAATGCCGTACAATTTCGATAGTCCTAAAATCATCACAATATCAACAACAGCACCACTGAGGATATCCACAACTGTCACCGGATTTAGGGCTACAGCTACAGCTTTGGTCATCACCGCTCGCCAAATTAAACGATTAGCTTCTGCTTCCCGTAAACTCAATTTGCGGGCGATAATTTGTTCGTTTACCGTATCCGCATAAATCAAGCTATTAAGAGCAACCAAAGCTTTACCTTCCCGTTGCAAAATTTCCAGAATTTTTAACTTTAAATTATCTATTTGTGGGTTTCCAGGACGCATTTTCACCCGTCTTTGGCCATCTGGAGAGGATACTAGTGTCCGTACTAGGGGTGATGCGGCGGTCATGACAATCTCTTCGGGTGATACTAATTCCCGCACCCGTTCATCACGAATTTTTTGGTAAATTGCCATGCGGTCAGTTTCTGGATACTGATCAATTTTATTAAACACCAAAATTATCGGCTTTCCGGCTGTTCTCAACTGGGAAAGGGCCGCATGTTCGATTTGTGTCATATCGGCAGAAATCACAAACAAAATTAAGTCTGCCTGTTTGGCAATACTTGCAGCTAACTGGGCGCGGGTTTCGCCATCGACTTCATCCAATCCAGGAGTATCAATTAATTCCACCTGGGCTGACCCTGTACCACCAACTCGGACTCGTAAAGCCAGATTATTGTCACCAATATTTTCTTCGCTAATAATCCAATTAACTCGCTGTGCATCCTGGGTGACTCCATGTAGTGGACCAGTTTCAAACACAGGTTGACCAACCAAGGCATTTAGTAATGAGGATTTTCCCCGTCCCACCATTCCAAAAGCAGCTATTTGCACCACCATCCGGTCAAGTCTCTCGACTATGGTTTCTAAATCTTGAATTTCTTGTTCGAGTCCAGCTGATTCACGGGGGGTTAAATCTAATTTCTCAACCAGATGATGTAGGGTAGTTTGAGCGCGTTTGTAATTTAATTCAGCTTGAATTTCTGCGAAACTAAATATAGCATTATCCATATCCACTTCCCAGGTAGGGGAAGTTTGACCTTGATTGTGGTTTTGTTGTTGCGATTCCTCCGGTGTTGGCATATATTAAGTCAGGTTATGGGTTGGGGATGGGGAATGGTAGTTTGGTAAATAAAAATAATGAATATATTCTTTATTTCTTTATAACTCAAACGCGGGCAGGATGGCCGCACTACCAATATCCATCAAAATTAATTTCCCTAACCTGAATTTGGGATCAACGGAATTAACGATTCAATAACTTGGCTGTTTAAGCCTCGAAAATGTTTCAGTATAAGTTTAATATAGGGTGTTAAAGCGCTACTACGAACTAACCTTTTCCCACCCATGAAAATTAGTATGGTGGATGCTGCCTATGAAAACCCAAGATAAAAGACTTCCTCTTTCCTTATAAATTATAAATGAGTGTGGTAGAGCAGCCTTTATTCACTGGGAGACCGCGCACAGTAGAGCAGGTCTCCAGATCAAACCTGTGAGTTTCCCAATCGCCAAAAATGGAATTCCTCCGTTGACCAACCAGGAAATCTTGGTCGGGTCGAGTCACTTACCTTAAAACAAATTTTCTGGAATCAACTTTACTTCAAGGGATGGGTCTAAAGCCCCCCCTAGAAGGGGGACTCTTACAAATGCTTACTCAATGGAATTTGGATTACATAGAACCTTGGCTCATTTTGACGGATCTGGGAACAGACCAAGCTGATGCTTGATAGTTGAGAAATTTTCGGTTATGTGGTTGCCACACTGCGGGGAATACCAGCAAGTGCTTCCTCTTCTGTTTCAAAAATTTCAAATACGGTATCCATCATGGTCACTTCAAATACCAGCTTGGCTTCGGGATGGACATTACAAATCCGAAAACTACCTTTAACTTTATCGGCATCGCGCATTCCCGCAACCAGGGAAGTCAATCCAGAACTGTCGATAAAATTAACTTGACCAAGATTGACTACGACATGATGGCTCAGTTTGGAAATACATTCTTGTAGCTTTAAACGAAATTGCCATGCAGTAGTGATGTCTAGACGACCTGATGGAGTCAAAACGATAACTGGATGATTATCTTCGGTTGTATGGGTTTGTTGTTCGATATTAATCATGGAATACTCACCTCTATCCCTGGCTTCTCGATTCAAGCTATCGGGGGGAAAATCCGTAAAAAACACTAGACAGTCAAGATAAATGTTGCTGTTGGGCTACACAATGACAAAAACTAGTACAAGTACAAGTCGGCGGAAATACGCCTACCATTCCCCTAGCTCCCATGCTCCGCGTGGGAGCAGAATCTGCGAGGCTCCAGCCTCGTGAACGAAAGCGGTAGCCCTCATTTACTGGGTGACCACGCAGAGCATAGTCACCAGATAAATGGTCTGGATCTTTCCGCCAACCCAAACTAGTAGGATCAAGTTTTTGACTTAGTAGCTACGGCAACCGTAGTTACACCGTAGCTGCATCAACACCAATATATTTTTTGACTAGCTAAATTTTCCACCCACTCTACTGGAAAATTTTATACCTTTTATAGATAAACCGCATCAGGGAAAAATCCGAAACTTCTTCAATGTTCCTGTGAACCGAATTCCGATACCTGGGTGGGATGCCAATTAATCCAATCTTGGGGTTTCAGGAAGGTGTGGTACAGTTCGGCTTCTGGTGTATTGGGTTCTGGTTGGTAGCCGTATTCCCAGCGTACTAAAGGTGGTAGGGACATCAAAATGGATTCAGTTCGTCCATTGGTTTGGAGACCAAAAATTGTCCCTCGGTCGTAAACTAGGTTAAATTCGACGTAGCGACCGCGACGGTAGAGTTGGAAATTACGTTGGCGATCGCCATACTCCATCGAGTGTCGGCGTTCGACTATGGGTAGGTATGCTGCAAGAAAGGCATTACCACAATCTTGAACAAAGGCAAATAATTCTTCCCAGGTGCGTTGGGGGATTTCACCTATATTCTGACTGTATTTGGCCGCATTCCCGTTGGGGTCGGGACCTCGATACAACTGTCCGCGACCATCTTGGTAATCGAAGAATAAACCACCAATTCCGCGAGTTTCACCGCGATGCTTCAAATAAAAGTATTCATCACACCACTGTTTAAATACAGGATAGTATTCTGGGTGGTGGCGATCGCAAGCTGCTTTTAAGGTCTGATGAAAATGCTTCGCATCCTCGGCAAAGGGGTAATAGGGGGTTAAATCCGCCCCTCCCCCAAACCACCACACCGAACCTGCTTCAAAGTAACGGTAATTTAAATGAACGGTGGGGACGTAGGGATTACGGGGATGTAATACCATCGATGTTCCGGTGGCATAGAAACGGTGTCCCGCAGCTTCCGGACGCTGGGTCAATATTGAAGGAGGTAAATGGTCTCCCCAGACCTCGGAGAAATTCACCCCAGCTTGTTCAAAAATAGCACCCTCCCGCAACACCCGCGATCGCCCACCACCTCCTTCGGGACGCTCCCAACCATCCTCCTGAAATTTACCGACACCATCAATTTTCTCCAAACCCTGGGCGATCGCATCCTGGAGTTGACGCATAAAAAGACTAACGCGCTCCTTCGCATCTGCTGGTGGTAGGAATGACTCAGACTTGGCAATTGGGGATTGGGAGTTGGTCAACATAGATATTTTCAAACCCTAAACAGAACCTAAACTACAATTTTTACCAAACAATTTTTGAAGCTCGCGCTGATCAACTACGCCCTTTCTCTAATCACCTGAGCGTCATTTCCGTGAGAAAATAAACCTGGGTGGATCAATTTGCTTCCGTGCCCATTCTGACTCATACTTTGAGCGATTCACGACTGAGTAATGACCAGGTAATTAGAGAAAAAACCTAATCAGGCAATTAAATAACATTTTCCCTCAAATTGTGTATCACTATGTACGTTTATTGCTCTTTTCAATCTAAATTTATGTAAACATTGGTATGTAAATAAATATTACAGTTACCTACGTAAACTACTTCCGTGGTGTTCAAAATAGTTACGCAACAGAATTCTGGTTTGAGATACGGAGTCACGAACTACAAAAGAAACTTCTTTGTCTAAATAAAATCCGGTCAATCAGAAGCTAACCCTGACAACTGATAACTGATAAGAGGAGGAGAGATTGACAAAATGCAAACTTGGTTATCCAAATTCATCCATCGTAAACGCCGTCGAGTTTGTGTCTCTTTGGTACGAACTTATCAGGAAATTAGTTCTGCATCGGTCGATGAACTCTGGCAAAAAGTTGTAGACCTCGCTGACGTATCTTGGCATCCCCTTTTCAAAAGTACCAATGTCCCCTCTGGACTCGTACCTAAACCAGGACTCATCTTTCAAGCCTTTACCCGGCTTTCCCCCATCCCCATCCGTATTTTCGTGGAACGGGTGAATCCCCGCGAACTCCTTAGTATTCGTGTTCTCGCTATTCCCGGTATTGAAGAACGTCTCACCTACCGTATCGAATCAACCGTGTGTGGAAGTTATCTATCCTACTCCGTCACATTACGGGGTTGGCTTTCCCCAATTATTTGGTCATTTTCTCGTCCCTACGCCGATAAGGTCGCCCGTGCTTTAATTAGTGCAGTAGAAGATACTACCGAAAAAACCGTATCCCATCGTAAATCCATCAGCGACCAGTGTTTTGATTTTTAGGAGGAAGGTAGCAGAAGTCGCGTTTTTCCCGAAACCCGACTTCTCACCTCAAATTCTAAGATTTCGATTTCGCTTCTGTATTTTTAACTTGTTTGCATTTACATAAAAATCTTTAATTAACACCTGGTTCGAGGCTGTACTCCCTAGGTCATAACAACGATAAGATGCAAATATAGCGATTCGTCCCCAAATAATTTGTAAACAAATGTAAACCAGAACACATGTCAAATTTTGCAGTCTGGATTTTGGTTTTGAGTTGGCAGATTATTGAGGATTAAGAACTATTGTCCAGATAATTTAAGAAAAATTACTATTTGTCAAGCCTGTTGCGGCAGTGAGGGGAACCGATGATTAATAAGACACTTGAAACCAGCGCAGTCCTAGAAGTGTTACGACCTGTGCAAGACCCAGAACTGCGCAAAAGTTTGGTCGAATTGAATATGATTCGCAATGTGCAAATTGATGGTGGTAAGGTGAGTTTTACTTTGGTTTTAACCACACCAGCTTGTCCCTTGCGGGAATTTATTGTGGAGGATTGTCAAAAAGCAGTTAAAACCTTACCGGGTGTACAGGAAGTTGTGGTGGACGTGACCGCCGAAACACCCCAACAAAAGGGAGTACCTGACCGGAATGGGGTTCCGGGGGTAAAAAATATTATTGCAGTGTCTAGTGGCAAAGGAGGGGTAGGTAAAAGTACGGTTGCGGTGAATGTGGCGGTGGCTTTAGCCCAAACAGGGGCAAAGGTTGGTTTACTGGATGCGGATATTTACGGACCGAACGACCCGACCATGTTGGGTTTAGGGGATGTGAAGGTTGCGGTGCGTACCACTCCCCAGGGTGATGTTCTGGAACCCGCTTTTAACCACGGAGTTAAATTGGTGTCAATGGGTTTTCTGATCGACCGGGATCAGCCGGTGATTTGGCGTGGGCCAATGCTGAATGGGATTATTCGCCAGTTTTTATACCAGGTAGAATGGGGAGAGTTGGATTATTTAATTGTGGATATGCCGCCGGGAACTGGGGATGCCCAATTAACCTTGACTCAGGCTGTACCGATGGCTGGTGCAGTGATTGTGACGACACCCCAAACCGTGGCATTACTGGATTCCCGCAAAGGTTTACGGATGTTTCAGCAGATGAACGTACCCGTTTTGGGAATTGTGGAAAATATGAGTTTTTTTATACCGCCAGATTTACCTGACCGCCAGTATGATATTTTTGGTTCTGGTGGAGGTTCCAAAACTGCTGGAGAATTGGGAGTACCCCTACTTGGATGTATACCCTTAGAAATTTCCGCCCGCATAGGTGGGGATACAGGAGTACCGATTGTTGTGGGTGAACCCGAATCAGCCAGTGCGAAAGCACTACGTAATGTTGCTCTTGCGATCGCAGGTAAGGTATCAGTTATGGCATTAACATAACAATCATCAAAATCCCAATAAAATTCATTTTTGTCTGGTTCCTGGGGAACAACCTAGGAATACAGACATAACGCTGAAAGTTCAGCGCTTAGAACCAATTATCTGAAGACTTTTGAGACATACATAACTATAATTTTTATCTCCCTTCTCCCAGGGAAATAGGCAACAGTTTTTTTAACTGTTCGTCTTGATTCTGTCTCCATATATACTAAAACTTACTTGCAGTCTGAATTAGCACAATGTTACTAAGAAAGAAATCCCACCTATCCCATATTAGCTCCCATAGTTGGTTTCGACCCTGGCAAAGAATGGATTGGTTATTGTTTGTGCTGGTGGTGGGTGTTAGCCTTTTCGGCGGATTAATGATTTACAGCACCGAACTTAGCTATCTTCGTGAACTTAGTATCGGCCAAATTGTGAGTCAGATACAAGCTGGTGAATTAAAAGTACCAAAATTCCTCACCCACATAATCGTAGCCGGAGTTGGAGCGATTATCGCTTTGATTTTGGCTGTATTACGTTACGAACACCTACAACGAATCCATTGGGTTTCTTATGGCTTGACCATCGCTTTGCTAATTGCGGTGGAGGTTTTGGGAAAGACAGAATTGGGAGCGCAAAGATGGTTCCAAATTGGCTTTTTTCGGTTTCAACCTTCCGAATTCGCCAAAATATTCATGATTATTACCCTAGCATCCATATTACATAGAACGACAGCCTCTAGCTTATCGGTAGTATTTCGAGCCTTGGCAATCACTGCTGTACCCTGGGCATTAATTTTTAAACAACCTGACCTGGCCACATCGTTGGTATTTGGAGCGATAGTATTAGGAATGCTGTACTGGGCAAATGCTAACCCAGGTTGGTTGATTTTGATGATTTCCCCCATTGTGGCAGCAATTTTACTTAGTATTCAGTGGCCATTTGCCCTCACCTTACCGGGTGGTTTAGCTTTCGGTATTTTAGGTTTAATATGGGCAGTAGCAATGGGTGTAGTCGGTTGGAAAACTCTCCCCTGGCAAAGATTTGGTATTGGGGGGATTGGCGCTTGGTTGATGAATATGCTGGGGGGTGAGATTGGTATTTTAATTTGGAAGTATGTTCTGAAGGATTATCAAAAAGGGCGTTTAATCTCTTTTTTGAATCCAGAGGCTGACCCATTAAATTCCGGATATCAACAAGCCCAATCCCGAACCGCTATTGGTGCAGGTGAATGGTTTGGACGGGGTTTGAGTAATGGTCCAATGACCCAATTGAATTTCGTCCCCGAACAGCACACGGATTTTATCTTTTCAGCTGTGGGTGAGGAGTTTGGTTTTATTGGTGCGATTATCATGATTTGCGTATTTGCACTGATTTGTATTCGTTTGCTGATGATTGCCCAAAATGCCAAAGATAATTTTGGTTCCCTGTTGGCGATTGGTACACTGTCGATGATAGTTTTCCAAACAGTGGTAAATATCGGTATGAATGTGGGATTAGCACCCGTTGCTGGTATACCTTTACCTTGGATGAGTTATGGGGGAACGGCGATGCTGACTAATTTTATTGCTTTAGGGATTGTTGAGTCGGTGAATACCTTTAGCCCTCCACCCAGCAAGTATAGAAATTTGAGATATTAATTCAACGTGAGTTCGATGAGTTATAAAGCCTGAAACTCTTGTCCAGTATTATTCGTAGGAAATAGAAGTTTTTAAAAACCTCCTAGTATGCTGAGAATAAAATCATTAAACCTGGAATTAGTCAGTTATTGACTTTGTTCTCAACTAATGGATGAGGTTACTTTAAACCTTAACTTGCGAAATCATTGATTCACAGGGATTGTAGCGTTTACAATCCGTCGAATTCACGTTAATTCATCAAACACTGGTTTTGACAAGCACCAGCAGATATTGCTAGATGGGTTAAGGGTCGAGCATCCCACCATTTAAGAAAAGAATTTCCAGAATTAAAAAAACTACCTGCTTTGTGGACACCAACATATTTTGTAGCGTCAACTGGTCAAGTTAGCACTGAGGTGGTTAAAAAGTATATTGAAAATCAACGCGGCAAATGAGGAAACGCGGGGATAAATCCCCTTGAGTTGCGTTACCCCTACGGGAAGCAAGCTACTTCTCACGCTCCCACTATGTCTTGATAGAAGTTGGGTTTTTTGCCAGATGATCTAATTTCATCCAGACTTCTCTCTAAAACCCGACTTCTCACCAATTCAGGAATCACAGCATAAATCCGAGTCCGAATAGGAAACAGTACCAAAAATGAACGCCAATGGCGATAAATTTGCTGTTGCTGACGATTTCCGGGTGGTGATGATGGCGATGGACGTGGAGACATAGTTTGACGGCAAATGGTAAACTCATCCAACTAAGTAATGTCAACAAGGGAAAATCGCCAACGAGAACGTAAATGATACCAATCACGTAAATACTGGCTGTTAACCAATTGAGAAGGTAAGAACCGCGCTGGGTTCCTAATCGGACGATGGGTGATTTTTTCCCCGCAGCTAAATCATCTTCAACTTGGTGGAAGTGGGAACAGTATAATACTAAACTAGTGGCAATCCCGACACTGATGGAGGCAATTAGAGCTACAGCGGAGAAACTTTGGGCTTGGCTATAGTAGGCAGCTTCCACGGCAACTGGTCCGAAGGCAAAGAAACAGAGAATTTCCCCTAGACCCTGGTATCCGAGGCGGAAGGGTGGCCCTTGGTAAATGTAGCCCAGAATACAGCACACCAGGATTAAACCGATTACCGTCAGGTCTTGTTGCCACCAAGTGATCGCGAAAATTCCCAGTAATCCGGTGAGCAAACAGCTATTTCCTAACCAAAATATTAATTGCTTGTTGCGGGTGAGGTTCACTAGGGAATGGTGTTTATTTTTATCGATTTCTGTCTCGGAGTCAAATACGTCGTTACTCAGGTTTTCCCAGGCTAAAATCAAAATTGCGGCGATCGCAAATGTGAGAAAAATCTGTGTATTAAATATTTTTGTTTGGCTGTAAGCTATAGCGCTACCAACCCAGATAGGAATAATTGCCACGCTATACATCGGCAATTTAATTGCTGCTATCCACAGTTTTTTCTGGGGGAAGTTTTTGGAGGAATAGGAAATTGATTTGATAGTCATTGGATTTTAGGTTCTGGATTTCTGGCTATGCTGAATGATTTTTTCTGAATATTTATTTACTTCATCCCACATTTCGCTTTTTTTGTGGTAAGTGAATCTGGAGTTAGGGGGAAGGGGACGAAGCGAAGTAAAATTCTGATATTTATTAGTGGATTTGGGTATGGAACCACCCTGGATGCAGTCAATCGACCCCAAGGCAATATATTATCGTTCCCTGTGGAAAAGCATTTTCCCTGTATCCTGTGTTCTTTCTTAGTCATCGAAGCTAGAAGATATGGTTTTTACCTGCATTTTTCACAAGTGAGCGGTAAGCGTCGAGTAACGGGTTGATCTTCCCACAACTACCTACTCCCCACTCCCTGTAAGTTTCATGAGCTTGTGAGAAATCCAGGTTTAGTGGTGAAAGGGTGACGGTTTGTGTTACCTGTAGAAATACGACCATGTTCGTTCGTACTTTAGGAAGATAACTTCAAAAAAATTTACTATTTGCCAAGAACCCATGACAGTTTCACCATGTCATTCTGACTTTTTTGTATATAATAAAAGACTGTATCAATTTCTATTTTCCACTCAGGGCTATTGTATTGAGCATAGTTGTACACAGATTGTCAGCATTTCTTTCAAAATACCTGCTGTTGATCCTTTAGTTGTATTTGAGCAATGGAAGTGTAGCCATCAATTGAGTTTTTATTGGCAGAATCCCAGTAATTGTGAGGCGATTGTTGCAATTGATGCTATAAAAAAGTTAGAAATTACGAAGGGGGACCGATTTAGGCAGGCTGAAGAGTTTCTCAAAAAATATCAATGTAAAAGTTTCATTTTTCCCAATACAGATTTACATTTTGCTCAACCACTTTGTTTTTGTAGTTTTAGCTTTTTTCATGATAGTCAAGAGATTACCTATCCCTTTCCCAAAGGGACGGTTTTTTTACCTCGCTATACCATTTCCCAGAAACATCATGAATATCAACTAACCGGGAATTTCCTGATTAGTCCCCACTCTCAATTGCAGAGTATCATCCAGGAACTAGAAGATGCGATCGCGCAGATCCAATCTTTAAAATATATTACCCTACCCCAGCAATTTATCTATCCCCAATGTCCCCAAGCAACCCTCATCCACCCAGAAAAGTTTCAGGATGGGGTGACATCGGCGTTAACATCCATTGCTCAAGCACGTTTACATAAAATTGTCCTAGCAGACGTGTTAGACGTTCATTTTGTCAAACCCTTTAATCTCTGTCAATCCCTAAACAACTTGCGTCATCTGCATCCTAACTGCTACATTTTCGCTACTGCTAACGGCAAAGGACAATACTTCATCGGTGCAAGTCCAGAGAGATTAATTAGCATTCGCAACCAACATTTAATCACTGATGCCTTAGCTGGAAGCGCACCACGGGGTCAAACACCCCAAATCGATGCGGAAAATGCCCACCGTTTACTCCATAGCCCCAAGGAGCGCCACGAACACCACCTAGTCATCGATTTTATCACTCAACAACTATCCCAATTAGGTCTACTACCCCAGGTATTTACACCTCGTATCCGTCAGCTATCAAATATTCAACACCTGTGGACTCCCATCCATGCCAAAATTCCCCCATCGGTACATCCGCTCCAAGTAGTGGCTAAACTTCATCCTACACCCGCAGTTGCTGGAGTTGATCGCAATATCGCTTGTGAAGAAATTCGTCATTACGAAACCTTTGAACGCGGTTTATATGCAGCACCTTTAGGATGGGTGGATGCTCAGGGAAATAGCGAATTTATCGTCGGTATACGTTCTGCACTGATAGATTGCGATCGCGCGAGGTTATATGCTGGTGCTGGTATCGTTGCTGGTTCTAATCCGGTTAAGGAATTGGCCGAAATTCAATTGAAATTGCAAGCGATGTTAAAGGCATTGGTTTAATCGTCATCGCTTTGACCAACTGGTTCCACAGGAGTTGGTTGGTCAATCGGTTCGGGAACAAAAATGGCATCGATGTTGGTATCAAAGTCATCCCCATCACTCCTTGCTTCCCCAATAGACAAGTTGTTAGTGATTGATTGCTGGAATTTATGTGTATAACTAATACCCCAATGTCGTCCATAATCAAAATGGGGGTTTTTGTCATTGCGACGTGGGGAAGCAATCTCACAATTGTGACTAGCACTACGGTTATTAAAGTGGCTCGAATTCAGATGCACACCTCCAGCAACCACAAGTGTATTTTGTGAATTTATTTGATTGAATTGAGCCACAAAATAATTGATTGTTTGCCAAATTTTAAAAACCATAAAATTATCCTGTAGTGAAGTTAGTCTCTCAGCAGTCTTGAATCCGTAGAATTTACGCCTGAACTCGATGCCAACACACTTCCAGCAAACACTCAATAAATATCTGAATTTCAATCCTAGATTCAAATCAATGCAAACAATAGAATCATCCTTATATACCTTGAAAAAACCTTTGATCCCAGTTGTGATTAAGGGACTCTGCAAAGTGGTACAAACAAACAAAGCTATGTCAAAAAAATTTAAAAATCAGCCCCATAACCCTATCTCTACAGCCTATCTCCAACCCACTAATCGATAATGATTGAATTGTTTGTTTTGTCTACTTACTAAAGCCAGTAGCAATTTTTATTTAGTTTTCATTACCAACTATATTCCGTAATTATCATCTGCCATCGGTTATTTTTCGGAGATACACAAAATCTTTACGAATAGTTTGAGATGAAAATATTGGTGGATTCCGTGAAGAGTTCATCAATTCTTAGTAATTCCCAGGTGACAATCAACCTAAATGAGTAACTTATCAATTAAGAGACTTATATATCTTGAGTTTTCCAGCAAAAGATAAAGTTCCAATGAAATTACCTACCCAGGAAAAATATTAATCAAAACTACATCAAACTCTTGCTTAGGAATAATTTTAGATTTTGGATTTTGGATTTTGGATTATTTTACCCCTTTCAGTAAATAGGGAATAGGGAGAGACGCGATATATCGCGTCTCTCCCTACTCACTACCTCACTACTCCCTGATCTTCAAGCCTCAACAAGAATAATAAGCAAACCTACTTACATCCACACATCACCCAGCCAAGATGAGGATAATTCTCTACCCAAATACATCAAGACTTGTTAAGTATTGGATTCTATTTCTTTGCTTATCTGCTTTCCTCACCTAAAACAGAGAATCTTTCACAAAAATTAATAAAATCAAGGAATCATCATAAAAAGAGTATAAATAGTTGGTAAGAATGGGTGAATCCGGTCAACAATACCCATAGCACGACGTGGAATTTCGCGAAAAACTTATGCAGCCTATTCGTACTTTTAATGTATCTCCATCGCTTCCAGGGCGACTGGAACCGTTACGCAAGCTAGCTTATAATTTGCATTGGGACTGGAATGTAGAAACGAAAGATTTATTTCGTCGCTTAGATCCGGATTTGTGGGAATCTAGCCATCACAACCCAGTGCTAATGCTGGGAACGATTAGCCAGGCTAGGTTATTGGAAGTTGTGGAAGATGAGGGTTTTTTGGCGCAGATGGATCGTGCTGCGCAACAACTTGATGGTTATTTGCAGGAACGAACTTGGTCGCAAAAGCAACGTAGCAACAAACCCAAGGAGTGCTATGCCTACTTTTCGGCGGAGTTTGGCTTAGTTGATTGTTTACCGATTTATTCTGGTGGTCTAGGGGTTTTAGCGGGAGACCACCTCAAGTCAGCGAGTGATTTAGGTTTACCGTTGGTAGGTGTGGGTTTACTTTATCAACAGGGATATTTTGCCCAGTATTTAAATGCGGATGGTTGGCAGCAGGAACGCTATCCCATCAATGATTTCTATAATATGCCCTTGCACTTGGAGCGTAACCCCGACGGTTCGGAATTACGGATTGCAGTCGATTATCCGGGGAGAACGGTTTATGCACGGGTATGGCGTGTGCAGGTTGGTCGTGTACCCTTGTACATGTTAGATACGAATATTGAGCCAAATAATCCCTACGACCATGATATTACCGACCAGTTGTATGGGGGTGATATCGATATGCGTATCCACCAGGAAATTATGCTGGGGATTGGTGGAGTGCGGATGTTAAAGGCGTTAGGTTATAACGTCACGGCTTACCATATGAATGAAGGCCATGCGGCATTTTCTGCCTTGGAACGGATTCGTATTTTAATTCAAGAGGAAGGCTTAGATTATCCCACCGCGCGTCAGTTGGTTAATTCCACCAATATTTTTACAACCCATACCCCAGTTCCGGCGGGGATTGATTTGTTTTCCCCGGATAAAATATTGTATTATTTGGGACACTATGCGGATATTTTTGGTTTACCGAAGGAGCATTTTTTAGCCCTGGGACGGGAAGAGACGGGGGATTTATCGGCACCCTTTAGTATGGCGGTTCTGGCTTTAAAAATGGCTGGTTTTTCTAATGGGGTAGCCCAGTTGCACGGGGTTGTTTCCCGGCAGATGTTCAAGGGTTTGTGGCAAAATGTACCGGTGGAAGAAGTGCCAATTGCAGCCATTACCAATGGAGTTCATGCTCGTAGTTGTGTCGCCAAATCTACCCAGGAATTATACGACCGTTATCTCGGTCCCAATTGGTCTTCAGCTCCCTCCGATAGTCCACTGTGGGAAAGAATGAGCGCAATTCCGGATGAAGAATTGTGGCGCAATCACGATCGCTGTCGGTTGGATATGATATTGTATGTGCGGGAACACCTGGTCAAACATTTACGCGATCGCGGTGCTTCGGCGATGGAAATTGCTCAAGCCCAGGAGGTTCTAGACCCCAATGTGCTCACAATTGGGTTTGCGCGACGTTTTGCCACCTATAAACGGGCAACCCTGTGGATGCGTAATCTGGAGCGGATTAAAAAAATTCTCCTCGCCGACAAAACCCGCAAATTACAGTTTGTCATTGCTGGTAAAGCCCATCCGAAGGATATCCCCGGTAAGGAATTAATTCGCGAAATCAACCATTTTATCCGCGAACACGATCTACAAAAGCAAGTTGTTTTTGTACCCAATTACGACATGTATATTTCCCGGTTAATGGTGTCCGGGTGCGATGTGTGGTTAAACACACCCCGTCGTCCTCGCGAAGCATCGGGAACCAGTGGTATGAAAGCGTCGATGAATGGTTTGCCCAATTTGAGTGTCCTGGACGGTTGGTGGGATGAAGCTGATTATGTCCGCACAGGCTGGGCAATTGGTCACGGGGAAATGTATGATGACCCCAACTACCAGGATGAAATTGAAGCCAATGCTTTATATGATCTATTAGAAAAAGAAGTCATCCCCCTATTTTACGACCGTGATGAGGATAATTTACCCCGTCATTGGATTGCCAAAATGAAAGATGCCATCCGCTTAAATTGTCCCTTCTTTAATACAGCACGGATGGTTCAGGAATACGCCGAAAGAGCCTACTTCCCAGCGAGCGATCGCTACCATACCCTCACCGCAGATCACTATCAACCAGTCAAAGAACTGGCCAATTGGCGCATGAAGGTAATTAATAACTGGTACAACATCAAAATCAAAGATGTCGATGTATCTGCGGGTGATGATATCCAAGTGAACCAAACCGTCAGTGTTACCGCCAAAATCGATTTAGCTGAATTGACAAATCAGGATGTGAGTGTTGAATTATATCAAGGTGCAATCGATGCCAATGGCGAAATTGTCAATGCTATCTCCGTGGCAATGAACTACCAAGGTAGCAGCGACCAGGGATTAAGTGTTTATACGGGCGATATTATCTATGAAAGTTCAGGTTTCCAGGGTCTGTCTTTGCGTGTTTTACCTAAACATGAACTCCTTTCCAGTCCCTACGAGTTACGTTTAATACTGTGGGCCTAATTTTCGGTATTGAATGTATTCATCAACCTGCGGTTATCAGCTGGTGCTGGTAACTGTTTTTTATTTAGCAAGACGTAGCATCGCTACGTCTCTACCATCACGTTGGTACTAACTCACCCGGACGCAACTTCGACCACTTACCCATTTCTTGCTTATAACTCAAACATCCCACCACATCCCATTCCATCTCAATCACATCCCCTTTAGTCCGAATATTGACATTAATACTTGGCTCATTTGGTTCAAAATCAGGGCTTTCGGTTAAATGGGGTTGTTGGTGCTGAGTTTCGACCGCGTTATAGGTGACGCAACGGTCTACGTAGTGGCAGTTGACACAAATACACATAGGCTAAACCAACTCCAGTACCTTTATTGTTTAATCTAACTCACACCGAAGGCTGATTGCTGCTAATTACCATTTATTTTTGTTAAATTTTGATGACTCAATATACTCGGATTGATCACAAACTCCTAAAACTTTCAGTGAACAAGGAGTAGGAAGTAGTAGGAAATTTAAGCCATTACTCAAGGCTTATACCGTTTGAATATGAAGTTCCACATAAAAATTTGTCCGAAGTGGGGAGGAACGACGAAGGAATCTCATAATCTTCAATTTTAATGATTTGCTGAGATTGCCGAGTTCCACTTCTTTCCCCACTGCGAGAGCAACAAGCAAGCTACACAATGATACCCAAAAAAATGGCATTGCAGAATTGGATATGAATTATGTTTATTCCAATTTTGTATTCAAACCCCAATTATCGTAGAGACGTAGCATCCCTACATCTCTACAATTTCAACAATTTCAACAATTTCAAATTAGAGGTTGTTGGTCAAGATATTAATTATCACTATTTTGACTATCGTCCTGACTCTGGACATGGGGTTACAAAGCTGATTATTCCTTCAAGAGTACAGACGCAACATGTCGCGTCTCTTCCTATTCCCAAAAAAGATAATTCAAGTATTAAAATCGACTTTTAAAACATCCTCTTAGATAAACCTGCCAAAATGGCGACATAATCAGTAATAAATGCTACATGTTTTCGAGAATAGATGTACATTATAAATATCAACTCCAGAGAGTTGAAAAAGTAAATAAAGCTCATAAAACAAACGAAAAATTAAAGATTGGAGGGCGTTATGATTATCTCTGATTTAACCTATCTCGAAACCGTTGAAGATACTAAAAAAGTAGAAGGTGGATTGAACATCGGCGCACAATTTGCAACCCATTCTGCGAATCTATCTGCTTTAACGATGGCTAACGTTGCTGGAGCTGGTGGTGCTGCTAACCAATCTACAGCATTGACAAGCCTAATTCAAAGTGCTAGCGGACAATTGATTGCTTTAGGTTTATAAAATACTCCCTAGCTATCAGTTATCCTCTCAAGTTTTCAGATTAATTTGTATCTACCGTGTGTATTGCTGATGAAAAATGGGCAATCCAATACTGAAAATATTATTTAAATGTTCCGAAAAATATCTTCTAGTTTGGTTTGCCCAAACACCTGGAAATATGCAAACAAAATAGTTAAAAAGCAACTGGAGGATTTTATGATTATCTCTGATTTAACCTATCTCGAAACCGTGGAAGATAGTAAAAACCTCGAAGGTGGATGGGATTTTGGTGTACAAATAGCAGGTTTTAACCTTCAACAAACAGGCTTTGCAATGGGAAACTATGCGAATGCGACTGGTGCTGGTAACTACATGACCGGAGTAACTGTTGATATTAGCAGCTTTAGTGTCGGTGCGCTGGGTTTAGGACTACCTAATCCGTAGTTACTTATCAGTGGTAACAATGGTTTAATTGAGCTTGGTGACAGTTAATTCCGAATGAATGTGCTTGACTGAGGTAATTTTTAGGTTATTTGTGATTGATTTCAAATTGACCTCAGTACATGCAATCAGGAAGACCTATAGCTGGTTATTATGGGTAAAGCTTCCCATCTACTCCAAAATTATGCAGAGCAGATTATGAGGGGGTTTTCTCCCCCCTCAACAGTCATGAAAAAAACTAAAAAGTTAGGTTTCCTGGTAACGCAATCGGATAGTTGTTAATCGCTCGCAAAGCTTATCCTGATGGCACTTTCTGAGAAGACTAGCAAATAGCGATGTTTCTCCAGGGAGAGTAATTTATGTTGATATTAATTATCGAAAAACTAATAATAATTTGAAAAGATAACTCCACATATCGAAAGATAAAAATCTGAGATAACAAGGGTTGATAGCTCACGCGAAGCAGGGGGGTAAATGTATCTAATTTTTAGTGAAATAATATTAATAATCAAAAAGTAAAAATCTCAAATTGAGGAATATTATCAGTAGAGTAGCTATGATTATTCATGACTTAGAGCATCTAGAAGAAGTGGAAGAAAAAACTGAAACCGAAGTTGTTGGTGGTAATTTTAATTTTTTCTCATTCCTGAGAAATCTCATGATTCATCCTGTCTCTAGTGCAGGAATTAATACTTTAGGTGGTGATTCGATTGGTAATTCGGTTACTTCCTATAATATTTCTATGCCAATTTTTATTTTTATGCCTACAACGAGAAATTCTCGTCGGTCGCGGTGGTCAAGTTTTTTATTTTAATTCCTCATTGCATCACGAGGATGAGCCAATTTTCAAATTAAGTGGGTTTCATTACTACAATCAATCTGCTCAAAACAATCTTCACCTGAAGTTAGATGGGGTTTCAATTCCAAAACCCATAGATACGTAGGGGGTATCCAGATTTCTCACGAGTAAGTTATGAGTCTTGAGTGATGGATTAATTTTCCTTCTACTCCCTACTCCCTGTAAGTTTGAGGAATTTGTGAGAAACGCAGGGTTAGTCTATGATAAAGCTGCACTTACCTATAGGGGTAATCCACAATCCTATGACGATGTTTTTTGTGATTAGGGGGCAATTATGATTACCTTTCAGAATCGTCAGATTTCAGAGGAGGAAATTGTCACGACGCTGAAATATAATTTTCAATTGAAGGATATTTGTTATCAGATTATTTATCAAGATAAAATTCAGAAACTAGCATCTGAATTAGAACTGATTGTTACACCAGAGGAAATACAAATAGAAGCCGATAGACGGCGTTATCTTCAACGATTAATCCATATTCAAGATACCTTAAACTGGTTAAATGATGCGTTAATGAGTCCAGAGGATTGGGAGAAGAGTATTTACTGTTATTTATTAACGAAAAAGTTAGCTGAAAAGCTTTTTAAAAACCAGGTAGAACAGTATTTTCAAGAAAATATCAGAGAATTTGAGCAAATTGTGCTGTATCAAATTGTTGTCCCCTATGAGTTACTGGCACAGGAAATATTTTATCAAATAGAAGAAGCCGAGATGAGCTTTTATGAAGCGGCTCATTTATATGATATCTCTGAAAATAGACGACGAACGTGTGGCTATGAAGGTATTGTTTATCGTCGCAATTTACATCCAGATTTGGCAAAGGTGGCTTTTTCCGGAAAAGTGGGAGAGGTAATTGCTCCTATTTGTTTGCAACAGACTAGCCATATTCTATTGGTTGAGGATTTTATCCCAGCAGAGTTAACAACTGCAAGGTATGAGGAAATTCTTAATCATTTGCTACAAAATTGGTTAAATTCGGATTCGCGTGGGTGAAAGTAGTTGGAAAATTGAAAATGTGAGGAGTATTGAGTATCAGATTCAGGGAGATAATAAAATAAACAATCTGTCTATATTAACGTTGTAAACTTTCAATTTGGGCATTAATTTGCCGACTTAATTGGAGATTACCTTGATTTTTAAAGAGTTCTGCTGCGCGTTGTAAATCCTGAATTGCTTTTTCCTTGTTACCTAAGACACTATAGGCATTTCCTCGGTTATTATAGGCTGCGGCAAAATTTGGATTTAGCTCAATTGCGCGATTATAGTCCGCGATCGCACCGTTTCGATCTCCTTGAGCAGCACGAGCGTTTCCCCGGTTATTATGGGCGATCGCATAATTAGGATTAATTTCAATGGCGCGATTATAATCACTAATGGCTGCATTGCGATCGCCTTGAGCAGCACGAGCGTTTCCTCGGTTATTATAGGCATCCGCGTATCGGGGGTCAAGACGAATCGCTTCATCATAGTCTTGTACTGCACGGTTATAGTCTCCCTGAGCAGCACGGGCGTTTCCTCGGTTATTATAGGCAAGAGGGTTAGCAGGATTTAGTTGAATGGATCGATCATAGTCTGCGATCGCCCCTTCGCGATCGCCTTGATCAAATCTTACCAGTCCCCGTTGATTATAGGCGGCAGCAAATTTGGGATTGCGCTTAATTGCTTCATTATAGGCAGTTAATGCACCCTGTAAGTTACCTTTGCTTTGTAATTGCTGACCACGATTATAAAAGGCTTGGGGAGAATCGGGTGTTATATTACCAGGATTAACAGTAGCAGGTGCTGAGGTGACACCAATTTCCGTAATCAGGACATCATTTTTTTGACTACATCCGAATGTTCCTAGTAGTATTAGACTAACCAGGAAAATCATGTTCCTATATTTTTGCATTTTCTACCTTTTTTGATGATGAAATAACCAGGTTCCCGTGAGTTCACCTCGTCCTGAAATATATTATATTTTGATTGCAATCTTTGTCTGTAAAAATGGCTAAAAATTACTAAATTCATTTTTATATACTTTTCCTGGATTTCTCACTAACCCGAAATTTTCAGTGATTAGGGAGTAGGGAATAGGGAGTAGCGGTAAAATTAACCCATTACTCAATTTTTATCATTTGCATATTTACATATAGATTTTATCCATCTGTATCTGTCTGTTTGATGCTTAACCTTACGGATGAACTTGTTTCGATTTCCGGATTCATTTTGGCAAGGGATTCACCAATTTCTGCTTGCAGTTGTTGCGTTAGGGTAATGGGAAAATCTATATCTATGTTATCGCTGGTGACAACACGCATTAAATCTGCAAATTTTACCTTTGTTGTTGTTCGTTTATAGGAAGTTAATTTAAATATATTTGTCTCTGCTATCCCTTGAGCTTGCATAACTTTTTTGATTCTCTCTTCCAGATGTTCTACTTCCGATGCTAACAGCTTATATTGGGTGGATATCTCCTGGTATCTGGCTGTTAAATGGGACAAATCTTCAGTTTCTGGTTGAGGATTAGCTGCTGTTGCTAACTCGATTAATCTCTGATGTAACTGAATTAAATAGATACAATCTAAATAGGCATATTCCAGTTGTCCATCACTCAAGGGACGAAACCCCCAATCACTTGTTTGGGCTGATTTATCGATATCATGGTAGTTACATAATTCTGTGACTAAGGTTTCCAGTTTATAATTGGCAACCGGAAGCAAATAATAGGGTATTTTTTTGGCAATTTCCAGCGTACATGTAATATTTTGTGCTTTTTTTCCACCGAGAAATTTTAAATCATAACTGGCATTATGGAAGACTTTTTCGATATTTTGTTCTACCATAATCTGCTCAATAAAAATATCCACAATATCCGGTTTTTCTAACATATCTAAAATATAAATATGCTCTCCACTCAAATCATCCGGCCGGTCGGAGACTTGAATCAATGATAATTTAGGCTTTTTTGTCCGGAAATCCGCTACTTCCGTATCAATCCAGAGAGTTGTTGCTGCTTTCAATCTGGAGATAGTTGCAATAATTTCTGGAGATGTTTTTAAGTAGGGCATGATATTTTAAATACATTTACTTTGTTCATTTTTGTATCAGAATCTGGTACATTTCACATTTTGAAGATTTTAAATAAATAAAAATTATCTTTCACTTAATCATAATAAATAAATTTAATAAAATCCCTGTTTTTTATAGTATACTTGTTTTAAAAATTTGCTTTGACTCTTTCAGCGATCGCTTAGATTCTGGTTAGAAGTTTTCTCAGCAGTTAACGAGTGGCGAAAAGCATAGCATTAGGGGAATCCTACTGACTGTATGTGGTTTAGGGATGTAATACGGATAATCCGCAATTGTTGACCATCCAAAATCCAGCTAAAGTATTGGCTCTGGATGCGAAGGAAATTAAGCAAGTAATGCGGTATATTGTAGGGACTGAGGCATTACAGCAAAATGCTATTAAGTTAACCTACATTTCTCACAAGGGAGTGATAAGGCTTGAGTAATGGGTTAATTTTCCCACTACTCCCATCACGGACTACTCACTGAAAGTTTTAGGAGTTTGTGAGAAATCCGAGTTAATCATCCCTGTTGATTGCGGTGTCAAAATGGATATAGGTTCCTAACCTAGTCAGCAGACAAACACGGGAGATACTCCGATGACAGCACTTACATTAAACCTCAATTCTGTAATTAAACTGACAAGAGAACAGTTTTATCAATTGTGTAAAGAAAATCCCGATTTAAAATTAGAACGCAATGCCCAAGGAGAGTTAATTATAATGCCACCCACAGGAGGAGAAACAGGCAGAACTAATGTGAATTTAATTCTTCAGGTAGCATCATGGAACGACCAAAATCAACTAGGCGAAGTTTTTGATTCATCAACTGGATTTACTTTGCCTTCAGGTGCTGACCGTTCTCCCGATGTTTCTTGGGTAGAAAAATCCCGTTGGGAGGCTTTGAGTCCAGAACAAAGAGAGAAATTTATTCCTTTATGTCCTGATTTTGTCATTGAAATTATGTCACCCTCTGATACTTTGAAAAAATTGCAAGACAAAATGGAGGAATACATACAAAATGGTTGTCGTCTAGGTTGGTTGATTAACCGAAAAAGCCAGGAAGTAGAAATTTATCGTCCGGGACAAGATGTGGAAGTATTGAAATTACCTTCAACTCTTTCTGGGGAAAATGTTTTACCAGGTTTTGTCCTCAATTTACAAAAAATTTGGGGATAAAAATTTTTGGGCGTTGCTGAATACAAATATGAATTGAAAATTCGACTTCGTGCAGAAGTAGCCGTCATTTACCACGTACAGAAAGAAAAAAACCTATTTTTGCTCTGGACACAGATTGCGATCGCTGTCGGAAACTCGCATACTATTACGGAGATAGTCCTGTAGCAGTTTACATCCACGACTAAGTAAATGTTCGACGGTTGAATCATCGAGGTGGCGGAAGGTGATGGTTCCGTTGTTGCTACCAGTGACTAGGGTTTTGCCATCGGCGCTAAAATTGGCTGTGGTGAGGTCGTTGCGGTCAGATTTAATTATCAGTTGTAATTTGCCATTATCTTCCCATAGGAGGATACGGTCTTCGCTTAAACTCAGAAGACTGGAATTGTGGGGATGGAAGTTGACCACCAGAAAACTCTCACCTGTTCCTCGGAGGGTACGGATATAGTTACCGTTCGGTTTCCAAAGCTTGACGGAGCTATCCAAACTAGCAGATGCCAACATTTTACCATTATTTGACCAAGCCACACCAAATACGGGACGGTCGTGGTTTGGCAATTTGTGCATCAGTTGGCCGTTTGCACTCCAAATTATCACCGTATTATCATCTCCAGCCGAAGCGAGCAATTTGCCATCGGGACTAAAACTAACCCAATTCACCGCATTTCCATGACCTGTGAGGTTATGTAATAATTCCCCTTTGTCACTCCATAGTTTTACTTGTCGGTCCTTACTTGCAGAGGCCAGGGTTTTACCATCTGCTGACCAAGCGACACTCAGTACCGTATCTGTATGTCCCGATAACGTGTGTAATAGCTGACCATCACGACTCCAAATTTTCACCGTGCGATCGCTACTGGCGGAAGCAATTCTGTTACCATCTGGACTAATACTCACATCCCACACAGCCCCCCGATGTCCTGCGAATTCCCTTTCTAACTGCCTATCTCCACTCCACAGTTTAACTAATCCATCTTCGCTAGCCGAGGCAAATAATTTACCATCACTGGCAAAACTGATTTTCGTAATCGCTTTGGCATGAGCATTAATTTTATCTAGGGGTACGTATTTCCACTGCCACAGACGGATCAAACCATCCTCACTTGCAGAAGCCAGGGTTTGACCGTCATTACTAAAACTGATACTGTTGACTGCCGTACCGTGTCCCCGTAGAGTTTCCAGTAATTTCCCCTCCAAACTCCACAGTTTAATTGTGTTATCCATACTTCCGGAAGCAATGGTTTGACCATCGGGGCTAAAACTGACACTGGTGATGGCACCACGTCCAGTTAGGGTTTGTAACGGTTGTCCTTGCCGATTCCACAAGCGAATTGTCCCATCCAAACCGGTGGAAGCGAGGGTTTGTCCATCCCCCGACCAAGCAACGGCAAGCACACCTTTACTGTGTCCTCTCAAGGTTGCCAATTCCCGACCGTTCCTGTGCCATAGTTTCACTGTTCCCTGATTATCCCCCGAAACCAGGATTTCCCCATCCTTTGACCAAGCTATAGTGCGAATAATATCCCCATGTCCCGTTAGGGTTTTTACTAGTTCCCCATTCGTTCGCCAAATATGAATTCGATTGTCCGCACCACCAGCAGCAATAAATTCACCGTCGGGACTAAAGGCAACGGCATTCACCACATCCTTAGTAGTAATTACCCGCAGCAGTTTGCCATCAATATTCCAGATTCTCACGGCTTTATCCGCACCCCCAGACACCAGCGATCGCCCATGAGGGTGAAAAGCCACACTGGTTACCCGCAGATTATGACCTTCCAGGGTATGTAAGAGTTTGCCATCGGTGCGCCATAACCGCACGGTATAATCATTACTAGCCGAGGCAATTATCGTACCATTGGGACTAAAAGCTAAACTATTTACCCCGGAACGATGACCATCAAGGCGATTGCCTTCCCGTTCCCGCGTTCCGTACACCGCTTGATAAAGGGCGCTCCGGACTTTTTGTTGACTATCGGCATCGGGAAATAGGGCCTGTTGTAACTTCCGTCCAGCCCGTAATCCTTCCTTGAGGGCATCAATATCCTTATTGAGGGCAAATAGGGCTTCACTGGATGCACTTGCGGCTATACTGGCACTGAGGACAGCTTTATGCCACTGGTAGACCGCCATACTAATCGACCCACTTAAAACCACAATTCCCACCACCGCCGCAGTGAGGGCGGTTTTAAGAACGCGATTCATCCGGTCTTGGTTCAAACGTAATTTTTCTGTTTCTGCTAGTTCTGCTTGCAGTTTTTGCTGTTCCAGTTCCACATGCAGTCGCTCAATTTCTACCCGACTGGTTTCTTCCCGTTTCCGTAGTTCTTTGATTTCAGCGAGTAAATCGTTACCAGAGCTACTCACTAGGGTTAATTGTTTTTTATCCTGGTGGCTATGGCGCAGAGAACTGTTTAATTGGGCGATTTTGGCTTCCTGTTGGGCAACCTGTTGACGTAGTTCCTTCAAGCGCTCCTGGAAGCTCAGTTCGGTTTGTTGGAAGGAACGGATTAGTTCTACTAAATAATCGTGGATCAGTTGGTAACGTTCGGGAACCTCCGGTAACAGCACCACTAAACCAGAACGGACAAGGATTTCGAGGATAAATTCCAGCTTGTCCACATCTTCCAATTCTGCCAATTCCGTTGCCAATTGGGCACGGGTTTTCAGGGTGCGTTTTTGATTTTCATCGGTCAGCAGGTATAAAACTAACCAAGCAGCCCGTTGATTTTCTGGACCACAATCGGAAATTAGCTCACTGATATAACGTTCAATTAACTTATTGGGGCGAAATTGCTCGTAGCGAGACAAACTGACAATCCGTTCATCTTGAAGTTGCGCACCCACCACTTGCAATTCGATGGGTCGAACTTCCCCCAATTCTTTGGATAAATCCTCCACCAAGGCATCAACTAATTCGGGAGCCAGGTATAAATGGGTTTGATTGCTGACGGAATGTTGCCGCGCAGTTAATTGTTGAATTACCCTTTTGGCATCCTCGCGGGAAAAGTTTTTCAGGGGGTAGAGAATTTGTTTATCGAGGATATTATCATTAATGGTTTCTAGAGATGCCACCTGTTTAAATTCCAACAAATGGTGTAAATAATCCTCCCGCAGGGATAAAATTACCTTGACAAAGGGAATATTTAGACAATCCCGCAGAAAACCATCAAACTCGTGAATTTGCTTACGGGGACTGGCTGCGAAAAAAAATTCCTCAAACTGGTCAAAAATCAACACCGTAATCATGTTGTTTTCGCCATTGTCGCGAATCCGCTCTAAAATTCCCTCTTTGGTAATCGGTGTCGCTGGGGGTGAGAGTTCTATTTCACTCTTCAAAATCATCGGATTGACAACGGCACAAGCCTCTCCCAAACTCCGTACCCAATCGGTATAAACATCAACCACAATCGGAATCGCAAATTGATCGCCAATCGTCCGATTTTGTAAAGCGGGCACTAAACCAGCCCTAACGGTGGAACTTTTACCCACCCCCGAAGGACCATAAATTACCGTTAATTTTTGGTCAGCCCGGCTAATGCGTCCAATCAAATTATCAATATCCCGTTGTCTCCCGGAAGCGATAATTTCTAAAGCCACCGTCCCCGTAGACATTGGCGCACCCAGAACCGGATTCGTCACCTGGTACTGGGGTTGCAACCTCCCAGCCCCGACAAAAGCCCGTAAACCGTACTGTTGTTCCACCGACCGCCGTTGTTGGCGAATCGTAAACGCCTCCAAATACTTACCCGCATCAAAATAAAGCGATCGCAATCTTCTGAGTAAGCGAATATAACGATAAACATCGTAGCGAAAATCACTTAGTTCTAGGGCTGGGTTTAATTCGGCTACGGCAGTTTGAATTTGTTCCTCAGCCTGTTTTGTGTATTCCGCATCACCCGTTTCCCGTCCCAGATTTCGCAAAGCATAGGCCAACAGCAACCGATAAACCTGGGCTAAGAGGAGCGGAAATTGGTGTTTGGGGGTGTCATCCTGCTGTTGTATACTTTCGTTTATGTGCCACAGAGCTACCCGCGCTAACTGGGTTGCTTGCACCCAACGGGATTTTTCCACCGCTACCTGGGCTAAGAATCCACAATCACAGGCCTGGTGGATGGGTGAACCATAGGTATGGTGTAAATTTTGTGACTTTTGAGCGACGATTTCTAGCTCATCCCACTGACGTAGGTGTTGGAGAACTTCAGCTAACTGACCGATTAACTGAGCCATTAAATCCGGTCTATTAGCCGTTTCAAATACATCTAAACAGCGTTGAAAATAGGATTTAGCGGCTTCCCAACAACGACGATAATCTGGATTGGTACGTTCGGCTTGACGATAGTAACACAATCCAATGTAATACAATACAGTCCCCGTCCTTAACAGGTGAGGGTAGGCAGGGTTATTAATAATATCAAAATCAAAAATCGGAGGGGGTGCTTCTGGACAAATTCCCGGCTTATTTTTCCCGAATTTCCCTGGGGAATCAGGAACATGATTACCTTCTTGCCAAAACTCCAAACTGGCGAGAAAATGCTCCACAGCCTCCTGAATCCGGTCGTTAGCATAGTCATCTAAACCCGACACGAAGGCCAAACTTGCAGCTAATTCCGGTTCTAGCTCAATTCCCCGTGCTTGCAAATCGCGAATCGCAGCACGAAACTCATCGCTACTATAGTCCCACACCTGTCCTAAAGTTGAATGGGGGTGGTGTTTCGGTTTAACTTCTGGGGGGGAATTATAAATATCGAGAATTTTGGCAAACAAATCATTGGTTTTATGGGATAATAACGAACGCAGTTGTTCCGTTGTCTTTTCAAACCGGATCGGAGTCGCCGCCCAACTGGTAAAATCCGGAGCAATGCGCCGTAACTTCCGCAATAACCCATCATTGACCCAAAAAACCATCGGAAACTGGTGACGTTTGCGAAATTCATCCCGCACATGGTTTAAAGTCCGCAAAAAATCATCTAGCTTTTCCACCCCTTCCAAACCAACAATAAATATGGCTTGGGGTTGACTATCACCTATTTGGCTATGGAGGGTGCTGTATAAACTAATTACCCGCTTTGGAACCTGTACCGTCGGTAAATTGTACCCCGGTGGTAACTCATCCCGTAACTGTTGGATTACCTGGGTGCGCAAATCAGCATAATTACAACCAGCAAACACTAGCGAAAACTGTCCTTGGGACAAAGTAATCGCCCGTGCTAAACTTTTGAGACTACGCTGATTAGCAGCTAAGATGCTTGTTGGTGTTGGGTTTGTTTCAACCATGATTTGAACTTCTGTGTCTCAGCTAAAACCGGGTTGACAGCGAACCATGCACCCAGGCGATCGCGATACTCAAATATAAATAAACTCCGCAGCAGGGTATGATATTCCACATCACCCCTGACTTTTTGTTGCTGTACTACCTGAAAAATCAATTCCCACTCATCCCCATCAATGGGGTTAGCACGGAAATCGCGATGACGTTGAACCACCAACTCCACACATTCCCGTTCAAAGGGTGGATCCTGTTCCCGTAGACAGTCAAACAGCAACCCTAACAAATCCCGGACATGACCACCGCTAATTAAGCATAAACGGTCAAGAGTATCCTGGTGATCAAACACCTCCTGAATTAACTGTAACCGATCCACCGCATCCACGTCAGGAAATGCGCGAACTAACACCATTTGTCGCATTAACGCTAAACCCGGCTGAAAAATTTCCCCAAAGCGATCGCGTACTGGTATCATCGGTAATACCTTGGGAGATATACCCCCTCCTAACCGTTGTTGGAGTTGTACCGCATCATTAGAAAAAGTCAAAGCCAAGGGAATTGTATACACCAGGTGACAATCGAGTTTGCGTAACTGCTCCCCCCGATCCATAAATAAATGTTCGGGAAGGGTGCGTCCGGAGGGTAAAATGCGGATATCCACCCGGTCAAGGTTATCCACGATCACGACTAATCCCCGTTTACCGCGATTTTTCAGTTCTTGATTAGCCTTGAGTAGTAACTCCTGATTGATTGACTGGAGGATATTTTCAGTTCGTGGTTCCAAATAATCCCGCAAACGTCGCCGCAAATTGGGACTTTCCTTGGTTTTCGCGGTAATTTTACCAATTCCCACCGATAATTCCCCTTCCACCTCCAAATCCAGAGGTGTTTGCAGAAAATCGATAATCTCCCCAAACAATTTCGTAAAATATTTGGGCTTAAGATTAATTTTAATCCCTTCCAAACTCTCACTTACCTGACCAGCGATCGCCAACAAAATATCCGTCACATCCAAATCCACCACATCCAGCACATGGGTAGACTCAAAATAGACGACATGAAACCCTTCTAGTTCCAATTCGGCTTTTAAACGCAGCAATTCCGTTGACTTACCGCAGCCAATATGACCAGTAAACAACTGACAAGTCGGTGTATTGGGAGAAATTTTCGTAATTGTTCGTAGCAGCGCTTCTATAATTTTACCACCCCGAACATCAGCAAAATCAATATAATATTGACGGTCAGCCGCATTTCCCATCACCAGAGGTTTACTGGGATTGCACGCTTGATAAAATCTTTCTAAATTTAACAGCATAATCAATACAACAACAGCGAAGGAGAAATAATACCGTTTTACTTTGGTGTACCTGACGGGAAGCAGGAGATGCAGGGAAAGTAAATGTATCAAAATTTGAGTGAAATGATATAAGCTTTGATTACAAGCTTGAGAACAGCAAAAATATTTTTTAAATTTTTATCTTTTTCGTAACTTTTTGCTAATAAACAAAGCGGGTCGAAAACCCGCATCCCCAAGTACAAGAGATAAATTTAACATCAACAAAAACGATATTTAGTATAAATACTTAAATTATAAATCAGTAAAAATATTTTTTAAAAAAGGAAAAATAGCAATAATAACTAAGTCACGAAGCAAGCACTTACGAACCCATAAAAATACAATCTAGCCATAATTAGGTAGGTGCAATTAAACATAAAACCGTAACGCAACCGTTCATTCGGCGTAGAGACGACCCGATGTGTCGTCTCTACTCCCTGATCTCAACGACAATTTTTACCACCTACCCATTTACTTTGCACGCTGATATATTTACCTTTTAGTTTGTTGACGGTGGAGACTTCGCAACACTACGTCTTTGCAAACATTACCATCTAAATAAAAAGCTCATTTCGTGACCGTGTAAAGTATACAATCTAAATCATGGGAATACATCTAACCCCGACACCTACCTGAGTAGATACAATCAGCAGGTCTTTCATCCCGTGCAGCCATATCCAAATTAAAAATAATTGCACTTTCTCGTTTCCCAGTTTCCAAAGAGGAATTGGCAATCATTTTCACACCTTGTTGCCAATGCCACAAGAATATTGGCAAAGTCAGTATCAGTAAATAAAAAACTCTCATGATGGAAAAACCTCTGCATAATTTCTACAATTAAAATAATTAAATTCATCAACTCCAAAAAAACTGACTATAATCCAAAATTTCAAATCCCCAATTATATGATTCGTTGCCAAACACCCTCTTTATATCTACCCAATGACACATAATCCAAAATCTCAAATTACTTGACATTATCGTAGATGCCGAAGAAATTAAAAATTGTCAGTGGGTAACTTAGTATTATTGCTATCAAGATTAATTGAGTAGGATTGACTATAAAAAATTATCTCCAGTTCCAAATAAATTAGCCCTGATGCAAATGTAAAATTCACTCTTACTGGCAACACACATAACTTCCCTATTTATTTATATATGCAGGGGTTAACCCATCAAAACCGGAAAAAAATCAATTATTATCGGGAGTAGGGAGTAAGGGAGAAAATATATCAAAATATTCGTGAAATGGTAAAAGCAGTACATGTAGACTAATCCCTACTCACTTGACTTACAAGCTAGTCCACCATGTTGTCAGGACACAACCAAACAGGAAAATGTATAGACGCGACATGTCGCGTCTCTCCCTATTGCCGTACAGTCATTCTCTATAGAGTATGGAGATGAGAATATCCTTTCTTTAACAGTCTGTCCCAGATACAATAGTTAACAAACAACGCTGCTTTGTGGATTCATGACAACTTCACGCGAACTAGAATCAGCAACTACCCCCCTGACTCAACCCGAAATTGAGCCATTGGAGAATGACCCCCTCGACGAACTTCCTGGTGAAGTGGAAATGTCCCTATTCGAGCACCTGGAAGAATTACGACTGCGGATTTTTTACAGCTTAATCTCCGTAGTTATTGGTGCGATCGCTTGTTTTGCTGCCGTTAAACCAATTGTCCAACTATTGGAAGCACCAGCACAAGGGGTAAAGTTCCTTCAACTTGCACCTGGGGAGTTTTTCTTTGTGTCCATCAAAGTTGCTGGATACTGTGGGATACTAGTGGCAAGTCCAGTTATCCTCTACCAAGTCGTTCGCTTTATCTTACCCGGATTGACCCTTCGGGAACGACGTTTACTAGCACCCGTGGTTTTTGGTTCCAGTATTCTCTTCTTTGCGGGATTAGTATTTGCCTATGTCGCACTCATTCCAGCAGCACTGAAATTTTTTATCAACTATGGTGCTGATGTCGTCGAGCAATCGTGGTCTATCGAAAAGTATTTTGAATTAATCCTCCTATTACTATTTGGCTCCGGATTAACCTTTCAAATACCCGTCATCCAGATGTTGTTAGGTGCATTAGGAATTGTCAGTTCCAGCCAAATGTTGTCAGGATGGCGTTATGTGATGATTGGTTCAGTGGTATTAGGTGCAATCCTCACCCCTTCGACGGACCCCCTGACCCAAAGTTTACTCGCTGGTGCAGTGTTATTTCTTTACTTTGGGGGAATTGGTTTAGTGAAATTGACGGGAAAATAAATATTATTTCGCAGGTTGATGTATTCTCTTTTGGTTTGTTGACAGGTGACTGTTGACCGTTGACCGTTGAAAATTAAACTTTAACCATCTATTTGGTTGCTTGACTGTTAGCAGTTAACCATCTAGGTCTTGGTGAATTTGGGCATGAAATATAATAATTGTTTACATTTTATGTTCAATGTCTGTTCAAACCCAAATCATCTAGAGACTTAGCGTTGCTACGTCTTTGCAAATAAAAAAATTAAAACAAATGTCCAATGTGCAAAAAAGCGTTGCATTGGATACAATTTGAAAGTAAGCAAATCCGGGGAGACTAACTTTCGTGTTACTAAAGGGTTTTGAAGTCGAAATGTATACAGGTACCCACAGGGGTGACATTGTTGGTCTATCGCATCTAATTGCTGCGGCTTTAGAGGGGTTTGTCCGTGAACCAGATAGTCGTAATGTGGAATATATTACCCCTCCCCTGGATAGTTACGAAAAATTATTGTGTAGCCTATTAAAACCTCGGATTAAACTACGGGAGTATCTGCAACAACTGGGAAATTACACAATTATTCCTGGTAGCACATTATCATTAGGTGATACATCTCGCTTCCTACGTTCTGACCCAAATAATCCTTACCACGACTATATTGAAAAAACCTACGGGACAAAGGTAGTCACCGCGAGTGTGCATATCAACGTGGGAATAGATGACCCAGAATTACTCCTACGTGCTTGTCGATTGATACGGGTAGAAGCTCCCTTATTTTTGGCCCTGAGTGCCTCATCCCCCTTCCTCGATCACCATGCTACGGGTTATCATTCTACTCGATGGCGAGTTTTTCCCCAAACCCCAGAACGTGTTCCCCTATTTGCCAGTCATGCTGACCATATTGCTTGGGTAGAGGCTCAGTTAGCGGCTGGTACTATGCAAAATGTTCGCCATCTGTGGGTTTCAGTCCGTCCTAACGGTAATCAGCGTCCCTATGATTTAAACCGTTTGGAACTGCGGATTTGTGATTTGGTCAGTGACCCCATCGCCCTATTAGCGATTACAGCTTTTTTGGAAGCGCGTTTATTGCAAATGATGGCAGACCCCCAACTCGAACCCCTGGTGAATAGTCAATTTTCTCCCGCAGAACTGTTGACAATTACCGCAGCCAACGAGATTAGTGCTGCCACTACCAGCTTAGATGCCCAATTGCAACATTGGCAAGACGGACGAACCTTGTCCGCTCGACAATGGATTAATGAAATTTACGAACAAGTGTACCCTATTGCCAAGGAAAACGGCTTTAGTTGTTTTCTTTCACCACTGCAAAAAATTCTCCGGGATGGTAACGAAGCTCAAAAGTGGTTACAACTGCAAAAAGTTGGGTTTAGTACCCGTAGCGTTTTGATGCAAGCGATCGCAACACTCAGCGATCGCGAACGGGAATTAGAAGAAAAATTGTGTTCTCAGGCAATTTCTTAACATAAAGTTAATTGTGTACTCGGCGACAATCGGCCATCATCAAAAGTGTGTACTCTGTAACTAAAGCCTTGCCAAAAGGTTTACAGGGTTATTTTTCTTCGTTTTAAAATTCTAATCAATCACCCAACATTACGATTGATTAATAAAAACTATAGTTGCCTTCTCTCCAACGGTAGATTTAAAAATAGTATTTATATTGTTTTTATATTTTCTTTGCTTTTTTTCTTGACCTGCTTTACTAATGCCCCAAGTTGTCCTTGTAAATCCCTTAATTCCGCCGAATACAGGCAATATTGCCCGAACTTGCGCTGCAACCGGAACCGAACTCCACCTAATAAAACCCCTGGGATTTGAACTGAGCGATCGCTATCTTAAACGAGCAGGTTTAGATTATTGGCCCTACGTAAAACTCTATGAACACGAGTCCATAGACACCTTTGCCACCACCCTTAAACAGCGTGGGGGAAGGTGTTTAGGGTTTAGTGTCAGGGGAAATTACAACTTTTCCCAGTTTGCCTACCAACCCGATGATTGGTTGTTGTTTGGTAGCGAAACCAGTGGTTTACCCCCCGAAGCGATCGCCATCTGTGATGCCATGCTCTACATACCCATGCAAGAGTCGGGAGTACGTAGCCTCAATTTGTCTGTAAGCGTTGCTGTGGGCTTATTTGAGGCTCGACGCTATCTGGGGTATCTCCAGTAAATGGGTGGTTTGATGTATTTATTTGTACTTAGTCCATTTTTAGCTTGTACGCCGTTTACATCTTTACATAGATGTATTTTCTACACAAAAAGTTATTTTTTATCGTCAAAAATCTCAGTGGATTGCGCTTATTTAAGTAATATTACAGAACGGAAACACAAGACATTCTGAGCGCTGTCATAAATTTCCGCAGATTTGCGACTGTGCATTCACCCGTATTGATAGTTAGTATACTTTCAGCAGCATATTATATTCTGCTTAGTTATAAATACTGATGGGATGGAGGTCGTTTCCATAAGAAATTCGTATATATGGTTTGTGCAAAAGCAGGGGTTTAGCCATAGCTTTTATAAATTCAAACCGGATTTTCGTCTCATGGAAAACTCCTGAAAACCATAACTAGCAAAACCTTTGAGCGTTTTGTCCGGAGCGAACATTTTTTACCAGGTAAATGTACTTGCGAATGAATACGGTTGTGTTTTCAGGGGTAATCAACGTAAATTCTCCTGGTGGGAAGACTGATTAGTTGTAAAAGCTGTGAATATATCAATAGCTGTAGTACAATGACTTTCCCCAACGGCTATTCTTGAGTCGATGAATTTTCTCCCCGTTATTAACGATTCACAGTTAATTGGGGATTTTTCGGAAAGGTCAAGAAAAATCCGTTCAAAAGTCACAGGCAAGACACAGTAACGTGGTTGTGAGGAATTATTAGATAAATTCACATTAAATTTAAGATTTTCTGATTAATGTGAACTTGTCTAAAACAGAGAAGCAGGTTAATCTTGCCTAAGTATCTCTGGTGAATGTGATCTTGATCTGTTTTTCGTAGTGATCCAAATCATTGACTTTAGTATCCGACTGAAAAAATCGAGGTCAGTTAAGCGCTAGCGATCATAGGAGGTCGTCTTTGAAACGAGCATTAAAAAAGAGAGTAAAGGCTGTGCTTGAGAATACAACTGGGGCAGAAACTCCGGTAGGAAATAGCAACGTACAAGAAGGCGGAGGTGTTCGCCGCAAACGTACCCAAGCTGCGATGATTGGCTTGGCAATCTCAATGGGCGCAACCAGCCTTTTGGTGACTCGGCAAAGCGACCAAGCCCTGGCAGCAGCACCTGTTGGCAATGAAAATACTGCCTCCACAACCTCGGCTGCTGATGACTTAAGTGTGAAAAACCCTGTAACAGCGAAAGCGGAATCTGAAGGTGTGACCCAAGTGAGTACACCAGAAAACTCCGTAGTCGTTCAACCAGTTGCAACTTCACAGATGCCTGGGCTTGGAGCAAAGTGGCAATTTGCCGCTCGCAGTTTGCCATCTCAATACCCACAGTCGGGAATTACAAGTCAATCACCAACGGGATTGAACACAGAAGCAGAGGTCGCTTCCAAGGGAGCAAGAATTACCGCTGCGATCGCCAAAACCAAACAAATCAAAACTCCCCAGGCTATTATCCCCACAAACGTAGTGGGGATTACCAAATCTAGTATATCAACTCCAGCTGATGCCCAGCTAAAAGCCCAGCAGGAGTATGCGATTAAGCAGTTGCAGCAAAAATCTGACCGCCTACGTAACAGTTTAGCAGCACTCAACTCTAGCGAAAACCAAGAATCGCCAGAAGTAGAGGTCGCTAACAAAACCAGTACAGTGGGCGAATCCGTCAAATCAGATTTGCGTCAATTGCCTGGTGAGAGCCAAAAAACCACTGAACCGACGACCGAAGTTGCGATCGCACCGACAAAAGTTTACGAAGTTAAACCAGGGGATACATTAGCCGCGATCGCTAATCGCAACGGCACATCCGTTGCAGCCCTAGTTGCTGCTAATAATATCAGCAACCCCAATCAGTTACAAATCCGTCAGAAGTTAGCCATTCCGGTTACGACACAACATCAGGAAGTAGTTAGTACAGTAGTTAATACTCAGGTTCCTGTCGCTGCTAGCAAAATTCAGCCGATAGTGATCCCTGCAAGCACACTAGTTGCATCTGCATCAATTAACCCCGTATCTACAAACTCTGCATCTACAACCCCAGAGGAAACTTCCCTAAACGCGAATACAGGTATGGGTGGCGATACACCTGTTCCCCGTGTATTCATCGAAATGGAACGGAGAAAGAACGCCAATAAGCAAGCCAGAGCCGACAAAGGTTTACAGAGCTTACACGCCGAAATTGAGCGTCTACGGCAAAAGTATCGTCAACAGCAATCCGGCGATCAGCAATTTGGAAATACTGCTAACACAATCAACACACCTGACGCAGGAACAAGCTCAGTCACCGTTCCCACCCAAAGGGAAAACACAAGACCCGTTGCAATTCCCGTACCGACAGTACGTCAAAACCGGATTGCGGCTCCAACCCGGAATCAAAATCCGACGAACAACTACTTTAACTACAATGCTACACCGGTACAAATACCCGTACCTCGTCCAGTAGCACAGCCCAGCAACAGAGAGCTACCCATTAACCCAGAATGGAATCGTCGCAACGCTGGAAACGTACCAATTCGCGTACCCAGCGTCAACCAATCACCATCCTTGGGTGACACACGTAATATCACTGTTTCGCCCCAGTTACCACCTTTGGCAGCAGTTGATCGATATCTACCGCGAACCATTGATGAAAACACCCCCGTCAGTGGTGGTTTTATTTGGCCTGCGAGGGGAACCTTCACATCAGGGTTTGGTCCCCGTTGGGGTCGGATGCACCGTGGGATTGATATTGCCAATTCCGTAGGTACGCCAATTGTTGCTTCCGCTGCGGGTGTAGTTGAAAAAGCTGGTTGGAACAGAGGTGGTTACGGTCTTTTAGTTGACATTCGCCACCCCGATGGAACCTTGACCCGTTATGCCCACAATAGCCGTATAATGGTTCAAGCCGGACAGCCAGTTGAACAAGGTCAACAAATTTCGGCAATGGGTAGTACCGGATTTAGTACCGGACCCCACTTGCACTTTGAAATCCATCCTGCTGGTAGAGGTGCTCAAAACCCTGTTGCGTTTTTACCCCCCCGTGTCTAAATCAGGGGATTTATCAGAACCTCCCTGTTAATTCAGATTAAATTAATTGGGGTATTTTTCCTTCAGGAGAGAGCTAACTGCTCTCTCTTTTACCTTTTCTGTTCAAAATTGGTTGAGCTTGGTGTAGCAATATGGTCCCATAATCGCTCCCCAAGTCGCACTCCCAGTCACGGGATCAATCCCCCGATCATAGGTTTTGAGTTCAGTCGGGTTTACTTCAAAACCCAAAGCAACATAAACAGTTTTCTCCCCGTAAGCAAAACTGCATTGACATTCTGGTGGTTGGGTCGCAGAAAATTCGTACTGATCCAGAGCAGTTTGGCGATAGGAAATATTTAGCAAGCATCCCGGTAAGGCTACAATCGACTCAGGAGTTAGGGATTCGAGTAATTCCCGTTTCTCCCCAGCACCAGCGACCCTAACCGGGTCTTTGAATTGGTAATATTGACCTTGGATGGGAAAATCTGGATCTTGGCTGGAATATAAACGGAGAATGCGTTGGCGATAGGGTTGGTCAAGGTTAATTGTATTCGCTTGCTCTAGAAAGAAGGTTACACTATCTTCAGTGAACAATGGTACGGGTACTTGCCATAGTCGTAAATGCACATACCAAGCAGGTTCTGCCATTGCTTGTTGTTTATTTTCAAATTCCCCACTCATGTAGCTAGCGAGGATGCTCAATTCGGGAACCATTGGGTTGGGACATGAGAATACAGAATACAGGATACAGGATACAGGAGGCAGAATTTCGGATCAGAAAATTCATCAACCCCAAAAAATTGTGCAGACGCGACTGTCCCGTCTCTCCCGATTCCCTACTGCCAAAAAACGAGCTTGTTAAGTGTTAAAATCGGCTTTTCAAACATCCTCTTAACTAAAACTTGGCAAAAGTGCTGGTACGAGCGAAAATATACATACGTTGCCTTTAACTATTATTTTTGTGAATAACGTTCGTACAGTCTCTGATACAAAAAAAACTTTCTATTCCCTCCACACTCGTCCGATAAATACCATTTATCGACGGGTTGTGGAAGAGTTGATGGTGGAAATGCACCTTTTGTCAGTAAATGTTGACTTTAGCTACAATCCAATTTACGGATTAGGGGTGGTGACAGCATTTGACCGGTTTATGCAGGGTTATCAACCGGAACGAGACAAAGAGTCGATTTTTCAAGCTTTATGTCGGTCGGTGGAGTTAGATCCCCAGCAGCTACGTCAAGATGCGGAAAGGTTAAGGGCGATCGCCACAGGAATTTCTGGTGCGGAAATGACTGCTTGGTTGAGTCGTACCAATATGTCTAGTCCCAACAGTGAGTTGGAGGAGGTACTAGCAGCCATCAGTAATAATCCGAAGTTTAAATATAGTCGCTTGTTTGCCATTGGGATTTTTACCCTGTTGGAATTAGCAAATCCAGAAATCGTCAAGGATGACAAACAGCGTAATGAAACCCTGGTGGAAATCGCCAAAGGATTGAAGATCGCTGACGATAAACTCACCAAGGATTTAGATTTATATCGCTCGAATCTAGATAAAATGGCCCAGGCATTAGTTGTCATGGAAGACATGCTCCAAGCTGAACGTAAAAAGCGGGAGCAAAGAGCGCAACAACAAGCTAATGCCTCAACGCCATCTTCTGGAAGCAGTGAGTCGTGATTAGGTAGGCTGCTGTAGTAGAATCCTACTAAATAGGTAGAATTCTAAACAGCAAGCTATTCACTATTGAAAGGGCAAAAGCTCCAAGGATGGCACTCCAAATACCGAAGCGGAGTCGAAATCCTTGGACGAGCCATGCGGCAATACCAAAGCAAATTACTGAGGCAATAAAAGTAAACAGCCAGTGAAATAAAGTAAGGGTGAGTACATTAGGGACTAAAAATATCACCCTCATAATCGGTTTGACGACAGCTGAAACTAGACCTAAAACAGCTGCGGATATGAAGGTTTTACCAATTGTGTCGATTTCCACACCAATTGGCAATTTACTGATAATGAAAAAACTAATGGCCGTCACGACCCATGTGATTAACAGTCCAATAATATCATTCATTTGCAAAGCCTCTTGATTTAGGTGGATAAACTGCTGATAACTGAAATTAAAACTCCGCCGTGGCAATCTTGAAATTACATGAAATCAAGAATTAATTTGCCTATAGACTAACTCATTAAAATGGGGCGAGAACCCTGATTATGGTTAAATTTGGACTTTTTCCGACAATTATGTGTGTTTAGCTCAACAGCCAAGGAGTAAATCTTATTATCCGTAACTTACCAGATTATTCTCGTTAAGTACATTTCATTTTAGATATATTTAAAATTGCAACTACAATTTTTGAGTTACGTTTTACACCAAAACTCATATCTAATTTTTGTAAATACCTCTTGACAAACTTATATTTACACGAAAAACAGGATAGAAAGGAATTTCGCAAACTACTTCTCGTTTTTTGTGATTTATTTCTAAAGATATCTATAAGTAGGTAGGTGCAATTAAACGTCAAACCGCAACGTAACCAATCATTCGGACTTGATATTACTCCCCTACAGACGCGATATATCGCGTCTCTCCCTAATCCCTATCCAGTTTCAGAACTTTAGTTCTTAGTCGTGATTATAAGATTGCGTCCTTATGACCCTAAGATCGATCCGCTATGGGGAGAAGTGCAATGACGAAAACTCCAACTGTGGTTATGGACAAAGTTGATGATGGAAATTTCCGGACTCAATCCGAAATCGTCAGGTTTTCTGAACTTGAGGTGTGAGGGTTGAAAGAATATCCATCCCGATGTAGCTAGTACAGCATGGCGGAAATAAGTAGACCTAAATTGGTAATTATCCCTTTTGCCTTGAGGTACTAGGGAGATGGATTCGGTGCAGGTTGAGCAGCAGGTGGAACTGGGACTCCAGGGTTAGTGGAGTTAGGAGCAGTTTGTCCAGCAGGGGGAATTGCGGGAAAGGGATTAGCGGGTTGGAGATTAGGGGTTAAATTGCTCCCTGGTGGTAGTCCAGGAGTGGTTGGTGGGACACCTTCAGATGGTCCAGGGATGATACCCAAAGAAACGCGATCGCCACCGACTTGACGTAATAGATCCAAGATTTCGATTACATCATTATAGGTTGCGGAGCGAGAAGCATTTAAGACCAGCACCCCCTGGGGATTTTTTTGCAAGTAATCGCGCAGATTTTCCGCTAGACGCGCTCTATCAATTGGTTTTTGTTCGATATAGGTTTGACCGAGTGCATCAATTGTCACAGGTAAAATATCCCGTGATGCTTGGTTATTAACTACAGCAGAGGTTCCCGATCCGGCTTTTGGCAAATCAATATTAATTGCCTGCTGACGGGTAAATTGTAATGCAGCCAGAAGAAAAAACGTCAAAATACAGAAAATAACATCAATTAGGGGAATAATTTGAACTTGGGCTTCGTCCGTTGATGAGTGTAGATTAATCTTCATGCTTGAGTTATGTATTTTGATGGTGTTGACCGTTAACAGTCAAAAGTCAACAATTAACTGCTAATTATTTTCTGATTCGGAATTGGTTGTATCCGTTGGATTGTCGTAGGGTTCGCCGAATTTGAGTTTACCCCGTCGTTTCGGGGGTTGTGGTTTAGAAGGTGGTGATGCGGGTAAAACGGTTCCCCGGTTTTGGCTGAAATCAGCACTGGGGGGAAATTGACGGAACAGTAATTCGATATCATTTCCAGCTTTGCGAAATACCCGCACTTGGTTAAACAGTAGGGTTTGAAATAAGCGGTAAAAAGCGAGACTAATAATCGCCACCACTAAACCAGCAGCTGTACTAATCAAAGATTCTCCTATTCCCGTTGACACACCAGCAGCCGCTTCGGTTCCTAGGTCTCCAATTCTAATTGCTCGCAGGGAGGTAATCAATCCCCATACGGTTCCAAATAAACCCAATAAAGGAGCAAGACCGATAATGGCTTCTAGGAGTTTTTCACCCCGTCGCATACCAGCTAATTCTTCCTCTGCGGTTGCTTCCAAAGCCAAACGGAAAGTTTCCAAATCCGCACTCGGTAAACTCAAAGGTGCGAATAAAAATCTACCGATGGGTTGATCGGTTGCATTGCGAGCAATTTCCCGCGCTTCTCCCCAATCAGTTTGTGCTGCATTTAAAACACGGTTAACAATCGTGCGTTCCTGGTTAAGAATTCGCAACCAAAACCATAACCGTTCAAAAATAATACTGACAGCTAGAATTGATAGAGCCAGCAATGGATACATTGCCACTCCACCTTTTTGAAATTCAGCAACTATATCTATACCCACGATTTGTGCGTTCCTCCCTCATTAATCCTGGTTTTAATACCCTATATCATTTCTCGACAATGGAGATACTTGTCAGTCAAAATATCATAGGCATCATGTTTTTTATACATGGATGCATTTCTCACAAGATACTCGTATTGCCTATTTTTGATCAAATCGGGCGGTTATTACCACAGGAAGTGTAGGATATTATTTGCCAAAATTGAAGATAACCGGAGGTTGAAAAAAACATGAAATTCTCTATCTCGTCACTTTACACCTGGTATCGCGATTTGTTACGCAATCCCAAGTATCGTCTCTGGATAGTTGCAGGAACGTTGTTGTATCTGATCAGTCCGTTTGATGTGTCACCGGACGTGTTTCCGATTCTCGGTCAAATCGATGATGGTATTATATTAACCCTGTTCCTGACGGAAGTTTCCAGCATGGTGATTGAATCTTTTAAAGCGCGTCGAGAAAATACCAAGGGCGAAAATTCCCCTGCCAATTCGACCTCCGAAAAAGATACAATTGATGTAGACGCGGTTTCTGTGGAATAGACAAGGTTGCGGTGAGTGTTTTTTGTTGTCTGCTAACTGAATGCAAAGTCTGGTTAAAATGCTGGATGCTCTGAGTAAAACAATAATGATTCCGACTCCCATCTCTACCTGAAGCCGTACCATAACATATATACACAGATTTTAACCTGGAAAAGTTTGCTTCTGCGATCGCTGCTATGCCTACAGATTGTTGCAATCGGCTTTTTGCTTAACACTTATACACAAACTCTCGCCATGATAACCACCAGGAAATGTCCCCACTTTAGTTGTTAGCATCTAAATATTTTTATTTGTAACTATTCTTGAGCCATGTCAGTCGCAAAAGATACTCAAGCCTCCACCAGACAAACACCTTTGCTAGAAACTTCAGCAAATCCCTCAGAAAATCTCCCAGAAAATGTTATATTTCCTCCAGTAGATCCCTATAGCAACGAGCCAGAATTGGAAAGTTATCTACATTTGCAGCAGATGTTGCTGTTGATTAAATGTTTGGAGTGGTGGTGGCAAGACCGGGATGATTTCTTTGCGGCCGGAAATTTGACGATTTATTACAGTCCCTACCAACTCAAATCGGAAGATTTTCGTGGTCCAGATTTTTTTGTGGTTTTGAATACAGAACGCAAACCCCGCAATAGTTGGGTTGTATGGCATGAGAATGGTCAATATCCAAATGTGATTATTGAAATTCTGTCGTCGAGTACAGCCAATAACGACCGTGGTTTAAAAAAACAAATTTATCAAGATACTTTCCGTACACCTAACTATTTTTGGTTCGACCCCAATAGCTTAGAATTTGCCGGTTTTATTCTAGTTGGTGGGGTGTACCAGCCTTTGGAACCAAATGAGCAAGGTTGGCTATGGAGCCAACAACTGAATTTATATTTGGGTGTGTACCAAAATCAATTGCGCTTTTTTACACCTGAAGGTGAAATAGTCCCCACACCAGAAGAGGTGGCAATTCAAGAAAAGCAAAGAGCCGAACAAGAAGCTCAAAGGGCTGAACAAGAAAGGCAAAGAGCTGAACAAGAAGCTCAAAGAGCTGAACAAGAAAAGCAAAGAGCTGAACAAGAAGCTCAAAGAGCCGAACAAGAAAGGCAAAAAAACGAACGTCTCTCTGCCAAATTACGGGAATTAAATATCGATCCAGAAAGTGTTTATTAAAAACTTTGCATTGCCAATTTTTGGGACTCCAAAAAAACTGGAAAAATAGAGGTCAAACTGCTTCCTGTTTCTTCCTATCCTCTAGACTCAGCGCAAGACTCATTCAGCAGACTCTAACAAAAATAACTAACTGAAATCAAACTCGATGGCTGCATCCGAAATTATTGGTTTAATTCCCGCAGGTGGACAAGCGACGAGAATATCACCTTTACCCTTAAGCAAGGAACTATATCCGATTGGTTTTCAAACCCATCCACAAACCAATCGGGTTTATCCCCAGGTGGTCAGCCAATATTTACTGGAACGGATGCGTGATGGAGGTGTGAAGAATGTGTATTTTATCCTGCGTCCGGGTAAATGGGATATTCCAACCTATTTTGGTGATGGTAGTTTTCTGGATTTGCATATCGGTTATTTAATCATGGGATTACCCTACGGGGTTCCTTTTACTCTTGATCAAGCTTTTAGTTTTGTTGCGGATAAAATTGTCGCGTTAGGTTTTCCGGATATTTTGTTTACTCCTAGAGATGCTTTTGTCCGGATTATTCAGCGTCAGCGGAGAACCCAAGCGGATGTGGTGTTAGGATTATTTCCTACAGATAAACCTCAAAAAGCGGGAATGGTGGATTTTGATGCAGCAGGTTGGGTGCAAGCTATTATTGAAAAGCCCCCCAGTTCCAGTTTACGTTACATGTGGGGAATTGCCGTTTGGATACCAAAATTTACTCAATTTCTGCATGATTATTTACTGCAATTAATAACCCATCCTAATTTTAGCAAGGAAGGGGAAGTACCGATTGGTGATGTAATTCAAGTTGGTATCCATGCAGGTTTAAAGGTACAAGCGGAGGCTTTTCCTGATGGTAGTTATTTGGATATTGGTACACCGGATGATTTAATTCAAGCTGTTAAAAATGGTGTTTCTGATGTGAATTAGCGTCAGTTCGGGTAACGGCTATTTCGTAATGCGATAGAAGGGGTACTTGAGAGGGTTCCGAACTCAGGTTAATTTAATCACAGTTCTACTGTCTGCGATCGCATTCCCCTAGCTCCCATGCTCCGTGTGGGAGTAGAATCTGCGAAGTTGCTGCCTCGTGAATGAAGGCAGAGCCTTCAACTTACTAAGTGACCACGCGGAGCATGGTCACTAGATCAAAGGGGAAGTACCGATTGGTGATGTAATTCAAGCTGGTATCCATGCAGGTTTAAAGGTACAAGCGGAGGCTTTTCCTGATGGTAGTTATGTGGATATTGGCACACCGGATGATTTAATTCAAGCTGTTAAAAATGGTGTTTCTGATGTCAATTTTTCAGCAGGTATTTAACTGTTCCCGTACCCAATTACGAAAAGCTCGAATTGCAGAGTTTCTCCCAGCAGTTTTACTTAATGCCAAGTACTGAATAATCTTTTCCGGGAAATCAAAATGGGGAAAAATCGCACTTCTTGCCGACTCGAAGTAAACACCATTTTGTAACAAATTAATTTGTAATCTACCTTTTTCAAAGCGCCACAGTTCGGGAACCATTAATGATTCATAAATACTAGGATTCGTCCGGGAAGTCACATCAATTTCTAAAGCTAAATCTGGTGGTGGGTCTGTTTCTAAATCTAATTTCTTTTTTCCGCGAACTTTGCTCTCATTTTGGATGTAAAAACACTGATCAGGTTCAATTCCCTGAAGCATTTTTTTGTTCTTGAAAGTAGTCGAACCAAGACTAAGAAATTCAATATCTAACTCTTCTAAAAGTGCTTTGATTAGGTCACTAATAATTTCCTTTTCAAATTCATGTTCTGGGAATGGGACCATAATTTCCAGCATTCCTCGGTCATAGGCGATACGTGCTGCACGATGTTCTCCTAACTCATCCAGAATTGTTTCAAATTCTTGCCAAGTGACATCACGTAACAAAACCCTTTGTCCTGGTGGAACATCAATTTGTTTAATGTTCAGTAGCATCTGATTGCTCCAGTGCTTCTCTGGGATTAGTACTAGTTTACTTTTTTGAGTGCGTCGCTGTCATTATTGCTGGGATAACAGGTTGCCATCTTTCCTCTTAGTTTGAGGATGATGAGATTGCTTTCCTTTATTCGCAATGACGGATAGTACAATCTTTGGTCGCAACTTAGCATGAGTTGAGACTCGAGCGATCGCATCCTCACCGGTAAAAATATCTTCCGATCCCAGAAGTGAATCTGCGATCGCGTTAGTAATAATTAATATCACATTGGTATAATCCAATCTAACGCCAGGGACGGGAGACTTGTTCAAGTTCGCTAACTTCTGCTTCTGTGAGTTTCCAACCTAAAGCACCAGCATTTTGTTCCACTTGTTGCGGGTTTTTGACTCCAGCGATGGGAATGACGTTACCTTGAGCGATTAACCAATTGAGGGCAACTTGAGCGGGTGTTTTATGATAGCGATCGCCGATTTCCCTTAGTAAATTAATTACTGGGGCGATTTTCTGTAAACCGTCTGCTTTAAACCTGCTATCTAGTTTCCTCGCTCCCATTGGCTTTTCACCACTGTTCAAATTATACTTACCCGTCAGCAAACCTTGGGCTAGGGGACTGTATGCCAAAATTGTCACACCTAATTCCTTTGCTGTGTCGATAATTCCGTTAGTTTCCACTTGACGTGTCAGTAGGGAATAGCGAACTTGGTTGACAGCGAGGGGAATTCCCCGTCGAGAAAGCAGTTGATGGGCTTCACGCATTTGGTCGGCAGAGTAGTTACTAACACCAATCGCTCCAATCCGTCCCCGTTCCACCTCATCTGCAAGGGCATTCATAAGGGTGCTTTGGCTCATAAAAAAGGCAAATGGCCAGTGGACTTGGTATAAATCGATATGTTCCAGTTGGAGTCGATGGAGACTTGCACTCAAGGCATCTTTGACTGCTTGGGCAGAAATCCGCCACGGCATTGGCCCATACTTGGTAGCAATTTGTATTTTGGCACCAGTACCCTGGATAAATTGTCCGAGGAATTTTTCCGACAAACCGTTACCATAGACTTCGGCGGTATCAAAAAAAGTTACACCAGCAGCGATCGCAGCATTAAATGCTTTCTGCAATTCGTCCGCAGTATAGTCTTTACCATAGCTCCAAAAAAATTTATCACCCCATGCCCAAGTTCCAATACACAGCAATGGGACTTCAATATTTGTACGACCCAGTGTAATTTTTTCCATTTTGACCTGTGTGTGCTTTCATCTTGTTTTGAGTTTATCTTTATTTTGATAAATTGTAGGTCTCTCTGGGGGAATGGGTATGGAGAATGAATCATGCGATCGCAGTTTAATTGCGGATTATTTGGATGGGGAGGTGTAATTTGTATAGTTAATATCGGGGAAATTAATAATGTACAGTAGAGACGACCCGTCGGGTCTTCCCTACCCATCCCCATTTCCCATAGCAAAAAGATTATGAAGCAAATTGAATCGTTCCTACAGGTGTTCCGTAGCCGCAAAATGGCGGCTTTACTGTTATTAGGTTTTTCGTCGGGTTTACCCTTTGCACTGACGGATGATGCATTTCGAGCTTGGATGACCAAGGCTGATCTGGATATTAAAACTATTGGTTGGTTAGGGTTGGTGAGTTTACCCTACTCTTTAAAATTTATTTGGGCACCTTTATTGGATCGATTTGTACCACCGTTTTTGGGTCGCAGACGGGGATGGATGCTGTTGACTCAGTTAGGTTTGATTGCGGGGATAATTGCGATCGCCTCCCAAATGGCAATTATTTCTGGATTGCCTTCCCCGAAACCAGCCTCAGCAATTTTAATTTTAGGTGCGATCGCTGTACTGGTGGCATTTTTAAGTGCAAGTCAAGATATTTCCATTGATGCCTATCGTACCGATGTTCTCAATCCCTTAGAAGTTGGTGCTGGTGTAGCGGTTTGGGTATTGGGTTATCGGATTGCCTTGCTATCCAGTGGTTGGCTAGGTTTTAATTTGGCAGATCGCTTTGGCTGGCCCCAAGTTTACATTATCATGGCGGTATTGATGGGTATTGGTGTGACAACTTCCTTTTGGTCTCCCGAACCCCGTGTTGATGAACGTCCCCCGGAAACTCTGAAGGCTGCAATTATTCAACCGTTTACCGAGTTTGTCCGTCGTTTAGGTTGGCAACAGGCTTTATTTGCCCTGATTTTCATCATTCTTTACAAACTGGGGGATTCGATGGTGGCAAAAATGGCCGTTCCCTTTTTGGGTGGGAAGGGATTAGGTTTTTCAGACGCGGATATTGGCAATATTCGCCAAGGTATGGGACTATTCGCAACGATTATGGGAACCTTGGTGGGTGGTGCTGCTTTAGGAAAACTGGGAATTAATCGTTCCCTGTGGGTATTCGGGATTTTGCAGGTTTTTAGTAATCTCGGTTATTATTTCTTAGCTGTAATTGGCAAAGATTACAACGCAATGGTATTAGCCATCAATATTGAAAACTTTAGCGGTGGTTTGGGGACATCTGGATTTATCGGCTTTATGATGAGTCTGTGTAATCCCCGTTTTAGTGCCACCCAATTTGCTTTACTTTCCAGTTTGATGGCTGTTGGTCGGGATATAATCGCTGCACCCTTTTCTGGTGAACTTGCTGGAAGAATTCAGCAGTTTGTCCCGGTTAATAATGCGATTAATCAAATTCAATTGCTAGCAGGACTTGACCAAAAAGGCTGGCCATTGTTTTTTCTTGCTACCTTAGTAGCAGGTTTACCAGGGTTATTGCTTCTACCGTTCTTTGCACCGTGGAACCAGCAAACAGTCAACGTTTCTCGACCCGGAATCGATAATGAGGATGCAGACGTATGGGGCAACGATTAGTAATTATTATATCAACGGTTATTTTGTTGATTACTGGTGTTTTACTTGGTTATGTGCTTTCCCAACTCATTCAGGGCATATTGGCAGTCAACCTGGTAACTTTTTTGGGAACCTTTAGTTTAATCGTCATTTTCGGGACATTGTACTACGTCCTCTTTTGGGAATTTCGCCGCATTCCTACCCAAACTTTACCATCTCGACGACCCTCTACAACCTTCAATCGGGCAGATGATTTTGATTATGCCCCAAATTATGGAACAAATTATGAATCACACTATGAAACCAATCAGGAGTTAGGTAATGACCTCCCTGTTCTCAAAGAGCGATTAATTCGTCTATTGGATGGGGATAAAGAACGAGCAGAACGTTTAGTACAGGTCATACGCGATCGCAAACCCGGTATGGAGGAAACCTGGTATTGGCAACAAGTTATCACCCAATGGGAAGAACGCGATCGCTTTATTTAAGGAGACAGGATACAGGATAAAAAATTTTTTTGGCGTTCCTGAATCCATGTATGAATTTCGATGTAGAGACGCGATATATCGCGTCTCTACCCAGATATCGCGTCTACCCAGGAACAGGTTATGATGAAATTGTCATTTTTAACTGCTATTCACTGTTGACTATTCATGGCTATTTTTCGTCAGTACATCGCCCCTTTATTAGTAGTATTAATCTTTTTTGCTGCCCTTGTAGCCGTCAGTGCCAGAATTTTCTTACCTAGTGATATGGCTGCACCTGCACCGGTTGATGATACTAGTATGAGTATGATACCCCAATTAAACACACCTATAAATCACACAGCGATGACTGAAACCGTGATAACTACTACAGTGACTACATCGCCTCCCATTGGCTAGCACGCACTCTTAAGCAATTTTCAAAACAGGGCGTGCAATCTGTACGCTCTGTTTTTATTTTATCTTGTCTTCCTTCACCAGGCAGGAATCTCGCACCTTTCGCTCCCATGCAGAGGATGGGAATCAATACCCAAAAATCCTTGCGTGTCCAGTCCTGAATGTTGATAATACACAAGAAACCTCCATCTGTGAAATCATCCAACATCAGTCATTAGAAACGACCCGTCGGGTCGTCTCTAAGATAATCCAAAAGCTAAAATCTAAAATCCAAAATCCAAAATCCCCATGTCTTCCCAACTAGAAAAAGTCGAAAAAACTGCCAAAATTTCTCTACCGCGTACCAGCGAATCGGAAAGTCTCAAAAAAATTCGCCATACCACTTCCCATGTGATGGCAATGGCTGTACAAAAACTTTTCCCCAAGGCTCAAGTTACCATTGGTCCTTGGATTGAAAATGGCTTTTATTATGATTTTGATAGTCCAGAACCCTTCACGGAAAAGGATTTAAAAGCCATTTATAAAGAAATGGTGAAAATTATTAATCGCAAATTACCTGTGATTCGGGAAGAAGTTAGTCGTGAAGAGGCAAAAAAACGGATCGAAGCGATTAATGAACCCTATAAACTGGAAATTCTAGCTGACATCAAACAGGAACCCATTACAATTTACCATTTAGGTGATCAATGGTGGGATTTGTGTGCTGGTCCCCACGTTGAGAATACAGGAGATTTGAATCCGAAAGCGATCGCTCTCGAAAGTGTAGCGGGTGCGTATTGGCGTGGTGACGAAACGAAGGCTCAATTACAGCGTATTTACGGTACTGCTTGGGAATCTCCGGAACAGCTGGAGGAGTATCTTCGTCGTAAGGAGGAAGCGCAGCGACGAGACCACCGCAAATTAGGTAAGGAATTGGGTTTATTTATCTTTTCTGATTTAGTGGGTCCTGGTCTACCGTTGTGGACTCCCAAGGGTACTTTGCTACGCAGTATTTTAGAGGATTTCCTCAAGCAGGAACAAATCAAGCGCGGTTATTTACCTGTTGTCACACCCCACCTAGGACGGGTTGATTTATTTAAGGTATCTGGACATTGGCAAAAGTATAAGGAAGACCTGTTTCCCATGATGGCGGAAAATGATGACGCAAGGGAACATGAACAGGGTTTTGTCCTCAAAGCCATGAATTGTCCTTTCCATATCCAAATTTACAAAAGTGAGCTGCGTTCCTATCGGGAATTACCGATGCGTTTGGCGGAATTTGGTACGGTCTACCGCTACGAACAATCGGGTGAGTTAGGTGGTTTAACCAGGGTACGAGGATTTACCCAGGATGATGCACACCTATTTGTCACCCAGGAACAACTCGATGATGAGTTTATGAAGGTGGTGGATTTAATTCTGTCGGTGATCAAAAGGTTGCAACTCGACAGTAATTTTAAAGCCAGGTTGAGTTTCCGTGACCCCAACAGTGACAAGTATTTAGGTTCAGACGAAGCTTGGAATAAAGCTGAGAGTGCGATTCGTCGAGCTGTGGAACATTTGGGAATGGATCATTTTGAAGGGATTGGCGAAGCTGCTTTTTATGGTCCTAAACTCGATTTTATCGTCAAAGATGCCTTGGAAAGGGAATGGCAATTAGGAACAGTGCAGGTTGACTATAGCCTCCCTGAACGTTTCGATTTAGAATACGTTGCCGAAGATGGTTCCCGTCAACGGCCAATTATGATTCACCGCGCTCCTTTCGGTTCCCTGGAACGGTTAATTGGTATCCTGATTGAAGAATATGCGGGGGATTTTCCTCTGTGGTTAGCACCCGTTCAGGTCAGATTATTACCTGTGAGCGAACAGTTTTTAGACTTTGCCCAAAATACCCTTGCACAAATGCAAGCTGTCGGGATTCGTGCTGAAGTTGACACCAGTGGGGATAGACTCGGTAAACTGATTCGCAACGCCGAAAAAGAAAAAATCCCTGTCATGGCCGTTGTTGGTGCAAAAGAATTAGAAACCAACAGCTTGAGTATCCGTACCCGCGCTTCCGGAGATTTAGGGAGTATCCCCGTCACCGAGGTCATTGAGAAAACGAAAAACGCGATCGCTAATTTCGCTAATTTCTAATATCCATGCCAAAAAGTGTCATACCTAACTTGCCAAAATCAGGAACAAGCGCTATCATCATGGGCGTGTGAGGAGTAAGCTGAAGTAAAAAACGTCTAGAGTGGAAACACGGCAACACGTCTAGGCGTTTTTTATTTACCTCCGAGAAAATGGTTTTTCCCTAGTTTGTGAATAGGTAGTGGGGATAGTAATACCAATTTGAAAGAAAAAAGAATGCGACAGATGGATGAATTTTGTAGAGACGTAGCAATGCTACGTCTCATATTCTGGATATGTCGCAAACATTTTTGGTATCGGTATTTGGCATCGGTATAAGTCGGCGTTAAAAAATCAAGGTATGTCCGCAGCGAGTAGAACGCAGTCAAAGGAAGCAATCTCAAGGCTGTGAATATTGTTCACAATCCTTTACATAATGAGGTTTATTTGTGACGACTTACCTATTCAAAACAAAATTTGAGTGAAATGGTATAGGGAGTGGGGAGCAGGAAAAATCCACTTTCATAATTTCTGGCGTACGCAGTACATAAAGGCTAATTTCTGTCAACTCAGAAAAAATCACCTATCCCCAGAGAGAGAAAAAAAGCAGTAACATCAAGTTTTTGTATGCAAATATTGCTCTCCATGAAGAATATATATATTTATCGAAATTGTTGGCAAAACTACTTGCACTATCCTAAAAACAAGGCTAATCTATAGTTGTGTGTGAGGAGCAAAGTTGAAAGCAGAGGCGCTAGGAGTGGAAACACGGTCACACGTCCTAGCGCTTTTTGCTGTTCACTCATTTTAGAAACTGGACTTTTCCAGCAGCCCAAATACCCTTGAACAAGGGGTAAATAGTTAACACTAAATCGTTAACCAACCACAAGAAAAATATATCAGCGTGCGAAGTATATCAACCTACCGGAATTAGTTAAAATGCCTTTGTTAGCTGCGCAGAGGTGCTGGAAATTATGAGTCAAAACCAAATACCCGTGATTGTCAATGGTGCAACCGGGAAAATGGGACGGGAAATCGTCAAAGCAGTAGCCAAAGAACCCGATTTAATTTTAATGGGAGCGATCGCTCGCAATCCAGAGGTACAAGGTAAGGACGCGGGAGAAATTGCAGGTTTGAGCGAACCCTTGGAAGTACCCATCACCAATCAACTGGAACCCATGTTGGGATACGTAGCAGGTGAAAGACAAATGCTACCAGGGGTGATGGTGGATGTCACCCATCCCGATGTCGTATATGACAACGTGCGCAGTGCGATCGCCTATGGAATTCGTCCCGTGGTGGGTACAACCGGGTTGAGTCCAGAACAATTACGGGATTTAGGGGACTTTGCCGAAAAAGCCAGTACGGGATGTTTAGTAATTCCCAACTTTTCCATTGGCATGGTATTATTACAACAAGCGGCAGTGGCAGCCTCCAAATACTTCGATCACGTCGAGATTATTGAACTCCACCACAACCAAAAAGCCGATGCGCCCAGTGGAACCGCCGTGCAAACAGCCCAGATGCTAGCAGAGATGGGAAAAACCTATAACCAGCAACAGGTGGAAGAAACGGAAAAAATTGCTGGTGCGCGGGGGGGATTAGCCGAAGAAGGAATTAGAATCCATAGTATCCGTTTACCTGGACTCATAGCCCACCAAGAAGTGATTTTTGGCGCACCAGGACAAATTTACACCCTACGTCACGATACTAGCGATCGCACCTGTTATATGCCAGGGGTAATACTAGCCATTCGTCAAGTCCAGAAGCTAAAGTCATTAGTATATGGTTTAGAAAAAATCCTGTAATTAGGGAGTGGGGAATAGGGAATTGGGAGTAGAAGTGACAGGGGATGGAAAGAGCTTCCTTGCAATCTGGAATAATTTGCCCATTTCCGCTACCCTGTACTCAGCTGTTGCGCATTTTAAGTGTACTCGACGGGAAGGCTTTGCCTATAACCGTCAACAGCAGATCAAGTAGTTATTGTGATTTATGCGAGTTTTAGCTTACTATTCTGTCAACTTGATGTTGGTAGTGTATCCTAACCACCCATGAGTCCGAGAGACGATATATCTAGTATTATTCGATTAGATTAACCACTTTCCGTCTCCCTCTATGCTTGTTTTTCCTTCCTTCATTATCTTCATCCTTTAGAAAATGCTAGTTCCCGTCACCCGCGCTAAATTTGAGCAACTTGTACCCCTAATTGCCACTGGACCTCAGTATAAATACTACTGGGGTAAGTTTTCTGATTTTCTGCAACGGTTATTAATCTCCGTCGTAGCCGTGGCGATTGTTGTACTATTAAAAGGTGTTTTACGCTTGAATTTAGGTCCGGTGGTCTTCATGTTTGGATTAATCGGTGGTTTTTATTGGATGTGGGGACCAATATTTCAAGCAAGTCTCCGTAATGCTAAATATCGTCGCTACAAATACGGTGGATTTTTCCGTGGACGTGTTTTGGACTTGTGGATCACAGAAGAACTAATTGGCAAACAGGAAACGGTGGATAGCAAAGGTGATTTAGTAATTGTGGAGAACCGGGAAAAACGCATCAACATCGAAGTTGGCGATGAAACCGGATTTACAGCCGAATTACAAGCACCATTACGGGTTACCTATAAAGCAATAGCACGGGGACAAACTGCGGAAATGCTGGTAATGTCCAATACTCCCGATTTAAGTCGCATCAATGAAATCAGCGATATCTACATTCCCAGTCGGGATATTTGGGTCAGTGATTATCCTTGCGTCCGTCATGACTTTTTTGTCGAAGTTAGTCGGAGAATCCCCAATCCCGAACGAAGACTCCGTCGTCGTCGCGATGCAGAAGATTGGGATTAAATCGATTTTTGGGTAGAGACGACCCGTCGTGTCGTCTCTTGGATCGGAATTTTTTCTAAAAGTCAAAAAACATAGTTTGCAAATGGAAATATTTTTGTTTTAATGTACATGCACTCGCGGTAACTGTGAAAAAATCCCTTAATTTTCAGGTACAATACTGTGTTCAAACGGACATTTTTTTTAGCCAGTTTCCTTGCATATAGTTGTGTTGCGATCGCAGTACCTTCAATCAGTCACGCTCAAGTACAGCTTGCACAAATGCGTACTTCGACACAGGTCAGACAACTACTGGATGATGGTCGTCGATTAGTGGATCGGGGAGATTACGCTGGAGCAATTTCTGTTTATCAACAAGCAGCAGAACTTGAACCCCGGAATGCATCCATCCATTCCGCAATTGGGTATCTCTACGCGCAACAAGGTAATTATTCTGCTTCCCTTTCCTCCTATCGACGAGCAGTTTCCCTCAATCCCAACAACCCAGATTACCAGTATGCCCTGGGATTTGTTAGTGGTAGTATGGGTGACTACCGCACTGCCAAAGAAGCCTATCGGAGTGCCATTCGCTTAAACCGTAATAATGTGAATTCCTATGTTGGTTTAGCTACTGTTTTACTGCGGTTAGGTGAGCATTCTAACGCTAAATGGGCTTATGAGGAGGCAGTTAAAATTGATCCGAATCACCCCCAAGTTCGCCAACTCAAAACCTTGATGAATACAAAAGGTGGAAGAAGGTAGTAAGTTACTATAATTCGTAATTATTCAATCCAATTTCCGTCCTGTAAGTTCCACAAAAATATCTTCCAAATTTGCAGGACGGGACATCATCCCTGTTTTGTCTGGTTGTTCATTCAAGTATTGATTTGCCTCCGCTAGGGTGGGGAAAAATTTATACTCCCATCTTTCCCCTGTTTGTTTCATCACTAAACCTTCACCGTAGATTGAGCGTAATTGTTGTAGGGTTCCCAAGCTACGGAGTTGACCATTATCCATAATTCCAATCCTTCCCCCAACCTGGTTGCCGAAATTACCGCACAAATATTCCACCTCATCCATATAATGGGTAGTTAGCAGAATAGTCATCCCTTGGGTATTTAAATCACGGATAATCTCCCATAATCTGCGTCGTGTTTGTGGGTCAAGTCCCACGGTCGGTTCATCTAAAAACAAAATTTGCGGTTGATGTAATAAAGCCCTCGCGATTTGTAAGCGTCGCTTCATCCCTCCCGATAGGGTTTTGACTAAATCGTTTCGGCGATCGCTTAATTCCACATACTCTAACCATTGCCGAATCCGCTGTTGACGTTGGGGATTGGGTATATGGTGTAGACGACCATGAAATTCCATATTCTCCCACACCGTTAAGTCCCCATCCACACTCACTTGTTGCAGAACCACCCCAATCTGTCGTTTTGCTAAAATTGGTTCCCGCACCACGTCATAGCCAAAAATCTCAATGCGACCAGCAGAAGGTTGGGTTAGGGTCGTCAACATACGAATTGTGGTCGATTTTCCTGCACCATTGGGTCCTAATAGACCGAATATCTCTCCAACTTTGATTTCAAAGGAAAGATTATCAACAACTAGACGCTGATTATAGGTTTTACTGACGGAATCTAGGGAAACGGCGATGCTCATAATATACAAAATAAATCCGGTGGGAATGAATCAAGACCTGCATGTCTCACAAGTGAACGGTAAGCCTGAAGTAACGGCTTCATTTTCTTTCTACTCCCGTCACGGACTGTTCCCTATTCTCTCAGAGTTTGAGGGATTCGTGAGAAATCCGGGAGGATTCTGCAAATATTAAAACATATAATTAACTTTTGTTAAGCCAGTTTTTCCCACCCTTGCCCTGAGTACCCAAAAACTTTGATAATAAGTATATCTTTACATCGATTGTAAATGTTTATGGATGAAGGTTTATCGCTGGCTGAGTTTATCTGTTGCCGGCAATGTTAATCGGAGTGTAGTGAATATCACTTGACTGAAATTTGACTGACATTGACGCGTAGATAACAAATGAGGGCGAAAAATCTGCATCCAATCTGGACAGTCTTGATGTAATGTAACATTCAACCGTTGGTTTTTTCATAATTACGGGCAGTTTTGGCATCAACGCAGGAGATTTTTCAATGTTAGGCTTTGTAAAAAATATTATTAATCGTTCGGGTGAGAAAAAAGACGGTGGCTTTTATCTGCAACTCGATGAAACAGGAAATGTAGTGGAAACAAATACTCCATCTCAACCAGCAACACCAGCAGTCAAACCGGAGGAGAAAGAAGTTCAACCAGCAGCAGCAACTACGGAGACTCCTGTTGCAGAAAAGAAAAAATCAGGTAAAACCAGCATCAAAAAGGCAAAGTCAGAAGCTAAACCAAAAACGACTGAACCAGTTGCTGCAACCCCAGTAGCAACAGTCAAACCCGCAACTCCCCCAGAACCCCAAGAGAAAAACTTTGCCACCAAATACCTCACCACGACTAATACTATGAGTCGTCGTCGTCCTGGTGCAAATATGAATAGTTTCCTAGAAATGGCTCGTCAGGTGAAAGTACCAATCAACAAGTAAAAAAATATCTAGATGGGGAATCGGAATTGGTTTACTGTTGAATGTTGGCGGTTCAATAAATCAATGCTGATTCCCATTTTTTCCAATTGCGATCACCATACCCTCATCCAGCTTTATTTTCAAGTTGATGTTAGATTAGCTAAGGTAGCAGAGTCTGATAACAGTATCACCTGTGGGGAATCAATAACTTGAAAAGGCATAGCATTGCTCTGTTTCCACCCTCATCTGTCAACTGCCAACAAACCAAAAGAGAAATATTTCAGCGTGCGAAAGTAAATACCAAAAAAATCTGCAAATTTTAAGATTCCGTAAAAAGTAATCTTTATCACCTTTTTATATAAGTAAAATTATTGAAACGTATCAGTAATTATTTCCTTCCCCATTCCCACCTATAATTCTCCTTGGGAAATTGTTTAGCCCATCTATTGGTCGGGTAAATCCAGAGAATTTTGTTTAAAGATACGAATAGAGATATCACTCCAGTGAGAAATGTTGTTATGATTTCAGATTGAAGAGACTTTCATCAAGGAAATACAAAAATTACTACTTAAGTACCTGTTTGATTGTCTGCCTTCAAGAGAATAATCCAACATGGAGGATACTACTATTGTCACGTCGTAACTTATTTACCTCCGAGTCCGTCACCGAGGGACACCCCGATAAAGTTTGTGACCAAATTTCCGACACAATTTTGGATGCTTTGTTAACTCAAGATCCAAAAAGTCGGGTGGCGGCTGAAGTTGTAGTTAATACTGGCATGGTTGTTATTACTGGTGAAATTACTACCCAAGCCAATGTTAACTATGTCAAATTGGTACGCAAAAAAATCACCGAAATCGGCTACACCGATGCTGATAACGGTTTTTCAGCGAATAGTTGTTCTGTACTTATTGCCCTGGACGAACAATCACCCGATATTGCCCAAGGTGTAAATTCAGCCCAAGAAACCCGTGGTGCATCTAGTGATGAGCAGTTTGATAAAATTGGGGCTGGTGACCAGGGGATTATGTTTGGGTTTGCCTGTAACGAGACACCCGAATTGATGCCGTTGCCCATCAGTTTAGCTCACCGTTTAGCAAGGCGTTTATCGGTTGTGCGCAAAAAAGGTTTAATGCCCTATTTGCGTCCCGACGGCAAAACCCAAGTTACCGTAGTTTATGAAGACGGTCGTCCAGTGGGGATTGACACAATTTTAATCTCCACCCAGCACGATGCCACCATTGGTGAAATTACCGATGAGGATGCAGTCCAAGCCAAAATTAAATCCGACCTGTGGACCGCAGTCGTAGAGCCAATATTTGGTGATTTAACGATTAAGCCAGATGCACAAACACGCTTTTTGGTTAACCCCACGGGTAAATTCGTAGTTGGTGGACCCCAGGGGGATGCGGGTTTAACTGGACGTAAAATCATCGTCGATACCTATGGTGGGTATTCCCGACATGGTGGTGGTGCATTCTCCGGTAAAGACCCCACAAAGGTTGACCGCAGTGCTGCCTATGCTTGTCGCTATGTGGCGAAAAACATTGTTGCTGCTGGATTAGCAGAAAAATGCGAAGTGCAACTGAGTTATGCCATCGGTGTCGCTCGTCCTACCAGTATTTTTGTTGATACTTTTGGTACAGGGACAGTTGATGATGAAGTGATTTTAAAGTTGATTCAAGACAACTTTGAATTACGTCCAGCCGGAATAATTCAAGCCTTTGACCTGCAAAACTTACCGAAAGAAAGAGGCGGACGTTTTTATCAGGACGTTGCAGCCTACGGTCACTTTGGTCGAGATGATTTAGATTTACCTTGGGAACGTACAGATAAAGCGGAGCTGCTGAGGGCAGCTGCTAGCGAGCTACGTACTCCAGCGATCGCATAATCATCCAGCATTTCATCAACCTTCGGGTGAAGTCAGAGGGGAAGATGTAATTTTGGAAACAAAGTTCTCCATAGGCAGATTTCAAACGTGAATTTGCCTATTTTTTTGTTAATTACGAAGATTTTGACAATTTTGGCTGATTTTTCTTCAATACTTAGTATATTATAATACGTCTGGCGGCATACAAATAATTTAAATTTTTCGGATAAAATCAAGAAGCGAGTGCCTGCTAAATGAAGAAAACTTTGGTGAGGGTGTGGAAATTGAGAGCAGGTATATCGTCCATTACAACCCGGATTTCTCCCAAACCCCTCAAACTCTTAGGGAATAGGGAACAGTCCGTGACGGGAGTAGAAAGAAAATTAAGCCATTACTTCAGGCTTACCGTTCACTTGCTCAAAATGCAGATACCAGTATTCTGTGGGTAGTTAATCGGGTAGTCATGCCATTTCACAAAAATGTTGATAAATTTTCTTCTCCCGCTCCCCGTCAGGTCTCAACTCCAAAGTCAAACTTTATCAGGGTTTGAATAGCTCATTCCAAAGCTTGATGTTGTTCAGCGTGATGATTCCAGGTGACAGGGAACTCCAAATTCCCAACCAAAAGCACTTGGGGAGATTTTCTTTCTACTGCTATAAAAGAAGTAATAAATAAAATATTTTGTTGACGTAGATTATTAGACAACAGGTTAATTATACGGGGATTTACTAAATATCTATCAAGGATAGCTGGTATCAGAATTAGACATAAAGCATACAGACAAAGATTTTCCCCGAATCGATACTCGTAATTCCCAATCACTTTACTATTTGGAAGGAGTTGTGGGTGATGCGAAAGCAATTGCCAACCGCGACCAATTCAGGTACAAAACTAAGGCTTGTGCAATCGAACAACCAATCCAGCAACGATGAATTACCAACGATTGAATTTCCCTCACGGGGAAAGTTGAAAGCAAGTTCATGGCGAATTCATCAAAAAATTGGCTATGGGTATTTTGTCGCGTTGGCAATCGGTTTTTTAGGTTCCTTGATGGGTTTAGTTTTTGCCCATTACTATCGGGGTCAAGGGGTGCGACGTTTAAACCAAGCTAATTTGCAGGTAGAAATGCTGACTAATTATAAAGATGGCATGGTGATGAGTCAATTGCAAAGCACCCAGTTAGCAACGTTGATTCGACAACCACAAAGATTTCAGCAAAAACAAGCAAATTTCTTCCAACAGATTGAAACTGTGCAAAAGTGGGAGCAAGAACTCAGTCAATTCATTACTACAAATCCCAGGGAATTGGTGGTAAATGCCATATCCCTGCAAAACCTTCTAGAGGAATATAGTCGTAATTTCAGTCTTTACGTTAACCAAATTCAAGGTATTTTAGCGACTGTCGATTTGAATCAACCCCTGAGTCCCCAACAAGCAGCAAAGTTGGAAAATTCCCTGTTAGCAGTTACCGGGGGAGAAACAGCAGCTCAACTTGATCGTTCTACCGAACAGCTACTAGATTTTCTTCGTACCACCAAGGAAGAAGCCTATAACCGGGGAATGTGGTTAGAAAGGGCTAAAACCTTTGAAAGGTTGATTGTGATTTTCAGTATGTTAACCTCCCTGTTGGTTGCATCAATTGTTGCTTGGCGAACTAGTCGAGCGATCGCAGAACCAGTAATCACCGTCACCCAGGTTGCAGAACAGGTTGCGCGTAAATCGAATTTCGACCTCCGCGCTCCGGTGACGACTGAGGATGAAATCGGTTTGTTGGCAAAATCCTTAAATCACCTCATTGCTAGTGTCTCCGAACGTACCAAAGAGTTACAACAAGCGAAGGAATTGGCAGAAGCAGCAAGCAAAACCAAAAGTCAATTTTTAGCTAATGTCAGCCATGAATTACGCACACCCCTAAATGCAGTGATTGGTTTAAGTCAATTGCTACAGGATGATGCCATTGATATGGGTTTATCAGGGGAATTTACGAGTGACCTAGAAACAATTAATACGGCTGGTCGGCATTTATTGGAATTAATTAACGATATTTTAGATTTATCCAAAATTGAAGCGGGTAAAATGACCCTTTACCCAGAAACTTTTGAAATTGCCACCCTGATTCATAATGTTGTTGTCACGGTAAAGCCAATTATTGAAAAGAACGGTAATACTTTAGATATTGATTGTGATCCCCAGTTGGGAACCATGTATGCAGATCAAACACGGGTACGACAGGTATTATTGAATTTGTTGAGTAATGCAGCCAAATTTACCACCAACGGTCGAGTTAGTCTCAGTGTCAAAATTCAACCCGACAAAACCCAAGAATCAGCCAAGGAAATCATTACTTTTACTGTCACCGATACGGGGATTGGGATGACCTATCACCAACAACAATTACTATTCCAACCTTTTACCCAAGGAGACGCTTCAACCACCAAAAAATACGGTGGAACGGGTTTAGGATTAGCAATTAGCCGCCATTTCTGCGAAATGATGGGTGGTGATATTGTCGTTACAAGTCAACCCGGTGGCGGATCAACTTTTATTGTGAGTTTACCTTTAGTGGTGGAAGGGTGAGGAGATTTTGGATTTTGGATTACCCTAGGGTTGATCTGTACTACGTGCGTATATGTATTTTGGATTACCCATAGATATCTAATCGAAAATCCGAAATTGCTTGACTGGAATTAAAGTGGGGGGAAGTGTAGTTTACTAGTAATACGCGGCGTAAATACGCCTACCTTTTCCCTCGCACCCATGCTCCGCGTGGGTGCAGAATCTACGAGGCTTTTCCCTCGCACCCATGCTCCGCGTGGGTGCAAAATCTACGAGGCTTTTCCCTCGCACCCATGCTCCGCGTGGGTGCAAAATCTACGAGGCTTTTCCCTCGCACCCATGCTCCGCGTGGGTGCAAAATCTACGAGGTTCCTACCTCGTGAATGAAGGCTGTAAGCCCTCGCTGACTAAGTGACCATACAGAGCATGGTCACTAGATAATTGAAAATCCGAAATTGCTGACTACTCCCAATTCCCTATTCCCCACTCCCAAAAAACGAGCTTGTTAAGTATTAAAAGCGACTTTTCAAACAACCTCTTAGTCCTAACTTTATCAGCGCAGATAAGATTTTGGTCTAAATGACTGACAACACTCATCAGAAATAGATAGATTATAAGTATTACCCCCAGACAGGTAGTCAAGATGCTGCAAGCACAGGAAGTATTACAAAATCGTTACCAACTGGAACGTCAACTTGGCAATAATGGAGTGCGACAAACTTGGTTAGCCAGGGATTTGCAAGCAACGGAAGCTGAACATGAATTAGTGGTTGTGAAAATGTTGGCTTTTGGTGGTGCAGTTCAGTGGGATGATTTAAAGTTGTTTGAACGGGAAGCGCAAATCCTGAAGGCGATTGATCATCCTCGCATCCCTAATTATATTGATTATTTTTGTGTGGATGACCGCACTTTATGGTTTGTTTTGGTGGAGGAATATATTGCTGGGGAATCTTTTAAGGATTTGTTAAATCGTGGACAACGTTTTAGCGAAAAACAAGTACGAAAAATTGCCAAGGAAGTTTTACAAATTCTGATTCATTTACATGAGTTAAATCCGGTTGTTCTGCATCGCGATATTAAGCCAAGTAATTTAATTTATGGGGAAGATGAACATGTATATTTAGTCGATTTTGGCGCTGTTCAGGACAAGGCTGCAAGGGAAGGGGTGACATTTACAGTGGTGGGAACCTATGGTTATGCACCAATGGAACAATTTGGTGGAAAAGCGGTTCCAGCTTCCGATTTATATGCTTTGGGAACAACTCTGATTCATTTATTAACGGGAATATCTCCTGCGGATTTACCTCAGAAGGATTTACGTGTGCAATTTAGTGACCATGTGAATTTAAGTCCTGCTTTTATGAGTTGGTTACAAAGGATGGTTGAACCTGCACCAGAAAATCGATTTCAAACGGCTCAACAGGCTTATTATGCATTGCGACATGGAGCCAAAAAACCGAGTTATAATTCATCTTTAGCCGCCGTAACTAAAGAGAGATTTATTAATAATTCTGGCTGTGGAATTAGTAGTCAAGAAATGGTTCCCGAAGAAATTTTAGGTTGGAATTGGGGAGCATTTTTAATGCCGTGGCTTTGGTTATGGACAAATAATGTTTGGTTGGGATTATTGTGTTTTATTCCCAATGTCGGTTTGGTGATGACGGTTATTTTGGGGGTGAAAGGGAATGAATGGGCTTGGAAGTCGCGACGGTGGCGTAGTATTGAACACTTTAAACAACATCAAAGAGGTTGGGCGATCGCGGGAATTTTACTGGGTGCGCCGTTAAGTTTTCTCTTGTGGTTAGTCACTTTCGCGGCTATTGCGGGAATATTTGTTTAGCTAGCATAGTTATTGAGTATATTTTCTATTCGATATTACTTATAGTATTTATTTTGACTTACCTGGTAAATCTACCATGCTACAACCCCAACAAGTTTTACAAAATCGCTATCAATTAAAATCTTTACTCAGTAAAAATGCGGCTCGCCAAACTTGGTTAGCAACTGATTTAAAGCGATTTGAAAATATTGAAAATGATGTTGACAATACTGATGCAAATAATCTTGAAAATAACCAAAATGCACAGGTTGTTGTCAAGTTATTGGCTTTTGGTGGAGATGTAGAGTGGGAAGATTTAAAGTTATTTGAACGGGAAGCTCAAATACTAAAACAAATTCAATTGGAGCGAATTCCTCAATATATTGATTATTTTCCCTGGATGATCGGGTATTGTGGTTTGCGCTTGTGGAAGAATATATCCCTGGCCATTCTTTCAAACAGCTATTAGAAAATAGTCATCGCTTCCCGGAAGCGCAAGTCAAAAAAATTGCCATAGAAACTTTAAATATTTTGATTTATCTCCATGAGTTAAATCCACCCATTCTTCACCGGGATATTAAACCTAGTAATTTAATTTGGGGTGAGGATGAACATGTTTATCTTGTGGATTTTGGTGCAGTCCAAGATAAAGCTGCTAAGGAAGGGGTAACTTTTACGGTTGTGGGAACCTACGGCTATGCACCCATTGAACAATTTGGTGGTAAGGCTGTTCCTGCTTCTGATTTATATGCTTTAGGAACTACTTTAATCCACCTCTTGACGGGTATTTCTCCAGCAGATTTACCAATCCGGGATATGCGGATTCAATTTCAGGATAAAGTTAGTATTAGCTCAAATTTTGAATATTGGTTAGCAAAAATGACAGAACCTTCGGTGGAAAAGCGGTTCAAAACTGCTCGTCAAGCTCTCCAAAGTCTACAGGAAAATCGAGCTAGTCGCATATCCGGAAGAGTTGCTTTACCAATTTACAGTCGTATCATTGTCCAAAAAACTACTGATATTTTAGCCATAAAAATCCCTAATCCCACTTCATCTGGATTGGGAAATATTGGCTCTACCGTTTCCTTTTTGATTTTGATACTTTGTTTCTTTGGACTTTTACTTTTCCTCTTATTTCTATCCGTATTTGGTTTTTTGATTGGAACTGTTTTACTAGTTTTTGCAATTATGTTTGGATACACAATTTTGTTATCCTATTTTGGCTATCAACGAATTGTTTTAACAGCAGAATTATTTGAAATTCAACTTTGGCTATTTAAGTGGTGTATTAGTCGTAAACAGGGTGAAAATGCTAGTATCCAAGACGTTTTCCAAAGTGTCATCCAAACGAATGCGAAAACTTCATTTCAAGTCGATAACCTGGAAGGTCGGGAAATGGTGACAATTCAAACGGACACCAATCGCTATTCCTTTGGTGTGGGATTGAGTGCAATGGAATGTCTTTGGGTCGCTCAAGAAATTAAAGACTGGGTGCGATCGCATTAACTAGGGTCTGCGGTAAAAGTCTTTTAGTGAGGGTAGGGAATAGGGAATAGGGAATAGGGAATAGTTTTAAGCCAAACATTCCTCTTTTTATTGGCTACTAAAAATTATGGCGTTGCATTGTTGCAGGATGATAATCCAATTTGCATAGACTGAAACTTTTGTTAAATCAAGAAACATTTCTGCATATAGATTAAAATCCAATACAGTTCAGTTAGACTTAAAAGCCTGATTATTGAGTAACGTGAGTTCGATAAGTTATAAAGCCTGAAACTATTTTCCAGTATCATTCGTAGAAAATAGAAGTTTCTAAAAACCTCCGAGTATGATGTTGAGAATAAAATCATTAAACCTGAAATCAGTCAGTTATTGACTTTGTTCTCAACTAATGGATGAGGTTACTTTAAACCTTAACTTTCAAAATCATGGATTCACAGGGATTACAGCTTTTACAATCCGTCGAATTCACGTTTGAGTAGCTTGGGTTGAAGAATCTAGAGGTAAAGCCTCGTGGAATGCGTCCCCACGCGGAGCGTAGGGACGAGATCATCACAAAAACGGTGTGAACTTATGGGTAAATTTCCACAAAATCAACAGTCTATGCAAACCCTCAACCCAACCTACAGTAACTGAACCGTATTGAACCATACTCTGGATCAAAGGAACGAAAACATGATGAAAAAAGCAGCCTAACAAACACCTCTTGTTAGACTGCTGTAAATTCTCTTCAATGGAGCTTATGGGAGTCGAACCCATGTCCTTAATGGGTAATTACCCCCGCATCATTCACAGGTTTAGCCTTTCTGATCCTCAAGGCGGGAAGCGTTCATTATCCCGAACGCTAGGATGCTCTGGTAAGGTCTTAGTTAGAAAGTCCACCAGAGGGAACTAACTAACGCATCCGTTGGGGGTTGCCTCTAATGCTTAACGGAGTCACACTAGAAGCTCTCGAACCTGTAAGAGGTAATTAGGCAGCTACTACAGCTTGCTTACGAGAAAAAGCAACGATGTTGTTTGCATCTATATTTAAGCGAGCCTTTATTTCCGAGAGTTGACTCCCTCTCGACCTGCATCAACGGGCAGCTTTCGCCACCAAGTCGAAACCAGTAAAGCCCCGTGCTTGTATTTTTATTGTAGTACAAAATTGGGAAACTGACAAATAGGATTTTAGATTTTAGATTTTGGAATAAGAATTTGTGCTTAGGGGCTTCCTGAAAATAAAATATCCTGTGATGAAAGGCCATCTTACCTGAAAAAACAGGCAGAGATGTCTGTTCCACAATCAAAAATTGGATAACTATTGAATTGGATTACCCTTAGTTGATTGGAAATTTGAGATTCGTTATTTAATCTAGGTTCAGAATCAACTAAAACCCTTATTGTAGAGTTGGTTAATTTTACTACCTATGAACGTAAAGATGTGGTTCTAGATACTTCAAGCCGGGTAATCATCGGATTTCTTCGGGCATAGCGCCATAGAACTAGGTTCTACTTAGATAATATCTCGCAATGCTTTGATCAAGATTCCTAAAGTGCCGTTCCAATCTTTTGGAAGCTTACCAAAATCACCAATTCAAATTTATTCCACATTTATTCTGAATAAATCCAAAATCCAAAATCCAAAATCCAAAATCAATTCAATGCTTCCGCACCACCGACCACCTCCAGAATTTCCTGGGTAATGGCTGCTTGTCGTGCTTTGTTATACCCAATGGTCAAGGTGGAAATTAACTGGGCAGCGTTATCGCTGGCGTTGCTCATGGCGGTCATCCGGGCTGCTAATTCGCTGGCTGCGGCTTCTTGTAATGCCCGTAGTAGCTGATTGCTCAGATACAAAGGCAACAATGAATTCAGAATTTGTACTGGGTCTTGTTCAAAAATCATATCGCGAGGTAATGCTCGCACTTCCGTTGTCACTTTTTCCCGTGTGACCTCGAATTGTCCACCCCGAGTTGTTAACCGGAATATCTCATCGTCGGCTGCTTCTAAACCTTGGGGGTCTAAGGGTAACAGGGTTTGGACAACGGGACGGGAACTAACTAGGGAGACAAATTTTGTATAGATTAATTCGATTTTGTCTACACTTTCGGATAAAAATAGGGATAGTAACTCGTCGGCAATATCGGATGCTTCCTTGGCTGTGGGAATTTGCTCTAGACCAGAGAAAGTAGCATCAATGGGATAGTTGCGTCGTTGGAAATACTGAGTGGCTTTGCGACCAACGATGACAAATTTATAATTTATACCCTCGGCTTTCAGTTCCTTAGCCCGGTTTTCAGCCCGTTTAATCACGTTAGAATTATAACCACCACACAAACCGCGATCGCCGGACACAACTAAAATTCCTACGGTTTTGACGGCACGCTGACGCAAGAGTGGTAAATCAGCTTCTTCAAACCGCAAACGATTTTGTAAACCGTACAAAACCTGGGCTAAACGGTCTGCGAAGGGACGGGTAGAAAGAACTTGTTCTTGAGCGCGACGCACCCGTGCTGCGGCCACAAGTCGCATCGCTTCAGTGATTTTTTTCGTATTTTTGACCGATTGAATCCGGTCACGGATTGCCTTTAAATTTGCCATACTCTCATTACCTGTGACTCAGTTATCTGCATATCAGTTAACAGTTAACCGTTGACTGGTGACTGTTAACTGAATCTCTGCTCATGATTAGGCCATGAAGGTTTTCTTGTATTCTGTAATACCTTCTTTCAAGGCTGCTTCCTCCGCATCCCCCATCACTTTTGAGGTTTGCACAGCTTGAGCGTAAGCAGGTTTGCTATTTTTCAAATACTCCCGTAAACCTTGGGTAAAGGGTAATACTTTATCTACAGGGATATCATCTAAGTAACCGTTAATCCCTGCATACAGAATTGCGACCTGTTCTGCTACGGATAGGGGTGAATTTTGGGGCTGTTTGAGTAGTTCCCGCAGTCGAGTTCCCCGTGCTAACTGGTCTTGGGTGGCTTTATCCAGGTCGGAGGCAAACTGGGCAAAGGCTTGCAGGTCGTCGAACTGAGCTAGTTCCAGTTTGATTTTCCCTGCCACTTTTTTCATGGCCTTGGTTTGAGCGGCTGAACCGACACGGGATACGGAAATACCAGGGTTCACAGCTGGACGTACACCGGCGTTAAACAGGTCGGATGATAAGAAAATCTGACCGTCGGTAATGGAAATAACATTGGTGGGAATATAGGCTGATACGTCACCCGCTTGGGTTTCGATAATCGGTAGGGCAGTCATACTACCGCCACCTAATTCGTCACTGAGTTTAGCTGCCCGTTCCAGAAGACGGGAATGGATGTAAAATACATCACCAGGGTATGCTTCCCGACCCGGGGGACGACGTAACAATAGGGACATTTGGCGATAGGCTGCCGCTTGTTTAGAGAGGTCGTCATAAATCACCAGGGTAGCTTTACCCTTGTACATAAAGTACTCAGCTAAGGCTGCACCAGCGTAGGGAGCCAAGAATTGCAGGGGTGCAGGGTCAGATGCGTTGGCAGCTACCACAATGGTGTAGTCCATCGCTCCCTTATCTTGCAGGGTTTGGATCACATTGGCAACGGTGGAAGCTTTTTGACCAACGGCCACGTACACACAGATTACGTCTTCTTCTTTTTGGTTAATAATTGTGTCAATGGCGATCGCGGTTTTACCTGTTTGTCGGTCACCAATAATCAACTCCCGTTGTCCCCGACCGATAGGAATCATGGAGTCAATCGCAGTAATCCCGGTTTGCAGAGGTTCGTGAACCGAACGACGAGCGATAATCCCTGGAGCCATTGATTCAATCAACCGGCTTTCGGTGGTTTTAATTTCGCCCTTACCATCGATGGGACGACCGAGTGCATCTACCACCCGACCAATCATCGCTTCACCTACGGGAACTTGAGCAATCCGTCCGGTAGCCGTGACGGTACTTCCTTCTTGGATTTCCCGTCCTTCACCCATTAATACCGCACCGACGTTATCTTCTTCCAAGTTTAAAGCGATACCAACTGTACCGTCTTCAAACTCTAACAGTTCCCCAGCCATGGCCTTTTCTAAACCATACACACGGGCTACACCGTCACCAACTTGCAGCACGGTTCCCACATTGGCAACTTTGACTCCTTGGTCATATTGCTCGATTTGCTGCTGAATAATGCTACTAATTTCGTCTGGTCTAATGGAAATACTCATGTTTGCTTTTCAAAATTGAGGGAATTAAACGGAAAATTTGAGGGAATACCCAAAAATAAATTATCCAGTTGCGATGGAGTTCACTGTTGACATTAGGAACCGCTTAAACGCAAAGACAAGCGCCGCAATTGACCACGTAAACTTGCGTCCACCACCTGGGAACCAACTTTGATGATGACCCCACCAATCAAGTCTCTGTCTATTTTCTGACTTAGTTCAACTTCACGAGCATTGGTCATGGCAATTACTTTTTCCCTCACGGCTTGCTGTTGTGCATCCGAAAGGGGTACTGCTGAAGTCACTTCTGCCAAAACCGTTTGATTTAATTCCCGCAGTAAGGCCAAATATTGCTGACACACTGCCGACAATACATAAATCCGCTTCCGATCCACCAACAACATGAGGAAATTACGGAACAAGGGGTTGGTATCATCGCCTAAAATGCGATTAATCACCGCCTTTTTCCCCTCCCCAGGGATGAAAGGATTTTCCAAAAAAGTCCGTAGTTGTTCGCTTTCCTCTAATAACCCAACTAAACCCCGTGCATCATTACCAAATGCCTCCGTCAGATTATGGGATTGGGCTACGGACATTAACGCTTCAGCATAGGGTGCAGCGATTTCTTCGGTGGCGATCGCACTTCTCATCACTACCGTCCTCCTAATAACGCAATGCTGCTGTCAATCAGTTTTTGTTGAGTCTCATCCGACACTCCTGATTGCAATTCTGCTTCCACCTTTGCTAAGGCTTTCGCCACAACTTGCGATCGCACGTAGGCGATCGCCTTTTCTTGTTCCGTATTCAAATCAGCCGCAGCCACATCCTTCATCCGTTGTACATCCACCGCCGCTTTTGCCAAAATCGCTTCCCTCGCATCTTTGGCAATGTCCTCGGCTGCACGCAGAATCCGTTGTGCTTCCTGCTCTGATTCCTTCACACTTTTTTGCGCTTCTGCTAACTTTGCAGTCGCTTCTGCTAAACGTTGTTCAGCTTCTTTTATTGTTGCTTCAATATTTGCTCGGCGTTCGTTTAAGGTGTTAGCCAAGAACTTTCTTCCAAAAACCACCAATACCCCAACTAGAATCGCCAGGTTGATGACGTTGGTTTCTAGAATATCTAAGTTGAGACCAAAACCCCCCTCTTCCTGGGATGCGATCGCCTCTGTTGCCAAAAATAACAAAGTGCCCATCATACCTATCTATAACTGCGCTATTTCACTGCTAACCTAGGTTAAATTCTCAATTCTTCGAGAACAAAAGTGTGATTTTTTACACTTTATACGGGGATGATGCGATCGCATTCACCCGTTTTGCGCGTAGGCTTGACCGGACCTATGGGGTGATATTAATTTATCGCTTTATCTAGACCGCTCTATCTAGCATAATTGGCTCCCAATAGTTTCCCTAAAATCTGCTGACTCAGGGAATCTACCTGTTGCTCTAACGAACTTAAAGCTGCTTGCTTTTGGCGTTCGATTTCACTAGCTGCCTGTTCCCGTTGCATTTGCGCTTCTCTTTGTGCTTCCGCAACCCTTTGGGCATAAATTTTCTGTGCTTCAGCCTCAGCTTCGGCAATTAAAGCTTGGGATTTTTTCCGAGCATCCGCCAATTGCATCTCATAATCCTTAATCAAACGTTCTGCTTGATCCAAACGAGTACGAGCATCTAACTTATTGGTTCGGATGTAGTTATCGCGATCGTCCAATGCTTTGGTTAGGGGCTTATAGAAAATTGCATTCAATAAAACCGCTAACAGCAAGAACTGCAACGCCATAAAGGGTAAAGTTGCATCAAAATCAAACATTTCTTCCCGTCGTTCGGCCTACAAGATTTTTCTTATTGTCAGCAATATCAACAAATCTCTGTTTTCGGAAACCCGATTGCCAACAAGGGAGTCGTGTCCACACACTCAAATTTCCCAATAACCAACATCAACCGTAGAGACGCACCATGTACAAAATGCTTACACATCTTCCACACTGCGTCTCTACAATCAATTAGCTATTTTAGGAAAATGGGTTAGCGAATAACAATACTAGGGCAATCACCAAACCGTAGATGGTTAAAGATTCCATGAACGCTAAGGTTAACAACAATGTACCGCGAATTTTTCCTTCTGCTTCTGGTTGACGAGCAATACCGGAAACCGCTTCACCAGCAGCATTACCTTGTCCTAATCCCGGACCAATTGAAGCTAAACCAACAGCTAAAGCAGCAGCGAGAACCGAAGCAGCAGCGATTAATGGATCCATTTTTATCTTCCTTAAATACTTAGTACAAAAACGTTATGGGCAGTTATTTGGATTTCCTGATGCGGAATTCCCAAGTTCAGAGAGAATTGTATGATTGATTGGTTTCTAGTCCATCTCAATACATCCAAAGTCTCATTTTTCTTATTTGTGACAAAATCCAGACATGAAACCCATGACATGGATTTTAATGTTCCTCGTGTCCCTCTTCTCCGTGACCTTCTAAGGCTTCATGGATGTAAGCACCAGCCAAGGTGGCAAATACCAAAGCCTGAATTGCACTAGTAAATAAACCTAATGCCATCACTGGTAAAGGTACAAACAAAGGAACTAGTAGCACCAGCACTCCCACCACCAATTCATCCGCCAAGATGTTACCAAATAAACGGAAACTGAGGGAAAGAGGCTTGGTGAAGTCTTCTAAAATCGCAATTGGTAATAGAACTGGCGTAGGTTCAATGTACTTTTTAAAGTAACCCAAACCTTTCTTGCTAAAACCAGCGTAGAAATAGGCTAAAGAAGTTAGTAACGCCAATGCCACCGTCGTATTTATATCATTTGTCGGGGCTGCTAATTCGCCCTCTGGTAACTTGATTAGTTTCCAGGGTATTAACGCTCCAGACCAATTCGATACGAAGATAAACAAAAATAAAGTACCAATAAACGGTACCCAAGGGCGATACTCTTTTTCACCCAACTGGTTTTTTGTTAAATCCCGAATAAATTCTAAGGCATATTCCATCAAATTTTGGATACCCTTTGGAATTCTCTGGATATTGCTAGTTGCAGCCAATGAAGCTATTACCAGCACCGCAATCACAAACCAGGAAGTCAAAAAAACCTGTCCATGTAATCTGAGATTGCCTATTTCCCAATAAAAATGATGCCCTACTTCCAACGAGGCTAGGGGAAAAGAATTAACAGCGTTTAAGACACTAAGCATTGGCATTCTTCAAGAACTTTCCCCAAACAGTTAGGATTGGAGGATTACTCGCTATCAATCTAACTTCACCAATAACACAGAATCAAATATTATTTTGAGTCAGATATGAAAGCAATTTGTAGCATGTAGACCAAGAGTGTGGCTTTATAGGTGAGAAAACCCAGAAATATGGGCAAGATTTTTAACTGCTGCCATTGACTGGCCACAATTATTAGTACCGCGACTAAAGCCAGACGGTTCTTGCTCAAGCTCTGATTTTCCTCACTTAACCCCTCAACATCTTTTGCTAACATTCTTAAGTAAAGCACACCAGCACATGCCCCAAGCAAATAATTGAGGGCAATGTTCATGGAGTAAAAAATCCACACAGAGATGAAAATAATTCCAATTAGCGCCAAAGTTATTACCAACAACTGTCGATAAAGTTGGTAAAACTCCTGCATGGAATTTGCCGTGGTAGTATTTTTTTGACCATCGGCATCATCCTGCTGATTTGTTGAGATGGGGACGTGAGATTCGTCTCGATAGCTCACAGGACTCGATACCAGTAAAGCTAGCTAGTTGACTTTTAATTTTCAGCCAGTTGAATCATATCATGATTGGGTAACAATACTTTAAGAAAAAACTATATTGTCACCAAGGGTAATCATCAGGTGAGTAGACGGGAGATTCCAGACCATGATCAAGTCAGTAAATTCACGATAGTACGATTTTGGGGAATCGTCACTAGGGATGAACAGCTTTGTTGATATTTATACAGACCCGATTCCTCACTTGGCGATGGATTCTGGATGGGGAGATTCCGCAATGAACTGGGAGGACCAGTGGTCTGACTATAAAACTTGGCCGGGTTGCCGAAAATTTACTATTCCCCCATCTGCGATTGTTAGTTTAGTCGATAAATCGGGATGGTAAGCCACCAAGGTCAGCCAAAACTTTCCTATTTCACATTCTAACTGTTGATTTTGGCAGTTTTTGTTCCCGAAGATCAGGTTTGAGTGGCAGGATTTTGGAAGGAATCAAACCGAAAATATTTGTAGAACTTGTATTCAGAGAGTCTTGTATCCAAAAATATGCAGGAATCGGTAGACCGAATCATGTATTGCAAGTTATAAAATTTACTCTAGAAACGATATCAAAATCATGGAATAAATAGACGACCAGAACCTTTGTAGTTATCTATATCTATTACTATCTCAATCAAGCGTTATATGCAGCGTTCTCGATAGTCAGCTTCATCAAGCCGATCAAGACTTCCAATCGTTACAACTGGAAAAGAATTTTCCGTATTTTCCTCACGTATTAACTGTTCTAATGAGTCCTCACCTTTCATGTTTCGATTAGCTGTGAGTATCATCATTTGATTGTCTTGAGCATAACGCCAAACGACGCGATCGCTACTTTCCATCAATAGCCCAACATCTCTGAAGGTGACAAATAGAATTGCAATCAATTCTAGCCAGCCGAATTTTGCTAAAATACCCAAAAACAGGAGGGCGTAGCCGTCTAGATTATAATCAACTAGGAAGGTCATGTTTGATTAGCGATTCGTCTAGCTTTTTGCTCCTCAAGCTTTTTCCAGAGGGCTTCTTGGTCTGGTTTGTGGGGCATTGATGCAATTTTAGCCAGGCGATCGCGATTACGTTCTTGCCAATATTGGTAAATTTCTTCTCTTGTGTGAAGAACTTGTTGATATTCTATCTCTATGGTTGATCGATTTGCTTCAATGTAGGATAAAGCTGCTTCAATTTGTGCATCCGTCAGATTCAGTTTGTCGCGGATTAATTTAGGTGGGTAATGGATTTTCAAAAAATCTAAAACATCGTAAAGACTGATGCGTGTACCTGCAATTGTTAAACCACGCTCTGTACGAACTATTAAAGTTCGATTGTTTGCTGATAAAGCCATCGTTTACCGTTACATTTTTTTTAATTGAGAGTATTAATGAACTACAGCACTTTCGAGGTAAATGAGGTACACTTGTTATTAGTGCATCAAAAATTAAAATGAAACCCTACTCAATCGATTTACGAGAAAAAATAGTAAGTGCTTACGAAAAGGGTGATACATCAATTCGAGGAGTAGCTGTGCAGTTTGGTATAGCAAAAAGCTATGTGCAGAAGCTAATCAGGCAAAAAAGATTGGAAGGGCATCTAGAACCCAAAAAGCAAGGTGGAGCAATGAAGGGTAAGCTAGATGATTACGGTGGCGAATTAGCAGAAATGGTTCAAAGTTACCCGGATTTAACTTTATTGGAATATTGCGAGTATTTTGGAGAAAAATATAACATTTGGGTGTGTGCAAGTGTGATGTGTTGTGCATTGCAAAAACAAGAATTAACTCGAAAAAAAAGACTTTACGTAGCAGCCAAGCGAAAACAGAAAGAGTCCAAAAACTGAGATTAGAATATTGGGAGAAAGTAAAACACATAGACCCAGAAAACCTTGTGTTTATAGACGAAATGGGTGTTTTGCTTGGTTTGACTAGAACTCATGCTCGAAGCGATCGCGGGAGTAGAGCTTATGATTTTAAACCATATTACCGAGGTGCAAAAATAAGTGTAATTGGAGGAATTAGCTTCAAAAAAGTCTTAGCTGTGATGACTTTAAATGGCTCAATGAATGGAGAAGCTTATAAAGTTTTTGTAGAGCATTTTTTACTTCCACAATTATGGGTTGGTGCAGTCGTTGTAATGGATAATCTGCCAGCACATAAAGTCGAAGAGATTAAGCCTTTGATTGAATCTGTAGGAGCAAGTGTTCTTTATCTATCTCCTTATTCCCCTGAATTTAATCCAATTGAACATTGGTGGTCACAATTAAAAGCGTTCTTAAAACAGTTTTCTCCTAAAAGTGCATCTGTAGTTGATGGTTTAATTAAAATTGCACTGACATTAGTTGATCCAAAGCATCTAAAAAATTGGTTTACTAATTGTTGCTACTGTACCTCATAAACCTCGAATCTGCTGTATTTTACTATTTAGGAAATCGCTTGAGAAACTAGTTGGATTACACCTGGGCAATAAATCAGGATTCCCGCCTATTCCTTAAGGATAATCAGCTGTCGTTGTTGTAGCGATCGCACTCCTGTTAAATCTAATTCTACCTGTTCTAAAATCTGAGTGACACTGCTACTACCATCACATGCTTCCATGAATGCGAGTTCTGCACTGGTTAAATTCACAATTTGGTAATCGTAATTGAAAACTGTTTGACCGGGAAACCCATCGATACAGGGATGAATTTCCGGAATCGCCGATTGTAATAAATTATCATCACTCCAGTCCGATTTCCGCAAAGGTGGACGGGCAAGGAAAAATTCGTAATGGCTGGTTTCTGGGTCAAGTAGTTCAATGAGACGATAAATTTGCCGGGGAGATAAATTTTGACTCCGCTCCATCAATTCCGGGTATTTACCGATGAGTCGCTCTAAATTCCAAAATCCCGGATTAGAAAAACCGACAAACTCTAACCCCGATGCGTCAATTAGTTCAAACAAAGTATCAATATTGTAATCAATTTCTTGGGGATGGACATACATATCCGCAAAATTTTCATCCCGATGATTTTCTAGACTCCACCGTTCCTGGTCACGCTTGCGAATGCGGTTATTTTCGGGGAGACTAGCAAAAATTTTCCGACCGATTTCCACCCCATCACGATAATCACCCCGTTGATCACCCTGGAGCAATGCGATCGCTTTTTGCATTAACCTAACTTCCCATCTTCCTAACTCCCCATACACAAAAATATGAAAAATTCCCCCAGGTGCTAACTTCCTCCCTAAAGCTTGAATCCCCCGTACCGGGTCGTCAGTGTGGTGCAATACCCCCACACAATTAATCAAATCAAACTCCCCCGGTAACTGCTCCACATCAAATAAACTCAACTGCTGAAATTCTACCCGGTCTGCTCCACTGCGCCGACATCTTTCCCGCGCTACCTCCAAAGTTCCTGCACTAATGTCAATCCCCACCACCTGTGCATGGGGATTCAAATGCACTAAATATTCCGTACCCACCCCCGAACCACATCCCGCATCGAGAATACGGATATTCTCCCGCTCCGGTTTCCTTCCCGCACAAAAATTATAGGCAGCCAACCAATTCCAGCGCCAATTATAACCCGGTGGCGGTTCATCTAGAAGCGGTTCCGGAGGAAATGGGTAGGTATCATAAAGTTTGGCAACTGCTGCGGTGACTTGTTGAGTCTGGGACTGAGCTTCGGACATAATTGCAGAAGAATACAGGATACAGAATTACAGAATACAGGAGGAGGGGGAGATTGGGGAACAGTTGAAGTTGAATTAAGGATACGGGAGGAGGTTAATCCAGACGAAAAGGAGGTTTTGTCGAGTTTCACGGCTTTGTCTGAGGGGTAACAAGGTGGATGTAACCTAGCTAGGGCAAGCTTTTCGTCTTAACGACTCCTGAAAAGATGAAAATTAATTTTAGCGATCGCTCAACGGTTGAATGGGAGTTTTAAGCACTGGTGGATAGAAAAATATTAGTGTTGGCTTTTTATCTTTTCAGTATCTATCGCCTGAAAAGCTTGCCCTACAATGAGTTGATGACGCTTGTCACCCCTTTAGAGGCTTTGTACCGTGGTTCTGCTGTCAGCAAGCGTTAATCCAAAATCCAAAATCTAAAATCCAAAATCCCCAGCTTTTTCTCCCATAATCTACATACTTCTTAATATTTACCCTGATACAACCCAAAACGTTTTAATCTAAAAACTGAATGGGTTAATTTTTTCCGGAAACATGATTGGTGGTAAAAATAGATGCATGAAATCACCGACTTGTCAAGCCGCAAATCGACCCAAACTTAACACATAAACGCATATGATGGGAGTTTTATAAATCCAATGAGTGTTAAGGCGAGTGGTGGAAGTTCAGTTGCGCGTCCGCAACTTTATCAGACTCTAGCATTATCGACCATTTCCCAAGCGGAGCAACAAGACCGCTATCTGGGAGTTGGGGAATTAAAAGAATTATCAAGCTATTTCGCTTCGGGGGCCAAGCGTCTAGAAATCGCCAAAACGCTCACCGATAACTCGGAGATAATTGTCTCACGGGCAGCTAACCGGATTTTTGTCGGTGGTTCACCAATGGCATTTTTAGAAAAGCCACGGGAAGAGGAACCAGCAATGGCAATGGCTGGAGCTGCACCAATGGCAGAATCAGCCGATGTGCGTCGGCAAATGGAATTAGGAACCGTCACCTATGTGGAAACACGGGGTGGATTCCTGGAAAACCTGCGCTCGATTTTTAATTCCACATCCGGTGGTCCAGTTCCAGCCGGTTTCCGACCAATCAATATTGCTCGGTATGGTCCGGGAAACATGGCCAAAAGCCTACGGGATTTGTCATGGTTTTTGCGCTATGCTACCTATGCAATCGTGGCTGGAGACCCGAACATTCTGGTGGTGAATACACGGGGTTTACGGGAAATTATTGAAAATGCCTGTTCGACCGATGCAACTCTAGTAGCATTGCAAGAAATTAAAGCGGCTTCAATTTCCTACGTGCGCCAAGACCCAGAAGCGGTAGAAATTGTCACCCAGTACATGAATGTTTTGATTGAGGAGTTCAAAGCACCCACTCCCTCAAACAAGCTACGTCAACGTTCATCCGTTGACCTGCAAGGTTTGCAATTGCCACAAATTTACTTTAATGCGGCTGAACGGCGGCAAAAATTTGTCATGAAGCCGGGTTTGTCAACTTCGGAGAAAAACGAGATTGTTAAGGCTGCTTATCGGCAAATCTTTGAACGGGATATCACCCGTGCTTATGGATTATCCCTGTCCTATTTGGAATCCCAGGTGAAAAACGGCGACATCTCGATGAAAGAGTTTGTGCGCCGTTTAGCCAAATCACCTTTATATCGGAAACAGTTCTTTGAACCGTTTATCAATAGCCGTGCTTTAGAATTGGCTTTTCGTCACATTCTCGGACGGGGACCTAGCTCCCGAGAAGAAGTACAAAAATACTTCTCGATAGTCTCTAGTGGTGGCTTATCTGCCCTCGTGGATGCACTAGTGGATTCCCAGGAATACTCAGATTACTTTGGGGAAGAGACCGTACCCTATTTACGTGGTTTAGGTCAAGAAGCCCAGGAATGTCGCAACTGGGGACCACAAATCGACCTATTTAACTATAGCGCCCCCTTCCGCAAGGTTCCCCAATTTATTACCACCTTTGCGGCTTATAACCAACCCTTACCAGACCAACATGTGTACGGTTCTGGAAATGACCCCCTAGAAATTCAATTTGGGGCGATTTTCCCCAAAGAAACCCGCAACCCCAGCAGTAGTCCGGCTTTCTTTGGTAAGGATACCAAACGCCTATTGATTACCCGTGGACCGGGAATTAATAATCAAAACAGCAATCCTGGTGCTCGTGGTGTTGCACCCGGCACACTTGGACCGAAGGTATTTAAACTGGATCAGCTACCGGGAACCCGTGGAAAAAAATCTAAAGCTGGTACAAACATTAAGTTCTCCGAAACTTCTACCCAAGCAGCAATCAAAGCCGCATACTTACAGGTGTTTGGTCGCGAAGTATACGCTGGTCAGCGTTTGACCGTACTGGAAATTAAACTCGAAAACGGTGATATCACCATGAAGGAGTTTATTCGCGGCTTGGCGAAATCCGATACATTCCGGAAGATGTATTGGACTAGCTTGTATGTGATGAAGGCGGTTGAATACATCCATCGACGTTTATTGGGTCGTCCCACCTATGGTCGTCAAGAAACCAACAAATACTTCGATATTTGTGCGAAAAAAGGTTTTTACGCCCTCATAGATGCGATTTTGGATAGCCAGGAGTACGCAGAAGCCTTCGGGGAAGATACGGTTCCCTACGAACGGTATATTACCCCCGCAGGTCAAGCCCAGCGTAATCTGCGAGTAGGTTCAATTCGCCAAGATATTGCCCCCTCCATACCCAAAGACGAAACACCATTGTTTGTGCAGCTGGGTACACCCACCGATATGCGGATGGAACCAGATGTCCAATTCCGGATTCAGCAAGGGGTACCCAAACAACGGGAGCAAAGCAAAGTCTTCAAATTGGTTGCGAATAACAGCGATAAAGTGGCAATTAAGAATGTCATTAGTGCTGCTTACCGCCAAATCTTTGAGCGTGATGTTGCACCCTACGTGGCTTCTTCGCGGGAATTTAAAGTCCTGGAAAGTCGTCTGAGTAACGGGGAAATAACTGTTAAGGAATTTATCGAAGGATTGGGTTGTTCCAGTTTATACCTGAAGGAATTCTATACACCCTATCCCAACACGAAAGTGATTGAGCTAGGAACCAAACACTTCCTGGGACGCGCACCCTTAGATCAAGCCGAAATTCGTAAATACAATCAAATTTTGGCAACCCAAGGGATTAAAGCCTTCATCTTCGCAATGGTCAACAGTGTTGAGTACCAGGAAGTATTTGGAGAAGACACCGTTCCCTACCGTCGCTTCCCCACCCTACCTGCGGCGAACTTCCCCAACACCCAACGCCTATACAACCAGTTGACCAAACAGAACGACGAGATTGTCGTTCCCAGTTTCGACACCATCAAGCCGAAAATGGATATGGCAACAATGCCGATGACTGGAAAAGCGATCGCAGATATGGCAGCCCAATCCCGGCAAACGGCGGAGTTATACCAGACCTTGGGTCGTAGTGTTACTCCCCAGACAGGAGAAATCAGCCCAAAAAAGCTGTAATTAGGATTCATCGCTGGAGTTTAGGTCGTAGGGATGAATCAGTATTTGCAACCATTCTGGATGCTGTTTATACCCAAATTTGGGGAGCAGGAACTAGGCAAATCCCTGAAGAATGGCGTTGCTTAGATGGTGAGGCAAAACTGGAAACAGGTAAAATCTCAGTGCGGGAATTTGTCAGAGCGATCGCGACATCAAATGCATATCAAGAACGCTTTGTCAATGCCTATCCCCAACCCAAGGTGATTGAATTGATGTTCCGGCATTTATTGGGACGCAAACCCAGTACCCAAGCTGAAATTCATCATTATGGTGAGATTTTGCGTCAACAAGGGTTTGTTCAAGCTGTGAACACTATTATCGACAGCAGTGAATACGAACAATTTTTTGGCAACGAAGTAGTTCCTTACCAGCGTACTCCCATCCTCGCGACCAACTACCTTGGTAGCATCAAAACCGAGTAAAACCGGGAAATAAGATCAGGGTGGACTTTTCATCCTGAATTTAAATAAATCAACTCAACTGGGATAGTAGGGTTTTGACTCCTTACCCAGTTGTTTTTTCATGGATTTTCTCGCGAGAAAATCGGGATTTGGGAGTAGCCATCTTCTTCTCGCGAGAAAATCGGGATTTGGGAGTAGCCATCTTCATAAGAAACCGCTACGCGTCTACATGTAAGCGTATGGGTAGCATTGTCCTAGACAAGCTTTATAGTGGAAAACTGGGTACACCAGAAGTTAAACGAATGAAAGGCATTTTTCCCCACTCCCTACTCCCCACAGCCTGTAGCAAGCCACTAGTGCGTCTACAATGTCAAGTCAGCCCCTTATATTATTTTTAGACACAACCAAACAAGAAAACAGTTTATTTCCACTCCCCACTTCCTGTACAGACGACCCGACGGGTTGTCTCTACTCCCTATTTACAGGTCAATTCCCAATCCAAAATCCAAAATCCAATTTAGGGTATTACTTTCTTCCCCTGTAAATTTCTCCAACCAAAAGCTTGACAATCGTTCTGGCTTGTGGATGTGAGGTAATCCTGAAAATAATGTTACAAACTGTTAAAAACAGTCATAAATACTCAACAGAATGCTGGAAAATATTTGCGGGAGGTATCTGAGTTTTCCCAGCTTGTGTACTCGGATTTACTCAAGCAGGCTCAAATAAAAGTGGAAATTGGGCAATAAGTAGGTCAAACAGCTTGTTGTTCATCACCACAAGAGAGCGAAAACTCAGTCAGCCATTAAAAAAACAAAGTTGCACCAGTTTTAATCAAACTACTGGTTACATTCGTAATTGGAGGAATCCATTCAATGAGTATCGTCACGAAGTCCATCGTGAATGCAGACGCTGAAGCCCGTTACCTCAGCCCTGGCGAATTAGATAGAATCAAAACCTTCGTAACAAGCGGAGAGAAGCGCCTACGCATCGCTCAAGTATTGACCGACAACCGTGAACGGATTGTGAAACAAGCAGGCGACCAACTATTCCAAAAACGTCCTGACGTTGTTTCTCCCGGTGGAAACGCCTATGGTCAAGAAATGACAGCAACCTGCTTGCGTGACCTGGATTACTACCTGCGTTTGATTACCTACGGAATCGTATCTGGTGACGTGACCCCCATCGAAGAAATCGGTATCGTTGGCGTTCGGGAAATGTACAAATCCTTGGGAACCCCCATCGATGCAGTAGCAGGTGGTGTTGCCGCGATGAAAGGAATTGCTATTGGCATGATGTCTGGAGAAGACGCAGCAGAAGCAGGTTCTTACTTCGACTACGTTATCGGTGCAATGTCATAGTGCGATTACTACTAGTTTTGCGATCGCAGAATAAATCGGAACCAAACTAGAATTTTGCACACAGGCAAAAGACTGCCATTAGGTTGTAAATAAGGGAATCACAACAATGCAAGACGCTATTACCGCAGTAATTAACTCCTCCGACGTTCAAGGTAAATACCTAGACTCGGCCGCGATGGAAAAGCTCAAAGGCTACTTCGCAACAGGTGAACTTCGTGTTCGTGCAGCTACCACCATCAGCGCTAACGCTGCCGCAATTGTCAAAGAAGCAGTTGCCAAATCCTTGTTGTACTCCGATATCACCCGTCCCGGTGGTAACATGTACACCACCCGTCGTTACGCTGCATGTATCCGCGACCTCGACTACTACCTCCGTTACGCAACCTACGCAATGCTCGCAGGTGACCCCTCTATCCTAGATGAGCGCGTACTCAACGGATTAAAAGAAACCTACAACTCCTTGGGAGTACCCATTGGTGCAACTGTACAAGCAATCCAAGCCATGAAAGAAGTAACAGCTAGCTTGGTTGGTCCAGATGCAGGTAAAGAAATGGGTGTTTACTTCGATTACATCTCCTCCGGCTTAAGCTAGGAAAAGAATAACTCGTACTACAAAGCAATTTCAGTTTCAGAAAATATCGAGATTAAATTGTTGGCAGTGCGAAATCAGGGCTGGAAATCAATCGTGAGTGCGAGAACCGTTCTTTGCTTATCATCCAGGTGAATCATCGCCATGATGAGTGGGATTGGTCTTGTATTGGCGCATGGTTTCCAGTCTTTGAGTGAGTGGACTGGGTAAATCAGAGATTAGTTAATCACAGCCACTAGCTTGCAGAATTTCATAAGACATCACATACAAAAGTTATCCCCATCAAAATCGGAGACATTAAACCTATGCGCATGTTTAAAATTACGGCTTGCGTTCCCAGCCAAACCAGAATTCGTACCCAACGTGAATTACAAAACACCTACTTTACCAAGTTAGTTGCCTACGATAACTGGTTCAAAGAACAGCAACGGATTCAAAAAATGGGTGGCAAAATCGTTAAAGTTGAACTTGCAACTGGTAAGCAAGGTGCAAATACTGGGTTACTTTAAGCATCAACACCAATATTCGAGATTCGAGTTTGATTTATCATTTCTGGGAGTTGTCAAGAGGTCGAGGAGCGACCTCTTTTTGTGATTCATAACCAAACAGCAGCGAATAGGTTAATATCAACACTGAACCTTACCATTGCCCAGATTAACAGTGAAGAAAATTCTCCGCCTAATTCCATTTTTCGATGATTCAGTCAATAGTTGGGCTTTAGAAGCTCGATTACTGCATTGGTTAACCCTGGTTTGGTTATTAATCGGTTTGGTGGTTTTATTTTCCGCTTCCTACCCCGTAGCTAGTTCAACCCATCAAGACGGACTATATTACATCCAACGTCAGCTACTGTGGGTCGTAGTGGGGTTAGCCATATTTAAAATTGCTGTTAACTTACCATTACACAGGTTTATTTCCTCTTCCCACTGGTTCATATTTCTGTTCCTGGGACTAATTTTTGTGACTCTGATACCAGGTTTAGGAAAAACCGACCTGGGTTCAGCTCGTCGTCTACTTGGACCAGTCCCCATTCAGCCATCAGAGCTTATTAAACCATTCCTAGTCATCCAAAGCGCCCGTTTATTTGGGAATTGGGATAAATTGGCATGGCGAGTACGTCTGACCTGGTTAGGTATCTTTAGTTTAGTGATTCTAGGTATTCTTGCCCAACCTAACTTGAGTACTGCATCACTTTGTGGGATGACAGTATGGCTAGTTGCCTTGACTGCGGGTTTACCCTATAAGTATTTAGGTGGAACTGCGCTAGGAGGAATATTTTTAGCTGGGTTAAGTGTCAGTGTCAGACCATACCAGCTAAAACGAATTCTCTCATTCATCGACCCCTGGAAAGACCCAATGAACACAGGTTATCAACTTGTCCAAAGCTTATTAGCAGTGGGTTCGGGACAAACTTGGGGAGTCGGTTTTACCATGTCCCAACAAAAACAGTTTTATCTACCGATACAAGATACGGACTTCATTTTTTCCGTCTTTGCAGAAGAATTTGGCTTTGTTGGTTGCACAGTTTTGATTTCCGTGCTGTTTATCTATGCCACCCTGGGATTGCTAGTTGCCATCAAAACCACAAATCTAGTTTATAAGTTAATTGCGATGGGTATTACCATCCTTCTAGTTGGCCAATCCTTAATCCATATCGCAGTGACAACCGGTGCATTACCTACTACGGGATTACCCCTACCCCTATTTAGTTATGGTGGTAACTCGATGATTTCCAGTATGTTAGCAGCTGGAATCTTGATTCGTGCTGCACGGGAAAGTAACGAAGCCGACATAGTACCGATTCGCGGTCAAATTTCCCGTCGTCGTCGCGTATAGTTATCAAACCTGATTGCCACTGGAAATATGTCAGAATAGATAAAGGTTCTAAGAAATAAAGCCCTGAAAAATAGGCTAATGTTGAAAACATGTTGTCAGCGCTGCAAACTAATCTTTATAAAATCGAGTATTTTGCTAACAACTTAGTCAGTAACCAGCTTTCCCATCTCAGTTTAGTGAGTATTTTGTTAATTTTTATTGCTGGTTTATTGACAAGTATCAGTCCTTGTATGCTCTCTATGCTACCAATTACGATTGGTTATATTGGTGGCTATGAAACCCAAACTCGTTGGCACGCTGCCAAACAATCAATCTGGTTTTCCTTGGGTTTAGCAACAACCTTGGCGGGACTAGGTATTGCAGCTGCGGTTTTAGGTAAGGTCTACGGTCAAATTGGTACTGGATTACCGATTATTGTCAGTGTGGTGGCGATTTTGATGGGTTTGAATCTATTAGAAGCTCTACCGTTACAATTTCCGAATTGGGGAGGGACTGAGTGGATTTCCCAGGAACTGCCTTCAGGAGTACGGGCTTATTTAATTGGTTTGAGCTTTGGTTTAGTAGCTTCTCCCTGTAGCACCCCCGTATTAGCAAGTATATTAGCTTGGGTTGCTAGTACCCATGATTTAGGCTTAGGGGGTATTTTACTGCTTTGCTATGCCCTTGGCTATGTTGTCCCTTTAATTTTGGCGGGTACTTTTACGGCTTCTATTAAAAAAATATTAGAATTGCGACAATGGTCTGGTTGGATTAATCCTGTCAGTGGAGTTTTACTAATTGGATTTGGGGTTTTTTCCTTACTTAATCGTGTTTTGTAATTCGTAATAGCCTGCGGCAAGCCGCTTCGCGTCTACGTAATTCGTAGTTCGTAATACCCGCTACGCGGGAAGCAAGCTACGTAATTCTTAGTTATTAATAAGTCCTTGGGATGATTGGCGTTGCTGAATTTGGGTATGAATTATGATTATTTATATTTTGTATTGAAACCACAATCGTCTCTTCGAGAAGCCACGCTACGCGCGTCTACGTAGAGACGTAGCGATGCTACGTCTCTACACAACGTCAAATTTTCAATTCATATTTGTATTCAGCAACGCCGGATGATTTTTCTATTGTCCATTTTCTCCTAATACAATCCAAAATCCAAAATCTAAAATCCCCATGACCGTCAACAACTCCGATTCAAATTCCCAACTTTTAGTTTCTTGGTGGCAAGGAATCAAGAAAACCCTACGTCAAGATTTTTTACCGATTTTGACGGATTTGCGTTTAGCAATTGTCATGCTGTTAGTCATTGCCCTATTTAGTATTACGGGAACAGTCATTGAACAGGGACAATCCCCAGATTTTTATCGTACAAATTATCCTCAACATCCGGCATTATTTGGATTTCTCACCTGGAAGGTAATTTTAACTATTGGTTTAGACCATGTTTATCGAACATGGTGGTTTTTAGCTTTATTAATATTGTTTGGTACAAGTTTAACTGCCTGTACTTTCACTAGGCAATTACCAGCCCTGAAAGCGGCACGGAAATGGAAGTATTTTGAAAAGCCGAGTCAGTTTAATAAATTAGCTTTGAGTGCAGAATTTGAACGTGTATCCTTGGCAAGTTTACCGAATTTATTACAACAGCGAAAATACAAAGTTTTTCAAGAAAATGATAATGTTATTTATGCCCGTAAGGGTATTATTGGTAGGATTGGTCCCATAGTTGTTCACATTGGTATTGTCCTTACTTTACTGGGTTCAATTTGGGGAACAATGACAGGATTTGTCGCTCAAGAAATGATAGCTAGTGGGAATACATTCCAAGTTAAAAATATTATTGATGCGGGACCTTTGGCTGAGGGACAAATTCCTCAAGATTGGGCAGTACGAGTGAATCGATTTTGGATTGATTATACTCCCTCTGGAGGGATTGACCAGTTTTACTCGGATTTATCAGTGGTAAATGACAAGGGGGAGGAGGTCAAACAGGAGACAATCTATGTTAATAAACCTCTGAGATATGGAGGTGTGACTTTTTATCAAACCGATTGGGGTATTGCTGCGGTCAAGGTGAAATTGAATAATAGTCCTGTTTTTCAATTACCAATGGCTCAATTGGATACTAACGGGAAAGGTAAGTTATGGGGAACCTGGATACCGACAAAACCAGATTTGAGTGAGGGTGTATCCCTACTTGCTAAGGATTTACAAGGAATGGTGTTGATTTATGATGGTGCGGGACAATTGGTAAATACTCTGCGGACTGGGATGGGTGTGGAGGTAAATGGGATTACTTTGAAATTAATTGATGTTGTGGGTAGTACTGGTTTACAAATCAAGGCTGACCCTGGTATTCCCATTGTTTACACTGGTTTTGCAATTTTAATGGCTGGTGTGGTGATGAGTTATTTTTCCCATTCCCAAATATGGGCTTTGGAGGAAAATGGTAAGTTATATGTGGGTGGGAGAACTAACCGCGCTCAGGTTGCTTTTGAACGGGAGATGTTGGATATTTTAGATGGATTGAGCGGCGAATCGAATTCAGTGGTCAATTTGGGCTTTAAGTAATTTATTTAACTAAGTGGATGAAATCCGAATCAATACTTTTGTTTTGTTAATTTGCGATCGCATTGAGATTATCAAGTAATTGCTACAGCCAAAAAATCTCGTACTATTTTTACTCTCTGCTATCCGTACATAGTGATTTGATATTTTGGTTTTGTTACCCTTTCAGGTATATCAGATTATCTCTATACCAACAATCTGTTTGATATGAGTGCATTGTAATAAGCGGTAAGTAAATTTCTCAAATCATCCTGATCTGATTTATACCCCCATGTATAAAATATGGATATGTGCTTAAAAAGACATTAAATCATCGCTATGTCTCAGGAACGTCCATATATTAGTAAGTCTACAGATGAACTCGAAATCATTAGCAATACCCATTGGAATAGTATCGATATACTTCAATTAATTTGTGAGGAATTGAAATATCGTTCTAAACCAAAAGCTCGTGCTTTATACACAAAAGTTTTTGCTCGCTTTCAAGATTTGTCAGCAAAAAAAGATTGGCAAAAGTCTCAAAATCGGGAAAAATTTACCAATAAGAATCCAGAAAATACTGTTGATAATCAACTAAGTGATATTATCCAGTACCCCGAAGGAATTTTAAGACATATGGGGTACAGGGTAGGACTTAGTGGTTTACCGGAAAATCAGCGTCGGCAAATTTTGAAACAAGTTTTAACTGGGGATTTACCATCAATTAACAGTACTGAGTATATGTTTGAGTGGGGTAAACCAAATAGTCAAAAAAGATTCTATAAGATAGTTGATTCAATCACTGCTTTTATAAACAATGCTAAACAACAAGCTAACAAAAATAACCAGCAAGCAATTCAAGACTGGGAGAGTGATTTAAAGTTTTTAAAAAGTATTTATTATGTAGTGTATCAAGATGAAAGAGAGGTGACAAAACTAGAAACAGCTATTGCGGACGAAAAACAAAATTATCAACAAATCTTATCTTCTTATCACGCAGAAAAGACGCGATTCAATGAGTTACTTGCAAAATATAAAGAAGTAACTTCCGAACGAGACCGTTACATAGTTATGTATAACGAGGTGAAAGAAGAGCTAAAATTTGAGCGTCGTTCTAAAGCAAGTATTAAAGGATGGGAAACTCGTCGCAAAACAGAAAATCAAAGGTTGAAACAAGAAATTGCTAATATGGTTCTGTTATTGCGAGAATCTTTATCAAGCAAGGATGAAGCAATAAATAATCTCTATATTATTGCAGAACGAATGGATCGAATTCAATCTTTGGTAGATTCTGTTGAGGGTGAAACAATAAATACTCCGGTAGGAATGGTACAAAAATTTAAGCGGATTTGGTTAGCAATTAAAGAGATACTTTCGGAGTCAATATAATATTTAATATATTTTCACATGGACACTAATTATGGGAGAAAAATCTGCTTCTGCTGTGGATCGGAAGAAAAAACCAAAGTTAGCCGATAAAATTCGTGATATTGCCGATAACCTGAAATTTGAAACGGAAGTGCAAATGCAAGCAACGTCTCGTATTTTAGGTGCTGCTGCTCAAATTTCTGAGAATCATGACAAACTCATTGATGAGGTTGTTGAGATGCTTCAGGATGATTTGAATCAACAGCATAAAAATCATCAAGGAGATATTGAAAATACTAGCAATATTTATTCTGATTATCTTGATAAAAGATATAATATTGAGAGTATTAAGCAACATTTTAAAACATTGCGGGAAGCAAAAGAATATTTTCAAATCAAAGCAAATAGTTGGGAATCTCTTGTCAATAAATTACATCAATCCTCTCTCCCAAATAATGGTTTAGTTATCTATTTAGAACCAGATGTAGCAGAAATTTTCCCGAATTCCCAATCAGTCAATGAAGCTTTACGTTTCCTCATTGTTAATCAAAAAAAAGATGGATTGATTTGATTTGGCTGTTTGCGCATCGCACTATAGAATTTGGGTGTCTTAGCAAGCAATAGATTTATTTAGTGTGTTTAACTTCAACGACGGTGTGAACGTTACCCCGTGGGGTAAAGTCGGCTTTGACTGTTGCTTCTAGGGGATTACAAGCTGCGACAAAATCATCGAGGATTTGGTTAGCTGATTCTTCGTGGGAAATGTAGCGATCGCGATAACTGTTGATGTATAGTTTTAAGGCTTTTAATTCGACTACCGTCTGGTCGGGAATATAATTAATATATATGGTGGCAAAGTCGGGATATCCGGAGAAGGGACATTTACAGGTAAATTCGGGTAGGGTAATGTCAATGGTATAGCGACGACCGATACGGGGGTTGGGAAAGGTAATTAATTTGCCTTCGATTATTTCCCGTTCACCATATTTCATTTCTGCTGTAGATTGATTGCTCATGTAGTTGATGTTTTTGTCAATAATTGTTGGCAAGTTGCAAAATTTGGGATTTATTCGAGTAGATATTCTTTGACTCTTGATTTACTCGAATACATCTTCTGCTTCCCAGTCAGGACAATTACTATCATGCCATCCTTGAGGATGCATTGCACAAACTAATAGATTTCCACCGTAGGCATAACCATGATAGTAACGACAACCAACACAAGCGGGGTTCTTTTCTGGTGTGGGTTCGACTGCGTAGGGAAATGCGGGGTCGAAGTCTAAAAATGATTCCTCGGTGTGCCAATAGTTTTCACTGACATCTCCTAAAAATGACCCGATTTCTAAGTCACTTATTTCTGATGGTTCTGTAGTTTCGATGGGTTCCCCAAAGTCTTGTGTAAATTCTAAAAATGCATCCACTATTTCGTTCATGTCCACAAAAAAGTTCTCCACCTCATCCACCAGTGCGTGTAGCAATTCTAAGAAGTCTTTTTGCCACTTGTGCATAAACTTTAAATCCTTGCTGGTCTTGGAATTCGATGGTTTGAGGATTAACGAGAACTTTTTGCCTGCTTAATAGCCTTACTGAGGACAGAATTCTCGTCTGATTTCGGTTTTGTGAAACCAAAGGGTGGAAGCAGTTAGTCTCCCTCTCAAACAAATGCTTGAAAAATGTATGTATGTTTAGCCTTCACGCTGTAGACGACGCAATTCTTCTTGCATCTGCCGAACTTGTTCCCTCAACTTATCCACATCATCGTCACTACTGGTGTTATCTACCGGTGTTGTGGGTGATTCATCTTCTTCTAAAATTTCAATGCGTCGGGGTTCCGTTGAAGTTTTTTCTTCTTTGGTTTCCTCTGTAGAACCTGGAACCTGAGCCTGTTTCATCATTTCTTCGACGAATCGCCGGGCTTCCTCCGTTGACATTTCACCGCGCGCGACCATCTCATCAGCTAGCTTCTGTGCTTGCGATCGCAGTTCAGCTAATTTGCTCCCTGCTTTTTCTCCCGCATACGAAGCTAGCCCGATACCGAGATAAAATGCTTTTTGAACTACATCTCCAAATCCAGGCATTAGTGATTACTGCTGATCGACTGTAGGGGGGCGACCCGGAGACTACGCCTACCACAAGCATCCCGTATTGCTGCTACCTTCCGGTCCTGACAAGATTTAGGCGTTGAAGTCGCATAATTCCGAGTCAATTAACAGCATAGCATTTTTTTGCTAAATGTGTGTAGGCAATTGGGAATTTGACTAACCTTCACAAAAAATTTGCTATCCGAGTGATTCTTTTTCCCGTAGTTCTTGTTAAGATTATTAAAATTTTTATGTAAAAAAAACATTATGGCATTATACGCAGAACTTCATCGGCACTTGGGAGGGTCGGTTGTTCCCCGCGTTCTCTGGCGCTATTTCCAGCGTCATGATGGGGACTTGGTTTCCCGCTTTCAGGATTATGCCGAATTTGAGGATTTTTATACTCGTCCCCGTAATACTCTGGATGAATATCTGGAATTACACACATTGGTGGAAAGTGTGCAAACGGTTGACACATTGCCCTATTTCATATACCGTCTATTACGGGGAGCCTATGTTTTTGAAAATTTAGCTTACCTAGAATTACGCTATACACCTTACCTCCGGACTTCAGAGGATTTATCTCAAAGCGATCGCATTGATCAGATGGCGGAAATAGTTGAGGTGGTAGGGAAAGCAAGTCAAATTACGGAATACCCAATTGTCACCAGTCAAATTTTGTGTATGCATTCCCGCTTACCCTATGAGGTGAATCGGGCAATTATTGACTTGGCTGCTCAAAGCAAAAAATACGTTTGTGCGGTGGATGTGGCTGGGGGGGATAGCCACTATGCGGAACGTTTAGATGAGTGGATAAAACTGTATGAGTATGCCCTGTCCCTCGATATAAATACGACAGGACATCTATACGAAACAACTGCAGGCTGCTACCCTGAGTTATTACCCTATCTAATGCGCATTGGTCACGGTATCCAGATACCCTTGTTGTATCCAGAGCTACTACCTGATTTGGCTCGGAGGGGGCAATGTTTGGAAGTTTGTCCAACAACTTACATTAAAACTGGCACTTTAGCAGATATTCGTTTGTTGAAGCAAGTATTTGAAAGGTGTTTTGATGCGGGGGTGGATATCGCGATTTGTACTGATAATGCGGGGTTACATAACGTACGTCTACCCTTTGAGTACGAAAATCTCCTCACCTACGATATTATTAGTTTCCCCCAATTAAAAGCCTGTCAAGACGCTGCTTTTAGACATGCCTTTGCTTGGCCCTATGGACAACAACCCGCGTCCCTGCTGAATGGTATTCTCAATCCATCACCAATGAAAGTGGCAGTTGGTAGCTAACAGTAGCGCCTATAGCCAACTCGTTGTATCCTGAAAAAAACCTGATGTGAAACAAAGGGCAGTGGATACAGTGCGCGATCGCCAATTGGACACTCAAAACCAAACGGAAAGAAAACCCACACAAATCACTTTTATTCTTGGCAACTATTGGTAACTATGTATGTTCCAGCTAATCACCGTTGTGTTAATTGTGATTTTTGGGTCAGCGCTTTGTTCTAGTGTCGAAACAGCGCTATTTTCCGTTTCGGTTTTGAAAGTCAGACAATTGGCACAATCAAGTAATCCCGCAGCGATCGCTCTTTTGGCAATTCGGGAAAACATGAATCGACCGATTGCAGCGATTGTCATTCTTAATAATATTTTTAATATTGTTGGTAGCATCCTCACAGGTAGTATCGCCACCCAAATGTTGGGAGATACTTGGTTGGGGATATTTTCTGGCGTTTTTACGTTCCTAATTATTATTTTTGGGGAAATAATTCCCAAGACGATTGGGGAACGGTATTCAGAATCCATCGCATTACTTGCAGCTTTACCTGTGACTGGATTAGCAATTCTATTTACCCCTTTAGTTTGGCTCATCGAAAACGTGACAGCACCTTTTGTCAAAGGGAAAAAACGACCCACTACCAACGAAGCAGAGATTAAACTGTTAGCAAATATTGGTCAACAAGAGGGAATTATTGAAACTGATGAAGCCGAGATGATTCAAAGGGTATTTCGTCTCAATGATGTCACCGCATCCGACCTCATGACACCGAGAATCATGTTGACCTATATCCGGGGAAATTTAACCCTTGCAGAAGCAAAACAGGATATTATTGCTTCCCAGCATACCCGCATCATTGTGGTGGATGAATCTATCGATCAAGTGATTGGTTTTGCTTTAAAGCAAAATTTATTAACAGCGATGGTAGAAGGTAATCACCATGAAAAAATTGCTAATTTAGCTCGGAAAGTTCATTTTGTTCCCGAAATTATCCGCGCTGATAAGTTGTTGAAAAACTTTATTGAAGCTCGCGAACATCTTGCGGTTGTCGTTGATGAATATGGTTGCGTGGTCGGTGTAGTCACCTTGGAAGATGTGTTGGAAGTGATTACTGGCGAAATTGTCGATGAAACCGATAGAACCGTTGATTTACAAGAAATAGCCCGGAAAAAACGCGAAAAAATGTTACAGTCGATCCATCTCAATCATTCTGCTTAATCATCAAGTAATTGGCGTTGCTGATTTCCGTAGGAATTAACTAAATTAGGGTTTATTTTAAGTAATATTAAATTAATTGTCACAGTTTTCCTGCTGACTCGCAAACTGCAATAATTCCGCAATGCGATCGCAATACCCAAGATTTAGAGGATGTTTTAAAAGTCGATTTTAATACTTAACAAGCTCGTTTTTTGGGAGTCGGGAGTAGTTTATAACGACAAATATACCGTTTGAGGCTATTCCCTGTCTTCAAGCAGTGGTTGAGAAAGTAATTCTTGACACTTTCCAAACATCCTCTTAGTATATGGCGATCGCCCTTGACTTGAAACACAGTAGCTTGGGTTTTTGATACCAGTATTACAAGTAGGCTAATCCTGACTTTTAAACAACTGTTGTCTCACCCAGTCACGGAAAACATGCTTTGCAGCTAGTTGACCAATGTTTCGGCTTTCTTGAATGAATCGAGGGATTTCTTTGATGGCAATTCCTGGGAAAGTGGGACTGTTTTCAGTTTCTGTGTATTGTCCTTTTTGGAGGATATAAATCCTGAAAGTTGTACCGTTATATCGCCAGAATTCTCCTATTCCCATTGCTGCATAAAGAATAAATTTATTGATTTTTGGCTTGGAGTATTCTACCTCCAGGACAATATCGGGTGGTGGGTCAAAAGCCAGGTCAATATTATCTTTTCCCCGAATCAATGCCTCATTTTGAATGTAGTAACTACTATCTGGTTCGCACCCTATTTCTAAATCATCTCGCGTTAAAGTTAGTGAACCAGAACTTTTGACTTCAAAGGCAAACTCTTCACACAACACCAACACAAAACCTTCAATAATCCGGTTTGAATTTTCATGGGGCATTAGTGGTGTCATAATTTCTACAATTCCATGCTCGTAGGCAAGTCGAAAGTTTCGCTCCCCACCCATTTCCGCTAACATTAACCTAAAGGTTTGCCAACTAATATTTGGAAGTATTGTTCTGGTTTCTGCAAGGTTTGTTGCTAGCATAATTCAGGCTTTTTGTTTATTTGTATCTACCTTTGATCTAATTGTATTTACATTTTTGTGTTCAAGGGGAAAATTATTGGGGGGTGTTGCTAAATTTAGGTACGAATTATAATTATTTACATTTTGTATTAAAATCATGATCATCAAAGACGTAGCATCGCTACGTTTCTACGGGTCGTTGGAATTATTTATCAGTCAAAAGCGGTGTTAACCAATATGTATTGCGACCAATTACCTGCTTTTTAAACCCAAGTTGAATTAATTCCTCCATCGACATTCCTAAATATGTCCAGTGGGGTTGGTCTCCCTTCACTGTTTGAAACCAGCCATTTTGGTTAAGGATTTGGGTTTGTCGCGGATTCAATTGTCCTAAATCAATTGCTAAACCCCATAAATGCTGGGATGAACCGGGGGGTGCAACCTTCCGCATGATTGGTTGTAGTTGTCCTTGACGAATTTTTTGGAGGATTTTTTGGTTAGAAGACCGATGCCAAAATCTGCTGGTGGTTTCAAAAGTGCGTAAACAATCACTTTTACCTTTTCCCGATTTGAGGGGAATAGGGGTGGTGCGGAGGATGGTATTAAATGATGCGGCGGCTGGTGCTTGAAGAAAGCAATCAAGACCAGCATTAACACGAACCTGTTTCAGGGTATCTTGAAAAGCTTTGGTTTCCTTTGCGGTATCAAAAGCTACCTTTGGCGGCAGTTGAATTTGTGGATTAGTGGTGGCAAAAATTCCCCCGTATTCCTGTAAAATTAAATACTCATAGGTTTTGGGGGTGGGTAATGGATTGAGTTTTGTGGCGATCGCATTGAAAAATTTGCTTTTGTCGTCAATAATTATTGGTGGTGTGGGGGTAGGTGTATCTGTGGGGGGACAGAGTTTGGCTAAAGCACCTGTGAGTTGACAATCCGGTGCGGGTTGTAATGGGGTTTTACTTTCGTTCTGGGATATTTGGGCGATCGCACTACTGGCAACAAGACCAACAACGACACAAAGGGTTACAACCAACCATTTCCATTGCTTAGGGAGGTTTCTCATCACCAATATTTCAGTAAATTCACTATCCCTATCCTAAACTATTTTGGATTCGCCTATAGCGGTTATGATACCAATTAGAAAAATGAATGGGACAGATAGATCCCGCATTTTTCACAAAACCCTAGACTCACAGGGAATAGTCCGTGACGGGAGTAGAAGGAAAATCAATCTGTTACTTAGGGCTTGTAATTTACTCGTGAGAAATCCAATGTTGGTAGGTATTGCTGTATATAGTTTTGCAACTCCACAGACGCACTTTGTGTAGCCTTTTCTGCGACAACGCTACGCCTAGGTAGAAATCACCAAAATTCAAAATCAAAAATCCATAAACACCTAGCAGATTGACCGAGAATAATTTTTTTAACGAGAACTCACAGAGTAATCCAAAATCCAAAATGGAAATTACTGTCGAGCGCGTCGCCAAACTTTCCAACTGGTATAACTAAGTAGGGAAGTGGCAGCACAAGCGAAAGCAACACCGCTTTGAATACCAGCGATCGCCATTGCAATACTACCGACCCATAGGGTCAGGGAATAGATAAACAGGACTGTCCAACGGTGGGATAAACCCAGGTTCAACAGACGATGGTGAAGATGACGTTTATCGGCTGCAAAGGGTGATTTCCCACTCCGCAACCGGGCTAAAATTACCGCCGACATGTCCACAATGGGTACTGCTAAAATGACGTAGGGTAAAATAATAGCCGTGAATGCAGGTATTTTTACTAAACCAATAATACTCACCGCAGCCAGGGTAAACCCAATAAAATAGGAACCCCCATCCCCCATAAAAATTTGCGCTGGATTGAAATTATACCGTAAAAATCCCAGGGTTGCCCCTGCTAACGCTGCTGCAATTAAAGCCGCAGCAGGTTGATTCATAAATGAAGCGACAAATAGAATCACTAATGCCGCAATACCCGAAACTCCCGCAGCCAAACCATCCAAACCATCAATCCAATTAATGGCATTGACCATCCCCACCAGCCAAATAATTGTAATTGGCCAACTCAACCAACCCAATTGGAAAATCCCGAGGGTGGGAATACTGATAAAATCGATACTTACTCCCACTTTCCAAACCACAGTGGCAATTATGGTTTGTACTAATAAACGGGTGAGGGGAGACAAACTAAATAAATCATCCGCCAAACCAATTAGGAAAAACCCGACTCCCCCAAACATTACCCCCCAAACTTGCCATTCCTTCTCAGTCGAGAGATAGCCAAAACCACCCAACCACCAAACAATTATTAGTGCGATCGCAACTCCAGCAAAAATCGCAACTCCTCCTAACCTCACCATCGGTCGGTGATGGACTTTGCGAGCATCGGGTTTATCTACTTTTCCACTTTTTATACCGATATTTCTGACATCCGGTGTAGTCCAGAGAACAACCACTGCCGCAGCAAGAAAGGCAATCAGATGATAAATCTGAATAGACATTAGTATATTGTAGGTATTTTATTTAACAACAATTTGCGAACCAATCGCCGAGCCAGATGCTTCTAGATACAATTACGGCGATTTCATTTCCCATCAGTATAATTAGGGTATTTTTTATATTTATACTAAATATCGGTTACACCACATTACGGTAATTACGTAGCTATATTCAGCTAGATGAGAGAAGGCACGTAGTAGCGCTAGTCTACGACAACCCTGGGGGTATAGAGCTACTACTACGAATACCTCATACCGTTTCACTTTGGAGTTGATACCTGACGGGGAGCAGGGAAAGAAAATATATCACAAGTTAAGTGAAATGGTATCAGAACTTATGTGGTCGAAAACTAGCTAACAACACTGTAGGTCTAAGTACTGAGTCCCCACTCCCTATTTCCAGATTAATTGATCGCCTGAATCACAGCCGCAGTATCCCAATAAAACGGTAATAATCGGGAAATTTTCCCATCTTCAATCCAGAAAAACTCTGCCATTGGCATATCAATCATCTTTTTAGTTTTTTTGGATGTAGCTTTCAGTCTAGCTAATCCGACTACACAATCTCCGGTTTCATGAATATTTTCAATAGCAAATACCGGATTATCCCAGACTTGTTGAAACTTTTCGGCAAACTGTACCCAAGCGATACGTCCTTGACATTTACCAGCGTAGGGTAAGGATGTAGCACCTTCCACTAAAATTTGCTCCGATGCGATCGCGAGTAAGGTGGTCATGTCTCCGTGCTCTAAAGCATCATAATAGACATGAACTATTTCCACAGCAGTTTGTGTCATTTTTTACTCCCTGATGATTTTTCAACAGTGATAACAGGTGATTGTAAAAAAGGCAATACTGGTGAAAGCGGGAAGTAAGTATTTAGACGGGAATCGAGTTGCATACCTTGCTTTATCTGTTCCTTGTTCTCTATTTCGACTATTTTGTCCAATTACTTACCTTGTCATTCCCGACAATACTAATGTAAATTTTAACTGCAAGTCCAAGCTGTAATTTCTGAACCAATGTCAATATGACCACTTTTCCTGCGAATTCCCTGGTGAGATTGCCAAGTTTTTCGATTATTTTAGAAACAGAAAATTTAGCAAATAGTAGTGTCAAAGGATTATTTAAATCATTAGTTTCCCTGGTTCACCAAGATTTACCTCTGACTCAAGCTCAGGAGGTATTATTAATCGATACTGGTAATATACCTCAGCAGTTACTAGCACAAATTCACGAATTATATCCTTGGATAACGGTTGTGACTGCTCCTTCAGGTATTGGCTACTATGGAGCGAAAATGCTAGGAGCAGAAATAGCTACAGGAGAAGTAGTTATATACACTGATGTAGATTGCGAATACGAGCCGACATGGTTACAAAGAATATTAGCAGGATTTATCCAGGGTGATAATATCCAGGTGGTGACGGGGGAAACGGCAACACGGGGTAAGGGAATCTACGGAACAGCAATGGTGATGAGTTATATTTTTCCACCTTTTTCGCAGCAGGAAAGATTAATCCCTACACAAAAATATTATTCTAATAATGTGGCATTTCGCCGGGAATTTTTATTAAAATACCCTATCCCAGTAGACTTACCATTATACCGGGGTAACTGTGTAATTCATGCCCAAAAATTGCATGATATCGGGTGTACAATTTGGCAAGAACCCCAAGCACGAGCTATTTATCGACCACCTAACCACCTTTCCCATTTTCTTTGGCAATTTGTGGTGCTTGGACATGATTCTTATTGGCAAAATAAACTGCTCACGGATAAATGGAAAAGCCAATATACAGATAATAATTCCCTGAAAGTAAGAATCAAAAAATATTGCGATCGCCTCCGCAATATTTTTTCTTGTCATCCCTATAAGTTACTCCATTTACCCCTAGCCATACCGATTATGTTGCTATCTTTTATTTGTGTCTTGATTGGCTATGTAGTAACAGTTATTCAACCAAATTTACTGCTCAAGCGATATGACAAGATGTTAGGTAAATCTTGATAAATAGGGAAAGTCGGAAGTAGCAATCAAAAGGTGAATAGGGAGCATCCTAAATATGTCAAAAATATGTCAAAACATATTTTGTCATTGCGAGTGCAGGGTACGCGGAGCGTTCTCGAAGAGTAGCAATCGCAAAATCCATAAATCAGAATAAGTTCATCGATTGCTGAAGGTCATACTTCCAGTACAAGGATAATATTATTCTGTTACAAAGCAATAAAAGCTGGGATGCACCCCGATGAAAAGTTGTAATTAAAACCTAATTTAGAGAATGCCGTTGTCCTCTACTTTCCTCGGCATTCACATTAAAATCAAGTACAACTAGAAATCCTAATATCCTCGCGCTTCACTACTAGAAACTACCGTCCATCCAGCTTTAAATAACTTATGATAGGTTGCCATACCCTTGGAACTACCAACTATTTGATAATCGGGTACAGCAAACTGAGGAAAGGTTGTATAGGGTCTCCAAGGCTGATTCGGTTCAATTTGTAAGTGCAAAATCTTGTTCCCGTCCGTACCTGAAAGTGGCAACCAACACATCCTTCCTGGCATTTTCAACTCCTTTTTAATCGGATTTACCTATTTGCAGTCAACCAGTTTATATCCATACTAATTTCCCAAATATTGGCAACTTAAGCACAAATTATTAGAAGCGACATATCGCATATCTAGATAATTTAAGCAACGCTTTATTCGGGAAAAGTATAAAATTTATAGATACACAAAACTTACTCAATTTACCTTGATGACAGAAAATTTTTGCGGCATCTACACATGCAACAAAACACAAAATATTTCATATCGATAAATTTATCGACAATATTTATATCGATTCCCAAATGTTTGCAGCACATTCAGAATAACAGACGTGATACATCGCCATATGAGACCCAATATATTGCGTCTCTAAAAGCAAAATTAAATGGTATTACTGCCAACAAATCTAAACCTAGACGAATCGATGCAGATGCAGTGATATATCTTTCTCCGAAGATGCATCTATATATATTATTGAGATATTTCGTGTATCGGTGTGATGAAGATAACGATTTGAGAAAACTTATAAATATTCTAATGGGGTACTTAGAAAGAAAAAATATTCTCTTCGATAAGTTGGGGAGCATCCTGAATATGTGAAAACATATTTTGTCATTGCGTAGACGCGTAGCGGATCGACCGTAGGGTCACAAAGTAGCGATCGCAAAAATCCATCCATCCCTCAGAGCGAGTCCATCGATTGTTGAAGGTCGTACTTCCAGTGACATGATGTCGCGTCTCTGGAAGTCAAGCATAAAAAAACGACTTTTCAAATAAACTCTAAGAAGTGAATGAATCACGGGGAATTAAGCGAACTTTTTGGGTATCACCATACCAAACAATCCAATTCAATTCTGGTTCCAATTCTTGATCCGTATTTGCCACTTTAAAATAAATTTTCTCACCACCATATTCAACCGCAAAATCGGCATTTTGAGCATAAACAACCTTAAATCCCTTATCTCGTAACACAAACATTGCCCACTGTTTGAGAGATTGTTTCATGGGTTCGTGGGGAATTAGGGGATTTTGGAGAGCGTTGTCAATGGCTGGGAAAAATTTATCATTCATTGGTCGATTTGCTGTGTATTTATGTGGGGTCGCAACGAATTTCAATCATGAAACCGTCCGGGTCGTAGAAATAAACACCGCGTCCAGTGGGACGAGTTACAGGACCGTGAGCGATCGCAATTCTATTTTCGCGCAAAACGGTGACAGCATGTTCAAAGGATGCTGGATCAATGTCGAAGGCAAGATGGTAAGCTCTAGTAAAGCTTATTTCTGGGTCTGGTGCTGGTGGATTTAGTTCGGGTGTGGCGAAAAGGTCTAAAATTGTGCCGTCAGGGGTAATAAAATTAGCCACTTTCCCTGCTTTCACCAAATCCACAAGGGTTTCTGGTATTTCTTCTCCCTCAAGTTCGTGTAAACCCAAAATCACACCATAAAAATACCGCGATGCTTCCATGTTTTTGACGTTGAGAGCAATATGATGAATGCACCGTAAATCTCCTGTCTGTAAACAAGTTTTCTCTGGATGAGTTTTGGCATCATGTCAAGGTTTAAATTGGCTAATGGTTTTGATGATTACCTACCCTGTTGGGATTGGTTCTTTGTGACGCAAGCACTATGGAAATCCTACTTGAATGTTTAGCACAACTCACTACTGCTTGACCATTATAGGTGGATAGAGCTTTGCTAGACTTGCACCAAGAAAAATTTCTACTGCGACACTATCAGTATCCCAAAAAAAAGAAGCTAATTTAATTAGCTTCCCACTGAGTTGTTGATTGTTTGCAAGGTGTAGAGGAACCCTGATATTCAGAACACAAGAAAATATTGCTGCTACACTTTAGCTATATTCACCCATTGATGATAATTAATTTTGTTGTCGATTTTCCCCTAAATTTTATCTCGCTCAATCATCTTTAATTTAGAAGATGGAGATGCAGACTTAGCTTGCCAACTAATTGCGTTTTGATTTGTTTTTAATTAATTGAGCTTAGATGACTAATTTCTGGATATTTACAACTCCATCAATATCAATCAATGTCCTATAAGATGAATGCTAAACCACCACATGTTGCTACAATTATTCTCTTGACAATTACATTTTATGAGATTGTTTAATTTATGTGTTCAATTTATTCCACTCCTTCCTTAAATAAATATGCAAGTAACTGTAGATTTCACTGACCTTGTTATATCTAATTTATAAACTAAAACTACAATCGCCTTGCCAATTTGGCAGTTGTTTGACTAAATAAGTATAAATTTAATCGACAAAAATGGTGGATTTGTGATTAATTTAACTTACAAATTATTTAATATTTTTGTAAACCGGTATCTGCTGTAACAGTATTAGTCATAGCAAATATAACTCAGCAGAATTCCATACAGTATACGCTCATGTCAATTAAAATGGTGTACCGCATTTACCTGCAATCCGCTGTAGAGGACATTTAAAATTCTGAAATAAACAATATAAAAAATGCCTTGTAGTCACATAAATGACTACAAGGTTACTCATAAGCAACTCAATCAACTATCAATAACTATCAGGTCGATTTCTACAAAACCTAGTTAAATTCACAGAATTTTAAGCAAGTATCTCTGGGGGTATCTGTTGATAAATCTGGTTTTAATGGCTGTGTTTCCGTAATTTGTACAGATAGCCAATCTTCTAAACTGCCACCACGAATATCTGTGTTTTGTTTGCCAACTACTTCTAAATAGGCTAAATCTTTAATTTTGCCTAAACAGCTATTCGCTGATTTTGTGACAGCATGTTTATTTGTATTTACTTTGTCGTCGATCGACGAATTCGCTTTTTTACCCTTGGTCGAATTTTCTTTGAGTAAGCGATTATAAGTTCTGTAGGGAATATAATGTAAAGGGTTATACCCGGCAAAGCGTAGCATTAAAACACAAGCCCAGGAATATTTACCAGCTAGAATTGCTTCTACAACTTGGTCAAATTGCTCGTGGTTCATGTTTTTCTCCAAGCGGCTACTCATACCAGGAATGTCTTGATTCATAGTTCGGTTGTGATAATTAAATAAACAAATCTGTTGAGAAAATTTGTGATTGTTGTGACTTTTTGGAATGCTTAGTTGATAGGAATGGTTGGTGGTGTGTGGATATTATCCCAAAAAATATCGATTACGCGCTTTTTTTCAATTATGCGTGCTTGTGTTGTTGAAGTTTTAGAAATGGCAATTTTAATGGAATTACTTGGCTGATGTTGATAATTCTGCGGATGGGAAGGAATTGCTACCACGAAATCGTCTGCTGCGATCGCGTAGCTCGTTCCAATGATTTTTCCTGTAATCAACTGGGTGCTATTTGTCGATTCTAGGGATATTTCAACAGTATCGCCTGTTTTCAGTTGATGGATTGCGGATGCTGGTAATTGACTCATCTGCACCATTTTTTTTTCCTGACCCCGATAGTAATGGCTAAGAACGGATTCGGAAAGTACTGGTGTATTAACACCCCGAAAAACTTCCCATGCTGTTGCTGGAATTGTTTGCAATAAGGTTGTTGCAACTTTGGCATTTACCTGTAGGTAAACCAAAGTTTGGCTTAATGTTTGCATCTGTTCCAGAAGCTTGTCTATTTCTGGTGTGGGTGCAAATTGATGAGTATCTAATTTTGCTTGGCTACTAGTTTGGGGGTTGGAAATCTTAAATCCCTGGGGTTGCACAAATCTTGCTTGGACGTGACTAATCTGTTCTATCCTTCAACTCCATAACCAAGTCAACACAATTGCAAAGATGATGACGCTACCGAGTAAGAACATCCTCGCTAATACCGATGGAGGTTGTTCCAACATTCTTTGCAAAGATGCTGACGGGTTTCCAGAAGCAGATAATTTCGATGTATCTCCCCAAAATATGGTCTGGGGATTTGTCCCGATACTATTTCCACCCACGGAAGTTATCGGAATTGCAGATGCGATGTTTTGTGATGTTGACCTGATGATTCGTTTCATGAGTTAACCTTTATTTTTATCCCTAAAGGATGACACTATGCGGATTTTTCTGTACCAAAAGTCTGATTCTCAACGCAAGCAAATAATCGCTTGTTCCATAGTTCTCTCCCAATGGTGAAATCAGTTACAAAAACTCCAGTGCCTTGTGATGATGTTCTTAAATCTCGTAATTCCAGAAATTTTTTTACTGTAGATATGGTGGCTACTCAAGCCTGACGGTTTTGGGAAAATTGAATTGGATAATTACTGATATTACTAGGATTTTTTCTGTTTATTTGTTGTTGTTATCAACTCAACTTCTGTATCACAACCTCAATTTATTTAAGTATATTCTTTGCCCACTATCATCATAATTTAAAATCTTACTCATTTTCGCTCAGTATTTATCACTCAATATTTGTTATTTACTGATTTCTAACTGGACTGCCCCTGAGTTATTTATTATCTTGCCATTTTGGCATTTCCCTATGTTTAATTTACTGAAATCGTTTTTGTATTTACTTAGGTAATGTGCAACTTTACGTTTTGTCCCTTAAGTGAAATCTAGGGGGTTTTGCCCCTCAGTATTACTATTTTTGTTTCTGTAATTTTATAAAGTTACCAATAAATTCTAGCATCATTTTTGGGATGTATCTAGGATTCTATGACGATTTTGTCTATGTTATATAAAGATATTTTATTTACAGATATTGGAGTTGGACAAAATTTTATAAACTTTCATTTACCTCAACTAAGTGATAGTGATTCTGTGGCAAAAGTCCACCGTATTTGTGACGACTCTTGTCAAGAATACTGTAAAATTATTGTATTTTTTTAATAAAAAATAGACCGTATACCCATATACATTGTGTCCCGAAAAACCTAGAGATTGACATTTGTCTTAGTAATTTATAGTCTTAATGAATTTAGTAAATGCCCCTCGTACAAATGCGTATTCTATGGCTACATGAAAGAGGAAAATGTTCATAATTAACATTGCCAGTTTATGAGTTTTTAATTTACTCTCAATATTTTTACGGGAAGAAAAAGGTAATAGACCCGCATTTCTCACAAAACCCTAAAACTCACAGGGAGTAGGGAGTGGTGAATAGAAGGAAAATGAATTCGTTACTCAAGGTTTACAACTTACTCGTGAGAAATCCAGGTAGAGATTAGGGAGTAGGAATGAGCTATTTAGACGCTTGGTGCTAGAATTTATTTGGCTTCACCGAATGTCCGAACGGTCGTGTCCAAAAGTATAGATGTGTGGTGTCTTGCTGTAAGCTGGAACGAATTAGAAATTGAGACATTGCCGGGATAAATTAGCATACAAACCATTGTGATTGATGAGTTCTGCGTGGGTTCCGGATTCCACCACCATCCCTCGGTCGAGAATGAGGATTTGGTCTGTATGTTGTAGGGTTGTTGGACGATTAGTCACAATTAGTGTGGTGCGGACATGGGTATGATGCCAGATATTTTGGAGTATTTGTTGTTCTGTTTCTGGTGTCAGGGCTGTGGTTGCCTGGTCTAAAATGAAAATATGGGGATTACGGATCAGTGCTCGAGCGATCGCAATTTGTTGACGTACTGATGTTGGTAACATCCTTCCCCGTGGACCGATTTGGGTTTGATATCCCAAGGGGAGGTTTGCGATCAATTCATGGATACCAGCGAGTTTAGCGGCGAACATCACTTGTTCTAAATCCACTTCGCGATTGAAAACGCTAATATTCTCGTAGACGGTTCCGGAAAACAAAAAGCAATCTTGGGAAACTATACCCATTTGTTTACGTAGCTGATGGGGACTAATTTGACTAATCTCGTGACCATCAATAAAAATTTGCCCTTCACTCGGTTGATATAATCCAGCGAGTAAATTGACTAAGGTACTTTTCCCAGAACCAGGTGTTCCCACAATCCCGATTTTTTGACCAGGAAGTATATGCAAACTTATATTTTGCAGCACATAGCGGGTTTGGTCGTGGGTATAGCGAAAACAAACCTGATGGAGACGAATCTCCCCTCGTAACGGAGATGGTTGATTTTGGTCTGGGGGAGACCGTTCTTCTAAAGGGGTGGCCAAAATATCATCAAGTCTTTCAATTGCCACTAATACCTCCGGAATGCGATCGCGTAGTTCTAATAATGCAAAGATGGGATTGATAACGTTGTGAATCAACATATTAAAAGCAATGAATTTCCCCACTGATAATTGATTATTCATGACTAAAATTGCTCCACTCCAAAGAATCGCGGTGTTACCGATGTGATTTATCAGACTATGAATCACTTGGATGGTGTTGGCTAATTTTTGACCGCGAAATCTGGCTGTGACTAAATTGGCAAACCGTTCTTCCCACCTCCATCTCACCCACCGTTCGGCTGCTGCTCCTTTGACGGTGGCGATTCCCTTGACGATTTCCACCATGGCCGCATTTTGTCTAGCTGATTCACGGGCAATATCTTGGGATACTCGCTGTAATGAGTTACTGGTAAACAGGGTGAGAATGACTATTGGTAATATGAGGGTCAATACCAGTAAGGTTAAGCGTAAATTGTAATAAACCATCAGCAGCAAACAAATTGGTGTCACCACCACATCCAAACCCACCACCAATGCTTGACGAGTCAGGAACAATTGCAGTTTACGGCTCTCTTCAATGCGGGTAATAATATCGGCTGCTTGACGGGAGGTGAAAAATTGCAGAGGTAAACGTAATGTGTGCCGCATGAACCCGCTTAAGGCGCTCAAATCTATATGATTAGATAGATAATCCAACAAATATTGACGCACCCCCCGCATCATGATTCGCCACATTCCTAGACCCAAAAATCCTAATGCCAAAAAATTCAAGGTATTCAGGACTGGTGATTTCAACAGACGGTCAATCACCACTTGGGTAATTAGGGGTGTGGCTAACCCAAATACTTGCAAAAAAATGGAGGCAATTAGTAATTGCAACAACAGCCAACGATAGCGCCAAAACCTCTGCCAGAGAAAATCCACGGATACATTTTGGCTATTTTCACCCGCAACCGCTGCTAATCCTGGGGTGGGGTCGAGGACTAAAGCATATCCTGTCCAATTCCCTAAAAATTCTTCACGACTAATTCTTCTGATGCCAACAGCTGGGTCTGATAGAGTAACATTTTCACCCCGTATATCCCAAACCACAACATAATGAATTCCCTGCCAGTGAGCAATCCAAGGATAGCAATGCCATTCGAGAATGTCTAAACTGACACGAATGGGAAAAGCTCGGTAGCCTAATTTCACCGCCGCATCGGCCATGGCTGGTAGGGATGCTCCGGTGATGGTTGTCTGGGTTAAATTACGTAACCGGTTCAAGCTTAGTCGCTGTCCCCAATACTGGCTTACCATTGCCAGACAAGCAGCACCACAGTCGGAGGAGCTTTGTTGCCGAATTAGGGGATACTGTTGCCACCAGGGTTTTTGCCATTTTGCTCTGGTCTGATGGCGTAAGAATTCCCAGACGGATTCGCTGGTAACTGCTGATGAATAGGTATCAAGGATGACGGGGATTTCTGCCTCGGTATCCGGGTTAGGGGGGGATACTGATGTATGTTCTAATTCACTGTTGACTAGAGTGGGGTAAGAGGAATTCACTTGGAATTCAGTCGTTTTATCAGCTAAAATTATTTCAATGACGGAGGAGGCTGTTGCTGTTAATACTTCCCAGCTAATCTTGGGTAAGTGATAAATGATTACATCTGTCTGGGTTGACCATGTAGGATCGATTGGATCGGGGTATCCCCAGCTATCTCCAACTTTGAGGGTCGGGGTTGTCATTTCCCCCGCTACCAGCCAATATTTACCGGGGTAGGGGGAAAGGTATGGTTGTAATGGTGTTCCTGGGGGTATGGAAATCGGAGCGATATCTGCAACTATATCTATAAGTTGCTGACTCGAAAAAGTTGATAATAGGGTTTGGGTTTTGAAAAACAGTAACTTTTGTCTGAATTGGGTCGTACTCTTTAAATATTCACCTAAACCAGGAAATTCCTGTACATATTCCTCCCATTGAGTAAGGGGAATCTGCGCTACCGTCACCTGGGTTGCTGCAATTACTCGATAGGATAAAGACGCACTACTAAATGCACCATCAATCCCCAATAATTCCCCCGATGCCAATAATTGCACAGAAACTTCTCGACCAGTCACCCTATCCCTAGCCACAACACGTACCTTTCCCTGACAAATTAAATAGATAAATTTGTCTTGATCCCCATTACTGCGAACATCCCCTTGACACTTGAATATCTCATCCCCTAAGCTATAGTCCCCCAATTGCCAATTTGAACCTAAATTTGAGAGGTGACTCGTTTCCCCCGCGACCCGTTTTAACAATTTTCGGAATGTCGCGATCGCAATTGGGGAGGGAATTTGCAACTTCTGCAAATCACTGGTTGTAGATTGCGCATTTTTACTTTGTTCTTCTCCCCGAACACGTAATGACGCAAAAGAGTCCATATTTATTTAAGTTTACTTGTCTAATTTTGGGTAACTTTTTTAACAACTAACCAATAACACAAATACAACTGCGATCGCTAACCTTCGCTCATATTTCCATTCCCTTCAAATCTCCGCAAAATCAAATACGCGCTTTTACTTCCACGAGTTCCTATCTGCTCGACTTCGCGTATCTCCTCAGTACTAATTTGCCATTTTGAAGTTGTAAATATAACATTATATTTGGCCGCATCCAGTTGCTACTTGCGTCTCTGGTTGGGTTGCGCATAGCGCATCGATTCCAGAGTTGAAATTTATGACATTACTTTCGTAATTAAATTGTGACTGATATCATCAACAAACTTATCTTACTTTATCAAACTTTTACCAACATTTTAATCTGGGCTAGGACAAAACACTAATACCAGGTTGTAAAATAATGAATCAGTAGATAATCTATTGTCACGGCATTTCATAATTTTTATCAGCCTCACCTAGCTATATAAATTACACCTCCTCTGACTTTGCCATTAAATTGTTTACTCAGAGAAAAATCACAAAAAAAATAAAACTTCATAAATAATTATGAAGCAGAAAAGCAGATTTTCTCATGGAAAAAATCACCTATGCATACAAGTAGTGACAAGAATCGGTTGCAGAGAATAGTTGCATAGTTCCTGCTCACCTCTCCACAAAGTTGTACAAACTAATTGTACAAACTATATCTATGCTGTAATTACACACTCAACTATTTACAGCAAGTAAAAACCCAAATCCGGAATTACCCTAGCATCATGTCAAAAAATGATGACAATTGATTTTCCAGGTAGGTTTAGATCAAAGATTAGGGTTGTACTGAGAAAAACAGATACAATGAGGAAATTATATGTTGGCGATCGCGCTTTAAACTAATCCCATCATGTCTAATCAGTATTTTCCAGGTTCCCACCTATCCCCCATTAGCTTTGTCCTCCTGAGTTTTATCCTTACAGGATTAAACCTTCCAGTGGTAGCTCAAACAGCAGACACCAACCAGAGCAACACAATTGGAGAGAACTCCAGTTTTAACCAGGTAAATCAAAACAGTCAACAAGTACCAGTCAACAATAACAACAATAATTCTACTAACCTGAATTATCCCAATATATACCCCCTGAATTATTTACCCAATGCTTTTGTCAATACGGAAAACGACTTCGGCTTTAATTTATCGGCCGGAATTAACACCCTAGATCCAGCGAACGTTACCATCTATTTAGGTTTAATTTATCAACCCGGACGTACTCAAGACCATAAAATGCGGATGATGCGATTACGCAAGGAAACAGAAATATTAGAAACTCAACAAAAGGCAATGGAAGCGAACTTAATGCTGTTAGAAATTCAAATTCAAGAAGCAAACTATCGATTAGAACAACTAAAAAAAACACCTAATTAGGGCTGATTGAAAAATAGTAAAGACGCGCTATATCGTGTCTCTATATCCTGTAAGCTTTTCAGGGTATGGTAGTCGCAAAAATAGATGTATAGAAGCTCAAGAAGCCTCGCATATTTGATTTTTGCAGCCAAGCAAAAGTAGAATTAGAATTTTAGGTTAAAATTATTCCCTGTAGAGACGAACTGTAGGGTCGTCTCTACGGTAATCGGGAGTAGTTGATAACAACAAATACACTATTTGAAACTAATATAAAGTGGCTTTTCCTACTCCCCACTCCCTATTCCCTCCAAACTAAGAAGATAAATAGGTGGGAATTTGATTGGATGTTAGCTTTTGAAATTGGGTTTCTAAATTCGCTCGAATCCATAAATCTTCAACCGACCAAATCCTCAATTGGTGGGTAATTGGATTAAAGTTTTCACCATGATGCGTCACAATTGCATCAAACTTTTTACCTGTAGCACAAATAAATTCAATCGCCGACTCAAAATCTTGAATAGGATTATTTCTTGCTTGCTGGACAATCATTTTATCAATTTTGCAAATTTGAATTTTTTCCCTTAACCAATCCATGATAATAGGCGTAGCACAGGAATTTTGTAGACAACTAATACAAGTATATATTTTTTGCCAACCGATATCAGTCACAAAAAATTGTAAGAATGGATTAACACGATCAAATAGTTGGTTAATATCTCCGACAAGTCCATTTCGATTTAATAATGCTTCTATAATCAGGTCGGCATCAATTAATATCCGAATCACTTTTTATCTCCCTGACTTCACACTTTCATAAACGCAATTACGGTAAGGCATTACTTGATTTGTGATATCTATTTGGATAGTTTTACATACAAATACTGATAATAGTTTTTCGGACGCATATTGCAGATTATTTAAAAAAAACTTCAATCAGACTTACGTACTCGTGAAAAAGGAATCTTGTTTTGAGACAGCTTACAACCCTACAGATGTAGGTCACGTTATCTTGGACTATAGCTACTACACGTTTACACAAGGACGTGAATCGGTAGTCCGTGCGGTCAGTCCAATCAAGTCAATTTGATTACCTGTTGACAGAATCATCCACCAGTCAAAATTCTCAAAATATTCTTCAGTCCTAGACTTGTACAGGTATATACAAAATCTGAGACGGGAAACCTCAGACCTGGTTCCACGTCTATATATGTCGAAAGGCGGAAGTTTATGCATTAGCTAAAGCCACAACTACAAACTCCTCATAACCTATGTGGTCTTAAATTTGATTGCAGAGATTGTGAATATTTGCAACGCTAAATAATTTAATTCCGTGAAAGATTAATATCTATTGCAAAGTCGATAGGGCGACAGGAATGCAGTATACATTAGACAACAAGATATATTGATGGGGTAGGTGGTTCGCTGGTAAATGTGATTTTTCATAGACACATGATTTTGATTCGACACAGCTGACAATTGCTGGGACTAGATCCTGGTCTCTACGAGCAAAATTTGTAAATATTTTTGCGGAGAAGCTGGTAAAAATCAAAAAATTTTTTTACAATGAATTTATGAAATCAGAATAGTACAAGCTAATTAGTTGGTTAGATTCTAATTAAGTTGGCGGGTGGTGTAACTAGCTGACCGAAGTTAAGGCAGTTAGGTATTCGTTTCTCAGGGTGAATAGGTTCTGTGTAGTCAGTGTTCCCATAGTTTATTTCACTAGCCCGTCACGCAACAATAGGGTTGAGAATCCCCCTTTTTGAGGAGATTTCTGGTGGACAGTCTTCAATCATTAGCAATTATTCCATAGTCATTTTTCTGGGTTGACGTGACTTCATGTCAAGCTTCCCCTGTTGAGTTTGTCATCCTCTCTCAACAAGGAGGATACTCTCATACCCCAGGATTTGTAGATTACCAATCCTTGCATACCAAGGACTAGATCAACCAATCTACGCCATTTTGTTTGCAAACAAGTCTCAATTCACTAATCAACTGAATTCACTCTGACTTTTATATTTTGGGAATTTCCCCAAAAATCAGCAGCAACAGCTTGATTTTGGTACTCAAGCGAAAATCTTCACTCATAAATAGTGGTACTTCTATCATGGATAAATTTCACGTTAGTCAAGTTGACAATGAAGGTAATCCACGTGGTAACGGAATCATCAAGACGATTTGGGACATGGGATTAATCGTCTTTTTGTTCCTGTTTGCAATGATGATCCTGTCTAACCAAGAAGCTAATTCACCGACGGAAAACTCCCAAAAGTCTACTTCTGCGACGACGGTGGTTAGTCAAGTGGAGGATTTTATTGGTAAAACGGTAACGGTCGAAGCCAATCAGATTGAATCAGTGGGGAAAAGTGCTTTTACCGTTAGTAATCAAGAAAATTTTCCCCAAAAATCGATTTTAGTGATCAATGCTTCTGGACAACCTGTTCAACTACCGAATCGAGGTAGTACTAACTTGAGAATTACAGGAACAGTTCGCAATCTATCGATTCCAGCGATTGAACGAGAGTTTAATTTAGACCTGCAAGATAGTACCTATCAAAGATTCCAGAATCAACCTGTAATTATTGCCCAGGAGATTCGTCCGGGGAACCTAACAGCAAGATCAAAATAAACCTAAATATTTTGGTGTTGGGGAATACAGACATGAATTAAAAATTTAACGTTGTGTTGTAGAGACGTAGCATTGCTACGTCTCTACAATGGTTTTGGTTGGAATACAAAATGTAAATAATTTTAAATTCATACCCAAATTCAGCAACGCCAATATTTGTAATGGATTTCTCAAGGTCGCGCTACATGGGTCTATTCTTCGAGAGGGGTTAGGGTGTTCTAGTGTGGTCTTTGTCCGGTGTCCTCCCAAATATGAAGATTTTCACTTGTAGTCGAATTTAATGCATGTTATCTGTAAAAGGGTTATTGGTTCAAAATAGCTCAAAACCCGTGTCAAGAGGGGAAACTACCAGATGCATGGAGATGGGAAGACTCGGCAAATTAATGTATTCAGTTTACTAATTAAACTTATCGCAAAACCTTTTATCATCAGTAAATTCAATCAATCGCAGTTATTGCATCCGAGAAAACTCGCACCTACTTGCTTATTTTTGTTACTATCAATTGTCGCCTGTGGGGAAAAATCCCCAGACGCAGTTCAAGCACGTCCCCAAACAAGGGGTGAAAGGGGTGCAAGAAACACTACCCCATCGGTGGATGTGAGAATTGCCCGTCCAGAAAGTTTACGTAGTCAAGTTGAATACACAGGTACAACTTTACCACAACGAGAAGTGTCATTGCGATCGCAAATCCAGGGACAACTTTTAGGACTAAGTATCGATGTCGGCGATCGCGTCCAAAAAGGGCAAAATCTGGGCCAGGTGGATGATGCTCTTCTACGTACAGCCCTCAACCAAGCAGAAGCAGAATTAGCTTCTCTCCAATCGGAGGTCGCAAGATTAAATTCCCAAGTTGCCAATAGCCGGGTTGAAGTGGAACGGCTGCGCTTGCAGTATAATCAAGCCATCGCCGATGCTAACAGATTCAAAAAATTAGCAGCTGAGGGTGCAGTTCCCCTCCAAAGCGCCGAACAAGCCCAAACTACAGCCCAAACCGCCGCGAAAGCCCTCCGTGCAGCCCAGGAGAAAGTACAAACTGATACTCAAGCTGTGAAAACAGCCCAGGGGCGTGTATTAGCCCAAACCGCCGCAGTTGCCGAAGCCAAAAAACGCCGCGCCTATGCCCAACTGGTATCCCCAATTACAGGTGTAGTCAGTGCCAGGGTCAGTGAGCCTGGTAATTTTTTACAACCCGGTGGCGAAGTTGTTAGGCTCAGTGATTTTAGCCAAATCAGAATTATCACCCAAGTTTCCGAACTCGACCTAAGTCAAATTCGTGTCGGTCAACCAGTGCAAATTCGCCTCGATGCCTTTCCCGACCAGTCGTACACTGGTAAAGTGAGTCGAATTGCTCCCAGCGCAGACCCCACCGCTCGACTAATTCCGGTGGAGGTGGTGATGTCTAATCCCAATCAACGTATTAGTAGCGGTTTACTTGCTAGGATTCAATTTGAGAATAATAATACTTCTCGCATCGTCATTCCCCTGACAGCCTTGACAACTACCCAAAAACGCCAACAACAAAACCGAGATCAATCTTCCACTAACTCTTCCAACCAACCCCAAGAGGGCAATATATTTGTAATTAATCCCAATAGTCCAAAACCACAAGTAACATCCCGTCCAGTTAAGTTAGGGGAAACTGCGGATGGAAAGGTGGAAGTTTTAAATGGTTTACAACCAGGGGAATCCTACGTCAGTCGCAGTAGTGGGCCATTAAATGACGGTGATACGGTACGCTTATCGATTTTGTCAGAGGGAGTCAGGGAGCGCAAGAGAGGGGAACAGGGGAAGAAATAAGCTCATTTATCCCACTCCCTCTACATCAAGCGAATATTAAACCAATTTACCCATAAATCCAGATTCCACGTTGTTTCATCGAATTAGCAAGACTTACTCCTGCGGCATAATCGGGATTATCATACAACCAACTTTTTCTTGCACGTCGCTGTGCTTGTTCTTTTGCAAACTGAATTTCTAGGCGATCAAGTTTAAATTTTTCCATAATTTCATCCCTGGGAGAGGTGTCAAAGGCTAATTGTCTACCTGTAATCACAATTTCCTCAACCAGTTGTTGATGGTTAGATTTGTGTTCACGGAAAAAAGTTTCCAAAGAGACAACTTTTCGACCTAAGCGACAATGCATTCCTAAATTGCTAGTTGAGTATAAGAACTTCTCTGCTATGGTCGCAAACACAACAATATAGGCTAGCTGTTCTGGTTTCGTACCGTAATAATCTGATGCCAGTACTTTCAGTAGTTTTAACTCACCAGTAATAATTCCTACACTTTCCCGTAATTCCCGTTGTACAGTATCAAAACAATCTAAATCGTATATTTGTGTACATCTACTAGGAAGGGTAATCTGAGCATTTTTGAGACCACAGACTAGTTTATCTTCTGCGATAAAAGGTACTACAACCACATTTTTAATTTGTTCTAGAGGAGGAACAAATTTATTTCCCTTATCTACAAGCTGGGTGTTTTTATTCCGTCGAATACTAGATTGGTATTGAGACATAATTATAAGTAGTTAGGTGTAAATAATTATAACTTGCAAAGCACAACTACGAGTGGCTACTCACTACTCCCTTAATTTTTAACTTTGACGCAGGGGAATTTTGATAATGAATTTAGTCCCTTTACCTGGAGTTGATTCACAATCAATAGTTCCTCCATGTTGTTGGACAATAATTTGATAGGCAATTGATAATCCTAAACCGGTTCCCTTACCAACAGGTTTAGTCGTAAAAAATGGGTCAAATAATCGGGAATGATATTCTGGAGAGATACCAATACCATTATCAGCAATTTCAATCGCAATCCACTGATGATTAAGTTGCTGTGTGCTAATTTGAATTGTTGGTAGTTGGTAATCGCTGATGGGAATATCCACGGTCGGATTGACCTCTGGATGCATTTTATGATAATTTTTAAAATGATGAGCATGACTTTCGAGAGCATCAATAGCATTGACAATGAGATTCATAAATACTTGATTCAATTGGCGGGAATAACAATCTATTCTCGGTAGGTGGTGAAAATTTTTAATCACAGTAATTCCCTGGGGAAAAACAGCAGAATTTTGTAAGCGGTGATTTAAAAGCTTGAGGGTATTTTCAATGTCTTCATGAATATTTACCTCTGTTTTCAAGTCGGCTTCATCTAAACGGGAGAAAGTTCTCAAAGATTGGACGATTTTGGCAATTCTTTCCACCCCCAGATTCATCGAGTCAAATAACAATAGATAATCTTTTTTGAGAAAATCTATATCGATGGATTCTATCAACTTTTGAATTTCATCTACTGGTTGGGGATAATATTGCTGATAGGAATTTAAAAGCACCAATAAATCTTCAATATATCCTTGGGCATGGGGTAAATTTCCATAGATAAAACTCACTGGATTGTTAATTTCATGGGCAATCCCTGCTACCATCACTCCTAAAGCTGACATTTTTTCAGACTCGACCAATTTCACTTGTAAATTAGTCAAATTATTCAAGGCTGCTTCTAACTCCTGACTCCGAGACTTTAAATCCATTTGAGATGTTTCTAATTCCTTAATCACGCTTTTAAGGACAATTTCTTGCTCTTGACTAGCATCCTCTAACTGTCGTCTATCAGCTTCCGAACGCTGGAGTTTTTTGGTCAAAATCCTGACTTTTTTCTCCAATTCTTGAATTCTTTGCTCGTACTCTGTAGACTCTATACACATCTATTTTGTCCCGATGAGTAATGTCACAAATGTTTCTTGATGAAAGTAACTTTCACCAGCCAGGGCTAGGGGTGCAAATTCTCCATAGGTATAAAATCCACATGTAGGCACTTTTTCACGGAAACTAGACTGAATCAGTTGATACTCTTCTTGGGTACGTGTTCCCAACAGCCAGCGTCTACAACAACAGGAAAAAATTAAAACTGCTTGCGGTTCTTTTCCCGGATAATCATTGAAAGCGATTTGCCATGCGGTTTTAGCAGCTCCAATAACTTCATCCCGACTAATACTGGTCATGCGGATCATCGATTGTTGAGGAACTTCTGCCAAAAAATGAATACTGCCAATTTCCAAATCCGTTTTATTGGGAACCCGCATATAATAGCGATCGCTATCTTCGATATACACTGCTAAAGGATGTTCGGCATTAGGAGCGCGATCGCCTAGATATTTGTGGTAAAATTCAATGGCTGGTTTACCGTCGATTTCATAAACAATATTACCTTGGGATTTTGTCACCACACTCCTATTTCCGATGGGTTGCCAACCACAATCGACTCCAAAGGAACAATGGATATCACCCGCCAATAGTAAAATCGGTAAGGCATCAGTTAATACCTCTGTTCGATAAAACTGATAGGTCTTTTGAAACCGAAATTGATCCCCGGCTGTCCCCCCCACAATCGGTAAATTTTCGCCTAAAACTGCTTTTAAACCCTGAAGAATATCTTCTCCACTAGTTGTAGAACCATCAGCAATATAGCTAGCTGGTAAGGGAATACATAATTTAACTGGTTTGTCTAGTTTTTGTGTGGCAATTGATACAGCTTTTTCGGCTGCTAGCAGGGGATTCTCCTTTACCCCCAAACCCACACCGACCCCTATTTGGATCCGATCCCCATCAACGGCAAATAACATTAAAGTCAGGGAATCCTGTTGAAAACCTAGTACTGAGGATACTTCTCCATCGGTAGTACAACCAATTAAATCCAAACCAGGAAATACTCGATTAATTTCCTCCACAATCAATTGGTGTTCAAAATCAATCGCAGCAAAGAGGATACCAGCATTGGGTTTAACCTCCCCTAAATCAGCACAACACTGTTTGAGAACATCCGCGATCGCACTTTGACTATCTGGGTCATCACTATGACCAACAACAACTTTCAGCATTTTTGTCTGGAACTAAAACCCTATTGCTAGGATTCCCATTTCTCCAGGGAAAAATTCAGTCAGCAATGGCAGCAAAGATGTATATTTACACTTGGAGATGGAAATACGCAAAACTTCACCCTCGCGAAATTCCCCTAGTTCCCCTTTTTCCGCATTCCCACGGATGACATTCTCCCTCAAAAGTGTGAAACCTGGAACTATCTCTTGATATTCTCTTCTTATTTTTTATCCGTGGGAACCTAGTGTGGACACGAATGAATAATACAGCATAAATACATAATAGGTTAATAAAAATAGCCTCCAATGGGTCTTTGAAATTCAAACAATGTGCTTGACAAATTTTAAAGATACGGAATCAAACAAAATGCCCATGTATCTATACATAGTCTCCTCCTGTGGGGGAAATAATTGGTTGGAAACGAGACAGAAAAAGGAAAGTAAGTAAGTCCCCATCAATATAGAAGACAGGCATAGAAGACGCACTTGATGCGTTTACAAAAATTATTCATCCATCTACGAAGACATATTAGGAGATATAAATATAATGTCACTTGAACAAGTCAACGCCTTTTACGAGGTCGTCAGCACTGATGCCAACATTTATGAACAGTACTACAGTACTTGCTGCCAACGGGGAATGTTTGGCGCTTGGAACTGGGATACAAACAAAATAGTCAGTTTTGCCAACTCCCTCGGTTTTAACTTTACTGAAAGCGAACTCGTCGCAGTCCTATTTGATAGTGATGCGACATTAACTTCCGTAACTTCCACAGATACTGGTCGTTCCTATCCAGACTACTCCCCCCAACCTTTGTCTCATTATGCCTATTAGGGAGTTCCAAATCAAAATCTTCAAATTACAGATTGGTGGGTAAGGAAAATAGTCCTCACCCACCATTGTTTACCAATTGTTAACTAAAATCCAAAATCCATAGACGCGTTGGCGAAAGCCATGCCTTTAGGCTAGCGGATCGACCGAAGAGTAATCCAAAATCGAATAATCTAAAATCCAAAATCCAAAATCCTAAGAAATATCCCGTAACTGAGCAGTGCGGAGGGAAATTTGCAAGGTTCGATTACCCCGTTGAATTTTAAATTGTAAAGTTTGTCCTACCCGACTTGCTTCCACAATATTTAGTAACTCATCACTCTTAGTAATACGTTTACCATCAACTTCGGTAATCACATCACCAATACGAATACCCGCATTAGCAGCTGGAGAATTGGGAACAACACGGACAACCAATATCCCATTGACCTCCGCAATTTGCAAAGGCGAATTGGGGTCAGCATTTAATCGACGGGCTTTTTCTGGGGTAATATCATCCATCCCCACACCAATAAATGGATGAGCAACTTGCTCACCCCGTTGTAACTGAGCGGCAATACTTTTAGCCCGGTCAATAGGAATCGCAAAACCAATCCCCATTGCATCACCACGAATTGCCGTATTAATACCGATAACCTCACCGTTACCATTTACCAACGGTCCACCGGAATTTCCCGGATTAATCGCCGCATCAGTTTGGATAAACTCCAAGCGTCGATTACCACCTAATCCCACCTGGGCACTGGAACGTCTCAGGGTACTGACAATTCCCAACGTCACCGTATTATCCAAACCCAGGGGATTCCCAACAGCGATCGCCCAATCACCCACCTGGACATTAGCCGATGATCCCAAGGGAGCTACAGGGAGGTCATTTCCGGCATTAATTTTGACCACGGCCAGGTCAGTGACTTCATCCTCACCCAATACCTGACCAGCAAAAGTTCGTCCATCCTTGAGGCGTACACTTACCCGGTCAGCCTTATCCACCACATGGGCATTAGTCAAGACCAACCCACTGCGGTCAAAAATAAAACCCGAACCCAAACCCCGTTGTTGTTGCTGTGATTGACGGGGAATATCACCAAAAAAGCGACGGAAAAACGGATCATCGAAAAATGGGTCAGGAATACTGCGGGTAATCGTTCTTTCTGTATCAATCCTAACAACAGCCGGGCCAACTCGATTCACGGCTGCGGTGACAAAACTTCTACTTCCACCCCCCATATTGGCAGATGATTGGCTTTGGGCAACCTCCATCGAAAGATTTGGTGCTGGTTCTGCTTGGGAAGCAGGAACTTGTAAACTAGTAAAAGTGAAAATTGCACCAAACGCGATCGCTAATAGATGGGTTAGGAATTGACGGATTGAACCAGACAATTTCGATAGTTTGATCATAATCACAACCTAATATCTACTTTAGCCGTGACAATTTGGACTATTTGTGTAATACGTGTTTTCCACAAAGTTAGGGTATATTTGAGTTTTTCACTCCCTGACTTGAAAGTGAGTAGGGAGTGGGGAATAGGGATTAACTACATTTCATCTGTTTTTGGTGTAAACGTTACATGAAGGCTATTCCCGACTGCCAAGTCCATAAATTATCCAGCATCGGGAATTTGTGAACAAATTTCCCCTACATTTATTTTTATAGGTTATTTTTGGTATTTCTAGGGCATAGACGTACCATTTTAACTTGGGTTTCGGTTAAATTCAAAATTGGGGTCTTTCCCCGCTCATTCTGAGGGGTAGGTGAGAAGAGAAAAATATTTTTCTCCCCCTATGGTTCTGAGAACTGTTCCCTCTGCATCAAGCTTGTTCCCCATGTCATTTAGACACGACCAAACGACGTCAATATACCATTTCCACTCCCTACTCCCCTGGAGACGACCCACTCCCTATCTACAAGCGAGTAATCTATGTTAGAAACTTTATCGCCAAAGATTATTTTTGCGATCGCATCTGTATTTGTAAGTGCTGTATTATTAATCTATTTTGCTTGGAGGACAATTGTCACCGCTAATTGGTACAAAAAAGGTGTAGATTTTTACCAAGCGGAAGATTATGAGGCCGCAGAGACTGCCTTTCGCAACTGTATCGCCATGAATTCAACTAACGATGCGGTACACTTACTATTGGGTGATACTTTAATGCGACAAGGAAAAGTTGAGGATGCGATCGCTCAATTTCAAGAAGTAATTCGCCGTGCGCCAAAACGAGCTGATGCTTACCTGCGTTTAAGTAATGCCTATATGCGTCAAGAACAGCGTGCAGCAGCCATTGAACAGCTAGAATTAGCTCGGAATATTTTGCGTAAACAAAGACAAATTAATGAAGCTGCGAGGGTAAGTCGCTTATTGGATAAGTTAAAGTAATTAGTCAAGCCTATACTGGTAAACTTTATGGCTCAAACCTTACCGGAATGAAAACTATATACAGTTGAAGAATTTATCGAACTTTTACCCAGAAAATTCACCCAATAAATACGAATTAGATAGAGGTATAATTACTGAAATACCTCCTCCCAATGGAAAACATGAAGGTGTATTAGGATTTTTAGCAGGGCAAATAACCTTTCAATTTATGCAGATGGGACTACCATACCGCATTCCGAAAACAGCATTTGTGAAAATTCCAGAAACCGAAACACTTTATTTACCCGATATCTTAATCCAAAATTATAATAATGTAGTCAACGAACCTTTATGGGAACATCAACCGATTTTATGTTCCCCAGTACTAATCACAATTCCCGACTCCCCACTCCCTGAAAACGAGCTTGTTAAGTACAAAAAGCAACTTTTCAGAAAACCTTTAAGATTTAAATTTAGCAGCAGCCTCTTCAAAAGCAGTACTTAACTCACTCCAAGCACCTTGGAAACCAGTTTTGATACTTTCCCAAGCATCGTCACTAGCAGACTTTAATTCAGCTAATTTTTGTTGCATTGCTTCCCGTTTAGCGCTTAAAGCGGCAATACGCTGCTCCAAATCAGCTTTCATGTCAGCTTGAGCATCATTTGCCTTTGCTTTCATTTCATCTAATTTTGCACCCCATTCCTGGAGTTTAGCTTCCATTTCGCCTTGTTCAGCATTTCTATCTGCCATTTTCCTGACCTCAAGTTTAAAGTATCTTCCAGAAATTAGACGTAGATATAAAACGTGGCTTTGGGCAATATTTGTTATAGATTTGGATTGATGTCAACTATCACGCTTAGTATAAGCGCCAATATTTTCCCAGGCAAAGTTACTTATATTTTCTTAATCTAGACAGCAGTGTAGAATGGTTCTTTGGAAATTCCGGCAAAATCTGCCAATAGTTTTAGTTCTCCTCTCAACACTCAAACAATGACGTATAAAATCTTATTCGTGTGTCTTGGTAATATTTGTCGGTCTCCAGCAGCCGAAAATATTATGAATCATTTACTCAAAGAACGGGGATTAAGCGATAAAATTAGCTGTGATTCAGCCGGAACATCTAATTATCACATCGGTAGTCCACCGGATCGACGCATGAGTGCAGCTATTCTCAAAAAGCTGAATATTGAAACTACAGGTCGAGCAAGACAGTTTCAACAATCCGATTTCCTAGAATTCGACTTGATTTTGGCAATGGATAAGGAAAATTACGAAAATATATTAGCCTGGGACCGAGCGGGGGTTTACGATGACAAAGTACACCTAATTTGCGATTTCTGTACCCGTCATGACCTGAAGGAAGTTCCTGACCCCTACTATGGTGGTGTGGAAGGATTTAATTTGGTGGTCGATTTACTAGTAGATGCTTGTGAAGGCGTGATCAAGTACATTGAAAATGGGGGAATAATTCGTAATTCGTAAGGTCTGTTTTCCTGTGGAGCGTTATGCGAACCGATAAACTTTGCAAAAACACAATTAATTGCCAACTAAACATTATATCTCCTGTCTCCTGTATCCAAAATGTCTGAAGAAATTCGCGGTATTTTTAATCGCATTGCACCCGTATACGACCAACTCAACGATAAACTGAGTTTTGGTTTACATCGGGTGTGGAAGGAAATGACAATTAAGTGGAGTGGAGCGAAATTAGGGGATAGGTGTATTGATTTATGCTGTGGAAGCGGTGATTTGACGATTCGTCTGGGGAGACGGGTAGGGAAAGAAGGAAGGGTATACGGAGTGGATTTTTCCTGCGAATTATTGGATATTGCTCAAACCCGGAGTCAAAATATCTATCCAGACTTAAATATTAGCTGGTTGGAAGCAGATGTATTAAAATTACCCTTTGCTAATAATTATTTTGATGCAGCGACAATGGGTTATGGATTAAGAAACGTAACAGATATTCCCCAAGCCTTGGGAGAAATATATCGCGTTTTAAAACCAGGAGCAAAAGCCGCAATTTTAGACTTCCATCGTCCTGATAATTTCCTGATGCGACAATTTCAACAGTGGTATTTAGATAATTGGGTTGTTCCCGCAGCCACAGAAATGGGCTTAAAAGCGGAGTATGCTTATATTAGTCCTAGTCTGGAAAAATTTCCCACTGGACGCGAACAAATTGCGATCGCAACCCAAATTGGTTTCCTTGCTACCACACATTACCCAATTGCAAGCGATATGATGGGAGTGCTAGTAGTGGAAAAATAGAAAAATAGGGAACAGCGTGTAGGGAAGATTCTCCTTTTGTTCCAGTTGTGTTCTATATTCCTCATCCAAAATCTCAAATCTCAAATCCAAAATCATAATTAGTGGACTGGTCTCACCTGTGGCTTTATCTATCTCCCCCCGTTTTAGGAGGAATAATTGGCTATTTCACCAATGATGTAGCCATCAAAATGCTATTTCGTCCCTATCGTGCATGGTACATTGGTGGACGACGTGTTCCGTTTACCCCTGGGTTGATTCCTAGTAATCAAGAACGGTTAGCGAAAAATATTTCCGATAGCATTATGGGGTCTTTGCTCACCCCAGAGGAATTACAAAATTTAGCTAGGAGATTGTTACATACTGAACGGGTACAGGGAGCAATCCAATGGTTACTACAAACAGCCCTTTCCCAGGTAAAATCTGACCGGGAGCAGAAAACAGCCAAAATCCTCGCAGGGATTTTACGAGATTTGCTGGGAGAATCCCTACCGCGTCTACTGAAAACCTTAGCTCGTCGGGAAGATTTTTTAGAAGTTCAGATCAATCAAATTTTTGATCAAATTTTATTAGAATTTCAACTCACCGAAGAACAAGCGACTCGTTTAGCGGAATGGTTGCTACAGGTCGTATTACCACCCGAAACCATCCGATTAGCGATTATCGATTTCCTGACCGACCGGACAATTCAAACCATTGACGAAAGCTTTCGGGAAAAAACTAGCGGAACCTATTGGGTAGTGGCTAATTTATTTGGTTTACGCAACACTTTAACTAGACTGCGGACATTTTGCTTAGACGAAAAAGAAGCTACCAATACCAGAATTCGCGAACTTATCCAAGATTTAAATGTACGCGATCGCATTAAAAGCTTTCTCCTCAGTATTTCCCTGCAAAATTTACCCATATCTACAGTACGTCAACTCCGTAAAACCACCCGTGAAAGCGTCCGTCATTATCTCCAAAATAGTGGCGGTGAACTCCTTCAAGGTTTGAGTGATTCCATTGACTGGGAAAATATTGCTGTATTATTAGTCACTCGTCTCAGTAACTCCTCTGTAGTCAATTCTTCCCTAGAAGTGGTGAGTAAAGAATTGGCATTAGTTTTAGAAAGGTACTTAGAACGGGATTTAGAAAAAATAGTCACCCAAGTCATCCCGATTCTATCCATCGATCAAGTGATCATCGACCGAGTGAAATCCACCTCCCCCGCAGACTTAGAAGACGCAATCGAAGGTATAGTCAAAAACGAATTACAAGCCATTGTATCCCTGGGGGGAATTCTCGGTTTCGTAGTGGGGTTAATCCAAGCAGCATTCCTGTACTTTAATCATGTTTAATACACAAATATCATCCCAGAGAGATTGAACTGCGATCGCAAATACATCCAAAGATATCCACCCACCTATCCAGAGACTTATTGCAGGTGGCAAAAAATTAGCTGATAATCTCTACAGTCGAAAACAGCACACAATGCATTCCCGCAAAGGTATGTATTAAATCTAGCATTACCCAATAGAGTACGAACCCAGATTTTAGGCATTAAAAAACAGGTATTGCTGAATTTAGGTATGAATCTAAATGTAGAGACGCGTTAGCGAAGCTCCTCTGAAAGAGGCTATATCGTGTCTTTGTGACGGTTTTACATATCCAAAAAAATTATTCGACCTACGGGATCACCAAATAGCGATCGCGTCAGCCTAATTCATTTATTTTTTTAACAAATCAGGAGCATATAAAAACCATGTCCGAAACCAATGGCGTAATGATGCAGTATTTTCACTGGTATAACCCAGCCGATGGTAGTCTCTGGAACCAGGTAGCAGAAAACGCGGAAGAATTAGCAAAAGCGGGTGTTACTTCCCTTTGGCTACCTCCCGCATATAAGGGTACTGGTGGTGGAATGGATGTAGGTTACGGTGTATATGATTTATTTGATTTAGGAGAATTTGATCAAAAAGGTTCCGTACGGACAAAATATGGTACAAAGGACGAATATATACGTGCCATCAAAGCAGCCCAAAAAGTCGGAATTAGAATCTACGCAGATGCTGTCTTTAACCACAAATTAGGTGCAGACGCAGAAGAAGAAGTAGAAGCGACACCCTTCGATCCAGAAAACCGTAACGCCACAGTCGGTGAATACCAAAAAATTAAAGCATGGACCCACTTTAACTTTCCCGGTCGCGGTGATAAATATTCCAGTATGAAATGGCATTGGTGGCATTTTGATGCCATCGATTACAATGCTTACAACAGTGAGAAAAAGGCTATTTATTTACTCAAAGGCAAAGAATTTGAGCGTAACGTTGACCTAGAAAAAGGTAACTTCGACTATTTGATGGGTTGCGATTTGGACATGCAAAACCCGGAAGTTACCGGAGAATTAAAATATTGGGGTGAGTGGTACATAGACACAACAGGTGTCGATGGCTTCCGATTCGATGCGGTAAAACACGTATCCGCAGACTTTTTCCAGGAATGGTTAGAACATGTCCGCAATTATGCCAAGCGAGAGGTATTTGCCGTCGGTGAATATTGGTCCTATGAAGTAGAAGCTTTACACCATTTTATTAGTGTTACAGATGGTAAAGTGACTTTATTTGACGCACCTTTACATTACAACTTCCATATAGCCAGTAAATCGGGTAATAACTACGACCTACGGCAAATTTTTGATCACACCCTGGTACAGCACCAACCTACCCTTGCAGTCACCCTAGTAGACAACCACGATTCCCAACCCCTACAATCCTTAGAATCGGTGGTAGAAGCTTGGTTTAAACCCCTTGCCTACGCTTTAATCCTGTTAAGAAGAGAAGGATATCCCTGTATATTTTACGCAGATTATTACGGCGCTCATTACAAAGATTACGGCAAAGATGGGAATGAATATGAAATTTGGCTAGATAGTCATAAATGGTTGATTGATAAATTTTTATTTGCTCGTCAAACCTATGCCTACGGAGACCAGTATGATTATTTTGACCATGCAAATACCATCGGTTGGACAAGACTAGGAACACAAGAACATCCCGGTGGTATGGCTGTTGTCCTTAGTAATGGTAGCGATGGCAGTAAATATATGGAAATAGGACAACCAAATCGTACCTATATTGACATTACAGAACATATTAGCGAACCGATTACAACCAATGAGGAAGGTTGGGCTGAATTCCGTTGTCCAGCTGGTTCAGTTTCTGTTTGGGTTCCCCAGAATTAAATCAAATCAGACCTTCTGTAGAGACGTAGCACTGCTACGTCTCTGATGATTGTGGTTTGAATACATACAAATATAATGCCCAAATTCAGCAGCAGTAATTTGAAAAATAAACGCGACAGATAAGTATAGATAAATATATTATTATTTGGGGAAAATATCGTGAAGTAAAGCTTTTCAAATCCGTTTCTGAAAGTTTGCGGAACAACCAACCACAACAACTTCCTGCAAAATCCAAAATCACATAACCTTTGATAGGTATATATTCTACCAAAAGGAATTAGTTAAATACTCGGTGTGAATGCCAAAATAAATCACAAATGTGGATATGATAAAAACATCCTGGTTGAAAGCACCATGAGACTTTTAAATCAAGTTGCCGTAATTACTGGTGGGGGGGTCAGGAATTGGTCGAGCAACAGCCATTTTACTCGCTCAAGCAGGAGCAAAAGTTGCAATCATTGACCTCTATTTAGAAACTGGACAGGAAACAGTTGATGATATTATAAATGCCGGAGGTCAGGCATTCGCAACCGCCGCAGATGTCGCCAATTCCCAAGAAATGGAAAAAGCATTTCAACAGATTATTGATACGTATCAAAGGATAGATATTTTATTCGTTAATGCTGGAGTAAATGGGATATGGGCACCCATCGAAGATATTAAAATTGATGAGTGGGATTCAACTGTTAATATTAATTTGCGAGGAACTTTTCTCACCATTAAATATGCTGTACCTTACCTCAAAAAACAGGGCGGTGCAATTATCATCACATCATCAATCAACGGTACCCGTAGCTTCAAAAAAGTGGGTGCAACAGCCTATGCTTCCACCAAAGCCGCTCAAGTAGCCTTTGCCAAAATGTTAGCCTTGGAGCTGGCTGGAAATAATATTCGCGTCAATGTGATTTGTCCCGGTGGGGTGATGACTGCAATTAATGAAAGTACCACCAAGCGCCATCTGGAATGGATTCCAGGAGCAGAGGAATTCATGCAGGATTATATTCCCCTCACAGGAAACAAAGCCGGAACTAGTGAAGACATCGCCAAATTAGTGTTATTTTTAGCCTCCGATGCAGCAAAATTTATTACAGGTACGGAGGTGTGGATTGATGGGGGTGGTTCCTTAATTTAAGATTCTCCATTACAAATAGGGAGTACGGACGACCTGTCGGGTCGTCTATACAGGGAGTAGGGAGTAGTCATCAGAGTTTGTTTGTTCTGCGGACATGCAATGTTAACATAACTTTTGCGTCTGTCCTAAATGATCTATAACCGATAAAAGCAGCTATGAATTATTTATCAACATCAGATATTCATCGACTACCGGAACAGGTAGAAAAAAATATTGAGGCAATTATTAATTTGCAAACCCAATTAGAGCGAAAAATCCCAGTTCATCAACGCATTTTAGAAAAGATTGCTGCTACCTTTGGCAAACCCTGGTTTTTTTATGCTCAAGTGATTTTTTTTGCTGTTTGGGGGTATTGCTCCCATTTAGCCGATACGGGTGTACTTGTATGGGATTTACCAAGATTTACTTTGGAAGAACAAGGTATAGATGCGGCTTCCTTAATGATTGCTACTGGTGTCCTCATTCGGCAAACCCGTGAGGAACAACTCGAAGAAAAGCGATCGCATTTAGCTCTGCAAGTGAATCTGCTCACAGAGCAAAAAATTACGAAACTCATTAGACTAGTGGAGGAATTACGGGTTGATTTACCAGGTGTGCGAAATCGTCACGATGCAGAAGCAGAAGTCATGCAGCAAACTGCTAATCCGCAAATAGTTTTAGATATACTACAAAAAAACCTTACTAAAGCAGGTTTGGAGGAGGAAGTACTCTCCACAGAAATCAATATAGAAGTCTCAGGATATTGATGACATAAACTATTCCTAATCTTACTTTTTAGACATTGCTAAATCAGAGCATAAATTTAAACTTTCAGGACAATTACACAAAAATACTTCCCATCCCCCCATTCTAGCATCTCACCATCTTCCCCTCTTTTTGCGAAATCATATTATACAACGCCCATTTTTCATAAATTCTAGGGGTAGGCACGAAAACAGAAATCTCCCCCAACACCCCTGCAGAATCGATATACTAGTAAACAATGTGATTAATCATCAACTTGATTAGGAAATCATGCCTGCATTCAAAACTAACTTGATTGGACTCAAAGCTGACTCGTTTCGCCATCCCCTTGATTTGGAAGCGACAAAAGCACTCAAACAGATTCCTGGTTTGGATTTGATGGTGCGAAACTTCCTTGGTCCAGTTGCGGAACAGGTTTTTTATGCAGAAAATATCGCCTCAAGTGTGTTAGTCAGTGAAAACCAATTACCCGACCTATACAAACTGCTGACGGAAGCTTGTCAAATCCTAGACATAGAACCACCCCAAATGTACCTGCGTCAGCATCCTGCACCCAATGCCTACACCTTTGCCATGCGGGGTAAACAACCCTTCATTGTCCTCCATACTTCCCTGGTGGACATGCTGGAACCCGATGAGATTCAAGCAGTAATTGCCCACGAACTGGGACACCTCAAATGTGACCATAGTGTCTATCTGACACCAGTAAATTTGCTGATTCTCACGGCAGCAAGTCTACCAGTTTTAGGTGCAGCCCTAGCCCAATCTTTACAATCCCAACTATTAGAATGGGTTAGATGTGCAGAATTTACCTGCGATCGCGCTGCACTTTTAGCCACCCAAAATCCCCGCACAGTCATGTCGGTATTAATGAAACTAGCTGGTGGTTCCCCCAAACTCGCACCCCAACTCAATCTTGACGCATTCATCGCCCAAGCCCGTGCCTACGATGATATCAGCAAAACTGAACTAGGGGAAATGATTAAAGCCGCTCGCACAGCCCAACTAACCCACCCCGTACCCGTATTAAGAGCCAGAGAAATTGATCGCTGGTCAACAAGTAAAGAATATGAACAGTTGCTAAAAAATCATTTTATGGAGTATAATAGTGCAGTTGCCACCAAGGGCGAGTGGCGAAATTGGTAGACGCAGCAGACTCAAAATCTGCCGCCCTCAACAGGCGTGAGAGTTCGAGTCTCTCCTCGCCCACATATGATGCATGAAGGAAAAGACGCATTTCAAGCGTCTTTTTTTATTTTTGCCCTCTTCTTACTCCACACTTTCGCTCAAATTTCGCTCAAATTCAAAGATGAATGAATTTACTCCACACTTTGACGAGGAACATAGGGAATAATAATATCTGGATAACCAGGGTGAATGACGATAAAACGTTCAATTCCCACGTCTAAACGGGAAAGACTTGAAGCGTCACGAAAAATAGCACTCCGATGTTCTGAATTCACACATAATAAATATAAAGTGCGACTTTTCGGCTCAAATCGCAGATGACATACACCCCACCAAGGATATCGAGAAGCAAGGAATTGGGAAACAGCAATCAAAAAACTCATTCTTTCAATCATGCTAACGAATATCAGACAAAGCCTACAGCCTCAGAATCAAATCCTCCCATAGACCTTTAAGTATTTTTTAAATCCAACTATCAAGCAGTTAGCACGTTCAAAAACTTGATTCTGCTTGAGTAGTCTATTCACACCAAAGTAACTCTATCTCATTTATCGAAATAAAACGAAATAAACCGTTAAAATTCCCTAATTTTCATCATTTCTTGGTACATAAATCTGTAAATTCACAGAATAATGTATTTATGGTTAATGATTATGATTATAAATTAAGCGCCAAACTCGATAAATTTGACGCTTAACAATACTTTGGTTTTAATGGTTTGTTATTTTCAAGGTCTTTATGTTTTGTTTGACCTCGATTTATGTCGTTTATTAAAGCTATATTATAGATTCTCATTAAATTCCCAAATTTACGTTTCCCTTAATACATTTTTTAGATTTATCAGTCATAATTCCCAAATAACTAGCAAATTCAGGTAAATTGGGGAGATTATCGGCGAAAAAATATCGAACAAGTCTCCCCAGATAGATTTTTCCTGAAGAAAGCAGGAAGTAGAGAGAATTACCCGACAGCTTAAAGTCCCTTGTTTGTCAAGACTAATCTCTCATCAACCGACTAAAAGCGATAAACTGTAGGCTTGACGTTCTCATCCAAAACTCTGAAATTGCTTTCCGAGGATAGGTTACTTGCGATCGCAATCACAAATAGCACTTATGTAAGTCCTGATGAGATCGAATTTTCGTTACCTGCATTTTTCACAAGGGACTGAACAGCGTTGAGGGAGTTCCTCGTTGATTGATGACTTCCTGTTTTCCCTTGACTTGCATCGAAATCAACTACACACTCATCTCTAACATACGTTGGATGGGACGCAAAGCAGCTAAACGAGTATCTTCGCTCATGGTAATTTCTGGTGTTCGGTGCTTCATTGCTAAATATAATTTTTCTAGAGTATTTAACCGCATAAATGGACACTCATTACAGTTACAATTATTTTCCGCAGGTGCAGGGATAAAACGTTTATGGGGAGCAGCTTTTTGCATTTGGTGGATAATTCCTGGTTCAGTTGCAACAATAAACTCCTGGGTCGCAACTTCTTGACAATATTTTAATAAAGCTGCTGTAGAACCAATATAATTAGCGTGTCGTAAAACACTTTCTTCACACTCTGGATGAGCGATGGTTTCAGCTTGGGGATGGGAAATTTTTAACTGAACAATTCGCTTTTCCGAAAACGTTTCGTGGACAATACAACTACCTTGCCATAACAGCATGTCCCGACCTGTTTGCTCCATGACATAGCGTCCTAAATTGCGGTCAGGAGCAAAAATAATTGGTTGTTCTGGAGGAATTTGTTGAACGATTTTTACCGCATTAGAACTAGTGCAAATGATATCACTCATCGCCTTAATTTCCGCCGAACAATTAATGTAGGAAATCACGAAATGTTGGGGATGGGCAGCTTTAAATTGAGCGAATTGTTCCGGAGGACAACTATCTGCTAGGGAACATCCAGCATTGATATCTGGTAATAAAACTAATTTATCGGGGTTGAGAATTTTAGCCGTTTCTGCCATAAAATGTACGCCAGCAACAACAATTACGTCTGCATTAGTATTGGCAGCTGCACGCGCTAATTGGAGAGAATCCCCAATATAATCCGCAATATCCTGAATGTCCGGCTCTTGATAGTAATGGGCCAAAATTACGGCATTGAGTTCACGTTTTAAATCGTCAATTGCAGCGAATAAATCTAGTGGTAATGTACCCGAAGACGGGGTTGATGCACTTTTTACGAGGGCAGTTTTGAACACGGTTCGACGTTAATATTTAGTACGATATAATTGTTGTCGCTGAGAGGATGTTTGGAAAGTGTCAATAAATACCTTATCAACCACTTATTGAAGACAGGAAATAGGCTCAAGGGGTGTATTTTTCGTTATAAACTACTCCCGATTCCCTCCCAAACAATGATAGATTAAGTATTAAAATCGACTTTTAAAACATCCTCGGAAAAGGAATAGGTCAAAATGAGTCAGAATCACAAAATTTTGGAGACAGTATAGCTACATTTGGCGATTAGCTTTGTTGCAGGTGTAGCGTCTTTTGGAAATTCCTGAAATTGAGGATACTGTTGGTTTTCTTAAATCATGGATCAAAGCATTTATCCCAACTCAAGAAAGGTTGAACCTGTAGACTCAAGTTTGTGGGAAATTGCAAATCCCAGCTAATAGTTGAAACTATATAATTTAAATTAGCCGGGGTAAAACACCCCATGAATTTACCAACAACACCATTATCTTCAGGGAATTTTCTGTCCAAGCTGGATTCTGAATCAAAAGCTTGCGGACATACTCATACAAATTACCCTTTCTCCTTCCTGTTTTCTAGAGGAGATTTGATGGTTTTATTTTGGGTAGCGACAAGCTTTGATATTCAACTACTCTCAGTGCTGTATGGGTTGCCATCCCTTTCCAGTCTCGCGACTAGAATCTACTGAGAACACTGCTTATAAATACAGTAGTTTGGTGTTGTTATTTGAATTATAGTATTTTTTACCAAAAATAGCTACCACTTTACCTGAAAAAACCGGGTTTAGAGCAAAGTCCGACAAGGACGGTTTTCTGTTCTACTAGGATATATGAAGCGCTAATACCAATTTAATATGAAGACCCATAGAAAGAACCCCACCCTAACCCTCCCCGTAATCGGTGAGGGGACTAGATTTCTCCCTCTTCGTAGGTGAAGGAGTGGGTTCAAATTATGTGCAACTTTACATTAAATTGATATAAAGCGCTACTATGTGCCTTTCTTTTCTCATCAAAATTAATGTGGTCGAATACTACTCCCTAATCCCTACTCCCTGTAATTTTTCGGGATTTGAGTTAATCCAATCCAATAAAAGCGGATTCACTAAGTGGGGTGCTTCATCTTGAGGACAGTGACCGACACCTTCTAGGGGAATAAATTTGAGGATTTGCGGATAATTCGCTAATTCTTGTCCGAGTTCGATGGGTTCCCAGGGGTCAGCACTTCCCCAAATAATGATTCCTGGACAGGGAAGTTGGGGTAATAAATCTTCTGCCAACGGACCTGTAGAATAGGCGGTAAAGGCTAAAAAAACCTCTGCTGCACCGACATCACGAGCGGGTTGGATGAGAATTTCGACAAGTTCGTCTGTGACAGCACTTCTATCTTTGTAGGCTTGTAATAAAACCTTCCGGACAGTGTTCGGGGTTGCTAACTGTTGAAAAAACAGTTTCCCTAGTGGTTTCCATGCCAAAATTTTTTGTAAAATCGGCGCTCCAGTCCGACGTAACCAAGGTAAGCTAGCGCGTTTGCGGTCATGTAATAGCCGTAAAGAGCAATTAAGTAAAGCGACACTGCGAGCAATTTCGGGATGATCTACAGCAGCTTGGAGAATGACTATACAACCGATGGAATTTCCTACTAAAAAGGCTGGTTCTCCTACTACTTCACGGCAAAAATCGGCTAGCTGTTGTCCCCAGGTTTCAAAGGTGTAACCAATTTGAGTTGGTGAGGGTTTGGCTGAACCACCAAATCCAAGCAAATCAATAGCAAACACTCGACATGTTTGAGCTAAGACCGGGATATTTTTGCGCCAATGCTGCCATGATGCACCAAATCCGTGGACAAGAACGACTGCTGCACCTGTTTCCCCTTCCTGGTAATAGGTGGTGGGAAATCCTTTCCAATACCAAGTTTTGGCTTTGTTTGTCTGTTCTGAAGCTAGTATGGTCATTTGATTTGGGATTAATTTAATGGCTTCAATCGGGTTCGGTTGAGCAAAATTTCTATACTGCTTTTAGGATCAATGGTGTATGGGTCGGAAATCTTTAACAAAAATTTATTTATCGTAATACAACTTATACTATCACCTAAGTAACCAGGATATAAAGGTAGAGCGATCGCAAAATCACAGCCGATAAATGACAACAAAGTATCCTCAGTATAAATTCGGAGAATATGGGGACGATTGTTTAGATTTAAAACAAATTAAACATGATTGGCAAAGGTGATTAAGTGGTTTTACAATTTACGCTGACTGGCTACGTGGTTACAATGTTTATTATCTTAGATTTGCACTTATATAAAAACTCATTACCACAATTCAACCCAGAAACACAGCAACACCTACCAAGTGTAATTATTAATTTCCAAAAACATCAGGGGAAATGAAAACGCTAGAAATGCTCAACAATCCCATTGGTAACTATGCGCCAGATTTTGAACTACCGGGAATCGACGGACAAGTTCATCATTTGAGCCGTTATCTAGAGAAATTCCGCGCCATTGCCGTAATTTCGATGGCAAACACATGTCCCTATGTTGATTTATATATTGACCGCTTAAAATCCCTACAAAGTCAGTTTTGTCATCAAAACGTGACATTGGTGGGTTTAAATTCGACAGATGTGGGGGAAGATGCCCATACAACAGTCAAAATGATGGAGAAATTTGCCCAGGAACGGCAATTAAATTTTCCATATTTGTGGGATTCGACTCAGGATGTAATGCGTAGTTTTGGGGGGACAGCTACTCCAACAGCGTTTTTAATCGATAGTAATGGGATTGTCCGCTATCGGGGACAGATTGACGATCATCCCCAGGGAGTTGGGGGTGTAAAACAACCTTACTTACACAATGCGATCGCGTCTTTAATTGCCGGGAAGGTGATCGAAATAACAGAGACAGAAGTAATTGGCACTAATATAATTTGGCGTAACTAGAGACAAACTAGAGACAGATATGCCGGGTACTGTTATCTTAAATTGGAGGAAATTGCAACTTTTTTGAAAAAAAGCTTAACTTCATGGGTACACATTACCGACGGGTTTTACTTAAACTGAGTGGTGAAGCCTTAATGGGCAATCTAGGCTATGGAATTGACCCCGAAGTGGTTAAGGAAATTGCTCAAGAGATTGCGGAGGTAGTCTCCACAACAGGTGTTCAAATGGCCATTGTCGTCGGCGGTGGCAATATTTTTCGGGGAGTCAAAGCGGCTTCAGCAGGAATGGATCGAGCAAATGCCGATTATATCGGGATGATTGCTACGGTAATGAATGCCATGACCTTACAAGATAGCCTCGAACGCATTGGCGTGCAAACTAGGGTACAAACAGCGATCGCCATGCAGGAATTAGCCGAACCCTATATTCGTCGTCGAGCCATCCGTCATCTGGAAAAGGGACGGGTGGTTATTTTTGGTGCTGGGTCGGGGAATCCCTTTTTTACGACTGATACAACTGCGGCTTTAAGAGCAGCAGAAATCGATGCGGACGTAATTTTTAAGGCAACCAAGGTGGATGGTATTTATGATGCTGACCCGAAATTATATCCGGATGCCAAGCGTTACAATACTTTAACCTATGGACACGTGTTGGCGAAAGAATTGCGCGTCATGGATAGCACTGCGATCGCATTATGTAAAGATAACAATATCCCAATTTTAGTTTTTGACCTAACTGTCTCTGGCAATATTCGCCGCGCAGTTATGGGAGAATCGATTGGCACGCTTGTGGGAGGTTCTTGTGAAGTTAGCTGATGTTGAAAGTAATATGCAAAAGACAATAGAGGCAACTCAAAGGTCTTTTAACACAATTCGGACAGGTCGCGCCAATGCGAGCTTGCTTGATAAAGTTATGGTCGAATACTATGGTTCGCCCACCCCACTGAAATCTTTAGCAAATATTGGCACACCTGATGCAACTACTCTCATTATTCAACCCTATGACAAGGGTAGTTTAAACATCATTGAAAAAGCAATTTCGATGTCAGATGTGGGGTTAACCCCCAGTAATGACGGTTCCGTAATTCGCTTGAATATTCCCCCCCTGACTACCGAACGTCGGAAAGAATTTGTCAAAATTGCTGCTAAGTATGCAGAGGAAGGACGGGTGGCAATTCGGAATATCCGTCGAGATGCCATTGATTCAATTCGCAAACAGGAGAAAGCCTCAGAAATCTCTGAGGATGAATCCCGCGATTTACAAGATCAATTGCAAAAGCTAACCAACGAATATACTGGCAAAATTGACAAACTCTTGGCAGAAAAGGAAAAGGAAATTACGACTGTCTAGGCGTAATTATGGCTGGATTTAATTGGAATTGCAGCATGTCCGACAACTGTTAACTAGAATCATATCGAGGAGAAGGGCTAAAATTTTAACTAGTCCTTCTCTTTATTTGATTGATTTTTGAAATGCGATATCAGCCAATACGCTTGGTGTTAAAGATAACTGTAGGTTGGGTTGAGGCTTTGCATAGACTGTTGATTTTGTGGAAATTTACCCATAAGTTCACACAGTTTTTGTGATGATCTCGTCCCTAAGCTCCGCGTGGGGACCCATTCCACGAGGGCTACTGCCTCTAAATTCTTCAACCCAACCTACCCAATAATCAGGCTTTTAAGTCTAACTGAACTGTATTGCGATATCAGCATATTTAATTTAGGAAAAATATGCATTTAAAACCATCCAATAATTAATAATTAATTGCAATAAAAATCCACAAATACTTGTTTACGAATAATTACGTTAGTGACATATCTGATGGCAATATTATTTAATGGAATTAAATCAATTTGATGGTGAATTATTTGGGGCAAAAAATAATAGGATTTACGCACTCGTTGAAAAAATCTATTTTGGGAATTGCCGCTACACCTCTACACCAGACAAAGGGAGTAGTCACCAGAAATATGGGGTAAATATAGTCCACGCGTAAGTCCTGTGCAAGAAACTTGCTCCGTATTTGTACCTTTTTCCGCAAGGGGATTTTCTGATGACATTGGCTGCAAACTTAATTGCGACAAAATCATTACCTGTGTGGCAATCGACCGCAAAACAAGGGACAAATTCCGATGTGAATTATCAAGTTGTCCATGCGGTTCCGGGTCGGGTGCGGTTTCGTGTGGCGATGTTGGCGGTAAATGCTGATTATGCACCACATCTACAGCGAATATTCACAGCCATACCCTGGGTGACAAATGTCAAAATTCAACGTGCAGCCAGTTCAATTGCCATTTCCTATGAATATACACGGGAAAATCAACTGAAACGGCGATCGCATTTAGAAAAAGTTCTGCATACAGCCCATCGCTTACCAGTCGCGGATATTAAAGATATTAAAGTTGATTCTACAACTTCTACTAACGGCAAACAGAACCAGGAAGAACACGCCCTCAAACTACCTCTAGTGGCAACAAGTTTGGCATTATTAAGTTTAGGATTGCCAATTCCCGGTATTTTTGTGGCTGCGGCAGTAACTTGTGCTGCGGTTCCCGTCGCCAAAAGAGCCTATGAAAGTATACATCGCGATCGCAAATTAAATCTTGATTGTTTGGATTTGCTTGCCATTATTTTAACTGCCAGCCAAGGAAATCTCCTCACTCCCGCGTTAATGATGACCTTGCACGAAATTGGCGATACAATCCGCGATCGCACTGCTCGCAAAAGCAGTAATAATGTGACAGATTTGCTCGCATCCCTCGCGAAATATGCTTGGGTGGAACAAGCCAACGGCGAAAAAATACAAATTGCTGCCAGTGATGTGAAAATCGGCGATACGGTGATTGTCTATCCTGGGGAACAAATCCCCGTTGATGGAGTAATTTTACGGGGTAATGCCCTCATCGATCAACAAAAATTAACCGGGGAACCAATGCCAGTTTACCGGATAGCAGGTGAACAGGTCTATGCTTCCACCCTGGTGCGGGAAGGACAAATTTATCTCCGGGCAGAACGGGTCGGCTACAGCACCAGAGCCGCCGCAAGTATCAAACTTGTCCAGCAAGCACCCATCCATGATACCCGCATGGAAAATCACGCGGCCCACATTGCCGATAAAACCATTTTTCCTGCCCTATTATTTTCCAGTCTAGTGTTTCTAGTCACCCGTAACCCCGCCAGAGCAGCATCAATTTTAACCCTAGATTTCATGACCGGGATTCGCGTATCCCTACCCACAACCTATTTAGCAGCCCTAACCCACGCCACTCGACATGGTGTAATTGTCCGTAGTGGTCGGGCATTAGAGAAATTAGCACAGGTGGATACCCTTGTCTTCGATAAAACAGGTACCCTCACCAAAGGCGAAGTGGAAGTAGTTGCAGTCCAAGCCCTCCCCGGACGCTTACCAGCCCAACGGGTGCTAGAATTAGCCGCATCCGCCGAACAAAGACTAACCCATCCCGTCGCGATCGCTATTTGTGAATATGCCCGTCAACAAGGAATCGAACCCCTCACTAGACAAAGCTGGAACTACGAAATTGGTGGCGGAGTCCACGCCGAAATTGATGGACAAAAAGTACTAGTGGGTAGCGATCGCTTTTTTGCTTCTGTCGGTGTTTCCCTCTGTGACACCTGTAATTGTGACGACTTTGATTCCCTCCACCACCTATACGACCATATCCGTAATTACCACTCTACCTCAAGGGAATCCCTGATTTATGTAGCTGTCAACGGTAAATGGCAAGGCGTAATTAGTTATACCGACCCCCTACGAATTGAAAGCGCCGCAGTCATTGCCCAACTTCAACAGCAATGCGGCATCGAAGTTCATATCCTCACCGGAGACAGCCACCATCGCGCCCACCATGTCGCCCAACAACTAGGTATTCCCCCTAATTGTGTTCATTCAGAAGCCTTTCCCGAACGCAAAGCGGAAATAATTCAACAACTAACCGCCCAAGGCAGAGTAGTCGGTTATACCGGAGATGGAGTAAATGATTCCGCCGCCCTAGCCTATGCCGATGTATCAATTTCCTTCGGTAACGGTTCCGAAATCGCCAGGGAAACCGCCGATGTGGTGTTAATGGAAAATAACTTGACCAGCTTTACCGAAGCAATGGAAATCGCCCAGGAAACCCAACAGGTGATTCATCAAAATATCGGTATCTCCGTGATGCCTAACTTAGCTGCACTCGGACTCGCAGGAACGGTCGGAATCCATCCCCTGGCTGCAACAATCGTTCACAATGGTTCGGCGATCGCAGCTGGTTTAAATGCATTACGTCCCCTGATGCATCGTGATCCGGAGTTGTCTGTAACCAAGGAGAGAGGAGACAGGTAATCCTTGAAAGCATTGATTTTTGGTCTAAAACAAGAGTTTTTCTGCCCCTCTCCGTTCTGCGGAGAGGTTCATCAATGAGAAAACGCAGATAAAAGTGATCGATTTATCTGCGTCTGCATAAGTGTATCTCTGGTGCTTTGATTGTATATCTTTTTGTGCAAAGAAAAATAGCAAATTGTAACAAAATTTACGGAGATGAGATTTTTGAGATGAAATGTAAAGCCGTTACACAGTTGCATTAAAATAATTGGGTGTTGTAAGTACTTCAGCCCATACTGTTTTCTGTCAAAACATCCAAAAACCTCACATCCCAACTTGAGTAACATCAAATCCCAACAACCCAAATCCCAATCAATCACGATTCTTGGTGCTGGTGCATGGGGAAACGCATTAGCAGCGATCGCTCTAGCCAATAACCATAATGTTCGCATTTGGTCTCGTCGCGGTTCCCTCACCTTAGCGAATGCCGTTGAAAATGCTGATATTATCTTATCGGCGGTTTCCATGTCAGGAGTTAGCCAAGTCGCTCGCCAAATACAATCCCTACCTATTTCTAGTCAAGTAATTTTTGTCACAGCCACAAAAGGACTCGACCCAGAAACCACCCGCACCCCTGCACAGATATGGCAGGAAATGTTTCCTTCCCATCCGGTAGTTGTCCTCTCTGGACCAAATTTATCCAAAGAAATTCAACAACAACTACCTGCTGCAACCGTAGTCGCCAGTTATTCCCCAACCGCAGCCGAATCCATCCAACAAGTCTTTTCCTCACCTAGATTTAGAGTTTACACCAACCTTGATCCTTTAGGTGTGGAATTAGGAGGAACCTTAAAAAATGTGATTGCGATCGCGGCTGGTGTCTGTGATGGTTTAGAATTGGGAACCAATGCCAAAGCGGCATTAGTCACCAGAGGACTAGCGGAAATGGTGCGTATTGGTGTTTTCTGGGGTGCAAAGCCAGAAACTTTTTACGGTTTATCCGGTTTAGGAGATTTATTAGCCACCTGCAACAGTCCCCTCAGTCGCAATTACCAAGTTGGTTATCAACTAGCTCAAGGGAAAACCCTCACTGAAATTCTCACCCATCTCCCTGGAACAGCTGAAGGGGTTAATACCTGTCGTGTCTTGCTCCAACGCGCTCACCAATATCATATATCTATGCCGATTGCTGAACAAGTTCAACGCATCCTAGAAGGAGAAATCACACCCACAGATGCTTTAACGGAATTGATGCTGCGAGATGCAAAACCGGAACAGTGATAGGATTTTGGATTTTGGATTGGAAAAATGACCTGCGATCGCCACCCTCGAAACCATAGTTTAGAAAGAGCGTAACAACTCAAGAACAGAATTGCACCGTATTTTTATCGACTTTTTCTGGAATTACCCCCTCCCAAGTTGTTAATAACTAAATAGCTGTTTATTAAATGGCTATTCTCAAAATACAAAACCCTCACAGGAGGTTGAACTATGACTGTATTTACTGCCATCTCTGTCGAAATATCCCCACAAAACCGACGCAAGGAGCAGAATTGTTGGTTCAACTTTCCCAATCCCGTTTTTTCTATCTAGATTTTCCCATCTTGCTTTTCCAGTCGAGATAATTAGGTCTAAATAACTCGGAAATGAACTAATAAATTCTTCTGCGTGCCTTGTGTCACACAAGTAACACGTATTGAGGAAATCATCATGAATTTGGAATTATGGGGTTGGAGTGATTTTTTTGCCAACCACTTTGCACCCTACCGTCAGCAAGGATTTTCCGTGGCTAGGGTAGTAATTGAGTGCAGAAATAGTTACATACTGCAAAGTGAAAATGCAGAAATATCGGCGGAAATTACAGGTAAACTCCGCTACCGTGCAAGCGATCGCCAAGATTTTCCCGCAGTCGGTGATTGGGTTGTTATCCGCACCAGGGAAAAGGAAGGAACCGCAACCATCCACGAGATTTTACCCCGCAAAAGCAAGTTTTCCCGTAAAGCAGCTGGTTCAGAAACCACAGAGCAAATAGTAGCTACTAACATCGATACGGTATTTTTAGTGTCCGGTTTGGATGGTGACTTTAATCCTAGACGCATAGAGCGCTATTTAATTTTGGCATGGGAAAGCGGTGCAAATCCCGTAATTGTCTTCAATAAAGCCGATGTCTGTCCTAACTTGGAGAACTGTTTGGCAGAAGTTGAGTCAATTGCTCTAGGTGTGCCAATTATGACCATTAGTGCAGCCACCAACCAAGGATTAGAAACACTCCAACCATATTTGCGACCGGGACAAACCGTAGCCTTATTAGGTTCCTCTGGGGTAGGTAAATCAACGATTACCAACCAACTCTTGGGTGAAACGGTGCAAGCAGTCCAAACTGTGCGTCAGGGAGATAGTCGTGGGAAACATACCACCACCTACCGAGAACTGCTCCGATTGCCCACAGGCGGATTAATCATCGATACTCCAGGAATGCGGGAATTACAGATATGGAGTGGAGAGGAAGGAATATCGGAAAGCTTTGCAGATATTGCAGAATTAGCACAGCAATGTCGTTTTCGCGACTGCCAACACGAACATGAACCCGGTTGTGCAGTACGACAAGCTTTGCAGGAAGGGAGCTTGGATGCATCGCGGTTTGCGAATTACCAAAAATTGCAGAAGGAAATTAAGTACATGGAAAGAAAACAAGACCAAAGGGAGTATCTTGCCGAAAAGGAAAAATGGAAAAAGATTACTAAAGCAATGCGAAATTACCAGAAAGGCTGATATTAGTTAGAGGATGTTTTCAAAGTCGATTTTAATACTTAACAAGCTCGTTTTTTTGGGAGTCGGGAGTAGTTTATAACGACAAATATACCGTTTGAGGCTATTCCCTGTCTTCAATAAGTGGTTGATAAAGTACTTCTTGACACTTTCCGAACATCCTCTTGGGGTTTGTGAAGAAACTTTCACCAAAATATCTGTTGCATCAAACCCTGATAAATCCCGATACATAAAAAGGGTGTGACTCAATCCTCGGAATGACTCACACCCAATATGAATTTATTTATGTGGTGATTATTGATGGGATAAAGCCTTATCAATCGGAAAATTTCAATAATATTAATTACCAAATAACTATGGAATTACAGAATTTATCGATTTGGCTATTAGCGATCGCGTTAATTTTGCATACAATCGCGGAAGTATGGCTACCAGCTTATGCAAAAGTTAAACCCGATTGGCGTTTGGTTGTTTTTGACCGTATATTATTTCTCGAAAATATACCCGTATTTATCTTTGCCTTTGTTACAGCCTTTGCAGGGTGGAAATTACCTATTTTGGGGATGATTTTACCTGCGGTTGGTCTTACCCATCCCCTACTCGACCACTTGTTTTTGAGTTGGAAATATCAACAACTTCGTCCCGGTAGTCTGACTGGATTATTGTTACTGTTTCCTTTAAGTGTTTGGGTTTACTATCTGGGATATACCCAGCATTTAATCACCATACCAGCAGGGTTAATCAGTGGTGCAATCGGTTTGACAATATCAGTATGGCTACTTTGGGAAGTAATACAAGCACCCCAGAGTCCAACTTCATAAGCGGTACATCATCTCTTTATTTCACCAATCAAATTTTCTGTAATTATCGAATCCAAAGCTGTTACTAACTAAATTAAATACAAATTATGAAAACCAGACCCGCAAACCCCAATGATATTTCGCTCATTTTCTCGTTTATCCAGAGGAAAGCTGAGTTCGATCGCGATATTGGTGCTTTTTCTGGAGTGTTGCAAGTTACCCCAGAGAAAATCAGCAAGACGCTGTTTGGAAAAACCCCTTTTGCATACGTTTTGTTTGCAGAATCTTCGGGATGCGACATCGGATTTGCATTGTATGGATTCAGATATTCATCGTTTGTCGGTCAACCGAGCATTTGGCTTGATGATTTATACGTAGATGAAAATCACAGAAGTCAAGGTGCAGGAACTGCACTGATGGAAAAACTAGCTCAAATTGCCAAAGAAAATCATTGTAGTCATCTTGCTTGGAATGCGGATGCTCGAAATATTCGCGGACTTGGTTTTTATCAGCGATTAGGTGCAGAAATTACTGACCAACAAGGTAATCGATGTTTCTTGAGGTGGGTTCCACGGTTGGACTAAACGAAACTCATGACAAAGTTGCGCAAAAATCAATCATCTTTCTGGGTTCTCTCCTGGGTGGGTTAATGTCATGATTTTGCCTTTCTAAATTTAGTAATACACAAAAAGGTCGTGATGGAAATTAGTCGCAAAGATCGAGAAACTCTCGAACGCTTAGAGCAAGAGTTATGGGACTCAGATATTGATAAAGAACGTCTTCAAGAATTGCTAGCAGACGATTTTTTTGAATTTGGACGTTCTGGACGCGTTTGGTATCGGGAAAACACACTTGCTACAACACGTCAAAAAAAGGATACCCTTTCCCCCTTACCAGAATTACACATTCGTCTGCTGGATGAGAATATTGCCCAAGTTACCTACGATAGCGCATTCAGCTACGATGGTATTGTCGAACATACCCATAGAAATTCAATTTGGTCACGAACAACTAATGGTTGGGAACTTCGGTTCCATCAGGGAACACCTTTTTCTCTCCCACCAGAAAATCAAGAATAAAATGGAAAATTTAACTAGTTCTACTCATTTAAATCCCAGTTCCAAAGAACAATGAACACCATTATCTACAGACCACCCCAACTAGGAGACGAACACCAAATCAGTGGGTGTATGTGGTCTGCTGCGGACTTATGGGAACTCACTGATGGTACACCAGAAAGTGTTGCTGAGTGGTTACAAATTTGTCACCCCGAAGAATTAAAAGAAAGGATTGTTAGCAAAGAAAAAACCCTTGTTGCAACCTGGAATGGGATAGTTGTGGGTTTTATCGCATTTAAAAGGGGAAATCATTTGTCGTTGCTGTTTGTCCGTAGGGAGTTTTCTCGTCAGGGAATTGGTCGAGAACTGTTTATCCGGTGTGCAAACGACTTTGAGGAAGTTACAGTTAATGCTGCGGAGATAGCTGTAGCTTTTTATCAGAAAATTGGATTTAGGGAAAGTGGCGATCGCTTCTTTTGTAAAGGGATATGGGGGACACCAATGAAATGGAATCAGCAAGCTCAAAATGATTCCAGTACCTGATAGATTCACCACACCAAGGCTTTATTGACACAAAGGTACGTCAGGGATAAAACAAATGTATTCAAAAGGAACTTTGATATTCTTCTGTGGGAAAATGGGTGCGGGTAAATCAACTTTATCTCGACAAATTTCCCAAGAATTAAATGCAATCCTCCTATCTGAGGATGATTGGTTATCAACTCTTTACCCGGAGGAAATCAACAATTTCGATGATTATTTAAAATATGCCAATCGCCTCAAACCACTATTAAAATCCCATATCAGAAGCATACTCAATTCAGGAATCTCCGTAGTCATGGATTTCCCTGCAAATACGAGAAATCAAAGAGCATGGTTCAAAGAGATATTTTTTCATGAAGGCATTCCCCATCGGCTAATTTATCTTGATGTCGATGATAAAACTTGTATCGAACAAATAGCCCAGCGACGAGAAACCAATCCGGAAAGGGCGCTATTTGATACCGAAGAGGTTTTCTATCATGTCACCAGTTTCTTTCAACCACCATCTGCGGATGAGGCATTTGTAATCGAGATTGTTAAACGTTGAGAATTGCAAGGGGTTTGGTTGTTGGCATATATTGGCAAAATTTGTCATAATTAAATCAACTCAACCAAGGTCAATAGCCGATGACAACACTGAACATATCTTTACCGGAAGCGATGCGAGCTTTTATTGATTCTGAAGTAGTCAAAGGTGGTTACAGTACTGCAAGTGAGTATATCCGCGATTTAATTCGCCAAGCCCAAAAAAAAGCTGAAGAACAAAAGTTAGAAGCAATGTTATTAGAGGGTTTGGATAGCGGGGAAGCGATTGAGGTGACAGATGAATGGTGGGAAAAAAAACGCGCTCAAATTAAGCAACGATTCCCACATAAGAATAAATGACGCTACGCATCACTATTACACCAAAAGCAAGCGAAGATATTGATGAATTGTTTGCTTTTGCTTATATTGCCCAAGATAATTACGATGTGGCGTTGAAATTTTTTGATGCAATCAGGTTAACTTTTTCCCAACTGGCAAAAAATCCTGGGATTGGTAGCTCGTGCAAATCTGTCAACTCACGTTTATTTAATATGCGGAAGTGGGCTGTAAAAGGTTTTGCGAGATACCTAATTTTTTACTTAGACACCGATGAATATATAGAGATAGTGCGGGTAATTCATGCAGCACGAGATATTTCAGCTATCTTTGAGGAAGAGTAGCGAATAACTCAGCGATCGCAGTTGGTGATATTTCAACTGAGCATGTCATATTTTATATGCAAACCCTCAAATACTTCGTCTAAGGGGATACTTGCCAAATGGATGTGGGGAGACCAAAAAAGTGTTTTTAAGATCCCAATATGAAGCAGAAAACTTGGGTCATTGGTTTAGCGATGAACCTACGACATCAGCCATCGGCTTGGGTAAGCGATCGCGTTTCCCGAATTGTCAGTTGAAACTGCTCCAGCACCATTTCCAGGGTAAAGTTACTGTATGCCATCGTTTCTCATCCCCTTTTCTAACTTAATAGAACAATCAGATTTCAGTTGTGAAAAATATAGGTTTTGACTGTACCCGACAGGAAAGCTTCTCTACAAGAAGCCGTGCTACGCTTGTCTACACCTATCCTGGATTTTGAGCGAGTTAAGTTGTAAGCCTTGAGTAAGGGATTGATTTTCCTCCTACTCCCTCTGAGTTTTCGGGTTTTGCTCAAAATGCGGGTCATAACTGTCAACAGTTAACAGTCAACAACTCTTTTATATGTAAGATTTTACAAATCCTCAACGGATCAGATTCCGCGATCGCCCTTCACTTGTTCCATCTCCAGGGGTTGGTAGATAACTGGTTCATAGTATTCTCTTATCAGAGAAATATAACATCCCCAAGTTACTAGATTAAATATCATCTTAATCGACACATCGCAATTCCACTATGTACTGCGGTCTGATGAGAAATTGCCGACTGCTGACAAATACGAATTATTTTTGGTCAAAAAAATATTAAAGCTTCCATAAAACCGTCAGGAAAGGGAAGCTACATACCTGTAGATATGACTATGCCAATTATAAACATGATTTTTACCTAATCTTGTTTATACCATGTCTAAAAAGCTACGGTCAACTGTTTATTTTGGCAAGGTCGGAAATTTCGGGCACAAAGCCATTGAGAGAGAGGTAAATGGATTTAATGAGACTGTTATATTTTGAATTTTTGTCAGTCTGTCAAGTATTAAAAGCGACATTAGCAAATTTTTTCTAAAAAAAGATCCGAAAATTCCCCTCAACTATGTTAGTTCGTGCAAAATCGCGGGAACAATAGCATCAGTTGATTATGATTAGCTGACCCAACCCGACGGGATAGGTTTTGCAAGTACGGGTTAAGAACTGCTTTGACCGGGAAAACCCGGAAATCAAGCACTGATTCACCGTCATCTATTGTTACCTGGAGCCATTGAGATTAAGCCTTATGCCAGCAACATCTTTTTACGCAGATGCCGCCTACGAAGCCATTGAACCCAACCAAGTCTTCGATCCGGAACTGACGGTAGAGGAGCCGGAATTATCGCCTGAAGATTTACAGGAGTTGGAGATGGCTTCTCTTCAGGAAGAAAATTTCAATTCGTCCACACCAGAATCAACTAATTTTGGTGCCACTCCGAATCGTCGTAGTACGGATTTGGTGCGGTTGTATCTACAGGAAATTGGTCGAGTTCGTTTACTCGGACGGGATGAGGAGGTTTCTGAGGCTCAGAAAGTTCAGCGTTATTTGCGGATGCGGATTGTTTTGGCAGATGCAGCCAAAAAAGGTGATGATACGATTGCTGTATATTTACGGGCAATTGAGGCTCAAGAACGTTTAGCTTCTGAGTTGGGACACCGCCCTTCCTTGGAAAGATGGGCCAAAAGTGTTAATGTCGATGTGTTTGAACTGAAGCAAATTTTAGCCAAGGGTAAACGTCGTTGGGCTGAAACAGCTGCCATTAGTGTCACCGAATTGGAGCAAATCCAAAGCGACGGACTACAGGCTAAGGAACACATGATTAAGGCGAATTTACGTCTGGTGGTATCTGTGGCCAAAAAGTATCAAAATCGAGGTTTGGAATTACTTGACCTGGTACAGGAAGGTACTTTGGGATTGGAACGAGCAGTCGAAAAATTTGACCCCACTAAGGGTTATCGTTTTAGTACCTACGCCTATTGGTGGATTCGTCAAGGTATTACCCGGGCGATCGCAACCTCTAGTCGGACAATTCGCCTACCAGTCCACATCACCGAAAAACTCAACAAAATCAAAAAAGCCCAACGTAAAATCGCTCAAGAAAAGGGACGTACCCCAACTTTGGAAGATTTGGCTGTTGAGTTGGAAATGACTCCTGCCCAAGTACGTGAAGTTTTGTTAAGGGTTCCCCGTTCAGTTTCCCTAGAAACCAAAGTCGGTAAAGACAAAGATACGGAACTGGGCGAATTGCTAGAAACAGACGGCGTAACACCCGAAGAAATGTTAATGCGTGAGTCTTTACAACGGGATTTACAAAGTTTGTTATCCGACTTAACTACCCGTGAACGGGATGTTATCCTGATGCGTTTTGGTTTGGCTGATGGTCATCCCTATTCCTTAGCTGAAATTGGACGAGCATTGGACCTATCCCGTGAACGTGTTCGCCAAATTGAATCTAAAGCCCTACAAAAGCTACGTCAGCCTAAACGTCGTAACCTGATTCGCGATTATTTAGAATCATTAACTTAATTAATGATTACCATCAGAACTCGCGATTAGTAAATCCTAATCGCGGGTAATTCCTTGATTTACAGGGCTTTGCTTCGAGTTAGAGTCGCCACTAGCTTAACCTTGGTTTTCAGTTTGTAGCAAGTATTTTGCATCTAGACATTTGTAGCGTTTTATAAAGACATTTACCCCTTTTCAACAGTCTATACGGATACAGAATTTCTAACTAGTCATGAAATCATGACAATTTTGATATTCGCTAGAATTATTCTCAATAAGTTACGATTGTTGCAAATGGGGACAAATATTTGTTATATTCTCAGCTGACAGCCGTTGTTGAGAAGTATTACTATGTCTTCTGTCTATTCAGCTTCTTCCCTCAAGGCAGAGCTTAACGAGCGTGGCTGGCGTTTAACTCCCCAGAGAGAGACGATATTACACATCTTTCAAAACCTTCCTCAAGGGGAACACCTGAGTGCGGAGGATTTACATGCAAGGCTAGTGGAGGAGGGAGAATCGATTAGTTTATCGACGATTTACCGGACTCTGAAGCTCATGGCAAGAATGGGGATTTTGCGAGAGCTTGAGTTAGGGGAAGGCCATAAACACTATGAAATTAACCAGCCCTATCCGCATCATCACCACCATTTGATTTGTGTTCGTTGTAATGCCACGATTGAATTTAAAAATGATGCGGTTTTAAAAGCTGGGGCAAAAGTGGCACAGAAAGAGGGTTATCACCTTTTAGATTGCCAAATGACAATCCATGCGATTTGTCCGAAGTGTCAACGCTCCTTAATGCCTGTCTAATAGGGTGTAGGAAAGGGAGGGAAGGACAGGGGAGAAACAGATGCAAGATAAATTCAAGAAAATCAAAAATAACCTCAGTCAGTTGGTGTAAATGATTATCACTTGTTTGTAGTTGTGCTACAAAGCCAAAGCGCAACTACAAGCGAAATAGGGAGGCTCTACTTTTCTTGACATGGATTATGGTTATTTATTACCAACTTACTCGTCTCCTCCGTCCTCTTCTCCTTGAGCCTATTGTTTAGAAATTTCCAGTCCGGACATCACTGAGGCTAATTCCGTAAAATTCCTGAGCTTGGCGAATGGCTTTGCGGGTATCGTCATTCATCACTCCATTCAGGGAACCTTTATAGAATCCCCGTTCCCGTAAACGGCGTTGAATTTCCAAAACACTAAATTCCCCTTGTTTGGGAGCATCACTATTGACAAGGTTGTATAACTTAGCACGGGTGGTAGGGCCAGCAATACCTGTTGATGCGAGGTAATTAGCAGATTGGAAACGACGAACCGCATCGGCTGTGTAGGGACCGAAGTGTCCATTGGGTTTACCTTGCAGGTATCCAGCTTCAATTAATTGGGCTTGTAATACCCTGACGGCTTCACCGCGATCGCCTAATTGCAATACATCACGGTTGCGGGTGCGAGGTGGGGGAGTTTCCTGGGGTCCACCGACTCCTACAGGTGGTAAGACTCTCTGGGTCATTGGACCGACAATACCATCTGGTTGAAGGTTATAGGCTTTTTGGAAGTTTTTCACAGCTTCTTCGGTGATCGGGCCAAAAATACCCGTAGAATTACCGTAGTAAAATCCCGCAACTCGTAACCGTTCCTGTAATACTCTGACGGCTTCCCCCTCATCTCCCCGACGCAGGAATCCGTAGTTATTGGTGGCGGGTCTAGAGGCTGTTGTTGTGGTGGGTTGGCGGTTAGCTGCGGGGGTAGCTGTGGGTTGTTTGGCGGGTGGTTTCACCGTTGTGGTGGGGACAACCACGTTTTTACGGTTCTGTGTGGAGGCTTTAGGTGCGCGCCAATTATTGAGTTTTTCGAGGGTAGTATTTCCGGCAATGCCGTTTTGTTCTAATCCCGCAGCTTGCTGGAATTTACGGACGGCAGCTTCGGTGCGGCTATCGTATACTTGGGTAACGGGTGCTTGATAGAAACCAGCATTACGCAATTGTTCCTGAAGACGACGTACAGATGGGCCGCGATCGCCTTTTTCCAGGGCTAGGGCGCTACCGTAGCTGGTCATAATCGCTAAAACCAAGGCTAGGGGCAATAGGTGTTGCCAGGCTCTACTGGAGAGCTTGTGTAAATCGAGGCTGAAATCCGGGTTCAAGAGGAGCGAATCATCGAAGTTGGGGTCTTGTGAGTCGCAAGCAAAGTGTGAATATGCGAAGTTTTCCATAGGGCTGTTCCTAAATTGTTCCTACACCACTTGTTTGTTTTCAATGGAGGCTTCGGCTTGATGAACTAAATTGCGTAACTTATCGATGGTTTGTATACTTACATCCTGCCATAAATTGCGTTGATATGCTTCAAGTAATCTCTCAGCAATATCACGGAGTGCCCAGGGGTTTTTTTGTTGAATAAACTCGCATACAGACGGGTCAAATAGGTATGCTTGGGCAACTCCTGTATACATATGGTCTTCTACGCATTGGGCAGTTGCATCGTAGGCGAATAAATAGTCTACCGTAGCAGTGAGTTCAAATGCACCTTTATATCCATGTCGCATCACACCAGCAATCCATTTGGGGTTAACGACACGGGAACGGTAAACTCTGGCAATTTCTGCCCTGAGATGGCGTATTCTGGGGTTGAACGGTTGGGAATTATCACCAAAATAAACCGTGGGATTTTCCCCTTTGAGCGATCGCACGGCTGCGGTTAAGCCTCCTTGAAATTGATAGTAATCATCCGAGTCCAGTAGATCATGTTCCCGATTATCTTGATTTTGCAGGACAATCTGCATTTGCGATAACCTGGTCTTCAGTAGGGACGGTGCATAGAGGGGTTCCCCATGAGATCCATAGGCATAGGCACTGCCATTAATATAGGCGCGGGCCAAATCTGCGTCATCCTCCCAAGCCTGAGCTTCAATTAATCCTTGCAAACCAGACCCATAAGCACCCGGCTTAGAACCAAAAATGCGAGATTGCGATCGCGTTCTCGCTTGACTTGGGCTTAATCCCTGCTGAATTTCGGCTTGCATATCAATCTTCACATTTGCCGCTAGAGGATTTTCCTCTTCCGATTCTTCTAATTCCGCTACAGCTGCTACAGCTTGGGCAAATAAATCAATCAAATTTCCAAAAGCATCACGGAAAAAACCCGAAATCCGTAACGTCACATCTACACGGGGACGACCTAACACCGAAATCGGCAAAATTTCCAAATCCACAACCCGTCGTGCTACCCCATCCCAAACAGGACGTACCCCTAACAAAGCCAGGGCTTGGGCTATATCATCGCCCCCTGTCCGCATGGTAGCGGTTCCCCACAGGGAAATCCCCAGTGTTTTTGGATATTCCCCATATTCCTGAGTATAGCACTCAATTAAAGTCTCGGCTGCTTTTCTACCCACATCCCAAGCCGATTCCGTCGGCAGAGAGCGGGTATCTACAGAGTAAAAATTATTGCCTGTAGGTAGGACTTCCGGTCTACCTCGCGTCGGCGCACCGGAAGCTCCACTAGGAACATAACCACCATCAAGTCCGTGGAGCAAATTGGTAATTTCCCGGTCTGTTTGGGTTAAAGCCGGAATGAGTTTGGTTTCGATCCATTCCCGGGAGGAGCGGAGGTAGGAATGACCCGACGGGGGGGTCGGAGGGCTATCCACCATATCCTGTCTCCTTGCCAAACATTCTCCCACCAGTTCACAAGCATATTCCTCTAAAACTGCGACTGCATCACCAACTAAGCGACAGGGTTGGGTGGATTTAGTGGCGAGAATTTGGATTTGGGTGGGGGTGAGGGGGGTAGCAAAGTTGTCACTGAGGGGGTCTAAATCAAGTTGCCAAGATTGGGAAATGGCGCGGGTTAAGCCGATTTGATAGGGGTTGGGATGGCGGGCGATCGCAATGATTAAATCCCGTAGTTGTTCTTGGCTAGGACATTTACCTAGGATGTGTAATCCATCACGTATTTGAGCTTCTTTGAGGTCGCAGAGGTAAGCATCAATTTGGTTGATGGGTAATTCCTGGTCTGGGTTGTTGGGAATGGGTTTTAAGTTGAGGTCGAGATGGAGGTTTTCTTGATTGATTAATTCCCGTAACCGCTCGATAATTAGGGGTAAACGTTTGGGGTCAAGGGTGGTCGCTTCGTAATATTCGTCAATCAGGTTTTCGATATCGTGGAGGTTACCGTATAATTCCCCACGGGTGAGGGGTGGGGTGAGATGGTCAATAATTACGGCTTGGGAACGACGCTTGGCTTGGGAACCTTCCCCAGGGTCGTTAACGATGAAGGGGTATAAAAGGGGTAATGCTCCCAGGGCAATTTCGGGATAGCATTGCTGGGACAGGGCAATACTTTTACCCGGTAGCCATTCTAGGTTGCCATGTTTGCCAATCTGCACCACTGCATCCGCTCCGAAAAATTCCCGTATCCAGTAATAAAAGGCTAGATAACTGTGATTTGGCACCAAGTCTGGGTCATGGAAGTTTAAGCTGGGATCAAGGTCGTATCCCCGTGGTGGTTGGATACCAATAAAAATATTTCCCAGTTGGATACCTGATATAGGTATGACGGAAGGTTCGGTGTCTGGTGTTCCCCACCGTTGATTAATGGCGGTTTGAATGGATGTGGGAAGAGAGTGGAAAAATGTTAAGTAATCCTGACGTGAAAGGGATTGAAGGATGGGACGCAACTCTTGACTTTCTGGGTCATTGGTAATTGTTGATGTTAGCAGGGTGATTAATTCATCACCATTACTGGGGATATCATCCAGACTGTAACCTGCTTTTTGCAAAGCTTGAAGGATTTCCACGCAACTTTGGGGAGTATCTAAACCAACTCCATTGGCAATCCGACCATCTCGACTGGGATAATTGGCTAAAATGAAAGCGAGGCGGCGTTTTTGTGGGGGTTTTTGTTGCAGTTTTACCCAATTGGCAGCTAATTGAGCCACAAAATCAATCCGGTCGGGGATGGGTTCGTAGACGACCACATCGGTTTCCAGGTCAGGATGATGGGTTTGTAGGGCTTTGAAGGAGATAGCACGGGTAATGATTCTGCCATCGACTTCTGGTAATGCGACATTCATGGCCATATCGCGGGGTGTGAGTCCCTGATTACTAAGTTCCCAGGTTTCGCGGAAAGCTCCACTGAGGATAACTTGAAATACGGGAACATCAAGTTGTCGCCATAAATCCAGTTGGGGACTGTCACTATCAATACGGGCCAGGGAAAAACTGGTAGTATTGAGGATAATATTAGGGCGATTTTTTCCTTCCTCTGCCAATATCCGCAGTAAGTCCGCTTGGACATCCGGTTCCCGCAAGGAGGAGATAAACACAGGTATAGGGATTAAATTATGATGAATTAATGCCCCACATAAGGCATCAATCGCCTGGGTATTTCCCGCTAGGTAATGGGCACGGTAGAAAAGAATAGCAGCTTTTTGGGGCGGATAGGAACAAGGGCTGAAATCAATATTCTCCTGTATTCTGTCTCCTGTATTCTGTCTCCTGTCCCTTTCCCAATTATTCCACAAATACAGACCAACACGGGGAACAATTTGGGGTGGGGGAGGTTGGTAGGAAGTATGGAAACAGGTATCGGTGATAAACTTCAACCCATTAACAAAATTCTCGATGCCACCTTCGTTAAAATAACGCCAGATTTGCTGCACAGTTTTTGGGGGTAAATTGGAGAGAGAAATTAAATCAAAATCCAGTGCGTCGTCACCTGGCATTACAATTAAAGTTGTATGATGATTGGCAACTATTTCCTGAACTACTTCAATTCCGTAGGGCCAATAGGAACGCCCACCAATCAGGCGTAAAATGATCACTCTAGCATGTGTTAACACTGCTTCGGCATAATTATCAATACTTATTTGCTGTTGTAATTGCAAAATGTTGGCAACCCGCAGAGCCGGAAAGGTTTTTGGTAATCTGGAAATTGCTGCCGCTAGGGTCTGAATATCCGTATCGGCTGCCGTTAGTAACACAATCGGTGCGGTGGTTTGTTCGATGAAGCTAATACTTGCAAATTGTGAATTTAATCCTACCGATGTGGTACTTGTTCTATGCATGATTATATATGACTGATAGTTTCAAAGGTGGTAGATTCAAGATTGTCGCCAGATAGAAATCCATCAATACGTAGGGGCTAGTCTGCGACAATACTAATCAAGGAAACATCCGGGTGACTGAGGATTAAATCCCATCGTCAACTGTTTCTCCAGAAGTATCTTCAAGTTTTGATGCTATTTATTACACCCCCACTCTAATCAACTAATTCCTAATTTCTGAACATGACTAGTTCCCCTGATGTGAGCTTTTCTAGAACCCTACCAAACTGTCTTTATCAACAGCTTGGTAAATTGCTACAACAGATGGCTCAAACAAGGGACAATCCACCAATGGTGCTAACGGATGCGTTGACTGTGCGGATTCCCCATCTGAGTTGGCCACAGATGAAGTTTTTGGTGGTGTTGAGTGATGGGTTTAATGCCATGTTGCAAGCCAAACCAAGTCAACTTACATTGTCATCGAATCTCCAATCTATTCACGAACAAAAATTCCAGCTTACTGAATCGACATTGCTGGATGTGGAATTGACTTTTGACCACCAAGCGATCGCTACATTTGTGTCTTGTCTAGTCAACCTCTTTCCTCCACATCTCCAAACTTACCAAAAATTACAACCCTACTGTCAAGATTTATCTCCAAATGATATTACTCTCCAACAAAAGTTTACACTGCTTTTATTGGATTTTTCTCTCACTTTGCCAGCTTGGCAAGTTCAACAGCCAGGTAACTTTCAGTCGGAATCAGAACCAACCATAGCTCACAATAATTCCGCATGTCTTCATGTGGAAACTGCATTACAAAAGCAAATCGCCCAGGAAAAGTTATTAAATCAGGTGAACACCCAAATCCGTAAAAGCTTGGACTTACCTGTAATTATGCAAACGGCAGTAGCACGGGTAAGGGAGTTTCTCGAACTAGACCGAATTGTTGTTTATAAATTTGAATATCCTAACAGTAGCAATCATTCCCCGGTGGTCAATGGCAATTATCACGGGGGGAATGGATGTATCGTCTATGAAGTACGCTCCTCCACAGATATCACCTCCGTACTCAATTACAGCGAGGAAACCTGTTTTACACCCACTAACGAGTGTTGGCTCAAATATCAAAAGGGTTTTACCCTAGCCGTAGAAGATGTAGAACAAACCTACCCCCTGGAAAGTTGTCTACTAGAATTTATGCGGACTTGTCAAGTTCGAGCCAAGTTTGTAGCCCCCATTGTATTTGAAAATAGATTATGGGGATTATTAATTGCCCATCAATGCACTCAAACCCGCAGATGGCAAGAAAATGAAACCAATTTACTCACCTCCATTGCCGAACAATTAGCGATCGCTATCCATCAAGCCGAACTCATGCGATCGCTTACCCAAGAAAAGTTATTACTAGAACAACGGGTAGTCGAACGTACCAGCGAACTCCACGATGCCCTGGTGGCAGCAGAAGCCGCAGGGAGAGTACGGAATGAGTTTCTCGCCACCATTAGCCATGAATTGTTGACTCCGTTAACCTACGTAATTGGCATGTCTTCAACTTTGCTGAGATGGTCCTTTGGAGAATTAAGTCAACGACAGCGAGATTATTTACAAACAATCCACGATAGCGGTGAACATTTACTGGGAATGATTAACGATATTTTGGATTTATCCCAAATTGAAGCTGGAAAAACCGTCCTCAAAGTGACTAATTTTTCCCTAAGTCAGATAGCTCAAGCAAGTATCAAGTCAATAGAAGCAAAAGCTGTAAATCAACAAATAAACCTGAAGCTCGACCTCAAAACCAATCAACACCAAGACGATTTTACCGCCGACCCCCACCGGATTCAACAAATCATCGGTAATCTTCTCAGTAATGCAGTTAAATTTACACCAGCAGGTGGAAACGTGATTTTGCGGGTTTGGGTAGAAGAAAACACAGCTATTTTCCAGGTTGAAGATACGGGTATCGGTATCCCAGAAAACCAATTACCGCGATTATTTGAAAAATTCCATCAATTGGACACTCCCTACCGTCGTCGTTATGAAGGTACGGGTTTAGGTTTAGCCTTAACCAAACAATTGGTGGAACTACATCGGGGACGAATCGAGGTCGAATCAACGGAAGGTATCGGTTCCATTTTTACTGTCTGGATTCCGATGCAAAGAATAACAGAAGCGATTCGTTAATGACTCACAGGGATTGTAGTGTTAAAAATCCGTCGTAGCGAGCTACGACCCAGGAGTACTCACGTTAATCCAAAATCGAAAATCCAAAATCCAAAATCCTATAACCAACTATCCCAGCGCAGAATCGCATTACCATCCTCAGCAGCTTCCTCGTAGTAATCAACCAGTTCTAAAAATAAAGCTTGAAAATCCTGCATATCTTCCCCTTCTATCTGGGTGTACCAATCATAAACCAAACTATTTTCCAGGGGAGGAGGGAGTTGGTTCCAACGCTGATAAAAATCCTCTTCACTAATTTTGGTTAACCCTTGGGCTAATTCGACAACAATTTCTGCATTAAAATATTGACAATCAGTCAGTAATCCTTCATCAATTAATATGCCACCGGATAAAGCATTTACAAGTAATAAATGACTGTCATTAGTATGTTGAACTAAGTACTGTAGACGCATAAATTTATCGCTATCTCCAGTCAGATACCAATGGAGTAAATACCAGATATTACCAAGTTCAAAGTAACCAGATTCTCCAGCAGCAAGGATTGAGGGGATATCTTCTTTTACTTGAGCAATTACATCTGGTGTCAAATAAAATTCTAAAGTTCGCCAATGGTTGGGGTCAGAAATATCCTCAGCCACGGGTAGGATGGTTTTGAGTACGGGATATTCTTGGATTTTTTGTAATACTGATGGTGGCATTTGATATAAACTCATTTCCATACACTACACTCCAATGGGGATTGTGTTGCTACTCTAGACCGTGGCTGACTTGGCAAATTCCTTGTAAAACTAAATTTTTTTCTATTAATATTTGCTCAGAGATTTGGGGATATATAGTTTGCAGATAATTAGATAAAATCATTGTATCTCCCCCTGTAATCACAATTTTCCCATCAGGAAAAGATTGCCGCCAATTTTCGATAAAATCCTTGATGCCAGCCAATAAAGTATAAATTATACCGCTTTGAATGGCATCATTTGTATTCATTGCCCAGCGAGATTGTAATTGACTGGAGAGGTCGATGTGCGGAAGTTGTCCAGTCTGATTTCCTAACATTGTTAACTGTAAACCCACACCGGGTAAAATTGCTCCACCGACGAAATTTTGTTCTGCATCGACAGCGCTAAAGGTTAATGCGGTACCTGCGTCGATAACCAAGACAGGGGAACCAAAGGATTTAGTTGCAGCAAATAGGGCTAAAGCTCGATCTATTCCCAAACTAGGATACATGTTGGCTATGGGGATATCTGCTAGGGAAATCATCCGTAGGTGGGGATAATTTAGCCAGAGTTGTGTTTGTTTAGGAACAACCGAAGCCAAAAACAGGGGGACAGGAAGGGAGGAGGTAGGGAAAGAGGGAGGATTGAGGATGGTCAGGAAATGGTTGAGGGTGGGTTGGTGAATGAGTTGCTGGATTTGGGGAGTTGATAGATATGGACTGGAGCAAGAATGTATAAGTTGGGTATGTTGACATAATCCCCAATGGTAGCGGGAATTGCCAATCATTAAGGCAATGTAAATTGCTGATGGCATTAGCTCTCAAAAGCGAATTTTATAGGACTTACTCCGCATTTCTCACAAAACCCTAAAACTCAAAGGGAGTAGTCAGTAGTCAGTAGAAGGAAAATCAATCCGTTACTCAAGGCTGATTACTTACTTGTGAGAAATCCAGGTGACGCACTTATTACCATAAAACAAGACCTTGAGATTGCTTGCTGATATCGTAATGACGTAACTACGTAGTGATTGCGTAAGTCCTGTTTCAATTAAAATACGCAGTACATGGGGTACTGCGCATATTCGAGTTAGTCGATAGGACAAGCAAAGGGGGATGGAAGCGGATTACACTCTATGAAGAAAAATTATTTGCGCTTTGGTGTTGTCCTGAGTCGGAGATTACGCTTTTCCTCTTCCAGAAGACGGCGATCGCGCCAACCAGAAAGCGTCAGATAACCGATACTCAAGGTAGTGACCACCAATAGCACCAATGCCAATAAGGCCAAATAATTCAGGAAAGTATTTTCCACAAGCCACCTTTAGAGTCCGTTTCGTCCCCAAACAACCATTGCAATCGACCATGTGAAGACGACTAACAGCGAAACCCAACCTAATGTCAAGACCATAACGAATTTTGTAAATGTATTTGCAAATCTACTTCATTTTTTATCATACTTTGTATGGTGATTTGATGAGGGGTGTTTTTTGGTCATGGGCAAAACAATTGATCGTCTGTTGAAGCCAGATTTGGTGCGGGAACGTCTGGAATCCCTCAAAGCTGGTGTGTTTGCGGCCATAGCTGTGGTTTGCACCCATTGGCTAATTTCCCTCCTGATGTGGGGATTTTCCTCCCTTGGGTATAATTTAGAGCTAGGAAATTCGGGTTTTCTAACCAGATTTCAGGTGATAAATACTTTACTTGGCAGCACTTTCGCCCTATTTTCTGGCTTTTTATTCGGTGTCACCTATCGATATATAGTACGGGAAGATACCAATTTCCATTTAGAAACAGGTGCGATCGCAGCTTTTGCGTTGGTGCGAGGAATGGCACAATTAGAGGTAGTTAGTCAAAATTGGCTAAGTGATAACCAGCAGTCCACCTTACTTTCGTCACTTTGGTTCGAGAAGGTCAATCTGTCAATAATTTTCCTCATTTTTGGCGAAAGTTTTCTCTGGTTCGCTGCTGCAAGGTTAATCCTCGATTGGGCAATGAAGCAAGGGTGGTTAAAACGATTTTCCCAGTAGAGACGACCCGACCACCAATGGAGACGACCCGACCACCAATGGAGACGACCCGACCACCAATGGAGACGACCCGACGGGTCGTCTCTACATACAATCGTTACCTTTAAATTCCCTATCCTCTCATCCGATGGCGACTATTCAACCTGCACGTATTACTAAAGTTCTACCTGACTCAATTGCTGCTGAAGTTGGCTTTGAGGTCGGTGACGCAATCGTCAGTATAAATGGCGTTCAACCACGGGATTTGATTGATTATCGGTTTTTATGTGCTGATGAATATTTAGAATTGGAAGTTTTAGATGCATCAGGTCAAACCCATCATGTCGAATTGGAAAAGGACTATGATGAGGATTTAGGTTTAGAATTTGCTAGCGCCCTATTTGATAGTTTAATTCAATGCAATAATCGCTGTCCTTTTTGTTTTATTGACCAGCAACCACCAGGAAAAAGAGAAAGTTTATATTACAAAGATGACGATTATCGCCTTAGTTTTCTCTACGGTTCCTACCTGACTTTAACTAATTTACCAGAACGGGAATGGCAACGCATCGAACAAATGCGTCTATCCCCCCTCTACGTGTCGGTTCACGCGACAGAACCCGATGTCCGTATCCGTCTCCTCAAAAACCCCCGTGCAGGCAAAATTCTCGAACAAATCGCCTGGTTTCAAGCCCGTCGCTTACAAATTCATGCCCAGGTGGTATTATGTCCTGGTATAAATGATGGCAAACATTTGGAACAAACTATCCGTGATTTAGCGTCTTTCCAAGAAAACGATGTGCCCGCTGTCACATCGGTTGCCGTGGTTCCCGTTGGTTTAACCAGATTTCGCCCTCCGGAGGATGAACTGGTTCCCGTCACCCCTTCCAAAGCAAAGGAGGTGATTAGCCAAGTGCGGTCACTCCAGCAAGAGTTTCGCCAAAAATACGGAACAACCTTTGTTTGGTTAGCTGATGAATGGTTCTTAATTGCTCAAGAGGATTTACCTGATGAGTCGGAGTATGAAGACTATCCCCAAATTGATAATGGGGTTGGTTCGATTCAACTATTTATCAAGCAGTTTATGGCAATTTCAGCGCAAATTTTGCCCACAAAGTTGACCAAACAGAAACGTTTAACTTGGGTGGTGGGAAATGCGGTTGAACATGCATTTCAACCATTATTAACTAGACTGAATCAAGTGGAAGGCTTACAGGTGCAAATGCAAGCTTTAAACAGCGATTATTGGGGACAAAGTATTAGTGTGACTGGGCTGTTAACGGGGCATGATTTATTATTGAAATTAAGAAATTGTGATTTAGGGGAGGGAATTTTATTGCCAAGCGTAATGCTGAAACATGGTGAATCAGTCTTTTTAGATGATGTAAGTGTTGAGGAAGTTTCCCAAAAATTAAATGTTCCCATTTATCCAGTTGCTGGAGTAGAGGAATTAATTCGTCAATGTATTAGTTAAGGGAGTAGGGAATAGGGAGTGGAAAATAGTAGTTTATGGTCTATAAACCCAGAAATTATACCAATTGAAAAAAGGATACGAAAGATGGATTTTGTGCTTGTAGAGACGTAATACATTACGTCTCTATATATATTACGTCCCTATGTTGAACCATTTTTGAATCTGCATTACACCAATTTTCTAGAATTAAGCAGCAGACTGAATTGAAAAATCATTGCGATGCTATATCTATTCTTTTGAAATGACGTAGACACCTAATAGCAAGACAAAAGGCTATGAAAAATTAGTATTACGAATTACGAATTAGTATAAATATTCAAATGGGATTTCCATAGTATTTTATGTTTGCGTATCATTTTTATGATTCACTAATTTTGTAGTTACATTTGTGTCATTAAAGCCATGAATTTGTTATCTTAAGTTAGGTCATAAGTTGGGTTTTTGTAAATTAATATTTGTATTCCAACAATCTTGACAAAAGCTTGATTGATTGGATGGCTGTCGCATAGGCTTTCATTATTATTTATTACTTTATATTCAGAAATTGTAATCAATTACAGAAGGAGTGACGAGTGAAGTTTCCGCCGCAGTATTTCCGCAAAAAAACCCTTTTATGCCTATTACTAGAAATTCCCCTATTATTTACCCATTTTTGTAATACACCTGTTCGAGCGAATCAACGCGATCGCCAAACTAGTCAAATCAGTGTAGTCTACAGTGCAGAGAATGCCAATCAGTGGGGGGAAATCAGTAAACGCTTACAGGCGGCGGGATTGAGCTATTGTATTGTACCCCTGCATCGTGTCCAAACCTCTAGCGATTGGGGAGAAAGACGGGTATTACTGATGCCAAACGTAGAAAATATTACCCCTATGCAAGCGATCGCTCTCGAAGAATGGATGAGTCGGGGAGGTCGATTAATCGCCACAGGTCCAGTGGGGGTGTCATCTTCTCCAGGGGTGCGGCAATTGTTACGTAATTTACTCGGTGGTTACTGGGGTTTTAGTTTGAATGATGCCCAAAGTTTACAACCCAGTAAAATCAAAAACATGGATTGGAATCTCCAATCCGGTTTATCGGGTCAAGTTCGGGGTGGGGTTGTAGTTCCCGATTCCCTCAATGCTCAAACTGCTGCGGTGTGGAGTACTAACAATAATTCTGCAGCTGTGATTGCTACTGAACGAACAACTTTGCTCGGTTGGCGTTTTGGTGGAGATACGGTTGCCAATCCCCAAATCGATCAAAATTGGTTGCGTGTTTCCGTGGAACGTCACATGAGATTACCGAGTAATGTGGCCACCAATATTGAGGGGGGAGACAAAAACTGTATTACCAATGTTGCCTCAATACCCAATCCCAGTCAACCCAGAACTTCACCGAATCCAGTCACAACTAACCCCCCACCAGTCTCCAATGTTGGCTCAACAACCAATCCCAATCAACCCAGAACTTCGCCAACCACCCAAGGAACAGCACCCCGAATCCGTCCCAATGAAGCCATCGACCAACTAGAACAATCGGTACGTTGGAACATTGATCCCAATTCTAACGCTCCCATTAACGCCAATGAAGCCCGCGCTCTCCAGGAAGAACTGAATAACCTCATTGGACGGGTGGAAAGCGCCAACCTGGCATCATTGGTAAGAAACAATACAAATACTTCTTCCCCATCCGCTAGTGCGGTGATTGCCTTGGCCAATACTAAAGGAATTATAAACGGCACAGAGCATACCCTCGCATCTGCTCGACAAACAGCCCAACAAATCCCCGAATTAATTCGTCAGCGACAATACGCAAGGGCTAGGCAAGCGTGGCTACAAGCCCGTACCAGCCTATGGCAACAGTTTCCCCTTACCAGTCCCCTAGCTCCAGCAGAAACCCGTGCCGTTTGGCTGGATCGGGGTACAATTGTTCGTGCCGGGAGTGAGGCCGGATTGGCGCAAATTTTTGACCGTTTTGCCCAAACAGGAATTAATACCGTCTTTTTTGAAACCCTGAATGCGAGTTATCCCATCTATCCCAGCCTTGTTGCTCCCCAACAAAATCCCCTGACAAAGGGTTGGGACCCCCTCGCGAGTGCGGTGAAATTAGCGAAACAACGGAATATGGAGCTACATGCTTGGGTGTGGGTGTTTGCGGCTGGCAATGTGCAACACAATCCGTTAGTTGGCATGAGTAGTGATTATCCCGGACCCGTATTAGCGGCAAACCCTGATTGGGCTGGATTTGACCACCGTGGACAAACCATACCCCAAGGACAAGGTAAACCCTTTTTTGACCCAGCCAATCCCCAGGTGCGGGATTATTTGTTGCGGTTATACACGGAAATCGTCACCAAGTATGATGTGGATGGGTTACAACTCGATTACATCCGCTATCCCTTCCAAGACCCCAATGCCGGACGTAGCTATGGATATGGTAAAGCAGCGCGGGAAATTTTTCAGCAACGTTATGGAGTTGATCCAATCACAATTAATCCCCAGCAAGCAGATTTATGGCGAAAATGGACAGACTTTCGCACCCAACAGGTTGACAGTTTTGTGGCAATGGTCTCCAGGCAACTCAAACGGCAACGCCCCCGTTTAAAATTATCAGTGGCGGTATTCCCCTTACCTCGCAACGAACGCATTCAGAAAATCCAACAAAACTGGGAATATTGGGCACAACGGGGAGACGTGGATTTAATTGTACCCATGACCTATGCCACGGAAACCTATAAGTTTGAACGATTAGCCCAACCTTGGGTAGCATCAATTCGCTTTGAGCAATTGGGTTCAGCCCTACTTTTACCAGGAATTCGCCTACTTAATTTGCCCAAGTTGGGGACATTCGACCAGTTGCAAGCAATTCGCGATTTTCCCGTAGCTGGGTATGCCCTGTTTGCCGCCGAAAACCTCAACCCGGATATCCAAACTATGCTCAAGAATACCCAAGTGGGTAATTCCCGCAGTAATACATCAATTATCCCCCACCGCCAACCCTTCCTGGCAGCCGCCCAGAGGTATCAAGCTTTACACGGCGAATGGAAACTTGCCCAAAGTAATAATCAGCTGCGTTTACCAGCGACAGTTAGGGAGAGTTTTAATCAACAAGCCCAATTAGTTGAACAGGCACTTAATCAACTTCAAGATAAACCCAAATCCAGTCAAATTAGTGCAGCCCGTGCTAGTATTAGGAGATTTCGAGCCAATTATCAAAACTGGATGCGATCGCATTTTCAAACCAATCCCTATCAAGTCCGTCTCTGGGAAAATCGCTTGATTACGGTGGAAAAGTTGCTACGCTACGGTGAACGAGTTTCTCGGTAATAGGCGATTTGGGATTTTGGTTTGTGAAATATTTGCTGTGTCAGCGACTATTACTTCCGACGTTTACCTTTTTGCCAACTTTGACTATTATCTTGTTTCTGAAATTCCCCCTTGGGAAATAACTTGATTGTTAATTCCTCATAACTACCTTCAAAATCGCATTGACCTAATAATGGACATCCCTGACAGTAAAGACCCTCTGTGTAGCGTTGTAAATTTTCACGGTTGAAAAAATAGGGTTTGTGACTAAAGGTGCTGGCGACCCATTGCCATGATAAATTATTGCTGGCTGGGTCTCCATCTAATAAATGCTCTAAAAACCATCTCGCTCCCGCTTGCCAAGCCACTCTCCGCCAGTGAACTATATAGGCGGCTAGCCACATGCGTATATGGTTATGCAAGTATCCTGTTGTATATAACTCTTGGCGAAATGCGTCGATACAGACTAAACCCGTTGTCCCGTTGCGAATATCATCTGGTAATTCTGGGGCATATTCACTGCTGGCAAAACCCGTTTTATAATCTTCTTGGTTTTCCCAAATTTTATCCGCCAATTTAAAATATAAACGTTGCCAATAATCTCGCCACCCCAATTCATTGATCAACTTCATCGCCTCGTCATCATGGTTGACGCGTTCGAGGACAAAATCCCGCACTTCTCGTAAGCTTAACACCCCATGACGCAAATAGGGGGATAGCCGTGTCACCGCACCGTTAAGGAAATTGCGGGTTTTGGCATATTTTACCGGATCGACCTTTTGCAAACGTTGTCGAGCAATTTTATAACCACCATGAATGGGACTCACATGGTCATCATTCCTAACCGCATCGGGGAATTGTTCCCGCAGGTAGTCAATTAATTCCTCGCGGTTTTGAAAATCACGGCGCATATTTTTAGACTTAGACATAATTTTTGTGATTAATCCTAGCTTGAAAGTGAGTTGGGAGTGGGGAGTGGGAAAAAACCACTTTCATCTCCAAAAGAAGCTGCGCTATGGGAATCTACGGTTCTGATGTCAGCATTACATGGCGACTTAGTACCATTTCACTAAAATTTTGATACATTTAATCCCCCTGCATCCCCGTCAGGTATCAACACCAAAATAAAACGGTGTTAGAGAATATTTGGAAAGTGTCAATAAATACTTTATTCACCACTTCTTGGAAACAGGAAATAAGCTCAAACAATATATTTGTCCTTATCTACTGACTTGAAAGTGAGTCGGGAGTGGGAAAAATCAACTTTTATAGGTTCTGATGTCAGCATTACATGACGGCTACTCCCAATTCCCTATTCCCCACTCCCAAAAAACGAGCTGGTTAAGTATTAAAAGCAACTTTTCACATAACCTCTAAGTACAGCATTTCGTAAATCCGTGACGAAATAAATGACCTAATCGGTAAAACCTTGGGAGACTCAATGACGCTACGAACTTATACAAAGCTGTACTAAGCGGGAACGACAAATTTCTCACTTCCAGCTAAACCAAAAGCCGCATGAATCACCTGTAAAGCCTTCACTCCTTCACTTTGGGAAACCACACAACTAATTTTAATTTCGGAAGTGGCAATCATTTGGATATTAATCTGATTTTGTGCCAGGGCTGTAAACATTTTAGCCGCGACTCCTGGTTGTCCCACCATCCCTGCACCAACAATACTTACTTTACTAATTTCCTGATCTAACACCACCTCACCCCAACCGTATTCCTTCCCAGCTGTAATTAACATTTCTTGGGCTGCGAGGGCATCCATCCGTGCTACTGTAAAAGCAATATCGCGAGTCGGTACACCGTTAATGATATGACAGCGTTGTGATTGAATAATCATGTCCACACTGATGGTTTTTTCCGCCAATAAACCGAATAACTTGGCAGCCATACCAGGTTTGTCGGGAACATGACGGATGGCGATGCGGGCTTGATTTTGGTCAAGGGCAACACCACGCACGGGCGGTTTGCCAGTATTTTTACCTGGATGAATATCTACCACAGAGCGGATGGGAGAAGAAGTAATTTCAAAAGCTTGGGAGAGGGCACTAACTGCGCGATCGCAATCACAAACATCCACCACACAACTCACCTTCACCTCACTGGTGGAAATCATCCGGATATTCACACCAGCCTCTGCCAAGGTAGCAAACATTTTCGCTGCTACACCGGGTCTGCCAATCATTCCTGCCCCGGCAATACTTACCTTAGCAATATCCGATTTTACCATCACCTCGGCGGTGTCACTGCCATGTTCCCCTGGATTGGATAAAGCTGGTGCGATCGCGGCGGCAACTGCTTCTGCCTTTGGTAATATGGGGGTCATGACGGTAAAGGCAATGTCATTCGTATTACCTTCATGGATAGATTGAATAATTAAATCCACATCCACATTTTGACGGGAAATTTCCCCAAACAGACTAGCAGCAACCCCTGGACGGTCGGGAACCCGTAGTAACGCCACCCGTGCCTGGTTGGTATCAAATTCAATCGCATCCACTGGCCGCGCCAACTCTAAATTAATCAGCGATCGCTCTGGCGGTCGAGTTGATCTTACCCAAGTACCCGGTGCATCACTCCAACTAGAACGCACCACCAACGGCACACCATAGTTACGAGCAATTTCCACTGCCCTAGGATGTAATACCTTCGCTCCTAAACTGGCTAATTCCAGCATCTCATCACTGGTGATTTCTGCCATTAACTGAGCTTCGGGAACTAAACGGGGGTCTGTAGTTAATATCCCCGGAACATCGGTATAAATTTCACAATAATCTGCTCCTAAAGCCGCCGCTAAAGCCACCGCGGAGGTATCCGAACCCCCCCGACCCAAGGTGGTAATTTCCAAATTTGCGGTACTACTGATGCCTTGAAAACCAGCAACCACCACCACTTTACCCTCTTGGAGGTGTTGCTGAATCCGTTCGGTACTAATTTGCAAAATCCGCGCCTTTGTATGGGTAGCTTCTGTAACAATTCCTACCTGCGCCCCAGTCATCGAAATCGCCGCTTGTCCACACTCCTGTAAAGCCATACTCAACAAGGCAATAGTTACCTGTTCCCCAGTTGACAGCAGCATATCCATTTCCCGGCGATTAGGAGTCGGCGAAATTTCGTAGGCCAATTTTACCAGTCCATCGGTAGTTTTCCCCATCGCCGAAACCACAACCACCAAGGAGTTACCTGCATTCACACTTTTACACACGCGCTGCGCAACCGCTTGAATGCGTTCCACCGAACCAACAGAAGTCCCACCGTACTTTTGAACTATCAGCGCCATATTAATCAATAACAAAAGATAAACAGCAAATAGGTATCACAGAAGGCGATTTTACTAACTTATCAGAATCACCACACCGAAAGCAGTTTTAGTTTACATTTTGTTTGCAGTTTACTTTACATACTCAACAAACCAAAAGGGAAATATATCAACCAACCCTGGCGTAATTTTGCATCAGTTCCATGTCTTAGGAATATATATCCTTCAGACGATTTCTGACCAAACTGCCCCAAATTATGCTGGAAAACTACAATTTGATGCATCTCCCCAACGGTTTTACACACCAATTAACCACAGATCACCTGATCACATCACCAGTATCTTTATTCACCAACACCCTGAAAGTCAATAGCAGCATCAATCCTTTTTATCGCCTTTCTAGCAGTTTAGATACTGATGTCGCAAATGTAATCACTGATTCAATTACTCCTAATCATGATATTCAGATCGATTCCTGTGACGAAACCATCATCAATCAACTCAGTAGTCACTACCAACTAACTTTCACTGGGGAAAACCAAACGGATTTTGATTATTGGTTTCCTAACCTCCAGATCGATTTTCCCTCCCCAGAAGTCACAATCGATATGGAAATACCAAATCCGAACCTTCATTTCACCTCTTCCCCCCTCAGTTCCACCTCCAATCCCCAACCGACCTACACCACCCAGTCTTACAACTTCAGTCCAGTCTATGGTGATGGTTTAATTGATGCAGCAAATGCAGTTGCTACAGCCATAGGTTTACCCCGCTTCAGCGACATTCCCAACCACAGCAACATATACACCTGGGGATTAGATGCAATCAGTGTCCCCGAAGTTTGGACACAGGGATACACAGGTGAAGGTGTGGTAGTAGCAGTGATTGATAGTGGGGTTGATTTTACCCACCCAGATTTAGATGACAATATCTGGATTAATACTGGTGAAATTTTTGGGGACGGTATCGACAATGATGGCAACGGATATATCGATGACTTGATTGGTTGGGATTTTGTCGGTAATGACTACAATCCGATGGATGAGGAAACCCACGGAACCCACGTCGCTGGCATTATTGCCGCAGAAGCAAATGGTTATGGTATGGTTGGAGTTGCTTACAATGCCAAAATTATGCCTATTCGCGTCTTTGATGCAAATGGTCGGGGAACCCAGAAAGATTTTATTAAAGGAATTATTTATGCTGCGGATAATGGAGCAGATGTGATTAACCTCAGTCTGACAACGGGAGGATATAGTCCGGAGGTGGAAGCCGCAGTCAAATATGCGACCGAACGTGGTGCGATTGTCGTGATGGCAGCTGGAAATAACGGTGGGGAAGAACCTGTCTATCCCGCAGCTTTAGCAAAATACTGGGGTATAGCCGTTGGTGCGATTGATATCAATTACAATATGGCCGATTTTAGTAATCGAGCGGGTTCTGATAGTAGTCTTTATTACGTAGTCGCACCAGGAAAAGATATATATTCCACAACACCAAATGATACCTATGGGTTTCTGAGTGGCACTTCAATGGCTACACCATATGTATCTGGAGTTGCAGCTTTAATGTTAAGTGCAAATCCGGATTTAACACCAGCAGATATTCGCCAAATTATTGCCGCAACTGCGATTGGTTAACTTGAAAAAATAGAGGTAGTAGGGAGTAGGGAGTAGTAATGGTAATTACACCTCTGTCCTAATTATCCAGGACTTACGCAAGGACGACGTAAACACCGTCATTGCACTTCTTCGCGCAGCGGATCGACTTGCTTGCGTAGCAATCCCAAACATCTGATTTCCTGTAAAGAGTTTGTAAGTCCTACTTATCTATAAAGGGTTGGGGTAGTTGTATGTAGTGCGGTTAGGCTGACGCTCACGGCGAAGCCAAACTATAAAAATAGTTCTTCTGATTACTATTCTCTATTTTCCAGAAAGTCCCTCCATGAGATTTGGACACAGCCAAACATGAAAAAAGCCCCTATTCACTACCCTTTATTTTAATTACACGAATACCTGATAAATGTGACAGCTTGGTGACAGCTTGAACCAAGTAGGTTGAATTACTGTAGGATGGGTTAACGTAGCATAACCCATGCGGTTCAAATATGAACTTTTGAAAAAATGGACCTATTGATCTGGTTAGGTATATTCGTAGTTAGTCTGGCAGTTTTAATTACTGCTGCGAGATTTTTTACGGATGCGGCAGAAATTATTGGTTTGGCTTTGGGGATGTCTCCTTTTGTGATTGGAGTAATTATTGTTTCTATCGGTACTTCCCTCCCGGAGTTAGTTTCCTCCGTGATTGCGGTTAGTCAACAAGTATCGGAAATAGTTCCTGGTAATGTAATTGGCTCCAGTATTTCTAATTTATTTTTTGTGCTTGGGATTGCTAGCTTGTTTACCAGAGCGGCAATTCAATTGGGTGATCAATATATATTTATCGACCTCAATTTCTTAATGGCCACTGTATTTATTGTGGTACTCACAATGTATGATGGCAAGATTACGGTAGGGGAAGGAATAATTTGTCTTGTCGCCTATTGTATCTATGTGTTTTATCTTCTGAAGGATGGTAGTACACCAATAGATATTTTGCTAGATGAAAATGTGAAAGCCGAAGGGAGAAAGGGCAATATTCGCATTCAGGATGTGCTGATTGTAACTCTGGGCGGAATATTTATCTATCTGGGAGCAAGATACACAATTATTTCTTTAGAAAAGCTGGCTGAGATTATGAGTATCAGCAAAGCAATTGTTTCTGTGACTTTACTTTCCTTTGGTACAACGTTACCGGAAACTGTTGTCAGTGCAACCGCTTCTCGTCAGGGTAAGGGGGAAATTGCGATTGGTAATATACTTGGTTCTTGTATTTTTAATGGTTTAGCAATTTCTGGAGTGGCTTCTTTTTTTGGGACTTTAATTGTGACACCCGAAGTATTAAGATTTCCCCTACCGATTTACTGTGTTGCGGCTTTATTATTCTATCTTTTAACTCAAGATAAAAATGTTTCCCGGTGGGAGGGTTTAATATTTTTGTTGATGTATATATTTTTTATTGGCAAAATCGCTAATATTCTGTAGTCTAACTGACTTTGAAGCCAGCGATCGCATAATCTCCCCTTCTCATCCCCCGTTTGTTTTCTGCTTGGCTTGAGCAGCCTTCTATAACAGCGTTCAAAGCAATATTGACTTTATCCCAAAAATCAGCCCATTTTTCCTTCACTGGAAGGGGTGATCAATTGATCCTGGATTTTGAGCGAGTAAGTTGTCAGCCTTGAGCAACGGATTGATTTTCCTTCTACTACTCCTGTCACAGACTATTCCCTGTGAGTTTTTGGATTTTGTGAGAAATGGGGGTGATGGATATAAGTGAAATACCAATTATACAGATGTTTTCATCTATACCTTTGTTTTGTAATACCAGTTAGAGTCAGAGGTCAAAAGTCTACTTGATAACAATAACTCAATGAATGAAAAAAAAACTTGAATATTTTCAAGAAAAATTAATTTCATTACCAGAAATCGGACTTAAGTATGCAGAGATGCTGCGCAGGTTAGAAAAATATCAAAACATTATCCTGATTTATACCCGTGATTATACAGATAAACTCCAAGAAGTGCAGAGTATATCTCCCGGAGAAGACCTGAGCTTTCTAAGTTTTTTTACAGAACAAACTAGTCTTTCTTTTCAAGAAGAGATAAGTGCCGAGTTACAATACTTCCATCATGGATTTAGTTTAATTGATAAAGCGATCGCATCTATCCGTGGACAAGTGGCAATTGAGCAAACTAAACGGGAGCGGGAGGAACAGGTGCTGATTTTTGCACTAAGTACGGGAATTGCGGTCGGGGGGAATGTTGCATCTAGTATTCAAGTAGCACTTCCAGAACATAATGAGGATAAAGGAATTAACGGGATTAAACCGGAAAATTTTTTCATGTCTTTTTTCGCAAGTTTAATTTTCAGTGTCATTATTGGTTTGCTAATTTGGAAATACTTTGGTAAATCCCTGGAGCGCAAAAAAATTATCCATGAAGATGATAGGTAGATGTGAGGTTTATCAAACTCACTCCAACCCCTCCCCAAAATTACCCTCATCATTCCCCATTACCTTTCTCGTTCGCTTGGGAACGTCTTCTGCGACAGCGTTCAGAGCAGTATTTTACGTCATCCCAGCAATCAGCCCATTTTTTTCGCCATGTAAAAGGGCGATCGCATACGGGACATATTTTTGTTGGTAGGTCGGATTTTGAGCGTGTACGTCCCATATATAAAGTAAATGTCTAGATTTATCGAGAATTTAGATCCTGGTGTTTGCGATTTTGGTATTTACTCCTACATTAAAGATAGGATTAATCTTACAGTTCTGGCAATTTTGCTGTTGAAGTAGATTAATTGGTCGTCGCTGTTGTCACCCGTGCTGCTATGAAAGGTAGATGGAAGTCTTGGTTCCTTGCACTCACTTGGTTGCTGTTGTCGATGGGAACGTCGATTTTAGTTGTCTTGACGCAAGTGCGGGTTTCACCTGCGCTGGAATCTGTTCCCTCTATGGGTGGGGAAGTTGGGATGGAAAGTAGTTCCCCGTCGGATCTATCGGATTTAAAAACAGCTTCCCATGAAGGTTTGTACACAACCAAATCTGAAAATAATAGCTCATTCCCACTCCCCACTCCCCATTCCCCACCCCCTATTTACAAGCAAGGAAAAAATCCAAATATCTCTACTGGTAATGCGGAGGTAACAGTTAATCACCAATTTCCCACGCCTTTAGTTGTCAGTGAAGATATTCAGATTAAAACAGAACCAACCACGGATAATCAAGCCACGGAAGCCAAAAATCCCGAAAATAAACCATCAGAAACGAAAGAACCGGAAAATCCCGAAACTTCAGTGAGTGGAAGTCAAGAGGAAGGCAATCCCCTCACACCGGAGGAAATTGCACGAAGAGAGCAGTTTATTGCTGCTGACAAGCTATTTTTAGCAGGAAATGTCGCAGAAGCAGAAAAAATCTACCGTCAGTTGAAAGAACCTTTTGCTAACACCACTGCAACGGTGGAAAATCGTCAACCAGCAATTACCGACCCAGAACAATTACCACCACGGGGTAGGGTATATTGGCGAGAAGCGGAAGCGGGAATGGCTGCAAAATTACAAACCCGCGTTTTAATACCCCTCAAGTTGTTGGTGGAAGAAGTTCCCGAATTTATTCCTGGTTATATTCGTTACGCTCAAGCACTACGGGAATACGGTCAGGAAAAAGAAGCACTGCGTATCCTAGAACAGGGAACCACCCGATATCCCCAGCAACCGGAATTAGTGAAAGCACGGGTAGAAGCCCTAGCAAGTGCGAAAAAATACATGGAAGCTTCCCTTGCAGCCCGTCAATATGCGATTTTGTATCCCCAAGACCCCCTTGCACCGGAATTCATCCAATTAGCGGACGATAACCTCAGACGGTATAAATCCCACATTCGTCGTGAAATTCGCGGAAATGCGATCGCCAACATCATCACTGGTGCTATTGGCTATGCAGTGACGGGAAGTTTACTGGGTCCATTTTCGGCGTTAGATTCCACCTTACTGTTGCTCCAAGGGGAAGAATCCATCGGTGAATCGGTTGCAAAACAGGCTCAAAGACAACTTAACCTGGTCAAAGATGAAACAGTGGTCAACTATGTCAACGAAATTGGTCAAAAATTAGCCCAAGTAGCCGGACGCAAAGAATTTAAATACGAGTTTTTCGTCCTTCCCGAACCGGAACTTAACGCCTTTGCCCTGCCAGGGGGTAAAATTTTTATTAATGCTGGAGCCATTGATAAAGCCAATTCCGAAGCCGAATTAGCTGGACTTATCGGTCATGAACTAGCCCACGTTGTCCTCTCCCACGGATTTCAACTCGTCACTCAAGGTAACTTAATCTCGAATTTAACTCAGTATTTACCACTAGGAGGAACCGTCGGACAATTATTTTCCCTCTCCTACAGTCGGGACATGGAACGACAAGCTGACGTACTCGGTACCAGATTAATTGTCGCTTCAGGTTACGCAGCCGATGGTCTACGCAACCTGATGGCAACCCTAGAAAAAGAACAAAAAAACACACCCCCAGAATGGGCATCATCCCACCCTGGAGGACGCGATCGCGTGAAGTATTTAGAGGCAATGATTGTAGAAAACGGTTACAACCGTTATGGCTACGAGGGTGTAAAAAAACACATAGAAGTCCAGACTAAAGTCAAAGAAATCATCAAACAAACCAAAGCCTGTCGCAAAGACCGCAAGAAGTGTCCGAAGAAGGAGCGGGAGTAGAAGATGCACACCGTCACACTAAATCGAGAACCACAAAGTGTAAAACTTTAGCATGGCGTTCTCAAATTTGTGGAATTGAGCGACTAGCAACAGCAGAATCATTTGCGCTTTGTACCCCTACAGGTTCTGGTAAAACAAGGATAGCTGAACTAGCTATTCTACAAAGGCGACCTGATTTTTTAAATACCTATGACTTTACACTAGATGTGGAAAGTCGAATTGTTTCGTCAAAAGTTTATGTTTGACTTTTAATGCAATAATACAAGCTCAGTTTTTAGGCGATCGCTATCCAGCATACGATTTTAAACGACAAGGAAACCCAGTATTAAGTTAATTTTTGCACTATTTCTTGATCAATAACGAGGTTCTGATCGATTGTTCTTTCAAATATTATCTCAAAGCCCCTTGAAAACTGCGATACAGACTTAAACTGTAAACAATAGGAAGTCGTTTTTCCCACTCCCGACTCCCGACTCACTTTCAAGGAGGAAATGAATCAAAATCTGAGAAATTTCGTCAACCAGCCTAAATAGACCCTAGTGTTCTTACAGAGAGCGTATATCTATGGCACAACCCATAAAATTATTGGTATTAGGCGGTTTAAGTTTATCACTATTAGTTGGTAATGCTGCCTTAGCCCAATCCAATGACGATTTTGTCGTCCCGACGGGGGGAAATTCTTCCACACTTCCCACCGGTACAACCAATCCATCCACAGGTTCTACGGTACAAACTGCGGAGCGATTCACCTGTCAGTTCCATAACGGTCAATACACAGTTATGTACCAACCCCGTAGCCAACCGGGTCAATTTTTCCCTTGGGCTACTCCCCGCGCATTAGGTGGTGGTTGGGATGCCCAAAGACGTTGTTTGACCATAGCCCAACGTTTAGAATTATATCGTCCCGATGGATTATTAGAACTACAAACCGCCGTTGAAAATCGTCACAATATCCTGTGTGTCACGACGGAAGCAAATCCCAGTTGTCGGATTGTCCTCACGGTTCCACCCGACAGAGACCCGTTTATTGTTCGTAACAGCGTATTTGAGAATCTAGTTACTGCCGACAGTGGTCAACAAACCTTTGGTGTCAATACCTATACTACGAGTGGTAATCAAGTAGAGAATATCTACAACATGGGTCGGTCTATTCTTGGAGGAAGAAGACCGCAAGCATCTAATTCCAGAACTGCAATTAACCTCAAACCCTATCTAGCACGGGAAGATGGTGGTACGGCTACAGGTCTACGTAATGCTGTTAGATTACAACCCAATCAGACTCGACCCCAATCTGCGACCAAATTGAAACCAGGTAATTTCCGGTAGTTTTTCACACACTCAGAGAAAACCGAGGGAGCTTCCGAAGTTAGGAATACAAAGTAACCAATTATTTTTGGAGCTTTGCTAGGGTGGCATTAGAGCTATTATGACCATCTCTAGCATCGGCACGAATTCAAACTACAAGTGCCTGAAATCCCTGAAAATCAGGCAAATCATAGACTGTGTTCAAAACCGAGCGCACCATGTACAAAAGAGCCAAATTTACGTCTAATGGGATGACAGTATTCGATTGGGGTAAAAAAGTTTTTTTGATAGTTTTGCGATATCCTTATCTCTGGTGGTTCCCTATATTGATAGCATTTTTACTACACAGAAATTTTATTGGTTTAGAACCAGTAAAGCAAAACACCAAGAGCGTATCGCATCAAAAACTACCAAAATCATTCAAATTTGACTGGAATTTTGGTCTTGATATGCATCTTGAGGAAATTTCTGCGAGTAAACCAACGGTAACAACACACTGATAAAAGGTAAATCTACCAGTATGCGACCGCAGCGTATCGAACCACAACCAGGACAAGAATCTGTATGGGATTATCCCCGTCCACCGAAACTAGAACCAACTAGTAAACACATTCAAATTATTTTTAATGGGGAAGTGATTGCCGATACGACTAATGCCATACGGGTACTGGAAACTAGCCATCCCCCCTCCTATTATATTCCTCCGGCAGATATTAAGATGGAGTATTTAATCGCAACCCCCCAATCCAGTTTTTGCGAATGGAAAGGTCGAGCGGGATATTACACGATCCGGGTTGGAGACAAAGAGGTACAAAATGCTGGTTGGTTTTATCCGAATCCCACACCACCTTTTGCGGCAATTCAAAACCATGTTGCTTTCTATGCCCATGTCATGGATGCATGTTATGTTGATGGTGAGTTAGTTACACCCCAACCAGGAAATTTTTACGGTGGTTGGATTACTAAAGATATTGTTGGCCCATTTAAAGGTGTTCCCGGTAGCTGGGGTTGGTAGATTTTGAGGAGTAACCCGCATTTCCCACAAAACCCTAAAATTCCCAGGGAGTAGGGAGTAGAAGGAAAATGAATTCGTTTATCTCGTCCCTATGCTCCGCGTGGGGACGCATTCCACCAGGGCTACTGCCTCTACATTCTTCAACCCAACCTAACCAATAATCAGGCTTTTAAGTCTAACTGAACTGTATTGTACTATAAAGGTGCTATACCCGCAGGGTTGTCATAGACTAGCGCTACTACGTGCCTTTCTTTACTCATCAAAATTGATGGGACAGACCACTAGGGAGGAATTAGGTTATGCTGTAATCCTTAAACATTATGGCTATTTCCTACTCATACCGATTCAAAAAATGTTTACAACACATTCAGAACAAGACAAGAGACGTAGCATTGCTACCTCTCTTCAACATTGATCTGTATGATCTGTATTGATCTGTCGCCTTCTTTTTTCAAATAGGTATCACTACTCCCTCCTCCCCTTCCAATCAGCCAACAAATGTACATCCGATTGATCAACAGACTGACTTAACTGCAAAATTGATAAACCGGAAACAGGTTCAATCCAATCGGGAGCGATTTCGGCTAGGGGAACCAAAACAAAAGCGCGATCGCCCATACGGGGATGGGGAACTTCCAGGTTCGGTGTCTGAATGATTTGGTTGTCGTATAGTAGTAAATCTAAATCTAGGGTTCTAGCTCCCCATTTTTCAGTACGAACTCGGCCAAATTTATTTTCAATTTTTAACAAAGTTTCTAGAAGCATCAGTGGTATCATCTGTACTTGAAGAATGGCACAAGCGTTCACATAGTCGGGTTGAACTGGACCAACGGCTTTGGTACGATACCAGCTGGATACTTTTTCCAACTCGATTCCCGGAGTTTCGGCAAGGGTGGTAACGGCTTGGTGCAGTATATCTAAGGAATCACCTAAATTGCTGCCGAGAGCGATCGCTGCTGTTACTGGGAAACTCATAGTACAAGTTTTGGATTGACTCCATCGGAAAATATTGGTTAAAGTTTAAATTTATCGATAAGTATTTAGCGGATACATACAGGTAAGTTCATAATGTTATACTGATATCCGGTTTGCTTGCACGTAATTTTGATGGTTGGTTAAGATTACGTAGGAAGTCCTGATTGTGACTTGTGGAAGGTTGAGAGTTATCCGATAACATTCAACAACCAAAATAAAATTAGGATCTACCCACTTGTGATGAGAAATCAGATGTTTGGGATTGCCTCCTTACAACCCTGCGGTCGATCCGCAACGCGTCTACGCAATGACGGTGTTACGTTGTCCTTCCCATAAGTCGCTGTAAAATTTAGAGAAATTTTTCATAAGGTCAATCAGGATTATACAATTTACAAATTTAGAAATTCCCAGATATCAAGCCAAATGATGTTCGGATTGCAACTTCTTCGTGGTGCTGGAGCGAACTGTGGTTAAGTTTAACTCCTGGTTTCAAGATAAATCAGTTCCCATCACTGATCGGGATACCCAAAACGAAAATCCGGAATTTTCTACCAATACGGAGTTAATTCCAGATACTGATACTAATACTGGCGATACCGCAACTGATGATCAGCCTCCCCCATCAAAATCAGTATGGAAACGGATGGGGTCAGTATTATCCGCCGTCATCAACAAACTACCTGGTCATCCTAAACCCCTTTATCAACGCCGTTGGTTTTGGACATGGTTAGGCTTGGGGGGAAGTGCAGCCGCAATCTCCTACGGTATTTGGTCTATTGATCAACAATTACCACCAACCGCCGAACTCAACAGTATTGCTCGCGAACAAACCCTGACCATTAAAGGCGCAGACGGTTCTATTCTCAGACAAACAGGACCTGCAACACGCGATCGCCTATCAATTTCCCAAATCCCGGAAAAACTTCGTCAAGCCTTTATTGCCTCCGAAGACCGTCGCTTCACTCAGCATGATGGGGTTGATTATCAAGGTATTGTCCGTGCTGTGGTCAATAATGTCCGTTCCCAAGGTGTGGTGGAGGGTGGTAGTACCATCACCCAGCAACTTTCGCGAATTTTGTTTCTCAAACAAGAAAAAACCGTTGTCCGTAAACTTCGAGAAATCCGTCTGGCTCAAAAAATGGAGCGAGAACTCACTAAAGACGAAATTCTTGAACGCTATCTCAATCTGGTTTATTTAGGCGCGGGAGCCTACGGAGTTGCAGATGCCGCTTGGGTCTATTTTAGCAAAAGCGTTGACGAATTAACCCTAGCGGAAATGGCAACAATCGCTGGACTCGCTCCTGCACCCAGTATCTATGCTCCCGACCGCAACCCATCAGCTGCGAAAGTTCGACGGAATCTGGTGTTGCAGCGAATGCTAGAAGATGGTTACATCACCCCCAGTGAAAGGGAAGCCGCAGCTAGCGAAGAATTGGTGCTTAAACCCAGTTTACCAAAACGCACCCAAATCACAGCCCCCTACTTTACCAGCTACATCGAAAAAGAACTACCCAAATTAGTCCCCCAAGATGTTTTAGCTGCTGGAGGCTTAACCGTCGAAACCACCCTTGACCCGAAATGGCAAGAATACGCTGAAGCCGCAGTCAATAAAACCATCCGTAACCGAGGACGTTGGGAACGCTTCCAACAAGGGGCATTAGTCTCCCTTAACCCCCGTACCGGTGAAATTAAAGCAATGGTCGGTGGCAAAGACTTTGATAAAAACCAATTTAACCGCGTCACCCAAGCCCAACGTCAACCCGGTTCCACCTTCAAAGCCTTTGTCTATGCAGCCGCGATCGCCAGTGGTCAAAGTCCCTATGACACCTATGTTGATGCTCCCTACGTGGTTGATGGTTATGAACCGAAAAACTTTGACGAGGGATTTCGCGGTAGCATGGATATCCGCAATGCCCTAACTAAATCCGTAAATATTATCGCCGTTAAAGCCTTGGTCAGAACCGGATTCAACCCGATAATCAAATTAGCTCAAGATATGGGGATTAAATCTACCCTCAAACCCACCTATTCCCTTGCCTTGGGTTCCAATGAGGTCAATTTACTAGAACTCACCAGCGCCTATGGCAGCTTCGCCAACGAAGGTTTACACACCGAAGCCCACGGTATCAGCAGAATTCTTAACCGTCAGGGAAATGTACTATGGCAAGCCCAGTATCAACCCAGACGGGTTCTCGACTCCGATAGTGCTGCCATTATGACCTGGATGCTGCGCAGTGTCGTCACCTCCGGAACCGGAAGTCCAGCTAGTCTAGATAGACGTGCTGTTGCTGGGAAAACAGGTACTACCGATAAAGCCCGCGACCTCTGGTTCGTTGGTTACATCCCTCAAGTAGTGACGGGGGTTTGGTTAGGAAACGATAACAATCGTCCCACCCACGGAAGTAGTGCCACAGCCGCCTATACTTGGCAGCAATTCATGTCCAAAGCAACAGCAGACCTGCCGATTGAGAAGTTTCCCGAATTACCCAAACTCCAGGGACGTAAGGCTAGTATTAAAGCTGAACCGGTTAGACCCATACGCGTAGTAAATCGACCCATCTCCACAGACAATCAAGTTGACACTAACGATGATGCGGAAGTGCCACGTCGTCGTCGCCGTCGTCGTCACGATAGCATCAATAGCGAAGTTAATGTTGAAGTTAACGAAAATCGTTCCAGTCGTCGTCGCCGTCGTCGTAATCAGCAATCAAGCGAAAATTCCTCGGTGACGGCGGAGGTGACGACAGAGCAAAATCAAAGACCTAGGAGACGGAGACGACGGATTGACCGCAATATGGATGATAGTAACCAGTCAAGTCAATCAAGCCAATCAACCGAGAATTCGTCACCCTCTCGCTCTCGTCGCCGTCGTCGCAATTCTAATCCAGAATCCACCTCTCCCCAACCCCGTCGTCGTTCTTCCGCACCGGCATCTAGTGGTTCATCCTCCGGTACTGGTTCCTCAGAAGGTAGTTCTCCATCTTGGCGTGAACGCTTGCGTCCCAGTGGTGGGGAGTAATGGTACTCGGATTACTGAGGTTTTTTATCTGCTACCTTGGCTTCCACCTTGACATCTTTAATGCCTTGGAATTTATAGTCCTTAACAGTGGGGGCAATTTTCTTCAATGTTTCTTCATTGGGAACTACACCAGAGATAGTTAAGACACCATCTTTGTTGCTGACCTGAAGTTGGCTATTGGGGAATTTCTCTTTCAAGCGATTGGCGACAATGGTTTCAACTCCGCTATTATTTTTAACAGTAGTTTTTGCTCCATCAACAGCATTCTTCACTGTGGTTTTTGCGCCATCAGTAGTGTTTTTCACTGTTGTGGAAGCCTTATCTGCTGTATTTTTGACGGCATCAGCAGTTTTATCTGCGGTTTTCTTAACTTGATTGACAGGAGATTCATTGGTTGTACCCGTGGAGTCAGCGTTATTGGTTCCTTGCTGACAACCAACAGTTCCAATGAGTAAAAATCCACCGATTAGAAATGGGATGATTTTGTTCATGACCTATTCTCCAAGGCACAAGATTAAATAAATATATGATTATTGGGCAGAATTAGTTATCGGCGTGATTTCTTAATGAATCCTTAATACATTCTTGGTCAGTTAATTAAATTTGCTACAAATAGATAATACGGATAATACGATTAGTTATTTAAATCAGTGAAAATGCCAAATTCTGCTTTTCCTCCCCTTTTCAGCTTATTGACAAAAAAAATGGGTCTATTCTCAATATTAATGACTCTATTCTCAATTTATCCACGTAACTATAGGGCTTTCAGACTGATTATTGACATCTTGACAAATTACAAATAAGATAATCTAAAATGCCGCCGGGGCTATGTAAACCTAAGAAAAGCTTGTTGGATAAAGCGTAACGCAACCTGTATCAGGGATTCAAAATTTTTTCCTCAAACAAGTACGCCTGTGAAAAATCTAGAGTCTTAAAATTCTTGCACTAAAGTTATGGGTTCAGCAAAGCCTAACAGCTAAATTAGTTTTATCTTATTCTTATACCGTTTTAATATGCACTTGCACATAGCAAGTTGTCTGAAGCGAGGAGGAACGACGAATCAATCTCATAATCTTCTCATGGTCTTCAATGTTAACGAGTTGCTAAGATTGCCAAGCTCCAGTTCTTTCTGCACTGCGAGAACAATAAGCAAGCTACACAAAAACACGCAAAAAATTATATGCAACTTCATCTAAAATTTTGAATAGTTTTTTGCTATATCTGGGTTTCAAGCATTTTTGAGCCTGTAATGTATTTTCCTTCCCCTGTATGGGTTTGAAGCTAATTTCTGCCTCAAAAATGTTTAAGTCCCTTTTATTTGCAGTGGTTGAAAAGGATAGGTATTTATTACATAAAGTTAATGCTTCAACGCTGGGGGGGTGACGAAAACTTCCGAAACTATGATACAGCAATAGTTTTAAGCCAGTTTGCCATCAAAAGATAAACTACATTTTCCGGCTTTATTGATTCTATTATGAATAAGCTTTGGGCAAAAGCCTTATTTTTCCGTTGAACTTGGCTCTGAATTTAGTTTTATAGTTAGGGCGATACTCCGTAGGAGTCGCTTCGCGATCGCTATTCTATAATCCTTGCTGCATAAACATTTCAAGCTAGATTGTCACCCCTCCGGGCTTCAACGTCATCTGTCAAGAGTCAACAAACCAAAAAGTAAAAGCATCAGCGTGTAAAGTATAACGAATTACTGGGGAACGACGGTGATGTGGAACTGGGGAGAATTGGTGAGTGGTAATTGTAGGTTCGTTTTACCAGGGGATAGATTTTTGATTACTTGTTCAGGTGTTTCAGTAGAAGTGAGAATAATATTTACTGGTTGACTGGAGTTAACCTGAACAGTTGGGAGATAGGGTACAGGGGGAATTTGTAAACTATTGGGGGAACTAGTTGCGATACGTGCAGCATCAAAGCTCCGGTCTATTGCCAATCCTTCTGATGGGGGTGAGGAAATATTGATCGAAATATATTTTTCCACAATGCCCGTAAACTGAACATTAATACTTTCTGCGAGTGCTGGTGTAATTAAGTAATTGCAGCCGATGCCAGTGAAAAATACAGCGAAAAAGGGAAGCTTAAACATGGATTTCATCTCAGGAAGACAAATATGAGGAGTATTCAGCAACAAATACGTGCTTTCCCTGAGAATACTTCTATGTAAATACCCTGACAACCGCGATCGCACTCAGTTGTGCTTGAGGGATTTTCAGTCTTAAATACATTTAGATTTCCATTTCGTATCAGTATTTATACTGTAATTTTCCAGAAGAATAAATGAATTAAGCGGGAATAATCAGTACTTAACTAGTCAAATCTGAAATAATCTTGAGTATAAATTATGGGAATTTCATCAAATATACGGATAAATTAGAGAAAAGTTTAGTTTCTGGGATTTATCCCGCATTTGTAGCCAATCCCTAAAACTGGCAGGGATTAGCCTACATGTAAAGCTGACACGAGAAAAGATGAAAGTGGATTTTTCTTGCTCCCCACTCTCCACAGCCCACTGCTTTGTTAAAACAGAAATGATGGATACATTATATTTATAAATCAAATGCAGGCAGGATGTCCGCACCACTACCATCAAAATCAAAATCAAGTTGACAGACCACTACGGTAAAGAAACTGAACCTTTGCACTAAATTCTTCGATTGATCAGCTACGCGTCAACACTTTCAAGCGAGTTCCCCACTTCCTTGGGACACAACCTTACAAAAAAATCTCATTCCACTCCCTACTCCCTACTCCCTATTTACAACCACTTTCACAAGTACTGGGAATAAAATTACAATCAAGCAATACAACCGCTTGAGTTTTTGTTATTAATAGTGTTGTATGGATAAACCGGATTCGAGAATCGGGACTCGGTAGATAAATGACCTCAGAACAAATCAGACGCTCCGATATATTAAACACCCAGGTCGTCACCAGTGACAACGGAAAACGGCTAGGAATAGTCAATCAAATCTGGGTTGATGTGGAACAGCGAGAAGTAGTAGCCCTTGGTCTCAAGGACAGCCTCATCGCCGTTTCCAGTATACCCCGTTACATGTATCTTGACCGCATCAGTAAAATCGGTGATGTCATCCTGGTGGAAAACGAAGATGTCATCGAAGATATCGACGTGGAGTTGTTAAGTAATCTCATCAACTGGGAGGTCATTACCGAAACCGAAGAAGTTCTCGGACGGGTGCGTGGATTTACCTTCCATCGGGAAAATGGTAAGTTATTGTCGATTATTATTGCCTCCCTGGGATTACCGCAAATCCCCGACCGGTTGATTAGCACCTACGAAATTTCCATTGATGAGGTGGTTAGTACTGGACCGAATCGGTTAATCGTGTTTGAAGGAGCAGAGGAAAGGGTAAATCAACTGAGTGTTGGTATCCTGGAGAGCTTGGGGATTGGTCGCGCACCTTGGGAACGGGATGGGGATGAGGAATACGCCATGCCAAAAGCGATCGCCCCATCAAACCAACTTCCCAGTGGTATACCCCTAGAACCACCGCGACAAAAACTGCGGGAACCGGAACCAGTGGAAGAGGAAGTTTGGGATGAGGATTATTACGAAGAGGAACCCCCCCGTCGTCAGGTGATGGAAGCACGTCCGGAACCGGAACCGGCATACTACGATGATGAGGAGGAGGAAGATAATTGGAGTGAAGCTACAGGGAAGGATAGTTATAGTGTACCGGTGGATGAGGTGAAGGCTGAGGATTACATTGACCACGACCTGGAGAAGGATGCGTGGGATGATGATGCTCCCCAACCGATTAATATTCCCCAGAAGGTCAAGGAGAAGCAACCGGAATATGAGGAGGAGGGGTATTAAGGATTTTGGATTTTGGATTTTGGATTACCCTTCAGTCGATCCGCTTCCCTCGCACCCATGCTCCGCGTGGGTGCGGAACCTACGAGGTTCTGACCTCGTGAATGAAGGCAGTAGACCTCGTTAACTGAGTGACTACCCAGAGCATAGTCACTAGATAATTCGTAATTCGTAATTAAAAATTAATAATTTGCCAATTTGCCTCGCACCCATGCTCCGCGTGGGTGCGGAACCTACGAGGTTCTGACCTCGTGAATGAAGGCAGTAGACCTCGCTGACTGAGTGACCACCCAGAGCATAGTCACTAGATATATATCAAGTTGTGACTAAATTAATACTCGGTTTATTTTCGCCAACCTGTATTAGGGAGGTTTTTAAAAACTTTTATTCCCCACGAATAATCCCAATTAAAGTTAAATCCGCAGCGTTAAGAATACTCCCTGCTCCCTACCCTCACGCTTCAGACTTTTTCCGCAAACCCTAGTTAATGTTTGATAAAGCTGCAATGACTTCTCTTGCAGTTTGATAGCGATCGCGTGGTAGGGGTTCTGTTAACTTGTCAATTACCTGACGTAGTTCGGGGGTAATGGAGGGGATAGAATTGATTTCAAAACGAAAAGTACGTCCCCGGGGACGATAGTATTTAAAGGGGCTTTCACCACTGAGTAAAAAAATTAAGGTTGGACCAATTGCATACAAGTCTGATTGGGTGAGGGGTTGACCGCGTTCCTGTTCTGGAGCGCAATAGCCTTCTGCACCAATTCTTGTACCGGGTAAGTTGCTACTTTCCTTGACAGCACCAAAATCTAACACGACGATGCGATTATTGCTGTTGCGTACCATCAGGTTGGCTGGTTTGATATCACGGTGGATTAATGGTGGTTCTTGACTGTGGAGGTATTCTAAGACTTCGCAGGTTTGAATCATCCATTCAATTGCTTGATTAGGAGTGACGGTTCCTTTGTAAATAATATGTTTCTCTAAATCTTGACCGTGGATTAGTTCCATTGCCAAATACTTTTTCCCATCCTCCACAAAAAAATCGTAATAGCGGGGGATACCTTCGTGTTGCAGGGATTTGAGGATGTTTGCTTCCCGTTCAAATAACTCTTGAGCTTTGGCAATTTTAGCCATGTCCGCATTCATTTGTTTGAGAACGAGTAATTGGGAAAAACCGACGATTTTACCCTCCCCATCCCATGCAAGATAGGTTGTTCCCATTCCCCCTTGTCCCAGGGTACGTAATACTTGGTAGTTACGGATAGTTTTTTGGACATTAAGAGGTTGTCCGCAGTGGATACAGAAAAGATTACTTGCGGGATTACCTTCGTGGGTACAGGTTGGATGGCTTACAGAAACCGATGGGGTTGGGGGTGGAATTGTGGCTTCAAAACGCAGAATTGGACCACCCTTAGCTAATTGTAATTGAGCTTGTGCAGGCAATTGGGAACGGGTCACTGCAACACCATTAACATAGGTACCATTAATACCCTGATTTACCAATTGCCAGACAGGAGTGTTTTGAGCAGAATTAATTGGTAGTAGTTGGAGATGATGGCGAGAAACCAAATCATCCATAATCACAATATCGTTATCTGTCGCACGACCAATGCGAATCACAGACTCGTTGCTGAAACTCCATGTTTGGAGTGGTGTATGGTTTTGCGGGTCTAACAGAGTAAGTGTAATCACATTCTCATGCCAAGTTTAGATATACTTCACAGGTTGATCTATATTCCTTTTGGTTTGTTAACTGTTGATGGCTGACAGTTGAGCTGTAACTATTAACCATCTCAACGAAAAGCTCCGTTGATGACCGTTGAAAGCACTAGGACTTATGCACTCGTGACGAGAAATCAGGTGTTTGGAATTGCTTCCTTACGACCCTGCGGTCGATTCGCTACGCGAAGAAGTGCAATGACAGTGTTTAGATTGTCCTGGGGTGAGTCCTGAGTATATGTGAGACTTTTTACTTTTTAAATACTGATTGACCTTAAATCAACATCTTGCACCATATCTCGACTAAAAATAAATTTAACAAACTTCACTCCGTATTATCAAATTACTCAACTACCTTCCTGTACCCTGGTACTTTTTGTCCCCATATCAAAACAGTCTCCCATGTTGTTTAGACACAAGCAAACAAGAAAATAGCTCATTCCTGACTTGAAAGAGAGTTGGGTATTAGGTACTACTTTCCCTCCACACCGATCTTCTCCTTGAACGTATTGCTTGAAAATTAACTCACCACGGGACGGACTTTGGCACGAATCAGTACCGTAGTAATATTATCGTGCCCATTGTATTTATTGGCTAAATCGATGAGGTCTTTTGCTCCTTTTTCTAAACTTGCACTCGAAGATAGTAGGGGTTCCAAATGGGTGTGACAATGGGTTTCAATTAACTGATTGTCCGATAAACCGTCAGAAGCGAGGATAAACAAAGTATCCTCTTGGATTTGGAAAAATTGGACATCAGGTTCAACAAAGTTATCGTCACGAGGACCAAGAGCTTGCGTCAGCTGATAAGCATCAGGACGAGCATAGGCAATATCCGCTTCCACACCTCTACTAATTTCCCGTTGTCCGACTTCGTGGTCAACCGTAATTTGTTTCAGATGATGTTTGCGGGTATATTGGTATAGGCGGCTATCACCAACATGGGCAACGGCAATATTATTATCCTGTAACATCAACATGACTAAGGTGGTTCCCATGCGAGCAACACCGGAACGAGCATCCTGTTGATTACGGTCAAAAATTGCCTGATTTGCTTCGCGAATCCCTTGGCGGATAATGGCTTCGGTGGGTAATTTCGGAGTATCCCAGTAGATTTGGAAATACTTCTGGAGGGTATTTACAGCCAACTCACTAGCCACCTCACCACCAGCATGACCCCCCATCCCATCACAGAGGATATATAATCCCCGTGCAGCGATCGCCCGTGTGCGAGGTAGTTCAATTTTACTGATTCTCGTATCTATGCCAAAATAATCTTCATTATGGTCACGTTGACGGCCAACATCCGTTAGTCCTGCATGGTCAAGTTGGGAAAGTTGCATGGGTAAAACTAGCGTGGGTAAATCATCGCCTTTATTTTCATTGTCTGGGCTAGCAGTTGATTGCAACAGCGTAGAAGCAGGGACATTTCCAATACTCGTGAAGGCTTCTGTGACATCATCATCGGTGTTTATTTCCGGGGTAATTGGTTGTAATTCCTCCGCGATCGCTTTGAGACTGGATTGGACTTCTTGGAGGCTATCAATGTTTCCCAGTTCCATTTCCCCCAGTAAATGCATCAAAGTGCCAAATTGGGTTCGTTGGGATTGTTTAAATAATTGATGCCAAACCCTTCCTAAAGCTTGGATGGGGAATTCATTCTCCAGGAATGGATCTTCAGGGAGACAAGATGGGGAAGTATCGTCAATCGAATCACAAGGAATGGTAAAATCATCAATGTGAAGCCGTTGTAGAGAAAGGGCTTGGTCTTCGTCAAATCGTAAATTATCGATGAATAATAAACTTTGGCGACATTTAAAAGGCTGTAAAATTTCCCACAGTTGACTCATCTGCTGGAAATAATGGACAATTTGTAACATCGTCGTCTGTTCCTGTTGCCATAGTTCCAACACATGGGGTAAATGGGAACGTTCCTCGATTAAAACAACTTGGATATTTCCCTGTTGCCATGCATCATGAATTGCCGGAATACCCAAATGGGAATAGGATTGGAGAGCTAGATAGGGTTGAGCAATGGCAGGAATATTCGGAGAATCAGCCTTAAGCCTTTGGCTGATTGCATCCACAATTTCCTGACTAGGGTTGCTAATTAAAGCATGTAAAAACGTAACTTGAAAAGGTTGGGAGTCCAGTACCTGTACACAAATTTCTCCTTCCGTTAGTCGATTACAGTCCAGGGGTTCCAATAAGCGGTAACGTTGTTGTGGATCGAGAAATTCCCCCGTTGACAATACAGGGAACTCTTGTGATAGGGTGACAGGAGAGGATATGGAGCTTTCTCCTTCCTGGTCAGGATTTTCCGCAGCAGTCAGTGATAAATCACTCCCATTTCCACCGTGATTTTCCGCAATCGGATTCAGTGCAATAATTGCCAACCAAACCACACCGCAAAAGGCACCACAATTTTGACATTCCTGTGCATTCACTGGTACATCGACACCGCAGTGATGACATGGTTTTTCCGTCAAGGAAGTGCCACAATTTTGACAAAACTTATTAGCATTCGGGTTTTCAAAATTACACTGAGGGCAAATTAACATGTGTTCAGTTCCTTAATTCCGGTTTCAAGGAGCTTCGATTTGATGATTAGCCGAGGGCTTTCCCCACAACCCCTTACCGATGGATGGGTAAACTTTGAGCTAAGTAGAACGGATAAATCGAGATTCCAACTTGGGTGCTAAGGACAGTTTAACGCCTAACAGTTGATTGCGTCAGCTAAAAATTGCTGAGAATCGACGGGTAAACTAGGGGAAAATAGGGAACGGGGAACACTACCGAATCCGTGCGTGACAAAAATTATGAGAATAGTTTAGTCTGTTCATGCTGTTTTCGCGATTAAGCCTAAATTCGATGAATGGGGTATTCTGTATCCTGTATCCTGACTTCCACTTCCCGTTGATTCATGTTTTTGCGATCGCTATATCTTCGTCAATTTCGTAATTATCAGGAGCAGTTTGTCGAATTTACTGCCCCGAAAACGATTTTATTAGGGAATAACGCCCAGGGAAAGTCAAATTTATTGGAAGCGGTGGAATTATTAGCAACCCTACGCACCCATCGTATGGCTCGCGATCGCGATTTGGTTCAAGATGGTGCGGATGCGGGAATCATTCAAGCTTCCCTAAAACGGGAAACTGGTATCAGTGAACTTAAATTAACTTTACGACGCAATGGTAGACGCACCGTTAACCTCAATGGTGAAAATTTACGCCGACAGATGGATTTTCTGGGGGTGGTGAATGCAGTAGAATTTTCCAGCCTAGATTTAGAACTGGTGCGGGGTGGACCTGACAACCGTCGTCATTGGCTTGATACCTTGTTAGTTCAACTAGAACCAGTGTATGCCCATATTTGCCAACAGTATAATAAAGTACTACGTCAGCGCAATGCTTTTTTACGTCACTACGCCGAAAATGGCAATCTAGATTTAGTCAAAACCGAATTAGCAGTCTGGGATACCCAACTGGCAATCGCTGGTACCAGGGTCATCAGAAGACGCGATCGCGCCCTCCAACGTCTTGCTCCTTTAGCTACAGCTTGGCATCAAAATATCAGTGGTAGCACTGAAGAATTAACTATTAAGTATGTACCCAATGTTCCCCTAGACAGGGAGGAACCAGAACAGATTCATACAGCCTTTTTAGAGAAAATTCACAGTCGAGCGATCGCGGAATTACATCAAAATACAACTTTAGTCGGACCCCACCGCGACGAAATCGAATTAATTATTAACCAGACACCCGCTCGTCTCTACGGTTCCCAGGGACAGCAAAGAACTTTAGTGTTAGCTTTAAAATTAGCCGAATTACAGTTAATTGAGGATGTGGTCGGTGAACCACCCCTCCTCCTCCTGGATGATGTCCTTGCTGAACTCGATCCATCCCGTCAAAATCAACTTCTCGATGCCATTCAAGAACGCTTTCAAACCCTGATTACTACAACCCATTTAGGTGCATTTGATGCGCAATGGTTAAAATCATCACAGGTTATCACCGTGGAAGCAGGGAAAATCAAGGGATTTTAGATTTTGGATTTTGGATATACCAGTTTGAAAAATAAATGCCACAGATCGATTTTGTGAAATTTTGTAGAGACGTAGCACTGCTACGTCTTATCTTTAACGTGAGTTCGATGAACCTCACCCCAACCCCTCTCCAGGATGGAGAGGAGCAGAAAAATCCGTAGTTTTAACCAAAAATCAATGTTTTCCAAGCCTCTCTCCAAGAGGGGGAAAGGTTTGGAGAGGGGTTATTTGAATCCGTCGTCGCTCGCTACGACCCAGGAGTACTCACGTTACCTTTATATGTAGTATATGTAGCACTGCTACGTCTCACATTCCAGATGTGTTTCAAACATTTTTGGAATCGTTAATAAAAATAAAAGGTGGGCATTTTTACCCACCCCTTGGAACCTAATTCATTAATTAATCAACTGACATTAATTACAAAATACCTTTAGCTGTTGCAATCACATTATCCACAGTAAAGCCAAATTTCTCCATACAAACCGCACCGGGAGCAGATGCACCAAAACGTTCGATACTCACAGCTGCACCTTCCGTACCAATGTACTTGTGCCAACCAAAACTCACACCTGCTTCCACCGATACCCGCTTAGTCACAGCTTTGGGTAGTACGGATTCTTGGTAAGCTGCATCCTGTTCCGCAAATAACTCCCAGGATGGCATGGAAACAACACGAACCTTTGTACCTTCGGCGGTTAATTTTTCTGCCGCAGTTATACATAGATTCAATTCCGAACCAGTCCCAATCAAAATCAAATCGGGTGTACCTTCACTATCCACAACGGTATACGCACCTTTGGTGACACCTTCAATGGAAGTACCCGCAAGGTTGGGGAGGTTTTGTCGGGAGAATGCCAACAAGGTGGGATTATTCTTTTTCGCTTTTTCAATCGCCACCTTGTAGGCTCCTGATACTTCTGTACCATCAGCCGGACGGATAACGGTGAGGTTAGGAATAGCTCGCAAAGAAGCCAGGGTTTCTACAGGTTGGTGGGTTGGACCGTCTTCACCTTGACCAATGGAATCGTGGGTCATGACCCAGATGGTTCCAGCGAGGGAAAGGGCTGATAGACGAATCGCTGCTCGCATGTAGTCGGTGAAAATGAGGAAAGTCGCACCGTAGGGAATCAATCCGGAACCGTGCAGGGCCATACCATTACAAATAGCTCCCATTGCGTGTTCACGGACACCAAAGTGGATATTGCGATTTTGGTATTGTCCTTTTTGGAAGTCCCCTTCACCCTTGATTTCGGTTAAGTTGGAGTGGGTGAGGTCAGCGGAACCACCGATTAATTCGGGTAATACGGCTGCTAATTTATTTAAACAGGTTTCCGAATGTTTCCGGGTAGCCACACCTTTATCTTCTGGGGTGTAGGTGGGTAAAACTTTGTCCCAACCTTCAGGTAATTGGCCACTGATTTGGCGTTCAAAGGAGGCTGCTTCTTGGGGATATTTAGCCTTGTATTCGGCAAAAAGTTGGTTCCACTCGCTTTCTGCCTTTGCACCCCGTTCTATTGCCTTGCGCATGTGGTCTAGCACATCCTGGGGTACTTCAAAGGGAGGCAATTCCCAATGTAAATTTTTCCGGGTGGCTTCGACTTCTTCCGCACCTAAAGCCGAACCGTGAACACCTGCGGTGTTAGCCTTTTTGGGAGAACCATAACCGATGGTGGTAGTCACCTTAATCATCGAGGGCTTGTCGGTGACTTTTTTCGCCTCTTCAATGGCTTTGGCGATCGCATCGAGGTCAGTGTTACCATCTTTGACATGGAGAACGTGCCAGCCATAGGCTTCAAAGCGCAAGGAAACATCTTCGGTAAATGCCACATCGGTAGAACCGTCGATGGAGATGTGGTTATCGTCGTATAAAGCAATTAGTTTACCTAACCCCAAGTGACCAGCCAAGGAACAAGCTTCACCAGAAACCCCTTCCATGTTGCAACCGTCACCCAAAAGCACGTAAGTATAGTGGTCAACGATTTTGGCATCGGGTTTGTTGTATTTCGCAGCCAGGTGAGCTTCAGCCATTGCTAAACCGACACCATTGGCAATACCCTGTCCTAGGGGTCCGGTGGTAACCTCTACTCCGGGGGTGACAAAGTTTTCTGGGTGACCGGGGGTTTTAGATTCCCACTGACGAAATTGTTTAATTTCCTCAATCGTCACGCTGTCGAAACCTGTCAAATAGAGCAGAGCATACTGCAACATTGAGCCGTGACCCGCCGACAAGATGAATCTATCCCGATTGAACCATTTGGGATTTTTGGGGTTGAACCGCATGAATTTATCCCAAAGTACGAACGCCATTGGCGCTGCACCCATCGGTAATCCTGGGTGTCCGGATTTTGCTTTTTCGACAGCATCGATAGCCAGGAAGCGAATCGAATTGATACAAAGTTCTTCAAGGGTTTGGGTTGCAACAGCCATAATCTCTCAAATTTTTAACGACGGGTTAGCACTATGATTCTTATCTACTGCTCTTTCCCTGGAAGGGGTTTGGTGATTTTTACTTGTTTGGGAATGTCGAATCGGGTGACAGTTAACCATCAACGGTCAACCGCTAACCACCAGACAACTTTTGCCACCAACCACCGATTCCATGTTCATGAGCAGTTATACCTATCATCCCATTGGTGTTTGTGGACGGACAAGCCGTATTTGATGGGATTTTCTAAATTTACTTTTGGATTTATTGTATGCGCGATCGCAACCTATATCCGTTGTCTATTGGACTGAATTTACCGCATGTTATTTTACCAAAGAAGTGGGTTGCAAAAATTGACAACCCCTAATTGGTGGGTGGAAAGCAGTTCCCAAAGCAGGATAGGAAAAATCTTTTGGTTTCATCCCTTACCCCTGCATCAGAGAAACTGCGCTTTGCAGGTCTACGAAGTAGACAAGGAAAGAAAATTCTTGAAATTAATCTCACACCCTACCCAACCCCCATTGTCCATCCATAACTACTTGGCTTCAGCGTACTTTTTAAACGCCAAGGTGACATTATGCCCACCAAATCCAAAAGAATTAGATAGAGCTACATTTAAAGCTTGGACGCGACTGGTTTGGGGTACGTAGTCTAAATCACAATCTGGGTCTGGGTTTTCCAGGTTTATCGTGGGGGGAATCACTCCGTTAGCGATAGCCAAAACTGTAGCAACGGCTTCAATACCACCGGAACCACCCAATAAATGCCCCGTCATGGACTTGGTAGAACTTACAGCGACTTTATAGGCATGTTCCCCTAACACACTTTTAATTGCAGCCGTTTCATTCACATCATTGGCAGGGGTACTAGTGCCGTGGGCATTGATATAATCAATCATGTTGGGGTCAAGACCACCATCCTTCAAAGCCATGCGAATTGCCCTTGCAGCCCCTTCACCACCGGGAACGGGGGAGGTCATATGATAGGCATCACAGGTCATCCCGTAACCAACTATTTCCGCGTAAATTCTGGCCCCACGACTCAAGGCATGTTGTAATTCTTCCAAAATCAAAACACCCGCACCTTCCCCCATCACAAAACCATCCCGGTCTTTGTCAAAGGGACGACTCGCTTTTTGGGGCTGATCGTTACGGAAGGACAAAGCCTTACAAGCTGCAAATCCCGCCACCGACAAGGGTGTAATGGCAGCCTCACAACCGCCACAAATCATCGCTTGGGCATAACCATTCTGGATAATCCGAAAAGCATCACCAATGGCATTGGAACCAGCAGCACAAGCCGTCACCGCACAGGAATTTGGTCCCTTTGCACCGGTGTGGATTGCCGTTAAACCTGCTGCCATATTGGCAATCATCATCGGAATCATAAAGGGACTACACCGGTCAGGACCTCGGTTCAAGTAGACGGTTTGTTGGTCTTCCATCACTTTAATACCACCAACCCCAGAACCAATAATCACACCTATTTGTTCGGCGTTGAGGTCATTAATCACCAAATTGGCATCCGCCAAAGCCTGTTTTGCAGCTGAGACTCCAAACTGGGAAAATCGATCCATCCGTTTGGCTTCCTTTCGATCCATATAATCCTCTGGATCGAAATTTTTCACTTCGCCAGCGATGCGACAATCATGATGAGAAGCATCAAATAAAGTAATTTCGCCAATTCCGTTGTGTCCGTTGACTAACCCAGACCAATATGCGGCGGATGTATTGCCAATCGGTGTAATCGCGCCAACACCCGTGACAACAACGCGTTTACGTTCTATTTCTGTCATGATTCTAAGTTTGGTGGCTATTTATGAAAGACCGTGCCGAGTCAAGATTTGCTGTTCCTTACCATAAACATTTCCAGAACACCGCAAGTATACATGTTTCCACGTCACATCTTGCAGCGATGTATTCCTGCATTTAGAGCAAGGGAGTCCCCATGTTGTTTGGACGCAAACAAAAAATATAGTCTATTTGCGCTTCCTAATTCCTACTCCCCACTCCCTACTAACTGAAAGTTTGAGGAGTCTGTGAGAAATCTGGGTATTGACCTTGAGTTAGGATAAAAACGCCTGGTGTGGCTCCAAATATCTCAACATATATTCCAGAAATGTATGTAAAGTAACAGCATACCCTGCCCTGCACAGAAAAAATTGGGAATTTGCGACAGCAATAACTATGCAGAGGCTGCAACCTTATTGTTGATGTAGTCAACCGCTTCTTGGACGGTAGTGATTTTTTCGGCAGCTTCATCGGGAATTTCAATATCAAATTCCTCTTCCAGTGCCATTACCAATTCCACCGTATCCAGGGAATCCGCACCCAAATCATTGGCAAAATGGGATTGGGGGTTAATGGTATCAGCCTCAACGCTGAGTTGATCTGCCACAATTTTCTTGACTTTTTCAAAAATTTCCGTCTGACTCATGGATAAAATACTCCAACAATAAGTTTATAGTTATCTCGCGTTGACAACGACACGATTTTAGAGCATATACATCTTATCGGAAAGCGCGATCATCCGTATATGCTCTGAATCCACAGTTTATTTTTTAAAACTTTTGTACTATCTGCTTACCTTTGTTCATGGGGGAAATTTATAGAGATGTTGATGATATTGGCAAAAAAGTTTGATTTAGCTGATTTTATTTGTTTGTGTTTTTCTTCATCAAACTATAGGTTTATTCGCGGCTGATGTAACTATTCGACTGTTAGTAATGATAGAACAGTTAATGTCAAGGGTAAACAATCACTTTATAACTATTTTTTTATGGTATCTCAGTCAGTACCCCTCAAATATGCTTATTTTCCCGGATGTGTAGCTCAGGGAGCTTGTGGTGAATTGCATTTAGCGACAGTTGCCCTTGCTGGTAGACTGGGGATTGAATTAATTGAATTAAAAAAAGCAGCTTGTTGTGGATCCGGGACTTTTAAGGAAGATTCCCAACTTTTGGAAGACACGGTGAATGCAAGGAATATTGCCCTAGCGGAAGAATTAAACTTGCCAATGTTAACCCACTGTAGCACCTGTCAAGGGGTAATTGGTCATGTGGACGAGCGATTGAAGGCAGAGCGCGATCGCAATTCTCCCTATTTCCACCAGGTTAATGATTTGTTGCAGCAGGAAGGTTGTTTACCCTATCGGGGGAATACCCAAGTCAAGCATTTACTGTATGCTTTAATTCAAGATTATGGGATTGAGGCGATCGCCAATCGTGTCACCCGCAAACTGACTGGTTTGAAATGTGCGGCATTTTACGGATGTTACTTACTGCGATCGCAAAAGTTTTCCCGTGACGACAATCCTTTTCATCCCCAGGCAATGGAATCAATATTTACTGCGGTGGGAGCAGAACCAATTTACTATCAAGGACGTACCCAATGTTGTGGTTGGCCCATATCTAGCTATGCCACCACTGAATCCTTTAAAATGGCAGGCAAACATATTCAAGAAGCGATCGCAGCTGGTGCGGATTGTATTGTCACCCCCTGTCCCCTGTGTCATCTCAATTTGGATTCCCGTCAACCGGAGGTCGAAAAAACCATTGGTCAGCAACTGGGATTACCGATTCTCCATTTACCCCAGTTAGTCGCCTTGGCTTTAGGTATAAGTCCCCAGGAATTAGGTCTAGAGCGTCATGTGGTATCCACCCGACCAGTATTGCAGAAGTTGGGAATGGGATAAAATGTGAGACGTGAAAAGTAATGGGTTATACTGCAAGCAGTCAGTGATACAAATACAAAAACAGCTAGAAGCATTCTGGCTACTTCCAGAGTTGCAAATCATGTTGAAAGTATAATTTTCTACTATTCTCCTGGAGACTACCCGTTGGGTCGTCTCTACTCTCTGCAAATTTTGGGAATTTATAAATAATCCAGGTAGAAACTATTTTGAGATTAATTCACCCACAGAGCAAGGTCTTGAGTTAGAATAGGCTATCGCAACGCTATTACCGGAAATTGTGAAAGCAGCATCAAAAAATCTAATGATGATGTTTTCCCAATGGCAATAGCAACACAAAAGTAGAGTAAAACGAGAGCGGGACATCCCGGAGGTCTTGATTGTCGAAATTTATCTTGAAAATTCTTTGGCTGGACGAAAATGTTGCTCTAGCCGTGGATCAAGTTGTTGGTAAAGGTACTAGTCCTTTAACAAAATACTTTTTTTGGCCCAGAAACGATGCTTGGGAAGAATTAAAAAAAGAACTTGAAGCCAAGCATTGGATCAGTGAAATGGATCGGGTAGAGTTACTCAACAAAGCCACCGAAGTCATTAACTATTGGCAAGAGGAAGGTAGAAACCGTCCAATTTCCGAAGCTCAATTGAAATTTCCCGAAGTTACTTTCACTGGTAGTGCTTGATAGGTTCCGACACTGTAGTAGAGACGTAATATAGTAATATATTACGTCTCTACTCATAAAATTTATCTGCGCTATTCTGATTTCAAAGCATCTCAAACCGTCATTAATAATAACTGCCAGATTTACGATAGTGAATAGCAGTTAATTCATTCGCTTCCAAGACCTTGCCATCATCAACAATAGCATAAATTACCCAATGGTCGCCACATTCCAAACGCTTATTGACTGTACACTCCAAATAGGCGATCGCATCATTAAAAATAGTACAACCATTGGCTGCCACACTGGTATCAAATCCGGCAAATCTATCTTCTCCCGGAGCAAAATTTTTCCGGAAATGGCGAATATATTCTTGATGGTTTTTCTCACCCAGAATATTTACCACCAATTTTCCACCAGCATACATCAGGGATTCAATCGCTCGATCTTTTGCGATCGCAATTGTTAAACCGGGAGGATTAAAAGTTGCTTGGGATATCCATGCACCCATCATTGCCGTAGCAATATCACCCTGTTTGGCGGTAATAATACATACCGAACCCACAATCCGACCAACCGCTTGTTCCAGGGGAGAAGCTGCGGTTTGGGGTAATCTTTGCCGACGAGCGCGTTTCAGGGATTGGGCAAAGTCGATAGCGGTTTCTTCACATTCCTTCAAGATTGGGTCGGAGGGTTTAAAGCGGACACGCATGGTGGGGAATGCCAATCGATATCCAGCTTCCTTGAGCTTACCTTCAATCAAGTCAAAGGCTTCCCCACTCCACCCGTAGGAACCAAATACACCTGCGGGTTTACTAGTATCTGCTAGGGCTAAAATAATTCCTAGGGCTGTGTGGATGGGGGTGGGTGCATGGCCACCAATGGTGGGGGAACCAATAATAAACCCGTCGGCTTTTTCTAGGGTTGTACGGATTTCGTCGGTTGTAGCAAACTCGCAGTTTAACAAATCAACGGCTACACCAGCTTTTGTTAAACCTAAGCCAAAGGCTTGCGCAAGGGTGGCTGTATTTCCGTAGGCGGAAGCGTATAATAAGGCGACACGGATTTCTCTGGTGGCTTGGGAATGGCTCCATTCCGTGTAGGATTTGGTTAATTCGAGTAAACCATAGCGAATTAAAGGGCCATTTCCCACTGCGTACATCCGCACGGGGTAATCAGAAATTTTCTCTAGAGCAGCCTTGACATGGGGAGCATTAGGGGCCATGACGCTATCATAAAAATAGCGTTGGTCTTGTTTATATTTATCCCAGTCTTCATCAAAGATATCATCACCGCAGACATGGGCACTAAATAATTTATCGGTATAGAGAATTTGGGTTTGTTGGTCGTAGGTACAAAGTGCTTCAATCCATCGCGGACTGGGGGTAGGGATAAATTTTAAAATATGACCCTTACCTAAATCGAGGGTTTCCTTACCTCGCATTTCCAGCACGGATAAATTCTCATTGGCAAAAGCTTGACGTAAATATCTCGCACCCATCACCGAAGTCACAAAAGTCAGATTCGGTGCAATTTCCAATAAAAACCTCAAAGAAGCCATGCGATTCGGATTAAAGTGACCGATAATCACATAATCAATAGTTTCCAACTCTAAACAGCGTCGTAAAGCCTCACGATAAATATCCGTCACCGTTTCCGGAGGTGGGTCAATTACAGCAGTTTTGTGACCTTGAATCACGTAGGAATTGCAAGTAGTACCCCGTCCGAGAGCATATTCAATTTCAAATCGTTGTCGTGTCCAACTACGAGCGCGTAAAACTGTTGTATCTGTAGCAATGGGTAATACTTGAACGTCACGGGGTCGTAATTCACGAGAAATTGTATCAGTCATGGTGATCAATTTGGATGGTGTGTGAAGGGATGAGGGGGATTTTGGATATCCGTAGAGACGACCCGTCGGGTCGTCTTTAATTTTGGATTTTGGATTTTGGATTTTGGATTTTAGATTTTAGATTTTGGATTTTCGTCACCCAAAATAATAATTGTGGCGTTGCGGAATATGAATTGAAAATTTCACGTTGTCTAGAGACGCGATATATCGCGTCTCTACATTTAATAAAAATGCCAAATTAAAATTTTAAATTTTCTGCGGGGTGAAAAATCGGTTTGGGAAGGTGGTTATCTTATTTTCCAGGTATTTACGCAAAAACCCAACTTCCTGGAGACGACCCGATGGGTCATCTCTACTCCCTACTCCCAAATTAGTAGTAATTTCCCACTTTCCGGTGACGGACTGCTGTGAGTCCTTCATTTTTAGCCACTCTTCCTTCCTTTGCGTGACAGTAGACTATCCAGTGGTCACTACATTCCATCCGGTCTACGATTTCACATTCAATATAAGCTAGGGAATCAGTCAGGATAGGTGCGCCATTTTGAGCTACCTGGGTTTTAATACCGCTAAATCGATCCACACCTGGGGGGAGACGCTTGAGGAAATGTTTTTTCAGGTCTTTGTAATTACCCTCTTCCAACACGTTCAACACGAAACTGTCACCAACCTGCATAAATGCTTCAATGGCTCTATCTTTGGCTACGGCAACGGTGAACCCTAATGGTTGTAAACTAGCTTGAGCAACCCATGATGCGAGCATGGCGCTTTTTGTGCCGTTTTTTTCACTGGTGATGATGTATAAACCATTACTAATCCGTCCCAGGGCCCTTTCCATATTCACATCAAGGGCTTTCACCTGTTTGAGATTGCGATCGCGTACTAAAACCTGTCCAAATTCACTTCCCCGTTCTTCCCATGCTGTTAGGGTGTTGGTGGTGGGTGTTTCTTTGATTTTAATGGCGCTAAAGCCTTCTTTAATCCCCAAGTCTACAAAGCGTTTACGCAAGGGGGAAATGGGTTCATCGTCCCCACCGAAGCACTCGAAGAAGCCGACAAATTGTTTAGGTTTGACCACAGCTAACAGGGAACTAATTCCGGCTTGAGCAGCAACATTGGCACTCGCTGGCATCCCGATGATTATACCAGCTGCACGTCCAGCTAATTCTTGAATTTCCTGGTGGTCTGCGGTACTGATATCGAGGGTTTCCACTCCCACCCCGGTTTTTTGGATTCCGTGGGTAAGTGCATGGGCAACATGATCAGCATAGCCGTAATTGGGAACATAAAACATGCCGACGATAGTTTCTGCTTTCGCTTGGACATTACTCCAAGCTTGGTAGCGCTCCCGTAAAAATTCTAGGTGATGGTATAGTAAAGGACCATGACCATTGGCGATGATTTTGATTTCCCCTAATTCTGCCATTTTCTTCATGGCATTAATTAGCGATCGCGCATTTGGTCCCATCAAGCAATCGTAGTAAAAGCGGAAATCAGGTTCAATTGCTTCCAAATCCACATCAAAGGTATCATGACTACAGTAGTGCATCCCGAAGGCATCACAGGTGTAGAGAATTTTGGTTTTGTGGTCGAAGCTAAAAATTGTATCTGGCCAGTGTAAATTTGGCGCACTGATAAATTCGATACAATGACCACCACCAATATCAATGCGATCGCCTGATTTGACAATCCGCTTACTAAAAGGGTCATGAACCAGGTTTTCCAAAAATTGTAGCGCCACTTTTGAAGCTAAAACTGTGGCTCTAGGTGCAATTTCTAATACATCTCCGACTAAACCACTATGGTCAGGTTCAGTATGACTAACAATTATATAATCAATCTCCTTGGGATTCACAAGACCTTTTAAGGTTTGTAAATATAAATCCCGGAACTTGGTATGGGAAGTATCAACCAGAACCGTTTTTTCCCCCTTAATTAAATAGGAATTATAGGTCGTCCCGTTCTGTAACCCAAACTCAATATCAAAGCGATCGCGATCCCAATCCAACGAACGAATCGCTGTCGTGTTGGGTGCAATCTCTACCGTTTGTATCGTTAACCGACGCTCGACAGTTTCTGTTGTAGCAACCATGATTAATATCAAAATAATTGCAAATTTTAGCTGTATCTGGTTGCCTCTATTTTGCTCATATTTATTTTTGTCAAGTTGTTAGGGATGATATTTTTAAAAATTTTCTAAATGTAGTTATTTTAACAAATAGGAAGGAGACAGGAGGTAAGAAGTTATACGAATTTTTCCCAAAATACAACAAATAAATTTTGTAGAGACGTAGCATTGCAATTTTGTAGAGACATAGCATTGCAATTTTGTAGAGATGTAGCATTGCTACGTCTCATAGTTGGAATTGGTATTAGAAGAAAAATATAGGAGATGGGATAGGGGAGGTTCATTATTATCAGAATTATTGTAACCCGAATTCCGACAATAATTATTTGATCATGTTGACGCGCGATCGCGGGTTGGTATGATGGTGGTGCGTGTTGCTGTTGTGATTGTCGCGTTGTCCTAAGTCTTTTCTTTGTCGGGGGAATAGACCATTCCCGTCGGATACTAATTTTGATTACAAACAACTTGATTTTTTTAAGTTGTTCAGAAATTAGTGTTCGCAAATTGATGATTCTACTTTACCCTCATGTCAAGTATTGTAAACTATGCTTGCTCAAATCCACATGAAAATTAAGGTTATATCACTGTTATTTTCTTCTATCATAAATTTATCAGGCAACGTTGCCATTGCCCAGTCACAGGTGCCTGCTACATCCACTCCCCAACCAAAAAACCAAGTACTGGAACAGGTTCAAAATTCTCCGCAATCTCAGCAAATAGAGAAGCGAGTCCAGGAGGAAGCTAATCGCACTCTGATTGAACTGCTAGAACCAACTATCAATTTAATTAATTTTAATCTGGGAATTATTAATTTTTGGTTAATTGCTATCCCCTTAATTGGAGCGGGAGGATTTTTCATTTTTCGGGCTGCGATTATCAGAAAGTTAGAAAAAGATACACGAGAAAAAATTAAAGAAGAAATTGATACTATTCAAAAGGAAATCAGAGAAACAATTGAATCTCAAATTAATGCTAATAAGGCAGAAATAGATAGATTAATTCAAGAAAATAAAATGAAAATTAATGAGGCGGAAATCACAATGCATGAAATTACAGCACGGATTGAGCAATTAAAATTACAAATAGCGAAAAATATTGATGAACAGAGGGATTTTGTCGAAAAGCAAATTGAAAAACAAAAGGCATATGTGAATGATTTCACTAACGACATCAAGGTTAAAATCGCCGAGACCTTAACCGAAACCCTGAAAAAAACCCAAGAAGCGAAAGATGAAATGGAGCGAGAAAAAGACCGAATTCTCCAAGAATTATCAAAACTAGCTCCTCCCCTGTCTTCTATCCCCGACACCCATCAACCGGATGTTCAAAAACAAATCCAAGCATTGATAACCCAACTAGAAGACCTCAAACTCAAAAATCCCCAATTATTCTTGACAACTGATGATTATTTAAAACAAGGAGATGCCTTCTTTTTTGAAGGAAACTATCGAGAAGCAATTCGTTCCTACGATGAAGTCATTAAAGGACAAGAAGATTCGTTTTTAGCTTGGTCTAGTCGGGGTTGGGCTTTAAGAAGGATGGGTAAATTTGAAGAGGCTTTACAATCCTATGAAAAAGCCACACAAATTGACCCGAATAATCATATTGGTTGGTACGGTTTGGGTAACGTATTAAGGGAATTGGAACGGTTCGATGAAGCGATCGCCGTTTATCATCGGTCTCTGGAAATCAAACCAGACTTTTTCTGGTCTTGGTTTCGTCTCGGTCGGTGTTATATGTTGAAGTCAGAACTCAAAAAGGCTCTAGAATCTTTTCAAAAAGCCAAAGAACTAGATGCAGAAAGATTTCAGAAAATTATCCACAGCAAGGAGGAATTTCATTCACTCCAAGAACAAGAATATTTTCGCATTTTGTTTGAGAACGGAACAGAAGAGAAATAGAAATAAATCTACCAAAAAAATACTTTTACAATTTAAACTATCTCCGATTCTAAGTAGAGACGACCCGACGGGTCGTCTCTTCCCGACGGGTCGTCTCTCCCCGACGGGTCGTCTCTACTCCCAAAAAACCCTAATAAATATAAAGACGTAGCATGGCTACGTCTCTACAAATTTTTTGACAAATACTAATGTCTAAATACCAATCCCATCAACCTAGTACCGCGCGGCGTAAATACACCTACCTTTCCCCTCGCTCCCATGCTCCGCGTGGGAGCAGAATCTGCGAGGCTCCTGCTTCGTGAATGAAGGCAGAGCCTTCAACTCACTAAGCGACCACGCGGAGCATGGTCACTAGATAAAAAGTTAATACTCGGTTTATTTCAGCCAACCTGTACTAGAATCTAAAGGTTGTCCGCAAGGTACCAACATAAACAGTATCGTTGGTATTATTATGCTCAGGATTGAAGATGACCAACAATCCGGGTGTCAAGGAAATATTATTGGTGACGTTGAATCTGTACAGGGTTTCCAAGTGGTAGGAAGTACCACCTCTGTCGCGGAGACCACCGTTACTAGCACCAGCTACTTTGGGAGGTTGACCAAAAATCACACCGAAGGTGCTACCTCTGGAACCCAGGTCTCTGATTCCCAAAGTTGCAGCCCAATAGTTGATATCCGCACTCGCATTACTAGTGGCAGAACTTGCTTCCGTTAAACCATACCAACCTGCAAGGGTAATTTTATCCGTAATCCCAAATGCTGCTTGTACACCGTAGCTGTTTGCTTCCGTTGGCACACCACCAAAAGGCGCATTGGCATTCCGACTACCAGTAGCACCGATCAAACCCGATGATAAAACAGGATTTCCCAAGGTGTTGAGGTTAGTACCATTGTAGGAACGAGCATAGGTCAAACCTACATTCAAGCGATCGCTTGGTTTAAAATCAATTTGACCATAAAAGGCGCTATCCCCTTCAAATACACCGTTACCGGGGTTGGGGTTGGCGTTTTCCCTGGCCATATAAGCCGCACTGGCACTAATTGTACCCTTGGGGTTGAAGGTAGCTGTCACCCCTGCACCACCCTGTGAAAAGCGGTAAATGGGACTAAAGCGTCCGTAACGGGAGATTGCACCGGTAGCACTGCTGCTAAATAAGGGGTTAAAGTTATTAATGTTTTCGTAAACCTCTGCCCCTGTTGCGTCAATTTTTACTGCGATCGCATTCCCCAGGTTGAAGCTGTAGTTTAATTTATCTAACTCAACGTTGTTATTGTCGCCGCCGTCAAAAGCAAGACGGGTCATTCCAGTACCAGTCTGCCCGGCATTGGAAACGATATTACCAGCATTTAAACGGGTTTGCAGTTTGTCCCGACCAGTAAAGCTACTTTCTAGGCTCAAACGTACCCGATTAGCAAAGGTGGTATTGCTAGTCGAATCCGGTTGGTTTTCCCCATTCACGCCGTTAGCAGCTGCAAGATTCCCCCAAGTATCGGTAACGTTGAAAATCGCCTCACCTCTGAGTTTGGTGGTGGTGGAAAACTGATTTGCCTCCAATTCGGCTGTCCGCGCTTCTAGGGTATCCACCCGTCCACGTAAGGTTGCCAACTCAGCCGCAAACTCTTCCTGTAAACGTTGCAGGGTTGCCAAATCTTCCTTACTCACCAAATCAGCCGTTGCTGTCGCAATTAATTCATTCACCCGGTCTAAACAAGCGTTCAAACCAGCCGCAAATTCATAACGAGTTAAAGCCCGGTTCCCACGATAGGTTCCATTGGGATAACCCGCAATACAACCGTAACGCTCCACTAAGGATTGTAATGCCTGGAATGCCCAATCTGTAGGCTGTACATCCGAAAACTGGGAAACAGAGGTAACTTGCCCTAAGCTGTTTTGCTGCTGCTCCAAACTAGCAACCGAAGTCACGTTCTGATTTACTTCCGATGCGATCGCTCCGTTACCCGCCAAAAAGCTAGCCGCCAAAATTACTGGACTAACCTTTAATACATCCCGAATTCCTTTTGTCATGTTATTGTTCTCTCTCACACCTAACTTACCCGGTGTAATCACATAGTACGATAGTATTACTAAAGTTGGATTTTCCTAACAAGGTTTAGGTATTTACTTTGTGACACCTTATTTGTAATTCTACCAACAATTTTGCGGAGAAAGTGAATATAGAGAGTTTATGTTATTTATAACTTTTTCTTATCTCTGATAAAGATTTTTTATATGTGGATATTGTTTTTTGGGGATGGGTTGTCAGTAGCAGACAAGACAAGGTTAGGGTTTGGAAAGAGTTTCGTCTTGTAGTAAATTTGTATGCACGCCGATTCAATGACACCATTCGCTTCACTGGCTTACGTAAAAATACTGTAATTTTGGGTAAAAAGAGTTCAAGACTCAGGCACTAACTATGTCATTACGTAGCTTGATCAAAGCGAAACAGTGTGTAGCGTTGCTGCTCGTAGAGAAGTAATCGCAAAAAAACCTTGGTATTGATTCTCTACAATAAGTTCCGGTTGTAATAACAAATATTGTTTGCTCAGTCATGAGAGTTATTAAAATAATGCTTAAGCGCTATTTATTGATTACCGTTATATTTATTTGTGCGCTTTTTATATACTTTTTACAGGTTTACTCCTTAAGGCGCAAGAATATGACGCAAAGTACGGATTATTAATTAGAGAAATTTTACGAGCATTTTTAATTTGTTTACATCGCGGAGATAGTAATACATAAAATTTTCGCTGAAGACATTAAACAGATGTAATAGTTAACTATTTAGTTTGTATTTATCTCAACTATAACCGTCAAACCTAATTATCTAAAATAATTATGGAGTCTTGTAATTTGACTCTCCCAAAAAGATAAAAATCACGTCAGATTAGTCTGTTTCTCTGTGCTTGCTAGTCGAAAATAAATTCTGCAATCAGGCTTATTATTGTTTTTAAATTTTTCATTGATAAGCCTCTAAAAAGAATATCAAAATCTCAGGTGTATCTAGTGTTTTTCCTCATATTTTCATTGGGAAATTGGGAATATTAGAGACGCAGAATGGCCACGTCTCTATGATGATTTTGGTTTCATCTTTGCTCTCTTGCAGTTACTCAAACCGGCTTAGTAATTGTAAACGATTCAACCTATCAAAATTACATATGAATACACAAGCTTTGCGTCTAATACTTATTAGCTCTGTTGTTCCCGCTACTTTGTTCTTGAGTGCAGCGATCGCCCAAGCAAATTCCTCTGGTGTTGTTGGTGATACCTTTGGAGAAGCGAATAAATTGCGTCAGCAACTGCTGATCGACCCCATCGTTGTACCTACTGAACGTCCTGCTGCTGTTCCTGGTTCTACAGCTGGAACTCCTACCGCATATGGTGCTAGTGCTGGTCAAGCATATGTTGGTGTTGCTGGGTATGTCCCCCTCAAACAAGGTTATGTTGACGGTTCAGTTAGTCTTGGTGCAGGTTTCGGGAACCCGGTAGACTCCGTTGGTGTGGAGCTTGGGGTGAATCTCACCAGTATTGGGGGTCAAAATTTTGACTTTGCTGGTAGCGGTACAGTTGGTCTAGTAGTACACAAACATTTACCAAATGGTACTGCTGTCGCTGTGGGTTGGTCTGACCCAGTGAAATGGGGTGATGCAAAAGGAGCGAAAGACACTATCTATGGTGTAGTTACCAAATCATTTGACCTAAACTCGGAGAGTTCTGGAAATAAGCTACCATTGACTGTTTCTGTTGGCGTTGGTAGCGGTACATTCCGTTCCAAAGGTGCAATTAAAGCAGGAGATAATTCTCCTAACCTGTTTGTTGGTGCTGGTTTACGAGTGTCACCAGAAGCAGCCATTGTTTCCAGTTGGACTGGAAACTCTTTAAATGTTGGTGGTTCCTTTGCTCCCTTCAAAAAAACTCCTCTAGTTATTAATACCGTTGTCACAGACGTGACCAATAACCTAGGTAATGGTGCTGGTTTGTCCATCAGTGGTGGTTATAGTATCCAGTTCTAGGTTTAGTCAATTTTGAAGATTAAATATAACTTAGGAGAAAATAGTCATGAAAAAGCAAGGATTGGCTTTCAGTCTCGGTTTAGGTTTGTTTTTGTTTGCTGCGCTACCTACATCTGTGAATGCAGGTTCTTCTCCAGCTCCAGGTGCTTCCAATAACTCCTCTACTTCAACCGGAGGTACTTTCGCTCCTGTACCACCACCTACTCCCGCTCCTGGAACCAACGTTACCGTAGGTGCAAATGGACAACTGACCGTTCCTCCAGCTGTTCAGGTGAATGTGAATCGTGTTGCTGCTGCGATTGTTAGGGCTAATCCTAGTTCTGTAGTTGTTGTCATCATCACTAGGGGTACCGGTGCAAATGCAGCAATTAACCAGGTGCGAACTGTAATTGTGAATGTAGGAGTTTCTCCTGCAAGAGTACAAGCATTAGTAAATGCTTTAACCAGTTTGTTTAGAGGTTCTAACCGAAGTGCAACAGTACCTAGTGAACTGCTAGTTGCAAGTGGAACTTTAGAAAATCTTCAGCTTGCTCAGAGTGAAACACCCGTAGTTGACGTGAATCAACTGAATGCGGCAATTAATGCTTACAATGAGATTATCAGAACAAGTGATACAGCAACCCTGAGACGGTTAGCCCAAAACCAAGAATTTTTGGAAATTGGTCGAGTATTGAGAGAATTACGAGCTGCTCTAGTTGCTGGTAAATAGACCAGGAATCGGGTTTTTTGGGATTAGATATTTAAATATTTGTTTCCACCTAGAGACGTAGCATCGCTACGTCTCTAGGTTTTTACCCATCCCTACGTCCAGCGTCTCTTAACACGATATATCGCGTCTCTTAAATTTATATCTACGTCCCTCAAACAAAAAAGCCCCCATAAGGGAGCTTGGGAAAATCAGCCATCACTGACAACAATACCTAAATCGAGAAATCAGCCACCGCAAACAATGCACCTGTTTGCACAAAATCACTCAATTAGAAGCTGAAGGTAGTTCTTAAAGTACCAACGTAAACGGTGTTGTTGTTGTTGTTATGCTCAGGATTGAAGATAACCAACAAACCAGGAGTAACGGATACGTTGCTGTTGATTCTCATTCTGTACAGAGTTTCCAAGTGGTAGGAAGTTCCATTGGCATCTTTACGGCCAGTAATGGTATTGTCAGTAACTTTGGGGGGTTGACCAAAGATGAAACCTAACATGTTACCTTTTGCACCGAAATCTCTTACTCCCAAACTAGCAGCCCAGTAGTTGATGTCTGCTGTGTTAGGACCACTTGTTTGTTCAGCTTTGGTTAAACCATACCAACCAGCAAGAGTAGCTGTCTTTCCTAGGTCAAAGGAAGCTTGCACACCATAGTTGTTGCTAATGGTTCCAATGGTGGTGCTATTGAAAGGATTACTTGCGAAGCCACTACCAGTAGCACCTGTGAGGGATTGGAATCCGGGAACGCTGCTGTAAGCGCGAGAGTAGGTCAAACCAAGTCTAAAGCTATCGCTGGGTTTGAAGTTCAACTGACCAAACCAAACGTTATCTCCCTCAAATGCACCTTGTCCAGGAGTAGCAGTATTGGCTTCTCTGGAAATGTAAGCAACATCAGCACCAAATTTACCTTTGGGGTTGTAACGTAAGGTGACACCTGCACCACCTGCACCAGCACGATATATGGGGCTGAAACGACCGTAGCGGGAGATTGCACCGGAAGCACTGCTTTGGAATAGTGGGTTGTAGTTTTCTACGTTGTCGTTTAATTCAGCACCAGTTGCATCGATTTGAACTGTAGCATTTTTACCCAAGTTAAAGCGGTAGTTAGCTTTGTCAATGGTGACAGCATTGTCACTGGGAGAGTTGCCATCAAAACCCAAGCGGGTCATAGCTGTTCCTGTTTGGGTTTGATTGCTAGCAATATTCCCAGCATTCAACCGTAGTTGTAATCTGTCTTTTCCAGTGAAACTGCTTTCTAAAGTTAAACGCACCCGGTTACCGAAGGTTTCATTGCTATTAACTTTGGTGTTAGTATTTCCATCAGCATTATCACCCCAAGCATTGGTGAGGTTGAAGATTGCTTCACCTCTGAGTTTAGTGGTGGTAGAGAACTGTTGAGCTTCGATTTTTTTGGTACGAGCTTCTAAAGTATCTACACGTTGACGTAAGGTCGCAAGTTCAATCGAAAAATCTTCTTGTAGACGCTGTAAAATTTCTAAATCTTCATTGGTTGCTAATTCTGCGGTGGAGGTAGCAATCAATTCGTTAATCCGATCCAAGCAAGCATTTAAACCAGCTGCAAATTCATAGCGGGTTAAAGCGCGGCTTCCACGGTAGGTTCCATCGGGATAACCTGCAATACAACCGTAGCGTTCTACCAAGGATTGTAAGGCTTGGAATGCCCAATCGGTGGGTTGAACATCTGAGAACTGAGAAACGGAGGTTACTTGACCAATGCTGTTAGCTTCTTGAGCAATACTAGCAACGGAGGTGACTTTGTTGGTCTCGGAAGCGAAAGCTGTATTTGCAGCCAAAAAGCTAGCTGCAACTACTACTGGACTCAGCTTGATTACGTTCCAGAATAGTTTTGTCATGGTTGTTCTCACTCACACCTATTTGAGTATTACCACCGAGTAAAAAACCCTGGATATTTTCCTATCTCAGGGTAAATACTGATGATTTACAGTGCTAATTCTAGCAATACTAGGGGTGGTGAAAACAAGTAAAGCAATACACTTTTTGGCTCTTACTTACGGACATTATTTTCCGGTGAACGTAAGATTATCCGGCGTTTATGGCGCACCATAATTTGTTCTTCTTCAAATTGTTGCAGAAGTCTAGTTACGGTTACGCGTGTAGTATTTAGGACTTCAGCCATTTCCTGATGGGTGACATTCAAGTCGATTAGCTTGCCTTGTTCAACGTCACGACCAAATTTTTCACTTAACCAGACCAAAAATTGCCACAATCTTAGGGAGATGGGTTTGCGGTGAACAATGCTCAAGAGTTCTTCTGCTTGCTGAATGTGAGAGAGTAAAGCGTTGACATCTTGATGCCAAAGGTGAGGAGGAAGCACACTTACTTCAACACTAGTGAGACATTCAATTTGATAGGGTTTAACACGGGAGAGGGGATAACCAATCAAATCACCTGGTCCCCAATATCCCAAGGTGATGAAGGTTCCATCTTCACTCCAGGTGAGGGTGCGAACAGCACCACGTTCAATCCGCCACAAAACATCATTCCGTTGGGGAATAATTTCCCGACGGGTGAATAATCTCTGGGGTAAGGAACCTGGTGTGACGTTAGCATTTTGTCCGCTAATGGCCGGGTTGGTATTGCGATTGCTGGAGTACATCATAGTTTTTTGTGATTGGAAGGTCTAGATTTGGTTAAGATTTTCAGCAAAATAATTCCGCGAAGGAATTCGGTCGATTTAATCTTGTGTGGAGGTATCCTGTAAATCCGCAATTGACTCTGTGTTTATGGCAAAATTCAGTTCATAACCCATAATGATTAATTCGTAACAGACTACGCCAAAGAACCACGTCTACCTAATTACGTAGCTTGGTTCCCGCGTAGCGGCTATTACCAATTACTGGATACTGTTTTTGCCTTGGTCAAAACAACCTCTGGACTCAGCCGACAGGTAGATGCTGATTGATGAGGATTTTTATATGCTCATCTTATATTGGTATGTAACTTACTTGTAATTATTCCCATTGGCAGAATATTGTCAGTAAGTATTAATCGTAACTAGTCTACGTGCTTGCCCATTGGCATGGGATTGATAAATAGGATTAACTATACAGTGCAATCACCAGTTAATGACTTAACAATCCAGGGGCTGTAACCCATATTGCCTAGGTGAAGCAATATTGTTCTATTTCAACGCAACCAGTTAGCTGAGCGGAACCGGAACTTACTTGTATATTTTTGACTTTGCACCCGATGTATACAAGTATTGTAGATAACTTGAGAATTTATGTCAATTAGTTAAAAACTAATTAACTAGTATTTAAGTTTTACGGATGGCGATAACTGCGGGTTTGGGTGGTGCGTCTGGAGTTTTCCCAGGCCAATTGGAACCCAGGGGTACTTGACGGGATTGGGTAAACACTTCTCCCGTTGTTGTCCGCACAAGGAATTCCCGTGTTTCGCTGGCTTGATTTTTGCGAATACCGTAGGCTTCACCCGGATGTTGAACCGAAAGAAAGAGGGTGTTGTTGTCGGGGGTGAAGCATGGCCCTGTCATTTCACATTCCATCGGACCAGTACCAAACAGAAAGGCTTGACCTGCTTTTTCCCCACTGGTGGGAATATACCAGAGGGAATTATTACCGAATAACCCTGAGATACTGGCGGTCTTGCCTTTGTCATCTGTGCGACTTTTAACTGCATTATTCATTTTTTTCGTGGAAATGTCTGTCACCATCCATACATTTCCGCTACGGTCAAGTAACAAATTATCAGGATTGGCAAAGCCCATACCACCGCTAGCGGGTTCTCCTCCGGTTGCCAGCATTTGCCAGCGAAATGTAGACGCACTGGGGTCGTTATTGTCTTCCACTAGACGCATAACCCAGCCATATTCGTAGGGGGTTTCTCCCTGGGGGCCGGCGAAAATACGCAGGTCGGGGCCACCTTCTTTACCTGGGGAACCGGAGGTAAAGCTAATGTACAAATCTCCATTGGGAGCAACTACGGTGTCTTCGGGACGTGCTGTGCAGGTTGCACCGACTGCATTGGCTGCATAGTGAGCATCAATCAGAATTATGCCCTGTTTTTCCTCTGGTGTTCCCACATACAAGTCAGCCAATTGGCGATATTTTTGTTTGTAGACATTAATATCTGCGTTGGATTTGGCGACAAAATGAAATCCTTCGATGGGTTCAAATTCGTCGTTGAACGACAATAGTTTTTTCCCAACCTTGGGACTTGCGGGTGGACCAGGGGGTAAGGGGAGGATATTCCCTGCGATATCCTGGGGTGAATCGGGAGCAATGGGGGTATCAGGTGCAAGGGGTATCCACTTACCTGTACCGTCGGGGTTGTATTTAGCTGCGTATAACATCCCTGATGATAAAAGTTGGGAATTGGATTTGTCTGTGACCGTGGTCACTGGGTCACGACTAACAAATTTATATACGTGACCACCACGGCGATCGCATCCGGAGTAAAATGCAATCGGTTTTCCGGGTTCGACGCGGATACCCACGGCTTCGTGACGATAACGTCCTAACCAGGTGTGTTTCGTCCCGAAATCCTTGGGGTTACTGGGGTCAACTTCGACAATCCATCCGTATTTATTACCAGCTAAACCAAACACATTCCCTTGTCCCATGATTTCCTCATCATCGATGGCAAAGGGACGTTCTTTGGGATTGAGGGATGTACCATCGGGATAGACGGGTTCGGGTACTTGTGTTTGGAAGTTTTCTTCCGCACTCAACACCGTTCCCCAGGGAGTTGTCCCTCCAGCACAATTGGCAAAGGAACCAATGATGCGATCGCCTAATTTATCGATGTATCCTATTCCCTGGGATTTGCGAAAAATTGCGATCGCAGGTCCACTAACCCGCAGATAGCGTTTATCTTCTAATCCAGAAATCCCGGTAATCCGTCGCTCGACGGAAGAATTGGTTTTTTGCCAACTACCGTCATCACCTTGACGAATCGAAATAATCCCTAAACCTTGATCGATTAATGCTTCACGGCAAATTTCCCGAATTTGGGCTTTGAGTGGATCGGTATCAGCTAGTGCAAAAGCGTCAATTTTCCCTGATGATTTTTGTAGTGATGCTTTCACCTCTGCAAACGGTAATGACTTCCCAATAACCTTGGTATAGGTCTCCATCCAGGGGATAGCGCTGATATACTCAAAGTTAACCGTTAAGTATCCTGCTTGAGCTTGACCTGGAATCGGCACAAAGGAAAGATAGTCATTGTTATAACCAAAGCGGGAGTCACCCACCTTATCCCCCCAAGCTGCAACAATCTGGTATCCATAACCTTCTGGAAGCACCACATCATCTGCAACTGCAAGGGAAGCATATTCTGTTTTTTGTTGTGCAACTGGCAAACCTAATGTTTCCACCGGAATCACACCCCGAATGGGGTTAAACGGAAAAACCGCCTTGGTCATTTGTGTCGCAGTTTCCACACTCCGACGTTCACAACCTGTCAAATTTCCGAGAGCGATCGCCCCCGTACTACCTGCCATCAACAACAAAAAATCCCGACGTGTAATACTCATTCGCTTCGATTAGTAACCAGACCAGAGGTGAGCTAAACAACATTTGCATTCGCCTCTGCTACTTTAAACCGAAAAGTTTAAGAACAGGTAAGCTTTTTTTAAAATGTATGTTAGTTAGCCAATATTTAATTTATAACACGTAGCGAAATGGTCTAGTTACCTAACCTATATTGCTTGCCCTATCTAGATTTTAGTCGCTTTTTTTTCTTTCCGCAGATGTATAACGATAAACTAGCTTTTTATACAATTTTTGGTTACAGTGTATTTGCAATTAGATTAATTTTATTATCCTATTGATTCTAATAATTGCCTCTATCTTAAGAACGAATTTTTGTTAGCTATTGACACTTTATCGCATAAATCTACTTGTACTACAGGAGTTGATACATTCAGGGTAGTAAGATAAGCAGAACTTTTATCTTATCTAGAGACCATGCTCTGCGTGGTCACCCACTCAACGAATATCTTATCGAATATCTTATCTAGAGACCATGCTCTGCGTAGGCACCTACTCAGAAAAGCTCTGCTTCCTGATTTGAGGCAGTAGCCCTCGTGGAATGCGTCCCCACGCGAAGCATCGGGACGAGATAATCACAAAAACTGTGTGAGGCTATTACGAATTACAAATTACCTTTATCTAGTGACCATGCTCTGCGTGGTCACCCACTCAGAAAAGCTCTGCTTCCTGATTTGAGGCAGTAGCCCTTGTGGAATGCGTCCCCACGCGAAGCATCGGGACGAGATAATCACAAAAACTGTGTGAGGCTATTACGAATTACAAATTACCTTATCCCCTCTGTCCAGTGACAATATAGGTGACACGGGAGCCAATATTAGTTGCGTGGTCAGCCATCCGTTCCAAACAGCGAATAGTCAAACCCCACAAGATATAAGGCTCTAAAACACCTTTAACATCACGCTGTTGGGCGAGAGATTGGTACACCCGTTCGTAGGCATTATCCACTTCATCATCAAGGTATTTAATATTACGTCCCTTGGTTTCATCCAAGTCACCGAGAGCTTCTAAACTACAAGCAAGCATGGCTTGAGCATGACGGGACATCATTGCTACTTCGTTTAAGGTGGGATGGGATGGATAGGGAAGCAGTTTAACGGCGATATCAGCTAAATCCTGGGCATAATCACCGATGCGCTCTAAATCCCGTACCAATTGCATAAAAGCACTTAAACAGCGCAAATCCTGTTCTCCGGGATTGTGGCGGGTAATAATGCTGGTACAATCAGATTCAACCTGTTTGTAGAATGCGTCAATTTTTTTGTCAAGTTTGGGTAATTGGGCAACTGCTTGAATATCCTGTTCAAAGAGGGCGCTATGGCTCAGACGGCAGGATTTTTCCACTAGTGCGCCCATTCTCAGGATATCTTGTTCTAACCGGCGAATGTCACGGGCTAGTTGGGGTTGGTCTGAATTGGGGTTATAAAGGGGTGTTTTCACAGGACGGTCTAGAAGTAAATATATCAAACTTTATAAATATTTAGATAGGCTAGATAGGCAGGTTTTAGATGGGCAAGTCAGGAAATGGGTATGGATATTCCTCCTTTAACACAGTTGTTGGTGATGGCGAATCGGGAATTTGATAATTGCCATATTCAGACTTAAGCAAAGATAACGTATTTTCGTCGTTGCAACCGTAGGACGAAAATTACGAAGGCTGAGTGTGCGTTTTAACTGCGTAAGTCTTTTCATAACTTGCCATAACCAACCAGGTAATTGATGGGTTGACCGATTGAGATTGTTCCAATTCGTGGGTTTTAACTGCTTTAATCCCGGATTTCTCGCAAGTCCCTAAAACTGATAGGGAGTAATCTGTGATGGGAGCAGTGGGCAAATTAATCCATTACTCAACGCTCACCACTGTATAAGTCAGAAATGCAGGTAATGCACTAGACAAGAAATTTTATTTTTTTATTTCATCAACATCTTCCCTGGGAAGATGGGAAAATTTCCATCCATTGCTGTGAAAAATCCTGATGGTATGTGGGTGGAGAAATTATCGTTATGGTTAGGGGGTAGGAAATAGGGTTTAAACTACATGTTAACTTAGTTTTCGCCATACTAGTCTGCGGGTAGATTTGCAGAACAAGGGTATTATTTATCTTCTCGCTAACGTTTGTATCTGTCTAGTGTCTATAGATAGAGTTGGTAGAGTTGGTTGAATCAATATCAGCAATTAAGTTAAGTAGGTGGGTGGTAAAAATTGTCGTTGAGATCAGGGAATACAGACGACCCGTCGGGTCGTCTGTACAGGGAGAGACGCGATATATCGCATCTGTACGGGAGTAAGGCTTTGAGACGAATGATTGGTTACATTGCGGTTTTATGTTTAATTGCACCTACCTAATTGTAATGTTTGAGTAACAGAAAGTAGGGACTTGACTCAACCTTTCCGTTCTTGATTTGAATGCATACAAGTAGGTGGGTAGAAAGATTGGTGTTGCTGAATTTGGGTGAATTATAATTATTTACATTTTGTATTAAAACCACAATCGTCGTCGAGACGTAGCAATGCTACGTCTCTGCACAATGTAAAATTTTCTTTTTTTCTTTTTTTACATACAGCACTTTCGAGGTAAATGAGGTACACTTGTTATTAGTGCATCAAAAATTAAAATGAAACCCTACTCAATCGATTTACGAGAAAAAATAGTAAGTGCTTACGAAAAGGGTGATACATCAATTCGAGGAGTAGCTGTGCAGTTTGGTATAGCAAAAAGCTATGTGCAGAAGCTAATCAGGCAAAAAAGATTGGAAGGGCATCTAGAACCCAAAAAGCAAGGTGGAGCAATGAAGGGTAAGCTAGATGATTACGGTGGCGAATTAGCAGAAATGGTTCAAAGTTACCCGGATTTAACTTTATTGGAATATTGCGAGTATTTTGGAGAAAAATATAACATTTGGGTGTGTGCAAGTGTGATGTGTTGTGCATTGCAAAAACAAGAATTAACTCGAAAAAAAAGACTTTACGTAGCAGCCAAGCGAAAACAGAAAGAGTCCAAAAACTGAGATTAGAATATTGGGAGAAAGTAAAACACATAGACCCAGAAAACCTTGTGTTTATAGACGAAATGGGTGTTTTGCTTGGTTTGACTAGAACTCATGCTCGAAGCGATCGCGGGAGTAGAGCTTATGATTTTAAACCATATTACCGAGGTGCAAAAATAAGTGTAATTGGAGGAATTAGCTTCAAAAAAGTCTTAGCTGTGATGACTTTAAATGGCTCAATGAATGGAGAAGCTTATAAAGTTTTTGTAGAGCATTTTTTACTTCCACAATTATGGGTTGGTGCAGTCGTTGTAATGGATAATCTGCCAGCACATAAAGTCGAAGAGATTAAGCCTTTGATTGAATCTGTAGGAGCAAGTGTTCTTTATCTATCTCCTTATTCCCCTGAATTTAATCCAATTGAACATTGGTGGTCACAATTAAAAGCGTTCTTAAAACAGTTTTCTCCTAAAAGTGCATCTGTAGTTGATGGTTTAATTAAAATTGCACTGACATTAGTTGATCCAAAGCATCTAAAAAATTGGTTTACTAATTGTTGCTACTGTACCTCATAAACCTCGAATCTGCTGTAGTTTGGCTTATATATGCCTACCAACTTAATTGGTTGCGAGAAATCCTGTGTAACCCAACGGAAAGCAATAATTATCGATTCTCTAAACACTTTTCACCATGACATCGGGAAATTCGATTTTTACCCAAGCTCCACCTGTTTGGGGGTGGTTCATGGCTTTAATGGAACCTCCGTGGGCTAAAACGATTTGCCGGACGATTGCTAACCCTAATCCACTACCGACTGTGGTTGTATTTGTGGTACTAGTTGATGATGGGTAGGAGGGGGAAGGTAAACTCAAAGAGTCATGACGCGATCGCGCGGTGTCTCCTCGATAAAACCGCTCGAAAATATGGGGTAAATCTGCTTCGGAGAATCCTGCACCGGAGTCAATGACGTTGACTTCTAAACTGGATGCATGGGGAGGCATATCGGCGGTCATTTGTTTTTCTGGCAACATCCTCGCTTGTACCTGAATCTGAGCGTGGGGGGCGCTGTATTTGATGCAGTTATCAAGCAAGTTTATAAATACCTGATACATTCTAGTTTGATCGGCGTTAATCCACAAGGGGTTGGGACCATCGTAGGAAAACTTAATATCTTGTTTTTGAGCTAGGGGTTCCAGGGTTTCCCAAACGGAATGGATCAGGGTGTAGAAATCGAGGGGTTGACGGTTGAGTTGAATCGTGGGATTGGTTTCCAATTGGGTAAGGTCAAGCCAACTTTGGACTAAACCAATCAAACGGTCAACTTCGTACATCAGTCGGTTTACCCAACGGTCAAGGGGAGGAGAAATCCGGTCTTGGAGGGTTTCCACCACTAGGCGAATCGAGGTGAGGGGGGTACGCAGTTCGTGGGCTAAATCGGAAAAAGCGCGATCGCGTGCTTGGTTCACATCCAGTTGGGGTTGGAGATTTTCCAGGAAGACACCGACATGACGATTGTAGAGCGGAAAAGCGATCGCCCGTAGTTGTCGGTCTTTGAGTTCTGGACTAATGCTGGGATTATCGTAGGTAGGGTGGAATAGCCATTCTTTGACTTGGATTTTTTGGCGATCGCGGGTTTGTTCAATGAGGCGATCCAATTCGTAGGAACGCACTAACTCTAACAACAAACGAATCTGTTCTGGTTGCCAGCGCTGTAAATATAATATTTCCCTAGCCTGTTGATTACACCATAAAAGTTGATTTTCCTCATCTACCTGAAGATAACCAATTGGTGCATTCTCCAAAATTTCTTGATGGGTTTGTAATTCCTGGTGTAAATGGTGGCGCTGATGTTTCCAGAGGAGGATTTTTTGGCGTAATTGCGGCAACATCAACATTCCCATTGGCAGCTTCTTGGGAAGAGGTTGCATTAGTAGTGTGAGGTAGCGATGCAGTTGCAATTGCTGCCAAACCCAAAAACCCATACCAATGCCGAAACCGACAATTAACCCCAGTACAAACATTGACAGGTCAGCCTTTAGTAGTTTGCAACTATTAGATTAGCAACTATCTAACCAAAACGATAGCCAAATCCACGCACCGTCACAATATATTCGGGATTACTGGGGTCTTGTTCTAATTTTTCTCGCAACCAGCGAATATGCACGTCCACGGTTTTGCTATCACCGACAAAATCCGGTCCCCAAACCTGATCTAACAACTGTTCCCGCGACCAGACCCGTCGCGCATAACTCATAAATACTTCCAATAAACGAAACTCCTTCGGAGATAAATTTACCTCCTCTCCCCGCACTATCACCCGACATTCCTGGGGATACAATGTTACTTCCTTATGCTGGAGAACCGGAGCTTGGGGTTGGATGCTTAATCGCTGTCTACGCAACAAAGCTCGACAACGAGCAACTAATTCCCGCACACTAAAGGGTTTAGTTAAATAATCATCCGCACCCACCTCTAAACCCAGCACCCGGTCTGTTTCGCTACCTTTGGCACTGAGCATTAAAATTGGTACAGGATTGCCTTGATGACGCAATAGCCGACAAATATCTAAGCCATTGATGTAGGGTAACATCAAATCTAGCAATACCAAGTCGAAGGAGCTATCCGTTGAATTGGGATCTCCCCCCTTGAGCAAATCCACCGCAGTCCGACCATCATTTGCAGTCACCACTCCGTAGCCTTCTTCTTCTAAGGCTAGGACAATCATCTCCCGAATTAATTCTTCATCTTCAACGACTAAAACGCGACTAACTTGTCCGAAGTCTGTAGTCGGAGGATATTTGGCAAGTTCGCTAGTATACATTAGATGTGCTGATTATCGTGTTTTTATTTATAGACGTTGTATTTTGTCATGAATCTTCAAAAATCTTCAAAAATCGGCTGATGAACAAGCACCATCTGACAAAAAGTAATCTATTTCACAGAATCTGCACCAGCCATTATAAAGCAATTTGCACCGAATAAACATGCTAAATTTAGCACAGGAAGGACAGGATGCTTAAATAAATGTTAACTGAAGTTCTGTGGGAATGACCTGGAGAGGGGGAATAGGGAGTAAGAGAAGAAACACTTTCACAGGTTCTGGTGTACGCAGTACATGTAGGCGAATGATCTGTGTCATTAGTTCTGATGGGTTCGTAGGTGTGGCTCTAGCCCCAAAAAAGCTTTCAGATGAAGGCACTAAAGCCTTGCTCCTGCATCCTAATATCCTGTATCCTGTATTTTTCCATACTAAAAACTGGAAATACATGGGCAAAACAAAAATATTGTTATTAGTGGTAGCGATCGCTTGCTGTGGAAAAATCCCCTCAAGTCCATCGTTTTCAGTACCAGTGATCGCTGCAAGGGTGACCAGGTGGGATCGGTTATCTCCTTCGGTGGTGGAACATCAACTTCCGAACCAGTTGCTGCTCGCTGGAGTTAGTGCATTGGGAATAACAAGTTTAGGATTGTTAGTATCTGTCCTATCGGGTAAAAATCGTCAGCAACTGGAAGCAAATCTTCGCCATACGGAAAAGTTGCTCACCAATGGGGGAAATCAGCGATTTCAACCAATACCCAATAACGGCACAAATAAATCAACCCACCAAGACTTTCAAGTAGTGACCCGTGACCTGGTTGAATCATACCACACCCAAGCCCTAGCCCAGGCAACTTCCCAATATTGGTTTAGTGTGATTGCTGCATCCTTTGGCTTTGGAATTATTATTTATGCTTTAGTGGGACAATTACATTCTCCACAGCCACAAATAGCCCTGCTTCATGTTATACCTGGTTTAGCGATTGAAGGAGTTGCGGTTTTATTTCTTACCCAAGCTGATGGAACCCGCAAACGCGCAACAGAACTTTACGACAGATTACGTAGCGACGAAAAACAACTAAATGCGATCGCCTTAATCGAATCGATTGAAGATGGAAAATTACGGGATATAGTTAAAGCTCAATTAGCTTTACAACTAGTGGGAATAGTTCCCCAAATCCCCAATTTTAGTCAGTCTTCCCAAATCTCCCCCAGTAAAACTCCCCCTGTAGTGGACTTGGTGGAAATGACTGAACAAACAATGTTAAATGAAAATCAGTGGAAATGATTGGTATTTCCTGTATTTGGAGCAAGTGAAGAGTAAGCCTTAAGTAAAGGCTGAATTTTCTTTCTACTCCCTATTCCTTATTTCCTCAGAGTTGGAGGGATTTGTGAGAAATGCTGATTACAGGGAAGCACACCACACCGAAAAATAATGATCGCCGAGTCAAGAATAGAAATAGCTAATTTCTGCATCTCCAACAGCGACTAGTCCACCAAGGGAACTATACTAAGCTAAAAATCCCATAAATCACGTAACTACCTGATCTGCTGTTGACGGCTAACGGCAATTTCGGGGATTATTCGAGAACTACTTTGTTTTTTGTTTGTAGGCTAAACCCAATCCTGTTTGAGCAGAGGGAAAAGCAAAAGCAGCCGACTGTACCACAGGTTTACTGTCGCGAATCACTTCATATTCAAACCCAGGAGTGGTTGTTCCCACTGGTTCACTCGGTGCTTCAACCTCTGGGATTGGTTCATGGGGAGTGGGAATTGTCGTGTCTGCTAACACGGTTGGTTGGCTTGGTTCTTCATCCATAAACCACTTCAACTGGGACATCATCGGACTAGATGGTTCCACCTTCAAGGCTTGAATTTGCTGTTCCCGTTCTGCAATCAGTTTCTGGAGTTTACTGACTTCATTTTCCAATTGACTTGATTTTTTTAATGAATATCCACAGCCAATTGCAGTCCAAGCTGCTAAACCAACTCCTGCGCTCAATAATACACCCATTGCCGGCGTAAATACATCGCTGACCCTTCCATTGAATATCTGTTCATTATCACTACGCACTTCAACCAATTTTGGCCCTTGAGTTGCAATCAAAGTGGCAAATGCGGCTAAAAAGGAACCGGAAACAATCAATGCTGGTAATACAACTTTTCTGAACATAGTTTTTGATCTTTTTGTCCTGTTTAGATTTGTTTACCAAGATTTCACCATTTTGCCATGTCACAGGTGACTAGCTATTGGTCTCATCTTTAAAAATTGGTGACCGAATTCGGAGTCTATGGAAGTGCCTTGATGGATATTGACCGTGTATCGAGAGCAAAAGCAAAACACCTAACACCTCCGAATCCGTCAATTTCTGTCTTTTTCAGCACTTTCCCGTACAATTCATCCCTCAACACCCTAATTGCGTATTTATACGCCTCTATAATATTTTAAATTCAATAACCCTTAATACAAAATATGTATAATTTTCATGAAGAAATCAAAAACTTTATATTTTTTTGGTCAAAAATCCTTCTAAATACCGAACATACGGAAACAACGAATTTTAAATTATACTTTATTCACCTAAAAATCGCAAAACGGGCAATATTATATAAATTAATACTGAAACAGTTAATCTATATGCCCGTCAAATAGTTAATATGAAGTTTTAAATTATACTCTGATGACGAAAAAATAGAAATTTCCCCTTGAATCACCCCTTCTATCGGTAAGCGATCGCATGACCATCACGGGAATAACTAGTGGTCTATACCATATGGCTCTAGCCCCAAAAAAGGGTTAATATGAAGCTCTAAAGTGCAACTACTGACCCTTTCTCACCCATCAAAATTAACACGATCAACCACTAGGGGAGAAATTGGGGCGATCGCATATAGTTACCATTATCCCGAACTAGTAATTGTAAACCCAGCAACTCCTGTCGTAGGGTGACATAATCAGGATGAAATCTTTGAATAAACTCATCAATTTCAGTTTCAGTGTAGCTAACCCCCACTTCTAAATGGCAAACCAACCACTTGAGAACCACCAAGCGCTTTTGTCGATTTGTAGGGATTTCCCGCAACCGGATAACAGCATCGGGATTATCAAAATCCCCTTCAATCACTGCTTTGAGAACCTTAATGTCCCACACCTCTGTGTTTAAATCCTGTACCAAACTTGCCATTTTTTCTAGTGTAAAGATTTCTCGTCCAAAAGCCTGTAATGTTTCTAAATTGATTTGATATAAATGCACATTTCCTTCTACCTGCATCTTCACTAAATCTAATTGCTTTAACTTAGTTAAATGGTGGGATACCGTTGGTTCTTTTAAATTCAACAAAGTTGCTAACTCCTCAACACTGCATTCTTGATTTGCAAGAATACCTAAAATCTTTAAGCGACTCTCATCCGCTAACGCTTTCAAAAAGCGCAACCACACTTTTAGTTGCTGATCATTCATATCCAATCACGACTAAATATCGACATTCATCTAATTAGACAAATGTCAACTTAGCTCGCAGCCCTCCTTTAGCCCAGTTCCAGACTTCGATTGCAGAATTTCAAATAATTTTCAATTTTGGAATCTTTTTGACGAAACATTAAGTTTCTTAAGTAGTTTTTTACATTTTCTCAGACAAGTTACCAAATAATAATTAAAACTTATTTAAAAGCTGGCTTGAGGATGATTTTTAGTATAGGTAAAACTGTAGAGATCAAGGATATTTCCGTTTTTTTCAACTTTCAAAAACCATCAACTCGGAATGCATAAGCAAAACTAAATATATCAATTAATAATTTAAATTCTATTTGGGAAAACTCATATCCCCCCTTGAGAGCAAATCCCTAAAACTTTCAGGGAATAGGGAGGAGGGATGGGAGGATTTTTTAAAAGTCGATTTTAATACTTAACAAGCTCGTTTTTTGGGAGTCGGGAGTAGTTTATAAGTTTATTATTGGTAAAGCTTTAAAAAGATTTAGCCCATTAATCGCACTTCAGTTCTTTAACAGCTTTTTGAGTCACCTAATCTCCTGGCTAACGCTTTATTTAATTTCAAAGTACAAGACCTACATTTCTCACAAGGGAGTGATAAGCCTTGAGTGATGGGTTAATTTTCCTACTACTCCCTACTCCCCGCTCCCTACTCACTGAAAGCTTTAGGAGTTTGTGAGAAATCCGGGAAGAAAATCGATATAATACCATTTCACTAAAATTTTGACATATTTTCTTCCCCTGTATCCCGTCATGTATCAGTTCCAAGGTAAAACGGTATAAGTCTGCATTTGGAGCGAGTTAACGGTAAGCGTTGAGTAATAGCTTAGTTTTCTTTCTATTCCCTACTCCCAACAAGTTTTAGGAGTTTGTGATAAATCCGGGATAAGTTACTGTTCTGAAATAGTACGGCGATGAAAATTTTAACTTGATTTCTCTGTGAGGTACACTTTGGGATTATGATATTGAAACTGTTGACGTTTCCATTTTTGTTGTTAAGTACCTATGGCTGCTCAATACCGAATCACTATTCTTCCTGGCGATGGCATTGGTCCAGAAATTATGGCCGTAGCCGTGGATGTACTCAAAGCTATAGGTAAAAAATGTGCCATTGAATTCACGTTTACAGAAGCATTAATTGGTGGTGCGGCGATTGATGCCACTGGAGAACCTTTACCAGAAAAGACTTTACAGGAATGTCGCCAGAGTGATGCCGTTTTATTGGCGGCAATTGGTGGGTATAAATGGGATAGTTTACCACCTCAGCAGCGACCGGAAGCAGGTTTATTAGGGTTGCGTGCGGGTTTAGAACTATTTGCCAATCTACGTCCGGCGAAAATTCTTCCCCAGTTGATTGACGCTTCCAGCCTAAAAAAAGAGGTGGTGGAAGGTGTGGACATTATGGTGGTACGGGAATTAACGGGAGGGATTTATTTTGGTAAACCGAGGGGAATTTTTAGTGATGAAAGCGGTGTCAGACGGGGTGTGAACACGATGGTTTACAGCGAAGCCGAAATTGATCGCATCGGTCGAGTTGCCTTTGAAACTGCTCGGAAACGCCGGGGTAAACTCTGTTCCGTTGATAAAGCTAATGTGTTAGATGTTTCCCAGCTATGGCGCGATCGCATGACCAAATTGAGTATAGAATACCCCGATGTGGAGCTTTCCCATCTCTACGTAGATAATGCGGCTATGCAATTACTACGCGCTCCCAAACAATTTGACACAATTGTCACAGGTAATCTGTTCGGGGATATCCTTTCCGATGCAGCGGCCATGTTGACAGGTAGTATTGGTATGTTACCATCGGCTAGTTTGGGTGCATCCGGACCAGGGCTTTACGAACCCGTCCACGGTTCTGCACCTGACATTGCTGGTCAAGATAAAGCCAACCCTTTGGCACAGGTTTTAAGTGCCGCCATGATGTTACGCTATAGTTTAAATCAACCAGCTGCGGCTGATCTCATCGAAGCTAGTGTGTCGCAAGTTTTACAGAGTGGTTTCCGTACAGGCGATATAATGGCAACAGGAATGACCCAGTTAGGGTGTCGAGGGATGGGTGATGCATTATTGCAAGCGATCGCCGCAATGTAGTTGAAAACTGTTAGCTAACAGAAAAGAAACGGAATTTCCTAGCCGTTGACCAAAAGAATGGGATACAGAGCCATCGTGCTTCTAGCACGGCTTTTTGCTATGCTTCTACTAGAGCTACTGGCTATTATCCCTCTGGACTCAAGACACGTTGAACGGCAGCAGCCACTACAGCGACGGTGAGAGTAGGAGCAGAGAATGCTCTTTGAGGCAATGGTCTAAAGTCCAACCTTAAAAGCACCCATGTTTTAGGGTTTTCGGACAAAAGTCGGCATCGGGCATGGGCACGACTCTAAATGGACGGGGAGAGAAGGTAAGACGGGTTCGCCCGCGCATCTCGGTGAGCCGTCAAGAATCACCGCTCCTTTTGGAGGGTGAGTATGTCAATTTTCGATTAATTCCAAACCATAAATCTAACATACAGAAAAAAGTAAACCGTGTACGCTTATAGACAAGAACAAAACGAATTCACCAAAGTGCGACCGCAAGCTGCATTAATTGACCCAGCAGTCATCCGCGCAGCTGGTCAAATCTATCACACCTATTGTGAAGTGCATCCAGAAATCACTGGTCAAGCAACGGGTGTGGCAATAAAACGCACGAATTTGCGAGGTAAGGTGATTTTTATCGAAAATCCAGCCTTGTTACCGGATGAATGTTTCATTCCCCTAAGTCAAATAGAATCCTATGTTTATTAGCTCTTGGAAGCAGGTAAAAACAGATTTTTTCTGATTGCAACACCCTATTGCCTACTCCCAAGCAAAGGCTATATTTGTAGCCGATGTTGCTTTTTTGGTGAGTGTATTTGGCGATGGATATGGTAGTTTTTATTCCTGCAAGTGCGATCGCATTTGTGGTGGGTGCTGCGGTTGGTAGTTTTCTCAATGTTGTCGTTTATCGTTTACCTGCGGGTTTGTCGCTGTTACATCCACCATCCCGTTGTCCCCAGTGTTTTACACCCCTTAAACCCCATGATAATGTCCCCGTGTTAGGGTGGTTATGGTTAAAGGGTCGGTGTCGTTATTGTAAAACTCGTATTTCTCCCCGGTATCCGGTGGTAGAGTTTACCACTGGAATAGTTTTTTTACTGGTTTTCGGGAATTTTCAATTTTCCCTTTCAACCTTGGGCTATTGGGTATTTTGTAGCTGGTTGATAGCTTTGGCTTTAATTGATGCGGATACCATGACCCTTCCGAATCCCCTAACCGCATCGGGAGTTATTTTAGGTATTGGTTTTAAATTAATTGAGGGATGGCAGCAAGGGGGTTGGTCACCAGCTGTAAACTCCTTATTTGCAGCCATTTTTGCGAGTGTGATTGGTATTTGGCTATTTGATACGATTCGCATCCTGGGTTCGGTTGCTTTCGGTAAAACCGCAATGGGTGGAGGAGATGCAAAACTCGCAGCAATGATGGGTGCTTGGTTAGGATGGCAAAATCTGCTGTTAGCGAGCTTTATTGCTTGCTTACTCGGTGCAGTTGTTGGAGGGATAATGCTAAGTCGAACTTCCCAGAAAAGTAACAGTATGCTGAAGATACCATTTGGACCCTATTTAGCAATTGGAGCTATCTTGGCGATGTTTTTTGGAGAAACGTTTATCTCTAACTATCTGAATTTATTTTCCGTTTGAATATATTATTTCCAGGATGTATTTCCCAGATTTAGATACACCTACATCGGGGAGTAACTATCATCAACTGAGTACACCTGAACTGATAAAAGTGGTTTTGTCCCCACTCCCTACTCCCTGTACAGACGACCCGACGGGTCGTCTGTACTCCCTGTAGATTTGAGGAATATTTGAGAAATGCGGGGTCAGAGTTTATAACTGTTAATTTGATTACAAGCAGCAGGGTTTTTCTTCTGATAGTATCAATTTGTGGTTAGAATTACCCTCAGCCCTTCCGCAAATCACTAATCTTCTGGTATTAGGGCTTACTGAAAAGTAGTAAAGACGCGATATATCACGTCTCTATATCTTGTAAGCGTTAGAGGGTATGTTAGTCGCAAAAAGTGCAAACAAAACTAGACCTAATAGAAGCTCAAAAAACCTTGCATCTGTAATTTGTGGGAGCCAAGCAAAAGTGGAATTGTTAGGTTATGAGGTTTTACTTTGGGGGAAACTTGCGGAAGTCGGAGAAGAAAATGTATCAACATTTTTGTGAAATGGTATTAAAACCCTACTACCTACTCCCAACTCACCGTACAGAAGTGACATGTCCCATCTGTACCCAACTCCCCACTCCCTATTTATACTAAGTGTTTACCTTTCGAGAAAAATATCCGGAGATACTTGATTTTATGAGCTTGTTAGCAATAAATTACTAAGCCGAAATGGGTTTATATATTTTCATTAAGCTGGCAACCAAAGCAGTAAAATCGGGTCTGAATGGTAGAGGGCACGAACTTGACCGATTAGTCAAGAGGTAAAAGTAATAACTCCTAGCACCCTTAACCGAACTTTGTAATTTGATCAAAATCGGATTATCTTTACCTAAAGAAGAAAAAAGATTTAACTATTTTCTCAAAAACTACCAACCAAAAAATCAGCAAAAATGGCAAACAACGAAGAATCGCGCGGTTTAAAGTCTCTATTTGATTGGTTTGCAAACCGACGCAAATCAGGTGCAACAAGTATAGAAAGGCAAGAACGGGAAATAGCGGATGGATTGTGGCATAAATGTCCCAAATGTGGGGTTTTGTCCTACACTAAAGACCTCCAAGCCAATCAAATGGTGTGTAGTGAATGCGGTCATCATAACCGGGTTGATAGTGACGAGCGTATCCGTCAACTGATAGATAAGGGGACATGGCAAGAGATTAATAATCATTTATGTCCGACAGACCCGTTACAATTTCGCGATCGCAAACCCTATAGCGATCGCCTACGGGAAATGCAAGCCAAAACCGGTTTAATCGATGCGGTGAAAACGGGTTTAGGAGAAATTGACGGTTTACCAATAGCTCTAGGGGTGATGGATTTTCGCTTCATCGGTGCGAGTATGGGGTCGGTTGTCGGCGAAAAATTAACTCGACTAATCGAAAAAGCCACCGAATTACAGTATCCAGTGGTGATTGTGTGTACTTCTGGGGGAGCAAGAATGCAGGAAGGGATGTTGTCCCTGATGCAGATGGCGAAAATATCTGGTGCTTTACAACGTCACAGGGATGCAAGATTACTTTATATCCCCGTTTTAACCAACCCGACCACTGGTGGTGTCACCGCGAGTTTTGCCATGTTAGGTGATATAATTATCGCCGAACCCAAGGCCACAATCGGTTTTGCTGGTAGACGGGTAATCGAACAGACCCTACGGGAAAAACTACCTGAAGATTTCCAAACCGCAGAGGATTTACTCAAGCATGGATTTGTGGACGAAATCGTCCCTAGAACCCAACTGAAAAAGGTTTTAGCCCAGTTAATCGCCCTCCACCAACCTTCCACCCCCATAGCATTAGAAAACTTCGCAGCCAACGCACTACACCACGAAAATAACCATAAGGTGTTGATGTTAGACCGTGGTTTTTCTTCCAGTACGGCTGAATAATTAAGGGATTTTGGATTTTGGATTTTGGATTTTGGATTACTCTTCGGTCGATCCGCGCTACGCGCGTCTATGGATTTTGGATTAACTAAAATCTTGCATCTCCTATCATGTTGTACTAGGTACATATACCGCATTTCGAGCGGGATTTGTGAAATTTTAGATTTAGGGTTGTTATTTCGTTTACGTTAATGCTTGCTACATATCAGGAGCTGTAACCGCTGGTTATTCTAGTTTCATTTACTGCAAAGTACAAGAGAATCGATATTAACGGTTAGTAGTCAACGGCACGCTATTTTTCACTACTGAAATCGGATTGCTATTAACCACCCTTTGGAAATTCTAGATTTTGAATCTAGCCTGCGCAAAGCTCTTGCGACAATCCAAAATCCAAAATCTAAAATCTAAAATCTCGGTCAACAAAATCAATAATCATCCTGACGGAATATACCAAAAACGGGAGCAAGTATCAAACCAAACACAAAACCACCAATATGGGCCCAGTATGCCACACCTCCAGTTTCTACGCTCATTCTTGCCATTTCTTGGAGATTCACTAACCCGGCAATGACGTTTTGAACCACAAATATACCGATGAGTAATATGGCTGGAACCCGTAGGGTAGTTACAAAAAAGCCTAAAAATGCCAGTGTCATAATTTTGGCTTGGGGAAAACGAATTACGTAGGCTCCCAAGATTCCCGAAATCGCTCCACTTGCACCCAAGGAGGGAATTGCGGAACTGGGGTTGATTGCCCATTGACACAGGGCTGCTAAAGCACCGCAAATTAAATAAAAAATAATATACCGAATCCGACCCATGCGGTCTTCGATGTTATTGCCAAACACCCACAGAAACAACATATTAGAAATTAAGTGCCACCAACCGCCATGTAAAAATTGAGACGTAAAAAGGGTTGCCCATTCAGGAATTTCCTGTCTGCCGATTTCTCCTTGAAAACTGGCCGTGAGTTGCTGGGGAATGACAGCATAGGTTTGGAAAAATAGGTCGAGTTCTTGGCGAGATAGGCTGATTTGGTGTAAAAACACAAAAACATTTGCGCCAATAATTAGGTACGTCAAATAGGGGGTAATTCGAGTGGGATTTTCATCGTATAAAGGAAACAAAGATTTATCCTCCCAGAAAGTTTGTTGTGCAAGCAATTAGGATTCCTTATTCCTAATTTAAGCTCTTTAAAGGGATGGGGGACAGATGGGAGCGATAAAGTGGGAAAATAAATACAATTAGTACTCGATAAGCGCCAAAATTGACGGTTAGGTGTCAGGGAGTAGAGACGACTGGTGGATTATCTTGATTGGGGGAGCAGGGGTAGAAAGACCACTAGAGTATAATCATCAAAAATCAAGTAGATATTTATACCTCATCAAAATTGAAAAGAATGCTAAATCCAAAATCTAAAATCCAAAATCCAAAATCCATTGATTATGCAAATTTACCTTGATTACAGTGCTACTACCCCTCCACGTCCGGAAGCGATCGCCAGTTTGCAAATTGCTTGTACCCAACTATGGGGAAATCCCTCCAGTCTCCATGCTTGGGGAAAAAATGCGGCAACGGTGCTGGAAACTGCACGGATGCAGGTGGCACAATTAATTAATGCTCCCCACCCAGAATCGATTGTTTTCACCTCCAGTGGTACGGAAGCGGATAATTTAGCGATTATGGGTGTGGCCAATTTATACTCCCAACCTCAACATGTGATTATTTCTAGTGTGGAACATCCTGCTGTTTCTGAACCTGTCAGATTGTTAGAAATGCGAGGATGGGAAGTTACCCGTTTACCAGTGGATAGCAAAGGACGTGTCAATCCCCAGGATTTAAGGGAAGCGATTCGGCAAAATACCGTATTAATTTCGATTATTTACGGTCAAAGTGAGGTGGGAACCCTCCAACCCATCCCGGAATTAGCAGAAATTGCCCAGCAACATCAGATTTTGTTCCATACCGATGCAGTGCAGGTTGCTGGTCGCTTACCAATTTGCGTGCAAAAATTACCAGTGGATTTACTGAGCATCTCTAGTCATAAAATCTATGGATGTCAGGGTGCAGGTGCTTTATATGTGCGTCCCGGTGTGGAAATAATGCCAGTTTTGGCGGGGGGAGGACAGGAAAATCGACTACGTTCGGGAACCCAAGCAGTACCCGTCATCGCTGCATTTGGGACTGCTGCACAGTTGGCTGCATCGGAATTACCAGAGGAAACAGCTAGATTGACCCAATTGCGCGATCGCTTGTTTACCCTATTAGCTGATACACCCGAATTAGTCCCTACGGGTGATTTAGAATACCGTCTCCCCCACCACGTCAGTTTTTGTTGGCAGCACAGTGACTATCAGCATCGAAATGGTCGTAGTCTTGTGCGTCATTTGGATATGGCAGGAATTGCCACTAGTGCAGGTTCAGCCTGTAGTAGCGGTAAACTTAAACCTAGTCCAATTTTACTGGCAATGGGCTATTCCGAAACCGCAGCCCTGGGGGGAATTCGCCTCACACTAGGAAAATCAATAACAATGGCAGATATAGAATGGACTGCGATCGCCCTCAAGCAGGTTTTAGCACGCTTACATTGACATCCTCCCCAGCCGTTATTGTCTTCAATAAGTGGTTGATAAGGAAGTCAGGAAAGAAAGTTATGGGATAGAGCGGTTTTTTTCTTCTTTAACGTGAATTCGACGGATTATAAACGCTACAATCCCTGTGAATCAATGATTTTGAAAGTTAAGGCTTAAAGTAACCTCATCCATTAGTTGAGAACAAACTCAATAACTGACTGATTCCTGGTTTAATGATTTTATTCTCAATATTCGGAGGTTTTTAAAAACTTCTATTTCCTACGAATAATACTGGACAAGAGTTTCAGGCTTTATAACTCATCGAACTCACGTTGAACAAGTAAAAAAGGAAAAAATCCAGACAGAAAAAGTTGCTGAAGTTGCAAATACATAAATTGTAGAAAAGAAATATGGACAACCAAAAGTAAGCAAAAACAGGGATAACAAAGAAGTAGATTTAAACAAGGAACTTCTATGTATTCAAAATTATATTTTCTGTAGAATGCAGGTTATGATGTTTTGAGCTTATAGGAAAAGCACCAATCTTTTGAATTAGAATAGGGTTGAGCGGAAGTGATGGTGACTTACAAGCCACCATCACCCTTTGGCTATAATTTAGCCAAGCCAGATTGCCCTTGGGGGCAATGAGTTTCACAATTACTTCTATGAAAATTACGGTCAACCTCGACGACTCCCTTCTGAATGAAGCTTTGCAGCTCACTAATCTCACGACTCAAGAGGAGTTGGTTAACCTCGCTTTGAAAGAGCTAGTAAGATCGCGCCGCAAGAAGAACCTTCTCGACCTAGCGGGGCAAATTCAATTTACAGAAGATTTTGACCACAAAATGCTTCGCGAGACTCGCCATGCTGCTGATTGATACGTCTGTTTGGATTGGTGTCTTTCGCGATCGCACAGGTCAAGTCCGTCAAAAACTCGAAACGCTGATTGATGATCGTGACATTTTCCTGGTACGGTTCACCCAGCTTGAACTGCTTCAAGGGAGTTTGAATGAAAAAGAGTGGATGCTCCTTTCCACCTATCTTAAAACTCAGGACTAGGTTGAACTGGCGAATGATTCTTGGCAAGCGGCAGCGCGGATTTTCTATGATTTGCGTCGTCAAGGACTAACAGTTCGGAGTCCGATTGATTGCTGCATTGCCCAGGTAGCTTTGGAGAATGATTTACTGTTGATTCACAACGATTGTGATTTTGAAACAATTGCTCAGGTGCGATCGCTCCAACACTTTCGTTTTCAACCTTAGAAAATTGTCAATATATAAACTTCCTCTACTGCGGTTTTCACGTAAAAGGATGTCTTGGCTTGTTAAACCTGTTAACTCTGATTATCCCGACTCTCGACTTATCGTAACCCTTGTAATTTCCGCATTTCCCCTTGCACATCGAGGGCAATTTCTAGGGCTTCGTTTAATAATCTACCGTGTTCGCTAGCTTTTTCCTTAACCTGTAATGCTGATAGGGTAGCTAAATTATCAGCAAATAAATCGGCATTATTAATGATAAAGCTTTGATTTTCCCGCATAATGCGCTCGGTTTTCAAGGCTCGCACTAAATCTACCCGGGTTAGCTCTAAAGCCTGAATCACCTTAGCGCGATCGCGAATTTTCACATCTGGATTTCCAGCTGCTTCTAATTCATCATTAATATGAATTGCCTGAATGGCATTATTATATCGTTCTACATCGTATAATAATATTCGTAAACTGGGGGTAAGTGCGGTCGATAATTGTTTTTGTTTTTGTTTCCAAAGCAAATAAAACCCTAACTGGGCTAACCCATTTATCCCTAGGAATGATAATATAAATACCATCCATGAAGGAAGCTGCATAAATACACCAACCAATGCATACAGCAAACAATAAATAATCACAAAACTGGAAATACCAATAAATACAGCCGTCGCAGCTTCTGGTCCCCGCAGTCTTTCGACAAACCTTTGTCCGAGTGTTTGCCAAAAATTGACGACCCGCACCAATTCATAATTCACAGGTAGATTTGTCAGTTGCTGCAACTCGCGTGTGCTAATTTTTAACCCTTGTAAATCACTACGCACAGCTTTTATTTCCCCGTATCAAAGTAGTTTATCTGATATCTATAATCAAACCACAATCTTTCCCTTCAGGATAAAGCTAATTGCCAGTTTCTGAATCCAGGATAAATCTAGGGAGTAATTTATACTTTCTGTAATAGGCTTGATGTCTCTGAGAGGATGTTAGTCAAGTGTAAATAAATACTTGAACAACCACTTTTTGAAGACGGTCAATAGGCTCAAACGGTATATTTGTCGTTATAAACTACTCCCGATTCCCTTCTCCCTACTCCCAAACAAGGATAGGTTAAGTATTAAAATCAACTTTTAAAACATCATCTGAGATTACAAACACCTATCTTAACTGGATATTTTCGGAATCGCCAGGGTCAAAAATTACAAAAATCTAAATCCTGTCTCCATCATAATTGCAAGCAGTATTTTCGGGAGAAGTATTCCGGTAGTCGGGTTTTCCGCAAAAATTATCCAGTCTTCCCCTGGATTTTGAGCGAGTAAGTTGTAAGCCTTGAGTAACGGATTGATTGTCCTTTTAATGGTACTTAGACCAGAAAAACTACTCAAATGTATATATAGCAAGACTTTGACATCGTTTTGAATCGCTTCTTGCTATCTCTGGGTTTCAAGCATTTTGGAACATGTAGTGTATTTTCCTTCCCCTGTATGGGTTTGAGGCTTATTTCTACCTCAAAAATGTTTGAGTCCCGTTAATAGGGTTTTTACTATGTCAGAAATTAAATCTTTGGGGATTTCATGTTCAGGGAGAGGAACCATAATTTCTAGAGTCCACTTCAAGAAGTTTTTGACCCATTTCTTGCAACAATGATTCAAACTCACTCCAATTCAGATCCGGAATCGTCACCTGACTCCCTGGAGCAAGGTGAATTTGACTCAATTTTTTGATATTGTGTCCATGTATCTTCACAACTTCCTCATTATTTTGATCTAAATTTTAATCTAACTTCAAAACCAGATTCAATCCAGGGGCTAGAGATTAATGATATGAAAAACTTTACTCAACTAATTCATTTTTTAGAAGCTGATTTAGAAATTCCGACAGATAATTGACTTCTGGCATTACGCCATCCAGAACTTAATCCTCACACTTTACCCATGATTTTGTGGCAATATGGATTAGTGCAAACCTATCAGTTAGAGCGTATTTTTGATTGGTTGCTGGAATAGGAAATCGGTAAAAATAACGAAATTGTCCCAGTAGAGACACGATTATCGTGTCTCTACTGTTCCCTATTTAGTTAATATCATTTTCCAGCCCATGTCACCCATCGGTGAGATTGTCCGGGATGCATCCGCATTCCACTCATTTCCTCTTCGGATAGGGAGATACCCGTGAGGTTTGCACCGGATATTTCAGCTTCGTTGAGGTTGCAATCGCTGAAATCGGCATAGCTAAGATTTGCACCGCTAAAGTCTGCACCGCTCAGTTCGGCAGAATCAAGACAGGAACGGGTCATGTCTGCCAAAATTAAGTTGGCTGAACGTAGGTCTGCTCGTGTTAAATTTGCACCTTCCAAATTGGCGTGTATTAAATCAGCGCCGATTAAGTTAGTTTCGTATAACATTGCACCGTGGAGGTTTGCACCACTTAAATCTGCGTCGGTGAGGTTAGCACAGCGCAGGTCACAATTTTGTAGGTTTGCGCGACAAAGGTTAGCACCACTTAGGTCTGCTCCAGCGAAATTGGCACCTTGTAGGTTGGCATCGCAAAAGTTGGCTTGGTGAAGATTTGCTCCATGAAAATCGCGATCGCCTTCTGCATAGCGACTGAGGACTGTTTGTGCATCCATGTTAATTTGCCTCAATATTTCAAAGTTCTGTGTTAACTTGGCTATTGATTCCCCTCAAACCACACATCAATCAGTCATTTTAGTTCGCGACAAATTCAGTTTGTTTGTTCACAATCATTAATTTACATTGTGTGGTAAATTTGGCAGTTTGACACTTTTTCTTTACAGAAATATAAGAATTAATTGTTGAGTATTTGTTGATAGGTAAATATCATTAGTGGGAATTGTTGAGGATAGAATTCAAGAATACAGGAGATAAAATAAAAAGTTCTGGATGTGGGGAAAGAATTAATTCTATGGGTTTGAGGTATTGGATGTGGAGATATTTTAGCTTATTTATAGCTATTAGCTGATGAACTTTCCCACGGGAGGTGTGAACTTACTGGCACAAATAATTCCTGTATTTTCGCTGTTAAAATATCCCTGATGAGCATATTTCCTTGCACATTTAAATGAATATGGTCGTGGTAGAGTGTTTCCGGTTGGGGGTGATGATTAAATATGGGTAAAACGTCGATGTAGGGAATATTTTCTTGGTTTGTAAATGTTTGTAATCGCTCTCTAGCTTTGAATTCATAGTCACGGGGTCCGGGTGTTCCTAGTTCCCGCTTCAGGGGTGTCATAATTAGTAAAAACCTACTTTGGTGAGCGATCGCAAATTCATGGATGTGTTTAATTGCTTCTAGGTTAATCCCCACCCTGTCACCGGGTTCCTGCTGCAATTTTGCTAGTTCTGGTATTGCTGCGGGTTTTTGGAGGTAACGCTGATATACTTCCACTAGCGCTAAACCCGGTTTCCGGTCAGGATAATTGCGATCGCGTCCAACAACCACCGAATAGGGGGCGATCGCAAATAAATCATCGGTATTAATCACTAGGATAATTATCTGCGCTCCAAAATTACCAAATTTACGTAGGTAAGCTAGTTCGTTACGCGGTCCCCAGGAATTGGCTGATGCATTGAGTACTTCTGCTTGAGTAAATTCCCTTGGTATTTTTTGCTTTAAACCTTGGGCAATTAAATTAGAGATAGTATTACTCTGGTCTGTCCACCATCCTCCATTCAGAATCGAATCCCCCACCATCAACACCCGCAGGGTTTTTACTTCTGGAACCGCTGTCACCCCCTGACTACGCATCGAATATTCATTAATCTCGATTAAATTTCCATTTCGACGGGTACGTTGATTGGGAGCGATTAAATAGCCAATCTCCGGGTCAGTTGTGTAGAGCAAAGGATTACCAAAACCATAACGCGATCGCAAGCCAATTTCCACAATCACCACCAATCCCATTAACAAACCAACCACAGTCCAAAGAATCATTTTCATCATCACTACCAATTGTGCTACATAGTGCTTGTCAAAAATAACACATTAATGATTCTGTGACATCAATGAAAACCCCTTCCCTTCTTCGTTGTCGGAGAAGGAAAGGGGTAATACCAATTTAATGTAAAGTTGCACATAATTTGAACCCACTCCTTCACCTACGAAGAGGGAGAAATCTAGTCCCCTCCCCGTAATCGGGGAGGGTTAGGGTGGGGTTCTTTCTATGCCTCTTCATATAAAATTGGTATAAGGTTGGGATTTGACTGACAACCACCTATTTACCAGTGGGAATAGTTGTTGTGGTGGTAGTTTCCATACCCACCATTGCGATAGTAGTTGTTGTGGTAGCCATTATGTCCACGATGGTAATAGTTGGAGCGGTAGTAACGATTGTGCCCATAACCATTATGGTAGTAGTTACTGCGTCGATAACCATTATTGTAGTAGCCACGACGATAGTATCCAGAGCGTCGGTATTTACAACCCCCGTTGTAGTAGTTGTGAGCAAGTAATTGGTTGGGGTTGGGAATTTCGTTGCTAACTAGGTTTGTATCTGTATCAGTGGTTACTAAAGTGTTGGCTGCAAGGGTGATTTGTTTCGCTGTTTGTTCGGGAACTGCATTACTAGCTTGTGCGCTTCCAAATCCTAAGCAAGTTGGCAAAATCAACGCACTGATAGCAAATTTCCAAAACATTTTTTTACTCCTATAAATTGTAGCAATTAACTTTTCAGAGACGGCAAATATGTGATGTCGGGTAAAATGATTTGTTGATGCTGGATTTGGAAATTACTTACGTGCAGATGGTTCTAGCTCTTTCAGGTGATGAGAACAAGGATGAAATCTGTCTTGAATTACAGATAGAAGCATCAATCCTGATATCACTCACTTATTATGGGAAAAGGAAAAAACGTAAGTTTTGAACGGTTTTTTGGAGAGAATCTAGAAAATTTAATTCCTTCTAGATAATCAAATATCCGCATCAATTTCAAAATCACAGGACTGATGCAAGGACAATGTAAACACCGTCATTACAACTTCAGGTAGACGCGCAGCAGCTTCTTGCAAAGTAGCAATCCCAAACACCTGATTTCTCCATCAAGAGTGCCTAAGTCCTCAATCAATTGAAAATCTACTCTGGAGAAATTATGTAATATCGTAATGTCTGATTTTGCCAATTTATTCTTGATGACAATGGCATGACATGACAAATTATGGCTACCTCAATTTATCCAGAAATCAAAATCATTTCCCTCATAACCCTCTGATTAATTAAGAGTTATCATGATTTTTTTACTAAAATAGTTAGCCGCGATCGCAATATTTTTATTTGTGTCTGTTCTTATTATTTATTTACAAATAAAGTTATTAATTAACTGTTTTTAACCGTACTGACAAAAATCCTTATTTTATCTCATGACTTATCCCATTTCATAAAAATGTTGATCCTATTTTCTCTCACCACTTCAATCAATATACCGTTTGAACCTATTTACTGTTTTCAATAAATAAAAATTGATCAATTATTGATAGACACTTTCCAAAAATCCTCTCAGGGTAATCTTGTCGAAAAATTGACAACTGTCCGATTGCGTTACTAGCAAAACTCACTTTTTCGTTTATATTGTGACTATTGAGGGGAGAAAAACCCCTTGATCACAAGCTCTACAAGGAAAAAATCTTGACTCTATTGCCCACTCCCTATTCCCTACTCCCTCTTTCCAAGATACTATGTCACCTACTGTTGACAATGACTGGTGGAGATGGGATATTCGCGTTATTAATGAATATAATCACCTAAAATATCAATTTCAGATCACGGTTAAATACCACACTATACATAATATCTAAATAATTAAATAAATATAAAAAAATACAAATATGGGTTTTTTTAATGATAATGTTCCCCCCCTGCGTCGGAAGCGGGAAAATTTAGATATACAAGATTTAGAAGGGTTGTGGCGGGTGAATTGGCGGATTGGGAAATTGCAAGTTTATTCTACTTACTATACCAGAGTCGATCAAGCATTCATTCTCTGGGGGATTTTATTGCTGCCAATGTTTATCACAGCCCAGTTTTTTCCTGTTAGTTGGACACTGCAAGCGATGGTCTGGTCGATTTTGAGTTGTTTCGGTGTGCTAGCGATGATGAATTGGACTCGTTATTGGGTAGTGAAACGGAATGTGAACTGGATTTTATACTGTTGGGCATTTTTAATGTTATTTGGAGTGATATTGACGAATTTAGGGATTTTTGCCGGTTGGGGAGGAATTTTATTTCATATTTGTCCCCTGTGGTTGGGATTGAGTGCATTAGGTTATTTTTGTACAGGTTTTGCCGTGCGATCGCGAATGTTAATCCTCACAGGAGCTTTACACGTAGTGGGAATCACAATTTTACCCTGGATGCTAGGTTGGCAATTTTTGCTGACAGGTGGGTTAATGGCTGCTTGTTTGTTATTGTTAGCCGAGTTTGAATGGGATCATGTTTGAAGTAGGGAGTAGGGAATAGGGATGCAGGGGTTAGTAGAGACGACCCGGTGGGTCATCTCCAAACTAGGCAAAATACAAGAATTCCCGCAAGCACCAGAATAGGCTAAAATTAACAATGGCTAAGAATAATCACCAAATGTCCTATGTTTATTGAAACAAGGAATTAAATCCAACATCCATTCCCCTCCTGCATCCCGTCTCCCTGTATATTCCCAAATCCAAAATCTAAAATCCCAAATCACCGGCCATGCACAAATCAGTTGAATTCCAAGACGAATTTGATGTTATTGTAGTTGGTGCAGGTCACTCCGGTTGTGAGGCAGCGCTGGCAACTTCTCGCCTCGGATGCCGGACGCTGCTACTGACGTTAAATCTCGATAAAATCGCTTGGCAACCCTGTAATCCCGCAGTGGGTGGTCCAGCTAAATCCCAACTCACCCATGAAGTCGATGCTTTAGGTGGGGAAATTGGCAAGATGGCTGACCGAACCTACCTGCAAAAGCGTATTTTAAATTCGTCACGAGGTCCTGCGGTTTGGGCTTTGCGCGCTCAAACTGATAAGCGAGAATACGCGGCGGTAATGAAAAATATTGTCGAGAACCAAGCCAATTTGTCGATTCGTGAGGCAATGGTGACAGACTTGGTTTTGGGCAAGAATGAGGAAATTATCGGTGTTGAAACCTATTTTGGTGTCGCTTTTGCATGCAAAGCAGTTATTCTCACCACCGGAACATTCCTGGGTGGACGCATCTGGGTGGGGAATAAATCAATGGAAGCTGGACGAGCTGGGGAATTTGCAGCTGTTGGCTTGACAGATACCCTGAATCGGTTGGGATTTGAAACTGGTCGGTTGAAAACTGGTACACCAGCACGGGTTGATAAACGTTCCGTTGATTATACGAAAATGGAACTGCAACCCGGTGATGAGGAGGTGCGCTGGTTTAGTTTTGACCCGCAAGTGTGGGTGGAACGGGAACAAATTCCCTGTCATATGACTAGAACCACCGCCGAAACCCACCGATTAATTAGGGAAAATTTGCATTTATCTCCCGTATATGGCGGTTGGGTTGATGCTAAAGGACCCCGCTATTGTCCCAGTATTGAAGATAAAATCGTCCGTTTTGCCGATAAGGACAGCCACCAAATTTTTATTGAACCAGAGGGACGGGATATTCCCGAACTCTATATTCAAGGTTTTTCCACGGGTTTACCGGAGAATTTGCAATTGCAAATGTTGCGCAGTCTACCCGGTTTAGAAAATTGTATTATGCTGCGTCCAGCCTATGCGGTGGAATACGACTATTTGCCTGCAACCCAATGTTATCCTACCTTGATGACGAAAAAGGTGGAAGGGTTATTTTGTGCTGGACAAATTAATGGGACAACGGGTTACGAAGAAGCAGCAGCGCAAGGTTTGGTTGCGGGGATTAACGCTGCGAGATTTGTCCGCTCTCAGGAGTTGATTATCTTCCCCCGTGAACAAAGTTATATCGGTACGCTAATTGATGATTTGTGTACCAAAGACCTCCGTGAACCCTACCGGATGTTAACTAGTCGCTCGGAGTATCGGTTATTACTACGGTCGGATAATGCGGATCAGCGGCTAACTCCCCTGGGTCGGGAAATCGGTTTAATTGATGACCGTCGTTGGCAATTGTACACCCGCAAACAAGCCCAGATTACCGCCGAAAAGGAACGTTTACACACCACCAGAGTCAAAGAACACGACCCAGTGGGTCAAGCGATCGCCCAAGCAACTCAACAAGCGATAAAAGGATCGATTACTCTGGCAGATTTATTACGTCGTCCCGGTTTCCACTACCAGGATCTACTGAACTATGGTCTAGGAAACCCTGAATTGACAAGGGATGAGACCGAAGGTGCGGAAATCGAAATCAAATATTCCGGCTATCTCGCTCGTCAACAAAATCAAATCGAGCAAATCGCCCGTCAAGGAAATCGTCCCCTGCCATCGGACTTAGATTATGCATCAATTGATACATTGTCAAAGGAGGCACGGGAAAAACTCGCGAAGGTCAAACCCCTAACAATTGGTCAAGCAGCCCGAATTGGTGGGGTTAACCCTGCGGATGTGAATGCGTTATTAATTTACTTAGAAATTCGTAAAAACCAGTCTAGTCCTGGCGTGGAGGCAACTGATGCAACAAATCTTCATGAAGTGCGCTTATAGTAGTAGGGTATACCATTAAAAAGAGGGTATGATGGAAAACATATTAGTGGTGCCTCTGTCAGTATTCTCCGAAGAAAAATAAAAAAAATCTGCTTCAGGTGTTTATTCAAATTAAAAATTTGGGAATGATAAATATCAAGATGATTTAAATTCCTAAATTACCCAGTTTGAATTTAATTCCAGTTGTTCATATATCCGTGTGATTACGCGGATGATTCATGAAAAACTTCAACTTTTGCAGTTTTGGCGGAGAGGGTGGGTAATCCAAACCGCTCGATTAAGCCATTATTAAACACAATTGCTATGTCTACTCAAGCTAGTACCAACACTTTTATTCCCGAACCAGCTGATGATTTCATCACCAATGAACCCTGGTCGATTGAAAAATACGCAGATGGTTTAATGGATGAGTTATTTGCGGATTTAGATCGAGCTGTCGATGGGGTGAAACAGCAACCAATCCGGACAATTGAACCGGAATATGTGCGGGTATCAACGGTGAAACTTCCCACAAACATCGGCAATGAGAGCGAATTGCGTCCGGTACGGGCTACCCAAATACCCAATCAACCCCAAAAAGTTGGTTCATCGACCCCAACAACTCGCAAAACCGTAGTTAAAAGTCGTCGGAAATCCCGTAATTGGTTGGGACAGGTTATTACTTGGGGGGCAATGGTGGGCATAGCAGTTGCCGGTGTAATATTAGTGCAAAATAGCGAATTAATCAACCGTTTGACCTTCAAGCGATCGCTGCAATTCTCCATTCAACCGGATGTACCCCAGAATCAAGTTGAAACCCTGACCCAAGCGGATTTACGCGCTAACTTGGCTAACTATATGTTAGGTGCAATGGCAGTCATTGAGCGCGAACAGGCAAAAGTCCAGCAACAACCAACAACAATTAACCAAAATCTTCCGACTGCTCCCCAACAAACAGTCGCAATGGCAAACCCCACAGGTAGCCAATTACCCCCACCAATGGCAGCCAATAATACAGCTCCCGCAGTTCCCCGTTCCACCACCCTAGTTGAACGTATCTACATCCCCGTTTACCAAGCTCCCCTCCCCATGCGCTATGCACCTCCAGCCATTCCGGGGACAAATGTAGCGACTACCCTACCACCCATACCAACAAACGCCAAAGCATCACAACCAGCAACGCAAACAGCTGCAAATCCACCAGCTAAACAAGTCAAAAATCAAACAGTTCCTCCCCAACCAATGAATGTGTTAGCGGCTGTACGTCCCAACATCAAACCGATTAAAATTCAAAACCAGCCGATAACCCTGAGTCAACCCCAACCGCCAAAAGTAGCGCGTGTTACACCTAGTCAACCGCAAACCCCTAAAGTAACAGCACCAGCCAAAGCAACAACACCCACAGAAGTTGCAGTCGCTCCTGCTAGTGCCAACATTATTTTAGAAGGACTACTAGAACTAGGGGAAAAATCAGCCGCATTGTTTAAAATTGGCGATGTCACCCGACGGATTGAAGTGGGTGAAACAATTAGTTCCAGTGGATGGACACTGGTGGAAGTTGCGAACGGTGAAGCCATAATCCGTCGCAACGGGGAAGTTCGTTCCATTTATGCAGGTCAGAGATTTTAACCGAAAAAACCATTTGTAGAGACGCGATATATCGCGTCTCTTTTTGGTAATCCCATTGATTACAGATTACTGATGCGAGCGCGGTATTGGGAAGTATTTAAACCATCTTGTCCAATGGTTGGTTCCGAATTAATCAAACGTTGCAAAGCCGCAATGCGATCGCGCATCGGAGGATGGGTACTAAGGAAAGCGGGTATGGAGGGACTTCTGCGTTGTAAAGTTTGCATAAACGAAATCATCGCCGATTGCGCATATCCAGCTTTCGAGAGCATTCGTAGTCCTCGTCGATCTGCATCAAATTCATCTTGACGACTCCGGGGAAGGTTCAGAGCAAGTTCAACCCCCAAAGAAACTGCTGTATTCCGGTCAATACCCGCAGCACTCGCAACTCCACTTGCGATCGCTCGTTGACGCAATTGACCGATTAAATGTCGTCCGGTGATATGACCAATTTCATGACCCAGGACACTGGCTAATTCCGCTTCATTTTCCACACTTTTAATCAATCCGCTATGGAGATAAACAAAGCCCCCTGTGGTGGCAAAGGCATTAATGGTATTATTATCAACAACCTGGAAAGTAAACGGATAATCTGGACGCTCCGACTGGGAAACTAAACGCTGACCAATTTGCCGGACATATTCGTTAATGTTCGGGTCACGTACAAAACGCATATTTTGGCGAATTTGATCGTTCATTTGTCTACCCAATTCAATCTCTTGACGGGGTGATATATTGGATAGCTGGTACACCTGCACGCCACGAATAATACTGGGTAGCCAACGATTTATATTTGCTTGAGCAGGTACAACATTAGCCAAACCAATAGAAACAGCGACAACCACGGAAATAACAGGGTATAACCAGCGTCGTCGCACTTGATGATGAAAATTAAACAACTTCCCAAACATATTCATATATTCATCCGGTAGTTATTAAAGATTTTGCCAGAACGTACAATAAGTACAATCAACAGATAAAACAGGTAGATTTTTTATGCGATCGCTGCGATACCAATTTGAACCATCAATTGCGACAGATGTCCAGATGAAAAGCTGAAGTAAGTAGGCGTAAAAAAATCAATGTACATCCGAAGCGAATGAAACCTAGTGAAACCTACGGATAGACTTCGCCAACACAAAGGTTTGACGCTTGTTTACATTCTTTTACATGATTGGGTTTATTTTTGCCGACTTAACTTACATAGCAAATATTGTACAATCCATAATCTAAAATCCCAAATCCCATAACCATCCATAACACAGACGACTTAATCGATATATTAGTTGCAATACCTCAGTCAAATTATCGTCTTGTCCCATAGCATCAATCCCCTCAAAGGTCTATCCTGGGGATTGACAGAGTTAATTTTTCTCCATACCGATCTATCTAGCCTTGACGAAAAACACTCTTTGCTGTTAAACATACCTATCGTTTGTTCTGCACATAATCAAAATATATTTAATCTGGGAAAACAGTATTATGGCTCTGTTAGATTCTAAAGGTCGCCTATTTGGCAAATTTAATCTGCTCGATGTCGGTGCAGTACTAATTATTCTCCTAGTCATTGTTGGTATTTTTATCATTCCCGGACCAACGGGTTCCGTTGCGCAAGTCAACAGCAAAAAAGTACCCATCGAAGTAGACCTGGTAGTTCGTGGTCTTAACGTCCGCAATGTTGAGCAACTAGAAAAACAAGGATTTAAAGCAGAGGGAAAAACCAGGGTGATTATCCGTAATCAACCCTATGGCGAAATCGGCATCAAATCAGTGCAAATCCTCCCCCGCACCATTGTTATCCCCCTACCCAATGGAACCGCAAAGGAAGTACCTGACCCCCGTTCTAATAACTTTAGCACCGATATGTTATTAACCCTCCAAGGTCAAGCGGATTTAACAGATACAGGACCAGTTCTTGGCAATAGCAAAGTCAAAATCGGTATGCCTTTTGAATTAGAAGGCTTCAACTATAATTTCAATGCCAGTGTAATTGATATTCGATTACTCGAATAAGCAAATCTACTTAGCAACTTCATCACAAATATCAAAGCAATTCACCATTGTCTGTATTTATCAGTCAGTGGTTATTTTATTGTTATAAACAATACAAATTTGCGTATTTGAAGCATAAATGTAACAAATGGGTGTGCAAAGATATTCTTGTATAAGATTTGGCAAATCCCAAATCTAAAATCGTATAAGTTTACTCTCGAATAAGGGTATTCAGATGCTTTTATTTTCCCCAAAAATCTTAAAATTTATAGTATAATTCCATTTTTTGTAGTTGCAATTCCCAATTTTTATATGTTAGGTTAATGATGTAATCAAATATTTAAATGTAAAATAATAGACCTTTTTTCGGGGTGGAAGCTGTGTCGAAAACTTGTATTTGTTAAGCAAATTACAAGTAATAAATAAGTGAATATTCTCTGTGAATATATCATCCGTATATTCAAGGTATGACGACTGTTGCAGCAAATTTTCTACCTCATCAAGGAAATTATTAATGTTACCATTTGAATTTGTCGTCATTGGTAAGCCTGTTTCCCATCAAACAAAAGAACGTAAACGTATACAAGCTTGGAAAGAAAAAGTTCGGCAAATAGCTGAAGCAAACTGGTCTTCAGAAACACCAATCGGTAATTTTATTCAAGTAGTAATTACCCATTACTATGATGCACCCTATGGAGATGAATCTTCCGTCCCCGACAGTGATAACATTGTTAAACCAATCCGTGATGCTCTTAATGGTCTAATTTATGTAGATGATTATCAAATTACAGATTTTGTCAGTCGCAGACGCAATTTAAACGGTTCTTTTCGTGTCCGGGGAATTTCTCCAACCCTAGCACAAGGTTTTTCCCAAGGAGAGGAATTTATTCATATTCGCATTGAAGCAGCTCCTGACCCAGTAAATTTAAATTACCAGTAAATTTAATTAAATTTACTGGTACACAAAACCGAGACAATAATAATTATAATTTGTAATTTCTTTACCTCATTCCCTCGCTAAAAAATAGGGAATAGGGAGCAGGGAGTAAGTGCTGATGCAATACTGCGTAAACACGTAGCGTGTCCGAAGGATTTGGAACATTGACGAAGCCTTCTCGAAGAGTAGCATAAGTCCTTCAGACAGACTTCGCCAACACCATGATTTCAGCATTTCCGAATGTCAAATTAATTTTGCACTACTACTTAGAAGGGAAATTAATCCGTTACTCAAAGCTTACAACTTACTCGTGAGAAATCTAGGTACTCCCTCTTATAATAAATAGAGATTTCTCTGGGTTCACCTTCAAAAGTTAATCATTTTTATAGGGTTTTCGTATACTTTAGGACAGTGGATTTACGGAGATAGATTGTACAATCAGGAATATCTCAAAAAAATACCGTATTATCACGTAGTTAAATATCTATTGAGTTCGCGTTTGAGCTACGTTCAACAAGTTCTGGTTTTTGCATCTACAATTAGATATGTAGCAAAGTAAAATTCGTCATCCCAATTTCCATCTCAAGCAGGGTATAATCTCCTGATTCGGCTAGATTTGTTTTTGCCGTTTTGAGACAAAATGGGTATCAACAACTCCCTATTTTCCAATTCCTATAGTCATGCCATGAGTTACCGAGAACATCCAAATCGGCTAGAAGATAAACGTGTTCGCAAACTCGCTCAAGAGTATACACAAAAAGGCTACGTTGTCAGTATCTACCCTTCTGCAGATTGTCTACCTCCAACCTTGGCTAATTATTCCTTAGATTTAATTGCCACTAATGGTACAAAAGTGATTGCAACTAGTGTCAGAACTAGGGAAAATCTCAGTTTGAATGGTAATAAAGACCTATTGCGGATTAGTGAGTCCGTTGAAAAAATTCCCGGATGGGAGTTTGAATTGGTGGTGACGAATTCACGTAAACGTTCTTAATTAAACTTTCTCCTATATTCTTCGGGAATTTCCTAGTTTCGAGGAATTACGTAACTGGCGAATTTACCCAGAAATTGGGTCTAAAGCTCGCCCTTCAAGGGCGACTTTTGTGATACGGTTACGGAGTGCGAGATTAACGTCATAATGTTAGTACAACACGGCGTAAATAAAGCTACTATATGGAAATGTCTGAAAAGTCTATAAAATAAAATAGGCTTTGTGATTTTTTGACTAATAGTACGGGTTGGCGGAAATATCCAGACCATTTGTCCGGTGACTATGCTCTGCGTAGTCACCCAGTGAATGAAGCCTCACACCCTTGGACTCCCATGCGGAGCATGGGAGCTAGGGCAATGCTAGGCGTATTTCCGCCAACCTGTGCTAGCGTTATTTATTATACATTTATAATATACTTGCTGATAATACTGAGTGACATATTACACTTTTGCGTTAAAGTTAGATAGACGTTAAAAAAAGTGTGCAAGGAAGTCATTAGGGTGTATCTATTTTGGATTTTGGATTTAGTGCTTTGTCCCATTAATTTTGATGGGTGAGGAAAGGTTCGTAGTAGCGCTTTAACGCCCTTATCTTAAGAATTTTTCGAGACCAAAGCCACAGATATAGCAGTCCTAAATGATACGTGAGAATAGAACAAGGCTAGGATGCTTGTAGACTGAGTATTTTTCTTTGAGTGTTTTCTCACGAATGGTTCTGGATGGCTATAGTACAGCAAAGCGGAAATAAAAAAACTGCTATTTAGGTTTTATTTTCATTGGGTGCATTGCATGGCGGTAAACCAGGATATCATTCTTCGAGAATTCCGCAGGATATGGGGATATGATGATTTTCGTCCCCCCCAGGGTGAAATTGTTCAGACCTTATTGACGGGTCGGGATGCGTTGATTATTATGCCTACCGGTGGGGGAAAATCGATTTGCTTCCAGTTACCAGCTTTGTTGCAAACGGGGTTAACCTTGGTGATATCACCCTTGGTAGCATTGATGGAAAACCAGGTGCGGGAGTTGCGGGAGAAACAATTACCTGCGGCTTTGTTGCATAGCGAGTTATTAGTCGGACAACGGCGACAGGTGTTTACGGCGATTGAGCAACAAAAGTTACGCTTACTGTATCTTTCTCCAGAGACTTTACTGAGTCCACGACTCTGGGAACTTTTGTGTAAACCAGAACTGAAAATTAACGCAATTATACTGGACGAGGCCCATTGCTTAGTGCAATGGGGGGACACGTTTCGTCCAGCGTACCGGAGGTTAGGAGCGGTGCGTCGTTCCTTGATGGCAGCAAAACCAAAGGGAACAAAAATCAGTTTTGCGGCTTTTACTGCAACCGCCGACCCTCTAGCCCAAACTGTAATTACTGAATGTTTGGAATTGCAACAACCGCAGGTTTTCCGTCTCAATCCCTATCGTTCTAATTTAAACCCGTCGGTGCGGATTTGTTGGTCGTCTAGACAAAGGTATCATAATTTACTGTACTTTATTCAAAAAAAACAGAAACAGCCCGGACTAGTTTATACACGTACTCGTCGAGATAGTGAAGAGTTGGCAAGTCGGTTATCTAGTCAAGGTTTGGTGACAGTTGCGTACCATGCGGGTTTAGGTGGGGAAGTACGACGACGAATTGAAGGAGATTGGATTGAAGGGAAGATACCGTTTGTGGTGTCTACGAATGCTTTTGGTATGGGTATAAATAAAAGTGATGTGCGGTGGGTGGTACATTATCAGGTACCGTTGCTGTTATCTGAGTATGTGCAGGAAATTGGTCGAGGGGGTCGGGATGGTGAAAGTGCGGATGTCTTGGCTTTGGTGAGTGAACCGACGGGGTGGTTGGATCGGGAGGATAAACGAAGAGCAGAATTTTTTATCAATAGTATGGGGGAAACCCAAAAGCAAGCATTACAGTTGCGTCGCAAATTACCGCAGGTGGGGGATATTGAGGAGGTGAGTAAACGGTATCCCCAAGCAGCGATCGCTCTAGCAATTTTACATGCTCAAGGTTATTTGTATTGGCAAGACCCGTTTAAATATACAATTAGGGATAACTTAGCGAAAAAACCCCAATCACCGACAGATATTGGGAACGCGATGCATAGGTATTTGTATGGTCGGGGTTGTCGTTGGGGATATTTGTTAACGGCTTTCGGATTTTCCCAGGGTTCAGATTTTCGCTGTGGACATTGCGATCGCTGTCGTTAGGAGATGCATCTGTACGGGTGTAGAGACGTAAAATTTTCAATTCATATTTGCATCCAACAACGTCATATATTTATTTTTGACGTTGGTGAATCCAGGTATGAATTTAAATGTAGAGACGCGATATATCGCGTCTCTACAAGGGTTTTAAATGTTTTATTCAATTTGCAGATTTAATGCTGACCGTTGACTGTCAACAGTCAACAGTCCCTTAATTTCCCGGAAACGGTGCAATATTCTCCGGTTGTAATGTTTGCACTGTTAATACTTGCGGTGGAGTTGCGTCGGGAGGGTAGAGAAAGTCCACTTCCACTAATCGATTTTCCTGGGGTTTTAGATTTAGTTGGGCTAAAGCTTCACCGGGTTGGCCACGTCTTTGGACTAAATGGATGTATCTCGCTGCGGGTCTACCAGCATCGTCTCGATAACGTACTAGGACGGTTCCCCGGAAGAAGGTGGGTCGAGCAAGTTCGGCAAAAAATCTCAATCCTTGTTTACTGAGGGTATCCTCTTTAATGGGGGTTTGGAGGGCAATATTTACGGTTTGATTGCTACTGGTATTGTTGTAGAGGGGAATGCGGATGCGATATTGAATCCCGTAGTTTCCGTGGGCAAAGTAGGCTGTGTCAGGATAACGAACTAACATCGGCGCACTTTGGGATTGGTTGGTTCCTAGCATCCCTCCCGGAAGGGTGCTAATGCCGTAGGAAACAGCTTGTCCTGGTTCGGGTATGGTTAAAAAATTACTTCTGGGTGTATCCGTGATTCTGGCACGCCAAGAGGAACCCTGAGCCACACCAGCAACCCGTCCATAAATCCGAGAAGTTTGTTGTTCTGGGGGAGTAGGAGCTTTATCGCGGGGACCCGCAAGGTTGCCATTTTCTAGTAAATTTTGCCACTCTTCTAGGGTCGGTGGTCGTTCGCTACCATCCCCATTAGTGGGTGCAAACATGGCTAAACTGGCAACATGGACAACACCAGTACTACGTAAACGTGCGTAGGTAGAGCGTCCGTTCAGGGGAGGAGTTAATTCTCGCACCGGGATAGGTGCGTTCAGTAACATTTGGCTACCACCGGGGGGGATGGTAATTTCGGCTGGAAAGGTATCCTGGCGACGACCCCGGAGAATATCACTCATGGCACGACTACCGGGACCTGCGTAGACATTACCGAGCATGTTGATGGCAAAGGAGGGTAAATCAATAAAAGGTGCGTCCGGTTGGCTAAGGTAGCTCGCAGCTTGGAGAATATTCACCCGTACCGGGGTCGAACCGGGATTGTGGAGGAGGATACCGTGGTAGAGGGTGCGCAGGTCTTCCGGAGTCGGTGCTTGGGCTACATGGTGGGAAAACACATCAAAGCGATCGCGGAAGGCAAAGTTGAGATGGGCTTGGGGATGTTTTTTCCCTTGGGGGGGTAAGGTGGACAGAAGAATCCCTTCGGTGAGAACTTTTTCCGGACTGTTGCTGTTAAAGACCGGAACCCGATCGAGTCCTCCCGGTAAGGGTCTCACTTGATGGGGTTGGACTACTTCCGCAGGGGGAGGTGGTGGGGGGGTCTGTGGTGTTTGGGCTAGGGTAAAACTAAGTAAGATTGGCAACATACACGGATATATTTTTTTGAAATTTAGTGACGCGACATGGGGGCTAAAAGTGCCAACTGATGAATCATTAACAGAAAATCATCAATTATGCTACCCCGATTCTCCTCGGTTAAAATCGGAACGTGGACAAAAAGACATTGGGTTTTACATTTTTTTTGTTTGAGATAATCAAGAATCGAGTAATAAAATCCCTCACAAACAAATTTGCCACAGTCATGACTGAGGGATATTTTTGGTATCACGGCTACCAATTTTGCTAAATCAATTTGCGTATAGAGAGTTTGGAGATGGTAATTTTCTTCCTCAACTAATTCCGACTGGGAATTTAGCATACTCCAATTTGTGGCATTTTCCTCTAAACTTAAATTGTGGCGACTTGCAGCCATCCCACAAGCAACGACAAAATCCGGTTGAGTCCGATTAATTTCGGCAATCACTTGGGAAGAAGCAAGGGAAATATCAACGGGAAGTCGGCGCAAAAAAATCAAGGAATAGGGAAAATTTGCCCTTTGGCAAACAGCCTCTAATAAATCATCTGAAGAATTTGATTCTTGATGGCTCAACCAAGTGTCAAAAGAAGTTAAGAGAAATCTTTTCGTCATAAAAAATATTATTTACAATAAGAGATAGCCGACATAATCAAAATCATATCGGGAGCAAAACGATGGCGGTGATTGCAGTTGTTGATTACGACATGGGAAATTTACACTCGGTCTGTAAAGCATTAGAAAAAGCAGGAGCAACTCCTCAAATTACCGATTCTCCAAAATTGATTGAACAAGCAGATGCGGTTATCTTACCAGGAGTAGGAGCCTTTGACCCAGCCGTGCAACACCTACGCAAACGGGGATTAGAACAACCAATCAAAAATGCGATCGCGTCTGGTAAACCCTTTTTGGGTATCTGTCTCGGATTACAAATTCTATTTGAATCCTCCGAGGAAGGAATCGAAAAAGGATTAGGAATAGTTAAAGGAAAAGTTAAAAGATTTCGTCCGGAACCAGATATTACAATTCCCCACATGGGTTGGAATCAACTACAACTGCAACAACCCCAATCAATTTTATGGGAACACCTCCCCCCTAATCCCTGGGTTTATTTTGTCCACTCCTATTATGTAGACCCAACCGACCCCGATATTCGCGCTGCTTGCGTTAGTCACGGGAATCAAACAGTAACTGCGGCGATCGCTCGTGATAATCTCATGGCTGTCCAATTCCACCCCGAAAAATCCTCCAATATCGGTTTGCAAATTCTCTCGAATTTTGTCTCCCAAGTCTATCAAAAAGTCGCTGCTTGAGGGGGTCGAGACAGGAGACAGAATACAGGAATCAAAACACAGAATATGCTCGTGGGGATATAGAATCTTGGGAAATAGGAATATACGTAAGTGGCTTTTTGTCATTACGTTACTTGAAAGTTCATCCCCAGGATTTAAATGTTTCGGAATGTAAAAATAGAAAAATAGTAAGTAGGGAATAGGGAGTAGGGAGTAGGAATGAACTATTTTGAGGTCTATGATGTCTAAACTTGAGGTAAGACCAGCTTCAAAAAAGCAGCTTTGCTGTAGAAAAAACGTTTTTCCCTCGGTTACCGAAAAATAGGGTTTAAAGCCTCCCCCTTCTAGGGGGACTTTAATGCTAAAATTTAGTTGGCTTCAGGTTGAAAATCCGCCAGAACGTGCCCGACAAATATGGCTGAAACAGTGCCACACGACAGCCTGGGAAATAGAAAAGACCACGAGCAACGATAACTCGTTAAACAGTGCATTAAGTCTTCAACAAGGCTGAATGATTTAGAAAAACAATTTCGGAGTAATCTGCGTACCGTGGGGCACACGGGAACGTACCCTGAAATGGGTAAACGCTTGGAGATTAGTCCACTCAAAGGGCGTCTAGATATTAAGTGATATTCTAGTAGGCTCGGACTAGACATAATCGTGTAAGACCTCAGTAGGGGGGAACCTGAAAGGCAGTGATTAGCTCAAGAATCTCCGCACTTCTAGGGCGGAGAGTGTCAAGATGTAATTTATATTATGACAGCTACCGAATTTATGATCTCAAATCCAAAATCCAAAATTCGATGTCTCTGAGAATCCACGGTAATCGAGCGCTAAAAACACTACCAGGAAATCAAACTCGACCCACAGGTGCGAGGGTACGTGCTGCTGTCTTTAATATTTGGCAAGGATACATCGAGGGTGCATCATGGTTAGATATTTGCGCTGGAGCAGGAGCAATGGGTGCAGAAGCTCTCTGTCGAGATGCGAAACAAGTAATTGGAATTGAACAATCCAGTCGAGCTTGTGCAATTATTCAAGAAAACTGGCAAAAAGTCGCCCGTCCCCATCAAGAGTTTCAAATTATACGCGGCGACGTAGTGCAAATATTACCGCAACTAGGGGGACAGCAATTTGAGCGAATTTACTTTGACCCACCCTACAAAAGTAATTTATATCCAATAGTTTTAAATGCGATCGCCACATACAAATTACTTGCACCCGACGGAGAAATTGCCGTAGAACACCCTGGAAAAGGTTGGGAAGCACCAGCGATCGCGGGTTGGGAAATTTGTCGTCAGAAGACCTACGGTAGCACTGGTTTGACCTTTTATCGGTATCAGACATAAGTCAGATTAATTATACAGGGATGTTTTTTCATCATTTTTGGAGCGAATTATCAACCAAAAGGGGAAGTGCAAAATACTGTAAGATTAGTTTTTGACCAGAGTAAAAAACCGCGATTAAAAAAGCGTCAAACCTCTGGGTTATTCCTACCACAACCCAATATTCAAAAAACTGCGTGAAAACCGACAGCCTATTCTACCGAATATTTCAAGAATTTCCGGATATTTTCTTTGAACTAATTGGAAATTCCCCCGAAACTGCCACAAATTACCAATTTTCCTCAGTCGAAGTTAAACAAACAGCCTTGCGTATCGATGGTGTTTTTCTTCCAACAACCCCAGAACAAGCCATTTACTTCGTCGAAGTTCAATTTCAAGCAGACACAGAAATCTACTCACGACTATTTACCGAAATTCATTTATACCTAAGGCAAAATAAGCCAGAGAATGATTGGTTAGCCGTGGTGATTTACCCATCTCGCAGCATCGACACCGCATCAACCATTCATTACCGCGAATCCTTTACCTCTGGTAGAGTCACCCCTATTTATTTAGAGGAACTAGGAGAAAATTCATCCTCACCCATCGGTATTGCTACAATTAAATTAGTCATAGAAGATGAAGATACAGCAATCAATTCAGCAAGGGAGCTAATTAACAGAACTAACCAGGAAATCGATTCAATACAAAAACAGCAGCAATTATTGCAAATTATTGAAACTATTTTAGTTTATAAATTTCCCCGCATGGACATTGAGGAGATACAGCAAATGTTTGGATTGAGCGAATTAAAACAAACACGAGTATATCAACAAGCCTTTGCAGAAGGAAGAGAAGAAGGAAGAGAAGAAGGAAGGGAAGAAGGAGAACGTAGAGGAAAGTTAAAAACAGTACCCCTATTTTTAGCATTGGGTTTAACAATCGAGCAAATTGCTCAGGAGTTAGATTTGACCGTTGAGGAAGTAGCACAAGCAGCGCAACAACAGTCTTCCAGTTAAATCCAAGAACTAAACCACATGCGTAGGGAGTATTGGGAAGTGGTTAGGGGTAAACCCAGATAAATCGGTAGCCAAAAGATAAATCCACCGATTACAGTCCAGATAATAGCAGTACCAATGATTTGTAAGGGAGTATTTTTCGTTTGTAGACACCAATCCACAAACCAAGCTAACCCTAAAAAAGCAAACACAACTCCAGTCATATAGTGATAAATAAAGACGCAGCGACTGACTTTTACCCAGGGTGCAAGATGGATAAAATAGTTAATTACTATATATAAACCAATCCAGGTACGACTATGGAAGTTACTGGGAATTGTCAATTTTGGCTGACGTAGCCATTTATATAGTTGTTGTCCTAGCAAAGCAGCAATTAATAAAACCGCAGCTAAACCGAACCACCATAAAAACGGATTACCCATCGCATGAACGTCATAGACAATTCGATGGGTTCCCGGTGGTAAGGGTGGACCATAAACCGGTAAAGGGTCATTGACACTCATAGCAGTTTTATATAAATATGCCATTGGTCGAATCATTAGTGGCCATGTGTACCAAGCAGCACAATAGGGATGTATTTTAGTCTCATTACCACCAAGTCGCTCGTGGAAGCTAAAAATTTGCTGGTGAACTTGGATAAAGTCGTAGCGAGTATCCAGTTGGAGATGGGGAATCCAAATTAAACTATAGGTAATTATAGGAATAATAATCAGATAAAAAATAACGTGAAATATATTTAATTCAATTAGGTTTTGCAGAGGATTGGGTTTTTCATTATTTATCTGCAAAAATGGCTGAGATTTTCCTAACCAATTAACTAACCAAGCTAATCCACCTAGCAGATATATTCCCAGTAAATACCATAATCCATTCCATTTACTGGCAATCGCAGCACCAAAACAAATTCCAGAAATCAGTAACCAAAATTGACGGTAAAAAAGACGGTGATTTAATGCTAGTAAAAAACAAAAATGAGCTAATAATCCAAATATAACTATATATTGATTTATCAGTGCATAGCGAGCTTCGACGAGAAAAATTCCATCAACAGCAGCAAAACCACCAGCGATGATTGCCAAACTGCGTCGATGACTAAGTTGATAGGCAATACCCGCTAAAAGTACGGGAATAAAAGACCCCAACAAAGCATTTAGCCAACGATAACTCATCGGCGATCGCAGTGACCCTGTTAAGCCGTTAAGATCATCTTGCCACCAAGGTACATGACTACCCAACCATATCCCCCCAGCAATAATTAATTTACCCAAGGGGGGATGACCGTCAAAAAATGGTACATGCGTAAGATAATTATTACCAAACTTTGCGTAATAAACTTCATCAAATACCAGCGTATTAAACCGAGCTAATCCCCAAAATCGGCAAGCAAGAGCAAATAGAAAAATTCCTAATAGCGCGAATTTAAACCAACTTTTAGTCATTATCTATACATTTAATCTGGATGGATAAATCGCCATCAAATCAACAGTAATTAGATCCGATGGGACATCATTTCCCATCTTACTGTTCGTGGTTCATATGCGGGGATTAATTGTCAATTTTACCTGGGGGGGTGACAATCTAGCTTCAAAGGTTTGTGCAGCAAGGATTATGGAATAGCTTTCGCCCTAAGTATAAAAGGAAGATAGACATGGATTGAGTGTGTTCAAGATTACTGTCAGCTTGGTAGGGGTAGATATAGGGTAGGTGACACAGGGAGCAAAATAAGCTGTCTCCAAGTTTATAGCATGAACGACTCAATCGATAAAATCGTCAGCGCATTTTTAGCGATAAATTGTCTGTCGTGACTGATAAATAACAAACCACCGGGAAATTGACAAAGTAATTGGTCTAGAACTTCTAAAGATTCGATATCCAGATGATTTGTTGGTTCATCTAAAAAGAGAAACTCTGATGAAGCAAGGATGGCACTAACAATAGCCGCTCGCATTAGTTCGCCATAACTAAGGGTAGAAATTGGTTGCAGAACTCTTTCTCGGCGTAATTTTGCTGCTCCTAAAAATTGGCGTACAATTGCTTCTTCTACTCCATAACTCATGAGATTATGCAGTAAAATTTTTTCGGTGAAATAATCTTGGATATTTTGGGGAAAATAAAGCCATTTTGCGTAGTTGTTACGGTGTATTTGACCGCTCGAAGCTTGCTCATACCCTAGCAAACATTTCATCAATGTTGTCTTACCGCTACCATTATCGCCAATAATCGCGACTCGGTCTTGAGTTGTTAGCTCTAAAGAGACATTTTCAAATATTGCACGCTCGCCAAATTTTTTAGATAAATTTTGGGCAGAGAGTATATGTTTGTTGGCAACAGTATAATCAGCAAAGGAGAGGTTTAACTTCTTTTCGACAAATGGCTTTTCTGCTTTGAGGGTTTCCAGCATTTGCTGTTGTCTTTGTTCTACAACCTTAGCTCGTTTAGCTAATTTGGCTGCTCTAGCACCAATAAAACCTTTATCTGCGGCTCCATTTTTTTCTTTTTCTTTGCGTCCAGCCCAAACTTTTTTCCTCCGAGCTTCTGTTTCTAGTTTTTTAATTTTATCTTGAATATTTACTGCTAGTTCCTGTCGGCTTTGAAAGTCTTGTTCGAGATGCACTAGTAGCTGAGAATATCCACCACGTACAAGTATACTTTCTCCTCTTTGAATATAAAGAGTGCGGTCAGCTATTTTATCGACAAAAACGCGGTCATGACTGACAACAATAAAAGAGCGTCCTTTTTGTTTTTCTTTGCAAATTACTTTTTCTAAATAGAGACACATTGATATATCTAGGTGGTTCGTTGGTTCGTCTAAAATAAGTAATTGTGCGTCACTCGCTAAGATTTGCAGCAAGGGGAAAATTTGCTTTTGTCCTTCAGAAAAGTCTTGTAATTCTCTTGATAAATCAGTTTCATCAAAGCCAAAGGATAATAGCAAGCGCGCAAACTTGCTTTCTAATTCATATCCACCAATTTCTAGATACTCTGTAATTGCATTAGCATATTCGATAGTTTCTATATTACGAGAATGCATTTTCTGGTAGCTTTTGTGGATTTCGGGAAAATCTCTGAGGAGAAATTCCATCACGGATTGCTTTTCTGTTGGTCTAGATTGGGGTAAATAAGCAAAGTGAATGCCTTTTTGCAACTGAATTTCCCCGCTCGATGGTGCTAGGGTACCTGCGATACATTTTAGTAAAGAGGACTTTCCTGCTCCGTTTGCACCTGTAATTGCAATTACTTCTCCTGCGTTTAAACCAAAAGAAATATTTTTCAAAACTTCTTGAAGTCCGAAGTTAATTTGTATAGCTCTCACATTGAGCATATATTATTCCTCCAAGTCCTAATTAGTAGAGACGTAATTTATCGCGTCTTTACAAAAGTCAAAATAATAAAATGGTGAGAAATATTTTGACAAAAGCTTTAAGCTGTTATTTTCAACTCCATAGATTATCATAGCTTGCTCTAACTCATCCGCGATTCAATCAAAGTTAAAGTCGCTTGCTATGGAAAATTTTCGACAACAAGTATTTGAGCGTCGCTATCTTGCAGGGACGCATTATTTGAAAAGACTTTTGCTAATTAGTGCTTGGAGTTGAAAACAATTTAATTAAGAGAGCTTCATTTTTTACTTTTGGTTGAAAAATATATTTTTACTATTCTATGAGATGGGGTCGCTCTTGGTTTTTGAGAGACACATTTGAGATATTTTCAGGTTTGACAACCTGACGAGGACTATTTTAGCATCGATAGCTTGTGTTGTGTTCAAAAGTTAGATTCACGAGCGACCCCGGTCATTCCGGAATGTAGTCACACAAATCCCCCGGAAGGGGTTTGGTAATTTTCTAGACAACAAAATTTTCTACTACGCTAATGTCTTCTAAAGCTATCTTGACGCTGAAATTATCTCCCACAGCAGCATTAAACTCCAAATCAATTTTTTGTTATAGTTTTTGGTCTTAGCCTCCATCACAGTAGTTGCTTCTTCATCTAAAATCATTACATGCAGAGAAGATGGCAAGTACTCTTGAGCATTGGTTGGATGTAACTCTATAATAATTTTCACCTCCTCAAAGTTGTTTTCGTCATGACTGACTTTAACAACTATCCCTACTGCTCCCTTTTTAGCTCTTATCCCAAAATTAATCAATTTAGCCCTTTCAACAGAGTTTTTTAACCCATCTTCAGCACTTATAAATTGCCAAACTGGTTCAGTTAAAAATCTGAAGGGGTGACGAAAATATCTGCAAAGCTGATTCAATAAGCATCAGAGGAAAATTAGTAGCAATAAACCAGCCTTATTTTGGTATAACTCCTTTCACCTTTTTTTCCCATTTACAAGCCAAATTAACTGGTTTAAATCCTTTTGATTTAGTAAGCTCTCAAATTTAGTGCTTGATAATTGAGGTAATATCATTCCGAAGAGTGATTATTAAAGAGCGTTCAATCGATAAATTTAACTAGCAATGCCTTCTAATCGCTGCAATTTTTGGTTCTGATCCAGTTTACAACGCTGTGATTCTCTCCAAATACGGGGAGTATTTTGATAGCGATCGCGAAATTGACAGTAGAAATGATTGATATTTTGATAGCCTACATCTAAAGCAATCTGCTCAACAGAATTATTAGTTTCTAAAAGTAAGGAGCTTGCAGCTGCAATCCGACGCTCGATAATCCAATTATTGACCGTTTTCCCGGTCAGTTTTCGCACTAAGTCGGTTAAGTAAGCTGGGGAATAACCAACAGCTTGAGCTACTTCTTTTAGTTTAATATTTTGATGATAATTCAATTCAATAAATTCAAAGACCTCCCGCAGTCGGGGAATCGATGGAAATATGGACTTCTGAGTATTTGATTTTCGATTTTCGGTAGTAGTAGATAATTTCTGGTGTGCTAACTGCACATTAACAAGACCATTTTCTGTGATAATTACCTCAAATCCTGCTGTTGACAAGCATTTCATTAAGAGGTTTTTTGTTTCAGGATGTTCATCAATTAAAAAAATATTACTCATACTTTCTCCTAATATTGATTTTTTGAATACTTTGAACATGCTTGACACAAATTACTCGGTTAAGAAAAAACCTCTTTATCTGAAATATAGCCAATTTGTTACAAAACTTTACATAAGAGATGGATGTCTATCCAAAAAGCTCATAAGTCTTTTGGAGTATCATCTTCAGCACATGTTAAAATGAAATACTATTACCCTAATGGGTACTTTACTAACGGCAGAATTGCATAAAAAAAAGTGCAATTATCCCCTCGCTCCCATGCTCCGCGTGGGAGAAGAATCTGCGAGGTTCCTGCTTCGTGAATGAAGGCAGAGCCTTCAACTCACTAAGCGACTACGCGGAGCATGGTCACTAGATAAAAAGTTAATACTCGGTTTATTTCAGCCAACCTGTACTAGTGACTTTATCTTTTAGCAAAAGTTTTATTAGTCCACTAGCACCTTTGAGATGTGCCTCTGCTAAAATGCCAGAAATGATGATTGTGATGGGTTTTAAAATAAACTTTGAATTTCTTTATCAGTGAACGGATTCATACCAGTACGTAGGGTATTAATCCAGTGTTGCCGTTTTAATTTATCTTGCAGATTAGAAGTCCAAGCGATGAAAGCTTGAAAATCCGCGATCGCTCCTTCGGTATTACCTGTTAATGCTCTAGCAAGACCGCGACTATCTAAAATTTCTCCATCATTAGGCACAAGAGCTACTGCTTGTTCACAGGCATATATGACATCAGCAGCATGTTTATGTAGACTACCAAACCAACAGAGGTGACTCCAAGAACTGGGAGAAATTTCCAAGGAGGGGTCGAATTTTTGGGCTTGTGCGTAAGCTGCGATCGCTTCCCAAATTTTGCCATTTGCGGCACATTTTTCCCCTTTCCTAATTAAACCTAAAGATACAAACTGACGAGCTTTTGTCTGTGGTTCAAAACCGAGATTTGGATCGAGTTCCAACGCGGATTGAAACTTAGCACTCGCAACTTCTAAATTACACTGTCGTCCTGCATCTTCTCCTTCTTTAACCTTAGTTAAAGCCTCTACCTTGGCTGTGAGATTAAATTTCAACTTAGTCGGATTCCAATTCAGCGCAGTGCGAAACTTGGCAATTCCATCTTCAATATCGCCTTTGATAATTAGTTTTTCTCCTTGAGTTACCATGACAAATGCCGAAGCCGCTCTGATAGCGGGAGTTTCACATTGTTCTAATTCATTGAGTGCATCAGGGTGGGTGATGAGATAATCTGCAAACCAGGTACACCCACGCATTTGTAAATCAGCAAAATCGAAATTCCATAAAATTACCCTTTTGTCATTACCTGCTGTAGCGAGGGTTTTACCATCAGGACTAAATGTAGCGTTATTGACTACATCGGTATGTCCGGTAAGGGTTTGTAGCAATTGACCATCCCGATTCCATAGTTTGACCGTCTTGTCTTCACTTGCTGTAGCCAAAATTTTACCATCGGGGCTAAAACTGACACTGCGGGTATGGTTGCTATGTCCAATCAGGGTTTTGAGAAGTTTACCCTCCCGGTTCCATAGTTTGACCGTCTTGTCTTCACTAGTTGTCGCGAGGGTTTGACTGTCGGAACTAAATGTAGCGCTGTTGACCCAACTGCTATGTCCGGTGAGAGTTTTTAGTAACTGACCGTCCCGGTTCCATAGTTTAGCTGTAGTATCATTACTAGTAGTGGCAAGGATTTGACCGTCGGGACTAAATGTAACGCTATTGAGTTGATCATTATGTTGAGCGGTGAAGGTTTTTAGCCACTGACCTTCTCGACTCCACAATTTAACTATATGATCATCACTGGCAGTGGCGAAAGTTTGACTGTTGTCGTGGCTGAAGGTGACACTATTGACCCTATTTTTATGCCCAGTGAGGGTTTTTACCAGTTGACCCTGCCGATTCCACAATTTAACTGTCTGATCATTACTAGTTGTCACCAGGATTTTGCCATCAGGGCTAAATGTAACCCTATTGACGCGATCGCTATGTCCAGTTAAAGTTTTTAAAAGTTTACCCTCCCGGTTCCACAGTTTAGCAGTCTTGTCATTACCAGTTGTCGCCAGGATTTTACCATCGGGGCTAAATGCAACCTGATTGAACTGCTCGTTATTTTGGGTAAGGGTGGTAAACAGCTTGTGTTCCAATTTCCACAGGATTACAGTGTTGTCAGTACTGGCACTAGCAAGGGTTTTGCCGTCACGACTAAATGTAGCACTATGAACTGCATCGCTATGTCCAACAAAGGTTTTGAGAAGCTTACCTTCGCGGTTCCAGAGTTTAACTGTCTTGTCATTACTAGCTGTCACCAGGGTTTCACCATCAGGACTAAATGTAACGCTATTAACATGACCTTCATGTCCAGTGAAGGTTTTGAGCAGCTTACCTTTGGTGTTCCATAGTTTAACTGTCTTATCATTACTGGCTGTAGCTAGGGTTTTACCATCAGGACTGAATGTCACCCTATTAACCTGTTCATTATGTCCAGTGAAGGTTTTGAGCAGTTTACCTTCGGTGTTCCATAGTTTAACCGTCTTGTCAGTACTAGCTGTAGCCAGGATGTTACTATCGGGGCTAAATGCAGCGCTATTGACATTATCCTCATGTCCGACAAAAGTTGCAATCAATTTGCCTTCGCGACTCCATAGTTTAGCTGTATCGTCATTACTATTAGTCACAATTTGACCGTCAGGGCTGAAACTAATGCTATTAATCAGCCTCGCATGTGCATCAAAACTTTTGAGCATCTGACCTTTGCGATTCCACAATTTAACTGTCTGATCGTCACTTCCAGTGGCAATAGTTTCACCGTCGGGGCTAAATATAACACTTCTGATATAACTATTATGTTCTTGCAAGCGATTAAACTGTTTAACTTCATTCATCACTTGCCCCAATACAACTGTAATAGGAATTTTTAGCTCTATATTTTCCCCTTGAATTTGTGTGACTTTTTTCGCAGCCTTGAGAATAGTTTTCAACGCATCAAATTCTTGTCCTAAAGTCAGAAGTGCTTCTGAGGAGTTCGTGAGGGATATAATTTCATTCTTGGCTGAGTTTTGTGATTGCCACCAAGCCACCCCAGTCAAACTCAAGGCTACAACCAAACCACCAGATAGCCCGAAGACAGTAAATTGTCGTCTCCGCTTTTTCTTCCTGCTCTCACGCTCCCGAAATTCCACACTCAGCCTAATAAAACTCCTCTCTACCGGACTCAATTCTAAAAAACGCTGTCTTTCCCAATACTCCGCATCTGCCAGTGGTTTTCCTCGCAACAATGCCCCTTCATCAAAACCACTACTCTCCCAAGTACGCATTGCTACCCGTAACTGCTCTTGCCAGTGGCGAAAGTCCCTATCTTGCTGCATCCACCGATGTAATTGTCCCCAATTACGGATTAAAGCTTCATGGACAACCTCTACCGTATCCAAACCCGTTTTCTCATCCCTTCCAGTAACTACCAAACGCGCGTCAGCCAAGCGAGTTACCAAATCCCAATTCTCTTCACCCACCTCAGTGCGGGTAGCGATGCGACGGGTATCTTCCGCTCCTTCCCCTGGATGTACTAGCTGGATAAAAATTCGCTGTGTCCTTTCTTTTTCCTCGAAATTTAACTTGTTATATGCTTGGTCAGCATAACTTGCTAATGCTGCTTCTACTCCGCCAATTTCATCGTAGGCAGCGTGATTTAATTGAGCATTCAGTTGTTTTGCCCATAGTTGAGTCAAAGCAAACTCTAATAAAGGTAAATTCCCCGGTTCGACACTAATAGTAGCAAGGATGCGTTCCACCAACCCCTGTTCGATTGTTACTCCCAATAAATTCGCAGGTTTTTCCACTACTGCTTGCAATTCCTCATCCGTCATCGGACCAAGCTTTAAGTCTGCATATTGTAAGGCATCGGCAAAGGGACGATAAGACAATGCTTGTCCGAGAAAATCTGCCCGCAGAGTGATGACGAAGGTGAAATGACGACAGCGACAGATAGCTTCGAGTAATCGATCGAGAAAAGTTTGGCGTTCCTGTGCATCTGTGCAAAGGGTATAAAGTTCTTCAAATTGGTCGGCGATCAGCAAAAAATGCTGGCTAGGATTTTGTTTGAGGATATCATCCACCACATCCCGCAACCCATTCTGGTACTGTCCCAGGTCGCTAGCCAGGTTTCTCATCTCCCGCAAGCGTTCAGTGCGGCTAAGTACAGGTTTGGTGACTTGGGACTCTTTTTGATTAGAACTGCGGTCTTCTTGTTGTTGGTCAACAAGGGCAGTTGCCAGATTAAACAAAGGTCTGGAACCGGGACGAAAGTCAACAATATGCCAATTACCAGCATCTCGCAGACGCTTTACTAAACCTGCGAACACCACACTGGACTTACCACTACCACTAGAACCAATCACCGCTACCAAGGGTTGATTTTGCACCGCATCCACCAACATATTGGTGAAAGTTTCCCGTCCAAAAAAAAACTGTGCATCTTCTTCACCAAAGGCGAATAAACCACGATAGGGAATAATATCGGTGGGACAACGACCCAAGTCTAACCAATGGGGTGGGTTTGCATCCGTATTTTGACAAATTACTGGTAACCAGGAAGCACAGGGATATTTATCCTCCAGTCCATGCAACTTTAATCTAGCTTCCTTGACTGCTTGATATAAGGACTTACTACCCGATGCAAAATCTGATAAAAAATGCTTTAAAAATACCTGTGCTACTTCATCTGGAACTTGTTCGCGCATGACAATAATTTGGGGAATGTGTAGCGTTTCTAAATCAGACGCTAATCCCAAACCATCACAGGAATTGAAAATTGCTACAGCTAACCCGTTACTCTTCGCTTTTTTCAAACCATATTTGAGGTCATCCGTAGTTAAGCTTTCTTGGTTTTCATTAATATATATGCGACCGCTATCTTCCACTGTTTGGCTATGACCGGCAAAAAACAAGATATCCCAAGGTTTTTCCCACAATTGGTCGTTGATTTCATAGCGTTGGGGTTGTACTAAAAAGGTGACATCGGCATCCGGTAAACTATTGAGTAACCTGCGGTCTGTTTGGACATCAATACCAGTACTGTTACCCAAAATCGCCAGAACTTTGACTTTACCCCTCATACTTGGGGTTTTGGTTGGGGGTGTTTTTTGGTAATCGGTTGCACTTAAAGCTAGTTCGGCATGGGGATATTCTTCCACCAAATCCCAAAGATGCCAAGGTATTTGTCGCAATTGTGGATTAGATGTGCGAATTAGTATCCGTACTATTTCATTTTCTTGTAATTCCTTTAACCAACTCTCCCGGATGGAGCGAAAAGATTCCGAAAGTAGCCAGTTATTCAATCGTTTTTTTAACTCAGTTGCTGAATTTTTGCAGTCTGACTGTTTCTGAGTAATAGAACCATCATAAGTAACTTTTTTTGCTTTGATAGCACGATTACCACTACCTAAACTCCGATAGTGCGATCGCCACTGATCAATTGTTGTCTGTAATTCCGTAACTGCTGGTAGATTACCAGTTACTTCTTTATGGGGACTAACACCTTCCAAAGCAATTGAAAGCGTTACCCTTACACCCTGCTGCAAATCGCCGTCCAATTTTAAGACAACTAATTTTGTCATTGGTAGCAAAAAAAATAAACACTTTTATTTATGCTACAGCTTTCCTCATCAGTTTACGCAAAAATTAAACTTTAATCAGATTAATTCTTCCAATGAGCCTACACCTAGAAGCGATAGAAGCATTGCTATATATGGATTTCTTAATTACAAATCCCGTAGCTTCCTTCTGCTAAGATTATTGCAAAAAGGTATAATAACTATAGAGATTCCCATTCAGATATGGTACAAAATTATATCATCAGATACTGATAAGGGCACAACATTGCTGTGCCCTTATTAGTATATTTAACTAGGCGAAGAAATTTCATGTAAGTAGTAGCACAACCATCGTGATATTAACAACTAATCCCGGATTTCTCACAAATCCCTCAAACTCCCAGGGAATAGTCCGTGACGGGAGTAGGGAATAGCAATAAAATTAAGCTATTACTTAACGTTTGTTCCACAAGAAATTTATTGTTGGGTTATGGACATGTGCCGACCATATTTTATCGTGGCAGAGCTGCATTAAACACTTGTTGTGCGGTAAGTTTTAGTTGGGGGAATGTTGGAGAAATAATTAAATCATTGCCCGTGAACTTGGTAACTTGGTACTCATCTCCAATCAGTTGACATACTGAGAAAGTAGGCTGTTTTGGGTCTCCAATAAATTTTTTACCCCCTAACCCTTTGTAGTCAGCAATCCAGAATTCAGGAATGCCCATTTCTTCATAATCCGCAAACTTCTTATGGTAATCATCCCGCCAGTTAGTACTCACAACTTCAACTACTAAGGGTACGGATGCAGCATCTATTACCGTTGATTCTTTTTTCCATAAGGGTTCCGAATCCATATTATCAAGATTGTCAAGGTTTAATAACAATACATCGGGTGAGTAAACTGACAACGTACTGGGGGTTCGGACGAATGCAGTTTTTGGAATGGTGTAGGGTAAATCCATTCGGTCATATTCTATCGTTATTTTTCGAGCCAAAAATCCAACAACCTTCTCATGGTCTCCGCTAGGTGGTGCCATCTCAACAATTATTCCTGAGTGTAGTTCGTACCGCTTCCCGTCGTTGGGATACCATTCGATAAATTCTTCGTAGGTTACGGGCTTGGTTAGGGTTTGGGTCATAGTTACAACCTCCACATCTATTTGACTTTAACATTTCTCACTTGGATGGGATTCCTGATACTTTTTCCATAACCAAAATATTTTAATTACTCGTTACTAAGTATATGGGTTGAATTAAATGTAGGATGGGTTAACGCAGCGTAACCCATGTTGTTCAAAGGTTAAGTGTTTATTTCCGGAAGCACGGGTTTTACAAAAAATTACACCTTCCTACTTAACGATACCGTTTAAAGTTTTACCAGGTTTTAAGACCCTGGGGGTGACGAAAATCTCAATAACCAAGATATGACAAAATACGGTTCTCTGAGAACAGAACCGTATTGTCAACGGAGGCTTACTTTTCAAAATCTGACTTATTTGGTCCAGGTAGACCATTCGGAGTGTAAATTTGTGCTTGGGCATCGACACGTCCAACAATTGCAGTTCCTACGCCACATAAAATTAGTACTGCCTGTCCCACGTCGTCAATGGTGATTTCGCCTTCCTTGATACTATTCACAGACAGTGGAACTAAGGATGCTACTCCTGCTAAGATGGCTCCCCAAAATGTTCTACTAGCAAAGATACTTTTGGCTTCTATTTTATCAGAGGAATTTGGCGGATTTGAAGGATTCATCATAATTCTCCAGTTTAAAAAATTGAGCTTTATTGAAAATGCAAAATTGAGCTTATTTCCTAACGATGAAGCTCTGGGTTAATATCAATACTATTGTTTCGGAATTGGATTGACGATTAACAATCTTTCGGAAGTCGTCGAAGCGATGATTAATTATTTTTAGATAGTGATAATTTGTTGGAATCAATGTCCAGTAGAATGGAAAATATTTGGGGAAGAAATTTCCAGCTAATGGCATCAGTGGCAACTTCTTGCTTTACCAGAAGTGAGAAAGGTTTGTCAAAATCGTTACATAATGCGACGAAATCGACAACAGCAGCATACCAAAGCAATGGTGTATCCGTACATCCCTCTGCGAGGAAGTGAGATGCTTGTTCTAAAAATGTAGGAATATCGTTCTCTAAAAAAGATTTTTTCAGGAGAAACCAATCATAAGCTCGCGGGTGTCCGTGATAATTTTTCTGTAATTGTGGTGGTATGTGATGCCTAACAATTGCCAATAATTCTCTAGCTAACCGAGGAGACTTTCCTGCCAAAATCACAGCGATTTCACTCGCTATTTGTGCAAAGGTTGCTGCTACAAGTTCTTTGGGTTGGGAGACGACATGCTCAAAACCCCAAAATCCTGGAAATGGCAAAGTCTTGATTACTCCTTCCAGGTAAGCTAGTAGTTTGGCTGCAAGCTCAATTGCCTGATTGTAGCGCATTTGTCTGGCTTCAGTGCGTACAAGATTATGGAGGAGTTGAATACGATGTATGTGCATAATCTGGTATTCGTATTTCTCCTCCAAAACTGCATCTATGGCTAGAGCAACAGATGTGCGAGCATAAACTTGCTCAAAATTACCCTTGCGGTAATCAAGGTAGGCTTCAGCCTGTTCTAGGAAAGATCGATGTAGCAGACTGCTTTCGGGTGAAAGCAAATTAGATTCCAGGGGGATACGAGCTTTTGCAAACAGATGCTCTGCCATGATGAATTCCCCACGGCGAACAGCAGTTAAAGCATGTTCACGGGTATTCGCCGCTTGTTGCATAATAACTTGCTCAGACTGCGGTAAACGACTCTCCATCAGTAGATATAGTCTGTGAGTGAAGAAGTCTCCATACTTATTCAATACAAACTGAATTGGCTTGACGCGACCCAATCGATAATTTTGTAGAGTAGTTTCCAGAACATGCTGATAAACCTCTAAATTGTGTTGGGATAATTGCATTTTTAACATTGTTTCTCCTAGATTGTGGAAAAATAACCATGAAAATAGCTCATTCCTAACTTGAAAGTGAGTAGGGAGTAGTGGGAAAAACTACTCTCATAGATTCTGGTGTTTGCAGTACATGTAGGCTACTCCTGACAAGCTAGTACGGGTTGGCGAAAATATCCATACCATTTATCTGGTGACTATGCTCTGCGTAGTCACCCAGTGAATGAAGGCAGAGCCTTCATTCACGAGGCTGGAGCCTCACACTCTTGGACTCCCACGCGGAGCATGGGAGCTAGGGAAATGGTAGGCGTATTTCCGCCGACTTGTACTAGCGATCGCATTAAGTAGGAAGGTGGAATAAATCAGCGTAAACCATGCAGAAGAAGACTTTGATGCGTTACGGCTACTCCTAACACATCCTACTTTTAATTAAACCTGACTACTTAAGATTTTTTGGCTTCACATTTTCCAGTATCTAGCCATTCCGCTTTTAGCAGTGTCCACCAATCATAGGATAATGTTCGGATAATGTTCTTAAAACATATTCATAGGGAAGCCAACCATAGCCTTGATCACCCCACTCAGTTCCCCATGAGTTTCTAATCAGAATCGCTCCCGTTGTTTCTATTCCTGTCGGGTCTGTATTCTTAATTTTGATGTCGTCATCATATCCCACTGCTACCATCACGTGACCATCGTACCTGGTTTCAGATGCGATAGGAAGCGGTATCATCCCAGTTGTAATAGATTGTTCTAGGCTGCTTTGATAGAGAAGAGCACCAAACATGAGAGGACGATTCGCTGCTAGATTTGCCTTAATCTGTTGCAGAACCACATCTCTAGTTCTGCCTTTAATATCAATTCGATAATACTCTAAAGCCTGATAATTACTGGCAAAGGCATAGCAAAAAGCCGGAGGTTCTTCGTCGAATTTTGCTTCATCATAGGGCCAATATTCTTCCGGAGGTGTACCGAAAAGCGCTAGCGCTTTCATCGTGGTTCTCGGATTTGCTCCTTGATCTCCTGTCCACTGAAGCAAATTCCTTGTGGCTTTGTAGAGAAACAATCTAGATAAATTCAAATCCTTCCCGGATGCTTGTCTTTGATAATACTCTACTAATGCCACTGCTGCATTGGCTGTACAGGACTGGATTTTACCTTGGTGCTTAATCGGAGAACACCAATCTCGCAAATTTACCGATTTTGGTAGGTCAGTCAAAACTTCAATGTAATAAGTTTTGTCCCGTTCATCAATCGGGTCTTGAATCCATCCAGTTCCTTGTTGTTTTAGTTGCAGTGTTTGAATGTTATCCATGATATTCACCTGAAGTAGATTAATGGTGGGTTCAGTGAGTAGGGAGTAGTAAAGTGAGTACAAAGAATCAAAGTTGGTGTGGTGGACTACTAGATTTGTAAACGCTAGAGGCTAACTTCAGTCCGATAGAGCAATTGCTCGGCTGGAATGTTCTGAATTTTTAGACTCTCCTGTAGTCATGGGAAGAGAGTGTCAACATCGTGCTAACCTCATTGCCATAGCAATACCGAGGGCATTTGTTCTGGATATGCTAACCTCAATAGTTCATATCCAATTCCAGCCGTTCCTTGAAAGAAACCAGGATTATAAGCTCCTTGGAAACGGTTGGGGAATATCTGAAAAGAACCCGTATTGATTGCCCTGGTGACAGCCCATGCTGCTTGTTTTTGAGCGATTTCTGCAAGTTCCGGTCGCTTCAGTTGAATGGCTGCAACTAGAAGCGTTTCCATCCGACCAAAGTTACCGCAACACAGGTGATCAATTTCATGCATTCCTGATATTTGCGTGGTTTGCAAAGCGATCTCAATGTCTTGGCGAATGTCATCAGTATCTAGGATTGCCAAACCACCTAAACGAGCCAAACCAATACCAGGAGCGCCATGACACCAACTGGCACTAAAGAATGGCTTTTCGCTGCGGAAATCTGGCCAATTTTGGGCGATCGCACAAAAAACCCTTTGTTCGTAAGCAATCGCATCTGTGGCGGCTGCGAGAAAATCGGTATTTTTTGTGACTTTATACAACCGTAGTAAAGCGTAGGCAATACCAGCCGCACCATGAGAAAAGCCCGTCAATGTTTTTCCATTCAAGGTTTTCCATACTTGCAAACCTGCATCACTGGTAATGCGATGGTTCAACAAATGATCGCCACAGATTACTGCTTGCTCTAGAATGGCTACATCTGCGGTAGCTTGATGCAACGCTAACAGCCCTAAAATGGTACCAGCCGTCCCCGACACAACATCAAATTTGCGATCGCTCCCAATGAGTTCTGGTGTAATGAAAGAGGCGATAGATTGAGCATGATCCAGGAGTGTAGGTTCTCCTAAAAACTGGCTGCACCGTACTAGGGTATAGAGAATGGAACCGAGACCTTTCCCTCCACCAATACCGATGTTTTTCAGTATTCTCTGCTTGTCTACGGACTCTAATTGCAAAAGTTTGAATAGGGGTTGTAGCGCTCCTAACACCAAATGACGATTTTCTGCGTTTTTGGTAACTTGCGCTAATGCAGACAGAAATAAAGCAACTCCCGAAACTCCATCATAGAAGTCATAACCCATTGGCTTTTGTTGTAGTCGTCCAGCTTCCGGTAAATATTCCATCCCGATCCACGTCACGCTACCATCCGTGGCACAAATTGCCCGTTCTTGTAATTCCCATGCGATCGCGATCGCTTGCTCAATTAACATTTCTCTAGCTACTGGAGCGATCGCGTCATCACCTAGTGTCGGCTGTCTAGATGAAGCTAATGAACCCGCAACATCGCTAGCAAAATTGGTATATAGGGAACTGCGAATAAAACCAATCTGCTGTGCTAAATCGGTTTGATTGAGTTGTTCAAAACGAGCCATTACGTGGTCATAACTTGAGTCAACAAAATAGTTTTTAATTGACTGATTAGTACCAATTTGCAAATCCTGACTGTAGGGATGAATACTAAAGATGGGAATATCTAAATGAGACAGGGCTTTTTGTTCGGCTGCAATAATACTCCAACAATTGGGTTTTGTCTCATGTTTCAGGAGTGACTTACTGAGTACATCTAACCCAATACTGCGATCGACACCATTTCGGAGAAATTTCGGCTGTAGTGTTTCCTTGAGCAGCGAACTATAAACTTGAGTTGCACGAAAAATAGCCCGAACCTGTTGATGAGCTAACACCACCAACAAACCATTCTCAGCCATCAGTGTTTGTTTATGGTCAATCAAGAACTGATACATTTGCTCAAATCCTTCCACCAGTTCTTCTACATAATCGCTGAGTGATATCTGTACACCATTTAAAGTCACAATGTTGGAGTATGATGGCGTTTTCACCGCTTCCCGACGCAAAACCATACCGTCAGTGTTGATGTTTTGCCACACTAATCTGTGATAACTGGTTTGTTGATTTCCCGATCCACCAAAACCGCTCATATCGTAAGCAACCCCGTCCTGTCCTAATTGCCAACTGGGTAGCAGGTAAGTGCTTAACACCGAGTAAGTAAACTGCTCAAACGCCATAAATAAAGCACTTGTAGCCTCTCCACTTTCTTCCTGTCGAGCGATCGCAGACATCAACATTTCTAGGTCGATGGGAACAGGTTGCTCTCCACAGGCGATAATATTCTCTTGATGAAAATCTGTACCTGAGAGTGCATACAGCAAGCACAGTAGCATCCCCGCTCTTTGGTAATATCGCTTGACGGCTAGTTGGTCGGTACAAGGGGAATGTTCGACGTATTCAACCCAACCATAATTTGAGCAATTAATTAATTTTAGCACCTTCAGTTGCAAAGGAATCCCATTTTCATTCAACCAAGCCACTAGCCGAAAATAGGCTTCCTCTAAACCGAGAGCTTTGGGTTTATAAATTAGCTTTAAACCAGAAGCAAAGGTAATTTTGATGACCGATCGCCCATTACAATGGGAGTCAGAAAGACCAGGCTGAATCGCAACGACTTGTCCAAGTTCTGCATTGCTTTGAAAAGTTGTCTGAATTTTTAACCAATCTGCGGCTAATCGTTGTAGAAATTCGCAGAGATTATTTACCCAAAAGTTTGTGACAGTTGCCACCAGTCGAGCTAAAACAGGGTATTCCAGAAAAAAATCAAGCAGTTCCCCTGCTAACATATTTCTGATAAAATTACGGTAGTGCTTCGTGGAATGACTCCCCTCTAGTTGCCCAATTAGTCGAATGAGTGAGGATTTTTGATAAAGCCGAAACACCAGGAAATTTTCTCCGAGTGCCTGAGAACAAAGGGAGGTTAATGACTTGAGCAAAGACCGTTCTAAAGTAGCGTGAGACTCGGATGAAAGAAGGAAATAATTTTCACCAGATTGAGTAGTTAATCTTTGCCGTGCAACATCGATAAACGACAAAAATAGTTCCTCAAAGGGGAGCGACTGTTGAGAATCTAAAGGATATTTCTTATCTAAGAAATCTTTCTCGAAAGCATCAGCAGAATCTGGGGTAATGGATTCCAAAAGCGTCCTCAGAGTTTCTGCCCAAGTTGGTAAATTTTGCCGATCAACTAGACGAACAGAACCGAGAACATGACGGATTTTATCTAAATCTAGACCATCCCAAGCCAGACGCTTCTCAAATTGAGCTTCGTTTCCATCAGCTATTGTTTGACACCAACGTTCAATTCGTGCGTTGATAGCATTGTCATCAACTGATATTTGATTGGATAAAAACTCCCTTCCCAAGCGCTCAGGAATTGTGCTGGCTTGTTCTACAATTTTAATTAAGTCTTCTTGAGTAATTTGCATATTCTCCCATCTTGCTGTTAGGCTTTTATAAATATTAAAAACTGTCTCTATCGCACTTTATATGCCAATTTCCCTGATGAAAATTTCGAGATTGGCTAGGAAGATGTTTGGAAAGCGTCAATCAATACTTTTTTAACTTTTTTAACGTGAGTTCGATGAACCTCACCCCAACCCCTCTCCAGAATGGAAAGGGGCAGAAAAATCTATAGTTTAAACCCAAAATAACTGCTTTCAAAGCCTCTGTTATTGTATGAGGGAGCTTTGAAGAGGTATTCTCTCGTTTCCACGCTCTGCGTGGGGACGCATTTCACAATCAAACGTTTTAAATTCAATAGGCGATTTCCAGACTCGTTCCCACGCTCTGCGTGGGGACGCATTTCAAGAGGCTCTGCCTCGATTGTATCTGAACTGTTACTAACCTAAAAAGGCACAAAATACACAGCCTAACTCCTACCTCGTGAATCTATCACAGCTTGGAGAAGGTATTAGCGATAAACAAAACAATCAGCCAAAGTAATTGACCCCATCATACAGGGTCCTAAATCCCCTATACCGTCTCTAACTATGAACGTACCGCTTGCCACTGCTTCCAATTGCTCCTCTGTCATGGCTTCAGTTGCAGGTACGTGAGGTAAAACCAGGTATGCTGTATCGGCAGTTTCTTGCAGCACTTGCACTTTAAAATCATCAGGTACTTTTTGTCCAATGGCTTTTTCAATTTCAGCTTTTGCAACTCCAGGATTAGTAAGTAATTGTTGCTTGAACGATTCATCTTTTAAAGCACGAATAATAATTTGAGTTTCGTAATCTTGACGTTTTTCGATTTGATTAGCCATGATTTTTCCTTTGAAAAATAGAGTGTTGTTTTTTTTTAAAAGCAAGGTTTCTTCAAATTTTGCACCTTGCAAGTAAATACCTAGATAAACATGTTTATGGTACAATACGGTTTAGTTAGAGCCAAAAAGCTTGAATTACAGCAGATTCGAGGTTTATGAGGTACAGTAGCAACAATTAGTAAACCAATTTTTTAGATGCTTTGGATCAACTAATGTCAGTGCAATTTTAATTAAACCATCAACTACAGATGCACTTTTAGGAGAAAACTGTTTTAAGAACGCTTTTAATTGTGACCACCAATGTTCAATTGGATTAAATTCAGGGGAATAAGGAGATAGATAAAGAACACTTGCTCCTACAGATTCAATCAAAGGCTTAATCTCTTCGACTTTATGTGCTGGCAGATTATCCATTACAACGACTGCACCAACCCATAATTGTGGAAGTAAAAAATGCTCTACAAAAACTTTATAAGCTTCTCCATTCATTGAGCCATTTAAAGTCATCACAGCTAAGACTTTTTTGAAGCTAATTCCTCCAATTACACTTATTTTTGCACCTCGGTAATATGGTTTAAAATCATAAGCTCTACTCCCGCGATCGCTTCGAGCATGAGTTCTAGTCAAACCAAGCAAAACACCCATTTCGTCTATAAACACAAGGTTTTCTGGGTCTATGTGTTTTACTTTCTCCCAATATTCTAATCTCAGTTTTTGGACTCTTTCTGTTTTCGCTTGGCTGCTACGTAAAGTCTTTTTTTTCGAGTTAATTCTTGTTTTTGCAATGCACAACACATCACACTTGCACACACCCAAATGTTATATTTTTCTCCAAAATACTCGCAATATTCCAATAAAGTTAAATCCGGGTAACTTTGAACCATTTCTGCTAATTCGCTACCGTAATCATCTAGCTTACCCTTCATTGCTCCACCTTGCTTTTTGGGTTCTAGATGCCCTTCCAATCTTTTTTGCCTGATTAGCTTCTGCACATAGCTTTTTGCTATACCAAACTGCACAGCTACTCCTCGAATTGATGTATCACCCTTTTCGTAAGCACTTACTATTTTTTCTCGTAAATCGATTGAGTAGGGTTTCATTTTAATTTTTGATGCACTAATAACAAGTGTACCTCATTTACCTCGAAAGTGCTGTATGTAGGTTGGGTAGAGTGAAACGTAACCCAACATTTTCAGGATTTTGTTGGGCTCCACTCCGTTACACCCAACCTACAATTATTCTTAACTGAACTTCTGTTTACTTGCGTCCAGTTCCCTCCCTGCAAACGGGGAGGGTTCGTATGGGGTTCTTTAGGGTTGTAAGGCAGGTTAAGCAAAGTTATCCTGAAAGCGGTAAACTATAAGTAAAACCTGCCCTGACGCAGAATCCTGTTCTATCGTCCGACATTGACACCGATATTGACACCATCTGTGAAAGTAATTGATCCAAGGATACAACCTACTCTGAGATTGCCTCCTATACTGCCTCCAATGAAACCGCTTGCCACTGCTTCCAATTGCTCCTCCGTCATTCCTTCAGTTGCAGGTACGTGGGGTAGAACCAGGTATGCTGTATCAGCAGTTTCTTGCAGCACCTGCACTTTAAAACCATCAGGTACTTTTTCTCCAATCGCTTTTTCAATTTCAGCCTTCGCTACATTAGGATTACTAAGTAGTTGTTGCTTGAACGATTCATCTTTTAAAGCACGAACAATAATTTGAGTTTCGTAATCTTGACGTTTTTCGATTTTGTTAGCCATGATTTTTTCCTTTGAAAAATAGAGTGTTGTTTTTTTACAGCAAGGTAATAAGGTTTAGTGTGTTTGCGAATCTCTTCGCCCTTGCTTAATATCAATACTATTCTTTTGAAATTGGTTTGATAATTAACTATTTTTAGGTAATATTCTAATTAATCATTAAGTATTTTTAGGTATCAAAGCTCTTCAAGAATGTTTGAAAAGTTATCCAGGGTAAAATATATGCCAACCCACAGATAAACTGACCGTCATAGCATAAACAATAGACACAACAAACAAGACGCGATATATCGCGTCTCATATCCTGGATGTATTGCAAACATTTTTTGAATCGGCATTACCAGCAAGAATATTAAATCAATTCGCTTCGGCTTTCTAAGGAAAAGCGACAAATAGCACAATGTATTTTTATTTATATATGGGGATTGACCCAAACTCAAAACGTAGAAGGTAGGGAATTAAAACCCTCTAAGTTGTTAAGTTTTTAAAAATATATGATAATAATTTATTATTTTTCAAACAACAAAATTTTCTACGACGCTAATATCTTCTAAAGCAATCTTGACACTGAATTTATCTCCAATAGAAGCATTAAACTCCAAATCAATTTTCTTATTATTATTTTTTGCTTGAGCTTCCATCACAGCAATCTCCTCTTCATCTAAAATCATAATATGAAGGAAAGATGGCAAATACTCTTGACCATTAGTTGGATGTAACTCCACAATAATTTTCATCTCGTCAAGGTCGCTTTCGTCATGACTGACTTTAACAACTATACCAACTGCTACTCTGTTGGCTTTTATCCCAAAATCAATCAATTTAGCCCGTTCAACAGATTGTTTTAGCCCCTCTTCTGCACTTCTAAATTGCCAAGCTGGTTCAGCTAATAATATAGATTCAATAGTTGACCAACCTGAATCAAAAATATTCTCAAACCATCTTTTTAATTTCACAACATTTTGGCTAGATAAACCTAAATTTTGACTCTTATCTTTAGTTGTTTGTAATTCTAGAGATTCTAAATAATCCAATAAATTTTCTAGCGGTTGTAATTGATTAATAGGGAAGTTATCAATTGATATCTCCTTGACAAATCCTAACAACTTGGCTGATTGTAAAGATTCACTTATTTCCACAACTATATAGCCAATTCGGTTTGATTGGACTTCTGGTGGTACATAAACATACTCTGCCTTTCCTAGCACCGGACGACATTCTAACTTACCCAAATTTTTAATCAATAAATCGGCTACATCCATCAGAGTTTGTTGTACCGGATTCCAACTGTCGCTTCCTTCTAGGTCAGTTTCAAACCCCATACACTCTAGATAAAAATTCATGAAAGACACAGACAAAGTATTAAGCAAAACCTGCTGACTTTTTTCAGGAGTAGCTTGCTGCCTTGACCATTTTTCTGCTAGCCTACGAGCAACGGTTGATATCGGGCCTGTAAATGTCGAAATAGTTGCCATCTCACTCATAGTTGATTCCCTCCCTCGTTCAGTCTTTGCCACCACATAAATCTCTAAATTCGTCGCGAAATTTTTCTAAAGTTCGCTGATAAAAATTGCTTAATGTTGCTACTGGAATATTAAATTCTTCGGAAATATCTTTCCAAGATATACCTGACCATCTTTTAACTGCTATTTCTTGGAAATTTACTTGGGGATATTTTTTGATATATGCTTGTTGAAAAATCCCTTTTGGGTCTATTTCTATATATCGTCTGATTTTTTGAAAAGCTAAGATATAATTATCCTCGTCTTGACTATCATCAAATGCTAAATCTTCCAAGTTTTCTAAGAACGAACTTTCGATATTAATTTCATTGGCTTTACCAATTACTTTGGGAATAGCCTCTTTAAAAAAACGTTGACTCAATAACATATTAACCCAAGTCATAAATGAAGCCCGTTCCGGGTCGTACTTATGAAGATTTTTACAGATATACAAGAATAGGTCTTGTACTGCCTCCTGATAAATTTGTTCGTAAACTCCTGGAAATTGACCTTTATATGGATGACAAAGTTTGCCCCATCGGTATATGCCATCGATTAATTTTGATAAAGTTATCCGTCTAATTGTTGTCCCTAGAGGGTGTTGTTGGGCTTGTAGAGCTAGCTCTTGAAGCTGTTGCTCGTTCATAAATTATTTATTAGAGAGAATCATATGACTCTAAAAACTATCGGATGCTAATTGTGGTTTTTATCCAAATCGGTTGGATAAAGTTACAAAAATTTACAATTCGTGTTTTGAGAGCGATCGCGGTTCAAACAAACCCCTGGTAGTCCACTTTTCTGCGTTTCGGTCAATAGTGTCCAACAAGAATTTGCATGGATTATAGTGTGGCGATAAGGGGAGCTTAATGGCTAGAGCCGTATCGCAAACCATACTTCCCACGGTGATATATTTCCCTTTTGACTTGTTGACAGTTAACGGTTAACTAGTCTTTTTTCCTACTTCCTATTCCCTGCTCCCCTACTCAAAGCCCGGATAATTCAACGCTTTTACCTTCAGATGATAAATATGCCCAACGGCTTTCACCATTTCTCGTTGGTCGTGGGATAGCTTCACCTTGTCAATAGCAGTTTCTAAGGATTCTCCCCGTCGTAAATACCGTCGTAATTCCTCCTCCTGGGAGGTGTTTAATACTGCTTGGATATCCCGATTGCGACTCTGACGCAACCCTTGAAGACGTTGACGTTGTAATGGAGTGAACTCCCTGGAAGCATCAAACTTCCCCAATACCATTGTTCGATGGTTCTGAGTCAAAGAGATTGGTAAGGCAATACCCGGAGCATCAAGCCTTTGGCTTATCGCCAATACTTCTTTCCCAGGTATTGTCAATACGATACAGGATACACTAAATATCAGTAAAATCCGCAGGGTGAACTGAATGAACATCATGTACATCTCTCAAAACAGACTCAATTAAAAGCAGGAAAGGGAAAAATCAACTTGTCTTCAAGTCACTAAGTGCAACTTCTCTTTCAGAATGCTTGTAAAAGACCCAAGCATACATATATACAACCATATTAGTGTCGCTGTGATCCAAAATATTTAATCCAAGGCATCAACTTCCATAATCTTCTTTGATGATTTGACTCAATGATTGATAATTTAAAAAAATATATAACTCATATTAGTATTAAAATCTTTTATTAATTATCCATTTGTTGCTATGATTGGGAGCATCGATACAGGTAAACCCCAATGCGTGAACAAGTAGTAGCACAGACAGCAATTCAGGAAAAATCTCCAATTCCAACAATTGATTTATCCAATGCATTTCAAGAGTCCCAAGTGCAAGAGATTCTTGACCAGCTTGACCAAGAGTTGGTTGGCTTGCGTGGAGTCAAAAACAAAATTAAGGAAATGGCTGCTTTACTGCTGATAGATCGAGTTCGCAAAAGTTTAGGATTAACCGCAGGAATGCCAACTTTACACATGACCTTCCTGGGTAATCCGGGAATGGGTAAGACAACTGTGGCTAAAAGAATGGCGGAAATACTCCATCGTTTGGGATATATTCAACGTGAAAGCGTCATGTTAGTCACTCGCGATGATTTAGTGGGACAAGGAATCGGTCAGACTGCACCCAAAACCAGAGAAGTGTTAAATAATGCGATGGGTGGAGTTCTATTAATCGATGAAGCCTATACTCTGTTTCGTCCCGACAATCCTGGAGATTTCGGTTTAGAAGCGATTGAAATCCTCATGCAAGTGATGGAAAACCAGCGTGCAGATTTAGTCGTGATTTTGGCAGGCTACAAACAACAAATGGAGCATTTTTTCCATAGCAACCCTGGAATGAACTCCCGTATTGGTTTACATATAGAATTCGGTGATTACTCGATTGACGATTTAATGATTATTGCTCGCAAAATCTTGCAGGAACAGGATTATCAATTCAGTCCAGAAGCGGAAAATGCCTTTCAAGAGTATTTAATTAGACGTAAAACAATGCCCCATTTTGCCAATGCTCGTAGTGTTCGCAACGCTATTGACCGAGCTAGATTGCGTCAAGCAAGTCGTCTGTTAAGCACTGGTAGCAACCACATTACCAGACAAGATTTGATTACGATAGAAGCGGCAGACATACTCGCAAGTAGAGTCTTCCGGGAAGGAGTTCCTGATTGTGAATCCTAAGAGGTTCTCAGGTCAAGACAAAGCAGGACTGAGTATGCCTGACGAATTTCGTCTCACAAGCAAACGTGAAGGTGAATTGTAAAACTTTTGAATCGATATGGGATGCTTTCTTGTCTGCTTTCCCACCTTAACTTACCCCCCAAACCGAATTACAAAAACTAACCCCCATGAAGCCACCCCCCACTCCCTCTGATAAACTTAAGATTGGATAAATAAATTCATAATCAGGAGTCAAACAGAATGGGTGGCGAAATTCTCACCGCAGCGATATTGCCCTTTAGCTTAATTTTTGTTGGTTGGGGACTTGGTACATTGTTACTCAAGATTCAAGGTGCTGACAAGGAATAACCACGCACTGCAATGACGGCAAGGTAATCTTTACCTTGCCTGATTACCTTCGGTATAGGGAAAATTTCGACCGACATCTTTACACATAAGTGGTCATCTCTGATAAGATTCTATTAATAAAAGTTTACGATTTGTAAAGAAGCCTCATGAAGATACTAATCATCGGTGCCACAGGCACCTTGGGAAGACAAGTTGTTCGCCGCGCTATCGATGAAGGACATGAGGTTCGTTGCTTGGTCAGGAGTAGGAAAAGGGCAGCTTTTCTTAAGGAATGGGGTGCGGAGTTAGCTGGGGGAGATTTGTGTTACCCTGAAACGGTAGCAGAGGCTTTGGTGGGTGTGGATGCGGTGATTGACGCAGCGACGGCTAGAGCAACGGATTCCTTGAGTATTCGTCAAGTGGATTGGGAAGGGAAGGTTGCTTTAATTCAAGCTGTTCAAGCGGCTAATATTTCCCGATTTATCTTTTTTTCGATTTTAAATGCAGACAAATATCCAGATGTACCGTTAATGGAGATTAAACGGTGTACGGAATTATTTTTAGCTGAATCAGGGATTAATTACACGGTTTTACAATTAGCTGGGTTCATGCAGGGTTTAATTGGTCAGTATGGAATTCCGGTGTTGGAAGGACAACCGGTATGGGTGACTGGAGAATCCTCACCCATTGCCTACATGGATACCCAGGATATTGCTAAATTTGCAATTCGAGCTTTAGAAATTCCGGAAACAGAGAAACGAACTTTTCCAGTAGTAGGAACTAGGGCTTGGAGTGCGGAAGAAATTATTGCTGTATGTGAACGTTTATCCAGAAAAACGGCCAGGGTGACACGAATGCCAATGGGATTATTGAGGTTCATGAGGAGAACTTTACGATTTTTCCAATGGGGTTGGAATGTGTCTGACCGTCTAGCATTCACAGAGGTTTTAGCCAGTGGTAAACCATTAACTGCACCGATGGAAGAGACCTATCAGGTATTTGGTTTTGAAATCGGTGACACCACTACACTGGAAAGTTATTTAGAGGAATATTTCAGCCGAATTATGAAAAAGCTGAAAGAAATAGATTACGAAAAGAATAAAGCTAAGGAGAAAAAGAAAAATAAACGTAGTCCTTTTAAAAAAGCTAATTCTCAGTAAGAATAGGGAGTGGGGAGTGGGGAGTAGGCAGTCGTTTTTTTATGGATAGAGAGTCGGGAGTAGGCAGTAGATTTTTTAAGAATAATGTTGATTATAATCAAGTAATTTTGCCCAAAATCCCAATTCTCACCCTCATATTTTCCACCTGAATTCCAGAGGATGTTCATTACTGACAAGTTAATCTCATTGCCCGCATTTCTCACAAAACCCTAAAACTCACAGGGAGTAGGGAGTAGGGAATAGTGAATAGAAGGAAAATGAATTCGTTACTCAAGGTCTACGACTTACTCGTGAGAAATCCAGGATTGGTCTCTTGTCAATAAGTAATAATGCTTAAAATCTTGTCAACATCTGGATGAATAAACATGATTTTGAAGGATGCGATCGCTAAATTTGCAATGCATAATTTATTCTGGCGCGGACAACTCAGTCCGAAGGTGAATTTAATACTTCTCCTTCACCTCACTTTTAAGGATAATTACGAGTTGACAAAACTATTTTCACCTTAAATTGTCACGAATGGAGGATGTTTTAAAAGTCAATTTTAATACTTAACAAGCTCGTTTTTCGGGATTAGAGACGACCCGTCGGTTCGTCTCCAATCCCACTATAAAGATTTTTCCGCAGACTCTAATTAGAATAGGGGAATTGGAGGAGTCACATGAACCGCCAACCGTTGCTAGATCCAAACCGCTCCTATACTTTTAGCAATTATTTTGAGTTAGGTTTTCCAGTTGATGATTTAGTGGCAGAATTTGGGTACTCATTCGAGCGTAAATTTTTAGATTTACCTCAATATTCAGGTACATTAGACCGACTTCTCGACTTGAAACAGCGAATTGAAGAGGTGCTACCATATGTAGACCTAGAAAACGAGGCTACACGCAGGGAAATTTTAATTGCTCCTATTATTACTGATTTAATTCATTATTCCCGTGCTAAATTACGCATCGAATATACTATTAAAGTAGATAATAAACTTCAAGGAAGTTTAGATTATTACTTGCGTTCTAATACTAATTTAATTGTCATTGAAGCCAAACAAGCGGATATAAATAGGGGATTTACACAACTGGCAACTGAGATGATCGCTTTAGATAAATTTACCGATTCTCACCAAACAGAAATATTGGGGGCAGTCACCACTGGTAATATCTGGCAATTCGGTGTACTATACCGACAAACACAAAGCATTGAACAAGCAATTAATCTTTACCGGGTAACTGATGACCTGGAAACTGTGATGAGAATTTTACTAGCTGGACTTATGGTAAATTAACTTGGCACTACTTTATGGGTTTGCGATCGCGTTTATGCAGATCAACCAGGTCAACCAAGCAGTATAGTATATTTACAATGAGCGATCGCTCGATTAGTTTGAAGTTTATTTTTTAATATAGCCCCGGCGGCAATATACAATATCGTATTTGCAAATTGTCAAGATGTCAATAATCAGTCTTGAAAGTATGATAATTACGTCAGGGGATTGAGAATAGAATCAATAATATTGAGAATATGGTCAGTTTTTTTGTCAATAAGCCGTGAGACTGGGGGAAATGACGTATTTTGAGTTTTTACAGATTAAAAAAACTAATCAATCCCAGAGGAAAACCAACTACTCTACGTTAATGCTCCCATTTAAGAGACAGGGTGACAAACCCCTGTCTATGTAATTTGCGGATTTGTCCAGTTACCAGTTAACGGTTACTGAATACTAGAGAATTTTGGCAGAACGTAAACCGAACAGTAAACCAACTGCGATACCAAAAAAGATGGCAATAAAAACGACGAATAAGAGTATACCCATGATGTTCTCCGCTTTGATGGATGATGAATCTATTTATTATATTGAACCATTTGATTAGCTCAATTTCCATTGGCAACTTCGGAATCTTGGTCGCGGTGGTGCTGATTGTATTGATGGAAATTGGATTTGGACAAACGAACTAACGCAGCTTCAATTTCCGGGGAAAGTCCTAAAGTACCGGAACGGATATGTAAATCTCGTTGGGGGAAGGGTATTTCGATATTGTGTTCTGCTAAGGCTTTAAAGATATCAAAGTACAAATCACTAATGGTGACGAATTGTTTATGGGGTTCGGATGTCCAAATTAACAGTTCAAAATCGAGGGAACTATCTCCAAAGCGTTTAAATAGGATACTAGGAGGAGGGGAAGCCAGAACACTGGGATGGGATTGAACTGCTGCTAACAAGATTTGACGGACGGTTTCGGGGTTAGCGCTATAGCTCACTCCCACGGGGATATGTAAACGGGAAATAGGGTTACGATGACTCCAATTAACAACTTCACTTTCTAAAAAGCGGGAATTGGGAACGATAATAGAAACGTGATCTAGGGTTCTAATTTCCGTACTTCTAGCACCAATCCGTTCCACTGTACCGTTTAATTTCCCAACTTCGATAAAATCTCCAACTTGGATGGGACGCTCGAACACTAATACTAGACCGCTACCGAAGTTTTTGGCAATATCCTGCAAACCAAAACCAACCCCAATACTTAAAGCACTGGCTAAAATCGTCAGGGAACTTAATTCTAGACCCCAAACCTGCAATAGAACTAAGCCACCAATCACGATGAAACTGTATTTTGCGAGGATAGCGATCGCTTCCTGCGCTCCTCGATTAATTCCAGCGGCACTAAGTACACGTGTTCTCAGAATGTTGGTGGCACTACCAGCAACAATCACTAAAGTAAATAGCAAACCTCCTAAAATTAAAAAGTCAATCACCGTATAGGAACGACTACCTAAACTGACAAAGGAGGAGGTAAAACTAGATATTAAAATACTGGTGATTCGATAACTCCACTGACGGGTGTAGGGGAATAAATTGGCAATATACAGAATCGAAACAATCCAGATGCCTAAGCGTGCTGTAATCAACAATAGATGTAAAAGCACTGTTAATCCCCGGACTAAATCAGCACCAGCAAATCTCGCACTGGTTTTATTCAGTTGTTCAATAATTTTTTCTAAAAAACGCCCTCTTAAAAATCCGAGTAACCAGGAAAGTGCAAATGCTAGTAGTATAATCCCAACGGAGACAAGGGTCATGTTACGCAGGTATCCTAGACTTCTTTGGGATTGGGCATTAATTAGGCTGTTTTGAATTTGTCTTCCCCATATTTGCGCTTGAGTTTGAGGGCTATTTTCGTCTTCAATGTCGTTGGGTGTGACAGTTAATAACTGTTGATTATTTAATAGAATCTGTGGCGTTTTTTGGTTTTCTGGAACAGTAACTTCGATTGTTTGGTCAGAACGTACAGCCTGTCTTAATCGATTGTTAACTTCTTGAGCGCGCTCCTTAGCACTTTGATTGCCTGATTCACCAATTTCAAAAATTTGCTGACCATCGATGACAATCGGTGCTTTTTCTTGATTTTCGGCAATTACAGGATTTATATATAATCCCCAACTGAAAATTAAAGCTAGTGTGATTAGAAATACAGTTGAAAATAGGGAAGAAATACGCAAATATCGACAAGACATGGTTAATTGGGGAAATTATCAAGTAAAAAGTGGCGTTGTGGATCAACCTCTGAAAATCATTATAGGTAGTTTTTAAATACTTGATACCACCTTGCCTTCTGTCATGGTAGTTTGAGGATGATAAGATTGCTTCCCTGTAGTTTCAATAACGGATATTACTATCTTTGGTAGCAACAGCAACTTAGTTATATCCAACACACCTCAGCACACTTTTCTTTTGCGGAAATTCCCATGTACCAATAGTTTTGATTTCTGTTCCCTATTTCCTGTTCCCTATTCTCTATTTTTAATTAGCTCACATCTTGCACCAAGAAAAGCTGATGGAAATAAAATACTCAATATAAAGCTCAAAGTATTATTTGAGCGTTAAAAGCAAACAAGAGTACTGTAGCTATATCGTGTATATTTTGAAATTCAACGTATGTATACGTAAAGGTGCAAGATATAAATTAAGGCTTGCTGAAAAGTAGTAAAACTCTTATACTGTAGGCTTCGGAGGGCATTTTAGTTCCAGAAAGTGCAACTAAATAAGTGCATAGAAGCTCAAAAACCTGACATCTGTAGTTTTTTTGGTCTTGTGACAATGGGAATCCGTAGGGCTAAAACTACTCCCTGTACAGACACGACATGTTACGTCTCTCCCTATTTACTATCCTCGCGAATTTTATATCGATTATCTTGTATTTTGCAATAAATGAAACTAGAATAATCAACGGTTACAGCCTCTGATATGTAGCAAGCATTGGCGTAAACGATATAACAGCTAGCGCTTCGCGAACAGCAAACCCTAATTAAAAAAATCCCAGCAAAGCTGGAATTAATTGATGATCGTCAAATTGAGTAGTTTTGAATATATCTATAGCAATCCGATTTAAGAATTGAAAAATAGTGTGCCGTTGACTGAATCATGAAATCATGAATATAACTCCATCAAAAATCTCTCATCTCAATCTAAAAACCTATCGCACAACCGGATCAACCAGATTTTCCCAGAGAGATTTATTTTTTAACCAATCTTGACCGACTTGAATACTAATATCTGAACCAATAGAACCAGTACTGTCGATCCGAACTTCGCCAAAACCTAAAACACCACGCATCGATTCCGCACTTTCTTGATCACCGTATTGAGCGATAATCCGTGTTTCTTCCAAATTCTTACCAATACGTTTTGCCATATACACATTACGGTATCCAGAACGAATTAGTTGATTAACCAATGGCTGAAAATTAATATTATCTTCACCAGTTGCATTTTGAATGGCAACCCGTAAAGACCTTAAATTCACATCTCTGGTCGCAACTGGATTATCAATAGGTAGATCAAAATGTTGTGCCATCATGCGGCGAATTTGATTGCGATAGGGAACCCAGTAACTAGCATCAAACTCTCCTGGTTGACTAAATCGCCCAGGAACCATTAACATTTGCAAGTTAGAGCGATTTGTACGTGCGCCAAACCCTGCTAAAGCGAGGATTTCCTCCACATTTAAATTAGTATCAATATTCTCCTTGACAACATTCAGAATTTGGGGTATCTGGGTAAGAATACCAGGATTAAGAACTTGGTCAATCAGAGCGCGAATCACGATTTGCTGGCGTTGGATTCTACCAATATCCCCATTTTCGTCATGGCGAAACCTTAATAATTGTAGTGCTTTTTCCCCATCTAGATGCTGTTGGCCTTTTTTGAGATCAATGTATAGATGTTGGGAATGGTCATGGTATTTCATATCCTGGGGAACATAGACATCCACCCCCCCCAAAGCATCGATTAATTTCGCTACACCCAACACATTGATGCGTACATAACGGTCGATGGGGACATCTCCCAGCAACTCGCTAACACTCTTAGCTGTTAAAGCTGGACCACCATGAATATTGGTGGAATTAATTTTCACTTTGCCATGTCCTTTGAGATCGATTCTTGTGTCACGAGGAATCGATAACATGGTCATTTTTTTTGTTTCTGGGTTAAAGCGGATCAGTAACATCACATCCGCTAAACCATCAAAGGCATTAACCTGGGGGAAGTAACCCAGTTCCTTGAGGGATTCCGGTGCATTTTGGGTGTCGTGGGGTAAAACGCTCATCCCCATAACTAAAATGTTAACAGGACGGGTTAATTCCGAAAATCGCAATCCTTCACCGGAAATTCTACCTTGTCCAAACACAGCCGCTTCGGATGCGCTGAGATTTGCTTGCATTAAGGGTTGACTAGTAAGTGAAACTGCTAATAAAGCTCCTGCGGTGGCTGAAATCATGGCGATACCACTCATCCCTAGCCAAAACCACAGCCAACGTCCAGGTTTGCCACTCGCGGACTTTTGCTCCTGAAGGTTCACTGTATTAATCGAATTATTTCCTTCTGTGGAAGTTCGTTGAATCGTCACTCTCATCCTCACACTTAATTACAATTTCACATTTCTGTCTGAACAAAGCAGGTCTATCGATTGTGGATTTTAGATTACCCTTCGGGAAGCCACTTCGCGTCTATGGATTTGGGATTACTTCAAAAGTATGCTAGTAAGCATTCTCGAAGATTAAGCGTTACATCTCTGGGGATATGTTTATGGATTGGCTTGATGGACGAATCCATTGTGTTTTTACCTGGTGTGAATGATTGGTCAACCAATATATAATATTTAACTTTTGATTATCAACGCTAAATTTTCTAATAGAGTGTTAAGCAAAACACTTATTGTCGTGTTTTTCCTATTTCTTCTCTTCACCTTTACATTGATCCGGATATGTTTTATTGAAGTATGGCAAGTTTTTTGCTCATTTGACCACTCTTATAAGTAGATACTCTAAATTTTAAATTGCAAATACGTAAATGTACTTAAAATTTCCTGGTTTAAACAATTTTCGTTGCATACACTGATAAAAAAAGGGAGTAGGGAATAGTGGTCTGTCAAGTCGGTTTTCTATGTCATTTGAACACAACCAAGCATAAATAGTTTATTTGTACTCACCAGTCCCGATTCCCTATTTATAAGCGAGTTAAGTAGGTAGGTGCAATTAAACATCAGAGGATGTTTTAAAAGTTGATTTTAAGACTTGAATTATCGTTTTTGGGAGCAGGGAGAGACGCGATATATCGCGTCTCTCCCTGTACAGACGACCCGTCGGGTCGTCTGTACTCCCTGATCTCAACGACAATTTTTACCACCGACCTAGTTAACAGCAATTTATTTACGTTTGGGTTTTTTGGCAAAAATCCGTCGAGAGAGGGGGGTAATTCCCGGTAGACGTTGGGTTTTACCCTTGATTGTGCGGAAGATGAGCCAAATGCTGACCAAAAAATAACCGGATGTGAAGAAGCTATTGAGAATCATTAATCGCAGTTGGGCGAAATGGGAAGTTTCAGCACCTGTTGCCAATAACAAATAGCCGAGAACCCAGGTGAGGGTTAGGGTTGTAGATAAACGGCTGATTGCTATTTGTTCCCTTGTGCCATCGCGACGGTAGAGGGTCCAGAGGGAAGGAAAGACACCGATAATGGGTACAAGGTAAAAGATGAGGCTAAAAAAACTGGAAGTGTTTGGAGAGGATTGGCCAGAGACATTGCTGTTGTGGTGGTAGACTAGATCTAAATACTGGTCATCTGGGGGGATATCCGGTTGCCATTCATGGGTATTTTGGTGGGGATGACCCTGGGGAGAAAAATTTTTCATAGTATTTTGGGAACAATCTTGGTTAAAGTAGAATTTTCTGTACTTTTGTTAGAGATAATAGGCTTAATGGCAGATATATTTTTAGTTGTATCCCGAATGACGGCAGATGCAAACACGTAAGCTCCTTGATTGGTGGCAGACTTTAGCCCCCCTATCCCGATTGATGGCGATCGCACTTTTTGCGCCTTTGTTGGTACTCAATGGTTGGGCTGTTTCGGCAATTTTTGAATATTTCCACTCCTTGATTGTGATTTTGGTGGGAGCGTCGGTGCTGGCGTTTTTGCTGAATTATCCCGTTAGCTGGATGGAACGGCAAGGAGCTAGACGCACCCCTGTTGCTATCTTAGTATTTTTACTGGCATTATCGATTTTATTGGCATTAGGTGTCACCCTATTTCCTTTAGCGTTAACGCAAGCACAGCAATTGGTCGCGCGGATACCGGAATTAATTGATTCTGGACGCTCCCAACTTATGATACTCAATGAAAAAGCCGATAGTATCGGTTTACCAATTAATCTTGATGCCCTGGTTTCCCAAATCAATGATAAAGTCAAGGGACAATTACAAGCGATCGCTGGACAGGTGTTAAATTTGGCGGTAATCACCCTCACCAGTTTGCTGGATTTTCTCTTGACGATGGTATTGACTTTCTATCTACTCCAACATGGGGATGAATTGTGGCAAAGTATCATTGATTGGCTCCCAACTCGATTCCGTGAACCTTTCACAAATACGATTCGCCTCAGTTTCCAGAATTTTTTTATTACCCAGTTAATCGTTTCAACTTGCATGGCTTCAGCTTTAATTCCCACCTTTTTGTGGCTGAAGGTTCCCTTTGGATTGTTGTTTGGCTTAACGATTGGCTTAATGGCTCTGATTCCCTACGGTGGTTCCGTGGGTATTGCTTTAACGACTTCAATTGTGGCTTTACAGGATTTCTCGATGGGAGTGCGGGTTTTAATTGCAGCCGTAATTGTGCAACAAATTCTGGAAAATCTCATTGCTCCCCGGATTCTCGGTAGTTTTACGGGGTTAAATCCAGTGTGGTTGTTAATTTCTGTACTGACTGGAGCGAGAATCGGTGGACTTTTGGGTGTGGTTTTAGCTGTACCTACAGCAGTGGTGATTAAAACGACTTTAAGTGCTTTGCGGGAACGAAATGAAAATGGCGATGAACATCCTGTCTCAGTGGAGATGCAAGCTCCTCCAGAGGCAAAACAACCGGATCTCAAACAGAAGTCTCTAGGAATTTTTGAAGCTTGAGGACAGAGAAGGGGAGTAGGAAAAATCTTCTTTCATCTCCAAGATTAAGTTGCGATACGGCTTTAGCCGTTAAGCTCCGCTTAATCGCCCATCTCTACTTCTAGTGTCAGCAGTACATGTCGGCTACTCCCCAAAAATCGATATTTGAGTATAAACTCGTTTCGGACATAGATTGATTTTTTTACACCGACTGACTTAGGTGGGATTGACGATGGAACCCATAAATAGGATACTTCCTGTTTGATTGTCGCGAATCGCAGTGAAAAATGGCCGATCCACTACCATCTCGAAGGGTGGTTCTTCTTGTACTGCCGAAAGACGGACTATACCGACAGAAGTCACTGCTGCGGCTTCAGTTCCTTCCTCATTCACTTCCACAAAGGTTTTATGTTTGACTTCGCTAATACTTAAATTTTTGCCCATTCCGGAAAAATTGGCTTTGTCAGTAAATGCTTCCCCCATACCCAAGGCAGTGAGTGCATCGTTAAGGTTAACATCATAGTCCATTTTAAATTTAGGTAGACGTACTAGTCCTTGACGTTGGTTAAATTCGCCCATCCATTTTTGCCAGTTTTCCGAGTTCAGGTTTTGCTGCAAAGCAGCTAAACTCGAATTCTCTTTGGGTAAAAAGACGTACATGCTGATTTTCCCGTCTTTACCGTAGGGTAAGCTGACTGCCTGAAATTCAGGGGTTTCATAGTAGCGATATTTACCCCGTTGTGACATCATCGGATGTTGTTTTTGTTGTCCGGAGGGGAGATAAAAGGGTAAATCTGTGGTTTGATTTTTGTCAAATTCCCGAGACCAATTGCCTTTAAAATAAATGGCGTTAATGAGGAATAATGCCTGGTTAGGATGGATTTGTTCAACTATTTTTTCGATTTTTCCTTGGGTATTGTCTTTCACCCAATTGTTAATTTGATTGGTAGCGTCATTAGCTGCAAAGTTCAAATTTGTGACTTTGGCATTATAAAAATCTCGATTTCGTTGGAGAAAATCTGGTTGAAACTGAATGTTTTGATTTGCCCATAATGAATTGGCAATGGTCAGTTTGACTTTTTCATCTGGGTTTGTCAAAAGTTGCGCTAGTTCGGCATTTGTGGAGTTAATTTGCTCCAAACTGAATCCCTGTAACTCCAGTGTTTGAGCCATTTTTTCTTGAGTGGAACCACTTGCACCATTGTAGGTCATCGCCAATGCCATGGCCACACTCGCGGGAGAAACAAAGATATTTTGATTTTGGTCTTGTTTTTGAACTTCTGTAAATAATTTAAACCCAAATTTGGTATTGGCAGCGATAATTTTCGGGTCGGGGGTCATCGGTTGATTAATGCGTGGTACTTCTGTGCGGGGTGAAGGGGATTCTGCGATCGCCCGTTCGGAGTTGCTGCTAATCTGGGAACAACCTAGTACGCCGATCAACATCACACTTGCAGCCGCTAAGACGTATCTTCTACCCAACTGTACACCATAGCGCCGTTGTAAAAAAATTTCTCGTGCTGTGTTTGATTGATATTTCATCACACCACCTGAACTCTCTTGTTTTGATGTTAAATATGGCATAGTTTGGATGCAGAACTAATGGCGGTTACAGTTTTAGCAACAACTAAATTGATTAGCCAACAGTATTTGATGAATATACTACATTTATGGGTCGAATTACAAAGAAGTATGTCTCCAATAAGTTGTTTTTTTGACTAATTTATGTTCACTCCAGGGTTGATTTATTTCCTATATTTTATTTTCAAAAATAAAAAAATGACGTGGGTGGAAAAAATACTCACCGTACTTAGGAAGCAAAGAAGAAAATTTTTCACCCGTTCTGATTTGTGTGGTATGTGACTGAATAAACCCAGGGGTAGTAGGAACAGGGGAAGAAAATAGCTTATTCCCACTCCCTATTTTCTCGCGAGTGGGAATCGATAAAATTATTTTTCCAGAAAAAATAAGTATTTTTACGGAGCCAAAAAATCGTTGAATCAAGACTTTTTTCGGGAATCCTAGATTGAGAGTATTTGTGAAGAAGTGACTAAATTATGAAATTAAGGCAAAAAACCTTACTCATTGTTAATGCTACCCTTGCTAGTTTAATCGGGGTTTTGTATGTCGCATCCTCTAGTATTTTAATTGGGAGTATTCGTACAGCCGAGGAAAATGAAGCTCAACAAACCATTAAAGGGGTGCAAAACCTCTTAACTCAAACCCAAGAAAATTTTCGCGATCGCTTTGCGGATTGGTCTGCTTGGGATGACACCTATCGCTTTATCCGCGATCGCAATCAAGATTATGTACAAGCGAATCTCGTCCCTTCCACTTTAGCGAATCTCAAAATCAATACAATTGTATTTGTCAATCAGTCGGGAAGGATTATCTATGGGACTGGATTTGATCAAGGGACGAAAACCGAAACTCCGATTCCCCAAGCTTTAGCATCTCGACTTGCAAATCCACAGGATTTACTTCTACAGCGTCCGGATTTAACAACCAAGCAAACCGGGATTGTCATGTCACCGTCAGCACCAATTTTAATCACTTCCCAACCGATTGTCACTAGTGATATCCAAGGTCCGGTACGTGGTTCGTTGATTGTCGGACGGAATCTGGATGCAACTCAAATTCAACGCTTAGTAGTTTTATTGACCAGCAACAAATTCAACTATTTGCTGGGGATGGAATTGTATTGTATACTGATGGGTTAACGGAAGCGGAAAATCAAGCTCATCAGCATTATGGTATAGATAGATTATCAAAAATTGTGCGTATGTATTGGCATCGTCGTGCTGAAGAAATTAAAAACGCTGTAATTGATGATTTACATCGGTTTATTGGTAAACGTCCTTTGGATGATGATGTGACATTGTTAGTGATTAAGCAGCAGTAAGTGTCATTGCAAGTGCAACGTAGACGTGCAGCGGCTTCTTGCAAAGTAGCAATTGCAAAATCCATCACTCAGAACGAGTCTATCGATTGCTGAAGGTCGTACTCCCAATGCAGTGACAGATTATTCTTTTACCAAGCAATAAAAGCAGGGATATACCCCATCCCATTTCCCTTGTATTTTAATTCTGCTGTCAATTAAATTATTGGCGTTGCTGAATACAAATATAAATTGGGAATTTGACGTTGGGTAGACGTAGCGTTGCTACGTCTCTACAATTCCTGTGTCCTGTATTCTTGAATTCTGCTGTAAATCAATTTTCACTTACAGTCCACCATGCGATCGCATATGCTTGGGTCGGTTCATGAACTTGCTTTGCGTATTCAACACGGATTTTGTAATTTCCAGCTTTGGAAACAGGACAGAAAATGTGTTCCACATTATCTACTTCGCTGGTGGATGCGCAAATACTACCTTTGTCTGTAGGAGATGCATTTACAGGTACTAAATACAGATTGAGATTATTTAAACCGCGATCGCGAAAGTTCTCACCTTCGTCAAACATTTGATTTTGATTGCGATCGCTTAATTCCACCAACCGATTCCAGGTTAAAGTCACAGACACAAAACTACCCGCTTTCAGAGGTTTTGCAAGGGTATATTCAACTGGTGTACCCAGATTAATTTCTCCATAATCCCAACCCAGGGGGGGAACAGGTTGGGATGAATTAAACTGTCCAGCACTAAATTGTTGGTAAGCGCGGAACGCATGTAAATGTCCCGTACCCATCTGCGCATCTAAAGGTATTTTGGCATCTTGATAGGCATCCGACTCTAACCAATTTTTATTTTGTTTATCAATCAAAGTACGTGTCATTCCCAACCGCAACCCATTCCCCTCATCCCGCAACTTTTCCGCCGAATTTAACAATACCACCTTCATCACCTCCTGACGACGAGCTGCGGTAGTCCAACGGGGTTGCTTTTGACGTAACATGCGATCGCCAAATTCCTGTAATAACGCAACCGTCGCTGTCACATGGGGAGCAGCAAAACTAGTGCCAGTAACATTTTTGACGCTACCATTGGGATTAACGGTGGGAATACTGTAACCAGGAGCCACGATTCCCACGGAGCGACGGTTGTCAAAATTAAATTCTTTACCAGCTAATCTCCGTGTTGCTCCCTCACCGACAGCAGCTAAATTAGAAACATCAACCTTACTAAAAATTCCCTCACGACGGGAAGAAAAGGCCACATTCACCGCATTATAGTTATCAGTAGGGATAGGAATTCCCCCCTTACCCTGATTCCCTGCAACCACGTATAAAACGTTGTGGACGCGACTCGACCAATCCACACACATGGTTAATAAAGCATTGCCATCAAGAATCGGGTTTGCACGGGGGTCACGACTTAAAGGTTCACCGAAACTAAAATTAATTGCGCGGATATCACCGCCATTTTGTAGAGCAATGTGTTGTGCAGATAAACATTCCTGCGGTTGTCCCAGACCTTTCATCGCTCCTACCGCAGAGGAATATAAGCGTGCATTCGGTGCAATTCCCGGAAAGGCTTTATCGTTACTTACCATGATTCCAGCCACATTGTGGGCATGGGTATCCACCCCACTATTAGACTTGGCTGGTTCATTGCGGGAAAAAACCCCCTCCACAGATAAATTCGGTTTCTTAGAAACGGATTTATCGACCCCAAATTTACCGGGACGACCAATTTCAACTTGACCAATAGCAATTTTGCGACCAGTCAAATTATATGGAGGTTTGTGCAACCGCAAAGCATCAATCCCCGTTGCATCTAAAGATGTTCTATAAATAAATGCCAAAGCAGGTGCTGTTACACAGGATAAACCCAATCCCCACAAAATCCAACTCAGTTTTTTGCTCATATCTTTGCTATTTAGTCTATTGATGATTTTAAACCGAAAATTTGTCTCCATTAAATATCGGGAGTGAGAGAGACACGACATGTCGCGTCTGTACCGGAATAGGGAGTAGGTGTAATCACAGATGCAAAAAAATCTTTGCCAATGGCCTCATCCCAAACACTTTTCTTTCACCATCGATATTAAGATTAGTGAAAACCTCCACCATTTTTGACCCATTTGAGTATTCGCGAATGAAAAACCGAAATTTCTGGTGAGGGAGCGATAAGCGTTGAGTAATGGGTAGATTTTCCCCTTATCCCCACTTTTCAACAGTAGGTAAGTAGGTAGGTGCAATTAAACATAAAACTGCAATGTAACCGAACATTCAGCTTAAATCCTTACTCCCGTATAGACGCGATATATCGCGTCTCTCCCTAATCCCTCCCTGTACAGACGACCCGACGGATCGTCTCTAATCCCTGTATTTGTCCATTGTTTGTCTATATCCAGCCGATATTGAAAATTTTCTCCACTATTATTTGATATTCGATCTTCTCAAAGGCTTACCCTTGTGAACTAATCCCGACTTCCGACTCACCCTATTGACAAACGAAGACTGTCGATAAATTAAGTTTTGGTTAACTGAGAGCAAAAATCCCCTATTTCCTTGAATTTTTCAAATTCTGACTATCTATATGTTCCATTCGCTGACACTGACCTGTAGGATGGAATTGGAAGGGCAAATAATTGCTCATATTTTGTTACAATCAATACAGACAGAAAACGCATCAAAACCCACTAGCCATGACCCAAACCCAACCAGAAAAACCCATTGTGATTGCTCCCTCGATTCTCTCAGCAGATTTTAGCCGTTTGGGAGAAGAGATTCGTGCTGTTGATGCAGCAGGGGCTGATTGGATTCACGTCGATGTAATGGACGGACGCTTTGTACCTAATATAACAATTGGACCACTAGTTGTGGAAGCAATTCGTCCGGTGACACAAAAGCCATTGGACGTGCATTTGATGATTGTGGAGCCAGAAAAATACGTAGAAGATTTCGCCAAAGCTGGTGCGGATATTATCTCCGTCCATTGCGAACATAATGCATCACCTCACCTACACCGGACTTTGTGTCAAATCAAAGAGTTAGGAAAGCAAGCAGGGGTAGTTCTCAATCCTTCCACTCCTTTGACTTTGATTGAGTACGTCCTGGACGTTTGTGATTTGATTTTAATCATGAGTGTTAACCCTGGATTTGGGGGGCAAAGTTTTATTCCCGCAGTTGTACCGAAAATTCGTCAACTACGGCAGATGTGTGATGAACGTGGTTTAAATCCCTGGATTGAGGTTGATGGGGGGTTAAAAGCAAATAACACTTGGCAAGTATTAGAAGCCGGTGCAAACGCCATTGTGGCGGGTTCTGCGGTGTTTAATGCACCTGACTATGCTCAGGCAATTCATGCAATTCGCAATAGTAAAGCACCTGTACAGGAATTAGCTCAGGTCTAGAACAGGGAGACGTAGCAATGCTAATAGAGACGTGGCAATGCTACGTCTCTACGGTAATTTTGGTTTTAATACAAAATGTAGATAATTGAAAATTCATGCCCAAATTTCAGTAGCGTCTCCGTATTTTAATGAATTCTGAATTCAATTCAATCCAAAATCCAACAATTAAGTGTGCTACACTTATAATTATAAGGCGATTAATCAAAAAAATTATGCGTTTAAAACGTTGGGAATCCCCTCGTCGTCAAGGACGTAACGATAAAGGTCGGGGAGGTGCGGCTCGTCAGAGGCAATTGCGTAAACAACAGCAACAACTGCGGCAAAAGTTAAAACAAGAACAGATTACAAAAAACCAGTCCGAACAAAAACCAAATCAGAACCAACCAGGAGGGGGAAGCAAATCATTGCTTCCCTCTTTGTTTGTTTTGGCTAGCAAGAAAAATAGGGAGTGGGGAATCGGGAATCGGAAAATTAACAGAACTCATACCTGTTTCAGATGAAACTGCATATAATTTTTTTGCCATTGTGTAGCTTGCTTGTTGCGGTGCAGTGCAGAACGAAGTGGAACTCGGCAATCTGAGCAACTCGTTAATATTGAAGATGATGAGATTGCTTTGTCGTTCATCCTCGCTGCGGACAACTTGTCATGTGCAACATCACATTCAAACGGTATTACCCAAAAGTAAGCGTCACTTGAACTGGTTTTTAGCTCAATACGAGACTTGGCTTGTGGTTTTTTGCGACTAGCCTTGATGTACTGCTGACACCATAAGCGGAGATAGGCGTAGCGCAGTTTCTCTTTGAAATACAAGAAATAAAAGCGGTTTGTCTCTACTCCCCATTCCCTACCCACTACTTACTTCAGTTTATTTTATGTCGTAGGTTATCTAGATTTTACCAGATGGCAGTTGGTAGTATATTCGCTGGAAATAACTCATACAAACATCAACACATGATATGGCCGTTATCGTCTTCGGCAGCATTAATATCGACTTGGTTGCAACTGCCACTCGCTTACCCGTAGCGGGAGAAACGCTGCTAGGACGGGATTTTTTTAAAGTACCTGGTGGAAAGGGTGCAAACCAAGCTGTAGCAGTATCAAGATTAGGAGTAACAACCTACATGGTGGGTCGCGTTGGCGCTCACAGTTTTGGTGCGGAGTTGATTAATAGTTTACAAGCGGCGGGTGTACGCACTGAGAATGTATCGATTGAAGCAGTAGCTAATTCCGGTGTGGCAATTATTATTGTGGATGAGCGGGGTGAAAATCAAATTGTTGTCATTCCTGGAGCAAATGCTCTAATTGATGAGGAGGATGTGGCGCGTTTAAGGGAAATATTACCCCGGGGGAAGGCGTTATTATTGCAGTTTGAAATTCCCCTTGCGGCGGTAATTTCGGCTGCACAAACGGCTCACAGTGCTGGTGTTCCGGTGATTGTAGACCCTGCACCGGCTCAGGATAGTTCCCGACTAGATGAGTTGTACCCGTTAATTGATATTATTACCCCGAATGAAATTGAAGCGAGTCAACTGGTGGGGTTTGGTGTCAGTAATCAAGACAGTGCAGCGGAAGCTGGACGGGAGTTACTGAGACGAGGTGTGAAATGCGCCATCATCAAGTTAGGTGCAAAGGGGGTCTACTGTGCTAACGCTCAAGAAGAGTTTTTTACACCTGCTTTTCCCGTTCCAACTGTGGATACAACTGCTGCGGGTGATGCTTTTAATGGGGGTTTAGCAACTGCGATCGCTGAAGGTTTAAGTTTACGGGAAGCTGTTGTTTGGGGTGCAGCAGCTGGTGCATTAGCAGCAACTAAACCGGGTGCGCAGCCTTCACTTCCTGACCGATTCACCTTTGATAGTTTTTTGCAAGCTCAGGGAGTAAACCGATCATAGTTCATGGTTGGTGTATGCCACTACAAACCCCTGAAATCGGGATTTTTCCCCAAAGCCGTCGATAACTTTACGGTAATTATGGTCAATGCACGATAAGATTCTATAACGAGAAATTTTAAGCAAAGGTCTAATGGCGGAAACTTTATTTTTTAATGCTCTGCGGGAAGCCATTGATGAGGAAATGGCTAGAGATAAGACAGTGATGGTTTTAGGTGAGGATGTGGGTCACTATGGTGGTTCCTACAAAGTCACGAAGGACCTGTATAAAAAATATGGAGAATTACGCGTCCTGGATACACCAATTGCGGAAAATAGTTTTACCGGAATTGCAGTTGGTGCAGCGATGACTGGGTTACGTCCCATCATTGAAGGGATGAATATGGGGTTTCTACTACTTGCCTTTAACCAAATTTCTAATAATGCTGGGATGTTACGTTACACTTCCGGTGGTAATTTTAAAATTCCGATGGTTATCCGTGGTCCCGGTGGTGTCGGGAGACAGTTAGGTGCGGAACATTCCCAGCGTTTGGAGGCCTATTTTCAAGCTGTTCCGGGTTTGAAAATTGTCGCTTGTTCTACCCCCTATAACGCTAAGGGTCTGCTGAAATCGGCAATTCGGGATGATAATCCGGTGTTATTTTTTGAACATGTTTTACTGTACAACTTAAAAGAAGATTTGCCGGACACGGAGTACCTACTGCCTTTAAATAAAGCCGAAGTCGTTCGCAGTGGTCAGGATGTAACGATTTTAACCTATTCCCGGATGCGTCACCATGTGATGCAGGCTGTGAAAAGCTTGGAGAAATCAGGCTTTGACCCGGAAGTAATTGATTTAATTTCCCTGAAACCCCTAGATTTTGATACGATTGGTGCATCAATTCGCAAAACCCATCGGGTGATTGTGGTGGAAGAGTGTATGCGCACGGGTGGTATTGGAGCGGAGTTGATTGCATCAATTAATGACAGGTTATTCGATGAACTAGATGCTCCGGTGTTGCGGTTATCATCCCAGGATATTCCCACTCCCTACAATGGAACTTTGGAAAGATTAACAATTGTCCAACCAGAGCAAATTGTTGAAGCTGTGGAAAAAATGGTGGCACTGCGGGTATAGAATAAAGTCTTAATGTGGTGCAGGCTGGAAGCCTGTTCCACTCCCAACTCCCTAATTTCTGAGCATTCTAGGAGTTTGTGAAAAATCCGAAATTAATTTCCATTACGGAAAGTTGGTGCGGCAATCATTCCTAGTTTGTCCCAGAAACGGGAAGAGCAATCAAATAGGTGTAAACCAAATTCCTGGGATAGTTCTTCGCAAACCTTGACACCGCGTACACTGTTTCCTCTGCTATCTAAGGGGGGTGAAAAGACTGCAATTCCCATTTGTCCAGGGACTACAGCGATAATTCCCCCACTGACTCCACTTTTAGCGGGGATTCCCACCTTATAGGCCCATTCTCCAGCAAAATTATACATACCGCAGGTGTACATCACACTCAGAATATCCTTAATGCAACCACTGTCAACGGCTGTTTCTTGGGTTAGGGGATTCACTCCCTTATTGGCAAGGGTTGCTGCCATCACTGCTAAATCTCGACAATTGACCATGACTGCACATTGTTGAAAATAGAGGTCAAGAACTGGCTCTATCTGCGCGTCTATCATTCCAAAGTTTAACATCAGGTGGGCCATTGCTCGGTTACGGTGTCCGGTGGAGCGTTCGGAGGTAAATACGGAAATATCCACAAACACATCATGGCCAATATAACGACGATACATGTCTAATAAGCGATTTAAACGCTCCGTTGGGTCATTGCCTTTGATTAAACTTGTGGTGGCGATCGCTCCTGCATTTACCATCGGGTTATGGGGTCGTTTCGATTGCTCGTCTAAAATAATCGAATTAAATGCGTCTCCGGTCGGTTCTACCCCCACCCGTGTTAACATGTAGTCCCTTCCCCGGTCTGCTAAGGCTTGTCCGTAAACAAATACCTTGGAAATGGATTGAATCGTAAATAAATGATCCACATCACCCACCGCGTATACATCCCCATTCACCGTTGCGATCGCAATACTAAATAGTTTGGGATTGACTTTCGCTAACTCTGGAATATAATTGGCAACTACACCATCTTGCAAATGCTGATATCGATGATGTAAGTCGGCAATAAACCCCTGAATTGGTGATTTAATTAGTTCGATTTCCCCTTGATTCCCCATCAGAACTACACCCATTTTTAATGTTTTCTCTAATCTACTCCACTCGGTGTCCGGTCGTCCCTACCTCTCCAGGTTATCGATGGTGTATCAATTTATTCCATACTGCGAGTGTCAAGTTTAAATAGCTTGATATTTGCTGTATTGTTATTAATAATCATTCCCAGTGTTTACTTTGTAGGTGAGGATAGGCGATCGCGAAACAAAGAAAATTCTCATCAAAAGGATAAGGGAAGCTGATGTAAATCGCTAATTAATTACTAAAAACAATTAAACCTATAAGTAAGTATAAGAAATCTATTTATTAGTATTTCTAAACTCAGTAGTCCATCTCTGTTTATTATCAAATCTTTTTATGTTTTTTGCAAGACTCAAATAGAAATATTTCTGATTATAGGGGTGATTCCGGCGTTGTTCCCCTGATAACAGTAATAGAAAATTCTAATCATAAATCCATCTAATTCGGGTAATATGTGTTTCTTCTTTAACTAAAACTGAAGGAACGCAAACTTAGACAGCATCTAGAAAATAGGCGTGTAAATAAATAAAATAACACTGCATACATATAAAATTGCCGATGTCAAGAATTTAAGTTTTTGTAAAAAGTTGATAAGATTCAGAAATGTTTGGAAAAAAAATGTTACACGCCAAAACCCTAGTATTTAAAAGACTTTTGCCTATGTGTTGATCAAGTTCAGGAACGAAATTTACCTAACTTTACGCTAAAACCCCGATCCACATGTTCAACAATTCGTGTTAATCTGTTGCAGTCACAATCAAAAAGTGAAAGCGAAACGAGTTCGATCAAGCTGAAGCAAATTGTTGAAGCTAGGTAGTACTTGTGAAAGTTACAACCAATCAAATTTCGTTTTGCGGGACGGGTTCGCGAGCAAGGGCAAATCATGATCACGAAATTGATGTTTTTGATTCCATTTGTGCCCGGTTGCATTCCGAATCCCTGTTCTTTAGTCGCTTTACATTTGAAGGCATGAATCACAAAAAATTTTGGACAGTTGTCGCGCTAGTTACGAGTTTTGCTGGAATTCCATCGCTAGGTCGCACCGAAGCGACAAAGCAATCATCGACCGCAAAACCAGAGGTGCAAGCTACAGAAGTTGTCAAAGTAGGTGAATACCAAGCCGAAGACAACAACACCGTAGTCACCCAAATCCATAGCCATGAAATGGATGGAAAAGCAGCCGCAACCTTGTATGTTCGCAACATTCCCGTAATTACATTCATTGGTGCTTCAGCGTCTGCCGATACTGAAGCAGAGACCAAAATGGGAGCAGTTCAAGAATCAGACAACGGACAAGCAGCAAACATCCAGAGTGGTGTCCGCGTAGCATCTAGCCAGAACCTAACCCAAATAAAAAATTCCGTATCCGTCAACAATAGCGACCCTGTACAGCGTGCAAGTGTAGTCGCAGCTCGAATTAATGATTTAGTCCGTGCAAACGTTGATGCAAGCAAGATTGCAGTTAGTTGGAAACCTTCCGAACCAGAAACTGCTGCGAATAAAGCCCTAGAAAACTCGGCAGCATCGGTAGAACGCTACGAAATTAAAGCCGATGGTCAAAAAGTTGTAGAAATTAACCCCAATACTAGATTGGCGGGTGCTACAGAAAACTTGGCCGCAGACGCATTACAAGCAACCAATCGTTTGCGTCGCTTAATTGGTGGTGCAGAACCAATTACCGAGATTTCTAACTTACCCCCAACCCAGCAAATCGCTGGTATTTCCCTACCCCGACCAGCCCAGCAAATTGCTTCCGTACCTGTACGTTCCACAATTCTGGGGATTGCTTCCTTCTATTGGCAAGGGCAAAGAACAGCAACGGGAGAAAGATTTAACCCCAACGGATTAACCGCAGCTCACCGCAGTCTGCCATTTGGTACACGGGTACGGGTTACTAACAAAAGAAACGGACGTTCAGTAGTTGTCCGCATCAATGACCGAGGACCATTCATTCGTGGTCGTGTGATTGACCTATCCCTTGGAGCTGCAAGAGCGATTGGGATGGTTGGTAATGGATTAGCACCTGTGAAGGTGGAAGTTTTAGGGCGCTAATTTGTGGAGGAGACGGGAGACAGAATACAGGAGGGGAAATTTAATAAATACATGAATACTCCGAAATATTTATTAGAGAAGACCCTCCCCATTCCCTACTTTCTACCTCCCTATTCCCCATTCCCTAAATCTAGTCAACAGTTAACAGCCTAATAAATTATTTGGTGAAGGAAATTAAGTTTACTTAAAAAAAAACTTACAAACTGACTCACAGTTTTTACGCAAAATTTGCATACACTGAGGCGTAAAAACTCTAGACAGCTACCCCTAGTGTCACATCTATTGATAGGATTTCGGATCTAAACTATCGATGAGACAGTGTAACTAGGGGATTTTTGTGCGCCTGATTAGAACCGTTGCAGCTTTGCGGTGTTATTTGGCTAAACGCCGTATGGAAAATATATGCGCAATTGAAGAAGAGTCGCTACAATTTGAGTTAACAAGCAGTTTCCGGACTGCGATAGGCTTTGTTCCCACGATGGGGGCATTACATCAGGGGCATTTAAGTTTGATTCAAAGGGCAAGGGCAGAAAACTCGACGGTGATTGTGAGTATTTTTGTCAACCCCCTACAATTTGGGCCAAATGAGGATTTTCAGCGATATCCGCGCACATTCGACCATGACTGGGAAGTATGTGCGCATGAAAAAGTGGACGCGTTATTTGTGCCTACTCCGGAAGAATTAGGGATAACGGAGAATAATATACAAGAATTAAAAATTACACAGGTTATCCCTCCATCTGCTATGATATCTGGCTTGTGTGGTCGTTCTCGGCTAGGTCACTTTCAGGGTGTGACTACGATTGTGACTAAGCTCTTTAACTTAGTGCAACCTGACCGAGCCTATTTTGGTGAAAAGGATGGACAGCAACTGGCAATTATCAACAAGTTAGTTGCCGACCTGAATTTGCCAATTGAGATTATTGCGTGTCCGACGGTACGTGAACCATCGGGGTTAGCCTTGAGTTCGCGTAACCAGTACTTAACTGCTGACCAAAAAAAAGACGCGGCTATTTTGTACAAAAGTTTGCAATGTGCGCAAGCCGCATTTAAGGCTGGTGTTCGGAATTCACGTGAATTAATCGCGATCGCCGCACGCGAAATAGCCAAAGTTAAAACTGTATCTGTCGAATATATTGAATTAGTTGAACCGACTACTTTAATGCCCATTGAACTTATTCAGGAGGAAGGAATGCTCGCGATCGCCACTCGTCTTGGTTCTACACGTTTAATTGACAACACCATGCTGCGCGATCGCCAACCGATCATCGCCATAGATGGTCCTGCTGGAGCGGGTAAGTCTACCGTTGCTCGCCAAGTTGCCAGTCAATTAGGCTTGATTTATTTGGATACGGGTGCTATGTATAGGGCCCTGACATGGTTAGTTTTAGAAAAAGGTATTGCCGTTGATGATGAATGTGCGATCGCGGAATTAGCCGCAACCAGCGTCATTGAACTAGCCTCCAATAAATCCCTAGATACCCCCGTCCAGGTGTATATTGATGGGCATGATGTCACCCAGCAAATCCGCACACCGGAAGTCACCGCCAATGTATCCGCAATTGCCGCTCAAAGTGCAGTTCGTCAGGCATTAGTCAAGCAACAGCAGCGCTGGGCGAAAAAAGGCGGATTAGTTGCCGAAGGTCGGGATATTGGCAGCCATGTTTTCCCCGATGCCGAAGTAAAAATTTATCTAACTGCATCCGTAAGGGAACGGGCACGTCGTCGTCAACAAGACTTTCACAAACAAGGGCGAACCCAAATCACCCTCGAACAACTAGAAAAAGATATTGCCGAACGCGATCGCAAAGACAGCACCCGCAAAGTCTCCCCCCTGCAAAAGGCTCCTGACGCTGTGGAATTGACCACCGACGGCTTAACAATTTCCCAAGTCACAGCCCGTATCATCGACTACTACCAACAAAGATTAACACCCCAGTAAAGTTAAGTTTTGTTGGTTTTTTTTGTGAATTCAACCCCTCCTGTGAGTCTGCGGTGTATTCTATATCGCTGACTCATATTTTTATTTTGGATTGAGTAAACAGGAGACAGATTTTTTGGGGATTTGAGATTTTGGATTGAGTAGACTTAACACCCACCTAATTAACGACAAATTACGTACGCGAAGCGTTGCCGTAGGCTATTACAAATTACGAATTATCACCACCATGTCCCAATTACTTACCGATCCATTCTTACAATTACCCACTCCCAATTCCATACGGGTTGTTTGGTTTACGGATTTTGCTGGTCAATCCCATTGGGTAGAGTTTGGTGAGCATCTAGAGCAAAAAATTACTGCTGTCACCCAAAAACTCACACGCACCCGTGAAGATCAACAATCCTATCTCGGTGAACAACGGGGTGATGGCAAAGTTTACACATCCCCCACACCGCGTTTAATTTGGCGACATGAAGCGGAAGTGACGAATTTGCAACCCAATCAACGCCTTCCCTACCGGGTTGTTAGTTTTGATGGGGATAGGGTGATTACCAGTCGTATATTTAGCCTGACTCCAGCACCAACTCCAGGTACACCATTAAAAATCCTGCTGACTTCTGACCACCAAATTAAACCAATGGTAGCGGCAAATTTACAGAAAGTCGTGGAAACCGTCGGTCGAGTCGATGCAGTTTGGTTTGCGGGGGATTTGGTGAATATTCCAGACCGAGCTAGCGAATGGTTTGATGATAATCGCGGTAATGCTTTTTTTCCCTGTTTGCAAGGTAATGCTTGTTATCCCATACATGGACAGCAAGGTACGCATATTTACACCGGTGGCGAAATTATCCAACATGCACCCATGTATACTTGCATTGGCAACCATGAAGTGATGGGACGATGGGAGTCGGGAGTCAATTTAAATGCGGAATTTGATAATACCATACCTCGACAGGTTGCACTGCAATTATTTGGAAGCGAGAATATCAAAAATAATTCCTTTAATACTGATACCTACGAAGAAATATTTACCCTTCCCCAATCCCCAACGGGTGGTAAAACCTATTACGCGGTGACATTTGGGGACATACGCTTGGTGGTGTTGTATGCAACCAATATGTGGCGATTTGTAACCACTGAGGGTGGTAAACAGGGAAAATATGGGGAGGTGGAGGCAGATTTCGAATATCCCGAAAAATGGGGTTACGGACAACATATTTACGAAGCGATCGCCACTGGTAGTCCCCAGTATCAATGGTTGGAAAGGGAGTTGGCTAGCAGCGAGTTTCAAAGGGCAAAATACAAGGTGGTCATGTTACACCATCCTCCCCATACCCTAGGTAAAAATATTGTCCCCCCCTATACGGATCCGATTCAAACTATCACACGGGATGAAACGGGAAAGGTAATTGGGGTGAGTTATGAGTATCCTCGCGCACAGGATTATTTGCTGCGTGATGTTGTACCGTTATTGGAAACAGCCCAGGTACAGCTAGTCTTTTACGGACATTCCCATCTCTGGAATCGTTTTACCAGTCCTTCGGGAATGCATTTTTTAGAAACATCCAATGTCGGTAATTCCTACGGTGCAGCCTACGGAAACAACCACCGTGACAATATCCCCGACTGGGGGAAAGAGGATTATCAATCCCTGGGAAATCCCAACGGTCTCCCACCCCAAATCCCGAATATCGCTCCTTTGCTGGATGCTGATGGTAATCCTTTGCCCTATATTGCAAGTAACGAAATTACCGTATTTAGTATTTTGGATACGGGAAGGGGAGTTATTAGTAGTTATTGGTTTAATACCAGTAAACCGGATGCGGATGTGGTGAAATTTGATGAGTTTGCCTTGGGAAGGAATGGGAAGTAGGAGATAAATCAAACAGGATTGATATATACATGAAAAAAGTCGAAGTTGTTCCCCATAATCCGGAGTGGCAACGGGAATTCCACAAAGAATCCCAGTTTATTTTAGCTGCTTTCCATGATAATTCAACTAATTCTGGGGATAATCCTTTGATCACAGCAATTCATCATATTGGTAGTACATCAATTCCTCATATTTACGCCAAACCAATCATTGATATTCTAGTGGAAGTAACGGATATTGAGCGAGTAGATGCATATAATCCGCAGTTGATAGCTTTAGGTTATGAAGCAATGGGAGAATTTGGTATTCCCGGAAGGCGTTATTTTCGCAAAGAAATCAATCAGGTTCGTACCCATCATGTGCATATTTTTGCAACTGGTTCCAAGCATGTCACGCGACATTTAAAATTTCGTGATTATATGATTGCCCATCCCCAACAAGCTCTAGCCTATAGCAATTTGAAACGAGATTTAGCTGAAAAATTTCCCCATGATATCGAAGCTTATATGGATGGGAAAAATGGATTTATCCAAAATATGGAAGCATTAGCGTTAGTTTGGCAAGCTGAAGACAAAGGAAATCTAGGTTTTGCTACCCAGTAGAGATATGCGACCATTACGGATAACTTTGCCAACACTGTGCTATCGCGTTGTTCTGCATAATACATTCTCCAAAAAATATCTTTTCAGAATGAATATTGATAATAACTACGATTCTATAAGCTTTTGAGCGCAAGTTATATCGATTCTCTTGTACTTTGCAATAAGTGAAACTAGAATAATCAACGGTTACAGCCCCTGATATGTTATGTAGCAATCATTAGCGTCGACGATATTACACTTAATTTTGTCCAACTACTTAATATAATTTCATCCTTCCCCTTTTCCTTTGTCCCCTTAAATCCTATGATAATCATTACAGAATTTAACCAGAATCCAGCGAACTAATACTATGACTGATTTTAGGGAAAAGGTAGTTTTAATCACAGGCGGAAGTTCCGGTATCGGGAAAGCCACTGCTTTAGCTTTTGCGGAGAAAGGTGCAAAGGTGGTAATTGGTAGCCGTAGGGAAAAGGAAAGTCAGGAAGTTGTTGACAAAATTCAGGCACATGGTGGGGAAGCAATGTTTGTGCCGACGGATGTGAAAAAAGCTACCGATGTGGAAAATTTAGTGAATCAGACAGTCAGTAGTTTTGGACGTTTGGATTGTGCTTTTAATAACGCTGGAACGGAAGGGATGGTGGCTCCGGGTATTGAACAAACGGAGGAAGCTTGGGATGATGTGATTGATACTAACCTCAAGGGGGTTTGGTTGTCGATGAAGTACGAAATCCGCCAGATGTTAACCCAGGGTGGTGGTGTCATTGTCAATAATTCTTCTGCTGCTGGGGTGATTGCAGCTGCGAACCTATCTAGCTATGTTGCTAGCAAACATGGTGTTATGGGTTTAACAAAAGCATTTGCCTTGGAATATGCTCCCCACAATATCCGTGTCAATGCGGTATGTCCTGCTTGTATTGACACAGATATGGTGCGTCGTGGTTTTAACAGTCCGGAAATTCTGGATTACATGATTAAGTTGCATCCGATTGGTCGGATCGGGACACCGGAAGAGGTTGCGAATGCGGTAGTTTGGCTATGTTCGAGTGATTCCAGTTTTGTCACGGGACATGGTTTGCTGTTAGATGGTGGTTTTACGACCTGTTGATTTTTTATACTGAATCTGGGGGACGGAAACTATCTAAGGGAGCGCAAAAACTATCAATGCCATACTTAGTAATGTAGAGTAAAATTGGCACTGCTAGGGGCTGGGGAAAACTAGAAATGGTTTTTAGGTGCGTAAATAACTCTTGAATTGAGCGATCGCGTAATTGACTGCGAAACTGATTTTGACAGAGAATAGTTCGCCAACGTCTGGCGAGCGCATCTAACCATTCGGAGTTGTCTCGTTGCGGTTCTAAACCCGCTCTAATTGCCAAGGTCATGGCCGCATCTTCCAAATCCCCTTCGCAATCTTCGATTAAATCAAGAGCTTCCAATGCGATCGCGTCTTCTGCAAGTTGCGATCGAAATTGGGCAATTTCTCTGGAGGTAATTATTGTCATGAAATATTTTTCAGTTATGCTTCCAATAGAAAAAATGCACACTACCATCTCAACTTAGTAGAGGCATTTTCCCATTTTGGTATTAAGTGCAATCAGGATGCACGTCAGGTTATAATAAATAATGTTTCATGTCAACTTTTCCCGACAAATTGTCTCCCAAAGCTGTAATTCTGGAGAGGTTGCTGCAATAACATCCCTCTCAAGTTATACTTGGTACGGTGATAGATTTTTCTTGAAGTTTGTTGACAGTTAACCGTTAACAGTCAACAGTTAACGGTTAAATATCCAAATAAAAGCTCAGTTTATAGCCATGCAAAGTATAGTTATTAAACAATCGCCATTTCCCAAGATTGACCACGGGTAAGACGAATTTGAGCAAGGGTGAAAATTGTCGGAATAATCCGTCCATAGTTGGTGGCAATTGTTCGCCAACCTAAATCAGCGAAAAACCATCCCCACATGGCTGGTCCGAGGAAGGCGAACACACTGCGAACTGCACCATAGCGAGCTGCGGATGTGACCATTCCCCGTTTTGCCATTTGCATTGCCACATAATTTTGAAACTGTCCAGCAGCAGCTTTACTTCCTTGAAGGATTGATTGTTGAGCAACCTGATAGGAAGCAAAATGGATCGCAAATTGACGGGCAATTTGATTTAAGAGTAATGGACGTAACACCGAAGTTACCGCAAAAGCACTAGTACCTTTAAATAATAACCCCAAGGGGTCGCGTTGCAATGCCAAGTCGAGGGATTGAGTGGGGACGTTTTTCGCCAACTGTATCTGAACTTTTTCATTTAATTTCTTTTTCTCTGCCGGTGGTAATTTTTTCCACACACCACTTAATAAAAATAAAAATACTTCTGCTTCTAAATCAACTGTGGATAGATTGTCTGCGTAGGGAATTTTGAGATATTTACAGACTTGAATTAGTGCTTGACGGTAAGAAACTTGTCTTGTTTTTCCTCGTAGCACCGTCACTCCATCCGCAGCTAAATAGCGAAACCTTTCCTCTAGAGAATCAATCCAAGCATCACGTCCATTACGTTGGACTTCATAGGGTTCAGGTGTATTAAAATAATCTAATGGATTAAACTTACGGCTAAACATGATTGCCGTTAAATCTTGCAACTCTTGCTCTGTTGCTAGTTCAAGGGCTGTTCTGAGTTCATCCAATTTCCCATCCTCCTCAACCGCAGTGTTATGTACCCTATTCTACTACTTGCTTTTGGATGTGGAGATAACAAAGATGACAGGTGGGGAGGAAATAGTTTGTAATTCGTAATTTGTAATTTGTAATTTGTAATTTGTAATACCGGTTATGCGGGGAGTAAGCTACGTAATTTGTAATAGCCTGCGGCAACGCTTCGCGTACGTAATACTCGCTATGCGGGAAGCAAGCTACGTAATTTGTAATTGTTTCAGAAGCTAGTGGTTGCTGTCACCTGTCAACAAAATAACAAGGAAGAGATATTAGCGTCGGAAGTATAACTGCTTCTGAGTTCTAAGTAGGTAGGTGCAATTAAACCTAAAACCACAATGTAACCAATCATTCGGCGTAGAGACAACCCGACGGGTTGTCTCTACTCCCTGACGGGTCGTCTGTACTTCCTGATTTTCACGACAATTTTCACCACCTACTTACCCATCAAGCATAAATCGCTAATCTTTGTTCTAAGCTGTGCAATTGTATCTCCAGGCTAAATATTTCCTCGATGTCGTCTAGGGTGTAGGCTTGAGCAAATTGATTGCGTTGACGATGGAGTTCGGCGATTTTGGTTTCTAAAGCATGTTTGACGAGGGGATTAATCTGATTTTTGGGGTTTTGGGGAGCAATTTCTACAATGCGACGACGGAGATTACGTATTTGGTCGTCGGTAAATTTTATCACTTCTGCACTGGGATGGTAGTTTACCTGTAACTGCGATCGCTCGATTTCTAGTTTCACTATTTTAGCAACTAGGGCTTGGGTAATTATCTGGTCAATCTGATTTTGGGAGTGGTTTTCAGTAGGTATATTGGAGAATTGTTGATGTAGTTGGGAAATTTGCTGGCTAATTTCGATGACACTGGGGTGGTTGGGGGAAAATTTGGCTGTCAACATTGTCCGTTCCACCTCTAGGGATGCAAGTTGATTGACCAATGTCTGAAATTTACTTTCCGGTTTGGGGGTATTTCCTCCCTGCAAGGAACGTTGTACCATTAGAATAGCTTCCCTGGCAAAGGCTGGCTGGACTAATACAAATGCCGGAACCGTCACCGCAGTTAGCCCTGCAACTGCGATCGCCATCACTGTCGCTCGCAACTGATTGTAGGATTTGCTTTGGGCGTACAGTAATAGTTTTTGATTGAAGGCAGTAGATTTACGAATAGCTTTACGAATAGCCATATCAAGTTCACTATATTAGGTTAATCGGGAATCAAAACAAATCTGAATAAATATATATTTTAAGGATTCATCCCAGAATCCGGGTATTCCTCATATTTCCTGATTTTTCACCAAACCGCTAAAACTTTCAGGAAATAGGTAGTAGTGCAAAATTAATTTGTAACAGCTCAGTTTATTGCTTTGCAAAGAGTAATCACATTTGATTATTTCCCCACAAAGGAAGACTGCGATCGCTGCTCAACATCACAATCAAATTGCCTTCCATTCTGTCTCCTGCATTTTTAGTGCCATTTTTCCAGACAAGCGATAATATTCACTTGTTGAGTGCTGAAAAATTGGGATGCGATCGCTATGTCGTCAGAAATATTTCCAGGTGAAGTATTTGCCAATGCTACGGATTTTGATCAAGGTATTCGCCAGCTATTACCATACTACGATGAAATGCTGGATGCGATTACCCGTTGTGTTCCTTCCACCAGTTCACGCATTCTCGAACTGGGTTGCGGAACTGGAGAGTTAAGCCTTAAACTCCTCAAACGCTGTCCAGATGCAGAAATTATCGCTTTGGATTATTCCCCCCGTATGCTCAAACTTGCTCGCAAAAAAATCAAAGATGCAGGTTACGATGACCGATGGATGGGGGTTGAGGCTGATTTTGGGGAATGGGCAAACTATCCGGAAAAATACGGACTCAGGAGTGATTTTAATGCCTGTGTGTCTTCCTTGGCAATCCACCATCTTCAAGATGAAATGAAAGCCAAATTGTATCAAACTGTTCGTTCTGTATTAATTGAGCATGGTTGTTTTTGGAATGCAGACCCCGTTCTTCCAGAATCTCCCCAATTAGAGGAAGTGTATAAATTAGCTAGGGAAGAATGGACTGTCAGAAATAATATCAATCTGGTCGATGTTCGCATCAAGATGGGTTCTAGCGATACCCACGGATATTCCAGTCAAGACCAACTTGCTACCCTCGAAGCTCAAATTCAGATGTTGAAAACCGCAGGTTTTAATACCGTTGCTATTCCCTGGAAATATTATAACATTGCCGTGTTTGGAGGCTTTTAGGAGTTATGTGAAAAGCCAGAGGATTTTGGATTGTGAAATATTTGCTGTATCAGCCAACCAATATTCTGGTTGGGTTTCTTTGCTGCTTATTGGAGGGGTAGAGATTTTTCGTTTTTACTCCCTGAATTTTCCGGCGATTCCATCCACCATTGTAAATCCTCTGGAGTATTACAATTAAAAAACATCTGCCTATTTCCAGCATCAATTGTTAATTCATGCACTTGATTTTGTTGCAACCAACCTTGAAAAGAACGTCCACCTTGAGCAATAAATTTCTTTAAACTTTCCACAGCAGATTGGCGGTAAAATCCACACAGGGGTTCCCATCCTTTCTCAACCTTAACAAGAGCCGCGATCGCATTGTGATCCACATGTATTAATTCTTCTTGCCATTTTCGCAAAATATCGCTACACAAATTCGGTAAATCGCAAGCTAATAATAACACCCATTCGGTTTTGATTTCGGGTAAAGCTTGGGCAAATGCAACTAAAGGACCCGCTTGTTCCTGTTCATATATATACTGGATATGCGGTGGCAAATAATCCCGATAACAAGGGTTTTCAAGGGAATCACCTTGCGATCGCAATTTCGTCACTATATAAATATTTTCACTTAACTTTCTTGCCACATTACACACATGAGCAATCAATGGGACTCCATCAATTAAAATCAAAGCCTTATCCCGTCCCATCCGCGAACTTTTTCCACCAGCTAAAATGATAACGCTCAACATTGCTCAAAGAATACAGGATATAGAATATGGTCATCAGGAGACGGGAATAATACCAATTTAGCAAAAGATATGGAACAGATGAATTTTGTTTTTACAGATGCAATATATCATGTCTCAAGTTCTGGATCTATTGCAAATATTGACGTTGTGCAGAGACGTAGCATCCCTACATCTCTAGGATAATTTTGGTTTTAAGACAACAAAATGTAAATAATTATAATTCATGCCTAAATTCAGCAATCCCAGTATTGGTAGGATCAGCCTTACTCCCGTACAGACGCGATATATCGCGTCTCTCCCTAATTCCTGATCTCAACAACAATTTTCACCACCCACCTACTTAAATAGCTTTTATCCATATGTCTATTCCCCATTCCCAAATCCCTCATTAATTTTTATTAAAAGTATCGACAAAATAATCAAAAAGTAACGTATGATACAGAAAAGCAGGCGATAATAATCAACTTCAAGTTAATCGAGCTTGGTCAGCGAGTGTAGCTAATAGCCAACGAAAGAAACTCAAGTTGAATGCACTGCAATGAGCGAGTATTTGACTTTGGAACAGGAAAAGAGGCAAATCAGGTGACTAGATTAACTTATCGTGGGGTTGAATACGAAACCCATAACCCAGAAATTGACGTGATTCCCACCCAAACGGTCGGGAAATACCGGGGTCAATACTGGAGAAAAAACACAGTCCGCATGATGCCAATTGATACGCGAGATGTAGATTTAAAATATCGAGGGGTGAAATATCATCTGGGTCCAGAAAAAGAACCACTGACCCAACTCATCAAGCTAGCTGATAGATGTGTGATTTCCGGTAATGGACAAAAACCAGAAAATATTCATTGCATCCATTTAAGAAATATTCGTCGCAACATCGAATATCGTTTAGCGATCGCTAAGTTAAAAGGTGACGATGCATTGGTGAGAATGTTGCAAGATGAAGCGAGACAGCTTGTGTAATTCAGATATCTGTACAATATCTACAAGGGGTTTATCCCCTTTTCATTTTTTATTCTCAATTACTCAAGACTTACCGACGGATTCCTGAAGTTGGCGTAAGTTGACAGAACTATGTAGGGTCTGCTGTTCGCGAAGCGCAGCACTAGCTGTAAAAGTCTTGTAGTGAAAAAGTCTTGTAGTGAGGGTAGGGAACAGGGAGAGACTTTTAAAACATCCTTTTAGAAGTTGGAATTTCCACATTGTCAAAATACCCTTTAGTTAGGGTATATAGCAATCCGATTTAAGTCGTGAAAAATAGCGTTTCGTTGACTGATGACTGGTGACTGTTAACCGTCAACCATCAACTTTGAACAACCCTAACATGTAAGATTTCACAAATTATTTAGGACTGCGGCATAACTCATAAATAATAGCTAACTGCTTGCAGTATAAAATAATTATAATTATATTACTTTTTATTAGACATTGCATAGGCCGCAGCAAATATGCTCATAAAGCCAGCAATTATCCATTGATTATTATCCTTACTTGTCGCTTCTAATTTCTCCTGGTGAGAATTTTTGAGAAAGCGATTAATTTTCTTTTGCAATGCTTGAGATTTATAGTGGGAATTAAAATCACTATTGACAGGTAAATATCTTTTACTATTGTCCGTGTCATTCATAACTAAGACAACTTGAGATTTTATCTCTTCAGTATCTTCTGAATTATTTTTTATTTTCCACTGATTATTTTTTTGTTCAACTCGAAATTGTGCTTCTTGAATGTTTTCTAAGGGAATTTCTCTCATCTCAGAACGAAGAAAACTACTATTTTCAATGGTGCAGTATCCCTCGTTGGCATTAAATTTATCTCTTTGACAATAAATTGAATTTTTGGGCGAAAACATAATTAAAAATATACCAATTATGATTAAGAATATATTCAACATCTATTTCCTCCAAAATTTTATTAATATTTGTGATTTTCCACGCTATTAACCTATGTCAAAATGCCAAAATTTTACCAATTCCACAATTATAGATTGAGGAATTTCTCATCATAAGAGCAGCATAATACTATTGATTAAAAATTAAACTTTATGGAAGTTTGACATGTTATCTAAGTTGTTTGTAATGTCGCGACTTCAAGATAAGGCTCTTGCTATAATCTTCAAGCGCAACATGCTAAGAGTCAAATATCTCAGCGCGCAAAGTATAAAGATGTTTTCTCACCAAATTCTGAGATTGGATAAATTCTTGTTCAATTTCCTTTATCCTGTTTTTTCCTATTCTCGGTCTGCACTTAAATGTTCGATTGCCTTCAGGGGAAAATATTCCCAAAATTGACTCCATTGACCCTTGGATTGAACCATAACTTCAGGGAAAGCATCCGGAAGCAATGAATAGGTATTTGTAGTTAAGGGTAGTTGGGGAAAGACAGCGTAAATCAAGTTGCATAAGTCATCCCCGCTCAGACGTATATATCTACAGAAGCAAGAAAACAGCCAGAGGTCAAGATGATGACTACATTTACACCAGTCCGTCCCCATGCAGATGTATTTGCACCCCTACGTCAGTGGTTAGAAAGAATCGAAATCCACAACGCTGCGATCGCTCATTTTTTATGCAAGTTGATACCGTCCCAATGTCCCTTTGAACGTGATGTGATGGTATTTGGGAAAAAGCTATTTCATATTCCCCCTATGTGCAAACTCAATCCCTTTTATGAACAGGTGGTGGGACTACGTTTCAAAGCTTTGTGCTTCCTTGCTGATGAATGCGGTGAAGATATTACTGCCTATTGTTAAGGATGGACAACATTTTGGGAAAATCGGAAAACTTAAAACTTATTTGTTAAAACTATCGGTAGTTTACTCAATTTAGATCAAAACTCAGCTTATACTGTCTTGTTATCTTTGAATATAATCAGTTGGAATTTCTCGCCAATTCTTAAAACTTTTAGGGAATAGAGAGTGGGGAATAGGGAATGGGAAAATTAGTTCAGGGTATATACTCACATCTTGCACCAAGAAAAGCTGATGAAAATAAAATACTCTGTATAAATCTAAATGTACTATTTTAGCGTTAAAAGCGAACAAGGGTACTGTAGCTATATCGTGTATATTTTAAAATTCAACGTATGTATACGTAAAGGTGCAAGATAATATAGCTCATCGCTAACCACTCGCTGTATACCGAAGTTAGTGAGAAATATGGATTATGGGAAAAATTATCTTCCATCCACTCAAAGTCCACATGCAAACATCATGACACATATATTATTAGTTGAAGACGAGGTGAAATTAGCTCAATTCATCGAGCTAGAATTATCCGGGGAAGGATATCAAGTCAAAGTTGTCCATGATGGTTTAGGTGGACTTCAGGCTGCACGGGAACAAAGTCCAGATTTACTGATTGTAGACTGGATGCTACCAGGAATATCCGGCTTAGAAGTTTGTCGGCGTTTGCGCACTACTGGTGATGCAGTTCCGATTATTTTACTAACCGCCACGGATGAAATCAGCGATCGCGTTGCTGGTTTAGATGCTGGTGCTGACGACTACGTTGTCAAACCCTTTCGCATCGAAGATTTACTCGCCAGAATCAAAGCCCATTTGCCCACCAACCCACAACAAGACCCCAATATCCTCCAATTTGAAGACCTCAAACTCAACCGTTACAGCCGAGAAGTCAGTCGTGGCGATCGCAAAATTGAACTCACTGCCACCGAATTCGACCTTCTCGAATACTTTCTCCTACATCCCCGCCAAGTTCTTACCCGCGATCGCATCCTCGAAGCTGTCTGGGGATATGATTTTATGGGAGATTCTAATATCATTGAAGTCTACATCCGCTATCTTCGCATCAAATTAGAAGCCCATAACCACAAGCGTCTTCTCCATACTGTTCGAGGTGCTGGTTATGTCTTACGCGCTTAATCCAAAAGTAGAAACCTGTTTGCTATTTCAGCTTTATTTCCGGATATGTTCAACTTTATATAGCACCGGCGGTATCTTACTCTATATTATCCGCAATTTGTCAAGATGTCAATAATCAGTCTTGAAAATATTGTGATTACGTCACATTATTGCAAATAGAGTCATTAATATTGAGATAAAAGGCAATTTATTGAGAATTAGATGACCAAACCGAGCAAACGCCAAATTTTGCATTTTTATTCATTTAAATAACTAATCAATTAAGCGAGAAATTGAAAACCCTGCGGTTTTATTCCAGGGATGAAATCTTCCGGAAGGCTTTTAACTAATTTGTAATTTGTCATACCCGCTACATAATAGCCTACATAACTTTTGGAGTTGACACTTAACACTCAACAGTTAACTAATTAATTACGAATTATTAATTACGAATTCTGGAGGGGTGACAATCTAGCTTGAAATGTTTATACAGCAAGGATTATAGAATAGCGTTCGCGAAGCGACTCCTACGGAGTATCACCCTAATTATAAAACTAAATTCAGAGCCAAGTTCAACGGAAAAATAAGGCTTTTGCCCAAAGCTTATTAATAATAGAATCAATAAAGCCGGAAAATGTAGTTTATCTTTTGATGGCAAACTGGCTTAAAACTATTGCTGTATCATAGTTTCAGAAGTTTTCGTCACCCCCCAGTTACGAATTACGAATTACCAATTACGAATTATCCCCAGACCCTAATTACTAGAAACATTACTTAGCAAGGACATCTCCCGAATTAACCACGTACCTTCCTTGCGTACCAAAGTATAGCGCACCTTAACAGTCTCATTATAACTTCGATTTTGCTGCTGGTCGTTAGCATAAAAATTGGCGGATTCTTTTACCGTTGCTTCCACTGCGGCATTATCTAAATCTTTATCACTGACTTCCAAATTGTCAAGACTGACAAATTCATGGCTATACTGACGATAACGATTGGCATTTTTTTCCTGTACTGCCAAGTTATACCAAAACTTCAATGCCGAACCCGTAAGAATAGTTTTTAAGCTCTCAACTTCGTGGTTCGGTCCCAAGGCGGCTGATTTTGCTGTTAACCAAGCTTGTACCACATCAATAGCACTTTCTTGCGTCAACTTACCTTGGGGATATTGGGGTTGACTATCCGGTTGAGGCAATTCCAAGGGGGGTTGATTGAGGGAAATGTTTAACTGCTCTCCTGTTAACTGGGGTGCAGGGTTAAACAGGTTTTTCAGCCAACCAACGGTAGTACTCAATAACAACCACAGTACAATTAAACCAGCAACCGAACCTAATCCCATCCACAGTAATTTAGTTCTGGCTACTAGGGAAGAACGTTTAGTCGCACGGCGACGGGTTTTAACTCGTCGCGGACGGGGAGGAGCATCCATGACGCTAGTTGTCCCGTAGGTATTCGTAGATAGGGGTTTTTGTCGTCGGCTTTGATGTTGACTTGGGTTTTCGGGGATATTCGTCTGGAGGCTTGGGGATTGCGGATGCGGATATCTGTGGGAATTTTCTCGGTAAGGTTTTAATTCGGTTAGTTCTGGTGGCAAAGGGGAATTGACACCGGAATGATGGGATTGTGCTTGTCTGTCATCGCGATTAAAGTCAACTGTTTTTACCTTTGTTGTTGTCGAAGAAGGGGATGGAGGTGGTGCGGTTTCGCTGTCGTTGGGTAAGGCTTCTAAGTAGGATTGGACTTGTGGATCGGCGAAATATTCCTTAAGGGAAGCAGTATGGGAAGTTAAATCGCGAAAATGGGGGAAAACATCATTTTCTAACCACCTTTCGCAGTATAAACACAATCCTGGCAGCAAATCGGGGGAATTTTGCGAATTTTCGCGGATAAATGCTAAAGCTTCATATTCTTGGCTTAGTTCCAAGGCTCGACTTGCTGGCTCTGTCTGTCCTAATAGTAAGGCACAAAGAGACTGTTCGAGATGGACATCCTGACGTTTTCCTAGGGTTAGCAACATCTGTTTCGCTTGACGAATCAGGGCGGGTTGACGTTGACTAAATCCCTGTGCTATCAATGCATAGACTGCTAAATAAGTCGCAACTGCCGATGGTCGTTTACTCTCTGCAAGGAATAACTTTTGTTGCTCTGCTACCGTCAGGTGATTCCTGATTTGCTGGATAAAGCGCAAAAAATCATCAACATTCAGTCCAGAGTAATCTTGTCCCGAACCATCTAATCCTCCCCGTTGATCTAAAATCTCCTGCAATAGTTGTAAACCCTGTTGGCGATCGCCAACTTTTTCTGTGGGTAAGGCAACTAATTCCAGAATTCGGTAAGGACGCAGACGGTATAAATCGGCACGGATTTCCGCTTGCACGTTAGGGAATAAATTTTCCCGCGCTAATAATTCTTCACCCGTTTGCAGGGATACGGCGGCATTTTCGTAGTTCCCCTGTTGCCATTGTTCCCGTCCTAACTCCAAACAAGCCAAGGCAACGGTGAGTACAATATCGGGATGTTCTGATACATCTGTATCTATTATGGCTGGATCTGCGTGACCACTGTGACCGTTATGGTGATTTTGACCGCGATTAATTAAGTAGGGGTGACCTAATTCTAAAACCTGTTCGTATTCACCCAACTCTTGCAGAATCAGCAAAGCCCCAACTAATTCTTCGGGTTTAATTTCAATACTTAATGATTCGCGATCGCTCCTTTGATGATCATCAACTCGATCTTCCACAGCGATCGCACCTTCATGCCCACCTTCGGGAGCATAGGCATGGTTTAAATAAAGACGGTCATAGGCTTTGCGTTCTTTCGGATCAGATAATACCACGTAAGCTTCTTCTATGAGTTGTTTGCGAGATGTAATGGCAGCGTGAGAATATTCCCGACGCGGCATTTGCTGTCGGCGATCACTATAGGCTTGCCGCAATTGCTCTTCACTTGCGGCCAACGGTAATCCTAAAATTCGGTAGTAATCAAGCGGAATTCGCACTGTCACTTCCCCTGGAGCGCAATCGACATAAATCACCTACGAGTGTGCCAAACTATCTTTAACCGTGCCATAATCATAACTTGGATGTCAGGCTCTATGGTTAGGTATAACAACAAGTTTATTGCATTCTGTTAACGATACAACTTCAGTGTTATACATCAACCCGTTTTCGCTATATCATTACTTTGTTAACCATTGTTAGATTCGATCGCTCCAGATATATTTACACTAGATAAAACGTTTAAACAACACAGAGAGCAGGAAGTAGTTGCTAGTTAGTAGGGAATAGCAGACAGTAATGTTCCTTCCATTGGCAGTAGGAATATTCTGAATCAGCATAGGGATTTAGGAACCAGTCAGTAGTCAGTAGAGAACAGCTTACAAGTGAGAATACTAGTATATGCTGATTTCATCTATGGAGAGATTGATTCTTCACATTCCTTAGAGGCTGACAAAATACTTTCCCACAAGTCCAGATTTAGATGAATAGGTGGTTGGAATGTTCCCCCTATCGCAGATTTTATCACCCACAATATAGCTTCAATTAAACCTCTTGCTGATTTTCTGTGCGTAACACATTAAATGCTTGGGTATTAAAGCTACCACATAATCCCAGTCAATGATATGTATTTTCCCCTAGTGCCATCTCCAAATCGATGAAGATACTAAATTCAGCCTTTTTCCCTGGAACTACCAAGCAAGTAACTGCATTTTTTTTACTCAACCTTATTCCCCATATGTACTTGTTAACAAAACAAATCGGCGAAACGGATTATACTACGCTTCCCCTAGTTTGACAAGTCTACAAGTAGAAAATATCACTAGCTGTTCGGTAGTTTTCGATTAAGGGTGAAAGGAAAGGGGTAAAACAAGATTTACGCCAACCACCAATCACCAACAAGAATTATGTTTCCCGTATCTTTTATTGACGTTGAAGCTTAAATTCGACTTAATAGATAATTCATGCAGATTTTATCTTTATCTCTTATCAATATTCTTTAGGATATAGGAGTCATATTTGATTTCTGTTGGTTTAGCCTGCGCTTGCGCTGAAAAACTCAGTCCTTTGTTCCCTGCTGACGCAAGCTATCTAAATATTTAAACCGAATTGCGATAGGATCTAATTGATTTTTTCCCGTTGAATTAGTGAGCATCACCATTTTTATTTGTATTTTGTAATTTTTTCTGATTTTTCTGTGTGTAGCACTGTATATCCCCATCCCCGCAAAAACACTCTCCGGAAAGGAACGGATATGCGTGAAATACTGATTTTTTTCTATTTACGAGCAAATACGCATGTTGAAGTTTTTGTGATATGCCAAACTGAACGAGAAATAGATACGAAATCAGTTTGATTAACTTATCGAAAAAAGAGAATTATTTCTGCTAATTTCGGAATAAACATTAATCAAACATTGGATATATTTTGGTTGCTTAATCTGCTATTGATAGCTAGATAAAAGTTCTGATTCATCTATGTATACCTCAATTATAATTGTTTTTAGAACTTTTTCTTAATAATTTAAAAGACCCTGATGCCAATGGTTAATATTTCCCGTAACTCATATGATTAATTCTCCATGACGAGGATGTCAACAACTATATTTATTTCAGATAAAACAGGTGGTAAAACAATGGTGAAAATCAATTTTATCGATAACGAACGTGGTAGCGGTAGATTAAATCTTGATTCAAGATTAAAAAAATAGTCTGGACGGGACAATCAGTTCCGATAAATTCGACAGTCCCCCAAAAATCGGTTTTTAAAAATAAATATCTGTAAATAAAAATATCTGTAAATATGGGGAGAGACGCGATATATCGCGTCTCTACGCTGAATGATTGGTTACATGGTGGTTTTATGTTTAATTGCACCTACCTACTTATCTGCGCCACATTTGTTGACGGTTGAAGCTTGACAGTCAACCACCCCAGCAAATGATGATACTGTAAATGGGTATTCTACGATTATTCTCGGTTCAAGGATTGGAGAGCGATCGCTAATTGTGGTTCACAAGCGAATTGACATGTTGTCAACTTTGCCCAACGTCCCACTGTGTCTGTATAGGTCAACTCGATTTTTAAATAGGATTCTGGTAAATAGGGCAAATGTTCTGCCCATTCAATCACCATTATCCCCGGAGGGATTTCCACCCCTTCCCAATAGGATTCTAAATATAAACCAGCTACTTCCTCTGGTTTTAAGCGATATAAATCTAAATGGTAAAGGGGAATTCTTCCTTCCTCGTACTCGCTAATTAAACTAAATGTCGGACTGACAATCGCCTCCTCTAAACCTAATCCGCTTCCGATTCCCTGAACTAGGGTCGTTTTCCCTGCTCCTAGCTCCCCCTGTAAGAGAATCACACTTCCCGGATTTAGGGTTTGACCGAGTATTACCCCAAATTGACGGGTGGCGTTTTCGTCTGGTAAATATACTTTCATTCCCACACCGATTACACTCTATAAAATTTACTTATCTATAGTGCTAGTTTAAATTGCGATCGCTTCAATATTGCGCAATCTAGTAAATTGGCAAGTGATGAATGATTGCAAATCAGTTACATAGAGTTACAAATCGTAATCTCCGATAGTAAAAAAAAGATTAATTTAGAAACTAAGTAGATACAAAAATCATGCAATCAACTTTTTGATCAAGGGATTGGAGATTTGAGATTTATTCAACGGTCTCAATCGAAATCTTGCACCTTGTTCAAATAGGTGTGTGTGAGCAAATACTAATAGCCAAAAAAATCTGGTTTTTCATAGGGGTTTGTAATTGATTGGCGAAGGTCTATTGGGATTTTAATCTAGTCAAGTTAATGATAAGACAGCAGGATTCAATAATACAGGATTAACAAGTCAAAAGATAAAAATGGAAAATAAAAATAAGTTAAAAGAATTCAAAAAATTTTGCTTTTTAACTTGTTTTGTCAAAGCCATTTTGAACAAGATTTAACAATTTAAATAACCATCTCCGAAAAAAAACTGAAATCTGCTGTCCTTTTCAAAAAGAAGGGTCTTCCAAATCTATAAACTAAACTCTCTTAATACCATAGCCTGATTTTTGCGCAATATTTTGAGAACGCATACAGGATAGATTCTGAAGTGTGATTTTTTCACAAAAAAATTTTTTAATAAATCTCAAACAACAATGAAAGCTTTACTTATCTGGCCGATTTTACCCAACTCCTTCTGGTCATATCAAGAAACATTAGATATGGCTGGTTTGCGCTCCACAAATCCACCTCTAGGTTTAATTACGGTTGCGGCGATGTTACCCGATGATTGGGAAATTCGCTTAATTGACCGCAATGTGTGTCTGGAAACAGAAGCAGATTGGCAGTGGTGCGATATGGTAATTATATCCGCCATGATTATCCAAAAACAGGATTTTCAAAATTTAATTAAAACTGGTGTCAACAAAGGGAAAAAAGTTGCCGTTGGGGGGCCATTTCCCACTTCTATTCCAGAATTTGCCCTGGATGCGGGTGCGGATTATTTAATTTTAGATGAAGGGGAATGTACGATTCCCATGTTTTTGGAAGCCTTAGCAAAAGGTGAAGAAAAGGGTATATTTCGGTCAGTTGAAAAACCTGATGTGACACAAACACCGATACCTCGCTTTGATTTATTAGCACTCGATGCCTACATGGCTATCACCTTGCAATTTTCCCGTGGTTGTCCGTTTCAGTGTGAATTTTGCGATATTATTAATTTATTTGGACGTAAGCCACGTACTAAAACCCCTGAACAAATGTTAGCAGAATTAGAAGTTCTGTATCGCCTGGGATGGCAACGTTATATATTTCTCGTTGATGATAATTTTGTTGGCAATAAACGAAATGCCAAGTTGTTTTTAAAAACCTTAATTCCCTGGATGGAAGCACGGAACTATCCCTTTAGTTTGATTATAGAAGCATCCTTAAATTTGGCAGAAGACCAGGAATTAATGGAACTGATGGTGAAGGCTGGTTTTACAATTGTCTTTCTGGGGATTGAAACACCGGATGTGGATAGTTTAATTGGTATTAACAAAGAACAAAACACCCGTGCTTCATTAATTGAATCTTGTCGGAAAATAACCCAAGCTGGATTACAAATTATGTCCGGTTTTATTATCGGTTTTGATGGCGAAAAAAGTGGTGCTGGTGCGCGAATTCAAAGTTTTATTGAAGAAACAGGTATTCCCCAAGCCCATTTAAGTCTATTACAGGCTCTACATGGTACACAAATGTGGCAACGTTTACAACAGGAAGGACGGTTATTAGATGGATTAGGAACAGTCTACCAAGGGGCAATTATGAACTTTATGCCCACACGTCCAATCGCAGAAATTGTGCAAGAATATATTAATTGTTTCTGGAGTTTATACGAACCGATTCCCTATTTAAAACGTACATTTCGTCATTTCCAAAATATTAATCCCCAGCGACCAAAAATCAATCGCTCCATTACTATCCACGAACTCAAATTCTTCACTAATTTGTGCTGGAGACAGGGAATTAAACGCAGTACTCGCTGGCATTTTTGGTGGCAACTTTTGATAATGCTGACACAAAAGCCGCGTCTTTGCTATGATTACCTAGTTGCTTTAGGGATAGGCGAACATTTTTTCAGTTTTCGCCATGTCGTCAAAGCTAAATTGTTAGAACAATTAGACCAATTACAACTAGAACCATCTATTCAACCTGAAAGTTGGACTGAAAACTTTTTAAAAACCGCCACCTCTGGATAATATACCCATCAAATTAGCCCAAAATCAACAGAGACGTAAAATACTACGTCTCTGTTGATTGCATCATCCAAAATGCCAAAAATCTAGCTAGCCACAACTTGAATATTAATCTTGGCGGTGACATCTGTATGCAATTTAACCGATGCTTGATATGTACCTAATTGACTGACATCAGGCATATCAATCCCTCTACGGTCAATTTCGATCCCAGTAGCTGCTTTGATGGCATCAGCAACGTCTTGGTTTGTCACCTTACCAAAGATTGCCTCATTTTCACCAACCTGCATGGCAATACTGTATGCAGAAACATTTTCCAAGGTTGCTTTTTGTGCTTCGGCTTGTTGCTTTAACTCCAACTGACGTTGACGCTCGATTTCCCGACGACGTTCAACCTGTTTGAGCAAACCAGGGGTGACATGGCTTGCTAATTTTCTGGGAATTAGGTAATTTCGGGCATAGCCAGGTGCAACTTCAACTAAGTCACCATACTTACCCAATTTACTCACATCTTGGTTTAAAACTAATTGTACGCGTTTGGCCATCGTTTTTCCTGTTGAATTCTATATCTTCCCCACCCGTGAAGAACCACTCCCATGTGAGGGGAAATAATTTCTGTGCGTTCACTAAAGCTTACAAATCGTAGCGAATTATTGAGTGCGATCGCAACCCCAAGGTAAATAAACATTGATTTTATCCCATTCTCGACCTAAAACTTGTCCTTGAGACTTCTGAGTCGGGCGAATGTTTGTATCGGTTCAGAGCTATTCGTAGCAATTTGCAAAGCTGGTGTATCCCAGCGCAAAAATGGATTAGTTCTTTTTTCTAAACCCATAGTGGAGGGGATAGTTGCTTCGTCCCGTCTGCGCATTGCCTGCACTTGATGAAAACGTTTTAGCAAATCAATGTTCTCCCCATCTAGGGTACAAGCAAATTGTAAATTTTTCAGTGTGTATTCATGGGCACACCATATTCTGGTATTGTCTGGTAGAGAGCGTAATTTCGATAAAGAATTTACCATTTGTGCAGGAGTTCCTTCAAATAAACGTCCGCAACCCCCTGCAAATAAAGTATCTCCACAGAATAATTCCCCCCATTCACCTTCCGTAACCGGGGGAAAATAGTAGGCAATGTGAGCGCGGGTGTGACCAGGGACAAATAAAACCAAGGCTTCCCGATTTGCAAAAGAAATGCGATCGCCGTCTTTTAAAAATACTTGTTGTCCGGGAATACGTCCTTGATCAGCTTCTCCACCGTAGACTGTCAAATTCGGGAAGCGATTGAGCAAAGCTTGATTTCCCCCCACATGGTCATGGTGATGATGGGTATTAAAAATAGCAATCAATTCCGCACCTAGCTGGTCTAGTTTCTTGACAACGGGTACAGCTTCTGCGGGGTCTACCACTGCGGCAATTTTCTGCACCGGACAATGTAAGAGAAATATGTAATTATCTTTGAGTGCAGCTAGCCGTATTATTTCCATTCACCTTACCTCAAAAGAGCGTCATCATGCACTATTGGTGTTTTTCACCTCCCATATCTCCCATTTTAAAAGCAGGAAACTTGACCGAGACCACTACAACATATAAAATTTTCATGACTTTAGTTGGCATGATTACAAAAATTATACAATTATCCCGATTGATACGTGTAAGTAACTAGGAAATTTTATACATTTTCCCCAATAATCAGTAGTTTTTCCCTGGAACGTCTAAGGAATACAAAGTTAGATTGATTTTGTTCGTTAAATATAAAAAGATACTTAAAACTTTTTATATGACAGACTCGATAGCAGTCCTAAATATTTTGTAAAATTTTGGATACTTTTGAGAGCTTATGCGATATTTGCATCGTCTGTAGATGCAAGGCTAGGGATGAAAAGTATCTCCTGATTTTTACGGATTAAATTAGGGCTGTGAGCATAAAACCATCATTATTTGCTCAAATAAAGTTGACAATACCTGGAACATCATTCAATTTGCGATTCTCATCAAAAATTGATGAACACGTTCCTGCCAATAAGGATTAAGTTGGGAATTACAGTAGCAAATATGTTCAGTTTTCACAATATTTGACAATAATTTATCATCTGTTGTTTCCATCTGTAAATCATCCGAGATTAAACAATTTTAAAATTGAAATTTGAGATTCTTTCCCTAGATAAATCTGGGGTTTGTAGCATCGAGGAAATATTGGCTGTCAGGTATTCCTTCGTGATCACCATCAAGATGATTGCTGGCAACTTGAGCAAATATTCTGTATTCATAGCTGCATCTACCTATTTTTAAAAATTTAATTTGAGAAAATGAGTTATCATTCATTTATGTATACTGCTCTTGACTACAAACTCGAAGCCAAACTCAAAAAAATTGTTGATCGAATTATTTTCTCCGCAAAAATGAGTCCCGATGACCACAAGTTACTTCTATCTAGTTTAGTCAAAGGAAGAATTAGTGAAGGTGAACGTCGGCAGATCAATAGGATTTTTGATTACATTCAGACTGGTAATATCAAACTAGTCGGTTGGTAGCTTATTAATCTAACTCTAGATGAGGACTTTAGCACAGTGAAGCCTAAAGTCCTTAGTGTTTAAAATTTAACTTTCAGTAAATTTGCGTAGCTCAAAAAATATTTGCGATCGCAAACTTATAATCATAGGTGTTTTTACCCTAGAAGGTATTAGTTATTCAAGTTAAATTATTAGTGTTTAATATTAATATATATCTGGGGCATATACTCGACCGGTTTCATAGATTTTTAGACTTGTACTTAATTAATCAAAGCCGCATTTCTCACAAAACCCTCACACCCATAGGGATAGTCCGTACAGACGACCCGTCGGGTGTAGAAGGAAAATCAATCCGTTACTCAAGGTCTACAACTTACTTATGAGAAATTCTGGCAAAGACAAGTTCAAAATCCTATCATAAAATCTACGGTAAAACTGAGAGTGAAAGTTTCAATTATTGTGAGTGATATATCAACTGCTGGTGCAGGAAGATGGGGAGGAGCAGTCCGCTCATTCTTACTTGCAAAAGCACTGCGTCAGCTAGATATTCAAGCTGAAATATTTGGTTTTTTATTTGGAGAAGAATCACAGGAACTGGCTAAATTAGACATACCAGTTCACAGTTTTCAGGGAACTTATTATCCACAGTTTTTGAGTTCCGTATCTCAAGCTTTAAAAAAGATTGACGGTGATGTTATTTATGCCATGAGACCAAAAGCCACAACTTTTGGTTTATCGCTTTTATATCGTTTGAAAAATCATCGACCAATCATTTTAGATATTGATGATTGGGAATTAAGTTGGCATGGTGGAGATAAATGGCAGTATCAACCATCATTAAAACAGCTGACAAAAGATATATTAAAACCAGATGGTGCATTGCGACATCCAGACCATCCTGTTTATATCAATTGGATGGAAAAAAATGTTAAATATGCTAACTTGATTACGGTACATACTAGATTTTTACAAGAAAAATTTGGTGGGGTGTATATTCCGAATGGTAAGGATACAGATTTATTTAATCCCGACCTTTATCAACCAGAAATTAGTCGCGAACGCTATGGATTAAAGGGATATCGAGTCTTAATGTTTCCTGGTGCTCCCCGACCCTATAAAGGGGTAGAAGATGTTTTAAAAGCTTTAGAAATTTTAAATCAACCTGATATTCGTCTAGTGATAGTCGGTGGTAGTCCCTATGATGATTACGACCAAAAATTAAGGGAACGTTGGGGTCAATGGATAATTAAGCTACCGAAATTTCCCGCAAAATTAATGCCAGAAATCGTTGCAGCAGCTGATATTATCGTTGTTCCCCAAAGAAATACCCCCGCAGCTTTAGCCCAATTTCCCCTGAAATTGACCGATGGTATGGCAATGGCTAAACCAATTTTAGCCACAAAAGTTGGTGATATTCCAGAAATTTTAGGGGAAACAGGTTATTTGGTGGAACCAGAATCACCCCAGGAAATAGCCCAAACAATTAATGAAATTTTTGCGAATTTAGATGCTGCTAATCAGAAAGGGAGAAAAGCTAGAGAAAGGTGTGTGCAATACTATAGTATTACAGCAATGTCAGAGACGTTATCTGAAGTAGTTGCTCGGTTGTGAAAATTATAAATATTCCTAGTATAAATCTAATGTTCAAACAAAATCTATTTTTTCAATTTCTGAAAAAGTATCCAATTCTGATTATTGCGGCTATCATTTTAGGATTTTCTGGTGCTTTATTTAATGGTATTAGTACAGCATTAATTGTACCTGTAATCCTGAAAATTGTTGGTCAAGAAGTAGATTTGAGGGATTCTCCCTCCTTAATCAAAGCCATAATGGCTCCCTTCGATGACATTGATGAACAATATCGAGCAATGGTCATGTCAGGAGCAATTATTTTGACATTACTGTTGAAAAATATGGCATCCTATGCAAGTGCGATCGCAGCTGGTTCTTTAAAAAGAAAAATCGCAACACAAATGCGAGAAGATGCAATCGATATGTTAATGAGTGTTGATATAAATTACTTTGCCAAGAGTAAACTTGGTGATTTAATGAATCGCTTTAACGGGGAGATACCAAAAGCTGCAACCTCTTTGAGTAATTTTGTCCGTTTAGTGACACTATCGATTACGATTTTAGTATTTTTAAGCATTTTATTATCAATTTCTTGGGAATTAACCATTTGTTCGACAATTCTTCTGTCTCTGGTTACAATTGTTAATCAATATCCCATCTATCGCTCTCGCTCACTAGGAAAAGAGCTTTCTGAATCATCCAAACTACTGACGAATTCAATGATAGAGACTATATCGGGAATTCGGATTATTAAGGGTAATACCCATGAGGAGATTACCAAGAAAAAAATAAATAGTTTGGTACAGAGAAAGGAGGACGCTGAATATAAATCACAACTGTTTGCTGAAATTATTGCTCCTAGTGGTGAGTTTGTCGGTATTGTTGCCTTAATTTTAATTGTATTTATTGCTAGATTTATATTTGCTGACCGCATTGCTTCCCTATCAGCTATTTTACTGAGTTACCTCCTAGTTTTAATGCGCTTATTACCATTTTTATCGCAGTTGAATAATTTGCGAAGTACCTTTGCAAATAATGCTGCTGCGGTGGATTTTGTCGTTGATTTCCTGCGTCGTGATAATAAACCTTTCATGGGAAATGGTAATATTCAACTTCCAGAATTACGGGACAAAATTGAATTTAAGGATTTAATCTTTAGCTATCCAGGACAGGAAAAACAGGTATTAAAAGGGGTCAATTTAACTTTACCCAAGGGGACAACTTTGGCTTTAGTTGGTAGCTCCGGAGCAGGTAAATCCACCTTAGCAGACCTATTACCACGCTTTTATGAACCGGATTCCGGTTGCATCATGATTGACGGAATCGACCTACGGGATTATGACATTAAATCTGTCCGGGAAAAAATGGGAATCGTCAGTCAAGACACTTTCCTATTTAACGATACCGTCTTGAATAATATCGCTTACGGACGACCAGGAGCAACTGAAGACGATGTAATTCAAGCAGCACAGCGTGCAAATGCATACGAATTTATTGTCAAACTACCCCAGGGATTTGCAACTATAGTCGGCGATCGCGGGGTGATGTTATCAGGAGGACAGCGACAACGGATTTCCATTGCAAGAGCATTGTTACGCGACCCAGAGATATTGATTCTGGATGAAGCGACCAGTGCTTTAGATACGGTTTCCGAACGTTTGGTTCAACAAGCAATCGATGAATTGAGTTGCGATCGCACTACTCTAGTGATTGCACATCGACTTTCGACCATTAAGAATGCTGATCAAATTGCAGTCATGGATCAAGGACGGGTGGTGGAATTAGGAACCCATGATGAATTATTGGAAAAGGGTAGTTACTATTCCCGTTTGTATTCCATGCAGTTTAGTGAAGATGGTAATAATTCCGTATCGGAAAAGTTAGTGGTTAATGGTTAGAGAATAGATTTATTTCAAATCAGCGAATTTAATTTCAATATGACTCAAAGTAAAAAAACAATTGCCTTTTTTTACCCTTGTTTTTTAGGGGGTGGTGCTGAATCTGTAGCCCTGTGGATGATGCAAGCATTGTGTGATAAATATGATATTACCTTGTTTACCATCAGTAAATTTAAGTTGAATAAATTGGATTTGATGTATGGAACATCTTTGTCACAGTTTCCAATTATTCAAAGAACATTTATTCCAGAGATATTCCAGGGTATTTGTTATTTTTTGATTGCCAATAATAAATTTTTTCGTAACCTTTTTTTTCATTTTTGTCTGCGTAATCTCAAGTTGCAATGTTATAACTATGATTTAGTTATATCTGGGTACAACGGGGTTGATTTAGGTAAAAAAGGGATTCAATATATTCACTGGACTAAGGTGATTACTGGTGAAGGAATTGGAGGAAAAATATCCAATTTTTCGGAGCAGCAAATTCATCAAAATATTTCCTTAGTCAATTCATCAATTGTCGCTAAAGAAGCAAAGAAAGTATACAATGTTGATGCACAAGTGATTTATCCTCCCGTTGTGATAGAACCTTCACAAATACCTTGGGAAGAAAAGGAAAACGCCTTTATTTGTAGCGGTAGAATTGTCAAAGCCAAAGAGCCCCATCGTGTGATTAGCATTCTCAAACAAGTGCGGGAAAAAGGCTTTGATGTGAAATTATATATGACAGGTGGAGGTGGAGGTGTTTACGAATGGCAATATCAAAGGTTTATCAGGAGATTGATTCAAGAAAATAGTTCTTGGATTACCTTGTACAATAATTTACCCTATCCTGAATATGTGAAATTACTCAGCAGATGTAAATATGGTATTCACTTCAAAAAAGAACCCTTCGGGATATCAATTGCAGAAATGGTGAAAGCTGGTGCAATACCCTTTGTCCGTAGCGTCGGAGGACAGATAGAGATAGTTGGTCAAGAAAATCAAGAATTATTTTTTGATACAGAGCAGGAAGCTGTTGACAAGATTATCCAGATTTTTCAAGACGGAGAAAAAAAATATCAACTGCGGGAGAAATTAAAAATACAGCAGCATAAATTTTCGACAGAAAAGTTCATGTTAGAAATAGCTAATGTGGTGGAATCATACTTTTATAATTCACCGCAAATTCTGCAAAAAAAATAATTTTATATACTATATGTCTGTCAAACCTCATCACCTATGTAAATATGTCAAAAATAATTAACTCCTACGTCATTGATAACACAAACATCGGTGATTTATTCTCTGCCCCCTATCAATACTTTGAATTCCCTGGCTATAATTTTGCAAATATTGATATTCGGAATTTAACAGCTAATCATATTCAAGGTAAACATGTTATTATTGGTGGTGGTGGTCTGGCGTTTTCCCGGTTTTTAGAAACCTTTAAAGTCTTATCTCAACACCGTAAAAATCATGCTAATCACCAGACTAAATTAATCATTTGGGGTATTGGTCAACAAATATATCGTGATTACTCACCCTTAGATATTAAAAATTTCGATTATACTCCCTACACCGAAGGATTCGATTTGGTGGGAATTCGAGATTACCACTATGGTAATTGGGTTCCCTGTGCAAGTTGTATGCACCCCAGTTTTGATAAAAAACGGGAAGTCAAACATGAATTTGTCGTCTTTTCCCACAAGAAATTCCAAATTGAATTTCCTCCTTTCCCCAGGATGACAAATTGCAATCAAAATCTAGAAGAAATTCTCGATTTCCTCGGTTCAGGGGAAACCATCCTCACTAGTTCCTATCATGGTGCATATTGGGGAACATTATTAGGAAGAAAAGTTTTAGCCTTCCCTTTCACCAGTAAATTTTACACATTAAAACATCTTCCAGGAATATATCCCGTCCAAAAATGGTTCCAAGCACAGTTTAAAGTATCCCTATTTGGTAAAACCCTCCATGAATCATTTTACGAGAATAAATTTATCTGTCACCATCCAGACTGGAAGGAGTATTTAAAAAAATCTCAAACCTATCCAGAGAGTTTAGTTGAAAATCGCGATCGCAATCGTGATTTCTATGAACAGGTGATGGATTTACTCAATAGCTAATAAATGTATTAATCTAGATATTCATCTCCCAGAATATGAAGAAAAAAACTATTGGTATGATTAGCAGCTATAGCGCACTTGCAAACAGAGCAGATTGGCTATGGCAACAAACACCCTACCCTTTCGGAACATGGAAAAATATCCAACTCCAAGCAACTGCATCCATACCTGATTATTTATTAATGTATCAGTTTGATTTTCCCAAAAAACATCAAAAAAAATCATTTTTATCTTCATTTCGCCGCTCCAAACAACCGGAAATTCAAATTGAATCGTTATTCCGGGGAGTGAGGAAAGAAAATATTATTTACTTATTGCGTGAACCACCCCTAGATGAAGTAGTAGAAAAACACAAAATAGCCTATCAAGAAGCAGAAAAATATTGTGGTTATGTCTCAGGTCCGGATGATTTTGCTCCAAATCCTGACTATATGCCAGCTATTTGGTATCATAACAATTCATTTCGTGATTTAAACGAAATGCCACCACCAGAAAAAATTTCTCCCTGTAGTTGGATTACATCGGGAATTAGTCGTACTGCAAATCATCGTCAGCGTTTAGAGTTTTTAAAATCCCTACAGACAAGTGGTGTAAAAGTTGATTTCTATGGAAGAGATTTACCTAGCTGGGTGCAATCATTGGGTGAATTAGCTAATAAATGGTATGCCATGTCTCCCTATTATTATAATTTAGCCATTGAAAATTATAGTGGTAATAGCTGGTATGTGAGCGAGAAATTATGGGATGCACTTTTAGCTTGGTGTTTACCAATTTATTATGGTGGTTCTGCTGCGGATAAACTATTACCACCAGGTAGTTTTTTACGTTTACCTAGTTTAGACGCAAAAGGTATTGCTTATATCCAGGAAGTGACTGCAAATCCTGATGCTTGGTATGCAGCAAAGGATGCGATCGCCGAAGCAAGACAAATCATTTTACATGAATTAAATCTGATGAATTGGTTAGCAAATTTTGTAGAAAGACAAGGATAAAAAGATGAAAAATGGAATTTATACTTTAGCCAATGATGTTGTTTATAACCAATTGGTAGCTTTACTAAATAGTATTGAAGCCAATGCAGGTCGAGATGTACCCGTGTGCGTCATCGCATACAACGACCAAATTGAAAAAGTCAAAGCAGAAGTCGCATCACGTCAGAATGTGACTTTGTTAGATAATCCAGATATTTTTGCTCGTTGGGAAGAATATTCTCATCAAGTGTGGAAATCCCATCCGACTGCAATTAAAATTTGGCAGGAAAAGGGAATTAAAAAGTTTTATAGAGTGGGTGAAAATCGGCGTTATTGCGCATTTGATGCTGATAGTTTATTTGAAAACTTTATTTATTTAGATGCAGATACACTAGTAATGCAGCCGCTTGATTTTATTTTTCAACAGTTGGAACATCAAGATTTTGTTGTCTATGATTTTCAGTATAAAGACCCTGGTCATATTTTCAACTTAAAATCAGAGCAACTATTAAAAATATTTAGCCAACAGCAGATAGACACAGAAATTTTTTGTTCTGGCTTTTATGCATCCAAAAGGGGTACCTTTCCTCCAGAACAAAGGGAATGGTTATTAAGTAAATTAAATGAGGGAGAATCTGATGTTTTGTATATGTCTGCTCCCAACCAATCTGTTCTGAATTATATGCGGATGAGAACTAATACTTCGTTTTATAACTTTGCTTTGAATTTACCTGCGGAATTGAAAACGGGTAATTCTGTAACTTCCGAACATTTTACTGTCAAAGATAATATTGTTTATGATAAGGGTCAACGTTTAACTTATCTGCATTATATTGGTTTATCTTCTAAACTATTTAATCGTGTTTGTGAAGGAGAGAATTTAGATTTTCCCTATCGAGATGTATTTTTACATTATCGATATCTACATACACCTGAAGCAAGACCTAATTTTTCTGGTCGTCCCCAGCGATATGATGCACCTCCTTCCCTTACTAAACGCGTTTTAAAGAAAATCGGATTAGCAGTAGGTTAACTAAATCCGCAGTCAAGATGTAGGAAGTGCTGGAAATATTAATCCGTTACTCAACACTTATCCAGAATTCCCCTATTTATAAATAAATACGGAAGATAGGGGATATATCTTCGATAATTATTGTGATAGTAAACTTAGCTATAAATTAGTTACCGAAGTCAATTGGATTGATTGTCAAGACTAAATCTTCAAAATATCAAGTAAAAATATGATGACACGTGGCATTTATATTATTGCGAATGACAAAGTAATCGACCATGCGATCGCACTGTTAAATAGTATTCGTTTATATGACCAACAAACCCCTGTGCTAATGATTCCCTATGATGATAATTACCAACAAATTGCTGAGTTATTAAAAACCCATTACAATGTGGAATTATACGGGGATTTAGAGTTTATCGAACGACTATCAACCAAACTCCATGAAACCTTTGGTGGTCAATTTTTTGCCCGTCCTAATCAGTTTCGCAAACAAGCTTGTTGGTTTGGTGAGTTTGATGAATTTTTATATATTGACACAGATATAGTTGTTTTTGAAAAGATTGCTGATAATCTCAATTATTTACAGGATTATGACTTTATCAATTGCGATTATCAACACGCAGGGGGAATTAGGAATGTCTTCTCCCAGCAAGTGTTAACGGAAAAAGTTTTTAGTGAGACAGAAGTAAAAGATATATTTAATGGTGGTTTTTGGGGTTCCAAAAAAAATCTCATTTCGGAACAGGATTTATACGAAGTATTCACAGAATGTGCCAAGCACCCCGAATACTTTGATTTTTCTGAAAAAACCTCTGACCAACCAATTATTAATTACATGCTATTAAAACGAATTCCTAAACGTTTTAATATTGTACGTCGTCCGGAAAAAGCACCTGGAAATTGGGCTGGTACACCCTATTTTCAAAAACAAGATAATACTCTTATTGACCCCAAGGTTAATCAAAAACTTCAATATCTTCACTGGGCTGGAATTCGGATTCAACCTGGTTGTCCCTATTGGGATATTTGGGAATATTATCGAAATTTAAATCCCAATTTACCACCAGCCAACTTTCCCCAACCCAATTATTGGCAGCGAAATATCACACAAATTAAAGGATTTTTGCGTTCATTAAATATTTAGCTAAAACACTTTTACATGCGTAGATATTTTGAGGATGCAATAACCTGATTTAATGTCAGTTAACTATTTGATGATTTCATTGAAATCATCATTTTCATGATGCCAAATAATTATTTACCTTATTTTCAGGGTAGTTGACTGAATAATAGATTAAATCCCTGTTCCTAGAGATGTAGGGTGCATCCTAAGATGTATTGCTTGCTAAAAGAATAATCTTGTCATTGCATTAGAAGTACGACCTTCTGGAGTCGATGGACTCGTTCTGAGTGATGGATTTTGTGATTACTTCCTTGCACTGCAATGACAAAATATGTTTTTACAAAATTGGGATGTTTCCTAAATAGATCAGTGCTACATCTTGAATATATAAATTTATAATTTTTTTACTATCTAACATTTTCATAAACTTTTCATACAAACATGCATATAGATTATTCTAATTAAAAAACTTCTGAATCATAGTAAAAACTATAATCCTGGATTACCGTTTTAATGGCAAGGCGAAAATAGTAATATATGTATTCTATTTTTGTTATAATTTTTGTTTTTACTTCCTGAAATAGGGACTTTTTCGCATACTCAATTTGATATTGCGCTTGCATTAAAGTTTTTTTTGTATCCACTTGAGATTCTCCGGTGGAAATTCTGATTTTTTCGATTCTATCATCCATAAAATCGATTCCATCCATCACATCATGTCTCACTTTTAAACCAGCTTTGGTTGCAGCTAGACCCATCGCATAAGCTGGATGTTTGTTGAGACCTTTTAATTCACAATAAAGAGCCAGCTTATCCCAGTACTCTAAAAATTCTAACTCTTTTCCTGAATCTTGGGTGACAACAAATAAAAATTCATAGATCCATTTAACTTCTTCCTGTTCTAAATCGACACCAATTTTTTGCGCTAAAAGTTTCACAAAATTATATTTGCGGATGACCTGAGTCAAGTTAGGATTACTATTATCCATACGTTTTTGAAAATGTTTTTTCATATCACAACAACTTCTAGCTGTGATACCTGGAAGCCATTCCCTGCGAACAAATGGAGCGCATATTCTGACATCTGCATCGATATACATGCAAGACTTAAACATAGATAAAGCTTTAGCGATCGCAAATCTACGCTCATGGTAATGTAAAACACCTTTTCTTTCATGTTTATAAACTAAAGCATGAGAAAATGTTGTAAAATCATCTGGTTTATCTGTAAAGATAATAATACTTATGCCTGGTGCATATTTTTGAATATCATTAATTAAATTTTTAGCAAAAGTCCGATATGTGGAACCTCCCGCATATGTACAAAAACAAAAATCTTGCTTGTCTGCTATCATTTCTTTCAATTCTTTGTTTTCCCAAAAATTAGCTACAATAATCCTATTCAATTAGTAAAAATATCGGTTTTAGTTGTATCCTGTGGGAAACTGATGACTGTCAACTGTTAACAGTCAACGACTATATATAAAAGATTTCATAATTTATTTGGGGTTACTATAATACTATATCACTGAAGTTGTTTTTTTACTTCCGTATATTTAAGTATTGACTGGATAGCATTTAACTTTTAACTTCTATAATAATTGGAATCATGGGAAACAATAGCCCTTTGCAATAGATTTGAAAATATTAATAATCAATATATTTTCCACAATTTTTCTTACTAACTTCATCTGAAAATAGGGTGTATTATCAGTTTCTTCGTTAGACACCAAACTTTCATAATGAGAAGTTACGCGCTAACACAATGGCAATATTTTGGGAATAAAATTACAACTAAACAGGAAAATAGTTTATTCTCACTCTCTACTCACTTTCAAGTTAGTGGGGAAAAACCGTTTTCATACTTTCTGGTGTTAGCAATACATATAGGCTACTCCCCATACCTTATTTTTTCTAGGGAGTAATCCTATATTCCTATTTCCCTACAGTTTCATCTGAAGATTTTCCCTAGACCAACTTTTACGGTTTACCGTCAATTTTCGGTACGGTGTAGTTTCACGACAAAATAAATGGTTATCTACACCAGATTTATTTGTGACAATCTGCCAAGATAAATTTGTGCGGTAGAGGAATGATTCATGAAAAAGAATTTTTTCAGTAAAATCTTACAAAATTGGATTCGCAAAATCCTACGCAATCCTAAATATCGGTGGTTAGGTATCATTGCGGGATTATTTTATTTTCTCAATCCTATCGATATTATTCCCGATGCTATCCCCTTGTTAGGTTGGATTGATGATGGAATTATCGTGAGCTTTGTGGTCGCGGAAGTGTCACAAATACTGCTAGAACAAATACAAAATCGGAGAAAAAATTCTTCTCAACAACCGGAAACGACTTCGGTTGATTCGATTCCCGTCAATCATGTGATTGATGTTGAGGCGATCGCAGTCAAATAGATGTGTGTGACAAATTAAACCACTCATCAGTCCGTAGGGAAGAGAATTAGGTTTTCGGGCTATTTAATATTTCGTGACATTGTGTTAATTTGATTATTTTTAAGTTTATATAGCATCTTACATCTAGGGTTGTTGAGCATTAACCCTTGACAATCCCGCATGATCAACTCAAAACCGATATTTTTTACTACAGAAATCGGCTTGCTATATACTTAGAATTATCTCATATTGAAACGCAACTCGTCAAAATCCTAAATTTGAATCTTTTCCCTTGATTGTCACCTAGCTCCAGACCTATTTACTACCATCCAGGTATGGGTGAAAATTAGTTCCCTAGATAGAAGTATTCACAATTTGAGGAAGCTAACTTCAATTGTAGGTGTAACTGAAAAGTCGTTAGTTGTCAATAGTTAGCAGTCAGCTTTTCGACTCAAGATTCAATTTTATATTTTATTTACTATTTTGGAGATTCTGATTGACCGCAAAACTTCTGGGATTTTCCCAAAATATCTAGTCGTAGTGTCGTGATTAAATTGGATAATTGAATTGGGAGAAATATAAATGTCTACAGTCAAAGAGCGTATTGTCAAAGATTTAGAACAGGTCAAAGAACAAGGAAGTGCAAGAACTCAACGGATTCGCGAAATCGTCCAGGTTGCTGTGGGTGATGCAATGCATGAGTTGAAAGGAGGAGCAACAGAAATTCGTTCTCTGACTCAAGATGCAGTCACCGCAGTCATCGAACATCTTAAAAGTAAAGGAAAACAGGCTAAAAATGAAGTAATGGCTGCAATGGAAGGTGCGGTTGCTGGAGTTAGTGATAAATCTGTAGCAAGCGAAACTCAAGCGCAAGAGCAACAAATTTTAGAAGCGGTTGATGGAGCTTTAGTTGCAGTAGAAACCAACCAAAAACAAGAATCCCGTAGTTTTCTCTCCCTGTTGTTGGCAGCATTTAATGCTTTAAAAGCCAAGTTGTTTGCTTCCCTACACCAAGAAAACGCTTCCCTACAGGAACTATTAGCAAAATGGGATACTAGCCTGACGGAAAAATACGGCGATCGCTATACTCAAATTAAGCAACGTTGGCAAAGTGCCCAAACTTCCTACCAAGCAACTAAAATCAGAATGGAGAATGGAGAAACTTCCCCTGTAGACCAATATCAAGCTCAAGCGATGGATAAAGCCGCTCAAGCAGGAGCCAAGGTTGCTCAAACGGAACAAGCAATTAAACAGCAGTTGAAAACCTTTTTACATTCAACAGCAGATAAAATCTAACTTGCTTGCAAATCAAAGTGAATAGGGAGTGGGGAGCAGGGAATAGTCTAAATGCACTACTAACACCGATGAAATCATAAAAGGCTTTCAAATCCTTTCCCTGTTCCCAGCTATATCTTTAGCTATATGCGAAAAAACCCCGATTTATCAGTAAAATTGGGGTTTTGATGTTTGAAAGTGTCTTGCAGGGAAATGACATCTCACAATAAGCCTCGGTAACGGATGAAAATTAAAATAGCAGCCCAAGACCCCAAGGCGACCTTAATGGCAACTAAAATATTCAAGAGGGGAAGAACTCCACCGCTCAACAACTCTCCCAGTTGACCGTGGGGTAATTCGTATCCCGCAAGGGTAATCACGGCTAAGACGAGAAAAATCAGCACCGAGACCTTTTCCCAACGTGCTGCTTGCCAACGCTGATATATCCCCTGCATCCACTCCGTTGATGAGGTAATTGCCACCAAACCAATGGCTGTTCCCCCTGCAACTCCAGCTGCAAATCCACCACCAGGACTAAGGTGTCCGCGAATTGCCAATTCAATCCCCACCAATGCGGAAATAGTCGCTCCTAACCTGGCTAAGACGATGGAGGGTTTGTCGGTAAATTGGTGGATCACATGGGTGGGTTTTTCGTCAGCAAGGAGATATTTTGCTCCCAGGATGGCTATAGTAAATACTACGACTTCAAAAATGGTATCGTAGAGACGATTCCGAAAAATTATACCGGATACGGCGTTGGGAACTCCACTATCTTTGACTACTAGCTCCACAAACGATGTCTGCGATAAATCAGGAGCCGGATGGGGAATAACCAGCATTTTCGCAAATATCATAATTCCAGCTGCAATATACACCCATTTCATCTTCATTTGTGTTTCTCCTGCGTACCTGTAAGATTTACGTAACTAAGGCTAGTGGCTGGTAAAGAAAGTTCAGTCCTAATAATGTCATATATGCGTTGTACCCTGGTGGTAGTATGGTAGGTGGGAGAGGATGTTGATGAATTTATTTCTTCTCCTGTCGGCGACTCTAGGGGAGAATCCCAGGTACAGGTAGCATGAATTTCTTTGGCTTCTAAAGCTTCCTGTAGAGTGTGCATATCCTCGTAGGGGACAAGTTCTATACGCATATGTCGTTTGTGGAATATTTGGCGTAGGTGTTCCAGTAGCTCTGGGGGGAAACCAGTGGGAGTCGGGTGAAGATTGTCTTTAAGTATGCCTAAACGCATTACTAGGGATGACCTGACCGCCACCGCATAGAGGGTAATTGATAACATTGTCCCCACCAGAGCTTCCGTTAAAGCCACATCTGCGGCTCCCAGTAGGGCATAAACTAAAGCTGATATTGCTCCTAATATTCCTCGTACCACTAAAGCGTGGTAGGGGTTAGTTTGAAATACTAACATGGAGGCGGACAGGGGCATGAGGGCAATAATAAGGTAAAAATAGGTGTCATTCATGGGTGGATGGAGGAGGATTCGGCTACTGATAGGGTTCCGCTACTGATATATCTTCATCTTGATTACCGCTACTCGAACAGTAGGCTAGTACGTAACCAAGAACGGTGTTCCAAATTGCCAGGGAAATAATTGCTAACAGCAGTAATGGCCATTCATTCGGTATTTTTAATAGCAGACCAACGACAATTGTCATTGAACCTAGGGTATCTGCTACCGATAGACTATGGAGTTTGAATAGAACTGAGCGTTTGCCCAACAAGGGAAAAGTTCCCCAAAACCAGAATATTAAGCCAATGGTAATCAAAGTATAACTAATTATATCTATCATGATTCATTAATCCGTCTAATGATGTGGGCAAGAAGCATTAAGGCGGCATTACCAACACTGAGGATGATGACACCAACTACACCAATCATCCAGTCGTTACGGAGGACAGATACCACCAAAATCATGACGGATGTTTTGGTGGCGATACTGGCGAAGGCTAGCATGGTTTGCCAGATGTTCTCGTCTTTCCAGGCTTCGTACATGGGGATGAGCAGCGCTCCAATCATGGCAATCAAAACTAGGTTCATTTATTTTTTCCTCCGACAGATGCGGTGAACTTCGTACCAACCGTCTTCGTGGTATTTCAAGACAATGGTTTTGGGGGTGAAGGTAATCACGAATACATCTAAAAACACTAATCCTGGTGTGCGACGTAGAGGAACTTTTTCCAGGGTGACTTCTTCGTAGTTGTGGGGAAAGAGCATGATTTCCACGGCTTCCATGTAGGCTTGGGGAACGGCGACTAGGGTTTCCCATAAAGCCAGTAGCCAATCTCTTAATCTTCCTAGAGATTTGGGTCTTCCAGGTAATATTAAAGCGATCGCAATCCCAATCATGATGTTTGCTGGACTAAAATTGGCTGTCAGCAAAAACCAGATCACTAGTCGTAAGATTAAGTTTAAGTATCCAATCATATCAGTACCATTCCCAGTAGTAACATCAGCATTAAACTCATTAACCCAACTAAATGCTCTAATTTTTCGATTATCCGTGGTAGCTTTAATTCCGTGCGCCGCCAAATCAACCAGTATCCCAACCACCCCACAGCAATAATCGCGATCGCTTTAATCATTTTATTGAGGGTATAAGCTTGGAGGTAGCCGAGGTTGGCGATAATTAATCCCGCAATCAGGGGAGTGACGGCAAAATAATAGTTGGGGTCGATTTGTTCCTGGTTGGAGGTTTGCAATTTGTGGGGTAAAAAGATAAATTTGGCGTAGACGATGGCTGTTCCCACTGCACCGATATTCATGGCGATCGCTTGCCATGAAGTCAGATTACTTAATGTCCCCATTTTGGCTGCAAATCCCACCAGCAAGGGAAAACCGGAAATCGATAGGCTAGCTGTAACCAGAATTATCCACACCCTAGTGGAAATGGGTCTTTGCTGTAATTCCTGAAAGTCCCGACTGGGGAGAATTCCCGCACTCAGAAACATAATTGCCTTCACCAGTCCATGACTCAAGGCATAAAAACCCCCCACCTTCGGTGCAACCACCACCCAACCTAGTTGGGAAATAGTACTAAGGGCAAGAGTCCGCTTGGTGTCTTTGTCCCAAATGGCATAAAATACCCCCAACAGGGTCGTCCCGACTCCAAATATCTGCACAATGGGACTAACCTCATTCACCTGTAAAGCGATTCTCACTAAAGCATAGGCTCCTGTTTTCACCACAACTCCCGACAACATCGCGGACACGGGTGATTGGGATTCGGAGTGGGTCAGGGGTAGCCAAAACCCGGATAAAAAAATTCCCCCCTTGGTTAATAGCCCTAAAAATATTAATGCGATCGCTTCGGTGGGTGCATCACCTAAACCAGTAAAGGCAAAAGATTGATGATTCTGGTATATCAGTACTGCTCCCACCATATAAAAAAGCATGGCTGTGTTACTGATAAACAGATAGCGCAATCCCACCCAAATTGTTCTGTCGCTCCGGGGATAGGTAATTAATAAAAATGCTGCAATCCCAATTACTTCTAAAGCTACATATAAGCTGACAAAATCACCACAAATAAAGGCTGCATTCACACTGCCATGCAAAATGATGGTCTGCATGTAAAAAAAAGCCGTTTTATCTGTAGACCAACAGTAAATAATTACCGCCGTCATCACTAACCCATTGGTTAAAATCAACAAACCACTGAGTTGATCTGCGACGAGGGTGACACCAAAATTATCTAATAACTGTAGCTGCAAGGAGGAAGATGTCAATAATAAACTTAGTCCATAGGCTGTGGAAATCAGAGTTGTCAATAGTGCCAAATAGCGATCGATTCTCGGCAATAAATAAATACAAAATCCGAGAAAGAAAGGTAAGGCGACCCAGACAATAGTAATTATATTCATGGAGTATTGTTTTTCTCAATTTCGTTGGTTTCCAAGGTCGGATTATCTCGCGATAGCTTCATCACACCTACTAACATCACGGCCTGAATCGAAAAACCGATGACGATTGCTGTTAAAATTACCCCCTGGGGAACCGGGTCGGCGTAGGCGACATTTTTTTGACTGTCAAGGATTGGTGTAAATAAACCTGTGCGTGAGGCAATCATCACAAAATAGGCAACAACCCCCGTACTCATCACATCCATCGAGATAATTTTCATCACCAGGTTTTGTTTCCAGATAATTCCGAAAAAACCACAGAAAATTGTTGCCAGTATACATGCTTCTAACATCGAAATTGTTGGTAGTTGGTAAAAGATAATTACAGTTTCTAGAGGGAATGGATATCAGACAAATACAGTCTATTTCCAGGATATGGGGTTAAAATTTTCAACTTCAAAAAGCTGAAATCAATTATATTTTGCTCCCGGATTCGCGAGAATTTTGTATATGATTTTTAATTGGAGGTCTGTTTTCTGGATGGAAAAACACCGAAGTATATATGAGATATTCCATTTTTAGTCGTAATAGTCAAGTAGCAAGAGACTGAAATCTATGGGTTACTGTCAGGAGAACATACCCCTCAAATCAACAATCTATTCAACCAATTAACTGCAAACCAATGTGATAATATTGCTGCTTCCCAAAGTTGTCCCAATACCAAAAAAACTTGATTTTGGTATCATCCCATCGATAAACTTCCGGAGATGTCAAATCAAGTAATTATCGAATCGGAGGAAAATACTTTCCAAGCAGCAAATAGATAAGAGTATACTAATTTAGGTGTAAATTCCTATTATATTGAGGATAGGCGATCGCAGGTACACAATGCAATACCTTGTCTCAATTTGATGATTCAGAGAAATGATGCAATTGATTACTAATAATGATAGGAGATATCCTCAGAAAAAACCTATCCTATCTATAGATAATAACAGATAAACTGTCACCCATTGTTGACAGTCTCTCCCTTGTTGGATGCGGAGGGACTTGGGAGTAGGAAAAAAACCCCTTTCATCTTCAAGGTAAGCTGCGCTACGCCCATCTACAGTTCCAGGGTCATGCAGTACATGTAATCCCGGATTTCGCACAAACTCCTAAAGCTTTCAGTGAGTAGGGAGCGGGGAGTAGAGACGACCCACCGGGTCGTCTCCAGGGGAGTAGTAGGAAAATTAACCCATTACTCAAGGCTTATCACTCCCTTGTGAGAAATGTAGGTAATACCGTTTGACCTTGAAGTTGATACCTGACGGGAAGCTTTGGGGAGCAGGGGAAGAAAATGTATCAAAATTTGAGTGAGTTTTCAGAATTTACTTCAAATGGGGATTCAAGAGGATGTTGGTCAAGTATTATTCATACTTTATCAACTACTTATGGAAGCCAGTCAATAGGCTCAAACGGTATATTCGTCATTATAAACTGTACAGAGGCGACATGCCGCCTCTGTTGTTAAGTATTCAGATCGACTTTGAAAATATCCTCTAAAGTAAAACCAAATTATCACGGTGGATGATGGTTTCCGCTCCTTCATATCCCAAAATCTTGGATATTTCCCGTGAATGTTGACCGCGAATGCGTTGTAATTCTGAGCTAGTATAGTTCACCAAACCCCTAGCTATTTCCTGACCATTGCGATCGCACAGTAAAACCGCATCATTTGCATCAAAATCCCCTTCCACCTCTGTAATTCCAGCAGCTAATAGGGATTTTCCTCCACTAGCGATCGCCTTTTTCGCTCCATCATCTACATACAACTTTCCTCGAGGAATTAACCCATAGGCAATCCAACGTTTGCGAGCGGATGTCGGTTCCGGTTGGGGAGCAAATTGGGTTCCCAGGGTTTCCCCTTGCAAAATTCTGGGAATATTTCCTGGCTGGGAACCTTCGGTAATCACAACCCGTATTCCTGCGGAGGTGGCAATGCGAGCCGCAGCAATTTTTGTCACCATTCCCCCCGTACCCCAGCGAGAACCCTGTTGACCAGTTTGGATTTGCAAGCTGGCCAATTCCTTTAAATCGCGCACCAGGGTAATTGGTTGTGCATCGGGAACCAAACGCGGGTCAGCCGAATACAACCGATCCACATCCGTGAGTAAAAATAACCAGGACGCTTCCACTAAACTAGCCACCAAAGCCGATAAGGTATCATTATCCCCAAACTTCAGTTCATCCACCGCCACGGTATCATTTTCATTCACAATCGGAATTACTCCCAACTCTAGTAATTCCCTGAAGGTGTTCAAAACATTCAAATAGCGATGCCGTGACACTAAATCATGACGGGTTAATAACACCTGGGCAATCGGCTGCTGTAAAGTATCAAATAAGTCATCATATACCCGCATTAATCGCCCCTGTCCCACGGCTGCAACTGCTTGTTTTAAACCAATACTTTTAGGGCGATCGCTTAAACCCAATCGACCACAACCGACCCCCACCGCTCCCGATGAAACTAAAATTACTCGGTGTCCTTGTTGTCGTAGGGAACAGAGGACTTCCGCTAAGGTAGCAATCACCGATAGCGCGAGTTGTCCTGTTTCCGGACGGGTCAAACTCGAAGTACCAATTTTGACAACAATTGTTTCCGACATGGATGGGAAGATAAACTGGAGATCAGGCAATTCAATAGGGAATAGGTGACAGGAAAGAGTCTACATCTACTACTGACACCAAAACCGTAGATGGGGGTAGCGCAGTTTCTCTTGGAGATGAAAGTGGTTTTTCCCCTACTCCCTATAAATTTGATGATACCCTGTTCTCGAACCATTACCCAACCCCAAGCACTTCCTATGACCGCCATCACCATTAGTTTTGAGCATATCTGGAGAAGATGTTTTACCTGGATTTGTCTTAGATGTACACCTGGGTCATAGTGAAAACATCATGTCAACATACCTTGACATGAAAATAAGCGCCAGTCTCCTTTTAGTGGGGATTGACGCTTGACGGAATTTAAAAATATTTACTATTTTTAGGGCTTTATAGTCTTTTTTGCCCCTTATTATCTATACTTCCATTATTTACAATTTTTGTATCCACAATATTTTTTTTAATTATTTCTTTAGCTTTACTTGTCTGAAGGTTTGTGAAGCTTGGTGACACGATGTTGCTTGGGTTTGATGGAAGCACCTAAAAATTCCGAAATCAACACCTCAATATTGCGAATCGGGTGTTTGCGAACAGCAACCCCAGGATGGACAATTGGTTCCACCAAAACAGTAAACATTCCCAAACGATTTCCAGCTAATACATCCGTAAATAGGCGATCGCCCACCATCCCGACTTGATGGACAGGTAAGTTCATTTGTTCTAGAGCAGAGCGAATTTTGCGACGGGATGGTTTACCTGCACCCAAATAGTAGGGAAGATCGAGCGATCGCGCAATACCTCCAATTCGAGCTTCTGAAAGATTGTTACTGACTAGCCATAAATCCACAAATTGACGCATTTTCTCGATCCAAGCTCGCAATTCGGGAGACACCTCCATCACAGTAAACGGGACGAGGGTTTCATCAACATCCAACACTAAACCCTTTAACCCATAGGTTTGGACAATTTCTGGTGTTAATGTGAGTACCGAATCCTCTAGAATCAAATCTGGTTGTAAAAAACTACCTAAATCCATAAATTTTCTTAGCTGATCCCGCAAACTGCGAAATATATATTATAGTTTGCGATTTGAAAAATGCAATTAACCCAGGTAATTTCGTGATTCCATAATAATTGGATCAATTTAATAATTTATGTAAACTTCGCCGGGTGATGTATTTCCGTCTTTGTTTAACTTCCTTCAATTCCCAACCCACTCATAGTAGTACTCCACCGCATTAATTTTGATGGGTGAAGAAAGGTAGGTAGTTGCGCTAGTCTACGACAACCCTGTGGGTATAGCACTTTGTAATCAGGTTTTTTCAAAGCTCAAGCCACTCCACGAACCCTTCAGAACTTATGTGGTGAGTACTAAACCGCAAAACGAACGAAAAAATCAAAGTCACATCACTCAACTTGATCAAATAACCGTTCTTCTAGAATGGGTTGAACTTGACGAAACTCCTCTGGAGACAGCAATTCATAATTTCCATTTGCTCCCACTCTAGCAAAAAACAACAATGGATCAAGGGGAGTATAAACGGCATACTCCTGTTCTTGATGAAAAAATGTTGCCAATAACTGTAATTTCTCCGGTTCTAAGTCAGACGCATCCTCATCATCAATTTCCAAAGTAAACAATTCCGTCTCTTCCACCGGAGGTAATTCCCCCGCAACCGTCAGTGCATAAGCAGTATTTTTCAAAGACAGATTTTGCTCGGATAACACTGCCTGTGCGGTATCAAATATTTCATCGATTAAATCATCATCTTCAACTAAGACTGCTTCCTCTTCCTCATCATCACCTTGCCATGCGAAAATTTCCACAGGTGAATCCACAGGCATTAACAAGACATATTCCTGCTCATCCACAAATAGAGAATGTTCCACATAACATTCAAGCGATCGCCCTTGTTCGTCACTCAAGCGAATCGCACTGGTGTTAACTCTTTCATTTTCATTGCCTTCAGAAAATTGCGATTGATACATAGCCGAGGAATAAAAACCTTTTATATTTACAAGCAAATGCACTCTTTGAGCTTGACGTGCCAAATTTGTTCTGAATTTAGAATCATTAAATAACTAATACTAATCAAAAATCATTTCTCGCAGGTCAAACAGGCTATCCAACTTTCAGAATATCATGTACGCTGCTGAATGCATGTATATCTGAGTTGCTTTATTCAAAATATGAGTAGTTAGTTCGCCTTTTTTTGGCTATTTCGCCAATCTAACCACTGCTGTAGAATCAAAGCTGCGGCTTTGCGGTCAATTAATCCCTTATCCCGTGATGGGGAGCGATTTTCTTGGATGATTAACTGTTCGGCTTGATAGGAAGTTAAACGCTCATCCATGTACTCTACCGGAATTTGCAAAAACTTCCCCATCCCCTGGGCAAATTTTTGCACTTGACGCGCTTGAAAACCTAATGTCCCATCCATAGAATAGGGCAAACCCACCACTACCACATCCACTTGCCGCTCCTGAATTATACCCCCCAGGACGGCCATATCTTCCACAAAGCGAGTCCGCCTAATCGTCGTTATCCCCGTGGCAATTAACCCCGTGCGATCGCAACCAGCTACACCAATGCGCTTCCGCCCCACATCCAAACCGAGTGCCGAAATATACTTAGATTGCATATAACTGGGAATCACACTTTCCCTCACCGTTTGATCCCCAGTAGTTTCTGCAACTGCCATATCCATCCCTTCAAGATTCCTGGTCATTCTCCCCCATCTGTCCCGGACAATTTCCCCTATCAGCACATCCATCGGAAGAAAAAGCTACCGAGTCGGAACTGTGATGACGATTACCCATCCTTTCTCCACTGCCACGCTTTTCTCCCCGTCGCCACGACATCCCTCCGGGAATCGGTTTGCGTGCTGGTTGTAAACCCTGCAAGACATCCGGTAACTGTATCCCTTCCAAGGAGACAAATTTCGATTCCCGCACCTTATGCCAAACCGAACGGGACATAATCAAAGTATGCTCTATCCGCGTAGCGCCGATTTTTTCTAAACATTCTTCCCCTTCCTGCAAATAATCCGCCGAGGTAATTCGCAATGACTGGGTGGGGAAACCCTGGGTAATTCGTGCCAATTGCGACAACATCTCTGGGTATAACCACGTATAGGCTGGGTGAACCGTCAAAGTCGCCACATGGGGTTTTTTCCCCTGACGGTCGGAGGTGATTTGAAAATAGCCGATTGCGGCTTTACGTTGGGGTTCAAACACATAACCACTCACCACCTCGGTTTTTGTCACCCATAATTTCACCGCATCAATCAACGATTCAATTAAACTGGTTTTGAAATCACAGGTTTGACGGTCAAAAACCTGACGCACCAGGGGTGGCATAGAGGCAGTATCCAACTGGTATAACAACTGGGCATCCGCATTACTTACAGGCAGCAAATTCGTCAAATCTGGCTCCGATTCCGCCAATTCTGCCAATAAATCCGGTGTAATTTCCCAATGGGTGACTTCCGCTAACCTTTGAAACCCATTACGACGATATAAAGCCAACGCATCACTATCGTTGACGTTCACCTCCAAAACCCACGTCCGCGCTTCTAAAATTGACTCAAAACAATAGCGCAGCAACTGCGAACCAATTGTTTGCCTTTCTATCCCCCGCTCCAGCATCACCCGATCCACACGCCAAGTCGTGCGGGTACGATTAAAAGGCGATACCTGAACCATCCCCAACACATCGCGACCCTGTTCAGCTACGTAAGCGCAAAAACGATAACGCAAAGGATTGGGAAACCAACTCAAGAACTTGAGGAATCCATACCAACGACGCAGCCATTGCAAAGGTTCGCCGTTTTGATGCTCATTTTCCGTATCTGAATTAGCACTAGTACTAGCTAAACGCTCAATAGTATCCAAATCTCGATACTGAATTGGACGGATAACCACGCGAAGGTTTTGGGGTAGTAAAGAAGTCATTTTCATGGGAGCCGCAATTACGCCTCAAGTTAAATGGATGGGGGAGTGTTGCAATTATCTTAACGGCATTTTTTGAATTATTTGCGTTCCGAAAGACTGATTTTGCTGACAAAAATACCAAAAAGCAGGACTTGTTCAGAACAACTGAATCATGTTGAACTTGTCAAGCCTGCCTTCATTCTATTTTATATTCGGGCAAAAAATATCTGAATACGAGAGATGTTACGTTAATTATCTTAACATTTAGCAACAACCTGACTATAATTTACTTATTAATTTGTCGGGAAACCTGTTTTTCAAAATCAGCCTGGGTTTGGCGCAGCAATTGATCGCGACTATCATTGGAAGTGGGATTGAGGGTTGGAACTAAATTACGTGCTTGTAGCGCCATGTGTAGTTGTAGGTGTGCAACGTATTCGCTAAAGTCTTCCCGAACAGAGTTTCCTGGTGCATGTAAGCGAGCTGCCTGTTGACCCTGTGCGAAACTAGATTCCATTGCCACAATGTTTCTCCTTGAACTCTACTTCTTTGCCAGAACGGATTGAGCATTACCAAAACTTATCACGTTATTGGTAATTTATTTTGCATTTCGCAATGAAGTTTAACGCAGATGGGGAAAATTGTGGAGAAATATAAATCAAGTAGAGACAACCCGTCGGGTCGTCCCTACTCCGATTAGGTCAAATTAACTAGCGACACTTGCGACAGCTTCGGGAGTTGAGGAAGGGGGGACGTAGGGTTTTTCCTGTCCTTGAGCGAGATATTCCGATAATTGGGCTTCGATTTGGTCGCGGACGATTTGTCGATACTCACAGAAATGCTCAATATGGGCACAAGTTGCTAGATAATGGTCGAAGACCTTCGGGTTATGCTTGAGGATGCCAAATAGGTGATGCCAGAACTTCCATCGAGTTTCCCGTTTAATCCCTTGTCGCCAAATCACAATCAACAAGGCTTTGAGTACAACTAATTCGGGGAACTTGGCTGGTGCTGTCCAACTTGGACCACCCAGCATTAAAAAGCAACGGTAGGTGCGATCTAAATACTTAATTGGGTCGTATAAATCGCAAAATGCTTCCACGTATTCTCGTGCAATTTCTTCTAGGGGACGGGTGGGGATGAAATTCATCAATGTGGTTTGGTTGATGTTCCCATCTTTATTTGCGCGTAAGCGTCCTTCCCGATTCAGACGATGCCACAGGGCGGTATTAGGTAAGGCTTGTAACATAGCAAAGGTGGTGGAAGGGATGGCCGCTTGTTCGGCAAATCTGACAATACGTGAACCAGCACCGGTTTTTTCATTGTCAAAACCGATAATAAATCCTGCCATTGGTCGCAAACCAGCTTTGATGATGGTGTGGACTGCATCAGCCAGGGAACTGCGGGTATTTTGGAATTTTTTGGTCAGTTGTAGACTATCCTCATCGGGGGTTTCAATCCCTAAAAATACAGCTTTAAAACCCGACTCCACCATTAATTCCATCAATTCTGGGTCTTGGGCTAGATCGACAGAGGCTTCGGTGTCAAAATGAAAGGGGTATTGATGCTCGGCCATCCATTTTTTTAATTCGTGGAGCAACAACTTCACATTGCGCTTATTACCGATGAAATTATCATCCACCATAAATACACCCCGTCGCCAACCCAACTCATACAAATAATCCAGTTCCGCTAATAATTGGGCAGGTGTTTTGGTGCGGGGCTTGCGTCCGTATAAAACGATAATATCGCAGAACTCACACTGGAAAGGACAACCACGGGAAAACTGCACCGACATCATATCGTAAGCATCAAATTCGAGTAAATCGAAGCGGGGGATGGGGGTGGTGGTGACATCGGGTTTTTCTGTAGCGCGGAACACTCCGGATTTTTCACCCCTTTGTACAGCTTCGACAAACATTGGTAAAGTGATTTCTCCCTCATCCAGAATCAAGTAATCAGCACCGACGTTTTGTACTTCCTGGGGAACGGATGTGGGGTAGGGACCACCAACAGCGACTAATTTACCGCGACGTTTTGCTTCTTGGATTTGGGCTAGTAGATCATCTTTTTGGACAATCATCGCCGAAAAAATCACAATATCCGCCCATTCCCATTCTGCCTCAGTTACATCCCGAATATTGCGATCGCACAATTTAAATTCCCATTCTTGGGGTAAAATCGCTGCCACGGTTACTAATCCTAACGGTGGAAGGAGTACTTTGCGATTCACCAAATCCAAAATTTTTTCATACGACCAGAATGTTTTCGGGAACACTGGATAGACAAGCAGAATGCGCATATCGTCTACTCCTGACACCTATATATAATTATTTACAGAGTATTTTGACTAAAGTTATCTAACAGTGTAGAAGATTTTTGCGAAAATATGTTTCGGCTTGCCATTAGTAGTAATTAATTTAAGTTAAAGGCTTGACATTGCGGGAGTGGGAGTAGGGAGAGCCGCGATATATCGCGTCTTTATGGGAGTAGTAGGACAATCAACCTGTTACTCAAAGCTTATGGATTACCTTTGAGAAATGCAGGTAAATACCTCCTGTCTCCTGTCTCCTATTTTTCTCGCTCAATTTTTTTACCCGCTAAAATAACCATAGCCAGCTGCAATTAACAAATACCATGCCATACAACAAGTTCACATTACGTAAGGTAGTGGAAGATTTCTCTTTAGAAATTGTCGAAGGTGATACATTTATTCCCAAATTAGAACCTGTTACACCAAGTGATTTATTGCGGGAAACCCTAGCAGATAGTTTACCTTGGGCAATTGCTGTTGGTAGTGAGAAGGCTCGTTCTGAAGCAATTATTACACCAATTTTGTTGGAAGTTAGGCGACGATTAAATCGTCAGGTGAGCGTATTTTCTGGTGAAGATTTTACCGTAGATGTAGAGGCAGAACTGAGTGGACGTTGTGATTTTCTAGTTAGTCGCTCGGCAGAACAGTTATTCATCAAAGCTCCTGCCATAATTATCGTCGAAGCGAAAAAAGAAGATATAAAACTGGGATTAGGACAATGTATTGCCGAAATGGTTGCAGCGCAAAAATTTAATCAAGCTGCAAAACAGCCAATCCCGACAATCTATGGTTGTGTCACCAGTGGAACCGCTTGGCGATTTTTGCAACTACAAGGACAAACCGTAACCATTGAATTAACCGACTATCCCTTACCACCGGTGGAGGGGATTTTAAGTATCCTACTATGGATGCTACGACCTGAGTAAAGGAAAATTTGTAATCCGCAATCACCCTTGACGCTGAATTGCTTACTCCCCGCTCCCTTTTTATCGGTATCGCCATCAGTGTTGAGTAACGGTTAACTTTCCCACTACTCCCTATTCCCTACTCCCCACTCCCCATTTACAAGCGAGCAGAAATTTTAACTAGCTTGTTTTGAGTTGTTCTAACTTTTGCTTGATTAATACGTCAACATCCTGAAGTTCTGCGCTGGAATTAGGAATATCGAAGGTCTCTGGAGATGCATCAGCCGTAAAACGGTCAACAAAAGCATGGAATGCCGTTTTATCATACGGATGGGCTATCACATAGGCTCTTAACTCGCCTTTTGTCATGGTGCTAAAATCAACCTTCATGATAAAAACCTCCAAAGACCATTGCGATCAATTTCTATCTCTATGTTATCCCCAGCGAGAATAAATAAATTACCTGTTCTTTCATCAAGACGAATTACAAAAATAGGCGTAAAAGTATTGGTCAGGGATTAACACAGAATTACGCACCGAATGCTCTGTGTAGCAGTTGGCAAAACTTGAACACCTCACAACCAAGATTTGAGTTCAGTCCCAAGAATAACTATAGGGGCAAAAAAAAAGCCCCTATCCTGGATTTCTCACGATTAAGTTGTAAGCCTTGAGTAGTGGATTTATTTTCCTTCTACTCCCGTCACGGACTATTCCCCATGAGTTTTAGGGTTTTGTGAGAAATGCGAGCTATGAGTAAATTCATCCCCCGTCATCTTCTAGGAAATATGACTGGCAATCAACTGCCGATATTCGCTTTTTTGTTTGACTCCTTTCAACTCCTGCAATAATTCTTTATTTTTGAAAAATTGGACGGTGGGAGTACCGACAACTCCAGCATTTTCTGCAATTTCCCGGTCTTGGTCGATGTCAATTTCCACAAAGTGGATTTTGCCGTCAAACTCCTCTACAACTTTGTTTAAAATCGGTTTGAGGGTATGACAAGGACCACAACCCGGTGCAACGTATTTAACCACCAGTAAGCGATCGCTTTCGTGGAATAATTTTCTTAGGGCGTAGCCACCTTGGTGACGAGTCTGATTCAAGTCAAATTCCTCCCCACCACTAACTGCTTTCTCGCTGGAGGTATGGGACTGTTGGCTAATGTTGGTCTCGGTTTGATGGAATTCCTGAATCAAGCCGTTGGCTGATAAATACCTTTCTGCTAATAATGCTGCCATACAACCACTACCTGCGGCTGTCACTGCTTGTCGATATTCGTGGTCTTGTACGTCTCCCGCAGCAAATACCCCCTCGATGCTCGTCGCTGCGGAATCGGCTTTGGTGACAATATAACCCACTTCATCTAATTCCAATTGTCCTTGAAATAAGGATGTGTTGGGTGTATGTCCAATGGCATAAAACAAACCTTTAGCTGGTATCTGAAATTCCTCCCCGCTTAACCCATTCTTCACTGTCACACCTTCTAGCCAATCACCACCATACACATCCACCGCTTGGGTATGCCAATGAACTTGGATTTTCGGATTTGCTAATACCCGGTCTTGCATAGCCTTGGAAGCACGCATTTTTTCACCACGCACTAACAAATTCACCTTGGAGCCATACTTTGTTAAATATACTGCTTCCTCCGCAGCCGAATCCCCACCACCAATCACCACCAAATCCTGGGATTTAAATGCTGGTGTCGCTCCGTCACAAATTGCACAGGCTGAAATCCCCCGACTCCAAAATCTTTGTTCGTTCGGTAAACCTAGTCTTTTGGCAGTTGCCCCTGTAGCAATAATTACGCTATTGGCTTGAAATTCCCGTTCGGAGGAGCGAACTGTAAAGGGACGTTGCTGCAAATTAACTTCAATTACATCCTCCATATACAGTTCTGCACCCCACCTTTGAGCTTGAGCTTTCATCTTATCCATTAATTCTGGCCCTGTAATTCCTTCGGGAAACCCAGGAAAATTTTCTACCTCGGTTGTCGTCATCAACTGTCCACCAGGTAAACCCCCCATCTGGAAACCCTCAAAGACAACTGGTTTCAAGTTAGCCCGTGCTGCATAAATTGCTGCTGTGTATCCGGCTGGCCCAGAACCGATAATTACTACATTCTCTACAGTGGGATTTGTCATAGGTATTTATAATAAACTCATAACGACTACGCTTTATTTACGATAGCATAGTCTAGAGAAAATGGCAGTAGGGGAAGAGTAGGGTTGCAGGGGAAGACAATGTATCGCATTTTGAGGGAGTAGGTGAAATGGAATCAGCCTATTTTCTTCCCAGACGAAATTTATATAAACTTTTGCAACCGATTTGGTAGATTTACCCAGGGAGAACGTCGGCACTAGGAAGAATTTGAGTATATTGGAAATAATATCTCGGTGTCAGAAATTATGGACAAGCCAAAAGTTATCTTTCTGGATGCGGTGGGTACGTTATTTGGGGTGAAAGGTAGCGTCGGTGAAATTTATAGTCAAATAGCCCGAGATTTTGGGGTGGATGCAGACCCAAAAAATGTGAATCAAGCCTTTATCGATAGCGTTCAAGCATTACCACCCCCAGTGTTTCCGGGGATTGCCGAGGTCGATATTCCCCAGGCGGAGTTTACTTGGTGGCGGGCGATCGCCTATAATACATTTATGCAGGCGGGTGTTATTTCCCAGTTTACAGACTTTGAGACTTTTTTTAGCGAGTTATACATTCATTTCGGTACAGCCGAACCGTGGATAGTTTATCCAGATGTGATTCCAGCCTTAATTAGTTGGCGTAAGCGGGGAATTGAACTAGGTATAATTTCTAACTTTGATTCCCGTTTATATTCAGTATTGCAGGCCTTGGAATTGCGGGAATTTTTCGGTTCGATTACGATTTCCACCCAGGTAGGTGCAGCCAAACCAGATAGAAAGATATTTACTACCGCTTTAGCCAAACATAATTGTCAGCCAAGTGCAGCATGGCATGTGGGCGATAGTAAAACCGATGATTACTATGGAGCAAAGTCTGTGGGGATACGAGGGGTTTGGATTAATCGTCGTACTGCATAGGGGTTGTTGGCTGTTGACGGTTGACTGTTGGTGAAGGAGCATCACGGAAGACGAGATAAAGTGTTAAATACAACACACTTATCTAAAATATATTGCGGAATAAAAAATTTTCCGGTTTAATATATCCGGCTCGATTTTTATTGAATTCAAAGGTGTAACCTTGACGGAAAAGAAGCAGGGGGAAACAAAAATCCTGGTGTTGCTGAATTTGGGTATGAATTATGATTGTTTACATTTTGTATTGAAACCACAATCGCCGTAGAGACGTAGCGATGTTACGTCTCTACACAACGTCAAATTTTCAATTCATATTTGTATTCAGCAATGCCAAAATCCTAGTCCCCTACTTGTGAGGAGGGGAGAAGCTCTGCGACGCTTCGCGTCTGTGGGATGGGGTAGACTAGCCGTTCTACGCACGTCTACACAAATAACTAGTATAAGTAATTCTGTTCTCGCACCGCAGCCATTGAATGTGAAGATAGCACAACTTAATCAAAATAGTATGACAATCCACTTTTCGGAAACGCGAGATATCGAACTCACCCAAATTATTTTTTTATACAAAGCGAATCGTTGGTCATCAATCCAGAAACCGCAGGAATTACATCAAGGTTTATTAAATTCCCACTATTTGGTGTCAGCGTGGGATGGAAGTGAGTTGGTGGGGATTGGGAATGCAATTTCCGATGGTTATCTAGTGGTGTACTATCCCCATTTAATTGTCCATCCTGATTACCAACACCAGGGGATTGGGAAACAACTAATGGAAATGTTACAGCGACGTTATCAAGGTTTTCACATGCAAATTTTGGTTGCGGATCAAGATGCGATCGCATTTTACGAAAAATGTGGGTTTGTCAAGGCAGAAAATACTCAAGCCATGTGGTATTTACCTTCATAGATATCGGTGAAGGGGAGGAACAAAAACGCAGCGAAAAATATTTGTGTAGTTGGGAACCACTGCGCTATCGCGGTTCCCCGATAACCCAGCAACGTGCATCAACTGTTAGGTTAGGTAATGTTAGACAATACCTGCAATTCCTACATTTGTGACAAGGGAGTGATCAGCCTTGAGTAATGGGTTCATTTTCCTACTACTCCCTACTCCCCGCTCCCTACTCACTGAAAGTTTTAGGAGTTTGTGAGAAATCCGGGAATTGCTGTTTGAGGCTAGAATCTCCGCAATGGGTGAGCGGGGAGTAAGTATGTCAAAATAAATCTGTCAAGACAGCAAAATGACTAGAATTTCATCAATTCTGATGGAATCTAGGTAGTGTGTTTCCCTATTTGTGTGAGTGCAATTGCATGGCTGTGAGACTTTGATAACAGGAGAAATAGCGATGGACTCCGATGACTAGCTAGTTCTAACAAAAAGCAAAACAAAAAGAAAATAACCTATGGACTCGACGCAGGAACAATTAAAATTAAAGGTAGAACAGGCATTAGTAGCGGCATTTGGTAGAGAATGGACGGGAACAGATCCGATGTTAGTGACTGCTAGTAATCCGAAATTTGGGGATTACCAAGCAAATCTTGCTTTACCACTGGCCAAAAAAATCGGACAACAACCAAGAGTGATCGCGCAGTCAATTGTAGCCAAATTAGATGTATCGGATATTTGTGAACCACCGGAAATAGCTGGTCCTGGTTTTATTAATTTGCGCTTAAAAACCGATTATTTGCAAACCCAATTGACCCGAATGCATCAAGATGAGCGTTTGGGTGTAGGAAAAGCGAAAAATCCCCAACGACAAATAGTTGATTTTTCCAGTCCCAATATTGCCAAGGAAATGCACGTGGGACATTTGCGTTCCACAATTATTGGTGATTGTATTGCCCGTATTTTAGAGTTTAGAGGACATGATGTTTTACGTTTGAATCATGTTGGGGATTGGGGTACACAATTTGGAATGTTAATTGCCTATTTACGGGAAGTGTATCCACAGGCTTTAACGACTGCTAATGCATTAGAAATTGGTGATTTAGTAGAGTTTTATAAAAAAGCCAAAAAACGCTTTGATGAGGATGATAACTTTAAAGAAACTGCACGACAAGAAGTTGTGAAATTGCAATCTGGTGCGGTGGATACGACCCATGCATGGCAGTTACTCTGTGAACAATCCCGTCAGGAATTCCAGGTAATCTACGATTTATTAGATATTCGCTTGACGGAGCGGGGAGAATCATTTTATAATCCGTTCCTTCCCCATGTTGTCACCGATTTAGAAGCGGCTGGTTTACTGGAAGAAAGTGATGGTGCTAAGGTTGTTTTCCTTGAAGGATTTACCAATAAGGAAGGTCAACCCCTACCTTTGATTATTCAAAAATCAGACGGAGGGTATAACTATGCAACCACCGATTTAGCTGCGCTGCGACACCGAATTCAGAAAGAAGAAGGTAAACGATTAATTTATGTCACCGATGCTGGACAAGCGGGACATTTTGCAGGGGTTTTTCAAGTCGCACGTCGTGCTGGTTGGGTACCCGATGATGTGGAACTTGTCCATGTACCCTTTGGGTTAGTATTGGGGGAAGATGGTAAAAGACTGAAAACCCGTGCGGGAGATACGGTGAGATTGCGGGATTTACTGGATGAAGCCGTATTGAGAGCGAAACAAGACTTAGAAGCACGGTTGGAGGAAAATCAACGTCAAGAAAGTCCAGAATTTATTGCCCATGTTGCTCAAGTGGTGGGGATAAGTGCGGTTAAATATGCCGATTTAAGTCAAAATCGTACCACCGATTATAAGTTTAGTTTTGACCGGATGTTATCTTTAAAAGGGAATACGGCTCCCTATATGTTGTATTCCTTTGCGCGGACACAAAGTATTGCGAGGGAAGGTAATATTGATTTTACTAATTTAGGGAATGAGGCAAAAATAATTTTACAGGCAGATGGGGAATTTACCCTAGCTAAACATCTTTTAGAATTGGGTGAAGTAATTAACGCCGTTGAGCAAGAATTAATGCCGAATCGTCTGTGTGATTATTTGTATCAACTGAGTGATAAATTTAATAAGTTCTACGAAAACTGTCCGGTACTTAAGTCCGAAGAGCCAATTAAAACGTCACGGTTAATGTTATGTGATTTAACTGCGAGAACCTTAAAATTAGGTTTGAATTTGTTGGGTATTTCGGTTTTAGACAGAATGTAGGGACATACCCGAAAATTAATTATCTGGTAGAAATTTAGTTGACAGTTAACGGTTCACTGTTAACTGTTGACTAATTGAGAAATACCCAGATTTATCACAAACTCCGCAAATTTTCAGTCAGTAGGGAGTGGGGAGTGCAAATAAACTATTTTCTTGTTTGTGTCCCAACAACATGGAGACTCCCTTGCGAGAAATGCAGATGTATCCTTCCCCAAACAACTGAGGTACACCTCAATTTCTCTAGTTTTTATCCAACAATACAAGTAGACTGAAATATCGCACCTCACTAGACCGGAAATCCCTATACCCGCATTTCTCACAAAACCCTAAAACTAATGGGGAATAGGGAGTAGGGATAGTCCGTAGAAGGAAAATCAATCCGTTACTCAAGGCTTACAACTTACTCGTGAGAAATCCAGGTATGGATAAGTCGGTTTGAAAAAATCAAAATATGTCCGAAGCGAGTGGAACCCAGTGAAAGGAAGCAATCTCAAGGCTGTGAATATTGTTTACAATCCGTTACATAATGAGGTTTATTTGTGACGACTTAACTCAATAACTAATTCCGTGAAACATGAAACTTGAAGAAATTGTTCCTTGGGGACGCAATTTAGCTGAATATAGACAAATGTTTAACCTGAGTGATGGGGATTTGTGTCAGCGCATATTGGGATGTGGGGATGGTCCTGCAAGCTTTAATGCACAGATGACCCAACTAGGACACCAGGTTACTTCCATCGATCCCCTATATGCTTTTTCCCCAGAAGAAATTCGTCAGCGCTTTGAGGACACCTATCCCACAATTATTTATCAACTACAAAAACAGTCCTCACGCTATGTTTGGCAGAATTTTCGCGACCCAGAGGACTTAGGAAGGGTGAGAAGGGAAACGATGGAGTTATTTCTGGAGGATTATCCCCAGGGTAAATTAGCTGGTCGGTATATTGCGCGATCGCTTCCGCAAACCCGATTCGGCAATCGCGAGTTTGATTTATGTCTCTGTTCCCATTTACTGTTTTTGTATTCAGATTTATTAAGTTTGGATATGCATATCGCATCGATTGATGAACTATTACGGGTTGGATTACAGGTACGAATTTTTCCTTTGGTGACTTTGGATGGGGAAATTTCTCCCTATGTGGAACCGATTCGCCATCGATTTCAACAATTAGGATATCAAGTCAAAATTTCCACCGTTGCTTACGAGTTTCAACGGGGGGGAAATCAAATGCTAACTATACACCCATAGATCAAGAGAAATTTCTCACAACCAGATAATTTTGATTTATATCGATCCTCTTGTACTTTGATATCACGTGAATTCGACGGATTGTAAACGCTACAATGCCTGTGAATCAATGATTTTGAAAGTTAAGTTTTAAAGTAACCTCATCCATTAGTTGAGAACAAAGTCAATTACTGACTGATTTCAGGTTTAATGATTTTATTCTCAACATCATACTCGGAGGTTTTTAAAAACTTCTATTTCCTACGAATAATACTGGACAAGAGTTTCAGGCTTTATAACTCATCGAACTCACTTTGATATCAATGAAACTAGAATAATCAACGGTTATATCGATTCTCTTGTACTTTGCAATAAATGCAACTAGAATAATCAACGGTTATAGCCCCTGATATGTAGCGACCATTAGCGTAAACGATATTAAACCCTTAACATGATGTTGAATAAAAAAAGGCGGGTGTGGGAGTCGAACCCATTGAGACCGATAACCCTGGATTCTGCGTCCTGAAAGGTTAATTATGAATCAGGGAAAACCCGCCAAAGAATTTTGTTCATAGCTAGAGACGCGATATATCGCGTCTATAACAGTTACACATCCCCTGCTGCTAGCATCTGAATTAACCTGGGGATACCAGGGTCAAATCCCGCAAAATCCCAGGAATTGGGGTCGTGGGGGTCTACCAAGCTGATTTGGTAGGGTGTCAAGGTGACATATACCGCTTTGACCTTGGGGTTGACTTTTTGGCGATATTCCTGTAGAGCTTGAGATGGGTGTTTAGAACCAGCCCAACTTTCCGAGTCAGTCCAAAAACACACCACATCGGCTTTAAACCGGTGCTGAATCATCCAATCATAAGCAACGGATGCATCTGTAGCACCAAAGTTTTGCTCGCTAGCTTTTTTTAAAGCCGAACTAAAGCTATCCTTGGCTGTAATTTTCAAATCCCGAAAATCATCGGCAAAGCCACGAATCATGTAGTTTTTCTCGGCTTTAGCAGTTACAAGAGCCATTGTGGTCGCAATTTCGCAGCAGGTTAACCCCATGCTACTAACGGAGTAGTAACTCATGGAACCGGACACATCCACAGCGTGCATAAACACCTTACCTGTTGGTTCCACGACATCAAACGCAAGTTCTAAAGCCTTTTCGAGGATATCGACAATCCGAGGAACTGGTTGCCAAGTTTTTTTCCCCCGTCCCAAATTTCCCCCTGATTGGTAGGTTTTTAAAGCCTTGAGAACATCAATCGGATGAATCCGACCTTGACGTAGATGTTGGGAACTATTAAGAACCGCTTCCACCCGATCCAGATTCTTGGTTTCACGGGGACTGAGTACACCTAGCTCCGTCAAAGAACCTAAATTCCGCAACATGGCTCCAATTGGCATGTCGTTAAACAACAACTGCCAAGCTTTCTTATCCATTTTACCAATGGGTGCAGCCATTTCATGGGTTAACCGACCTTGAGCGATCGCAGTTTTGCTTCCTTGGGGATTCCGTTTCAACCATTCATACCACCACACCTGTGCTAAAGCTTGACTGGGGATTTCCGTCGGTAATTCAGACCAACCTTTCACCACCCAGTTGTATAATAGTTGATGGTCTGTTGTCGGGGGTTTAACGTGGAATAACCGCAGGGCATCCCGATGACTGAAACCGTGACGTTGTTGATATTTCAATAGTTGATAAGCCAAACCTTTCACATCCGGGTTTTGCAACCACTGATTACCAACTTCCCGCACTATTTTCCCAAAACCACGCATGGATTTGGTATAACTTAACCACTCGTAAAAATGGCTACCTGTGCGCACCACCTGGGGAAAAACCCTCAAAAAGGCACTTTTCGCTGCGGGTGTTTCCCCCATCGACAACAACACTAAAGCCAAAATCGGTGCGCTGTTGTTGATTGCTCTACCATCACTAGCATACACAATCTCCTGGGCAACTCGATCGGGATTTTTGGCGATCGCTTGCTGTAATATATCGATAAAATCTGCCGTTAATTCCTGTTTCCCCGCATAATAGGTACTTTGGGCTGTTCCCACCAGCAAACAACGGCGTAACATCTCCCAAATTCCCACATCGAACATGTATCCACCGCTACGTCCCCATATCATTTCTGTTTCCCGACCAGGGATGGGCTGGTTTTGACTAGTATATTTGGTATTTTTTTGTGTGAAAAATTTATAGTCCATTTTTATACCTCCAGCCCAATGGGCAAAACAAGGCGGTGGAACGGGATTTGCACCCGCGATAACCCTCTATTCTGCGTTCCCAAGGGTAAGTAATGAATGAAGGGTGATAAGCGCTCTCCTGCTCTTGCTACTCACCGCATATATGATTTGGAGAAAAGAACACAGGAGACCAGATAAAAATCTTGAATCCAAGATGGTATAATTGAACGCGGAGGGCAGGATTTGCACCTGCGTCCAACGGCTGAGAAAGCGATAACCCTAATTCTGCGTCCTCAAAGGCAAGTATCGAAAAAGGATGTTTACGTTGCTCTGCTACTGAGCTACCCCCGCACAATATAGGTGAATACAGAATACAGGAGTACAGAAAACCTGCGATTTCTGTTTCCGGTGCTGACATATACACGACTTTCTAGATGGTTAATGCTTAAAAGTCAACTGTCAACCAACAGGGGAATATATCAGCCCGCAAAGTATAAATACATATATATAAATACGCGTTGAAATTGATGTCGCGAAGCAGGATTTACACCCGCATCTCCGGAATTGCTGCTTAAGGGATTGTGTATTCAATATACGATAACCCTCAAACATTCGACCTTTGCAGGTAAGGAATGGTGTTCTCAAATATTGAACTATCCGCGACACCCAAGCTGTATTTGCTTGTATTATTAATGTAGTATAGGTGGTATGGACTGTCAAGGGGTGTGAATAATTTTTTTGAGGATGCGTTACCTGCATTTGGAGCAAAAACTTACGGGGATAGTCCGTAGAAGGACGATTAATCCGTCACTCAAGACTTATATCGTCAGCTGTTGAGGCTATTTTGACGGAAAAAAGTGCAAATACATGGGTATATAAAACTTCAAAGTCTTGCATTTGTAATTTTTTGGGTCTTTTGAAAAATTGTAAAGGTTTTATCAAAATCAACCCAAAATTATGAACAGGGAAATAAGTTTTTGTACTATCGTTCGATTCCGGAATTTAAAGAATTCATTTTAATCGACCAATATCAATATCATGTGATGCATTATGTGAAGACTGGGAATGGAAAATGGGTTTTAGATGAAATTGAAGGGGAATCAGCTAATTTAACCTTGGTAACTGTGGATTTTACAATTACATTAGGTGACATTTACGAGCAAGTTGATTTTACTGTGAAAGATGGTCAGGAAGAAAGTGATTAAAACTTTAATTTTGTAATGAAACCTGTTTTGGTATCTTATCCCCTTCAAAAAGGTACTTTCAATTTAATTTTTGTACCGATATTGGCAAAACTTTGAATATCTAATTCTCCACCAAGAATTTGAGTGCGTTCGCGCATTCCTTGCAGACCGAAACCTGTGTGGGGCGAATTGACATCGAAGCCGATACCATCATCTTCCAGTTCAATGATAATATTTTCTCGCTGTTGATAGCCGCGTAGATTTACATTTTTGGCGCTAGCGTGTTTTTGAATATTATTTAAACCTTCTTTGATGATGCAGTAAATTTGATGGCTGGTAGATAAAGGTAATTGGGGAAGTTTTAAATTTAGATGAAATGTGATAGTTTCGTGTTGTTGAATTTGGGCGATTAATTGTTGGAGTGCGTCATTAAATTGGAGATTGCGATCGCAACCTAATTTTCCCCCATCACGCATAGTTTTGACTGATAATCTGACTTCGTTTAAACATTGGCTAGAAAGGTCTTTGGCAATATTTAATGATTTGATAACTTTGTCTGGGTCGCGTTGATATAAACGTTGGGCTAGTTCCAGTTGTACATCTAAAGAAGTTAAAATATGTCCCAGGGAATCGTGGATTTCTCTAGCAATTTGCACCCTTTCCAAGCGTGTTGCTAACACCTCTACTTCCTGAGCAAGTTTTTGTGCTTGCAGACGACTTTTTTGTTCTGCAACAATAGCAAAACAAAATAAAATTACAAATGTGCTAGCTGCTAAATAACTACCAGCCTCATTGATCAAAGCATCAATTACAATTGCTTGGGTATTAAATAAACGTTGAATTCGGACTTCAATATTCATCCGTTCAAACTCTAACATGGGAGGTATGCTCCAGACCCGCAGAGCAATCCAAACACAGCCTGTAAAAATAGTTGTGAGAATTACTTCTTGGCGCTTAAATAAATAACAGGTTTTGGCTAAAATCAAATATAAAAGTATATCTAAACCTTTGCTTGCTGCTTGAGATAGCATGACCGCAGTTATATCAACGAAAATATAAAGCCGACGCAACCACATAGGACGGTTAATCGGGAAGAAAAAGCTGAGAATTGCTGTCATTCCAAAACAGGTAAAAATCGCCGCAGATGGCCAAAGACGGGAAATATAAGTACCTTTACGCAATTCAAATAAAAATATCGTCAAGTAAACGATTATTAATGTCCATTCAACATAACGTACTGTGTTACCAAAAGTAGAATAATTGCGCATTCTCAATCATCAATTCCCATGCGGGTTGTTCGGTTTATACTACAGCTATTCTACATTCATACCAGTGATATCATGTCCGTTGACAGACCCATAAAAAACTCACCCAGAGACGGTAAACCACCAAGGTTTGAGTTGGATGATGGTTATAGGAGCGGACATGGTATCAAATAGTATGATGTCGCGATCGCCTTATCCCTATTTAATTTCTACAGCTAATTCATAGGAAGCATTACCCCGTGTTCCTCCAACAATCACTTGATAGTCACCGTTGACGGGAAGTTTTCCGTTCCAAGTGGTTGCTTCCGGGATAAGGGTTTGACCATTGGGTGCAATGACTTCAAAAACGGCGTTTTTTTCCAGGGAGGTTATTTTCAGGTTTATTGTTTGTCCCTGTTTTGCACCTAAAATATAGGTGTCGCGATCGCCTCTAACAACAGCATTTTTAACGGTGGTAGAACTAGCTCCTTTGGGGAAGCTGACCCGTACTGGTTTCTTGGTTGCTGAAGTTTCCTGGTCAGCTTTGGAACTTGCACAATCAGCTTTGACGAAGGTTTCACGATCGGTTTTTAACTGGGATGGGGTGATTGTCCAGTTTACTTGACTATTTTGAGTATCATTTTCAATTTTGGTGACAATCTTCAATTTGGCTGTTTCTCCAATTAATTCCCCTGTTAAGGTTTGGTTGTAGGAGGAGTAGTAGTTTTCTGCGGGGTTTTGGATAGTAGCTTGAATTTGACCCTTGATTTGATTATTGGAGCTAATATTGATTGTGGCATTAGCATCCAAGGTTTTGGTTTTAGCTGAATAACAATAGGTTCCAGGAGCTAGTTGACTGGTTGTTGCTGGGGGTGTTGTGGTTTGGGTAACGGGTGTTGTGGTCGCAGCAGGAAGTTGATTTGCTGGTGGGAGGATATTGGTATCTCCACAACCGCTAAGTAATAACACAGAAATTAAAGCACTACCTGGTAAGATGGACTTGTTAATCATGATTTTGAAAATTTTGGCGATTTATCATCAAAATATGAACACAAGTTGAGCGACAGAGATTACGGATTCAGGTGGGTTTGCTGTCAAAATCTTGATATATTTACATATTTTGCACGCTGATATATTTCCCTTTAACCTTGTTGACAGTTAACAGGTGACAGTTGACGTAGGGCTTTGCCAAAATATAATAAAGACACTATATATCGCGTCTTTGTATCCTGTAAGCTTTGGAGGGTATTTGATTCGTAAAAAGTGCTTTCCAAATAGGCATATCTTGCATCTGTAATTTTTTTCGAGTCAATGAAAAGTAGAATTTTTGGGTTAAAACTATTCCCTAATCCCTACCCTCACGAAAAGACTTTTTCTGCAGACCCTATGTAAAGTAATATGAATACTCCTACAGAGGAGTTGGTGACTATGAGTCATCAAGACTGAAACTCTTGTCCAGCATGATTTGTGGTTAATAAAAGTTTTTAAAAACCTCCTACTATCCCCTAGTATCTAAGTAGGGCTTGCGGAAAAATAGTAAAGACGCGGTATATCGCGTCTCTATATTTTGCAAGGGATTAAGGAGATTTTAGTCGCAAAAAGTACTTTCCAATTAGGTATGTAAGGCTTAAAAACATGGCATTTGTCATTTTTTGGGTCTTGTGAAAAGTGGAATAGTTGGGTTAAAACCATTCCGGTACAGACACCACATGTCGCGTCTGTACCGACTCCTGTTCCCTACCCTCACGAAAAGACTTTTTCTAAAGACCCCAAGTAAGTCAGCACAAATCAACCTCATTATGTAGCGGATTGCAAACAAAATTCACAACCTTGAGATTGCTTCCTTTCACTGCATTCCACTCGCTTCGGACATACCTTGATTTTTTGACACCAACTTACTTAGCTGGAAATGAAAGTTGATCAACAATATTAATCGTTATCTGGTAATTTATACTGACTAACAATCCGTTTGGCAAATTCAGGGACATGTTTCGCTAACTTTTCTGGATAATTGCGTTTTGTATATAAATAATTACGTGTAAAATGGGAGTCGATGGAGAACTTGGCGTATTCTAAACCCTTGGGACCAATTTTTTCAATTACCACACCCATTAATTTTGCAGCCCACATGGGGAGGGTGATACCCTTATCGTAGGCAGGAATACTTTGTTGTACGGCTTCTTTGCGATTGCCTTGGGACATAACTGGTTGGGTTTCTAGCTGGTCTTTGACTAGTTCCAACATTTCGGCTCCGGTTTGATTGCGGACGACAATCCACTGCCAACCAAAGGGTGCGCCCATATACCCAACTACTAAATCAGCCAGGGAATTTACGTAGTCGAAACAACTCATACAGGAGGGTGCAAACACATCTTTGAGTTGATTTGTTTTCAAGCCGAAAAATGGAACTTTTTCGATGGAACCATCAGCATGTTTGAAGTGGATGCGGAAATCCTGCATAAACTCGTAATGGACAACCGTGTCGGGTGAACGACTGGTGGTATCTAGAAACTTTTGTAAGCCAGCACGTGTAACATTATCAACACAGGGTGTACCTAAGACGTATAATTTTTCCAAACCGAGTTGTTTTTCCACTGCGCGTAAGGCTTGAATTTGGCAACCAACACCAATTACTAACAATCGCTTCATTCCTGAAGTTTCGATTTGTTCGAGGACGGATAAATTGGGGGAGAGGGTGGGTTTATTAACTTTTGCAGCAAGAATTTCTGCGGGGGTGGTAGCAATAATTGGTTGGGGTTGAAAGCGGTCTTCCTTGGTATTTTGGACACAGACCACACCTTCAACTAAACCGTTTGTCAACATGGCAATGGCGATACTGCTGACTATTCCCGTCCATTGTGCGCCTTCAATGGGTTCGATTTTGCGAGCTGCAAACATATGGCGGTGTACGCCAAAGTATAACTCATTTTCTTGATCGAGATGGCGATCGCGTCCGTGGGTTTGTTGTTCCAGTGCATCAAATTGCTGATTAATAAATGCACAAGCTTCTTTAACGTAATGGATATAGTAGGTGTCGCACAGTCCACATTCGCTACAAAGTTCTTTTGCAGGACGACGACTACCGGGTTTGAGGGCTTTTGCTTTTTTGTGAGGGGAAACCAAGGTCATGTTAACGTTTGCTTAATATCTCACCAATTAAGATATCCCAATCCGGTGACTAATTCCAATTGGGATTTTCAATCAATGGGATTTTTGGGGAGCAAGGGGGAGGAGCAAATTCACCTGGATATCTCCCAAATCTTGACAACGTGCAGGATTTGGGAGAAACACGACACATAGGTCTGTACAGGGGTCGGGAGCGGTGGGTAAATCAACCTGTTACTCAAAGCTGATCGATCATGTCAGCGATACAGGATTCGCAAGGGTATGCTGATTTACATGTTTTTCTGAAACTTTTCCAGTATATCCACGAGATTAACTTGGCACTGCATGGGTAACAAATCAATCAAGGGTAGTTCTCGACGACCGCCACCGATTTTGACGTTGATGGAGCCGAGAATGTCCACAACCAGGTTTTCATTGACGTTATTTTCGGCTAGTAGGGGATACATTTTTTCCGCAACTACAGTGTGTAATTTAGCATCAGCTAGGTACAAGTGCCATTTGGAAATATCGATGTAAATGTTTTCACCTATTTCTGCTGCTAGGGATTCGAGGATTTCGGTCGTGTTGATATTCGCCATAGATTTTAGTCCGATACTTAGTGCTTAAAGGTCAACTGTCAACTGTCCACAAATCAAAGGAGCAATGTATCACCGTGCAAAGTACACATGGTTTGGTTGTGTTTAAACCAGATGGGAGACTATCTGGATATTTTTAGTTTAAGCAGCATCGGAATAATCTGCGATCGCACTAATATAAATTAAATGCATTACTAAAATTCCAAACCAACCGAGGCTGAACCAAGATAGCCATTCCCAGTCTGTGTGGAGGAAGTTATGGAAAAACCACATTCCTGAATTGATCGCGGCAAATATGGCTACATGGACGGCGAAGTTCATCCGGTCGTCAAGTTTACGGTAATCAGCGTCTGCGCGGGTAGGGATACGAGACCAACGGGGAGGCATAAGCGGTTAAATTTGATGTTTTAATGTCAATAAAAATAAATGCTTGCTGCGACTATTGTAGAGTTTTTCGCGCAATTAGTCAGTCTGTTTTGCCTATCTCTTGTAATTCATAATAGCCTGCGGCAAGCCACTACGCGCCTACGTAATTTGTAATACCCGCTACGCGGAGAGCAAGCTACGTAATAGCCGTTGAGCTTGGCTACGCCTACGCAGTTCGTAATATCCCTGTGGGAAAGTAAGCTATGTAATTTGCAGTCTACATAATACCCGCCAACACCATTTTACTCAAATTTTGATACATTTTCTTCCCTTGTATCCCCTAAATGGATCAACTCCAAAGTAAAACGGTATTAGCCTCCCGAAAAGACTTTTACAGCAGACCCCACTTATACCGATGCTAATAGGGGTAAAATCAAGGTGACAAAGTAAAATACTAGGGGTGCGGTAAAAATATAGCTGTCGGTACGGTCGAGTATGCCTCCATGACCGGGAATTAATTGACCGGAATCTTTGACTCCCGCATCCCGTTTCAACATGGATTCGGTTAAATCTCCTAGTAAACTGGCAATCCCAATTAGTGAACCCAGGGCAAATCCGGCAAATAGGTAATGGGGAAAACTCAAATAATAGGCTCCAAAAATTGCGATCGCAATACTACCTATCATCCCAAAAACCGCTCCTTCTACAGTTTTCTTCGGACTAATTTCGGAGAGGGGGGTTTTGCCAATAAATTTCCCAAATGTATAGGCTCCGATGTCCGCTGCCCAAATACAGAAAAATGTCAAAATAGTTACAGTTAGTCCTTTGGGTAGGGTGGCTACTTGTTCGCGACTGAAAAATGTGTGCCAGTCTGGAGGCACATATCCGGCTAGGGGAATATTACTAACTCGTTCCAAACTACGTAATCTTACCCAGTAACTTGGTAGATAACCAGTATAAAATAATCCCATAATTGAGGCAGCAATATCGGCAATTGTGGCCATTTTTGGTTGGAAAAGCAGATAAAAACAAATAAAAGTACCAGCAACCGGCATTACCGCATCAGCTAAACTGCCATCAAGGGTACAAATAGCGAGTAAGGTTAAACTGACAGCGAGGGTGGTTTTGGACGCGGGAGCAATACCTTTAGCACGAACCAAGTTAAAAAACTCGCCTTGTCCAAGGATGATAATTGTCGCAAAGGTAAATGTGAAGTACCAACCACCAAGTAAGGTTGATACCAGAGCGATCGCGATCGCAATTATTCCACTCAGAATCCGAGACCAAGGCATAGGTTATTTTAGATTTTGGATGTTGGATTTTGGATTTTGGATTACTCTAGGTAAGCCGCAATAATGTGTCTATGGATTTTGGATTTTGGATTACCCTAGGTAAGCCGCAATAGTGTGTCTATGGATTTTAGATTTTAGATTTTGGATTTTGGATTACCCTAGGTAAGCCGCAATAGTGTGTCTATGGATTTTGGATTTTGGATTACCCTAGATAAGCCGCAATAATGTGTCTATGGATTTTGGATTTTCATCCTGTTTCCTGTCTTCTCTATTCAGTATTCTCCTCAATTATTCAAGTTTTTCGCCACTGAGGATAAACATCGGATCGACAGCAGCAAAGGTTTGGGTGAATCCTCTGGTTTCCAAGCGATTAAAACCAGATTGAACCACTTCCAAGTTACGAGCTGGTAATTGGGAAAATACTTGGGAAATTGTATACAATCCTTCTAGATTACCAGCTGTTGCGACTACTCGACCTGATACTGGTAAATATTCCCAAACGGTACGCATAATATTATCCAATGCTTTGCCACCTTCAATACAGACTCGATCGGGTTGAAATTCAATTTTGGACAAGCATTCTGGGGCTGAACCTTCAATTACTTGGACGTTTTTCACTTCAAAGCGATCGCAATTACGTCTAATCAGGTTGGCGACTTCTTCATCCCGTTCAACAGCAATTATTTTTCCCTGGGGACATAATAATCCGGCTTCGACGGGAATGGTTCCAGTTCCTGCACCGATATCCCAGAGTACGGAATTAGGCGTTAATCTCAGTTGAGCTAGCAGCAATAAACGAATTTCTCGCTGACTTAGGGGAATTCCCGGTAAATACTCAAATAACTCGTCGGGTATTCCGGGTGTTGTATAGGGCCATAGTTGACAAGGCATTTCCAAAATTAGAGAGTAGGGAGGGAGTAATAGTCCACCACATGAATTTTGATGGGTGAAAAAAGGCACGTAGTTGCGCTTTCGGGCTTTATATTAAAACTTTTCCACAGCTAAAGCCACTACTACGAACCCCTCATAGAATTATGCGATAGACCACTAAATAATTGACGCTGGTTTACCTAAATCGGGAAACATCTCTTGCACAGCTGGATGAACAAGTTGATGATTATGTACATTTAATCCCTTTCCCAGAGAAGTGTTGACTTCACAGGCTTTTAAGCCTAAATCAGCTAGCAATTGAACGTAGGGTAGTGTACTATTATTCAGTGCTTGGGTCGATGTCCAGGGAACTGCACCCGGCATATTCGGTACACCATAATGCAGTACGCCTTCTTCTTCGTAGACTGGATGGGTGTGGGAAGTTGGATGTAAGGTCTCCACACAACCACCTTGATCCACCGCTACGTCCACAATCACCGCACCCGGACGCATCTGTTTTACCAGTTCTCGCGAGACTAAAATCGGTGCTCGTTTTCCTGGTAATAATACCGCACCAATTAATAAATCTGCACTTTTGACGGTTTCTTCAATGTGAGCGGAATTGCTGTAAAGGAGTTTGACGCGGGAACCAAATAGGGTTTCTAAATAACTCAACCGCTCCACGTTGACATCTAATATCGTCACGCTTGCACCTAAGCCGACGGCAATTTTTGCCGCTTCTGTCCCTACTACTCCACCACCTAAAATCACTACTTCACCCGGTTTCACTCCCGGCACTCCACCTAATAGTACTCCCCTACCCCCTTGTTGCCGTTCTAGGAATCTCGCTCCAAACTGCACTGATAAACGTCCGGCAATGATACTCATCGGTGTTAACAAAGGTAGACGATTCGCTCCTGCTTGTTCAACCGTTTCGTAGGCGATCGCACTCACCCCACAATCTAGCAAATGCTCTGTTAATTTTCGGTCAGCCGCTAGGTGTAAATATGTAAATAATATTTGCTCTTTCTGGAGAAATTTATATTCACTCGCCAAGGGTTCCTTTACTTTTACAATCAGTTGGCGGTTCCATACTGATTCTGCTGTTGTCACTATTGTTGCACCAGCATGACTGTAATCTTCGTCACTAAAACCTGAACCTACCCCTGCTTGTGTTTCCACAAATACCTGATGTCCCTGTTCGCATAAAACACGCACACTCGAAGGACTCAACCCAACCCGAAACTCTTGGTCTTTGGTTTCCTTGGGTACTCCTATTTCCATGTCCTGCCTCAATTTAATTAGTTTTTAGTGTAAGTCTTAGTTATATCGGCTTATGACCATAACTATAGTTCAAATCAAACAAGATCGGCATCGATCCCACTTGATGCTGGGATACAAAAATACTGCTTTTCCTTACCCGATTTTACTGCCATAGTTCTGCATCATTTTTGACAATTTACCCCACAACGATTGATTTCTTGACTATCTAACTCAAAATACGCGAATATGTAAATAAAGATTACAAAATATTACGAAGTAATAAGAGTAATCTTCGGGATTGTCGAAACTGTTGCAACAATGATGATAGTTTACAGCACAAGCATATCGTTGCTGTCCAGGGCAATCCTTTTTTCCGTCAGATTTATGCAGCTGACCGTCTGAGAAATTTGGACACAATTTGACACAAATCAAGTTAAGATAGGGAGGTTTTAAACAATGACACAATCTCAACCCACCGTAAAACCCAACTTAGAAGAAACAAAATTTGGATTTAATTCCTATGCCGAGAGATTGAATGGAAGGGCAGCAATGATTGGGTTTTTGTTGATGATCATCATCGAAGTGGTGACAGATAAAGGCGTGTTAGCCTGGTTAGGGTTGCATTGACATACTCCCTGCCCTACAAAGGCAGGGATTCTAGGCTCAAACAACGATTGCGGACAAAGTCCGTCTTAAATCGTCTAACCCAGCAGTCGATGTCCCAACTGCACAAATATTTTTAGCTGCGTTTTCGTCTCTCCCATTGACTGACTGACAGGACGGACAACGCCACTTTCTAACTGACAAATCTAATTTTTCTAGAACGTGTCCACAATTAGAACAAGTTTTGCTAGACGGATACCATTGATCAATAAATACGATTTGTTTACCTTTCTTTTTGGCAATCCACTCTAGAATTTGTAGAAATTCTCCAAAAGCCAGGTCTGATATCTTGCGCCCCCAAAGACGTTGCATTCCTTTGAGGTTGAGTGTTTCAAAACACAACACATCAAACCTATTAGTGAGGTCGTGAGCTAATTTCCAAAACCAATCACGTCTAGTATTAGAAATATCCTCATACTTGCGTACTAAATTCTTTCTAGCCCGTTCTCGATTAGCTGACCCTTTCAACTTTTTGGAATGCTGCCTACTGGCTTTTTTAATAGCATTAAGTGACTGTTTGAAGAATTGGGGCGACTCAATTTTAGTGCCGTCTGAGCAAGCGAGAAATGTCTTTAATCCAAAATCGAAACCAGCGATTTTACCTGTCTTGATTTCAACCGGTAAGACGGGTTCGCCCGCGCATCTCGGTGAGCCGTCAAGAATCACCGCTCCTTTAGGATGGTGAGTATGTCAACTGATAAATTATGAGGGGTCTGTAGTAGTGGCTTTAGCCACACAAATGCTCTGGTATCAAGGCGCTATACCCCTAGGGTTGTCGTAGAATAGCCCTACTACCGACCTTTCCTCTCCCATCAAAATCAATGTGGTCGAATTATTGCTGACACGTTAAGCTCATTTGTCTTTTGTCAATAAGTAATAATGCTCAAAATCTTGTCAAAATTTGGATGAATAAACATGATTTTGAAGAATGCGATCGCTAAATTTTTCATGCATAATTTATTCTGGTGCGGAAAACTCAGTGCCAAGGTGAATTTAATACTTCTCCTTCACCTCACTTGTCACGAATGTGATCGAATGTTAGTTAGTTATTCTCTTTGAGGATTGATTAGTTATTTAAATGTGTCAAAATTCCAAAATTGTACTTTCGCTCGGTTTCTGAGCCTATTGACAATAAAAAGGCTTGTATTCTCAATATTAATGACTTTATTCTCAATCCCTGGACGTAACCATAGTGCTTTGAGGACTAATAATTGACATCTTGACAAATCGCGGATATACTCATGTAAAATAGGGCGCGAGCTATAGCTAGATTGAAATTGTCAAATTTAAGTTTGCGAGCAAAGTTTTTGAGTGAAAGTAAAGCTGGCTGAAAAAAAAGACGCGACATATCGACATCAATTTTAAAAATTAAATATGACGTTCTAGTCAAAAATCCGTAATAACCACATGATAGACCTGGTGTGGGAATGGGAAAGATAGATATAGCTTTTTGGAGTTTTTTATTTTCAATATGGAAGCGTGGACTACCTGATTGAGACTACGAGTAGTTAGCTATGTATCCGAATGGGTATTTTGACAATTGGGAAAGTCCAGTTTCTCAAAAAATGTTTTTAGTGCACGTAATTGCACCAGACGTGTAAGCAACTTGTCACAGACCAGAGCAATTCTCAGAGCTTGGCTTTTCCGATGTGAGAAACCAGGTTATGGGTGTCTATGGAACAGGTGCGTAAGTCTTATCTATCCTAATTTTTGGCATTGGTGATACCTCCGACTCCTAGAGGAGTTGTGGTGTACACCGACTATATGATGCAGATGACATGGAACTCAATCATCAACAACTAGCAACAAATCGGGTGGTGCATAGCAACTTGTTTGCACGGATTTTACCATTAGTCAATTTGCGACCAGAAGAAAGCGATCGCACGTGGTTATTATTTTCTGCCTATACTTTGACATCAATTGGTTTGCGGTGGTCGGAAGATAGTACGGTGGCTTTATTTTTGGATAAATACGGAGCGCAGTGGCTACCTTTGATTTACATTGCAAGTGCGGTGATGGGGACTGTTTTAGTTTTTTTTTACTCCTGGTTGCAGCGAGTATTACCATTGCGTCGGGTAATTGTGTTGATTCCTCCGGGGATGTTTTTAGTATTGGTGGTGCTGCGATTTGGGTTAGAAATACCGACATTGATGATTATGGCGGTATTTTTGTTGCGGTTGTGGGTGGATGGGTTTTATGTGTTGCATGATTTGAACACTTCAATTGCAGCCAATCAGTTATTTAATATTCGGGAAATCAAACGTGCTTATCCGTTGATTAGTAGTGGATTACTGGTTGCAGATATATTTAGTGGGTTTAGTTTACCCTTACTGATTATGTTTGTGGGTTTGACAAATATTATTATTCCCACATCCGCGATCGCAATTTTGGTGGGGTCAGGAATTTTAGTGTATTTGAGCCACAAGTATAAAAGCGTTTTTCCCGAATTACGTCAACAGCAACGAGCAATGGTACAGACCCATGCGCGTCGGCGTTTATCCAAACCGTTAAAACGGTATGCTTTATTATTATTTATCTTTTTTGCCCTGTTGCAAATAGTCGGTGTTTTAATTGATTTTCAATATCTAACGGAACTCAAACAAGCCTACAGTCCCAAGGAAATAGCCAGTTTTCTGGGGTACTTTAGTGGTTTTGCCGGGATTTGTGAATTATGCTTACAGCTATTCCTATCTAGTCGTGTCATTGAAAAATTTAGCGTTTTTGCGGCAACAGCAACCCTACCCCTATGTGTTGCAGTCTTACTCCCTACTACCATTGCCGTTTTCGGATTAATTCCCAACCTGCAAACCAAAGGGTTTTTTTGGGGACTAGTCATCATGAAATTCATCGATGAACTGCTACGTTATACCTTCGTAGTCAGTAGTGGACCCCTACTCTTTCAACCAATTCCCGAACGGATTCGCAACACGATTCAAACTGTTTCTGGAGGAATGGCAGAAGCCTTGGGTACGGGTGTGACGGGAATTATCATCTTAGCCACCTTCTGGTTAATTATGCCCCATACAGGTGATGAAATTGACCAATGGGCATTAATTTTTGGTACTAGTGGAATTGCCATCGCCTGTTTAGGGGTACTATGGGTATTGCGATCGCACTATGTTGATTTACTGGTATTAAGTACCGGACAGGGACAGTTAGATGGTTCTAACGTGGATCTACAAGCATTTCGCCAAGCTGTCACCAAAATCCTCAAGGCAAAAGAAAACCCCCAAGTCGATCCGCAGCAAATAGAAAAAGACAAAATTTCCTGCATTAAATTACTCACCCAAATCGACCCAGAAGGAGCGCCAAGCGTCCTGTCTCCAATTTTAAGTCAATTGTCTCCTCCACTACAAATCATCAGCTTGGAGGCAATGCTAGAGGTGGATTTGAATCCTACCCATATGGAATACATTAGCAGTTTACTCAGTGAAGAAAATCGTCTCCACCACCCCCATTTATTTACCCTTGCACTACGCTACATGGCCGCATCTCCAGAAAAGCCGAATGTGCATCAAATCGAACGACTAACCACACCAGAAAACCATTCCGCCATCAGAGCAACTGCAGCTGTAATATTATTGCGTTATGGCTCCCCCCAACAAAACGCCTATGCAACTAAAGTCTTGCAAACCATGCTCAAACATCCCCAGGAACAGCAACGTCTCGATGCCGTTTCTGCCCTCAGTATTTCTACATATTTGCAAGCACTACGTTTATATATTCCCCAACTCATTCAAGACCCATCATTAAACGTGCGTTGTGCGGTATTAGAAATGATTAGTGCAACCCACTCTAAGGAATATTATCCGGTACTGGTAGCAGGTCTCAAGCAAAAATCCACCCGTGCAACTGCAATTGCGTCCCTCACGAAACTGGGAAATGAGGCTTTGCCGATATTAGAAGCTGCGGCAATTAATCGTTATACCCCAGAAATTCTCCGGATGTACGCGTGGCGGACAATAGCCCAAATACCGACAATGGAAGCGTTAGATTTACTATGGTATCATTTGGGTTTGAGCAAAGGTTACAACCGTAATTATATTTTGCGGGGAATCATTAAACATACCCTCCATTGGGAACAATCAGCCCTGTTTGATAGGGGGATTACCAATAAAGTAGAGCAATTAATTGAAGAAGAGTTAAGTATCCTCGCAGAAATTTATGCAGCCTATGTGGACATAGATTTAAGAAAAATGGGGCAAATTTACCTGACATTTTTACAACACAAAATTCCCACACCAACCCATCATAATTTATCCTTGACTGAAGTTATCAAATTACTATTTATATTACAAAAATCCCTGTTAAACGTTGAAGCAGACATTCGTGAACGACTATTATTAATCCTGAAACTATTATATCCCCAAGACAAAATTCAAGCTGCTACCTTTAACCTCCGCTCCCAATCCAGCATTAACTTAGCCAGAGGTTTAGAAATTTTAGAACATACCATCCATCTGCCAGCAAAACCAGTACTATTAAAAATATTTGAACACACAAACCACAAACACGAAGACACCTTAACAATCACAGACGTAGATGGAAAACCGATACGCGTTAGTATCGAACCTCAACAACAATTAGAACTAATCCAGCAAAAACTACAAACCATCATTGACGCAAAATACGCCAACTACGAACCACTGGTTGTCGGCGATCGCATTCGTCGTCTACTCACCAAAGAATCATCCCTCAGTGATTGGTGTCTAGCATCCATCATCAACTTCGCTCTCCACGGTCGCATCGGTTTAACAGTCGAACAGATACGCGACAACCTCCGTCACCCCACCAGCTACGTCCGAGAAGCCGCGATCGCCTATCTCAGTATAGCTTCCCCTCGTATCCTCATCGACCTACTCCCCCAACTCCAAAAAGACCCCCATCCCCTGATTCAATATCAAGTCAAAACTCTGATGGAAAAGTATTATTGAGGAGACAGAATACAGGAGAGACCTCTAATTTTTGACTGTTGACTGTTAACTGTCAACATTCTAAATAATCCAAAATCTAAAATCTAAAATCCAAAATCGAAAATCGAAAATGCTAACCACCGTCGAACGTTTAATCTTTATCCAACAAGTACCCATCTTTGCGGAACTACGGGACGACTTTATTGTCAAACTAGCTTCCGTGATGGATGAATTATCATTTCCTGCCAAACATACTATATTTCGTCAAAATGAAGAAGGGGGTTCCCTTTATATCCTCATGTCTGGCTCCGTTAGTATCTATAATGGGGATAAAGTCATTGCCCAAATCAGTGATAAAAGCGAAAATAATTACTTTGGAGAAATGGCAGTTTTTGACGCAATGGAACGTTCCGCTTCCGTTATCACTAATGAACCCTGCGACTGCTTAGAGCTAACCCAAGAACAATTATACGAAGCTATTGAAGAAACACCAGAAATCGCTTTAAATATCATTCGTGTTCTTTCCAAGCGAATTCGTAAATTAAATCAATTAATTCCTTCTCACCAAACATTTCAAGAACTTTCTAGCTATACCTAGAACTCATTTTAGTCTCACATCATTATTCTACTTCCAAAAATATTTTATTAGCAAAGCATGATAAGTAATTTGCAATGAATATCATCTAAAAATCCATATACATCTATAATAAAAGCAGATAATTACACATCATTATTAAATATTTCACAAAAAAAATAACTTTATCAAAAATTAGCATTAGAAGCATATTTCGATAAAAAATTGATAATATTTTACGGCAGATGTAAATCTGATGGCATAATGAAAAACAAACTTGAAGGTGTGTAACAGCTAATCAAGTTAGACAAGTACTTGAACGTGATGTTGCTGAATTTGGGCATGAATTATTATCATTATTTCCGTTTTGTATGCAAATCAACATCACCGTAGAGACCTAGGCTGTAGCATTGCTACTTTTCTACACAATGTCACAATGTTCAATTCATATTTGTATTCCGCAACACTATCAATTACATATATAGTAGTGTAGCTAATATGGTGTAAAAATGGATGATTCATCACCAATCATTCATAAACTTACAGTGCAATTGAGGTGAATATAGTTTATATCTACTTACATCTACCAATTACCGAGAACTGATATATCTATTTTTCCAACTATCTAAATCACCAATCTTGAATATATGAATAAACTGCTAACCATTGCGATTCCCACCTATAACCGTTGCACTGAACTAGATAAACAGCTTCAATGGCTATCAGAAGCAATTCAAGGTCATGAAACAGAGTGTCACATATTAGTTTCAGATAACTGCTCAATGGATGGGACTCCTGATGTGATAAAAAAATGGCAAACCCGACTTCAAAATATTTCTTTCCAAGTTAATCGTCATTCTCGAAATATTGGACTAATGCCTAATTTAGCATTTTGTGTTCAACAAGCTCAGAGTGAGTATATATGGATTGTGGGGGGATGATGACGATATCAAAAAAGAAGCATTAGCTTATGTGATTGAAAGCTTAAAAGCATCAAATAACCTATCCTTGTTGAATCTAAATACGAGATTTAGGGATGTCCGAACCGGAGAAATTACCTATGAGAAATATTTTGAATATAGCAATAATGAATTACTGGATGATGGACAGAGAATCATTGAAAAGTATTTAGAACAAGAAAAATATGCTGGACTAGCTTTCATGACAGCTCAAGTCTACCGGACTACAGCTATTAAATGTGCTGTACAGGTCTGGAAAAACAGTCTCAATAACTTAGAAGGACAATTATTCTGGACTGCTTTTTGTGCTTTGCAAGGTAGAGTCAAATTTTCTCAAGAGGTATTTGTCACCTATAACTTTGGTACTAATGATATTGTGAAACCTAAAGTCTGGTTTAGAATGCGATATCGTGATTTACCAAAAGTGTACTATAAATTAATGAATGTAGGTTATAATAAGTATTTATGCCGAAAGCTCATTGCGAAACAGTTCAAAATTAAGCATGATTTCAGAATACTGTTAGGAATTATCCGACGAGATCCAGCTTTTGGAGTGAGAACAATAGCTTCATACTATAAATTGTTGTTAACTACAGCCTTTCAAGGAGCCTTTTCGCATCAGATTTGAGAAATTTGACAAGCAGAACTGACCCTGAATTTATCGTCATAAATCCAGGAAAGACTGTTCATTGTAAATCTGGATAAAGGAGGATTTTATAGGTTTCGGGGGTTGGTTTAATCGCTTGTTCCACCGCTTTACCTAAATCAGACAAAGGATATCGATGACTAATCAAAGCTTGCACATCAATACGCCGATTAAATACAATATCCGCAGCTAAATGTTGTAACTTAAATGACGAACTATAACTACCAATTAAATCAATTTCCCGACGATAGAGAATATTCGGATTAATCGGTATTTCCACCTCATCGGGAAATTCGGCAAAAAAGAGGATTTTTCCACCCTTACGGGTACAATCTAAAGCTTGAAAAAACGCCTTTTCACTGGGAACAGCCAACAACGTCACATCCACACCCATTCCCCGTGTCAAAGCCTGGATTTTCGGAGGTAAATCAGTATCTCGCGCATCAAAAGCCGCTTCCGCTCCCAATTCCAGCGCCTTATGCACACGAGCGGGAATTAAATCAGTTGCGATCGCTCTTGCACCAAAATATTTCACAAGCATGACAAACATTAACCCAATCGGTCCAGCACCGGTAATCAAAACTGTTTGTCCGGGTTGAATATTTGCTTTTTTTACCGCCTTCAAACAGCAATTGGTCGGTTCCACAAAACTCGCTTCCTCGAAACTAATCCCATCGGGAATCGGGATTAAACCCCCATTGCGAACAATATGACCAGGTACCTTCACATACTCAGCAAACCCACCTCCACTCGGTATAAACCCGGCGGTCGTGACAATATTTTTATACGTGTCACACATGGAATAATTTTCATTTAAACAATAATCGCAGCGCATACAGGGGATATGGTGCATTACAGCTACCCGTTGTCCCACCTGCCATGTTTGTACTTGTTCTCCAACAGCTGCGATCGCCCCCGCAGTTTCATGGCCAAAAATCCGCGGAGGTTCGTACAACGGATAAAGAATCTTTTTGATATCCGATTGACACAAACCCACCACGTTCACCTGAACTAAAACCTCATCAGCTAATAGTGCTGGAAGTGCCACATCTTCGTAGGAAAGATGATTAACCCCTCGAAATACCTGCGCTTTCACGACTTTTTCACAGAATACAGGATACAGAATCTAGGATACAGGAGGGAGGGGAAAATAGGGAATAGGAAAAACAACATTAAACTCTACCGAGGTAGTTGTTAAATTGCTTGTTGTCCAAATCGTCTTCCTAACTCGGCTTCAGCTTCTTCAATAGTCATTGGTATCGCATTCATTGCCAGAGCGCGTCTTCTGGTAATATAAACCTGAAATGCTTCCTCAATCATTCCGATGAGCTAAAACATAATTTCTTAACTCATCCAAAGTCATTTGTTGAAAATCTGGCTTAATAGTCATAACCAAATCACCTCTCCTGTCGGTGTAATTTCAGCCTCCAAGGAATTCTCAGCCAAAGTGTATATATTTTCTCCTGTTTCCTCCCCACCCCAAAATTGTATCCATTACCGAAGCAAAACAGACCAAGGCTTGTTAAGATAAGTTCTGTATATATCTGAATGATGGTAAATCAAAAGCTGTGGCAGTAAAACCAGACTGGTTGCGGGTCAAAGCACCGCAATGGCAACGCGTTGGTAGTGTGAAGGAAATTTTGCGGGATTTAGCTCTCAATACGGTTTGCGAGGAGGCTTCTTGTCCAAATATTGGTGAGTGCTTCCATGCAGGAACCGCTACCTTTCTGATTATGGGACCTGCTTGCACTCGCGCTTGTCCTTACTGCGATATTGATTTTGAGAAAAAGCCTAAACCCCTTGACCCAACAGAACCGGAACGATTAGCGGAAGCGGTACGCAGATTGCAGCTAAACCATGTGGTGATTACTTCCGTCAATCGTGATGATTTAGCAGATGGGGGTGCTTCCCAGTTTGTGCGCTGTATTGAAGCCACCCGCACCCTATCACCCCACACCACCATCGAAGTGTTAATTCCCGATTTGTGTGGCAATTGGCAAGCCTTGGAGACGATTTTACAAGCCGCTCCAGAAGTTCTCAACCACAACACGGAAACCGTCCCCCGTTTGTATCGTCGTACCCGTCCCCAGGGAGATTATCTCCGTAGTTTGGAATTATTAAAGCGTTGTCGCGAAATTGCTCCTTGGGTGTATACAAAGTCGGGAATTATGGTCGGGTTAGGAGAAACCGATGCCGAAGTCCGTGTAGTGATGCGGGATTTACGGACTGTAGATTGTGATATTTTGACAATTGGTCAGTATCTGCAACCGAGTCAAAAGCACCTACAGGTGAATGATTTTATTACCCCGGAACAGTTTGCTGACTGGAAAGCCTATGGGGAGGAGATTGGTTTTTTACAAGTTGTTGCTTCTCCGTTGACAAGAAGTTCCTATCATGCAGAGCAAGTACGGGAATTGATGCAACGCTATCCACGAAAAGCAGGTAAAATTGGAGATAATCCCTAAATCGGGTGCGGGAAAAAAGTATTGTATATTCTATACTTCGTACGCTGATATATTTCCCTTGTGTTTTGTTGACAGTCCCTGTTTCTGGGGTGGATTCAGCGATCAGGCAGACTTGGTGAAATTGATTTTGATATTCCCCAAGGTGCAAGATATCAAATCAGGAAAATCAATCCCTCCTTCAAAGCTGGTAAATTAATCGCTCAAAATCCGGGTTTCTTGGGCTTTTCACAGACTCTCAAAAATCACAAATGCAAAGCTTGTAAGCCTCATGTACTGAAGACGACCCGTAGATGCGCGTCGTCTTTTCTGTCTCTGTTTTATTTCCTGTTTTGCCAATAAACTGTTACTTTTTAAATGTTGGGATATTGATGATTAAAGCGACAAAAAACCTTATTTAACTTTTATTTTTGAAGATGCTGGCTGTTTTTTCGACAATCCACAATGCTTTTACCCAGGGTCTCTGGAAGAGTATCGCCACCTGGTGGTCACAATTTACATTGCAAACTAAACTATTGGCAGCGGCCACTTTGGTTGTATCCTTGGTGATGAGTGGTTTGACCTTTTGGGCTGTAAATACGATTCAACAGGATGCACGGCTTAATGATACCCGTTTTGGTCGGGATTTGGGTTTATTATTAGCGGCAAATGTGGCACCAGCGATCGCGGATCACAATTTAACAGAAGTAGCTCAGTTTTCCCAACGGTTTTATAGCAGCACATCCAGTGTGCGGTATATGCTATATGCTGATGAAACTGGTAATATCTTCTTTGGGATTCCGTTCTGGGAACCGGAGGTGGAAAATTCCCTCACGATTCAGCGTCGTATCCAATTACCAGAAGATTACGCCGCGGATGCGGAAAAGCCAATGGTACGTCAACATCAAACTCCGGACGGGGAAGTTACGGACGTATTTGTGCCTTTACGGGCTAATGGTAAGTATTTAGGGGTATTGGCGGTTGGAATTAATTCTAACCCGGCGGCGGTAATTTCCACAAATTTTACCCGTGATGTCACAATTGCGGTGTTTATTACGATTTGGGTAATGGTGATTTTAGCAGGTGTGGTGAATGCTTTAACTATTACTAAACCCATTAAGGAATTATTGGTTGGTGTGAAACAAATTGCGGCAGGAAATTTTAAACAAAGAATAGACTTACCCTTGGGTGGAGAGTTAGGGGAATTAATTTATAATTTTAATGAGATGGCGGAAAGATTGGAAAGTTATGAAGAACAAAATATCGAAGAATTAACCGCCGAAAAAGCCAAGTTAGAAACTTTAGTTTCCACCATTGCCGATGGGGCAATTCTGCTAGATAGCAATATGAATGTGATTTTAGTAAATCCCACTGCTCGAAGAATTTTTGGTTGGGAATCAATGGATGTAATTGGCAAAAACTTGCTGCAAAACATCCCATCCAGTGTGCAAATGGAAATTACCCACCCCCTGTACCAAATGGCAGAAGGTGAGATGGAATCAGCAGAATTTCGCATCCCAATTTCCGAACCGACTAAACGGACAATTCGGATTATGTTAACCAGTGTATTAGACCAACAAAAAGAAAATGTCCGGGGAATCGCCATGACGGTTCAGGATATTACCAGAGAAGTAGAATTAAATGAAGCTAAAAGTCAATTTATTAGTAATGTATCCCACGAATTAAGAACACCTTTATTTAATATCAAAACCTACATTGAAACCCTCCATGATTACGGAAGCGATTTAGAAGAAGAACAACGCCAAGAATTTTTAGCCACCGTAAACCATGAAACTGACCGTTTAACCAGATTAGTCAATGATGTTTTAGATTTATCCCGCTTAGAATCAGGACGAAATTATGCCCTGGATGGAGTAGATTTAGGACAAGCAATTGAACAAACCCTGCGTACCTATCAGTTAAATGCCAAAGATAAAGAAATCGAATTAATTCAAGAAGTAGAACCAAAATTACCCTTTGTAGTCGGTAATTATGACCTGCTATTACAGGTATTTGGGAACTTAATTGGAAATGCCCTCAAATTCACCCCAGCAGGAGGAAAAGTTGCTCTCAGAGCCTATAAAATTACCAATCCCAATAACCCCAAACTCACCCAAGTTCGCGTGGAAATTTCCGATACCGGAATTGGGATTGCTCCAGATGACCAAGAAGCCATTTTTGACAGATTTTTCCGAGTCGAAAACCGCGTACATACCCTAGAAGGAACCGGATTAGGTTTATCAATTGTCCGCAATATTATTGATAAACATCATAGTAAAGTACATATTATTAGTGAAGTGGGAGTGGGGACAACATTTTGGTTTGATTTACCTATTATGGAAGAGGAAGCAAATCAACATCAAGAACACATATAAACAGGATTTTTCGCAAACTCCTAAAAATTTCAGAGAGTAGGGAAAAGGGAGTAGGGAATAGAAAGAAAACTAAGCCACTACTCAAGGCTTACCGTTAACTCGCTCCAAATGCAGGATAAGAATCGGCTTTGGTTTTTGCATCGATTTTTTTGAGGTTAGGGAATAGTCGATATGTATTGCGTACATCAAAAAGTAAAGCATGAAAATGGCTTATCCCTAGTGTTCACCCAATCGATATTATGAGCTAAAATAGTCACAATTTCAAATAATCGCTTTTTCATTACAAGTTACATAGCTTGCTTCCCGCGTAGCGGGTATTACAAATTACGTAGACGCGTAGCGACTTGTCGTAGGCCATTACGAATTACGAATTACGAATTACAAATTAGCTTTAAATGCTACGGAGTAGATAAACAGTATGACAACCGTCCAACAACAGCGTTACTACTCACCCGACGAGTATCTCGAAATGGAAATTAATTCCCCAGAACGTCATGAGTATATTGATGGTAATATGGTGCTTATGACAGGTGGAACACCAAACCATAATCAACTTGCTCTTAATTTAAGCGGTGCGCTCAACTTTTCCTTGAAGCGTCAATCCTTTCGTGTGTTTGTCACAGATCAACGGTTATGGATTCCTGACCACAGAATTTATACTTATCCCGATGTGATGGTGGTTGCGAAACCAATTCAGTTACAGGAAGGACGAAAAGATACCGTCATTAATCCGGTGATGATTGCAGAAGTGTTATCAAAGTCTACCAAAAGTAACTACCGGGATGAGAAATTTGCAGCCTATCGGACGATTCCTACTTTTCAAGAATATCTTTTAATTGACCAATATAAAATCCATGTGGAACATTACTATAAAACGGATTTAAATAAGTGGATTTTTTCTGAATATCAACAGGAAGATGCGGTAATTTCCTTAGTATCAATTCCCTTTGAAATTAGCTTGGCTGATATTTATGATAATGTTGACTGGTCAGAAAATGAATAAACATGCAAACAACCACCGAACCGATTTTGGACTCCTCTCCCGAAATTACAATTATTCGTCTGGAAAATATTTTTAAAATTTACGGCAGTGCAGAAACGGAAGTTAAAGCCTTAAATGGTGTGAACTTAACTATTAATAAAGGTGAATATTGCGCGATTATGGGACCATCCGGTTCGGGAAAATCGACAGCGATGAATATTATTGGCTGTCTAGATCGTCCCACCTCTGGTAATTATTTTTTGGATGGGGTTGATGTCGCAAAAATGACAGACACAGAATTAGCCCATATCCGTAATCGCAAACTGGGATTTGTCTTTCAACAATTTCATTTATTAGCCCAACTCACCGCATTGGAAAACGTAATGTTACCAATGGTGTATGCAGGGGTTCCCCAATCCGAAAGACGCGATCGCGCAACTGAAGCTTTGATTCGAGTCGGTTTAGAAAAGCGTCTTAGCAATAAACCCAACCAACTTTCCGGGGGACAACAACAACGTGTTGCGATCGCTCGTGCAATTGTGAATCGTCCTCTCGTCCTCCTTGCAGATGAACCCACTGGTGCGCTAGATTCCCAAACTACCCAGGAAGTACTCAGTATTTTTACTGAGCTTAATGCTACAGGTATTACTGTGGTGATGGTGACTCATGAAGTGGAAGTAGCTCGACAAACTAAGCGTATTGTCTGGTTTCGTGATGGAGAGGTGATCCATTCAAATTTGTCTCCCAGAGATTTACATCAGTTGCAGATGTCTTAGAGTATAATACTGTTATGGAGCGGCAAAATTCCAAGAAGTTATCTGGTAACTGCTGCGAATTCTCCATGTTTTTCCCAGAGGGTTAGTTGCTTTGGTTTTTTGTCAATATCAATACACGTAAAATTGCTGATTTGGGTAGTCGTTAGGCTTCTGGATAAACTTGGGGATAAGTATAATGACTCAATGGTTGTTTCTTCCTTACCAAGTAATGTAGACTGCGAAGACCTTCCAACTTCAATTTCAATCCTTTCTAGATTTAAGCACCTAGGAAGAATCTGACCAAAAGCCTTATCGCCTAACTTACCATCGTAACTGATAGCAAATACGGTTCCTTTTTCATTTAACTTTTCCAGAGCGAGGACAAAATCGTTGAAATCTATGCCAGTAGCGATCGCATCCTTCAAAATCATGTTTATTCACCCAGATTTTGACAATATCTTGAGCATTATTACTTATTGACAAAAGTCCGATAAGCTTAACTTGTCAGCAATAGTTACCACCTAAAAAAATCCTCAATCATGAAAAAGCGGGTAAATAACTTATCGTCATGGTCTAGCTTTTGCCGGGTTGAAATTAGCCCAGGTGCAGAGAATAATACTATGGTGAGAATTTATCCTTAAGGTAGCTATAATCACGACGCTTGGGTTTCGGTTTACGCTTGGGAGTGCGCATAGCTTCCCGTCCCAACAAAAACATCCCTGTCACACCCAGATTCACACAGGAAATGTATTGATACCAATATTTACCTATTTGCACGGACTTACTTAACCCAGAATCCAGGGTTTGTAAATACAAAATCAAAAATATAATACTTAAGGCTGCAAAACCCACGAAGCTTAAACCGATGGAAATGCGAGCCGGACGTAACTCCCAATCACTGATACTGTTAAGATCAATACCAGCGAGTTGATTCAGGGTTTGATCAGCTTGTTGGGAAATGGTTGTAATTTTCTCGCTGAGGGGAGGTGAAATAATTGGTGTAATCATTGCCACAACCGGACGACGGAGAGCCGCTTCCGTATCCCGCAATATTTCTAGGGATGTGCGGGGTGTATTGGCAGTTTCTGCACCTATTTCGGTTGGGTTTTCAGGGGTTTCGTTGCTGAGGGTGAGAATTTCCTGTGGTTCCAAATCCATAGCTGAGATTATGCCTCCCATCGACTCCAGTAAGAACCATTGCGTTGATATTTTTTCTATTTTATAACGATTCAAAAAAAATTTTGCAACACATCCAGATGATGGGACGGAGACGTAATATATATACAAAATTTTTGGAGACGTAATATATTACGTCTCTACACAAAATAAAAAATCATCTGTCGCATTTTTTTCAAAATTTACCTAATCACATCCCATGAACATCTTCAAAAAAATCTTCACATTTCTATCGGTATACTATGCTTATATGGTGGAATACCGGGCAGAATTGATTTTATGGGTATTGGCTGGTTCTTTACCGATTATTCTCATGGGTATTTGGACACAAGCTGCTCAAGGGGGACAATTTGGATTATCACCAGTGGATTTTGCCCGTTATTTTTTAGCAGTTTTTATTGTCCGCCAATTTACGGTTGTTTGGGTAATTTGGGAATTTGAACGGGAAGTAGTGGAAGGAAAACTTTCCCCTCGACTTTTACAACCCCTAGACCCGGTATGGCATCATGTTGTTGCCCATCTTGCGGAGCGTGCTGCTAGAATTCCCTTTGCTTTATTGCTAATTGTATTGTTTTTTGTCTTGTATCCCCAGGCGATTTGGATTCCGAATTTGCAGCAAATTGTATTATTTATTTTGGCAATTGTCTCGGCGTTTATTTTACGATTTACAATTCAATATACTTTTGCTATGTTCGCATTTTGGACGGAAAGAGCTAGCGCTATTGAAAATTTTTGGTTTTTATTTTATTTATTTTTATCAGGTTTAATTGCCCCTTTAGAAGTATTTCCTCCGGCTGTTAGGACTGTTGTCCTTTCTACTCCATTCCCCTATTTAATAAATTTTCCTGTCAGTATTTTAGTCGGTTTACCAACAGATATTGGACGTGGTTTTACGATTATTTTGGGGTGGACATTATTCTTTGTTGGCTTAAATCGGATGTTGTGGCGGGCTGGACTCAAGCGTTATTCTGGGATGGGGGCTTAGAGGTTGTTTTAAAATTCGATTCTTGAATTATCGTTTTTGGGAGCAGGGAGAGACACGACATGTCGCGTTTGTACTCTCGAAGGAAAAATCAGCTTTATAACCCCATGTCCAGAGTCAGGACGATTGTCAAAATAGTGATAATTAATACTTGACAAACATCCTCTAAAAGATAGGAGAAAGAAGAACAATCCAAAATCCAAAATAAAAAAGATAGATGGTGAACATCTATCTGAATAAGGGATAAGCAAATTTTCAGATTGATCTAGTGACCATGCTCCGCGTGGTCACTTAGTTAGTTGAAGGCTCTGCCTTCATTCACGAGGTAGGAACCTCGCAGATCCTGCTCCCACGCAAAGCATGGGAGCGAGGGAAAAGGTAGGTATATTTACGCCGCGCCGTACTAGAATAATCAACGGTTACAGTCCCTGATATGTAGCAAGCATTAGCGTAAACGATATAGGAAATAGGAGAAAGAAGAACAATCCAAAATCCAAAATCCAAAATAAAAAGATAGATGGTGAACATCTATCTGGATAAGGGATAAGCAAATTTTCAGATAAGTTTTAAATAGTCGTTAGCAGAGGCGAACAACTGTATTCAACTGTATTTAAGTGTGTTCAACTCTATTCTGACTTACGAACTTGTGAGGGTGAGAATAGGTAGTCTGTGTGTAAGTCCTGTGGGCTAAAAGTTGTTTTCAAGGGGTTTAAATGGCGTTTTCACCCTTTTTGCGTTTGTGGAGAAATGCTGCACCAACTCCGATTAAACCAAGCACCATTCCTGGTTCTGGTACTGTTCTACCTTTCTCGAAGTTAAATGCACGTGTACCCGCATTAAAGGAGTGGTTATCTGATTCAAAACCACCACCACCAAATTGACTAATCACAATTCGGTCAAATAAGCTTGCTTTACTATCTGCATAGACGTGGAAGTAGGCATTATCCTGTCCTTGCCATGAAGCCCTTGCTCCATTTTCTCTGAAAACCTTGCTCACATCTACATATTGGATATCACCCACTTTATAGTTTTCTCCGTAGGTAAAGCCAGCGACGAGGGTATCTCCGCGATAGAATGAATAACGGTTGGCTTGGTGGGCTGCACCCCAGTTGACACCGAAGTAGTTAAATAAACCATTCATTCTGATTTCAACGTCTTTACCTGCAAAGGCTGCAAGGTAATTAGATGTGTTGTAGGTACTTTGTCCTGTTGTCGCATCATATCCTGCTGGACCCCATTTATCGTTACGGACATTACTGCTACCATTACCGACATAGGAGTAATTGATTACAGCGTTAGCTGCATTGAGTCCGGTAATCAAACCAACACCTTTTGCGTCTGTTTTTGCCTGGACACCAAAACCAGCATTGTTGTTGGGTAATTTGTTAAAATCAACGGTGACAACTCCCGCTTGACCGTGGAATTCAGAGAACATCCCTTGGGATTCCCGTCTATTTGTTTGTGCATTCCAGGTGGTCAATCCAGCGTCTATACCTCTGGTGACTTTGAAGTTCATCGCGTGAGCGGATTCTGCATTGCTAACTAGGGTGACAGCAGAAACAGCAGTAATTGCAGCAGCTAGGAATGCACTTTTGTTAAACATGTTTTTCTCCCTTGGTAAATAAATTTGGTTGGTTAATATTTTTGAATTATTAAATGAATGATGAAACAGTGATGTGGTAGCAAAAACCGTTGGAACCCTGATAATGATTAATCGTCTATCTAATTGATTGTTCTTGTGGTCAATCTAGTTAAATTATTTACTTTTTTCTATCTGATATCTTTAGATTTGGTTTTTGCTTACATGTTAATTTTGGAATAATTCAATCAGAATCAAAATGTGATTTTCACTACTTTTTTGGGGTTGTCTCAAAACTTGACGAGAGTTACTTTTGATACAATCAGTCGGTGCAAATACTAGTGTATTTAACTGAATTTCAAAGATATTAACAGCCGCTAAGGATATCCTTCCCTTAAATTCTCTGCTTCCCTTCACCCATGATTTTGGGGTTGGTGGAGTACTAGGTAGTTAGGTTTTGACGGGGTTCGATAGAATAACCATCAAGTTTACAGGTAGAATAGTGGCTTTAAGAAAAACTGATGTGTACCTAAGTGTTAATCATAAAATATCTATTGAATCGACAATTTGTGAATCAAATGCCTGATGGTAAGTTTAAAATAGCTGCCAAAATTAAATAGGGAATAAAGTCAGGGCAATTATATATCGAGGAAAGTAACGATGAAGCTAACAGCGCTAAAAAATCAAGCTGGGAAGGTCAGGATTCCTCGAAATATCTGGATATTGTTCTTGATTTGGTTGGGGGGAGTAATTTGCGATCGCATTTGGTGGAGTTTGGATGAGGGTGTACCGGGTTGGGATCAGGCTGATTATTTAACGGGGACGCTGAATTATGGTGCAGCGCTGTCTCGTCCGGAGTGGGGAAATGGGGATTGGTGGCGGAATTTATGGTTATTGTCGTCGAAAATTCCTCCTCTAACCTATATGGTTGCAGGGGTGCTACAAAATTTTGTCGGAGTGGGGGTTGAACAAGCGACGATAATTATGTCCCTGTATAGTGGGGTGTTGTTGGCTGCGGTGTATGGTTTAGGGTGGGTGTTATTTGATGGGAATTTAGGTTTGTTGGCGGCGGGATTGTGTCAAATCATACCTGGTCTTTATCGGCTGCGGTTGGATTTTTTGCTGGATTATCCCCTTGCAGCGATGGTGACGCTGTGTTTTTTGTGTGTGACTCTGTGGCATTTTTCCGGTACATCATCCCTCCAGAAAGAAGCTAAATCTATAGGTAATACCAATTTGCCAAAGGAAGGTGACAGATGGAATGATAATCCAAAATGGTATAAATCTTTGGGGTTGGCAATTAGTTGTGGAATTACCTTTGCTTTGGCATTGTTAACGAAACAAACGGCGGTTTTTTTTCTGTTAGTACCCATAGTTTGGAGTGGTACGACTGCTTTATTTTCCCGACATTGGTTGAGGGTTGGTCAGTTTTTGCTGGGTGTGTGGGTTGCGACTTGGATATTTATGCCTTGGTATCGTGCTAATTGGTTGTTGATTGTGACATCGGGGAAAAGAGCTAGCATTGATTCCGCGATCGCGGAGGGTGATCCGCCTTTAAATACCCTTGCAGCATGGACTTTTTACTGGGAACAACTTCCCCACCAATTATCTTTTCCGTTGCTGGTAATGCCGCTTGTGGGTTTAATTATCTATGGCTGGCATTATTTTCGTCAACGCCAGGGTAAGTCTGTCCCCCACTCCCCACTTTCTAGTTACAAGCTAGATTGCACCAACCAAAATCCTAATCACCATCAAAATACCAGCAAATCCCTGCGCTGGTTAGCTTTATTTTTAATTGCATCCTATTTACTTTCCTCTGTAAACATTAATAAGGATGACCGCTATATTATTCCCTATTTACCGTCACTAACAATTATCCTCGCTTACGGACTTACCCGTATACAATCCTATTGGTGGCGTAATCTCCGTGTCGCAACCTTAATTTTGACCACCGGTTTAACTCTAATCAACCTATTTCCCCTACCCGGTGCGGGAATTGCTCAAATTTTCGCACCCCACAGCCAACATTATCCCTACCAAGGTGCAAAATATCCCCATACCGCAGTTATTGCCGAAATTATACGTACCCAGCCATATCTGCGTTCCACCGTAGCTGTTTTACCCTCCACCCCTGATGTCAATCAACATAACTTGAACTACTACGGTGCAATTAGTCGGCGAGAAGGTGCTTCCCAAACCGCGAATTTTCAGGTATATGGTAGACAGGTGGCAACAAATCGCCAATATCTAGAACGAGATATTGCAGCTTTAGATTGGTTTATTACCAAAACCGGAAATCAAGGTAGTGTGAGGAATATCCAAGCAGAAGCTGTGAACAAGGTGGAAACTTCCCCGGATTTACAACTACACAAAACCTGGCAACTACCGGATGGGGAAAGTCTGAAACTATACCACCGAATTCAACCCGCAACGATAGTGACACCGATTAATCCTCCCCCTAGTCAGGTGAATCCAAATATTGAACTGATTGATGTCAAACTCCCTGACGCATCCCCTGGGGGAGTACCCATCCCCATTACCTATACTTGGCAAGGAAATCTGCAAGCTTTCCATGACGGGGTGATGTTGCTGACATGGCGACGAATTGACGGTGATAGTGATAATTCAAACAACCTAAATCTAGATCAACAACAATGGTTCCATGACCATAGTATCGGCATGGGTGATATTTATCCGCGATTTCATGGGGATATGTATGCACAAGTACGCGATCGCACGGCTATGTCACCACCCCTGTCGATCGCTCCCGGTAAATATACCCTGAAAGCTACCTACCTTCACCGTCAGACCCAAGCTACCTATACAGTCAAAGTTCCCAATGTTACCATTGAAATCAATCCCCAAGTTCCAGCCTCTGCTGCCCCCGAACCAGATTTAGCCAGTCAATTAAGGCAGATGGCGGCAACTATGCCCCAGGGAATTAGTGCCTTTGAAAACATATTTGCTGAGATTGGACGTATTAATCAATACGACCCCACCCAAGATTACCTGCAACAAGTTCTGATTGCGAGTCAATACCGCTTGCAACAACAACCGCAAAATCGAGAACTAGCCTACACAGTCGCCCTAAGTAATGTACTATTAAGACGGGTTGAAGATGCGATCGCATCCCTGGAATATGTGACAAAAATCGATTCCCAAAATCCCTTTGCATGGGGTTATCTGGCTTTTGTGCATCTATACAATTGGCATCCCCAAGCCGCAGAAACAGCCCTCAAACCCGCTTTAGAACTTAATCCCCATATTCGCGAACTACAAGCACTGTCGGGAGTAGCAGCTCTATTTCAGGGGAAATTTATTGCAGCCTACCGAGGTTTATCGGGATTCCTGACCCCTAATTCCTAAGTAGAGACGCGATATATCAGTAGAGACGCGATATATCGCGTCTCTACAATTACGTCCCCCCATATATCGCGTCTCCAATTCTGGATACGTTGTAAACATTTTTGCATCGGTATTTAGGATGAAATCCGTAACATACTCGACAATCCCTCTAAATATAATTTTTCATTTCAAACTCCTATCCTAGTGTATCGTCAACAACTTTACTCTGTCATTTAAATTACATAGTATATGGGCGTATCGTAATTTATATTGTGTGGAAAATAATGTCAGATAAATTACACCCAACCCTTAGCGAAATTATTCAGCAAGATGTAACTCAAAACGAGCGAGAAGCTATCATCGAACTCATGCTATTGATGATGTATGGTGATAAAAATCTGAAACTTGCTGAAGATGAAATCATCCAAGAATATGTGAACAATACCCAATGGGAATCACCCCTATCCCTGGAATTTTATTTAGGTAAAGTTACACCCAAAATTAGAGCGGCTTTAGCAGATCAAGATAAATTGAATAGTTTACTTCAGGATATTAATGCTCGCATTGAAAGTGAGACTGTGAAAATTCAACTTTTGAAGGTATGTAATGATTTAGCAGCTAGCGATGAGGAATTTTCGTCTCCGGAACAAGAATTAATCAAAAATATTTACCAGGTTTTTCAGGTTACTACTCACTAGGCTGTATAGTCATTATTCGCTGATTTTTGGACAAAATTAGGTGTTGCTGTGTCCAATCATGATTTTGATCAATAAGAGACGTAGCAATGCTACGTCTGGTCAAAATTCGTCTGTTGCATTTTTAAATCCTTGGTGAGACGCGACATGTCGCGTCTCTACCTACGATTTAACCGCCTATTTCCAACTTTCCTAATTCCGATACTTGGGAAATATTGTCTAGTTTTGTTTCCTGCTCAATCACGGCCAATTTCACTGCAAAACTAATAAATAATGTCCAGTAAATATTGCTTTTATACAGGATAAAACTTTCGGTAATGTTATTTACAAACAAAAATATCAAAAACGCTAACGGATACAAATTATATAACCTATCAGTCCCATAGGCTAGTTTGAGGGAACGAATATAGGCAAAACCATAACAAACCAAAAATATCCCCAAACCCACCAACCCTATATCTAAAGCCATATCAATAAACCCATTGTGACCATGGGGAGGAATAAATCCGTGTGCAACTGCACTTCCAGCTTCGCGGGCGTAAGCATGTACTGGTCGCCAAAACATTCCCCGTCCAAATCCTAACCAAGGACGTTCCATTAAGCGGATGAGTGCAACCGTCCACATGGGTGTGCGTCCAGTGAGGGTGGGGTCTCTTCCTAATCCGGTGATAATTTCCGTCCAATTAGTGAAAATGATACTGCTGACACTCACAGCAACAAGGATAAATAAATCCCAGAAAACAATCGTAATTTTTCCCCGCCAACGGTAGAAACGGTAAAATACAATAATTGCCGCCAATAGTATCGATAAAATCAGGGATGTTTTAGAAGTCGAAAGTAAGATTAAAACTACACACAGACCGAAACCTATCCATTGGCAAATTACAGGCATAATATACTTAGGTAGCAAAGCAAAGGAAACTGCACCCAAAATCATCATACTACCTAAAATATTTTTGTAGCCATATACACCTTTCCAAGCTCCAGGATGGTCACTACCGTGAATGCCAATGGTGGGGTCAACAACAACCGCAGTCAAACTCATTAATGCCCCAATCCCAAAAGCGATCGCCAATAGTTTTACTTGGTCGCGGAGGATAAATCGCATCCCAAAATATAAGCCAAAGGCAGTCATTTGCATCACTTCCCGACTGTCCCTCAGCACATCTAAAGGCACATCTGCCCAGAGAAAGGAAAATAAAATAATAGTGCAAAGTACCCAGAGTAATTTTGTTTGACTAGCGACCCATAATGTGCTGTGCCAGCGTAGAATTAATAATGCGATCGCGCCGAACCAGATTAAATATCGCAGCAGGGAAATTGTTGCATTAGGAAGAATATCGGAAAAAGCACCAGCAAAAAATAACAAGCCAAGGACTGCAAATATTTGTTCGGCAATACCTAAAATCATGTGAAATTTATACCAGCCGAAATACTGAAATAGGTAGTTAAAATTCTATCACATAATTGTCACATAAATTATCATCCTCCATACCAAGTTGCCTTCTTTCCTGGTAGTTTGAGGATAATGAAATTGCTGGTCTTGGGTCACAATCACGGATAGTTAAGTAGGTGGGTGGTGAAAATTGTCGTTAAAATCAGGGAGTACAGACGACCCGTCGGGTCGTCTGTACTTCCGAGACGCGATATATCGCGTCTGTAGGGGAGTAAGGCTTTGAACTGAATAATCGGTTACGTTGCGGTTTTATGTTTAATTGCATCGACCTAGCCTACCATCTTTGGTCGCAAATGAGTATCAAATAATATCAATAGATAGATTTTTATTTACGATTTACCATCCTGATATTCTGTCTCCTATATTTCAGACGACCGTATTTTAGCCTCAAAATATTAATGTACTGACAAGATTTGTAAAACTTTGTTGCCCCAATCTAGGGTTTTAGTCATGCTTAAATAAAGGGCAATAATAATTTTAATTTGTCTCTAGAATCTAGGATTTATGACCAAACTACTAGCAAGAATTACCTAGTAATGCAAAAATAATCCTATTTTCAATATTGGACTGCGAGGGAAATTTTTAGAGGAAATGAAGATGATGCATCCAACTCTCCAACGCGCATTTGCTATTCGTCGTGCTTTAAAAGTAATTAGCGGCTTGAATAACTTTGATGTACAGAACGTGATCGCAGTCGTGAAAGCCGCAGAAATTGGCGGTGCGACTTTTGTGGATATTGCTGCTGACCCAGAATTAGTCAAACAAGTGAAACAGGTGGTATCCCTACCTGTATGTGTATCAGCCGTAGAACCAGAAAAATTGCTCCAAGCTGTCGCAGCAGGTGCGGATTTAGTTGAGATTGGGAATTTCGACTCCTTCTATAGCCAAGGAATTCAGTTTGAAGCCGAGGAAATTTTAGCTATAACCACAGAAACTCGTCGTCTCCTCCCAGAAACCACCCTGTCGGTGACAGTTCCCCATATTCTCAAATTAGACGCACAGGTCGAGTTAGCCGAAGCACTAGTCAACGCGGGTGCGGATATTATCCAAACCGAAGGTAGCAATAGCAGCAAACCAGTTCATTCCGGAACCCTCGGATTAATTGAAAAAGCTGCACCCACCTTAGCCGCAGCCTACGAAATTTCCCGTGTTGTGCCAGTTCCCGTACTGTGTGCTTCCGGCATTTCCAACGTCACCGCACCTCTGGCGATCGCGACCGGTGCTGCTGGTGTGGGTGTTGGTTCCGCAGTTAACCAACTGAATAGCGAAGTTGCCATGATTGCCGTTGTCCGTGGATTGGTGGAGGCTTTAGCAACCGCTCACACTTCCTACTGCGCTTTTGCGTAGTCTGTAGAGGATACAGGATGCAGGATGGGGAAAATGAGTTTGATTTATAAGCGTTGTTATTCCCAACATGTATCCTGTTAGCAATGTATTTGTAAATATTCCAATTCATGTAGAAACGACCCGTCGGGTCGTCTCTACCTCATCCAAAACCCGGTGTTGCTGATTTGATGGATGAAATTAATTCGTTGGATTATGTAGAGACGCGATATATCGCGTCTCTACATTATTTCAAATTTATCCCTGGATTCAGCAACCCCCAAAATCCAAAATCATTTCGGTCCCATTCCCACAGCACCTGCATAAACAGCGCGATCGCCTAATTCATCCTCAATTCTAAGTAATCGATTATACTTAGCAACCCGCTCACTGCGACACAATGACCCGGTTTTAATTTGACCAGCACGGGTAGCAACCGCTAAATCGGCGATGGTGGTGTCTTCGGTTTCTCCGGAACGGTGACTAATAACCGAACGGAAACCGTTGCGAGTTCCCAGGTCAATAGTTTCTAAGGTTTCCGTCAAGGAACCGATTTGATTGAGCTTAATTAAAATTGCATTCCCAGCCTTTTGTTCGATACCCTGTCGCAGACGGGTGGCATTGGTGACAAATAAATCATCCCCCACTAATTGCACCTGATCCCCAATTTTCGCGGTGAGTGCTTGCCAATTTTGCCAATCTTCCTCATGTAAACCATCTTCAATCGAGACGATTGGGTATTGACCGAGCAACTGGGCTAGATAGTCAATAAATTCTCCAGGAGCATGGGGTTTACCATCGTAAATATACTGGCCATCCTGGTAAAATTCACTAGCAGCAACATCCAAAGCTAAAGCCACCTCTTCCCCAGGTTTATAACCAGCTTTGGCGATCGCATCCACTAACAAATCTAAAGCAACTTGGTTTGATTCCAGATTCGGAGCAAAACCCCCTTCATCACCAACCCCTGTTAACAAACCCTTATCATCCAACACCTTACTCAAGGTAGCAAACACCTCCGCACCCCAGCGTAAAGCCTCCCGGAAGGAAGATGCACCCACCGGAACAATCATAAACTCCTGAAAATCAACATTATTCGCAGCGTGCGCACCACCATTAATCACATTCATCAGGGGTACGGGAAGCAAGTTCGCCAAAGGACCACCCAAATAGCGATATAGAGGAATTCCCAAAGCTTCCGCACCAGCTTTCGATGCAGCCAAAGAAATCGCCAAAATTGCATTTGCACCCAAATTCGCTTTATTTTGCGAACCATCCAAACTAATCATTGTTCGGTCAAGGAGTTCTTGGTTGAGTGCATCCAAACCTAACAATTGCGGTGCAAGTTTCTCCTTCACATTTTCTACCGCTTGCAGCACACCTTTCCCACCGTAGCGACTTTTATCGCCATCACGCAACTCGTGAGCTTCAAATGTACCAGTCGATGCACCACTAGGAACTTGAGCAAGTCCCACCGCACCATTAACAAGATGTACCTCAGCTTCAATGGTGGGTCTACCACGGGAATCAAGAATTTCCCGTGCGATTATTGCCTCAATTGCAGTATCTATCATCACTGTTTAATCCTTATCTACAAACGCAATTCAATGCCGCTTCTGCAAAACCATTCAATGCAGCCCAACCATCTAGCATAGGGGTTCACGTGCCTAAGATGATCGAGGTTAAGGAATATTTCGGCAATTTTAATAAATCTCTTTTTTGGCTTCTGTCAGACTGTTGCTGGAGAACATTTATTTATATTATTTATGGGGATGATATTTTTATCCCAGGGAATGGGGAATAGGTAGTAGTCTACATCTAAATACTTAGGGTCTGCAGAAAAAGTCTTTTAGTAAGGGTAAGGAGTAGGGAATAGTTTTAACCCAAAAATTCCACTTTTCATCTCTACGAAAAGCCGTCTACACCTGCAAAAAATTGCAGATGTAAAATGTTTGTAGCTCCTGTACGCCTATTGGGAAAGCGTTTTTTGCCACTAAAGTACCCTCCAAAGCTTACAAGACAAGAGTTTTAATCTTTTGCAGTCAGCCCTAATCAGAGGATGTTTTAAAAGGGTCTGCACCCCCCGCTCCCTCTTCATCAAGGCAATGCTCACAAGTTTCTCACATTTTCTCGTTAAGCTGCTGATTGTTGATGGATTTGTTGTATCCCGGACTGATTTCACCATGACCAAACCTCAAACTCATTCCCAAACTCACCCCTATCTTTCACTGATGAGCATACCCCCAGGTTATATCAATGCAATGGGGTATGTGGACGCATCGGAAGTTAACGGACCTGGATGTCGTGCAGTGCTTTGGGTACAAGGTTGTATGCGCGAGTGTGGAGGATGTTTTAATCCAGCTTCCTGGTCATTTGAAATTAATCAGTTGATGTCGGTGGAACATTTAGCGGAGCGGATTATCGCTGATAAGCGCAATCAAGGGGTGACATTTTCCGGGGGAGAACCATTTTGGCAAGCACCAGCTTTAGCGAATTTAGCACGGAAAGTGAAAGCTGCGGGCTTAAATGTGATGTCATTTACTGGATTTACCCTAGAACAGCTACAATCACCCTATGCCCCAGCTGGTGCGCAAGATTTATTAGACCAGTTGGATATTTTGATTGATGGTCCCTATATTCAATCTCAAGCCATTAATGACCCGAATTCACCGGTTTCCTCCCGCAATCAACGGGTACATATCTTTAATCCAGCTTTAAGTGGGCAAATTAGTTGGGCTAGTGACCAAATTGAGGTACATATTTTTAAAGATGGTAGTCGTTTAGTCACAGGTTATCGCGGACAGTTAGTATTTAATGAAGCGGATTAATTGTATACCAATCTGACATGTAGAGACGCAATATATTGCGTCTCAGATTCTGGATGTATTACGTATTGTGTCTGAATATTCTGTATTTATTGCATATCGCGTCTCAGATTCTGGATGTATTACGTATTGCGTCTGAATATTCTGTATTTATTGCATATCGCGTCTCATATTCTGGATTCATCTTCTGGATGTATTACATATTTCATCTGATATTTGGTATTTATTAAATATTACGTATTGCGTCCTAATACGGTTGGGTTAATCATATTTCGTGGTGATTTCGGGAGACGCGATATATCGCGTCTCTACAGATGATAATTTTGGTTGGAATCCAAAATGTCAAATCCAAAATCGTAATATCAGATAATTGTAATCAAAACCTGAATTCTAATCCAAAATCTAAAATCCAAAATCCAAAATCCAAAATCCTCTAAAATCCACATTGGTGGACAAACCCGACCCATTCATCTAAATAAATACTGTCGATTAATCTCAATCCGTTTTGACTTAATGCGGATTCCACTTCACTTTCCATATCTTGATTAAAACCAGCAGTAATCAAAATCCCTCCAGTGGTGGAAGGACGTAAAGCTTGTTGATATTCCGATGCAAGTTGGATATGTACCCGACCGAGAATATTGGCAACAATAAAATCAAAATTAGCAGTTGCTGGAATCACTGTTAAATCTTCCCCACGATGAATATCTCCCCCTAACCAATGTCCTAAATCACTACCGCTACCTAAACTACCCTGCTTGACAGTAACTTGGGTCTCGACATTGTTGTCTATAACCATCTCACGGGTTGCTTGAGTGGCGATCGCGTCATTGTCTACGGCTAAAACTTGTGTTCCTAATTTGGCCAGAGCTACACTGAGTATTCCCGAACCGCAACCTAAGTCTAATCCACGCATTCCCTCTTGAATATGGCGTTCCATCAGTTGTAGAGCCAATATGGTAGCTGGGTGAAAACCGCTACCAAAAGCTAGGGATGGTCTGGTTTTAATAATCATGCGATCGCCTAAACCTGGGTTGTGGGATTTCGCGATCGCAAATTTTTCACCGATTTCCTGGACATTCACCCAAACATTCCCTGTTACGGGGATTTGCTCAACTAGTTTTTCCCTGATTTGGGTGACTAATCCAGTACGCTGGAGGGAATGAAAACTATTCTCAATCACCTGTATCTGGGAATAAACCTGAATATCTGAAGCTAAATATAAACAAATGTGAAATTCCCATGTATGGGTTGGACTGCTCAAGTTTGTCAAATTTGTTGAGGAATACCTATCAATCCGTATTTCTGGACAAAAACCTGTTTTGGCTAACAAACTATAAACCCAATCAACCCCTTCACCCGTAGCATCCAAGCTTAATTCAATCCATGACATATTTGGGGATATCTTCCTTATTTATAACTACGAGCGATTATTTGTTGACTGGTGAGTTAATTTAAGGGAATTTTACCAATTTGGCAAGTTAAATTCCCCGTAGAGACGACCGAACGGGTCGTCTCTACGGACTATCCCTGTCCCTAACAGATACAGTCAAAAACCAAATTGAATTCCTATATAACCATCAACCGTTTACCACTAACTCTAAACCCTCCCTGGCTAATAATCCCTTCGGGAAAGCCAGTTGAATCAACGATTGAGCTTCGTCTAAAAACTCATCACTATCATCTGGGTGGTGGTGAGAAATCACCAACTGTTTTGCGTTGACTTCCCTTGCCAAATCCACCGCTACTTGCCAATGGGACTTATCATCATAATTACGGGGCATTAAGGGAGTATAGGCTGCATTAGCAATCAATAAATCGACATTCCGTACTAACTCAATCGTGCGATCACGATCGCTCGGTTCCATATTTTCACACAAATCCGTCACATAGGCGACACTACAGTTACCCCAAGTTACTCGAAAACCGATAGATTTTTGATTTTGATTGACGAATGCAGTGTTCACCATAATTCCATCAATCTCAATCCCATTCCCAGGAACCACATTATGAAACTTCAATTCCGACTGCATCGCTTGCAGAGGATAGGGGAAATGGGGTTGTAACATTTGGTCACATAAACATTGTTTAATGGAAGCCCCATTCGATGCTGCTGTTCCGTAGATATGAAAACAATTTTCACTGACAAAAGCGGGAGCAAAAAAGGGAAAACCTTGGATATGATTTGACTGGGAATTGCTAAAAAATAAATGAGCCTCAATTGGTTGGGGTAAATTTTTCCAACTATTTCCCAGGATTCGTAACCCTGTTCCCCCATCAAAAATCAAATATTTACCAGCAATATCCATTTCCAAACAAGCCGTGTTACCCCCATAGCGGTGAGAATTCACACCAGGGGTGGGAATTAAACCCCGTACACCCCAAAATCGGACAATAAAATCACTTTGTTCTTGCTGCTGATGTTCTGACATTCGCCGAGTCACTAAATTAGATTGAGGTTGCGACAAATCTGGATTTGACATAATTATGTGGGGGCTTAAATTGAACTGAGTAGGTCATCGTAGTAACGCACTTCCAGAATTCGGTTATTTTCATCAACGATGACAACCGTCGGTGAGTAGTTTTTTAACTCATTCTCAGACAACTGCCCGTAAGACATTATAATCAAGCGATCGCCAGAAATGCCTAGACGTGCTGCCGCCCCATTTAACTCAATCGCTCCAGAATTAGCTGAAGCTGGAATTGCGTATGTAACCAGACGCTCTCCATTGGTGACGTTCACTACTTGCACCTGTTCGTATGGTAGTATACCCGCACGCTCCATGAGAATACGGTCAATACTGATACTGCCAACATAATGTAAATTTGCAGCCGTCAAGGTGCAATTATGAATCTTAGCCAATAAAACTGTGCGTAGCATATCCAGCAATGGGGAATGGGGGAACAGGAAATAGGGTGCGGGGAGTAAGGTAGAGACAACCTGACAGGTCGTCTGCACTAGATATTTAATCATTTATTTATTATTCAATTTCCCCTCCACCCCCTTTCCCTACTGACGACCGTATTCTGTATTCTGTCTCCTTAATTGACCCCTATCCCTCAGCTACTTAGCACCGGCTTTAATACATTGTTCGACTAGGGGTTGAACCTTATCCACATCTTGCCAACCAAGGATTTCCGTCACTTTCTTTTCCAGATTTTTGTAGGAACGGAAAAATTCAGCGATTTCATCAAGGCGGTGGGGAGGAACATCGCGCAGGGATTTAACATTGGCATAACGCGGATCTTTGTCTGGTACACAAAGAATTTTTTCATCGCGATCGCCGCCGTCAATCATTTCTAACATACCAATTGGTCGTGCTGCTATTATACACCCAGGAAATGTGGGTTCATCCATCATCACCATCCCATCTAGGGGGTCGCCATCATCGGCTAAGGTATTGGGGACAAATCCGTAATCATAGGGATATTTCACCGATGAGTACAACACCCGATCGAGGGTAAAAGCGTTTAAATCCTTATCAAATTCGTATTTATTTTTGCTACCACCAGTAATTTCAATTAGTACATTAATAATACCTGGCTTTGGCTGGGCTGGGATCAGCGATAAATCCACAATCAAACTCCTTGCTGAATCAGTTAAACTCGAAAATCAAATTCGCAGCTAATTTATTTAATAGCTCCGTGTAGAATTTTAGGACTATTTGTACCTTTATGCCTAAACAGGCCAATTTTTGGATTTTAGATTTTAGATTTTGGATTGCAAACACCATCCCTCGCGAGAAAATAGGGAGTAGAGACGCGACATATCGCCTCTGGAAGGGGAGCAGAAATGATCTATTGTCCTATTTGGTTGTCCTCAAATAACATGGAGCACTAGCGTAGGTATTACATTTCGGTCACTCCTGTAGAGACGACCCATCGGGTCGTCTCTACGGACTATCCCTACTCCCCACTATCCTCCGATTCGGGGACGGCTGCACCAAATCAGGTCTCTATTCCCTAATCCCTACTCCCTAATATTAAAGATTTGTATATATATCCCATTGATAAATGTTACATAATATTCAAGGTAAATTTTTTCACAATAAATAAATATGGCAAAGGCAATTTGGAACGGCGCTATCCTCGCGGAGAGCGACGAGACCATTGTGGTGGAGGGAAATCACTATTTTCCTCCAGATACAATTAATCGGGAGTATTTTCAAGACAGCACTACCCACACCACCTGTCCGTGGAAAGGTGTAGCTAGCTATTACACAATAGTTGTCAATGGTCAACAAAATAAGGATGCTGCTTGGTACTACCCCAGCGCGAAGGAAAAAGCCAAAAATATTGAAGGCTATGTGGCTTTTTGGCGTGGGGTGACAGTGGAACCTTAATATTTCAGAAGTCAGGTTTCTTGGATAAAACCGGCTTCTGACCTCACGCAAAATCTAGATTTTGTCTACTTTCCCCAGCTTTCCGCAAAATCTAAAATCCAAAATCTAAAATTAAATATTATTTGTCCCCATTCCCTGGTAATATCAACTGCCATTCTTGGCTTTGGGGATTCCAGAGGGGATATGGTGTTTCCCCGACTACGTAGGGACCCCAGTAACGACGGGAGCCATCTTGGGCAAAGGCGACAATTATATCTCCTGGTTCTAGGGTCAGGTTTCCGTTAGGTAGGGATAGCAGCATCCCGGTGCTACTGCCTTCTTGGGGGGCAAAATCCCAGTGGACGGGTAGGTGGTTTTTACTTGGGTTGGCTGATTGACTGTTACTTTTAAGACTTTGATTTTCTGGATTACGTGTCAGTAGGGCAAGGCGAACTGGATGGTCGGTTTGGTTACTAGCACGGAATTTCCCTTGAGTACCGTTGTTGTTGAAGTTACTTCCATAGGCTAGTAATTTCTTAGGTGTAGTGGTGGTAGAGTTAGTCGTGGCAGTATCCGCGATCGCGAGGCTACTTCCTTGGGATACGCTATCTTGAGCATGATTCTCTTTGGAGATGGCTGCGACTTCGGATACGGCAGGTTCAAATGTGACACTGAACTGGTAAAATCCAGCAAATATACCGAGTGTACCCAAGCAGAAGGCAAGGAGAAATAAACGACGAGACTTTATCGATTGCATCGGGATCAATAATTATATTTGAGAGAATACTTAGAAAGAAATAGGTTTAGATATCAGGGGATCAATGATATATTCAATGTTCCCTAGGAGTTTGTTGTTGCTCTGCCCATAAAAAATATCTCAGCCAAAACTTAAGTCTTGACTAGGAATCTAAAATCATCAGCACGACTAAAGAATTTAGGTGCTAATTCAGTCGAAATCTTTGAGGGAAGACCGCCAATATTTCAAAAATCCAGCCACTCAATGGATAGGGAAACAGAGTTATATATATCACATCATCTTGCCTGATAATCCCTGATTCTTGTGGTTAGAGATTAATTTACCAAGAATATTGGTATTGGTTTATGTCTAAACTGATACCTAAATCATTCTGGATTAGGTATAGGCAAATATTTTCGTTAATTTTTCTATTCAATTGTGTCAAAAAAAACATGTCGCACTGACTTACAAAAAAGTATGTCAGGGAATGCATCAAATATCAAAATTACAAACCTGATTATTTCGCCTCCAACGAGAAAAGTCAACAGAATCTTGGGGTAAAATATTCCTCAAATCACTGTGCCTATCCCCATTAAAGCGGGAAACATCAAGTCCATATTCATATTTTAGCGATATTTAATATAACCTGTGTTTAAGATCCATATAATCTGGGTCTTCCCTTGCTTTTAAATCAGGAGTAGGGGATAAGGAGAGTGGCGAAACGTTTTTCATGCTTGGCTTTGCCGTAAGCGTCAGCCGAACGGTTGTGTAAAAACGTTAATGGGGAACTCCTGAGAAAACTTGTACTCTTTCCTATCTCCGACTTCCTAACCACCTAATTCATACAGCCATGCAAGATACTCGTTTAAATATACTCGTAAGTGCGATCGCGCAACGTTCTCAACAATGGTTATCTAACCCCTGGAGACGCATCTCCATGATTATCATCAGTTTTCTCTTTGGGGTTTTCATGGGAACTGCCATTTCCACGACTGCGGGACAACGCGCAACCCTGGATATTTATATTGCCGCAATTCTTACAGCCGTAGCGGAAATCATTAGTTTCATATTTTATCGCCGTTCCAGTATGAAAAGGGGGGGATGGGTGGAAATGATTAATATTTTCAAAATCGGTTTTATTTATAGCTTGTTTATTGAAGCCTTTAAATTGGGTTCCTAAAACAAGAAAGCCGACTCGACTGTTCACCCTTGCAAAAACTCACGGACATCGGTGACTTCACCAGCGATCGCAGCAGCAGCAACCATCGCTGGACTCATCAATAAAGTCCGTCCGGAAGCGGAACCTTGACGACCTTTAAAATTACGGTTGGAGGAGGAAGCACTAATTTGTCTACCCATGAGTTTATCAGGATTCATGGCTAAACACATGGAACAACCTGGTTCACGCCATTCAAAACCTGCTTCCGTAAATATACGGTCAAGTCCTTCGGCTTCCGCTTGTTTTTTGACCCGTTCCGAACCAGGGACAACAAAGGCTTTAATTCCATTGGCGACTCGACGACCTTGAGCTACTTTTGCTGCTTCCCGCAGGTCACTAATCCGTCCATTGGTGCAACTACCAATAAAGCAAACATCGATTTTTGTGCCGCGAATGGGTTGTCCGGGGGCCAAATCCATGTATTCGTAGGCTTCTTTGGCGATAAATCGTTCCTCGTCAGGGAGATAATCAGGGGAAGGGATTATCTGGTCAATACCGATACCTTGTCCCGGAGTAATTCCCCAAGTTACCGTGGGGGGGATATCTTCAGCATTAAACACAACCACATCATCATACACCGCATCGACATCACTGCGCAGGGAATCCCACCAAGCAACGGCTTTGTCCCAGTCCGCACCCTGGGGAGCGAATTCCCGGTTTTGGAGGTAATCATAGGTAACTTGGTCAGGGTTGACATAACCGCACCTAGCTCCCCCTTCGATGGACATATTACACACGGTCATCCGCTCTTCCATATTCATATTGGCAAAGGTGCTACCAGCGTATTCATAGGCATAGCCAACCCCACCTTTAACACCTAGGGTATGGATAATATGTAAAATTACATCTTTAGCGTAAACACCCGGTTTCAAGGCTCCGTTGACCTCGATTTTGCGGACTTTTAATTTAGACAGGGAAAGGGTTTGGGAAGCCAACACATCACGGACTTGACTTGTACCAATACCAAACGCGATCGCTCCAAATGCACCGTGGGTAGAAGTATGGCTATCTCCACAGGCTATAGTCATCCCCGGTTGGGTTAATCCCAGTTCTGGAGCAATGACATGGACAATACCCTGATTACCGGAACCGATATTGTAGAAGCGAATATTGTGTTCCTGAACATTTTTTTCTAGTTCTTGCATCATCTCCTCTGCTAAAGTATCAGCAAAGGGACGGGCTTGATTCGCGGTGGGAACAATATGATCAACCGTAGCCACAGTACGTTCGGGAAACAGGACTTTTAAACCGCGTTCCCGCAACATGGCAAAGGCTTGGGGACTGGTGACTTCATGGATTAGGTGTAAGCCGATAAATAACTGTGTTTGTCCAGAAGGCAGCACACCAACTGTATGTAAATCCCAAACTTTATCGAATAAGGTTCCTTTGCTCATGTTGACATCCGTAATGCGGTCGGATCTTCGATATTAGCAAAAAACGGTCTCTACCTCATCCAAAATCTAAAATCCAATTGTTCCAGCATAAATCCGATCAACAAACCAGTGAGGGATAAACCAGCCAACGTCCAAAAAGTCTGGGTTCGCGAGAACTTTGTCGTTTGAAAGTCGATGCGTGCCAAAATTGTGGCTGCAAGGATAACCAGGACATCTAGAAACAGACGAAATCTGGAAATCATGAGAAATAGTACAAAAGCAGCCAAAATCGAAATCAAGAAACTGCGCAAAGCCGAGCGAAATAGAATCAGGGAATAGTAATTTAACCTTTTCCAGGGTATAGTTAATAATTCAATCAATAGAAGGATGGCGATCGCAATCAATCCCCACCCATATAGTGACGGTTTTGCATTCGCTAAATTCCAGCCCAAACTAGAATAGGTGAGCAACATTAATATCAGTGATATCCACGGTAGACGTTGGAATTGAACCATTGTGTAATTAAAATCAAACAATTTTGGATTTTGGATTAAACCGGGTTTGCGGAAACAGAAAGGCACGCAGTAGCGCTCATAGCGCCTTTATTTTAAAGCTTTTTCGGAACTAGAGCTACTATTACCCCACCCCATACACCCCATAATCTACAGCAATCCGAAAAACCCAATCACCGGAATGAATAGAAAAGATTACTCCCGTCTCCTAACTATTCTCCATCCTCAAATCCTAATGATTTTGCCCAAAACCCAAAATTAGGTTAAAAATTTTCTTAAACATTTGTAAACTGTTAGCAGCATAGTAGCCATAGGGCATATCTTGATTAAGGGATTCTCATGAGACAAGTTGTAATTGTAGAACGTGTATGCTTAACAGGGCATATACTCGCGAAAGTATTTGGATTAGTAGGAATTTTAATTGTTATTCCCAATGCAAACTTTGTCCTGAATTGGGGTGATGTGGGCGAAAAAGCAATGCACCTGAGTTTGACAGACGGAGGTGTGGTAGATATCGTCTTAGGCACTATAGCAGTATCAATTTTTGCCTTCAGGACGCTGGGATTAACAAGATGGCTCAGTTTTATGTTACCAGCCATTTTCATATCCGTTGGTAGCGAACTACTGGGTACAAGTACGGGTTTCCCCTTCGGTGATTACAGTTATTTGAGTGGTTTAGGCTACAAAATTGCTGGTTTAGTACCTTTTACCATCCCTTTGTCGTGGTTTTATGTGGGTATTTCTGCCTATTTAATTGCTCGCGCGGGTTTGAGTGTCAGTCAAAACCCGACTTGGAAACGGCAAATTGGAGCAGTAGTTGTGGGAGCGATACTGTTCACTTGTTGGGATTTTGCCCTCGAACCAGCCATGAGTCAGACAATTATGCCATTTTGGGCTTGGGCTACACCTGGTGCTTTTTATGGCACACCCTATCAAAACTACCTAGGTTGGTTCGGAACCAGCGCCTTATTTATGGGTGTAGCAGCGATTTTATGGCGTAATGCTCAGATTCAACTCAAGCGATCGCATTTAACTGTGCCGATTATTGTTTATTTAAGTAATTTTGCCTTTGCTGCGGGTTTAAGTTTAGGTGCTGGCTTTTTTGTCCCAGTGGCTTTAGGATGCGTTTTTGGGGTTATTCCTGCAACCAGTTTGTGGTGGAAAGCGATTCACAATGATGCACTTAATACCACCGAGACTCTTAATAATCAGGTTGCTATTGCTTCAGTTAAAGTAGCTGTAGAATAGTTAGCAAGTTAGCAGTTTTTTACTTAGGCAGTAGTTAACCGTTAACTGTTGACTGTTGAGTGTTAATCGTCAACCGTCAACAGTAAATCAACGACAAAATTTGCCATCTTATATCCTGTATTCTATCCATAAAATTAGGTGGGAAAATGCCCCGTTTAGATCCTTACTCTTTACAAATGCAGATTACCCGTATGTTCGAGACGGGACAATCTTTTTTTGCTACCACCAAAGTTCAAGATTGGCTCAAGGAACATAATCAAAACCCAGCTGATTTTGAGATCATCTTTCATCAAAAACCCGCACCTCCCGGTTCCAAACTGGTCATGGTCATCGAAATCGAATTACGTCGTAAAGATGGCCAACCCGTTGATCCGTGGTTACAAGCTCAAGCCAATCTCAACGCATAAAATCAATCTCCCTGTCCGCGACCGATGAGGTAAAGCAAAGCCATTCGTACAGCAATCCCACTAGTAACCTGGGATTGAATTAGACTAAATTGGGGGTCGTCCATTAAATCCGAACTAATTTCCACACCCCGATTCACTGGACCTGGGTGTAAAACCTTCACATCCGGTTGACAAAGTTGGAGACGACTGCGGGTGATACCAAACTGTTGGTGGTATTCCCGTAAACTAGGAATCAGATGGGCGGTCATGCGCTCCTTTTGTAACCGTAGGGTCATGACAAAATCCGCATTCCGGAGGGCTGGTTCCAGTTGCCAGTGTATCTGTAAATGGCGAGATAAACCAGCTGTTGGGTGAGATTCTGGTTGTTTGACAAAATCCTCAAACCATTTAGGTAACAAGGTAGGTGGTGCAGCAAGATGGACTTCTGCTCCACTGGCAGTTAAACTCCAAATATTAGAACGAGCAACACGGGAATGGAGTATATCCCCGACAATGGCAATTTTTTTCCCCTGAAGCAATTCGATACAAGGTTGACCAGGGTCAATTAAATTACAAATGGTAAAAAGATCCAGTAGAGCTTGGGAAGGGTGTTCGTGCTGTCCATCACCAGCATTGAGAATACCGACCCGGACACCCAGTCGATCCATTTCCGCAGCGATCGCCTGGGGTACTCCTGCTTCTTTGTGACGAATCACCATGATATCCGTACCCATTGCCAAATAGGTTTTCGCAGTATCGAGAATTGTTTCTCCCTTGGTCATGGAGGATGTGGCTGCGGCAAAGTTGAGAATATCTGCACTTAAGCGTTTCGCTGCTAGTTCAAAACTACTGCGGGTACGGGTAGATGGTTCAAAAAAGAGGTTAGTCACCAGTTGTCCCTGAAGGGTGGGGACTTTTTTCATCTTGCCAGAAAGCACTTCCTGTAAACTAGTTGCAGTCTGTAAAACTGTGTTATATTCCCCTGGGGTAAAATCCGCGAGGGAAAGAATGTGGTGACGATTCCAATTTGACGTTGACCCGCTCTGCGCGGCTTCTCGACGAGATCGCATTTGTGCCACTGTTGAATGCATTGCAGGAAAGATGATACCATTTATTGAACAGGCAGTTGGGAGTTAAGAATCGGGAGAATATACTTTGCACTGTGGTGGGTGGAGGCAGGACATATTCCAAGTGTCACAAAAGCAAAGCAAAGATTAAATCACCTGAACGAGCATGGTGTTAGTCATTGGGCGTTTAATTTCAAGTATCCGTTTCCGTCTCCTGACCAAGTGCCCGAAGAATTCGCCCCACCTCCTTTTGACTCATACCCAGCACTCTAGCAATCTTTTGAGGCAGACGAAGATTTGCTACCATCAGGATATTGAACTTGAAGATGCTTATGACCTTAGCAATTGTGGCTGAACCTGCTCCTTTGAAGGCAAATAGAAGATGGTGTAATTCTCGTGGGACAAACTCGCGTCACATTAGATACTGTGGTCGCTGTCTTTAATCAAGGCGCAACAACAGAAGAAATTGTTTATCGGTATCCTTCACTAAAATTAGCTGATGTTTACGCCACGATCGCCTTCTATCTCAATCACCAATCAGAGGTAGAAGAGGTAGAAGCCTACTTGCAGCAGCGACGGCAGCAAGCACAAGAGATTCGTGAAATGAATCAAGTGAGATTTGACCCACAAGGTTTGCGCGATCACCTTCTTGCTCGTAGAAAAGAACAAGAAGCATGTTGAAGTTTCTGGCTGATGAGAATTTTGACAATACGAACGATGTCAGCAGGCATTACAGTTACCTATTGGCGATCGCTGGCGTTTAGTGCAGTTGTTGTTGAGTTCAATCCAACAGGAAATACTGGTACTAAGGTCATACTTGAAACTGCTAGGATTGTTCTGCAATAAATATGTTGGCAGTTTTTGACCCCTCTTTTTTCAACCTTGGTGAGAAATCCGGGTTAAGTCCTGTTTAGAACAAAATTCTGTATAATAGGGGGATATTGACGATATGAGGAGTCTATATCAGGAGTCCCACAGTGACTAGAGACCTAGATCGTATTACTATTAATCCACAAGTGTGTCTTGGGCAGCCGACTATTCGGGGAATGCGTATCACTGTGGGATTTGTCTTGAAACTGCTGGCTAGCCACTTATCTATTCAGGAAGTTCTAGAGGCTTACCCGGAGTTAGAGGAAGAGGATCTTCGTCAGGCTCTTAATTATGCGGCTTGGGCTGTATCTGATCGTATTGTTAGCTTTACTTCAGCATGAGTAGTCTGCTCTTGCTGGCTGACGTTCATATCTCTCCTTTGACTGTTGAGGCTTTAAGGTCACAGGGCTACGATACAGTGCGGATTACAGACTTGTTGCCTGCGACTGCTTCCGATGCGGAGATTTTAGAACTTGCCAGAGTGGAAGGCAAAGTTGTTTTAACACAAGACTTAGATTTTTCCATGCTGGTGGCTCTCAGTAATTATGGAGTGCCCAGTTTGATTACATTACGGTTGTCTTCTGCCAAACCTGATGTGGTTGCTCAAAGACTCTTAGCTGTTTTACCTACTGTAGAAACCGAACTAACAGAAGGTGCGGCAATTACTATTAGCGATGACTCAGTGCGTGTTCGTAAACTTCCAATTCGACGAAGTGATATCTAAACACTGCGTTGGTAAAATAAGAGGGCGATCGCTTCCTTTCATCAGCCCTCAGACGAAGAGATTCTCAAATGTCATTAGCTGAACTCATGTCTCAAATTCAGGAACTTCCCCGGTGCTGATGTACTAAACACCCCTTTAGCCCTTGTCAGCTAAAGAATCTAGCTTTTAATACTAAGATATATGTACCCATGTCAGCAAGAGTAGGATTAGCACATCCGTGGTACGATGAGAAATAGGGGCTCAACGCTTCAAATTCCTATCGCAAGACCCTTTGGCAATTTGTACTCTGTAAGAGCGAATCAAAAAAAAACTTGAAACTTACTCTGGACAACAGTTAGCTCTTTTTGCTTGGGGGAAAGTTCAGTCTAATAAATAGTTAGGCAAACCTATCGCACAAAACAGGATATCTTACTGCGTGAAATAAAGAATGTGACCTATGAAAAACCTATTGAGAGTGAATGGTTCAACCTATTAATAACTCAAACTCAAGAGGAAATTAGATTAAACGGGTTCAACTCTGAGCAAGCTAAGACTATTCAATCATTTCTCAAAAACCCCAATCAGAAGGATTTAGTTCTACAAAAGCTATACGATAGGCGACCTTATGCGATATTTATAGGAGGAAGCTTTCTGCTGGTTAGTATATTTGGCGGTTTTGAAATGATACGAAAAATTAAGGGTGAACAGTAGTTGCGATACCAACGCAGCAATAAAGGTGCGATTCGTTCGCTCGAAATCTAGTTATCTAGATATTAGTCTAGAGGGATGAGCGGCGATGGTTTAGTAACCCGAAAGAGAGATTTTTATTTATTTTAACTGCCCAGTAACTGATGGCGATCGCGGCGGCTTTATGTGGTTTTCTGATACCAATTTTGAAGCTTGATCAAAACTAGGAACTAGCTAGCTGCCCAGAGTAAACAGACTTTATATTGCTTAAATGTTGAATCTGCACTCACAAGTGTCATGTCTTCTACCTGAGCTTGGGCAATTAGCATTCTGTCAAAAGGGTCACGATGATGTAAAGGTAATGCAGCCACCCGCAAAGCATGAGAAGCGGTGATTTCTAACGATCTAGCTCCTAGTTGAGTCATGCGAGTAGAGACATAATCATCTATTTGCTTTGGCAGTGGCAGCTTACCAATGGAAACTTTAATTCCCATCTCCCAAACACTGGCAACTGATAACCATACTTCATTGGTTTCATCCACAATTTGCTCAATCACGTTCTCATTTAACTTTTCTGGTTGAGCAAACCACCATAACCAGCATTGTGTATCCAGCAAAAGTCTCACTCTGCGCCACCTTCAAATGCTACCAAAATATCTTCTGGTAAAGGAGCATTAAAGTCATCTGGCACAGTAAACAGACCTCGATCCTGTCCCAAACTAGACCGTCGATCTAAGGATGTCCGAAAGGGAACAAGTTTCGCAATGGGGATACCTCGGTTGGAAATAACGATTTCCTCTCCCTGTTCTACACGGGACAATAGCCGAGAGAGGTTGGTCTTGGCTTGATGGATATTTACAGTTTCCATACGCTGAAAAAACTAAGTCTATAAACTTAGTTTATTTCCATTGCGGTGATTTTGCAACGGTAAGTTAGCCCTACCTAGGGCGTTGCTCTATAAGATAAAAACACCCAGAAAATTCTGTATAGTGTCCATAATTCGGATGTTATACAGAAAAGCTCTTTGCAACCCCTGAACTTATACGGAAAAATTCTATATAATCTTTCTGAGGAGGGATTTTATACGGAAAAAATCGGTATAATATCCAAAATGAGAACAGAAAAACGAAGTTTTCCGTGTAATATAGGAAAAGAGGTAGCTATGATGCTTGATATATATGAGATTTAGGAAAAGATTATACGGAAGTATTCCATATAATAATATAGTTGGGCAGTATAAAGCAACATATGCTATCAAAAATCTAGCGGTGCTACCAATGAATAGGTATTGGTTTTCCAGCAGTGAATAGGAACCAGAACGCACCACACAAGATGATAAGGAACGGACTGGTATGAATAAGAAGATAGAGTTTTGGGCTTTTGTCTCTCTCATGGGATGTCTGCTATTCCTCACACTCTCGTTTACATTAGCTTCTGGTGGCTGGACGATTGTTGGAAGTGTGATTGCAGTGATCCTTGTCATTCTATCGGGCGGATTGTTCGGACTTTCAATCAAATCCAAGGAATGATTGCAGCGCGATTCCGCAAACAGTTTGTTGCCGCCTGACGCCGAATCAACCAGGGTAAAGTGTGTCTAGCATCTTCAAGAATATGAATCTCACAACCCCTCCTCAAAATGTCATCGATTGTTTGCAGATTATTTTGGATGCCACTGCATCGGGAAATTACGAGCTTTTTACAACAGTGGGTAATTCATTCCACAAAGCGGGTATTACAAAACAAATGTTTGAGGGTGTTAGTGAGCAACTCGCTCCACGCATGGAAAAGGGATATTCAATTACTTATTTTGGTCGTCTTCAACAGAATGTTTTCCATATCTATTTGTGGAAGCTAAGTTTTGAAGATGGTGGGGACGAATTTGTGGCACGCATGGCCATGGATGGAGATAAAGTTGCTGGGATTTTGATCGCATGACATATCTGTTTGACATTGCATTGTGACGGGCAATAGTAAGCTTCTTTTTGGAGTTGAACAGTTTGAGTGGTGCAGTTTTTTGACTGCGGTTGTAAGGCTTGGTTGTGGGGTTTGTGGGGGCGATCACCCTTCACTAAATCACCCAAAATCTCGTTAATGGCGGTACAATATTTCTAGTCCAAGTTGCTTCACTCATCGTGTCTAACTACTCATTGGAGCGAATGGACGAAACACACGGGTGAGTAGCTTATTTTCAAGCAACCGCTAAATTCGATGACGTTAGACCGCTATATTGAGTATCTTAAGACTCTTTGCCTCGATCGTTGGGAAAGTCAACAGTACTAGCACCTTGTGCATGAGCGACAGAGATTTAAATTGGCAAAACAATATGATCGCTCTACTAATTGGATTGCAGATCGGTTTGCCGCTTACCCTAATCGCCTGGTTAGCAATCGCACCTCCTTGCAACTTGCTGGGTGTTTTGCTACGAGCCTTCGTAACAGCAATCACCTTGTTGGCGATATGCCGAAGGCATATCGCGAATCTAAGGATTAAAGCCGTATCCCAGCTGGGTTAAAACTGTTAAAATTGCCAAGGCTGCCGAAAAAGCTTCCCCACCTGGCAAGAAATATTCTGAAACCCGCGTATACAATAAGCAGGCAGGATGCCTGCACCACAATTTGAGATTTTACAGTTTAACTGCGCATTCGTTAAGTCCCGTTATGACTGTCAACAGTTAAAGTTAACAGTCAAAAACCCAAAGTGTCAGATTTTACAAATCCTCAACGGATTGCAATCTCACTTCAAAATTTGTAACGCCAGGGAAATCATGGACAGGAATGTAAAAAATCCGACTGCATCTAGGGCAGTAGTTAATAATGGCCCACTAATCAAAGCTGGGTCAAGATTTAGACGCTGTAGTGTCATCGGTAAAAATGTTCCTAAACTAGCAGCGACAAACACATTCACAATCATCACGGTGGCAGCTACAATTGCTACCCACCTTTCTGGAGCGGAAGACCAAATTAAGGACAACATCCCCAGGGTAAAAGCCAAAGCTAAGGATGTACCGATGCCTGCCATCACTTCTTTGCGAAGAATTTTGAAGGTGTCTTTGGGTGTAACTTCACCGACACCTAAACCACGTACATTTACGGAGAGAGCTTGAATTGCCACATTACCACTGGTATTGGAAAGAATCGGCATAATTACGGCTAAAACAGGCACCTTGGATATTACTTCTTGAAATGGCGCGATCGCACTAGCTGCTCCAACGTACAAGGCAATATTTCCGAGTAACCAGGGTAAGCGTTTGCGAATGGTGATTGCTGGCGGTGATAGGGCTGCTTCGTCTCCACTCACACCCGCTAATTTCTGAATGTCTTCGGTGGCTTCCTCTTCAATAATGTCTACGATATCATCAATGGTGATAATGCCCACTAACCGTTCTTCCCGATCCACCACCGGAACCGCAATCAAATCGTAACGCTTCATGATTTGCGCTACTTGCTCCTGGGGGGTTTCCGTGCGGACACGAATGACGCGATCGCTGGCAATTTCCTTCAGCTTAATATCCGGAAAGGTAAATAATAACTGCCGTAAGGAAACGACTCGTACTAGTTTGCGATTATCATCAACAATGTAAGCATAATAAATGGTTTCCTTGTCTTCGTCTTGACGACGAATTTTGTTCAAAGCTTCACCAACCGTTAACCCTTCCCGTAACCACACATACTCGGTGGTCATTAATCTACCAGCAGTACCTTCCGGATAGCCAAGAATTGTCGCCGTGGCTTGTCTCTGTTCGCTACTTAGTTCCTGCAAGAGGCGTTTGACAACTTTGGCTGGTAACTCATCAAATAACTCAGCCCGGTCATCAGGACTCATTGCTTCGACAATCTGCACCACCTGCACATCATGCAAGGAATTAATTAAATCCTCCTGCACCTCCGGGGGAAGATACTCAAACACATCAATCGCATGACTTTTATTTAACAACCGAAATGCGATCGCCTGGTCTTTTTTTGGTAACTGGGTGATATATTCCCCCACATCCACCGGTGGCAACCGATTCAAATCACATTTGAGCTGGTTCAAGTCGCCAATGTCAACAAAAGAACTGCGAACATCTTGCACAAGCATAAAACCTCCTATTGTCTCCCCCACGCTGGGAGACAAACTCACCAGCTTAGAGGAGGATGATACTACCGTCTTGCGGACTGTTGTCCATAAAATCTCAAAAATTCGACATCGATATCCTAACAGGGCATCGCTTAAGTCACAATGCATACCCGGAATCGAGGAATCCGGTAGATGCGTTGCTCCCGTGTTTTGATTTGTTCTAATCGCTACAAGGCTAAAGCTGTATCCCTGGTTTTAGGCTTCATTAGAGTAAATTCTACTACTCTTACATTCCATGTCAAGGGAATTCCTATTTTTATTATTAATCTTTATAGTGTATTTTTTTTGACTAGCAAAGGAAGGTGTATCCAGTCTAATTACTCCTAAAATTGACGGTCAACATTGATGAATCGGAGTTTACTATCGGGTTGACGCTCCCACGACTTAAAGCCGTGGGATTCTTGATACTATGGTTGATAGATACAAGCTATTGACCGCAGTTTGACAAAAACTTTACATATGCCAAGAAATTACAGGCACAAGACAACATCAGTCACTATGATTAATTACCACTTCGTCTGGATACCGAAAAGACGAAAAAAGGTGTTAGTTGGAAATTTCGCTATCAGGCTTGAGGAATTGCTTTATGAAAAAGCATTCATAGCTAGAGTGCGAGATTCTAGCTCTTGAAATTATGGAAGACCATGTACATCTTTTTGTTAGCAGTCCTTCAACATTAGCCCCAGACCAAATTATGTTTAGGTTAAAAGGGTATACTTCTAGGGTATTAAGACAAGAATTTCTACATTTATTGAGAATGCCTTCAATGTGGACAAGAAGTTATTTTTGTGGAACTGCGGGTGATGCTTCAAGTGAGATAATTAAAAAGTATATTGCTAATCAAAAAACTCGCTAACAATGGGACTGCACCTAAAGGTGCTTCCCATTCATGAGGGCAGTTGCATGGACGGGTTTCCCGGCTTGAGCAAACTGTCCGTCCCACCCCGTGCATGACTCAACAGACTAAAAATTTTTTCGATTTTGAGTCTGTTGCTGGTGGGCTTTCTGCTCCAATAATTGTAAAGAGAAACTGTTAATGGAGTCAGAAAGCTGGAAATATTGTTGGGTTAAAACTATTCCCTACCCTCGCGAAAAGACTTTTACAGCTAGCGCTGCGCTTTGCGAACAGCAGACCCTACTTAAAGAATTGATACAGAAGTTCAAGAAAAGCCTTCCTAGAAGGAAGTAACTCTAAACCTTGTTTTTCCGGTAGAATAGATAAGCAGAATAACCATACCACTAAAGTTTGATATTTTTCATGTCTATAATTGCAGGGCTTACGCAAGGAAAACGTAAACACCGTCGTGGCAACGTAAGATAGACGCGCAGAGGATCGACTTGCTTACGTAGCAATCTCAAACACCTGATTTCTCGTCACAAGTGCGTAAGTCCTACAATCAATGCCTAATCAATGCTGCGGATGAGCTAAGATCAACCAAATTACTATGTCCCGTCCCATCTACCTCGACTGTCACGCCACTACACCCGTTGATCCGCAAGTAATGGCTGCTATGTTGCCCTATTTTACCGAATATTTCGGCAACCCATCTAGTATTAATCATCAGTATGGTTGGGAAGCAGAAGCGGCAGTTAAACAGGCACGAGAAATTATTGCTAATGCCATCAACGCCACTCCCGTCGAAATCATTTTCACTAGTGGCGCAACGGAAGCTAATAATTTAGCCATAAAGGGAGTTGCTGAAGCCTATGTGGAACAGGGACAGCATATTATCACCGTGGCAACGGAACATAATGCGGTGATTGACCCTTGTAAATATCTGGAAACCTTGGGGTTTACCGTCACCTATCTCCCTGTAGGTGAGGATGGAATCATTGATTTAAAGACCTTAGAAGCGGCTTTTCGGGACGATACAATCTTGGTGTCTGTCATGGCTGCTAATAACGAAATCGGTGTTTTACAACCTTTAGCAGCCATTGGTGCCATGTGTCGCGATCGCCGGATTCTGTTTCATACGGATGCAGCCCAAGCCATTGGCAAAATCCCCCTGGATGTGGAAGGGATGCACATCGATTTGATGTCCCTAACTGCCCATAAGGTCTATGGACCCAAGGGAATTGGTGCTTTATACGTGCGTCGTCGTCAGCCTCGTGTGGCGATCGCTCCCCAATTACATGGTGGTGGACATGAGCGGGGAATGCGCAGTGGAACCCTATATACACCCCAAATTGTGGGCTTTGGCAAGGCTGTAGAAATGGCTTTATCTCTACAGGAGGAGGAAAACCAACGTTTAACAAGTCTACGTCAACAACTTTGGCAGCGTTTATCCTCTTTGTCTGGTATCTACCTCAATGGCCACCCGACCCAACGTCTTCCTGGTAATTTGAATATCAGCATTGAAGGGGTCGATGGAGCGGCTCTTTTGTTGGGTTTACAAAGCACTGTCGCCCTTTCTTCTGGTTCTGCCTGTTCTTCCACTTCCACCGCACCATCCCACGTGTTAACTGCGTTGGGACGTTCGGAAAGTTTAGCCTACGCTTCTTTAAGGTTTGGTATCGGTCGCTTTAATACCAGTGAGGAAATTGATTTAGTTGCGGAAACGGTGATTAGTGTTGTGGAAAGTTTACGCAGTTCGATTCTCAGCAGTCGGATTTCAAGGTAGATGATGAACAGGGATAACAGAAAAGATACTTTAATACAGTAACACGGTCAAAAGGTTAAGTTTTCGTTGGGATGGTTAATACTTAAAAAGACAATTGTCGCCACTCAACCGTAAACAACAATACAGTTCAGTTAGACTTAAAAGCCTGATTATTGGGTATGTTGGGTTGAAGAATGTAGAGGCAGTAGCCCTCGTGGAATGGGTCCCCACGCGGAGCATCGGGACGAGATAATCACAAAAAAAGTGTGAACTTATGGGTAAATTTCCACAAAATCAACAGTCTATGCAAAGCCTCAACCCAACCTACAGTTATCTTTAACACCAAGCGTATTGCCGTAAACAAACAGGAAAATATATCAGCGCGCGAAATATATCAATATTGAATGTATAGCACTACTAATTTCTGTTTTCTATTCTCTGATAACAATAAAACTTAAACACCCCCCTTGGGATTTTAATTAATTTTAGCAAAAAAGATGTTGAAAAAATCAACCATTTCTGAAAGCCTATATTTTACGTTAATTTATTAAAAATAAGTCTCAAGATTATTGAGAATACGCCAAATTATTGCGAAAATGCCTAGTAAAAAAATAGCGGTACTTTTTTGGGATTTTTTTTAGTACACAAAAACTATCAAAATCGGAAAAGTCACTTTGGAAAAGCACTAGAGACGATATTTATTTAACGATAGAAATTTGATGGGTAAATAATTAATTTCCATAGACTATAAACTATGAGTGCCCGATTCATAATTTATTCTTATACAGATTTAAAAAAACGATTCAACATTGTAGGGACGTAGCAGTGCTACGTCTCTACAATCAATTTTCAATTAATATTTGTATTTAACGCCCAAAAAATGTTTGCAACACAAATATAGCAATCCTAGATAATTTGTAAAATCTTACATGTAGGGTTGTTGACTGCTAACCGTTGACAGTCCTAGGCGTAGTGCGGCTTCTTTACGAGAAGCCTTCCCACAGGGTACAGCCAAAACCGATATTTTTGACTACCGAAATCGGATTACCATATAAAATGAAAATACTCGATTTAATTACTTGGTTTGAAACATGGGCCAATCCGACTTGGCAAGAAAACTGGGATAATTGTGGCTGGCAAATTGAACCAGGGGTATTATCCCAAGATGCCCATGTGTTAGTTTGTCTGACACCGACTTTAGCGGTGATGGAGGAGGCTTTAATCCTGCGGGAACAGGGTATACCCATCAATTTAATTTTTGCCCACCACCCCTTATTATTTAGTCCCCCGAAATCATTGCGTTGCGGGGATTATATCGGTGAAATGACAAAATTAGCATTTACCCAGCAAATAGGTGTATATACAGCCCATACAAACTTCGATCAGGTTGCCGATGGTACAGCCGATGTATTAGCTCAACTATTGGAATTGCAAGCGACCCAGCCAATTTTTCCCACCCAACCCGGTATCGGTTATGGACGGGTAGGGAATTTACCCACTCCCCAAACATTACAAGATTTATTATCCACTATTCAAACTCGATTACATCCTCCCCAACTTTTACATTCCCCAGCCGACCTAGGACAAAAGATTCAGCGAATTGCAGTGTTAGGTGGTTCAGGAGCCAGCTTTATTACAGCCACAATTAAAACAGGAGCGCAAGTGTATTTAACATCCGACTGTAAATTCCATCAATTTCAAGAAAGCCGCGATCGCAATCTGATTTTGGTGGATGCTGGTCACTATGCTACCGAACGTCCCGCTTGCGATCGCCTGGTAAAAATATTCCTGTCCCAAGGAGTTAAATCTGCTCAACTAAGTCAACGGGATGAGGATTTTCGTGTTTTTATGGTAAGGGAATAGGAAGTAGCCGTATCTCCAACTTATATCAAGTCCGGATGATTAATTATAAATAGAACCATTGCATTACATCTACATATCATGCCAAAACGGATTGCGACACGGCTTTAGCCGTTAGCTTTGCTATCGCCTGGTAAAAATGATGATTGCGATCGCTTTGTATCGGTCAAGGCAAACAAAAAACTGGTGTCAAGTATCGCTATCATACAGAATTGCTTGGATTGGAACTCCAACCATAGACAGGATCAATTTCATTGCCAAGAATCTCTTCATCCCGATCTGAAACATCCTGTTGGCCAGAATTACCTAAACCTGCAACTGCAACTAAAAAACTGGCAGATTGATTGTTAGTTAGTTTCCCTGTTTTGGGCTGATTTATAGCGAAGATAATCAAGAAAACTGTCAAGTTCTAACAAAGCCCCTTCAGGGAGAGTGCTGACTGCTTCAATGAGTTTTTGCCTTTCTACAGTACTTTTGTCCATTGCCAAATCTTATGGTAAAAACTTCTCCTATTTTTACTCTTATGATAAGGGAATAAAAAGTAGGCCTTTCTTCATCCTAGCGGCATCACGTCCCCAATCTGCGGTGGCAATTAGCCTTGAACTCATCACCAATTGCTTTCAACTGTCCACTGCATTTGAATTGTTAGCTGGTGTTGTGTGCTGCCGTAGCCACTCCACAAATGCTTCACGTCCAGCCTCTCTATCACTCAAACTCGACCGAGCCATGAGTATATCGGTGCATTTACCGCTACTGTCAACCGCTACTGTCAAATTTATGTTTGACCTTGTAGGAACCCTTATCTTCCCAACTATTTGCACCAGGATACTAGTTGCTCATCTGTTTTCTCCAGCAGTAAAATATTTGAACGTAGCATAAGCACGAGAGCCAGCTAACGTTCCTGGTCAGCGGTTGCCGATAACTTTTGCAACTCCACCAGTCGTGTCAGGCAATCCGCTGCACCAGGGTTGTTATGTGGCGTGGTTAATTGCTTGCAAAGTGTCGCACCTCTTCGACTAACTTATGCACTTCGACTCCTGAAAAGTGCCTTTGTCCACAACCATTCCACAAGTTCTCAAATTGCTCTCTAAAATACTTATACCAGTGAGGATCTCGATCTGGTCGCAACTCAAAAGTAGGGGCAAACGAATCAGAGTGGTGTGGGTACATTTCAACAATTATTCGTCCATACAGCTCATCAGGGTCGATCACTACTATGCCAAATGCTGGTTTGTATGGAAGTAATCCTAAATAGCCTGCGGCTTACAGGCTATTTAGCAGCAACAAATTCCTCTACGGTTAATCCAGCAGTGCGAATCAAACTTCTTAAAGTTCCTTTTGCTACTTCACGGTGATCAGGAATTGAAAGTGTGACAAGCTCCTCGTCCTTCGTCATAATGATGTGGCTACCCGTCTGCCGTACAGCCTCCCAACCTAACGACTCAAAGACGCGCACGACTTCGCGCCCACTCATGACAGGTAAAGCAGAACCCATTAGGCAACGACCTCAACCTGATAGGTTTCTACTGTCAGCGGCATTCCACGCTCTGCCCGAACCTGTAGACACGCTGCGATCGCATCTTTGATATTTTCAAGGGCTTCCTGTTTCGTCTGACCTTGACTCACACATCCCGGAATGCTAGGACACTCTACAACCCAAATTCCATCCTCATCGCGATCGAGCGTTACACTAAATCTCATCACTTGCTTCCTCAACAAAAAGTATCATTCCTTAACTATTTTACCTTGAAACGAAGCAGAAAAGGTTCGGTTCGCCGCTCCAATGACTTGTTAGCTGGCGGTTGCGTTCCGTTGTAACCATTCTACAAATGCCTCGCGCCCTAGTTCACCCGATGCGATCGCCAGCACCACACGCTCTTGCTCATCCACAGAGGCATTAATTTCCATTCCATTCAGGACAAGAAAAGTCTCTGCCGCAGCATGACCTGTACGTTTGTTTCCATCTACAAATGGATGGTTCATGATGATAGAAAACCCTAATGCTGCTGCTTTCTCAAGCAAGCTTGGGTACAGATCTTCTCCACCAAACGTCATTCGGGGCTGAGCGATTGCTGACTCCAACAACCCTACATCTCGGATACCGAATGCTCCACCGGATTGCTCAATGACCCTACGATGTAGTTCTAATACCTCGATTAACGTCAGAAAACGCATTATGCTAAACGCCGATACAACTCAGCATTTTTTGTCAGCACATAGTTGGCTGCATCAACAAAATCGTTCTTTTGAGAATTGAGCCAATCCTCCAAGCTGACCTTTAATAAAACTTCAAGTGTAATGCCATGCAGTGCTGCCAAATCTCGTAGCTTTTGAAATTGGCTATCTGAAAGATCAATGGTAATAGAAGCCACAGCGATCGCTCTCCTAGCGTTTCTGAGTCAAGTTTAACATTCGCATCTGACCGATATTCTATGCACAGACCCAACCCAGGACAAAGCCAGCTAACGGGAAAATTAAGCGGCTTACAGAAACGACTCAACTTGACCCAATATTACCACAAAGTCCGCTCCAATGGCTTTTTATGTTGTGTCAATTTTCTTCATGATCGCCTCTAATCTCCACAAACCCCAGCGCCCCATCACAGATAACCTTAGAGGGTGTTTATAAAATAAATATTAAGCGGATGAACACCTGCGATTACGAGCTAATCTACGCAACATCAGATGCGTCATCGCAGCGTATATCATGGTTTCACCACTTCTGGCATATCTACTTCACGCTTTTTTCCACGTTTACGCTTACGTTCTGCTGGAATCATTGATTTTATTAAATCCCATTCTGCATCAGAAACATCTGTCGGATAAGGTTTTCGACTCATTGCACCCCAGTAAAAACGCTACTTGCGCCCTTAAGTAGAGTAAATATTCTGGGAAATGATTGCGGTGTTCTTTATTTTTTCTTTATAAACACCCTCTAAGATTTCCTGTCTCCATCCAACCATAAGCCACCTCAATTAACGGTTTACCGCCAATTTCGATTTCTTTTTCATGAACTGGTTTACCTCCAAGTGCTGCATAAAATTGGCAGGCTGGATTATCAACTAAAACCCATACCAGCATAGAGTTGATGCCCGATAGATGAAGCTTTTTCGCAACCGCTTGCACTAAACAGCGCCCAATTCCCTTGCCTTGCTGGTTTTGTAGGATGTAGATTGCCGTCAACTCACCTTGATAAACCGGATCGCCTGTTCGCTCTTCACCTCCACTCGCAAAACCGATAATCTCACCTGATTCGTCCTCAGCAACGTAGGTAAAGTAGCCATTCTCCCGATTGTGGTTCAAAATTTCATGCCAACGGTTCCCTCGACGCTCGTAAGATAGATTCGCCAAATGCTCATCGGGCACGATACCTCGATAGGTTGTTCGCCAAGTATCTACATGCACCTTAGCAATGGCAGGTATATCGTTGTGGGTCGCCTCTCTTACGATCATTGGTCATCCTCCTCAATACGCTGATTTAGAAACGTGGACTGACAGCCCGAACAAACTGTTTCATCTCGCGATCGCTCCATGCACCTAATTCAAACTCAATCCCACTGATAAACTCAACCAGCTTCCCCACCGATAACTCAAGCAGCCCAACGGTATAGCTCAACGGAGGCAAGTAACCTTTGCGTCATCACCAAGATCTTACGCCCGTCCGTTGCAGCGCAGTGTTGGGCTGCTGGTGCATATCACAATCCCAGCCAACCTTGCAAAGACTGCTCTAGCCGTTCTGCATCAACATCAGCTAACTTACCAATCACCTTTATCACCAGACTCTCATGCACTGTATAGACACCTCGCTTGACTGCCGTAGCTACGTTCAGCCCTGCTGCTGACCATTCAGAAAGTGCAAACTCACCTTCAAGCAACGATCCGGTTTTGCTTGTCAAAGGCGTAATCAGAATATCTTGAGAAGAATGTGGTGCGCTTATCACAACCGCAGGTCTCACTTTGGAACTCGACAAGTCCGAGAATGGATAGCGAACTAAGATGATATCATGTTTGGAGTAGCTGGGCATACACGTCATCCTCAGTATTATCCCACACGACATCTAATGATTTTTGACTCGCTTCTAACCAAAAACCAGCTTCATCATCGAGAAGCAGTGTGACTAACACTTTTGTTCCTTCAGGCAGCTCTGTTGACTCCAGCAGTTCAATCTTTCCTTGACGAATCGTAGCCCAAATCGTTTTCAGCATATTCCATCATAAATGATTACATCTTAATTTTATATTTCAATTCTTGATTTTGATGATCATCATAAATATAGTTACATTCTTTAATATAGTTACATTCTTTTAACTTGGTGCTGCCTTTTTAGGCATTCGCTTTGAAGCCTCAGACTCATAGCATTTGAGGATTAAGTCACTGAGAATATCCAAGTCATTGATTGATGAAATGATTACCCTTGCCGTTGCATCGCCAAATGAAGCTGACATCTCCTGAACTTCAAAACCTAATGATAATTTCTTCACTTCATCAATAGGTAACCGAGTTACAAAACTCTTCTTCTTTGGAGATAAATATAATCTTAGAAACCACCATGTTACCTTTCCAACATTTAAACCGAAATATGAGACGACATCTTTATATTTGACTTCTAAAGTACAGGTTGTTGAACGTGCTACAATAGCCTTTACCTTCTCATGTTAGACCGCGCCGTTTGCTTGAAGAATTGGTAAACTGATAAAAACAGCACTTGAGGAACAAGAACTTATGCCGAATGATACTCCAATCATCAGCGCGTCTCCTGACATTATGAGCGGTACTCCAGTTTTCGCTGGGACTAGGGTTCCTGTTCAGACACTTTTAGACTATCTCAAGGCAGGCGAGTCAATCGACGATTTTCTAGACGGATTTCCAACTGTGAATAGAGAACAAGTCGTTGCTTTCTTGGAGGAAGCGGGAAAACAGCTTATCAGCATGGTGGCATAGCATGAAGATTTTGTTGGATGAGTGCATTGATCGCAGACTGGCAAGAGAGTTTGTTGGCTATGAGGTAAAAACAGTGCCTCAAGTAGGCTGGGCAGGAATATAAGATGGTCAACTTCTAGTCCTTGCAGAAGCAGATTTTGATGTTTTTATCACTGTTGATCGTAACTTGTCGTTTCAACAAAACCTGCTCCAGTTTGATATTGCAGTAATTGTTCTACAAGCTTCATCCAATCGGTTAGCTGATCTGAAGCCTCTAGCACCGAAGATTTTGGCGATTTTGGGCGAAGCGGCTAAAGGGCACGCTACGGTAGTTAGTGGTAGCTAGTCCCTCAGCCCTTTCACTGAGACTAGTCTTCCAACTCAGACGTGTATACTTCATTCTCCCTTAGCCCTTCAGGAAGCCTTGCTCTAATTAAGTTACCGACAGGTCTATCTTCTGCGTCAATATAGGCAGCTTCAATCAGTTTATGTTCTCTGGTTTCTAAGAAGGCAAAATAGAGGGCTTGAGTTGGATCGCTCGGACGCTCTTTCTTATTTTCCAAAATTCCCCGGACAACGCGATTTCCTCGACCAGAGAGATGATTTTGTAGTCTCCCGCGAATACTCCTGCCTGATCTGCCAACGTATTGTGTGTTGTAGCTCCAACCCGTTTTAGTTGCAATAGCATAGATGCCTGAAGAGTTAGGAGCTTCGCCTAATCCAGACAGATCAATATTACCACTGCCATCAAACGGACATTCTACCCAGTTACTCCATCCCATTTTTGAACTCTCCAAATCTTTGCGTAACGTAAAACTTCTTGTCTATGTCTTAACGACAATTCAGCGGCATAACGTTCCCCTTCAGCGGCGGCAGATCACCTTTGTATCCCCGCTGAGATCTCTCAACCGTCCGCTGCAAGGGGGTTGTTGTGCTGCTGGCGCTAGTAACCAAGGACTTGCAACCGTCGCTTGAATGCAGCATCTAAGGTGAGATTATCACTTGAGGAAAAGGAGCCAGGGATTTCTATCAACCTAGCGTTTTGCAGTGTACCAAGATCGAACGGGCGACCGCCACTGTCTTCTATTAGTTGAGCCACGATTGCTTTTGCAGCTTCATCGTCAGCAGCAATCGCAACTGCCAATCGCTGATCTAAAGGACGCTCTGCCCATCGTCGCAAAGCACTGGGTTGAAAGCTGCTGTAGGCTTTAACCAATCTAGCTCCTGGTAATAGTTTTTGGATTGTCTCTGCACCAGAAACATTCTCGCCAACCATTCTGACGATGCCACCGCTCTCAGCCCAACGGTAAGGGTTTGTCGTATCGATGACAATTTTGCCTGCAAGAGAACCAGCTTGAGCAATCGCTTCTTGCACAAGCCAAAAATTCGGAGCGAACAACACGACATCTGCAAAATTTGCAGCTTCTGCGGGTGTTCCACTGGTTGCATTTGTACCTATCTGAGCAGCTAGTGTCTGTAACCGTTCTGAGGAGCGCGAGAAGCTAAACATCACTTGATGTCCAGCTTTCGCCCAAAGTTCACCTACTGTACCGCCCACATTGCCGGAGCCAATGATTCCAATATTCATAATGACCTCCTAGAGCAACTCAATTCGTTAAAGAGTTCTATCGCTTGAGCAATTGCCACGCAATGTTCCGTCCCAATCCTTGTCCATAAGCTAACTGTCCCCAGAAGACTGCAATTGACTCCAGGAATTTGGACGCTTGGAGTGACCCAGCATCAATCGCCTCAAATCCAAGCTCAGTCACCAGTTGAGATGCAATTTGTTTCGCGCCCGCATCATCTCCGGCATAGAACATCGTGGCAACTTCCGCACCATATTGTGGGTCTGCCATCGTCTCCCAACCCACTTGGTTGAGAACTTTGACGACCTTTGCACCTGGGAACCAAGCTGCAACTTGTTCCCCACCGGACTGAGCCAAATTCAATGCAGCATCTAGTTGATTTGCAACCAATGGGTTCGTGCAATCGAGCAAAATTTTACCGTCTAGATTGTCAATCGCCTCGACCACATCAGGCATCGCGTCCCAAGTTACGGTGAGTACGATAGTTTCCGCTTGAGTTGCTGCCTCAGCCAGCGTTGCAGCTTGGGCATTTTCTCCAAGTTCCATCAGTAGTGTTTGGATTTTAGGCGCATTCACATCACGCACGCCAAAAATTATGGTGTGCCCTTGCTTCGCCCAAGCTCGACCTAACGTACTCCCAACGCTTCCAGCACCTAAGATTGCGAGTTTCATGGTGTGATTCCTTACAGTAAAAAGAACTACATCTTGAGCAGAATTTTGCCCATATTGTTGCGATCCTCAATGAGACGGTGAGCCGCGATCGTTTCTTCTAGTGCAAATACTTGCGAAATTTGAGGTTTGAGCCAACCTGCTGCGATCGCGTCCCAAACAGCGTTGGCTCTCATGATACGCTCCTCACGATTGGCAATATAATCAAACAGATCCGCACCATGTACCGTTCTGGATCGATAAAGCAAATCAAACGGATTGATGTCATCGGGGATGCCGCCCGTAATCCCGTAGGTCACAATATGCCCACGTGTCGCAACGGCTTCGAGATCTCCTGCAAAGGTAGTTTTACCAACGCCATCAATGATCAGATCGGCACCTTTCCCATTGGTTAATGCCTTGACGCGCTGCACAAAATCTTCTTGGGTGTAATCAATGACGGCATCTGCCCCTAACTCCAAAACTCGCTGTGCTTTGGTGGCATTAGACGTTGTGCCGATCGCAAATGCACCGAGATGCTTTGCCCATTGCACCAGGTTTAATCCCATGCCTCCCGCCGCTGCATGAATCAGAATGCTTTTCCCAGGTTGAAGGTTGACAAACTCATTCATCATGTATTGAGTGGTTAAGCCTTGAGCCGTCATCGCCGCTGCGGTTTCAAACGAAATAGCATCCGGTAGAGGAATCAGTTTCCAGGCTGCAATCGGAATGTATTCGGCATAAGCACGATCGAGTCCAGGCTCTTCCTCTTGCATGAAACTGACACGATCGCCGACTTTCACTTCGGTCACATCATCTGCGATCGCAATCACTTCTCCTGCACCTTCCACACCTGGCGTAAACGGCGTAGGAATGGGTGGATTGGGATACCAACCACGCCGCATTGCCACATCAATGAAGTTCACACCTGCATAGTGAATTTTAACTAATGCTTGTCCAGCTTGAGGCTTAGGAATCTCAACCTCAGCGAGTTTGAGGACATTCGCATCGCCATGTTCATCAACTTGAATCGTTTTCATGAGTTTCTCCAAAATTAAGGTAAAGATGAATTTTGAGTACCAATTGGCAAGCACTAAGCAACGCTGGGACGACGTGCCATTCCTTTCACAAGAATCTCTGGATGAACATTGTGAGGAATTGCCCAGCCTCGCTCCCAGAAATAGATGTTGATTTCAACCGTGTTGTCCGCAACATCCCACCGCACAACCTTTCCATTCTCGATCGTCAGGAGCATGGTTTCAATCGAAGTGCCTTCTCGCCCCGTGGGTTGCATCCCCATAAAAACTTCCGCATGTTTCCAATCTAGGCACACTGTAAAGAAGGCGCGACCATTCCCTGCTGCATCGATCGCTTCAAATTCGTCCACCAAATCGACTCGCGATTGTAAGGCATTTACAAATTGCCCTGCCCATCCTTTCAGGGCTTCTCGTCCTTGAATACCTCGTCCCATCGTGGAATTAACTAAGACATCTTCTGCAACTAAGGCATCCCAGCGATCGAGTTCACCGTTTTGAAATGCATCGTAGAGTTCACGGACAAAGGGATATTGAGTCGTCATAATTGTTTCCTCAGAAAGATAGTTGGTTGGGAGGCTGCATTTGTCTTCGCTGCTCTCCTTGATTTCCAAGATATTTTGTTTACAATCTTTTGAGAAGGGGCTAGATTTCACTTCTTTATCCACCTTTTTTCAATAATCGTTATGAAGAGCTTGTCGAATATGCTGGCATTTGTGCGAGTTGCAGAGGTTCAAAGCTTTGCCCAGGCATCGAATGTGCTGGGATTGTCCACCTCTGCGGTGAGCAAAGCAGTCGCTCGTTTAGAAGCAGACTTAGGCATCAAACTGTTTCATCGCACGACCCGCAGTATTAGCCTCACTGCGGATGGAGTTCGCTTTTATGAAGGATGTCAGCAATTACTAGGAGAGCTAGAGGCATTGGAAGCCGAAATCCAAGGCAGCCGTGCAACTCCCAGAGGGCGATTGACCGTCAGTGTTCCGACAGCATTTGGACGAGTTTGCCTAGTGCCTATTCTCAAGTCATTCACCCAAGCTTTTCCAGAGATTGTTCTAGATATCTCAATGGACGATCGCACCGTCGATCTAGCTGAACAGGGGATTGATGTGGCGATTCGCACAGGACAACTGAGCGACAGTGCAAACCTGATTGTTCGGCAACTGGTCACTTACCCTGCGATTGTCTGTGGTTCACCGATCTATTTTGAGCAATATGGGCAACCCCAGCATCCAGAGGAGCTTCAACAACATTCCTGTTTGAACTTTCGCAATCGAGCGACCGGGCGCTTCTATCCCTGGTCTTTTGCTGTGGATGGCAAGGTGGAACGATATGCAGTGAGTGGTTCGGTTGTGTTTGATAATGCAGATGCGATTGTGCGGTCTGCGATCGCTGGAATAGGTTTGAGCCAGATGCCCACGTTCTTGGCAGCGGAAGCAATTTCGGCTGGTCATTTATTAGAAGTCCTCCACCCTTACCGACCACCAGAAGTTCCGGTGTGGGCTTGTTATCTCGATCGTCGCTTTGTCGCGCCGCGAATTCGAGCATTTGTGGAATTTATGGCAACCCAAAAAGAGGTGTTTACAAAAATGTGTACTCTGCCAGCAAATCTGACAACAACTTGACTTAGCACATCAACAGAGAAATTTCAAATTGCCACCACCACCTAGAAACGAAGCGGCACAACTATTTATTATACGGAAAGTTTCCGTATAATCTTTTTCTCAATCCTGGTATATCAAGGATTATAGCCTCTCTTTTCATATTACACGGAAAAATTCTTTTTTATGCCCTCATTCAGATATTATACCGAATTTTTCCGTATAAACACCTTTCACAGAAGGATTATATGGAATTTTTCCGTATAAGTCTAGGAGTTATATGGAATTTTTCCGTATAACATCCTTATTTAGAGTATTATACGGAATTTTCTACAAAACATTATATGGAACAACGCCCAAAAAAGCTACTCGAACAGGTGCAAGATATTATCCGGCTTAAGCACTATTCTTATCAAACGGAGAAAACCTATATCTATTGGATTAGACGCTATATCCTTTTTCATAATAAGCGCCATCCCAAAGATATGGGGAGTAAGGAAATTGAAGAATTTTTAACGCATCTTGCTGTCCATGAAAATGTGGCTGCATCAACGCAAAACCAAGCACTTCATGCTGTTCTTTTTCTCTACAAAGAGGTATTAAAACAAGATTTAGATTTGAAAGTCGATGCAGTACGGGCAAAGAAATCCAAATATTTACCAACGGTTTTAACGAAAGACGAAGTTATATTAATTATTCAAAAATTATCTGGCGTTCATCAACTTTTAATTAAATTACTTTACGGTACCGGAATGAGGTTGAACGAAGCTTTAAATTTACGAGTTAAAGATATTGATTTTGAACAACTTCAAATCACTGTCCGCGACACAAAGGGAAATGAAAGTCGAGTGACAATGTTGCCAGAAAGCATCGCAGAGGAACTTAAGATTCATTTACAAAGCGTTAAAATTCTACATATTCAAGATTTAGAAAAAGGCTACGGTTCGGTTTATTTGCCCTATGCGCTGGAAAGAAAATATGTGCGGGCAAAGTATGATTGGATTTGGCAATTTGTCTTCCCTTCCGGTAGCATATCCAAAGACCCCCGTAGCGGGGAAGTCCGTCGCCATCATTTACATGAGAGCAGCTTACAAAAAGCTTTAAAACAAGCTGTTAGAGCCGCGAAAATTGCAAAAAAAGTGGGTTGTCACACATTTCGCCACAGTTTTGCTACCCATTTGCTCCAAAATGGCTACGACATTCGCACCGTTCAGGAATTACTCGGACACAAAGACGTGAAAACCACGATGATTTATACCCATGTTCTTAATCGGGGTGGTAAAGCTGTTCGTAGTCCTTTGGATGGGTAGACTATGATATTGCCGGATTTAACCTACTACCCTGTAGAGCGATCGCGCAATCGTGGGTTAAACCTTGAAAACAAATGCCTCCAAGAGCAACGTCTAGTTTTACCCTGAACGAACTTGACCACTGCGATCGCAGAAGACGCTCGCCAATAAGCTCTGTAATGTCTGTACCAACGCAGTGTTAGACATCACTTCGTCAAATTTGAAGTTTACTAACATGTACAGAATCATTTTCTGAAATTGTATTGCGATCGCCATCATCCTAGAAATCGAGTTTGTTTGAGAAACCCGATTTCTTTACTGCTTTTTCCCTACTTAATACCTTCAAAATTACCCAAAAAAGTTGGTTGGGGACGGGTGACATGAATTTCCCAAATTGCCTTGAGAATAGATAACTTTTCTCGCAGGGTATATCTTCCCACCGTTTTCGAGCTATATCGTTCCCAATCAGGAGTTCCTAAACCCACGGATTCTACTCCCAGTTGGTTGCAAGTATACACAGCACGGGGGAGATGGAAATTCTGAGTGACTAACACCGCTTGCTCCACACCAAAGATTTTCCTAGCACGGTAACAACTTTCATAGGTACTAAATCCAGCATGGTCAAGGGTAATATCTTCAATGGGAACCCCGTTTTCCACCGCATACTGCTGCATAACCCCAACTTCGTTATAATCTTCGCGACTATTGTCACCCGTCATCAACAACTTTTTGACATGACCTTGCTTATATAACTCAATTGCTGCATCAACCCGGTCTGCTAACATCGGTGATGGAACTCCCTCCGGGGAAACCCCCGCACCAAACACAATCGCTACAGGTTGGGAAGGTACTTTCGAGACCTGGGTAAATCGGCGTTGATTAGTCGCTGCATTCACGTAGGAACTCAGGAATAGGGGAGTTAGAACCGCACTACTTCCGAAAATAATAATCAGTAATAACCGCCAGTGGCTAAATAACATTTTAGACAACATGTGTGAAGGTCGTGGAGAAGAAATTTCTATATTTTAACGAATGCACTAGCCATTTCCCAGTTCCCAGATTTGATAAAGAATACGGGAGACAAGAGACAGAATAACTTAGATATGCAAGTAATTAAATATACTCCTCTGCATCCCCAATTCCCGACTCCCGATTCACTCAGTCAGCGAGGGCTACTGCCTTTGTTCACGAGGCAGGAGCCTCGTAGATTCTGCACCCACGCGGAGCATGGGTGCGAGGGAATTCCCGACTCCCGACTCCTGATTCCCCCTATTGATTGTAAAATGTTATATCTAGTGACTATGCTCTGGGTGGTCACTTAGTTAGCGAGGGCTACTGCCTTCGTTCACGAGGCAGGAGCCTCGTAGATTCTGCACCCACGCGGAGCATGGGTGCGAGGGAATTCCCGACTCCCAATTCCCGATTCCCGACTCCCAACTCCCAACTCCCGATTCCCGACTCCCCCTATTGTAAAATGTTGGCTGTTGTGTTTTATTATTTACGGTTTAGAATCGGTGGTGGTTACAATCAATCAAAAACAGGAGTTTAACCTTGAGTAATGCTGGACAGCCGGGGAAACCCCATAATTCCGCACATGGTTCGGGAGAAGACATTCCAGCAGCATTGCGCGATACTCCTGATGCTGCACCGCAACGAGGTTTACGAGTCATTTTTTTGATTGCTGCTGGGATATTAGGGTTTGTGTTAATTGCTGGGTTGAGTGGTTTTATTTTTTCTTTGACCGCATCCCGTCAAGCGAAAGAGGGTGAAACTAAATCCCAGGTAAATCCAGACCAGACCCCAGTAGAAAATACAGATAATACAACACAGGCTTTACTAGGACATTTACCATACCCGGAAGCACCGGAAAGCGATTTAGTGCCAATTCCCGGTCATCCGCGTTTGCGTTTGCGTAGAGCAGCAGCCGAGAAATTTCATCTCATGGTGCAGGATGCACGACGCTCAGGTGTGAATATAGTACCAATTTCGGCCTTTCGTTCCGAGCAGGAACAGAAGCAATTATTTTTTGGTGTTGGCGCTCAACGCAACCAAACCCCAGCTCAACGAGCAGCACTAAGCGCACCCCCTGGTTACAGCGAACACCATACCGGATACGCGGTAGATATTGGGGATGGGAATACACCAGCGACTAATTTAAGCGAAAATTTTGAGAAAACTAAAGCCTTTGCATGGATGAGTCAAAATGCTGCTAAATATGGTTTTGAACTGTCCTTTCCCAGGGATAATCAACAAGGGGTAAGTTACGAACCTTGGCATTGGCGATTTGTTGGCGATCGCGATAGTTTAGAAACCTTTTACAAAGCTCGTAACATTAAACCGAAACAGCAGTAGAGACGACCCGACGGGTCGTCTAGAGATGACCCAACTAACCAGCCATTTGCTCAAAATAGCGATCAAGAAAATCTAAAGCATGGTTACGCAGGTCATAATATTCCTTTGCCTCGCGCAGGGCAGTTCGATCGCGGGGATGGTTAAAGGGCACAGTCAAAATTTCGCCTATTTGGGCATGGGGACCGTTAGTCATCATCACAATGCGATCAGCCATATAGATAGCCTCGTCCACATCGTGGGTAATCATCATTACCGCCTGGGGGTTCCGCTCCCAGATATCGAGTACCTGCCGTTGCAAACGTCCTCGAGTCAGGGCATCAAGTGCCCCAAAGGGTTCATCCATCAGCAGCATTTTGGGACAGATGGCGAGAGCGCGGGCAATACCGACTCGCTGTTTCATCCCCCCCGACAACTCATCAGGATATTTGGTGGCAGCAGCAGTAAGATTGACCATAGCGAGATGCTCCTCCACCAATTCTTTCTTCTCGGCAGGTGACAGGCGATCGCACACTTCATCCACCGCCAATCGTACATTCTCTCGCACCGTCAGCCAGGGTAATAGGGAATACTGCTGGAACACCATCATCCGATCAGCTCCTGGCTTGCGGATTGGCTGTCCCTCTAAAAACACTTGTCCTCCAGAAGCCTGTTCCAAACCACCAACTATCTAATGAAGCGAACAAGCCGTAGTAAAAAAAACTGGGATAGTGAAACGCTTATATATAAATACAGACGATTCGATCTCCCTCAATGCCGACGAGGTTAGCTGACGGGCTAGGACTGAGAGATGTCCCTTTCCAATTACCGTGTAGTTGGTAAAAAAAACTGGAAATACGCCCCTTTACTGGTTCCCCCGCTCTAGGGATACTGTGTATATCGCTAGACTAGGCTGACTTGTTCGATTAGAGTTATCATAACGAAGATTTAATATTTATGTCAAGGAATTATTCTGAGTGCTATTACTATCTCTCCTCCGCATCACCATCCAGGTGAATATACCTGCAACCAATCCAAAGATAATCCCTAATCCGAGATGAAATAATCCATCAGCTATTATTTGTGTTCAAATCAACAATTATCGTAGAGGCACGATATATCGCGTCTCTACATGGGTTATTTATTTTACGTGATTAGATGTTTTGCGGTATGTAATTGGCAAAATAATAGGGATGAAAAACCTTACCCCCTATCCCTATGCCAATTTCCGCAAATCAGCGACACTATATCCGTAAAAATCAAGTCATGGGTTGTAGCAGTTTAGAAAATCCCTTTCATTAATTCCTTAATTCCTTGGTGCTTATGCAGGTTTTTTGCAGTAAACAACACCCGAATGTTGCTGGTAATCGTTTTTGTACGCAGTGTGGTGAGGCTTTGGCAATTCCACCGGGTGAGATGGTGGCAAATCGCTATCGGGTGGTACGGACTTTGGGACAGGGTGGGTTTGGACGTACCTATTTGGTTGAGGATACTCACCAGGAGCAGAAGGCTTGTGTGATAAAGGAGTTTGCTCCCCAGGTTGAGAATCCGGAGGATGTTCTCAAGGCGAAGGAGTTATTTGAGCGGGAGGCGGATGTTTTAAAAAAACTACAACATGCTCAAATTCCTAAGTTTCATCGTACTCTCCAAACTCAGTTTGGTACGAAGGATTTTTTCTTTTTAGTCCAGGATTTTGTGGATGGGGAAACCTATTGGGATTTATTAAATCAACGCCTTGCTGAGGGAAAAAGGTTTACTGAGGAGGAAGTTATTCTCCTGCTGCGGCAAGTTTTACCTGTGTTAACCTATTTGCATTCCCGTGATGTAATTCACCGTGATATTTCCCCGGATAATTTGATGCGACGACGGGATAATAACCTGCCAATGTTAATTGATTTTGGTGCGGTGAAACAGTTACCTGCTTCCCAGGGTTTTTGGGCTACCCAATTGGGTGTAAATCGCACTTTGTTGGGTAAAAAAGGTTATGCTCCAGAAGAACAAATTCGCCAAGGTAAGGTGTTTCCTTGTAGCGATATTTACTCGTTAGGGGTGACGGCTCTGGTATTATTAACTGGGAAGGAACCCCAGGATTTGTATGATAGTTACGAGGGTGCTTGGCGTTGGGGGAGTGCGATTCAAGTTAGTCCTGAGTTGGGACGGGTACTCAAAAAAATGGTTGCCCTTAAACCTAGCGATCGCTTACAAAGTGCTAAGGATGTTTTTTTGGCTTTGGATGGTTTAGCTGCTCCTGTGACGGTTGCACCTGTTTCTACTATGAATCATAGTAATCAAAGTCATCTAACTCATCAAGTTAATCCCCCCAATAGCCGTATCACCAAAATCGCAACAATGGTAGCTGCACCTGCTGCTCGTTTAAGTAAAACTGCTTTGGGTACAAAATTCCATCAACAAACCCAAGCGATCGCTGCTTTAATTCCTTTTCCTGGGTGGTTACGTCCCTTTGCGGTCAGTATGGTGGGTACTACAGTAGTAGTGTTGGTCATTGCTGGTAGTGTGGCGGTTGTTAATGGGGTGATTCGCGGTGTTTCTTCGATTTCTCTCCCCAATGTCTCTTTACCCAGTTTGCCTAGTTTACCTGATGCTGGTAATGGTAACTCCAATGGTGGTAATGGTAATAATAATCAAAGAAATCAAGATAATCAAACCATTGCCAATCTCAGCAACCGTCGTCAACAGTTAGAAATTCCCGATGGTTTTTTTGTGCAAACGGTTAACGATATTTTTTATACTCAAAATCCAGAAGTCCGGGGGCGTGCCTTAACTGGTAATCCTGAAGATGCAGCCTTACGGCAAGAGTGGTTAAAACAGGGCAATGAATTGTTGTCAAAATTGGAACAAGCCCAGCTAAGTAGTGCCGCCCGTCGTAGACTTGGTAATTATAGCGGACAGGATTACCAAGGGTGGGTAAGTCGTGCCAATAATGGGGAGTTTGGGAATTACACGATTCGCCAACTGAATATTGATACTAACACCAAATTTGACCGACTTTTCCCCGGTGTGAGACGTGGTAATGGTAGACTCAACCCTCAAACCTATGCCCAAATTTGGTATGCGATCGCTGCGGATCAAGTCGATCGAGTTGCGAGGTAAAACTGGTAGTTTGGCAACCCCCACCAAAACTTAACCAGCAGTATAACCTCCATCAATCACTAATTCTGCACCGGTGATAAATTTAGATTCATCGGAAGCTAGATATAAAATCCCATAGGCAATATCATCTGGTTCACCGATATGTCCTAAAGGTTGTAGACGGTCGAGAAATTTCTTGCCATGTTCAACGTTTTCTTTCCCACCTAAATGTTCTTCAATCATCGGTGTCATAATAAAACCTGGATGAACCGAATTTACACGAATATTATGATGGGCATAGGTTAAGGCATCGGTTTTACTCATTAACCGTACCGCACCTTTAGAAGCATGGTAAGCCGGAAGACTGGGAGAGCCAACTAATCCATAGGCAGCAGATAGATTAACAATACTTCCACCACCATGATTTAACATCAAATTTACAGCATGTTTGGTACATAAAAACACCCCATTAACATTAATTGACATCACCAGATTCCACTCTTCCTGTTTGATTTTGTGGGTTGGTTTATTCACTCCTGAGATTCCCGCATTATTTACCAAAACATCGATTTTTCCCCATTTTTGATAAACATCCGCAAAAACCCGTTCAATTTGATTTTCATTGGTCACATCTAAATGCCAAAATTCTGCTTCTCCGCCATTTTTTTGAATCTCTTCCACTAGGGCTTTGCCTTCATCAACCAAAATATCCGTAACAGCGACTTTTGCTCCTTCTTTTGCTAGCAATATACTGGTTGCTCGACCAATACCTAAAGCTGCTCCAGTAATAATAATAACTTTATCTTTAACTCTATCCATAATTACCTTTTTATATATACCTGAAGAGGTGATAATAATATTTCTCTGTATCAATCAACTAGAAATTTTTCCACAATCAACACAGCGCATTCCATATCTCTAACATCGAAAAAATAAAGCCGATATTTTGCAATATTTTCTGATGTTGTATAGAAGGAGTATATTTATCTACATGGTCAATTCAAAACTGGTTTTGAACAAAGCGAATATATCTAATACCAATTCTTTGTTAAGTTGCTTGCGAATTCAACCCCTCCCTAATACTAAGCAAACTTACCTTAGAGAACTGGATTTTTGTTTCCCCTTCTCACAAGTAGGGAGAGGGGATTAGGGGGTAGGTTTCGTCATCTACATCTTCAATATCAAATTGGTATAACATTTAAAATTATGGGAATTTTTCCCTAGAATGGATAGGATAGACTTCTATATCTACAGCAATCCGATTTAAGTTGTGAAAAATAGCGTGCCGTTGACTGATGACTAGTGACTGTTAACCGTCAACTGTCAACCGTTAACAACCCTACATATAAGATTTCACAAATCCCCTTCGGACTGCTGTATCAGCCAATTATTGTCATAATTACATCAGACGAAAAGCAAGGGAGAAAGTTGAAAACGAAATAATCTGCTAATTAAGCTTGTATTGCATATGATGATATACCTGGATTTCTCACGAGTAAGTTGTAAGCCTTGAGTAACCGATTGATTTTCCTTCTATTCCCTATTCCCCATGAGTTTTAGGGTTTTGTGAGAAATGCGGGTATAGGGTGAACTAACTAATTATTCTTGATTCTGAAATATTTTTTAGTTCAAAAAATCCCACTTATGAAATATTTAGATTTATCCTTTAGTTCTAAATATTAACCCATGTTGAATTAATCATAACTAGAGTTATATCTTTTACGCTAATGCTTACTACATATCAGGGGCTGTAACCGTTGATTATTCTAGTTTCATTCATTCCAAAGTACAAGAGAATCGATATTACATGTGATAATCAGCAGAAATCAAAATACATCTGAAGTCAAATATTATTCAATCACAACTCGTGAATTCTATCGCAAAGTTTAACCGTGAATAGTTACTAGAAGACAGAAAATACAAAAAATCACCCATCACTGCATGAAAATGACTTCTAATTTTGATATAATCAATCCTTGATTTTCAACCAAATCAACACAGCTATGAGCATTCGGATTGGTAACGGCTATGATATACACCGTCTCACCACTGGAAGACGTTTAATTTTAGGTGGTGTGGATATCCCCCATGAACTAGGTTTACTAGGACATAGTGATGCGGATGTGTTGACCCATGCAATTATGGATGCCATGTTAGGAGCATTATCCTTGGGTGATATTGGTCATTATTTTCCCCCCTCCGACCCCCAATGGTCCGGTGCTAATAGCTTAGTCCTGTTAACCCAAGTTAATCAACTAGTGCGATCGCAAGGTTGGAAAATTGCTAACATTGATTCGGTAGTAGTTGCTGAACGTCCCAAACTCAAACCCCATATTGACAAAATGCGAGGAAATCTAGCCAAGGTTTTAGACCTGGAACCAAATCAAGTCGGTGTGAAAGCAACTACCAATGAAAAACTTGGACCCGTTGGTCGGGAAGAAGGCATTTGTGCCTATGCTGTCGTATTATTAACTCAAGCGTCTTGAGGATTGAGGGGAACTTGCTGTCTAACAAGTCGTCCCTTCCGAAGTAATTTTGTCTTATTAACTCAAGCGTCTTGAGGATTGAGGGGAATCATTGCCCAAGTCGTGTAAGTACCAATCGGACTCCATAGTAAGTAGGGTACTAATAACCAAACTGCTGTACTGGAAACACGAAACACAGCCACAGCTAGAAATGCACATACGAAAAAACCTGTTGCACCAATCATTGCACCCACTCGCAAACTCCGTAATTTTGCCATGACGGAGGTATACAACATTGTGACAGTTTCTAATAATACGTATAATCCCATTAATAACCAGGTGTTGAGGGTTCCCGGATTTGCTTCCCAAACAATATAAGCCGACCAACCCCCACAAACAAAAATAACCGTCCAAATCAGGGGAATTAAACGTTCAAAAGTCAACCAACTAGGACGCTGCAAACGGTTAAACCAACGCAAATCATCCGGTGAACTAATTGTGTTTGCCAATATTGCCACAATCACCGCAACACCAGCAATAACCATCCATGATTTCAACATGAAAACAGCCCAAAACAATGGCGATATGCGATCGCTGTTCCCATCTTAAACCAATCTTCCCCTCTCCAAACACAATCACCTCCGGAACATCCCAAACCCCCCATACTACCAAACTTCAGCCCAGTAAACTATTTCCGCAGCCTGAGTATTAATTGCCACACCATAACTATGGCCATGACTCCAGGGGAAACCCGTAATTCCCTCATCTTTTGTCCCCAATACGAGGATTTCATAACTTGCGGGGAATGCGTTATCACCTTCATGATTACCAGTATAAAAAAAGGTAGTTGGTAAACCGCGAACGCGATTCAAATGTTCGTTGGTATGTCCACCGTAATATTTAGCTTGGGCTATTTGTCGGTAGTGACTCAGTAATTCTCGTACTTGGGATGGGGATTTTTGTAAACGCAACTGCAAAGCGCTACCACCCGTCGCGGATGCTGGTGAGTAAATAAAACCTTTTACCTGTGCATCTGCTGGTATTTCCGTCGGAAAATGGCTAATTTCCTGGGGGTTCAACCAGATTTTATTACGGATTATTTGATAGTCCGAAATGTTACTGACAACCGATGATTCTTCCTGACGATTAACTGTGCGACTGAGGAGGAATCCACCCCCAAGTATTCCAATACCCCCTAACGACATCAAAGATATTGTAACAATTTTGACAAAAAACGTCCTGTTCATGCAATTGGGTATATTTATCGTTTTATTTGTATATACCCAACAAATACTGAATATCGTGATATTTCGGATCTAGCGGAAGGAATATTTACCGAAAAAACATAATTAGGGTGAAAGATTTCATCGAAATTTGGGTAGGTGTAAGTAGGGTGTTTAAACGCTGATATTTGCTGGATACAGGGTTATAAAAGACTAAAATTGCTGTTTGACCCCAGAATCCCCGCTCCTTCAGGACGGGGAGTATGTCAAAACTTCAAAACTCGGTATTCCACACCAGTTTCAAAAATCCTCACACCACCCCCCTCACAAATCGTCTGTCGCAATCTTTGGGGATGAGTTACTGCAACCCCAGCTAAATAATCAATCCCCATCCTTCCCAAGTCCTCCAACCAAGGTAAAGTCGGTCCCATCAGTACTAAATTTGCGTGTTGTGACAACTCCACCAACCGGGGAAAAGACTTATTTGCAATTGAAGTCGCAGTCAAAAACACCCAATCTGCATCCGGGAGCAAATATTCACAAGCAATATCCGGTAAATCCTGGGGAGACGGTTGACGTTCCAACACCGTTAAATCAACCTCCTGTTCATACACAGACAAACCCGGATAGCGACCAATCACCACCACTTTTTGCGATCGCATTAACGGTAAGAAATATTCAAACACTGCTAAATTAGGTGATTTTTGGGGTTTGAGGGGTTGTGCAGCAGCTAACAAAGGCGAAGTATGATTAATCACCGCATTAACAGCAGCCATCCCCACAGTCGCTTGATAACTATCCCACGACTCCAACCACACTGCTAAATCTTCCACTGGTGTATTTACAATTGTTCCCGACCAAGAAAGAGTTCGCGTACTAATACCAGGACTCATACACAAACCCACCCCATCCACCCGACAATAGGTCCAAGTCAAACCAATAATCAACTCCGATACATGCTTCCCATTTGGAACCGAACCGCGCAACAAACGATAAATTTCCCGTGGATGTACTTTCATCACTGAACATTTGAGATGATTAAACATGAATCAACAGTTGTCTCCCCTCCTCGAACATGTGAGATGATTAAACATGAATCAACACTTGTCTCCCCTCCTCGCAAGCCTATCCATTACCCGGATCTTTCTTAACAAAAAGTAAAAATACTTAAAAGAAGACGAAAGGCTTGATAGGTATAGTTTTGAGAGAGGAAAGATAGGGTGTAAAAAATGGAAAAATGGGCAGCAAGGGAATTGAAGCACTTGGATTTGGGAGATAAACGGCGAAACAAGCGTTTGATAAAGATGGTAGAAGATTTAGCAGCACAACCAACATCGAGTGTACCTCAAGCATGTGGGAGCGTAGCAGCGACAACAGCAGCATATGATTTGTGGAGTTCGCCGTATATAAAACCATCAGATATAAGCAATGGACATATCAAAAGTACAATCGAAAGGGCAAAAGAACACGAGATAGTATTAGCAATACAAGACACAACAAATATGGATGTAACAAGTCATCCAGCAACAGAAGGAATTGGATATCTAGACCAGAGAAAAAGTTTAGGATTAAAAGTACATTCAACGTTATTATCAAGCATAAAAGGAGTTCCACTGGGAGTAATAGACCAACAAGTATGGTCAAGAAATATCGAAGATTTAGGAATAGCAAAAACACGTAGAAAAAGACAAACAGAAGAAAAAGAAAGCCAAAGATGGTTGGAAGGGCTAGAGAGAACAAATAAATTACTACCAGAAAAGATAAAAATCATAACAGTAGCAGACTCAGAAGCAGATATATTTGATTTATTTAATCAGGAAAGACCAGAAAATAGCCACTTACTAATCAGAGGAACTCATAATAGAAAAGTTAGCCATACAGCGAATTATCTACATGAGGCGATCAGGTCAAGTCCAACTCAGGGAGAAGTAGAAGTCAAGGTAAGAAGAAATCCAGAAAGACCAGAAAGGATAGCAAAACTAACAATTAGATACGAAACAGTTGAAATAGAAGTACCAAAAAATAAGCTCGGGCGTTCGCTTTGTAAACCAGTAAAACTACAGGTGATATTAGCAGAAGAAAAGAGTCCACCATCGGAGATAAAACCAATCAGTTGGTTATTGTTAACGACATTGGAAATTAATAGCCTTGAAGATGCGGTAAAATGTGTTGAATGGTATACATATCGTTGGTTAATCGAGCGTTATCACTATACATTGAAAAGCGGTTGTCGAATCGAGGAATTACAACTGGAGACAGGAAAACGCCTATCAATGGCATTAGCGACATATTCGATTGTGGCATGGCGATTATTATGGTTAACTTACCAAGCAAGGGATAATCCAGAACAAAGTTGTGAAACGGTTTTAACTACAGTTGAATGGCAATCTTTATGTGTAAGTGTGAACAAAAACCCAATTCCACCAGATCAGCCACCAACATTAAGAGAAGCTGTACGAATGATTGCTCGACTAGGTGGTTTTCTGGGTCGTAAAGGTGATGGGGAACCTGGAGTCAAGACGATTTGGAGAGGGTTACGACGATTGCACGATATCGCCGTAACTTGGAAGCTAGCCCATCAAATCTAAATGCATACTTTCTGAGTTTTGTCTAATCTTAATGCTTAATCCCTCTACTGAAATCATTTCTATAATCGCTTTTCAGACTTTGTTAAGAAAGATGTGACTAATGGATAGCCTACAAAGGCAGGGATTCTAGGCTCAAACAACGATTGCGGACAAAGTCCGTCTTAAATCGTCTAACCCAGCAGTCGATGTCCCAACTGCACAAATATTTTTAGCTGCGTTTTCGTCTCTCCCATTGACTGACTGACAGGACGGACAACGCCACTTTCTAACTGACAAATCTAATTTTTCTAGAACGTGTCCACAATTAGAACAAGTTTTGCTAGACGGATACCATTGATCAATAAATACGATTTGTTTACCTTTCTTTTTGGCAATCCACTCTAGAATTTGTAGAAATTCTCCAAAAGCCAGGTCTGATATCTTGCGCCCCCAAAGACGTTGCATTCCTTTGAGGTTGAGTGTTTCAAAACACAACACATCAAACCTATTAGTGAGGTCGTGAGCTAATTTCCAAAACCAATCACGTCTAGTATTAGAAATATCCTCATACTTGCGTACTAAATTCTTTCTAGCCCGTTCTCGATTAGCTGACCCTTTCAACTTTTTGGAATGCTGCCTACTGGCTTTTTTAATAGCATTAAGTGACTGTTTGAAGAATTGGGGCGACTCCATTTTAGTGCCGTCTGAGCAAGGGAGAAATGTCTTTAATCCCAAATCGAAACCAGCGATTTTACCTGTCTTGATTTCAACGTCTGGATTGCTAGCATCATCAACAACAATAACCATAAACAGCTCACCTAATGATGTGCGTTTTCTAGTTAAAGTTTTGACTGTTCCTTCTATCTCTCTTGACTTCCAAAATTGATATATTCGATTACCAATCTTTACCTTGTTGCCACTTAAAAACTTATAACCTGCTTGCTTAAGGGTGAATGATTTGTACTTTTTAACTTTCTTGAATCCTGGTGGACGAACCCCCTTCTTGTTGTGTTTAAAAAATAATTGGTATGCTTTCTCAATGCGTTGGCAAATATCTTGTACTGCCTGAGAACCTACTGATTGCCAAAACAAGTTACGTTTCCGCAATTTGGCTATATGAGATTGGAGGAGATTGGAGTTTCGCACAACTCAAGTGTTTACCCCACATCCGGTAGTATCGACGATGAAGGGCAATGCAATGGTTATAAATCACCCCAGAAGCGTTAATCATTCGCTTGAGGTGTTTATTGCGTTTGTGTTCGTACAACTTAAATCGTAGTGTTCTCATGCTACTATTGTACACAATAACGCTGTACAATAGTATGAAGAAACGATTAGATTTTAGAGTAGAAGAATACAAACTTCAAATCCTTGAAGACTACTGCTTATTTGTCGGCAGGACAAAAACTGATGTGCTTAGAGAACTCATTAGAAACCTGAAGATACAGCAGATTCGAGGTTTATGAGGTACAGTAGCAACAATTAGTAAACCAATTTTTTAGATGCTTTGGATCAACTAATGTCAGTGCAATTTTAATTAAACCATCAACTACAGATGCACTTTTAGGAGAAAACTGTTTTAAGAACGCTTTTAATTGTGACCACCAATGTTCAATTGGATTAAATTCAGGGGAATAAGGAGATAGATAAAGAACACTTGCTCCTACAGATTCAATCAAAGGCTTAATCTCTTCGACTTTATGTGCTGGCAGATTATCCATTACAACGACTGCACCAACCCATAATTGTGGAAGTAAAAAATGCTCTACAAAAACTTTATAAGCTTCTCCATTCATTGAGCCATTTAAAGTCATCACAGCTAAGACTTTTTTGAAGCTAATTCCTCCAATTACACTTATTTTTGCACCTCGGTAATATGGTTTAAAATCATAAGCTCTACTCCCGCGATCGCTTCGAGCATGAGTTCTAGTCAAACCAAGCAAAACACCCATTTCGTCTATAAACACAAGGTTTTCTGGGTCTATGTGTTTTACTTTCTCCCAATATTCTAATCTCAGTTTTTGGACTCTTTCTGTTTTCGCTTGGCTGCTACGTAAAGTCTTTTTTTTCGAGTTAATTCTTGTTTTTGCAATGCACAACACATCACACTTGCACACACCCAAATGTTATATTTTTCTCCAAAATACTCGCAATATTCCAATAAAGTTAAATCCGGGTAACTTTGAACCATTTCTGCTAATTCGCTACCGTAATCATCTAGCTTACCCTTCATTGCTCCACCTTGCTTTTTGGGCTCTAGATGCCCTTCCAATCTTTTTTGCCTGATTAGCTTCTGCACATAGCTTTTTGCTATACCAAACTGTACAGCTACTCCTCGAATTGATGTATCACCCTTTTCGTAAGCACTTACTATTTTTTCTCGTAAATCGATTGAGTAGGGTTTCATTTTAATTTTTGATGCACTAATAACAAGTGTACCTCATTTACCTCGAAAGTGCTGTAAAGAAAAAGCCGTCCTAGAAGGACGGGGCTTTAGACCTATTCTTTCGGTAAAAAGTGAAACAACAGCAACTCAGGGTAAGTAGGGCTTGCGGAAAAATAGTAAAGACGCGATATATTGCGTCTCTTCCTCCTCCCTTTACTTACAGACGATCCGACGGGTCGTCTGTACTCCCTGATCTCAACGACAATTTGTACCACCCACCTACTTGTATCACTAGCAACTTAGATTAATATAACAACCAACCCCTAGATAAATTAGCTAAAGGTTGAGAATTTGCATCCCGATTACTAATAAACCAGAGACGATTATCACCGGATTCATAATTGCGCCAAATTAAATCGGCTTTCCCATCTCCATTCACATCCCTAACGGAAAATTCCTCCGTACTTCCGACTGTTTTATGGGGATTACCCAGGAAATAACCATTAAAATTAAAACCATCTATTTCCCAAATGGCAACTTTATTATCTCGATAATTACGCCAAATTAAATCTGTTTTACCATCACCATTTACATCACCGATAGCATGTTCCCAGTCTGTGTCGGGAATTTGGATAATAATTTCTGCTTGTTGGACTTGAGCTCCATTAAACTGCCAAATTGCTACTTGTCCATTTTTGAGGTGATTCCAGAATAAATCACTTTTACCATCGTTATTACTATCACCAATTTTAGGATTCCAATTAAAATCATCAACTTTAAAGACAAACTCTGCTTGTGTAAATCGGAAACCATCCATTAACCACACCGCATTCACACCAGTTTGGTAATGTCGCCAAAATAAATCTGTTTTACCATCTCCATTAAAATCACCAATTAAAAAATCATATTTTAAATTTTCTCTATCCAGAGTATCCAGGAATCTACCAGTCACCTCCTGACCCTCAATAGTCCAAATGGCATTTTGACCATTGGTGTAATTTCGCCACATTAAATCATGCTTACCATCCCCATCAAAATCACCAACTTTAAAATCCCAATAGCCTAGAGTTTGCGGGTCAACACGGATTAAATTCGTCTTGGTAAAACTGTTCCCATTATTGTTATTGTACCAAACCTGATTTTCACCAGTTTTGTAATTCCGCCAAAATAAATCACTGTTACCATCACCATTAAAATCGCCAATTTTAAAATCCCAATCCGGATTCATTCCCTCCAGTTCAAAGACGGAAATCGTATTTGCACCATTCATTAACCAGATTCGTAAATTCCCAGTATTACTATCTCGCCAAATTAAATCTGTTTTGCCATCCCCATTAAAATCAGTCGGAATCATCCAGGATTTGCGAGGTGAACTTGCTGATTGGGATGAACTGAGTAATTTTACGGATGCAAAGGAACCACTATCTAAATCCGTACTCAAAATTGTGGACGGATTTCCACTTCCGGAATTCACCTGAGTTAATCCAGCATCCAATTCTAAGGCATTATTTTTTGTCTGATACATACGTAGGTTTCACCCCTGTGAAAATAGCTAGATGGGAGAATAATATTAAAAGTTATACTTAGATATACAAAAACCATCTCCGTTATAGCCGAGCCATTCTGTATCAGACAAACATGAATATACGTAATTTTGCTCAACGGGGGTGGATGGACATAAAGTGAATAGGGAGTGGTGAGTAGTGAGTAATAAAAACCACTTTCATTCGTTCTGGTGTACGCAGTTCATGATGGCTACTCCCTACTCACTCCATTTACGAGCTAAAATACACAGTAACTTACGCTCACAAATATTAAATGCAACCGGATATGCAAATTGAATATAAACAGCGTCGTGAACGGTTAATGGCAAAAATCGGGAATGGAACTGCGATTTTCCGTAGCGCACCAATGGCTGTGATGCATAATGATGTGGAATATGCTTACCGTCAAGATAGCGATTTTTATTATTTAACTGGATTTAATGAAGCTGAAGCGGTCGCAGTGTTAGCACCTCACCACGAAGAACATAAATTTGTTTTATTTGTCCAACCTAAAGACCGAGAAAAGGAAGTTTGGAGTGGCTATCGTTGTGGTGTGGAAGGTGCAAAGGAATTATACGGTGCTGATGAAGCATATCCCATCAGCGAATTAAATGAGAAATTACCCCAATACCTGGAAAAAGCTGAACGGATTTATTACCGATTTGGTCGCGATCGCCATTTTAATGATACTATCATCAAACATTGGCAACAGCTATTACGTACCTATCCGAAACGGGGAACGGGTCCAGTTGCCATTGAAGATATTGCCCATGTTCTCCACCCGATGCGCTTAGTTAAAAGTGAGACCGAATTATCACTGATGCGCAAGGCTGCTGACATCGCTGTCGCAGCCCATATCCGGGCCATGGATTTTGCTAAACCTGGTGTCTATGAATACCAAGTGCAGGCGGAAATTGAGCATACTTTTAAATTATATGGTGCAAGTGGCCCAGCCTACCCTTCGATTGTGGCATCGGGTGCCAATGCCTGTGTACTCCACTACATCGAGAATAACCGCCAGTTGCAGCCCCAGGAGTTACTATTAATTGACGCTGGATGTGCCTATGGTTACTATAATTCCGATATTACCCGTACTTTCCCGGTTGATGGCAAATTCACGGGGGAACAAAAGGCTTTATACGAAATTGTTTTAACTGCCCAAAAACAGGCGCTGGAGCAGGTTCAACCGGGAAATGCCTATAATTTACACCATGATACAGCTGTCCGGGTAATTACAGAAGGATTGGTGGATTTAGGGATTCTCCAGGGAGATATTGATACCCTCATCGGTGAAGAAAAATATAAACCCTTCTATATGCATCGTACCGGACACTGGTTAGGTTTAGATGTCCATGATGTGGGTGTTTATCAACATGGCGAAGATAAACCGCAAATTCTTCAAGCAGGACAGGTTCTCACCGTTGAACCGGGTATTTACATTGTACCGAATACCGAACCCGCAGAAGGTCAACCCCCCATTCACCCCCGTTGGTCAGGAATTGGTATTCGCATTGAAGATGATGTTTTAGTCACAGCAACTGGGAATGAAGTCCTCACCGCAGGTGTTCCCAAGGAAATCGCAGATTTGGAAGGATAGGGGAAAGACGACTCCGGAAGGTCGTCTGTTCTCCTAATTTCCTGACCTTAAAAGGGAATACGCAACCAGCGAGTGCAAAAATTAGCCATGCGATCGCCCCATGTTGGTTGAGGTAATTTTTCCAGAGCAATATTCTTCACTATTTGTTTACCCAGGGGTGTTAAACGAAAACTATCGGTAATCCCCTGTCCATCAACTTCGCGTCGCACTAACCCTACCTGTATCAACCAAACAAGGGCATTATCTACCACCAATTCGGACATTGGTTTATAGGTGTATTGATTTTTTACACCCTGCATATCAGTTATTTCACTGATGGGAACTCGTTCTTCTGCCATCGTGGTAAATAACTTGAGTTGGAAGGGTGAGCATATTAGGGAACGTTCTGCTCGTTTGATAATCGGTGCAGAATAGTCAATTGGTTTGGGTTGATGATACTCGGTCGCGGACATGTTACTGGGAGATTAGCTGGTGATGATTATTTTGGCGTTGCTAAATACAAATATGAATAAAAAATTTACGTTTTGTGGTGGAGACGTAGCAATGTTATGTCTCTACACAACCACGGTGATTTTGGTTTGATTACAAAATTATAGATAATTATAATTCATACCCCAATTCAGCAACCTATAGTTTCACTTTACAATATTTAATTTCCAGTTTTCCATATCTTGGTGAGAAAGCCAAAGATATCGCTTGCGCATTCCCTGTTTTTCTTTTATTGATTGAAAAAGCTTATACAATTGAGTTGATTTTTCAAAATTTGTGATGAGTATGAATGGACATTTATAAATATATACCTTATCATGTGTAGCGCAGATTTTGTTATTTGAGAAGCTGCTAGTTGATAGCTGTGAATAATCAGATAATGATAAAAAAATGGTTTATCGGTTGTTGCTAAATACTGGTATGAATTTCTATTTAGAGACATAATATATCACTTTTCTGCAAGGGTTTCGATTTTCAAGTAAGTCATCCCGCATTTCTCACAAAACCCTAAAACTCATAGGGAATAGGGAATAGGGAGTATTGTAGACGCGTAGCGTCTAGTCTACGACAACGCTGCGCTCACCCGTAGGGTGTGTAGGGGAAATTAGTCTGTCACTCAAGGCTTACAACTTACTCGTGAGAAATCCAGGTCATGGGATTAAACTTCCTACATAATCAAAACTGGAGTTTTCGTCATTGCCGTGTCAGGAAGCAATCTCATAATCACGACTAAGAACTAGGGTTTTGCAACGCTGATTATTGAAGCTTTAATGGTCGAAATTTACGATTTATCACTCAAAAATATTCAATGAGCAGAGGAGAAAAATCATGCGTTATGGAATTGATATTGGACACAATTGTCCTCCCGACACGGGAGCGCGAGGGATTAAATTTGAAGATAATTTGACTTTAGATGTCGGAAATCGGGTGATTGCCAAGTTAAGAGCTTTAGGTCATCAAGTTGTTGAGTGTAAACCAGATAAAGCTACAACTGTCGCTGATTCATTACGACAAAGATGCGATCGCGCTAACAGAGCTAAGGTCGATGTGTTTGTTTCCATCCATTTTAATGCTTTTAATCGCAAAGCAAATGGTACGGAAATTTTTGCTGGTTCTACCCGTGGACATCAAATCGCTAAACCTGTATTAGATGAAATTGTCAAACTCGGTTTTTTCAATCGTGGATTAAAAAATGGCTCCCATTTATTTGTAATTAGTAATACAAATATGCCAGCGATTTTAGTGGAGTGCTGCTTTATTGACTCCCAAAAGGATATGAGTATATTTGAAGCAGAAGCAATGGCTAATGCCATCGTTATTGGTTTAACTGGAAAAGCTGCACCGGAAGAAAAAATTAATGTGATTCCCGATGAAAAAAATAATCCGGATAATTCGGTTTTACGCTTAAAAAGAGCTTTAAATCGCTTACAAATTAAGCCGGCAAATGGACGCACTTTATCGGAAGATAATGTGTACGATGCCCAAACGAAAAGTGCGGTGGAAAGATTTCAAGAAATAGTTGGTATCCAAAAAACTGGTGTAGCTGGGAATACCACCTGGGGAGCAATCAATGAAATTCTTGCCAAACGAATTATCCGTCGAAACCATGCTGGTGGTGTTGTCGTTCGCTATTTGCAATTTCGTTTAAATTTAGATATTGATGGTATTTTTGGCCCCCAAACAGAAAATGCGGTTAAGGCATTTCAAAGAAGTAAAGGGTTGTTTGCTGATGGGATTGTTGGACCAGCAACTTGGCAAAAGTTAATTGGTTGATTGACCAGAATCCCTCAAATTGATATTTGGTGTTGTTCTGGATTTTTGATTTCGTTTTTGTGGGAATCTAATATCTCTTGATGTAATGATTCTCTCGTGGAATGTTGCATATATTTAGCATGTAAAGCTTGCCATTGCTGCCAATATTCCCATCGAGTTGCTATTACAATTTGCTGGAGTTGCGGTAATTTTCTGCTCCATTCTTGTCCAAATATCTCCATTAACCATTCCTCCAAAACTAAAGAGTCTTGGAGATTACCTAATATGTCTTGAATATTTTTGATATCGTTGACGAAATTTTGGTATTTTTCCCCATATAAATCTGTAAATAGCTCCATTTGATAGCGTAAACGTTTGGCTTGTTTACGCAAATGGTGGAGTACTTTGCTATTTTCCATTAGATGACCATTAAGTTGATCTTGATTATTCTCGTCAACCAATAATAACTTGGATTCTGAATTCCCATTTATGGGTTCGCCATCAATTTCAAGACCAACTAGCCAACCAGGATGAATGAAAAACCTACTCACTTCTGGTAAAAGTAAATCGGATACACTAAAATTAATCGAAATTAAAGCAATCGGTTGATAAATTGGGGTTAATAACCAATCCTCTAAATCATTTTTTAAGGATTTATAGCGATTAGATTTTAGCAACTGTTGCACTAACTCTAAGTGAGTTTGACGCTGCTGTGCGAGCGTTTCTAACCCTTTTTGCAGATATTTTTGCTCTTCCCTGGGTAAACCAGGCTGATACTGATTTTCTAATATATCCTTGAGAACATCTAAATCCCTTAAATTACCGAGACGACGAGCGATTTTACCGATATTGCGATCGCAAACGGATTTCGGTAACTCCACCGCAAAACCCAGACTACTGACCACACTCCGTAATCGTCTCATCCCGACTCGCATTTGATGCAATGCTTCCGGGTCTTCATCTTTTTTGACGGATGCTTCCCATTTTTCGATTTTTTTCAGGTGTTTTTTAATTGCGTGATATGTGTAATCACCCAAGGTTTGATAGCGAAGTGGTGTAGTGACAGTCATAAACAGAACTCTATTACAATTGGAACTTTCCAAAAATTCCAGCACAAAATTCTCTCAACACTAAATTAGTGTACTGTTATTTCTGATGGTGATTCGCAAAATTAAATTATAAATGCATTATAGGTAAATATTCTACCCATCAGAACTTTTTACTGTCGATTGATTGTAAATAAATATTCCAAAATAGTTTAAAAATTAATAAAATAGTTATCTTTATGATTTATTTTGAAAATAACCTGTAAATCAGGTAATTTTTGCCACTCTATGGATATAAAGTAGCATCAAATCATACAGGATATGTCCATCAAAGTGGTTTCTCACAAGCTTGAAAAATACCAACTACTCCCGATTCCCGTATAGATGGGACATGTCGCGTCTCTTCCTACTCCCGAAAAAATGATAAGTTAAGTATTAAAAGCAACGTTGAAAACATCATTTAAAATCATCACCAAAAAATATGCCAAATATAACCTTAACCAATCGGGTGCAATTAGATTTTAGTCATTTATTTTCTGAACATCGCCAAGATATTTCCGCAGTACTACTGACACCAGAAAAACATTTGTGGCTAGGTTCAGATGAAACATCAACCATTGAAAGACTAGATTGGATGGGGGAAAAAATATTTGCCAACCATCAACAATTTCATGTATCCAATTATCTTGAGTTACCAGCACCTGAAACAGAAGAAATCGACATTGAAGGGTTGGCATTTACGGATGAATATTTATGGTTTGTGGGTTCCCATAGTTACAAACGGAAAAAACCCAAACCGGATAAAAGTGGTATAAAAAATCTCGCAAGATTAGCAACAATCGCCACCGAACCAAACCGATATCTCCTCGGTCGAATTCCCTTGGTAAATGGAACTTTACACAAGTCCCATCCCCACCCCCACCATCCCGATATTCTACTCAACGCTGCTAAATTGCAAATTACACCTCAAGGGAATACCCTCATCGATGCACTACAAACCGATCCCCATCTCGGAGCATTTATTCAAGCCAAAATACCTGGAAAAGACAACGGATTTGATATCGAAGGAATAGCAGTTGACCAGAATCGAATTTTTTTGGGTTTGCGAGGTCCGGTATTACGTGGATGGGCGATGATTTTGGAAGTAGAAGTCACCTCAAATAATCCCGGAATTTTAGAACTATGTCCCATTGGAATTGAGGGTAGACCCTATAAAAAACACTTCTTTAACTTGCAAGGTTTAGGGATTCGCGATTTGTTGCGTGATGGTGATGACTTACTAATATTAGCAGGGCCAACAATGGATTTAGATGGGCCAGTTACAGTTTATCGGCAGCAGGATGGGATGCATGTACAAGAGGGAACCCTCAACCACCCCACAGCAATTTTAGCAATTCCCTTTGGTAATGGGGATGACCACGCAGAAGGAATTACCTTATTTTCGAGTATCAACGGTTCATCCTCCCTATTGGTTGTGTACGATTCCCCTAGGAGCGATCGCTTGGTGGGAGAAACGGGAATCCTCGCAGATATATTGACACTTCCCTAATGAAAAAACAGGTATACCCACGTACACCTGTTTTCCCATTAATTCTTCCCGACTCCCTTGGAAATCAAAGCTAGTTAGTAGGATTAATTTCCAACAATTCAGCGATCGCTTGATGTTCTACCGGAGCTTGGGAAGGAGGTTCTTGTCTGGCATCGGTAATCAACCAATCTAGGGAAGCTTCCTGTACATCAATGGTTGCTCCCGTTTTATCAACACAATAACGACCAAACACCAACTTATCAACCAAACGTACACCCGGACTCAAACGCGACCATTCAAAAATGACACTATTCTCAACAGTTGCACCACTACAAATCCAGCAATTAGGGCCAATCATGGCTGGACCAACAATTTTTGCCCCATCCTCAATCTTCGTCATCCCGCCAATATAAACAGGGCCAGTAATATCCACCCGATCCCAATTTACAGCCACATTCAAACCAGTATAAATCCCCGGACGCACCTGCTTCCCAGGAATTTGTACATTTTTAATCTCTCCCAGTAACACACCGCGAATCGCTCGCCAATAATCAGGAACCTTACCGATATCCACCCACTCAAAATCCATGGCGATCGCATAGAAAGGCGCACCCATTTCCACCAGCTTCGGAAATAACTGTCCGCCAATATCATACTCAACCCCTGAAGGAATATACTTCAAAACCTCCGGTTCAAAAATATAAATACCTGTGTTGATATTGGTACTTAAAGCCTCTTCCACTGAGGGTTTTTCCTGGAAAGCCTGGATTCGTCCATCCGCATCAGTCACCACCACCCCATAACTCGAAACCTCTTCCCTGGGAACCGATTTAGTAATAATTGTGGCAATCGAACCCTTAGAACGATGCCATTCCACAGCCTTAGTCAAATCCAAATCAATTAAAGCATCACCACACAACACCACAAATGTGTCATCAAAAAAAGGTGAAAAATCCTGAATTTTTTTCATCCCCCCCGCAGAACCAATCGCTTCCCCAACCAAGGTTCCATCCGCAATTTTTCCCTCAAAGGAATAGGCTATTTGCACCCCAAATCTTTGACCATCACGAAAATAACTTTCAATCTCCTCAGCCAAATGACTGACATTCACCATAATTTCGTCAAAACCATGTTGACGTAATAATTCCAGCAAAAACTCCATGACTGGCTTTTGCAAAATCGGAATCATCGGTTTCGGTATTGTGTAGGTAATAGGACGTACACGTGTACCTTTCCCTGCTGCGAGAATCATCGCCTTCATAATATTTATCCTTCTTATTCCTCAACCACAAGCCAGTTTACATAAAATCAATACTTGAAACTTCATCATCGGTTGTCTCCTCACGCTCAGTCATCCCGCAAAGCACGGAACACTCCCGCAAGTTCCATCCCTGTTGTTAATTAAAATATGTTCAGTTTTTCTGTTGACCTGAAACAACAAATCATATATTAGGAAATACACCTAATTATAATCTACCCAGTTTCCCCTCTACATATCTTCGTGAGAAAATAGGGAGTGGGGAGTAGGGAATAGACTAGATGTACTGCATACCCCAGAACCCCAGATGCGCGTAGCCCAGTTTCTCTTGGAGATGAAAGTGGTTTTTCCTATCCCTAGCACACACACTGCATTTTGAGTGCGATAGACCACTTGCTCATAGATCAATACGGTTCAGATAAATGAATATTTTTCAGAAAGTGATGCCGAAAAGCCTTATTAATAAGCATAATCTCGTTCCTGTTTATTCCTTAACTAAACGGTATTGGCTCATAGATAAGTAATCCAAAATCCAAAATCCAAAATCCAAAATCCTTTGATTTTCCAAATTACAACCCCCATCCCCTCCCCTGCTATAGAATTTGTGTAAGCTGGAATTAAAACTAATCTAAAATTCCAAGGGTGGCTATACAAGATTTCATAAAGGGGAGAATGTTTATTCATGGCCAGAATTGAAACCAGAACCGAACCCATGATTCTCAACATGGGTCCCCATCACCCCTCCATGCATGGGGTGTTACGGCTGATTGTCACCCTTGACGGGGAAGATGTTGTAGACTGTGAACCCGTCATTGGCTATCTGCACCGGGGAATGGAAAAAATCGCCGAAAACCGTTCCACTATCATGTATGTCCCCTATGTTAGTCGGTGGGACTATGCCGCAGGAATGTTCAATGAAGCGGTGACAGTCAATGCACCGGAAAAACTTGCAGGGGTGACAGTACCTAAGCGTGCTAGCTATATCCGCGTGATTATGCTGGAATTGAACCGGATTGCGAACCATTTACTATGGTTTGGTCCATTCCTCGCAGACGTGGGTGCGCAAACACCATTTTTCTATCAATTCCGGGAACGGGAAATGATTTATGACCTCTGGGAAGCTGCTACTGGCTACCGAATGGTTAATAATAATTACTTCCGCGTCGGTGGAGTCGCTGCGGATTTACCCTATGGTTGGGTCGATAAGTGTCTAGATTTCTGTGAATATTTTGAACCGAAAATCGACGAATACGAAAAATTGGTGACAAATAACCCGATTTTCCGTCGTCGTGTGGAAGGAATCGGCACAATTACCCGTGATGAAGCCATTAACTGGGGACTGTCGGGTCCAATGTTACGTGCTTCCGGGGTGAAATGGGATTTGCGCAAAGTCGATCACTACGAATGTTATGATGATTTCGATTGGGAAGTCCAATGGGAATCTGCTGGCGATTGTTTAGCTCGCTATATGGTGCGGATGCGAGAAATGCGGGAATCGGTGAAAATCCTCCGTCAAGCTTTGAAGGGACTTCCCGGTGGTCCTTACGAGAATCTGGAAGCAAAACGGATGATGGCTGGGGCTAAGTCGGAATGGGATGGTTTTGACTACCAGTTCGTGGCGAAAAAAGTTTCCCCGTCCTTTAAAATTCCCCAAGGTGAAATCTATGCACGGGTAGAAAGTGGTAAGGGTGAATTAGGGATTTATCTCGTTGGAGACGACAACGTGTTTCCGTGGCGCTGGAAAATTCGTCCGGCTGACTATAATAATTTGCAAATCCTTCCTCACCTGCTTCGCGGTGTCAAGGTTGCTGATATCGTCGTTATTCTCGGTAGTATCGACGTGATTATGGGTTCGGTAGACCGTTAAGGAAACTCACAATCCGCATTTGCAGTAAATCTCTGGTAGTTTGAGGGAGTAGTCTAAAAGTGTTTTTTACTACTCTCCGTACAGATGCGATAGGTCGCGTCTGTACTCTCCCTACCCCCTTTGGGTAAGTTCTGAGGGGTTTTCAAGCAAGGGAGTGGGGAATAGGGAATAGGGAATAGGGAATAGTTTTAATATTTCCCTTTCCACTTTTCACAAGACCCAAAAAACAACAGATGCCAAGTTTTTGAGCTTCTATGCACTTAATCTATTTACAGTTATATCGATTCTCTTGTACTTTGCAATAAATGAAACTAGAATAATCAACGGTTACAGCCCCTGATATGTAGCAAGCATTCGCGTAAACGATATTATTGGAACTAAAATACCCTCTCAAGCTTACAAGAGACGCGATACATCGCGTCTTTACTAATTTTTCCGCAAACCCTACTTATACCGTTTTACTTTGGAGTTGATACCTGACGGGGAACAAGGGAAGTCGGGGATGCAGGGGAAGAAAATGCCTCAAAATTTGAGTGAAATGGTATCACCTGTAACAATAATTTTTGGATTTGAGATTTGAAACCTTGATTTGTAATCACTGAAATATTGAAATATCTGAAAGAGGCGTAGCTGTTTGCTATGTCTCTATTTGTATTCCTCTATTATTCAAATTTAATATTTAATTAATGATTAAGGTGATGATGAAATTAGAGATAAACCCACCAAAAAAGTATTAATAACTCTCAATATCACAGCCTGACTACTGTTATCTAATTTTAGCTGATTTCTGCTACATATTTCTGGTAATTTTTCCAAATAAAAACATGGACATATCATCTTTGTAATTCCTTTATAATTCTGACACAGGTTGAATATCCGACCTCCTAACAGCCACCACAATTAAGCAGAAAGACCAATATTTAGACCAATATTTATCAGTCATAAAATATAAAGAAATGTAGCAATAATGAATGCAACTCAAGTCTTGCTGATAGTATATTTACTTAATTAGACTTTTCTAGAGTAAAAACTCCAAATAGCTGTCCAGTATTGACTGTTTTCAACCTGGAAATATGGATGACAGATGGATATTTTCAGTGAGGGAAAAGTCTAAAAAAATAATTAAATAATATTGTCGATTAATTCTTGTATCGAGAATCAAGGGATCAAAACAATGACAATGGTTAAACGCTGTATAGCGGAGTTTATTGGTACCTTGTGGTTAGTTTTTGGTGGTTGTGGTAGTGCTGTACTTGCTGCAACCTTTGTGGCCAATGCTCCCCAAGCAGACAATAATAACTTCTTGTTTCCAGTTGGGATCGGTTTAGTTGGTGTTTCCTTAGCATTCGGCTTAACAGTGATGACAATGGCCTATGCAATTGGTCATATTTCCGGTTGTCACTTGAATCCAGCCGTTTCAGTTGGTCTTTGGGCTGCGAAACGTTTTCCGGCATCTGATTTAATTGGTTATATAGTTGCTCAGGTGTTAGGCGCGATCGCAGGAGCAGGTATTTTAGCTATTATTGCCACGGGAAGACCTGGATTTGACTTGGCTGCGAGTGGATTTGCTGCCAACGGTTATGCAGACCATTCTCCGGGTAAATACTCCCTAATAGCTTGTTTTATTGCCGAGCTATTTCTCACCTTCATGTTCCTGTTGATTATCCTGGGTGCAACCGATGAACGTGCACCGAAGGGTTTTGCTCCTGTGGCCATTGGTTTAGGTTTAACCTTAATTCACCTCATCAGCATTCCCGTCACCAATACATCGGTTAACCCCGCTCGTAGCTTAGGTCCTGCGGTATTTGTTGGCGGTTGGGCTACACAACAACTATGGTTATTCTGGGTTGCACCCCTCATCGGTGCAATTCTCGCTGGTCTTTTGTATCACCAAATGATGGAAGCTCCCAGACCCCAACGGGAACTGTCCCAGGTTTCCTAAATTTTTGTGAAAATTGGGATTTACGGACGGGTAGAGACGTAGCGGATATTATGGATGGGTAGAGACGTAGCGGTGCTACGTCTCTACCGTTTATCGGATGACGAAATTCAGGTACAAACCTGCACACACCAACAAACCACCGAATACAAATGACCAGAAGCGATGGTAACTGTTGACACGAGTGCCACTGGGAGAAGTTAAACTAACTAAATCCATCCAGGGAGCAATTCCCCGACGGAACCAACCGATTGCATCCACTTGTTGACCAATTAGGCTTTCCACCCGCTTCATCCCAAAGAGGAAATTACCAATTGGACCAAAGCGGGAAGCATAATGTAAATACAGTAATCCACTGCGGTCTTGAATTTTCATGTCGGAACCAAATTGATAACCCGCATCACCTCGTCCAATTAATTCCCCAGTAATTTGGGCTGGTTTTCCCCGTAAAGGACTTGCGTAGGGGTTAGACATTAAAGTTAAAATATCGGTGGCTTCTGCGTTGGCAAAGCTAGGATACATGACTAGGGTTTTCACCAGGATACCGATACCACAACCTAGCAGTGGTAAACCGATAATCATGAACGTAGCTCCCGTTGGATTTGTGGAGATGAAGAAGAAAGCCAGAATTAAAGCCACGAAAAAGCCAATTGTTTCGGCTCGAAATAAAGCAATATCCAGCAAGAAATCACCGTAGAGTTTTTTCTTGTCTAGACGCTTACCTTCACCGATAATTCTCCCCATGTCAAATTCAATCTCTAAACCTAACTGTTCGGCGTAGGTACTTAACGCACGAACCCGTTTTCCCGTCAAGGGGTGAGTGGAATTTAGTTCCATCCACCAACCCCAAGGATTGAACATATCCCAGAGGAAGACCCGACCAATTTTTTGTTGATCACTGGCGATGCGGTAAGCGGTTCCGGTGGAACTTGCGGCTTTGGGGTCGTAGATACCTAAACTACGGGTACCTTGAATCAGACGACTGGGTTCGGGATTACGCGCTCCCTCCTCCACGATACCATAGGCAATTTTTACTAGGGCGCGGGAAAGGGCGTTGGGGTTTCCCGTGGTTTCAGCCGCGAAGTGGTCAGCGAAGTATTCCCGTGTACGGGATAGGTACAGGACTAAGTACGTACCAACCAGGTAAAATACGTAGGCTGCTAGGGCTGCACCCTGCATGGCATCTTTAATTTTGTTATTGCTACCCCCCCGTCCCAAGTTTCTGAAGGTGATGTAGATCAGGTAACAAATTTGCACCAAACTGGCGGCAATGGTCATGACGGCAAAATCCCAGTGGACGATATGTCCGAGTTCGTGAGCGTAAACGGTAGCGATTTCGTCGTCGTCCAGGTATTTAAATAGACCTTCACTGACCACCAACCGAGCGCTATTGGGGAGGGAACCGTAGGTGAAAGCAGTGGGATTTTGGTCATCGATAATCCCTAATTTGGGTATTTTCAGATTTTTCTGTTGACATACTCGTCTGAGAACCCGGACTGTTTCGGGACTGTGCATTTCGATGTCATTCAAGTCTACCCACCGGGTGCGGTATAACCAACGTTGGGTGATGTCCATCAAAAATGGAGACAGGAAAAACATCAAGATGTTAAACAGTAATGTGAGGGCGATCGCAGACACTAAGCCTTGGGTGGGATTATCGCTACCGATAATCAAAACGATTGCCAAGCTGAGAACAAATACCATCCCAAACAAGAGGGTGATGGTGACACCGGAAGCGAGAACCAAGTTACCCCCCATCCCACCCATCGCCAATTTTACACCTACTGTAGCCGCCCTACCCGCCTTAGTAAAGGCTGATGCAGGTGAATTTTCCTGGGACTGTAAAGACGGGTAAACCTGTTCTGCCCATGCTCGAACTTGGTCTTGGGGATGAGTCATTAATTGCTGACAAATTGCGATCGCTTTTTGGTATTCCCCAATTTGAGGGTAGGCTTTCACCAATCCCATCTGTGCTTGTACTAGTTCGTGGGTATCCGAACTATGACGACAACACTGTTCCAAATATTGGACTACTTGTTGATATTGTCCCTGTTTTAGGGCTTCTAAACCAGCTTGTAATGACATATAAGGATTTATCTTACTAAGTGAATCAAGTTATGTCGGTTGACAATCCATCAATAGTCAATAATTTCAATTTTCGTCATCGCGATTTCGACCGAAGTTACTTTTTGTTTACAAAACTTATGGGATTTTGGATTTGAGATTTTAGATTTGCTGTTTAATACGGCTACCTGAAGGATTTCAGGTGAGAAAAGCATTCGACCCGTTCTTCGAAATTAACGTAAGTCACCCTATGCATAATTAAACTACGATGGAAATCCGAAGAATCTGCTTTGTGTGACAGTTGTCTGGTGTTACACATGATCCGTATTTGGAGCAAGTTTTGGGATAGGTTTGGCAAAGTCTTTAAAGAAAATTTATTTTGCAGGTTTTAACTCCTGGCTATAGTAAAGTAAGGAAATGTAAATATAAGAATCGTACTTGAATCTTGTCGGGTATACTGAAAAATAAGGCATTGCATAAATGCAGGATGAACTGAAGGCTAAAAGTATTATTATTTCGTTTAATATTCAGCAAAATCATCCCCTAAATCAGCAAAGCCCAAAATAAATATAAAAATAATGTGTTTATGTTCAAGAGATTTTGCACTATTGTCGTACTATTATTGGTGAATTTGATGCTGATAGAAGCAAGGGCTACTCCGAAGAAATCAAGCTCCGAAAATGTTAATTTACTAGTAATGAATAATAAAAAATATAGGACAATTCGCGGCAGAATATATCTTGTTAAACCGATAGCTTCTGCAAAATGTGATAAGAAACTATTACGGATAACTTTGAGCAGAATCATCCCAAATCCCAAATATAACGGTTCTTCTATTACAGAGAAAAATATCTATAAATTGGTAGCATCTTCTGAGTCAAGAAATAATAGTATTATTGGTGATATCCAGCGAGGTTATTGTGATTACATACTAAAAAATATTCCCATAATTAAAGGAAATTATCATTTGGAAACGAGCATACTCAATGAGAAACTATTTCTCGACGATGCACTTAGCAAATGTACTGTTAGCCCCGTATTTAGTCAACCTTTAGGTTGGGAAAACCCGCTTACAAGTTCCAGTTTAAATACAAATAAAGATATGAAATTAACTAGGGTGGTTGCAAAATGTCAACCATAGTTTTTTAATTCGTAATAGCCTGCGGCAACGCTTCGCGTACGTAATACCCGCTACGCGGGAAGCAAGCTACGTAATTCGTAATTATAAATCAATATGGTTCAGTTAAAGATAACTGTAGGTTGGGTTGAGGCTTTGCGTAGACTGTTGATTTTGTGGAAATTTACCCATAAGTTCACACCGTTTTTGTGATGATCTCGTCCCGATCACGAGACTCTGTCTCAAATCAGGAAGCAGAGCTTCCCTATATGTATCAACAGCCGGAGTATTGGAATAAGTTTGTTGTCACGGTTTGTGCATGAATTTGCCATCCCAAAAAAGGTACAAAGTACACAGCCTAGGCTCTGCCTCTACATTCTTCAACCTAACCTACCCAATAATCTGGCTTTTAAGTCTAACTGAACTGTATTGAATGATAAATTAATTTGTTTGGGTTTCAAGCTCCTGATTTTAATCTATGGAGCAATCAAAAATGTTTAATTACAGCAATCCGATTTAAGTCGTAAAAGATAGCGTGCTGATGACTGGTGACTGTTAACCGTCAATTGTCAACCGTTAACAACCCTACATCTAAGATTTCACAAATCATTTAGGATTACTGTATATTTACTATTACCTATTCCCCATTCCCTACTCCCTTTTTTAGGATTGCTGTATATTTACTATTACCTATTCCCCACTCCCTACTCCCTTTTTGTATACGATTGTAGTGTTGAACATTTAGGTGTAAAAATCCCATGTCACTCACCCTACGGTATGGTGAATTATCTCATCACAAGGACATCGAGAAATTGGGAGAGATTCTCGATCAGTGTTTTATTAGTTTTGCAGGTAGAGGAGAAAGTTATATTCACCGGATGGGGGTGGAACGTTGTCGAATTATTCGTACTGGGGAGGAAATAATTGGGGGATTGGCAATTATTCCTTTGGGTCAGTGGTGGGGTAATAATTGTGTGGAGATGGGGGGAATCGCTGTGGTGGGAATTGCTCCTGCATATCGGGGTCAAGGTGCTGCGAGGGTCTTAATGCAGGAAAGTGTTAAGGAAATGTATGCAAGGGGAATGGGGATTTCGGTATTATTTCCCGCGACCCAGTATTTCTACCGACAAATTGGCTATGGGGAAGCGGGGATAGTTTGTCAGTGGGAAATCAAAAGCAGTCAGATTCCTTTGTTACCTCAGATTTTACCCTTTGAGCGGGTTGCAGTGGATGAATTGGATTTATTTACAAAACTATACAGTCAACAAACCCGACTATACAACGGATATGTGCAACGCGATCGCTTTTTGTGGGGTGAGAAAATTCGCACTGAGGAAGATACGGTTTATGCTTATGTGATTGGGGGTAGGGAGCAACCGCAAGGGTATATTATCTATACTCAGTATTCCAGTGGTGGTGAAAATATTCTGCGTATCCGTGACTGGGTATTATTAAATCAGGATGCGATTACCAGTTTTTGGGCTTTTTTAGCAAAAATGCGATCGCAAATTACCAAGGTTCGCTGGTCAGATGCAGGAATTACTGCGATCGCCTACGGATTACCGGAGCAACATCAGCAACTACACGATGCAGCAAAATGGATGATGCGGATTGTAAATGTCGTCAAAGCGTTGGAAAAACGAGGTTATCCACCGGGATTAACAGCAGAATTACACCTCCAATTAAAAGACGATTTAATTGCAGAAAATAACGGTAATTTTCTCTTGCAAATCAATCATGGACAAGCCAAAGTTGAAAAGGGTGGCAATGGGGATTTAGAATTGGATATTCGCACCCTCGCACCTATCTACACTGGTTTATTTGCACCTGTACAGCTACAATTTATCGGCCAACTCACAGGAAGTGGGAATGCAATTTCCACCGCAACCCAAATATTCGCAGGTACTGTCCCAACGATTTCTGATTATTTTTGAAAGTAGAGACGCGATATATCGCATCTCCATACCTATATCTTCTATTATCTATATCGCGTCTCTGTATATATTTTGGCTGAAAAAAGTGCAAATACACGGATATATAGGTCTTTTGAAAAGTGAAAGGAGAAAGCTGAAAAACTATTCCCTGCTCCCCACTCCCTCTAGCTTTCAAGGATTCTCAAAAAAATCCCCATTTGTCAACATCAGTGCTACACTAAATCCGAAAATTAACATTTCCTTGATACATGGTTCTCGAACAAATTGCCGAATACAAATCATTCGCTGGTAAATTGGGTTTCTACTCCCACCAATCCCAGGAATGTCAAACCAAGATGCGGTTTGCAATTTATCTCCCCCCCCAAGCACAAACCCAGACCCTACCTGTCATTTACTTCCTGTCGGGTTTAACCTGTTCGGAAGAAAATTTTATGGTCAAAGCGGGAGCGCAACAACTAGCAGCTAAATACGGTATAATTTTGGTAACACCAGATACCAGTCCCCGCGATACGGGTATTGCTGGTGAAGACCTGAGTTGGGATTTTGGTACGGGAGCAAGTTTCTATGTGGATGCAACCCAAACCCCTTGGTTGCACCACTATCGCATGTATAGTTACGTTGTCGAAGAATTACCCGCACTGATTGCCAATAATTTCCCTGTACAAACAGAAAAACAAAGTATTTTTGGTCACTCAATGGGTGGACATGGAGCCTTAGTTTGTGCAATGCGTAATCCGGAAAAATATAAATCTGTATCCGCATTTGCACCAATTGTTTCTCCGATGCGGTGTCCTTGGGGAGAAAAGGCTTTTAGTGGGTATTTGGGTGAAAATCGGGAAACTTGGCGTATTTATGATGCATGTGAATTAGTCAAGGAAGTTGGTTATCCACGGCCAATTTTGATTGACCAGGGAACAGCAGACAAGTTTTTAGAAACCCAATTGAAACCAGAACTATTTGCACAAGCTTGTCAACAGGTAAAACAACCTTTACAACTGCGTTATCAAGAAGGTTACGACCATAGTTATTATTTTATCGCCACTTTTATCGATGACCATTTAAGATTTCACGCTGAAGCTTTAGGTTGTCTTTAAGAGGATGTTTTCAAAGTCGATTTTAATACTTAACAAACTCGTTTTTTGGGAGTAGGCAGAAGGGAATCGGGAGAGACGTGACATGTCGCGTCAGTTTCTAACGACAAATATACCGTTTGAGCCTATTTACTCTCTTCAACAAGTGGTTGATAAAGTATTTATTGACACGTTCCAAACAACCCCTAAGCAGAAAAAATGGTGGAGGAAAATCAGATAAAAATCGAGATTATTTTTCTATCTCCTGTATTCTGTCTCCTGTATTCTATTTAATAAATGCAAATTTTCCGGTATTCCCATCTGGATTCATTTTGATTTGAGCAACATAAAAGTCTTTTTGTACAATTTCACCAATGGGTGTAAAGGATATTTCGCCAATGGGAGTATCATACTTACCCGCTAAGATTTGCTTATTTAATTCACTGCGCAATTGGGGTAATTGTAAATTCGATATTTTTGTTTTTTTGTCTAAAGCCTTGAGAGCTTCCACATAAACTTGTACAGCAGTAAAAGCTTGAGCGCTAAATTGGGGTGGTTCGGATTTAAACTGTTGTAAATAAGCTTGACGAAATGCTTGATTAATAGCACCTGGATGCTCTGGACTATAGGCTTGAGCAATCATCACCCCATCACATAGGGCTTTACAAACTTTAAACACATTCGATGTATTTAAACCATTTCCACCAACAATTGCACCCTTATAACCAAGTTCCCGCAACTGACGCACCAAATTACCTCCATCCGCAGCCAAACCAGAAATTATCACTAAATCAGGTTTAAATTTGAGTGCATTGGTTGCTTGTGCTTGAAAATCCGTATCGGTAGTTTGAAATTTTTGTACTGTCACCAACTCCAAACCTAAATCTTTGACATTTTGTTGAAAAATCTCCGTTTCCGACTTATTAAATGCATCATTTTGGGCAAAGAATACAGCCACTTTTTTAATATTAGGATTTTGCTTCAAAGCAGCCTTCAAAGAGTTAGGAGCAACCGTCGAAACCGGAGCCGAAACACGAGCAATATAATCACCCACCTCTGGGATACCCTTAGCGGTATTTGAAGCTGCGATCGCAGGTGTTTTTGCTCGTTCTGCAATGGGGTGAGCGCTAAATCCTTGCTGGGATAATGTTGGCCCCACTATCCCCACTACTTTATCCTTATTTATTAAAGTTTGAAAAGCATTAATTGCTCCCGCTTCATCACCACCCGTATCTTGAAAAACTAATCTAATTGGTGTACCATTAACCCCACCTTTATCATTAAAATACTTCTCTGCAATTTTTGCCCCTGCAACTCCTTCCTGTCCCAATAAAGCCACATTACTAGTTTGGGCAAAAGCGATACCAATGGGAATTGCACCTGCGACATTCCCCGCAGAATTATTGGTATTACTACTCACATCGCCGGTATTTGGCGATTGATTACTGTTACTATTACTAGCAGTTTCACCACCACATCCAGCGATTATAAATCCAGTGGCAGTTGCCAAAGCTATACCAAAAATATATTTTTTAAACATAGTATTTTGAACTTGATTTCAGTTGATATAAAAGTTTTACAAATTGTGTTAAAAGTCGTTTTGAATACTTGACTTCGTTATTGGAGAGTAGGAAGAGACGGGACATGTCGCGTCTGTACGGTAATCGGGAGTAGTTTTAAATTAATAATAGACATAAATTATAATCACTGACATTTTGTATTAAAAACAAAATCACCGTAGTGACGTAGCAATGCTACATCTCTACATAAAACCACGTAAATTTTCAATTCCTATTTGTATTCAGCAACGCCATATTGATTAAACTTTCCCAAACTCCTATCATCTCCATTCCTCAAGATTTATCGCAATTACTCAATGTCAACATTTAGGCATAAAAAGTCAACAGATTCGACATAATATTTCACAAATTCTCGTGGAAGATTGTTGTCAACAGTGCTTTCCGACACTCCTGTCTCCTAACTCCCTCCCCAAGAACTAACAGACCCACTTGACTTAACCAAATGCATTCCTGCATCAGCAAAGCGTTGAAACGTGCTATTTGCTTGTTCCGTAAAATCAACAACACCGGGGACAACCACCGGAGATGTACAATCCTCCAATAAATAGACCTTCTTCGCTAACTGGGGGTCTACAGCTTGAATCTCCGTCAACAAATCATCTACAGTCCAAGCGACACAGTGACTTTTTGCTTGTCCGGCAATAATTATCACATCAAACTGGAGCAGTTTCCCAATTAAATTGCTATTTTTACTCGCAATTGCGCGACCACTTGCATCATCTAACACCTCTGGACGCAACACCGAATAGTTTTCCGTCAGGGGATTACCACCCTTAACTTCAAAACGGGTTTGACTACAACGAGCGATCGCGTGGAAAAAACAAGCTTCTTCCACAGCTGCAACCAACCCATGACCAATACCACCTAACATGGAATGATAGGGCCATATGGTGAGGGGATATTTTCCTGCATCATGCAAACGCTGAACATAGTGCAAAGCAAAGGATTCCAAAGAAGCATAGTCACCCCCGCTTAAGCTGTAAGCAACCCCCGGATTCACTTTCCAGAGACCTTGCTGCACATCCGCTAAGGTAATCATCGTCATCGGAGGAGGATTTTCCCCAGCATTATTCACCCAAAAGATAGGGTGAAATATTTGCATGGAAGTATGGGTATCCAGGGTGGGAATAATTTCCGTAATTACACTTAAATGACGATAGATAAACTGACATAGGCGGATATTATCTTCCACCGCACCGAAACCAGAACGACCCCCCACAAACAGTTCAAAATCAGGAATACAAAAGGTATTTTGGACATCAATTGCCAGTAAGCAAACACGGGTTGTATCTTCTGATGCTGGTTTAATTCCGTGAATTTTTGCCCATTCCTGTGCTTGTTTTGCCCGTTCTTGGTAAGGAACCCGCCATACCTGGTCAACACGGGTAGGATCAAAAAAATCGGGTATTGGTAATAGATTTGCGGATATTGTCATAAATTTAGCCTGGCAAAATACAATTTTTACCATTGTAGAGACGACCCGATGGGTCGTCTAGATAACCCGATGGGTCGTCTAGATAACCCGATGGGTCGTCTAGATAACCCGATGGGTCGTCTAGATAACCCGATGGGTCGTCTAGATAACCCGATGGGTCGTCTCTACTACATCCGTTTACTAGCTAGATGCAAGGACTGCTGAGGTATATTCCGACTTCACAGTTGCATAACCCCAATCCAACCAGGGTAACAAAGCTTCAATATCAGAAGTTTCTACCGTTGCACCACCCCAAATTCGTAAACCTGGGGGTGCGGAACGGTAGGAAGCGATATCAAAAGCCACCTGTTGTTTTTCCAGCAAACTAGATAACTTTTTGGCATATTCAGCCTGTTTTTCCGGTGCTAGGCTTTGGAACCAGGGGTCAATAATTTTTAAGCAAATCGATGTACAAGACCGGGTTTGGGGTGTTTCCGCCAAAAAATCAGCCCAGTCACTTGTTTCCACCCATTTGCTGATTACACTCAGATTAGCTTCGCTGCGATTGATTAATCCTGTTAAACCACCAATACTTTCTGCCCAGTTTAAACTATCTAGAGCATCTTCCACACACAACATGGAGGGTGTATTAATTGTGTCCCCCTTGAAAATTCCTTCAATTAATTTACCCTTTTTGGTGAGACGGAAAATTTTGGGAATCGGACGCTCAGGAGTATAGGTTTCTAAACGTTCTACAGCACGGGGTGATAAAACAATTACACCATGTTGGGCTTCACCACCGAGAACTTTTTGCCAAGAATAGGTGACAACATCCAATTTTGACCAGGGTATATCCATTGCAAAAACAGCCGATGTTGCGTCACAAATAGTTAAACCCCCCCGTTGCTCAGGTATCCAATCACCATTGGGAACCCGTACCCCAGAAGTTGTCCCATTCCACAAAAAGACCACATCATGGTCAAAATTCACCGTACTTAAATCCGGTAAACCACCATAATCAGCTTGGAGAACACGGGTATTCTGGAGTTTAAGTTCCTCCACCACATCTTGAACCCATTCCTGTCCAAAACTTTCCCAAGCAAGGATATCCAGGGGAAGTTTACCAAGTAAAGACCACATCGCCATTTCCACCGCACCCGTATCGGATGCAGGAACAATACCCAAGCGGTAATCCTGGGGTACACCGAGAATTTGCTGAGAACGGTCAATCACCTCAGCAAGTTTAGCGCGTCCAGCTGGAGAACGATGCGATCGCCCTACACAAGCATTCGCTAACGCATCCACAGTCCAACCTGGACGTTTAGCACAAGGACCAGAGGAAAAATGGGGATTATTCGGTTTTTTTGTTGGAGGAGTCAATTTATCAGTCATTAATCAAATTCGCGTGTCGGCATAGGTATAGCTGCTAATCGATCCTACCGGGTTTTGTCTACACAGGATTATTTTTTTCCCATCAACTGGGGGAACTGGGGTAGAAAATGTATCTAGATTTTGGTGAAACGGTATAACGGGTCGTCTGTACGGGAATATGAGTTATCTAGTTGCTTTGTGCTGTTATTCTGCACGCAGTCAATAAAGTAAGCTTTTTGTTTAGATAGTTAACACTCGAAGAGACATAACCTGGATTTCTCACGAGTAAGTTGTAAGCCTTGAGTAACGGACTGATTTTACTTCTACTTCCGTCACGGAATATTCCCTGTGAGTTTTAGGGTTTTGTGAGAAATGGGGGGGTAATAATGCTACATCTCTACTGTCACCCGTCAAAAGTTAACAAACCAAGAGAGAAATATATCAACACGCAAATAGCTAGCTATTTAGCTCCTTTCAAATCCAAAATCCAAAATCCAAAATCCAAAATCCCTTTAGTCCTCATCCAGGGGTAAACCAGCACGAACTTTGCCTTTTGCGAAGAAGCGACCAAATTGGAGTTCGTATACTTCGTCTTCATCTTGGGTTTCGACGACTAAATCGGAGCGAGCATAGCTGACACAAAGTAAAGCATATCCCTTTTGTCGAAGTTCTGGAGACAATCCAATGGCTTCAGGTTGATAGATTTCCCCCGACAGGACTCGAACTGCACAGGTAGTACATGCACCGTTACGACAGGAAAAAGGTAGTTCCTTACCGTTATTTTCGGCTGTATGCAGGATGTAGCGGTCTTCTGGGACTTGGAAGGTATGCTCAATATTGCGAGCGCGATCGCGAACTGTCACGGTATGCATGGGTGAAATTGTTGACATAGCTAGGACTAAATTCCTCAACAAAAAATTTTTTGGATATTTCTTTGCAGTTTATAAAATTCCATTGTAAGATGGAAACTTGTGACGACCTGGAGAGATGGCCGAGTGGTTGAAGGCGCAGCACTGGAAATGCTGTTTAGGGGAAACTCTAACGAGGGTTCGAATCCCTCTCTCTCCGTTCAAACCCTACAGAATTCAGAATTCCAGCAATTCCCACACAAGCATGGAACCCTCACTATAATATTGCAAAATGGTTTCAGCTTTGGTTTAATAGGCTATTTTCACCCTTTCCCAATGCTTTGAGGATACCTTCGGGAGGTTTAGCAGAGCTTCACCCTACCAGAAGGCTTCCGTCTATAGGGATAGCAAGTACTGAGTAGGAGATGCTTACGGAAGCAGGGAAGAAAATTTATTAACATTTTTATCAAATAGACTACAGCCTACTCCCCACTCCCTATCAAGTCTATTTACAGAAAAGAAAATATCGCTCAGGAAAGGAAAAATGAATATTGTTGTCACCGGGGGAACGGGTTTTCTAGGAGAAAAATTAGCCCAGCGCTTAGTGAAAAATGGGTCTAATGTCACCGTAATTGGACGAAATCAGAATATTGGTAAATATCTCCAATCCCAGGGAATCAGGTTTTTAAAAACCAACTTAGAAGACCAACAAGCCGTCATTTCTGCCTGTAAAAATGCCGATTATATTTTTCATTGTGGTGCATTATCTTCCCCTTGGGGTCGGTACATAGATTTTTATCACGCTAATATTCTGGGAACACGTCATATTATTCAAGCTTGTCAAACCCATGCAATTAAACGTTTAATATATGTTTCCACCCCCAGCGTATATTTTGATTTCTCCCATCGATTAAATATCAAAGAAACTGATTATCTCACCTCCAAACCCGCTAATCACTATGTGGCAACAAAATTAATCGCTGAACAAGAAATAACCAAAGCTCATCAACAAGGTTTACCTGTTATTTCTATCCGTCCCCGTGCCATATTTGGTCCTGGGGATACAACTATTTTACCACGTCTACTCAAAGCTAATTTCCGAACTGGAATCCCCCTAATTAATCAGGGACAAGCATTAATCGATATGACCTATGTTGAGAATGTTGTTGATGCTTTACTTTTGTGTCAATCTGCACCAAACCATTTATTAGGACGTATATTTAATATTACCAATGGTCAGCCCATGTACTTGCTAGATTTATTAGCAATGCTGGCTCAAAAATTAGAATGTCAATTAAAACTGAAAAAATTAAATTATCACTTTGCCTATTCTCTAGCTCAAGTAATGGAAATTTTATCAAAAAGCCTTTTGAATCACCGTGAACCCATTCTTACCCGTTACACTGTCGGTGTATTATCCTTCAGCCAAACCCTAGATATTACCTCAGCCAAAGTTGAATTAGGTTATCAACCCCGTATCGATATAGAACAAGGATTAAATTCATTCTGTCAATGGTGGAAATCACAAAATGCTTCCTGTTCCAGTTAAATTTTTTCAAGCCGGATATTGCACCCATCCGGAAGCAATCGTCATGCGTGGAGGAAAGTGGAAAATAGCCAATTTTCCAGCAATCTTTGCCCTCATTATCCATCCTCAACAAGGTGCTATCCTATATGACACCGGATACTCACAAAGGTTCTTTGAGGAAACTCGAACTTTCCCCAATCGTTTATATGCCATGATTACTCCTGTATATCTCCAACCAGGAGAAAATCCCGCATCCCAATTAGAAAAATATGGAATTAAACCAACGGAAATCAAATATATTATTATTTCTCACTTCCATGCTGACCATGTAGGTGGTTTATGGGAATTTCCCAATGCACAATTTATGTGTTTTCAATCAGCTTACAATGCGGTCAAAAATCTCCGGGGATGGAATGCAGTTAAAGCTGGTTTTTTACCCGGTTTAATTCCCGATAATTTTCCCGAAAGAGTTATCTACGTTGAAGATACCAAGAATATCCAACTACCCCCCGATTTTTCACCTTTTATAACCGGGTTTGACATCTTTGCTGACAATAGTTTAATAGCAGTGGAATTACCTGGTCATGCAACAGGACAATTAGGATTAATTTTGACAGATACCCACCACCAAAAATATTTTTTAATTGCAGATGCTTGTTGGTTAAGTCGTGCATATCAAGAATTTATTCAACCACAAAAAATAGCTACTATTTTATTTGCTGATTCCCAGCAATATACAGATACATTATATAAACTACATATCCTGCACCAAAATAATCCCCATCTGAAAATAATGCCTACCCATTGTGCAGAATCTTGGAAACAGTTCGGTTTAATTTAGATTGTAGTAGGGAATCGGGACAGACGCGACTTGTCGCGTCTGTTTATAAGGACAAATATACCGTTTGAGGCTATTCCTGGATTTCTCACGAGTAAATTTTAAGCCTTGAGTAACGGATTGATTTTCCTTCTACTCCCTGTGAGTTTTAGGGTTGTGTGAGAAATGCGGATTTTGTCATTGCGTAGACGCGTAGCGGATCGACCGTAGGGTTGCAACGTAGCGATCGCAAAATCCATCACTCCGAACGAGTCCATCGATTGTTGAAGGTCGTGCTTCCCATACAATGATTATTTTTTCACCCAGCAATAAAAGCTGGGATGCACCCCAAGTCAAGTTTGAAAATATTTACTAATTCCCGTATTTTTGCTGAGATTTTATTCTAGAGAATGAGGAATAATAATTTTTAAAAACAAGCTTAATTCAATACTATTCTAGTCAATTATCCCAAATATACCGCAGTCCTAAATAATTTGTGACATCTTACATATAGGGTTGTTGACGGTTAACAGTCACCAGTCAACGACACGCTATTTTTCACTACTCAAGTCTAATTGCTATATACTGATTTCTGTAATAAATATTGTGCATTATTACCATTTATTTTCACGGGTATTTTTACTATTTACTCTGACTACAATTCTAGTCGGGTGTCAAGCGGCAAAATCTAATATTCAGAGAGAAAAGTCATTACCACAAGATAAATTTATTCAAGTTTATTTTAATCACTCTGCTGCATCTCAATATCAAGACCCATACCGAAAAAAGACGCGATTAGGGGATGATTTAGAACAGCAAATTATCAATACGATTAATAGGGCAGAAAAAACTATTGATATAGCAGTTCAGGAATTACGTTTACCCCGAATTGCTCAAGCATTAGTGGATAAGCAAAAACAAGGAGTTAAAATCCGGGTAATTTTAGAAAATAACTACAGTCGTCCTGCAAGTAGTTTTAGTTTAGCAGAAATCAAAAAAATGCCGGAGCGGGAACGCACAAGATATCAAGAATACCGACATTTTATTGATATAAATAAAGATGGTAAATTAAGTCAAGGGGAAATTAATCAACGGGATGCATTAGTCATAATAGCTAATGCTAAAATCCCTGGAATTGATGATACTGGTGATGGTAGTAAAGGCAGTGGATTAATGCATCATAAATTTGTCGTGGTAGATAATCGCTTTGTGGTTGTTACTTCTGCTAACTTTACCATGAGTGATGTACATGGTGACTATGGTAAACCTGGTAATTCTTCATCGAAAGCAGCAAATTTAAATTCCCAGAGTTTAGGAAATGCGAATAATTTAGTAATTATTGATAATGTCGAAGTCGCTGATATTTTTCGACAAGAATTTGATTTAATGTGGGGAACGGGAATTAGGGGAAATTATAAAAGTAAATTTGGTTTGCAAAAACCCTTCCGTCCTCCGCAAACAATTCAAGTTGGTAATAATGTGGTGACAATTAACTTTTCTCCTATTTCTCCAACTCAACCCTGGGAGAGTTCCAGTAATGGCTTAATTGCACGCAAATTAGAGAAGGCAAATAAATCGATTGATTTAGCATTATTTGTTTTTTCCGAACAAAGATTAGCTGATAGTTTGCAGTATAAGCATCAACAAAATGTGAGAATTAGGGCTTTATTTGAACCTTCCTTTGCGTTTCGTTACTACAGTGAAGCGCTAGACTTATTGGGGGTTGCTCGTAGTCATAAATGTCAGTATGAACCCGATAATCGTCCCTGGTCAACACCAGCTACGGTTGCAATCCCGCAACTTGCACGAGGTGATTTATTGCACCATAAATTTGCGGTGATTGATAATCAAACGGTGATTACGGGTTCCCATAATTGGTCAGCAGCAGCTAATCACAATAATGATGAAACAGTAGTAATTATGAAAAATCCTGTTGTTGCTGCCCATTTTAGCCAAGAAATCGAGCGTTTATATGGCAACTCAAAACCTGGATTACCCGATAAAGTCAAAGCTAGAATTGCAGCAGAAAAACAAAAATGTCCGCAAATTCAGAGAGTGGGGAGTAGAGAGTAGTTCACCTTCTGCACTTTAAGCCAACAATCAATTTCCCATAACCCGCATTTCTCACAAAACCCTAAAACCCACAGGGAATAGGGAATGGGGAGTAGGGAGTAGTCAGAAAATCAATCCGTTACTCAAGGCTTACAACTTACTCGTGAGAAATCCAGGATAAGGGTAATCCAAAATCCATAATCCAAAATCCAAAATCATAATATGCAGCGATATTATTCACCTTCTGCACTGTAACCCAACAATCAATTTCCCATAAGGGTAATCCAAAATCCAAAATCCAAAATCCAAAATCGTTAGATTTCAGCCATTGCTCGTTCAATTAAACGTCTAGCTAAGGATTGGGTTCCGGTGTGTTCGTAGTAGTTGGTGGACACGTCGATAAATGCGGCTAAGTAGTCAAGTTTATCATCGGTGATATCCACAAATTTCCGAATGTTACCCAGAACTTTGTCGGGTGTGAGATTATGGGTTGTGACTAATCCACCCATCCAACCTTTTACTGAGTCAAAACTTTGACCAATAAAATCAAGTTTTCCAGCAGAATTATTGCCGGGAATCTCATCGCGCATGGAGCTAAAGGTGGAATTTTGTTCTAGTTCCTGGGGTGTTAAACCTCCAATGACATCAGTAGCTTTGCGGATAAAGTCTGGTCCAAGGGGTATTAAACCGTCAAAACATACTAAAGCAGCCATGCGAATTAGGGCTTCACTACTATATTCCCCTAATGCGGCGACAAAATCACCAATGCTATCACCAGGAATACCATTAATTTTACAAAAGGCAACTAATTCTGCAACCAACTTGAGGGTTAAATCAATGGTTTGAGCTTTATCAGCTTTGGGTGTCACCTTATTCAAAAATCCTAAAAAAGAAATACTTTCACCAATTTTATTCGCTAACGCTGCTGCTGCTAATGCTTTATCTGTGCTATCAACGGTTTGATACAACCACATCGCGGTTTGATAACCTTGGGATTTATCATTGTATAGGGTGATTGCACGTTCACCAATTTGTTGAATTAAAGCTTCGTCAGATTCCCCGGTCACGGTTTTAATGGTGTTGACAAAACCCACCGTATTTTTCCATTGTCCCGGTGCAATAAAATCGAGGGAATTTAGCAGGGATACGGTTAATCCACTGGTGGGTAACTCATCAACCAGTTGAAATATTGGTTTGCTCACAGTCTCGTCCTCGTTATCAATAAATATGCAATTTGTTAACTGTTAACTGCTAACCGCTAAGTGTCAAATAACTTTCAGGGAATTGGGATTAATTACCTGTTTCCGATGTATGTCTATGATTTCAAATTGGCTATCCCACTGAGATTAAATTTACCTAACCATTCAGCGCGATCGCTTGCTGTAAATGATGGGTCTACAGAGCGAGCTGTCACCTGATAGCGATTACCAACTAGTATACTTGTTTGGGTATTACCAGTTTGAACTGCGGGGTATCCAGCAATTTTTTTGTCGCTGTTGGCATATTTGGCGGCTGCGGTTGGTACACTGGATGTGTCGGATACGGATAATTGAGCGACCACTTTACCGTCTTTTTTGAGATTAGCTTGAGCAAAGCCTTTTTTCTCCTGGGTAAATACCCGCTCAAAACCAGATTGGGAATTGGGGAAATATTTGTTAAAACTACCACCTTGGGTCGCGCTTTTATCGACAGCTTGTACACCCCGTTGGGTTTCTTGCTGGACTTGATCAAATCTTCCCGGTGCTTGGGTAGCACAAGCGGTAGTGAATAATACAAGCGAGAGCAGTAGAGCTACCATCACTCGACGTATACGCGGAAAAATCATTGGCTACTTCTCCTGAGAATCGAAATACAGCTTTCAGATCAAAACACCATCTTGAATTTAACCAGTAGACCTGGAATATTGCTCACTCTGTAGACACAACTATACATTTATTTAAGTAATGTGCTGTTTGCGTATTTGTTCTGGTGAATACAGGGAGTGGGGAATGGGGAGTTGGGAGTAGTGGATAATGTATTGCAGAGTTTCTTAAATCCAATGGCAATTTGTTTAACTCAGGAACAGATAGAACAAATTTATCAACATGGATGTGTCAGTTATCCCTTTGAATGTTGTGGAATTATTTTGGGTTCTATTAACTATGAAACATCAGAACCGGAAAAAATCGCTGTGGAATTAATTCCCACAGAAAACGTGTGGAATGCTGAAAATGCTGTGATTTTTGGGGAAAATGGGGAAAATTCCCCCCGTCGCAGATATGCGATCGCACCCCAGGTCATGCTGAATACACAAAAAAATGCTCGCGATCGCAGTTTAGATATTATCGGTATTTACCATTCCCATCCTGATTATTCTGCGATTCCTTCCGAGTTTGACCGTCGTTATGCTTGGTCTGGATATTCTTATATTATTGTTGCTATCACCAATAGTGATGTCAATTTTTATCAGTCCCTGATGAAGGTTTGTAAACAACCAAACAATAAAATAGTTCATTCATATCCCCTACTCCCTATTTTCTCGGAGAAATCTGGAGTTTTTCCCCATACCATCAATATCCATAGTTGGTGTTTAGACGAAAATCAACAATTCCATCCAGAACCAATCATCATCAAGTAATTCAAATTGAACTTTACTGAATAACGAGAGAAAATAAAAGCTAAGTTAGAAAATATTTGTTTTGAAAATAGGGAGTGGTAGTGTGAAGGAAAAATACTTTCATCGGTAAATGTAGCCTACTCGAAAAAAACGATAAAAAACCCATCTGCTGTATGAAGATTGAAAATACTTCCTTATTACCCGGATATTAGATTATATGTCTAAGCCAAAAATTTTGCAAGAAGGACAAAATTACACCTTTCGTTCCTACTTCGAGTTACCCTATGAAACAGAAGATATTTTAGCTGAATTGGGTTATAGTTTTTCCCGTGCGCGTATGAATTTACCATTTTCTCAACATACACCACAACGTTTACCTGAATTACGTCAGCAAATTGAGGATTTATTACCACTAGTAACTCTATCTAGCGAAACTGCGCGTCGGGAAATTCTGGTAGCACCAGTACTTGCGGAAGTGACGCGTTTTTGTAAGTGTCAAATGCGTGTAGAATACCCTCTTCAGGTGAACTCTCAGTTGAAAGGGAATCTAGATTACTTACTACGAAATACACACACAGAAACAGGTAAAACTTTTCTGGTGATTGAGGCAAAAAATGATGATTTATCAAGGGGTTTTACTCAACTAGCAGTAGAGTTAATTGCTTTAGCGACAGCAGAAGAACAAGATATTCTATATGGAGCAGTTACAGTGGGAGATACTTGGCGTTTTGGTTTATTAGAGCAACAAAAGTTGCATATTACTCAAGATATTACTTTATATCGTGTGCCGGATGATTTAGATGTCTTGATGCAAATATTAATCGGAATTATTGAGTAGATTTAGAGTTGATTCAGATGAATTCGATGAACTTTACCCTCATCTCTCTTCAAAATGGATAGGGGCAGAAAAGTCTGTATTTTTCAACTAAAAATCAATATTTTCAAAGCCTATATTACTTTCAAAGATAGGTAAGTCAAGGGGTTATTTGAATTCGTTTAACTCACGTTAATTATAGTTTTTATGCCGTAACTGCTGCCGATGATAATTAGGGTAGATAATTAACACAGATTAACCCTGATGCACCTGTAACCAAACTTCCAAACTAGTTAATAACCACAATTTTACACCATACCTTCCCCAAATATCACCACGATAATTTAACCAATCCTGAATTACCTGTTGCTGAAAATAGGGTGCGATCGCGCTTTTTTTATGCAGCAACATTTTTCTGGCTTGTTGTTGCCAATATTTACGAAAACCTAATTGGACAGGAACCATCATTCCACTTTTCGGTCGATGAATAATACTTGGGGGAAGTATATCTTTCACAGCTTGTTTCAAAACTGCTTTTTCCTCAACACCAGAAAGTTTATATATCGGTGGAATCGTCATACTTAAATCTACCACTCGCTGGTCAAATAGAGGTGAACGACCTGTTAATCCGACGGCAGATGTTAAGTTATTTACCTTAGTTAAAATCTGGTCTGCTCCTTTATATTTAATATTTAATCCCATCAAGCGATTTAAATAATTCATATTGACATTAAAATCCGGAGCAAAAACGGATTTTTCCTCCCCAACAGCATGATAAACATCCGGTTTTAACAATTGCGGTAAATCATCGGCACATTTTTTAAATGATGTTAAATAGGCAGCTAATCCATCTTGATTTGTCACCCCACCATACAAACTATTAATCAACATCGGCTGATTTTTCGGACCACCAAAACAGGGGTCTCCTCCCTCCCCATTCAGGATAACTTCGACGTGATTTTTCGCCAATTTTCCTAATAATAAATTGGGTACAGTCAAGGGATCCCCAATCGGGTCATCTAAATGCAACATTACCTGCGGCAGATAATTCCACATATCCGCAAAGGTAATTTCTAAAATATGATGTTGGGTTTGACAGTGCTGTGCAACTAAACTCGAAAATTCCAACTCATTCGGCAATTCTGCACCAAAATGTATGGAATAGGTATGGACGGGATGGGAATGGAATTTTGCCGCTAAAGCCGTGATACAACTGGAATCCAATCCCCCCGATAAAAACACACCGACGGGTTGATTTGTGGGTAAATATTCTTGCACAACTTGGTTTAATAAACCCCGTAAAGATTCACCATGCCATTCCAAAGATTCCTGGTTACTAATATTTTCTTGCAACTGCCAATAGATATAAACTTCCGTTGCAGGTGACAGTACTGCCGTACCCGGTCGCACCTCCTTCACATCTTGCCATAGGGTTCTCTCCCCCGGAACAAAAGCACAACACAGATAATCCCGCAATGCCACTAAATCCAACTCTGAGGAACGATAAGCTGATAAACTGGGTAATTGGGGAGCAATCCATTGCACCGCACCATGACGGGTATAATACAGGGTTTTAGCACCAACGCGATCGCGAATCATCCATAATCGCTGTTGTCGTCGTTCCCAAATAACCAGGGAAAACATCCCCACCAACAACTGTAAGCATTCCCGACCCCATCTTTCCCAGAGTCTACCCACCAAGTCTAAATCATCACCATCAAATTCCTCCGGTATCAACCCTAATTTTGCCAATAATTCCCCTTGGTTAGTTAACCAAATATCCCCAACAACAACAAAATCCTCCCTGGGACTAAGGCGAAAAATCTGCTGACCAGGGGGAGAAATCACAGCAAATTCCCCATCTTGCCATACGACATCCGTCAGTAATCGACTTGTTAATGTATGGATTTTTCCCCAAGCCACTCTCCAAGACTGGGAAAATACGGATTCATGGGATTTGAGATTTTGGATTCTAGATTTTGGATTGATGAAATTTAGTAATTCATGGTTGATATTCATTTAATATCACGTCCACTAATTATAGAACTAGTACACCAATCCGATTGAAGTCGTGAAAAAAGCGTGCTGTTGACTGATGACTGTTAAGCGTCAACCATTAACAACCCTGCATGTAAGATTTCACAAATCCCCCTCGGACTGCGGTATATGTGGTGAAATACTACTTCAACCACATTAACTTGGATGGGTAAACAAAGACACGTAGTAGCGCTTTAGCGCCTTTATATTGACTACTATCCGACAGAATCATCTAACGGCGATTGCGTCAGTTTCCCGACTTCCCTTTTTCCCCCATAATCAGCATTTGTGCTTGTTGTGTCCATTGTTGTACCAAATCAATTCCGGGACACAAATCACGACGCTGCATCATGGAAACATACAAACGCATCACCTGTTTATGTAAATTACTCACGGGTGCGTTGGCTAAATGAACACAATTCGTAATCCCCGCATGTAAAATTAATCCACAATACTGCGTACCAACACTTTGCACCCTAGCTAAATCTGATAATGCGACCCATTTACTCAGGTGTTGGAGGTGGATTTGTAACTTTTGAGCAAGTTTAATTTGATTGGCTGAAGTTGAGGTCAGTTGTAATAACTCCTGGGTCGATTGAATTCCAGCATTTTCCAGCAGGGATAATTCATCACTACTTAACCCCGGTAGTTCGGAAACTGGCCAATAACAGCTTTTGATTTTGCGTGTAGAGGCTTTAATTGGGAAAGACATGGGATTTTGGATTAATGGATTACTGTAGAGATGACCTGACGAGTCGTCTCTACTATGGATTTTGGATGACCTTTGATGGGTATCAGCCTTCCCCGTCATCGGTTTATGCTTGTTGACCAAATATCGTCTCGACGAGCCAATTTTATGTCAAAATTGAGGTATGAAAAAACTACTTAGCCGTTTTCTCGGATTAATAATAATCATTTATCTTGCTTGGTTGTTGGTTCTGTTAAGTGCCACACCTGCCTATGCTCAAGTAAACACTATCAACTACAATAGCACTAGTCTGGAAAACCGTGACTTTTCTAATCTGGATTTACATGGTGTTACTTTTGTGGCTGCGGAAATGCGTGGTATTGATTTTCACGGTTCCAACTTAACTAATGCCATTCTCACCAAGGGTGTTTTACTCAAAGCCAACTTAGAAGGGGCAAATTTAACCGGTGCTTTAGTAGATCGAGTCACCTTAGACGGTGCAAATCTTAAGAATGCCATTTTTCAAGAAGCAACCCTCACCCGTAGTCGTTTTTTTGATGCGGATATTACGGGGGCTGATTTTACCGATGCGTTAATTGACCGTTATCAAGTGAAATTAATGTGCGATCGCGCTGATGGTATCAACCCAGTCACCGGAGTCGCTACCCGTGATAGTCTCGGTTGTCCCTAGATGACTACACAGGTATGGAAGGGGATACAAATACACCTTCCTCCCCCACCGCTAATATTTCAGGACTTACGCACTCGTTGTGAGAAATCAGATGTTTAAAATTGCTACGTAAGCAAGTCGATCTGCTACGCGTCTACCTGATGTCGCAATGACGATATTCTTTATCTATTTCGTCTTCAAAAAAGCGATCGCTTGTTTCCAAATCGTGATCCGTTCATTGCTATCATTGAGAACTAACATACACTGGGGGTCTTGCCAGAGGACTTTACCACAAATCAAATCACCTGTGATTAACTTCATCTCGATTACACCAGCTTCTTTAATCAGGGTTTGAATTTGACGGGTGCTAGGTAGGGAAGTATCGAATTCTGTCAGCATTGTCGGTATTTTTGTATTCCTAAACTAGGTTGGCAGAAAAATGTTAAAAGTTAATGGATTGATGATTTAGCCTTGGTTGATAAACTCAGATCATCAATCCATAACTAATCCTTGATAATGCATTCACAGGCAAAATGGCAATCAATTTTACTAAGTATCATGGTTTGGGGAACGATTTTATTTTAATTGATAATCGTCAGCACCCTTTGCCTATAATTACATCCGACCAAGCAGCTCAATTATGCGATCGCAATTTTGGTATCGGTGCTGATGGTGTGATTTTTGTCTTACCAGGTCAAGATGGAACCGACTACACCATGCGGATTTTCAATTCTGATGGTTCGGAACCGGAAATGTGTGGTAACGGAATTCGCTGTCTAGCCGCATTTATTGCCGATTTAGAAGGGATGGAACGACAAACAGATACCTACCGCATCCACACCCTCGCAGGGGTAATTACACCCCAATTAATGCCAGATGGACAGGTCAGGGTTGATATGGGAGAACCCCGATTATTAGCAGCAGAAATTCCCACCAATCTGGGTGACAAAAATGATAAAGTAGTTGAACACCCCCTACAAATCGACGGCAAAACCTGGGAAGTCACCTGTGTGAGCATGGGAAATCCCCACTGCATCACCTTTGTGGACGACGTTGCAGCCATACCTTTAGCCGACCTTGGTCCAAAATTTGAACATCACCCAGCCTTTCCCCAACGCACCAACACCGAGTTTATCCAGATAGTTGACCGTGACTACATGAAAATGCGAGTCTGGGAACGGGGTGCAGGTGCAACCTTAGCCTGTGGAACCGGTGCATGTGCATCTTTAGTAGCAGCAGTCCTCACAGGTCGCAGTGACAGAATCGCCACCGTTGAGCTTCCAGGAGGAAATCTATTAATTGAATGGTCAAACATTGACCAACGGGTCTATATGACAGGACCAGCTGAACGGGTTTTCGTCGGTACTGTTTAAAATCGGTAGTAGAGACGACCCGACGGGTCGTCTAAATAATCAATCATCAAGAATTGACATCCGCTCCCTGCTAAAGCAGCGAAGATTCCTCACCACTCTACCACCACAAAAGAATACAAATTACGTAGCTCGCTCCCCGCGTAGCGGTATTACGTACGCGAAGCGTTGCCGTAGGCTATTACAAATTACGAATTAACACCAAAAGTTTTTAAAAACCAAAATGAGATGACACTTCATGTAATCGGTATTGACGGTGGTGCAAGCAAAACCGTTTGTGTGTTAGTCAATCAGCAAAGAGAAATCCTTGGTCGGGGTGTGTCCGGTGGTGCTAATTACCAAAGTATCGGTATTGATGCTACCTTAAGGGCAATTCATGGAGCAATTTGTGCATCCTTGACGGATGTTGAAAATATACAAATTGGGGGGATTTGTCTGGGTTTAGCGGGGATGGGTCGTCCGGACGATGTGGATTTGTTGCGAACCCGGTTTCTAGATTCCCTACAATCACCAGAACTAAAAAACTTTTTGTCCGCCAAAAATATTGCGATCGCATCCCCAACTCCCGAAGGATTACTCATCACCCACGACGGGTTAATTAGCTTGGTGGGGGGAATTGGTCATGATGTTGGTGTGGTGGTAGCTGCGGGTACGGGTTCAATTACCTTTGGTCGCAATGGACGGGGAGAAACGAAACGGGTCGGTGGTTGGGGTTATTTATTGGGTGATGAGGGAAGTGCCTATCACATTGCGATCGCGGCTTTGCAAGCTGTGATCAAAAGCTATGATGGTCGCGGTGAACAAACTGCCTTATTAGCAGCTTTCCAAAACCATCTACACCTGACAACAATGGAAGATTTAGTTCGTGTAATTTACCGTCAGGGATGGGGTGTCAAGGAAATTGCCAGTTTAGCCCCAATTGTAGACCAGTTGGCAGCCACAGGAGACCCGGTAGCCCAACAAATTATTGAAAACAGTGTTGCCGAGTTGGTTTTAGCAACAGGGACGGTGATTAATTGCCTCTTTACAGATGTTTCCAGTGTTCAACATCAAATACCCGTGGTGACAACTGGTAGCGTTTGGAAAGGAAAATCCCAACTACGTCCCCACTTTATTTCCCAACTCCAATCCCAGTTTCCCCATGTTAACGTCATTTTACCCCAAAATGAACCCGCCTACGGTGCAGCCCTACTCGCATTGGGTATTTAGATAGACCCAGATACCTCATATAGAATTATAGACGACCCGACGGTCGTCTCTACTCCCTGCAATTTTTCCAGATTTCCCCCAAATGCAAATGTGATCAATTTCCATCTTCCTCACCGACAAATTGACTTAGGGGAGTAGCTAAACCATCGATACTGGTCATATTTTTTTGCTGGTGATATTGTTTAATTCCAGTTTCCCCTTTTTTCTCCGCCCACTCTACTAGAGCTTGACGTTGTTGTTGATACTCATATAACGGTACACCAAAACCACAAGATGTTTGTACCCGATGAATATCAGCAATAATAATCTGTCGAGTTCCCGGTAAATCGGGAAACAAGGACGAATATTCACCCCATGCAGGTGTATTTGGCAGAATGACGTGACCCTTCCCATACAACCTTAAAATTAGCGGTGTTCCTTGAAACGCGCAAAACATCAAGGTAATACGCCCATTTTCCTGTAAATGGGCAGAAGTTTCATTCCCACTCCCAGTTAAATCTAAATATCCCACTTTTTGAGGCGAAATTATCCGAAAAGTATCAAATCCTTTCGGTGACAAATTAATATGGGTATCTGGACTTAGGGGTGCAGTGGCTACAAAAAACAGCTTTTGCTCCTGAATAAACTTTGCCAAATCCGGAGTAATCGAGTCAAAAACCTTAGCCATAATCTCGCTTGTAAATAGGGAGCAGGGAGTAGCCCCCATGTCAACATTACATCATACCTGAGTTCGGGTTAAGCCAGAAGCTAAAAAGCCTATTCTGTAAGGATTGGGAAAAACTCTAAGTAGTAAGACAAGTAATTAAATTACGACTCTTTTGTCAATAAGGGTCACAAATAAGACCAATCTTAATAATTAATAATATGTCTTGTTGAGAAGAGTTTAAAACAGAGCTTCAAACTAAACAAAGAAAAATCAAGGGTTTTGAGGATTTCTTATCCCGAACTCAGGTTACATCATAGAATCGCAAAGCGACTCCTAGGGAGTATCGCGTAATGACTCCTCTGAAGTATCGCCTCTATTTCATACGTTCTAGTGTAAGCATTACATATCGGCTACTGGTCTATCGCATTCATCTTGATGAGTAAATAAAGGTACGTAGTAGCGCTTTAACGCCTTTATATTATTAACGCTTTTTAGGGTTAGAGCCACTACTTCCTATTTTCTGCAATTCTCAGGGATTTGCGATTAATCCAGTAATGAGGGGTCATTTTTGCGTTGCATTGTTATATCGTTTACAGTTCCACGACTCTGACACCCGATTCTGTCAGGAAAGTATAACTTATCAACTGCATTGTAAATAATTATTTACATTTCGTTACATATTGTGATAGTTTAAGTATTGAGCGGCACAATTTTCCAGTAGCTGTGAATTTCAAATTAACTTATTAGTTGCAAACCCTAATACAGGTAAAACCGAGACTATGCCATTTACCATTGATACAGCCCGGAATATATTTCCTAATACCCTGAGCGCAGATGCAGTACCTGCAACAATCGCCAGATATGCGCAATTAAGTGCTGAAGACCAATTGGCATTAATTTGGTTTGCTTATTTAGAAATGGGCAAAACTATCACCATCGCTGCACCTGGTGCTGCAAACATGCAGTTTGCAGAAGCCACAATGAATGAAATCAAGCAAATGAGCTTTGCTCAACAGTCACAGGTAATGTGCGACCTTGCAAACCGGGCAGATACACCGATTTGTCGTACCTACGCTTCATGGTCTGCTAATATCAAACTAGGCTTTTGGTATCAATTAGGAAAATGGATGGAAGAGGGTATCGTAGCCCCCATTCCCCAAGGTTATCAATTATCTGCCAATGCAGCCGCAGTTTTACAAGCGATTAGAAATTTAGAATCAGGACAACAAATCACTGTTTTGCGTAACGCCGTGGTAGATATGGGTTACGACCCCAACAAAATGGGTGATTACAAACGGATTAGTGAACCTGTTGTTGTTCCGAAAGAGATTTCCGAACGGACTCAAGTGAAAATCGAAGGGGTTGAGAATCCAACCGTGTTGAGCTACATGAACAACATGAATGCTAACGACTTCGATGCTTTAATTGAATTGTTTACTCCAGACGGCGCTTTACAACCTCCCTTCCAAAGACCGATTGTCGGTCGTGATGCAGTGTTGCGTTTCCTGCGTGAAGAGTGTCAAAATCTCAAATTAATGCCGGAACGTGGTGTGATTGAACCAGCCGAAGATGACTTTACTCAAATCAAAGTCACTGGTAAAGTCCAAACACCCTGGTTTGGTGCTGCCGTAGGGATGAATATGGCTTGGAGATTTTTGTTAAATCCTGAAGGAAAAATCTTTTTCGTCGCCATTGACTTGCTGGCTTCTCCCAAGGAGTTATTGAATTTAGCTCGTTAATATGGGGAGTTTAATTAAAGAAGTGTAAATTAAAGTGAATAAAATTAACATTTTGCACCGAGCGCTAGGATTTTAGCGCTCTTTTTGTTGGTCTGAATAACGAAATCTGATAGAGTGAATAATATAACTTAATGCGCAATTTCATTTTGACTACCCATACCTCCAATTTCTCACACACAAATTACGTCTGTAGGGGAGTAGTGGGAAAGTCAACCCGTTACTCAACACTTATTTATCCTCACTTGTGATAAATACAGGTATGTGAGGGTAATGTTACTACTGCTCAGGGTTGTCTAATGCATAAGTGTGATACTTCCCTTCTAGAGTTTTCTCTAGGAGAAAGTCAAGATGAGGAAGCGGGTTTGTAGTTAAATTGCGTAGTATGTTAGTTCTATAAAATTTGTGATTTACTGATTTGACATTTGACATGCAAGCGACAAGTATAGAATGGACTGAAATCGAGAAAACCATTGCCAGGAAGGCATTTGACAAGGCTTATGCCAGGGAAACTAGTGCTTTGATTGAGGAAATTAGTTCTCAAGCGGGTGCAATTAAACAGTTAGAGCAGATTTGGAATTTGCACGACTACCTGAGTGCCAGAAGACACGAAATCGATGGGAAGTATGATTACAGGTATTCGATGTTAGTATTTGTGTTTGCGCGTTTAGTTCAGGAAGGCTGGCTACAACTGGAGGAATTGGAAGGGTTAGCAACCGATAAGCTCAAAAAAATAGCTGCTTTGTCGCGAATGTAGTGGTCTTTGTCAATTGGTTATCTTCTTTGTAGGCTGAGATTATTTATCTTGTGATTTGTTGACAGTTGACTGATGACTGTTGACCTTCAAGGATTAATGATCTCAACCAATAAGCTCACCCATTGTCTGTGTCAAGTATAGGTGAGTTAATTTTTTTGTTTAAGTTTAAATGATTCGGCAGAAAAAATACTTTCTCGATTGATACTGCATTCCAGTTTCCTTGCGACCATTTGGTAATGCAGTAACCAAACTAATCAAACTAATTCTTCCGGATTTCTCATAAATCCCTAACACTTGCGGGGGATAGGGAGTAGAGATATGCTTCCGGGGGAATTTCCCCCAAGCTCAACTGTTTACAGCTATTACCGAAAATGGCAAAAACGTGGGATTTGGGAAGAATTAAATCATACATTGCGCGATCGCTTAAGAGAGAAAATGGGTCGTTTGGCACAGCCAAGTGCGATCGCAGCGGATAGCCAGTCGGTAAAAACGACTGAAAAAAGGGGGATGTGTACAGCTTTGATGGTGGCAAACTAACTAAAGGAAGAAAACGCCAAACAATAGTTGATAGTCTTGGTCTGTGACTCAAAGTCATCGTCAGCGAAGGAAATGCTGGAGAGAGGGTTCTTGCGGCCTATGCCTTGATGGAACTTGCCGAGGAACGTCCAGAATTATTGGAAAAAGTTGAAGTCATGGGGGTTGACTCTGGCTACGATGGTGACAAGTTTGGCTTGGCAGTTTGGTTAATGATTCCAGCTCAAGTTGAGGTAATGCACCGCAAAGAAAAACAATTTGAGGTTTTACCCAAACGTTGGCTAGTAGAAAGAACATTTGCTTGGTTTAACCAGTATCGTCGCTGAAGCAAAGATTATGAATATCTTCCTGAAATGAGTGAGGCTGCTATATATGCTGTTATGACTCCCATTATGCTGCGTCGTTTAACCTCCTAAAGATTTACTTTATAAATGGTCTCTTACCGCTATCCCTAATTTCGACGTTGGAATTGCTAGTGCTGGAGGAGTCGGAACTAGAGTGGGAATTAGACCTGGAACTGGAATTCGCTGGGGCAATCACATTGGTATTTGTGCCACCATGTTTGATATTTTGGTTGATGTTCGGAATCGGATAGCTATGACCACCGTGACTACCATGATTACCTTGGTGGGGTGGTCGGGATGGATGGATTTTTCTGGGAGAACCATAAATTGCTATGTTGCTGGCATCGCAACGAGGATCTAATGGTATATTGTCGTTTCTGGCTTCACAATTTATTAATTGGTTTAAAGTACCAGTTGGATTGATTGTCAAGTTTCTTCCGTTGACGAAGGTTTCTGGACCAATGGCCCTACCATTAATTTCTTGGTTGACAGTTTGGGCTAAAACTGGATTTATGGCCAATACAGCAGTAGCAGAAAAACTTACCAAACTAATGACAGAATTTTTTGAGAATGACATAATACCCTCCAATTAATCTAAAGTATTATGGACAAGTCGGTAGTCGTAATTTACTCACGAATACTGGGGAAACAAAAGTTTCAAAGCATGTAATCCGGATTTTTTGCAAACCCCTAAAACTTACAGGGAGTTGGGAGTAGTAGGAAAATTAACCCGTTAGTCAACGCTTATTACTCACTCGTGAGAAATACAGGGTAGGTACCCATTAGTATTTGAACTAACTCCTTGCTGCATAACTTGGTAATTGAGGTATCTGCAACTAAGTCAAATAATTCTGCGATCGCTTTTCCAGTTTTTAATGGTTGATAAGATTACGGCTTGGGATAATTCCGCAAATCTCGCCACCATTCATTTACAAAATCTTGATGATATTTTCGACTCTACCGAAATTAAAGTGAGTTATTCTCAGCAAGTTACCAACAAACCCTCTTGATTCATTGCATTCAACGGGAAATCCAAGAAGAGTTAGGAATCAAAGTGGATGTTGGTGAACATCTAATCACCGTTGACCATACATATACAGATTTACAGGTGACGTTAACCGTTCATTACTGTCACCATCGGGAAGGTATACCCCAACCAATCGAGTGTGAACAGTTACGGTGGGTCAAACCAGAAGAACTAAATAATTTTACTTTTCCTGAAGCTAATATAGAGATTATTGCGGCCATCCAACGGCGAGAAAGTGGTAGATAGGATTCCTTCCTTGGATGCAGTTTGCCTTGATGATAAATGGGGGGTGTGACCACTTGGTCAAACCCAAAGGAAGTAATATATAATTTGCCCACCCTGGCTAATTGTTGGTAAAACGGAGCCGTTTAATTGATAAACCGCTCCGCTTTGCTTACTTTTTTGCTTATCAAAATCAATATTTGTGAGTTTGTGATGCAGCCATGTTGCTTGATGCTCCTGTCCGCATTTGTCAGCAGCTTGAGTATCACGGGGTTTGTGCGACTTTCAAAGCTATCAACCTGTCGTGTTGCCATTAGGGGTGTAGATGATGGGATGAACGTGGTGAAATCACAAGGCAAGGTTTCTATTACTTACTAACAACCCATTTTCTACCTCTGCACCCCAAGAGACCATGATCTCAACGACTAAATAAATATACCTCGACATTCAGAAATAATTTAGTTGATTGCCACTGAATGTTTCAAATGCAACTGATTTATTTCCGCCAAGCAAGTAATATCATTCATGTGAGGTTGCCTAGGTCTTTAACTTTAATCGTTGTTCCACTGTTCACGACCGATCAAATCAGCAATGCGATCGCGCAACAGAAAGTCGCTCTTTTCTAACTCATACTCCACACAAACCCACTCGCGAGCGGGTATAAATTGGCAAAGTGTATATATTGGCTGCTGTCGGCTCAATAATCCCTTCTGCACCAATCGACGCGCTTCATCCTGAATTACATCCAGAGAATAGTAGCTAGTAGTTGACACCGTATTTACACTCATTTGTATCTCTCACGAAGTTACACGTAAATAGTGTTCCCAGTTTTTGCTGGAAACAAACATTTTGACGAAAATTTGACAAAAATAGATTTGTGGCTGGATTTTGTAGTTTGGTATACTAAACTATTTTCATTTTGGCGTTATATATCCTCAAATTATCTAAAGATATGTTAAAAAAATCAAGCTTTCATAACAAAAATATGAAGTGTGATGCCGAAACAGAGACATATCAAGGCTTTGAATTGCGAGCATACAGATACAACATCACGAAATTAATCTTGACTCCATCAATGTCAGCTGAACCTTGGCTACAGTAAGTATGAAATTACTCTATCCAATCAACGATTTTGCGGAAAGTAAAACAACCTCTTGGTCGCCAGTACATTACTTTCAAAGAACTGCCAGATTTTGCTGACTAATTTTTATTACATAGACCACACCGTATTCGATAATTTTGATTTCTGCACGTATTATGACAGCAAAAACCGAATCTCAACAATGCTCCTATTTGCAGACTTTACTTTTGAGTTTTTAGGCCTCCTCATCTAGAGGCTAACATACATCAATTAGCACCACTGTTTACTTGTTTTTAACAAATCCTTAATCAAAAACATGATCCCCGACGATCCCGCTTTGGGAAAACCGGGATCAATTGCGATCGCACTCAAGAATGAGACTAATTAGGATTTTTGATTAATAGATGTAATACTTTATTGATTTATACATACAACAACAAAATATTAATTTTTATTGAGATTATCCACAGTTAACGAAGATGTATGTACTTTATATGATTTACTGATACAAGTAGAAAAGCTAGCAACGGCTTGCAGCCAAATACACTCAAGGTAGCTGGCATCGAAATAGATTTGTGGCTATTGTTTGGGAAATTCAGTTCCCAAGCAACTTTCTCGAATTAGTTTGTCTTAAGCTTGAATTTGTATATTTTGTCTGATTTAGGTGAATTTATAACCCTGACTATTTCCGTCCCAATAAAATATAGGTCGTCATTGAACCTTTACCTTTTACCTGAATATCACCGCGTTTTTCCAATACAAATTGTTCCTTGAGGAGATTAAACGTATCTTCAGATACATGTATTTTCCCCACGATGCCGTGAGACTCCATTCTACTAGCAATATTAACCGTATCACCCCATAGGTCATAGGTAAACTTTTTAATTCCAATTACCCCCGCAACCACCGCACCAGAATGGATGCCAATCCGAATGCGGAAATTGAGATTATTTTCATGATTAAAATGGTTAATTTCCTCCAGCATATCAATAGCCATATTCGCGATCGCGATCGCATGGTCATGACGACGGGTTGGTAGACCTCCGACCACCATGTAAGCATCACCAATGGTTTTGATTTTTTCCAGTTGATATCGGTCACATAGGCGGTCAAAGGCGGAAAAAATTTGATTTAATAAATTCACAAGTTGAATGGCGCTGAGTTGGGAGGATATTTCCGTAAATCCCACGATATCCGCGAACAGAACAGATACTTCTGCGAAATTTTCGGCAATATTTCCGGGTTGGGTTTTCAGACGATTGGCAATGGGTTCGGGAAGTATATTTAAAAGTAGTTTCTCCGTTTGTTGTTGTTGTTGACGCAGGGCAATTTCCGCTTCAATGCGATGGGTAATATCTCGAAAAATACCTCTAGTTACAGTGGGTTTCCCGTCAACAAATTGACAATTAATATTACCTTCTAAAATAATTTTTTTACCATCTTTGGTGACAAAAGCCGTTTCTGCCATATCAATTTTTTCACCGGACATGACCCGATAGAAAATTTGCCGACTTTGTTGTAGATAGTCTGGATGGATAATATCAAACATATTCATTTTTGCCACTTCTGCCTGGTTATAACCCATTGTGTCATACCAAGCTTTATTGACATATAAGAACTTGCCATATACATCAATAGCTTGAATTAAATCATTGGCATTTTCAAATAAGTCGCGATACCTTTGTTCGCTGGCAAATAAAGCTTCTTCGTAATGTTTACGTTTAATAAATTCGGCAATTTGACTACCAACCGATACCATCATTTGTAACAAATCTGCATCCGGAGCTTGGACTTCCCGACTCCAAAACACCATTACCCCAAACATCTGCTTCTCATCCGAAATCGGAAAACCAAAGGCAGCATGTAAACCCGTTGACAAAGCAACTTGCGATCGCACTGAGGAATTATCCTCTTCTTCCCGAACATCCCTCACCCATAAAGGTGTGTCCATTAACCAAATTCTTCCCGGTATCCCGATTCCTGGGGTATACATAGTTTGCCAAGTAATCGATTTAAAATTGCGTGCATTGACGGTTCTTGATGACCAAATTTCCACACAGCGAAGAATCGGATTTACTCCTTGTTTTCTCCCCGGAATCGGTATATATTGATTAGCTGTCCACAATTCCCCCATATCCCAATCTAACCCTTGACAAATCACCCGTAAAATCTCTGGAATCGATGTTTTCAAAGGGGCTGATTCGGAAATAATTCTCGTGACAATTGATTGGGTTGCTATTCGTTGTTGTCGCAGTTTCCTTGCAGTAATATCACGTCCAACATAAACAATATCTTCATTTCCAGCTATTTTCTTTGGAACTAAAGAACAGGAAAATGCTACCAAAATTTTCTCCTGATTTTTAGTTCGACAAACAGCCTCAAAATTACGAAAATATTTATCAAATAAAGTTCGCTGTTGAATAGCTTGTTTGATAATTTGGTTTTCATCAATAATCCGAGAAATGGGCTGATTAATTAACTCCTCTTCTCCGTAGCCAAATAAATCTATGGCTGCTCGATTGATTCGCTTAATTTCTCCCGCTTTATTAGTCACAATTAAAGCATCCGCAATCGAAGCCAGCACCTGATCCATATAATTTTTATATGCCACCAACATACTTGATGATAGTTTGGCTTCGTTAATGCGTTGCTTAAATTGCTGGGAGACAAATACCCTCTCAGTGACATCAATAATTAAAATTGCTAATTTCCTTTCATCTGTAGTGGGATTATCTTCCACAAAAGCATAAATATCAATATATAAATTCGGTTGATTTTCCCGACTACGGGTAATACATTCTAAGGAAAATAACTCCTCTTCCCCACTCCATAAGTGGGATAAAATATCTTCTGCACCAACTAATTCCGGAAATCCGAGGCGAATATCCTTTCCAATTGCGATTTCTTCCGGATTATCAGCAAAACGCTGAACTTGTTCCGAAAAATTAGTAATTAGCAATTGCTGATTAATCCACAATTGCTCAATTTTCCGTGGTGTATTCCGCTTGTTAAAAATTTGGTCGAGTACCTGATATTTCATTGCGAAAGGTGATTGACTTAGCGCTGATTAACTTAGATACATCCGCCTGGTTACAATCAATGGTGGAACACACAAAGAAGAATTTTCTCAAACCGTCACAATTGCTAGTTTCTTTCACTATTCAAGCTTGTCCGGACGGAAAACATTTATTTTGTGCTTAAAAGTCGGTTATAGGCTTTCAAAAGCTATTATCAACTGCTGAAAGTAGGATAAATACAAGGGATTTTCCCCAAAGGTCGTTCCCCTATACTGAAAGACAAAATAAGAATTTTTTTACACTCACCCACCTATACAAATTGATATTTCCAATTCCCTAAATATTCCATTATCATATGGCACTCAAAGAAAAGTATGCTTAATGAATGGAAGCTAACATTCAAATGTCAACACGATTTAAACAAGATAGTTTCAGCTTTGATTCTCTTGTTCAATACTCAAACTTGCAAATTATAGACAAGCCTTGAGATATTCAACCGGAAAATACTGAGACAGCTTGCATCAAAAGTGTTGTTAATTTTTGTAAAATGTATAGCTTTTGACAAAGGTTTTAAAAGTTATAACCCTAAAATTAAAGTTTGGAAATGCACCACTGAAGAAGAATGAAGATATTTTTTCAAAAAACTGGTAAATAAACAAGTATTTGGGGAGAGAAAAAAATAGTTTTAGCCGAAGTAGCCAGCAAGAGTGGTGCAAGCCCCAATTAGTGTGCAGTTAAACACTACCATATACAGGTATAGCAGCACCCCGGATATCACCAGCAGCAGGGGAAGCCAGAAAACAGATAACTTCAGCTAAAGATTGGGGTTTGACCCATTTATCAGCATCCGCACTACCCATTGCTTCCCGATTCGCAGGAGTATCGATCACGCTGGGAAGAACCACATTCGCAGTGATATTAGTCCCTTTAGTTTCATCTGCGATCGCCTTGGTTAAGGCTACCACCCCCGCTTTAGCAGCACAATACGCAGCCAATTGTCCCACAGGTTCAACCGCACCACGAGAACCAACCGTTACAATTCGTCCGTATCCAGTTTCCCGCATTCGTCGCAAAGCATGTTTACAGCACAAAAACGTCGTATGCAAATTTAGCTCAAAATCTGCCTTCCACGCATCAAAGCTATAGGAATCGGTTTTACCCATTGAAAACCCACCCACCAGATGAATCAACACATCAACCCGTGGCATTTCATCAATCAACCTTGCAACCACCACCTCATCGCTGAGATTCGCTGTCACAAATCGAATTCTCGCGAAATCAGCCGGATTTACATAACCCTTAAGACGTTCAACCTGTTGATAATTAACATAGGGAATCGTTATGTGGCCACCTTTTTCTAACACAGCAGGTGTCACTCCTAAACCGAGTCCACCAACACCACCTGTTAACAAAACATGCTGATTCTTCATTATTGCCCTACCGTAGATACACTCGCTAGAACCATTATCGCAGCATAAATGGGAGTCGGGAGTCGGGAGTCGGGAGTAGCCCTAGTTACAGTAATTTTGTGCGTATTTGGCTGATGCTCACGCTGGAGTCCAACCATGTAATATAACGTGGGCTTTAGTGCTTTGTGCCTAATTATAGATACCAATTGGAAAAAAGAGTACAACTACAACATAGATGGAAAGATGGAACCCACATACAATACTTTGGCAGCTAGCGTGCTTGCACACAAACAGCAGACCCTAATTAGAGCAACCCTATCAAATTCATCAGAAAAACAAAAAAGCCCACTCCAGCAGGCTTTTTCTCCTCCAGCAAACATCAGGAAATTTGCGGCAATTATTTAACTTTTTGTTTAATAAAGGTGACTACTTGAGTAAGTTGCTTTTTGAGAGTATCGATTTCGGCCTGCATTTTGGCAATTTTCTCATTCAAAGCTTGAATCTCACCACCAGAATTTCCCGCAGCAGCACCTGTATTTGGCTGAGGTTGATACGCATGTATTTGCGTAGTTTCTTGACGGGGTAATTTAGCCTTCGCCATTGCCGACTTAATGGCGCTAATTAATTGCTTTTGATCAAAAGGTTTGCCGAGAAACTCAAAATATTCAAAGGGTTCAGAAATCTTTTCCGTCACCTCTTCTTTGCGTCCCGACATAATTACCAAGGGAGTTTTACGCAAATCAGATTGAGCTTGAATTTGCTGAAAAACCTCCCATCCGCTCATCTTCGGTAGGAGAAAGTCAAGCATAATCAGGCTAAATTTTTCTTGACGAATCAAATTTAGCCCTTCTAGCCCATCCTTTGCTTCTAAAACTTGGAAGTTCCCAGGGGGTAGCATCTCGCGTACTTTGACCCTGACAACTGTAGTATCATCAATAACTAGAATTTTGTTACTTGCCACGACTACTTGCTCTAACAGATACTTTAGGTTGAAAAAATTTAAGGCGATGGAGTCATCCCACTATACCCAAAATTTACAGCTATGGGGGGATAGTAAATTCTTGGAAAAGTAAAGATTTGGTAGATGCTGGTTTAAGTGTATATGTGTATAAGTTTAATGAATCGCCAAGGGATGGCAAGGGCAAAAATACGTATGTGTTATTACGTGAGAAGCAAGTAATAATGGTAGTTACTCCATCGGTCAATCCTCATCCAAGGCAGGAAAATATTCTTCAAACTTCCACAGTTGTTCGCGATTTTCTACAAACCAAATTCTGGTTTCCGGTAGCAGCTTACCCCAAATCTCTTCCGGGGGGATATTCGGCATTTCATAGCGGTACTCTGCACCCAGAGTTCGGAGATTTTCTTCCACAACGAAAGACATACCAAATGCCTGCCAATCGACTTGAACATCAATTCCAGAAGCGCAGGAAGCAGGATTGTATACTAATTGGGCTGTGCGAATTAAATCGGCAAAATGTACAGGTTTGAGCTTGGTTAAATCAGTGATTGCCGATTGGTCAGACTGATTCGGATCAGATTCACTTGCAGGCATAATTTTCGCTGGTGATTAGAGAACGATCGATTTTGAGCAAACATTGCGGATTTATCGCTCGACCCCATCCCCAGTAAACAGGATTCTATCAACTGCAAACAGTCACCCATCCAACAATATCTAAAATTTTAGCTTGATACAGAGGGAGTAGGGACAGACGCGATATATCGCGTCTGTACGCCGAATGATTGGTTATGTTGCGGTTTTATGTTTAATGGCACCTACCTACTTACCCAGTTCGCTACATATAAGGCTAGTGGTCTGTAGCTATAGGGTCGAAAAAGCTTTACTTTAAATGCGCTATAGCCGCAGGGTTGTCGTAGACTAGGGCTACTAAGAACTTTTTCTTACCCATCAAAATTAATTAATACGATAGACCACTAGTTCGGGTTGGTGGAAATATCCAGACCATTTATCTGGTGACTATGCTCTGCGTGGTCACCCAGTAAATGAGGGCTACCGCCTTGGTTCACGAGGCTGGAGCCTCGCAGATTCTGCTCCCACGCGGAGCATGGGAGCTAGGGGAATGGTAGGCGTATTTCCGCCGACTTGTACTAGTTCGGGATTACAGTTTCAGCATTTTATCTGGTGACTATGCTCTGCGTGGTCACCCAGTAAATGAGGGCTACCGCCTTGGTTCACGAGGCTGGAGCCTCGCAGATTCTGCTCCCACGCGGAGCATGGGAGCTAGGGGAATGGTAGGCGTATTTCCGCCGACTTGTACTAGTTCGGGATTACAGTTTCAGCATTTTATCTGGTGACTATGCTCTGCGTGGTCACCCAGTAAATGAGGGCTACCGCCTTGGTTCACGAGGCTGGAGCCTCGCAGATTCTGCTCCCACGCGGAGCATGGGAGCTAGGGGAATGGTAGGCGTATTTCCGCCGACTTGTACTAGTTCGGGATTACAGTTTCAGCATTTTATCTGGTGACTATGCTCTGCGTGGTCACCCAGTAAATGAGGGCTACCGCCTTGGTTCACGAGGCTGGAGCCTCGCAGATTCTGCTCCCACGCGGAGCATGGGAGCTAGGGGAATGGTAGGCGATTTCCGCCGACTTGTACTAGTTCGGGATTACAGTTTCAGCATTTTAAAATCGAAAATCTAAAATCCAAAATCCCATAGGTTGATTCATGGGGCAAAATATCGACTAAACTTCTACGGTAAGCCGTCCTTGCGGTTATATGTCAATGAGTACGGTATTTGTCACAATAGAAAACGGTGTCATATTCAATGTTTTTGGCACAAACACCAGGGTGTGTCGATCGGGTTTGCTTCCATCAATTATTATCGGTAGCAAATCAACTTTCATGCCAAAGAGGGTGTAAACTACTCTGGACTACAAGCTCACATGGAAAGATGCTGGTATTGCTAACAACCGACATTAATCCGAAAAATTAGCAATTTAAGGAGAAACAACAAAGACGATGAATAGCGACTCCCCAGAGCCAATCAATATCAATTCCTCACAAGAACAAGTAACCGAAACGGTAAATTCGGCTGATGATATCAACAATGCCAACCAGGAAAATCAATCACCTGACAACCAAATGGAAACAGGCGATGCTGTTGTCGTAGCCCAATTGACCCAGCAAATCGACAGCTTAAAGCTGCAACTAGAAGAACGACAGACTCAGTACATGCGTATTGCTGCGGACTTTGAAAATTATCGCAAACGTACTCAGAAAGAAAAAGAAGAACTTGATGGTCAGGTCAAACGCAATACAATTACTGAACTATTGCCAGTGATTGATAACTTTGAACGAGCTCGTGCCCAAATTAAACCCCAAAATGATGGGGAAATGAACATCCACAAAAGTTATCAAAGTGTTTACAAACAACTGGTGGATTGTTTAAAACGGATTGGTGTGTCGCCAATGCGACCAGAGGGACAACCATTCGATCCGAATTTCCATGAAGCAGTTATGCGCGAACCTACGGATGAATATCCGGAGGGAACAGTGTTAGAAGAGTTAGTGCGCGGATACTTTTTAGGCGATCGCGTTTTACGTCATGCGATGGTCAAAGTTGCAGCACCGAAGGAAGATGCTTCTCCCCAAGCACAGGATTCTGTTTCCACCCAGGGGGAGTAATTCAACCTCTGAGCAGCACTGACTCGAAATTTACGGGTATCGCCTGTGTTGCACGAATTCAGTATTTCTCACCACAGGCGGTTAGCCCCTGTGGTCACTTATTTATGTATAGATAAATACATAATTTCTCTGGTCTGATTCCAACTTGTATCCACCATCCGACAAAGCGAATGTGATTGGTATGGCGCGATATCTGCCCTAAAAGTATCTGCTGAACTTAATTAGTTTTTAGTAAGTTTCAATCGGTTTGTCGCTCTTGGTCAGTGACACCGATGAAACATCGACAAACTGAAGTCGTGGTTTATGCCGCACTGCTTCATGTCAATAAAATTCAGTATATGAAACGATACCTATGGGAAAAGTTATTGGAATTGATTTAGGCACTACCAACAGTTGCGTCGCTGTTTTAGAGGGTGGACAACCGATTGTGATTGCGAACTCGGAGGGAGGAAGGACAACCCCCAGTATTGTCGGTTTTGGCAAAGGTGGTGAGCGCTTGGTGGGACAGTTGGCCAAGCGTCAAGCGGTGACGAATGCGGAAAATACGATTTATAGTATCAAACGCTTTATTGGTCGGCGTTGGGAAGACACGGAAACCGAGCGATCGCGTGTTCCCTATCAGTGTATCAAGGGTCGTGATGATACTGTTGATGTGCAAATTCGTGGTAAAAATTATACTCCCCAAGAAGTTTCGGCAATGGTTTTACAAAAGCTGAAACAGGATGCGGAAAGTTTTCTGGGGGAAACGGTGACGCAAGCGGTAATTACCGTACCTGCCTATTTTACCGATGCTCAACGTCAAGCAACTAAGGATGCTGGGACAATTGCGGGTTTGGAGGTTCTGCGGATTATTAATGAACCAACGGCTGCGGCTTTGGCTTTTGGTTTAGATAAGCAAGATGAAGAGCAGTTAATTTTAGTATTTGATTTGGGGGGAGGTACCTTTGATGTTTCCATACTCCAATTGGGTGATGGTGTCTTTGAGGTGAAAGCCACCTGTGGGAATAACCAACTCGGTGGTGATGATTTTGATAACGTCATCGTTGAGTGGATGATTACCGCTTTTCAACAGCAAGAAAAGATTAACCTGGCTGAGGATAAAATGGCTTTACAACGCTTACGGGAAGCTGCGGAAAAAGCCAAAATTGAACTCTCAACAATGGTAACGACTTCGATTAATTTACCATTTATCACCGCCGATGAAACTGGACCAAAGCATTTAGAGATGGAATTAAGCCGCGCGAAGTTTGAAGAATTATCAGCAAAGCTGATTGCGGCCACCATTGAACCAATGATTCAAGCCCTTAAGGATGCGGAGCTCAAACCGGAAGATATTGATAAAATTATCCTTGTGGGTGGTTCTACTCGTATTCCCGCCGTTCAAAATGCCCTAGTCAAGTTTTTTGGTGGTAAAACCCCTGACCGCTCTATTAACCCCGATGAAGCGGTGGCTCTAGGTGCGGCGATTCAAGCCGGGGTTTTAGGTGGAGAGGTGGATAATCTATTACTTTTGGATGTAACACCTCTGTCCTTGGGAATTGAAACACTGGGTGAAGTCTTTACTAAGATTATTGAACGCAATACCACCATTCCCACCAGTAAATCCCAGATATTTTCCACTGCGGTGGACGGACAAACCTCGGTGGAAATCCATGTCCTCCAAGGTGAACGCGCAATGGCACGGGATAATAAGAGTCTAGGTAAATTTTTGCTCACTGGTATCCCCCCCGCATCCCGTGGTGTACCCCAAATCGAAGTTTCCTTTGAGATGGATGTCAACGGTATATTGAAAGTTTCTGCCCAAGATAAGGGTACTGGACGGGAACAAAGTATCCGCATCACTAATACGGGTGGATTAAGTAGCAGCGAAGTTGAACGGATGCGCCAAGAGGCGGAAATGTTCGCCGAAGAGGACAGGAAACGGATGGAATTGGTTGGCTTGAAAAATCAAGCTGATAATCTTTGTGCCAGCTACGCATCCACCCTCAAGGATAACGGTGATTTAATTGGGGAAGCCATGAAAACCCTAGCCGCCGAGAAGTTTGCTGGCTTACAAGCAGTAATGGAGCAAACAGATGTGTCTGTGGCTGATTTTAAACAGCGTTTAGATGATTTCCAGCAAGCACTGTTTGCTATTGGCGCAGAGGTGTACAATCGTGCCAGTGGAGAACCAGGGGAAGTAGTGGAAATTACCAGTGGTTCTGCTGTTGCCGATACTGGTAGTGCTGTAGCTGAAGAGGGATTTACTCCCCAATTTAACTTTGATTTTGATGAAGATAGCAGCATCCTAGATGATTACGAGGAAATTGATTAATTCTGAAGCTGTTGATAGGGGATTTGTAATTTCAAAATCTTCAATTTGGGGGCTGCTGAATACAAATATGAATTGAAAATTTACGTTGTGTAGAGACGTAGCATTGCTACGTCTCTACTATTGTGGTTTGAATACAAAATGTAAATAATTATAATTCATACCCAAATTCAGCAACGTCTCCATTTGTTTTAATTTGTAGATTTCGGGAGGGAGATGCGATATATCGCAACAAAGTTCAGTTATACTTATAGACTTAAAAGCCTGATTATTGGGTAGGTTAAGGCAGTAGCCCTCGTGGAATGCGTCCCCACGCGGAGCATCGGGACGAGATAATCACAAAAACTGTGTGAACTTATGGGTAAATTTCCACAAAATCAACAGTCTACGTAAAGCCTCAGCCTAACCTACAGTTATCCTTAACACCAAGCGTATTGACTTACAAGCAGCAAGCCCTACATAATTTCCGGCAAAAAATTATGGGGTGATTTATCAACCACCCCAATCTTGATTTAACTTTCTAACGCTAATTTACTGAATTCAATTGTGAGTGATTACTGAGAAATAGCTTCAGCGATGGTGGGTGCAGAAAATACTTGGGCGTACATACTGCTAGGCTGTTGCTTGGCAACTACTGGTAAGGCTTCCCGTGCATGGGCTGCAACTTCTACTGTTTTCACATCATAGACTTGGGTGGCAATTTTCGGATACAAGCCAATACCAATGATGGGTAATAGGAAACAGGCGGTGATAAATAATTCACGGGGTTTGATGTCAGCAACAACCGCATCTAGGTGTAATTCTTGGCTTTGCTGTCCGTAGAAGACTTCCCGCAACATTGAAAGTAGGTAAATGGGGGTTAAAATTACACCAACCGCACTTAAGAGTACAACCACAACCTTGAAACTGGAACTGTAAACATCGCTGGTGGCGATACCCAGGAATACCATTAACTCGCCGACAAAACCGCTCATCCCCGGTAATGCGAGGGAAGCCATTGAACCTGCGGTGAACAGTGCAAAGGTGCGAGGCATAACTTTTGCCATTCCACCCATTTTGTCCATCATCAAGGTGTGGGTACGTTCGTAGGTGACACCGGATAGGAAGAATAGGGCAGCTGCAATTAAACCGTGGGACAACATTTGCAGGACTGCACCGCTCATTCCTAGTTCAGTGTAGGAAGCAATACCAACTAGAACAAATCCCATGTGGGCGATGGAAGAGTACGCCAAACGACGTTTCAGGTTCCTTTGGGCGAAGGCGCAACACGCACCGTAAATAATATTGACAACACCAAGTATTGCTAGGACTGGAGCAAAGTATACATGGGCATTGGGTAGCATTTCGATGTTGAAGCGAATTAAACCATAGCCACCCATTTTTAAGAGTACACCCGCTAAAATCATCGAGCCAGCTGCTGGTGCTTCGCCATGTGCGTCGGGAAGCCAGGTGTGGAAGGGAAAGACTGAGAGTTTTACGCCGTAGGCGATTAAAAAGCCTGTGTATACTACAAGTTCTATTAATTGGGGATACTGTTTCATTCCCAAGGCTACCATGTCAAAGGTAAAGGTATCGCCGGAGAATGCCATTGTCAAACCTGCAACTAAGATGAAAATCGAAGCTGCGGCAGTGTAAATGATAAATTTAGTTGCTGCATACCGACGTTTTGCACTACCCCAAATTGATATCAGTAAATATACAGGCACCAATTCGATTTCCCACATCAAGAAAAATAACAACATATCTTGAGCGGTAAATACCCCGATTTGGGCACTGTACATCATTAACATCAAAGCATAAAACAATCGCGGCTTGTTTTTCACTTGCCAAGCCGCGAAGATTGCCAGGGTATTAATTAAACCAGTTAGTAAAACTAATGGCATGGATAAGCCATCAATACCAACTGACCAGTTTAAACCGATTTGGGGAATCCAAGAATAGCTTTCGACTAACTGCATCCCTGAATTTTGGAAGTCGTAGTTTTGCCAAAAGCCAATAATCATTAAGGCAAAATCCGCGATCGCAATTCCCAAGGTGTACCACCGCACTGTTTTTCCATCTTTGTCGGGAAGCAGGGGAATCGCAAGGGCTGCCATTAGGGGCAAGCCAATTATGGCACTCAGCCACGGAAACTCTATACCATTCATCACTGACAATCGTTTTATAAGTTCATCTTTGTTTACATTATATTAAGTAATGTGTGGTTTTGTAAACAGAATATATCCCTAGTCAGAGCTTTTTTGAAAAAAAAGGAATAAATGCTTATTGACACGCTCCCCAAACCCCTGATTTTAAGCCAAAAATAGGTCGGCGATGGAAGTAAGCACTGGATTATTTTTACATTTATTTATATTTTGGATGAATAAATATACTAATTCACCAGTAGGTTTTAGCAGATAGAGTCTACAAAAGGATGAGATATTAAGCCTTTCCCCCTTAATTCAACTGATGGGCTGAGGAGGTGGATGGGATTGTGTGTAGAGAGGAGAATTCAAATGATGTAAGTGCCCACTCCTATATTTAGTATTATTCTAAATTCGGAAATTGGCAGGAAAATTAGAGTGGTGGTTTGAGGTGTAAAATCTATATATAGTCATCAATCAAGATAGTTGGTGGCAGTCACCCTCCAGTCTGGTTTAGATCGGGTGGGAAAGGAAAAAATGTGATTAACTTTAACAGACGACAAAATTCTGCTAAGTGGTATCTGAGTGAAAATTTAGCAGCCTATTTATTTTTGGCTCCTGCGATCGCAGTTCTCGGTATTTTCGTAATTTTACCGATTCTCTATGCAGTCTTTCTTTCCTTCCATCGGGTGAGACTTCTAGGGGAAATTGAGTATCATTTCATCGGTTTGCGCAATTTCTCCCACTTAATCACCGATGAGCGGGTTTGGATTGCTTTGAGAAATACAATTGAATATGTGGTGATTGTTGTTCCTAGCCAAACTGTATTGGCGTTGATTTTAGCTGTCACCTTGAATTCGGGGATTCGGGGTAAGAACGCTTGGCGAATTTTATATTTTCTCCCGACTGTTACATCCTCGGCGGTGTTAACGCTAATCTTTATGTGGATTTACAATACCAATGGTTTATTAAACAATTTTTTGGCGTGGTTGCATTTACCTACCTACAATTGGTTGGGAGACCCAGGGGTCGCTCTGAAGGCAATTATGTTGATGAATATTTGGTCAACAGCACCGTTTTTCATGGTGATTTATTTAGCTGCATTGCAGGATATCCCCAAATCCCTGTACGAAGCAGCGACTTTAGATGGAGCCAATGAATGGCAAAAATTTATCTACTTGACAGTTCCCATGTTACGTCCGGTGACATTTTTTGTAGTGGCGATGGGAATTATTGGCACATTTCAGTTATTTGACCAATCCTATATCTTTTCTGGGGGTACGGGTGGTCCAAATAATGCGACGTTAACAGTGGTATTACTGATATATCAAGCCGTATTCCGCCATCTGCAACTGGGATATGGTTCCGCGATCGCATTTTTATTGGCGGCAATTATCATTGTGGCTACCCTAATTCAGCGTCGGACAATGGATTAGATTAACTGTCAGCGTGTCCCACTTCCGCGATTACTGTCCGGTGCGCCAAAGTTAGGTGGTTCGTATTTATCTGATAAAGGTTTTTGCTCTCCTGGAGTAATTACTTCTTCGTGACTGACTTCAAGCATCTGACGGGTATACTCCTTGCGGATTTGTAAGTTGACCGTCAAATCAGCTAGTCTCGGTAACACCAAGTGCGCACTAATCAACATCACTAGTGCGGCAATCATTTTGAAGGTGATTTTTAAATTGTCTGGGGAATTTCCCGGATTATTCATCTGTATTAGAGAATTGGGAGATTGACCCGTTTGATCCGATTTAGCAGAAATCATGATTTTTTCTAAGTTTTGGAAAATTTTGTGAAAAATTATGTATCTTTAACAACTTATTTACCAAGTAGTTCAGTCTTATTCCTTAATGCTGTAGGATGGCATCATCCAAAAGTAGTAGTTTAGTTATAAATACCATTGACATAATGGTGTCATGGTTAAATTTTCATAATATCTTAAGATTAATGGGTATATATTCGGTGTAGTTTTGATAACTAATTACTGATTTTTTCCAGGAGTTTCTAGAAAAGAAGTACATCTACTTAGTAGTAAATACTGGGTTCCTATCCCTCATGTTGCCAATCTGGCAATCTTTACTTTTTCTTTACTTTTCTGACCGTTGTAATGATGTGAAAACTTACACACTTGATAATTTAGAATTCCTTCACTATCAAGAGTAAATCACATCTTTGACTATCGTTCTGTGACGTGTCTAGGTGACAGCAACCTGTTAGATTACAACTCCCTGAAATCATCAAATAGAGGAATAACCAGTGAGTAAATTTATATATGTTATTTGCATAACTAATATGTATCCCCATTCATGAAACTAAAATTTTTGGGAGCAAACACAAGGAATATTCCAAGTGCTAAACTTTATTTACCCAGCCTAATCTCTTCGCGGACAACCTATACAGTCTGGTCTGATGCTGGCTGAACAATTAAAATGTGCAAAACAAACAAAACATACAAATAAATATCAGCAAAACCACTGAACTATTAAAACTCTATCAGTAAATCGGATTATTTAATTACAGGTGGTGTGTGAAAATCTTCAGATGAATTAGGGTCTGCGGAGAAAGTATTTTCGTGAGGGTAGGAAACAGGGAGAGACGCGACATGTCGCGTCTGTACAGGGAATAGTTTTAACCCTCTTTTGTCAGATTGGGAGAATCTAATCGCCCAAACGCTTACAGGGCTTTAATTTCCACGTTTTGTCTATAAATTTTAGTTTCTGTTAGAAAATAAAGCCTCAAACCTTAATGAAATCAAAGTTTCAGAATCAGGCTAAGATTATTGTTTTCCGAAAGTGACAAAACAGGGTTAAGCCTTACATACCTACTTGGAAAGCACTTTTGGCGACTAAAATCTTCTCAATCCCTTGTGAAATACACAAATAGCAAATAAAGCCAAACTAGGCAAACTCGTAACGGTTTTTACCATAGTGTTTTGCTCGATACATAGCCGTATCCGCTTGACGAATGAGGGTATCGCGGTATTCTTCCGTGGTTTCGACCCTAGCACCGCAACAGCTGAGGGGATAGATACTGATACCAATACTGGCGGAAACACGGGCGATGTTATTATCTAATACAATTGGTTCCGACATCACCGTCAGGATTTTGTCAGCGATTTTAGCCGCTACTTCCAGTTTGGGGATGGAGCGTAAAATAATAGTAAATTCATCACCACCTAAACGAGCAACGGTATCACTAGAACGGAGGACATTGTTCATTCTTCCAGCGACGGTGATCAGTAAGCGATCGCCCATTTCGTGACCGAGGGTATCATTAACTTGTTTGAATCCGTCTAAATCAATGAATAGTAATCCTAACAGTAGGTTATTTTTCCTTGACCATTCAATCGATTCCTGCAATTGCTCCATGAATAGTTTACGATTGGGAAGTCCGGTTAAGGGGTCATGAAATGCGAGAAAACGTAACTTATCCTCACTTTGTCGTAATTCACGGTTGGAGCGGTGTAATTCTTCAGCTTTGCGGATTAAATCTTCCTCATACTGCTTACGTTCAGTGATATCACGAATTACCCCAACTAAATATTGATTACCAGCTGCATCGCGGTGGAGGGAACGCTTAGTGGAAATGAGAAAAGTTTCATCCCAGGAATTGGTAATTTCTTCTTCGTGTTCGCTGGGTTGATTTCCCTCCAGTACTAATTTATCGTGTTGAATCAGGACTTCTGCTTGGGTTTTGGGAAAGAGACTGTAATCTGTTTGATTGATGACATCATTGTAGGCATAACCAATTAACTTGCAGTAAGCTTCATTGACCACAATCAAGCGATGGTGACGGTCTTTGACATATACAGGGTCGGCAATGGTATTAATAATTTGGTGCAGAAAATCGGTAGAACGCTTGAGTTCATTGTTGACATAAATCACTTGACAACCAGTGGCGATCGCAGTTGCTGTAAAGGCTAACATTGCTGGGAAAATGGGAATCCACCAACCATCAAGGATAAAGATTAAAAAAGCACCACCACAGGCAACAGCACATAGAATAATAGCAGTAAAAAAAGCGCTACGACCGCTTTGACTTCGCCACCATGTTATACTGCCAAAATATGACCAGAGAAAAATCCAACCGATTTCTAAACTATCTGGCCAAACTTTGATCAGGGGACGTTGGTCGAGGGTCGCAGAAAGTAATTCACTGATGAAAAAGGCTTGTAATTCTACCCCTGCAAAAGTTTCCGCCTGTCCCATCAATCGACTAGAATAGGGAATCAAGGTAAAGTCCTGCAAACTTGATGCCGTTGTGCCGATTAAAACAATGCGATCGCGAAACCAATCATCAGCGACTCGATTCTCTAGTACGTCCAGGAGGGAAACCTGACGAAACCCCCATCCATGTCTTCCACATTGCTCATTCCATGCTGGTAAACATTGGGGTTTGGGAAAATTGGCAATAATTTGGTATCCCTTTGCATCCGCATTCACGTAGGAACCACTGTGACTGCGAAATCTTTCAAATAGGGTATCCCCCATCCGTAGGTAGTTATTTCTACCACTGGTAGGTAAAATATTTTCCTGACGTAAGTATAATTGGGCTACCCGCAGAGCAAAACTGTCATAACGGCGATTTTGACTATCGTGTAGATACAGCAAGTTGCGACGGACTTTGCCGTCAGCATCAAACAACAAGTTATTAAAGCCGACCTGCTGGGGTTTTAAGGCTGGATGAGCAGGAATGCGATCGCTATATTGTTCAGAAATTTTCTCAATACCCACAACATTCGGCATCGTCTTTAAAGTTGCCGTTAATTCATCTGTTCCTGGTTGTACTGGTAAGTCACGGAAAATATGCAAACCAATTGCTCTGGGTTGATATTTCTGAAGTTTTTCTAGACTCTGGTGAATCTTTTTATCTGAAAGTGGCCAACTACCTAGTCTCCGTAATGTGCCCTCATCAATTGTGACAATTACGACTCTTTGTTCCGATGTTTCCTGGGGACGTAATAAAAAAAATTGATCGAATAAAAATAACTCCAGAAATTGTAACAACCCTAATGCTCGCACCACTAAAACACAACCTGCGACACCGAGTGTTGTTAGTATTTCTCGATTGATAGCAGCAGATATATGTCTCAGCTTTAATATAGTGCTGTTTAGATGCATACCCAGCTATTCGTTCATAAAGTAAAGTATTGTTGATATTATGATTTACCTGGAATTCACCAGGACAAGAGTATTATAGTTTACCAGTTGAGGAAGACCACAATCGATTAAGTTCGGCTTTGTCCTGATCCAGGAATTAAATCAATCATATTTAGCTTTGCACAACCGTGTCCGATAAACTTTAGGAGAATTGTGTGTATTCGATAGAATCCAGGGTACTCACAGAGATATACTGACGACAAGAGAAAATATTAAAAATCAACAATTTAAAATAATTTTGGTGATTTACACGTATTTATACTCAAAAATCAGCTTTTTTGTATAGTTACTACCTATACAAAAATTATAATTCCTTTTGATTTTTTATTTCTTGCGATAGATGAGATAGGTAATATTATCAATCTAACTTGGATTTCTATGGTCCTACCGATTGTAATCATACCCGGATACTTGGAAAATGCGATCGCTTACCGTCCACTGGAAGTGGAATTACACAAAAGAGGTTTGACGGTGACGACTGTCGCAATGCGTCGTCGAGACTGGTTAGAGACAATTGCTAGTCGTAGTGTTGTATCGGTGTTGGAAAAGCTTGATCAAACCATCCAGCAAGTGCAAAGGGTAAGTAACAGCGAACAGGTAAATTTGCTTGGTCATTCTGCGGGGGGTTGGATTGGGAGGATATATCTGGGGGAAATACCCTATGGGAGGAGCGATCGCCAGTTTATCCGCAAAGCAGTTCCTACTATCTCTACTTTAGTAACTTTGGGAACTCCCCACACCAGTCAGGAACGTTGGACTAGGGGGAATTTAGATTTTGTCAACACCAATTATCCTGGAGCTTTTTATCCCCACGTTCGTTATGTTTGTGTGGGGGGAAAAAGTGTATTTGGTCAGCGCTATGGTCGTAATTGGTTTGCATATAGTAGTTATCAGCAAACCTGTGGAAATGGTGCAACTTGGGGGGATGGAATTACACCGCTTTGTTCTGCTCATTTAGCGGGTGCTGAAAATATTACGGTGGAAGGGGTTTTACATTCTCCCCGTTCCCCCGGTATTTGGTATGGTTCACCGGAAGTTGTGAAAAAATGGGTGGGATATTTGGAACAGGAAGCAGGAGACGGAGAAAAATAATTTTGTCCCTAATTCCTCAACTTTGAAGTTCACGCAGAATCAAAAATTTGTTGAGCAATTAAATTCAAGTTGGGAAATATTTGTGAGTGAATGCGATCGCTATTCCTAAATATGTTGCGTCTGTAGATGTTTGCGGCTAAATTACAAACTGTAATTGTTGGCTGTTTAGGATAACCAATAAATTCTTTTCCTCCTAATCCCAGATAATCGACAATCCAATATTCGGGTATACCAATATTACTATATTCTTCAAATTTTAAGGCATAATCATCACTCCAGTTGCTACTGACAACTTCAATCACTAAGGGAATAGATGCTGCTTGGGTGACTGTCGAATATTTATCATACAATGGCTCATTGACGAGATTGGGTTTATTTAAAACCAGTATATCGGATAAATAGGCTGATTCCCCGTCACTTAATTTCACTAATACCTTGCTAGCGATAAAATAGGGTTGTTTTAGCTGTTTAAATTCAAAGGTAATTTCACCAACTAAAAATCCCGTGACATTTTTATGTTTACCAGACGGTTGCGCCATTTCTACTACCACTCCGTGATGTAATTCTTGGGATTTATATTCTGGATAAGAGTTGACAAACTCTAAAAATGAAATCGTTTTACTGACTGCTTGCACCATAAATTTCTCTGTTTTCTCTACATGAATTTTTCCTTTTTGGAAATAACTAAATAGGGTCTGCGAAAAAAGTCGTTTAGTGGTGGTAGAAAATAGGGAGTAGGTACAGACGACACGTCAGGTCGTCTGTACAGGGAATAGTTTTAACCATTCCAGTTTCACTTTTCACAGGCGGTAAAAATTATAAATGCCAGGTTTTTAAGCCTTAAATACCTATTTTGCAAACACTTTTTGCGACTAGAAATATCCTTGAATTCTGGCAGTATCAGAGTTTTACTATTTTTCCCAAGCCCTAAATATAAATATATAGCTTTATTTTGAGGTTTTGCTTTTAAATATAGCAATTCTATTTTAGTAGTGAAAAAATCGGTTTTGGGTGTACCCAGCTAAAAAGCTGTAGCTATGACTGTCAACGGTTAATAGTCAGCAAACCTACATATAAGATTTGACAAATCCTCAACAGATTGCTACATTCCCGATATGCTTTTGCCTATTACCAAAAATATCCTGGCACAATCTGAGTCCGACGTTGTTGAGAATCATATTTTAATAAATACTCATGGGCGATCACATTCATCTTCCGTAATTTCTCGATTGCTGGTTTGTCAATTTCTGTATCAGTGGATAGTAAAATCACTTGGTGACTAGCACAGGGGAAATACCTTTCAATCAAGTTGCTGCGGTGGGATGAATCCAATCTCCCCAAGGGTGTGTCAATTGTCACGGGTAATCGTCGTCCAGAGACCCGCGCTAAACCCCACAAAAAGGCGATCGCTAACAGTTGTTTTTCTCCCGCAGATAAACGGTGCTTCGGAACCAGTTGACCTTGAATATCGTACAAAGATAAACGGAAGGTTTCGGTATCAATGGCGATACGGTGGATTAAATCAGATTTGTGAAGTAAATAACGAAAACATTCGGTAACTTCGGTTTCCAGTTTATTTAACTTTCGCAGGGTTAAGCGTTCACGAAATACTTTTAGGGTGTCCTGTACCCGTGCGGATGTCGCTAAAATAGTTTCAGTGTTTTTACGACTGATTGCTGTATCTGTATAGTTTTGTAAATCTTTTTTATAGGCAGCAATTTCTGCGTCTAGTGCTAGAATCCGTTCTTTAGTAGTTTGACAATTTGCGGTTGCTTGGATGACGATATTTTGTGCATCTTTGAGGGTTTGGGTAAGTAGTTGATACTCTTCTGGAGAAGCAGCAGTTTGTAGCTGACGTTCTAGTTGAATAATTTCATCTTCTTTTTGGTGGAGTAATTTTAGTTGTTGTTTGGCGATATTTTGGGAGTTTTTGAGATAATAAAGGATATTTCCGAGACTAGCGATCGCATCTGCATCTGGTTTTAACCAGGGTTCTTCTGGTTGGAGTAGATTTGCATTTAAAGTTGTCACATCCTGTGCAAGGAATTCCTGGATTTTCTCAATATTACTAATTTTTTGGGAACGACACCAATTGAGTAAACGTTCGTCCCGTGCAAAAATAATTTCCCTAGCAATTTGTGCTTGCTGAATCTTCCATTCCTTTTCCGCTTGAGTTTGTGCAGATAGTAATAAATTTTCAATGAATAATAAAGGGAAAAAACCTGTTGCTAACTCGGTTAAACCTTGACGTATATTTTCAACTTCTGTGCATTTACGTTGATATTCATCTTCTAACTTTTTCCGTTCTCCGGCGATTTTTCCCCCTTGGGAGACAAATTTATCAAAAGCTTCCTGTTGACGTTTTTCTGCGGTCAAAAGTGCTTCCCTTTCCCCAGCTAATTTTCGCTCTTGAACTTCCCGTTCCCGTTGCAATAAACCTAATTTATGTTCTATTTCCTCTAAATTAGCTAACTCTTGAGTATCCGCTAATTCCTTTCGTTTACGGTTAGCTAATATATCAATATCAATAGCTAATCTTTCCGCTAATTCTAAACCTAATAAAGCACGGATTGCATCCACTACTAAAGTTGGAGGATTTTCCAACTCAGCTAATTCCTTAACCTGTTCCCCATCAAACAAAAATAAATTAGAAATCCCTAAAGGAAGTAAATTTTCAATATATTCGTCCCAGATATTTACCAAACCCTCATCCAACCATTCATCCGCATCCCGAATATCCAAAATACCTAAATGGTCTTTACCGATAATGGGATTTCGCTCCCAGGTTCTCACCACTCGATAGCGAATGGGTTTATCATTTTCTATATGTTCAAACGCTAGTTCTAAGCGGGTTTTTTCCCCAGGATGGGTTTGACCATGTACACACTGGGTTAAAAAGTCCCCATAGCTCAAATTACCCCGTGTTGAGCATTGAGCGCGATGTCCATATAATGCTAGTCGAATTGCATCCATTATCGTGGTTTTTCCACCACCATTCATCCCTCCGAGGAGAACGATGGGACAATTATCTTCATGATTGGGTTTTGGATCAAAATTAATTATTTGTTTCCCTCCATAGGGACCAAAGTTTTGTAAAACTAATTCTAAAAATTTCATTATTTTGAGAATACGGTCGTCAGAATACAGGATACAGGAGTCAAGGTATTAGGAATAATAGAAATACGTCTTCATATACAAAGAATACCGGAGAGGGGAAATAGGGTATTAGGAATAATTAAAAATGCGTCTTCTGCAATAAAAATGCTGGGTAATTTAACTTTCCAAATTACCACAATTCCCTTGATTTCATTGGCAATAATTTCAGGTTATCATGCATTTATCAATCTTTCCATAGGATGAGAAATTGAGCAAAAACCGTGGTCGAAAAAACTATTTTTTGGTTAATTTGCACCAACCCCTCTGTACACAGCTAATTTTATTTCCTGAACTACTCCTGATTGTTTCACCATAAATTATCATTGACACAAGCGATTGTATGTGGATTTGTCACGAATGCTTTAATTTCGGTTAAACTGCTAACCGTTCCCAATATACTTAAAAATCCTTTTTAAACTTCCGTTGCTGCCAACTTTTTGGTTTTTGTTGTTCAATTTCCGTTGGAGTATAGGATACATCCCCTAAAGTTAACTGTTTTACCTTATCAATATCACCCTTCGTCACCGCATCCTTTAAATCCCGTTTCAGGTGAGCATTTTCAATCGCTTCCTGTTGCGATCGCGAACTGGTTTCAAAGCATTTTTCTAACGCTTCATAAATTCCCACTCGACGGGACATTTTCCGAAATTGACGCTCCGTATCCAATAATTTTGCCATCAATTCCAAATGCATTGCATCATCACCACAAATTTCTTCCAACACTTCCCACTCATCTCGACCCAATAAACTATAATCAGCACTTCCCATCGGGTCATGAAAATCTTCACCAGTCACTTCTTTATATATCCGAGGTAAACTATCATCAAACTCGTGTCTTTCTTCCAACCAAATCCGACGAATTTCACTCAATTCTTCCGGTGTAATTATGGTAATATCTGCCATTGTTGGTGGTGCTGTTTCCCGCAGGGTTTTTTGCATTTGTAACAACTTGCGTAACCAATCTTCCCGTGCTTCCTTTATAAAAGGTCCAGGAATTGGTTCTACAGATATTTCCCCAGATACATTCCGTTCGTATAACTGTACATCTCCATTGCGACGACGAAAATCTCTTTTTTCGCGATTTTCCTCCGCATCTAACAACTGACGAAAATCTAACAGAGGTTGTAACCACTCCTTCTCTTCGTCATTTTGAATCATCGCAGACAAAGACTTATCATGACTGACCAAAGTACACACCCAACAACCAAACCGAGAACTTCCACAACTAGGAGTAGTCGTATCCACCACTAGGGGACATTCATTATCTGCACTTGCTCCACGATACATGGAAAATAAATCCTTGTTACTATATCCCCAGGGATTTGCATACTGCATCAAATACAACCAAACCTCGTCATTTTGCCAATTTTCAATCGGACTATATACCAATGAATTGGGTAAATGTACATTGGGAGCAAGACGTTCGCGGACTCGTTTTTTTTCCCACTCCTTCATCCGACTAGCGCGTTGAGTACTTTCGGCTTTACGAATACCCAACACCAGGATTGCTTCCCCATTTGTCCGAATTACATCCCGAATAAATTGATTGGAAGGAGCAATTTTCAAGCGATTTGTACACCAGCGAAATTTTCCTTTCGGAGGTGGATAACCCTTACCAATTAACCCCACCCAAAAGGTATCCTTGGTCTCCGGTTGTAATAAATGGGGTATAAAAGGTAAATCTTGCTCCTTCGCTGCAACCTCGATCTGTTTTAGAGAATTTTTCACCCAAATCGACACGTAGGGATTTTCCACCAGCGTACGCTGCAACCTCGATCTGTTTTAGAGAATTTTTCACCCAAATCGACACGTAGGGATTTTCCACCAGCGTATCCGTGGTAATTACGTGAATTGTCTTGCTACGCTGTTGTTTTGGAAGTTGGGCGATCGCATTCCAAACCAATTGTAAAATTGCAGTTGAATCCTTACCTCCAGAATAGCCAATCACCCAAGGAATCCTATCCTGGAGATATAATTCCTGAATTTCCTGCGTCAGCAACTCAATATCTGCCACTAACTCCGCGACAGTGCGTTTATTTTGATTTTTCGCGTTTACCTGCTGTGCTGTAGTCATTCCCTACCTACCAATTGAGTTCCGCGTTCTCCCGGATTCATACAAGTCATATCATACAAGTCATATTGAGGGAGTCCGTCATAGCCTGCATTTGGAGCGAGTTAACGGTAAGCGTTGAGTAATCGCTTAGTTTTCTTTTTATTTCCTACTCCCTAAAAATTTTAGGAGTTTGTGAGAATCCGGGTACTGCATAATTTTACTCTAGAATTGGTTTTTAAAAACTTAATTTATCTACAATCCATTTTGTTTATAGTTAATCTATGCTGATATTCATGCATCTTTTTTAACTTTTAATGATTCCGTATGAGTTCGCAAAAATCCGACATAAATCGTAAACTGGACATGAAAAAAAGTAAAGATAATCTTGATAAATTGACAAATTTGCTGGATCAACAGTTAAGTAACGAGAATGCGATCGCAGTGCAAAAAACTGAAATGGGTGGGACTGAAGCCTATATCGGGTCAGTTAGTTTAGAATGGTTTGCCAATCGAGTTAATTTTGCTTCCTATCTACCCCTAATCAACAGTAAATATAACCCCTCAACCCATAATATTGAAATCGATGCCGAAAGTATTGATGAGATTAAACAACGTCCCCTGGATTGGTCTCGTCAAGCAGCTTTAGTCCAGTATTTATTATCGCGGAAAAATCACAAATTTCCCCCAGTTTTAGTGGTAATTAACCAAGATTGGACAAATAACTCCCGTGCGCAGGAATGGGATAAACAGGGAAAAGCAATCACCTCAACAACGGAATTCACACCCCTAGATAGTCAAGGTAGCTTTGGATTATTAAATATATCTCCTGAGAATATCACAATTTATGCCCTAGATGGTCAACATCGTCTTATGGGTGTACAGGGTTTAATGGAACTACTAAAAAACGGTCAAATTCCCCGATATAAAAAAGATAAAACTCCCTATGAATCGGTGATGAAAATAGCCGACTTCATTCAGCAACATCATTTATCAAGCACCTATTTAGAAAATTTAACCCAAGAAAAAATTGGCATCGAATTTATTCCCGCAGTTGCTCAAGGTGAAACCCATGCGGATGCAAGTAGAAGAATTCGCTCGATTTTTGTCCATGTGAATTTAATGGCAGTTCCCCTCACCAAAGGTCAATTAACCCAGTTAGATGAAGACGATGGATTTTCCATTGTTGCCAGAAAAATTGCCGTTAGCCATCCCTTATTTGCTCAACAGGAAAATCGTAAACCCCGCGTCAATTGGAATAGTGCCACCATCGCATCTAAATCTACAGTTTTAACAACATTACAAGCTCTCAAAGACATGTCAGAAAAATATTTAGGAGAAAAATATGACCATTGGAAACGGGAAAAAGGATTAATTTCCATGCGTCCTGATGATGCAGAATTAAACACCGGCATTCAAGAATTTACCCGACTATTTGATAATCTCGCCAATCTTCCCAGCTACAAAATTTTAGAAGATATGGATACCCCCGCATTACGTCGATTTAGCTTTGAAAAAGAAGGAGGTGTTGGCAATATGTTATTTCGTCCCGTCGGACAAGTGGCCTTAGCTCAAGCATTAGGAATATTGGTTTTTAAAAAAGGGATATCCCTAGAAACCATTTTTAAAAAGCTGAGTAAATTCGATAAACAAGGTGGATTTAGCGGGATGGAATTTCCCAAATCTATTTGGTACGGAGTGCTGTACGACCCCAACCGTAAACGGATTGTGGTTTCCGGTAAAGATTTAGCCGCCAAATTATTAGTTTATATTTTAGGAGGAGTGAAAGACTCAATGGAAAGGGCACAAATTAGAACAGCCCTAGCAAAAGCCAGAACTTTTGAGAATCGGACTATTAATTTTTATGGGGAGTTTGTGGAACCAAAAGAAGTTGGATTACCCGATTTATTGTGATTGTCCAAAAAAGATTTCCTGTGGGGTTACGGTGCAGAGATATTGATCCGGATTTCTCACAAGTTAATATCGTTTACGCTAATGCTTGCTACATATCAGGGTCTGTAACCGTTGATTATTCTAGTTTCATTTATTTCAAAGTACAAGATAATCGATATAAGTTATAAGTATTGAGTGACGGATTAATTTTCCTTCTACTCCCTACTCCCTGTACAGACGACCCGACAGGTCTTCTGTACCGACTATCCCTACTTCCTACTTCCTGTAGAAAAGGACAAGTTTAGCATACCCTCATCTCTACAGTCATCTGTCAACTGTCAACAAACCAAACTGTAAATCCATCAGTGTACAAAATATATCATTGAATTTGAACTTGTAAAATTGATAAATCATCCTCAAATCGTTCTCGCGAATTCAGTGACTGAAGTTGACGAATAAACTTATCCAAGTGATTTTTGATGGAACGGTGTTCGTAGGTTAAAATTTGAATAAAATTTTCTAAACCCAACAGGGTATTATCAGCTTGGGTAATCTCGTAGACCCCATCACTAAAAATATATAGAGTACTTGGTTCCTCAATTTTACAAACTGCATCCGTGTATTTAGCTTCTGGGAACATTCCCACAGGCATTCCCGTAGTCCGTAATAACTTGACTTCCATATTATTGGCTGTCTTTCCCGTAATTAATACAGCAGGAGGATGACCAGCACTAGAATAGACCAATTGCCTTTTTTTGAGATTATAAACACCGTACCAAATGGTAAAATACTTATCATTTTGGTGACTCATTTGAAACGTTTCATTTAATGCCCGTAATACCTCACTCGGTTGATAATAATTGAGATTTTGCAAAGCACGCGATCGCAGTAAATTAAATACGGAAATGGATGGTAAAGTCGCCTTGAGTCCGTGTCCCGCAGCATCTAGCAAATAAATCGCCAAATAATCTGGATCAAGCCAATAATAATCAAACACATCGCCCCCCAGTTGCAGGGACGGGATAAAATGGTAATTCACCTGAACCGGGGAAATCATCGGTGGAGGTAACAGCGATCGCACATATTCAGCTGCTTCCCCTAATTCTGCTTCCAGAATCTGTTTTTGCATTTGCAAATCCCTTCCCAATTGATGCAAACGCAACCCCGCTCTCACCCTCGCTTTGAGTTCATTTTGTTCAATCGGCTTCGTAATAAAATCATCCGCACCTGCATCCAAACCCTTGACCCGATCGGCGACGGAATCTAAGGAAGTGAGTAAAATAAAAAAAGTTGTCGATAACTGCGGGTCTGCTTTAATGCGTTGACACACCTCAATCCCGTTAATTCCTGGCATCATCCAGTCACAAATAATTAACCCCGGAGGAGAAGCAGCAGCTTTCGCTAACCCCTCCCCACCATTACTTGCTGTCACTACCTGGTATCCCTGATTTTCTAACATGCGCTTGAGTAGTATCTGAACCGCTAAATCATCATCGATGACAAGAATTTGAAACATGGGAGGTAGTAGCTAAATTATTTCGACAACAAAAATAAATGCTTGTGGTTAGTTAATGATTCCATAATTTCTAGCAAGAAAGTATGGAGCGGGAGATAGGAAATATTTAGGTGCAAACAATTATGAACTCGCGACGTATTTGGTTGTGTCAAGCCGACGGAGCGGATCAGGTAATAAGAGTCAATACAACTATGACACTTTTCTGTATAGTTGGGATAATGTAGTACAAAAAACTCTATCGTTAGGGATATAAGGAGAAATGTAGTACAAAAAACTCTATCGTTAGGGATATAAGGAGATAAGCTGCTGCGCATTTAACATTTAAGTTGTATATTCACAACTTTTGGTGGATGACAGTTAACTGTCAACTGTTAGCAGTCAACAGTAGATCAAGTAGTTATGTGAGTTTTAGCTTAGTACTACCACCAATGTTCCCGATTCACAAAACATGACTTTAGTCACGAATAAAACTTCCAATGGCACGAGCAAAAGATTCCAAAATAGGGCATATTGGGAATACAGAGATAAAATGCAAATTTTTGTAACAAAATCAGCGTTGAAGTGCGCAGTAATGAAGTTGAGGGGGTCAGCGTGGATCAGGAAAATTTTCTGGAAGCTGAATTATCGCCAAGGGAAGACGTAGACTGGGAAAACCACGAGCGAACAGAACAACCGGAACAGACAGCAGCGTCGAAAGTTTGGTTGAAGCCATTAGTAGTAGGCATTGGTTTGGGACTTGCGATCGCATTTGGAGGGACGCGGTTAATTGGCAATCGTCCTGCGGCTTCCACACCCACCGCGACAAAACAGGAAGCACAGGCGAATACACCACCAGTGATGACGGTGACACTAGCAACGGTGGAATCAGCGAGCGTCACCCGTAGTTTAAATGTGAGTGGAAACATCACAGCTAGGAGTCTGACCCCCGTCCTACCCCAAGCCAACGGTTTACAAATCAAAGAAGTTCGCGTCAATGTAGGTGATTATGTCAAACAAGGGCAGATTTTAGCAGTTTTAGACAATTCTCTGATTCAAGACCAAATCCTGCAAGCGCGAGCAGAAGTGGAATCCCGTCAAGCGGATGTTAGCTCGAAAAAGGCGAATTTACTTTCCCGTCAAGCAGCTTTAGCTTCCAGTCAAGCAGCAGTGGAATCGAGTCAAGCTCAAGTCAAGCAACGTCAAGCGGATCTAGCCCAAGCCAAAGCCAGATTAGTGGAAGCCGAACGCAATTATCAACGGAACCAAAAATTGGCAGCAGATGGTGCGGTGAGTCGTCAAGTTGCCGAAACAGCCGAAACCAACCTCATTACAGCCCGTGAAGCCGTCCGTCAAGCGGAAGCGAATATTCGTAGCGCCGAAGCCAACCTCAAAAGCGCTCAAGCAAGCGTCAGTACCGCCGCAGCCAACGTCCAAACAGCCCGTGCTGACATTGGTATTTCCGAAGCCAACGTCCGTAGCAGCATGGCTCGCGTCGCTCAAATTGAAACCCAACGGGATCAAACCCTAGTTCGCGCTCCCGTTTCTGGGGTAATAGCGGAAAAACTAGTCCGGGTAGGGGATGTGGCAGGTGTACCCCCCCAAACCCAAGTATCAACGGTGATGGGTGGTTCCCAGAAATTATTTTCCATTATTCAAGACGGTCAGTTGGAATTACAGGCATTAGTACCGGAAGTACAATTATCACAAATTCGCGTCGGTGCGAGCGTGCGTGTGACATCCGAAACCAAGCCCCAGGAAGTTTTCCAAGGAACGGTGCGGGAAATCGAGCCGATTATCAACCAACAGCGTCGGGAAGCAACAGTGAGAATTTCCCTACCCGCCAATACTCGTCTGAAACCAGGAATGTTTGCTAGGGCAGCGATTGATACATCTACCAGTTTAGGTGTAGCAGTGCCGCAAAAATCAGTACAAGTCCAACCCGATGGGAATGCAGTCGTTTTTGTCCCTTCCGGAGACGGTCAACCGGATATTGGTCAAGTCAAAGCCAGGAGAGTAGAACTGGGTGACACCATCAATGGCGATCGCATCGAGATTAAAGAGGGTTTAAAACCGGGTGAGCGAGTGGTTGTTGAAGGTGCTGGATATCTCAAGGATGGGGATAGGGTGAAGATTGTCAGTAAGTGATTGGGGATTATTCGATTTTGGATTTTAGATTTTGGATTACTCTTCGGTCGATCCGCACTACGTGCGTCTATGGATTTTGGATTGTTGCGACTACTTCCCCCTTAGCGTACACAGAACTTGACTCGATGAGAAACTGCGTTACGTGCGTTTACAGGTCGTTTCTACCCCTCTCTCTGCTCAGGATGATCCAATTAATAATTATCCCATTTTCGATTGTGGAACAGGCATCCCTGCTTGTCTTTGTGGTCAAGATGACTTTCGCCGATAATTTTATACTTACCGACTACTGATTTATGTCATTTAATGTTTCTACCTGGACTATCAAAAAACCAGTACCGACGATAATTTTATTTTTGATTTTTACCTTGGTCGGTTGGTTTTGTTTTAACTTGTTGGGGATTGATACTAACCCCAACATCGATATTCCCACGGTGCAAGTTACCGTCACTCGACCGGGAGCAGGACCGAATGAGTTGGAATCTCAGGTGACGAAAAAAATCGAAGATGCGGTTGCGGGATTGGGGAACATAGACGAACTACGTTCCACCATTACCGACGGGGTTTCGACCACGGTAATTAACTTTGATTTAGGGGTTAATTCCGACCGCGCAACCAATGATGTACGGAATGCGATCGCCCAGATTCGTCAAAGTCTTCCCCAGGATATTAATGACCCGATTGTCCAACGTCTGGAGTTTGCTGGTGGACCGATTATGACCTATGTGGTCAGTTCTGACCAGCGTTCTGTGGAGGAATTGAGCAATTTGGTTGACCAGACCATCAGTCGCGCTCTTCTGTCGGTGCGGGGTGTAGCTCAAATTCGACGGGTTGGAGGGGTAGATCGGGAAATTCGGGTGAATCTAAACCCGGAACGGTTGGAATCTTTGGGAATTACTGCGACCCAAGTTAATGACCAATTGCGGGCTTTTAATATTAATTTACCCGGTGGTCGGGCAGAAATTGGTGGCAGTGAACAAACTATCCGGACTTTGGGTAGTGCGGAAAGTGTGCAGCAGTTACAAAATTACGAAATCGTTTTACCCAGGGGAGGTTCTGTTCCCCTTTCGGCTTTGGGTACTGTGGAAGATGGGTTTGCAGACCTACGGCAAAATGCTCGTCTTGACGGTAAACCAGTTGTCAGTTTCCAGGTTTTACGTAGCACTGGTAGTGTGATGGTGACCGTGGAGGAAGGCATTAAAAGGGAAGTGGAGAAGTTGAAAAAAACTCTTCCCGATGATGTGAAACTGGAATTAATTTTTACCAGGGCAACCTTTGTGCGAGAGTCCTATGAAGGGACAATGGGTGAATTATTATCGGCTGCGGTTTTAGCAGTATTAGTAATTTTACTGTTTTTAAGGGATTGGCGAGCAACTTTAATTACCGCCGTCACCTTACCCCTATCTATTATTCCCACCTTTGGGGTGATGTTTGCCCTCGGTTATACCCTGAATAACATGACCCTACTGGCGTTAGGATTAGCCGTTGGGAACTTAATCGATGATGCCGTGGTGGAAATTGAAAACATGGAGCGGCATTTACGCATGGGTAAAACCCCTCGTCAAGCGGCTCTTGATTCCTCTGGGGAGGTGGGTTTGGCTGTAATTGCTACTTCCGCCACCATTATCGCCGTCTTTTTACCAGTGGCATTTATGGGGGGGATTCCCGGTCAATTCTTCCAGCCCTTTGGTGTGACAGTTTCTACCATCACCGTATTTTCCACAGCAGTGGCTCGGATGGTGACACCCATGATGGGAGCCTATTTACTGAAGAAAATTCCCCCCAAACCGCAAACAAATCAACCCAAAAAAAGCCGTCGTTTTCGACCCTACGCTTCCATTCTCCAGTTTGCCCTGCGTCATCGCATTACTACCCTAGGAATAGCCTTTGCCTTTTTCGTCTTTAGTTTGATGTTAGTACCCCTAATTCCCAAGGGTTTAGTGGATAGTGCTGATGTCGGTATTTCCACCGTATCCATCGAATTACCACCCGGTTCCACCCTAGCCGATACGGAAAGGGTTGTTAACCAAGCAAGGGAAATCATCACCAAAAACCCCGCAGTTGCGAGTATTCTCTCCACAGAAGAACTGGGATCTGCCACCCTCACCGTCCGTTTAAAAGAAAAAAATAACCGGAATATTTCCCAAGCCGAATTTGAACAACAAGTGCGATCGCAATTTAATTCGATTCCCGGTGCAAGGGTTAGTTTCCAAAGTACGGGAGCAGTGGGAGGTAGGAAGGATGTCACTATCCTATTGCAAAGTGAAAATCCCCAAGCTCTCACCCAAGCGGCTAATTCCCTAGAGCAGGAAATGCGGACTATAAATGGTTTGGTGGAGGTGTCCTCTTCTGCAAGTTTAGTCAAACCAGAAATTTTAGTAATTCCCGACCCCCAAAGAGCGGCAGATTTAGGTGTGAGTGTGCAGGCGATCGCTCGGACAGCTTCCTTAGCAACCATTGGTGATAACGAGGCAAATTTAGCCAAGTTTAATTTACCAGACCGACAAATTCCCATCCGTGTACAAATCGACCCCCAAGCAAGACAAGATATTAACACCCTGCGCAATTTACAAGTACCCAGTCAAAATGGCGGATTAGTTCCCCTGATTGCTGTTGCAGATATTCGTTTTGGTAGTGGTTCTGCTGCTATTAACCGCTTTGACCGGATGCGTCAGGTTTCCGTTGAAGCAAATTTGCAAGGTATTTCCCTGGGAGATGCAGTCCAAGCGGTCAATCAATTACCAACCATGCAAAACCTTCCTGCGGGTGTCACCCGACGTTCCGCTGGAGATGCGGAAATTATGCAGGAAATTTTCGGTCGCTTTGGTTCTGCACTTGGTCTGGCAGTACTAATGATTTATGCCATCCTCGTGGTTCTCTATAACAATTTTCTCCACCCCATCACGATTATGGTTGCCCTACCCTTGAGTTTAGGTGGTACACTGATGGCCTTGATGATAGCTCAAAAAGCCCTGGGTTTATACGCCTTAATTGGAATTGTCCTGTTGATTGGGATTGTCACCAAAAACTCCATTTTGCTGGTGGACTACACAATTATGGGACTAGAAGCCGGAAAACCCCAACGTCAAGCTTTAATGGAAGCAGGAATCTCCCGACTACGACCAATTTTAATGACCTCCCTCTCCACTATTGCTGGTGTTGTTCCCCTCGCGTTAGGAATCGGTGCAGGTGCAGAAGTGCGTCAATCAATGGGTGTAGCTGTAATTGGTGGTTTTATCACTTCCACCCTACTAACTTTAGTAGTTGTTCCCGTCCTATTTACCTATATCGATGGCTTTAACAACTGGTTGATTAAAATATTATCACCCCTGGTCAGCAACGAGAGAAAAACTCCTGCGATCGCTCAACGGAAAACCAGGGATTTACCAGTGTCCGAATCCAAATCATCATGAAAATTCAAAGTGTTTCCCCACTTTTACCACATGGAGTTACCAGAGAGATGACCCGACGGGTCGTCTCCACACTCGATTTTTACGTGCAGCGATCGCTTGTCATCCCCAACTCAAACCCCAACCAACCAATGCTCCCCCAATCCCAAATACTAGGCTTAAGACCACTGACGAGACGAACTCAGGTTTATTCCCCTCGCTCCCACGGCTATCCATTAGTCACATCTTTCTTAACAAAGTCTGAAAAGCGATTATAGAAATGATTTCAGTAGAGGGATTAAGCATTAAGATTAGACAAAACTCAGAAAGTATGCATTTAGATTTGATGGGCTAGCTTCCAAGTTACGGCGATATCGTGCAATCGTCGTAACCCTCTCCAAATCGTCTTGACTCCAGGTTCCCCATCACCTTTACGACCCAGAAAACCACCTAGTCGAGCAATCATTCGTACAGCTTCTCTTAATGTTGGTGGCTGATCTGGTGGAATTGGGTTTTTGTTCACACTTACACATAAAGATTGCCATTCAACTGTAGTTAAAACCGTTTCACAACTTTGTTCTGGATTATCCCTTGCTTGGTAAGTTAACCATAATAATCGCCATGCCACAATCGAATATGTCGCTAATGCCATTGATAGGCGTTTTCCTGTCTCCAGTTGTAATTCCTCGATTCGACAACCGCTTTTCAATGTATAGTGATAACGCTCGATTAACCAACGATATGTATACCATTCAACACATTTTACCGCATCTTCAAGGCTATTAATTTCCAATGTCGTTAACAATAACCAACTGATTGGTTTTATCTCCGATGGTGGACTCTTTTCTTCTGCTAATATCACCTGTAGTTTTACTGGTTTACAAAGCGAACGCCCGAGCTTATTTTTTGGTACTTCTATTTCAACTGTTTCGTATCTAATTGTTAGTTTTGCTATCCTTTCTGGTCTTTCTGGATTTCTTCTTACCTTGACTTCTACTTCTCCCTGAGTTGGACTTGACCTGATCGCCTCATGTAGATAATTCGCTGTATGGCTAACTTTTCTATTATGAGTTCCTCTGATTAGTAAGTGGCTATTTTCTGGTCTTTCCTGATTAAATAAATCAAATATATCTGCTTCTGAGTCTGCTACTGTTATGATTTTTATCTTTTCTGGTAGTAATTTATTTGTTCTCTCTAGCCCTTCCAACCATCTTTGGCTTTCTTTTTCTTCTGTTTGTCTTTTTCTACGTGTTTTTGCTATTCCTAAATCTTCGATATTTCTTGACCATACTTGTTGGTCTATTACTCCCAGTGGAACTCCTTTTATGCTTGATAATAACGTTGAATGTACTTTTAATCCTAAACTTTTTCTCTGGTCTAGATATCCAATTCCTTCTGTTGCTGGATGACTTGTTACATCCATATTTGTTGTGTCTTGTATTGCTAATACTATCTCGTGTTCTTTTGCCCTTTCGATTGTACTTTTGATATGTCCATTGCTTATATCTGATGGTTTTATATACGGCGAACTCCACAAATCATATGCTGCTGTTGTCGCTGCTACGCTCCCACATGCTTGAGGTACACTCGATGTTGGTTGTGCTGCTAAATCTTCTACCATCTTTATCAAACGCTTGTTTCGCCGTTTATCTCCCAAATCCAAGTGCTTCAATTCCCTTGCTGCCCATTTTTCCATTTTTTACACCCTATCTTTCCTCTCTCAAAACTATACCTATCAAGCCTTTCGTCTTCTTTTAAGTATTTTTACTTTTTGTTAAGAAAGATCCGGGTAATGGATAGCTCCCACGGGGAGCGTGGGAGCAGAATCTGCGAGGTTCCTACCTCGTGAATGAAGGCGGAGCCTTCAACTCACTATATGACCACGCAGAGCATGGTCACTAGATAAAAGTTTTCATAAATTTAAAATCCCAAATCGCCAAACACTGCTTGAATCTGTGCTTGCGCTTTATGCAAGGATTCGATCCATTCCCGTTCCGGGTCACTATCGGCCACAATTCCTGCACCAACTTGTCCCCAGACGGTTTTTTGATGGGGTATATTACTGCTATTATCTGCTGTTAACAATAAAGTCCGAATCAGGATATTTAAATCCAGGTTTCCCCTCACATCCACATAACCGCAGGAACCATAAAATAAACTGCGTCGTACAGGTTCAAGTTCTTCGATAATTTCCATACACCGCACCTTGGGACATCCGGTAATCGTTCCACCGGGAAACATGGCTTTGATCAGGTCAATTGGTTTGACATTGGCTTTTAATTTACCTTTGACATTGCTCACCAAGTGCATGACATGACTGTAACGCTCAATGATCAATAACTCATCCACAACCACGCTCCCCCATTCACAAACCCGACCTAAATCATTGCGTTCCAGGTCAACTAACATGATATGTTCAGCTCGTTCTTTAGTATTGCTGAGTAATTCTGCTGCCAACTCCCCATCCATCTGGGGAGTGATTCCCCGTTTGCGGGTTCCAGCAATGGGTCGGGTTTCGGCTTGGTTCCCCTGTAATTTGACTAAACGTTCTGGGGAACAGGATACCACTTCTCCCCAAGGTGTACGCCAATAGGATGCGAAGGGGGAGGGGTTTATTTGCTGTAAACGTCGGTAAATTTCCCATCCGGATGTGGTGGTGGAGGTACTAAAGCGGAGGGACAAATTAGCTTGAAAAATATCCCCAGCGAGTATGTATTTTTTGGCTTTGATCACAGCAGTTTCGTAATCCAGTTGCTGGGAGAGGAATTTGAGGGGAGAAGGAGTAGAGACGACTCCTTGGGTCGTCTGTAAGGGTAAGGAAATTAAAGCTTGCATTTGGTCGAGTTGGTGTGGTTCACTCGCTGCAAACCAAAGGATTTGCTGGTGGTGGTCGAGGATTGCGAAGGTTTCCGGTACATACCAAAACGCGACGGGGAAGGGGAGGGAATCCGGTTTGGTATAGGGTAATTTTTCTATTTCCCCTGCTAAATCATAACCGAACCAACCCAACCACCCACCAATAAAGGGGAGTTCCTGGGGTATGTCGGGATGGATTTGCTCCTGGTTTGCTGCGGAAAATACTGTTTCTAGCTGGGTAAATACCTGTCCTAGGGATGGGGTGAATATTTGAGGGATGTGATGAATTTGACGAGGTTTCCCAGCACAAATCGAATATCTAGCGAGGTAGGGGTTTTCTGTGGGGATGGGATAGGGACTTTCCAGTAGGGTTGCGATCGCACTGTTTGTGCGAATATATAATTTGGCAAAAATATCTGATGCGGTTTGTTGGTGGAGAGGTTGCGATCGCCAGTACCAGGAAAATGCCATGCGATTTAGGATTTGAGATTTGGGATTTTGAATTGTGGTAGAGACGACCCGTCGGGTCGTCTCTACGGGTCGTCCCCGTCGGGTCGTCTCTACGGTTCGTCGCGACGGTTCGTCTAGAATAATGAGTAAAAATTGATTTCGCAATTACCCGTTACAGTTTTGGTAACAGGATGATTGTTACTGGTTTTACATAGTAAAACAAAACCATGAACTTCTTGCGGTTTTAGGGAGAAAAAAGGGAAATTAAAGGGTACACAACACCTTTCCATTTCCCTTTTTCCATTTGTTTGATTTAGTTTGTCTATTTAGTGGCTTTGACTGGTTTTGCAGATGATTCCAACCCCTTAATGCCATTAATAAACATGGGGACGAATTTTTCCATAAACTCTTGGGGGTTACGGTTCCAAATTCTCTGTGCTGCTTGCAGTCTAGTCATCTGCAATTCGGGTGCAAGCAAAGTTTGCGGTAAACGCTCCATCAGATATTGGGTACGCTCCCACAAAGGCATATTATTCGTTACTTCCACTAAATTAGCAACTCTGCGCAATTCCGCACCCAAGGTAATATCCATCCCCGATTCATATGCAGCTTGTTCAATTGCAGCATATTTTTTCTTGGCTTGTTCAACTTTTTGTCTGTGTTCTGGACTTTGAGCAGCTAATTTCCCTAACCAACGGTTCCCCCAGCGCACATGTCCTGCTTCTTCCGGTAAGATTTTTTCGATGGTTTCACGAATCTTAATATTTTCTGCCGTTTGGGATGCTTGTTTGAGAGCATAAATATGGGCAGAAAAATACTCACAACCCCGTTTTTCCGTAACGTTAATTGCTGCTAGAGAGGAAATCAAGAAATCATCTAGGTCTTTCGCTGGGTCTTTGGTTTCACTATCCAATAACCTCTCAAATTCGTTGATGTAAGACATTCCCGGTGGGGTTCCTACGCTTACACCCATATCCACTAACAAATCAGTTAGCCACATAGCGTGACGAGCTTCGTCGGCAATATGACGGGACAAATCCCGAATTAATTCCGGTGATTTCCCATCTAGTTGCTCAATCAAATTCGTTAAATCCTTACAACTGCGCTGTTCGCTGTAACGATAACGATTCAGCGTAATCGCATGAATTTCGCGATCGCGCACTATCTGCGCTAATATCTCCCTCGCTCCTAAAGCATTTTGGAATTTCTTCGGATATGTGACGGTCATGGTGGTGATGATTACTGTTTGTAAAGTAAATTCATAAATATCTTAACGTAAGCACTTCTAGGTTTAGGCATTTGTCTCCATGCATTTTTATCTGCAAGTCTTGATAATTGAGATAGACTTTGGAGTCTATGGTGAAGACTTGAAAGTTAGTAGGGAGTAGGGAGTAGTGGTCTGTCCCATTAATTTTGATGGGTGAAGAAAGGCAGGTAGTAGCGCTCATAGCGCCTTCTAATCAAGCTTTTTCTATACTAGAGCCACTACTGCAAACCCTTCATAACTTATGGACAGACCAGTAGAAAGTAGCATAAATATTACTTACACCACAACCGATAAAAGAGGTTTTTCCCACTTCCTATTCCCCACTCCCTATCCCAAAATGAGAAAAATATAAATTTTTATGAAAAAGTAGCATATGGTAACAACCGTTACAGAAATTTCGTGATACATTAATAATTGAAAGTCAAAGCAGACTAGATTGAATAAATCCCCAACACATGGAGGCATGGATTATGTCTACTCAAGAACAAGCAAGAGCATTGATGATGCGTCACCACCACCTAGTTAGAAATCGTCAGTTATCGATGCTAGAACGTGCCGGAGAAGAAGTTGGGTTAAAAGGAGAAGTATCCCAATATTGGCAACCGATCCAAGGGAAAATCGATCCCACCAAGAGAGAAATATGCGATCGCAGCAATGCATCAATGAGTTAAATTAGTAACTTGAAAATTAGCAATCAAAGACTAGCAAAAAAAAGCCACCCTTGAGGGGTGGCTTAGTTTATATAAAGTTACACAAATTAATCACAAGGCTTCATGGAAATACCCGGACTAGTATTTCAACTGATACCAATTTTGCAAAGAGAATTACCACAGACGGAAAGATGGAACCCTTGTCTGGTAAGAGAGGCGTAGCAATGCTACGTCTACTTTCAAATCTGAAATCCAATTTAGGGTATTAGTCCTCCCAGGAATTATTTCTCTAGCAATCGTAGTAAAGGGCAAACTCGTGGGGATGGGGACGCAGACGCATCGGGTTAACTTCGTTATCCAACTTATAGGCAATCCAATTTTGGATAAAGTCTTCGCTAAACACACCACCAGCAGTTAAAAATTCGTGGTCTTGTTCTAAGGCTTCCAATGCAGCATCCAGAGAACCAGGGGTAGAAGGAACTTTTGCCAATTCCTCTGGAGTTAACTCATAGATATTTTTATCCAAAGGTTCACCTGGATCGATTTTATTCTTAATCCCGTCCAAACCAGCGCACAGCATCACAGAAAATGCCAAATAGGGGTTAGAGGTAGCATCGGGACAACGGAACTCTAAACGCTTGGCTTTGGGGTTAGTACCCGACAACGGAATCCGAATCGAAGCTGAACGGTTTCCTTGGGAATAGGCCAAGTTTACAGGTGCTTCGTAACCAGGAACCAAACGTTTGTAGGAATTGGTTGTGGGGTTGGTAAATGCTAATACCGCAGGTGCATGTTTAAGCAGACCACCAATGTAATAGAGAGCTAACTCACTCAAACCAGCATACTTGTCACCTGCAAACAACGGTTGTCCATCCTTCCAAATTGATTGGTGACAGTGCATACCCGAACCATTATCACCAAATACGGGTTTGGGCATAAAGGTGACAGTACGACCGTACTTTTTAGCAACGTTCTTGATGACATATTTATAGGTCATCAACCAGTCCGCAGCTTGGATTAACTTACCAAATTTGAAACCTAATTCACACTGACCACCCGTTGCAACCTCGTGGTGATGTTTCTCAATGGGGACACCGCATTTTGCCATTGTTAACAGCATTTCCGTCCGCATATCTTGGAAGGTATCGGTGGGGGGAACAGGGAAGTAACCCTCCTTGTAGCGGGGTTTGTAACCCAAGTTACCACCAGCTTCGCTCCTACCAGAGTTCCATTTTCCTTCCACAGAATCGACAAAGTAGTAACCGGAACTAGCATTTTGGTCGAAACGGACATCATCAAAGATGAAAAATTCTGCCTCTGGACCAAAGAAAACAGTGTCACCAATTCCACTGGAAATCACATAATCGACCGCACGTTGAGCAATAGAACGGGGACAACGGTCGTAATACTCACCAGTCCGAGGTTCTTTAATACTACAAATAATGCTCAGTGTGGGTTCCGCCATGAATGGATCAATCCAAGCAGTGTTTGGATCTAGAACCATCGCCATATCGGACGCTTCAATTCCTTTCCAACCCCTGATGCTAGAACCATCAAATGGAACACCATCAGTAAAACTACTTTCATCGATTTGGTTTTTAAAGACAGTTAAATGCTGCCAAGTTCCCAACATGTCGATGAATTTCAGATCAATCATCTGAATATCTTTGTCCTGAATCATTTTCAGAACTTCTTGCGGGGTTGTCATGGTTACTCCTTATCTACCGATTTACTACCATCAATCCGTACTATTCAAAGCATTGCTGACCCTGCGTGGTGAAACTGAAACTTTGACACACCTGGAATATCCTAAAGAAAAGGAATCGGAAATTTTTGTAACAAAAGTTACAGAATATCAGTTTTCTCAGTTATATTAACTTTTTCCTGTTTCCACGCTACAAAACTACACACTAGATTTCGTTGGGAGCAACTTTGACATAGAATCCATTAATAGTAGATGTTTTTGTATCCCATATATTTTATGTGGTGCAAAAATATTTTGAATGCACTTATTGCATAAACCTGCCAATAAAATATCAAACCATAAATAGGAATGATTGGGAGATACAAGGAATGCGGGACGCAGTTACGAGTTTAATTAAGAATTATGACGTTGCTGGCAAGTACTTCGACCGGAACGCCATTGACGACCTGAAAAAGTATTTTGAGACAGGTAGCGCACGGGTACAAGCTGCGGCTGTAGTGAATGGGAATGCAGCTGCAATCGTCAAGCAAGCGGGTTTAAGTTTGTTTGACGAATTGCCAGAATTAATCCGTCCCGGTGGTAATGCCTACACCACCCGTCGGTATGCAGCTTGTTTGCGGGATATGGATTATTACCTGCGTTATGCCACCTACGCAATCGTCGCAGGTAGTATGGACGTGCTGGATGAGCGGGTTTTGCAAGGCTTACGGGAAACCTATAACTCCTTGGGTGTACCTATTGCCCCCACTGTACGCGGTATCCAAATTATGAAGGATATTGTGAAATCCCAAGTTGAAGCTGCGGGTATTAGTAATTCCGGTTTCGTTGATGAACCCTTTGATTACATGACCCGCGAACTCAGCGAGACTGACGTTTAATATTATTTTGGATTTTGGATTATAGATTTTGGATTTTGGTCGTTGCTGAATACAGAATATGAATTGAAAATTTGACGTTGTGTAGAGACGTAGCATTGCTACGTCTCTTGATTTTGAATCCGACAGACCACAGGACTGGGAAGTCAGTTAAAGTTTTGTTACTATCAGGTGGTAAGGTTGTAAATCGCTAAATATCTAAATATACTTAAATTATGCATACTTGGCACTGGCGTACTTGGGAGAATAAGCCCTATTTAGCTTGTAGTATTTTAGAAAAATTTCCCCACGGTTTTTTTACACAGCATTTTTGGCAATCTCCTCCCCAGGAGTTGACCAAGGCGTTTGCATCCTCCATGAAGGCATATCGCTTAAAACAGGTGCATGGGAATCGAGTGTTAACACCGCAACAAATTCATGAGAACTTGGAAAATGGTGGTGAACATGTGGATGATGAACTTGATCCGCCATTGGTGATGGGTGATGGGGTGATGAGTGATGCATCGGTAGAAGGACAATCGGTATGGGTAGCGAGTGCGGATTGTACACCAGCATTAATTGGGGATATTCAAACCGGACAGGTGACAGCGATTCATGCAGGTTGGCGAGGAACTGCACAGAAAATTATTCCCGTTGCGATCGCCATGATGCAAAATCATGGTAGTCGTTTGCAAGATTTGAGAATAGCATTAGGTCCAGCGATCGCGGGTGAGGTATATCAGGTTTCCCTGGAGACAGCGATGGAGGTGGGTGCAACTATTTGTCCAGCAAAGGAACCAGAGGAGATGATGGGAATGTTGATGGACGGGGAAAATCCCCCTTTATTACCCGATCCAGAAGTGGGGAAAGTGCGTTTAGATGTACGTCGGATTAATGCCATGCAAATGGAAAATATGGGAATTAGTCCAGAACAAATTGCGATCGCTCCCTATTGTACCTATCAAAATCCGGAACATTTCTTTTCCTACCGTCGCCAAAGGGAGAAGAAGGTGCAATGGTCGGGAATTGCCAGTATTTAATTTGTGTCAACACTCAACCGTCAACATTAAAATATTGGGATATAACCGAGAAATTTTCTTTGACTTCAATCCCTACTCAGAACTTTGAATTCTCCATGTTTTCCCCACCGATAGTGTTACAGATGCCCGATAATTTACGAATGAGCGATGAGGAATTTTACCAATTCTGTCAGATTAATCGCCATTATCGGATTGAGCGCGATCGCAAAGGGGAAATATCAATTATGCCACCAACGGGGGGAGAAACTGGAAACCGCAATTTTAATTTAAGTGGACAATTGTGGGTTTGGTCAGAAGCGGATGGTACAGGAATCTGTTTCGATTCCAGCACTGGATTTATTTTATCAACAGGTGCAGAAAGGTCTCCCGATGCAGCTTGGATGAGTTTAGAGCGTTGGAACAGTCTCACACCTGAACAACAGGAAAAGTTTCCACCCCTGTGTCCCGATTTTGTGGTTGAATTGCGTTCTGCTTCCGATAAATTAAAACCCCTGCAAGAGAAAATGCAGGAATATATTCAGGAACCAGGAGTAAAATTGGGTTGGTTGATTGACCGGAAACATCGTCGTGTTTATATTTACCGTCCAGGAATGGATGTGGAATGTTTGGAAAATCCAGCTACCGTCAGTGGTGAACCTGTTTTACCAGGATTTGTCCTAAATATGGCGAAAATTTGGTAGTTTTTCCCATCGAAAATAATCTGGAGATTATAGAAGCATCAAACAACCAACTTCCATCGAGATTTGGGAATCAACAGTCAACCGTCAACCGTCAAAATTTAAAATAAATCAACTTTCAAATAAAATATTCAAATAAAATATTCAAATAAAATAGACGTATGTAATCTGGAAATTTTCTTGTAATCTAACCCTAGTTTCCAATTTCCCATGTTTTCCCCACCGATAGTGTTACAAATGCCGGATAATTTACAAATGAGCGATGAGGAATTTTACCAATTCTGTCAGATTAATCGCCATTATCGAATTGAGCGCGATCGCAAAGGGGAAATATCCATTATGCCACCAACGGGGGGAGAAACTGGAAACCGCAATTTTAATGTTGCTTTGCAATTAGGTATCTGGTCAGAAGCGGACGGTACAGGAATTTGTTTCGATTCCAGCACCGGATTTATTTTATCAACAGGTGCAGAAAGGTCTCCCGATGCAGCTTGGATGAGTTTAGAGCGTTGGAACAGTCTCACCCCCGAACAACAGGAAAAGTTTCCACCCCTGTGTCCCGATTTTGTGGTTGAATTGCGTTCTGCTTCCGATAAATTAAAACCCCTGCAAGAGAAAATGCAGGAATATATTCAGGAACCAGGAGTAAAATTGGGTTGGTTGATTGACCGGAAACATCGTCGTGTTTATATTTACCGTCCAGGAATGGATGTGGAATGTTTGGAAAATCCAGCTACCGTCAGTGGGGAACCTGTTTTACCAGGATTTGTCCTAAATATGGCGAAAATTTGGTAGTTTTTCCCATCGAAAATAATCTGGAAACAAAAAGCATAGAAAACCAACTTCCATCGGGATGTGGGAATCACCAGTCAACCGTCAAAATTTAAATAGTCCCTTACTACTCCCTACTCCCCATTCCCTACTCCCTCCAGTCAGAAATCTAACTTGGTATAACTGAAGAAGATAAATATACCCATTTAGGCAAAAATAATGACCATAAAAAAAAGCCTATTAGTTACGGGACTGCTCTGCACCATCTTTGGTACAGGAATCGAACCCGTTATAACTTCAGCTTCCGCAAACCCCGGTATTACGATAGCCCAGAATCAGAGACAAAATACCAAACCAACCGAACTACGAAGACGCTTAAGAACTCGATCCCTTTCCCCACAGCCATCCCCATCCACCACTGTTAAATTAATTACACCAGGTATCCAACCCCGACAACAGTTACGCTTTTCTCCAAAAGTCGGTCAAAAAGAAACCGCCGATATGGAGATGAATATGGACATGTCCATGTCACTCAACGGTAATTCAGCCCCATCCGTAAAAATACCTGGAACCAAGATTCAACTTAACGCCGTTGTCAACCAAGTACAACCGAATGGAGACTTTCAGTACGAGTTTACCTATAGCAATGTTGATGTTGTGGGAGAAAGCGACTTACCACCCGCGATTTTAGAAAGTATGCGCGGTGAAATGAAAAAAATGGAAGGTTTCAAGGGGACAGCCATTGTTGATTCAATGGGACGCACCAAGAAGGCAAATTTCACCGTTCCCCCAAATTTTGATCCATCCCTGAAACAGATGATGGATCAAATGGCTAGTTCCATTGAGCAAATGTCAGCCCAAGTACCCCAGGAAGCTATCGGTAAAGGTGCTAAATGGCAAGTCACCTCCCAAGTCAGCATGAATGGTATAAATATCGAACAAACTGCCACCTACGAATTGGTTGATATTCAAGATGGTGTGGTGACAATGAATGTTAGCTTTGCTCAACAAATACCCGGCGCTCAAAAAATGATTTTACCGCAAATGCCACCGGGAATGACCATGACCTTGCAATCCTACAATGCCACCGGAACCGGACAAACAAAAATTAGCCTGGGTCGAATTATGCCTTTAAGCACATCAATCAATATGAAAACAACTGCTCAGATGCAAGCAATTAGTCCCGATTTAAAAGAACCGATGGTAATGGATCAGGAAATGTCTATGAGAATGAGAATTGAATCAAAGTAAGAGGATGTTTTAAAAGTCGATTTTAATACTTGAATTATCGTTTTTGGAAGCGGGAAGAGACGCGACATGTCGCGTCTGTAATCTCGAAGGAAAAATCAGCTTCATAACCCCATATCCAAAGTCAGGACGATAGTCAAAATAGTGATAATTAATACTTGACAAATTAAGTTAAGTTATGAGGGGTTCATGGTAGTGCTTTAACCGGATTTCTCACAAGTAAGTTATGAGTCTTGGGTGACAGATTGATTTTCCTTCTACAGACTATCCCTACTCCCTAATTCCCTGTAAGTTTTAGGGTTTTGTGAGAAATGGGGGTTTAGTATAGAACAAGCTTTACTATAAAGGCGCTATACCCCCAGGGTTGTCCTAGACTAGCGCTACTATGTGCCTTTCTTCATCCATCAAAATTAATATTAATGTGGTGGAGTATTTTTAATACCGTTTGACTTTGGAGTTGATACCTAACGGGGAGCAGGGGAAGAAAGTGTATCAACATTGATTATTAAAGTGTATCAACATTGATTATTATAGTGAAATATTATGAGGCATAATCAAACATAATCAAAAAGGATTCCCATCGGTGTTAAATTAAGGGATAGGGTATTCGGTATCCCTGTGGCTGTTTATAGTCCAGCTATAATGGCACTGCTTTTTATCACCCTTGATGGAATTACTTTGAAAAGAGCATGAATTACCTTGTTGCCGTACTACCAGACCGCATCCAAGCCGAAGCTGCAAGTGTCGCTTTGGAAAAGCAAAATATCAATAGCACCATACTTGGTAAAGGTTACAAAAGTGCTGATGAATTTGGTTTAATCGACCCCAAGGAGCAAGCTCGTAAGCAAGCAATTCTCATGGCGATTTGGTTGGTTCCCTTCGGCTTTTTTGCTGGGTTTGGCTTTAGTCTTGTCACCGGTTTAGATACATTTGCTTGGGCTGGAGAAATTGGCAATCATGTTATTGGAGGCTTATTAGGTGCAATAGGTGGGGGAATGGGGAGTGTGTTTGTCGGTGGTGGAGTCGGTTTAGTTGTCGGTGGTGGTGATGCTTTACCATATCGCAACCGGATCAATGCAGGTAAATATTTGGTAGTTGTCCAAGGTTCGGAAAGCATAACGCGGGAAGCGACTAAAATTCTACGTGGCTTTGATCCGGAAAATTTGCAAGGTTACGCGACGAATGATTAGGAGACAGGAGATAGAACTTTAGTTATTAGTTATTGGTTGAATTTGGGTGCTGGGTTCTTTTTTCGATATCTTCCAAGGTTTGTAAAATCAGACGTTGAGCTTGCAACCTCCAACCCCATTTTTGGAGTGCGATCGCAATTCCACCCCCTAAAACTGTGGCAATAAAATCCAGTGGTTGCATAAAAGAGATTCCCAGCAACAAACCTAAACCTGCAATTCCCCAAAAGGGTAAGGCAACTGTTTGACGCTGATTTTCAACTAGTTTACTGATCGGGTCTTGAGGTATTTTTGCAAGTAAAGTTTCCTTAACCTGTTTTTGCTCCTCTGGCGAAACCGAAAGCCCTATTTTCCGCCGCAATTTCTCGATTTTCCGCGCATCGGTGCTATACTCGGTCAACTCATCTTCAGCCATCAAAATCAAACGTTCGTACTGTCCCATTGTTACTCTGGAAAATTTTATTTTATATATAAAGAATACAGGGGTTAGGAGAGAGTTGACAGGTGAAAGAAGACAAAATATACGAGATCGAGAGTTAAATTGACGTGAATTCGACGGGTTGTAAACGCTACAATCTCAGTAAATCAATGATTTTGAAAGAAAGTAGAGACGCTACATGTCGCATCTCTACCAATACCCTTCTCCTTGTGTACAGACTGATTCCCAATCCAAAATCCAAAATCTAAAATCTCCATGACATCTACTCATCGGACACAATTACAAACAGAAATTCAAGCGATGCCATCTTGGTTGCGTCGTCCTATTGGTAAAGCTAGTGAACTTTCAACTGTACAAAAAATTATTAAACAACGACAAATTCATACTATCTGTGAAGAGGGTCGGTGTCCGAATCGGGGGGAATGTTACGCGCAAAAAACCGCGACTTTTCTGTTGATGGGGCCAACTTGTACCCGTTCCTGTGCGTTTTGTCAAGTGGATAAGGGTCATGCACCAATGCCAATTGATGAGGATGAACCGATAAAGGTGGCGGAATCTGTGCAATTATTGGGTTTGAAATATGTGGTGTTAACTTCCGTTGCACGGGATGATTTAGCTGATGGTGGTGCAAGTCATTTTGTCCGGACGATGCAGAAAATTCGAGAGTGGAATCCGGGTACACAAATTGAGGTGTTAACCCCAGATTTTTATGGCAAAAGAGATGCGATCGCAGTTATTGTTAAGGCCGAACCTGCTTGTTATAACCACAATATTGAAACTGTGCGTCGTCTGACACCCCCAGTCCGTCGGGGTGCAAAATATGACCGCTCGCTACAAGTATTAAGGATGGTGAAGGAAATTAATCCAAATATTCCCACAAAATCCGGTTTAATGGTGGGACATGGGGAGACGGTGGAGGAAATCATCGAAGCCATGCAGGATTTACGCAGCGTGAAGTGCGATCGCCTGACCATCGGTCAGTATATGCGTCCTTCCTTAGAGCATCTTCCTGTCCAGAAGTATTGGACACCCACAGAATTTGATGAACTAGGTGCGATCGCAAAACAAATGGGTTTTAGTCACGTTCGCTCTGGTCCTTTAGTACGCAGTTCCTACCATGCTGGAGAGGAAGATTAGGGAGTAAAGAAACAAAGGAGCGGAGGGGATAGGCAATTTTTGAGATTTTTTCTCCTCATTTCCTCCGATTTCCCTACTCCCTGTAAATTAAATTACGGGTTAATCACGTGGTGATACATGGCCGCAACTAGGATATTGACAGCTAATAAGGCAATGGCTACTGTCGTCCGGAAGGTGAAAGGTGGTTTAGCTCCGCTTTGGGGGACATCCACTCCAACTTTACTCATAGTGTTCTCTCCAAAATGAATGGCATTATTAAGAAATACCAAATATCTGTCCTTTATTATAAAACTCGTTAGAAATATTTTTGTTTGGCACGAATAGGGTATTGTGTATAAGTGCAGAAAAAGCTGGCCGTCTGTTTTGTGCAGAAGTAGCCCGTACCCCTGTACTTGTTTCAGCTGGCTACACCAATAATGCGAGGGGGTCGGGAAATCGCTGAAAGACTATTTTTTTCGTTGACCCCCTCGCCGCCTTGCTGTGTAAGGGTTTGAAGGATTTTTCTCATGGATTTTTACTGCTTCGACGACAATTTTTTAGACCCCCTCGCAATCCGCCTCTGGACACCTTGCTGTATCAGGGTTTAAAATGAAGGGGTCTCCTCTTATGAGGGGAAATAATTGATTGGAAACGCTAAATATTTAAGCGTATACGAAGTCATGTTGGCGAAAATCTTATCGTGCTGACCAGCCAAATGTAGAGTATCCACTAGTTGTGTCTCCTCTTATGAGGGGAAATAATTGATTGGAAACCTAAATCGTTGAAATAACTGGTTACATGAGACTTAAGTCTCCTCTTATGAGGGGAAATAATTGATTGGAAACCCCATGTGCTCGCACCAGATGCGGGCCACGAGCGCGTCTCCTCTTATGAGGGGAAATAATTGATTGGAAACATCCTAATCCTGTGCCTGTAGTTCTGGTAGTAAAGAACGGGTCGTCTCCTCTTATGAGGGGAAATAATTGATTGGAAACTTTTAAGTTTGGCGCTGATTGGATTGTCAGCAGATGGTCTCCTCTTATGAGGGGAAATAATTGATTGGAAACTGAGAAGGATCCATCCCTTATGGAATCGAAGTAGAGGTCTCCTCTTATGAGGGGAAATAATTGATTGGAAACTTGAAGAGCAGAGTATATCTCTTTCTTTTGCGGAGATATAATTGTGTCTCCTCTTATGAGGGGAAATAATTGATTGGAAACCTTGCACAGGAAGGCGAAATATCCGCCATTATCAAGTCTCCTCTTATGAGGGGAAATAATTGATTGGAAACAGCTTATTGCTTCCCTGCTTCTCCCCTTCAAGACCCGGTCTCCTCTTATGAGGGGAAATAATTGATTGGAAACTCCAAAAAGAAGAAATTGATAGGAAACTACACACCTCAGAATACGGTTCGGTTAGAGGATGTTTGTAAAGTATTAATTATCACTATTTTGACTATCGTCCTGACTCTGGACATGGGGTTATAAAGCTGATTTTTCCTTCGAGAGTACAGATGCGACATGTCGCGTCTCTTCCTGCTCCCAAAAACGATAATTCAAGAATCGACTTTTAAAACATCCCCTAAGTAGGTAGCTGCAATTAAACATAAAACCACAATGTAACCAATTATTCGGCGTACAGACGCAATATATCGCGTCTCTCCTAGCTGAAAGCCCAGTGCATTCATACCGGGTGCGACATTTACGTCAAGACATCTTTACATTTGAAAAATTTTCAATCAATATTGATTGGTTAGGGCATTACAGGGGGTTTGTAGTGAATCTTGGTCAGTGGATTGGGTTATTAGCCATTATTTTATCCCTTTATACCCTGTGGCAAATTCGGGAAGCGTTGTTACTAGCTTTTGCAGCAGTGGTACTAGCTTCGACATTAAACCGATTAGCTCGTAGATTTCAGCGCATGGGAGCTAGTCGCGGATTTGCGATATTATTGGCTGTGGCGATTTTTCTTGGCTTGATTGTCGGGTTTTTCTGGCTAATTGTCCCTCCCTTTGCCGATCAATTTCAGGAGTTGACCCGCAAGGTTCCCCAAGGTTTGCAACGTTTTAATATTTGGCTAGAACAACTAGAAACGCGTATTCCCCCCCAACTTGCACCCTATCGACCAGACTTGAACAGTTTAATTAAGCAAGCTGAACCTTGGATTCAAAGTGTTTTAGGTAGCTCTTTACTGTTAGTGTCTGGTTCTCTGGATGTGCTATTAAAAACGCTACTGGTCTTGGTACTGACAGGGATGTTTTTAGTAGACCCGCAACAGTATCGTAAATTATTGATTCGTTTATTTCCATCCTTCTACCGTCGGCGTGTAGATCGGATTTTAGAACTGTGTGAAAATTCCCTGGAAAGTTGGGTCATTGGTGCAATTATTGCTTCTGGGGTGGTGGGATTGATGAGTGTTTTAGGTTTGACTTTATTGGGTGTTCCTGCGGCTTTAGCTTTGGGGGTTTTAGCTGGATTTTTTAATTTTATACCCAATATTGGCCCGACTTTAAGTGTGGTTCCGGCAATGGCGATCGCACTCCTGGATGCCCCTTGGAAGTCTTTAGCTGTATTGATTCTTTACTTTTTCATCCAACAGGCGGAAAGTAGTTTTATCACTCCGATGGTCATGGCACATCAGCTATCTTTGCTACCTGCTGTCACCTTGATTTCCCAGTTACTGTTCTTTAATGTATTTGGATTTTTAGGTTTATTTTTAGCCCTTCCCCTCACCGTAATTACGAAAATCTGGGTGCAGGAAGTCCTGGTTAAGGATATCTTGGACGAATGGGGAAATAAACAATCACCAGCATCAATGCAGGTTGTGGTGCAAACGGATGCAAAAGAAGCGAATGTGGAAATCAATTATCCAGAGACGAATTCCCAACCCTCCATTGATCCATCCAGTAAACCCGATCTTCCTCCCAATGATGATAATGATATTTTTAAGGAAACTGGTTTTGGAAAATAGGGAACAGGGAAGGCTCTTGATACATATAGGGAAGCAGAGCTTCCTAATTTGAGGCAGTAAGTAGCCCTCGTGGAATGCGTCCCCACGCGGAGCATCGGGACGAGATCATCACAAAAACTGTGTGAACTTATGGGTAAATTTCCACAAAATCAACAGTCTATGCAAAGGCGCTAACCCGCAGGGTTGTTGTAGAATAGCGCTACTACGAACCCTTCTTTACCCATCAAAATCAATGGTACAAAGCACTACTCCCGACTCCCGACTCCCGACTCACTCAAAATGGACTTACCGATTATCTACCACCCAGATTATGTAGCACCCTTACCCCCAGGTCATCGATTCCCGATGCAGAAATTTGGGATGTTGTATGACATGCTGATTAATGATGGGGTTGGGAAGCCAGAACAGTTCCATCAACCTGTGCGTCCTCCCGTAAAATTAATTGAATTAGTACATACCCCTGGTTATGTGGAAGCCTATTGTCAGGGAAGTTTGGATGGAAAACAGCAGCGACGGATTGGTTTACCCTGGAGTGAGGCTTTAGTTAATCGAACTTGTGTTGCGGTGGGGGGGACAATTCTGACGGCAAAATTAGCCCTAGAATGTGGTTTAGCTTGTAATACAGCTGGGGGAACTCACCATGCTTTTCCCGATTATGGGTCTGGTTTTTGTATTTTTAATGATTTAGCGATCGCCTGTCGTGTTTTCCTACAGGAAGGTTTGGTGAGGAGGGTTTTAATTGTTGATTTGGATGTGCATCAGGGTGATGGTACGGCTTATATTTTTCGGGATGACCCAAATGTGTTTACGTTTTCGATGCACTGTGAGGTGAATTTTCCCGGAATTAAGCAAAAAAGTGATTTGGATGTCCCTTTAGCTGAGGGGATGGGTGATGATGAGTATTTACAAACCCTGGGGAGTTATTTACCGGATTTATTAAGTCATGTCAAACCCGATTTGGTTTTGTATGATGCGGGAGTAGATACCCATAGGGATGATAAGTTGGGAAAGTTACAACTGACTGATACGGGTTTATTTTGTCGGGAGATGCAAGTTTTAAGTACCTGTACAAAGGTGGGAGTTCCTGTTGCTTGTGTAATTGGTGGTGGTTATGCAACGGATATGGCTGCTTTGGTTTATCGCCATTCTATCCTCCATCGCGCTGCTACCCAAGTTTATCAGCAGCGCTGGTTTTGATCACCGACCGAAATTTAATCCAAAATCTAAAATCTCAAATCCAAAATCCCTTGGCGAGGAAATATCATAGAAAATGATGAGTAAAACTAGGAAAAAGTCGCATGGGATGGAAACCTTTACGAGAACGGCTTGATAATCTGCCACTCGTACTTGCAGGACCGATTGTGCGACGGGTTGATAGTAGGTCGGTGACGGTTTGGGTGGCTTTAAAACAAAGTCAGCGCGTTATTCTCAAGGTTTTTGATTTGGATGGTCAATTAATTTTGCAGGGCGATCGCGAAACTGTACAGTTGGGTATAAACTTACATGTGGTGGCGGTGACTGCTGCTGTTCCTGGGGATTTGCTGGTATACGGTAATTCCTATTTGTATGATTTGGAGTTTGCTGGTGGTAAGGGTCTGGGTGATCCAGGTGTAATTAATGGGAATGGTGATATTGCAGACATCGCCTATCCACCCTATAAGTTACCCAGTTTTGCTCTGGTTCCCAGGAATTTAAATGATGTCCGCTTGGTACATGGTTCCTGTCGCAAACCCCACGGGGAAAGTTTGGATGCTTTTGCGGGTATAGATAAAATGATTCGCGAGGCTTTACAGGTAAATCCGGCTCAACGTCCCCACCAATTGTTTTTGACTGGCGATCAAATCTATGCCGATGATGTTGCGGATGCGCTGTTATTTATGTTGCTGGATGCGGGGGAGGCTTTGTTCGGTTGGCAAGAACAGTTACCGGATGTGACTGATATAACCGAACTTGCTCCGGGAAAACGCAACCGTGTCGCCACTGAAACTGCCGGTTTGACTGCTAGTATCACCAAATTAAATCGAATTTCCCAGGCGGCAAAAAGCCATTTAATGCGTTTTTCAGAATTCGCTTGCATGTATTTGTTTGCTTGGAGTGATGTGTTATGGGTTGACAGACTGGATTTTCCCACTCGTGCCCAGGTGTATCCCTTAGCACCAAACACAAAACAGCATGAGTTTGAACAGGAAGTAGAGGATTTAAAAAAATTTGCGATCGCTCTCAAATCTGTACGCCGCAGTTTGGCAAATGTCCCCACCTACATGATATTTGATGACCACGAAGTCACCGATGATTGGTATCTCAATTTTGCCTGGTGCGATCGCGTTTTGAGGAAACCTTTAGGTGTCAGGGTAATTCAAAATGGTTTGTTGGCCTATGCTCTGTTCCAAGCTTGGGGAAATACTCCAGAACAGTTTGACCGCGACCAACCGGGGGGAGCACTACTAACAGCCGTGAAGGCTTGGTGTGCTTTGCAGGGTAATAATGATACTTGCAATCAAGAAATTCTCCATCGTCTGGGTATTGCCAGTTTCGCGGATATTCAAGCTAGCCAACCTCGACGTTTACCTGTATCACCAGACGCGATTCGCTGGAGCTATACCGTATTAACACCTAGCTATTGTGTGCTGGTTCTCGATACTAGAACCAATCGGGATTTCCCCGGACAAGATTTTGATTTTCCCGGTTTGATTAGTCAGGAGGGGTGTAAACAACAATTAGCCGATTTATACCTGAGCAGCCATGTGGATGTCACCATTATTATTTCACCCTCTCCGGTGATTGGTTTACCATTTTTGGAGGGAATTCAACGTGTCGCCAAAAATATCACTGGGAAATTTGGGGTGGCTGCTTGGGCTTTTGACCCGGAAGCTTGGGCTTTGCAAACGGAAGCCTTTGAACGGTTTTTAGCAGCATTAGCTCAAGGTGCTGGTGCAAATTCTCGCATCGTAATCCTATCGGGAGATGTTCACTACAGCTTTGGAGCGAGGATGCAATATGCCATCAGCCAAACCGTGGGTAAACACCGATTTAATACCCAGATAGTGGTAGCACAGTTTACTAGTAGCTCTTTCAAAAACGAAGATAGTAGTATTGGTGGTAGCCATGCCCTCCATCATAAAGGATTTATCCCCATCGAACAAATTCGTCATTCACCCCAAAGTAAAATCCTCGGTTGGGAAAACCCCGACCGTGGTAGACTTAAAATTGGCTATGTGAGTCATTTTAATGATGGGGGAATGGTGTCCCACCCCTGGGTAATTAGTGGTAATCCGGCGAAAATTAACCTAGAATGCGATCGCGCCTGGTTTCGAGTTTTAGAAATTACCCGTCCACCCCAATGGTACTATCGAATCGACTTTCTCCCCGGTAAACGGGAACCAGTTGAACCGCTCCGTCGTTCGCAGATTCTTCCCGTCGTTGCTCCCCTACCCAAACAACCCCGTCAGCAAGCTTTAGCTGTTTACCTGGGTAACGCCAAAAAACCACCGCAGAAATACCAAGAAGTGGTAGGAGTTAATAACTTTGGAGAAATTACCTTTGAATTTAGTAAAGAAAAACAAATAGCCACGCAAACCCTATGGTGGCGACTTGAAAGTCGGGATGAACAAACTTTACTCGAACCTTTCCCCCTCAGTCAATGTGATATTTCTCTCAACTTTGACGATGAACAATATCCGTTTTCAGATGTGATGCGAGAAATTGTGATTTGATTTCCGTTTATTTCCTAGAGACGACCCGACGGGTGGTCTCTACAGTAATTTTGGTTTTAATACCGATTCAAAAAATGTTTGCAATACCTACTCAATAAGAGACGTAACATTGCCACGTCTCTACAAAATTCATCTGTCACATTCTTTGTTCAAATTGGTATAATATCCCCCATTCCCTAATTATTGATTTCCCCGGCTATTATCAGGAGAAATGAAAATAGGTGTTCCAGCTTGTCCTCCACCAACGACAACGACCTTGGAATTCGGGGATGTAGCTAATTTTTGAGTCGCTTCGATTGCTCGCAGTTGTAAAATTTGATTGGTCAAACCACTGGAAATAATCTTTTGGGATTCGGCTATTCCTTGAGCTTCAATTTTTTTCCGCTCTGCTTCTTTTTGTTCCTTTTCGAGAACAAACTTCATTTTTTGACTTTCCTGTTCAGCTTGGAGTTTCTGTTGAATTGCGGTTTGTAAGCTCTCTGGCATTTTCACATTACGTAGTAGGATATCCTCGACAATAAAACCCAAGCTCGATAGATATTCAGTTAATTGCTGTTCAATTTTTTGAGCAATTTCTTGACGTTTGCTAGAATAAATTTCCATAGCCGGATATTGGGCAGTAATTGCTCTCGTGATGGAACGGAAACGAGAAATTACCAATTGTTTTTCATCCGTACCAATATTTTTATATACTTCCGGTGCTTTGCGAGGGTCAAGTTTGTACTGGAGACTCACGTCTATATTCAAAGCCAACCCTTCCTGGGATGTAGCATCTACATTCTCCTTTACATCTTTGAGACGGGTAGAAAAATATAGGATATTGGCAAAGGGATTCATGACGTGAACACCTGGTTCCAAAGCATTATTTGCGACTTTCCCAAAAACATTAACTGTTCCGACATTTCCGGGGGGAACAATCACAAATACTCTCATAATCGAACTAAATAATGCGATCGCACCAATTAAACCGGATACTCCACGCACTATCCAAACAGTACGTCGATCCTCAAGACGGCTAGAACTAAAATAGACAAGTATTGCGACTAGGGTGGTTAATAGGGAGAAAATAAAACTCATGGGATTTTGGTTTATGAGTAGATATAGTTAATTCTTGGTGTAACTTTTGACACTGGTGTCACTGTATATCTACTAAATTAAGAAGATGTGATCTGTAATCAAACAAATTCTTAAAAATTAGGGATGAAACCAGACTCTCCACTCTCGATTTCTTTAAACAGAAACCAATCTTCTCAAGGATTCGCAGCGACGTTTAGCAATTTTGTTATTTGGTTCTAATTTCAGAACATTTTCATACATTTCTAAAGCTGAGGAATTGAGTTTTTTCCGTTCGTAAGCGTGTCCTAAGTTATTCATCGCAACGACATAATTCGGCTGGTATTTTAGGGCTTCTTTATATTGACGAATTGCTAAATCGTACTGTTCTTGGGCAAAATAGGCATACCCTAAACCATTGTAAATAATACTAATAGAATCTTCTCCTTCCCCTTCTGCTTCTGCGGCTTTAATAGCTTTTTGAAACAGACTAATTGCTTGGGAATAGAGTTTTTTGTCCGCATAAATACTAGCTAATTCATAGTATTCCTGTGCTGTTCCCTTTTCCTTGGAGAGTTTGTTACGTAGTTTGGAAAAATTGCGTTCAACTCGTTGGGTTTTCCAAATTTGACGCAGTACACTCACTAATGTAAAAGTCAGTAAGCCAACGAAGACTCCTAGATAAATAATTGCAAGTTTGTTATCCATTGTTGTTGTTAAACGCTGACGAGTATGGCTGTTTGTACAGGATATATAGTAATCCGATTTCGGTGAGAAAAAATATTGGATGTTGACGGTTGATGACCCGACAAACATGTAGAAACGTAACATATTACGTCTGTACTAGAGACGCAACATGTTACGTCTCTACATACCTATTATCGGTCTTTTGTGGTTGATTCGGAAATGGGAATTTGTAATTGTGATGGTAAAAGTCCCCAATATTCAATCCGTTCTTTTAACCATCCTGTTTCCAAATAACGAGCGATCGCTTGATTTATTTCCTGTCGCAGTTGGTCATGTTGTAGTCCTTTGGGGATAACTACGGCTAAGGGTTCGGTGGAAAGTCTTATGGGTAAGAGTCTATAGCCAGGATATAATTGCGTCCAACCTGTTAATATACTACCATCAGCAGCAAAGGCATCCACTTGGTTTTGTTCCAGTTTCTGGTAGGCTTGTTGATAGGAATTCACACCAACAATTTCGGCATTGGGTATAAAATAGTTAACTCGGTCAACCGTACTAGAACCCCTTAAAACAGCTATTTTTCGGGATTTTAAATCAACTAAACGCTGAAGCGAGGGACTTTTAGTGATTAAAACCGTACTATCCAGATAATAGGGAATACTGAAATTAACTAGACGCGATCGCCCTGGTGTTGCGGTGACACGAGCAATAGCAATATCGACTTGATTTTCCAATACCCAAGCCAAGCGATCGCGATTATTAACGGGTTGAAGTTGGAGTGAATGGGGTTTTTGCAGTAAATCTTCTGCCAAACGTCGCGCTAAGTCGATTTCTAAGCCCTGTAATTGGCCTTTGCCATCTCTAAACCCCAAAGGACGAATATTGTCCTTAACAGCGATTCGTAGGGAACCTTGATGTCGAATCTCTTTTAGTTCCCTTGCTTGAGCATAATCAGGCAACAACCACAAGGCAAAAGATAGAAGGAGAACAAGAATTAATAAACGAGTGCATCGCATTTGCTTACTATCGCGGCGTTGTTCATACCCAAAATATCAAGCCATTCAGCTAAAAGCAACGCAATTAAACCGACTTTAACGCAATACAGTTCAGTTAGACTTAAAGGCCTTATTACGAATAAGATTGCCACGAACAAGCTAGCGCCGTTTGATAGCAGCGACTCAAGTGCTTCTGGTATGCCGTCTTACACTGAGTTCTCAAACATACCGACTACGGCAAACCTCTCGCGATACGCGGCAATAGCCGTGTCAACCCTGTTGGCCGATGACAGCAACTCACGGAAACAGTCACCCAGTGGTGGTCTAATGAATCTCGTCAGTTCAGAGTCATGAGACACGCTCTGTCCCAAAGTGGACAAAGCGTGGTTAATGCAGGTGATGATGCCTTCCCGAGGATCTGTCAGCGTGCCGTCGAGGTCAAACAAGATGTTCACCTAGAAGTCCGTTGTCGTCTAACTATAATATTACTAATTCCTTTCCCAAGCCAAGATTTAGCCTTGTACCTGACTTGCAATTTGGGCTACTTTGCTAAATCCATCCGGATCTAACACAGCTAACTGAGCCAACATCTTCCGATTCAAGTTAATATTTGCTTTCTTCAAATTACCCATAAACTTGCTGTAGCTCATTCCGTGTAGACGAACTGCGGCATTAATCCGGGTAATCCACAGACGACGGAAATCGCGCTTACGTTTTTTGCGATCGCGATAGGCACTGCGTAGAGCCTTCATTACCTGCTGATTCGCCGTTCTAAACAAAGTCGAATGGGAACCTCGGAAACCTTTCGCTAGTTTTAAGATTTTTTTGCGGCGTTTACGTGCCACATTACCACGTTTGACCCGTGCCATAAATTAAATATTCCTAATTAGTTTGTGATGTTGTTGTCTAATCCTGAATTTTGCAGAAGTGGTGATCAGCCTTGAGTAACAGGTCGTTATTTCATACTACTCTCAACTCCCCACTCCCTACAGGTTTTAGGGATTTTTGCTCAATCCAGGTAATTTACTACCAATTTACAAATAAGGGAGCATTCCCCGGACGTTATCTTCATCGCGTTCATTCACAATTGCCATTTTTGACAAATTGCGCTTTTTATTGGATGACTTGTGTTCTAGCAAGTGATTTTTAAAGGCTTTACGACGAACGATTTTACCAGTACCAGTTGCACGGAATCGCTTCGCCGCAGCCTTCCGCGTTTTGAGCTTCGGCATGATTTTTGATTAAAACGACACGATCCATAATTATAAACGAATTTATCCCAAGTTTAACCCCAAGACAGGAAAAATATTGATGGCAAAAATTGCCAGTTTTTCAAAAATCAGCAATGAAAGGAGAAAATCAATCACAAAAATTGCAATCCAAGTCGTGACAACCGCAGCAGTAGCCGACTCACCGACCTGTTTTGCACCACCAACGGTAGTTAAACCCCAACTACAGGCGATCGCTGCAATCACAGTTCCAAATATGAAACTCTTAAAAAGCACGGTAAAAATGTCTGATATTCCTAAAGACTTGCGCACAGATTCTAAAAATACTTCCGGTGCTACTCTGTATACATAAAAACCGATCAAGACCCCACCGGTGACACCGATAACTATGCCTAAAATCGTCATCACTGGAACCATTACACAGCAAGCTATCACCCTTGGTAATACCAAATAGTCGATGGGATCAACTCGCAAAACATGCAAAGCATCGATTTGTTCAGTTACTTGCATTTCGGCTAATTCCGCAGCAAATGCGGAACCGACTTGACCCGATAGGATACTTGCAGTCAAAATTGGCCCTAACTCGCGACAAAAAGCGAGTGCAAACGCACCCCCAATCGTATTTTCCGCACCATACTTGAATAATTCCCGCGCTGTTTGAATCGTAAAAATCATCCCAGCAAAAAAATTTACCAAAAATGCTGGCACAATTGCCCCCGGACCAGCAGCTACCATTTGTTCTAAAATCTGACGATGGTAAATTCTACCTTGTACTAAGTGCAGCCAAACTTGACCGATTAAAAGTAGTGCTGCAAGTAACCGTGAAGTCCAGGATTTACCAAGTTTATGTTTTGGTTGCAACTCACTCCTTCCTCCATCTGTACAATTATGGCTATGTTACACCCATTTTGGAGTTTGGATTTCCGTAGAGACAACCCGTCGGCAATTTTGGATTTCCGTAGAGACGACCCGTCGGGTCGTCTCTACATTTTGGATTGGGAATTTATTTACCCGGAAAAAATAATTGCAAATATCGCTGAATCCTGATTTATGCGCGGGAATCTAACCTACAACTATATTCCCTACAGACGCGACGTGTCGTGTCTCTACTCCCAACAAAACGATAATTCAGGTATGAAAAATCGCTTTGAAACCACCTCTCCAAAGTGTCTATAACACCTTCTTGTACAATCTGGAATTGGGTTATGATGTTATTTTTTCTGGGTAAAGATTGATGATTTTACAGAGAAAGTTCTTGAGTTTCATCTCTTTCATTGCTGTATTTTCTATTACTCATTACTTACCAGCAACTGCGACAACTAATTCTTTAAAAATCGCGCAACAACTTGATGAATCTTCTGTTATCGCTTTACGTAAAGCGACTCAATTAAGTCAGGAAGGGTTAAATTTATTTCAACAGAATACGGTTAAATCTCGGCAACAAGCTCGACAAAAGTTCCAAGAAGCCCTGGTTATCTTTCGACAACAGAATCATCAGCAGGGACAAATGCTCTGTTTGGCTACGATTGGTAAAATTTATGGGGATTTTGGGGATACCCAGAGGGCGATTGAGTATTATAATCAAGCTTTACCCTTAGCGGAAGCTACTGGGGAACGGGGATGGAAAGGAAATATTTTGAATAATTTGGGTTTGATTTATTCCCAGTTAGGTGAAAAGCAAACAGCTTTGGAATATTATCATCAAGCTCTACCTGTGTATCGACAAGTTAAGGATAAGGATGGGGAAGGGACAACTTTAAGTAACTTTGGTTTATTATATGCAGATTTAGGCGATAAAGAAAGGGCTATTACCTATTACAATCAGGCTTTACCTTTGTTTAAAGCGATTAATAAGCAAACTAGTGTGGCGGTGGTTTTGAATAATCTTGGTCAAGCCTATAGTGATTTAGCTGATTTTAACAAGGCTTTAGAATATTTCCGTCAATCTTTGTCTCTGCGTCGTCAAGTTGAGGATCGGGTGGGAGAGGGGACTGTTTTACTGAATATTGGTGCAATTTATTTAGAACAACGTCAACCGCAAGAGGCTTTAAAATCCTTTGAAACGGCTTTACCTTTGTTTCGTCAAGGGGGTCGCAAACGGGAAGAGGCAAATATTCTTGTGGGGATGGGTCGGGTTTTTGATGAACTTAAACAGCCAGAAAAAGCTCTGAATTTTTATCGTCAAGCTTTACCTTTATATCGTTCTGTCGGTGATAGAAGTGGGGAAGCGACTACTTTGAATAATATTGGTTTTGTGGAACGCGATCGCGGTAATTTACAAGCGGCTATTCAGAATGTGGAAAAGGCGATAGCAATTATCGAAGATTTACGGACAAAAATTAATCATGAGGACTTGCGTACCTCCTATTTTGCGACTCAACAACATACCTATAACCTGTATATTGATTTGTTAATGCGTCTCCATCAACAACAACCTCAAAGGGGTTATGATGCATTAGCTTTACATATAAGTGAACGTTCCCGTGCCAGGAGTTTAATTGAATTATTAGCCCAGGCAAATGTCCGGTTAACTAAAAATATTCCCCCAAGTTTATTGGCACAGGAAAAATCCCTACAGAATCAGCGACAGATACAAGAAAAGCTATTAGGAGAATACCAAAATCAACCCCAACCAGACCCAGAAATAATTAAAGCCACAGAAAATAAGATTAACGAGATTATCCAACAACAAAAAGCTTTACAAACCCAAATCAATCAACAAAATCCCGAACGGAGAGAATTAACCAATCCCCAAACAATTTTAAAATTACCAGAAATCCAAAAACAACTAGATCAAGATACAGTTTTACTCCAATATTCCCTCGGTAAAAACCGCAGTTATTTATGGTTAGTCACAACCAACTCCCTGACTAGCTACGAACTTCCCAAAGCAGAGGAAATTGAAAACATTGCCCAACAATTTCACACTCAATTATCCCAGGCTACTACCGCAAATGATTTGGCAATGGGTACGGGGAAAAAACTAAGTGATATTATACTAGCACCCGTTGCCGACAAATTAGCTGGCAAACGTTTAATAATCGTCGCCGATGGTATCCTGCAAAATATCCCCTTTGCTACCCTACCTGATCCTCGGAATCGGTCTAGTGAATACCAACCCCTAATGTTAAATCACGAAATAGCAAAGTTACCCTCCGCTTCCACCATCGCCATTAAACGTCGTCAACTTGCTCAACGCCGACCCGCACCAAAGGCGATCGCAATTATCGCTGACCCAGTGTACAATCATAATGATGAACGGTTGACTGGAAAACCCGGCAATAATCCCCTAGCACCGGAACTAGAACTGGAACGTACTGCCCTACAACGTTCTGCCAAAACCTTAAACCGGAATGGCTGGGATCGATTACCTGGTACACAACAGGAAGCCAAGGCGATTTTAAACATGGTTCCAGGAGATCAAACCCTATCTGCCTTCGGTTTTGATGCCAATTACAATCTGGCAACCAGCAAAAACTTAAATCAGTATCGAATTTTACATTTTGCTACCCACGGATTTGTAAATGAACAGCAACCGGAATTATCGGGAATCGTTTTATCCCTGTTAGACCCGCAAGGGAATCAAATTCCGGGGTATCTGCGTTTAGGGGATTTATTTAATCAGGATTATCCCGCAGAATTAATTGTATTGAGTGCCTGTGAAACAGGATTAGGAAAAAATGTTAGTGGGGAGGGTTTAGTCGGGTTAACGCGGGGATTAATGTATGCTGGAGCTGCACGGGTTTTGGTGTCCTCATGGCAAGTTAGTGATGCGGGGACAGCAGTGTTAATGGAGGAGTTTTATCGCCAGATGTTCAAGGAGAAAAAGACTCCTACCCAAGCTTTACAAATAGCTCAACGTCGGTTGTGGGAAAATCCCCAATGGCGTAGTCCTTTCTATTGGGGGGCTTTTTCCTTGCAGGGGGAATGGCGATGAATTGTAGAGGGTGAGGAGGAAAGAAGGTTTTTCATGGGTTCTGGTAAAACCCATATTCTGCCCCCTAGCGCTCACAAGTCCATAAGTACTAATAATTAAAATTAATAGTCATCATTAGCCCTTGTCAACTGCAAGTCCGCGTTTAAGGAACAACATCAAAGGGTTGATCCCCTTGTAAACGGTAAACCTGAAAATCTCGATCAAGGGTAAAAATTCGTTTTTGATTGAGAGTTTCAGCGGCTGCGACTAGGGATGCATCTGCTAAATCCATTAGTAAATCTCGATACTGCTCCATCAATACTTGCATTCTGATTAGCTCATCTTTGCCATTGAAATAAAGCACAAGGATCTGATCAGCAATGTAACCCCATAATTCCTGCTGTACCGACCACCCACCATATCGACCTAGCAAGTACATCGCTTCCGTAAAACACGACCATGTTGTAACTAAAGGAGCGGGAAGACCGGATTTTTATTTTTGTCGAAAAAACGACTTGAGAAAAATCCTGACTCACGTTAGGCTTTTTGAGCGTAAATCGATGCGACGAACGAAAATATGAAAAAATCATCCTCTGCAAACATTCCTGTAGCTTGTACCTGGAGTCGTGGTATTGGTGTTGGTTGGGAAAAACCCTATCAAGTGCGCTATGCCAGTAATATTGATGATGGTCCCTATACAGGAATGCCTTTAGGTGGATTTGGTGCAGGATGTATTGGGCGATCGCATCGAGGTGATTTTAATTTGTGGCATATTGATGGTGGGGAACATGTGTTCAAATCGATTCCTAGCTGTCAATTTAGTGTCTTTGAAGCCAATACGGAATATTCCCAAGCCTATGCCTTATCGACCCAACCTCCGGAAGATGACATTTTATCGGCTTGGAAGTGGTATCCAGCGAATTCCCAGGGTACGTACCATGCTTTGTACCCCCGCAGTTGGTTTGTGTATGAGGGGGTATTTGCAGCTAATTTAACCTGTGAGCAATTTTCCCCGATTTGGGCAGATAATTACCAGGAATCCAGTTATCCAGTGGCTGTGTTTGCTTGGTATGTGGAAAATCCCACCGATGCACCCCTTACCTTGAGTATTATGCTAACTTGGCAAAATCTCACAGGTTGGTTTACCAATGCTTCCAAATCTCCCCAGGTCAAACTGCGGGATGACGGGAGTCCGGTGTACGAATACCAACCCCGGATAGGCGAAAGTCAAGATAATTACAATTATATAGTGGAAAATCCGGAACATTTGGGTTGTGTCCTCGCCCGTAAAGGAGTAACTATCCCCAGTGAGGAAGGGGAGGGGGAATGGTGTATCGCCGTACCGAAAGGGGAAAATCTGGAAGTTTCCTACCATACACGTTGGAATCCCGTCGGTAATGGCCGGGATATCTGGGAAAAGTTTGCCTTTGATGGCAACCTCGGTCAAACTTTAGATGCTACACCAGCCGATGCTAACGAACAGGTGGCAGCCGCGATCGCTGTTAAATTTACCCTCCAACCAGGGGAAAGTCTGGAAATCCCATTTATCTTGAGTTGGAACTTCCCCATCACCGAATTTGCTCAAGGAGTAAAATACTACCGCAGATACACGGACTTTTTTGGTAAAAGTGGACGCAGTGGATGGGCGATCGCTTCTACAGGGTTGAAGGAGTATCAACAATGGCGAGAGCAAATTATCGCTTGGCAACAACCCCTCCTCAACCGTGGTGATTTACCTAACTGGTTCAAAATGGCCCTGTTCAACGAATTATACGACTTAACGGCGGGGGGAACCCTCTGGAGTGCAGCTAGTGAACGGGACCCCATCGGTCAATTTGCGGTTTTAGAATGTTTGGATTATCGCTGGTATGAAAGCTTAGATGTGCGGTTGTATGGCTCCTTTGCCCTGTTGATGCTATTTCCAGAATTAGAAAAAGCCGTTATCCGCGCCTTTGCTAGGGCAATTCCCCATGAAGACCCCACCACCCGTGTAATTGGTTACTACTATACCATCGGTGCGGAAAGTCCCCAAGCCCCCCGTAAAGTCAAAGGGGCAACACCCCACGATTTAGGCGCGCCCAACGAACATGTGTGGGAAAAAACCAATTACACCGCCTACCAAGACTGTAACCTGTGGAAAGACCTGGGTAGCGATTTTGTCCTCCAGGTTTACCGTGATTTCCTCTACACTGGCGGCCATGACTTTGAATTTTTAATCACCTGCTGGCCTGCCATCGTGGAAACCCTGGATTACCTGAAAACCTTTGACCTCGATGGGGACGGTATCCCCGAAAACTCCGGCGCACCCGACCAAACCTTTGATGATTGGCGTTTATCCGGTATTAGCGCCTACTGTGGCGGATTATGGTTAGCAGCCCTCCAAAGTGCGATCGCGATCGCTACTATTCTCCAAGTGGCCACTACAGATATTGATCCAGAGCAACTTTCCCAACAGTCAGCAATCTGGCAATCCTGGCTGCATCAAGCATTACCAAGATATCACGAAAAACTCTGGAACGGTCAGTATTACCGACTTGATAGTAATAGTGGTTCCGATGTGGTTATGGCAGACCAACTCTGTGGTCAATTTTATGCCCGTTTATTAGGATTGGCAGACATAGTTCCCCAAGAGTGTATCCTCTCAACCCTAAAAACAATTTATACAGCTTGCTATCGTAACTTCCACAATGGTGAATTCGGAGTTGCCAACGGTTTACGTCCCGATGGTTCCGCAGAAAACCCCAATGCGACCCATCCCCTGGAAGTTTGGACAGGGATAAATTTTGGTTTAGCAGCCTTCATGGTACAAATGGGGATGAAAGCCGAAGCAATGGAAATTACCGAAACCGTAGTCAAGCAAATTTACAACAACGGATTACAATTTCGCACCCCGGAAGCAATTACATCGGTGGGTACATTCCGCGCTAGCACCTACCTCCGAGCAATGGCAATTTGGGCTATTTATCAACAAATTCTACAACAAGCCTAAACAAGGAATGTATGATGGACTATTGTCGGGTTTTGTGGACGCGAGATGATAGTTCAGTTTCGTGAATTTAATCCCTTTGATGTGTGGATTTGGCTCAAATTTAGTACAGTTCCTTCTACCCATGAACGTCAATATGTAGAGGAAGTATTTGACTCCTGGTTTTATTTAGGGAAATTAGGAGGGTTTAACGCCGAAAACATGCAGGTACAAGAAACTGGCTCCGAGTTAAGTTATATGAACTATGAGCAGGAGGGTTACGAACAAAGTCTCAAAGCCTTAATGCACAATATGGGGGAATTTGAATATGAAGGAACTTGGGCTAGATGTTGGTTTGATTTAGGAACATCCGATGCGATCGCGCTTGATGTCTTGATTAACGCTCTCAGTCAACTCAGCCAAGAATACGTGGTGATTGAAGAACTTTATATTGGCGGTGAAAACGAGGATTGGCCAATTGAAGATAGCGATTCCCGTCCCCTGTCCCTTTATGACTATGAAGAAAACTAATTAGGAGAATAGCTATGTATGAAGAAGGAAAAATTCGCGCGATCGCATTAGGGATTATTCGTGATGGTGATCGAATATTTGTCTCTGAAGGGTATGACCCTAGCAAGTCCAGTTATTTCTATCGCGCTCTGGGAGGGGGTATCGATTTTGGGGAAACTAGTTTTGCTGCTTTACAACGAGAGTTCCAAGAAGAAATCCAAGCGGAGTTAAAAAATATCCGTTATCTGGGATGTTTAGAAAATATTTTTACCTACAATGGTAAACCCGGTCATGAAATCATTCAGTTGTATATGTGTGATTTTGTTGACCCAAAGTTTTATCAATCCGAACGGTTTGAATTTTGGGAAGGAGAACGGAAAAAAACGGCAGTTTGGGTGGATATAAATCGTTGTAAGTCTGGGGAATTACGTCTGGTTCCTGAATCTGTTCTTCAGTATTTATAAACCTGCATTTTGAGAGGTTGTTTGAAAAGTCATTTTTTATACTTGAATTATCGTTTTTGGGAATAGGAAGAGACGCGACATGTCGCGTCTGTACTCTCAAAGGAAAAATCAGCTTTATAACCCCATGTCCAGAGTCATGATGATAGTCAAAATAGTGATAATTAATACTTGACCAACATCCTCTGGGTAACAGGTTGAGTTTCCCACGACTCCCTGTTCTCGACCCTTACGAAAAGACTTTTTCCCCAGACCCTACTTATAAATCGATTCCAGCGCGTTTATTTTCCAGATGGGAATGGGAGTTAGTGGGATGGGAAAATTCTGGTTCGTAACTGGTAACGGGTGCAGAAGGAGAAGAGGAAATTTGCCGTATTGGTCTTTCTTCGTCATACATGAGAATTCCGTCTTCCATATTGACGATGCGGTCGGCAATATCTAAAATCCTGGTGTCGTGGGTGACTAATAAAATTGATGTCCCTTTTTCCTTTGCTAGACGTTGCATTAATTCCACCACATCCCGTCCAGATTGTCGGTCTAAAGCTGCGGTTGGTTCATCAGCAAGGACTAGGGGGGGATTATTAACCAAAGCACGGGCGATCGCAATTCTTTGTTTTTGTCCCCCAGAGAGATTATCGGGGAAGGAATTGATTTGCGCTCCTAATCCGACTGCACGTAACATGGCTTCTGCACGCGCGATCGCTTCTGATTGGGAAATATGTTCGTTTAATTCGACTGCCATTTGCACGTTTTGACGCGCAGTCAGAAAACTGAGTAAATTATGGGCTTGAAAGATAAAGCCAATACTACGACGAATTTGTACTAATTTACGTTGACTAGCTCGATATAATTCGCGATCGAGAAATTTTAAGCTCCCTTCTTGGACGGAACGTAATCCCCCGATTAGGCTAAGTAGAGTGGTTTTTCCAGAACCAGATGGTCCTGTCATAATCACAATTTCACCAGGATAAATATCAAAGTTGATATCATATAATATTTGCCGACGTAACGAACCTCGTCCATAATAATGATTTAGATTAGTGATAGAAATTACGGGTTCACTTCCAAGCATAGTGATTTTTTACTAGTGATTACTTTAGTGGAGAGAATACTATTTGAGGTTTCGGATTTTGGATTGGGGACTCTTTGTTGTATTAGGAGTTCATTTTTCCGTCTATCCTATTCTTTTTTCAAATTGGTAAAATTAGATAGATTTTTTAGATGTATAGATGAGATTTGAGATAAAAAGAAAATCTTGCTTATAGACTTTCAAACTCCAATAAATTGCCGAATAACCCTCCCCATTGTGGAAAGGATGTTCTATTGGGCGAGTGGGGTATATTCTATAGGATTCGGAAACGCTATATTCATAAATATATCTAACTATTTTGAATATCTTTATCAACAATCATCATCATGTCTTATCAACTAAATAAAATTCGCTTTAACTGGTAATAGGATTATTTATAGAAACTTTTATGCAAATTCATTTCCAATGCTCTAACTAATTTTTAGACAGTCGCTTTTATTAATTTAGAACCTGAAGAGAATAGATAATGTAACTATTATTGCTATTTATAAATATTTGTTTTCCAAATCGAGTAAACTGGATATAAACAGGATTTTACCCATCAAAATTATTTGGGAAAATAATTAGTTATAATTGTAGCTAAAAATTGAGAATGTGCCATCAAGAAAATGTGCAGTAATACCCTTTTACCTTGGAGTTGATACTTGATGGGAAGCAGGGGAAGAAAATGTATCAACATTTGAGTGAAATGGTATAACCTACTAGTTTTGTACATTACTTCTTAATTGAATCATCAAAAGATATCCGCCGGTTCAGCCGAGCGTAACTTGCGGACAGCGATCGCACCCGAAATAAAACACATCAGTATTGTTAATACCAAAACTAATATGCCCCTTTCTACAGTCATAAAAATCGGTAGCAAGGTGGCAATCCGGGTTTGCTCATAGAGAAATAAAGTAAAAATAATACCCGGTATATATCCCCAGATGGCTAGTAAAAAAGCTTCTTGTAAAATCACATTTAATAAATAATTTTGAGTATAACCAATGGCTTTCAGAGTGGCATATTCTGCCAAATTATCTGCCACTTCCGTATATAAAATTTGGTACACAATCACAATCCCGACAATAAAACCCATCGCCGTACCCAAGGTAAAAATAAAGCCAATAGCTGTATTATCTGCCCAAAAATCCCGTTCAAAATCGATATATCCCTGTTTTGTTAATACCCTAACATCCGGATTTAAATAATTCCGTAATTCACGAACAACCCGTTGGGGATTTGCACCAGGACGTAAACGAATCGCCCCTAATTCAATTAACCCTTGAGAGCGACCAATAAACAACCTTAAAAAATTAGTATCACTAGTAATTAAATTTCCATCTGCACCAAAGGAAGCTCCCAACTCAAATAATCCCACCACCCGTACCGACCGACGACCAACCCGGACAGGAGGTAAAGTACCGCGACGAAAATTTTCAGCAATCGGTCCAAATTCAGTACGGGACGCACTATCATATAAAATCGTATCTTGAATTTTAATCCGGTCTAAATTTGCCTGTACACCAGCTAAATTAAAGATATTACTTTCGGGATTAAAGCCATACACTAAAATATTACGAGGAATACCCGTCACCGGATTTCTAAAGGTATTAAAATCAATATAAATTGGATGCACCGAAGCCACACCATTCACATCTAAAGCTTGAAACAAACGACGTTGAGAAAAAGATTCCATCGCAATCAAAGATGTCGATTGGCTACTAATCATCACCAAATCTGCATCTAAACTGGTATGAAAACGCACATTACTAAAATATAAAGAATCTTGAAATCCAAGTTGCATGAACATCAAAATATCAGCAAAGGCTATCCCTGCTAATGCAACTAGTAAACGCGTGCGTTCGCGTGTCAGTTGTAACCAAGCTAGGGGAATTTTATTAAAGTTGAACATCCTGGGGGAGAAGGGTGAGCAGGGGGAGCGGGGGATGCAGGGGAAGTAAATGTAAATTTTTTATTCTGCCTCCTGTTGCTCCTTGTCTAATTTGTGTCAATTTCTACGGAGACTCGAGCAAAGGTTAAACCGGAAACTCGTTCACTGTCTTCGCGGGTAAGGCTGATGGTAACTTCTACAACCCTCGCTTCTACATCTGCTGCGGGGTCGTTGTTGAGAACTTCCCGTCTACCAATTTTGCGACCGATTTCGGTAACTGTACCAGTTAAAGAACCGGTAAATGCATTGCTATCGCTAGTTACGGCAGCTCTTTGTCCCAGTCGGATACGATTGATGCTGTCCTCTGGAACTTCGGCAATGACGGTCATTTCGTCGGTTCGACCGATTTCTGCGACTCCATTAGTACCAATATTTTCCCCAGCTTTAGTATTTATTTTAATAATCTCGCCTGCAAAGGGAGCTTTAACATAACTGAGATTTAAATCCGCTTCCGCTTTGCGTACATTGGCGATCGCATTACTAACCTGTGCTTCAGCTACTTTGATTTCGTTAGGGCTAACATTGCGCAACTTATCTAAACGCGATCGCTCTTCGTCCAGTTGACGCTTGAGAGTGGTTAGGGTTTTTTGCTGGTTCGCACGTGCTTCCTTTAATTGCTGCTCTAAGGTCTCAATGGTCTGCCGACGGTTCGCTATTCCCTCATTCAATTGTTCCGTACTTGTGCGCGCTCCTAATACTCGGCGATCGCGTTCTTGTTCGGAAATTGCACCACGATAAAATAACTTTTCGTAACGACGGGAGTCTATTTGAGCGTTGCGTGCTTCAGCTGCTAACCGAGAAACACTTGCTCGCAGGGCTTTTTGTTGTCCTTCTATTTCCGCTTGCAAACGATTCACCGTTGCTTGTGAAGCCACGCGATCGCTCTGTAATTGCGCTTCTAACCGCTTGACCACGGCTTCTTGAGCTTCTATATCCCGTGGTGTACTTGCCCGTATATTTGCTAGGCTAGCACGTGACTCTTTTAACCGTGATTTAGCTTGTTCAAGAGCCGCTTGGTTCCCAGCAAAGTTATCGAGAATGGCAATAATTTGTCCTGCTTTGACTAGTTCTCCCTCCTTGACAATCACCTGTTCAACCCGCGATGCACCCTGCAAACCACCCGCAGGAGCGGATAAACGAATCACTTCTCCCCGTGGTTCCAGTCGTCCTAAAACATTCACCGTATCTCCAGTAAATGTGCGAATTTGGGGTGGATTATTATTTGTTTGCGTTTGTTGTAATCGAGAAATTCCTAACACCGCAGCCGTAATAATTAGGGGTACAATTATCGCTACACCCCATGAAATCTCTGGTCGCAAAGAGTCTCCACCCGTTTTTTGTTCTTCTCCTGGTCTTGTCATTTAATCTTCCCCTTAGACCATTTTCGATTTCATAATTCCTTGATGGGTAAAGTATTTTTGCCTCCCGATTCTGGGTCATTTTTGATATTTTTTTGAGAGGATGTTTGCCAAGTGTCAATAAATACTTTATCAACCACTTATTAAAGACGACTTTTAAAACAACCTCCGAGACTTTGATCCAGAAATCTCGGCAGATACAGGAAAGTGCAAAAATGGGTTTAGTTGCTGGATAATCTCTCAAATTCCCCAACTAATTGAGTTTATATTGTGAATATTAATCTTCTTGTTTATGTAGGTTTGCTCATTACAAACAAAATAATGTAGCAATCCTCTTTCATTTCTGAATTTATCTGTACAAGTTGGCGGATATATCTAGACCATGTTATCTGGTGACTATGCTCTGGGTAGTCATTCACACCCTTGACCAGCATTTCTCACAAAACCCTAAAACTTACAGGGAATAGTCCGTGACGGGAGTAGAAGGAAAATCAATCCGTTACTCAAGGCTTACAAATTACTCGTGAGAAATCCTGATTGAGTTCCCACGCGGAGCATGGGAATTAGGGAAATGGTTGGCGGGTACTAGCAACTTGGGTTACTGTAAACCAAAATAGGTGAGAATCAATTCCTCCTCTCCATCGTTCCTCACCTCGTGAAATTCCCCTGGTTCCACAGCAACACAGTTCCCTGGTAATAACGGATAATCTTCACCATCAATGCAAATTTTCCCGCTTCCTGATTCCACAAAAAACACCTCATACATGTCATCATGAGCATGGGATGGGGCTGACTGTCCAGGAGCAAATCTCGCTTGGGAAAAATTCGTCAGATGCGGTAAGTCTCCCCTACGCAACATCACTTTTTTCTTGATTGCTGGGTTGTGAACTACGGATTCACTGGCTAAATCATGAAGGGATGTAAATTTCATGTTAAACAGTCTCGCAACATGGCTAATTTTTCCGGAACCAGTCGATAGTAAATCCACGTACCTCTTCGTTCCCGTTCCAGTAAACCATTTTCATGCATGATTTTCAAATGGTGACTAACCGTGGGTTGGGAAAGCCCTAACGGTTCTACTAATTCACACGCACATACTTCCCGATTCGGCTGGGCTGCAATCAAACTTAACATCTGTAAGCGTACCGATTCACTTAACACACGAAAAATTGCTGCTAACTGGGTCGCTTCTTCTGGTGTCAGACGACCCGTTAACAAGGGAGAACAGCAACTCACTATCGGTTTAGATAAATTCATACTTCCTATATTGACATACATCAATATCTTTTACCACAATATCAATATATTTAAATATTTAAATATTGAGTTAAATCCATATAAGGAACATCAAAAATATGTCTCGGATTCAATTAGCGCTGAACGTCAGTAATATTGATGTGGCGGTAGACTTCTACAGCAAGCTATTTGGGACAGAACCAGTGAAACGTCGCCCTGGCTATGCAAACTTTGCGATCGCGGAGCCACCGTTAAAGTTGGTCTTAATGGAAAATCCGGATGCAGCAGGTAGTTTAAATCACTTGGGGGTTGAGGTAGATTCATCGGAGCAAGTTTTTCAAGCCAGCGATCGCTTGCAGAAAATAGACCTCTCGGTGCGACCTGAAGCCCAAACAACCTGTTGCTATGCCTTACAAGACAAAATATGGTTAAAAGACCCGGATGGAGCCGATTGGGAGATTTACACAGTTTTGGCGGATGCAGCTAGCTTTGATGATGAACAGGAGCAGACATCAGAGGTTTGTTGTCAGGGGCAATGTTAAATTTTCGATTTAGATTATTTTGAGCTTTTTACTTGCAAACGGAAGTAACGTAAAAAACTGTTAAATAATCATCTTCCCGTCAGGCTAGTAATAAACAATTTTTATTTTAGTCTGACAAAAAATGAGCATTGAGGAACTTTTGAGCCGCTATCAGGCAGGGGAAAGAAATTTTCGTGGTGTGAATTTAATCGGTTTATATTTAAATGGCATTGATTTGAGTGGGGCAGACTTTTATGGGGCTTCATTTTGTGAAGCAGATTTGAGTCATGCGACCTTAATTGGTGCAAACTTAACAGAAGCTTCCTTAGTCCGTGCCAATTTAACCGGTGCAAATCTCAGTCAAGCCAACTTGAGTGGAGCAAACTTATTTGAAGCCAAGTTGACCGGAGCAGTTTTAACTGGTGCGCAGTTAAAAATGACTGATTTAGTCGATGCGGACTTAACTGCGGCGGAATTAGTGAAAGCAAATTTATATGGTGCATATTTAAGTGGTTCGACTTGGGATGGGGCGATTATGCCAGACGGCACAGTTTACGCCTAATTGGCAACTGCGATCGCAAATAATACCATTAGATTACTCTTCGGTCGATCCGCGCTACGCGCGTCTATGGATTCTGGATTTTAGATTACCCTGACGATTTAAATACCCATCCATCGCATTCATTTTTTCCAGCTAGTGGTCTGATAACTGAAAAATACAGGGTTTGTAGTAGTAGCTCTAGCCTCGAAAAATAAAGGCGCTAGAGCGGCTACTATGAGTAAGTTGTAAGCCCTGAGTAACGGATTGATTTTCCTTCTACTCCCGTCACGGACTACTCCCTATCAGTTTTAGGGTTTTGTGAGAAATGGGGGCCTACTCTCCTAAATGTATCAACTTCAATGTCAAACGGTATTACTACTCCCGATTCCCCCCTCCCTACTCCCTGAAAGTTTGAGGGATTCATGAAAAATCCAGGTAAAGACTAATGAAACTGTCGTAAAAATCGTAAATCGCTATTGTAAAGACGGCGAATATCATCAATTTGGTGCAGAACCATCGCAAAACGTTCGACACCGAACCCAGCAGCAAAGCCAGTGTAAACTTCCGGGTCATAACCAACAGTTTTGAGAACATTGGGGTCTACCATCCCACATCCCATGACCTCTAACCAGCGTCCATTCCATTGTAAATCAACTTCAGCGCTGGGTTCGGTAAAGGGGAAATAACTAGCACGAAAACGAATAGGTAAATCACCAAACATCTCATTCAAAAAGACTTTAATCGTACCTTTAAGGTCAGTAAAAGTTAAACCCTCATCTACCGCTAACAATTCAATTTGATGGAATACAGCCGAGTGGGTTGCATCCACCGTATCCCGACGATAGACCCGTCCCGGAGCCACCACCCGAATCGGTGGTTCTTCCTGTTCCATGTAGCGAATTTGCACTGATGATGTGTGGGTACGTAGTAAATTGCCATCGGATAAATAAAAGGTATCCTGCATATCGCGGGCAGGGTGGTCAGGGGGAGTATTCAAAGCTTCAAAGTTATAATAATCACTCTCCATTTCCGGCCCGGCGGCAACAGTGTAACCCAGACCGACAAAAATATCCAAAGTGCGGTCAATAATACCGTTGAGGGGGTGGATATTCCCTTGGGGTCGATATTCCCCCGGCATAGTCACATCAATGGTTTCCGATTCCAATTGGGCTTGAATTTTTGCTGCTTCCAAATTGTGGCGTTGTTTTTCGATACCAGTTTGTAAAGCCTCCTTAACGGTGTTAGCGATCGCACCAATTTTCGGACGTTCTTCGGCAGGTAATTTGCCCATTCCTCCCAATAACACAGACAATTGTCCTTTTTTGCCGAGATAACTAACTCGCAGTTCTTCGAGACGTTCCAGGTTATCCGCAGCCGCGATCGCATTTTCACCTTCATGACGGAGAGCTTCAAGTTGAGCCTCTAAATTACTTAATTGATTGCTCATGGGAGTTTGGTTCTAATAATCGTCTTTAACTTAAATTTAATTTTTGGGTTTGTCGCTCAGATTTTGTGCGGCTATGCATATCAGTTTAGAGTGCGACAGGACTTTTTGCTCTATAAGATTTTGGATTTTGGATTACCCTTCGGTCGATCCGCTAGCCTAAAGGCATGGCTTTCGCCAACGCGTCTATGGATTTTGGATTTTCCTAGGGAAATCACACTACGTGGGTCTGTGGATTTGGGATTACCCTACGGATGCAGCGTTATCCTAGAGAACTTTTGTACACAACCAGAACCTTGCTCCCAACTTCCGACTCCCCACTCCCTATTTACCAGCAAGGATACTCTGAATCGGCAATAGTAATATTATTTAAAGATATTGAAAATTGCTATCCTCCCAACCTATGAAATTACTGATCAGCAATGACGATGGAATTCTTGCTCCTGGTATTCGTACCCTCGCTAATACCTTGGCAAAGGCTGGCCACCAAGTTACCGTCGTTGCTCCAGATCGAGAACGTTCAGCGACCGGTCATGGTTTAACTTTACACCAACCAATTCGGGCAGAAATTATTGAATCCGTGTTTGACGAATCAATTCGTGCTTGGGCTTGTGATGGCACACCTTCTGATTGCGTCAAGTTAGCTTTGTGGGCTTTATTGGATTCTCCCCCCGATTTGGTTCTATCTGGTATTAATCAGGGTGCTAACGTGGGAACGGAAATCCTTTATTCTGGTACTGTTTCCGCCGCAATGGAAGGATTAATCGAAGGAATTCCCAGTATTGCCTTGAGTTTAACTAGCCATACCCATACGGATTTCCAACCAGCTGCTAATTTCGCTAAAGTCCTAGTTACTCAACTAGCTCAAACACCTATACCTAATTTAATGTTGTTGAATGTTAACGTCCCACCAGTTTCCTATCCAGAGTTGGCTGGAGTCAAAATCACCCGTCAAGGTGTACGTCGCTATATCGATGTTTTCGACCGCCGTACTGACCCTCGCGGTAAAACCTATTACTGGCTGACTGGGGAGGTTTTAGAGGATGTGGAACCACCTGCTAGTTTAAATTTACCTCCTGATGTACCCATTGATGTTCATGTGATTCGTGATAACTACATTAGTATTACACCATTGCAATATAATTTAACCTACACAGGCGGAATTCATGATTTATCTGATTGGCGGATAGATTTGTAGGGGAGTTGATTGACTACTGTTCCCTGTTTCCGATTTAGAAGCGAGGTCAAGCTAAATTACCTCGCTTGTTATATAGTTATGTTTATTTTTGCTGACTTACTTGGCAGTAATCGGATATTGTTTGATTAGGAAAATGTCCCTATTTCCCTAGGGAAGATGGGGCTGTTGGCCTGTAATAATTTCAGTATTATGACTGATATAAACAGTCGTATTTAGTGCTTGATTACTCCAAGTATGACCGATTGTCAAATTGGGATAATCACGGGCATAAATACAAGATGCAGGGTTAGAAAATATAGGCTATAAATAAATAATGGTCGTAATAGTTACTGATTTGTTTAGTTATACAATTGGTTAATAATTCTGTAATGCTGGAGTTCCCAGATTCGGTGGCGAGTTCATGTATTCAAGGTTTACGACTTTATCAGTATATTTACTCATCTAGCATTGATGGCATTACAGCATACACTAGACAAAATAAGTAATTTTTTTGTAAAAATCGCCCGCTCAGTCTTTGCGAGCCAAACCCATGTCTAGGAACGAAACTAAATTTACTGTGCATTTTTGGGGCGTTCGTGGTAGTATACCTTGCCCAGGACAAAACACCGTGCGTTACGGTGGTAATACTCCATGCGTAGAGATGCGAGCAGGAGGTGAGCGCTTAATATTTGATGGTGGAACAGGACTGCACGTTTTAGGGCAATCCCTAATGCGGCAAATGCCAACTACTGCTCATATTTTCTTTACCCATTCCCATTGGGATCACATGCAGGGATTTCCTTTTTTTACGCCAGGATTTGTCAAAGGGAATCATTTCGACATCTATGGAGCGATCGCACCGGATGGATCAACGGTGGAGCAAAGGCTGAATGACCAAATGTTGCATCCGAATTTTCCGGTTCCGTTGCAAATTATGCAAGCGGATTTAGACTTTCACCATGTCATCCCAGGGCATTCAATCCAAATCAATGATATTGTCGTAGAAACAGCCCCCCTGAATCATCCTGGGGAAGCAGTGGGCTATCGCGTCAATTGGCGGGGAGGTGCAGCCGTATATGTCACCGATACCGAACATTTTCCCGACAGGTTGGATGAGAATGTCTTATGGTTGGCGAGGGATGCGGATGTATTGATTTATGATTCCACCTATACGGATGAGGAATATTATTCTCCGAAATCGCCAAAAATCGGTTGGGGACATTCAACTTGGCAAGAAGCGGTCAAAGTAGCCCAAGCAGCGAACGTAAAAACCCTAGTTATATTTCACCACGACCCAGCCCATGATGACGACTTCCTAGACAACGTTGGTATGCAAGCTGCCGAAAAGTTCCCCGGTGCGGTAATGGCCAAAGAAGGGATGAAGTTGGAAGTTGCGGTTTCACATGTTGCGGCACAGAATTTGACCGCGAGTCACGTCGGTCAATTTTCGGCGTAACACGTAACGATAGTCATCGAAGTGATTGGCGATTTTAGATTAGATTGGTGATGGAGCGCGTTTTTTGGTAATTTGTCAATTCCGGTGACGATGGAAGCCAAAGTCTTCAGCTTAACCGTGATGTCAATCAATCCTCCACGCGCTTACAGTTCACGTAGCAAAACCAAATCCCAAACTCGACGTGCCAAATCTGTCATCAAATGGGTGTTCTGTGTGGGTTACATCTTCAACTCAGCTAGCTCGAACTCCAACTGCGATCGCCCTAGGAAAATTTGATGGTGTCCATCGCGGACATCAACGGGTAATTGACTCAATTATCCAGCATCGCGATTTCACCACAAGCAGTCCTACCTATGCCACAGTTGTCACTTTTCACCCACACCCGCAGGAATTTTTTAGTGGTACACCCCGTGCATTGTTAACTCCCCTAGAGGAAAAGGTTCAATATCTCCAGTCACTCCATGTTGATCAATTGGTACTTTTGCCATTTGACCGTGAATTATCTGCCCTTGCACCCGAAGACTTTGTGGAAAGAATTTTAGTCGAGCAATTGTGTGCTGTTCGTATCAGTGTCGGTGCAGATTTTCGGTTTGGAGCCAAAAGGACAGGTACTGCCAAAGATTTACGAGCGATCGCGGCTAAATTTTCTATTCCGGTGGAAATTATTTGTTTAGAAACCCATAGCCATTCAGATATATCCTCTTCTGGGGATGGGGATGGACGAGTTAGTACCTCCCGGATTCGTGATGCATTAGCCCAAGGAGATATCCAATGTGCTAATCATCTATTGGGACGCTCCTATACTTTAACAGGACAAGTTATCCAGGGAAAACAATTAGGACGTACCATCGGCTTTCCCACCGCCAATCTGCAATTACCTCCAGATAAATTTTTGCCAAAAACGGGTGTTTACGCAGTCAGAATTACTATTGGTGCTAGCGATGCAGTCAAATATGGTGTGATGAATATCGGTACACGTCCCACGGTTGCGGGTGAAAATCTCACGGTGGAAGTACATATATTTGATTGGCATCAGGATTTATACGGTGAAAAAATCTGCGTCTATCTGGAAAAATTTATCCGTCCAGAACAGAAATTTCCCTCCCTAGATGCATTAAAAAGCCAGATTCAAGCAGATTGTGTAATTGCTCAGAATTTTTTTCACTGTTAAGTGTTAATTTTGGCTGGACTGGGGAACACTAAAGATAGGACTCAAGAAGTAAACAAAGGGCAAGACACCTGTTTTTGCCCTTATCTATTACATTTTGTATTCCAACCAAAATCGTCTCTACGTGACGTAAAATTTTTAATTCATATTTTTTATTCAGTAACATCTAAAATCCAAAATCCAAAATCCCAATGACAGACAAAATTAACGCTTTAATAGAAAATTTAAATCGAACTATTGTTGGTAAAAACGAGGCAATTCGACTAGTTTTAGTCGCCTTAATTGGGGGGGGACATGCCTTACTCGAAGATGTTCCCGGTGTTGGTAAAACCCTCCTAGCAAAATCCTTAGCTCGCTCAATTGATGGTAAATTCCAACGTTTACAATGTACACCTGATTTATTACCAACCGATATTACAGGTACAAATATTTGGAATCCCAAAACCGGGGAATTTAGCTTTATGGCAGGACCTGTTTTTAGCAATGTCTTGCTCGCAGACGAGATCAACCGTGCAACACCCCGCACCCAATCCGCATTATTGGAAGTGATGGAAGAACACCAGGTGACAGTCGATGGTGTATCCCGTCCCGTACCCCATCCATTTTTTGCGATCGCTACCCAAAACCCTGTCGAATATCAAGGTACCTTTCCCCTCCCAGAAGCCCAAATGGATCGGTTCATGTTAACTTTAAGCTTGGGCTATCCCTCGGCAGCAGAAGAGTTACAAATGCTACAACGCCAACAACAGGGAATTAATCTCGCGGAAATTCAACCCTGTATTACCCTAGCTGAAGTGGAACAGTTACAGCAAGAATGCAGCCAAGTCAAGCTAGAACCCAGTTTACAACAGTATATTTTAGATTTAGTCCGCTCCACCCGTCAGGACGAAGAAATCACCCTTGGAGTTAGTCCCAGGGGTACAGTCGCACTGCAAAAAGCCACCCAAGCTCTAGCATTCATCGATGGTCGCGATTATGCCACACCCGATGATGTTAAATTCCTTGTCCCCCACGTCCTCGGACATCGAATTATACCCGCAAGCGGTAGGCGATCGCATCACATTATTGATAGGTTGTTGCGTACTGTGGCAATTCCTTGAGACGTGAAAATCTCCATGAATTTGAGAACCCTACAAATAGAGTTCTAATATTTTTATTCAATATGAATGAATATACTCTTAATGGAAAGCATGGTCCGATCGAAGTTTTTGAGGATAATACACATTTTCTGGTTCGCATCCATCCCCAAGACCGAAATCGGGCAAAGAAAATTGTTGGAAGACAATGGGACGGAAATCGAACGGCTTGGGTTTACCCTAAAAATTTCGCAACCTACGAAGCCCTAGTTGTAGAGTTTCAGAGAGATGCCGATCACTTCAATATCCAACGACCAAGAACAGAGCCTCCTGTTGGAATCAACACACCCGTTAATGAACCAGATAACGGTGAATTTGACAGTCAGTTTCTCGAAGAAATTCCTTTTAATGGTGTCATAGGTGGGAATCGAGGCAATATTTTCAGTGAGCTTGAACAAATTCGAGTGATGATTGAGTCACTTCGTGATACCTCCGCAAAGCAAAACCTCATACTCGAAGAATTACGTGTCAATCAGGAAGCAACTTCTAATACACTCACTAAGTTTAAGCAGCCAATACAACAGATAGTTAAAACTGAAGCAGATGAAGTTTTTCCCAAATTTCTGAATTTGGATGAGCCTAAAGAAAAAGAGTTGCTCGAAAAAGCACTCATTGAACTTGCTTGTCTCACAGTTGGCAAGGAAGAGCGGTTATTTCGCCAATGGGTAAGTAAACATCACCCTCTTAGCCGTCCGGCTGATTTTGTCAACGAAACTCACGAGTTTCTCAAAAAACATCTTAGCAAGTTTCTTAAAGATGAGGATGATCGTGTAGACTTCATCGAGCTGATAAAAAGAGCCAAAGATGAAAATGTATTTTTCAGTGATAACTCAGATCCAACTATTAAACCTATAAATATACTTTATATATTGAACCATATCCGCAACCGTTTCGCACATCCTCCCTTTAATTTCACCCAGTCAGACAAATGGAGCAGGGCTATTCTTTATTTGATGAATCTTGCATTGGTTTGGTCAAAGGTTGTTATGGAAGCGGAGGAAGAGGATGAAATCCCCTTTTGAATCTGAACCAGAACAATTTTACTTTAAGAGTCTAGTTGTGCTGCTTTCTATTCCTGTGTTTCATCGCAATATGATGTACTCACGACACCAGTTAAATTTCGCGCACTAGTACCGCGCGGCATAAATATACCTACCTTTCCCCTCGCTCCCATGCTCCGCGTGGTCACTAGATAAAAAGTTAATACTCGGTTTATTTCAGCCAACCTGTACTATTTAATATATTGATTCCGACTGCACCAGAATGGTAAAGCTGTTGTTTTTGACCTAATAATCAAATGTAAGTTCGATGAACTTTAAAACTGCATGGGTATAAGACCGATGACCAAATTACTTAAACAAGCGATCGCGCGATTAAAAACCCTGCTGATTGATCAGCAAATCGACGATCATACTTAGGTCTCCCTCTATCTGAGGGGAAATAATCCAGAAAATTACAGGTCATCGCCTATTATATAGGTATTGAGTGAGCGTTAGTTTCATGGCGTTAGCACCAGTTAAAATAAAGCAATATGTCGAACAGCGAGGTAAAGGATATTGGATCGTAGGAACACGCATTTCCCTCGATTCAATTGTTTATTCTTTTTTAAGCGGAGAATCTCCCGAAAGCATTGCCCAGAATTTCCCACTACTGACGCTGGAACAAGTTTATGGTGCAATCACTTTCTATCTTGCAAATCGAGAGCTTGTGGATGCCTACTTAGAAGAGGGCAAAGCCGAGTTTCGACAACTACAAAAGTCGTGTCAGGAAAAAAGTCCTTTGCTGTACCAGAAATTAAAAGCGGCTCAAGCCCAAAAGTAAAGTGCAGCATGACAGTAATTCGATTTCAGGCAGATGCGGATCTTAAACAAGCAATCGTGACTGGTACACTCCGCAGACAACCAAGGCTGGATTTTCGTTCAGCCAATGAAGCAGAGCTTGAGGGGATCAAAGATTCAGATGTTTTAGCAATTGCAGCAAAAAATGGCAGAGTGCTAGTCACTCATGATCGCAAAACCATGCCAACAGAGTTCGGCCAATTTATTGCTTCGCAAACAAGTTCAGGTGTTTTAATTCTTTCGCAGAATCTTCCTATTGGCGAGGCGATTGATGCAATTATCTTAGTCTGGGAGGCATCTACGGCTGAGGAATGGATCAATCAAATTATGACGTTTCCACTTTGATTTGTTTCTAAGGCTTGTAGGCGATTATCATTCTCACGGGGATGTCAAGTCCTAACAACTATATCCTCATAGTAGCAGAAACGTTCATCTATTTTCATTATTCGTGGAGTACGAACTGTGCTGATTGCAATCCTAATTTTAATAGGGACATAAAAGAAAAAGAATTTTGGCGTTGCTGAATTAGGGGATGATTTGACCACATTTTCAACGATTTTTCGATGGTTTCAAATACTTATTCATCCCGCACTTATGCAACGCCAGAAATTTAATAGGGACATACTCGATACAAGTTGTCCTGGGAAAACTGCATGGGTATAAGACCGATGACCAAATTACTTGAACAAGCGATCGCGCGATTAAAAACCCTGCTGATTGATCAGCGACTCGGCGAATTGCCACCCTAATTTTAGCGTGAGTGGTTTTTTGCAAGGCTTTATTTATGGGAAAAAGAACAAAACAAATTAGTATAATAGTCTATAAAATCAATCAAAGGTATTCTCAACACTATTTGAGAAACACAAGTATGACACACCAAGAGCTTTTCAGTGAGTTTTTATCTCTACCTGCTGAAGCACAGAGTCAAGTAGCTAGGCTAATCACATTTTTCAAACAAAAGTATACATATGGTGAACCGCTCTCTTCAGGATTGAATACAGATTTAGTCAATAATGAATTTATTGGAATGTGGCGTGATCGTCAGGATTTAGATAGTACTATTTGGGTGCGCAATATCCGAGAAAGCGAATGGTCAAAATCCCATGACTAGTTCAACGGTCATCGATACCGACATAATTATTGATATCGGTCGTGGTAGTCCTGAAGCCGTGAGTTGCCTACAAGTTCTAAAATCTTGTTCTAGACTGGCAATTAGCGTAGTTACTCAAATGGAGTTAATGGTTGGCTGCGCTAACAAGTCAGAGTTACAGACCCTCGAAAAGTTTCTTCAACAGTTCGACATACTTGGGATCGATCAGCCCATATCAGATAAAGCAGTTGATTTGTTACGTTTGTATCGGCTAAGTCATGGTTTACTTATTGCCGATAGCTTGATCGCAGCTACAGCAATTACATGGAACTATCCTTTCATTACCAAGAACCAACGAGATTACCGGTTTATTCAAGATTTAAATCTATTACCCTATCCCCAGTGAAAAACTTAACACCGCATTGGGATTAACCCCTTAAAGCGAATACCTGGAATATTACCCAAGTGAAGTTAGTAAGCATACGACCGTCAACCTAACACTACATAGATTAAGACCGATGACCAAATTACTTGAACAAGCGATCGCGCGATTCAATAATCTGCTGATTGATAAGCAACTTGGCGAATTGTCAGACCTGATAATGGCTGCGAAGGAATCGACTAATGCTAGATGGACAAGGTACTAAGGAACCATATCTACTTCCGACTCTCGTACAGGAATAGTCACAGCACTCACAGGTTGGGAGGATGTGCTGGTGATTTCCTTGAGGGTTTCAGGTGATTTTTTCCCAGAGAGCATATCTCTTCGATTAATCAAAAAAATGCTGACGAGGGTAAAGCTCACACCTGTCCACTGCAAACTAGTTAGGGTTTCCTGGAGGAGCAAATTCCCAAATAACAAGGCGAAAACAGGTGTGAGAAAGGTCAGCGAACTTAAACTAGTCAAGTTTCCCCGTGAAGCGAAATAGAAAAATAACCCATAGGCGATCGCACTACCAAATATGGTTGCATATGCTAACGCAATCCAATCATTCCCAGCTAAATTTTGCCATTGTTGGGATTCTTTCCAACCTGACAAACCCCATAATGGTAAGCCACCGATAATCATATGCCATCCCGTCGCTGTCACCACATCCGCATGACGACTGACAAAACGGATACTTACTGTCCCAATCGCCATTGACAGGGCTGCCAATAGCATCAGCCATTCCCCACCTACAAAAATCGATTGCCATCCCAAACTATTTGATGTCAAATTATCAGTAAAAATACTGAAGAGAAACTCATCTGGTATACCAATTAAACTAATTCCTCCCACCCCTAAAACTAACCCCAACCAACCCCAGATACCAATGCGATCGCCGAATAACCATAGGGACAATAGGGCTACAGCTAGGGGTTGGGAATCAATCATAATCGAGCCTAAACCTGCTCCCGTCCTCACTAAACCCTCTGCGAGAAAACCCTGAAATAGACTAACATCAATCAGGGCAAACCCACAAATCCATAGCCATGCTTTCCATCCCCGTGGTTGGGGTCTACCCATGAAAATTGCCGCCACTAAAATTAACACCCCAGCTGGTATTACCCTTACTCCTGCCATAAATAGGGGAGATGTGTGGGGTATAACTCCTTTCATTGCCACCATCGCTGTTCCCCATAAAAAGAAGGGGGCAATTAAAAGTAAGGCAGAGATGGGGTTCCAGGATGCACGCTCAATCGATTGCATGGGGTTTTTTATCAAGTTTGTAAACTAAATATTATTTTCCTTTACTTAATTTTACCTGAACATGGCGGTTTCGGCAGTAAATAATACCTATTTCATAAGAAAAGGGGAGTGATTTGTAATTCGTAATTTGTAATAGCCTGTGGCAACGCTTCGCGTACGTAATTTGTAATTTGTAATACTCGCTACGTGGGGAGCAGGTTACGTAATAGCCTGCGGCAATGCTTCGCGCACGTAATTTGTGATTTGTGGTTCAAAGTGTGGCTTGCCAATTTTCTAAATCAGCTAAGGCGCGATCGCGATATTTGCCGTATCTTTCAGGTTTGCTTTTAATTTTTATTTCCAAGTCTGGTAATATACCAAAATTTGGTGGCATTGGTTGAAAATACCTAGGTGCTGCGGTACTAATAAATTCAAAGAGTGCCCCCATCATGGTGGTTTTGGGCAGTTCTACAGGTTCTTTCCCTAATGCTATGCGGGCGGCGTTGGTTCCAGCTAACCATCCTCCGGCGGCGGCGGCTGTGTATCCTTCTGTACCAATTAACTGTCCGGCGGCGAGGATGTGGGGATAATTTTTAAATTGCAATTTGGCATTCAGTAATTGGGGTGCATTAATAAAGGTATTACGATGCATCACCCCTAAGCGGACGAATTCGGCATTTTCTAAACCGGGAATCATCCGGAAAATCCGCTTTTGTTCACCCCAGCGCAGATTGGTTTGAAAGCCGACCATATTCCAGAGTTGCCCAGCTTTGTCTTCTTGACGTAATTGTACCACCGCATAGGCCCACTGGGGTTTACCATCTTCCCGCAAGGGTGCATTGGGTGAGGCTAAACCGACGGGTTTGAGGGGACCGTAGCGCATAGTATCTTCTCCCCGGAGAGCTAATTCTTCGATGGGTAAGCAGGCTTCAAAGAATTTGGCGCTTTCCCGTTCAAAGTCCTTTAATTCGGTTTGTTCTGCTTGACAAAGTTCTTCGCGAAACCGTAGATATTCGGCCTTATTCATGGGACAATTTAAGTATGCTGCCTCCCCTTTGTCGTAGCGGGAAGCCATAAAGGCAATCTCACGATTAATCGATTCCCCGACAATAATGGGACTGGCTGCATCAAAAAAGCTGAGGTATTCCATCCCCGTCAGTCGGCGTAAATCTTCCGCTAAAGCTGGACTTGTCAATGGACCACTGGCAATGACGACAATTCCTGAAGGGATGGTGGTGATTTCCTCCCGTCGCAACTCAATCAAAGGGTGTTGTGTAAGGGTTGTGGTTAAATCCTGACTAAATACAGCTCGATCCACTGCTAAAGCTCCTCCCGCAGGAACCTGGTGTTCATCGGCTTTACTAATGACCACCGACCCTAAACGTCGCAACTCTTCATGGAGTAAGCCTGTTGCGCGATCGCTGCTCATGGCTCCAAAGGAGTTACTACACACCAATTCTGCCAAATGTTCGGTGTGATGCGCTCCTCCAAAGCGTTGTGGACGCATTTCATGGAGAATTACCGCAACCCCAGCTTGGGCTATTTGCCAAGCTGCTTCGGTTCCTGCGAGTCCACCGCCAATGACATGTATTGGTTGTTGTGACATGGGGTATTTTTACCAAAAATTGGGTCTAGAGCCTGGTCTTTGTCCGACGGCTTTCTGTATGTATTTTAGAATAATAAAGTATTTAGGGCATTAACTGCTTGGTTCGGTTTTGCTCAGACAAGCATTAGCACTATTTACGACTACTTCACCACATAGCCCGCATTTCTCACAAAACCCTAAAACTCACAGGGAATAGGGAGTAGGGAGTAGTGAGTAGAAGGAACATCAATCCGTTACTCAAGGCTTATATCGATTATCTTGTACTTCTATCTTGTACTTTGAAATAAATGAAACTAGAATAATTAACGGTTACAGCCCCTGATAGTAGCAAGCATTAGCGTAAACGATATTACAACTTGCTTGTGAGAATTTCAGGATAGGTTCTGACGGGTTCATAGTTTGGCTTTAGCTCCGAAAAAGTTTTAATATAAAGCGCTAAAGTGCAACTAAATGCCTTTCTTTACTAATACTCCCTACTCCCTAAAAAATTCCTCAGAAGTCCAATATTTTGATTTTGCCCAGATAATTCTAAGTTTTGTGTTGACTAGGGGAAGAATACAGATTTTGCCCCCAAAATACGCTACATTCATAAACGCGAATAAGCACTAAGGTTGGGGCTGATTTTTCTGTGTTAGTAAAAAAATACACAAAATCTAGGATAGAGAAAATCACATGAAATCCCTGTTTCCGATTGGAGTTACGGTCAGTCTTGGTGTAATTCTATCCACCAATATGAGTGTTGTTGATGCCGCTAATGTTCGCTCTCCCCGACAAGCTGCTCGCAGCACGGTAAGTATTGAACGTGAATTTACTGAACTAAAAGGTAATATCAAGTACGTTGCCCAGAATTTAAGTTTGGCGGGGACGAAATCGCGGGTAAAGCCGGTTCTACCTTTACAAGTGCCACCCTCCACACCAGTGGTAGAAATGCAGCGATTGTTTGCTTCCAATACACCCTATCTGATTTTTGTGAGTACGGAAGCGAAAAAGTGGCGGGGGTTACAGCAGTTTCATCTCTACAGTTTAGCGGAAAAAGCGATCGCCCAGTTTGCTCCCCAGGGTGTTAGTTTTGATTATCAACGGGATGTGGAATCCTGGTTGGGTAAGCAGGTTGTCTTCGGGTTTTTACCGAAGCGTCAGGGTAGTTTAGCAACTTTGGAGTCGAGTTATATTGGGGTGATTCCGGTGCGTGATCAATCCCGTGCTGAGATGTTTTTGGGTTTTTTGGAAACTGACCAAACACGGGTGAAAACTCGTGATTACAAGGGTATTAAAATTTATGAGGTGACTACCCCGAATTTATCAACTCCACCGAAACCAAAACCAGTACCGAAGGCTTTACCGGAGCAAACGTTAACTACTATTTTGGGTGGTCAATCTCGGACGATTGCGGTTGCTAGTTTACCGGGGTATATGGTGACGGGGTTGAGTGGAAGTGCAATTGAACAGGTGATTGATAACTATCAAGGGAATGGGAATCATCTGGGGAATAATCAAGATTTTCAGGAATTTTGGAGGCGATCGCAATCTGAGGAGGTTTTAATTTCTCTTTACCAAAATCCGCGAGAAACGATGGTGTTGTACCAAGATATTCTCAAGGATCCAAATTTAGGGATGGGACAGGTGGAATTACCCCAGTTTATTCAAGACCTGTTAAATCCAGATAAATATAAAGGCTATCGCTATTCCCAAGGTTTATTCAAGTTACAACCGGAAGGTGTACGCATACAGTTTGCTATTCATAATCATCCAGATGCAGCTAATAAGCAACTCAAGGATGCAAAACCGGTTCCAGTGGTGGGAAGAATGCCGGGTGCTACCTATACTAGTTTTAGTAGTAGCAATTTAAGTTTACAATGGCAAGGAATTGTCAATCTGTTCGGGGGAATCAAGGAATTCCAAGATGGTTTAAATAGTTTTAGGGAATTTTTCCGTACTAGCACTGGTTTAGATTTTGACAAGGATATCCTGGGTTGGATTGATGGGGAATATGGTTTGTTTCTATACCCAACCAAGGGCGGATTTTTAAATACAATTTTGCCCAATTTTAATGCCGGATTTGGATTTGTCGTGGAAACCCAGCAGCCAGAGGTAGCGAAAAATACCCTGAACAAATTAGAAACTTTACTCAAATCCGTCAGTGGAGGTGCGCTCAAAGTTGCTAATCGTAGTATTCAGGGACAACCAGTAACTAGTTGGGAATTGGAAGCAAATCAAAGTTTATTTGCCTACAGTTGGCTCAACCCCAATACAATCATGATGGGTAGTGGTGCAGGTGCGATCGCGGAACTAGTTCCCAATCCCCGTTCACCTTTGAATACTGCCTATAATTTTACCACTGCCACTAATTCTTTGCCCAAACCCAACAAGGGATACTTTTACATGAATATGGGTTCCCTGCTTTCCTGGATATATGGATTCGTTCCCGCAGAATTCCATGCAAATCAGGATTTTCGCACGTTTAAGGAAGCCATTGGTTCGGTGTATAGTTTATCTACCACCGCTTCCCAGATACCCAATGGTGAACAATTTGATTCATTGATTGTCCTTGCTCCAAATCGTTCCCGTTCAGGGAATTAAATCCTGATTGCGGTGGTAAGACGAAGACGTAATACATGGAGGCGTAATATTAATATATATTCAAATATATATTCATGTATGGCGTTGCTGAATACAAATATGAATTGAAAATTTGACGTTGTGTAGAGACGTAGCAATGCCACGTCTCTACGACGATTGTGGTTTCAATATAAAATGTAAATAATCATAATTCATACCCAAATTCAGCAACACCCATGTATTGCGGTGGTGAGAAGGAGACGTAATATATTACGTCTCTACAATAATATTTGTTCGTCGCATTCTTTTTTCTATAATTACGAATTACGAATTTCCCTTCGGCAACTCATACATAATAATCTTTCCTTTGAAATCCTCCTCCACAAACACTAAAAAGTTGCCATTTTTACGCTTGTAAGCACGGATACCGTAGGCAATGTCAACCCAACCTAATTCTCCGGATACTTCTGGACCTGGTTTTAGGGTTTGCAGTCGCTTACCAGTTTGGGTGTCGTAGACGAAGACTTCCCAGGTTTTGGCTGTGGTGACAAAAATGCGATCGCGTTCCACATCCATTGCTACAGGAGTTAAGACTTCGGGGGGGTGACTTTTGTCAGTTGGGAGAACAATTCGCCATCGGGGTTTACGGTTTCCTTTGCTCCAGTTATCAATCCGGACAATTTCCGAACCGATATCCTTGGCATAATCACTACCAACAGCCGGATTATCCTTGGTAAACCCAGATAAATACATCGTATCACTTTCGGGGAAATATTCAATTCGTCGCAGGTCGCCAATAAAATCGGGATGGGTTTGTTTTTCCATTTTGGCATAGCTGTAAATCGGATTGCCGTGACTATCAAATCCTTGTAACGGAAAATGACGAATACCCTTACCATCCTGAGTACGCAGAGTTTTCCAAATGTCCCCTCGACTATCTACCGACCAACCCCCAATGTAGGGATAATCTTCGCTTTGGTCGTACTCCTGGGCTTCAAATTTACCATTACCATTGCGATCGCGCCAAATCCATTCTCCTTTTTGGGGTTGATTGGGTGGCCATGTTCCGCTAAATGCAGCTTTTCCTTGGGGATCGGTTCCCACCAGTAGACCGGAAGGGATGGCAATTTCTCCATCGGTTTTGGGATTAAATCGGTATATTTGCACCTTCCCCCCGTACATATCCATCAAGTACATTAACAAACGTCCCTGGATACGACGGATAATTGCCGCATCGGGAGCTGAGTGTAAACGGGGGTCTTGGGGATATTTGAAGGGATTCACCGTATAGCCAGTATAATTCCATTGTTTCCCTGGAGGTTTGCTGTAATCCATTGCAAACCGTTCCTGCTTGGCAAATACACTCGCTCCATCATTAGCTGGGTCTGCATCGGCATTATCAATAAAGTGTAAACCCAATAACCGCCATTTTAATTTACCATTGGGACTAAATGCCCGCAAATCCACACCGGAACGATGAAAACCATTATTACTCACATAAATATTACCTTGCCTATCCACCCCTAAGCCACTAATACCGTACAACTTTTGGTCTTGAATTTGTCCCGGTACTCCCGCAAATACACCGTTTCTCACCCCAAAAGTTCCTACCTGCTTGGGTTGGCTACCCAAAGCATAAATTAATACCTGTTGTCGAGGGCCATTCTCTGCCACCAATAACCTTCCCTGGTTATCCAGCGCTAGAGCAGTTGGTTCCACCACATCGGTAATCGCTCCCGCTAACAGCTTACCTTCACGGGAATAATGGGATACCCGACCAGTTTGGGCAATCCACAGGGTATTATCCTTCCCAACTGCGATCGCACCCGGATTTTTCACCGCAAATTTACGGATAGGCTGCATACTCGTCTTGTTATAGACATGTACCAGATTCCCTTTACCTTCACTGACAAATAATAAATCCCCAGCTACAGCTAAACCCGTAACTTCATTCGCGGTACTGACAATCGCCATACTTTTATCATGTCCCCTTCCCGACGGAAAAGGTGCAGGTTCCCCATTCAGAGTATAACGTCGGACACAGTGCCAATCCGTACCCTTGGGTGGATAATCGAATTTGGGGTCAGCATTTTGTTCAAAAAATTGCTGCATTGCTAAGTAAATATATTTACTATCGGCGGTGACGGCAACTCCACCCAAGCGACCCCAACCATGCAAATCCTTGGCCATGCCGATAACATCACCGTTTTTATAGATACCCGCTTCCCGTGAGGCTTCGTCCCAAGGACTATTGGTATAGATTGTCCCATCACCACTGACGTAAATGGAGCGGACATCGATTTGTACCCATTTGTTGTTATTACCAAAGGTGTTCCCAATCCATGAGGTTTTATGGGTAGGTGAGGAACTTTTGTAAGCTTGGGTGATAGGAACGTTACCAAGCTGAAAATGGGTCTGAATCAATACCAATAGTAAAGCGCTGGCAAATATCCCCAGGATGAATTTAACTAGTAGGGGACGAAAAAATGTAGCTGTGTGTTGATTGTGTTTAAAAATCATCAATATTATGATTTATTTATGATTTATTTTGGTTTGTTGGATGATTTTCCGAAAAAACGCAGTAATTTAATTGGGTAATTATATTTACTAATCCCTGACTTATAAGTGAGTTGGGAGTAGGGAATTGGGAGTAGGAAAAAGCAAATTTCATCAGTGTCGGTGTAATTTATGTCATGACGATTATTACCTACTGTGTTTTTTGGGGTTCCCCATTAATCACTGCTGTCGAAATGATTTATTTTGTAAACTAGCAAAAATACCCTCAGCTAACATTAATTTCATGAAAATTTCATCATTAAGGGTTATTTCTTTAAATTAGATTTATTTAACGTCAGGATTCGGTTGATTCACAAAACTCCTAAAAGCTTTATTCTCTAAGCATTGTTAGTGATTCGAGAAAATTTCCCTATGGCAATCATAATTGCAAAGAAAGAGGGAAAATACTTAGATAAAAATAGACTTTTATATATGTTTCAGCATACTTTCTTTTTCAGAAACATTTGTGGACTAATATATCGAGAATTTTTATTAAATTGACGTGAATTCGACAGATTGCAAACGCTACAATTCCTGTAAATCAATAATTTTGAATGTTAAAGTTTAAAGTAACCTCATTCATTAGTTGAGAACAAAGTCAATAACTGACTGATTCCAGATTGAATGATTTTATTCTCAATATACTAGGAGGTTTTTAGAAACTTGGATTACCTACGAATGATACTGGACAAGAGTTTCAGAGTTTATAACCCATCGACCTGATGTTAAATTATAATTTTTAGAGTTATGGTAAATAAATTTCATTTTTCATATGTTGGTATTTTGAGCTTTTTAACTATTAGTACTGGTTTATTGATGTATCTATCTCAAACTTCCCTTCAAGGCGATTTCACAAATCCAATCATTAGTCCAGATGGAAAATATTTTATTTTAACACAAAGACACCCAATGTTATTTGCAATGCCAGGAGGGGGAAGCGACGCTCCCGCGACGGTATATCTTTATGATGCCACAGGAAATCAATTAAACAGTAAAAATATTGAAATGGTTCAACTGATTGATATTAGTTGGTTAGGTGATGGAGTGACAGTGACACCAGTGGCAGAAAAGTGGAATTTACCTAAAATAAATGACATCAATATTCTTTTATTTAGTGCTGCTTATACGGGAAATCAACAAGAAGTAGAAAAATTTTTGGCAAAAGGTGCGGATATTAATTTTAAAACTGAACTTGACCAAACTTTGTTACACGCAGCAGTGATTGGAAATAATAAATCCATAGTTCAATTATTTATTGATAAAGGAATTGATGTCAATGCGATTGATAAGACAGGACAAACAATTTTGCACAAAGCAGCGATTCGAGGAAATGCGGCAATGATTGAATTATTAATTGCTAACGGTGTGGATCTGAATATGCTGGATCAAGATAAAATTACTGCTCTGACTCTAGCAGCCATGCATGGGAATGTACAAGCAATGAAAGTACTAATTAATCGAGGAGCAAATGTAAATAATGACAGTTACCAATCTCCTTTGCATTCTGTTTTGGCTAGGTGGAAACCAAGTAAAGCCAAACAAGAAATTATCAAAATTTTGTTAGCAAAAGGAGTAGAAAAACAACAGAATTTGCTCCTCTATACAATTATACACCCAGATTTAGATACTGCAAAATTACTACTAAATCATGGTGTTGACATTAATGAAGTTGATTCCTACAATCAAGAAACTGTTTTGATGAAAGTGATTCGGCAAAATGAAATGACAACGTCGCTACAAACAGAATTTGTCAATTTATTTATATCCCGAGGTATAGATATTGATACTCAAAATATGGATGGTCAAACTGCTTTAGAACTTGCGGAGAAATTGGGAAAATCAGAAATAGTTAAATTAATTCAACAGCAAAAAAATTAATCTTTGGTTTGCCCATTTTTTGTCACCCGGTTTTGACTGTACCCTGTGGAAAGGTTTTGTCTATGACTGTCAATGGTTAATAGTCAACAAATCTACATGTAAGATTTTATAAATCCTTAACGGATTACTATATCTATGTTGAAAAATGATTCCAACAGATAAAAATAATCCAAAATCTGTGTTGCAAGGTTTTGTGGAAGAATAAATCTTCCCCGAAGTTTACTGGAAAGCGCAAAGTCTACGGGGAGATACTCCCACCGTAGAACTTTGTCAGAAGAAAATCTTCCCGGTAACTTCTCTTCCCCAACTTTCCGCAAAATCCAAAATCCAAAATATTCAATGACGAGGAGAAAACTTGGTGAACCGAAGTGAAAATTATCAGCAATTAGAATCCGCATCAATTTTATGTTTAGGATTAGGATGGTTTCCCACCAGTCCAGGAGGTTTAGAACGGTATGTATACGAATTAACCCATCAATTAACAACCAAAGGCGATCGCGTGGAATTGTGTGGTGTGGGTTTACCACCACAAACAAGCAATCCTCACCTGAAACTGACTAATTTAGCTGCACCGGACACCTCAATCCTGTCCCGTTTACAATCCTGTCGTCGGCAATTTCGCGCTACCCGTGGTCAGGAAAAACCAGATGCAATTAATTTACATTTTGCCCTCTATGCATCCCCAATTCTAGATTTATTACCCAAAGACGTACCGATTACCTTTAATTTTCACGGTCCTTGGGTCTCCGAAAGTCAAGAAGAAACCGACAGGAACAAACTACTTGACAACCTCAAACGCTGGTTAATCGAACAACGTACCTACAATCGCTGCGATCGCTTTATCGTTCTTAGTAAAGCCTTCGGTACAATTCTCCACCAAGAATACCATATCCCCTGGTCAAAAATCCATATTATCCCCGGTGCAGCCGAAACGGAAAGATTCGCACCTACCCTTTCTCCACAAGCAGCTAGGGAAAAATTAGGCTGGCACACAGAACGTCCTATTTTATACACAGCCCGCCGTTTAGTACAACGAGTTGGTTTAGACAAACTGATTAACGCAGTAGCCCAAATTAAAACCCAAATCCCCGATATTTGGTTAGCGATCGCGGGACGGGGATATCTCCAGGAAACCCTAGAAGCTCAGGTACAAGCCCTCGGATTAGAGGATAATATCAAATTCGTCGGTTTTCTACCAGATGGGGATTTACCGATTGCCTATCAAGCTGCTAACCTAACTATTATGCCCAGCCAATCCTTTGAAGGCTTTGGTCTAGCCATTGTCGAATCCTTAGCCTGTGGGACTCCGGTAATTTGCACCCCCATCGGAGGTATGCCAGAAATTCTCACCCCCTTCTCCCCCCAATTAATTACCTCCTCCACCAATGAAAATGCGATCGCTACTACCATCATCGACGCGCTACAGGGAAAAATTCCCATTCCTTCCCGCAATCAGTGTCGTGAATATGCCCTCAGTCATTTTACCTGGGAAAAGGTAGCAGAAGACATCAGGAAAGTGTTGTTAATGCCGAAATGAAAAAAATTTGTAGAGACGTAATATAATACGTCTCTACGTGGATGTGTTACAAACATTTTGCAAATCTGTATAAGTAGCCTACAGGTAGTGCTGATCCCAAAACCACAGATGCGCGTAGCACAGTTCTCTTGAAGATGAAAGTGATTTTTCCCCACTCCCTACTCCCCATTCCCTAATTCCTATCGAAAATCCCTATCGAAAATATTTAAGGGTAAAACTTTTGCCTACTGACCAACCATACTCCGACCAATTTCCACAACTTCCCCTGGTTGCGGTTCTAATACCTGACAGTCTAGCTGATTTTGCAACAGTAAGGCGCGCAATTCCTCGTTACTACCTTTAGCTTGTAACAAAGATGAAAGCAAACCCTCAAACTCCACATCACCCCCTGCGGCTGTAGGAATAATATATTGGGGTTTTAACCATTTGGCAACCTGTACCGTACTTTCTAAACCTCTAATCACCGCACCCAATAAGGGAATGTCGATACTAATAGTCGGGGTAATTACCACATCCACGGGAGGTATATCTTGCAATTGGGGAGAGTGATTACCGTGGGGTTCATAGTAAATGGTGGTCTTATCATCCAAGTCCTGAATTAAATAACCATTTTCAATGGAACTCATACCAACTTGGGAACCACGGGTCGCTGTGATTTTCAATTTACCAGGAATTATCTGTTCCTGTCCGTGAGCAAGGGTGGTAATTTGGGTGTAGCCTAATTCTTTCACCACTTTACTTGCATTGGGAGAAGCTACCACCGGAATGTTGTGGTCAAGTGCTTTTAAGGTTGGAGGATGGGAATGGTCTTCTAATCCCTGGGAAAGGATTATTAAATCAATATTTTCCGGAATAGCTCGCGGTTGCTGACGATATCCTCTAAAAAACCAAGTTTGGTTAGCAAATACCAGGTCACCTACTAACCAAGGGTCAAGCAATATCCGCATCTGCTTGGTTTCAATTAACCACGAATTACTATCAAGCCAAGTTAAACGCATAATCGATTTTGGATTTTGGATTTTATATTGTAACTAGTTAGATTTTTAGTCAATTAACTTCAAAAATCCATGAAAGTCAATCATGACCTAATTGATAATACCAATTTGAGAAAGAAGAATGCCACATATGAATTTTGTTAGACCAAACCCAATATATTGCATCTTATATTCTGGGTGTGTTAGAGGATGTTTTTCAAGTGTCAATAAATACTTTATCAAGCACTGATTGAAGAGATTGAAGAGAGTAAATAGCCTCAAACGGTATATTTATCTTGAGAAACAGACGCGAAATGTCGCGTCTTTCCCGATTCCCTTCTGCCTACTCCCAAAAAACGAGCTTGTTAAGTGTAACATCAGACTTTTAAAACATCCTCTTAGAAACATTTTTTTTAATCAGTATCATTCAATTTAAAAGCCAAAACTTACTCATAAAAGAAGAATATCGAATCAATTCAATAATGTACCATTTTTGTTTTGAAGTAATTTCCAGCTTGATTCAGCAACGAGTTTACAAATGGCTCTGACGACCTTATTCTTGATTTTGCATCCTCTTCCTAACCGCTTTGGATTATACTGGGAATGTTATCTGGGAAAAGAAAACCTTTTCTTTACAAAGATTAACATAGATTTGGGAATTTCGTCTGTTTGCTGCGGGAATCAATGGAAAGCTGGGGTGGAAATTGGCAGGAATGGCTGATGGTATCTGGTTATTTAGGTTTGCTCGTCGTGGTTGTGACAATTGTCTTGTTTGCCCCTAAATCCAGGTAACCAGGGTAGAATTGTCTAAATCAATAGCGTCGAAAGATGCTACATATAACCTCTGTTACATCCTCGTTAGCAAAACGGAGGATGGTACCGTTAGGGAGAATTTTCACGCGATCGCGGCATTCGTAAATTTTACTTGGTTGGGTAATGCCGTCAATACTTGCAGTCGCACGATATTCCCAGTATTTCTTGGCGCTGCGCTTAATATTTAAAATACAAATATGATGGCCATTGACATCTCGACACACTACTGCATTGGCTGGTAGGGGAAGAATCAAGCTAAAAATCAAGACAATTAAGAACAGGAAAACTTTGACTTGGTGCATAATTGCGGAAAATCGAGCATATAGAATACAGGATACAGAATTTAGTCATTCTGGGGAAATGAAGCTTGGTATAACAAGTTTTGTGGATAACCTGTAGCGCGTGGATTAATTGGGTGATGATGGGAATATGACATGTTTGGGGAAAAATTCTGGCTATGAACGGTTTAATGCAAATTTTCTGGTCTTATTTGCAAACTAAATACCTACGTAAGTTTAATAGTCGTCAAGAATTGGAAAAATGGCAAGAAGAACAGGTGAAAAAATTTTTACACCAAATCATTCCCCAATCTAAATTCTATCAAACATACTATAAAGGTTTGGATATAGCTAATTGGCGAGATTTTCCGACTATTAATAAATCCATCATGATGGATAATTTTGATGATTTGAATACGGTGGGGATTAGCAAACAACAGGCATTTGATATTGCTTTACAAGCGGAAAAATCTCGTTACTTTGCTTCCACATTAAATGGTTTTACCATCGGTATGTCATCGGGAACAAGTGGAAATCGAGGATTATTTATTGTAAGTCAACAAGAGCAGCAAAAATGGGCGGGTGCAATTTTAGCTAAAGGATTACCTACATCAATTTTACAACCGCAGAAAATTGCCTTTTTTTTACGAGCAAATAGTAATTTATATCAAACCGTTAAACGGCAACATATTCAATTCGAGTATTTTGACTTGTTTGAGCCAGTAGAAAGTAACTTGCAAAGATTAAACAACTATCAACCGAGTATTTTAGTTGCTCCCCCTTCAATGTTACGGATAATTGCAGCATCTCAGGAAAATCAAACTTTAAAAATTAATCCTCGCAAAATTATTTCCGTTGCTGAAGTTCTAGACCCAATTGATAATCAATATATTAGTCAAGTATTCGGTCAAATTATCCATCAATTTTACCAATGTACAGAAGGATTCTTAGGTTACACCTGTAAATACGGCACATTACATTTAAATGAAGATATTTTAGTCATTCAAAAACAATATATAGACAAAGATAAGGGCAAATTTATGCCCATTATTACAGACTTTAATCGCCGCAGCCAACCGATAATTCGCTATTGCCTCAATGACATTTTAACAGAAGCCCAGCAACCTTGTCTCTGCGGTTCTAATTTAACTGCGATCGCGAGCATTGAAGGCAGACAAGATGATATATTTTATTTACCCCATATTAGCCAGGGAAAATTACAACCTATTTTCCCTGATTTTATCCGTCGTGCAATTATTTCCGCATCTTCAAAAATTCTGGAATATCAAGTGATTCAAGTCAGTCTAAATATGATTGAAATAGAATTAAAGCTTTCTGGGGGAACAAATAAAGCAGAAATAGAATCATCCATCTGTCAAAAGATGGAAACTTTATTTACCTCCCAAAACTGTCAAATTCCCCAAATAGTTTTTAAAAACTATTCACCATGTACTAAACATCATCAAAAATTACGTCGAGTTCGATGTAATTTGGAAATAAATTAATATTTTTCCGTAGATGCAACATACAAATACAGTACCCCAACAGGTTAATCTATAACTGAGAGTTTTCAGGATAAATTAAGATGAGATTAATATCTAAATTAATCGGTTTTGCATTATTACTAACAGGTTTATATTTCCTCGGACAGAATATCTACTTTACTACCAATGTATATCCCTATTGGTGGAGAGGAATAGCAGCCGATTTTTCCATACTTTCTCTCACTTTAGGAATTGTACTCCTGTTTATTCTCCCCAGTCGAGATAAAACCATCGGTTGGATAATAATGGCAATAGGTGTTTTGTTCGTCTTTCTCAGTAGTAAGGCTGTTCTCAGTCCAACTAGTCTTTGGCAATTTTGTCTATCACTTGCTTCCTTTGTTGGTGGATATCAAATGTTAACTACGGGTCGGATTAATATTTAATAAGTAAAAATTGTCGTTGAGATCAGGGAGACGATCCGTCGGGTCGTCTCTACTCTACACGGTTCCTACGTATTAGATTTAAACCATTACCGGGGTTGTATTACAGCCATTAGTGTAGGAAAGACGTGTAAAATTTTTCTGCGATCGCATATCAAATTTATTCGCTAACTTATCTCCGTCAGACTTGAAAACAAAACTCATCAAGAACCAATCAAGAATCTAATTCTCCAAAGCGATCGCGGTATTTTTGTAGCAATGTCTCCACATCTCTTAATTGTTGCATAGTCTCTTCTGCTCGTAGACGTTCCTGTTCTGCTCGTAGACGTTCCTGTTCTGCTCGTAGACGTTCCTGTTGTGCTTTTTGCTCCAGTTCCACTGGTGTGAGGAAGGGAGTTCCATCTGGACGGTAAATAATTAATTCGTGATTATCGATGGAAAAGCTTACTCCTAAACGGGGACTCGTCCAACCGTCAATGTGAGCGATTGGTATTAGTTGCTCTCCTTGTCGCAACCATCCTTTGAGTTCGTAACGATCTGGATCGTATTGATAGTATTCTTCCACCCCATAGGTTTGGTAAAACTCTAGTTTGCGCTCCATCTCCTCCAGGTTGTTGCTAGGTGAGAGAATTTCGTAAACGACCTGGGGAGAGATATTATCTTCTTGCCATTGTTTATAGGAACCCCTTCGTCCCTTGGGTCTACCAAATACCACCATCACATCCGGTGCAACAGGAGAGATAATACGGGATTTGACCGGGTACCACAGCAAATCTCCAGCGACAAAAACATTTGGATCGTTAGCAAACAATATTTCCAGATTTTCCTTAATCAGGACAATCCATTTAAACTGTTCGGTATTGTCTGCCATTGGTTTGCCGTCGCTGTCGGGGAAATATAAGTCAGCATCGGAGCGAAAGAAAGTTGTCATAGTTTTGCCCCATAGGATACTATTACCCCACTCATACTGATGAATATCATACCAAATAATTTGGGATTTGGAAAAAGTGAGCGATAAAGTTTGAGTAACAGGTTGATTTCCCCACTACGGGCATTTAGAGTTTGTGCTGTGGCACTATTTCACTGCTAGCTCGTGAATCTGTGTTTAGATGTCTTGTTTACAGTCAAAAAATTGGACGTTGCTGAATACAAATATGAATTGATTTACATTGTGTTGTAGAGATGTAGCACTGCTACGTCTCTACCAATGCGTTGTTCATCCCACAGATGTATAGGTACATCCTATTACCAAAATCGACTATGGGTTATGGTTGTCGGTAAAAATCATCCTGAATTTGGTGAATCATAATGCGTTGGAGATTTATTTCCCGTCAAATTTCCATTATCGGATGCATACTTGGATTATGCCTTGTCCTTATTTTACATGCTTGTCAAGCAGCACCGACACCCCAACCAACACCATCTCCCCAAACCCAACAAACTTCCTCTCCATCCTTACCAGCAGAAACAGTTGCGATCCTCAAAAGTGCGGGTTCTGGGGGTGTGTTTAATCCCAAACGTGGTAATGTTCGTTTTGTGGTGATTAGTGACTTGAATAGTGCTTACGGTTCCACTGATTACGACCCAGAAGTAGATAAAGGTGTAGCATTAATTCCATTTTGGCAACCGGATTTAGTTATATGTGCTGGAGATATGGTTGCAGGTCAAAAACTTTCCCTTACCCCAGCACAAATTCAAGCCATGTGGTCTGCATTTGATCAGCGTGTTGCAGCACCCCTACGTCGTTTGAGAATTCCCTTGGGTCTGACAATTGGTAATCATGATGCAAGTGGAGCTTTCAAAACAGAGGGAAATTTTATCTTTCAAACAGAAAGGGATTTAGCATCAGCCTATTGGAATGACCCGAAACATAATCCGGGAGTGGAATTTGTCGATAAATTTGAATTTCCTTTTTATTATACGTTTAAATATCAAGATATTTTTTTCCTGGTTTGGGATGGTTCCTCCAGTCGTATTCCCAATGATAAATGGAAATGGGTCGAAAAAACCCTTGCAAGTCCCGCAGCACAATCGGCAAAAATGCGAATTCTCCTTGGTCATTTACCCTTGTATGCAGTTGCAGTTGGTCGTAATAAACCGGGTGATGTGATGGAAAATGCCGACAAAATTCGGGAAATGTTGGAAAAATATCACGTTCATACCTATATTAGCGGTCATCATCACGCCTATTATCCTGGTCATCGTGGTAAATTGCAGCTATTACATTCAGGTCTTTTGGGTTCTGGACCCCGACCGTTAGTTGATCAAGAAAACCGTTCCCCGAAAACCTTGACGGTTGTTGATATTGATTTCCAAAAACCCCAACTTACTAACTATACGACCTATGATATCCGGACTTTGAAGGTGATTAAAAATCAAGAATTACCGCGTTTTTTGATGGGTCATAACGGTATAGTTCTCCGACAGGATGTGAAAGAGCAAGAATTAACTAGTCAGGAAAAATCCCTTTGTACACAACGTTTAAATCGACAATTATGTGCTGCTTAGAATCTTATCAGAAAACCTCTCTTCAAAACGGAGAGTGGCAGAAAAATATATAGATAGTTTGAAAATTTATGGTTGGAGAGGATTTTTTAATTTGTTGTAGCAATATTTTTGTGGTTGTAGAGACGTAGCAATGCTACGTCTCTACGATAATTTTTAAATTAATATTTTTATTTGGCAATACCCCCAAAATTTTGGCAACACATCTAGAATAGGAGACGCGATATAATATCACGTCTCTACAAAATTTATCTGTTGCATTCTTTTTTTGATTAGCATAACGTCCACTAAAATCAACTAGATAAACTAGTAGCACATCACCCAATAAATCTTTGATAATGACACCAACTATCGCCAACCAAGAGCTTTTAAACCTGGTACAATTACGTAATGACTGAGGGCAAGGAATAAAGTTGTCAAAATCCCTGCAAGGGTAAAAAATATAATTTTTAATGGTAAGTTGGAAACGATTGGTTCCATTGGTAGGGCAAAATTTTCAATTGGGAAAAAGCCAAAATAAATTAAAATAGCAAAAGATAGTGCTGTTCCAAAGGCTGTTGTCACTGCGTAAACAATTTTATGGCTTTTAAAACCTAAACCCAAGGTTGAACAGGATACGGCAATTAGTATTAATCCCATTATCCCTTCCCCCTGACTATTGGAGGTTAATAATTGCAGTGCCAACCAACCTAGCCCATAGCCAATTATACTCGTCACCGAAGCACTGATATATTGACGTTTTTGACCAAATGCACCAGCTGTAGTCAGACCCCAGGTAGTTCCCAAACCAGCTGCAATAAATAATAAAATTTCTGCTCCGGCAATATCTACGGTATTCGGAATCACCGCAGCAAAACGATTTTGAATAAATTGACTTAAACCGGTTCCCAACCTGGTTTGGTAAGCAATCAGAAAACCGATGATTGTCCCCAGGGTTGCACCAATGGATGCTAATAACATAGACAGGATAATACTAAAAACCGCGATCGCAACATCTCTAATTCCCCTTAAAGTCACGATAATCGTCTGGGAAACTGCTGTTATAGCCGTATTAACTGCGTTGGTAATATGACCAGATGCTTGACTGACAAATTGGGTGATGGGGTAGGTATTGTGATGATGACTGGTATTGATATTTTGGGAATTAATCCGTTGAGAAACCTGACTAATGGTTTGATTAATCTTTTGCTGTACAGTTCCCTGTAATTGAGCAAAAATCGGCTGGGTATTACTCGCGATGGAAATTTGCTGGAGACGACGCTTAATAATAGCCGCATTCGCTGGACGCGATCGCATATCTAGATGTACCATCTCATCCAACAAGTCTGCTAACTTGGGTTTTACTGTGACTAAATGTCGCCATTCCAATTTACCCGTGTGTGCATCCTCCAATTCGGTAGGATTCTTACCTGTCAATAATTCAATAATCGTCCGTCCCAAGGCATAAAAATCCGCTTGGGGACCCACATATCCACCAATCAACTGTTCCGGAGGACTATACCCAGAGGAAAATAACCGCGTAGAACGCACTGTAAGACGCAACCTACCTGAACTAAACTGTTTTACCCCTCCAAAGTCAATTAACACCAATTGATCACCCCGTGTCCCTCCCCGCGAAAACACCGCACTCCGTAACATCATATTTGAAGGTTTAATATCACGGTGGATAATATTACGCTCATGCAAATGTTCCAAAATATCAATCGCTTGGGTCAACCAATTAATAATCAAACCCTGGGGACAACCTTGGGGATAATGCCTTTGAATCTCCTCCAGGGTCAACCCTTCAATCTTTTCCATCACCAAACAGGACAAAACTCGCTGACGGGGATAGCTCACCTGTACCTGGAAATCACCACAAACATCCACCTGGGGAACCCCCGGATGTTCTAAATGACACAACACCTCCGCTTCCTGAGCAAATAATTCCAATGCCTTTGGTGAATCCTCAATCAGAACCTTCAAAACCTTTTCTACCTGCATCACCAAATCCCAAACCGTATAAATTTGGGCAAAACCGCCAGAACCCAAGCGTTTCAGGGGAACATAGCGTTCAAGTAACTCTAATTGCGCACCGCAACTAGTACAAAATCGATTTCCCCACGGTTGAGGAAACGAGTTTGCACATTCCGGGTTGATACAGTGAATCGCACTATGCTTAACGTGGGACACGACCGCTCTCTAAATCACTGGATGGGTTTCATTGGTATATATTCCAGCCTAGCGCGAACTTTTATAATTATTCGTAACTGGTAATCGCCTTTGCCGAAAAGCAGATCAATTCACCTTCAAGCGATCGCGAAGTGGCTTGTCTATGACATCGCGACATCATGTCAGGTGAGGGTTGGAAGTGCGATTGATGCCAATCTATTATCTCGTGACCATGCTCCGCGTGGTCACGCAGTTAGGAAGGCTCCGCCTTCTGTTACGAGGCTAGAGCCTCGTGGAATTCGCTCCCACACCGAGCATGGGAGCGAGGGAAAAGGCTTTAGTCCTTGTCGTTCTCACTTTGAGCTATATACTGGTGCGTATTTTTACTCAAAAACGAGTCGCACCGTTTCAATCCCTAATAGGGATTAATTTGAATTGCAATTGCCACGATGGGCATCTTGGAATGTGATCCCGATACTTATCTTCAGTGGGTTTAATCAACTTGGATAAACGCATCCTCAGTTTAGCATACTGAGTTTCGGTCAAATCGCACTCAAACACAGAATACTGCATCCATTGACCATAGGACTTGAGAATTTTGTGAATCTTAGTACGACGCTTATCTTCAGGAACATGGTAGGAAACAACTATTTTTGAATGACGAGAGGGGGATACTTATCAGTTTGACCCATCAGAAATTAAGACCAATGGACGCAAGAGGCGATCGCTACCTCGTCACTTTGCCAAATATCCTTAACTAAATTTGATTTTTCTTTAGATTTCGTTACTAAAACCGTCTCTGCTCGATTACTGACAGGTATCACGTCATAATTGCTGCTCAAAAATCAAGGCAAAATCTACATATACTGGGCAAAAATCAAACTACAAAATTAATATAGAGCAAGCATTTACAACCAAAAGAGTATAAATTAACTAAAAGTATATTTAAAAACCTTTTAATGACTGATTTCACCCAATTTTTGTCTGATAACATCTAATTTAGCTTCATCGATATCAGTAAGACATAAACCAATAATTGGTATATAAAAACACTTTAAATAGAGGAATATAGCTAGATTTGCCATACATTTGCCAAATTTATACATCGGCAAAAAGTATTTTGCCGGGGATATTTTGGTGGCAAATCAACAAAAGCTACAAATTTATGTCACAGTTTTTGCCAAGATGATATTATTTCCAAATATTTCCCAAATCAGTAATCTGGGTAATAGCCGGTATGAGTGAAAAAACGATTGAGAATTACGGGAAAGGGTTTCTCGTAATGATTTTGCCTGTCTCGTTCCTGGTTATTTTCCTGGCAGTAACTTGGCGGATTTTGCTAGCGCTGACAATGGTAATCATGGGATTTAACCTTTGGCAGCGATATCGCTGGGAGCAGTGGTGTTATCAGGTGAACCCGATGTTTCACCAGATAATTGAGCGAAATCAAGGACGGGTTACACCGATGGAATTAGCCGCCAATGGCAAATTTTCTGGTGATGTGGCAAAACGCTATCTGGATACAAAAGCCCATGAATTTGGCGCGAATATCCTTAATCAAGAAGATGGTAGTAAAGTTTATTACTTTATGACCGCCAATGTGATTAGTGATATTTTCGATAGCAGTGAACCTGTTGCCAAAATTCCCGGCAAAAAAGTTGCTAATTCTGGCAATTTATTGCTAGCTGCACCAGAAAAAACCCCCGCAGTCGAGACCCAAACCACCGCAACTTTGACTATGCCAATGCAGCATACAGAAGTTGAGGAACAAGTCGAGGTGGAGGAAACTGCACCACCAGTCACCGAAACCAAGAAAGCGATCGCCGAACAATTAGTATTTGGTTCCCTGATTCAATCGGAGTTGGCGAAAAGGTTGAATGTCTATTCCAGCACAGTTTTCAAGCGACGTGGTGACCCTGATTTTCCCGAATGGAGCCGCAATCGAGATCCGGATGGAATTGCTTGGCGTTATGACCGCAAAAGCAAGGAATTTTTCCCGCTAGAAGATAAGGCTTGAAGGTTGACAGTTAAAAGTTAACGGTTAACAGTTAGTTGTCTACCCATATTTTTTGGCATTTAAACCAATCGCCTCGCTAATCGAGTTTAACTGGTGTTGTTCAAGTTGCTCAATTAATCCGGTGAGGATACGACGTACCATCACCGGACCCTCATAAATCCAACCCGTATAAACTTGAACCAGACAAGCTCCAGCAGTGATTTTGTCCCAAGCATCTGCGGCGGTAAAAATACCGCCAACACCGATAATAGGTAATTTGCCATCAGTTTGTTGGTAGATATAGCGGATAATGTCGGTTGCGCGATCGCGAACTGGTAGACCACTAATTCCCCCTGCTTCTGCTTGGGGTGGTTTTCCTGTCGTTGGGATAATTTGGGTTTTGAGACCCTCACGGCTAATCGTCGTATTGGTGGCGATGATACCAGCCAACCCATAGGTTTTCGCCAATTGAATAATATCCGCGATCGCATCCAGTTCTAAATCGGGTGCGATTTTCACAAATATGGGTTTATGGTGGCTATTTTCTGCTTGAAGTGCGGCCAAAATTGTGCTTAACATCGTTGCATCCTGGAGCGATCGCAATCCTGGTGTATTCGGAGAAGAAACGTTAATCACAAAATAATCACCGTAGGGTTGGAGAAGGCGAAAACTTTGACAATAGTCCTCGGCGGCAGATTCTAGGGGGGTAATTTTTGATTTGCCTAAATTTATACCTAAAGGTATTGGTGAAGTAAAGCGGCTACGTAGTGCTTGTAAACGCTGGCTCAAAGCTTGTGCCCCTTGATTATTAAAACCCATCCGATTTAAAGCCGCCAAATCCTGTGGCAATCGAAACAAACGTGGTTGGGGATTTCCCGGTTGAGCGTGCCATGTCACCGTCCCCAACTCCGCAAACCCAAACCCCAAACTACCCCAAACCGCAGCCGCAACCCCATCCTTATCAAAACCAGCCGCTAAACCCACCGGATTGGGAAAATTTAACCCAAACAGCAATTGGTGTAACCGTCGATCATTCACACCAAAAGCCCCTTGGAGCCGAGAATTTAGCCATTGATTACCAGGCTGACTAACAACATTTGCCAAACCCTTTAAACTTGCGATCGCATAATTATGCATCAACTCCGGATCTGCCTTGACTACATTAAACAGAAACGGACGTACAGCTTGTTTATAAATATCCATCAGCGCCAAAAGTTATACCAGTCGTACCAGTTGTTGTAAATTTTTCCACTTACATAGAGGGAGTAGGGAGTAGGGAATAGGGAGTAGCCATCTCCATGAGAAGTGCCTATGGGTAGTGTTGTCGTCAAATAGCCTTATGGCAGAGAACTATGTACACCAGAACATCTGAAAGTGATTTTTCCCCACTCACTAATCCCTACTCCCTCTGCACCAAGCCAAAATTTTCTAAATAACTTGATGACGATGAAAGTTATACCCGATTGAGTGGGAATAATCTAATCAGAGGTTTTGGCTAGTCAATTTTTATCATATGACTTATTCGTCCCCCCAAAGACGTAGTGTTGCTCTGACTACACGAACGGAATTTTCGCCGTTTGGTAACAAGTTAGTTCAATCAGGGTTTGTCAACAGCGACCAAATGCGGCAAGCTTTAATCGAAAGCCGCAAATCCGGTAGACCCTTAACGGAGGTGGTTGAATCCATCTCCGGTCGCCAATTGTCACCGGAATTATTAAGACTGTATAAAAAGCAACAATTATTTGAACTCAAAATCCTGTACGGAGTTGATTCCCTTGACCCAGAAATTAACACCATTGGTAATTCCTTGGTTGGTCAATTAATCGAAACTCTGATTCCAGTGGATATTTGTCGTCGTCATCGTTTGGTTCCCCTCTCCAAAAATGAGGAGGAAAATCCGCCATCGGTGTTAGTTGCGATGGTTGATCCAGACAACTTGGAAGCATCCGACGACTTGAATCGGATTTTGCGTCCCCAGGGTTTGAGCTTGCGACGCATGGTAATCACCCAGGAGGATTACCAACAAATTATTAACCGTTATTTGGATGATTTAGCGGTTAAACAGAAACATATTGAACAGGAACGCTATACCGACATCAACCAAGACCTGGAAAACCTTGGTGATTTGGATTTAGCGGATGCACCAGAAGAAGGGGAAGTTGACCTTGGTTCTGCAATGAAGGGAGCAGAAGATGCACCCATCATTAACCTGGTCAACCGAATTCTGGCGAAAGCTCTACAAGATAAGGTTTCAGACATTCATATTGAACCCCAAGAAGAAAACCTCCGCATCCGTTTTCGTAAAGACGGGGTATTGCGGGAAGCCTTCGACCCCCTACCGAAAAAAATTATTCCGGCTGTCACAGCCCGTTTTAAAATTATTGCCCAACTAGACATCGCCGAACGTCGTTTACCCCAGGATGGTCGGATTCGGCGGATGTTTGAAGGTAGAAAAGTTGACTTTCGGGTCAATACCCTACCTAGTCGCTACGGTGAAAAAGTCGTATTGCGGATTTTAGATAACTCTGCCACCCAATTAGGCTTAGATAAATTAATTACCGACCCGGAGACCCTTTCCATTGTCAAAGATATGGTATCTCGTCCCTTCGGCTTGATTTTGGTGACAGGACCTACGGGTTCCGGAAAAACCACCTCCTTATATTCAGCACTGGCTGAACGGAACGAACCAGGGATTAATATTAGTACGGTAGAGGACCCGATTGAGTATAGTTTGCCAGGGATTACCCAAGTCCAGGTGATTCGGGAAAAGGGTTTAGATTTTGCCACCGCTTTGCGAGCATTTTTGCGTCAAGACCCGGATGTCTTACTCGTTGGGGAAACACGAGACAAAGAAACAGCTAAAACCGCCATCGAAGCCGCATTAACTGGACACTTAGTTTTGACCACCCTCCACACCAACGATGCACCGGGTGCGATCGCCCGTTTAGGGGAAATGGGTATCGAACCATTCATGATTTCCAGTTCTCTCATTGGTGTACTAGCACAACGTTTAGTCAGACGGGTTTGTCCCGATTGTCGGATTCCCTACACACCCACCACTGAAGAATTAGCCCGCTACGGTCTATCTGCTTCCCAAACCGAAGGGGTCATTTTCTATAAAGCGAATAGTCTCAGTAATGAGCAAATTCAAACTGCGAAAAATAATAATACCCTCTGTCCTACTTGTAATGGGGTGGGTTACAAAGGTCGATGTGGTGTGTATGAGGTGATGCGAGTTACCGAACAATTACAAACACTTATTAACGAAGAAGCACCCACAGAACGGATCAAAGAAGTAGCTGTAGAGGAGGGAATGAAAACCTTACTTGCCTATAGTTTAGATTTGGTCAAACAAGGACAAACCACCCTGGAAGAAGTTGAACGGGTAACGTTTACCGATACTGGTTTAGAAGCGGAACTCAAAGCGAAACGTAAAAGCGGTCTAACCTGTCGAACATGTCATGCTCAACTCCAACCAGAATGGCTAGATTGTCCCTATTGTATGACCCCCAGATTCCAAGACTGAAGGGATTTTAGATTTTAGATGTTGGATTGGAGTCAATGTGAATACTCCTACGGTAAGTGACTACGCATCTACCTAATTTGCCATTAAACCTCGTTAATTAAAACAGGAGTTTTTGTCATTGCGTAGACATGTTAGCAGCTAATCAATCTCCAACAACCCATAAATGCACTCTATATCAAATCCAGCATCAAATACGGGAACACCTAGGGGCGAATGGGTGAGGTTTTTATGAGATGTACAACCGGAAATAATATCAAGAATTAAGGAGCTAAAAATATGGATTACATGATTGAAGATTTGATGGAAGATATGATTGAGCAAGGCGGCTCAGACATGCATTTATCTGCGGGTTTACCTCCCTATTTTCGTGTCAGTGGTAAACTGACACCCCAAGATAAATATGGTGTTTTAAGCGTTGATAATTGCCAAAGATTAATCTTTAGTATGCTCAATAATAGCCAACGCAAAACCCTCGAACAAACTTGGGAGTTGGACTGTTCCTATGGAGTCAAAGGACTAGCACGTTTTCGCGTCAACGTCTATAAAGACCGGGGAGCCTATGCAGCTTGTTTACGTGCTTTAAGTTCAAAAATTCCTAACTTTGATAAATTAGGTTTACCCGATGTCGTTCGAGAAATGTCGGAAAAACCACGGGGATTAATCTTGGTGACAGGACCCACTGGTTCAGGAAAAACCACCACATTAGCTGCCATGATTGACTTAATCAATCGTACCCGTGCCGAACATATTCTCACCGTTGAAGACCCGATTGAGTTTGTCTATGAACCAATTAAAAGCCTGATTCACCAACGTCAATTAGGGGAAGATACAAAAAGTTTTGCCAATGCTTTAAAAGCAGCTTTGCGGGAAGATCCAGATATTATTCTTGTGGGGGAAATGCGGGATTTAGAAACAATTTCCCTCGCAATTTCCGCCGCCGAAACTGGACACTTGGTATTTGGAACTCTCCACACTAGTTCCGCCGCACAAACCGTAGACCGGATTATTGACGTATTTCCCACGGAAAGACAACAACAGGTACGGGTTCAGTTATCTAACTCCTTGGTAGCCGTATTTAGTCAAACTTTAGTTCCTCGGAAAAATCCTAAACCTGGCGAATTCGGTCGGGTCATGGCTCAGGAAATTATGATTGTTACTCCTGCTATTTCTAACTTGATTCGGGAAGGGAAAACAGCACAAATTTACTCCGCAATTCAAACGGGAGGAAAATTAGGAATGCAAACCTTGGAAAAGGTTTTAGCTGATTTATATAAGGCGGGAACCATTTCCTTTGAAGCTGCTATGTCTAAAACTTCTAAACCTGATGAAATCCAACGTCTTATCGGTGGTGCACCACCCCAGGCGCAGGCTGCTAAAACTCCGGTACGCGCCCATTAAAGGATTTTGGATTACCCTTACGGTAAGACTCTACGGGTCTATGGATTTTGGATTTTAAATTAAGTTAAAATTATCAAAACATCTTAAATATGCCAACATTTGTAGCAAAAATACGAGACCAAAAAGGTAATTCCCGAACCGAAAAAGTTGTCGCCGAAACTGTCGCCAAAGCTCGGACAAATTTACGCCAACAGGGATACGTTGTTCAGGATTTGAAAAAAACTGGTGGTGGATTTAGTCTTGGTGATTTAAATAGTAAATTTGCCACGGTTTCTGTGAAAGATAAGGCGGTTTTTTCCCGTCAATTTGCTGCTCTTGTGAATGCGGGTGTGGCTATTGTTCGCAGTTTGGGTGTTCTGTCAGAGCAATGTACAAATCCAAAATTAAAAAGTGCTTTAATCGATATCAGTAATGATGTCCAAAATGGTTTAAATCTATCAGATGCTATGCGTAAACATCCCCAATGTTTTGATGGTCTGTATGTGAGTATGGTGCAAGCTGGGGAAGTGGGTGGTGTGTTAGATGAAGTTTTAAACCGACTGGCAAAATTATTAGAAGATGTAGCTCGTTTGCAGAACCAAATTAAAGCAGCACTCTCCTATCCCACCGTGGTTGGTTTTTTGGCTGTATCCATTTTTATTGGGATGACCGTATTTTTGATCCCAATTTTTGCCAATATTTTTAAAGATTTGGGAACAGAATTACCACCCCTGACCCAGTTTATGCTGTGGGTGAGTGAAATTTTGCGCAGTTGGCGATTATTTCTAGTAATCGGTATTTGTGTTGGTATTTGGATTGCCTACAAACAGTATTACAAAACCCCCGTTGGTCGCCAAACTATTGACCGTTTATCTTTAAAAATGCCCCTATTTGGCGATTTGATTCAAAAGTCTTCTGTTGCGCGTTTTAGCCGAACCTTTGGTTCCCTTACCCGGTCTGGTGTGCCAATTTTAACTTCCCTAGAAATTGTTCGTGATACCTCTGGAAACCAGGTTGTTGCTAATGCCATTGATGCAGCACGGGTAGAGGTTCAGCAGGGAGGAATGATTAGTTTAGCTTTGCAGAAGGAAGCTGTGTTTCCACCAATGGCGATTCAAATGATTAGTATTGGAGAGGAAACTGGGGAAATTGACGCAATGTTGATGAAAATTGCCGATTTCTACGAAGATGAGGTGGAACAAGCAGTTAAAGCTCTGACTAGTGTTCTGGAACCAATTATGATTGTTGTTCTTGGGGGTATGGTTGGGGTGATTCTGTTATCCATGTATTTACCGATGTTTAAGGTATTCGATAGTTTGGGATAAAGGAGACAAAATACAGGAGGGTTAATAATTAAACACTTCCAAATGCTGAATTTATTACAGACAATCCGAATTCAGACGACCCGACTCGATGAGAAAACATGCTACCTGCTTCTACGGGTCGTCTCCCCCTTTCTTACTTATTCATACATATGCCGGTTTTAAAATCAGATTACGAAGCAAGTTTGACAGAATATAGTAATTCTACAGCTGCGATCGCACTTTTAAAGCTACACCGTCCCTATCTGGAAATGCTTCCGAGTTTGCGTCGTCCGGATGAAAGTATTATTACCATACCTTTACCCATCGTCCGTCTACGGCAAAATCACCAAGAAGCAGTAGCAACCAGTCTTCCCTGCGACATCGCTATCGTGATGTGCGACCCTGAATGGAAAATTAAAACTGATTCGGAAATCCTCATTTTTATCCACCGTCCCCATGAGGATTTTTCCGATTTGTTAAAACGTTGGCGACAATGCCAAATCTACCTAGACCAAGAATATGAATGGTTAATGCCTTCCCGTCACAGTCATATCCTCAATCAGGGTACGAATACCCTATACCCATTATTCGTGATTTTTCCGGAAACCAGCGATCGCATTCAACGGGGATTACTTGGTGCGGAGCTACCGTTTGTAGTTCACAGTTTAAATGCGGATTCGGAGGAAACCGCACTTGTTGATTAAATTTCCAGTTTGATCTAGTTCTGTTTCTGCGCATTCCTGGGTATGCGCTCCAAATTTGCTCGAAAGAAATGTACACGGGGACAAAACCTCACCCCACTTGTACAGGTTGCTTCAATGGCAATGTTACTCGCTTGGCTGACATCTAAAACCACATTTTGCGCTTGCGCAGGAGCAATACTCCGACTTTCCACCTGCTGACCATCCACAAAAATATTTACCTGCACATTCGGACTATCAGCATCGTTATCCCGTATACCAAATCCTAAATTCAAAGTTTGAAATACCGGATTAGGACGGTTCTCTGGTCTAATTCGACAGGTCATCGCTGCGGAACGATACCCTGGACCGAGAAAAAATAAGCTGGTATACACAGCTTTGCCAATGGAGACATTTTGTTTTTGTTCCCGTACATTCCCTTCTCCACTACTGACACACTTGGCATTCAAGAGGGGAATTGGGGATCGAGCTTGTATCGGATTTGAGTTAGCCAATACAGTCGCTGATGTGATAACTATCCCCAGTACCAGAGATTTAATTAACTTATACTTATGTATTTGCATCGGAATTAGATTTTTAACGCCACGTCTGATCCAAAAGCCACACCCATAATACCTAATTCCCTCTAATTTTTTGCCGAAAAAATGTATAAAATCAGGATTTTTATGCTTATTGAGCAAGAAAAACAGGAGCAGGGGAGTGAGTTCGATCTATCCCGATTCCCGAAACAACTCAAATAACTCTGTTGCTCCAATCCAACTCCCAATTCCCGATTCCCTAAAATCAAGCAAAACTAGAAAACCCCAAATCGGGTGGTATATCCTGTAGCCGACCCTGACCGACAGCACGCACTGCTTCCCCAAGAGAAATATCCCCCGTGTATAAAGCACGTCCAACAATTGCCCCAATTACCCCTTGGGGTTCCAAAGCTAGTAAACTTAATAAATCAGTAATCGAACTGACTCCACCAGAGGCAATCACAGGAATGGAAATGGTTTGGCAAAGCTCCCGTAATGCATCTAAATTTGGTCCAGTCAGGGTGCCATCACGGTGAATATCAGTATAAATAATTGCGGCTGCTCCCCTATCCTCCATTTGGGTAGCCAAGGTTTTTGCGTCCACCTCTGAAGTTTCTAACCAACCACGGGTGGCAACTTTTCCATTACGTGCATCAATGCCGACAATAATTTGGGAAGGAAATTCCGTACAAAGAGTTTCCACCAAATCCGGTTGTTCAACTGCAACAGTACCCAAAATTGCCCAACGTACCCCTAATGCGAATAATTCCCGAACGCGATCGCAACTTCGCAATCCTCCACCAACTTCAATCGGTACGGACACAGCAGCAGCAATCGACGCGATCGCATTTAAGTTCACAGGTTCTCCCGTTTTTGCCCCATCTAAATCCACAATATGAATCCGTGTCGCTCCTTCTTCTTCCCACTGACGCGCCACATCAACCGGATTATCATTAAACACCTGTGATTGTGCGTAATCACCCTGGTAAAGTCGGACACACTTGCCACCCAATAAATCAATTGCCGGAATTACTTCCATCGAACCCCCCATACAATCATTGATCAGAAAACTCTTGACTATTGACCGCTTGCGTTGAACTTGTTGAAGCCGTTGACTGTTCCTTTTCCCTCAAGGCTTGACTAAATCCCAGCACAATCAAAATATTTGCCAAGGTCAAAAATACTTCCGCACTCCCATGCAACCAATCGACGTTGGCTAAAGCTGCATGTAAACTGACTTTAGCGTAAATTCCAGCAGGAATCGTTACCGCCACAAATACTAGCGTACCGTAAAAGCCGTAAAGTGCTAAACGGGGCATTTTTTGACTGCGGGTGAGATACCACAAAAAACCAAGATAGGGAAATAAAGATACTGCAAATAGGGTGTCTTTAGAAAGCATTCGATTTTGGATGTGAGATTATTTGATTCGGAGTTAACCTGTATTGATCAATAATTTAGTTGAAAACCCCGCGGCTTTAGTCCAGGGATGAAAACTTCCCGAAGGCTTTTAACTAAGTTACTAATTCGTAATTTTTGGGGTTAACGGTTAACAGTCAACAGTTAACGGTCAACATATTCCCCCTGTCTCCCCCTACTTCATATACTTTTTCAAAATAGCCGCCAATTTCTGTTTCGTTGCAGACGGAACTCGATCTAAATTGGTCAAAATCGCATACTTTAAAGCCGTGTGAGCTTCCGATTCCGGTGGATTTTCCCTAATCATTTTCACCGCAGTTTGAATCACCTTCTGAGCGTTAACTGCATTCCGGTGTAAATTATCCACAACCATTTCCACCGTTACACTGTCATGGTCGGGATGCCAACAATCGTAATCTGTCACCAAAGCTAATGTACTATATGCTATTTCCGCTTCCCTAGCCAACTTTGCTTCCTGTAAGTTAGTCATCCCGATTACCGTTGCTCCCCAACTTCGATACAGATTGGATTCAGCTTTTGTCGAAAAAGCTGGCCCTTCCATACAAACGTATGTACCACCTTGGTGACAAGTGACATCGGAAAAATTTTGTTGAGCGATCGCATCAGCTAATACCTGAGCAAGGTTTTTGCAGATGGGTTCACCGAAGGTGACATGAGCAACAATTCCCTCCCCAAAAAAAGTAGAAATGCGGTTACGGGTACGGTCAATAAATTGGTCAGGAATGACTAAATCTAAAGGCTTGACCTCTGCTTTTAGGGAACCAACTGCACTAGCGGAGATAATGTACTCAACCCCCAATTCTTTCATTGCATAAATATTGGCTCGAAAAGGCAATTCGCTGGGTAGGAGGGTATGATTTCTACCATGACGAGCAAGAAAAGCAACTCTAGTTCCTTCAAGAGTACCTAAAACCAATGCATCCGAGGGAGAGCCAAAGGGAGTAGATATTTCCACCTCTTCCACATCCTGTAGTGCTTCCATCTGATATAAGCCACTACCACCAATAATCCCAATTTTGATTTCAGACATTTTTCGCCATGCTCGCAGTTATCCCAGATTATTCTATACCCTAACAAGAAAATAGGGAGTAGTGTAGACTTTGAAGGACTTTTTCCTTTACAAAGGGATTTACAACCCCCTAAGAGGATGTTTGTCAATTATTAATTATCATTATTTTGACTATCGTCCAGACTTTGGACATGGAGCTATAAAGCTGATTTTTCCTTTGAGAGTACAGACGCGACGTGTCGCGTCTCTCCCTATTGCCGTACAGACGCGACATGTCGCGTCTCTTCCCCCAAAAACGATAATTCAAGTATTAAAAATGACTTTTTAAACAACCTCTAACGGATGGTGCCATAGTTGAGTAGGAGGAAAATACTGAGTTAAATGTCTTTTTAACTAGCTATATTCCAGTTTAGCAACCTCCCGACTTTTTAATTGCTCCGTATTTTCCTCTCTTTTGTCTCTTGAACTTAATATTTTAGTTAAGTAATTTCTACCTACTATTAGCACAACACATTTGCTAAATTCTGAATAAATGATAAAACTATCAGTAATTCTTCGATAAAACTATCCTCAATAAGCACTTTTATTTGTGATTTTTCCAGTATTATTCAATCTACTTCGTGAATCTAGCTGAATTTAGTTAATTAGTTGAAAATCAGGTAAAAATATTACAGAAATGGCTAAAAATTATCCACATTACCAATCTATCGGTTATTATCGAAAAACATGAACTGTTTATCCTATTCATGGGAATAATAATACTTAACTTTCATCACGAAGAAAACTTATCATAAGTCTTATCAGGTGATACATAATCCAATTAATAAAATCTGGATGGATATATTTCCATTCTGGTGATCAATTTTTCGGAATGAAGCACCATGAAATGACAATTTTAAATACTTAGACTTTCATAAACAATTTCCTAATCAGGGTTTGGCGTTATCATTCTTATAGTATTAGCAATGAATCACGATTTAGCTCCTTTTATTTAATTAGATTATGATGGGATTCTTGCTCGGTGTATTTACCAGAAGGAAAAGTATCTTTTCCTATTTCGATGTTTATTTAAAGTGTCAAATAAACAGTAATAAAAAACCTGCTAATCATTTACAACAACTTAAATTACCTTCTCGGAGAAACCTTCTGAAACAGCTAAATAGAATATTTGTCTATTCATTATGGCTACAAGAAAGTTTGTTTTGTATTATCACAAATATCCTAAGATTTATTTACGATTTTTCAAAAAACATATACATTTTTTATAATTATATATTTAATCAATGTATATATATACTACAATTAATATCAGAAAAGATTCAATTTGATAACAGTTTATTTTATTCCCTGTTTACAATTGATTGTAAAGTCTGTCCCGAAATATCATATCATCATCTCCAGATAGATTATAACCAGGTGAAAAAAATATATTTCCCAAAAAGAGTGGGTTTCTAAGTTCTCAAACCCACCAACAAACACCTTTAAATAGTCATATTGAACTGCATAGTCATCATCTACACAATCATAATTTATCGCATCAAAGTGAATCTTACTTTAGCTCCAATAAAGGTCTATTATCGCCATTTAACACTCTGCAAGGGCTAGTCAGAATAGAACATATATTATTAGAGTCACAAACAAATCAAGAAGCCTATAGTCAAATATTACCGATACTAGCTGATTTATTTAATGTTCATAGTATATGTATTCACGAACGAGAAAAATTTCATAATAGTCAAACTGAGTTTATAGTCGTATCCGGATGGAATGTTGGAGATAAAAAACTAGTTTTGACTGACTTTAACTATACATTACAATATTATCTAGAGGCGGGCTGTAAAAATAATTTAGTTAGAGGAAAGGAACATCTGATTACTCACAAATTACATGAATCTGGATATAAATTTAGGGAAAATAGTGAAGTCAAAGCAACATTATTGCAACCAATAATGTTGCAGCAAGAATGGATTGCAAGTATTATTTTAGAAATCAAAGATATTAATTTTTTTCAATCTAAATTGGAAGAAATAGTCATATTTTCGCAGGTGACAGCAAATGCGATCGCTCTTGCATATCAGCGTTGGAATGCAACCCATTTATTAGAGAAACTGCAATTAGAATCTCAAGTAATTGAGCAAAATGCCAAATTAGAGCGAGAAATATCTTGGAGACAATCTATCCAACATGAATTAGAAAAATCCCTCTCCCTACAGCAGGCTACCTTAGAATCGACGGCAGATGGAATTTTAGTGGTAGATAATGAAGGAAATATCTCCGGATATAACCAGAAATTTCTGCAAATGTGGAATATTTCTGAGCAGATGATGATGTCTGAAAATAATTGGCTAGCTTTAAAAAAGGCATTGCGTCAACTTACCCATCCCCAGGATTATTTGAAAGTACTTCGGAATTTAAATAATAATCCCCATACACAGATTTATGATACTATTTCGTTCAAAGACGGTCGAATCTTCGAGCGATACACCCAACCCCAATATATCAATGGTAAAATCGTCGGACGGGTGTGGAGTTTCCGTGATGTGACAGCCCAAAAGTTAGCTGAAGCCAAGATTCGTCATCAAGCTTTACATGATTTATTAACCAATCTTCCGAATCGAGTTCTATTTAATGAACGACTTGCTAAAGCTTTACAAAATGCACGTATTAACAATCAATCTTTAGCAGTTTGTTTTCTGGACTTGGATAGATTTAAAACCATTAATGATACCCTGGGACATCCAATCGGTGATAAACTTTTGCAGACAGTAGCCCAACGTTTAACTAGTTGTCTTGGAGAAGAAGATACGATTGCACGCTGGGGTGGAGATGAGTTTACAATCATCCTACCTAATATTCGTGATGCACGTGCTGTTGCAACGGTTCAAGAGCGAATTATCGCCGCATTAAAACCAAGTTTTAATATTGATAATCACCATTTACATATAGGTGTAAGTATCGGAATTGCTTTATATCCATTACATGGACGTGATGGGGATACATTAATTCAAAATGCTGACGTAGCACTATACCGGGCTAAAGCACAAGGCTGTAATAAATATCAATTTTACTATTCAGCAATTAATTCCCAAGCCTCTGAACTACTAGTTTTAGAAAATAATTTACATTACGCTCTGGAGCGGAATGAATTTACAATTTATTATCAACCACAAGTGAATATCTCCACTGGAGAAATTACCAAAATGGAAGCCCTACTAAGGTGGCGACATCCTAAATTAGGAATTATCGCTCCTAGTAAATTTATTCCTATTGCAGAAGAAACCGGATTAATTGTGCCAATAGGAGAATGGGTTTTACGCAGTGCTTGTCGGCAAACTAAAATTTGGCAGGAAATGTTTAATCTGCCGAATTTGTCAATCGCAGTGAATTTATCCGCTTGTCAATTTCAGCAACCAAATATTGCGACATCAATTCAGGAGATACTAGCAGAAACAAAACTAGCTCCAGAAAATTTAGAATTAGAAATTACTGAAAGTCTAGCCATGCAAAATGTGGAAAAGACCCAGGAAGTCATGACGGAGTTACACCGCATGGGGATTCTACTTTCAATTGATGATTTTGGAACTGGATATAGCTCTCTATCCTACTTAAAAAATTTCCCGTTAAAGACTTTAAAAATAGACCGCTCCTTTGTATCTGAAATTGCCTCCAATCCTCATGATTTAGCAATTACAACTGCAATTATTGCCTTGGCACACGGATTAAATTTAGCTGTTGTTGCTGAAGGGGTAGAAACTCCAGAGCAATTAAACTGTTTACGCCTTCTAGAGTGCGAATTAATGCAAGGACATTTATTTAGTAAAGCCCTATCAGTACAAGATGCAACTCAACTACTAGCTCAAGCAAAATCTCAACCCCTAAATAATTCCTATTTAGTTGCTTAAATTGGCAAGATTGTGATTTTCTCCTCTGCATTTATGTACTGATGAAAAACTACCCAACTCCCATACTTGGTTGGGGTCGAAGAATTTCGCCAACCCTATAGAGAGCGGGTTTTTAGTAGTGGCTTTAGTTACGAAAATGCTTTCACATCAAGGTACTCTTTGCACTACTACTAACTTTTCTCAGCTATCAAAGTAAATGTGGTCGAATAGTAGAGTAGATAATGAATTTTCCTTTCCTAACTGTAGGTTTGTCCCAAAGCTCCCTCAATACTACCCAATTGCTGAAACCTATAAATTAATGTATGAGCAGGTGTTTGCCGTTTCTCTAACAAAACTTGCAACTCTGTCAATAATTTAACATCTCCATCATTGTCTAAGGCTTCTGTTGCAGCATCTAAAAGTTTTCTGGCTTGATTATAAATATTATCATCATCAAAGCCATACTTAGCACTAAATTGATGTAACTTGGCATCAGGTGTTATAGCTCGACCACTCAAACTTGTATCCAGAATTAATCCTTTTAACAAAGCCAATAACCCCGCATAAATTCCAAAATTATCACAACTATCACAGGCTTTAAATTCAATTCGGCCAACTTCTGCTGGTAAACGAGCTATTTTGGTCAGGGAGGGAAAACTACTAATCAAATCTTCCCGTTTTTCCACAAAAACCATCGCTGCGGGACGCTTACCTGTACGGAAAAAAGTACGCACAGATAAACCTTGCCAAAGTTGTCCTTGGTAGAAGGGAGAACTAAAGCTGAAAGGGACAATATAGGGACTGTAGTAAGTTAATTTTTGCCCGATGTCAATTAATTTTTCGGTTGTCATTCCCTGCATGGAAATATTCAAATCTGGCCCATAGGTTAACATGGGTATATTTGCAGTTTGTTTTTCCGGAGAAGCTTGTCTGCGCTGAAGTTCGTAGGGGTTTAGGGGTGGTTGGGGAATGAATTCTGCTCGGTAGGGATTAAAACTGATTAATACGGGTTTAAATCCATATTTAAGTGCTGTTGACTGGAGTAAATTAAAATTATCTGCTAATTCTTGAACCGCTCCATCAATACTAGAATGAATTGAGGTACGAATTTCAATTCCTTTGGGCACACATTCAATCACTTTTTCTGAGTCTGCAAACCGTTCAAATCCTTCAATATACCAACGCTTCTGCTTAATTCCTGCATCCCCTACTCGCAAGGAAGGATAATCTTGATTAAATATTGGCAATTCATTTACAATCTGACTAAAATCAGTGAAAACAGTTGATGTAAAGTCAGCAAATCTTCCTTCTGAATTTAAAAATGCAACTTCATGTTCGATGCCGAATTGGAACATTAATATTTACCTTATACGCAATTAAATTAAGTGTCAAGTAATACAAATAGCTATCAGGATGAGCTATAGATACTTGAGAAATAGTAGCAAAAAAAGTGGCGTAAAATTTGTCCTTGTATATACATTCCCAACTCTTCTTTAGAGAAAATCTATCATTAAAGATTTAAATTTTAAATTCTTGGCTGAATGTAGGAGTTTGCGAACTATTACCCAAAGAGTGATTGTTCCGCAAACCCTAACTATTAGCGTCACCCGTTCCTTAATCAATCGCCAGTACTTCCTACTCTCCGCATGTGCTGCGAGTTAACGGGATGAAAGGGGTGTACAGTGTTGTTTGTATGTACCATCTGATAGTTTGGGGTTGTTTTGACAGTCTTTAACTGCTTGATTATTCAAAAGTGCCAGTAGGCAAATAATGACAAGCCACAAAAACAATAGGTTTCCCAATTTATTGGATTTTTTATCTAAATCCCTAACTTTACCTGTCTCTAAGTTGACGTATCGATTTGGGTTTTTCACATCACGAACGTAACCATTACAGCAACTACTGCATTGACCACAGCTACAGTTCTTATTATCTGACATAAATTTTAGTCAATTCTCCTGTTGAGTTAATACAAGTAATACGAATTGTGCAAACCCACAGACAAAGAACACACTATACAGCACTTTCGAGGTAAATGAGGTACACTTGTTATTAGTGCATCAAAAATTAAAATGAAACCCTACTCAATCGATTTACGAGAAAAAATAGTAAGTGCTTACGAAAAGGGTGATACATCAATTCGAGGAGTAGCTGTGCAGTTTGGTATAGCAAAAAGCTATGTGCAGAAGCTAATCAGGCAAAAAAGATTGGAAGGGCATCTAGAACCCAAAAAGCAAGGTGGAGCAATGAAGGGTAAGCTAGATGATTACGGTGGCGAATTAGCAGAAATGGTTCAAAGTTACCCGGATTTAACTTTATTGGAATATTGCGAGTATTTTGGAGAAAAATATAACATTTGGGTGTGTGCAAGTGTGATGTGTTGTGCATTGCAAAAACAAGAATTAACTCGAAAAAAAAGACTTTACGTAGCAGCCAAGCGAAAACAGAAAGAGTCCAAAAACTGAGATTAGAATATTGGGAGAAAGTAAAACACATAGACCCAGAAAACCTTGTGTTTATAGACGAAATGGGTGTTTTGCTTGGTTTGACTAGAACTCATGCTCGAAGCGATCGCGGGAGTAGAGCTTATGATTTTAAACCATATTACCGAGGTGCAAAAATAAGTGTAATTGGAGGAATTAGCTTCAAAAAAGTCTTAGCTGTGATGACTTTAAATGGCTCAATGAATGGAGAAGCTTATAAAGTTTTTGTAGAGCATTTTTTACTTCCACAATTATGGGTTGGTGCAGTCGTTGTAATGGATAATCTGCCAGCACATAAAGTCGAAGAGATTAAGCCTTTGATTGAATCTGTAGGAGCAAGTGTTCTTTATCTATCTCCTTATTCCCCTGAATTTAATCCAATTGAACATTGGTGGTCACAATTAAAAGCGTTCTTAAAACAGTTTTCTCCTAAAAGTGCATCTGTAGTTGATGGTTTAATTAAAATTGCACTGACATTAGTTGATCCAAAGCATCTAAAAAATTGGTTTACTAATTGTTGCTACTGTACCTCATAAACCTCGAATCTGCTGTAATGTCTCGAATATCAAATCAATCCTGATTAGTAGAACTTATTCTCAATATATGGTTTTTCTCAAATCCCTAGAAATGTTAGGGATTAGGGAATATCAACTAAAGAAGTATTGCGCGCGTAAGTCTTAATGGTATAACTTAACCCTGTGTATTCAGATTATAACTGTCATTTTTAGTTTGCGAGTATATCGTAGGTATGATAAATTACATCTCATACTACAATTGTATGTGGTGATGTAAGTAAACGTGAGTTCGATCAACCTCACCCCAACCCATCTCCGACTTCAGATAGGGGCAGAAAATCCGTAGTTTTGACAAAAAATCAATGTTTCCCAAACTTCTCTCCAAAAGTAAGAGAGGGTTTATGAGAATCCGTCGAATTTACGTTAAGTAAGCATAAGTGATTTTTTCTAATTCATGGCGATTAACTTTACCTTGGGGATTACGGGGGATTGTGGAGACGGGTATCCAGTGCTTGGGAATTTTATATTTGCTGAGTTGAGTTTGAAGTAGAGATTTTATTGTGTTAATTACATTTTGTTGTAAATAATTGTGGGAATGGGGTACATAGATTGCGGTGACAGCTTCTCCCCATTCAGGGTCAGGAATACCGATAATTTTTATGTCAGCAACTAAGCCTGTGGAGCGAATTATGGCTTCAATTTCTGCGGGAAAGACGTTTTCTCCCCCGGTAATAATTTTATCGCTATTGCGTCCGATAATATGGAGATTTTTTTCGCTATCAAAAAAGCCTAAATCGTCGGGTTGGAAGTTATTTTGAGAAATATGATTAATTTGATTGTGGTTGTAATATCCTGCCATTAGGGAAGCGGATTGAATTTGGATTTGACCAATGGATTGATTTGGTAATGGATTTCCATTTTCGTCGATAATTTGAATTTGGGCATGGGGAAGAACTTGACCGCAGTGGTTTGCACCTTGGAGAAATTGCTGGGGTAGGAGGGTGGCTATTTGGGATGCGGTTTCGGTCATACCATAGGTTAAAGCCAGGGGAAGATGGTGGAAACGGGCTAAATTGAGTAAATCGATTCCTGGGGATGCACCACCTAGTAGTATGGCTTGCATTTGGGATAACCAGGGTATAAGGGGGGGATGTTGTAATAAACGCCTAAGTTGGGTGGGTACGAGGGAGATGAAAAAATCCTGGGGATGAATGGTGGGAAGGATGGCTGATTCGATTTGTTTGTAATCAGCAATGACTAATTTTCCTCCACTGAGGAAAGTACGCAGGAATTGCATTAACCCACTGACGTGATATAGGGGAAGGGTGCAAATAAAATTGGCTGAGGATAATTGGAAATGCTGTAAAAAACCGGATACAGAAGCTGACAGGGTTTCCCAGGTGTGGACAGCGAATTTAATCTGACCAGAGGTTCCTCCGGTGGGAATCATGATTTGGGGGGATGTCTGGAGATGGGGGGGATGGAGGGGAAGGGGAATGGGTGTGGAAATGAGGGGGTATGAACCAATAATTAAATCCGGTTGGGTGAGGTGAAAAACCTGCTCCCATTCATTTTGACCCCAGTGGGGATTACATAGAAAAATATGAGAGTTGGTGGTGGATGCAGCTAAAAATAGACTGATAAATTGAACTGGTTCGGGTTCAATTATCAATATGCGGGGAGGATAGGGAAGGGATAGGTCGGCTAAACTTTGATTTAACTGGGTGGAAGCGGTTTGGATTTTTTCCAGTAAAACTTGGTTTTCGTGACCGATAATTAGCTGGTGGGGGTAATGGTGAAGATATTGAAAATATGTATCTAAAGATGGATGATTTAATTTTGCCATAGGGATTTTAGCCAGATGTACTCATCATCGGCGAACCATTGTTGTACCCCAAAACCGAGCGATCGCATTTTTTGGGTGGTTCCGAGGGGGTCTAATCCTGGAGATGACATGTTATTTGCGAGTTGGAGGGCTGCGCTACGACCAATCACCGTTTCTAAACAGGAGGAAAACACCGTATCTAGGGGATATTCACTGCAAATTTGTTGTAAACGGCGAGGTGAACCGATAATCCCCGGTTTAATCACGTATATCCCACGCCAACCCTGTGCATAGCAGGATTGAAGTTGCTGGAGACTAGCAATAGATTCATCTAACGCAATTGGGGTTGCATAGGAATCGCTCAATGTTTGCATTGCCGCAAATTCATTCGGGGGTAAGGGTTGCTCGACAAATTCCACTTTAGCCTGATTTGGGTGCATACAGGAATGCATATCACAGGTATATAGCCAACAACTAGCACTGTCAAAGTCTAAACCACCATTGGCATCTAAACGTAGTTTGGCTTCAGCAGGTAAAGTTTGCAACAATTGCCGACAGATTGATAACTCATCTGCAAGGGGATAGACACCGATTTTCCACTTGAAAGTCCGATATCCTTGCTGCCATAGATTTGACCACGTACTTAGAGCCTTTTCCCCCGCAGGTAGCAAAGCGCTCAACCGAAATAGGGGTAAAATCGGAGGAACTGGGGTAATTAACGATAAATCACCCTTAACCATTGCCAAAGCCGACTCAAACCCAAATTGACAAGCAGGTAAGCGATCGCTAATCTGAAAAATCCTTTCCCCATCGATGACTGGTGGTAACTGTTCACAAAATTCCCGTGCTGCGGTAAAGCTTTCTGAACCAAACCAGCTAATCGGGGCTATTTCCCCCCAACCAATTTTCCCCTGGTCATCCCTGAGTTTGACAATAATACCTTCACGTATCCGCCAAACCCCATGACTAGTGTGCAAAGGTTGGATGAATTTTCTTCGGTAGGGTATGTGGGTAAATTCGTACATAGGTGGGAGGGAAGCAACAGAAAAAGGGAGATTAGGATTTTAATATACTTCGCACGCTAATTTATATATTTCCCCTTTTCGTTTGTTGACAGTTGACTGATGAAAGTTTACCTTTAAACCTTAACTATTTCCAGGAAAAGCTCTCTTTTGAACCGTGTAAAGTCCTATTTGTGAGGAAATAATTGGCTTAGAAGCTTGCTATGCAAGGTTGTCTTTCTCAATATACTTAGCAAGCTTCAAGTCGGGTTCCTTATATAAGTAGGACTTACGCAAGGACGACGTAAACACCGTCATTGCGACTTGATTGCGTAGCAATCCCAAACACCTGATTTCCCGTAACGAGTGCGTAAGTCCTGACAAGTACTCTCAAATACCTACTTTTCTCCCACTCCCTATCTCTCCACTCTCTTTTTAAGTATAAATTATGAGATTTTTTTGCCGGAGATAGCATATAATTTGGCGATAATCTTGAATATATGGGGAATACTGGTGGTTTATCACCGTATTTCTGGGCAAATATATTGACATAAAATACGCATAGAATATATGACAGATAGCTTAACTGACACAAACTTTTTTGTCTCTAATTATACTGATTTCACGGAAGGAGAGGTGACGTAAAATGTAATATTCGTAACTTAGACCATGATTTGAATCAGTAAAATTTACTTGGGGTTGTTAATGTCACTCCGAGATTGGGAATCATAAATATGTGGCTATGGGGAACACCACAAGACCAGGGTTTCTCACAAGTTCCAAAAACTTGCAGTCAGTGGGGTGTGCTGGGAAAATCAACCCGTTACTCAACGCTTATTGCTCACTGCTCTGTAAAGAGTGTACGCTGCACTTTGCGTTGTCGCAGAAAACGCCATGCGTAGCTGGTCTACGCAAAATGCAGGAAGATAAACTAGGTGATTGGGTTTTAGTTCTGTTGGCGGTCAACTGTCAACAATGACAATGGGTTAATCACTGTGAATTATTTCGATATTTTAAAATTACTAACTCTAAAATTGCTTTTATTTTTTTGGTCTGTCGTCAATCAGGTCGAAGCAGATCGGACTCCAAACTATTTTGAATCATTACATTTGTTCTTTACACAACTGCGAGTGCAGCAGGAAAACGGTGCATGAAATCTCCAGGAAATAGTAAGCCAAAAATCTTAGTTGTCGATGATGAACCCGACAATCTTGACTTGCTTTACCGCACCTTTTACCGTGAGTATAAGGTGCTAAGAGCGACTTCAGGCCCAGCTGCGCTTGATTTATTGTCTGAAGAGGGAGAGGTGGCTGTAATCATCTCTGACCAAAGAATGCCAATGATGAGCGGGACTGAATTTTTAAGTTTAACGGCAACCCAATACCCTGATATCATTAGGATTATATTAACTGGCTATACGGATGTTGAGGACTTGGTGGAAGCGATTAACTCCGGTAAGGTGTTTAAATATGTTACTAAGCCGTGGGAAGCGGAAGAGTTGAAGGTGGTGGTTCGTCAAGCTCTGGATACCCATAATGTTCTCAAAGCTCGTACCCGTGAGTTAACCCGCACTTTGCGACAGGAGTCTTTGTTAAATACGGTAACAAATACAATTCGTAGTGCGCTGGATTATCGGCAGATTTTGCAAACAATTGTCGATACCGTTGGTCAGATGTTGGAGGTGGATGTTTGTTTACTGCGTCCCTGTCAAGATGGTCAGCTAAGTGATCAGGGGTTTATTTATCAGCAGGGTATGGAGACCTTGGGGGGAGATGGGGATAATTGGGTAGACAAGTCCCAGTTAGCTCAGACAATCTGGGAAACCCACGAAGTCCAAGTGATTAATGATGTCGTCAACGATGAGCGAATTCAAGGGGAAACTCCCCAGTTACAAATTCGCTCCCAGGCTTTTGGGAAGGCTGGTATTTGTTCCAGTTTGATTGTACCCTTAATTTTGCGTCAGGAATTGATGGCGGTGTTAGCGTTACACCAATGTCGTCAACCCCGAACCTGGAGCGAGGACGAGGTACAATTGGTGATGATGGTGGCAGACCAAGCCGCCTTAGCATTATCCCAAGCCTATGCCTACGAGCAGGTGCGATCGCTTGCTCAACGGGAAGCGTTGGTGAACACCATTACCAGTACAATTCGTTCCAGTTTAAATCCCCAGGATATTTTTGCGGCAATTACCCAACAACTTGGTCAAGCTTTACAGGTGGATGGGTGTGTTTTGTCCCTGTGGACAGAAGAAGATGAGTACGTCCAATGTGTGGGATTATACGATGCCACCGATGGGGCGAAGGTGATTGATCACCAATTTTTACCCCAATCCCAAGCACCAATTCGGGGTAATCTGATTTTACAAGAGATGTTACGCACCCAGGAGCCAGTAATTATTGCGGATATGCAAAATTGTCCGCCAGAGTTTAGTGGCTTTGAGTTACCCTTGAGGGGGCGATCGCGTTCGTTGATGGTTGTACCCCTATTGGCTGATGGTAAAAGTATTGGTAGTATTACTTTGCGGGAAGAATCGCGACCTCGCCAATGGCAAGTGGCCGAAATTGAACTCGCAAAAACAGTTGCAGCCCAAGCCGCGATCGCTGTTCAACAGTCCCGTTTGTATCAAAAAACCCGCGAGCAGGCAGAACGTTTACTAGAACTAGACCGCCAAAAAACAGAATTTTTCCAAAATATTTCCCACGAATTTCGTACCCCCATTACTCTGATTCAAGGACCATTGGAATCGGCTGTTGCCAATCAACAGGGGTTGTCCTACGAACAAAGTGCGATCGCCCTACGTAATTCCCGTCGTTTATTACGTTTAGTCAATCAGTTACTGGATTTACAACGGATTGATGCGGGGAGGATGCAACCGAGTTTCCGTCCTTGCGATTTGGTCGAATTCGTCGGTCAAATCGTCGAATCCTTCCGTCCCTACTGTGAGAAGAAGGGATTGCAGGTGGTTAGCGAATTTAGCCCCTGTCCAACGGTGTATTTGGATATGGAAAAGTTCGACAAGGTGGTTTATAATCTACTTTCCAATGCCATGAAATTTACTCCTGATGGGGGTAAAATTACGGTGACGGTCAGCAATCAGAATGGTAGTTGCTGCTTACAAGTCCAAGATACGGGTATCGGCATTCTTCCAGAACAAATACCCCACCTCTTTGAGCGTTTTCGCCAAGCGGAAGGTTCCGAAAGTCGTTCCTATGAGGGGACGGGATTAGGGTTGGCTTTAGTGAAAGAATTAACGGAAGTACATGGCGGTAAAGTCACCGTTGATTCCGTTTATGGTTCTGGGACAACTTTTAGTGTTTACCTCAAACCCGGTCATGAGCATCTTCCCCCCGAACAGGTGCTAGACACCCCCAGCGAAGTAAATTTGAGCCGTGCTAATGTGGAGTTAGCAGATTTAGAGCTACTTGAGACCACTGATAGTTTTGAGCGTGAGCTAGAAGAATTACCAGTGACAAATCAGGTCAGTAACGGTCAGGAAACATCGGCGATCGCCAAGGAACAAATTATCTTGGTTGTCGATGATAACGCCGATTTGCGCAGTTATGTTTCTAGTATCCTCAAAAATAGTGGCTACCAAGTGCAAACCGCTCGCAACGGAGCCGAAGGTTTCCATAAAGCACAGGAAATCAAACCCCATTTGATTGTCACTGATTTAATGATGCCTTTGGTGACAGGTTTAGAAATGATTCGAATGATTCGCTGTGATGAAACCCTCAAGGGAACACCGATTATTTTGCTCACAGCCAAAGTGGACGAGGAAACCCGAATTGAGGGAACAGAGCGGGGTGCGGATGCTTACCTCGCGAAACCCTTTAATGACCGCGAACTTTTAGCTGAAACCCGTAATTTGTTAGCCTTAAAAGCAACAGAACGTCAGGTTTTGGAATTAAATAATTATTTAACCGAATCCGTTTTAAAACGGTTTTTACCTAGTGCTTTAGTTCAAAAAGCAGCTCGCGGTGAATTAGTATTAGATTTGCGTCCCGAACCTCGTTTAATTACGGTTTTATTTAGCGATATTGTCGGTTTTACCCAACTCTCTAATACCCTCCGCTCTCGTAAAGTGGCAGAAATTCTGAATGAATATTTGGAAGTGATGACCAAAGCCGTATTTGATAACGGAGGTACGGTGGATAAGTTCATGGGGGATGCAATTTTAGCCCTGTATGGAGCACCAGAAGAACTTACTCCCAACGAACAGGTACGACGGGCAATTAATACCGCCAGGGCTATGTTACACGGTTTAGAAGGATTAAACCAGAAATGGCGAGAACAGGGTATTTTTGAAACTGATGGGCGTAACGGCTTACAATTTCGTTGCGGTATCCACCAAGGTACAGCAGTTGTCGGTATGTTCGGCTGCTCCGAACGAGCAGACTACACAGCAGTTGGTCCCAGTGTCAATATTGCTTCCCGTCTTCAACAAGCAGCTGAACCCGGGACAATTCTAGCATCCGCAGCCGTCGCTGATTACCTGCAAGACGAGGAAATTATTAAAGGTAGTTCCTTGGAACTCAAAGGAGTTGATGAAACCGTATTGACTTTTGTCGTGACACCGGAAGTTGCGGTAAACCATTAAAGATTGTGGGAAGAGTTGTTTTTACTTTTTGCTGCTCCTTTACCTAGACTAAAGTGTAAATTAACAACTTGACCAATTACAACAATTGCCGGAGCAGTAAACCCTGAAGATTCCACCAGGGACACAATTGTTCCTACCTCGCCAATTAATTCCTCCTGTTCGGAACGGGTTCCCCAACGTACCAACGCAATCGGTGTTTCTTGACTCAATCCTGCATTCAACAGATTTTCTATAATCATTGGCAGATTATGAATCCCCATATAAATTACAATTGTTTCTGAACCTTGAGCGATCGCTTGCCATTGAATTTGTGGACGATATTTCCCCACCGATTCATGTCCCGTGACAAAGGTGACAGACGAACTGTATAATCGATGGGTGAGGGGAATACCTGCATAGGCAGGAGCGGCAATCCCAGAGGTAATACCCGGTACAACTTCCACCGGAATCCCTGCATTTACAAGTGCTTCCATTTCCTCACCCCCACGACCAAAAATAAACGGATCACCACCCTTCAACCTAACCACAACAGCTTGAGTGCGAGCCTTTTCAATTAGTAATTGAGTCGTTTCCTCCTGTAACAACGAATGCCGACCCATCCGTTTTCCGGCATTAATTTTCTCCGCCTGCGAATTAATCATCGCTAAAATTTCTGGACTAACTAAGGCATCATAAATCACTACATCTGCACATTCGAGTATGGCTTTCCCCTTGAGAGTGAATAAACCAGGGTCTCCAGGTCCTGCACCCACTAAATACACCTTACCCAAAAATTCTCCCTCTACTGGACTATTTTCGTTCATCGACTAACCAATCCCAAATCAAATCGGCGAAGCCTTCATTTAAACCCAACGGTTGCGCCTGGTATATTGTTATTGTTGGAAACTGTAATTTTAGCGCGTCGATCGATGCTGCGATCGCATCCGTAATCTTACCTGCAAATAAAAAATATGGTACGACAACCACCTTTGTAACTGAAGTATCTTCTTGATTTAATTTCGCCAATCTTGATTCTAAATTCGGTGTCACAGACCAATATGCGGTCAATCCATTTAAATTTGTTGCTAAAGCTTCAACAGCAGTATTTCCATCTACTCTTCGACTACCGTGAGCAAGCAAAATCAGTAGTTGCTGGGAAATATTCTGGCCGTACAAATTATCATCTACAAAACGTTGGCAGATTCTCCTCAAAAAATCTTCCACACCAGAATATGCACCCAAATAGGTTTTTACTTCTATCTCAACTTTTCCAGCTAACCCAGCTTGAGCTATTTCCACCTGCATCGGAATATCTTCCATCACATGTACCCCCGCAAGCAAAAACAACGGTGCAATCACCACCCGCTTATAACCCAGACTCCAAACATACTCAGCAAAATCTTGAATTTGCTCAGATAATGGTTGTGATGCTAACTCTAAATTAGCTACATCCACACAGGGGACACCGCGACTTTGTAATTTAGTCACCAATTCCTGCATCACCAAACCCGGTCGCGAATCTCGACTTCCATGGGTAACCAGCAAATATGCAGACACAACCACTTCCCCCAAACCACAAACACCCTAATTAGTTTTCCCTAGCACTAAAAGTATAGAAATTATTAAATGCTCCTAAAGTTTCAAACTGATAACCAGGAAGCCATCGACTCACCTTTAAATCCGTTGTGTACAAACTGAAAAACACAAAATCACGCCTTTGTGTCGTCGCACTCAGTAAACCGCGAATCGTCGGTTGTGCTTCCTGAATCAAGCGATCGCAATTTTCTTGCAAAAACTTTTCTAACGGATTTTTACCCTCTCCACAGGCATTCTCCTTCAAGTACAACCCAAAACGTTGCGCAGCATACTCCTCATACTCCACCTGTCCCGGATTGCTCTTCGCCATCACCACACCTAACCCCAATAAACCCGCAGTCCCAACAACTGCAAGAACACTTAACAGTTTCATCTTGTGATCAACATCCTCATTTCATAAGTTTATCTTATTGAAGCGACGAACAACACCTTTAATTTTTTGAGCAAAAAAACTTGGCTAAGTTGAACACCACATGATATAATCGCTATTGCAAATGCGAGGCGAGCGTAGCCAAGTGGTTAAGGCAGTGGATTGTGGTTCCACCATTCGTGGGTTCGAGTCCCATCGTTCGCCCTTATTTTATCAACTACAGTTACGTTTCCAGTGTATCTAACAGCATAATTTGTTAACTCTTCAAAATATCTTAAGTATTCAAACACCTGGAGATTAACGTCTCAAATTCTCACAGTCCCAGAAAACTGAACAATTCGTACTTAGTACCCAGTCAAAGGAAATCAAATTGAAATCTTTCCTGCTTGACAGTTTCCTATTTTTTGCTGAGGGACCGAAGTTTAGTCTAAATGTCTAAATAGGGGTTACTGAATAACAGTATAAGTCTTACCGGATAAGTGCTTTCAGCTTTTTTATCGCGAAAAAGTACAAAGTGAATGATATCTAGACGCTCAAAAAGCTTGCTCTTTTGTGTGAAATTTCTGGGTAAATAGTACTATCTCCATCCTCCATCGACCGATAGTTAAGTCGTATGATTGACTTAAACAGTAAGGAAAGCAACATCACGAAGATAGGGAATCAATCATAAATGTCACACACAATTGTCACCGAAATCTGTGAAGGTATCGCTGATTGCGTCAATGCCTGTCCAGTCGCATGTATCCACCCCGGTCCAGGCAAAAACATCAAAGGTACAGATTGGTACTGGATCGACTTTAACACTTGCATTGATTGCGGAATTTGTATACAGGTTTGCCCTGTAGAGAATGCAATCCTACCGGAAGAACGACCCGAACTACAAAAAACCCCATCTTAAAAAATGCCCAATTATCACGAAAGCACATCCATCCCCGACCAGAATAAACGATAGGAACATATACTTCCTGCGGACAAGATGCTTAAAACCATCTTTCCCTGGATTTCTCACGAGTTAAGTTGTAAGCCTTGAGTAACGGATTGATTTTCCTTCTACTCCCGTCACGGACTACTCCCTATTCCCTGTGAGTTTTAGGGTTTCGTGAGAAATGCGGGTTTCCATAAGCATTTCCCCACTTTGCTAACCATCCTGAAAAAAAAATTCAAAAAACTGCTTGACAGTTTCTTTTAATCCTGCTAGCTTATATAAAGTGTCAAGCGCAAGAAAAACAGCTTGAACGCCGAACCGAGAAAAGAAAATAGTTTGAAGGCGATTAAAACTAAATTTTGATTCGCGTCAGAGAATGAATTTAGTTCCAAGCTTGAGTAAAGCTGAAAGAACTTGAAACATACTACAACAAAAAATAATGGATTAGTTTATCCAGAATCTCAAGAGATTCAGGAATTAAAACTCTGAACAAAACGGAGAGTTTGATCCTGGCTCAGGATGAACGCTGGCGGTATGCTTAACACATGCAAGTCGAACGGTCTCTTCGGAGATAGTGGCGGACGGGTGAGTAACGCGTGAGAATCTGGCTCTAGGTCTGGGACAACAGATGGAAACGTCTGCTAATACCGGATGTGCCGAGAGGTGAAAGGCTAGCTGCCTAGAGATGAGCTCGCGTCAGATTAGCTAGTAGGTGGGGTAAAGGCCTACCTAGGCGACGATCTGTAGCTGGTCTGAGAGGACGATCAGCCACACTGGGACTGAGACACGGCCCAGACTCCTACGGGAGGCAGCAGTGGGGAATTTTCCGCAATGGGCGAAAGCCTGACGGAGCAATACCGCGTGAGGGAGGAAGGCTCTTGGGTTGTAAACCTCTTTTCTCAAGGAATAAGAATGAAGGTACTTGAGGAATAAGCATCGGCTAACTCCGTGCCAGCAGCCGCGGTAATACGGAGGATGCAAGCGTTATCCGGAATGATTGGGCGTAAAGCGTCCGTAGGTGGTTTTGTGTGTCTGCTGTTAAAGCGTGCGGCTTAACCGCATAAGGGCGGTGGAAACTACAAGACTAGAGTACGTTCGGGGCAGGGGGAATTCCCAGTGTAGCGGTGAAATGCGTAGAGATTGGGAAGAACACCGGTGGCGAAAGCGCCCTGCTAGGCCGTAACTGACACTGAGGGACGAAAGCTAGGGGAGCGAATGGGATTAGATACCCCAGTAGTCCTAGCCGTAAACGATGGATACTAGGCGTTGGTAGTATCGACCCTACCAGTGCCGTAGCTAACGCGTTAAGTATCCCGCCTGGGGAGTACGCAGGCAACTGTGAAACTCAAAGGAATTGACGGGGGCCCGCACAAGCGGTGGAGTATGTGGTTTAATTCGATGCAACGCGAAGAACCTTACCAGGGTTTGACATGTCGCGAATCTGGTGGAAACACTGGAGTGCCTTCGGGAGCGCGAACACAGGTGGTGCATGGCTGTCGTCAGCTCGTGTCGTGAGATGTTGGGTTAAGTCCCGCAACGAGCGCAACCCTCGTCCTTAGTTGCCAGCCTTAAGTGGGGAACTCTAGGGAGACTGCCGGTGACAAACCGGAGGAAGGTGGGGATGACGTCAAGTCATCATGCCCCTTACATCCTGGGCTACACACGTACTACAATGCTGCGAACAATGGGCAGCAAGCAGGCGACTGCAAGCAAATCTCAGAAATCGTGGCTCAGTTCAGATTGTAGGCTGCAACTCGCCTACATGAAGGAGGAATCGCTAGTAATCACAGGTCAGCATACTGTGGTGAATTCGTTCCCGGGCCTTGTACACACCGCCCGTCACACCATGGAAGCTGGTCACGCCCGAAGTAGTTATCCTAACCATTCGTGGGGGGAAATTCCGAAGGCAGGGCTGGTGACTGGGGTGAAGTCGTAACAAGGTAGCCGTACCGGAAGGTGTGGCTGGATCACCTCCTTTTAGGGAGACCTACCCACTTGTAGATTGGATGGAAAAGCCAACAAGTCAATCACAAGCTGGTCAATCCCAGGTCGAGCGCGAGTCAATATAATTTTGGTCTCCCCTTCAAACTATATTTCTGGTTTGGATTTTTCTCAGCACCAAACAACTTTATGTTTTTGTCTGCTGAGTGAAAGCTCAGTAAAAGAACCTTGAAAATTGGATAGAGAAGAAAGCAGTAGTAGTAGAACACAGAGAATCATTGCACGAGCTTTGCGATTGTGAAGGGAGAGCAAAGAGTCGAGTGAGAAGGTCAAGCGAGAAAGGGCTGATGGTGGATACCTAGGCACGCAGCGGCGAAGAAGGACGTGGTTACCAACGAAAAGCTCCGGGGAGTTGGAAGCAAACAGAGAGCCGGAGATATCCGAATGGGGAAACCCAGAATACTACCTGTTGAATATATAGACAGGAAAGAGCGAACCTGGCGAATTGAAACATCTTAGTAGCCAGAGGAAAAGAAAACAAAAGTGATTCCCCAAGTAGTGGTGAGCGAACGGGGAGAAGCCCAAACCAAGTTACATGTAACTTGGGGTAGTGGGACTGCAACAAAATCGAATCTGAAAGTTAGACGAAGCATTTGAAAGATGCACCAGAGAAAGTGAAAGTCTTGTAGTCGAAAACTAAACAGATAGAAGCAGTATCCCGAGTAGCATGGAGCACGTGAAATTCCATGTGAATCAGCCGGGACCACCCGGTAAGGCTAAATACGTCTGCGTGACCGATAGCGAAACAGTACCGCGAGGGAAAGGTGAAAAGAACCCCGGGAGGGGAGTGAAATAGAACATGAAACCATCAGCCTACAAGCAGTTAGAGCACGATTAAACGTGTGATAGCGTGCCTGTTGAAGAATGAGCCGGCGAGTTATAGGTACTGGTAGGTTAAGACGGGAATGTCAGAGCCAAAGCGAAAGCGAGTTTGAAAAGAGCGAAAATCAGTATTTATAGACCCGAACCCTGGCGATCTAACCATGTCCAGGATGAAGCAAGGGTGACACCTTGTGGAGGTCCGAACCGACCAATGTTGAAAAATTGGCGGATGAGGTGTGGTTAGGGGTGAAATGCCAATCGAGCCAGGAGCTAGCTGGTTCTCCCCGAAATGTGTTGAGGCGCAGCGGTTAGGAATATCACTTGGGGGTAAAGCACTGTTTCGGTGCGGGCTGGGAGACCGGTACCAAATCGAGACAAACTCAGAATACCAAGTTAACACCTAGCCAGTGAGACGGTGGGGGATAAGCTTCATCGTCAAGAGGGAAACAGCCCAGACCGCCAGCTAATGGTCCCAAAATCTACGTTAAGTGGCAAAGGAGGTGGGAGTGCATAGACAACCAGGAGGTTTGCCTAGAAGCAGCCACCCTTGAAAGAGTGCGTAATAGCTCACTGGTCAAGCGCTCCTGCGCCGAAAATGAACGGGACTAAACGTAGTACCGAAGCTGCGGACTTAGAAATAAGTGGTAGGGGAGCGTTCTGTAGTAGGGAGAAGCTGTAGCGGCAAGCAGCAGTGGACGAAACAGAAGTGAGAATGTCGGCTTGAGTAGCGCAAATATTGGTGAGAATCCAATACCCCGAAACCCCAAGGGTTCCAGAGGCAGGTTCGTCCACTCTGGGTAAGTCGGGACCTAAGGCGAGGCCGAACGGCGTAGTCGATGGATAACGGGTTAAGAATCCCGTACTTGGATGTAATTGTAGCGAGGGACGGAGAAGGCGAGTGTCAGCCGGATGTTGGTTACCGGCTCAACCATTAAGTTGGAGAGAGACGGAGAAAACGTCTTGAGATGAGATGGGAGTACGAGATTCTACGGAATCGAAGTGGCATAGTCAGGCTTCCAAGAAAAGCTCGAACTACGGAAATTGCATTTGACCCGTACCCGAAACCGACACAGGTGGGGAGGTAGAGGATACCGAGGGGCGCGAGATAACTCTCTCTAAGGAACTCGGCAAAATGGCCCCGTAACTTCGGAAGAAGGGGTGCCCAAGGTAGAACTTGGGTCGCAGTGAAGAGGTCCAGGCGACTGTTTACCAAAAACACAGGTCTCCGCGAAGTGAAATCACGCAGTATGGGGGCTGACGCCTGCCCAGTGCCGGAAGGTTAAGGAAGTTGGTCAGGCTTTCGGGCTGAAGCTGACGACCGAAGCCCCGGTGAACGGCGGCCGTAACTATAACGGTCCTAAGGTAGCGAAATTCCTTGTCGGGTAAGTTCCGACCCGCACGAAAGGCGTAACGATCTGGACGGTGTCTCAGAGAGAGACTCGGCGAAATAGGATTGTCTGTGAAGATACGGACTACCTGCACCTGGACAGAAAGACCCTATGAAGCTTTACTGTAGCCTGGAATTGGGTTCGGGCTTGGCGTGCGCAGGATAGGTGGGAGGCGAAGAGATATTCCTTGTGGGGAGTATGGAGCCAACGGTGAGATACCACTCTCGCGAAGCTAGAATTCTAACCATCTCCCGTGAGCCGGGAGTGGGACGGTTTCAGGTGGGCAGTTTGACTGGGGCGGTCGCCTCCTAAATGGTAACGGAGGCGCGCAAAGGTTCCCTCAGCACGGTTGGAAATCGTGCGGCGAGTGTAAAGGCATGAAGGGAGCTTGACTGCAAGACCCACAAGTCGAGCAGGTACGAAAGTAGGTCTTAGTGATCCGACGGCTCAGAGTGGAATGGCCGTCGCTCAACGGATAAAAGTTACTCTAGGGATAACAGGCTGATCTCCCCCAAGAGTCCACATCGACGGGGAGGTTTGGCACCTCGATGTCGGCTCATCGCAACCTGGGGCGGAAGTACGTCCCAAGGGTTGGGCTGTTCGCCCATTAAAGCGGTACGTGAGCTGGGTTCAGAACGTCGTGAGACAGTTCGGTCCATATCCGGTGCAGGCGTTAGAACATTGAGAGGAGTCTTCCTTAGTACGAGAGGACCGGGAAGAACGAACCTCTGGTGTACCAGTTATCGTGCCAACGGTAAACGCTGGGTAGCCATGTTCGGAGCGGATAACCGCTGAAAGCATCTAAGTGGGAAGCCCACCTCAAGATGAGTGTTCTCATCCCAATTTGGGAGTAAGGTTACACATAGAACATGTGTTGATAGGCTTTCGGTGGAAGTGTGGCAACATATGAAGCCTAGAAGTACTAACAAACCGAGGGCTTGACCTTTTGACTACTACTAATACTAATCTCTATCCATTCTTCAGGGAACTTTGATTCCCCACAAGTTTTCCTGGTGTCGATGGCGCTGTGGAACCACTCTGAACCCATCCCGAACTCAGTTGTGAAACGCTGCTGCGGCGACGATAGCTGGAGGGTTGCCTCCCGTCAAAATAGCTCGATGCCAGGTCTTTTTTTTATGTTGTAGTTTAACTTTAATAATAAATACGATCCAAAGCTTCTGTAAATTTGTTTACGGAGCTTTTTTGTATTACTTAAAAATACGGATATTGTCGCACATTGGTACGGGAAAAGAATCTAAAATATATTCAGTACAATCACTAGTCTCCTTTAGTATCATACCTATCAAGGTAAATCAACCTTTTCATTATCTAATCAGATAGTTATATAAAGAGTCAAGCTGGATTTACCATTACTTTACATTTGGTTCATAAAAGTCTTGTCAAGTTAATTGGGAGGCTTCTTGTCCATAAGTGACATTGAAGTCATGACTCGCTTCCAGGTTCTGTTCCTCAAATCAGGAAGTTGAGCTTCCCTACCTGTGTTCCAAGACTCTTATTTGAAAATAAGGAGTTGGAAATGGGAATGAGCTATTTTCTTGTTTGGCTGTGTCCCAGGGACATGGGGGACTTGCTTGAAGTTAGTTATATTATGTCTGGTTGAGTAGTTATAAGAAACACCGAGAAGGTACAGAGCATGAAAATGTAGGTCTAATGTCGGAGAGAATAGCGATCGCTAATCAATCTTTAATGATTTCTCTTCCCTCACAAAATCCTCAAGTTTTTTTCCTATCTTCAGAATGTATCTGCTAACTCTCAAATTGAATGGGGGGTTTCGTGGTTCAAGCAATACATACCAGTGTCAGGGGTAGAGGTAGGTATAAATTAAATGAACTTTATCAGCAAGAAGGTTTTAAGGATTATTTAGAATTATCCCTTACCCAAATTCCAGAGATAATTTCTGTGCGTGCAAATACGTTGACTAGCAATGTTTTGATTTTTTTTAATCCAAATATTAGTCATACACGGATTCAGAATATTATTGATTTGATTGTTAGGGAGTATAAACAAAAAAAATATCAGCGTCAACTGCCGAAGGTTTCTCCACTAGGCAGAAATTCTGGGAAAACTATCAATCAAGCGGATATTAGTGAAACATGCGGTGCTTTTGTTGAAGAAGATTGGCATTTGCTGGAAACAGATGCGGTGATTGAAACTTTGCAAACTTCCCCAGCATATGGTTTATCTGAGGAATTAGCTTTAGCAAAGCTAGAGCAATACGGACAAAATCTTTTACCTGAGTCTCCATCCCGTTCCCAACTCAGGGTTTTTATGGAGCAATTCCAGTCTTTACCGGTAGCTTTATTAACAGGTGCTGCTGTACTTTCAACTGTAACGGGTGGCTGGATTGATGCTTTAGTCATTATGGGGGTAGTGGGAATTAATGCGGTGATTGGTTATTTTACAGAGAGTCAGTCAGAAAAAATTATTCAGTCTCTCAAAAAACGCGATCGCCCTTTTACTTGTGTCCTGAGAAATGGCCAAATTCGGGAAATAAATACGGCTGATGTTGTTCTGGGAGATATTTTGATTCTGAGACCAGGTAGTTATGTGGCCGCAGATGCGAGACTGGTGGAAGCGGAAAATTTAACTGTGGATGAGTCGGCGTTAACAGGTGAAAGTATACCAGTAAATAAAATTACTAAGCCTTTGTATAGTAAGGAAACTTGTCTCGCAGACCGAGTAAATATGGTGTATAAGGGTACTCTGGTGACGGGGGGACAGGGTTTAGCAGTAGTAACGGGTACGGGTCAATATACGGAACTAGGTCAAATTCAACAACTGGTTGGGTCCGCAAATGCTACAGATACTCCCCTGGCTAAACAATTGGATCGGGTTGGTAGCCAATTAGTGATGCTCAGTGGTGGTATTTGCGGAGTTGTGTTTTTGATTGGATTGTTGCGGGGTTATCCCTGGTTGGTAATGTTGACTACATCCATATCCTTAGCAGTAGCAGCAGTTCCGGAGGGTTTACCAACGGTTGCAACTACGACTTTGGCATTGGGGATTCGCGATATGCGCAAGCATCAAGTTCTGGTGCGGAGTTTGAATGCGGTGGAAGCTTTAGGTTCGGTGCAGAAGATTTGTTTGGATAAAACCGGGACAATTACGGAAAACCGCATGTCCGTGGTGGAAATTCAGACAGATGCTCAACGAATCGAGGTACGTGATGGTGAATTCGTAAATGGCGATCGCATCATTAATCCCTATAGTTGTCAGCAATTGGTGCAGATGTTGCATGTATCGGTGCTATGTAATGAAAGTGAAGTGGTGCAACAGGAAGGTAAATATATCGTCAATGGTTCGGCAACGGAAAATGCTTTAATTGATATTGCGATCGCTGCTGGGGTAGATGTAATCGGCTTGCGGCAGAGTTATCCTCTCCAGGAGATTAATCAACGCTCTGAAAATCGTAATCTGATGAGTACCCTACATGGAACTAAGGAAGGGGAAACCTTAGTTGCGGTCAAAGGGAGACCAATGGAGGTGTTGCAACGGTGTAACCGACGGATGAAAGGGGGAGAAATAGTTCCCTTAACCGCAGATGATAAATTAGCCATTGAGCTAGAAAATGAGCGGATGGCGGGTAAAGCTTTGCGGGTACTAGCAGTAGCTTATACCCACATAGAAGGGGGAAAAGACAGGAAAAACCCGGAGGAAAATCTGATTTGGCTCGGTTTAATTGCTATGAAAGACCCCATTCGAGCCGGAGTCAAAGATTTGATTGCACAATTTCATCAAGCGGGAATTGATACCGTCATGATTACCGGTGATCAGACACCCACCGCATTTGCGATCGCCAAGGAATTGGAATTAGCTAACCATAATCAACTACAAATTCTTGATTCCACTGATATGCTCAGTATTAATGCTGAGGCTAAGAGTGCGATTTTTGATAGAGTAAATGTTTTTGCTCGGATTAGCCCAGCCAATAAACTCCAAATCGTGCAAACTTTGCAGTCGGCTGGACGGGTGGTGGCAATGACGGGAGATGGTATAAATGATGCACCAGCCCTGAAGGCTGCTCAGGTGGGTGTAGCGATGGGTCATAGTGGTACGGATGCAGCGCGAGAGGTTGCAGATATCATCATTGCCGATGATAATTTGGAGACGATGATGATTGCGGTGAGTCGGGGACGAACAATTTACAATAATATCCGTAAATCGGTGCATTTTTTGCTAGCAACCAATATGAGTGAAATTATGGTAATGTTAGCAGCTACAACCCTGGGTTTGGGACAACCTTTAAATGCGATTCAACTTTTGTGGTTGAATTTAGTCACAGATATCTTTCCTGGTTTAGCCCTTGCTTTAGAACCAACGGAACCGGATGTATTAAAAAAACCACCCCGCAATCCGGAGGAAGCTATTATTCAAAAATCAGATTTTGGCGATATTTTGTTTGAATCCGGTAGCATTTCTTTGAGTAGTTTAGCAGCTTATGGTTATGGTATTAGCAAGTATGGGATGGGTTCACAAGCTAGTACAATTGCCTTTATGAGTTTGACAGTCGGACAACTACTTCACGCCTTAAGTTGTCGTTCCCAAACATACACTATTTTTGACCGTGGTAAGTTACCACAAAATAAATATTTAAATGCTGCGTTGTTTGGTTCCATTGGCTTGCAGCTATTATCTTTGGGTGTTCCCGGATTAAGAATGTTATTAAGTTTATCACCGATTAATCTCACCGATGGATTGGTAATTAGTAGTAGTGCCTTTTTGCCATTGGTAGTTAATGAAACAAGGAAAAAATTCACCGACTCCGGTCGTTCCTATGGGGGGATTGATTAGATAAGTAAATATATAGCTTTAGCTTGACGCTTAGACCGCTATAGTGCAGTTTCTCACGGAGAAGCGTCTAAAATAGCTCATTTCTACTTCCTAATCCCTATTCCCTCGCTACACGTCAACACTCTATTTACAAGCTAGTTGGGTGGAAAATAGGTGACAATAATGAAAAAAGATTTTTTGTTTACTTCCGAATCTGTAACAGCAGGTCATCCAGATAAACTTTGTGATCAAATTAGCGATGCTATTGTCGATCGCTTTTTACTCCATGACCCCTATGCGAGAGTTATTACCGAATGTGCCGTATCTACAGGAATTGTTTTTTTAGCAGCTAGGTTTGAACAAAATGATAATGTTGATTTTACTGATATAGCGAGACAAGTAATTGAAAAAGTTGGCTATGACCAACCAGATTTTAATGGTAAAACCTGTAGTATTTTAACGACCTTAAAGGAGCTACCGACAGCTAGGATTCATCGTTTTGCAGAAATTGATGAAAGGAAATTATCTGATGCAGAAATTGAACAAATTACGGTGAGAGACCAAGTGACAGTTTTTGGTTTTGCTTGCAACCAGACTCCGATTTTAATGCCTTTACCAATATATTTAGCCCATAAATTAGCCAGACAACTTAGTCAAGTTAAATTAAATCAAAAACTTGATTATTTATCTCCCGATGGGAAGGTGCAAGTAGGGGTAGAATTTCGAGATTGTAAACCCTACAGAATTCACAGTATTTCAATTATTGCCAGTCAAAATAGATGGGAAAAATCGAATTTGCATATACTTGCAGAGGATATTCGGGAAACAGTAATTAAACCTGTATTTTTAGAGGAATCCATTAAACCTGACAGTAAAACGAGAATATTTATTGACTTTGATGAACCATTTAGTGTCGGTGGACCTTCGGTTCATTCGGGTTTAACAGGTAGGAAAAATGCCATTGATACCTATGGTGAATATTCCCGACACAGTGGTGCGGCTTTAAGTGGTAAAGACCCAACTAGAATCGATAGGGTCGGTGCTTATGTCGCTCGCTATGCAGCCAAAAATATTGTTGCCGCGAAAATTGCCGATGAGTGCGAAGTCCAACTAAGTTATTCAATTGGTTATGCGCGACCCTTGAGTATCCAAGTGGAAACCTTTGGAACCGGAAAAATCCCCGATGGGGAAATTGCAAAAATTCTCGCACAAAATTTTGATTTTCGTTTAGCAGGTATTATTAAACAATTTAACTTGAGATTTTTACCTTCCCAATTAAAAGGTGGTTTTTATGAAAAATTAGCAGCCTACGGTCATGTGGGTAGAACTGATATACATTTACCCTGGGAAATGACAGATAAAATAGATGTTTTTGACAGCATCAAGACATCATAATGGATTTCGGAAAATGTCTGGGAGTGGAGATAGGTAGTAATAACTGCAAGTTAATTTATCGTTAATGCCTAGACTCTCTCCACTATGATTATACTTGATTTATTTCTCTGATAACTCGTGGTAAATTACTGCCTTCACCGATTGCCAAAGGGGTATTGTTAATATTCCAACTATACTCAAACCAATAAAGCTGATGAGCAATAATGGAATTAGACTACTGAGAACTACCAAAAAACTGCTCAAGTTGGATGTAATTGTTGGTGTCTGTGCAAGTGCAGAAAATAATCCGAATAGAAAAGGTAGGAGAGGAATAATATATGCGGGGAGAAGGATGAGGTAAATACAGATGACGATGATAGTAATTTGCCAGAAAAAACCTTGTGATAGTTGGAAACTATACTTAAGGGAATCTAATGCAGTTGTATTTCTCAACGCGATCGCAATGTCAGCAAATAGGAATTTTACCGTTATCCAGATATTGATCAACAGCGAGATTAGAAATACAATCGCTGCTAAATACTCAGGAAATACGTTACTCAATACTTCGGCAAGTAACGAGAAAGCAATACTGATTAACAAAATATAAAATTGAGCCAGGAAAAACGCCCAAAATCTTTTCACTTGTCTGTTAGCGGTTTGTAGTGTTTCCTTTTCACCACTCAATTCTTTAGATGCTATCCAAGCAATTAAGGCTTCCATTCTTAAACCTTTGCTTGCAGTGAAAACGGTTAAATATGCAAATAGAATTCCTCCCACAAGGGAAAGTAAGATAATTAATAAATTATTACCGAAAGAATCAGTAGCAGATAAGTTAGCGACAAAAAGCAATAGGGGTAAAAAAATGAAACAGAAATATACTCCTATCAATCCTAGACTCGATAAGAATAACCACAGATAACGATAAAAGGAAGTTTTGATAAATGTTCCCAGTCTCAACCGATAAACCTGAAATGCGGTAGATATCGTTTTCTGGATACTTAGTTGGGTCATTGTTCTCAGTTGCAATTGAATTTACTTGAATATTTATACAGAATCAAAAATACTTATTTACAAACTGAATGTAGATGTACTACAGATGATTACAGAGATATTTTTCATCATGAAAATACACAGCAAACTGGCAATCATCTCTGACTGCAATTCAAATTAAAGATAGATATCGATAGTTGATTAATTATTTTGATGACTTTCTGTAGATGTCCTCTGTCTACAAAATCATGTTACGTAGAAATTGAAATTGGGGTTTCAGTATACCAAAATGCTAGGTGATAAATAAGAATTTATCGAATCAGCATTCCGATATCCTCTGATTTTATCCCCAATGGAACTCTTCTATGTTCAAAGTATAGTGTATTAAATTAAGAACTAAAGTTTTATCAAATACCTTCAATGATGGCTTTATTCTATGTTCTAGACTTCCTCATTGTATTCTCTGAAAGTATTAATTAATGATTTTTTATTTCCGAGTTTACTATACTAAAATGTCAGCCAAGCAAACCCATTGGAAAACCCTTGCTCATACTACATAAAAACCATAAGCTGCCGTTACATCAGTCTATAAAGGTGGCTGCACACTGAGAAATTTAAGTTAGTGTTTTGTAGACTTTTATACACAATAACACCATGTGAATAAATCATTCCTACTCCCTATTTACAAGGGAGGTCTTCACTGAATTGGTATGGTGATAGTATAAGTAAAGAAGTGATGGCGATGGAGCTCGCCGAAACTGCCCAGCGTTTCTAGGATATCCACAACGTGTTAGGCTGATGGCTCCTACTGTTCCGACTTGTAGCGGAAGGGTAGGGGTATGTTGATTCCGGCTCCCACTAAGCTGACCGCAACAAGTCACGTTAATTACTTAACTCAACCGAACTCAATTGCAAGGTGACGGTATGTTAGAGAAGGTGATTTGGATTTTGTTGATGGGCTTTTTCGTGGGGCAAATTGCTCGGCGAATGGGAGTACTAGAACATAGGCAATGTAGCAGACTTGCCAAGAGCGATCGCACAAACAATGGGAGAATATGATCATGCTTAAACAGCCTCTGGTGCGAACTGTGATGGCTATCTCATTAGGTGCGATCGCAGGAGCTTTATGCCGTTACTACCTAGGACTCGTTATTAGCCATTTGTTTGGCACAGCTATACCCTACAGCACCCTAGTGGTAAACATTACTGGATGCTTTATGATGGGTCTTTTAGCAACACTGTCTTTTGGGGAAAGTATCAGCTTTCATCCTGATTTGAGACTACTGCTTTTGACTGGATTTTTAGGGTCATACACCACGTTTTCAAGTTATGAACTCGATAGCGCCAAACTTCTATTGCAAAGAGATTTACAAACGGACTTGATTTACTGGATAGGGAGTGTGTTGCTGGGATTTATCAGCTTACAAACGGGGATTGCGATCGCAGAGTGGATACTTAATAAACTTGATCGGGATTGGCCAAGCTGATGGAACCTTCTAGTTTTCTCCCTGTATGGATTGCGTTAGGTGCAATTCCTGGAGCGCTAATCCGTTATTATTTGACCCTCCTTTGTACTCAGAGATTTGGTGGAAATTTTCCTTTTGCGACCTTCTTTATTAATCTTTCTGGTACTTTTTTGATCGGGTTCTTGACAACCCTACTTCAGAAGATCAATACAGAGCAATGGCTCTACGGATTAGCCACAATCGGCTTTTTAGGGTCTTACACAACGTTTTCCACCTACATGTTAGATATCTCAATCCTCCTGAAGCTTGGTAACTATCAACGGGTGCTACTTTACGGTTTAGGTAGTCCGCTAGCAGGGTTATTAGCGGTTGAAGGAGGTATCACCTTCGCACAGCATCTACATCTTTAGTGTTTTGCAGGAAAATAGCCTCCGCAAATATTCTCGCTTGTAAATAGGGTCTGCGGAAAAATCATAAATAGCACGCTTACACGCGAACAGCAAACCCTAAAGTCGTTTTCCCCACTCCCTACTCACTTTCAACTCAGCGATCGCTTTTACGATTCCGACACTATTCAAAACACTCACGCTCGAATCACCGTAATAGTACGTTGATTTTCCGTGACCACAACCTGGGTAGATAACCGCTCCTCCATCGGTAAAGCATTTTTGCGTCGGTCAAACACAAATAACCAACCCTCATTCAACCCCAACCTTGCTAAATAGGATTCCAACTGCTCAATTCCTTCTGCTTGGGGGTCACGCTTTTTCTCCCGCCATACTTTTAACTCAATACCTAATGTTACACCTTTGTAACGCAGACATAAATCCATTCTGTCACTACCAATGGCATATTCCCGCTCCAGGGTTCCACAACACTTACCGCTTATACCGTTTGACTATTGGAGTTGATACCTGACGGGAAGCGGGGTAAGAAAATGTATCAAAATTTGAGTGAAATGGCACTACTTATGAGAAATCCAGAATGACAGCTATTCCCCGATAACCACTCCCCAAAAGTAATTACCAAAGTCTTCTTCTGGGAGGTGAATACGATATTGTTTTCCCCAAGAATAGACATCCAAGTTGATTTTTCCCGGTTCGGTGTCTAGCCATTCTCCTCCTTGGACGGAAATATTACCCAGGAGGACAATCCAATGGTTGGGAAGTGCAAGGAATGGGGTTTTAGCGCGTAAAAATCCATCTGCAGTGACTAGGGGAAAGACGACTCCTTGATTTTGCAGCGCTTTGGTTGCAGCTTGTAAAGCTTGAAATTCACCAGAGAAATAGGTGCGGTGATAGGTGACTTTTTGGTAGCCGAGTAGTTCTTTTGTCCAGGTTTCCATTTCCCAGGGTTTGGTAATTCCTGCGAGGTTGCGCACAAAATCGGGTAGATTGGCTTCGATATTGAAAATCGAATTTTCAGCTTCTCGTAATGCCGACAATACCATCCAATCGGTAGGTTGGGTGCGGAGTTTACCTTGACTGCGACGTAGTAGAGGTGATGTTTGAATGTGGATATTGCCAGTTTTGTAGGTACCGGTTTCAAATAGACTGCGACACAGTTCGATATATTTCAATGGTTGTTTGCGGACAAGTTCAAAAATAATTGATGCTGGACCACAAAAAGGTTGTCCACCTTGGTTAATTTGGAAAGGGTTAACAATGCGATCGCGCATTTGAGCAATTAGTTGGGTTTTCTCCACACTCTTCCAGACTCCGGGTATAGTGGAGTTGGCAAAGTCGTCTAGGGCTAATGCTATATCTGGGGGAAGGGTGGATGGGTTCATAGGTTGAATATCGATTATACCAAATTCTCTCAAATAGAGCCTCGTGGAATGCGTCCCCACGCGGAGCATAGGGACGAGATCATCACAAAAACTGTGCGAACTCAATAGGGGTAAATTCCCACAAAATCAACAGCCTAGGCATAAGTTGCGAATTACGTACGCGAAGCGTTGCCGCAGGCTATTACGTAGCTTGCTTCCCGCGTAGCGGGTATTACGAACTACGAATTATTAAAGAGGGAGAAAATCCAAATCATACTATCCTGTACCAAAGTTGACAATCAATTTTAAAATCGATGCAACGAGTTGGAATAGCACATCGTATCTATGACTACATCTTTCCCTGATACTCAGAATCATTGGGCACGGGATTTTATACATGCTTTGGCGGCTAGGGGAATTATCGTTGGTTTCCCTAATGGTACATTTCGTCCCGATAATTCGATTACTCGGGCTGAATTTGCAACCATGTTGGCGGGTTCCTTTCGGGATGTACCGAAACGGAGGGAGTATCGAAGTTTTCTAGATGTACCCGGAAGTTTTTGGGGTGCAAGGGCGATTCAGTTGGTTTACGAACAGGGGTTTATGATTGGCTACCCTGATAACCGTTTTCGTCCTGATAACCGACTCACCAGAATCGAGGCTTTGGTTGCGTTGGTGTCGGGATTAAATTTGGCTGGTCAGGTGCAAGCTGATTTACTAACTTTATTACCGCAGATATATGAAGATGCAGCCCAAATTCCTGGTTATGGACGTACCCAGGTTGCTGTCGCTACTAGAGCCAAATTAATTACTAGTTTTCCCAATACCAAGTTATTAAATCCTAATTTAGCAGCCACAAGGGCAGATGTGGCAACCTTTGTCCATCAAGCTTTAGCCTATTTAAATCAAATACAGAAAGTTTCTTCGCCTTATATTATTTTGCCCCCCGGAGAATCCAGTCCCATCACCCCCCCACCATCAAGTCCTATTAGTGTTAGTCATAATCGGGAATTTCGCGGTGCTTGGGTAAGTACGGTTTGGAATATTGATTTTCCCTCTAAATCAAATTTACCAGTGGAAGAGCAAAAAGCAGAATTTATTAAAATTGCCAATACTCTACAACGCTTGAATTTTAATGCCTTAATTTTACAAGTACGTCCCGAAGGAGATGCGGTGTATGCATCCTCCATCGAACCCTGGAGTCGCTGGTTAACGGGAACCCAAGGACAAGCTCCTACCCCCTTCTATGACCCCCTAGAATTTGCGATCGCTGAATGTCGTAAACGTAATATTCAAGTCCATGCTTGGTTTAATCCTTACCGTGCAAAAGTCACCACTAATCAGGGTAATTTAGCGACCAATCATCTTGCGGTCACCAATCCAGAATGTGTTTATCGCTGGGGAAATACCCTCTGGATGGACCCTGGAATAAAATTAGTTCAAGACCGGGTTTATCAAGTGGTTATGGATGTGGTCAGACGCTACGATGTTGACGGTATCCATCTGGATGATTATTTCTATCCCTATCCGATTTCTGGTCAAAATTTCCCCGATGATCAAACCTATGCAGCCTACCGCGCTAGTGGTGGTAGATTAGATTTGGCTGATTGGCGACGGCAAAATGTCGATCAAATGGTTCAACGTTTGTATGAAGGAATTAAAGCCGTAAAACCCCATGTTTCTTTCGGTGTCAGTCCCTTTGGTATCTATCGTCCTGGTCAACCACCGGGAATTGTCGGTTTAGATGCCTATAATGTCTTGTATGCCGATGCCAAAAAATGGTTGGAAGAAGGTTGGGTCGATTACCTCGCACCCCAATTGTATTGGCGAATTGACCAAACCCAACAAAGTTATCCCACTCTCCTGAGATGGTGGACACAAATCAATACGCGCAGACGATATATCTTCGCGGGGAATAACTTGGGTAAACTGGACGATAAGGACTGGAAAGATACGGAAATCGAAAAACAAGTCCAAATTAGCCGTAGTCTTGCAGCCGAATTATCCCTTGGTAATATTTTTTTTAGTGTCAACGCGATTAACGAAAATCGCCAAGGTATCGCCAACACTTTGGGTAGTAAACTATACAACCGTCCCGCCTTACCACCCCAATTGTCATGGCATAGTGACAGACCTCCCACTCCCCCATCGGGTTTAGATGTGAAAAATCGCCGTTTAGAGTGGAATCCAGCAAATACCCCCGATATTCGCTCCTGGACACTGTATCGACGCAACGGTAATACCTGGGAATTGCAACGTATTCTCAGTCGAGGAACCCATTTTGCAACGGTGCAACCGGGTACATATGCTGTCTGTGCGGTGGATCGCTTTGTGAATGAAAGTGCTGCGGTGCAGATTACGGTGAGCTAGTGGATTGATGAACCTCACCCCAACCCCTCTCCGACTTCGGAAAGGGACGGAAAATTCGTGGTTTTCAATCAAGAATCAATTTCATCAAAACCTCTGTACCCAAAAAAGAGAGGTCGGGAGAGGGATTCTTTGAATCTGTTAATTCACGTTAATTTAGCGTTGCTGCACACAGATGTGAATTGAAAATTTGACGTTTTATGTGGAGACTTAGCAATGTTACGTCTCTACATAAAACCCCAGGAAAAATGTGTTCTCCTGTTAAAATACGCAGACCAGCAACGGCATATCCCAATACTTCAGCATTTTTACGGATGCATTTTATAGCAATTTTCTCCAAGCTAGTTCCTGTAGGTTAAATAATGTAATAAATTTATGAGTAATATTAACTAGTTGTAAGACTTAAGACGTAGAGAGCAAGTAATATAAAAAAACCATTTAGATTGTGTGAAGATAGTGTTATTGGGCACAGCGTATAACTATTGGATGACGACAAAGGGAACGGTAATATTTTAGAATGAGACCGTAAAATAAAAGCAAGCATGGTAAAGCAAGTCTTTGTATCTGCTACTGACATGGGTGCTTTATTGGAATCAGGTGCTGACTCTATAATTTAAGATATTTTTAACGATATTTTCAACACTGCAAATAATCTAGCCTTCAGTAGATATATGCGAATATCTGCACCAAATGCGATGAACAAAAAACTCCAAATTCTGCTAATTGATAATCGTGTGGCAGAACGACAAACCCTTAGTAATGCTCTCGAATGTTGTCAGCTGAATCTTCAGGTTGAGCAGGTTGACAATATTGATAGCGCGATCGCAATTTCTCGTCTCCACCAATTTGATTGTGTATTTTTGAGCGATGGGATTGTAGGGGAAGGATATGTAACAAATTTGCAAACTTCGGGACTGAATGCACCAATTGTGCTAGTGACAGAAAATACAGATTTATTATTAATAGAGAATTGGCAGAATTTTGGTATTATTGATGTAGTGGAAGAAAGGGAAATAAATCCCCTCAGTATTGCCCGAATAGTTCGTAATAGTATCCGGATTTACAAAAGTGAAAGTAATGCGGAACACCTACGTCAGGAACTGCGCGATCGCCAAGAGCAAATAAACCATCAAGCTCAAGTGATTGCCACCCAAAGATTACACATCAACCAGAAAAATATCGAGCTAATTACCGCATCTCAACTCAAATCCCAGTTTCTATCGACAATTTCCCACGAATTACGTACTCCCATGCACGCAATTCAGGGATTTTCCCAGGTTTTGTTAAAAATGCGCAGCGATCAAATTTCTTCCCAACAACGGGATATGGTCGAGCGAATTTACAATAATAGTCAACAACTCCTCCAGTTACTGAATGATATTCTCGATTTTGGGAAACTGGAAGCGGGAACCCTGGATTTACAACCGCAATTTTTTGATATTGCCGTTGCGGTTGGTTGTACAGTTGAGGAAATGAAAGCTCAGGCTATTAGTAAAAATCTCTCATTAAATTTTCAAAATCACCTACAAAACGGCATCATTTATAATGACCAGATGCGGGTACGGCAGATAGTAATTAATTTACTGTCGAATGCCATTAAATTTACTGAAGCGGGTCAAGTTCGTATCGAATTGGAGGATTTACCAGCCGAAGGTTTAGCTATTACCGTCCATGATACAGGCATTGGCATTGACACATCACAGGTCGAAAATATTTTTGATGTGTTTCACCAACTGGATAGTAGTTTATCCCGCAAATATGGTGGAGTGGGGATGGGTTTAGCCATTGTCAACGCTTTAGTGTATATGATGCAGGGTCGAATAATCGTTAGTAGCGAACCTGGTAAAGGTTCCACATTTCGGGTGGAGATACCGCGACAGATTATGGGTGTTCAACCTAGTAGCGCATTAGCAGAGAATGCCAAACTAAACGCGATCGCTTCCTATCCATCCATCTATCCGCAACAGGATGTGTTGTTGTTCCCAAAGCATCGGATGTGGTAAAGATAAAAATAGACTTTGAGGATGATCCACCGTGATATAAATCTCAAATGGTCAAAAGGAATAATGTATTAGTGATTGGTTATGGTAACGACCTACGTAGTGATGATGGTATTGGACAAAGGGTAGCCAACGAGTTCAAACAAAATTCCCGTTTCAGGAACCTCACATCCCTTGCAGTTCATCAGCTTACTCCCGAACTCACCCAGAAGATTGTCAAAGCGGATTTAGTTATTTTTGTTGATGCTTGTTTCAATTGGCAAACTTCAGACAAAAGCCGAATTCAGTTGACATTAAACCCTGATGTTCGAGTCCGTATCCTAGAACCCGATAATAATACCCCCCTAGGAGGACATACAGCAAATCCCCAATCCCTATTAACCTTGACCCAAGTAATTTATGGTTATTGTCCCCCTGCTTTATTAGTGACAGTTCCAGGGGAAAATTTTCAATTGGGAGAACAGTTATCGTTAACCGGGGAAATTGGAGTTGCGATCGCGATCGCCAAAATTACCCAGATCATCAATCAGGGTGAATGGGGTAAATATTGATTATTTTGAAGATTCTTTAACCATTGCGAACATTTAATAGGCTGGGCGTGACCGAAGTAGCATCCAGATAGATAATACTAGCAGTAATGCGCCAACCTTGACGATAAGATATATCCAGGTTTCTGGTAGTAATAAATTTTGCGTTAAACGTTCGATTACGTTTTGCATTAAAGATTCCATAAATCTCACCTCCATTCAGATTTCCGTCTTCTATATCGGTAACACCAATTCCCTAAAATTAGGCAACAGATGGAATCTAGGAAATCATTGGGACATCTAGTGTTTATAATTAGCCTATTACATAGGCTCGTAGTCCCGCATTTCTCACAAAAGCCTCAAACTCAAAGGGAATAGTCCGTGACGGAATTAGAAGGAAAATCAGTCCGTCACTCAAGGCTTAAAATTTACTTGTGGGAAATCCAGGGTAGTGGCTTACCGCAGAGTATTATAAATTACGAATTGGTATCAGTTTTTCCCTCGTCTGTATCTCCTATTTATATTTTCCCTCTAAATTAACTATTAGGTACACTTATTGAAATAAGTTTATATACACCAGTCCTAAATAACTTGTGAAATCTTACGTGTAGGGTTGTTAACAGTTGACGGATGAATTGTCCTTCTACTCCCTAATCACTACTCCCTGTAGGTTTAAGAAATTTGTGAGAACTACAGGTTACATACCTTGCTTTTTGTGTTCCCTATTCCCAGTCTCAACAAGTACACCTAATTTTTTCCACGACTAATCACATTTTCCTCACAACTTCCTCACATTCTTGTTTTATAACAGTACGCATAGCAGAGTCCAAACTTGTACCTACAGGACAATAGCTATACTCCAGACGCTGATTGTACCCTTTTGGTTTGTTAACAGGTGACAGTTGACCTTTAAGCGTTAACCGTCAAAACGAAAAGCTCAGTTTATCAACTGGGAAAGTGTCAAAAAAGAGGATGTTTTCAAAATCACTTTGGGTACTTAACTTACTGTTTTTTGGGAGTGGGAGTTCCCAAACATCCTCGAAATCACAACGAAACTAAAAAATTTGTAGATGGGGTCTGGGAAACACAATCAAACCTTGAAAAACAAGTAATTTCCACATCCAAACAATACACCGGAACCAATAAAAGTGGTTTTTTCCTACTCCCCATTCCCTACTTAAACATGTCGCATTAGCTTGGCGCAAAGCGCCTAAAAAATAGTTCATTTTTACTCCCTAATCACGACTCCCCACTCCCTACTTACTTTCAATTCAGGAAATTAGGAGGAACATCTCCATGAGTACCATAATTCAACCGCGTCGAGGATTATCTATTGGGCAAATATGGGATAGTTTTTGTGATTGGATCACCAGCACGGAAAATCGGCTTTATATCGGTTGGTTTGGGGTATTAATGATTCCCACCTTGCTAGTTGCCACTACCTGTTTTATCCTGGCTTTTATTGCTGCTCCCGGTGTAGATATGGATGGAATCCGTGAACCTGTGATCGGTTCCCTGATGGCTGGTAATAATTTAATCACAGCAGCAGTCGTACCGACATCCGCAGCCATTGGACTGCATTTTTATCCGATTTGGGAAGCTGCATCCTTAGATGAATGGTTGTATAACGGTGGTCCCTATCAGTTAATTGTGTTGCATTTTTTGTTAGGGATTTGGTGCTATCTCGGACGACTTTGGGAACTGAGTTACCGCTTGGGTATGCGTCCTTGGATTGCGATCGCTTTTTCTGCTCCCGTTGCAGCTGCGACATCGGTATTGTTAATTTATCCCATCGGTCAAGGTAGTTTTTCGGATGGTTTACCGTTAGGAATATCTGGTACATTCCACTTTATGTTGGCATTCCAAGCTGACCACAATATTTTGATGCATCCCGGACATATGCTCGGTGTCGCGGGGGTATTTGGTGGTGCATTGTTAAGTGCATTGCATGGCTCCTTGGTGACATCAACTTTGTATCGCCACACCACAGACAAGGAAGCAATTACAACCGGTTATCAATTCGGTCAAACCAAAAATACCTACAACTATTTAGCCGGACACAGTGGTTTTTTAGGACGTTTATTAATCCCTTGGTTTGCCAGCAGAAATCACCGTGGGTTCCATTTTTTACTAGCTGCATTACCAACTGTCGGTATCTGGTGTGCTGCGCTGGGTGTGGGAACGATGGCATTTAACCTAAATGGTTTCAACTTTAACCACTCCCTACTAGATAGTCAGGGTGCAGTTGTCAGAACGGAAGCAGATATACTCAATCGAGCAAATCTAGGAATCCAAGCAATGCACGCTCCCAATGTCCATCACTTCCCAATGGTCATGTCTGGAGGTGAGGCAATACCAGTAAGTTAAATAGGGCTGGCGGAAAAATAGTAAAGACGCGATATATCGTCTATATCGCGTCTCTATAATATTGCAAGAATTAGAGGTTATTTTAGTCGCAAAAAGTGCTTTCCAAATAGGTATGTAAGGTTTAAAAACACGGCATTTGTAATTTTGGCGTTGCTGAATTTGGTTATGAATTATGATTATTTACATTTTGTATTAAAACCACAATCGTCGTAGAGACGTAGCGATGCTACGTCTCTACACAACGTCAAATTTTCAATTCATATTTGTATTCAGCAACCCCGTAATTTTTCTCACCAAGCAAAAGTGGAATCGGAATGGTTCAAACTATTAACTATTCCCTACTCCCCACTCCCTTTTCCCTACCCTCACAGATAATGATGAATCCCACACAGCAACCACCCACCGATAACCACTTGCAAAAACTTGACCGTACCATTAAGCGGTATCAGTATCAGCAGGATGCTTTAATTGAGATATTGCACACAGCTCAAGAAATTTTTGGTTATCTAGAGGAAAATATATTACTGCACATAGCCCATAGCCTGAAATTACCACCCAGCCAAGTTTATGGTGTTGCGACCTTCTATCATCTATTTTCTCTAAAACCTCCTGCTCAACATACCTGTATTGTGTGTACGGGAACGGCTTGCTATTTTCAAGGAAACCAAACAATCCTCACAAAATTAGAAAAATCCACCCATATCCGTGCAGGTCAAACAACGGCAGATGGTAAACTTTCTCTGCATACAGCCAGGTGTTTAGGGACTTGTGGACTAGCACCTGTTGTTCTGTTTGATGGGGTGCTTTTTGGTCGCACCACATCTGAATTCATTGGCGAACAGATGAGTAAGATTTGAGAACGAACAGAATTTTTCCTCACAAAATTCTCAATCTTTTCTCCTAATCTTGGAGATACGTGGATATTGAGAGCGATCGCTGGAAAGGATGGGAGTTTAATCAATGGATTTAACAGAACTGTGGGAGATTGCCGAACAGGAACGTCAATCAGCAAAACCCACCCAAATTAAATGTTGTGTTGCTGCTGGTTGCGTTTCTGCTAACTCCCAATTAGTTAAACAACGACTTGATGCAGCAGTCAAAACCTCTGGTTTAGAAAACCAGGTGCAGGTATGTGGTGTTGGTTGTCTGGGGTTGTGTAGTCAAGCTCCCTTGGTGCGAGTTGATACCCTTAATCCAAGGGAAAAACACAGCATACTGTACCAGCAAGTCACCCCAGATAAGACAACCGCAATCATTGCTGCTTTGGCAGGAAAAGAAACAACCCAACTCCCTCAAGCTGATTTAACCCATCCATTTTTTACCAAACAATTACCCATCGTCCTGGAAAATACTGGCAAAATTGACCCAGAGCGAATTCAAGCCTATATTGCCCATGATGGCTATCGAGCGCTAGGACATGTGTTGCGGGAAATGACACCCACCCAAGTTGTAGATGCGATCGCTCGTAGCGGATTACGGGGACGGGGAGGAGCAGGTTATCCCACAGGTTTAAAATGGGCTACCGTCGCCAAAGCACGGGGTGATACACCCAAAGGAAGTCGCAAATACGTGATTTGTAACGCCGATGAAGGCGACCCCGGTGCATTCATGGATAGAAGTGTATTAGAAAGCGATCCCCATCGCGTCATTGAAGGGATGATAATTGCCGCCTATGCAGTCGGTGCAAATCACGGTTACATATACATCCGTGCCGAATATCCCCTAGCTACCCAACGCTTGCAAATCGCCATCGACCAAGCCCAACAACTGGGTTTGTTAGGTAGTCGTATTTTTGACTCCCCCTTTGATTTTCGCATTGATATCCGCGTCGGAGCAGGGGCCTATGTTTGCGGTGAAGAAACAGCCCTGATGGCATCAATTGAAGGTAAACGGGGTGTCCCCCACCCCCGACCACCCTATCCCGCAGAGAAGGGTTTATGGGGCTTTCCGACCCTCATTAATAATGTGGAAACCTTTGCCAATGTGCCTTGGATTATTCGTCATGGTGCAGATGCCTTTGCAAGTATCGGCACGGAAAAAAGTAAGGGGACAAAAGTATTTTCTTTGACTGGCAATGTACGCAACTTAGGTTTAATTGAAGTGCCGATGGGAACCACCTTGCGGCAAATAGTGGAAGAAATGGGGGGAGGTGTAGCCCAGGGAACGGCCAAAGCCATACAAACTGGTGGTGCTTCCGGGGGGTGTATTCCGGCTTCTGCCTTTGATACTCCCGTTGATTATGAGTCCTTGAACCAACTAGGTTCGATGATGGGTTCCGGGGGGATGATTGTCATGGATGAAACCATCAATATGGTGGAAATTGCCAAGTTTTTCATGGAATTTTGCATGGATGAGTCCTGTGGGAAGTGCATTCCCTGTCGAGTAGGTACGGTGCAGCTGTATCAATTACTGACAAAAATTCGTGCAGGGGAAGCTTCAATGGCAGATTTGGAATTATTGGAGGAATTATCTGACATGGTGAAGCATACGAGTTTATGTGGCTTAGGACAGTCTGCACCAAATCCAGTGTTTAGTACATTGCGGTATTTTCGGGATGAGTATTTGGCTTTGATTGATCAGGGGAATAAAAAATAGGCATTGCGGAATTTGGGTATGAATTGTCGTTATTTACATTTTGTATTCAAACCACAATTATCGTAGTAGAGATGTAGCAATACTACGTCTACAATACCCAAAATATTCAAGGGATGAAAATCTGTAATTTTTCCAATTTACACCCTTACAAATTGCAATGATTTATGTTAATATATTATTGGAATCGTAGAAGACCAATAGCTCCTCCGAGATAGACGTGGTGGTCATACTTCTTCAAGAGTAAAACCAAACGAAGCATTCGGAACATGCAGCTATCGGAGGGGTGGCTAAAAACTGCGAAACCAGTCCAATTAAATACCTTGTGGAGGTAAATTGAAAAACCAACACACGAATTGACGGGTAGAGTCAGCACCAGACAAAGCCCGTCAACTCATTTAGAGATATTTTAATGATTCTGTCTTGATGGAAACTATTATTTAGTATTTCATGATAATTTACTGTTGTAATCAACATTAACTCGCTTGATGCAGAGGGAGTGGAGAATTGGGAGTGGAAATGATTTATTTACATGATTTCAGTTGTGTCCAAAGGACGTGGGAGACTGATTGAGATTGAATTATGACTGACGCAAAATTAACGCCACTGGACCGAAACGTAGTAAGCTTGCTGCACAAGACGCGCATCTTGTGCAAAAATCCTGCGATTGCTTCCCGAAACTGCGTTTCGGTCGCTGAGGACAAATCTTCTTTGCCTAAGTCTTGTTAATTATCTTCCGTCCATTCTTCCTGAGCTAGCAAATCGATGATTTTATCGCGGAGAAGAAAATCATTTTCCTCTAATTCTAATTCAATACAGACCCAATCGCGACCAGGGATAAATTTACACAAAGCATAAATCGGATCATTCCGTTTAACTTTTCCTTTTTCCACAAGTTGACGAGCTTCTGCTCGCAAAACCTCTAGGTCATATTTAACGGTAGTTGCCATAATCAATCAACCTCCTCGTTTGTAATATAGAGGGAGTAGGGAATACGGAGTTATACCAATTTTAAAAAAAAGAATGTAACAGATGAATCTTGTAGAGACGTAGCATTGCTACGTCCTGTATTGAGTATATGTTGCAAACATTTTTTGAATCGGTATTAGGGAGACAAAACCACTTTTATAAGTTCTAGTATCAATAGTTACCTGTAGGTTATTCAGATATTTTATTTGGGGATAGTTGGAAAATTTGGCTGCAACTAAAGTTGTGTGATTACATTAACTTTACGTAATTTATACTACAAATTTATGGGCAGGCAGGAGTTTTTTCTCAGCTAAATATGCGTGTATTTCTGATGGTTTGAGCTTGCATACATCTTTAGCAAGAACCTGTACACGTAAATTATTAGGTAGTGAAGGAATCACGAATTCTCGCAAAATACCTAGGGTTTGTGGTTCCGAGACAATTACCAATTGCAGGATCGACTGACGTTGGCAAAATTCAATCATTTCATCAGCGATCGCTCTTGCAAAACGTCTTCCATATTCGTTGAGGTGGCTTTCCCTACCATCATCATAAGCATGGGCTTGAGTTCCAGTTCCTTGATGACGACCCGTTTTCGTAGTTGTCCACAAGTCTTTACCTGGCAATTCTTTTGCCGAATTAAGGAGTCCTTTGTGTTCAACTAGGTGACAATTAGATTCATCCAAGGAGCTATCATCGAGCGGTTCAAGTGTTAAAAATCTTGCTCTCGCACCATCAATTACCGTAACTAAATATTTATTCATGAATTCGCCCCTGTAATTATACTTAAGAAGTACGTTCTCGTTTGAGAATAGGGAGTAGAGACGAACCGTCAGGTCGTCTCTACAAGGAATAGAAATGAACGATTTTCCTGTTAGACTTTGCCAAACCTCCAAAAGGTTATGTCTAAACGACATGGGGACTAATTTACATTCAAGTCTCTAATATTTTAAGTGTATCTAATAAACTTGAGGAACTTGTGAAGATTTATGCTAGCGAATCATGGAAAAGCTACTAACAGTAAAGAATATTCCCTAACCCTAGTCCCCAGATGAATTGTCTAGAGATTGATGCCAAGTTGTAATGGTACAACACAGTTTATATTGTTTACGCCAATGGTAGTTACATAGTAGGGGCTATAATCGTTGATTATTCTAGTTTCATTTATGAGAAATCTTTAACACGGCTGAAAAGTCTAAAATATATGCTTTTTAGTTTTAATTTTTGCCTTTTTGTACTACTTGCTTAAATATTACTAATTGTAAATAAGCTACTCACAACTTCCTCAAATTGTTGGTGTATAAGTTCGATGGGATAGTGAGTGCAACCGAAAGTAAAAAGTCATATTAATCCCCTACAATCCAGCAACAAATACAAATAGCAAAATTACGTAGCTTGCTTCCCGCGTAGCGGGTATTACGAATTATGAATTACGAATTAAAATTATGGCTGTCAAAACCTTAACAATCAACGACCAACCAATTGGAGCGGATGAAAAGGAAACCATTCTCCAAGCTGCACAAGACGCAGGTATTTCAATTCCCACCCTCTGTTATCTCCAAGGATTATCAGAGGTTGGAGCTTGTCGTTTGTGTTTAGTGGAAATTGTCGGTAGTAATAGACTTGTACCAGCCTGTGTAACCAAAGTTGCAGAAGGGATGGAAGTGATGACAAACACTGAGCGATTGCAGAAATACCGTCGTACTATTGTAGAAATGTTATTTGCAGAAGGCAATCATATTTGTGCGGTGTGTGTATCTAATGGTAATTGCGAATTGCAGGATTTAGCCATTGAGATGGGTATGGATCATGTCCGCTTGGAATATCAATTCCCCCAACGTCAGGTAGATATTTCCCATAAGCGCTTTGGTATTGACCACAATCGCTGTGTGCTTTGTACTCGGTGCGTGCGTGTTTGCGATGAAATCGAAGGAGCGCATACTTGGGATATGGCTGGAAGGGGAAAAAACTCCCACGTGATTACCGACTTAAATCAACCTTGGGGAACTTCAGATACTTGTACTTCCTGCGGTAAGTGCGTTAATGCTTGTCCGACGGGTGCAATTTTTGATCAAGGTTCGAGCGTTGGAGAAATGGTACATCAACGCGATCGCATTAAATTTATTGTCACAGCAAGGGAGAAGAAACAATGGTCTTGACTCCTATGAAGCTTGCTACAGTATGGTTAGGTGGTTGTTCCGGTTGTCACATGTCCTTCCTTGATTTGGACGAATGGTTAGTGGATTTAGCGACTCAGGTAGATTTAGTTTACAGTCCCTTGGCTGATATTAAGGAATACCCTCCTGGTGTGGATATAGTTCTTGTGGAGGGTGCAGTTGGGAACGCGGAACATCTGAAAACTATTTATACAGTTAGAGAGCGATCGCGTATTTTGGTTTCCTTTGGAGATTGTGCGGTCACTGGGAATGTGACGGCTTTACGCAATCCTTTAGGTGCAGATAATGTTGGATCAATCCTGCAACGTTGTTACATTGATTTGGCTGATACCCATCCCCAAATCCCCCAGGAAACGGGTATTGTTCCCCCTTTACTAGACAAAGTACAACCCGTTCATCGGATAGTTAATGTTGATGTTTATTTACCTGGTTGTCCACCCTCCGCAACTCGAATTCGGGCTGTATTAGCAGCATTATTGCAAGGGAAAACTCCCCAATTAGTCGGGCGAGAATTGATTAAATTTGGTTAATAAAGAGAATTTAATAGCTTGTATTTATCTGTGGTTTAGTATGGCTTAAAAAGCCGATTATGATATTTCAATTCAGGCTAGGATGCTTACTCCAAAATAAAAAATGTTTGTAATATATCTCGAATAGGAGACGTAATATATTACGTCTCTACATACAAACAAAAATCTATTTTTTATTGGTTATGGTGTCATTTTTACATGACGGCTATCTATCGTTATCGACTATTCCCGATTCCCGATTCTCTACTCCCAAAAAACGATAATTTAAGTATTCAAAACGACCTTTCAAGCACGCCCTAAATCGTCATGTCTAAAAAAATTATCATTGATCCAGTTACCCGGATTGAAGGACACGCGAAAATTAGTATTTATTTAGATGATAGTGGACAAGTCAGTAATGCTCGTTTTCACGTTACCGAGTTTCGCGGATTTGAAAAATTTTGTCAAGGTCGTCCCCTGTGGGAAATGCCAGGAATTACCGCTCGGATTTGTGGTATTTGCCCCGTGAGTCATTTATTAGCCTCAGCTAAAGCAGGCGATCGCATTTTAGCAGTGAATATTCCTAAAGCAGCAGAAAAACTCCGTCGGTTAATGAATTTAGCTCAAATTATCCAATCCCATGCGTTGAGTTTTTTTCACCTCAGCGCTCCTGATTTATTATTAGGAATGGATAGTGAACCCTCCCAACGGAATCTGTTTGGTCTCATCGCCGCAGAACCCGAATTAGCCCGTGGTGGAATTCGTTTGCGTCAATTTGGACAAGAGATAATCGAACTATTAGGAGGACGCAAAATACACCCATCTTGGGCTGTTCCTGGTGGTGTTAGGGAAGCTTTATCGCCAGAGGGACGTACGCAGATACAAAATCGAATTTCTGAGGCTAGAAATATTATTCTTGATGCTTTAGCAAGATTCAAACAATTACTTAATAAGTATCAACAAGAAATACAAACCTTCGGCAATTTTCCCAGCTTATTTATGGGTTTGGTGACACCCACAGGATTGTGGGAACACTACGATGGATATATTCGTTTTGTGGATAGTGGTGGAAATATTATTGCCGATAAATTAGACCCTAATTGCTATCGGGAATTTATTGCCGAAGCTGTGGAACCCGACTCCTATTTAAAATCTCCCTACTACCGACCCCTTGGCTATCCCGATTCCCGCGCATCCTGCCTTTTAGATAGTGGCATGTATCGAGTTGGTTCCTTGGCAAGGTTGAATATTTGTACCCACATTGGTACGGATTTAGCAGATAGGGAACTGCGAGAATTTCGAGACATCGGTCAAGGTGTTGTCACCTCTTCGTTTTTTTATCATTATGCCCGATTAATTGAAATTTTGGCAGCGATTGAACGCATCGAAATTTTATTAGATGACCCCGATATCCTATCCAATAGATTACGTGCCGATGCTGGTATTAATCAATTAGAAGGAATCGGTGTTAGCGAAGCACCAAGGGGAACTTTATTCCACCATTATCAAGTGGATGAAAATGGCTTAATTCAGCAAGTAAATTTAATTATTGCTACAGGTCAAAATAATTTAGCGATGAATCGAACCATTGCTCAAATTGCTAGATATTTTATCCACGGTTCAGATATTCCCGAAGGTATGTTAAATCGTGTAGAAGCGGGAATTAGAGCTTTCGACCCCTGTTTAAGCTGTTCGACCCACGCAGTAGGACAAATGCCTTTACACGTTGAATTAGTGGGAGCAGATGGATCCGTACTGAACGAGGCTTGGCGGAATTGACCAAAATTAATTTAATCAACCCCTTATGCTGTCGCTATCACAAATTACGTAGCTTGCTTCCCGCATAGCGGATATTACGAATTACGTACGCGAAGCGTTGCCGCAGGCTATTACGAATAATTTTAGATTCCATACATCTGGTCTATACCTAATTTGGGTAAGTCGGGAGGGATGACACTACGCTGGATGGTAGTTTTCCGGCTTTCTTGTTGGCTCAGAAGATGAATCGCGATCGCACCGATTCGCACTTCGATACAACCAAAGGGAATATTCATTTGCGCGATGGTTTCTGCTCCCCCTTTGCTATTGGGTAATAGTGCTGTCAGTAGGTGGGGACCGTCTAGTAAACTGCGAGTTTGACAGTCTTCCATCCATAGTTTAATTGCTACTTGGGGGTAGGATTGGGGTAATTCCACCCGTAGACGCATAACACGACCAGCTACTAGGTCACCTGGTAATAAATGGATAATGGGTGTGGGTAGATTTTCGGGTATTTCTGATTGTTGATTGGGGTCGGAGGAATTATCTTGATTTGGGTGAGGTAATTCGATGGGTTCGTCATCTACGATAATTTCCCTACTGACCCAAGAACGGGGAGGTTGTTGTTGTAGGGAGGGATAAACCAGTGGTGGTGGTGTGGGAATGGAAGCGGGAATATTTTCTTGGATTCTACCTCCGATGAAGGTTTGAGTATCATCGTCTGTTAGCTTGTTGGTTGGTTCTACTGGGGAATCACTTTCGCTAGGAGTGATTTTTTCGTTTTGACTGGCTACCCATTGGCGAATTAATGGAGACATCGAACGGTCAAAGGAAAGTTCTAAGGGTGCTTGGGTAGTTTCTTCTCCAATGGATAGGGTATTTTCTGAATCGAAAATAATTTCCTCTGTTTCCACCCCAATTGGTTCTATGGCAGTAAATTCCTCCTTTACTTCCAATTTGCGGACAGGGAATATTTCTGGTATTTCCCCAGATGCAATTTGCTGGAGTTGAGAATTTGTTGTTTCTGGGGAGGTATTTTCAGCAGCGTTATCTTCAGGTGCGATCGCAGCAAATTCCCGGTTAATGTCAAACTCTGCAAAATCGGGGAAGGAGCTACGGATAATTTCTGCAATATTGGCTTCCACCTGGGAAGTGAGGGATAATTCAGCAGAAGAGATTTTGCGGAGAAAGGGTAAAATGGGTGTGGAATCCTTGGTTATTGTTTCTGACCCAGAAGCGATCGCTTGATTGGTTGTTTGACGATGGCGACGGGGTTGAATGGTTGGGGGTAGGGTAATTTTGGGTGATTTTTTGGTTGGGGAATGGGTAATATTTAGGGTTTGTCCTGGTTTAGTGGTTTTCACCAAGTTAAATAGTTCCAAATCGATGGGTGAGGTTGCTACTTGGGGAGGTGGAGGTGGGGGAGCAGTGGCTAAAACCGGGTAATCTAACATATCTGGAGCGCTAGGTTTGGCAGCAGCACTAATCGCTAATAGGGCGCTAATATCTGCTGTAATGGTAAATGATTGGCTCCCCAGTAGAGTCGATTCGCCAATTCCATCTAAAGCACCATAGATATAGATATCCGCTAATAGTAATTTGGATTCACAATCAATGGGAATTTGACAGTTAACAGCAATCGGGAAAGGAACTATTTCCTCAGTCCCTAAAGATTTTTGAACAGTTGTTAATACTTCTAACTGTTGTGGCGATCGCACATCTAAGCGAACTTCCACATTGCTAACATGTTGATAATAAGGCCTACTCGTATTGGTTATGTCTGTTTGTCCATGTTTGGGGTTAATTTCCACATTACCCGCAATTGTCAAGGGTACACCCCAAGGAGAGACATAATTCTGGGCTTCTAAATTAATGATTAGAGGTAAAGATACTTGGGGAGTAACAGCATCATCTGCGGTTGTTTCTTCTGTTAGCAGGGGTTCTGGATTGGGTAAGGCTAAATCCAGTAAGGATTGTAATATATCCTCCGCCGAATTTCCCTGCACCCAAGGTGCTGGAGTGGGTTGATGGACAATCGCATCATTTCTTAATACTATAGCCACGGGTAAATCATCTTCTGCGATCGCAATTGGTGTTATCTCTGATGTGTTAACTTCTTTTCTTGGTTCTGAGTCAAGATTAAATGTAGTTTTGGGAGCTTCTGAATCTATTTTTACTGTGTCAGATACAGGATAATTAGCAAAAATCTCTTCTGTATCGTTGATGGAATTATCACTATAATTGGGAGAATTGGATTCATCCCGGTTAACCTGAGTGTCACCTTCTGGAGTATCTAAATTTTCCTCTAATACATCAACATCCCCATTATCTGTAATTTCAGTATTCCCAGTATTTAAAGCGGCTGAAACTGGATTCGAGATTGACTCTGATGATACATCCTCTCCATCTATCCCTTGAGAAATAACACTATCAAACTGATTTAAAATCTCAGTTGAGTTAATTTGGGTGGGTGAAACCGTGGTGATTTGATCAACTGGTGTAGCACTACCAAATGATATGCTCAAATCCTCTGTAATCTGTGAAGATTGGGAATTAGTTTGTGCTTCCGGATGAGATGTTGTGGAAATATCAGCATCTAAATTTGATGTCGTCGAAATATCAGCATCTAAATTTGTTGCTACTTCTAAGTTTGATGTTGTGGAAATATCAGCATCTAAATTTGTTGCTACTTCTAAGTTTGATGTTGTGGAAATATCAGCATCTAAATTTGATGTCGTCGAAATATCAGCATCTAAATTTGTTGCTACTTCTAAGTTTGATGTTGTGGAAATATCAGCATCTAAATTTGTTGCTAATTCTAAGTTTGATGTAATCTCAGTCAAAGATTGATTTTGAGCAAGGTCAACTTGAGAATGCACAACTACATCCTCACCCTCATTCCCATTTATAACCCCATCATTCTGGATATCCGCTTGATTTTCTTCCAGCAGATTAATCGAACTCACACTTGAGATATTATCAACTAAACCATCATCCGCATTAAAATCAATAATTCTATCCACATCAGAATTATCGTCATTATTATCTAAAACAGCCGATTCCAGATTAACTCCACCCTCAACTTCATCAGTATGAGCAACTAACAATTCCGATGCCAAACCTATATTCCCACCACCAACATCCGCCGAAACAGCATCCCTATCCTCCTCAATCGGCTCATTCAAACTTAACAAAGCCTCAAGAATTTCTTCATTATCACTCGATTCCATCCCATCCTGAGAATCAACAACCGTTTCCATCTCCATCATTGCTACTTCTTCAGAGGGAGAAGGGGTATCACCCAATCGAGTTTTGGGCAAATTATTAACATTTGGAAAACTTTTAGGAACCGATGCTTGACCTAATCCATCCCCCTGAGCATCCAAATCACTAACATACTCAGCGACCACCTTGTCAGTAATTTCCCGGACAGCATCCGGTTTCTGATTTACACCAGACGACACAGATGAAACTGGTGGAGGTGCGGGAGGAATAGGTAAAACCGACATCTTCCGTTCACCAGAAACACGATTGGGACTTGGTTGGTCAATCCCTGGAACGCGGTTTACATCGCTAGAATTAGCCTTTACCTTCAAGGTAATCATTTGTTGCCAAGGAGTTCCCATCACATCGGCAATTAAACTACCGCCACAGCATATTTCCCATAAACCAGGCTGAAAATAGGTAAAAGGAATAACCGCCAACAAACCTTCATGATTTGTGCGACGCGATCGCTTATGAACCCTGCGTATCGGAGGCTGGGTGAGTGGATTACTTGCATTAGATACATGGGAGACGCGTATCTCCACATCCGTATTTAGGCGAGCAGAACGGGCAACAATCCGATACCGCCCCTCTGGAATTTCCTGGTTAAGAGATTCGAGTGGCTGCCAAACCCGTTCGCCTTGTTTTTGTATCAAAAATTGCCACTTTTCCATTGTAGGTGATAATAAAACCGTCGAACCGCACTTATTTTTATGCCTTACCTTGCTTGTCAGTTTACCTCAGCAAACCCAAATTGAATCACAGAATTCACGTTTTGTTTTGAACATCATCTTTGAGAAAATCTCAGTAATTAAGTTCCAACTTGAAGAAGACTAAGGCGATGCGACCCAGACCGTATATATCTAATTTCCCAATTTGTGGCATTTTGCTGAAAAATTAAAGCAGCGTAAGTTTATTTACATTTCTGTGATACACGCTTATTGACGTAGGATAACAGAAAGTGGTCATAATTGTAACCTCAACCTTTCAGTTGAACAAGTATTCGGGTAGAATAAACTATACAGAATACAGAAAAAGTCCCCCAATAGGTTAGGGCGAACATATGTCCGCCCTAACAATGTATGGCAAAAACTTCAGTTTTAATTAGGGTCTGCTGTTCGCGTAGCTGTAAAAGTCTTTTCGCGAGGGTAGGGAATAGGTACAGACGCGACGTGTCGCGTCTGTACGGGAGTAGTCTTAACCCAACAATTCCACTTTTGCTTGACTTCAAAAAACGAAAGATGTAAGGTTTTTGGGCTTTTCTATGCACTTATTTGGAAAGCACTTTCTGGAACTAAAATAGCCTCTAAAGCTTACAAGATATAGAGATGCGATAATCGCGTCTTTAACTATTTTTCAGCAAGCCCTAATTAGCGTTGAGCAATGAGTTTATTTCCCACTAATGGTGTGGCAAGGTTAAACTATTACTCCACCACGTTAATTACCATAACGTTCTCGGTAGTATTTCAGGATTTCCTCAACTTGGTGACGACCTTGAATAGAAATGTTGTCTGCGAAACTCAGCCACAGTCCTTCCACTTGACTTTGGGAGTAATCAAAGTGTGGGGAGGATTGGGGAATTATTTCTACAGACACATGATCAACTTGACGTAGGTGGGCTGCAAGTTCCCGATATACAGCTAAGGGTAATCCAGTAATTTCTATACGTTCACGTGTTGGCATGTTTTAAGATGCTCCGGTAGGGACATTCGGGGGGGTGGGAGTATTGCTATCCACCGCCGCAGTCGTAGTTGCGGCCCCTTCTCCTACCATTTTGGCAACTTCGATGCCAAATTGTTCAAATATCACTACTGGATCGGAACCAGCGTTCATCTCAATCCGCTTAACTAGTACCCCATTTGATAAGCGATCGCCTACTTGGACATAACGACTGCTCGGTTCGTTGGGAACTTTAATAATCGCTTGGGCTTGATTTCCCACCATCACTACACCGGAAACGACTACTGCTCTAGCGGTTTCCGGTTGGGGTGTGGGAGGTAATGCAGCCGTCAGGGATGGGTCGGCGACAACCGGAGGCATTGCACTTGGCATCACAGGTCTAATTTGTGGGGGTTTTGGTAATCGCGCACTAGCCACCTGTGAGCGTTGGATACGTTTACCTTGATTCCCACTCGTAATCCGAGTTGTATTTGCCGGTAAATTCGGTACAGTCGGAACAAGACGACGTGGGTTAGATGCTTGATTAGAAATTTGATTAGGTGTTTGAGCCTGATTGCTTCCGGGTTGGGTAATGAACTGGGGGTTGACAATTTGCGCAAATGGATCGCTCCTACCCCTATCAACCACCACTGCTCGCTCGGTTGGGTTGGTTGGTTGAATTAAATTGGGAGCCGCAGCAACAGATGTTGGTAAGCCGTCTGTCCCTTTACCTGCCACCACTGGATCATTAAAGTTTTGTTGTGAATTTGCCCCATTGGTAGATGGATCGGTGCTAGCACTTGTTTGCGAGTCGGTCGTGTCGGCAGACTGGTCAGCCTGCTGTTCCCCTCCTGAACCACAAGCACCAAGTAGCATCGAGAACACAAGAACGAGCGCGATCGCGACTCGTTGGGGAAGTGTTGCCAGTTGGAAGTATTTGCCCATTCCTGTAAAAACCCGTTAGAAAATTTTGCTTGGATAAATCTATCCACAGGGGGATGATTTGTCTGTAAATATGAATCTGTTATAACTCAAGTTTTGCCAATTGCCTTGTTTGGGATCTGAATTATTCGTAGCCACCCATTAGTTGCTTCAACAGTCCTAAACCTTTCTTCACCTGTCGAGATACGGTGACAACACTGATACCCAGTCTTTCAGCCACTTGCTTTTGGGTCAAATCATGGAGAAATACAAATTCAACAACTTCACGAGTGCGATTTTCCAGCTGAAGTAAAGCCTGTTGTAGACGAATTCGGTCTTCTTGAGCAAGTTGAAAACTACGGTAACGGTGGTCAGGAACTAGTTCTCCTAAACAAGCAGCACCATCATCATCATCAATAGGTACATCTAAACTTAACGGCGCACGATTAATCCAAGCCAAGCGAATTTGTTGCCACTCTTCAACAGATACACCTAAAGCCGCAGCAAGTTCAGCATCACTCGGTTGACGATTGTATTGTTCGCGTAGGGAACGGGAAACACCAATAGCTTGTTGCTGAATTGCCAACCAACGCCGAGGAATGCGAACAGTTACTCCTTTATCACGTAGGTAATGCTGAATTTCACCGCGAATATAGGGAATTGCAAAGGAACTAAAGGCATGTCCCTTACTAATTTCAAAGCGTTCAATCGCTCGAATCAGCCCCAAACAGCCAACTTGAAGTAAATCTTCATAGCTTTCTTGGCATTGATTCATCCAGTAGTGCGCTTCCTTTCGGACTAGACCGAAATTTAATTGAACTAACTGGTTACGAATATCAGGGGATTGAGTAGATTGGTACTCGCGCAATAATTGCCAAATTTCGTGTTTTAATTCATTGGTGGCGATGGTAGGCATGGCACCTTATTTACTACCAGAATAAAAATGGGCAAAAAAAATTCGCTGCACAGTATTGCAGTGGTAGTTCGGTAAACGCGAATATGGTAGACAAAAGCTGCCATAATTGCATTTACCTTGCAACCATGCCTCACTAACTTCGTTCAGCGAAGATATATATGTTTTTAATTTTTTGGACGTTTATAGAACTTGCGCACCCATCATGTAAAAATCATGTTTTGAAATTATTAAATTGTTGGCTTGCAACTCTGCGACAAGCCGCTACACTTCCACGTAACGACGTGAATGGGTAGTTTGTGCGTAGTTCTATTTGACTCTCGTTTAACTTGTATTCTTGATTTTCTACATAGGAATAGGATATAAACTCTACACCTGAATCAGTAACCGAGATAGTACGTAATTTCTGTTAAAGGGAAAGTAATGACACGGGAAAATTTTTCGATATTAAAAGAATAATAATCAATAAACTGGGTTTTTTATAATAATTTTCCATCAAGAAATGTCAGGATTATTACTGATATGGTTAAGAGGCTGCTGGAAACTTATCCTTGCCATCAGTTAATTTAAATATTTTTCTCTAAAATTCACTGCGCTACGACTTATCGTCCCTACCAAGTCAATGTTAAGCTTGCCGCTACTGGTTTTTGATTAGCCTTTCATACTCTGCATGTGTGCCAATCCAAAACCATAGAATTCCATGTTCCACTTCTATTCCCAATGCCCTATGACCTAGACCGGCTCGAACTGACCAATAATTTCCGATTTTTTTGAAATGTAATGACGGATGGGATGGATCGGTCTTCAATAATTGATAATTTCCATCCGCTACCTGTTTAATAGGTTCAGGTAAGGATTCATAGCACTGCCAAAATCTACGAGTTGTAAAATGCATTAAATTGCCCGGTAGTGCCCTGCCTCAAATTCAGTCAGTGCCTCTTGAGCCAAGTTATCCAATTTTCCAGCAGCAATATCACTCTTAAGTTGTTCGTCCCAACGTTGATAATCTAAATCCAAGAACCATTCTAAAAGCTGATTAAAATCATTCGGTGAAAGCTGAAGGATAGCTGTTTCGATTTGTTCCAGTGTTAACATGACTTTTTCCTTTAGCAACGTCAAAGGCGTAATTAAGAAATTCCTTTCCCTTGTCTTGTGAGCTTAATTTAGTCCATCAGAACCTTTATAAACAGAGGATATTGCCCTACATTATAGCGGAATTATAGCGGATGGAATCAAGTTTGTAATTACAGTTGACTAGGTACTTTCATACTTTAGGTAGCTTTGGCAAATATAATACGAGCGGCTAACAAAACATATTGTTAACCGCTCATAGTTATTTTCCCGCTCCTCATTCCCGATTTGCGAGCAATTGGGAATTTAGAATCAAAGCCCAAATTTAAGCTTTTGGCTCAACGCGACCGTAGAACAGACCACGAACTTTCACTTCTTTGGGTTCATCGGCTCCTAGGTCGGTATCAGATGGTTGGATGCTTTCAAATGTACCGGCGATTTCACCACTAGAACTATTGACCTTAGCAATAGACATGGAAATAGTACCGTCTAACACTTCAACGCGCTTCACGTTGGCAGTTTTGAGTTCTTCCTCATCAGCATGGGCTGGAAGGGCTACAGCATTATCATATCCACTGGCAACACCACGACCTTTCGGGTCTAGGAAAGTTGCACCACGGTAGGAAGGAACGCGGAAGGAACCTTTAAAATCAGTTGAGGTATTGATGCTAGTTAATCCAGGTTGGCTTTGGGCTACTAAGCCTTTAATTGTAAATAGGAAAGGAATGCTTTCACCACCGGGAAGTTTCACGGTAATGGCTTGGAAATCAAAACCGTCTTTCTCTTTAAAGGTGAGACTACCGTCATCATTGTAAATCAAATCACCTTGAATTTGGTCGAGGGATGAGGTTTTGCGGGTCAGAACTTTACCTTGGACAAATTCTGGTTTTTGGCGTTTGTTAGTAGGTTCTTCTTTGACAAAGTATGCTGTTGGTTCTAAGCACAACTCTTTGATGACTAGGGAATCACCTGAATTCAAGGGGATAGAACCACGGCTAGTTTCAGATAATTGGGGACATTTATTTGCAAGTCCCGTACCCCGAATTTGGTCGTAGGTAAGAGTTTCAACACTTGCAATCTCAGATACGTCATTACACGCAGTCAAAAACCCCATACATAACGCTAAAAATGCAAAAATTAAAGCACGATACCTCATGGTCAACCTCAATGTAAAAAAATCGATCAAAAATAAAAAAGCTTGTCAAACTGCACTCCAGGTTTGGTACTAGACAATCAAGGGTTGTCTGACCTGTTGTTGAGCGCTGCGTCTGGAAACAACAGCGCCTTGAGGGGGTCTCCCATTTTCGTCTGCGGTTATTTTGACGATTGATATATGGTCTGAACCCTTTGTGGGCTATGGTTTGGTTCCGACGCTCGGACGGCGGAATCTGTTAGGGATGGGGTATGAGCCTCCATCTCCAAACAGGCAATTAAGTAGGTGTGGATGCAAAAAGAATTTTTCTTGTCCGCAGTATATTTCAATTTCTGGGGATACAGGACACCTAGGTAGGCGTTGTTGCTGATTCGCACCAGAGTTGACGCTTCCTGGTATCGACAATTAATTTTGCACTACTACTTAATACCAAGCACACAGCTTGCAGTTTTACCATTAGCGGTTGGATGTGGGTGCTGGGAGGTTTCACCCCATCGCGAACCGACAAATGATTCCACAGTCAACAATGGACTCTAACTTGAGCTTGTTGGGGGGGAGAATACTACATTCCACCACTGTGGTTTGCCCCGTTTGCTGTACCTGTTGCTGGGAAATACAGCTAACAGGCTAATAAAGGTTTCAGCCAGATCATACGATTTTTTCCACCTCAAAATCAAAAGGTTTTGATGATGATTTGGAAATCGAGCGTTGTATTGGTTACGCTGGTTAACTGGCAAACACACAATTTGAGTTAATCTCAAGTTGAATTTGATTTGGCTTTATGGAACGGAGGGTAGTATGGATAACAATTTTGGGGCTGATGCAAGTATTTTATCAGGCAAATTGCAAGAAATTGACGCGACGGTTCGAGATGCGATCGCTGTTTGCGATACGGATGTGATTGCTATCCTCGCATTATTACGGAAGTTGGAAGCCCTACATCGGGAAATTCGCGACACTGTGTTTCAAGAAAATTTACCGAAAAGCCGCCACCATCTGTATGCTTTGTTACGGGAAATTGAAGCGGAGGGGGGTTGGCCCTATATTGAACGAATGCGCTTAAAGTCCCTTCTTGTCTATTTGGAGCAGCAGGAGGGGAATGGGGAGTAGTGCTGGCTGTTGGGGATGCTGGGGAAGGACAAGAGTATATATCAATACTTCTGTATGTGAATCATCCTGTCTCCTGATTTATTCTCCTGATGGACACAAATCGCGATCGCGGCTATCCAGGTTGGGGTTATGCTGAAGATAATCCCTGACCCAGTTACAACCTTTTTTGGCTAAATCTTCTAAATCCAAGTTCCACAGTTTGATGGTATGGTCTTCTCCGGCGGAGGCGAGGGTTTTGCCGTCGTGACTAAAGCTAACACTTAGAACTGGGGCAGTATGTCCATTGAGGGTTTTGATTAATTTACCGTCTCGACTCCAGAGTTTGACGGTGCTATCCCAGTTGGCGGCGGCGAGGTATTCCCCATTGGGGCTGAAACTCACGGCGTTGACGCTATCGCTATAACCCCGCAGCAGGTTTTGTAATAGGGTTCCGTCCCATTTCCACAATTTGACGCTGTTGTCCCAACTTGCTGTGGCTAATATTTTTTCGGTGGGACTAAAACTGGTTCCCATCATCCAAGCGTTTTGCACGGGAAAGGTTTTGAGTAGTTGACCGTCCCGTCGCCACAGTTTGACGGTGCGGTCGTCGCTAGCGCTGGCAATTATGTTACCGTCGGGACTAAAGGAGACGTGGTTAATTTGGGCTTGGTGTCCTGGCTGGGTGTGTAGTAATTGTCCTTCCCGACTCCAAATTTTGATGGTTTTGTCTTTGCCTCCGGAAACTAGGAGTGCGCCGTCGGGACTGAAGTTGATGCTGGTAATTTGTTCGTTTGTGCCGATATTTTTGACTAGAGTGCCGTCATATCGCCAGAGTTTAATGGTTTTGTCGTAGCTGGCGGTGGCTAATAGTTGATTGCGGGGATCAAAGCTGACGCTGGTGACCCGTTCTTGATGGCCTTTAAGGGTATGTAGGAGTTGGATTGGGGTTTTCGAGTCGGTGGTGGGAATTTTTCCCCAGAGTTTGACGGTGTTGTCGCGACTGGCGGAGGCAAGTAATCGACCGTCGGCGCTCCAAGCAATACCCATGATTCGCTTTTGATGACCGGTGAGGACTGGTTGTTGGGGGGCATCAAGTCGCCAAATTTTGATGCTTTTATCGTAGCTGGCGGAGGCGATATTTTTGCCGTCGGGACTAAAGGCAACGCTGACAACCGCGTCACTGTGTCCTTTGAAGGTGCGCATCCTTGCTCCTTCCAGGTTCCATTGGTAAATCATGTTGTCATCGCCGGCGGAGATGAAGGATTTGCCGTCGGGGGCAAAGGCTAAACTCCAGACTATGGATGTATGTTGGCTAATGGTGCGCCAACGTTGAAATTTAATTTTGCCGTTGGGGGTAGATTGCCGTCGCCAGATGATAATATCCGTATCCCCACTCCCTGTAACTAGGGTTTGTCCATCGGGACTAAAGGCGATCGCGCTCACTCCTTTTTGATGTCCTTGTAAGTTGGCAATGAGTTCTCCTGTCTTTGTCCAAATTTTGATGGTGCTGTCTTCTCCAGCGGTGGCGATTAGTTGTCCATCGGGGCTAAATGTCACCCAGTTAATTCGGTTGGTATGGGCTGGAATTTTGTTCAATAAGTCACCGTCCCGTTGCCAAATCAATATTTGACCGTCTTTGCCGGCACTGACGATTATCTGATTGTCGGAACTAATGGCGGCGGCGTTGATCCAGTCGGTATGACCGGTGAGGATGCGATAACTCTGGAATTCTTCGCTGTCTGGTTGACGTTGCCAAATTCGCACGGTTTTATCCATGCTGGTGGTAATCAAACTTTTACCATCTAAGCTAAATGTGACGCTGGTAATGGCTTCTGTGTGTCCGGTCAGGGTTTGCAGTAGTTGACCGTTGCTGCGCCAAATTTTCAGGGTTTTATCGGTGCTAACTGAGGCGATTAATTTACCATCGGGGCTGTAGGCGACTCCCCAAACGTTATCTACATGTCCTTCCAAGCGGTTAATTTCTGATACTCCGTAAACTGCCTGCTGGAGGGCGGTAATTACTCTGACCCTGGTATCGGGTTTGATGATTTCCTCTGAGTGTTGGGGGACTGTGGTGACCGATTGCAGTTGTCGCCAAGCCCGTAAACTTTCAATTAGGGCATCAAATTCTTTGCGGGAGGCAAAAAGGGCTTCGCTGGAAGCGGCAATGGCGGCTATTCTTAAATTGGCTTCACTTTGTTCGGCGCGGGTAGTTTGGCGAATGGCCACCCGTTTTTGGATGTCGGCGTGCCACCATAATCCGCCAATGGTGGCGGTCATGGTGGCCAAAACTGCCCCAATTGTGCGTGCTTCCCGCAAACGACGGGTGAGAATTTGGTTTAGTTGTTCTTGGCTGATTTTCTGGGCAACTTCGGCGCGGGTTTTCTCAAATCGGACTTTTTCTAATTCGGCGACGATGCCGTAATTATTTTTTTGACGAATTGGTTCGACTAAATAATCATGCACCAATTGATAGCGATCGCCGGCATCATTATGTAAACATAATATCAACCCGCTACCCACCAATATATCCAAAATCAATTGGCAGCTGGTATCAAATTTTGCTCCTAATTCCAGGTTTTGGTTAATTGCCTCTTCAATTTGGGCTGTACTGCGCAGGGGACGGGTTCCTTTTTCTGAGGTGAGTTCAAACAATATTTTCCAGGTTAATTGTTCGTTTTCTCGACCACAGTCCTTCACCACTGACGATAACCACCGTTCCACCAGTTTCGCCGAACCCCCGGATTCCTGATACTCTTTGAGGGTGGTGATTTTTTCCGATTGCAGTTGTGCCCCAACGATTTGTAATTCAATCGGGTGAACCTCCGTCTCGTCGTGGGCTAAATCCCTGACTAACTGGTTAATTAATTCATTGCTTAACTCATAATGCGATCGCGCTTGCAATACGTCAATCACACCAATTGCCTCTTGAACGGAAAAATTACCGATATAGTAACGAATATCTTTATCGAGAATATTTTGATTAATTGCCCCTAAATCATAACTCGCTGTGCTTTGCTGCTGACTCAACCGCTCCAATTCTAATAAATGATGTAAATAATCTTCCCGCAAGGAAAAAATTATTTTGACAAAGGGTATATTTAAACACTCACCAATAAACTTATAAAACTGCATCCGTTGACTTTGTTCTTTAACCACGAAGAAAAACTCTTCCAATTGGTCAAAAATTAACACCACTGTGGAATTGCGCTCCGTTAATTCCCTGATTTTATGCAGTAGGACTTGGGTCGTAAATTTAGCCGATACGGACAAATCCACCTGAGCCAGGGCCATATTTAAATTGCGAGCCAGAACCGCAATCCAATCACTATACACAGAAATCAGCAACACCTTGGCAGTGCGATCGCCGAGAACTTGATCCTGGAGGGTGGGAACTAATCCGGCTTTGAGGATGGAGCTTTTACCCACACCGGAAGGACCATGTACCACCGTTAATTTACAATCTGTGCGGGCAATCCGTTCAATTAATCTTTGGACATCCTTTTGTCGTCCCGAAGCGGCGATTTCTTGGGCTACTGCTTCCGGGATGGGGGGAGTGGTGCGGGGGTCTAATGCGGGATTGAGCTTGTAGCGTTGGGGTTGGAGTTGACTTGCACCAATAAAAGCCCGGAAACCGTACTGATGTTCAATTTGGATTTTTTCTTGCTTAAGTTGAAATGCCTCATTGTAATCCCGGCGCTCAAAAAAGTACAGCGATCGCAATTCCTCGACAATTTCTAAATACAAAGCCGGCTCATACTGCAATTCACAAACAACTTTTGCCCATTCTAAATTATTAATCGCCTCCTCTGATTCTCCTAAATGCCACTGGGCGCGACCCAGTAACAACAAATACCAACTTTCCTGTTGGCGGGAGACATTGGCGGCCGTCTCAGCCACGGACAAGGCCATATTTGCCAATTCATAGGCTTTAAGCCAATCTCCCCGCGCACCAGCTACGGCTGCCAAAAAGCCGTAATCCTGGGCAACTAGGGCTGTACTTCCGTCCTCCTGATGTAATTTTAAAGCTTGCTGGGCCAAATCCTCCAACTCATCCCAAGCCTGGAGACGTTGCAGCATTTCGCAAACCGCAGCTACAAATTTGGCTACCAAATCCAAACGCTGGACAGATTTAAACCGGTGGATACAGCGTTCAAACCAGTTGTGGGCTTCCCGCCAATAGCTGACATTCAGGGCTGGACGTAAATCAGCCATCCGTCGGTAGCATAAACCGATATGGAACAATACCACCCCTTGGCGTAAACAAGCAGTATGGGGGGAAAAACTGGCACTTTTGGCGGCTATATCCGGTAAACTGGTTGATGTCGCCTGTTGTTGCCACAAAGCCAAACTAGATTGATAGTGAGCGATCGCGGTTTCAATTTCATCCTTGCTGTAGGCATCTCGCCCTAATACAAATTCTAAACTCGCCTCTAATTCCGGTTCCAGGCAAATATTATATAAATTCTTCAAATCATGGCGAGCGGCTGTAATTTCCTGACGATTTTGTGAACCCGGATCAACATTTAAAGCCGCATTGGAAAGAAAATGATCCGCACCTGCTGCCAATATCTGCTCAAATAAAGGCTCCGTTTGCTGGCGAATCAACCCAATTAAATCTCCAGCCGCCATCTCAAACTTAATGGTTGTCGCAGCCCAACTTTTAAAATCAGGTGCTAATCGAGACAACATGGCGGCAGTCTCATCCTTCAACCATAGCACCAGGGGAAACGGAAATGTATCGGCATAAATATCTCGAGCTTGATTTAAACCAGTCAACAAATCCTCAATCGCCGTTACCGATTCCAACCCAAACACCATCACTGCTGAAGGTGGACTATCACTAGCCACCGCCGGAATATCTAAATAAAGTTCCGAAATAATCGTCTTATGTAAATTTACTGTTGTCTGCGGCGATAAAAACACCTCACGGATATTCACATCCTTAGTCAATATCCGCAACTCATCCACAATCTGCTGAGACAATTGTCGGTAATTACACCGAACCAAAATCAAGGAAAAATGTCCACCAGAAAGCGCGATCGCTCGAATCAACCTTTGCAAAGAACGTTGATTGACAGTGGCAAGAGAATGATTTGCCACACCTTCAGAAATAGTCGCGGTAGTGAATTCCCACTGGGTCATAACATCAAACTGGGTGGTACACCAATACAAGCTGCCGACAGGCTGCCAAAATAGGATTCTGTCATTTACTCCTTGACTTCGATACTGTGGAATTACGGATATAACTACGTAATTTACGCAATTCTGGCAATTAAGACTGTAAATTCACGTATATTGAGTCAAGACGATGATTTACTAGTTTTTTTGTCGTTAGGGGGTAGAGACGCAACATGTCGCGTCTCTAGGGGAGTTGGGAGTAGAGACGACCCACCGGGTCGTCTCTAAGTAGGTGGGTCGTCTCTAAGTAAGTGGAAAAGCAGAGGTGCGAAGATAATGGTGTATCTGAGTATTCCCGTATTATGAGGTGATTTCGGGAGATGCGATATCTCGCGTCTCTACTTATCCGAATCGTATTCTTCTGACTCCTATCTCCTCAAATCCCAGCCGGTTTAACTTCCAAATCAGTACGTAACTTTTGTTGCCAAGCACTGACTTTTTCGGTTTCCGCTAAAGCTGGACTAATGCCAAACCAACGTCCACTCATATCCCGATACTCATAAACAAACATACTGCGTAACAAACGTTGATACTCGGTTTCGCCCTTCACACTTTGTTGTTGGACTACTTCGTACAATAAATCCCACTCGGTATCATCTATTGCCAATAACAAATCATCTCGATAATCCTTGATGACTGCTTCCAAGCATTCCCGGGAAAAGGGCGGGTCTTGGCGTTGCAAACAACTATACAGCAAACCTAGTAAATTCCGAATATGCCCACCACTGACACGACATAGGCGATCCAAAGTGGCCGGGGCATCAAAAACTTCGTGAATTAGCCCTAATCTGGCATTCCACGGGACTTCTGGAAAAGCACGGGCCATAACTAATTGACGTAAAAGTACCATCCCGGGTTCATGGTCACTACCATCGCGCTGTCGAACTAATACCATCGGTAGTACCTTGGGAGCAATCCCTCCCCCCAAGCGATTTTTCAGGGTTTCACATTCATTGGAGAAAATTAATGTTAGGGGGATGGTATAAACCAAATGGCAGTTGAGACGACGTAGCTGTTCTCCCCGGTCGATAAATAAATACTCCGGTTGCGATCGCCCACTGGCCATGGGTCGCATATCCACCCGATCGAGGTTATCGACAATAACGACTAAACCCTTGTTTCCCTTGGTTTTGAGTTGTTGGTTAGCCTTATCTAAGATTTCTTCGTTAATGGCCTGTAAAATACTATTGGTGCGTGGCTCCAAGTACTGACGTAATTGGGTTCTCAGTTGGGGGCTATCTTTGGTGCGTGTGCTAATTTTGGCAATTCCCAAGGAAATTTCGCCGTTTACCTCAATGGGTGTTTGTAAAAAATCCCCTATTTCCCGAAATAAATTGGCAAAATAACTTGGTTTGAGGGTAATTCCTGTATTTTCTAAACTGACGCTGACCTGACGGGCAATACTTAATAAAATATCGCTGACATCGATATCCGCCATATCCAGGTCTTGACTGGACTCAAAATATACTACGTGAAATCCCGCTTGCTCTAATTCGGCTTTTAAACGCTGAAGCTCTGTAGATTTCCCACAACCAATATGTCCCGTAAATAATTGACAGGTGGGTTCATCGGGGGAAATACGGACGATTGTCCGTTGAAGTTCCTCAACAATTTTACACCCCCGCACATCGGAAAAATCAATGTAGTACTGGCGGTCAAGTTCATCACCAATAACTAGAGTTTTACTGGGGTTACAGGCTTTAAAAAATCTGGACAAATTAAGATTTGTTTTCATGTAGATGCTAGTTTTTCCCAAATATTGCTTGCTATACATAATCACCCTGATATACTTCACACGCTGATATATTGCCCTTTTGGTTTGTTAACCGTTGACAGGTGACAGTTAATTAACGTGGAAAGTATACATACCTCCATTCCCCACGAACCCTTGGGACCCAGAATGGGGAGGGAGTTGTCAATCTCAGTTTTCTGACAAAGTTAATTGCCAGACCCTCGGCTGTCATTGCTACTATTTATCCATAGGGACATAATCCTTTTCCCCTTGATGGTCATTTCCGATATTCGTCTTTTTTACACCCTGTTTTCACGTTTTGACAATTTTTCACCTGACTAGAGGAAATTACGGTTGACTGACCTCAAATAGAGGAGGTAAATAAACTTTCTGTACATCTTCATATACATAGTCTCCCAATTTCTCTCCTAGCTAGGATCGGTTTTCAATGATTACAGGAAACAAAAAGTTTAATTTTATACAAAATATCAACCATGCCACTTATAGAAATGGGGTCTTTGACACCCCAAGAGGTAAAAGCGGATAGAAAAAATATTCCCAATTCCCGACTCCTTTCTTTAATAAATTTTTATTTTTTGATAAATGTCATGGTAGTCTTATCACTAAGTCTCTTACTTGTCAAACTTCATTAGGAGTATTTTCAGGAATGTATTTTCTACCTTGATGGTTTCGTCATGATTTGCCTACGTAACACATCCATAATTAGTTACTATTTTTTTGTGAATGGAGTAAAATTCATCTACGGGTCAGGGCATTACGAAGGTTATCTAAGTAGAAGAGGCATCTACTAACTGCATACATTAGAAAATATTATTTATTCAGCAATTAAGGATTGTGAGTCATTATTGTTTGTAGATGTCCGTGGGCGGTATTTTTTGTACGCTGCTGTCTTTCCATCAAGCTATGCAGAGATATTACAGAGCAATACAGAGCAAGAAGATGCATCTACTGGTTAATCCCACACTAGTAGTAGCTTGTCTCCAAAAACGCTCATGGGGGTATCCACAGGGTAATCTAGAATCCACAATTGTTTATACTATGAGCGGTTAGCTGTATCACCTAACTCAAGGGTATTTTCAGGATGTGGAAAGTCCCTATTTCTTAGGGTTTTTACCTGCATTTCTCATAAGGGAGTAATAAGCCTTGAGTAGTGGGTTGATTTTCCTGCTACTCCCATCACGGACTACTCACTGAAAGTTTGAGGAATTTGTGAGAAATCCGGGTTTAGTATAGCTGGTGGGATAGGGTAATTCCAACTCAACTTTTAGAGTTCAATTACTCCACTGGTGAAGTTCACAGTACTTTTGTATAGTTGAGATTTAACTTTTGGACATGCAGGTTAAATTGGCGATCGCGTACCTTTACAGGTATATTTTTGTAGTTTTTGCTTGGAACTGGGGTATTGGAATGGAGGCTAACTAATTCAGGATTTTGGTCATAAATTGGAAAAAATCGCGGAAAAATGTAGCAAAAATAGACTGTAATCGTTAATCTATAACTGCTAGTTTTATTTAACTGACACAAATTAAACGACTGCTCGAATATTGTACTGAAGACGGAAGGGTCTTGAATGGCTGATATTGCATCAATTTCCCGAAATGATTTAGAAACAAGGCGTAAAAAATTACGCCGTCAGCGACAGTTTAAAAATTTACAACGAATTTGGCAGACAACTGCGGTGAGTGGATTAGCTGGTGGATTGTTTTGGGTCGCAATTCAACCGATGTGGGTGATTAGAACTGCGGAAGATATTATTGTCGATGGAAATCAGCTGATCTCCACTCAAACGATTCAGTCGAAGCTATCCATTGACTATCCCCAATCATTATGGCGAATTGAACCAGCAAAAATTCGCCAAAGGTTGGTGACACAACCCGCGATCGCATCTGCAACGGTGAACCGACGTTTGTTCCCTCCCGGTGTAGTGGTTCAGGTCGAGGAGCGAATTCCCGTGGCGATCGCTCGACAAGCTGTAGGATCAGACAACCAAACCCAAGTCATCGGACTGTTGGATGCAGATGGTGTGTTGATCCCCGTTGATAACTATGCTCCAACTCAGAATTTACCCAATTTACAGGTAATCGGCAATCCGGAACAATACAAGGAATATTGGTCAAAGATTCTCCCTTCGATTCGCCAAAGTATTGTGCCAATTTCAGAAGTTAATTTTCAAGACCCAAGTAATCTTATTTTGACTACGGATTTAGGAATTGTTCACTTAGGAAATATTGATACTAACTTTTCGGAGGCTCTGATGCGTTTAGGAGAAATGCGCGATATCTATACAAAAGCCCAAGTTCGACCAGAACAAGTTGAATATATTAATCTCCGCAATCCCGAAACACCTATGTTGCAAATGAAACAAAAAAAACAATCCAAATCCCAATCAAGTTAGTCCCCATGTCACTTGGACACAATCAAACATGGAAATATACTTGAATCCGATCAACAAGTGAACTGTTCGTCTATATGGTTAATGCTTAAAAATCACCAGCCAACTATCAGTAAACTAAAAAGTAAATATATCAGCGTGCGAAGTAGACCTCATCCCCACTCCCTTTGCATCAACAGAAGCAATGTGTCGCGTCTGTACCTGTGTATGCGACGCAGAGATAGTATAAAACAAGGAGATTTATCTATGGAACTAATCCGGAATCCACAATTGTTTAACTGACTTGAAATTCTGGTTCACCACTGAATTAGGTATGGACAAAATGAAGATTATTATCATTGGACATCTATGAAACAGGCTAAATTGTTAATTATTCCAGACATCCTGTGGTAAGTTTTAATATTACCTCCTCCTGCCCAAGAAGGAGATCATGGCTAATTGAAAATAAATAATATTCATTTTAGCTATATGGACGATTAGATCCAGGAAAACTGGAGCCAATGTCAATAACACCAATCGCATACTGTCATCTACTCAGTGTTTCAGGAGATTTTTAGTCAGTTCCATCGCCATAATTGTTTTTGATGGGGACAGAACAAATGACAAGGACACATGTAAAATAAGTAACTAGTCTTAAAATCTGTGAACAAAATAAAAGTAGTTGCGTATAATACAAAATCTATGCGGAGAGGCGATGCTGATGTGTTAAATGACAACCAAGATGGAGGTCTAGGGTCAAAGCCAATAACATGCAAATTTTTAGATAAATTCTAGGTATACTTCTTTAGAATTGGCTGTGATATGGGGTGTGAGATGGCTAAATTTATCATAACCATCTTGAACCGTTCCTTTCCAGTTAACCAGTTGAACAGACAAACAAATCATAACACCAACGATTTTGGCAGCAAACAAAGATTGTTGACTCGTAGGTGAGAAACACCTCAAACCGTCGTTTATCTACACAAACGCAAAACGCACAATGACACTCGATCATAGCCAAGGGCTAACTTACATCAACTCACAGTCTCCCGGACAACCAGGGTTGTCCCTGACGAACAATTCAACCAACCCTTTTAACCATTCTGGGTTGAATTATGGTGCTAGTAACGATATGCGCAAACCCACAGCCGAGGAACCACGCATGGGGGATATTGTTCCCGGACGCGTCGCCAATATTAAGGTGATTGGTGTCGGTGGTGGTGGTAGCAATGCGGTGAATCGGATGATTGCTTCCGATGTTGGCGGAGTCGAATTTTGGTCGATTAATACCGATGCTCAAGCCCTAACTTTAGCTGATGCACCTAGTCGTTTACAAATTGGTCAAAAGTTGACGCGGGGGTTAGGTGCAGGTGGAAACCCAGCAATTGGTCAAAAGGCTGCAGAGGAATCCCGTGACGAAATTGCTTCTGCTTTAGAAGGTTCCGATTTGGTCTTTATTACGGCTGGAATGGGGGGTGGAACCGGAACGGGTGCTGCACCAATTGTGGCGGAAGTAGCGAAGGAAATGGGTGCTTTGACGGTGGGTGTGGTGACGCGTCCGTTTATCTTTGAAGGTCGTCGTCGCACTAGCCAAGCAGAACAGGGTATAGAAGCGCTAAAAAGTCGTGTTGATACTTTAATCATTATTCCCAACAACAAGCTGTTAGAGGTCATTCCCGAACAGACTCCGATGCAAGATGCGTTTCGATATGCGGATGATGTCCTGCGTCAAGGGGTACAGGGGATTTCCGATATTATTACCATTCCCGGTTTAATTAACGTGGACTTTGCCGATGTGCGAGCGGTGATGGCGGATGCGGGTTCGGCTTTAATGGGAATTGGCATAGGTTCTGGTAAATCTAGAGCTAGAGAAGCTGCGATCGCGGCGATTTCTTCTCCCCTGTTGGAATGTTCCATTGAGGGAGCAAGGGGGGTTGTATTTAATATCACTGGTGGTAGTGACTTGACTCTCCACGAAGTCAATGCAGCAGCAGAAACCATTTATGAAGTGGTTGATCCCAACGCCAATATTATCTTTGGTGCGGTGATTGATGACCGTCTTCAAGGTGAGGTGCGCTTAACGGTAATTGCTACAGGGTTTACGGGTGAAGCTCCCACTACAAACCAGCAAACTACTGCTACTCCCAGAGTTGGAGGTACTCCACCCCGTCGTCAACCTACCCCTCCCCAACCTACCCAACCCACGGCAAACGAGGAACAACCTAAACGCAAATCCGGTGGTTTGGATTTACCTGATTTCTTGGAACGCCGACGTAATCGCTAAATTCATCCTCTCAGGATATCCTGGTTCTAGGTTAGATGTGGAAAACATGATCAAGCCACCATTGATTTGCGTCCAATCAATGGTCAATTGTGATGCGTTTTTGGTTGAAATGTATGTTAATCGCCCGAATTTGGTGGAAATTAATTTTTTTCGTGTTCCCTATCTATCAAATTCCCTTTTAACTCCATACTAGGCGATATCCTCAAGATGTCGCGATCGCATTTCTACGTCACTGGTTTTAGGATTGAAAGGAATTAGGGAATATTAACCATCTCCATAAAGAAAAAGCTTACTTACTTGACCGTGTAAAGCATAAATAAACTATAAAATTACCTGAATCTCTGGTTTGATGACATATTTTATTTTCCCCATAGATTAAAATTTAAATTAGTGACATATAATAATACTCTTATACTAACAAACTAAAGTACTATTTTCCAGGTAGTTCCCCATCTCACATCCCTCTCTGAAAATAGGGAATTGGGAGTAGAAGCGATCCGGTGGGTCGTCTCCAGGAAAGTAGGGGAAAATAACTTTCATGGGTACTAGTGTACGCAGTTCTCCCAGAGGATGTTTTAAAAGTCGATTTTAATACTTAACAAGATTGTTTTTTGGCGGTAGGCAGAAGGGAATTGGGAGAGACGTGTGAGCCTATTGAACGTCTTCAATCAGTGGTTCATAAGGTGTTTATTGACACTTGACAAACACCCTCTAGGACAACACTACGCCTACACGTAGGCACTTAGCGGCTTCCCACCTCAAAAAGAAGCTACACCCCACTCATCAACAAGATGGCTACTCCCGATTCCCCACTCCCTATTCCCTGTCTAGTTACTTAGTATTGAGTAATACTCAATGTAAAAAATCCTAAAGTTGTAACTATTTTGTCTCGACACCGTTACAATCTTAGGGTACACACCACCACGGGAGGGTGCAAATTATGTTCAAGCGATTGATACAATGGCTCCAAAGTTTTTTCTCCAAGATATTTGGAGCAAAAAAAACAACATCCCGTGTCAATCCAGTCAAAGAAAAGCAAGCTCCCCCACCCCTGGATGATACGGACTTGGAATTTTTGTTTACGGAACTGTTGGAAGGAGTACACCAAGCTAGGGGACAAAGTTGGGCTTTGCGATGGTTAAAAAATCTGGAGCATCGCGTTTCTGAGCGGCGTTGGTTAGAATGGTTAGAGAAATTTGGCTCCCGCTTACTCGCTTCCACCTCGGCAAATAACGAAATTGCTGCCAGAATGGTGCAATTAGGGGAATTGGGAGTTGGTGCGGTAGGGAATGCAGCCTATGATTTGGGGATGCAATTGTTAACACGCAATCAACCGGAGCCAATTTGGGAATATACTGGACCCGATGCAGCGATCGCAGTAGATACAAATAATCAGCACCTAATAGGTAGTAATCTGGGAGAGACAGGGGAAGAGGCGATCGCATCTGTACAATCCCCACCGGATGATGGTGCGTATCAAACAATTACCGTGGAGCAGTTATTTGAATTGATACAGCAGGACCCATCCCTACGGCAAAACTTGGCTCAACAGGTTGGTTTAGAAAGCGATGATCCAGAAATGATTATTCAAGCGGTTGTGCATCATTTGCAAACCGCTGGTGTGGTATCTGGGGATGGAAGCAGTGAATCCTAATCAGGTTGGCAAAGAAGGGAACAGGGAGCAACCTACCTGTAGTGCTGACACCAAAACCGATGAACCTTGTTTTTCCCCATACTTTCGCGTCCATCCCCGATGGATCTGCACTACTCCCTACTTCCAAGTCAAATAGGGAACCGGACAGTAATAATCATGCACAGCACTAAAACTCAAGCTACATGGTTTGCTTGTATCCAAACACGATGGGAGAGCGTAATTAGGAAATAGAAGCATATTCTGACTTTTGTTGTGGCGTAATTTCTGGGTAATCGAAGAAAGTACCTGAATCTTCGCGGCTAAAATTCAAAGGCTTTGACTCTTGTGTGATTTTTATTCTCCTCTAAGATATTTTTTGTCAGATTGAATTTTGTTCGATTTTCTGATTTTTTCACACAGTTTGAGCAATTTAAGCAAATTATTTTGGGTTGTTGGATGGAATTTGTAGATCATACCAATTGCAAAAATGAATGCGACCGATAGGTATGGGAAAGTTTTGCTGTGTAAGGGTTTTCCTCCCTAAATCCAGACAGTGGTGGATCGACCCCAAGGTCATCTAAAATGGTACAAATTTGCTTGCTCTAGAGTCAACCAGGAAGTATGGAGCAAATTCTCATTCCCACATCACAGAAGTTCAATTAAGTTGAAACAAAGGATTACTCCCTATCCCCAATTCCAGATTGCAGCCTATTTGGATCGATCGCTATGCTGGGGTGCAATTTTCTCTGTAAGTCATTTAAAACACCACATCCAGATAACATGGATTAATGTATCTATTTCAACTTATACTGATAATGTCTATGAAAAATTTGTATTGATTTGATTCTAAAATACAAAGAAAGTAAACAAGATTAAATATGCTGGGAAAAATTATGGCATATCTAACTGTTTGAATGTTATTGTAACTTTTGTTTCCCGTAAGTTATCGGTAAGAGTGATGTCAAAGAGGTATTAGTTATACTTATTATTTTTTGACAATTATTTTTCCAGCTAGTCCATATCTATACCTAGGTTGAAAGACTGGTTAAGTTTAAATGCTATCACTTGATAACTGTTAATTAATCAGCGATTAAGGGGAAAATTAGTCCAATTTTAGGGGAGATGCTTAGGCTACTTGTGAAGTGGATTAAACAGATTTTTCAACGCATTTTTACTCAGGATTCCCAAGACACTATTGGGAATGAATTGACGCACACCCATAATCTACCAGAATTGACAAATGCGGATTTAGAGTTTTTGTTCACCCAACTGCTGGAGGGTGTATATCAAGCTCGTGGACAACAATGGGCAATCCGATATTTGCAACGGATGGAAAATCGAATTAGTGAACAGCGCTGGTTAGAATGGCTACAAATATTTGGTTCCCGGGTCTTAAATTCCCCTGTACCTAATGATGAATTAGCGTTTAGGATGGTACAGTTAGGTGAGTTAAATATCGGGATTGTTGGCGAATATGCTGGTAGTATTGGTATGCAGTTACTAGCCCGCACTACTAATCCGACTGAGTGGGAAACTCCTGATATTTTTCAACCTTCAGTTGCAGACAATGGTGAGCAATCTGGAGAAGGTGTTGCCAATTTTTCCCCTGAACAAAATCATGGGGTCGATAATAGTGATTATGTATCAATCCCTATTTCTCTGGGGGGAGAAATAGCTGTACCACATTTGGGATTGCCTAGTAATAATATTCTTTTTGATGCTGATTTCCAACCTGCGGAAAATCATGGTTACGATTGGGAGATCAACCCGGATGAAAATGCTTTGATTGCTCTGGAAAATACCCCTGGACAAGATTTGTTGAGACAATTTGGGGATGAATTATGGGAGGTAGGGGTTGAGGATGAACCGGAGCTAGAAAGAAGTCGGGTGTTAGCGGAGGAAACAAATGCTCAGGTCAAACCAGTACAGGAGGAAACAAATGCTCAGGTCAAACCAGTACAGATGGATGGGGATGGTGTCCAATTTGTTGAGTTTGTTAATCCGAGTTGGGATAGTTCGGGTTTAGCAGAAAGTTTAGAGGCTAGTGAAAATAATTTTGAGACTAATTTAGAAAATAGATTTGAGACAGATTCTGTTAAAGAAGTTGATCCAGTTCTTAATCAATCCTCTCCATCCCCAATTATGGAGTCAATTGGTGATGACCGTAGCACTGGGGAGAATGATATTTTTGTTGATGTGACAGAGGAATTGGAAAAGGCAGATGGGGAGTTGATATTCCCTAGGGAAACAGAATTAGATGCATTAGATACTGGTTTAGAAGAAGAGTGGGAAGTTCGTTCTCAAGAGGAAGAAAAGCTAGAACAAGAGTACCAAATCATTGCCGATGACCATAGCCTTCAGGAATGGGTTGCTCCACCCTCCTCAGAGGAAGAATATAATCGGGATGGGGTTGAAGCCGATGAATCGGAAATGATTGCCGCAGCAAACCCAGAAGAGGGAAATACCGAAGTAAATACGGGTTTCCAACAGGTAGTTGGCACACCAGACCTGACCCAAAATCCAATTTGGCCACAGGAGTGGACTGGTGTGCAACCGGATGTCACCGTTACCTTAGAAGAATTGTGGGTGCGGTTGCAGCAAAGTACAAATTTAGTTGAACAATTGGCTGCGGGATTGTTGAATCCATCGGCAGCACCAGAATTATTTGATAGCCCACCCATTAGCATTGAAGAACAAGCCCAAGCCTTATTTTACCAGGCTTTGCAACAAAGTAAAAGTGGCGATTTAGATGGGGCGATCGCATCCTACGACCAGGCGTTACAATTGCAACCGGAAGCCTATGAGTATTGGTTTAACCGGGGTTTAGCCCTATTTTATCGTGGCGATTTGATGGCGGCTTTAGCTTCCTATGAAGAAGCGATCGCCATTAAACCTGATTATTATAAGGCGTGGTTAAATCGGGGGGCAATTTTAGGGGAGTTGGAACAGTTTGAAAGTGCGATTAATTGTTTTGATCAAGCGATCGCCATTAAATCTGACGAAAGTGAGGCTTGGTCGAGTCGGGGTACGGCATTATTAAAGTTAGGACGGTTAGCGGAAGCGGTACAATCCTACGATTTTGCCACCCAATTAGAACCGGAGGATGGACAAACCTGGTTTTATCGCGGTGTGGCTTTGGCGAATCTGGGGGAATATCCCGATGCGATCGCTTCCTTTGATGAGGCTTTGGAAACTGAAGGGGATTACCATTTAATTTGGCATCAACGGGGGATTGCTCAGGTAAACTTGCATCAGTGGGAGGAGGCAATTGCTTCCTACGACAAAGCCTTGGAATTAGCTCCCCATGACCCGGATGTTTGGATTTCCCGTGGTTATGCCCTCGATTGCAATCAAAATTATGATGCAGCGATCGCCTCCTATACCCAAGCTCTGACGATTAATCCCCAGTTAGACCATATCTGGATTGATCGCGGGGTCTTGGAAGCAAAGTTAGGGTATTGGCAAGCAGCAATTCAATCCTGGGAACAGGCTTTAGTCATATCCCCCCATTTGTATTTAGCAAGATTTAATCAGGCGATCGCCTGGGATAATCTCGGTAATCCAGAGCAAGCTTTAGTTTGTTATAACCAAGCTGTCGAGATTGAACCTAATTTTGCAGTGGGTTGGTACAATCGGGGTTTACTGTTAGCCAAACAACAACAATGGGAAGCTGCAATTCTTTCCTACGACCTGGCAATCCAAATCCAACCCGATTACTGGGAAGCTTGGTTGGCAAGAGCTAGTGCCGTATTTTCATCACCCGGCTATGATACCTATTTTACCAGCTACAGCAGCCTGGCCAATACCAACCCCAGCCTGAATTTACGGGGATACGATGGTCAAATTACCACCTACACCGAAGCCCTGAGGTATCTCTCACCGGAAACCCACCCGGAAGGTTGGGGTAAAATTAATCTCGCTCTGGGAAATACCTACTGCGATCGCGTGACCAGTCCCTACGGCTATGGCAGTTCCTCCTACCACAACCCCCGTCAAGATTGGTATCATGCCTTTGATGCTTATAATCAAGCCCGTATCACCTTAACTCCAGAAGCCTTCCCGGAAAAACATTTAGAGGTTTTACAAAACTTAATTAAAATCTATGTTGCCTTTGAGCAGACAGCTGATGCTAACGCTCTCTACGAACATGCTCGCAGTTTTTTCGCAGAATTACTCACAGATAGCCAACGTAGCGATGGCGAAAAAAGGCGTTTAGGTTTAAAATTTGCTGGAATCGGTCAATTAGGGGTCGATATTGCTGTTCAATCGGGTGAACTTGTCCAAGCTTTAGAAATTGGTGAATATTTCAAAAATGCTTGTTTACATTGGCTGTTAACTGGGTGGAGCGACCAAATCCTGACTCCCGACCACGCAGCAATGCAAAACCTGGTGAATCCGACAACCGCCATTATCTACTGGCATATGAGTCCGGTGGCCATGCATACTTTTATCATTAAATACTTGCACCCGGAACCAATTCCCGTATTTACACCGATGTTGAATTTAGAAGAATACGAGGAAACTCCCCTACCAGAAGCCGTTGAGCGACTGCTCAAATTCCAGACTTGGCTAGATGAATGGCAACAAAAATACCGAGAGTATTTAAGTTTGACACCCGCTGCACAGCAGGAACACACATGGCGTGTGGATATGGGTTGGAGATTATTAGAACTGAAAAAAATCCTGAGTATAAATAATATCCTTCAGGAATTAGAAGGTATTAGCCAACTAATTTTGATTCCGCACCGGGAATTATTTTCCTTACCGTTACATGCCCTATTTACCCTGAGCAGTGATGCAGGAACATTAGCAGAAACGAGTAAGCAATTACAAATTACCTACCTCCCCACGGCTCAATCAGCCCTAGCACAATCAAAAACCACCCCTGGACAGCAATCTTTCCCAACAATGTTGAGTGTGGAAAGCTACAAGCAGCTAGATGAAATTGCGGGTAAATTTATCCGCACAGAAACCGAAATTATCAGTCAACTTAGCCAAGGCGATCGCATTCTGGTCGAGAATACCTCCCTAGAAAGCCTCAATCAAGCCTTAAATCACAACTATGATATTTTGCACCTCAACGCCGTCAGCAGCGCCTACCCGCAAAATAACCAACCCCCCAGCATTCAAATTAGTCATACCCACACCCTGCAAATTCACGAAATTAGCCACCAATACCAACTAGTCACCCTCAACAGTCAACACCCATCTCCTCCCCCATCTCCAGTAAACAGTGAATATGCAGAAATTGCGATCGCCCTTTACCACCAAGGTATCCCCCACATCCACACCAACCTCTGGGAAGTGGAAGCAACGACCCGCATTTTCATGATGGTGGAATTTTATCGACATTTGTATCAAGGCAAATCCCCAACAGTTGCTTTTAACGAAACCATCAACTGGTTTCAAGAGTTAACCCCAGCCCAGGTGCAACAATGGTACGATAGTCTATTTAATCAATCCCTACCAGCCCACATCACCACCTATCTATATCAAACCAAACAAAACCATCCCGATGCAAAATTGTATAATAACCCCTTCCACTGGGCTGGATTTAAAATCATCGGTGGTTTTTAATTGCAGGGAGAGACGTAGCAATGCTACGTCTCTCCCTAATAATCAATATTGATTGAATACGGTTTACCAAACATGTTATGTCTGATTTACCACCACTGAATACGGAAACTATTTGGGCAATTATCCATGAAACAATCGATGATCCAACCGTCAATCAACTAGTTTGGCATTATCTGGGTTATCGTTACAATTCTGACACTCAAACATGGGATATCTCCGACTTATTACCGGAATGGCGCGAAGAATATCCCCAACCACCCGATTTTTTTGATAGCCGTCCCGCAGCGATGAAATTAACCCGCTCGATTCCAACCGCAAATAAACAATTATTAAAGGAAAAATTAGGCTTTAAAGGGTATAAAATAGGAGAGTTTGGACCTAGACAAACCCGACGCGCAACTATTGCTAATTGGTTATTAAGTTATATGGAGATTAATGGGATTAAATAGGGTTTGTAGTCAAAAGTATTGTCCAATGTTTTTCATAAAACCTACAGGGAGTAGGGATAAGACGGTTCGGATAAGCAAATTAATAAACCCTAAATAATTGTAGAGACGCGATATATCGCGTCTCCTGAAACCACCACGAAAAATCATTAACCGAACCGTATTAAAGTAAATTCGACGGATTATAAACGCGACAATCCCTGTGAATCCATGATTTTGAAAGTTAAGGTTTAAAGTAACCTCATCCATTAGTTGAGAACAAAGTCAATAACTGACTGATTTCCGGTTTAATGATTTTATTCTCAACATACTAGGAGGTTTTTAGAAACTTCTATTTTCTACGAATGATACTGGATAAGAGTTTCAGTCCTTATAACTCATCGAACTCACGTTAATGGAATAGAGAACAGGGAATAGTTTCATCCCTGTTTTTTATCTTTTGACACAAATGTATTTCTCAGTAGTCCCACAGCGAGAAATTTTGTTGGCAAATAAACGCTCAAATTATCGCTCTGTTGGGGGTGAAAAAATTGACTTTTATTTTTTTGACGAGAGTGAGTCAACAAAGTGAGAAAGTGTGGGTAAATTAAGTATTAACTAACTAATTTGTTGAAACCAATATGTCGGGAAAAAATATCTTATTTCTAGTTTTATTGATTTTTGTGCCTATTTCCCTCATTGCCCATTTTGGCGAGTGGGGGGAGTTAACAGTATTTATTACTGCGGGTTTAGCCATTTTACCCCTTGCGGGTTGGATGGGAAAAGCGACAGAGGAAATAGCTGTTGTTCTTGGTCCGTTGGTGGGTGGTTTACTGAATGCCACATTTGGGAATGCGACGGAATTAATTATCGCCTTGATTGCCCTGAGAGCGGGACTGGTGGATGTGGTCAAAGCTAGTATCACAGGTTCGATTTTGGGTAACTTATTACTGGTAATGGGTTTAGCAATGTTTCTCGGTGGACTTCGCCATAAAGAACAGAAATTTGAACCAATTGTCGCCCGTGTAAATGCGGCTTCCATGAATTTAGCGGTGATTGCCATTTTAATGCCAACGGCAATGGATGTTACATCTAGTGGTGTCAGTGAACAGACATTACAACGCCTTTCTGTGGCAGTGGCCATAGTTTTAATCATTGTCTATGCCCTGACCTTACTATTTTCCATGAAAACCCATACCTACCTGTACGATGTTGGGGTTGCCGATAGTCCCATAGTTGAAAATCCAGCCCATACACCGAATATTTGGTTGTGGGGAGGGGTATTACTTGGTTCTACTTTGTTAGTTGCTCTGGAGTCGGAACTATTGGTAGACTCCTTGGAAGCAGCCACATCCCAACTGGGTTTAACTGCATTATTTACAGGGGTAATTCTTGTACCAATTATTGGTAATGCCGCAGAACATGCAACTGCGGTGACGGTGGCAATGAAAAATAAGATGGATTTGTCCCTATCGGTGGCTGTGGGTTCTAGTATGCAAATTGCCCTATTTGTGGCTCCGGTTTTAATTTTAGCGGGATGGGCATTTGGACAACCGATGGATTTAGATTTTAATCCTTTTGAATTGGTTGCGGTTGCTGTTGCGGTGTTAATTGCCAATACCATTAGTTCTGATGGTAAATCAAATTGGCTAGAGGGTGTTTTGCTACTAGCTACCTATACTGTTTTAGGGTTAGCGTTTTATTTTCATCCGGTGATTGAAGGTATTGGCTGATATCTTGCACCTTGGGAGGGTCATCATGATCCTCTTTGCTCACAATTATACTCCAATTTGCGCTTTGGGATAAATTTACTCTCAGAGGATGTTTTAAAAGTCGATTTTAATACTTAACCTCTCATTTTTTGGGAGTAGGCAGAAGGGAATTGGGAGAGATGCGACATGTCGCGTCTGTTTATAACTAAAAATATACCGTTTGAGCCGATTTACTCTCCTCCAGAAGTGCTTTATAAAGTATTTATTGACACTTTCCAAATATCCTCTCGGTAGAACCCCAAACGATTTAAAAATTTAAAAGCGTATTGAACTTTACCCAAGTCTGCTGGAGAAAGTAGCAGCATTAGGGTTTGCGGTGATTATTAATCATCCATATCACTACTCCCTACTCCCCGACTCAACTACTGCTCCTTGCATTTTTTCAAAGGCATCTATTAGGGTTTTGAGTTGTTGGTCGGCTTTGAGGACGGCTAAACCCCTGACGGTGACTTTTCCGGGGGAATAGACAAACCGATGACGCATATTTTCTGTGAGGTTGGCTGCTAATAGGTTCCAAGCGGGTTCTTCCATTGGTGTTTCTAATACTACGTGTTGTTTGTTTTCCGGTTTAATGCGACTAAATCCGAGGGATTTGGCTAGTTGCTTGAGTTCCATCACCCGTAATAATTGCAGCGCTGGAGTAGGTAAATTCCCGTATCTGTCACTCCATTCGGCGGCAATTAGGGCTAGTTCTTCTTTGTTTTTGGCAGCGGCTACGGCTCGATAGGCACTCATTTTCTGGTCGAGGTCGGGGATGTAATCGCTGGGTATCATGGCGGTGAGATTCAAGTCGATTTGGGTATCTTCGACTTTGGGGATTTCTTGACCACGGATTTCCCGAATTGCCTCTTCTAACATGGACATGTACAAATCAAAACCAATCACATCCATTTGTCCCGATTGTTCTGCCCCTAATAGATTACCGACACCGCGAATTTCCATATCTCGCATTGCTAATTGATACCCAGAACCGAGTTGGGTAAACTCTTGGATTGCCCGTAATCTTTGTCGAGCGGCATCCGTCAGTTGTCGTTGGCGGGGATAAAATAACCAGGCGTGGGCTTGAATTCCGGCTCGACCGACCCGTCCCCGTAATTGGTATAATTGGGCTAGACCGAAACGATGGGCATCTTCGATTAAAATGGTGTTAACGCGGGGAATATCTAAACCTGATTCGATGATGGTTGTGCAAACCAAGATATCCGCTTCCCCATTACTAAAGGTCAACATGGTGGATTCTAGCTCCCCCTCATCCATTTGTCCGTGGGCGATCGCAATCCGAATTCCTGGTAGCATTTCCCGCAGTTGGGCGGTTTTTTCTTCTATTCCTTCGACCCTGGGTACTACGTAAAATACCTGTCCACCACGGTCTAATTCTTGACGAATGGCGCTGCGTACTGTTTCTGGATGTAGGGGAGCCAAGTGGGTTTGAATCGGTCGTCGGGATGGGGGGGGAGTGGTAATTAGACTCATTTCCCGAATCCCTGATAGGGACATGTATAGGGTGCGGGGAATGGGTGTGGCGGAAAGGGTTAGTACATCTACCTGGGTTTTTAAGGATTTAATTTTTTCCTTTTGGTTGACTCCAAATCGCTGTTCTTCGTCAATTACCAATAAGCCTAAATTTTTATACTTAACTTCTTTGCTGAGTAACTGGTGGGTTCCGATGACAATATCCAAATCCCCATTGGCTAAACGTTTGTGAATTTCCCGTCGTTCCTGGGGACTGCGAAAACGATTTAATAAACCCACATTGATGGGGTAGGGGGCAAACCTTTCCTTGATGGTGTGGTAATGTTGTTGGGTTAAAATGGTCGTTGGAGCGAGGAGTGCCACCTGTTTTCCTGCTGTTACGGCCTTGAATATGGCGCGAATTGCGACTTCTGTTTTCCCAAAACCCACATCTCCACATACTAACCGATCCATCGGGCGATCGCTTTCCATATCCCGTTTCACGTCCTGGGTGGCTTTGAGTTGGTCGGGAGTTGCTTGGTAGGGGAAAGAATCCTCTAGTTCCTGTTGCCAAGGCATATCTGGGGGAAAGGCGAAACCCTGTTGTTGGTTGCGGGCTGCATACAAGCGTAGCAAATCCACCGCCAATTTTTTCACTGCCTTACGGACTTTATTTTTGGTGTTTTCCCATACCTTACCGGTCATTTTATGTAATTCCGGGGTTTTTTGGGTGGTTGTCCGTAACCGTGATAAGGCTCCTACCTGGTCTGCTGCTACCCGTAATAATCCATCGGCATACTGCACCACCAAATAATCGCGGGTTTCGTGGTTAATCGTTAAACTCTCCAACTTGATAAACTTACCAATTCCATGATTGCGATGCACCACGTAATCCCCTGGACGCAACTTATTCGGGTCAATTTGTTTGGAACTTGCTTGTCGTCGCTTGCGGACATAACTGGGGGTTGCGAGGGAATGCTGTCCATAGAATTCCCGGTCAGTAATTACCGCAATGCGATAGGTAGGTAGTATAAATCCTTCCAGTTCTGCCAAGCCGGAATACTTAACCGCCACTGGGGTATAATTACCCACCAATTTATCAATGGCCTGAAAATCATTGGGATTGGGGATAAACTGGGCTGGACAATCATGTTCCTGTAACAAAGACACCGAGCGACTGGGTTGAGCAGAAACAATCCAGACTGCAAACTTGCGATCGCGCTCTCCCCGTAAAGTTTCACTAATTTTGGCAAACTGGTGGGGAGTCACAGGTAAACGTCGGCTCGCCAGATTGACCGCAGATGTATCTTTTTCGACTCCAGATTCCACAATCTCCGACAAAAATAGGCGATCGCATTTTGCCAACTTCTGCAAACAATCCTCAAAGCTGCGGTGGATAATGGGTAACTCCACGGGAATCGGCACTGCATCGGGATTGTCCTCCGTAATTTCCACAGCTCCGGAAGCCAAAAAATCCCACTGTTCCTGGGCATTTTCCCACCAGCGATCGCCGTGAGCATGGCACTGTTCTGGCTCATCCAGGGCAATAATTGTATCCTGTGGTAAATAATCTAGTAAGCTTGCGGGTTGGTCATAGGCTATACCTAAAAAGCGCCGACTACCTTCTAAGGGGGTGGAGGAATCTAGGGGAGAGGGGAGTAGGGGGGAAAGGGATGATAGGTCTGGCTTTTTTGCTAAGGCTGCACTAATAATCGAGCCAAAACTTGTGGGAGTCAAAACAACTTGCTCCACCTTATCCAAAGCTGACCGTTGGGTTGCGGGGTCAAACTCGCGAATTTTCTCAATTTCGTCCCCAAACCACTCTAAACGAAACGGCAACTCCGCCGAAACGGGGAACACATCCACAATATCCCCCCGACGACTCCACTGTCCCTCACTTTCCACTAAAGCCACCCGTTCGTAACCTAACCGAGCTAGCTGTTCCCCAAACTGATCCAAATCCCACTCCATCCCCCGCACAATCGGCAAACAAAAGGACTTAAAATCCGCTTGGGGTGGTAAATGGGGTTGGAGCGCTCCCACTGTCGTCACAATCACCGCAGGTTCCCGATGGTCTGCGGTTAAAACCAAATCCGCCAAAACCTGCATTTGTCCCCAAACCATCTCCATCTCTGGGTCAAAGGGTTCGTAGGGAGAAGCCTCATTGGTGGGGTAAAAATAAACACGCTGCCAACCAATCGCTTCCAATTGTGCCGTCCACCGTCCTGCCTCTTCCAAGGTTGCACAAATTACCAGTAAGTTCTGCCCAGCCGTTTGTGCTAAAGCCGAAGCCACCAAACCTTTTGGTAAACGGGAGATACCGTTGAGAGTTAAAGAATGTTGCTTTTTTAACTTATTTAAGAGTTCGGTTGTCAGGGGTGAACGTCCCAAAACACGCACAATTGATGCGAGAGCCATAGCTGATAATCGAAAGTATGATGGAGTTGAAAGGTAATTGTTTTCCCATTGTTGTGGAAATACCTCAACTATTTTAGAACTTCTAGGCAATTTCCTGCTGAGGGTCGGGGTAGTTTAGTTGATGGTGGGTAGGGAATTAGGGGATGTGGGGGGAGAGTATCAGTTTGTATTCTGTCTCCTCAATGTTGCTGGAATGATTTTGCCCCTTTTCAGGTAGAATACCTCTACATGCAATTACAGTAATCCAAGATATCTTGCTGGGTGTGTTCATTCCTGTTTCTAGCGCCTAGCAAATTTCGATACCATGAATTTAAACCACTAAACCTTGAGCAAACAGTGCCGATGGGTTCGGCTACATACAGCGAATGTCCCCAACTTCTGAGATATTGGTAATTCTCCTCCTAATTTTTGGCAACGGACTGTTTGTGATGTCCGAATTAGCAGTTGTTTCGGCTCGTAAAGTTCGTCTCCAGCAACTCGCAAATCAGGGTGATACAAAGGCACGTATAGCCTTAGATTTGGCATCCTCTCCCAATCAGTTTCTGGGTACTGTTCAGATTGGGATTACTTTACTAACTATTTTATCCGGTGCATTTGGAGAAGAAGCGATCGCCAAGCGTATTGCTCCTTTGTTGGGGGTAAGTATAATTGAGCGTCCTCCTGTAGTTTCTTGGCAAGAACAAATTGCTAGGGGATTGGCGGTTGTGGTCATTACCTACTTGACTTTGATTTTGGGTGAATTGGTTCCTAAGCGTTTGGCGTTAAGTTATCCAGAAGCGATCGCAACGATTATTGGTATTCCCATGCAAGTTCTTTCTCGGTTGGGTTCGCCAATTGTATTTATTTTAAGTGCATCAACGGAGACGATTTTACAGGTTTTGGGTATCCAACCTTCTTCGGAACCAATGGTGACGGAGGAAGAAATTAAGGTATTAATTGAGCAAGGAACGGAGGAGGGAACTTTTGAAGAAGCGGAACAGGATATGGTGGAGCGGGTATTTCGCTTGGGAGATAGACCCGTCAGCGCTTTGATGACTCCCCGTCCCGATATTGTGTGGTTAGACTTGGAAGATACGGCACAGGAAAATCAGCAAAAGTTAGTTAATAGTAGATATTCCCGTTACCCTGTTTGTCAAGGTGGTTTAGATAATGTGTTGGGTATTATCCCGGTAACGGATTTACTCACCCGCTGTTTGTGTGGGGAGCGCATGGATTTAACTGTCGGTTTACATCAACCGGTGTTCGTTCCCGAAAGTACCCGTGGGTTGAAGGTGCTGGAATTGTTTAAGCAAACTGCTACCCACATTGCTTTGGTTGTGGATGAATATGGGGTAATTCAAGGACTGGTTACTCTCAATGATGTTCTAATTGAAATTGTTGGTGATGTTCCCATGATTGATAATCAGGGAGAACCGCAAATAGTCCAACGGGAAGATGGTTCCTGGTTAGTAGATGGAATGCTGTCGGTGGATGATTTCTTTGAATTCTTCCATATTGATATGTACGATAGTAAGGAACGTGATCGCGCTAATTATCAAACCGTCGGTGGTTTTGTGATTAATCACCTGGGGAAAATTCCCACTGCTGCCGATTATTTTGAATGGCGAGGAATGCGTTTAGAAGTGATGGATATGGATGGTAATCGTGTTGACAAGGTGTTGGTAGTACCGATACCCTCTGTTGATCCGGAAAATCCCCCGAAGTAGGTGGGTGGGAAAAATTATTTTTTGTGGTCAGGGAGTTTGGTGGGATGGGAATGGATATGGGTTCGATGATTCAGGTGAAGTTACCGCAAAAATCCTATGAAATTGTTATTCAACCGGGTGGTCTGGATTCCCTGGGTGCAAGGATGCAAGGGTTAGATTTAGGGAAGAAGGTATTAATTGTATCTAATCCGACGGTGTTTCCCTTGTATGGCGATCGCGCGATCGCGGCTTTAGAAAATGCTGGTTATCAGGTTTGTACTTGTATTCTTCCCGATGGGGAGGGTTACAAAAATCTGGAGTCGATTCAAAAAATCTATGATGTGGCGATCGCCCAGCGTTTGGAACGCAGTTCGACCCTGGTTGCTCTCGGTGGTGGTGTTATTGGGGATATGACTGGTTTTGCAGCTGCAACTTGGCTGCGGGGGATTAATTTTGTCCAAGTACCAACAACTTTGTTGGCAATGGTGGATGCGTCCATTGGCGGAAAAACGGGGGTAAACCATCCTCTGGGGAAAAATTTGATTGGTGCTTTTTATCAGCCGCGGTTGGTTTTAATTGATTCCGAGGTGTTGAATTCTTTACCTGTGCGGGAGTTTCGTGCAGGGATGGCGGAGGTGATTAAGTACGGGGTAATTTGGGATGGGGAGTTATTTGCCATGATGGAAACCCAACCCCATTTAGATCAAATGCAGTATGTAAATACACCTGTTGCTTCTGGGGAAACTTTGATTAATGAAATCTTGATCCGTTCCTGTCAAGCGAAAGCGGATGTGGTCGGGAAGGACGAAAAAGAAGCCGGATTACGAGCTATCCTCAATTATGGACATACCATTGCCCATGCGGTGGAAAGTTTGACCGGATACACCCGTGTCAATCATGGGGAAGCGGTGGGTATGGGGATGGTTGCAGCTGGAAATATTGCCGCAAGTTTGGGGATGTGGAGTGAGGGGGAAAGCCAACGTCAAAATGCACTCATCCAGAAAACTGGTTTACCAACTCAGTTACCCCAGGATGTAGATATTGATGCAGTCATTGATACCCTGCAATTAGATAAAAAGGTGAAAAGTGGCAAAGTGAGGTTTATTTTACCGACCCAAATCGGAGTAGTCACAATTACCGATGCGGTTCCCACTACTACAATTCGTCAGGTGTTAGAGTCAATGCAGTTAAAGGGGTGACAATCTAGCTTCAAAGGTTTGCGCAGCAAGGATTATAGAATAGCTTTCGCCCTAAGTATAAAACTAAATTCAGAGCCAAGTTTAACGGAAAAATAAGGCTTTTGCCCGCAGCTTATTAATGATATTAGTAATAGAATCAATAAAGCCGGAAAATGAAGTTTATCTTTCTATGGTAGATAGGCTTAGAGGATGTTTGAAAAGTACCTGCTTAAGGTTTAAGTGATACTCAGGGATACAAATCGCAAATCTGAAAACCCTATTCTCTCGTAACAGTTTTTCAGTTGGTGAGTCGTGAAAGATACGCTGTAGAGCTTTTAAAACAACCTCTAAAATGAATATTAAATACAAATCCTCAACGGATTGCGATATCAGATTTCAGTTCGTAGATAATATGTGATTCACGCTGGTAAAAAAATATCATGGAAGCCCTCACATTAAATATACCTCCAGCCGTAGGCTTGACCGATGAGCAATTTTATCAACTCTGCATCGCTAATGAACCTTGGCAATTGGAACTCACCCAAACCGGAGAATTGATTATTATGCCTCCAACAGGTGGAGAAAGTGGAATCAGGAACTCTGATATTATTATCGAACTTGGTTTGTGGAACCGTAAAACTAAATTAGGTAAAGTTTTTGACTCTTCCACTGAGTTTAAATTACCCAATGGAGCCTATCGTTGTCCCAATGCTGCTTGGGTCAAGTTAGAACGCTGGGAAGCTTTAACACAAGAGCAAAAAAGACGTTTCCCCCCTATTTGTCCTGATTTTGTCGTTGAACTGCGTTCCGAAACCGATAATTTAGACAAATTACGTGGTAAGATGCGGGAATATCAAGAAAACGGTGCGCGTTTAGGTTGGTTAATTGATCCCCAAACTCCACTGGTAGAAATTTATCGACCTGGACAAAATGTAGAAGTTCTGCATTTCCCCTTGGAACATCCACCTCAGCTTGATGGCGAATCTGTTTTACCGGGGTTTATTTTAGATATGGCGATTATTTTAAATCCATAGAGACGCGATATATCGCGTCTTGCTATATATCGCGTCTCTAGTGCGTTTCTAGAATTTCCCAGAGATAAACAGCCTTGTCAAAACCACCACTCGCCAAATACTTCCCATTCGGACTAAAAGCGATCGCACTTACCCAATCTTGGTGTTCATAAAGATTGGCTAGTAATTCCCCGGTCTGTAGATTCCACAGTTTAATTCCATCTCGTCCCGCACTCGCTAACATCTCACCACCAGGATGAATCGCGATCGCATTTACCGAGTTGTCATGGTCGCTCAAGGTTCGCAGTAACTTACCCGTTGTCAAATCCCAAATTTTGATATTGCGATCGCGACTGGTGGTGACGAGTTGGTCTCCCTTGGGTGTAAATGCAACTCCTGTCACTGTTTGGGTGTGTGCAGATAAGCGCCACAGTTCCTTCCCTGCACCAATATTCCATAGCTTGACTACCCCATTGCGATCGCCTGTAGCTGCCAATTTACCATCGGGACTGAGGGTGACAGCATGGAGGTAATTGTCAAATTGCACCAAAGCACCCAAAGACCTCTGTTGAACTAAATCCCAAGCTCGCACCCCATCGGTAGCTGCACTCACCAGCATTTTACTATCTGCCGTCACCGCCAATGCTAAAATCACACCGGTATGGGCAATAAAAGTCCTGGTAAAACGATTAGTCCGTAAATTCCACAGATTTAAAGTTGTATCACTACTTCCACTAGCCAAGGTCTGACCATTAGGGGAAACCAACACCGCGTGAACCGTACCTCTGTGGGCGCGATTAATTATACCTCTGGCTTTCCCCTTGTTCACGTCCCACAGACGAATCGTTGCATCATTTTCTCCACCCCCACTCACCACGGTTTTACTATCGGGACTAAAGGCTAAAGATTTTACCGTTCCCCCATGTCCCTTCATCTTGTAGAGTAATTTCGGTTCGCGGGTTCTGGTCGCAGGTGCAGGGGTTAGATTTGAGAGCAACTGGGAATTAGCAGGACTTGCGACCATAAACACCCCAGCGACCAATACCAACCAGATAGTTATCGCCGCAAATATTTGAGTGGGATAACTGAATAAAATCAGCTTCTGGTTATTTCTCACCTCTACCTTCCTCACTCTATCCTCCCGTATATCACCAAACCTTGCGTTTTTATATTTCCCAGGAAAAGGGGATAACGAACGCTTAGAAGAAAAATTGGGAGTAGGGGGAATTGGGGAATTAGAGACGCGATATGTCGCGTCTCTATTCACCCTATTCTCTGTTTTCCATCAACTGCGCAAGGTGACACCAAATTTTTCCACAAGGGATTCGCGGACTTTTTCCATGATTGGGTCTACTTCGGTGTCGGTGAGGGTGCGATCGCTTGCTCGATAAATTAGTCGAAAAGCAAGACTACGTTGTCCTGGGGGGACGTTTTCACCGCGATATTCGTCGAAGACTTGGACCGATTCCAATAGTCCTTTACCAGCTTTGGCGATCGCTCGTTCAATTTCAGTAACTGTATATTTGGTGGGGATGAAAAAGGCGATGTCCCGGTCGGATGCGGGGTAGGTTGAGTAGTTTTGGAAACGGGGGACGAGAATTTCGTCCTTGTCTAGGGCATCAAATAAAACTTCTAAATCGAGTTGGAATACGTAGACGGCATCGGGTAAGTCCCGTTGTTGCCGTAGTTGGGGGTGGAGTTGACCAAAGGTTCCCAGTCGTTCACCACCAATCCACAAAGAAGCAGTACGACCGGGGTGTAAGCGACTGTCTCGGTGGTCGGGTTGGTATTCAACGCTAATTCCTAGTTGGGTAAATACACTTTCGAGGATGCCTTTGGCTTCATACCAGGTCATGGGTTTATCTTTTCCACCCCGTGACCATTTACCGACGGTGGTATCACCACCAAGAATCCCTGCAATGGTTTCGGCTTCGTGTAAACCGTCTTCGTCTTGCCAGAAAATCTGCCCGATTTCAAATCCGTTGAGGGCGACCTTTGCCTGTTCCAGGTTATACTGAAAAGCGTCGATGAGACCGGAAATTAAATCGGTACGCAGGGCGGAATATTCGGCAAATAGGGGATTACTCAGTACCACCTGTCGCTCTTCCCCCGGTTTCACAAGGGAATAGTGGATTAATTCGGTTAATCCCGCAGCTCGCATGGCAGCGCGGAGACGACGCAATATTTCCTGCTCAAAGGGTAAATATCCAGCTTCTGCGGTTTCGGGTAGGGTATCACAGAAATTATCGTAGCCGTAGAGCCGGGCTACTTCTTCAATTAAATCGATTTCCCGCTCCAAATCTCGATAACGGTAGGGGGGAACGGTGACATTCCAACTATAATTTTCTGCGGGTGTAAGTTGACACCCCAAAGCCGTCAGGCTGCGTTCCACATCGGCGGCAGTTAATTCCCCTGTTTGTTCGCCTAGATTCACGGGTCCAAGTACCTCATTCACACGCTGGAGACGGAGATGAACTGTGCGGCTCCAATTAGCTGGGTCGGGACGGGTATCCTCTTGGCTTTGGGTGATAATTGTACCACCTGTGAGTTCGGTAATTAGGGAGAGGGCACGCCGGGTAGCTATTTCTAAACCAGCGAAATTTACCCCTCGTTCGTAGCGGGAGGAAGCTTCGCTGCGTAAACCAACACTGCGGGAAGAACGGCGAATGGCGACGTTATCAAATAGGGCGGCTTCGAGGATAATATTTTGGGTATTGTCCACCACCTCGCTTTCTTCCCCCCCCATCACCCCTGCTAAAGCCACGGGTTTGTCGTTAGCGGTAATGAGGAGACTTTGCTGGGAAAGATGGCGAACTTGACCATCCAAGGTTTTCAAAGTTTCCCCCGGATGAGCAAAGCGCACACCAATGGTTAAATTTTCACTACCTGCGATCGCTTGTAAACGTTCCCGGTCAAAGGCGTGTAAAGGTTGTCCCCATTCCAATAATACGTAGTTGGTAATATCGACGATATTATTAATCGGACGCGTACCTGCTGCTCTTAAACGTTGTTGCAACCAATCGGGAGAAGGGGCAATTTTCACATTGGCGATCGCAGTCCCAATATAGGTGGGACAAGCTTGTCTTTCTTCAATTTTGATACTTAAATTTCCCCTTTCCGTCGGTACTACCACATCACCAGGTTCGGGAATCTTTAACCGTCCCCCTGTCAATGCAGCCACTTCCCGCGCTACCCCAACCATTGACAGCGCATCCGCACGGTTAGCAGTTGTGGTGACATCTAGCACCACATCATCTAAACCCAGTAACGGACGGACATCTGTACCAACCTGTAAATCCTCCTGGGGGAAAATATGAATACCATCCACATCGGTCGGTAAACCCAATTCCTTGAGGGAACAAATCATCCCATTCGACTGCACCCCCCGCAATTTTGCTGGTTTAATTTTCAGATCGATATTGGGTAAATATGTACCAACAGTTGCCACCGCCACGAAAATATCAGCCCGGACATTAGATGCACCGCAAACAATATTTTGGATTTCCCCCGTGCCAATATCAACTTGACAGACACTTAATTTATCAGCATTGGGATGCTGTTCCCGTTGCAGGACACGTCCCACCACCACACCATTAGCCCAAGTGCGTCTGTCCTCAATTTCCTCCACCTCAAACCCAGCCATTGTTAAGGTTTGCGCCAACTCTTCCGGAGTTAATTTTATTTCTACCAGTTCTCGTAGCCAATTTAACGAAATACGCATGAATTTCTAACTTGCGTCCACTAAAACTCAAATCATAATGACCTGTATATTCTAGAATGATTTGCGTCGTCAGGGAGTAGCCATACATGTACTGTCTACACTAGATTACAGAAGCGACATGTCGCTTCTCTACTCCCCTGAAGACGACCCGACGAGTCGTCTCTACGGAAATCCAAAATCCAAAATCTAAAATCCAAAATATGGACAATGTATCCGCAAAATCAGTCATCATAGGAAGAAGGTACTTGTTGAACTTTTGTAAAGCGAGTACAGCCCTAATTGCTTTCACGTGGATTTTCGGCGATTTATCCGAGGAGAGAGAACAGACAATGACTACTTCTAATGAAAAATTTGCAGTGGAAAAAACTGAGGAAGAATGGCTCCAACAACTGACACCAGAACAGTTTCGGGTGTTGCGTAAACACGGAACTGAAAGGGCTGGAACAAGTCCTTTAGATAAGTTATACGAACCGGGAATCTATTCCTGTGCAGGATGTGGACAGCCATTATTTTCATCAGAAACGAAATTTAATAGTGGTACAGGTTGGCCGAGTTTTTATCAACCTATAGAAGGCGCGATCGCTACATCCATTGATAAAACCTTATTTATGACACGGGTTGAGGTACATTGTAGCCGTTGTGGTGGTCATTTAGGTCATGTTTTTCGAGATGGTCCCGCACCGACTGGTTTACGTTATTGCATGAATGGGGTAGCCTTAAACTTTACGCCTGCTGAAGGAGATAATTCGTAATTCGTAATTACGGGGAAGGCTTTGTTTGCCAAGAGTAATCCGAAATCTGACAATCTAAAGTAGAGACGACCCGTCGGGTCGTCTCTACGGAAACCCGAAATCTAAAATCCATAGACGCACGTGGTGCGGATCGACCGTAGGGTAATCCGAAATCTAAAATCCAAAATCCAAAATCCGAAAATCCGATGACTTTGCCCCTTGCATCTGTTTCTAGCGAGAAAAAAAAGAAACCATCCCTATTACTGACATTTTCGGCGGTAGCAGTATTAATTACGGGTGGGATTGCGGCTGTGTGGTTCTTTACCCAAGGTAAACCATTGGTGCGATCGCTACCTATTGGTGCTACTGTGATTCCCCAGGATGCGGTGTTTACGGTGTCACTGACAACGGATGTCCAGCAGTGGGATAGTTTACGGGAATTTGGGACAAAACAACTACAAACGGAATTGGATCGTAATTTAATTGCTCTGCGCGATCGCTTTTTATCCCGCTATGGTTTTGATTTTCAACAACATGTTCAACCTTGGGTGGGGGATGGAGTTACCTTTGCTGTGCTTGCACCACCAAAACCTGCGGAAGGTTCTTCTCCCTCAATCAATGACACTGCTATAAATCCCCAACCCTTGCTGGTGGTGTTACCTATCAAAAATCCCCAAGCTGGGGAAAAAATTCTCACCCAAATGCAGACAGTATCGGCAAAGACTTGGCGCGATACTCCAGCGGAGTCGCTTCGCGATCGCACCTATGGGAATGTGAAAATTAAAGAAGCTACAAACAAAAATGGGGAAGAATTAGCGATCGCTATTGTCGATGGGGGAAAATACGTGGTCATGAGCGATGAATCCCAGGCAATTAACCAGGTGATTGATGCCCAACAACAACAAACAACTATCAATAAATTACCGGGTTTTGCGGATAATTTTACCAAAATCGCTAGTTACCAACCCTTTGCCCAATTTTACCTGAATATACCATCCTCTGCCCAATTAATTAGTGGTTTGCCCAACCGCCAACTACCTGCTCAAGTTTTAGGGCAATTACAAAATCATCAGGGTTTGGTCGGTACTGTCTTGGTTGAACCGGAAGGAGTTCGTCTCAAAGCTGCATCATGGCTCAAACCCAATAGTCGCAGAACCCTAGCGGTGGAAAATAACGCCGCAACAATGGCCAAACGTGTTCCCGCACAAACTATGATGTTGTGGTCTGGAAGCAACCTGCGTCGCTTGTGGACAGATTACGTCGCCACATCTCAGGGTAATTCCCTCGCACCCATCAATCCTGAGCAGTTGCGTAAAGACTTCAAATCCCTGACCAATTTAGAACTGGAACGGGATTTCTTGAGTTGGATGGGTGGTGAATTTGCCCTATCCATCGTCCCCGCTAGCTCCAACAACGATTTTCGCGCTGCCCTTCTATTTATGGTACAAGTTCGCGATCGCCCGAAAGCAGATGCGGCGATGAAAAAGTTAGATGAGGCCATGAGTACTCAGTACCAATTAAAAATTGAAAAAACCACCGTTGCTAATCAGGAACTCACCCGATGGTTTTCCCCTTTCGGTACACTCACCGCTAGTCATGGTTGGATGGATAATAACGTTAAATTTATCACAATGGGTGCGCCCATTACAGATATAATTCTTCCCGCAACCCCAAACCCCCTCGCCCAAACCTCCCTCTATCAAACAGCAGTCCCCTCCCCCTTCAACCCTGGTAACAGTAACTTTTTCCTCGATGTTGAACGCCTCGCTAAAAACTTCCCCCTTCCCCCCCTATTTCCTAACCAACAAAGCCTCCTGGCTGCTACTAGTACCATCGGTATTTCCACTAACATCAACGATAATCGTAGTATCCAATACGAAGCCCTGATTCGATTACGTAAAACCGATAAACCCTCCCCCTTACCAACACCTATGGAGACGCTTAAACTGGAGTAACTCGGTGTAAATTTAGTTAGTGATAGCACTTTATACTAAACTTTTTTTTGGACTAAAGTTCTACTACGAATCCGTATTAGAACCCGCATTTTTTGTGTGTTCCAATCAAGCTTTTTTTGGGAATGGGAAGAGACACGACATGTCGCGTCTGTACTCTCGAAGGAAAAATCAGCTTTATAACCCCCATGTCCAGAGTCAGGAACATAGTCAAAATAGTGATAATTAATACTTGACCAACAACCTCCAAGAAACCCTATTCCTGTACAGACGCGATATATCGCGTCTCTCCCTGTATAGACGACCCGACGGGTCGTCTATACTCCCTATTCCTTGTTTTAGGATTTTGTGAGAAATGCGGGTAAAGTCCAACTAGGAACTCCCATTTGAAGTGGGGTGGACTACTATCGCATAAAATATATGCATTTATCGCATTATGTATCTTGTTTTGTAACTAATGTAACGAAATCACCTAGACAATAGGCAATATTATCTATCACACTCGTTCCATAAGGTAATTGTGAAGCAATCGTTAGGAAACAGGGTTGATTGGGTGTGAGTGAAATTACAAAAACGCTGTGTCCCTATTGTGGGGTTGGATGTGGGTTGGAAGTGTTGGCTGTTCAACCGGATGTAATTGAGACGGAAGGGGGTAATTTAACCGATAATCATAATACCCGTTGGAAGGTACGGGGCGATCGCAATCATCCATCGAGTCAGGGGATGGTCTGTGTCAAGGGTGCAACGGTGACGGAAGCGCTGGATAAATCGCGGTTGTTGTATCCGATGGTACGGGATTCTCTGGATGGGGAGTTCCGACGGGTGGATTGGGATGGGGTGTTGGATTTGATGGTGTCCCGGATTCAGCGTATCTGGGAAAATTTTGGTGCGGATGCTATCTGTATGTACGGTTCGGGACAGATGCAGACGGAGGATTATTATGTTGCGCAGAAGTTGTTAAAGGGCTGTTTGGGAACGAATAATTTTGATTCTAATTCCCGTTTGTGTATGTCGAGTGCGGTGAAGGGTTATCAGCTTTCTTTGGGGTCGGATGGTCCACCCTGTTGTTATGATGACCTGGAATTGGCGGATTTGGTGGTGATTATCGGTTCTAATACGGCTGAATGTCATCCGATTGTATTTAACCGTTTACAGAAATACCGCAAAAAGCATCCCCAGGCTAAGTTAGTGGTTGTTGATCCCCGGTGTACGGAAACGGCGAAGGTTGCAGATTTACATTTGCCTCTGCGTCCCGGTACGGATATTGATTTGTTGAATGGGATTGCCTATTTGCTATTGCAGTGGGGTTGTATTGATGCAGAGTTTATTGCTGATGCCACGAATAATTTTCCTGCCTATGCCCAGTTAGTACAGTTTTATACTCCTGAGTTGGTGACGCAACGTTGTGGAATTTCCCTGGAAGCTTTGCAAACGACGGCGAAATACTGGGCTGAAGCAAAAAATGTGCTGTCAATGTGGTCGATGGGGGTAAATCAATCCAGTGAGGGAACAGCCAAGGTCAACAGTATTATTAATTTACATTTGTTAACTGGGCAGATTGGTAAACCTGGTGCGGGACCTTTTTCCTTGACGGGACAACCGAATGCGATGGGTGGTCGGGAAAGTGGGGGATTAGCCCAGTTATTACCAGGTTATCGCACTGTAACCAATCCTGTCCACCGCCAGCAGGTGGAAGAATTTTGGCAATTACCACCGGGAAGTATTAGCTCGCAACCGGGACGGACTGCTTGGGATATAATTACGGGTTTGGAGCAGGGAGAGGTAAAATTACTGTGGATAGTGGCAACAAATCCGGCGGTGAGTTTACCTAATTTACAACGCGCTCAAGCAGCTTTAGCTAAATCTCCCCTGACAATTTACCAGGATGCCTATTATCCCACGGAAACCTCCGCCTATGCCCATATTTTACTACCAGCCGCCCAATGGGGGGAAAAAACGGGGACAATGACCAATTCGGAACGATTTGTCACCCTCTGTCCAGCCTTTCGTCAACCACCAGGTGAAGCACGTCCCGATTGGCAGATTTTTGCCGAGGTAGGAAAAAGGTTAGGATTTGCTGACAAATTCACCTTTGAGGATGCGGGGAGCGTCCAGCGGGAATTTGTGCAGTTGACGCGGGGACGGGTTTGTGAAATGACGGAAATTAGTCATGAACGGTTAGCGGAAACAGGAGCGATTCAATGGGGAGGAAAGCGGCTGTATACTAACGCCCTATTCCCTACAGATAATGGACGGGCTAATTTTGTTCCCAGACATGCGCGGGGACTAGCCGAACCACCAAATCCGGAATATCCCTTCGTCTTGACCACAGGAAGATTATACGGTCATTGGCACACCCAAACTCGCACCGGACGCATTGACAAGATTCAGAAAATGTACCCCCAACCCTGGATGGAGATTCATCCCCGTGATGCCGTTGCATTGGGGGTAATAGATGGTACAGTAGTAGAAGTGCGATCGCAACATGGGAGTGCCCAGTTTCCCGCCAAAATCACCCGCCATATCTCACCGGGTGTGGTGTTTATTCCCATGCATTGGGGTAAACTTTGGGGAGAAAATAGCGAAGCGAATGCCCTCACCCACCCCCAAGCCTGTCCAGATTCCCGACAACCGGAACTCAAAGCCTGTGCAGTCCAACTTGTACCGATAATTGAAAAAACGCTCGTGCAGGGATATCAACTGCAATCCTCCCAATGATAAGCTGCTAGGGGTAGAGGCTATGAGGGATGGGAAGAATGTGGAAAGGTTTCCGAAATCTGATGAAAGACGATAATTTTACCCGTTTACTTGGAAGTTTAGAAGTGCTGATTGCAAAAGTTTTGGCAGTGATGATGGTGGGTATTATTATCTATGCCACCGGGGATTTAATTGTATTTATTTTTCGAGAAGTTTTCACCACCCAGTACGGTACTTTTTATCAAAAACTATTCAAATTATTTGGCTTATTTCTGAATCTTTTAATCGCCTTAGAAATTCTCGAAAATATCACTGGATACCTGAAAAAACACGTTATCCAAGTAGAATTAGTAATTACCACCTCCCTAATTGCCGTTGCTCGTAAAATTATTATCCTCGACCTGGGAAAAACAGAAGGAATGAAAATCACAGGTTTAGCGATCGCAATTTTGGCCCTGTCGATCAGTTACTTAATTATCCACAGCAATAACGCTAAACATTCTAGTTAGGGGAAAAAGTATCAGAGATAACAGTAATTCCATTTTGTTCGCTAAAAATGTAATCCCATCACAATATTTACAAATTAACATCAATCAAATAGACGATCTAACGCTATATTTATGGTAAATGTACATAGCTAATCCCTATTTGTACCGAAACGATTAACTGGGGCAATGGAAATTACAGATAGCGATCGCACAGCAATTAGATTTGTAATTGAACAACAACTCCATGCTTTTCAGCATGATAACGCAGATCAGGCTTTTGCATTTGCCAGTCCAGCCATCCAAGCCCAATTTCGCAACCCTCAAACCTTCATGCGCATGGTGAAATCTGGCTATGCACCCGTTTACCGTCCCCGTTCAGTCATTTTTGAAGGCATCACCACCATCGAAGGTAACATTACCCAAATACTTTTACTGCTTTCACCCAATGGAAAACCCGTCCGAGGTCTGTATTTAATGGAAAAGCAAGCTAATCAAACCTGGAAAATAAACGGTTGTGTGCTGATTCCCGTCGATGCTGATATCTTTGATTAGGGAGGGAGTGGCAGAGACGCGACATATCGCGTCTGTACGGGAATTGGGAGTCGGTGAGGAGTCAATCGGTTTTCCCTCGCACCCATGCTCCGCGTGGGTGCAGAATCTACGAGGTTCCGACCTCGTGAATGAAGGGAGTAGCCTTCGCTGACTGAGTAACCACCCAGAGCATAGTCATTAGATAAAAGTTCTGACTAAATTAATACTCGGTCTATTTCCGCCAACTTGTACTATGAAGTTGTATATAGGAATCGTAATTGAATCTTGCTAGGTATACAAAGAAATAAAGCTTTGTACGATAAGCTTTGGGGTAATTGAGATGTTCAGAAATCAAATAGAATCAATGCTTGTATAGCAAAGATTTGAGTCAACAAATAATATAATATGCAACTTCCATGTCAAATATCAATATGACTCAATCCCCTGCCAAAATTGTCACCTATGAAGAATTTATCCAGTGGCTACCCAACGACGGTAAACGCTACGAGTTACATGACGGAGTAATAATTGAGATGTCACAGCCAACTGGAAAACACGAGAAAGTGACAACTTTTCTCACCCTAGAGTTAGCTGTGCAAATTCGGAATTTGGCACTTCCCTTTCTTCTTCCCAAAACAGCATTAGTTAAACCTCCCCAAAGAAATTCTGGATATTTCCCCGATATTTTATTAGTAAATCCTGATAACCTGGTCAATGAACCTTTATGGGAAACCCAGTCAACCCTAATTCAAGGAATATCAATTCCCTTGATTATTGAAGTTGTCTCTAGTAATTGGCGAGATGACTATCATAAAAAATTTGCTGATTATGAAGAAATGGGGATTCCTGAATATTGGATTACCGATTTTGCTGCACTCGGTGGACGGGATTTAATCGGTAATCCCAAGCAACCCACCCTTTTTATCTGTAATTTAGAAGATGGGGAATATGTGAAAAAAGCCTTTCGAGGTGATGAACCAATTATTTCTCAAACTTTCCCCCAACTCAATCTCACTGCACAACAGATTTTTGATGCTGCTGTTTAATTTCTTCATCCAGTAAAATCTATAAAAATAAATTCTACCAGTTTTAACACCGATTCAAACAATGTTTGCAACATATCCAGAATATGAGACGTAGCACTGCTACGTCTCTACAAAATTCATCTGTCGCATTCTTTTTTCAAATTGGTATAACTTGTACATATTGCCCAATTTATGGGGAACTGCGGGAATCCAGGACAGGTCTTGGCTGGTCAGGGATAAATATTCTCAGCAATAAAGCGATCGCACAGGCACAGGCAGTGACGAAAATAACTGGTATACTAAAATGACGGACAGCGATCGCAATTAATGCCCAAATAACTACACCCGCATAGGCTGCATCGTAACGACGTACTCGCACCAAATCCCCTAAAAAGGTGGCAATTAGCAACATGACGACGGTGATAATTTGGGGAACACCGAAACCATCCCAATTGAGTGCGTATAAAGTGCAAGCCACATTCACAATGGTCGCAACGCTAATCCAACCCAAATAAATAGCGATGGGAATATTCACACACCATTTGCGAATACGATTTACAGGTTCCACATTGATTTTCAGTGCTTGATAGGCTGCAATTAAGGGCACTAAAATTAATAGCATCGCCAATAATGATAAAACAAATTGACGCAATAAAAACAGATAAACCCAAGCAATTTGTGCGAGGGATGCAAAGGTAATTAAATAACCTGCCGTATTGAAAGCAGGATTTTGGCGTTGACCGGGTAATAGTTGATAGATAGCAAAGGCAAATAAACCCAGATAAATTAATCCCCAGATAGCAAAGGCATAATTGGCTGGGATAATTAATACATCTTTGAATAACCCATTAGAAATTTCCCCAATCGTTTCCCCTCCCAGAGGAAAAATATTGGAAATTATATTAATCACAAATGCACCAACTATCGCTACCAGGGTGATTATTTGGCGGATAATTCCCGGAAGTTGCCGTGATGAAGATGTTTCCATATTAACTTGTTGGGTGAATTAACTTTATTATTATCTATTCCTAGGATAACTAATTTACCTGGCGTTGCTGAATACAAATATGAATTTAAAATTTGACGTTGTGTAGAGACGACCAGTCGGGTCTTCTCTACGTAGACGCGCATATCGCGGCTTCTCGAAGAGATGATTCTGGTTTTAATACAAAATGTAAATCATTATAATTCATGCCTAAATTCAGCAATGCCCAAGTTTTTGATGACGTGGTTGACTTTGACAACAGCCGGTTTCAATCCCTAATAGGGATTATTTAGTTTTGTAACATAGCTGAGATAGAGCTAGACAAACAGGAACAAGAGTTTCAATCCCTAATAGGGATTATTTAGTTTTGTAACGCATCGTTCCTTATGATGCATGATTGTATTGCGAGGAGTTTCAATCCCTAATAGGGATTATTTAGTTTTGTAACTCTGTTTATGAGGCAATAGGTGACCTTGAGCTGCTTGTTTCAATCCCTAATAGGGATTATTTAGTTTTGTAACAAGGCATACTCCTTGTCCTCTGTGGCTTTAAGAAGTTTCAATCCCTAATAGGGATTATTTAGTTTTGTAACAGCAGCCGCCATGCGATCGCAGAAGATGCCCTCTGTTTCAATCCCTAATAGGGATTATTTAGTTTTGTAACGCAAGTATCTCTCCGCCAATCCCAAATCCCCATTCCCCCCGTTTCGTTTCAATCCCTAATAGGGATTATTTAGTTTTGTAACAAACATCTTCCTTCCATTCTGGAAGATGCTTTAAGCGTTTCAATCCCTAATAGGGATTATTTAGTTTTGTAACGCAAGGGGTGTAACCTCCAGCAAGAGGCATTTGGTGTTTCAATCCCTAATAGGGATTATTTAGTTTTGTAACTACTTATCAACAGTACTCAAACCCTTACCACACACCCTTTGTTTCAATCCCTAATAGGGATTATTTAGTTTTGTAACCAGGTTTTCTTGGAGGTCAGAAAAGCTTTCGTACACGTTTCAATCCCTAATAGGGATTATTTAGTTTTGTAACGAATCTGGGGTTAAAGTTTGCGCCTTCGCGGTGGTCGTTTCAATCCCTAATAGGGATTATTTAGTTTTGTAACAAGACTGGCGACAGTCAACACAGCAGAAATTTGTCGTTTCAATCCCTAATAGGGATTATTTAGTTTTGTAACGCATTTCACCATCACAGCCAATAGGGATACCCAGGGGGTTTCAATCCCTAATAGGGATTATTTAGTTTTGTAACGCCCTAGAAGGTGCCTGAAATTGCCTAAATGGGGAGTTTCAATCCCTAATAGGGATTATTTAGTTTTGTAACCACCAATGATGTGGACGAGAACTGGGTTCTATACAGTTTCAATCCCTAATAGGGATTATTTAGTTTTGTAACACGGGCGTAGCTAGCCTAGCCCTCTGAAGAGTGGTTTCAATCCCTAATAGGGATTATTTAGTTTTGTAACAAAAGGAGGTAAGGAGGCAAAGGAGAAAGCCATAGAGTTTCAATCCCTAATAGGGATTATTTAGTTTTGTAACCTGAGCGTATGCCAAGTTGGGTCGCACCAGATTAGGTGTTTCAATCCCTAATAGGGATTATTTAGTTTTGTAACCAGAGGCCTTCTAGGGCATCCTAGCGGGGCTCGAATGATGGGTTTCAATCCCTAATAGGGATTATTTAGTTTTGTAACGACAAGCTACTTATAGAGGTAGCTAGGAAAATATCAGTTTCAATCCCTAATAGGGATTATTTAGTTTTGTAACGAGGTTGAGGAGTATATTGCTCCTCATGACGGGGTTTCAATCCCTAATAGGGATTATTTAGTTTTGTAACACGTTGTGGCTGGTCGCCAAGTTAGTAACATTGGGTTTCAATCCCTAATAGGGATTATTTAGTTTTGTAACTCGTCGTGAATACAGGCAAGACATTCGAGATTGTAGAGTTTCAATCCCTAATAGGGATTATTTAGTTTTGTAACGCAATAGTCTTCCCGCTCACCGCGAGCCGAGGCACGTTTCAATCCCTAATAGGGATTATTTAGTTTTGTAACTAGGGCATCATTCTTGGCTAGCAACTCATTGCGTCTGGCATTGTTTCAATCCCTAATAGGGATTATTTAGTTTTGTAACAGCTTGAGTATTGGCTCTTCTCTGAATTTGAAGCTGTTTCAATCCCTAATAGGGATTATTTAGTTTTGTAACTTAAAGAAATCAGCTACAGCATCCTGTTTTGTAGTGTTTCAATCCCTAATAGGGATTATTTAGTTTTGTAACCCTAGATGTGAGTGAAATAGAAGGGTATTATATTGAGTTTCAATCCCTAATAGGGATTATTTAGTTTTGTAACTATATAATTTTAATGGGAACTTTTTCGCATAAAGTGTTTCAATCCCTAATAGGGATTATTTAGTTTTGTAACTAAGGATTTCTTCAGCTATAAAGCGACTAAATGTGTTTCAATCCCTAATAGGGATTATTTAGTTTTGTAACCGTTCATAGTCAGAACCCTTACCATATTTAGTTTTCAAGGTGCAAAGGTGCGAACCTCTTTTAAAATACTCTTTCAGCCACTGACTTGTCAAGGGGAAGGCGGAGAAAAAACGCTCAAAACCATTCATAGTAAGCTTTTCGAGAATGGTGCGAACCTCCTTTTGGTTCCCAAGCCGGGAAACCCTTATCCAGCAAGTATTTCCAGCGAAAAAAAGCCTCATCCTATTTTTACACCCCCTGGTTCGCACCCAAATCGACAAATAATTACGAAATCAGACAAGGAATATAGAATTATCTCGTGGCATTTCACCGCCGATACGCTCTACTTTACCTTGGCAGCAGGCACAAAGGAAGTAAAAGCGCACACTATCTTCATCTGGTTTTATCAATTTGGAAAGCCGCGATCGCAATTTTGCGTACTGAGTGTCTGTTAAATCGCACTCAAATACAGAATACCTGATAACTTGTGAATGCTTTGCCTCAAACCCTCCACAACAAAATCCTGTAGAAGATATTTGGCTGCAAGCGAAAAAACTAATTAGAGAATTCTACTTTTTCTGCCATTCCTTCTCAGTCGTTAAGGCTTTATTCGAGTTGGCAATTCATGGTCAAATTTTTGACTTACCAAAAATGAATGAGTATGGTGTTTTCTCATAAATGATTTAGGATTGCTATATTTGCAAGGGTAAGCAGAGGTACGACATATATCAACTTATTGGGAAAATCGATCTGGAGGGTTTTCGCAAATAAAAAGGGTGCGATCGCAGTTTCTGTTTTCCCAGAACCCGTAGGTGCGCGGAGGATGGTATCTTTATGGTTGAGGATATGGTTAATGGTTTGAATTTGGAAGTTGTAGGGTTGGTGAGTAGTAAGGGTGTGGAATAGTTGGGAGATATCCATTTATTTTTTTGGTGGTTTTGGTGGTCTTTGGGTTGCGAAATTAGAATTATTTCCGTTCCCAGGTTTACTTCGATTATTTTGATGATTTTTTTTTCGGGAATTATTTTTTTTTAACTTTGGCTTTTCAGGTGATTCTGTAGGGGGTGGAAATTTACGCTTATCTTCTTCTAATTTATTCATTACCTGAAATGGTGTCGGTAAAATAGGTCTTTCTTTATATTCATTAGTTGGTTCAATCGTCATATAACGAGTATTATCTGCTGATGGAGGATTATCACACCGTAACATCAACAATAGCATCTGAATCCGAGGTATTTTATCCAATTTAGTCGCATTGTATCCTTCTGGATGATCATCAGGATGGATATTATCAACGATGAATTTTTCAAAAGCATCAATACAAGCTTGAGATTTTGAATCTGTATTGCTTTGATTTTCTTCTCCCGTTAACCATTGATTACTATTAAACAATTGAGAGTAACGTTCGTGACGGTTATTTAACAAAAGCTGATACTCTATTTTTACAGCACCCATTCCCAAAGGTTTACCCATTCCCAGAGATAAGCAGTATTTAGGGTTTGCAGCTATTTTTAATATCCACAATAATGCACCTAGCTCAATATTACTGAGGTTTTCAAAGTGGATATCAAAGGTAAATTTTACTCCGGCTTTGATAGGTTTGATTTTCGTGTACTGAGAACTAGATTTTTTAATTTTTGTCGTATCATTTTCTTCTATATCTTCTTTTTTTGCATTCGGTTTATGCCAATATAGTTTATGACCCCTGATAACAGTATCCTCAACAGGTTTACTAGCATAATGTTTCAGCTGCGCTTTGTCATCATTTGATTGAACTAAGTAATGCTGAAAAGTTGTGGGTTTAGGATTAGAGAGAATCTTGGGTGTAATAGTCTGTTCTAAATTCCCTGTTAGCCAAATATCATCATTAACTGTTTTTTCACAAATAGCATTTTCGATAAAAACTCTTCCTGCTAAAGCTGACAATTTCGTACCATTATTTTCATGAGTACTATTTGGATGATTTTTATCTTTTTCCCTGACAAATCCAAATATTGCATCAGCTAAATCAATTTTGTCAGATTTACCAATATGATTCGGAATAAAATCAACTGCTGATGCTGCTTTTCCGTCTTGTAAAGGTGAGTAAGGAATCCGAAAATTTGGACAATGACCAAATAATATTATTTCCTCAGATTTAATCTGTGAATAGAAAATAACACGCCCATTTTTTAAAACACCACTATCTTGTTCAAAAGGATTATTATCGTAAGGAGATTTAGCTTTTTGAAAATTAGTTAAAGCTCTACAATAAGCTGTTATTGCGTCATCATTTATTTTAATAAGTTCAGCTTTACTATCTGGTATTCCAACTAAATAATGATATTTACGTCCTCCCTTACTCTTAAGCTTTCTTTCACGTTCTTGTTCATCTAAATTAGTGCTTTCTAGCATATTACCGCTAGTTACTAATACTCCCATATATTCAAATTCTGTACAGTCATTACTTATTTTTTTCGCACAGCAACGACCATTTTGAGTATAGAAATCTCCAAAACTGATATTTTGTCTATACTGAGGTACATAGTCTAATGACTTCATACATATAAAGCCATCAATCTTTCCTTCTACATGTTTTTCTTTAATATAGATAAAATATTTATCTTCAATTTTTGTAGCTGGACGGATATACCAACCATCATCTTTTTTCACAAGATATCCTGCTTTAAGGTTTTCCTTTTTCAGATAATTTGTATATATATTTTTTAATGGATCATCTTTATCAGCAGCGACAGCACGGAAGAAAAATTTATCAGCATCAGAAACTTTATCTAGCTTACTAAAACTAATAATCTCCACTAAACTTCTTATCATCCCCCGCAAACTACTACCGGGAATCACGGGTTTTCTCGCTTTATTAGCTATCCCCGTATAAAAAAAATCAGCTAAATCTTTCGATTCTGCACCACATGCAAATTCTTCTGTAGTTAAACCACAGCGAATATATAAAGGTGATTCAGTTGTCAGGGTACAATTAATCCTACCAGTATATCGATTTTCAGACTGGGAATAATAAATATTCTGCTGAGGTAAAGAATCAGGTTTAACCTCAACTATCTGATTTGGTAACTCTACAAAATTATAAGGAGCTACAGCTTTTCTATTTTCCGGTACATTCTTTAAAGGTCTAGGCAGCATTTTTCAACTCCTTTTCCGTTGTAAGATTAACTAATCGACTTAAATAAATCCGAACTAAACCTGTTTCTTTATCCTCATCAAGATAATGACGAACACACAATCGCAATGGACGATATAATTTTTGGTTGCTATCAAAAGGGATATCAATTAATGGAACCGCATGACGCAAACCTTGGGAACCATCCGACACCAGGGTAAAACCATCACTAATATTTTCTGCTTGTGTACCCCAAAGAATCTGATTTTCCGAAATATATTCTTCTTTATCTAGATGTGTGTCTTCAACACAACGAGCTTTAAATTCATCATCATTCCTCCACAGCATTACTTCCGAATGTTCACCAAAAATCCGACATTGCTGTAAAGTCAATAGACGCAATTTTGCAAGTTGAGGAAACACGCTATCTGATGTTTTCAAAGTTCCATTTTGGAATTTTCCCCAAATCACTCCATCTTCTGCATGTGCTAATAAATATTTTAATTGATATTCACTAGCTTGTTTTTCTAACCATACCTTCAAGTCGAAGCTTTCCTTTACTTCTACTTCTATCAATTCAGAGTTTGGTCGATTAATTGCTTGATTCAAGGTGTCACCTCCTGATGTAAAGCAGTAACAAATTTTTCTAAATCTTCATTTTCAGAATTTTCTATTACCAGAGATTCTGTTGGTGATGGTTGGGAGATTTTCCAGGTTTTATCATTATGTGTAATAGTTGCTTCTCTTCCTTGTAATCTTCCTCTTCCAATACTGCTGGTTCCACCTACAGGTAAGTCACCTGTCCATAAATCCTTGAGTAATAGCAGTAATAACCCTATTTCCGCATCCTTGGGTTGACGCAATGTTAATTTGATTTCCAGATTTGTTTTCTCATTTCCAAAAATAGGTTGCTCGTTGAATAAAGCACCATGTAAAGCACCACCAGTAAATCTATCAATTGCGATTCGATTCTGTATTAAATCTGTAGTATTATTGATTTCAACTTCATCGACAACTAAACGGCTAGCTTTTGGTTCTCTTGTTTTATCTTTGGTGACATCAACTCCAAAAATTGCATCAATGAAATTATTTGTAAATTTTTCTTTTTCTTCAAAATCCCTTTCAATATTCTGTTGAATAGTATTGACTATCCTCTCCCCACGATGTCGCAACACACCTGCTAAAGCTGTACCAGATAATATTGATTTTAATTCACCATTCCGTTGAGATTTCAAATGTACTACATCCGGTGCTATATTTGTGGAAGCTTGTCCCGAACGAATTAATAGAGGAGTCGCAAGGGTAAATTTTGCGGTAATCGTTAGATGCTGTCTTTTATCTTCTATTTCTTGTTCAGAGAAAGTTACACCTAAAGCTTTAGCAATATTATCGTGAGTTGGATGATTTTTTAAAAACCCTGGTTCCCAATGGGGAAAATTCAACCATTGTATACGTTGTTCGTGATTGTGTAAATCAAATTGCCATACTTGCCATTTTTTCACATGACAGCGACCAAAACCGCGATGCTTTTTAATTCCCAGACGGATTTCTCCTGTTTCTAATCCTTGTAAACTAATTGCTAGTTCTTGAATTAATTGTGTTCTGTCATGTTGTTTATCATCGACTAATAATTCAAAGTAAAGGGGAAACTGCGTTCCTGTTTCTAGAAATTCTAAATCGTATTTTGCTCCATCTTCTGCGGTTCTGGTGATGCTGTTAATTTTCACTCCGTCCCGTAATTCGACTTTTATGATTTCGCTGCTGAAAGCATCATTGATAATCAAAGGACTTTGGTCTCCATCATCATCGCTACGTTGTCCACCGAATAATATTGATACATCTGTTGCGTTATAGCCATTTTGATGTTCTCGTAAATAATTGCGTAAAGCTCCCGCGATGGAAGAACCCATTAATAAGGCTTTATCTTCAATACTATCTCGTAAAATTTCTAAATCTGTATCGCCATCATTATCACCACTTCCAAAACAAGTAGGGGTGTCTAGAACTAGATTTCCCTTGATGATAATGCGTTCGATAATATGACGTTGATTTCTGTTTCTCGGATTTTTATCTGGACAATATTTACTCATTATTTTCTCCCCTTGATTGTTTTTTTGGTAACTGCCAAAATTAAACGCAGTGTATATTCTCTAGCAAATTCAGGTTTCAATTCCATTTCAATATCACTAATTTTGACTTTTAAATCATGTTTGTTACTAATCCATTCTTCTGGATGATTTAGCCATGTAGTTAACTGTTCTTTAAAAGACTTATTATTGATAGTTGCTCGTTCAAATTGTATTTTTGCATTGGCAGGTAAATTATTTATTAGTGTCAAAACCAAATTGCAGTCTCCTGTTGATAATGCCTTCCTTGCAATTAGCTGTAATCGGGACAGTTGACTGTTGGATATATTTCCTTTTATTTCTAAAGGACTAAGTTGTTCTCTAAGCTTTTGTTCGAGTTTTGCTTTAAGTAATCTTTCAACCATTTTGGTTGCGATATTACGGGATGAATTAGTAGCTAATTGTGGTTGTTCAGTTTCTGGTAAAGCAATTTTAAACTCTTTTTTCTCTCTTAAATTAACTGCAATTCTACCGAAACCTTCTATTTTTCTTTCTCCTAAACCTACTGATTCTAATTCTTCAATTTGCTCTGCTGTGATTTCAATATTTTCAAAAACAAATACACTACCTGCTGCTAATGCAGGAATTTGAGGTAAGGGTAATCCCCATTTACGATTAAATCCACCGATTAATGTAGAACTCGCAAAACTTTCTTTTACTTGCAGTTTGATATCCTGACCAATTATTCTTGTTAATGCAGTTTCCAAAGCTTTTTGAATTGGTGTAGATGTTTGTTGTGAAGACGGAGGAATCACTGCATATTGTCCCATTTCGTCTCGTAAAATTAAATCACTTAGGAGTGTAATCGTAAAATTATCATGTTCAGTACGACTTTTAGGAGAACCTACTTCATTCCAGTTCTCATGGGTTTGAATATCCGTAATTTGGGTATGTCCGTAACCTGCACTTTGGGAACCACCTAACCAAATATCTGATGATTTGTGGAGTAATTCTAATAGGTGTATATCTATCTCTTCGCAGAGAATAACAGCTTGAAAAGTTTGTCCAGCATCGATTGCATCGTAACGGAAAATTTCTCCTTCTCCCGTTGTTTGAGTCGAACGTCCTTTTGTGCGATCGCGTCGGTTATGGATATTTATCCGTCGCTTTTCTTTATAATATCTGATACAATCAATTTCTTCTGTCCAAAACCCTTCTCCGACAAATTTAGGTGTTTCCAGTTTACCCTCATTTCTTTCAACACTGAAGTCATAAGCATGAATATTTTGTACATTTTCGTTGAGTTTAGTTTCTTTATCTCGAAACCAGGAACGAAGGATGGGAAGAGTGCGTTGTTTCTTTTGACTGAGTAAATAAGCATTCAAATATTTAATTTTTTTAGTATCAAAAAATAATCTTTGTACTTGTTCATTTGCTAAATCCAGTTCTGAAAGATTGTGATGCTTCATATAGCGTCCAATTATCGCACCACGAATCATACTACCAGGGATGTAAGAATAGGACACATCACTGTTTGGATCTCCCTGAAAGGAGGTTGCTAGTAATGGTTGCTTTGTATGCAAAGAAAACGTAATTGCTTTCATGAATTATCCTCTGTCATGGTTTCAAGTTTTATGGTTGCAAATAAATTCAAATAATCCTCAGTTATATCTTTTCCATCAGCATCATGTAACCTACAACAAACATGACCACGACCTCGATTTCTCCCACTTCCTAAACGTCGCAGTGCAAGTGTACCTACAGATAATAGTGATAGCATTGCATCACTTGGTTGCTTTTCAAATAATAAATCTGCTTGAAATTCTAAGTCACGAATGACAACACGAAATGACCGTAAACTTCCTTTTTCTGCAACACCATTTTCATAGTTGATTGCTGTTTGACGACGAATTGTAGTTAAGGAATGCAAAATATCTTGATTTGTCAGTTGCTCATTATCCACTTCATACGCAACAGCTTGACGTAAATCTTCAGGTAAATATGCATCCCCTATATGCATTGCAGCAGTGGTTTCTAATTTACTTCCTGGGATACCAAATAATTGACAAGCTATACTCGTCCAGTAATTCCTTTGATTTTCATCTGGTAAAATACTAATTAAATTATCGCACTCCTCACTTAATAAACCCTTAAGAGTGCGTCCACGTAGATAAGGTAATCCATATTTATCATGCTCCACCTCTTGATCAACTAACCCTGCAACCCCATCACCACGACCAAAAGTGGTGTCACTTAATAATTTAATTTTGAGTTTATACCTCATATCTAATCATCCAATCCTAGATAAAATTCCATCGCTTCAATCGCATCAAAATATCCACATCGTTTACCTAACCACCCTTCTTTAGCTAACTTATCTATCTCTTTACCACACTTAGGAAAATCCGGTAATCTCTCCACACCAATATTACGGAGAAAATCTTGAGTTGCGAGTTTACCCCGACGCAATACATCTCGTAAATCCATAATTTTATTATTGCGATCGCACCAATTTTCCCCTGCTTTAAATTCCTGGATAATATCAGTAAAACCTTCCCAAGTACGCCATTCATCATCATGTTTATTTAGCCGTACAGGTCGCATATTTAATTCACCTGATTTTACTTGATATTCCCGTTTGCGTATTTCCGAAATAGAACCAGATAAACCACTAGCTGCTAAATGCCAATCTAAAGCAGAAAATCCATCCGGTTCAAATTCTTTCTTTTCTTTAACCTTTTCTTTAACAAATTTCTTAGCTTCTCGACATAATTCTTCGCTAATTTCATAAGCCCTTGCAAAGGGATAATGGGTTTTCACAATACAAATACCTGCACAAGCTGTGAGCTTTTTACCATCTGCTATTTCTTGCTTTTCTAACTCTTGTAAATACAAAGCTGCTAATTCTAAACCTATCCTTCCTTCACAGACAAAAGTTGTATCATCACCTCCATAAACTAAAGGTCGAAAGGGAAGATAATACTGAGACTTTAATGTAAATTCTCCTAATTTACCGACAATTTTACCTTGCGAAATTGAGTTGACAATTTTTTCTGTGATAGCAATTAAAGCCTTTTCTCCTGCTTGTTGAACGCTAGCAGATAGACTTCGCATGGAATTTATGTAATCTCGGTTTTCTTTCCCCTCCCCATGCTTTTGAAAACGCTTCCCCATCCCGTTTCCATCAGCATGTATAACCGCAGCATAACTGGATTCACCTGATGTTCTTCCCAAATTATCAGTACGGAAGGGAAATTTATAAATATCTGTATTTACTACCCCTTCAAATAACTTTTGTAGTTTTTGATTGGCTTTGCGAGCAGCAATTAATTTTTGCTTTGTCTCCCTAGAAACTAAATAAATCTTCTCCCCTTCCCCATCTTCATACTGAATGTGATTGTCACTCCTATCCACCGCAGGTAAAAGGGTCGAATTACAAGTTGCTGTCACTCCTAATCCCAATAATGGAGTAGAGATTACCCGTTCGTATTTTTGTCGTTCGATTTTTTCTGTGACTAAATTTTTAACTACTTGATATAACTTATCTTCCTTCCAATCAAAGGTTTTATGAGCAACCAATAAATTTAATCCCGGTGCGTCTATTAATACCCTTTTGCTGAGAATTTGAGTAAACTGCTTGGCTAGTGTTTCTGTCCTAAATATAATTAACGCATTCCCACCCCCAGCGTAAATTATTTCTCCGTGACAATCACTACTATCAATCGGTTCATATTGCTTGTTTCGAGGTATTCCTACTTTTTCTAAAGTCTCTTCTACCCATTCCCCTGTTGCAGCAGAAACTAAGTAGGAAGCTCCGATATTTTCCCGCAAACGGTTGCTACTAAATACATAGCTTTGAATCCCTGTAGTATCAATAAAGGTTAATGTATATTGACTCATTTTGATGTCTCCCGGTCATTTTCTTGAATCCAATAAACAAGTTCCTGGGATAAATTTGTTAAATGCTCCCTTCCAACAACCTTGATTTTTTTATCATTGATAGAGTCAGTAATCTCAGCTTTGATAGTATCGGGTTCATTAGAACAGCAAACTAAAGCAACCCTTGCTTCATCTCCTCCCATTTGTCTTGCTCTCAGGTATGCTTCAAACAGTTTTTGTTTGCACAAGTATCTCCTGTCTGTTGTTGTACAGGAAATGGCAAAAAGTTGATATCCACGTGTGAAAGCTACATCAAATTCAAATCCATTTTTAGTGCCAACAAGAGGAATTTCAAAATTCAAGCCGTAGTCTGTAATTGAATTTGCATTAGCAATATTCTTAACTTGTTCTAACACATAGTGTTCTAACCATAAACCATCTAGCCATTTACAAAAATATTCTAATTGTGCAAATTGATTTGTTGCTTTCACTTTTGACAAGGAAAGCTGATTATCATCCGTGATAAATCCTTCCTGTTGAAATCCGGCAATAATTTCTTGTGGTAAATTATCCAAAGGTATAACCATTTTTTCTAAATCAGTTGGACTTCTCCAATCTCCTCGACTGTCTTTGTACGCTTGTTCGCGAAATTTATGATAATACCAATCAAACCACTGATTAGCTTTTGATTTATCTGTAAATATGTCTACAAAAATATTCGTCAATCCTACTAATTGTGATTCCTTTTTAGGTGTTCCCTTCAACTCTAACCCATGTAATTGGAACAGCTTAACTAACTCAACTTGCAAAGTTTCCGGTTTAATCTTTAAGCGATCGCACTCCCTATCCTCCCGATCTATACGCATTTCTAATCGACGGGGATCGAGGTAGCTGAAAAACGCATCTGGATGCTTTTTAAAAACTGCTCGATATGAATGGACAGACATTGCTTTCGTCCCACCAGTATAATTCAAGCCGATTTTTCCATCCCTGATTTTTTCCAACTCTTCGCGAATCTTCTTCTGAATGTGAAATGGATCCGACTCATAATCATCGAGCGATCGCAACACTACGTCCTTAAACCCGTTTAACTCGCTTTTAAGAATCATCTGTAGTCTTTCTGCTGATTTCTCTGTTCCTGTTGAATATATCAAATATGCAATCCCACCTTTGTTCAATAACAAATTCGCTGCAACGTAGTTAGGTAAAGGATTCTCACCAATCAGCAAAAACAAGTAGTCTACTTTATACTTATCAAACTCGGATGTACTCATGGGGTAGATGTATCAATTTCCAAATGCCGTACCCATTATATACACTATTGGAAATACCCCCTTCCGAATAACTGCTAATCTAGAGATGATTACCCCAGATAGTTATAACTGCTGTGAATACGATATTTAAAGATGAACCAGATTATAAACTTTTACAAAGACTGGCTAATGGTTCCCTGGATCAAAGTCAAAACTTGACCCGTGCAATTCGCCTATGGACATTATTACGGTGGTTGTATGGCGAATATGGCTACACTCAACTTACAGACCCTTTTACCTACGCAGATTGGCGTGCAGCTTTTTTTACCAAAAGCCACAGGGATGAAAAGCAAGCTGATATCCGCAACCATCAAGATTTGAACTGTGCTTGCAGTAAAACAATTAAACAATGGTTAGGGGATTTAGAAGTAGCGATTGACAAATGGCAGATTTCTTTACAATCACAAATACCTATCGCTGCATCGGAAATAGAGAAAATTCTCCAAGAAAGGTTATTTGCTCAGGTGCGGAAATCGCTGCAAAGTGATTTTGAATTATTAGTTAGTCGTCAGTATTTGGAAAGAAGTGAACAAACTATAGGGAGGAGAAAATATTATCAGCGAGTGGAGAAATTACCTCGTTGGAAAATGACCGAAAATACTGGTTTACAAACGAATTTAAGCATGAGGAAACAAGCTTATTTAGCAGGGACTTTAAGATTATTTAGTTTTCTGGATCCAAATATACCTGTATTAGCAGAAGAACTTGCCGATAGGGAAATAGATGAGGAAAATCATCGAGTATTTATGTATGTTGATTATGTCGTTCCTGATTCTAGTCCAACACAGGATGCGGTAGATGAAATTCAAAATCAATTGCAGGAAATTTGGAATTATGACAATATCCCACCCATACTTTTTACATATTATAGTGCCCATAAAAATCAGGTAAAGGAATGTGTTGTTTATCCAGTTTGTATTTATTTTATGGAGCGTGCGAAATATCTCTGTGGCTATGGAACAACTCCCCATAATGATATTAATTGGTACAAATATCGTCTTGATCGCATTCTTTCGGAACGGATAGAAGAATTATCTTGGCAAGATGTGCGAGTTCCCCAGATTTTAAGGGAAATTCATGATAATTATCAATTACCAACCCCTAAAACTGTGAATACAAAACTCAAAGAAGCTTGGGGATGTGATTTTTATAAACCAGAATCCTTAATGCTGTTACGATTTGAGCAAGAGTTTCATCAGTCCTATATCAATGGAATTAGTATTCATGACACATTTACCCAAATTACTTATGAACAAGCGGTAAAACTAATTCAACAGCATATACTTAACCAAGAGCATCGACAGAAAATTAGTCAGATTCTCCAATCTCGTCCCAGTAGGGATGCATACTACCAAGTTAATTATCGAGTTAACGATTATTACGTTATCCGGTGGTTGCGAGCTTTAGGAGCAAAAGTTGAAGTTTTATTACCGTGGGATTTGCGTCAGGAAATGGCTTGTGAAATCAAAAATATGATTAATCTTTATGATAAATCTTGATTTTCCTTACTATTATTGCGAGTCACCATTAAATCAAAAAATTAAAATTGAATAGCACTAAGATAATTCAAAACAAATGCAGCAGCAGAACTAATGAAAAAGCCATAACTTACCGATGGACTGATGTCGAACTCCGATGAAAATCATCGCGTCTTTGACAAACAATTTGAAAAGACAGTGGAGGTGTAATCGGTAGATTTGTTAAGTAACAAAAAGCAACTTGGTTTCCATACTCTAACAGGAGCACCACATCTGTTTTTGGATTATAAGTATCCACAGCTTGTAGTATATGACCATTCATAAAATGTCTTTGCATCAATACCGTGTCAGGTAATGCTAACCAAGCATTGAGGAAAGGTGCAAGATTGTGACGCGGGACAAAATGGGATGGGAATGTTTCCCCAGAAATACTGAGATGAGGTGAATTCGTACTACAAACAACCACACCGCGATCGCCTTTTAAGTAACCTAACCAAGCATTGTAACCAATGGTGATTAAATTGGTAGCAATAAAGTTTTGTTGCCAATCTTGGAGATTTATTTCTGAGGACATCTGATGTTAAACTCCTGTTAGTTAGGTTTGATTAAGTTCGTGTCACCATGACTGTATTTTTTTCGATTTTTGTTTTATAGGTTGAAAGAAGTTTGGTCGCGGGTTCATTTTGCACTTTTCCTTCTGTGGTAAATTCAGAAGCGTGACAAGGACATAGAAAAATATTTTCTTCTGCTTCCCAATCTACAATACAGCGAAGGTGAGTACAAATTGGGTTGACTGCAATTAATTTTTGACTCTTGGATTTTCTGATTACTAAGACAGCACCTAAAGATGTTTTTTCCTTGAGTTTTAATATTTTCAATTTCCTGATGCTGAATTTAGCCTATATCTTGATTTGGGAAATATAACCAGAAAACTCATCCCAACGCTGACGGACTTGCTGATAACATTCAATCGGTGTAATTACAGGTTTTTGCAAAATATCTACTTCAATCTGGGAACCCTCTTTAGCCAAAATTATCATGTCCTGTCGGGGATTGTAACTATCAACAGCTTGGAAGATACTAGTAATTATTTCTTTCTCCACCATCCATTCATGTAAATACGCGATAAGTTCTGCTTTTGCTAAAAAATGGGTACTCACAACCTCATCAACAGTCTGATGCTTTTCAGGTACCATAATGACGGTGACGTGGGGTAAATCAACTTTTTTGATTTGACAAAAAACAACCCCCCGTCCTACCTTGGAAAAACCTTTCCAAGCGGTATAACCAATGAGTAAAAAATTTGTGAAATTTAATCCTTTCGACAAGTTAATGATTCTCCTTATTATGGAATGAGAATGATTACTTGAAATTTGTTCAAGAATTTAGCAGTAGGGATTCTGAAACTCCATCAAGTCAGGATTTTTCAATCACTAATTAGCAATCGTGAAGTTGTATGACATGGAATCAAGGAGTTACAAGGAATCTCCAATCCTGATATTTGCAATTCCTAAATAAACGCAACTACCCTACGGAAACTAAACCACAATGAAATTGGTGAATCAATTACTTAAACTTGGGGAATCCAGGGAAGAAGCTAAGTTTTGCGTGGGGTGAAAAGTTTGGTTTTTTTAGGATAAATGTGTGTCACATCGGATGATTTTCATCAACACCCGACAACTAAGATATCTATAATTAATGCACGTTAAATAAAAAAACTTGCGAAAAGAAATTGACAAAATATTCTCCATCAGAGATTTATTACTTAAAAGCTGCTAATTAATACTTAATATAGCGAAGCTAACGCAATGACATAATATATATTTAATTTTGCATAAGCACTTGTAATATCCTTGACGCTAATATTCGCTACATATTAGGGACTACAATCGTTGTTTATTCTAGTTTCATTTATTTCAAAGTACGAGAGAATCTATATAACAGGATTTGTGCAACAAAGATTTGTCCGCAGCGACCGAAACGGAGTGTAGGGAAGCAATCGCTCTTAGTTTTTGGATTACCTCACTCTCCACACCCTGCGGTCAATCTACAACGTAATGACACAGTGACGTTACTTTTGCCTAAGTCCTAGTTATAAGTTTCTTGAAGCACTTTGCCATTGTCTGTGGGAACAGAAACTGCGGGAATTCTAGCTAAAATGCCTTTTTTCATGGGTTCGGGACGTTCTGACCAGGGTAGGGAACCCTCTGGATGAAGGTAGTATTTTTCTGCACAAGCAAATACTCCCTGAACTTCCTCTGAAGTCAATTCTGGGGAAATATCGCCAAATAGATAGGTGGTTTTACCAGGTGAAGCGAAGGAAACAACACAGGAACGGTTACAAGCACTCATGCATTGAACTGGCTGAATTGTTATTTCTCTGTGTAAATCCCAGTTTAAATAATTATTCTGTAAGCGCTGGAGTAGCTTTTCACCACCACTTTCACCGACGCGCTTACCACTTTCCCACTTACTAGCACAGGTCGTGCAAACAAAAATTGTATGGACGCTCATCTATACCTCGTAGATTGTCGCTTAGTTTGTGATTTCTCGGCGGGCATTCTGACTGACTTGATGTTGGATAACTGAATTTTCAAAGTCTTCCCAAATCAAGATTACAGCTGCGGGACAGTGCCGGATTTACACCGGACTTTCCCCGTTACCTCTAGTGGCTGCTCCCCACCAGAACCGAAGTTGAGTTTTAATATACCACAAATGGGTGTTGTTGGCTAAAAATAAATTGCTCTGTTAATTTCAATTTTCAATTTCAGTGATAAAACCTCTACATAATCCTTACTCCATTCTTTACAGATAAATTCGGTTGGAGTAAAACTGTACCCTGAAAATCGCAAACCGCAGCCAAAACTAAAACCTCTGACTTCACACCTGCAACTAATTTCGGGGGAAAGTTCATAACTGCGACGATTTGTCGGTGGAGTAAATCATCTTTAGTATAATTTTCGACAATTTGTGCAGAACTGGTTTTAATCCCTAATTCACCGAAGTCTATTTTCAGAATATATGCAGGCTTTTTGGCTTTAATATTTTCCTGCACTTCGATAATTGTACCCACTCTCATGTCAACCTGTAAAAAAGTCTCAAAATCAAGTATTTGCAGGGGTTGGGGAGAAATTTGTTCCATACTCGGTGATGATCAGTGAATGCGATCGCTCTGCCAATTTGTAATTTAACACAAAATAAAAAGCTCGGGGGTCAGCCGAGCTTTTACGAAGGTCATAAGTATACGAGGTGATTGCAGTTATTATTATTGAGGGAAATAATAATAAAAGTCATGTGCGTGTGAATACATTTAATAGTTAATTTTTATAATTCGATGTTTTTGATTTTTTTATGTTTGTAGGAATACAGGAAATAGCGAGTAGGTAGTAGGGGGAACCCGCATTTCTCACAACACCCTAAAACTAATGGGGAATAGGGAGTGGGGAGTAGGGGTAATACGGTTTGGGTAAGAAAATTCATAAACCCCAAATAATTATTGTAGAGACGCGTTAGCGTTCAGTTTCTCTGAAAGAGGCTATATCCCGTCTCCCGAAACCATCACGAAAAATCATTAACCGAACCGTATTGGGAGTAGGGGGATACAGGGAAAAAATGTGTCAAAATTTTAATAGGTTTAGTTGAGAACATAGTTAATAACTGGCTGATTCCAGGTTTACTAATTTTATTCTCAATAGACTCGGAGGTTTTTAAAAACTTTTATTTCCCACAAAAGATACTGGACAAGGCTTTTAGGCTTTATATCTCATCGTAGCTAGCTCTCTTTACAGGATTACTCACGTTGTTCCAAAAACCCAAATTCCGTATTTTCACTCATCAAGGTCGCTGATTTAATACCCATTTCAACCAGTGGACTAAAGAGCGTAAACCCTGTAAACGCCGAACTCCAGGAGCGCGAGCAGCTGCTAAGGCATCAACAGATTGTAGTGCAGCATACTGTAAACCTAAAAAACTATCAACTGCTGCGTAGGGACCACCTAAAGTAATAGCACCAGCAGCAAACATTTGTCCGCGTCCGTTGCGCATTTCCGTAATTTCAAAATCATTGGCAACACTCAAACGACCGAGGAAATTTAGGGGTAACTGGTAATGGCGGACTAAATCATCTAAAAGGGGACTAGCATCAACTTTAGCATCTAATCCGGTGGCATCAATGATAAAGTCGGCATCAATTTTCATTTCCCCAAAACCTTTTTCCTGAATGTGGGTGATGGTGCGGTGATTGCTATCCCGTTCCACCTTTTTCACCTCACCAAACTCAATTTTATACCAACCTTCCCGTAAACCCGTTTCCGTAATCCGTTGCCAATCTTGACGATCTGCGGTGGTAGTCCCTCCCCAATCTCTTAATAAGCGTTGACGCTCGTCGGGACTGGCTTTTTCTAGCATTACCCGTAAATCTCCTCCCCAACAAGCTTTAGGCCAATTAAAGGGTTGGAACTCATAATGGTTTTTCACCGGTCGTTGGGCATGGATAAATTTATTACCAACCGGTTTCGGCGATCGCATTAAGTGCAAAATGGTAATGTTGGTATTTTTTTTGCGAGCTTCGTACAGACGTTGGACAATCCGCGAAGCAACAATTCCCCGACCACGAATTAACACTTTACCACCATTGCGTTCTAAATGTGTATATACATGGTCGTGGTCTTCGTAGGCATTGACGACGGAGCGAAAATCCTGGTATTTTTGCCGATATTCCTGTAAGTCTGGTAAAAATTGAATCGCAGGATATCCGGTGGCTAAGTGAATATATTTAGCTAAAACAAACGCATGATTTCCCGGACCTCGCGAGTAGGCAATACAATAGCGGCCATCATCGGTTTTGCGAATACCTCGAACCCGTCCGTAGCGATAGATTTGTGACCAACCAATCCGCTTCGCTTCTCGATCGATGGATGCAAATACATTTCCTGCACGGGGTGTATAGGTTTCCGCAAAGGTCGGTTCCCCAAATACTTGCCATAGATACTTGAGTGCAGATGGCAATTTTCCCTGACTAAAATCATGCCATGCTTCCCGCAGAGCATAACTGGGCCATCCCCAAATATTATCGGGACAGGAATCGGAGTTTGACCGCAAACGTTCGTGGGGGGGAATTTGGGAATTTAAACACAACCGTTGATAACGAGCATAGGGTTCCTTTTCCAAACCTAACGCCAAAATCCGTTCCGCTTTCACACCACACATCCGTAATAGATCCACCCAGACAAAATTACCTAAACCCGCACCAACTCCAACAAAATCATATTCTTCCACTGGTAAACCCGTAGCATGAACCGCTTGGGTAAATACCTGTTCACCCTTAAATAACTGGGGAGGAGGAAAGTTACTCCCTAAAGGAGTGACAGCTTGGGGTCTTTGCCAATTGGGGTCAGGTAAATTGGTATTAGGATTAAATTGGATGGTAGAATTACTACTTGTAATTGGGGCTCGTGTCCCAGCCGGAGAACTTACGGGGAGATTAGGTAACGTTACCGTAATCACGTAGGGACCAATTTGAAGCGTATCCCCATTATTAATGACACTGCGTAGTTGCCGTTGTCCATTGACCAAAACACCGTTAACACTATTTTGATCGATGACCACCAGTTGGTTTCCTTCCCAAAGAATTAAAGCATGATAGCGAGAAACCTCGTTACTATTTAGTAACATCCGTGCTACCCTGGTTTGGTCAATTTCTCCCGGCATTCGTGCAAATTCGCGACCAAAGGCAATTGGCGGATTAAGGGTGGGTGTATTTTTTTCCCCCGTTACCGGGTCATCCCAACTGAGTTGAATTTGTCTAGAAGCAGGATTCATTGATTTTAGATTTTGGGTTTTGGATTTTGGATTGGTAAGAGTAGGTGAGTGGTGAAAATTTTCGTTGAGATCAGGGAGTAGAGACGACCCGTCGGGTCGTCTGTACTAGGAGTAAGCATTTGCACCGAATGAATGATCGGTTACGTTGCGGTTTTATGTTTTATTGCACCTACCTACTTAAACAGTCAATAATGATTTTGGATTTTAGATTTTAGATTTTGGATTGGGTATTTGGGATTGGTAAAACAATACACAGCCAACAGTCAGTAATCAACAGTAATCAATTATTTTCTCCTGTATTCTATATACTATACTCGTCTAACTTTCTGGCTGTGTATCTGGTGACACTAGCACACTCACCGCAGCTGCTAGGGATGTTCCACACCAGGGACAACCTACTTGTAAATGTTCAATGGAAGATACACGGTGACATTTAGGACATTCTAATCCGTATGTGCCCTGGGATTGTAGAGCAGGGTGGGAGTGCTGATGGTTTTGGTTTTGCCCTGGTTCGGGGATAGCCAGGATGGTGGCGGGAATGCTATTACTGGAGGTAATGGAAACAGCAAACACGTGGATTGATGCATCACCTAGGAGAAAAGTACTACCTTGGTGAATGGGTAACTCCCCTTGGACTAAACGCTGTCCGTTGACGAGGGGAGGATTTTGCGATCGCAAATTGCGAATCATGAATTGTTGATATTGATGGCTAAAAAATATTTCTACATGTAATCCGGAAACCGTGGGATTCGTCAGAACAATATCACAGCGACTAGGGTCGCGACCGATACGCACCGTGCCATAGTTTTTGCTGGGCTGATTCTCGTAAATCGTCTGGGTTCGTTCCTGACCGGCATCATGCCACTGTAAGGTAAGTGCATTCATTGCTCTAACTATAATTATCTATGATATAAACGAACTTCAATAGTATCCTGTCGGATTCCTAACACGATTTCCCTGATTTTGTCTCGAATTTTGAAGAAATTTAATTTCTTGACCGGAGAGAGGCTAATTTATCCGCGATGCGAGTTGTTTCGGGTAAGCGGTATTTGGTGATGCAACGAAATACGTAATCAATGGCTGTTTCCAAACTGACACGATGTCCGGGTGAGACGTAAATCGGTTTGACTCCGGTGCGAGAACGGACAATAGCACCGATTATTTCCTCTTTGTCCATCAGTGGTTGCCAACTGCCTTTAGTTTCCGGTAATGGTTCATGGGAACCAATTAACCAGGATTTGGCGACACCGATGGTGGGAACATCGATTAAAACTCCTAGGTGACAAGCAATACCAAAGCGACGGGGATGGGCGATTCCCTGTCCATCACAGATAATAATATCTGGGGTAATGGTCAACTGTTCGAGAGCATCTAAAACCGCAGGGATTTCCCGAAATGATAAATATCCGGGGATGTAGGGAAAGGAGGTGGGTCGTTGGGCTATTTGGGTGGTTTGGACTGTCAAATCAGGGAAGCTCAACACAGCAACGGCTGCTTGGCTAATAGTACCATTATTGAGAAAGCCCATGTCTATCCCAGCAATATGTTTAACAGGGTGGTTGATTTTATCCTCGGTAATTACCTGTTGGCGTAAACTTTGTTGAATGGCTTTTGCTTGTTCTAAAGTGAGTTGCCAATCATGAATTTTTGTGCGATCAATTTCCATAGGAGTAGGAGGTAGTAGCCTACATGCAATGCTGACACTAGAATCATATTCCACCACGCTAATTTTGATAGGTGAGGAAAGGTACGTAGTTGCACTCATAGCGCTTCATATTCAAGGGTTTTCGAGACTAAAGCCACTACTACAAGCCTCTCAGAACTTATGTGGTTGAATACTAGAACTAATGAAAGTGCTTAAATAAAGGGCTAGTAGAACTACTACTACGAACTTTAAAATTAATGCGATAGACCAGTAGTCCACCACACAAACTTTGTCGGGTTGATGGCGAAAATATTCATTTTTCTTAGCGCTTATGTACTAGTGACGAGAAATCAGGTGTTTGGGGTTGCTTGCTTACGACCCTACGGTCAATCCACTACGCATCTATGCAATGATGGTGTTTACCTTGTCCTTCCGCAATACTATTTCACTTAAATTTTGATATATTTTCTTCCACTGCTCCCCCTCTGTATCCCCTATTTCCAACTCCCTCTTTGTTATGATTGAAGCGGTAAATCTCACGAAAATATATAACGGGTTAAAGGTCGTTGATCAAGTTTCCTTTCAAGTTAAGGAAGGGGAAACCTTGGGGTTGCTAGGAACTAGTGGTTGCGGGAAAACAACTACCCTGAAAATGCTGAACCGCTTGATTGAACCTGATTCTGGTCGGGTTTTGATTGAGGGGGAAGATATTAGCAAGCGTCAACCGGAAAAATTACGACAGAGAATCGGTTATGTGATGCAAAATAGTGGTTTATTTCCCCATTACACCGTAGCCGAAAATATTGCCGTTGTCCCCCGATTGTTGGGTTGGCCAAAGCAACGTATTCGCGATCGCATTATTGAATTGCTGCATTTGGTGGGATTACCACCGGAAAGTTTTGCTCACAGGTATCCCCAAGAACTCAGTGGTGGACAACAACAACGGGTTGGTTTAGCGCGATCGCTGGCTGCTGACCCTCCTCTAATTCTGATGGATGAGCCGTTTGGTGCGCTGGATCAAATTACCCGTAGCCAAATTCAGCAGGAATTTTTACAGTTAGAAAGTTTACTACGTAAAACAATTGTGATTGTCACCCATGACGTGTTTGAAGCAGTGACACTGTGCGATCGCATTTGTTTGTTGAATCAAGGTAAAATTCAGCAGTTGGGAACACCGAAGCAGTTGGTTTTTCAGCCGCAGAATGAATTTGTCCGAGATTTTTTGGCTGAATATCAATTTCAATTAGAATTAAAGGTGACAACGGTTCAGGATTTATTACCCTGGTTACAACCAACTGCAATCAAGGGGAATAATCCACAGGTATATACAAAAGATACAAGTTTGTTAACTATTTTAGAACAGGTTAAAACTTCTTTATCTCGTGATGAAATTGTGATTCAGAAGGGCAATAATCAGATAGATTTCACTACAACTGCGGAAAATCTGCTCTCAGCATTTTATGGGTGGAAAAAATCCTTTGATTTTGGATTTTAGATTTTGGATTTTGGATTTGTGAGAGTAGGGAGTGGGGAGAGACGCGATATGTCGCGTCTCTCCCGATTCCCTTCTCCCTACTCCCTGTTGCCAACCTTCACAAAAATACTTTTCCCCAGACCCTAATTAGTATAAACTAACTGGTAAAACTCTGGATAGTGACGAATTCCATCAAAATCCATATCGGTTTTTGCCCACATGCGACATTTGTCGGGATTAAGTTCAATTGCTCGTTGCAGATGGGAAATTGTCGCGGCTAAGTCACCCTGGAGAGCATAGCAACAAGCTTTTCCATAGAAGGCATTGGCGTAATTTGGTTCTACTTCTAAAAGATGGTCATAGGTTTCTAATGCAGCATTGAGTTGACGCATTTTCGTCAGAGCAATTCCCCGATTTTCTAGTGCAACTTGATACTGGGGATTAATTGCCAAAGCGCGATCGCAAGAATAAATTACTTCTTCCATCTGTTCCAGTTGAGCATAGGCTGCACCTTGGTTATACCAACATTCGGCATTTTCTGGATTCAGAGCAACAGCTTTTTTAAAGCTAGATAAGGCGGCTTCAAAACGTCGTAATTGAAACAGTACCATCCCCTGACTTAACCACAGCTGACTATTAGTCGGATGATGACGAATTGCCGATGCAAAACTCGTTAAAGCATCATCAAAACGTTGCAAATAACACAATGCCATTGCTTGATTTTGCCAAGCTTCAGAAAAGTAGGATTTGATTGCCAAAGCTCGCTGAAAGCTTTCTAATGCCGACTCAAATCGTTGTAAACTGATATAAGCCCAACCGCGATCGCGCCATACTTCGTATAGTTCGGGTTGTACCTGCAAAGCCGCATCAAACCGAGTGATCGCTTTTTCCACACAACCCATATGCAACAGTGCCACACCGTAGGCATAGCATATCTGCGCTATATCGATATCTGTGATATTTGGATCGGATTGCAGGGATTTTTCAAAACAGTAGACCGACTCCGTAAATCTCTTCAGGTGATTTAAGACCAAACCCCGCAAATACCAAGCATGACCGCCATCTGGCTGAAGTTGCAAAGCGCGATCGCAGTAATCCAAGGCTGACTCTAGCTGACCTGAATCTAGGGACGCATTCGCAGCTTTTAAACACACTTCGTAATAGTTTGATTGAATTTCGTTATCCACTGACAACCTACTTTAAAAGTAAAAGTATTTTATTACCTTTTATTTTTTTTCGCCGAATATAAATCATCATAGGCAGAACGCAGAATAATTGAAAATCGTGAATTCACCGACCTAATTTTATTTAAGTATTTATACAGCAAGAAAAAATTTGCTCAATAACATATACGGCAATAAAAATACTCAAAATTACATTTTGAGTTATAATTTATATACTGATATCTGCGTGTAAAATATTTTCAAGAATACAGAACACAGGATGGAAGAGGGATGGAAATGATTATTGTACTAGTTGAGCAAAAACCTGCCTTTTTGGTGCAAAAATCCATATTTGGAAATACCCAGGGGTTTATCCTAGAGAAGTAGGAAAAAATCGATTAAACAAAAATATTTCCAAGATAGAAAAAATGGCTAGTGGTAATTTTGCTGATTCCCGTTCAGATGTACCTGCACTTCCCCAGGTGGATGTGTTTAGCATGTTCCGTTTAGGCTTGTTCCAGATGGCTTTGGGGATGATGTCGGTTCTGACTTTGGGTGTGTTGAATCGCATCATGATTGATGAGTTGAAAATACCTGCGTTGATTACGGCTTTAGTTATCGCAGTTCATCAGTTTGTTTCTCCAGTACGGTTATGGTTTGGCCAAATGTCTGACTCTAAACCCCTGTTTGGCTACCATCGCACCATCTATGTGTGGGCTGGTGCAGTATTATTTGCCTTAGCTTCCTTTCTCGCTGTTCAGGGAATTTGGCAAATCGGTTTACGTTGGCAAACAGGGAATATTTCCTGGGATACCTGGTTGTGGATTGTCGCGGTTGGGGGTATTTTTGGTTTATACGGGATAGCGATTAGTTTGAGTTCTACCCCCTTTGCAGCTTTACTGGTGGATATTTCCGATGAGGATAACCGCTCCCAGATAGTTGGGGTGGTATGGTCAATGTTGATGGTAGGAATTATAGCTGGGGCGATTCTGAGTAGTAGATTACTGCGGCAAATTGCTTTAGATGCACCCCTTACAGACATAAAAGCCCAGGTTAATAACCTATTTTTGATTGTACCAACCTTAGCGATCGCACTGTGTATAGTTGGAACCTACGGAATTGAAAAGAAATACTCCCGTTTTAATCTCAATTCCGATAACCATACCCAAAAACCAACACAGAGGGAAGACCAAATCACCTTTGGTAAAGCCATGAAGGTCTTAACAGCGAGTCGGCAAACCAGTATATTTTTCAGCTTTTTGTTTTTAATGAGTTTAAGCCTGTTTATGCAAGATGCGGTGATGGAACCCTACGGGGGCGAAGTATTTAAAATGACCATTGCCCAAACTACCCGTTTAAATGCCTTCTTTGGTACAGGAACTTTACTGGGATTAGGATTAACAGGATTTTTAATTGTTCCCCGTATCGGGAAAAAAAATACGACCAAATACGGTTGCATTGCCGTTGCTCTGTGTTTAATTTTATTCATAACCTCCGGATTGACAGCCAACCCCAAAGCATTACAGTTAGCTTTGGCCCTATTTGGATTTGCATCCGGTGTCACCACCACAGGAGCCTTAAGTTTGATGCTCGATTTAACAGCCACAGAAACGGCTGGAACCTTCATTGGTGCATGGGGATTAGCCCAAACCATCGCTCGTGCATCTGCCACCGTTGCCGGCGGTGGAGTCCTAAATATTGGTAAAATTATGACCACCAATCCCATAATCGCCTACAGCTTAGTTTTTGGTAGTCAAGCAGTAATCATGGTGATAGCCTTGAGTTTCCTCACCCAGGTCAACATCGCCGAATTTCAGCGCAACGCCAAAGACGCGATCGCGGCTATCCTGGAAAATGAATTCGATTAATATCCAGATATATTCATACGTATGAGACGCAATATATCGCGTCTCTACAAATTTGGTATTAATCCCAAATCCCAAATCTAAAATCCCCAATCCCATGACTGACTTCTGGACAAAACTAGTCGAATTTGCCAGCACGACAACCCATGACATTGGCAAACAAATCCTCTCCGACTTTGGTAACGCACCAGCTATCGAAAAATCCGATGGAACCCTTGTCACCCAAGCCGATAAATGGGCTGATAAACAAATATGTGATGCGATCGCAACCACATTTCCAGAACATGGAATTTTAAGTGAGGAAGCAAATAAAGTATTCCCTGATACAGATTGGTGCTGGGTGATTGACCCCATTGATGGTACAACTAACTTTACCCGTGGTATTCCCATTTGGTCGATTTCCCTGGGTCTACTGTACCAAGGTATTCCTATCTTCGGCTATGTCCACCTACCCCCCCTCAACCATTCTTTTTCCGGCTTTTGGTCAGGTAATTCTGGACTCCCCACCCCGGATGGTGCATTTCACAATGGTCAACCCATCCACACCAGCGAAGACAATCCCAGTAGTAACCACTTTTTTAACCTTTGTTCCCGTAGCACTGGTTTGATTAAGCCAGATTTTCCCTTTAAAATTCGGATGTTAGGTGTCGCGAGCTACAATTTCCTCACCGTGGCAATGGGTGCAGTTTTAGGAGGTGTGGAAGCAACCCCCAAAGTGTGGGATATTGCTGGTGTCTGGCCAATTATTCAAGCTGCTGGTGGCTGTTGGATATCTTTAAAATCAGAGCCTTTTCCCCTGCAACCTGGTGTGGATTACAGTCAAATTTCCTACCCCACCCTGATATTAAGCCGGAAGGAATTGCAACCTGTGGTTCAACCTTTTTTGGATGACTGGAAAATATAGGGAATAGGGAGTGTCAAGAATACAAAAATTTGTTTTGTCAAGTGATGCGATCGCCTGACAGAAGCAGCTGAATTTGATTTGGTTCGGTCCAATTTACCTACTTCTAAGCTCGACTTTATCCATTTTATTGAAGAGGAATCGGATGCGCTTGCGCTTGTACGTTCTCGCCTGTGGGCATTTCGACTTTTTCTGATATCGGATTCAGACCCCACCTCTGTTAAAGTCCCTAGCAAGAAGATCATCGAGACTTGCTTAGAGCTGCTTTGCTATGCTGTCTAATGGATAAAGTCGAACTCTGAGGATGTTTTAAAAGTCGATTTAATATTTAAAAAGAATACTTAAAAAAAGACACGACATGCCGTGTCTGCACAGGTTTATCTATTCCTGGATTTCTCACGAGTAAGTTGTAAACCTTGAGTGACGGATTGATTTTCTGACTACTCCCTATTCCCTATGGGTTTCAAGGTTTTGTGAGAAATGCGGGTATTGACTGTCTTCAATCAATGGTTGATAAAGTATTTATTAATACTTTACTAACATTCTCTACGGATTTTTTCTGGAACACCTACAAAAAAATGTTCATCCCTCATACCCCGAATACCCTCCAAACACCGGGTAAAAACTATAGTCACTTTGTCTGAAACACCTACGGTAAGAGGTTTTTAGCTCTGTGGGTGATTATCATTCTCATGCATTAGGGTCTAATAGCCCCTTGGAGCCTCATCTTCATACTAACAGAAACCCCCATCAAAAATCAACCCTTTTTCTCAAGTTTTTGGTTGAATTCAAAGCCGAGATAAATCAAGTTTGATCTGGATTGATATGGGGTGATAAATATCTGAATTGGAGATAATTTTTTGGCTAGCAAGTCTGAATTGCACAAACCGTGACAAAAAACTTGTTCTAATACTCCGGCTGTTGATACATATAGGGAAGCTCTGCTTCCTGATTTGAGGCAGTAGCCCTCGTGGAATGCGTCCCCACGCGGAGCATAGGGACGAGATAATCACAAAAACTGTGTGAACTTACGGGTAAATTTCAACCTGATTCAATCCCCTCCTTCAGATTTCCAAGCAATTTCCTTGGTCGGTTGAGGGTCGGGTAATTTGATGGAAACTAAACCCGCAGCGAGAACAAAAGCCATCGAAACCCACAGACAACCAATTAAACCAAACTGTTGGTAAACGATTCCCGATAATACCGTTCCCGCTAATCTACCGCCGGAATTTGCCATATAGTAAAAGCCGACATTCAATGCCACTTTATCATCATCGGTAAAGGCCAGTACTAAATAGGAATGGACTGCGGAATTAAAGGCAAACACCAATCCGAATAGTAATAACCCGGTAATAATTACCCTGTTTGGTTCCAAACCAGATTGGAGTGCGATCGCAATTACAGCAGGAACCGCAGTGAGGGTAAATGTCCAAAATTGGATAGTTTTGGCTTGGGGTGGTTTACCGGAACCGAATCGTTTTAATAGGGTAGGTGCAGAGGATTGGATAATTCCGTAACCAATTACCCAAACTGCCAAAAATCCACCAACTTGCCAAAATGACCAGCCTAATTGGCTACGTAAAAATACGGGTAATCCCACGACAAACCACACATCCCGCGAACCGAAGAGGAAAAATCTCGCGGCTGAGAGAATATTGATTTCTGAACTTTTGGAAAATAACTGACTGAATTTAACTTTGGTTTTAATTTTACCCATCCCCCCAGGTAACATCACTCCTGTAAACATCAACAGGAATAAACCGGCGGACATAATCCACAGGGTATTAATAAAACCAAACCAAGTTAGGAGTGCAGCACCCAGGAAAAAGCCAAATCCCTTCAAGGCATTTTTGGAACCAGTCAGGATTGCGACCCATTTAAACAAGGCTGATTGAGCATCCTGGGGGACAACTAAACGTATTGCACTTTTAGAACTCATTTTCGTCAAGTCTTTGGCAATCCCGGAAAAAGCCTGAGCTACCATCACAAAGAGGACTGCAAACCATTGTGGCCAATTATCATTTAGTCCGGACAACATTACCATTGAAAAGACTTGTAAACCAATTCCCAGGTAAAGGGTCAATTTTAATCCAAATTGGGAGCCAATCCAACCACCGAAAAAGTTGGTGACAACACCAAAGATTTCATAAAACAGAAATAAGGAGGCGATTTGAATCGGGGTGTAACCAATATTATTAAAATACAGTAACACCAGCATTCTTAAAGCACCATCGGTAATTGTAAAACCCCAGTAGGCGATGGTGACAAGGATGTAATTTTTCAGATTAGCACTTGATGCTGTGGTAGACATAGGGGATTTTGGATTTTGGATTTTGGGTTATTTAAACAGTTAACAGTCACCTGTTAACTGTCAATAGTCAACAGTCAACTGAATTTCAATTCTTTTCTCAACAGTTACTTCAGCATAGTGGCTACTTTCCTTGCTAATTCCACCATCCGATTGGAATAACCCCATTCGTTGTCGTACCAGGAGAGGATTTTCACCTGGGTTTCGTCCACCACCATCGTGGACAGAGCATCGATAATCGAGGAGCGGGGGTCGTCTTTGTAGTCAATTGAAACCAGTGGTAATTCTTCGTAACCTAAAATTCCTTTTAGTTCGCCTTCTGCGGCAGTTTTGAGTAAACTATTTACTTCCTCCACACTGGTGGGTCGAGTCACTTCAAATACGCAGTCTGTTAATGATGCATTCAATAGGGGTACTCGCACTGCTAATCCATTTAACTTCCCATTTAGTTCTGGATAAATTAAACCAATCGCTGTTGCAGAACCGGTTGTCGTCGGAATCAGAGACATCCCTGTCGCTCTAGCTCGTCGTAAATCTTTGTGGGGTGCATCCACTATTGTCTGGGTATTTGTATGGTCATGGATGGTGGTAATTAAACCGTGTTTGATACCTAACCCTTCATGGATCACCTTGACGATGGGAGCTAGACAGTTAGTTGTACAGGAAGCTGCTGTGAGTAGGTGATGTTTGTCTGGTTCATATAAATGGTCGTTTACACCCATGACGATATTTAAGGCTTCTTTCTTCACTGGTGCTGCGACAATTACTTTTTTGACTCCTTTGGCAAAATAGGGAGCTAGGTCTTCCGGGGTTTTGAATTTCCCGGAACATTCTAAAACTATATCTATACCTAAATCATCCCAGTTCACGTCCCCTGGTTTTGCGTACTCACTAAAACTTAAGGATTTACCATCGATGAAAATTTGATTATCTTTAGCGATTATTTCCTTGTCCCAACGTCCATGTACGGAGTCGTATTTGAGTAGATGAGCGGATGTATGCGCTCCTCCCTTAATTTCATTAATGTGGACAAAATCGATTTCCGGACAACCCCAACCCGCTCGCAAATCTAACCGACCAATCCGACCAAATCCATTAATGGCAACTCTCTTACTCATTCCCCTCTCCTCAATTCTGGTATGTTTTGTTTATTCTGGTTTCCTTATCTACCTGTCAATATCGTTACGACATATCTGTAATATTATTTTTCTCGATACCCCTACAGAATATAACAGTATAAAAAATCAATCAAGTTTTATTGATGTATATAATATCATTATTTCAAAAAAAATTGATATGTAAAGTACATAGAGATACATGGTATTTGAGGAGAATTTGCGTGAATGATGAATAGCGATCGCGTCGCTCTATATACTTTGTGTGCTAGATATTTCCCTTGGGGTTTGTTGACTGTTGACGGGTGACTGAGCTTCAAGTTAGGTAGCTGTAATTAAACATAAAACTGCAACGTAACAGATCATTCGGCGTAGAGACGACCCGTCGGGTCGTATCTACGCCCTGATCTGGACGACAATTTTCACCACCCACCTACTTATTGAATGTGTAAAGTATAATTTACTTATAACCATCATTGAGGGGACTTGGGGAGCATTTTACGGTTAATTCAGATTTTGTTACTAGCTCTAAGTTACCTGGGGTTAGGATTGGGGTATGTGCCTGGTTTACGGATGAATAGGGCTACTATTGCTCTAGTTAGTTCTGCGGGTTTAATTGCTTTAGGAACTCTGAGTTTACAGGAAGCTTGGGGAGCGATTGATGCAAATACCATCGTCTTTTTGTTGAGTATGATGGTGATTAATGCCTATTTATCCTATGCGGGATTTTTTAATTTAGCATTGTCATATTTATTACGGTTAACCCGCAGTCCCTTGGGTTTGCTGGTGATATTGACTTGGGGAACCGGGTTATTATCGGCATTTTTTTTGAATGATACTTTAGCCTTAGTTAGCACACCTTTAACCGTACAATTAGGGCGATCGCTGAAATTAAATCCCGTACCCTATTTACTCGCGATCGCAGGTGCAACCAATATCGGTTCGCTAGCAACATTGAGTGGAAATCCCCAAAATATCCTCGTGGGTTCCTTTTCCGGGATTGGTTATCTCACCTTTACCCAAGCTTTAGCACCGGTTGCGGTCATCGGATTGGTTTTGCAAATAGGTTGGTTATATTTGCTGTATCCAGAAGTGCGATCGCTCCAACCTTGTCCTGTCCTGGAGTTATCACGTCTACGGTTACATCGAGCTTTATTGCTTAAAACCTCGATTGTCACTGGATGTTTGTTGACAGGGTTTGTGATGGGATTACCCTTAGCGGAATCAGCATTTTTTGCAGCTGCGGTTTTATTGATTACCCGTCGGATTAAACCTCAAAGAATTCTCAAAGAAGTAGATTGGTCATTGTTAGTAATGTTTTCCGGGTTATTTATACTTACCCGCTGCGTCAAATCTTTGCATATTGTAGACTTTTTCGCTGCTTGGGTAGCTAATTCCTCTGGTTTATTAGCAGTTACAGCGATTATGTCTAATTTAATTTCTAATGTACCGACTGTGATGCTGCTACAATCGTTTATTCCCAGGGATGCAACTCAAAGCTGGTTATTGTTAGCTGCTGGATCTACCCTTGCAGGTAATTTGACTTTATTTGGTTCGGTGGCAAATTTAATTATGGTAGAAGCTGCTGCTTCCCAAGGATATAGTTTATCATTTTGGCAACATTTAAGGTTTGGAATGCCATTCACTCTGGTGATGCTAGGAATCACCTATGGGATTTTAAAGGCTGTTTGAAAAGTCATTTTTAACCCCTATTATCATCACTACGGATGGGTAGATATCCGCTATAATTTGATTCGGTTGATAAGATAAAAAAATTTTTTGCTGTTGATAAATTAGAAAATGAAGGTGATAGATACTAACGTTTAAAAATAAAAATTAAAAGAGGTGTGGTATGAGCAATATACCTCAAAGTCATGGTGATGAATTTGGGATGCATCCGGAAAGCAGTGATATATTAATGCAGTATGTGCAAACCTTAGATCCAGAGACGATTGCTTCTTTATCTAAACCCACTTCCCCGGAAGTACTAGAGATTATTAGCCGCTCTGTAACAGCAATTCTGAATAATTTACCTTTTGATCCACAACATCAACTAATTATCACCGAACGCGACCAATTAGGAAGAATTTTAGGTGCAGTTATGGTCGATGGGTATTTTTTAAGAAATGCAGAACAACGTTTACAACTTGAAACATTGTCACATCTCTAGAAATCTGGTGTGGACATGGTAAGCTTAGTTAGTAGCGACCGATGCTTTTGCGCGATCGCAGAGTGACTTGTGACTTTGAATGAGTATTCCCCTACTCCCTCTTCCCTATACTTATTCTCTTTCTTGACGCGCTCTTTTAAACTATACAGTATTTCTTTGATCACAGTTTCTCCATCTAACCCCTCACCACGTTCAAGCTCTGCAACTGCCACATCAACTTTTTGGCGTGTTTCTTCTATCCACTCAGCATATTCAGACTGCAATTTATCAAATAATTTAAATGCAACATCAACTATTTCTTCCACCGAATTATATTTCCCGCTTGCAATTTGTGCTTGAATAATTTTTTCTTGTTCAGGTTTTAGTTGAATATTCATGATATTTTTCTAGTGTGAGAATAGGGAGTAGGAATGAGCTATATTTATTGTTTGCTTGTGTCCAAACGACATGGGGAACTCTCTTGTACATTAAATTATAAATCAGGATTTATGCAACTGATATATTTATCCTCAAACTGTTACATAGAGTTAATTAAACTTTTGATTTATTGTATGTTAATACGGTTCCGCTAGGGTCTAAAAGCTTGAATTGCGTAGGTTGAATTGAGACAAGTAAATTCAATATACAAAGAGAATTCTTCAGGTACTTGAAAAGAAGTAAGCTACCACTGCGTTACACCCAACAGTCGTTACAATTATCCTTATAACATTTCACTCAAATTTTGATACATTTAATCCCCCTGCATCCGAAATCCGCATTTCTCGCAAAACCCTAAAACTCACAGGGAGTAATGAGTAGTCAGTAAAAGGAAAATCAATCCGTTACTCAAGGCTTATTACTTACTTGTGAGAAATCCAGGGAAAGCTCCCCGTCAGGTATCAACTGTCTTCTGTCTCCCTTGTATTCCCAATCCAAAACTGAAAATCTCCTGTCTCTTGAATTTTCTGTTAATTTTATGCAGTTTGGTGGATAGGAAATAGTATTTTTTCCCATAATCTGGAATTGGCAGAATCTGACTTGTTGCTCAAATCAAAATATGCCAATTATGGAAAATGGAAGCAAAAATCATGAAGAAATATAAACTATTTTTAGCATCTTTTTTTATACTAAGTTTGATAATTACCTTAATAGTTGGCAGTGTCAAGGCAGGAGTCACCTCTGCCTCATATTTCCCTATCATTTCCCAGGGAATTAATCCTAATCTTCAGTCAAATAAGCTACCAGCTTCCCGATTAGATCCGAAGGCTTTTTCCCAATTCTTAGATAAAAAGGATATTAACGGTGCGGTTAGACATGTGGAATTAGGTTGGAAGCAACAATATGAAGAATATATTCAAGGAGAACTACCGTCAAATCAAGTAGTGGAGGTGGAACAGATTCAACGTATCCTGAGACAAGTTGATATCATGTCGAGATTGCGTTTAGGGAAAAGTGGTCGTAAAACGGCTTTATTGTATGCAGTTCCAACACCAAACCATTTAGAGTTAATCTTGGTGAAACCGGAAAATACTCCGATACACAGACGAATTACTAATGTCAAACGAGAAGAATTAATTCAGGTGATTAATAGATTTCGTCAGTCGATTACTAACAAATATTCCCCACCCCAGGAGTATCAAAAAACCGGAAAGCAGTTATATGATTGGTTGGTAGCTCCTGTAGAATCCCAGTTAGAGTCGGCGAAAATTAATAATATTATCTTTTGCTTAGGGGGAGGGTTGCGAAGTTTACCTTTAGCAGCGATATATGATGGTCAAAAGTTTTTAATTGAAAAATATAGCTTAGGAATTATTCCCGCCTTTAATTTACTTGATTATCAACCAGATAAAATTCACCAGACACAAATTTTAGCAATGGGTGCGTCGGAATTTGCCAACCAATCACCCTTACCTGCTGTCCCTGTCGAATTATCAAGTATTACTAGTAGACCTTGGCAGGGAACATCCTTACTGAATGAAGAATTTACCTTAGAAAACTTCAAAAAGCAACGAGAAATATATCCATTTGGAATTGTTCATTTAGCGACCCATGCGGAATTTTCCCCTGGTTTAATTGACAACTCCTATATTCAATTTTGGGATAGACAAATTAAATTAAATGAAATCAAAAAACTAGAGTTAGCCCAACCAACGGTGCAGTTATTAGTATTAAGTGCTTGCAAAACTGCATTAGGAGACCCGAAAGCCGAACTGGGATTTGCTGGTTTAGCAGTACAATCGGGAGCAAAAGCTGCGATCGCCAGTTTATGGTCTGTAGATGATGGCGGAACTTTGGCTTTGATGACCCAATTTTACCGTCAATTGAGTTCCACACCCATCAAAGCGGAAGCACTGCGACAAACCCAAATAGTGATGATTCAACGTCAACTCAGTCTCAAAACCAACCCAGTCAATCGAGGTGAACCTTTACCACCGGAAATTTCCCCTTTAGATAGTTTAGCCCTATCCCATCCTTTTTATTGGGCTGGTTTTACCGTGATTGGTAATCCCTGGTAGTAGAGAAATGAATTTTTACCATGAACCTGGCTTTTGTTGGTGTGGTGGAGTACTAGAATAGATCCTAACGAACTAAAATAATGTGAATTCGACGGATTGTAAACGCTACAATCTCTGTGAATCAATGATTTTGAAAGTTAAGGTTTAAAGTAACCTCATCCATTAGTTGAGAACAAAGTTAATAACTGACTGATTCCAGGTTTAATGATTTTATTCTCAACATCATACTCGGAGGTTTTTAAAAACTTCTATTTCCTACGAATGATGCTGGACAAGAGTTTCAGGCTTTATAACTCATCGAACTCACGTTAAAATATTTAATGTTATCTACACCTAACCTAAGTTCTTGTATTATGCCGCAAACCAAACCCTATCAACCCTTAATTTTCAGATTGCTACATGGTGTCAATGCCATTCTAATTATTTTTGCCGCAATCACAGGATTTTTGGTGTATGACAGTTGGGATGGTCGGTTTGGTGGTTTAGGTATAACCAGAGCAAATCGGGAGCTAATTGACTATCATGGCACCTTTGGGTTTCTAATTTTCTTCGTTGCCCTACCCCTATTTTTAATTTACTGTATTAAAGCCGGGCGATCGCGTCTAATTCAAGGGGATACCCTAAAAAATTGGCAACAAATTGGTAAACCGATTTGGTGGTTAGGACTGCAACGCATTACCAACACACTCATGTTGATATCTGCACTATTTGCAGCCATTTCTGGAAAGTTCATGGATGAAAATTGGCTACCATTGGGTGATTTAACGCAAATCCCCTATTACATACACTTACTAGCTTGGCTGACCCTAGTTATCACCCTTGCTCTGCATATACTGATGAGTGCGAAGGTGGGAGGTTCTTTGCTTCTGTTATCCATGTTTGACCTGAAATATCGTCCCCAGGACAGTCCTAAATACTGGAAAGATAAGTTGGTTAGTTTATTTCGCAAAAATAATTAAATTAACGTGAATTCGACGGATTGTAAACGCTAAAATCTCTGTGAATCAATACTTTTGAAAGTTAACTCACATCTTGCATCAAGAAAAGCTGATGGAAATAAAATACTCAGTATAAAACTAAAAGTACTATTTTAGCCTTAAAAACAAACAATAGTACTGTAGCTATATCGCGTATATTTTTAAATTCAACGTATGTATACGTAAAGGTGCAAGATATACATTAAGGTTTAAAGTAACCTCATCCATTAGTTGAGAACAAAGTCAATAACTGACTGATTTCAGGTTTAATGATTTTATTCTCAACATCATACTCGGAGGTTTTTAGAAACTTCTATTTTTTACGAATCATACTGGACAAGAGTTTCAGGCTTTATAACTCATCGAACTCACGTTAAATGATGATTAAATTCACGGCATTGCGGAATAGAAATATTGTGTAGACGTAGCAATGCTAGGTCTCTACGGGAATTGTGGTTTGAATACTATTCCCCTGTCCCCCATACCCCTAATCAAGCGATCGCCAGTGGTAAAAGTAAACGACTGACTACTCGTCCATCGGGTAATTGATAAAAATGGAGTTCTCCTCCCATTTTTTGAATTAAGTGACGACAAATTGATAAATTTAAACCAGGTGGTTGATTTAAACTAGATGGTGCAAGTACGTCGCTGAGGGTTTCTTGGTGTAGTTCCATTAACAAATGGGATTCAATCACACCATTGTCGGTGATGGACACCTCTAGGGAAGCGGGACGGGAATCAGCGATCGCCCTTTCATCAAGACGACGACACCAAATATCAATGCGACCGCTACCTGTGGAACGTTGACAAGCGGAAACAATCAGTTCGTGGAGGATAAATTCGATTTTGTGGATATCTCCCAGGACAAATAGGGATGATTGGAAGCTGGGGGAATAATTTTGTTCACCTTCCGGTTCTCCCGTTCCTCCTAAACCGTGTACACCCACCCAGAGTCGGTTTTGTTTGAGTAGGTTGTCAACCCGCTCTAGGGAACGTTTGAGGAGACTGGTGATGGGTGCTTTTTGTTGGTGTATGTGTAACTGCCAAGTTTCATCTTCCAACACATCTTTGATGTTGGAGGTGATGGTGTCCAGTTGTCGTAATAACTGGTGACAACGGAGGGAATTTAACTCTTTGTTGGTTGTGGTTAACTCACTTAGTTGGTTAATTATGTAGCTAGATTGTCGATGCAATTCTTGAAAACGTCGGTGTTTATACCAGTTGAGTTGTTGTAAATCTTCCCGTGCTGCCAGTAAAATTTGGGTGACTTGTTTTTGTCTCCGCGACCAAGCCAATTGATTGATCAACATCTCACTAGCTTGGATAGTGCTTTCTGACCAGCGACGGTCAACCCGATCAGCCATAATTACCACTCCCGTCGGTTCATAGTCCGGGTTGGTACGTAGAGCCATGATTAATACTTGACCTATTTCCTTTCCGTATAACCAACGTTTAGTGTCTTCTGGGATATCATCAATTTTGGCAATTAATAACCCTTCCGCCGCCAATGCCCATTGTACCAGAATTTCGGCCCGCAGGGGAATAGTCACCTCGGTTTTGACGGCAAAGCGTTTGTCTGTATTGACTCCGGGAATAATTTCTCCGTAGCGTTCTCCTGGAGTCCAGGAAATCAGTACAGCTAAAGGACAACCACTAATGGCAGCGATTTGCTGGAGGGAAACGATTTCTAGATTGTGATTAGTTTGCTCCAGAGCATTGATTTGAGCTTGTTCCAGGGTACGCAGGGATGCTTTAAACGCAGCCATGATTTTTTGTTGCTGTTGATTGTAATTATTCAGTTGCCATTGACGCACCACCACATGCAGTTGCTGACCAATGCGGTGTAGCAAATCTTTATCGCGGATACTCCAAGCGCGATTGCTGTCACAATCAACCAGCAGAATTATGTGGGGAGATTCCCCTGGTTGACAATTGGTAATCATTTGCGATCGCATTCCTTCTGCAACTAGGGGATTACGCCAATTGAAAAATCTCAAGTCTTCCTCTAAACTTTCAATCCCAATTGCACTTTCACTACGTTGTAACAATTGCCAATCAACTTCCCGTAATCCCTCCAAAGTAACTGTCAATGGTCGTCGATTTGCGGGTTGACTTTGATAAATAATTTGATAAGCATTTTGTTCAATATCCAATTGCAACAGGATAAATCTAGTCGCTGCAAACCGTTCTAGGGTCTTTGTCGCACACTTACCCATAACATTGGCAAAATCGCGATCGCTATAAATTCCTTGGGCGATTTCACTGGTCAGTTGACTATCTAACTGCACCTCTCGCACTGTCGCTTCAATGTTTTCCAAAGGTGCAACCAAGGAAATCAAACCAGCCACACCTTGAACAAAATTCCTTTCCCCTTCCTTCCAAATCCGCGCCTCTTGGGATTCTACCATCAAAAACCCCAATAAATCCTTCTGCCAAAAAATCGGTGCAGCCAACAGCGATCGCACTTGTAATCTTTCCATCAATTTGGCTGTATACTGGCTTTTGAGAGAACTACGCCCTTCCCCAATTGCAACTGTTTCATTAATTGCTAACGCGTAATAAAAATCACTCAGTTCCTCCACGGTAATTTTATCCAGCCCCTTCCGCTCTCGCAGTCGAGAGTTAGTCAAACTCGAACTACTAGCACGCCGTACAAAATAACGCTCATTCCGGTCAAACCAGTAAATATGCGTACTCGTTGGAGTCACAAAATCATGGGTAGCCCTCACCGCATCTTCTAAACGACTTAAACAAGAACTTTGAGCCTGTAATTGTGCCAATAACTTGAGTAGTGGCTCCTCAATCCGTTGCTGATTCTGCTGCTGCCAATGCACTTCATACTTATACAAGGCTGCGGCTAATTCACCCAACACCATTAATAACCTAGCACGCGCATCACCAGGTAACAAATACCCCCAACGCTCCGAACCCATCATCAATATCCCTAGACAACGGTCTCGGTAACGAATCGGTAAAATAATTGTCCCTTGAATACCAACTTTTTTCGCCACTTCCTGCCAAGGCTCGATCCGCGTTTCTGAGCGCAAATCCGCCACACCCACCGGACGTTGCTCAATCACAACCTGCTCCAGTAAATCTCCTGGACTTAAAACCAAATGCTGCTCCAACAAGGTTCGCTCTTGATTCGGTATGATTCCCCCCTTCCCCACCAGCACATGATTTAAACGGTCGTAAAGAGCCACCCAGATTAACCTATAGTCAAACTGCTCCTTGACAAACGCAATTGTCGTCTCAATCAGAACATCAATATTATCCTCCTCACGCAAACTCTGGAGGACGCGCCCAAGGGATATTATATGCTGTTCGGCGGCTATTGGTCGTTGTTGTTGCGCCATCTGAGTATCGGTCAATGGATTTTGGATTTTGGATTTTAGATTTTGGATTGCTCTAGCCTTCTGTGCGTTGCCAAGAAGAATCGGAGAATGGGAAGCAGTTGGTGGGAGGTTGATTCTGCCACCAAACTTTCCAAGACGGATTTTGGATCTTGGACTTCTTTACCTAAGATGCCCAAATTAACTTACTAATCTATAGTTAGAGACTAGTAAAAACTAGGATTTTTCTCCTCCTTGTGCCTAATTCTGCTCAAGAATCGCCGCAATTGCCGAATTTGATACTCATTCCCAATTTCCCTACAGATGCAACATGTTGCTTCTGTACCCACTCCCTATTTTCCAGCGATACAAAGCGTAGACTGTTTAAAATCCGTTTCCATCCCAGCAGTGCGTTGGTTTTGTAGTTGAAAATTGATACTAATAGTACTCCACCACACCAACTTTGATGGGTAAGAAAAGGTTTGCAGTAGCGCTAAAGCTACTACAACAAACCCATCAGAACTGAAAGCGATCGCAACTGTCTACCCAGACTCCCGACCGATTCCCAAACCGACACTTGGGAATTAAACTTTTTTCTGATGCTCGCGATCGCAGGAACGGGTAATTTCACTTTTGTGTACCATTCCGTTGATTAACTCTTGCTGTTCATGGAAAGGGTTTTCAGCATATCCCTTATAATAGAATTGTGACTAAACTATTAGATCCATCAGATCCATTGCATTCCCTCAAAGCAGGTCACTGGTTCAAGTTGATCTGCGGAGCCAGTTTTCAACATCTGCCTGCGGTAAGAACTTTAACATTAGCTTATGCGATCGCCGGGGCAGATTGTATCGATGTGGCTGCTGACCCGGCAGTAATCACGGCTGCCCAATCGGGTCTTGCGGCTGCCGCCAAACTTGCTCCAGTTGCCCGTCAGCGCGGTTTCCCCCCCTATAAACCTCCCCTACTCATGGTCAGCCTCAACGATGGGGAAGACCCCCATTTCCGCAAAGCTGAATTTGATCCCCAATCCTGTCCCCCTGACTGTCCCCGCCCCTGTCAATCCATTTGTCCTGCCGATGCGATCGCTTTTCGTCCTCCCCACTCCCTTGGTGTAATCACCGAAAAATGTTATGGCTGCGGTCGTTGTCTTCCCGTCTGCCCCTATGATATAATTTATACGAGTTCATATGTATCTACACCAGGAGCAGTAGCACCATTGGTTTTATCGGGGGAAGTAAGCGCAGTCGAGATACATACTCAGGTAGGTAGGTATACGGAGTTTCAGCGTTTGTGGACTGCGATTGAGAAGCACGCCCGTAGGTTGAAGGTGGTTGCGGTTAGTTGTCCCGATGGAGAAGGTATAATAGAGTACTTAAATTTCATTAGTAAAATGATTTTGCCACAGGTAGGGACATTAGTGTGGCAGACCGACGGCAGGGCAATGAGTGGAGATATTGGCGACGGAACCACTCAAGCCACAGTTAAGTTCGGTCAAAAAGTTTTGGCAGCAAATTTACCGGGTTATGTGCAGTTGGCGGGGGGTACGAATGGGTATACCGTAGCCAAATTGCGATCGCTCTCCTTATTGAAGCATAATTCTGGGCAATCTTCCTATATTGCGGGGATTGCCTACGGTAGTTATGCGCGAAAGTTGCTGTCACCGGTTATCCATGCATTAGAAGAAAGGGAGGTGAATCAAACTGGAATTCGCAAAAGTATTTACTTAGAACAGGAGCCAGATTTACTATGGCAAGCCGTCGAGCTTGCTAGTTCGCTTGTTTCCCAACTCAAGTCACAGTCACAGCCGACGCGTATATCGCGCCAATTGCCGTAATTAAACACGTCACCATTAAAAGCATGACGATTACAGACGATCTCCAAAAGCTTTTAGATATATTGCCGCAAGACCTGCAAGAGATTCTTGCTCAACATTCGCAGTTAGATAGTTTAGTGGAAGTGGTCTTGGATTTAGGTCGTCGCCCAGAAGCTAGGTTTCCCAACGGAGCCGAGTATCTGAGCGAACATCCCGTGACTCAAGCACAGATTGATATTTGCGTATCAAAAGTTGGTATTTTTGGTGGAGATAATCGAGCCGGGATTGAACAAACCCTGCACCGTATTAGCGCCATCCGCAATCGAACTGGAAAAGTAATTGGTTTAACTTGCCGCGTGGGTCGGGCAGTTTACGGAACCATCGGGATGATTCGGGATTTGGTGGAAACCGGAAAGTCGATTCTCATGCTTGGCCGTCCTGGAGTCGGTAAGACTACAGCCCTACGGGAAATTGCCCGTGTTTTAGCGGATGAACTACAGAAGCGCGTAGTAATTATTGATACATCTAATGAGATTGCTGGGGATGGGGATGTTCCCCACCCGGCGATTGGTAGAGCTAGACGGATGCAGGTTGCTCGTCCGGAACAGCAGCACCAGGTGATGATTGAGGCGGTGGAAAACCACATGCCAGAGGTAATCGTCATTGATGAAATTGGGACAGAATTGGAAGCCCTAGCCGCCAGAACCATTGCGGAGCGGGGTGTACAGTTAATTGGGACAGCCCACGGCAACCAAATCGAGAACCTGATTAAAAATCCGACCCTCTCTGATTTAGTGGGAGGGATTCAAGCTGTGACCTTGGGGGACGACGAAGCTCGACGACGGGGTAGTCAAAAAACAGTCCTGGAGCGTAAAGCATTGCCCACCTTTGATATTGCCGTGGAAATGCATGAGCGTCGCCGTTGGGTGGTGCATGAAAGTGTGGCTGATACGGTGGATACTTTGTTACGGGGAAGACAACCCACTCCCCAAGTCCGGACTGTGGATGAAAGCGGCAAGGTGAATATTACCCGCCAATTAACGGCGGTCAATGGTAATAATGGGCACGTTGTTAATGGGGAAGAATCACTAGTACCTGCCCGTCAACCTTCAGGGTGGAGAGCTTCCGGAAAAATGCTTCCCCTGCAAGCTGTTCCGAATAATATTCCGAATAATACTAGTTATTCGAGTGCGCAAAGCGAGTTTGATCGGTTACTGGATCAGTCCTGGAATAACGATAATGATTTTGGGTTTACCGAATCGGCTAAATCTGGTGCGAATGGGGAGGATTTGCCTTTGCATGTATATCCTTACGGAGTTAGCCGTCACCAGTTAGAGCAGGTCATTAACGTTTTGAATTTGCCAGTGGTGTTGACTAAAGATATCGATAGCGCAGATACGATATTAGCATTGCGATCGCATGTCAAAAATCATGCTAAATTACGGCAATTGGCGAAATCCCGTCATTTACCATTACATATGATTAAGGCTAGTACCATCCCCCAAATTACCAGGGGTTTGCGACGCATGTTGAATATCGATGAACCGGGGATTACTGATGAGCGGGAATTGCAGTTACTGTTACATAACGGGACAGAGGACGAAATGGACGCTTTAGAAGAAGCGCGTTTAGCAGTTGAACAAATTGTCATTCCCAAGGGACAACCAGTTGAATTGTTACCCCGTTCCGCATCTGTACGGAAAATGCAACACGAATTAGTTGAGCATTACCGTCTCAAATCCGATAGTTTCGGCGAAGAACCAAATCGTCGATTACGGATTTATCCAGCTTAATTGATTTTTAGCTTTAATTAACGGAATCTACTTAACTTTGAATGCACTTGTGTTGGAGTTAGGTAGGTTTTTCTTTCGTTTGTAAATTAGGGAGTGGGGAATAGGGAGTGGGGAGTGGGAAAAGCTACTTTATCTCGTCCCCATGCTCCGCGTGGGGACGCATTCCACGAGGGCTACTACCCCTCTCCGTTCTGCGGAGAGGGGTTGGGGTGAGGTTCATCGAACTCACGTTAACTAGGGATTTACTTCCACTACTGACCAGTTATTAAACTCATCACATTCATAGAGATAACGATTTTGGGGATTACCCCGTAGTTGCAAATGGTCAACTTTGAGGGGGTTGAGGATTAATAGACAAAAATTATCCACAGGTTGATTTGGGTTGGGGGGGTCTACTGTAAAATCATCGTTGGGGTTCCGTTTTTTACCTGGGTTTGGCCAAATAAACTGTAATCTCGCTGATTCCGATAAATCTTGCCACGTGCGATCGCGTAGTAATTTGAAATCATCATCTGTTGGTGTATCTTTGTCAACAAGTATTAATTTTCCGGCAATGCGAAATTGTTCACGGGTATCGGTAAAATACCAGCAAATTTCCCCATGAGACCTAGTTCGTATTTGGTCGTATTTTTGACTTCGACTATCAGTGATAATTTTGATTTGATTTGTACCATCGACAAAACCCCGAAACACCACAGTGCGATTTGCTGGTATTCCATCCATTCCAATCGTAGCCAGTTGGAAATAGCGAGCAAAGGGTTTCCGATTCCGGTGTAAAGCATGACTCAGGGAAGAACGCCAAGGAGCAAGGGATACCATTAGGAATTGCAGATAATAAATAAAAGCAAAAGGCAAAAATAGAGTACAGACGCGATATATCGCGTCTCTCCTCAATGACAATTTTCAGCACCCACCTAATTATTGCCTAATTCTTAACATAAACAATATTCCAGCATAATCATGAATAAATTCACCAAAATGAGAATAAACGGGCTATTTTTAGGTAATTTGCTGGTATATATCAAGTCTAGGTGTGAGGGACTTAAGGGTAATGTTAAATCTAGGGCAAATCGAGACATGTTGGAGGAGCAATAGCGTAAATTACCAAATTTGACAATTCTTTTTTCCTCGCACTAGTTGGCGTATAGTCATAATCTGTCCGAGAGCAATATGACTAGAAGTTATGGTTCAAGAACTGGAACGAAATCGCCAGGGTGTAGACTTTCCTGAAAGTGCGCCTGTTGCCAATCCCGTATTTTTCCGTACCTACAGCCGTCGTGATGCGATGGGAGTGCGAGAAAGTTGGCAAAAAGTTTGCGATCGCACTTTACGGGGTTTAGTGGAATTAGGCAAATTAACTACCGCCGAAGCCGCATTGCTGGAGAAAATGGAACGGAGTCTCAAATCCTTACCCAGTGGACGTTGGTTGTGGGTGGGGGGAACGGATTGGATTGCCAAACCCCAGAATTTTCCCGGTGGCTATAACTGTACCTCGACAAACTTGGAAGACTGGAGAGCCTTCGGTCTGATGATGGATCTGGCTATGATGGGGTGCGGTACCGGGGCAATTCTCGAACCGAAGTATATCAATAAATTGCCAGTTATCCGTAACCAGATTCACATAACTTTACAAGGCGAAATAGGTACAACACCTATAGAACAGCGTCGGGAGGAAACAGAAATTCAAATAGCCGATGGACAAGTAATTATTTACGTCGGTGACAGTCGTCAAGGTTGGGTAAAAGCCTACCAAAGTTTGTTGGAATTATCCACAGATGAACGCTTTGACGGGGAGGTACAAGTTACGATTGATTTAAGTGATGTCCGTCAAGCGGGTGAAAGACTTAAAGGTTTTGGTGGAGTTGCCAATCCGATTAAACTACCGGGATTATACGGACGGTGTGCAGCAATTTTAAATCAGGCAGTCGGTAGACGACTCAATTCTGTGGAGTGTTGTTTACTGATAGATGAAGCTGCCGTGGTGGTGGTTGCGGGGAATGTGCGAAGATCTGCGGGAATGCGTCAAGGTATCAGTGAGGATACATTGTTTGCCGATGCCAAATCAAATCTATGGCAACAGGACGCAGAGGGAAATTGGCGGATTGATCCGGAACGGGATGCTTTACGCATGGCTAATCATACCCGTGTGTTCCACCGTAAACCGAGTTTAGATGAATGTATTGCCGCCGTCCGCAAACAGTACTACAGTGGCGAAGGAGCAATTCAATGGGCTGGAGAAGCGATCGCTCGGGCAAATTGTGATTTACTATCCACCAAGCAGCTCAAATTGGAGTTTCTCCAAGCCTATGCAGACGGTCAAGCTGCTGAGTGGCTCCAAACAAAATATCCCCAAATTGATCCACGGGAATTAGAACACCGTTTGGGAAGATATGGTTTGAATCCCTGTGGGGAAATTATCGGTGCGAATTTCTTCTGTAATTTGGCAGAGGTTCACCTCAATCAATTAGATCCGGATAACCACAAGGAACAGGAGGAAGCATTTACTGCTGCTGCTTTATCGGTTGCTGCCCTATTACACCATAAATTCCAGGAACCTCGCTATCAATACAGTCGTGAACTGGATCCGATTGTGGGTGTCTCCTTGACTGGCTTGTTCGACTTTTTTGTCCATGCTTTTGGTGTGGAGTGGTTGCGCTGGTGGGATGCAGGTAGACCCCAAACCCCCCAAGGATTAGCCTTTAAACACCAAGAACAGGAATATCTTAGCCGATGGAGGGATATAGTTCATCGAGTTGTCAAAGAATATTGCGATCGCCACCATCTCAAATGTCCTAATCGTTGTACCACGGTGCAACCCAGTGGGACAAAATCCTTACTCACCGGTGCTTCCCCCGGTTGGCATCCCCCGAAAGCTCAACGCTTTATTCGCCGGATTACCTGTCGCAAAAATGACCCGGTGGCTCTAGCTTGTCTGGATTATGGGTATAGTATCGTCCCCTCCCAATCCGATAAGGACGAAGATGGCAATTTACTCCATGACCCCTTTGATCCACGCTGTAGTGAATGGTTAGTGGAAATTCCCGTGGCTGTTTCCTGGGCTGATCTACCAGGTGCAGATACCATTGATATCAGTAAATTCACTGCCTTAGCCCAGATGGATTTTTATATGCAGGTGCAGAAATATTACACAACCCATAACACCTCGGCGACGATTGAATTACGGGAAGGGGAAGTGGAAGCATTAGGAACACGCATTTACGAAGCCATCCGTGATGATGAGGGTTATATTAGTGCAGCTCTTTTAGCCAGATTTGATGACCTGCAAACCTTTCCTCGCTTACCCTTTGAACCCATTTCCCAGTTTCAGTATGAACAATTAATGGCACAGGTGGAGGCTAGACGGAAAACCGATGATTTCTACGGGGCGCTGTTAAAGTATGATATCGGTGAAATGGCGGAGGCTGGTCCTGCTGGTTGTGATTCCGATAAGTGTATGCTACCGGAGCAAACACCAAATTAGTTTGGGATTAAAACTCGCGTCAATTGTTTGCCGTTGACAGTTAACCGTTGACTGTTATCTGTCACAGATGAGTGAATAGACAGCTTCAAATGCGCAACAGCCAAGTAGGGGGAGGGTCTCGCTCCCTTTGGGTCGTCCCTATGCTCTGGGTGGGGATGCATTGTATAAGGCTCTGCCTCCCCTACAGTACAGACGCGACATGTCGTGTATCTATCCCTACTCCCTGACCTCACCAGATAGATTCAAAAACTAAATCCCTCATCCCCATGCTCTGGGTGGGGATGCATTCCACAAGGCTCTACCTTGAATCAGGTATGTAATACCGTTTTACTTTCAAGGCGAAAATACCGCTTGCCAAACTAGAGCATAAAGTGTAAAAAATGTATGATGCCAGACACTAAACTGGCACACTTTATTCCTATTATATTTTGTGACAAAGAAAATTACATGTAGCTTACTTATTTTTGCTGGGCGGAGTGTGGTGAAAAAGGTGCTATTTTTTGTTGGCGGGAAAAACTGTACTGAGTTCTATGCTTAACAAATAGTTGCGGTTGATGAAATTCGGTCTGTTTTTCAGGCTGAATAATTCGCTGCATTGTGTGCAAAAGTTTGGACTTTGCTAGTTGGTTTTGCTGTTTGCAATTAATCCTTGCTTTTGTTCCCGGATTTCTCCCTACTCCCTAAAACTTTCAGGAATTAGGGATTAGTAGGAAAATCAACCTGTTGCTCAACATCTATGGATTACTTGCTCAAAATGTAGGTTCTGTTCATGGATTTTGAGCAAATCCCGAAAACTTGCTTCTTGATTGGGAGTAACTCTCATGTACTGCCCAAACCAAAAGCAGATGAAAGCGGTTTTCCCTACTCACTTTCAAGTCGATCCCCCATGTTGTTGGGACACAACCAAACAGGACAATAGCTTATTCCTATTACCTGCTCCCGACTCCCGATTTTCAAGCGAGATTAAATTTTTAGATAAACTAATGGGACAAGCTTTTTTAGAGATGGCAATCATCCTGACGTTGATTGCTGTAATTGCACCACGGTTCGGTAGTTATATCGCCAAGGTTTTTGAGGGGGGGAAGTCCCTACTAGACCCGATGATGTCCCCCTTAGAACGGGTAATTTTTGTAGCAGCAGGAATCCGCCATTCCCCAATGATGACGGGATGGCAATATTTAAAAGCCCTATTGGCGACTAATATCCTCATGGGTATGTTGGTATTTGGGTTATTAGTCACCCAGCGTCACTTACCTTTAAATCCGATGAAAATTGTGGGGATGCGGTGGGATTTGGCCTTACATACAACGATTTCCTTTTTAACTAATACTGGACAACAACATTATGTTGGGGAAAAAGCACTTTCCTATTTCAGTCAAACCAGCGCGATCGCATTTTTAATGTTTACTGCGACTGCAACGGGTTTAGCGGTGGGAATTGCTTGTATACGCGGTTTTACTGGTCAACCATTAGGTAACTTTTATGTGGATTTAACCAAGGCAATTACGCGAATTTTATTACCATTATCCCTCCTGGGGGCGATCGCTCTTTTGGCTTTGGGGGTTCCGGAAACTTTTGCTCCCCCTTTGGAGGTGACAACCTTAGAAGGAGTGGTGCAGTTTATCGCCAGAGGTCCAGTAGCATCCTTTGAAAGTATCAAATTACTCGGTGGAAGTGGAGGTGGTTTTTTTGCTGCCAATTCTGCCCATCCCTACGAGAATCCCAGTTCTGCCTCTAATTTCCTGGAATTAATGATGATGTTATTAATTCCCACTGCCTTAATTCATACCTATGGTATCCTCGCAAATCAACGCAAACAATCACAGGTATTATTTTGGCTATTAGTCTCATTATTTGTTGTGCTGACAGGAATTGCCCTAATTAGTGAATCCCAAGGAAATCCCCTGATTAATTCTCGCATCGGTATGGAACAACCCAGTTTAGAAGGGAAGGAAATGCGCTTTGGCTGGGTTGATAGTACAATTTGGTCTGTAGTTGCGACTACAACTATGTCCGGTGCTGTCAACTCCATGCATGATTCCTTAATGCCGGGAACTGTTTTTTCCACCTTTGTTGGCATGTTTCTGCGCATCATTTGGGGTGGTCAGGGGATGGGAATTGCCTATTTATTAGTATTGGCAATGTTGGCAGCTTTTTTGATGAGTTTATTAGCAGGACGTACCCCGGAATTTTTAGGGCGGAAAATTGAACAGAGGGAACTGCAATTAATCAGTATGACCCTGCTCATTCACCCCTTTGTCATTTTAATTCCTAGTGCGATCGCCTTCATCTTTCCAGAAGCCTTTCCCGGTATTAGTAACCCCGGTTTCCACGGTTTATCCCAAGTTATTTATGAGTATACCTCTGGCGCTACCAATAATGGTTCCCGGTTGGCGGGTTTAGCTAGCAACACGTTATGGTGGAACCTGACTACATCTTTATGTATTTTACTTGGTCGCTTTGTACCCATAATGACCATAATTTTGTTGGCTGATGGTATGGCTCGTAAACCTCAACTCACAGAAACTGAAGTCATATTAAATAGTAATACCGGATTATTTATCTCCTTCACTATTCTATTAAGCATTATGATTAGTTTCCTCTCCTTTTTCCCCGTATTAGCCCTTGGTCCGTTAGCCGAAGGATTAAAAATGACCAGTGGAATCAGGTAATAACGCAGTAGAGACTACCCGTCGGGTCGTCTGGATATAAATTTGTCGGGTCGTCTGGACATAAATTTATCGGGTCGTCTGGATATAAATTTGTCGGGTCGTCTGGATATAAATTTGTCGGGTCGTCTGGATATAAATTTATCGGGTCGTCTGGACATAAATTTATCGGGTCATCTCTACATAAATCCGTCGGGTCGTCTTTACCAAATACGAATTGATACCCCCCTTCATCAGCAAATTGGAAAAATGCAATCCCTGAAATCTCCTCCATCTCCACCCATGCGATCACGCGATCGCCGTCCACCCCGTCCCCGTTCCCAACCAACGGTTCGGAATTCCTATTTATTGGCTGTTGTGGATGCTTTTTGGCAGTTTAATCCCAAAGCTGTCACCCAAAATCCAGTCATGTTTTTGGTCTTTGTGGCTATGTTAGTGATGTTGGTTTTAACCGTACAACCGTCACTGTTTGGCCATATTCCGGGAAACCATCCCCGTTTATATAACGGGTTAATCTGTGGGATTTTATTTTTCACAATCTGGTTGGCAAATTTGACCCAATCCATTGCGAGTGGACGCAGTAAAGCGAAAGCGAAATATTTGCAAAGCCTCAAGAATCACCTTGTAGCTAAAAAGTTAGCTGCGGATGGGAGCATTAGCGAAGTACCAGCCGATAGCTTACGCTGTGGTGACACCATTTATGCGATCGCGGGTGATGTAATCCCTTGCGATGGGGAGGTGACAATGGGTACAGCGAGTGTTGATGAGTCTTCAATTACTGGTGAATCAGTACCAATTTTAAAGGAAGCTGGTGCTGATAGTGCTAGCTCCGTGACCGGGGGGACAAGAATTATTGCCGATGAATTGATTATCCGTGTGACAGCAAATCCCGGTGAGGGTTTTATTGATCGGGTAATTGCCTTGTTGGCTGCTAAAAAATCTGCAAAAACCCCCAATGAAATTTTCATAACGGTGTTATTGGGGTTATTTAGTTGTATATTTTTACTAGTGACAACGACCCTAGTTGCTTGGGCGATTTATCTACAGGTTCCCCTGACTGTTCCTAGTCTCATTGCTTTACTAGTTTCCCTATTACCCACCACAATTGCCGGATTAATGACAACAGTGCGAATTGCGGCAATTGAACGAGTCACCCAACTAAATGCGATCGCCACATCTGCAAGTTCTGTGGAAATCTGTGGAGAAATCAATACCCTTGTCCTCGATAAAACAGGTACAATTACCCAGGGAAATCGACAGGCAGAGGAATTTATCCCCATCAATGGTCATTCTTTGCCAGAATTAGCCCAAGCAGCTTTAATTGCCAGTTTGTTTGATGATACAACTGAGGGAAAATCGATTGTTCGTTTAGCCCAAAGGCTGGGAGCAACAATTGATTTTGATCCTAAATATGCCCAAGCCATACCATTTTCCCGGGAAACTCGCATCAGTGGTACAAACTTAGCTAATGGAATCACCGTTTATAAAGGCGCTGTCAATGCCATTCAAGAATTTACCCGATTTTACCACGGCACCGCAGCGACAGAACTAGAAAGTATTTACCAACGTATTTCCGAACAAGGTGGTACACCTCTAGCAGTGGCTATAGATAATGATGTTTATGGGGTGATTTACCTGAAGGATATTATTAAACCCGGAATCCGCGATCGCTTGGCAAAGTTACGTCAGATTGGTGTACGGGTAATGATGGTCACAGGTGATAACGCCATTACAGCTGGGGTCATTGCTCATATGGTGGGAATCGATGATTTTGTTGCTGAAGCCACACCCGCAGACAAGTTTGCACTGATTCAGTCAGAACAAGCAGCAGGAAAAATTGTCGCAATGGTCGGTGACGGTAACGATGACACACCCGCACTAGCTCAAGCCAATGTCGGTTTAGCAATGAATACGGGAACCCCAGCAGTCAAGCAAGCTGCTAGTATCATTGACTTAGATTCTAATCCCACTAAAATTATCAATTTAGTAGAAATTGGTAAACAAATTATCACCACTCGTGCAGCTTTAATCCTATTTTCCCTCACCAATGATATTGGCAAATACTTGGCAATGATGCCAATGATTTTTGTCGGAACAAATCTTCAAGGTTTAAATTTCCTTCGTTTGGGAAGTCTCAACTCAACAATTTTTGCCACCTTAATTTACAATGCCTTGGCAATTATATTTTTGTCTCCCTTAGCATTCACCGCTTTCAATTTTCCCTGGGATAATCCCAATAAACTACAACAATGTCATCTCATCATTTTTGGTTTTGGAGGTATAATTACACCCCTAATACTGATTAAATTATTAGATTTAATTTTGACCGCAGTTGGAGTCGTTTAATTTGGGATTTTGGATTACCCTTCGGTCAATCCGCTTCCCGTCTATGGATTTTGGGTTACTCTCCCAGAAGTCCTGCGAGCTATGGATTGTAGATTCCCCTTACGGTCGTTCCACTACGCTTCTATGAACTTTATAGACAAAGGGTCAGATAACAAAATAATAATACGGAGACTTAGCACACAGGAATATTAATTACGTACGCGAAGCGTTGCCGCAGGCTATTACGTAGCTTGCTTCCCGCGTAGCGGGTATTACAAATTACAAATTACGTACGCGAAGCGTTGCCGTAGGCTATTACAGATTACAAATTATGTACAAAAATAAACTGATTTTATTTATCACCACCTTTATAGGTATAAATCTGATTTCCCTACCCCTAGCAAACGCCGCAGTTGGGCAATTAGAGACCAAACAAATATATGCGATCGCCGGATTAAGTTTAATCGTTGTTGGACTGTTTTTTTATTTATTTGATGTGATTCTGCGTCCAGAAAAATATTAGGAGAATATTATCCTAATCACTACTCCCTACTCCCTTACCCGAATTAAAATTTTTAACACCCATCTCATTACGAATATGAAAGCAATTCGGATTGTCCTCATTCTATGGATATTGACCGCTTTAATTTATCCAACTACAATTTTCGGTGTTGCTCAACTGCCCATGTTTCAAACTGTCGCCAATGGTAGTATCAGACAAAGTTTAGATAGTCACCAACCAATTGGTTCCAGCTTGATTGGTCAAAACTTTACTAGCGATAAATATTTCCACGGTCGTCCTAGTACAGTACGTTACAGTCAGGGACGAATAGCCCGTCCCTATGGTATCTCTGGTGGTAGTAACCTCGCTCCTAGTAATCCGAATCTGTTCATTCGAGTCATGGAAACAGCCAGTAAACTACAGGACGAAAATATACCCCTAAACTCTGACTTACTTTATACCTCCGCATCCGGTCTTGACCCCCATATATCCGAGAGAAGTGCGCGATCGCAAATTGAACGAGTAGCGCGCTCTAGAGGTTGGGAACCCCAGGAATTACTACCATTAATCCGAGAATATACTACCGGAAAATTCTTGGGTATTTTTGGTGAAGCAGGGGTAAATGTGTTGCGATTGAATTATGCCCTGGACTTAAAAGACTTCGACCGTCAGCGTCGCCGTTAGAGAGGAAACTGCGATAAGCATTGCTTATCGCATTTTTGCTCACCCTCGTAGGCAAGCAAAACCAAACTCTAGCCTTCATACCTATTTATACCGAAAGATTGTGAGGAGATTGTGAGGGGAAAAATACATTGTTGATATTTTTTTAATAATTTATACATAATTGGGTAGAGACGACCCGACATAATCCCGACATATTTGGGTAAAGATGACCCGACATAATCCCGACATAATTGGGTAAAGATGACCCGACATAATCCCGACATCATTGGGTAAAGACGACCCGACATAATCCCGACATATTTGGGTAAAGACGACCCGACATAATCCCGACATATTTGGGTAAAGACGACCCGTCGGGTCGTCTCTACAAACGGTATAAAAACTAAAATCCCTTCACTGACTCAATTTTTTTGCTGCTTCCGTATCCAAAAATAAAGTAGCTTGAGGTTGCTGACGTAGAATTGATGCTGGACACTTTTCACTGATTTTAGCTTCGAGCATATATTGAATAATCTCTGTTTTTCTCTGTCCAGGGGCTAAACAAATAATTTTTTTCGCCGCACAAATGACTGGAATCGTTACCGTAAATGCATATTGGGGAACCCGTGACACATCCGAAAAATAAGCCGTCACCACCTGTTGCTTACGATTAATATCATCTAAACGCACTAATTTGACCGTATGGGGGTCGCGAAAATCGGCAACATCCGGGTCATTAAAAGCTAAATGACCATTATCTCCAATTCCCAATAAACATAAATCTATTGGTTGCTCCTGTAATAACCGGGAATAGCGATCGCATTCTTTCAGTGGTTCTAACGTATCACCTTCAATATAATGAAAAGCTTTCGGAGTGACTCGACTGGAAATGCGATCGCGTAAATATCTACGGAAACTAGCAGCATGGTCAGAAGAAAGTCCCAAATATTCATCTAATTGAAAACACTCAATTTTTGACCAATCCAGGTTACTATTACTAATTAACGCATCCAGAAACTTCAATTGAGAATTTCCCGTTGCCAGCATTAACCGTGCTGTTCGGTTTTGCTGCAAAACCTCACCCAAATACTTCGCTGCAATATCGGCCGCATCCTCAGCCATTTCAGCCTCAGAATTATAAACCTGTACCCACAAACTATCAACACGAAATTTCCTTTGCACAATCGTCATATGTGTTTGCCTTAATATGTCCAGTCGTCCTACTGCTTTCCTATAGTCATCCCCAATCTAACCACAGACACGCTTAACCAAAACCCTTGAGTAACGCATCAACGAAATTACACCTAATTTGAAATGTCACGGACGCAAAAGATGAAACTCAGATATCACATGCAATTCCCAATAAACAAGACTTACGCCGACAATGAGAATAATCCAAAATCTCAAATCCCCAGGCTCCCAATTATATTTTGATTTCCGACTCTAAACCGTACATTAAATTGCCGACAATCTAGACTATCTGCCAACAACTCACCAAAACAAGGTAAACTAGGGGAGTAAATTAACATTTGTTTACATAACTGAGTAATTAGGTTTAGTTAGCGAATACAAACCATTGCAGAACATCTTCTCATCTTCTCAGAGAACACTGATAACAGCTGAGGTAAATTTAGCTCAAAACCTTACTCACCACTCCCTACTCACGAAAATTATGCTATCAGCCCTACTTTTCGACCTAGATGGAACCCTAGTAAATACAGACCCGGTACATTTTGTAATTTGGCAAAAAATGCTACGGGAATACGGGATGGAAATTGACGAAACCTTCTATCAAAACCAAATAAGCGGTGGTTTAAATCCAGAAATTCTCGGAAGAATTTTGCCACAATTATCACCTAACGAAATCCAAGAATTTGCGGAGAAAAAAGAAGCCATTTTTCGAGAAATCGCCACCAGTTTAGAACCTTTACCAGGTGTCATGGAAGCCTTAAACTGGGGACGTAAGCATAAATTAAAACTTGGTTTAGTCACTAACGCTCCCCGTGCTAACGCCGAATTTATGTTGCAAACATTAAAACTAACGGATGCATTTGACCTAATTGTCCTAGCAGAGGAAGAAGCCGCAGCCAAACCCGACCCCACACCCTACCTAGTAGCACTGGAAAGACTGGGTGTAACTGCGGATACAGCCATCACCTTTGAAGATTCACCCTCTGGGATTCGCGCTTCCGTAGCTGCGGGTATCAAAACAGTTGGAATTGCCTCCACCCACGACCCAGATAAATTGATGGACTTAGGTGTTTGCATGGCTGTAGCTGATTTTACCGATTTAAAAGTCTGGACTCTTCTCAATTCTTTAGTAGATACGGATTTAGACCCCCAACCCAGCTTATTAAATAATTAATAATTCGCAATTACGTCAGGGAAAGCCCTAGTGTAGACTGTTAAGATTAAATAATTGATAATTTGTAATTACGTCAGAGAAAGCCTTAGTGTAGGCAGATTAAGAATTACAGTGATTCAGAACTACGAATTACAAATTATGAAAAACTGTACCTTTCTTCTGCCCAGGGTTCACCCCGACTATGATAACCATTACGTTCCCAAAATCCTAATTCTTCCTGGGCTAAAAATTCCAAGCCATTGATCCATTTAGCGCTTTTCCAGGCATACAAATGAGGTATGACTGTACGCATCGGACCACCATGATCCGGTGGTATGGGTTCACCGAATAGTTTGAAAGCGAAAAAATTCTCTTCCCTGACAAAATCTTCCAGGGGTAGGTTGGTAGTGTAACCCCCATAACAATGTTCCATCACATGGACAGCTTGGGGATCGACTTCAATTAGCTGCATAAAGTCGGTGACTTTGATTCCCGTCCATTTGACATCAAGTTTTGACCACCGGGTGACGCAGTGAAAATCGGCTGTAAATTCATGGTGGGGAAGGTTCATAAAATCATCCCAGGTGAATACCTTGGGTGTTGCTAATCCCCAAACCCGAAATTCCCAGGTTGCTAAATCCACCTTGGGGGTGGAACCGTAGGTGAGAACTGGAAACCCATTGGTGAGATATTGACCTGGAGGAACGCGATCGCTGTTTTCTCCTTGGGGTTTGTGAAAAAATTTTCCCAGCATGGTTTTTTGGTTTTTAATTCATACAATATATTAATCCATACACATAGAGACGACCCGTCGGGTCGTCTCTACTAAACGTCAATTTTTATTGCTTAACTAAAATCCTGTAAATATTGCTCGGAGAATCCCTAAAACACCCCCAATTGGGTTAATAATCGCACCCGCAGTATCACCTACTTGAGCAATTCCAGAACGGTTAACGATTACCACATCGTTGTTCAGCAAAATCGGGTTGGTTTCTTCATTAATACCAGCTTTAAAATCTACTTTAATTTCCCGTTTTACCACTGATCCATCGGGGTTAAGGCGAATCAAATCCACTGTTTGACGACGCGCTCTTGCATCGTTGAATCCACCCGCAGCCAAAATTGCTTGGTTAAGGGTACTATTTGGCTTGATGTCAACTGGTCCTGGTCTTTTGACTTCTCCCACAACACCCACTTGAATAGTAGCTGGCGATAGGGTCGTTGTGGCTAATTGGGTGGCTTCGGCTCGGTTGACTTCCGTAGCTGTGGCAACAAAAATAGTATCACCATCTTGCACAATGGTATCTTGATCCACATCCCCTTGTAACATTTGCCACAAGTTGACGTTGATATCTTGGGCTTGTCCGGTACGGGTTTGACGACGAATTGTCACCTGTCGCACATCCGCACGGGCTGTAATTCCCCCTGCTAATTGTAATGCCCTGGTGACGGTTGGTAATCCGGTAATATTGGGCTGTCCTCCCTGTCCCGCTTGTCCAGCATCAACTGCGGAGGTGACAACGTAGGAACCAGGACGATTTACCTCTCCTATTACTGCCACTGTCCGGGGACGGGTGGGGTCAGCGGCAAAACTTAAGGCAGAATTGTTACGCACTTCCGCTAGGTTAACGGTGGTCGCACGGGGTACAAAAATAGTATCCCCATCACGCAGTGTTAAATCCTGTCTACCAACTTGCACCAGGTCTTTCAAGTTCAAAACCACGGTCTGTTCTCGATCACGACCCACTCGACGACGTAACACTACCTGGGTAATATCACCGCTCATGGTTACACCCTGGGCTGTGGTAATTGCGGATAGAACCGTGGGATACTGTACCCCTGGGTCATTACCCGCACCGCCTTCTAGCCTCAAACTATAGGAACCCGGACGACTAACTTCCCCTGCAACTGTGACGTTGATGGGACGTGGTGATAGGAGGTTGACGGAGATGATTGGCCGTCTCAAGAACCGGGCATAGCGTTGGGTAATAATATCTGCCGCTTGTTCTGTCGTTAAGCCTAATACGGAAACGCTACCAATTAGGGGCAGGTTAATTGCCCCACCCGGTGGTATTTGATATTCTCCCGTATATTCCGGTACTTCAAATACACTTACCCGAATGCGATCGCCTCCTCCCAATGTATAATTTGTATCAAGGGTCGGGTTGGCGGTGGTTGCGGGTCTAGTTGTTCCCGGATTCTGGGCAAATCCGGGTGTGGAAAATGTTGCGACTATTGACGTTAATATCAATATACCAGCGACTGCTGGATTTAATAGTTTCAACAATCTTGTATTTATCATATTCGCCTGACACCACAATAAATTATTTTCTGTCCCAACATTGTAATATTGACTATACGTAAGTATCCATGTTCCCCGTAATTTTTATGTTCGGAAAAACCTAGAATTATCAGGATTTACTATATCAATTTTTTGTAATTTTTAATAAAGCTCTGTTAAAGAAGATACTAAAGTCAATCTCGCTTGAAAAACAGGGAGTAGGGAATGGGGAATAGTGAGTAGAAATGAACTATTTCTTGATGTTCAAACCTCTATGGGAGAATAAATGGGAGGTAGTCATCAGGTGACTGGGGACTAATGGGAAGTGTTTCAAAGGACTAAAGCTCACGCTACATGCTTGGCTGTATCAAAGCGACAGGTCGTACTAGCTAAATAGTATTCTCAGGAACAAATGGCAATAAATGTTTTAATTTTAATCACTGGATTAGATTCACTATTAATATGCTCTTATGCATTCGAGCATATAGGTTCCTGAAGCCACATTCATGCCAAGTTGGCATTTTTTCTTGATGCATTAGGATTTTGAAGTATCAATCACCGTTGATGATTGCCTTGAATTTTTTGGATGAAGAAATCTTCCAAGGATGGACGAATTAAATTCATGTTGAAAACATTGGCATTCATTAGACGTAAACTCGCTAAAAAATCATAATTATCCCCTTCCAACTCACCTTCCCAACAGCCATCAACGGTAAATTTGATATTGGGTATCCATTTTTGTAAAACTTCCCAGTCTCCCCCTTGTCCACGGACAAAATACCCATTTTTTGGATTGAGTAATTCGGGAATTGAACCAGCACAAATCAATTCTCCCCGGGAGAGAATACCGACGCGATCGCAAATTTGTTCGACTTCACTTAAAATATGGCTGTTAAAGAAAATTGTTTTCCCCGCAGCTTTAAGACGCAGAATGATTTCGCGCATCTGATAGCGTCCCACCGGATCTAATCCAGACATTGGTTCGTCTAGAAATACTAATTCCGGTTCATTAATTAAAGCTTGAGCCATTCCTACCCGTTGCAGCATCCCTTTTGAGTAGCGTCGCATCTGCTTTTTACGCGCATCCCCCAGCGATAAACCGACTAATTCTAATAATTCGGGGATTCTCTGCCGTTGTACCCGTGGGGGAATTTTAAACAATCCTGCTGCAAATTGCAAAAACTCCCAACCCGTCAAATAATCATATAAATAGGGGTTTTCCGGTAGATAACCAATTTTTGCCTTCGTCGCGCGATCGCCTAATGGTTTACCAAGCAATAATCCGCGACCGGAGGTAGGACGGATAATACCTAACAATAATTTTAATAATGTAGTCTTTCCCGCACCGTTAGGACCGAGTAAACCGAAGGTTTCACCCTGGTATACTTTCAGGGAGCAACTGGAGAGGGAAACTAATTTTTGATTCAGCAAAAAACCCGTCCGATAGACTTTACGTAGTTCCGAAGTTAAAATAACTGGCGGATTCTCAGCAGTATCAACATTAGGGTTAGGTACATCAGTAACAGACTTCATTCAAGCTTCAACCGTATGAATTGCAACAATAACATATCATTAATAGCAACTGATCCGGTTGATTGAGAATAGGAGAGATTTTGGCATCCACCAATTTATGTGTCATATTTCCATGACAAACTCCACATCCGTAGTTTTTCTCAGGAACATTTTTCATTTTCTTTACAAATAGCTGTATATCTGATGGTTATTTGTAAATATTGCGTTAAACAAAGAATAATCTGCTTAACAGCGTCCACCACCTCTCTTAGAATGTTTGATTAAATTGGAAGAGTGAAATTTGCCCGATTTTATTCCCAATCTGCTAAAAATAGCCAAATATAGTTCCCATTCTTTAGTTTTTGCCATACTTGTAAAACACAGTGGGGAAGGTTCGCAAAAATGAGTTGTGAACGTCTGTTGGAACAAAAAACCTTTTTCAACGGCGAAAATAAACACACTATTACTATCATCTGTTCCCTATCACCAAGCCAATAACCTAATCCCTGTGTTTGTTCAAAGTATTCCTCTGGGGTATTCACCCGCTGCAAATGGAAAAAACCTAACAACTCCTTACTCCCTGCACTTCTGGAAAGATATTGACTATTTAAGTAGAAAATTTTGAGATAAAAATATCCCATGAACAAAATTAACCTCCTGAATATTTCCATTGATAATCTCTCCACATTGGAGTTGTTAGAGAAATTGAAAACAGGTGGTATTGTCTTTACACCCAACGTAGACCATTTAATGAAGTTACAAAAAGACGAGGAGTTTTACAACGCCTATAACAAAGCTACCTACAGAGTTTGTGACAGTCAAATACTAGTTTATGCATCCAGATTTTTAGGAACGAAATTAAAAGAAAAAATTTCCGGTTCCGACCTCTTTCCAGCTTTTTACACCTACTATTCCCAAGACCCGAATATCAAAATCTTTTTGCTTGGTGCAGCAGAAGGTGTTGCGAGTGCAGCACAACAGCGCATCAACCAATGCGTCGGTCGAGATATCATTGTCGATTCCTATTCCCCGTCCTTCGGCTTTGAACACAACCAGGTAGAGTGTTTAGAAATCATTGAACGTATTAACCGTTCTGGTGCAACGGTTTTAGCCATCGGAGTCGGTGCGCCAAAACAGGAAAAATGGATTATCCAGTATAAGGATAAATTACCACACATTAAGATATTTCTGGCCATCGGAGCCACCCTTGATTTTGAAGCAGGAAATAAAAAGCGATCGCCAAAATGGATGAGCCAGGTTGGTTTAGAATGGCTACATAGATTAGTGTCTGAACCCCAACGTCTCTGGAAGCGCTATTTAATTGAGGGAATGCCTTTTTTCTGGTTGATTGTCCGACAAAAACTCAAATTCTATAAAATGCCTTTTGTCTACAGACATCGTCATATTCATCTAGACAAAATTAAATGGCAGTAAGTAATGCAGTAAGTAATTTAGCTGTTCCTCACTCGCGAAAAAATAGGGAGTAAGGGAGTGAGGGAAAAACTCTCATCTCTTCGAGAAGCTGTGCTACGTGCATCTCTGTTTCTGGTGTTAGCAGTACATGTAGACTACTCCCCAAAAAAGAATAGGTGAAGTGTTGAAAGCGACTTTCCAGATATCCTCTCAAAGGATGTTTGGAAAGCGTCCATCAATACTTTTTGATTAACTACTTCTGGGAAACAGGAAATTGACAAAAATAGTACATTTGCCCTGAACAACTACTCCCTCCCGTACAGACGCGACATGTCGCGTCTCTTCCCACTCCCGAAGAACTGAAAAGTGACTTTTCAAACAACCTCATCAAGGGACTAAAACTGATAAACTAGGCGATTACTGACTTCACTCAGCTTATTTTCCGAAAATAAGGTTTCAATAATTGCATCGATTTGTTTTTCCCCTAGTTGATGTGACCTTAATAGGGATTTGATATATTGCCGTAATGAACTTCTAGTTTTTGGACGGGAATTCTGAGTGATTTTGGAAAGATGGTTGATAATTTTCGAGATAAGAGTATCCGTAGATTTTGGGAAATTTTGAGAATTTTGGGTATTTGGAGATTTTGATTTATTTGTTTGTTTAAGCTTGGATATTTCTTCAATGCGAGAACATTGAATATTTTGCTTTTTTAAATAACTAATTAATGGGTCGAAGCCCTTGTCTTTGGATAAAACGATAAATTTAGAATTGCTGAGATTATGACTAACGCGACCTAGATAGAAAGCGATGTGGAAATCAAGGGAATTATTGCCACTTCCTTCGATTTTTATCCATTCGACCCGATGTCCGAGACATTGAATTGATTGGACTAATTCAAAGGGAATTTTATTCTGAGATTGTCCAACAAAAATCTTGACTTCAATATCTTCTAGTTGAATACTAGAAAAGTTGAGATTTTGCACATTCTCGTAATCGATAAACAGGATAGTTTTACTGGAATTGGCACTCATTTTCCTTACTTACGCAAAGCACCCGACGGAAATCAAAGCAATGAGAACAATGCCAGATGTTAGGAATACGAAATATTACTTAACAATCTGTTCGCTAAGTCGGGAGGCTTTTTTTACCCTTGATTTGTTTTGTTAGTCTACACTATTTGGGATTATTGTTCCCTAAATCTAATAGAAAATAATACCGAAATAATACTGATTCCCCAAATACAGCAGATTTCAGGTAAATGAGGTACGTTTCCCGGATTTCTCACGAGTAAGTTATAAGTCTTGAGTGACGGATTAATTTTCCTTCTACTCCCTACTCCCTGTAAGTTTTAGAAATTTGTGAGAAATGCAGGGTTTTTTTATTTTCCAGACTTGCCCAAAACCGCTTTTACCCTTATATCCTGTATTCTGTATTCTTGAATTCTGCTGTAAATTATCACTCAATCAATGCCAAATTCCGCACCACGCCAATTTCAACTTACCGCATATACAAAAGGTCAAGGCTACCCCCTTCTGTGCTTACACGGTCATCCTGGTTCTGGTCCCAGCATGGATGTATTTACTAATCACCTCTCACAGCGCTTTTATACGATTGCACCGGATTTACGGGGATACGGTAGAAGTCGCACCCGTGGGGATTTTGTCATGGAAGAACACATTTACGATTTAGCCCAGCTGCTGGAACGCTATCGGCTGGAAAAATGTCTAGTGCTAGGCTGGTCTCTGGGGGGAATTTTGGCGATGGAATTGGCTTTACGTTTTCCCGAACGGGTGACGGGTTTGATTTTAATCGCAACAGCTGCACGTCCCCGTAGTAACCATCCCCCCGTTTCCTGGCAAGATAATCTGTATACCGGTATCGCGGCTGTAATTAATTATCTTCGTCCTGGTTGGCAATGGAATATTGAAACCTTTGGTAAGCGATCGCTGTTTCGCTATTTGATCCAACAACACCACGCGATCGCCTATAAATACATCGCTGAGGCTGCAATTCCTGCTTACCTGCAAACATCACCTCGTGCAACCAGGGCTTTAACAATGGCGATTCGCTCCGGATATAACCGCGTTCCCGACCTCAAACAAATAACATGTCCTGTCCTGTTGATGGCAGGTGAACAAGACCGTCACATTATTGCCCAAGCAAGTCGGGAAACCGCAGAAAACATTCCCCACAGTCAATGGATTTGTTATCCACAAACTGCCCACTTGTTCCCCTGGGAAATACCGACTCAAGTGCTGGAGGACATCGAGAAGTGGCTCCAGGATTACCCAGAAGTAGCCTCAAACTTTGCTTCGAGTTAAGTGACTAGACAAGATATGGAGTAATAGACGGTCATTAATCTGGAACACTGAATACGGAGATTAAGGTATTTTTGTGCATTCCCAATGTTTATCCGCCTTTTCACCACCGACGAATCGAATCTACCCACTTAACTTGTCAACAAAACTTATATCTGACCGCTAAAGACAGGCTTTACTTTACGGTCAATCAATTCCCCCAGGTCTTCTGCTATTGTCAATGCACCTGGCTTACAGCGTTTCACGCTTGTGGAAATCCCCTGCGCGCCTTCTTGAACTAAATCTTCTACATAGCCATCGCGAGCGGTTTCAGCTTCGGCTGCACTCAAAAATGGTCCAAAGTAGTAGGTGCAACGAGGATTTTGCGTGACTACCTCAACCCACCAGGCCAAGCCGAGATTTTGGAATACGTTAACTAATTTTTCTTTGAAGCTATTCCAAACGCTTTTCATGGTTTTCACCAACATTTTATAAAGTAGAGAACGGAGAGTAAAAGTGTATGTTGACTTTGTGTGTCTATTTACAATTCTTTATACTCTTTTACTCCAAATTTTTCCACAATATTGTCGCTTATGTATCCAGATGTAGGGTATTTACCCAGCGTTGACGATAAATTTCGTAGAGCGCCATACCCGCAGCTACGGATGCATTTAGGCTAGGAGTCTTACCAGTCAAGGGAATCGACACTAACACATCGCAACAACGTTGTGTCAGCAGACTTAAACCTTCCCCTTCGGCTCCGATTGCCAACACAATTGGTGTGGGTCGCTTGCGGGTATCGGTGGCATTGGTAAAATCAACGGTGTGCAGGGGTACACTGGCATCTGATGCTGTACCATAAATCCAAAATCCAGCTGCTTTCAACTCCTCCAGAGCATGGCTGAAATTATTCACCCGTGCGACGGGAAAATTTTCTAATGCACCCGTTGCTACCTTCAATACGGTTGAGGTAATTCCCACTGCGCGACGCTGGGGAATAATTAATCCCTGTGCGCCGATGGCTTCGGCTGTGCGAATGATAGCACCTAAATTATGGGGATCGGTAATACCATCGGCTGCTAAAATCACGGGTGCATCGGTGACAGCAAAGGCAGTTTCGATTAATTTGGTCAAGTCTGTATAATCATAGGCTGCAACTTGAGCTGCAACGCCTTGATGATTAGCTTGGTCGGTAATTTGATCTAAACGCCGAGGTTCAACTTCATCAATTACGGTTCCATTTTCCTTAGCCCTCAAGATTAAAGAGTGAAAACGGGGGTCATAGCGCAGACGTGGTGTAATCCAGATCCGATTTAGATGACGTTTCCCTTCTAGGGCTGTTAAAACCGGATGACGACCATAGATTAAATCTTGATCTTCATTCAGATTTGGTAAGGTTAGGGATTGTTCTGGGGAACGACGGGGACGGGGACTCGGATGAAATTTGCGATCGCGTTCCACTGGTGCAATGGATTTCGCTGTACGTATAGTCCCGGGAACAACCCGTTTCCCTTTGAGCTTTACTGATTGTGTACGTTTAGATTCTGGCACAATCGGCTTGATTTTTTTGGTTTTATTTGGCATTGGATTAGACATAGGAATAATCAGATTTACTTATTAGAAAAAAACAAAAACTGACAAAACTAATTGACACGGCTAAACTAGTCACCTTGCTTAACACTCAGTTATATGTTCTGAATTCAAGGTACAAAATTAACGCTACTAATCCAGATGTAGCTTTTGTAATAACTCTGTCAAACGTTCAGTATCGGTGAGATAAAGATAACCAATTAGGGTTTCCAGACCGCTTGCTTGTTGGTATGTTTCTGCATGAACTCGTTTATGACGAGTATTGGCCGCATTCCTTCCCCGACGAATAATGTCTTTTTCTTCTTCCTGAAGATGGGGGAGCAATTTTTGCAAATGTAATGCTTGTGCTTCCGCACAAACTTGCGCCACAACTAATTGATGGTAGATACCTAGTTTACGTGGTGGTGACAAGAAAAAGATACGCACGTAGAGTTCATAGACTGCATCACCAATGTAGGCTAAGGCCGATGGTGATAGACGCTGAATTTCTGCTAGACGTGCAGACTTTTCCAAATTATGAAAATAAAGTGTATTCAGATTCTGATTAACAGCCGCGTGAAACACATTAATCAATGCTGATTCTAGTTGAGCAGGCTCGTGACACTGATCTAATGGCGGCTCCTGGTTTGAACTCACAAGTTAGTTTTGACGGATTCAATCGACATTGTATACATGAAGATATTTATTCTACCTGCAAGCTGTCACTTTGGGTGATTCAAATGGTTTGCGGCTACATAGTAATTTCCTAATTTTATCTATTTGGCGAGAATAAAACATAAAGCTGGCATTAAATTTAATCGCAATCTAGATTGTATTCGATTAAACCAGTCAAAAGTAATGCGGTGAGTTTTATTTATTGCATAAAATACAATCTAAAACAAGACTAGATGTGCGATTAAACACAGATTTGTGTGGCTGTTCGACAATAAGATACATAAGATACAAAATATACAGGAAAAACCGAATTAGTTCTTCACTGATGTTTGTATACACAAACAAAGCCATAGTCTCTCAACTAGAGAGAATTATAGATAATAATCTTTGGCTTTGGTCGGGAAATATTATGCAATCCTACAATTATACAATAAATTTTCCCTATCTGTATTCGCGATAAACCTTCGGTATCGGCTACGGGATAGCAGCCAAATAAAGTTAAGCTATCCAGGTGGAAAGACTGGATAGCTGGGTAAAAACGAATTTTGTCGAGCAATTAAGCTGACTTAAGGTTTTCCAACGCCGCTTCCACGGAAGTTTGCAGCGCCAGAAATTTTTCTAAACGAACGAGTTTCACGGTTTGGGTGACACGGGCATTGGTGACGATTTGAAAAGTTCCTTCGGCTGTTTGTGACTGTTTTGCTAGTTGCACAAGGGCACCGAGACCAGAACTATCAACAAAATCGATTTGTGACAGGTCTAAAATAATATTTTTGGGCCCATCTTCGATTTTGGCACCAATCACCTTACGAAAGGTCGGCTCTGAAAAGGCATCTAATAATCCTGTGAGGCGGAATAGCTGGTAGTTATCCCGGACTTCACGAGTACCTCTCAGGCTCACGGTTAAATTCAGTGACTCAGCTATAATTCCCTCCTCTTCATAAAAGTAAACGTTCCAGTATACATAGTTTTTCTTGGGCTTGTCTATGATTATGGCTGACAAAAGTTGAGATACTTGGGAACGTAACAGACAATTAGTAATTAATAACTGTTAAATATTAACCGCTAATTCCCTTTTGTTGCCAATTTATTCGTTATTTCGTTTGCTCTTGGCTGTGCGCATGGCTTGGACAAATTCGGCAAATAAATAATCTGCGTCGTGGGGACCGGGACTGGCTTCGGGGTGGTATTGGACGGAAAATATGGGTAAATTTTTGTGGCGGATACCAGCTACGGTGGTGTCATTCAAATTCAAATGACTGATTTCCACCTGTTCTGTTGGTAGGGTTTGGGGATCGATGGCAAAGCTGTGGTTTTGACTAGTAATTTCCACTTGTTGGGTTAAACCGCAGGGTTGATTTAAACCGCGATGGCCAAATTTGAGTTTGAAGGTACTCGCTCCGAGAGCGTGACCGAGAATTTGGTGTCCCATACAAATACCAAACATTGGGCGATCGCTGTTTAGTAACTTGCGGGTGATTTCGATCCCTTCTTGCACGGCTCCAGGGTCTCCTGGTCCATTGGACAGAAAAATGCCATCGGGGTTATATTTTTCAATTTCCTCAATACTGGTATTGGCGGGAACAACAATGACTCGACATCCGTGGCTGGCTAATCGTCGTAGGATATTACGTTTCACACCAAAATCCAGTGCCACCACGGTAAATTCTGGGGAATTAGGTGATTCTAAATAATACTCCCAGTCGCTAGGGGTTGTTTCTGACCATTCGTAGGTTTGGGGTGTAGACACTTCCCGAACCAGGTTTAATCCGCTCATACTTGGTGCTGCTTGGACAAGTTCGAGTAATTCGGCTTCATCGCTAATTTCTGTGGAAATTGCCCCGTTCATTGCTCCTACTTGGCGAATTTTCCGGGTGAGGGCACGGGTATCAATCCCATAAATTCCCGGAATTTGGTGGGTTTTGAGGTAATCTGGCAGGGATTGGGTGGAACGCCAATTACTGGGGCGAGGGCAAATATTCCGAGCGATCGCACCACGTACATGGGGACGGCTTGATTCGGCATCTTCAGGATTGACACCGGTATTTCCCAATTCTGGATAGGTAAAAATCACTATTTGACCGCAGTAACTAGGGTCGGTGAGGACTTCCTGATACCCGGTCATACCAGTATTAAAGACAACTTCGCCAACGGTAGTGCCAGCAGCACCAAAGGACCATCCACGGTATACACTACCATCGGCAAGCACCAATAGGGCTTTGTTTACATCAGATAGAGACATAGGTTTTTTTGTATGGGAGTAGGGAGTACAGACGACCGTCGGGTCGTCTGTACAGGGAATAGTGAGTGGGGATGCTGGGGAGTAAGTAATAGTAATAAATAACAAATAATAATAATTTACTTATCTCCTGTCTCCTGTTCCCTAACGGCCGTTATTTCTTGACTTCGATGAACCATTATGCCGTAAACTATCTACACTTGGGAGATGAGGATCAATTAAAATCCACCAAATCCTAATTTGTTAGGAATAAACATGGATGGATTTCGGAACGCTTAGGCAGGTACAATCCTATTAATTATGCAGCAATTATATATTTTTCGCGCTACGCGTATTTTAATTATTGCGATCGCAGTTTCTTCCTCGGCGGTTGCATGTCGGCAAGCAAGGCAAGTTAACGTCAGTTCTCCGGTTCCGTCTGTTGCTGCGACCAATGAGGCTACACCTGTCTCTCCTCAACCAGTCGCAAGTCCGAATCAAGCCCATACCTTTGAACTCGCTTTGGATAAGGCTGCTGGCGCCCACAGTATTAACCAATCTGCCCGCTCCCCTAGTGATTGGTTGTTGGTAGCCAGTCAATATCGTGATGCGATCGCTTTGTTACGTTTGATTGAAGAAAATAGTCCTTTTTACGGGATTTCCCAAACTAAAATTGCCGAGTATGAACGTTTAGCCCTGGCTGCGCAAAAACGCGCCCAAAATCCTACTACCCCAATGAGGGAAGTTGCCGAAGTTTCTGGTCAATCCCAGTCCGCTCCCCCATCTAGTACAATTTCTAACCGGTCTGTCCCGATTCCGGTTCCACCAGTGGCGGTTGCTTCTCCAAGAACAATAGACCCTGCTCCTGCGGTTTCCCAAGTTGTCACCCAGGAAAATTTGGCTCCAGTTACACCAAGACCTGCAACCACCCCAAATCAACCGGTCACTTTGAGCCGCAGTTCCAGTCCATCCACCCAGGTTCCTAAATTTTATACCCAACAAACTCAGGTTTTTAGTGTCCCAATTAAACGTCGGGCTGGTGGAACTCCCGTCATTGAAGTCACTTTTAACGGTACTCAAAAATTTGAAATGATTGTGGATACGGGGGCAAGTGGTACGGTAATTACCCAAAGTATGGCCGATGCACTGCGGGTTGTTCCCGTCACCATCTCGAAAGCGAATACAGCTAGTGCTAAGGGTGTGGAATTTCCCATTGGCTATGTCAACTCAATGGAAGCTAACGGTATCAGAGTTGGTCGAACTGCGGTGGCGATCGCCAGTAACGATTTGGAAACCGGGTTATTGGGCCATGATTTTTTTGATGGATATGATGTCACCATCCGCCGCCATGTGGTTGAGTTTCGCCCCCACAGCAAAGAAGATCCCCCTAACTCCGCAGAAACGCAGCCAAGCATTCAAGTTTATCCCAAGCCGCGCCGCTTGTCAGAATCTCCCTAGCCAATTCTACCCCTTGACGATGGGACAACAGGGGAACCGCCCCACCTACTTGTAATGCCAAAGAAGCATTTAGGGCGATCGCATCCTGTTGGGCTTTTGTTCCCTTACCCTGCAATACGGCAGTCAGAATGGCGACGTTTTCGGCTACGTCTCCGCCTTTCAGTGCAGTTGTTGGGGCTGTCTCCACCCCGACTTCTGCGGGATTAATTGTTTCTAGGGTTACTTGGTTATCCGCTAATACCGCCACATCCGTAATATCCGCTAGTCCCGCCTCGTCCAGTTTTTCCCGTCCGTGGAGAACAAAGGCTCGGTGTTTACCCAATCCTTGTAAAGCTTCGGCAATTGTGCCAATTAATTTCGGGTCATAAACGCCAATAATTTGGGCTGTCGGGGAAAGGGGATTAACTAAAGGACCAAGCAAGTTGAAAACTGTACGAATTTTTAATAATTTGCGCACCGGAGCTACACTTTTTAAGGCTGGATGCCAACCGGGAGCGAATAAAAATGTAATTCCAATTTCCTCCAAAGCCGCAGCCACCTTCTCACTTGGTGCATTCAGGTTTATCCCCAGGGCCTCCAATACATCCGCACTGCCTACCCGACTTGATGCGGAACGATTTCCATGTTTGGCAACGGGAATACCAGCAGCAGCAGCCACACAGGCAACAGCTGTGGATATATTAAAGGTGGCAGCCCCATCACCGCCAGTTCCACAAGTGTCTATAACAGGCTTGTCTTTGAGGCGTGTTTGTGTATGGACAGTAACCGATTGGGATTGGAGTACCTGTGCCATACCCACCAATTCATCCGCAGACACCCCCTTAGTTTGAATTGCAACTAAAATTGCTCCCGACAAAGCCGGGGGAATTTCATCACTTAACCAACCTTGCATTAATTCACTAGCTTGGGAACGGGTGAGGGATTGGCCATCCAGGAGTTGCTGTAGTAGATTTGACCAGTTAGCGGTTGTGGTAGATGGGATTGGGGAATTAGACATAGGCTATTATCAGGCGACGGAAAATCCAAATTATACCATTTTGGGTTGGGGATTACTCTTCGATAAGCCCTCCACACCATTTTCCCTGCATATCTATAATACTTTTTAAGTTGGCAAATCAACAAACACCGTCACAGCTGCCACGGCAATTAACATTTCATCATTTTTGTCATTGAGAGAAGCGATCGCCCGACCCGCAACAACCATTCCCCCGGTTTCGACGATTAATTTTTTTTGACCGAATTGTAATACAGCTAAAACCTCATCTTCCCTGACTTGCTCCGGATAGGGAACAGCCACTTTTACCTCCACAACCATTTGGTTCGGGTCACTTAAACCTGCGACCTCCCATACTCCCGGTAAAGCATTGTGAGCGATCGCATTCCGGACAGCTCTTGCTGCTGCAACTGTGGGTTCTTGACCGTGCTGGTCGATACCCATTCCCATTTCAATAATTAGACGCTTGAGCATTGTGATTGTGATTAGAGGTTATACCGTTTCACTTTGGAGTTGATACCTTTAGGGATGCAGAGGGAGTAAATGTATCAAAATTTTAGTGAAATGATATTAGTATGCATCTTCTGGTGAAAATGGATCACTTGACTAATTTGTTAAAATTACTTTACTAGAATTAATAAATATCAATAAAAAAAATAAATCAGCACAAACAAGTTAAGTATGGCGAAAGTATCCCAAGTCAACCCAAATCGATTATTTTCTAACTTAGAATTGGTTAGCGGTCGCCTACAACATCAACCGGGTAGTTTGTGGGGAAGTGTGGCATTAGTTGCGGGAACTACGGTTGGTGCGGGGATTTTGGCTTTACCTGCGGTGACGCTCCCTTCCGGGATTTTGCCTTCAACGGTGCTATTGATTGCTGTTTGGGGATTTGTAGTGGTTTCGGCGTTGTTAATTGCTGAAGTTGCTATTAATGGAATGCGCAGTACTGGGAAGGCTAGCAATGGTTTACGGACAATGGTGGCTGGTACTTTAGGAGAGTTTGCTGCCCAAGTAACAGGTATACTATATCTTTTTTTGAATTATGCCTTAATTGTGGCCTATATTTCCCAGGGTGGGGATATTTTGAGTGCAGCTTTAGCAAGGATTTTATCCCTGGAGAAAATACCAATTTGGGTGGGAAAGACGGCTTTTGTGGTGATTTTTGGAGGTATGTTGTACTCACTACGGGAAAAAGTTGTTGAGAAAATCAATAGTGCCTTTGTGGGAATTGTGATTGTTTCCTTTCTGGGATTACTATTATTAGTTCGTCAACAAATTAATCCGGCCCAATTCCTATTACAAAATTGGTTTGCCCTACCGGGAGCAGTTTCTGTCATGTTGGTAGCGTTATTTTTCCACAATATTATTCCGGTAGTAGTGGTGCAACTAGAAGGTGATATCAGCAAAATCCGTCAATCAATAGTTCTGGGTTCGGCTATTCCCATGCTGATGTTTTTAGTGTGGAATGGGGCGATTTTAGCAAGTGTGAGTCCCGATTTATGGCAGTCCCAGAATCAATTTGACCCCTTGCAAATATTAAGAAGTGGAAATGCGGGAGAATGGTTAGGGATTTTAGTTTCATTATTTTCTGAGTTTGCCATTGTCACCTCATTTATCGGCTTTGTTTACGGATTAATTGATTATTGGCAAGATATCACTCAAGAAATCAAAAATCATCGCTTCAGTTTACAATTAAATCGCCTATCCACCTATTCGATTGTCCTACTACCAGCAATTGGTCTATCAAATCTGAATCCCAATTTATTTTTTGTCGCCCTTGATTACGCAGGTACATTTAGCATGTCCATTTTAGGGGGAATTATTCCTGCTCTCATGGCTTGGCAACAACGCCGTAACCATCAACAAAATAATTATCAATACAATTATCTTGTCGGTGGTGGTAATTTGACTTTAATTATCTTAGCAGGAATTGGGGTTTCGATTATTTTGATTTAAGGGAATCGGGAGTAGGGGAAGAAAATGGATCCAAATTTTGGGTGAAATGGTATGAGGGAGTAGGGAATCAAGAAGTGGTCTGTCAACCATAACCGACTGAATCAAAAATCCAAATTATTCAGTTTTTTCTGTATTTCCTGCCTTGACCCAACCTTCCTGACCGCTACCCTTCAAACGGATTTTTTGCCAAGCTCCGTCATTACTTTGACTTAACACAATTACTTCTTCATTAAAACCAACTCCTCCAGCTCGTTCTGCTTCCGCTTGGGGTTGGGTACGGATACTGAGTCCCTGTGGCCAAGTGACGCGAGCGGTGTAAGCACCGGGAGGGAGTTCCTCCGCAACTTCGGTGGGAGTTGGTGTGGGAGTTGGTGTGGGGGTTGGTGTGGGGGTTGGTGTGGGTTTAGATGCGGTTGTTGGTGAGGGGGAGGGAGACTTTTGATCGGGGTTAGCTTTAGCTGCTTCCCTCGCTGCTCTGGCTTTGATTTCTGATTGGTCGTTACTGAAGATCGGTTTAGGAGGGTTGATGGAGGTACGATTCATGAAATATAGTGCGGTCGCAACTCCACCGCCAATTAAAATTGCGATCGCTAAAAAAAATCCGAAAATAAATTTAAATATATTCCCAATCATAGATGTCTTAAATGCATTCAGGATAGCCTGGCTGAATCGATATTAGCATTGAGTTGAGTATTTGGTAGATGGGAGGCATAAATCTATAACCGGAAATTATCAAGAAATGTTGCGCTGATGGGATTCTGTACTTTGGAAGGGAGCATAATGCAAAACTCGAATTTTCCAGGGACGATAAATGCGGTAAATTACACCTTGCCACTGGACAACTCGTATCCGTAGGGAAGTTAATAATGTCCAGATATGTACCCATTGGGTCAGGGGTGTGGCAATTAACATCTTGATTACCGTTGGTAGATTGATTTTGGGGATGGGTTCACCTCCGGTGCGGATGACGCGACGTGCTTCTCGGTCTAAGGTTAATGCTAGCAGTAATAATCCAAATATGTATAAACAATAGGTGGTAATTAATGTTGCTATTGTATTTAACTCTAGACGAATTAAGGCAATGATAATTAAGAGTAAACAGAAATTAGGTAAAACAACTGTAAAAAAAGCATCATAAATCACTAGTAACCAGAACGGGTGGTAAAGACGGGATGCAAGTAATTTTCTTTGCAGAGATTCAATGACCCTGGGAAGGGTGGAGTCTTGGCGATTCAGAATGAGAGCGGAAGGAACGAATTTCACCTTAAATTTATGTTTACCTAAAATACCGCGTAAAGGTATGTCCTCCACATAGGCTTGACTCCATTTTTCCAGTAATCCAGTGCGATAAATTACATCAGTTTTCATTGCGAGGGAACCACCCCAAGCAATCCCATATAAAAACATTTGTACAACCGCAGAAATATTCCACAAATAGCGCACCCAAGAACCCCAATATTCTCCGGTGGGTAAATACCAGCGATTACCCGTGGTTACACCAATTTCTGGAGGTGCAAGGGGGATAACTAAATCCCGTAACCAGTTTGGATGGACGACTACATCTGCATCCACAAATGCGACCACTGCACAATCTGGGTCGAGGGTGGAAATAGCTTGGACTAGGGAAGCACATTTGAGGCTACAATTTGCGGGAATTTCTGTTAGTACAGATAGTTCAATCGGGGGTGTTGCGATGTCGCTGCGAATCTGATTGACCAGATTTATCGCTGGATCCTCCAGACTATCGAGAATAATTTTGATATTGTAGTGGGGATAATTTTGTTGGGCGATCGCTCGTAAACATTTTTCTAAAAATGGATTGAGACCACGTAAACTCAAAATCACCGTGGCTTTGGGTAAGTTAATTTGCTCAATGGTTTTTGGTTGACTAAAAAGTCGTAAATAAGCAATAAAAATACCGCTAAATAAAACTAGTGTCACAAACCAGGTGAATAGGGTACGTGATAAGAGATTTGCTAATGATTCCATGAGAGTTAGGTGTGGGGAAAAATAGATATGAATATGAGGATAATTAATGTGGTATTGCTGAATAAAAATCTGAATTAAAAATTTCACGTTTAGAGGTTGTTTGGAAAGCATTAATTATCACTATTTTGACTATCGTCCTGACTATGGATATGGGGTTATAAAGCTGATTTTTCCTTCGAGAGTACAGACGCGACGTGTCGCGTCTCTTCCCATTCCCAAAAACGATAATTCAAGTATTAAAATCGACTTTTAAAACATCCTCTGAGTAGAGACGTAGCATTGCTACAGTAATCCGATTTAAGTTGTGAAAAATAGCGTACCGTTGACTGATGACTGGTGACTGTTAATCGTCAACTGTCAACCGTTAACAACTCTACATGTAAGATTTTATAAATCCCCCTCGGACTGCTGTATATCTCTACGACAATAATTTTGTTTTTAATCCCAATCTTAAACAATTATCATTTATCATTTAGATCCAAATTCAGTAACGCCATGAATAGGTTTTTGTGAACATATATATTCATCTGACTCTTGAGAAGTGGTTTGACCAAGTAGATTTTGCCAATATTTTTTTGCTGCATAAATTAAGTCCTGAATTAGTAATTTATCGTGACATTTAAATTCATCTAAAATACTCAATAGACAATCTAAGCGTTCAGACTTCGTCATTGTCCCCATCCCCACAGAACGAATATATTCAATCAAAATCCGCCAATGGGGAAATAATATTTTGTCTTTATTCGCCGAATCAAACCAAATTGCATAGGCATAAAAATCTGGCAAAATTTTCTGTGATTGCGGTTCTGGATGCATTGCAATAGCAAGATGATTCGGAAAAAACATACTCATCGATTGCTGGGGATGACTACGGGCAAAAAATAAGTATTCTGGTATTTCGTAAAACTTTCCTAGTAATGCTAAACGTAACAAAAATATGGCATCTGCGGCTCCATGACCACCCATCTTAGGAGATTTTTTTAATGCTTCTGTGCGCATAACTCCGTAACATTGATAGCAGAAATGCATGACTAACAATGCTCGAAATCTATCTACAATATTATCGACATCAGTAGTAATATGAATCTGATATTTCCCAAAAACTTTACCAGTTTCATCGATAAAATTAGTGCGAGTATGGCACAAGATAATACTCGGATCTGCGTCTAAAATCTGGATACAGGCTGCCAAGAAATTCGGTGCATGTAAATCATCGTAGGCAGCCCATTTAAAATACTTTCCCTGGGCTAATTCACGCACGCGATTAAAGTTTTGGGCACAACCAATATTTATCGGATGACGATAATAGCTAATGCGTCGATCTTGTTGAAGATATTCTTGACAAATATCCACCGTCCCATCGGTGGAGGCATTATCACAAATAATTAATTCAAAATCAGTAAATGTCTGTGATAGCAATGAATCTAGTGCTTGGGCTAGATATTTTTCACCATTGTAAACTGGTAGTCCAATTGTTAATTTAGGAGCTATTGGGGACATAAATATTTCATTGATTTATTGTTACCTATCTATTACCTACCGCAGTTATAAATAGTTTTTTAAATCCTATATGTAGGTTTGTTAACGGTTGACAGTTAACGGTTAACAGTCACCAGTCAACATCACACTTTTTCACTACTTAAACCGGATTGCTATATCTATTATTTTTGACTATTGAAATCCGGTTTAGTTTTTGAATCGAATTATTAATTCATCCCAATTCTTTGTGAAGCTGCTCACAAAGTATAACCCACCCTATAGAAGTGTTTTCTCACGGAGTACCTTCTCCAAGATTCGGGGAGGAGGTTCTTGATATGCATCTTCTGGTTAAATTGGTATGAGAGAATAGTCAGCAGAAACTGGATGGAATTTTTCCCAATATGTAAATAGAACTCCCATAACCAATATTTATTTAATTTTGGTAATATCAACCGTTTGTAACCAAGCTTGAATTTTTGCCATCCCTTCAGATAAACTCACCTTGGGTTCGTATTTCAATTTAGTTTGGGCTTTAGTGATAGAATATGCATAGGGACGACTCATAAAATCAATAGATTCTGGTAATATATCCACCTCCTTACGTAATAACTTTTGTCCCTGCGATCGCACTTTCAAAAATAATTTAATTTCCTCTTTCCCCAAGGAAAAGGGAGGGGAATAATTACCTATTTTTGCTAATTGATCAAAATATTCTTTCCAACTCGTGTCTTGACCATCGGTAATGTTAAAAATTTCCCCGTAGGTTTGCTGCTCTATTGTTAAAAAAATGGCATCAATTAAATTATCCACGTAGACATGATTCATTACCCCTCGACCGTTGTCAGCGTAAGCAAATTGTTTTTGCTGCATCATTTGCAAGGGACGGACTACCCAGGGTATACACCCAGCACCGTAGACATCACCAGCACGAATGATAATTACCCCAAAATCGGGAGGATGATTTTGTTGTAGAACCAACTGTTCCGCTTCCAATTTGGTTTGACAGTAGGGATTAGAACTAGGAGTTAACTGGACATCCTCGGTAATGCGATCGCGATAATTAAAACCGTATACTAACCCACTTGATAGGTATATAAATGTACTTACTTTATGTGTCTTGGCTAAATTTAACAGGTTTTTAGTTCCCTCCACATTTAGCTGACGAAAGACTTTAATTGCACCACCTTCCTTCGCTAGTTCCTCCGTATGGAGGATGATATCCACACCCTGACACGCGGATTTTGTGGCTGTTGTATCCGTCACACTCCCCAGGGTGACATGTACCCCTAAAGTCTCAGCCAACTTTGCACGTTGGGGAGAACTTTCCATCCCCCGTACTTTCATTCCCCGTGCGATCGCAATTTCTGCCATCCGTAGACCGATAAATTCACCAACACCAGTAATCAACAGAGTTTTTTCAGATAAGTTCATTAGCAAAAATTTAATAGGAATACAGTTGAAATAACCATCGGAATTGATTTTGGATTTTAGTGTCGATATAACAACTAAAAGCTCAAAACTAAAATATTTCTGCTGGGTCAGTAGAGCGCAATTGATTAATAGTTAAAGCGCCGGATGTCATACACATCAAAATAGTTGAAACCAAGACGATTATCATGTTTTGTCCACTCATCATAATGGGTAATCTGGTGACATCCATTGCAAAGTCATATAAACCAATGGAAAAAATAAAACCTGGTATATATGCTAATAAAGCTAAAATTATTGCCTGTTGAAAGACTACACTAAATAAATAATTATTAGCGTAGCCAATCGCCTTTAAGGTTGCATAGGCCACTAATTGACTGGAAATATTACTGTAAAGAATTTGATAAACAATCACAATTCCTACAATCGAAGCCATTGTTAACATCAAGTTTAAAATAAAACCAATAGGTGTCCGGGTTGCCCAATAATCCTTTTCAAAATCAATAAATTCCTGCTTCGTAAACACAATTACATCATTAGGTAATACAGCCTCAAGTTTTGCCCTAATATCCTTTAAATTAAAACCAGGTTCTACTTTAATTACACCAATATCAATCATTTCGGCTGGACGGGTATTGGGAAAAATCCGTAAAAAAGTTGAATCACTTACCAATAAATTTCCATCCACACCAAAGGACGGCCCTAAACTAAATAAACCACCAACTCTCACACGATATCCTGCTAAGGCATTAAAAGGATAAATCTCAATTACCTGGTCTTGTCCCTGTTCAAATAACTCGGCTACATTCCCAAATTCGGGACGGGAATTGCGGTCAAATAAAACCACATCCGGTGTTTTGATTTTATCAATATTTTCCTTGACTTCGGGAATATCAATCGGTGATCTACTTGGTTCAAATCCAATCACATAAATTGAATATTTTTGTCCCGTAGTCGGATTTCTAAATTTAGCAAATCCCATTGAAATCGGACTAACCGCCGCAACTCCTTCAAATCCTAACGCTTGATATAAGCGTGAGCGAAAAAAACTTTGATTTGCGGTCAAGGATTTATATTGTGAACTAACTAGAAATAAATCTCCTTTAAGATTTTTATGCACCTGGGTTGCACTTGCATATAATGCATCCTGAAAACCCAGTTGCATAAACATTAAAATTACCAGAAAGGAAATCCCTGCTACAGCTACTAATGAACGAACTTTATTCCGAACTAGCTGTAGCCATGCTAAGGGTATTTTAAAACTCATGTAATTGATACTGCTTTACTTTGGATTGTTTACATATCCCATTTTTATTGTTAAGGGTTGACAGTTAACTGTTAACTGTCAACAAACAACAAAATTTCTAGAGAATAATTTTTTGTCTTCCCCAAGGGATTAAATTTGGATAGATACATCAACCTGTAAATTAGTTAATCGCGCAACTAATTGACTATCCTCTGGGTCATCAATGCGAATTTTGACTTGAATTACACGACGATCCGTATCTGCTGCGGGATTAACACTCAAAATTCTTTGACGTTCGACCTGTAAACCGATATCGGTGACAACTCCTTCAATTTGACGGTTGAATGCAGTGCTAGTAATAATTGCTCTTTGTCCAGGTTTGACTTTAGCAATGTCGGTTTGATAAACTTCTGCTACCACATACATTTGGGAAGTTTTGCCAATATCCACAATACCTTCACTACCAATTACTTCACCGGTTTTGGTATGAATTTTTAAAATCTGACCATTAACAGGTGATTTCACCATCGTTAACTCGTGTTCTGCTTTCGCTTTTGTTAACGCACTACGGGTACTTCTTAATTCTGCTTCCGCTAATTCCACATCAACCGGACGCACTTCATTCAAACTTGCTAATCTCGCTTGTCCTTCCCGAACTTGATTAGTAATTGTATTAATACTACGACTCAAGGTTGCTTTCGATTCGCGGATTTGTTGTCGTAGGGTATCAACTTCTAAACGTTTTGATTCCGCTAAAGATACGGATACTGCTCCATCCCGTAGTAGTTGTTGATAGCGGTTATTTTCAGTTTTGGCATTATTTAACTGGGTCTGAAGTCTAGCAATTATCGCTTGCTGTGCTGCTACTTCACCTCGCAGTTGAGCATTTAATTGAGCAATCATCGCAGCTTGTGCTTCAATATCAGCATTTTTTGCACCTGCTTTCACCTGTGCTAACCGTGCTTGACTAACTTCTACCTGGTCTCTTGCTTGTTGTAGTGCTGCTCTTGTCCTTGCATAACCTTCTAAATGAGCAATTACCTGTCCTTGTTTAACTTCTTCCCCCTCGGTAACTAACATCTGTTCAATCCGGACACCACTGAGGGAACTTGGTGCAGATAACTGGGTGACTTCACCTTCTGGTTCAATTCTTCCTAGCGCTGTGACTGCAATTCGAGTGGGGGTAACTTGGGGTGTTTGATTGGATGTCCCTGGTACTAGGGTTAAAAATCTGGATGCATTATAAATTACAAATGCTAAACCAGCGATACCTACTGCAAAAGTGAGTAGCATTCTCCAACGAAAAGTTGAGTTGGCTAATATCCGTTTCTCGTTTTCAATTGACATTGTTATTATTCCTTTTTGGATTTTAGATTTTGGATTACTCTTGAGTTGATCCGTTATTTCTGCATTTTTCACTAGGTGATAAGGGTTGATTTTCCTACTACTCACTATTCTCCATTCCCTAATTCTTGCCATTTTTAGGGGTATTCGTCTGTGGATTTTGGATTATATATCAATCCCGATTTAAGTAGTGAAAAATAGCGTGCTGTTGACTGATGACTGGTGACTGTTAACCGTTACCCTATATATAAGATTTCACAAATTATTTAGGACTGCGGTATTTGCCGATAGCTGATTTCATGGAGTATAAAAATGAGGGATTTCACTGTTTTTGTTTTGATTACCTGTGCTATTTTCCCTATCATAAGTTAGCTTAGTTTCACTCTAAATAGATTGTTTGATTCTTGCAGATTTCAGTCATCAGCTTGATTATCTCTTGGAAACACAGCCTAGTACTAAATGGCAGGAAGCTCAAAATATTAATATATAAGCTTTTCCCTCCAATTAATGGTTGCTTTATTTACACCGACCGTTACTATGAGAGTTATTTTGGGTGTAGAGACAATGCTGAAAATTCATCTTTTTCCTAGGGAAATTGGGATATTTGTAAACTTGACAGCAGAAGTTATGCAATTCTTTTTCAATTTGTAATCGTCGGTAATTCAAATATTTTATGCACCTGGAGGATTCAACTTTACTGCCATTGAGTCTTCAATTTTATTGTTGAATGAATTGCTTAAATGAAGTGTAAAATTAATGACAAAGATAAGGGAAAATCAAATTGAAGAAAAGATTGATTTAACTGTATTTCTCACAGGAAAGTCATAACCCATTAGCTAATGGTTGGATTTTCCTACTACTTCCTAATCCCTGTTCCTTACTCACTGAAAGTTTGAGAAGTTTGTGAGAAATTTGGTTTTAATCCTTGATTTTTAAGATAACACAAAAGCAATTGATTGCACTATCAAATTTTGGGCTTTTGTTAGGGAGTAACTAATTTATTTTGATGGATTTAATGACAGATTTTTACCACTGATGTTGCTACTTTTTGTTAGCGGGTAACAGTCAACAATATTGCTAATCCACCCATATCTCCATCACCCCCATTTCTCACAAAACCCTAAAACTCATGGGGAATAGTCCGTGACGGGAGTAGAAGGAAAATCAATCCGTTACTCAAGGCTTATATCGATTATCTTTTACTTTGAAATAAATAAAACTAGAATAATCAACGCTTATAGCTCCTGAGATGTAGCAATCATTAGCGTAAACGATATTACAACTTACTTGTGAGAAATCCAGGATCAGAGGAGAAAGCTGTCACTGCATCATTATCTAGCTTGCTTCCCATAGGGTACCCAGGGGAAAGAAAGTAGTCACAAAAATCATGCGATCGCTGCGGATAAATCTTCTCTCACGGGAAGACGTTGCGTAAATCCTGTATATAATGCGATCGCAAATTTGCTCTCAGACAGTCAAAAGCGATCGCTTTGTCACGGATATCCTCACTCATGGTAATTTCAGCAGCACAATCTGCGAGAAAACTAATTTTCAGTTTGTAGTCGGGTATAAATCCCTGACCACAAACCGAACCATTCCACTGTCTGCAAAAGGTGTTGAGTAGCGGGTTGATTTTCCTACTACTCCCTGAAAGCTTTTGGGGTTTGTGAGAAATCCGAGAAATGACCTGTTGATTGATGCTTACCTCCAGGAGATAGAAAGTGATTAAGATAGTTCGAGAATAATTGGCTTGGTTTATCTAGAAATTTGGATTGACGCAGTACCATTCCTCTCTATTTCATATTCCCATAGATTATCTATCTGAATAGATATTTGTGCTACTCCATGATGGAAGACGAAAATATTTTTCTTTGGTTTCTTAATTTTCACTCTTTAATTATAGTTATTGATTAACAAAAAGCTAGGCTAATAGTCTTTAATTATTTCCTAATTACCTGTTATCTATCGCAACCCAATTTAATTCGTGAAAAATATTGCTTTTAGCTGTACTCTACCGGAAGTATTCTTGTTGATAAGTCGCACTACAGGTGTCTACGTCTATGGCTGTTTACTGTCAACCGTTAACAGTCAACAACCCTAAATGTAAGATTTTACAAATCATTTAGGACTGCTATACTCCCTTTAACTGTTAATCCCTAACAATCAAAAAGTAAATCGGTAAATCTATCTTTGCTCAGATGACATTACCCAAGTATCTAACATTATCCTAAAAAGAGCTAAGTAATTTAATTCCCAGTAGTCAAGCTATTTTGCACGAATATTTTACATATTTGTAAATTTTGACTGATATCTGGGATGAATTTCGCTATCATCAAATTACGATAATTTCTCACCAGGAGATAGACTTGTCACAGCAAATGTTAGCGATTAACAATTAATTATGTACAAATTGTTCAACAATTTTCAATTTATGATTTAAACTGAAGACAAAGGATGTAAATCATCTCTAAGTCTATTCACTTCCAGAAAAATAAAGTAACTTTCGGTAACGGAGATGTCAGACTAACAAAACAGAAAATCTCTAAACTATATAATCTTAGTCCCTATTTTTGGCGTTACTCTGGATGCAACAATATCAATAAGTGATGTTATTTATCCCAACTAATTGATATTATTAAATTCATGGGTAAGCCCAAGACAAAAGTCTTTCTGTTCCCATCGCTACTTCTAAGTTCCCTGAATTTAAACTAGAATCAGTTTCTCCTAGTTTGTACCATCATCAATTGATTGAATTTACCTGGTTACAAATTTACCCTATGGTTATTTCACTAGTCCTCATAATTTAATTGGTTTACTTCTCAATTTTTGGGAATCAAGCGTAGTCTAGATTTTGTTCGGGAATAATTGCAGATACATAGTTATTATTTTGACGAATTATACTAGTCGGCTTGGTTTGTTCAGGACATCTCATGATGAAATTCTGTATATCTTGATAGAATCGATGAGATATTTATCCACCTATATCATTGAAAAAATGGTTTATTAGATGAATCATTGAGAGATGAGTGTGCAGAATTTGTATAGAGAATTAATCCGAAATTTCATCACACTAAACTGTAGTGTAAATCCATATCTGAGAAGATAATATTTTCAAGGGTTATGAAGTCGGAATAATTCTTCGGATGTGTGATGTCTAATGTATTTGAGATTCCTGGAATTGCAGAGTTCTGAGGGCAGTTTACAAAAAAACAGTTGAAGATTAGCTGGTTCAAGATGAAAAGCTAATTTTTTAGCTGCACTCACTTATTTTATATTTCTGATTGTGTACTTGAACAATCTGGATGATTAACTGACCTATTCAATATTTTGGGTAGCTAAATTACAGTTTTTTTGTAGCTGTTTGATTGAGTTTATTCTTTTTATGCCGCTCCATTTTCTTGACCTTAGTTTTTTAAATTATCTATGTCTGCTTCCTGGATAGAAAATGCTTTAGCGCAGTTAGAAGCACAAATAAATAATTGCGAACAAGCAGTAATTCGTGTTATCGAAGACAAAAAAAGGATAGAGAGTAAATCTATGGCAAATGATAGCTTAAATCGTAAATTACAGTATAGTCCGATTGCGATTGTGGGAATGGCTTCATTATTTCCCCAATCACGGACATTAGAGGATTATTGGGAAAATATTATTCATCAGGTAGATTGTATTACTGATGTACCAGAAAGTCATTGGCATGTGGATGATTATTTTGACCCCAATCCCCGCACAACTAAAGATAAAACCTATTCTAAAAGGGGTGGATTTATTCCCCATGTTGACTTTAATCCGATGGAATTTGGTTTACCACCGAATATTTTAGAGGTGACTGATGTTTCCCAATTGTTGAGTTTGGTAATAGCCAAAGAAGCAATGGAAGATGCGGGATATGGTCTATCTCGTGAATTTAATCGGGATAAGGTGGGGGTAATTCTGGGTGTGGCTATGGCTAGAAATTTGGGAATTCCCCTGTCTGCGAGGTTACAATATCCGATTTGGGAAAAGGTACTCAAAAGTAGCGGAATTAGTGACCAGGATACGCAGAAAATTATTGAAAAAATGCAAGCTGCTTATATTAAGTGGGATGAAAATGCTTTCCCCGGAATGCTTGCAAATATTGTTGCTGGACGGATTGCCAATCGTTTAAATTTGGGTGGAATTAATTGCGTTGTTGATGCAGCTTGTGCGAGTTCCTTTGCAGCTTTAAAAATGGCAATTAGTGAACTAGTGGAACACCGTTGCGATATGATGCTAACTGGTGGGGTGGATACGGATAATTCGATTACCGCATATATTTCCTTTAGTAAAACCCCCGCTCTGACACCCAGTGATAAAGTGCGTCCCTTTGATGCGAAATCCGATGGGATGATGTTGGGTGAAGGGATTGGTATTTTGGTTCTCAAACGCTTGGAGGACGCAGAACGGGATGGAGATAAAATCTATGCGGTAATCAAAGGGATTGGTACATCCAGTGATGGAAGGTATAAGAGTATTTATGCACCCCGTCCGGAAGGTCAAATGACGGCTTTGCGACGTGCTTACGAAGATGCGGGTTTTGAACCAGCTACGGTTGGTTTAATTGAAGCCCACGGAACTGGAACGATGGCTGGAGACCCGACGGAATTTGCATCCTTGCGTGAATACTTTGGCGAGGAAAATCCCCGTCGTCAGTATATTGCCCTGGGGAGTGTGAAATCGCAGATTGGCCATACAAAAGCGGCGGCGGGAGCAGCTAGTTTAATTAAAACATCTTTGGCGCTGTATCACAAGGTTTTACCGCCAACTATTAACGTTACCGAACCCAATCCCAAATTTAATATTGAAAATACACCCTTTTATATTAATACCCAAACACGTCCGTGGATTCGTCCCCAGGGTGAAGTTCCCAGAAGGGCTGGTGTGAGTGCCTTCGGGTTTGGTGGTACTAATTATCACGTAGTACTAGAGGAATATACTGGTAAACCGAGTCCGGAACTGCGGGTTCACCACACACCCTATCAAATATTGATTGATGGGGTAAATCCGGAAGAATTGCGATCGCAGTTGGAAAATCTGTTGGTGGATTTAGGTGCATCCACGGGTCAGGTAAAATTTATTGAGTTGGTTAAGTTGAGTAAAGAGAAGGAAATCCCTGTCCACCATGCTAGGGTGGGATTTGTGGCTCAGTCGCGGGAAGAAGCGGTTAAATATCTGGAAATTGCGATCGCTCAACTGAAAAAACAGCCAGATGCGGCAGTTTGGGAACATCCCCAGGGAGTATATTACCGTCAACAGGGGATGGAATTGCAGGGTAAGGTGGTGGCTTTGTTCTCTGGACAGGGTTCCCAATATTTGGAAATGGGTCGGGAAGTGGTGATGAATTTCCCGGTGATGCAGGAATTCTATGGTTACATGGATAGTTTGCTGCTCAAGGATAATATGCGACCTTTGTCGGATGTGGTTTTCCCACCACCCGTGTTTAATGAGAATGACCGAGCTATGCAGGTGAGTGCCCTACAACGGACTGAGTATGCCCAACCAGCCATTGGGATGATGAGTGCAGGATTGTATAAAATTTTGCATCAAGCTGGATTGAAACCGGATTTTGTGGCTGGTCATAGTTTCGGTGAAATTACGGCACTGTGGGCGGCTGGTGTATTTAGTGATGCTGATTACTGTGGGTTGGTGAAAGCGCGGGGACAAGCGATGGCTCCTCCCCAAGACCCGGATTATGATGCGGGAGCGATGTTAGCAGTGAGGGAGAATTTAAGTACGATTGAAGCTTATTTGAAACCTTTTTCCCAGGTAAGTGTGGCGAATCTGAATTCACCCCGTCAGGTGGTATTAGCAGGACCGACGGAGGAAATTACCAAAGTGCGTCAGGTGTTGGTAGAACAGGGATTTGCGGCGATGTTATTACCAGTTTCAGCTGCTTTCCACACCTCTTTGATTGCCTTTGCCCAAAAATCCTTTGCGATCGCCCTCAAATCGACAGAGTTTAAACCTCAACAGATTACTACCTATAGTAATGTTACAGCCCATCCCTATCCCCAGGAACCGCAGAAAATTAAACAAATTCTGGAAACCCATTTAGCCAATCCCGTACTGTTTAAACAGCAAATTGAGAATATTTACAATGCGGGGGGATATTGCTTCGTTGAATTTGGTCCACGACGGATATTAACCAACCTGGTTCAAGATATTTTAGGTGAAAGACCCCACATTGCGATCGCCCTAAATCCCAGTGATAGAAAAAATAGCGATCGCAGTTTACGGGAAGCGGTTGTACAGTTACGGGTACATGGGGTTCAGTTACAGGATATTGACCCTCTGCAAAAACTTCCCACACCTCCTGTACCGGAAAATCCCAAAGCTTTGAATGTGCGTCTCAATGGTGTTAACTACGTTTCCCCCAAAACAGCGAAAACCATCGCAGAAGCACTGCAACCAGACCCAAACCTGAAAGTGGTCATTCCCCAATCGACGGTGAATAAAGCTTCCACTAACGGTAAAACCAAAATCGTTGATATTAAATCGGAAATAGTCCCAGGGATTCCAGCTACTAGTAGTTCTAGTACTACTTCTGTCCAATTACCTAGTGGTCATAGCCAAAAAACTCCACCAGATATCACCACTGGTGTCGAAACTAGTGCAACTAACTCCCCCACCCAACCATCGAAACCAAACCCCACATCACCTGTTGTCAAATCAACGATGGAACAAGTACCAAATCAGCGAATTAATTACCAACAAGTTCTCGAAAGCTTGGAATTCGTTCTCAGTCAGTTTCAGCAAAATAACAGCGAGAATTTGCAGGTTCACGGACTCTATCTCAACCATCAGCAAAAATACGTTGAGACGTTTTTCCAACTCCTACAGCAACAGCACAAGCTGCTAATTGACCAAACCTCTGCTACCAACAATATCAAATCAATGGTGACAGAAAGTTTGGAACGTAGCATGACCCAATTTAGCTCTCAGCAAGCTGAAACCCTGCGGGTACATGAACAATATCTCCAAAACCAATTAGCCTATACTCAAAACTTCTTCCAATTCCTTCAACAGGAATATCAAGGTTTGCTTTCTGGTCAGGTTCGGGTGACACAAGCACCTGTTAATCCAGTGGTTCAAAAACCAATACAGGAAGCAGCAATCAATCCAGTAGTTGCACCTATCCCTCAAAAACCAATACAGGAAGCAGCAATCAATCCAGTAGTTGCACCTATCCCTCAAAAACCAGTACAGGAAGCAGCAACCAATCCAGTTCCCCAACCAACACCAACAACAAGTATAGCTACTCCCAGCATTGCAGCAGGTGATGTTGCAGAAACTTTACTCGCAATCACCAGTGAAAAAACCGGTTATCCGGTGGAGATGTTGGAGCTAGACATGGATATGGAAGCAGACCTGGGGATTGACTCCATTAAACGGGTAGAAATCCTCGGTGCAATGCAGGAAGCCTATCCTAATTTACCCCAACCTAACGTTGAAGATTTAGGCGAACTACGGACAATTGGTCAGGTTGTCAATTATATCCAATCCTTGATGGGTCAAGGTGGGGAAACTTCCCCGGTTCAAACACTTACACAAGTTAATACCCAGAGTGTAAATACGCAGCCAACAGTCGCACATGTAACAACAAATATCCAGAATCCAATTCCAGTGAGGGAACCAATTACCGTGAGTGCGACACCTTCGGTGGACTTAGCCAACGCAACTACATCGGTAATTCCAGAAACACCAACTCCAGCGATCGCAATAGCCACTACACCAGTGACTACACCCATTGAACCAGAAGTTCCAGCCAGTTTCGGTGTGAATGCGGAGGAAATGGCCCAAACTCTACTAAATATCACCAGTGAAAAAACCGGTTATCCGGTGGAGATGTTGGAGCTAGACATGGATATGGAAGCAGACCTGGGGATTGACTCCATCAAACGGGTAGAAATCCTCGGTGCAATGCAGGAAACCTATCCCGACCTTCCCCAACCCAATGTGGAAGACCTGGGGGATTTACGCACCATCGGTCAAATTGTTAACTACCTGCAAACGCTGACAGGTGGAGAAAAAAAAAATCACCACCCTCAGTCTGAATTAACTGAATTAAGTCAACCTCAAGTCAATCAACCAGGGGAACAAGCAACCCAACCAACTACCCCCACCGAACCATCAACAGCAAGTCTCAACAATAGTCCCCTACGTCGTCAGGTGTTTCTCAAAACCCTTCCCCAACCTGATTATTTGGAGTTTAGTTTACCAGAGGGACACATCGGTTTAATTACCGATGATGGAACCCTCACCACCACCAAACTTGCAAGCGAACTAACTCACCTAGGTTGGAGAGTCGTCGTTTTGAGTTTCCCAGAAACCATCGTTTCCCAACGCTCACCCCTACCCTCCGGGATTGAACGGGTTGAACTGGACAACATGGATGAACCCCACCTCCAGGAAAAACTGAATGCAATCTGCCAACATTTTGGGAATATTGCTGCATTTATCCATGTCAATCCCCGCTTTGAACTCAACCAAAATGGACGTATTCCCTACATCCCCAGCGAAAAAGCCGTTGTGAAACATGTATTTTTCATCGCTAAACACCTGAAAACCTCCCTTAACCAAGCAGCAAAACTCGGTAGAGCATGTTTTTGCACAGTAGCTCGTTTAGATGGTGCTTTTGGACTCGACCACAACCTCAACTACAGTCCCATCAGCGCTGGACTATTTGGACTCACCAAAACCCTGAATTGGGAATGGGAAAAAGTCTTCTGTCGAGCAATTGACCTCAACCCCACCATCAACGCTGATCAATCCAGCAAAAACATCATCGCTGAACTCCACGACCCTAACCGCTACATTACCGAAGTTGGTTACGGATTGAATGGACGCACAACATTGGTTAGTCAATAGGGTTTACAGACGTGACATGTGTAGAGACGTAACATGTTACGTCTCCACGGGGACATGTTACGTCTCTACAAAATCCACAATCCAATCGGGTCTACCATGCAGGAAATCACCTATATTGGTCGGATTATCGACAACAAAAAACAAGCGCCGATTAGTGGTGCAAAAGTATTGCTCAAAGGTGATGGAATTTCTATCTACACCTACACAGATATTGAAGGTATTTATCGATTCCGCATTATTCCTGGTAGTCGGGGAATGGATGCAACAATCACCGTAGAAACCAAAGGATATAGTCCCTATAGCCGTTCGGTTTATTTATCCAGTCAGGATCAAGACCTGGGTGATATAAAAATCGGTGGTTCATCTTCCTCCCCATCCGATCGACCTAGTAGTCGGTCGGAACGAAATAACCGTAGTTCAGGATTTTTTCCGCTAGTGATTTTGATTGCGATCGCAATTTTGATTTTCGTGGCTTTTTCTAACCGTACTCAAATCAATCAATCTCCTCGCAATCAGAATAATCCCAATGGAAACTTAGTTCGTTAGGAAATGAGGAGACAGAAGAAAAAACATTTCAACATCTTCAAACTAATTCGTAATTACGAATTATCAAATTACGAATTACGAATTATTTAACTTGATGTTTACAGTATAGCTTTCATCGATTGCTGTCGCTAACAAGATTTGATGAAGGATGTGTGGTAAATTTCATCAAATTTATATCACGAAATGTACTCACAGTTACAGCACTAATTAATTTATTTTTGTTGTTAAATTTATCGATTGAATTATGTTGAGTATTAATTATTCAAGCTAGAAGACGACAAAACCAAAATCCATAGACGCGCGTAGCGCGGATCGACCGAAGAGTAATCCAAAATCTAAAATCCAAAATCCCATGACTATGCTTACAGCTATCCATCCCGAATCGGTATTTATTGTTAGTGGCGGTGCGAGGGGAATTACATCAAAATGTGTAATTGAACTGGCTCAAAACTATCCTTGTAAATTTATTTTATTGGGACGTTCTCCCCTATTAGAAACAGAGCCGATTTGGGCACAAAATTGTCAGGATGAAGCGAGTTTAAAAAAACAAATTATGCAACATCTCCTGGAACAGGGAGAAAAACCGACACCTTTAGGTGTGCAAAAAATTTATCAACAAATTGCTGCAAACCGGGAAATCAAACAGACATTAACCACGATTCAGCAAACGGGTAGTTATGTGGAATACCTGAGTGTGGATGTCACCGATGCAGAAGCTTTACAACAAGCAATACAAACAGTCAGCGATCGCGTGGGTAAAATTACTGGAATCATCCACGGTGCGGGGAATCTTGCGGATAAACTGATTGAAAAGAAAACCGGAGATGATTTTGAAAAGGTTTATACAGCGAAAGTTCAGGGATTAGAGAATTTACTGACGGCGATTAATCATCAACAGTTAGAGTATCTAGTGCTATTTTCCTCGGTGACGGGATTTTACGGCAATATTGGTCAAAGTGATTATGCGATCGCCAATGAAATCTTAAACAAATCAGCTCACCTGGTCAAACAACGTCACCCCGGATGTCATGTGGTTGCGATTAATTGGGGTGGTTGGGATAGCGGGATGGTGACACCCCAATTGAAGAAGGAATTTGCGAAACGGGGAATTGAAATTCTCCCGGTGGAAGTGGGAACGAAAATGTTTGTGAATGAACTGCATACCGCAAACCATGAAACGACACAAGTGGTGATTGGAACTCCCATGTTTCCCCCTCCAGTTCCTTTAGATGCGGAATTAAAAACCTATCGTATTCGTCGTCAATTAACAGCAGCAGCCAATCCTTTTTTAGTTGACCATGTAATTTCTGGTAATCTGGTTTTACCAGCCACCTGTGCCATGTCCTGGATGATAAATGTGTGTGAGTATCTTTATCCAGGTTATCAATTATTTCGTGCTAGCGAATTTAAAGTTTTAAAGGGAATTATCGTCAAGGAAAATATTAGTTCCGAATATATTGTCGAAGTTCAAGAATTAGAAAAAATTAACGGTGAAAAAGTAGAAGCTCAAGTCAAAATTTTGAGTTACACCGATGTCGGTCGAGTCACCTATCATTTTAGTACCAAAACCCTTTTAGTCCGGGAAATACCCCCTGCACCGGTCTATGAAAATGTCAATTTAGTGGCAGATAATATTATTACTACCCAGGGAAGTGATTTTTATCGCACTAGTCCATCAGCCCTGTTTCATGGGCCAACTTTTCAATCAATACAAAGGGTAATTAATATCAGTCCGGAAAAAATTACCACCGCATGTTATTGGAAATCAATTAATTCAACCCAACAGGGGCAATTTCCCTATGATTGGGTCAATCCCTACGCAGCAGATTTAAGCACCCATCCTTTATGGGTTTGGCTATATCACTACCATCAACAAGTTTGTTTACCAGGTCAAACCAATATTTACGAACAATTTGCACGCACACCCTGCGATGAATTGTATTACGTTTCCTGCGAAATCAAACAAAAAACAGCAGCATCTATCATTGCGGATTTCATTATTCACGACCAAGACGGCAAAGTCTTCTACAGATTATTGGGAACCAGGGGAATTATTTTACCTAAATTATTAGATTAGACCCTAGGGACGCGGTATTGGTAGAGACGCGATATGGGTTGTAGAGACGCGATATATCGCGTCTCTACGGGGCATTATACATTCATCAATTATCGAGATTATTAACCGTGGAAAAAATAGCAATTATTGGATTTTCTTGTTTATTTCCCGATGCGAAAAATCCCGATGAGTTTTGGCAAAATCTCATTGCACAGAAGGATTCAACGACATCGATTAGTGTTGCCGAATTAGGTGTAGACCCCAGGGTATTTTTTGACCCGCAAAAGGGTAAACCAGATAAATTTTATTCCCTCAAAGGTGCATTTATTCGTAATTTCAAATTTGATGGCAAGGGATATAAATTATCTGCCGATTTTCTGGAAAGTTTGGATAATACTTTCAAATGGTCTTTATACACCGCTCAACAGGCTTTAGCCCATAGTGGCTATCTCAATAGTCCCGAAATATTGGCAAAATGTGGCGTAATTCTGGGTACATTATCCTTACCAACTAAATACTCAAATCGCTTATTTTCACCCATATATCAGGAAGCTTTAAATGCAGCAATCCGTGAGGTTTTAGGTGTACCAGAATTTGAGCTAACTAGTTTAGCTGGAAGTAATCGTGTATCTGCCCATAATGCCATGATATCGGGATTGCCAACGGCGGTAATTTCCCAAGCATTAGGACTTTCCCACCACCATTTTGGCATTGATGCGGCTTGTTCTTCCCCCCAATATGCGATTCGGTTAGCTTCCCATTATCTCTGGACTCATAAAACCGATTTGATGTTAGCAGGGGGTGTCAGTGCGTCCGATCCTTTATTTTTGCGGATGTTATTTTCCAGTATTCAAGGTTATCCCGAAAATAATGATATTAGCCGTCCCTTGGATAAATCGTCACGGGGATTGATGACCGCAGAAGGGTCGGGAATGGTCGTACTCAAGCGGTATGGTGATGCAGTCCGAGATGGCGATCGCATTTATGCCACCATTGCTGGTAATGGTTTATCGAATGATGGACGGGGTAAGCATATACTCAGTCCAAATTCCAAAGGTCAGGTATTAGCCTTTGAACGTGCTTATACTGAGGCTAAAATTGCACCGCAGCAAATTGATTATGTGGAGTGTCACGCAACGGGGACGTTGTTGGGTGATACGACGGAGTTTCAATCGATGCAGGAGTTTTTTGGCAAACACCAAGCAACTCCCCTCATCGGTTCCGTCAAAAGTAATGTGGGACATTTATTAACAGCTGCGGGTGCGGTTGGTTTAATCAAGGTTCTTTTAAGTATGTCTAAAGGAGTCATCCCCGCGACTATTCATGTCAAGGACGGGATGGGGGTAGAGGGTTCAGCAATTTCGCGTAATCAGATTGTCCGTAGTGCTAAAAATTGGTCTGGTCAGGATACGGTCAAACGAGCTGCTGTCAGTGCTTTCGGTTTCGGTGGTACAAATGCCCATATGATTTTGGAACAGGGAATGGTTTCCCATGTCCACCAAAGTCCAGAACCAATTTCCCCTGTACCAATGGCGATTGTGGGGATGGATGGGTTTTTTGGCTGCTATGACGGTTTGGATGCTCTGGAGCGATGCATTTATGAGGGTCGTCAAGGGTTTAAACCTTTACCAGAGTCCCGGTGGTATGGGTTGGAAACTCAGCAGGATATCCTCAAACGCTATGGGTTTGCTGATGGTAAACCTCCCCTAGGTGCGTACATCGATACCTTTGAAATTGATACCCTCGCCTACAAAATTCCTCCCAATGAACTAGGAAAACTCAATTCCCAGCAGTTGTTAATGTTAAAGGTGGCTGATAATGCCCTCAAGGATGCCAACCTCAAAGAAGGTGGAAATGTAGCGGTGTTAATTGCTACCGAATCTGAATTCTCTGTTCACCATTTACAGCAGCGTTGGAATTTGACTTGGCAATTACCGGAGGGGTTGGAAAAATCCGGTTTGGTGAGTCATGGTCAAGGTGTGGAGGAATTGACGACGGTCATCAAGGATGGTATCCATTCACCCGTGGAAACTGGGGAATTTCTCAGTTACATCTCGAATGTGATGGCGAGTCGGATTTCGGCTCTGTGGGATTTTTCTGGCCCCTCTTTGACGATTTCGGCTGGGGAAAATGGTGTTTTCAAAGCCTTGGAAGTGGCTCAACATTTACTATCCACTGGGGAGGTGGAAGCGGTGTTAGTGGGTGCGGTGGATTTAGCCGCAAGCTTGGAAAATGTGTTGCTCCGTAGTCAAGCTGCACAGGTGAATGGGGGAGTACATACCCTCAGTTTCGATGGTAACAGTAATGGTTGGTTAGTCGGAGAAGGTGCGGGTGCAATTGTACTCAAACGCCAAGATATACATACCCAAACCCACCACCGAATTTATGCCACCATCGATGCGATCGCTCTAGTTCAACAACCCGCACCATCCCATCCCCTAAAAACCCGTTTAACTCGACCCGATGCTAAATATGTCACCCAGGTGTGTCAACAAGCGCTACAAACTGCTGGTGTGCAACCTCGTGATGTCGAATATCTGGAGGTCTATGCTAGCGGTGACACGACGGAAAACCAAGCTGAAATCACAGGTTTACTCGCTGCTTACCCAAAGGCAGGGGAAAAATTAACCTGTGCCATTGGTAGTATTAAAGCTAACATTGGTCACGCCTACGGGGCTGGGGGTATGGCTAGTTTAATCAAAACAGCTTTATGTCTGTATTATCGCTATTTACCAGGTACACCCCAATGGTCAGGTGTGGATAACATCAACCCCCTACTAGGTAGTAATTTTTATGTAAATACCGAATCTCGTCCGTGGTTCCTCGGTAAAGACCTCCGTACCCGTGTCGCCGCCATCAATAGTATGGGGATTGATGGTAGTTATGCCCATGTCATCCTCGCAGAAGTAGAGCAAACTGCACCCCGTCCCCACACTTACCTAGCCCAAATGCCATTCCAGCTATTCCCCATCCCCGGTAATAGCCAAGCCGATTTAATCGCTGGTTTACAAACCTTGCAAACCCAACTGGAAAACAGCGATTCCCTCCCCCAAATAGCCCGTAACTGTTTCATTAATTACCAAAACCAACCCCAAGCCCAGTACACCCTCACCATTCTCGGTCGCACCCTCCCCGAACTCACCAGGGAAATTACCGCCGCCTTCACAGGTGTCACCAAAGCCTTTAACACCGGGGAAGATTGGCTCACACCCCAGGGAAGCTACTTTACCCCTAATCCCCTCGGTTCTAGCGGAGGAGTCGCCTACGTATATCCCCCGGCCCTCAGTTCCTATATTGGTATCGGTCGCGACCTATTTCGCCTATTTCCCCAAGTCCACGACGACCCAGCCTTAAAAAGCTTGTATAGTCTAGTTGCCGACGTATCCCAACTAGTCTTTCCCCGCAGTTTAAATAAATTAACACTGCGACAACTAGAAACCCTAGAAAAACAGCTTCTCGACGACTCCCGGGCCATATTTGAAACCGATATGACCTTCGCCAAACTCATCACCCTCATTATCCGCGATCGCTTTCAAGTTCAACCCCAATTCGCCTTTGGTTATAGTCTAGGGGAAACAAGTATGATGGCTGCAACGGGTGTGTGGAGCGACTTTAGCCAAGGAATCAACGCTTTCCATACCTCCCCCCTCTTCGGCGATCGCCTATCGGGTGCGAAAAATGCGGTGCGGGATTTTTGGGGATTACCCCGTGCTGAATCCGGAACTGAGGATGATTTCTGGAGTACATATCTATTAATGGTCCAGAAAAGCGAAGTCGAAGCTTGTCTCCAAGGGGAATCCCAGGTCTACCTTACCCAAATTAACACCCCCGAAGAAGTCGTCATTGCCGGAGCATCCCCAGCTTGCGAACGGGTAATTAAATCCCTAGGATGTAACGCCTTTCGCGCTCCCTTCAACCATGCCATCCATTGTCCACCCATGCGCTCCGAGTACGGGGAAATTGCCCGCCTAAATAGTCTACCAACCCAAGCAGTACCATCGGTAAAATTTTATTTATCCGCCACCTACACAAATCTTAACCAACCCGGTCAAATCATCGATCCCCAACTAATCGGTGACAGCATCGGTAAAGGTCTCACCAGTACCCTGGACTTTCCCCGCTTAGTCAACCAAGTTTACGCAGACGGAGCGCGGATCTTCATTGAAACCGGTTCCGGAAACATTTGTTCCCGTTGGATTGACAAAAACCTCGAAAACAAACCCCACATTGCGATCGCTCTCAATCGTCGGGGTGCAGATGACCACAGTTCCCTGTTACGAGCTTTAGCCAAACTCGTAAGTCACCGCGTTCAACTCGACCTATCCTCCCTATATACACAAATAACCACCCCCAGCAAAACCCCCAGCACCAAACCCGTCACCATCGGTGGACACCGCATCATCGACCAAATCTGCAACGACAACAACCGCACCCACTTTTCCCAAATTATTACCCCCCAAATTCACCCACCAATTTCCCCATTACCTGAATCCCCCCAAGAAAAGGTCATGAATAACAGTTTTACCCCCAACGAATCGTTAGAATTTGGTGCAGATTCATCAAAACCAACCTCGATTACTAATCCCATACCCACCCACCTCCAATCCCTCACCCAAAACAACTCCCGCATTCACCAAACCCACACCACCTTCCTCAAATCACGACACGAATTTAGTACCCAAATCAGTGAAATCATTCAACTACAACTAGCCTGTGCAGAAAATTTGTTGAAGGAAACTAGGGAGTAGCCTACACGTAAATACTTAGAGGATGTTTGTCAAGTATTAATTATCAATATTTTGACTATCGTTCGGACTCTGGACATGGGGTGATAAAGCCGATTTTTCCTTCAAGAGTACAGACGCGACATATCGCGTCTCTTCCCATTCCCAAAACGATAATTCTATTAAAAATGACTGTTTAAACACCCTCTAAGAGAACACCCTTGCTATAGTCCTATAAGCGCAACTACAAGTCAAAAACAGAGGCTCTACTTTTGGTTACATAGTAATCTTTGAGGAGAGAATGACGTAGCTCGCTTCCCGCGTAGCGGGTATTCCAAATTACGTACGCGAAGCGTTGCCGCAGGCTATTACGTAGACGCGAAGCGGCTTGCCGTAGGCTATTACGTAGACGCGAAGCGGCTTGCCGTAGGCTATTCCAAACTCCAAATTCCAAATTACGTAGCTTGCTTCCCGCGTAGCGGGTATTACGAATTACGTACGCGAAGCGTTGCCGCAGGCTATTACAAATTACGAATTACGAATTAATCCAAAATCCCATGTCTGTCTCCCTCTTGAATCAAAATTATAACGGTATTACCTATAACCCATTGAACCCATTCACCATTAATCAAACACTCCTGTGGAAAGGTGATTTAGACTCCCTCACATTCGACCAAAACACCATCAAAGCTAAATTATTAAACCTGAATCAACCCTGCTACATTGTCAGTGTTAACGGTCAAGTTGGTGTCACCCAGGAAGGTTATGTAATTACCACAACTGATAGTAATAGTGATAACATCAAGCTGATTGCCATCAGTAACCCCGTAGGATTAGAAAACCTCGGCGATCGCAATTTTTGCCATCACCACGGTGTTAATTATGCCTACATGACAGGAGCAATGGCTGGTGGTATTGCTTCGGAGGAAATGATTATTACCCTGGGTAAAGCGAAAATCCTCGGTTCCTTTGGTGCGGGTGGTCTAAGTCCAGACCGTCTGGAAACGGCTATCAAACGTATTCAAGGGGAGTTACCCCAGGGACCCTACGCATTCAATTTAATACATAGCCCCAATGAACCCAGTATTGAACAACGGGCAGTAGAGTTGTATCTGCAATACGGTGTTCAAACAGTTGAAGCCTCCGCATTTCTAGATTTAACTGCCAATATTGTGCGCTACCGAGTAGCCGGATTAACCCTGAATTCCGCTAACCAAATCGAAATTCACAACAAAGTGATCGCCAAAGTTTCCCGACGGGAGGTTGCAACTAAATTTCTGCAACCCGCACCTCCCAGGATACTGAAAGAACTTGTGCAACAGGGATTCATCAGTGAACAACAAGCTCAACTCGCAGCCTACGTACCAATGGCTGATGATATCACCGTTGAAGCAGACTCCGGTGGACACACCGACAACCGTCCTCTAGTTTGTTTATTACCTTCGATGGTGGCTTTACGGGACGAAATTCAAGCCCAGTATAATTACACAAATCCCGTCAGGATTGGTGTAGCCGGAGGTATTGCCACACCCCAGTCTAGTTTAGCAGGTTTTATGATGGGTGCAGCCTATGTGGTTACGGGTTCGGTCAATCAAGCTTGTTTAGAATCGGGAAGTTGTCAACACACCAAAAAACTCCTTGCGCAAGCGGAAATGGCTGATGTGATGATGGCTCCCGCAGCAGATATGTTTGAAATGGGGGTAAAACTTCAAGTCCTCAAACGGGGAACATTATTCCCCATGCGATCGCAAAAACTATACGAACTCTACCGTACCTATAATTCGATCGAAGAAATTCCCCTCCCGGAAAGGGAAAAGCTAGAAAAACAGATTTTCCGTAAACCCCTAAGTGAAATTTGGGAATTAACCGTATCCTATTTATCCCAACGTAATCCGGAAAAACTGGCCAAAGCGGTCAACAATCCGAAATTAAAAATGGCTCTTATTTTCCGGTGGTATCTAGGACTATCCTCCCGTTGGTCAAACTCCGGTGAAGTCGGTCGGGAAACAGACTATCAAATTTGGTGTGGACCAGCAATGGGTAGTTTTAACGACTGGGTACGTCATACCTATCTTGCAGAACCCCAAAACCGTCATGTTGTTGATGTCGCAAATCATATTATGTTAGGAACTGCCTATTTATATCGCATTCAAAACCTGAAAATGCAAGGTTTACAATTAAATAATTTTTACACCCAGTATTATCCAACGACATCAACATTGGAGGTATGTGGATAATGCAATCAGACCCACCCCGAACAGCAGCAGAAATTGAAAAATATCTTACTTTTGTAGTTGCTGATGCATTAGGAGTCAATCCACAAACCATCGATGTTAATCAATCCTGGGATAATTACGAAATCAACTCTCAACAGGGAATGAAAATAGCTTTACAAGTGGGTGAATATTTAGGATTAAAACTATCACCAACCATTCTCTGGTATTACCCCAGTATTAATTTATTAGCACAGCGATTAGCAGATGAGTTTACTCACGAAAAATCTGAGAAATATTTGATTTAAAGAATACAGAATGTAGGATAAGGTATACAGGAGGTGAGTAAATAAAAAATCTGAGATTTCTCCGCAGTCAGGTTTTGATAATTATTTTCTGGAATTTCAGATATTTTTTGTAAAAACCCGATGCTTATCTCACGAGTAATGGCTGCTGCAGCATATCGGATAAAAGGCATGAGTAAATAAAAAAGCTCAAAATTCCTCTCTCAGAAGTAGGGTTTCTCTCAAGAATATTTCTATGAATTATTCACGTTTCTAACAGTTAATAGTTATTACAAATCAAGATTTGCATGAAATGATTATAACTCTTCATCAATCAGGACTAAACCTGTATTTAGAGCAAGTAATCCATAAGTGTTGATGAACGAGTTGATTTTCCGAATACTCCCTATTTCCTATTCCCTACTCCCTGAAAACTGTATTTTAGAGGTTTCCAAATTCGGGTAAAGTCCTGAGTAAATACAGAAGGAAGTTCGAGCGGGATTTGTGAAATATTATATGTAGGGTTGTTAACGGTTAAAAGTCACTAGTCATTAACGACACGCTATTTTTCACGACTTAAATCGGATTGCTGTAGTCAGAAATTCTCGACATTCAAATCCAAAATCCGTCTTGGAAAGTTTGGTGGAAGAATAAATCTACCACCAACTTTCCGCAAAATCCAAAATCTAAAATCCAAAATCCCATGATTAGTCCTAAACAATCCCTCAATGCTCATGAAATCCAAACTTGGATGGTATCAAAACTAGCAGAACTGCTCAATGTTGATACAAGTGAAATTGATATTCATCAACCCCTAGAAGATTACGGCTTAGATTCATCCAGAGCAATGTTAATTGTCACCCAAGCCGAAAAAATCTTTGGAGTGGAAATCTCTCCCACAATGTTGTGGCATTATCCCACCATTGCAGCACTTTCCCAACGACTTGCTGAAGATGTGGAGGAAACAAATTTAGTTGGGAATGTAATTAATCCGAACTTAGCAAAAATAGCTGATACTAGCCTTGATTTACAAGCCGAAGTTGTCCTAGATCCCCGCATTTACCCTCCCTCCACATCCTTTGTATTTAACCCTCATCCTACTGCTGTATTTTTAACAGGTGGAACAGGATTTTTAGGGGCATTTATTATTCGCGAATTACTGACCCAAACCCAAGCTGATATTTATTGTTTAACCCGTGGAAAAACGATAGAAGAAGGTAAAAACAAACTCCAAAAGAATCTCGCTCAATATTACATCTGGAATGAGAATTTATCCCACCGCATCATTCCCGTATTAGGCGATTTATCCCAACCATTATTAGGAATGGATGAGGTAGAATTTACCAAACTAGGTAATACCATTGATGGTATTTACCACAGTGGAGCTATGCTCAACTATGTATTTCCCTACGCAGCGATGAAACCAACCAATGTGTTAGGTACACAGGAAATATTACGATTAGCTTGCACTGGTAAACTGAAACCTGTCCATTTAGTTTCTAGCGTCGCTATTTTTGAATCCGATTACTATGCTGGTAAAGTCGTAAAAGAAGACGATGAATTCGACCATTGGGAGGGAATTTTCTTAGGTTACTCACAAACTAAATGGGTTGCCGAAAAATTAGTGAAATTGGGATATAGTCGCGGTATTCCCATCACTATCCATCGTCCTCCATTGATTGCTGGTGATAGTCAGACCGGGGTTTGCAATACGGATGATTTTATTAATTTAGCCATTAAAGGTTGTTTACAAATGGGTTGCTTCCCCGATGTGAACTATATGCTGGATATCTCCCCAGTAGATTACGTCAGTAAATCGATTGTTTATTTATCATTACAACAAAAATCCCTGGGACACGCATTCCATCTTCAACATCCCGAACCAGTTCCCTTTATGGATATGGTTAAATGGCTACAAAGCTTTGGATTTCCCATTGAAATCATTCCCTACGAAGAGTGGCAAAATCGTCTGACCACAGAATTAGTAACACCTGAAAACCCCCTATATACTCTCCGACCTTTTCTGTTAGAACGTTGGTCAAAGGATAAACTGACAGTTCCCGATTTATATTTAAATGCACACCGTCCCCAAATTAGTTGTGCTGCAACCCAACAAGCACTTGCTGAAAGTTCAATTCGTTGCGCACCTCTAGACTCGAAATTATTTATCACCTATTCCAGTTATCTGATTCAGAATGGATTTTTGGAAGTGTAGGGAATATGACAATTGAGTTCACGTTTCTAGGAGGTTGTTTAAAAATTCATTTTTAATACTTAAATTATCATATTTGGGAATGGGGAGTAGTGCTTTGTCCCATTAAATTTGATGAGTAAAAAAAGGCACGTAGTAGCGCTTTATTTTCCAGCTTTTTCCATACTAAAGCCACAACTACAAACCCCTCAGAACTTATAGAATAGACCACTACTGCCTTCATTTACGAGACAGGTGTCTCGTAGATTCTGCACCCACGCGGAGCATGGGTGCGAGGGAATCAAGCACTTCTGGAAGAGAGTAAATCGGCTCAAACGGTATATTTGTCGTTATGAACTACTCCCGATTCCCTGCTCCCTGTAGAGACGACCCGATGGGTTATCTCTACTTCTAAAAAACAAGCTTGTGAAGTATTCAAATCGACTTTTCAAACATCCTCTAATATCGATTATCTCGTACTTTGCAATAAATGAAACTAGAATAATCAACGGTTACAGCCCCTGATATGTAGCAAGCATTACCTACATTTCTCACAAGGGAGTGATAAGCCTTGAGTAATGGGTTAATTTTCCTACTACTCCCTACTCACTGAAAGCTTTAGGAGTTTGTGAGAAATCCGGGATTAGCGTAAACGATATCAGGCTTTGCTGAATATTGCAGTTTTCTGGGACAATCGATACACTACGTCTATTCAACCCCATCCCGAACTACCGCAGTCCGAGCGGGATTTGTGAAATCTTACATGTAGGGTTGTCAACGGTTGACAGTTGACGGTGAACAGTCATCAGTCAACGAACGGCACGTTATTTTTCACCACTTAAATCGGATTGCCATATATGATTATTTTCCCATTTGCAAAACCATGTCTCAGAATTTTGTGACAACTGGAACCATCGCCGCGATCGCAACTGCAATTGTTCCCCAACAGGGTAGTGTGGGAATTGTCAGGATGTCGGGGACGGAGGCTTTAAATATTGCGAAACGGCTATTTACTGCCCCTGGAAAGCAGGTTTGGGAAAGTCATCGTATCCTCTACGGTTATGTGCGTCATCCCCAAACCCAGGAGGTGATTGATGAAGTTTTACTGTTGATCATGTTAGCTCCCCGTTCCTATACACGGGAAGATGTGGTAGAGTTCCACTGTCACGGGGGAATTATTGCTGTTCAACGGGTTTTACAATTATGTATTGCCGAGGGCGCGCGGTTAGCCCAGCCGGGAGAATTTACTCTGCGTGCCTTCCTCAACGGCAGAATTGATTTAACCCAAGCCGAAAGTATTGCTGACCTGGTAGGGGCAAAATCACCCCAGGCTGCCCAAACTGCCTTAGCTGGGATCCAAGGAAAACTCGCCCAACCGATTCGGGAATTGCGCCAACAATGTTTGGATATTTTAGCGGAAATTGAAGCGAGAATCGATTTTGAGGAAGATTTACCACCAATAAACCTTGACAATATTTTTGCCGATATCACCAAAATTGCCAATCAGGTGAAATATATCTTAACAACTGCCGACCGGGGGGAGTTATTACGCACAGGTTTAAAGGTGGCTATCGTGGGTCGTCCGAACGTGGGGAAATCGAGTTTACTCAATGCCTGGAGTCGTAGCGATCGCGCCATTGTCACAGACTTACCAGGTACGACCCGCGATGTGGTGGAATCCCAATTAGTGGTGGGGGGGATACCGATTCAAGTCCTGGATACGGCAGGGATTCGGGAAACAGAGGATACCGTGGAAAAAATCGGAGTCGAGCGATCGCGTCAAGCGGCGGAAGCGGCCGATTTAATTTTATTTACCATCGATGCCAGTCAAGGTTGGCAAGCTGCTGATGGGGAAATTTATCAACAAGTTCAACACAGACCGTTAATTTTAGTGATTAATAAAGTTGATTTAATTGACCAAGAAAAAAAAGAACTAATATTCGCCAATCTTCCCGAATTTAGGCAAAAAATTTACACCGTCGCGGCGAAAAATCAAGGCATTGACGAACTTGAACAAGCCATTTTAGCCACGGTAAAATCAGACAAAATCCAAGCTGCAAATATGGATATAGCCATTAATCAAAGACAAGCAGCAGCCCTAATTAAAACCCAAAAATCCCTGGAACAACTGCAAAATACAATTAAACAAGATTTACCCCTAGACTTTTGGACAATTGATCTACGTGATGCCATTTATGCACTCGGCGAAATTACTGGAGAAGAAGTCACCGAATCTGTTTTAGACAGGATTTTTAGTCGTTTTTGTATTGGTAAGTAGGGTTTGCGGTCAAAGTCTTTTCGTGAGGGTGGGGAGTCGGGAATAGAGAGAACATGTCGGGTCGTCTGTACCCGCATTTCTCACAAAACCCTGAAATCCACAGGGAATAGGGAGTAGGGAGTAGTCAGAAAATCAATCCGTTACTCAAGGCTTACAACTTACTCGTGAGAAATCCAGGTATGGTAGTTTTTCAGAAATTCCGGGGAAAATAGGGGTAACGAATTTTGGAGTATCTAGATGGCGCTCGATTTGGATGATTTAGATGTTTTGTGTGCGGACATCAGGAACAACAATAACTATCTGAAGGTTGGTAATGCAGGAAAAGTCAAGGACTTTAAAGATGTTGTACTTTCTTATATACAAGAACCTGTAAACAAACTATTTAGGGATGGCTATCCATGCGAAATTCTCAAACCTGGATTTGATTGGCAGGAGGGAACTATTAAAGCACGGATAGTTTTTGAATTTGAACGTTATCAAGACGAAGATGAGGATGTGGATAATGAAGGGGAATAAATACCTTTATTTCTCATAAACTGCTAAGTATCTAAATTATATATTTTATGATTTTACTATTCCTCTTTCTTCTTATTTGTAATTAGTGCAATAACACTTGAAAGGGGATTTTTTTGGAGCCTTGAAGGCGAAGGGAATTTTGAGGAGATGAATCGGGTAAATATAAATAACGGGACTTATATCGATTCTATTGTACTTTGCAATAAATGAAACTAGAATAATCAACGGTTCATAAAACTCCATACCTTGACTTTTTAGTCTTTTCAGAAATCTGAATATCAATCCCACAGGTGTTACACACGCAACATAGGGCCAAATTTATAACGTTATATACTGAAAATGATTAGGGTATGATGTAGAGCTTGCTGAGTAATCGTCCATTACTTATATGTCAGAGTTTTGAGTATTTATTGCTACAAAGCAAGTCAGGTACTTTACTGACAATAATTTGTGGCATATGTTAAATTTTATCATCCTAAATGTAAAGATATCTACAAAAACCCTGAATGATGATTATCAGAGTGAACAACTAAATCGTGAATTATCAGTAAATATAAGGAAATTACTTAATGATTCAGTTAAGTGTAATCATTCCTTGCTACAACTGTGCTGAGTATATTGGTACACAGTTAGAAGCATTTGCCCATCAAGAGTATTCCCAACCTTGGGAAATCATTATTGCCGATAATGGTTCTACTGATAACACCCTGGAAATTGTCCGACAATACCAGCAGAAAATGCCTCACCTACGTATCGTCGATGCATCTGGTGGGAAAAAATGTGCTGCCTATCCCCGCAATATCGGAGCGCAGGTAGCAAAGGGAGAAGCTTTAGCCTTTTGTGATGCTGATGACGAGGTGTTTCCAGGTTGGGTTGCAGCAATGGGTGAAGCTTTGTCAAAATATGATTTTGTTGCTGGTAAGAGCGATTATACCAAGTTGAATCTTCCTTGGGTTGTTGCAGCTTGTGCCTATCGCGAAGGAAATGGAGTTAACGATAATCTCTATTATCCCTTTGCTGGAGGGAATAATATTGGCATTAAACGTCATCTTTTTTATAGAGTGGGTGGATTTGATGAAGACATTCGGATTATCGATGATGTGGATTTTTGTTGGCGTGTGCAAGCACAGTGTGGTGTCAAGTTAATCGAGGTACCAGGGGCAAAGATTAATTTTCGTTTCCGCGACACCATCAAGGAAATGTATCAAAGGTGGTACGGTATTGCTGAGAATAATATCCTACTTTTACGCCGTCACGGCTTAAAGTATGCCTGGAAAAATTTATTCCGGGATTTTGTGATGTTAGTGGCAAGGTTGCTAATTAAGGTTCGCTCCCGTGTGAGTTTTGCCAGATGGATGATGGACTTAGGTTGGTTTTTGGGGACAGTTCACGGGATGTGGAAATATCGTCATGTGCGATCGCAGGTGATGGCAAGAAAAAAATTACCCCATCAGCTTGTTGCTTCTCACGTGATGACTGATAGGTAATGTTGGGTGACATACTTGACTGTTTGCCGACCTCAGTGTAGCATCCCCCTATGAAATTAAGTGTCATTATCCCTTGCTATAATTGCGTTGCCTACATTGCGACCCAATTAGAAGCATTTACCCAGCAGGAGTATTCCCAACCTTGGGAACTAATTGTGGCTGATAATGGTTCGACGGATGGAACCCTAGAGGTTGTGAAACAATATCAAGAAAGATTACCGAATTTACGGGTTGTTGATGCATCCGGTGGGAAAAAATGTGCGGCATATCCCCGGAATCGTGGTGCTGAGGTCGCCAAGGGGGAGTTATTAGCTTTTTGTGATGCGGATGACCAGGTAACTCCGGGTTGGGTTGCTGCAATGGGGGAAGCTTTGTCGAAATATGATTTTGTTGTTGGTAATAGTGATTACACAAAATTGAATTTACCTTGGGTGGTGAAAGCCTGTGCTTACCGAGAAGCCAATGGGGTTAATGATAATCCCTATTATCCCTATGCTGCGGGGAATAATATTGGTGTTAAACGGGAGATTTACCAAGCAGTGGGTGGATTTGACGAGGAGATTCCCATACTGGATGATGTGGATTTTTGTTGGCGTGTGCAAGCACTGTGTGGTGTCAAATTAACCGAAGTACCAGAGGCGAAGATTTACTTTCGTTTCCGTGAAACTATTGACAGAATGTATCAGCGTTGGTTTGGAATTGCTGAAAGTAATATTTTGCTGTTGGGTCGTCACGGTTTAAGCTATGGTTGGGGTAATCTTTGCCGAGATTTGGTGATGTTGGGAGTGAGATTTCCCATCAAAATTCTTTCCCGCGCTACCTTTGCTAGATGGATGATGGATTTAGGTTGGTTTTTGGGGACGGTGAATGGGATGTGGAAATATCGTCATGGGCGATCGCAGTCATAAGTAGGTAGGTGCAATTAAACATCAAACTGCAACGGAATCAATCATTCGGCGTAGAGACGAGCTGGTCTCAACTTACTGCTTGGGAAATACGAAGAAATCAGCGCGATCGCACTGTTGATTGGCAGTTTCCCACCACAGATCGATGCACGGATTCAACTTAAAACAACGTGAGTTCGATGGGTTATAAAGCCTGAAACTCTTGTCCAGTATCATTCGTAGGAAATAGAAGTTTTTAAAAACCTCCGAGTATGATGTTGGGAATAAAATCATTAAACCCGGAATCAGTCAGTTATTGAGTTTGTTCTCAACTAATGGATGAGGTTACTTTAAACCTTAGCTTTCAAAATCATTGATTCACAGAGATTGTAGCGTTTACAATCCGTCGAATTCACGTGAAAACAGCTTTATCCTTCAATTACTTCTTGATAGAGTAGTAGCTTGAGAGAACAATATCTGAAAAATCCGATTTGCGGTGATGGATTAGCGATTCAAGACATCATTTCGATGAGCAACAGAACCCACAATCTGCACCACCTCGTCAATTAAAGCTTGGGGAACTTTCAACTCAACCAAGGTGGCAACTAAATTCTCCGCGATCGCATCGAAGTGAGTATCGGTTAAGCCCATCTCAGTTACTAATTGCCTATGTGCATCCCTCATCGGACGACCGTTCCAGTGTTCAGCACCACCAAATGCGTAGGTCATAAAAGCTTTTTGATGCCGTTTTTGTTGCTGCATATCCGTATGAGCAAAGAACCTCTGAACTCGCTCATCTGCCAAAACTTTTTCATAAAACTTTTCTACAGCGAGATCAACAGCCTCTGCACCACCAAGTTTCTCATACAGTGTGTTCATTGAAAATCCCTCCTTATCCCTTATCATAGTATGGAGACCAAGGAATTTATTAAAGAGTCCTAAAGGACTTAGACTGTTTTCATAACCCAATGCAACTGCCGATTTATCACACCCTCAAAAATAACACTACCATTGAACTAGACCGGATGCACACTGAGGAAATAGAAGCAGTGCGTCAACTTTTCAATAGGATTGTCCTCGAAGGAACAACCTATCCCCAAAATCAACCCCTTTCCCCCTCTGAATTTGCCACATACTGGTCAAATTATGATGGATTTGTGGTGCGAACAAAAGATACTAGTGTTATCCCCCGCATTATTGGTGCTTTTTTTATCAAACCCAACTTTCCCGGAAGGTGTAGCCACATATGTAACGCCGGGTTTATCGTGGCAGAAAATTGGCGCGGATTGGGTCTGGGTCAGTGGATGGGGGAATCGATGTTGAAATTAGCAGGGGATTTGGGGTATGAAGCGGTGATGTTTAATTTAGTTTTTGCCACGAATATTCCCTCATTACGTTTGTGGGAGTCCCTGGGTTTCATGGTTTTAGGCAAAATTCCCCAAGCCGTGCGTTTTGAAGATGGCAAGATGGTTGATGCGGTAATGATGTACCGTAAACTAGACAATAGGATAGTTAGCCAGGATGAAAGCAACTTATCTTAATCTAATTTGGGATATGATTAGATATCATTTTTTGTGTAACCGCAGCCAGCAATTGTACATAAATGTTAGGATTGCCACAGAGCGAGAAAAGCGAATATAGAAGGAAAAAGAACTGAATGGGAGAATTTGAGAAGTCAATATCCTTTGACGGACGGGATATTCGACTGAAGATTGGTCTACTAGCTCCCCAGGCTGGTGGGTCTGTTTTGATACAATCTGGGGATACGGCAGTATTAGTAACCGCGACGCGTTCGACGGCAAGAGAAGGGGTAGATTTTTTGCCCTTGACTGTAGATTATGAAGAGAGATTGTACGCAGCTGGTCGCATCCCAGGAGGGATACTGCGTCGTGAAGGTCGTCCACCGGAAAAGGCGATTTTAACCAGTCGTTTGATAGACCGTCCGCTACGTCCATTGTTCCCGTCATGGTTACGGGATGATTTGCAAATTGTGGCGCTCACCCTCTCGATGGATGAGCTAGTTCCACCGGATGTTTTGGCAGTAACGGGTGCATCAATCGCCACATTATTGGCAAAAATACCCTTTAATGGGCCAATGGCTGCCGTGCGTGTGGGTTTGGTTGGGGATGATTTTATCATTAATCCCACCTATGCCGAAATTGAGTCTGGCGATTTAGACTTGGTGGTTGCGGGTTCCCCCGATGGGGTGATCATGGTGGAAGCTGGTGCAAACCAGTTACCGGAACTGGATATTATCGAAGCGATTGAGTTTGGCTACGAAGCGGTTCAAGACTTGATTAGCGCTCAAAACGACTTAATCGCGGAATTGGGTATAGAGATACCTCCACTGGAACCACCGGAAGAGGATGCGACCCTCGACAACTTTATTAGCGATCGCGCAACTGAGGCAATTAAGAAAATCCTGTCTCAGTTCGATTTGACAAAGAGCGAGCGTGACGCGGCTTTGGATGAGGTCAAAGCTGCGGTAGAAGCAGAAATTGAGCAACTGGCTGAAGATGACCCAGTTCGTGTGGCTGCGAGCGCCGATAGTAAAGCTGTAGGTAATACCTTCAAAAGTATTACCAAAAATCTGATGCGCAAGCAAATCATCGAAGATAATGTGCGTGTGGATGGTCGGAAACTGGATGAAGTACGTCCCGTTTCCTGTCAAGTGGGAATCATCCCCCGTCGCGTCCACGGTAGCGGGTTATTTAATCGCGGTTTAACCCAGGTTTTATCGGTGTGTACCCTGGGGACTCCCGGTGATGCGCAGAACTTAACCGATGATTTGCAACCGGATCAGGAAAAACGCTACATGCACCACTACAATTTCCCCCCCTTCTCGGTGGGAGAAACCCGTCCTTTGCGAGCTCCCGGTAGACGGGAAATCGGTCACGGTGCGTTAGCGGAAAGGGCTTTGTTACCCGTATTACCACCAAAATCAGCTTTCCCCTATTCCCTGCGGGTTGTCTCGGAGGTTCTGTCCTCTAATGGTTCAACTTCAATGGGTTCCGTTTGCGGTTCGACCCTAGCGCTGATGGATGCGGGTGTACCCATTATTAAACCCGTTAGTGGTGCAGCGATGGGTTTAATTAAGGAAGGAGATGAGGTACGTGTTCTCACTGATATTCAGGGAATTGAGGATTTCCTGGGTGATATGGACTTTAAGGTTGCGGGAACCGATTCGGGGATCACAGCCTTACAGATGGACATGAAAATCTCCGGTTTATCGATGGATGTGATTGCCAAGGCAATTCACCAAGCTAAGGATGCGAGGTTACATATCCTGGAGAAAATGCTGGCATGTATTGATAAACCCCGCACGGAAATGTCACCCTATGCACCACGTCTACTGACTTTGAAGATCGATCCAGATATGATCGGTTTGGTGATTGGACCTGGAGGTAAAACCATTAAAGGAATTACGGAAGAGACAGGTTCGCGGATCGACATCGACGATGATGGAACCGTCACCATCTCCGCAGTCGATGAGAGTAAAGCCCGTCGCGCACGTAATATTATTCAAGGCATGACCCGCAAGTTGAACGAAGGGGATGTCTATGTCGGTCGGGTGACGCGCATTATCCCCATTGGTGCATTTGTGGAATTTTTACCCGGTAAAGAGGGAATGATTCACATTTCCCAATTAGCTGATTACCGAGTGGGTAAGGTAGAGGATGAGGTTTCCGTAGGCGATGAGGTAATTATCAAAGTACGGGAAATTGACAGCAAGGGTCGTATTAATTTGACCCGCTTAGGTATTCATCCTGACCAAGCAGCAGCAGCTCGGGAAGCAGCAGAGGTGAATCGATAAACTGGAATGTTCAACCCGGATTTTAGGTTTTGACCGAGCAAACATCTAAAATCCCCACCCAGCGATCGCATTTCCCCCAAGGAGCGATCGCTCTTTGTAATTTGTAATCCTTCGGTTTATGTTAACCTGAGTTCGATGAACTTCACCCCAACCCCTCTCCAGGATGGAGAGGTGCAGAAAAATCTGTAGTTTTAACCAAAAATCTATGTTTTCAAAGCCTCTCTCCAAGAGGGGGAAAGGTTTGGAGAGGGGTTATTTGAATCCGTCGAACTTACGTTTTGTTACATCAAGAAAAATTTCTGTCCATAGATTAAAATTATCCCTTGATTATGCAACGCCAAAAAATTACTCTCCCAATCCCTATTCCCCACTTCTTTTCAAAAACTAATTTGGTCAGAGCGATAGGTTGGTGGTTCTACATGAATTAAAATCCGCACGGGACTGTATTTTTCTGCCAATTTTTGTTCTACCAACTCGGTGATTTGATGAGCGGTATTGACATCATCGGTATCAACAATTAAATGCATTTCCATAAATACCTGTCTTCCCCTCAGACCCCGGGAAGCAATATCATGGACATTCACCACACCAGGAACCGCGATCACAATTTCATAAATTTCTTCTGGAGGAACGGCCATTTGGTCAACTAACCAAGGTAAATTTTGCCTGATTACATGCCACCCACTCCAAAATACCATCAACGCCACCGGAAATGCGATCGCAATATCTAACCAGCGATACCCCAACCACACCCCAATCAATCCACCAATCACCCCAATTGTCACCCAGACATCACTCATGGTATGGATTGCATCAGCAACCAAAATTGGACTACCAATCCGTTTTCCCACCCACCGCTCATACACAGCCACAAAAATATTCACACCTAGCACAATCAGTAAAATCCATAATTCGGATGGAGATACCTTGACCTGATTTTCCCCAGAAATAATTCTTTCTACAGCACCTTGCAAAATCTCAAAACAAGCTACCCCCAGAAAAGCTGCAATACCTAATGCACCCACAGCTTCAAATTTTCTGTGTCCGTAGGGATGTTCTCGGTCTGGAAACGGAGATGCAAATTGGTTCGTAATTAAACCTAATATATTATTTGCACTATCGGTAACACTATGTAATGCATCAGCAATCAAGGACAAAGAACCCGTCAGCATCCCCACGAATAACTTTAATCCCAGGACGAAAATATTCAGCAGTAAAGTAATAACTAAAACTCTCCGTACAACTGACCGATTATCTTGAAGCATATTTTGATCACATCCAAATTCCCCTGTTTATACTGTAGCTGTTTATATCCGCATTTAATATTGCAATTCCTTACGGGATAAGGCTTTCAAGTTTTAATAAACAAGGTTATTTAGATGGTTTATTGCCAAATATTCTGATTAAAAATCCGCCAAAAAAACCAAATCAAAATACTTCCTTTTCCAGTTATTTAGCAACAAATTATCAGTAAATAGGACTATGAAAGGGAGTGGGGAGTAGTGGTAAAGTTAACCGTTACCCAAGGCTGATGGTGATACCGATAAAAAGGGATTGGGGAGTCGGGAATAGGGAGTGGTGGGAAAGTTAACCTTTGCTCAACGCTGATGGTGATACCGATAAAAAGGGAATGGGGAGTCAGGAATAGGGAGTGGTGGGAAAGTTAACCGTTACCCAACGCTGATGGTGATACCTATAAAAAATGCAAAATCGGCACAATTGAATCTAAAATCCCGATAGGATTAAAATTACTACCCACTCCCTACTCAATACTTTATGGACTCACCCCGATTAACACTCAACCTCGAAAATGGTTCAGTCAGCCTTGCGATTCCTAGCGATGCTGTCAAAGAAATCAAAACCGCTCTCGATGGTTTAATCAACAGCTTAAAGATAATTTCCGCAACCAATACAGGTACAAGCAAAAAACCCTCACCCCAACCAGTTATGGAATATCGCCATGTTTCCGGAGTCTTTTTAGAACTATTTTGCAACCCCAATATTTGGCCCACACCCTTTGCTGCTAAGGTATTATTAACGATTCGTGATCAGCAAATTAAACTGACAACAGAAGCTGAACTTACCCGTGTTGTTGAAGATGTTAACCAGTATTTAGAACAAAATAGCTAGTAGGATTCCCCATGATTGAGGAATAAAACCAACTTACAGAAAATATCAGAGGAAATAGGAGGATAGATACAGAGATATTTTATGGTTGAGGGGGAATAGCTGGTGTGTTGACTTGGGGTGTGGTTAATTTTTCTAACTGCGATCGCAATTCGCTACCCTTGTCTCGACCAATAATTACAACCAAAGTACTTGTATTCCTGTGTTGGGAATTGTAATTGATTTCGATTTTTGCTAGCTTTATCTTGGGAGTACTAGCTGCTCCGGCGATACCAAAAAGAAAGTAGTTGATCAGTGTTTTCTCAACGTTATCAATTTCTATATCCTCGTATACAAAGCTATTGAACTTCTGGGGAGTAATCCGAACCCAGCGACTAGAACCTTCTCCTGCTTCTTGATGAATTAGAAGCCCTTCCTGGTCAACTTGGATTTTACACTCTCCCTGAATTTCTACATTGTTACTATTGAAACTACAGTTTGCAGTTGTTCCCCCACGCTTAGATAAGGGTATCGCCTCAAAATCTTGACATTGGGAGTTTAAAGGAAATGTGGTACATAACTCATGTAAGGTTTGTCCTTTAATTACCGTTGTTGTTGCAGATACACTAACCATCTCAATCGCCAAGAGAGCGATCGCGGAAATAGTCGAAATTACCCCCTTCCTTAGCCAACGTTTTGCCATGATTATTCCTGAAAATACTTATAATTTATACAGCTAAAAAAATCACATCATCCTTTAGGCTCGGAAAGTAGTTATATACCCTCCGAACAATAGGAAGTATAGTTGTCTAAACGCTGAAAAAATAGTAGGAATAATACATTCATCTCTTTCCGAATACTTCTTTTATCCTTCGTTTGTGTATATTCCCTAAAAGGCTGTTGCAAAAGTCATTTTTCATACTTGAATTATCGTTTTTGGGAATGGGAAGAGACGCGACATGTCGTGTCTGTACTCTCGAAGGAAAAATCAGCTTTATAACCCCATGTCCAGAGTAAAGACAATAGTCAAAATAGTGATAACTAATACTTGACAAACATCCTCTAAGCTATTTTCTTGTTTCCCATCCCCCATCCCAACTCCCTATTCCCTTCCTCAAATTGATAAACTAATACAGACAGCTATGGTGGCGATGCGGAATTATTTTCAGCCAAAGATGATTTTATGAAAATTCTCGTTGTTGAAGACGATAACTCGATTGCAGAACTTTTGGCAGAAATTTTGACCAACCAAATTTATGCCGTGGAAATTGTTGCCGACGGAAAATCCGCGTTAGAGTTAATTCAAGCCTATGATTATGATTTAATTATTTTGGATGTCAACTTGCCAGAGCTTGACGGGTTGAGTGTCTGTCGTCAAGTGCGACAATCTGGTAAGCAAATGCCGATTTTGCTACTGACGGGATGTGCAAGCAGTCACGAAAAAGCAATTGGTTTAGATGCAGGTGCGGATGATTATATTGTCAAACCTTTTGAGCAAGAGGAATTAGTCGCCAGAATTCGGGCTTTGTTGCGACGCAGTACCAGTTTAGCCCAACCAATTTTAACATGGGGAGAATTACATTTAGATCCGACTAGCTGCGAAGTCACCTATGCAAAACAGGTTTTATCCCTAACTCCGAAGGAATATGCTTTATTAGAATTATTTTTACGCAATACCCGACGGGTGTTTAGTTGTGGGATGATATTAGAGCATCTCTGGTCCTACGATGATACACCAGGGGAAGAAGCTGTCCGTACCCATATTAAAGGTTTAAGGCAAAAACTCAAAGCCGTTGGTGCTCCAGCAAATTTGATTGAAACCGTTTACGGAATTGGTTATCGCTTAAAACCAGTAGAAAACGAACACCACCAACAAAATACCGAAAAAGCCCAAAATACCAATCTCAACCAGAAAAATGGTAAAGTTGGTCAAGGAGAAGTTGAAAATGCCATATACCAAGAAAGTCACTCCGCGATCGCCCAAATTTGGCAACGTCATCAACCACGGGTACAAGAGCAGTTAGCTGTACTGACACAAACCGTCACTGCTGCTCAAAATCAGCAGCTTTCACCCCAACTGCAAAATACAGCTCGTCAAGAAGCTCATTCCTTAGCGGGTTCCTTGGGGACATTTGGCATCGGCAACGGTTCTATAATTGCTCGACAAATTGAAACAATCCTCCAATCCCACCAAGATTTTAGCACTCAAGAAGTAGCGCATTTAAGTGACTTAGTTGACCAGCTACACCAAGAAATTAACCAACACATCACCTTGACGGACTCCCCTACCTCCAACAGCACTCAGCAGTTGATTGTCATGGTGATCGAAAATCATCATCAACAGCAAACATCCCTAGCAACAACTATCAACACCACTACTTTACAAACAAAATTAGAGCAAGAAATTGCCACAATGGTAGTCAGTGACCTGGAAACAGCACGCAGAGGATTATATCAAAAGCATCCCAATTTAGTAGTTGTAGATAGCACGATTTCCCACAATCAAACTGAATTAGCTAATTTTATCAGCGAATGTGATGCACGTAAACCCTCAGTTCCAGTTGTAATCATTGGTAATCAATCGGAAACAGAAATTTTACTCCATTCAGTCCGCAACAATCGTCATCGCTTCATTGAAACACCGGTTACTCCTGAAAGCTTAAATACAGCGGTTCAAAAGATGCTTCAGCTGACCCTGAGCGCAGAAGCCAAGGTTTTAATCGTTGATGATGATAAAAGTTTGGGTGCAGCAGTCCAAATTTTATTGCAACCTTGGGGTTTAAACGTCACAGTTCTCACCCAAGTTCAACAATTCTGGGAAACATTGGAAACCGTTGCTCCCGATTTGTTAATTTTAGATGTGGAAATGCCAGAAAAAAATGGTATAGAAATTTGTCAAGAAGTTCGCAATCACCCCTATTGGAGCGAATTACCCATTGTTTTTTTGACAGTACATAACGATGCGGCAACTGTCAATCAGGTATTTAGTGCAGGAGCGGATGATTTTGTTTGTAAACCAATTATTGGTCCAGAATTAGTGACAAGAATCATTAATCGTTTAGAAAGGGTTAAAATTTGGAAGAATTTAACAGAAACTGACCCCTTAACAAAACTCGCAAATCGTCATAAAGCTCAACAAGAATTAGCAAAATTAATTAGTTTAAGCCGTCGTTATGGTCATTGTTTATGTTTAGTTGTATTGGATATCGATAACTTTCAGCAAATAAATTTGCAGCAAGGGAAAGAAAGCGGAGATAGAATATTGCGGGAAATTGCTTCCCATTTATTAGCAGAATTTCGTTTAGAAGATGTTGTCAGTCGTTGGGGAGGTGATGAATTTGTCATCGGTTTATACGGTGCAGGTCGGGATGAAGGTTATGCATGTATCATGAAAGCCTTAGCAGGTTTAGAGGAATTAGGAATTACCTTTAGCGGTGGAATTGCCGAATTCCCTGATGACGCACAAACATTAGAAGTACTATATCAAACCGCAAGTAGTGCCATGAAAATTGCCGCAAATTTAGGCGGAAATACCATAATTCGTAATTCTTGAATGATGAATATATTTTAATTAGGACTTGTTGAAAAATCGTCAAGATGCGATATATTGTCTCTCTATATCTTGTCAGCTGTTGAAGATATTTTAGTCGCAAAAAGTGCTTTCCAAATAGGTGTGTAGAAGTTCAAAAACCAGACATCTGTAGTTTTTTAGGTCTTATGAAAAGTGGAATTATTAGCTCAAAACTACTCCCTGTACAGACGACCCGACGGGTTGTCTCTACCCACTCCCTATTCCCTACCCTCGCGAAAAGACTTTTTCCGCCGAATTTACTAGTAAAATATTTCAGTGATCGCGTAATCTATTTTAGGATTTATTTAGGATTTACGTAACCAGCATATTATTTTAAGTTCGTAGTCAAGACTTTAGTCCTCAAAGTCAGCGCAGACAGTGCTAACTACAAATAAAAAATCAGAAGTTTTGTGATCCTTGCGTAAGTCCCATCTACACTATCTCCTGTCCCCTATGCTCAAAATCCTCCATCTTTCCGACATTCATATGGGTAGTGGATTTTCCCACGGACGCATCAACCCGGAAACCGGTTTAAATACCCGTTTAGAAGATTTTGTCCAAACCTTATCCCGTTGTATCGACCGTGCTTTGAGTGAACCCGTTGATTTGGTGCTATTTGGTGGAGATGCGTTTCCGGATGCAACCCCTCCCCCTTACATTCAAGAAGCTTTTGCAAGTCAGTTTCGTCGGCTTGTGGATGCACAAATTCCTACTGTACTATTAGTGGGTAATCATGACCAACATTCCCAAGGACAGGGGGGTGCAAGTTTATGTATTTATCGGACTTTGGGTGTACCTGGTTTTATTGTTGGAGATACCCTGACCACCCATGTGATTCAAACTCGCAATGGTCCGGTGAATGTGATTACCTTACCCTGGTTAACCCGTTCGACTTTGATGACACGACAGGAAAGCGAGGGGATGTCATTGTCGGAGGTCAATCATCTGTTAACGGAACGGTTACAGGTGGTTTTAGAGGGGGAAATTCGTCGTCTCGATCCCCAGATTCCCACTATTCTATTAGCCCATTTAATGGCGGATAATGCCACCCTGGGAGCAGAAAGGTATTTAGCTGTGGGGAAAGGATTTACTTTACCGTTATCGCTATTGACCCGTGACTGTTTTGATTATGTAGCTTTAGGTCATGTCCATCGTCACCAAAATCTAAATAGGCATAATAATCCACCTGTAATTTATCCCGGTAGTATTGAACGGGTTGATTTTAGTGAGGAGAAGGAAGATAAGGGTTATGTGCTAGTTGAAATTGATAATGGTCAGGTCAATTGGGAATTTCACCCTTTACCTGTACGGGTGTTTCGGACTATTGAAGTGGATGTATCGAAACAGGAAGACCCCCAAACGGCCATTTTAAAAGCGATCGCAAAACACGATATCACCGATGCGGTGGTACGGCTAATCTATAAACTTCGCTCGGAACAGTTGGATTTGATTGATACCCCCGCTCTCCACCAAGCTCTCAAATCTGCCCACACCTACACAATTCAACCAGAATTAATCAGTCAATTAGCCCGTCCCCGTGTCCCAGAATTAAGTGCCTACAATAGCATTGACCCTATGGAAGCACTGCAAAAATACTTAAATAATCGTGAAGATTTGAAGGATATTTCCCAATTGATGCTAGAAGCAGCTCAAAATTTAATGTCTACGGCAGATGAGAATTGGGACGAACCTGCAAATAACGACAGCGAAACCTCCCCAGAGGATAGGGATAATCCAGTTGCAGCAATAGACCTACAACTCAAGTTACTGTGATTAGGTTTTGGTGCGAAATCTGCAAAACCCGGATTTTTCTTCACAAACCCTAAAATTTACAGGCATTAGGGAGTGGGAATTCGGGAGTAGTGGGAAAACCAACCCGTTACTCGACGCTTACCGCTCACCTGTGAGAAATGCGGGAAAAGCACATGTAATTTTGCAGTCAACAGTCAACAGTTAACAGTCAACTTAATTAAATGCACCCCAGCAGATCAACACCAAAACCACCCACCATATCTTCCCAGATAGGTAGGAAAAGCCTGATTGTTAGATACTATCGCTTTCCATGTACAACAGCATGAAAGCCATTGTCACTGCGGGGAAAACCAGACCAGTTAAAGGAACCAAAATCGAAGGTAAAAATGACGCTGCCATAATAAATATTCCTATTAAAATCGACAACACAACTCAAACTGAGCTTACTGCACATCCTAGACTTTTGTCGCAAATCCTCAAAATTTTTAATAATTTAATATATTGTTAATATGTAGTGGTATATCTCTTAGTCGCAAGATAACTCCTTCCGTAGTGTACACCGTAGGCGCTGTTGCAGAACAGGTCTACAAAACCTATGGGACAGACCACTACCACTATAAAATGTTTGAATGGGAACACTAACACATCAATTGTCCGATTTCAGCTTTGTTGACAATTAACGGTTAACATGCAATCACCATCGGATATTTGTACAACAAACACTCCCCCATCCAAACATCCTTCCCCGTATTAACCATATCATGACCACTCGTCGTCAATTTTTGCAACTTACAGGAATTTCCAGTCTCGGTATGGTATTAGGGGGTTGTGGAACTCCCATCGGTGAAGATATCGTCGGAACCCTGACAATGCCCCTCAATGAAAAATTGGAAAGTTGGATTTTTCGTCCTCAAAAACTCGTTCCCGAATTTTCCCCTTCCCAAATTGAACCAAAAGCCCTAATTGTCAATACATTTCGCAATACCCCCATCATACCACCCGACGAATATCGCCTCATTATCGATGGAGAAGTCAACCAACCCCTGTCCCTGAAATTAACAGAAATCCAAGCCTTACCCCTCACATCCATGATTATCCGTCATGTGTGTGTGGAAGGGTGGGCTGCCATTGTTCAATGGGGAGGAGTGCGTTTACGAGAACTAATTGCGATCGCCCAACCAAAACCCAGTGTGAAATACGTCTATTTTACCTCAGCTGATGGATATTATTCTAGTTGGGATATTGCTTCGGCTGTCCACCCCCAAACCCTAATGGCATATCAAAAAAATGGTGAACCCCTACCCATAGAAAATGGCGCTCCCCTACGTCTAGCTGCACCCATTAAATTAGGTTATAAGCAAAGTAAATGGGTGACTCGGATTACCCTCGTCAGTCAACTATTTAGATATCGAGGTTACTGGGAAGATATGGGGTATGAGTGGTTTGCTGGGATTTAAGGCTGGAATAAAAACCCTAGCCATTAGCTAGGGGTGTTGAGTAAATATACCAATTCATCCAATGTTTGTTCCAAGTCAAGTTAATAACCCCATCCTACCGCAAGCCCTTCGATTTTGGATTAACTTTTAAGAAACACATTCGGTGGGGTTAGAAATAGGGAGCATTTTTAAATCAAAAGCTTAAGCTTTGTCCATAGGTTTTTCAGTATACGGTCTCGATACTGTTACTTATAGGGAGCATCCCAAATATGTAGTAAAAACATATTTTGTCCGCAGCGAGTGCAAAGAAGCAATCGCAAAATCCATCGCTCAGAATCAGTCTATCGATTGCTGAAGCTCAGACTTCCAATACAATGATTCAGATTATTCTGTCACCGAACGATAAAAACTGAGATGTATCCCCTGCTCGTTAGCATAAATACCAGATTTATGTAATTACACAGGAGACGCGAGTTATTTTTAATTAATACTATATAACTTGATATATCACTTACTGCATCTACCGTGGTGAGTTGAGAAATCGAGCATGAATATCCCCAAAAAATTAGTCATTAAGCAACCAGAAATAGGTAATCTCATTCGTGAATTGCGTCAGCAAACTGGTTTGACTCAAGAACAGTTTGCAGCAGTATTAGGATTCACCTTTCCCACGATTAATCGCTGGGAAAATGGGCGAAATCAACCATCACCTGTTGCAATGAAACAAATAGAAAAAATACTTCAAGATATGGGCGATCGCGGACAAGAGTTACTAACTAAGTATTGACATAGTTAGTTTTAACACACGTTGATCAGGCAATATCAAAATAGAAGATGAACGCTATCAATCAAATGGCTGTCAAAGACAGAGAAAAATTTATTGCTACTTTAGCCCAGCAAGAACAATCTAGTCAGGATATTGTCAAGGAAATCCAACACATTAGCACCGCAGTTCAAGATAATTACCAAAGCGTTAATCAGAATTTCAACGCACATACAGAACATATCACTGAGCAGTTACAGAAAGCAGCAATGACTTTGGATAGCCGTATTACAGCTTTAGAAAATTGCACTCATGAAGTCGCTAGAATTGTGGAATTTCAACGTAGCTTAGAACAGAGCTTACAAAGTTTAGAAAAAACAGCACAATTAGAACGAGTATTGGGTGAAGTGAGGTCAAATTTGGCGCTATTAAGACCAGTGCTAGAACAACTCAACAAACCGCGTCGTATTACCTTAGTTGAAGCAGACGAAAATCACAACTAAATCTATGCCAAGAAGATTATCTACTCGTCCTGCAATTGAAATTTAACTATTCCCCTTTCTGTCAATTTTGGCTTGCACCATAGGTGTACTTATTTTGCTGATTATTGTGTTGATGGCTCAAACATTTAGCAATCAAAAACAAATTACCATTGTTGCTAAAAACGAAAACGGACAGAACCAGAACAAACAGCCCCACTATATAGAATGCCGTAGTGATGGCATTGTTATTTATCCCAGTAAACAATTTGTAGCTTTATCTGAAATCGATAGTTATTCTTCACCATTACAAGTTTTATTACAGGAGGTAAAAGCTAATCGAGATCAACAATATTTGATTGTGGCACTTCGCCCTGATGGAATTAAAGTCTTTGAACAAGTTCGAGAATTAATTGAGTCCAAAGGAATTGATATTGGTTATGAACCGATTAATGAAGGATGGAAGCTGAAGATTGAAACACAACTTTGAATTACAGCTAAATCGCTACATTTAGTTTGAGTTATAAATTTTGGTATTGAAATGAGAAGAAAACGGTCTTTTAAATCTCACCGTCCCCAACAAAATCTAGATTCATTCTTGGATATTTTGACTAATACCGTTGGTGTGTTGATGTTCATTAGCCTTTTTATTACTTTAGTTGCAGTTCAGTCAAGTACTATAGTTCGTACACCTTTAGTCAATCAAAGTGATAAAAGAGCGAATTTCTTTGAAATTCGTGGTAATAGAGTGATTTATTTAGATAATAAATCAGCGACTCAACAAATAGAAGATTTTATTAGTAACTTACCTACTTGTGTTGAACCTAGTTCCAGCTATCTTGATACTTATAGTTATCTTGATGAACTCAGAAGTTATAACAATTGTGTAGCAGAAAAAATACAACAGTTAAAAAATTTTCGAGCCGAAACGAAAAACTATGAAATCGAATTAGTTAATTTAAAATCTATGTCATGGAAGTATAACCCCAAATCAACCACAGGTGGTGAATCAGGAACAGAGTTAGCTCAACCAAATTCAGAGTATCAAAAAATTTTGGCTCAATTAGACTTACAAAAAGATTATCTGGCGTTTCTAGTACGACCTGATAGTTTTTCCACTTTCCGTCAAGCAAGACAAATTGCTTGGAAAGCAGATTTTGATGTCGGCTGGGAACCACAAACACCTGAGAGTGAAATTATCTTTGGTTCTGGAGGTAGAGCAGTAGGAGTACAGTAACAGGTTTTATTTATATCTCAATACAGTTCAGTTAGACTTAAAAGCCTGATTATTGGGGGTAGGTTGGATTGAAGAATGTAGAGACAGTAGCCCTCGTGGAATGCGTTCCCACACGGAGCATAGGGACGAGATAATCACAAAAACTGTGTGAGCTTATGGGTAAATTTCCACAAAATCAACAGTCTATGCAAAGCCTCAACCCAACCTACAGTTATCTTTAACACCAACCGTATTGGTTTATATCTCGGTTAAACAAGCAACTTGACACCCATATCAAGATAGTGTGGAGGAGATGTTCTTATTTTGGAATTTGGAACCTTTGAAAAAAGGAGAACAGGGGAAATAAAGCTAATTACTAACAGCTAAAACCTCCTGTCTCCTGTCTTCTTCCCTTAACCTGCTTGAGCGATCGCTAACTCTTTGTGACTGGATTGATTGACGACAACTTGACCGTTTTCATCGATATCAACCACAGCCCGATCACCGTCGCCAATTTTACCAGCTAACATGGCTTCTGCGAGGGAGTCTTCTAACAATCGCATTAACGCACGACGTAGGGGTCTTGCACCGTAGCTAGGGTCATATCCCTCTTCCACGACTCGCTCCTTAAATCGCTCGGTGACTTCCAGGGTGATGCCTTTTTCTGTCAAGCGACCAGCAATCTCCTTGAGCATAATTTCAGCGATTTGTTTAACTTCGTCTTTTTTGAGTTGGGTAAAGACGATGACATCATCCAAACGATTCAAAAATTCTGGACGGAAGAAGGCTTTTAACTCCTCATTTACCAGGTTGCGAATCCGGTTGTAGCTTGCTTCAGCTTCATCTTCAAACTGGAAGCCAATTCCCCCACCACCTTTTTCAATCACCTTAGAACCAATATTGGAGGTCAAAATAATCAAGGTATTCTTGAAATCAACCTTACGTCCCTTGGAATCCGTCAAATGTCCATCATCCAAGATTTGCAATAACATATTGAAAATATCGGGATGGGCTTTTTCGATTTCGTCAAACAAAATCACTGTGTAGGGACGACGACGCACAGCTTCCGTTAATTGTCCGCCTTCATCGTAACCCACATATCCCGGAGGCGAACCCACCAACTTACTGACGGTGTGACGCTCCATATATTCAGACATGTCTAAACGAATCATCGCTTCTTCGCTACCAAAGAAGTAGGCAGCGAGAGATTTAGCAAGTTCGGTTTTCCCTACCCCAGTTGGTCCAGAGAAAATAAAACTGGCAATTGGACGGTTGGGATTTTTCAATCCGACACGAGCGCGACGAATCGCCTTAGAAACCGCATTCACCGCCAATTCCTGTCCAATCAAGCGCTGATGTAGGGTATCCTCCAGATGCAATAACATCTCCGATTCCGATTCCGTCAACTTGTTGACGGGGACACCAGTCCAAGCGGCGACAATTTGGGCGATATCTTCCTCATCCACACAGGGAGTACTGGTAAAATTTTCTGACTCCGCTTGCAGTTGAGCTTCTAAATCCAATTCGCGATCGCGCAGGGTTGCTGCTTTGTCAAAATCCTGTATCCGCACAGCATTTTCTTTTTCCTTCGCCACCTGGAGCAGCTCGCGCTTAATCTCCCGACTAGCTGCATGTTGAGAATTGCGCAAACGCACCCGACTTCCAGCCTCATCAATCAAGTCAATTGCCTTATCGGGAAGGAAGCGATCGCTAATGTAGCGAGCGGACAATTTCGCCGCCGCAAATAAAGCCTCGTCCGTAATTGTCACCCGGTGATGCTGCTCATAAATTCCCCGCAATCCATAGAGAATCTCAATGGTTTCCTCTACCGATGGTTCTCCCACCATAATCGGCTGGAAACGCCGCTCTAGAGCCGCATCTCGCTCGATATGTTGACGATACTCATCCAGGGTCGTCGCCCCTAAACACTGAATCTCACCCCGCGCTAGGGCTGGTTTGAGAATATTCGCCGCATCCATACCACCTTCGATTCCACCCGCACCCACTAGGGTGTGGATTTCATCGATCACCAGGATGATATTGCCGTGACTGCGAATTTCCTCCAGGATTTTTTTCAGCCGCTCCTCAAAATCTCCCCGAAAACGAGTTCCAGCTACCAATAACCCCATATCCAAGCTGATAACTTGCTTTTCTAAGAGGATTTCCGGCACATCCTGATTTACAATTCGTTGAGCCAAACCTTCGGCGATCGCTGTTTTACCCACACCTGGCTCCCCAATCAATACGGGGTTATTTTTTGTCCGCCGTCCCAGGATTTGTATTGTCCGCTCAATCTCTTTTTCTCTACCCACAACCGGATCGAGTTGCCCCTGTTCAGCTAACTTGGTTAAATTTTTACCAAACTCTTCCAAGGTCGGATTCTGCTGATTGCGACGCGCTGAACCACCCCCTGACTTCGGAGCAACCGTCGCCAAATCCTCTCCCAGACGACGAATCACCATCTTACGAACTTCCTTCATATCAATACCCAAGTTCTGTAAGACTTTTGCGGCAACCCCTTCACCCGATTCCGTTAAACCTAACAGCAAATGCTCGGTACTAATATAATTATTACCCAGCGTTCTCGCTTCCTTAAATGCCTGTTCAAATAGACTTTTTACCTTCGGGGTAAACGGAATTTCCGGTGGCACAAAACCCGAACCGCGACCAATAATTTTTTCAACTTCCCGACGTGCATCCTTGAGGGTGATACCTAAATCGCCCAGCACTTTGGCTGCAACCCCTTGACCTTCTCCAATCAATCCCAGGAGAATCTGTTCGGTGCCGACAAAGTTATGGCCCAGTCGGCGTGCCTCCTCCTGAGCAAGCATGATTACCCGAATGGCTTGGGAAGTGAAGTGTTCAAACATAGCGGGCTTTTGCCTCCCTTGCTGCATTGACCTTAGCTGAGATGAATCGCTCCTCAGCTAAAGTTTTGTGTACTTTCTTTACAATCAATGACAATGTATCTTTATTTAGCAATTAGTGACAGTCGTGAGAGCCGTATGTGCTAAGTTGTGTTTGCCGACTCCTGGGTTACTGAGTAGTTTTGTCGCCAAAGGTTAAAGTATAAATACTGGTGTAGTTTCAATTTTTCTCCTGCTTGTTCGTTTACCAACGAAAATCAAAATGACTCAGGGTTTGAGATAGGTTGATTTTACGTAGTTCGAGTTCCAATATCTGACTGGATAGTACTGTAGAACTATGCCCTAAATTATCTTAAATACTAAACTTACAATAAAACTAGTTGAGTTTCTGTAGCCAAGATTTCCTGTGATAAATTTTAACCCATTGGCCCAAAATAACCACCGTGGCATGAGGCTCAAGGTTCACATGTCCTAAGTTTAATAAAAAAAATTAATAGATTGCTATCATCACGACTATCAATTTTGTATTGTAATACTAAACTTCGTCCATAATCAAAACCCCAGGATTTTTGATGAACAAAGAACAACAACATCCCCAATACAGCCAAGATAGTATAGCCGTGGCCAGTTTATTCCAGGAAGGGCCAACAGACCTAAATTTAGCCGAATTAGCTCGTTTGCGTATCCGTTATCAAGGTTTTCCCGGTGCGCGAGATATTCAAGCGAAGTTGGATCAAATCATGGAAATGTGGGAATTGAACGAAGAAGAGTTATTTCAAAAAACCCGCGCGATTCATGAAGCAGGGGGAATTTATGAAAGTCGTGGAAAAAAAGAAGAACAGGATTGGAGTTGATTGAATGTAGAGACGCGATATATCGCGTCTTTACTATTTTTCCGCAAGCTAACGCGATATATCGCGTCTTGACTATATTTTCTAATTAGACCATCAATAACGATAGGATACGGATATTGACAAATTTACTATTTCCCTTTATGTTTTGCATCCTTAACATCTTCCTCAGAAACCAACTGGGCTGATTTATCCTTTTGCTTCAGGATTTGGGTGAGACGGTTGATGGCTTGTTGGCGTTGTAAATCAGCTTGATGGGGTGTGGGAGCTTGATTAGTACTCAGTTGAAAAGTTGTGGGACTGAGGGGTTTACTACCCAATTTAATTGTTTCCAGGGATTGGGCTAATTGCACTTGCTGTTCAATTTGTTGGGTGGAGGAAACCAAACCACTCAGACCGTTAACTAATTGACGTAGGTTCTGACGGAATTTTGGGTCTCCGGTTAATTCGTCTAAATCAGCAGTAATTTTTTGAGTATTTTCAAAGGTTAATCGGGCAGAATCCAGGGTTTGTTGTAGAAGTAGGGCATTTTTCGGGTCAGTTAGAGATTGACTCGCATTTCGTAAATTTGCTGACGCTTCAGCTGCGTTTGCGGTCAGGGTTTCTAGATTTTGTACCAGTTCACCCTGGGTTAACCGATTCAAAGAGGGTGATAGGGATGTTAAAGTTACTTGTAGCTGTTTGCTGCTGGCTGCGAGATTATTTAATGTGGAGACGAGGGTGGAGCGGTTACTTGCGACCAAACCATCCAAATTATTGACAAGTTTACTTACTTGTGCAGAAGTGGCACGGATTTCGTTGGCGGTTGCACCGAATTGGTTGAGGGTTTGATTGGCAGTAGTGCTTAATCTAACCGTGGAATCACCGAGTTTTTCGGCTGTTTGTCCGACAGTTTTAGCGGTTTGGGAAAAACTATCGAGTTGGGATTGGGTATTAGCAGAAAAACTGTTAAGTTGGGATTGGGCATTGCGGCTAAGGGAACTGAGGTTGCGACTGAGTTCTGCCACATTCGTAGCCGCGATCGCACTTTGTTTAACCAGGTTATTCACATTCTCATAAAATTGCTGATTACTATAGGCTGCGGCGAAATCGGATGTGGTACGTAATACCTCATCCATGCTGACACCGATTTGTCCCCGTAAACGTGCATTTGTACACAAAATAATTTTCTCATTACAGGTACTATCAGTGGGATTACCTGCTTCCTGGATAGCAATTCTCACGTCTGGTTTTCTGGGTAAAATATCCACCACACCCTCACTAATTAACCCCGATTGGTTAGCTTCAATTTTCACATCACGGGGAATCACCAAATCAGGTTGCTCTATTTCCAATTCCACCTCAACCCCATTCGCATTAGTCCGAATTGCGGTAATATTACCCACCTTCACACCACGGTAACGAACGGGAGCGCCTTTTTGCATTCCACCCACGTTATCAAATTCGGCAATAATTCTGTAGGATTGGCGATTAACAGTAAAACGGTTCAGCCAGAGCATAATCATACCAGCTATACCTAATCCAGCCAGCACTAATAGTCCCACACTACCTTCTCGAATTGTCCGCGAAGTTCCTCGCATTGTTAACTAACCTCTTATTCGGATTTTAGATTTTAGATTTGAGATTTTAGATTTGTTGTCACACGATTCCATCTAAAATCCAATTCCCAATCAGCCAAGCCAAATTCCTATCCAACTACACGAATCGGTCCTTCTGTACTACCGCTCATAAACTGACGAATCACTTGATTGTCGGTTTGATCGATTTCATCAATATAACCTTGCCATTGCACTTTACCCTCATACAAGAACACCAGTCTATCAGCTGTACGGCGAATCGTGCTGTCTTGGTGTGTCACAATTACATATGTATTACAAATTCCTTCTAAACAATGTAATTGGCGAATCAAATCTTCAATTACGGTTGATGCAATTGGATCTAGTCCCGCCGTAGGTTCATCATAGAGCAAAACCTGGGGATGGGATTGGGTATCTTCTGGGTTGTACATAATTGCTCTGGCAAAACTTACCCTTTTACGCATCCCCCCGGAGAGTTCGGAGGGGTATCTATCACCAGTTCCCCCTAAACCGACCATTTCTAAGCGTTGATTCACTAAATCACGAATTCGCTGACGGGGTAATTTCGATTTCTGGTACAGCAAAAATCCCACATTTTCATCGACTGTGAGGGAATCAAATAGAGCTGCTTGTTGGAACACCATCCCAATCACAATCGGGTCGTTAGCATCTTCAATTAATCCCTGGCGTTTTTTCCCAGCAATATAAATTTCCCCTGCATCTGGTGCGATTAATCCAGCAATAATCCTGAGTATGGTTGATTTTCCCGTTCCACTAGGACCAATAATGCAAAGTGCATCACCCTTATAGATTGTCAAATCGATATTATCCAGCACCAAATTCCGACCAAATGATTTGGAAATTCCTTTAAGTTCGATAATTGGTACTTTGTTGGTTTCATTCATAATCAGTTTGGTGGGGAAAATTATCTGATTTTGGATTTTGGATTTTGGATTACTCTTCGGTTGATCCGCACTACGTGCGTCTATGGATTGTGGTTCATTGCATAAATTTAGATGGGTGAAAAAAGGTATTGCGCTAGTTTACGACAACCCTGCGGGTATAGCGCCTTCATCTTAAAGCTTTTTTGTGGCTCAAGTCACTACTAGGAACCCCTCAAAATTACTAGTTTGTCCCAGCGCATAGGAGAGTGATTTGAAAGTGATTAGTGGGACTTATAGCGTTTTACTTTGGAGTTGAGACCTGACGGGGAGCGGGGGAAGAAAATGTATCAACATTTGATGGAAATGGTACTAGTACAGGTTGACGGACATAAACCGAGTATTAATTAGTCAGAACTTTTATCTAGTGACTATGCTCTGTGTGGTCACTCAGTCAGCGAGGGCTACTTACTGCCTTGATTCACGAGGTCGGAACCTCGTAAGTTCCGCACCCACGCGGAGCATGGGTGCGAGGGAAAACACTTTCCCTACATTTCACAAGGGAGTGATAAGCCTTGAGTAATGGGTTAATTTTCCTACTACTCCCCTGGAGACGACCCACCGGGTCGTCTCTACTCCCCGCTCCCTACTCACTGAAAGCTTTAGGAGTTTGTGAGAAATCCGGGTTTCATGGGTTTTGGTGTAAACATTATTACATGTAGGCTATTCCCTGATTTCCCTGTATTCCTCCAGTATGAATCAAAAGGAGGCGACAATGGCGAAAAAAACCCTGTTGAATTAAATCGATGACACCGTAAAACATTTTTGCTGTGTAAATGTAATCTAATGTTATTCCCTGGGTTTGGGCAAATTCTTTTTGAAAATGTAATAATTCCTGATTAATTTTGCCATAGCCACCAAAGTGGTAATCACAAACTAATTGCCAATTTAGACTTTTATCGCCGGGTACGGGTAAATTACTGGCTAAGTATTGATGAAGTAAGTCGTTGATTGCGGATTTTAAATATTCCCCTCCTTTGAGAACGGGAAATCCCATTACTTGTTGATTTTTGACGGTTGACAGGGTAATCCCGACTAATGTGGTGGCTGTGCCACAGGCTAGACAAATGATATCAAATTGCTCTGTTGTTTCTGTCTTGATTTTTGCCAATATTTCTGTACAGCCTCGTATTCCATCTAGATTACAACCCCCTTCCGGAATGATAAAAATATCACCAAATTTAGCTGTTAATTCCTGATGAAAAGCTGGAGTGTGTTTTTGTTTGTATATTTCCCTACTGACATACACTAGCTGCATTCCCTGACTTTGGGCAAAATCCAAGGTGGGATTTAAGGGTAAATGTTCTTCTCCGCGAATAATACCAATGGTGGGGAGGTGAAATAATTTTCCTGCGGCTGCGGTGGCGTAGATATGATTTGAGTAAGCTCCACCAAAGGTGAGGATTTTGCCGCGAAAGTGGGGACAGGTTTGGGGGTGATTTAAATCTAGGTTGATTGATGAATTCTGGGGACAATTTTGGCTAATTGCTGTTTGTAAATTGTATTTGAGTTTGAACCATTTGTTGCCACTGACTAAGGGATGAATTAAATCGAGTCGCAACACGAATAATTCAACGTGATGCTGGGTAGCACTGGGATGGTGGATGGGCTGGATAAGTAACAATTTTAGCTTTAGCTGAGAGTATCAGTGGAAATATTTTTTGCTTGTAACTTCGCTAATAACTCTTGATAGCGATCACGCTGTTGTGCTAACTCTTGTAAGGCGGCTTCTTTGGCTTGCCGTTCAGTTTCTGCTCGTTGGTATTCCTGTTCGGCTCGCTGACGCTCCTGTTCGGCTCGTTGATATTCCTGTTCGGCTCGTTGACGCTCCTGTTGCCGCAATTGATCTAATTCAACGGGTGTTAAAAATTTTTGTCCAGATTCGGAAAAAATTTCTAGGGTATCGGCTGTCAGTTGAAAGCGGATTTTTAATCGTGGACTGACCCACCCATCGATTTCTTCGATGACTTCAAAGCTGTTTCCAGAGCGCAACAAACCGTTTAAATCGTTTTTTTCCGGGTCGTAAATATAATATTCCTCCACCCCATAGCGTTCGTAAAATTGCAATTTTTTGGTCATTTCTTTCAGGGTATTACCAGGGGATAAAATTTCAAATACCACCTGGGGGGGGATATTATCTTCTTCCCACTGCAAATAGGAACCCCGTTTTCCTTTCGGTCTACCAAATACTACCAGGGTGTCAGGAGCTTGTTTAATATTCGGATTTCCCTGAACTGGATACCAAAATAAATCTCCAGCAACAAAAACATCAGCTTGGTTGGCAAACAGAATTTCTAGATTCTCTTTAATTTTGACAATCCATGTAAACTGTTCCGTATTGTCTGCCATTGGCTGTCCGTCGCTTTCTGGGTAGATGATTGTATCGGTGGTTTCTGGTGTGATTTGCTGTACCATGACAGTACCTCCAGTTGAGAGTTTTCTCTTGACTTTGCCCCTGTTCGTGCTTGCTTGTAAATAGGGAACGAGGAATAGAATGTAAGGGAAATCAAAACTAATAGTTTTTTATATTTTCTAGGACATCACGTATATATGTACTACTAACCTTGTCTTAAATAATACCAATTTGAAAAATAATTGTGACAAATGTGTATGTGATACTAATGGTTTGTCAAATATAGAATAGGAATTACGCAAGTGTCACAAAAATCTTGATTTTTTGTTTGTAGTCAACGCGTATACCGTTGAATTTGAGGACTAAATTCCTCACGACGAACTTCAAATAAGATGCCTGTTACGTAAGTCATGAGTAATCCAAAACCTGATTACTCAACAACTTCATTGATGGGGAAGCGGTCGATTAACTGCATTGCTCGATAGGCGTTACGGTAGAGCGCGTCACTCAAATTGGGAACATGGGGGATTTGGGAAAGTAAATCAAGGGTACGTCGGAGAATGCGGACGACATCACCTTCATCGAGGGTAGTGCGATCGCATAATTCTGTCCATTCCATCCCTAAAGCCCATTGTTCTACGAGGGAAATCAGGTTAATATAGCGATTTTCTAAGCCTACAGGTAAAGCAACCCCATGTCGATATTGAACTTTTAACACGGAACGGCGAATATTACGTAGTTGTGACCAAGCAGCATCGGCTGCTTCCGATAATTGAAATTTGACCTCACTGTCGGGACGGGGTGTTTCTGTCACCATTGCCGCAACGACTGCGGCTAGGTGTTGGGGGTCTAGATAGTCCAGTTGTCCACTTGCTAAAACTAACCCTAACCACAGTTCGTTTTCTCCGCGAATTGCGGCTGCAATCTGACCGAGGTCGGTGGGGACTAAATTTTCATCCAAGCATTCAAACCACTGTAAAATCGAAATTAAGTTCATAAACTCGTCCCAATATCTTTGGGACTGTTTCTCGACATTGGCTCGCAATTCGGCGATTTCTTCAATGAGTTCGTTGGCTCGATTTCTGCGCTTGAATAGGGTACTGGGGTTTCCACTTTGATGGAGAGGATGGGCTTCAATTTCTGCCTGTAGTTTGGCGACTCGATGTAACTGTTCCACAACTTCCGGTGGTGTGTTTGCGATCGCGTCTGTGTTGGGAATTTGGGCGGCGATTTCTTTGGTAACGATGTCTCCCCGTCTGGATTGTCCCGGTTTTAGCGGCATTTGAGCCGGTGGTAGGAGGTTTTCGGGTATATCTAAGCGGGGTATTTCCGCGTATAAGTCCACTACATCTCCTGTAGTGGCTACGTACCAACGGTTATCATTCCCTAAACAAACTAAATAGGGTGATATTCCCGAACCTTTGGTTTTACCAATTAAAACGGCAGTAACTGGGTTGGTGACGGTAATATTTTTACCCTTCAAACTCAAAATCGTTCCCGATAACGCAAATTGCAGCAACATACTAATATCTGCTTGCCGGACTTGAATCGCTTGTTCTTGAAGTGTTTTTAACAACTGCCGTTCTACTTTCATCCGCTGACGCAATTTTTCGTAGCTGGCAATTTCCGCTTCTTCGATGGTGGCGATTTGGGTTTCTAATTCCCCTAATTGCCGTTCCAATTCACGGATATACTCCAGTTGGGGACGGAGGTGGAGGTTGGCAATATACTGTCCAAAACTACGTTCTACTAATGCCTTGGCTTCCTCTAGGGAATGGGTTTGCAGCAAGTTTAACACCATCCCATAGCTGGGTGTAAACTGACTAACTAGGGGGTCGGCTTTGGATGTGGCTAGGTAGGCGGCTTCTTTGGCTCCCTCAAAGGGTGTTTGTAATGTCACCACATGGCCCTGTTGATCCATACCCCTGCGTCCAGCCCTACCGGCCATTTGTAAAAATTCAGACGCATTCAACAAGCGATGTCCAGTATCGGTTCGTTTCGATAAACTGGATATAACCGTCGTCCGGGCTGGCATGTTAATCCCGGCGGCTAAGGTTTCGGTAGCAAAAACAACTTTAATTAGTCCCTGCTGAAATAGTTCCTCCACCAACACTTTCCAAGCGGGTAAAATTCCCGCATGGTGAGCTGCTATCCCTCGATACAAAGGCGCAATTTGCCCAGCCCTACCTGCATCCGGATTCCGAGCAAGAAATTCATCGATTTGTCGGCGTAAAATTTGTGACTCCTCGTTATTCACCAACCAAATATCACCAATTTCTTCGACGGCTTTATCGCAACCCTTGCGACTAAAAATAAAGAAAATTGCTGGTAACATGTCCCGTTGATACAGTTGGTCAACCATAAAGGCGACACTGGGAGCTTCGGGACGGGGTGAACGACCCTTATTGTTGTCTCCGCGACGTTTGTTGCGTTTCTGAATCAGACGGGGGTTAATTTTGGTTTTTGATTCATTTAGCAGAGGAAACAACCCTTTGGGATTGCCAAAGTAAAACTCTAGGGGAACGGGGCGAAAATCGGAATAAATTAGGTCCGTTGGACCATGAACGTAATTGAGCCAATCAGTTAACTGGTCGCTGTTGGCGACGGTAGCGGATAAAGCCACAAGTTGAATCGAGTGGGGACAGTAAATAATTGATTCCTCCCAAACCGTTCCCCGTTGTCGATCATTCATATAGTGGCACTCATCCAACACCACTGCTTCCACATCCACTAAGGAAATACCCACCTGACCGATGGGTGTGCCGTACAACATATTACGAAATATTTCCGTGGTCATCACCACTATGGGTGCATCCCGATTAACTGAGACATCACCAGTTAACAATCCGACGCTATCAAAGCCGAATTTCTCACGGAAATCGCGCAATTTTTGATTAGACAGAGCCTTTAAAGGAGTTGTATAAAAAACCCTCTTACCCCGTGCAAGGGCGCGGTAGATGGCATATTCACCGATTAAAGTTTTACCTGACCCAGTAGGCGCGCAGACAACTACCGACCGTCCAGCATTCAGGGAAGCGATCGCATCTAGCTGAAATTGGTCGAGCGCAAACGGAAATATAATATTCGGGTCAACATCGTTCGAGAATGCAGGGTTGTTCACTCAATATCTATAGCAATCAGACTGCTTTAATAATAATTCCAATCATTAATCGGAGTTTAAGAATATTTTGCCAAAAACGTCTGTCTCGGACAAAAATTTCTCCCCCTTTTAGTGATTTGCTAATAATTATATCGGAGCCAGCAAGTTTTAACCTGAATCTTTCCCTGCTATTTACTCTCGATTATACATTTTCGCCGAGAAAGTAATTAGGGGATGGGAAAACACCCCTGGTTGGGAATTCATCTGGGAACACTCAGGAAGCAATGTCTGGTCAAAAAATAGGGAGTAGGGAGCAGTCCGGGATGGGAGTAGGAAGAGCTACTTTCTTGTTTAGTTATGTCTCAACGACATGGGGGATTAATTGGATTCTGTCACGAAAACTACAATTAAACTGCATAAAACACCAAAAACGAACCTATTTACACTCAGAACCATAAATACTAAAGATTAATCAACCATATTATGATGCATAGAATACTCACGACTTCCCTGGTGGGAATTAGCTTACTTATCCTGACTACAAGCAATTTAGTATCCACTCAAAACGCTCAAGCTACAACCTATGGTCGCCGTAATCCCACCGATGTCATTCTACCAGATTGGCAAGGCCGCTGGAATTGTAATTTGGATGGACGTAATGCGGTTTTAGAATTGCGTTTGGGGGATTTAGTCAGAGATCATGGTGACGGTACACAATCAGTAGTACACGGTGTGAAAATTGTCGGTCGCATTCGCGATAATGGGGGAGCTTGGGTACCCGTGGAACAAAGAAACTTCACACCATCCGATTTGGCTTCCTCTCGCCGTGACCATATGTTACCTTTACGCTACAACAATCAAGATAACTGGATGCTGATGATGCACACCTGGAATCGTAGATATGCCAGTGGTTACACAACTTGGAACGGTATACCTTTTGGATTCCAGTGTCAAAAATCTTAGTTTTTACCCCATAGAGTTGGAACGCAGCCATTGACACTCCCCTCCCCTTAGCCCTATCCATTACCCGGATCTTTCTTAACAAAAAGTAAAAATACTTAAAAGAAGACGAAAGGCTTGATAGGTATAGTTTTGAGAGAGGAAAGATAGGGTGTAAAAAATGGAAAAATGGGCAGCAAGGGAATTGAAGCACTTGGATTTGGGAGATAAACGGCGAAACAAGCGTTTGATAAAGATGGTAGAAGATTTAGCAGCACAACCAACATCGAGTGTACCTCAAGCATGTGGGAGCGTAGCAGCGACAACAGCAGCATATGATTTGTGGAGTTCGCCGTATATAAAACCATCAGATATAAGCAATGGACATATCAAAAGTACAATCGAAAGGGCAAAAGAACACGAGATAGTATTAGCAATACAAGACACAACAAATATGGATGTAACAAGTCATCCAGCAACAGAAGGAATTGGATATCTAGACCAGAGAAAAAGTTTAGGATTAAAAGTACATTCAACGTTATTATCAAGCATAAAAGGAGTTCCACTGGGAGTAATAGACCAACAAGTATGGTCAAGAAATATCGAAGATTTAGGAATAGCAAAAACACGTAGAAAAAGACAAACAGAAGAAAAAGAAAGCCAAAGATGGTTGGAAGGGCTAGAGAGAACAAATAAATTACTACCAGAAAAGATAAAAATCATAACAGTAGCAGACTCAGAAGCAGATATATTTGATTTATTTAATCAGGAAAGACCAGAAAATAGCCACTTACTAATCAGAGGAACTCATAATAGAAAAGTTAGCCATACAGCGAATTATCTACATGAGGCGATCAGGTCAAGTCCAACTCAGGGAGAAGTAGAAGTCAAGGTAAGAAGAAATCCAGAAAGACCAGAAAGGATAGCAAAACTAACAATTAGATACGAAACAGTTGAAATAGAAGTACCAAAAAATAAGCTCGGGCGTTCGCTTTGTAAACCAGTAAAACTACAGGTGATATTAGCAGAAGAAAAGAGTCCACCATCGGAGATAAAACCAATCAGTTGGTTATTGTTAACGACATTGGAAATTAATAGCCTTGAAGATGCGGTAAAATGTGTTGAATGGTATACATATCGTTGGTTAATCGAGCGTTATCACTATACATTGAAAAGCGGTTGTCGAATCGAGGAATTACAACTGGAGACAGGAAAACGCCTATCAATGGCATTAGCGACATATTCGATTGTGGCATGGCGATTATTATGGTTAACTTACCAAGCAAGGGATAATCCAGAACAAAGTTGTGAAACGGTTTTAACTACAGTTGAATGGCAATCTTTATGTGTAAGTGTGAACAAAAACCCAATTCCACCAGATCAGCCACCAACATTAAGAGAAGCTGTACGAATGATTGCTCGACTAGGTGGTTTTCTGGGTCGTAAAGGTGATGGGGAACCTGGAGTCAAGACGATTTGGAGAGGGTTACGACGATTGCACGATATCGCCGTAACTTGGAAGCTAGCCCATCAAATCTAAATGCATACTTTCTGAGTTTTGTCTAATCTTAATGCTTAATCCCTCTACTGAAATCATTTCTATAATCGCTTTTCAGACTTTGTTAAGAAAGATGTGACTAATGGATAGCCCTTAGCCGAGGGGATTCTGTAATCTACCTCGCCACTTGCTCCAATAGGCTTTCGCCTAAAAGAGTAGCGGTAACAAGTCCTACAGCTTGACTTCGGGGATGCCCTCCCCTAGCTTGTCTTGCAAGATTTAAAATGATTAAAGTCAGTAAAGGAGTCGCCCCCTCTACTGCTCTCCAAAACGGAACGTGACAGTTTCCCGTCATTCCGCTCCTCAGTAATACAGCACTTGTCATGTGTACGTCATTACCAACATATCATTAACCCAAATATAATTATTTAGGTCAATCAGTGGCTTCGGGTTAGCACTGTTACAGCTAGATTTATTCCCAAGACTGCCATCCGTAGCCGTCTTTTTATCGTGACAATGCCGATGGAGTAATTGCCAGTTTTTATATTCATCTTTTCCCCCTAAGGTTTTCGGGGTGATGTGGTCTATTTCCATGACATCTCCATCTTTGAAGGTTAATCCGCACCATGGGCATTTTCCTTTTTGCTTTTTGAGTAGTATTGCTACTCTAGTAGGCATTTCAGGATGAGAACCCATTCTTGTACGCATTTGGCGATGTCAGCATCTAATACATACTTTGCCTTTTGATTAATGGCTGTGTATATTGCTGCTATCGCATCATGGCATGAGCGTCCCGGTCTAAATCCATACGAGTTGGGTTCAAAAATGCCCTCCCATTCTGGTTCTAGAGCCATCTTGACAAGAGCTTGTACTGCTCGGTCGTACATTGTCGGTATTCCTAAAGGTCTTTTCTCCCCGTTGGGTTTGGGTATCCAAACCCTCCGTGTTGGTTTAACCTTTGCCCCAAGTTTGAGATTCTCTACCAAGTCAAGACGTTCTTTAGGAGTTAATGCTTTTATTCCATCCACTCCTGCGGTTTTCTTCCCTTGGTTATCTTGGGTGACACGACGTACTGCGAGTGTTTTTGCACTTCGGGACTTCATCAGTGTTTTTTGGAGCCTGCGAACTTTCTTGACATCTCCACGACTAGACGCTCTGTAAATTTGTTTTTGTAGCTTATAAACCTTCCGTTCTAACTTCTTCCAATCCGTTAGTTCCCAACGAAGGAAAGCATCCGTTTCTTCCGAAGATAGGATATTAGGTTGGTCACATCCTACAGTATTCTTTCTTGAATCTGTTTTAGGCATATCTACTACTACTCTCAACTTTACACTCTGTATTACCGTGAGTCCGTCTGCATATCTCTGCTATTACCACAGAGCGTTCGCTTCTGACTCAATCTCTTCCACCAATAGCCTGCTTTACCAGATGTTTCGTCTTAGCTGACTACTCAGGTTATCGACCAATCCTGAGAGCTATAGGTGGATTACTTCGTTCCACATAATCTTTGGTTTGTCCACTATAGGATGATACTCTCCATCGAGTTTTCGGGTGACGCTGTTAAGTCGATTTAAATCCTCTTAACTCCCTAACTATTGCCCTTTTGGGACTCCCAGTGTGTCATCCTTATTTCACTGGTTTGCAGTAACGATGGTTCAGACGTATCTTTGCTTACGCTATCCGTATGGACTTGCTCACGGGCTTTGGGTTAAGGTTACCCTCTGCTTTCCGCTTTTAACCCCGCTTTACGGATTGATGGCTAGTCTCTACCGTAGGGGTTATGCTTTCACCTAAGCGTCTTAGGGATGAGACTTGAACTTTCTAGGATACTTGTTCTCACTCATAAGATTATGTAGTTGTCATCTCCAAAGGATTTAAGTGCGTACTCAACCTATTGGTTACTTTGGAGAGCCAGTCGTCCCCCGATTTCTCGGTTTAGACTGAACGAATCGCACTAGCATGGCTGCATTTGTATCTCTATCTAACTCGCACCCACAAGCACAAACATGAGTGCGAGTTGAAAGGGATTTTTTCACAATCCGACCGCAATTTGAACATTTTTGCGATGTGTAATGTGGTTGCACGCTGATTGCTAATTTACCAAATTTACCAGCGAAATACTCAATCCACTGCCGAAAAAGATACCAACTCGCATCAGAAATTGATTTCGCCAAGCAGTAGTTTTGAAGTAGATTTCTAATCTGTAAGTCTTCATCGGCTACTAAGTCGTTAGATTGGAAATCGGATGGATTTCACCCGACCTTAAGCAACACCAAAACCACTCAACAGGCACATTTTTGGAGTGTGAAAACCAACGGTATATTTGTTTTTATCAACTACTCCCGATTCCCTACTCCCTACTCCCAAGAAACCAGCTTGTTAGGTATTAAAATCGACTTTTAAAGCCAAAATAATTTTACCAATAAATGATTAGGCTTGAATTCTGAACATCAAAATCCAGCCAAAGGGTCAATTGCGTAGGAATCGGATGGGGTGGGTTGGGATTTGAGGTAATTCAAAAAATCAATCAATTCATTTTCATCTAACAGGGTGCGTCCACGTTTTTTGTAGGTTTTAATTAAATAATCCCGTCCCTGTTCCGGTGTCCAACCTAAGCGCTGCATTTCTACATCGGTTTGAGCAATAATTCCCGATAAATCAACGGGTTCGTTTTTCTTACGTCCGCGTTTACTCGCTGCTGGGGTTTTGCTTTCCGACTTAGGTTGGCTGATAGCTTCTGTATCGGTGACGGGATTGCGGGGAGCAAAGGGAGTGACGTTACTGCTGGGATGCTCGAAATTAAGGATTGGTTGTTCTGGGTTAGATGGTGCTTCTCCTTGGGGAGGATGGGGGGAAAGGTGAGATTCTGGATTTAGAGGTATGGTTGGATGTTGCCTTGTTTCGGGAGGGAAGTTGGTTGGCGATAGGTTGAAATTATTAGTTCCTACTGGTTGACTTGGTTCTGGGAGCAGGGTTTGTGTTGGTTGCTCCACAGGTGCAGGTGGAGAAATTTGCTGTTGTTGATGCTGGTTAATTACAAAGGATTGATTTTCAGGTGATTTATCGCTGTTTTTTGTAACTTGAGGTATCTGTTCTAATTGGGGGGTATTAGGTTGGGTGGGAGTGGGTTTGGCTGCGGTTTTGGACTCGATAGTTTGACTTTTTGGCTGAATTTGTTGTGCGGATGTAGGCTGGGAAGCAACAGAAGTTAATTGATTTGATGGGGGATTTAAATTATTTTCCCTTGGGGAAATGTCTATTGGTAATACGGAAATCGCCCTTTGTCTAGCTTGATCTTCGGCAACCTCAATAGTTTCCGCCGCAGCCATACCCGTTGCCCGAATTGTACCTTCAATTTCAATGCTGGCACGAATAATATATTTGCCATGATAAATTTGTATTAGCTCAGATGTTAAGCAGGCTGTGGGGTACAAACGCTGAAATTCTTGCAACATAGTGACTCAATTTTGGATTTTGGATTTTGGATTTTGGATTACTCTTCGGTTGATCCGCACTACGTGCGTCTATGGATTTTGGTGGAATCTAATCTGCTTTCCTGTCTGTGGTTTTTGGGAGACGCGACATGTCGCTTCTGTACAGGGATAAGGGAATTGCTAGAGACGCGACATATCGCATCTGTTTATAACGACAAATATACCCTTTGAGGCTATTCCCTGTCTTCAATCAGTAATTGATAAGGTATTGATTGACACTTGACCAACATCCTCTCAGGGACGGTGCAGGGAGTATTTCGGCTTTTGGGGTAAGGGAAGGGTGTGATCAGGTCTTTAGTAATGGGTTGATTTTCGTACTAATCCCTACTTCCGTCACGGACTTACTTGAAAGGGAGTGGGAAGTAGGGAGTTGTGAGTAGGGAAAACCATTTTCGTTGGTTCTGGTGTCAACATTAGATATAGGCTGCTCACTGAAAGTTTTGGGAATATTTTGAATTTTGGCTACAGTTGAGTTATTCCCCAGAAAAGGGATTTCCCCAAGGGTCGGAACTGATGTGGCTGAAAGAATAAATCTTCCAGTAAACTTTCCCTGATGGATTTGGGACTTGGGATGAATTTTCGTGTAATGTGTTGGCGTGTCTGTGGTTTCATGTATTGGCTTGATTGTGTTCTAGTACTAGGATAATGCAATAGTACTGATTGTAGTCTATGCAATTGGCAAATGTTTTTAAGTTACAATGCAAAAAATCTCCGTATTTGTCGTACTAATGCTATACTAATTACTCGATTTACTAGATTTGATATCCAGAAATATTTTCTGGAAGTACGCTATAAATCTACAATAGTGAAGTAATGGTTCCACCTCACTGCTTGTTAGCTTGATAAACGGATTGTTACCGATTCTACATGTGTGACGAGCAAGTTTACAGGCAATATCTCGGAGTGAAAATTCTGAGTATGTATGATGACGTAAAAGTACCTTCGGGCTAGACAATTTAACACCTGTAAATTTCTCTCTGCTAGAAGCCGTGCGCAGCGCGTCTACAGAAGGTTATCTGGGGATTGTCTAATCGCAAGAAATCCCTGTTGTGCTTTTGCTACGCATTGAGTGATTTCCGGTTGGGGGCGTTTAATATCAGGCGTGCTTGTTGCGACTGAGGTTGTCCGAAGTTACTTGATAACTCGCAGGGAAAGGAAATTGCTAGGGATGGTAGAGGTTTGCTCAATTTCGGGTTGGCTGCCCGAAGGAGTGCAGTCTAACTGCTTTAAAACTTGTGCCGAACTGTAATGACCGAGTTTTCTATAGAACGTACTGCGTGTATTCGGTTCCGATGGTAAATACAAAAGAACCAATTTCAATCCCAAATTAGATGATGTTTTGACCAAAGGTCGGTTCACTGCATGGAATTTTCAATCGCTACACTCCTTGCCAATTTCACCGATGATAAATTGGTAGCGCGTAAACTGCTGGAAAAAAAACTGGGTTGCGAAGATGAGGAAAGTTTACAAAAACTCCACATCGCTTTGGAGGTCTTGGAAAAAATTGGGCTTTTAGTCAAGGAGCGGGGTAAATATCGCCGCGTACCGGAAGAGGAGCTAATTGAGGCCAAATTGCGGTGTTCGAGTAAGGGGTTTTGCTTTGCAATTCAAGACACAGAAGGCGCAGAGGATATATATATTCGCGAGAGTCATTTAAGTAATGCTTGGAATGGCGATCGCGTGTTGGTCAAGGTACTCAAGGAAGGAAGCCGTCGCCGCTCTCCGGAGGGTGAAGTGAAGTTAATTTTAGAACGTTCAAATCACACCTTATTGGCGCGGATCAAGCAAGTAGAAACTGGTTTTCGGGCGGTTCCGTTAGATGATCGCCTATTGTTTGAATTAAAGATCCAAGATCCGGATGTTGAGGTTTTGTCAGAGGCTATTGACCACTTAGCCCATGTGGAGGTATTGCGCTATCCCTTAGCCCAGTATCCTCCGGTGGGACGGGTGGTGCAGATTTTAGGTAGTGATGCGGAAGCGGCTGCGGACATTGATTTAGTGACTTGCAAGCATGACCTTTCCCGTACTTTTACGGAAAATGTGTTGGATGCAGCTAGTAAATTACAGAAAAAAATCCTCAAAGCCGATTTAAAAAACCGGATTGATCTGCGATCGCAATTTATGGTTAGTATTGCGATGGCGGATGATGGAGTGCTGGAGAATGCTTTGAGTTTGGAAACCCTGTCTGATGGCAATGTCCGGATTGGTTTCCATATTAGCGATGTAGCTCATTATGTTCCTCCAGAGGAAGCGTTAGACCGGGAAGCTTTGAAACGGGGACGTTCGGTTTATTTGGGGGATTTAATTTTACCGATGTTTCCGGAAGCGGTGACGGAAAGATGTGGTTTGCTTGCAGGTTACGACCGTTTAGCTTTATCTTTCCTGATTGATATCGATCCGCAAACGGGGGAAGTTGTGAGTTGGGAGGCCACACCCAGTGTGGTCAAAGTAGACAAGCAACTGACCCATGCCCAAGCAAATGCTATCTTTAACGGTACAGCCCGTAAAACTAAGGATACGGGGGAAATCCTGGAAATTTTGTCCACCCTACATCAGATTAGTGGAGTATTACAAGCCAAACGGTTTAAACGGGGTAGTTTACAATTAAATTTACCCCCAGCAAAAAATCCCTACAATGACGAGGGCAGTTTGGGTTGTGTACCCAAAACTGATTCGCCAGTACAAATGATGATGACGGAGTTGGTGTTACTGGTAAATCAGTTAATGGCAGAACATTTGAGCATTTTGGATGTGCCAACGATTTGGCGTGTACAAGGCGCACCTGATGGGGAAGATGTCCAAGAAATGTTGAAATTGGCGATGAATTTAGGTGTGGAGTTGGTGCTACCTGAAGACATCGATATTCAACCCCTTGATTATCAACATCTGACCCGTTTATTTGCCGAGTCTGCATCTGAGCAGGTGTTGACCTATCTCTTGCAAGATACCCTCAAACCAGCCGTCTATAGCACCCACAAAGGACCCCATTTTGGGTTAGCCTTGAGCGAAGGGTACATACACTTTACCTCCCCTTTGCGTCGCTATCCCGATTTGCTGATGCAGCGCATGTACTATGCATTGCTAGAACATGGACGCGATCGCCGCAATACCCGTGTGAAGGAACGGATCAATTTGCGTTCTTCTAGTTGTCACACAGAAGAAATCAACTGGAATGTACTTGCACCGGAATTGCACCAGGAATTACAAAGTGACCTGGTACGGGTAATTACCCAACTCAACGACCGGGAAAAAGAAGTTCAAGAAGCCGAAGCGGATTTAGCAGGTTTGCAACGAGCAGCACTGATGAAACAACGCATTGGCGAAGTGTTTAACGGGGTGATTACGGGTGTCCAGTCCTACGGTTTCTTCGTGGAAATTGAAGTCACTCCCGAAGAAGGACAAAACTCAAATTCTGGAAAAGAAGATGGTGATCCAAGCAATACCAAACCTTTGCGGGTAGAAGGACTTGTCCATGTCAGTTCCCTCAAAGACGATTGGTACGAATATCGAGCGCGTCAACAAGCCTTGTTTGGTCGCAAAAATCGCGCTTCCTATCGCTTAGGCGATCGCGTCGCAGTCCAAGTTAAAAGTGTTGATTACTATCGTCAGCAAATCGATTTGGTAACGGTCAGCAGTGATGGTACACCAATCATCGACAAGGATTATAATCTCCACGAAGAAGTTGATATGTACGATGATGATGATGATTTAGATGACGAAGGATTCGATGATGACTATGAGGACGAATAAACCTTTGTCGAGGAATTAACTAACCCTGAAGGCGCAAATTTATGCGCCTTCATTACTTGTAGATAGAGTAAGTTGTAATTAGGGAGTAGCCATCTCGAAAAGAAACTGTTTGTGCGTCTACATGTAGGTGTAGTCTTGTCGCAGAGAACTGCGTACACCACAACCGATAAAAGTAGTTATTTCCCACTACCCACTCACCACTCCCCTGCATCAAGCGAGACCCTAATTCTGAATTCAAAATCCATAGACCCATGTAGTGCGACATCTAGAAGAGTAATCTCAAATCCATAGACGCGTTGGCGAAAGCCATTCCTTTAGGCTAGCGGATCGACCGAAGAGTAATCCAAAATCCAAAATCTAAAATCCAAAATCCATCAACGCAGGTAGTGCGACTTCTCAGAGAGTAATCTCAAATCCAAAATCCAAAATCCAAAATCCCAAAAAGCAAGTGTCTAATTCCCATCTACCCCTAATTATCGGTGTTACCGGTGCATCTGGATTAATTTACGCCGTCCGCACCTTAAAATATTTGCTCGCAGCTGACTATACAATTGAGTTAGTCGCATCAAAATCAACCTACATGGTTTGGCAATCAGAAAACAAGATCCGAATGCCTGTAGAACCAGAACAACAGGAACAATTTTGGCGACATCATGCAAATGTACCAATCGCCGGGAAACTGCGCTGTCATCCTTGGGGGAATGTGGGTGCAAACATTGCTAGTGGATCATTTCGGACTTTAGGAATGATGGTGATTCCCTGTAGTATGAGTACGGTTGCGAAACTTGCCAATGGATTAAGTTCTGATTTACTAGAACGTGCGGCGGATGTACAAATAAAAGAGGGACGTAAACTAGTTCTTGTACCTCGTGAAACCCCTTTTAGTTTGATTCACCTACGCAACCTGACCACCCTCGCAGAAACAGGTGTACGCATTGTTCCGGCGATTCCAGCTTGGTATCATCATCCCCAATCCATTGAAGATTTAGTCGATTTTGTTGTCGCGAGGGCTTTAGATCAGTTTGAGATTGATTGCATCCCCATAGAACGCTGGAAGGGAAACGAGGAGGGGAGAGGAAGCGGGGGTAATGGGGAGCAAGGGGAGTAATACCGTTTTACTTACACATCCTGTCTTCTGAAATCCAAAATCCAAAATCTAAAATCCAAAATCCAAAATGGCTGTGATTCGCTTAGTTTTAATTTTTGTTGTCATTGGTAGTGTCACCCTGCTGGTGATACAAAATTTTTCACCATCCCTTGCGATTAAGTTTTTGGGTATGCGATCGCAAGCTCTACCTTTTTCGATCTGGGTTTTAATCAGTATTGTGGCTGGTGCGCTCACGTCTTTAATAATTAGTAGTTTATTACGCCTTAGCAGCTTTAAAATTGGCGGAAAACAAGAATCCTTCACTCCACCAAGTCCTCCCCGTCCTCCCCAATCTCCACGGGAACGAGTCGCGACGAAAAACCCCAGTCCCCAACCAGATGTCGAACCTAGAGTCAATCGGGATTTAGACGAGTGGGAACAAACTGCAAGCGAAGATTGGGATTTTGAGGATGATGTGGTTCAGGAAATTGGAAAGCGCGATCGCCCTCACCAAACCCCCAAAACAGATTATAGTACAAATGTGCCGAGGGATAAACATCGGAATACAAGAGATTTCGATGATGATCTGGACGAGGATTTGTTTACACCGGATCAACAACAAACAAGCAAATCACCCGCAAAACCCGGTTCGGACTCGACCTATTCCTATAACTATCGCGAACCGAAACAAACTGGGGTGGGAAAAACTGAATCGGTCTACGATGCTGACTACCGAGTTCTAGTTCCACCTTTTTATCCCAAATCTGAACAACAATCACCACCCGATAATTATCAGGAAAATAATCAAAATAACCCAGATGATGATTGGGGTTTTCTGGATGAGTTGGATGGGGAAGATACTAAAAATACAAAGAATGAATGAGAAGAGGGGAGAAGGGAGACAGAAAGGGGAAAATAAAGCTACCATTCAAAATGACTGAAAAGCTGACTACACATACACTTTAAATTTATTTTGCCCTTTGCCTTTTTGTACTAGTTCCTCACAACTCCTTTGACTCTACTTTTGCGCAGTTTCTAGTATTTCCCGTGATTGCTGCTTTACTTGTCCCATCATTGCAGCTTCCTGTAGCATCATAAATGCCTGAAAATCCTCCTGATCATAGGGGTTAGCGAGCATTTTTCTCAGACTTTCCTCTGCTTCTAAAGTTAGATAACCTTTTGCTAAAGCCACTTTGACCACATCACGAATCCGAGTCATGGGTTCACTCCTCAAACTGTCACATATATTAATATCTGTTGGCCAATGACAACATATGCAGATTCCGGAAATCATAATTCACCTAATGCGATTGCCATCTGACTTGCTCTACATTCGACCTATCCATAAGCTAGAACCTAAACTAATTGAAAGTCAATACTGACAATGTTTTTAACCTTTTATACGTTACAAAACAAAATATCAAGTTAGGGTTCGCAGCAGATTATTGGTTTTTCGGAGATATGTTGTTTAAACTTTTCCGGCTAGCTCAAAACTGTTTTTACGACCCTATTCTGTTTGTATTCTGCTGTCAGTTCTGTTTTGGTTTTACTTATGAACAAGTCTGTTAAAATTAATCACCTACCTCTGGTACATTTTTATTGCCATTGTCTATAATTACACCAACTTCCCAGAGGAGAGTATTGGTAATGCATATTTGTGAATCCATGTTTTTGTTTTTATTGATAAATTTACTGACTATTTTTTTAAATTTCCATTAAATTTTAAGATACCTAAGTAATAATTCTTAAGTCACCTAACGATAGTTATTAAATTCGTTATAAATTTACTGTTCATTTATTCGGTCTTCATGAAAAAATCGTTAATATATTGCAGTATATACAACATTGTGGGTGGAAACACGCAATGCGTATAATTGGTGGATAATCTTTGAAAAGGCGACTCAAGATACTGTTTGCCGATTTTCGTTTGCGCAGGTCTTGTATATGATTACGTTGTTATACGTAAAATATCAACAGGTAAAATTAATATAAAAAATGGAAATAACTGATACTAATCAAACTGGAGAAGAATTTGTCGAAGCAAATAATAGCTGGGAGTTAGAAAAGTTATATATTGATTTGGCATCTGCGAAGGGGAAAGCTCTCACTCCTGTAGAGAAGAAGTTTCTGCGCGGATTATTATGTGGTTTTAGTCCAGCAGAAATTGCCAATACGGTTTACAAAAGTCGTAGTAGTAGTACAGTAAGGGTTTACTTATCCAATGGATTATATAAATATATCGAGGAAATGCTTTCCAACCTAGCTGGGAAAACAGTGAAGGTAAAAAACTGGAGTCATGTCACCCATTTATTGGAAAAAGCTGGTTACAAAAAAGCTTGGTTCCCAATGGAAGCATCTCAAAATTCCTTGACCAATTATCTTCCGGATTCAGAAGCTGAAACTATGAAATCTGGTGAGTTATCCCAGTTTGATTGGGGAGAAGCAATCGACGTGACAGCATTTCATGGTCGGGAAGAGGAGTTAGAGCAAGCTCATCTTTGGATAGGACAGGAGCAATGTCGATTAATATTGATCTTGGGAATGGCTGGTGTGGGGAAAACAGCTTTTTCGGTCAAGTTAGCTCAAAAGGTACAGGGGGAATTTGACTGTTTGATTTGGCGATCGCTGCGGAATGCTCCTCCGTTTACAAGCATGTTGACGCAGCTATTAAATATTCTGGGTGCTGAAAGTGAAGCAGTGCTATGGGATGGGGAAGATGGGGGAATTTCCCTGTTAATGGAATACCTGCGAGCAAAACGCTGTTTAATTGTATTTGATAATCTCGATGCAATTTTGGCTAGCAGTCATCCAGAGGTGTGGGACGATAAGGAGGAATATACAGGAATTTTACCCCAAATTAAATATCGTCCGGGATATGAGGGATATGGAGAGTTAATTCGACGGGTAGGTGAATCAACCCACCAAAGTTGTTTGTTGGTGACAAGTAGAGAAAAACCGGAAGCGATCGCAGCTTTGGAGGGGGATAGGTCTCCTGTTCGCTGCTATAAGTTAACGGGTTTAAATGGGGATGAGAGCTTGCAAATCCTCCGAGCAAAGGGATTGACCCAGTTAAGTGATGACGAAGCCAAGGTTTTGATTGACTGGTATGGGGGGAATCCTTTATTTTTAAAATTGGCTGCCACGGCGATTAATGAGCTATTTGCCGCCAATATTCACGAGTTTATCCAGCAGGGAACGGTGGTATTTGGGGAAATACGCGCTGTTTTAGATAGTCAATTTCAACGACTTTCGACCCTGGAAACCCAGATTATGTACTGGTTAGCCTTAAATCAAGATTTTTTGTCGGTACGCAAACTCCAAAAAGAAATTACTCCCCGGGTTTCCCAACGGGTAATTCTCGAAGCCATCGAACTACTACAAAGGCGATCGCTAATTGAAAGCTTCACTACCAGTGTTTGCCAAAATCCGGTTTTAATTGAATATATCGCTGAACGCTTGATTGAGGAAAATTTTTTATTGAGTCAACAACAAGCTAACTCCTTGCTAGTTAATCAAACCATGTTTGAAGCTCATTTGAAAAATTATATCCGCGAAAGCCGTTTACATCAAGCAATTTAATTTAGGGAGTAGAGAATAGGGAGTAGGGAGTAGTAGGGAAAAACCACTTTTATTGGTTGTGGTTAGAACTTACATAATGCAAAAACTACATAACTATATGTTGATTATCGAAAATACGTTGTTTCATGCTTTTATCAATCATTCTGGATGAACAATGTCAACAGTACATGTAGACTACTCCCAATTCCCTACTCCCGACTCCCGGAAAACGATAGTTTACATGCTCCACCAAAATGGGAGAAAATGATTGAAGGTGAATCTAAACAAGAATAAACGTGATAAGTAACGGATTGCAAGGACTAAACCTGTACCTAGTGGGAATGATGGGTGTTGGCAAAACCACCATTGGTAAAGTGTTAGCGGAAAAATTCCACTATCGATTTGTAGACACAGATGATGTCATTGTTCAAGCTACGGGAAAAAGCATTAACGAAATTTTTCGCCAAGATGGAGAAGCTGCATTTCGCTCCGTAGAAAAGAATGTCCTTGCTCAAGTTAGCACCTATACCCAAATGGTGGTAGCGACGGGAGGTGGTATTGTCATGTACCAAGAAAACTGGAGCTACATGCACTACGGCTTAATAATTTGGCTGGATGCACCAGTGGAACTACTGATACAACGACTTGCGGAAGATACATCTCGCCCCTTGTTGCAGGATACCAATCCGGAAGCAAAATTGCGATCGCTCCTCCAACAACGACAACCCATGTATGCTCAAGCGGATTTACATATTCCCATCTCTTCCCAAGAAACACCAACACAAATCGCCGATAAAATCCTCACCCAGATTCCTAGTGTCTTGAAAAGTACTGATAATCGGGAATCGTTGAATTAAAATTTAACCGAAAAATTGGGTTTAGAGCCATGTCCTTCTAGGACAGTTTTATGCTAAGTTGATATTGGTTTGAATTTCCCGAGTGGGCGGTAGTGAATGGCTCAATTGAGTTGAACCCTAGAACTCGAAAGTCGGCATTAGAGACAAAAAGGTATGGTAGCGAAAACCTTGTAAAACATAGCGCAGTCGCCGATAAACAACGGTGAATGAAAACAAGTAAAAGCTTTTGTCGTCAGACAGATAGGGTCGGGCATACCCGAATCTTCTCTGAAATGGGAAAACCCTTGCTCAGTGATTAGCTCAAAAATCCTTGCACTTCTAGGACGAGGAGTGTCAAAGACATAAAAACCAGGATGCTGCTGAATTTGGGTATAAATTATAATTATTTACAATTTGTATTAAAACCAAAATCATTGTAAAGACGTAGCATTTCTACGTCTCTACTTTAAATCCCCCTCCACAGATACTTATGTAAATTTATTTTCCCCTTATCATTAAATTCAATACCTTCCTCCTCCAACAAAACTCTTTGGGTTTTATCCGCACCGTTACGTAGAGGCGAGTAGGAAATTTCACCTTTATAATTAACAACGCGATGCCACGGTACATCTGTAATACCTAAATCCACCCGAAATAGGGCATAACCGACAACTCGCGCTTTCCCTGCTAAACCCGAAAGTTCCGCCACTTGACCATAGGTGGCAACTTTACCGTAGGGGATTTTTCGGACGACTGCGTAAATTTTTTCGTAACTGGACATGGGGACATAAAGGATACAGGATAAATCTGTTAACAGTTAACCGTTAAAAGTTAAATATTGATTTGTGAACTAATCCCAAATCCATTGGTTGTTTTCGTAGTTTTACGGCTGGAACTGGGAATAATAGGTGAAGATAGTTACAGGTTATACCAATTTTCAAATCATCCCCAGCCTCTTGTCTTACCGCTACGCGTCTGCATGTAGACGCAGCCTTATCGTAGACAACTTTTGTACACAACCAAACCATGAAAAACTCATTCCCGTACAGACGTGACATATCGCGTCTCTACACCCTATTCCCCAGGAAGAATATGACACATGGCATAAACAAAATCATGATACAACAAGGAATTCCCAATCTCAAATCGATAGATGGATAGGGGAGCGATCGCAGGATAATTCAAAATCCAATTTAGGGTATGACATCTGATTTCCGTATTTCCTTAGCCATTACATATTTAAAGAAAACATAATGGCAGTAAGAACAAAAGCAAATAGACTGGGGTGAGTTTCACCTGATTCCGTGATGATACTTAACCGACATTTCTGATGAGTAAGTGATAAGCATAGAGTAACGGGTTAATCTACCTACTACTCCCTATTCCCTACTCCCCACTCCCTATAACTTTTAGGGGTTTGTTAGAAATCGTGGTGAAACAAGTGTCATTTTGGTGTTATCAGTACCCTTAATTAATCCTCACTACTCAGGCTAATTTTCGCTTTTTTCTTTATCCTGGAATTCTACCAATATCTCATTACTTCACAAACGGCGATCACAATTAGCAACAGAGGCGATAACAGGTTAATGAATACCGCAGAACTGCTAGTCAAATGCCTAGAAAACGAAGGTGTACAGTACGTTTTTGGGCTTCCTGGTGAGGAAAATCTCCATGTTTTAGAAGCACTCAAAAATTCCTCCATCAAGTTTATTACAACTCGTCATGAACAGGGTGCAGCGTTTATGGCGGATGTCTACGGACGGTTGACGGGAAAGGCAGGTGTGTGTCTTTCTACTCTCGGACCGGGGGCGACCAATTTAATGACGGGTGTGGCGGATGCTAACCTGGATGGTGCCCCACTAGTAGCGATTACGGGTCAGGTGGGAACAGACAGAATGCATATTGAATCCCATCAATACTTGGACTTGGTAGCAATGTTTGCACCCGTTACTAAGTGGAATAAACAAATTGTTCGCCCCAGTATTACCCCGGAGGTGGTGCGCAAAGGCTTTAAACGAGCAGAAACGGAAAAACCGGGGGCTGTTCATATTGACCTACCAGAAAATATTGCCGCGATGCCCGTGGAAGGAAAGCCACTGCGGATTGATAAAATGGAGAAGACCTACGCGTCTTTTGCTAGTATTCGAGCAGCAGCAGCAGCAATTTCCCAGGCTAGTAATCCCATTATTTTAGTGGGAAATGGGGCGATTCGGGCCCATGCAAGTGATGCTCTAACCCAGTTTGCCACCCAGTTGAATATTCCGGTGGCAAATACGTTCATGGGTAAGGGGGTAATTCCCTATACCCATCCCTTAGCTCTATGGGCAGTTGGTTTACAGCAACGGGATTTTGTGAATTGTGGGTTTGATAACACCGATTTGGTGATTGCGGTGGGTTATGATTTAATCGAATTTTCGCCGAAAAAGTGGAATCCGGACGGTAAAATCCCCATTATCCATGTGGGTGCGAACCACTCGGAAATTGATAGTAGCTATATTCCCATAATTGAGGTGGTTGGGGATATATCGGATTCCCTCAATGAAATTTTAAAGGTGGCTGACCGTCAAGGTAAACCTACTCCCTATGCTTTGACTTTACGGGACAATATTCGTGCTGATTATAAACAGTATGCAGATGACGATAGTTTCCCGATTAAACCACAAAAATTAATCTACGATTTACGCCAGGTGATGGGTCCAGATGATATTGTGATCTCCGATGTTGGCGCTCATAAAATGTGGATTGCTCGTCATTACCATTGCCATAGTCCCAATACCTGCTTAATTTCCAATGGGTTTGCCGCAATGGGGATTGCGATTCCCGGCGCGATCGCTGCTAAAATTGTTCATCCAGACCGGAAAGTTGTCGCTGCGACGGGTGACGGTGGCTTTATGATGAATTGTCAAGAGTTGGAAACTGCTTTGCGGGTTGGTACGGCTTTTGTCACTTTGATTTTCAATGATGGTGGCTACGGTCTAATTGAATGGAAGCAGGAAAATCAATTTGGTCAAGGTAATTCTTCTTTTGTCCATTTCAATAATCCTGATTTTGTCAAGTTTGCTGAAAGTATGGGTCTGAAGGGTTATCGGGTGAATGCAGCCACTGATTTAATCCCTATTCTCAAAGAAGCTCTCGCTCAAGATGTCCCCACGGTCATTGACTGTCCTGTTGATTACCGGGAAAATGCTCGCTTTACCCAAAAGTCAGGTGAGTTAAGCTGTACTACTTAGCACAGAGGGTAGGGATTAGAGACGACCCACCGAATAGTCTGTAGGGGACAAATTAGAGACGTAGCCTTGCTACGTCTCTACTTGCATTATCCTAATTCCCCAAAATTCTGCTGCATCAGTTGCAATCTTGATGTTTAATAACAAAAGGTGCGGTTGTCAATCTCTCCACAGCATTTTTGCTGTGGGGAAATTACGAAAGCTGCACAGGGATGGTAAATGTTTTAAAATAATTGGACATTTGCCAGAGCAATCAAGATGCAAATGTAAGGATTTGTGAGAAGATGGGTAAATTTAGACGCGTTCCGGTTGGTATTGTTGGCGCGTCAGGCTATGGCGGGGTTCAGTTAGTCCGATTGCTGATGGATCATCCGGAGGTGGAGGTTGTCTACTTAGGTGGTGATAAGGCAGCAGGTAAACCTTTTGCGGAACTTTACCCCCACTTGACGAAGATGGTAGATTTAACGGTGGAAGCGGTGGATATTGAGGCGATCGCTCGTCGTTGTGAAGTGGTGTTTTTGTCGGTTCCTAATGGTATAGCCTGTGATTTGGCTCCGACTTTAATTGAGCGTGGTTGTAAAGTCCTTGATTTAAGTGCAGATTATCGATTCAGAAATCTGGATACCTACAGCGCTTGGTACGGCAAAAAACGGGTTGATCTGGACACGGCTGCTAATGCTGTATATGGACTGCCAGAATTATATCGCGATCGCATTGCCGAATCCCAGTTAATCGGTTGTCCCGGTTGCTACCCCACTGCTAGTCTTTTGGCCCTGTCTCCCCTCCTCAAGCAAGGTTTAGTTGTCCCCGAAACTGCTATTATCGATGCCAAATCTGGCACATCGGGGGGCGGACGGGATGCTAAGGTGAGTATGCTATTGGCAGAAGCGGATAATTCTTTTGCTGCCTATAATGTGGCTCGTCACCGCCACACTCCCGAAATCGAACAGGTTTGCAGTGACCTCGCTGGTCATGAAGTCACTGTACAATTTACACCTCACCTAGTGCCAATGGTACGGGGTATTCTGGCTACCGTTTACGCCACTCTCCGTGACCCTGGTCTGGTTCGGGATGATTTAATCACTATTTATAATGCCTTTTACCGCCATTGCGATTGGGTGAATATCTGTGAAGGGGGTATCTATCCCCAAACGAAATGGGCTTGTGGTAGTAATCTTTGCTACATTGGGATTGAGGTAGACCCTCGTACTCGCCGGGTGATTGTCATGTCTGCGATTGATAATTTAATTAAAGGACAGGCAGGTCAAGCGATTCAATGTATGAATATTATGATGGGTTGGCATGAAACCGTGGGATTACCCAAGTTAGGTTTTTATCCTTAAAGTATAACCGATAACAGCAGGGATTTGGTAATTTACAGAAATTCCCGGAGGAATTCGTAGGGGTCTTCCTCCCAGGAAGGTTCGGGAACCATCATCTTTAATTTGCTGTTGATATCTTCTTCGATGACATCACTATCATTGCGCTCAAACAATTCGCTCAAAGCAATCAAATCGCGAGAATTGAGAGGTGCAAGGGGTGCTGCATGTACCTCATGGTTTGCGGATATTTTCGCTGCAAAGGTATTGGCAAAGGGATTCAGGGAGAAGTTATCATTCACGGTTCAGTCTGAGAAAACAGAATCAAGGACTAGTACAAATGTAGGTAGGGAGTAGAGACGACCCGTCGGGTTGTCTGTAAAGGGATTAGGGAGTAGCCTAAATGTACTGTGTACACCAGAACGGATGAAAGTGGTTTCTTCCCATTCTCTGGGGATGAGTGCAGCGTTGTCGTAGACGTACTTCCTATGGCTTCTCTTTGAGAAGACTAGACACTACACACCTACACGACTCCCGACACCCTTCGGGAAAACGCGTAGCGTCCACACTTTTAACTCATAAAATGAAAAATGAACTATTTTCTTGTCTGACTTTGGCGAACATCCGAAAGATAGTTTTGTTTAAACGACATGGCGTACTAGTTTGATTTTTATTCGGGATTAAATAAATTGACGATATATAAAATACTACAGCCTTTTTTGCGGATTACCGGAAAATCAACATTCGGATCTGGTCCAGTACTCCATGTCCATTGCTGACAAATTAAACTCATTGGTCTTTTGTCAATAAGTAATAATGCTCAAAATATTGCCAAAATCTGGGTGAATAAACATGATTTAGAAGGATGCGATCGCCAAATTTTTAATCCATAAATTTATTTTGGCGCTGAACACTCAGTGCAAAGGTAAATTTAATACTTTTCCTTCACCTCACTTTTAAGGATAATTACGAGTTGACAAAACCAATTTCACCTTAGCTTGTCACGAATGCTCCATATCTTTAATTTTGATGGGTTTTAGTAGTAGCTCTATTCTTAATTTGAGGGATAAACCCCTCACTACGAACTCATCAGATATCAACTCCAAAGTCAAACGGTAGTACCCCTATTCACCACTCCCCACTCCCCATTCCCCACAAGCTGTAGAGAATTTGCTTGAAATACCCCTAAATCATGGTTTGCATTTGCAATTGGAAGACCTCTGCAAAGCAATCAATTAAATGCGATCGCACTTCTTCTATTTTTATCTGTGGTAGCCATTGTTTTAAACTCCCCACCGGTTTATCCGCAATTCCACAGGGAACTATTTGCGAAAATCCACCCATGTCAGGGCAAACATTGAGGGCAAAACCGTGCATTGTCACCCAACGGCTGACTTTGATCCCAATGGCCGCAACTTTGTACTGTCCCACCCAGACACCTGTAAAACCAGGAATACGTTCTCCCTCCAAACCGTAGATTTGCAATAACCGAATCAATACTTCCTCTAGCTGCCGTAAGTACCAGTGTAAATCCTGGCGGTGACGGCGTAAATTCAAAATCGGATAACCGACAATTTGTCCTGGACAATGGTATGTCACCTCTCCCCCCCTTTCCACTCGATGAATCGGTAAAGGGATATTTTCCGGGTCAAAGCGCAAAAAATCCGTGGTCGCTCCTTGTCCCAGAGTGTATACAGGGGGATGTTCCAGCACCATCAACGCATCCGCCAAATCCGGATTCTCAATGCGATCGCGTTGTAGTTGCTGTTGCCATTCCCAGGCCTCCAAGTAGGAAATCGTACCGCAATTATACAGGTGGCATATTGCCCTTGTTGGTATTTGATTCATGATTCTTAATTTACTATCCCTACCGGGCAAATTGGTCTTCATTTTCCTTTATTTATCAGTGTGATTTGCAAAATTTAGATGCCCGAATTATCAACGATTGCAAAGGATTGTAAAGGAACATCAAGGTAAGCAGATTTAGAAAATACAAAGTGCTATTTTGAATATATAACTTCAATGGTGTTGGGAGGAATTCTCTGCAATCAACATTGCACCAACAGACAAAAGTCCTGTAAAATGGTGAGTGTAGAAGAAATTAAGCATAGAAAGTTGAATCAAACTGGATCTGTTGTGTTTACGAGGTGAGGAGTTAATTCTCTGGTAAAGTGGGTAACGCTGGATGGAATCGAAAATCACTTTTGAGGATTAGAGTGGTGAGTCGATATATGCTGATAGCGAATAATTTATTTAGGGACTTCCTCATTTTGAGCTAGTCGTAAGCCGAAACACCAAGTTAGGATTTGTTAGCAAATATAGCTTGGTATGTCAATGGTCAGATGTGTTTTTTGTAGTTAAGAAAAATCAGAAATAACCTATGGACTACAGTACGTCAAAGTCAGTTCGCAAATTGTTTTGGCGACAGCGATAAACCCTACCGCAGTTTTGTTGTGGGCTGGAAACTCCAACTTGAGAATCAAGAAAATAGCAAATAAACTACTAGTACAAAAAGGCATAAATCTATCATTTGCAAGAAATGGTTGGAAAGTCTAGAATATAGGCTTTATTTTCCCATTTTACTTTTGCCTTAACGTGCGAGTACAAATAGGCGTAGAAAAAGACTATATACGCCTCTAGTTTGAAGTCAAAACAAGACAATCAACGATTCTCCCTACAATTCCAGCGTCATCACAAAACTAGATTTTGCAGAATTTACTGATAAATTCTGACATTTTCTCTGAATTGCAAACTTAGTTAAAGTTATGAGAGCGGGAGTGTTTATATGAAGCTTGTCATCCACGGCAAAAATATCGAGATTACTGATTCAATTCGAGAATACGTACATCAAAAGATTGAAAAGGCAGTAAATCACTTTCAAAACATCACCAACGAAGTAGATGTGCATTTAAGTGTTGCCAAAAACCCGCGCATTAATCCCAAACAAGCCGCAGAAGTGACAATTTACGCAAATCGCAACGTTATCCGCGCCGAAGAAAGTAGTGAGAATTTATACGCAAGTATTGACTTAGTTGCAGACAAGATTGCCCGTCAGCTACGAAAATATAAAGAAAAATTACAAAACAAGAAAAATCCTGCTCCGGAAGTAGAGCTAGGGATTGAATCGCCAAAACCAGTAGAAGATTTAATCGGCGATCGCAAACCAAAGTTACCACCGGAAGTGGTACGCACCAAATATTTTGCCATGCCACCAATGACGGTTAATGAAGCCCTAGAACAGTTACAAATGGTGGGACATGATTTTTACATGTTTCTCAACAGCGAAAGTGGGGAAATCAACGTGATTTACGAACGTAATCATGGTGGCTATGGAGTGATTCAACCCCGTCCTCAAAACGGAAATGGGAACGGGAATGGACATGGAGCAAACGGGAAGGTACACCATACCAATATCAGTTCCTCATCCCCTGTACGTCGGTAAACTGTTGCCCATTTAAGTTGTATTGTATATTCACTATCTTTGTTTGACGGATGACAGATAACAGTTACCAGTTAACTGTCAACAGCAGACGAAAGGAGTGATACCATTTAGCTTGAACTAACAGAAGCCTCTCACTTCCGCGATCGCAAAAGTGATGGGACGGACACTTTGCTCAAGTCGGCAGAGCCTTCCTGTGCAAGTGTCCCCATGTTCCCTCAAACCTTACCTGTCTTTACTGCCCAGAAAAACCAGCACAAAAGTCGATTTGTGCTTTATGATTGATCAAAACAACAAATTCACGATGCTGACTCTGTTTGAAGGAGGTGAATACAGAGAGTGGCTGAAGTCCGTTTAGGAGAAAATGAATCAATCGATTCGGCGATTCGCCGATTTAAAAAGAAAATTCAAAAAGCAGGTATTTTATCTGAAGTGAAACGTCGAGAGCGTTTTGAAAAACCCAGCCTACGTCGTAAACGCAAAGCTGAAGCAGCACGCAAGGTGATGCGTCGAATTAGCGCTTAGTGATTCAAGGGCGTTTTGGCTCTAAAGTGCTCTGGTAGAGTCGCTAATATCCTCTCAATTAATTAATATTAACATGTGTCGTCATTCATACAAAATATGGATTGATGTCCCAAGCGTCTCTACTTTTACTTAACTTTTTTCATGACTATGGCGGGTGCTGTAATACAACTACCAAATGCTGAAAGTGCGATCGCACTCGCAGGTTCATCAGAAGAAAACCTCAAAATCCTATCGCAACAAACAGGAGCAGGAATCGTACTTCGAGGACAGGAATTACTCATTAGCGGAACCGATACACAGGTTGAACTAGTCACCCAACTGGTGCGATCGCTGGAAGATTTATGGAGTCAGGGTACAACCATTACGATTGCGGATATTCTTACCGCTCGTCAAGCTCTGGACACCCATCGTCAAGACGATTTGCGAGAAATGCAACGGGATGTGATTGCGAGAACCCGTCGTGGCGAAGATATCCGGGCCAAAACCTTTCGGCAGCGCCAGTATCTACAATCACTACGTAAGTATGATTTGGTATTTTGTACGGGTCCTGCCGGGACAGGAAAGACCTATTTAGCCGTAGTTGTAGCGGTTAAAGCTTTACTAGCCAACGAATTTGAACGTATTATTCTTACCCGTCCCGCAGTGGAAGCCGGAGAAAAATTAGGATTTTTGCCAGGAGATTTGCAACAAAAAGTAAACCCCTATTTACGTCCCCTCTACGACGCAATTAACGAATTTATCGACCCGGAAAAATTACCGAGCTTAATGGAACGGGGAATCATCGAAGTTGCACCCCTAGCTTACATGCGTGGACGTACCCTGAATAATGCTTTTGTGATTGTGGATGAAGCCCAAAATACCACACCAGCGCAAATGAAAATGGTTCTGACCCGCTTAGGATTTCGTTCTCGGATGGTGATTACCGGGGATATGACCCAGACAGACCTACCAGCACAGCAACAATCTGGTTTAAGCCTATCAATTAATATTCTCAAACATGTTGAGGGGATAGCCTTTTGTGAATTTTCCCAACGTGACGTAGTTCGTCATCCCCTAGTACAGCGTATCGTTGCAGCTTACGAGAAGTTTGAGAAAGGTTGAGTTTTTGACTTTTGATCAAGGAATGGTAAAGGAATGGTAAATAACTGGGGGGGTGACGAAAACATCTGAAACTATGATACAGCAATAGTTTTAAGCTAGTTTGCCATCAAAAGATAAACTTCAGATAAACTTCATTTTTCAGCTTTATTGATTCTATTCTCAATAAGCTTCGGGCAAAAGCCTTATTTTCCCCTTGAACTTGGCTCTGAATTTAGTTTGATACTTAGGGTGAAAGCTATTCTATAATCCTTGCTGCGCAAACCTTTGAAGCTAGATTGTCACCCCCCAGAACTAATGCTCGAATGTGGATAAATTGTGACTCGTATAGAAGCTCCAAGCATGGAGATTTTTTTTATAGTTCCTGGACTAATCTCTGACGAATAGCTGCTTGGCTGTAATCCAGCTTCATAACCGATATCAAATACTTTTGCAAAGGCACTGTCCCACAGTTTCTTCCCCTCACCCTCAAGGTTTTCGATCAATAGACAGAAATTGGAGATTATAGAGTCTGGATCTGCTGCGGAAACGTCACTCAGTTCAAAAGTTGCCAAATAATGGTCCTGAGCTTTGCCGCAGTAAAGATTCATCACCTTGTCTCCCAACCCTTCAACAATTGGCTGAAGGTTTTGATGGCTCTCGATTTCCAGGTCTACATTCAAAAAGTGCATCTTTATTCTTTGTAATAAGAGAATAATAATAGAAATAATGGTATAACCCTCTTATGTAAAGAATAGAATAAATACCACTTCATGCCCGCCAAAGATATATATCACTATGCTTTGACGCTCCCACGACTTAAAGCCGTGGGATTCTTGTTTCATTCAGCCGACTTACTTAAAGGAGTCTCCCCACTTAAGCAGAGGTCGTTCTGTCCACAAGCTTTAGATTCTGTGCGCCCCACAGTACTTTTTAATCCTTTGTTCAAAATCATAGTCGCCGCGTTATAGTCACGGTGCATCACTGCACCACAACAATGACATTTGTGGGTACGAGTGGACAAAGATTTCTGAACTCGTGTCCCACAAACAGAACAATCTTGCGATGTGTAGTGAGGTGCAACTGCTATCACCCAAGTATCAAAAACTTTGCCATAGTAGTCTACCCAATCAGTAAACAGTGACCATGATGCGTCACTGATAGATTTAGCTAAATGATGGTTCTTAACCATGTTTCGCACCTGCAAGTCCTCATAAACTACCAAGTCGTTTGACTGGACTAGAGTTCTTGCTGTCTTCACAGCAAAATCTTTCCTCTGTCTACTTACCTTGAGATGCTTTTTCGCCAACTTTTTAACAGCTTTGCGGCGATTAGAAGAGCCTTTTTTACATCTAGAAACTTTGCGTTGTTTGCGTTTCAAAGACTTCTCAGACTTACGCAAAAATCTGGGATTTTCAACTGTCTTGCCATCAGAATCAGTGTAGAAAAATTCAAGTCCTACATCAATTCCTACTTGTTTACCATTGTGCTGATGCTGTTCTTTGCGTTCCGCATCAACACAAAATTGGCAGTAATAACCATCTGCTCGTTTAACTACTCTAACTCGCTGAATTTGCTTAGTAGAATAAAAGCTGAAATCACGAGTTCCAACTAGCTGAAATTTCCCTGCTTTAAAACCATCAGTAAAAGTGATGTACTTCTTGTCGGCAGAAATTGCCCATCCTGAAGTTTTATATTCTACGGAATGTCCACGCTTTTTAAATCGCGGATAGCCCTTTTTACCTGGCTTTTTAGCTTTACAGTTGTCATAGAAACGCTTAATAGCGCACCAAGCTCTATCGGCAGAAGCCTGACGAGCCATAGAGTTAAGTTTGCCAGCAAAATCAAATTCTTTGGCTAAAACAGCGCAAAGTTTTTGAAGGTCATTCTTGCTAACATCCTTGTTATCAATCCAATGTCTTAGAGCTTTGTTGCGGATAAACAAAGCCGTTCTAATAGCTTCATCTAATAAGCCGTACTGACTTTCTTTGCCCTTCAATTTCGCTTCTAAGACTAACATCGCTCGACCCTGAGATGACAAAAATAATATAGTATATTATGGTTGATAGATACAAGCTTATGGAAGACCATGTACATCTTTTGTTAGCAGTCCTCCAACACTAGCCCCAGACCAAATTATGTTTAGGTTAAAAGGGTATACTTCTAGGGTATTAAGACAAGAATTTCCGCATTTAATGAGAATGCCTTCAATGTGGACAAGAAGTTATTTTTGTGGGACTGCGGGTGATGCTTCAAGTGAGATAATTAAAAAGTATATCGTCAATCAAAAAACTCGCTAACAATGGGACTGCACCTAAAGGTGCTTCCCATTCATGAGGGCAGTTGCATGGACGGGTTTCCCGGCTTGAGCAAACTGCCCGTCCCACCCCGCGCATGACTCAACAGACTAAAAATTTTTTGGATTTTTAGTCTGTTGCTGGTGGGCTTTCTGCTCCAATAATTGTAAAAAATGCCCTGATAAAAGACGGATGGTTGATAATCGCCGACCCTTATATAATTAAATACGAAGACGCTGAACTATATGCTGACTTAGCCGCAGAAAAACCAATAGCCGCAGAACGCAAAGGTCAAAAAATTGTTGTCGAAATTAAAAGCTTCGTTGGCAAATCCCCGATGCAAGACTTTCACAATGTTTTGGGACAGTACATCGTCTATCGCAACCTCATCCAAGTTAGCGAACCTGAATATAATTTGTACTTAGCAATCGACGACATTGTTTACTTAAACTTTTTTCAACGCCCATCAGTCCAACTCATTACCGGCCAAAATAACCTACGATTAATTATAGTAGACACCCAACAAGAGCAAATCGTGCAATGGATAGGTTAACGAGTTACCGCAATACTGTCCAAGAAACCATTAAAAAATATTATAACTTGACCAATTCTCAAATCACTAACGCCAAAGATACCGCGATTAGCGAGCGTCTAATTTTAGACTCTGAACGCGACCAATACCTGTGGTTGCGTTGCGGTTGGGATGGAAAAAAAAGAGTACAGCACATTATTTTATACCTTCACATCCAAAATGGTAAAATTTGGGTAGAAGAAGATAGCACCGACATGGCGATTGTTGATGACTTATTGGCAGCAGGTATTCCTACAACCGATATTATTTTAGGCTTCCATCACCCCAATAAACGCGCATTGACTGAGTTTGCCATCACCTAAAGAGGTTATAGTTCTATTTGAAAGCTGTATGAATAGTTGGCATTAACATCCGACTGTAAATTCCATTAATTTCAAGAAAGCCGCGATACGGCTTTAGCTGTTAGCTTTGCGATATGCCGAAGGCATTAAGCTCCGCTTATCGCAAGCTTTATTTACGCCTTACTTTCCCCTGTCTCCTGTATTCCCAAATTAAACTTGTCGCGATCGCATGGTTAAATCTAACTGTTCAATGGCTGCTGTTAAGCGCTCTTGAGCAACGATTGCTGGGTCGGGAGGGGTCGGTTCTGCTGCTGCTTCTACTTCTTCTTTGCGTTTAAGTTTCTGAATTGCTTGAATGGCAATAAATAAAACCAAAGCCACAATTAAAAAGTCAACAATCGAACCCAAAAATAAACCAATCCGAATCCCATTTTGGGGAATACCATCTTTAATTTCTGTGGCTCCAATTGCCCAATTTCGCCAATCATTACCAAATGCAGCCAGGACAGGGTTAATTAATGGCATAATCACATTGTCAACTAGGGAGGAAACGATTTTCCCAAAGGCTGCACCAATAATCACACCGACGGCTAAGTCCACCACGTTACCCTTTAGGGCAAATTCCTGAAAGTCTCTTAAAAAACTGTTTCTTCTTGCTCTGGCCATATTTTTACAGAAAAACTATCGATTTTTTAGTTACGTTGATTAAAACAAACAGCAGACAATTGCCACATTGCTGTGTTTTTGCCAAATATTAATTATCGACATCTTACCAGGTTTCCGGAGAAATGTTACAGGTAAAACCAAAAATTTTCAGATGCAGAAAAAATTAACTTTGTCAACTTCAAGTTAGTTGTAAACTGGACTTTGAAGAGCCTATACTCCAACTAAAATATCAATTTTCAACATTCATTATGACTGCTGTTGTAAATAACTCCCCCGATTTAGCGTCGCGGATGATTAATCGCATTTTGGCCATTAAACCTTTGAGTAATATCGCCAAACATCAAGCTAGACAAATGATGATTAACCGCGCTCAAACCTTAGGTATCGATTGGAACCAACAAGTCAAAGACCTATCAGCGCGAAATTGGAGCGAGGATTTCCAGCGAATTCGCAATCCCCAACTTACCTATCCAGATTATTACCTTACTTCTTTCCATGCCTACGATGATGGTAATTTAAATTGGCAAGCCGCATTTGAACAGGAACCAGCAGCCTATACCGTTCACGCTAAAATTTGGCACGATACAGGGGCAAAGGGCGACCCGAAACTCCGCCAAACCTACCATGATATTTTAACCACAAAAATCTCAACCGCTCCCAGGAAAATTCTGGATGTGGGATGCGGTGTTGGACTAAGTACATTTGCTCTGCAAAAAATCTATCCCCAAGCGGAAATTACGGGGTTAGATTTGTCACCCCATTTTCTCAGTGTGGCTCAGTATAATAGTCGCAAACGGCATCAATCGATTAACTGGGTTCATGGAGCAGCGGAATCAACGGGATTTACACCGGGTACATTTGACCTCGCATCTATCTTTTTACTGTGTCATGAACTACCCCAAAGTGCGACTCGGCAAATCTTGGCAGAAATGCGCCGGATAGTGCGTCCCGGTGGATATTTGGGCATCATGGATATGAATCCAGGTTCGGAAATTTACAAAAAAATGCCTACCTATGTGAAAACATTACTGAAAAGTACTGAACCCTACTTGGATGAATATTTTAGTTTGGATATCGAGCAAGCAATTATCAATGCTGGATTTAAAGTATTAATCATTGCTCCGAATAGTCCCCGTCACCGGACAATTGTTGCGGAAGCTGTGTAATTATTTCCCATCAATGGCGGATTTTTTTTGGTCGGTTGTACCACCTTTAACCCTGTTGGGATATTACCACAGACGGATAACCGGAAAGTTTGCCTCATGGCAAACTTGCGGTTTTTTTTGTGCAGGTTTGTTGGTGGGGATGGTTGCTTTAGCTGTGGGTTGGCAAATAGAAACAAATTTACTACGTTGGTCCTATTGGCAGAATTTGATGTCAACCTTTGGGGGTGTAGTTATACGTCAGTTGTTGGTAGTTGCACCGATTGAGGAGTTGGGGAAATTTATTGGTTTTGCTATTCCTATTTACTTTCTACAGCAGCGTCGGTCATCTGGTTCTATGACAGCAGCAGGGATATTTTTATTAGCTGTTGCATTATCTTTGGGTTTTACCTGTCATGAAAGTTGGGTGTTTCTGCTTCATGGGAATAGTTCTATTTTCGAGAGGTTAATTAGCACACCCGTCCATGCAATGTTTGTAGTTCCTTGGGTTTATGTTGTTGCAACGGTTGGTTTTAGGGTGAATAAATCCCAGATTGTTCTCGCTTGGGGGGATTGTGTGCTTTGTCATGCTGGGGTGAATATTTGTGCGATCGCGAGTGGTTTTAATGTTCCGGTTCGTTATTTGAGTTATTGCCTATTCCCTTTTTTGTTATATTTATTTTGGCGCATGGAAAGATGTTTAAAGTTGGTTGAAGGGAGAAAAGTTAAATATTTGCTCAAATATTTTCCCCCATCCCACCGTTATTGGCGATTCGGTTTAATTATTTTTGCTTTGGCGCTGGGTGGTAATGCCTGTTTAGGTCTGTTTATCACCATTCAGACTATTTTACCACTACCAATCAATCGGATTTGGGAATATTCCACCCTCACCCTATTAATTGGACGTATTCTTTATAATATTGCCTTTGGTTTAGTAGGTTGGGTAATTTATATCTATCTGCTGACAACTGCACGCCATCAGTAGAGACGTAGCATTGCTACGTCTCTACGCCAATTACTGGTTTTAATCTAAACCGTTGTTAAAACCGGTTGGCTGGTGGATCTATTCCCATTACCATCAGCGAGATTTTCGCAGTAAATTTCACAGGAATTATTCGGACTCTCAATCAGTTTAACTTTATACAAGCTAGCACCGAGTTGTTGAATCGGCGATCGCAATAAGTTACTGATATACAAAGCAATATTTTCCGCAGTGGGGACAACTTCGGCAAAGAAGGGAATATCTTTATTTAAGAATGTATGGTCAAAGGGTTCGACGACATAATCGTCAATCACTTGCTGCAACGCACCTAAATCCACTAACATCCCGGTTCTTTGGTCAATTTCACCCTTGACCGTCACCTCTAGATGATAATTATGTCCATGTCCGTGGGGACGCGCACATTTACCGTAGATATTAGCATTTTCCGCATCACTCAAACGGGGATGGGCTAAACGATGTGCAGCACTAAAATGGGTTCCGACTGTCAAAAATCCTTCCATATCATTTCCTGTATAATCAGCCCAAAGTTGGGGATGTTCAAATAACTGTATGCGTACTACTGGGAGATGGGGTTTTAATTTATGCCAAATTACCCGCGCAATATTTTCGGTTGTTGGTAGGGTCTGTTGAAATTCTGACCATACGTCATTCAAGTAAGAATAATCCAATTGACTGGTAACTTCTTTTTTGATGACGTGTTTCACGTCGGATAAATTCAACACCATCCCGTATTCATCCAGTTCCCCCACTAGGGAAACATAGAGGACGTAATTATGGCCATGTCCGGGAAACTTCGCACATGCACCAAATTTCTCCTGATTTTCAGCTTCGCTCAATTCCGGTAGCCAATAACGATGACTCGCAGAAAATTGCGCACGACGGTTAACAATGCATTGCATGGGTAGGTTGTAAGCAGAGCTTAAAATTTCTTAACTTTATCCTACTTACAGGATAAACCAATTTGTGAATGAAACCCATACAATTTTGGATTTTAGATTTAGGATTTTGGATTGAAAAACCTTCATCCGCAAGGGTTTTATCTTTTCATTTGTACCCTTGTAAAGTGCGGTATCATAGAAATTTCGATTCCCTAGTATTGAAAAATCCTTTAATTTCGAGGTTTATTTTGCTTTTACTATAAAAGACCGTAAATATTTGCTTTGATCTGCTTTGGCATTGCCTGATAACGCCGTTCCAATTTTACACGAATCAGGCGATCGCCATTTTCCAATGGTAATATGGGGGAAGTGGGCTGGTTTGCTAGGGTCATGGAATTTGGAATTTTCGATTGACGATTTTGGATTGATGCTGATTGCATCGACAGAAGAGAGAGGTTTCCGTGGTGGAAACTAGCAAGGATTTTTTGTAAATCAAACGAATTAGATCAAATCTGTCTGCTTCTGATTGCGATTATATCTTGTTCTTTGAGACGGGCTGGAAATCAGTTCCAGGAAATTTAACTAAATTCAAATGTCAGCAGAAGCCATATAACCTGTAAAAAACAACTTTAAATTAATCAAATTTTCCCTTTTTCCCTCACCAGGTGACTCAATTATGTCTAACACTCAACGTAGTCAATGGGATATCGGTAGATTTGTCCAAACCCTTTCTTACTTCGAGGTGATTCCTGCACTCAATTGGATTCAAAACCTAATTACAGGTAAGTCGGGTGATAATATCAAAAAGCCTGATGGAGCAAAACAAGTGGGTGTAATTTTAGTAATTGGTGCAACCAGTGACCTGGGTAAATGTGTTGTCCAAGAGTTAGTATCCCAAGGTTATCCGACTCGGTGTGTTGTGGAAAATATTGCAACTGCTAGGGATATCCTAGGTCAGGAACCGGAATTAGTTGTGGCAAACACCAGTGATATTACCTCTTTTACACCCCTAGTTTTGAATAATATCAGAGCTATAATTTACTGCGACGAGAAAAATCTCCCCAGTCAACAGTTGGAAAACTTGCTGAATATTGCTCAACAATCCTTACCTACTCCCGGTTGTTTAACTCTGTTTGATTTTACCAATCCCTCAATAGAACTCAAACAGGTGTGGGGTGCTGTTGATGATGTGGTCATGGGGGGTGTTAGTCAAAGCAATCTACAAATTACCCCGGAGGGTGGATTATTTGCTGGTTACGTGTCAACGGCTAATTCTGGTGGTTTTGCATCGGTACGTAGTCGGAATTTTTCTCCTCCCTTTGATTTATCCAACTATGCAGGGATACAACTACGTGTTAAAGGTGATGGACAACGCTACAAGTTTCTATTACGTAGTCAAACCCAGTGGGACGGAATGGCTTATAGTTATTCCTTTGATACGGTTGCAGATACCTGGATTGATGTAAAAATCCCTTTTTCTGGGTTTACACCGGTCTTTCGTGCTAAAACTGTTACCAATGCCCCACCCCTATCTACTCAAGAAATCTGTTCTTTACAGCTAATGTTGAGTAAATTTGAATACGACGGTCAACTCAATCCTAACTTTACCCCTGGCGGTTTTGCCCTACATGTGGAATCAATTTCCGCCTACGGTGGTTTGCACTTTCCCCAGTTTATCCTGGTCACGGAACCGTCTACAACCGCACCAGTAAACATAATTCGTAATAGTCATATCCCTTACACGCTTATTTACCCTGGATTCCTGACAAATGACCGTGGTGGTAAAGAAATAATTTTGACTCAGAATCATCAATTAAATACCCCATCTAGCAACGGGGAAATCCAGGAATTATCACAAAAAACCATTAGTCGAGCAGATTTAGCACTAGTCTGTGTTAATGCTTTACATACTTCCCAAGCTCACAATCGAACCGTCACAGTTTATACCACTGATAATCCAGCTAGGGAGGTAAATTGGCAAGAGATGTTTGTGCATTTAATTAAGGATAGGGAGTAAAAAGTATCGGATTCATATTTGATTTCTGTTGGCGTAATCTGCGCTTGCGCTGAAAAACTCCGTGGACTGGAAAAGTTTTTTTCCTACTCCCTACTCCCTGTACAAACGACCCGACGGGTCGTCTCTACTCCCTATCCGCACAGATAATTTGAAAAATCACAGAGGATTCCTAATTTATTACTGTGTATTGATTGTGTAAGTCCTGTTTATGTTATCTTTCTATCTTTTATTATTCCTAACCCCATGTCTCCCACAATAATTAATCACATTTGGCAAGAATTATGGCAAGAATATTTACAGCGTGTTCCCTATGCTCGCACCTATGTGAAAATGATTACAGAGAATGGTGGAACAGTCGCTAATGACCATATTGCTTTTCGTTCCCTGCGTTTAAATATTACTGTCAATGGTCATGAATTTAATCTAGGGATACCTTTTTTAGAGACGATTATTCAGCAATTTGGTTATCAATGTGGAGGAGAGTATTTTTTCCCTACGACCCATCTTTATGCACGTCATTATTACCATCCTCAACAGACAGAATTAAATTTACCCAAATTATTTCTCAGTGAATTAATTGTGGATGAGTTACCTGACTACATTCAAAAAATAATTCATCAAAGTGTTGCGAGTATCTCTCCTAATTACCTAGATAATTATTTACAATTATCTCAATCTTTGCCTTCCCAAACTACCTATAAAAACCTCTTTATCCGTCCTTGGCAACCACCCTATTTATCCCACATTCATACCGTTAATCAAATTAGTCAATATGGAGCCTGGGTATTGTTACATGGTTATGCAGTTAATCATTTTACTGGCTATGTGAACCAGCAAAATACACCCAAATATCCAGATATTCAAACTACTGCCAATGGATTAAAAAAAATGGGTGTACCGATGAAAAATGAGATTGAAGGTAGTATTGCAGTCGGATTATGTCAAACTGCAACTCAAGCAGTAAATGAAGACGTAACTGTGATAGATGATATCAACAACCAAGAAATCAAAACTCCTTGGACCTATGCTTATTATGAAATTGCCGAACGTTACCATATCCCGAATCAGGTTGGTGACACCCAGCTATTTGACGGTTTTTTAGGTGCGAACGCTCAACATTTGTTTGAGATGACCAAGAAGATTTAGAAAAAGTCTTTCAGCGAGGATAGGTAACAGGGAGTAAGGAATAGTAACTGACACAAAGGTTTACATCGACCCCATCCCTAATTTAGAATTTAATTAACGTAAGTTCGATGAACCTCACCCTAACTCCTCTCCAGGACGGAGAAGGGCAGAAAAATCCGTAGTTTTAAGCAAAAATATATGTTTTCAAAGCCTCTCTCCAAGAGGGGGAAAGGTTTGGAGAGGGGTTATTTGAATTCGTCATAGCGAGCTACGACCCAGGAGTACTCAGATTTAGCGAGCTACGACCCAGGAGTACTCAGATTTAATGACGTAGCTTGCTTCCCGCGTAGCAGGTATTACAAATTACAAATTACGTACGCGAAGCGTTGCCGTAGGCTATTACAAATTACAAATAGGGTGTTCAGAAATATTTACCTACCCCGAAGAACTTTATCGATTTGTGCATACAAACACTCCAAATCAGATAAATTATCTAAAACAACATCCGCTTTTTTAATCTTTTCCGAAAGAGGAAATTGACTATTAATTCTGGCTTGTGCTTGTTCCCGATTCAAACCATTCCGTTGCATCAACCTTTGGACTTGCTGTGATTCGAGGCAATTGACCACCCAAATTTCCGTGACGAGGTGAGTCATATTTGCTTCAAATAATAGAGGAATGACTAAAATAATAATTTGGTGATGGGAATAATCGGAAATTGCCGTAATTAAACTTTGTTCTACAAACGGATGGATTTGTGCTTCTAACCATTGGCGCTCAACGGGGTTTTTAAAAACTATTTCCCCTAACTTAGCTCGATTTAAATTTCCATCTGCTAATAAAATATCTGCACCATAACGATTAATAATAGCTTTTAAAATCGGTGAACCAACTTCTACAGCTTTCCTGGCATAAATATCCGCATCTAAAATAGGTAGCTGATATTTTTCCTGTAGGTATTGAGAAACCGTCGTTTTCCCACAGGCGATTCCCCCTGTTAGACCGATAATACGCTGGTTCATGAAATTTTTCTCGCCCAATTTACCATTGTTAATGTTTTTTGGCGTTGTTGAATACAAATATGTATGATTTGAATTGAAAATTTTACATTCTGTAGACGTAGCAATGCTACGTCTCTACAGAATACGATAATTTTGATTTGCATCCTCTCTTGAAATTAGTTTTCCTCCACCCATTTAATAATTGCTTGAGCTAATCCATCAATAGTATGTTCCTGTGCTTCAATATCCACATGTCCTAGTAAGGATTTACAAGCATCAGAAGTTTGGGGACCGATGGAAGCGATACAAATACCCTCCAACCAATTACTCAAATTAGAGGTAACTTGTGGATCGGGTTCGCCAAATACCTGTGCTGCTAATTTACAGAAAAATTGCACTGTTTTGGAACTGGCAAAGGTAATAATATCGACTTCCCCACTTTGTAAAGCTAACTCGGCAGAGGGGGGAATTGTCTTTGGACAGCAGGATTGGTAGGCGGCAACTTCCGTGATATCCGCATTTTTATTTGTAAACTCTTTAACTAAAACCTCCCGACCACCACTTTCCACACGGGGAAAGAGGATTTTCTGACCTGCTAAATCCTCGGGAAAATTTGCCACCAGGGAATCAGCAATAAAGTTGGGGGGGATAAAATCGGGTGTAATGCCGTGTTGTTGGAGAGATTCGGCGGTTTTTTCACCGACTACGGCAATTTTGATCCCACTTAAAACCCGTGCGTCCTTTCCTTGAGCAAATAGACGCTCGAAGAAATATTCTACTCCATTGGTAGAAGTGAGGATTAACCAATTATAGGTATCTAAAGAAGCGATCGCATTATCCAATTCCTGCCAACTAGAAGGAGGACCGATTTCTAATGCAGGCATTTCAATGACATTGGCACCAGCTTGAGACAAAAGATCACAAAAGCGATGGGATTGTCCCACCGAACGCGTTACCAAGATATTTTTACCAGCCAGGGGTAAAGGGGTCTGAACCGAGTGTGCAGATTGATAAGTGGAGGTACTAAACATCTTTTTTCCGGATAAAGAGCTTATACTATCAATGTTGGGCAGACAAATATTACTAGTTTGCAAGAATTCCCGCAGTCTTACAACCTCCCCAATGATGATTACTGCTGGAGATATAGAAATACCTGCCGTATCCTCTAGGATAGTTTCCAATGTACCGACCCAAACCTGTTGCTGTAATGTTCCAGCCCGGTGAATAATTGCTATTGGTGTAGAGCGCGATCGCCCGTAGCGAAACAGTCGATATATAACTTCCGGTAGATTTTTTCCTCCCATCAACACCACTAAGGTCTCTACCTGCGATAGTGATTCCCAATCCAAAATATCCGGGTCATGGGCTGTAACTACTGCAAACCCACGACTCAAAACCGGATCAGTCAGGGGAATACCTGCCAACAAAGGAGCTGCTAATGCCGAAGAAATTCCCGGTACAACTGCAAATTGACAATTAGCAGCCTTCAAGGCGGTAATTTCGGCTGTAGAGCGACCAAAAATAAACGGATCTCCCGCCTTCAAACGAACGACTAACTTACCTGCTTGGCAATTTTGAACCAAAATCCGATTGATTTCCGTCTGGGGTGTGCTAGGTTTACCTCCCCGTTTCCCAACATCAATCAATTGACAGTTCTTGGGAGCAAGTTCTAACAATTGGCTATCAACTAAGGCATCGTAAACTAGTACCTCTGCTTGGGTCAGTAATTCCGCAGCTAGCAAAGTTAAATAGGCCACATTACCCGGACCAGCCCCCACTAGATATACTTTTCCCTCCATCTGTAACTCCCGGAATTTCCCACTTTTATTGCAAGCGGTTAGCTATTAGTCATCAGCTATCTAACCGAACCCAAGGGCATTTTGACAATTTGGAAAGTCCAATTTCTAACTGTTTTTAGTATATCCAGAATTATCAGCATTGAATCTGTCCACAAACCTAGTTTAATGCAGAGGGAGTGAGGAGTAGTGAGTCGGGAGTGGGAGCTATTTTCTTGTTTGGTTGTGTACAAATGACATGGCGAACTCACTTAAAAGTGATTAGGGGGTGAGGAAGCAAGGAAAAACACTTTCCCCGGATTTCTCACAAACTCCTAAAGCTTTCAGTGAGTAGGGAGCGGGGAGTAGGGAGTAGTAGGAAAATTAACCTATTACTCAAGGCTTATCACTCCCTTGTGAGACATGTAGGTTTCATGGGTTCTTGTGTATGCAGTACATGATGGCTATTGTGAGAAGATATATGGTACAGGATGAACATCAAATCGGCTTAATAGAAATTATTATTAATATTGTGTTAGGAATATAAATCAATAATTAACCGAAAAACTCCGCAAAATAGTAAGTCAAGGATACAAATCGAGAACAGATAGGCAAATATGAAAAAAATATTAACTGAAGTTTTTTGGCAAAAAAAATGATATATTAAACACATATTGAGGGAAACTGTGCGTTTAAAACTCTTCCATAACCAGATTTAGCTATCTATTTATCATTTTTTCAGCTTGTGTATTTATCCGAGCCAGTCGAAAGAATGTTTTTGTGGTCAGGGGTAAGAGGGGAGAAATCTCGTTCCAGGCGAATAGATTTGTAGATTGCAGCGTTCAAGTCTCGATGAGAGGAGCATATTATTTCTATTCCCTGACTTGAAAGCGAGTCGGGAGTAGGGACGACCTGGTAGGTCGTGTTCAGGGGAACAGAGAGTAGAAGAAAGTCCCTGTTATCGATTTTTTGATGTTAGCAGTACATGTAGTCTACCCATCCCGATTCCTAATAGTTTGGAAGTTGGTCGAGTACTAGGTTGCTGATGAGTACTAAAGATTGTTTGTTTAAAAAACTTAAAATAAAGCTGTAAACCCTTTACCGGTAAGGATTTGCGGTGAGTACAGAAAAACTTGAATCTGGTTCCTTAAATACTTGTACTACTCCTCAATAATGCAAGTACCCCTTCCCATAATTTTTTTTTAGATTTATAAAATAGTTGCAATGACGAGATTGCAGACTTGAGTACAAAACTTAATCAAATCAATAAATTCTATTCCAGCAGAATTTTGGGGTGGTGATTTTTCCGGTTGCTATAAAACATATATCGCCAATCACTTACAGCGCTTCCGAGAAATCAAATATTAAGTTTGATATCGAAACAGCGCATCGGAGTGAGTGGAGGGATGAGATAGCAATATAGGACTGTGGTGAGGTGAAAAAAAGGGCTAAAAAGTTATCTGATAACGATTTTGTAGTTGCAGAAAAATTGTCAGCAGATGACAGATTTAGTCTATTTTTAGTCCTGATAATAATTTTGTAGAGACGTAGCGTTGCTACGTCTAATATTCTGGATTTTCTAGCAAGGGAAAATGACACCAAGAAAAATTGAACAAAACCACTACACAGAAAAAATCCATCAAGCATTAACACAAGCTAACGAGCGACTCAAGCAAACAAATACAAAAGTCCAGATATTACAACAAGGAAAATGTTTGCAATTGAGAGCAACATTACCACTTAAACCGGGTCATCAAGATAAAAAAGGTACGGGAACAAAACAATATAAAATAAGTTTAGGTATTCCGGCAAATTTAGAAGGAATCAAAACTGCTGAACAGGAAGCAAACGAATTAGGTCGATTGATTTCCCGACAAATATTTGTTTGGAATGATAAATATTTAGGAAAACAAGCCGGTAAACCCAAATATCAGCAAATAGGTGAACTAATAGCAAATTTTGAATCCAAATATTTTGAAGCGAGGAAACGCGATCGCAAATCTGAATCGACTTTTATTAATTATTTAACTCCGTTAAAAAAATATTTCCCTAGGGATTTAATCATTAGTGAAGTGAATATTATTCCAGTATTAAAATCCATTGACTCCGAATCCAGTAAACGAGCAGCCAAACAAGCAATAAGCGCCTTGTTAACAGCCTTTGAAATTAATAGCGAATTTCTCCAAAAAATTAAAATTAGTGAACAGAAAAAACCACGCCATATTCCCAATGATAGTCAAATTGTGAGTGGATATTATAAATTTAATGAATATGCGGAAAATAAAAAATATTCAGGAAAACCTCAAGATGTTGATAACTGGTTAATGTGGAGATTTTGTTATGGGATGATAGCCGTATTCGGTTTACGTCCCCAGGAAATAATTATTAATCCGGATATTAATTGGTGGTTATCCAGCACAAATATCCATAATACCTGGAAAGTTGATCAAGATTGTAAAACTAGTTCTAGAGAATGTTTACCATTGTACCCCGAATGGATTGAATTATTTGATTTAAAAAATCCTCGCTACCTGCAAATGTTGCAAACTTACAGTGCAGATAAAACCACCCAAGTAAAAGTCAAATCAGCCGTTAAATCCCTTGGACGCTTCTTTCATAAAGTTGGCTTAAATTTTGTTGCTTACGACCTCCGTCATGCATGGGCTATTCGCGCTCATTTAATGGGAATTCCCATCAAAGCCGCAGCCGATAATTTAGGACATAGCGTGCAAATTCACACCCAAACCTATCAACGTTGGTTTTCCCTAGATAACCGCAAAAAAGCCATCGATGAAGCCAGATTTAAACAAAGTAAAATTGAACAATTAGAAGCAAGAATTCTGCAATTAGAATTAGAAAATGAAAAATTAAAAATTGAACTGGAAAGACACCATTTACGAGCTATTCATTTGTAAGTATAAGTCGATTGGGGAGTTAATGCGTTGTCGCAAGTGACGTTGAAGGTGCATCAAACAGTATAAAAAGCGATAAGATATAAGTAAGAACCAATTTATTTTATCGCTAACTTACCAGAGCGCGATCGCAATCGATACGTAATACCGTTTTACCTTGGAGTTGAGACATTTAGGGAAGCTTTCGGAAGCAGGGGAGCAGGGTCAGAAAATGTATCAAAATTTGAGTAAAACGATATAAAAGCTAAAATAAAAGCTAGAGGAGGAATAACACCATGTCCTACAGTGATTTTAATTTAGCTAAAGTTACCAAAGAATTCGGCTTAAGGGTAAAGGATAATTTTCGTATGTACTCGCATATTTCCGAAGTTGTTCCTAGCGATTTTCTCACGCAAACAATTGAGCAAAATATGCCGTTAGCAATTGCCAGTAATACCGAAAAAGCTCGTTCGGAAATGATTATTTCACCTATTTTAATTGAGTTCCGTAGACAAAAAAACAATCAAATATCCTTATTTTCTGGAATTGACTTTAGCGTCGATAATGAACTTGGTTTAAATGGAAATTGTGACTTTATTATTAGTCGTTCTCCAGAGCTATTAATTTTAAGTTCTCCTGTGGTGATAATTGTTGAAGCCAAAAAGGAAAATATCAATGGTGGCTTAGGACAGTGTGTCGCAGAAATGCTAGCAGCGAGAATTTTCAATCAACGAGAAGGTAATAATATTTCCATAATTTATGGAGCTGTGACATCGGGTACTAACTGGCGTTTTTTACAACTAGAAGGAGATAATATTAATATTGATTTAGATGAATATTATTTAAGCGATATTAAAAAAATACTAGGGATTTTAAATAGTTATATTCAAGATTGATTTTCATTTGTTAATAAAATAGTGGCTGCATAAATATTTAACGAGTAAACCAGTTTTGACGGCGACCAGTAGTGGGAATTTTAGTGAAATTTACACTTTGTTATATAGTATAGTTATGTAGGGAATTTAGCTGAATTACACCGCAATACAGTTAAATGTCAATAATTACCGCGATACATTGCGGGATACGCCAACTTTCTTAAGCGCGATCGCACCAATTCCACCTAGTCCTCACCTCGCTAATTTCTTAAGTAAATATCTCCCCCTTGCACTTACTCTCAATACAGAAAAAGCTCGTTCAGAAACGCTCATATGTCCTATATTATTAGAAGTAAAAGAAATTATTTAACAACGACAAAACCAACCAGGAATCAGCCTATTTTCGGGAAATGATTTTTCTGTCGATCCCAGTGTTGGTCTTAACGGAATTTGTGATTTTTTGTTAAGTCTTTCATCGGAACAATTATTTATCGAAGCTCCCGTCATTACAATTGTAGAAGCCAAACGGGAAGATTTAAACGCGGGGTTAGGACAATGTGTTGCCGAAATGATCGCTGCACAAAGGTTTAACGAGCAAAACCAAAAATCTATCCCTATAATTTATGGTGCTGTCACCACAGGCGATCGCTGGAAATTTCTCCGCTTAGAACATCAAGTCGTCACAATTGCCCTACTTGAATATCTTGTCCCACCCGTAGAACAAATTTTAGGTATTCTAGTGTCCATGCTCGAATTATGATTCCAATAGTAAACTGGATGAAAATTTATCAATTACTCTACTGCATAATCACTTAACTCACGCATAAAAGCGGGATAAAAACCTAAAACAATATCTTGCTTGGGAATTCCTAACTCAACTAAATCCCCTGCAATATCATGTTCCGTAGAGTTTTTAAAAATCCACACCTTTTGATTCCGAATACCGAGATGCATCACACATTGATGTATCCATCTTTTATGTTGCCAACCCATATGTAGAATCTGATAGTGATGGCGTTGTGTATCAAAAATAGTTTCAACCTCAATCTCTCCATAAGCCGGCTTTGTTTGAGCATAAATAGTTAATAGTTGTTGCACTATTTGTGGATAATGTATTAGTTTATCTGTATGATTTGTCAGTTTTTCCATGCGATAATTTGCTCCTGGTTAATATCGTAAATAATCAGTTTCACAGCATTATCTCGAAGCATTGCGGCCGGAAAATCAAGTTGAAAAAAGCTATTGTAAGTTAAATCGGGAATGGCTAAATATAGCAGACGTTCAGGGTCTTCTTTTTGAAGTGCAGCTCGATAATTAATAAATTGACCCAATGCCATATGAAATTGGGAAACCAGCGATGCAGTAGTCAGAAAACTCTTGACTTCAACTGCAATTTTTTCCCTATCTCGTTCTGCTGCTAGCAATCGCTCCGCTCCTAAGTCAATTTCCATGTCTATACCACCGATTTTAATTTCTAACGGATCATGGGTCACATCCCATCCATCTTTAATTAAAGCCGTCTTAACGATTTGATGAAAACGATCTTTAGACACAATCAACGAGCTAGTACTAATATGTACTATATTATTCTACAACTTAATTTAGCATATGATTATCCCTATCATCGATGTTTGTCATCAGCGATCGCACTCATGATGAATTCTGGGGTTGTTTCCCTCAGATGGAGCGGTCTACCATTCACCGATCTGACTATAATTATATAGTGATTACCTGTCATGACAAAATCAAAAGTAAGCGATCGCATGGACATCGATAATAGCTGCAAGGAAAAGAGAGAAATTATTCCACCCCACAAACTACCTTTTTTGGAATCGATTTGTTGGCAAATGGCAAATGTTTATCAACTAACTCCTGAAGAAATGTTAAGCACCTATGAGCGGGGTTGGCGATACCACCATATATTCAATAATTTAGAGGGAGAGGAACTAAATTTCCTCAAAGAAATTGCCAGTAAATATCGCTCTTGGTTAGTTGTTGAGCTATGCAATTTAGAATAGAACGTCACAATCAAATTTTCAAAATACTTGAGTCTTTAAATCGTGAAATACTCAAAAATGGTTCTGCTTATTTTGGTGGTGGGACAGTTCTGGCTTTGGATTTTGACGAATATCGATCGAGTGTAGATATTGATTTTATTGCTTCTGTGAGTAATGGAGGCTATAAATATTTGCGCACGGTTATATTTGACAGTGGTTGTGAAGGACTATTTCAGGATCTAAGCAAAATCGAATTAGGACGCACAACGACGGATCAATATGGAATTAGGATGGTCGTTTATGTAGATAACATACCAATTAAAACAGAAATTATTGCCGAAAATCGGTTTCAACTAGACCCTCCCCTATACCCAAATTGGTCACCAGTTCCCTGCTTGAGTCTCAGCGATCGCTTTACTGCCAAACTTCTATCCAATTCGGATCGATACATGGATAAAAGTGTCAAATCTAGGGATTTGATCGATTTAGCTGTCTTGAGACTGCAATCAGAAATACCTCCATCAGCAATCGATAAGGCTGAACAAGCGTATGAAGTTATACGACCACTGCAAAAAGCGATCGCATTATTTCAACAACAACCTGAGTACAGACAAGCTTGTTTTGAAGAATTACAAATAACTGCAAGTTGGATACCTAAAATTATCGATGGTATCGATTTATTATGTTTAGATTTTGGTCTAAACCAGACGGAGAGAGCTTTGAGAGAACAGTATGATAGATGAAATCTTTTTGAATCAATAATTTATCAATAAATTCACGGTGATATGACTAATTTTCTGTAACGTGAGTTCGATGAGTTATAAAGCCTGAAACTCTTGTCCAGTATCATTCGTAGGAAATAGAAGTTTTTAAAAACCTCCGAATCTTGAGAATAAAATCATTAAACCAGGACTCAGTCAGTTATTGAGTTTGTTCTCAACTAATGGATGAGGTTACTTTAAAACCCAACACATCAAGATTGTATTGAGGTCGGTTTTATTGGGTTACAGTTTGTTCCACCTAACCTAGATGATAGAAAAATAATTGCGATTACTTTCAATTGAAGGCAAAAAATAGTCGAAAATAATCAGAAGAAAACAATAAATAAGCTGGAAAAAATAGTGCGATTAAATCACTCTAATAATCCAAAAATAATCAAGTAATCTCGCTTATTTAAACGCAATAATTGCCCAATCTAGATAATTATAAACCAGTCTCAACAGATAGCACCATGCCCCTGTGGATCGAAGTTGCGACTGGAGGAATGCATAATTCTGCCCGCAGTTGTCAGGGTTGACACACACCAACCGAGACATCAGGGTAATAAATACCTATCTAGAACTTACCCCCACGGGTAAGCCTAGAGGATACGCAGACAATCCAGTCGTGACTTCCTTTTTTTCTTAACAGGATGTGGCTATTATCATGATCTTCCATTCATCAACTCCCACCGCGATTGGTAATAAGCAAAGTCCACCGACACTTGCGAGATGCAATGACACCACAGTCTACAGGGCTAATCAAACCTCCCGTTTCCGAACCCAACCCAAACCAAGCAAAATCCAACGGTTGTGGGTGTACTAGCAAAAACGCTCCCGTTGAACTCGACGAACGTACTAAAGCCAGAATTGCTAACCACCCTTGTTATAGTGAAGAAGCACACCACCATTATGCACGGATGCATGTGGCAGTTGCTCCCGCTTGTAACATTCAATGCAATTATTGTAACCGCAAGTATGATTGTGCCAATGAAAGCCGTCCCGGTGTGGTGAGTGAATTGCTGACCCCCGAAGAAGCTGCTCACAAAGTACTTGTAGTTGCGAGCAAAATTCCCCAAATGACGGTTTTGGGGATTGCTGGACCTGGTGATCCGTTGGCGAATCCGGAAAAAACCTTCCGTACTTTTGAGTTAATTGCAGACAAAGCACCTGATATTAAATTATGCTTGTCTACCAATGGGTTGATGTTACCTGAATACATCGACCGGATTAAACAACTAAATATTGATCATGTGACAATTACTTTAAATACAATTGACCCAGAAATTGGCGCACAGATTTACTCTTGGGTTCATTACAAACGCAAGCGGTATCGTGGTGTGGAAGGGGCAAAAATTTTATTAGAAAAGCAATTAGAAGGGTTACAAGCCTTGAGGGAAGCAGATATTCTCTGCAAGGTGAACTCGGTGATGATTCCGGGAATTAATGACCAGCATTTAGTGGAAGTTAATCGGGTAATTCGGGAAAATGGTGCATTTTTACACAATATCATGCCGTTAATTTCTGCTCCGGAACATGGAACCCACTTTGGTTTAACGGGACAACGTGGACCCACCCCCAGCGAATTAAAAGCTGTGCAAGATAACTGTGCAGGTAATATGAAAATGATGCGTCACTGTCGTCAATGTCGTGCTGACGCAGTGGGATTATTAGGGGAAGACCGTAGTCAGGAATTTACTAAAGAAAAATTCATGAAGATGGCTCCGGAGTACGATTTAAGCACCCGTAAGGAAGTACAGGAAGGGATTGAAAAATTCCGCGCAGAAATCAAAGCCGCTCAAGCTCAACTACAAGAAAGTGTTGCCCATATCAGCAATGATGTCAACACACCGAAAATTCTAGTAGCGGTTGCGACTAAGGGTGGTGGTTTAGTTAACCAGCACTTCGGACATGCGAAAGAGTTTCAAGTCTATGAAGTTGATGGTCGTGAAGTTCGTTACGTAGCGCACAGACGGGTGGATCAATTTTGCCAAGGTGGATACGGCGAAAAAGCCACAATGGAGAATATAATTCAAGCGATCGCAGATTGTAAAGCAGTATTAGTTTCCAAGGTCGGCGAGTCACCTAGGGAAAAATTAGCAAATGCTGGTATTCAAGCTGTAGAAGCATACGATTTGATTGACAAGGTAGCTTTGGAATATTACCAAGAATGGCTCGCGAGTAACCAATAGAATATTGATTGAGATGAAAAGTAACGATTGGGGGTGTGGGAATTTTAGATTCTAGATTTTCGATTTTGAGCTTGACCTAAATCCAAAACCCATAATCTAACATTTTGATTTCATCCCCTGGTTCTTTGACTCTCATGAATTAATCTATCTCTCCCTAGTAAAGTTGTCATTACTCTCAACCACTCACCACACAGGTAATATCATGGCTTACAAAATCACCAACAAATGTATCTCCTGCGACCTCTGTTTAAATGTTTGTCCCACTAATGCGATTAAAGTCATCGATGGTAAACGTTGGATAGATCCAAATCTTTGTACAAATTGCGTTGGTTCGATTTATAGTGTTCCCCAATGTACGGCTGGATGTCCTACTTGTGATGGTTGTGTGAAAGAGTATACTAATTATTGGGATTCCTGGTTTGATACTTACAAAAAATGCGTTGCTAAACTGACAAATAAGGAAGATAATTATTGGCAAAAGTGGTTTAGTTGCTATTCACAAAAATATGCAGAGCAACTAGCAAAAAGAAACCCGGAATTAGCTTGAGGGAAGAATATCAGAGATAGGAAACAGAATACACAATCAATATCTGTAGTGGCTGTAATTTCATAGTTCCTAAATACAGAATACTGTTTGGATAGAGATAAAAGGGGTTTTATATCAGTAAAAATAACTCCTAATCACATATCTTCTATCACCCTAATCATCCTGTGAATCTGATACTGGGTAATATCCACAATTTCCGGGAACACCTATTTTACATCGTGAAGACTGCCCATTCTCCGATAATTGAGCAATAGATTGATAGTTAAGTAGGTAGGTGTAATTAAATATAATCATTCGGCGAAAAGCCTTACCCCCCTACAGACAGACGCGATATATCGCGTCTCTCCCTGTACAGACGACCCGACGGGTCGTCTCTACTCCCTGTATTTTTCAGCACCTCAACTAATTCTCACTAATCCCCAATCATCTCAAATCTAAAATCCATAGGCGATGAAGAAAGATTGTATTTATCTTGATAATAATGCAACCACCAAGGTTGATCCGGCAGTAATTGAGGCGATGATGCCTTTCCTGACCGATTTTTACGGCAATCCTTCGAGTATGCACTCCTTCGGTGGTCAGGTGAGCAAAGAGGTAAATAAAGCCCGCTCTCAAGTTGCTGCTTTGTTAGGAGCAGAAGAGTCGGAAATTATCTTTACCAGTGGTGGCACAGAAGGGGATAATGCTGCGATTCGCGCCGCGATTCTTGCCCAACCCCACAAACGTCATCTTATCACAACCCAGGTGGAACATCCGGCGGTCTTAAACCTTTGTAAACAATTAGAGACCCAAGGTTATGCGGTTACTTACCTATCGGTTAACCGTCAAGGACAATTGGATTTAGATGAACTGGATGCAGCATTAACTGAAAATACCGCACTGGTTTCGGTTATGTATGCTAACAATGAGACCGGAACGATTTTCCCTATTGAAGAAGTTGGTGTGCTTGCAAAACAAAAAGGTGCATTATTCCATGTGGATGCGGTACAAGCAGTGGGTAAAATTCCTCTGAATATGAAAAATAGCACCATCGACATGCTAACAATTTCCGGTCACAAAATTCATGCACCCAAGGGAATTGGTGCGTTATATGTGCGACGGGGTGTGAGATTCCGTCCCCTGTTGATTGGTGGTGGACAGGAACGGGGTAGACGTTCCGGAACTCCCAATGTTCCAGGCATAATTGCTCTTGGCAAAGCGGCGGAATTAGAGTTATTACATATAGAAGAAGCAACTGCACGGGAACGGATATTGCGCGACAAACTGGAAACAGCGATTTTAACGGCAATTCCCGATTGTGAAGTTAATGGTGATACCAGTTCTCGCTTACCCAACACCAGTAACATTGGCTTCAAGTATATTGAAGGTGAAGCAATTCTCTTCGGCTTAAATCAATACGGAATTTGTGCATCATCGGGTTCAGCTTGTAGTTCTGGTTCCCTGGAACCATCCCACGTTCTCCGAGCGATGGGTATTCCCTACACAATTCTACATGGTTCGATTCGCTTCAGTTTATCCCGCTATACTACTGAAGCGGAAATCGATGCGGTGATTGCAGTCATGCCTGGTATAATTGCAAGACTACGTGCTTTGTCTCCATTCACGGATGATAATGCGGCATGGTTGCAAGAGCATGAGAAAACTTTACTGGAAGCAAAATAAAATGGTTTGGGGTTCGGCTGTAGGGATAGTGCAAAACTAATCGGACATTACCCGGATTTCCCTAAGTGGGGAACAGTCCGTGACGGGAGTAATAGGAAAATCAACCCTTGCTCAAAATAAAGGATTAACCCTCAAGCTCAAATCCCCAATCTGGAATTAACCGTTATGTAATGGCTTCTCAACAGGGTTCAAAATCATACTTTTGCCAACAAAATATGTGCATATACCTTTTTGAAGTTGGCAAATATTCAAAAATCTTCAATCCATAACTAGTTACTTTTTTGAGTTCATTTTCAATTGGTAGGGTGAAAAGTTGAGTCGGGAGATAAATATCTGCAAAACAACTCCTCTGAGTTATCCAAACCTTACCTGTACGCTGCGTCACAACCAATCCAAAATCTCAAATCCATGCAGGGGCTTATGTGGGAATATACAGATAAAGTATTAGATTTATTCTACAATCCGCAACATCAAGGTGTAATTGAGGACAATAAAGAACCAGGAATTGCTGTTGTAGTGGGTGAAGTGGGTAGTATAGCCTGTGGTGATGCTTTAAGATTACATCTAAAAATCGATGTTGAACAAGATAAAATTATAGACGCTAAATTTCAAACCTTTGGTTGCACTAGTGCGATCGCATCCTCGGAAGCTTTGATTGAGTTAATTCAGGGTTTAACCCTGGATGATGCGTTGCAGGTGACAAATAAGGAAATTGCTAACCATTTGGGGGGTTTACCTTCAGCCAAAATGCACTGTTCGGTGATGGGACAGGAAGCACTAGAAGCAGCTATCTACAAATACCGTGGAATTGAACCGGAAATTCATGAGGAGGATGAGGAGGGTGCATTAGTTTGTACTTGCTTCAGTGTGACTGAAAACAAAATTCGTCGCATCATCACTGAAAATAATCTCACCACGGCTGAGGAAGTAACAAATTATATCAAAGCAGGTGGTGGTTGCGGTTCCTGTTTAGCAACAATTGATGATATTATTGATGAGTTAAAACAGGAAGCTCTCCAATCAACCAAGCCAAAATTACCAGAGAAGCCTCTACATACTCTCACCGCAGTTCAAAAAATTGCCTTGATTCAAAGAGTGTTAGACGAAGAAGTTCGCCCCGTTCTCATTGCCGATGGGGGTGACGTGGAACTCTACGACGTGGAAGGGGAAACAGTGAAAGTTATCCTCCAAGGAGCCTGCGGTTCCTGTTCTAGTAGTACTGCTACCCTAAAAATTGCCATCGAATCTAGATTACGCGATCGCATCAGTCCCAATATTGTCGTTCAAGCAGTGGAAAGACCACTCTAAAACCTACAGGATTCTTCAAACCAAATAAGTATAACTATGTCTGTAAATTTTAACACAAAGGCAGTAGAACGTCCGCCTCCGAACCACGCGACGTTCTCTGGATGCGATCGCAAATTCACTCAAATCAATTTAGCGATGCGCGTGAGCAGATTCAGCACCCAGCTTACTGCTCTAAATAACTCAAGACCCACCAACCAATTGCAGGAGAATAAATCATCATGTCCGACGAAAAAATTAGACAGATAGCGTTCTACGGTAAAGGCGGTATCGGTAAATCTACAACCTCGCAGAATACCCTAGCTGCAATGGCTGAAATGGGTCAACGCATTATGATTGTAGGATGTGACCCCAAAGCGGATTCCACCCGTTTAATGTTGCACTCGAAAGCACAAACCACCGTGTTACACTTAGCTGCTGAACGTGGTGCAGTCGAAGACTTAGAATTAGAAGAAGTCATGTTGACTGGTTATCGTGGTGTACGTTGTGTGGAATCCGGTGGTCCTGAACCTGGTGTGGGTTGTGCAGGTCGTGGTATTATCACCGCTATTAACTTCTTGGAAGAAAACGGTGCTTACCAAGATTTGGACTTCGTATCCTACGACGTGTTAGGTGACGTTGTTTGCGGTGGTTTCGCGATGCCGATTCGTGAAGGTAAAGCGCAGGAAATTTACATTGTTACTTCCGGTGAGATGATGGCAATGTATGCTGCTAACAACATTGCTCGTGGTATTTTGAAATATGCTCACTCCGGTGGTGTACGTTTAGGTGGATTGATTTGTAACAGCCGTAAAGTTGACCGTGAAGCTGAATTGATCGAAAACTTAGCTGAACGTCTCAACACCCAAATGATTCACTTCGTACCTCGTGACAATATCGTTCAACACGCTGAGTTGCGTCGGATGACAGTGAACGAGTATGCACCTGACAGCAACCAGTCCCAAGAATACCGCGCATTAGCGAAAAAAATCATCAACAACGAAAAACTTACCATTCCCACTCCAATGGAAATGGATGAATTAGAAGCATTGTTGATTGAATACGGTATCTTGGATGACGATAGCAAACATGCTGATATCATTGGTAAACCAGCAGAAGCAGCTAAGTAATCTTTAGCAGAGATTAATCGTGCATAGGGAAGACAAGGAAAGTAAGAGGTAAGGAAAAATCTCATGGGAAATTACCTTCCTCTCCCTTCTCCCTTCCCCTGTTGCAGAAATTTATCTCCAGATAGCATCGTAATTATTCCCCCATACTTCGTTACGAGTAAAAAAGGTAGAAACATGACACCTCCTGAAAATAAAAATCTTGTCGAAGAGCATAAGGAACTTATTAAAGAAGTTCTGGAAGCTTATCCTGAAAAGTCTAAGAAAAAACGTGCTAAACACCTCAACGTTCACGAAGAAGGTAAATCGGATTGCGGAGTTAAATCCAACATCAAATCTGTTCCTGGTGTAATGACCGCTCGTGGATGTGCTTATGCAGGTTCCAAAGGTGTGGTTTGGGGACCAATCAAAGATATGATTCATATCAGCCACGGTCCCGTTGGTTGTGGTTACTGGTCCTGGTCTGGTCGTCGTAACTATTATGTAGGTAAAACTGGTATCGATAGCTTCGGTACAATGCACTTTACCTCCGACTTCCAAGAACGCGATATCGTGTTTGGTGGTGACAAAAAACTAGCAAAAATCATCCACGAAATCGAAGAACTCTTCCCCCTCAACCGTGGTATTTCTGTCCAATCTGAATGTCCTATCGGTTTGATTGGAGATGACATCGAAGCAGTAGCGAAGAAAACCTCCAAAGAAATCGGTAAACCCGTTATTCCCCTCCGTTGTGAAGGTTTCCGCGGTGTATCCCAATCTTTAGGACACCACATTGCAAACGACGCAATCCGTGACTGGGTATTCCCCCACTTCGACAAAGCCAAAAAAGAAAATAAACTCGACTTTGAACCAGGTCCCTATGATGTTGCCCTAATTGGTGACTATAATATCGGTGGTGACGCATGGGCTAGCCGGATGTTACTAGAAGAAATGGGCTTACGTGTCGTTGCTCAATGGTCTGGTGACGGTACTATCAACGAATTAATCCAAGGACCTGCTGCTAAATTAATCCTAATCCACTGCTACCGCTCCATGAACTACATTTGTCGTTCTTTGGAAGAAGCATATGGATTACCTTGGATGGAATTCAACTTCTTTGGTCCGACCAAAATTGCTGCATCCCTCCGGGAAATTGCTGCTAAATTCGATGATAAAATCAAAGCGAATGCAGAAAAAGTGATCGCGAAATACCAACCAATCATGGATGAGGTGGTGAAAAAATATCGTCCTCGTCTGGAAGGTAATAGCGTTATGCTCTATGTCGGTGGTTTGCGTCCCCGTCACGTTGTTCCTGCATTTGAAGACCTGGGTATCAAAGTTATCGGTACTGGTTACGAATTCGCTCACAACGACGACTACAAACGTACCACTCACTACATCGATAATGCGACCATCATCTATGATGACGTAACTGCATACGAGTTTGAAGAGTTTGTAAAAGCGAAAAAACCGGATTTAGTTGCTTCGGGAATTAAGGAGAAATACGTCTTCCAGAAGATGGGTCTTCCTTTCCGACAAATGCACTCCTGGGATTACTCCGACTCTGAATTTGGTTGGGAAAGGTGGGTCGGGTAAAGGTTGATTTGTGGTTGGGAAAATAGAGTTGGTTTTTAGCCTAAAAATATTGATTAGTGTTATCAAGTAACAGGGTTGATTTTAGTTATTTTTAGACTTGATTATTGCCTGAATAGATGTGAAAAGCTTTTGCAAATTTATGAAAGTTTAGTTGTCAATTATTATGTGATTTTAATCACTTTTTGTCAATAAATTTATTTAGACTAATATCAAGATATAATCATTGGGAAACCCATGATTTTGGGGTTTATATATCAATATGCTTCAGTTATAACTGAAATTCTTGAATTGCTTAGTTTGGGGAGCCACTACCGATAATAATCCTTTGGTGTCAGCATTACCTATCAGCTACTCCCCATTCCCTAACCTCACTAAAAGTCTTTTTCCACAGACCTTACTTAATCTCAATTTGACGGCGATCGCATTCTAATATCACCTCATCTCCGTACTGCAAACCTTCGATTTTCGGTGCAATCACTTCTAATATATCAGCCCCTTGCAAGTGTTCCGGTTTGGTTTCAGGATGGGGATAATAAATCAATCCATCCCTGGTTGATTGATGATGTAATATTCGACAATCAAAAAAAGAAAAATCCTCCGCAGGTTCGGAAGGAGACCATTTCACATTTATAAAGATATATTTAGGGGTTTTAATTATATATTCATGGGGATAGATAGAGATATTTAAAGTACCGGAAAAGTATGGACTTAAATCCAAACCTAATTCCTGGAAAAATGGTTTTTGCATGGCAATAGTCCCATCAGGGAAACGAGTATCTCCCCCCTTTCCTGATGCAACCCCATAACCAGGTTTGATGATACCTTTGACTTGAGTCTTCATGTAGAACTTTCTGGTTATTTTGTCGTATATTTTACCATCTTGCGGCAAAACAAAATAAAGATAAACCTTGTGCGATCGCACCGGTTCTTACCAATGGTATTTTCCCGCCAAGATTATTGGGAAACAAGCAATGTAGTGGTTGGGGTGTAATTCGTGACACGTACTTGCAATCGGGATTTGAGGCTTGTGTTTTTTCTGCGATCGCAAAGTGCTAGTTATATTGTCAATGGTGCGTTAACTTGTGCCAAACTTGATAAGATTGAATTTTAGCAGAGTCCCCCATATGCTTTAGATAGGGCTAAACACGCAGGTTGAGCTTGATATAAACATATACATGGTTTAGTTCTCGCTTGTAAATAGGGAGTAGTGAGTCGGAAGTGGGAAAAAATCACTTTTTTTATCGGTTCTGGTGTTAGCTTTACATGTAGACATGTAGGCTACTCCCTGCACCGTATTTTCGAGTCAAAGGAATTTCCCGAAAAAATCCCCGTCGAATATCCCATCTACATACCCAGTCGCGAAAAACTATGCTAACTTATGCCGAGATACCAATTTAATCCTCAAACCATGTACCAAAAATAAAGATATTATTATAAATTAGCAATTTGGTCTTTTTTGGACTAAGACCAACCTGTCGCGCTCAGGTTGACCTATAATTATGAAAAATTGTTAACCATTACTACAAACATTTTGAGACATTCAAAGTCATCTGGAATGTTATCGGTAATGGCAAACCAGCCCTTGCTGGCTCCCTTGACAACCCTTATTCACCCTATCGTACCACTCTCTTGTGGTCACCAACGGATTAAGCAGTAAGTAAATATCAAATATGAAAGACCTCACTCGTTATCGCAATATCGGTATCTTCGCCCACGTTGATGCTGGTAAAACTACCACTACCGAACGAATCCTCAAACTCACCGGGAAAATCCACAAAATCGGTGAGGTACATGAAGGTGCGGCGACCACTGACTTCATGGAACAGGAACAAGAGCGAGGTATTACGATTCAATCCGCCGCAACAACCTGTTTTTGGAAAGACCACCAATTCAATATTATTGACACACCGGGACACGTAGATTTTACCATTGAGGTATATCGTTCCCTCAAAGTTCTCGATGGTGGTATCGGTGTATTTTGCGGTTCCGGTGGTGTGGAACCCCAATCAGAAACCAACTGGCGCTATGCAAACGATTCAAAGGTAGCTCGAATTATCTACGTCAATAAACTTGACCGGATTGGTGCAGATTTTTACCGAGTAGTTAAGCAGGTTGAAGATATCCTTGCAGCCAAACCGTTGGTGATGGTATTACCGATTGGTCGAGAAAGCGATTTTGTCGGTGTCGTCGATTTGTTGACCCGTAAAGCTTGGGTGTGGGATGATTCTGGGGACCCGATGAATTACCAAATCAAGGAAGTTCCTGCGGACATGAAGGATGATGTGGAAGCCTACCGCGAAAAGCTAATTGAAACAGCTGTGGAACAGGATGATGCTTTGATGGAAAAATACCTCGAAGGAGAGGAGTTAAGCATCGAGGAGATTAAAAGCTGTGTTCGCAAGGGAACTATTAATCTATCCTTCTTCCCCACCTACTGCGGTTCCTCCTTCAAAAATAAGGGTGTGCAGTTAGTACTAGATGGCGTTGTCGATTATCTACCCAACCCCACCGAAGTCAAACCCCAACCGGAAGTTGATTTGGAAGGGAATGAAACCGGGGAATACGCCATTGTTGATCCCAATCGACCATTACGGGCATTAGCCTTTAAAATTATGGATGACCGTTTCGGGGCTTTGACATTTACCCGGTTGTATTCGGGTGTGTTGAATAAGGGCGATACGGTTCTTAATACTGCGACCGGAAAAACTGAGCGGATTAGCCGTTTGGTGGAAATGCACGCTAATGACCGTCAGGAGATTGAATCAGCTCAAGCTGGGGATATTGTGGCGATTGTAGGGATGAAAAACGTGCAAACTGGTCATACCCTATGTGATCCGAAACATCCCGCAACCTTGGAACCGATGGTATTCCCCGAACCAGTGATTTCTGTTTCCGTGACACCAACCAAAAAAGGTACTGCGGAGAAAATGGGAATTGCCCTGGGTAAAATGGTACAGGAAGACCCATCCTTCCAAGTGGAGACAGACCCGGAAAGCGGTGAAACCATCATTAAGGGGATGGGAGAGTTACACCTCGATATTAAAGTCGATATTCTGCGTCGTACCCACGGGGTGGAAGTGGAAGTTGGTAAACCCCAAGTTGCTTACCGTGAATCTGTGACGAAAGCAGTTCAAGACGGTTACGTCCATAAGAAACAATCCGGTGGTTCCGGTCAATACGCAAAAATTGATTACATTATTGAACCCGGTGAACCAGGAAGTGGTTTCCAATTTGAATCGAAGGTGACAGGTGGTAACGTTCCTAGGGAATATTGGCCAGCTGTGCAAAAAGGTTTCGAGCAAAGTATCCAAAAAGGTGTGTTAGCTGGATTCCCCTGCGTAGACCTGAAAATCACCTTGACAGACGGTGGATTCCACCCCGTAGACTCTTCCGCGATCGCGTTTGAAATTGCTGCAAAAGCAGCCTATCGCCAAACCTTACCCAAAGCAGCACCCCAGTTACTGGAACCAATTATGAAGGTGGATGTATTTACACCAGATGACCACATGGGTGACGTAATTGGTGACTTAAACCGTCGTCGTGGGATCATCAAATCCCAGGAAGCAGGTCCTACGGGTGTACGCATCAAAGCCGATGCACCCCTAAGCGAAATGTTTGGCTATATTGGTGACTTACGAACAATGACATCTGGTCGTGGTCAGTTTTCTATGGAATTTTCCCACTATGCACCTTGTCCGGCAAACGTTGCGGAAGCTGTAATTAAGGAAACAAAAGAACGGGAAGCTGCTGCTGCTAAGTAGGATTGAGTTTGATTTAATTGGTTTTTGTTAATTAATTTTTGGCAAATCTCGATCGTTTTGATGGCGGTCGGGATTTTTTATTGTTCTGGATATACTTGCATCACCCACCTGTTTTTTTGGCGTTGCTGAATAGAAATATGAATTGAAAATTTACGTTATGTAGAGACGTAGCATCGCTACGTCTCTATGACGATTGTGGTTTCAATACAAAATGTAAATAATCATAATGTATACCCAAATGCAGCAACACCGTTTTCTTGGTAGTTATGCCAACACGAATCACTACATTCCCGTATTTATATTGAGAAAAAACCGGGATTTTATTCTTGAATAGAGAAAATAAATATACCAAATGTACCAATCAACTTTACTATTATTGGTTAGGTAAAGTTACACTATGCCATGAAAATCTTGATACATTTTCTTCCCCTGCTCCCCTAAATATATAAACTCCAAAGTAAAACGAACGGTATTATGGCAATCCGATTTAAGTCGTGAAAAATAGCCTGCCGTTGACTGATGACTGTTAACAACCCTACATGTAAGTTTCACAAATCCCGCTCGGAATGCGGTATGTGCTAACCCACAGCAAACCCATCAAACTGCCGCATAAAAGGTGAATGATATGCTAATACAATATCCTCTCTAGGTACTCCGAGGTTGACAAGCTCATCTGCAAATCCAACCTCAGTCCCATCATGCTGTATCCAAATTTTGCCATCCTTAATATCAATATGCACCGAACAGCCATAAATACGTTGCTCGTCTTTCCATCCCGCACTTACGACTTGATAGTGATCTCGTTCGAGATCAAAAATAGGCATTACTTCGATTTCACCCGATGAAAATTTATAACTAGCATATTCTTCTAGTATTTTTTTTACCAACTGTCGATATTTTTCTAATTTCTCCATTCGACTATAACCTCCTTTTTTGGATCGTAAATCAATAACTTTAACTGATACTTAGATACAATTCTTTGTACAAATCGCCTTGCAAAAAAGGTTTTGTAAGCTTGATTCGGAATCGCCAAATATAAAGTTCGCTCTGGTTGTTCGAGTTCTAAAGCTTCTTGATAATTAAGAAATTGCCCTAATGCAGTGTGAAATGTGGAAATAGCTGACGCTTGTAGGAAGGTTTTAATCTCTACAGCGATTTTAGCACCTGACTTTTCTGCTGCTAGTAATTCTTCCGCTCCCAAATCAATCAGAAGTTCCACCTCCTCAACTAGAATACGCAATGGATCGTCTGTAATTGTCCAACCATCTTTTTCCAGCGATCGCCTAACTACATCATGAAATACATCCTTTCCAGACATTTTGATTTAGTACTAATGTTCGACACCCAATATATTACCCAATTTCCCCATCACAATAAATGTTTATATTCCCCTAAATCCCCCAAAAAAGCCGCTTCATAGTCTTCTTCGTCCACAACAAACCCGAAATCCATAAACTCAAAACCAGGAGCGACACTACACCCCACCAATGCGTAATTACCACAGGGTTGGGCAGCTTGCCAGTAACCTGCCGGGACAACATGTACGGAGGTAAATCCATCTAATTGGGCACCTAAAATCACCTTTTCTAGTCTTTGTTGTTGAGGGTTATAGGTAATTAACTCCAACCCATCACCTTCATAAAAATGCCACACCTCATCCGACTCCACCACATGCCAACGGCTGACTTCACCCTGACAAAGTAAAAAATAAATCGTCGTCAAAGCCGAACGTGGTTCTCCGTGACGCAATACCTGTAATGGGGAGCGATAGATTTCCCGATAATGGCCACCCTCCGGATGGGGTTGTAATTTTAACTTTGCGATTAATTCCTGAGTTCTGATGGTCATTCGATTTTGGATTTTGGATTTTGGATTAGTGGGACTTAGAAAAAAAATAGCCGGAAAAACTACTCAAATGTATACACAGCAAGACTTTGACATCATTTTGAATAGTTTCTTGCGATATCTAGGTTTCAAGCATTTTTGAGCCTGTAGTGTATTTTCCTTCCCCTGTATAGGTTTGAAGCTGATTTCTGCCTCAAAAATGTTTAAGTCCAGTTAGAGAATACGGATATACATTTTGCACATGACTTATGACTACCTATTACCGATTAGTCAGGAAAAGCCAAACCAGTGCGGGGGTCGCGGATATATAATCCGAGGGTGAGCGATCGCATGACTTCATCCCACACAGGTATTAATTGTTCTGCTTGATCCACCCAAAAATCAAAGGTAATCAAACACTGAATATTAGACCCCAAACCAACACAAGTCCGGGAATAGGCTTCCCTGGGTTCAGCTTGGGTATCAATAAACTTGATTTGACACCACATAATGCGTGCTGTTTGTCGCTTAACAGTAAACACCTCACTCATCTCGATGGGATTGCGACTATCCTCCCTCATAATTTTCTTCAAAGTTGCCTTCAGGGGAAATAGACTCCAATCATTAGGAGGAAGATGATTATAGGACACCTCCAAACAACAATCATCCTTGGGAGGTTTATTGTCGAGAAACTTAAAAGAATTATCCTGGGGTTCACAAATCCAGGTACGAGGAACATTGAAGCGCACAGCACCTCGACCTGCCACAAATATTTTATAGCCTTCAGGTCCTTCCCAGTGATGGTCAGGAGCAAGTTCCAGGGTTTCCTTTATCCATTGGCGATTACTCTTCTTCCGCTTGGTCATGATACCTCTGCCCTTAATTGCTGCTAATCAGGCTTTTTTTAATAGTATCAAACCAACAGTCAAGTAACTTAGGAATAGTCCGTGACGGGAGTGGGGAGTAGACATCACATAGGCGCACGCGTAGCCGTTGTCGTAGACTAGCCTTATAATAGAGAACAGGGTACACCAGAACCCATGAAAGTGTTTTTTATCTTACTCCTTCATACCATTTTACTAAAATTTTGAGGCATTTTCTTCCCCTACTCCCGACCCGCTACTCCCCACACCCCAAGGTAAGAAAGAATTAAAAGCTAATTTCTGAGTTTAACTGAAGACTAACGATTTTCCCGTCGAAACTCCCAAGGGGAAGTACGCATTGGTTGATCAGGATTCCAAATGCCATTACCAGCTAACCTAGCCCATTGTTGCGCTCGTTCTAGACGTAAATTGTACCTATGATTTGGCGATCGCGCATCAGCTAACACCAATCCTTCCCTGACTAATAATTCATTAACCAAATCTTCACCCTTCCACACATAGGCTAAAGTTCTCCCACTTCTGTCTTTGGCTAGTTGATCGAATTCCAAAGCAATAGTTTGATTGAGAATCAACTCTTCCAAACGTTTTTTCGCTTCTACACCCCAAGGACGCTGACGAATATCCGGACTCTCAATCCCAATCAAGCGCACATGGGAAATCAAATTAGGTTGATCACCCAAACCCATCACTTCAAACACATGACCATTGACAACACCAACCGCTTGCACCTGTAACACCCGCTTTTCCAACTGTTTCGGAGACTGACAACCAACCATAAATATTAATAAGAATATTAGTAATAATTTACTCATGGGATTTTAGATTTTGGAGTAAGTAGTAAAAGTATTGCCAAATTGGATTACAAATTCACATTTTACCCATGAATCAAACAATATTCCCTACTCCCAAATATTAAAATCGACTTTTAAAACATCCTCTTAATTTTTCCAACTCCGTTTTTAACCATTGATTCTCCTCTTTTAAACTCAAATTTTCTTCCTTGAGCTTCTCAAAATCACTTTTTTTGCTCAAAGCTTGATTAATCGCCAATTTTCGCATATCCAACGAAAACCAGCGTTGATAGGTTTGTGTATGCACCTGTACACTATGACCCAGATTATCAGCAGCAGCTTTAATCGGAATCCCTAAAATATGTGCCCTAATTGCCCAAGCATGGCGTAAATCATAGGGTTTGAAATCTAATCCAACCCTACGAAACCACCAACTTACCCGTTGAGTGAGGGCTGTAATTTCAGCATGGTTATTTTGATTTTTTTGACTAATTGTATTCACCAACATTTCTACATATAGGGGATTCCTTAAATCAAATAATTCAATCCATCCCGGATGCAAAGGTAAAGCTTGTCTTGCACCTGTCTTACAATTTTTATCCACCTTCCATGTCCTATCTATATTCTCCTGACTCAACCACCAATTAATATCTGGGTTGATAAATATTTCCCGTGGACGTAATCCAAATACAGCTAACATCCCATATACCCATCGCCAAAGTTGCCAGCTATCTTTGACGTTTTTATTAACTTGATGACCCCGACACTCTAAATACTCAGCAAACTTATTCATCCCAGCGATAATTTCCTCATCAGTGGGAATCTTACGGGAATTATTTTCTGGAATTTGGGAATACTTAGATAAATCAATATCGATATCAAATGTCAGACAGAATGCAGAAAATGCCCGCACCGCATTATATCTCGACCATCCTTGCTCTATTTTCTCAATGGCATGAATTAAATTATCAGCAGTCGCTAAATCATCTGGGTTTGTAAATCTTCGAGTACGGGAGTAATAATAAAAGAAAGTATGTTCACTCTTAGTTGTACGTTGATGCTTTTTAAAATATTCCTCTTCAAACCTATTCAACAACTCGCCAATTGTGGGAATATCTTTTTTTCTCGCGCCATTTCCTAAATATTTATCATTCCAAACAAAGGTTTTACGAGCAATTAGTTTACCTAACTCATAGGCTTCTTCCTCAGCTGTTTTTAAACCATCCAAATTAGCGGGAATATTCAAACTAATATTATACTGCTTCTTCTCCCTTCCCCGTGTATCAACTTCCCCCGGTTTGATTGGTAAGGTTGCACGCAATTGCAGACTTCCATTTGATTCCCTTACAGTCACTCTCGTTTTAGCAGACTTTAACCGCAGATTTAATTGTGCCAATTCCCCTAATAATTTTGCATTCATGTATTTCCTTCACTAATATGTAAAACTCATATTTAATTTTGCCGTCACGGAATTGGAGGATAAATTCATTTTTTAGTATTAATTAAGCAACACCAATTCTTTGTATATTTTCTTATTTGCACCCTTAGATAAAGCTAATTCATACTTACACACTATTTTTGCGTATTGACTTTCGCTGAATAGATTTCTGGAAAATCACCTTTCCACATCGAAAACTTCAAGTTTTTCCAACACCACTTATAATTAATATTTAGTATTAGCCTATATTGAGTCTAAAAATAATAGTGTTCTGACTAAACAGTAGACTAAATTAATATCGATAATCAGTAACATTTTGCCCAGAAAATTCATCAAGCATCACCAGAATTACTCCGGTCCTTATCACGGTTATGATGGCTTTGCTGTCTTCGCTCGTGACATGGATATCGCCCTCAACAGCCCAACTTGGGGATTAATTGAGACTCCTTGGAAGAAAAAAGGCGCTAAAGCAAAAGCTGCTTAATAGTCAGCTTTGTATTGCCTCTAGCAATTTCCATCATTCCAGCTAGGGGCTAGTAGTAGAGGTTAGGGACTAGAGAAGTTATGAGTGATTATAAAATCTCTAATCCCTACTTTCAGGAATTCTAGCCCCTATAACTCTTCAGTTATTTATTAATCCAAAACCCAAAGAGATACAGCAATGCCACAGAATCCAGAAAGAATTGTTGACCACTTAGACCTATTTAAACAAGAAGAATACCGCAAACTGTTCAAAAACAAACGGGAACAGTTTGAAGGTGCTCACACCGATGCAGAAGTTGAACGGGTTTCGGAATGGACAAAATCTTGGGAATACCGGGAAAAGAACTTTGCCCGTGAAGCTTTGACCGTTAACCCCGCAAAAGGTTGTCAACCTGTAGGTGCAATGTTTGCAGCTTTAGGAATTCAAGGAACCCTTCCCTTTGTTCAAGGTTCTCAAGGTTGTGTTGCATACTTCCGGACTCACCTTAGCCGTCACTACAAAGAACCTTGCTCGGCAGTTTCTTCCTCAATGACTGAAGACGCAGCAGTTTTCGGTGGTTTGAATAACATGATTGAAGGTTTAGAAGTTGCTTATAAACTTTATAAACCGAAAATGATTGCTGTTTGCACTACCTGTATGGCGGAAGTTATCGGTGACTATTCATCCTATTAATTTCAATCATGATACTTCTATAAATAAGATGAATTAGCCATTGTTTTTACTTGTTTTTTGCTTATTTATGCTTGACAAAAACGATGATAATCATATAAAAATACTTGTTTTTAAAAACTACGCTTAACTTATTTATTTCTTAATTTATTACTTCAGAAAAAAGTTATTATTTAACACAAAAAATAATCAGGTATATCATATATCCAAACATCATAAAGCCTAAACAAAAAAAATAGGATAGTCTACTCTATCTTCCTAACAGACTATCCATTCTATTTCATATTAGTATGATACACAGCTTAAATCCCCTATTCCCCATACTTGCGCTGAGGAGATAACGCAGAGCATAGTCACCAGATAAACGATCTAGATACTTCCACCAACCTGTACTAGGTATTTAATATGATTAGAATTAGACACAGCTTAAATTAAACCGAATATATTTTGATATTGCGTTAATAAATTATTCAACGCATCATTCTCGGCTTGTAATGTAGTGATTTCATCTTTCATTAAATCTAACTCACTTTTGTTCCCCACAGCTTGTTTAATTGCTTTTTTGCGATTTTCTAAACCAAACCATCTTTGATAGGTTTCTGTGTGCTGTTGCACTGAATGACCTAAATTGTCGGCTGCGGCTTTAATCGGTACTCCCATTAAATGGGCCCTGATTGCCCAAGCATGACGCAAATCGTAGGGAGAAAATCCGACTTTGACTTTATGAAACCAATCAGAGAGGGCTGCACTTAGGGTCTGCATTCCTTTCACGTCATCACGATTATTTATATAATCTTTGACTAACTGAACTATTACAGGATTCTTTAAATCAAATTTTTCTATCCATGATTCATGCAAAGGTAAAGCCTCCCTTTGACCTGTTTTTCCTAAATGATGAACTTTCCAAGTAATATTATCTGACAGCCAATGGTCAAAATCAGGATACAAAAAAAGTTCTCTGGGACGACAACCATAGGTCGCTAACATGCCATATAACCAGCGAAAAACTAACCAATAATTTGCTTGTTCTGGTCTTTTGTTGCGTCTATTTTGAGCATATTCTGACCAGAGAAAAAATCCTTGTTCAATTTTTGTGTCATCGGGAATATTGCGGGGTTTAGGTTTTGGTCGTTTATAACTAACAGTTAAATCAATATTAAACTCTTTACAGAATAAATTGAGGGCAATGCTAGTACGATGTTTCCAGCTAGGAGTTTCATTTGATATTGCTTCAAACTGTCTTTTGAGATTTTCCGGTGTGGCTAGGGAGTTACGGTCAAATTGGTTTAACACAACTAGATAATTTTTAAAAAAAGTCCCCTCTGATTTAATATTTCGGGGACGGGAACTAAAATATATGTTTTCGTAGCTATCTAATAACTCTCCAAAGGTTTTGAGGGATTTATCTTGTTTACTGCCTAAATATTTCTGGTTCCATGCAAATTGTTGTCTAGCAATTAAACGTCCTAATTCATGAGCTTCTTCCTCAGCTGTTTTTAAACCATAGAAATTAGCTGGTATTCCCAAGGAAATTTTATACTGTTTAGTGGATTTTCCGTTGTGCTGATTGCAATCGGTTGGTTTGAGGGGTAATGTTGCTTGCAAATATAGACTACCAGCAATTTTGACGATTGCAACTCGCACTTTTGCAGCTTTTAAGCGTGCATTAGTTTCTTTGATGGCTATTTTGAGTTGTTCTTGGTTATTAGCAGCTTGTTGCTCTAAATGCTTCATAGTTCCAATGTATGTACCGTCCGTAGTTGCATTCACGACAGTAGATGGAATCTCACCCTGTTGTTGCTCTGTGTTAAGCATTGCTGAGTTTTTGCTTCAATATTATGGAACTATGCCAATCAAAATATTGCTGTTTTCCAAAAACCTTTTATTTAAAAGTTATTTGTCAACAACAGTATTCTCGTGCATTTAAAATACCATAAATCAACCCTTACAAACAAAATATTCGGTGATGACTTAGGTGCATTCATCACTAATGCTAAAAATGCTGGTGCAATTCCTAAAGAATTACCCGTTCCTTTTGCTCATACTCCTAGCTTCGTTGGTTCCCATACCACTGGCTACGATAATATGATGAAAGGTTTGCTCAGTACCTTAACTGAAGGGAAAAAAGGTAAGAGCAACGGTAAAATTAACATCATTTCTGGTTTTGATACCTATGTTGGTAACAACCGGGAAGTTAAACGGATGTTAGATTTGATGGGTATTGACCACACTATTGTTTCAGATACTAGCGATTACTTTGATGCTCCCAATAACGGTGAGTACAATATGTATCCAGGTGGAACACCGATGGAAGATGTAGCTGATACAATTAACGCGAAAGCAACTGTTTGTTTACAACGCTACACTACTCCCAAAACCCGTGAGTATATTGAGAAAACCTGGAAGCAACCAACTAAAGTTGTTCGTCCCTTTGGGGTTAAGGGTACTGATGAATTCTTGATGACTTTATCGGAACTTACTGGTAAACCTATTCCCGAAGAATTGGAAATTGAACGTGGTCGTTTAGTTGACGCGATGACTGACTCCTATGCGTGGGTTCATGGTAAGAAGTTCGCTATTTACGGCGACCCTGATTTGATTTACAGTGTCACCAGTTTCTTATTAGAAATGGGTGCAGAACCTGTTCATATCCTTTGCAACAATGGTGACGAACAGTTTAAAGTAGAAATGGAAGAAATGCTCAAAGCAAGTCCATTTGGTCAAGGTGCAACTGTTTGGATTCAGAAGGATTTATGGCATTTCCGCTCTCTGTTGTTTACTGAACCTGTTGACTTCTTTGTTGGTAACTCCTACGGTAAATATTTGTGGCGTGATACTAAAATTCCAATGGTACGGATTGGTTATCCTTTGTTTGACCGTCACCACTTACACCGTTATGCTACCCTGGGTTATCAAGGTGGTTTAAACCTACTCAACTGGGTTGTTAATACTATTCTTGATGAAATGGACCGCAACAGCAATATTACCGGTGAAACTGATATTTCCTTCGACTTAGTTCGTTAATCTTGTCATCACTTGCGACGTGCTATATGTGGTAAATAAAAGGAATAATCTAGTTTTCTACCACGATTAAATCATTCTTAGAGTAGTGTGAAAGCTACTCTAAGTTTCTGAGGATCATCTGTGGAAATTTTAGAGGTTTTCTTTGTTTACCATTTCTTGCCTGATAGTAATATTTTTCTGGATTTGAGGTTTGAAATTGAAATTTATATGCCAATACAGTTCAGTTAGACTTAAAAGCCTGATTATTTAGGTAGGTTAGGTTGAAGAATGTAGAGGCAGAGCCTAAGCTGTGTACTTTGTACCTTTTTTGGGGTCGCAAATTCATGGACAAATGTTCCAATACTCCGGCTGTTGATACATATAGGGAAGCTTTGCTTCCTGATTTGAGGCAGAGCCTTATGGAATGCGTTCCCACGCGGAGCATAGGGACGAGATAATCACAAAAACTATGTGAACTTATGGGTAAATTTCCACAAAATCAACAGTCTATGCAAAGCCTCAAACTAACCTACAGTTATCTTTAACACCAAGCGTATTGATTTATATGCAGCGAAAAGTCGGGTTTATCTAGGATACCCGACTTTAGAGTTAACGACTAACAGTTAATTGTCAAATCATCTATTTATTAACTTTTTATCGTCATAATTTTGTTTAAAATAGGGAAAATATTTACTAATGATATTTAAACTATTGGTGTGAGCTTCAACTTAATTTCCATTAACCACACTTATTAATTTACTCCCATACAGTTAGATTTACATCAACAAACATGAAATTAACTCAAGGCAAAATTAAAGAACTACTGAATGAAAGTGGTTGTGAACATAATCACCTCAAAGGTGGAGAAAAAAAGCATAAAAGCTGTACTCAACAAGCTCAACCAGGTGCTGCACAGGGGGGATGTTCCTTCGATGGAGCGATGATTGCTCTGGTTCCGATTACCGATGCTGCTCATTTAGTACATGGTCCGATTGCTTGTGCTGGTAATTCCTGGGGTAGTCGGGGTAGTCTCTCCTCCGGACCGATGCTCTACAAAATGGGGTTTACTACGGATTTAAGCGAAAATGATGTCATCTTCGGCGGAGAAAAAAAGCTCTATCAAGCTATCTTGGATATTTATCACCGTTACAACCCCGCAGCCATCTTTGTGTACTCGACCTGCGTCACCGCGCTCATTGGCGAAGATATGGATGCTGTATGCCAAGCTGCACAGAAAAAAATTGGCACACCTGTAATCCCGGTTAATTCTCCTGGGTTTATTGGTAGTAAAAACCTGGGAAATCGTGCTGCTGGGGAAACTTTGCTGGAGTATGTTGTGGGAACGGGTGAACCGGAGTCATTACAACAACACCTTTTGTGATTAGCTGTTGTACGTTGTAGACTAGCTGCACCCGAAAAGACAGGTGGGGAAGGGATAACAGGGAGTACAGACGACCCGTCGGGTCGTCTGTACAGGGAGAGATGCGATATATCGCGTCTGTATGGGGTAAGGCTTTTCGCCGAATTATTAGTTACATGATGGTTTTATGTTTAATTGCACCTACCTACTTACCTTTAACTGTTAGCCGTCAACAGCAGATTAAGTATTTATGTGATTTATGTGAGTTTTAGCTAATGATTTAGTCTACTGATATTGATAAGTTAATAACTAATCTTCTATGAAAGTATATGGTTATGCTCGTGTTAGTACCCAGGAACAAGCTGAAGAGTTTGATGCTCTTAATCAGCAAATTGCGAGATTGGAGACTGCGGGTGCAACGCAAGTATTGATAGATATTGAGTCGGGACGGAGTGATGCTAGAAAGCAGTTTAATCGGTTGTTGAAGTTGGTGGAACAGAATCAGGTTCGGGAAATTATTATTACCCGTGTGGATCGGTTGGGTCGGAGTGTGATGACGATTCACAAAGCTATGGAAATTTTTGTCAAGCATCAGGTGAATTTGCGGGTATTAGATGCACCGGTGGATCCCAATAGTCCCTTTGGTTGGTTTAGTATTAACCAGATGTCTGGGTTGGCTGAGTTTGAGTCGAGGTTACTATCCCAACGGGTTAAACAGGGTAATGAGTATTTTCGCCAACAGTTAAAGTTTTGTGTACCCCCCTTTGGCTATAGCAAGGATGAAAACCAACGCTTAACTCCTAATCGGGATATTCATCGCAAATCCGGAAAAACCTACTTTGAACTCGCGGGGGAAATTGTGGATTTAGTTTTAGAAATGCGATCGCTGAAGGATGTTTGCGATTATATTTATACTGAATATGATGTGGTTTTTTCGGTGTCTGGGTTACGGGATTGGTTGAATAATTTGGCTTTGCAAGGGCATACAGCCTATTTTATGAAACCAAAACCAGGTGTCAACCGCGAACCAATTATTAATTTTCATACCCATCCAGCCTTGATTACCCCTACCACCTTGGAAGCAATTCACCGGAAACTATCAGCAAATCGAAAATATCGCAGTTCCAATAATTCCAGTCGTGGTAGATATCCCCTTGCAGGTTTAATTAAATGTGCCCATTGCAGGGGGAGTATGTATCGGAATATTTCCCGTCACCGTACCCGCACTGAATATATGCGTTGTGTGAATTACAGCAAACCAGGTCAGTATAGTTGCGAGAATTCCAAGTGTGTGCGATTACGGGAAATTATTGCTCAGACGATTGCAGAGTTGTGTAAAAATGCACCGAAATTAATCGAACATCTGGAAAATCAATTGCAACAACAATCATTAGTCACCCAGGTTCAAAATAGTAAACAACTGGAAAAACTTAGTCATGAACTGTCCGTATTGCAGGGACTAGGTAGTGCTAACCCCGATATTATTCACGCGATCGCCAAAATTGAATCCACCATCAATCAACTGTCCACACCCCTTCCAGTTATCGATCGAGACGGATTGGAAAATGCCAAACGTAAAATTGCGATCGCATCTCAACCCACATTTTGGCAATCCCTAGATGACGAGGAATTACAGTGCTTTTTGGCTGAATTTGTGGAAGCAGTAGAAGTTGATTCCCAAGGTGCGATCGCTGTTGTCTGGAAATTATACTATTTTGGATTTTAGATTTTTCTGAAACTAAAACACTTGAGAATCTCCACCAGTAATGATTTTTAGTTAATCTGCATGACAAAATCTGCAACCCAATATCAGCTACTCCCTGAATTAATTAGTAATTTACTTAACATTTATTAATCAAACGATTGTCAAAATACTGATAAAAATAAAATACAGGATAAAAACCATCAGATAAATCACAACCTTTCATAAACTCCCATTAAAATTAGTAAATAATCACAGGGGCTAGGCGATGGATTACACAAAAAAATCGCTGGGGCTGCTTTTTGTGTACACTTTAGGTGGGTTGATCAGCCCACCAGTATTAGCGCAGGCAACACCCGGCATTATACCCGATGAGACCCTTGGTCAAGACGCTTCTCGCATCATTCCTAACATTTCTATCAAGGGTGAAAATGCCGACTTAATTAACGGTGGTCTGCAACGAGAAAAAAATCTTTTCCATAGCTTTCGCGAGTTTAATATTAATCAAGGACAAAGGGTTTATTTTCAGAATCCACCGGAAGTAATTAATATTTTGACAAGAGTGACAGGTAGCAATCCATCTAACATTTTTGGCAGATTAGGTGTGGATGGTATCGCCAATTTATTTTTAATTAATCCCAATGGGATTATATTTGGAGAAAATGCTAGTTTAGATGTACGTGGTTCTGTCGTCGCTTCAACTGCCAATGGAATTAAATTTGGCGACCAGGGATTTTTTGATGCAACCAATCCAACAGCACCACCATTATTAACAGTTAATCCCAGTGCGCTAATTTATCATCAAATTAATCAAAATGCTGCGATTACCAATAATTCCCGTTCCAGTGCAGGTTTAGACCCAACAAATACCTTTGATACCTTTGGTTTGCGAGTAGGCGATGGTCAAAGTTTGTTGTTAGTTGGTGGTGATGTTAATATCAATGGCGGTGGCTTAGTCGCCTTTGGTGGTAAGATTGGTGTTGCTGGAATTAAAGGGAACGGTACGATTGAATTAAATCAAAGTTCTGGGAATTTAAGTTTGCAAATACCCAGTAATGTAGAAAGGGGAAATATTGCTTTAACAAATCGAGCCGGATTACTTGTTACGGCTGGAGGTGGCGGTGATATTCATTTGATTGGCAAGGATATCACTATTAATAATAGTCGTATTCTAGCAGGTATTTTGGGTGGTTTGGGTTCCTTTGGTATCCAGGCAGGTAATATTCAGATAGATGCTCAAGGTTTACTTCGAGTTGATAACAACAGTCGAGTTTTTAATAGTGTCAATAATCAAGGATTGGGTAATGGGGGAAATATACTCATTAACGCTCAAAATTTACAGGTGAACGACGGTACACAAATTGGAGTTTTAAACTTTGGTGAGGGAAATACGGGAGACCTGAAAATTAACGTGGATCAAACAATTGATTTAGATGCAGGTATTCAGGGAAGATTTACTGGCTTATTTGCACAATTAATTCGAGGAAAAGGAACAGCAGGAAATATATTTATCGAGACTGGTAGCTTAAATATTCGTCAAGGAGCTGCCATTGGTAGTGGTACTTTTGGAACAGGAAGTGTGGGAAAAGTTGAAATTAAAGCCCGTGATACAGTTTCTTTATTTGGTGAAGGTAGAAGTGTAATTTTCAATGATGTTGGTTTTGGTGGAGAAGGAAATAGCGGAGGGATAAAAATAAATACGGGTTCCCTATTTTTGAGTGATAAAGCAGTTATCTCTTCTAATGTCGATGGACGGGGAAATTCGGGAGGAGTTGATATTACTGCTCGTGATTTAGTTTCCTTGGATAATGCAGGTGAAATTGCTGGAGGAAGGATACCAGAAACATTAATTCTCAGTCGAGTTAATGATGAAGCAGAGGGAAACAGTGGCGATATAAGCATTAAAACAGGTTCTTTGCGTATATCCAATTCCCAAATTACTACTAGCACCGCAAGTAAGGGTAATTCCGGTAGTGTGATTATCGATGCAAATCAGGAAGTTTTACTATTGCGAAGTGCAGATATTTTCACCGAAGTTACCTGCGCTTGCGAAACTGAAAGTGGTCAGGGAGGAGAGGGAAAAGGAGGAGATATTAGAATTACAACCGGTTCCCTGGTGATTGATAGTGGCTCTAATCTCCGTGCAGATACGGAAGCAAAGGGTAATGCAGGTGACATTGTAATTAATGCCCGCAAGCGAGTTGTTTTTAGCGGTAGTTCTAAAGATTTTACCACCGGAGCTTTTACCCAAGTGGAACCAGAAGCGGTAGGCAAGGGTGGTAATATTACTATTAATACACCGATTCTATCAATTTCTGGTGATAACCAAATCAATACCAGAACCCAAGGACAGGGAGATGCAGGAAATATATTTATTAATGCCGAATCGGTGACTTTAGATGGTGCTGATGTGCGGATTACCAGTGGTGCAACCCAAAGGGGGAGAATTGCGGGAACCTTTGGTAATGGAGGGGATATTAATATTCGAGCTCGGTCTTTATTGGTGAATAATGGTGCAAAAATATTTGCTGATTCGGAATTGAGTGATGGTAGCGCTGGGAATATTTATATTGATAGCAATAAAATTCGTTTAAATAATAACGCAATTATTTCTGCGAATACTCGTAGCGCTAATATTATTCAAGAACAAGCTAAAATTAATTTGAATGCTACTGCCGTAATTCTGCGTCGTGGTAGTTTAATTTCGACTAATGCTACGGGTACAAATGTTGTCGCTGGCAATATTAATATCAATACTGGGGTATTAGCAGGATTAGAAAATAGTGATATCACTGCAAATTCTGCGGATTTTCGAGGTGGTCGAGTCCGAATTACTTCCCAAGCAATTTTAGGTATTGAAGCTCGTGATTTTCTCACTCCAGAAAGTGACATCACCGCAACCGGAGCATCTGCTTCCTTAGCGGGGACAACGGAAATTAATACACCAAGTGATGATCCAATTAAAGGAATTATCGATTTACCGAATCAGATTCTGGATAAAAGCGATCAAATTGGGGGAATTTGTCCTCGGGGTGCTGATGCGGTGAAAAAAATTGGTGAATTCACTGTGACTGGACGGGGTGGAAGTTTACCACCAAGTCTTTTTGAAGTGTTTACAGGTGATATTGATACTAGGGAGTTGGTGAATTTACCTGCTAATCTGGAGAATACGACTGGATTATCGCTCCAGAGTTCAACACAGGTATTGGGGGAAGAAAAAAAATCAGTGGGAATAGTGGAAGCTCAGGGATGGATTCGTCGTCCGGATGGAAGGGTGGTATTGGTGGCTAATTTACCCCACGGTTCTGCTAATTTTGCCGATAGAGCAGTTTGTTTGGGAAATGATGGATAACCGCATTGGAGCAAATTCTCAGAAAATTGAAAGGGAATAGGGAGTAGAGATGACCCGTCGGGTGGTCTCGACGGAAGTAGAAAAAAATAAGTTCGTTGCGCGAGAAATCCAGGATTAGGTTTTGGTGGGTCATTAATCCACAATCAACTCCAGTTATTGATGGAGACGGATGAGAAAATATCAAACGCAAAATTGCGATCGCATTTCCTACCGTTTTACTTTGGAGTTGATACCTGATGGGGAGCAGGGGAAGAAAATGTGTCATGTATCACCCATATTTTGAGAATCCTTAGATAATGGGGAATTATCATCCTCCTGTGGAATCGCTCCATAGGTTTGGATGAATTCCTCTGGGGACATATCACCGATTTTCAAGTCACCATAGTATTTTTGAAAGGTTACTAGTAACTTTTCATTCAAGGTTTTGAGAACTTTTTGTGAATGTGTCGAAGCCATTCGATTTTGGATTTGAGATTTTCGATTTTTCTAGAGACTTATCCATCAAAGAGAACCGAAAACATTTGGAAATCCCCACGGGTATTTATTTCCAGGTAGTATGGACAAGTCTTATGTAGTGCAAGAGAACTATCCCTTCTATCCTTACCCTGTACAATTTCTAGATTATTATTTGGTGAAAATTTATCTGTTAACAGCTAACGACTGTAATCAATACGGTTCGGTTAATGATTTTTCGTTGTGGTTTCGGGAGACGCGATATATCTCGTCTCTACAATTATTTGGGGTTTATGAATTTTCTTATCCGAACCGTATTGCGACTGTAATTCCCCATTCCCAGCAAATTCTGGGGATTATTCGTTAATAGTCACATGTACTGCTTACACTAAACACTTATGAAAGAAAGGGCTTTTTTCCTATTCCCTACTCCCCACTCCCTATTTGCAAGCGAGAAGTTAAATAAAAGCCAAGTCTTGACTAATTCGTTACAAAAAGTTACATTTATTAACAATCAGATCGAAATAAATCGGTGTTTTCGGTTTGATATCTCCCATCGAAATTTATGGATTTCATTTTTCAGCCCTGACATCCTTGGTGTCAGGGTTTTTGCTAGCGAAAATGGCTTGTTGGGGGTAGTCATGCATGTACTGCTGATACCGTTTTACTTTGGTGTTGACACATCTAGCTAGAAAGCAGGGGAAGAAAATGTGTCAAAATTTGAGTGAAATGGTATTACACCAACAACAGGTGCAAGTAGTTTTTCCTACTTCCTCCGTTCCTGACCCAATCCAAAATCTAAAATCCAAAATCTGAAATTATATGGGTTTGCATTCCCCGTTGTTCCATCATCTTGGTAAATAAATCGGTGGGTAAAGCAGCTTCTGGGGGGTGTACTCCAGGTTTGTGTAACTCTCCAGATAGTAATAGTTGGGCAATACTTCCCGTACCACATCCAGCAGCGATCGCAGTGTTAGCATGGGTGAAGGTGCTGCAAATCGTTTTCGTGATATTATTTTTCTTTCCGGTGACAGATGCACGTACCGACACACCAATCCCAGTAAATCGATCGGTGACATCGGTCATAATATGGCTGACCTGGGATAAAAACTCCATCCCCACCTGACTTTTGATCCAAAATTTGGGAAATACATGGGCTGTAATCCAGGTTAGGTGATTATAATAATCGGGAAGGGAACCAAATTTGGTAATGGTTGTTTTTACCGTAGGAAAAGTTGCTGGTAAGGTGAATGTTTCTGGCATATCGTACCAATAAACACCACAACGACCGTAGGGTAGAGGAAAGTCGATTATTTCCCGTTGTGTATAGGGTTTTATCTGTTGCCATTCCCCATTTATTAATGCCGCAAAGGGATTTTGTAAACCTAAAAAAGTAGTGCGCATGACGGTGACTCCTGCACCTCCAGAACCGGATACAACATAACTTAGATGGATAGTTTCTGGTTCATCTAATGCTTCCACACATTGACGCACCATACTATTAGAAATACCGGGAAAAATACCTGTGTTAATGATGGCGGTAATTCCTGCGGTTTGAGCGAGATTATTTAATTTGAGTGCTTTAGCGGTATAGGAACGGTGGTCACTGACATCCAGATAATTCACACCAAATTTAATACATGCTTCTAAAACTTGGGTATCACGAAAATGAAATGGTCCAGCGCAATGAATGACTAAATTACTTTCTGCAATGGCTTGATTGAGAGTCTGAATATCATCTAAATCTAGGCTGAGATAGGTAAAATCATGATTATGATCTATCTCAAATTTACGTCCAGTAATTGTAATCTGAGCAGGGGTATAGCGATGAATATCTTCAGCAACACTGCCACCAATTCGACCACTTCCACCTAAAATTAAAACTTTGTTTGTCATGGAGATTTACACATTATCTTCTAATTATAATTATTTCAACTATTTTGCTGGATCACTGTCATCTATCTAGAAGGTAGTTAGCTAAAACCCATATTCGTTTTATAATTACTTTTGGGTTTTGTTGAGTGTTGACCGTCAGTGGTTAGGAGTATCCCCATTTTTGCATCAATTTTCCATCAAATCAGGTTTTTAGTGGAAGCATTCACTTCTTTTCTCTCCTCCAGTCGTCATTTTGTCACGACTCCCGTATAGACGCGATATATCGCGTCTCTCCCTGCCTATAACAATAATTTTCTCCACCGACCCCATTCATATTCGATGTTGAATGGGAATTTCAATCACAAATGTAGTTCCCACCTGGGGAGTGGATTGACAATATAATCGACCCTGGTGTTTTTCCACAATTATTTGATAGCTAATTGATAAACCTAAACCTGTTCCTTTACCAACATCTTTGGTGGTAAAAAATGGGTCAAATAATTTACCAATTATTTCTGTAGGAATGCCAATTCCGTTATCTGTAATTTGAATTTGTACGTAATTATCAGCAAGGATTTGGGAACTAATAGTAATACAAGGATTGACAATTCCTTCTAGTGCATCAATCGCATTTGTCAGTAAATTCATAAATACTTGATTTAGTTGTCCAGGGTAGCATTCTACTTGGGGAATTGCAGTATACTTTTTAATAATTTGGATTTCTGACTGATTTGGTTTGCCCTTGAGACGATTGTGTAAAATCAGTAAAGTGCTTTCAATTCCTTCGTGAATATCAACTGTTTTAAATTCAGCTTCATCTAGGCGAGAAAAATTACGTAGGGATAAAACTATTTCGCGAATTCTTCTAGTTCCCTCCTGCATGGAGGTGAAAATTTTCCGTAAATCTTCCTGAATAAAGGGTAAATCTATGGCTGCAATTTTTTCTTGAATTTCTGCAACTGGTTCTGGATAATATTGTTGATAAAGTTGAATTAGCTGTAATAAATCTTGAGTATATTCGCTCGCAGGAATGAGATTCCCATGAATAAAGCTGGCTGGATTATTGATTTCATGGGCTACACCTGCTACCATTTGTCCTAAGCTAGACATTTTTTCACTTTGAATCAGTTGGGTTTGAGTACGCTTAATTTCTTGTAGTGCAGCTTGTAAATCTTCCTTTTGTTTTTGTAATTGTATTTCCGCTTGTTTTCGTTCAGTAATATCAACGGAAACGCCAATTATTCCTGTTACCTCCCCCGCTTGATTATAAACTGGTGAATAACGACTTTCAAAGCAAATACCAGGCATTTCAGATATACAAGTAAATTCTTCACCTTGAAGCGCTCGATTTATTTGCTCAATAATTTCTGGCGTATCTTGATACATATCATAAACTGATGTACCAATAACTTCCCCTCTTTGAAGTCCTAATTTTTTTAATCCATGACCTTCGGAAAAGGTAAAATATCCGGCTTTATCGATGGCAAAGAGAATAATCGGAGCCGAGGAAATCACTGTTTGTAAACGCTGTTGACTTTCTCTTAAGGCTTCCTCTGCTTGCTTTCTGTCTGTGATATTCAAAGATGTACCAATACATCGGTAGACTCGACCGTAGCTATCTCTAATGGGATTAATTGTAGTTAAAAACCACATATCCGTGTCATGGAATTTTAAGCATTCTTCGTAACTAATTGTTGTTCCCGTTTGTACGCAGGTTTGATAGCGCTGATAAATTACTTCTCCTTGACTTCCAGGAAATAATTCTTGAGGAGATTTATTAATCACATCTTCATAACTTAAACCAGTTATTTTCTCAGTAGATTTATTCCACCCAGAATAACGAAACTCACCATTTTCCAGAACATCAAAAACAAATACGCAATGTTCTGTGCCTTCATAAATACTGCGGAGAAATTCTTCTTGTTCCCGGATTTTTTCCTCTGCCTCCTTTTGTGCTGTAATATCAAATATGCATCCATCCCAAATAATCGCACCATCTGGTTGTAATTGGGGTTTGGAAATACCTTTTAGCCATTTTTGTTGACCAGAATTAGTAATAATTCGGTGTTCTAATTCCCATTTTTCTAAGGTTTGGGCAGAGTGTAGGATGCTTTCCTGCATTTTGGGAATATCTTCCGGATGAATATTGGCAAAAATATCTATGGAATTTTCTAAAATTAGCTGCGGTTCAACTCCATAAATATCTCGACATCCAGAAGATATATAAATAAAATATTGATTTCCTTTTGTATCTAAAATAAACTGATAAATTATCCCCGGAATATTATCAGTCATTTGCTGCAATTGTGTTTGAATTTGCTGCAACTGATTAGTTCTTTCTGTAACTTTTTGTTCTAGTTGTTCGTTCAGTTCCGCTAGGGATATTTCCGCTTGTTTCCGTTCCGTAATATCGACAATACAACCATCCCAAATAATTACTCCATCTGCTTGTAATTCTGGTTTAGAAACTCCTTTTAACCATTTTTTTTCACCAGAGGGAGTCGTAATGCGCCATTCTAATTCCCACTTTGCCAATGTTTGGGCTGATTCAATGATTGTTTGTTCTAATATGGGTAAATCTTCCGGTTCCGTCACCCCAAACAATACATAGGCATTTTCGTATATAGCTTGTGCTTTGATTCCGTAAATCTCTTCACATCCAGAGGACACATAGGGAAACGATTGGCTTCCATCCGGGTCTAAACGAAACTGATAAATCATTCCCGGAACATTGTCCATCAGTCGCGATAAACGCATTTGCATTTGACGTAGTTGTGCTGTTCTTTTCTCGATTTTGGCTGCTAATTGTTCTTGGGACTGTTGTAATTGGGTTTCAATTTGCTGGCGTTTGTATAATTGACCCAGTTTTTTGCCAACGTTGAGCATGATTTCTAACAAATGGAAGTCCTGAAAGCGCTTTTTTGGACTTAAAAGAACAATTACCGCAACAACAGCGCGATCGCATATAATAGGGAAGGCTAAACCAGAATTTATCCCTGCTGTTACATCCGTCTCAACCCACATCGGTTTTACCTGTGAGATGACTTGATGTAAGAGGTGGGAATCGATTAGGTATTGATTAATTGCAGTTAATTCCCAGGACAGAGACGATTCTTGATGGGGATGGAGGTAGGTGCGATCGCAATTAAGTTGATGATTTTGCCCATCACACATCCAGAGTTGACCAACGTCCCAATTTAAACCGGAGCAAACGTCCTCTAGAAATTTACCACTAGCTAGGGAAAAGTTAGTAAACTCACCAATAATACCTGTTAATATCGACTGGAGACAAAGATGCTGCTGGAGACGTTTACTTGCAGTGATGACCTCAGTGAACATAATTACACCCCCAATCACCCCATCTCCATCTTCGCTGTACCAGGGATGGATTTCCCACCTCAACCATTCCAAATCGCCGTCAGGACGAACTAAACAATCCTCCCTAGAGATGGTTTGATGCTGTTGTAAACACAAACGGTATGCTTCCTCCCAATAGGGGAGAGAATGGGGAAAAAGTTCACAGTGGGATTTACCGATGATATCCTGATGACTCAAACCATAATTTTCCTGCCAACACGGAGAAACCATCACATAGCGCATGTTACAATCAAGAAGTGCGATCGCATGGGGAGAAAGTTTGACCAAAAGTTCCGTTGATGGTAGATTTTGCAGCTGTTTGCTTGGACTTTGATGGTCAATATCCGTAGTCAGGTTGTTTGTAGATGGAATCTTTTCGGTTATATCTTCAGCCATAGGAAATCACCACAACTCGATTGGGGTTACTGGTATTTATATTTCCCAAATCATGGCAGTAATATCATTTTGGATTTTGGATTTTGCATAGCCATTTCATCCGAACTGGAGGTGATTATGTCCCAATAAAGATGACTCTGGAGGAGTATTTAGCTTACGATGATGGTACGGACAAGCGTTACGAACTGGACGAAAATGGGGTATTAGTAGAAATGCCTCCTGGAACTGGTAGACATGAAGCTATTATCACTTTTCTAGTGGTTCGTTTCTTTCTGGAAAAGCAGCGTTTGGGATTAAGTTTGGAACCTCGTGCTAATGGTGTTGAAGTTCTAACCAACAAACAACCGAGACGACCAGATGTGTTGATGATAACTCCCCAACAAGTTGCTGCAATTGAAAATACCTCTGCAATTTTGAAAACCCCACCCCCCTTGATTGTTGAGGTGGTATTCCCTGAGTCGATTGACCGCGATTATCGCATCAAAACCCCAGAATATGCAGACTTTGGTGTGGATGAGTATTGGATTGTTGACCCCTTAACGGAACAGGTGACAGTTGGCTTTTTGCAAGGAAAGACTTACAAGTAAACGGTATTTACTGGTAATCAACAAATTGTATCCCTAACTTTCCCAGAAATGAATGCAACTGCTGAAAATATACTCAAAGCACAGACGTAACAATGCTACGTCTCTACACGACCTAAAATCCCAAATCCACAATCTAAAATCCTGTTCCTCCCAACCCTTCCACAATGGTTTTTGTATTTTCCTGCATCATTTTAATATAGGAGTCTCCCCGACTACCTCTAACGTCAATAGAATCGGAATACAATGGTGTTGTGGCTAATTTCACATTAGCTTCCTGAGCAACAGTTTTAATTAAATCTGGATTTAGGGTTGTTTCTGCAAAGATGGTGGGAACTCGACTTTTTTGAATCGTTGTCACCAGATTTTTCACAGTTTGAGCGCTAGGTTGTTCTTCAGTGCTAATACCGATCAACGTACCTAAAATCTCGATTCCGTAAGCTTTACCGTAATATTGAAACGCATCATGGGTCGTCACCAACCTCCGGTTTTGCGGGGGAATAGTTTGGATTTGTTGTGCGATCGCATTATCTAACTTCTTTAATTCGGCAATTAACTGTTCCGCATTTTTAGTAAATAAAGCCCTATTTTCGGGGGATACACCTGCTAACTCATCGCGAATTTTTCCCACCATCAGAATAGCGTTTTTCACATCTCCCCACACATGGGGGTCGGGAACAGTTTCACCATTTTTTGATAAAGTCAAAGGTTTTGCAACCTCCCCCACCGCAACCCGTTTAGCTTGACGACTGGTTGATTCCATCATTCGGATAATCCCAGGTTCCAAATTATAACCGTTGTACAACACCAACTGCGCTGATTCCAAAGCACGACTATCTTGAGGTGTCGGTTCGTACACATGGGGGTCATCACCAGGTCTAAGCAAGGATACCAAATTCACCTTGTCTGCTGCAACTTTTGCCGTTAAGTCCCCAATAATCGTATTCGTAACCACTACCTTTGGTTGACCCGCTTTCCCATCCTCAGACACAGACGGATTCGGTGACTGACAAGCGATAATCAAAGTACTACAAATCAGACAAAATCCGAATTTACCCGTTTTCCCCCATCCCCAACTACCAATCCTAACCAGGTAACGATTTTTCCACATTTTTCTCTTCCGATTGCGTTTTGTAATCTTTTCCACAGTTTTCATCTTTGCCTCATTTTTTAGGGTATATTATTTTCATAATCTTTTCATTATTTGGCGAGAATACGACAGATAGAAAGATGAAACCCTGATATAACAAGGGGTTCCCGTCAGGGAAATCTCAAATCTATAGTCCGTAGGACTTCTCGTTAGAGTAATCCAAAAATGGTATAAGTGGGAGTATTAAGGGATGAGCGTAATTTCTATAGACAAAAAAAATACCGCACCCAAACCCCCTGCGGGAATTATTGTGAATCATCTCAGTGTGAATTATCGAGAAGTTTTAGCCCTGTCAGATGTAAACCTCATCGTTAAACCGGGACGGATTACGGGTATATTTGGACCCAATGGAGCCGGTAAAAGTACGCTGATGAAGGCAATGCTCGGATTGGTATCCCATAGTGGAAAAGTAATGTATCAAGGAAAACCCCTAGTCCACCAGCTAGAAAAAGTGGCCTACCTACCCCAACGTAGTCAAATTGATTGGACCTATCCTGCCAATGTATGGGATGTGGTAATGATGGGGAGGGTGAAAAAAACCGGGTGGTTGCGACAATTTTCAGCCCAAAGTCGGCAAATAGCCAAAGCAGCTTTAGCACGGGTAGAAATGGCTGATTTTAGCCACCGTCCCATCGGAGAATTATCTGGAGGACAGCAACAGAGAGTATTTTTAGCCCGTGCTTTAGCCACTGATGCAGATATTTACTGCTTTGACGAACCCTTTGTGGGGATTGACCAGAAAACCCTGGGGATTATTTTTGAGGTTTTCCATGAACTAGCCAATGCAGGTAAAATCGTCTTGGTGGTGAACCATGATTTAGGGGAATCCATCGCTAATTTTGACGACCTAATCCTGTTAAATCAACGGGTGATAGCCAGTGGTACGCGTCAGCAGGTATTTACGGATACAAATCTCCGGCAAGCCTACGGTGGTCAGGTAATTTATTTTACGGATGCAGCGTGAATTGTTGACGGTTGACATAGAGACGACCCGACGGTTTGTCTCTACCAATCGATTCAAAAACCAAACCCAATTCCCCTATATTTTCATCAAAAAAAATTTCATCTAAACAAAGTGTTGATATTATCAAACCTATTAGAACCATTAAAATACGGGTTTATGCAACGTTCCTTGATAGTTGCCATACTCGTTGGTATCCTGTGTGCAGTAGTTGGTAGTTACTTAATGGTACGCAAACTAGCTCTGTTAGGAGATGCCATTAGTCATTCCGTGTTACCAGGATTAGCGATCGCATTTTTATTAGGTGGTAATATTTTTATCGGTGCATTTATTGCCGGGGTGATTAGTACATTGGTCATCACCTGGATAGAAACGCGATCGCCGATTAAAGAAGATGCAGCAATGGGGATTGTCCTCTCGGCTTTTTTTGCTCTAGGTGTAATATTAATTACGGTAATTCAAAAAACTAATAAAATCGATTTGAATCATTTCCTCTTTGGCAACATTCTCAGCGTCACCCCTCCGGAAGTCCGTGACACAGCAATTATTACCCTATTTGTCTTGATAGTCGTCTTTGCCATTTACAAAGAACTATTATTTTATACCTTTGACCCCGTAGGGGCACAAGCAGCAGGCATTAACGTCAATTACCTCAACTTTGGTTTAATGCTCCTAATAGCCCTCACCATCGTCGCGAGCATGAAAGTAGTCGGTGTAATTTTAGTTTTATCCCTACTAATCACACCCAGCGCTACAGCCTATTTACTGGTCAATCGCCTTCATCAAGTCATGTTAACTGCCGCCATTATTGGTATATTATCAAGTATATCTGGCATGTATTTAAGTTACTTTTTCAACTACCCCTCCGGTCCAGCCATTGTCCTAGTAGCATCCGGATTTTTCATCCTAGCATTCCTATTTAGTCCCCGTCACGGAATAATTAAATTACCTTTCTTTGGTTAGAAGTCTGGATGAAATCAAATAATCTGGCTAATAACCCGAATTCTTAGACGAACTAATTAATATTACCTCAGAACTTGTATACCCCCTCACTCCCATTCTGGTTTACATTAGATGGCAGAGTAGGAATCGACAACATGAGCGGCAATAAAATCTTTGAGCAATCGGTCAAAATTAATGCCAGTGCAACCATAGTCGAACGCTGCATTACCAATCAAACCCTAATGCATCGCTGGCTAAATCCAGCCTTACGCTGTCAACCAATAGGTGAATGGAATACAGAAATTGGCGGAGAAAGCGAATTTATTATTCAAATACCCCTATTACAACCAACATTGCATAGTAAAGTCGTAGAGAGGAAACCAGGGTTAGTTGTATGGGAATTTACCGGCTTTTTTCACGGACGGGACACCTGGGAATGTCAACCACAACTGAAGGGTACACAATTAGTCAACCGATTTGAATTTACCATTCCTAACCCAATCGTGAAATGGGGATTTGAAACCTTTGCGCAAAAGTTAACAAAAGCAGATATGGAAGCACAATTACAACGTTTGAAACTGGTAGCAGAAGAATTACAACAACAAGAATAGAATAACAAATTAGCAACCTGTAGAGACGTAGCAATGCTACGTCTACAATGAGTTTAACTACGCAAATCATCAATGGTGGGATAATCAGGTTTTTCCCCTTCAAAAACAGGTATATGGAAATCAACATTATTACTAACTAGCATCTGTTCCACCTGTTGGAGTGCAGGAAGATTACCGCAAAGCAGCACTTGGTCACGGGGTTGTAAATCAATAGTGGGTTCGGGAAAACGGATAAATTTGCTATCACGACGCATCGCTTGAATTTGGACACCAAACTTTTTTCGTAAATCTAAATCCTCAATAGTTTTCCCCAAAATCATCGCATCAGGACTAATTTCTACCCACTGACAAGCACTTCCCGGAACTGCTGCTTGTCCCTTGGCAAATTCCTCTAAAGCGGCAAATTCTTCAGAAGAACCGACTACTAATAATTTATCACCCTCCTCCAGTTTGGTTTTGATATCGGGATAATCGATTTCTTTGCCATTTGCGCGACGAATAGCCATTAAACTGACCCCGGTTAAATAACGAATATCCGCTTCCTCTAGGGTCATACCAATTAAGGGTGATTGGGGTGGTAAATCATACCAACGCTTATTTAAATCCTGGGTGACTCTTTGCAGATAATTCGCAACTTCCGACTCGCTTTCCTCTGGACGTAAATCGAGGTAATGGCGATCGCGAATTTGTTGCATTTCCCGTCGTACCCGACCAACTCGTAATCCTGCATCGGTGAGGAGGTAGGTTGCCATTTCGATACTAGCTTCAAACTCTGGTTGGACAACTTCCCTTGCGCCTAATTGGTATAATGCCTCAATATTGCGATCATCGATCGCACGGACGACGATATTAATATCGGGGGAAAGTTCTAAAGCCCGTTTTAATGATAATCTGGTGCTGGCGGGGTCTGGTAGAGCTAGAGCCATAGCCTTGGCGGTACTGACGCAGGCTGTTTCTAATACATGAAAGCTGACACAATTCCCGTATACATAGGGGATACCTGCATCCCGTAATTGTTGAATCCGACTTTCGGATTGGTCTATTACAATAACGGGAATTTCGTTTTGTTGGAGTAATTTCACGAGATTTTTACCAACCCTTCCATAGCCACAGACGATAATATGGTCTTTAAAAGGTATTTCGTCGGCGATATCTAAGGGTTTTCCTCCTCCAGTTAAATAGGGTTGAAACCAGGGAATGGATTCCAACCAATCAAACATCAGGGGGAGAAGACGGAGGACAAAAGGGGTAATTACCAAGGTGACAGCTGTTGTACCTAAAATCAGTAAATATACCCGTCGGGAAACCAAACCCAGTGCTTGTCCTTCACTGGCTAAAACAAAGGAAAATTCCCCGATTTGGGCTAATCCCAAGCCTGCAATTAAAGCTGTTTTCAGGGGATAGCGAAATAACTTAACTAGAGGGGTGACAATTAAAAATTTACCAATAAATACTATCGCTACCAAACCGAGAATTAACTCCAGATTGTTCCAGAGAAACACCGGGTCAATTAACATCCCAATGGAGGCAAAAAATAAACTGGCAAAAATATCCCGTAGTGGTTCCACATAGGAAAGGGTTTGGTCAGCGTATTCTACCTCCGAAATCATTAACCCCGCAACAAAAGCCCCCATTTCAATCGAAAGACCCAATTCCTCCGTAATTAGAGCAATTCCCAAACATAAGGCTACCACACCCAATAAAAACAATTCTCGGCTTTCCGTCCTCGCTAATAACCGCAATAAGGGTGGAATTAACCACATCCCGGCAATAATTGCTCCTGCGGCAAATAAACCCAACCACCCCAAAGCCTTGAGGACAGCTATACCGATTAATTCTGGGGGTTGGTCTAATGCTGGTAAAACTGCCAACATTAATCCTAACGCCAAATCCTGCACCACCAAAATACCCAGTAAAACCTGTCCGTGGGGGGTTTCGGTTTCATTACTCTCCATCAACGACTTGAGAACCACCGCAGTCGAAGATAAAGATAAAATACCACCTAAAAATACTCCCTGGGCAGGATTTGTCACCCACCCCACCGCCAGAGATACTAAAGCAGTGACGGTAATCGTGAGGATAATTTGTAAACCTCCCCCACCCAGTGCGATCGCTTTCACTTTTTGTAGCTCCCCTAGGGAAAATTCTACCCCCAAGGCAAACAGTAAAAATGCTACTCCAAACTGGGCTAAGGTTTCCACCTGAATTAATTCCTTAATTAATCCTAGCCCCGCAGGACCGACAATCATCCCACCGATTAAATAGCCAAGCAACACCGGTTGACGCAACAACGCGGCAAACAGACCACCAACCGCAGCTACAGCCAAAACTGAAACTAGATCGAGTATTAAGCGAAAATCTTCCTGCACAGGTTTTTAAAGAAGTATGAAGACGTATTAGTCTCAGCATACAAACTTTTACGCTTTGATGGTGTATTGCGGGCTAAAATATTGGTAATTGCCTAACTCGAAAATCGCGATCGCCCACAGAAATAATTGCCCCTATCGCTAAATCTACCTCAAATCACCCACAGGTTTGAGCCAATTGACGGTACGAGGTGAGATTCCCGTATCTGCTAAAAATTTCATCCAGCTTTCTCACCAACTATCGGGTAAACCTGCTCGCGAGCTAACCATGCAGCATACATCAATGATTGTTGAATATCTTCTGGTTCTAAATACGGGTAATCCTCGATAATTTCAGCCACAGTTTTACCATTTGCAACTAAATTCAAAATCAATGAAACTGGAACTCGCATTCCCCGAATACAAGCTTGTCCAGCCATAATACGAGGGTCAAATGTAATGCGGTCAAAACCTAACATGATTTAATTACCTTTTTTCATAGATTTAATCTCAGCGATCGCCGAATAAAATTCATCTAAATTAATTCAGGGAGTCTGATATTACTTGACCTTTATCGACGCAGTGAGGAAGTCCATCATCAACGTTTATTTAATCCAACGAAATTAGCTGAAAAATTACAGCAAATCGGTTTTCAAGTGGAAATTACCAATTGTTATGGACAGTTTCAATTACCACCTGCTCGGATTGCTGTAATTGCTCGCAAAGGTTTTATCGATTTAGGGTATTAGGGTATGTCAAGACAATCCATCACATTAGATAAATTAGATAAAAAGACCTGGATCGACTTGAAAAAAAGCTCCTAAAGCCTTTGCTTGGGCTTTACTAATTTCCCGCTTACCGTTGACAACTTCGGAAACAACACCTTTAGAACCAATTATACCTACTAAATCAGACTGCTGAATATTTCTTTGCTCCATGAGAAAAAGTAACATGGAATAGAGACTAGAATTTTCATGGGTACAATAATATTCCCATTCAAATTTTTCAATGAGAGTAATTAGTAAATCGTATAGTTCATCTTCTTCGGGTGAGCGTTGTTTCTGATGCATCAACATCTCGACAATTTCTAAAGCTCCGTCGTTTTCAGCTTCCGTTCTGATAATTTTTGGTTGATATTTTACTAATAGTTCTTGATATTTATCTTGATTAAAAATAAGGGTCATCTTTCCAATACTCCTTATCATATTCAGCATGAGTCAAAACATACTTGATATAAATTAACTGTTTGTCATAATCCATTGGTATTTAGCCATGATTGGTGTAGACCCCAAGGAACATAGAAAAGGGTATGGTTCGCGATTAATGCAGCACATTCTCCAGCAATAATGCGATCGCGATCGCTTCAGTGCTTACCTGGAATCATCTAAACCGGAGAATATTCCTTTCTACGAACGACATGGATTTGAACTGCTTGACCAGATTCAAGTGGGTACATCACCGCCAATTTTCCCCATGCTGCGTCAACCCCAATCGGTAAGCTAAAATCAGAGATGGGCACACTTTGTATACTTCATACGTCAGCTATCCTACTGTAATCGTTTGATGCCAGATTGCATTTAACCCTGTCAATGCTGGATATTTAAACAACTAATGATTGGACACAGCTAAATTGTTCTTAATCCGACCTAGGTAGTAAAAACAAGGATAATGGCGAGTAAACTTAAATACAAAGTAACACTCTGGCGTAGGTGGTTCGCCTCCACATTCAACTTCCGATCCAAGTTGATTTTTGGTGGTTCTAAATCTAATTTCAGTATAAACCCTGGTTTGGCTTGGAAGTACGTATCAAAGCGGGTGTTACCCCTGCTATTTGTATTGTCCCTAGTGACGGCGATGTTTGGGCATCAAATCATACCAGTATCAGCCCAATCAATTCCGATTTTTCCCAATCCGTCGGTTTTACCACCACCCAATCCCCAGCCGTTACCCAATTATCCACCCCCCCAACCTCGACCTCAACCCCAACCTCAACCTCAACCTCAACCAGTTCCTCCCACCCCACCAACAGCACCAGTACGGAGACTACCCCAACAGGAAATTCGTGGGGTTTGGATTACCAATAATGACTTAGGAGTATTGCGCGATCGCAATCGGTTGGAAAATGCTTTAAGCAAATTAAAACAACTCAATTTTAATACAATTTACCCGGTGGTGTGGAACTCTGGATATGTGATGTATCCCAGTGAGGTTGCTCAAAGACACCAGATTCAACCATTTGTATTTCGGGGAACCGAAGGACAGGATATCCTCGCGGAGGTAATTGCGCGATCGCACCGTCAAGGTTTATTAGCTATACCCTGGTTTGAATTTGGATTTATGGCTCCGGAAACATCGGAATTAGCCCTAAATCATCCCCAATGGTTAACGCAAAAACGAGATGGTTCTCGTACATCTATCAGTGCTGCTGGGGAAGTTGCTTGGTTAAATCCCTTCCACCCAGAAGTGCAACAGTTTATTACCAACCTCATCTTGGAAATGGTCACCAAATACGACGTTGACGGTATCCAATTCGATGACCACATGAGTTTACCCTACCAATTTGGTTACGACCGTTACACCACCAATTTATATACCCAAGAAACAGGTAATCCTCCCCCTGCAAACCCCAAAGACCAAGCATGGACAAAATGGCGAGCAGATAAAATTACCGCTTTCATGGTACAACTCAATCAAGCAGTCAAAGCTCGCAAACCCAACGCAATTTTCTCCGTATCACCCAATTATTACGACTTTGCCTACAAACTACAACTACAGGATTGGTTGAACTGGGTGCGATTGGGAATAGTCGATGAATTGGTCATGCAGGTTTATCGTGACGATTTAACAGCCTTTAGCAGCAAAATTACCCGTCCAGAAGTCCTCGAATCCAAGCAAATCATCCCCACAGGAATTGGCATTATGGCAGGATTACGTACCAAACGTGTACCGATTAGTCAAATCCAATCCCAGGTAAGAGCTGCTCAACAAAGTGGCTTAGGTGTAGCCTTTTTCTACTTTGAAAGCCTGTGGAATGTAGGTCCAGAAGTTGCAGAGGAACGACAATCTGGCTTACAAGCCGTCTTTTCTCGACCAGCACTACGAGCCAGAGCGCAATCTGTACTCTAATAGAATACAGGATATAGGAGACCTGACCATCTTCATCCCCATCCTCTGCGTGGGGATGGGATTTGGGAGGCTCATCCTCGTCCCCACACTCTGCGTGGGGATGGGATTTGGGAGGCTCCGCCTCAATATATACAGGAGTATAGCATCTTCAGTGGGTCAATTAAGGATACCTATTGCAAGTCTCACCAAAGCTTGACTACCATCGCATTTTCGCCAAACATGTTGCATCAGGATGAATCTTACCCTCAGCTAACGTTTTGCCTCAACTAAAATGCCTAGTAGCCCAGTAATTTTGATACCCAAACGGTCAGCTTCTGCTCTGCCGCGACGCTCGTCAATGAGTAGTAAATCGGCTCCAAGTTCCAAAACCAGCGCGATTGCCTCAGACTCTCCGGGATCTAATCTCACCTCAGTTTGAAGGCGTTCAACAACTTCACGATTAGTAATTAATTTAACTTCTAGCCAACTAGCTGCTTGAACTTCAGCACTTCCCGGTACGGGTGGCTCAATGTCTACAAGTTCACGATATACTGCTTCTGGAATGATGACCTGCTGATAGAGAAGAGGCAAGAGAGCTAGCTTGTTTATTGATGCCAAATTCGTGATTGCGGATGTGTCACTAATAACAATCACAATCGCCCCAGTTCCCGTAAATTTTTCAAATCCAACTCAAAATCTTCAACGTCATAGGAGTACAATGCTACTTGGCGCTGCTTTAGAAGTTGACGAAAAGCATTAAGTGGCATATCTGCCAAACGGCTAGCGTAACCAAGGGTTAAACGACCCGTTTGAAACAGGTATATAGCAATTTCCTGGCGAAACTCACTTGGTGTAAGTTGAGAGGCTTGCAGGATTTCATCTGAGATGACGACACTCATAGGAGAGCGACCTTACCGACTACATTTCTAGAGTAACCTAAAAAATTTTTCGACAGACAACTTTGGGGTATTACCTTCATAAATATCACTCTCCCATGTTCAAAAATCTTGATGTGGAATGATAAGTAGGTGGGTGGTGAAAATTGTCGTTCAGATCAGGGAGTACAGACGACCCGTCGGGTCGTCTGTACTTCCGAGACGCGATATATCCCGTCTGTACGGGGGTAAGGCTTTTCATTCCCATTGCTGGAGTTTCTCTTCTGGAAGTGCTTCAAAAAAAGTATCACTAAGTTCTCCTTTCAATAAATTTAATCCCTCCCTTCAACCTAAATGCGATCGCCTTGAAAGCAAATGTAACACTTACCGATATTTTCCCAAAAAAACATCCCCAATTACTCAAAATCAGGGATGCAAATTAATTTGTAATCAATCAAAAGCCATCTGTAAGCTATACTTTACACGGTCAAAAAGTGAGCTTTTCGTGTAGATGTGGTTAATCCTTAAAGGTTAACTGTCACCTGTCAAGGGTCAACAAACTAAAAGGGAATATATGACCGTGCGAAAACTAAACCAGATAAGGTTCTTGGTGGGTTTTAATGGTGCAATTAGAACGGGGATAGGTGACGCACAGCAAAGCAAAACCTTTAGACCGTTGCTCGTCATCTAAAAAAATCTGGTCGCTATCGTCAATTTCACCTTCAACTACTTTACCTACACAGCTGGAGCAAGAACCGGAATGACAAGAGAAGGGTAATTCAATGCCATTTTCTTCTGCTGCATCAAGAATAGTGGCATCTTCATCAACTTCGATGACTGAATCTAAACCTTCTTTTTGGTTAATAAGTCTTACTTGGTAACTAGCCATTATGTGTTCTCCTCAAAGTAGTTGTATGTAAATTTATACCAATTGGAAAAATGATTGCGATAGATGGAAATGTGAAAAGCTGATACAGCAAATACTTCACAAACCAAAATCTAAAATCCATCTTGGTAAAGTTGGATGGAAGAATAAATCTCCCCCGAAGTTTACCGGAAAGAAAATTTTCCTGGTAACTTCTCTTCCCCAAATTTCCACAAAATCCCAAATGGTATTGTATTGATTTTCAGTTCAGTTATTTACAGGGAGTTCCCTGGGGAGTACAGTCACCAGCACTGAAAGATTTACCGCAGCTGCAAGTATCTTTAGCATTGGGATTAGTGAATTTAAAGCCACTTTCCATCACACCTTCCACAAAATCGATGACCATTCCCTCCAAGAGAGTAATGCTATTGGCATCAACATAAATCTGCACTTGACCCTGTTCAATTACCATGTCATCGGGTTTCGGTGCAGAAGTTACTTCCATCCCATATTCATAACCATTACAACCACCACCTTTCGCGGAAAGACGAATTCCCTTGGTGGGTTTGCTGGTTTTCGGGTTGGAACCAAGCAATAATTCGCGTAAACGAAATTCAGCTTTTTCTGTTAATGTAACAGTCATTAATCCTCCGGATTGGTTGTTAGTTAATGGTTGATTGACGATTTTGTCAATGTATTGATAATTTGCTGAAGTGATGGAAATCAATCATCAACAAAGTCAATTATTTTTCACAGAAGATGAGAACTTTTGGGTATGACAATAGACAGTGTAATTAAAATGGCAATTTCCATTGGTACAGGGGAAAACAAAACACTTAATCCTAAGCAACCCAATGCCATCACAATGCTGGTAATCTGCATAAATTCCATAGTGGAATTGTAAGCAATAGATGCACAAAATAATGCTAAAATTAGCAAAATTATTGCCAAAATAAGCATAATTAATTCTGTATTCTGTCTCCTTACTTATTTGCCGACTCCATCGGTGAAGACTGGGAATAACGCCAAGGTGCAGTATTACCGCAAACAGGACAAGCGCGATCGCGGTAGGAACGACGTTTGGCAAACTCCATCCGATTGAGGTCAATTGTTAACAATTGGGATAACAATGGTTGACTAAATCCGGTAATTAGTTTGATGGCTTCGAGAGCAGTCAAACAAGCTAGAGTCCCAGAAACAGCACCTAAAACGGAAAATGCACGCCTATCCCAATCCGGTTTTTCCGGAAACAAGCAAGATAAACATGGTGTGACTCCGGGAATAATGGTGGTCAGATAAGCTTCCATCCCGTCCATAGCTGCTTCCACCATTGGTTTGCGCCATTTTACACAAGCTTCGTTCAAAAGATTTCGCTCGGTGAAATTGTGAGCGCAGTCCAGAGCCATATCTGCTGACTGAACGAGTGAATCCACATTTTCTGGGGTGATGTAATCAAAAACCGCTTCCACTTCAATATCAGGATTAATCCTTTGTAGTGTTTCTTGGGCTTTAAATACACGCGGTTTTCCGACCCAATCATCAGTCATTAAAATCTGACGATTCATGTCATCCATCCGCAAATCACCACCCCTAACGAGGATTAACCGTCCTACTCCTGCGACTGCAAGATATAGGGCAGCTGTACCACCTAAACCTCCTACCCCCGTCACTAGAACCTTTGCTGACTTGAGCCGTTTCTGTGCCAATTCACCAAAGTTGGGTAAGGTAATTTGGCGACGGTAACGTTCTAAATCGGTCGGCGTAAGCTCAATCACTTTCTACCTCCGAATCCGATGTAATTTCTGTCAGGGTGACTACATTTTTTGGCTTTTGATTAAATACCTTAAATAACTTTTGTTCTTGAGCATTTGAATCCACAAAAGTTGCATAGGCATTTTGTAGTGCTTGACAATATTGACTGAGCTTTTCCGCGCTACTCAGACCCGGTTGATTGGCATCAATTTCTTGAATATATAAAGAAAATTTCTTGAGAATATGTAAGCGATTAACATTAACAATTTTCGGGTCATAAGGAAGATTAAAAAACTGGAAAAATTCCTCCGCATCGACCAACTGCTTAAATTCATCTAAGCTAGCACTCATTATTTTTGCTCCATGCGTTTTAATTGCTGCTTTAATTCATCAAGTTGGTGAAAAATTGCATAGGTTTGGGCAGCAACATCCATTAATTGTTGATAATTAGTTGGTAAACCTTCTGCTAAATCATGCAAATCCATTTTCATTTGACCAGCCTTACTATTAAGGCGTTTGATTTGCATTTTTAACTCTTCAATTGTGACTGCTTCGGACATAGTAAGTAGGGAGTGGGGAATAGGGAGTAGGAAGAGAGGTTAGAGATGACCCGTCGGGTTATCTGTACTAGAGAATAGGAAATCAGAAGTATTTTTATTCGTATCTCCCTCCTGTATTCTCATATTCAAAGTTTCCCAACTTCGGGGTATTTTTGGGCTAATTCAATACCTTTGGCGATTAATTTCTCACCTTCCTCAGCGAGTTTTTCGAGGGAATCAAATCCAAATCTGTGTGCATCTCGCAATGTTTTAGTGACTAATAATAACCGTCCCGAAAAAACTAAAGCCCATCCAAACCCTTCGTGTCCCAGGTCTACCACAACTTGAGACAATAACCCAGTTTCCGCTTCAATACACCCTGCGATCGCACGATAAAATATCATGATGCGTGATACTGTCATCGGATCAATTTCACCGTCTACAGGTATCTCCCGTTTTTTCTGCTTGGTGACAATAAACGGCTTTAAGAGTAAATCATCGGACCACTGACGATAGGTTCCGTAGGTATCTTGTCCACGAATCTGTTTGATGATTGCTTGGAGAAAGGGAGATGTTAATACTTCCGCAGATACTTCACTTTTGCTAGTGTTTTTGTCACTCATATGGAATCTTGACTGATTTTGATATTCAGTTGGTCAGAGGTTGCGCATTTTTATTTGTATATTCACTACTTTTGATGGATGACAATTAACTGTTATCCCTAAACAAGTAGTTATATAATTGATGCGAATTTTAGCTTCAGACTAACCAATAGTTTGTTACATCAACATGAATACCCCAATGAAGAAGTCGAGTTTTGTAGACACGCGAATCTGTGAGAAAACTTATCGAAGATTAGAGAAATACCCGTAATCGCAAATAATGATGATTAGGTGATAAAAACCCGACTTATTCCTCTAGTTCTTCGCTAAAGCTTTTACCTTTTTGTAAGGCTTTACGCAACCAAGGTGGGGGACTTCCTTTTAAGGTCTGCACTAATCTTTCAAGGACAACATTAATTTCATCCGATTCAGATTTAGCTTTAACTGGTGTCACTCCTTTTTTAATTAATTTTGCTGCGGCTGTTCCACCAATTGCTGTAACATAAACAATTGTACAATCCTCTAACGCTTCTAACTTTGGTTGGATTTTATCCTCGTTACCATCTTGTCGTAAATCTCCTTCAAACTTACGGGTTTCTAAAAACTCATAACCGTCTTCCGAAACTTCGTAAATATCTATCATTTTTGCCCAGCCAAAGTGAGCATTGATATGTTTTTGGTCACTAGTCGTAAAGCCGATTTTCATGGATTTTCCTTGTGGGTAAAAGAATAGGTTAGAGACGGTAGATAGAAGACAGGAGAGATAGACATATAAGGATGATAATTATTCATAATCTTTCAATCCTGAATATAAAAAATAAAATATATATGCGGTTAATCAATTAATCATTGCCTAATTTCTCATGTAAAACATTTCAATTTATCAGCTAATTTTAGAGGATGGCATGGTATGATTGAGTTATCTGCAAGCCAGCTTTGAAGTGATATTATTTGGCATCTACAAATCATCTATTGAATAATTAGAATAGCTAGAAAATTCAGGTTTCCAAATTGAAAAGAACTAATTTTACCGCACTGAGAAATAACTTGGCAGATTGTATCTGCTCTCCAACAAGAGAATTATAATCTCGCATGTAATCTCAATTCTCTAAAATTAGGCAATAGAATCTACAAAATCACTGCTAAATTTAGCTTTGTGAATTACAGAGAGCATTACGTAGACGCGTAGCAGCTTGCCGTAGGCTATTACGTAGCTCGCTTCCCGCGTAGCGGGTATTACAAATTACATATTTACATTTCATAATTTAAATCCCTAGCCTTACCTTCTTCTGTTTCCAGCAAAGTGTTACCGATTTCAAATAAAATTTCCATCGTCCCGCGATAGCCGACTTTGCAAGCTTGACCATTTCCCAGACGGTCAAAAATAGGAATTCCTTGACGGAATAGGGGAATACCTAGACTGCGGGAAATTGGTGCTGCATGGGAATTACCGATTAACAAATCCGAACCTTGGGCAAAATTGCTAAAATCTTCGTAATCACCAATGACCACCTTTTCAACTGGTAGATGTTCTAAAAGCGGCGATCGCGTGGTTGTGACGGCTGTGTGAATTTCTGCCCCCATTGACTGTAAAAATAACACCGTAGACCACAACAAATCTGGCTCTAATGCTAACGATATACGTTTTCGTCCAAAATAAAAGTGCGTGTCTAACATTGCATCCTGGAGTTGACGACGTTGATGGCGATATTTGTGGGGGACACTGACACCACTCAGGTCTGATAATGCTTGCATAAACTCATCAACTGGGTGTAAACCCGTTAACTCATGAAACACCTCAAAGGGGATATTAAACCGTTCCTCCAAAATCGATGCTGCACCCCGCATACTTTCACCAAGTGCGATCGCAAATGCAGAACGTCCAATCTGTCGTAATTCTTCAGTGGTAGTTCCCCCCACGGTAATCGGACTCCAATCATCTCCCAGATGACCATCCATCGATGTGGATAAATCTGGAACCACAATCGGATTTAAACCGAAATCCCGGACAATTTCCTTGATATGCTGCACATCCCCCGGAGTAAAAGCTGCACCAGCTAAAATCGTCACCTGATTCGGAATTGTTTCACCATAAACAGGCATTTGTTTCACTATTGCTTCCACAGCAGCAGCAAACCCATCTTGCAGTGAACCTTTAAAATCAGGAGCGGAAACCAAAATAATTGGTAAATAGGCCAACTCTGGATGTTTTTTGCGAAAATCCTTGAGAATACCCTCCATATCATCCCCACGAGTTTCCGTTAAACCCGTGGTACACAAACCAATAATTTCCGGTTTGACTTTTTCTACAAGGGTCAAAATCGCCGTTTCAATATTTTCCTCACCACCGAGAATTGTCGTCACCTCGGTCATCGCTGTAGTTGACAAGGGAATCACTTCTCGAAAATGTCGCACTAAAATTACCTTCGCAAAGGCTGTACAACCCTGGGAACCATGTAACAAGGGAATTACACCCTTCAAACCTAAAAAAGCCAAAGTCGCACCCAAAGGTTGACTCAGCTTGAGGGGATTAACTACTACGGGTTTATTGGGATTTACTACTATAGCCATTGTGTTTATTTGAGGGAGTAGGGAATAGGGAGTAGAGACGACCCGACGGGTCGTCTGTACAGGGAGTAGGGAGTCGGGAATAGGGAATAGGGAGTAGAGACGACCCGACGGGTCGTCTGTACAGGGAGTAGGGGGATATCCAAAATCCAAAATCCTAAGATGCTAATTCCAATTCCCAGGGTTCAATTTCTTGTTCCCAGGGTGCGGGTTGACGAATCTGTTCCCAAACGGGACTATATAAAGCTTCATCTAATTCCCGTGCCATTTCTAACATCCCTGCATAACCAGCGTAGGTGTGGTGACGTTCTTGGTTAACGTCTAAAAAGGGAATTCTTGCTTTTAGGGCTGTGTATTGGTTGCGTCCCCCGGCAATCAACATGTCAGCCTTGGTTTCATTAATCACTCGTAATATTTCCTGGGGATTACCCTTTTCTAGCATAATCCCTTCTTTCCCTAGTAATTCTTTAATTCTGGCTTTGTCTTCCTCCGTACTTTTTTTTGTACTAGTGGCTACTACTTCCATACCTAAATCCTTTGCCGCAGAGACCACCGACCAACTTTTGACACCACCCGTATAAATTACAACTTTTTTCCCCTTGAGACGGGTGCGGTAGGGTGCAAGGGCAAAGTTCAGTTTACTGGTTTCCTCGGCAATTAAGGCTTCTGTGCGTGCTTGTAAGTCTGCATCACCTAGTTTAGCCGCAATATTACGTAAACAACGATTCATGTCGTTTACACCATAGAAAGACTCTTCGATGTAGGGAATGCCGTACTTTTCTTCCATCTTGCGTCCCACATTGATTAAGGCTTTCGAGCAAATCATCACGTTAAGTTTAGCTCGGTGAGCGTAGGTGATTTCCCGGTAGCGAGCATCACCCGTAATTTTCGAGAGAACTCGAATTCCCAGCTTTTGAAACAGGGGGAGAACGCTCCACATTTCCCCGGCAATATTGTATTCTCCAATCAGGTTAATGTCGTAGGGTGTTGTATATTCCGGTTCACCGGAGCGTTGACAACAACACAAAATGTTTTTGGCACAGTGGAGACGTAGCAATGCTACGTCTCTATTATTTTCCTGTTTGGCTGTGTTCACAGGATGTGGGTTTGACCTAATTATTTCCAGTTGCGACTTCCAAAGCAGCAGCAACCACGCGATAATGCTCGTCCTGTTGTAACTGGGAGATCAGTTGTTTGGCTTGGGGTGCTTGACTATGTTGAAGAGCGATCGCAACTCGCCAACGGGTACGCCAATCTGGACTATAACTAAGTTGGGTGAGAATCTCTAGAGCTTGTTGTTGTAGGGGAGATTTCAGGATTTGACCTAGTGCTAAAATTCCTGCTTCTTTGACTGTCTGGGTTGGATCGGTAATGGCAATTTTGGCGATTTCTAATAAATCCGCGTAACTGGTAGTTTCCACCAGTAGGGAAATCACGGTCTGTCGTACTAACCAATTTTGCGATCGCTTGAATAATCCAGATAATACGGGAATTGCTTGCTCTCCGAATTCAAAAATCGAATTAGCTGCTTCCGCTAATACGTTGGCATCTTCGTCTTTTTCGATAATTCGTTGCAAAGCCTGAAAAGACTCGTTTGTCCGATGATTACCTAATCCCATTACTGCTAAACGACGGAGAGCAAAGTCCGGTTCTTGGGATAATCTTTGCAAAACCGGAATTGCCACGTCTGCCGAAAATTTTCCTAATTCGTCTAGAGCGTTTTTACGTAAGTTCAATTCGGATGCTCTTAAGGAAATTTCAATTTGTTCAATTGGTTGTTGACTCATAAATTTACTATCGTCTTTTTAGTTATTTAATTAAAGTTAGCTGGTGTGTGGAAAATTATGATCGTGATTTGAAGGCAGATATTAGTCACATCAGAGCGATAAATTAAGGTTTGATATGGAACACATCCCGCATCTATTGAAAGAATACCGTAAGTGCTGTGGTAAATAGAATTCTTGAGCAGATAAATTGGTAAATTTTTGAGATATACTTTGCAAAGCCAATAATTAAGCCTTTGATTGGAGATGGTTAATGTTTAAATGTCACCTGTTAACCGTCAACACAGCAAAAGGGAAATATATCCAGGTATGTAGTAAAAGGTATTTCTTAACGATATCTTCCAATATATAATTAATTAAATATTATTCGGGTCGATGCTTAATTCCCGTAATTTTGCAGCTAATCTATTGGCGCGATCGCATTCCTGAATAGCTGTTTCTTCTGGTGTCGGAACTAACTCCCCATCCGGGGTAAAAAATCGCAGTAAGCCTTGATGAATACCAATATATAACCCTAACTGGTGACTCCAGAGATGACCTTGAGAATGGGGTTCCAGGGGTTGATATTTACCATCAACTAAATGAAAACCCGCAAACTCCAAACTATAGGGGTCAAACCAGAAATAATCATGGACACGAAAGATATCTTGATAAAGTTGTTTTTTCCCTTCCCGATCCACACTCGCAGTAAAATCAGACAGAATTTCCACAACTACATGGGGATATTTTCCATCTTCCTCCCAAACTATCCAACTTTTCCTAACCTTGCGTTCCGTATTTAATACCACAAAAAAATCCGGCCCACAAAAGTCACGATTTTTAATTTTATGAGTACTATAGTAAATACTTAAATTCGCCGCAACATAAAAGTCATTTCGGTCTCGCCACAGCCATTCTAAGCATTCCAACAGCAAGATAATTTGTCGTAGATGCAGTTCGGTTTCCAAGGGAGGTTCATCACTCAATAAGTCCGTTGGCAGTAGAATAACATCTTCCTGAATCCCTTGAACAGTCTCTAATTCCGGAGCTATAGTCATGAATTTGGTTAGAAAAAGGCCAACCTAACATACACCATTTATTTTAGACTAATTCGTAAATTATGGTAAGTAGGGAGTTGGAAATAGGGAGTAGCCACCACAAAAACTTTGCCTGGTTCATAGTACAAGCATTCATTTCTTTTCTCCCCTGTTCCCGAAAGCTCTCCGTCAGGTATCAACTTCAAAGTAAAACGGTATAACTACTCTTCCCAAGTAAAAGCTCTTTTTATTGCCGAACTCATTCCTACTCGCTGCTTGGGAACACTTAGGTTTTCCGCACGAGGAGACAAGTAAAAGCTCTTTTTATTGCCGAACTCATTCCTACTCCCTACTCCCTAATTCTCAAGAAAGTCATATAGGAGCTTGCTGCAAAAGGGGATCGAGTTGACCCTTGGTATCTAAAGCGTAAATATCATCACATCCACCAATGTGTTTTTGATTAATAAAAATTTGGGGAACTGTGCGCCGACCATTAGCTCTCTCCGCCATTTTTGCCCTTGCAGTTTCGTCTCCATCAATTTTATATTCAGTAAATTTAACACCTTTCCACCACAGTAACATTTTTGCCCGAATACAGTAGGGACAGGTTTGCCAAGTATAAATTTCTACGTTTGCTTTGATCTGTTCTGGGTGACGACCTAAAAGGGAATTAAGAACATCAAACATGGCTAATGGTAAATAATTATACTAATTGCAAGAGAAAAAGAAAAAGAATAGGAAAGATATAATGGAAATCGAACTCTTGTATAATAAGAGCTTTCTAAGCTATTTCCCTAGCTCCCATGCTCCGCGTGGGAACTCAAGGGTGGGTGAATGAAGGCGGTAGCCCTCACGCACTGGATGGCTACGCAGAGCATAGTCACTAGATAAATGGTCTGGATATTTCCGCCAACTTGTACTAGTCTACGAACATCCTATACGCCTAGGAAAAGTAATCCAAAATCCGATTACCATCTACTTTAAAAACAGATAAAATAATTGTCCTCTACCTTTAGTAATTCCGGCTCGGTCTCCAGCGACTTTGCCAGTACCGACGAAGTAATCGACTCGACCGGGGGTTTTGATTGCTCCTCCGGTATCTTGGTCGAGGACAAATCGACTGATTACCTGGGATTGCAGTTTTCCCCCTGGGGTAATGACGGGGATATAGCCGCGAATCAAAGCTAATCCACCAGGTGGCATTAAAGATTTATCAGTGGCAATCGAACGGTCTGCGGTTAATTGTACACCGATGGAGCCGGTTGCTGGTATACCTGGATTTTCTTGGAAAAAGACAAAACTGGGGTCACGGGGAATATAAACGTTTAAATCCTGGGGTTTGCGGCGAAAATGTTCCAAAATCGCGGGCATTGTCACCTCTTCTAGGGGTATGACTCCATCATCCGCCAAAGCTCGACCAATGCTTTGATAATTGTGGCGAGTATTACCAGCATAGCCCACATGGGTTTCCCTCCCATCGGTGAGTTTTAACTTCGCTGAACCTTGAATTTGGATTAAAATTGGCTCCATGCGATCGCGAAACCAAAATATTTCCAAACCACGTAGTTTGCTGCGAGAAGCTTGTAGTCCATCTGCACCTTCTAATTCGATGCGAGTGGGGTGAGGACGGGGCCATTTTTCCAAGTCGGGGGGACGACGGTAGATAGGATATTTATATTCGGGGGTGGGTGTACGACTAGCTTGATAAACAGGTTCGTAGTAGGCTGTGAATAAAACTGACCCGTTGCGATCGCTACCTATTGATTGATATAGTTGGAATTCTTGGGCAATATAGGAGTTGAGTTCCTGGGGAGAACGGCTGATTTGCACTAATTGCCGAAATCTTTGTAAGGATTTGATGGTGCGTGGGAGAGTAATTCCGGAGATGGGATAATTTTTGTAGGCAGTTTCAGCCCTTGGGGTATTGAGGTAGGTCAAACTGCGATCAATCGATTGAATTAATGCCGTTTTGTCTCCCGGTGTTTGGGAATCCCCCCATAATTGGGTATCCAAACAGGATTGATCTTGGGAACAAAAAGTAATTGCAGGACGGGGTATGAGGACGGATGGGGTAGTTGAAGTTGAGTTGGTTGGTAAACGCCATTTTTGTAACCGACACTCCGGTGCAGCTAGTTTCAAGTGTCCCAGGGATGGTAATTGCAGCAGGTAGACTGTGATAAATACGGGTATACCCAGGATGATTGCCGAAAAAATTGCTACTTGTTGTTTCCAGAACATGGAATCGCAAGGGATTGTTAGGGGATTAATTATTGATTATAGATTTGAGATTTACCTGAATTTGATTTTATCACCTAAGTATGTGGCATGCTTTTGATTGTTGACTGTGTAATGGTACAAAATACAAGATTGGAGAAAATCAGAGAACTTATCCGGAATAGCGATGAGTGGGGTTGGTTAAATAGATAACAGCGTTCAATCATGAATAATTCGTAATTTATAATAGCCCACAGCAAAGAACCTGTATCTATACTCATAATTCTGTTTGAGATAGGGATTTAACCCCTACGAAAACAGGAATACTTATTTAAAGGGGAATCAAAACCTTTTTAATTACAAATTACATAGGCACAGCCTGACCGTAAGCTATGACAAATTACAAATTACATAACTTGCTTCCCGCGTAGCGAGTATGACAAATTACGTACGCGAAGCGTTGCCGCAGGCTATTACGTAGACGCGTAGCGGCTTGCCGTAGGCTATTACAAATTACAAATTACACTAATTTTTGCTGTCAAGTTTTTTCATCAAGATAAATATAATAAATTAGGCTGGCATCACCACTTTCATTGTTCATATATTATCCCGGATTCAATACGGTTTACATTTTCTGATAAACCCATACAGTTATTATAAAAAGAATTGTAGGTTAGATTACGGCGTAACGAATCAAATCAAAGCGATATGATTCACCTTCTGCAATGTAACCCAATAATAATACGCAATTCAGGGCTTTCCATTCTAACTGAACCGTATTGAACCAGAATCCATAGACACACGTGGTGCAGATCGATCGAAGATTAATCTCAAATCTCAAATCTCAAATCCAACATATTCTTGTTCAGGCACATTTTTGGAGTTATTTAATATGTCGAATACAAATATGAATTCCTCTGTTTCCTCTGGAGACACAACCGATAATTCTCCAGTAAATACAGTTCAGACATCATCCCCTCACCATCAACACCATTCTCCCGCAATGGAAGGAACAAAAAAAGCGATTTGTAGTAACTGGAAAACAACTGTTATTGGCATAGTTTTATCCTTTACTGGATTTGTTGCCTTTTCTCCTAACACATTTGGTGGGGAGCAATCCGTTCTGGTGCAATTGTGTCGCTATATCACCTCTGGTGGATTGGCTGTTTTAGGTGTTTCTGCAAAGGATTTTAATGTCAGTGGTGGTGACAAAGAATGAAAAAGTCGCTTAACCATCTTCAAACCGATAGCCAACCCCAATGACTGTTTTAATAAACTGTGGGTTGGCTGAATCAAATTCGATCTTCTTACGTAACCTGGCAATATGGGTATCCACAACCCTTTCATCCCCAAAAAAGTTATCTCCCCACAACTTATCAATTAATTGGCTGCGGTTCCATACTCGACCAGGATGACCAATAAAGGTACTGAGTAATTCAAATTCTAAAGCCGTTAAATCTAATGCTTCCACCTGGTTTTCTCCATCTTGCCTGGTGGCGGTACGTTTTTCCATATCAATGGTAAAATGGGGAGTATGGTAAATGTGGGGTAACCGTGCCGTTTGACGCATACTCCGACGCAATAAAGCCCGAACACGAGCTACTAATTCCCGGGGACTGAAGGGTTTGACCATATAATCGTCAGCACCCGTTGATAAACCAATTACCCGGTCGATTTCTTCCCCCCGCGCTGTCAACATGAGGATATAGGGGTCTTTGTTTCCCGGTTGCTGACGAATTCGGGCACAAACTTCTAAACCATCGATTCCGGGAATCAGCAAATCCAGAATAATTAAATCGGGGGGTTGGTGGTCAAATTCCTGCAAGCCTTGATTCCCATCTTTGGCAATTCTACAGGTAAAACCTTCTTTTTCCAGGTTGCGTTGAATTAATCCAGCGATTTCCGGTTCGTCTTCAATAATTAGTATGTCCATTGGAGAATACAGAATAATTCCTGGTATCTATAAACTACAACCCATCCAATCAACAGAGTAAACATATTCAGAAAAAGCTGTAAATTCATCGGGGGGATTACAACTTTCTATATCTAAAACCTCTTGAACTCGGTCGTAAATTTCTTGAGCTTGTTCTGGTGTATCACCAATACTGGTTAAACCTAATTTACCGAACTGCGATAGACACCCCATTAAATGAAATACACTTCCGGTTTCGGCTCCGGAATTAAAATGGAGACGATGGTGGGCAATAATATCCATTAAATCATTGGGTAACAAACCGCAATATTTACGATTTTGCAAGTTATCGGTGGCAATATAATATTTGGGACACCCATGTTGACTCAAAAATAAACCCGTTTTTAAATCATAACTCCCATTGGTTAACAACTTTAAAGTCATAAACGGATGGGTTGTTCCTCCTTTGCGAAGGTTGATTTCAATTGCTTGGATATCCCACTCCCCGTTACCTTTGTCAACGGTAATAAAATCAACTCCATAGCGTTCTAATGCACCCTTTTCAGCCAGGTTGTTACCGATTTTAATGCCTAATTCCTGTAACTGTAAGCGATAGGATTCGTCAGCAGGGAAGCGACAACCTAAATAGATTTGTCCGTCGGGACCACCGAGAATCTGGTCGTGGGTGGATAATATTTCCACTTCTCCACTGGGGGTGATACGACCCTGGACACTGGGGGAGCGCTTGATTTCTCCTTCTACGAAAGCTTCGACAATTGCACCAAGTTCGGGGATTCTACTACCGAAATTTTGCCAGGTTTCTTGGTGAGCTTGAAATCGCATTTCTGGGAAGGATTTATGGATGGCTGCAATGGTTCCTATTTGGGATACCCTATGGGGTGCATAGTCAGCAATTGGTCGCAGGTCTAATAGTGCATTTCCTTCTCCAGAAATTCCTTCATTCAGCTTGACTACCATTCTTTGCAAGCTAGGTTGACGTTCCCATAATTCTGCTGCTGCAACTGCTAAATCATCTACATTCCAAACAAGTTTACTACCATCGGGATGGGGTACACCAGCTTCTGCAAATATTTGCCGACTACCACTTTTGGTTCCCCAAATTTGCAATTCGGGTGATGCTGCATACAATGGTATACCTAATTTTACTGAGAGTTCAGCCTCCAACTGGGTGGCATTGTAGCAAGCCATGAAGGACTTTTCTAAGCGAAGAGCTTGGCGGATACGTTCTATAAGTCGCGGACGTTCGAGGATTTTTTCCGTCAGGGGTTTGGGGGATGCATCGTAGGTGGAAAGTAGTAATAAACGGTTACGAGCGTGGGAAAAGGGGATACCGGATAACAGTTGCAGGTAGTAATCAATAATACTAGGGTGAAGGGGTTTGGAGGTGACGTAGATTAATCGGGTACGGGGATTGCGGAGGCGAATGAGGGAGAATAATAATCGTTCTTCGTAATGTTCAAAACCTTCAACTTTTTCAATTTCCCGTTGATCAAGGCTGAGGGAGGGGACAACTAAAATATCAGCATCGCTATGATCAAACATGTCAATGGTACGCCAGCGATCGCGTAACATTAACTGTAGTTGGTGAAAGCGATCGCTAGTATTGAGATGGGTAATCCCGTGATCTAAAATTTGCATGATTGATCCCCTATCGTTGAACCCCTGATAATTCCTGTATATCTCAACTATTGAGATATTTACGGGATATTACGAATATGTAACACTGTCGGATTTTCAGGAAAAAGTGTTTAGAGAAAATTTATGGGAAATAAGCGATCGCATGTGTGTGATACCGATTTGAAACGTGGATTATGATTGCAGGCTGAAGAAAGCGATCGCTCATATCCTTTTGTTTACTCAGACTGTTGTGCAGCTTTTCTCACATCATCCACGCTTAACTCCAAAGCCTCCGCTATCTGCTCGATCGTCAACCCAGCAGCTAACATTGGTGGTACAGCAAGTAACTTTCCTTCCTGTCTTCCTTCCTGTCTTCCTTTCTGCTCTCCTTCTGCGAATGCTTGTTGATAAAATCTTGTTTGCTTTAACTCGCTTAATCCAAACATTTCTTGTATCTCCTCAATCTCCATAGTGGGAAACTTATAAACCAATATCGTTTCAATTATTTGTAACAATTGTTGCTGTTGTTGTCCTGTCTCAACTTCCTGATTGGTTCTAGTAATCAATTCCCTGGCTGACTCAATTGCCCGATTTTGATTTTCGATGATTAATTTAATCGTAGCAACACCAATGGGTAGGGATGCAACTTCCCCTAGCTCATCTAGATAAATGATGGTAATTCTTCCAGAGGCAAAGGATTCGCGGTAATGGATGGTTGATGCAGTGTCAATATTTCGACTTGGGTAAATAACGAAAGCGAACCAATCATTTTCAGGTTTATTTTGTCGCAAGTATAAATTTATTTCTGTAAATAGGCGTGAGTATATTCCCAAATCCTCTTGAAACTGAACTTCGACAAAATAAATTGGCTGTTCTTGACTTTGGGGAATAAATACACCATCAATACGGAATGCTGTTTGCTTGATTTCGACTGATGAAAATTGATATTCACTGGCGATTTCGGGAGAATAACCAATTAGTTCAAAGAAGATGCTGGGAAATTCTTGAAAGAGACGGTAAAAGATGCTATCTGTTTTCACAAAGGTGATTATTTCAACGCAGAGTTTTGATAGTCTTTCAGGTTATCATAGGGACAATGAAATATCAAACCAGTCTCCTTACTCCCATCTACCTGCTTATAATTTATATTTTTGCATCAAGGGAATAGCCAGTTTATTCACTAATAATTTTAAAATCAGCCAAATAATTTTTCGCCACCAAGGGAGATGGGAAATATAAACCGCACTATACTCTATATTGGGAAGGAATCCTCGTAATCTTTTAAAGGATGCTGCACCGGAACTTTGATGCAGAATCATTTTTTCAGTTTTGGCTGTATTCGTCAGAAGTGCTGACAGCATTCGATATAATCCGATTTCCTGGGGTAATTGGGTGTCATAACCAAGAATAGGTGTAGTCATCATGTTATTCACGTGGTAATAACCGATTACTCCATCGATGCGGTGGTCTTTTTTGAGGATTTGAAAACACCAAGCGGGGTTTTGTAGGGTTAATTTGATAAATTCCACGGTAAACTGGGGATTATGGTATGAATATTTTTCTAAATAAAGCAGATTATATAATTCTACAATTCGAGGGATATCTTCAGCAGTAATTGCTGATTTATCTAAAACTGTATATCCATGTTTATGAATTAATTGGGTATCCTGTTTGAGACGCGATCGCATTTTACTACGTCGTAAGGATTTGTCCGCAGGATTGAAGAGGTAAATTTGCCGACTACCGATTAAATGGTAATTATTGGTTTGGAATCCATGCATTAGTTCGTTGTCCACAAATGTATTAATCGAACGAAACATGATGGCGTGGTTCGGGAATTTTTGGCAAAGAAATGTGGTAATGGCTTGAATTTCCTGTGTTGAGATGGGGGGATATAAATTCGTGGATAAAAGTAAGTTATTTACGATGACCACTCGATTGATTTGTGCTTGAGCGGCAAATATTCCGAGAAGGTCGAGTATGTGGGCAATGGTTGTTTCTAAAAATGGATTTTTCAGGTTTGTCAGTTCTACTTTGGTATAGGTAATATAGTGGTTGTAGGGTGAGCAAACATAACAGTTTTCTAATTCTAAATCATTAACTGTAACGGGAAGGGTGAGATTTCCAGCAGTGAGTAAATATAATTGGGTGTTTACATTCTGGATAAACGGCAATGAGCCTAGTTTCATCATGGGAATAAAATAGGCTGCAATCAATTGGGAATGTTGGGTATTATCTCTATTGAAATTGAATTCGTCAATATGATTGCTATCATAAAGCTTGACAGGTAAGGCCATAGAAATTTACAGCAGAGTGAAAAAATACAGGATACAATATTGTGTAATACTGTTTTCATCTGAAGTTGCACATCACAAGTTGTCCGAAGCGAGGAGGAATGACGAAGCAATCTCATAATCTTCAATGTTAATGAGTTGCTGAGATTGCCGAGTTCCAGCTGTTTCCGCACTACGAGAGCAAAAAGTAAGCTACACAACTACACGCAAAAAAATTATATGCAGTTTCATCTCAATATAAGTAGGGTCTGCGGAAAAAGTTTTTTCGTGAGGGTAGGGAGTAGGGAGTAGGGAATAGCTTTAACCATTCCAGTTTCACTTTTCACTGGCTGCAAAAATTACCAATACCAGGTTTTTGAGCCTTATATACCTATTCGGAAAGCACTTTTTGCGACTAGAAATACCCTTTAATTCTTGCAATATCAGAGTTTTGCTATTTTTCAGTCAGCCCTAATATCACGTGAGTTCGATGATTTATAAAGCCTGAAACTCCTGTCCAGTAACATTCGTAGAAAATAGAAGTTTTTAAAAACCTCCAAGTATGATGTTGAGAATAAAATCATTAAACCTGGAATCAGTCAGTTATTGACTTTGTTCTCAAATAATGGATGAGGTTACTTTAAACCTTAACTTTCAAAATCATGGATTCACAGGGATTGTAGCGTTTATAATTCGTCGAATTCACGTTAATATCGTTTACGCTAATGATTGCTACATATCAGTAGCTATAACCGTTAATTATTCTAGTTTCATTTATTTCCAAGTAAAAGATAATCGATATAAGTAGGGAATGGGGAGAGACGCGACATGTCGCGTCTGTACAGGGAATAGTTTTAAGCTTTCCCCTTTCCCAATAATGGTTGAAGGTTTTCCGGATGTGCGTGATTCGTTCCGGGGTAGACGCTAAACATTTCTCTGCTGCAACCTACTAAAAAATGTTCATTCCTCATACCCAGTATATCCTCCAAGGACTGGGTGGAAGCTATATTCCTTTCGGTTCAAAGACTTACAGTGAGAGGCTTGTAGCCCTATAGGCGATTATCATTCTCATGCAATAGAGTCTATTAGCCCCTGACAGCCTCATTTCCATACTAACAGAAACCCCTATGATTAATCAACCCTTTTTCTGATATTGGATTAGTGCAAATCCCCGTGACCGATTTGACTGCATTGGGGATTACTCCTGAAGTTTTCCTCAAAGGATTGATAGCCGGAATTGATGGATTAACCTTGGAAAATACAGGAACATCTACGAGCTGAACAGGAGTAATAATTTAGTAGAACAAACCATGCAACAGTTAAAAGATGTAGAGACATTACGACAAAAATTCCGCGATCGCTTTGGAGGATTAGATTCTTACAGCACTTTCGAGGTAAATGAGGTACACTTGTTATTAGTGCATCAAAAATTAAAATGAAACCCTACTCAATCGATTTACGAGAAAAAATAGTAAGTGCTTACGAAAAGGGTGATACATCAATTCGAGGAGTAGCTGTGCAGTTTGGTATAGCAAAAAGCTATGTGCAGAAGCTAATCAGGCAAAAAAGATTGGAAGGGCATCTAGAACCCAAAAAGCAAGGTGGAGCAATGAAGGGTAAGCTAGATGATTACGGTAGCGAATTAGCAGAAATGGTTCAAAGTTACCCGGATTTAACTTTATTGGAATATTGCGAGTATTTTGGAGAAAAATATAACATTTGGGTGTGTGCAAGTGTGATGTGTTGTGCATTGCAAAAACAAGAATTAACTCGAAAAAAAAGACTTTACGTAGCAGCCAAGCGAAAACAGAAAGAGTCCAAAAACTGAGATTAGAATATTGGGAGAAAGTAAAACACATAGACCCAGAAAACCTTGTGTTTATAGACGAAATGGGTGTTTTGCTTGGTTTGACTAGAACTCATGCTCGAAGCGATCGCGGGAGTAGAGCTTATGATTTTAAACCATATTACCGAGGTGCAAAAATAAGTGTAATTGGAGGAATTAGCTTCAAAAAAGTCTTAGCTGTGATGACTTTAAATGGCTCAATGAATGGAGAAGCTTATAAAGTTTTTGTAGAGCATTTTTTACTTCCACAATTATGGGTTGGTGCAGTCGTTGTAATGGATAATCTGCCAGCACATAAAGTCGAAGAGATTAAGCCTTTGATTGAATCTGTAGGAGCAAGTGTTCTTTATCTATCTCCTTATTCCCCTGAATTTAATCCAATTGAACATTGGTGGTCACAATTAAAAGCGTTCTTAAAACAGTTTTCTCCTAAAAGTGCATCTGTAGTTGATGGTTTAATTAAAATTGCACTGACATTAGTTGATCCAAAGCATCTAAAAAATTGGTTTACTAATTGTTGCTACTGTACCTCATAAACCTCGAATCTGCTGTAATTGTTGACGTTCCCACGACTTAAAGCCGTGGGATTCTTGTTTCATTCAGCCGACTTACTTAAAGGAGTTTCCCCACTTAAGCAGAGGTCGTTCTGTCCACAAGCTTTAGATTCTGTGCGCCCCACAGTACTTTTTAATCCTTTGTTCAAAATCATAGTCGCCGCGTTATGGTCACGGTGCATCACTGTCCCACAACAATGACATTTGTGGGTACGAGTAGATAAAGATTTCTGAACTCGTGTCCCACAAACAGAACAATCTTGCGATGTGTAGTGAGGTGCAACTGCTATCACCCAAATGCCAAAAACTTTGCCATAGTAGTCTACCCAATCAGTGAATAGTGACCACGAAGCGTCACTGATAGATTTAGCTAAATGATGGTTCTTAACCGTATTTCGCACCTGCAAGTCCTCATAAACTACCAAGTCGTTTGACTGGACTAGAGTTCTTGCTGTCTTCACAGCAAAATCTTTCCTCTGTCTACTTACCTTGAGATGCTTTTTCGCCAACTTTTTAACAGCTTTACGGCGATTAGAAGAGCCTTTTTTACATCTAGAAACTTTGCGTTGTTTGCGTTTCAAAGACTTCTCAGACTTACGCAAAAATCTGGGATTTTCGACTGTCTTACCATCAGAATCAGTGTAGAAAAATTCAAGTCCTACATCAATTCCTACTTGTTTACCATTGTGCTGATGCTGTTCTTTGCGTTCCGCATCAACACAAAATTGGCAGTAATAACCATCTGCTCGTTTAACTACTCTAACTCGCTGAATTTGCTTAGTAGAATAAAAGCTGAAATCACGAGTTCCAACTAGCTGAAATTTCCCTGCTTTAAAACCATCAGTAAAAGTGATGTACTTCTTGTCGGCAGAAATAGCCCATCCTGAAGTTTTATATTCTACGGAATGTCCACGCTTTTTAAATCGCGGATAACCCTTTTTACCTGGCTTTTTAGCTTTACAGTTGTCATAGAAACGCTTAATAGCGCACCAAGCTCTATCGGCAGAAGCCTGACGAGCCATAGAGTTGAGTTTGCCAGCAAAATCAAATTCTTTGGCTAAAACAGCGCAAAGTTTTTGAAGGTCATTCTTGCTAACATCCTTGTTATCTATCCAATGTCTTAGAGCTTTGTTGCGGATAAACAAAGCCGTTCTAATGGCTTCATCTAATAAGCCGTACTGACTTTCTTTGCCCTTCAATTTCGCTTCTAAGACTAACATCGCTCGACCCTGAGATGACAAAAATAATATAGTATATTATGGTTGATAGATACAAGCTATTGACCGCAGTTTGACAAAAACTTTACATATGCTAGAAAATTACAGGCACAAGACAACATCAGTCACTATGATTAATTACCACTTCGTCTGGATATCGAAAAGACGAAAAAAGGTGTTAGTTGGAAATGTTGCTATCAGGCTTGAGGAATTGCTTTATGAAAAAACATTCATAACTAGGGTGCGAGATTCTAGCTCTTGAAATCATGGAAGACCATGTACATCTTTTTGTGAGCAGTTCTCCAACATTAGCCCCAGACCAAATTATGTTTAGGTTAAAAGGATATACTTCTAGGGTATTAAGACAAGAATTTCCGCATTTAATGAGAATGCCTTCAATGTGGACAAGAAGTTATTTTTGTGGAACTGCGGGTGACGCTTCAAGTGAGATAATTAAAAAGTATATTGCTAATCAAAAAACTCGCTAACAATGGGACTGCACCTAAAGGTGCTTCCCATTCATGAGGGCAGTTGCATGGACGGGTTTCCCGGCTTGAGCAAACTGCCCGTCCCACCCCGCGCATAACTCAACAGACTAAAAATTTTTGGGATTTTTAGTCTGTTGCTGGTGGGCTTTCTGCTCCAATAATTGTAAACAGCGTGCTACGTTCTGGATTGTAGTCTATAGATTTGCTTTATTTTCCAGTTTAAAGTGGATAATGGCTGTAATACTATCTTTGCGATGGTTTAAGTCTAATTTATTTACCCTTTAAACACCCTAAGTAGGCAAGAATTGTAAATACATGAATACCTCCGACCTGGAATTGGCGATCGCGAAGGAAGAGAAACTTCTAGAAGCGATGCAAACCAATAATATTGAACTGTTAGATCGACTACTGCACGACGAGCTTTTATTTCACACACCCGATGGACAAACCGTAACCAAAGCAATGGATTTAAATAATTACCGTTCGGGTCATGTTAACTGGCGTACACTCACACCCAGCGATCGCATGATTCACCAAATAGGTGACAATATTATTGTTGCAGTTACGGTGGAAATTCAAGGTAATTATTTTGGACAGGAAATCAATGGCAAATTTCGCTATCTGCGAGTTTGGAAGCAGTTTCATGATGATTGGAAAGTAATTGCAGGAAGTGTCGTTGTTATAAGTAGCACTTAATTATTTTATTTTTGATTATTGACGAGGGTTTTGCCATCGAGGTTGTACGACGCTAATTAGAAGTTTGACATTTAGCTATTGCTGCTTGCAATAACTCAACATCCACATCCCACCAATCTTGCAACTTCATTAAGCTAGGATACAACCGATTATCTCCTATTGCCAATGCAGCTTCTACAGATAATCTTCCCACACAACCGCTTTCCAATTCCGTAATTAGTGGTTCAATGACCCGTTGATCTTTTCTGATGGCTAAACCTAATAATGCTTCCCCACGGATTTCAGCAACTGTGTCATCTTTATCGTCTTCAACTTCGGAAATGATGCGTTGATATAAAGCATCTCGAATTGCTGGGGTATCGATGGCAATTTGTGAACCCAAGCCAAAAGTTGCCCAATTTCTTACCTCGTTATCTACATCACCAGATAATTCGATCAATGCTTGAATTGCTGACTCATCTTCCTGACAACTCAAACCAAAAACAACACCCATTCTGACATTACAATTGGCATGGTTTTTAAATTTAATTAACGGAAAAATTCCCCTTGCATCTTGTAAATGTCCGAAAGCATAACCAATCGCTGCTAAAACATTTTCATCTTCCTCATAGGACAGTAATTTTAATAAAATCTCTCCCCGTTCGCGAGTACAAAAATTACCCTGTGTAGTCCCTAATTGGGCAAGGATGTTAACACCTAAAGTTCTTTCCTGGGGATTTTTACCCTCGCATAAATGGGAGGCTGCTGTAAATTCTTCATCTCCACCACGGATTCGTAAAATATGCACTAAGTCCCAATAAACATCTTCATTTTCTGTTGTTAAAGCAGTTTGAATTATTTCCTGGGTGCAGCTTTTGTCTAGTTGTAAATTTTCTGCTTGGTTTTGTTCAGGCATCGGATATCCAATTGTTAAGTAGGGTTTGCAGTCAAAAGTCTGAAGCGTGAGGGTAGGGAACAGGGAGTCGGTAGAGATAACCCGTCGGGTCTTCTCTACAGGGAGTAGTTTTAAAATATTAGGTTTCAGTGGAGACCATCCATGCACCAAATTAATTTACAAGTAGCAGAAACTCAATTAGGCTGATTGAAGAAGTTGCACCTGGAGAGGAAGTGTTCATCACACGTAGTGACGATTCATCTTTGAAAATTGTACCGATTATTGCTAACTTGACGTATTAAAAATAGCTGATGATTTTGACAACTGCAAAGTAGGTAGGTGCAATTAAACATAAAACCACAATGTAACCAATCATTCGGCAAAAAGCCTTAACCCCGTACAGACGCGATATATCGTGTCTCTCACTACTCACCACCCACCTACTTACCAGAATTTGAGAATTACACACCATGAGAAGGTGCCGATGCGCTTTACAAATCTCTAGATTTTCCAATTATTGGTCAGTGTTACTCTAGTTACTGGAAATAGAAAAATATTTTTAACACAACTTTTCCAAATTACTGTTAACAATGAATACTCAGAATGAAAATTATGTCCGTGCTGCCAAGTTAGATGATGTTCGTAAATCAGGTAGATTAGTTGTTGCCGTCGCTGGACATACACTATTACTTGTGAGTGTGGATGATAAAATTTATGCCGTAGATAATCGTTGTCCTCACATGGGTTTTCCCTTACATCGGGGAACGGTGAAAGATTGTATTCTCACATGTGATTGGCACTATGCTCGTTTCGATTTAATGAGTGGGGGAACCTTCGACTCTTGGGCTGATGATTTACCAGCTTTCCCTGTCCAAATTCGTGAGGGGGAGGTATGGGTTGATTTGGGTATCCATGCAGATGTGTTGACTCACCACCGTCAGCGTCTCCAGGATGGCCTAGAAAAAGGAATTTCTTTAATCATTGGCAAATCGGTAATCGCTTTGTTGGATAGGAAAATTAACCCTACTGAACCATTTCGTATGGGTTTGGATTTTGGGGTGCGTTACCGTCAGAGTGGTTGGGATACGGGTTTAACAATCCATACTTGCATGATGAATCTATTACCCTATCTTGATGGGGAAGACAAACCCCGTGCTATCTATCACGGTTTAGCCGCAGTTGCAGGGGATACCAGTAATCAACCACCTCGCTTCCCCATCCAACCCCTACCTGGTGCGGATAATCTAGAAAAACTACCTATTTTACAAAATTGGTTTCGTCAGTTTATTGAGGTGAGAGATGCAGAGGGTGCAGAACGCTGTTTAGCATCGGTAATTCGCGTAGGTGCATCTCCAGAACAAATAGCCCAGATGCTATTTACTGTAGTTACCGACCATCGCTATATTGATGTGGGTCATACTTTAGATTTTACCAATAAGGCTTTAGAAGCTTTGGATGCAACAGGTTGGCAAAATGCGGAAATTGTCCTAACCAGTTTAGTTCCAGGCTATGCCAAAGCCTTTCGCATGGAGGAATCCAGGTCTTGGCGTTCTCCTATGGATTTGGTGGCAATTTTACAAGCAGCTTTTGCAGAATTACCGAGTGCTTTGGCTGAGGGGAAAAGCAAACGGGGAACTTGGAACCACAGGGAGGAACTCATACCAATATTACTGGGTGATAATCCCCAAGCGATCGCCGATTCCCTGCTTACTGCTCTACGTCAAGGATGTGGTGAGGTAGAATTAGCAGCAATTGTCACCTATACAGCAGCTTTGCGGATTGCCCAATTTAGCACCAATAATGATTTTAACGATTGGGATAGTGCCCATCATACCTTTACTTTTGCCAACGCTGTCCACCAAGGATTACGACGGGTAGCTTCCCCGGAATTATTGCGAGGGGTGTTTGATGCAGCGATGAGTGTATATCTGGATCGCTTTCTGAATGTACCTGCTGCACGTCTTCCGAAACCAGATAAAACGGTGGAAAATCCCGCAGAATTATTACGGGAACTACCAGATTTACTCGATCGACAGCAGCAAGTTAACCAGGTTGGGGAGTTAGTCGGTTGCTATCTTTACAGTGGAGGAAAACCAGAATCTCTCTTGGGAATGTTAGGTAAATTATTATTGCGTGAAAACCGGCAATTTCACGTAATTCAGGAGATGGAAGCTGCTTTTCGTCAGTATTCCCTATGGGGTAATACTCCCACTGGGATTAACATTTTAGTCGCTGCATCCCGATATTTAGCCGCTCACGCACCGACAGTGCGATCGCAAGGACAAACCTATCAAATGGCTTATAGATTGCATCGAGGCGATCGCTTGTTTGAGGATGTGGTGTAAAACTGTATTAGGCGATCGCTGATTAATTACCAGTAGAACAATAGTAGCGTTCTCCCAGTTTCCAAAAGGCGATCGCAACCACCAAAAACACGATTCCGAGCATTGGTGAAAGGTAGCAAAACCATTGAGGAATCGCCAATTCTTGTTCTTTACCTAATATAGCTAGCAAAGGGAAATAGTTGACACAAGCAAGAGGTACGATATAAGTAAAAAAGCGTTGCAACCATTGACTATAAATTGCCAGGGGATATTGTGCTGTTTCTACTCCTCCGTAGGTAAAAATATTCATAATTTCTAGGGAATCGATTGTCCAAAAAGTTAGAGTTGCAGCAATTACGACAATACCTAAAAAAAGAGCTATTCCTCCCAGAAATGAAGCAGATAGTAACCATATATTTGGCAGATTTAAGGTTATATTTAGAGTCGAAAGCGACCAGATTAAAATTATAAAACCCTGAGATAATCTACCGATACGTTTTAAAGTTAATTCCGCCCCTAAAAGTTGTAAAATTGTCGAACGGGGACGCAATAATAAACGGTCAAAATCTCCATTTTTAATCATTCGCCAAAACGTATCAAATCCCCTTCCCAAAGCATCTGCACAGGCAAAAGTCGTATTGACCATGCCATAAAATAAGGCAATTTCTCCCAATTCCCAATTACCAATCGTATGAAACCGATTAAATAGCGTCCAAATACCTAAAAACTCGAATGCAGTTGTCATCAATTGACCAAAAGTTTGTAAAATGAATGAAACTCGATACTGCATTTGTGCTTTTAAAGAGATATTAATATACCGAAAATACAATCGAAAATCATTCATCTTCCTACTGATTGTATAGCTAATTGTAAATCAGATAAACTCACAGATACCTTTATCTCTACTAACTAATAGGTGTTGCATAATCAAGGGATGATTTTAATATATACGAAGAAATTTTTCTTGATTTAACAAAAGTTTCAGCCCATACAAATTGGATTATCATCCCGCAACGATACAAAGCTAAATAAATAATTACATACGCGAGCGTTGCCGTAGGCTATTACGTAGCTTGTTTCCCGCGTAGGGAGTATTACGAATTATTTTCATCCTCCCTGAATTACTAACTTTTTCACTCCACAGTTTACCAAAAAACGTCCCAGAGAAATAACTACGATGGTCCAAAAAAATTGATGGAGTAAAACCCAAAGTAAAGCATCTGCTGGTAAATTGCCAGTGAATAAACGAAAAGGTCGATCAAGGAGTCCAGAAAATGGCAACGCGTTGAGTAATGGTTGTAGACTTTCGGGGAAAAATGGTAATGGTACAACCATTCCCGAAAAAATGGTAATTAGGTGAGGTAAAATATTATTTATTCCTTCACCAGAAAGAGTCCACATCATTGAAACCGTCAGCAACATGGTAATAGCTGAAGACAGGATAATTGCCCCAATAAATGATAATAAAAAAGCAATTGCAGCCGTATTGGAAGGAGGAAAACTGAGTCCCCATTCAGGTAAGCCTAGCCAGGGAATAAGCAAAAATGCCACAAATAAAAGGGGAATTGCGCGCAGAAATAAGGGGGTTATTCGCATTGCTAAAGAGCGTACAAACCAGAAATTATATAAGTCGATTGGTCGGAGTAAGTCATATCCCACAGCACCAGAGCGAATTGTTGCTTGAGTTTCTTTGTCACCACCCCAAGGAACAATCGCAAATAAAAATCCCTGTCCTAACCACACATAACCAACAGCTTCAGTGAATGTCATTGGTTGGGGAGAGGTGCTACTTGTATAAAATGCTTGCAAAACCATGATTTTGATGAAACCCCAAAACATCTGGGTGATAATCCCAGCTAACGCTGCAATTCTGTATTGCAAAAGTAGGGCGAATCTAGCTATAAATAGGGAATAATATGCTTGCATTTAGATATCTCCTAACTTGGCTCCCGATTTTGCATATAATTCTGCAATTATCTCTTCAATTGGGGGATTTTCGACAAATAAATCTTCGATTTCCCGTTGGGATGTGACTTGATTAATTAAGGATGCGGCAGATATTTTTGTTGGGTCAAATGAGAGAGTAATAGTACGACCTGCTTGAGAAATAATATTAATTTCCGGTGAGTCAAATTGAAATGGATTACTTAAATTATTGTTAGTATCTACTTTCAAATCTATTTTTAAGTAGCGACGGGAAGAAACTTGCGATCGCAATTGCGTTAGGGAACCATCACAAAGTATTTCACCTCCACCAATAATAATTATTCTGTCACATAAGGCTTCAATATCATCCATATCATGGGTAGTCAGGATAGTGGTGACGTTATGGGTTTTATTCACGGTTTTGATCAGTTTTCGCACTGCAAGTTTTGATACCGCATCTAACCCAATTGTGGGTTCATCCAAAAATAGGATTTCTGGTTGATGTAACATTGCTGCTGCAAAATCACATCGCATCCTTTGACCCAAACTTAATTGTCTGACGGGAGTAGATAGAAAACTCGCTAAATCAAGTATTTCTATCATCTCATCTCGCATCTTTTCATACTGCACCTGGGGAACCCGATAAATATCCCGTAACAAATCAAAGGACTCAATCACAGGTAAATCCCACCATAATTGAGTGCGTTGACCAAACACTACCCCAATATGTCTGACATGCTGAACACGATTTTCCCAGGGAATACGGTTATTAATTACACATTTACCACTTGAAGGGACGAGAATACCACTTAAAATTTTGATGGTGGTGGATTTTCCCGCTCCATTCGGTCCAATATAACCGACGAGTTCCCCCTGTTGAATTGAGAAGGAAATTCCTTTAAGTGCATGAACTTCTTTGGCTTTGCGTTGCACAAGTCCTTTGATAGAACCTAGTAATCCGGAGTTTCTTTCTGATACCAAAAAGGTTTTTTTCAGGTTTTCAACCAGAATATGAGACATATACTAAACCAGCATATCAGTAAAATGTTCGAGTAATAAGCGGTGGATAAAACGATAGTGTCTTTCGATTTATGGAATACTACCCTACAATTTCCCTAATTTCCACGAAAGTTTAGATTTTTATCGAGTTATTTTCAGAGATGGTTCCGGAACATGGATATTATCCTTGTTCATATCCGAAAGCTGCGATCGCACTCAAAAAGATAGATTATCCAGATTTTGATGTCGAAAATCACAAATAAGAAACTGTATCTATCATCATCATCTGGGTAAATGAATGATGGATAGCAGTACATCAAGCGAACTAAAAATTATCCAAACTCCTTCTCTAGAACAGATTCAAACTGTAACTGTGTTGTTGGAAAACCAGCAAATCGAAAACCCCAATTTAGAACTAGCTCTCAATTATCTTCTCCAACACAAAATTATTCCCCACAAACAAGGTGGATTAGTTGCGATCGCTTACACTCCATCCCCAAATAATTCCCTGGATGTCAATAATATCCAAGGGATTATGATGGCAAGGACTCGTAGTACAAGCGTATTAATAGAAAGTTGTAACTACGAAACAGCCAAATCTCTACTCCAAGAAGCAACTCAACGCAGTTGTCCTCAGCAAGTATGTAGTTCTTTGCAAACCAAAAATTGGATTCATCCCCTACTCTTACAACAATATTCACCCCAACGGGAATGTGAGCAATTTGTCATGGTTTGTAAGCAAATTCCTCTAGGTGGTGTAGGACGTTGGGCTATCAGTCAAGATAAGCCTGTGTTACAAGCCTATGCAGCAGCTTATTTAGCAGAAAGAGGTAGTGGTAGTTTAAATCACCCTTGGGATAATTGGATACAGAAACGCAACATTGCTGTTTTGGAATATGAAAATCAAATTGTTTCTGTAGTCCGCTATACTACAACTAGACGCGATGCGCTTGTCATTGCTCCCTTTACATTCCCCCAATTCCGTAGACGGGGATTTGCGCGTAAATTACTGGTGTTCTTGCTGGAGGAATTATTACAGACCTATCCCAGGGTAAGGTTGTGGGTGAATAAGGATAATGCGGGAGCGATCGCCCTTTACAAATCTCTAGAATTTCAAATTATTGGTCAGTGCTACTCTAGCTACTGGAAATAGGGCTTGCTTTGGTTGAAAATCATGAAGCTACATGAATATTTTTAAAGGAATTTGTCAAAATTATGTTTTTAGAACCTAAACCAACACAGCAAATAGATCGCTTAAACCTAGCTGATCAAATAATTCAAAGAATTCTTACTCTCAAGGAAAAACAAGTGATTGCAATCGGTTTATATGGCTCTTTAGCACGGGGTACAGATCAACTCTATTCAGATATTGAAATCAAATGCATCCTGAACACAGAAGAAGAAGATTACTCGTGGGAGTGGATTGAAGATGGATGTAAGATTGAGATAAATTTTGAGAGTGAAGATGTTATCCTCAATTAAGCTGCAACGGTGGATGAAGACTGGGCAATAACGCATGGTGCTTATTTTGATTTAAAGCTGTTGCATGGTAGCCATGACTTTTTCATCAAGCTTCAAAATACCCTTGAGTCTTTACCTCAAGAATTGTTTGTTGATGCTATCCGTGAAATTATTATTGGTAACATCTATGAGGATATTGGTAAGTTACGTAATAGTCGTTTAACAAGCAATATGGGTTATTTACCTATTTTAGCCTGTGGTATCGCCGAACAAGGAGCATTAGCAATTGGATTAGCTCACAAAAAATGCTACTCAACTAGAGCATTGATGCTAAAGGAATCACTTGAATTTGAGAATCGACCACAAGGGTATTTAGAGTTATGCAAAATAGTGATGGATGGTAAATTAAATGATTTTGACACCATTGCAAAGACCATAGAAATGTTCTGGGTGGGTTTAGTTGAATGGGCTTTGGAAAATGACTTTAATCTTGAGAAAAGATGTATCGCTCCAATATAAAATCAAAATACCAGAGAAAAACATAGAATGATTAAGATTACAAAGGCTGAGTTAGGTCAAGCCTACTTATGTCAAAAAATTCTACAGCTTCTACCGGAATGGTTTGGAATCGAAGCAGCGGTTACTCACTATATTCATGAAATTGGGATGAAAGCCGACGCTCTCAACTGGATGAAATTGCTTTTAACATCAGAAAGCACCTACAGACACAGGAGGAGTCAAATCTAGATATTTTATTTTTCCGAAATAGCACTTATCAAGGTTGTAGATAATCTAACTACACTTGTAGATGTGAAACTCTGGAGGAGTCGCTGCGCGATCGCGATGTTTACTCATGATGATCAAAACCACGAATTAACCGATATAAACTTCTCCTATCAAAAACTACGGGGGCGTTCTTTTCGTGGTAAAAATTTGGCTGGTGCGAATTTCAGCCATGCAGATACAGCACTTTCGAGGTAAATGAGGTACACTTGTTATTAGTGCATCAAAAATTAAAATGAAACCCTACTCAATCGATTTACGAGAAAAAATAGTAAGTGCTTACGAAAAGGGTGATACATCAATTCGAGGAGTAGCTGTGCAGTTTGGTATAGCAAAAAGCTATGTGCAGAAGCTAATCAGGCAAAAAAAATTGGAAGGGCATCTAGAACCCAAAAAGCAAGGTGGAGCAATGAAGGGTAAGCTAGATGATTACGGTAGCGAATTAGCAGAAATGGTTCAAAGTTACCCGGATTTAACTTTATTGGAATATTGCGAGTATTTTGGAGAAAAATATAACATTTGGGTGTGTGCAAGTGTGATGTGTTGTGCATTGCAAAAACAAGAATTAACTCGAAAAAAAAGACTTTACGTAGCAGCCAAGCGAAAACAGAAAGAGTCCAAAAACTGAGATTAGAATATTGGGAGAAAGTAAAACACATAGACCCAGAAAACCTTGTGTTTATAGACGAAATGGGTGTTTTGCTTGGTTTGACTAGAACTCATGCTCGAAGCGATCGCGGGAGTAGAGCTTATGATTTTAAACCATATTACCGAGGTGCAAAAATAAGTGTAATTGGAGGAATTAGCTTCAAAAAAGTCTTAGCTGTGATGACTTTAAATGGCTCAATGAATGGAGAAGCTTATAAAGTTTTTGTAGAGCATTTTTTACTTCCACAATTATGGGTTGGTGCAGTCGTTGTAATGGATAATCTGCCAGCACATAAAGTCGAAGAGATTAAGCCTTTGATTGAATCTGTAGGAGCAAGTGTTCTTTATCTATCTCCTTATTCCCCTGAATTTAATCCAATTGAACATTGGTGGTCACAATTAAAAGCGTTCTTAAAACAGTTTTCTCCTAAAAGTGCATCTGTAGTTGATGGTTTAATTAAAATTGCACTGACATTAGTTGATCCAAAGCATCTAAAAAATTGGTTTACTAATTGTTGCTACTGTACCTCATAAACCTCGAATCTGCTGTATCAAAGGTGCGGACTTTCGGGAGGCAAATTTAGTTAATACCAATTTTAGTTACGCTCAAGCAGGAGTAGAAACTCATTGGGCGATTTTCAGTGTTGTTTGCTCGCTACTTTTGGCAATTGTCAGTGTCTTCTCTGCATGGATTGCTGCTGTCATCTTTACTGAGACAATATTTCAGTCTTCGGAGCCATTATACGATGGTGTACCTAACGTCGAAAATGGTATTCCTGGTTTGATTGTTGCGATTGTCTTAGGGGTTTTTTGTCTGAGTAGCATTCGTCAGGGTTTAGTTATGGCTTTGCTGGCAATGGCTGGAATTGGGGGGACAATTGTTGTTATTTTAGGGGCTGTATTAGGATTAAATTTAGGTGCATCTGGATTAAAAATGGTGGGTGCAGGAGCTTGGAGAGCAGCAGCAGCAGGAATTTGGGCGATAATTGCTACCGTTAGCGGTGCGATCGCTGTTTTGGGAGCGACCTTTGAAGCCAGACCCAAATTGATGAGTGTATTAAAAATAACTTTTGGTATAGTTACGATTTCTGTTGCGATCGCGGTATTTAAAATCGCCAATTCTCAGCCAACCGCTTTGATAATGCCAGCTTTGCCAATAGCTGTAGGAGTTGCGATCGCGCTGTTATCCATGAGTATTTATATTAGTTGGCGATGTTTATTGGAAGATAAAAAATTTACTATAATTCAGGAAATCAGCAGAATTTTATTTACTCTTGGTGGTACTAATTTTGGTAATGCAAACTTGGAAAATGCTGATTTTTCCCAAGCAATTCTCAAAAGTGCAGATTTACGTCATGCAAACATTACAGGGACTAATTTTCATCTTGCTAAAAATCTCGATTTAACAAGAGTTGACGGGACTATTTTGAGTAATCCTCCGGTACGGGATTTAGTCGTTAGTCGTCGGGGTGTGCGTAAATCCTATCGAGGTTGTAATCTCCAGGGAGCAAATTTAGCATATGCAGATTTGAGTGATGCTGATTTGACTGAAGCAAATATTAGTAAATCTCTACTGGTCGGAGCGATTTTAGAAAGAGCAAATCTCACCAACATTCAAGCATTAGGAACTAATTTTCAACAAGCATATCTGACCGCAGCTTGTTTAGAAAATTGGCATATTGACGCAAAAACCCAACTAGAAAATATCACTTGCGAATACATTTATTTACGCAATCAGCAGCGAGAAAGACATCCTGCAAGTGGAATATTTCGAGAAGGAGAATTTAGCAAGCTTTTCCAAGTAGTTGTCGATACAATTGATTTAATTTTCCGCAATGGTGTTGATTGGGAAGCCTTAATTATTGCCATCAAAGAAGTTGCAGCCAAAAATTACACAGAAAAACTGACAATTAATAGTATTGAAAATAAGGGTGATGGCTTGATTGTTGTCAAAGTAAATGTTTCTGAAAATGCAGATAAGGGTAAAATTCACCAAGATTTACAACAAAAATATCAACAGCAACTCAAAATAATTGAAACTAGATATCAAGCCGAATTAGAAGGAAAACAAGCCCAAATCGAAATTTACCGCCAACATTCGGCAGAAATGACAGAGATTACCAAATTATTAGCTCAACAAGGTTTAAATTATCATCATCTTCCAAGCCGCATTAATAAATTAATTATTCTAACTTTGGGAGAAGGTAACTTTGATGATGGTTTTCCCGTCACAGCTTTGGTATGCAGTCATGAACATCCTCTACCAATGACATTTACAGCAAAATTACCACCCGCGCCAAATATTCTACAACTATATCAACAATGGCGACAAATTTATCGTTCTCAAAATTGGTTTGGACGGATTACATTTGATACAGAAGACACGATGACAAATTTTTCTCGCCAAGAACTAAATTATTATGGCGATCAATTAGAAATAAATCTGGATAATTGGCTCAATTCCATCCAATTTCAACCAATCGTCAGAGAATTACATTCCCATCTCACACTACGAGAACAAGTACCAATCATCCTTCAAACTAAAGATATTCATTTGCAACGGCTTCCTTGGCATCTATGGGATTTTTTTCGACACTATCGTCAAGCAGAAATTGCTTTATCAACAATTGGAGAAAGAGCAGGAAAATTACAATTTACTCGTCATCAAACCAGGATTTTAACAATTCTTGGTAATAGTACAGGAATCGATGTAGAAGCAGACCGTCAAGTTTTAGAAAAATTACCAGAATGCGAAACTGTTTTTCTCGTCGAACCAACCATCCAAGAATTACATCAACAACTTTGGGACGAACAGGGTTGGGATATTTTTTGTTTCTCCGGACATAGTTCATCCCAAATTGACGGTAGCACAGGCAAAATGTTAATTAATCAAACTAAATTGCTGGGAATAAAAGAACTCAAACATGCTTTAACAAAAGCAATCGAACGCGGTTTACAACTTGCCATTTTTAACTCCTGTGATGGTTTAGGATTGGCAAAAGAATTAGCAGATTTGCACATTCCCCAAATGATAGTTATGCGAGAACCTGTACCAGATAAAGTGGCACAGGAGTTTTTAAAAAATTTTCTCACCACTTTTTCTCGGGGAGAGTCATTGTATACCGCAGTCCGACAAGCACGGGAGAGATTAGAAGCTTGGGAAGATGAATTTCCCTATGCAACTTGGCTACCCATTTTGTTTCAAAATAGTGCTGAAGTGGGAATGAGTTGGGGGAAATTGCTTCCGGATAAATAACTCAAATCGTCTTGTAGTTTCAGATACAAAATTAAGGTGAGGTTTTTAACAAACTTCAACAGCACTTCCCTCAATTAGGAGCATTCTTTTGTGAAGCAGAGCATTTGTATCTAGAACCATATCGACTAGTATAGTCCCTTTCTATCGTCTTACCAGCACAGACATTTTTGCATTTTCCTACGTGTACACTTCCATCGGCACGAATTAGGCTACACTGTTTTTGAGCGACTGAATCTGAGTCTACAGGCTTGGCATGTGAAGTACATGGTAATGATAATTCCAAAACAACAAGGAGACCTGCGACGACAGGGAAATATAGGTGTTTCATAATTTCCTTCCTTTGTGTAATCGATTTCTATTGCTTAATCCATCAATAACATCAAGTTTTATACAAAATCATCAAAAATAAGTCTTTTGTTTTTTGTATTTTGAACTGCTAAATCACAAAACAAAAATAGGGGTATTTTTGTGAATCAAAGCTTCTAGCATTAGCCATCATAAATTATCGGCTTAATAAAAGTGACAACTCTTTCTACTTCTTGAAATCCAACACTGGTATGAAACTCATAACTTTCTGTATTTTCTAATAAAGCATCTGAAGCCAATTCTATACATCCATGTTCCAGTCCCCATTGTTGAGCAAACTTAATTAAGTATCTACCTACACCTTGTCTTCTATATTCTTCTTCGATATAAATTCCTTCTACATATGCAACAGGGTTTTGGGTAGCACCTGGGACATACTCATACCGAAGTGAAAGATTCATAAATCCAATTGCTTTCCCATCATTATTTTTAACTATAAACCCGGCTTCACGAGAAGATTGGAGAATATCAGTTAAAGTTTCTTGCATTTCCTCAATTGAGTTGTCTGACCACAGTTTTAAGGACAGTTCTAACCACTCATTGAAATCATCCTGGGTAACTTTGATAATTTTCATAATTTACATGATATTGTGTTAATTTTTAAATTCTCTCACATTTCTCTCTTAAATCCATGATTGAGCTTAATAATTAAGTTGTATTCCAAATAGTTGTCTTAAAAGTCGGGCTTTTTATAAGTATAAAAACCCGACTTATGATGTTATCTAAGCCAATTAGTGACAATCAGTTAGGGACACTGAAACTAATTCAGTATATCCTATTGTCTAACTATTATCACAACAGTACCGTCACCAAAGATAATAATAGTAACTCTGGTTCTACGTCTTTGCGCTCTATTAACATTAGTCTCACCAGAAAATTCTATCTTAGCTCGACTAGGAACTCTGATTCCTGCTTTTTGTAAAACAGCTTCAGGTTGTTGCTTCAATGAATCAATTTTATCCGAAGAAATAAATCCTTCGTAAACTTCACTAACTTTACTTTTGATTGGTTTAACATCTTGAAGTACTGTTTCTTCTCGCGATAATTGTGTATTGGATAATTCAGCAATTGGGGGTGATATTTCTTCTGAAGCAGAAACTGGAAGTAAGGATGATGATGAAATCGTCGCAAAAGCGGTTGTTGCTAATATAAAAATGGTCAGAAAACGTTTTAACATGGAAAAATCTCCTGAAATTTGGCAAATAAGAGAAATTTTTATTGCAAGTAAACTGTACTTACCTGACATCTATTTATTAATCACCTCAATAATTCTGTTTTTATACAATTTATATTTTTTCCTCTGATTTTTTCTAGTTCAACAAAAAGTATGGATAAAGTTAGATAAAACTCTACCCATAAAACCTAAATAATCTAAAAAAAATTAGTTTAAATTCTCTTTTTTCTGGTGAATAATCCTCTCTACGAATTCCTCGATCTGCGGATTAACCAATGACTTCAAGTTACCAAATTAAGGTAATGGAACTGGTACTTTATCTTTGATCCAAGAGGGAATCGCATCCTTATGGTAATTTTGAGCGTCATAAGTAAATACCGTATCAGCCCAGCAAAGATTCACACCCCAAACACGTTTACAACCAACAACAGAGTCATTCTCGACTGTATTGACGAGAGTTACGGGTTTATTTAATTGAATGACTTCACCGGATTGACAGTTGGAGAACTTCCACTGATAGCGGTCATCAGCGAGTTGAGTTCTGGTTGAGAGATTGATCCCTGTGGTTTGCTGATCGTAGATAACCCATTCTTTCTCAATAAACAAAGCAAACTTCTCTCCACATTTAATTGCTCCACTACCGCTTTGACGCTTTATTTTCATTCCTGAATTAGGTTGACTGTCCCAACCTAGGTTTGCTCCTCGTCGGTCTTTGTAACCTAGATAGTCTTTTTGGTCGAGATTATATAAGCTGTATTTTTGTCCTTCGACAATCCCCGAACCGTTACCCATTACTTTCCACCCCACCATATCTTTTGCAGATGTAACTTGTGTTGTCATCAATAGAGTCAAAAAACTGAGTGGAACTAATAATTGCTTGATTTTCATACTTTTACTCCTATTAGCAAGAATTTATATTTTGGAAAAACAAGGTAAAGCGAGTTAAGTTTTCTTTTACTTGTTTCTATTGCTTAATCAACCGATTACAAAAAGTTTTATACAAATTTGCCAAAAATAAGTTTTGTAAATTTTGTATCGCTAAATGTATAAAAACCCAAATAAAGGAAGGATTAAAGATTAGAGACGAATAGTTCAAGATAAATTATGGATGAAAAACTGCTGCAACTTATCATTCAAGTCCAAACATCTCCACCCATAGGTGATGAACGTCAGCAAGCAATAGTCACCCTAAGTGATTATCTGTTACGTTCATCTAATTTATTTCGTCATCAACGCCATCAACTGCTTTGTGGTGTCTATCTCGATATCTATCAAGCGCTACAGTTGGAATTAAAACAAGAAATTGTTCAAAGTCTGGATGGTGGTAAATGCACTCAATTAAACGTAACGGTATGGATTAAAGAAGTGCGATCGCGTACTTTTAGCAAGGTCTTAAATGAAGCCTGTTTGCAACAATTAGCTTTAGTAGTAGCTCAATATCGACCCCAAACAAGTCAATGGCAGTTAGGTTTTCAAGTGTTAATTAATGCAATTATTTTATCTGATAAATTGTTGCATAAAGCGCATATATATGATGATATCTATGAAGATGCTAAAAATGAACTTTGGATTTGGTTGTATCGACATATTAATACTTATAATCCCTGCAAAGGTAGATTTATCCCTTGGTTAAATTTCCGCTTTGATATGATATTACGTAACTATCAAATGAGGAAATCTGACCCATTAATTCAAAAATTTAATGCTAAAATCATTAGAAGAAAATATCAATTAACTAATTTTATTCAATCGATTAATCAAAGAGAAATGATTTTCTGGCTGCGATTAAATGCAAAAAGTTTAATTGCGGATCTAGTTACATTCAAAATAATTGCCCTATTTATATTCATATTTTTCATAGCTCAATTAATCCGACAGAAGTCTTTATATATTAACTCATTTTTATTTGAAATAGCTCAACAATCTTTACCAACAATACCCAAACTATCTCCAGCAGGTGAAGAATTAGAAAATATTCCGCAACCAGAATCAGAACCCATACTTTCTGAACAACTACGAGAATATTTACAAACTAGCCCAAATCAACTACTACAAAAATATATAAGGGGACATCCAGAAGTTACGTTTCAAGTGATTGCGCTCAACCGTTTAGATGGTAAAAGCTGGAAAGAAATATCCGAAACTTTCAAAATAGGTATTCCTGCTCTCAGTAATTTCTTCCAACGTAATTTAGAAAAGATTGCACCAGAAATCAAAAAGTATATCCAAGCATAAAGCCAAGTTTACAAAGGAGGAAATTATGAATGACAGACAGCAATCCCAATTTACTTTTAGTGTATCTCTAACACCCCAAGCACATGAACTTGCTTCCAAGTTTTGTGAACAGTATATTGATATCGTAATAGCTGAGAAAATTTATTTTAATACCCTTGCTATTTACGCTGTTAATCATTACTTAAGATGTCTAGATTTTGAAACTGAATGTCAAGGACATGATAGCTATAAATTGATAATTTCAAATTTTTTAGATACAGCATATTTAATAGTTAAAAACTATGGTAAATTAGAATGCCGATACATTTTCCCCCACGATGATTTTGTTTGCTTTCCCCGTGAAACATGGGCCTCAAAAGTGGGATATGTAGTTGTACAATTTGATGAATTATTACAAACTGCGACTTTAATTGGGTTTGCAAAGAGTGTCATAGGGGAAGAAGTACCATTGAGTCAATTAACTACATTACTGGAATTTCCTCAATATTTACAGCAATGTCATTCAGTAATTGACTTAAATGAATGGTTAGAAGGATTTTTACAAGCGGGTTGGCAAACCCTAGACTCATTGTTGAATAATGAATTACTACAAAATCTCAATCTATGTTTCAAAGATACTGCTTCACTACAACAAGAGACAATCAAAGCAGTTAAACAAATTATGTTTAACCGTGAATCTGTAATTTTAGCAATGGTATTGTCACCAGAATCAAATCAACAACTCAATATCAAAGTTAGGGTTTATCCAGATTCTAAACAAAGTTGTTTACCAAAAAATTTAAAATTAGCTATCTTGAACGATACGGGAGAAACTTTACTGGTAGTTACATCTCGCTCGTTCGATAACTTTATTCAACTTCCCCGATTCAAGTGCAATCCTCAAGATAGTTTTGTATTGCAAGTCTCCCTCGATGACATTAGTTACACTGAACGTTTTTGTTTTACTTCATACCTATCCTAGTATTCCGCCACATTAATTTTGATGGGAGAGAAAAAGTACGTAGTTGCGTTCATTGCGCAATTCGTTGTGTAGAGGTACATTGCATGGCTTCTCGCAGAGTACTGGATTATTGTTTCCTCGAATGTTTTTTCATAAAGCAATTCCTCAAGCCTGATAGCAACATTTCCAACTAACACCTTTTTTCGTCTTTTCGATATCCAGACGAAGTGGTAATTAATCATAGTGACTGATTTTGTCTTGTGCCTGTAATTTCCTGACATATGTAAAGTTTTTTGTCAAACTGCGGTCAATAGCTTGTATCTATCAACCATAATATACTATATTATTTTTGTCATCTCAGGGTCGAGCGATGTTAGTCTTAGAAGCGAAATTGAAGGGCAAAGAAAGTCAGTACGGCTTATTAGATGAAGCTATTAGAACGGCTTTGTTTATCCGCAACAAAGCTCTAAGACATTGGATAGATAACAAGGATGTTAGCAAGAATGACCTTCAAAAACTTTGCGCTGTTTTAGCCAAAGAATTTGATTTTGCTGGCAAACTCAACTCTATGGCTCGTCAGGCTTCTGCCGATAGAGCTTGGTGCGCTATTAAGCGTTTCTATGACAACTGTAAAGCTAAAAAGCCAGGTAAAAAGGGTTATCCGCGATTTAAAAAGCGTGGACATTCCGTAGAATATAAAACTTCAGGATGGGCAATTTCTGCCGACAAGAAGTACATCACTTTTACTGATGGTTTTAAAGCAGGGAAATTTCAGCTAGTTGGAACTCGTGATTTCAGCTTTTATTCTACTAAGCAAATTCAGCGAGTTAGAGTAGTTAAACGAGCAGATGGTTATTACTGCCAATTTTGTGTTGATGCGGAACGCAAAGAACAGCATCAGCACAATGGTAAACAAGTAGGAATTGATGTAGGACTTGAATTTTTCTACACTGATTCTGATGGCAAGACAGTTGAAAATCCCAGATTTTTGCGTAAGTCTGAGAAGTCTTTGAAACGCAAACAACGCAAAGTTTCTAGATGTAAAAAAGGCTCTTCTAATCGCCGCAAAGCTGTGAAAAAGTTGGCGAAAAAGCATCTCAAGGTAAGTAGACAGAGGAAAGATTTTGCTGTGAAGACAGCAAGAACTCTAGTCCAGTCAAACGACTTGGTAGTTTATGAGGACTTGCAGGTGCGAAATATGGTTAAGAACCATCATTTAGCTAAATCTATCAGTGACGCTTCGTGGTCACTGTTTACTGATTGGGTAGACTACTATGGCAAAGTTTTTGGCATTTGGGTGATAGCAGTTGCACCTCACTACACATCGCAAGATTGTTCTGTTTGTGGGACACGAGTTCAGAAATCTTTATCTACTCGTACCCACAAATGTCATTGTTGTGGGACAGTGATGCACCGTGACCATAACGCGGCGACTATGATTTTGAACAAAGGATTAAAAAGTACTGTGGGGCGCACAGAATCTAAAGCTTGTGGACAGAACGACCTCTGCTTAAGTGGGGAAACTCCTTTAAGTAAGTCGGCTGAATGAAACAAGAATCCCACGGCTTTAAGTCGTGGGAACGTCAAAACAATTAGAAGAAAACCCTGTACAAATGCCAGAATTTAGCGATCGCACTCGATAATTCTGCTCAGAATACCAGACGTAGCAATGCTACGTCTCTACGAAATTTATCTGTTTTCCAATCCAAAATCTAAAATCCAAAATCCTAATGTTCTCCGGAAAAGGGGTCTCGTTTGGCTTCGATGTCGTTGGGTTGGGGTTGGAGATGGTCGCGATATACACATCCTTCGTACTGTAAATCCTGGGGATTATTTGATACCCAATAAGGGACATCAAAGGCATGGATACGGAGAATACCTTTGGCGGTGAGGGTGACGTAATATTTACAGGGATATTCGCTGATGATATCGGGTTGGGGTAACTCTCCAATCAACTCCCACTGGTCGGAACGGGGGTTATGAAATTGGAAATAAAAGGCGTGTTTACCGTTGGCTGGGAAGGGTGGTAATTCGGTGATTAAACCAATATCGGTGTTGGCATTGGGACTATTGTCATCGCGAAATGTTTGTAAGTGATGGTGGTAGTTGGTACTGGCTGCAAATAATACTGTGTGGGCATCGGTTTTCAGGGCATTCGCAGATTCGATGACGTTGACGGCAATGTCTCCCAGTATACAACCATCAGGGGAAATGACATTGGCAACTCCGCAAGCTGCTGCTAAATCGAGGTAGGGATGGTGGGAAGATAGGTAATAGTGGGGATTACCACGACACAGGAGCAAGTCTATTTCCAGTTTTTGGTCGATTTCAAATTGGACTTTGATTTGATTTTTGAACTCCTCTTCGGACATATGCAGTTGTTTGCGGAGTGCATCACCGTTGTAACTACCCCACAGTTGGGGTTTAATGTTTTCAAAGTCCTGACGAATGATATTATTGGTTAACTGCATCCCTTGCCAAGGACTACGGTATTTCGCCACCCCATCATCGGGTTTTAATTGGTATAATTCTTGTCCCGCTAAAAATATCGGTTCCGGAGTTGCCCCGATAACTTCCCTAGCAAAGGCACAGGGAAGAAAGTAAAATAAATTCTTGACATCTATGTATAATTGATTAGCTCCCTTCCGCAGCAAATCCTTGGATTGTTGGGGAGAAAAACCCAATTGGCGCAGTTTTTCGGCAAAACAAGCACCAGCAGATGTAGCGATTTTAGTATATTCTGGCTCAAAAGTGACCCGTTCCTGGTTCCAAGTAAAAAATTCCGACTTGCCAAACACACGGTATAATTCCTTACTTACCAATTCAAAATTACAAGTTTTACCAGAAAGGATTAACCAGTCCACCTGTTCCGGACGGGTAGGGGATTTAGCCGCAAAGGCATTTTCCACTAATCCCTTAGCGATCGCCACGGCTTCCCGAATCGCAGGAGCGGCGGAACGTTCAAATTGCTCAGTGGTGATTGTGACAGAAATTATACTTGCGAGGTCGGCACTGAGTTGGATTTCGTTGTGGGCGAGAATCTCGGCAATTTGGGTTCCATTCAGGGTGAAAGTGGCTGGGGGAGTATCTTTGGGGCGTTTGGCTCCAAGGATAATTTTGGCTTCCTCTGCGTATTCCCACAGGGTATAAAAAGTTTGGGCACGGTTCGGGGCATATTTCCATCGGGTGGGGATTACCTTTTCGATGGCATTAATGGCATCCTTGTAGGCATCATCTTCCCGAATCTCCCGGTCAACAGCAGCAATTAAAGCACCGGATTGGAATTTACCTTGAAATAAAAAGCGATCGCTTAATTCTTCCGGTTGAACTTTAAGTATATCCTTGGGAATCTGACCGTTACTGACAGCTGTTAATAAACAATCCGCGATCGCAGCTTTGAGGACAATAAATAACCGCAGGGTAATTAATTCCCCTCCTAACTGTAAATGTCCTGACGAACCGAGTAATTTGGGTGTCAGTTTGTAGTAACGTCCCCCGTCACCCCGGTCTTCTCCCACGTCAAAGGGATTTATTTCACTCAGGGTCAAACGAATCAAGGCTAAATCGGTCGTCCCTCCACCAATATCCAACACTAACACATTTTGCCACCATTTATCTCCATCGTAATGACAACGGGTTTTAAAGGATTCAATCCCCACATTCAAATCCCCCCCAAATTCCCGCCACAAAAAGAATATCGCCACGGAAACCGCCTCATCATAGGCCATTTGCACATCCGCAATATCCAGCGATCGCACCAAATGTTCAATTTCTCGACGCACAAAGGGGGATGCAACCGTAGGGTAGGTGACAACGGCTCGATAAAATTTGCCATCCGAACATTTACCAGCATTGGCTGTACGATATTTATCTGTGAGTTCAATTAATTGGGCATAGGCAGCCTGTAAAATTGTATTCACCGGAATTGTTGCTTCTACGCCATTTTGACCTAACTTGTAAGCTCGGTCTTGACCAAAATACCGCTTCGGTGAATGTAAAAATCGTCCATCAATCACCTCCCCATGACGAATCGCATCCAGACGATGCTGTTTTGCCGATTCACCCAATATCACCTTGAGTTTATGGGGATGGTCAGGGGAAAGGGTGGGGTCTACTCCCATCACCTCCAATTCACTGGGTATCTCACTTTGACGACGGTCTTTATCTAATTCCACGGGTATTAAACTTTGCCATTCCAGAGCCGGAACCCGAAACACCTCATGGTAAATAGCATTTAACCGCACACTAGCAGCACGTCGGAACCAGTCCAAACGTTTACTCAAACACATTTCAATTTGACGAATCGCATCCAAAAACTGGGTACTTCCAGCACGATGGATATAAGCAACAATTGCATCCCGATTTCCCGGATGAGCAGGGGGTATTTCCTGACTTAATTCCGTCAAAAACTTCTGCCACTCACTATCCCAGACAGTACGACTTATTCCCGCTTCCTCCCCCGTCGGACGTGTAGCTAACCATTCCCCAATCCGCGATCGCAATCTGGTTTCCTGTTCCCGTGGTAAGGTTTCGGGTGTGACAATTACCTTCGGGTCATATAACGTCACCGTAGAATTAGAAGTACCAAAATCAATCGCAAACCAACCCGGATAGGTAAGATTCTGGTTACGAATCCCTGTGACATACACCGTTTGCAGTTCCGTAGGAGCCATTGGTTCCCTAAATATAGTCTGGGGTTCTAATTCCGATTCCGATAGCAATTCCGTTTTTTCGGAAGATGGAGTCCAAATGTAACATTCAGCACTCACCTCCTTCACCACATCAAAGTCAGGATTTCCCTGAGTATCGGAATCAAAGTATTCCACAGTTACTACCAATGTGCAAGCAACTCCCGGAGGTAATTCCTCCGTATATAAGCAATCATTTTGACGCAACCGTTGTGGTCCGAGTAACTTCAGAGGTTGATGATTATCTATATTTACACTTTTATAAGCAGACTGCATAATTACAGCCAATTCAGTAGGTGAACCACTAACTGAAATATTAACTTTCGATACATGGGGTAAATTTGGGCTTTCGGTAGGTTTAATTTCAATCACCGGAAGCATTAATTTTTGTTCTTTCAAACGTAATTGATAGCGATTTAAAAGTTCAATTTTAATTGGCATTTGATATATTCCTGAAATTGCCTCTCGTAATAGGGAAATCGGTGAAGTATACATTGAATTACTGTTAATTACTTTTGCTTTTTAACTCGCACTTTTTACCTTTTAATAATAGTCAACCACACAAGCCTTAACTTTACTAGATATAGCTTTTCCAACTCCAATCAAGTCCAGGGAAACGCTACAAATAATATTTATATCAATTACCTAAAATTAGGTGACAAAATATAGCTTTTGTAATTACGTAGCTTGCTTGTTGCTCTCGCAGTGCGAAAAGAAGTGGAACTCGACAATCTCAGCAACTCGTTAACATTGAAAAAAATGAAATTGCCTCGTCGTTCCTCCTCGTTTCGGACAACTTACTATGTACAACTTCAGATGAAAACAGTATTGTAAATTACGAATTACTATTCCGCACCCGGAAAAGAAACAGCCACCAACTGAGATAAATTTTCTAACCAAGCAGGTTGACTAGAAACAGGTTTATCTTCCGCAGCAGCAATATATCTCAGCAACGGTTCATTTTTCGACTTAAGTAAATCTTGCAAACTATCAACAATTTCCTTCGTCGCCACAGAAAAAGATGATTTAGTTTGTTGAGTTAATAAACTCACATACTGCACCAAATGCAATCCTAAACTAGCAGTAATTTCATTCCGCAAACGAAGTACAGCAATTTGATGATTAAAAGGTCGTCCCTGACTGGGATATTTTTTATGGGGACTCCAATCAAAAATCTGTCCAATTTGGTGACGCGCATCCCGTCTCGCTAAGGGAAATAAAGCATTGGCATTTATGGGTGTGGTATTTTCTGTTAATCCACTACGAGTAAGTATCATTTGTTGCCATTTATTTACCGGGTCAATTGCCCTAATCAAATTCCGAAACAACTTTGTCGAGCGATTACCAAAATTCTCTTGGATATAAGCTTCCATTTGGGGTTGCAAAATTAGGTCAATTTTACTACGCTCAGTTTCCACCGCATGGGCCAATTTACTGAACCAATCAGCCACCGCTTCACTCATGCGACTATGGGCAAATTCTTGCATTTCATCGACAGTTTGCACAAACACCGGATAAAAATCGTCTCCTTGGGTTGGAATCGGGTCATCTGCTTCATCTTCTTCAAAAAAGCGCATGACCTTATTTAAAGAGATTTTCCCCCCTTTAGTCCGGTCAAATAATATGTTCCATTCACTCCAGTCAAAAAAGATTTTATGGGTAAGTTCATTTTTCACTAATTCACTCACGGCAATTCCTGTCCGATTAGTTAGAATTGGTTGCTGTTCCAATTCCGCTTGATACTGACGATAAATTGTCACTAGATTTTCAATCCCCTGACGCAAAGTCACAAAGGAAGGATTTTCCACCGCAGGAATATAGGCAGCCACTTCCTGAAGTATCTTTTCCAACTCCAACTGTTCAGTACGCAAATCAGCCGCAACGCGTTGCACATCTTCCAATAGCTGCTGCATTCCGTGAATTGTCACATGCTCATTCAACAATCCCCGTAATCTTGCTAAACCACCATCGTCAGCAAAATCACAAATCTGTTTATGTAAATAACCCGACGGAATAATTTGCTCCCCTAAACGTCGCCATTTATCCCGCAATTCCCAATCATCCGTTTGTAAAAGCTGTTCTAACTCCGATTTAAATTCCGGTGAACAAATTTGTAACAGACTCGATAACTCATCCAACTTACTCAACCCATACAACTGCGACAGCAAAACAATATTCTTCGGTTGGGTAGTCAAATTACTCGCACTAGCCATTGTCAACTTTAATATCGGTATCTGCTCTAACACCATCTCCTCCGACAGCGGTTCTGCAAACACCGAAAAAATCGACTCATCCCCAGTCAAATCATGACTACTGAGCAAACTATCAATTGCTCGCTCCTCCGCAACCGTCAAAGGTAACTGGTTAAAACGACCGACACCAACGATAATCCGCTCCTTTAAATCCTCCCCCTTATCCTGCTCCAACATAGTACGAATTTTGGATGCGGTTGCACCCCCTGGATATCTACCATTTAATAGCAACAGGATCGTTTGCACTTCTGCCAATTCCCGCAACGATAAAAAGGTATCCCGGACACTGGAATCAGCCGCACCTAAACCGGGAAAATCAAGTAAAATCAACTCATTTGTCCCTTGCAAAGCCGATAAATCCCAAATTTCCCGTGAAACCTCCACCGTCACATCAATTCGACCAATCAAGCTAAATGTATTCCGTAAATCATCCACATTGGGTCGATCAATCCCATCCCATTGTTTATAGGGAATGGGAATCCGCTCAAATCCCAACTCCAAAATATTCATCGGAGGTTCAGCTAACCGTAACCCCTGATTTGCGGTTTCGCGATTAATACGATAGCTTTTCCCGCAAATTTCAATTCCAAATAAAGTATAAGTGCGAACAAAAACCACCAATTCCCGTAATAGCGATCGCAGTTCTAAACTTTGGGTTTGATTCCAAGCTTGTTCACACCAAGCCAAAATACTTTTACTATCAACAAATGTAGTTGGTTGTAAACTCCGCAAAGTCGTCAGTGCAGCAGGGGGAAATTTGGCCACACTTGCACGGGTTTCCACCTCCTTGAGCATGTACCGCAAACACTCCCGTACCCCCTCATGGGTCAAGTATCGCACCGTAAATTCACCAACTTCCGTTGTCTTAAATTCTGCTTGCTGAATTAAACGAATAGCCGTCACATTTCCCGTCGTCGGGGTTTCACTCACAGGTAGAGCATCCGCATAACCAATTAAACTACCAATTAATAGGGTTTTACCACTACTAAACTCCCCCATAATCCCGATTTTCACAGGGGATGCAGCAATTTCGACTGTACGCTGTGCATGATACTTCAGCCTTTGTATGCTCTCATTAATACTTGTTTGTACCCAACTTTGTTTCGGTGGAGGACTTTCCACCGCAGCATTAATAAAGTGAAGAATCGACTCCCCATACTCCTGATAATGACGCAATTGTTCAACTGCGTTATCCCTGTTCATACTTGCTCCCTTTCCCAGAAATTTCCCCTCGTTTTTACCAGTATCCAGAAATATCTGCACCAATTGCCTATATATCAGGATTTTTACAGAAATATTTTTTGATAATTTAGGACTTACGCACTCGTTACGAGAAATTAGGTGTTTGGGATTGCTACTTTGCAAGAAGTCGCTTCGCGTCTACCTTACATCGCAATGACGGTGTTTAGGTTGTCCTCATGTAAGTCCTGATAATTCAAGAAATGCTGAATTTTTCCTCAAAATTATTAAATAAGCTGTTAGCTGTTAAGTATTACCCTACTCCCTCCACACAAGAAAATTTACTTATACATAATTAACCCTATCTCAGTGACAATTTATATTTGAGACAATCGAATTCTTTATGCATATTTAATTAATAGCTATCAGGATAGAAAAATAATTTCTTAACATTTGTAGAGTTAGCAAAAAACCTAATTGTCATATTTTGATAACAAAATCATGTTGAGAAATTACGATGTTTGTTTGGAGGATGTTTAGAAAGTATCAATAAATACTTTTCTCACTAATTTTGGAAGACGGTCAATAGGTTCAAACTGTATATTTGTCGTTAAAAACTACTCCCGATTCCCTGCTTCTTACCCCCGAAAAACGAGCTTATTAAGTATTAAAATCGACTTTTAATACATCCCCTTAGACACAGATAACGAGTTTATAAATACACCCAGTATTGATTGATGCAATCAATAATAAATAATTGCAGTGGTAGATTTTTAGCTTAAAATACACGATAAACCATCACAAATCAATACCAAACTGCCATCTTGTATTGCTTTGTGGGATTAAAATAGAGTATAGATAGACGAGCTATAGTATAACCACTTATCAGCTAAAAGCCAACTTTGCCAAATTTATTTTTATATAGAAATCTCACTTGATGCAGAGGGAGTAGGAAGTAGTCTACATGTATTGCTGACACCAGAATGAAACTGGTTTTTCCCCACTCCCAACTTACTACTCCCCCCATCCTTCGGTCGATCTGCTTTGCATCACAAGCTAAAGCTAGATGTTTTGGTTACGTACAAATGTTCTCTAAGATAGGGGACTACTCACTAATCCCTACTCCCTACTCCCTAACCTTCACCCGTTATTTTGAGGTTAGTCGGGTACTAGTGTGAATGACTACAATTACCCTGTGCGTCGTGGTGGTGATGAGAATCGTGGTGATGTGAACAGGTTTGTAAATCTTGCTGCATTAATTCTAGACTAGTATTTGCTTGGGAGGGGTCAACAGGTTGGAGACCAATCCATGCGTGAATCCGCTCCACATCAAAACCCACCTCATAGCGATCGCCAACTTGAATCAAGGGACGACGAATCAACAGAGGGTCAGCAATCATCAACGCTAAAGCACTATCAGCATTTAATTTTTCTGGAATTACCTCACCAGACTTGATTCTAGGAGCAGTAGGATTAAACCACTCAGAAATCGGACGATTTCCAAAAAACACCCGTAACTTTTGTGGAGTCCAATTGTAAGTCCGAATATCATAAGCTTCCAAATCATGACCAGCAGCAGTCAATAGGACTTTTTGCTTAGTATTATTCTTACAACCAGGTTTTTCGTAAAAAACAACTTTAGCCATTTAATTTCCACATCCTCTCAGCGCAACTTTCTGCAAAATCCAAAACTTTTACTGAACAAAGTGAATCCCAAATTTCTCACGAATCCCGAAAATTTGTAGGGAGTAGTTCATCAAAATGCAGGGAATGAATCCAAATATTTACAATCCAAAATCTAAAATCGCACCACTTTCCCCTGTTCTAAATCATATTCAAACCGTCGTTTTGGGTCAGTTTCACCGTAGAGATTTAACGTCACCGTTGGTTTTTCTCCCAATGCTTCCACACTGTGAATTGCACCAGGTGTAAAACTAATCATATCCCCAGTATTGAGAATGATTTCCCCTGTTTGTTCAACGCATTTTCCCGTATTTGCTATTTCCACAGGAGTTTTACTTCTCCACAGGAGATTTTTTTCTTCCCCTTGTAAAATTGCTACAACTCCCCACGTACCATGATTGTGAATGGTAGATTTAGTCCCAGGAGCAAAACTAACAGTCTGGAAAGTAAAAGGAAATCCTAACTCATCATAAAGAATCTCCACAGATACCCCTGTTTGTGGATTAGGTAGGGAAAATCGACTACGTACCCAATAGGAATTCAGGATTAATTTTCTGACTAACATCCTGATATTAGGTAAATAGCTGACCTCAACATCAATATTTTGACTTGCACCCTTGAGAATATCTTCTAATTCCGTTAGAAACCGATACAAACGATAATTCTCCTGTAATAAATCCCACTTCCGTGCAGATTGACAAAGCACAAAAGAACCATCATCGGTAACTAACCAATCTTTATTTTTCATATTGTAATCTAAAGAAACTAGGAAATGCAAAATAGCAAATATATTTAACCTAAAACTTTCAGGGAGTAGGAAACAGGAAGTCAATTACAAATTACGTAGCTTGCTCCCCGCGTAGCAGGTATTACGTACGCGAAGCGTTGCCGTAGGCTATTACGTAGACGCGTAGCGGCTTGCCGTAGGCTATTACGAATTATTTCAATCCTCCTCTTCTGGAGAACGGGTTAAAACATCGAGTAAAATTTCTGCACTTAAATACTCATGATTAACATCAATCTCTTGAATAAACTGACATATTTCCTGTGCAGTTTCGACTTTTCCTAGTTTAGCTAAAATTAAGCCAGAAGCAGAATAGGCATTTATATATAGACGAATTTCGGCATCATGAAGACGTTGCAAAATAATTTGCTTTAATTCCTGTTGATTAGATGGTAAATTTTCATTTTTTTGTACCCATAACATGACATTTTCCGCAGCTTTTAATGCCATTAAGTAATTATGCTTGTAATAAAAATATCTATAGGCTGCAACCAAAACATCAATATTATTATTGGTGATTTCCAAAGCTTGGTTGATATATTGTTCCGACTCTTGAGTATTTTCCCATGATTGGGCAGCTTGAATTAGTAATTTTTTGACCTGTTCCGGTACGTCAAACCAAGAAAAGCTATCTGGTGCAATTTGCATAACTTAGTTGTCATCCGTATAATAACTGAGTAAAATAGCTAATCAAGCAACTTATAGTTACATCTGCGGATGTTTGACTCCGCCTAGTGATTGTATATTTTTATGCTAGGGCCTATTGTGCGGCAATAATGAGAATGAAGCAATATTACATGACCGCAGATGAACTGAATAAGTTTGTTAGCTATTGTCGGAAAATTCAACCACAGTCTCAACTCGATATTCGTCGTTTTTTTGAGGGGGTGGTCTGTTTTCCCTATGATAAGGAATTACTATTGCAAGCTTACTTATTTTTGAATATTCACAATTTATTTCCTAGTTGTTCCGAGTTACTTTTATTTGAAAAATCTCCCATCGCCGATTATACAGACTTAGGTAAATGTGATTTTGTTTATTTGACTACGACTGGAAGTTTATTTTTAATTGAAACTAAATTTATTGACACAGAAGCAACTGGTGCAACGGAACGTAAGCGTCGTAACAAGCATCGTAATAAGGTTTTTGAACAGGTGATGACTTTAAAAAGTCGTTTTAGCGAATATTGGGATATTCAAAAGGAATATTTGACTTGTGGGGTGTTTACAACTGATGCAGATGTGAGTTGGCGTGGTAATAGTATGAATGTGGTGACTCAATCTATTTCCATTGAAAATTTGGAACAGTGGCGAAGACAATATTATTCACAATTATTTATAGGAAATAGGGAGTAGAGACGACCCGGTGGGTCGTCTCCAGGGTAGTAGGGAATAGGGAATAGCAAATAAGGAATATGAGAAAGGCTATATTGTAAATAGGTTCAAACGGCATATTTTTCCTGATAAACTACTCCCAATTTCCTACTCTCAAAAAATAAGAATTCAAGTATAAAAAAAGCTTTGATAAAAAGCGATTAAGGATATATACCAGGTGTGCGGAGAATTTGTCGCTGAGAATCGCTTAAATCTGGGAATAAATCTAGATTATAGTAATATCTTGCCCAAGCGGATGAATGGGGGGAATACTTGAAAAATAAAGTGCGTCTTTCTGATTTTCCTCGCCAAGGAATCGTGCCGTGGGATAATGCTTCAGTGAAGATAATTGCGCTACCAGCTTTAACTGCTATTTTTTGAATACAAGGATGCAAATTTTCTGGATTTTGTTCTAAATTGCGGATACTTGTTGGTAGGGGAAAATTACTTTTATGGCTACCAGGAATACAAGCAAAACCACCGTCTTCGGGAGCGACATCGTTCAATTCGTAGGCGACTGCGGTGAGACCATTATACATTTTCCCCTGGCGAAAATCGTAATACTGACAAGGGTCGTAGGGTGTACCACCACCGTGTAAATTTGCACCGACTGGTCCTTTACCTTGACGTAGGATATGGATGTAATCGTGGTCTAAACGAAATTTTCCGGCTAGTATTTCCTGCAAATAGGTGGTAATGGAAGGATTATCAATAATATCTCGAAATGGTTTACCCCAGCCTAATAATGAATCAAATCGGAGATAGGTTGCTTCTGGGGATACTTGACTAGGGTTTTGTTGACAAATTATTTGATTAATAATTTGCTGTAACTCATGGATCTGTGTTGGTGTTAACGCGTTTTCAACGATGATAAAACCTTGCAAATCAAATAGGTAGCGTTCTAGTTCGGTCATTTGATAATTTAGGAAAATAAATTAAATAATTCGTAATACCCGCTACGCGGGAAACAAGCTACGTAATAGCCTACGGCAACGCTTCGCATACATAATTATGAATGACATTAACAGAGAATAGCCAAAGTGTAATATTTACACCAAAGCCCATGAAAGTAGTTTTTCCCACTCCTAGCTCCCGTACAGACGACCTGGTGGGTCGTCTGTCCTTACTCATCCTATTTACTAGCGAAGGAACTGTTCCCCATTCCCTCTGTGGATAAATTCTAGTATCAGTTTGAAGTAATGAATGCGACAGATAAATGTTTTCAGGGAGTTCTGTGTAAGGGTTTTCAAATCCATAGACACGCTTAGTACGGGGTTTTCCCCGATTTCTTAATGTCTAGCACAGTAGACTAGAGTAAGTAGGTGGGTAGTGATTAGGGGTAAGGCTTTGAGACTAGTGATAGTTTATATTGTGGTTTTATATTTAATTACACCTACCCACTTAAATCCAAAATCCATAGACGCGTAGCGAATCGACCGCAGGATAATCTCAAATCCAAAATTCCCAAAGCCCGGGTTGATGGAATTAATCAAAACCTGGTAATTCTTCTAAAATGGTAAATCGAATATGGTTAATTGCTAATTCACCAATAGAAATATCTTCTTTGGTTAATCGTTTACCTTTACTAATTAAACTTTCAAAGGGGATGCCTTTACCAATTTCTAAGTGATACCAAGCTAAACCCATAAAAAAGCGGGTGGGATGGTCATTACGATAACCAACATCGTCGGGATTTGATTCCATTGGCATCCAACCGTAACCGGGGATATAAAATTCCAACCAAACGTGGTTGAAGTCGGGTTGGAGGGGAATATTTTGCCGTTCTCCGTAGGGGGGACATTTGTATCTACCTACAGTTCGACAGGCGATCCCGTTTAAACGACACAAAGCTAGGAGAACACCTACATATTCACCACAGGAACCGACTCCGCGTTCGAGGACAATATCCGGGGTGTCAATGTGGGGTTTAATACCATAGGAAAGATGGTCGTAAACATAATTACGGATGTTATACATTTTCCGTAACAGGTTAGTTTCTGTGCCAATGGCATCACGGGCAGCCTGGCGAACGATACTGGTATCCATTGCTAACTCATCATCATCGATGAGGTAGCGGGCTTGAAAATCGGGACTGAGTTCGGGGATATTTTCCACGTCACGAGGAGTAATTCGGTATTTAATGCTACGAACTTGTACGATGGCTCGCCAACCGAAAATGTGGCGTTCTCCGGGGGTAAGTTGGTCAAATTTGAATACGGCAACTTTTTGACCATCGATGATTTGTTCCTGGAAGGGTAAACCGATGGCTTGGACGGACTCAACTTTTTGACGGTCGGTGTCACTGGGTAGGGCGATTTGCCATTCTAAATCGGGGATATAGACCTCTTCTAGGGGAGCAATTTCCTCAACGTAGGACATTTCAATCCGGTAGCCATTGGAGAGGGTGTAGCGTTTTTCCGGGTGATATTGGAAGTGGAGGGGGTGGATAAAAGTGCGATCGCGATAGGCTAGTTCATGGTTGGGGTCGGCGTTGGGGTTATCGCGGATATAGGGTTCTTCACCAGCATAGGCGACAAATAGGGTTTTTTGGTGATTTTCAGGATTGACATAAATGGCTATGCCTGTAGGTGACTCGAAGGGGGTAAGAATGCTAAATTTAATTTCTCCAGTGGCACGGTCGAGGGCATAAACGCTTTGTTCCATGTCATCACACACCCACAGGGTTTCAGCATCTACGGCTAAGTTCTCGCAACCGACACCAGGAGCATAAAATTGGGTGATTTGTGTACCTGTATCTCGGTTAAACACCAAAATTTTACCGAGTTTTTGACAAGTAATATAAACTGTAGATTCCCAGACAGCTATACCATTGGCAGTGTAAGGAAGGGTGGCAAAATGCTCCAGTCCTAATGTATTAATTTGACAAGAGTAGATACTCAAGTCCCTGGTTAGCCATAATCGATCTCCCCAGAGGGAAATACCAGTAACATCCATCAATTCCCTCACTTGATGGGGATTGCGGATACGGGTATTATCTGTAGCTGGGTCAATTTCCAGTAAATATCCATTTCGCGAGTCAATCGCGATGAGTGTATCCTGGATGAAGGCAATACCATTTAATGCAGATGCACAGAGGGGTCTAATTGTTCGCTTCCAAAACATTTTGCTCGCGGTTGTATGGGGGAGTGCAACACTCATATTAAACTGATTTTCTTGATGGTTAGTAGGTCAAATAGGAATAGGGGATGTGGTTGGCGACCAAAATTCAAGTTATTCTACCGCGTTGGAGGGTTTTGTGTGTTTTAGATGACGCTGATTCAAGGATTATTCAACTGAAGATGTACTCAATCAGGTAGTTTTATACCCAAAAACTGGATTGTAGACTTTATAGATTACAGCAGAATTCAAGAATACAGGAGATAGGAAACGGTGGTAAAAGTCGTTTTTCACAGGTTTTTAAAATTGAAATAACCTACTTCCACAAAACTCAAAACTGCTGTATCGATACGTATTAAAGAGGTGTATATCCTGCATTTTGAGCAGGTGAGTGTTCAGCGTTGAGTCATGGGTTGTTTTTCTCCCTTCCCTACTCCCTGGAAGTTTTAGGGGTTTGTGAGAATCCGGGATATACTTGACACGATTAATCAAGTGAGCTTGTTCTCTAAATGGTTAATGATTAATGATTAATCATCAACAGCCAACAAACCAAAAGGTAAATATATCAACGTGCGAAGTATCAATTTCTCCTAATTTTTTGTTGTTCAAATTGGTTTAACTAATAGCCATAATCAGAAAAAGCTTTGGGAACAGATTACTCACGATGATTTGGGACTACTATATTTGATAAATTTCTAGCAAAGTCGAAAGTCAGAGGAGGAAGAGATCGAAATTTTTATGAGTACATTAGTAAAATTGGGGAATGGGAAGAGACGCGACATGTCGTGTCTGTACTCTCGAAGGAACAATCAGCTTTATAACCCCATCTCCAGAGTCAGGACGATAGTCAAAATAATGAGAATTAATACTTGACAAACATCCTCTTAGACGTGCGTAGGGTGCGAAGTGCTGGATAGAGTATTCAATCTGCAAATTTCGCTGGCTTCCCATAAAGTCAGGTGATCCCTCGCTCATTCCTACTCCCTTCCAACTATACTAAAAACGGTTAGAAATTTGGACTTCCCCAATAGCCAAAATCCCCTTGCTTCGATTGAGGGTATAGCTAACCGCTTGCTGTATAATCACCAATTCTTGTCACCTTTTCTTATTAAACAATGTCTGCCCACTCTCTACCTGATACAAATGCCATTTGGCATAATTTAGAATCCGATCAAGCTCTAGAATTATTATCGACCGATCCTGATAGGGGGTTAAGCACCCAGGAAGTTGCACAACGTCTACAACGCTACGGTGTCAATGAACTGCAAGAATCGGGAGGACGTAGTTCCTGGGAGATTCTTGTCGATCAGTTCAAAAATATTATGTTGCTGCTGTTGATTGCGGTAGCAATTGTTTCAGGTATATTGGATTTGATTAAATGGCAGTCAGGAACTTTACCCCCTGAAGAATTACCCTTTAAGGATACAATTGCGATTTTGGCGATTGTCGTTCTCAACGGTATTTTAGGTTATGTGCAGGAAAGTCGGGCTGAACAAGCTTTAGCAGCGCTGAAAAAACTATCCTCTCCCAATGTGCGGGTAATTCGCGATCGCAAACAGTTGGAAGTAGCAGCGAAGGATTTGGTTCCCGGTGATATTATGCTCTTGGAGGCGGGAGTTCAGGTAGCTGCTGATGGTCGATTGCTGGAAGAATCGAATTTACAGGTGCGGGAATCTGCTTTGACGGGGGAAGCGGAAATTGTTAGTAAACGAGCGAATATTACCTTACCGGAAGATGCACCTTTAGGCGATCGCTTGAATTTTGTTTACCAGGGAACGGAGGTTGTTCAAGGTAGAGCAAAAGTCCTGGTGACAGGTACGGGAATGAATACCGAACTCGGTAAAATTGCGGAAATGTTGCAGTCGGTGGATAGCGAACCGACACCGTTACAAAAACGCTCCAATGAGTTGGGTAATACCCTGGTGACTGGCTCCCTAATTCTGGTGGCGATTGTGATTGGGGTGGGATTGCTAACCTTGGGATGGGGTTCGTTCCAGGAGTTGGTGGAAGTATCCTTAAGTATGGCGGTGGCGGTGGTTCCGGAAGGATTACCGGCGGTGATTACGGTGACTTTGGCTTTAGGAACCCAGAGAATGGTGCGCCAAAATGCCTTGATTCGCAAATTACCGGCGGTGGAAACTTTAGGGTCGGTGACAACTATTTGTTCCGATAAGACGGGAACCCTAACCCAAAATAAAATGGTGGTGCAAACTATTTTTGTCAATAACCGGGAGTTTCGAGTCACCGGGGAAGGCTACACACCCCAGGGGGAGTTTTTGTTGGATGGCGATCGCATTTGGCTTGATAACCACCCGGAAGTTTCGGCTTTACTGGTGGCTTGTGCTGTTTGTAATGATGCGGTTCTGCAACAGGAATCGGGTAAGTGGAGTATTTTGGGCGACCCCACCGAAGGAGCCTTAGTCACCCTGGCGGCAAAGGGTGGTGTAGAAAAAGACCAGTGGGATAGTAAATTACCCCGTGTGGGAGAGTTTCCCTTTTCTTCCGAACGTAAACGCATGAGTGTGATTTGTCAGTTAGAAAGGGTGGATCGGGGAATTGCGAGTTTAGGGGATGTCGATCCAGTATTTTCCCAGCGCATCCGTCAAGAACAATACATCATGTTTACTAAGGGTTCACCGGAATTGGTATTAGCACGGTGCAGCCAATGGGATGATGGCCAAAACCGGGTATTGATGACTGAAGATGTGCGTCAGCGCATCCTCAAAGAAAACGATTACATGGCTAGTCATGGGTTACGGGTGCTAGGTTTTGCCTATAAACCCCTGCTGGAAAAACCATCCCCAGACAGCGAAGAAACCAGCGAAACCGAATTAGTCTGGTTAGGGTTAGTAGCGATGATGGATGCACCCCGTCCCGAAGTGCGAGCAGCCGTCCAGGAATGTCGGGATGCGGGTATCCGTCCGATTATGATTACCGGAGACCATCAATTAACTGCGCGAGCGATCGCTCTTGATTTGGGAATTGCCACCGACCAGGATGAAGTCCTGACCGGAAAGGACTTACAAAAGATGAGTAACCAGGAATTGGAAAACCATGTCAACGCGGTGAGTATTTATGCACGGGTTGCACCGGAACATAAATTACGTATTGTTCAAGCTTTACAACGTCAAGGTCGATTTGTGGCCATGACTGGGGATGGTGTGAATGATGCACCAGCCTTGAAACAAGCTGATATCGGGATTGCAATGGGAATTACGGGTACGGATGTCAGCAAGGAAGCCAGTGATATGATTTTGCTGGATGATAACTTTGCCACCATCGTCGCTGCTACGAAAGAAGGTCGCGTAGTTTACACGAATATCCGCAGATTTATTAAGTATATTTTGGGTAGTAATATCGGCGAAGTCCTCACCGTGGCCGCAGCCCCTTTGATTTTACCCTTTAACCCAGCAGTGGGAATTGGTGTCCCTTTAAGCCCCTTACAAATTTTGTGGATGAACCTAGTCACCGACGGTTTACCAGCTTTAGCCCTAGCAGTGGAACCACCGGAACCAGATGTGATGAAACGTCCCCCCTTTAGCCCCAAAGAAAGTATTTTTGCCAGGGGTTTAGGTTCCTACATGGTACGGATTGGGATTGTTTTTGCCGTGACTACCATTACCATGATGGCATGGGCCTATCGCCATACCCATGACCCCAGCTACACCGGAAATCCGGATACATGGAAAACAATGGTATTTACTACCCTGTGTATTGCTCAAATGGGTCATGCGATCGCGATTCGCTCCAATAACCGTTTGGCGATCGAGATGGATCCTTTTTCTAATATTTTTGTCTTACTATCGGTGGTAATTACGACTATTTTGCAGTTAATGTTGGTGTATGTTCCACCTTTAAGAGCCTTTTTTGGTACCCATTATTTGAATATGCAGGAATTACTAATTTGTATTGGCTTTAGTAGTTTGATGTTTATCTGGATTGAAGCAGAAAAAATCTTTTTCCGAATTATTGGCAAGAAGAATGTGTAATACCTGAAAATCATGTGTTTGTAGAGACGCGATGTATAGCTTTTCTCAGTCTAATGAGATACAAAAAAACCCCTCCCCGACCCTCCCCGACTATCCATTAGTCACATCTTTCTTAACAAAGTCTGAAAAGCGATTATAGAAATGATTTCAGTAGAGGGATTAAGCATTAAGATTAGACAAAACTCAGAAAGTATGCATTTAGATTTGATGGGCTAGCTTCCAAGTTACGGCGATATCGTGCAATCGTCGTAACCCTCTCCAAATCGTCTTGACTCCAGGTTCCCCATCACCTTTACGACCCAGAAAACCACCTAGTCGAGCAATCATTCGTACAGCTTCTCTTAATGTTGGTGGCTGATCTGGTGGAATTGGGTTTTTGTTCACACTTACACATAAAGATTGCCATTCAACTGTAGTTAAAACCGTTTCACAACTTTGTTCTGGATTATCCCTTGCTTGGTAAGTTAACCATAATAATCGCCATGCCACAATCGAATATGTCGCTAATGCCATTGATAGGCGTTTTCCTGTCTCCAGTTGTAATTCCTCGATTCGACAACCGCTTTTCAATGTATAGTGATAACGCTCGATTAACCAACGATATGTATACCATTCAACACATTTTACCGCATCTTCAAGGCTATTAATTTCCAATGTCGTTAACAATAACCAACTGATTGGTTTTATCTCCGATGGTGGACTCTTTTCTTCTGCTAATATCACCTGTAGTTTTACTGGTTTACAAAGCGAACGCCCGAGCTTATTTTTTGGTACTTCTATTTCAACTGTTTCGTATCTAATTGTTAGTTTTGCTATCCTTTCTGGTCTTTCTGGATTTCTTCTTACCTTGACTTCTACTTCTCCCTGAGTTGGACTTGACCTGATCGCCTCATGTAGATAATTCGCTGTATGGCTAACTTTTCTATTATGAGTTCCTCTGATTAGTAAGTGGCTATTTTCTGGTCTTTCCTGATTAAATAAATCAAATATATCTGCTTCTGAGTCTGCTACTGTTATGATTTTTATCTTTTCTGGTAGTAATTTATTTGTTCTCTCTAGCCCTTCCAACCATCTTTGGCTTTCTTTTTCTTCTGTTTGTCTTTTTCTACGTGTTTTTGCTATTCCTAAATCTTCGATATTTCTTGACCATACTTGTTGGTCTATTACTCCCAGTGGAACTCCTTTTATGCTTGATAATAACGTTGAATGTACTTTTAATCCTAAACTTTTTCTCTGGTCTAGATATCCAATTCCTTCTGTTGCTGGATGACTTGTTACATCCATATTTGTTGTGTCTTGTATTGCTAATACTATCTCGTGTTCTTTTGCCCTTTCGATTGTACTTTTGATATGTCCATTGCTTATATCTGATGGTTTTATATACGGCGAACTCCACAAATCATATGCTGCTGTTGTCGCTGCTACGCTCCCACATGCTTGAGGTACACTCGATGTTGGTTGTGCTGCTAAATCTTCTACCATCTTTATCAAACGCTTGTTTCGCCGTTTATCTCCCAAATCCAAGTGCTTCAATTCCCTTGCTGCCCATTTTTCCATTTTTTACACCCTATCTTTCCTCTCTCAAAACTATACCTATCAAGCCTTTCGTCTTCTTTTAAGTATTTTTACTTTTTGTTAAGAAAGATCCGGGTAATGGATAGCTGGATGCAGAGGGAGTGGGATTGACTGGCAACTTGTCCACAATTAACTGGTAAAATTTTTTGCTAATTACAAAAAAATCTTCCTCAAGGAATACCCCTACCAGTCTAAAATTTAAGTCCGGGTAATCTAATCAGCAACACAAAGAGGAACGCATGTTGGCGAAAAGAATCTTACCTTGTTTGGATGTCAAGGCAGGACGGGTTGTCAAGGGAATTAATTTTGTTAATCTCCGGGATGCGGGAGATCCCGTTGAGTTAGCAAAGGTTTACAATGAAGCCGGAGCAGATGAATTAGTATTTCTAGATATTACAGCCACTCATGAAGACCGAGACACGATTTTGGACGTTGTTTACCGAACCGCAGAACAGGTATTCATTCCCCTCACCGTTGGCGGTGGCATCCAATCCTTAGAAAATGTTAAAAATCTGTTACGTTCTGGTGCAGATAAGGTTAGTATTAATTCGTCAGCTGTTCGTGACCCTGATTTTATTAACCGGGCTAGCGATCGCTTTGGCAATCAATGCATTGTTGTGGCTATTGACGCACGACGAAGGCAAAACCCAGAAAATCCCGGTTGGGATGTGTACGTCAGAGGAGGACGCGAAAATACTGGGTTAGATGCCATAGCATGGGCCTGTGAAGTGGAAAAGCGTGGTGCAGGCGAATTGTTGGTGACAAGCATGGATGCAGATGGCACACAAGCCGGATATGACTTGGAACTAACCCGTGCGATCGCCCAAGCTGTCCAAATCCCCGTCATTGCCTCCGGAGGTGCGGGTAACTGTGAACATATTCACGCTGCTGTCACCGAGGGGAAAGCGGAAGCAGCTTTGTTAGCCTCCCTCTTACATTACGGGCAACTTAGCGTTTCCCAAATCAAATCCTATTTGCGCGATCGCCACGTCCCTGTCCGCCTATCACCATAGATTGGTTTTCAGTTAAGGGAATCCAATTTAATAATTATCCAAATTTTCGGTAAAAAGCCCAAACTACAGGATATTTTATTTTTTGGAAGTTCCTAATCTGCAAAATCGGAATTTTTCGTGTCGCACCCCAAATTTTCTTCGGGTTCGACACAAACTGAGAAAAATGTTAATCTTAATTAAGAATATTTAAAAAGAAATTACCCCACAAAATCCCTATGTTAATTCCAATTTTAGTATTTGACGTAGCCCTAGTCGCCTGGTCGCTACATTTGATGGAAAAAGCCGTTGAACTCAAGGAATTTTCTTTAATGTTGGCAGGTTCCTTAGTGGCCCTGGCGGCGGCAGCAATGTTAGTAGTTTACTTCCTCATGGGTCACTGTATGAGTTACTTATTACATTAGTTAATATAATTTAAAAGAAAGTTTGATTTTCAAGGTGATAGTGGGGTATAAATCAAAATAACTATAAAGCAATGCATTCAAACTGAAAGATTTTCCCCATCAAGGGTTGACAATTAATTCGTACTTGAGCGAATATCAAAAATACACTTACAAAGAGTTTACGGGGTTATAGCTCAGTTGGTAGAGCGCTGCAATGGCATTGCAGAGGTCAGCGGTTCGAGACCGCTTAGCTCCATTTAGATTTGTGGATTAACGGGTTATATCGTTTTTAGTATCTTCACTCATGCAGTCAATGCGAATTCATACCTAAGTGCTTCTTCCACTTTGAGGCGATCGCTGTTTTTGCCTCAAGGGATGGGTAGTACAATTAATAGAGCTAAGGTGGAATAAATTATGCAATCAGCTTTACGTATCACAACCAAGGTTTTACCAGGAAACAAAATAGAAATTGAAATTCCCGAAGCTGAGATTGGGGATAGTGTTGATGTATTTGTGATTTTGCCAGAAAAAGCCGAACTAAAACGCCGTTCTGCTGTAGATATTCTGAACGATTTACCTGGGAGGGAGCTTTTTAAAACACCTGAAGAAGTAGACAAGTATCTTCAAGAGGAAAGGGAATCATCGGAACGCGAAATATTCCTACTTCTAGCTTAGTATATGTAGATACATCACCCGTAATTTACAGCTTTAAGAAGTTTCCTGAATATCTACCCCTACTCTCACCTCTGTGGTTAAAACTAAACTACAAGCAGGAGAAATTGAAGTTGTTAGCAGTGAATTAATTTTGATGGAAACCTTGGTTCTACCTTTGCGAAATTCCAACTCAATTTTAATTAACGCTTATGAGCAGCTTTTAATTTCATCAGAAATGCGATTAATTCCTATAAGTCAATCCATCCTACAACAAGCTGCTAATATAAGGGCTACAACTAACATCAAAACCCCTGATGCAATTCATGTTGCAACAGCTTTATCCGATAGATGTAATCAATTTATTACTAATGATAGAGGCTTTCGTAATATCACCGGTTTACCTGTTATTATCCTCAGTGAAATATTAGTATCTTAAACTTAAATAAGGGACTTCCAGAAAATAAAATATCCTCTGGTGAAAGGGTATCTAACCCGAAAAATAGGTAGGGATGCCTTTTCCAGTATCGAAAATTAGATAATTATTAAATTGGATTACCCTCATGTTAAAATCCCACCTGTTGATCGAAGCGTAACATTTCCAAACTGCGATCGCCATACACTCCTTCAATTTGTTGACGACAGCAGTCAATGGCAAAATCGTTTAATTCCTCTGGTTCTATTCCATACATGTCCTCAAAAATATCCGCTTGCACTCGACAAAAGCGGGGACGTTTTTCATAAATCCGACACTCACGATTATCATGGTCAAAATTAATACACCACCCATCGACACCGACCATACTTAAATACAATTCCAGTTCTTCCGGGGTGAGGTATTCATCTAAATCGGGTCGTTCGCGGGGGTCTAGATGACAGCAAGCACCGCAGTTTTTGACACATTTCCAAGTAGCCATTTTGTTTCACGAGGTGGGGAAAATTATCGTTGTCAGTAGAGACGCGATATGTAGCGTCTGTACAGGGAACTGCGCTACGCGTATCTATGATTCTGGTGTCAGCATTACATGTATTCTAATCCCTCTTCCCTACTTCCTACTCCCTGAGTCAGATTATGTTGTTTCTTATAATTTTGTTAAGTAAATTAAAAACAGCGCTCCTTAGCCAGATAAAATCTAATCTTAAGACTTCTTTGGTAGTTTATTCTTTACCGTTTTAAATTAATTTAGGTCAACTCGGAGGAAAAATGTTTGAGGCGTTAGCAAGTATTAAATGGGAAGTGATTTTCCAACTTACGGCAGTTGCATTAATCATGTTGTCTGGTCCCATTGTGATTTTTCTGTTAGCAGTCCGCAAGGGTGATTTATAATTTGCGTTTCCCGGATTTCTCACAAACTCCTAAAACTTTCAGTGAGTAGGGAGTGATGGGAGTAGGGAGTAGTAGGAAAATCAACCCATTACTCAAGGCTTATAAATTTTTTGTGAGAAATGCAGGATTTGCGGTCTTGGCTTACAAGCGGTTTTTGAAAGAATACAGAATGTAGGATACGGGATACAGAATATTCTATAGAGGGGTAAACAAGTGTTTGCCCTTAATTTTGGGAATTTCCTTGTTTTTTCCACAAAATCTTTCTGCTCCCTACTCCCTGTTCCTGCAATTCCTACCCCAGGACTGACAGAGCTGCTTGAATCAAGTTGTGTAGGTGGGGTTGGGATATATCGACTTGTTTGGCATTTTCACGATTTGTTCCTAGGAGTCCAGTTTGTTGTTCGAGTTGGACTGCAAGGATGTTGCCATCGGGGTTTTTGATGCGTAGTTCTTTGCCTGTACCATTTTGATAAAGTCCACAGATGTATTGACGACCTTGGTATTCAAAGGTGAGGGAGGTTTGTTTTTCGGTAATTTGAGCGGTTGGGGAAGTGCGAAAACCGACAATTTCCATTTCCAGGGAGATATTGCCGTTAAATTCATTTTCTCGCAGTTTGTAGGCGATATCTACCCGTCCAGGGAGGGGAAAATAATCGCGCGATCGCCACATAATTCCTTTGATGCGATAATCTGTATTATTTACCTGTTGGGCTAGGGTCATCTTAATATGACTTTTACCAACTATTTCCTGTTCTACTACCCGGACATTGGGTGTCCAAAATACGGGATTGGGATTATCGATTCCACAGGGTTCTAATAGGCTGAGTTGTTGATAAAGTTGGGAAGTAAGTTGGTAAATGTCGGCTTGTGCGTCAATTTTCACTAGGGGTTTGAGGTGTTCTAGTTGTAAACATTGGTGAGCAAATTCACTCAAACGCGATCGCAATGCCATTAAATTTTCCCCAGGTAAGGAAAATCCGCCAGCCGCTCGGTGTCCTCCGTATTTACCCAGTAAATCTTGACAAAATTCTAAAGCCTCAAATACGTGAAATTCGGGAATACTACGAGCCGAACCGCGAATTTGGCCATCCTCCTCATAGGTACCAATAAATACAGGCACACCATAACGCTCCACTAATCGAGAGGCCACAATCCCAATTACCCCATGATGCCATCCCGCTTTGACCACAACTAACACCCGTTCTTCAGCGATCGCATCCACAAACTGAGTTTCGACAATTTCCACCGCTTCCTGCTCAATTTGCTCACACATCAACTGACGTTCACGGTTAGTTCCCTCACACTGCATGGCTCGCTCTAAAGCCACACCCATATCATCGGTAGTCAATAACTCAATCACCACTTGGGGATCACCAATTCGACCCACCGCATTAATTCGGGGACCAAGTTTAAATCCGATATCATCGGGACGTAGGGTTTTACCAGAAGAGGGAGGGGAAGGGTTGACAGAAGAGTTACTATTAGCTCCCTGTTCCCTCACCTGCAACCCAGAAATTTGAATCAAAGCTTGAATACCGGGGATTTGGGATTTAGGTAATTGCCGTAAACCCCGTTTTAACCAGCGACGATTGACACCCGTAAGGGGTGCTAAATCGGCAATGGTTCCCAAGGTAAACAATTCCAACATCGACTGTCGGATACCACTATTAGTCTGTCCTAGTGCTTGGGCAAGGGTGACTGCTAAAATATAGGCGACACCGACACCCGCGACACCGCGATATAAAGAAGTTTCTGGTAGTAATTTCGGGTTTAAAATGGCATTGGCTGGGGGTAATTGCTGGGGAATATCGTGGTGGTCAGTAATAATCACCTTTAAACCCAGGGTACGAGCTAGAGCAATGGGTTCATAGGCAGAAATACCGTTATCCACCGTTAAAACGATACTTACCCCATCCCGGTGAAAATCCTCAATAATGCGGTTATTTATCCCGTAACCTTCCTGCATTCGACTAGGAATAGCATAATCTACTTGGGCACCTAAATAACGCAAACCCCGTAATAATAGAGCCGTACTCGTCATCCCATCCGCATCATAATCACCACAAATTGCAATTTTTGCTTGTGTTGCGATCGCATCTTGCAGTAATTCCACACTCACAACTAAATCGGCAAATTCTGTCAACGGGGATGGTAAAGATAGGGACTCTGGTTCTAAAAACATCCCCGCTTCCTCCACAGTGGTGATACGACGATTGACCAACAACTGACCAATAATTGGCGAAATCTCAAACCTAGCTGCAAACTGGTGAGCTAGTTCGGGTTGGGGAGGATGAATATACCAGCGTTGATTAGGTAAGGACATGTGGATCAGAATGCAGAAGATAGCAGGGGGTGAGTTCGGCAACTAGAAATCGGGTTTCTATGGTGGTTTTCTGATTTTACAGATATATGTACAAAGAACCCGACTTCTCACGAGGATTTTCAACTGAATTAACTAGTACAGCGTGACGGGTGCAAAATTCCAATTAAGTCCTCATCAGCGAGGACTTTCCTAATTCGACAACAGTTTACAATTGAATGGTGGTGATAATATTTATGGACTTTCTACCCATAACATAACGAAATCATCCACCTCAAAGCTAGATTTTATAATACATTTACCCGTCCATCATCACGAATATATATCGAGCGATCGCCGGGTGGATACCAGTCGGGACGCAACTCTACCCGCAAAACCTGCCCATGGGGTTGACTGACCACGGCTTTTAAGGCTCGTCCGGTTTCATCCCAAAATATTATAGATGCATTTGGTTCTGTCACCTGCATTTGGGGAAATTGGATCGCTTTTCCCGGTGCAATAGGAATCGAGTTGGTGACGTTTATTTTCTGTAATTGCAACATCCTTGGCGTGCGATTAATTACTTCAATTCGGACGTACTGTCCTGGAGTGAATTGTAAAGGTCTCGCACCGCACTGGGAAGCACAGGTTCCCACCCGATTCGCTTGAGCAGTTTGATTAACTGGCATCCCCATCACCAATAACCCACAGAAAACACCCATTAATAATCTTTTTTTCATGACTGATAAAATCCAGTTAAATGTGATATTAGATACTTTACGTTAGCATTTACCTGGGGATATTGAGTAGACAGGGAGTTTAAATCCTGTTTGCGCACAAATGTATTGGGTTTACAGAAAATGTAGGTAGAGACGTAATATATTAGGTCTCCACATCTCCACAGATATTACGTCTCCACATAATATCGATTCAAAAAATGGCGTTGCTAAATACAAAATATGAATTGGAAATTTGACGTTGTGTAGAGACGTAGCGATGCTACGTCTCTACGTAGACGCGCGTAGCGTGGATCGACCGAAGAGATGATTGTGGTTTCAATACAAAATGTAAATAATCATAATTCATACCCAAATTCAGCAACGTCCAAAAATGTTTGCAACACATACTCAATATGAGACATAGCACTGCTACGTCTCTACAAAATTCATCTGTCGCATTCTTTATTTTCAAATTGGTATGATATTACGTCTCCACCTCTCCACGATTACGTCTCCATGCAATACTACGTCTAAGTCAAAAATTCCCGCAAACCAGCTTCAAATTGTCGCTGAGAACCACCTTTGAAAATCCACAAAGTTGTTTCCCACGAGAAAAAGGAGACTCCTTGATATTTCGTGTTTTTCACAACAGCGATTTCCTGTTTGATATTTTGAATTGGTTTTGGGGACAAAAACGGACCAGTATACAAACCAATCGCAGTGGGGACACGGGAACGAATATTTAATAATTGCTGGTTATTCAACTCATTTTGAATCGTTTGAATATCGTTTCTATAAATCTGTACTACCACTTCATCTAATAAACCGGATTTGACCCATCGACCCCAATCCTGTAAATAATTTTTGTAGGCAAAGTCCAGGGAATTAGGTGAAAGGGAGATAATCAACTGAGGCTTTTCAACTTTGACTGCTTGACTGATTTTAGCCATGAGTTGGGTTAACTTTTTTGCTCTCCAAGCCATCCATTCCGGGTTTTTGATATTTTTAGGGGGTGGAGAACCATTATGTTCTTGACGGTAAAGTTGGACGGTGTAGTTGTCGTAGCCGAATTCAACTGGTATGGCAAAATGGTCATCAAGTTGAATCCCATCAATGGCATAACGTTTGACCACATCCACAATTAAATTGGTGATAAATTTCTGGACTTCTGGATGTGCTGGATTTAACCAAGCCATATTTTCACTCTGGTCAAACTTTCCTTGGGGAAGATGAATCTTTCCCTGCTGGGTTTGACTCAACCAATCGGGATGTTGTTTGGCGATCGCATGATTTTTGGGTATCATCAAACCATATTCAAACCAAGGAATAATTCGTAATTCTTGGCGATGGGCTTGCTGTACTATACCTTTGAGGGGGTCTGTTAGGGTGAGAAATGGTCGGTGATGGCGCTCCCCAAAGAATAAACTACCCCTAGATGGTGCTACGGAACTAGGATGGAGAGTATAACCCCGATTCCACACCGCAGGATAGATGGTATTCAAATTATGTTTGGCAATGTTGGCAACAACTTCGTCTAAACGGGTGGTGTAGTAGTTCAAAATTACACCAGTATTTGTCATCCATACACCATGTATTTCCCCGATTTTAGCTGCACCGTGATTCACCTTGGGTGCTTGCCATAGGGATATGACAATTAAAAAAGTTGCTAATGTCAGCCAAAACCAGCGATAGCGACCTTTTAAAAGTTTATTTAGGGTTTTGGGAAGTTGGGAAAAATGTGACTGCATGTATGTAATTTATTTTGACGGTATCGCTATCCTGTTTGATAAATGAAAACAATGCGAGTAATGATAAACTACCAAGGCTAAACAACGGATTTCTGAAACAAACAGCGATATCACCGACAAATTTCTCTTATTTCACGATGCACAGGGATTTGATTTCTTGAGGGCTAAAGTTGCATTTCCGGTATTTAAACATTTTTGATGTAGAAATAAGCCTCACACCCATACAGGGGAAGGGAAATACACTACAGACTCAAAAATGCTTGAAACCTAGTAGTCTGTCCCATAAGTTTAGGAGGGGTTTGTAGTAGTGGCTTTAGTCTTGAAATAGTTTGAATCTGAAGCGCTATACCCGTAGGGTTGTCGTAGACTAGTGCAACTACCTACCTTTCCTCAGCCATCAAAATTAGTGAGTATAAAACTTAAATGCGCAGCAGCTGATCATCTGCAAGCAATCAACTCCCCAATACACCAATATTGACTGGAAAACTGAAGAAAACAGGCTACTTCTGTACAGAGCAGTGTATCAGAAAAAAAATTGTCAAGATAAAAGTTAACATTTTGACGGATCGAAGTTATCTTGGTATCGGTAACTTATAGCACATCTGGCTAACACTTCGCATATGCAGCGATGTCCCTCCTTTTTACTCGTATTGACTGCTCTCTCGTGGCATTGGGCTTTTCCCAGTCGTGTGGCTGCCCTTGTCTTTTTTCCTACCAACCCCATTATTGAGTTGGCTCAGGAGGAAGTGGGTGAGTCACAAATTGTACCGACTGCGATACCAACTCCTAGCAGTAACGAAAGAATCCTACGTTTAGGAGATACGGGAGAAGCAGTCAAACGATTGCAAACCCAATTACAGCAATTGGGATACTATGCGGGAAAAATTGATGGGGAATATGGAATTAGTACCCGATTAGCTGTAGCAAGGTTTCAAGCAGCCAAAGGATTAAGTTCCGATGGGGTTGTTGGTGCGACGACGCGGATGCAGATCGAAGCAGAAATACAAGCTCGTGCTGCTGTTGTTGGGACTAAACCCGAACCGGAAACCCCAAGACAAAATCAATCACGGGGAAGGGGAATATTATGGTGGGTGTTTGCGGGGATGGGAATAGTTGGGTGTGGTGGTGCTGTCGTTTTTGCAACTCGTAAATTTATTCCCAAAAAACCGGAATCTGACCCAACGGTCATAACTCCAGATGAAGCGATCGCAATTGACGGGACTAAGGATATTATTGATATTGCATCGGCAGTAGAGACAGAAAATCAGTCATCTCATCAGCAAAATTATCACGGTTCTGAAAATACACGCACCGATTACACTCCTGTGGGGAATTATGGGCAAACTTTCATTCAAACCAATGGACATTACAGCCCAGTTGCTGACCACGAACAAACCCTAATTCAAACAAATCAACACTACAGCTTGGTTCCAGACCCTGAGCAAACCCTAATCCAAACAAATATTGAAGTAGAACCCTGGGAACGCCACGCTCATGAACAAAAATTCCTGCCACCGGAAATTAGTGGACGCATCGCCAAGGTAAATATTATTGACGAAATGGTGAAGGATTTACGTAGTCCCGACCCCAACAAACGACGCAAAGCCATTTGGGATTTAGGACAACAGGGAGATTCACGGGCAATTCAGCCCTTAGTAGATTTATTGGTGGATGCCGATTCTCAACAACGTAGCTTGATTTTAGGGGCATTATCAGAAATTGGTGTGCGCACCCTCAAACCCATGAACCGTGCTTTAGCGATTTCCCTGCAAGACGAAAGTCCTGAAGTCAGACAAAATGCCATTCGCGACCTGACTCGTGTTTACGATTTGATGGCACAACTGAGCCAAATGCTGTGTCATGCAGTGGAAGACCCAGATACAAATGTACAAGCAACCGCCCGTTATGCCCTAAGCCAATTTAACCGTTTACGTACTTTGGCCAATTCAGAAGTTAATCGGAATGATAACCCACCCTTGTAAGCCTTGCTGTCCCCGGTTATGGTAATTTAGGTTTAAGTTCATTTTTGTTTACAATGCCGGAGAGTTGCCTTGGGAGTAGAGTTACGTAGTTATGTCTATATAGATAGCTTGCAACCGCAGTATGCAGCCTATCTGGGGACAGTTGCCCAAGGATTCTTACCACTACAGGGGGAAGCTTCGTTGTGGATTGAGATTTCGCCGGGGATTGAAATTAATCGGATTACAGATATTGCTCTCAAGTCGGCTTCGGTGCGTCCGGGTTTGCAGGCAGTAGAACGTTTATATGGTTTATTGGAAATCCATTCCGGTTCCCAGGGGGAAACCCGAGCTGCCGGACAAGCGATTTTAGCAGCTTTAGGTGTGACCAGGGATGAGTGTATCAAACCACGGATTGTATCTAGCCAGATTATTCGCAATATGGACCCCTATCAAACCCAATTAATTAACCGTGGACGACGGGGACAATTATTATTGGCAGGACAAACCTTGTATGTATTGGAGGTAGAACCTGCTGCCTATGCGGCTTTGGCTGCCAATGAAGCCGAAAAAGCCGCAGCTATTAATATTTTAGAAGTGATGCCCATTGGCAGTTTTGGACGAGTTTATTTAGGGGGAGCCGAAAGAGATATTCTCGCTGGAGCTAGGGGTGCGATCGCAGCTATTGAAAATATTAAGGGTCGTGTGCATCCTGTGGGTGGTCGTCAGGAGTAAAATTTGAGTATGGCAAATCGGGAACATTTGGCATTATTAACGACTGGTGGCTTAACTTGGGTCGATTGGCGCAAGCAATATCCCCATGTGCAACCAGATTTACGTGCGGTTAATTTGCAGGGTTTGCAGTTAACTGGTATGGATAATGGTAAAAGTTGGGAGGGGATGAATTTAAGTTATGTTAATTTTGATTTTGCCCAGTTAGCCGATGTGAATTTTCGGGGAGCGGATTTAAGCTGTGCCAATTTCAATGGTGCGAATTTAGATTCTGCTTGTTTGGTGGGTGCAAATTTGAGTTTAGCCCATTTGTGTGGTGTGAGGCTTAAGCAAGCTAATTTAAGTGATGCCAATTTAATTGGTGCGGATTTACAAAATGGAATGTTGCGTCAAGTAGTGTTAGTCAATGCGAATTTGATTGGCACGAATTTAAGCTGTGTTGACTTGCGGGAAGGGGATTTAGATAGTGCAAAATTGTGTCGAGCTAACCTTAGTTACGGGAATTTGATTGGTGCAAATTTGGGAATGGCTGATTTAACTTTAGCTAATTTGTACGCCGCCGAATTAATCAATGTTAATCTCTATCGAGCCAATTTAAGTCAAGCAAATTTACAACAAGCCCATTTAAATGGTGCTAATCTATATTGGGGTAATTTGAGTTATGCCAATCTCACCAATACGGATTTAAGAAAAGCTCAATTAATCAATGTTAATTTTGCTGGTGCGAATTTAACTGGTGCTAATATTGCCAGAGCCAACTTACGCCAAGCCCAAAATTTATCCATTACCCAAATCCACAGTACACGCAACTGGCAAGATGCCAAATATGATGAGCAAATGCGAGAATCCCTCGGTTTACCACTGCAAATTTGCGATTAAGTCCAGGATTTTTTCAAAAGTATTATTATAGTTCTGCAAAAATTAATTTTTAAGACATAGAATGTTCTTGCGTTTCTTGTATTTGTGGTCTTCTGATTTCAAATGCCCGGATAATTACAAATGCAATTAAGGCAAAGATAAAAAAGACTAACAACAACCAAGCAATTCCTTGCAGTGTTCCAATAACAGTTCCATAGACTTCCAAAACCCAACGTTCACTTGTGAGTTGAATTACCTGGGAGCCTTCTACTTGCAACGGAGTAATATATTTCTCTAACGACCAAATTCTCACACCACTGGATATACCCACAACATAGATTGCAAATTTCATGTATTTGAGCCAGCCTTGACTAATATCATCCGCAGTAATTCGCCGCAATATTTTTTCAATTGGTCGCTCGAACATGCGGACAATAACTCCGGAGACAATCAGGGAAATAAAGAATGTGACGATTAGCAGGGTGATAAACATGTTTTTACCCTCTTTACTTTGCAAAAATGACAAGTCTTGGAAATAAATCTGTCTCAATTTCAATCTTCTCTCATCGAATAATTAAGATTTTTATTCAATGTTAAATCTTGCTTTTCCAGAGATAAAATATTGGAAGAGATGAAAACTAAAATTGCAAGAATTTTGGTCAAATATCCAGAAATACTTTATCAACCACTTTTTGAAGAAAGGAAATTTGAACCTGTACAGATGCGACATGTCGCATCTCTCCCGATTCCCTTCTCCCTGTACAGACGAGCCGACGGGTCGTCTCTACTCCCATTAATCCCGATTCCCTTCTCCCTGTACAGACGAGCCGACGGGTTGTCTCTACTCCCATTAATATCGACTTGGAAAACATCCTCTCGATCAACTGCTTAATAACCTATCTCTTACGCTGATAAATTTTTCAATCGGAATGACAAAACCAATCCCTGTCGTATCTGGGCGTACTGCTGTATTAATCCCAATCACCTCACCTTTGTGGTTAAGTAAAGCACCTCCCGAATTTGCTCTATTAATTACCGCATCGGTTTGAATCCATTCCAAATTTCGGTTTGTATCTCCATCTGAATGCTTCAAGGTGCTAACAATTCCTAAAGAAACCATTTGGTCGCGACCGAAGGGATTGCCAATACTAATTACCCAATCCCCCAATTTTAAATCTCGTGATTTCCCTAGGGATACGGTAGATAGATTATCCGCATTCACATTCACAATTGCTAAATCTAACTCTTGATCAATTCCTAAAAGTGTACCAACAAGCTTACGTCCATCACTCAATGTCACTTGAATATGATCCGCTCCATTGACAATATGAGCATTGGTTAAAATCATCCCATCTTCTCTGATAATCACACCCGAACCTTGATTACTACTGTGTAAATAAGGAATCTCCTGGGTTCTTTGCTGATGATCTCTGCCAAAAAAGCGCTCGAAGCTAGGGTCATTAAAAATCGGTGGAATCGGTATTTTCAGAGTGCGATCGCTTTCTATTTTCACAATAGCTGGAGCAACTTTTTTGATGGCAGTAGTCACAAAATTACTTTGTTCTCGTGTTGCATTTATCACACGAACTGGCTGCTGATTCTTGTTAATTGATGTTACATTGTGTGGACTGATATCAATATCCTGGGGGATAAATTGATTGGGGAATAGTCGAATTGCTGCTAATGCTAAAGTTCCGCCCAAAATTGCCGTGAAGATAAAACCTGCAATCGGAGGTTGATAATTAGGAATATTTCGGTCTGATGGATGGGAAGATGCCATATACCCCCCTTCTATATCACAATTGAAATTTTTGAGTTATTTTGAACCGTTTTTATGACTTATTTTCACTTTCCATCCGAATTTATACGTAACCCGGATTGCTCACAAACTCCTCAAACTTGCAGGGAGTAGGAAGTCCCCTACATGCTTACACCAGAACCGTAGATGCGCATAGCGCAGCTTCTTTTGGAGATGAAAGCAGTTTTTCCCCTACCCACTATTCACAACTCCCTACACCCTTTCAAGTCAGGAATTAGTAGGAAAATCAACCCCTTACTCAATGCTTACCACCTACTTGTGAGCGATGCAGGGTAAGGTGTAAGTAAGACTAACAAGTATACACAATAGTTACAAATTAAACTCTAGTTTTAAGAGTAGAAAAAAATGTTGAGGAACTTGTGAAGGTTGGGAAATTTCTGTAACCAATTACCTCTATCTTTAACCAAATTACTGGAAAAGTAAATCCAAGTCACAACATCCAACCAAACCATCACCCCAACCATTCCCCCACCACTCTACCTAAATCACTCCCACTTGCATTCCATCTGGCAATTCCAGGGTATCACCGTATTTTTCCCCATTATGGTAAGCCGCTAATAATACCTCACTGGTTTTCCCCCAGCCAATATTACCTTGACTGTCGAGAGCGATCGCGCCGAAATCCCGTTTGTTTGCCATCGCTTCTGTAAATGAACGTTCCATCGCAGCCAACAAAGATGTACCATCCGTCACCCGAATCACAATCCGTGGAGCTAAACATTCATCGATAATGTCTTCACCTATACCAGTACAACTAACGGCTGCATAGGTATTAGCATAATTACCGGCTGGCATTGCCGAGTCACTCACCCGTCCCACCCGTTCAAAACCCTTACCACCGGTGGATGTTCCAACCGCTAATTTCCCTTCCTGGTCAAGGGCTACTACACCAATCGTCCCCCGACGAGCATTAGGTGTAGATAACTCCGCTTCGGCAACCACCCCAGCCATCGATTTTTGGAAGTTTTCTTGTCTTTCTTGTAACCATTCATTTAAGCGTAAATCCGTAAGGGGGTTAAAACAAGGAATCTGTAATTCCCTAGCTAGTTCAGCAGCACCATAGTCCGATAGCACCCGGTCGGGAAATTGTTGTAAAAATTGTGCCATGTTAATCGGATTTTGGACACGGGACACATTAATCACACCGCTAAAACTTTGACGACTACCGTCCATTAGGGATGCACTCATGCGAATTTGTCCATCCGACTGCAAAACCGAACCCGTACCAGCATTAAAACGGGGATGATCTTCCAGTAACCGACAACCGAGAACAACCGCATCTACCGCATTTACCCCAGCATTTAACTTGTGATAAACCTGATCCACAATTGCTGAAAGTGCTTGACGTACCGCTTCCACACCTCCTTTACCTTTAAGGGAACTACCAGCTCCACCATGAATTATTAATTTCGGTTGCACTACAGGGTCTCCAAAGAATACAGAATACAGGATACAAGATACAGGATAATGATGGATGACAGTTAACCATCAATAGTAGATCAAGTATTTATGGGAGTTGCAACTGAGTGGGTTTAATTTATTTTTAGCTCTCCCCAGGTGCAAGATATCAGCTAAAACCCACATTGAAGTTGAGAATTAAGTCATACTTATACTGAATAAATTATATTTATATGATTTAGGTATTTTTATTTTCGCAGCTTATATTTAAACTAGAAACATCAATTCCAGATGTGAGGATACAAAGTTCTAATGATTATCAGTGGAATTCTCAGAAATCAGCAATCGACTGGGACAGCAGGTCAAGGTCATCATTCCATCGATGTACTTTATCCGATGCGTTGCTGGTTGAAGCAAATTGAAATCAATAATATTGCGATCGCTCGTTTGATTTGTCGTTTAATTCCAGCCCAATGTCCCTTTGCTCGTACCATTTCTTGGAAGCAACGGAAATTAATCGTCATTCCACCTTTGTGTAAAATCAATCCCTTCTATGATGAATTGATGGAATTGCGATTTCGAGCGCTTTGTTTTTTAGCTGATCAACCCAGTGAAAGTATCTACATCGGGAGAGCTATCAATGCAGAAGCTACAAAATCCTATTAGTCATGACGAGGGTTGGTCAATTCAAGTTTATGGGAGCGATCGCCGGCTAATCTGTTCTCTTTACCCTTCCCATGCTTGGACCTTTGCTGTCGGTATTCTCCTTGGCTTCGTCATTGCATTTTTCAGCATGAGTCATAACAGTCCGACATCTCAACGTGAAGCCACTCCTCTAATTGAGCCAAGTTCCCAGGAAATTCCCATCCAATTAGAGTGATACCATGTCCAGTGATGTAATTATCATCAAAACAAACATAAAACCTTTGCACCTTACCTTCTTTGTATGAGTATTATCTTGCATTTCTCAAAAATCAGGACTTATATTACAGAAAGAACATTTGTCCGCAGCGACCGAAACCCAGTGTAGGGAAGCAATTGCAGGTTTTTTCGATTACTTCGCCCTCCGCACCCTACAGGAAGCAAGCTACGTAATGACGCAGTGGTGTTACTTTTGCGTTATTCCTAACAAATGAACACTAAGCGTTAAGTAATAGCTTAATTTTATTTCTTATTTCTATTCCCTACTCCCGTCACGGACTATTTCCTGAGAGTTTGAGGGATTTGTGAGCAATCCAGGTTATGAACCACCCCAAATAAATCACGTAACCCCTAGGTCAAAATCGCACCCCCCATCAACCGTGTATACCGCAGTTTTAATTCCTCCTTCATCAAAAACCACCGTTCCAAAGTTGTGTCAAGTTCAATAATTTTTTCCGCCGCTTGTCGGGCTAAAGTTAATATTTCCTCATCTTCCACTAAACTGGCTAGTGTAAAATCAGGCACGCCTGATTGTCGCGTCCCCAGTACTTCCCCTGGTCCACGGAAGCGCATATCCATTTCCGAGATAAAAAACCCATCCTGGGATTGTTCCAATACCTTTAAACGTTGTTGGGCTTCGGGACTGCGGGAACTATTCATCAGCAAACAATAGGATTTTGCTGCTCCCCGTCCTACCCTTCCCCGTAACTGGTGTAGCTGGGATAAACCAAATCTCTCCGCATGTTCAATCAACATTACCGTCGCATTCGGCACATCCACACCCACCTCTACCACGGTGGTTGATACCAAAATATGTGTTTCCTGCTGACGAAATTGGCTGATGGCTGCATCCTTTTCGGCGGAACTCATCCGTCCGTGTAATAACCCGACCTTGTATTCAGGGAAAATACTTTCCTGTAATTTGCGGTGTTCTTCTGTTGCCGAACGCAAATCGAGTTTTTCCGATTCCTCCACCAAGGGTAACACCACGTATACTTGACGACCTTGGGCAATTTCTCGACGTATCAAATCATAGGCTTCGGGACGTTGACTGTTAGTCAGAACGGTGGTGGTAATTGCTTGTCGTCCTGGTGGTAATTCATCGATTTGACTCACATCCAAGTCACCGTGGATAGTTAAAGCCAAGGTGCGGGGAATCGGCGTGGCGGTCATAGTTAATACATGGGGTTGGATACCCTTTTGTTGCAATTTAGCCCTTTGTTCTACCCCGAAGCGGTGTTGTTCGTCGATGACGACTAATCCCAGTTGTTGAAAGTTTACCGGGTCTTGAATTAAAGCGTGGGTTCCCACCAGTAAGGGTAATTGTCCGGTTTCTAGTTGAGCGTGAATTTCCCGACGTTTAGCTGCGCGGGTGGAACCTGTCAGGAGTTCTACGGGAAGATGCAATAAATTAAACCAACTGACCAATTTGCGGTAATGTTGTTCTGCGAGGACTTCCGTGGGAGCCATGAGAGCTGCTTGATAACCGGATTGAATCGCTGCTAAAGTAGCAATCACCGCCACAACCGTTTTCCCAGAACCCACATCTCCCTGAACTAAACGATTCATGGGGGTCGGTTTTTGTAGGTCGTTAAGAATCTCATTCACCACCCTTTGTTGCGCACCGGTGAGTTGGAAGGGGAGAATTTCGTAAAATCGGTCGATGAGTTCGCCTTTGGGTGCAAGGATGGCGCTGGTTTGGATTTGTTTAGCTTTTTGTTGTCTTTGCAGTAAACCCAATTGTAAATAGAAAAATTCATCGAAAACTAGACGACGACGAGCTGCTTGCAGATACTCATTATCCTTGGGAAAATGGATGTTTTGAATTGCATCCTTGAGTTCCATCAAACGATATTTTTCCCGCAAACCGTGGGGTAAAGGGTCTTTTAAATTAATTGTCGCTGGTAAACAGGCAATTACCGCATTGCGCACCACATTAGCCACAACCCCTTCCGTGAGGGAATAAATGGGTACAACCCGACCAATGGTTAGGGATTCAATGGCATCACCAGGACCAGCTAAAACCTCCAGTTCCGGTTCCTCCAGGGTCATCATGTTATACTTAGTTTGTTTTACCAACCCGCAAGCCGCCAAGGTAGTTCCGGGGGAATAGCGACGCTTTAAGCTTTCTTGCCAACCCCGACTAGTATACCTTGACCCGGCGAAAAAGCGGTTGATTTTAATTCTTCCGGTGTTATCCCGTAGTTGTAACTCGAGAATTGTTAATTTTTTATTCTTGGGACTGGTAAAACAATTACAACTTTTGACCGTAGCAATAATTGTCACAGTTTCCCCTGGTTGTAGTTCGCGAATGCAGACTTGTCGGGCATAATCAATGTGGTCACGGGGATAGTAAAATAGTAAATCCCGGACTGTAAATAAGCCGAGACGCGCAAGTTTATCAGCTTGACGTGAACCTATTTCTGCTAACTGACTCAGCTGATCATCAAGCTTAGGAGCAAGACGACGACTAACTTCCTCAACAACGGGTGTAGTCGGATGTAGCTTTTTTTGATATTGGGATTTATTTCCTGGAGAAGTTGGGGAAGGATGGGGACTGGGTGGTTTTTGCAGATATTCAATGTAGCGTCGCGTATGATTCACAAGATGTTGACGCTCATCCGGCGATAAACTGGGATAGTTAGCAAATCTAGCAGCTAACTCCTGCCAACGCCGACGTTCGATAGTAGCAATTCCTGGTGGAAACTGACCAAAAGTCAGACTCAAAAACTCACTAAACCGATACTGCCGACCCATCAGGTCAGAAAACCCTTGTTGGGCTTCAATTTCCAGCGCTTTTTCCAAGCGTATCCAATCGGGGATATCGGCAGTCATGGCAAAATCAAAAGAATAGGGGAGAGAAATATAAATCAGGTATGGTATTTGTCCAATTTAGCCTATTTGCGAGCAGAAAACATGGGGTGACTCCCGTCGTTATTTTCCCATATTCATACATATATACTATACTGGATGGTCAGCTTTAAGGAATTGTTAGCTGGCTATTGGCTCAATAAGTTTACTCTTCCTCTATTCCCGTCTCTGCTGCTTGTCTTATGGTTACGAGCAACATAGTCAGCAGCTTCCCTAATTTGCCTAAGTTTGCATTAGCGCGTCGAAGAGCGGTATTGAGGATTTCACGTGGTTCTGGCATTCACTTCTATCCTTTGGAATATCGTAGTTAGTCCAAAGTACCTCCGTCCGAGGTTGTTTGACAGATAGACATTGTTTTGATGGGGATTCGATACAGTTCCAGTCCTTATAAAGCTGATCTAATAATTGGCAACGATAACCGGATATAGCAACTTTACCTTGAAGTTTATTTAAAACTGTGGCAAGTTCTCGGTGATCGTCGTCAGTCATCTCGTATCCATAGGCATGAATGTCACCCCGTGAATCATGGGGATAGGGAGGATCACAATAAAACAAAGTTTCCTCACTATCGTATCGCTGAATTACTGCGATCGCCGGTGCATTTTCTATCTGCACCCGTAAAAGTCTTTGGACAATTTCCGACAATCCTTCAACACTACCCAACCAACGGGAAACTGCTCCTGCCATTCCTGCTCGACTAGTTAACTTACAATAAGCCCACCTACCAGCGCTGGCTGTTTGTGCAAGTCCCGTTCTGACTTGACGAGCGCGAACAAAGAAACGACGCGCTCTTTCTAATTCCGAAAGGTTATCTATGGGTTCTTCAACTGCAATTCTCAATTCTTCCCGAGAAAACGGTGTTAGCCCAATTGCACGAATCAGTTCTTCTGGTTGGTCACGTAACACCCGAAAAAAGTTGACAACTTCCCCGTCAATATCGTTGTAGGTTTCAACAGGGGAAGGCTCCCTATTGAGAAGGACAGCCGCAGAACCCGCAAATGGCTCACAGTAATGGGTTGTTTGCGGTAAAAGAGGGAGAAGCCAGTTTAAATGGTTAAACTTCCCACCATACCACCCAAATGCAATTACCTTACCCATTCGCTTTTTTTAACTCTTACCCTAAGTTAACAGTATATACGAAAAGCTTGTCTATGGAACGGAACATTGATAAACCCCGTCAGCTTCCCACAACCGGATTTTTAGACTGCATGATACCTATTAATACTAGTGACAATATTGGTGTACAATCAATCGTTGCTTGTAAGCTTTAGTCTAACGCTATGCTGTCTATTTTAGATTTCAAGGGATTTATACGAGGGGTCAAATACAAAGCCTGTTTAACTGAAAATTTGACAAAAGTATCTTTTGCAGACTTCGACCCTAACAATTCCAGTGCCAGCGGAATTATACAAGCAGATGACACGGAAGTCGCTTACTCTAAATGGGTTTCCCCCAAGAGGACTAGAAGTTACCCGTTTGCAAGAATTTACAGCACTTATAATGCTGCCAAAGCATTAACAATAATTCCCATCATTAAAAATAAAATTAGAGCAAATCACGAATAAATCATGCCTAAAGCGAAAAGCCCTCTTCGTTATCCTGGTGGCAAATCTAAAGCACTTGATCAGATACTTCCTCATGTCCCATTAAATATTGATGAATACAGAGAACCTTTTATCGGTGGTGGTTCTGTTTTTCTGGCAATAAAACAACTATTTGGCTGTCGCATCAAGCAGTACTGGATTAATGATTTAAATTTCGACCTCTGTTGTTTTTGGTTGTATGCTAAAACTGAAAATGAAGCCCTTGCAGATGAAGTCAGCAGAATCAAGAAAAAATATACAAACGGTAGAGATTTATTTAATGATTTGACTGGTGACGACCTGAAGTTGAATGATTTTGAAAGAGCCGTACGTTTTTTTGTTCTCAACCGCATCACTTTCTCTGGTACTGTAGATTCCGGTGGATACTCCCAACAAGCTTTTGAACGCAGGTTTACAAACTCATCGATTGACCGACTGCGGGATATCTGTGTTTATTTGTCATCTGTTCATATTACTTGCGGCGATTACGAGGACTTACTCTTTCAAGACGGGAAAAATGTTTTTATTTTTCTTGATCCGCCCTATTTAAGTGCGACAAAATCAAAACTTTATGGTAGGAAAGGAAATTTACATACTGCTTTTGATCACGAACGATTTGCTAAAAATATGCGCGAATGTCCGCACAAGTGGCTTATCACCTATGATGATTCCCCAGAAATTAGGGAAATGTTTAGTTTTGCCAATATTACCGCATGGGCGCTTCAATATGGTATGAATAACTATAAGCAGGAATCGGCTGCTCAAGGACAAGAGTTATTGATTAAAAACTATTAATTAATTTACATCACTTTTACATCTGGTTGTTCGCGAATCACCCGATCTACGTCATCAACGGCAATTTGCCAAATAGCGCGAAATGCTTGGAAAGAATCTTGGGAAATTCTTTCTTCTACCATTGCATCCACAGCTCGTTTAAAAATAGCTTCTAAATCTTGTCTAATTAATTTAGCTTCTTTTGCCAAGAACTGTTGATCTAATGTAAAAATTTGTGTGGGAGGGGAATTTTCTGGAGTTCTAGCTTTGTCTAAAACAGCTTGATAAACCAGGTAATCGATGACTGGGGGGTTTTTTTCACCGACAAGAGGTATGCTTGGGTCAAAGCCAATCAGCGCTGGAAGGAAATTTTTACGACTTTGACGTTTTTGGCGATCGCTCCCTACTATAACAGCCCTGTGAGGTGTTTGGGCAAAAATATAGTTAGCAAGTTCAGTTTGACTTTGTTCTAGTGCTTTAACCACTTTCCGCAAGGTTCTACTAAAGGAAACTACCGACTCTTGAGAAACTATTCCCTTTTCTCTTGCTGTTTCCGTATCATATTTTTCGACTAATATTTTAGCTATTTTATCGATGGCTGAATTTACCTGGGGATTCCCATTCAATGCATCGGTTTCCTTCATCAGCGAAGGGTTTGTTTCCAATTCCACCAACCGATACAGAAAATCCTGCGCATCCATCAGCGCAGTGACTTCGCGAATATAATCATCGGCTTTGTCTTTACGCGCTTGTTCTAATTGTTGCAACAACCACCAAAACCACCCTGCAAGGGGTATCATCACCCCTAACAAAACTTCTAAAGTCCCGGAATTTTGCTCTAACCAATAAGGTTGCTCTCGATTGTAGTACCATTGCGCTCCCAGATGGGTCGCAACCACATCTACCTTCGTTTCCTGGGGAGGGGTAATATAGGCAGCAAGGGGTAATTCCATTTTTTGGATAAAATCTTGACGATGTTCAAATAATACTTCTGTTAACCGACGAATTACGTCTGGGTTCACGTTTCTATGGGTCAGTAATAAACGTTGTACTTTGACTGTGGTCAGTTGTTTATTGGGTTCCATATCGTTTTCGGGAATCGGATCTTCCCCCCGATATGCACCTTTAGGAATTACGGATTCTTCTATATAGGGATTTTTTATTCTTAATGCACCAGCTTGATCAATCGCAATTAATTCCGGATTTGCTTGGGGACATTCTGTTAATAAACGACGGATTTTTTCATGACCGATGGCTCTAACATGAAATACCGCTTGTGCATCTCCCCGACAAAAAGCTGTAATCTCATAATCAGAGGTGACAGTTACAAATTGATAATCTTGTTTAGATAAACCATAATGTTCAGTTAGAAAATAAAATGATTGTATCTGTCCTCCTTGCTGCGGTGGCATAATAATCCGCTTTCCCCGTAAATCCGTTACTCTTTTGATACCTGCATCCCCGCGAACAATTAGTTGATATGCATCTGGAAATAAACTTGCAATTAATCTTGTACCTGATAGATCAACTGGTTGTAAATTCAACTGCTTCCGTACAGAATTTGGCATCGCTAATAAATCAGCTTGAGCTACACCTAAATCTGCTTGTTGATTACCTAACTTTTGTAAATTACTTTGTGTCCCATCGGTTTCAATCACTTCAATATTAATCCGGGGAAAGGTATTTTGTTCTACTAATTCCTTGAAAATCAACGCAAATTTGTAACTTTCACCGTCTTTTCTTCCGGCTGCAAACTTGACCTGGGTAGGCATTAGCCAATACCAGAGAGTGAGAAACAAAATGGTAAATGAACCTAACAGAAAAAACGTACTTCCTTTCCATTTTAGTTTAATAAGCATATTATTTTCTGGTTAAGTTTAGGTTAAGATTAAAATCAGTAATAGTACCTATAGTCTCAATTTTACGGGAAATAGTAACCGTGAATACAAAATTACATATTTCCGTAAGAATGGGGGAATAATATCATATTGGCAATTATTTTATCCGTCATAACACGCAACCTGATAGCTAGATTATAGTATAAATTGAAGGTGTGTTTTGTAATTAATTAGTAGATACAGCACTTTCGAGGTAAATGAGGTACACTTGTTATTAGTGCATCAAAAATTAAAATGAAACCCTACTCAATCGATTTACGAGAAAAAATAGTAAGTGCTTACGAAAAGGGTGATACATCAATTCGAGGAGTAGCTGTGCAGTTTGGTATAGCAAAAAGCTATGTGCAGAAGCTAATCAGGCAAAAAAGATTGGAAGGGCATCTAGAACCCAAAAAGCAAGGTGGAGCAATGAAGGGTAAGCTAGATGATTACGGTAGCGAATTAGCAGAAATGGTTCAAAGTTACCCGGATTTAACTTTATTGGAATATTGCGAGTATTTTGGAGAAAAATATAACATTTGGGTGTGTGCAAGTGTGATGTGTTGTGCATTGCAAAAACAAGAATTAACTCGAAAAAAAAGACTTTACGTAGCAGCCAAGCGAAAACAGAAAGAGTCCAAAAACTGAGATTAGAATATTGGGAGAAAGTAAAACACATAGACCCAGAAAACCTTGTGTTTATAGACGAAATGGGTGTTTTGCTTGGTTTGACTAGAACTCATGCTCGAAGCGATCGCGGGAGTAGAGCTTATGATTTTAAACCATATTACCGAGGTGCAAAAATAAGTGTAATTGGAGGAATTAGCTTCAAAAAAGTCTTAGCTGTGATGACTTTAAATGGCTCAATGAATGGAGAAGCTTATAAAGTTTTTGTAGAGCATTTTTTACTTCCACAATTATGGGTTGGTGCAGTCGTTGTAATGGATAATCTGCCAGCACATAAAGTCGAAGAGATTAAGCCTTTGATTGAATCTGTAGGAGCAAGTGTTCTTTATCTATCTCCTTATTCCCCTGAATTTAATCCAATTGAACATTGGTGGTCACAATTAAAAGCGTTCTTAAAACAGTTTTCTCCTAAAAGTGCATCTGTAGTTGATGGTTTAATTAAAATTGCACTGACATTAGTTGATCCAAAGCATCTAAAAAATTGGTTTACTAATTGTTGCTACTGTACCTCATAAACCTCGAATCTGCTGTAAATGGATGCTTATAGAGTAGAACCCTTTTTATTTATAGTTTTTCAAGTTTTTTGGCAGGAGTTACTAGGCGATAGAATCTATAGCTCAATGCAGAAAAGCAGACAGGCAATTAACACTTTGATTGAGGAAAGTCAAAAAAATCAACAATTAAGTCAAGATTTGGTAATTAACTTAGAGAAGTGTTTTTATGCTGTCAGAAAGGGTATAGCTGAAAAATGTCGTTACGAATTAATTCAAAGGTCTACCTTTGTTCAGTATCGGGGTTCAAAAGTTTATAAGCCACCAGAGAATGATCGAGATATTAAGTATCTAGAAGTTTACATCAAGGAATTAGACAAAAAACTGAAGCAACTTCATCTCAAAAAATCAGAAAAGAATATTCAAGAAATATTGACACAAATATCTTTGTCTAGTCATCAATCGGTAGAAGAAACAAAGCTATATTTAGAGCAGTTATATCTAAAGGCAGAGAAAGATTGTCCTGTGAGTATTTATAAAGCCGCACTTAGGGATAAAGAAAATGGTTTACAACAACAAATATTTAAAAGTATGTTACTAGAACTAGAAGAAAATGAGAAACTAAATCAAATATTTGATATTCAAACCTATTTAACTCTAACCCAAATGTTTCAAAAATATCAGAATCAGTAATTATATTTTAGGCGTTGCAGAATCAGGGGATAATTTGACCAAATTTTCAACGATTTTTCGATGCTTTCAAATACTTATTCATCCTGCACTTATGCAACGCCATATTTTGTTCTCAACTAGGATTGGGAGTAGCCATCTCAATGAGAAGCCACTACGGTCTACATGTAAGGATTATACCAAAACCAATGAAAGAGGTTTTTCCCACTCCCTACTCAAATTCAAATTAGTAAATCCCGAAAACTTTTAGGAACTAGAGTTTGACTGCTCACAATATCCTCAAGATTTTTCCCTACATTCAAATCATGGTTGGATAATCACAACGATAACCCCATGATTAATTCTTCTTGCGATATTATTATCATTGGTGCGGGGATAGCTGGATTGAGTGCGGGTTGCTATGCACAGATGAACGGCTATCGCAGCGAAATTATGGAAATGCACAATCTCCCTGGTGGTTTGTGTACCGCGTGGAAGCGTCAGGGATATACCTTTGATGGTTGCATTCATTATCTATTTGGTTCGGGTAAAAATCAACCCTTTCATTCCATGTGGGAGGAACTGGGAGCAATTCAAGGACGCAAATTTGTCAACCATGATGAATTTATGCGGGTGATTGCACCATCTGGACAAACCCTGATTGTTTATACCGACCCTGACCGACTGGAACATCATTTACTTGACTTCTCACCGCAGGATAGTAAATTAATTAAACAATTTTGTGCTGGTATCTGGGATTTTACTGAGTTTGATTTGTCCTTGCTGCAACAAAAGCCGAAAAATCTGATGAATTGGGGTGATTGGTGGCGATTAACGCGAAAAATGCTGCCATTTATGGGATTATTAACTCAATGGGGCCATATTTCTGCGCAAGAATTTGCTCAACGTTTCCACAACCCTTTTTTAAGGTCAGCCATTCCTCACATGTTTGCTTGGCCAAGTATTCCCATGATGGTGGGGATGTCTTTGCTTGCTTATATGTATAACAAAAATGCTGGTTTTCCCATCGGAGCATCCTTGGAATTTGCGCGATCGCTGGAGCAACGTTATTTACAATTAGGTGGTAAAGTCCACTATTGTGCTCAGGTGGAACGGGTACTTGTGGAAAATAACCAAGCTGTGGGGGTGCGACTTTATGATAACCGCGAGTATTTTGCTGGTCGTGTTATTTCTGCTTGTGATGGACGGGGGACAATTTTTAATCTGTTGGGGGGAAAATACTTAAACCAGAAAATCAAAAAATTATATGATGGTCATCTCCCTGTCCATTCCCAATTGCAAGTTTCCCTGGGTGTTAACCGGGATTTGTCTCAGGAACCCCACTGGGTGACACATTTACTAGAAACACCGATTCTGATTGCCGGGGAAAACCGCTACGAAATTGGTGTCAAACACTACTGTTTTGACCCTTCCCTCGCTCCACCAGGTAAATCGGTAATGATGGTAATGTTAAATACTCCCTATGATTACTGGCAGCGAATTTACGGACGTTCAATTTACAATGTGGAACAAATTCAGGAATCGCAAATCCTCATCGACCAATTAGCAGAGTTTTATCCGGGGATTAAAGCTGATATTGAATATGTTGATGTTGCCACACCCCTAAGTTACGAACGCTACACAGGTAATTGGCAAGGTTCTAGTTGTGGTTGGTTATTGACTAAGGAAACAATGGGTTTGATGATCGCTGGAATTGAGAAAAAATTGCCGGGTTTGGATAATTTTTATATGATTGGACAATGGTTAGAACCGGGTGGAAGTGTACCTGTGGTTGCAATGTCGGGACGTAATATTATCCAACAGATTTGTCATGAGGATCAAAGGGAATTTGTCACGACGGTTCCGGATTAAAAGAATGCAGGAAATAGGAGACAGGATTCAGGATGCATTGAAAATATCTGGAAACATAACAGACGTAGCACTGCTACGTCTCTACGAGAAATTTGGTAATGCTGTTAATGTTTCCCTAAATCGATACACCTATATATCAAATCATGCGTCGCATCGAGAAAAAAATCACAGGAGCGATCGCAGTCCAAATCAGGACTAAAATCCACACCCGTCCCGCAAGGATATTGTAATCTGCAAGTAGTTTGCTCCAGGGATTATGCATCACATAATGACCAAAGAGGAATTCAAATGCCAGGGTTAATCCTAACCAGATGAAGCCAATTATAAAAGCTTGCGAGGTGGAGTGGATTGGCCAAATACTTGTAATTAACCAAATATATAAACCTAATGCGAATATTCCCGTCAGGGTTGATAATTGATGAGCGCGAAGTTCTCCAAGATATTTTGCGTAGGTATATTCACGTATCCCCGCATTGATAATCGCAATTAATACCATTGGCAACCATGCCAAAATATAACGCCAAATCATTGATTTACACCTCTGATAAATGTAATTTAATTGCTTTTTTTAAGTTATTTTCTAGAGTTATTTTTTTCAGCAAGGATATAGATATTACTTTCAAGTAAACAGGAAATAGCCGTCATATACTACACACACTAGAACTTAATCAAAGTTGATTTTTAGCACACCCCATTCCCTACTCCCTACTCCCTATTTTTAAGTTACTCGATGGAGTTTTTTACCCAAATTGAGTCAATGCTAATCTAGCAAAAGCAAGTGAAGCAAAACCCATTACAGCAAATAAGCCAACCATAAAAGGGTCGATAGTTTGACCGAATTGGGGCTTTAATAATTCACCGAAAAAGACGGAAACACCCAATGTTCCAGCTTTAATAAGAATAACTGGTGCAAGCAAATCGCCAAATGGTTTCCGATGTAAAAGTAAAACCGCACAAATTGCTAATAATGGTAAGAAAAACGCCAAGTCCAGGACAAAAACCGTATTGACTCCTGACTGGAGACCACTCCCAATCGCTGGTAGAATTTGGGATAACCACACGATATTAAATAATGTGAACAAAAATAATAAATATATGGCGATCACCCTCCGGGGTTTACTGCGTTCTGTAATCCTTTGGTAGTAATCTAAATTCACATGGGCAAAGAAAATAATCACGGTATAAACAGTTAAACCGACAATCGCAATATAAGCAAGGAAAAACTGATTATAAATCGCATCTAACGCGTAAAGTGCATATCCATAAAATAAATATCCCAACAAACCGAGCCAAATCAACCAAGCGCGATTTACACCCCTTTGAATTGCGATCGCACAAACAACTATCCCCAGAGAAGCAATAACAGAAATTATATCCTGGCTGATTGCTCCTGGTAAAATCTGCGATGGTGTAAATGGTAGATATATCTGGGGAGATAAAATACCACCCCAGGACACGATAAATGCGATCGCGCTGGTTAAACCGGATAGCATTAATAGCAAAGTTTGGTATTTTGATGGTATCACAATCAACTATCCCCCCATACCGACTTACCTATATTTACTGATTTTGGTAGTCAGGAAAATATGGCAAATTACGCACCATCTCCAGAGCTTCTAGAGCTTTGTAATTTCCTTTTTGCAAAATTATTGGTCGATCCGGTTGACGGACAATTTCTACTTGTACAAAGACATTATCTACTGAACTAATATTGACAAATACTTGGAAACGATGGGGATTACCTGTCCCCAATTTGACTAAATTTTCTTGCAGTGACCACCGATTAGGATTAGTTTCGATTGTTTTAAAATTACGATATACCAAATGACGCAGCAACTCCGTTATCACCTCATTGGGATTTTGTAGGTTTAATTCCCGATTCAGGGGAATTCTGTCTCGAAGTAAGCTGGTATCTTCTTCCGATGTCAGAGTTAAACGTTCTAGCAACATAATCTTTCATCCCTCTATTTATATTTGGTTTCTGATTGGTTTTTTTACTACTTGCAGTCTAGAACACAAAGATGAGGAAGTTGTGAAGATGGAGACTTGGAAAAATTCAAGTCTAACCAGGTGAAATAAACTTGAGCAAGTGAGTTACAGCAATCCTATTTAAGTCATGAAAAATAGCGTGCTAATGACTGGTGACTGTTAACCGTTAACAACCCTATATCTAAGATTTCACAAATCCCGCTCGGACTGCTGTATGAGCTTGGTAAAACTGGAACCGTCTGATTAATAGATAATAATTTGATAACAGTTCCAGTTCTTTTTTTAGACTAGATAACTACCATCCAAGCTTCCCATTCCTTTTGATTAAATGAATAGAAAACATCACTTTGTGGTTCAACGAGATAAACCTTGTTGTCAGTGTAAGAATAGAAAATATTCACAGAATGACCCCAATAGGGAGGTTCTTTTGAACCATACCAAATAGTTCCAAAAGCAATTCCCGGGAAAAATCCGCTCACATTACCTTGGAGAACTTCCGAAAAGTCATCACAATCAAAAACTTCGGGAATCCAAACACGCAAGTTGGTATTATCAAAGTTTCTCATGAACTCATACAGTTCCCAAATAGTATAACCAGTGTAACTGCTGTCGGAAATATGTAAGCAATAACCACCAGTACCTAATGCTGTTTTCACTGCATTAACGACATTCACACCTGCAACATTTGGTCTAGTTCCGTAAGCACTTTTCATTTCACCAACAGGAGCAGGGTTTTTATCAAAATCGAAAATTTCCACTCCACTTTGTAGATATGGAGGAGATGTTGGTTCGTTATAATCTCTCAGGATAATTGTTGGCTCTTCTTTCTTTAATGACTCCGCAAAATCTCTCATGGTTGTAGCGGAGGGAGCAATTTGTTTTAATTCTTCAATTTGCATATACATATTTGACCTCTTTGTTTTTATTGATGAAAAATTTGATTTTTTTTTATCAACCTATTCAGTGTTGATAATTTCATCATGACAAGAATTAGTTCCATGAACAATACGATGATCTGCGAAGGTGATTATTAAGATTTTGTAATAAATTATCCCTTGATTAATCCCAGCTTTTCTAAAGCCACCATCACCGCACCCGTTCGAGTTTGTACATCTAGTTTTTCGTAAATATGTTCTAGATGTTTACGTACTGTCCCCTCTCCACAACCTAGAACTTTGGCAATTCCAGCATTGCTTTTATCCTTGCTAATCCAGTACAAAACTTCTGCTTCACGTTTTGTTAGTCCTAATAATTCTAAAGTTGCGATTGAAAATGCAAGTAGTTCTTGTTCTTCTAGAAGTAATAAGTGATTGCTACTCCTGGAATTAGGAATTAGTTTGATAATTAATTTAGATTTTTCTTGCTCCATGCAGAAATATCTGGGAGATAATAAGGCAATTTTGTGAGATTGAAGTTGAGAGATTTGCTGTTTGAACCAGCGCTTTAAAATTTCTGGTAATGCATAGATGTTGTGGCAAATAAAATATTTTTGTAATAATTCTTTAGCTGTTGGAGTGATGAATTTCACTTGTCCATCTTCTGTGAGATGAATCGTAGCTTGTTGAATTAAAGATTGCTGAAATTGTTGGGCTATGAGTTGAATTTGACTGCATTCTAGATGATTTTCTGCTGTTTCCAAGAAGTTTATACATAAAAGGTACAGAATACAGCGATCGCAATTTGATGAAATTTCCTGTTTCAATTCCATGAAGTCCTCTGCTATTGCTAACATGACTAACTTAAACACAAAAAAGTAAACTAACAGCACCATCTCATTGGTCGAATCAATGTATCAGTAAATATGCGCAAATCTTTCCCTTGGCTTTACCAGATAATGGAAAAGTCAATGACACCAAATTATGTGTGGAATTTTTTAACTGATTGAGTTTGTAGATGCAGCGCATAAACGATGAGCGGATTCCCTGTAATTCCGCATACCGTCGTTATCTTAAATACTTTGTCTCGATTTCCAGGTTAGGAGAAAAATGTGAGGATTTCATGAAGAAATTAGTTTTTTAAGTCAAAAATAATACTTTTTGCCGGAGGAAATTAACGTCTTTTGAGGAAAGATTTTTGACAAGACTATCATTTTCCATTGACTAAAGCCAACAAGACAAGCAAAAAACGCGGAGAAAGGTAATTTTAAAAACAATTACTAAAAAATCGAGCGCATTACTTGTAATCACCATAATTTAAGTATAATTTAAAACATTATTGCTATAAGTGTAAATAATTGATATGTATAACTTTAATTATCTAAACTAATTACTCAAACTGATTGAGATGTTAGTTTTGAGCAAAAATTGGGATTAATAAAATCAGTGAATAAGGGTGCATGGACTGTTACTTTTCTCAGTTTAATGATGTTACATCCGGTAAAAACAAATGAATAAAAGTTACCTATCATTTTTTGGAAAATTAGTTTTAATTAGTGCTTATTTAGCAGCTTTTGCACCAATTTCTTCTGCACTAGCTGTGTCAAAATCAATTAATTCAGCCTCAGAAACTATCCAGTCATCGACAGAAAATCCATTAATTATTGCCGGAAATGATGATGATGACGATGACGATGATGACGATGATGATGATAAAAACAGAAATGTCGGTGTGAAGCTCAAAAAACCAGTTAAAACCGCCATCCTGAGTGATATTTCTCGACGGACTGGTTTAGCTGCATCTAGTTTACGAATCGTCAAAGCAGAGCGACAAATTTGGACTAATGATTGCTTTAATCTAAAGGTAGAAAGTGTTTGCAACCAAGGTAGACAAAATGGTTGGCAAGTCGTTGTGAGCAACGACCAGGAAATGTGGGTATATCGAACCAACCAATCTGGAAGCGTTGTCAGGTTAGATGAAGAGTCAACCCGAATTGCATCAGCTGCGATCGCAAGAAGTGTGATGATTCGTGAACGTATTTCTAGTCGTTCATCAACGACTGCGATCGCAACACAGGAAACTATTAGCAGCAGTAGTACGAATCAAGTAGTTACTACTAGCAATAGTGCGATCGCCACCTCTGAGGTGGATGCGAGTAAAACGGTTTCAGGGGAAAACACAGTCCAAATCAGTGCTGCAAATGTTTCTCTGCGTAATCGCAAACCTGGTTTTACCTTAGCAATTTTACAGCCAGCCAATAATTTCAGTGATGTAATTGCTCGTATTTCAGTGAAGAAAAAACGTGGTAATAAGTACCACAAGGAAAGATTTGTTGGTGATTACCAATATCGAATTCAACAAACAGCTAGCTTTGTGAATGGAGTGAAAGCTGGTGATATCGTTGTCGTGCGACTATACGATAAACAAAACCGCTTTATTGGTTACACTGAATTTGAATGCTTACAAGCCAATACGGTAGTAAACCTAGTTTTATCGAATAATCCTTCTGGATATAAAGTTGTGCGGACTGTGTATGGAATCGATCGCAATTTTGATGGTTCCATCGACACAGACGCAACTGTCTACGATTACTTTACCCAAGTCAGTGGAGAAAAAGTTACTTTCCTCCAGAGTGCAAGTCAAATCCAAACCAATCAATTTCAGGTAAGTAGTTTACGTACCATTGCGACTAATGCCATTTATCCCCTTGCTTTACGTCAAGGTGTAGCTGCGGTGATGGGTAGATCCATTAGTGCTTTTAACACAAATTTAGCTAGAGCTTTGCAGGTTACTCCCGGTAATTTAGTCAAAATTAATCAGATTAGTGCTAATAATATCCAAGATTTAGCCCAAGCAATGATAGAATACCGGGAAGTTGGAGTTGCACGGGGAATTCAGGTAAAATTTACTGATGTTCCTAGTAACCACTGGGCAAAAGACTTCATCGCCGAATTATCAGCAATGGAAATCATTGAAGGTTTTCCCGATGGTAAATTCCGTCCGGATGAAAAAGTCACCCGCGCTCAATTTGCAGCCATGTTAAGCCAAGGATTTGCCAAAGCGAAACGTCGTCAAGCAAGAAGATTTGTGGATGTTTCCACTAGTAACTGGGCTTACAGTGCAATTCAAGAAGCTTATCAAATGGGCTTTTTAGAAGCTGATGGCAATCGTTTCCAACCTCAACAAAGCCTCTCCCGTCTAGAAACATTACTGGCGATCGCCAGAGGTTTAAACTACACTCCCAGTGGTTCTACGGAGGCAATTTTATCAGTGTATCAAGATGCTGCCATGATTCGCAGTGATATTAGAAATGCGATCGCGGCTTTAACGGAAAGAGGAATTGTCGCTAATTACCCCAATGTCTACACATTAGATAGCGATAAGGTGGCAACCCGTGCGGAAGTTTGCGCTCTACTCTATCGAGCTTTGGTCAGTACTGGTGATGTGATGGATATTTCCTCTCCCTATACCATTGGTGAAAGGAATGATGATTAAATATAAATTCTAAATATCGCCTATTTAATAGGTAGTTAATAGTAGGGTGTTGATTTTTGACTGGTGATTCGATAGTTCACCTGTCTAATCACACCTTAATATTATTTTAGATTTTGGATTACTCTTCAGTCGATCCGCTAGCCTAAAGGTATGGCTTTCGCCAACGCGTCTATGGATTTTAGATTACCTTTTTTGTCCACTCAATCTCGTTATCAGTCAAAAAACTACTGTACCCGCATTTCTCACAAAACCGTAAAACTTACAGGGAAGAGGGAGTACAAACGACCTGTCGGTTTGTCTGTACAGGGAGTAGAAGGAAAATCAATCCGTTACTCAAGGCTGACAACATATATCATTTACGATAATGCTTGCTACATATTAAGGGCTGTAACCGTTGGTTATTCTAGTTTCATTTATTTCAAAATACAAGAGAATCGATATTAATCGTAAGAAATCCAGGATTTCACCCAAATTTTGCGATATTTTCTTCCCCGACACCTAAAAGCTTCCCTTCAGGTATCAACCATCTCAAGTAAAACGATATAACGGGTTGATTCTTCTACTACTCCCTAGTGTGATGTTTATGGATTGACAAACCACTAGTCTAGGGTAGACTACCAGTGTAGAATAAGCCAGTATATACACTATCACCAATGGTTTTAGTTAGATTGGGAAATTCCCAGCAAATAACTGATGCCAAGCGGCGAAATGTTGTTTAAAATCTGTGGAAATCATCAATTGATTCCAGTCTCAAATCTATTCTATTTTTTTGATATTTACCTTGACATCCTCGTTTTATCATCAATCACAACAGGAACCTCCCCCCGCGCTGATTAGCGAACCAAAATGTCAATTCCAGGTTCGTTTCGCTCAGTATGAGGATTTGGACGCGATCGCCCAAATAATTGCCGAAAGTTTCCACTCCTCCCAAGGTTTCTGGGGTTGGACTTTTCCCCTCCTACGTTTGGGTATCTCGGAAGATTTAAAGCATAGAGTCACCTCTACAAAGCCACATCAAGCTTGCTTGGTCGCAATTGACACCAATTACTCCCATGATATACCCATTGGAACGGTGGAACTAGGACTACGTTACAGCGATCGCTGGACACAGTTAGGTCGCAGCTATCCCTATCTATCGAATTTAGCTGTCCATCCCCAATATCGCCGACGTGGAGTTGCATCTGGTCTCCTGCAACGTAGTGAGGAATTAGTCAGAGAATGGGGTTTTCAAGATATATATTTACACGTTCTAGAGAAAAATCAACAAGCTCGTCAACTCTATTTTAAACAAGGATATCGGGTTCACCAGGAAATGGAAGCTCAATCGATTTTTTGTATTTGGCAACGCTCTCAGCAAATATTTTTACACAAATATCTACCAAACTGAGATTAAAATCTTTTTAGAGAATTTTACAGAAAGTGAGTAGCCAAGGTGTACTGCTTATACTAGAAGGCATGAAAGTGGTTTTTCCCACAGCCTTGGGGAACCCTACACGTCTACACTTTCAAATCAGTTTCCCATGTTCTCTAGACACAACCAAACAAGAAAATAGCTCATTCTTAATCCCCACTCCCTCTACATCAAGCAAGGGAGTGAATTTTCTGCAAATAAGCTGTTGCACATTTAAGTTGTACATTCACTACTCTTAATGGGTGACTGTTAACTGTCAACCGTTAACCTTCAACAGCAAATCAAGTAGTTATGTGATTTATGCGAGCTTTCGCTTACTACCCCCAACTGCTACTCCTATCACCTCGAATTTAACCCATAATCCTTACCTGGGAAAAACACGAGATATATCAAGATAAACAGGTGAGAATGGATTTCCCCCTTTTCCTCGTCAGCCCTTTCTTATAGCGTATGTATGCAAATTCTGACATCCGTGAAAATACGTGAAAATTTGACCAGAATTCATCATCCTAACTTTGTATTTAAAATCATCAACTTTATAGAAACTTTAACGAAAATCACTGATATAGGAAGACAAAAATCGACAAATCCCATAAAATTATGATTACTTAAATCATTTAGATTTAAGACATGTATGATGTAGTAGTTGTTTACCATTATTAACATTTTGGAATAAATCAGATATTAGGTGCATATAATTTTGTCATGTTGTTTCTCATTAATCTAAATACCTTGAAAATTTGAAAAACATGGATAGCGGAGAATGTCAACGCTATCAAAATGCTATGGTATCTACTTATTACCCAGACACCAACTTTCTTGAATATCTAGTTACCAACGATGGTGTTGAGCAAGACTCTAGCTCAAACCTGTTAAAAATGCTTCACAGTGGCAAAGTGTTCGTCGTCAATAGTCGGCGAAGAAATGGTTTATTGTTATTCAAGCAGTTCCATGCGGAGTTTGCTGGACCTGGTGCTGCGGTAGGAGGTAATTGCGATCGCGATTGTGTTGCAGTTATTCCCATAGGGAATTTGTCACTGCTGACTCCCGAATCGCATGAAGATTGCCAAAAAGCATATTTGATTAGACGGCAATGGATTAGGTTGATAAGACAAATCACCGAAAGTCAATTAGCAAAAGTAAGAGTCCAAAAGATATTGGAGCAATTTGAGCAATACTTCCCCAAGGAAGTGGTTGCATCCCTTCCCGATGAAGCATTTGCGCAATTAGTCGGGGTTTTACCCCAAACTGTTGGCATTGTCCGCAGAATGGAAAAACTATGAAATAGCTGGTAGGACTAGGGGAATTAATCAATTAGACATAATCAGGAGCAATCAAACTACTAAATTATGTTAAAAGTCAAACTTAAATATCAAGAATATTCTCCTTTTTTAGTTAAATAGGGACGTTCATGGTGAGCGTCTCTAAATTTTTCACAATTTTCCGCAATAAATCTTTTCCAGACATCAGGATAGATCGGAATTTCTCAAAATATTGATATGCCTGATTATATCCCCACAAATTTCTGGCATCACATCCACTAAACTATGATCGCTGGTGACCTCCATCAATTGTACCCAAGGACGCGATCGCCCATATTCTCGACTTGCAGTTACGGGAATCACCTCGTCATTTATACCATGCCAAATCAAAGTCGGCACAGGTCGCTGTAACTTTTCCTCCGAGTAGAATTTAGCGTCCTCAAGAAATTCAATGTGTAGTGGTAATTCGCGCTTTTCCCCATAATGATAAACTGGTAGATATTTTTTCCCTTGCCAATCCCTAATTTTCTCTTCACCTAGCTTGCTTAACCAATGGGATAAAAAACCAAAAGCAGGTGCAAGCAACATCAAACCCTTAACCTGGGTATACATTTGAGCTAAATGTGCAGCCGTTAATCCACCTAAACTCGAACCAATCAAAGTGATACCAACCCCATCATGATTAAATAACTGGCTAACTTGTTGGATTTGCCGAGTCATAGTTAAATGGGAGAAGTTCCCTTGGTTTAAATCGGGAATTTGTAATTCAATTCCCAAATCAGCCAGATGGGACTTTATTTGTTGAGCTTTCGTTGAATTAGGACTAGAAGCAAATCCATGTAGATAGATGTATTGCATGGTGAACAACCGCCAAATATTTAGCAACTTTTCTTTACGTAACTTTGTCCACTGCCTATGTTAAGATACCTATCAATTATGAAAAGCTGTGTTGGAATTTAGTTAGGTAGATAAAACAAACATGGAAGCAGCAATCCTACTCGCAAAGTTACCGGAAGCATACCAAATTTTTGACCCCCTAGTTGATGTGCTTCCCATTATCCCCGTATTTTTCCTCCTTTTGGCATTCGTTTGGCAAGCGGCTGTCGGTTTCAGATAATTTCACTGGGTTTGATTTGTTTTTTTCCAGACAGGTCTGAGTACCTGTCTGATTTTTTGGTTTGCATTTCGACTAATTCCGTAATAATTCTTTATATTTTGTGACAAAATTGCAGTAACATAGAGGTGGGAAAAATCCACATCTATAGTTATCAAGACAGTAATTATACAAGGGTAGAGTCGAGGTGGTAGGCAATGGGTAATATCAACTTCATCAAAGAGAATAAAGAAATTGTGGCCGCAAACGGGGCAAACTTACGTTTGGCAGCCATGCAAAATAATATTGATATATATAAAGTTTGGGGTAAAATGATGAACTGCGGTGGTTACGGTCAGTGCGGGACATGCATAGTCGAAATCACCGAGGGAATGGAAAATCTCTCTCCCCGTACAGACGCAGAAAACCGTCTATTGAAGAGGAAACCAGACAACTATCGTCTTGCTTGTCAAACCTTGGTACATGGACCAGTGAGTGTAATCACCAAACCATAGAAAGCAAACAAAATATCTTGCGATCGCCAATACACTCGGATTCCAATAATGGTATCCTAAAGGTGTTAAATTGAAACTACATCTATCTAAAAGAGAGGCGTTCTTGCTATGCAAGTGAATGACTTGGGGTTTGTTGCGAGTCTTTTATTCGTACTAGTTCCCTCAGTTTTTTTAATCATCCTTTACACGCTGACCGCAAGCCGTGAAGGTGGACAAAAAGATAACTAAAATCTGTTTTGAATAAAGTCAAAACCCATTGTTTGAAAAAGTACTACATGTATGTAAGGGTATTATCCATAGATTTATAGATAATGCCCTTATTTAGCAAGTATTTGCTGAATTTGGTCATGAATTATAATTATTTACATTTTGTCTGAAAACCAAAATTATCGTTGGGTTGTGTAGAGACGTAGCATTGCTACGTCTCTTTATGTAGCATTCTGTATTTAGATTTAGAGGGAGTAGGTTCAAATGACACGCACCGGATATACACTACCAGTATTCGCCGTTACAGCCGCAAAAGCGGCCCTAATGTACCTCAAAAGTCACCAACCGATTGACCAAGTGGAAATTAATATCTTACCAGACAACGTAATCATACCAGTCAATCAAGTAGCTTTATTAACCCAAGATAGTAGCTTGGCGGTGACAATCAGCGACCCTGGAGACAACTTAGACATAACCAGGGACACACCGATTTGGGCATACGTGAAAATATCAAACAGACAATTTCAGGCTTTAGTCCTAGAAGCGGGGGAAGGTGTGGGAAAAACAGCCAGTGGTGAAGGAGCAATTTATAGCTACGCCCGTCGCTTATTTGCGGAGAATTTGCTACCCTTAATAGACGACAGCGAAACGGTTACAGTCTCCATTATATTACCATTCGGTCGCCAACTAGCCCAACGTACTTCTAATGCAGCCTTTGGAATTTTAGAAGGACTTTCTCTGTTGGGGACTAGTGGTATTTCCCAGCCTTTATCTGCTGCTGCACATTTGCAAGAATTACGGCAAAAATTGCAAGCAGTAGCAAAACAGCATCGTCAGTTGGTTTTCTGTATCGGTCAGAATGGAATGCAAGTTGCTGAAGGTTTGGGAATTGCCCATGACCGGATTGTACAAACGGGTAACTGGATTGGCCCATTATTAGTAGAAGCTGCCATTTACGACGTAGATGAAGTCCTATTGTTGGGATACCAGGGGAAATTAATTAAATTAGCTGGGGGAATATTTAATACATCTAGTCATTTAGCCGATGGCAAATTGGAAATAATAGCCGCAGCTGTTGCGAAGACAGGTGGTGACTTAGAAATAATTCATCAAGTATTGGATGCCGAAACTGCCGATGCAGCCTACAAAATTTTGGTACAAGCAGGATTAGCGTCGGAGACCTTTCGGTATTTAGCAGCGAAAATTTCCCTTAAAGCTAGTAAATATGCCCAAAAATATGCCAATAAACCCCTCAAAGTCCATACTATCCTTTTCAATCGTCAAGGGGAAATTATTAGTACAAATTACGAATTACAAACTAATTTCTTGTACTCCCTTCCTTCTGGTAATATTAACATCGCATCCCCAAAGGAATAAAATCGATATTCCTGACGAATTGCTTCTTGATACAAATTCAATAACCGCTTGCGTCCAATTAAAGCACTAACTAACATCATTAAGCTGGAACGAGGTAAATGAAAATTGGTAATCAAACCGTCCACAACTCGCCATTTATAACCAGGATAAATAAATAAATTGGTTTTCCCACAGTAAGCTTGCAATTCTCCCGATATACTAGCTGCACCCTCTAAACTCCGAACCGCAGTTGTTCCCACGGCAATTATCCTTCCTCCCTGAGCAAGGGTCGAACGCACCTGATCAACGGTTTCCTGGGTGACTTCAATCCATTCCTCATGCATGACATGGGTGGTTACATCTTCTACCTCCACCGGACGAAATGTCCCAACCCCCACATGTAATGTTACAAAAGCTTGCCCAACATCCATTTTCTGTAAATTTTCGAGTAGTTCAGGTGTAAAGTGTAACCCGGCTGTGGGTGCAGCAACGGAACCGGGAGTGTCTGCGTAGACGGTTTGATATTGCTCGTCCCTGGCGGTACTATTTTTGATGTAGGGGGGAAGGGGTATTTCGCCATATTGGTGCAGGATTTCAATCAGGGATGATACCCCCCCTGGTAGGTCAAATTGTAAAATTCTGCCACCGGTGTTTGCATCGCTATCGATGACCGTTGCCTTCAGGTAGGATTGGTTGGGGTCGAACTCAGGCAATTGGTTTTCCTCCCCATCATCCCAGTCTAAATCCTCTGTTTCCCCCTTACTTTGATGGATCACCCCTGGGGGTACAAACATGATTTGTGAACCAATTTTAAACCGACGACCGGGTTTGACTAAGGCTAACCAGGTATCACGACTGCGTTCCTCTAATAACAAAACCTCAATGATTGCGCCGGTGTTTTTATATCCGTATAATCGCGCAGGAATCACTTTTGTTTTGTTCATGACTAACAAATCCCCCGGTTGCAAAAACTCAGGAAGATTACGGAAAATCGTGTGTATCGGCGGTGTTGTCACCCCTGTCAAGGGTGAATTTACGACTAATAATCGGGAGCGATCGCGGGGAACAACCGGATTTTGCGCTATCATCTGACTCGGTAGCTCGTAATCGTATCCCATGAGGTTGTGGTCTAGATCCAGGTCGGTTGCTTGTTGCTTAGAGTCACTAGCAAGTTCGGAAGGGGAAGATTGTGGCTGCATTGGCTTCTGGAAAACACCTAAATTACAGAATATATAGCTAGAATAAGAAAACTGTAAACTAAATACGGGCAATTTGCAGTTTTCCGTTTATGATGGTTACTATTAAGTAACACGGATAGATCATTATGAAATTTGGGTAAACCTACCCATCAAAAAACGGGGGCTTTTACCCTACCGGGGGCAAGGTAAATATCTCAATAATATAAATGTAGGATTGGCTTTGGCCCTTAGCACTAAAGATGGAATACTTGTATTATTTGGCAAATGCCAGTTTAACGCTGCGGGTTGTCCAGCACCTGCACGCTAGACCTGAACTACCTGTTTTATTTGTCACGGTAATTCATCAAATCGATGGCTGGGTAGTACGGATTAAACTGGATGGGGAAATTTCACCCCAGGTCGATGGAGATTTCCGCGCTTTTTTAAATGAACTCGGTATTAGTTATGAACCACCGATGCGTCTACAAATGGCTTTGTGGAGTTTGGAAGCTGGCCAATATCCAGTAGATGTGATGCGTCGTTACCAAGTTGCTATTGTTTCCCACGGTAATCCAGAAAGGGAGGAAATAGAAGCTTTTCGCCAACAGTTTGTTCGCGGTTTAGGTTATTGTCCGGAAACGTTGGCCTAGTTTTGTTTGGTTCAAAAAACAGCAACAGAGAAAGTAGACTCATAATATAGTCATGGATAATATTATTTGGTAACAGGCGATCGCTGAATATGTTATTGTTGATTGTACAGTGGCTATCACCCGTTACCAATCAGGTATTTTTCCATCAAGATATTACTCCGTCGGTGAGTTAAAGGCATCAGGAATATATTCTTGCAAACATAAATAGTAGTTATTGATAGCTTGAGAAATTAATTTCTGATAACTATTATCATTCCTGCTAGTATCAGTAAGTAAGGCATAGTTAACAAGGGCAACATCGAACCGACATGTATATGCGGCTTTTTCTGGGTATTTACTGATAAAGGCTTGGGCTGTACGGTATATTTTCATTTGTTTGGTGTTGGCGATCGCATCCCTTCCACCCCGGTCCCAACTGCCTTGACTACGGGTTTTCACTTCGACAAAAGCTAATATTGGCAATTGAGGTGGATATGTACCATTCTCTGGATTAGTATATTCAGCGATAATATCAATTTCTCCCCAACGGGAATGCCATTGTCGATGTAAAATAATCCAACCTTGAGATACTAGCCATTGCACCGTAAGGTCTTCACCTAAGTTACCAATATCGAGATAATTAGAAGGAGAATGCTTTGCCATCAAGTCAAAATTACCATGAATGCTAATCAATTACAAAATCCATCCAGGCACAAAATTTATCTAGCTATCCTCAATATAGTGCTGTTTGCAGTAATTTGTATTACTAGTATATGCGGATGGGGAACAACTGCATTAGCCCTGGATTACAACAAGGAAATTTTAATTGAATCGGATTTTTCCGGGAGGGATTTAACGGATTCCAGTTTTACTAAAGCCAATCTCAAGCAAAGCAACTTTAGTAAATCTAATTTGCGAGGGGTGAGTTTTTTTGCCGCGAATTTAGAATCAGCGGATTTTACAGGTGCAGATTTAACCTTTGCAACCCTTGATTCAGCGAGATTAGTCAAAGCAAATCTGACAAATGCCATTTTAGAAGGAGCATTTGCTGCGAATGCCAAATTTGCCGGAGCTATTATTGACGGAGCAGATTTTACCGATGTCTTAATGCGTGAAGACGAACAGGAAAAACTGTGTCAAGTAGCTAAGGGAGTAAATCCAACAACCGGACGCAGCACCCGCGATACCCTCATGTGTCCCTAAATTAGCAGTCTATCGCATGATTGCAAACGTCGAAAAAGACCCAGTTAAAATCTAACTGGGTCTTTTGTTTATGCTTGGTTAATCTGAATGTCTAGGAATATTCCCCACTACTCACTTCAACTATTAACTTAGTTCGATTTTGGCACTACAGTGAAATTACAAGCTCACTTTGACAACTTTATTTTTTTCGGCTTCAGCTTTTGGTAAGGTCAAACTCAAAATACCATCTTTATATTCGGCTTTAACTTCGGTATTTTGAATTCTGATACCTAAAGGAATTGTTCGTTCAAATTTACCGTAGTAGAACTCGCTTTTTCTGAAGCCATCTTCTTCTTGGTTAGCTTCATGTTTACGTTCACCACTGATATGAACAGTAGTTTCCGAAACTTGGATATCTAAGTCCTTGCTATCCATTCCTGGGACTTCCATTTTCAGAAGAATTGCATCATCCGTTTCTTGGATTTCAACTGCGGGGATGTGTGCGAAACTACTGTCAAACAGTTTTGCAGGAGTGATTGTATCTTCAAAAAGCTGGTTCATTTGTCGTTGCAATGCACTCATTTCGCGCCAAGGATTCCAACGAACTAATGTCATAACTATCCCTCCAAATCTAGCAATCTGTTTAATGTCAGTTTAAGTATTGGTAAGGGTTGATTTAAAGAACTCAGCATTTATCTTTTGCTGACACTTTTATCTTAGGTGAACTTACAAGCCAGGAGATTCGGTTTTTATCACCTTTGATGTGGATGATTGCCGATCCTGATGTTTTATGAATAGTCTCCTCAGAAAACTTTAGTCTAATTTAAGATTTGTCCCCACAAAAATAATTAAAATTTAGGCAATCGTAACCAGATAATAAATTTTTGGGAATTGGAAGTCTGCTAGCAACAGCAATCTGTCCACATAATCATGGAAATATGTTGAATTTATCATATAAGTCCGACTCACCTCAATTCATCGGAAAAACTTAATTAAAACTTCCAATGTTAGGACTTAACTAAAGATATGGGATTTGCTAACCTAAAGGTGGTAATGGGTAATGGGTAATCGGTAATGGGTAGTTGATGGCTGGAATATTCCCATCTGTCAATTACCCATCATTCCTAAATGTTGATTACTGGGTGTTAATAATGGGAATCATCACAATTGACCCTTGAGAAAAATTAATCTATCTAGTTAGTTCCCCATTTCCTTGGGACACAACAAACAAGAAAATAGCTCCTTCCCACTCCCTATTCCTTATTTTCCAGCAGCAAGGATTGGTACAGATAAATTTTTCACCACCCTTAGAATCTGCCTCAACATGACCTGGGGAGTGATAATCTAGCTTCAAAGCTTTATGGTGCAAGGATTATTGAGTAGCGATCGCATAGTGACTTCTCCGGAGTATCGCCTTTCAGTTCCAGGGAAAAATAAGGCTTTGACTCGAAGCTGATTAATCATAGAATTAATCAAGCCGGGAAATGATGCTTCCCTTGTGATGAAAGACTGGTTAAAAACTATTGTTGCATCCTAATTTCAGAAGTTTTCCTCATTCCTCAGCGATTTTTAACATTTGACAATTGTGAGAGACAATCCGTAGACGTACGTAGCGCGACTTCCCATCAAATCGGATCGTCTGTACAAATCAATCCTAAATCTCAAATCTAACTTATATCATTTCACTCAAATTTTGATGCACTCAAATTTTGATGCATTTTCTTCCCCTGCTCCCAAAAACTCCCCGTCAGGTATCAACTTCAAAGTCAAACGGTATTAGGGTATTGATTTGAGGTGGATGTCAAAAGAGTTGCAAATATCCCACAATTAGTATTGTTATATAGCAATAAATCAGATATTACCGAAAAAATTACCCGTACAAATACGTAAATATCGGGTGAGACCCCCCACAAGTTCCGTAGAACAACGAATGGTGTAAAAAAGATTTCCTAAGCAAAATAATTACAGCTTAGATAAAAAATTACGTATTGCCATTTTCCGCAAGGAAAAGGGGTAATTGAGAAGGATATCTTATGGTAGCGAGTCAGTCATGTTTGCGGTATAGCAGCAGCTATAGTGCAGGTAATTCTCGTGGTGTATTGCCTGCCGATAGTATGGAGTTGTTGCGTTCTTATCATCGAAATCCCTCAATAAAACTTCGGAATGAACTTGTGCAGTTGCATACTGGGCTAGTGCGGAAAATGGCGCACAAATTTAGCCATCAATGTAACGAACCCTATGAAGATTTGGAGCAAATTGGCTACTTCGGTTTGATTCGGGCAATTGAGCGGTTTGACCCCAGTCAAGGTTACGCCTTTAGTTCCTTCGCGGTTCCCTATATTCGTGGGGAAATGTTGCACTTTTTGCGCGATCGCAGTACCCTGCTCAAAATCCCCCGGCGTTGGCAAGAGCTTTATAATGAGGGGCAAAAAGTCCGTAAGGAATTATCGGAGTCTTTAGGTCGTCCTCCCAAGGATGCGGAGATTGCCCAGGTTTTGGATGTGTCTCTACATGAATGGCAAGAGACCAAGTTGGCTGCACAAAACCGGATGCCTTTGAGTTTGGATGCAACGGTGGTGCATTATGTAGATTGTCAAATTACTTTGGGTGAAGCTCTTCCCTGTCCTCGTTCGGCAGTTTTACAGCATGAAGAGGAAGAACGTCAGCAGTTGCAAGGTGCCATTAGCGAGTTGGAAGAAAAACCCCGCATGGCTGTGGAGTTAGTATTCCTGAAGGAGCTTTCCCGTAAGGATGCAGCTAAAACCATTGGCACTAGTCCGATGACGGTGACACGTTACTTACAAAAAGGGATTCAGGATTTGATGTGCATGATGCAAACCCAACCCGTGATCGCTAATTCCTAGCATTAGACATTTCTCACAAAGGAACTCAAATTCTTGTGTATTCAGGGTTAATATTTAAGTTCTGGAGATGTCTATTGCTTTTTGGGTAGGCAGTAATGGCGAAGGTGATGCCATTATACTGGTGGTTAGTCTAGGATAACGCTAGGTGTACTCAAGTTAATTTACCAGCCCAAGTTTCCCTACTAGTACCCTATAAGTATCGAAATTCCCACCGACAATTTCGATATTTGGCTCAATTAGGGATGTTTTTGAGATTTATTTAGGAACGCAAATTATTGATGTCAGGAAATGTTGCCGGATTATGATGGCGATGATTTTGTTCCAGTCTAATGATAAATTATTCTAAGATAGGTCATGGGTGGTAAATAAGTACGTTACCATTCAATTTACCGTTAGTTTTGCAAGCATCGACCGTTGGCATGTCCTTGTATCCCCAGTTAGAAAGCTCGCTCAAGCATCATTTTGGTTACGATACCTTTCGTCCTGGACAACGGGAAGTAATCACAGCAGCTTTGCAAAACCAGGACTTGTTAGTAGTCATGCCGACGGGGGGTGGTAAATCATTATGTTTTCAGTTACCAGCTTTAATGAAATCAGGGGTGACAATTGTTGTTTCCCCCCTAATTGCGTTAATGCAAGACCAGGTAGATGCCTTACGTCGCAACGGAATTGCTGCCACTTTTTTAAATAGTAGTTTAAGTGGCGAAAAAGTGCGATCGCGTGAACAAGCGGTTTTAGCTGGTAAGGTCAAGTTACTGTATGTTGCTCCCGAAAGGTTGATGAGTGAACGGTTTTTACCGTTTCTGGATTTAGTCCATCATCATGGGGGAATATCTGCCTTTGCCATTGATGAAGCCCATTGTGTATCGGAATGGGGCCATGATTTTCGTCCCGAATATCGACAATTGAGTAAGTTACGGGGAAAATATCCCCAGGTTCCCACCTGGGCTTTAACGGCAACGGCAACGGAACGGGTACGCACCGATATTATTCAGCAATTGCAATTGCGTCAACCCAGTATTCATATTGCTAGTTTTAACCGACCCAATCTCTACTACCAGGTGCGTCCGAAAACCCAATATGCCTACACTGAACTCCTGGAATTATTACGCAGTACAGATGGAGCTTGCATTGTTTATTGTCTGACCCGTAAACAGGTTGATGAATTAACCCTGAAACTCAAACATAACAAAATCTCCGTTTTACCCTACCACGCAGGCTTAAGCGATACAGAACGTAGTCAAAATCAAACTAGTTTTATCCGTGATGATGTTCGGGTAATGGTCGCAACAATTGCCTTTGGTATGGGTATTGATAAACCCGATGTTCGTCACGTGATCCATTTTAACTTACCCCGTAACTTGGAAAGTTACTATCAAGAATCTGGTCGAGCAGGGCGCGATCGCGAACCTTCTCGCTGTACCCTCTTTTTTGGTTTGAGTGATATCAAAACTATTGAATGGAGTATTAGTCAAAAAACAGACCCCCAAGAACAAATGGTGGCTCGACAGCAATTGCGTCAGGTTCTAGATTATGCTGAAGGAACAAGTTGTCGGCGAACAATTCAATTAGGTTACTTTGGAGAACGCTTTCCGGGAAACTGCGGAAACTGTGATAACTGTCGCTACCCGAAACCAGTTCAGGATTGGACAACGGAAGCCATGAAATTTCTTTCCTGTGTCGCTCGTAGTCAAGAAAGGTTTGGCATGGGACATATTATTGATATTCTCCGTGGTGCGAAAACGGAGAAAATTAAGCAACATAAACATGATCAACTTTCCACCTATGGAATTGGTAAGGATCGGAAGGTGGATGATTGGCGGTTGTTAGGACGTTCACTGTTACATCAAGGTTTGTTGGAGCAATCGACGGATGGTTATGGGGTATTAAAGTTAAATGCTCAAAGTTGGGAAGTGATGCGTCGTCAGCGTCAAGTTTTGATTGCAGTTCCTACGGTTGAGAGGGTGAGTAATATCAATCCCCAGGAAAAATCAGCCGAAGCAGAAATGTTATTTCAACGTTTACGCACTCTCCGTAAACAATTGGCTGATTTACAGGGAGTTGCTCCCTTCGTGATTTTCACAGACACAACCCTGAAAGCCATGTCCCAATACCGTCCCCAAACAAGAGAAAGTTTTGCCAAAATCTCTGGGGTGGGTACCCACAAGTTAACGGAGTATGGGGATGTATTTATCAAGGAAATTACAGCTTTTTGTCAGGAGCATAATTTACCCAGTGTAGATATGCCTTCCACCCCATCTAGTACATCCAACCGTGGTAAAACCCCCAGTGGAACTGAATTAGTGACGTTGAATTTATATCAACAAGGCTTGAGCATTCAAGATATCGCCATTAAACGGAATTTGAGTGGAAGGACTATTGTCAACCATTTGGCAAGTTTACTGGAAAAAAATCAAGAGCTAAATATTAATCAAATTGTCGCCGAGAACAAGCAGCAGAAAATTTGGCAAGTTTTAGATACATTAGGTGATGTGGCTTTAACTCCAATCAAGGATTATTTGGGAGCTGATTATAGTTATGATGAGATTCTCTTGGTTCGGGGAGTATGGCGACGGAAAAAGGGGAATTGAGAATACAGGAGACAGGAACTGGGTAAGCGACAATCTTGCTGCCAAAGTTTATCCACTAAGGATTATCACGGGATAATCAAAAATCTAAAATCCAAAATCCTATTAACCCAAGTTGCGGGTTACTTGAGAACGCGATCGCTTCCATCAGTAAAATCCCCTCCAGGAACCAAAACGGAGGGGATTATGCTAAATGAAATAATTACTGTCTACTCGTCACTATATTGAAACCGTATTTAGCGCTATTGCTAGTATGTATCCAAAATCAATTCATGCTGTGACTTACGAAGGATTTTTACTTAAGTTACAAGCATTTATTTTTGTGTTTACTGTAAAACAAGCATTTATGTAGCTAGTATCATTTGACACTTGCAATGATGAGTATCTATTTCGGTTACTTACTGTGTAACCGAAGTCTTTTTCGTGCGATCGCATAGCTCTCCGGGTGCGAAGCACCCGGAGTCGCGTAACCCGCAACTTGGGTTAATAATATGGCTAAACTAACGCTGACACTGAAACTCCTAGGTCGGGGAGTGTCAATCCCAAGTCGCAACCAGTCGAAAAACTTCGGGTATCTCTCCTTGACTGGAAGGAAATTCTAAAATTGTCTCCCTCACACCTAAGTATCCCGATTCTGTAAAGGACATTAACATCCTCGCTAAGGCAAACCATACCTCCTGTTCGTACTCCCAATCACCATGACGTTTCGCTGAACCTGCAATCGAACGCAAAGCCCAAAAGTAACTATTGCGGACAACAGATCCACCTTTTTTGTACTCGGGTAAATCCTCGTGATGAATAATCAGTAGGTCTTCTTCGATTCGCGCGCGCATGGGTTGGTGAACAGTATTTTTTGACTCTTAACATTAATCAAGCGATCGCATCACACTAACAATAATTATTTCCTATTGCCAACAAACTAGAATTAACACAACAGAAGACTCGACGAGTCGTCTCTACTTCAATTTCAATCGTAAATTTCGCTGCATTTCATAATTTTGAAAACTGTTCCACACAAACTGCAATAAATATTATGATTTTGTTACATATTTGTTAAGAATAGTTAAATTGTTCTTGACAAAAGGAAATATTACTTATGGTAGCTTCTCTTTACAATCAAAGACATCAGGTGGTGATTATCGGTGGAGGTTTTGGTGGACTGTATACAGCCAAGGCGTTAGCGAAAGCGGATGTAGACGTGACTTTGATTGATAAACGTAACTTTCATTTATTTCAACCGCTTTTATATCAAGTTGCGACGGGTACGCTATCACCTGGTGATATTTCCTCTCCCTTGCGGTCAATTCTCAGCAAAAGTAAAAATACCAAAGTCTTGTTAGGGGAGGTCAGCGATATTGACCCGAAAACCCAAGAAGTGATTATGAGCGATCGCATCGTCAAGTACGATACCCTAGTGGTGGCGACGGGGGCAAATCATTCCTATTTTGGCAATGATGCTTGGAAAGAAGTGGCTCCAGGATTAAAAACCGTAGAAGATGCGATTGAAATCCGTCGGCGGATTTTTAGTGCCTTTGAAGCAGCGGAAAAAGAAACCGATCCAGTTAAACGTCGGGCATTGTTAACCTTTGTGATTGTTGGTGGTGGTCCAACGGGGGTAGAATTAGCGGGAGCGATCGCGGAGTTAGCCTATAAGACCCTGAAGGAGGATTTTCGGGACATCGACACCTCAGAAACGAAGGTGATCCTGTTACAAGGGGCAGACCGGGTTTTGCCGTCCCTAGCACCACAATTATCGAAGGCAGCTGCGGAATCTTTGGAAAAGATCGGCGCAAGTGTACGGACTAAGACGCGGGTAATCAATATTGAAAATAACGTAGTCACCTACAAACAAGGGGACGAAATCCACCAAATTACCTCCAAAACCATTTTATGGGCAGCAGGGATTCAAGCCTCACCGATGGCGAAAATTCTGGCATTACGCACAGGAGTAGAATGCGATCGCTCTGGACGAGTCATAGTTGAGCCGGATTTGAGTATTAAGGGGTACAAAAATATTTTTGCCGTGGGAGACGTGGCCAATTTCTCTCACCAGAATGATAAACCCCTTCCTGGTGTGGCACCAGTAGCGATTCAAGAGGGTGAATATGTTGCCAAGTTAATTCGCAGACGTTTACGAGGTAGAAGTGTGCCTCCTTTCAAATATAATGACTATGGTAGTCTGGCCATGATCGGCCAAAATGCAGCCGTTGTCGATTTAGGTCCAATCAAATTACAAGGTTTCTTTGCTTGGATCTTCTGGTTACTCATCCATATTTACTTCTTAATTGAGTTTGACAATAAACTAATAGTTATGATTCAGTGGGCATGGAACTACCTCACCCGTAAACGTGGTTCCCGATTGATTACCGGTCAAGAGTCTTTAGCCTTAGCGAAAGTAATTACCCACCAACCCACAATGGAAAAAACAGTCAAAGCCTAATCCGTAATACTTAATTACATCAAAATCCGGGGTCCGTAGTTGCGGCTTGAGCCACGAAACAGCTTTAATATCAAGCGCTCAAGCGTAACTACGTGCTTTATCTCACCCATCCAAGTTGATTTGCTAGTTCGGCTTAAGGTTCAACCGTCAACTGAATCACAGAAACCTGGTTCTGATCGAGTTTTCGGTAAAATGGTAAAAGTTAATCGGAATCAAAACCCCTATATCAAAGCCATTTGAACCCATGACCGAATTACCAAAAACCCTCGAAGACGCGATCGCTCAAGCCCGTACAGCGACTTTAGCAGCCCTGGCTGATGGTTACAATCGTTTACAAGTAGAGTTACTCTTCCCGGAACTGAAATACATGGGAGTTGCGCAGCAATTTATGCCTGCATTCCAGGATTATGGAGAAAAACTGAAAGTGATGTTTGCGGATGCAGGGAGTGCAGCTTTAGCTCGACGGGATTGGACGGAGGTGAGCTATAAAATTTTAGACATCGGTACGGGAAGGGCTGCATCGATTCAGACGAAAGTGCAACCGGAAGATGAAATATTTGTATTTGTGGCTCCCACATCGGTGGAATTACCGCAGTTGGAAAAAATTTGTGCAGAAATAGGCGAACGTCCCCACGTATTGTTGAATCCCCGTCTAGAGGATTCGGGTACAGTTGGGATTGGTTATGCAGCTCGACAAACTCGCGATCGCTTCATTAATACCATCGAATCCTGTTATTACCTGCGTCCTATATTTGAGGAAGCTGCGGTTTTTCGCTGTTATCCCGGAATGTGGGAAGTTTGGGTCAAAACCAGTGATGACTACGAAAAAATCGCCGAACTAGCGAAAAAACCCTCTGGAGACGAACTAGATTTGATTTTAGCCGGAGGACAAACCACCGCTAATGGGGAGAATGGTACACTTGTGAGTACAGGGAAAAAACCCGGTGTGATGCGTGGTTTACAACGCTTTTTCAAAGCCTTAAGTAGTTGAACAGAAAAATGTTGAGCGCAGTCCCTACCCATAATGCTTGCATTTGGTTGACATACTCCCTGCCCTACAAAGCTATCCATTACCCGGATCTTTCTTAACAAAAAGTAAAAATACTTAAAAGAAGACGAAAGGCTTGATAGGTATAGTTTTGAGAGAGGAAAGATAGGGTGTAAAAAATGGAAAAATGGGCAGCAAGGGAATTGAAGCACTTGGATTTGGGAGATAAACGGCGAAACAAGCGTTTGATAAAGATGGTAGAAGATTTAGCAGCACAACCAACATCGAGTGTACCTCAAGCATGTGGGAGCGTAGCAGCGACAACAGCAGCATATGATTTGTGGAGTTCGCCGTATATAAAACCATCAGATATAAGCAATGGACATATCAAAAGTACAATCGAAAGGGCAAAAGAACACGAGATAGTATTAGCAATACAAGACACAACAAATATGGATGTAACAAGTCATCCAGCAACAGAAGGAATTGGATATCTAGACCAGAGAAAAAGTTTAGGATTAAAAGTACATTCAACGTTATTATCAAGCATAAAAGGAGTTCCACTGGGAGTAATAGACCAACAAGTATGGTCAAGAAATATCGAAGATTTAGGAATAGCAAAAACACGTAGAAAAAGACAAACAGAAGAAAAAGAAAGCCAAAGATGGTTGGAAGGGCTAGAGAGAACAAATAAATTACTACCAGAAAAGATAAAAATCATAACAGTAGCAGACTCAGAAGCAGATATATTTGATTTATTTAATCAGGAAAGACCAGAAAATAGCCACTTACTAATCAGAGGAACTCATAATAGAAAAGTTAGCCATACAGCGAATTATCTACATGAGGCGATCAGGTCAAGTCCAACTCAGGGAGAAGTAGAAGTCAAGGTAAGAAGAAATCCAGAAAGACCAGAAAGGATAGCAAAACTAACAATTAGATACGAAACAGTTGAAATAGAAGTACCAAAAAATAAGCTCGGGCGTTCGCTTTGTAAACCAGTAAAACTACAGGTGATATTAGCAGAAGAAAAGAGTCCACCATCGGAGATAAAACCAATCAGTTGGTTATTGTTAACGACATTGGAAATTAATAGCCTTGAAGATGCGGTAAAATGTGTTGAATGGTATACATATCGTTGGTTAATCGAGCGTTATCACTATACATTGAAAAGCGGTTGTCGAATCGAGGAATTACAACTGGAGACAGGAAAACGCCTATCAATGGCATTAGCGACATATTCGATTGTGGCATGGCGATTATTATGGTTAACTTACCAAGCAAGGGATAATCCAGAACAAAGTTGTGAAACGGTTTTAACTACAGTTGAATGGCAATCTTTATGTGTAAGTGTGAACAAAAACCCAATTCCACCAGATCAGCCACCAACATTAAGAGAAGCTGTACGAATGATTGCTCGACTAGGTGGTTTTCTGGGTCGTAAAGGTGATGGGGAACCTGGAGTCAAGACGATTTGGAGAGGGTTACGACGATTGCACGATATCGCCGTAACTTGGAAGCTAGCCCATCAAATCTAAATGCATACTTTCTGAGTTTTGTCTAATCTTAATGCTTAATCCCTCTACTGAAATCATTTCTATAATCGCTTTTCAGACTTTGTTAAGAAAGATGTGACTAATGGATAGCTCGCAAGCGGGGAGGGGATTAAGGGGTGGGGTTTTAATCAAAAGTGTTGAATTTCGATACATAACTTTACAAATCTAGGGGCTTTGCACGAATTTGAGCTTCTATTAATGACAATGAAGTCAATTGCAGGGTAAATTTGGTATCACCAGCACCAATACACAACTTGGTATCAACCGCTAAAATCTAAAGATTCAACACTTGTGGGTTTTAATATGCATCTTCATATTAAATAGGTATTAGCTTTTGAGCGTGCATATTTTCATCATGTCATCAACAATATAATACCCCGACTAGCAACAAACTTCGGGGTAAAAATTATTAATCAAGTATTTTCATTTTACTGCCACACATAAATCAACACAAATAAAATAATCCAAATTACATCCACAAAGTGCCAAAACAAAGAAGTCGCATCCACCCCATAATGACCATTATCATAATTTTCCGGGATAAACGAGCGAATCAAAATTATCATCTGTAACACCAGACCAGTGAACACATGCAAACCGTGAAAACCAGTCAACAAATAAAACAAACCACCAAACACACCACTGGTAAATCCAAACTCTAAACCACCCCATTCCACAGCTTGTCCATACAAGAAATAACCACCCATAATCATCGTCAGCAGCAAAAATAATCGGAAACCCCACACATTTTCTTCTTTTAAAGCCTTTTCCGCCAAATAAATCACAAAACTACTTGAGACCAGAATCACTGTGTTGATAGCTGGTTCTTTAATTTCCAAACCAGTAATACCCGGTGGTAGCCAATTATCAGTAGTAGTTTTCGTGACAATATAGGCTGCAAAAAAACTCAAAAAAATCACACTTTCCGATAACAAAAACACGATGAAGCCATACATTTTATTGGCTTCTTCATCATGACCATGTTCATGTGCGAGGGAATGAACCTGATGAGAATTAATTGAACTTTCCATAACTCCAACTTAATATTTTGTAAAAATTCACAACACTAATGGTAATCACTGATTTCTTAATGTAGTAGACCACTAGGTAATCATACTTGATAGGACAAAGTGAGCAGGGGAAGAAAAATAACTCATTCCTCATCCCTGTTCACTACTCCCTATTTACAACCTCTAATCTGCTTCAGCACGGTGGGAATCCTTCAACCTGGGTGTATTCGCAACCAAAGGTTCATTCAACCCATATCCATAGGGAGCAGAAATCACCACGGGAATCTCATCAAAATTTTCCACCGGAGGAGGAGACGCAACTAACCACTCTAAACCGATGGCTTTCCAAGGATTATCCCCTGCTTTCTCTCCATTAGCCCAGGAACTAATCATATTCAAAATGAACGGTAAAGTAGACATTCCCAACAAGAATGACCCAATACTAGCAATCACATTCCAAAAGGTATACTCTGGGTCATAGGAGGCAGCGCGACGCAACATTCCATATAACCCTAACGGATGCATTGGCCAAAAATTCAGGTTTGTACCAATAAATGCTAACCAAAAATGTAACTTACCCAAACCTTCGTAATACATCCTTCCGGTCATCTTCGGGAACCAATGGTAGATAGCTGCATACATCCCCATCGTCACAGTTCCGTAAAGAACATAATGGAAGTGACCCACCACAAAATAGGTATTATTCACGTGAATATCAATGGGAACCGAGGACAACATAATCCCCGTAATCCCTGCAAACACGAACATGATTAACGCACCCAAGGCAAATAACATCGGAGTATTCAGGTGTAATTTTCCTCGCCAAATCGTTGCCACCCAGGCAAACACCTTGATTCCCGTCGGTACAGATACGCACATAGTTGTAATCATAAATACAATGCGCATCCAACCCGGTGTACCACTGGCATACATGTGGTGAACCCAAACGATCGCACTCACAGCCGCAATCAACAGGGAAGAAATCGCCACTATTTTGTAGCCAAATAGAGGTTTACGAGCATAAACTGGGAAAATCTCCGAAAAAATCCCAAATACAGGCAAAATAATCACATATACAGCCGGGTGAGAATAAAACCAGAATAGGTGTTGAAACAGAATCGGATTTCCCCCCTGGTCAGGGTTAAAAAATCCCGTACCCACGGTCAAATCAAACAGAAGCATAATTGCTCCCGCAGTCAAAGCCGGTAAACCAAACAACTGAATAATTTGAGCGCTAAACACAGCCCAAACAAACACCGGCATTTTAAAGAAAGTCATCCCCGGTGCCCGCATTTTCACAATCGTGGTGACAAAATTTACAGCCCCCATGATGGAGGAAACACCGGAAATTGCTACTGCTAGTAGCCAAACAAATTCACCATTAATCAAATTCCCCGAAGGATTTTGAATACTCACGGGTGGGTAAGACCACCAACCTGCTTGAGCTGGACCTCCAGGAACAAAAAAGCTGAACATCAGCAGCACCCCGACTATGGGAACCATCCAAAAAGCTGCTGCATTCAGACGGGGGAAAGCCATGTCCCGCGCACCAATCATCAACGGAACTAGGTAATTAGCCAGACCGACCAAACTGGGAAAAGTCCAACCAAACAGCATCACAGTACCATGCATGGTAAACATGGCATTATAAACAGTTCGGTCTACCAAGTCAGATTCGGGTGTAATTAATTCACCGCGAATAATCATGGCGAAAATACCACCAATCAGCAGAAATAGAAAGGAAGTAACTAGATACTGAATACCGATAACTTTGTGGTCGGTACTGAAAGTAAAATAGGTTTTCCAGGTGGTTGGTGGGTGATGGTGATGATTACCTAGAACACCAGGGGAAATTTGCATATCAGTCATGGGGAGAGTAATACTAATTTGAACAAAGAATGCGACAGATGAATTATGTAGAGACGTAGCATTGCTATGTCTTATATTGAGTATGTGTTGCAAACATTTTCTGAATCTGTATAAGTAGTGAGTAGTAATACCAATTTCAAAAAAAATGCCACAGATGAATTTTGTTTCACCAGACGCAATATATTGCGTCTCATATTCTAGATGTGTTGCAAGTTATGGGAATATTCGTAATATTGTCGGAGCGTTGTTCACATTCCCTAAAATCCAGAATCTAAAATCGATTCAGCCCGAAAAATTTACTACAGGAGGTGCTGCGGGAACTACGGTAGGCCAACCACTTTTAGCTGATTTTTGTTGAGCTTGGGTATATTCCCAAACAGCTTGATTTTTCGCGGGTGTTGGCTTTTGAGATGCCGCCTTATTTAGCCAATGTTTATAATCATCCGGTGACTGGACAACAACTTTGGTATCCATTGTGGCAAAGTATGCACCACTGAATTGGGAATCCATCAGTCGATAGGTTCCTTCCCGCATGGGTGTAAATTCAAAATCGATGGTACGCTTGGGAATTATGTCTTGTTTGAGACGAAATGCAGGGATATAAAACCCGTGCAGTACATCCTCCGAAGTCAAAGCTAATTGTACACGTTGGTTTGTCGGGAGATGTAACTCGGTACTGGTGACATTTTTGTAAGGATAGTGAAATTCCCAAGCCCATTGTTTAGCTATGACGCTGATTTTCTCCTTCGGTTCAGCGATCGCATCCGAATTTGTGTCTGCATAGGCTGTTTTCATCATCTCTGGTATATGCAGGTGAACCACCTCCATTGGACCACGAATCGCCATTTGTTCGTAGATTTGGTAACTGTAGGTGGCAATCCAAACTACTAATAGAATAGGAATAGCTGTCCAAACAACTTCGAGAGTAATATTACCTTCAATGGGGGGACCATCACTGGTATCACCGGCTGGAACACGGTAAAATGCCACTGAATAGAGTAGCATTCCCACCACTCCACAAAAAATAAACGTTCCTAACACCACCAGGAAACTAAATAATTCATCAATCAGGTGAGATTCGGCTGCTGCTTGGGGAGGAAACCAGGAATATGCTTGTTTACCCATCCACAGACTCACACCTGTTAGTACCACTAAAAATACGGTTAGTAATAAGAAACTGCGAATTTTCATGTTCAGAATACAAATTTTGGTTGAACTCCGTGGATTTGATCCATTCCTTGAAAAAAATCAAACATCCAATTGAGGGTATGAGATTGGTGATTTAACCCACGGCAAAATCCGGGGTTAACACCTAAAAACATCTATTTGAGTACAGTGTTGGGGTCTTCACCTAACCGAAGTAGTGCATCTGCGGTATTGTGAACGCCAAATTCAGCCGCCATCTGCGCACCCAGGGTTCCGTGTACATACATCAAAAGCATAATAAATACACCAGCACCTAAATAAATCCACTGTACCTGTTGATCTGTGTCCTTGCGCCACACAAAGCGCTGTAAACCCCTCCAAACAGTCATCCCCACAATCATCGCAAAGAGAATTACACCACCCACACCATGCCACAGCATTGTTTCCATTGCTTGCAATCCCCAGGCACTTTTTACTTCTGTTGCAGGTTCGGCTAGCATCATTTCATAAAATCCAGCAGCTACCGTCAGAAAAGTAATTATTGCTGAACCTAACATATTGTACCAACCCACATCAAAAAAGTTGTGACGGGATGCGGGAAGGGACAAAAATTTAAAAATTGGTTGTTGGAAGGGAAATAGGACACCGATGATATCGCAGGTTACACCAATGATGAATAATCCCAGGGTCAAGTGAACTAGGTTAGGGTGAATCGGAATTGTATAGGGAAGTCCGTTTGCACCTAGTTGTGACTGAATTTGGTCGAGTAGTTCTGTGTTCATGGTAAAAGACCTTCTTTAGTTGCTTCAACTACAGGAACAGTATGCAGTCCGTACACCCACACCAGTTCATCACCAAGATAGACTTGAGTGACAATAATAAAAGTTAGTAGTAATCCAATCCCAAGATAGGCTACGGGAATTTTTTCCGGACTGCGTAGACGAATCACATATCGCCATGCAGTAACAGCTGCCAAAATTCCTGAAAGCGACCAACCAATTAGAGTATGTATGTTTAAAACATTGGCTGCGACAGCATAGGGTTTTGCGAGTCCTGCTTCAAATTGTCCAAAGATAATGGCGACAAAAATTGCAATTGTCGCAAAAAACATATTCCACCAACTGACTTCAAATAGGCGAGAATTTTTAGTGAAATATCCAATTAAATCGCAAGCAACGGCAAATAATACCATTGCAATGACAAAGTGAACGATGATGGGATGTAATGTGTCCGGATAGGGTAAATTATGGTCATTCAGATTGGGTAGCCAATCAAGCATTGTGTTCTCCTCTGGGTTTCTCCCTGATATTGGTGAAATTCCTAAATTCTGCTTTTGACCTCACACGATAATTTAGTTTGATTACTATCATGCATGGTTAAATTATTTTTAAATGTTTAAATAATTACGATATGAAATAATATGTTTGTCGGGAAATAGGAGACAGAATCAATAAAATATATCTATTCAAAAAATAAATGATTAACCCTGTCCAGCTTGAGAGATGTTTGGAAAGTGTCAATAAGTACTTTATCAACCACTTCTTGAAGACAGGGAATAGGTGCAAACGGTATGTTTTTTGTGAGAAACTGTACAGATGCTACATGTCGCGTATTTCCCGACTCCCTTCTCCCTACTCCCAAAAAACGAGCTTGTTAAGTATTAAAATCGACTTTTAAAACATCCTCTGAGAATTGTAGTTCTTAGTCACGATTATGAGATTGCTATCTGATGTCGCAATGACGAAAACTCCAGTTTTGATTATGGACGAGGTTTATTTAGCTTCTTTAGAATAACTCTAAAAAATTGTTTAAGTTCGTTCATTGTTAACACAAGATCATTTCAGTAATAGTATACTTACACACTTGTGACCCAGACACCCATGTTAAGTTATAGGTTGATTCTCCGATGGCAATCCGATTTCAGTAGTGAAAATACCGGTTTTGGCTGTATACGGGACTATGACTGTCAACGGTTAACAGTCAATAACTCTAGACGTAAGATTTTACCAATCCTCAACGGATTGCGATACCACTCCTGATTCCCTCTGCATCTAGAAAGGACTATACCCGGATTTCCCACAAACTCCTAAAGCTTTCAGTGAGTAGGGAGCGGGGAGTAGGGAGTAGTAGGAAAATTAACCCATTACTCAAGGCTTATCACTTCCTTGTGGGAAATCTAGGTATAGAGTTTTAGACAATTGGGTAGGAATTTCAATCATAAACTGCGTTTCCGAAGTAGAAGTAGAGGGTTGAAAGTATAATTTACCTTGATGTAATTGCGTGATGATTTGATGACTGATGGATAATCCTAATCCTTTATTTTGTCCGATGGGTTTAGTTGTAAAAAAAGGTTCAAATATTTTCTGCTGAATACTGGGGTTGATACCGATACCATTGTCGATGATAGAAATGCGAATCCATCCTGGTTGAGCTAATTCGCTACGAACGAGAATTCGACCTGTTGTTGTCGAAGACATGGTAATTGCCTCAATGGCATTGGTAAGTATATTCATCAAAACTTGATTAATTTGACTGGGATAACAATCAATTTCTGGAAGTTGCTGGTATTCGCGAATTATTTCAATTACTGGTGTTGTTGATTTAGCTTGTAGACGATGCTGAAGTAAGGAGATGGTACTTTCTAGTCCAGTATGAATATCGACGATTTTGCGTTCTGACTCATCTAAACAAGCAAAAGCTCGCAATCCTAGCACGACTTCTTTGATTCTTTCGGTTCCTGTCAGCATCGATTGTATAACTTTGGGAATATCTTCGCTGATAAACTCAAAATCTATTTCCTCCATGTGTGCTAAAGCCTGTGGAGGAATGGGAACTATTTCTTGTTTATATAAGTTGATTAACTCCACCAGATGCTGGCTATATTGTTGAATATAAGTTAAGTTACCACGAATAAAACTGACCGGGTTATTAATTTCGTGGGCTATTCCTGCAACTATTTGTGTCAAGCTAGATATTTTTTCATCTTGGATAATTCGTTGGGCTATTTCTAAGCGTTGAACTGATGTATTTAACTCCTGATTTATATTTTCTAATTTAGCTACTGCTAAATTGCGATCGCGTAAATATGTTTGCAAAATATGTAATACTAAAAACCACAGGGGTATTAACAAAAAAAATGTCAGTATCATCCACACAAATGACAAACGTAAGTCTTGATGATAACTTTGATTTCTAGATTGTAAGATTTGTTCTATTTGCTGGTGACGTTTTTCTACACCTTGAGCATAAATTCGCTTTTGAGTTTGATATTCAGGACTAGATAATAACGTTAATGCTGCTCTAGCTTGGTTTTGCCGTACCAATTCAAAGGAACGATTCTCCATTGCGACTAATTTCTGATTCGCAATGTCAATCTGTTTTGCATCTTGATTAGAATACACTTCGGGAATTAAATTTATTGACTCTTGAATTGCTGCATCTAAGAGAGGTTCAAATTGGCGATACCTCGCTTCCCATTCCCGATTTCCCGTAGCTGCATTCATTCGCGCAGACATGGTTAACACTTCATCCAAATACACTATGCGATCGCTTAGTTTTTGTAACCGCAACTCCTCCTGACTCAGGTGATGAAAGTTTCGATAGGTACGCCAATTCATCAACAATTGAGGTATAAATAGCCCTAATGTTAACACCACTGCCACTACGATACTATAGGCAGGACGTTTATAGGTAATTGCCTGAATACCCTGTAAATGTTGCTGAATTCGCCAAATTTCACCTGAAGCCATGTATGTTTTGTATAAGTATATATATTTACTTGTATAGTATACGATGAAACTTTAATTACTAATAGTCCAACACATAAGTTTTGAGGGGTTCGTAGTAGTAGCTCTAGCTCCGAAAAAGCTTTACCAGAAAGGTGCTATACCCGCAGGGTTGTCTTAGACTAGCGCTAATACTAACCTTTCTTCACCCATCAAAATTAATGCAATAGACTATATGGACTATTAGGGTGCAGGATTCGGATAGCGTAAGTGTATGGCTTCGATTTCCGCTTCGATTTCTGGGGTGAGGTTAATATTTATACTGTTAATATTTTCCTGTAATTGGGGAATGGTGGTTGCGCCGATAATTGTACTGGAAACGAACCAGCGACTACGGACAAAGGCTAGGGCTAAGGCTGTGGGGGAAAGATGATACTTTTGAGCTAGTTCTGTGTAGGCTGTCACGGCTGGTTTGACGTTGATTTTTGTGTATCTTTGACCAAAGCCGGGAAACATGGCTAATCGACTTTGGGGAGGGCTTAGTTGTACATGCTTTCCGGTTAAGTAACCAAATGCGAGGGGACTGTAGGCTAGTAGTCCGACGTTTTCTCGATAGCAAGCTTCTGCAAGACCCATCTCGAAGGTGCGATTAATCAGGTTGTAAGCGTTTTGAATGGAAATGACTTTGGGTAATCCTAATTTCTCAGCTTGTTGACAAAATTCACACACTCCCCAGGGGGTTTCATTGCTTAAACCGATATAACGAATTTTTCCTGCTTGAATTAGTTTGTCAAAGGCTGTTAACTGTTCCTCAATGGGAATCTGTTCCCGTTCATGGCGGAGATCAAAATTCGTATTCCCAAAAATGGGCACATAGCGGTCTGGCCAGTGAATTTGGTATAAATCAATATAATCGGTTTGCAAGCGTTGTAAACTAGCTTCCACTGCTGCTTGGATGTTTTTGGCATCGACCCGTGGCGAACCGTCCCGTATCCATTTAAAAGAACGTCCCGCACCGACGATTTTAGTGGCAATAATCACCTTATCCCGTGGCTGATGTTTCAGCCAGTGACCCAGGTAGGTTTCCGTTAAACTGTAGGTTTCCGCTCTGGGGGGTACGGGATACATCTCCGCGGTGTCAATAAAATTAATACCCGCATCCACTGCCAAATCTAATTGAGCATGGGCTTGTTCTATGGTATTTTGCTGTCCATAGGTCATGGTTCCCAGACAAATTTCGGAAACCAGAAGGTCACTATTTCCCAGTTGGTTATATTTCATAGACCTGCTCAACTTAATCTCCAATTAACTCTACCCCATCCCGTCCATCAACATCACTGAGAAAGACTTTGACAATTTCTTCTTTGGAGGTTGGCAGTTGTTTACCGACAAAATCTGGGTGGATGGGAACTTCTCGATGTCCGCGATCGACTAACACGGCTAAACGGATCACCTCCGGTCTGCCGTATTCATTGACTGCGTTCAGTGCTGCGCGAATTGTTCGTCCTTTAAAAATCACATCATCCACTAGGACAACTGTTTTATTGGTTAAATCAAAGGGAATTTTCGTTTTGGCTGGGGTGCGAAAACCTTGATTGTCCAGGTCATCGCGATAAAAAGTAATATCTAAAGCTCCCACATTGACGGGAACATCCTCCATGATTTCGATTTGTCGTCCTAATTGTTCTGCGAGGGGAACACCCCGTGTATATACTCCAATCAGAACGAGTTGGGAAAGGTCGGGAGTGGTTTCGATGATTTGGGAGGCTAAACGGTTTATTGTCCGTCGAATTTCTTCCGGGGAAAGAATTTCCACCACTTTGGTTGGTTGGTTCATAATGATTTACCTAGGTAGGGAACAGGGAGTAGGGAATGGGGAGTAGTTTTTTTAACCGTCTTGATAAATTTAAATCAATTGATGGCAACAGGGAGACGTGACATGTCGTGTTTCTACTTCAATTCACCGTTATTCCACAAAACCTAAATGGTTGGCAACTGGACGTTCATTGGTAGGTATTTTGGCATGTACCGGGGAATTTAACACCTGGGGACCAGATGGGGTGTTTATTGCTAAAGTTGTAGAGCCACCACCATCGAGATGTAACGCTGCGTCGGTATTTAATTCCTGCATAAATTTTGCCAATTCGTGACGGGTAATTCCTTCGCTATACAAGGGTTGTTTCCCATCAATCGCAACTAATGAGAGTTTTTTCCCTGTTGCATCGACACCAATGGCTAAACGAGAGTAGGGTGTATCTGTACGGGTGTCCGTATTCGGTTGAATTTTGCCATTCAACACCAATATCTGACTACCTGCAACACCGTTAATTGTGTTCGCGGGACATGTTTGAGTTCCTGGTATTTGAGCGCGTCCGTCTTCGAGAAAACAAATCACATGCCATCCTGCACTTGGTCTACCGTAGGTTTGCCGATGGGAAATATTTTGCCCCAAAGTTCCCACGCGATCGCCGGAACGTGGATAATAATCCCAAGGTGTATTTTCATAAAATGGTTGGAAGTAACTGGCGTTAATTGCTAGTTTGGGGGCAAATTCTTGAATAAATTCGGATGTTGTCCGCGCAATCGTTTGATTACTTTTGATTCTACGCGCAGGAGTGACGATAGGTTTGATATTCCCCTGATTCAAGTCAATTGTGACAACATGAATCATCATGGGACGAGGTTGGTTACGAACGATTCGTTGATAATTAATCCCGCTAAATAGTTGCTTTTGGGTGTCGGTACGTGGGGGACGGCGATAATGGAACCATCCCATCATCAGCAATGGGAATGCTAGCAACAATACACCTGCAATCAGCAGCGATCGCTGAATGGGTACTAAGGATGTTTTTGTGTTTCTCATTATCTCCCCATGCAAATTATTCTGATTCAACCCGCCCTATTCAAGGCTTACCACGAGATGGGGGCGAATAATCATAGGTAAACACCCCCTCAAATCAAAAATCTCACCAATCCACCATAATGGCGATCGCTGCCAGCTAGGGAATCGAACGTCTTAAATATTACTAAAAAATAGAAAAAATCAGTATTTATTCGTCAAAAAATCGAGTTTTTATTTGACGGCAAAGTATATATAGGCACTTTTAATTAGATTACAGAATAAATGCGATCGCCTGAATTCCCTCCCTATCTCCTTTGGGAAAAATTTGGGGAAATTTCACTAACATAGAGACGTAGCACCGCTACGTCTCTACGGGTAGGTGTGAAATTGGATTTCAAAACACCCCGAATCCGCATTAACAACTAACCAACGAATTCTTTGCGACCTGCGACTTCGGTTCCCCGTGGTACGCCTTTGAGGTAGGCTAATACAGTGTCTGCGTCGGAAACTTCAAAGGGGTCTGTAGGGCAGTTGTCGTCGAAACCTTCTTCAATGAACATTTTCTCGATTTTACAATCATTGACGACCATCGCATATCGCCAAGAACGCATCCCAAAGCCCAGGTTGGATTTGTCTACCAGCATCCCCATTTTCCGGGTAAATTCCCCGTTCCCATCGGGAAGCAGAAACACGTTTTTCGCTCCCTGCTGTTTACCCCACTGGAACATGACGAAGGCATCATTTACCGATAAACAAATTATTTCATCGATCCCTTGAGCTTTAAATTCTTCGTAGAGTTCTTCATAACGGGGTAAATGGGTTGAAGAACATGTCGGTGTAAATGCACCAGGTAGGGCAAATAATACAACCCGCTTTCCACCAAATATCTCTTGGGTTGTTCTGTCTTGCCAACGATAGGGGTTCGGACCGGGTACTGACTCGTCACGAACACGAGTTTTAAATACTACATTGGGTACGCGCTCTGGTGCCATATTTACTTACCTCTGAGTCGAAATTAATTTTAAATTTTAGTTTGGACTAATTGATTACTATCTCAGAATAATTCTGAGATAAGATTTTGTCAATATAGGAAATTATTTAATTAAGCAAAAGAGTTGTAACTGATTTTGAGTACGGAGATGTTATGATTATGGGATGAAGGCAATTGCAACAGACTATCGGGGTATTTGGGGCATAATGGGAGAAAAACAGCAGCAATCGGAGGAAATAGTTCAAATCCTCAAATCAAAGGGTTTACGGGTGACACCCCAGAGGTTTGCGGTATATGCCAATTTGCGATCGCGTAGTGACCATCCCACCGCAGAGCAGATATGGACAGATTTGAATCGGGATTATCCGGTGTCTTCCCAAGCAACGATTTATGCAGCATTACAATCTTTACGGGAAGCGGGTTTAGTACGGTCAGTGTTATTAGAAGAAGGAGTTTCCCGTTACGATGCGAACGTGGAAAAACATCATCATTTTCGTTGTCAATGCTGTGGGATGATTGAAGATATTCCCTGGAACGCGTTAAATGAAATTAATTTGCAGGCATTACGTCCAGGGTTGGTAGCTCAAAGTTATGAAGTGAGAGTGGAAGGGATATGCGATCGCTGTTCAGTAAATCAGCGACCGGAAAATGGTGGGTAGGTTTTTCAACTACAACACTCGATGACCGATATCTCGGCGAAAATACATTTGCTCAAAGGCAATTTTACCAATACCTGCATAGGCAGATGCCAGGGCAGTAGCAAAATCTGGAGCAGTTGCAGTCACATTTAACACCCTTCCCCCGTCCGTAAGAATTTGGGAGGACGCTAATTTCGTCCCCGCGTGAAATACGGTTACTCCCAAGCTTTCAGCTTCCCTAATTCCAGAGATCGGTTTACCTTTGGTGTAATTACCGGGATACCCTCCGGATGCGAGGACGACCGTAGCAGCAGCTCCTGGTTGCCATTGTAAAGGCAACATACTTGCCAAACGTTGTTCTACACAAGCAAGCATCAACTCATCCAGGGGTGTAAGTAACATCGGTAATAACACCTGGGTTTCCGGGTCGCCAAATCGACAGTTAAACTCCAATACCCGAAAATCCCCCTGGGGAGACACCATTAATCCAGCGTATAGCACCCCTCGATAATCAATTCCTCTGTTGCGCAGTGCTGCGATCGCCGCTTCTAAAACCTGAGTTTGCACCCGTGCCATTAATTCATCCGTCGCAATAGGTGCAGGAGCATAGGCTCCCATACCCCCCGTATTTTCCCCCGTATCCCCCTCACCAATGCGTTTGTGGTCTTGGGCAGGTAGCAGGGGCACAATGGTCACACCATCAGTCAGGGCTAATACGGACACCTCCTGACCAACCAAACATTCTTCAATGACCACAAAATTACCCGCACTACCAAAGGCTCCCCCAAAAATCATCTCTAGGGCATTTTCTGCCTCCGCGACGGTTTGAGCAACAATTACACCCTTCCCTGCGGCTAATCCATCAGCTTTGACAACAATCGGTACACCTTGGGATTGAATGTAGGATTTGGCTGCCGATAAATCCGTAAATACCGCTGCCTTCGCTGTGGGAATTCCCGCTTCCTGCATTAACGCCTTAGCCCAGGCTTTACTAGCTTCAATTTGCGCACCCGCCTTCACAGGTCCAAAGACCTTGAGTCCCTGGGCTTGGAGGTAATCAGTGATACCCAAAGCCAGGGGAACCTCTGGCCCAACTACAACTAAATCGATGCCATTGGTATGGGCAAAATCTGCCATCCCGGCGAAATCATCAACTCCATAGGGAATATTTTCCGCACCACTCAAACTAGCCGTTCCTCCATTACCCGGCGCACAAAAAACCCGTTCCACCCGTTTTGACTGTAGCAACTTCCAAGCGATCGCGTGTTCTCTACCACCATTTCCAACAACTAAAACCTTCACGATAACCTCGTATTTGCGTTCCTAATCACAAATTGCAGATTACCATCTAATTTTGATTTTGGATTTTAGATTTTGGATTTTGGATTAGGGTGTATAAACTATTTCCTTCTATCTCCTGTATTCTCTCAATATTCATCATTCTGTTTTTGTAGATACACAATCTGACTACGTGTATCTAGTTTACGCATAATCGTTTTCGAGCCAGGACGGGCTTGTTGGGCGAGTATACTAATTGTGAAGGTTAATCCCAGTGCTAAGAAAATTTTTTCCCACATAGCGATCGCCTCGCAGGTGTTTATTACATACCCAAGGAAGGAGTTAACATCTAGACTAGGTAATTAGCGCGGTTGGGGACAATGATTTAAAACCTGATGATTATGTGATTGATGTCACAACCATCTGCTAGAAACAATCCAACGATTTTGTCGAGACAACCCAACAATTTTATCGAAACAACCCAACAATTTCGTAGAGACGACCCAACAATTTCGTAGAGACGACCCAACAATTTCGTAGAGACGACCCAACAATTTCGTAGAGACGACCCGTCGGGTCGTCTCTACAGCAATCCAAAATCCAAAATCCCAAGTTATAATTTTTGTGCGGATGAACGTAACAAAAATTTATGAGTAACCCTGTTGTACAAGCCTTTTTTGTTGGTCGTGCGATCGCCGAAGTTTTAAGCGAGCGTACAGAACGTGCCCTTACTGATGTTTTAAGTGAGTGGGGTAAGTTGGAAGCCGAAGCGAGAGAAAATCTACGTCAGTTTACAGATGAGGTGATTGAAAGAGCGAATCGAGCAGCCCAAGCGGCAGAAACTGGTGTTTATACGACTCAGTACACGAGTGGTGAAGCACCGGGGGATATTCAAGCTAATATTGACGATTTACGGGCGGAAATGGCAACTTTACGTTCAGAATTGCAGCGCTATCGTAGTGGCAATTCGGCAGAATAGGACTCTCCCGATTCAAATTTGGTAAAAATTAATACACTGTTGGTGAAACTGGAAAGTTGAAAAAAAATCGGGATGATAGGGTAACTTCCAAGTCCCTCATCCCTAATTTACCAGTTTCGTAACGGATGGAACCACGGTGAGGGGAATAGTTGCTGTATAAAAGATAAAAGCAAAATTTACAAAGAATTTGTAGTAAGTTAAGTTTGGTGATTAGCTCAAGCACCGGCGGTACGCGAGGTATATGGAAAAGGGTTATTCGGATCAGGCATACCGTTGGAATCGCGAAAACTATTCGAGCCGACGGCGATTCATTGATATTTGGTCTTTTGTGCTGTTGTTGTTATACCGATTGTGGTTGTACAACAAAGCTTGGAGTTATCCTGGAGGGGTTAACGAAGCGAAACAAGCAGCGCGACGACGGACATTGGCAATTTGGATTCGCAACACATTACTGGATTTAGGACCAACTTTTATTAAAGTGGGACAATTATTTTCGACAAGGGCTGATATTTTTCCGAGTGAGTATGTGGAAGAATTGTCGAAGTTGCAAGACCGGGTTCCCGCTTTTAGTTACGAACAAGTTGAGTCGATTATTGAGCAAGAATTGGGACGCAAAATTCCCGAATTGTTCCAAAGTTTTGAGCCTGTACCCTTAGCTGCCGCAAGTTTAGGACAAGTTCATAAGGCTGTTTTACATAATGGGGATGCGGTCGTTGTCAAGGTACAACGTCCTGGCTTAAAAAAATTATTTGAAATCGATTTACACATCCTCAAAGGGATTGCCCGTTATTTCCAGAATCACCCGAAATGGGGACGGGGAAGGGATTGGATGGGAATTTATGCCGAGTGTTGCAAAATTCTCTGGGAAGAAATTGATTACCTGAATGAAGGTAGAAATGCGGATGCCTTCCGACGGAATTTCCGGGGTTATAATTGGGTGAAGGTTCCCAGGGTTTATTGGCGCTATGCCTCCTCACGGGTGTTAACCCTAGAATATATGCCGGGGATTAAAATCAGCCAGTATGAAGCCCTAGAAGCAGCAGGGATCGACCGTAAAACCATTGCCCGTCAAAGTGCCCAAGCTTACCTGTTACAGTTACTAGATAACGGTTTTTTCCATGCCGATCCTCACCCCGGTAACATTGCCGTCAGTGCCGATGGGAGCTTGATTTTCTATGATTTTGGCATGATGGGGAGAATCAAAGCCAATGTCAGGGAAGGCTTGATGGAAACCCTATTTGGCATTGCCGCGAAGGACGGCGATCGCGTGGTAAAATCTCTGATTGATTTAGGGGCACTTGCACCAGTGGAAGACATGAGTCCAGTACGACGGTCGGTGCAGTACATGCTGGATAACTTTATGGATAACCCGGTGGAAAATCAATCGATTGCCGCAATTAGTGACGATTTGTATGAAATCGCCTATAATCAGCCCTTTAGGTTTCCTGCTACTTTTACCTTTGTCATGCGTGCCTTTTCTACCCTCGAAGGGGTGGGAAAGGGTTTAGATCCAGATTTTAATTTTATGGAAGTTGCCAAACCCTATGCGTTTCAGCTTATGTCAGACGTAAATGGAAATGATGTTGGAAATAGTATTTTTAATGAACTGAGCCGTCAAGCAGTACAGGTTAGCAATACGGCCTTAGGATTACCCCGTCGCTTAGAAGATACCCTAGAAAAACTAGAACGGGGTGATGTGCGAATGCGGGTGCGAGCGATTGAGACGGAAAGATTGTTACGTAGACAGAGTAATATCCAGCTAACCACAACCTACGCCATTATAATCGGTAGTTTTACCCTTTCTGCTGCAATTTTATTGGTTAAAGATCATGTATGGTTAGCGGTAATCGCTAGTGCGATCGCATTATTTGTGGCATGGTTAATGGTGCGAATCCTCATGCGCTTAGACCGCTATGACAAAATGTATTAAATAACACAAAAAAACAGGCAAATTAAGTTAAATTTTCAGGTTATACAAAAAACATCTATGAAACTTCTATTTTTCGGTGCAAGCGATGTGGGATTGGTCAGATTGAGTAATCAGGATGCACATTACATCGACAAAAATGGTAAATTTTTTATCGTTGCCGATGGGATGGGTGGTCATGCTGGTGGCGAAGAAGCAAGTCGCATTGCCACGGAGGAAATACAAGCCTATATCAGTGAAAATTGGGACTCCCCCAAAACCTCACCCCAGTTACTCGAAGGAGCTTTAATTCAGGCAAATGCGGCAATTTTAGCCGATCAACACGAACACCCAGAACGGGCAGACATGGGTACTACGGTGGTTGGTGTAATGTTTCGTAACGACGAACCCTATTGTGTCCACATCGGAGATTCCCGTCTCTACCGTTTTCGCTCTGGACAACTAGAACAAATGACCGAAGACCATACCTGGGTATCCAGAGCCATTAAACTAGGGGATATGACAGTGGAAGAAGCACGGGAACATCCATTACGCCACGTACTTTCCCGTTGCTTGGGACGAGAGGAAATGCAAAATTTTGACATTCAACAACTGGATATCCAAGTTGGCGATATTTTGTTGTTATGTAGTGATGGTTTGACGGAAGAACTGAGTAACCAAGAAATAGTTTCCCAGTTACAAACTCATGGCAGCAATTTAGAACAAGCAGCCCAAAATTTGATTGAAGCCGCAAAGAGTAAGGGGGGACACGATAATATCACCCTGATTCTCGTCGCGGTTGAGGAGTAGACAGGAGACAGAGCTAGTACCCGACCAAATCAACAATGCTGGGTCGAGGTGGCAGTGACCATCCCGTTGACTTGCAAGGTATCATAAGTAAATGCAAGGAAGTATCGTAGCGATTGGGAGTCAGCCTATGCAAGCGATCCTAATTAAGCAGTGAAGAAGTTGCGAAACGTGCTTACCAAATTTACGAGGGTAGAATTCGCCAAAAAGTTGAGACAGAGGAAAATATTGGCAAAATGGTCATCATCAATATTGAGACAGGTGACTATGAAGTCGATGAAACTGGTCTCAAAGCGGCTAGAAACCTCCAGGCAAAGTCTCCCTATGCAAGATTGTTTGGAATCAGCATCGGCTATAATGTAGCCGCTTCTTTCGGTGGTGTAATGGAACGGGTAAGCAGTGATTTCCGGTATTGTGACTGAAATTTAGAGAAATTGGATCTGAGAGTCATCAGACCTGCTATTGTTCAAATATGGGAGGAATCGCAACACTGTTGTTTGATAGTGCCAAGAACCCACATAAAAAAAATATGATTCCACCCCCAAAGTGTCAGCGTTTAATTCTAAACTGGTAAGTCCTGCCCAGAATTACCTCTCGCTCTAATTTGAAGCAATCATGTCTAAGGTTCTCGTCTCTGATCCAATTGACCAGGCTGGAATTGATATTCTCTCTCAAGTTGCCACAGTGGATGTGAAAACAGGTCTCAAACCTGAGCAACTGAAGGAAATCATTGGTGAGTATGATGCATTAATGATTCGTTCTGGTACACGTGTTACTAGTGAAATTATCGAAGCTGGTACAAATCTGAAAATCATCGGTCGTGCTGGTGTTGGTGTTGATAATGTTGATGTCCCAGCAGCAACCCGTCAAGGCATAGTCGTTGTTAACTCCCCAGAGGGAAATACAATTGCTGCTGCTGAACATGCATTAGCGATGATGCTGTCCCTGTCTCGTCACATCCCTGATGCTAATGCATCCGTCAAAAGAGGGGAATGGGATAGGAAAACTTTTGTCGGCGCAGAAGTTTATAAAAAAACCCTGGGTATTGTCGGTTTAGGAAAAATTGGTTCCCATGTTGCGGCTGTAGCTAAAGCCTTGGGAATGAAATTATTGGCTTTCGACCCTTTTATCTCCACCGAACGAGCTGAACAAATTGGCTGTAAGTTGGTGGATCTGGATTTTTTGGTGCGACAAGCTGATTATATTACCCTGCATATTCCCAAAACCCCAGAGACGACCCATTTGATTAATGCCGAAATGTTGGCCAAAATGAAACCAACGGCACGGATAATTAACTGTGCTCGTGGGGGAATTATTGATGAAGCAGCACTGGCGATCGCCCTCAAGGAGGGTACAATTGCTGGTGCGGCTTTGGATGTGTTTGAGTCGGAGCCCCTGGGGGATTCGCCATTATGTGCTTTAGGCAAAAATGTGATTTTAACCCCCCATTTAGGTGCTTCGACGGTAGAAGCTCAAGAAAATGTTGCCATTGATGTCGCTGAACAAATTCGTGATGTTTTGCTCGATTTACCCGCTCGCTCTGCGGTCAATATTCCCGGTTTGGGTCCGGATGTTCTCGAAGAACTCAAACCCTACATGCAACTAGCTGAAACCCTAGGAAAATTAGTGGGACAATTGGCTGGAGGAAGGGTAGAAGCCTTAACAATTCGGTTACAAGGGGAATTGGCTACCAACAAAAGTCAACCCTTGGTAATCGCCTCCTTGAAGGGTCTATTATATCAAGCCCTCCGGGAACGGGTTAATTACGTTAACGCCAGTATTGAAGCCAAGGAACGGGGTATTCGGGTGATTGAAACTCGTGATGCAGCCATTAAGGATTATGCTGGTTCCCTCCACCTGGAAGCAACGGGGAATTTAGGAACCCATGCTGTCACCGGAGCATTATTGGGAGACGGAGAAATTCGTTTGACTAATCTGGATGGATTTCCCATCAACGTTCCCCCTAGCCACCACATGTTATTTACCTTACACCGGGATATGCCGGGAATTATTGGTAAATTGGGTTCGCTTCTGGGTAGTTTTAACGTTAATATTGCCAGTATGCAGGTGGGACGGAAAATAGTCCGTGGTGATGCGGTCATGGTTTTAAGTTTGGATGACCCCTTACCGGAGGGAATTTTGGCAGAAATTACCAAAGTTGCCGGTATCCGCGACGCTTACACTGTCAATCTGTAAATTATTAACTCAAGACCCTCAATAATTTTCCCTGTTGAGGGTTGTACGATTTTGGATTTTGGATTACTCTGCGAGAAGCCGCACTATGTGCGTCTATGGATTTTGGATTACCCTAGTACAGGTTGGCTGAAATAAACCGAGTATTAACTTTTTATCTAGTGACCATGCTCCGCGTGGTCGCTTAGTGAGTTGAAGGCTCTGCCTTCATTCACGAAGCAGGAGCCTCGCAGATTCTGCTCCCACGCGGAGCATGGGAGCGAGGGGAAAGGTAGGTGTATTTACGCCGCGCGGTATTAGTACTCCATGTCATTAATTTTGATGGGTTAAAAAAGGCACGTAGTAGCGCTAGTCTAGGGCAACCCTGGGGGTATAGCGCTTTATTTTCAAGCTTTTTCTATACAAAAGTCACTACTACCAACTCATTAGAACTAACAACACAGACCACGCTTTGGCAAGTCAACTTTGATGGGTAAAAAAGTACCTAGTTGTGCTTTAGTCGGATTCTAAAATAAAGCTTTCTCGATACTAGAGCCACGGAGTACTTGCCTACTATGCTACTCCCAGAGAAATCGGAGAACGGGAAGCTTACGCGTCTATGGATTTTGGATTGGTATTCATTTTCAAAACCTTGATTTTCCCACCCTCCTGTATTCTGTCTCCTGTTTCTTGTATTCTGTATTTATGGCAAACACTTGGTGGGAATTACAAATTGAATGCGTACCGGATTTAGAAGATTCGGTGTATTGGCGGTTGGATGATTTTGGCTGTCGGGGAACGGCGATTGAAAAAAAAGGCAATATTCGCCTGATTCGGGCTTATTTACCGGAATTTCAAGCCCATTTATTAGACCTAGCGGCTTTGGGTTTGTGGTTACGTCAAGATGCCTTGTGTGTGGGGCTGGCTGCACCTGTGTTACAATGGCAGATTATTGATGAGCAGGATTGGTCAAGTAGCTGGAAACAACATTGGCAACCCCAGGAAATCGGCGATCGCTTTTTAATTAATCCTGCTTGGCTACCTGTCCCCCATACGGATCGTTTGGTAATTAAACTTGATCCGGGTGTTGCTTTTGGTACGGGAAGTCATGCAACTACCCAGTTATGTTTGGAAGCTTTGGAAATGCGCTTCAGTGATAATAATTTTGGCTTCCAACCCCAATCACCCCAACCCAAAGATGTGGTTATCGCTGATATTGGCTGTGGTTCCGGTATTCTCAGTATTGGTGCGGTATTATTGGGAGCAAAACAGGTTTATGCAGTTGATATTGACCCTTTAGCAATTCGTTCCACCAAGGAAAATATTGTTCTCAATGGTATTCCCAGTGAGCGGATTATTGCCGATGAAGGGAGTGTGGAAAAGGTTAGCCAATTGATATCGGCTCCCGTTGATGGTATTGTTTGTAACATTTTAGCGGATGTGATTGTCAACCTCGTACCCGATTTGAGTGCGATCGCTAAACCAACTACCTGGGCCATCTTTAGTGGTATCCTGGTGGAACAATCAAAAATGGTGGCTGATGCTCTGGAACAGCAGGGATGGATTGTGGCTACCCTGTGGAAGCGGAAGGAGTGGTGCTGTTTAAATGTGCGTCGTTCTTGATGTTTAATCGGGTTTGGGGAAAAAGTCTTTTAGTCGGGTTCGGGAATGGGGAGTCGGTAGTAGGGAATAGTTTTTTATGTTTAATCGGGTTTGGGGAAAAAGTCTTTTAGTCGGGTTCGGGAATGGGGAGTCGGTAGTAGGGAATAGTTTTTTATGTTTAATCGGGTTTGGGGAAAAAGTCTTTTAGCAGGGATAGGGAATAGTTTTCAGCTTTACCCTTCCACTTTTCACAAACCCAAGAAATTACAAGTGCAAGGTTTTGAAGTCTTGTATACCCATGTGTTTGCACTTTTTTCAGCCAAATAGCCTCAACAGCTGACGATATGAAAGTCTGACTTTTTTCAGCAAGCCCTCAATAGGTTGCATAGCCATCCCTTCCTCGACGTTTAGCGAGGTTTAAGGCGGTTTCACTGTTACGAATCAAGGAGATGGCATCGGTGTCCGGTTGGGGTGGGAGAGAGGCTACACCTAAACTAACGGTGAGAACGTTGGCTGGTAATCCGCCAATTCCTGGATACTCGCAGGGGATGGCCAATTGTTTGATCTGTTCACGGATAGTGGCTGCTAATTGGGCTGCTAATTGGGTTTCTGCTGTTAATAATATCGCAAATTGTTCATCGCGATAACGAGCTAGCAGGGTAGTGGGGTCGGTTTTACGGACCGCTTGGAGACAGCGATTGATGGTGGTGGCAATTAATTGTAGGCAATTATCCCCTGCGGCATTACCATAAATGCGGTTGTAATAGTTAAAATAATCGATGTCACAGAGAATTAAGGCCAATTTGAGTTGACTGTCTTGTTGCTGTGCGTATTTTTTCCACAGGGTATTTAAATAGGTTTGAAAATAACGACGGTTGGGGATTTGGGTGACTTCATCTAAACTTGTTTGGATTCTGAGTTGCTGATTCTCCTGTTCTAGTTCCTCTATCCTCTGGTAGTTGTGGAGATGATGACGTAAGTATTGACGGAAGTATTTACGGTATAATTCGCAAGCTGGACTACAGCGATCGCTAACTATTTGGATTAATCCCAGGTTCTGTAATTTGGTGGCGATGACTGGTTCTAGGTATACTGGTTCGGAATTGAATATGACCTGTTCTAATCCGGCTGCAAGTTCCGGTTCTTCCCGTAAAATTAATAAATACTGATGCAGATACTCGCTATAAATACCTGTTTCCGTTGATGCTTGTTCCAGTAAATCCTGTAGGTATTGCTCCCTTCCTCCATCCCGTACCAGATGATACATAGCTAATCGGAGTAAATAGGGATGTCCCCCCACCAATCCCATTAACAGGTCTATATGGGAATCCTGGAGCCAATCAAGTCCGTAACGACTAGCTAAAGTTTTCACCTGCTGAGGTTGAAAATAGGGTAATGTCACCGATACACCCAAATCAATGGGAGAAGAAATTAGGTTTAAGGGAACCAGGATTTCGCTGCTGTAGACAACTACTAACCGGAGTTTTTGCCATATTTCCACCTGTTTACCCCGCTCATACCAAGATTGTAATAACAAAATCACATCAGCTGCGATCGCTGGATAGTTTAAAATCCAATCTAATTCATTCAAAATTAAAACTAAGGGTGTATCTAATTTTGCTAAAATGTGATTCTCCATCAACAGGGAACAGTTCACCTTGCTACCCAGTTGGACATGCCAACATTCCTCCAGATTCACCTTGATCCCCACCTCCCGACCAATATTTACTGCTAACCACCGTAAAAATTGATCGAGATTGGTAAATAGGTTCGTATCTGCCTGTTGTAAATCCAATGTCACGCAACGGTAGCCGAAATTTTCTGCATAGGCTATCATCCGTAAAAGTAGGGAACTTTTTCCCATTTTTCTGGGTGATTTGATACAAGCTGCTCCCCCCGGTTCCGCGATCGCGAGGTTAACCGTCTCTTCTAAAGGTGGACGGGGAATATAAAAGGGTGAGTGGAGTGGTACCGGTCCATTGGGAAATTCCCCAGGGATGGAAGCAATCAGGCGATCGCTTTGGTTTAATTCTGCTATTAGTTGTTGTTCTTTTCGAGTCAGTTGTCGCTGTTCCCAGATATCACGAAAGTTCGATTTCTTGATTTCTATTTCCCAGGTTTGACTCAGTAAATGCCACATGTTTGAAGCTACTTTACGTATTCTTTCTTCTCCGTAGTGAACTTCTTTGGCCATGGTGCTATAGGTTTTTCCCTCCCAAGTAGCACGCAGGACAAATTCCTGGAGTGGAGTTAATTTATTGGGTAGCGTTGCTGCAATTAAGCGCAAAACCTCGTCGATGGTCATGGTGGTTAGCTGGTAGGGTGCAAGGAGTTTTCTTACAAACAGTACGAAAAAAGTTGGAACTAATTTATACTGTATGCGGTGAAGAAGTGAGCTTTTTGTTCACTATAGTATTTAGTATTTATGCTCAAAGCCCAACAAACCCAAGGTGAATTGTTTACAGGATGAGCTTGTAGCTTGAGTCGCACTGATGGTTGTTCTTAGGAGAGCAAACATGCTACATTTTAGGGTTGACTTTTGGAGACTAATGTGTTTTAGTTAAAACCCAGACCGTAATTAGGTTTGCTGGGTACAAAAAGACGAAGTAACTTGCTAAAGTCACGGTAAATGTGATTTAAACAACATTTTTTAATTCTGATTAAAGAAATTTTGTAGTCATTTAGCTAAACTTGTGAGCGTTAATCACAACATCAAAAGTCACATTTGTGAGTTTACGTTTTTGCATATCCGATACAAGATAAAGTTTAGGTTCTTGCAGTCCAATTGGAAAGATTAATTTTCAGACTGATGAAATCAGAAGGTCAAAAACAATCCAAAGTCAGATTGAACGGATGGCTGATCTAATCTAATTCTGTGGGAGCTTATTGGTAATCTGGGTAGCATTTGCTGGACTTGTTGTACATTCCCGTTGTGACTAGGTAATTATGCAGATTGAAGATTCTTCTTTCCATCAGCATGGCATTGAGCAAGTGTCGAGTTATTCTTCCCAGGTTAATAGTCCATATTTACATTCCCCTTCCCTCGAAGTCGTAAATCGGTTAAATGGTGAGGGTTTCCCTGCTTTATTAGCACAAGGATTATTGGTCAAGTCAGATTGGGGTTTTTGGCATTGCTGTTTAGAGCGAGGTACGATTGAATTTGATCTTGACTGGAGAAAAATTTCCGGTCATCCAGACTTACCATCGACTCGACAAGAGTTTGAGATCCAATTTATCCATCCGGATGATGTTGGATTCGTTCGGGAGGTGTGGAGTAAATGTTTGACGGGGGAAACACCTACTTGTGAAACTATTTATCGTCTGCGAACACTCAACCAACAAAACTTGGTCGTACGGGAACGCTTAAAGGTCTGTCAGTGGGATCAAAATCTTCAACCCCTCCAGATGATGGGTAGTCAAGAAATCTTTCATTTGCGGAAAGAGGTGGATGTTACGGATAACTTATTAACACGCATTCGCGCACAAGTTGCCTGTCATGGTAGGTTTGATAGCATGTTGCGTAGTGTTTGCGAGGATGTACGAGCTTTTTGTGATGCAGATAGGGTTGTAGTTTACCAATTATTTGCGGGAGAGAAAAATATTGTGGCATCTATTGCCAATGCTTCTCCATCGTTATCGGAACATATTCCCATCAATTCTTTTCCCCTTAGTGAAGAGGATATGAAGTTCTTTTTGGAGGGGGGAATGATATTTATTGATGATGTGGCAACAGCGCGGATCAATTCCCTGCAAATGGATTATTGCCAAAAACTACAGATCAAAGCCTGTGGCATTGTTCCCATCTTAGAATATCCGGTGCGGGAAACGGAAAGTCCCTCTCAACCGCGTCTATGGGGTTTGCTGACGGTGCATATCTGTTGTGACTCCCCAACCCAAAAAGGCAAAAAAACTCCACATATATCACCTAGCTTACCAATTAATCAGACTGAACACAAGAAACTGAAGGACTCCCATATTACTTTGTCCAACTTTCCCCGTAGGATCGTTAGCACCGACATCCAGACTAGCTATAAATGGTATCCCCAGCAAATTAAAACCCTCAAGCAGGTCTGTAGCTTAATCGGAATTGCCCTACAAAAGAAACACCTCACTCAACACCGCGAAAACGCGATCGCAACTTTGCAACTAACCCAAGTTCGAGAAAAGGAGTTACAAACCCATCTGGAACAGTTGCAAAGGGAATTAGAACATTACAAACAAAAACTTATCCAGACGGAACAGTTTGCCCTTCTAGGTCATCTAATCCAACAGCTAGTCAGCGAAATCCACAATCCCATCGCTTTTCTCTACAGCACCCTCACACCCGTTAGTCAAAATGCGGAGGATTTAATTCGTTTGTTGGAACTGTACCAACACCACAACCGTCTTTCCCCAGACCTAATTGCAGCTAATCATCTCCCCAATCTCGATCCGGATTTCCTCAAAACCGAACTACTCAAACAACTGTGGTCAATGCGTGCTGGTAGCGATCGCCTACAAACAATCACCAAAGCATTACAGGAGTTTATCACACCTCCCCATGCGAAAGTTTGCAAATATGACCTTCATGCAGGTATTAACAGCAGTCTAACGATTCTACAACATCGTCTCAAAGCCAATAATCAACGTCCAGGGATTCAAATAATTAAGGATTTTGCCGAATTACCCCTAGTCGAATGTTATCCCAGCGAAATTAATCAGGTGTTTATCCACCTCCTCCATAACGCTATTGACGCAATCGAGGATCGATTACAATCCGATTACTCCTTTGCTCCCACCATCCGTATCCGTACTGCAATCCATCGCAGTCATCTATCGGTGGTTCCTTCCTCATCTAGCGATCGCCAATCTGTAAAACAGAAAATCACAGTTACTATTGCTGATAATGGAAATGGGATTCTTCCCCACATTCAACGACGTATCTTTGAACCATTTTTCACGACGAAAGCAAATACCCAAATTCGCGGTTTAGGATTAACAATTTGTAAACATATCATCGATAAGCACATCGGAAAAATTCGCTGTACCAGTCAATTTGGTCAAGGTACAGAGTTTTTAATTGAATTTAATCCCACCATCCGTTAATTTCTCCCCATTTCTCACAAAACCCCTAGAAGGAAAATCAATCCGTTGCTTAAAGCTTACAACTTACTCGTGAGAAATACAGGATTTGACTAGTTGTAATTCACTTGGGTTGCTTTGGGAGGTAATTCCTACAAGAATAATGATTCTGTTCACATCCCCTGATTAATAATCAAAACGACGAGAAACTGGACTATCTAAATTGCCAAAATTATCCTGGGGTTCAGGTACATAGCTAATAGCTAACTGCTGGCATTATATCTATAAAAAATCAATAAAGTCAATTGCCAAACCTGATGCATCATCATGGGTTTTACCCCCTATTTTATCACCTCAATTGGACTGGGGAAGATAATTTATTCTTGTAGTTTATTTTTTGGAGAAACCTAATCTCAAATACTTGTATAGTCAATCCTGCAAATTTATGCAAAAAACCCAAAATTAAAGCTGGAAATGTGAAATATCTGACTTTTCCCTCTTCACTATTTGCTGCATGATTTCCAACATAAATTTCTTCCGTGACATAAATTTTACTTATCATTGATTGCTTTGCGTACTAATCAATTAATATAATTATTTCTTTAGATTTCCATGAGACTCTTAAAAACTGATGTTGCTACATCAGGCATTATCCTTAATTTCATCGTGTTTTTTGTGGTAATTGTCATCATTAATACTAGTCTTGTCACAAATAGTGCTTGTATTTGGCTTGAATTTCTCATTTTGATGTTAGTTTTTTAACAATAAATCCTGTTGATATACATATTGCCATATTTAAAGAGATTTATTCTTATAACATCCGTAATTTCAGTAATTTTTATGCCAATTTTTACCCATCAATTTCCAGAAGTTAGAGTATAATTTAGCAAGCATATTTATTTACAATACTAACCCCTGAATACAACAGCTATTGGTATAAAAATAATCTTATCTCCATAAAAAATACTAGTATTTCCTATTTGCTCATACCGCAATAAAGCTTGCTGAGAAAAGGTTTCATGGATTTGTCCTATTACACCAGCGCTGAAACTGTTATAGATTTTATATATCTTCGATTATTGTCAAACAAAGCAATTAATGATTATTTGACACACACAAAATAAAACAAATAGTATTTTTATTGAATAAAAATGACACAGTAGCTAGTTAGTTCATCAAAAATTTATAAATATTTAACGGTTTTTTTAATAAAAGCTGAAAACTTGATACGCTAGATATATAAACTGTGAAATAGGGGGCAAAAAACGACCCAATATCGATTTATGTCGTGTCAACAAAAAGTGAATTTAAAACCGATGAATAATAAGCAAATTGAAGAGATACTCAAAGCAATAATTGCTGGCAAGTATTCCTGGGCTTGTGTCTTGATTTTGCGGTACAATGGTTACGAACCGTTGCATTATATTCCCTACCGCACCTATATCCGTTTACTCAAAGACAACTACCAATTTGAGCAATCCCATTCCCATTTAGTGAAAACAGAAAGCTAAGATTTAAATCAACGCGTGTATTAGAACTACTCACACTGCGAGATTTTTGGTACATCAATCAGCAACACTCAATATTTAGTTAGTTAAAGAAAACGTGAATAGCGAAATCAATGCAGTGGTCATATCTTTATCGCGTCATTTCCCGATTCGGCTGGTGTTACATCCCTTAAATTCAACCAAATATCGATTCTGTGTTTATTCAGTCAGTAGTGGGTTTTCCAACCTACTATTTTTTTGTTAAAATACAGCATTAACCCCAATTGCAGTTGACTGATAAATGCAATCTTCCCTTACTCCATCCCCACCCAAACGTCCACATCAAGCGATCGCAGCGAAAATATTTCATTGGCTCAACATCATTGCCATTTTCGTCATGGTCACCAGTGGATTGCAGATATACAATGCCAACCCCGTCTTTGGTGGACGTAGCGGGATCCACATCCCTACGATTTTCACCCTGGGAGGTTGGTTAGCGGGTGGTAGACAATTGGCATTTTGCCGCAATGTGGTTATTTAGTTTGAATCTGATTGCTTACGGGTTGTATATTCTCTTCACCCGGAGGTGGAAGCATCGATTTGTTGGTCAAAACGATATTAATGCATTGCAAAAGAGTAGTAATCCCAAACGTCTTCATTACGCTTGGCATCGATTGGTGTATACTACAATAATTCCCATTCTTATTTTGTCCATTTTCACAGGAATGGGGATGTACAAACCAGCGCAATTTCCGTGGATAGTAGAATGTTTTGGTAGTTGGCAAGCGTTGCGCATCGTTCATTTTGCCTCTGTACCAATCATCCTATTATACGTGATTATTCATCCCCTGCTTGCTCGTAAGTCTGGTGGGGAGGTTTTAGTGGAATCGATGTTTTGGTAGTTGGTTGACAGTTAGTGGTTAACTACTTCAAGTATACTTTTTCAATTAATCACGCGAGTACTCCTACAGAGAGAGCTAGCGACGATAAGTGATAAAGTCTGAAACTCTTGTCCAACATTCTTCTTAGGAGATAGGAGTTTTTAAAAACCTTCTAGTGTATTGAGAATCAAATCAACAAACCTGGAATCAACCAGCTATGGTCTTTGTTATTAACTAATAAATGAGGTTACTTTGGAGCCGAACTTCTAAAATCATGGATTTACAAGGATTGTAGCGTTTATTATTCGTAATTTAACAAAGACGCGATATATCGCGTCTCTATATTTTGCAAGGGATTGAAGACATTTTAGTCGCACAAAGTGTAAACAAATGCTGAAAAAAAACTGGCATTTGTAATTTTTTGGGTCTTGTGAAAAGTGGAATAGTTGGGTTAAAACTATTTCCCTACAGACGCAACATGTCGCGTCTGTCCCTGTTCCCGACCCTCACGAAAAGACTTTTCCGCAGAGCCTAAGTACATCAAAGAAACTTTCTTAAATCAAATTCTTCCCCCTGATGGGTGGGAAATCTTTCCCCACTCAAAATCAGCAAAATCCGTTCCGAATAATCCACAGCACCCTGTAACTTCTCCTGTAGTATCTCTAAACCTCCGTTAGCATACTCTTCAAAAATCACCTGTAAACCTTTACCTTCCCCATTACCAGAGCTAGAGAGAACCTGGATATCTTCAGTTGCGGTAATTCCAACTTGCTTGATGAATAAATCGTATCCTCTGGAGACAAATATTTCCATTCCAATCGGACCTGGTTCCCGTCGAGATATTTCCCCTAGGGGAACACGTTGTTGGTATTTTACCCCTAAAGCCGCAGCAAATGCGATCGCATCTGCAAAGGTTAAAAATGGGCCATTTCCACCGTCGATCGTCGTCAGTGATTTTACTAACTCAGCTTTATCTTTGGCTATGCGAATCCGACCTGTTTCTAACATGGTGCTACACCCTATAGGAATGATTGCGTTTATAGTCATCAAATATTCAATATTCAAGCGGAAATATAATCAGCCAACATTTTCTCTTCTACCCGGAGAGGATATTGATGTTGATGCTGAATTTCGAGGATTTCCGTATATTCAAATTGATTTACACTTGCTTGAACCAGAGGATAGGTAACTCCATTGACTTCCATACTATCGACTTCGCAATCTGGTTTGGAAGAATAGTAAACTAGTACGTATTCACGAGCAACTCGATGGGAAATTTCCGTTTCCACTTCTCCTCTCCACTGGGTTTTTGTTGCTAATATGACTAATTGATTTGCCATCTCTGGCATAATTTTAGCGATTTGCCGACGGTAGTGTTCGTCTAGACTCCCAAAGGGAGAATCCATAATAATCGGAAAAGTACTACTTTCGGGGAGGGTGAGCATTTTTTGGTTTTCGCTCCAATCACGAACTCGGTCGATAATCGCGCTAATAAATGACAAGCTGAGGATTTGGTTTTCTCCTGTAGATGCTGCTACGGCTATTTCTTGACCGGATGTATTTTCTACTAAGGTGAGTTCGTATTTATCACTGATTTTCGGAATATAGGGTGCAAAGGAAATTTGCTGAAAAATTTCCTGTACCCGTTGTTCGAGTTGGATACGAAAGTATTTCTCTTGACGATTTTTAACTTGGTTGAGACGACTAATTGCGTCTTGGGTCGCTTGAATACGATGCTGGGTTAATATCTGTCGATCTTCCTGTAATTTTTGCTTATTAATTTGTTTTTGAAGGGTTTCTATTTCTTGATTTAAGTATGTAATTTGCTGTTGATTTCTTCCCTGTTCGAGGGTAATGTCACGAATTTTAACTTCGATGTTGTCTAGTTGGGTTTGTAAATCGCGAATTTCTTGATTCCCATCTTGTCGTAGACGTTCATTAATGCTATCTATTTCTGATTCTAATTGGGAAATTTGTTGACGTAATTCGGCGACATGAATTTGTTCTCTATCGATTTGCTGCCAAAAGTCCTGCGCTCGACTTTCTAATTCATGGATATGGTTTTCAATTTGAATAATAGTAGTTTCATTTTGAGCAGATACGGCAGTTTCTAAAAGTTGGATGATTTGCAAGTAAGCTGGATTTTTTGGTATTAAATCTGCTCCACAAATACATTTTTGCTGATGAATTAAGTTTTCGATGAATTCTCTAGATATACCGGGATTGATTTGATTTTTTTGTTTGAATTTGGCAATAAATTCTCGAAACTTAAGATGTAGTGATGGTAATAAAACTGTATATCCTTGACTAGAAATTAGACGTTTAATTTTTTCGCGGCTTTGGAAGAGTTCTGTTTGCTGCTGAGATTTTTGTTTAACTAAAGTTTGCCGACGTTCCTGTAATTCTTTGGTGACACTTAAAGATTGTAGTTGACTATATATTTCTTGTTTTAGTACCGCATGTTCTAATTGTTCTTGTTCAATTTGTTGTTGACGTACAATTAATTCTGATTTTTCTGATTCTAACTTAGTTTGGGTAGTCAGTATTTTTTTGATTTCAATATCACCAATTGCAGCTAACTCATTTTCTAGACTTTTCTTGGCTTCTCCTAAATGACGAATGGAGCGATTGATGACTTCTACTCCTAACAGAATTTTTGTCGCTTCGGCAATTTCTGCTTTTTTATCTGACCTCACTATCTGTTCAATTCTTTCACCATCAAAGAAAAAATATTGGTGCAAATTACTGGGTAAAATTTGATTAATAATGTCTTCTGGTTGCTGTCTGGGAAAAGACCATCTTCCATCTTCTCCGGCATATTGCATAAATAACTCAGTCTTACCGATTTCAATCTGATTATTTGCATTCGCTACCGGATTCTCACTTTTGAGTTTTCGACCGCGAATTCGCCGCTTTAACCGATAATTTATATTATCATGTTCCCAGGCTAATTCTACCCAAGCTTCAACTATTTGTCCGGCTTTAGCTTCATGGATAGCACGTTTATTAATTAGTTGTTCACTGGAGGCAAAAGCTGCACTAAATTTTTCGTATAATACCCAAGTAAATGCATTCAATAAATTGGTTTTACCAGACCCATTATTACCATGTATAATGATTGTATTTTGCTGACCATTTCCTGATAAAATCACTTCCGGTGTCATCCCATAGAAGGAGCGAAAGTTATATAAACGAATTGATTTTAGTCTCATTTTACAGCTTCTTTGATAATCAATAAAATATCATCGTTGATATGACTAAAGCATTTTTGAGCAAGGCGACGTTTTTCCAGTTGCCAGACTTTTTCAATAATTTCCTTCACCTCTGGTGGTGCTGTGTTGATGGGTTCCATCACGTCATTTTGGTCGGTTTGCATAGGGAAAAATTAGCTATTTGGATAATCGGCGATCGCATAATTTATCAATGCACAAAAGACTCATATGAAAAGTTTTTCAGTAATCGCTTATTTTGTCACATTCAGGAGTATTATGGAAGTTAAGCAGTATCACTCATACATTTAATAATTGATAATTTTGATGATTTTTCCCATGGGTTTTTAAGTCCAAAATTAAAAGCTTTATCCTGAAGAGGATGTTTAAAAAGTGTCAATCAACACTTGATTAATATCGATTCTCTTTTATTTTGAAACAAATGAAACTCGAATAATCAACGGTTATAGCTCCTGATATGTCGTAACCATTAACATAAATGATATAAGCACTTCTTGGAGACAGGGAAATAAGCTCAAACAGTATATTTATCGTTAGAAACAGACGCGACATGTCACGTCTCTTGATAAAATATCTTCCTAAAAGCGAATTTGCAAACAACCTCTAGGAATGAGGTAATATCTGACTGAAAAAGTCATTCTTACTTAGTGAAAATTTATAAATTACCCCTACTTTGGTCTTCATGTCAGTAATGATGCTTTTATCTGAAAAATTTATCCTAAGATAACTTAACCATATCCCAATATAAAAATCGCCAATGACTCCAATTCCCGACACCTGTCCCCCCAATAGCTGTTTTCTATCTGAAATCCAGTCTACTTCGATAATATCCATTATTTCTCCATAAATATATCGAGATTTTTAAATATTCTTTGAATAAAGATAAATAATTAAATAAAATTTAAAATTAACCAGATAAAAATCTCAGTGAATTAAACCAAATAATCACCTAAACCATAGCGGTGATGAATATCTATAAGTTGGCTGGTGCAAGTGTCTGCATTCACCGCAAGGTTAGCAAATTCAATTAAGCGACGTAATTCCTTTTTGAGTAAATTGCGTTCAAACTCAAAGGTTTGTCTATCCAGTTCTGGAGGCATCACAATCATATCAAAAATCGTGGCATAATCCTTACCTGGATGGGGACGCAACACCCGACCACGACGTTGAATAAACTGACGGGGATTCGTGGAACTTGCAAGGATGACTGCGGTTTGAATTGCGGGTATATCCACCCCTTCATCTAAACAACGAATTGCTACTAGTCCCTGTAATTCCCCTTGCTCAAACTGTTGCCGTAGGATTTCGCGATCGCGTAATCTAGTTTCCGCCGTGTAGGTACTGACTCGATACCCCAATTCTGTCCCCAGGATCCGGGTGACTTCCTGCAACTGACGTAAATGTAAGTTGCCCCCTGGTTCTGGAGAACCATCACTACAGTAAAATAAGGTATGGGTAGTATGCCGTCTCTGTGCCATTAATTCCCGTAAAGCCACTAATTTATTTTCGGCAACTCCAACCAAACGCGCGCGCTGTACCAGTAAAGTTGTCAAATCCTGACTGCGCTCCCAATCATCCATACTAACACTATCGCGATCGCGGGTTAACAGTATCCGACCAATTTTTTGGGTCAGTTTTGCATAGATCCGACTCTCCTCTGGAGTCAACTGGATAAATAGGGGATGATAATAATACGGAACTAAAGCCTGTTGAGCGATCGCGTCTGCTAAGGTTAATTCTGGCTGTAAAACCTCACCAAAATATTCAAATACCGATTGGGTTCCCTCCTCATCATAATGACGTTCCGGCGTTGCCGACAATCCTAACCGTAAACCAATCCTCCGGGGAAGGGACTCTTCTAACTTAGGTGTACCTAAATTATGCACCTCATCGCCAATAATTAAAGTTCGTTCCGGTAAATAGGGAATCTGGGACTGAAACCCCTGACTCAGCAAAGTTTGATTCGTCGTCACCACCGCTAAAAACCGTTGCGCATCGGTGCGGACATTATACAACTGGGTCGCTAACTCACTTTGCCAACTGCGTACCCCCTCAAACGCCAAAATTGGTCGCAAATTAAACCGTTGACACTCCCTCCCCCACTGTGCCACCAAATGGCGAAACGGACAAACAATTATCACCACCTGCAACTGAATTTGCTGGTACAATTCACAGGCGATCGCTAAAGCTGTAATTGTCTTCCCGCTACCCGTGGCCATCTTCAATGTACCGCGTCCATTGTTACCAAACCAATTCGTCACCGCTTGACGCTGATAGGGTCGCAATTCCAACTCCCCAGGTATTTGCGGACAACCCGTCACCGATTCCACTTGATAAAAACCCCGTGTTTCCCCAAGAAATGGAGGTTTTAAATTAAACACGGGTACTTTCTGTGGTTGATTTTGAGTTAGATACATTTTTGATTTAGACACCCATTAAAGAATACAGGGGATAGGAGATAGTACATAAGTAATTAAGTTAATGGATTACTTATTTCCTTACCATCCCCTGCTCCCTATTCCCGACTCCCGACTTCCTAATTATAATCTCGCCAAACGGCTACCAAAGAACCTTGTACATCCACATCCGTTGCAGGAACTTCAATGGGTGTATACTTCCGGTTAGCTGGTTGCAGAGTAATGCGATCGCCGCTACGATAAAACCTTTTTAAAGTTGTACCATGTCCTTCCACCCTCGCAGCCACAATTGTGCCATTCTTTAACAAATCGGGTTCGGAAACTGGACGCAAAAACACTAAATCGCCATCGGCTATCAAATCCTCAATCATACTGTCCCCATTCACCCGCAAAGCATAGGTCTTTGGTGGTAAGGTCATATTCGTCAAATCAACGGTATCCACCGCATCGGTAAACGGTTCGATTAAACCTCCCGCAGCAATACTTCCTAACACCGGAACCCCATTTTTCGGAGGATGCAAAATCCGAATGGTTCTCGCTTTCCCCTCATGCCAATCAATATAACCCTTATTACGCAAATGCTCTAATCGACTTTGAATCGGTGCTGGCGATTTTAATTTCATTGCCTGCATCATCTGACGAATTGATGGCGAATATCGATGCTCGCGAATATATTCAACCAACCAATCGTATAACTCTTGTTGTGCTTGTGTTAACTTTTCCATAATTGATTTGTAAGGAAGACAAAATACAAACCCCTAAAAACATTTGTACTACATAATTATCCTTACAGACCACTTATTGTTGGAGATTTTGAATCAAATTAACAAATTAAAAAAAGTGTGATTCATTGTGATTCATTAAGTGTTGGGTAGTTGACGGAATTGACAAGCCTACTCAAAAAATCTGTAAGGAAATAAATGTTAGTTAATGAGTTAGTTAATGATTTACTCATTGATTAATAGTTTATAGCAAAAGCAGTATTTATGTTCTGAATTTGGGAAAAAGGGTGTAGACCCGCATTTCTCACAAAACCCTAAAACTCATAGGAAATAGTCCGTGACGGGAGTAGAAGGAAAATCAATCCGTTACTCAAGGTTTACAACTTACTTGTGAGAAATCCCGGTAGGGACGACCCGTCGGGTCATTTCTACAGGGAGTCGGGGGAGCAGGGGAAATCAGTAATCAATGATCTGAATACCGATCTCCTGTATTCTCTCTCCCCTATTCACCCTGTGGTGACTGATGAACTTGGGTAGCACGTAGCATTTGTGTCATCTGTCCTAGGGAGTATTGAAGTTGGGTTCCAGCATCAACAGCGACCCAGCCATTGGGGGTGAGTTGACGGACTTCAAAATGGAGGTGGGGTCCGGTGGAAGTACCGGTGTTACCAACAAGACCAATAATTGCCCCTTGTTGCACCCATTGTCCTGGTTGGACAAAAATTTGGGACATGTGGCCGTAAAGGGTTTGCTGGGCGTTATTATGGTTGATGGTGACGGTTAAGCCGTAACCACTGACATAATCAGCGATTTCCACCTGTCCGTTAGCAGCTGCAACGATGGGTGTACCGATGGGAGCGCCGATATCAGTACCGGAGTGAAAACGGCGATCGCCAGTGATGGGGTGAGTTCGCCAACCGAATAAAGATGTGATCGGTGCGGGAATGGATAGGGGGAAAATAATACCTGTGGGGTTATTTGCGATTGTGCCTAGACGCGCAGTGTAGGTAATTTGGGGCAATGCGGAGGCTAGGGGGATATCGTATGTCACCTGACTTGGACGGGGTGCAGTCAATGTGGCATTGATGGGTAGCGGTAGTATTCCCCCTTTAGGAGCAATGGGTGTGGAACTGACGGTGGTTTCGGGTGTGGGGATGAAACTACTGGGTGCGGGGATGAAGCGATTGGGGTTATGCTTAGTAACTGGTTGCTCTGGACGCACAGGTTGATGTCTGAGCCGTTGTGGTGTGTAGGGGATGATTTCCCTGGGTTTATTGACCGCAATGGTTGCAGACCGGGTTCTGCTGAGGGCAACTTGACGGGGATGAATCGGATTATCTGTTGCAACTCGCACATTTTCGCTTTTACGTATCCACGTGGGTGGAAGATTATTTTTCTGAGTAGGTGCGGGTTTGGTGGTGTTAGCAACCACTGGTACTTTTCCACAAAGACTGGAATTTGCGCCGAGAACCCGACATTCACCGGAACGCGATCGCACAACAACTGGAGTGGCTCGATCTAGATGGGTGTCGGGCTTAATTTTATACTCAGTGGGGTCGAGATAGACGTTATTGTAATCCCTGGTTGATTCCCTATTGCTGCTAACTGGATTATTTTCACCATCAGCATGAGGATTTTCTCTTAAGGACCTGATTACTGGTGCTGATTGTGGCTGACCTGCATTCCCAGAAATTCGTGAAGTTTCCGGCTTGACGTTGCGTGTATCATGATTTCCCGTCACTGCTAAGGATGGTAGGGGACGAGATGGGGCAGTATTTTTTGGTTGTTGGGGAGACTGATTTACCAACCGTTCTCTCAATCTGGTGATGGGTTTTTGTGGCTGTGTAGCGGTATTTTGATTAAGTCGCTCCCGTAAACGCGTCCGTCTTTGGGAAAACTCCACCTGGGGATTGCTAGCTTCTGGTGTTGTTTTCTTGAGCCGTTCTATCGAGGGTGATGGAACTGGTTTGCTATTGACCGGCTGAACGTTTTCTGTGGTGGGTACAATATTATCAATAGCGGCTTCCGTTTGAGCATAGACAAAACCACTACTCAGTAAACTGAAACTACCCAACCAACAAAGTCCTTGAGCAGGTATACTTCGCTTGTATCCTGAGAGTGATTGATGACGAGTCGATTTGTGTTCTTGGGTCATTGTTCAACCGTTATTTTGTCTAAAAAACTTCTGAAGATGATGGATAGGTAGCCATTTGAGGTTCGGAAATTCCCATTGTTGAGGGTTGACTGTTAACCGTTAACCGTCAAAAAAGCTTACCAACCCAGCCATCAATCCCAAAAAATAAATATATGGAATTGTTTAGTTTGATTCAATTTGTGGGTTTGGCATAACCCAAACTGATTGTACCTGGATCTAGGAAAATTTCTCGTAAATTTACTGATTTAGATTCAGATGCAGTGATGCGAACATGGAGACAACCCTTGGCAGTGACACCAATAATAGTGCCAACAGAATTATCCACATACACCTGTTCCCCCATATTGCGGAAAAATTTGAGATAGCGCGGTAACAGCATACTCACTCCTTCCGAAAAAAGGCAAGTCAAACCAGCCTCGATACCCGCTAAAACCTCAGCTATCAATGCTTCCAGACTGTTTATTTGAATTTTTGCTGAATTTTTGATATCCCTAGAATCATCGTCCGGAGAGTTGAGCCACTGATATAAATTAATTCCCGTTTCCGGTACAGGATTCTGCCAATTAATCCCAACTCCGACCACTGCACGGGTGATTTTTTCTCCCCCAATCCTGGTTTCGGTCAAAATACCGCCCAGTTTACATCCTTGTAAAATTAAATCATTAGGCCATTTCAATTGCAAGGGGATACCACAACTTTGCAACTGGTGGGCAATACCCCAGGCTGTTGCCAAGGTCAACTGGTAGCTATCGGTTGCGGGAATCGGAGGTAAATTATTTTCTGGAGAAGATTGATAAATTAACATTGACAGATACAACCCCCCAGGTAAGGAACTCCATGTTCTACCCCATTGTCCACGACCGGAATTTTGTTGTTGAGCAATCACCGTAGTCCCGATATTTGCACCGGAATCAGCTAATTCCCAAGCAATTTGATTCGTGGATTCAACGCAGGAAAATGTATGTAGGGAAACATCCAAAAAACGGTGTTGACGGAGAAGATGGAAGCGAGATTCAATTTGCTGCAAATCAAGCATATTTTATGATTTTTACGGGGGAACATGTATTTAGTCGGATGGACATGTAAAATCTTGACCTGAAAGCTAGTGTTGTAGAGTAGGGAAAAACCACTTTCCCCGCATTTCTCACAAAACCCTAAAACTCATGGGGAATAGGGAGTAGGGATAGTCCGTATCAGGAAAATCAATCCGTTACTCAAGGCTTACAACTTACTCGCTCAAAATCCAGGTTTCATCTGTTTTGGTGTCAGGATTACATGTTGGCTACTCAGTGAAGTTTTAGCCAGAACCAACATAGCAGCTATTGAACTCAATGGGAAACAGTCGGTGAAAACTTTCGCTTTCCGTATACTTTATCAATAGAGATGGATCTAGATACCATTGCACTATTGCTGACAATTTAAGCTTATTAGTCTTTTGTCAATAAGTAATAATGCTCAAAATATTGTCAAAATCTGGATGAATAAACATGATGTTGAAGGATGCGATCGCTAAATTTTCAATGCATAATTGATTCTGGCGCGGAAAATCCAGTGTAAAGGTGAATTTAAAACTTCTCCTTCACCCCACTTTTAAGGATAATTACGAGTTGACAAAACTAATTTCACCTTAACTTGTCACGAATACCATTGCACTCAAATTTTGATACATTTTCTTCCCCTGCTCCCGAAAGCTTCCCGTCAGGTATCAAATCCAAAGTAAAACGGCATCAGAAGTGCCTTGAAAACCCAAAAAGACAATATATCAACACTTTTGCGAAGTGATATGGGGTTCTCCTGGCAAAACCTACCAAAAAATGTTAAATGCTAATACCCAGAATATCCTCCAATGCGGGGTAAAACCCATAGCCCTTTTTGTTTCAAAGACTTACGGTGAGCGGCTTACACCCCTATAGGTGATTATCATTCTCATACATTAGGGTCTATTAGTCCCTTGAAGCCTCATACCAATACTAACAGAAACCCTTATAATTAATCAACCCTTTTTTAGACTTTTTGGAATTGAATTCCAAGTTGAGATAAATCAAGTTGGCTCTGGTTTATTTGAGGTGATAAATATCTAGATTGAACTTGATTGTTGTAATTGCAAGGGTACATTTACCATTACAAAGCTTCCCATCAGGCATCAAATCTCAAGTAAAGCGCTATGAGCGATCGCGCAAATTATCCATTCCCAGAACCCAGGACTAAAGATACTGACTAGATTTAATTTAAACTCCCATATCCTCAGAGGATGTTTCTCAAGTATTAATTATCACTATTGTGACCATCGTCCTGACCCTGGAGATGGGGTTATCAAGCGGATTTTTCCTTCGAGAGTACAGACGAGACATGTCGCGTTTCTCCCTATTGCCGTACAGACGCGACATGTCGCGTCTCTTCCTGCTCCCAAAAACGATAATTCAAGTATTAGAAATGACTTTTTCAACAACCTCTTAAACAAAGCTACAAATTTTGTACCCATTCCCGTATTAACTGATTAACCACTTCTGGGACTTCATCGTGGGGACAGTGACCTGCATTGACAAAATGCTCAGTTAGGTCTGGATAATAGGTTTTGAATTGCTCTGAGCGAAGACGGGAATTCATCCACGGATCACCTTCTCCCCAAATTAACATTAATGGTAGTGTTAATTGTTTGAGCAAAATATCAACTTTTTCTCCCTGTCGGTTGCTAAATAAACCTGAAAAGACATCAAATGCACCGACATCACAGGAAGGACGATGGATATCCGCAACTAATTCATCGGTAATTGCAGAGTGGTCAAGATAAACTTTTTTCAAAGTCCGACGAATTACCCAGGGATTACGCAGGTATTGAAATAATAAATATTGGGAAATCCGCCGTTGAAACACCCATTTTGCGCTATTGCCAATAAGTTTCTGAATTAGTGTCGGATTGGGTCTAACTTGGTTGGGAGGTGCGCTAAATGGCCCCGCACTATTGAGTAAAATAACACCTTTTGCCGCTTCTGGACATTGAGCCGCTAAACATAAACTTGCATAGCCACCCAGAGAATTTCCAGCTAATACCGCAGGTTCGCCAATAATTTGGGTAATAAAATCATACAGTTGGTCTCGCCATAAATCCCCACCATATTCTAGCTTTGGTTTAGCAGACCTGCCATACCCCAACAAATCTATGGCGTAAACGGCAAAATCATTTTGTAAACCATGAATATTTTTACGCCAGTGGTCAGTCGATGCTCCGAAGCCATGCACCAGTAGCAACGGTGGGTGAGTAAGTTGTTTATTTCCGGCTGGGACATAGTAAATATTATGACCTCGCCATTGCCAGTATTCTCCAGGGATTGTGGGGATAGAGGTTGGTTTGATGGTCTGCATTTTACAAAGATATATTAAGCCATTTTTAATAATGGTAAAGCATCTTTGTTGTAAAGGTAATCTCTGTAGGGGACAAAAGCTTGCAAAGTGTTATATTTCAATACTTGCAACCAGGATAAACTCAATGAAACTAGAATAATCAACGGTTACAGCCCCTGATATGTAGCAAGCATTAACGTAAACGATATAAAACATATCCTAACAATTTGACCTGGGAGCAGTAGGAATTAATTGCCGATTTGTCCCCCAGACAAAACCAGGTGGTCGTCCAAGAAAAGTAGCAATTTATGCAGTAGTAAATGGGATTATGTACGTACTTTGTCAAGGGTAAGTCTTCAAAACAATACAAGAATACTTAATAAACATATTAAAGTCCCATATCCTCACCCCTCCCCGCTCCTACCTCCTGTATTCTATCTCCTTATCCTACCCCTCCCCATGCCTTCGCTGATGCCATTTCCAGGCATGGGAAATAATATCATCCAGATTCGGGTACTTCGGTTCCCAACCGAGGATTTGTCGAGCTTTTTCACCGCTACCAATTAAAGCCGGGGGGTCTCCAGGACGGCGATCGCATGTTTTCACTGCAATCGGTTTTCCGGTAACGCGCTGGGCTGTTTCAATCACTTGTTTTACGGAAAAACCGTTGCCGTTACCCAAGTTAAATACGGCACTGGGAGAGTCTCTCAGTAAATATTCTAAACCCAAAACATGGGCATCCGCTAAATCACTGACATGAATATAATCTCGAACACATGTACCATCAGGTGTATCGTAATCCGTACCAAAAATCGAGACAGAATCACGTTTTCCTAACGCTGTTTGTAACACTAACGGAATGATGTGGGTTTCTGGATTGTGGTCTTCCCCTAACAAACCATTGGGGTCTGCACCAGCAGCATTAAAGTAACGGAAGCGGACTGATTTTAAGCCATAGGCGGTGTCAAAATCGGTGAGAATACGTTCCACCATTAACTTGCTTGCACCGTAGGGATTAATCGGATTTTGGGGGTGGTCTTCAGGAATGGGCACAACTACGGGGACACCGTAGGTTGCACAAGTTGAAGAAAATACAAATTTATTTACATTGGCAGCTAACATCGCTTCTAACAGCGTAATTGTACCGATAACGTTATTACGGTAATATTTTGCCGGGTCAGATACGGATTCACCTACGTAGGCATAGGCGGAGAAATGCATGACAGCAGAGATATCACGGGTGCGAAAAACCTCATCCAGTAGACCACGGTCATTAGTATCCCCGACTACCAATTCCGTCTGTAATACGGATTCAACCAGGTCACGATGTCCGTAAACGAGATTATCAAGAACTACCACATTGTACCCGGCTTTTTTCAGGGCAAGTACGGTATGGGAGCCGATATATCCAGCGCCTCCAGTGACAAGAATGGTAGGCTTTTGGGGCGACATATTTTTTCCTTTTTAGCTATGGGTACTCAATTAATTTAATTTACTAGACACCATCGGTGAATCTGGATTAAGGGAGAAAATTACAAAACAACATTACACTTGACTAAAAATTGCTCTAAAATCACTACGACGGTAGTCTTAATATAGTTCGGATGTGAGGAGCTATTTTGCCATTCCAGTTCAAGTTTTGTTACACTCTGGCGGTAAAATCGGTCGAATCCCAACACGTGTGAGACTGACCAAAATTCGCAGAATTGAGAGAGAATTTTATGTTTTTAATGTTAAGTCGAGTACTGTTGTGGCTGCTAATTGGTACCATTGCCTACACTCTATTCCAAAAATGGTTTCCGAATAGTAATTTCTTCGGAAAAATGATATTAATTGCGCTTATTGTGGTGTTAGCACTTTCGTTTGTGAATCCGAATGAACCTGCGCTAGCCTCAATTTGGCAAGTTGTCACATTTCCCCTGAAACCCTTGGGTGCTGCGATTTTATTGATGATTCTCGCAGCTCAAAAGTTAAAGGAGGGTGCAATTGGCAAACCTGGTGGAAACTATTTGGTGGCTTCGTTATTAATCTTATTATTTGCTAGTACACCTGCTTTTGGCTACTTCCTATTCCGTCTTCCCCTTGCCACTGGGACAAATCCCGTGGTCAGCGAAGTACAAGTGGTCCAACTTCCCAGTAATTCCCTCGCAACAGCACCTGGTATTAATGGCAGCACAATAGTGGCAGATATGAATCTGAGAACTCCCTACTTGGCCCAAGCTCCCCAGACTCCCCAGGATATTACCCGTCCCCGTCCTTTGCAGTTGAGTGATTTTGTCCCTAGCGCCCAAATGTTAAGTATTACAACCCGTGAATGGGAACGTTATTTGGCGCAAATTTACTTTTTCCTGGGTGGTGGACGAAGTTAGTTTCTTGAATCTGTTCTTGCTCCCAATTAATGGCCGAGTCTGGATTCTGTTGGACTCGGTTATTTTTTGGATTTTGCCTACCTTCTACGTAAAACATCCAACAACTTACGAAACTCCTCTGGTATTGGTGCGGTGACTTCCAACCATTCCTGGGTGACTGGATGTTGCAACCTTAATCGCCATGCATGGAGAGCTTGGCCAGATAATTTCACCCCAATTGAGTGTGCTGAACTATACAACGGGTCGCCCACAATTGGATGACCAATTTGTGAGCTATGGACGCGAATTTGATGGGTGCGTCCAGTCTCTAATTGATAATGCATTAACGTATAATTACTGAGGCGTTCTTGAATTTGCCAGTGGGTGACTGCTTCTCGACCACCTTTTTCTAAAGGGACAACAGCCATTTTTTTCCGGTCTACCGGGTGACGACCAATTGGTAAATTGATTGTGCCTATTTCAGTTTTGGGAGCGCCATAAACTACACCTAGGTATTCACGACGAGCTGTTTTGGCTTTGAGTTGGGCTTGCAAGTGTTGATGGCTAAATTCTGTCTTCGCAACGACAATCGCACCTGTAGTATCCTTGTCAAGGCGATGGACGATACCGGGACGCTGGATACCACCAATTCCAGGGAGATAGGGACAATGGGCTAGAAGGGCATTTACGAGAGTACCATTGGGGTGTCCGGGTGCGGGATGAACCACTAACCCCGCAGGTTTGTTGACGACGATGAGTTCATCGTCTTCGTAGAGGATATCTAAAGGGATATGTTCGGCTGCTAATGCCAAGGGTTCGGCTTCGGGAATAGTGACAATGATGGTATCACCAGCTTTGACGGTGATTTTCTTGGATATACAAGCTTGGTTGTTGATTGCTACCCAACCCTGTTCTATTAAACTTTGAATCCGCGATCGCGATAATGATAACCCGGATAATTCCTCTGCCAAATACCTGTCTAGTCTATCCCCCCCAAATTCCACGTATAATTCGATTTTTTCCACGTTCTCTCTTTGATTCTATTGATTTTGAATTCTGACTCCCTCTCCCTATTTATAAGCGAGGGATGGAACTAATAGGTATCTACTTACGTCTTCTGCCCATCCAAATTCTAATGTATATTTTGTATTACTAGTGTTTGCTTGAGTGGAAAAAGTCACAATCATCTAGTTCCAGTTTAAGTGAGAGAAAATAAGTTTTTCAAGGCGAATTTTGTTTTTTACCAATCATCAGGTGTCGATATGAGTAAAAATAAACACGCATCAATTACTCCATTTAAGTACCTTACTTTGTTAGCTCTTCAAGATAGCTTCGCAGGTATTTTTTACTTTTTGTAAAAAATTTATTGTAATGTGAGTTTAGTCAAGATATTTGTTGTCATAAAATTTAAACTGGTTTGTTAATTTGATGGTGAAGGAAAAATTGGCAATACTGCACGGGAGTCACGACGCGAAACTTACTACCCGATTAAACAAAACTTAAACTAAATCAAGAGGTAGTTTTTAATACTTAGTTTATCTTGTTTGAGAGTCGAGAATTGGGATTTGACCTATATAACCGAATTGATAACCGGAGGAAAAGGAGTAATTCTTGATACTTATTGTCCGCATCTAAACCTGTAACCAGAAAGCAAGAAAAAACCTGATTTATTTTCTATCTAGCTTACTTCCTGCGTAGCAGGTGTACACACTAATAATGTGTTGTTATCAAAAAGACTATATTTAGGGTGTCTAAGTAACGGAAGTAAAAATCCTAATTCCAGATTAACATGCTCAAGGACATGGGTTATGGTGTACATCTATGAATACAGTGGCAGCATAATATCCGAAATTATTCGGGGTAAAAGTTAAAATTATACTCCTAGTCGGAGCAAAAATTTGATTTTTTTAATCGGTGGTTTAACTAGAATAAATCCCATCCCCAGTTACTTGTGTTTCCTATTTAGCAAGCAAAGTTATCTGAATATGATATAGATTTATATATATCAAATATCAAGCAGATTGCTATCATTTAATTCTCTAGTTAAATTATCCACAAACGGTAATTTACATTTAAAAAAACTATTATGCAAACCCTTCCAATTGGTAGATATCGCTTTTTTCAGAGATTGCAACCGATATCAGTTCTGAATCGAATTATCAGTAAAAAGACGAGTGGGTGTCTGCAAGTATTTAGTGCTTCTGGAACCTGGTTGATATATCTTGAGGAAGGGAAAGTTATTTATGCCTGTTATGGGGATAATATGCTAGATACCTTGCTGAGTAAACTGCAAATACTCAGTAAACAAATACCAACATTAAATGCAGAAGTATATCAAAGAATCAAAACAATTTTTGATACATCAATTGATAATAAAGCAATTCCCCATCTAGATTATTTGGCAATTTGCTGGTTAGTAAATCGCAAACATCTCACTTGTCAACAAGCGAAATTATTAATTGAAGAATTGGCATTAGATGTTCTCACCGCTATTTTAAAAATTCAAGAAGGTAGCTACGAAATTACGGCTAACTCAGCTTTAGAAAATATGCCTCAATTTTGTCAGCTAGATTTAAGTGCATTAATTGCTAATTCTCGAAGTCGGGTGGAGCATTCAAAAAAATCGACAGATGTATCTGCAAGAAAAACCCCTCAGCAAGATTTAGACACAGCAACGGAGTCATCCCATCAGCACCATAGTGAAACCGGAAATCAGGGGACAGAATATCATCCTGAAAATCAGAAGCAAGTATATACAATTTTATGTATTGACGATAGTTTAACTGTTTTAGCTGCAATCCAGCGTTTTTTAGACGAACAGATATTTCGCGTTGTCACCATTAGTGAACCAGTTAAAGCTTTAATTCAAATTATTCGTCTCAAACCAGATTTAATTTTATTAGATGTGGGAATGCCAAATTTAGATGGCTATGAGTTGTGTGGATTAGTACGTAAACATACACACTTTAAACATACGCCAATTATTATGGTGACAGCACGCACGGGATTAATAGATCGCGCTCGTGCAAAAATGTTAGGTGCATCTGGTTATTTAACTAAGCCATTTACACAAGCCGATTTATTAAAAGTTATATTTCACCATTTATCTTAAATCCTACTTCTCACAAATCTCTCAGATAGGGAGTACAGACGCGACATGTCGCGTCTCTCCTAAAATCCAAATAATCTGTCAATATCTTGGACTACCGAAGTACCGTGACGGGGATTGATTTGTAACGACCTTCTGTCTCCAGAAAGTTGGTAGGTGAGGGGTGGGGATTGGGTAAGACGGGTTTTTACTTCTTCTGTAAATAGGGGATTGGGATTTTTCTCCATTAATGCTTGTATTGCGATCGCACGTTGGGATATAGTGGGAACAAAAGGATTGGATTCAGGTGGAGCAAAGCGAGCTAAAATCTCCATTGCCCGCAAACAACCTCCCCGTTCAAAACCAGCACGAACCGATGCTAAATAAGCAAATTCATCGACTGCTAGCTGTTGCTGATGACCACGTTGCTGAAGATGCTTGTCTAGTTCCTTGATTCTGGTTTCGATGGTTTGTTCGATTCGTCTTTGGGAATCACGACGACGATGATTCGGGTTGTTAATAATCCCCCCCACCAAATCACCCACTAATCCCGGTAAAAGTCGATTAGCGATCGCACCACCAACTGTTCTCATCACCGAACCTGTGGAATTGCCTCGCTGTTGGGTAGAGAGGGAATTTTCAACTTCGCTACGAATTTGACGAATGTAGTCATTGCGTAGTTCTTCTGTGATGGGAAGATGCTGCTGGATGTGCTGTCCCATCTGTTGAGCAACAACACAAGCTAAAGCGGAAGCATCTCCAGGAATCCGGGAGAGTAAATTCTGGGGAATCACAATGGAATTTGTTCCCCGATTTAACTGGTTAACTTGGGATTCCGGTACAATTGTCACTTGCCAAGTCTGATTGTCATAACCGTTAGTCCGGGCAATCCTTTCCACAATTCGATACAAAGTGTAAAGTTCCGTAGGTAGTTCATTGCGAGCGGTTGCAAAAGGACTTGTTGCGGATGTCGCTACTGGGGTTTCAGCCAATACAGACCTCAAGGGTACAACCGTTGAGAGTGAGAACGATAATAATATTCCCAGAGCAATATGGGGTTTCCGGATCAAGTTTAACATAGCTGGTTAAAGATAGGTAATGAAAGGGCGATCGCGAAACAACATGAAAAAGTCATACCAATCTCAAAAACAATGGGACAGATGGATTGTGTCTGTAGAGACGTAATACATTACGTCTCCGTCTCCACATTTTGGGAATCGGCATTAGTAGAATTGAGCAATGGCAGTCAGGGATTGTTCCAAAAATAGATGAAGAACATGTATCAAAATAGCAAATTTTTAGCAATGAAATATACGTATTATTACGCGGGCTAACTAGGGTGATTCGCTCAAATACATCCTCAAGCAATAACTCCTAATCTTGTCCCACATGTGAACTCAAAATAATTGCAACTCAATATAAATCCCCATATATCCCCCACAAACGCGCGTCACACAGCTGCTGATAGAGACAGATATTTCTCCCCCAACTTCCCCATCATCCCCAGCATCCGGTATCCTGTATCTTGTATCCTCAACCTCACATCGTCATGAATCAGGGTAAAATAGGAGTTGCCGTTGTTGGCACAGGTTTTGGACAAAAGGTTCATATTCCAGCTTTTCAAGCTCATCACCGCACCGAAGTAGTTGCAGTTTACCATCGCAACATCGAAACAGCCCAAAAAATCGCCACAACTCAGCATATACCCCATGCTTGTGATTCCCTGTCAAATATTTTGACCCTTGCAGAGGTGGATGCAGTGGCAATTTCCACACCGCCATTTTTACACTATCCAATGGCAAAAGTTGTATTAGCAGCAAAAAAGCATTTATTGTTGGAAAAACCGACAGCTTTGAACCTGGCAGAAGCCAAGGAATTGTATCAAATGGCACAATTAGCAAAGGTTGTTGCCACAATGGACTTTGAATTTCGTTTTGTACCTGCTTGGCAATATTTTGCCCAGTTATTGCAGCAGAAATTGGTGGGTGAAATTCGCTTGATCAAAATTGATTGGTTAGGTTCTTCCCGTGCAGATGTCACCCGTCCTTGGAATTGGTACTCTTGTCGGGAGATGGGTGGGGGAGCATTAGGTTCCCTTGCGTCCCATGCTTTTGATTATATTTACTGGTTATTTGGGGGGGTAAAACGTTTAAACGCTCATTTCACAACCGCAATACCCCAACGTCTTGATCCACAGACAGGGGAATTTAAACCAGTAGATAGCGATGATACTTGTATGTTGTCTTTAGAACTCGTCGATGGAACCCCGTGTCAGGTGTCGATTAGTGCGGTGGTTCATGCATCCCGTCCCCATTGGTTGGAGGTGTATGGGGATAAGGGGACATTAGTATTGGGAAGTGAAAATCAGAAAGATTATATTCATGGATTTCGGATTTGGAATGTGCAACCAGGAGAAAAGCCGATAGAAATGGAGATACCCAGTCATTTGTTGTTTCCCCATGATTACCCAGACGGGAGAATATCGGCATTTTTGCGGGTGGTGGATAATTGGGTACAGGGAATAGACAGGGGTGAACCAGTAATTCCCGGATTAGGTGAAGGGGTATATTCCCAATTATTAATGGATTTAGCCCAAGAATCAAATTTGCGATCGCAATGGGTAGATGTTCCGGAAATTATGTAGCAAGAATACAGAATACAAATTGAAAATTTCTCGTAGAGACGTAGGAATGCTACGTCTTGTCTAACCGTTTTTTGAATCGTGATAAATAATCCAAAATCTGTATTTGCTGGAAGAATAAATCCCCCAACAACTTTCCGCAAAATCCAATTAAGGGTATTACTACCGGAGCAAAGCATTTAATCTTGCTTGCAAAAAGGATTCCTGCTGAGAAATTTGTAAAATATTTCGCCAAGACACAAAAATGAGCACAAACAGAGGGATAATTAATACTACCACAACAAACCAGGGAATACCTGCATAGATGAGGGAATTAGCCCATAAATTCAGTGTACTGCTAGCATATTCATTAGCTTCCGAGTAGGTGTTTTGGATAACAATAATTGGGGATTTGGTGATAATGCGGATGATATTACCAACTCCAGCTTGCAGCATATCAATTGCTTGGCTATGAGTCCATCCCCAAATAAAATTTTGGTCATCACCTAAATTGCGTTCAATTGCATACATCATCCGGAAATGCCAATTAGAAATAATGGAGGATAGTCCTAAGATGAATCCAAATCCAGCCAAAATTATAGCGGTGATTTTCAGAGAAATTTTCGACCAAATATATTCTAAGTTGACAGCAAAAGGTAAAAATATAATTGGTAAAATCGTGATTAAATGTCTTGGACCCCAACCAGCAGCACCATACCAACTTCGCAAACGAGCATGAAGTAGTAACCACAGTACTGTCAGGATACTGATATAAATAGCCTCCTTGGGATATTGACGCGCAAATCTCCGGAATATCAGGATGGAAATTAGAATCAATGGTGCATAGATAAAAATACTTTTTCCGGGACTGAATAATAAACCAGATAGACCGACAAAAATATTTCCATCTAAAGCATTGTTTCCTGCATAAACACTTGTTTGGACGGGTGATTTATAAAAAATACCTGTGCGTAAAAAGTTGTACCAAGATTGCCAAATAGCAAAGGGAATGAGGGTGACTCCAGCTAAAATCAAGTTGCGTAGCTTTTGGGTAATTGAAGCTTGATGGGAAATGAATAGGTAAATGCAAGCAGCAAAAATTGGTAATACCATTGACACACGAGTAATCAAGGCAAAACCTAATGCTATAAAACAAGCAATTATGAATTTAGATTCTTGAGTTTGACGATGACGAATTAAACATAAACAAGATATAGTGAGAAGGGTGGTGCATAAAACACCGTCAAAGAGATTGCGGGAATAAGTCCAGAAAAAGGTTGTAAAAGCAAGAAAACTAGTAGCGATAAAACTGGATATAATTGTTTGCTGAAAGCCGACTCGAAGAATGGTGAAAAATATCGTTGCCGTCAGGGAAGAGTAAATACCCGCTTGAAAGGATAAAATAAACTGTTTAGCTTTTTCAATGGTCTCTGAGCTGACAAATTGAGAAGCAATATTTTCCAACATCACATTCATAAATGCCGTTGGTAGCATAAATAAGGTATTACCGATTTCATGTCCTGCATAGAATCTACCATTGGGTGCAACTTGGAAAACTCCCTCCGGTTGGGTCGCAAATCCAAGTTGACCGTGCTTGACTATTTGTACTGCAACTTCATAGTGAAATAATCCTTCGGAAGAATCGACTCCACTATTAGTAAAAGCAAATATTGACCAGAAAAATATAAATACATTTATCTGCAATTTATACTGCTGATAAAATGAAATCAAAGCCTGTATAATCATCTTCATCAGAATATTTTTAGATAAATTAACACTGCTCAAGAAGTAGACTTTCCTAAAGAAATTGCCCAAATACCACTAATCAATAAACCCACACCAATCCATTGGGAAACAACAATTTTTTCCCGTAAAATTATGCCACTGACAATTGTTGTTGCCACAATCGTCAACCCAATTACCACTGGATAGGCAACAGATAAATTAAATTTTCCTAAAACTAAAATATAGAAAATGGTACTAATTCCATATAACCCAATTCCCCCTAACAAATATAAATTTAGTGGTGTTTGACCCGAACCCATTTTCAGCAAAGTTTGTGCCCCTGTATTTAAAATGACAGTGAGACAGATTAAAATTATCATCAAAAATTGTTGCATATAGATCTCGAATATTTTTTAATGAAATTCAATAATCCTGCTTTTCAAATAACCAAAGTTCCCGTAAATGAGGATAGGATTTTTGGACAAATCGACCAGCTATTTTTTCCCACCATCGGGGTGGATGGGGAAGGGAAGCAACCTGAATACTTGCACATCCTATAATTTTTGCTCCCAAAATATCAGTATGAAAAGAATCACCAATAACAACAACTTGATGCGGTTTTATTTGCATCACAGAAATTGCATGTTTAAAGGCTTTCGGTAAAGGTTTTCTTGCGGGACTTAAAGCAGGTATATTTAAGCGGTTTGACCAATATATTACCCGATGACGACGCTTTCCATTCGAGAGCATAAACATTTTGAAGCCAGCAGATTTAGCTTCACTAATCCATGCTTCCACGTGGGGAGATAAATAACGATCATCTTCCGAAATAATTGTATTATCCAAATCTAAAATAATGCCTTGAAATTGACATAACTTTAACCAATTAATATCAATATCTGCCACTGTTTCAGAACAATAATGATATTTACCCCGATGATGAGTGTAATTATTTATGGACGCTTGATGCTGACCAAAAAATAAACCTGTAAATAACTTGTGGAATAACGACAGCAACATTATTTCCCCCTATAAACCAGGTTGAATTAAACCCTCACTTCTTAACCATAAAATGGTGAAACAAGTCAAAACCCAACCAATCACCGTGAGTAAAATTGGTAAATCCTTCAGTAAAACCTCCTCCGGTCTTTCACTACGTCCTCCCCTTTCCACATCACTGTGAACATCACTGTCAATTTCCTGGGGGTCACTCAATAGCTGGTAGCGAAAAATACCATATAACACAAATGGTAAGGTAATTAACATCCAAGAAGTTGATGCACCTCGCACCACCGGACCTGAACTCCATAACGCATAGGAGACGACTGCACCCGTAGTCACAATACTTTCCATTCTTTGTAAGAGTGATAGGGAATACCGACGGAGGACAGCACGAGGTTTTCCACCTTTAAGCTTTGCTAACCGTAATTCAGCCTTACGTTTCTCAATTGCCAAAAACAGCGCTAACATCGCTGTACACAACATAAACCAGGGAGACATGGTGATATTAGTAGCAACAGCCCCCGCACTTGCACGGAGAACAAAACCTGTTGCGATCGTACAAATATCTAATATCACCATCCGCTTGAGACGTAGGTTATAGGCTACTTGTAAAATTGCATACCCACTAATTATTGCACCTAATCCGGGAGAACGCAGCCAACTCAGGGTGACAGCACCCGCAAGTAAAAATATGGCCATAATAATTGCGACAGGAATACTGACTAAACCCACAGCAATCGGACGTTTACATTTAACCGGATGTTGACGGTCTGATTCCACATCCACAATATCGTTAATTAAATAAAATCCGCTCGATGCTGCACAAAATAAAATGAATGCCAAACTGCTACCAAAGAAGGATGGGTAATTAATACTAAAAGCGAATAACGGAGCCGCAAATACAATTAAATTTTTTGTCCATTGACGGGGACGCAAAGCATTAATATGGGCAACCATTCGCTGTGGAAATGTCAAGGGATTTTCTAATATTTCTCTGCTTTGATTTTTCATGGTAATGGAAAATAAGAATTTAAGTTTTCATGAGTGGCAAGCATGTGACAATAACATGTCATAAAGACATTTAAATAAATTTGCGGCACGTAGTCTATAGAGAAATAAATGATAATGATTATGACAGTTAGTCTCTAAATCTCAAAAATTTTAAATTTAAAAATCTGAGTATTTACTAAAATTCATCGCTATGAATAGATGAATTAGGACTTACGCATTTATTGCCATAAAACAAGATATTGAGATTGCTACGTAAGCAAGTCGTTCCGCTGCGTGTCTACCTGATATTGTAATAACGTAACTGCGTAGTGATTGCGTAATTCCTGTGAATAAAATATGTATTTACTTGCGAAAAAATAATTGATACCAGCCAAAGTCAATTAAACGCCATCATGTCTGTTTATAATAGACACAACGTTTTAGTCATCTCTTCAACAAATCACCCATAGCGCCTCTAAACAACTAATTCCAAATCCAAAATATAGATGAACCGCAATCGGCTGTTGCTCATTTAATTTGCATATTCACTACTTTTGATGGATGACTATCAACTATTTGTCAACTGTTAACCGTCAGTACAACAATAATTCGGGATAATTAATCCAGCGAATAAAACTAAAAACACCCTACTCACTTAAACAGGACTAATTGACAAATCATTGGTAACAATCTGCCAAAATACTTCACACTTAGAATATTATCGGTATTTGAATATTCATTTGGTACAAAAAAAATAATTTATAATTTCTTTAATTGTTAGATATTAATAGGAATTTAAAATTTACATAAATTTCATAAACTCATCATTATTGCCAATAGAATCAATCCTGAAGATAAACTACATCTATCAAAGGGAAGAACTGGAAGTAGATTGGTAATTTCTCCAGAAACATGCAAAATATTAGTTAGTTCAGAAATCAAAATCAACAATTTTATGACAAAAGCTATACTCAGTAAACTTTGCATCGTTTTTGCTGTAACATTTATCATAGCCATTTCCCCGGCATACGCAGAAAATATGATTAACCCAGAGAAAATATTTACAACCCACTGTGCAGGATGTCACATTAATGGCGGTAATATAGTGAGGCGAGGAAAAAACTTGAAAATTAAAACACTAGAGAGGAACGGCTTTGACAATGTGAATGCGATCGCCCAACTAGTCACTAACGGCAAGAATAACATGTCCGCCTATAAAGACCGTCTAACCGTGGAAGAAATCCAAGCGGTCTCGGAGTATGTACTGACCCAAGCGAAAAATGGTTGGAAATAAGGTAGGAAACAGAATACAGGAGTAACCTCTTAACACCCAGTAATCAGTAATCAAGGGTCAAAATAATCCAAAATCGAATAATCCAAAATCTAAAATCCAAAATCTAAAATCCAGATGACTTTTCCTCAATCCAGTCGATTACAATTTACCCCTGATTTAAACATCTGTCGTCTGTTGAATGGAATGTGGCAAGTTTCCGGAGGACACGGACGCATCAATGCCAATTCAGCAATTGAGATGATGTTTAAATACCATGATGCAGGATTTACCACCTGGGATTTAGCAGACCATTATGGACCTGCGGAGGATTTAATCGGTGAATTCCGTCGTCAACTGATGAAAACCCGTGGGGAAGCAGCTTTATCATCCATACAAGCCTTTACCAAATGGGTTCCCCGTCCTGGTAAAATGACACGGGAAATTGTTGAGAAAAATATTCAAACTTCCCTACGTCGCATGGATGTTCCAAGTTTGGATTTGCTCCAATTCCATTGGTGGGATTACAGCGACAGTAATTACCTAGATGCCTTAAAATTTATGGCAGATTTACAGGCAGAAGGGAAAATAAAGCATTTAGCCCTGACCAACTTTGACACCGAACACTTAGAAATTATTACCGCAGCAGGAATTAAAATTGTTTCTAACCAAGTGCAATTTTCCCTAGTTGACCGTCGTCCAGAAGTTGCGATGGTGCAATTTTGTCAACAGCACAATATCAAATTATTCACCTATGGAACATTATGTGGTGGATTTTTATCTGAAAAGTATCTAGGCAAACCGGAGCCAAATCGCTTTGGATTAGAAACAGTCAGTCAGAAAAAATATAAACAAATGATTGATGCTTGGGGAGGATGGCAATTATTTCAAGAATTACTTCATTGCCTTAAGCAAATCGCCGATAAACATCAAGTGAGTATTGCAAATGTAGCAGTGAGAGCGATTTTAGAAAATCCCTGTGTTGGTGGGGTAATTGTGGGAGCTAGATTAGGTATAGCCGAACATATTCAAGATAATCAGCGAGTATTTGACTTTGAATTAGATGGGGAAGACTGGCAGAAAATAAATGCAATCTCCATTCAATCCCGTGATTTATTCGCCATTATTGGTGATTGTGGTGATGAATATCGATAATTTCCAGAAACCGGGTATTACTGAATACAAAGATATGAATTGAAAATTGTACGTTATGATGTATTTGCATTGCTACGTCTCTACGATGATTGCGGTTTTAATCCAATAATGTCAATAAGTCAATAAATATAATTCCTACCCAAATTCAGCAACACCAAAACCCGAATTATCGATCTAGATGGTTCCAATTTCAAGTTCAGAAATTTCTCCTGTATTCTGTATTCACCTCAAAAATATATGCTTCGTTTCATAATTATTATTTTTGCCATATTCCTTTGCTGGACGGGTTACTTGATTCCAGACAGCTTAACTAACGCTATTGCTGCGGAAACTTCTCAAAATCAACCATTCTTATCAGCTTGTCCCCGAACACCTAATTGCGTTGTTAGCCAAGGTGCTGATTCCCAACATGCAATTGATCCGATTCCCTATCACGTGAGTCGCGAACAAGCACGGGAAACTTTACTCAAAGTTGTCAGCGTTGTTCCTCGTACAGAAGTAATTGAAAAAACCGACAACTATATCCATGCGACTAGCAAAAGCCGTATTTTTAAATTTGTGGACGATGTGGAATTTTATTTACCTGAAAATGAAAATGTGATCCATGTGCGTTCCGCTTCCCGTGTCGGGGAATCAGACCTGGGGGTGAATCGCAGACGGGTGGAACAAATTCGCTTGGCTTTGCAGGATTTGGGAATATCTTAGATTTTGGATTTTATAAATAAGGTGCGGGATCGATGGGAGTACCACTGCGACGTACTTCAAAATGGAGGTGGGGACCGGTGGACAAACCCGTAGAACCTATATTAGCGATGATTTGTCCCCGTTGAACGTTTTGTCCTTCATAGACATGTAACTCACTACAGTGGGCGTACAAAGTTGTGATATCATTTCCGTGGCTAATAATTACGGTACGTCCGTAGCCACCCTGCCAGCCAGCAAAAATTACTACACCGGAATCGGCTGCACGGATGGGACTGCCATAACTATCGGCAAAATCGATACCACTGTGAAATCGTTGATAGCCGAGGATGGGATGCATACGCCAACCAAAACCACTGCTAATTCTGGCGTTACTAGGGAAGGCGAAAATACCTGTACCGCTAGTAAAACTTTTACCTAGAGCTTTAGCTGCGGCCGCCCGTGCTTGCATAGCGGCTATCTTTTCGGCTATCATTTTACCTATGGTGGCACTATCTTCAGCTAATTTGGTTTCCGCAGCAGAGAGGGCGATTTTATCGTTGTTGAGGCGTTGGATAAGTTGATCCTGTTGTTGAGCTTGGGCTTGAAAGTCGGCTTTTTGAGCTAGTAATTGTTGACGAATCAGTTCAGTTTCGTTTTTCGCAGCTTCAACGGCGGTTTTTTGGTTAAGTAGGAGAGTTGCCTCGGTTGTTAATTCGGCGAGGATTTTTTGATCACTTTCATATACAGACTTGAGGTAGCGACGACGGCGAATAAAATCGTTTAAATTTTGACTTTGTAATAAAATTGCCCAACCATGACTTTTAGGGGAACGCTGTAAAAAACGTAACCTAGCAATTGTGGCTTGTTGCCGGGAAATATAGGCAGTTTCCGCAGCTTGGAGTTGGTTTTGCAGGGTTTTGAGTCTTTCTGTAGCGATTTTTAACCGTTGTTCGCTGTCTTGGATTTGGGAATTGGTGGTTTGGAGATTGGTATTTAAACCTTGTAATCTTTTTTCCGCTTCTGTCTGTAAATTTATCAAGCGATCGCGTTCTTGGATGATTTGTTGACGTTGTTGTTGCAACTGTTGTTGTTGCGATCGCATTTGGTTGATTTCCGGTGAATTGATTTGTCCCTGTACAGGGTGGTTGAGAAATAGGGGGAGAAACACACCCACCACACAACATATAACTACACCTAATTTCCCAAGCAAACGGGGGACTTGCAACTGTAAGTTGTTCATGCTGATTATTCGGGAAAACATGGGCTAATGGGTCATAACCCATGTATTATTCCCAAAAAAATCTGTATTTTCACATAAATGGTGAGAAGGGAGTCGGGAGTTGGGAATGGGTGATAATAGCAAGCAGATAAATTTTGTAGAGACGTAGCATTGCTACGTCTCATGTAGATATGTTGCCAACATTTTTGTAATCAATATCAAAATAAAAACGTAGAGACGACCCGACGGGTCGTCTCTACATCAACACAACATTATTATGAAAATTATGGAGAATTAAGAACGATTATTAGCTGCAACCGTTAAGACATTTTCCTGACCCGGTTTACCCAGGGGTTTTGCTGTCTTTTGATTCACACTGACCAGGACACTTCCCGCATTTCCAGCACGTATTGTTAAACTATTCTGTGCAGTCAAAGTACGTTGTGTTCCCTGGGGTAACACTCCCTCAAATTGGGTTTTACCATCAACTTCAATCCGCACCCAAGAAGCATCCTTCAACATCAAACCGACCTTCACATCTTGCTCTTGGGGATTATTTGTGGTCACCAGAGCTGATTTGACCTGCGAACGAGGTTGCAATTCCTGATTTAATACTTGAATGGATTCGCGCTCTAAATTACGCGATCGCATTTCCGTGACTCCAAACAGTTGGGATAACCCTGTCACCGAGCAAAAAATTAACCCAATATAAAATAAATACAAATGCACTGGACGAATTTGACCAGAACTACCTTTCCATTTGGGTTTGAGACTAACTCGGTTCACACCAACGGGGTAACTACTAGCTAACTCTGTACCGTTTAAACCTAGGGTATCAGCGTAAATACGAATGAAACCCTGAGTATAAATTGGTTCAGGTAAATTTTCCAAATCAGCAGCTTCAATTGCTTGCAAAATCCGGTAGGGGATTTTGGTTTGCAAAATCATTTCATACAAATCGAAACCCTTTGCTTCCCGTTTGCTAATTAATTGGGTGGCAATTTCTTGTAAGGCTATAACCCTTAACTCATCGAACGAAGGAGCGGATTCGTGGTGTTGTTTCTTTTTAGTAAGCCACTTCATGGGTTTTTACTCCTTAAACCTGCAGAATCATTAATAGGAAATTGGTTACATTGATGTTTCAAATCGCGAATCTCCCAATCTGTGAGTAAGCGATAGGAACCTTCCGGTAAACTAGCCTTTCCCGGAGGATGTAACTGAATCGAACCAATCGCTGTTCGATGGAGTTCGATTACTGAATGTCCCAAAATCTCCGCCACGCGGCGAATTTGGCGATTGCGACCCTCTTGGAGAATTATTTCTAACTGGGTTGATTGCGCATATTTTTTGATTACGCGTATTCTCGCAGTTCGAGTCATTCGTCCATCGAGTTTTATACCATGTCGCCAGCGTTTGAGGGTGGACTCTGTGGGGTGTCCTTCCACTACAACACGGTAGGTTTTGGGAATACTGTGGCTAGGATGGGTTAGCCAAAATGTTAAGTCACCATCATTGGTGAGGATTAATGCACCCGTTGAATCTGCATCCAAACGTCCAACCGGATGAATTCCCTGACCTGCTGCCAACTCTGGGGGAATTAAATCCAATACCGTTGGTCTCCCCTGGGGATCGTCACATGTAGATACAACACCTGCGGGTTTATGGAGTAATAAATAACTTAATTGGGGACGTTGGGCGATCGCAATCGCTTTGCCATCAATCGTAATGCGATCGCATTCGGGATCAACTTTTTGACCAATTTGTGCAACGATACCATTAACTCGTACACGCGATTGGGAAATCATCACTTCCGCTTGGCGACGAGAAGCTATACCCATTTGGGAAAGAAATTTTTGTAACCTCGTATCCATGTATAACAATTGACCGCAAGCAAACCCAGTTAAATAAATATATCGTTTCGTTTTTCTACTGAATAGGCGCAAATGTTACAGTTGAAACTTATTTAGTAGATCAATATTCTTTTCTGTTTTATTGACACTGACTACCAATCTCATCATCCCATGACAGAACCACAAAATCACGGCTCCTCCATTCGGATTGTCACCAAAGTTCTCACCCGTGCAGTTCAAATTTGGCTGCGATCGCAAGTCAGCGCCATTGATAATTTAGAAATCCAGATCGATACTAGCGATCGCCAACTTCTTTCTGGTTCGATCCCAGCTGTTTCCGTCATTGCTAGTCAAGCAATATACCGGGGAATTCATATTACACATATCAAGTTAAATGCAACAAATATTACTACAAATCTCAGTGCTGTGTTACGCGGCAAAGCTATCAAGCTACTGGAACCAGTACCTGTGTACGCAGATGCAACGTTTAGTGAGGAAGCTTTTAGGGCATCACTCGCCTCAGAAATTTTATCACCAGCCTTGCAGGAGATACTGGTTAAATTTTTACCAGAAAATTATCCAAAAACCAAGCGTATTATTTACCAATCGATCGAATTGGGGATGCAACAACTGAAAATATTCACAATTTTTGATCCAGAGGAGTCTGCCATTCCCCTAGAATTTCACCTGGGATTGGAGCTTGTTAGTCAAAATATCTTACAAATTCAGGAAATTCAGGTAATTCAAGCCGGACAGATTGTTGTAGAAAACCCATCTGGTATTACTCTCAACCTTGGTTCCGATGTGGAGTTCAATCAACTCACAATTCAACCTGGGAAAATATGCTGTCAGGGAACACTGAAAATAAATCCTTGATATAAACTATCCGCATTTATCCGTAAAGGAAAACAGTATTTTCCACATGATTTTTGACATGCACCCGGAAAAAGGCAAAAGAAAATGGGGGACTAGCTGATACAGCAATATAAAACTAGAATAATCAACGGCTATAGCCCCTAATTATGTAGCGACATGTAGCGACCATTGCGTAAACCATATTACCCTGTTCCCAATCAAACAACCAACTGTTCAATCATCCGATTCGCTTGGGATGCGTAGCTACCTCCAAAAAGGTTGAAATGATTGAGGATATGGTAAAGGTTATACAGGATTTTCCTCCGTTCGTACCCCGCTTCCAGGGGATAAGCTTCTTGATAGGCTTGATAAAATACACGGGGAAATCCACCAAATAATTCAGTCATGGCGATATCGACTTCCCGATCACCGTAATAGGTAGCAGGGTCAAAAATAACTGGTTCTCCCTCCGCAGAAAAACCCGCATTACCTCCCCACAAATCTCCATGTACTAAAGATGGTGTAACTTCATGTCCGCTCAAAATGTCGGCGATGCTTGCAAGTAATTTATCTGCCAAGGGAAATCTTGCTCCCCGTTTATGGGCTAATTTAAACTGGTATGCTAGTCGCTGTTGGGTATAAAATTCTATCCAGCTTGGGTTCCAAGTGTTGATTTGGGGGGTGGAACCGATGGTGTTGTCACGTTGCCAACCAAATCCTTGATTGCTAGTGACACGATGCATCGCCGCCAAATTCCATCCCATTTTTTGCCAACTGTTGTTATCTCCTCCCCCCATCCCCAGATATTCAAGAATCAGATAGCTCTGAGTACCGGATATTCCCCAGGCTATGGGTTGGGGAACGCGAATTGTCTTGGTCGCGAATATCTCTTGTAAACCTAAATACTCGGCTTCAAACATGGCAACCTGGGAAGCCTGATTCACCTTCACAAAATAAGTATTATCACCATCACTAATTGTATAGCTTTGATTAATACAACCACCGCTCAAGCTGCGACGCTGATGAGTTTGAAAGTTTTTGCCTTGAATTTTGCTGATGTGCAGGTCGATATCTTTCCACATAGTACTAATTCGTAATTCGTAATAATATTACTTGGTATGTAAGCTACGTCAGTAATACCAATTTGAAAAAAGAATGCGACAGATGAATTTTGTAGAGACGTAGGTAGCACTGCTACGTCTCATATTGAGTATGTGTTGTCAACATTTTTTGAATCGGTATAAGTCGGTAGCGAGTGCAGTGCAGTGAAAGGAGGTAATCTCAAGGCTTTGAATATTTTTTGCAATCCTTTACGTAATCAGGTTTATTTGTGATGACTTACTTGATTTGTAATTTGTAATGGCTAAACTAAAGGCAAAAGCAACAACTTAGGGGATGAATCCGGGGGGATTGATGGCAAAATATCCAGTAATTGCGATCGCAAATCCCGCTTTGTTTTTTCAAATACCATTTACACAAAAAATTATTATCAATAATAATGTCAAAATCATAGTATACGATCCAGAAGACGAGGTGATAGTAAAATGGCAAAAATAGAGAAATCAAAACGAGAGAGATATCGCCAGTATATTGAAACCTTACTTACAGAGTATAGTAAATACAAATCTATCAACGAACAAGTAGAAGCACAAACTATTTTTGACCGCGAAAAAGACCACTATCAATTAGTTCATGTTGGTTGGAGTAACAAGCGTCGGGTTTACGGTTGTGTGTTACATTTGGATATCATCAATGAGAAAATCTGGATTCAACATGATGGTAGAGAAATAGGAATTGCTAATGAATTAGAAAAGTTAGGTGTTCCTAAACAAGATATTGTTTTGGGATTTCATTCTCCATATAGTCGTCAATTTACCGATTATGCAGTCGGTTAATCAAGTAGAAATTAAGAAAATGAGGTTGGGTAGCCACTACGTTGCGTGGATTTGCCAACCTAGCCAATTCCAGCTTTAAGGTTCTAAATAAATAGTATTGAGCTAAAAACCTGTTTTGCTTATAGCAGTTTCCAGACTTTCACCTGCTAAAACATCACGGATAATTCTGGCAATGGTTTTTTCTAGTATCTGACTGGCTATTTGTTGACCAAGTTTTTGAACACCGGGATTAAATATGATTTTCACAATTTGTTGACTCAAATGACTCGCATCAAATCCCCGAGTATCACGGAGAATAGCCGCTATATTTTGAATGTGTTCTAAGGTCTTTTGCTGCTCTAAATTGGCCGATGGAGTTTCATTTACTGCCGTAATTCCCACCTGCTCCCGCAACAAATAGGTCAAATTATGTAGGATGTTTTTCCGAACTGCATCCAGGGTTTTAAATAACTCATCTACTAGTTTTTCCCGAATATAAGCGCCACGCTCGGAACTGAGAAAATCAACTGCTTGGTTCAACACTAAATCAAAATCATACTCGTCATTATTGCGAGCATTGCGGAGAAGATTTTCTAAACGATTCCACCGGAAACTTCCTTCTTTAAATAATAAATCCCGTAAAGATGTTCTTAATTGGGGTGCAGGGTCTGTTAATAACCGTTTGGCTACATAGGGATAGGCTTCGCTGAGAACTTTAAAATTCGGGTCGATAAATATGGCAATTCCTTCCATCGTCACTAAGGAACGAATAATTAAGGCATAGTAAGGAGGGACACGGAAGGGATATTCATACATTAATTCCGATAAATCATCGGTAATACTTTTGATATTGAAATCAGCAACACTTGCACCTTCAGCATTCGCAAAAACCTTAGCAAAAGCGGGAATTATTGGGGTTAAATCTGTATCCGGAGCGAGGAAATCTAACTTAACGTAATCGTTAGCTAAACCTTCAAAATCCCGGTTGACCACGTGGACAATTGCTTCGATTAAACCGTAACGTTGGGGAGGTTCAATCTGACTCATCATCCCAAAATCCAGATAGGCTAATTTCCCGTCCCTAGTGGCTAACAAATTTCCCGGATGGGGATCAGCATGGAAAAATCCGTGTTCTAGTAACTGTCGCAATGAACACTGGACTCCCACCTCTACCAAATATCTGGCATCTATTCCCTGGGCTGCTAATTCCTCAATTTGATTTAATTTTGTGCCGTTAATCCACTCCATCGTCAATACCCGACGATTGGTATATTCCCAGTAAATTTGCGGTACATAGATGTCTTTCATGTGACCATAAAGGCGGAAAAACTTCTCCGCATTTTCACCTTCACGGACATAATCCATTTCTTCAAATACGCGATCGCCTAGTTCATCCAAAATTCCCACGAGGTCACTGCGAATGCGTTTGAAGCGACCCATTGCCCAAGCCGCAAGTCCGCGTAAAATATATAAATCAATGGAAATCGCTTCCCGCAAGTTGGGACGTTGGACTTTAATGGCGACTTCTTCCCCTGTTTTCAGTTTACCCCTATATACTTGCCCCAAGGAAGCTGCGGCAATCGGTTCGGGAGAAATTTCTGCATAAATCTCCTCCACACTTTGCCCAATGTCCTCACGAATGAATTGAAAGGCGATTTCGTTGTCAAAGGCAGGTAATTTATCTTGTAATTGGGTTAATTCTTCTAAAAATGTCGGCGGAACCAAATCCGGACGCGTAGATAATGCCTGACCAATTTTAATATAGGCAGGACCCAACTTTGTTAATAACTCCCGAAACTGGACGGCACGACGACGGTCTTTTTTCACCTCGATCCCGCGCTTACTATCCCACCAAATCCCCAACCCAAAGGCTAAAGTTGGCATCAAAACGGTCAAAATCCTCCCCAATACCTTGAAGGGACGTTGACCATAATACTGCGCGATCGCCTGCGCATCATATTTGATCTCAGGTCTGTAATTAATACTTGTAACCCGCTTTAATCCTCCTCCTTCCGGTAAGCTATTCAATTCGCTTTCTGAATTTTTCACAAGCACCATCGCACTCGTCGAATTCGGCGAATCTCGTTCCATATTGGTATCCTTTTGGGCTTTAACCTGTGCCAAGGTATGTGAGTCCGTTTTTACCATCATTTGCTTTGCCACCGCAGGAGAGTCAATACGTTAAGTATTGTAACAATTGAAAACTATGAATAAGTTAAAATCGCTGCTTTTTTCAGATCAATAATTCCAGGTTAACTGAGATTTCGGTACATCTAGTACGGAATTTGCGATTTTTAATTAGCGATTTCCACTTTCGCCCACTCCTTGCAAAACGAAGTCATAACGAGTATGATTTACTTAAGTCAGAAAAACAAAGCACACAATCAAGGATCCAAAGGAGTTGTATAGTAATCCGATTTCAGAAGCGAAAAATATCGATGGAGGTTGTACTTTGCGGGAAAGCTTTACCTGTGACTATCAACTGCAAGAGTCAATTTGTCCACGGGGAAAAGCTGATAATCCAAAATCTAAAATCCAAGATCCTATGAGGAGGGAGGTATAGGTGAGAATAGAAGAAATACCACTCAAACAGATAAAACGACCATTACCTCGGGTGAACGACCAGCAGAAAGTATTAGCACTGATGGAATCAATCGCTGAAATTGGTCAGCAAGAACCCATTGATGTTTTAGAGGTGGATGGAGAGTTTTACGGATTTTCCGGTTGTCATCGCTACGAAGCTTGTCAGCGACTGGGAAAAGAAACCATACTAGCGCGGATACGCAAAGCACCTCGCAGTGTTTTAAAGATGCATTTAGCTTGACCAAAATTAATCATTACCTAAATATCTTGGAGAAAATTATGGCAACTTCTACAACCGCAATCAATATCGGTATTGACGACGCGAACCGTGGCAAAATAGCTGAGGGTTTATCACGGTTACTAGCAGACACATACACCCTGTATTTGAAAACCCACAACTTCCACTGGAACGTCACTGGACCCATGTTCCAGACCCTCCACTTAATGTTTGAAACCCAGTACAACGAGTTAGCTCTAGCGGTGGATTTAATTGCGGAACGGATTCGAGCTTTAGGATATCCTGCACCTGGGACCTACAGTGAATATGCCAGATTAAGCTCAATACCTGAAACAGAGGGAGTACCCAAAGCCAAAGAGATGATTCGTTTATTAGTGGAAGGACAGGAAGCAGTTGTTCGGACAGCACGTTCAATTTTCCCCCTAGTTGAGGAAGTTAACGACGAACCAACAGCAGATTTATTAACCCAACGGATGCAAGTGCATGAAAAAACCGCTTGGATGTTGCGGAGTTTGTTGGAAGAGTAGTGGTCTATCCCATAGGTTAGGAGGTTCGTAGTAGTGGCTTTAGGGACGAAAAAGCTTTAATATAAAGCCCTATACCCACAGGGTTGTCGTAGACTATAGCCCTACTACGTACTTTTTTCTTACCCACCAAAATCCATTTGACCATCGAAACCAATGGCTGATTTTGCGTCTAAGCTACAATTGATGATGCAACGTGCGAATATTCCCAACTGGAAAGCCCTGCAACGACTAGCGGGAATTTCGGAGCGACAGGTGTTGCGGTTGCGACGTGGGGAAGTAGGGCAGATGCGTGTTGAGGTACTCTTAAAGGTAGCGCGGGTTCTACAGGTTAGTTTCGATGAATTACTGATAGATTCTGTAGTCGATGTGGAACCTGGAGAAAGTGAGAAATCGAGTTTAGCAACAAAACATAATCCACAAGAAACAACTGAGCTTACAACAAACCAGGAAAGCATTCGTCATGATTTACAACGGGAAATATTGGACTTAATGGAATCACTACTGGTACAATTTCCCATTGCCGCAGCCAAAGCAAGGGAAAATCCGAATTTAGCAGCAAGTAAAATAGTTCCTTTAGTAGAAAATCCCCTAAAAAAACTATTAACAGCCTGGGAAATTACGGAAATAGCTAACGTTGGCGCAACAATTGCCTATAATCCTCAGTATCATCAAATCCGTGAAGGAACAGCCCAACCAGGTGATCTAGTGATTGTGCGATCGCCTGGTTATCTGCAAAAAGGTAGGCTGATCTATCGTGCCCAAGTAAGTCGCTGTTAACTTAATTTTTGAGGTGTAGATATTCTCATTTACATCTGTTTTCACACAAAAAAACCATTTTTAGATGTATCTGGCGACATTTTTTCAAATCAACTATCATGGGGATATAATAGACACATTCTATTTCTATCTACGGTTTCCACAAGCAATTTCAGATACATAATTAATCCTATGCAGACAGAACAGGTAAAGATTTTTCAGCCCAGTGGCAGCCTTGATGCGGAGAATTCCCAGGAATTTCGCCAACAAATCACGGAAGTAGCTCAACAAGGAGTCAAAATCGTCTTAGTTGATTTAAAAGACGTTTCCTTCATGGATAGTTCTGGACTGGGTTCCCTAGTTCTGGCTTTTAAAACCTTGCGAGCTTCAAATAATAAACTCGTTCTGTGTTCGATTAATGAGCAAATTCGGATTTTATTTGAATTAACTGGAATGGATAAAGTTTTTGAAATATTTGCAGATCAAGAAGAGTTTCAGAAAAACTTAGTGTCTTTAGTTGCATAAGTTGAGATTAATCAATTATGTTTTCAAATGTGATATAGGAATCATATTTGATTTTTATTGTATGACCGGCGCTAGTGTCAAAAAATAAGTATGCCCCTATTGAGAGTGCCCACCAACCCTGTTCCCTAACTACGCAAGTCATTTCATCAATCTGTAAATCGGATTCCTATATCCGGGAAAATTATCATCATCAATCTCCCCAAATAGTGGCTGGTACAATTAAATTTACCTGCCACTATTTTTTTGAGAGCATTTGTGACGTTTGTTAACTTACAGTAAAAATTCTTTGTTGATATTTAACAATTGACATTTTTCCTGATTATCTTGTTTGAAGGCAAATTTTCTGTAGTGATCAGGACTGACGCAAGGACAACGTAAACACCGTCATTACAACATCAGGAAGGAATCCCAAACATCTGATTTCTCGTAACGAGTGCGTAAGTCCTATAGTTATATTTAAGCTTTTCTTTAGATATTTGGTATCAAAGTGTGATGATTTCCATTGGGAGAAAAAATACAAGATTTTTTAACAAAACTGCATACAAACGTACAACAATTTTGGTATTTGCGTGCATAGAATAGGGCTGGAGGGGGAGCGAGCAGGACTTAAATCAAGATGTGGATAGGGAAAGTTGATTACTAGGTATTTAGACTCCACCGTTCAGGATAGGGGAATTATCAGATAGCTTGAATCATTGAATTGGATGGGACTAAATGCGAATTATCAACTGACTGCTGACTGCAAATAAAGGTTCTAGCTGCCGATTCAAACAAATATTTTAGACAAGTCCTGAGCAGATATAGTTCAAGAGGTTATGTTATGACGAATAATTTACTCGAACAATTGCGGAAAATGACCGTAGTGGTTGCAGATACAGGAGATATTCAAGCGATCGCGCAATTTAAGCCGCAAGATGCAACGACAAATCCCTCCTTGATTACAGCAGCTGCACAAATGCCAGAATATGCGGAAATCGTCGATCAAACCTTGCTCACAGCTAAAAGCGACCTGGGAAGCAGTGCTAGTCAAGCTGATATTTTAAGTTTAGCCTTTGACCGGTTAGCGGTTGCCTTCGGTTTAAAAATATTGGAAATCATCCCCGGTCGGGTTTCCACAGAGGTTGATGCACGACTTTCCTATGATACCGAGGCAACGGTTGCCAAAGCTAGGGATTTAATCAAACAATACGAAGCTGCGGGAATTTCTAAAGAGCGAATTTTAATCAAAATTGCCACCACCTGGGAAGGGATTCAAGCAGCATCCATTCTGGAAAAAGAAGGAATTCACTGTAACCTGACCCTTTTATTTGGATTACATCAAGCGATCGCCTGTGCAGAAGCTGGTGTCACTCTAATTTCTCCCTTTGTGGGACGTATTCTCGACTGGTATAAAAAAGAAACTGGACGTGACTATGTGGGTGCGGAAGACCCCGGTGTTCAATCTGTGACAAAGATTTTTAACTATTACAAAAAATTTGGTTATAAAACCGAAGTCATGGGTGCAAGTTTCCGCAATATTGGCGAAATCATCGAGTTAGCTGGATGTGATTTGTTAACTATTGCACCTAAGTTGTTAGCAGAATTACAGTCAACCACGGGAGAATTACCCCAAAAACTGGATGCAGCCAAAGCCGCAGCAATGCCAATTGAAAAAATTACAATGGACAAAGCAACCTATGAGCGGATGCACGCTGAAGACCGAATGGCATCTGAAAAATTAGAGGAAGGAATTGCTGGCTTTACTAAGGCTTTAGAATCCTTGGAACAGTTATTGGCAGAACGGTTAGCAAAATTGGAAGGGAAAACTGCTATTGGCGTTTAAATTGCGTTAACTGTCAACGGAATGATTACCTAGTTGTCCCTAGTTGTCTGAGACCGAAAATTGACGGTGGAGCCAAGCAAAGGTAGCTTTCGGGAGCAGGGGGAGTAAGTAATAAATTCATCCCCACCCTACTAAAATTTGAGGGTGGGGACTTTCGCGCTATGTTAATTTAACTACTTATCTCCCGACGACCCTATTCTGCCAAAATCAACCAACCACTTCCCACCAGCCAAATGCAGGACCAATAAAACGGATTGTCACCCAAATTGTCACCATCAAACCAATCCCAATCCATGCACCACGGGTAGTAATTGTCACGAATTGTTCCGCTTGTTTTTTGGTGATGGGAACCCAAGGAAGAATACGTTCGGTTTCCTGTCCGTATTTTTCCCCTAATGCTTGTTTGCGACGCTTTGCTTCACCCATAATTAAGAATCTGAAATTATATATTTAAATCCTATAGTCGATGGTAACGCGATCGCGCTACTATCTTTTTTTATGGATCAGAATTTTTATTTACAATATGCGGCAGTCGAGGATCACCATTGGTGGTTTGTCGCTCGTCGGCAAATCATTCATAGTGTTATTCGTCGTCTGCAACTCCCCCCCCATGCACAAATTCTCGAAGTTGGTTGTGGAACTGGCGGAAATCTGGCCATGCTATCCCAACATGGTGATGTGAGTGCAATGGAAGTGGAAGCGATCGCCTGTGAGTTGGCCAACCAACGCCAACTTACTTTAGTTAAGCCAGGCCGTTTACCGGATCTCATCCCCTTTGAGGAGGATTTTGATTTAATTTTAGCTTTGGATGTGATTGAACATATCCCAGATGATTTAGCTGCTTTAAAAGCTTTGTATTCTCGTTTAAAATCGGGAGGATGGCTAATTATTACCGTTCCTGCATACCAATTTCTCTGGAGTCAGCACGACGAAATCAACCATCATCAACGTCGTTACCGTCGTCGTCAATTATCCCGCTTAATTCAAAATGCTGGATTTCATCCTACTAAAAGTTCCTATTTCAATACTTTCCTTTTTCCCCTAGTATTTCTCACCAGAATGTATCAAAAAATCTTGAAAGTAGAATCCCAAGCTACCATCAGCGACGACTTGAAACTTCCATCGCCTTTACTCAATCGTATCCTTACTAAAATATTCGCTAGCGAACGTTATTTTTTACCCTTGTTTTCCTTCCCCTGGGGAGTTTCTATATTAGTCATTGCCAGAAAATAGGAGATAAAAATTATAATAATTCGTAATTTGTAATAGCCTACGGCAAGGCTGCGCCTACGTAATACCCGCTACGCGGGAAGCAAGCTACGTAATAGCCTGCGGCAACGCTTCGCGTACGTAATTTGTAATACACGCTATGTGGGAAGTAAGCTACGTAATCGTTGAGACAAAAGCTATATTTAGCAATGATTTTTTTGATTTCATCTTTTGCCTCATTTGAGATAATTGGCATTACTTGATAAGATTCAAGTTTTTACTCATAATACTCATTTGAGAATAAATGGGACAGATATTGGAGGGTTTTGCTGTGTAATCGTAATTTCCAAAAAGAAGACGACAGATTAATTTTGTTGCTAGAGACGCAATATATCACGTCTCATATTCTGGTATGTAAAAAAATACCGCAAAAAAATACCGCAGTCCTAAATGATTTGTGAAACCTTACATGTAGGTTTGTTAACAGTCATCAGTCATCAGTCAAGAACACGCTATTTTTCACGACTTCAATCGGATTGCTGTCAAACAAACCAAGTATTGATTTGAGTTCTTCACCTTTCTCTTCCCTGCTTCCATTCTCGAAATGACAAACAAATGCAACCAACTTACTCCATTGTGATTCCCATATATAACGAGCAAGAGAATATTCCGGAAATGTATCGTCGTCTTTCTTTGGTGATGGAGGACTTAGATGCAGAATGCGAATTAATATTGGTCGATGATGGTAGTCGCGATCGCTCTCTCTCTCTTATTCGGGAAATCCACAGGCAAGATAGTCGTGTTAGATACATTAGCTTTGCCCGTAATTTCGGTCATCAAATTGCCGTCACTGCTGGTTTAAACCACGCTCTGGGACAGGCTGTAATCGTCATGGATGCGGATTTACAAGACCCACCGGAATTAATTTTGACAATGGTGGAAAAATGGCGACAGGGTAACGAAGTTGTCTATGCCCAGCGTATTGCCCGTAAGCGGGAAGGATTCCTCAAAAAAGCTTTCGCCTATACATTCTATCGAGTTTTGCGGCGTTTGGCTGATGTGGATATACCCTCCGATACGGGGGATTTTTGCCTGATGGATCGACGGGTGGTTGATATCCTGAATGCAATGCCGGAGCGTAATCGCTACATTCGCGGTCTCCGTGCTTGGGTGGGATTTAATCAAACTTCAGTTTTGTTTGAACGAGACCCTCGCTACGCTGGTAAAGAAAAGTACACATTCGGGAAATCTTTAGCCTTAGCCCTTAACGGTATTGTTTCCCTTTCTCCTATTCCCCTACGGTTTGCCACCTACTTGGGGATCATTTCCGCAGGGATGGCAATGGTGATGATTTTGATTGTGATTTACTGGCGCTTATCGAACATGGCATCATCTTTGATTGGCTATACATTGATTACCATAGCCCTATTTTTTCTCGGTTCAGTTCAGTTACTATGTTTAGGTATTCTAGGGGAATATATCGGACGCATGTACGAAGAAATCAAAGCCAGACCCCTATATACCATCAAAGAAATTGGCGGTATGGAGCAAAGGTATCAAGCTGCGGAGGTGCGGAAGTACGGAGGGGAGGGGGAAATTAGTATTCGACCACATTAAATTTTGATAGATGAGAAAAGGCACGTAGTTGCGCTAGTCTACGACAACCCTGCGGGTATAGCGTCTTGATTATCCCCTAACTCCTACATTCCCGTGAATCCCCAAGAATTACTACTATTACTAATATCCGTATTATCTAGTGTCAGTGGACAATTGCTTCTGAAAATTGGCGCTGGTAAACTTGGTCAAGTCAATATCAGTAACCCTAGCAAACAAATTATTGGTATTATCACCACACCAGAATTAATCCTGGGTTTGGGATTTTATGGTGTCGGTGCGATCGCCTACATACTACTACTAACCCGCGTCAAATTGAGTGTAGCAGGCCCAGCTGCCTCCCTAGTATACGTGTTCTCTGTATTATTTGGTCATTTTATTTTTAAAGAAACCGTACCTTGGCTGCAATTAGTTGGTTTAGGTCTAATTGTCAGTGGGGTGATTCTCGTAGTCTCCCAAAAGTAATACCAATTTGAACAATTATGCCGCCAGATGTCCATGTAAAAAGCTTATACAGCGAATATTTCCCCATCAAAGATCCAAAATTCCCTATTTGTTGCCTGTGTCACACCATTTCACCCAAATTTTGATACATTTTTTTCCCTTGTTTCCCCTACTCCCCTAAATGTATCAACTCTGAAGTCAAACAGTATTACCTCCATGCTGAAATCTCTGCGGTCAATAATTTTTCCTCCCCTCATAATTTGGTTCCTGAGTCGATTACTCATTGTTCTTGTCGCCATGATCATTGTGCCGATTGCCGCTCAGAACCAAACTGTAGCCCAGTTAATCCTACCAGGGATTTCTATCCCCATTGATCCCCCCTACGATCAATATGGTTGGTGGGATCGGTTTTTTGCTTGGGATAGTATTTGGTATTACCGAATTGTTCATTCTGGGTACGAGTATGCCGATGATACTCGCCAGCATTCCGTAGCTTTTTTCCCTTTATATCCCCTACTGACCTGGTTAGGAATGCGCATCGGTTTTTCTTTTCCGATTGCCGCTCTGTTGGTGAATAATCTAGCGTTTCTGGCTGCCCTAATTGTCCTCTACCACTGGGTACAAGAGCGTTACAACTCCAAAATTGCTTGGTGGGCGATCGCATTTATGGCTTGGTGTCCCTACTCACTTTATTGTACCGTAATTTACACCGAGGGTTTATTTTTACTCTTGACAACAGCCAGCCTTCGGGCTTTTGACCGTTGCAATTACATCGCCACGGCTATTTTTGGTAGTCTTGCCACTGCTACCCGTATCACTGGTGTCGCCTTGATTCCCGCAATGTTCATTACTTCCTTCCGACAAAAACGTCCCCCCAAGGCTTACCTCGCAGCTATTTTCACAGGTATGGGTTTAGTTACTTATTGTATTTATCAATACATACTTTTTCGTGAACCCCTGGCTTTTCTCCGTGCCCAGAGAGGGTGGCGCACATCCGCAGGCTTTGCCTGGCAAGGATGGCGATTCATGTTTCAACAAGTGTTTCTTGGTGTCGATAATCTCGCCTCTGGTAATCTGCAAAACATTGTCCACCCATTGTTAATGCTGATAATTTTTTTTGCTTGTATCCTGTTATGGTGTATACGTTCACGTATAAATAGTCATCTTCTGACCTATACCTTTGCTGTCATCTGGATGGTAACGTGGGTTCTCACCCGCAACCCATTTCCAGGTAGCATCTTTACCCGTGACCCATCAGTCAAACTGACTTTGATTTTTGGGGGTTTAATTGTTTTGCTGATTACCCGTCCTCGTTTACCAATGATTGCTTTTGCCTACGCGATGTTTTCCTATGCAATAATTCTGAATACCGGATTAACCGCATCCGTGGAACGTTATGTCTACGGTATTGCCACTATTCCCGTGGCTTTCTCCCTGTTGTTAGTACGCACACCCAGGGGAGGATACTTTGTTCTCGGCTTTTGCGGCTTACTATTAACAATTTTTACTGTCCAATTCGCTCTTAATCAATGGCTGGCATAATTTAAGATAACCCTAAACCAATGTGTTCCCATCCGGTATTTCACCTAGGGAGGATAATTCTGCCAATAAAAGTTAGCCAAATACTGGAAATATTTTGATTTACGAGCTAAATTTTATTTAGGGAGTCAGGAAGATTGGCTATTTAAGTATATTCACTGTAATATTTATTGCTATTCATGTAATATTAATAAACCATGTACAAATCAAATATGAGGATAAGGTTATATTAATATTACTGTATTAGTATTAATCATAACTAGAAGCAAGCCAATTTTCAATTACAGCTAGAAAACATTTATATTTTCTTCCAAAGATTAAAATGTAGCCTGGCAGTAAAATATACCTTGTCAAGATTGAGACTAAAGCTTAAGATTCTACAGGAGTAAATTATTCGCTCTCACCGGGCAAAAATGAGCTTAGTGTTTTATGCCACCATAGAATAGCTGAACTCGACAGGAGCGAAGCATTTTCTCATTGTTGGTATAGAGAAATAAATATATCAAGTTAACTAAAGTTCAACTTCCCAATTTTAAATAGACTGCATCTTGGCTTTCCCTAATTGAAAACAATATTTTCAGTCGAGGAAAATGGTTTTCCCCGATTATGAGTTTTTCATCCGACTAGCCTATATCCCGGATTTCTCACAAACATCTAAGACTTTCAGGGAGTAGTAGACAAATCAACCGATTACTCAATGCTTGTCACTCACTCGTGGGAAACACAGAACATGTACTGCTTATATCAGAAAGAAACTATGGAAGTAGTTTTTACTTGCTCACTACTCCCTATAAACTACGGTAAGCTGCTACACATCTACAACTACTCACTTTGAAGTTAGAGCTTGCTCTATTGTTCAAATGATGGAGTCAAATTGATCGCTCAAAATTAATTCCAGCGACTATCTAATTTTTATAACTATAATTTTTTCCCCATATCAATTGTGCTGGGGAATCAGATAATGAGTAAATTTCTATTTGATAGATAAAGGGAGGCTATAATTTTGACTCTCAAGTTTTGGATGAAGAGTGACGGTAATTCATTAAATCAAGTCAATCCAAATTTTTATGCATTAATGATTACAAATAATAAGTATTCATTGGTCATAAGTATTGGTCAGGAAAAATACTGATACTAATCAAACAATATTAATCAATATCTAGATTTTGAGATTTTTATTTCTAGACAGCGAAGGAGCTGATGAAGTGAACGCGAAAGGAATGTTGAGATTACCAAAACATATTTGGTTTTGTCTAATCGCTGGGGTCGCTTTGATTGTCTCAGTTACAGTGGGTATGATGCTACCCCTGCAACCAGAGGCTTTAAATAATCACATAGAATCAGGAGCGATCGCAGGTAATTTAGTTGCAAGCGCGAATCTGAGTCAGCGCGTCACCGAGTTCCAAGGGCAAATGTTTGACAGTTGGCAGCAACAGGCATCAGCAAAGGGAGTGTATCAGCAAATACCTAAACGCTACCAGGGTCAAACATTAAGCGATGTCAAACCAAATCCTCGCGATAAAATTATAGCTTTAACTTTTGACGACGGTCCTTGGCCTAAATATACGGAGCAGATATTAGATATATTAAAGGCAAATAATATCAAGGGTACGTTTTTCGTGATTGGCAGAAACATGAAAAATTTCCCCGATATTGGCAAACGGATTGTTGCCGAAGGTCACACCATTGCCAATCACACCTGGCATCATTGGTATCATCGCATGAGTCCTAAAGCTGCTGCCTACGAAATTGATGCCACTGAAGAAATTATATATCAAGTTACAGGGGTGCGAACCAATTTATTTCGTCCACCGGGTGGTATTTTAGGAAATGGCCCGGCTGCCTATGCCCGTAGTAAAAACTACTCAGTAATTATGTGGTCAGCCGATTCCCATGATTACAAGCGTCCTCCTGCGGAAAGGTTAATTAGTAACGTCATGCGAAATTCCAAACCAGGTGGTATTGTATTGATGCATGATGGTGGGGGTGTACGTGATAGTACGGTGAAGGCTTTACCCTCAATGATTAAGCAGTTCCGTGATTCTGGTTATCGTTTTGTGACTATGCCAGAAATGTTGGCGCTAGAAGATAAACAATTGCAAACAATCGCCAAAAAATAAAGTTATTAGGGATTTTCAAGGGAAATCAAAACCTGCGCTTCTCACAAGGGAGTGATAAGCCTTGAGTAGTGGGTTGATTTTCCTGCTACTTCCTACTCTCATCACGGACTACTTACTGAAAGTTTGAGGAATTTGTGAGAAATCCGGGAAAAGTCTTTGATTTATCTGGTGGGTGAAATGGTCTGCAACCCACCATTTTTAATTTTTCATTGAGCAAATTTATTGGTGTTTTCTAACTGATACCAATTTGAAAAAATGTGACAAATAAAAATACGAAACCCAAACTATATATATATTTCCCTAGGAAATCACAGGGATTGTAGTGTTTAAAATCCGTCGAATTCACGTCATTTTACCTAATTTTACCTATTACCCGTAAGATGTAAGTTAACGTGAGTTCGATGATATAAAGCCTGAAACTCTTGTCCAGTATCATTCGTAGGAAGTTTTTAAAAACCTCCTAGTATGTTGAGAATAAAATCATTAAACCTGGAATCAGTCAGTTATTAACTTTGTTCTCAACTAATGGGATGAGGTTGCTTTAAACCTTAACTTTCAAAATCATTGATTCACAGAGATTGTAGCGTTTACAATCCGTCAAATTCACGTTAAGTTAGGAGTGAAGTAATAATTTTGGCCAAGTTGTGATCGCATTTTTAGTCTTGCTTGTTTTCACTGGATTCAGTCGGGTAATATCGAAAGATTTAGGTGATGGAGACTACCCCATCACCCACTCTCAATGTGGTTTTGGGTAGGAATGAGTAGGTAGGTGCAATTAGACATAAAACCACGATGTAACCAATCATTCGGCGTAGAGACGCGATATATCGCGTCTCTTTAGCCTGAAATAAAAAGCCGGATTTTTCTCAAAATTTATACTGAATTTGCTCGCATCCAGGTATAAAATATCTTTTTTTTAATCCCACTCTTTCTCAGACTAGTTTCTTCTCCCTTCGCCCTTGATCAAACAGCCGTTAAAGCTGGAGCAAACTCTGGATTTGCTTCCGGTTCGTTAGCTTCCGATGGGGGAACAATTTGCCAGAATTTTGGTAGATATTCTTGCCAACGACTGAGAATCATCGCTGCTTTTGCTGACCCTGTTCGCTGTAGGTGGGTTTGAATCAATTCATATAATTGCTTCTCACCCGCAGTTGTGATCACCCGTTGAATTTTGACATTTTCGGGGTTAACAAACTCAGCAAAATTACCAACCTCATCCAGGAAATATCCCAATCCTCCGGTCATACCCGCAGCAACATTTCGTCCAACTTTCCCCAGAACGACAATGACACCACCTGTCATGTACTCACAGCAATGGTCTCCTGCTCCTTCAATTACAGCCGTTCCTTTGGAGTTACGCACTGCAAACCGTTCCCCAGCAAGTCCATTGGCAAACAAATAACCACCCGTCGCACCATATAAACAGGTATTACCGATAATCACGTTCTCAGCCGCATTATAACCAGCATCCGCAGGTGGTTTAATAATAATTTCTCCCCCATTCATCCCCTTCCCAACATAATCGTTGGCTTCTCCAGTCAAGGTCAAAATCATTCCTGGTAGGTTAAATGCACCAAAGCTTTGACCAACACTTCCAGTAAAATTGAGGTGAATTTGTCCGGCAAAACCATCATCACCATACAGAGAAGCAATTTGTCCAGCCAAACGGGTGGCAACGGTACGGTCAGTATTCACCACATTAATGTGTTTTGTCACCACTCCCTGGGTAGAAATCGCCTGCTGCACATCCAAATCCATCAGAATTTGGTCGTCCAAAACGTCACCGTTGCTATGCACCGATTCATGAACCAACCAACTCCGGTCTGTTGTGGTATCGGGTAATTTCAGCAAACAATCTAGATTCAAACTTTGGGTTTTGGTCAGTCGTGCGTCCTTGCGCATTGTCAACAAATCTGCACGTCCAATCACTTCATCGAGGGAACGATATCCCAAATGGGCTAACAAACTGCGTACTTCCTCAGCCACAAATAGGAAGAAATTCACCACATGTTCGGGAATTCCGGTAAACCGTTTCCGTAATTCCTCCTTCTGGGAAGCAACTCCCACTGGACAGTTATTGGTGTGGCAAATCCGTGCCATAATACAGCCTTCAGCAATCATGGCGATGGAGCCAAAACCGAATTCCTCCGCACCGAGCAAAGCTCCCATCAACACATCCCAACCGGTTTTTAGACCACCATCCACACGCAAAATCACGCGATCGCGCAGTTGGTTCTGCATTAATACTCGGTGAACTTCGCTTAATCCCAATTCCCACGGAGAACCAGCATGTTTAATTGATGACAAGGGTGAGGCCCCCGTACCGCCATCGTGACCGGAGATTTGAATAATATCGGCGTTGGCTTTGGCGACTCCTGCCGCGATTGTACCGATACCGATTTCAGCAACTAATTTTACCGATACCTGGGCATGGGGATTAATTTGGTGCAGGTCAAAAATTAACTGGGCCAGGTCTTCAATGGAGTAAATATCGTGGTGCGGTGGAGGAGAAATCAGAGTCACCCCTGTTTTCGAGCGTCGCAACATGGCGATGTAGGGGCTGACTTTTTTCCCTGGTAGTTGTCCCCCTTCCCCCGGTTTTGCTCCCTGGGCAATTTTAATCTCGATTTGTTTGGCACTCATCAGGTACTCTGGAGTCACACCAAATCGACCGGAGGCTACCTGTTTAATGGCACTTGAAGCAATATCACCATTGCGCAACCCCCGGAGGTGGGGGAATGTGGGAGAATGACCCGAATCATCCACGTCAGCCAAAACCCCATAACGTACCGGGTCTTCCCCTCCTTCGCCAGAGTTGGATTTACCACCAATCCGATTCATGGCGATCGCTAGGGTTTCGTGAGCTTCCCGAGATAAGGCTCCTAAAGACATTCCCCCGGTACAAAAGCGTTTGACAATATCGCTGACCGGTTCTACCTCCTCCAAGGGAATTGGTTGGCGATCGCTCTGGAAGTCGAGTAAATCCCGCAGCGCAGTCACAGGACGCTCCTGGAGGTATTTTTTATAGGTTTGGTAGTGGTTATAATCTTTACCATCCACCGCCTTGTGTAAAGCTTTAGCTAATTCGGGGCTGTTCATGTGGTATTCCCCACCGGGTCGGTACTGGATGAATCCCAAATTTTCTAATTTCTTCAGGCTAAGTTCAGGGAAAGCTTTGGCATGGAAAGATAAAACTTCCTGGGCTAAATCACGAATCGACAATCCACCAATCCGCGAAGTTGTACCCCGAAAGCCCAATGCCAGTAAATCACCCCCAATCCCAATGGCTTCAAAAATCTGTGCCGCTTGGTAACTGGCCAACAGGGAAATCCCCATCTTCGAGAGTATTTTTAATAACCCTGCGGCTACAGCTTTCCGGTAATTTTCCACCGCTTGCGCTTGGGTAAGGACGGGAATTTTCCCCCGTTCCATAAACTGTTGGGTTTTTGGATCTACCCACCAATCCCGCACCGTTGCCAATGCCATGTAAGGACAAACCGCATCACCACCGTAACCAATCAAACAGGCAAAATGGTGAGTACTCCAACATTGGGCCGTATTCACCACTAGGGACGCTTTCATCCGTAAACCTTGCTGAATCAGGTAATGGTGAACTGCTCCCACCGCCAACAGGGGAGGTATGTAGGTATGGTCAGCATCAATACCCGCTCCTACCCCATCCTTAGCTGCATCACTGAGGATGAGAATATCCGCACCTTGGCGTACAGCCTCAGCAGCTTTGAGTTGCAAAGCCTCCACAGCCTTCCCTAACCCCTCCGGACCAGAGGCGATCGCAAACCAAGTTGGTAATTCAACGGTTGTAAAGGAGGATTTTTTAATTGCTTCTAGCTCCCCTTCTGTCAACACGGGAGAATCTAACTTTAACCTTCGTGCATATTCCGGTTTCGGATCGAGTAAATTACCCCGTCCCCCCAATTCCACCTTCAAGGACATCACCAAACTTTCCCGCAACGGATCAATCGCTGGGTTTGTCACCTGGGCAAATCGCTGCTTAAAGTAGTCATACAACAAATGGGGCTTTTCAGACAATACGGCCAAGGGAATATCATCACCCATACAAAATGTCGGCTCTTTCCCATCCTGTGCCATTGCCTGGATAATCATTTCCACATCTTCGCTGGTATATCCAAAGGCAACTTGCTGACGCAATAGCACTTGTCGGTCAATGGTCGGTGGCTCCCCATTCAAACTACCACCCGTTCCATTCCCATTACCATTCCCATTGCCACCATGACCAGAAAGGGAGTATAAATCCTGACGATACTGTTTTAACCAATCTCCGTAGGGACGCTCCTGGGCAATGCGTTGTTTAATTTGCCAATTTTTCAGGATTTCCTGGGATTCCAAATCCACAGCAATCATCTGTCCCGGTCCAAGTCGTCCTTTCTCAATAATCTCTGTTTCGGCAAACTCCACCACCCCCGCTTCGGAAGCGACGACAATATAATCATCACGCGTAATACAATATCTGGCAGGTCTTAACCCATTCCGATCCAGGGTCGCTCCCACACTACGACCATCACTAAATACTAGTAGTGCCGGACCATCCCAAGCTTCCTGTAAGCCACTGTAATACTCGTAAAAATCAACAATTTCTGGATACTTCTGCAACTCCGGTTGATTCTGATAGGCTTCCGGAACCATAATCATCAAAGCCTCTAAGGGACTCCGACCGGAACGCACTAACACCTCAAACACATTATCCAAAGTCGCCGAATCACTATTATCTAACTGGACAAAGGGCTTTAATTCTTCAAACCGACCTTGCCAAATTGGATTATCCAGTTCTGCTTCCCGAGCCATCATCCAATTAATATTCCCCAATAGGGTGTTAATCTCCCCATTGTGACCTAATAACCGCATCGGTTGAGCCAAGGGCCATTTCGGTAAAGTATTGGTACTGAAACGTCGATGATAAACTGCAAAGGCACTGGTAAATAAAGGATTTTGTAAATCCTGATAAAACTCCCCTAGAACCGAGGAACGCACCATCCCTTTGTAAATAATTGTCCGACTCGATAGGGAAGCTACATAAAAATCCTCAGAAATCTCTTTAGTGGCTTTGACTAAACGACGACGTAAAATATATAACTGCCGCTCTAACTCGTCGCCACACCTATCATCTACTGCCAATATAACCTGCTCAATCTGCGGCAAATTTTCCCGTGCCTGTATTCCCAATACATCTGGACAAGTGGGAACTACTCGCCATCCCAAAACCCTAATTTGCTCCTGTGCTGCAACCTGTTCCAACTTCTCCCTCAACACAGCAGCCACCGACTCCTCTGGGGGTAAAAATAACATCCCCACAGCCAAATTTGCCGTAGAGACAAAATTTATACTTTTATCTGCAAACTCAGCTTGGAACAACTGCCAGGGAATAGCGGTCATAATCCCTGCACCATCGCCAGAATCCCGATCCGCACTACAACCACCCCTGTGTTCTAAACAACCCAAGGCTACTAAAGCTTTGCGGACAATATCGTGGTTAGCAACATTGCGACGATGGGCAATAAACCCAACCCCACAAGCATCCCGCTCTTCTACCAACCAACGCGGTCCAGTGTAGATATCCCCAGCCGAATTTTCCCAATTTGTCATTTTTTTCGATTGATTCATTGATATGTTTTCCATAGATTATCCCTGACACCTAAAAGTTAAGTTTTTATTCGGTAAATTTCATCCCTAAAAGTTGTTTATGAATTCCCAATTTCCGTTTTATTGAGTCGTTCAAGTAACAGAAACCACTATCGAGAATAGTTTTTTCTGTTGAGCCTGTGTTCAGATCATACCGTTGTTTCTTACGGTTTATGCGGGGTTGAATTTAGTACTTTGCGTCTAAGAGGTACTTGATTAATATACTCAATAATTTACTGACTAAGTTATAACTAACAATTTACAAAAGGGTGACGACAGATGTTCATGTTAAAAGCTTATACAGCAAATACTTCACAATCCAAAATCCAACTTAGGTTATTCAGTTCCTAACTCGATGGATAGAGACGAGGATACCCCAGGTAGTCACTATTACACACCTGTAAGTTCGGACTTAGGTTTGGTTGTGGAAATATCCTAGCTGAAACTGTCTCAAATTCAGCAACAAAACTAGCCTATGATACTTAGTGCTTGTTTGACAATCACCAACTAAATTCTGATGTTGCGGTCTTGGATAGTCGATAACAAGTACCCTTACCTGCACGACTACGATTTGTACTCGCAGTTCTACACATGCAATAAATCGAGATACTCAATGCCTACACTAGAGTTCTTCTCAGAGTAAACCTTTAATAAATCTACTAACCGATGACACCAACACACCTCTAGGCGATTCAAGTGAGAAAATACGTATTTATTTGACAAGAGACAACAGTCCATATTTACATTATCACGTTTGTACTGATAAAAATATCATCGTTTGTTGATTTTTGGGAAACATCCCTAGGGAGTAATGAAATCTGTAACATCAACCATTGTATTCAGGTCAGGGAGTAGTGAATAGGGAGTGGGGAGTAGCCGACATGTAATGCTTACGCCAGAATCGATGAAAGTAGTTTTTCCTACTCACCACTCCCCACAGCCTACGGAAAGCTGCTTGTGGGTCTACACTTTCAAGTCAGTCCCCATGTTGTTTGGACAAAACCAAACAAGAAAATAGCTTATTTCCACTCCCTACTCCCTATTTACAAACAAAGGTGGGAGCAATGATATCTGTAACATCAACACTGAGATTAAGTCGATCCAAACTAATTCTAATTACGTCCAACTATTAGTAGCAAGTAAATTAAACAAATGGGACTATTTACGCATTATTACTTAAGAAAAATCGCCACCGGATTTTCACAGGAGCCACCAAATAATCCAAGCAAATTTTGCCAATCTGATTTTCTCAAAAGAGGTTTTGGGGCAATATTTTTAACAATATTCATCGGTAATAGCATAAATAGTATCGCTAGTGCCCAAACCCCACCACCTCCAGTCCAAACATCACCATCACCCCAAATAATTATTAACGGTCGTCCCCATCAAGGAGCTTGGTTTGTCAGTAACTCCCGAAATCAAAGACCACGCATACACCTTAGCGATGGGGTCTTAAACCAACTATTTGGAGCTGATTTATTAAGCACATCCGTACCAACAAGACAACCAATCCAATGGTTCTCTGCTCCTACAAACTTAACAGGTGTAATCAGAAACGGCTATCGCTACCTGGATATTACCCCCCTTGCTCAACGCTGGGGATGGCAAATTCAGACTGTAGGCAATACCATCACCATTAATACCCCACCATCCCAAATTCAAAATCTGACAAGCATTGGTAACTCCCAACCAGGAACAGCCCCCCAACAGGTAATTATATCCCTGAGTCGTCCTACCCCTTGGCAATTGCGACAGGAAGCACCTCGGCAAATTCAGGGAGACCCGGACGAGGTATCCAAACCAGTCACCCCACCCAACCGGGATTGGACAATTACCCTCGATGGGATTGCCGATGCCGAAATTTTACGACGTTACGCACCACCTCCGCCAATTCCTACTCCACCGATTCCCCCCATTCCCCCCCTACCCAATCTTCTCAAACAACTTTCACCCACCCCACCAGCAGCAGAACCCCTGATGCAAGCAGTTGAAGTAGTCAACAATCAAACCCTGATTCGTTTGAGCGTTCCCTTTGGTTTTGTTCCGCGAATTTCCACCACCGCAACCACCAACCCCACCATGCGGGTGGAAATTGTGGCTGACGCGCTGGTAAATCGGCAAATCGCTTGGGCTAGTGGTATCACTTGGCGACAACAAATGGTAAACTTAGGGTCAGACAGATTTCCCGTCAATTGGCTGGAAATTAACCCCCGACTGAGCCAAATTCGTATACGGCCAATTCTGACAAACAGTAATTCTCAACAAGGAACAGCTCCCCTAGTGGAAATTGCCCGAAACGCAGGAGTGGTAGCAGCAATTAACGGTGGATACTTCAATCGCAACAACCGTTTACCCTTGGGAGCAATTCGTAGCAATAGCCAATGGTTATCTGGTCCCATTTTAAATCGGGGTGCGATCGCCTGGAATGATTCTGGTCAATTTTATTTTGGCCGTCTGACCTTGAATGAAAAATTACTCGTAGGTACAAATCCCCCCATTCCCATCCTCCACCTCAATAGCGGTTACGTGCAAGCAGGAGTTTCCCGTTACACATCAGCCTGGGGAAACACCTACACAACCATGACCAACAACGAAACCATCCTCACCGTCGAAAATAACCGAATCACCAAAAGAACCGACGTTCCCACCCTTGGTCAACAAAGCGAACCCATACCCCAAAACGGATACTTACTCGTATTGCGAGGAAATGCCAATACTATTGCCAATACTCTAGTACCCAATACACCAGTTCGCCTGCAATCAGCTACCCTACCCAGCGAATTTAGCCGCTATCCCCACATTATCAGTGCCGGTCCCTTGTTGTTAGAAAATCGCCAGATTGTGCTGGACGGGGAAGGTGAAAAATTTAGCCCCGCATTTATCGCTCAGAGGGCTGTACGGAGTGCTATTTGTACAACCAATAACGGCAATATCCTTATTGCAGCAGTTCACAACCGGGCTGCGGGTGCTGGGCCAACTTTACAGGAACACGCTCAATTAATGCAGAGTATGGGATGCGTAAATGCCCTGAATTTAGACGGGGGTAGTTCAACTAGTTTATACCTAGGTGGGAGGCTGGTAGACCGTTCTGGAAATACCGCAGCTCGCGTGCATAATGGTATCGGTATTTTCCTGCGGTAAAACAACCCGACAATGCGGTAGAGACGACCCGACGGGTCGTCTCCATCAAATTTTAAAGCAGACACCAAATATAAATTAATTTTATGAAGAGTTCGTGTAGAAATAGGTAATCTCATCAAAGTATAAACCACGAACTCAAATCATTTTGCTATGTTTACCAAAGGGTGACGAAATTGCTAATTTTTACGGTTGCGAAATAGACGTATATTTTTCCATCAATTGTATGGGTAAGGCATATTTTTTGGAATTTTAATTACAATTTGGCACTGAGGTAAACATGGCTCAAGAAACAGCAAAAGTCGAAGCATTGGCAATTGCGACTCCCCGGGGAGTTGCTGCAACGGAATTGCGTCCCTGGGGTTCCTTCACGGTTCTGGAAGAAGGACGTGGTTATAAAATTAAGCGGATTGAAGTTAAACCTGGTCATCGCTTGAGTTTACAAATGCACCACCACCGCAGTGAACATTGGATTGTTGTTTCCGGTACAGCAAAAGTGGTTTGTGGTGAAAAAGAAATTTTGATTGGTACTAATGAATCAACCTATGTCCCCCAATGTACACCGCACCGTTTAGAAAATCCGGGGGTGATTCCTTTGATTTTAATTGAAGTTCAAAATGGAGAATACTTGGGCGAAGATGATATTGTCCGCTACCAAGATGATTATGCGCGCATTGAAACTACAAAAAAATAGTATAGAAATTCTGTTTAATTTTTGAATTTATCTGTTGGGATTAGGGAGATGTGCTGCGTACACCAGAACTAATGCAAGTAAAATTGTTCTACTCCCCACTCCCGACTCACTTTCCCGTCAGAAAACCAACTGCTAAAGCTGAATCTAAATTGCGTCTTTAGCTCACAACTATCACCGACAATTCGCAACAATCATCAATACCTTGCTTCAAATCGTCACCCTGTCGCATGTATATTGCAGATGGGGTTTTTATTTAGAAAATAATTATGAGTATTGTCCATCTGAGTGCGAGTGCGATCGCAGAAATTAAACGGATGCAAGCCAAGCAAAATTTACCTCATTCCTGGTTCCACATCGCTGTTAAACCCGGTGGTTGCTCTGGTTTGTATTACGAATTATCCCTAGTCCCACCATCGGAGCAAGTAGATGAAAAACTAATTCTCCTCGATTGTCAAGGAATTAAAGTGATTATAGATGCACAATCCTGTGATTATGTCAATAATTTAGGGATTGATTATTCTGAAGACCTGATGGGGGGAGGCTTTCGCTTTGAAAACCAGCAGGCGATCGCCACCTGTGGATGTGGCAACTCCTTCGCAGTCGATGTAGATAAATCTGAAAAAATAATCAAAGTTTGACATAATCCCCTGGTAAAAGATATAATTGGGATTTGTTAAAACTTAGACAAGAGCAGCTTTTTGACGTGCTGTAACCCATGCCAACAATCCAGCAATTAATCAGAAACGAACGCGAAATTGCGCGTCAGAAAACAAAATCGCCCGCCCTGAAACAATGTCCCCAGCGTCGCGGTGTCTGCACCCGCGTGTACACAACCACGCCCAAAAAACCTAACTCAGCATTACGAAAAGTGGCACGGGTTCGTCTCACCTCCGGATTTGAGGTGACTGCATACATTCCCGGTATTGGCCACAACCTCCAGGAACACTCAGTGGTGATGATTCGCGGTGGTCGGGTCAAAGACTTACCCGGTGTGCGATACCATATTGTTCGCGGTACTCTTGACACAGCCGGAGTTAAAGACCGCAAGCAAGGGCGTTCCAAATACGGAACCAAGCGTCCGAAACAAAGTTAACCAAATGGCTATACAGTGAATAACTAACTATTGTTAATTTGGTTAGATTCAAGCACAAATATATGGCAGCAGAACAATTCAGGCGGTCTGAGTGAAGGATTTACACCTCCAATCGGTGTAAATCCCTTGGATTTCTTGTAGATTGTGTTTTGAATTATTTATTATTGTTGTGTTTGCAAAGATTGGGATTTTTCCCAAATCAATTTTTTGGTCAAAATCAAACGGAAGACTTGCTTCGGTGTAGTAAGTTTGCTCAACAAGCTGCCCAAAGAGCAATTTTCAAGTTATCGTTTTCCAGGTTTGGCGTTCGAGTTGGGCGTTTAGGGTATATAATAAATTCGCCTTGGATGTCGAGTCGCTAATTAACAAAAGAATTAAGCCGTTTTGTTGTCTTCATCAGCATCGCTGTCATTTTAAGTCAACCAAAATAGCTGTATTCAAGTTTGGATTCACACCATCAAGCCGAAAAGACTTGAATATTAACAGATTAGTTGTTTTCATTTCCGATTTGCTTTTATCCATAATTCAAAGGTAGTAGAAGGTAGTAGCTTACTATGTCTCGTCGTGGTGTAGTTAAAAGGCGGCCAGTGCCACCTGACTCTGTATACAACAGTCGCTTAGTTAGTATGATGATTCGGCGGATTATGCAGCACGGGAAAAAATCCCTCGCAGCGCGCATAGTCTACGATGCAATGAAGACCATCGAAGAAAGAACCGGTGCAGACCCCCTAGAAACATTTGAGCGTGCGGTGCGCAACGCCACTCCCCTAGTGGAAGTAAAAGCCCGTCGAGTTGGTGGTGCAACCTATCAAGTACCGATGGAAGTTCGTTCCGAACGGGGTACAACCTTAGCTTTGCGGTGGTTAACCCAATATTCCCGTCAACGTCCAGGTCGGACAATGGCTAGTCGTTTAGCCAATGAATTGATGGATGCAGCTAACGAGACCGGTAGTACAATTCGGAAACGCGAAGAAACCCACCGGATGGCAGAAGCAAACAAAGCATTTGCCCATTATCGCTACTAAAAAGCCTTGATATATCGCCTTGCTAGCAACTGCGGTATATCACTATATTTATCTTTTTATGCTCCATTGCGGTTTTCCCTAAAAGTATAAAATCTTAACAAAGTGTAATATACAAGATATCATGCTGCATTCTTGAGAATAGGAGGAACTTGTGGCACGGCAACACCCGCTAGAAAAAGTACGCAATATCGGTATTGCGGCGCATATAGATGCGGGCAAAACAACAACAACCGAACGCATATTATTTTACTCAGGGATAATTCATAAAATAGGTGAAGTCCATGAAGGTACGGCGGTGACTGACTGGATGGCCCAAGAACGGGAGCGGGGAATTACCATCACAGCAGCAGCAATTAGTACCAGTTGGCGAGGTCATCAAATTAATATTATTGATACACCGGGGCACGTAGATTTCACAATTGAAGTTGAGCGTTCCATGCGTGTCCTTGATGGTGTGATCACGGTTTTGTGTTCGGTTGGTGGTGTACAACCGCAAACAGAAACAGTTTGGCGGCAAGCAGACCGCTACCAAGTGCCGCGGATTGTCTTTGTCAATAAGATGGACAGAACCGGCGCAAACTTTTATCGAGTTTACGAACAAGTACGCGATCGCCTGCGTGCCAACGCAGTACCGATTCAGTTACCAATTGGTAGCGAAAATGAATTTCAAGGTATTGTGGATCTGGTGCGGATGCGAGCGAAAATCTATACCAATGACCAGGGGACGGATATCCAAGATGTGGAAATTCCCGACCACATGCAGGAATTGGCATTAGAGTACCGGACTAAACTCATCGAAGCGGTTTCCGAAACCAATGATGAGTTAATGGCAAAATATTTCGAGGGAGAAGAACTCACAGAAAGCGAGATTCAGTCCGCTTTGCGAACTGGCACAATCACAGGCAAAATAGTACCGATGTTGTGCGGTTCTGCCTTTAAAAACAAAGGTGTTCAATCTTTGCTCGATGCAGTTGTAGACTATTTACCTGCACCTCCAGACGTACCTGCCATCCAAGGGACTTTACCCAGTGGCGAAATCGTAGAGCGTCATGCCGACGACAACGAACCCTTAGCCGCCCTGGCCTTTAAGATTATGTCAGACCCCTACGGACGTTTGACATTTGTGCGCGTCTATTCGGGTGTTCTCACCAAAGGCAGTTATGTTTACAATGCCACTAAAGGCAAGAAAGAACGGGTTTCGCGCCTGGTGATCATGAAAGCAGACGACCGCCAAGACGTGGAGGAACTAAGGGCAGGCGATTTAGGGGCAGCTCTGGGGTTAAAGGATACCTTAACAGGTGATACCCTTTGTGATGAAAACTCACCCGTAATCCTAGAATCACTGTATGTCCCGGAACCAGTCATTTCGGTGGCGGTTGAGCCAAAAACCAAAAATGACATGGACAAGCTTTCTAAGGCATTGCAGGCGCTTTCGGAAGAAGATCCCACATTTCGTGTTACCGTTGACCAGGAAACCAACCAAACCGTCATCGCCGGGATGGGAGAGTTGCATCTGGAAATACTTGTAGACCGGATGTTGCGGGAATTCAAAGTCGAAGCAAACGTTGGTGCGCCTCAAGTTGCGTATCGCGAAACAATCCGCAAGAGTGTGACTCGGGTAGAAGGTAAGTTTATCCGTCAAAGCGGCGGTAAGGGGCAGTACGGTCACGTTGTGATTGATTTAGAGCCAGGAGAACCAGGAAGTGGCTTTGAATTTGTCTCCAAAATAGTCGGCGGTGCAGTACCGAAAGAGTACATAGGTCCTGCCGAAGCGGGGATGAAGGAAACCTGTGAATCCGGAGTTTTAGCCGGATATCCACTGATTGATATCAAAGCAACCCTAGTCGATGGTTCATATCACGATGTAGACTCTTCGGAAATGGCTTTTAAAATTGCGGGTTCAATGGCGCTCAAAGAAGCCGCAATGAAAGCAAACCCCGTCCTCTTAGAACCTATGATGAAAGTTGAAGTTGAGGTTCCCGAAAACTTCCTCGGTGATGTCATGGGTGATCTGAACTCCCGTCGAGGACAAATCGAAGGGATGGATTCAGATGATGGGATTGCAAAGGTGACAGCAAAAGTCCCCTTAGCAGAAATGTTTGGCTATGCCACAGACATTCGGTCAAAAACCCAAGGTCGCGGCATCTTCTCAATGGAGTTTAGCCACTACGATGAAGTACCTCGCAACGTAGCCGAGGCTATCATTGCAAAAAGCAAAGGGAACGCATAACTAGATAAAGGAAGCAAGTATTAATGGCACGCGCAAAGTTTGAACGTACTAAACCCCACGTTAACATTGGTACCATCGGTCACGTTGACCACGGTAAAACCACACTGACAGCAGCCATCACCATGACCCTATCGGCTTTAGGTCAAGCGGCTGCGAAAAAGTATGATGAAATCGACAACGCACCGGAGGAAAGAGCGCGGGGTATTACCATCAATACCGCCCACGTTGAGTACGAAACCGAGAGCCGTCACTATGCTCACGTAGATTGTCCAGGACACGCAGACTACGTAAAAAACATGATTACTGGTGCTGCGCAGATGGATGGAGCGATTTTGGTTTGCTCGGCTGCGGACGGTCCGATGCCACAAACTCGGGAACATATTTTGTTAGCCCGTCAGGTTGGTGTACCGAACTTGGTTGTCTTTTTGAACAAAGAAGACATGGTAGACGACGAAGAATTGCTCGAACTAGTTGAATTAGAGGTTCGGGAACTTTTGTCTAGCTATGACTTCCCTGGGGACGAAATTCCCATCGTCAGAGGTTCGGGTTTACAAGCATTAGAAACGATGATTGCTAATCCCAAAACCAAACGGGGTGAAAATAAGTGGGTAGATAAAATCTATGAATTGATGGATGCGGTTGATTCCTATATTCCCACACCCGAACGTGACGTGGATAAGCCGTTCTTGATGGCGGTTGAGGACGTATTCTCGATTACTGGTCGTGGTACTGTAGCTACCGGACGGATTGAGCGTGGAAAAGTGAAAATTGGTGACGTGGTCGAGATTGTCGGTCTTCGCGATACCCGCTCCACGACCGTGACCGGAATTGAGATGTTCAAGAAGAGTCTTGAGGAAGGGATGGCTGGAGATAACGCGGGATTACTGTTGCGTGGTATCCAGAAAACCGATATTGAGCGTGGTATGGTACTGGCTAAACCCGGTTCGATTACCCCCCACACCCAATTTGAAGGTGAGGTTTACGTGTTAACAGAGAAAGAAGGTGGTCGGAAAACACCTTTCTTCGCTGGTTATCGTCCCCAATTCTATGTACGTACCACCGATGTAACTGGTACGATTAAAGCATTTACCGCCGATGACGGCAGTGCGGCAGAAATGGTAATGCCTGGAGACCGGATTAAAGTGACAGTGGAACTAATTAGTCCAGTGGCAATCGAACAGGGGATGCGCTTCGCGATTCGTGAAGGTGGTCGGACGATTGGTGCTGGTGTGGTTTCTAAAATTGTGAAATAGCTGGAGACAACTATTTCCGATCAATCCACTATAGGGCAGAGATGGAAAGTACATCTCTGCTTCTTTCTCGGCAAATCTCAGTAAATTTTAGTTAAAATTCGAGACTTAGAATTAGCCGCGTTTGCCAGATATTTGCCGCAAATAGAGTGATAATTCTTAATCTCGAACTTTGATGCCCAGTTATAACGGAAAGAACCAGGAAAACTTCAGATGGCAACGCTACAACAGCAAAAAATTAGAATTCGTCTTCAAGCTTTTGACCGTCGTTTGTTAGATACTTCGTGTGAAAAGATTGTTGATACCGCAAATCGTACTAACGCCACAGCAATTGGTCCAATTCCTTTACCGACAAAACGGCGGATTTATTGCGTATTGCGATCGCCCCACGTTGATAAGGATTCCCGTGAGCATTTTGAAACTCGTACTCACCGTCGAATTATTGATATTTATCAACCTTCCTCAAAAACAATTGACGCACTGATGAAGTTAGATTTACCTTCTGGTGTGGATATTGAAGTTAAACTCTAAATTTTCAATCGGGTCTGCTGTAACAGTTTTGTAGCGGGGGTAGGGAACAGGGATTCGGTAGAGACGACTCGTCGGGTCGTTTCTACAGGGAATAGTTTTAACCCATCTATTCTACTTTTCACAAGACCCAAAAAATTACAAATACAAGGTTTTCAAGCCTGATATACCCATTGAGTGGGCACTTTTTCCGTCAAAATAACCTCAAATGCTCACAATACAATAGTTTGACTATTTTTCATAGTTTCACACCCCATTTCAACTAGCCCTTGATCGATAGATCCTGGGCTTTTGATTTTATTACCACTGAAAAATGATAGAATATAAATAATTCTACGGGCGAGAGTCATTCCAATTTGCAAACAGAATGCAAAAAATGGAAACATGAAACCTTGACCTAACAAGGGTTTCCCAATCCCAAATCCCAAATCCAACTTAGAGTATCAGGTTTTAAAAATTATTTTGGTTTATAAATATTAAATATTAAAACTCTCAACACAGACAACGGTGACAATGACATCATCTCCTAAAATTGCAGTGCGCGAACTACCTCTGTTCCCCCTACCAGACGTAGTTTTGTTTCCAACTCGACCTCTACCTCTACATATTTTCGAGTTTCGCTATCGCATCATGATGAATACAATCTTGAATAGCGATCGCCGATTTGGGGTTTTAATGGTCGATCCAGCAAAGGGTACCATCGCTAATGTGGGCTGTTGTGCGGAGGTGATTCACTACCAACGCCTCCGTGATGACCGCATGAAAATTTTAACCTTGGGTCAACAGCGTTTTCGGGTTCTGGAATATGTACGGGAAAAACCCTACCGAGTTGGTTTAGTTGAATGGATTGAAGATGAACCTACCCATGAAGACCTACGTCCCCTAGCTCAGGAGGTGGAACAGTTACTTAAGGATGTGGTGCGTCTGTCGGGTAAGTTAACGGAGCAAAATATCGAATTGCCTGAAGATATACCGAATTTACCAGTTGAGTTATCCTATTGGGTAGCAAGCAATCTCTACGGGGTCGCTTCCGAACAACAGGCTTTATTGGAATTACAAGATACTGCGGCCAGGTTAAATCGAGAAGCGGAGATTTTAACTTCTACTCGCAGTCATTTGGCAGCTCGAACGGTGTTAAAAGATACCTTTGAAAGTTATCGTTAAAAGTTAACTTTCTTTCCACCCAGGAACCAAGGGGAAGGTGACAGTATACTTTCCACAGTTAGTGATTCATATTTTTGGATACAAACTGTCAACAGTCAAAACCCAAGGGAAATATATTTAGTGTGCAAAGATATTTTATTCCACTTAACCATCAATCGATCAAATCACTGAATCTGCTGTGATTTTTATGACATCATAACTACCGAATAGCTTCAGCTTTTCCACTAGGGAGCGAAGTTGGGAGATAGCAGTTTGCACCTGGGGTTGATTCGCATCAGCTTCTAGATCAATAAAAAAAACATATTCACCCAGCGATCGCTTAGTGGGTCGCGATTCAATTCGACTCAAGTTAATTCCCATTTCGGCAAAGATTTGTAACGGCTTAACCAACGCACCGGGAACGTTGGCTGGAAAACTAAAGGCAAGGGAAGTATGGGTTGGAGTCAAGGACGATAATTGCTGATTAATGGGGTGGTCAGTTTGACTAATCACCCAAAAGCGAGTGCAGTTATCTGGTGTATCATTAATTGCCGATGCCAATATCGGTAAATTGTATAACTCTGCTGCTCGTTGAGAACAAATAGCCGCAGCATCGACTTCGGTGGGTAAGTATTGTAAGGCTGTGCTGTTTGAGTTGGTGGGAATCAATTGGGCATTAGGAAGGTGGGTTTCTAACCATTTTTGGCATTGGGCTAAAGCTTGAGGATGGGAATAAACTGTTTGAATTTTGTCTAGATTGGATGCACAGGAAATTAGCATATGCACAATCGGCATCACCAAGGCTTGACAAATATTGAGTCCATCTAGCTGCCACATCGTATCCATTGTCATTGTTACACTGCCTTCAATGGAATTTTCAGCTGGTACGACAGCTAATTGGGTTTGCTTTTCATTCACAGCTTTTAAAGACTGGGCAATACTGGGGTAGGGACATAAAGTTGCTGTTTCCCCCAGAGTTCCCCTTAGACTATTGGTATAGATTAATGTGGCCTGCTCTGAGTAGTTTCCCGGTGGACCTAAATGTGCAATTGAAAGGCTCATAATTTAGATATCTCACAAATTCCTAAAAAACAGCGAGTAGGGGGTAGGGAGTATAATCTACGACTTTCACTAGAAATGAAAGTAGTGTTTTCACTCCGGTCAATTTACTATCGCTCTAGACCACTCACTACTTACCTTCAAGGGAGAGAACATTAAGCTTAAGTTGTCACTCAATGTTCATAACTTATACCATCTTGGTTTTGAGATTGGGAACTCCTTGTTATTGATATTGAAGTTTTGTGTTTCCATCTATCGCATTCTTTTTTTCAAATTGGTATTATCCATGAGAAATGCTGGATAACTTAAAAGTAAAACTTATTACACAAGTAAAAATACTGAGATAATCATAGGGCTGATACAGTACCCAGTATTTATTTTGTAACCAAGGATAAATTCCTACTCAAAATTTACCAGATCACACACTGCAAATTGAAAATTCGTCTTTAATGGCGACGCGTAACTTTAGCCTTGGGTAATAACTATCATGACATACATATAAGTAACTTATTTAGCAATAATCATTAACTATAGTTACGATTGACTAGCTATTAATAGTATTTTGCTGTAGAAATACTTATATCGTCGTCAGAGAACAAAGGAAAAAATAATTTTTTACTCAAGAGTTATTCAAGAAGCAATAAAGTATAAATCTACTGTTGTGCATATTTACTAGCTGAATCACTCGGTTCCAAAAGAGCAGTCAAATGAACTCAATCTTCGGAATCAGCAAATTCTCGCACATTGATAGATATTTTCATAATTCACAAATATTATAATGGGGCTAAAAGGGATAATAATATAGGCATGACTACCAGATTCACAGCAAATCAGTCGGTAGAAATAACTGTTCCCGACGAGTCAATTTCGATTCAACATTACTTACGTCAACCATACCGATTAATTAATGCTCTAGCGGATATGAGTCGTGTCCAGCAAATATCAAGCGATGTATTTCGTTATAAAATGCGGGCATTAAATTTTATTTCGCTAAAAATTCAACCGATTGTGGATATGCGGGTTTGGGTGGAAAATTCAGGTGTGGTTCGGATTGAATCTACTGGGTGTGAAATTCTGGGTATAGAAGCTTTTAATCAAAGATTTGCCCTGCACTTGCAAGGATATTTAGCACCAGAGGAACTACATCAACAAACCCGACTGAGGGGGATGGCAAATTTAGAAGTTCACGTTGATTTACCGCCTTTATTTGCCTTAACTCCTCGTCCAATTTTGGAAGCAACAGGTCATAGTTTGCTTAAAAGTATTTTGTTGACAATTCAGCAGCGATTACGACATCAATTAATTGCAGACTATCGACAATGGGTGCGTTCTCAAGTTTCGACAACACCAAGTTTAATTTTGGGGGATGGACTGAAAAGTACAGATATGGGGATGATCGAAAATTAATTGAACAAATCCAGCTGCTGATATCCCTGACATGGGCTGAAGGATTTACGGTGTAAAATTGATGCACCGTATTCCTGTAGGGCTGCTAAATGCTTGGCACTACCATAACCTTTGTTACGTGCTAAATCGTACATTGGATATTTTACAGCTAAACGGAGGATAATTGCGTCCCGATATACTTTAGCAATAATACTCGCTGCGGCGATCGCCAGAGAACAACTATCTCCTTTAATAATTGTTTGTTGAGGGATGGATAGGTTGGGAATTAATTGGTTTCCATCCACCAACACCAGACTAGGCTTGACTTCTAGCTTTTCCACAGCCCGTTTCATTGCCACCAAAGATGCCTGTAAAATATTAATCCGATCAATTAACCTATTGGAAATCACCCCCACTTGGCAAGCGATCGCAACTCGACGGATTTGTGCGGCTAAACTCTGACGACGACGGGGGGAAAGTTTTTTGCTATCTTGAATTCCCTCTGCCATCAAATCGGGATATGCGATCGCTGGTAAAATAACTGCGGCGGCAACCACTGGTCCAAATAATGCCCCCCGACCAACTTCATCTACACCAGCGATCGCCTCCCTAGTATGGACATACTGACTAAATTCTAGCCACTCCTGGACAACTTTTTTTTCGGAATCGCCTACATGTACTTTTACGCCATAACCCATGAAAGTGTTTTTACCACTCCCTATTTACAAGCAAGACTATAGAGGATAATTGAATTGGGGAATTATCCCCAATTCCAGGTTTGACAATCAAATGATGCGAGCGACCTCATTCTTGCTCCACACGAGCAGCAGAAGAACGCTTACGGGTACGGCGATTGCGAGGAGTTGGAGCAGGTGTGGCCATTCCTTCTTCTTCTTCAGGTTCCTCACCCCTCAATATTGGCTCAGGAACTTTGACCACTTCCTCCTCAGCTACTGGAGGAGGGGAAGGTAAATCTTCCGGTTCATCTTTGATTTCCACTTTCCGAGTGGGAACCGAACGGGGTATGGGTAAGGGAATTTCGCTTGGGATATTGGCTTTATCACCCTTGCTTTCTCCTGGTGAGACGATATTGTAAATCACCGATTTGGGATTTTTCAACTCACGGTTCGTATGCAAAGCTGGAGAAACCCCCGCATAGGCATAAACTTCCTGTTCGAGGGGTGACATTTCCACCGTGACAATTTCCGGTGGTTCGACGATGGGTTTAACTGGATCTAACTTGGGTTTAATCAGCTCTGCACGCTCTCCCCAACCGACTTTGCCAATGTTAGGAGTAGGCAATTCTGGCATTCTTTCCAGGTCGTTATCTGTCTCTAAATCCAGGTCTGGTTCGGAGACAAAAGCAGCCGTACCAGGAATAATACGGGTCTCTTCTTTGCCATTACCACCGTTAGGACGTTGACGACGACGAACCCGACGTTTGGAATTATCTCCTAATTCCTGGTAACTAGGATGGTGGATTAAATTCAAGGAGCCATAATCAACATCGCTATCAAAACCTTCATTGGCCATTTCATAGCTGTCGCGGTTGTCGTTTTGACGTAGACTAGGCATCGAGCGGGATGGCATCGGTACAAATCGCTCCGGTATTTCCATCGGGGTGACGGCAATCCGCGCTTCCGTTTCCCCTGGTAAGCGGACTACATGACCTAACCCTCCGCAGGTGGTACAGGTTTGACCAAATAGTTCGTAGATATTTTGACCTTGGCGTTTCCGGGTTAATTCCACTAAACCAAGTTCCGTTAACTGGGCTATTTGGGGACGGGCTTTATCTGCTCGCAAAGCCTTATTAAAGTGTTCTAAAACGTGCAGTTGGTCACGACGGGATTCCATGTCGATAAAATCGACGACTATCACCCCAGCAATATTCCGCAAACGCAATTGACGAGCAATTTCTGTCGCGGCTTCGCAATTCGTCCACAAAACCGTTTCTCGCGCTGTGGCTGAACGGGTAAAGGAACCGGAGTTGACATCTATCACTGTTAGTGCTTCGGTGGGCTGGATAATTATGTAACCCCCGGAAGGCAAATCAACACGGGGTTTCAGTGCTTCCTTAATTGCCGCATTTACCCGGAAATATTCCAAAATAGCTGTGCGATCGCGGTGATGATCGATCAGCAGTCCCTGGGGTGTTTGTCCACCGCTCCAATTTTGCAGGTATTGTTTGACCCGTTTTAAACCAGTGCTGGAATCGACCACTATTCGATTCACGTCCGCACCGTACATATCCCGCAGCACCCGTTGAATAAAATCATCGTCCCGATTCAGCAAGGCAGGTGCGCGACTAGATTGGGCTTGTTCCTGGATTGATTCCCACTGACGTTGCAGGTTCTCTAAATCCTCAATAATCGCCTCTTCTGGTTTACCTTCGGCTTCCGTCCGCACCAATAATCCCATTCCTGCGGGCTTAATTAGGATAGCTAAGGCGCGCAAGCGATTACGCTCGTTTTCATTCCGGATACGACGGGATAGATTTACCCCCCGTCCATAGGGCATTAACACAACGTATCGACCTGGAAGGGTGACGTTTCCAGTTAATCTTGGCCCTTTAGTCCCCGTCGGCTCCTTCATCACCTGGACTAATACCTTTTGTTGCGGTGTCAACAATTCGGTAATGGCCGCAGCTGAACGTTTTAGCCTCAAAGGTCCTAAATCTGTTACATGGATGAATCCATTTCGTTCCGGGTCGCCGATGTTGACAAAAGCCGCATCTATCCCCGGTAAAACATTCTCGACCACTCCGAGGTAAATATCACCAATTTGATGGTGTCCGGTGGCAACAACTAATTCTTGAATCTGGTCTTCGGAAAAAACCGCAGCGATTTGATGCTGTTCGGCAATAATAATTTGTTTTGGCATTCAATTTCCTCAAAAACTGGCAGCACAAACGGTTCTGGAGATTATGGATACCCAAATCTGGCTCCGATACGCTTAACTCCGCGCTGCTCTGGATAAAATGTGTAAATTCTTACTTAAACCCAAAATCTTGTCACACTGCGATTAGCAATCCTGCTTTACGCTTGGCGTATCGCGCTTACATAACATAATGATTGAAAATATTCCAGAAGGGTTGCTCCCGGTTTTCAGCGATTAAATTACCCGTCCGTCTACTTTTCCCGTGGTCATATCTTAAATTCAAACAAAATCTTGACTCAGTTCCATTTCCCTAGGCACTCGACCAGCCCAAAATACTGGGTGGGGTCAGGGAGTAGGGAGTAGTTAATGTAATCACCTAGCATAGTTTCCTTACTGGAATACTGGGAATTGGCTATTGATGATTACAGCGATATGCAGATGATTGCCTGACTAGAGATAGATTCAATCATAGGGGAATATCGATGATTGAAATAGCTAAGTTGCATATAACTTTTGCTGCAAGGCTGCACATTTGCAGATCGCATCACTGATTCCCATTTGCGCCTTTTGGTACATATAGGTGTAAGTGCTGATGCAAAATTAAATATATATTGTCCGCAGCCTTAGCTTCGCTATACTGCGTAAACACGTAGTGTGTCCCCAGGACTCGGAACGAAGCTTATTTCCTTTGGACAGGCTTCGCCAACACAAAGATTTCAGCGTTGCGGAATGTCAAATTAATTTTGCACTACTACTTACCCGGCGTTCTCTCCAGTGTTGGGAATCTGTGTTGACAGGTAGCTATGATCATTGGAATCTAACAATCGGTTAGCTCCATGACTATCTTGCCACTTTGTGTCTGAACTCGACATTGAACTAGTACACCAAGGCATAAGTAAAAGTAATATTGCCTATCTTCTCGACTTTTCAGCTATTTCAAGTTATTAGCTTTATTTGCGTCGTCTGGTACTAGTGGCACAAAATTGAATATACATTGCTGTTGCTGCTCTTTAAAAATCACTCAAAACTAGCCAAGTAAGGGTCTAAAGCTAGACATGATTAGTTTTGACGTTTATTTCCTGATCCAGCATGGCGACAGTATAGCTACTATCGGGTTTGTTTACTCCATAGGCTAGAACGGTAAAGAGCTTCTACCGCCAAATCTGTTCACGTTGCGTCCCTGTAAGGAGACACATATGTTCTGATTACTGATTATGCTATTACGTATACATTTCCGCAAGTTTGTTCATATTTGGGTAGAATTTAACTTACAGTTCCTAAACTCAGCTTGACTGCAAAGCATGTCAGTTTTACCTTTGGATTTGCCGATTTGTCTGTGCGATGCACAGTTGGCGAAAATTTGGAGCAACCAAATGGCCAGGTATTTTCAGCTTTCCAAATATACATCAACTTTGTGTGAGGACTGAATCCAGTCATCTCAATCAATGGTTAGAGAAGTTTGTGGAGCTTGCAGGTTGACTGATTCACGCTTCGACGTAGTTAAAACAAAGCCCTAGCTGATAAAACTATCTCGAACATCCGGCAACAGGGAATTATGCGAGAAATTTAAGTTGAAAATTCTGAGGCTTTCTACCTGATAACGGAACGAGAATCAATCTACTTATGCAGCGCCAAAATACTTTCCTATTATTCCATTCTAGCGCAACTGTGTTAAAAATCAATTCTTTTCTTCATGTGATCTTTCATCTCTCTCAATATTTATTGGTGTTTCCAGATCCAAAATTAGACGGCTACGGTGGACATGCCGTAAATCGAACTCAATGCCAGCAATTTGTTCTAACATCAGCAACACTTGTTCTGGACGGAGTAAATTGCCATCATTACGACAACTACCAATATAACGGAGGTTGGCAACAGCACCATCAAGGGATTGCTCTAAAGAATCAATTGCTAGTGCAGTTAGGCGATCGCGCAAGTTGACTGTTTGTGTTTTCCCCGATTTTGTCCGATGTTCTGAGAGAATTTCCTTCCTTGCCAAGATTTCCTCTATCCAGCTTTGCCATTGGCTCAGGGTTGCCTCTTGACTTGCGCTCACCTGTAATTGATATGCCGCAGCATTCAGGAGTTGGGTCAGGGCAGGCGTTCCCAATTCTATCTCTTCCACTTGATAAATGGGAATATCTGGGGGAAGAACTGCGGCTAAACGCTGCTGGAATTCTGCTGGTGAGATTGCCTCTACTAGTTCAAATTCGACCAATTCACCGCTACTTGTTGCACCCAAGGACAGGGCGTTGGCAACCATAATCCGAGGCATCGGATGATACCCACCTGTAAAAGCGACGGGTAGTTGACTACGCCGAATTGCCCGCTCAAATAATCGCAGTAAATCTAAATGACTCACCAGTGCCATTTCCCCCAATTTCCCAAAGGCAACCCGTAGACGCTGCTTTTTGGTCGTTTTGGGAATAAATTCGCCGGCGAATTCCGGGATGGCAGGGGGTTCAATCACCACGTTATGGCCAAAATCCGTACCGCAGACACCACAATGGGAACAACTGGCAAAGGAACAATCAGGGACTACAGCAGCAGCAAGTGCTTTTTGTAAGTCTGCCTGTAGCCATTTTTTGCTGATACCACTGTCGATGTGGTCCCAGGGTAAGGGTGCATCCAATGCGGTTGTCTCCTGCGACTGGGATTCTAAAACCCAACCCTGACCGTTTTCCACCTGACGATATTTCCAGTCTAGCCCGGCTTCCTTAATTGCCTCTCCCCAGGCAACATAGGCTCGTTCGGCGTTATCAAACCAAGCGTCCATTCCTGCACCCAATTCCCAAGCTCGACGGAGAACCCGACTCAATCGGCGATCGCCACGACCGATAAAGTCTTCCATCGCCGAAATGCGCACGTCGGTAAAATTCACCTTTACGTTGCGTATTTTCCGAAAGGCTTCCCGTAATAATTCTTGCTTGCGGATAAATTCACTGGTGGCGACGGAATGCCACTGGAAGGGGGTATGGGGTTTAGGAGTAAAGTTAGAAATGGTCAAGTTAAAACTCAGGGGTTTGCGTTTCTGTCCCCGACACTCCCTTTGTAACCAAGCAACAGTCTCGGCGATACCTAAAACGTCGGCATCGGTTTCCCCTGGCAATCCAATCATAAAATAGAGTTTGATTTTATCCCAACCCTGTTCCCAAGCAGTTTTGATGCCTTGTAACAGTTCAGCATTTGTCAAACCCTTATTGACAATATCCCGCATTCGCTGAGTACCAGCTTCGGGGGCAAAAGTGAGACCACCTTGTCGGTTCCCACCCAGGATATTGGCAATATTTTCGTCAAATCGGTCTACCCGTTGACTGGGGAGTGATAGGGAAATATTTTCCTCCCGCAATCGGTTTCGGATTTCCATGCCGACGGCTGGTAGGGCCAAGTAATCGGAACAGGATAGGGATAGCAAGGAAAACTCGTTATGACCGGTTTCGCGCATTCCCTTGGTAATTGCCTCGATTACCTGATCTGGTTCCACATCCCGTGCTGGACGGGTTAACATTCCCGGTTGACAGAAACGACAGCCTCGGGTACAACCACGGCGAATTTCTATGGTCAAACGGTCATGAACTGTTTGTACAAAGGGAACTAAACCGATGGAGTAGGCAGGGATGGGGGTAGCAGTACGGCGGATAATTTTGGCGGGGACATCGCTCCGTACAGGACGTACAGAACCATTTTCAGCCAGGTCGTAGAAGCGGGGTACGTAAACACCGGGAACTTGGGCTAAATCTAATAGTAATTCTTCTCGACTTAATCCGGCGGCGTGACCTTCTTCCACGACAAGGCCGATTTCCGGTAATAATTCTTCACCGTCACCTAAGGCCACAAAATCAAAAAAGTCGGCATAGGGTTCGGGATTGGAGGTGGCGGTTTGTCCCCCGGCAAAAATCAGTGGATAGTTGCCTGTATCCCTTTCTGACCAAGTAAAGGGGATACCTGCCAAATCCAACATTTCCAGAATGTTAGTCGCCCCCAACTCATAACTCAAACTAAAGCCTAAAATATCAAAATCCACCAGTGCCCGTCGCGATTCCACTGCAAATAGAGGTGTTTGGGTTTCCCGCAATTTCGCAGCTAAATCCGGTGCTGGTAGGTACGCGCGATCGCAAAGTTGTCGAGGCTGGGCATTAATAATATTGTACAGTATTATATGCCCCAGGTTTGATGCCCCAACTTCATAAATTTCCGGATAGGTCAACACCCAGCGCACGCGCGCCGCATCCCAAGGCTTATGGACTGCACCCAACTCATTACCTAAATATCGGGCGGGTTTGTTGATTTGTGATGTAATTAATCGATCGACTGCAACAGCCACTTCGCTATATTTTTAAGCAACTCCAAAGATTATAGTCATTTTAACTCCAACCTTAACACTGATTCCTGGTTGAGAACATATCTATGATCAATTGCTACAGAACAGGAAACTCAATGCTTTTACCTCATATCATAAATATATTCGCGCCTAAATAATTCAAAATCCGGATTGCTTGGGAATATTTTTATTCCTACTAGTAGTCTCTCCCATAGGTTTTGAGGGGTTTGTAGTAGTGGCTTTAGCGTCGAAAGAGCTTTGCAATCAAGGTGCTAAAGCGCTACTACCTGCCTTTTCTTACCCATCAAATACTCTCTACCCCTCCTGACTTGTTAGGTAACGCGGGAAAAACCTGCCCCTATGGAGAAAATCCTATTTTTAGTCCCTAATTTCAAACACCCGATCCAATTGGGTTAATTCAAAAATAATTCGTAATGCTGGCGAAACTGAACACAAACAAAAATCCCGTCCCTGGGATTGGGATAGTTTTAAAGCCGAAACCAAAGCCATTAATCCAGCACTATCGATCGATTCAACTGCTTCTAAGTTAACAAGCAACCCTTGTGCATTATTTTGTTGCATGGCAGTGATTAGGCTTCGCTCAAACTCTAAAGCATTGGCAGCATTTATATTTCCCTGGGGACAAATTACCTGATACTTGGGATTGGAAAGTGTTGCTTGCATAGTTAAAATCCTATTAAATCTATTCAGCTTTAAAGATAGATGAGCTTCATTTGACCATAAACTTTTTCTCTCCACATCGACCATTTGTCTGACATTTCTTTGCTGAATCTTTATTCCTTTCCAACCTCTATTTAAAGATTGTCATAATCTCCTAAAAAACTGTACAAATTGATACATTTTACGGAAAATTTCTTGATAAACATAAGTACTCAGACAAAATTAATTGCATATCTTGCTTTTTGTGTTCCTGATTCTCTCTTCCTTGTTTGAACGAGTAAAGTTAATTTTGTCCAACTACTCGTTTCTGCTCATACACAATCAACATTTGTACAGATTATGAGAATTACTCGGATCAGTAAACTTACCCCGTGAAAAAGCTAATGGTGTACGAGTGTAAGGTATCCAGAAAAAGAATATAAATGTGTTTATTTATACATTTAGTACTGTGATTTAGATCACAGCCTGCTATGGTTTTAAATCACGTTTTATACTCAGCCACAACAGAGATAATTACATTTGGAGCTGATTGGATTACTCCCTATGCAAAACAAGTATGTGATTCGTCAATTAGTAGAGAAAGCGTTAAATATCAAGAAACTCACACCAGAAATTGAAAATGAGATTAACTGGGAGCTAACGGAAAGGGGTTACATCTCTGACGTAGATTACGAAGCACTAGAATTACTGATGGCGGAAATGGATGCGGGTAGAATCCAATTGGTTTCTAGTCTTTGAAAATCAAGCTGTTCTATAAATGGCATATGTATCGTTAAATACTAAAGTCTTCAGGTAAAGGCAAGTATTAAAAGAAACAAGATAATTACAGGCTTGCGTTTTTATGCAGGGAAATAAAAACAGATTAAGAGCGTTGGATTGACCAAAAATCTTGGATAAAGCGGTTGAGAATCTGATTGGTAGGTATAGTGGAGGTTGCCGAAGGTTTTGTGGACTTCTCTCCTAGTTGGGTCAGGTAATTAATTACTTCTGTATCCAAAGCTGGTTGAAAGAATTCGCTTGGCCACAGCAAATCAGACGCGTCTTGCAAATCGGTAATTAGGGATTCTGATTCAATTGCAGTTTCCACCAGGAATAGGGGACGTACCCAAAATAGACGACGGGAAACAACATGTTCGATGAGTTGGCAATACAAGCGGACGTGGTGATTTTGCAGGTACAGGATTTGTCCAACGGAAAAATGAGTATTTTTAGCCATAGGGATAAATATTTCCTCAAGCTAAATAGTAATAAATAGTAACGTGGTAAGCTTGCGTGGGAATTACTGGGTTGAGAAGATGGTTAGCGATCGCCAACAGAATTGGTTCGCACCTGGATTTTCCATAATGTTATAAAATTATTGAGTTAGTGTTTAAGTTTGATTAAACAGCTAACGTTACCATTGTAGTCATGATATCAAAATTACAGCAAAAGCCGTGTCAGTCGAAACCATAGCCAAGCCTTCTACAGTTAGAAAAATTGCACCTCGGTATCGCGTTTTGCTCCATAATGACGACTTTAATCCGATGGAGTACGTAGTACAGGTTTTACTAACTACGGTACCGAGCTTGACCCAGCCCCAAGCCGTAGATATTATGATGGAGGCCCATACCAATGGAATTGCCCTTGTAATTACCTGCGCTCAAGAACATGCAGAATTTTATTGTGAAACCCTCAAAAATAAGGGTTTGACGAGTACAATTGAGCCAGATGAATAGGTTAATTTTTTACCAGGTATCCTTGATTATTCGTCAAGACGAAACGAGACGTAGGAAAATACGTCTATCAGCAGATGTCTGGTGATAGTTTTATATGCGTATTTACGGAATTTCCATTGCCCACCTACCCGTTCCTTTGCGGATACTTGGATTTGTTTTGTGTTTAGCCTTTTTATGGCTACCGATTGCGATTCCCATATACTTACTGATTCCCGATGATGCGAATTTAGTCACCATTTTGACAATGGGGTTGCTGGCGATCGCATTTTTGCTTTTACTACCCGCTTGGAGTCAAGCTATTCACCAGCAGCATCAAGCTTTTACCCATTATGGGTTGGAGTTTAGTCGCAGGAATTTGCTTGAGTTCAGCAATGGTTTAGCAATTGGCTTAATTAGTATTCAATTATTATTTTTAGTCCAAGCTGGATTAGGATGGTTGGAATGGCAACCATCGACAGCACCTATTAGCCGTTGGATTCTGGAAGCAATTCCGACGGCAATGGGGACAGCATTGGCAGAAGAACTATTTTTTCGCGGTTGGATGTATGATGAACTGAGAAGGGATTACAGTCGGTCGGTGACGATTTGGGCGACATCCTTAATTTTTGCGATCGCTCATTTCCTCAAACCGCTCCCGGAAATTATTCGTACATCCCCCCAGTTTTTTGGTTTACTTTTACTGGCATTACTATGTGCTTGGGGGAAAAACCTGTGTCGCGGACGTTTAGGTTTACCGATTGGTATTCATGCAGGATTGATTTGGGGATGGTATGTCCTGAATGTTGGTCAACTGATTAAATATACCCGTACAGTTCCCGTTTGGGTGACAGGGGTTAATGATAATCCCCTAGCAGGAGTGATGGGTTTAGGGTTTTTGCTTGTACTATTTATAGTAATACGTCAGCAAGCGATCGCGAAGACAAGAAATTAAGCATCAGAACCATCAAAAATAAACCCTACCCTCCTGCTTTGGTTTAGATATAGCTATGACAAACCTCAAAAATATTAGAAGTCTCTACTATATAACCCATGTTAATAATTTACCATCAATATTGCAATCTTGAATCAAGTAATTCTATCCCATCGAAAAGTAGAGGAATTGGGGATTTCCTATACAGCAATTTATGATTCTGGAGTAATTAATCGTAGAAAAGATAAATCTACACCAGAGAAAAGTAGTTTGTGGGATTATGCAAACTTATATTTTCAACCTCGCAACCCCATGATGTATCGGGTTATGAGTGAAAAAAATCTGGACAAAAAAGATATTGCTGTAATAGGGATAAAACCAGGTGTCTTGAATTTAACAGGGGGATTTATTACTGACGGTAACGCAGCGAATGAATCGATAAAAATTTACCCTGTGCAAGAAGGTTTAGAAGTTCTCAAACAGCAATGGCACATTATTCAAAATGATTGGTGGAATGAGCTTGATGGTTCAAAACGGAAAATCATGTCCGAGTGTTTTTTACCGGAAAAAATCGCTCCAGAATTCATCCATTCAATTTTCGTGACTAATCATTATGAAGTATTTACAGCATAATTTAAGAAGGATACATTCGTCAAAAAAATTATCGGGAGCATTCCAAATATGTAAAAACATATTTTGTCATTGCATAGACGCGTAGCGGATCGACCGCAGGGTTGTAAAGTAATAATCGCAAAATCTATCACTCAGAATGAGTCTATCAATTGCTGAAGGTTAGACTTTTAATACAATTAATACAATGATTCAGATTATTCTGTCACCAAGGGATAAAAGCTGGGATACACCCATTTTCATCAAGCTTGGAAAATTGAAATAAAGTCCATTATACAACTGAAATCTGCCGTACTATAAACTCCACTGCTCCAACGTTGCTAACTTAGTATCTAACCAATCATCATCAAAATCAGCGTATCCCTTCACATTACCTACCATATGGGTGGCTATTCCCATCATCCAAATATGGGCTACTTTCACAAACACGGGAATTGCAGCTAATTCCCCATCACCTAACTCCCTAACATCTTGATAACCATCCACAAAACAGTTTCTCACCTCAAAATCAATCTTCATTTCTATCGAGGTTTGTAGAAACTTGGCAATATCAAAGATTCGCCAACCATAACCACATTGCTCAAAATCCAACCAAGTCACTTGATTATAATTGTTAAAGAGAACATTGCCAGTATGAACATCCCCCATACAGAGACCAAATTCAGGTGCGATCGCAGGTAAATTTAACTGTTGAATTTGTCTTTTTAAAGTTAAATTGGTGGTTTTTAAAAATTTAATTTGCTCAGGAAGGTGGGGATATACATTACTAATACCCTTGATGGACCAATCCAATAAATATCTAGTATTTAATTTTCTGACCCCAGTAACTTGTTGATAACTATGGGAAAAATTATCTAAATAATTATGTATATTCGCTAAACTACGCCCTAAAAGATAACTTTGAACAACATCTAATTTCCGCTTGATCACTTTACCCTGGGGATACACAAATAAAACTACGTATCTTTTCCCCTCCGGAGCCAAAACTTCAGTCATCAATTTACCATCATGACGGGTAAGAGGATAGGCAATTGGTTGTTGATGTTGACGCAAAAAATCTAAAACTTTTAACTCAAAATTAATTGCTTTTTGGTTTTGCCAATGATGACGATAAACCCGCAAAATATACTGATTAGTATCTGTAATGATTAAATACGTATCATGGAGTCCTGTTTTGTATAATTTGCACTCAGTCACCTGGCCGATGGGATAGTGAACACAGACCTTACGGATAAAATCAGCACCATCAAGAATCGAATGAACGACAGTAAATTGACCTTGGGACATGCACTCTCCCCGAACCCCCTACTTCCCACTTCCTGCACACAACAAAAGTAATGGTGAAAATAACAAATCTCAATCAATCGCTCTAAATTATCCAGCTTTTAACCAAATCCAATCAACTTTTTGCAGTGTTATCGTTATTTTCTGCAAAAACGTCACCTAAAAGTACCCCATCTATGGCAACCTAGGAAGCAGAATGTTGAAAAATTTGATATTTTCGCTACAGATATTACCCGTATAGGTTATGCAAACTCTGCCTACGCTTACAAACTCAAATACCGCATCCCAACTACCTGCGTTTGACACCACCATCAAACGTCGCAAAACCCGTCCTGTACAGGTGGGAAATGTCACCATTGGCGGTGGTCATCCGGTAGTTGTGCAGTCGATGATTAACGAAGATACCCTCGATATTGATGGTTCTGTGGCTGCAATTCGGCGTTTGCACGAAATTGGTTGCGAAATCGTCCGTGTCACGGTTCCCAGTATGGCACATGCAAAAGCGTTGGCGGAAATTAAACAAAAATTGAAGTCAACCTACATGGATGTACCGTTGGTGGCTGATGTTCACCATAATGGGATGAAAATCGCCATTGAGGTATCTAAGCATATCGAAAAGGTGAGGATCAACCCCGGTTTATACGTATTTGAAAAGCCAAATGCCAACCGCACCGAATATACTCAAGCAGAATTCATAGAAATAGGGGAGAAAATCCGGGAAACTTTGGAACCCCTGGTAATTTCCCTGCGCGACCAAAATAAAGCTTTGCGAATCGGGGTAAATCATGGTTCCCTCGCAGAACGGATGTTATTTACCTACGGAGATACCCCGGAAGGGATGGTGGAATCGGCTTTAGAATTTATTCGGATTTGTGAATCCTTGGATTTTCACAATATCGTCATTTCCATGAAGGCTTCCCGTGTCCCGGTAATGATTGCTGCATATCGCTTGATGGCAGCACGGATGGATGAATTGGGGATGGACTACCCGTTACATTTAGGTGTCACCGAAGCTGGTGACGGGGAATATGGACGGATTAAATCCACTGCGGGAATTGCGACCTTGCTCGCGGATGGGATTGGTGATACGATTCGTGTTTCCTTGACAGAACCACCAGAAAAGGAAATTCCCGTTTGCTATAGTATTTTACAGGCTTTGGGATTACGCAAAACAATGGTGGAATACGTTGCTTGTCCTTCCTGTGGTAGAACATTATTTAATCTGGAAGAGGTTTTACACAAGGTTCGGGAAGCAACCAAACACCTCACAGGTTTAGATATCGCGGTGATGGGTTGTATTGTCAACGGTCCTGGGGAAATGGCTGATGCGGACTATGGCTATGTGGGTAAAACCCCTGGTTATATTTCCCTTTATCGCGGACGGGAGGAAATCAAAAAAGTCCCGGAAGACAAAGGAGTCGAAGAATTAATCAATTTGATCAAAGCCGACGGTCGTTGGGTCGAACCGTGAGGGGATTTTGAATTTTAGATTTGGGATTTTGGATTGGGATATAGAAGGGAGACAGGAGACAGAATACAGGAATGTCTAAATAGTTCTGATGACTGTTCCCTACTCCCTAATCCCTACTCACCCGATCAACAAAACAAGATTTGTAAAGATTGTATCTTTGACCACCTATCTGGCCGGATTTAGGTGAAAATTATAGGAAATACAAAATAGGCTTACCCTTCACCCGATTACGTGTGTTAGATTGAGCATATTGACTTTTATTTTTTCCCCTCTGGCGCAGTTGTTCTTATGGTAATTACAACAAGAGGACTTGTTTTGGGCGCTACGGCTGTTACTTTAACGACAGTTGCTGTGACTAGCCTTGGTATCCACTCACAAGGACAAGCATTATTTAAAGAAAGCCCCAAAGAATTGGTTGACGAAGTTTGGCAGATTATTTATCGCCAATACGTGGATGAAACTTTTAACCAAGTTGATTGGTTGGCTGTTCGCAGGGAGTACTTAAGCAAGTCCTACAGTAGTAGGGAAGAGGCATATAAGTCAATCCGGGAAATGGTCGGAAAGATGGAAGACCCCTACACCCGGTTTATGGACCCGGAAGAGTTCAAGAATATGCAGGTGGATACCTCTGGGGAATTAACTGGTATTGGTATCCAAATTGGTTTGGATGAGAAGACGAAAAAATTAACGGTTATTTCTCCGATTGAGGATACACCCGCTTTTAAAGCTGGAATTACCGCCAGAGATATTATTATCAAAATCGACGGTAAAAGTACTGAGGGAATGGACACCAACCAAGCTGTTTCCTTGATTCGCGGGGAACCTGGAACAAAGGTCAATTTGGTGATTGAAAGGGGTGGTAAGCAAATTCCCTATACAATCGAACGGGCAAAAATTGAAATACACCCGGTTAAGTTCTCCCAGCGACAAACACCAGTAGGTAATATCGGTTACATACGTTTGAACCAGTTTAGTGCCAATGCCTCGAAGGAAATGCGAGACGCAATCAAGGCTTTAGAAGCCAAGAATGTGGCGGGATATGTGCTGGATTTACGGGGTAATCCCGGAGGTCTGTTGTATGCGAGTGTAGATATTGCTCGGATGTGGTTGCAAAGTGGAACGATTGTTTCGACTAAGGACCGTCGGGGGGAACAGGAACGGGAAGTCGCTAATGGTCGAGCTTTAACGGATAAACCTTTGGTGGTATTGGTTGATAAGGGTTCGGCGAGTGCGAGCGAAATTGTCTCTGGAGCCTTACAGGATAATAAACGGGCTAAGATAGTTGGGATGCAAACTTTTGGTAAGGGATTGGTGCAGTCGGTGCGTCCGTTGAGTGATGGTTCAGGTGTGGCTGTAACGATTGCGAAATACTTCACTCCTAATGGTCGGGATATTAATAAACATGGGATTGACCCGGATGTGGTTGTGAATTTGACGGATGAGCAACGTCAGGATTTATGGCTACGCAATCGTGATAAGTTGGGTACGATGGAGGATATTCAGTTTGCGAAAGCAATTGAGGTTTTAGGTCAAGAGATTGCTGCTCAAGGGTCGCGACGAGCTGAAACTGCTAAATAAGCGAGGTTATTGGGGTTGGCATTTTCCAGCCCTAATTAACCCGACTCGACGGGCGATCACTTCATTTTGATTGGCAAATGGCCCCCATTTTTCGATGGTTTGTAAATCCTCCTCGGTCAGCTGCTGACTGGGGACTATTTCGCATGTCTGGTTAGGACGTTTGATGATGTAGTAGGTTTGTTCAGTCAAGGGATTTTGGATTTTGGATTATTTTTTTACGTCGGGTCTGGGGAAAAAGTCTTTTTGTGAGGCTAAAAATTACAGATACAAGGTTTTTTAGCTCTATACGCCTATTTGTTTCCATTGGCGAAATAGCCTCTAACGCCTACAAGATAATAAAGAGACACGATATATCGCGTCTTTACGATTTTTCTGCAATCCCTAACGTAGGTGTAAGCCTTCTTCATCAGGACTTTCCCTCATTCCCAAACCTCCACGTGGGAACAAAACAGGTAGGAGATATGCTGAATTTGACTATTTCCCCAAACTTTTCTCGATGGATTGGGAACTGATAGGGGAAAAGGAAAAGTTAGTGATTTTCATCCGGTGACTACTGCCAACTCCCGATTCCCAACTTCCCCCTATTTATTATTTACTGCCATTCCCACCATTGTTGGTAAGGATGCTGTTACAGATTTTTTCTGGTACTTCTTGGAGGTGGTCAAATTCCCATTCAAATGTACCGACTCCTAAAGTTTGCGATCGCAGTTCAATGATAAAGTGTTGCATTTCTGCTTGGGGGAGGTAAGCAATTACACAATCCCAACCTGGCCAATCATGGATACTTTCGTAACCCAGAATTTGTCCCCGATTTCCCGTGAGAATTTGCAAGACTCGCGAGGTAAACTCGTTGGGTGTCGAAACCTGAATCCGTAGTATGGGTTCCAACAGGGTGGGTTGACATTGTCCCATTCCTGCTTGCATTGCTAAACGCGCTGCTTGTTTAAAGGCTTGTTCAGAACTATCAACGGAATGGTAGGAACCGTTGGTTAGGGTGACAGCGACATCCACCACAGGATAACCCAAGGGTCCGTGGTTAAGGAATTCCCGCACACCCATTTCCACCCCAGGAATGTATTGTTTGGGGACAACACCACCGACAATGGTTTCACTAAAACTAAAGCCTTCACCCCGTGGAGTGGGGGCAATATCTAAATATACATCCCCAAATTGACCGTGACCACCACTTTGATGTTTGTAACGTCCGTGGACAGAAGAAGCAGGTTTGCGAATGGTTTCTTTGTAGGGGACTTGGGGAAGGTGGGTAGACATGGGAAGATTGTATTTGCGTCGCAACCTGTCTAGAGCGACTTGTAGGTGAATTTCACCCTGTCCCCAGAGAATTACTTCGTGGGTATCACCGTGTTGTTCCCAAGCGAGGGATGGGTCTTCTTCTAGAAGTTTAGTGATGGCGCTACTAAGTTTGACCTCATCGTTGCGCTTTTCGGGGGTAATTGCCAAGGCGTAAACTGGTTTGAGGGTATTGGCACGCTTAATTTCAATGGTTTTCCCATTATTGGTGAGAATATCGCCCGTTTTGATTCCTTCCATCCGGCTTAAGGCGACAATTTCTCCCGCATTTGCAAGATTGAGACTCTGGGTTTGTTGTCCCATCAACCGATAAATGCCACCAGTCCGCACACCATTTAAAACGATTCCGTCAGTGAGTTGGCCATTCCAAACCCGCACCAGGGAAATTTTACCACCTTGGGGAGTATAAAAGGTTTTTAGTACTTGTGCTAACGGGGTATCACCAAAGTTTGTGACACCCCGTTTGATGGCTGTAGATTCTGGTTCGGGAGTTTCCCGCAATAAAGCTTCCAATAAAGGTCTGACACCGTAGTCATTCATCGCTGTACCAAAAAATACTGGTACAACTAAATCTGCTCCTAACTCTAATTTCAGGTCGGTGAGGATTTCCTCTTGGGAGGGTTCAATATCTTCTAAAAGTTCTTCCAGTAAATGGTCATCAAAATCTGCTAGCGCTTCCAACATCTCATTCCGCGCTGCATGCTCTTCTGCTTTCAGGTGTTCGGGAAAAGGTATTTTATCTGCTGCTGCACCGGGGTGGTATTTGTAAGCTTGCTCCGTCACCAAGTCAATGAATCCGGTGAGTTCTTCCCCTGCCATAATTGGGTATTGGTGAGCCACCAGGGGACGACTAGAGACGGCTTTGAGTAGGTGTAAAGTATCCAAGACGTTGATATTTGCCCGATCCATCTTATTGACGAAAACTAGATGGGGAATTTCCCAATCATCCAGGAACTTAAATAGTGGCGCTAACGTCAGCACACGGTCAGTGATGGGTTCGCAAACGACAATTGCCGCATCGACACCGATGAGAGCATTGTAGGTTTCTTGGGCAAATTCGATACTACCAGGACAATCGATAAAGGTAAAAAGAATGTTTTCGTACTCACAACTTGCCACACTTACTTCCACACTCATGCTGCGATCGCGTGCTTCTGGCGCACTATCACCTACGGTGTTGCGGTCATTAATATTACCTTTCCGTGAAATCGCCCCCGTGACAAACAATAAACTTTCTAGTAAAGTAGTTTTTCCGCTCGAATACGGACCGACAATTGCCACATTTCGCAAACCCGATAGCACTTTGTTGGTCATAAAAACCTCCTTCGCGGTGATTCTCTTTCCCCGCATCTTTTCAGTATTCGGGATAACCTTTATGCTGTGTCACCTTATCCCGCCTTTGGTTTAACTTTATCCTGCTGGGATTACCACTATCTAAAATGTGATGTTGTTGTAATATTTCTTTCCACAAGTTTGTTTTTTTAATCTCAAAAAATCTCATTAGATAAAGTTTTTTTACGATAAATACACATACTGGGGAATTAGCTGTGACTTTTAAATCTATAACTGGAGGGAATAGGGAGTAGAAAATAATCTAACTGGAGGGAGTCGGGAATAGGGAGTAGGGATTAGAAAATAACCATAAGTGAATCTGAGGGTAAGCATAGCAAAATATATATATCAATTAATATATATGAATTATGTCAATCATGATTTGTGTTTTGAATCTCTATTTTTCACGTTGATGAACTGAGTTTTTCGTTGAGATAAATGCTTGAAGGTCAACTATCAGTAAATCACGAGGGGAATATGTCAGTACGTGAATTATATTTCCTTGAAGGGAGTAGGTGATCAAAACTGACTACAAACCAAAAATTATCATGATTGTTGACACTTTGTTGAAGTCTGAACATCAATAATCACCAATAAACCAATAAATAAATCACTGATAAAGAAGAAATAAAAAAATCTCATTATGCAACTACCAGACAAAAACACCTACATTTCTCGATTAGTTATCAACGAGACAGAAACACCAATAAACCAGAAAAAACTTAATTCCTTTTCTCAACTCCCCACTTCCCACCCCTTACTATTCAAATTATTCAATTGGCTATTAATGGGTGGTATTTTATTCGCATCCACTCCACTAATTCTATGCTTATATTCATCACCAGGATTTACCCAGTTTATACCAGGTACACAAGGAAATGCTGTAGATTACCTTAACAATGGTTTACAATTAATTCAAGCTGGTAGAACCCAGGAGGCGATTCAATCCTTTCAGCAAGCCATCAGATTAGACCCAAATCTTGCACCAGCCCACTATAATTTGGGTTTGGCATTTCGTCAGGTGGGAGAATTACAAATGGCGGCGATGGCTTTTTATCGAGCGACTATTGCTGACCCGAAATTCGCCCTCGCCTATGCCAATTTAGGTGGTGCTTTGTTGGAGGGAAGGAATTTTCAACAGGCAAATGATTATTTACAAAGAGCAATTCAACTTGACCGTAACCTGGGAGTAGCCCATTATAATATGGGGCTATTACGACAACAACAAAATGATTGTAATCAGGCCATAGAATCCTTTAAAAGAGCGTTAGAATTAAGTAAGAATGCCCCGGAACCAGCCTTCCATATGGGGAATTGTTATCTGCAACAAAATAGAGTCAAGCAAGCCAGAGAGTCATTTCAACGGGCAATTAAAATTAATCCTCAATATGCCGAAGCCCATTACAGTCTAGGGACTATTTTATTTCAAGAAAATAAGTTTACAGATGCTTTGAATGCCTTTAGGAAAGCGGCAGAATCTAATCCTAATTATGCCAATGCTTACTATGGAGCCGGATTGGTATTTATCCAACAAAAACAATATGCAAATGCATTACAGGTTCTTCAGTATGCACGGGATTTGTACCAAATGCAAAATAATCAAGAATGGGCAAATCGAACGAGTTTATTGATGCAGCAAGTTCAGAATTTACGATAGGTTAAGAATACAGGAGATAGGAAACAGAATTATTTGCTGTTGGAAATCGAATTATGTCAGAAATTATAAATATTACCGTCAAGTTATTTGCTGCTTATCAGGAAGCCTATGGAGTATCGGAATTAAAATGGCAGTTTCCTCAAGATACACCAGTCAAGGCAGTTTGCGATCGCGCGATCGCGGAACATCCTGAGTTATCCCAATGGCAGGATGTCACCAGATTTGGAATCAACTTCAATTTTGTTGCACCCCATACTCTCCTTCAGGATGGAGATGAAGTGGTATTAATTCCACCCGTCAGTGGTGGGTAGTTCACAACAAATCAAAACACGCACTCAGCTAAACCCCGATAACTAATTCCCACAGGAGTCACCTCAAAAATACAGGGTAACACCTCCAAACCCATTTCCACCGCTTGACGTAATAATTGACCATACTTAGGATCGACCGTATCACCGGGTGCAAATTTATCACAATCACCCCGATTAATAAAATACAACATCACAGACCGCGACTGGGGCAATAGGGTCATTAATTCCCGTAGATGTTTTTGCCCTCTGGCTGTTTCCGTATCTGGGAAAACAGCTATTTTACCGTTTGTCCAAGTTGTATTTTTGACTTCTAAGTAAATTGGTTTATCTGTGTCATTCCCCGTCAAGAGAAAATCTATGCGGCTTTTCTTATCCGCACCATAGGGAACTTCTCCCTTAATTTGTAGATAACTCCCCAAACTGGGAAATAAATACTTTGCCAAAGCCAATTTCACCACTTGATTCGGTAAAGCCGTATTTACACCGACCCAGGTTGGTTGTTGATTATCATTAACTTGAATTAATTCCCATGTGTAAGCCAATTTGCGCTTGGGATTACTACTTTTTGATACCATAACAGGACTACCAACCACACAGACACCAGTCATTGGACCGGTATTCGGACAGTGAGCGGTAATCACTTCTCCACTGTCAAGTTGAATATCCGCAAAAAACCGCTGATAACGTTGAATTAAAACACCGGAGAATAAAGGTGGATACTGATAAATCAAAGAATTAGACATCTGGAGGTAAAGAGAGATAGAAGAGAGGATAGGGTCGTTATACTTTGCACGCTGATATATTTTTCATTGGGTTGTTGACAGTTGAGCGTGGAGAGTTATCGCCATGAGAGAAAATTTGCCAAAATTTAATGTAACACCTTCAGGACAATCCAAAACTTGTAATTAGTAAGACTAATGTATCCTAAATCCTTTAACTGCAACACAACTACAACAACAGACAAGTTTGAGCTATCCTAGGATTACAAAATATATTTGGCGATATCGCTAGAATTGGAAATATTTAACGCTGGAAAAACTCACATTTTTCCGAAGTGTTAATATCCTTGTATCCGGAAGCAGCATATAAACAGGACTTACGCAAAGAAGATTTGTCCGCAGCGACCGAAACGCAGTTTCGGGAAGCAACCGCAGGATTTTTGCACCGTGCTACGCGCGTCTACGCAGCAAGCTTGCTAGGTGAGAGATTACTTTGCGATCGCACCCTGGAGTCGATCTGCTACGTTTTAGTCGCAGTGGCGTTACTTTTGCGTAAATCCTCATAAATAAACATATATTCCTATTCAAACCTATTCAAAAAAATTATGAAACGTAGACCACCAGGAAGAACCGGAACATCCAAACCCTCAATATTTCAGAACCCATTGTTTAACCTGACAACGATTGCCATCCTCGGAGGTGTATTCGTATTAGGAATTGGGATTGGTATTGCTTTTAGTTCTACAACCACCCTCACCCCCACAAACGTTGCATCCAGAGAATTTATCGATACAAAAGCACCCGACCCAGAAATTTGTATCCAATATGGTGCGAGTTCAATGGTGATGGATGCGAGGCTATTTGTCACCCTCAACCCCTTTAATGTCTATGTAGCGCAACCTTCAATTCGTCCAGGATGCGTGATTCGTCAAAACAACTGGGCAATATTGGAGCAACGTAAACTTATTACCCCAGATCAAGTGCGGGATTGTAGAAATCGTTTAAATACCTTTGGATATACGGGTAAATTAGACGGTGGCAAACCAGATATCCGTTGTATATATCAAAATGAAGCTGCTCAAAACTTTTTCCTCAATTCCGAAGGTGCTGTTGCACCACAAATTGAAACGGAAAGGTTCTAAAACGCTCGCTTGAAAGAGAGTAGTCCGTGATGGGAGTAAGGAAAAACTACTTTCATCTCTTCGAGAAGCTGCGCTACGCCCATCTACACTTATGGTGTCAGCAGCACACTTTTGGCTACTTACCTTTTTCTGGTTAGTGTAGACTTGTCAGGTGAACTCCAGTCTTGCGCCTGACAAATTAATACGTGAATAACTATAATCTAGGGCTTGTTGAAGAATAGTAAAGACGAGATATATAGCGTCTCTATATATATTTTTTAAGCTGAGGAGGGTATTTAAGTTACAAACGAATTAGATGTGTAATTAATTACTCTCACTGTTTATGTTGTATTTGTGGTCCATTTGATATGGACTTACACTGTTGGCGGACGGCAGCGTAGTTGAATAATTGGAGCATACACTAGTTAAATTTATTGTGAATGCCCCTAAGATACAAGATGTTAGGTGAAGTCGGATCTAGGAAATTAGTCTGATTTCACCAGATAATCTCGACAAAAATCCGACTTTTGCAAGTCAAAATTTCTTGTTGTATAGGTGCAACTTCTACCTATGGTGAAGCAGGTGGTAGTTGCTGTGGTAATTCCAGAATTTGATTTGGTTGACCGGGTTGGTTGTGTTGGTAAATTGGTGGATTAGACCAAGTTCCGGGTTGATTAGGAAATAGGGGGGGTTGACTGGGTGGGTTGGGAGTAATTAGAGGGGAATTAGACCAAGTTCCGGGTTGATTAGGAAATAGGGGGGGTTGACTGGGTGGGTTGGGGGTAATTAGAGGGGGATTAGGCCAAGTTCCGGGTTGATTAGGAAATAGGGGTGGAGGAAGGGGATTATTGGGAAATCCACCGGGATTGTTATTTACTGGGGTGATAGGGGGAACTACAACCGTGGGGGGTGATTGGTTGGGGAAGTTCTGGCTGGAATTGGGAAAGTTGGGATTATTCGGATTCGTAGGTTGCATTCCCTTCCAAGGATTATTACCAGGATAATTCGTCGGTGGTGACGGAGGATACACCCCTGGTGGCAGAGTATTAGGTTGAGGGGAAGGATTATATCCGGGTGGATTACCCATTGGTTGGGTTTGTAAGAATTGGGATGGGGAATTCCCGGAAGGGTTAATTTGAGTGTTGCTATAGATGTTGGTGAAGGGACGAATTGACCATTGAGTCGTGGAAAGGGCTTGGACTTGAACCTGAGCCGGGTTAAAAGGGCTACCAGGTGCTAAGTCCATGACGATACGGGTATCGGTGGCGTTGAGTTGGGATACACGCACCCGTTGTACCAAGCCAGGATAATCTTGGCGAGTGTCAACCATTCCCAATTTAGTATTCGGTAAATCCACCACTAAACGGGATGGTTCTCGTAAATAAAATACACTAGGTTGGGTTGGTGCAGAGAGGACAAAATCGAGTTGTTGGTAATCAGGGGAAAATCGCCAACCTTCCAGACGGTTATTGGGAGATGCGATCGCAATTAAGGGAGCAACTAAATTTGTCCCCCAAGTGACAGCCATTGTGAGATAGAAAAAATACCTACCTGTATGCATGGGTGTATCTCTGTTGAAATGCTGAGATTATAGCTCTAACTGGAAAATTGGGAACAGGAAACAGGAACTTTGCTGAATACAAATATGAGTTGATTTATGTTGTCTAAACCCGGATTTCTCAAAAATCCCCCAAGCTTCTAAAGAATAGTCCGTGACGGGAGTAGGGAATAGAAAGAAAATAAAGCTGTTACTCAAGGCTTACCGTTTACTTGTGATAAATAGAGGTCAAGATGCAGCAATTAAGTGCGATTCGTTCAGTCTAAACCGAGAAATCGGGGGACGACTGGCTCTCCAAAGTAACCAATAGGTTGAGTACGCACTTAAATCCTTTGGAGATGACAACTACATAATCTTATGAGTGAGAACAAGTATCCTAGAAAGTTCAAGTCTCATCCCTAAGACGCTTAGGTGAAAGCATAACCCCTACGGTAGAGACTAGCCATCAATCCGTAAAGCGGGGTTAAAAGCGGAAAGCAGAGGGTAACCTTAACCCAAAGCCCGTGAGCAAGTCCATACGGATAGCGTAAGCAAAGATACGTCTGAACCATCGTTACTGCAAACCAGTGAAATAAGGATGACACACTGGGAGTCCCAAAAGGGCAATAGTTAGGGAGTTAAGAGGATTTAAATCGACTTAACAGCGTCACCCGAAAACTCGATGGAGAGTATCATCCTATAGTGGACAAACCAAAGATTATGTGGAACGAAGTAATCCACCTATAGCTCTCAGGATTGGTCGATAACCTGAGTAGTCAGCTAAGACGAAACATCTGGTAAAGCAGGCTATTGGTGGAAGAGATTGAGTCAGAAGCGAACGCTCTGTGGTAATAGCAGAGATATGCAGACGGACTCACGGTAATACAGAGTGTAAAGTTGAGAGTAGTAGTAGATATGCCTAAAACAGATTCAAGAAAGAATACTGTAGGATGTGACCAACCTAATATCCTATCTTCGGAAGAAACGGATGCTTTCCTTCGTTGGGAACTAACGGATTGGAAGAAGTTAGAACGGAAGGTTTATAAGCTACAAAAACAAATTTACAGAGCGTCTAGTCGTGGAGATGTCAAGAAAGTTCGCAGGCTCCAAAAAACACTGATGAAGTCCCGAAGTGCAAAAACACTCGCAGTACGTCGTGTCACCCAAGATAACCAAGGGAAGAAAACCGCAGGAGTGGATGGAATAAAAGCATTAACTCCTAAAGAACGTCTTGACTTGGTAGAGAATCTCAAACTTGGGGCAAAGGTTAAACCAACACGGAGGGTTTGGATACCCAAACCCAACGGGGAGAAAAGACCTTTAGGAATACCGACAATGTACGACCGAGCAGTACAAGCTCTTGTCAAGATGGCTCTAGAACCAGAATGGGAGGGCATTTTTGAACCCAACTCGTATGGATTTAGACCGGGACGCTCATGCCATGATGCGATAGCAGCAATATACACAGCCATTAATCAAAAGGCAAAGTATGTATTAGATGCTGACATCGCCAAATGCGTACAAGAATGGGTTCTCATCCTGAAATGCCTACTAGAGTAGCAATACTACTCAAAAAGCAAAAAGGAAAATGCCCATGGTGCGGATTAACCTTCAAAGATGGAGATGTCATGGAAATAGACCACATCACCCCGAAAACCTTAGGGGGAAAAGATGAATATAAAAACTGGCAATTACTCCATCGGCATTGTCACGATAAAAAGACGGCTACGGATGGCAGTCTTGGGAATAAATCTAGCTGTAACAGTGCTAACCCGAAGCCACTGATTGACCTAAATAATTATATTTGGGTTAATGATATGTTGGTAATGACGTACACATGACAAGTGCTGTATTACTGAGGAGCGGAATGACGGGAAACTGTCACGTTCCGTTTTGGAGAGCAGTAGAGGGGGCGACTCCTTTACTGACTTTAATCCTCTCTACACAACAATGAATTTTGGCTGATTTTACCCCATACCCCAATCCCTACAATTTCTGCAAATTCTCCAACTGTAAATAATTCGGGTATCACCACCACACAGCCCACCCCTTAAGAACTTGTGATGATTTTCTGTTAAAGTAAAAATTGTAAACATATATTGAGAGAACACACTCACATTTATGTGGGGATGTGCATTGCTAGTTGGGAAGTTGTGATGAGCTTAAGTCCTATGGAACAAGGTTTTTGGCGGCGAATTCTGGTGTTTGTGACAGCGTTGTGGGTAGGGGTTTCTGTTTGGGTGACTCACCCACCGAGTGCTTACGCCTATGAGAATCCAGATGTTTTACCGGATGTAGTCACTCCAGTTGTAGATTTAGCCAAAACCTTTACGGATATCCAGGAAAGTAAGCTTGTTCAAGAATTAAATGACTTTGAAAATAAAACGGGTTGGAAATTACGGGTTTTGACCCAATATGACCGCACCCCTGGTCGAGCGGTAATTAACTTTTGGGGACTTGACGATAAAAGTATTTTGTTAGTTGCCGATGCGCGGGGTGGGAACATTCTCAGTTTTAGCGTGGGAGATGCGGTGTATAATTTATTGCCACGTACCTTTTGGATTGAGTTGCAAACTCGATTTGGTAACTTATACTACGTGCGTGAACATGGGGAAGACCAAGCCGTACTAGAAACAATCAATACCTTAGAGACCTGTTTATTGAAGGGAGGCTGCAAAGTTGTTCCTGGACTACCAGACGAACAATGGATTTTGACCCTAATTACCTCCCTAATTGGGGGTGTAGTTTGCGGTTTTGCAGCCCAACCGCGTCGAGAAGGCCAGGCGATCGCATGGCAGTGGGCATTAATTTTTTCACCATTGTGGGGTATTTTATTCATCGCCTTTGGTATTGGGCCTGTAGTAAGTCGCACATCGGAATGGTTGCCCCTAGTCCGTAATATTGTGGCTTTTGCTATTGGGGCTTTAGTCGCCTATTTATCACCGATATTTATGCGTCCATCGTCCAATCCAGAATCATAAGGTCGATAAACAGAATCAACCATCAAATCAAATTTAATTCGTGGTATGATGCCGGGGATGTTATTCGCAAGTCCCTGGCTGTTTTTTAGATACCCACCAGAATACTAGCTAAAAATGGAATGGCATGAAACAGACGCAAAAAACCTCGCAATTATCGATCGAGAAATCGGTGATCGCTTGTTGTCTCCCTCCGAATATGAGATAGTCCGTCGAGTAATTTATCGGACTGCTGATTTAGATTACAAAACCCTAATTCATTTTTCCGAACGTGCATTAGTCTCAGCTGCGGCAGCTCTTGCTGCCCGTTCTGTAATTATAGTTGATGTGCCAATGGTGCAAGTCGGAATTGCTGAGGAGATTCAGCACACCTTTGTCAATCCAATTTATTGCTGTTTGGATGTGAAAAATTTAGCAACTTCCCCAACTACTACCCAAACAAAAGCAGCACAAGGAATGGAAGTTCTAGCCAAACGCCATCCAGAAGCGATTTTTATCATCGGGCAATCTTTTCCAGCTCTAACGACCCTAGTGGAACTAATCCAATCAAATAATATTAACCCAGCCCTAGTTATTGCCACTCCAGTCAGTTTTTTGGACTCCCAGCAAGTCAAAGATGACCTAAAACAATCATCCGTCCCCAATATTACCATCAACGGACGCAAAGGAAATCCAACGGTTGCCACAGCTATTATGGATGCCTTAATAGACCTGGCTTGGCAAGCTTTTGGAGAAGTTAGTAAACAGTGAGTCGCCTTATATACGGATAAATAATGGTTTTTCCCTACTCCCTACTCACTATTACCCACTCACTTTCAGTTAATTAATAAACCTTGCCTTTTGCCTAATATCCTCTATATTTTTTCCATCAACATGTCTGACCTACAAAAATATTTAGATATTGCCACTGAAGCTGCTTTAGCTGCTGGTGCAGTCATCCAAGGTTATCTAGGCAAATTAGCTGATTCTGTTGTCGAAAAGGGTCGTCCTGGTGATTTAGTCACCATTGCTGATCAGGCTTCAGAATCGGTGATTTTAGAAACTTTACGCCGTCACTTACCTGAACACTCCATCCTCGCGGAAGAATCAGGCGCTTTGGGAAATCAAGACCATGAATACCTTTGGGCTGTTGATCCCTTGGATGGAACAACCAATTTTGCCCATCAATATCCCGTCTTCGCGGTTTCCATTGGTTTATTAGTTGCCGGAGAACCGCAAGTTGGTGTAATTTATGACCCATCCCGTCAAGAACTATTTCGGGCAGCTAAGGGATTGGGAGCTACATGTAACCGTCGTCCAATTCGGGTATCTCCAACCCAGAGTTTACAACAAAGTTTATTAGTAACAGGTTTTGCCTACGACCGTCGTGAAACCACTGATAATAACTATGCTGAGTTTTGCCATTTTACCCATCTGACCCAAGGGGTGCGACGTAGTGGTGCAGCGGCGATGGATTTAGCCTATGTGGCTTGTGGTAGATTAGATGGATATTGGGAACGGGGAATTGCCCCTTGGGACATGGCTGCTGGTGTGATTATAGTGCGGGAAGCAGGGGGGATGGTCTCTGCCTATGATGGTTCTGCTTTGGATATCTCCTCCGGTCGGATTTTGGCAACCAATGGTCATATTCATCAAGGGATGATTACCGAGTTAGCACGGGTGGGAAACAAACAGAAACAAATAATTGTATAATTCCTGAGATTATTAATTATCTGAAATTATCTATGGTTCGCCAAATCATTCATACAAATAATGCACCTGCACCCGTTGGTCCCTACAATCAAGCGATCGCAGCTTCTGGACAAATGATTTTTGTCTCTGGACAAATTGCCCTTGACCCAAATACGGGAAGTATTGTCGGTGCGGATGATGTGGCAGTTCAAACCAAACAAGTGATGGCAAATCTGGAAGCGGTATTAACTGCGGCTGGTGCTAAGTGGGAAAATGTGGCAAAGGTGAGCATTTTTCTCAAGGATATGAATGACTTCGCCACGGTAAATTCGATTTATGGTGAGTATTTCTCCCCTGAGTCTGCTCCTGCACGTGCATGTGTGGAAGTTTCCCGCTTACCCAAGGATGTGCTAGTGGAAATTGAATGTATTGCGGTCGTTTGAGAAGATAGTGCGATTTTGGATTTTGCGGAAATTTGGGGAAGAGAAGTTACCAAGAAGATTTTCTGCTGACAAAGTTCTACGGGGAGTATCCCCCGCAGACTTTGCGCTTTCCGGTAAACTTCGGGGGAGATTTATTCTTCCGCCAAACTTTCCCAGACGGATTTTGGATTGGGAATCCATTTTTATCCTGTTTGACTTTACCTGGATTTTGAGCAAGTAAGTTGTAAGCCTTGAGTAACGGATTGATTTTTCTTCTACTCCCTACCCTCACGCTTCAGACTTTCACAGCTAGCGCTTGCAGGCGAACCGCAGACCCTATTTACCAAGATGTTGGCTAGCAAGACGCATCACATCGGCAATATCCACATCTCCATCCCCATCAGCGTCTAAAAAGCTTTGTAAAACCGGGTTGCCACCCTGTTCTGGATTTTGATTGCTAGCACCTGTATTCAGTAAATTCAATATCATTGGTACAATGGTGGGTAGGGCTTGTTGAATCATCGACACATCTAAGCCTGTACGTTGAGCAGCCATTTGTGCCACTTGCTGTTGCATCTCTGGCGTGAACAGAGAAGAAACCGCTTGGGGATTCGCTGTTGTTCCTGCAAATTGGTTAACTAATGACTGGACTGCTCCTTCCCCTTCGCTAGCGCATTTTTGTTGTAGGACGTTGCGTACTTGTTCGCCAACGACGGACATTACTGATTGCATGGAGGATGGGTCGCTTCCGACATTACCGCTCATTTGTTGGACGATATTCAGAATACTACCAATTTGTTCCATGCTACCTTGTTGAGTGGGATTGGCAACAGCACCGAGAATTTGATCAAACAGTCCCATATTGATGTTTCCTTGATGTTTGGTAATTTCCTCCAAATTTTGCCATATTTATCAGTAATTACCCTCTGCTTTTTGTAACATATTGGGTTTTTGGAAGAAATTCATCTTTTCCTAGGGGCGATCGCTTCCCATGAATCCGCTACGCGATCGCTTTTGTGACTCCCGATAAGCATTGCCATAGTTTTATCAATAGCGTATATAGGGATTTCCAGATTGTACATTTGTGGTAACTTCTAATCTCTACAACTTAATGGTAGCGAGATTATAAAAAGATTACCGGAAAGAAAATCTTCCCGGTAACTTCTCTTCCCCAACTTTCCGCAAAATCTAAAATCCAAAATAGAATAACCGTAACTATATTCGGTATTATGTATTCCCATATATTGTCTTTTGATTCCCACATTCAGTAATTTCCATATTGTTGATAAAAACTGTAATCAAATCCACTATTTTTCAGCAAAATTAATTCTTAAAAATTAGGCAAACTTGCCTGTTTAAAACCAAAGACAGAGTTATGATTATGGCCATACCGTCACCTCTGTTGCCAAGATGATTTGCTGCCTTAATCCCGATTGCCAACATCCCATAAATCCTGACGGAAATCAATACTGTCAGAGTTGCAGCGCTCCTCTGACTCCTCTTTTACGTGGACATTATCGTGTTACAGAAGTACTGTCTGATGAGGGAGGATTTGGTCGAACCTATCTTGCTCATGATGTTGATAAATTAAATGAGAACTGTGTGGTTAAGCAATTAGCACCAAAGGTGCAGGGTACTTGGGCTTTAAACAAAGCAATTGAATTATTTAAGGAAGAAGCTAAACGCTTGCAAGAATTGGGTCAACATCCACAAATTCCTACTCTTTTAGCTTATTTTGAATACGATGGGTATTTGTATCTAGTGCAAGAATTTATTGAAGGGGAAAATTTGTTTCGAGAGTTACAAAAATATGGTTGCTTTGATGAAGTAAAAATCCATCAGGTATTAGTTGATGTTCTTCCCCTCTTAAAGTTTATCCATGACCGGGGAGTTATTCATCGTGATATAAAACCGCAAAATATCATGCGTCGCTCTCTTCTCAATGTTTCCCGTGGTAGTAAACCACCTGGACAGGCTTATGGGCGGTATTCTCTGGTGAATAATCAAGCTAATAATAGCAGCGAATTAGTATTAATTGATTTTGGTGCTTCTAAACAATTAACAGCGACGGTACAAACGAAACCAGGAACGACAATCGGTTCCTTTGGTTACAGTCCGATTGAACAAATTAATGGAGGGGAAGCCTATCCCAGTAGTGATTTATTTAGTTTAGGAGCCACTTGTTTCCATTTGATGAGTGGTATTTCTCCCTTTCAATTATGGGCTGAGTATGGTTATGGTTGGGTTCATAATTGGCGTAACTATTTAAAATATCCAGTTAGTCAAGAATTTGGGTATATTCTGGATAAATTACTCAAAAAAGATATTCAGGAACGTTATGTCTGTAGCGATGAGGTATTAGAAGATTTAGAAAATATTGCCATTTCTTTGCAAGCTACCCCTCAACTTCCCCTACCCTCTGCTTCTAACTCATCGCTTTCCAAATCCTCCCAAAATCGGTTAAAGTTATTTTCTTTCCCCTTCAATGGTCAACTGCAACAATTAAATTTTATTCAGTCTTTAGGTCAGCACCAATTAATACAAACCCTAATTATTAGTGGATTGGTGATTTTAGTGAGTGTGATTGGTTCGCAAATCTATGGTTATGTGCGGTATCGTGTATTTCCTTCCCCACCAAGTTTTTTGATTCGCAGTTTGCCAAGTAGCATGTTTCTCCAACAAACCCTGTCTACAGGTTCCGGGGGGGTAATATCCGTAGCAATTAGTGGCGATGCCAATATTTTGGCTAGCGCTAACCGCGATCGCAATATTATTTTATGGAATTTAGATACAGGTCAACGAATGCAAGCTTTTCCGGGTCATGACCAGACGATTAACCATATCAGTTTTAGTCCTGACGGGAAAACCTTAGCGAGTGCAAGTAGCGACCAAACCGTCAAGCTGTGGAATCCGATTACGGGTCGGGAATTACGAGTATTTCGCGGTCATACGGGAACTGTCAGTGATGTCGCATTTTCCCCCGATAACCGAGTTTTAGCTAGTACCAGCTACGATACCACTATTAAACTATGGAACCTGAGTACGGGGGAGGAAATTCGCACCTTTCACGGACATACAGACCGGGTGTTGTCAATTGCTTTTAGTCCCGATGGGAAAATTTTCGCCACCAGTAGTAGCGATCGCACCATCAAATTATGGAATCCCTTTACAGGTGAAGAAGTTCGCACACTCCGAGGACATGGAGATAATGTCATGCATGTGGCTTTTAGTCCCGATGGTAAAACCCTAGCGAGTGCAAGTAGCGACAATACCGTTAAAATCTGGAATATTGCCAACGGAACTGAAATTCGCACCCTTACAGGTCACCAAGGTACGGTTTGGTCGGTGGTTTACAGCATGAATGCCACCATGTTAGCCAGTGGTGGTAGCGATGATAGTATTAAACTCTGGAATCCCTTCAATGGAGAAGAAATACGTACCCTCACCGGACATACAGACCGGGTAGATGCGATCGCCTTTAGTCCCGACGGCAAAATTCTAGCCAGTGGTAGCAAGGATGGCACAATTAAAATTTGGCGGGTTTCACCGTGATGGGATTTTGGATTTTAGATTTTGGATTAGCGTGAATTCGACAGCGCTCAAAGAATCCCTCTCCAAAGCTCTCTTCCTTGGGGTGAGGTTCATCGAACGATTGAAAACTATGAATTTTCTGCCCCTCTCCATTCTGGAGAGGGGTTGGTGAGTCGGTTTTTTAGAGACGACCCGTCGGGTCGTCTCTACTGTCCCAATTCAGCAACGTCCACCCAAATTGCAATTTTTGAATTAAGCTAAATTAATACTGAAGGTCATAGTATACGCATCAGAAATTTTCGATACTGGTAGTGAACATAATTAATTAAAATCCTTTGGGGAACGCTATGACTAGGAATTTACTAGAACAGCTACGGGAAATGACCGTTGTAGTGGCTGATACAGGAGATATTCAAGCGATTGAGCAGTTTAAACCGCAGGATGCAACTACTAATCCTTCCTTGATTACTGCGGCTGCACAAATGCCACAATATCAGGAAATTGTGGATGAAACCCTGAAACAAGCTAAAGCCGATGCGGGTTCGGGTGCAAAGGATGGAGATGTTGTCACCTTAGCCTTTGAACGGTTAGCGGTTGCGTTTGGGAAGAGAATTTTAGAAATTATTCCCGGACGGGTTTCGACGGAAGTGGATGCCCGTTTGTCCTATGATACCAATGGAACTGTGGAAAAGGCCCGCTATTTAATTTCCGAATACGAAAAAGCCGGAATTAACCGCGATCGCATTTTAATTAAAATCGCTTCCACCTGGGAAGGTATTCAAGCTGCTTCCCAATTGGAAAAGGAGGGTATCCATTGTAACTTGACCTTACTATTTGGTTTACATCAAGCGATCGCCTGTGCAGAAGCTGGTGTAACTTTGATATCCCCCTTTGTCGGTCGAATTTTGGATTGGTACAAACAAAAATATCAACGGGAATATGTGGGTGCAGATGACCCTGGTGTTCAGTCGGTGACTAAGATTTATAACTATTACAAAAAATTTGGTTATCAGACCGAGGTAATGGGTGCAAGTTTTCGCAATATTTCGGAAATTCGTGAGTTAGCAGGTTGCGATTTATTAACAATTTCCCCCAGTTTATTAGGAGAATTAGCAGCAACCGTTGAAGAGCTACCAAGAAAATTAGATGGGAATCAAGCCCAAAAAATGGATATCAGCAAAATTGCGATGGATGCATCTGTATTTGCGACTATGCACGCACAGGATGAAATGGCATCGGCAAAACTTGATGAAGGTATTAAGGGGTTTACAAAGGCTTTAGAAAATCTGGAGTCTTTGTTAGCAAAACGCCTGGCTAAGTTGAGTGGTGAAAGTATTATTCATCATGCCACAGAAGATATTTTCCACGTTTATGATTTGGATGGTGACGGTTATATTACCAGGGAAGAGTGGATGGGTACGGATGCGGTTTTTGATGCCCTAGATACTGATAAAGATGGTAAAATTACCCCCGATGAAATGAATGCAGGTTTTGGAGTCGTTTTACATTAAGTTACACTCGAACACGTTGATTCTCAGGGGTTTGTAGTAGTAGCTTTAGCTCCAAAAAAGCTTTAATATAAAGGCCCTATACCCGCAGGGTTGTCATAGACTAGCGCTACCACGTGCCTTTTTTTACCCATTAAAATTAATGACATGGAGTACTAGTACAACTTAGCTTCGATGAACCTCACCCCAATCCCTCTCCGATATTACGGAGAGGGACGGGAAAATCCGTTGTTGTAACTAAAAATCAATGTTTCCAAAGCCTTTCCCAGTTGTTGTAATATCGATTATCTTGTACTTTGAAATAAATGAAACTAAAATAATCAACGGCTACAGCCCCTGATATGTAGCAAGGATTAGCGTAAACTATATAAGGGGATTCAAGAGGGGTTATTTGAAACCGTCGTAGCAAGCTTCTTCGTAGGAGTACTCAAGTTCTATTAGCCTATTTCGTCTCCTGTATTCTTTAAAAATACTTTCCATCAAGTTTTCTTAAAATTACAATAAACCGTAGTTATTCATACTTTTCCTATTTACCCACCAGTTTTAGGATCGAAGTATGAAGATAATAAAAATCAGTGATAATAACCGCCTTTTAACTGACAGAATCAGATGGAAAGGATTGATACCCCAAAACCTATTCAGGAAAGCTTTATGCCTTGGACAGATTGTACTATTAATTATTGGTTGTACAGAGGGAGATAATTATCCAAAAAGCGACACCAAGGAAGTAGTACAAAAGTCGAATGTATCCCAATTAATTAACGAAACCAAACAAAAACAAACCGCAAAAGTTTTATTTGAGCAGGGAAATGATTTATTACAAGCTCAAAAATATTCAGAGGCCATAGAATTATATAATCGCGCCCTAGCAATTAAACCAGACTATGATCGGGTATGGGTGAATCACGGCAACGCACTTACAGCCTTACGGCAATACGAAAAAGCGATCGCATCCTACGAAACAGCCATCAAGTACAATCCCCAAATGGAAGAAGCCTGGTATAATCGGGGCAATGCCTTGAGTTCTCTCCAACAATACCACCAAGCGATCGCATCCTACACACAAGCAATCAAGATTCAACCTCAAAAGCACGAAGCTTGGATTAATAAAGGTATTGCCCTCGCGAAAATCCAAAAATATCAACAGGCGATCGCAGCTTACGACCAAGCCATTCACATCAAACCCAATCAAGATTTAGCCTACTACAATAAAGCCTGTGCCTATGCCTTGCAAAATCAACCAGAACAGGCCATCACCAACCTGCAAAAAGCGATACAATTAGCACCTGGTAAATATACTCAACTCGCCCAAACTGACGGTGATTTCCATCAAATCCGCAACCACCCCAAATTTCAAGCTTTATTAAAGTAAATAAAGTGAGTTGGGAGTGGGGGGAGTATTATCATTTACGCTAATGGTTGCTAGATATCAGGAGCTATAACCGTTGATTATTCTAGTTTCATTTATTTCAAAGTAAAAGAGAATCGATATTACTCGTGAGAAATCCAGGAAAACTACTCCCTACTCCCTGTACAGACGACCCGTCGGGTCGTCTGTACTGTAATCGCCTTTTTTCCGGTTTTTTTCGCCAAAAAGTTAATCCTTGATGAATAGATGGGCACAATGAACACAGGACATTACGGGGATGGAAGGAGTGCCGGAAAAATCAATGCAGGGAAATTTGAATGAGATAGATATTTGTAGCATTCTGCAATTAATCGAATTAGGTCAACGTACGGGATTATTGTATATAGAAGCCGATTTAGAGCCTAATTCCCGTCAGCGTTCAATTAACTTACGGCAATATCGGCTACTAATAAATACCCCTAGGCAAATATCCCATCTCTCATGGTTGATATTTTGCGATCGCGGTGAAATAATTTACGCTACTGATTTTCATGGGTCAGTAAATAGCAGTCATTCCCGTTTAGATGATTATTTGCGTCACTATCGAGTTAAGCTACCATCACCCATCATCCAGTCAGCATCTACTTGGCAAGATGATTTTCCCTTCAACGCACCCGAATATGAGAATTTGTGGATGTTGTTGAACCAAGATATCATCAATACAAACCAAGCCCGAACCATTTTAACAGGGTTGATTCGGGAAACAATTTTTGAGTTATTGGATATTAGGGGGGGAAAGTTTGTTTTTCAGGAAGGAATAAAATTAACACCGAAATTAGACGCTTGGGAAATTACTCCCCTCATCCAAGAGATGAATCAGCAACTACGCAATTGGCAACTGTTATTTCCCCATATTCAATCACCCCAGCAGTTACCCCAACTGCGGAATCCAGAACGGGTTCGAGCTTCCTTACCAGCTAATACAGTCCAAAAATTGCAACGATGGGCTGATGGTAAAACATCCCTCCGTCGTTTGTCGCGAATGCTACATCGCGATATCCTTGTGGTGGGGAAGGCGATTTATCCCTACGTTCAACAGGGATTTGTACAACTGCTTCCCCCATCCTCCTATCAATTATCTGCCAATTTCCCGTCCCATCATGACCAACCATCCCGTCGTGTACTATGCTTGGGTGAACCCATACCAGAATCTCTGCAATCAATCCTCCTAGCCAAAGGTTATCAGGCGATCGCAATTCCGAATTCCAGTGATTCCCTCCTGCGATTATTCGATATCCAGCCAAATTTCATACTGTTACACGTCAGTGTTTGTGATGATAAAATTTATGACCTTTGTGGGATGCTACGCTACTCCCAAACATTTAAATTTGTTCCCATTATTATACTTTGCCCCGAAGATGGGTATATTAATCGTGTCCGCGCTCAAAGCTCTGGAGCCACGGATTTTTTATCTATACCCTGTCAGGACAGTGAATTGATTATGTTAATTGAAAAACACCTTAACCATCATGTTCATAACCATGTCCAGCAAAACCAACACTTGTCGATTGCGGTCAATATAAAGTAAAAAATGTTATCACAGAATCAATCAGTGGTGACATAAACCTTGTATTAACAGTAAACAGTATAAATGGGTAGGCTCACGGGAGCAGGCTGCATTGAATGGCTATCAGTCTTGATTACATCATCTGATACTAATAGCTCATAACTGATAACTGTTTAAAAAAACAAAACTTATCCACAGACTAACTAAACCCTATCCAGTTTGAAAACCGTAGTTCCTAGTCGCGATTATGAGATTGCTACCGTCGCCATGACGAAAACTCCTGTTTTGATTATGGACGAGGTTTATTTACGTCATTGATAGGTAAGGTAGTAATCCTAACGCCCTATTTGTAATGATTGCGTAACCTGGATTGCCACGAGCAAATAGCAAGTGTTGAGTAACGGATTTTACCTAATTCCCCACTCATCACTCCCAACTCCCTCTCGATATTCAAGAGATTCGTGAGAAATACGGGTTAAGTATCAAAAAGTCAACTAATAAAATTAATTTATACATTAAATGCACAAAATGCTGGCGGGGAAATCAGGGAATGTCCAGATGGGACATCTACATCAGGAGGTAGATAAGCATTTATGAGTACAGTGCTGATTGTGGAAGATAGTATCGCCCAAAGGGAGATGATTACCGACCTCCTGAAAGCGAGTGGATTAACGGTGACACATGCAAGTGATGGAGTCGAAGCGTTAGAAGCAATTTTAACCGCACCTCCAGATTTAGTGGTACTTGATATTGTCATGCCGAGGATGAATGGTTACGAAGTTTGTCGTCGGCTGAAATCTGACCCAAAAACTCAAAATGTCCCGGTGGTCATGTGTTCGTCAAAGGGCGAAGAATTTGATCGTTACTGGGGAATGAAACAAGGTGCGGATGCTTATATTGCCAAACCATTCCAACCAACGGAATTAGTTGGTACTGTGAAACAACTGCTGCGTGGATGATGAGGTACATGGAGATGATGGTGACTCAACCAGATTTTTTCCCCGGTAGTGGTGAAGAACAATTTCGTCCCGAATTTCAGGTCGAAAGTCCTGAAGGTGAATTACACTTAAGATTCTTGATTCCCTCCCACCAGGAATTTGCCCTATTAGCTACCGGGATTCGGGAGGTAATTGAACTTAGTCCTGACCGGATTACACCAATACCAAATGCATCTCCTTTACTGTTGGGTACTCTCAATTTACGAGGACGGGTAATTTGGGTTGCCGATTTAGGACAATTTTTGGGGGAACCAACCTCACTAAATACAGATCGAGCGGAGATACCCGTAATTGCCATTGAGGAGCAGGATACAATTGTTGGTTTAGCTGTGGATGAAATTGGCGGGATGGATTGGTTGGATATGCAAAATTTAGTACCACCGAGTAACGTTCCCGATACGATGGCTCCGTTTTTGCGGGGTGAGTGGAGGCTAAATCGAGACAATACCCAGGGAAAAACCAGTTCAAAGGGAGAATCACCACCCCAGCAAGTTTCCCAATGTTTGCGGCTATTAGACCAAACCGCAATTTTACGCAGTGCCCGATGGGTAGGATGAAATACGGAGAGAGAAAATGGCAGCAAGTATAGAAGATTTTACACAAGTTTATCAGCAGGCGTTAACAGCCTACGCCCAGCAGAATTATCAAGAAGCCGCCAGTTTAATTGATACGGTGGTGGCAAATATACCTGATGACCCGAATACCCATTTGTTACGGGGTCATATTTATTATGTTTTGCAGAAATATGATATTGCCAAAAGCGAATATCAACGGGTTTTAGATTTAACCGATGACCCGGAAATTATGAGTTTTGCCAAAAACGGTCTGGATAATGTCAGCCAGTACCAAGCCAATGCTTACGAAGTCGATACGGATACAATGTTACCAGAAGGCGCGATCGCATCTGGGGAATCGATCTCTTTGTTTGCCGAGGATGATGATTTACCTTCCCTATCGGAAATTAATAGTAGTTTTGATTTAAGTTCGCTAGGTGCGGCAATTTCCCCAGAAGCGACTGGAGATGGGTCAATGGAGACCCCGTTTGATGCACCAAGTGATACGACGATATTTGCGGCTTCGGCAAATACCCAATTTAATTTAGGTAGTGGTGATAACCCGTTTACGGTTTCTCCTGGTACCCTGGATGGAGAGGATTCGCCAGAGGATGGGGAATTACCTCCCTTTTGGCAAGATGCGAATCATCCAGATGGGGCAGATGTCAGCAGCATACCGACCGATTCTCCCTTTCAACCCCTATCAGCAACGCCATCCCCGGAAACGGATGCACCGACGGATGAAGATGACTCAATGGGTGAGTTAGAGTTACCATCAGCATTTTTTAGCGATACCGATGGCGATAGTCAGGCTGACACTAGCAATCGTCGGGATTTAAGTTTTAATTTCCAGACATTAGGGGATAGTCTGGATGACGAAACTCTTTTGAATAATGTCCCCCCCAATTCCACAATTATGGGGAATAGTAATTATGCTAGCGATACATCCACAGATATGCCGGAATCGGTGACGGGTGGACGCAAATCCCCCGGCGAATTCTCCACCTTTAGCATTGAAATGTCGGCAAGTACTACCCCATCCGCCAATTCAACCAGCGCTAACAACGGTCACGTCACCAGCGACGATGCTTTTGATTTTGAAGCCTTTGAATCGGCATTTGGTTTAGATAATTCCAGTTTTGGCAATTTCAGTGACAATGATAATTCTCCGAGTCAGGATTTAAGCGAGGGTAGTATGGGTGCAACCCCACCCCCAACTACCTCCATCGACAATCAAAACAATATCGAATTCCTGGACGATTTTGACGAATTTGACGACCTGGGGAATATTCCTGGATTTGATTTATCTAGTAGTTCCTACGAAGCCGACTCCCAGTTAAATTCTGGGCAATTGTTCCATCAGCCCGATTTACAATCAGCTTCTCTCCATAGTACAGGCTATCGTACCAGTTCTACCAGTAAATCCACAGAAAATACCCAAAGCAAATCCAAATTAGGACACACAGATGGAGTGGGAAGTTCTACCCCCAGGGATGAGGAATTGTTCAGTATTACATCCCCCCACGATGCTGTGCCGATTTTTTCCCAACCGGATATCAGCCGGGTTCAACCCCAAGTCAGTGGTGAGCAAGGCGTATTTGCACTTTTAGAAAATGCTTCCCTAGATCAGAAACACTGGTTTATGGCTGGTGCTGTCGGTATTGCCTCAATGGTGATGGCAGCTTTAGTTAGTTACGGTGTGAGTAATTTTTCGCCTCCCCAACAACGGGCTGTAGTGCGTAATACAGGCTGGGCAATGGCTTTGGCCGCAGGGATTGCTGGTGGAGCAACGGCGGGGGTCATGGGTAGTTTGACTTTTCGACAAATTCGCCGCACTACTAAGGACTTACAAACCCAATTTGATTTAGTTCGTCAAGGTAATTTAAATGTCCAAGCCACCGTCTATTCCGAAGATGAATTTGGCCAGTTGGCGGCTGGATTTAACGAAATGGCCCGGGTAATTTTAACAACAACTAGTGAGGCTACCCGCAAAGCCCACGAACAGGAGGAAGCGAAGGAAAATTTACAACGCCAGGTAATTCGTTTGCTGGACGATGTGGAAGGTGCAGCTAGGGGAGATTTAACGGTACAAGCAGAAGTTACCGCCGATGTTTTAGGAGCGGTTGCCGATGCCTTTAATTTAACGATTCAAAACCTGCGGGATATTGTCCAACAGGTAAAAGTAGCAGCTCGGGAAGTAACTAAAGGCGCGACTAATTCGGAAACCTTTGCCCGTGCTTTATCCAGTGATGCTTTGCGACAAGCTGAGGAATTAGCCGTCACCCTCAATTCGGTACAAATTATGACGGATTCCATCCAACGGGTGGCAGAAGCAGCGCGGGAAGCGGAAATTGTCGCCCGTGATGCTAGCGATATTGCCGTCAAGGGGGGTGAAGCTGTGGAAAATACGGTGGCGGGAATTTTAGAGATTCGGGAAACTGTGGCGGAAACCACCCGTAAAGTTAAGCGTCTAGCGGAGTCATCCCAGGAAATCTCGAAAATTGTTGCCTTGATTTCCCAGATTGCTTCCCGGACTAACTTGCTAGCTTTAAACGCCAGTATTGAGGCAGCAAGAGCGGGAGAAGCGGGACGGGGATTTGCTATCGTTGCGGATGAGGTGCGACAGTTAGCGGATAAGTCTGCTAAATCCTTGAAGGAAATTGAGCAGATTGTGATGCAGATTCAAAGTGAAACTGGTTCGGTGATGACTGCAATGGAGGAGGGAACACAGCAGGTTATTAAAGGTACAAAATTGGCGGAGGAAGCCAAGCGATCGCTTGACAATATTATTCAGGTTGCTAAACGCATCGATATTCTGGTTTGCTCTATTACGGCTGATACGGTGGATCAAACGGAAACCTCCCGTGCGGTTGCCCAGGTGATGCAATCGGTGGAGTTAACTGCCCAGGAAACTTCCCAGGAAGCTCAACGGGTATCGGGGGCACTACAAAATCTGGTTGGTGTCTCCCGCGATTTGATTGCATCGGTGGAACGTTTCCGAGTGGAAACGGCGGAAACAAGATGAGGTGTGATGATTTTGGATTACTCTTCGGTCGATCCGCACTACGTGCGTCTATGGATTTTGGATTTTGAATGATGATTTTTCTCAGATTCTGGGCTAGTCTAATTAATCTAGCATATCTTGTTTAATTGGTCTCAAATATCAGGTGTCACAGAGAATTTGGTGGAGGTTTTGGCTATTTTATTTATACTATGTTTATTTAATCTCATTGGAGCAGGACTTACGCAATTACGGGAGCAGTTACTTCATTGTAATTCTTTGCGTAATGGATCGACTGTAGGGTCGTTGGGTAGACGCGCAGCGGCTTCTTGCTTGCGTAGCAATCTCAAGGTCTTGTTTTAGCGTCATAATTGCGTAAGTCCTAGGGAGATTGTTTCTGAAAGTCAATTAAATAAATGGTTATTTTCAAATTACTTTTTATTTAATTGAGATTTCTTTAATTAATCACCAAGTGTCCAAATTACTGTTTTATATCATAATTTTCATAACCAGCTTAAACCCAAATTTATATTTATTTTTTGTCTCCAAAATTATCTAACAAGCATCAACTTTCCTCTAATTACCTATACAAAAATCAAGTGGATAGCAGAAAACAAATAAAAAATATTCCCGAATTTAATCCTGTATTCTGTCTCCCAAATATCCATTCCCTACTCCTAAAACCAATAAATTTAGTATTATGTTATCAGAACAACAACAACGCATTTTAGGTTACTTTATTGAAGAAGCTAGAGACCATCTCAACACCATTGAACAGGGTCTATTAAACCTGCAAAATACCCTCAATGACCCAGAGATGATTAATGAGGTATTTCGAGCTGCTCACTCAATTAAAGGGGGTGCAGCTATGCTAGGTTTAGAAAGCATTCAACGCACTTCCCACCGACTAGAAGATTGTTTTAAAGTTCTGAAGGAAAACCCTATTCAAGTTGACCAAAAATTAGAATCCCTCTTTTTAGGGGTTTCCGATACCCTCAAGGCATTATTGGAACATTTAAGCAGTCCCTTTGGATTGACCGAGGAAATCGCCAATACCCTAATGTCGGAAACTGAACCTGTGTTTGGTTGGTTACATGAACACCTAGAGGAATTGGTTCTCCAACAGGGTGGAAAATTGGAAACGGATGCACCTCGACCCCAACCCGTTTCCCCCAAACCCACCCCACCCCAAATTACCAACGAGCAGTTACAAACCCAGGTACTACAAACCCTACGGGATATGTTGCAGATATTTAAGCAGCCTGCTACACCCGAAAATCGTCAGGAACTCAAAACCTATTGCGATCGCTTGGTTGTCAGTGGTGATAAGTTAAATTTAACTAACTGGTGTGATTTGTGTAATGCGGCTGCAAGTGCTGTAATTAACCCTGACCATACCTATTTACACTTAGCAAAAATTATTATCACGGAAATTAAGCAGGCTTTAGAATTGGTAATGGCAGGACGCGATCGCGATATTGTCATTAGTCCCCAGTTAGCTGCACTAGTGGAAGTTCCGGAAATTGAGTTGTTGGAACTTGATGCTGATTTGTTTGATTTGTCAGCACCTGGGGAAAATTCTGCGAAGATTTCGGAAGCAGTTGCTGATGAAACTAATACTTCTCATCCGGAGGATGAAAGTAGTAATTTAACGGAGTTAGATTTGGCGGATGATAATAAAATTGATACTTCCAGTCCGGGTGAGGAAGTTAGTAGTTTAACGGAGTTGGATTTTGCTGATAATCAAGGTGAGGTGGAAGGTTTTAGCAATCATGATGAAGTTACTAGTTTAACTGAACTGGATAGTTTGGCATTTGTAGAAGAAGAACAGGTTGGGGAAACATCTGCGGAAATACCTTTTGTCTCGGAGATTGGGGAATACGAAAATGTCAACAATGTTCCTGTTGATGTTGGTTTAATAGATACGATTGAGGATTTGTCCCAGTTATCCGGTCAGGTCAATGATGATGAATTACATCCAGTCAGTCAAGACTCCCAGGAAAATTCGGTTGCGACTTTAGACCTGGATGGACCAGAAGTCGGTGTTGAGGAATTAACCGAATTAGATGAGTTGTTTAAGGACGATACACCGGAGTTGGAGGAAAGTTGGGATGGTCAGACTGTTAGGGATGAATTACACGGTAGTGGGGACAATCAAGATAGTGGAGACAAAACTGACAGCTATATCGATAGCGAAGTCCACGATTTATTGCAGGTTGAAGATATAACTAGCATTCGGACTCGTCAACCTGTTAGTCGTGAGGAAATGACTGTTGTTCAGTTATTTGGGGATTTCCTGGATCAAGATTTTGAGGAGGAAGAAAGTGAGGATAGTCAGTTAGGGACAGCAGGTGATACGAATGGTTCGGGTGAAATCGAGCAAATAGATCAAATAGATAAAACAAATGACCATGAAAGAACCGTATTGTTCCCCCTTGCTGATAGTAACTTGACTGAAGGTTTAGATCAATCCTCTGTTAATGATTTGGAGAATGGGGATATAAATGGGGAGGAGAATGATTTTCTTTCTGAACTAGATGGGGTCAGTGATACTCAGCTAGGAAGTGTGGATACGGAGTTAGATAGTTTATTTGAACTTTCGTCTGATGGGGAACTAACAACTAGTAGCTTTTTAGATACGAATGCAGATGAATTTGAAGCGTTTTGGTCTCAAGAATTAGCAGAAAGTACGGATGCTTCTTCCCAGAATACAAGTCAGAATCTGGATGGGGAGACGGATGATATTGGGAAAGCTTTAGAAGCAAGTTTATTTGCAGCTACGGGGGATAAGCAATTAAATAATTCGGTTCCAGAATTTGTCAATGGTCATGATTTGCACCATGATGATTTAGATTTAAATCAGGAATTGGTAATAGGTTTAAATTTAAATAACTTGGATGACCAAGGAGTTGATGATGATATTTTTGCCGAATTCACACCAGTTGAAGCTGTTGATTATCATCCTCCGGAAAGTTCGCCAAACATCCATGCTCAATCGCCAGAAACTCTGGAATTTCCCCCCGAATTTACCAATGATTCTGATAATTTTGCCATTCAAAATCCAGCAACTACAGAATTAGATTTACCGGAACTAGATGGCGGTAGCAGAGATGAATTTACCGATGTATCTGCAAATATCACCAATCTAGATAATTTAATAAGCAATGATAATGATGATATTTTCAACTTAGATTTAGAGATTGATGAAAATCCCTTTTTGGGTGAATTATTTGCCGCAGATAGTGACCAAAATGATGATATTTTTGCCTCCATTTCGCCAACAGCAAATTTAGCAGATAATTTCCCTGAAGAACTTCCCCTGACTAACCAGGATTTAGGGGAGAATTTCCTCACCCAGGAATTTAGTCAACCTCACCCATCCCCCAAGGAAACCGTAAATACCCCACCAGATTTCCAGAGGACAACTGAACTCGCCAATAATATTCAAGATAGTAACCTAAATTCAGAATTCCCGACTAGGGACAATGAAGAGGAAAATCAGTCAGAAAATCAATTAAATAGCTTAAATACTGGGGAACTTTCATGTGAACCTGTTGCAAATAACCCAGTCCCACCTCCCTTAGAACTAGATAACCTCAATCAAACTTTAGATAATACGGAAAATAATACAGATAGGGAATTTGCAGCATTGGACGACATGCTCAAGGAAATCCCATCCTCTACCAATCCTGCTACAGACTTACAAACAGACAGCAAAACAGCTGATGCATTTGCAGAACTTGATGCTTTGCTAGAAACCAAACCAGATACCCAGGAACATCCAGACACGGTTCTAAATTCGGAATTTGCAGCTTTAGAACAGCTACTAGAACCAGCACCACCACCAACCCCATCCAAAGATACACTCAGCGACGAATTTAGCGAGTTAGAACGGATGTTGGTAGATGCGGATCAATTAATGGGTTCCTCTTCCATCCCAGCAAACGTACCGATTCCCCAACGTACACCTCCCCGTCGTAGTGTCCGGTTTGAACAGCTGATGAAAGTTCCAGTCAAACACCTGGACGATTTAAGCAACTTGGTCGGGGAATTAGTTGTCAACCGTAATACCCTCGAACAAGACCAGGAACGGATGCGTCAATCCCTAGACAACCTGCTCCACCAGGTGCAGCAACTATCGGATGTGGGAGCGCGTATGCAGGAATTGTACGAGCGATCGCTATTGGAGGCTTCCTTATTAGCTAGTCGTTCCCATAGTTTTAGCCATCGTCATGATACCCCAAACCATCGGGAAAACCCAAATCCTACCGATGCATCCGGAAATATACCCCCAGATTCTTCCAGCGATCGCGGTTTTAGTGAGTTGGAAATGGATCGGTTTACCCCTTTCCATATTTTGTCCCAGGAAATGATTGAGTTAATCGTCCGGGTACGGGAGTCTGCAAGCGATATTGATTTTGTCACCGAGGAAAATGAACGGGTTGCAAGACAATTTCGTCAAGTTACTACCCAGTTACAGGAAGGGTTAACTAGAGCGCGAATGGTTCCTTTTTCCCAGGTGACTGACCGGGTGCGTCGCGGTGTTCGGGATAATGCGATTAAATGTGGGAAACAGGTGGAATTGGTTATTGAAGGTCAAGATACCCTGATCGACAAAATGATATTAGAACATTTGACCGACCCTTTGACCCACATGCTAAATAATGCGATCGCCCACGGAATTGAAACACCCGCAGAACGACAAGCTAAAGGGAAACCGGAAACGGGTATAATTACGGTACGGGCATTCCACCAAGGAAACCAAACGGTGATTTCCGTTGCCGATGATGGAGCTGGTATCGACCCAGAAAAAGTGAAAAATAAAGCCCTCCAGGTCGGTCTAATCTCCCCCACTCAAGCTGCCAACATGTCGCGGATGGAGGTATACGATTTACTATTCCATTCCGGGTTTAGCACCAAGGATCAAGCTGATGATTTAGCTGGACGGGGTGTGGGAATGGACGTGGTGCGTACCAGCATTAGTGAAATTCGCGGGACTATTACCACCGATTCTCGCATTGATCAGGGCACTTCCTTTACAATTCGTCTCCCCCTCACCCTGAGTATCTGTAAAGCCCTGTGTTGTGTTTCTGACCGCGCTCGCATTGCCTTTCCGATGGATGGGGTGGAAGATACCCTCGATATACCAGCCAAAAGTATCCAAACTGGCCCCGATAATAAACAGTTTATCATTTGGCGCGACAGCCAATTACCTTTTAAACCCCTGAAGGAATTACTCACCCTCAACCGTCAATTAAGCCGCGGTAATGTCTACGGAGGAAACCGTGATGATGACATGATTTCGGTGGTGGTCGTTCGTTCCGGTAATACGATGTTAGCCCTGCAAGTTGACCAGGTATTGAGCGAACAGGAAATCGTAATTAAACAGTTTGAAGGACCTGCTCCCAAACCCATCGGTGTTGCTGGAGCCACCGTCCTTGGTGATGGTAGAATTATGGCGATCGCGGATGTTTTGGAAATTATCGATATCTTCCAAGGACGCACCTCGAAACAAAGTTCCATTAGTTGGGAACCACCGACTAATAATACCTTGGAAAATACTGAAGGGAAAATTGACCCCACCGTCCTCATCGTCGATGACTCCATCACCGTTCGCGAATTACTTTCCCTCACCTTCAGTAAGGCTGGGTATCGAGTCGAACAAGCCCGTGATGGTCAGGAAGCTTGGGATAAACTCCGTTCGGGACTCCCCTGCGATATCGTTTTCTGTGATATTGAAATGCCCCGTTGCGACGGTTTAGAGCTACTTTCACGCATTCAAAAGGAACCCACCCTCAATCATCTCCCCATTGCCATGCTCACATCCCGTGGTGCGGATAAACACCGACAAATGGCTATTAGTTTAGGTGCTAGTGGCTACTTTACCAAACCCTATCTGGAGGAAGCTCTCCTGGAAGCTGCTTCCCGGATGCTCAAAGGAGAAAATCTCGTAAGTGGAGGGTGAGGTTTAGATGTATTAACATCCAAATTTCTAGGGATGCTTCCCTTGAAGTCACAGCGCGATCGCATTGCTAAAAATTGGAGTTTAACTAAATAACCAAGCTAACAATCGCTGCCACCAGGATAAACTAACTTGGTGGTCAATTTTCATTTTTTTACGGATATCATTGATAGACCAATTTGTTAATTTCGCTAGGGTTTGTGCTTCCTGTTCAAAGCGACGACGTAGGGTTTGTTTGTAACGTCTTCCAGCAGCACATGTAACTTTTCCTGTGAAAGGATGTTGCAAAATATAACGTCCTTGAAAGTTTTCCTGATTCGATGTGGTTTGAAAGATTAAATCTTCAGGGAATTTATCGCGGGTATAACGTACATGTAAACGGCTAATGTATACGTTATTCTGATTGAAGTTGGGTGGGAAGGAAGGGAAAGAGTTTTGATTTCCACCGGGTGTAGTCACGGGAGGTTGGTTTAACCAAAATACTCCTGCTTCTTTTAATTCTTCTGGTGATAAAGGTTCCGCAGAACAGGGGTCACAACTACCCATATCCCAAGCGTATTCCAAAAAAGCGACTTTTCGATCTTCTTTGGTATAGACTGTTTGGAACATGGATTTATAAAAGTCTTTAAATTCGCTTTTAATATATACAGGAAGGTTGAGATTGGAAGGGATTTTGACTGTCCGGTAGTTGGTTACTTCTGCTTGACCTTGGGGTGAAAGAATATATACAATTAAATCCTGAGCTTGGTTGGCATTCATCATCCCCAGGCGAATCGGTAACATGAATTGAGACGATTCATAACTTATTTGCAAAGGACGTAAAAACTCGTAACCGTTAGTGGTAAATTTTTCCAGATTCACCTTAGCTACGAAGAATTTCATTTTTTGGCGAATATAGGGTTTAAGCAAAGTATTTGCACCACGTGGCATTTTATAACCATTTTGATGCAGCCAAGTTGCTAATCCATCGGATTCTTTCGCACTGAGAATGAGAATATCGTACTCACCTACATTGTAACGAGCTTCCACCGTCACACCCAAATTTTGGGTTGATGGTCGGGATGAGGAAGTAGGAGCAACAGGTGATGTCGCTAATTGAGGTCGTGATTCCCAGAATACCCGTTCTTCGCAAGGGTTAGCATCAAAGTATTCTACTAAACGGGGTGCGCTAAATGCGTCCAAACGTTGGATAATTTGGGGTTTCGCGACGCGAATTTGTTCTTTTGTCAGAACTGTAGGAACAGGAACAACAATCGCAAAATCTTTGATCTCCCCTTGGTAATCATTAGCCATCGTCACCACGGTTTTATCACCATCACGAGCGATCGCAACTTGAGATGCTTGGTTATATAGTGTGGCATCGGCTTTGGAAACATAAAATCCGCAAAATGCCCAGGCTGGTGGTATAAAGCAAAACAGAGAAAGCAGACAAGCGAGGAAAAATGAGATGATTTTCATAGATACGGAATTCAGAATACAGGATACAGAAGGAATAGATTGACTTTTGACAACTAACTCCCGCTTTGCCAAGTAAATCGATTTCCCGGAAGCAACTTGTCAATTAGGGGAGTCAGGGGTGCAAGGATAAACAAAGCCCAAAATGGGGCGGTGGTAATGTACAAATAATTACGGAAGTAAAAAGTAATTAAGGCAACTATTGCTCCCCAAATAATTCTTCCCTCTGTGGTGTTAGGAATAGAACGAGGGTCAGTCACCATAAACAGGGCAAATAATAACAGGGAACCATTAGCTAACTTATGGAAATACACATCCCAAGTCCAACCCAACCACAAATTACGAACAGCTTCCAAACCCGCATATACCGCCATAAATACAGCCGAAGTATCCCAACGTCCAATACGTTGCAGCAGCATTCCACCACAACCAATAAACAACAAACCATACCACCAATCTTCCCCCCATTGTCCCGGTGATACCCAACCATCCTGGCTGCAAATCAAAGCCGTAATAATACCGAAATTAGCCGGGTTAAAAAAGTGTTTATCACCAAAGCGAAACAGAAACTTACTCGCGATCGCACTCACACTCGCAAGGATGATAGTCGGGAGGGAATCAGCCCTCAAGAGTAAGTTCAATCCTAAACTAGTAATTAAGGCGCTGCGAACTCCCCAACTCAGGGGGAAAGAAAATTGATTATCCTCCTGTTGATGAAAAAAATTTCGATTTACAACCAAAACACAAAATACTTGCGTAAAAATACAAGTAATAATCGTGACCACAATAAAAACTGGATTCAGTGTCCAATCCCGTGTCCCAATTCCCAAAACCAAAAACAAAGCCAAGAAAATAATTTGATAGTCCCGTGCATCAGTTAGCTGCATTGTTGATATCTAGTTAGTAAGCGAGAAAACCCCATGAATTGGAAGATGACGCAATAGCAACCTGATTCATTTAAGATTATTTAAGTTTTCATGGGGAATTACGCGGAGCGATTTTGTTTTAATCTAAACAAATTGCAGATGAATCTGTAGCTCCGTTACAGAATTTGTTACAAACCAGTTTCCGACGCACTTATTTGCTTCCTTTTACCCATATCGACCGAATTCCTTAATCCACCCGTCCCCCATTTCGATTCCGAGTGGTCTAACAACCCAAAAATGCAGGGTTTGTAGTAGTGGCTCTAACCGAGAAAAAGCTTTAGTATAAAAGCGCTATATCCGGATTTCTCACAAACTCCTAAAGCTTTCAGTGAGTAGGAAGCAGGGAGTAGTAGGAAAATTAACCCATTACTCGAGGTTTATCACTCCCTTGTGAGAAATTTAGGTATACCCGCAGGGTTGTCGTAGACTAGGGCTACTACGTGCCTTTTTTCACCAAGATTTCGTTAACTTGTCAGACCACTAGCACTCCACCACATTCATTTTGATAAGTGAAGAAGCCTTTAAATTACGAATTACGAATTACCAAAAATATTCCAACACCGATCATGATACAAGCCGCAATTTTATTCCCGATGGTGCTGAATTGGGAATTTACCAGTAGTCTAGCCCGATCTGCCATCAATGCATAGGTCAACTTCACACCACCAACTGTAACTGCGGCGATCGCAATAATGGTGATGGTATCAAGTAGGGTGATTTGAGCAATGTCCACAAAAGCTGGGAAAAAACCCAAGTAAAATAGGGTGGCTTTTTGATCTCCCAAGGTAATTAATAATCCCATCAGCAAGCTGGATACAAGAGATGATTTATCTGGTGATTGGGTTTGTATCCGCAAAGCTGGTAAACGCCAGAATTTGATTCCCAAGAATATCAGATAAATTCCCCCTAGATATTTCAAAATCAGGAATAAACTTGCTAATTGACTGGCTAAAAATGATAAACCACCGATGGCAAGGATGATGAAACAAATATCACCAATAACAATACCAATAGTCGTAAAAACACCGTGAATCAATCCCAAGGACGCAGAACGAGTGGAAACAGTCAAGACACTGATACTAGGGATGGCTGCGAGGAAAAGCATTACGGTAAATAATGCAACTATGTTGGTAAATGTCATCGGGAGAATGGGGTGGTTAGGAGACAGGAGATAGGAAATATGGCGTTGCTAAATATAAATAAATAAATAAATATAAATATGAATTGAAAATTTGACGTTGTGTAGAGACGTAGCATCGCTAGGTCTCTAGGGTGATTTTGATTTTAATACAAAATGTAGATAATTATAATTCATGCCTAAATTTAGCAATGCCCGAAATATAATTCCGAAAACATGCTTAACAGTCACCAGTTAACTATTCCCTATTCCCTTTTAACTAACCTCACAGATTCCTCATATTTTTAGGGTTTGATTAAAGTGCTAGCCGTGATACAAATCTAAAATCCCATGAGTTTATTTAATTATCTTTGGGAGAAACTTTCCCAGGAACCTCCTCTGGGTTGGTCTCAGTTAAGTCATAAAAAGATACGTTTGTTAGTGGCAATTTCTGGGATTGCCTTTGCAGATATCTTGATTTTTATGATGCTGGGGTTCAAGTCAATGTTGTTTGATGGTTCGACTCTGGTACATGAACATTTGGATGCGGATCTGGTTTTAGTCAGTAAGCGGACAAAAACCCTGTTTGAAGCTAAGGGTTTTCCCACTGCTCACCTCTACCAAGCTGGGGATGTGGAGGGGGTGGATACAGCTAGTCCTTTGTACTACTCCTTTGGTGCTTGGGTCAATCCTTGGAAAAAAGAAATTGCTCCGGTTGCTGTCATTGCTTTTAATCCGGTGCGTCCAGTGTTTAATTTACCGGAATTGAATCAGCAGTTAGACAAAATCAAATTACCAAATGTCGTCCTATTTGACCGTAAATCCCAACCCACCGCAGGTCAAGTTGTCGCAGCTTTTGAGGGTGGGGAAACCGTCACCACGGAGTTTTCTGGTCGTCGTGTCCGGGTAGGTGGACTTTTCACCCTAGGAAGTACCATGTTTATCCGTGGCCATATTGTGACTAGTGACCAAAATTACATACGCCTATTTGGACGTAACAGTATCGATCAAGTACATATCGGTGTATTGAAGCTAAAACCGGGAGCCAATCCAGAAGTGGTGGCGAAAAATTTACAAGCGAGATTACCCAGTGATATCAGGGTTTTCAATCGCCAGCAATTTAAAGCATCGGAAATTGCCTTTTGGTCAAATGAACACCCCGCAGGGACAATTTTTAACTTCGGGGCGATTATGGGCTTTGTGGTGGGGATTGTGATTGTATATCAAATTTTATACACAGATGTGAGTGACCATTTAGCGGAGTATGCCACCTTAAAAGCAATGGGATTTACAGACCAAAGTTTGTTAGGGGTCGTTTTTCAACAGGGGATTATTCTGGCTATCATCGGCTTTTTACCCGGATATATTACCTCCATTGGCATGTACGGTTTACTGGGCCAACTCACGCGCATTCCTTTGACCATGAAGGCAACAGTTGCCACTCAAGTAGTAATTGCTACCATCCTCATGTGTATAATTTCCGCCGCGATCGCCATGCGGAAGTTGCAATCTGCTGACCCTGCGGATGTATTTTGATATTCTTTGCCTACTTCCTACTCCCAAAATCATGGAATCTGTCGTCACTGTGCGTCATCTTGATCATGCTTTCGGAAAAGGTGACCTGCGTAAATTAGTTTTAGATGATGTCAATTTAGATATTTACCGGGGTGAAATTGTGATTATGCAAGGACCGTCGGGGAGTGGAAAAACCACTTTGCTGACCTTGATTGGTGCTTTGCGCTCAATTCAAACCGGTAGTGTGCGCGTATTTGATCAGGAGTTATTTGGTGCGAGTAAATCCCAACTGGTGAAAATTCGCTCCTCCATAGGCTTTATTTTCCAGTCCCATAATTTACTGCCATCCCTAACTGCACGGCAAAATGTGGGAATGTCCCTGCGACTTCATCAAAATTTATCACTTAGCGATCGCATTTACAAATCCCAAGCGATTTTAACATCTGTCGGTTTAGGAGAACGTATGGATTACTATCCAGATAAACTTTCGGGAGGACAAAAACAACGCATTGCGATCGCCCGTGCTTTAGTGGGGGAACCGTTACTAGTGCTTGCAGATGAACCGACCGCAGCTTTGGATAGTAAATCGGGTCGGGATGTGGTGAATATTATGCAAAGATTAGCGAAACAACAGGGAAGCGCGATTTTGCTTGTCACCCATGACAGTCGTATTTTGGATGTGGCTGACCGAATTTTGCGCATGGAGGATGGTAAAGTGACTGAAGACACCTTACTCTCCAAAAATTAATCCTACCCCCACTAAATAGGGCTTACTGAAAAATAGTTAGACTTTACATATCGTCAGTTGTTGAGGCTATTTTGGCTGAAAAAAAGTGCAAATACATGGGTATATCAAACTTCAAAATCTGGCATTTGTAATTTTTTTAGGTCTTTTGAAAAGTGGAATTATTAGTTTAAAAGTACAGACGCGATATATCGCTCCCTCTACAGACGACCCGACGGGTCGTCTGTACCTACTCCCTACTCCCCATTCCCTACCAAAGACTTATTCAGCAGACCCTAAATATTCGCTTGCTGACGTTGATATAAGGACCAATACAAGCCCTTTTGCCGTAATAGTTCCTCATGGGTTCCTCGTTCCGCAATTACACCTTTTTCCATCACCAGAATTAAATCTGCCCGTTTTAATGGTGCAAAGCGGTGGGCAATTAAAAATACAGTCCTTCCACTGGATACCGATTTGAGGTTTTGTAGTACCTGTTGTTCAGTTTCACTGTCGAGGGCGCTGGTGGCTTCATCCAGGATTAAAATTGGAGCTTGGGAGAGGAATAATCTGGCTAGGGCTATTCGTTGTCGTTGTCCTCCCGATAGGGCTGTACCGCGTTCACCAACGTTGGTTTCATAGCCGTTTACCAGGTCACTGATGAAGTCATGGGCTGCTGCTAAACGAGCTGCTTCGACGACCTGTTCGGCACTAATATCGGGGTGTCCTAGGGAGATATTTTCGAGAATGGTGGAATTAAAGAGAAAATCTTCTTGGAGGACTACGGCGATTTGTTGGCGGAGGGAGGCGATATCTGCACTTTTGATATCGAAGCCGTCGATGAGGATGCGTCCGGATTCGATGGTGTAGAGGCGCTGGAGGAGCTTAGAAAGGGTGCTTTTACCGGAACCACTGCGACCGACGATTCCCACAAATTGCCCTGGTTGGACATCGAAGGAGATACCTTTGAGGACGGGTTCGGTGTTGGGACGGTAGCGGAAAAATACCTGTTCAAAGGTGACTTGTCCTTTGAGGGGTGGTAAAACTAAGCCTGTTCCGGGTTCGGCTTCGGGAGCAACGTTGAGGATATCACCGATTCGATCTACTGATAGTAGCACCTGTTGTAAATTTTGCCATAGCTGGACTAATCGCAATAATGGACCTGTCACCCGTCCAGACAGCATTTGAAAGGCAACTAATTGTCCAACGGTGAGTTTTTGCTCAATGACTAGTTTAGCTCCAAACCAGAGGATGAGTAAGTTGGAAAAGTTAGTTAAAAAGTCACCAATATTACTGCTAATATTGGATGTGGTGGAGGCTTTAAAGCCGGTGCGAATAAAGCGGGCAAATAAACCTTCCCATCGGTCTCTGGCAACGGGTTCGGCGGCATGGGCTTTAACGGAGTGGATACCGGTAATGGTTTCCACGAGGAAGGATTGGCTGTCGGCGCTGCGGTTAAAGGTTTCGTTGAGCCAGTTGCGGAGAATTGGTGTGGCAATTAGGGTCAGGGTGGCAAATAGGGGTAGTACCGCCAGACCAACAAAGGTGAGGGGAATACTGTAATAGAACATTAACCCCAGGTAAACTACGGCGAAAATGCTATCTAAAATTACAGTTAAGGCTGTCCCGGTGAGGAATTGACGGATTTGTTCCAGCTCCTGTACCCTAGCAACCGTATCGCCGACACGACGTGATTCAAAGTAGGCTAGGGGCAGACGCATTAAGTGGCGAAATAGTTGGGCAGATAGGCTTAAATCTAAGCGTCTGGCTGTATGGGTAAAGATAAATAAACGCAGAATACCGAGAAGCGCCTCAAAAATTGCCACTGATAACAGAGCGATCGCCATGACATCCAGGGTGGCTAAACTCTCTTGCACCATGACTTTATCGATGATTACCTGGGTAATCAGGGGTGTGGTTAAGCCTAGTAGTTGCAGCGTAAAGGAGGCTAATAATACTTCTGCTAATAGTCCGCGATATTTCCAGACCGCTGGAGCAAACCAACCCAGGTGAAATTTTTCCTGTTTGGAAGTAACTTCGACTTGCCACAGTTCCCCGTTCCATTTGCTGAGGATGGTTTGTTGGGGTAGGGTTTCGACTCCTTGTTGGGGGTTGTAGGGATTGGCAATCACTAAACTATTACCTTTGAGGGCATAGGCTACCACCCAGTTCCCTGGTCGATTGGGTGCATCTTGCAATTGGAGTAGGGCTGGAAAGGATAATTGACGAAGGTCAGTCCACTCCACTTTGAGTTTACGCAGGATAAACCCTAATTTTTCTGCCCCTTCCACTAGATGTTTGGGACTTTGACCCCGCAATTGACGCTGTACCCATTCCAAATTTACCGGGTTTTGTAAGTACTGGGCAACCATTGCTAAACAGGCTGCCCCCGCATTCATACTGGTGATGAAGGGGTAGAGGGAATAATTGGGAATAGGTATAGCGGAGGGAGAGGGAGGGGGATTAGTAGTATCTGATACCTGACTGGCGGTATCCCGAATTCCCGTTAAACTGCGATTAGCTAAATTCTGTGGTGGGTCAGAATTGACCACACTTCCATTCCCCTTATCTAACCCATTGGTCGTGGTGGAAGTTTTTTCCCAGGGATTAATGGTAGCTGGGAGTTGGCTCACGTTCGTATTCGCCACCCCAATTTCTGCCTCCATATGGGACCAGAACTCCTGCAATTGGGGATTTGTCACCTTTTCCCACAATTGAGCATTCCACTGGACTGCGATCGCATGTTTACTAGCAGCAACAGCTTTACAGTTAACCGATAGTGAAAGTATATCTCCAAACCAATCACCGGGTTGTAGGGTGGCTAAAGGTTTACTTGTATCCTCATCCCGGACACGTACCTTTCCCGCAACCAGTAAAAACAAAAACCCACGATTTTCCTGGTTCCAGATTTTTTCCCCTAAACCATAGCGACAAACTTCGGCTTGGGTACGAAACTGCTGCTTTTGGTCATTGGTCAACCAGCGAAAAGGGGGTTCCTCCCACGGCAAAGATGCTAGCACCTGGGTTCGGAGTTCTTCACCATCAACCGCGTTTAATTCACTTGCAGCTTGACTGTAAGCTTTTGGATCTTCTCTGCTAGCCATTTCTCAAACAACTCGTTTTGTAATGCTTGCTTTAATTGGTTATCTTCAAGGGAGGCATTGAGGAATTGTTCAACACGGAACAATCCAAATCGTCCATCTAGTTCTAAAGGGGGTATTAAATCACCGGGTTTAGCCACATCAACCTTGGCACGTAACACATCCGGTAGAGTTCCCCGACTTACTGGTCCCATCATCCCGTTGACCACTTTATCATCCGCAATCGAATATTCCCGGGCAATTTGCTCAAAACTATTTCCCTCTTCTATTTGGGCTTGCAATTCTTCCGCTAACTCCCGGTCTGCAACAATTATTCGTGATAATACTACCCGATCCAGGAAAATTTTCCGTTCGATAAAATACTCTTGGAGTTTTGGCTCGGAAATTGCCGCTTTGAGTTTTTCCAGTTTAAAACCAAAAGCCACCGATGCATGAAAAGTATCGTAGGCTAAACCATTGTTTTTCAGCCATTCTTGGAATTTAGCTGGTTCTGTCAATTGGTTTTTTAAACGGAAATCCACAATCGCTTGCTCTGTCAAAGCCGGACTAATATCTAAATCCTCCCGATTCTTAATTTCCTGTTCAATCACATATTGTCGCAGGATATCGCCGATAAATTGACCTAGTTTGCCGGAAGCTTGTAGGTATTTGACAGCTTGTCCTACGGAAATGGCCTGTTCGTCAACGGTTAAAAAAGATAAAGATTCCATGAACTAGATACGTAAAAATACGCCCACAAATTATACTAATTTTTCTGCCGACAAAGAGTGTTTTAATACCAATTCGTAATTCGTAATAGCCTACGGCAAGCCGCTACGCGTCTACGTAATTCCGGCTATGGGGAAGCTCGCTACGTAATAGCTGTTGGTTTTGGTTGGGTTTACGTTTTAACGAAAGTTATATGTAGCAATAAGATAATTTTATTAATTCCATTTGTTGCCTAATTTTCTAGAGGTACAATTGTATGTGCTAAGGATTGAGTCATTGCTATACTAAGCCCTGATGACTGGAAACGACAACTTGGGATTGTCAGGGATTTCAAGTAACAATGCTTACTTGAATCAGGAAGGGAATGGGGAACAGGGAGTAGTCTAGATGTATGGCTGACACCGGAATGTATGGAAGTGGTTTTTCCCGCTCCCTAATTTCTACCTTCCAGCTAGTCCCCCATGTCGCTTGGACACAAGAAAACGAGAAAATAGCTCATTTCCACGGACTACTCCCTACTCCCTCCACCTTTAAGCCAGCATTCCAATATAAGCAAGTATAATTGCGGTAATTGACCCAATTAAGGTATTAATCACATTAACCAACTCATTGGTCAGCCATGTATATTTTGTCTGCCATGTAGCGCCGATGAGACTTTCAATGTTAGTGGCAATAAAAGCTGCGATCGCACACCAAACGATTCCCCAGATATCAATTAATCCTACACCCCAAGCCACAATTGCGATCGCGATCGCTCCCCCAATTCCTGCTAGTGTTCCTTCTAAACTTACTGCTCCTTCGGTTCCACGAGGTACGGGTTGCAAGGTTGTAATCAAATAAGTTCGCTTTCCGTAGGCTTTTCCCACTTCGGAGGCTGTGGTATCTGCCAATTTGGTGGCAAAACTTGCTGCATAACCCAGTAATAATAACGAGACTGGTATCACAGACTCCACCCATCCCGCTTTTACTAAACCTACACCCACAGCACACACTGCACCGGCAAAAGCGGAACCCCAAACGTTTTCTGGTCCCCTAGTTCCGGAACGCTTCTCCGCAATTCCCTCGGCTTCTTTTTGTGCCATACCTAACTTTGTCACTGAGGAACCAACCAGAAAATAAAACATCACTACTACGTATCCTGGCCAACCCAAGGTTCCCCAAATTAACACCCCCAGCACCCAAGCATGAACTAAACCAGCCGTTGTCAATAGTTTTTTGGGTGCAACCCCAGCGACTACCAACAATAGTGTATTCAATCCCACCGCCATGATCCAGGGGTTTAATTCTTTCAATTGTTCTAATAATTCTGGCATCTAACCAACTCCACCACACCTGGCCTTATCACCCTCAAGATAGCGAATTTTGTCTCCACAAGCTTCACTCTCGTGTTTGATTTTTGCCAAGAAGGGGAAGAAACTGAAATTTGGTCGCTACTCTTTTTTGACTCCCATATTCGTAATCTATCGCAATCCGATTTCAGTTGTGAAAAATATCGGTTTTGGCTGTACCCTAGGGTAAGACTTCTCGTAGAGCCTATGCCTATGGCAGTCAACAGTTAACAGTCAACAACCCTATATGTAAGATTTTACAAATCCTTAACGGATTGCTATGGTAATCCATCGCATTAGTTCTGATACCATTTCACTAAAATTTTGAATTTATGTGGTAGAGCTACTCCCTACTCCCCATTCCCTTTCCATGCACGACATATTCGAGTTGGTCAAATATTTCCTTCTTTAAAGCTTACGTGAATGGACTGTAATTATTTAGTTAATTTTGTAACTTTACGTTTTTTTTGTTCGCAAAGGAACTAATTATCGATTTTGATATAAGAAGTATTGCCCGTATCAAGGTCTAATATATGTCATCTAATGTTCCGGGGAACATACTTAGTTCAGCAATCGAGGTTAACCCATCTCAAAGGGTAAGTGTTTTTACGGAAAGCATCAATCCGTTGGAGCCAGTAGATAACTACAGATTCAGCTTAAATGCCCGTAGTAGTTTAAATCTAAAACTAAGTGGATTAAGGGCTGATGCGGATGTTGAGTTAATTCGCGATGGGAATGGGAATGGTATAGTTGATACCGGGGAGGTGATAGCAGCTTCTCGCGCTCCTGATCGTCGCAATGAATTTATTAATCGGGAATTAGGGGTAGGTACTTACTACATCCGTGTATTTTCCTACGACAATATTCAAACTAATTATCAATTGAATGTGGAAATTTCCCCCGTGGAAATTTCCAGTGGTATCCCCCAAGCTGCAAGTGTAGGAGGGAGGAGAGCGCGTAGAAGGGATGATTGGTTAGAACCAGTCACAGATACAAATACTACAGATACAATTACCACAGACAGTAGCACTCCCCCAGCAAGTATTCCTGTTGCGGAAAGTTCTATATCTTATACGCGGGTGGGAACTTTAGGTGCAGATACTTTTACCTATGAATTAACAACTGGTCAAGCGATTTTTTCCGGTAACGGTAATGTAGATTTTGGTAATGGTAGTCGGGATACCCTCAATTTCCGAACTGCGGGAATTAGTTCCAATCAAGTCAACTTTAATTGGGCGATCGCGACTGGAGGTGGTGTAGCCTATAATCCGGGTAATGGAAACCGGATGTTTGATGCAATTACCCTGAATAATGGTGGCAAAGTTCTGTTTGAAGGGATTGAACGGATTGAGTTTACCGATACTACGATTGATTTAACTACCTATAATGTTGGTGTCACGAACACGGGTGTGGGTATCAAGGGTACTGTTGTTCCCAACGATGAAAAATTTAACCAGCAGTGGAACCTTCACATGACGGGTGTCCACAATGCTTGGCGATTCACATCGGGGACAAGTAACATTCTCGTTGGTATCCAAGATTCTGGATTGGGATTTGCCGCAGATGGTTCCATTCACCCAGATTTGCGTCCCACGAGTTGGGATGGCAATAATATTGCTGATGAATCGACGGATTTTTCCCACGGAACACGGGTTCAAAGTACCATCAGTGCTGCTGCTAATAATAATATCGGTATTGCCGGGATAAATTGGGGTTCTCCCCTATGGCATATTGATGTTTTGGGTGGAAATGGTAATGACTACGATTTAGCTCGTGGAACCCAAACAATTATCGACAATGCCATCGGTCAAGGGAAAAAGGTCGTGATTAACCTGAGTTTGTCAGGTGGTGATTCCGATGCGTTCCGTCAACTTGTGGCCAATAACCAAAGTAATGTGTTATTCGTCATGGCCGCAGGAAACGGTAATACTAGCAGTATTGTGAATCCCGCAGCTTGGGCCCAATCCTATGGTAATGTAATTTCTGTTGGTTCTGTTTGGGGTCGAACCGATTGGTATGGAAACGCCAAAACCCCAGGCGATCGCATTAACTATACCAATTGGTGGGGTTCTAATTACACTACCGATGAGAATGTTAATGCTGGTAATAGACCCCTCACGGTAATGGCTCCCAGTGAATTTATCGCTGCAACCTCCAATCGTAATGGTAGCGGTCAATTCGTCCATAGCTACCACGATAAGTTTAATGGAACTTCTGCCTCAACGGCAATGGTGACTGGTATTGCATCTTTAGTCTGGAGCGCAAATAGTAATTTTACTGCCACCCAAATTAAAGATATCATTTCCCAAACTGCCTATGATTTGGGTAATCCTGGATACGACCGCTTCTATGGTCATGGTTTGATTAACGCAGATGCTGCTGTCCGTCGAGCTGTTGCTTTAGCTCAAAACTATGCCTAAACCTAACTTGTTGATTGATATGGCAGTATCAATCACATCCTATCCCCAAAATCAAGGCGGTTGGGAGACAATTAACAACGCTTCAGCACCGGTGATTATCGCCTTTTCATTCGACTACTAGTAAATCGGAAATATGTTCCTGTTCATGCTGATTTCAGGGGAGCATCTCATTTGTTTTACTTTACTGTTGATACATTGAGGGGAGCAGGGGATGCAGGTAAAGAAAATGTATCAAATAATTTTGCGTACCTAACTTATTAAGCGAAAAGTAAACATAAGTAAACTTTTATTGCTATTAATTGCAGAAAATCACAATCTTCACAACTTCCTCACATTCCCCCAATATGGTGAAATCATCACAAACCAGTGGAGCAAAGCTGGTGGAAATGTTAGGGGGGATCTATGAATTACTGTCCTTGCTGTTCTGATGTATTACTGCAACATGTTCGCAGAGGCGAAACGTACTGGTTTTGTCGCAATTGTTGGCAAGAAATGCCTGTTTTAGGAGTAAGTCGAAGGAGAATATCTCCGTCTGCAAATAGCTGTAAATTACCAAGATTAGTGAAAGTTAAAGCACAGAAAAAATTAGAGGAAATATATGCCTGTGCTTAATCTAATAGTGAATTCAGTGAAATTAATATTAACTACTACTAATCTCTGCATTCATTTCCACTTTTTCTACACTCATTTTTTGTTGATAATACTGTCGATAATAAATAGAAGTTGCGGGAATATCTTCCTTAGATTTGTTAGCAACAATCCCTAACATTGGTGTACCCGCTATCTGTAATTCTTCCAGGGCTTGTTGAAATAGGGTACGCTTAAGTTTACCTAATTCCGTGACTAGTATCATCCCATTTGTATGGGCTGCCAATAAATTTGCATCTGCCACACCTAATAAATTAGGCGTATCGTAGATAACTAAATCAAAATTAATTTGTAATTCATCCATTAAATCCTGCATTTTTTGTGATGCAAGCAAACGAATGGGGTCGGGAGGAATTTGTCCGGCAGAAATAATATACAGATTTTCTTCTTGCGGTGATTTTTCGATAGCATTTTGCCAATCTAGGTCATGGGAAATTACATCCGTTAAACCTTGAATATTCATCGAACCAACTAGTTTATGTAATGTCGGAAAACGTAAATCCGCATCTACTAACAATACTCGTTGTCCCATTGCTGCTGCTGCTTGAGCTAATTGAATGGCAATGGTGGATTTACCTTCTCCTGGGGTTGCGGAACTAATAACTAAAGAACGGATGGTACTATCGGAACCAAGTAAAAGAATATTTGTGTATAGGGAGCGAAATACTTCAAAAAACTGCGGCAATTTGAAAGATTGGTCTTTGATATTTGAATTTTGTAATTCCTTTTGTAGTGGAATCACCCCTAATAAAGGTAAAGTTGTCACCTCTTTAATATCTTTAGTCGTATAGAAAAGATTACTAAGTTTATCGATTAATAAAGCCGCTCCTGTTCCTAATAGTAAACCCAGCATTCCTCCCAAGGCAAGATTTGTTTTTGCATTCGGTGATAGACCCTCTACTTCAAAAGCTTCTGGTTCCACTGCTTGGGGGTTAAGTAATTTCCAAGGTTGTTGTTTTTGGGAAAGTTCAATTTGCAGTGCTTGACGTTTAGCTAAAAATTGATTCAAATTATCATTGGCAATTTTTAGCTCTTGCTGAATTCGGTCATAGTCTCGACTTAGGGTTGCTAATCTTTTTAAATAACTATTGAGGGCATTAATTTTCTGTTGAATAGATTGATCTCGTGCTTCCAGTTCAGCAATTCGACTTTGAAAATCTCGTAAAACTCGCTGTTCTTCTGCTTGCAACATGGGTAGTAAGTTAGCTTTTTTCTGATTTAAGGTCTGAATCGTCGGGACTATATTTGTGAACACTGCCGATGATTTTTTTTGTTCTATTTCGATTTCTTGAATTGCATCCAGAATCTTTTGATAACGAGTATTTGCAGAAAGTACAGAATTACCCGCTCGTTCTGTAGGTTGTTGAGCTAATTCCTGCTGCAAGTTTTGATATTGAGCAAGCATTTGCTCTAGTTGCACCTTATTTTCTAATTGTTGCTGTGTCCAAGAGGCAATATGACTAGAAACTTCAGCAACCTTTTTTTCCGGTTCGACTAAATTATTGATACGGCGAAAAATTGCCAATTTATTTTGCCATAATTCAACTTGAGATTTGAGTCCATTTTCTTCATCAATACGAGCTTGAACAAATTGAATTGCTTGTTCAATATCTGCACGACGTTCTTTCAAGCTGTAATCCAGATACGCTTGGGCTAAAGCTTGAATAACTTGTTGTGTTTGCTGTTGATTTTCAGACCTATACTCAACTTCTAGGATATTTTTTTCTGTTGTCACAATGGTTAAGTTCTCTAGTAGGGATTCATAATTTAAATCGGGATATTGGGAGTTGAGTTTTTGGATAACTGAAGAAAGAACACCTGGACTTTGCAAAACTTTGATAGTCGTTTTAATATCGTTTTCTGATGAGGGAGGAAGTGTAACTTGTTGATTACTACCTATACTACCTAGGGATTGGGGAACATTTGCTGTCACCTGACTTTCTGCGGAAAATGGTTTAGTGAGAATTTCAAATTTACCTTGGTATACTAACGGGTCTTGTTCTGCTTTAATGACCGCACCCGCAGCAACTATTCCGGTAATTCCCATAATTAATAAACTACGACGACGTAAAGTTGCAGAAACCTGTCCTAGGTTTAATCCACCTTCTTCATTTTCAGGGAATGGATGTGTATGGGATGGGGAAGAAATTTCTGAATTCATCATGGGGATAAAAATTTGAGTTGGTTGAATTAACAAGTAAAAAGAGTATGTGCTGCGAGCATTACTCTGGATTTATAAAGACTGAGTTGTCACCCTTAATTAACGGTTTGATTTTTATACTTTTTCATCCCTGATTAGAAAGTAGGGAATAGGGAGTAGGAAGTAGGAATGAGTTATTTTCTTGTTTGGTTGGGTATAAACCTTCCCCACGCGAATACTACACCTACACAAGAGACTATAATCTTGATACGTTTATGATAAATAGGGATGGCGATGGATTTGATTTTCATGCCATTTCAAACCAATGAAAGTTGTCATCGACAGCATATAGCCTGGCTCTTCCATTTGAGTTAAAATTAAACCGAAAATCATCATTGTCAAAATTGTAAATCGAGAAAAATCATCGTTACAAATATATTGCCAAATCAGAATTATGATGCCTAAATAAGCAGCTAAACCCAGTAAACCAAAATCACCCCAAATTCCAGCCCAACCCCACAAGGGAGAAAAAAAAGTGGAATCCAACCAATGACCAATATAGGTTTGCCAAACTGCTAAACTTGCTGGGTGAACTGTTGCACCTAATGGTTGTAATAAGGATGCATAATCTTGAAGCATCCATCCTCCTAATCGACCGATTGTATGACCTGGACCAAGACCAAATAACCAATTCCAGGATGATTGATAGTATGTAGGAATAATTCGGAATGGGGCAGTTTTTAGTTGGGTAGCAACTCCATTCAAGCCATATATTTCTGGTCTAATCCAAGCTTTAAATGCTGAAAATATTGGCAAATTATCAATACACCACCAGAGACTCCAAATAACTATTATTGCGGCAATTAGATACTGTAAAGCTGTCTTTAAGTCTTTTGATTTAATTAGTATTAACATTAACCAAGCAGCTAACCATACGACTATAACTTGCTTGGCATCGGCAAATAAAAGCTGCATACAAGCTGCAACAAAAATACTAATCTTAATCAATAAAGATTGATTATTGTAGCTACTAAAATTAAATAAAGCTAAGGACATGGAAACAGAAGCACTGACAACGTGACCTGAACCGGATAGATAAAATACACCTTGAACATTATCTTCTGGTTGCATGAATGTGACGGGAAGGAGTCCAGTGGTAATCAAAAAATGTTGACACAGGGCTAAAACAATATTAATAATACCAAAATAAATAATCCAATTTCGGAAATTTTCTAGACTTGTGGTAGATATGGGTAGGCAGATGATTGCTAGCAAGAGAATAAAGGGTTCCGTGAGCAAGAGAAATGACAAAATGATATTGATAATGCCTGCTTGATTGAGTAAAGCGCTGATAGTTATAAGTATCAAAAATAAGAATAGACAGGTCAGAAGAGATTTACAGAAAAAAATTTGTTTTTTCAACTTAATTTTAGTAGTCAAAATTGCTATCACACAACATAGGGGAACTAGAGCGAAGTGGATAAAGTTAATTGTTGCTGGTAAGCCGATAGTGTTGATGATGCGAGGGAAGAATGCGGTAGCAAAAGCGATGATAATTAGTTGGGAATTTTTGAGTAATGGTTGTTTGTTGAGGGAAAGATTTAATAGTGTGTTCATTTTGATGAGCGTCTTAAAATAAGATTAATAGTTGTTTAAATTACATACCTGAGCGTATATATCCATCAATAAATGATAATTTTGAGTAGCTGTATACTTGTGTTCAAATTCTTTTCTGACGGTGTGACGCATTTGAATTACTTGAGTGGGATTGGTCAGGAAATACTCAACTTTTTTAGTGAGGTCTAGAGAATCACCCGCTTGAAACAGTAATCCCGTTTTACCGTGGGTGACAAGTTCAGCGATCGCACCGATATTTGCAGCAATCACTGGTGTCCCTTTGGAAAAAGCTTCGATGGCAACTCTGCCGAAAGTCTCGTACCATTGGGATGGGAATACTAGGAATTTGGCTTCTCCCATCAAGGTATGTACGGTTTCGATGGGTTTGCGTCCTAACCATTCGATGGATTTTTGCTGGTTTGCTGCTTGTTGGACTTGACTGGCTAGGGGTCCATCACCAATAATTTTTAGGGGTATGCGATCGCTGAGGTTCTTCCAAGCTGTCAGTAGGGTGTCTATACCTTTTTCCGGTGATAATCTGCCAACAAATAGAGCATAATTACCACTTCCTGCACCCAGACCAGAATCTTCGATAAAGTTGGGTTTGACAACGATTTTTTCAGCAGGAAGACCACCTGTAATGAATTTCTGACGTGCAAATTCGGTTAACACAATATAGGTATTAACTTTCTGTTTCCATGTTTGCAATGCATGATGTATTGAAAGCATGGTAGCTACGCATCCACTCGCGATTTTACTATCCCGATAGCAACCATTAATTATTCCGGGATAGGGAATTTTTTTCCCCAGACACTCTTCGCAAACACGACCTTGACGGAAAAATAGAGCATTGGGACATAGTAAACGATAGTTGTGTAATGTCTGAACTATTGGTATACCTTCAGCTTGAATTGCATAATAAATTGAAGGAGAAATCAAGGGGAAAAAATTATGGATATGAACTACATCATATTTTTGTTTTTTGAGATAATTTTTTACTGTTTGGTATGCTTGTTTTGACCAGATTGTTTTTTGAATTTTTTGCAAATTAGTTAAATTATGGATTTGCCAGTTATCTTCTATATAAACATCTACTTGATGCCCCATTTTTCCGAGTAAGTTAACTTCAGCTTGATGACATTCATCCTCCCCTCCTCGAATTTGATAGCGATTGTGAATACTGAGAATATTCATGATTAATATTTTTTGTTTTTTGACTGAAATAGTTATCAAAAAAAGAAATCGAGTTTTGAGAAATAGTATCTATGGCTAAAGTAAATAAATTTATCGACAAAACCCGACTTCTAGCTTCACTTCACAGAAAATTTAATTTTTTACTTTGTATTCTGTATTCTACATCCTGTATTCTCTAACTGCATTTTTTGATGATATTGTTCAACAATTTGTTGATAAAGCCGGGCTAAATTTCTACCCATTTTTTCCTGGTCAAATAACTCTCGAACTCGATTTTTAGCGGCTTGACCCATTTCTAATCTCAACTGGGGTTCATATCCTAAACGAGTGATTGCTACTGCTAAGTCCTGTACTGTTTGTTCTGGAGTATTTGCTATGATTTTAAAACCAGTTTCTGATGTCACTTGCACACCTGGTCCTCCTAAATCTAAACATATGACTGGACGACCTGCTGCCATTGCTTCTAAACATACCCAACCACCAGAATCATGCAAACTGGGATGAATTAAAGCAATACATTCCTTCAGTTTTTCTAAAGATTGGGAACGGGGTAATCGACCCCAAAATTTCACTTTTGTTCTCACTCCTAATTCAATTGCTAATTTTTCTAATCTTTGTCTCTCTGGTCCATCACCTAAAATCCAATATTCACTATTGGGTAGATTAGCTGTCGCAAAAGCGCGTATTCCTAAATGAAAGCCTTTCCAATGTAGTAGTCTACCCATACTCATAAATTTTGTCACCCGTTCATTAGGGATTGGATACTTACCTAAACTAATAATTTCCTGCTTTGGTAAACCTGATTCACTAATTACTTGAATATTCTTTACCCCCAGATACTGAAGACGTTTTGCTGTATCTTCAGTCGTCGCACGAACTAAACAACTTTTTGTGGCAGTAATTTTTACAAAGGGGTCAATTTCTCCCAACCAACGCATGAAATTTCGACTTATTTCATATACCTTAGCCCTCAAACTAAAATCCTGCCAAAATGCTTTTGGTGCGGATTCACCACCTCCCACTGGACCCCAAATAAAGGGTATGGGTAAAAGGGAGAGAAAACTGGGATTAGAGTATTTGACAAAGGTGACATGGTGGGTTAAATCAAAGTGAAGGTGTTGGTGTAATTTGCGAGCAACAAAATAGGCTTGAATTTGCCAGAGATAATAATGGATTTGAATTGCCCCCGATTGCCCCCAGCGTAAACTATTCTGCCAAAATGGTAGGGTAAAGTAAACAAAATTTAAATTGGGAATTGGATGACGTGCTAATTCAGCTTCAATGATTGCTTTACTTTCATCTGGTCTAGTTAATACCCAAACTTGATGATATTTTGCAACTTCTTTAGCAACGTTCCAACCAACACCTGGTTCTGAACCACGACCAGGTTCACAGGAATAAGCAGAAATAAGTATTTTCATATCACATCACACCTGATTCATGATAACTTTTTCGTAGGTAAAAGCTATTTTTTCAGCAATAAATTCCCAGTGAAAATTTTTGACTCTAGATAAACTTTCTGTCACTAATTTGCGATAATATATTTGGTCATGGTGTAAGGAGAAAATGGCTGATGCAATTTCTTCCGGATTAGTTGGATTTACTAGTATACCTGCATTTCCGACTACTTCTGGCATTGCGGAGGTATTGGAGGTAATTACGGGTGTTCCGCAAGCCATTGCTTCAATTAATGTAATGCCAAAACCTTCGTGTAACGATGGTGCTAATAAAATATCGGCTGCATTATACAATTTGAGCAGAAGGGCTTTATTTGGTTGTCCTAGATAATGAATATTATCCTCTAGTTTGTGGTTGGAAATAAATTGTTTTTGCACTTCTGTAAAATCAGAACCGACTTTCCAAAATTTATATAGTAATCCTTGGGATTTCACTATTTTTAGTGCTTGTAAAATGGTGGAAAGATTTTTACGTGGATGATTACTACCAACATTTAATAAACAAAGGGTTTCTGGAGAAATTCCCTGTTGTTGACGAAAAGCATGAATTTCTGTCACCGATAATTGGCGAAAAATCGGATCGACGGTGTTGGGAATGACGGTAATTTGCTGTGGTTGAATGTTTAAAATATTTACTGCATCTTTGGCTGTCACTTGGGAAACGGTAATAATATGGTTAGCATTGCGCATAGATTTGACTGAGTTCATCCACATAATGTCACTAAGTATTGGCACTTTCAAAGAACTTTGGAGATTCTCACGATAGAAAAAGTTAATTAAATCATGACAAGTAACAATAACTGGCTTCCCTGTTTTTTTTAACCAATTAACTATGTGTCCTTCGCTATGGTCAATAACATGAAAGATATCGGCAGAATGCTGTCTAACTGTTTGGGGAAAATGCCAAAATCGTTCATAAAATTTCCTTCCTCGTACCCATAAAGACGAATTATTACAATCAAAGGGATAGGGTGCTAATTCAATAATTTCCCAATCTGGCCTCACTGTTTTTAAAGCCAAGATAATACTGTCTGCATACACATCCATGCTGAAGTTAGGAATTGTCCGGGTGATAGCTATTCGCATTGTTTGAGAAGACAAAAACTGATGGTGGAAAATTGAAAGTATGTTGCGTCAAGACGTAGAGATGCTAAAAATTATTCATGTGTAATGGTCATACTAGTTTGTTGTGCATTTAAGTTGCATCTTCACTACTTTTAATGGATAACTGTTAACAGTAGATCAAGTAGTTAGGTGATTTGTGTGAGTTTTAGATGACTGGACTTGATATCATTGACTGATGTAGTAGCGGGAAGTTAATCTAGGAGAATATTTTTGGTTGATGTTGGGTAATTCCAGTTAGTATCACTTCTGTTCGGTTTTTGTTTTTGGCAATTAATTTTACTAACTATTTCCTTAAATGCACTGACTTCACAGTTGAGGTCTTGCTGAGAAAAAACAGTTTGCGCATGTTGAGCATAAAGTTGACGAGTGTGTTGGTTAGTCATTTCTAAAATGCTTGCTGTGAGTTGATTTACTTGACCACTGGGATAAACCAGACCGTTATAACGATGCTGAACTGTATCACTGTAACCCCAATTTCCACAGCGATCGCTTAATATAATTGGACAACCAGCAGCCATTGCTTCCGATATCACTAGGGGATGGGGGTCGATTTTAGAAGTAGAAATAAATACATCCAAAGCTGCGTAGTAGAGGGGTAATTTACTCTGGTTGATAAAACCGATATTAATAACCTCCTGATTCATGGTTGCAAGTCGCTGATTGATTTGTGGTTCTAATTCCCCTCCCCCAATCATGATTCCCCGAACCCGTGGATCGATTTTGTGTGCTTGTGCGATCGCGTCGATAAATTCCCAAGGGTTTTTACGTTCAATGTATTTCCCCGCAAAACCGTAGAGAATTGTTTCCCCATCCCAACTCAGTTGTTGACGAATTTTGGCTATTTCAGCTTGATTTTGATTAATGGTCTGCTCAAAGCGATCGCGATCAACGGGATAACAACCACGGACTATTTTGTCTTGACTGACACCGTAATGACGCAGATATATTTCGTTATGGTCTCCACTGGAAATCCAATGGTCAACTAAACCATACATCCACGGGTACAATGCACATACTACTAGTTTACGTAACCGACTGAATTCACTATCGGTAATAATTGTGGCATCGTTTTGCATGATTACAGGAATACCTCGCAGTTTACACAGTAAAACGGCTAAACGATAGGAGTAGGTATAAAAGCTGGATATAAACACCGCATCAAAGTTTTTCGGGTGTAACCAAGCAAATAATTCTGGGTTGAATAATTCTCGCTTGATTGTGGTAGTGATATTTCCAGTGATATCTTTTAAAAATTTATACTCATAATTACTCAGTAAATCCACGTCCCAGGGTTGATGACTTCCTAATAAGCGATCGCCTCCAACTTGATTTTCATTGCAAAGATACAATGCGGTGACGGAAATGTTCGGTTCTTGATTGAGTTTTTGCCACAATGGAGCATGATGTTGGGTGGGGTGAGTAAAGACAATTCCGAGACGAAATTTTTGATTCATGGATTTTTTGGTGGTTGAATTTTAATGATTTAAATTAGTTTATTTTGAATTTATTCATCATTTTTTACCAAATATTCTGAATTTGTAGTAATAGTATTTAGCGATAAAGTTGATTTTAAATTTTTCTAACCAGGAACAGGAAACTAGGTAATTATGAATAGCTTGAAGATTCTCCCGATTATTCTCACCATCAATCCAATGATAGGCAATTCCTAATGCTACCATTTTATTCGCAAATTTCCGAAATTCTGGGAATTTATCTTGAATCCAAATACCTGTATAAATAAACTTTCTCCCCTTCAAGTATTCCCTGTCTGTTCTCAAAGTTGCCGCATTATTATTATGGATTTTTTGTAATGTTAACTCATCTTGGAGTATTACCCCTTTACTCAGTCCTAATGCCATAAATTTTAGATAATAGTCGGTACTTTTAATAATTTCTGATGTTGGCATTGGCAGAATATTTTCTAATAACGAACGCCGAAAACAAAGAGCAGAAGAAGGGGGTATACTAGGAGGTATTTTTCCAGCCTTGATGAGATTTCTAAAGTCACATTCTTTGGTAAAATACTTTTCTGTCACACTCCATTTTAAGGGCTGGTTATTGATATCTATCAATTGCACACTGTGGAAACACCAACCTATTTCTTGAGAGTAATTAAAAACTTCCACAATCTTGGCAATTTTATCTCTGACAAATAAATCATCCGAGTCCAAAAAACAAATTATTTCCCCTCGACTGACTGCAAAACCTGTATTATAAACTGATGGTTGTCCACCATTTTGTTTAAATACGGGAATTATCCGACTTCCATATTGATTGATTATATCTCTGGATTTATCATTTGAACCATCATCAATCACAATAATTTCCAGATTCCCATAGGTCTGATTGATAACACTTTCAATTGCATCACCAACAAATTGCTCGTAGTTATAGTTACCAATTATTACACTGACTAAGGGGTGTTGAAAAACAGATAAGCCGTTTCGAGAATTATCTAGCTGAGAAATGGATGTCATGGTCAAATTAATTCATTAATTAGAGGTCTGATTGCTGAATAGATTAACCTGGATTTATTACGAGTAAGTTGTAAGCCTTGAGTAACGGATTGATTTTCCTTCTACAGACTATCCCTGTGAGGTTTAAGGTTTAGTATCTAACAAGGGGTTCTCAAAGGTGCAGAGTAATCGAAAATCAAAAATCCAAAATAGTACAACTATCCCCTTTGGGTATCAGCACCTAAATAGAGACGAATTTTTTCGATAATTACTATATATCTGGCAAAAAACATCACGCGAATAAACTTGATTTTTTCCGAAATAGTTCGCAAATTTTCATTAGTCCAAGCACGATATAAACTTCTCAAGGGGGGTTTAAAGGTCCCTAATAAATCTACCATAATATCGACTAATGATGGATTATTATTCATCATCCTATCAAAGCTTCCTCCAACTAAACGACTAATTCGTTTACGTAGCTGGGAAAAAGAGTGTCGTGCTGGATGAAAAACATAGGCATTTTCTGCATAAACCTGTTGAAAACCCGCTTGATATACCCTTTCTCCCCATTCGTGATCGCCTCCTGATTTCAGAGTACTATCAAAGTCACCTACTTGTTCGATTACATGTTTAAATGTAAATAGGTTTGCCGTCATTCCAAAGTGATATTTTTGTAGTTTTTCTCGTTGAAAGAAATTCAACTCAATCTTTTCAAATAGTTCTACTGCTGTTAGTCGTTGCGGGTTTTTAAAAAATAGCTTAATTTCACCTGCTACTAATCCACAATTGGGAGTATTTAATAGTTTTTCTACACCATTTTCTAGCCAGTTTTCCCCAGGAATACAATCAGCATCGGTAAAGGCAATGATTTCCCCTTTTGCGAGGGATATACCTTTATTTCTTGCTGCGTAGGAACCTGGTTGACTTTCATAGGTTAATTTTACCTGCGCAAATTGATTCACAACACTTTCTACGTCTTGAGTTGACCCATTGTCAATGACGATGATTTCGGATAATTCCTGGGGATAGGTTTGTCTTTGTAGTGCTTCTAAGCAAATTTGCAAATGTTCATTATCGTTAAACACGGGAATAATAACGGACACAAATTGACGGTGATTGTAGTAATTCATAGCTAAATTCTCATGATTGTATAAATCTAGTTATTTTCATCAGAAGATATTAGAGTTTTTCATAGATATCAACTAATTCCTGATTGAGAAGAATCTGATTATGATTTTCTTCAATAAATTTTCGTCCAGCATGACCTATCTTTTCCCAAACTTGAGGATTTTCAATTAAATATTTGATTTTTTGACTCAAGCCTTCTACATCTTTTTCTGGTACTAAAAAGCCAGTCACTCCATCTTTCACTAATTCGGGGATACCACTATGTAAAGTACTAACTACAGGAATTCCCATTGCCATTGCTTCCATTAACACTACTGGAATACCTTCTTGATCACCTTCTCTACTTGTGATGCTTGGAGCGATTAAAATCTGACTTTGGTTCAGAATTTCGCGAATTTCGCTCTGCTCTTTCCAACCTAATAGCTCAATCTTGTCTACAATATTTAGTTCCTGAATCAGTACTTGCAAACTTTCTTTTAAGCAGCCATCACCAATTATTTTGTAGCAGATTTTAGGATGGGTTGAAGCTAACTGAGCAACTGCGCGAATACCGTATTCTACACCTTTTTTTTCCACTAAACGGGCAATTGTCAGAATTTGAATGGGTTGAGAATGGTGATATTGACGAGGGGTAAAAGTGAATTTTTCACAGTTTACTCCCATGCGATGTACTCTAATTTTATCCTGTTTACATCCTAACTCAATTAGTTGATTTTGCCAATGTTTACTAATGGGTAAAAATAAGTCTCCTTGCGCGAATAATTGCTGATAGACGGTAGCACCATATTTACTAATATATTTAGTTATATCATAGCCATGAAAAGATGTAATTAATTTACCTGTGATTAAGCCCATTCTTTTCAAAGCTAGACCTTTAATTCCATTAGGACCAAAATGACAGTGGATAATATCATAATTTTGTGGGAATATATTAGTGAAAAATGGACTAGCCAAGTAGGGTAGGAACCAAATTGGTAAGCCATTGGTTTTGAGAGCAGAAATATTTCGATAAAGCTGATTGAGAACATGGGGAGATTTGCAGATACCTTGAAGCAAAAGATGTAAACTTTTACATAAGGTGACTGGATGGTGTTGACTAGGTTGGGGAAAATAGCTAGTACGTAATAATAAATTATATTTGTTTACATCGTCATGTATTGTCATTTCCTGAGATGGATTCGCATATATATCCACGTCATACCCATAGGCAATTAAAGCAGTAATTTGATTTAAAATAAAAGTCTGGGATAGGACGGGAAAGTTATCGACGATAAAGGCTATTCTTTTTTTCATGATTGTGTTGCCTATAGGGAATAGGGAATAGGGAATAGAGAGTAGGGATAAGTTATTTTCTTTCTTGTTTGTCTATGTCTAAAACAATATGGTGGACTGACTTGTAAATAGGGTATAGGAAGTACATGTAATATCGATTATTTTGTACTTTGCAATAAATGAAACAAGAATAATCAATGGTTATAGCCTCTGATATATAGCAAGCATTAGCATAAACGATGTAAGTTATTCCTACTTTGCTTTGAATTTTCCTAATAACTGAAGGTACATACTACTGTGATTAAACACATAAAACATGAATAATAAATAGACAACTGTCATCACACAGCAATAAATAATTAAGGCAATCCCCATTGGTAAATAAACGCCGATTATGGTTTTTAAAAACAATACAGTTGCACCGGCAACTATACACGCAGTCAATATTTCTCGCACTGTTTTTATCACATCAAATACGGTAATTGATGTACCACGTGTAGCAAAATAAATGCAGGGGAAAACCTGTAACAGCATGACTATTCCATAGGATAAAGCAACCCCATAGGCTTGATATGGTAAACCAATTAGGAAAGATATCACCACCAAACTGGAATAAAATACCCCCCATTTCAACATGCGATCGCTTTTTCCCCTGCTAATATACAACCAACCCGTCGTATTACAAATTGGCTGAAATAAAGCCGAAATACTCAAAATCCGAAACAACTTAATCGCATCACCCCACTGAGAACCTAAAATCGTTCCAATCAACTCTTCCGATACCACAATCATCAAAGTCGTAATCGGCATAGTTAAAAATGCGATCGCAGATAAAGCTTTGAGATAATAGTCACGAAATTTATCTGGTTCGTTTTGTAACCTACTTAAACTGGGAATCGCCACATTCGTAATCGGTACATTGATTTGATTCAAGGGTAAAAGTAGTAATTGATATGCTTTAGCATACTGTCCCAATTGTTGCGCACCCCAATATCTCCCAATCAGGATGTTATCTAAATGACGGGCAAAGTAATTCACGATACTAAAACCCGTTAAGTGTCCGCCAAACACCAGCAGAGAACGCACTCCGACTCGACGTGTAGGTAAACCAGGTCGCCATTGACAAGTAATCCACACACCGATAGTATTAACTGTGGCGTTAACTAGGGGCATAATCACCAATGCCCAATAACCCCATCCATACCAAGCAGCAACAATTGCACAGATAATCCCCAGTAGGTTTGAGCAGACATCATTAACCATCAGTACTCGATACTGCATTTGGCGATTCAGTAAAGCCGAGTGCTGAATCCCCAGACCACTGATAATAAAACCAGCAGCTAAAGCCAAGGTAATTGCCATTAAACGGGGTTCTTGATAAAAAGAACTAATTAGCGGTGCGATCGCAATTGAGATGATGGCTGTAACTCCACTCAGTCCCAGATTCACCCAAAATAGGGTACTGACTTGTTGATGATTAATCTCATCCTTTTGGATAGTTGCCATTGATAGACCTAGGTCTTTAAATAGGGTGACAAAGCCTGTTACTGCCGTCACCATCCCCACTAAACCGTAATCCTGGGGTGTGAGTAATCGTCCTAACAGCATATTTGAACCAAGAGTCAAACTGAATTTCAGTATTTGTGCAAGCATGGTGATTGCACCACCTCTGACTGAGCGACTTTTTAAATCTGCTTTCAGATGGTCAGTGGTGAAATACTGTTCATGTTTGATTTGAGGGGAAAGATTTTTCATGAACTCCTAGCTTGTAAATAGAGTTAGTAGGGAGTGGGGAGCAGGAATGATTTTTTCATGGTTTGGTTATTGACAAGTGTTCATGGAAAATTACTGATAAAAGAGGTAATAAGTGATAAAAATTATATTCCTTATTTACCAGTATAACCAATCATAAATATTTCCAATTTTTCAATATTTAATTAATGATTCTGCTCCGTAATTCCTAATTCAAAATCCATAGACGCGCTGGCGAAAGCCATGCCTATAGGCTAGCGGAGCGACCGAAGGATAATCCAAAATCCAAAATCCAAAATCCAAAATCTAAAATCTTCCCTTACTTTTTATCGGCAATAATTAAATAACTACCGTAAATATGTAGCCAGGGGAAATAATAACCTAAATAACGTGTCACTTTTCCACTCCCGTAGACTTTCACTGAAGTAAACCCCATCATTTTTAACTTCCAACGTAAAGCATGGGGAAAATGTTGGGACATGTGGGAACTCTCATCTAAAACACTTTCTCCACGGATTCTTTTTTTGATATCTAAAGGATTCGGAGTGATAATTAATAGTCTACCACCAACTTTTAAAACTCGAAATATTTCAGTGAGTGTTTTATCCACATCAATAGGATAAATATGTTCAATAAATTCACCCACTACTACTGCATCAAAGGTTTTATCCTCACAAAAAATATGGGTTGAAAGGCTATAAATACATTGTTCATAAATATTTTGAGATAATCTTTCTAGCCTTTCTAATCTATCTTTGACTGAATCTAATCCAAATAACCTCAGTTGAGGATTCATTCTTTTTAATGTTTGACCTCCTCTCCCTGTATTACATCCGATTTCTAAAACGGTGGAAGTATGGGGTGGAAAAAATCGATAGAATTGTCGATAACGCTCCTCAACATAAGAGTCTGACTTGTTCTCTAGTGAAAATGAATTTGTTTTGGGAAAAGATAGCATATGTGAATCTGTTGAATGAATGATGTGCAATCAATTCGGTTTGATGCACTCCTCTTCTCGAACGCAACACATGACATCACAGATATCACAGGGTGACATATCCTGTAAGTCATTAAATCGGGAACACAAAATAGTTTCAGACAACTGGAGAAAGTGGATCGAGAGTAGGTAATAGGAAGTAGTCTTTATGTAACCATTACACCAGAATCTATAAAAATGATTTCTTCTGACTTCCTACTCACTATTTCCATATCATTTGAACACAACCAAACCATGTAAATAGCTCATTCCTACTCCCTCTGCATCAAGCGAGGAAAAAACCGTTTTCGTCGATTCTGGTGTACACTGTTCCTCATCAGAAGGCTAAACCTACATGACGACTATATATGTATAAAAAACCTAACGGGTCTTCTCTACTCTAATTTCCAACCGAGATAACGTTCACGAATCCGAAATGGTGTACTAAATAGCCGCGATGATAATAACTGCTTCAGCGCTAAAAAAATAAATGGGGGAATGGTTGTTGTGTAACGTTTCCAGAGTCTCCGGGGTTCTTGCAGCCAACGATACAACCACTCTAAACCTAAATCTCTAACCAATCGCGGTGCGCGTTTTTGAAATCCTGCATAGACGGGAAATGCTCCCCCTAAACCAATCATTACCGCTTGAACTCGACCTCGGTGTAATCCCATCCACTTCTCCTGTTTCGGACAACCAAGGGAAACTAACACCAAACCTGCACCACTGTCATTAATCTTCTTCACTAGTGCAGCGTCTTCTTCAATAGTGAGTGGACGGAATGGTAGCGGTTCCATTGCTGCTATTTTTAAATTAGGATATTCTTGCTCTAATCTTGTCCGCATTCGCGAGAGAATCTCTGTTTGTGAACCTAAAAAGAAGACACTCACACTCTTTTTTTGCGCGAGTTCACATACTCCCGCAAGTATATCTAATCCTGCAACCCGTTCTTGTTGATGACAACCCATAACTCGCATCATCCAGACTAAAGGCATTCCATCCGGTGTCACCATATCTGCCCTTTGTAACATCTGTCCGAAGTCCGGATACCAATGTGCTTCCATCAACATGTGTACGTTCGCAACACATACAATTCGACTGTCTCTAGCCTTAGCCCACGTTAAGATTGTTTCCATCTGCTGGTGAAAACCTAAAGCAGTAATCGGAAAATCAATCACCTTCGCAGTAGGTAGAGAATCTCCTCCTACCATAAAAAACTCCTTGTGTGTGATTAACAGTCAAGGTTAAATCCAGACTTTTTCTCAATTCTGGTGAATTTTCAAGTAATAACCCAAATCTAGGCAAAATCTAGAGATTTCATCTGGGAAACGCGAATTTATTACTTGAATCTCCCTTGTCAAGATTTGAGATGATGAAGATGTATTCTGTCTCTCCACTTCACAAGTTTCCCCATGATTGCGTCAAGCTTCGCTGATCGCTATTACTTGATACCCCCGACAAAGGAATGTCAGTTCATCTCAAAAATGTCAATTCTAGTTACATTGCCAATGAATATAAGTAAATTTAATTAAAGGGGAACATCAGAAAAAAATCCATTATGCAATTTAGAAATAGACAATTTTGAGCGATTTGTAATTGAGTTATTTCGACTGAAAGTCTGGTTTTAATTTACACGCGGAGATGCAATATTGTTCTAACAATGCCTCAATCAATTCCCTGATAAACACTAAAAGTAAGTGTATCTTTCAGAACCTATTGTGTGCATTGAAATTTATCAATTTCATGAAAACTTTATATTAGCTTCATCTTGGCTTCATATTTTAGCTAATTCGTTGGTTCAAAAGGATTGATAAATTGTAGATGCGAAACTCTTTTATTTCAAGGGTTTGAGCTTGGTTTGAGTTTGGCGTTCAGGTTTATTTTGGCTCGAAACAGCTTTATTTATCCTTCATAGAGTTGATCCATAGGGAAACACAGTTGCAGATGTTCAAGTAGGGTTTTGAACCCTATTTGGGCTGAAATTATATTTTGTAACCCACTCTTCTCTTAAATTCTTTCTGTGACTTTATAAGTTTTTTTGTGATTACTGATTCTGATATTAATATACACTTTAAAAAGTGGCACATCCAATATTGATTATTTACGGAATATGTATTTTTTAAGTTCAGAAAATACTGCGCAGATATTTTTTAGATTTTTTTGGTCATATTGAATACACTTTAAATAAATACAAAAAATTATACTCAGATGCTTTTGGAAGTATAAATAAGTATGTGTAAAATCATGGAAATGGGATTTATCTGTATTACTCGCAAGTTAAGGGTAAGTGTGAATTAATGGCTTAGTTTCCTTTCTATCCCCTGACTTGAAAGAGATTCGGGAGTGAGACAAAATAACTTTCATCCGTTTTGGTGTCAGCTTTACCTGTAGCCAACTCCCTCTTTGCGTTCTAGTACATATTCAGTAAAAAAGACTAATTTGAAGTAATAAATAGAACAGTGAATTGCTGGAGCCGATTATTCAAGTTAATTTCATTTCACGGGATAAAAAACCTGGCAATATTTAGGAATAATTTCAGGAATTTGGGTTTGGTGTTACTTATGTCGTGGTGAATAGGGTTTAATCTATAGAAGGATTTTGATATACTTATAAATAATCATGATGAATGCAAATCCAAACCTGTTAGCCTTAGATTTCGATGGTGTGATTTGTGATGGGTTGATAGAGTATTTCCAGGTAGCTTGGCGAACCTACCGAGATATTTGGCGATCGCAAGATTATGATCCTCCCCAGGGTTTAGCCCAGAGGTTTTATCCATTGCGAGCGGTGATTGAGACGGGTTGGGAAATGCCTGTATTGATCAGGGCTTTGATGTTGGGTATGGAGGATGGGGAAATTTTTGCCAATTGGGGGGATATTGTGGTGGAGATTTTGACCAAGGATAATCTCCAAGCGAAACAAATTGGCGCTCAATTGGATGGTTTGCGGGATAGGTGGATTGGGGAGGATTTAGATGGGTGGTTAGATTTACATCGTTTCTACCCGGGGATAGTTGACAAAATTCAGGCGATTTTGAATAGTGGGACAAAACTGTATATTATTACGACCAAAGAAGGGCGATTTGTTGAGCAGTTATTAGAGCGATCGCAAATTAATTTAGGGAGTGATTTTATTTTTGGCAAGGAAAATAAACGTCCCAAGTATGAGATATTGCGGGAGTTAATTAACATTCATAATTTGCAGACAGAGCAGGTTTGGTTTGTGGAAGATAGACTAAAGACTTTGGAGTTGGTTGCACAACAAGCCGATTTAGTGGGGTTGGGATTATATTTGGCAGACTGGGGTTATAATACCGAAACAGAACGTTTAGCAGCTAAAGCCAATCCCCGCATTCGTCTAATTAACCTGTCCCAATTTGCTGGAGATTTTAGTCAATGGTAGGGACGACCCGTCATCTCTACAGGGGAGGTATAATAAACCTGATCTAATTTGAGGATTGTAGTTCGCAGTCGTGATGGTGAGATTGCTACTTTGCAATAAACTGCTGTGCGTCTGCACTTACGACCCTACGGTCGATCGGCTACGCGTCTACGCAATGACATTTAAGGATTATTGTAGTTCTGAGTCACGATGATGATATTGCTTCCTGACGTCGCCATCATAAATCATAAAGAGTCTATTTGTGAGTGTAGATAATTAAGGTTTAAATCCAAAATCCAAAATCCAAAATCCCTCATGCTAGATTTAACGAAACTGACGCGACAAATACAAGGATTGAGTCAACACCTGACAGAGGAAGCTGCTGCTAGTCGTCAACGGTTAGAATTGGCTCAAAAACATTTGCAAGTAGCAATCCAGCGTCAGGATGAGTTAGTTCAATTACAACAAAAATGGCGCGATCGCATTTTGTTTGCGAATGCGACACCGATGGAACCGTTGCATACCCAGGTGGAAATTCCAGCACCAAGTAAGATTAATACGGTAATTGCAACCGATGGTTCCCAGATAGCTCCGAATCACCACGAGATTGCCTATTGCTATTTAATTAATATTGGTCGGGTGGTATTACATTACGGACAAAATAAACATCCTCTATTGGATAGTTTACCGGAAGTGTTTTACCGAGCGGAAGATTTATACGTGTCGCGACAGTGGGGTATCCGTACCGAAGAATGGATGAGTTTTTGTCGCACTGCTAGCGAAGCAACCGTATTAGCCGAACTAGCTCACCAGGTGCGGTCTGGACAAATTGAATATGTACCTACCTTAGCAATGGTGGACGGTTCCCTAATTTACTGGTTTTTGGAACAATTACCCTTTGATGCCCGCGATCGCATTTTACCACCAATTTTACAGGCATGGGAACAACTCAAAACCGCCAAAATTCCCATCATGGGTTATTTAAGTGCTTCTCGAAATGTGGAAGCCATGAACTTTCTCCGCTTAACTGCTTGTTCCCATCCCGTTCCCGATTGTAGTAGTTTGTGTCCCAATCAAGCAGATAAGGTTCCCTGTAAACTATTTGAATCCCTGCGGGATACAACCCTCTGGGGAAGCCAACTCCAACCCGGACAACGGGGACCTCTATGGCGAAGTAATGCGCGTATTCTTGATTTATACCAAGGACAAGAGATATATTTCTGCTATGTACATGTGGGGACAGAAATTGCTAGAATTGAAATCCCCCGTTGGGTCGCAGAAGATAGTAAATTATTAGATGAAGCCCTGGGAGTGATGTTAGCCCAGGTACAAAAAGGATATGGTTATCCAGTTGCGATCGCAGAAGCCCATAATCAAGCAGTAGTCAAAGGGGGAGACAAAGCCAGATTCTTTGCTCTGCTGGAAAGACAAATGATTAAGGCTGGATTGCGCAACGTTGGTACATCATACAAAGAAGCACGCAAACGTGGTAGCATTGCGTAAGGAGTAGCATACCTTGAATAATTGGCAAGCCGCGATCAAAAATTACCATGACCGCGAACTGGAAACCCGCAAAACCTGGTATTCTTCCGTTGCTGCGGCCTATAATCATGCTCGACCGATGTATGCAAAATCCCTCATTAAGCAGGCTTTACACTTGGCCCAGTTACCCCGTGATGCCACCATTTTAGAAATCGGCTGTGGTCCTGGTAATGCCACCATCAGTTTTGCTGAACGGGGTTATAAAATGCTGTGTTTAGAACCCAATACGGATTTCTACGAGTTTGCTTGTCAAAATTGTCGCCTTTATCCCCAGGTGAAGTTTTTGAATGTAGCCCTGGAAGAATGGCAAATTCAACCCGGAAAGTTTGATTTGGTACTAGGAGCTAATGTGTTCCATTGGATACCAGCTCAGTACAGTTATGCCAAATCCGCGATCGCTCTCAAACCAGAGGGTCATTTACTGTTACTGTGGAATTTGACACCAGAACCAGAATACGAAGACTATCAGAAATTAGCCGAAGTATATCAAGAATATGCACCCTCTTTGATGCGATACGAAGGTCGAGAAAACCAAGAGATGATATTAAGAAGTTTTGGGCGAAATGTGATTAATTCCGGCTATTTTCACAATTTACAAACCGAAACCATCATCTGTCATACGCGCTACGATGGGAATAAATACTTAACTCTCCTAGATACATTTACACCCTGTCGCAATTTAGATCCAGAAACAAAAAAGCTGTTATACAAAGGTTTAAGAGCAAAAATCGACAATGAGTTCGGTGGTCATATTAGTTTATCCTATGCATCCGCCTTCCATTTAGCCCAGAAGAAACCTTAAAAAACTTGAAAACGTTCCAATAACTCTTCGCGAGATAATTGCAGCAGTAAAGGGGTAAATTCTTCCGGTGGTAGCGACAGTATTGGTTCGATAATTTTTGATAATTCCTCATCCAAAGAGCCAAAACGAGTTTTTAGTAAACTTTTAACGACTTCTTTTTCTCCTTCTATTTTCCCTTGTTCCTCGGCTTCTGCTAACCTTTGGATATAAAGTGGTGACAATCGCATAATTAGCTCCCTATCTTCCTCGTCTATATTTTGGCTGACTTCTAAGGTGGTTTTTAAGCTGTACAATAATTCTAGCGCCCTGGTACGTAATGGTTCATCAACAGGAAGTGATTCTAGTTCGATTAAAGTCAGTAAAGGAGTCGCCCCCTCTACTGCTCTCCAAAACGGAACGTGACAGTTTCCCGTCATTCCGCTCCTCAGTAATACAGCACTTGTCATGTGTACGTCATTACCAACATATCATTAACCCAAATATAATTATTTAGGTCAATCAGTGGCTTCGGGTTAGCACTGTTACAGCTAGATTTATTCCCAAGACTGCCATCCGTAGCCGTCTTTTTATCGTGACAATGCCGATGGAGTAATTGCCAGTTTTTATATTCATCTTTTCCCCCTAAGGTTTTCGGGGTGATGTGGTCTATTTCCATGACATCTCCATCTTTGAAGGTTAATCCGCACCATGGGCATTTTCCTTTTTGCTTTTTGAGTAGTATTGCTACTCTAGTAGGCATTTCAGGATGAGAACCCATTCTTGTACGCATTTGGCGATGTCAGCATCTAATACATACTTTGCCTTTTGATTAATGGCTGTGTATATTGCTGCTATCGCATCATGGCATGAGCGTCCCGGTCTAAATCCATACGAGTTGGGTTCAAAAATGCCCTCCCATTCTGGTTCTAGAGCCATCTTGACAAGAGCTTGTACTGCTCGGTCGTACATTGTCGGTATTCCTAAAGGTCTTTTCTCCCCGTTGGGTTTGGGTATCCAAACCCTCCGTGTTGGTTTAACCTTTGCCCCAAGTTTGAGATTCTCTACCAAGTCAAGACGTTCTTTAGGAGTTAATGCTTTTATTCCATCCACTCCTGCGGTTTTCTTCCCTTGGTTATCTTGGGTGACACGACGTACTGCGAGTGTTTTTGCACTTCGGGACTTCATCAGTGTTTTTTGGAGCCTGCGAACTTTCTTGACATCTCCACGACTAGACGCTCTGTAAATTTGTTTTTGTAGCTTATAAACCTTCCGTTCTAACTTCTTCCAATCCGTTAGTTCCCAACGAAGGAAAGCATCCGTTTCTTCCGAAGATAGGATATTAGGTTGGTCACATCCTACAGTATTCTTTCTTGAATCTGTTTTAGGCATATCTACTACTACTCTCAACTTTACACTCTGTATTACCGTGAGTCCGTCTGCATATCTCTGCTATTACCACAGAGCGTTCGCTTCTGACTCAATCTCTTCCACCAATAGCCTGCTTTACCAGATGTTTCGTCTTAGCTGACTACTCAGGTTATCGACCAATCCTGAGAGCTATAGGTGGATTACTTCGTTCCACATAATCTTTGGTTTGTCCACTATAGGATGATACTCTCCATCGAGTTTTCGGGTGACGCTGTTAAGTCGATTTAAATCCTCTTAACTCCCTAACTATTGCCCTTTTGGGACTCCCAGTGTGTCATCCTTATTTCACTGGTTTGCAGTAACGATGGTTCAGACGTATCTTTGCTTACGCTATCCGTATGGACTTGCTCACGGGCTTTGGGTTAAGGTTACCCTCTGCTTTCCGCTTTTAACCCCGCTTTACGGATTGATGGCTAGTCTCTACCGTAGGGGTTATGCTTTCACCTAAGCGTCTTAGGGATGAGACTTGAACTTTCTAGGATACTTGTTCTCACTCATAAGATTATGTAGTTGTCATCTCCAAAGGATTTAAGTGCGTACTCAACCTATTGGTTACTTTGGAGAGCCAGTCGTCCCCCGATTTCTCGGTTTAGACTGAACGAATCGCACTCAATTGCTGCATCTTGAACCCTTCCTTTACCCAAGATTCTCAACCACAGTGTTTCTCTGGTTTTAGGTAATTGGTGAATTGCGACGATTCCAGTCCGTAAATATCTGGGTAAGAAATAAATCCCGCTTCCCCAGTTTGTTTCATCACCTGAAACTGCAAATCCCTCAAGTACGGATTGGGAAGCGGTGGGGGATAAAATCCAGAGCATCGGTAAACTGCTTTCTGTTAACTTTTGTTGATTCCTTTTAGCATCACGTTCATATTCACCGCGAATTTCTAATAATTTTAATAGGCAGCTACAGATTTCCGTCGGTGTTGTAGCGTTGCGAAAGGGTTCTAAAATAGCAGGTGTTGCCGCAATTCTTCCCAATAATCCTAAACGGGATACTTCTGCTGCATCAACTGATTCCTTGGGAGAAAACCAAACATCAACTTCTCGCACTTCTCCTGCAATTTCACGAGCAACCTGTACGGTTCCTAGTGGTTGTAATAATTCTTCTAAATAGCTTTTGGAAAATTGGTCGTACAGAAATCGTGTCATTTGTTATGGTGATTTGTAAATGCAGCTCTGGGATAAAAAAAACTTCTTAAATAAATATAGAGTACATGTTTTACCTCGGAAAGCAACCCACGAAACCCCCCCAGAACGTCGGATAATGAAGGCAGAAGCTTTATCCCTGTGTCACCACATAGAGCAGTCACAAGATGCAACTCCTGTCTCCTATTAACTTAAAATGGAGTTGTGGAGATGGTGAAATAAATCCCGTTTTCTTGCCAGCTATTTTTGCGTGAATCTACGGAAATTAGGGGAATACCGTAGTCTAAACGAGCGTTAAACCGTTCACCAAGGTTGAGTTGTAATCCTAAACCGATAGATGCCAAAGTATTATTGTCTAATCTGGCTTCATTACCGGATTTATTCCAGGCTGTACCAATATCAATAAAGGGGATAATGTGTAGTAAATTTTGCCTTTGTTTCCAAACAGGGAGACGGACTTCGGTGGTAAATATGGCTCCATTGTCTGTAAGTAAAAAATCTTGACGATAACCGCGAACGCTACCTAAACCACCTAAACCAAATTGTTCGCTGGACAATAGGGGACGGTCGGCAATTTGCGCATCCCCACGAATCAAGAGTAAAGTATCTGGTGCAAGTAATCTGACCCACTGAGCTTGTCCACGCCAGAGATAAAATCGACTATCGGGGGCGTTATCATTAATTGTGGCATCAAATGCACCGACTCCGATACTAAATTGCGATCGCGCTGCGAATACTTGGGTCGTATCCCGTTGTGACCATTCTTGGAAAAATCGCAGTGCGGAAACTCGAACTCGACCCTGGTCGTCAGCTCCAGGTGACAGGGGAAAAGGTGTATCCAGGAGGGAGGTTTCGCTTTCCCGTCGGGATGCGGTAAATCCAATTGTGAATTCCCCGGATGGTCTTTGGTAGAGTGGTTGACGGTATGTCAATTCGTAGGTACGGGAATTGGATACAATATCTAGGTCGTTGAAGGGTGCTTCAATGACGTTGTTAGCGGTGACGCTGTAGGAAAAATTAATTGTACCATTGCGAGGGTTGATTGGTAAGGAGTAGCTAGCATCAAAGGCATTACTTCCATCCGTATTGGTATAACCAACTGATAAACCGTCCCCCCATCCCAGTAAATTCCCTTCGCTAATTTGCACCCTTCTTCTAAAAGTCCCCACACTCGGTGAACGTCCATTATCTAGGACAATTTCCGTCCTGAAGCTGTCTGCTTCCTGTATCCGTACTTCCAAGACGTTTGTACCTGGACGTACACCTGCTCCCAGTTCTGCGGAGAGGTTTTCGATTAAAGGATCTAATTGCAGTGTTCGCAAAGCTTCTAAAACTTGGGGAACATTCACAGGTTTACGGATGGAGTATTGCAAACGACTGCGAATATAGTTGGGGTTTAAACGGGATACTCCAGAAACCTTAATTGCTTCTAATTCCCCCTCGATAACTTGAATCTTGACAATTCCGTCTTTAATTTCCTGGGGGGGAATAATCGCTCCTGTGGTGACATAACCATTATCTACATACAGCTTAGTAATTTGCGATCGCGCTTCCAGTAATTCGACAAATGATAATTCCCGATTCGTATACTTTTCTAGGATTTCGGCGAATTTCTCCGGTTTATAGATTGTACTCCCTTCCACCACAAACTGTTTGACAAAAATGCGAGAAGGAACAGCACTTTCATCGATTTGGGATGGGGGTGGGGGTGTTTGCGGATTGAGTAACTCCCCTGGGGAGGGGAGAGGAATAATCGGTCTCGGTGTTTCCAATTCCGGTATTCCCGGTTGACCAGGGGTGACATCTTGGGGGGGAGGAATATCCCGACCCGGTGGAATTTGGACTATTTGTAGTTTATCTCCAGTCAAGGGTTTTGCGGAGACCATTGAATTCCCTGATGTTGTCAAGGATTCCTGACTATTTAGGGTATTTGCTAATCCCATTTGCATCGGTATTATTACCCATGCACATCCTGTCAACATAGGAATTAGCTTTAATTGCCATTGATTTTGTAATAGGAAAGAAAATTTCTGAGGTTGATTTTGATACATGTTTGAGAATAGCCTTTTTGTGATGCAACTGAGGATAGAGAGTGTGAGTAAGTATTTATTAAAGTTTTAGTATTTTCTCATATTTAACGTGCTGTGATATTACTTAATTCATGAAGTACGAGATTACACAAATCACCGAGATTCAAATCCGGTCAAGATTTCCGGATGAGATTACTGAGAGATTTTGCAGGAATACCGGAATATGGGATGCTGGACTTAGGCTCCTCCCACAGCAGTTTTAGTGTTGTTTTCAGCATCACAGGTTGCGACTATCAAGGAAAAAATGCAAAACTCTGACATTTCTCAACCAATTCACACCCATGAGCCATCTGCACCAACTCCCCCAGATGAAACTTCACCCATTCAACCCTGGTTAGGGAAATCATTGTTGATTAACCCCCTATTCCTAATTGGTTTCGGATTGATTAGTACGAGTGCGATCGCAATCCTCTTCTGGGGATGGCGACATTGGCAGTATTTACAATCATTTGAAGCCACTAATAATGCCTATGTCTTCAGTAACATTACTAGCATCGATGCTCGTATTTCCGGTAAAGTAGAAAAAATCTTTGTCCATCCGCAACAACCAGTCAAAAAAGGAACAGTAATTGCCCAATTAAATTCCCAACCATACACAGCCAAATTGCGACAAGCACAGGGGAATTTACAACAAGCCACATTAGCATTACAACTTGCACAGGAAAATTTACGCCAAACCCAAACTCAAAAACCAAAAACCGAGCAACTCCAGCAAATTCACCAAATTCAAATTCCAAATATCAAAAATCTCCGCACCAATATCCACAATACACGTCAGGAAGTCCAAAAACTAGACGAAATTTATTTAAAAGCAGAACTGGATCACCAAAGGTATCGTCAACTAAACCAACAAGGCTTAATATCCCTTGCAACTCTTGTCCCCACCCAAAGATACTACGAACGATTGCGAATTAAACGTGATCAGAGTCTGGAAAAATGGCAACAAATGCAAGCCAAACTCAGACAAGCTCAACTAAACTATCTCGATGCAGAAATCGCCAAATTACCCGCTCCATCCAGTGTACCCCACTCCCCATCTCCTCGCGACCAACGGGAGGAGGAAATCCAGACACAACAAAACCTGGAGCAAATCCGCAAATTCAACCACCAAAAAGAACTTGTTAATCAATCCCAACAAATTCATCAACAAATTTATAACTACGAATTTAGCAAGCTCAGAGTCAAAATCGCACAAAATATCATCACCCAACAACAACAACAACTCCAAGCAGCCAAATATCAACTAGCATCCACCAAAATTATCGCCCCCATGCATGGTAAAATTGGCTTTAGTCAAATTGAGGCAGGAACGCAGGTCAAACCAGGTCAAACCCTGATGTCCCTCATCCCTGAACCCAACTCAATTGCCGCCCATTTTCGTCCAGAACAACTCAGAAATATCAAACCGGGACAACCCGTCAAAATCAACATCAGTAGCTTCGGAAATCAAACGATTTCTGGTCAAGTACAAAAAATACCGCATATAGACCCAAAAATTACAAATAAGCACCAAAATCGTACTTTTGTTCAAGCTCCAGTCAAAATAAGCTTTGACTATCATCAACTAACTCAAAACCCCATCAATTTAATTCCGGGAACACCAGCAACAGTCAAGGTCTTGATTAGACACAATCTGGAGTGATTTTGGATTTTGGATTAAATATCCTTGCACAACTCGCTTAGAAATAGGGAGTAGGGAATGGGGAGTAGTGAATAGTGTAGATATGTAGCAGTTTCTCGGAGGGTGTCGGGGAAAAACCACTTCCATTGCTCCCGATGTAATACCATTTCCCTAAAACTTTGATGATTTCGATACATCTTCTTCCCCTGCATTCCCTAAATGTATCAACTCCAAAGTAAAACGGTATAAACAGTACATGACAGTACAGGAGTACGTGTCAGCTACTCACTTTCAAGCAAGTAAGTTGAATCGTGAGAGCAAACATGGCGTTACACCAAGCTACGCTCATAGTAACGCCAAACCCTTACAAAAGGGATGTAAATTAGAAACCGGGTAATTCCAAACCTGCGGTTAATTCTTCCATCCTTTCCCGCATCGTTGTAGTAGACTTATTGTAGGCATCTTTCATCGCTGCTGTCACCAAATCCGAAAGTACCTCTGCACCCTCATTCAGCGCATTAGCCGAAATTTCTACCCTTCGAGGTTCCTGGTTCCCACTGACGATGACTTTTACTAAACCACCACCAGCTTCCCCTTCAATTTCCATCACTTCCAATTCTTCTTGAAGTTTCTTTGCACCTTCTTGAACCTGCTGGGCTTTTTTGAAAGCATCAGCTAACTCTTTCATTTTACCCAGACCGAAGCCAAATCCCTGTCCTTTACTCATATTTCCTCAATTCTTCCTGTGGTTATTCAAGACAAAAACAAATTTCATTATAAATTGGGGTGTTGACATACTCACTGCCCTTCAAGGGCAGTGAGTGATTTTTGACGCTTCATCGACGGATGCTACCGAAGTAGTCTTACTCCATCTCCACGTCCGTTTAGAGTCGTGGCAATGCCCTATCCCGACTTTGTTGATATTTTTTGCTGCGTTTTCGTCTCTGTCATGCTCAGTGTTGCAATTTAGACACGGTACTGAGCGAACAGATAAATCAATCTTACCCCAACGATACCCGCAGCAAGAACAAGTTTGGCTTGTGGGTTCCCATCTATTGATTACCCTAAAATCCCGATTGAACTTCTCGGATTTAGCCTCACAAAATACCCGAAATTCTCGCCAGCCCTGCAAGCTAATCACCCTTGCCAGTTTACGATTTTTGACCATCCCTGACACATTTAAATCTTCCAAAACAATAGTTTGATTCTCTCTAACTACTTTAGTTGATAATTTGTGGAGGAAGTCTTTACGGGTGTCTGCAATTTGGTTGTGCAGCCTAGCAATCCTCAAGCGAGTAATTTCACGACGCTTAGAATCTTTCTTTTGTCTTGCCAACTTGCGTTGTAGTTTACGGATTTTGCGGTCTTTTTTTGAGTAATCAGGACTTATTGCTTTCTCGCCATTACTCATCACTGCAAAAGTTTTAATGCCCAAATCAATACCAATGCTTTGGTTTTTAGCTTGAGATTGAATCGGTTCTACTTCGACAACAAAGCTGAGAAAATAGCGGTTAGCACAGTCTTTGATAACTGTGACGCTGCTTGGCTCAGATGGTAACTGTCTTGACCAAACAGGTTTGATATTACCAATTTTGGATAGGTATACTTCATCCCCTTTGATTGAGAATCCACCGATTCTAAATCTGGCTGATTGTTTGCCAGTCTTCTTTTTAAACCTTGGAGTACCTATTTTTTTACCTTTTCGTTTACCTTTAAGTGAGTCGAAAAAGTTTTTATAAGCAACACCCAAATCAGCAACAGATTGTTGTAATGGGATATTAGAAACATCAGACAACCATGAACGCTCTGGTTTTTTCTTAGCTTGCGTAATTACCAACTTTTGCAAGTCGTTGTTACTAGGAAGCTTTTCGGACTGTTTGCAAATAGCCAAAGCATCATTCCAAACTACGCGCACGCAGCCAAACAACTGGGCTAAAAGCTGTTGCTGTTGGTCTGTTGGGTAGAAACGGAATTGATACCTGGCTTTCATAGTTAATGTTTGGCGTGCAAAAGTATTGTAAATTGTTCACGCACTCATTGAATATCCACCTATTTCTCAAGCAGTTAACGCCCTCAAAGGTGTTTCTAGCCGCACCTTCCGACAAGCCGGATACAACAAACCCCACCAAGAAACTTTATAGAGTCCCAGTCCGAAAATTTGTGTCCATTGGGGTGCGCCGTTAGAGATTCGTGCATGAATACATCAGAAATCAAGATAAGCCGTCCTAGAAGGACGTGGGCTGCTGTATTCCATTCTTTTGGTAAGTTACCAATTTTTCAGTCAATAAGCAATTTAACCTCAACGTTCTGATAAATACTAACAGAGGTTTTCACAAAATGTTACTCCTTACCCCCCTATCCTTGTTCTCTCCACCTCAAAGCTTAGTATTTGTATCTCTGTGAGAATAGCTATTAGTTTCTGTGTACTATCTTGTTTTATCTCCTATCCCTCCTACTTCCTATTCCCTACTCCCTATTCCCTATTTACGAACCAAATTGACGACGGAACCGTGGATCGAAGTGATGTTTTTTGCGGACGTTACATGTTAGACAGAGGGTTTGCAGGTTGCTGATGTCGTTTGTACCACCCTGGAATAGGGGAATAATGTGATCGATGGTTAAATTTGTTTGGGGACTTTGTTGACCGCAACTTTGACATTGATAATTATCCCGTTCAAAAACGTATTGTCTGACCGTATGGGGAATGGGAATACGTGGATGTTTGGTCATGGATGATTGACTGCTGTTTATTTACTGGTGAGATTGCGGAGGTCATCTAGGGGAGATAGATGGGAGTTTGCTGCTGTTTCTGTGACATCGGGTTGATCGGGGATGAATTCGAGGGTGATATTAATCTTAATTTTTCCCTTTTGCCAACCACCACCATCTGTTTGCAAAAGTTCACATTCAATCCCGCTATCAAATAATTCTGGTAAGTTAGCGATATTTTTCATGTCAAATTGATTGACTAAGTATTCATTCAAGTTGGAATAGAGTTTGTTTTTGAATGATTGAATAATGTTGTCTATGACTTTGCCTGTTTTATAGATTTTATCCTTAACTGAAATCACGTCTCCGTAGTTAAAATTTCTAATATTTTTGGATATTTCCATAGTCTTGATGGAAAAATTAGTATTTGATAATTTAAAAATTGAAAACTGTATTTTTTAGGTAACAGGACTTACGTAATGACGTAACCATGTAGTGATTGCGTAAGTCCTGAAAAACTCAACTTATTGCATTTAGCTCATAAAATCATGGATGTGTATAGATTTTCAAGTTTCAACTATTCAACCTCAACTAACTGCGATTCATAGTCAATATCGTTCACCTGATTATCAAAGATATTGGGGGTATCTGCGGGAGTTTCCTGATGATAGATATCAAACTGATGATTGATAATTGGTAATAAAGGCTTAGTCAAACCCATTACCTGTAAATATTCATTAACACTGTGACTAGCTTGATTATATGTGTTGATTTTTCGAGATAAATTATCAGCCAAATTTTGATTATTGTGGATTTTCTCTATAGCTTCCTTTTCCAAGGTTTGTTCGAGATAGTTGCGAGCTTGGGGATATTGTTGTAAAATCACGTCAGCTTGCTGTTTTGCCATCGGCAATAGTTGAACTTTGAGGGTTTGGTTGATGGTTTGGCGAAAATTCTTCCGGATAGTTTCGGATACTTTTGGTTCAAAATCCAGCTTTAATAATTGACGAATTGCGGGTTCTGCTTCCACCATACTTTCACTGTCGTATCCCTGGGAAGTTTGGAGGAGGGTTTGACGAAATTGATAGATGGAAAATGTACCTTCATCGTAAAACCTGGGACTTTCCCGGACAAAGCGATCGCATTCTACACTTGCAGCATTAGTAATTGTTTTGATAATCAGATTCTCGATATTTTTGAGTTCCTGTTCAATCCCAATATCATCACCTAATAATCTATACAATTGACGGTAGTATTCAGCATGACGGATGAGGTGGTATAAACGGGAAAATAAATTATGAATTAATTCCTGGGAGGATGCGGTTAAAATCTCTTCTAACTGGTTTGCTAAATAGTAAAAAGCTTCGACTAAAATTGCGAGTAGGGGTGCTGTCGCATTCCGAGGATGGGAAATAGTCGCTTGACGGTATGTTTCCGCGACGGAAAATGTGTCAAGTAGTTCATCTAAACGACGAATCATCCGTACCTGTAGTTGATGAAAATCTCGCTCAAAGTCTGCATCTAAGTTATTAATAATATTATTAATTTCCTCGGTTATGTGTTGACAAAAATCCAGCCCAATTTGTTGCAGTTCCAAATTCAGGTGTTGTAATTCCTGATTTTTCATCGCCTCAATTTCGTGGGGTTGACTGTCTAGATATCTTTGCTGTTCTAAATAGCAGTTTTTCAATTGTATACAAATGGCTGCTAAATCATCGGCTAAATTCTGAAACAACTGGGGACGTTTTTCTTCTGTCAGATAACGTGTAATTGCAGTCCGAAATTCTTCAATACCACTATCTTGAATTAATTGTCTGATTAGGGGTTCTCCATGTTCGCTGAGAATACGGATATAATTTTCATTGGGAGTTTCGTAACCATTGATAGAAATGCGAAAATTTGTCTGGGAAAGTTTACCAGAGTTCCCACAATAATTATTAAATGCATAGACAAATTGGGGAGTTTCTTCCTTTCCATTTAAACCCTTAACACTTGCTTGAAAGATAGAATCTAGACCAAATCGATCTTGAAGCGTCGTTTGCTTAACTTGACTACCATAAAACCCCAATAAACCACTTGTTTGATAAACACGGTCAGAATCATGAAATTGGGAGGTAATTAAATTTTCTAACCTTTGACGTAGTTGGGAATTATACCAAGTCTCATCAATCCGATTAAAGACATAAAAAACGCGATCGCGAATTCCGGGGTTAGCTCGAATTGTTTCTAATAGTTCCGTTTCCTCTTTGGTTAATTCCCCAGTTGCAGCCGCTTTCAGCACACACACCACCGCAGAGGTGGTCGGGTTTTGAATCCTGGTGTAGGTCAATTGTGCATCCTTGGTAACGGGTGCATCAATTCCAGGAGTATCAATGATGACGTTACCATCCTGGAGTAAAGGATGATGGCAGTAATATTCAATACGTTTTAGAACCGCACTATTACTACCTCGTCGCGCGTATCCGGCTGCTTCTTTTAAATTGGTAAAATTAAAATGCTCCATTGAATACATGGCATTTTCCGTTGTATGGATATGTTGACCATTAGCCTTGTATCCTTCTAATAATAAAGTTAAAGCTTTAGCTTGTTTTGCACGCTCAGATTTGCTTTCTCCCCCTTCCTTTTCAATGATGGCTTGACAATCTTTCTGGAGTGAATCAATAATCTCTCTTTGATTAATATTAATATTGGTGATATTTTTCAAGCCTAATTCCTGACAGATTAACATCACCTGCTCCCGGACTTCCGCTTCGCTTAAAAAAGTTAAAACAACCCTTTCTTTATCCAATTCTGCATATTCAATTTTACATTCCGTCCCCGTCGCATGACCTTCCGCACTATATAATAATTCCCGTTCCAACAAGGCATTAATTAACATGGATTTACCAGCGCTAAATGCACCAGCAAAGACAATTTCAAACTTGGGAGAAATAGCTTTAGATAGAGAGGTTTTAACTGCACTAGTATCCAGTTTCCGTAGAGATGGTTCCTGCTGGACAAGCTGTAAAATACTTTCGACCCCAGCGCTAATTTGATTAGTGTGTGAAGATGCGACTGACATGGTGAGGAATTATGATAATTGATGTTACTTCCCCATATTTTAAGAACTAGGTTCCGAGAGTTGGCTCAGTATAATTACCATGAGGTTAGATGCAATCTTCCATTGTTGGAAAAACTACTATTCCTGCATTTGGAGCAAATTCCTCAAACTTACAGGGAGTAGGGATTAGGGAGAGAAGGAAAATTAATCCGTCACTCAAGACTTATAAATTACTCTTTTCACCACCCACCCACTTAAACTCTACACACACACTTATCAAGAATTATCCCCCAACCCTGATAACCAGGCATTTAAATCAGCCATACTTGTAAAATCAAGCAAAGCCTCACCCAAACTTTCCAATTGTTCCCAAGAGAGAGACTCAACTTGTTGACACACCTGCTGAGGCGATTCTCCAACTCTTCGAGTTAATAAACGTGAATTCGACGGATTGTAAACGCTACAATCCCTGTGAATCAATGATTTCGCAAGTTAAGGTTTAAAGTAACCTCATCCATTAGTTGAGAACAAAGTCAATAACTGACTAATTCCAGGTTTAATGATTTTATTCTCAGCATACTAGGAGGTTTTTAAAAACTTCTATTTCCTATGAATGATACTGGACAAGAGTTTCAGGCTTTATAACTCATCGAACTCACGTTAATAAACGTAAAACAAGCGATTTTTCCCCTTCGGCAAAAATCTCACGCTAAACTCGCGTTTCTTGTAATGTAATTCCCAACATTTGTTCTAACTCCCGTTGAGCAAATCTCGAAGCATGAAAGTATTGCTTGCAGATTACACCGACCTGACTTTACGAGATATTAGGAAATTAGCGATCGCTCATCTTTACGGATAGCTTACCTGCATTTCTCATTCCTATCACAGTAAGCATTTCCCCACTTCCTGTAAATTTTAGGGGTTTGCGAGAAATCCAAGAAAGTGTAAATTCATGATTTGGTATTGCTGATTCAATGCATAAAAACGATTTTTGTGATATCACCATCCTGGTGGAGATATAGTCGTGCTATTTCTCCCTGGAAAACCTGAAACTTTCAACCCATAATCCCAAATCACCTTTTAGATGCGCTCCGCGCAGTTTCTGGAAAAGATGCAAACCCAAATATCCCCTACCAACAAAATTCAAATTCCCCCACCCTTACAACCTGGAGATTTATTACATGTGATTGCTCCCAGTGGTACACTGCGAGAAACCGAATGGTTTCAACGCGGTTTACAAATTTGGCGATCGCGTGGTTATCGTTTAGAGGTAATTCCCGATATTCAAGCTCAGTGGGGTTATTTAGCGGGAACCGATGAATTACGTCGTCATTATCTGGATGCAGCTTGGCATAATCCAGAATGTAAAGGTATATTGTGTGCCCGGGGTGGCTTTGGTAGCACTAGATTACTAGAACAATGGAATTTTCAAGACCAGTATCCCGGTAATCACCAAGTTCAACCTAAATGGTTAATTGGATTTTCCGATATTACTGCTTTGCTGTGGAGTCTATACAAAGCCGGTATTTCCGGGTTACATGCACCCGTACTAACCACCTTAGCCGCAGAACCGGAATGGAGTCAAAAGCGTCTATTTGATTGGGTGGAAGGACGAGGTATATCTGCTCTCCAAGGAACTGGATGGGGGGGAGAAATCGTCACCGGAACCCTGATTCCCGCAAATTTAACGGTCGCAACCCATCTCCTGGGAACTCCCTTCCAGCCTAATTTTGAAGGAGCCATATTAGCCATTGAAGATGTGGGAGAAGCACCCTACCGCATTGACCGTATGTTAACCCAGTGGCGCATGAGTGGTATATTTAAGCAAATCAAAGGGATTGCCATCGGTAGATTCAGTCAATGTCAACCACCAGCCCATATTCCCAGTTTTCGAGTCGAAGAAGTATTACGCGATCGCCTGGGTGATTTGCATATACCTGTGGTTTCCCATCTGGATTTCGGTCACGACGGTTGCAATGCTGCTTTACCTGTCGGTATCACCGTCACCCTCGATCCCCAGCAGGGAATTTTAGATTTTCAGTAGATTGGTTCAAAAGTCAAAATCTAAAAGTTAATAGAGAATCCACATCAACTCGTTGGTAAAAAGTTCAGCTTTTATCGGTGTTTAGTGTAAGACGGGTATTCTGCCAAAAAACTTCTTCCGTAATTCGTAGTTCATAATTACGAATTACGGTAAGCCCTTGATTCGTGGAATTGATTAGTTATTTAAATCTGTAAAAAGGCAAAATTTGTCATTTCCTCAGTCCCTTACGCTTATTGACAAAAAAATGATGCCTATTCTCAATATTAATGACTCTATTCTCAATTTATTCACGTGATTATAGTACTTTCAAGACTGATATTGACATCTTGACAAATCCCAAATAGCATAGTGTAAAGTTGTGGCTTAGTTGCGTCAAGTCAAAGCTGCTTAATTTTTCTTCACTAACAAAAATCATTGCGACTTTGTTAGCGATCGCGAGTTTTATTTATTGGTGCTTTAGGTACTATTGGGAATCTCATCCATAATCTTCAATGAATCGACCCTTCGTTTCCCCAGTAACCTTCAATAATCAACAAAAGTGGTTTTTCCTACACCCTACTACCTAAACCAAAAAACAATTTTCACAACCCACCTACTGATTTAAATTTTGTCAAACTAAATCCCATTTCTTGCAGTCCTTGACGGAGACGAACAGCTTCCAGGGGGTTACTTTTTTCGTGTAGAGCGATCGCTTTTTGAAAGGCAATCATACTGGCCTCCACGTTACCAACTTTTAACCAGGTGACACCCAAATTCTGGTAAGCATCGGCAAAATAGGGATTAACCTGCAAAGCCCGTTGATAGGCTTTAATTGCGTCCGTATACAATTTCATTTCCTTGAGAACCATCCCTAGATTGTAATTACCAGTAGCAAAGTAGGGATCGATTTTAATTGCCATTTCATAGGCACTTTTGGCTGCGGTTAAATTTCCCGTTTCCTTGTAGAGATTACCCAAATTATTATAGGCAGCCAATTTCAACATTGGGTATACTAATAACTTGGTGGCTGCTTGATAATGGGAAATCGCCTGGGCATAATCCTGCACCCGTGTATAGGCAATACCCAAATGGTAGTGTAGCTCATACATCACATCCGTATTCGCCTGCTTAGAAGCAATTCCCCGCTTTAATAAATCTATCCCTTCAGCACACTTACCCAATTCCACATACAAAGCCCCCAACTTACTACAAGTATAGGAGTCATTTGGATGCTCCGCTAAGAATTTTTCCATGATTGCCTGGGCTGTGGCAAACTTATTTTGACTGGCGATCGCACTTGGTGTATAGCCACTATGTAAAATCGCCACATCAGTCAAATGGCCAATTTGCCAATCCGGTTCCCTCTGCAAAAGCGCAATCACACTATCATCAATAATGGCATGGTAGGGACGGGAAAAACGGATTTGGGGATGGCGACGAAATAACCGAGATACCATCGAATAGGGAGATTGTCGCGCACCCACTTCCCGTCGGAGCAAATTAATCAAAACATAATCCTGATTAACAGCGATCGCTTCGCGAATCTTTTCACCCATCCTTGGAACTAAAGTTTCATCCGCATCCAAAACCAACACCCAATCCCCAGAAACGTATTCTAAAGCCTGATTGCGAGCTGCGCTAAAATCATCACACCAGGGGAAATGATACACCTGTGCACCGAATTGGTTGGCGATTTCCACCGTTTTATCAGTAGAACCAGTATCCAGAATTACTATTTCATCCACCGTATCGACCACACTCTGCAAACACCCAGGTAGGGCTGTTTCTTCGTTTTTGACAATCATGCACAGGCTTAATTTCATGGCGTTCTCATCATTGGATGGTTTGCAATTAATCTTAGACCATTTTGGATTTTAGATTTTAGATTTTGGATTACCAGGGTTGCTAAATTTCGGCATGATTATAATTATTTACATTTTGTCTTAAAACCAAAATTATCGTAAACATGATGTAGAGACGTAGCATGGCTACGTCTCTGCACAACGCCAAATTTTCAATTCATACTGATATTCTGCAACGCCAGATTCGCCTGCGGATATACCAATATTCACCCTCCAAACGTATTATTAATCACATCATTCCCGTCCTTTTTTCCCCTATTCTTGGGCAACAGGCTCGGCGAAGCTCCGTTTCTGGTCTTGAGGATTTACGTAAATCTTCTCAGGTATCGTCGTATATTCAGCCACAATCTGTCTAAATTGTTCCCCTTCAATTGTTTCCTGTTCAATCAATAAATCCACCAAGCGGTCAACTAAAGCTCGATTTTCGCGAATAATTCGCCGAGCTTCGGTATAACATTCCTGGGAGATTTCCCGGACTTTACGGTCAATTTTCACCGCCATTTCCTCTGAATATTCATTACGTGTCACCCAGTCACGACCGAGGAAAACGTCTTGATTTTGGCTTTCTAAAGCCACTAAACCCAAATCGGTCATCCCGTACATCGTGGCCATTTTTCGAGCTAAATTTGTAACCGCCTTCAGGTCTCCACTTGCACCACCAGTCACTTCCGCTTCGCCAAATACTTCCACTTCGCAGGCTTTACCACCCAAGGTCATGGTGATATGGTCCTTCATCCAAGCAAGGGTATACAATCCACTGTCAATAATTTCTTCGTTGAAGATTTGTTGGGAAAAGCCGCCAACTCCTCCAGAACGGGGAATAATTGTGACTTTGTTGAGGGGGTCAGAATGGGGTAAAAGGGTTGCAAGTAAGGCGTGACCGATTTCATGGTAGGCGATGATGCGTTTTTTCTTACTATCTAACAGGGGATTCATCATCAATCCAATGGTTAGACGGTCAATTGCGTCATCGATTTCCACCTGGGTAATCATGTCCTTACGTCGTCGTGCGGTTAAAATGGCTGCTTCGTTGAGTAGGTTTGCCAAATCCGCTCCAGTAAATCCCGGTGTGCGTCTTGCAACGACCTCCAGGGAAACAGCTGGGTCAAGTTTTTTATTCCGAGCATGGACTTTTAAAATAGCCAAGCGTCCTTTGCGGTCAGGAGCATCCACAATCACCTGTCGGTCAAATCGTCCGGGACGTAGCAAAGCCGCATCTAAGACATCAGGACGGTTCGTCGCAGCAATAATGATAATTCCCGTATTACCTTCAAACCCATCCATTTCCGTCAGTAATTGGTTGAGGGTTTGTTCCCGTTCGTCGTTTCCTCCTCCAATACCTGCACCCCGTTGCCGACCAACTGCGTCGATTTCGTCAATAAAAATCAGACAAGGAGCATTATCTTTTGCTTTTTTAAATAAATCGCGGACACGGGAAGCACCGACACCAACGAACATTTCCACGAATTCCGAACCGGAAATACTGAAAAAGGGAACACCAGCTTCTCCTGCGATCGCTTTTGCCAGCATGGTTTTACCGGTACCGGGGGGACCAACTAACAATACACCCTTGGGAATCCTAGCACCAACGGCGGTAAATTTTTCTGGTTGTTTGAGGAAAGTGACAACTTCCTGCAATTCTTCCTTCGCTTCTTCAATTCCAGCCACATCGTCAAAAACAATACCTGTTTTCGCTTCCATTTGGAAGCGTGCTCTGGTCTTGCCAAAATTCATCGCTTGACTGGAAGCATTACTAGAACGGCGGACAACTAAAATCATCAACGCCAGTAAGGGCAAAATCCACATTAAATTAATTAACAGGCTGATGGCAGCTCGACCATTTGCCGATGAAACCTGGGAAGTCTCCACCCGATTTTCCCGCAACTTACGAATTAATTCTGGATTCCGATTTAATAATCGGACTTCCCGTGGGGGGGTATTTTCTTTATCTCCTTCCAAATAAACCCGCGCAGTTTGTTCGGACTCATCAAATTTAACTTCTCTAACCTTACCTGCTTCAATACTTCTAATCAAATCCCCGTAGGTAAATTCCTGACCATTCCTCTGGTTTTGAGCAACCGCCGATTGTCCGCCAAATGTTCCTGGCAATACCAATAAACTTACCGCAAACGCGCTTGCTAACGCAAAGCGTTTCCCTGGATTTGATTTCATCGCAGTTTTGTTGTCCACACTTCCCATAACAATTACCCTTGGTTTGTTGCCAAAAACTGCACCCAGTCGAAAAATCACTCAACTTGTGTGCATTTGCGCGGCAATTTCATAAATATATCCTTTCCTATCTAGTTTAGCTTCCCCAACTCAAAGAATGCAGGATCGACAATCACTCGCGGAAAAATAGGGAGTCGGGAGTGGAGACGACCCGGTGGATCGTCTCCAGGGGAGTCGGGAGTAGTAATGAACTATCGGGACTTAAACATTTTTGAGGTAGAAATAAGCCTCAAACCTATACAGAAAAAGGGAAATACATTACAGGCTCAAAAATGCTTGAAACTCTGATATGGGAAGAGACTAGTCAAAACAATGTCAAAGCCTTTCTGTATATACATTTGAGTATTTTTATAGCTACTTTTTGTCTAAGTCCCACTATTTTTTTGTTTGGTTGTGTCCAAGATGATGTGGGAGACTCACTGGAAAATAGGGAGTCGGGAGTAGAGACGACCCACCGGGTCGTCTCCAGGGGGGTCGGGAGTAGATACCCACCCCTCATATTTAATGGGATAGACCACTAGCATGGAAAATTCATTTAATATCTTAATAAAGTGGGCTAACGCGCAGAAATATTATAAAGGTTTTAGTCAATGTTTACAGCTTCAGAAACTCCTGTAGTCGCGGCTGTTGTAATTGTCGCTTTCGGTATATTGGGTTGGGGCTTTGTCCGTGCCAAGCCTTTTGGAAAATTAGGTATTTTAGCTTGGTTGCAGTCGGTAGTATTAATGACTCCTTGGCTGGTATTTTTTGGCTTATTTGCCGCAGGAATTTATCTGAATATCGTTGGTGTGCTGGCTCTGTTGGTGGTGTCTGTGGTTATATATGTGGCAATTGGCCGCCAATTACGTGCTGCGGGACAGGATGTGATTTTACGGCAAAAAGCTGCTGCAAGGATGGCTGCAAATGCTCAGGAGGCTGAGAATTCAGAGGATAAAGCTAATAATCAGTCGGGTGAGGATGCTGCTGTTGCCCAGTTGCAAATATTGCCGATTCCCAATCAGGATATTGAGGTAATTCGTGGCATTTTTGGGATTGATACTTTTTTTGCCACCCAAACAATTCCCTACCAGGAAGGTGTTATTTTTAATGGTAATTTACGGGGGGATGTGGAAACTACTTACTCCCAGTTAACTGCGAGTTTAGAAGAAAGGCTACCTGGGAAGTATCGATTGTTTTTAATTGAAAATAATGATGGTAAGCCGGTTGTTGTCATTTTACCAACTCGCAATGACCCCCGTCCATCAACAACTGCTCAAAAAGTTTTTGCTGGGTTTTTGTTGATGGCTACATTGGGAACCAGTTTAGAAGCTGCGGGGATTTTACAGGGATTTGATTTTTTTGCTAATCCTGCTCGATATTTGGAAGTTTTACCAATTGGATTAGGTATTTTTGCCAGTTTGATAGCCCATGAACTCGGTCACTGGTTCGCAGCACGTCGTTACCAAGTGCGGTTAAGTTGGCCATTTTTCTTACCAGCAGTCCAAATCGGTTCCTTTGGTGCTATTACCCGGTTTGAATCCCTTTTACCTCATCGTCAAGCATTGTTTGATATTGCGATCGCAGGTCCTGCTTTTGGCGGAATTGTCTCTCTGATGATGTTAATTGCTGGTTTACTTTTATCGGGAGGTGATCAACCGTTCCAGTTACCTAGGGAGTTTTTCCAAGGTTCGGTGTTAGTGGGTACTATTGCCAAGGTGATTCTTGGTGCAACTCTCCAATCGGAATTAGTCCCTATTCATCCATTGGTAATTGTCGGTTGGATTGGATTAGTAATTACTGCTTTGAATCTGGTTCCGGCTGGTCAGTTGGATGGTGGTAGAATTGTCCAAGCGATCTACGGACGTAAAACCCTGGGACGAACGACTTTTGCCACTGTAGCTGTCCTGGGTCTGGTGGGTTTAGGAAATCCTTTGGCGTTGTATTGGGTAATTGTGATTTTGTTCCTCCAGCGCAATGTGGAACGTCCTAGTCTGAATGAATTAACTGAACCGGATGATGCTCGTGCTGCATTGGGTTTATTGGCGTTGTTTTTAATGATTGCGACTCTCCTGCCTTTAACACCTGGATTGGCTGGTAAGCTCGGATTAGGGTGATTGGGGATTTTGGATTTTGGATTTTGGATTTTGGATTAACGTAATTTGGTTTATAACTTTTCCCAAGCAACTGAGGTATACCTAAATTTCTCTGGTTTTTATCCAACAATACAAGCAGACTTAAAAAAACGTACCTTACTAGACCGGGAATCGCTATATATCAATTCTGAAGAAGATTTTTATCACCTCACAATTACAAACAGATGACTACCACAAAATATGGGTTTTTGGGGAGTAATATCGATTCTCTTGTACTTTGCAATAAATGAAACTAGAATAATCAACGGTTACAGCCCCTGATATGTAGTAAGCATTAGCGTAAACGATATAACCTAATCTGATTTTACTTTTCGCTTCCCGCAAGGTGAGCGGGAAGTTGCGAAGGGAAATTACTGATTCTTCACAATACAACCAAAGTCAGCTAAAACACGGGCATGATTACGTAATAATCCAAGTAAATTCAAGCGATTGCGCCGAATATCTGGATTTTCGTCCATAACTAAAACGCTTTCTTCCCCGTCAAAAAAGTTACTGACAGTCGGTTGAATTTCCAGGAAGGCTGTAACTAGCTGTTGGTAATTGCGTGACTCGCGACAAGTTTGGGTTTGGGGTAGGAGGTTCACGAGGGCTGTATATAATTTTTCCTCGGATGTTTTTTGGAATAATGGGGGTTGAATTAAGTTCTGGGGGTCTAGGGTTTGGGTATCGAGGTCGCCTTGGGTTGCAAGACGGGTGGAACGGTTTATGGGTTCGTAAATTTGCCCTAGGGTTCCGTTTTCCCGGATTTGTTGCAGGTAGGTGGCTCGTTGACGGACATCAAGGACATCACTGAGGGCACGTTGGGTATATTCTGTATCATTGTCCCCGATAACGGCGTTGACTAAATCGTAGTCGATGTGGTTTTCCTCTTGGAGGAGGGTGCGGAGTCTTTGACAGAAGAAGTCTTGAAGTAAGGTGATTAATTCCTCAGCATTTTTGTGGTAGGTTTGGGCGAAGGCGGTGGCACTATCATGAATGAGTTGGAGAAGGTTAAGGGGTAAATTTCCAGCCCAGGTAATGTTAATAATAGCGTTAGCTGCACGCCGGAGGGCAAAGGGGTCGGAGGAACCGGAGGGTATCATCCCTAAGCCAAAAATACTGACTAATGTGTCTAGCTTATCCGCGATCGCCACAATTTGACCAACTCTGGTTTGGGGGAGGATATCTCCTGCATGTCGAGGTAGGTAATGTTCAAAGATGGCTGTGGCTACTGGTTCTGGTTCGTTACCCTTGCGGGCATATTTTTCCCCCATTACCCCTTGCAGCTCGGGGAATTCATATACCATTTGGCTAACTAGGTCGGCTTTACATAATAGGGCTGCCCGTTGGGTATAATTAGTTTCTGGCTCACCTAACTGCAACTGTTGACTAATTAGGCTCGCAATGTGACAAATCCGGTCTACCTTGGCGCGGAGGGAACCTAAATCTTCTTGAAATGTAACTGTTTCTAGTTTCGGCAAGAGATTCTCTAAGGGTTTTTCCAGGTCTTTGTCGTAAAAATATTGACCATCAGCTAGCCTAGCCCGAATTACCCTAGCGTTACCATCGGCAATAATGTCGGCTTTGCTGGGGTCGCCGTTGGATATGGTAATAAAATTGGGTAATAGTTCTTGGTCTTGTTTAAATACTGGGAAGTAACGCTGGTGTGTCACCATGACGGTGGTAATCACTTCGGTGGGTAATTCGAGGTATTCTGGTTCAAATTTACCAACTACCGCATTGGGCCATTCCACCAAATTGACAACTTCTCCTAATAAATCTGGGTATATTTCCGCACGTCCACCAATCCTGGCGGCTGCCGCTGTTGTTTGTTCCGTAATTACTTGTGCCCTTTCTGCCCCATCCACCATGATATAACCGCTACGTAAACTTTCTACGTAGGCTTGGGCGTTAGGAATACTAATATCAGCCGGATGCAAAACCCGATGTCCACGGGAAAGGCGATCGCTTGTCACCACATCCCGACCATTTTCAATTTTCATCGGTAAAACCGCATCATCCAACAGAGTGACTAACCAACGAATCGGACGGGAAAAACGCAAGTCACCATCACCCCAACGCATTAACCGCTTACCTTCCAAGTTGAATATCCACTGGGGAACTAATTCGCTCAGAATCTCGCTAATGGGACGACCGGGAATCAGTTTGTTGATAAAGACAAAATCTCCCTTATCCGTCGGACGTATTTCCAAGGCTGCAACATCCACACCTTGTTTTTTGGCAAATCCCAAGGCTGCGGGGGTAGGATTACCATCCTTAAATGCTGCTTGGGCTGGTGGTCCTTTCACTTCCTCCGTGCGATCGCTCTGTTGATTAGGTAAACCTGTAATCAAAACCGCTAACCGTCGCGGAGTCCCATAGATTTTAATATCATCCCGCTCTAAACCATATTCGTCAAGACTTTGGGGAATGCGATCGCGCCACTGTTGTATCGCACTACTCACAAAACTGGCGGGGAGTTCTTCTGTACCAACTTCTAATAAAAATGCAGGCATAAAGGATTTTTTTCTGGGATTGCAGATTTAAATTTTATAGCAGAATGCAGAAGACAGGATACGGTCTTCAGGAGATAGAAATTAGGGGGTGTCTATGAAAACCCTCGAACAGGACATGTTTGTAGAATCGGCTTCTAGCTTGTTTGCACACATTTGGATGCAGTCCTAAATCCCAATTTGCACCAAAATCGGTGAGAAAATGGGTTAAAGTATTATGTAAAGAAAAATTAACAGATTTATACTGAATTTTTCCCTTGATTATTTTTGGGTTTATTGTCAATTAACAAACAACCATGCAAGAGCGCTCCAGTCTACCATCTAGCAACTGTATCGATACCACTAGTACCCTAACGGTTGAAATAGACAACCTCCGTAATTATTTAGGGAAAGTATACGTCAGCTTGTTTGCCGATGGTAAGGGATTTCCCCACAATGCCAAAAATGCTGTCCAGGTGAAAATAGTGGAAATAACTGATATACCCCTGATTATTAAGTTTGATAGATTACAACCAGGTGATTATGCGATCGCGCTCATCCATGATGAAAATGGTGATGGTAAGTTAAATTGCAATATCCTCGGTATTCCCACGGAGGGCTTTGGTTTTTCCCAAAATCCACCCTTGCGAATTGGTTCTCCTAAGTTTCAGGAAACCATGTTTCCAGTTAGTGGTGCAAACACAACTATCAGAATCAAAGTAATTTATTTGTTGGGTGGTTAGGAGCGGATTTTGGAGTTTAGATTACCCTTCGGTCAATCCGCTAACCTAAAGGCATGGCTTTCGCCAACGCGTCTATGGATTTGGGATTACTGTGGTCTTTTTTTGTTCTAGATTACTCCCAATTTCCAGACAAAAGCGACATTTCGCGTTTCTCTAAGGTGCTAGATTCAGTGATGATTTATTAATCAAAATATCATTTTGAAATTGCAGGGTTACACTCCAATAGGGATTAATTTCACCTGCATTCGATAGGCTATGTTCACCAGCAGAAATATCTTGATGACTCCACTGATAAATTTTTTCATGGATTTTTGTATCAGAATAATTAACTTCATGTTCGTAGATTAAAATTCCATCCCAGCCAATAATATTACGAACTTCATCGTAGGACATACCAGGAGATATGGAATTATATAAATCTCGTTTAATTTCTGATTGACTTCTGGAAGGATGAATTTGTACATCAATTTGCCGATGGTGCGGGAAAACTCTCAACATGGAACTGATTGATAAATTGGGAAATTGACTGAGAAAAAAATCTCTCTGGAAGTAGATGAAAATAATCCATCCAAACAAGGCAATAGACAACAAAATTGAATATTTCATGAGAAAAAAGGGTGGAAAAACCACCCCCAGGTTGATTAACGATGGATAATAGCCAGAACTTACGCAAGGACAAGGTAAACACCGTCATTGCGACATTAGTTAGCAATCGCAAAAGATGTTAACAATTACCGTACACCAGCAGTTGTTTCGTGAGAGTTGGTATAGGAGTTAGTAATTGTATTGATTGTGCCGTAAACTTTGGTGACAATATTTTCATGGAAGCTACCACTTAGGTTTGAACCAGCAGCATGAACGGTAAAGTCATCGAAGGAAACTTCACTGACAACACCGCATTTAGAGAAGCACTTAGAAACATTTATATCCCCATCCACATAAATTTTATCAGCCCAAGAACTGTAGTTCTCATAACGGTTAGAATTAGTGTGAGAATCAAGATTTAAATTGGTATTAGTTGTACTATGACTATTAACCCACTCGTTACGAACAAAGGTTTCTCCAGCAAGGGCTGGTAAGCTAATAAAAGTTGCCAAAATTGCTAAACCAAGAACTTTTTTCATGATTTCACCTGTGATAGTAATTGACAAGTTAATTGTTGTTTTCAGTCTCATTTTTTGGTAAGTCCTGAGACTGGAACCTGATGGGTTTATTAGGTTCTTTTGTATTAGTTCTATCTATAGATACCCCTTGACAAACAGCAGCAATAGTTGGAAAGCTGTCGGGGTTAAGCTGTACACCTGCGCTGATTAATTCAGAACAAGCACGAGCATTAATAATCTCTACGTCATATTGTGTTTTACGAGCAATAGTTTCTGCCATTCGCTTACAAGTACCCTCTAAACTTCCTCCTAAAGGAATCACGAAAGCAGCATTGATACCGTAAGATGAATTATTGGAGAAACTAATTCCATCAAAGGAACTAAAGGAGGTTCCTAATACTAAGGAGGGTCGCGGACAAACAACATGCATTCCTGCGATTCCCTGAATTTTATAAGCTGCGGATTCACCGAGATTATATACTCCGGTTTGATTAATTGCTGACGAGTTGCGCTGTTGATTATCTAACCTTTGTTCTTGAGTCGGTTGAGATTGGGAATTAACTGTATTGTTCACTGATTGAGCTTGGACTTCTACATCTGTGCTGACTACAATGAGTAGACATAGCAAGGAACTATTGGTTAAGGTTGCTAAAAGTTTGCTAAACATTGGATGTTTTAATTATTGGGATTTCTGATTAAAACAGTTTTGCAATATGAAATTTTTCACCTGGATTGGGTAGGGTTAATGGTTTTTATTCCCTTTCATTTTCTAATTTATTAGTGATTTACTTGTGTGATTTGAGTTGTCTTGCTCACTCATCACACTTTCATATTCCCAAGAACTTCTGGATATGACGAGGGGAGTTTTGGGGGATTAGGTGGGTGATTTGACTATCGTTTTTCCCGTAAAATTTGTGAACTTTGTAAAGTTATTTAAATTAAGAAACGTTAATTAATTTTTGAAAGAATAATAAGGAAATATTGAAGAGACTGCAAAGATAGAAACAAAGTTATCAATAGTTTGTATGATGCAGATAGAAGAATTCACTGATACAATTTTTGCATACAGTACCCTAATTATCTTGTTGGTATGGATATTTGTATCCGTTTACCAGCGAGAATTTGGATATTGTCTAGTTAGGTATTAAGAGGTGGGATTGGGAAAAATAAATGGCAAATTAAATTGCCGAATATAGTTCTGAATTTGTATACCTCAATTTTTCACAAATTCCTGAAAATTTTGGGGAGTAGGGAGCAACAGAAAAATAAATCTGTTCTCAAGACTTTAGTGTTTTTCGTACTTGCACAAGAATTTAATTTGTTTTGACAAATATTGATTCCACAAGATAATCTTATCAAAAATCCAACTTTTCACTATTTGATTTTTTCATTTCAATGCAAGTTGGAAATTACTATAACTCCCTTGTAGGGGACTTTTTTAACTATCAAGTTTTCAAAGTTTGACTCCAGCCTTATATATATAAGGACAAAATCTGGTTTTTAAAAAGCAATTAATTGATGCAATAACTAGTAATATATTAATACTGGATTAAAAATTTGACCAATCAGCAATATTTATCACGATTCAGCTTTTTGATGTCATGTCGTTAAATCCGCATTTGAAGCAAATCCCTAAAACTGACAGGGAGTAGGGAATAGAAGAACAATCAATACTTAACTTGAAGTTGATATCTGACGGGGAAGCAGGGGAAGAAAATGTATCAAGATTTGAGTGAAATGCTACAACTTACTTGTAAAAAATCTAGATAAATCCCCATTTTTCACAAAATTCACAGTTTTAGAGGGAGTGGGGAGTAGCTTATATTTCATGCTAATACCAAAACCTATGACAATGATTTTTTCTCCACCTCTGGATCAAGCGAGTGAACAATCAACTGAACTACAATAATCCGATTTAAGTCGTAAAAAATAGCGTACCTTTGACTGATGACTGTTAACCGTCAACTGTCAACCGTTAATAAACCTACATGTAAGATTTCACAAATCCCCCTCGGAATGCTGTAGTTAAAGTTTACAAATTTTCATCAATTCTCATAGTTTATCAAAATTAGGTTATCAAAATGAATACTCAAAGTATATTGGAAATTGCGGATAGAATTGTATCGGAAAAAACTGGTAAGCATTTGACGGATTTACAATTGGATTTATTACAAGCTGCTTGTGAAAATAAAACCTATGAGGAATTTGCCTTGAGTCGTGGTTATTGTTTAGATTATATCAAAAAGGATGTGGGTGCAGAATTATGGCATGTATTATCAAAAAGTTTGGGAGAGAAAGTGACGAAAAAGAATTTTCGTCATGCATTTGAGCGATATTATCAGCTTTTCGTCATCAATAGTAACAATGAATTGCCATCGGTTAATTTTTTTCATGGTGTTGAGACACCCCGTTTATCAACTTTTTGCTCAACTCAATCTCACAAATCTCCAATTATTGCATTGATAAACTGCGGTGAGCAACAAAAAAACTTGTTAATTGATCATTTACTGGAAAAACTCCCAGCGGATTTCTCCTCCGAAGATAAACGCTATGCTTTAGCAGATCATCTTGTTTCTTTACAGCAAGTTTCAGAATCCCCAAAATGTGTTGATCAGGGTATCTATCGCTGTTCTCATCAAGAGGAAGTAAAAAAGCAAATCTATTGCCTATTATATCAATACCTGACGACTTTTCCTTGTCTGATTATTTTAGATAATATAGACAACTTATTCACAGCGATGGAATTAGGGAGGGAAAATCCACCAAACTCTCATCAGCTAAAATCATAATTGATTATGCATGTCGTTGCAAAACGATAATTTGTGTTCCCACTACTGGATTGCGTGCAATTAAATGGTCTTGCATATCCATAATTTCTAGATGGGTAAAATCTAAATCCTGCGATCGCAACCAAATATCGGTGGCAATTTCGTCCTGCTCAGATGTTGACAAATTATACCAGTCATCACTGAGTTTTACCGACAGGGTACTACTGGCAAAATTTACCTGAATTGACTTTACCATCCCCTGGGCAATGCGATCGCTAATGTTGGCAATTTGGTTTTCAATGGCTGCAATCAGGTTTTGTTCGGGGGTCAAAGGTGTGATTTCGGGAATGGTTTCTGGTTCAACGGGGGTCTCTACAGCAGTAATTTCCGGAGTCGGTTCTGGAGTCGGTTCTGGTGTTGATTGTGCGATCGCTTCCGGGGTCGGTTCCACCTCTGGGGGAATAGTTTCCTCTGGGATGGGATTTTCGGGTGTTGCTTCCGGTGTTAGTGTGCTAATACTTGCTATTGGTGTCGGTTCTATTTCGGGATTGGTTTGCTGATGAAATAAATTAGTTCCTCGCCAAATCACCACTACAGCGACACCAGCTATAATTATACCCGGCAAGATGGAGGGAATTTTTCCCCAAAAACCAGACCTGGGAATTTCCCTAGTCTCCTCCTGTTCCAGCTTTGTCACCGTATTTTCTAATATACCAATTGTCCCCCGCAGTAACTGAATCACCTTCTCCTTCCAAAAAGGTTGTCGAACTCGTCGTGGTTGATTATTTCCTGGTTGTCGGTTTCGATTGTTAGACATAGAATTTTAGCAAAAATCAAGAGGATTCAAGGATAAGTAAATGGATGGGTAGTGGAACAAGTAATAGGTTATACCTTACATGCTGGTATATGTTTCTTTTAGTAGTAGAGAGGTTGCATGGCGATGTCTCTTCCAGGATTAACTATTTCAATCAAAAGCTCACTTATTGACCGTGTGAAGTATATATCGTGGTTTCATATGTAATTACATCTACCAACTTCAGAGTCAGAATCGGCTGAAATCATTGTCACCTTTGGATTAATTTATCACTTTCAAGTAATTTTCTTTGGTTAAGTATTCTACATCTTGAATCTTTATTTTCCGATTTTAACTAATGTTGATAACAGTAAAGATTAGTTGCAATCACTATTCCCAGCAAATTAACTGGTGTATATTAATAATTGAAGCTAGATAGATAGCTTCCCTGGCAGAGACAACAGCCCGGAGTCAACTTAGTTAAACAAAGAGGTAAGAAAGCTGTTTATTGGATCTGTCTCGCAAACAAACAACAACGCCCAACGCGAAAACTTATAATTCCTCATTTGTGTTAGGGGGGAAATGCAACTAGAAGGTGTCTTTGTAGCGCGAACAAAGTTTATCTAGTGTAGCCCCAAAGAGTAAGATGATAGAAGAGGAAATCCCTAAGTGAGTAGATGGTTGGGTGTTGTTGTATTTAAAGCTAAGTCGGTGGGTGGTACAAATTGTCGTTGAGAGCAGGGAGTAGAGATGACCCGTCGGGTCGTCTGTACACGGAGAGACGCGATATATCGCGTCTGTACGGGAGTAAGGCTTTGATTAGTTTACCGGGGTGGTTGTTGGTTTTCTAGATAGGTGGCGATCGCGTGGTAAATTGTGGCGATCGCAAGTAGTATTCCCCTGGTAGAAATTGGCATTGGAAAGTATTAATTCTCACTATTTTGACTATTGTCCTGACTCTGGACACGGGGTTATAAAGCTTATTTTTCCTTCGAGAGTACAGACGGGACATGTCGTGTCTCTCCCGATTCCCAGAAATGATAATTCAAATTAAATCCAGAATGGAAAATTGTCGCATTTTATTTAATTCTTGCAGTTTAATTTCTTCATACAGGAAAGATTGATAATAGGATTGGGATAGTTCAGGGTCATTGTTGGGATCAGTTTGATTTAATAATTCTAAAAAATGACGTTTGCGCTTTTCTCGGAGATTTTTTTCCATACAGGCAATAGTTGCTTGAATCACTTGGGGAGTGCGAATAATTTCCGTTTTGGCTTTTTCACTTAAATAAAATAAATGGGAAATCGAGTTTAGATCGATTGCAGATGCTAAATAAATATTTTGAATAGTGGAAATTAAGTCAATCTGTTCATGATGGGGAATTTGTAATATTTGCTGCCAGAGATAGCGATGGTGGGAAAGACTAAATTGCAGGTCTTTTTCCTCCAGGATTTGATTAATAGTTGGACGATGTTGGGGACAATGTAGATAAATACGTAATAATAATTCTTCTGCTTGGACAAGTAAGTTAGATTTACTAATGGTAAGTTGATTTTTGCTGCTGTCAGTACCTAAATCCTGGGTTGAGGATGGACTATCAATTCCTATGTCATCATCTAGGGGAATGGAATCGGCAGGTGTGGTAAATTCAGTTGGAGTAGGTTTTGAATATTTCCGTTTTGGGAAGCTTCTTTGTAGGGGATTTAACTGGGTGACAAGATTTTCTATACGCAAAGCAATCAGATTAGTGTCACCACCACATAAAATTTCCGCACAGTGGGAAATATAATAATTGCGCGTATCAATATTTTCAATTTTGTTGAGAAGTTTGACAAATTGCTGGGAGATAAATTGAAAATCAATGACATTTTTAATATCTCGTTCCCGGATAATTTGATGAATTTGCCAATCTATCCATAGAGGAGCTTGATTTAAAAGCTGTCGATAATCATCAGCCGAATAGGTACGTAAATACTCATCCGCATCCTTCCCATCGGGAATATTCAAAATCTTTAATTGTACTTCACCGTTATAGGCTAAATTGGCAATTTCTCCAATCGCTCTTTCCGTTGCATTGACACCAGCCTTATCTGCATCAAAATTGAGAATGAGTTGTTTAGAATCACAATAACGTAACGCTAATTTGACCTGTTCTAAACTTAAAGCAGTCCCCAAAGATGCAACCGCATTCGTAATTCCCGCAGCATGTAAAGCAATGACATCAAAATAACCCTCCACCACAATTACCCGGTCAAACAGGGAAATCGGGTTTTTGGCTTGATCCAATCCAAACAAGGTTTTACCCTTAAAAAATATCTCCGTTTCTGGGGAATTTAAATACTTCGGTTGGTCATCCCCCATCGTCCTCCCACCAAACCCAATTACCCGTCCCAAGGTATCATGAATGGGAATAATAATGCGATCGCGAAACACATCGTAATATCCCTTCCCCTCCGAACGTGGTTTTATTAAACCAGCTTTTTCCACCAACTGCACCGGGTAATGCTTATCCTCTACCAAATAGCGATACAGGGTTTCCCAACCACCAGGAGCATATCCCAAACCAAATCGCTGGATTATCTCCTCATCCAGTTGACGCTGTTGCTGAAGATAGGACATCGCACCGTAACCTTCCTTCCGCAACGCATGTTGATAGAACCTTGCTGCTGCTGCTACCACCTCATACAACTGTTCCCTTAGAGAAATCTGTCTTTGCAATTCCTGACGTTCTTCCGGTGCTAAGGTTTGCAGTGGTACCTGGTAGCGTCTTGCTAAATCCAACACCACATCCGCAAACCCACGCTTTTGAATATCCATCAAAAACTTGATGGCATTCCCCCCTGCTTGACAGCCAAAGCAATAGTACATTTGCTTGCTGGGACTAACACTAAAACTGGGAGTTTTTTCATCATGGAATGGACAAACCCCGATATAGTCCTTACCTCGCTTCCGTAACACCACATGTTCGGAAACAACCTCATAAATATCTGCACGTGCTTTGACAGCATCAATGGTATCTGGGTGTAAGCGAGGGATTTCCATACAGAATTATCAGTAACATTAACAATCCAATAACTCTTGGATGTTAACTAGATTTTTTAAATTACTAGTACAATTCGGCGGAAATAAAGCTACCATTTCAAATGACTAAAAAGCCTATCAAATAGACCTTCTTCCTTTCATCTTTTTACGTTTGCCTTGTTTTACTAGTACATTGGATTCTAGCACAGTATCTGGGGTAATACTTCTGTCATTTTGATTCATCCAAGGGGAAGAAGACAGGATGATGACTGGGTGGGATGTGGCGCGATCGCTAAAATTTTGTCAATATGAGACGCAATATATTGCGTCTCTACAGATTTGATTGATATTAACCCAAACTGGCAATTAAATCCTGTTTTGCTTGGGCGATCGCGTCTCCTAATTTACTTGCATCCCTTCCTCCTGCTTGGGCTATATTGGGTTTTCCACCTCCACCTCCACCGCAGATTTTGGCGATTCCCCCGATAAATTTACCTGCAAGGAGTCCCTTTTTATTTACCTCCGTACCGAATGCTGCGACTAAACTGACTTTTCCCGGTTCGGGGACGGAACCTAATACCACTGCTGCATTTGCACCGAGTTTTTGTTGTAGTCTTTCCCCTGCGGTTTGCAAGGATGCTGCATCGACGTTATCCATACGTGCAACCAGAATTTTAAATCCGGACAAGGTTTCTGCATTTGCAAGTAAACTATCGGATTTAGCGATCGCAAGTTCTCCCTTCAAACTACTGACTTCCTTTTGCAGGGTTTTCACTTCCGTCTGCAATGCGGTAATTCTGTCGCTAATTTCTTCTGGTTTGACCTTAAAGCGATCGCTTAATTCCTTAACTACCTTGTCCCGAATACTCAGGTAATCTAAAATCGCGCTCCCGGAAACAGCCTCAATTCGTCGTACTCCAGCAGATATCCCCGCTTCGGAAATAATTTTAAATACCCCGATTTCCGCAGTATTACTGACGTGCGTTCCGCCACACAACTCCATCGACACACCTGCAAAATCCACAACACGGACTTCATCGCCGTATTTTTCGCCAAACATGGCGGTTGCACCCTTGGCTTTGGCTTCAGCTAGGGGTAAAATTTCCACATGGGCCGGATGGGCTTCCGATATCCAGGTGTTAACTTGGTCTTCGACTTGTTGAATTTCCTCCGGTGTTAATGCGCGGGGACAATTAAAGTCGAAGCGCAATCGGTCAAAACTCACCAAGGAACCTGCTTGGGAAATCCCCTCATCCACGATTTTTTTCAGTGCAGCTTGGAGGAGGTGGGTGGCAGTATGATTAGCTTGGGCACGACGACGACAAGCACGGTCAATTTGGGCTGTAACCGTATCCCCGACGCGGACTGTTCCCCGTTCTACGCGACCAAAGTGGACAAAAAAGTCGGATTCTTTTTTCACATCCTCGACGCGAATTAATAGACCGTCACCAGATAGATAACCCCGATCACCAATTTGTCCCCCCGATTCGGCATAGAAGGGGGTTTGATCCAGAACAATTTGTATTTCTGTCCCCGCTTCGGCTGCTTCTTCCGCCACACCATTAACTAGAATTGCCTCAACTTGGGAGGTGGTAACGGCTTGGGTATAACCCACAAAATTTGTCACCTGGATATGTTCAGCTAATTTATCCAGACTACCCTGCACCGTTAAATCAATAGTTTCGTGGGCTTCCCGACCCATTTGTTTTTGCCGTTCCATTTCGGCTGCAAAGCCAGCTTCATCAATGGTTAGACCGTTTTCGTGGGCAATTTCGGCGGTCAGTTCCTGGGGAAAACCGTAGGTATCGTAAAGCTTGAAGACATCTGCACCGCTAATAATAGTTTGTTTTTCTTGCTTCACTTTATTGATAATCTCTGTCAGTAACTTCTCACCCCGTTCCAAGGTTTTCAAGAAATTACTTTCCTCCCGTTGCAACTCCGCTTTGATGGCATTTTCCCGCTTGCGTAATTCTGGGTAGGCAGATTCCGCCATTGCGATCGCTGTTTCCACCACCTGAGTGGTAAATTCCCCGGAAATACCAATCAACCGACCATGACGGACAACACGACGGATTAAGCGTCGCAACACATAACCCCGTCCCGTATTCGAGGCGCGAATTTCATCGGCAATCATATGGGCGATCGCGCGGATGTGGTCGCCAATCACTTTTAAGGAGGTTTTGACTTTTTCGTCGGCTGTAGTATAATCAATACCAGCTATGGTGGCCGCCCTCTGGATAATTGGGAATATCAAATCCGTTTCATAATTATTGGGAACCTGTTGGAGAATCTGCGCCATCCGCTCTAACCCCATCCCCGTATCGATATTTTTGCTGGCAAGGGGTGTTAAGTTTCCCTGGGCATCCTTGTTATACTCCATAAACACCAGGTTATAAAACTCAATAAACCGGGTGTCGTCCTCCAAATCAATCTGGTCATCCCCTAATTCCGGATGGAAATCGTAGTATATTTCCGAACAGGGACCACAGGGGCCAGTTGGCCCAGACTCCCAGAAATTATCCTCCTTCCCCATCCGCTTGATGCGCTTTTCACTGACACCAATCTGGTCACGCCAAATGGCAAAAGCTTCATCGTCCTCCTCAAATACACTGACGACTAGGCGTTCCTGGGGTAAACCAAATACCTCCGTGGAAATTTCCCACCCCCAAGCGATCGCTTGCTCTTTGAAGTAATCACCAAAGCTAAAATTACCTAACATTTCAAAAAACGTGTGGTGACGCTTAGTTACACCCACATTTTCAATATCATTGGTGCGGATACACTTTTGGGAAGTCGTTGCACGCTTAAATTCCGGGGTACGCTGTCCGAGAAATATGGGTTTAAATGGTAGCATCCCCGCAATCGTTAGCAATACGGTAGGGTCTTCCGGAACCAGGGAAGCACTGGGAAGTACCTGGTGTCCACGTTGTTGATAAAAATTGAGAAATCGGGAGCGGATTTCGCTACCGTCAAGACGCAAGGGATTGGAAGACATGGGTTTGAATAATACGTTGCTGAATAATCGTCAATGATATTAAATATTAGCGAAGAATGAAGGGAAAGTGATGCACAAGGGAGTAGGGAGAGGTAGGGACGTGACATGTTACATCTGTCGCAGTAGAATTTGTTGTGGGAGCATCTTGTTCCTTTTAGACAATTAGCGAGTGAGACCACTACCCATAATTCAACTATGGTTTACAGGGTCAGGGGGTGAGCTTTTTGCTGAGATAGTAAATGCTTGCAGACAACTGTCACCTGTCAACAAACTAAAGGAGTAATATATCAGCGTGCAAAGTGTATTCATACATCATTTACCTGACTAAACCTGTATTTCTCACAAGTTAATGGTAAGCCTTAAGTCAGAGTTTAATTATCTTTCCACTCCCCACTCCCTGAAAGTTTTAGGGATTTGTGAGAAATCAGGATAAACTAATTTTCTACAACCCCTATTTATTCAGAAGTCTTGTGTTTTCCGTATACCTAGTTGAGCAAGACTAATTAAAGTGATAAAGTTTCCAAATTTATTAAGAATTTATCTGGCCAGGTGTTCCTATAATATTTTTTTGAACTGGACCCTTTACCAAAATCCAAACTAGCTTGATACCCATATTTTTGACTAGCGGCTTGCAGATTTAAGATTTTTTTCCTAATTTATCTGTAATTTTACTGATGATTTTGGCAGGATTACGAGTATCATGTATCGGTCTATAGGAGTATTACACATTTAATGATTATTGGCAATTTGATTTGAGTTACCGGTCAAAGTGAGGTATTTATTTACGAAATGACTAGAAGGGCGAATGTAGTTAAGTATCACGGTATTTACAGGAAGAAGGATTCCGTATAAATGCTGTACACACGGGGTCTTCTAGAATCAAGAGATGATTTTGCGACCTGCGTGTCTATCAATCAAACGATTTTTCGGTGTGGGAATAAAAAAATATTTCCGATTACAGTCAAAACTAGCAAGAGGGAGGAAACAATTATGAAGTTTTATAGTCTTTACTCAAAAAATATGAAATTTACCTACGTTAATTCCACAGTTGAGGGCGATTAAGTATTATGATGGAAATCACGCAGTACACCTATACCTGTGTCGATTATTCCGTATTTTTACTGTTTAAAAAAGACTGGTGAAAGCAGACAGTAGGTAGCAGAACATAACCCCTGTAACATTACTCAGATAAATATTAAGTATCAGTTGAGCAACGTAGACACCCTATCGGTGTTTTCTCTAAATAATAGGGAAGGTTGGTAATTGCTACTAATCTAGAGAGTTACAAAACAATGTCTATAGGTGAAAACCTAAGCCTGGGATACTTAAATTGTTCATTTATTAATGTCAGGGAGCATCGCACCTATTCACCAGGGTAAACTTTGCTAGTAAAAAAAGGCTGAGAATATAGCAATGAAGATATCTATTCTGGTCTTTGGGAGTTGTAATTTTTTGGCGACGCTTCCAGATCAGATCCGCGATGAAAATGCATTTCGTATCGAGTTGATCGATAATTTTAACCACGCGATCGCTCGGATTCAGGTTGCGCCACCCGATATCGTGATTGTCCAGGCTAGTATTGATGGTAGTATGGAGCTTTGTGCTTGGTTGAAGGAACAAGCCAAGTTATCGTGGATTTATTGCATCTTATTGGAAGATCGAGCAGAGTTTTTGGAGAAGAAAATAGCATCCGCAGAATCTGACTGGGAATGGGAAACGGACATGACCGCAGCTGCATTGCGTCAAGGTGCGGATGTGTACATTTTTTGGCTGGTTGTCCATGGGCGATCGCAAATTAGTTGCTCCCAGATAGCAGCTTGTCACCGCTTGTTGGTAGCACAGTTGACGGTTGGTTTGCGCAAAGCTCATAAATATCGGGATTTGGTACGGACGAATGATTTACTTTCGGCGATCGCTCTTTCCGATGCGTTGACAGAATTAAATAATCGACGCGCTTTAGAATGGGAATTACCCCGACTAATTCAAAAATCACGGCAACAGGGCCAATATTTTAGTTTAATTATTCTGGATGTCGATTTCTTCAAAATAGTTAACGACACCTACGGACATTTAGTCGGCGATCGCTTGTTGCAGTTATTATGTACTAGATTGCGTCATAATCTCCGCTTTCAAGACACCGCATTTCGCTATGGTGGTGAGGAATTTGTGATTTTGTTGAGTAATACGGATTGCGACGAAGCAATTTCAGTTGCGAAACGCTTAAATCGCGTGGTCGGTAGTGAACCGTTTCAAATCGATCCCCAATTATCTATCAATGTCACAATTAGTTTGGGAGTTGCTTGTCTGCAAGCGGAGGATGATATCAAGGGAGTGAGCTTACTACATCGAGCTGACCAGTATTTACTAGAAGCGAAAGCTTTAGGAAGAAACCGAGTTGTCGCGGACGAAAGTTATGCCTACAAACCCTATTTACACGTTGTTTCTTAAGACAGGAGACAGTATAAAAATTCTACTGCTTCCCTGTGTTAACCCCTACTAATTCAAGTAACTCAAGTGAAAATACTCGGTGGAACTGGCTTCTAATCTGTGGAAAAATCAAAAAATAATACCTGCATTTGCAGCGAGTGAGCGATCAGCCTAGAGTCATGGTTTGTTCTTCCTACTACTCTCCACTCCCCACTCCCTCTGCATCCAGCAAGTACTCAAAGAATTAGAAATTTTATTAGAAATTTTCAAGTGGTGTGAGTTTTTCCATTGATTTCGACTCAGAAATAATCCGAATACATTCATCAACAGTTGCGCGATCGCGCATTGCTTCTACTAGTTTAGTATAGGCAAGGGAATTTGCTTCAAGGATGGTTTTCGCTTGGAGTAAATAAAAGCGTTGCTTTTGCTCGCATATCGATGGGGAAAAACCGACATTCCGCATCAAAGCACTGAGAAAAGCTCGATCATCTTTTCCCCCTTGAGCCTCAGTATACACCATTTTCTCGGCTGCAATTCCAGCCATCCAAACAATACCATATCGGTCAAGCATTTGGGCTGTAATTTTTCCGCTTTTTAACTGGTTTTGTATCTCTTCATCATCAAAACGAACTCCACCCTGTCCCGGAAAACCCTGCTGTAGCGCTTCCCAAGCACTGAGACTGTAACCGAGAACGGGAATCGCAAACAGATGGGCCAGCAAAAAATGTCCCGCTTCATGGTAGATTATGCGATCGCGATAGGCTGGAAAAAATCCCCCAATCCAATCTAGGAATACATTTCCCCCTTTCCCCTGCAAAAAGAAGCTATCCACCGTCACCACTCCTAACACTGCAAATGTGGTCGCAGCTGGTAATGTGGGGGGGATATGTAGTAATGGTCCAAGCAAAATCGCAAGTGTCATCAAGAAAACAGATATCGCCGTCAAATTTAAACTTAATTGATCCATACGAATTTTTCTTAAAAAAGCTTAATTTTTCTTTATTATCCGTTAAATCCAGAAAATAGGGAATGAAAATCAAGGGATTTTAGATTTTGGATTGGGGAATGCTCCTAAGTCATGTATTTTACCAGCCTTACATGGTAAAGCTTTGGAATGAACCTAATAAATGTACTACTTTAATTTTTTGCTAGCAGCGAAAAACGTGGCTAGTATAGGTTAGCGGAAATCAACAGAGTATAATTAGTCACAGCTTCTATCTAGTGACCATGCTTTGCGTGGTCACTCAGTCACGACTTCTATCTAGTGACCATGCTTTGCGTGGTCACTCAGTCAGCGAAGGCTCTGCCTTCGTAGATTCTGCACCCACGCGGAGCATGGGTGCGAGGGAAAAGGTAGGCGTATTTACGCCGCGTCGTACTAGTTAGACTCTTGCGTCTTGCAGCAATGCAAGTGTAATTTAATACTCAACATTGAATTGAATTATCCTAACTATTGATTGTATAAGGATAATGATGAAAAATATTGCTGTAATTTTATTGCGTAAATTTCGAGTTTGATAGTGTATATACGTAGAAGTGCAAGATAAATGAACTTGGTATAAGCCTTTTTCGTCAGGAGTACTACACGTCCTCGAAAATACCGTGTCGCAGATAAATCTGTTTGCTTTGTCTAACTCAGGAAGTATAGGTGAAAAATTAGATTTATATTAAATTAAAAACAGGAAATTATTATTTATTTTATATTCATTTTCCACAGACTAAATCCTATGAACAGACTGAAACAAACTCGGAAGTTGTTCAAAAAAAGATTCAACAAAGTGGTATTGTATACTTTAATTTTATTATTGGCTGTGGTGTTATCTGCAAATACCCCTGGTGTAATCGTTAGTAGCGTCAATTATTTCCGTGGGAAGCCAGATAGGCAAAATCTACAACAATTGATTTCCCAATCTGGTGAAACAAATCGCGATCGCGCCAGATATTTGACAATGCAGGGTTGGCAATTATACGAAAAAGGTACAATCGAATCCCTGAATCAGGCTTTAGAAATATTACAATCAGCCCGGAAACTGTGGCAACAATTAGGGGATAAACAAGCCGAAGCACGTGCTGTTTTAGGAATTGGTCGGGTATATGCGGATTTAGGACGGAAGCAGTTAGCTTTAGAACATTATCAACAAATGTTACCCCTATCCCGTTCAGTAGGCGATCGCCGCAGTGAATCAACGGCGATTAATAATATTGGAAGGGTATACGAGGATTTAGGGGAAAAACAAAAGGCTTTAGATAATTATCAACAAGCTTTAGAACTAGTCAAGCAAGATAGAGATAAAAATCGAGAAGCGAGTATATTAGTAAATATTGGTCGGATATTAGGCTATTTTGGGGACAAACAAAAAGCCATTGATTCTCAAACTCAAGCCCTATCCTTATTTCGGGAATTAAAAGACATTGATGGACAAATTCTGGCTTTAAATAGCCTTGGTCAGGTTTATTTTGACCAGCAAGACTTACAAAAGGCAATGGACTTTTACCAACAAGCTTTGTCCCTGCTGAGTCAAAGTGACGACAAACGGGGAATGGCTACCACCTGGAATAATCTGGGTCAACTACACTTTGAATTAGGGAAAATCGACAAAGCCATAGATTGTTTTCGTCAAGCCTTAGAAATATGGCAACAAATAGGAGATAAAAGCGGAGCTGCTTCCAGTTTAAATAACATTGGTGCAGTTTACAGACACAAAGGAAAACTTCCCGAAGCATTATCCTATTTCCAACAAGCATTATCCCTCACCAGGGAAGTTAGCGATCGCAGTCTGGAAGCTAATACCCTAGCAAATATAGCCCAAGTTCAACATCAACAGGGACAACTGGAAACATCCCAAAAAAATATCGAGAGTGCGATCGCTATTATTGAAGACCAGCGCAGTCAAATCCGTAGTCAAGATTATCGCATCACCTACTTTGCCAGCAAAAAAGGGCTATACGACTTTTACATCGATGTCTTAATGGATTTACATCAAAAATACCCAAATAAGGGGTATGACGCGCAAGCACTACAGGCCAGTGAAAATTCCCGCGCCCGTGGTTTAATAGAATTACTCAGCGAAGCCCACGCCAAAATCCGCACCCAAGTTGACCCTCAACTCCTAGCCGACGAAAACCGGATTAAATTCCGCCTCGAAGCAGTTAATCAACAACTCCAATCCATCCCCGATACCCCCGAAGGTCAACCCCAAACCGCATCCCTGCGACAAGAAATCAATACCCTAGTGGCAGAGTATAAAAACCTGCAATCCAAAATCCGTAGCCAAAGCCCCAACTACGGCCAATTAATGTACCCCAAACCCCTTAACCTCCAAGAAATCCAACAACAACTAGACAAAGACACCGTTTTATTAGAATATTCCCTAGGACGCGATCGCAGTTACCTGTGGACCTTATCCCCAAACAGTTTCCAATCCTACATCCTTCCTCCCTCCTCCCAAATCAAAATCAACGCCGAAAAATTCCGTACAGGTGTACAAATTACCACCCCAGACCTCCCCAACCAAGTCATAAATACAGCCCAGCAACTAAGTCAAACCATTATCGCTCCTGCCATTAACCAAATCAAAGAAAAACGTCTGGTCATCGTCGGAGACGGTATTCTTCAACAAATTCCCTTTGCTACCCTCCCCGACCCCCAAGTGAAAAATAAATACCAACCCTTGATGGTGAATCACGAAATCATCAATCTCCCCTCAGCCACCACCATCGCCATCCAACGCCGACAAATCACCAATCGTCAAACCGCTCCCAACCTCATCGCCATCCTCGCAGACCCCGTTTATACCGCTAATGACGAACGAGTTACGGGAAAACCCGTACCTACCCAAATCGCCGCCAATTTAGAAATCGAACAATCCATCCTCAAACGTTCCGGTAGAGCCATTAATGGTCAAGGATTTCCCCGTCTACCCTTCACCCTCCAGGAAGCCGAATCTATCCTCCAACTGCTTCCCAAGACCACCGGACTTAAAGCCACCAGTTTCGATGCCAACTACGACTTTGCCACCAGTCCGACCCTCAGTCAATATCGGATTCTCCACTTTGCCACCCACGGATTTGTCGATAACGACAATCCGGAATTATCGGGATTAGTTCTTTCCTTAGTTGACCAACAAGGACGACCCAGACGGGGATATCTCCAATTAGCAGACCTGTATAATTTAAACTATCCCGCCGACTTGATTGTTTTAAGTGCCTGCGAAACCGGACTTGGTAAGGAAGTTCGCGGCGAAGGATTGGTGGGGTTGACAAGAGGGCTAATGTATGCTGGTGGAGCCAGAATCGTCATTTCCCTGTGGCAAGTAAGTGACGAAGGTACAGCAGTATTAATGCAGGAATTCTATCAGCAAATGTTAGGGAATAAACAAACACCCGCAGCAGCTTTAAGGAAGGCTCAAATCAAACTTTGGCAACAGGGAGATTATCGCAGTCCCTATTTTTGGGCTGGGTTTACAATTCAGGGTGAGTGGCTGTAAATAGGGAGTTGGGGCAATACGGTTGGGAACAGAAATTTTGACAAACCACTACTCCCCACTCCCTCACTCCCTATTCCCTGTCAAAGATTTTTTTCCGGATTAGGCGATCGCTCAAAAACTGGACAATATCCTTCTAGGGTGACGCGAAAGTTGTACAATGGGGAGGATGGATTCCAACATCTTTGTCCGCGCTGATGACGACATGTACCGCAACAGTCTATACTCCAATCAATGCGATCGCTATTTTGATGCATCAGTTCCCGGGGTGATAATCCCCGCAGGACTAATTCTTCCCCTTGCCATCTGGCTTCTACTAGTCCAGTGTCGGCAAATTGTCGCCATCGCGGGTCGGCGGCGATCGCTTCTGGAAGGGTAATTGTCACCATGCTCCCTAACTCGGTTAATTCCCCTTCGTAGTTGGTTTCTGGGGCTGATGGTTGCAAAAAATTATCCCCAACTGGTAATTCTACGAGGGTTCCACTGGCGGGAGAATGGACATGGTAGCGATTTTGCAATTCTTCCAGGCTGGTGAGGTCTGCCAGGTATTCCGGGGCACCATGTACAAAAATGACATGCTGCGGACGTAAGTTGTGAATCAGTTGGGTGGTTCCAGGACAATCACTGTGTTGGGCTAAGAGGTATGTTTCCACCTGCACTAGGCAGGGTGATTGTTGATAAACCCGTGATTCGATTTTCTGGGGAGCTAAAATTAACCAAGGACCCGTGTCTTCTTGCAAATAGGCTTGCAGGTCACTGTTGACATCCGTCAAGACGATACAGGGATTTCTCCCCACGGTTCCACGGTTTTCTGGTGGTAATCTCCGGACACGGGGACGTACCCGTTCATCCCAAAATAAAGGCTGGTGACGGGCAAAGTTTTGTACCGATGCGGGTAAATGGGGTAATAATTCTAAATACACATCACAACCAATGGCTACACTCCCATCCACCCAGATATCTAAATTCCGCCCCGTAAAATAATGGTGGCTGCGCAGCAACATCAGTAACTCCTGTCCTAATCCCAACGCTGGAGTCGGCATTAACACGGAATAACCATCTTCAATCGCCCGATTGATTCTTTCTGCTAATTGGTTTTCCTGGTTACGACGGTGGGGATGGCGCGAACTTCCGTAGGTTCCCTCAATAATCAACACATCTAACTCAATCCCCCGCAATTCCTCTAATCGTAAACCCTCCACCAATCGAGAATTGGAGAGAAAAAAATCACCCGTATACAACAATCTGTATTTTTTCTGGGGACTAATATAGGTAATTAAAAATGCAACTGCACCTGGTAAATGACCCGCCGGGAACAATTCCACAATTAAACCATCTTCTAACTCGATTGGCGATCGCAATGGTAGGGCTTGACAAAATTGGGTCTTCGATTTGTCGGTTTCATCTAGCCAGTTTAGGGGTAATAATCGACTTGTGACTTCACTCCCATAGATGGGTAGTAAAGGATAAAGTTCGTGTAGGGATTTTAAACCCTGTGCATGGTCAGGATGAGCATGACTCACCAAAACGAAATTGGCTGGTAAGGGAGACTGTCCCGGTCGAGCAGATTTGACCACTCCCTCAATTAAAGGAGTGATATCAGCCAAACCACAATCCAACAAAATACGATGCTTACCCATACGTAGCAACAAACACATGCCCTCACCCTGCTGGTGAACGCCATAGGGTAAACATTCTAGTTCGCAGGTCTGTTCGCGATCGTCGAAGTCCAATGATTCCGACATAGAATTAAACAAAAACTCCCTCGCTTTTCCCTGAATCCCCTTATCCCCAGGAGGTTGTTTTTGGCTTTCAGGGGTAGGAGTGTCGCTCATACCATCCCCCCAACCGCAAGCAAATTTACCAGGTGCTAATATCTCCCTCATGTCACGACAACATGGGGTGATAACTGCTAACCGTTAACAGTCAACGGTTAGCAGTCAACTGTCAGCAAAAAGTGAATCTGCAAATTAAATAATCCCTAAAATGCCTAACAGTTGATATTTTGAGGTGGGGTTAATGGGCAGATCCATTACCGTGGTAATTATCCGAGTCATAAAAGCCGTTCTTGGTGCCAAAAAATAAGCACGCAAACGTAAATACCACCGTTAATCCAACTAATATTAGTTTCACATCCATTGTTGTAATATCCTCATTGAATATTTTATCTACAAACTTCGTTGCAATCCTTAACAATCACAACAGCTAAATTCACAACTACGCTTCTCAATCTTTACTATGTTATGTAAGCTTTTGGCAATGAGCGAAGATACTAAAATACAAGTTTGATTGTAAAACGTTTGGATTAACCTGTCTATCTGTTGAAATCATTAAAAAAATCTATATTTCTGGACTCATATATCCATGCTTAAAAGAAATATTTGTTGACAGTTAATACCGTTTTACTTTGAAGTTGATACATTTAGGAAAGCAGGGGAGCAGGGGAAGACAATGTATCAACATTTGGGGAAAATAGTATAAAAATTGACCGGTAGGTGACAGAATCGACGTAACAATGCTATTTCTATTCCAGGATAAACTTCTTCAACAGTCCCTTGTCACGGAGAACCTCGCTACCCATACATATCCAAATACAGTTTTACTTTGAAGTTGATACATTTAGAAAGCAGGGGGAGCAGGGGAAGGAAATGCATCAAAATTTTACTGAAATGGTATAAGCCAGCATTTGCAGCAAGGGAGTTATAAGTCGTAAGTAATGGGTTGATTCTTCCACCACTCCCCACTTCCTACTCCCTACTCCCTGAAAGTTTTAAGAGTTTGTGAGAAATCCGGGGACGGATACCACAATTAAATTCCCTTAAAATCGATAGCTCATCACCTGAATGGCGCTGGTTTGCGGTAACTGATTTGGACGGATGGTGATAGTATCCGTATTACTACGAATTATTTGCGTACCCTGCATCACATTCAAAAATTCATCAAGGGGAGCAATATCGCAAGTATCATCAGCCGCTTGGGTACGGTAATAGGTAGGAATGATTAACCTGGGATTAAGGGATTGAATTGCTTGTTGAGCTTCTTGAGCATTATATCCCTTAGCTCCACCACCCACCGGAATTAGTGCCACATCGGGACGACCAAATAGGGTCTTTTGTTCAATGGAAATTGATCCTGCTGGTACACCAAGATGGGAAATCCGCACACCTGCTTGTCTCCAACTCCAAGCGTTATTCATCCCAAATTGTCTACCACCCCTACGGTCGTGGGGAAGTGCAACCCCTTGAAACTGAATTCCACCAAACTCGTAAACACCGGGTCGAAAAATCAATTTCGGATTCCCCGGTAAATCGCCAATATAGCCTTCATCCAGGAGTTGGCTACTAACTAAAACCAAATCAGCTGTCACCCGAATCGGTCGATATTTGGCAGTACAACCCCCCGGACGGAACGGATTCACAAGTACCCGTAAACCCCCACCCGTAAACAAAAAACAACTATGTCCCAACCACTGGATAGATAAGGAATTGCCCGTTTGTGCGTTTGCTTGGAGGTGTGTTAACCATTCTCCACCCATCGCAGTTAGCAATCCTGCTCCAGCGTAGCCCATTAACTGTCGTCGTTTCATCAATTTGCTCTTGACTGTATTTGTACGAGAAAGTTACGTAACAATTGCTTGCCTGAAGTTGTCAGGACACTCTCTGGATGAAACTGGACTCCTTCCACGTGGGGATAGTTCCGATGTCGTACACCCATAATTGTTCCATCCTCGACCCACGCAGTAATTTCTAATACATCTGGACAGGTTTGTCGCTCAATAATCAAGCTATGGTAGCGAGTTGCGGTCATTGGGTTTTCAATCCCAGCGAATACCCCTACCCCTGTATGGAAAACAGGGGATGTTTTCCCGTGCATTAATTCCGGTGCGGAGACTATTTTACCGCCAAATACCTGGCCAATGCTCTGATGACCTAAGCAAACACCCAAAATGGGATAATTCGCACCTAATTGGCGAATTAAATCCACAGAAACACCCGCGTCTTCTGGTCTACCTGGACCTGGGGAAATGACGATTCCGTGGGGATTTAAACTGCGAATTTCCGCAATCGATATTTTGTCATTGCGAAAAACTTGAATATCTTGAGCGATCGCAAATTCTGTACTTAGTTCTCCTAAATACTGAACCAAATTATAAGTAAAGCTATCGTAATTATCAATAACTATAATCACCGTTTAATCCTGCAATTGCCATCAAATATTAGGATACAGGAATATAGTTGCTGAGACAGACCGCCAGGTAAACTGGGGGAACAAGGGAACGTTGCATCCAAATTGCGGCGTTGTTGCATACAAAGATGAATTGGGAATTTCACGTTATGTAGAGACGTAGCGATGCTACGTCTCTTTAATTTGAATCAATGTAAATAATTCTAATTCATGCCCAAATATGATGTTTATCTAGCAAAATTTCCACCTAATGAATTAGATATCCCGCAACTTCCACCCATAAAGGCGGTATGATTAAAATCCCCGCGACAAAAACCGCAACCATCGCTGCAACTAACACCGCACCCGCAGCACAATCCTTGGCAATTTTAGCTAATTCGTGGTAGGTCTGCTTCACAGTTAAATCCACCAGGGATTCAATTGCTGTATTTAGTAACTCCAAAGCCAATACTAAACCACTAGTTAGACCAATTACGGCCATGGACACGGCTGATAAATGTAAAAATATCCCTAAGCTTAAAGCCAGTATACATACAGAAACATGGATTTTAAAATTGCGTTGGGTTCTAAAAGCATAGGTGATTCCAGCCCAAGCGTATTTAAAACTGACAAATAAATTTGATGCTACCTGCCAAGATAACTTACGCTCTGGATTCGTAACTGTCTCCAGCGAATCAGACTTTAGGGGGGACGAAAGTTTATTGGACATAAGCATCAAGTAAAAACGGTGTAAGGGTACAAGGAGGAAAGGTAAAACTAGCAGAGTCAATTAACACTTATCAGAAATTAACACTTAGTTATATTTCTACATAAGTATTATAGGAGGTCAGTTTGCGATTTTTGGCAAGTTGGACAACTAAATGATTTCTGCTAAATCAATGTTTATTTTTATGCCTACAAGCCTCAGCAGTTCCACTTGCTTCATGAGCATTCTGGTCAGGGATGCGGCATCCGGATGATCCCAGCCGAGGAGATGTAAAAAACCGTGAGACACCAACCATACTAACTCATCTGCGGGGGAATGTCCTTGTTGAGTCGCCTGGCGAATAGCTGTATCTATTGACACGACAATATCACCGAGATACAAGGGGGAATCCGGAGGAAGTTGAAGCGATCGCGGAGTCATTTCTTCCAGGGAAGCAAAAGCGAGAACATCTGTAGGTTGATTTTTGTAACGATAGGTGTGATTTAGTTGTTGAATTTCGGTATCATCAGTGAACCGCAGGCCCATTTCGTAGCTTTGGGCGAGAGCGATCGCCTGATGTTGGGATACTAAATCTGTATACAAATATTCAAACCAATTGTTGATCCAGTTTTGCCAAGTGACCGGATCGATATAATTTTCCCCGACGACGACGGGAAACTGCTTCTCGTCAGTCGACTCATAGAAGGCATCTTGCACGTATAATTCAACTAACACCCCTCATCACTCCAGACGAAAATCAACTAGGAAACAATCTTTGTATTAAATAGGATTAATAGGGAATACGGTCGAGAGGAAAAAAATTATGTTAACTGCTAACCGTTAACCGTTGAAGTAACCTAGAACCCTCTGGGTTGCTGCATTGTCATCTTAGCGAGTTAGATAAGCAAGTCCAATCAATACAGCTAACAGACCCACAGTTGTCAGGAAAAAATGTTTCAGGGAGGTAGCGCGTTTTTGCACCATATTCCGCATCGCTAACTTCACATAGCGAGGTTGGGGTTCCGTGGATGGGGAATTATTTGTCATAACCTATTAATTAACTATATTTTGGCAAAAATTATTGGTTTCAGGCGACAGCTGTCACAACTATCATAACGGCAATCTGCTCCAAATCACCAAAAAAGACAGGCGTAGAGCCTATCTTTTATTTGATGGAGATAATTATGATTTAATTTAGTTGCTGATTGATTGCAAATAGTACCCTGGAGTTGATTATCAACAGCCACAACCATAATAATTACATTGACAACCATCTACATGGCTATCAAGTTTAATCAGCGTATTCCAAGTGTTTACACCAATGACTCCATCAGCAGTTAAACGGTGGTGCTTTTGAAAAGCAATCACAGCCTTAGCCATCTCCTTCCCATCGATTTGATTAATTACACCTTGGTAAAAACCGCAATCGTAGAGAACTTTTTGGACTAATTTAACTTGGGCGATCGCATCCCCGCTTGCAGGAAGACCTGGGAAGGCTAAAACTGGTAGACTTTTAGCACCATCACAGATAAAGTTCCAGGTTGCACCATCAGTAATTCCCGTGACCTTTAAAAATCCTAGACATTGCAAGTATTTAACAGCAACTTCCGTCTTTTGACCGAAAATACCATCCACCTCTACTGACTGGGAATAGGTATAGATAGATGCCAATCGTTGATTTAAACGTTTTTGCATCTCCTTTACATCTTGACCGCGATCGCCGATTCTGAGGGTCGGTCTAAATAGGGGACACTCAATAGTAGTAGTCATATCGTTAATTTCTCCGTAGCGATGATTAATTACGCAATTTAACTACCATCAAGCCAAGGGAAATTTCTGAACTGACTTGAGTACCCTTTGGGGTAATATTTTGTGTGTTGTCGAAAGATTTAAATATCAAAAAAGATAGGCTTTATGCCTATCTTTTTTCATCGGATTATAGAATTATGGTTTTTATACCTGTTGGCAAAACCTACTCAGCAATTTCTGGAGCGCTCATCGATACTGCATGTATTTCTTTGCGTTGGGCAATTGTTGGTACGGAATCCCGCAACCTTTCCGTTAACTGAACAGTCGTCGAATCGTAAATTTGGGTTAGTATTTTGGGATACAAGCCAATACCAATAATTGGTACAAGGAGACAAGCAATAATAAATACTTCGCGAGGCTCCGCATCAATGAGTTTTTGGTGAGCGATTAATTCTTGGTTTTCCTCACCGTAGAAAATCTCACGCAGCATCGACAGCAGGTAAATTGGAGTTAAAATGACTCCCACAGCCATCAACGCAACCACGATAATTCGGAAAGTGGGACTATAGGCATCACTATTGGCAAATCCGACAAATACCATCAACTCTGCCACAAATCCACTCATTCCTGGTAAAGCCAAGGAAGCCAAAGAACAGGTGGTAAACATGGCAAAAATTTTCCCCATCCGCTTACCAACCCCACCCATTTCATCCAGCATGAGGGTGTGAGTGCGGTCATAGGTTGCACCGACCAAAAAGAATAAACTTGCACCAATCAATCCGTGGGACACCATTTGCAGGACAGCTCCACTTAATCCTAAATCTGTAAAAGAGGCTATCCCAATCAAAACAAACCCCATGTGGGAAATTGAGGAATAGGCAATTTTACGCTTCAGGTTACGTTGAGCAAAGGAAGTCAGAGCTGCATAGATAATATTTACAACCCCCAAAATCACCAATATTGGTGCAAAATAGGCATGGGCATCTGGCAACATCCCCGCATTCATCCGAATTAGGGCATAACCACCCATTTTCAAGAGAATACCAGCCAATAACATGTGAACAGGGGCTGTCGCTTCACCATGTGCGTCTGGAAGCCAAGTATGTAAAGGGATGATTGGCAACTTAACCGCATAGGCAATCAAAAATGCTGCATACAGCAACATTTGGAAATTCAGCGCGTAATCTTTCAGCGCTAAAGATTGCATATCAAAGGTGACATTATCGCCATAGAAAGCCATCGTTAACGCTGCAACGAGGATAAATAGCGAACCACCGGCTGTATAAAGAATAAATTTGGTAGCAGCGTACTGACGTTTTTTTCCACCCCAAATTGCCAAGAGTAAATATACCGGAATTAATTCTAGTTCCCAAACCAGGAAGAATAGCAACATATCCTGAACCGCGAACACGGCAATTTGTCCACCGTACATCGCCAAAATCAGGAAGTAAAAGAGTTTTGGTTTCAGGGTGACAGGCCAAGCTGCTAAAATCGCTAGGGTCGTTATAAACCCGGTGAGGATAATCAGTGGCATGGATAAGCCATCTGCACCCACTGACCAGTTTAAGTCCAGTTGGGGAACCCAGGGATAGCTTTCGACCAGCTGTAGGTTGGGATTAGAGAAATCGTACCCAGTGTAAAACGCGCCAATAATGAGCGCAAAATCTATTAGCCCAACGATAAGTGAATACCAACGCACGGTTCTCCCATCGCGGTCAGGGATGATGGGAACAAATAAAGCCGCCACAATTGGCAACAGGATTATCGTCGTCAGCCACGGGAAATTAGCTGTATTCATCGATATTTTTTGGTAACGAATAATGAATGTCGCCTTACATCCACTATCTCTTTTAGTAGCAGTTTTTGACGGATTTGGTCAGTTTTGTTATGTTGATTTAACAAAAATCAAAAAATGTAACACTCTCGTTTTATTTGTGACCACAGAAAGTAAAAAAATGTGAATAAAGGCTACAAAAGTTTCGAGGGAGTGGGGAATAGGGAGTAGTGAGTTTGAGGATATTTATTTTCTGTCTTCAATCGCTCAATTCCCAGTTAAACGAATATACAAAATATATGGTAATCCTATCCCAGTAGTGAAAATATCGGTTTTATCGGTTTTAATTGTACCCTGTGGGAAACTGGTGACTGTCAACGCTTAACAGTCAACGACCCTGTACCATAGACCCAATACCATAATACCTATCTAAGATTTCACAATTCATTAGACATCTCCAATAAAGCAACTCACATCCTTGTATATTAAGGGCTAATATATAATTTCTGGAGATGTCTATTTGGGTTGTTATGTAATGCATCAAAGCAACAATACTTTTCACCACCTGCTCCCGTTAACCTTGAAGGGGAAGGGATTCACACTCTTGCTTGGTGACGTTGTGACGATAGCGAAACATGGCCTCTAATTGAAGATTGATTAACCAACCACTGAAGAATTCTACCGCATCTCCTCCAGGCATTTTGAAGGATATGGCATCAGTTAATCGGGTTTTGTTGCCTTCCGATTGGAAAATATGCTCATGTCGCCAATATTCAAAGGGTCCAGAAACCTGTTCGTCCACAAATCGACGATATTCTTCCCATTCAGTATGTTTGGCAACCCAAGTTAAAGGTAATGCCCCTAAGAACAGGCGAAATTCCGTAATTGCACCGACATTTAATCCTCCTTCTCGACGAATTACCTGTACTGGTTGCCAAGGGGGTGTAAGTATTTTCAGGACATCTGGACGCTCATGGAATTTCCATACGACTTCGACGGGTGCATCAATTAACGATGAATACTTGAATTGCAGCATTAATCAATATCAACTACTATCAATCACTAAAATTGATTATGCATGATTTGCAAATCCGGGGACGAGATGATATTTTACATGGTTGGGGTTTGCGGTAAAAGTATCTTCGTGAGGGTTGGGAGTCGGGAGTCGGGAGTCGGGAGTCGGAAAAGAAAAAACTTTTCAAGTCTATGGAATTTTGAAGCGCAACCGCAGGTTATACCGTTTGACTTGGGAGTGGATACATTTAGGAAAGCTTTTGGGAGCAGGGGAAGAAAATGTATCAAAATTTGAGTTAAATGGTGTTATATCGATTCCCTTGTACTTTGAAATAAATGAAACTAGAATAATCAACGGTTACAGCCCCTGATATGTAGCAAGCATTAGCGTAAACAATATTACGTCAACAGAAATCAAATATGCATTCAATACTACTAATATTTATAGCAACTTGGTATGAATTTGTATGAATTTGCGATCGCAATTCCAAAATCCAATATTACAAGCTAGCAACAATCCCCCTTCTAACGGCTAATTAATTTGGCTAAAATATTTTTGGTAATCACTTCCGCATCCTGACTAATTACCGATGGACGTAACTGGGGTACATTGTAATCATCTAATCCCCAACTCCATTGAATCGTTCCAGTTGCCAATACGGTTGCACCAGATGGTACTGTATACACCGTCATATCCGAGTATCTGGTTCGTCCACGGTAACGGTAGGGGGAATGGGCTATACGGATAGTATTTGGAGGTGCATTGCCGAACATGCGATCAACTTCGTATCCCAATAAACCTTTGAGTCGGAGTTTTTGTTGGGGATTACCATCTAACTGGGTATGGGTAATCAACCAATGGGGTGCAGTTTGCTCGATAATAATATCATCGTTGACCTGGAAGGTTTCGTACATGACTCCAATTAAGGCATCTTCGGGACGATCAACGGGTTTGTTCCGCCATTTTGTGGTGACTAGATAATCGTTGCTGGGGTCGGAATCACGGAAAACTGGGTCTAGAGCATAGGCTTCTTTGTAGGAGGTAATGACTCGATTTGGAGCTTTATTCACCGGACTTGGTTCAAAGCGAATTTGCCAATAGCAAGTATTGGCAGAAAAGAAACCCAAACTCAAACCCTTAGATAAAGCTTTTTCTAGATTATTCCGCATTCGCCATGACCAATATTCATCGTGTCCGACCGATAGAAATGCCTGGTGATTTTGCAAGATATTTTTACCCGTAAACACATTCAGTTTATTTTCATGGGTGTCTACATCGGTACAATAGCTGACATCATAGCCATTTTTTTCTAACCACCGGACAAAATTGTATTCCCATCCAGCACTGGAAGTACGTCTGTGTGGTTGAAAATTGGTGAGGAATTCCCCAGCACCAACTCCATAGTCAGCAACAGGATTGGGACTGGTGGTATAGGGACGGTTAAAGGAAACTTTGCTGGCTTGTTTTCCACGACTGTTCCAGCGATAGAGGGACATTCCCCCCCAATTATTATAGGCTTGAAAGGTGGTGACACTGGATTGGAATAAAATATCCGATGGACGTTCATCATCGCGGATCACAAAGATGATATAGCTTTGTTTACCGGTGTTTGCAGCTGTGAGTTTGGCTAGATAAAATCCACTTGTCCAGGTGAGATTTATTTGGGGATTAATCGTAGTTTTTAATCTAAATGGGTCTTGCCAATCACATTCAATCAATCCAGTTTTTTGGTCGATAATGGGGGGTGGTTGTTGTATTCCTGGACGATTAATGGCAGGTATAATTAATCGTGCGCCGTCGCCATTATACCAACCCATGCGATAAATTTCGATTGTATAATAGGGGGCTTTAGTATTTACAAATAGTTGAATTTCTTCACCCCGATTAATGCTGGTTGCGGATGCATAGCCTTCAATTTCGCGGTTACGAGCGGGATTCTGTAATTTCCAGTTAGTTGTCCCTGGTAATTTATTTTCTTGAATAATCGGATTATTTAAGTTAGATATGGATAATTCCAGGGCTAGGGCTGGTGGAATGTTAACTAAAAAGGAAAGAATTAGACTGAGGATAAAGGTGATAAATGCACCCCCAATCATCAATAATGTTTTATAACCTGGCTCGGTTAATAGCATGGGAAAATCTGGATATTAACTTTGGGGCATTGTGGAATTTTGTGATGAATTATGATGATTTACATTTTGGTTTTCATCCAAAATTTATGTAGACGTAGCAATGCCACGTTTTGACATGGTGTAAAATTTGAAATTCATATTTGTTTGTATTCCGCAATGCCAAATTTGGGCTTAGTTTCATTATTGATTGTTTCAGGAAACATTCTTGAAACCAAAGATTAAATGTTACAAACTGCTGGTTTTCCCCAGAGAATCCGTTCCTGTTTATAAATGGCGATTCCTGGTTTAGCTCCCTTCGGTTTATACACATGTTTTGGCTCCGTATAAATAACTGGAACCTGTTCACTTTGGCGAGCGCGACTATAGTAAGCGGCAAGATTAGCGGTATACTGTAAATCAACCTCATCCGCAATGGCACCTGGTTCTAAACGGAGTAAAACGTGACTACCGGGAATTTCCTGAGCGTGGAACCAGAGGTCATAGTCCCCTGCAACACGGAAGGTCAGGTAATCATTTTGCCGGTTGTTGCGACCAATCCAGACTTCAAAACCGTTAGGTGTGCGGAAGCGGTGGAAATTGGTACTGACTTCGTTGTTGCTGCGTTGACGATATCCGGAATCTTCCAGGTATTTTTGATTAATCAGTTCGTCGCGAATTTCGGCGATCGCATCCAAATCTTCTGGTGTTTGGTAGGTATCCAGTTGGGTGATGGCTGATTCCACTTGTTCCAGATAGGCAATTTCTGCCTCCACATCCGCTAGGAGGGGTTCAACTGCAACCCGCGCTCGTTTCAGCTTTTGATGTTGTTTATAGAGCTTCTGAGCGTTTTGGACTGCGGTGAGGTCGGGTTCTAATTGGATTGTGACTGGTTGACCAGTGGCAAAATCTGCTAAAGTAATTTCCGTCATCCCCGGTTGCCACTGGTGCAAGTATGCCATGAGTAAATCTGCGTTCTGACGATAGGATTCGGCGCGATCGCTTTGGGCTAATCGTTGTTGAAAGGTTTCGGCTTTGGTGTGTAATTTTTCTAACCAGCTATGTAACTTTTGTTGTAATTGATGGCGTAATTGGAGAAAATTCTGGGCATTCAGGATATCTGTATAATATTGATTCACTAATTCCTGGGTATTTGCCGCCGATTTCACCCCTCCCCAACCCAAGACGTTATAACCATCAACCGTAGTCATGGGTGTGAAATTCCCCTCCTCTAACCTCCCTAACCATTCACACCATAATTTATATAAATTCCGCCAATCCTGGTCACTTAAAGTATCCGTAGTCACATCTAAATCCAAATTAGCTGACCGTAACATCCCCTGAATCAAAGCCGGAGATACCCCCCGATAGGTTTTTAAGAGCTGCTTTTTCCAACTACCAGGAATTAAACTAATGCGATCGCGCCAACTTTGCAGGGATTCCTCCCGACTCGGAAGCGTCAGGGTCTGAGTGGGGGGGGTTTGATACTGTTGTCCCGTTAACAAAGGACGCAGACTAGATTGATTTTGACTGACCTGGTGCGCAACCGTGATAATTTCATTTTGATGATTCGTCAAAATCACGTTACTATACTTACCCATAATTTCCACATAGACATGGTAAAGCGCTTCCTCCTGGGGACGACGCGCAAACTGTAAATCAATCACCCGTTCCCAAGCTGCAATTGACCTAATCTCCACCAAAGCTAACCCCCCCAACTGGTGAATTAACTGTTGACTAAAGGTAAATGTATCGGGTTTGCGGGGAGGTGGATTCCCAATATGTATCCGTGCTGCTTGGGGATGCCAAGATATTTCTAACCAACCACGAGATTTCATCGTCCGCAAAGCCATCGAAATCGTCATGCGATCGCTTTGGTAAACCTGTTCAACTCTCGCAGGTAGCCAATCAGTGCGCAATTCCGCACACACCGCCATTAATGTCGTATAGTCAAATGATTGCACTGGTAATTTCGATTGTCGATTTTGGATGGGAAATATTCAAGCATGGGGAATAGCCGTCATATTACACCAGAATGTATGAAAATGATTTTTCCGACTCCCGATTCCCATACATACGCGACATGTCGCGTCTCTCCTCCTCCCTCTCCATCAAACAAGGGAATGGTAAATATACATGACGGCTACTCACCATCTACTATTTTACGTTTGTTTACGTATTCGGCAATCAAAATCAATGTGTTCTTACCTGGGTGATTTTTCTACCGAGGGCATATTTTTACCAACAATGGGTAATTACTGTTACAGTTCTCCGGGCTGCACAAGAATAAAATGGCTCTTTGTTGATAAATTACCAATGACTTAGAAGATAAAACATGCATATTAAAGCACCTATCCCAGATTTACTGCAAGTACGGAATACCTAATCCAACTTCAGTTCGGATTAACATTCTGCAACATCCAAAATCAAATGATTCACCGTTAGCTTGACATTTTCAGTGAGTTAATCTCAATAAATTAGCTTATAGATTTAGTTAAAATGGACTTTTACAGTAGATTTACAGGAATTCACCGCTTTTTTAAATTAGAATGACCTACAATTCCGGAAAAGTACGTATTTTACTTGTCAATGGAATATGGGTAACTGTCAAATGAAATACCATGAGCGATTTTAGCCTGCTGATGACGGGCACTTTAGTCACAGGTCAACAGCCACCTGAACTGCTACCGACAGAATTAAGTCAGGACGTGCAAGCCCTTGCACCCCATAGTTTATCACCATCCCCAGATAAAATCACAATTGCCGCGCCAGAGTTTTTACAAATAGCTTATAAACCACCTTTACTTCCGCTACTGATTCAAACAAAGATACAAAATTTACTTCATAGACTCAGAAATGTTTTTCCTGCCCAAAAAGTGACTAATTTGACCTTAGTCAAGGATACACCATCACTAAATCCATTATCCAGGCGAAGTTCCGATTTACATCCAAATCTGAATACTCATGGGGGAATTGACCACAAAAAAGTCCAACGCTTACGTAGTCAACTGATTAGCGATGGGTCTTTGGTTTTAGCGCGATATGGTAGCACCCGTAATTCTGGTTTACCGGTTTTGCAATTTGGAACCACAGGGATATCTGTACGTGTTTTGCAACGGTTGCTAGCTTCTAATGGTTATCCCATCAGGATTGATGGGGAGTTTGGAGCTTTAACAGAAGCTGCTGTGAAAGCATTCCAAAGTCAAAGGGAAATTGTCACCGATGGAATTGTTGGACCAGTTACTTGGTCTGAATTGACGGAAAATCATACCTTCCAATCGATGTTTGATTAGTCCCCAATTCTTTTAAATTTGTCAGGGTCAGGGAGTAGTGAGTAGAAAGCGGGGAGTAGGGGTATTTTAGTTCCAGAAAGTGCAAATAAATTAAGTACATAGAAGCTCAAAAACCTTAGCTCGACTTTATCCATTTTTAAAAAACCTAAAACCCGACGCTGAAACCATTGCAAGATAGTTGTTGTAGTTTTTGGACTTGAGTGCAAATCTGTGACATGGAAAAAATCTTTGCCAAAAAACCAGGATTTTTGCCGCATCAGGAAAGCCAAGTTATTAATTTTGGATAAAGTCGAGCTTATAATTTCAAGGATTTAATCAATTTATTGGCATCATTTTGCGCTCTTTGTAAGGCTTGGGGGAGGGATTGTTGTCCTAACATGGCACTGATAAATTGATTATCAAAACTGCTAACTATGGCTGTGGGATATTCCCCAACTTGCCAAGGTGTGGCATAATCAACTCCAGCTACCAAAGGGGCACGGAGGATATCTTGATCGTAACCAAGTTTGGTGGCGACGGATTTACGGGTTGGCAGGGCAAAACCTGTTCCTGTCCATTTTTCCATTCCTTCCTTTCCTGTAAGGTAGGAAATTAATTCCCATGCTGCTTGTTTATGGTGGGATTTAGCATTCATCACGTAGGCTACCGTATACACCATCGTGGAGGGACGATTATTGATTTTCGGTAGTTCGGCTGTGGCGAAGTCGAGATGGGGAAAGGTGCTTTTGAGGTAGGGAATAGCCCAGTTTCCTTCAATTACCATTGCCACTTTACCCTGTCCAAACATTTCGCTGGGGGAGTTTGTCCCTACATCTGTTTTTTGCACGGAAGTCCGTTCTTGACGATACTGTTCAATCATACTTTTCAGCCCATTAATGCTGGCGGGAGTGTAAAATTGAGCAAAGCCTTGGGAGTTGATCACCTCTCCACCAAAGGCATTTATTTTGTATGCATGTCTGGCTAACTCCGGTACTTCACCCAAACCATATTGATCGATTTTGCCGTCGTTGTTGGTGTCGCGGGTTAGTTTTTTGGCATAGATGCGCAATTCTTCCCAGGTTTGGGGGGGTTTGTCTAAACCCACGTCTGCAAAAGCTTTTTGGTTATAAAACAGAGCTAAAGTGGAACAATCCTTGGGAAAACCGTAGATTTTACCGTGATGCTGAAAACTATTTAATAACCTAGGTTCAAAATCGCCAATTTCAAAATCTGGTGTCACATAGTCATTCAAAGGTTCCAGGACACCTTGCTGCATTAAAAACGGTGCTTCCAATGCATCCAAATAAAACACATCCGGTGCAGCATCCCCCACTAACCGGGTTTTTAACACGTCCATGTATTGATCGGCGATTACTTCATATTTGACGTGGATATGGGGATGACTAGCGCTAAAGTCCTGTAATACGGATCTGAGTAATTTCTGTTCTGCTGGACTTGCTCCCCAACCACTCAACTTAACGGTAACTATTTCCTGTTGAGGTGGATTGATGGGTAGGGGTAATTGTTGACAACCTACCACCGAAAGTGCGATCGCTAAAAATAAGCCTACAAAATTTAACACTTGTCTTCGCATCACAATCACAGCTAGACCAGAATTATCACAAAAGCTTGACTCAAAAACGCCGTATCTCAATACATTTTAGCTTGACAAAGGTTGGTTGAAACAAATTAGATTTTGTAGGGAATAGGGAACAGGAAAGAACTGACAGGTGTAGAATTTTGATAATGGAACCAAGAATCTCCGCACTTTTAGGGCAAAGAGCGTCAAATTGGGAGTAAGTAATCAATAACTGTTGATTAGCGTTTGAGTAACGGGTTGATTTCCCCTGGAGACGACCCGGTGGGTCGTCTTTACTCCCCAATCCCTAGAATTTTTCGGAATTTTCCCCAAATCCGGGTTAATTTCAACTTAACTTGCTTGTGCCATCAGTACAGGTGTTTTGACCTGGGATGCGACAAGTTGCTGATATAGATAGCTTAGTTGTTGAGCAACACCATCCCAGCTAAACTTGGTTTGTACACGTTTTTTCGCAGCCATACCCAATTTTTGACTCCAGTCTGGATTTGTCAAAATTCGGTCGATGGCATGGGCAAAAGCAGTCACATCTTGGGGTGGGGCTAATAGACCTGTTTCTTCGGGAATAACTGTATACTGTAAACCACCCACGTCGCTAGCAATCACAGGTGTTCCACTGGCCATCGCTTCAATGGCAACTAACCCAAAGGGTTCATAATGGCTGGGGACAACGCACACATCTGCGGCTGCATAGTAGGTGGGTAAAATTTCCTGACTCAGACGACCAGGGAAAGTAACGATATCCTCCATGCCTAATTCTTGCACAATTTTTTCAATGCGATCGCGCTCAATCCCGTCACTTTCTCCGGGACGACTTCCACCCCCAATAATCACCTGTAAATTACCTTGACCATAACTTGCGGATGCGTGGACAGCACGTACTAGGGTTTCGATGCCTTTGCGCTGATCAAATCTTCCCACATATAAGACTAATTTCCGATTTTGATGGATTCCCAATGTTTGCCGTGCAACTTCCCGATTAATCGCACCAAAACGTCTAATATCAGTACCGCAGGGAATAATATCGATGTTTCCCTCTAAGGATACTAACTGACGCATATGGGCTTTTTCCTGGGGACTGGTGGCCACAATTCGGTCTACTGTTTCTAGGAGTTGTTTTTCTATTTCTAACCGCTTGCTGGCAATATCTGGGATATCATTCACTGTGGCATATTTCACCGCTCCAAGGGAATGGTATGTATGCACTTGAGGACAATGAAAATATTTTTTTAGCTGCATTCCTGTCCAACCGGATAACCAATAATTGCTATGAATTAGTTGGTAGGATAAATTATTTTTCTGGGCAAAATTTAAAATCCCCTCGACGAATTCTGGTAATTTGCTAAATAAGCGATCGCGAGGAATAAATTCTAAATTTCCTGCCTGCAATCGAATCGTTCTACAGTTGGGGTGATGCTGAACTATTTCCGGTTGTTGACTGTGAATTCGCCTGGTAAACATATCCACCTGCCAACCTAATTTTGCCAGTGCTTCACCAACATTACGGACATAAACATTTTGACCACCAGCTTCTTCTTTACCAATTTCAATGGCTGGGTCGCCATGAAAAGAAATAAGAGCGATACATTGCTGATTGTGGGAAATCATATATTCAAGTGTGTCAATTGAGTTGAAAAAACATGCAAGTCCTATCAACAACAGCTAAAATTAGCTGCTGATCTGGTGACGAATATTAGAGATTTATACCTAATCCAATCGCCATCTTCATAATAATTTAACTTTGCTAATTGTCGAATATTTTTTATCAATGCCTTGTCATAAATTATGTCTATATATAAATATTAAATAGCAAAGAATGCTGAATTTATTTCACAAAATTCAGCCAAATATTCCCATGAATTTGATATTTTACACACAAATATTTAAGGTTTCACCTTATCTAACATCATGGGCTTACATATCTTCGAGAGACCTAGGGATGCTACATTTCTACGCAACGTCAAATTTTTCAATTCATACTTATATCTATTAACCCTATAAATAATCCTGCTGGTTAACCAATCAGGTACTTTACCCCCTGCAAAGCAACCTAATTCTATTTCTACAGAATTAAGTCATTGACTGTTTTGATTGACTGTAGACGAGCTGACGCAAGTAGCATAAATCACAACAGCGAGTTGTCAACACCAGTATTTACCTCTCCAAAAATAAAAACTACTGGAAACTTTTAAGAAACAATATTGAATGAAAAACTCTTTATACAAGCCTTTAACTTGATAAATGAAACCCAATGTCTAGATGAGTCACAAATTATGAAATTTAGTTAAAGTTGTACTTTATACTATAACTCGATAAACTGATAAAATGTTACATAATATACAAAATCCCCAGAAATCTGATTCTGGGGACGGGAGATATACAAATATTTGACCAAAAATTATTGTCAATAAGTACTTTATCAACCAATTATTGAAGACAGGGAATATGCTCAAACGGTGTATTTGTCGTGATAAGCTGTACAGACGCGACATGTCGCATCTCCGCCGATTTCCTACTCCCAAAAAACGATAGATTCAGTATCAAAATTGACTTTTAAAACATCCTCTCAGATTGTCGGTGACAATAATTCGGTGACAATAATAAAAATAAATTTAACTAACTTTCAACGGTGACGAAAGTTGCAACATCGCACAGTGCTTTCCAAGTTTTTGGACCGATGACACCATCTGCAACCAAATTGCGACTGCGTTGAAAATTTTTGATATTGTTTTCTAAACGAGCATCAAACACACCATTGATTTCACCGCTATATAAGCCATGCTCAGACATCACTTCCTGGACGCGTTTAACTAAATCGCTATTACTTCCGACTCGAATTACAGGTTGAACTACTGGTGCTTTCGCATACAAGCATCTCCACACATGTTCATTGGCAATCCCATCCTGTTTGAGAAAAAATTGATACTGTACCTCTTGCACAGCAAACTCAGTTTCATCTCCGAAGATACCATCAACTTGAATCCGGTCTGGTCCTGCCATCCGGGGATTGAGTAAACGCTGTAATTCCTTAACTTGCTCGCCGCGATCGCCTCGTTTTAAAGTTGGATAGTTATTTTTTGTCACCGAGTACATACTGATTGCTTATTGTTCTCATTGCTTACTCCATATGTATCGATCTCATTTGATAATATCCCGGATAAAATTATAAATCTTTAATTTTTATCTGGAGGAATTCGGATTAGTCTCGCTTGAGAATAGGGAGTTGGGAGTGGGGATGAGTTATTTACATGGTTTGGTTGTGTCCAAATGACATTGGAGACTAGTACAGGTTGGCTGAAATAAACCGAGTATTAACTTTTTATCTAGTGACCACGCTCCGCGTGGTCGCTTAGTGAGTTGAAGGCTCTGCCTTCATTCACGAAGCAGGAGCCTTGCAGATTCTGCTCCCACGCGGAGCATGGGAGCGAGGGGAAAGGTAGGTGTATTTACGCCGCGCGGTACTAGCCTTCTCCTAGAGAACTGCTTACATAAGAACCGATGAAAGTTATTTTTCCCCTATTCCCTACTCACAACTCCCTATTCCCTATAAATTTTAGGGTTTTGTCTGGAATCCGAGATTATGTGTAGACTGAAATGTTTGTGCAAAAAAGCATAATCATACCCGTAGACATCTATTCTTATAGATAGCAAAAACTTATATATAAATTCTCTTGATGATTGTTTTCCAGATAGCGATCGCCCAAATTTTAAATAATGTTAAAGAATACCTGGGATTAGGGGAGAATGCCGACCATCCAAGGGTTTCCAGGAATTGAATTGCTCAATAAAACCCTCAACACAACTAGAGAATTTGTGCTAAAGTTATATTCAGATGAATTGAATTCGGTTGGCCAGTTTGTTTTTAGTTACATTTATTACAGACTTCTCCGGATCAAAATATCTAAGCGCTCAAATTCTGGAGAAGTTATATCATGTCACTTTACGTTGGAAATTTATCCTATGAGGTTGATGAGGAAGACCTCAAGCAAGTTTTTGGTGATTACGGAACAGTTAAAAACGTTCAGATACCGAAAGACCGAGAAACGGGACGTGTCAGAGGCTTTGCCTTTGTAGAAATGAGCAGTGAGGCTGAGGAAACTGCTGCAATTGATGCATTAGATACGGCTGAGTGGATGGGACGTAGCTTGAAGGTCAACAAAGCCAAACCCAAGGAGAATAGAGGTTCCTTTGGTGGTGGTAGACGCGGTAACAATGGTGGATACTCCGGTGGTGGATATTCCCGTTATTAATATTCAAGATGTTGAACTAAAGTTTTAATTGGAATTTTATTCTCACTTTGGCGACGGTTAGCAATTTTGTCTGTTAACCGTCTTTTTAACTACCACTCCTCATCCACTGATAAGCGCTCCAGTTGACTAATTGCTAGTTTAATAACTGCTACAACAGCTGCTTCCCTTTCCTGATCGAGAGCATTTTCCAAAGCGGCGATCGCACTGGTATCACCGATTTTCATTAATGCCAAAGCTGCGGCTTTACGAGTTTCCCAATCCGCATGGGTTTGCAATAATTCAATTAGTTGGGGGACTGCGGGTTGGTATTTTAAATTACTTAAGGCGGTAGTCGCTTCACACCGCACAAAGGAAACCGGGTCATGTAAAGCCTTGATTAACACCTCATATGCGCGTTCGCTGTGGACAGGGGAACTATCCTGTTGAGCGATCGCTGCAATCGAACCGAGTACAGCAGCTCTAACTTCCGGGATGGGGGAATCTACCTCCCGATATACATATTCCTGCGCTTCCACACCGATAAACGCTAAAGCCCAAGTTGCTAAACCCTTTTCCGTTTCTGAATACTCAGGGGATGCGAGAATCTGCAACAAAGCAGGGACGGAAGCTTCTCCTACCCTGGCTAACGCACCCACACAGGAACCCTTAACAACCGTATCCTCATCCTTGAGTAGGGTTTCCACCAATACCGGAACCGCTTGGGGATCAGCAATTAAAGTCAAGGTTTTTGCACTTGCACGACGAACCACCACATTCGGATGATTGGCGATCGCATCTAATAAAAAAGGTGTCGCAGGTTTTCCCACATCCCCCAAAGCTTCCGCAAAACTTAAACGGATTAATCCCCGCTTATCCCCCAAACTCTCCACCATTTGTTGCAGAATTTGACGGTCATTGGCATTAAATTTGCCGTCGTCAAGTTGTTTACTTACAAACTCCAACAGCGCATCGGTTTCGTTTTGGTCAAGGGTGGTGGGATTCATGGGTCTAATGGTCAAGAATGGTCAACGGTCAACAGGAGGGGAGATGGCTGATATGACTAAAATTCTGAGAGGTTGTTTAAAAAGTCATTTTTAATCCTTGAATTATCGTTTCTGGGAGCAGGAAGAGACAGGACATGTCGCGTCTGTACTCTCGAAGGAAAAATCAGCCTTATAACCCCATGTCCAAAGTCAGGACGATAGTCAAAATAGTAATAATTATTACTTGACAAACATGCTCTTAGAGGCATGTTATTAACACCCCTATCTTCCGCTCCCGTGGAGACGAACTATCGGGTTGTCTCTACTCCCGATTCCCGACTCCCTCCAACTGCATACGTAGGTTTTGGATGATTGCGTCGATTTTCGCTAATTCTGGTTCCAGTTGAGCCATGACGGTTTTTTTCATCAACTTGGCTTTTTTTGCCGTTTCCATTGTTTCGTTAATTAATCTTTCCCTATACTGCTCAAACTCGGTCAGTACTTCGATGATTTCTTGATTATCAACGGTTTTTCCCATACTATCTGTCATGATATACCTACCTAATCACCTGACTAAAATCAATTTATACAGGTTATATATTTGGATTTATATGCTTTTAAGACATATACAATTCTTGCAGATTTCAGAACACTTGGCAAAGTTTTTTCCTGATGGATTTAATGCATAAAAGTGAAATTTCACGCAGGTATATTCATATTTTTTAACAGTATAATTAAACCTGGATTTCCCACAAATCCGTATTAATCGCAGGGATAGTCCGTAGAGACGACCCGGTGGGTCATCTCAGATAACCCGGTGGGTCGATCATTGATTATGAACAAGGTTAATAAAATCCGTTGACCTCTTCCTCTGTTTCCTCATATGTCCCTGTAGATTTCTTCTGATTCCGATATGAACGGAAGCCATATGATAGATTTTCTTCCCTAGTTACCCCTATTCCCTACTCCCTACCCCTCTAAGTTTCAGAGATTTGCTTCAAATGGGGGATTAATCTTGTATGCTGAACTTTAGATTCTATAATTTTTTTGGCTCTGTTACAGCCGTCGGCTAAAGAATTTTCAAGACACAACTTAGAAGGGAATGGATAAACGTTTTTATAATATATTTGGGTTAACACAGGAACAGGCGATCGCAATTATTGATACACCCATAGAAGAGATGGAAGACCCATCTGACAAATATGTGGCGGTATCATCCCTGATTAGTTTTCCGGGGGAAGCGTCTGTGGCAGCACTAATTCGGGCGATTCAAAACAGCGACCCCAATCAACTGGATCAACGGATTATTCGTCGCAAAGCAGTAGAAAGCCTCGGTCGATTACAAGCAGCATCAGCCTTGCCAGTAATTCGTACATGTTTGCAAGACAATGATATTTATACAGTGGAAAACAGTGTTTGGGCGATAGGTGAAATTGGCACCCAAGACCCAGGCATTCTAGAAGATATTGCCAAACTACTGGAAAAACCAGGACAAATCTATCGAGTTATCATCCATACACTAGCCAACGCAGATTACCGACCAGCCCTAGAGAGAATTCGTCAATTTATCCAAGCCGAAGACGAACCCACCCGTAGTGCAGCGATCGCGGCGGTTTGTCGGTTAACGGGAGATTATAGTGATATCGAGCAAATTATTGCTCTGCTGCAAAGTACTAATTTGAATGCGCGTCGGGGATGCATTCAAGATTTAATCGATTCCCTATACTATGCAGCCATCCCCAAAATAGCCCGTTGTCCAGTTTCTTTAGTGTTTCGGCTGCGAGCAATTCGACTCATGGGTCAAACAGGTATCGAAACAGGGGAAATAAGCTTTAGTGACATTCAGCCCTACCTCGAACAGGTTTTATTAGACCATCCCGACGACATGGATTTAGTCCACGAATACGACCTTGTACCCAGCCTAGAATTTTTAATCTCCGAACTATACCAAACCGACTTTGGTCGTTGTTATTTAGCGACAAAAACCCTACTGGAATCCTACCCCGAACAAACACCAACAGCCCTATTAGCCACCTACGAAGCCGCAGCCTACAACGATTATGGAGCCCATTACCACGTGATGAAACTATTTGGTCATTTCCAGTATGCACCCGCCTACGACTTATTGGTGCAAAACCTGCATAATCGCGAACCCCAATTCCAAAAATCCCGTGCAGCTTGTGCCATATCCCTCGGTCAACTTGGCGACCCGCGAGCCATACCCGAGCTGAAAGCCTGTCTAGAAACGAAAATCTGGGACTTGAAATATGCTGCCTTAATGGCGCTAGAACAGCTAGGAGACACCACCTATCGGGAAATCGCCGCTCAAGATTCCGATTGGTTGATTCGGGCTAAACTAGGGAGTGGGGAGTAGGGGATGCAGGGGATACTGGCTTGATTATATTTCTTCGCCTTGCAAAATCCAGGGAGTAGGGAGTGGGGAGTGGTCCGTGACGGGAGTAAGTTATAAGTAATCTAATTACTTGTCTCCTGTATCCTGTATCCTGTATCCTGTATCCTGTCTCCTGACGACCGTATTCTTCCGCGAAATGTTCCGACTAGGCACTGATATCGTTTACATTCCTCGAATTGAAAAATTAGTTAATAAATTTGGCCTGCGTTTTTTAAATCGAGTTTATACACCGGGTGAATTATGCCACTGTGGCTATGGAAACTCCCCAAATCGTCCCGCAGTGGAAAAATTGGCAGGTAGATGGGCTGCAAAGGAAGCCGTTGTTAAAGCCTTGGGGACAGGATGGAGTGGTATCAGCTACACAGATGTGGAAATATGTCGTCATCCTAACGGTATCCCCTTCATCAAATTACATCACAATGCGGCAATGATTGTGGCAGGATGGAATAGAGGAGCAGAAACCGACCAATCTTCTAACCCTTCTTTATCTCTGCCGATGATGGCAAGTTCCCAGTGGCAAATTAGTTTGAGCCACGATGAAGATTATGCGATCGCTACTGCAATTTTGATGGTGTCCATGCCCACACTTTCAAATGCTTTGTAGCGCAGTCTGACATTTTCCCCAATAGGAAAACTGTTTATTTTAAGCAAATCTTCCAGGGTTTATCCGAAACCATGAGCGGAATTGCGATCACAGCTAACGAAAATGTATATGTAACTCGTACCATTCGTCCTAGATGAATTTAGAAAGTCCCGAAACTTACATCAACCATCCAACTTGGGGTTTACTCTACAGAATTAGCATGGTAGACGAGAGCCAAGAATTATTCACCACACTCTACGCGCAACGCTTGTTTTTTATCGTCACCACGGAAGGCAAAACGATGAAATTTCAACCTATCGGCCGTACAGAGGCGAAAATGATGTTGGAAAATCGTCTGCGTAGTCTCCGTCGCACAGGTCTACATCAGGAGTACGATCAACTTCAGAGTGTTTTTAAACGCACATTTCAATGAATAGTTCGACTGGCGATCGCATTAATGCTGACCTTTTTGTCCGTATTGCCCAAATCCAAGCTAATATACCCAATCACGTCAAACTTATCGCCGTCTCCAAGCAGGTTCCTGCTACCGCAATTCGCGCCGCATATACCGCAGGAATTCGCGACTTCGGCGAAAATCGCGTCCAAGAAGCGATCGCTAAACAAGCTGAACTTGCTGATCTAGAAGATATCACTTGGCATCTCATCGGTAATCTCCAAGCCAACAAAGCGAAAAAAGCCCTGACCCATTTCCAATGGATACACTCCGTTGACAACCTCAAACTCGCCCAAAAACTCGATAGTCTCGCCGGAGAATTGAATCTTTGCCCCTCCATTTGCCTGCAAGTCAAAATTCTCCCCGACCCCAATAAATTTGGTTGGCATCTCGACCAACTTTACGCCGACCTACCCCACCTTGACCGTTGCAAAAATTTACAAATTCAAGGTTTGATGACAATACCCCCCTTGGGGTTAGATGAAGCACAGACCCAGGATGTATTCAATCGCACCAGAGAACTAGCTCAAGCGATCGCTTCCCAATCGTGGGAAAGAATAAAAATGACAGAACTATCGATGGGTATGTCTGGAGATTACCAAGCAGCCATTCAAGCCGGAGCCACAATGGTACGCATTGGCACAAGTATTTTTGGCCGCAGAAACAAAGGATAGGGAGTTATCGGGAGCAGGGGCAGGGGAAGTAGAAAATTTATATATAAATATTTCCGTATATGAATCATCCTACCTCCTGTATTTTGTCTCCCATATTCCCCTCACTCGTAAATATACTTAAAATATTTTATACACAAAAATAATTATGTTTCCTGGTTCACGAATTAGACCAAAATGTAGTATTTACAGAAAGTAAACAAAAATTTCCAAGCAGAAAAATAAAAAATACTTCCCTGTTTGGAGTAGTTGGTATATAATCTTGACTCAATCATTGCCAAGACCTTGCTTCTATTACTGGTACTAGGTTTGGCGAATTGGTAATAAATCTAACCAACTATATTTGGATCAGCGCTTGTCAAACATCGTGAATGATGTTACATCTTTAAGTCTTATGATTTGTGATGTTTTTAGCGTTGACTTTAGTAGCAATTGCTTATAAAAATTGCTGCATGTTTGGTTAAAAAATTTGCACCAGGAACGTGTGACAATGAACAATATTTTTACGAAACTCAGAGACTTCGTTGGTTTAAATGAACCCATCGAGTACGAGTACTACGAAGAAGAGCCGGATACCGAAAGTTATCAAAACCTCTACCAAGAGCAAAATCCCCAACCAGCAGCACCACCACAACCCGAACCAGTAGCACAAACTAATAGACGTTGGCGCGAACCCATGTCTACAATGAATACTGACGTTGCAACAAGTACAAAAACAACAATGAATAATGTGATTGGAATGCCTGGTGCCCTCAATGGTATTTCGGAAGTTTTGGTTCTTGAGCCGCGGACATTTGAAGAAATGCCCCAAGCAATTCAAGCTCTACGGGAACGTAAATCAGTGGTATTGAATTTAACCATCATGGATCCAGACCAAGCACAACGGGCAGTAGACTTCGTTGCAGGTGGAACCTATGCCCTAGATGGTCATCAAGAAAGAATTGGTGAGAGTATTTTCCTGTTTACTCCCAGTTGTGTTCAAGTTAGCACCACAAACGGCGTACTCCACGAAGTACCGCAAGCACCAGTTCGTCCCAATCGCACACCGGGAACAACATCAGCATGGGGAACGGAAATGAATCGCATGGCCCAATAGCTGTAGCCTTTTGAGCGGTTTGGGGTTTTAGATTAGGGATTGCATCTAAAATTCCAAATTAGATTGGAATTAAAAATTAAATAAAAACAAAACAAACAAATAAACTTTTTTTTAGAGAAATACTCAGCGTGAAATTTGGCTTAATTGGTGGCGGAGTTATGGGAGAAGCTTTGTTATCCCGTCTTCTTGCCGCAGATGTTTATAAGTCAGAAGAAATTATTGTCAGCGAACCAGCGATCGCTCGACGGAATTTTTTAGCAGAAAAATACAGGGTGAATACTACTGCTGATAACCATCAGGTATTTAAGTCAGTATCTGAAGTCATATTTTTAGCAGTTAAACCGCAGGTTTTTAATCAAATTGCCGCAGATTTTGCCGCCATAGGTGAGTTACAAAGTTCACCTATGGTTGTTTCTATTTTGGCAGGGGTGACACTAGGGCAACTAGAATCGGCATTTACCAACTTACCAGTAATTAGGGCTATGCCCAATACACCCGCCACCGTGGGAGCAGGGATGACAGCCATTTGTGGGGGAAGTAAGGTTAAGCCAGAGCAATTAAAATTAGCCCAGCAACTATTTACCGTAGTTGGGGAGGTGGTCGATCTACCGGAATCGATGATGGATGCAGTGACAGGTTTATCCGGGAGTGGTCCAGCCTACATCGCCATTTTAGTTGAAGCCTTAGCCGATGGTGGAGTTGCATCCGGTTTACCTCGTGCGATCGCAAATCAGCTTGCTTTGCAAACAGTCCTGGGGACAGCCCAATTATTAGCAGAAACAAAACTCCATCCAGCCGTCCTCAAGGATCAAGTCACCAGTCCTGGAGGGACAACCATTGCTGGGATTACCGCCTTAGAAGCAGGTGGGTTTCGTGCCGCAATTATAAATGCAGTCCAAAGGGCTACCCTTCGTTCCAGGGAGTTAGGAGAAAAGGCGTAATCAGATTGGTTAAATTTTGTCGCAGATAGCATCTAAATTTTTGCGGGAGTAGGATAGGTACAGACGCGATATATCGCGTCTGTACGGGAGTAAGGCTTGGGTCGAATGATTGGTTACGTTGCGGTTTTATGTTAATTGCACCTACCTACCAGCAAAAAAAGACGCAGCGGGGCCACGTCTTGAGATTGTCATTGATGCATTATTTCTAACTCACAACAGCTACTGGACGACTACCAGTTGCATGACGGTCAATTACTTGGTCGATTAAACCGTATTTTACGGATTCTTCTGGAGACATGAAGAAATCCCGTTCGGTATCCTCGGTAATTTTCTCAATGGGTTGTCCGGTATGTTCGGCTAGATATTCGTTTAAACGACGTTTGTGGTACAGAATTTCTTTGGCTTGAATTTCGATGTCGGTTGCTTGTCCTTGCGCACCACCTAAAGGTTGGTGAATCATAATCCGGGAATGGGGAAGGCTCATGCGTTTGCCTTTAGTTCCCGCACTGAGGAGGAATGCGCCCATACTGGCAGCTAGTCCTGTACAAATTGTACAAACATCTGAACGAATATATTTCATCGTATCAAAGATGCCCATTCCTGCCGTCACCGAGCCACCGGGAGAGTTGATATACATGTATATATCTTTTTCTGGGTCCTCGGCATCTAAGAACAATAATTGGGCAACAATAAGGTTGGCAACCGTGCTATCGATGGGTTGTCCCAGGAAAATTATTCTTTCCCGCAATAGACGCGAGTAAATATCAAAGGCGCGTTCGCCTCGACCCGATTGTTCAATAACGATAGGAATCATGCAATCTCAGCTAGTTATTTTAGGTACATTCTATCGATTCTTGCGATGGTTTGCTGGGTTGTTTACCGAATTAGGGAGAAATGCGATCGCAAATGTATGATTAATGAATTTAACTATTACCACTACTAGGTTGCCGAAATGTATGCAGCAAGTTGTAAAACCGATCGAAATCAAAGCTGCGGGGGTCAATGCGCTGTCCTGACCTGTCCACTGCACGATGGGTGGTAATCCGGTTGTCGGGGACACTGCTTTGGGCAATTAGCCAGGCGAGGGCTTCATATTGTGCTTCTGTATACCCACTGTGGGTGGTTTCGCTGGTTTGGTTCCAACCATCGGGTGGTGTTTCTAAGGATACATGGTAGGCAAAGTTATTCACAGATGGTGGTAAATTCGGGTTGGTTTGGACGGTTTCTTCACCATTTGGCCCGCTAAATACGGAATTTCCGGCTCCGTAGGCACGTTTTTCGGGAGGGACAAGGTAGACGATGATTCCATCCAGGGTAATTAGGGTATGATAGCTAACTTGATTTTCGTCGTTGGGGTGGGAATTACGGAAGGTATTAATGGCACTTTGGGCGGAGTTAGAAGTTTCGTGGAGGACGATGATGGGTTGATTGGTGGCTGGTTTACCGTTAATATCTGTAGAATAGCGATCGCCGTAGTTACTGGGGTCTGCCCCAGCAATTTGATACCTGGGCTGAAATTTTTTAAAGGCGGTTGTGGTGATGAAGGAATAGGTGGAAACTGGTTGTTGGGGTGGGGGTGTAACTGGTGCTGGGGTGGGAATTACTGTTGCTTCCGGTATTGGTGTAATTGAGGGGGTGGGTGTGGGTTGTGGACTGATTGCTGCTGGTGCAGGTTTACGTTCTGATTGAAACTCGATTCTCGCTGGACTTAGGGCTGTTGTTTCCGCTTGGGAAGTAGACGAAGAGGTTGATTCCGGAGTCTGACGAGTACCCAAAATCACAAATACTAACGCCGCTAAAAACAATGCGATCGCAGCCAGTCGAATATTCCAATCGCGCTCCCTCATTAGTCTATATCTCTACTGCTACTATAATTTAAGGATAGTGTAATTTTAATATCACCCTATCCCCATATCTAGGTAAGCGCAATACTTGATGCTGGAAATATTCCCAGCTTGACCTGGACTATACTTTGCAACTTATACCAATTCGATTTTTTGACGATGAAAACAGACGCGACATGTCGCGTCTCTACTGCCCATTCCCTACCTCTACTGAAAGACTTTTGCTGCAAATCCTAATTAATCACGCTCCTTGGATAAATTGGATTTTTGTTTGTTTCACTTTCGGACTGGCTAAAACCTGGGTGTATAATTCCTCCAAACGGGAAATGTTTTTGGTGAGGGTATAACGTTCTAAGACCCGTTGACGGGCTTTTTGTCCTAGTAGGGCGGTGATTTCTGGGTGGTCTTGAAATAGGGGAAGCAGGGTACGTAATTGCGATCGCACTGTTTTGGTGGTGATCACCACTCCTGCACCATCTTCTAATACTTCCCCGTCTGCTCCAACGTCGGTGGCAATACAAGCAATTCCACAAGCCATTGCTTCTAGTAAGGACAATGATAGTCCTTCCACAAGGGAGGGTAGAATAAACACATCCCCACCACGCAAAATTTCGATTCTGCGAGCTTCATCGGCAATAAATCCTAACCAAATGACTCCATGTTCTGGTCCATAAAATTGTTCCAGGGAGTTTTTTAAGGGGCCATTTCCCACAATTAATAATTTGCTGTCAGGACGCATTTTCGCCTGTTTCCAAGCTCTTAATAGGGCTTCAACATTTTTTTCGAGGGCGATTCGACCTTGATACACAAATAAACGTTTGGCGGCAAATTCGGTTTTGATTTGTGAGGTTCCGGGGGAGTATTTCTCCACATCGACTCCGTTGGGAATCACGGCCACAATTTCTGGAGGAACACCTAATTTTGCTAACAGTTCTCGCTGCAATTGGGAAAAAACAATCACCCGATCATAATTTCCTAAAAATGGAGCATACAGTTGGTAAGCTAATAGTTGCGTGCCGGAAATCAATTTCACACCTTTACTAGCAAAGGGTGGATGAAATGTGGCGATGAGGGGAATATTTAATTCTTCACAGATTTCTGGGAGAAGAAAATCCAGGGGTGAGAGGGTCAGGGATGCATGGACGATATCCGGATGGATGGATTTGAGTGAGTCCGTTAGGACTTTTCTCGCGTTTAATGTGGGAATTGTGTAAACCTGGGATTTATAAATAAAGGGTAATGGTACTTCTCGACAATTTGGCCAAGTATCGGTTTGTGATTCTTCCTGGGCAAAGTGGAGGAAACTAACTTCATGACCTCGGTCAAGTAGGGCATTAGTAATCTCCCGACCGTAGGTGACATTGCCACAAAAGGGTGATTTTTTACCAATCCAAGCTATACGCAGTTTATCAATATTACGCATTAGTTGATTGCTATGAGATTGTTAATGGATTATCAAAACCTATTTTTCGAGTGAAAAATCTGTTTGATCGAGGCGGTGGGTGGATTCACCAGTTGATTTTATTTGTTTATCAGTTTGTTATTGTTGCTAGGCAATAACTAACAGTTGTGGTTGTGGAGGGATGAAAGCCAAACCTTGATCTCAAGAATGCTGTTCAATCGTGAATAACATCCGTAACAACAGCCTCAAAGGCGATTGCTGAATTCAAGTTTACCATGAAAAGCTGTGGTATTCGGAAAAATATATCGACTGAAAAGGATACAGGATACAGAATACAGGAGACAGGAGATATATAGTTTCACGAAAATTTTCACCCTCTCCCCCTGCTATCCCCTACTCCCTATTCCCTAACTAGATTGCGGATTTATTCGGGGGAATTGTACCAAGTAAAGATGCTGACTATAAGGACAATTGCTGCTAGGGTCAAAAATACGGATTTGAGTCCGACGAACCTAACCATTACTCCTGTTAAACCTAGGGGTAAGGAAAGGGCGATATTAATCACATTATTCTGTAAACCAAAGACTTTTCCTCGCATTTCTGGGGGGGTCTGGGTTTGTATTGTGGTTTGCATGGGGATACCAATTAAGGCTCCAAAAATACCGATACTTGCTACTAAAATTAATACTAACCACAGATTACTTGTAAATACTGATAACCCCGCTAAAGCCGCAGCCATACCGATACAGCCGTAGGTACTCAAATGTCCGTGGAGGAAGCGCTGACCAAATTGACCAATTAACATTGCCCCAATAGCCATTCCCACACCACCTACTGCTAGTAAAAATCCAAATTGTTCGGTGGCAATTTCGGGAATGATTTCTGCTAGTCTGACTGCGAGGACGGTAAGGGAGGCAAAAACCGAAAATAAAATGATTAATTGTATAATTGCGTTTCTTAAAGGTCTTTGCCCTTGAATGTATTTCAATCCATCCTGTAAGTCTGCAAAAATATGGGGTTTTTCTGGGGTATTTTCAGATTCTGTTTGCTGGGTGGGTTGGTTTTCGTTGGTTGCCAATACCGATAATACTAAACCCGCGATCGCATAACTACCTCCGACTAAAATTTCTTGACCGATTCCTGCTGTTCCTCCCAGACTTGACCAAATTTTCTCGACTCCGACTAACAGGGGTTCCCCTACGGCAAAGCCGATAATTACCGATGCCATCATGGTTGTGGTATACAGGGAATTGGCTGACAACAAGTTGGCTTCATCGACAATTAAGGGAATTACAGCCTGTTCTGCGGGTGCAAAAAACTGGGTTAATGTGGATACGATGAAGGTGACGGCTAATAAAATCAAAAATCCAATCGGTAAGCTTCCTAGGGAGTGCCAATCACGGGTTAACCACAATAGTATGGGTATGGCTAATACTAATATGCCTCGCCAAATGTTTGTCGCTACCAATACGGCTTTTTTCGACCACCGATCCACAAATACCCCGGCGACGGAACCAAATAACACGGCTGGAATCGTAAAGGCCATCATCAAGGCGGAAACCCACCCGCTAATTGTTTCTTCTCCACGGTGAAACTGGGTATTAATAAGGGCAATCATTAACACTAAGTACACCTTGTCTGCCAATTGACAAAAAACCTGTCCCCCCCACAACGCTAAAAAATTATGATTCTGTAATACGGGTAAAAATCCCCTTCTTGGTTGGATTTTTGGCGGATTCCCATTTTCATTGTCTGGATGGTGGGAAATTCCATGATTTATCTTGCTTGTATTATTTGTATTGTTTGTATGGTTGATATTAACTACTGTTTTTTCTCCCAAGGATGATTCTTGATTCGGGCGAGAATGAATGTTTGATTTGGGTTGGGAGTTGGCTCCGGGATGATTTTGGACGTGAAAACTGGGGGTGGAGAGGCGATTTGTTCCTCTATTCATCGGGTGTTTGGCGACACTTCGGGTTGTGGTTTCCAGTTCAGAGGGTTGCATCATAGGTTAGCAGCAAAATAGGAATCAATAAGGGTAGCAGAGCGGATTTGACGACCAAATTGGTATTGGGTATATTGACGTAGGACGCGTTCCACCGATAACCAAGTGGTGTCTTGGGGTAAGTCCAATTCCAGAATTTGGGGAAAGGATAGGTGTTGGAGGATATGTAATTCTGCTGCATTTAAACGTTGGCTAAGGCTGGGAACTTCTTCTTGGTGGACAATGGTCTGATAGGGGGAATTTTCCTCCTTTACGGTGGGAGTTGTTGCTTGATATTCTCTCCCCCCTTCCCGAACGGTTGCCAATTGACGACGCTGTTTCCACTCAGCTAAATTGATGATTCCTCCAGCACTCACACTAAAACCGACTTGCCAATCGGCATCCCCAAAGTTGGGTTCTAACTGTTGTTGACTCAAACAACAATGGTTGACTTGGGGTGTTAAACCGGCGATCGCTAATAGTTGAAATATCCCATGTACTAATAGAATTAGTACGGTACACCAATTGTGGCTATTAACATTATTTAATCGATTTAAATGTTCGTTTAACAATATATACAAATCTTCTTGTGGATGACCGGGAATTGCTTGACAGAGGGCAATTTCCGCCAGGTATTGGCTTGCTGCTAACTTGACAAGATTTTTCCCCAATCCGGGGTAGGTTTGTAGGGTATGAGCTTGGGTGATTTTATCGAGAGTCTTACCTTTAGCAATTAATAACTCATTGACAATAAACATGCCACTACGACCACCAAGACTGGAATGGGGTTTGCGCGCACCAGGTGCGATCGCTTTGAGCAAACCACATTCCCTGGTTAATATTGTGACTAATCTATCTGCTTCTCCAAATGCCTGTGTCTTTAAATTAATTCCCGTAACTTTGTAAGTTCGACTCATCTTCAATCTATCCGCATTCTTTTGTCAGTATCCATCCTACGTCGGCTGTATCTCTCACAACAATCACTCCGACGAGTTTTTACTGACTATGCTCCAGTGATTGCCACTGATGCAGTAGGGAAATGCTGTGAGATGTACCTAATCGGGTTGCACCCGCTATCACTAAGTCTAAGGCTTGTTGGGGCGAACGGATACCACCTGCGGCTTTAATTTCCACTTCTCCCCGGACAAGTTCTTTGAGTAAACGCACATCTGCTACTGTAGCACCCCCATTCCATCCCGTACTCGTCTTTAAAAATCTCGCTCCCGCATCTTGAGCTAATTCTGCGGCTAATCGCTTCTCGCGATCGCTTAATAGGGCCATCTCTAAAATTACTTTGACAATCACCCCTGTTTCTTCGCAAATTTCCGCGATTTCCCGATGGACTGCATCCGTTTCTCCGGCTTTTAACCACCCCAAATTCATCACCACATCCAACTCATCGGCTCCGTTCTCAACTGCTTCCTGTGCCTCATAAAGTTTTGTTGCAGAGGTAGTCGCCCCAGTAGGAAAACCAATTACAGTACAAATTTTAGGCTTTTTGCCGTGCAATAGTTCTTTTGCTAGACGAACATAGGTAGGATTGACGCAAACACTGGCAAATCGATATCGGTCAGCCTCTTCGCACCACTGAGCAACTTGCTCGCTGGTTGCAGTCGGGGTTAGCAGCGAGTGATCGATGTAGGGAGCTATATTAATATCGGCATATTCTGCTGACATCACAGGTGTTTATATATATTGATAAATAACCACAAATAACTTAATACTATTTTAGGTGATAACAGGGCAGTTATTTGCGCTTTCACGGAAATTACGTGAATTCCTTCCCCTTAAGTAGCTATTCTTTATACTATCCCTGCGTGAAGTGCCATCAATTAATTTGCGCCAAATGAAGAAGTTGTAGTAGTGGTCTGTCCCATTAATTTTGATGGGTGAGAAAAGGCACGTAGTAGCACTTTAGCGCCTTTATACTAAAGCTTTTTCGCAACTAGAGCTACTATTACAAGCCCTGAATTTTGGGTTTTATCGATTAGTCGATAGGAGTATGTAACTGAAGAATTAACTTATAATGGCTGTTAGGGACTTCCAAACCCTTAACTCTCTTAGATTTGTTTTGTAGAACATATGTTCTACCTATAGCGTGAGTCCCATAAATAATTTACAAGTTGATATTGGAATACCTAGGTTAGAAATTATGGGTAATTTGCCAATATGAAGATACAAATTTGACAACGTCGGTATCTGTGACCTAATTGCAGCAGCAACTTCACGAACTGCTACCGCAATTATCACCGGAGCGATCACGGGTACTTGCTGATTTTGCTGCTTACTTAGTCAACACAGAAAGCGAAGCTGCTACCCAAGAACTGTTGGCAATACCTGGATTACTCGAAAAGTCAACATTCAATTAATATCCCCAACTTTTGCTGTCGATTCTGAAGCAGAATCTTGCTAAAAGTTGGGGCAAAAGTAAAAAAACTACAAAATAAAGCTACTCAAGCAGGTGTTTCCACTGAAATTTGGGCTGCGGGATTATCTGGTAACAGACGTTTAACACTCTGGGAGACAAAGGATTGTAAGTAGACGACCTGTTGATTTTGTTGGAAGACAGTTTGCAAGGTTTGGCGTAGGGTATCCAAGTTGAGATTGCTACCACTAGCAACGGCGATTTCCTGTGCTTGGAAATATTCTACCAGGGCTAAACCAGCTACTCGCGTTAAATAAGCAGCACTGACACCTTGGAGGATACCACCAATGGCAAAGGTGACGGCATTAGTTTTCAACACAATGCTAATGGCTTTGGTGGAAAGTTCCACTAATCCCAATTTCAACATCATCCGACCCATTTCTCCCGCGATCGCTTTGCCTTGGTCTAGGGTAAATTTTTGTTGATAAATATGACCTAAATCCACAATCATTTGGGCATTAATGGCGGCTGTTGCTAAAATATCCAAAGCAGGAACGGGATTGGCAAAAGCTGCGGAAGCTGCTATCCACTGATATTGTTCGATAACAGGAACAGCGCGATCGCGTCGTTGTTGATTTAAATAATTTTTGGCTGTGGTTTTGATTGTATAGGCTTGACGGATAGTTGTGGCCCAAATTAAGTTGACTGCCTGGGTTTGCACCACTTGAGCTAAACTAGCAGTTAACTGGTTAATATCTGGTGCAGGTTGTTCCCACCATTCCTGAATGGAACCATCTTCCGTATGTTTGCGAACTTTGAGCGGTTGGGGAACTGCACTCACGGCAACCGTTTGGGCAAAGCGCTGTTTTAGGGAATATAATACTTGGGCCCTTTCGTCACTTAAGTATAAATCCTGCTTGTTGAAAACTAATAAACTGCGTTGATTACTGAGATTTAACTGCTGAATTGCTTGTAATTCCGTTTCCGTTAAATCGCCACTGATTACAAATAGCACATAATCAGCCCCATCAGTACTAGCCAAGATTTCCCCATCGGAGGTGGAACTAGCCTCACTAAACAGGGGTGGGGTTTCTTGGAATTGGAGGGAATAACTGGAGGAAATACCTGGATTTGCTTGCAAAAGCTTGATAATAGAGGATTTACCTACCGATTTACCCCCCGTCACCGCTACATGGAGTTGACTGCGGTTCATATCGGTGGCTAATTGGGTCAATTGCTCTTGCAATTCCGGTAAAGCCGGATGGGTTGGAGCTTCCGTAACCAACTGATTGACAGCCACCTGAGCAGAAGCGATCGCATCTTCAACGGTATCACGATTTTCCGGTAACTTTTGCAAAAATGCGATCGCTTGATTTGGATTCGGTTTAAATAGCCATAAACCCCCACCAACCACTGCTAAAGCCAACACAGCCAATTCACCAAATTGGAACAAAGAATCTTTCCAACTATCTAAAATCCAGAGGGCAAAGGATAGCCCCAGTCCTCCCACTAAAATTGGTCGTCGTAAGTTTACAGTCATGATTCTCCACTTTTTGAGCGTTGTCACTTCTGATATAGATTACAATCCTCCAGGGACAGGTTGCATTTGGATTTTTACCGAATAGAAAACCAAAGCCCCTAATTTTCATCATGGGGATGTAGCGAAGGTTAAAAGTTAACAGTCAACAATCCGTTATTATTTGTGCAACTTATTTCCCATCAATCAAGTAAATGGGGTAAATTACCTATCCTCTACTGCAATAATTAGCCGTCTCTAGCCCCTGTCAAATACTTATACACAAAAAGTCCCATATGTCTATTGTAGATATGAATTTCCGATGTATTTTGTTACATTGCCACATTTTCTCTCAAATCAGGGACAGGTAATAGGGAACCACAGAAGAACTAATTTGTATCCAATCGCCGTATAATAATCACACAACAATTTGGAAATACGATTGGGATAAACGTCCCACCGGGAGCATGGAAGCTAGGAAAATTCAGTTATACCAATTTGAAAAAAGAATGCAACACGAAAGACGAATCTTGCAGAGACGTAGCATTGCTATGTCTCCTATTCTGGGTGTGTTGCAAACATTTTTTAATCGGTATTAGGTTAGTCCAAAATCCGTAGACGCATGTAGCGCAGCTTCTCCTTACCAGCATTTTGAGCGAGCAAGCCATAGGTGTTGAGTAACAAGTTGATTTTCCTACCATTCCCATCACGGACTACTCCCTAACCCCTAGAGTTTTGAGGAATTTACTCCAAATCCGGGGTTAGAGTCATCCAATATCTAAAATCTCAAATTTTTTTTTGAAAAAGGAGCATGTCACACCATGCCAATAGCAGTCGGAGTCATCGAAACATTAGGCTTTCCAGCCGTTTTAGCCGCAGCTGACGCAATGGTCAAAGCGGCGGAAGTAACAATTGTATACTATGGTATTTGTGAAAGTGGACGAATGATGGTGGTGTCCCGTGGACAGGTAGCCGAAGTCAATCGAGCTGTGGAAGCAGGAATTGCAGCTGGGGAAGCAGCCTATGGTGGTAAAGTCATCACCCACTACATCGTACCCAATCCACCGGAAAATATTGAAACCGTATTACCGATTCATTTCACATCCAAATCCGAACCATTTCGGATATTCTAAAATTTTTCCCAACTCCTGGTGTTCTAGGATTCCCAATTGGGACAATGATTCGTACAATATTTTGTACAGTAAATTTTTATCGTTAACAGTACAGGCTAAACAAAGATTGGTTTTTACCCCATTATCCGTGTTGACTGATAACTGTTGACTGATAACTAACAACTAAAATTCATACCGCGTAAGTTTTCAGAACACAGGAGACATGCAATGCCACCACAGGCAGTTGGTTCACTCGAAACAAAAGGTTTTCCCGCAGTACTTGCTGCTGCGGATGCAATGGTTAAAGCTGGACGTGTCACCTTAGTAGGTTATATCCGGGTCGGAAGTGCGCGGTTTACTGTAAATATTCGTGGGGATGTCCAGGAAGTCAAAGCTGCAATGGCTGCTGGTGTAGAAGCCGCAGAAAGTTGTCACGGTGGTGTGTTGGAGTCATGGGTGATTATCCCCCGTCCCCACGAAAATGTGGAAGCAGTTTTACCCATTGGCTACACCGACCAGGTGGAACAGTATCGCCAGGCTGTTAATAACCCCATCATGCGCAGAACTTGATTTGGTCAAAGAATACAGAAGAAAGGAGATAGGAGATTAGGATACAGGAGAAAAGAATACAGAAGACAGGAGATAGGAGATTAGGATACAGGAGGCAAATATAAACTTCCCCAGCTTCCCCTATCTGCCTTGATCCATAATTCCTAAATTAACATACTATACCTACGGGAATGTGAAACAGCTACAGATGTTAGCGCTTGATTGTTAACTGTAGGGCATTTTCGTAAAACTAATTTCTATCGAGGTGAAACAGCTACAGATGTTAGCGCTTGATTGTTAATGGCTAACAGACAGTTAGTTCTCTCAGTATAGTGAACTTTGTATTAGTTGAACACCTATTCTCTAAAAATCAGATGACAGATGAAACCAACAAAATCATTGCCATATCCACCTCTTTGAATTACCGTAACCCGTAGCAGCAAGACAAAAAGTTATCACAAATTACGAATTACGAATTACAAATTAGCACTCACCACCAACATGAAAGCAGTTGTCATGACAGCAGCAGGTAGTCCGGATGTTTTGGAACTACGAGATGTTGCCAAACCTAGTCCTGGTAGCCATGAATTATTAATCAAGCTAAAGGCTGCTGGAGTTAATCCAATTGATACAAAACTGCGCAAACGCGGTACTTTTTATCCTGAACAAATGCCAGCAATTCTCGGTTGTGATGGTGCGGGTATCGTCGAAGCAATTGGTTCCCAGGTGAGTCGGTTTCGGGTGGGGGATGAGGTGTATTTTTGTCACGGAGGACTGGGTTCCCATCAGGGTAATTACGCAGAATATACGACCATTGATGAAAAATTTGCCGCTCCTAAACCGGCTACAGTGTCCTTTGCGGAAGCTGCTGCTGCTCCTCTGGTATTGATTACTGCTTGGGAAGCTTTGTATGACCGTGCTCGTTTAGCTCCCCTGGATCAGGTGTTAGTCCATGCTGGTGCTGGAGGTGTGGGACACGTGGCTATACAGCTAGCGAAGTTAAAGGGAGCGAGTGTTTGTACTACTGTCAGTTCTAGGGAGAAGGCTGAGTTTGTCCAGGGTTTGGGTGCGGATTTGGCGATTAATTATTTGCAAACGGATTTTGTCCAAGCTGTTTTGGATTGGACGGATGGGAAGGGGGTTGATGTTGCGTTTGATACGGTAGGTGGCAATGTGTTGGCGCAGTCTTTCCCGGCTGTACGGGTATATGGTGATGTGGTGACAATTTTGGAGCCGGATGGGAAGACCAGTTGGAAAGTGGCACGTAACCGTAATCTACGCATTAGTTTGGAATTAATGTTAACACCGATGTTGCAGAATATAACTGATGCACAGATTTATCAGACAGAAATTTTGACCCAGTGTGCTAGGTATATGGATGAGGGTAGTTTACGAATCCATGTTGGTCATCGCTTTGGTTTGGAGCAGGTTGCAGATGCTCATCGGTTACTGGAAGGGGGGTCAATGATGGGTAAAATTGTGGTGGAACTCTGAAGGAGTGACGAAAACTTCGGAAACTATGATGCAGCAATAGTTTTCAGCCAGTCTACCATAACTAAAGATGTACTTCATTTTTCGGCTTTATTGATTCTATTATTAATCAGCTTCGGTCAAAAGCCTTATTTTACCGTTGAACTTGGTTCTGAATTTAGTTTTATCTTCATAGCGATCAACAAAGCTTAACACAATCATGTGTATCGCTACTTTATAATCTTTGCCGCATAAAGCTTTGACGCTAGATTGTCACTCCCCAAGGTGGAACTAGATGGTTACAATTCCCTAATTCCTTACCCTAGCAGATGGATGCAAAAATCAGATTATTTTCCTGTATATTAAATAGATTCTTATTATTTTTATTGGTAATTTTGTTGTGTTTTACTTGTTTACCGGTGTTAGCTCAACCGCAAACTGAACGAGTATTATTGACAGTAGATTTATTGCAGGAAAGGTTGCATAATCCGGTTTTTGAGGATGGTAAATTATTTGTTGATTTGCGATTTATGGTGGTTGATTTGCGACCTGAAAATGGTGAGTTTGCAAGTCAGTTTTATCAGTTATTGCGCAAAGAGTTGTCAAAAACAGGGAGTGGTAAGTCCCTCGGTTTAGATTTAAGTGATGCAGTGATTCAAGGGGATTTTGTTGGTAGTGATTTGGGAATACGGACAAGTTTGTATCCCCAGGTGATTTCTCCTAGTTTTTCTCCGGGAGAACAGGAACAACTTGCACAATTAAAAGGGGTGTGTTTGCAGTCTTTAGGGTTAGGGTTTGCTTCCGGTCGGGATTGTAAGTCTTTGTTGGGTACTCAATCTACTGCTTCTAGTGATATTTATGTGTTTCGTGGTGGATTGACCATCAGGAGGACAAGGTTTAATGGGATGGTGTCCTTTGCAAATACGTTTTTTTTGCAACCTGTGGATGCTGAAGGAGCGATTTTTCAGGGAGTGTCAAATTGGACTGAAACCCGGTTTAGTCGCACTGTGAATTTCTCTGGTGCGGTGTTTCGCCAATCTGCGCAATGGGGAGGTAGTATTTTTTTTGACAAGGCAGATTGGAAATTAGTGAAATTTCAAAATGGGGTTTATTTTCAGGGTAGTAGTTTTGAGGATAATGTCAATTTTACCCAAGCTGTATTTACCGGGTTGGCAAAGTTTAGTCGTTCCCAGTGGTGGGGTAATACGGATTTTTCCCAGGTACGGTTTGCTGGTCAGGTACAATATACGCGATCGCATTTTCATGGTTTTTTGTTGTTGATCGAAACTACTTTTGAACAAGCGGTGACTTTTCGAGCAGCACAGTTTCAGCAACCTGTGACTTTCAGAGGTGCAAGTATTCTCAACCAAGCGGATTTTAGTGATGTTGAGTTTAGCAAGTCTGCATATTTAAATGTGTCGGGGTTAGGATTTAATTCCAATCAAGCGAAGTTTTTGGGAAATCCGAATCAAATCGGTAAAATGCTGGTGGTATCAAGTTTACAGGGAAATCAAAGTGTGTTGCGAAATTTAGCACAGAATTTCCGTTCTCTGCAACAAATTGGTGATGTCAACCAACTTGAATACACTAAGCAACAGTTACGTTTACAGGAATTAACCCATTTATTAACGGGAATTAATATTAATAGTGCGTCCCCAGAAACCCTAATTCGGTTAGGTTTTAATTTTCATCAAGTAAGTGCGATTATATCACGACGGGAATTACAACCATTTCGCGACAAAACGGAATTACTCGCTTTGCCTGAAGTTGATTTTAACACCTATATCCAACTCAATGAAAAACTAATGTTTGGCGAACCATTACTTGTTGGTGGGTGGTTATTACATGCTTGGACATGGTTATGCTTAAGTTTATTATTACTACTTTCTGGCTATGGAACCAGTTTTTGGTTGGTTTTCGGTGTCGGAATCATGGCGATCGCTTATTTTGGATTAGTATTTTGGTTCATCGATCGTTTGCGTCGTTTCCGTCCGGTAGCAATTTTACCAACAACGGATGAAACTATTGCGATGTTAACTAGCTTTTGCTGTCTGAATTTACTGGGTATATTAGCTGTCTTCCGCAATAGTGAAAACCCGTGGTTAACTTTGATGTGTTTGGGTTTAATTATTGTCCCCATCCCTTTGTTCTTGGTTATTCGGCTTTACCAAGGGGGTCGATATCATAATCAAATACACGTGACTTATTTTACTGAAGACTCCTCCATGCGACAATTACGGTTACTCATTGGTCGATTACCAGTCATTCCTCGGTATATTGGATTTCGCGATCGCTATTTATCTATTCTGTGGGAAAAGCGTTGGAATTGGTTGAATTACTACGATTTTAGTATGAATAATTTACTCCGAATCGGTTTTAATGATATCCGTCTACGGGACGAAGATGTACCGGGAATTATCTCTTCTTTGGCTTGGTATGAATGGAGTTTAGGTGTTTTGTATATTACGCTAGTATTGTGGACTTTATCGCGAACAATTCCCGGTTTGAATTTATTGATTTATTTGAAATAGGTAGATGGGGAAATTTATTCGTTATGAACAGTGGGTAGGAAGAGACGTAACATGACGTTACACTCCACCTATAATTATCCTTAACTTTGTATTCTGTCTCCTATATTCTATCTCCTGTATCCTTGATTCTGAGAACCGTATTCTCATCTTTTAAAGCTGCAACTAAAATCCGCATAACTTGCTCTAAATCTTCTGGAACCCGATAGCTATTAATTCCTTGCGCAAAACTTTTTTGAATGCGATCCAGTTGACAAAATTGCCAAATCGTACCCGTGGAAACAGCTCCAACTAAAATTGGTTGCTGTTCAATTTTTGTTCCTCTCTCCCACTGATCCAGTGCAATCATTTCCGCTACTAATTGGGTAAAACCCCGGGTCATATCCTCATATTTTGCTTCAATTACTAGCAGTTTATTCATCGAATTCAACCGCAGTAAATAATCTAAATTACCCTGTAACCAATTAGAAACTTTTAAGCTATATTCAATCCGTAATTCTGCCTTTGTATAATGTACTAATTCTGTCACAACTCGGGAAATTAAAATCTCACGTCTAGCAAATTCATTGGTCAGGGGTACAAAAGGCAAAATCTCCTCGATCCTATCTTTCAATTCTTGCAAACGGTCGAGTTCGCCGACAAATTCCGGCAAATGCAAAATCTTTCTAGTTAAACTGTAACCAAACTCCTGAGCAAGTTCACTGGATTCTAAACCCAACTCAAAATATCGACTGAAGGTGTAGTTTTGATTCGGATCAAGAATTGACACAGAATACCCAACTTAAGCCATTGACGTTAATTATATAATATTTTTAGTGCGAATTAAGTTGGAAGGTGTAATTTTTTGTAAAACCCGTAGATTTAGTATAAAGGCGCTCTTTACATAAGTACGTATTTTTCCTCACCCATTAAAGTTTTATTGGCGGACAACTAGATTTCCATACCCTGAACAACTGGAATTGACCCCGTTTCTTCAGCATAATAACTATCATTAAACTGGTAATAACTATAAGGCTCATTTCCTGGTTGCACAGCATTGACGACCTGTCCTAAGACATTTTGACCAGATTTTTCTAAGAGTTCCAAGGCAAACGCTGTACTGACCCGATCTGCAACTCCGGGACGAACAACTAATAATAAACCGTCTGACATTTGTCCTAATGTTGCCGCATCTGCTGCTACATTTAAAGATGGTGCGTCAACAATCACAAAATCATAGTAGCTAGAAAAACTATCAATTAAAGAAGCCATCCGCTTCGAGTCTAATAAAGCACCTGGACTAGGAGGAACTACACCCGCAGTCAAAACGTCCAAATTGTCTGCAACTGATTTGATTGCTGACATTACTTCGCTTTGTCCCACAATCACATTACTCAATCCTTTAGTGTTATTTATATCCCAAATCTGGTGTTGAACAGGACGATGCAGATCCGCATCTACTAATAATACTTTCCGTTCCATCTGCGCGATCGCCATTGCTAAGTTTGCTGCAACGGTGGATTTTCCTTCCTTGGGTACGGAACTGGTGACAACGATGGATTTTAATTTTTTATCTGCGCTGATGAAGTTCAAATTTGCTCGCAGCATCCGATAGGCTTCACTGGTTGCAGAACGAGGCAGATCCCGCACTACAATTGAAGGGATAGAATATTCATTACTAGAACTACGTGCAAGGGAAAATTTGGATTTTTCTGGACTGGGAATCACACCTAACAAGGTCAATCCCATAAATTCCCTGGCCTCATCCACCGTCTTAATCAGCTTATCACGGGTTTCCAACAGATACATCGCTGCCATTGATGACAGTAAACCTAATAATCCTGCACTGAGATAATTCACAGATGGTGAACCCAGGGGTTGATCGGGAACCGTTGCTTGGCTGATAATTTGGGCATTACCCAGGTTCTGATTTTCGGCAATCCGGCTTTCTTGCAGTTTTTGTAGAAGCAATGAATGGGTCGATTGAGCTGCTTGAACTTTTCGCTCCAGTTCTCGTAACTGCTGACGCAATAGAGGTAAAGAATTCAATCGCTGACGATATTCCCTTTCAGTTGCGGTTAGGGTGGCCAATTGACTAGCTAAACCGAGCCGTCGCGATTCCAATTGTACCATTTCTGCCGATAGTTGCTGTTTGAGTTGTCCAACCTGCAAATCCCTTGGAGTCACCCCCGGTTCTGCTCCAGATACCTGAGCAATACGATTCTGTAAAATTTGCTGTAAGGAATCGCGTTTTTCCCTTAACTTCACTATCTCCGGATGGGTTTCCGTAAATACATTGCGTTTATCGGCTAACTGGGATTCAATCCCTTGCAATTCCTTAACTACAGACTGCACACCCTCCGATTGACTCAGGGAAGTCACTGCTATAGCTTGTTGCGCATTCATTCCTAATTGTTCACGAATCGCTTTTAACTGCGCACCCGTATCCGAAACCTGCGATCGCGTTTCGTTAATTTTTCTTTCTAAATCTGCTAGGGTTTCAATGGATTTATTTGCTTCCTCATCCAGGGAAAAAATCCGGTTCTTTTCTTGAAATTTCCGCAACTCAGCTTCTGCTTGCCGAACCACTCTTTCCGCATTGGGTAATTGATTTTCCAGAAACTTCCGCGCTGCTGTGACTGTACTGCGATGATAGGCTACGTTATGCTCTAGGTAGGCGTTCATCAGTGTGTTCACAACTTCTGCTGCTAGTTTGGGATTGGTGTCATTGTAGGATATTTGTAATACATCGGTTCCTTTGATATCCCTGATGGTTAGTTTCTTTAAAAATTCACTCGGTTTTAGAGGTAAGTTTTTCTGGTCTTTTAAACCCACTCTTTTAATTGTTTTATCAACTATCGGGTGCGAACGGATTACTTCAGCTTCAGTATTCAAAGGGTTTGTTCTATTATCTTGAACTACAGGTTCTAACTTGGCAATATCCGGTGCGACACCCGTTAACGTAGAGATATTATTTACACGCTGAAATTGCAATTTCCCCTCAGCTTGATACACAGGTCTTTTCATAGAGGCAACACCTAAAGATATCAAAAACACAGGGAAAAATACACTTAATCCCGGAATCCAACGTCTTTGTAAAATCTGCCAAGACTTTTCTGTTAGTGATACTGTATCTTGCTCTTCCATTACTTAATACCTGTCTTGTTTTTAAATTGTGATTTAACAGTTAGTTTCAGTGATAATACAAAGTTATTCCTACATTCATCCCAAAAATCTCAAATCTATTTTATTGCCTTAAGTTGTCTGTTATTTTTCTTAGAGGATGCTTTAAATGCTGCTTGTTGTATGGGTATGGGGAGTAATCAATCACAACTCTGTTCAATGAGTACTTGGTAAAATATTTATTGACACTTTTCAAACACCCTCCGAGGATTTTCGATATTTCTGTGTTTACTACAGCAGCAATGTCAGGAGGTTTAGCGATCGCGATATCTATACATTAATTTTATTTAAGCACTTGACAGACTTTACATGAATTCATATTAGTATTTATATACTTCTTTTCCCTGAAGCAGACACTACATAAAAACCCATCATTAACTAGTCGGCAATAAAGATCAATGGCCTATGCTTAGGAGGAGAGCAAGCCACTTGGTTAGATAATAAACCATATTTTCAGATTACTTCCTAACCTGACAATTACGCAAACAGCTGTAACATAGATTAAATCAGATTTTTGTAAAGAATAATTTTAAATAATTTTATTTTACCTTCTGCAAGAAAAAATAAACAACAAGCATATTAATACACAATAACCATGAATAACTATCTACTTTTGGATAGAATTCTGTTGCACTTGGTGAATTGTCTGTATCACTAGAGAAAGTTCCCTATCCGTCAAATTAGAACCGGAAGGTAAACACAAACCCCTACTGAACAAGTCTTCTGCCACTTCACCACCAAAGCATTCACACTCGGAAAATACTGGTTGTAGATGTAACGGTTTCCACACAGGACGAGATTCAATTTGTTGTTCAGCCAATCCCAAGCGAATTGTTTCGCGATCGCAACCAAATTCCTTTGGATTAATCGTCAAACAGGTCAACCAGCGTGTACTCATACCATAATCAGCTTCCGGCATAAATTCCACACCTGGTAAATCTGCCAACCCTTGGGTGTAAAATTCATAGTTGTGTCTTCTGGCTGCAACTCGTTGTGATAATACATGTAGCTGTCCGCGACCAATCCCCGCCAAGACATTACTCAAACGATAATTATAACCGATATGGGAATGTTGGTAGTGGGGTGCAGGATCACGAGCTTGAGTTGCCAAAAATCTGGTCTTTGCCACCAATTCCGACTGTTCTGATACTAACATCCCTCCTCCGGAAGTAGTAATAATTTTGTTGCCATTAAACGAGTAAATCCCCATCAACCCAAAAGTACCCGGAGAGCGTCCCTTATAGGTCGCACCCAATGCTTCAGCTGCATCTTCAATTAAAGCCACTCCATACTCATCACAAGCAGCTAAAATTGGTTCAATATCCGCACTTTGTCCGTAAAGATGCACCAAAATCACAGCTTTCGGCAATTTACCAATCCGTGCTTTCTTCTCCAGCGCTTCTCGCAACAAATCCGGACTCATATTCCAAGATTTGCGATCGCTGTCAATAAATACAGGTGTTGCACCCTGATAAACAATCGGATTTGCACTTGCAGCAAAGGTCAGAGTCGAACAAAAAACCTCATCACCCCTCCCCACACCAATTAGTTGTAGAGCCAAATGAATCGCAGCAGTCCCGGAACTTACCGCAGCTGCATGACCAGCACCTGTGATTTGGCAAAATTCCTGTTCAAAAGCGTCCAGATGGGGACCAACAGGAGCAATCCAGTTTGTGTCAAAAGCTTCCTGCACATATTTTAATTCGCGATCGCCCATGTGGGGTGGGGAAAGAAGAATAGGTTTTTTCATCGAAGACCCTAAATTTGATATTTTTTATTTAATTAATTATTCACTACTAACTTATCTAGGTTTATCCACCAGTTTAAAATCATAATTTTCACTTAGATCACAAATAGTCCAAATAGTCTAGCAAAAATGACTAATTTGTATATTTAAAACCTCAATTTAAAAAGCGATATCCCGATGCACATAATGATATTCACTTGACTTTGAGGAAAACAGTAAAAAAGGTTAAAAGTGAGATTAGATACTAGCACGATAAGCAGGGAAAAAGCCAGAACTCAACAGTTTATCTGCTGGTACATTCAAGGATTTTGCACGCTTCTCAACCAATTCCGAATATATCACTTCATCCACCACTAAACGCACAGTCATAAAACTGTGCTGTAGTTTAGAAAAACCTGCTTTGTAGGCAAATAAATGGTCTTCCTGTCCGCCAATTCCACCCCCTAAATGTAAAAAATTATTACCTCGACGATGGGCCCAATAACGTACATAATCTGTTTCCAAGCTTCCTGGAGATAGAGGGACAAATTTATCCCTTGTACCACCTAAAGTGCTTTGTACTATCCCACAAACTTCTGTATACAAACCGACACAAGCTATTTCTTGTTCATATTCCACTACACAAAGATGAAGTTTATCTTCTAAAACTTCAAACATCTGTCTATAGTAGTTTCGATCAAAGGAATAGTATACATTAGTTGCTTGCACCCTTGCCATTGTTTCATGATAAATTTCTGTAAATTCATCGACATACTCCAAAAGAGGTACGAACTTAGCTTCCATTCCTAATCTTTTGCATTTGTTAATGGTGCTTTTATGACCTTTTCTCGTGTGTGACCACAGTTCAGATTCAGGAATTCTTAAATCAACTGAGACAGTCTTCCCATTTGGTGTAAAGGTATTTTCTGGAAACAGTTGCTCAAAGTTTTCATTCAAGATAGGATGCATTCTCAAAAAAACTGAGCAAACACCCTTTTGATATAAGATATCCCGAAATTCTTGCCAAGCTTTATGTACAAAATCTGGCGAGTTAATCGCCTCTTCACTTAACAAAATACCAGGATAGCCATAGGGTGACTTGATATCAAAAACATCCTCTTCGTATTGGGAGAGTAAATAGGGGACAAAAAAAATCCGCTCACCTTCATTAATTATAATCGCTTCCGGAATTCCTGAACTACGATTGCCTTCTAGGGCGATATATTCTGGTAACTGGTAAATGTCATGGCGAATTTTTTGAAGTACGTCCTGCCATAACGGATCAGATAGACTGGTAATTTGCGACTTCATGGTTAATTGTTTATGATTATTTCGATAATTATTGAATTATTTTGACTTTATTTGACTTCCCTATCTATAATATATTTTACATTTATTTGTAAACTTGTAAATAGTCTCTAATCTTTGATAAAAGTAATCCAAATCATTACAGAGACCTCCCAAAAATCTTGTCTAAATTTTCATGAGTTTTGAGATGAGCTTTACAAATCCTTGAATAAAAAAAATATATAGGTGATTTTGGGCTTCTTGCTATAAGAGAGAAATATGCAAACTTAGATTTAATAGATAATTAAGGGTATAAGTTCTTCCACTGGGGTGTAGAATGGAAGAACATTGTAAATTGAGGATCAGGTAAATAAATCAGTTTATTTGATATATTTCGTAATATAAATTATCCCTCTGGGCTATATCAAAAGGAACATTACCTCCTCGTATTTTTGTAAACAAGCCATCACATTTAATTTCTTGAGAAGGGAAAGGATGGGTAATCGGATCAGTCACATATAAAATCACCATGTCTCGGTTATTCTGTTCATAGGATTTCCGAATATTGTCCATCACTTGGGAAAATATATCCGCACCAAAAGGAGCAAAGAAGAAAAATATACATTTCCCGTCAGGAATAGCATACTCGGTTGCATCGCAGCAAATTGATTCGATATCAAAGCATTTTTGGTTAGGATTTTTATATTGTTTGATATTTTTTAAGGTTGTTTCATGTAACTCTCTTGCGAATTCAATACCGATAATTTTCTGGAGATTGTACTCAGCAGCAACAAACAAAGCGCGTCCTTTCCCCGAGCCAAAATCAATAAAATTATAATCACTAAAATCCCTGGGAATATTAGCAATTAAATTTCTAATGGTTCGAGCGGGAATGGGATCATAGATAGAACAAGACTCTGTGTTGCTGCGAGTGACACTCAATTCATACAAATGAATTGATCCACAGGTATCAACCTGGTAAATTTGATCAAATTTTTTATCGAAGTATAGACCAATTAATCTTCGTGATAAGGGAATGCCATTTGTCCAAATTTCCTTAAGTAACTCAACTAAGCTACGCTCTCTAACAAAAGTATATATCTTACGGCGTAGAGAAGCTGGATTTTGGAGTTTACCTGGATTTGTGTAGGACATAGTAATTACCAATTGGTTATAGATGTTATGTTTTTCAGCTAAATCAAAACTGATATACACCAATGCCTAATACCAATTGGAAAAAGGAAGATAATACTCATATATCTGATATCTTCTTCCGTATATTGGAAGAATTATGTAGAAATACGGTATTATAAGCCTTTTTTAAATTAGTATTCTACTTGAACAGCACAGATATACAGTTATCAATGTTTTGATGTAAAAATTTTAAAAATCGAAGTTAAATTAACAAATATGGAGATGCACTCTTTTATGCATATCTTGTTAAAATTACTCCGACCAAATCGTGGGGAAAATTTCCGGATCGCTGTAGTCTGGTTCCCCATTAGGTAATTTACGGCAAAGTAAATCTAAAAAATGATGAATTTGCTTACCATTATTCCAAAAAGGTTGGTACTGGTTAGTTTCATCTTGTAAGTGAACTGCCATCGCTAAACGAACCTGGTCGCTATAATTAGGATAGCTACCATGAATCGTCCAACCATGATGAAAACTGATTTGACCTTTTTTCATCACCATTGGAACTTCTTTTATTTCCTTCCCCTCCTCCGCAAATTTTTGCAAAATTTTTGGTAAATCTTGTTGATTAAAATCTCTTAAATGTTCTGTTCCTGTCCACTTATGACTACCATCAATCACAACCAGGGGAGCGCGATTTTCCTCCGAATCATGAAAAGGTATCCAAGTTGCTAGTAACTTATCAGAAGTACAATTAGAAGAATAAGCATGATCCGTATGCCATCCCACAGCACCCTTCCCCAGACCCTTGGTTGGTGCTTTATAGACTAGCTGGTCTTCAAATCTTCTAATACTTTTACTTCGAGTTAACTTAGCCGCGATCGCACCTATAATTGGTTGTAAAGCTAACTTGCGAAGTTCCAACTTCTGCAAAGAAACAAACTCATTGTTACGAATTTCATCCCCATCTCCCGGTTGCCAATTACTATAACCTGTCTGGTAGGGAATAACCCAATCTCGTTCACCTTGATAAAATTTTTCGCTCCCTAAAATTGCCTCATCTATCACCTCATCGGGTATTACCCTTTGGGGAGTAATAAACCAACCGTGTTCTTCATAAAAAGCAATATCATCCTCCGTTGGTAAAAGAGCCATCTCTTCTTCAGTTAAATGATAAACATTATCTTTTAAATGATAAAAATTATCTTTGATTGCAATCATTTTTAACTCCTGTTTCTGATATTTCCTAGAATGACAAGACTCTTACTGCTTCATTTGTCCTAGGAATTCCGTTGAAGACACACAACCCTCCTCATCAATTCCCTCCTGCTTCAATACCTTAAACACCGTCAATAACAGGATCTGCAAATCCAACCACAAACTCCAATTATCCACATACCACACATCCAACTGAAATTTCTCTTCCCAGCTAATACTGTTACGACCTCTAACTTGAGTCCATCCAGTAATACCTGGTTTTACCTCATGACGACGAGCTTGTTCTGGTGTGTAACGATCCAAGTATCTCACTAACAGAGGACGGGGGCCAACAAAACTCATATCACCAATTAATACATTCCAGAGTTGGGGAAGCTCATCTAAACTGGTTTGACGTAAAAATTGTCCCAACTTAGTCACACGATCTTCATCCGGAAGTAGATTTCCCTCAGCATCGCATTCATTGGTCATGGTGCGAAATTTATAAAACTTAAAAATCTGCCCATCCTTTCCAGGACGATCCTGGGTAAACACAACCGGACTACCCATCTGTAGATAGATTGCGATCGCGACCACCAGAAAAATTGGCGAAAAAAGTAATAGTGCGATCGCGGCTACTATTCTATCGAGTACATGCTTGAGGAATTGACTACGGTTGAGTAAAGTTAATCCCCGTATATTTGTGCTAATCATATTTTTGCAATCCTTCTATATCAAATAATTCACAGCACTCATCAGGCTCTATTTCAGTAGCAATAACCGACTTACTGTTATCACTTACACCCTCGCCATCGGATTGGCAAAACGCTATTGCAAACAAATCAATACAAAAGGTGTCCGTTGACTCTTCGGTATAAGTAAAAAACTCAACAATAAGCACTGAACTGCTTTATAGGTATATGTCCCCAGAATTTTCTTAACCAAACATAAATTAGCTGAAAAGAGGCATGAAAGTCGTGCCAACTTGGCAGAGAATAGGTTATCTATTCAACCGATAATTTTACGGATGATGAGGATAAAGCCTTGGTATACAGTTCTTCATGTCGCTGAATGACGTGACTTAAATCGAATGCATTCATGCGATCGCGTCCCATCTTACCCATAACCCTAGCCTGTTGAGGATGATCTAAAATCCAAGCCATACAATCAGTTAAAGCTTGCACATCACCCACAGGAAATAACAAACCACAATCCTGGGTCACCAAATCTCTAGTTCCACGAATATCCGCACCAATCACAGGTACTTCCAAACATAAGGACTCCATCACACTTCTGGGTAATCCCTCCCGTTCTGAAGCCAATATAGTTGCCACAGAAGCACGAATTAAAGTGGTAATATCTTTGCGAAAGCCAAGAAACCTTACTTGCTCTTCTACCCCCAATTCACAAGCCAAATTCCGCATCGATTCCATCAAATCTCCGTCCCCAGCAAAAGCAACACAAACATCTTCTCGATGCAATTTTGCCAAAGCTTGAATGATATCCCGATGACGCTTCCCCGGATTAAACTCAGCTACCGAGAGGAATAAAGAAGTATTTGCAGAAATATCCATTTCTTGGCGAACTTTTTCAATTTCTTGAGCATAAATACCAGTGGGACTATAGTAATTTATATCCACACCAATACCAGGCATATACCAAACCCTTTCCGGAACGTTCAATCGGTGATCCCTAGCAACCTGCTCATCATGACGATTAATCACAACCAGATAATCATTCCAATTACCAGCTATTTTTTCTAAAGTCAGAAAAACAGCATTCTTGACTGGATTGCCATAGGGATGAAAGTGAAACCCATGAGCTGTGTAAATAACACTAGTTCCAATCTGCTTTCTTAGATACCGAAGTGCATATCTTGTGACAAAAGCAGCTACCGGTGTGTGAACATGAACTAAATTGTATTGCTCCTGAAGCACCACCTCTTGAATGACCCTAGGAGTTTTGAGAAAATTACCTGGATCAAGGGGATTTCGCGACCATTCAACATCCCAAGTGCGATTAAACTCCCGGATACAGTCAGTACATTCAGAAATTCCACAAGCCATACCATCTACTGTCCAACCCTGATCACGAAAGTAGCGGACAAAAGGCAAGATAAAACCACGTAACGTATCCGGAATTGTCGCTACTATTAAAATTTTTTTCATTTTCTTCAAATATAATTTATCTCGAACCTCACGAATTAGCTCTTGATTGTAAAAGCTTTTTCTCAATCGCTTTCCCCAACTTCTCTCTAGCCGATTCCAATTCTTGGGGATTCTTTGTCCACTCCCTCCAGCTAGAACCAACACTACGACTAACCTCTAAAGCCCAATCTTCAAGACCAAGACCTTTGAGTATTTCTATATACTCGTAGTCTTCCACCCCATCTCTGATCCATTTCAACCTCATAGAGGGAACAACCCCATCAACACCAACTTGTTTCCCGGGATAGACTAACATTCCCTCCCCTGGATAAAAAAGATTTTCTCTCACATCAGTTTCTACGTCATTCCAAGGGTCATCTGTCCATAAATCAATTCGCCAATACAAAACACCGGTTAAACCCAAGCTTTGGTTAATAAAACCGTGAGCTATCCTATAATTGATTGGGGCAAAATCTATCTGCCATTTTGGCGAATAATTATCTGGTACTAAAGCTGTATAAAACCAAATTTCTCCACCATTTTTCTTAGCATCACTGATTTTGTCAGCAGCAGCATCATACATTCTAGGTGAGACCACCCAAATGTCTACACCTGGTTTGCCGGCAAAAAAATTTTGGTCGTAAAGTTCTTGAATAGGAGTCATGACAGCCAAATTAGCCACTCCTGCTTTCTTGATATTACGTGCCCATTCCCTCATCGGTTGTTTAAGATTTTTGCAGCGATCAATTTCATCAACTGGATAAACATATAAAAATAAGTCTGGTTGGTGTTTTGCAGCTGCATTTTTGATTTCATCAACCGATGGAGCTGGTTTCATTTGACAGTTATGGTAATCAGCCCCACTCCAAAATGGTAAACGAACAGAAGTTAATCCCCATTGATCGATTAATTCTCGCTCATCACTTAGTTGTATTTTCCCAACAGGCATGATTTTATGTTTCAAAATCTCAATCCAAGCACTTTTACTGTTTTCTTCCCAAACTAGAAATGACGAATGAAGAGATGGTTTAAGGGGTAGCTCAAAATCCCACACTTTCAGTGAGATTTTACCGGTGAAATTTTCCTGGTCGCTCCTAACAGTAAATGTACCACTGTAATCCCCCGGTTGAGCATCACGGGGTATGAATAAATCAACCAAAATAGGTTGATTTTCTCCCTTTCTTAAATCAAAGGGTACTGCATTTAACTCATTTCCCTCCAGCTTGTGCTGCGTCTGTGGATTGACAAAGGGAATCAAAGCATCGGCATACCATCCTGTACCAAGAGATGGATTTTTAGACCTGCTATTTGTCGGGCTAGAATGAATCACATTCACATATTTTTCTCGGTAGAGAGTAATATTTGATTTGGGAATTAATTGATTATTTTTGCTTGTCAAATCAGAAACATCAATATTGAAATTTGTTAAATTACCTCCTAGTGCTCTGATGTTAATCTGAAAAGATTCGTATTCCCCTCGAGCTGCATAAAGCTGGATGTTACTAACAGGGTCTATAGTTTCTCTTAATCCGATTCTCTGCAAACTAGGAACAGCAGAAACAAGCAAACTGGTACTATTTGAGGATGCCAATTTGACCACCCCTAGGCTTAGGGAAAAAGTCGCGATCGCCAGCAATATCCATACGATAGTTTTTGAGAGGGTTTTCAAAGCAATGATAAACCTAGTTTGAGATAAAACTATACCCATCATAAAATTTATTTAGCCAACTTATACAGGGGTTTTTAGCAGATTATTCGACAACTGATTTTTTCATAATTTAGCGGGAGGTTAGCACTAAATTTCTCCCCGGTCTGTCAGTAAGAGATGAGAGTATATCTTTGTATAAATCTTCAAATTGCTCTGTCACTGATTCAATAGAGAAGTATTTAACAACTCTAGCTCTTGCAGCCTCTCCCAAAGCTTTTCTGTCTGTGTCATCCATCACCAGTAAATCTTTCCAAGCATTAGCTAAAGCTGCCGGATCTCGTGGAGGTACAATTCTACCAGTATCACCAACTGCCCATGCTGAATCCCCCACATCAGTCATAACACAAGGAACACAACAGGACATGGCTTCTCCAGCAATCATCGGAAATGCTTCCCCGTAAGCAGAAGATGAGGAAGCAATGTCTAGAGCCGCTGTAATTATGGGTATATCTTTACGCTCTCCTAGTAGGTGAATATGAGAAAGTTTCAGTTGTTGAATCGACTGTTGTAAAACTTTGTTATTACCATCAACATCTCGACCGACTAAGAGAAAATGAACATCTGGAAACTCTTTTTGTAAAATAGCTGCTGCTTGCAGAAAATTATAATGGTCTTTCATGGGATGAAAACGACAGATCAGACCAATCAAAAAAGCATCATGACTCAAACCCAACTCAATTCTCATTTTGGCTCTAGCTGCATCCGAGGGTTGGAATCTGGTTGTGTCAAACCCATTCGGAATCACACATGAATTTTGAGAATAATAACCCAATTGTTCATGCTGTCTTTTGCTATTTTCAGATGCGTACACAATTTTACTGATATATCTGGAAATGATTCCATCGAGTTTAATGATGGCTTGAGTTGTACCCTTTTCATTAGCTAATCTCGCAACTGAGTGTTGAATATCCCAGACAACAGGAATTTCTTTCCTGGAAAAAACACTTGCAAGCCATGCGGCTAAATTCCCATGATACATCCAACCTTGGATTAAATCCGGTTGATGATGACTTATTATTTTCAAAAGTTGTGATAACGAGCTAGGTGTTGGCAAACCCCCTAAAGGAATACCAGCGGTGTAAACTGGCACATTTAATGATTCAATGCGATCGCCCAGTGTGCCTCGATTCATCAAAGAAATCACAACCGGACTGAAAATTTCTCGATTTGTTCTCGATAACAGATTGTAAAGCATCATTTCTGCACCACCGGTGTAAAGTCCAGTAATGACATGAGCTATTTTTAACTGTTGATTTATGGTCATGGCTTTTACACTCAATATTTTTAATGAAATTATGTTGTAGTTTTTACCTAGGTACCCAGTAAATTTAAACAATGTAGTTGAGTGCTTTCTACTAGCTTTTTCACACTGAAATGCGTCAGAATTATTTTTCTTGCTTTCTCCTTTAAAAGCATTTTCTCTGACAAAGGTAATGTGATAATCCTTCTACATCCTGCTGCTAAAGCTTCTGGATTCCCAGGAGGAACAACGACACCTGCATCCTTGACAATCCAAGCTGAATCACCTACATCTGTTACTACACAAGGAACACCACAAGCCATTGCTTCACCTATTACATTTCCAAAACCTTCACCAAAAGCGGAAGCAGATACAGCAATATCAAGAGCATTATGAACAGCACACATATCTCCACGTGCACCACTCCAGATTAACCTGTCAGTAATACCCAATTCCTCAGCCAAATGATGCAGCTGTTGAATGTAATTTGGGTCAGGTCCAGTACCCACACAAACGAAGCGTAAATATTTGTAATCCTGACAAAGTAATGCAGCAGCTTTCAAAAAGTTTGGATGATCCTTTTGAGGATAAATTCTTCCCACTAGACCAATCAAAATATCCGTATCTGAAACTCCCCATTCTTGGCGAACTTTTACACCAGCTTCTCGATGGGGTTGAAAATACTCAGTATCAATACCATTGGATATTACAACTATTTTTTTCGAGGGAAATCCGATATTTAAATAATCCTTTCTACCACTATGGGAATTAATAATTATCAAATCCACCATATTGGAGAAAAAAGTTTCCAGCTTGCCAATTATATTTCCTAACCAATCAAATGCAGCATCTGGCGAGTAGGAAATACGTATCCCCCAAATAATTGGCGTAGAAGGGAAAAATAGTTTTAAAAATATACCAACTACATTTGCTTCTCCCATATAAGTATGTATAATATTGGGTTGAATCTGCCACAAAATACTAAGTAAACGCCACAAGAATCTCACTACATCCCAACGCCCTTTCTTATTTAAACAAATAACTGCCACATTGCTTCCTTTCAATATTTTTTCCAGCGCACCACCAGGGTAAAAGTATAGAACCGTGACATCTAATAGATGGGAGTTAATTTCTTTAACCAAAGTCACGAGTTGCCTTTGAGCTCCGCCATATTCTAAATCACGAATCAAAAACACAATTTTTTTTTTCATTTTCTTCATGTAAATTAATTAAGCTAGTATGATACAAAACATGACATATAGTTTTTTCTTCTTATGTAAATCAACGATAACTCAATCTTAACTAATTTTTAAATTGCCATATATAGACTATAAAGAATTTTGGAAATTTTTTTTTGATATCACCTTACTTCTAACTGGCATTTCTGCTGTTAAACTAATGCTAGACATCAATGAGAAGGACATCAAAAACTCCCTATGTTCTAGTACATTATGACTAAAAAATGACCAAACTAAAATTAAGATGACAAATGCGAAAGATATCGCAAAATTACTTTCAGCAGAATTGCATACACAGCAAAAAACCAATAATGGTAGAACTAGAGAGCCAAGAAATCCATGCTCTAACATAAAGGATAAGTACATATTATGAGATCTCTTACCAATGACATTTGATTCTAACTTTAAACCATAGCCTATTCCTCTTCCCCAAAAAGGAGACTCTAAAAACTCCTGCCAAGTTTTTTCAGCAATAGGTAAGCGTGAAGAACTTACATCATCAATCTCGCTTTTACCAACCATAGGATTGATTTGAGTGATTCGCTCAAAATTAGGATTATCTAATAGATTTTCTTGCACATTAATCCCGCTTGAATTTAAAACTATAGAGTTGAAAAACATCCAGATTAAAAGACAGGCTAAAATTAGCCAGGAAATATTTTTATTGTTCAATAAAATCTTGCGCCAATAAATGAAAATAGCTGTAACCAAAAAAAAGCAAATGAAACCACTTCGAGAGAAGGTGACAAAAGCACCTATAAACAGCAAGATTATAAATGGTAAGCGAAATTTAACAGGAACTATATCTATTGTGAAAATCATGCCCAAAATCAGTACGCAAGTTGCACGATTAGAATCAATATAAAATCCAGCAGCACGATTAGTCTCTAAAACACTTTGGTGGTCAAAAACCGTCACAAAACTTTCTGGATATAAGAGACTGCAAATATTGGCAATAACATTCACTAATGTGATTAACAATATTTCATATTTAACTATTTTCTGAACTTGATATGATGAGAAAATCAAACTAGATATAAATAGAAAAATTATCGATAGTATTCTGGTTCTTAGTTCCTCTTCTGATTCTATTGGTTGATAGTGAGAATAAAAAATATATGAATATACAGAAATGAATATATAGACATAAATCCAAAATAACAATGTCTTAGATATGTACTTTAGCCTTGAACTTAATGAGAAAAGCAGAGGGATGGAGGCAACTCCAAAAAAACCAACCCAGACTTTTGGCTGAGGTGTTCCAATTGCATGGCTGAAGTATACATCAAAATTAGTAAAAAAAGTCAAAACGAATGTCACTGCTAAAATAACATGGTAATAAAAAATTAACTTATTTTCTTGATTACTTGATGTGCTGTTCTGTAAGTAGTGTCCTTTCATATTGATTGTCATGTTGCCACTTGATGAAAAAGTAATTCCCACTGCTCAGTCACCAACGCCAAATCAAAGCGTTTTGATGTTGTTCGGGCTTGTCTTGATAAGTTTTGACGTTCTTCATCATTAGACATTAAGTAATCCATTATTTGAGCCAATTTACAAATATTTTCACTAGGGACTAATATTCCATTTATACCATCTTGAATGACTTCACTTGGACCACTTGGGCAATCAGTTGATATCACGGCTAACCCGCAAGCCAATGCTTCTAATAGTACTAAAGGCAAACCCTCAAAACGAGATGATAGAACAAATAGTTCTGATTTTTTCAGGATTGAAATTGGATTGCTAGTCACTCCTGGTAACAATACTTGATCTGTCAAACCAAGACTGAATATCATTTTCTCTAGTTTTGTTCTTAGTGTTCCCTCACCAAATATTAATAGCTGCCAATCTGAATATTTATCAGCCAGCTTGTGAAATGCAGATATTAAAAGCTCAAAGTTTTTCTGGTATTCTAACCTGCCCATTCCTATAATCCATTTTTTGTCAGGGTCAGCACCTTTGGGTAAATTAACGGTGTCTTGCTCATCTTCAAAAGAGATTGGTTGTAATGGATTATAAATGACTGCTCTTTTAGTTTTTGGTAACCAGTCAAAATATGAATCAACACCTAGACTTACACTTACTACTTTTGCTGCGAATGGATAGATTAGGCGACGTAATTTTCCCCATATACCTTGATTACGAGCCATTCTTGGGTCATTTTGCTCAGTTACTATAACTGGATATTTCGTGTTGAAAAGAGATATTAAGGTCATTATATTTGATTCACACATGTGTGAGATGACAACATCTGGATTAAGTGATGAGATAGTCCTTCTCACTTTCCAAAAGCGATGTAAATTATTCCATAATGCATGAAGTATACTTGGAGAACTTTTAGCCAAATCAAGGGGAATTCTTTCCACTTCCTTTGCTACTTTATAAAAGTCTCTTTCAATACCTGCTATTGTGAGTAAAGAGACTTTGTGTCCTCTTTTAATTAAGCCTTCGGCAATTAAGACCACTGCCCTTTCAGCACCACCACAGGCAAGAGATGAAATAATTAGAGTGATGTGCATAATTTTCCTTAATTTTGATTCCAAAAATACAAGTTTTAGCCTTTAAATTTATCTCAGTGATATCCTTGTTAGCTCTTTGTTAAAGTTTTTGGTCTGAACAATTCACGTAAGTTTTTGTAACCTAATCTTAGCATTAAAAAACATATAAAAAAAACAAAATACATAGACACAACTTGTGGATAAGGCGATACCATTGATTCCCATAAACTGCATAAATAAATAATTAAAGACGATGTTAAAAATTAGATTAAAGGCGGAAACTTGCATCAAAATATGATTTTTTTTCATAGCTGATATGAGTCTAACGACCAATATATTTGCTACATAAAAAGGAATTTGAAGGGCATAATAGACTTGAATGTTGGCAACTATTTTCGTATCCTGTGCAGTAAAGGAACCTCTTTGAAAAAGAATTTCAACTACTTGCTGGGAAAATATAATAAATAAAATTGCTAGTGGTATGGTTAGGGTAAATATAATTTGTAAATACTTTTGAAGTGTGTGACTTACAGCTTTCCATTCCTGATGGGCAACCATTTTGGAAAAATAGGGGATTATGGCTGCACTTAGTGCTGTGGTGACTAGGGTGATTGGAAGGGAAATAACGCGATTTCCATAGTTTAGTGCTGCAACACTTCCTGGTGATAGCATGGCAGCCATTGACTGATCTACTATCGATGTACTAGACATTAGCAACGAACCGGCAATCATGGGAATATATTGACCAAATACCTGACGCAGATGAGAGTCAAAACTGTATAATTTGGGATATAAGGAAATCCCTTGTTTGTGAAGTGAAATTCCCAATAAAATTATTTCTATAACACCACCAGCAATTAAACCTGTAGCTAAATTCAATACACCTAATGAATGAAATCCTAGTAAAAAGCCAATTGTCACAATTGAAGTTGTCATCGGAGAAATAGCAGCAAAGAAAAATTTCTCCCCAGCATTCAGAACTGAACTCCAAATATCGATAATTCCGCTCAAAACAACTACTGGTGAAAGTAGACACAGTAGTTTAAAAGTAAGATTTAGTTTCTCCTCGTTAAATCCCTTAGCTATTAAGGGTAAATAATAGGGCGCGATCGCAATCATAAAAATCGCAGTAAATGGCAGTAATATTAAACTCCAAAATATGACTCCGGAGAGTAGTTGATTCGATTCTTTTTGACCTTTTTTTTCTCTCACTTGAATGTAGGTCGGTATCAGAGCTGCTGGAACTGAACCCGCAATCACATTAATCATAAACGAAGGTACTAATAGGGCAATTAAAAATGCATCCAAACTATCACTTGTACCAAATTTCCATGCTACCACCAATTCTTTGATTACTGCTGCCCCTTTTACTAAAGCTGTCCCCACAGCAACTACAATAGCAGCACCAAAAATCTGGCGATTTGCAGAACCATTAGTGATTTTTCTCCAGTGAACAACTATGTTGTTCAATTTTTGAAGTTTCATAGTGGTGTTTTATTAATTCAATCAGATATGTTTAAGGGAAAAATCACGAGAATGGTTCGATGGTGTATCTATTTCCTTAGCAGTCCAACGACTGTTTTCATGAGGATATTGGGGTTTATACTCGGCAACTATTTGCTCTAACAAAAATAGAATAGAGTTGACATCGTTTCTTGCAGCTGCTTGACATAGTTTGTCCACTGCAACTTTCAAATTATCAGGAACTATGCGACTAGCATTCTTCACCACTAATAATTTATCGTGTTCTGTGGGTTCGTATTCCTCCCCTTCTATAAATAATTCCTCAAACAATTTTTCCCCTGGTCTTAATCCTGTAAACTGGATTTCTATATCCTTTCCGACTTCATAACCAGAGAGTCGGATTAGCTCTTTGGCTAAATCGACGATTTTCACTGGTTGACCCATATTCAACATCAGTACTTCACCACCCCTTCCCAGTACTGCTGCTTGCAAAACTAACTGTACTGCTTCGGGGATGGTCATGAAATAGCGGCAAATGTCGGGGTGGGTGACGGTCACTGGTCCTCCTGCGGCAATTTGCTTTTTGAAGGTGGGGACTACACTCCCGCGACTTCCAAGAACATTACCAAAACGAACTGCTACGTAGGATTTACCGCTTTGTTTAGCTGCTTGCAGGACTAGCATTTCGGCAACGCGTTTGCTCGCTCCCATGACGTTGGTGGGGTTGACCGCTTTGTCGGTGGATATCATGACAAAGTGATTGACGTTGTATTTAAGAGCTAGATTCAGGAGGTTTCTGGTGCCAATGACGTTGTTGGTGACAGCTTCGGGTGAATTAAGTTCCATTAGGGGAACATGTTTGTGGGCTGCTGCGTGAAATACTACGTCTGGTTGAAAGGTGGCAAAGGCATGTTCTAGTCTTTCGGGAATCCGGATGTCGGCAATAAAGGCTGATAGCTTGGGGGTTTGCCGTTGGGATTTGGCTTCTGTGGTCAGGAGTTGGATGACCTGATCTAGTTCCTGTTGAATGGTGAAGACGGAGTTCTCACCGTGTCCAATCAAGAGTATTTCTGATGGTAGACATTTGAGTATTTGCCGACAGAGTTCACTACCGATGGAACCTCCTGCACCGGTTATCAGGATACGTTTGCCTTGGATAAATTCGGAGACGCGCTGAGTATCTATTTGTACTGGTTCGCGACGGAGGAGGTCTTCGATTCTGACATCGCGGATGCTGTCGAGGCGAACTTTGCCGTTGATGATTTCGTGAATACCTGGTAAGGTGAAGGTGTTGATCCCGGTTTGTTGACAGATATCTACGATGTCGCGAATTACTCGTCCTGCGACGGTTGGCATGGCAATGATGACTTTACTGATGTGCAGGGATTGGATGATATCGGGGATGGATCGGCGATCGCCAACTACGGGAACTCCGCGAATGCGAGCGTTGAGTTTATGGGGATCGTCGTCGATAAAGGCAACTGGTTGCAGTCCTAGCTGAGGATTTCGTTGCATTTCCTGGACTAGGGATATACCCGCACTACCTGCACCGACAATCAGGGTGCGTTCTTTAGATTGGGGGTGGATACGTCGCTGTTGCAGTCTTTCGATGATGCGAATACTGAATCGCATTGCACCAATAAAGACGAAGGATAATAATCCGTCGATAAATGGTAGCGAATTTGGCAGTTCGTTAACACTGAAGGGGATAATATAGTTTGATATATCAAACAAAATTGCCTGGACAATTACGGCAGCTATGGTTAGGACGGCAATGTATACTAGTTCCTCTATACTGGCATAGCGCCAATAACGCTTGTAAAATCCGAAGCTCCAAAAAACGGATATTTTAATAACCAAAAACAAAAGCGTTGCTGTCACCAAGTCCGGGAGGTAGGAGCTAATTTGTAAGTTTCCGTCTAGTCTGAGGATGAGTGCAAGCAGGGGTGTAGATATAAATGCGATAATATCAAAAATTAGTAAGTGCCGATTACGCAGCTTGACTAGCTTTGCTGACACTTGTTTGAGAAGAAACTGTGTTAGTCGGTGTGAGAGAAAAAACAAAGAATTTATGACCATCCAACCCTCCAGACGCAGCCAAATTGATTTTACCTTGACGATGCTAATGTCAAGATTTGGATGTTTGGCGTATTTGTTTTACGTATCTTCAGCAAAATCAAAAATGGATTGACCCATTGCAACAAAAATTGCGATCGCAATATGGGAGTCAATTACAGTTGCAGGGAATTTATATTTTAATTTTGCATTTCATCAAGCCCTAGGAATGATATTTTTTTATTGACTACCCTATTTTTGACAAGAATTATATCCCCCTTGGCGATAGCTTACTTGTGATACGGAGTCAAGTTTACAAAAACCAGTGTTCTCATAACTTGATGCAATAATTGAGCAAAAACAAACCTTAGTTATAGATAACATCTGATTTTTATCATTCATATCAAGGAATTTCTGTTCAATTCACAATCGCAACACCCATCAACTTCCCCTAACTCGAAATTTCATTTGATTATGTTTAGAGTTGAGAACAGTGGATAGATAATATTTTTTTAAATCTCTATTTATGGTGGCTGGTGAATGGTTGGAATGATCAGATTTGGTGTTGGCCAGAATCTGGGAAATTTTTACATGACCGCATTGTTTCCTCTAGATGTTACCTAGTGGGGGTTTTCTGTCACAACACGCAACACATCAACAACCGTTAACCATGATATCACCAGCAACACGGAGGCGTTACAGAAGCAACTTATCTACGGAGTCAATATTGAGTGATTTGATCGTGTTCAACCATCACATCAAATTTGTAGCAGTTTTCATGGCCAATGTCGTGCCAATTTGGCAGAACATCCGATGCAAAACCCGAATCAATCCGTATTGAAGGGAGAAATTAGGTCAAGAAGAAAGGATGATTCTACTGGAAGTCAGGATTTTTTGGGTATAAAAAGCTGATGCTAATCATGCATAGGTTTTGCTGTCTTGATTTGACCACTAATCACTGAAATAAATGGATTGCAAAACCTTTTCTTTCTCCCAAGAAAACTTATATACGCAAATATTATGAGCTTAAATCTTAGCTTCCAAGGACTTAAGGTATTCCGTATTTACACCAGACTCACGGGTGAGGGCAATTTTGCCAGTACGAGCAATTTCTCGTAATCCAAACTTTTGTAACACCTGGACAATTGCCACCATTTTTCCTGGGTCGCCGACAACTTCCAGGGTCAGTGAATCTTCTGCCACATCAACAACACGAGCGCGGAAAATTTGGGCGATCTCAACAACCTCGGAGCGATTGATGCTGGTAGCGTTGACTTTGAGCAGCATCAATTCCCGTTCCACACAGGGGACTTCGGTAACGTCTTGAACCTTTAAAACGTTGATGAGCTTGTATAACTGCTTTGTTAATTGCTCAATAATGCGGTCGTCTCCCGGTACTACCATCGTGATGCGTGAGACTCCGGATTGCTCCGCAGGACCAACGGCCAAGCTTTCGATATTAAAACCCCGACGTGCAAATAATCCCGCGATACGAGAGAGAACTCCCGCTTCGTCTTCAACTAGTACCGAGAGTGTGTGTTTCATGATTAGCCAAGACCAATGAGGGCAGACAACTAAAAGGTAAGGTGGAAAGGTTGATGTGGGTATAGCGATCGCCAGACTAAAGACTAAAATCTTAGATTCAAATCTGATTTTGCTGTCGAGAGCAAGATATATCTCTTTTGCCAGCTGGTGATTCAGGACGAGGGTTTTGGTAGAGACGGGGTTAGACTAGGAAATTTAAGATAGATTTTAGATTTGTAATTATATTTAACTACAAAAAATGCCAGATTGATCAAGTTAATTGATCAATTTATCTAAAAATCATGATTTTTTTCAGGAGTGGGAATAGGGAGTAATAGCGTTTTACATTGGAGTTGATACCTGATGGGGAGCTTTCGGGAGTAGGGGAAGAAAATGTCTCAAAATTTGAGTGAAATGGTATTAGTAAACGAAAACCCATATTCCGCAATCATCTCAAATCCAAAATCCGTCTTGGAAGGTTTGTTGGAAAAATAAATCTCCCCGAAGTTTACCGGAAAGCGCAAAGTCTGCGGGGGATACTCCCCCCGTAGAACTTTGTCAGAAGAAAATCTTCCTGGTAACCTCTCTTCCCCAACTTTCCGCAAAATCCAAAATTTCATCAGATGCGTCGAAAATTCCGAAACAAGCTAGAATCATAATTAGCAATTGCAAAAAATTACGTTCGTTGTTTGTGTCCCAGACTCCCACCCCAGCTAATCCAGAATTTCAATTTGATTCTATCCCCGCAGCCCTGGCAGACCTCAAAGCAGGACGCACTATTGTGGTTGTTGATGATGAAAATCGCGAAAATGAAGGCGATTTGATTTGTGCAGCCCAATTTGCCACCCCTGACATGATTAATTTTATGGCGGTGGAAGCGCGAGGTTTAATTTGTTTGGCAATGACTGGGGAACGGCTTGACCAGTTGGAGTTGCCGTTGATGGTGACTAATATCACAGACCCAAACCAAACAGCTTTCACCGTCAGTATTGACGCTAGCCCCCATTTAGGGGTAAGTACGGGAATTTCCGCAGAAGACCGAGCGCGAACCATTCAAGTGGCTCTCAATCCAGCGACAAAACCCTCAGATTTACGCCGTCCGGGACATATCTTCCCCTTGCGAGCCAAGGAGGGGGGTGTACTAAAACGAGCAGGACATACGGAGGCGGCGGTCGATTTAGCACGGTTGGCTGGTTTATATCCGGCTGGGGTGATTTGCGAAATTCAAAACCCCAATGGTTCAATGGCGCGCTTGCCAGAGTTGATAGAGTATGCCCAGCGTCATAAATTGAAGATAATTAGTATTGCCGATTTAATTAGTTATCGTTTGCAACATGACCGCTTGGTGTATCGGGAGGTGGTGACAAAGCTACCGAGTCAATTTGGTAATTTTGATATCTACGGATATCGGCATACCCTGAATAATACTGAACATGTGGCGATTGTCAAGGGCGACCCGGCCAAGTTTCGTGATCAACCGGTGATGGTGAGGATGCATTCGGAATGTTTAACGGGGGATGCATTGGGTTCTTTGCGCTGTGATTGTCGGATGCAATTGCAAGCGGCTTTAAAAATGATTGAAAATGCTGGTCAGGGGGTAGTGGTTTATCTGCGTCAAGAGGGTCGGGGTATTGGTTTAATTAATAAGCTCAAAGCCTATTCTCTCCAGGATATGGGTTTGGATACGGTGGAAGCAAACGAAAGGTTGGGATTTGCAGCTGATTTGCGCGATTATGGAATGGGGGCCCAGATTTTGATGGATTTGGGGGTTCACCAAATTCGTTTGATTACCAATAACCCCCGTAAAATTGCTGGTTTGAAGGGGTATGATTTAGAGATTGTTGACCGCGTACCTTTGTTGATCGAGGCTAATGATTATAATTCCTATTATTTGGCGACAAAGGCCAAAAAACTAGGTCACATGTTGTTGCAAACCTACTTGTTGACGGTGGCCATAAATTGGCGTGACGAACCCCAATGTATTACAGACCGTTACGAACGTTTAGAAAAATTACGGTTTATTGCTGGCAATTATAATTTATTATTGCAGGAAGATGCCCGTCCGTTAGCTTTGGCTTTATTTGATCAAGCATCGTTAACAGTACACTTAGGTTTTGATCAACCCCATCTTGCACCACCTGACTGGTATCGCCAAAAAGACCATCCCTATGTCAAAGCTGTCGGAAAAATCCTGGATGAGTTAGCGAGTCTACCCTACGTAGAAAAATGGGAATTTTTAGTTTCTTCTGGAAATGACCCGTTGAGTAACTTACAGGTACAGCTTGATCGGGAAATATATAGGCGATCGCAAATTCCTTCTAGTTTGTTGGAGCAGTTGACAACCCAGAAGATTTATAGTTTTTCGGGTTAAATCTGGTTTATTCTGCCACAAAAGAGAGAATTGCTTGAGCGGTAACTTCTGGTTGCTCTAGGTGGGGAACATGGCCACAGTTTTCAATCCAAACCAATTTACTATGGGGAATTCCCCGTTTAAATCTGGCTGCATCCTTGACTCCCAGGATTTTATCACTATCTCCCCAGAGAATTAAAGTTGGCTGTGAGATTTTGTTGAGGGTAGTAAATCGAAACGGACGATAGCCACCGCTTTTGGTAAAAGCAATTAAAGAACGATGCCAATTTTCCATCCCTAAGTGTAATGAAGCACATATCTGCGCATCTAGGGAAGCAAATTCTTTATTCTTGTAAGCAGCACGGGAAATACTTTGACGAATTTTCGGATTCCGTAAAAAATCAGTAGCCCATGTATCCAATGGAGGAAACATCAATTTACTAATCGGTGAACCCCCCGTTAATCCAGCACTATCAATTAATACAAGTTTTTTTACCACATCGGGATAGGTAAGGGAAAAATCAATTGCAGCTGCACCTCCCATTGATGCACCCACTAGAATAATTGGTTGATTAATCAGGGTATGCCAAAACTGGTAAAGATGGGTTTTAATACTATCTGTCGTGTAGGGAATATCCAGTGGACGTTGATTAAAGCCAAACCCCAGTAAATCCACACCCCACGTTGCATGGGATACAGCTAATCGGGGAATCAGACGACGAAATTCCAACACCGAACTATCAAAACCGTGTAACAACAGAATGGGTTGTCCGCCATTGCCTTGATGAATGTAACTCGTTTGAATTGGTTGTTGTCTCCCAGGGATAGAAATATTTACCTGTTGCAGATTTTGGACTAGGGTAATAGAAGTTTCTTCCGTCAACTGCTGTAGGCTAGCTGCTGGTAAAAAGCTGATTAAATCCTTGATTCTAGTTGTATCGCTAGTCTGACCCACCCTAATCACTCCCGTGTCTTGAAGCATTAATTATCTAATACTATTAGTTATTCTATTAGTTATTTTACATGTCCAGCAGAGTCAAGTTTGCGGTAGAACCCAAGCAATTCCAGCTTTGAGAAATTGGCTATGGGATAATACTTAATTAATTTGGGTCGTTATTTTATATATTGCTCCTTGCCAGTAGATCCCATAGAGGATAGCAACCAAACCCTGCAACTGGTAGAGAGAATGACCAGGGAATATGGCACAACTGACCGTACATTTAAAAGCGCCATCATTTGGGCGATCGCAGATTCTGATACCCAATTACGGGAAGAAGCACATAAATTTTTAGCTTGAAACTGCTGAAATTCCCACTAATCCTAGCAACGTAAATGGTATCAAATGGACAGGAGCGATCACACCTCAAAACTCAAAAATGGATGAACTTTTATACCAAGGTACTTTCTAAATTTGCTGCTGCTGCAAATTTAAAATTGACACTAGAAGTTTCAATTTCTGTAGAGGGAAACATTTCTACTCAGAAAATCGCAGAAACTTCCTTCGCTCTGCAATAATTAGGATTAGATAGTGATATCGAAACGCTGGAATAATTAAGAACGGGGTGTGCAATCGGCTTGTTCACCCCAAAAATCCCCTGTGGATAATCATCCCTAGAAAGCTATAAAGTTAGATTTGAGCAAAATTAAAAACATGATTTAGCTCACCCAGACATCGATATTTGTCCCGAAAGTATTGTAGGATGATTGAATACTTAGATTACACCCACCTACTACCAAGGTAATTAAACTCAGTACATGCAGCAGAAAAAAGTGAAATTGCATCATCCAGCTAAGTTTGTCGAACCAGTACAAACAAACTCTCCGGAGCCGATGTTCTATTACTTTGCCTACGGTTCTTGCATGTGTCCGGTTGATTTGAAAAGAACCTTAAAGGAGAATACTCACCAATATGTTGTTGGTCATGCAATCCTATCTGGCTACCGTCTCGGCTTCTATCGCTATTCCAAAATGCGCAGGAGTGGGGTCTTAGATGTGGTTCCGGATGATAAATCTAGCGTAACAGGTGTATTATATCACCTACCTTGGCGATTAAGTCAACCCCTTGATATCCGTGAAGATGTGCATCGGGGGGGATATCGTCATGAGTACGTTGAGGTGAAATGTCATGGCAAAATTTACCGCAATGTTCGTACCTATGTGGTGGTAGATAAATTGAAGCAGGAAATGGCTCCCAGTGACTGGTATTTTAACGTCGTGTTGCGGGGTGCGGTGACTTGTGGTTTACCGGAAGAATATTGTTGGAGTTTGTTTAATCATATGCATCAGTTGCAGCTACAGCAACAAAAGGCTGCTTAGAGTTTGTTTGATAAGTTATTTTGAATACTTTCTTGTTTTTTTGGGAGTAGGGAGCAGGGAATCGGGAGTAGTTTAGAAAGACAAAACGATGATTTTCCCTACCCACCTAATTCATACCCAGCATTCAATACCAAAATCCTAATTTGTCAAGCCATGCTCTAGGGCAAATCGAACTAACTCGGTGCGACTGTTGGTTCCGGTTTTGCTAAATAAACGGCTGACATATTTTTCCACATTGCGGACGCTGGTGTCCAGACGACGGGCAATTTCCTTGTTCATTAACCCTTCGGTGACGAGATTTAAAACGCTTTGTTCACGGGGGGTTAAATCGATGGTGAAGGGTGCAGGAGTTTGGGCGATCGCATTTTTTTGGGTGAGTAAAGCTTTAATTTGGGCGATTTGTTTGGCAAGTTCGGCAATGTCGGGGGTGTCACCTTCCCCGGATGCTGCGGTGCTACTGAGGTTCCGTCGTGCTAACAGATTTTCCACAATCGCTACTAATTCGTCGGGATCAAAGGGTTTGGGTAAGTAGGCATCCACCCCAGCTTGATAACCTTGAATGCGATCGCCTGTCATCCCTTTTGCGGTTAAAAATACAACTGGTAATGCTTGAAAACGGGGGTCATCCCGGAGTTGCTTGAGGAATTGATAACCATCTACCTGGGGCATCATGATATCAGATATTACCAGGTCAGGTATATTTTGTTGCATCCATTCCCAACCTTCACGGGCGTTACTGGCCACTTGAACGCGAAATCCGCTTTCTTGCAGAAAATCCTTTACAGCTTCACGCAACCCAGGTTCATCATCTACCAGTAACAATTGTGCTGACATTGAATAATTCCCTATCCATACTTTACTACCAATTTAGCGAATTTTCACCACAGAATGTACAGGTGGAAAGACTATTTTTTAAAATAAATCCGCAGGGTCAGCAGAGTGTAATTGCCGCATTGCGATCGCTCCGGCAATGAAGCACATAATCAGGGTGAGAAAAAAGACGGTGACGGCTCGTTCCCAAGTCATAAATACTGGTAACATTGTGGCGCTGGCAGCTACGTGATAAAACGCAATGGTAAACAGAAATCCTGGAATGTAACCTAGTACGGCTAGGAATAAGGCTTCTTGTCCTAAAATTTTCATTAAATAAAATTGGGTATAACCCATTGCCTTGAGCATGGCATATTCGGGTAGGTGAATGGAAACGTCAGTATAGAGAATTTGGTAAACAATTACACTCCCAACTAAAAATGAAACAATCACTCCCACACCAAAAATAAAGCCGATAGGTGTAGTTTTCGACCAATAATCAGTTTCCAGTTGGGTAAATTCAGGGATAGTGAGAATGAGGATATCGTCGGGTAATTTTTGTTGTAGAAACTCTGCGGTTGTTTGGGGATTGGCGTTAGCAGCTAGTTTAATTAAACCAACCGTTACCTGGTCAGAAGCGTGACTAGAAAAAAGACGAAGATAGGTTAAATCGCTGCAAATGATATTACCATAGGTGGCAAAGGAGCGACCTAATTTAAACCAACCAGCAATTTGCACCTCAATATTATTAATTTCCGCATCAGTCGGAGTTGTTGGAGCAAATTTAGGTAAAGAAGCAGTATCGAAAAGAACTTGATTCAGGATTTGTAAATGATGTTGTAATTTCGTGACATCATGATTTTTAATACTAAAATTTTCTGGTGGCAAACCAGCAATCAAAATAGTTTGTAAACTGCCATTATCGGGATTCAGCCACTTTCCTAACCCCACATAGAGAGGATTTACCGATTCCACCCCAGCAAATCCCCGTGCTTGGAAAATTCTTTCCCGAGGAAAATGTTTCACAGAATAAATCGTTTTAAAATTACGACTGACAATGACTAAATCTGCATTCAGCACCTTGTGGGGAGCGATCGCACTTTCAAATAAAGCCGCTTCAAACCCCATTTGGGCGAACATGAGGATATCAGCAAACGCAATTCCCGTCAACGCGATCGCCAATAGGGTTTTTCCTCTAATCAATTGTTGCCACGCTAAAGGTATTTTGCAAAATAAACCCAATTTGCAAATTAGTTTACGTAGCATTCAAATTCAACTCCTCGGTAAAACCATTTTGGATTTTGGATTTTGGATTACTTTGAGAACAGTTTCTCGCTTGTAGATAGGGAGTAGGGAGTAGGGAGGGAAGAAGTAAAGCTAATAGCGTAAGTTGGTAGTTAGTGCCTTTGAACGGTATAGTGGTAATACGAAAATTTAATTTTTATCATGTACTTTTAGTCACTCATTTTCAGGCTTTGTACTCAAAAATCGATTTTTTTAATAACTAACAACTTGAGTTAATAGCTTTTTCATAAGTTTTAGTATACGAAGTTGATGATGACTACTCCCCACTCCCTAAAAGTATTAGAAGTTTGTGAGAAATCCGGAGTTCTGTGTTTCTATATCGACAATTAAGATTTTCCCAGGGTTTGCAGACAATCCGTTCATTAAATCTAATAACTTTCCAATATTTTTGATATTTATCTTTGATCAACATCCCTAACTCCAGGGTAAACAGAAGTAATATACAACACAAACATTAGGGACTACCCGTCAGGTCGTCTCTACCTGTGTTCTCACAAGTGAACGGTAAGGGTTGATTAACATCTGAATTTTCTTTCTACTCCCTACTCCCGTCACGGACTATTCCCTACGAGTTTGAGAAATTTTGAGAAACCTGGGTCTACATGTTTCAATGATAATTTTCCCCACCCACCGAACTCAAAATAATTTTGCCAATCTCAACACTTGGTGTACCCTTTTGCGGTAAGATGAAAGACCGCAACAAAAACAGGTGCTTGCTGACTGGAGAAGCTTTTATGGCTCGGATGTATTACGATTCGGATGCAAATTTAGACCTTTTGACCGGGAAAACGGTGGCAATTATTGGTTATGGTTCCCAGGGTCACGCTCACGCTCTCAATCTCAAAGATAGTGGTGTAGACGTGATTGTGGGACTATATCCGGGAAGTAAGTCAGCAGCGAAGGCTCAAGCAGCTGGTTTAACGGTGAAAAGTGTCGCAGATGCAGCATCCGCAGCTGATTTGATTATGATTTTGCTACCCGATGAGGTGCAAAAAACAGTTTACAAACAGGAAATCGAACCCAATCTACAAGAGGGTAATATTCTCGCTTTTGCTCACGGATTTAACATTCACTTTGGTCAGGTTGTACCCCCTGCAAATGTAGATGTAGTAATGGTTGCACCCAAAGGACCAGGACATTTAGTTCGTCGAACCTACGAACAAGGTCAAGGTGTACCCTGTTTGTTTGCAGTTTATCAAGATGCAACAGGACAAGCACGCGATCGCGCTATGGCCTATGCTAAAGGTATTGGTGGAACTAGAGCTGGAATCCTCGAAACTACTTTCCGCGAGGAAACCGAAACCGATTTATTCGGAGAACAAGCAGTTTTATGTGGTGGTTTGAGCGCTCTGATTAAAGCTGGTTTTGAAACTTTAATTGAAGCTGGATACCAACCGGAATTGGCCTATTTTGAATGTCTCCATGAAGTCAAATTAATTGTAGACTTGGTGGTAGAGGGTGGACTGGCGACAATGCGTGATAGCATTTCCAACACTGCTGAGTACGGTGACTATACCCGTGGTCCACGGATTGTCAATGACAGCACCAAAGCCGAAATGAAGAAGATTCTCTCGGAAATTCAATCAGGACAATTTGCGCGGGAATTTGTGTTAGAAAATCAAGCTGGTAAACCCGGTTTCACCGCGATGCGTCGTCAAGAAGCTGAACATCCCATCGAAGAGGTTGGTAAGGATTTACGAGCAATGTTTAGCTGGTTGAAGAAAGCCTAAATTTAATTTGGTTTGTTGAGTGTTGACAGGTAACAGGTTTTGCCTCCTTTTTTCAAGTTGAAGATAATTGATTAGCCAGTAGGTGCGTTAGCTTTAAGGGTGACGCACCAATAAATCCCGGATTTTAGTTAATCCCAATTTGAAAAAAGAATGCGACAGATGAATTGTATTCATAGAGACGCGATATATCGCGTCTCTGGGGGTTTGGCCAACATTATTGATTTTGAATCGGTATAGGTCAATACAGTTCAGTTAGACTTAAAAGCCTGATTATTGGGTAGGTTGGGTTGAAGAATGTAGAGGCAGTAGCCCTCGTGGAATGCGTCCCCACGCGAAGCATAGGGAGGAGATAATCACAAAAACTGTGTGAACCTATGGGTAAATTTCAACAAAATCAACAGTCTATGCAAAGCCTCAACCCAACCTACAGTTATCTTTAACACCAAGCGTATTGCGGTATAGGTAGGTAGACACAATTGAATAGTAAATATAAACCCGAATGTGGTTAAAACTAACTTCAAAACATTATTAATTTTTACTCACTACTCACAATTTTCCCATTTACCTACCTAGCACACATCTTCGCAACTTTGATAGCAGAGGTAATTGCTCCTTCGTGTAATCCATCCCCTAAGTATGCTCCCACATAATAGGTGTGATTAGTGCCGTTCATAGCGATAATTTCATCTCTGAATTCAAAAGCTGGAACCGTGTAAAAGGGTGTATGGTGCGTGAAGGAGTGAATAATTTTATCTTTGTCAATCAAACTATCTAAGTTAAAAGCTAAACTATATTGCTGCGGTGATGATACTCCACACAACTGATTCAAATAGGCATTATAACCCCAACTACTTTCGGTTTGAAAAAAATCGAATTCGGAAAATTTTTTAATTCCATATCCCTCGTACATGGATGTATCTGTGTGTAAAATAGTCGTAGCTTGATTTGCTTCCCATTGAGAAAAACACTTAATTTCAAGTTCACTAGGGTCTGATAATAATTTCATCACCTGGTCAGGGGGTGTAGCAAAAACAACCTTATCAAAGGTGTGGATTGGCCCATTTTTTAATTCAATTTTCACTTGTTTAGAAGTTCGCAGCACCTCGATAATTTCCGCATTTACCTGAATATTACCTGTAAATTTTGCCAAAATTTTTTCAATATAGGAATATACACCTCCCTTAATTCTCACCCAATCCGTATAAATATAATCTCGTAAAGCGGGAATAGCTAATTCTGCGGGGAAATTATCAATCAATTCAAAAGGCATTGAATAACTATACATCGTCAGTAACTTCAGCCAATCATTGCGGATACATCGAGATTTTAAAAAATCAGCCATCGATTGATTGTGTAGTTGAGAAGTTTTAACCAAGTTGGTTTTAATCCATAATCCTGCAGAGCGAGCGTACATTGTATCCAAGCGTAAATACTCAATTAATCTTTGCCAACCAGTGTAATTTTTTTGAATGGCAATACCAGAAAGAATATGTCGTCCATCTTTCATAAATAAAGAGGAAGCAATATTCACAGGTTCTAATTCCACTCCTAATTCTGCCATTAACTGGAGAAAATTAGTAAACTTAACCGGAAATTCCAGCACACCTCCCTCTAAAAATACTTGATGGGGTAATTTATCTGAATTTGAATCAGTTATTTTCACATTTTTATGGGTAGTTCTAATATGTCCACCTAATATTGGTTGCTTTTCAAAAACCGTCACTTGATGACCATATTTATCAAGTAAATATGCTGTCACCATCCCACTAGCACCACCACCAATGATTGCTATTTTCATATTTATCACCCTGCTAATTAAAACCCACATAAGAAAGGTAATATAGACTAGAAAACCCGGATTTCTCACAAACTCCTCAAACTTTCAGTGAGTAGTCCGTGATGGCAGTAGGGAGTAGCAGTAAAATAAATCCACTACTCAAGGCTCATAACTCCCTTGTGATAAATGCAGGAAAGGTATTCCTCCTATTTCCTACTCCCTAACTATGGAGATAATTTCATAAATCACAGTAGATTTCTATATTCCTAAAAACCAATCATTTGCTAATCTTTGATATAACATCGCTCCCGTCCAAAAAGTTGGTGCAAAACCTGGATAACCAGAAGAAGCATTACAAAAATAAAAATTATTCAACGATGTTTGATGATTTAATCGACCCAGACCCATATTCCGAGGAGTCAAATTAGAGCCATAGGAATTTCCTTGGGGACACCAACAAAAACGCTCATTTGTTGTAGGACTACCTGTCATAGAAAAGATAAGATATTTACGAAAGTTGGGGACATATTTCTTTTCCATCACATCCAATATTTGTGCAAAAATCTCATTTTTTTTCTGTCGATAGGCTTTTTTGTCACTATCACGAAGCTTGTGAAAATAATCGTAGTCTGCGACTGTCAAAAATTCAATAATTTGACAGTCTTCTGGACAGTCACGCTCATGATTAGTTAATAAAGTTGGTGTGGTAATTGCAAAACTCAATTGTGAGTAATCATGGTTTTCATACATTTGTTTAAATGCCATATTCAAATTGCTATGCTCACTATGAAAAGTATTCCAAGCACCAAAACCATAATCTCGTAAATCAATATCCTTGACTACACAATAAGCGACAAAATTACTAGGGGAATAATCATAGTTAAGTCTTTTGATTACTTGGGGACTAAAATTATGTATACCAATCATTTTTGCCGCTTTTTTGGGGTCTAAATTGCAAATCGTGTTTGCGGCTGTAAATTCAAAAAATTCCTTGGTCACACGATTAATCCCCCTAACTCCCTTAATAGTTCGATTTTCAACTAAAAATTCTTTCACCTCATGATTAAAAAGTAATTCACCCTGATGTTTCTTAATCGTATCTACTAAGGAATTAATCACATGTTCAAAATGTCTAGTTGGATAAAAAGCTCCTGCTTGATATGAAGTAAATAAAATCACCCAAGCATAAAAAGATAATTGATTTGGTGGTAACAAAAAATCTGGCCATTGTAAAGCAAGTAAGGTTTGTGCTGCTAGGGGTAATTGAAATTTATCAAAGACATCTTGGAGGGTACTATTGAGATATGTAGCAGCACAAATTGTCTCGTTAGGGTGTTGGAGAATCTGTAATAAATTAATAGGTGGTGTTAAAAAGCGTAATCCCTTCCTCACTTTTTGAACTTCTGAGAGAAAACGACGAATTTGCTGTTCATGATGAGGAAAAAGCTTTCCTAAACGATGAATTAACACCTGATTATCACTCGGTATATCTAAGGAATAACCAGGCATTCTCATGTGGTCAAAACCATTGATATCGTATTTTTCAAAAGTAACTTGCTGGTCTAAATCAAGTTTTTTGAGAATCCGATTAACAGCTTGTCCCTCACCACAATCCCACACATAATGAAGTTGGGCATTAAACTTGTACTTACCAGCGATTTCAAAAGTATGACCAAAACCACCAGGATATTCATGGGCTTCTAAAATTAGAACTTTTTGACCTGATTTAGCCATTAATGCGGCAAATACTAATGCGGATAATCCACTACCGACAATCAAATAATCTATATTCATATTTATTCAGTGAAAAAAAATAAAGTTATTGAAATCAAATTACAAATGTTTGATGCGTTATGAAATAACTTATCACGCACCCTACAAACTGGAAATTTAGTTATCAATCAAACTTGATTTTCATCTAGATTCAAAAATCAAATAGGGAGAGGGAGTAGAGACCCAACATGTCGCGTCTCTACTTTGCCATACTGTGATCGCAGTCCTAAATGATTTGTAAAATCTTACATGTAGGTTTGTTGACTGTTAAGGGTTGACAGTAAACAGCCATAGACCTAAACACACGTAGCACGACAGGGTACAGCCAAAACCAATATTTTTCACGACTTAAATCGGATTGCTATATATATTTTCTGCCTATTTAGAGGTTAAACAATAAATGTGAGAAACTTGTGAGTTTTTGTGAAACTGATATCTTCCCCCGAAGAAGATACAAGAAATAAGTTTAAATCCCTATACACTTGTTCTCTCAACTGCGATCGCGTCCGTCTTCGTAATTCGTCATCAACGTCAGTAGGCTAATAAATCCTGATTAGTGTTTTCATTAAAGCTTGTATTTGGGTTTGAATCAATTCTGGGGACTGATTTCCATCGAGACGGTGGATTATTTGGGGATAGTTGGCTGCTTGGTGTTGATAGCCTTGACGGATGCGATAGTGAAAATCTAGTTTTTCCTGTTCAATGCGGTCAAATTGGTCATGATTGCCAATTTTGCGTAATAAACCAATAGCTGGGTCAATATCTAACCAAAAAACTAAATCCCGTTCTAACCCCTGGGTAGCGATCGCATTTAGTTGCAAGATTAAATCTAGATCCAATTTTCGCCCAAATCCCTGGTAAGCGATAGTCGAATCAATAAAGCGATCGCATAAAATAATTTTACCCTGATTTAATAAAGGTTTAAGATAGCTATCCACATGTTGAGCGCGGTCAGCAGCATATAGTAATAATTCTGCCCGATCAACAATTGTACCCTGGGGGGACTCCAACAAAATCCGCCGTAATTCCATCCCTAATTCCGTTCCCCCCGGTTCCCGTGTCACCACAACCTCAACTCCGAGGGATTGTAACCACTGTCTAGTTAAATTCACCTGGGTGGTTTTTCCACAACCCTCCACACCCTCAAAAATAATTAATTTTCCCAATCTATCCTGGTTATTCATGATGCTAGTGGCTGGGGAAATATCTAAAGCTGAATCATCCCATATCCACCAACACTTGTAAACCTTTTTCTCAGTAGATAGGTGCGATTAAATATAAAACCACGACATAACCTATCATTGTTGCAATTTGGGATTCACATCAAAATTCTTGTAGAGACGTAGCAATTCATTGTTTGTTGCAATTTTGGATTCAAACCAAAATCATTGTAGAGACGTAGCAATTTATTGTTTGTTGCAATTTTGGATTCAAATCAAAACCATTGTAGACGTAGTAATTTATTGTTTGTTGCAATTTTGGATTCAAACCAAAATCATTGTAGAGACGTAGCAGTGCTACGTCTCTACATAACGTAAAATTTCCAATTCATATTATTATTTAGCAACGCCCTACAATCTAAAATAAAAATGAAGGGGATAGATGATGTGCAAGAATGATACACCACTACCCCTAATGCTGCCCAGATGATTAACCTGGAACCATTACGCCCAGTGTCTAACTTTCTTAGTATGGGCTGGTTTTTTCCTAATTGTCACTGGTATTGCTACGGAATTACAAAGAATTGGTAAAGTTTACCACCTACCCCAACTACCCCACATTGCCAGTAAAGCACTACCATAGGCTGCTTCCCGATGCCGAGAATTAGTTACAGGTACTTGTAGATATTGACTGCGAATTTCAGTCCAGACAGGATTTTTTGCCCCTCCACCCGCCGTATAAACACGGACAAGGGGTGTTGCACCCAGTTGTTGTAGTAATTTATAACCTTGGGCTTCAATCCTGGCCATACTTGATAGTAATCCGTGTAAAAATTCCCTGTCATCACTGGGACGGGGGGAAAGTCGGGGTGCTAAATTCGCGTCGTTAATGGGAAAACGTTCACCGGGTTTGAGGAGGGGGTAGTAATCGAGTTCACAGGGGGACTGGGGATCAATTTGGGAGGAAAGTTGAATGAGTTGCTCATCGGTAAAGAAATGACGCAGGATTGCACCTCCGGTATTTGATGCACCTCCTACTAACCAAATTGGTTGTGTGGAAGTTAGATGGGGGGAATTGGCAAAATTGGGGAAACGATGGCTGTAAATTCCGAATGCAGAATTGTCGATGGGGGTATGACTCAGGAGTTTAATTACAAGGGTTGAACCGAGGGATGTGACTGCTTCTCCGGGGGTTTTGGCTCCGCTTGCAAAAAAAGCGGCAATACTATCGGTTGTACCTGCACAAATTTGACAAGTTGTGGGAAAATTATACCTACGAGCTATTTCTGATTTTATTGCAGCAATCGGTGTTCCTGGGGAAAGTACCTGGGGTAATTTGACGGGAATCTCTAAATTTTCTAGCCATTCTGGATACTTTAAGACCGCAACATCGTAACCTAACTTGAGGGCATTATGATAATCACTAATACCCAATTTGCCATGTAGCAAAAAAGCTAACCAATCAGCTTGATGGAGAAAATAAGCAGCTTGCTGAAAGCTTGGTTGTTGTTGCATCCACAGTAATTTTGCCAGACTAGATGTCGCACTGATAACTGGGTGTTGAGGAGGAGCAAGTGCTTGTAGACGGGGAAGTATGGATGCGGCGCGGGCATCATTGTAAAGTAAAGGAGTGTCGATGATATTACCAACTGCGTCACATAACATTACCGTCGCCGAAGTACCATTAATCGCGATCGCCTGAATTTGCGATCGCAGTTGCTCTGGTATCTGTAAAATTAACTCCCAGAGGCTATCATGCCAAGTCGGAGCTAAATTCGTGTTGTCACAATCAGCAAAATTACGACTTGCTTGACTGATAATATTGCCATTGGTGTCAATCACGATACTTCGCGCTCCCGAAGTACCAAAGTCGATCCCCAGGTAAAACATTTTGGATTTTAGATTTTGGATTTTTATTCTTAAGCTATTCTGGAATTGAAACCAAGGAAAACAACTTTTCCCTATTCCCTAAGTACAGACGACCCGTCGGGTCGTCTCCCTACTCCCTATTTACCTACTCCCTACCGATGATATTAACCGCAAAACTGGAACGTCTCAAAACTATTTTTGCAGAAATGGAACGGGCTTTGATTGCCTATTCTGGAGGTGTGGATAGTACATTGGTGGCCAAAATCGCCTATGATGTATTGGGCGATCGCGCTCTGGCTGTAACTGCGGTATCTCCATCTTTGTTACCGGAAGAATTGGAAGATGCCAAAATTCAAGCTGCAACCATTGGGATTAAGCATCAACTGGTCACCACCCAAGAAATGTCTAATCCTAATTACACCTCTAATCCTGTCAATCGCTGCTATTTTTGTAAAAGTGAATTACATGACACCCTAAAACCAATGGCTAGGGAGCTAGGATATCCCTATGTGGTTGATGGTGTAAATGCGGATGATTTACAAGATTATCGTCCCGGAATCCAAGCAGCAAAGGAACGTGGTGCATTTTCCCCCCTCGCAGAAGTTGGGGTGACAAAAGCTGAAGTTAGACAACTTTCCCAAGAGTTAGGATTACCCTGGTGGGATAAACCCGCTCAACCTTGTTTAAGTTCCCGTTTCCCCTACGGTGAAGAAATTACTATTGCTAAATTACAACGGGTCGGACGTGCGGAAATATATTTACGTAAATTAGGTTGGACAAATTTACGGGTTCGTTCCGAAGGGGATACCGCGAGAATTGAATTACCACCAACAGCGATTAAAGATTTTGTTGCCAATAGCGATTTAGAGATTATTGTGGCAGAATTTCAAAAATTAGGTTTTCTCTACGTCACCCTCGACTTGGAAGGATATCGCAGTGGAAAATTGAATCGGGTTTTCAGAATGCAGGAGACAGGAGAACAGTTAGGTGCTTAAATGTGAGTGGGGAGTAGGGGGTCGGGAATAGGAATGAGCTATTTTTTTGTTTGTGTGTCCAATTTAACTGTTATATACTCTAAATTCTCCCATAAAACAACAACACCCAGACTTACAGGATACTCAGGGAATTCCTTGCTTTTTTCATCCTAACCAGGGCTGTTAAAACTGAAAATTAATGCATTCTCGCTATGACATTAGAACAGTTACATGACCCTCTTTTTTTACCAGAATGAGGAAATATAAGTATTTGAGTCGGGTGTTGTTGTTTGTTGACGAGACAGATGTTGAAACAGCGTTTTTACCTCTTTTGTTTAACTAACTGACCTTTGACATTGGCTGTTGAATCTGCCAGGGAAGCTTTGTCAGCTTCAATTATTAACTTACCATTGAATCAATTTGAAAAAATACCATTGATACTTTTCTTGACTTTTCTTTATCAATTAGACAATCTTCTTCGTATATATTTACATTACCCGGATTTCTCACAAATTGCTCAAACTTTCAGTGAGTAGGGAGCGGGGAGTAGGGAGTCGCAGGAAAATCAAGCCACTACTCAAGGCTTATCACTCCCTTGTGAGAAATGCAGGATTAGCCATATATTTACTATCAGAGAAAAAATGCTCAGATATATATTATTACCCTCTCCAAATATTTTCGATTATCAAGTAATAGTACATAATTCAAGCTTGCGAAAATATCCAGGAATCAATGGGGTGATATCACAAAACTTCATAAAATGCACCTAAATTCCAGAGATAAACTTCCAAAAGACCCTGCTCCAGTATTCTGTCTCCTGTATTCTATAATTTTCCAAAAAATCAGCCGTGCAAACCTCCAATCAACCTGAAACCGTCACCCAATCACGAAAAGCCGACCATATTCGTATTTGCCTAGAAGAGCAGGTACAATGTCAAGCGATCGCAACAGGTTTAGAAAAATATCGATTTATCCACACCTGTCTACCCGAACTTGATTTTGACCAGGTGGATATCAGCACCTCATTTTTGGGAAAAACTCTAGGTGCGCCAATTTTAATTTCCTCCATGACCGGAGGAACTCCCCTTGCAGCCACCATTAATCAGCGCTTGGCAGAAGTTGCCCAAGAATATAAACTAGCGATGGGAGTGGGTTCACAACGGGTCGCCATCGAAAAGCCCCAGGTGATAGAAAGCTTTGCCATCCGTAAATACGCACCGGATGCTCTGTTATTCGCAAATTTAGGGGCTGTACAGCTAAACTATGATTACGGTGTCGAACAATGCCAACGAATTATCGATATGTTGGCAGCCGATGCCCTAATTCTGCATCTTAATCCTTTACAGGAATGTATTCAACCCCAAGGGGATAAAAAATTCCACGGCTTACTTGCTAAAATAGAGGTATTGTGTAATCAACTACCAATACCCGTAATTGTAAAAGAAGTTGGTAATGGCATATCGGCAAGAATGGCGGAGGTATTAATTGGTGTGGGAGTACAAGCCATAGATGTCGCTGGTGCAGGGGGTACATCCTGGGCTTTAGTGGAAAGCGAAAGAGCGCAAACACCGATGCAGCGACGTTTAGGACGGACATTTGCCGATTGGGGGATACCAACAGCAGAGTGTATTACCAGTATTCGCCAAATTGCCCCACAAATACCCCTAATTGCATCCGGGGGATTACGTCACGGATTAGACGCAGCCAAAGCGATCGCATTAGGGGCTAATTTAGCAGGGTTTGCCATGCCATTTTTGCAAGCCGCAGCCGATTCTGACACCGCAGTATCCGATTTAGTACAAGTATTAATGGCAGAATTAACAACGGTGCTATTCTGTACAGGGAATCAAAATTTATCCCAATTACAATCATCAGGATGTTTACAATTAGGAAAGTAGGGAGAAGGGAGTAGGGAATAGGGAATGGGGAGTGGTTAAAAAACTTTCAAAAGTAGGGAGTAGGAAATAGGGAGTGGTCAAAAAACTTTCAAAAGTAGGGAGAAGGGAGTAGGGAATAGGGAATGGGGAGTGGTAAAAAAAACTTTCAAAAGTAGGGGGAAGGGAGTAGGGAATAGGGAGTGGGGAGTGGTAAAAAATTTTTATCTGGTGACTATGCTCTGCGTGGTCATCCGTGCGTGAAGGCTACCCTACCGCCTTCATTCAGGAGGCAAACAGAGGAGAGGAGTCTCGCACCCTTGAGTTCCCACGCGGAGCATGGGAACCAGGGGAAAAGTAGTAAATATACAACTTAAATGCGCAACAGCATACTCCCTATTTTCCGAGCAAGCGGGTTAATCTGTAGAATCAATCCAAAATCTAAAATCTAAAATCCAAAATCCAAAATCCTTTCATCCGATGGCTGAGTGGCAATGCGTAACTTTCTCAAACAAACTTTTGCCAGCTTAATTGGCACAATCTTAGGGTTAGCAATTTTTTCGGGGGTGAGTATTTCAGTTCTCATCGTCTTGATATTTATTGCAGCTTCAGCGCGGGAAACCGAACCTGTAGTCAAAAACCGCTCCGTGATGGTGTTTGATCTGGGAATGGAAATTACCGACGGTGAACCCAATTCTAGCCAACTACTTCAAGAAGCCTTAGCAGGACGTACCCGGGAACGGATGAATTTACGCGGGGTTTTAGATGCCATCGAAAAAGCTCGTCGGGATTCGCGTATCGTCGGTATTTATTTGGATGCAACACGGGTAAATTCTGCTTCTAGAAGTGCGGGTTTAGCCACATTTAAGGAAATTCGTCGAGCCTTAGAAAAATTTCGGGCTGAGGGTAAACAAATTATCGCCTACGGTTTAGAATGGGGAGAGCAGGAGTATTATCTGAGTTCCGTTGCCGATCGGATTGTGATGAATCCCGTGGGGGTGATGGAAATCAATGGATTTAGTTCCCAACCAATTTTTTTTGCCGGGGCATTGGAAAAATATGGAATTGGTGCGCAAATCCTGCGAGTGGGTAAATTTAAAGGCGCGGTGGAACCCTTTATTCTCGATAAACTCAGTCCCGAAAATCGTGCCCAGACACAAAAATTACTGGACGATGTGTGGAGTGAATGGCGTGGTGCAGTGGGAAAAAGTCGGCAAATAGACCCACAAAAATTACAGGATATAGCCAATAATCAAGCCATTTTAGAAGCGAATACAGCCAAACAGCAGAAATTGGTAGATCAGGTTGCCTATTTCGATGAAGTTGTCAAGGATTTACGTAAACTAACCCGTAGTAATGATACCGACCAACCCGTACCCCAAATCAGTATTAGTGATTATGCAGGCATTCCCGGAAGTGGACTAGGTGCGGAAAAGAACTCCAAAAACCAGATAGCCGTGGTTTATGCGGAAGGGGAAATAGTCAATGGTATGGGAGAAGAAGGACAGGTAGGAGGCGATCGCTTTGCCAGAATTTTTCGCCAACTGCGGGAAGACAAGGACACCAAAGCCGTGGTACTACGGATAAATAGTCCGGGGGGGAGTGCAACTGCGGCAGAGGTAATGCAGCGAGAAGTCCGTTTAACCCAACTGCAAAAACCCGTTGTCGTGTCGATGGGTGATGTTGCAGCATCCGGTGGATACTGGATTGCCACCGATTCCAACCGGATTTACGCTGAACCGAACACAATTACAGGTTCCATTGGTGTGTTTGGGATTTTGCTCAATTTCCAAAAACTAGCCAACGATAACGGTATTACCTGGGATGCCGTCAAAACAGCCAAATACGCCGACAATCAAACCGTTTCCCGTCCTAAATCAGCCGAAGAAATTGCCCTTTACCAACGCTCAGTCAACCGTATTTATAACTTATTTTTAGACAAAGTTGCCCAAGGACGCAAACTCCCTCAAGCAAAAGTCGCAGAAATCGCTCAAGGTCGGATTTGGTCAGGAAACGCAGCCAAACAAATCGGTTTAGTGGATGAAATTGGCGGATTAAATCAGGCGATCGCCCATGCAGCAGAATTAGCCAAAGTCGGTGATGATTGGAGACTACGGGAATATCCCCGTTACACCTCCTTCGGACAACGCTTCTTTGGACGAGCAATTGAGGAAACTAGCGCGATGGTCGGTTTTAAACCTCCCCAACCCCCCACCAATCCCCTCACATCCCAGCTAGATAAATTGCAAGCGGAATTAGCTATTTTACAAACTATGAATGACCCCCAAGGGATTTATGCTCGTCTCCCATTTAACTTAAAAATTGAATGAGTCAGAAGTCGGGTTACTAGGTGCATAGAAGCAGAAAAACCTTGCATCTCTCGTTTGTTAAAGCCAAGCACAAGTGGAATTATTGGGTTAAAGCTACTCCTCCCGCATTTCTCACAAACCCTAAAACTCATGGGGAATAGGGAATTGGGAGTAGGGAATAGAAGGAAAATCAATCCGTTACTCAAGGCTTACAACTTACTCGTGATAAATCCAGGTCCTGTACAGACGCGACATATCGCGTCTTTTTTTCCGCAGACCCTATTTAACCAATTTCCACTCACGGGGAACCGCAAGACTATCGGAACTGGAAATAGTTGTACCATCAACTTTCCAAATCAAATTTTGTCCGGTTTGTTCATCGCGCCAAAAAATATCAGTTTTCCCATCGCGATCGATATCACCAATACTATACTGCCAACCGGGATTGGTGCTTGGTAAAAATGCCGACTCATTAATACTAGAACCATTCATTAACCAAGCTGTATTTTCACCCGTGCGGGTATTGCGCCAAAAAATATCAGTTCTACCATCACCATTAAAATCCGCAATTGCTGGTTGCCAATCCGCACTAAGGTTTGGTAGAGTACCACCCAGGAATAAACCACCATTCATCAACCAAACATTATTTTCCCCAGTGGATTGATTTCGCCATAACAAATCAGCGCGGGAGTCCCCATTAAAATCACCAAAAGTAAAACTCCAATTAGCATCCATATCCTGTAAATAGGAACCAGTAAAGTTAGTTCCATCCATTAACCAAATAGCAGTCTGGGATGTACTGGAATTACGCCAAAAAATATCAGTTTTACCATCACCATTAAAATCCGCAACCGTATAAGACCAAGGTAAATCCGTTTGCGCTAAAAAAGCAGAAGTAGTGACTCTCATTCCATCCATTAACCAAGTGGCATTTTCACCAGTTTTGCTATTACGCCAAAAAATGTCACTTTTACCATCACCATTAAAATCCGCAATTTGATAATTCCAATCTGGCCCAATATTTTGTAAAATTTCTGCCGCAAAGATATTATTTCCATCCATCATCCAAACGGCATTTTCACCAGTTTTAGTATTACGCCAAAAGAAATCACTTTTGCCATCACCATTAAAATCAGCAATTTGAAAATCCCAATTAGCATCCACCGATGGTAAAAAATATCCATTCACATTTGTCCCATCCATAATCCAAATTGCAGTTTCTCCAGTTTGAGAATTACGCCAAATCTTATCATTTCTACCATCCCCATTAAAATCAGCATAAATAGATGCATTACTAAAAAGGGGATTGGGGTTGGGATTTGTAATGGGAATCGGAGTCCGTTGTGTAGAAGAACTTTTTCCTAAATGGGGAGATATACCAAAAGAATTATTCTCAGTAAATATATTGGCAGTTGAATTTACATACACAGCAGAAACAGGAGCAGAGAAATCACTCAATTGATTTGTAGAAGACAACATGATGATTTTTTAACATGAATATGTACTCTGCTTTTTAGCTGATTTAAATCGAAAAATCCGTTATTAATTAACAGGAGGGAGTGGGGAATCGGGAGTAGGGAGTAGCCTACATGTACCCTTGATACCGTTTTACTTTGGAGTTGATACCTGACGGAAAGCTTGCGGGAACAGAAAAAGAAAATGTATCAAAAAATAACAAAATAACCAAAGAAAGCGGTTTTTCCCTATTCACTACTCCCCACTCCCTACTCCCTTTGCATCAAACTAGAGCCATCCAAAATCCCAAGTCTAAAATCCAATTTAGGGTATAACGTCAATAGTCCTTCATATGCTACCCTAGTAGAGCTAATTTACAAAAAATCCGCACATCTAGGATTTCGGGTGTTTTGCGAGCGCAAAATCCACCTAGATGGAGGTTAAACCCGAATAGGAGCAAAATTTGATATGGCAGTAGTTTCGTTGGCTCAATTAATGGAGTCAGGGGTTCACTTTGGACATCAAACCCGACGCTGGAACCCCAAGATGAGTCCCTATATCTACACCTCCCGTAATGGTGTACATATCATCGATTTAGTCCAAACAGCCCAGTTGATGGAAGAAGCCTATGCATTCATGCGATCGCAAGCAGAAGCTGGGAAAAAGTTCCTGTTTGTGGGAACAAAGCGTCAAGCTGCGGGTATCATCGCTCAGGAAGCAACCCGTTGCGGTGCGCACTACATCAACCAACGCTGGTTAGGGGGAATGTTAACCAATTGGTCAACCATCAAAACCCGTGTTGATCGTCTCAAGGATTTAGAACGTCGCGAAGAAAGTGGTGCTTTGGATCTATTACCCAAAAAAGAAGCTTCCATGCTACGTCGCGAAATGGCGAAGTTACAGAAGTATCTGGGGGGAATTAAAACCATGCGTAAGGTTCCCGATATCGTCATTATCGTCGATCAACGTCGCGAATATAATGCGGTTCAGGAATGTCAAAAGTTAGGGATTCCCATCGTTTCCATGTTGGATACTAACTGCGACCCCGATGTTGTTGATATTCCCATTCCTGCTAACGATGATGCCATTCGTTCGATTAAATTGATTGTTGGTAAACTTGCTGACGCAATTTACGAAGGTCGTCACGGACAACTGGAAGTGGAAGACGACTACGAAGATTACGAAAGTGCAGAATACGAGTACGACGAAACAGATTACTCGGAATATGACATCGGTGACGAGGACGACAACGAACAATAATTGGGCTTACAGTCTCTGGAGTTTGTCATCTTTTTCTAGTTAGTTGTTGATTGTCAATCGGAACAGTCAACTCCTACATTCCTCTACATTCCTCAGAATTAAAATTGAGGAGAGTTAGGGAGTAGTAAGTAGGAAGTGGGGAAAAAGGGTTAGGAAAAAACCATTTTCATCTCAAAGAGAAGCGGTGTACGCGCATCTACGGTTTTGGTGTCAGCATTACATGTAGGCTACTCCCTGACTTGAAAGTGAGTCGAGAGTAGCAAGTGGGAAAAACCACTTTCGTGGGTTCTGGTGTCAGCAACACATCTAGACGCAGCCTTCTCTTAGAGAACGTTGGGACACAATCAAACCAGAAAATAGCTCATTCCTACAGACTATTCCCTACCCGGATTTCTCACAAACTCCTCAAACTTTCAGCGAGAAGGGAGTGGGGAGAGACGCGATATATCGCGTCTGTACGGGAGTAGCAGGAAAATAAATCCACCATTCAAGGCTTATCACTCCCTTGTGAGAAATATAAGCCTACTCCCTCTGCATCAAGTCAGAAGGAAAATCAATCCGTTATTCAATACTGACCACGATAGGAATGAGAAATGCAGGTAGTAAGTATTTTTCCTTATGGGTGAGGGAAACAGTACCTTTTGCCGAACAGGCTCAGTGAGATATTGCTCCCATTCCTGAGTAAGATAGAAATGCTTACTATTTTTTCTCAGCAATTTCAATCCACTAATTTCTGAATCCAAGATTTTCACTTTGATTGCTTAAAATTGAGAATCTTGAGGATAAATTTGATGTGGTTGCTGTTATCTTAAAACTTGTCTTGAGTCCGTAGATTGTCATGGCTAGTCTGCAATCATCCCTGACGTTATACACTCCGACGCAAGGCTTGCGCCAATGTGAGAGTTGATAACCGTTAGGAAGCGGCCGCAAATCAGGACTAAATGTGTAATTATTAGTCGAGTAGGAATTGAGGCAATATGGCGGAAATATCTGCAAAACTAGTCCAGGAACTGCGCCAAAAAACAGGTGCAGGTATGATGGACTGCAAAAAAGCACTCAAAGAAAACGACGGAGACCTGGAAAAAGCCGTCGAATGGTTACGACAAAAGGGTATTGCCAAAGCGGATAAAGCCGCCGGAAAGGTTGCAGCAGAAGGATTGGTTGATACTTATATTAGCGACAGTGGTAATGTGGGAGTGTTAATTGAGGTTAACTCCCAAACTGACTTTGTGGCACGTAATGACGCGTTTAAAGTCATGGTGCAAAATTTGAGTAAGCAAGCTGCTGATGCAGATTCTGTGGATGCACTCCTGTCTCAACCATACATCGAGGACTCGAACCTCAAAGTGGAAGATTACATCAAGCAACTAGTCTCCCAGTTAGGCGAGAATATGCAAGTGCGTCGCTTTATCAATTACAAATTAGATGGCAAACCGGGGGTAATTGATAGTTATATTCACACTGGTGGACGTGTGGGAGTGCTGGTGGAGTTAAGTTGTGAAAAATCTGATGTTGCAGCTAACGAAGAGTTTCGCGCTTTAGCTCGCAATATCGCTATGCAGATTGCAGCTTGTCCAAACGTAGAATTTGTCGATGTTGAGCAAATTCCTGCCGAAATCGTCGCTAAGGAAAAAGCGATTGAAATGGGACGGGATGACCTCGGTAATAAACCCGAAAACATCAAAGAAAAAATTGTCCAAGGTCGGATTGATAAGCGTTTACGGGAAATGACGTTGGTCGATCAACCCTATATTCGTGACCAAAGTATTACCGTGGAAGAGCTGATTAAACGAACTGGTGCTGAATTAGGCGACACAATCAGTGTTAGTCGTTTTGTTCGTTACGTTTTAGGTGAAGGTATCGAAAAAGAAGAGACTAATTTTGCTGATGAGGTAGCAGCTCAAATGGGTAAGAAGTAAGTAGGATGAGTTTGTGATTAAATTAATCAAACTCAAACCTTTAACCTTCGGGTTTCTCACAAATTCCGAAAACTTTTAGGGAGTAGCCATCTTCAAGAGAAGCCTTTACATGTCTACACTACCCACTATTTCCTACTCCCTTTCTAGTCAGGGGGTGGGGAGTAGGAGTTGTAGAAAATCAACTGGTTGCTCGACACCTATGGCTTATTCGTGAGAAACGCTTATAACCAATGTTTCAACATGTATCAGGTAGGGTAGATTCATGGAATTTCTATCCTGCCTAATTCTTGCATTATATAGATTTTTATTTTGATTAATTTTTGATTATTTTTTTGAGTAAAGTAAATTTGAGTCAATCTGTGGTGTGTGTTGGAGAAGCCGAAAACAATATATCTGGATAAGAAAGTGATATGGTCAGAGCAATTGAACGAATTGAACAAGATATTAAAGCATTAGAAGCGGAAATAAGTGCGATCGCAATTCAATTACATAGTAACTACACACGCTATTTTACCGCACTGGGTGCTGCTGTACGCCAACAATTAATTCTTGCTACCTATCATCTTTGCACCCAAGCATATCCAGAGGCTTTTCTTGCTCTTTCTCTGGGTCAACGCCAAAGTTTACAGCAATCGATTCGCCAAATTGGTAGCGATACTGCTGCGAAGTTCATGCAATACACGAAAACCGACCGGGAAGTTAGCGAAAATTCCGATGTCAACCCGGAAAATAATCCTGACGAAACTGGGGTGGAAGCTTCGATTTTAGAATCCCTATCTGCGGCCATTGTGGAAGCGATTGGTTCTGCCGATCAATCCTTGGGTAATAATCGTGATGATGCTGAGAAATCAGGGCTACCCACTATCAAAATTGCGAATATTTCCCAAATTAATGAGGTTGAGGATATTGATTTTGATGGTGAATTGACAGGAGATAATTCCTTAGATGAGGATGAAAATGGGGAGGAAGAAAATCAAAATCAACTGGACTCCAGTCAGGAAAAACAAAAAAAAGTGATAGATAATTTACGTCGCCAATTTCGCCAAGCTCGTAAAATTGTTATTCCTGGACACCTGTTGCGGGTTTTACCCTTTCCGAGTGAATCAACAAATCCCACTGATTTACTCAAGTGGCAGCAAAGTATTGAATTCGCTACACAACAAACCATTAAAAAAACCTCCCATGAGGCGAATTTAACTCTCCAAAAAGCAGGAATTTTGTCCAAGAAAATCCCTGAACCAATTTTAAATGTGGCCAATTCCGCTTCCGATTCTGCCACTGAAGTTATTCCCGGTCCCCCCAATCTCCTCAATTTAGTCATCGAGATGGATGAGGAACAAAAGGGGGAGGAATCCCAATTTACTCCAATTACAATTATTAACCTTCGTTTAGCTGAAATCGAATTTGCCGATTCCAGTCTTTCCCATGAACGGAAAAATATTCGCAATATCACAATGCAACTACAAAAGTTAAAGCGGGATTATCAAAATAAACTGCGGGAACGTTCAATTGCCGAAGCAGAAGCTGCTTGGCGTGCGAGTTGGTATGAGGATAGGTGAGCGATTTTTGATTACCCTACGGGTAGGTGCAGCAAAGTAAAGTATAGATACCAATTGATTCTCTCTTAACCCACTGCAAACCCCGTGTACCACCTTATCAAAGGTTCGTGAAATGCTAAAACAATATCTGACTTTGGTACTCCCAATTTCACTAATTCATCAGCAATACCAATTTCCGTACCATCGTGCTGTATCCAAATCTTCTCACCTTTAATATCCAGATGTAATACACAACCATACATTGGCTTGCGATTCTTCCAACCCGTATATACAACTTGATAATGGTCTCGATCTGTGTCAAATACTAATTCTGTTTCCGCTTCTCCATCTGAAGGACTAAGACTGGCATAATCAGTTAGTAATTGTTTGATACAAGTGCGATAGCGTTCTAGTTTTTCCATTTTATTATTTTTTATCATTAAATCACGGAACAATGTCCAAGATAATAGTTTTATTTTATACCTTGAGTTTCCCGTTTACTCCGAATTGAGTCAAAAAATATCAGTGATTCATCCATAGATATCCCCACAAAAGCTAAAAATTGATTGTATTTCCTAAAAGAATTGATCAACACCACCATATTTCTGCGATGTGGACAATCATCAAAAACCTAGCCATCATAGATATTACCTAAGCACAAGCACTGTTAACGATGGTTAGCCTTCAACAGAATACCGACTTTACCCAAAGAGTAAACAATCACCATTTGCAAAAACTAGCTCGATTTCGGTGGTATCGTCAGCTGATTAGTCAGTATAAAAAGCAGAAACAATTACACAGAAAATCCATCGGATTTTACCCTCCCATTACTCAAGATATTTGTGTATATAATCATCCACTTGATATCACCTCTATTACCTCCATCCTGCAACAAAAAGGAGTCTATTGTGGATTAAATTTAGATCCGCAACTGGTTCAAGACATTTTACATTTTGCTCAATCTAATCCCTGTGTTGACCCGAAGCAAAAATCTGGTATTAGTTTTTATGCTCATGAGTACAAGCAAGTGAAAACAAATACCAAAATTTACCGAGGATTAGTGACCAACACACAAACATGTGTAGCAATTAGGACAATTACCTATCATGATTCATCCCTCGCTTTAGCAACCAGCTTTCTGGGTTATTCTCCCAGCAAAATTACTACCCATCTCACCTGGAGTTTCCCCGTATCCCCCACAGATACGGAAGTATATCAGCAATATGCACCGACCAACTGGCATTATGATGTAGTAGGAGAAGAATCCTTGACCTTAAATTTCTATATCACCGATGTGATGGATGGGGAGTCAGGACCCCATGAATATATAGAAACAAGTCATGGTATTTATACTCCCTGGCAACTGCGATTTTCTGGTAATATTATTAAGCCGCAAACCATAAGCAAATATTTTTGCGATCGCGCAGCGACTCCTGTGGAGTATCGCGCAGCGACTCCTGTGGAGTATCGCGCAGCGACTCCTATGAAGTATCGCATTCCTATTTCTGTGTTCGGTGCTGCTGGATTTGGGTTTGCAGAGGACCCCAGTTGTATCCACCGTGTGAAACCACCAACTTCCCAAAGTCGCTTAATCCTCCAAATTCGCTACAGCTAGGATAGGGTGGGAAATGATTGTTGAACCATTTTTGGGCATAATTCTGGAATACAGAGACGTAGCATTGCTACGTCTCTACATCTGTACGATAATTTTGGTTTCCATAACCAATTTTCCCGCGATTAATTTTGCTTCACGGCTTTCATCGATAAACCAATCCGTCGCAGTTTTTCATTTACTTCCAAAACCTGTACCTTCACAACCTGTCCCACCTTGACAAATTTCTTCGGGTCATCCACAAAGGTATTAGCAAGTTGGGAAATATGGACTAAACCATCTTGGTGAACACCAATATCTACAAATGCACCAAAATTCGCCACATTTGTGACAATTCCCTCTAATTCCATTCCCACTTTTAAATCAGAGATTTCCTTAATTCCTTCGCGAAATGTGGCATATTTAAATTCTGCACGGGGGTCTCGTCCAGGTTTTTCCAATTCCTGGAGAATATCCCGTAAAGTTGGTTCTCCAATCGTCTCTGTTACATATTTTTTTAAATCTGTTTGTTTCAGCTTTTCAGCAATTTGAGTCACTTGATGTAAAGGTACTCCTAAATCCTGGGCGATCGCTTCCACCAATTTATAACTTTCCGGATGCACAGCAGTATTATCCAGGGGATTTTCTCCCCCTCGAATCCGCAAAAATCCGGCTGCTTGTTCAAAGGCTTTTGCTCCTAGTTTCGGTACTTTCAGAAGTTGACGACGATTTTTAAAGGCACCATTTTCATTGCGATAGGTGACAATATTATTCGCCACATTTGCAGTAATTCCAGAGACAAATGTCAACAATTCTTTCGAGGCTGTATTTAAATCCACACCCACATAGTTGACACAACTTTCAACGGTTTCATCCAGTTTCTTTTTCAATAACTTTTGGTCTACATCGTGTTGATATTGTCCGACTCCAATCGACTTGGGGTCAATTTTCACCAATTCTGCCAACGGGTCTTGTAAACGTCTGCCAATACTAATTGCACCCCGTACCGTCACATCTAAATCAGGAAATTCCTCTGCGGCTAACTTACTAGCTGAATAAATGGATGCACCCGATTCATTCACAATCACCTTAATCGGTTTTTTCTCTAACTTTTGCAAAACTTCCGTGACAAATTCATCGGTTTCCCGTGATGCAGTTCCGTTTCCAATCGCAATCAATTCAATGTGATATTTTTGAATTAAATCCAATAAATCCTGTGTCGCTTTTACCCTTTGTGCAACTGCTTGATGGGGAAAAATTGCCTGATATTCTAAAAATTTCCCCGTCTGGTCTAACACCGCAACCTTACAACCAGTTCTAAACCCTGGATCAATCGCTAAAGTTGGTTTCATCCCCGCAGGTGCAGATAATAACAACTCCCGTAAATTAGCCTCAAAGGTCTGAATTGAAGCAATATCCGCAGCCAATTTTTTCTCCGCAATCACTTCAGTCATCAAAGAAGTCTTCATCAAGCGATTAAATGCATCCTTGAGCATTGCTTGATAGAAACTGCGTAGAGGGGGATGTTTTGTTTTGATTTCCTGACTTTCCAAATAGGATAAAACCACATCCTCATCATAACTAATTTCAAAACTGAGAATCCCTTCCTTTTCACCCCGACACAAAGCGAGTAAATTATGGGGAGCAATTTTACTTACACTAGCTTGAAAATTGCGATACATCTCATACTTGGTCGTTCCTTCCGGATATTTTTCTTTGATCCAGGAAACAAACACCCCTTCTGTGAACAAATAATCCCGAATATAAGCTCGTAATAGGGCTTTTTCTGCAACTTCCTCCGCTAAAATATCCGCAGCACCCCCGAGAGCATCTTCAACACTAGTAACACCCTGTTCCTGATTGATATACTTCCTCGCTTCCCCTTCCAAGGGAACCACAGCTGCGTTTTTTTGGTTTAAACCCTTGATAAATTCCGCTAACCCCTCTAACCCCTTTTCCCGTGCAATTGTTGCTCTTGTGCGACGTTTCGGACGATAGGGTAAATATAAATCCTCTAACTCATTTTTTTGTAAACAAGCAACAATCTTAGCCTGTAACTCATCGGTGAGTTTACCTTGTTCGGCGATCGCATTTAAAATCGTCTGCTTCCGTGCTTCTAATTCCGTCAAATAATTGTATTGATCCAACAAATCCCGTAACTGCACCTCATCCATTTCCCCGGTACGTTCTTTCCGATAACGAGCAATAAACGGTATCGTCGCACCTTCCGCAAATAATGCTAAAGCATTTTCCACTTGAAACGGTTTGAGATTTAGCTCTGTTGCAAGATATTCAGGAATATTCAGCATTTGACTACCAAACAAAAATCAGGTTTTTTCTTTTTATGGGTTTTGCTGCAAGTATAGATTGTCACAGTAAAGAGTCCACATCGCACCAAACAGAGCGCTAAAGGAACCTGCGATCGCTGCTGTAAAACCCCACCCCAATGGTCCCAGGAGGTTGGTTAATTCTTTTAAAGCCGCAGTGGTGGCTTTCCCAGCAATGTAAGCTGCACCCGCTCCGACAATACTAACTAAACCTAGTTCGGTGAGGATTTCCACGACGTTTTTTTCGCTTAAATCCTCCTCAAAATAGGTTTTCCAAATTCTTGTATACATCAAAATATCCGATGCCGTTAACAGTAACTGTCTCGGTAATTCCCCTCCCGGTGTCGGTGCTGCGGATGCTGTTCCACTACCGACTGCGTAGGTGGCGATCGCTAATGCTGCATCTAGTCTTTTTTTACCCAGTTTGTTTGAGTTCTGATTTTCCATAGTCATTAAAAAAAAGGAGTAGGTCGGGACACGATATATCACGTCTGTTCTGAGTAGAAAGCAGGAAAGTTTAATGAATTAATACATTAATCACAATCGGGTTTGGGCTGTTCAAATCGCCGAAATACCCTTTGATTCAGCTTTATCACTATGGGCAGAGATTCTTTCCCATCAGAATAGCTAACTGCTTGGTGTATATCCATATACTTTCAATAGGTCAGTCCTCTGTACAACCAAACATCAGTGATGCACGCCTATTATGACATTTTGATTCACTGCTTGACTAGAACAAATATATGCAGTACATTTGTTCATAACCTTTCCGAGAGGATACCGAAATCGCGATTTTGACCCATACCCGGTTATTTTTGAGGTGGCGAGAATAAGTTCTCTTGTAAAGCGTTCCTGGTTGCTCCAGGCTAGCTATTAGCGAGATTTGATGCTGATAGTTAGCCTTTCTTTATGGGGGGTTGGCAAGGGTTGAAAGAAGCTCTGGTTTCAGTTGTTATCTCAATAACAATGGCAGCAAATTTACTGGAAAAACAGGGTTTATACTATTCACTCAAATTTTGATACATTTTCTGACCCTGCTCCCAAAAGCTTCCTACATGCATCAACTTCAAAATAAAACGGTATTATATCAATTCCCTTGTACTTTGCAATAAATGAAACTAGGATAATCAACGGTTACAGCCCCTGAACGCTATTAGAGCTACGTTCTTCTAGGACGGCTTTTATTTCGCTTGTATATTACATATCGCTGCGCCGGAATGCCATCAGCATCCGGAGACACTTGGGGTGCAGAATGTGGGTTATAAAGATAATATATCGATTATTTTGATTTTGATAGACTAAAAGTCTCGTGTTATCCCGTTGTTGAAAATCCCGTGGTCAATAATCTGCAAGAAACCCACCTCAACCGTGCCCGTGCCAGTCTCCGTCAAGCCCTATCTTGGTATGCTAATCTTCGTAAACCGGGAATGTCAGCAGCTGATGTGGAGTTAGCTGGGGTAGTGAAACCGGAGTTGGAAATTCTCAATACAGTATTGAGTAAATTAGAACGTCACTTGGTCAAAATAGCGGCTTTTGGCTTGGTGAGTCGGGGAAAATCGGCGGTACTAAATGCTTTGTTAGGACAAAAAGTCCTACAAACAGGTCCATTAAATGGAGTCACCCAATATCCCCGGTCGGTGCAATGGGTTCCCAGTGATAAAATTCAGGTCGAGTTAATTGATACACCGGGTATTGATGAAATTGGTGGTGATGTGCGGGCACAAATGGCGAGGGATGTGGCGCAACAGGCAGACCTAATTCTGTTTATCGTGGCAGGAGATATCACCCGGACTGAGTACCAAGCCCTAGTAGAACTACGTAAATCCCAAAAACCATTAATTCTCGTTTTTAACAAGATAGACTTGTATCCTGACACCGACCGGGAAACTATTTATCGGAATCTCCAACTGTTAGGAGCAGGAAACCCCTTAGAACAACCATTACAACCCGATGAAATCGTCATGGTGGCTGCGGAACCAGCGCCCATCGAAGTCCGGGTTGAATATGCCGATGGTATGGTTAACTACGAATGGGAAACACCCCCAGCCCAAATTGAGGATTTACGGCAAACCATCCTGAAAATTTTGAATCGGGAAGGAAGGTCCTTACTCGCCCTGAATGCATTATTACAGGCACGGGAAACGGAAGCACGCATCGCCAAAAAAACCATTGATTTACGCAGCGAACAAGCTGAAAACCTGATTTGGCAATTTACCAAATATAAAGCCCTGGCAGTTGCTTTAAACCCAGTAGTGATTTTAGACGTAGCTGCCGGAGCGATCGCAGACCTAACTTTAATTCGCTCCCTAGCCAAATTATACGGTTTACCGATGACAGGCTACCAAGCCAGTAAAATTTTACAAACAATTTTATTTAGTTCCGGTGGTTTACTCCTAGGGGAAGTCGGGACAAGCATTATCTTTGGAGTTGGTAAAAGTGCAGCCGCGATCGCATCCGGAGACAACCCCGTCAACCTCACCGCATTTGCTAGTAGTGCGATCGCTCAAGGGGCAATTGCTGGCTACGGCATCTACACTGTAGGTAAAGCAGCCCAAGTATACCTAGAAAATGGCTGTTCCTGGGGGCAATTCGGAGCAAGCACCGTCATCAAAGAAATCCTGTCCCAAGTACCCAAAGACACAATCCTATTTCGACTACGGCAAGAACTAGTGGAAGAGTATAGAATATAGAAATGGAAAAATGTTGTCAAAAGTACCCCACAATTTGATAACCTAGCTTAAACAGAATTTTGGGAACATAGAGAGCGTGGATATTCAAATTGGGCGGGGAAAGGTAGCTCGCAGAGCATATGGAATCGATGAAATTGCTCTAGTACCTGGGAATCGTACCCTCGACCCCGCATTGGCTGATACAACCTGGCAAATTGGCAATATTCAACGGGAAATACCAATTATTGCCAGCGCAATGGATGGTGTTGTCGATGTGAAAATGGCAGTTGAGCTATCGAAACTAGGTGCATTGGGTGTCATAAACCTAGAGGGAATCCAAACCCGCTATGAAAACCCTGAACCTGTTTTAGAAAAAATTGCCTCGGTGGGCAAATCTGAATTTGTCCCCCTGATGCAAGAACTTTATGCGACACCCATCAAACCAGAATTAATTGCTCAACGCATCCAGGAAATTAAAGCACAAGGTGGGATTGCCGCAGTTAGTGCCACCCCTGCTGCTGCAAGTAGATACGGTACAACCGTTGCTGAAGCTGGTGCGGATGTTTTCTTCGTCCAAGCAACGGTTGTTTCCACAGCCCACCTATCTCCAGAGAATGTCACCCCTCTGGATCTGGCTCAATTTTGTCAAGAAATGCCCATGCCTGTAGTATTGGGTAATTGTGTCACCTACGAAGTCACCTGGCAATTAATGAAAGCAGGTGCAGCTGGTGTCCTAATCGGAATTGGTCCCGGTGCTGCTTGTACCTCACGGGGTGTATTAGGTGTAGGAGTGCCCCAAGCAACTGCGATCGCAGATTGCGCAGCTGCCCGTGAAGATTTTTATCAAGAGACAGGTAAATACGTACCAGTAATCGCCGATGGTGGTTTAATTACCGGCGGAGACATCTGTAAATGTATTGCCTGTGGTGCCGATGGTGTAATGATTGGTTCGCCTTTTGCCCGTGCAGCAGAAGCCCCTGGACGCGGTTTTCACTGGGGTATGGCAACCCCTAGTCCCGTTCTACCCCGTGGAACACGGATTCAGGTAGGTACAACAGGAAGTTTAGAACAAATCCTCCGTGGTCCTGCTGGATTGGATGACGGTACCCATAACCTCCTAGGAGCGCTCAAAACCAGTATGGGTACTCTCGGCGCTAAAAATATTCGGGAAATGCAACAAGTGGAAGTTGTCATTGCTCCATCGTTGTTAACGGAAGGAAAGGTTTATCAAAAAGCCCAACAATTAGGCATGGGTAAGTAATACCAATTGGAAAAATAATGCGACACGACAGACGAATGTTGTAGAGACGTAGCAATACTACGTCTCAAACTCCCTAAACAACACCAGTAGCGGGAAAAATATTTTGTCAACACATTTCTGGGGATTGTGGCTCTATCAAGATTTTGTCATCTTGAAGATACCTCGTCAAAGTAATCATCCTTAACCAAAAACTGTATTAAGTTTTCCTAACAGGGTTGTTTTTTCCAGAGCCACCATTCACCCCTTAAAGTTTTTTTTCCAGACTCTTAAACAAGTACTGGAAAAATCCCATATCTCGCCTACAATAGAAATAGCGGAGACGCATGTTTCCGTTCACTCCTCACACCACACTCCGCCCGGACAATGTTCGGGCGGTTCCTTTTGTGATATTTTGCCCAATCCAACTTATCATTCCCAGATGTAAATAAAATCTAAAACTCTCAACAAATGTATATATGTAATTCAGAATCAAGGGTTTTAGCTGTGGTAAAATTTTCACAAAAATCAAAAACAATTTATAGGTAAAGGTTTCAAGGCATGTCAGCAGCCGCACAAGTAACGGACTCTACCTTTAAGCAGGAAGTAATCGACAGCGATGTCCCAGTTCTCGTGGACTTTTGGGCACCGTGGTGCGGTCCCTGCCGGATGGTCGCCCCCGTTGTCGATGAAATAGCCGCACAATACGAAGGGCAACTCAAAGTTGTTAAAGTGAACACTGATGAAAACCCAAACGTCGCCAGCCAATACGGAATTCGCAGTATTCCCACATTGATGATTTTCAAAGGTGGACAAAAAGTGGATATGGTGGTTGGCGCTGTACCAAAAACAACATTAGCTAATACTCTCGCAAAGTATCTCTAATTAAAACTTTTTCCACTCAATTTCGCTATTTTTAGCCGCGTACTTCGTTGGACGCGGTTAAATTTGTATAGCTATATTGGTAAGAAGTTACTATAGGTCTACACGTAGAGCGAGTACTCCAGCATATCATGATGTGATGGGTGAAAAAAGGCAGGTAGTTGTGCTTCAGCGCTTTTATATTAAGTTAAACAGGGAAATAAAATTCATCAAAATTTTCGTAGAATAGTATAGTTGGCATCAAATCAATAGTTATTCCCTGTTATTTCCTGGGTAAATTCTAATTCTGAAACAATATTTTGACACCAGAATCATTCAAAACCTTACAGTTTAAATAATTAACAGCACCAATATTTTGACTATTTTGATCTGTATTCTTAAATAAAACTGTAAAAGCACCCGCACCCAATTGACTAAAGGGAAACATACGATAGCAAGGAACAGCAGACAAATGGGATTGAAATGCTTGTAAATGGGGAACATTTATAGCTTGAAAATTGGGAAAGCGTTCTAAAAACCACTCACAAACTCCCTCATTCTCCTCCTGGGAATAGGTACATGTCATATATGCCAAATAACCTTGGGGTGTAACTAACTGAGCCGAATTAGCTAAAATTCTCTTTTGGCGATTAGCATTTTTATTAATAGTTGTTGGATGAAAACATCCTGGTACTTTCTCCCCTTTTGCCAATAAAGATTGTCCGGAACAAGGAGCATCTACAATCACTAAATCACTGGAATTAACCAGATTTTCTGCCCAGAAACTTGAATCACGACTTACTACTGCCACAGGTTGAATTTGACAGCGTTTTAAATTAGCCATCAACATTCCAATTCGCTTACCAATCACCTCATTACTGACTAATAAATTAGCTTGTAAAAGAGTTTGGGCAAAAATCCCCTTACCTCCAGGTGCTGCACACATATCAAAAATGCAATGAATCGGTTCAGAAATTACCTGCAAAACCGATGCAGCAAAAACTGACGAAAAATCCAAACAATAAAAATATCCTTGTTGATGAAAAGGATGACTTCCTGGTTTAATTCCAGCTGCTATTCGCTCAATAAAATCAGGTTGCCAAGAAGTTGCTGGTAAGATTTCCCAATCCATATCCTGCGGTTTTTGCCGACACCAGAGAATACATGAACCAAAATCTTGAGGAGATAGTAAAGCATTGATAAATTTATCTTGTTCCTGCGGATTGCTGAATAGGCGACGAGCAAGTTTAATTAATAAATTGGAAACTGAGACCATAATAATTGTAAAAATAAGATTACTTTTGCACAAAAATCCAACTTTATACATGATAATAATGCCATACAGTCTATATTAAGACTTGCTAATTGTTATTATCTTGATTTAATCAGCTTCATCGGACCTATTATTGATTGTTTGACTTGGAAATCCCAGCTACCCAATTAGTTCTTGATAGTACAGAGAAAATATATTTATCTGCGAGACCAATCCATATTTCTGTAGCGACTGCTCACTACATGAATCACCAATCCCATTGCAACCCTCCAAATTTATATACAGAACCCATCCAAAATCCAAAATCCATAAACGCGTTGGCGAAAGCCATGCCTTTAGGCTAGCGGATCGACCGAAGGGTAATCCAAAATTGTTTATACTAGTCCCAGAGATACAGAACCAATCCAAAATCTAAAATCCAAAATCCAAAATTGTTTGACCCAATACCAAGGGTATTATGAAATTCGATGATTTTCGTCTCCAACTACGTCATGAAGTCCAAATTTGGCACGATGAAGGTATTATCAATACCATACAATACCAGCAATTAGCTACACGATATCAATTTGATTATTTGGACAATAATGGGGAGATAAAAATTAGTAATATCCATCCCATTCGTGATACAGCTAATCAGTGGTTAATCGCTCTAGGAGGTATTGCTATTGGTACGGGTGTGATTCTGTTTCTCACTGCTAGTTGGCATGAATTAGCACGGGGTTTCAAAGTCATTTTGTTATTAGGAATTTTGATTTTTATTAATTCATTTGGGTTTTTATTATGGCGTAAAGCCTTATTGTCTGGTTCTCGAAAGTTATCACGTAAACGTTTAATTGGACAGGGTTTAATTTTATTAGGTTTTCTCATACTGGGTATAAATATAGTCGTTATTTCCCAGGAATTTAGTTTACAGTTGAGTTTAACGCAAATATATTTACTCTGGGCTGTTGGTGGATTAATGATGGCCTATAGCCTAGAGTTTGCTTGTTTAGCAAGTATCTCATTGATATTACTGGGTATTGCTTATTGGCAGCAAATTAATGGATTTTCAGAATTAATTAATCTCAATAGTTGGGATGCGATCGCAATCCAATATTTGCATTTACCAATATGGATTGTAGGTGTAACTCTTGCCTACATCTGTCGCTCCCGTTGGCTATTTGTCATTGCAGCCATTTTATTTACTGTTATTTTTACCCTCAATTTTCAAAATATTTCTCTTCCAGCCCATTTAGAATCCCTCAAAGCCATACCAATATTTATTATTCCCCCAATCCTCATCTGGACTTATAATGATGCTTTATTTTTCTCTCGGAATCTAAATTTATTTCCTGGTTTACAGAAAAAATTATCATTCTGGATCTTATTAATCTGGTTATATCTGTTCTCATGGCAATGGTTTTGGTTGGATTCACCTTTAGCAATTTTTAATACCTATTTTCGACCAATCCCATTAAATATTTTCCTGGGGATAGATTTTTTAATTATCCTACTACTAATTAGCTGGCAATCATGGTTAATACTGCGTCATCAAAGAATAACAAATCACTGGAAAAATCTCCCAATACTTGGACTGATAATCATTGTTGGGTCAGTTCCAATTTGGCGTTATATCTCAGTGGAAATAGCAGTAACATTTTTTAATAGTTTATTAATGGGAATAGGTGTTGCATTAATCGGATACGGAGGAACCTGGTCAAAACGCTTACCTTTTTGGAATGGCATTTTACTGCTGGGATTACAAATTATCAGTCGCGTTTGGGAATATACAGATAATCTCTTCCTGATTTCCCTGAACTGGATTGGATGTGGTTTATTAATTAGCATTGCCGGAATTTGGTACGAAAACCGATGGCACAAACCAAAAATTTATGCGTCAGATTCCTAAAATATGGAAACAAACCCCGTCTAGCACCTTATTCCTGCTTCTTTGAACATAATCCTAAATCTACGCTCCTCAATCGGATGGCCGTAAATCCCTATCAACACACCAAAGCTCATGCTATTCCCCAGACCCCATCTCAAGTCAACAAAAAACGATCTTCAAATTGGTCTCTATGGCGTTTGACTATTCCCCTGGGTCTACAAACTGGTTTATTATTGTTGCTAACTACACCTCATCTATACATCCAGTTAGTGGGAAACCCAATAACTCTCCATACAGACCCAATTGACCCCTACGATTGGTTACAAGCTCATTCCCTTAGTCTCAACTTACCAATATCCCGTGTGGAAACGCTCCATAAATTACCCGGTTGGCAAGAACTAACTCGTCAATATCCAGGTAGCGACCCAAAATACTATCCTCTACGGGAAGGAACCCGAATTTACCTTACTCTCCAAAAATCCCCAACCCCTGGGTCAAACACCTCTAACCGACCTTGGAAACCCATTGCCATTAGCAGTAACTACCCGGAGCGTCTTGCTCCCCATCAAATAGCCTTGAAGGGCTATTATCAACATGGAATCATCAACTATGGCATGGAAAATTATCCCATACCAACCGTGTTACGACGGCAAGCACAATTGGAATCACCATTATCACACAACATGCGAGCTAGCCAATCCCAACCCATATTAATCACCATTAAAGTCGATCCCCAGGGAAACGCCATACCGATGGAAATGAAAATTGGCGATCGCATTTACAAATTTTAATCTCGATTGCAAAAATCAGATAAAAAAGGTGGGTATAATGCCCACCATATCTTTACATTATCAATCAACTAATACAGCGTGGATGGCGATCGCAGAAATTTTCCCTCGTACCCATGCTCCCCGTGGGTGCAGAACCTACGAGGTTCCGACCTCGTGAATGAAGGGCAGTATAGCTGACTAAGTAACCACCCAGAGCGTAGTCACTAGATAGATAAAAGCTCTGACTAAATTAACACTCGGTTTATTTCCACAAACCTGTACTAGTACAACTTTGGTTTGCGATCGCGGAAATTTGCTACGAAATTTTCAGTTTTACCAGCTAAACGACAATTTTTCAGCCATAAACCCATCCCAACCACAGTCAAAGCAGCAATCGATAAAGATGGTTCTGGAACTTTTTTATTGATTGGTTCTGGTGTAATTGTTCGTTTTAGTGGTTCATATTCATACACAACTTTCAGCTTTGCTCCAGCAAAGGTTTGAAAACCAGCTAGTAAATTGCCTGCACCTGTTGCTTGAGATTTACCATCACCAAAAACAGGTAAATTAATATCCCCTAAACCAATCAAAAAATCAAATCCATCATTTAAAATCAACTGCTCCGTCTTCGTATTTCTTAAACCAGTAAAGGTTTTGACAGAGCTACCAATAAAATCTAAATCCCCATCTCCCGCTAAAAAATTCTCCGAAACACTAGCAGCAGGTAAAACAGCTAATAACTCTCTCCCATCTGGATAACGGACACTCACATCCGCACCTAAACTTGCCGTAATAAATGCTGCTGCGGCATCTCCATTTTCAATTTTTACTGAACCTTCCACTTCACCAGTAAGGCTAAATAAAACACTTTTTAAACTTCCCAAATCCGGATTGAAAAGAGGAAAACTCACAAATTGATTCCTCAACTGTGTCCTTTGTAGAGGAATATAATCTTGATAACTTAATGTCTTCAAACTAGAAGCATTTGCCATCGAAATTGGAGCAAAAGACCCAATCGCCATGAATATCACAGCTTTGAATATCGACATCTGGTAATGCATACGTAATTCCCTATTTTCGGTAAATACTGCCCGGTACTTCTCTGTAGATAAAATTAATCATCCCTTAGCAGCCTATAGCAATTTCCTCTACCTAGGCAATAATACGTAAGCAGCTTAATGAAATCTTGATTAAATATTCCTGTAATTCCCGAAAATAAGTAATTATTTAAAGTTATCAGTAAATCCAGATGAAAATCTTATTGAAATTGTATAAAAACAAGGGTATTTTTTCTGACTTTTACCTTAAACTCATTCCAACTCATTAATTGCCAAAAATTCAACTTATCCCATAAAAACTAGATGAAAGCTTCATCAAGATTCAATAAATCCAAGGGTACATCCCAGCTTTTATTGTTAGATCAAAGAATAATTTTGTCATTGCATTGAAAGTACGACCTTTAGCAATCGATGGACTCATTCTAAGTGATGGATTTTGCGATTGGTTCGTTGCAATAGCAATGACAAAATATGTTTTTACATATTTGGGATACTCCCTAAACCCAATCTCCAACGAAAACCGTAATTAATCAGTTGTCATCATGAGACTTGATCCTCATCAAGAACCTGCATCGCCATCTACAAAATTACGAAAACACCAGTCTGAATTCTGGGGGAGGTTTAAAATTACCAAAATCCGTTTTGTCAGGATATAGCAATCAGTTTGTCGTATGAGGGAAGATAGAAACAATTCCCATTTGGGTAATACTCACGATCAAAGCCTAATCCCCATTATCAAAAATTAAGCAACAGACAGAATCAACGAAATCATATCCATATCTAGCTTTTCCAATTACCTAGGCACAAGTTCCCTACCACAGACTAGTACGTAGCTTGCTTCCCGTAGGCTATTACGAACTACGAACTACGAATTACGAATTACGAATTACAAACTACGAACATGAAATATTTCTTTTTATCAGAAGGTTGGACAATAGGTCGAGTATGGGCTTCCGAAGGGCTTTGGCAAGTAACAGCATGGCGGAGACAACCAGAAATCAACCGCATGAATATCTGCCTGATCGAGAAAGATGAGGTGCTATGGCTATACAACGTTGAAGACACAATTCTTACCATCGAGGTGAAACCCACACCCTCCGCTAAAATCAACACAGAAGCCAATCCCATTGGTAACGTCGTCTTAAAACGACTGATGAATGCGGAACAAGTCCTCGAACGTTTAGCAAGCGCGCAGACCCAGTGTTCCCTATCCAACCCCCAAGCAGTAACCTTGTAACAATTCTTAACTAAATTGTCAGACTTGTATTTTTGCTTGATTATCGCGCCAAGCGTTTTTGTGTAAATGGTTTAACCGCTTGCAAACAAATAGGTTATATAGTTACACTTTTTAAAACATTCTCATAAATCGCTTTTCACTTTCAACGTGGAAAAAATTACCCTGGGTAGTTTGAATCCGCTATGGAGTGTCCGCGTTTTCTGAAATAATAAAGAAGATTACAATCGGCATCCTAGTCGGCCAGCCCGTAAACACTTGGGGGAAGAAAACGACAACCAAGGAGTTGTTAAAACCTCTTTCCAGTGCGGTCATAGGCAAAACTTGGGGTAAAAACCCATGTCCCAGACCGGGGTAGCAAAAATCCTCCGTCTTCTGAATATTCAAAAGGCGAAGGTAGTGTCAAGTGGTTTTTTGCAAGTGCAAACACTCGTCATAACTAAAAATAAGAAAATTGCTCTGTAAACAAACTCATCGAGGAGGAGCGTAGTCGATGGGACTACCTTGGTATCGCGTACATACAGTCGTCCTGAATGATCCAGGGCGGCTGATTTCTGTACACTTAATGCATACAGCCCTAGTAGCTGGTTGGGCTGGTTCAATGGCACTATACGAACTAGCAATCTACGACCCCAGCGACCCTGTTTTAAACCCGATGTGGCGGCAAGGTATGTTCGTCTTGCCATTTATGGCTCGCTTGGGTGTTGTTGGTTCCTGGGGTGGTTGGAACGTCATTGGCGACCCCAATTATAGCCCTGGCTTCTGGTCATTTGAAGGTGTTGCAGCTGCACACATTATTCTTTCTGGTTTATTGTTCCTAGCTGCGGTTTGGCACTGGGTTTACTGGGATTTGGAACTCTTCACCGATCCTCGTACAGGAGAACCAGCTTTAGACTTACCCAAAATGTTTGGGATTCACCTATTCCTGTCTGGCTTACTCTGCTTTGGATTTGGTGCATTCCATTTAACCGGTTTATTTGGTCCAGGGATGTGGGTATCTGATGCCTACGGATTAACAGGGCACATAGAACCTGTAGCTCCAGAATGGGGTGCTGCTGGTTTTAACCCATTCAATCCTGGAGGTGTTGTCGCTCACCACATTGCTGCTGGTATTGTTGGTATTATCGCTGGTCTATTCCACCTCACTGTCCGTCCTCCAGAAAGGCTTTACAAAGCCCTACGGATGGGTAACATTGAAACCGTACTTTCCAGTAGTATTGCGGCGGTGTTCTTTGCTGCCTTCGTTGTTGCGGGTACGATGTGGTATGGAAATGCGACCACTCCCATTGAGCTATTTGGACCGACTCGCTATCAGTGGGATCAGGGCTATTTCCGCCAAGAAATTGAGCGCCGTGTCCAAAATAGTCTTGCCGATGGTGCAAGTTTAGAACAGGCATGGTCAGCAATACCAGAGAAACTGGCGTTCTATGACTACGTTGGTAATAGCCCAGCCAAAGGCGGTTTGTTCCGTGTGGGTCCAATGGTCAAGGGTGACGGTATTGCCCAATCTTGGCAAGGACATGCGGTATTTACAGATGCGGCTGGTCGTGAGTTAACCGTTCGTCGTCTGCCCAACTTCTTTGAAACCTTCCCCGTAATCTTGACGGATAGTGATGGTGTAGTTCGTGCGGATATTCCTTTCCGTCGGGCTGAATCCAAGAGCAGTTTTGAACAAGCAGGAGTTACCGTTAGCTTCTACGGTGGTGACCTCAATGGTAAGAAATTTACCGACCCTGCGGAAGTGAAAAAATGGGCACGTAAGGCTCAAGGTGGAGAAATCTTTGATTTCGATATTGAAACCTTGAATTCTGACGGTGTATTCCGTACCAGTCCTCGTGGTTGGTTCACCTTTGGTCATGCAGTGTTTGCCCTATTGTTCTTCTTTGGTCACATTTGGCATGGTGCGCGGACTATTTACCGTGACGTATTTGCTGGTGTGGAAGCCGATATGGAAGAGCAAGTCGAATGGGGACGCTTCCAGAAAGTGGGTGACAAAACAACTCGTCGTAAAGAAGCTGTATAGTTCAGCAGTTTGTGGTTGCTAGTGGTGTTTGGATGTTTCCATTGCTGCGTGCAACCGCTTTCTTGGCTGGAACTGAAGATGATTGGTTTTGAGACAGAAAAACTTGTAATTTGGAAGTTTGTGCTATGGAAAGCATTGCTTACGTATTGATTTTTGCTGTGACACTGGGGATTCTCTTTTTTGCGATCGCATTCCGTGAGCCTCCCCGAATTCAGAAGAAAGAAAAATAAATGGCGATTTACTAAAAATCGCTCTCAAATCGGGCGTTAAGTATGATCTAAAGTCCAAATTTTTTCATATTTTGCGTTAAAGCACTGTTACACAAAAAGTAACAGTGATTTTTCGTGTCAATGTTTAAAATTATTGCTATTCACGGAAAAAAGCCTATAATCGCCAGTTAATTCCCATTTAAATCAAAAACATCCCGAATATCAGCCTATGTCAGATATGAAGCACTTGCAAAATCTGATATAATCTAGTATTTGGAAGTTAATGCAAAACCGCATTAGGTTTTCTGCGCTAGGATGAAACGAAAATGTAGGTGTAGAAAGCGCTTGCATGTACATCGCTAGGAGGCAAAACCACAACCGAGACTAAGAAAACACCAGGAAAACATTAGCATGGTCAATCAGAAAACAACAGCTGAAATTGGATTTACTCACGAAGACTTCGCCGCCCTATTAGATAAGTACGATTATCATTTCAGTCCCGGAGACATAGTAGCCGGAACCGTTTTCAGTATTGAGCCTCGTGGTGCTCTGATTGACATTGGTGCTAAAACCGCAGCATATATACCTATACAAGAAATGTCGATAAACCGGGTTGATGCCCCGGAAGAAGTTTTACAATCGAACGAAACCCGCGAATTTTTTATTCTCACTGATGAAAATGAAGATGGTCAATTAACCTTATCAATTCGTCGGATCGAATACATGCGTGCGTGGGAACGCGTCCGTCAGTTACAAGCGGAAGATGCAACAGTTCGTTCGGCAGTATTTGCCACAAACCGAGGTGGTGCTTTAGTTCGCATTGAAGGATTACGCGGTTTTATCCCCGGTTCTCATATCAGCACGCGCAAACCCAAAGAAGAATTGGTTAACGAGGAACTACCACTGAAGTTCCTCGAAGTCGATGAAGAACGTAACCGCTTGGTATTGTCTCATCGTCGGGCTTTGGTGGAACGGAAGATGAATCGTCTGGAAGTTGGGGAGGTGGTCATCGGAACGGTTCGAGGAATCAAGCCCTATGGTGCGTTTATCGACATCGGTGGAGTTAGCGGTTTGTTGCACATCTCAGAAATTTCCCACGAACACATCGATACACCCCACAGTGTATTTAATGTTAACGACGAAGTTAAGGTCATGATTATTGACTTGGATGCGGAACGGGGACGGATTTCTCTCTCAACCAAGCAACTTGAACCCGAACCGGGTGACATGATTAAAAATCGCGATTTAGTATACGATAAAGCCGAAGAAATGGCTGCCAAATATCGGGAACAACTGCTAGCGAAACAAGAAGGCGTTCTTCCCTCTATGGAACTTCCGGTCGTTGAAGAACCTGCTGTGGAGGAAATTCCCCCAGCGATTGAAGAGGAAATTATTGAAGAGGAAGTTACTGCAACTGAAGATTAATCTGTCTGTCAATTGCTTGTTAGTTCAAAAGGGTTCAGTTATGTTTAACTGAACCCTTTTATTTTAGGGGTTATTTGGGAGGATTTTTGTTTTTGACAAGTTACTGTCAATGATAGTACTATCGGTGGTTGCGACTAAAGGGAAGCAATCTCATCATCACCAAAATACCACAACAAAAGACAAGCAGGGATACCTGTTCCACAATCGAAAATTGGATAATTATTAAATTGGATTACCCTTATTCTTCGACTTCGTGGATGGCAAATTTATGAAGCGGTAAGCTAATAATACAGGAAAAAGTCAGAAAATAGGATAGAGCAGTGGTGATTTTTAAGGTGGTGATAACTGATTCGATGTCGGTATGAATTAACTTTTGTGCGCCAAAAGCAAAACAGTAAATTAACCAATACGAAAAACTCATTTGAAACAAAATTCTCTCGGTTTCTCGCATTTCGTCGTCAAAAGGTTTATATTTTGTGAGGAGTGATAAACCTATAATCGATGCAACAAAAGACACCATAACTGTAAAATCATGGCAGCACATAGTATGAAAACCTCTTGTGATTTATCTTGATTTTCTATATTTCACACCAGTCTATCTGATGATTATTTTCCATTTCAAAATATAGTTACAAAGTGAAATAGAAAGGAGTGTTTATTGTTAAATAATGCAAAGTTTATTTGCAAAAAATATCTGGAACTCATTCATTGACGATGGGATTTTGCCCCTATAAATCTGCTCGACGTTCTCAAAGTGTATTAGAATCAGACATTTGAGCGACAATATCCAAGTTAAGCGCAGATAGATAACTAACAACCTAACATCGGAAATTAATCATATGGCATCCATCCGCGAATTACACGCACAGTTAGTCAAAAAAGAACGTTCAGCAGTGGAAATCACCGAGGAAACCCTGGAGCGAATTCAAGCCGTTGAACCCAAGGTACGTAGTTTTTTACATGTCACAGCAGAAAAAGCTCTGGAGCAGGCACAGGCTGTAGATCGGAAAATAGCTGCTGGGGAAGAAATTGGTCTGTTGGCTGGTATCCCCATTGGTATCAAGGATAATATGTGTACCCAAGGTATCCCCACCACCTGCGCTTCACGTATTCTGCAAAACTTTATTCCCCCCTACGAGTCCAGTGTCACCCAGAAGCTATTTACTGCGGGTGCGGTGATGGTAGGTAAAACCAATCTGGATGAATTTGCGATGGGTAGTTCCACTGAAACATCAGCTTATCAGGTGACAGCGAATCCCTGGGATATTAGTCGTGTACCGGGTGGTTCCTCCGGGGGTTCCGCAGCTGCGGTGGCTGCGAATGAATGCGTGATTTCCCTGGGGTCGGATACGGGGGGTTCAATTCGTTTACCAGCGTCCTTTTGTGGTGTGGTGGGGATGAAACCGACCTATGGATTGGTATCCCGCTACGGTTTAGTCGCTTATGCTTCTTCCCTTGACCAAATTGGTCCATTTGCACGCAGTGTGGAAGATGCGGCAATTTTACTAGGTGCGATCGCTGGGTACGACCCCAAGGATTCAACTAGCCTCAAGGTAGAAGTGCCTGATTATACAGCTAGTCTGAAGCCAGAGTTAGCCAGTGGTGGTAAAAACGGTAAAATCCGGATTGGGATTATTAAAGAAACCTTTGTCGAAGGGTTAAACGGGGAGGTGGAACAAGCGGTCACCGCAGCTTTAGAACAACTCAAAGCCTTGGGAGCAGAAATAGTTGAAGTTTCCTGTCCCCGTTTTGGTTATGGATTAGCCAGCTATTATATTATTGCCCCTTCGGAAGCATCGGCAAATTTAGCCCGCTATGATGGTGTCAAGTACGGCTACCGCAGCAAAGACGCAGATAATCTATTGTCGATGTATACCCAAACCCGTGCTGAAGGTTTTGGTTCCGAGGTCAAGCGCCGGATTATGATTGGTACATACGCCTTATCTGCGGGTTACTATGATGCCTATTATTTAAAAGCTCAAAAAGTCCGGACGTTGATTAAACAAGATTTTGAAAATGCGTTTGCTCAAGTGGATGTATTAGCGTCACCCGTTGCACCGACGACAGCGTTTAAAACCGGAGAAAAAACCACCGATCCGTTGAGTATGTATTTAACGGACTTGATGACCATTCCCGTTAACTTGGCTGGACTTCCCGGTATTAGCGTTCCCTGTGGTTTCGACTCACAGGGAATGCCAATTGGTTTGCAATTAATAGGCGATGTTCTGCGGGAAGACCAGCTATTTCAAGTCGCCTATGCCTACGAACAATCCACTAATTGGCATAAAAAAACACCATCACTGTAGTTAAGGGAATGGGGAATGGGGAATAATGTAGACCCATAAGCGGATCGACCCTAGGGTGTAGGAAAAAACCCCTTTCACTGGTTCTGGTGTCGGTAGTGGTCTGTCTCATTAATTTTGGTGAGTAAAGAAAGGCACGTAGTAGCACTAGTTTACGACAACCCTGCGGGTATAGCGCCTTTATCATCAAGCTTTTTCGCGGCTAAAGCCACTACTGCGAACTCCTCAGAACCTATGGGATAGAGCAGTATTTGATGGATAAAAAATAAAGTACGTAGTTGTGTAAAGAGCGCTTTTCCACTGACCTGTATTTCAAGGATAAACCAGTAGGCTATTCTCCTGTTCCGGAAGAAGATTCCTGGGGTGGGGTTGCTTCAAACCTTTTACGACTAACTGCATACTTTGCACCCATCGGTTCGGGGGGTTGGCCATTCTGACTGACTAAAACTCCTCCCGCGTTTCCCGATTCAACGGTAATGAATTGACTTCCACTCCAAGTTTTGACTTCTCCAGGTTTTAATGTGCCTTCAAATTCTGTTTTGCCGTCAACTTTGACGCGAACCCAAGCTTCTTCTTGAATATCCAATTGAATTTTGACCGCATCGGAGACAATTGGGGTTGTTGTTGGTGTTGCTGTCGGAGTTGGTGTGGGATTCGAGATTAATTCCGGAGTTGAGGTTGCAACTGGGGTGGATATTGGGTTTCCAGCAGGTGTGGGGGATACCTGGACTTCCGGTGTGGTTTCTGGTTTTGTGGGGGTTGGTAGGCTTTGAGGTTGAGAATTAGGTTGATTTTTGACAGGTTTAGAAACGTTGTTAGCAGTTGATTCCCGAACTGATGGGGGTTTAAGGATATAGAAAAGTCCAACTGAGGCGGCCACTACTAAGGTAATAAATACAACATAGGGAGTCACTAGGGATAGGGAAATACCTGTTTTGCTATCCTGTTGTGATAACTTAACTGGTTCCGGTGGAGGTAAACAAGCTTCGGCAAACTCCGCAGCCAACTCTTTTCCGTTTAAGCCAACGGCATCACCAAAACGACGGATAAACCCTTGTACGTAGACTGCTTCTGGCAAATTTTCTGCCTGTCCTGTTTCCAATGCTTGTAGGGCTGCCATCGGTACCAAAGTAGTCATTGCAACTTCTTCTAGACTTAAAGATTTTTCAATGCGAGCTTGTTTTAAATACCCCGATATTGTTTTAAACTTATCCTCTTGAACCTCATTCAACAGCTTCACTTTCTTCTCCTAATTCTCGCCTAATCTCTATCAAATAAATTGTGGGTGTTACGGTTAAATACGGGTTATTTTGTCTGAAAATTAACTTTTGCTTGTCAGTAATGTTATCTTAATCGGCAATAATTGCTCTACCCTATTAGGCTACCAAAATTTGGCTTTTTCTCCCCATGTAAGAGAATTTTTTTCTGAACAAGTATATTGGTTGTAAGTGGGGAGTAGGGAGTAGGGGGTGGGAAACGGGTGGAGGGTAGGTATTTAGGTGTAAAGTGCCAAGATAAAGTTACATGTTTGGTTGTGTTAAACCTCTATGGGAAACTATAGGGGCTGAAGTATAGGTAGGACATTTACTAATTAGTTAATGTTTGTGGGGAAGAAGTTCCAATTCTATTCCCTGTTCCCTGTGATGAAACTAATTGGAACAGTTTGTAGCTTTGATGAGTCTATGTGATCTTGACAGGTAAGTAAGAGGAAAAATAGTAACTTGGATGTACCCATCTATGGGTAGAAGCGGGATTTTGCTTTCATCACCAAGAAGGTTGATAACCCTGATTACGGTTAATACCGAAAGTTGATCGGCTTGAGGGTCATAAAATCAGCGATCGCGATCGCTTTCTTTTGCAAATCAATTAGGACTTACACCCTAGTTACTAAAAAACCAAGACCCTAAATATCTTGGATGTGCGTCAGTTATGTAATTTATATTTTTTCTCTTTCCCTCCCAACTCCGGTCTGGGAATATCTTTACACGCATAAACACTGATTTTTCAGATAAAAAAAGTATCCGTACAACAGGATAAACATATATGGAAATATCAGCAAAAACTGTGATTTATGTTTGCAAATAGCTATAAAAATAATACCAAAACAGTCCGGAACAAACTATAGGTAAACGAAGAATTTACACAGGTGGTACTTCCCCTTTTCCATACATCGCATTTTAGAAACTGAGGATAATATGAAACCCGTGTACTCACTGATTCTTCCGGACAACTCGACCTTAGAAATTTCCCATGACGAACTGCGATCGCTTTTAGGTGAAATCGAAAACGAATTGCATCGCAGTAAAGTTTATCGTCGAGCAATGGCAATCTTACAAAAGATGCTGGGTGATTCCACAGAACAAGCTAAACAACTATTTAAAGTTGTCGGACGTGAAGCAATTGGGTTAACCTTTCAGCGTTTTGTCCAACATCCAGGGAGAAGCAGTGAACATACTAGCGCTCCCACCATTGGGGAAGTCAAATCTACTAATACCGACACTCAAGAAGTTAGTGAGGTGAGTAAAACCAATTCCCCCAATCAAAGTGATTTAAGTGATTGTTTGACTAGTCCCAAATTCCAAACGATAAATCCCCTCACCAATCCAGTTAATCACGAGCCTATCCCAGCAGAACCACAAAAATCATCCCCATTACAATGGTTTAAAACCACCAAAAAACCATCTAAAGCCGAACTCGAACAACAAGCTGCGATCGCACGTAGCGAAAGTTTACGCAATATCGGTAAACAACTGCAAGCAGCACGGGAATCCCAAGGTTTGAGCTTCAACCAATTACAGGTTTATACCCATATCCCGATTCACCAAATGGAAGCAATTGAAAAGGGTGACTGGGACAAATTACCCGAAGAAGTGTTTGTCCGAGGATTTATTCGCATCATGGGGAACTCCCTAGGACTCAACGGAACCCATTTAGCTGCATCCCTTCCCCATAGCCAACCACAAAATGCGATCGCAGTATTTAATCCCAACGATAAACCCAGTGGTTTGAATATCGATATCAACCCCATGCATTTATACTTTGGCTACACAGCAGTAGTTGCTAGTGCGGTTGGAGGTTTGTCATTAGTCTCCCAATATACGGAAGCTCAAAAACTGATTAACCCAGAATTAGATGCATCGAAAGCACCCACCCTCAAGCAATCCATCAAAGATAATCAAACCAATACCAAACCAGGACTACAATCAAACAGTCATGGTATCACCGTTGGTAACGATATTTCCCCACCGGAAGCACTATGAAACTAGTACTCGACTAGGCTAAAACTATACCAATTTGCAATCAATAATGCGACAGATTAATTTTGTCACTACGTAGCAATCCTACGTCTGATATTGATTATGTGTTGCAAAATTTTGAATCGGTAGTAGAAGCAATTGAAGCAGGAGAAGAAAAGAAATAAGTGTTTCCACCATGAATCTGGCAAAGTTAGTACGATGAAGTATTATGATGATTTTTGCGCAAATGAACAGATTTTCGATTTTGGATTTTGATGGGAATAGCCTACATTTACTGCTGACATTAGAACCGACAAAAGTGGTTTGTCCCACTCCCCACTCATAAATTAATCTAATGTTCCCATTCAAATAACCCAAATCCAAAAATATCTATTTTCAATTAAAATTTGGGGTGAAAGTAATTGTATATATATAATGGCTGATATTGTTGATATTGCAGTTGGAGCAGGTTCTTTCTCCACCCTAGTACAAGCTGTACAAGCTGCTGGACTAGTTGAAACCCTCAAAAGTCCAGGTCCATTTACAGTATTTGCTCCTAACGACGACGCATTTGCAAAATTACCACCTGGTACTATCACTACCCTGGTGCAAAATATTCCTCAGTTAGCGCGAATACTCACCTATCACGTTGTTCCCGGAAAACTGACACAAGCAGAATTAATCCAACTAGGAACCGTCACCTCCGTTGAAGGTTCCGTCATCCCCATTTATGGTCAAGAACAGTTTGAGGTCAAAAATGCCACCGTATTAGCTGCTGATATTGAAGCAGATAACGGCATCATCCATGTCATTGATCGGGTAATCTTAATGGGTTGAGTCTCTCGAACCCCAAATAAATGTAACAAAATACAAAAAAATCACTCGAAAGGGTTTAGCATTGTTATCGAAGTGTAACAAAAAAGTTACCTAAATTATCATTCAGAAACCAGGAATTTTCTTGATATAATGCTCAATCTTCAAATAATAGCCGAGTTTTCCCGTGCTAATTGTGTGGGTATTTGTGCTTTTTTAGTTCCCGCAAACCTATTGGCTGCCATCACAATCATGGTTACTACTTGGTTACGTTTTTCCCTATTACGTATCCTGCCAATTTCCCTGGTTGGATTTCTATTCGCTGCAATTATGATATTACATGTTTACACATGGTTTGCAGTGGGAATTGTCATGACACAAACCTATATTCTCCTTGGTTTAGCAGTGACATGCTTAATTGTGAATCTGGTAGCAATCATACTGAGTGTGTACTCACCTAGTGTAATCAGCAATCATACTTTACCGTTTCCCTATCGCCCAACTCGCTAGCAAGTAACAAATATAACGATAAGCCCTGTCACTTGCCTTGGTTTATACGGAATTACCAAATCGATAGAGTAAGACTTTTCGTAATTTTCCACCTGACGTTTCCTAGTTTGTTATGTATCTTAAATTATATCTTGACTCGGATTTTGGTCAATTCAGTTAATGATAGCATTCAAACAAGCTAGGGGATGTTAATTCAGTGGGTCACAGCTTTTTATTAGAACCTGGACGCTGGACATTGCAAGGTAATTGGTTAGAGCGTAACGGGATGCCAATTGCAGTTAAAGGCATGACATTAGTCGCTTGGAGCCGAGATAACCTGTTTACAATGGCAACCAAGCTAATGTTCCCAGGAAGCGATCGCCAAGAAATTTCCCTGGTCTACAAAGGACGCTTAGATGCTGGAGAACGGCAATATACCTTCCTACTCCAACATAACCAACTGGGTCAGGTAGAAGGTGAAGGCTGGATTGGCACAGAAACAATTATCCAACGCTACTGGGCATTAAGCGATCGCCAACGTCGTAGTGGGTTTGAAACTTTACATCGCCTTAACCACGATACTTACCACCTCACCAGTGGTATCCTTACCGGACATTTCCTCTCCAGCACAATGGAAGTTAGTCTAGAACGACAACCAAATAAATAATTCACTACAAGTATTAAAAGTTACACTCAACAACACCATACATACCCATAAATACTTATAAAAAAAAGATTAAAAGTGGGAAAGATGAAATTAGAGGTTTGAATCAGGAGTAAATTCCCAAATTCGGCGAATATTCTGATGATTAGTCGTGATAATTATTATTAGTGCAGTCAAGCGTAAATATACTTACGAGATGAACTAGTAATTTACAAAATAATTTCACGATTACCATTCCGGATTGACGAAACTACAGATTTACGTCATTACCCCGGACTGCTCACAAATCCCTAAAACCTGCGGGGAGTAGGATTAGGGGGGAAATCAGCTGATTACTCAAGGTTGATCCCTGACCTGTGAGAAATGCAGGATTACCTAGTTTGCTCCATTAGCAAATGGGTATCGCTTGTAGTTTTGCCTAACTGTGAAGTTCTATTTTTTGCTCACAAACACCTTCCTTTTCTTTGCTCTCATTCACCATCTCAACCTTATCCAGTACAAAAATAGCTGGTTTCCGTTTGAAATTTTTGGAGTCACGTATTTATGTCAGACCCCAACATTGGTCGCTTACTCGGCAAACGCTATCAACTCCAGGAATTAATTGGTACTGGAGCGATGGGTCGAGTTTATCGTGCTAAAGACATTTTGTTGGGAGGTGTCCCCGTCGCGATTAAATTTCTTTCCCTATCAATTCAAAACAAAAAAATCCGCCTTCACGAAAGATTCGAGCGAGAAGCCAAAACCTGCGCACTACTAGGACAACGCAGTATTCACATCGTCCGCGTCATGGATTACGGTGTTGATGAACATCGCACCCCCTATTACGTCATGGAATATCTGGAAGGAAAAAGCCTCAGCCAAATCATTCGTCGTCAAGAAATGACCTTGACGCGATTTATCAACATGATACGTCATATTTGTTTAGGCTTACAATGTGCCCATAATGGTATTTCCATCGACAAACAAATTTGTCCAATTATTCATCGCGATATCAAACCCAGTAACATGCTGGTGATGAGTGACGCAACATTTGGAGAACTGGTCAAAATACTCGATTTTGGCATTGCCAAACTACTACAATCAAATACCGACCAAACTAATTATTATTTGGGAACCCTCGCATACTCATCCCCCGAACAAATGGAGGGAAAAGAACTCGATAACCGTTCCGATATATACAGTTTGGGGGTAATGATGTTTGAAATGTTAACGGGTAAATTACCATTAGTTGCACCCACCCATTCCTTTGGTGCTTGGTATAAAGCCCACCATTACCAAACTCCACGCTCTTTTGCAGAAATTGATTGTGCGCTTGATTTACCCCAAGAACTGGAACAATTGGTGATGCAGTGCTTAGAAAAAGAACCTCAAGCACGTCCCCAAAATATTAATGAAATCCTCACAGCCATCGGCAATATCGAAACAAGCTTAGAAACACCTCGCACCACCCAAACACCTTCACCGATTGACGACACTCAACAACCCACCGTGATTGGTGCTGTCACCCATCAATCAAAACAATCCGAGTCAGTCCTTCCTACCACTGTTTCTGCTGACGACATTTTTAAACAAGTCTCATGGCCAAAAAATAAACCAATTGCTGATATTGTTTTTCCCCACCCAATCCAAATCAATGGTGAAAAAATACCAGCTCTGTGGATGATGCTACCGCAAGTAGAAATCAATAAACGCCTCGTTTGTACCCGTTACAACCAATTTCTGTTTATTACTGCTCCCCATCCAATGATACTATGGATTACGGTCATTTTTAACCGTAAGCACGGTGCAAAATGGCTTCCCTACTACATTGACCTCAAAACTAAAACCGGACCAGAACTAATTAGCCAACTTTGCCAAAGTGGTTACTATCGAATTCTCCTCTTTTCCCGTGAACAACCCCACAGCCCAAATCATATCCTTACCTCAACAATTGCATCCGTCCAATGTCAGCGCTTGCAGTCATGGTTAGAAATGAGCCAAACCCTACCCGCATCTAGCGAGTCGATGCTGAGTAAAACCCTACTTAAAAATGAATACCACAAGATTAAACCGCAAATTCTCGCTAAATTGGCAGCAATTAAAACCGACTCCCCCTTTGATTTGTCTGCTTGAAGGATTTGATTAACTAATTGTTAAGTTTTCCATACTGGGGGTTGTAAAATTCAATCTGAATAAATATAAATATAAATGGTGGTAATTAAACCAGATTTAAGTAAAAACTACGCAAACTACGTCGATTAGCAACTGTAAAGCTAAAATTTCCATGACAACGAGCCAGCTTTATGTGGCTGCCGGCTGTTTTGGTCTAATTTTAGGATTTATGATCTAGTCGTTGGAATCAGTTCTATCCAAAGTTTTTTTGACTGCCACGGCGTTTACTGAGTGACTGTTACAGTCTCAAGAGTTAGGTATGGTTTTTTGTTTGTCGGGGAATTGGGAACGAGCAAAACACCTAGCTGACTAGTTAATTGTGAATGGGCATTTTCCAAGCTGGGTATGGGTTGACATCTTAAAGCCAGTGATTTGGAATTAGACCGCAAGAAATACAGAAATACAGATGTACTATCCTGCCGATTGCCATATCCACCGATGACTGGAAAGAGGTAAGTTGTTTTGTGTTGATTATAATTAGGCGAACAAAAACCAGCTTTTGCCTATTACTGCTTGTGAATTGTTTCAGTCATCTATAAAGTTGACGCCCCAACATCCCCAGCTTTTTTCCTGCCCTATGTGGAACCAAGCAAGAGAAGGAGGTCGCCTACCCTGCGACTAAAATTTCGGTTTGGTAGAGATTAGAATTTATAAGGATGTTCCGGTATCTAATCCCCACTGATGCTTGAGCAGTTCTTTGTAGGTTGCTTCGCGGACAACCATTTGCTCATAGAGCTTGATTAAAAAATCCTGGGCTTGTTCGTGGCTCATTTGTTCTACTTGGGTTGCAAATGAGCGGATGTTGAACTGTTGCTCAAGGGTTAATTCGACTGGATAGTTCATAGTTTTGTTTTACTCCAATAAATAGAAGATCGAGATTCAAGCGAAGGAATCACAGTTTACTACTTAACAGAAATGAGATCAAAGGGACATGTTCGGCAAAACGTGTCTCTATTTTATTTTTTCATCTCTGTTATTAAGAAAGATAACAATTGTTGGACAAAATGCCCACCCTTGTATCCGAAGAGAGGGTATATATATTCTATCCACTACTATATGCTATAATTACTAGCCTAAGTTAGCTCTTTTCGGAAAGAGTAATTATTTATCTTCCTTTTGATAGATGTTACGGAAACGTTTTGAGTATCTAGAGAATAGGAATCAGACGAAACCGTAGTTAGGGTGCATTGTACGAGTATGTATCCCCAAAGTACAAGACAAGAATTTACGAAACAGAATAATTGCGATTAAAGTAACCTTCGCAGCGATTGTGCCACGGAAGCTAATGTATATGTATCAAGTTGTAAAGAGTAAAAAAGCTCAGAATGAACAAAAAACATAACTAGGGTCTGCGGTAAAAGTCTTTTCGTGAGGGTAGGGAGTAGGGATTAGGGATTAGTTTGAACTCAATAATTCCAATTTTCACATGGTTGAAAAAATTTACAGATGCCAGGTTTTTGGACTTCTATGCACCTGTTTGCAGCCTTCAAAGCTTAACAAGATATAGAGAATATAGAGACGCGATATATCGCATCGCGTCCATAGCGTCTTTACTATTTTTTCGCAAGCCCTACTTAACTAGTTTGGGAATTCTGGGAATTATCAGCAACAATCGAACGAATACCCTCAAAAGTAGCGGGAATACTACGGGGATCAATAAACATCACCTTACTGCTATCACTTTGACCGATGACCGCACCCATATCTAGATAACCCATCGCCAATAGGACTTCAATTGCCTTTTTCGCATCCGGATTGGTTCTGATTTTTTCACCGATAATTTCCGCCGATTCTGCGATCGCATGAGCTTGTAAAACCCTTTGTTGACGTTCTGCTTGAGCTTTGAGGATAATTGCTTTTTGCTCCGCTTCCGCACCTAAAATCACCGCTTTTTGCCGTGCTTCCGCATCTAGAATCTGTGCATCAGCCTTACCCCTAGCACTGTTAACAGCCGCTTCCCGTTCCCCTTCCGATGTTAAAATTGCTGCTCGTTTTTTCCGTTCCGCAGACATTTGTAATTCCATTGATTCCTGTACTGCATGGGAAGGGACAATATCCCGTAATTCCACACGCGTCACTTTTACACCCCAAGGGTCAGTAGAAATATCTAGTTCTCGCAACAGAATTTCATTAATTTGCGCGCGAGCGGTAAAAGTTTCATCCAACTCCAACTTACCCATCTCGGAGCGAATTTGGGTTAAGACCAAATTGACCATTGCCGATTGGAGATTTTCCACCTTATAGTAAGCTTTTTCCATGTCAACAATTCGCCAATAAACCACCGCATCCACCGTAATGGTGACGTTATCACGGGTAATACACTGTTGGGGGGGGATATCTAAAACCCGTTCACGAATCGTTTGTTTATAGACAATTTTATCAAAAAAAGGTAACAACAATTGTAACCCTGGTTCCAACTTCCGCTCATAGGTACCGAGACGTTCCACTAAAGCCTCATCACCTTGATTAATTACCTTAACTGAACCCGCTAACACCGAACCACCAAATATCAAAGAAATCAGAAAATATAACGGTTCCATAAAAACTCCCTATTTATAAATCGGTAGATTGTCGGATTTGGAATTCTGAATTCAGAATACGGTCGTCAGAATACAGGATATAAAAGGAAGAAAATAAGACCAATTGGAAAAAATAATACAACAGACGAATTTTGTAATTTTGTAGACGTAGCCATGCTACGTCTCTACTCCTATTTCCTTAATTCACCCGCTCCTTAACACACTTTGTGGCATTACAATCAGCGTTGTCCCTTCGCGACGAACAACGTACACCCGCTCCTGTGCAGGAATCAGCATCATCTCATCATCACACCGTGCTTGCCAAGAATTTCCCTCGTACAAAACCCGTCCGGTTTTCCCTGGAGGAATTTCCGTCAGGGTTTCAGCTATTACATCCCCTTTCAATTTGATCTGTCCCCGTTTCCGAACCAGAAACCGTCGCGAAGACAAAATCAATAATCCAGATACAATTATCCAAACCGCAATTTGCAACCAAGTATTCGCCAATCCCATCCAGACAAGTAGTGCAACAAACAACGCGCTAATACCTATCATTGCCAGAAATGGAACTGGTAATAGCAACTCCAGCAGTAAAAAACCGCCTGCCAATAGAACCCATGATAAAGTAGTCATCGGCGATGATGCCATCAAAAATACAATTAACTTGCACTGACTAATGATAGTACAAGCAGATACACTTCTATCTTAAGCTTTTCCAGAAAAAGTTTCTTTAAAAGTAACCTTAAATGATTGATAAAATCTTAAATGTAGGGTTGTTGACTGTTAGTCTTTGACAGTCATCAGCGTAGCGCAGTTTCTCCTAGAGAAGCCTTCCTGTCGGGTACAGCCTAAATCGTTTCTTTCACTACTGAAATTAGGATTGTTATTGTATTTCGATTTTTGATTTTTGGCGTTGCTGAATACAAATATGAACTGAACATTTTACATCGCCTAGTAGAGACGTAGCATCGCTACGTCTCTACGGTAATTTGGGTTTTAATACAAAATGTCAATCATTATAATTCATGCCCAAATTCAGCAACGCTATCTCAGGCAATGCTGTATATATCCCATCAGGGTAATCCAAAATCTTAAATCTAAAAATCTAAAATTGTATTTAGGCTGTAGGGGCTAATTTTTCCCCTATATCTTTCCCGCCATCAACAATAGTTTCCGGTAAGGATGGACGTAGGCATAGGTACAATAATGCACCAAACAAGGGAATTAATGTTGCAACCCAAAATAAGGAGTTATTTTGCACATGGCGACGCGCCATGTCATCGGGTAATAAAGCTGGAAAAACTAAACACAGGGTCAAAAAATCTAAGCTCATGACATGAATGAATCGACTGGTTTGCCATTGTTGAACAAAGTCACTCCAGTCACCTTGACTAACACCATAGGCGACTAAAATTACCACACCAATGGTCAAGATAATACCTGTCAGTCGTGCATCTAAAATTTTAATGAATAAGTTTTTTTGACCAGGAAATTTGGGATTAGATTCCCGTAATCCTAAATAGGGTAATAGGGCAAATGCACCAACAGCAAAGGACGCGCTTGTAAATAGCCAAGCGGGTATTTTCTGTCCACGTCCATCAATCAAGGTCATACAAGCATAAATCATGGGTAGAATTCCCATTAAATTAAATAGGGCAATTACCAATGGATTAATACCTGTAATTTTTCCGGTGGAAAGGTTCGTAATTAATTCTAATGTGTCTGGTTGGTCTGGGGGTGCAAATATAAATGCATAGGAAATAAAGCCTAACCACAGTAACCAAAATCCAATTTTTCTTGACATAATTAGGTATTTAGGAAGTACGAGAAGATATTTGGTCATTCATTAAAAAAATAATTAATCAGAAATTGTTAATCCTGCATTTCTCCCAAGAGAACAGTAAACTTTGAATAACGGCTGAATTTTCTTTCTAGTCCCTACTTTCCACTCCCAATTAAAAAGCAAGTTTGCGGGATGTGTCAGAAATCGGGGTTCTGGAGTTGATTCTATGAGAGTTTTTTTAACATTTTTCTGGCTTTGCTCAAAAAAGGGCGATTGCGCTTGTAGTGGAAATAGGAGGAACCCTGAATCCGAGTAATCATGGTTTCTAAACATTCTCGCGCAGCTTGCTTATTATTAGCTTGTAATAATATATCAGCCAATAATAAATACCCTTGGGGATGGCTCCAGTTTTTAATATGTTTTTCCAGATGCTTTTGCGCAGTTTGAGTTTGCTTGAGAGCGATTAACACTTCTCCGTAAGCTAGGGAACCATCACCGTACTTATAATCGGGATCTAGTTTGAGTAACTTTTCTAATAATACTTGAGCTTGGGGATATTTTTTCTGCGCGATCGCAACCTTTGCTGCTCCCCATAGTGCATTTGTATTATCACTTTCTTGATTTAAGGCTTGTTCAAAGGCTGTTTGAGCTTGTTCATACATTCCTAATTCCATCAGGATATTACCCAGATGGTTGTATTGATAGGTTTTACCAATGGAACGAGCTTCATTTTCAGCTATCCATAGTTCCCGTTTGCGTGTCCAGCGCTGAAAATACTGGGGAAGATAGTCACCACGGGGTATGACTTGGAACAGGAAATAGGCGATCGCTCCGAGGATGTTAAATAGCACCAATACCCAAATCCAAATATGCCGATCGGGTTCATTGCGGACGCAATCTAGCACCATCCACACCCAAAATACGGTACTTCCTAATCCAACTATTAGCTCCAGCATTGGCTAGTTCCCTTTGAGCAAATGTCCCGTTGATGAAAAATAACGGACACTGCCTCTATAATATTAATACTTGGAAACCAACAAAATCTACTGGGACTTTTCCGGATTGAGGATACAAACCTTAGCGAAAAGATTCCGAGAGGCATTCTGCTGCTGCTGCGACAACAGCGATCGCATGGTCATAATTTAATCGAGTCGGTCCGAGTACACCGACACTACCGACTGCGTACTCACCCCGACGATAGGTTGAGGAGATTAATGTACAAGTTTGAATGGGTTCCAGGGGATTTTCGGAACCAATCCTCACATTGACGCGGGGTTTACCGCTTTCCTCCGGTTGCAAATCATCGAAAATTAATCGCCACAATTGTTCCTGCTCTTCTTCCAATAGTTGAATGATGGTTTGAACCTGTTGCAATTGGGAAAATTCCGGTTGACGTAAGACTTCTGACACACCACGTACCATGAGGGTTGTGCTTCCAGTACTAGTCCGACGGGATAGCTCTAGCAAAGATGTTTTGAGAAAATCACCGTAACAGCGAAATTCCCGGTCTAACTTACTCCAATCGAGTTTCGCCAATTCCAGTAGACTTTGTTCCCGTAAATGGCTATTCAAAAAATTAGAAACCAACTGTAATTCCCGGTCAATTACTTCCGTTTCCACCGGATTCCCATCGCGGGTCAAAGGTAAATCCACCAACACAGAATGGGTTTGGTAACTATCTGTCACCACAATTAACATCACCCGTCCCGGTTCCACTTGCAATAGCTGCAAATGCCGTAACATCGCGACACTATTTTGCGGCATGGTAATTAGGGTAATACAACCGCTAATAGTTGCCAAAATCTGCGCTGCACCTTGCAACAGCGCTTCTAAACTCCAATCTTCCCACTTTAAACGCTTTTGCAGCATCTCTTCCACCTGCAACGCTAAAGTTTCCGATGGCGTTACCAAGCGGTCTACGTAGATACGATAACCGGAATCCGACGGGATACGTCCAGCCGAAGTATGGGGTTGAAACAGTAATCCGGCTTTTTCCAACACGTTCATCACATTGCGAATTGTCGCCGAACTCACACCCAAATTATACTCATCCACCAACGCTTTAGAACCCACAGGTTCGGCCGTGGCAATATAATGGCGGACTGTTGCCCCTAGTATTTGCTGTTGTCTTTCTGTAAGCTGAATTTCCATGTTAAATTGGTTTACCACAGGCAAATCTTAATTAAAGTTTAAAAAATTAATTGTTTTAATGACAGACTAAATCTTAATAAAAGATTAATATTAGTAAAGAAACATAGCAAATTATTGGCGATTATAGGCAAAAGTTACAAATAAAGTTACAAAAACCCATACCTGAATTCCTCATAAATCCCTAAAGCTTACAGGGAGTGGGGAGTAGCCGAAATGTAATGCTTACACCAGAACCGAATGCAGGTGTTTTTACCCCTACCACACTCTTGTCTTTCCTACTCCCTATTTGCAAGGGAGTCCCCCATGTCGTTGGAACACAACCAAACCATGTAAATAACTCATTCCTACTTCCTCTGCATCCAGCGAGTAATCCGTATAGTATTACTGATAGCAAAACGGATGGGAATGAGGATTTTACCGTTCTCTATCCCTAATTTTCCCATAGACACGCAAGCATTGCCGTATCTTAAGTCACTGAATTTTATTGCCGTTACTGATGATATTTAATTGGATTTGTGAGAATAATTGTCTAATATTGGGGAATGTTAGGATCAACCCTCAAAGAGTAGGCAGCAATTCCCCCAGAGATATTCTTGACATTGGTAAAACCTTGGGAAATTAGCCACTGACACATTTGAGCCGAACGGATACCGTGGTGACAGAGAACCAAGGTTTCCGCATCAGGGTCAAACCGGGAATGGATCGAATCAGACCAATTGGCAAAATCACTCAAAGGCAGATTGGTAAATCCCTCAATCCGAGCGATCGCAATTTCATCTGGTTCTCGAACATCAATCAGTTGCAATTGAGATTGAGTATTATTCTCTTGCAAACGTTCAGCCAGTTCCTGTACGGAAATTTGAGCTAGTTGTTGACCTGGGAATCTATCACTCATCTGGTTTAGACCTAACTTTGCTTGCTGTTTCAGAGATGTTTGTCAATATTCTATTAGCTATCTTGACAAAAACCCCTGCAAGTCAGATTGGCAATCCGACTGACATCCATAGACAAAACTATGGAGATGGGAGCGATTAGCCATCAGGTATCTTAAATTTCTGTTTCCTGTATTCTGTATTCTGTCTCCGAACTCCTACTTTCGGCAGAAATGATTTAGGATTTTGATAGGGGATGACTTCTGCAACCAGAAATTACCCCTTTCCCTGATTTATTCATTTTTCTCTATTTTGAAAATAGGGAAACGCAATTATCTTCAATCCCATTAGTTCAGCTGAGTTGCCAAGAAATTAAATTAATTTCAAGCACCAACTGAAGCCGAATTACCCCAGCTTACTTTCTGCGGGAATCATCATAATTATTATCAGCAAATATTACCTGCGAAAATAGCAAAATGGAAACCCAAAACCCCATGATGAACAACCAAATGGAAAACCGCATACTCTACGTGAGACTACCGTGCAATCCCATATTTCCCATCGGAGTTGTTTATCTTAGTGACCATGTTCATAAATTATTTCCCCATATAAAACAGCGTATTTTTGACTTGGGAACTGTACCACCGCTTGATTATAAATCGGCACTCGATAAATGTATTGATGAATTTCAACCCACCTTGCTAGTATACTCTTGGCGAGACATTCAAATTTACGCTCCCGTGGGAGGAAGAGGGGGAAATCCCCTGCAAAATGCCTTTGAAGTTTATTATGCAAAAAACCCTTTGATTAAGTTACGTGGTGCCATTGGTGGGTTAAAAATATTTATTGCCTACTATGTGGAATTGTGGCGGAATTTAGGTTTAATTAAACGGGGACTCAAACGTGCTCAAAGGTATCATCAACAAGCACAGGTAATTGTTGGTGGAGGTGCAGTTAGTGTATTCTACGAGCAATTAGGTAAAAGTCTGCCCACTGGGACGATAATTTCCATTGGGGAAGGAGAAACCTTACTGACAAAATACCTAAAGGGACAGGATTTTCGGGATGAACGTTGTTATATTGTCGGCGAAAGTCAACCCCGTCCCCGTTTGATTCATGAACAACCCACACCCTTAGAAAAAACCGCTTGTAACTACGATTATATTGAGGAGATTTGGCCAGAATTTAATTATTATTTCCAGGACGGAGATTTTTATATCGGTGTGCAAACCAAACGCGGTTGTCCCCATAATTGTTGTTATTGTGTGTATACAGTTGTGGAAGGAAAACAGGTGCGAATTAATCCCGCAGATGAAGTAGTTGCCGAAATGCGTCAACTTTATCAACGGGGAATTCGGAATTTTTGGTTTACAGATGCTCAATTTATTCCGGCGCGTAAATTTATTGACGATGCTGTAGAATTATTGCAGAAAATCGTGGATTCCGGAATGACGGATATTAATTGGGCTGCCTATATTCGTGCTGATAATTTAACTCCCGAATTATGTGATTTAATGGTCAAAACGGGAATGAATTATTTTGAAATTGGCATTACTAGTGGTTCCCAAGAATTGGTGCGAAAAATGCGTATGGGTTATAATTTGCGCACCGTTCTCCAAAACTGTCGGGATTTAAAGGCTGCTGGTTTTCATGATTTGGTTTCTGTGAATTATTCCTTTAATGTCATCGACGAAACCTTTGAGACAATTCGGCAAACAATTGCTTACCACCGTGAACTAGAGCGAATTTTTGGTGCAGATAAAGTTGAACCAGCAATTTTCTTTATTGGTTTACAACCCCACACCCATTTGGAAGAATATGCTTTTAAACAAAATATCCTCAAACCCGGCTATAATCCGATGAGTTTAATGCCTTGGACAGCGAAAAAATTGCTCTGGAATCCGGAACCATTAGGTTCGTTCTTTGGCGAAGTTTGTTTACAAGCATGGAGGCAAAACCCCAATGATTTTGGTCGGGAAGTCATGAATATTCTCGAACAAAGGTTAGGGTGTGCAGATTTAGAAACCGCTTTAACCGCACCCATTGAAACAAGAAAGAGTAAGGAATTACTCAGCGTCTAGGAATAGCGCAGAATAGGAAGTAGAGACGACCCAGTGGGTCGTCTCTAGGGGAGTAGCAAAAAACCGGTTATTCCAGAAGTTGGCTTTTGAGGATAAATATCCGTAATCTTGATGATTGTAATCAAAATTCGACTTATTTACCTGGGGATGCTCCCATTATCCCGACCTCTCAAAGAAGAGATGGAATAGACTGCTGGGAGTGCATAATTGAAGCATACAGGATACAGGAAAGATTCTTAAAAACCTTTCTCACAAGCCTTTAAAATGTCATTTACCTGCAATTTGCTGTAATTGGGAGAGGAAATCTAGACTATGGGACGATAACTAACGGCAATGTTTGATTTAAAAAGTAAATTTCTAATTTTTGTTTAAACTCCCCTGTCTCCTACATTCCGTATTCTATCTCCTGTATAGTGTATCCTCCCACAGCTTCACTTCTGGGGGAAAAAAATTATAATTATAAAGAAAAGGCTTAACATTGTAATTTATTGCGGAAAGCCGAGTGTATATGAGGTATCATCAATTGTACTTTACACGGTCAATCAGTGAGCTTTTTGTTGAGATGGTTAAATTTTAAAGGTCAACAGTCACCTGTCAACTGTCAACAAAACAAAAGGAAAATATATTAGCGTGCAAAGTATAGCTTATACTAACTGCTTACAGTCCATTACCAGCCATTTACGAAAAAAGCCTATTATGAATGCTGTTTTACCTTATCTTTTAAAATCAGCCTATCGTCGTGAACCTGTGGTCAGCTTTTTAGTCACCATTGGGGTGGTTGATGCTCTAATTGGTGGATTTGATGATAGTTGGTCTTTGTTTTGGTTTGGTTTAGGTACTGCTGGTATTAGTTTGGCAGTGCGATGGTGGCGAAGTCAACAACAAAATCATCCTATTGAAGAAGAAGTGGTGGTACAGCGCTATTTACCTCCCCAATCCTCAAATTCCAGTTTACCGATGTTAAGTATGTCGAAAAAAAAGCCTCCTAGTCGGGATTAGGGTGGTTGACATCTCCAGGGGAAATCAGTGTTTGGGTAATTGGTATTTCCAGGATAAATTTAGTACCTTTTCCGGGTAAGGAATCACAGGTGATTGTGCCGTGGTGCTTTTGGGTGATAATTTGGTAGCTAATGGCCAATCCTAGTCCCCGTCCTTTATTAACATCTTTGGTGCTAAAGAAAGGGTCGAAGATGTGGGGTAGGGTTTCTGGGGGAATCCCTGGACCGTTATCTGTAATTGCGATCGCGACTCGATTCTCTTTACTCATCTGGGTGGAGATGTGAATCATGGGTGTTGTTCCCAGGGAAGATGTTGTCTGGGGATGGGATTTGGATTGGTTGAATTCCCCTGCGATCGCATCAATGGCATTATCGATTAGGTGCATAAAAACCTGGTTGAGTTCGCTGACATAGCAATCAACAGGTAATAATTTTCCATAGTTGCGGATGATTTCTATTTTCGGTCGGTTGATTGATGTTTGAAGACGATTTTCGAGGATGAGCAAGGTGCTTTCGATACCTTCATGAATATCAACTTTTTTTAACTTGGCTTCATCCTGACGAGCAAAGTTTTGCAGTGCTAAAACTATCGAACGAATTCGGTTAGAACCTCGATACATTTCTGCCAAAATACTATTTAAATCTTCCAGCGTAAAGTTAATATCTTTTGTTTCTGTATATGCTTGAATTCTGGGACTGACTTCTGGATATTCTTGTTGATATATATTAATTAAATCTATAATATCTTGATGATACTGTTCTAAATATTCTAGGTTGCCGTAAATTGAACTGATGGGGTTATTAATTTCGTGAGCGATTCCACCTACCAGTTTGCCCAATGCTATCATTTTTTCATTTTGAATTTGTTGAATTTGAGCAGATTTCAAATCACTTAATGCTTGCTCTAACAAACGATTTTTTTGCTGTAACTGTAGCTGTAATTTGCGTAAATTTAACTGATTTTCAATTCTTAAAATTACTTCCGTACTATTAAATGGTTTGGTAATATAATCAACTCCACCGACATCGAAGGCTTTAACTTTATCGAGAATATCATCTAGCGCACTAATAAAAATCACCGGAATATTTGCAGTGGCAGAATTTTCTTTTAAGCATTGACACACCTGATAACCATCCATATCCGGCATGTTAATATCAAGTAAAATTACATCCGGTAATAACATTTGACAGGCTGTTATCGCCATTTTCCCACTCAAGGCTTTGCGAACTTCATAACCTTGGGTCGCTAACATGGCTGCAAGCAGACGTAGATTATCAGGTGTGTCATCAACGACTAAAATATTCCCCGTGCGTTGGGTATTTGACTGCTCGATTACAAAATTCATTTTGTGATTAATATAAATGTTCAATAGATTGATTTATTGGTCAGTATGCATACAAAATTCATTTTGTGATTAATATAAATGTTCAATAGATTGATTTATTGGTCAGTATGCATATTTAATCTTTCATGAAAAATGTCAAAATTTCCAGTTTCTCAATTGATTGTTTGATTGTTGTGCTGTTATCTCGGTTCTTATCCCAAATCTTCAGGTTTTTCATCATGAGATAGGGAATAGGAAATAACTCCTCATTTTGATTTTTACCATCCCATGAAATAGACGATAAATAGCCCTCAATCAAAGTCATCAAAATCAAATAAAATTAATAACTATTTCTCCTGTATGTTGAATTCTGTATCCTGTATTCTGTATTTTGTATCTTCTATCCTTGCACTAGAGACATATACTTGATTGCGTCCACCGTTCTTAGCCATATAAAGAGCTTGATCGCTATTAGCAATCAGAGTTTCTGGTAAGCTTTGGTGACTGGGAATATCAGTTGCAACTCCAATACTCAAGGTAATATAGGGAGCAACAGCTGAACCAGAATGGGGTATTCTCAGATGTTCGATTTGCTTCCTTAACTTTTCTCCGACACAAATTGCACCCTGAATATCTGTATTGGGAAGGATAACGGCAAATTCTTCTCCTCCATAGCGTGCGACTAAATCTGCTGGACGACGAATTGTGTTTTTAGCGGTTTTGGCAACTTGTTTTAAACATGCATCTCCAGCTAAATGTCCATAGGTGTCATTATATGCCTTAAAATAGTCTATATCACACAAAAGTAACGAAAGGCTGGTTTTTTCCCTGGCAGAACGTTGCCATTCCCGTTGTAGGTAATCATCAAAATAACGACGGTTGGCAATTTCGGTTAAACCATCTAACCAAACTAATTCCTGTAGGGTTTGATTGGCTTGTTGAAGGGCTAATTCTGCTTGACGGCGTTTTTCGATTTCCGCGCGTAAATTTTCATTTTGCTGCCGTAGTTTGGCATTGGTTGTTTCTAATTCTAATCGTAATTTTTGAATTGTTAATTGGTTTTGAACACGGGCAATTACTTCATCAAACTGAAATGGTTTACTAATATAATCGGCACCACCAATTTTAATTGCTTTGACTTTATCTAGGGCTTCATCGAGAACACTAATAAAAATAATCGGAATATCTTGGGTTTGTTGATTCAGTTTGAGTAGGCGACAAACTTCATATCCATCGATTTCCGGCATGTTAATATCAAGTAAAATTAAGTCCGGTCGTACTGCTTGACAGGTTTTTAAGGCTATTTTACCGTTTAAGGCTTTACGCACCTGATAGCCTTCGCTTTCTAATATATTCGATAGAACTTTGAGGTTATCTAGTTGGTCATCGACGATGAGAATATTGGCTGATTCTGATTTTTGGTTGACAAATATGGGATTGGAAATGTTCATTGGTGGGGAGGAATCAAGCTATGGAGATTTTGTAGATAAAAGGTGGTAATTCGAGGGAGGAACATCTTGTGGCATTGTGGTCAAGGTTGTTTGATGATGTTGGTCAAAAGGTAACTGTTTTATTCCTAATTTTTACCAATTTTTGAGTTTTCATGAATTGCAAATCCATATTTTTAAAGCTTCATACCTCAGATACTTGGCACTTGTCTATTCAGAGTTAAAATCACAATTTTATGTTTGAAAATTAGGTTTGAAAATACAGGGTTGTTCATGTTATGTAGCCAGTTTTGACACTCTCCTGGCTAAAACCGAGGGGATTCTACATTCATCGTCAGAATTTGCTCTCTTCAGTTTTCACCAACTAAAAGTGTTGTAGAGTAGTTATTCAAAGCTATGCGGTTGATTTTTGTATCTTGAGGTGCGTCTATCTAATATCTAATAGCTTTATTGCTGATGAACTGAATTGTCCTAATAGCTTCATCAATAGCCTTATATTGTTCTCGTCTACCTTTAACTTTGTACTCTAATACCAACACTGCTGAATCACCCCCTGTTGTTTATGCGTTATAGTGATTGTACAATAGTATATTGGACAGCAAAGAGATAAAATCAGAGATTCCTAAGGAACCTAGACCGTTTTCATTCCTTGCCTAAAGGCGAAGGGTTTTCAACGAGTATTTTGATAATTTAATCTGGGCAAAAAGTAGGTTGGGAAAGGTAATGGAGGATAAATAGAAGTAACTATTGCTCCCTGGGTACGATACACCAGGGTTAGAGTAATCCACAATCCAGAAAAGTTTGATTTTTGCTGGTTTTCTGGTGGACTTGTTGATGGTTGGCTAAAAACTCCAGTACGGATTCTGGTGTTAAAGCGGGAGCAAACAGAAATCCTTGAACGCGATCGCAATTTAAATTGCGTAGTTGTTCTAGTTGCTGTTGTGTTTCCACTCCTTCGGCGATCGCATACATTCCCATTGAATGGGCTATACCAATCATAGCTGGGACAAATCCCATATTTTTCGGGTTTTCGTGCATCCGACTGACAAAGGATTTATCAATTTTTAAGGCATCTAGGGGAAAATCATGGAGATAACTCAGGGATGAGTATCCTGTACCAAAATCATCGATGACTATCTTCAAACCGTGCTGTTTGAGTTGATCAATCATTTCCTTAACCAGTTCGCAATTCTCCATCAAAACATTTTCGGTAATTTCCAGTTCTAAACATTTGGGGTTAACTCCGGTTGTACGTATAATCTTGCTAATAATTTTAACTATATTTGAATGGGTAAAGGTACGGGGAGAGAGATTGACACTGATGCTGATATCTGCATATTCTGGCCGCATTTGCTGCCAATTTTTCCAGTCGCGACAGGCTGTTTCTAAAATCCACAGGTTAATTGGATAAATTAATCCCATTTCTTCGGCTACGGGGATAAAATCGGTGGGCATAATTAATCCCCTAGTGGGATGTTGCCATCTCGCTAGAGCTTCAAAACCCACCACCTGACCTGTAGCTGTGGCGATAATCGGTTGGTAATGTACCTGGATTTCTTGACGTTCTAAGGCTCGGTGGAGGTCGCTTTCTAACTGTAACAGTTGCAGAGCTTCTTCGTGCATTATTGGGTCAAATACATGGTAACGAGCGCGACCCATTGCTTTGGCTCTATACATAGCTGTATCTGCATCTCGCAGTAGGTATTCGGGTTTTTGATAGTATTCTGGACGAGCAAAGTTAATCCCGATGCTTGCGTTCATGAATATCTCGTTATGATTGATGTGGAAGGGTAGGGTCAGTTGGTGGAGGATGCGTTCAGCAACATCGATTGCCATGTCAATACTAGTAATATTACCGAGGAAGATGGCAAATTCGTCTCCACTAAAGCGGGACAAAATATCAAAGGGACTCAAAACTGATTTGATACGTTTGGAAATGGCGATTAATAATTCGTCTCCGATAAAGTGACCCAGGGAATCGTTTATTATTTTAAAGCGATCGCAATCTAAAAATAAAACGGCAAATTGATAGTGATTATCTGTTCGAGCTTGAGTCAGAGCTTGTTCGATATGTTTTAAAAATAAGACTCGGTTGGGTAAACCTGTCAAGGCATCATGTAAGGCAATGTTAAGTAGTTTATCTTGCAGTTGTTTGCGGGAATCAATTTCCAGTTGCAAGTTGTGCATGGCTGTTTCTAATTCTTGTGTTCGCAAACGTACCCTTTGTTCTAGTTCTTGATTAAGTTGGCAGATTTGTAAATTAGCATTACGTAGTGCTAATTGATTTTTCACCCGAATAATTACTTCTTGAAATTCAAAGGGTTTAATAATATAATCAACCCCCCCTGCTTGGAAGGCGCGGACTTTATCAAAAACGTCATCTAAAGCGCTGATAAAGATAATCGGAATATCTGCGGTTTCCCTATTACTTTTGAAGCGTCGGCAAACTTCATATCCGTCTACTTCTGGCATCATAATATCCAGAATAATTAAATCTGGTTTTAGCACTTCACAGGCTGTTGATGCCATTTGCCAATTTAATGCTTTGCGGACATTGTAGCCTTCACGAATCAAAATAGATGACAAAATCCGCAAGTTGTCTGGAGTATCATCGATAATTAAAATATCTTGTTTTGCTAATTTTTTTTCTAACTGCACGACGTTCATTCTGCCCTGTTTTCAGTCAGTTCAATAATGGTCTCAAATTGAAAATTCTCGGCTAATTCCTCCAAATATTTTGCTAAGGTACTATTTTCTGTAGGCATTTGTCGAGTTAATTGGAAAATTAAATCATCACTACCACTAGCAGCTGCGTCCCGTAAAGCCTGTTGCCAATCCGGTGGCATTCTTGCTAACATTTGGATGATTTCACTGTGGTAAAAAGTGCCCTCATTTGAAAGCTTTACCCTTTGGGTCTTACTCGGTGTAATGCTCACCCTTTCCCCATCTTGCTCCCCAATTTGCACTGGAATCACAAATCGAAATTGACTTCCCGTACCGACTTGACTTGTAACATCGATTGTTCCCCCCATTAGTTCGACGTATTTACGGGTAATTGCTAATCCTAATCCTGTTCCCTGTTGGCTGTTACGACCAACACTGGTTTGAAAAAAAGCGTTAAAAATTGCTGTTGTTTCTTCTGGGGGAATTCCCACTCCTGTGTCAATGACCATCACCTCTAATAGTTGATCATCTAAGTAGTTAACATTGATTGCTATTTTGCCTTGATGAGTAAATTTTATGGCATTACCGATTAAATTTAACAAAATTTGTCTTAATTTAATTTCATCTGTTTGGATATGGCGGGGGACTAGCGGGGAGATATGCAAATTAAGTTTTAATCCCTTACTTTGGACGCGAGGTTGTAACAGTTCTCGGAGATTTTCTAGTAAGTCGATGACATCGAAACTACTCACATGTAAATCTGTGTGTCCAGCTTCAATTTTTGACATTTCTAAAATTTCGTTAATCAGATTCAATAAATGCTCACCAGCACGGTTAACAATTCCTAAGTTGCGTTGATTTTCTGTGGATAAACTCGCATCTTTTTGCATTAATTCTGTAAACCCTAAAATGGCATTGAGAGGGGTGCGTAACTCATGGCTCATATTCGCCAAAAATTCACTTTTCGCTCGATTTGCGCGTTCCGCAACTATTTGCCTATCTGCGGCAATTTTTTGCGATCGCATTAACTCATCTTGCGTTTGTTTGAGTTGATCAATCAAATCAAGTAAATTTTTAGTACGTTTTTTCACCTGTTGTTCCAAAACCCGATTGTACTCCCGCATCAGTTTTTCCGCTTCCTGACGCACCCGAATATCCACAAAAGCTGCGATCGCAAATTTAATCGATCCGCATTCATCGTAAATTGGCATTGCTAGTACCTCGATGGGAATTGTCATCCCGTTGTGACGAATTTCTAAGTTGTCCACCTTGACAGTCTCTCCCCTTAAGGCCTGAACTAGGGGAAAAGACTCATGGGGACAAATCGAGTTTGTACCAGCCCTATAAATTTGATACACTTCTCCCAAATTATTATTTGTATTCCCCACTACAACATTTTTACCGAGCATTTGCGTAGCTGCGGAATTGATATAGTAGGGTTGAGACTGAGTATCGAGAATGAACACACCTACTGGCAAAGCATCCAGGAATTGACTCAATTCCCGTTGACTATTAATTAATTCTTGATTTTTGGCTGATAAAGTTGCAAATGATTCCCGTAATTGCCGAGCCATACTTTGAAAAGATACCGCCAATTCGCCAATTTCGTCCCCCCTGTCAATGGCAATTGTGTCTTCCCACTCACCATGAGCGATTCTTTTCGCTGATTTGTTCAATCGTAAAATTGGTGTGACAATCCAGCGTGCGGTGTATACTCCCACAGCCGTGGCGACAAAAAAAGCAATCAGTGATAAAATCAGGGTAATACGGTTATTGTGGTCAATCTGTGCCATAAAGTGGGACTGGGGAATGACGATCGCAATCAACCAATCTACACCTTTGTGGTCTCGCCAAGGTTTAACCATCAAAAAATAGGTTTCCTGATTAATTTCTAAAATGTGCTGATACTCAGCCGTAATTTTCTCCAAGTTACCAAATTTTCCCTGCAAAAACTCCGTAGCTTGGGCAATTACTGGATTACTACTATCCCCACCCCTAATCCTTTTCACCTCCCCAGCAACAACTGTATGGGTCGGTGTCCCATCGGAAACAGCCACCAATAACCCCGTCGGTTCCAAAATAAACACCTGTCCGGGATGATTCGCCTGCATTTGCTCCAAAAACCGATCAATTTGATTCAAAATCAAATCCACACCCATCACACCGCGAACCTGTCCCCGTCGGTCGAAAATCGGATAACTATGGGAAATTGATAAAACCTTGGGATTATCATGCCATTGATAAACCTGAGTCCAAATCGGCTGTTTCGCTTTCACCGCATCCACATACCACTCCTCCTCCACCAACTCGGACACCCCTTGCTTCTTAATTGCTGTCACTCGATTTCCCTCTCCGTCGGTGCTGCAGGTAATCTGTCGAGTGCGATTCGTCCGTAGGGATGACTCATGGATCACACATTTACCATCCTCTAACCGTTCAACCCCAATAAAATCTCCCTGGGAATTGGCAAAATTGATATAACCCACTTCATAGACTTGCATTTGTCGCCAGAAATATTTTCCCAGCACATCAAAATTATCCAAATCCAACACACCCAACTCCACCCCATCCCGATTAATTTGATTAATGGCCATCGGTACACCCAAATAACTATCTAAATACTGTTCCACCCGCTCCCCCATCTCCGTTTCTAACCTCCTGACCAAACTTTGAATCCCCATCTGACCACTGCGATAGGATAAATACCCCACCAAACCCACTGCCGTGACAATTTGTAAGCAAAAAGGTAAAATCAACACCGTCGCTAGGGGCATTTTTATTTTGCCAGCGTCAACTGTTTGCCATAGTCGTTGAATTCCTCGATGCATAGATAGGATTGGGAATGGGAGAGAGGAAGATATTTAGGTACAAAGTAGATACAACCTGTCGGGTCGTCTCTAATCCCATGTAGACGATCCAACTGTTCGTCTCCACCCATGCAAACTGTAGAGTCCCTAGGGTAGACCCGTAGTCAGTAATGGGGTAGACGGAAATTAGCCTAGCTTTAGCCGTGGTGGTTCAATGCCAAAGGCATTTATCCTGCAAAATTCACTGGGTAGAGGTTTTAGGTGGTTACTGGTAGCGCAACTTGGTGGAAGGACTACCACCTATCGCGACAAAGTTAACTTGACTAGGTAGTTATATAATTATGTTTACTATTCCCTATTCCCCTACAGACGTGACATATCGCGTCTGTACTCCTGGTCAACATTTTTGGGTCAACAGGAAGAACAGCGATAAACGCTTTTTTTCTCCTTTCAAAGTATATTATATTACCTTGAGAAATACATTTATAACATAATCCTTTCGGCAATGCGTAATTTTGCAGAACGCGATCGCGGATTTTCCTGAATTTCCTCTGGGTTAGCGACGATTGGTTTTTTGGTGATGACCTGTAGTAAACTCGATTCCCGGAAGCAATGTTTAACGATTCGATCTTCCAAACTATGAAAACTAATAATTACCAATCTCCCCCCCGGAATCAAAGCCGAGGGTGCTTGACTCAGAAACCTTTCCAACACCCTTAACTCATCATTCACCGCAATTCGCAAAGCTTGAAATACCCTAGTTGCAGGATGAATTCGACCATAACGATACTTCGCTGGAACCGCAGACGCGATCGCCTCTGCTAAATCAGTCGTCGTCTCAAATGGACGTTTTTCCACAATTCGTCGCGCAATCCGTCGCGACAAATTTTCTTCTCCATAGCGAAAAAAGATATCTACCAAATCTGCTTCTGACCAATGGTTGATGATATCTGCTGCTGTCACCTCTTGCTGTTGATTCATCCGCATATCTAACCTTGCGCGGTGACGAAAACTAAAACCCCGCTCTCCCTGGTCTAACTGGTAGGAACTCACACCCAAATCCGCCAAAATTCCCGCGAATTCCTGCTTGGGGAAATCATAATCAGCAAAATTGGTGTGAATAAAATTCACCCGATCCCCATACTTCTGTAAAGCTTGTCGAGCAGCATTTAAGGCTTCCTGATCCTGATCCAAAGCCGTTAACGACACATTTGCAGTTGCTAGAATTAAACTACTATGTCCCCCTCCTCCCACCGTTGCATCCAAATATTTACCCCCTTCCCGCACTTGCAACCCAGCAATTACCTGCTGACTTAAAACCGGAATATGGGAAAAACTATTAACTAGGGGTAGGGGAGAATCTTGCATCTGTTGGATTTGGGGTTTTGGATTTGAGATTGGTGACGAAACTGCTCCGTAGCAATCCACGACAGAACTTGAACAGTCTCAGGGAGCATCTGAAATGATCGCTTAACTTCCTCTGCACCCTACTCCCTACAGAGAACTAGCAGCTTGACAATAACTCACCAGGGTTGTCAAACGGGTATTAATCGCTTTTAAACGGGTTTGTTGAGTCTGGCTGTGGCGAGCATTCCGTAGAAACGTCACATCTATTTCCAATAATCGCATCTGCTTACTCATTTCTGTACGATACATTTGTTCGCGTCCATCAGTATCATGGTCGAGTTCGCAGAGGGGAATAATATTTGTTTGGAAAAAATTCTGTAAAGATGCCAGGGATCGATCAATATCTGCTACATCTAGTTGATTATTGGATTGTTGATGTTGGAGCAAATCCAGCATTTGCCCTAACTGGGATGCGAAGGCACTGTATTGAGAAGGATTTAGAGACATCTAGATTATTCTTGAGATAGTATTAATGTCAAGAAATTTTTCAGATACAATTAAATTTTCTAACATTTTTGCAGTTTTGACTGCGAGCTATTTGTTTTTGACTTTGACACCAATTGAATATCCTACACCGATAGCAAAACCCTTGATTTTGAGGGTTTCCAGTCAATTACCCATCCCATCGACCCACCGTCAAGAATCCGCAGCAGTTTTGATTGCGGATTAGTTTGCCGTTCAATGGCATTTACTTCAAGTTGCTGTGTCTAGTAACTTTACTAATTTCTAATTGTTGCATTCTACTATCTATATAACTCTGAAGCCGTTCGTATGAGTAGCATACTTGTCAAAACCCCCACCGATATCAAAATTCCAGAATGGTTACAACATTGTTTGGAGTGTAATCCCTGTCCAGAGGATGGAAGTGATGAATCACATAGGAGGGGAGATACGGATTTAATTTGTCGGGCATTCTTATTCGCCTATGAGCTCCATCAGGGACAATGGCGTAAGTCCGGGGAACCCTATATTTCTCACCCCATTGCGGTGGCTGGTTTATTAAGAGATTTAGGGGGTAGCCCTGCTATGATAGCAGCTGGGTTTCTGCATGATGTAGTGGAGGATACAGATGTCACAATTGAGGAAATAGAATCTCGATTTGGGGAGGAAGTGAGACGCTTAGTTGAAGGCGTGACAAAGCTTTCTAAAATTAATTTTGAGAGTAAAACCGAAGGTCAAGCGGAGAATTTTCGGCGGATGTTTTTGGCGACTGCTCAGGATATCCGGGTAATCGTGGTGAAGTTGGCTGACCGTTTGCATAATATGCGGACTTTGTATGCGGTACCGGAACCAAGTCGTCGTCGCACCGCTTTAGAAACCCGTGATATTTTTGCTCCCTTAGCGAACCGTTTGGGGATTTGGCATTTTAAATGGGAACTGGAAGATTTAGCCTTTAAGTATCTAGAACCAGAAGCATTTCGGAATATGCAGCAACTGGTGGCAGAAAAGCGGGATGCACGGGTAGAGCGGTTGGATAAGGTAGCGCAAATGCTGCGATCGCGTTTAGAGGAAGCGGGGATCGAAGTGGCGGAAATTAGCGGTCGCCCGAAACATTTATACAGTATTTATCAAAAAATGCAACGCCAGAATAAGGAATTCCACGAGATTTTTGATTTGGCAGCATTACGAATTATTGTTAAAACCAATGAAGACTGTTATCGAGCGTTAGCGGTGGTTCATGATGTCTTCCGTCCCATACCTGGTCGTTTTAAAGATTATATTGGCTTACCGAAATCGAATCGCTATCAATCCCTACATACGGGTGTACTCGGTCCTTGGAATCGTCCTTTGGAGGTACAAATTCGCACTGTGGAAATGCACCATGTGGCAGAGTATGGGATTGCTGCCCACTGGAAGTATAAGGAAGCGGGTAATTCCCAGCAACAGTTGAGTGCGACTGACGAAAAATTTACTTGGTTGCGTCAGCTTTTAGAATGGCAGAAGGATTTGAATGATGCCCAGGAATACATGGAAGGTATCAAAGAGAATCTATTTGAGGATGAAGTTTATGTATTTACACCGAAAGGGGATTTAATCGCCTTGGGAGCGGGTTCAACTCCCGTTGATTTTGCCTACCGGATTCATACCGAGGTGGGGAATCACTGTGCAGGAGCGAAGGTGAACGGGAAAATCGTACCTTTGTCAACGAAATTACAAAATGGCGATATCGTGGAGATAATTACCCAGAAAAATAGCCATCCCAGTTTAGATTGGTTGAACTTTATTGAAACTTCGGCAGCCAAAAATCGGATTAAACAATGGTATAAGCGATCGCGACGGGAAGAAAATATTGCCCGTGGTCGGGATTTACTGGAAAAGGAAATTGGGAAGGTGGGATTTGAGAATGTGTTGAAATCCCAACCGATGCAAAATGTGGCGGAAAAATGTAATTACCACAGTGTGGAGGATTTGCTTGCGGGTCTGGGTTATGGTGAACTCACTTCTAATTTAGTTTTGAATCGTTGGCGGGAAGTTGTCAAATCACAGCAACCTCCAGCACCTCTTGCGGAAGGAAATATTAGCAGCTTACCGAAAACAGCTCCGAAAACAGTGCGGGAGGTTCCACCTTCCTCCCGTGGTAGCGACTCACCGATTGTCGGGGTGGAAGGGATGGTTTACCACCTTGCTGGTTGTTGTACACCCATTCCCGGAGAAAAAATTATCGGTGTGGTGACCAGGGGAAGGGGAATTACCATCCATCGTCAAGGTTGCCATAATCTCGAACATGTGGAATGCGATCGCCTAGTTCCCGTCACCTGGAATGAAAATGCATCCACCAATGAACGTTTACCGACCTATCCCGTTAACGTCCAAATCGAAGTTTTAGATCGGGTGGGTGTGTTGATGGATATTCTGTCTCGCTTACGCGACCAGGGAATCAACGTTACCCATGCCAACGTCAAAACCGCCGTTAACCAACCCGCTCGGATTGACCTCGGTTTAGAAATACGCGATCGCAAACAATTAGAACAAGTGTTTGTCCAAATTAAAAAAATGAGCGATATTCTCAACATCCGTCGCGTCGGACAAATCAACGAGTCCCAGGTGGAAAGTATCTAGGGGGAGTTTTTGGGAGCAGGGGTAGCAGAAGATTTATATATAAATACTTCTGTATATGATATTGACATCTCCAGAGGTTACGTATTACCCCTAACTACACAAGGATTTGAGTTTCTTTGTTGGAGATGTCTGATCATCCCGACTCCCGATGACCCGATCCTATCTCCTGTCTCCTCCATCCTTACCCTTTCCCTTGTTCGCTCATGCCATTGCTATCTGATTGATTAGCAACTATTTCCCCTAGAACTTGGTCGAATGTATCTTTAGGCAAAGTTCCGGGGTTGAGAAAGACGATTTTCGCATTTTGGCTTTCTCCCAGTTTTTGACTTGCTTCGACCTGTTCTTGCGCGACTAAATACTGAAGAATTTCCTTACTTTCGGGGTTAGCACGCAGGGTTTGTGACAAAATTTCCATTGCCGTACTAGTCGCTTGAGCGCGTTTGACCGCAGCTTCCTGTTCCCCTTCTGCGGCTGTGATTAAAGCTCGTTTACGAATTACTGCGGCATTTTGCTCTGCTAAGGAATTTTTAATGTTTTCTGGGGGGTTAATACTTTGTATATCGACCCGAACGATTTTCACTCCCCATTCCGATGCATCTCGATTGAGCACCTCTAGTAAAGCTTGGTTCATTTCATTCCGGGAAGCAATAGTTTGTTCCAAGGTGCGACCAGCAATCGTTGCCCGTAATTCTACAGTGACAAGGTTAGCCAAGGCAATTTGAATATCATCAATTTTATAGAAACTTTTTTCCATGTCGATAATCGACCAAAAGACAACCCCGTCAACTTCGATGGTGACATTATCGGCTGTAATTACCTGTTGGGGTTTGATATCGAGTACCTGCTCACGGACGGTATCTTCCATGACTACCGCATCGATAATTGGCACAATAAAATTCAGTCCAGGGGATAATTTTCGATGATATCGTCCCAACCTTTCTACTAATGCCTCATTCCCTTCACTAATCATTTTGGTAGACCCAAAGGCATACCCTATTAGAACTAAAACAATTGCAATCAGAGGTAATTCCATATATTCTCCTGATATTAGCTTGGGGGTGTAAAAGTTAATCAGTTCCTTTATTGATTAATACTAGGCGTTTTATACCCCCCTGTCATTCATACATCTATAGTTTTTAAGTTTTTAGTGTAGTTTTATTTAGCTTGTATTTTTGGGAACACAGGTTTTGTCTGACTTTTGATACATCTGATACATCCAGCTAGTAGGCGATCGCTATTAAACCATCATCACTATCTAACCGCAAGAGCTAACACAATTTTGGATTTTGGATTTTGGATTACCGTTTCCCCACTCCCTATTCCCTATTCCCCACTCCCTATTTTCTCGATCACCGCTTCCCCACTCCCTATTTTCAATTTACTGTTTAAAATCAAGCAAGATACAGCTTACCATCATCATCAAGGCAAGGAATCATCAGCGTGGACGATAACTACCAAACCTATCTCAATCGGATTGTACGAATGACCTTACCACAGGCATATCAGAACCAGGTGCAACATATTCAGGAATCCACGAAGTTTCATCATTCCCCATCCCAAGGTTCCCAAGCCGCACCGTTTCCGGGTTACACAATCATAACTCCACCTCAAGGGGATGATTCGATTAACTCCCTACTGTACACTCAGTTGCACAAGCTCCAATGCCAATTGGTGGAATTACTCTGCGATGCTAATCTAATTGTAGCTTTACCGTTAGCAAGTTTCCATCTGACTTTAGCTGATTTAATTTGGGATAGTGCCTACAAAAACGCTTGCTCCCTCAACCCTAATTATGAAGTTGAGTTGCGCGATTGTATCCAGAGTATTTTTCAGCAATATCAGAATAAATATCCACACTTGCAAACACCTATCATTTGGCGTTATTCTGGTTTAATTGTCATGCCACGGGCTATCGGCGTGGCATTAGTTCCCAGAAATGCCAGTGATTATGAGCAAATCATCAATTTTCGCCGCCTAGTGTACCAAAACTCCCAACTAATTGCTTTAGGTATAGAACAACACTATCACCTGACCGCCCATATTACCCTGGGATATTTTCGGACAATTCCAGCCAATTTCAACCGCGATCGCTTTGTGGATTTACTCGATCAACTCAACCAAACTTGGCTAGATCAAACCCTGGAATTTACTATTCATCGGGCTGAATTGCGTAAATTTGATGACATGAGCCATTTCTATCGTCAACCAGATTGGGCTACCCTTGATTTTGGAACAGAATAGGATAGGCGGTAATTATCTGATACCGTTTTACTTTTAATTTGATACATTGAGGCAAACAGGGGAGCGGGGAATGGGAAAGTTCTATTATTAACCGTTTCCCCCTATCCCCTCCTGACGACCGTATTCTGTATCCTGTATTCTTCCTGCAAAATGTCTCCAGAACCTGATTTTCTACCAACAGAGGTGATTCTCATACATTCCCGTGGTTTATTGGCAAAGGTGAAACTAGATTGGACACCTCAAGCGGGAAATTGCCTTGATTTAGACGGTCAAACCTACACTGTTTTAGAGCGTCGTCATCGCTATCAACTGAAATCGGGTCAATATTGTTTGTCTAAGATAGCCCTCTATGTCCAACCAGTCCAGTCTTCGACAGAAAAGAGTCTCGTAAATGGATGTTGGGTAATAGGGGATGCTACCTGTATTTATAATGCCCATTCAGAAATTATTCGGTGTGCAGTTAATCCCCAAGGTCCCTGTGAGTCCTGTCAACACTATTCTCGTGGTGAGGGAGTCGAAAGTTAGGCATTGATTTATTGGCACTTTCTCGACTAAAATACCCCTCAAAGTTTACGGTACAGAAGTTTTACTATTTTTCTACAAGCCTGTAATCAAATTGCAGTCCATAGTCAACTAACAGTCAACCTTCCCCTCCAGCAGGATTTCACCTACCTGTAAACGGGAACCGTTGACAAAATCCCATCCTGATAGGACTTTCTTCCCAGCTGGTTGTACCGACAATAGTAACAAGCAACCTACTTGGGTTTGAATAACTGCACCGAGGTTCTTGATGATATCGATCACTTCCCCTGGTGTTCCCACTCGGTTGACAAATTCCGGTAACTTAGGGGCTAATACCTTCTGTAAATCTTCAGGTAGTTCTGATATCTCTAAATCTGTACACAAAGGAATTGTGGAAATAATTTTTAATTGTTGTCCACGCCAATTTGTCCAACAATTGGGATAGAATGCCCTCACCTGATTATGTAAGGCGAAAGCTGGCTTTGACCAATCAATTGGGTAATCTTGCTTCGTGATTAATCTGGCATAGGTAGCAAGATTATTGTCCTGGGGTATGGGTTGGATTTCCCCAGCAGCTAACTTCGTCAATGTTTCCAATAATAGGTCTGCACCGATATTTTCTAAGCGTGTAGCGAGGGTGTGAGCATTGTCGAGGATGCTGATGGGTGTGGTGGCAAACAATAACATTGCTCCCGTATCCATACCCACATCCATCAACATCGTTGTGATTCCTGTAGTGCGATCGCCGTTATACAAACACCATTGAATCGGGGCTGCACCTCGATATTCTGGTAAAATTGACCCATGTACATTAATACAGCCCAAACGGGGCATATTTAATATTTCCGCAGATAAAATTTGTCCATAGGCAACTACAACAAAGGCATCTGCTTGGGTATCCCGTAATTTTTGTAAAGTTTCCTGGTCTTTTTTGATCCGTTCCGGTTGCCAAACAGGAATATGATGTTCATAAGCCACCACCTTCACCGGAGATGGAGTTAGCTTATTGCCGCGATCGCGACGCTTATCTGGTTGGGTGACGACTGCAATTACTTCCATTTCCCGATGGTTAAGTAATTTTTCTAATGTCGGAACCGCAAACTGAGGTGTACCAAAAAATACTATTTTCATTATTCTTTTTATTATTTGCAGAAATAATTTTCAGTGCCTTAATACCAATCTACACAGAATTCTCATTCCTAGGTGATTATGCCCTCTTTTACTTTAAAGTTGAGATATTTAGACAAGCAGGGGAACAAGGGAAACAAAAATTTCGTGGAGGTGATATCATAAATCGCTGGCAATGAATCAGAATATTAAGAATATTACATTTCCTTTCTCAAAAGTATCTCAGAGGCATTTAAAATGGTGGCATCATTGGGCAGAAATCATCCTCTAGATACTTGCAAACAGTTGCAAAATCAGGTTAGATATTAAATAATGTAGTTGTAAATTCGGATTTATTACAAATCCCTAGGACACCCGGGGAGTAAGGAGTAAAAAATCAATCCGTCACCCCGGTCTATAACCTACAGAGTCAGAAACCCAGGAAAAAGCTGGTAGTCAATAAGTTAAGTGACCGCATCTACCCAGCAAAGAAAGTCCTTGCCGAGAAACAACGTGTATTCCCTATCAGTACAGTGAAATTCGTCATTTGACAATTAACAAAAATTATGTTGAAAAGCGTGCTTTTTTCAACATCTTCGGTTAGCATTAATGAGTGGGTTCCCCCGACGTGTAAGTACGGCATCCGTAGGTTCACGATTGGGTTATTAGGCTAGTTTCAGCACTTTTAATCACTCATTAACATGATTTTACTCAGAATACGCTGTATATGCTGTAGTAGTCAGGTGAGTGCATCCCTAGGATTTGCCTAGTTCAGAATTATTGATATCTATAAAAAAACCGCCTACAGAGCTTTCCGGTAGAGATTGACTAAATCTTGGTGGAAACACAAACCAGGCAAAAGCCCTTTGATCCAACTTTTACCTTGTACTTATTCCCCAACTTTATCTACTACCGATTGATGTTGGTTGGTATTGGACTTGGTGCGTATAAGCAAGAAACCGGATTTCAACGATAGCAAAAACTAAGTGTTCGGAAAATAGTCAGAAGCAGTTTCCGCAGATTGATAGATTTAAGCAGAAACACTTAGAAATAGCTTTTGGTAATTGAAATCAGAGCATTGATTATGCTCTTCGCCTGCGAGGTTTGCTTACTTTTAACTTGGCTTGTATCCGTAACATGCGGAAATTAGCTAAAGTAAAGTGTATTTTATATCAAAGGCTAAAGTTGGTGGATTTCTTCATCAAACTTTAGCAGATTATAAATATTTGACCATAGAGGCAAATTATTCGCACGCAGAATAAGTTTCCTGTTATACATGTTATACAAGTAAACACAGCCTGCTAATGACCTAATTCAAAAAGCATTGCTATGCGGCACAGCAACCCCTTTCTAGAGAGTCAACCGATGCTGAAAACCCTTTTGTTGTCGGGATGGTTTCGTGTACAACCATTCTTGAAGTACGTACTAGTCGTTATCGTGATTGCTCCTGCGATCGCAGCGAGTAGTCATGCAAGTTCTGTGAATTTATCGTCATCAGCGATTAAAAATCATGAGGGTATTGCTGCCACTCAAGCGGATGCAGCGAAAGAAACTAATTTATCCCGTGTTAGTATTAAAGAAAACATCGGTGCATCGAGCTTGAACTCGGATTTGCAAGACTCTTCAGGTAACTCTGCCAGCCAACAGCAAGTGGTGCGGGAGGAAATGATTGCGGTTGTTGAACCCGGATTGTTACAGGCATACGCGGGTGGAGTGACTGCGGGAAGTCAATCCCCAGTGGCTGGAGCAAGGGAACCGGAACCCCTAGCATCAGTGGAATTTGCTCCTCCTTTGCAGAATCATTCAGGGGGAGCGGGATTAGCTAATAGTAGTAGTTCCCAGGCAAGTTTAATTGCTAAATTAAAGTCTGCGAAGGCAGGTAGTAATGGCGAAGGATTATTGGGAAACCAGGTATACTTGACAGCGAAAGTACAGCCTGGAATTCGCAATATTCAGCCAATTCTTGATGATGTGCCAGTTTTAGAACAGCAAGAACCGGAAGCGAGGGATTCGGAAGACCCCCTAGGAAGCACTTACCCAATTCCGATGAATTGGATTATGGCCACCCAGGAAGCAATTGGTCCCCGTGGTGGAGGTACGCGATACTACCGTAGCCATCCTGTTGTTTCCCCCGATGGACGCTATGCGGTTTACAGTCGCGTGCAGTTGGAAGTAAAACCCGAAATGCATAAAACACGGGTAAGCAGCGTTTTGTTTATTGAAGACCGACAAACCAAACGTCTGCAGGTTGTCAGTTCCACCTCTCGCAACCGGGATGCACTGATACCCGTTAAAGTCGCTCAGGACATGAATGGAGAGGGAACAATAGGTGTATTAGTTCCGGTGAGTTGGTCAAAACAAGGCGATCGCTTTTTAGCAAGACGATTTGAAGGGGTGATGAATACCTCCCATGCTTCCGATTATGCGGTAATTTGGAATAGAGATAAAAACTATACCCGTACCGTGAGTCCCGTGGATCATCATGCTGAAACCGACACGGAAAAAATAGCAATTTTACTGGGTTGGAGTCAGAATCAACCCGACCGGGTGTTATTCTCGGCTGGGGAAATGGGTAGTGAAGATTGGCCAGTGATTAGCGTGTCCGATGATGGCAGTGTCACCCGTGCATCGGAGGTGGATAAACCTGTCACCTACCGGGAGCTTTCCCAGGTTTGGGCTGGACCCCAGGTTGCTTACCGTTAACCCAGATGATTGATTGTGACAATCAAAGCACAAAGCACTAGAGACTTAGCCCACAGCTATGTCTCTATGTTTTTAATAATTCGTAATTCGTAATAGCATACGGCAACGCTTCGCGTACGTAATACTCGCTACGCGGGAAGCAAGCTACGTAATTAACCTGAGTTCGGGATAAGAAATCCTCAAAACCCTTGATTTTTCTTTGTTTAGTTTGAAGCTCTGTTTTAAACTCTTCTCAACAAGGCATATTATTAAGATTGGTCTCATTTGTGACCCTTATTGACAAAAGAGTCGTAATTTAATTGCTTGTCTTACTACTTAGAGTTTTTCCCAATCCTTACAGAATAGGCTTTTTAGCTTCTGACTTGACCCGAACTCAGGTTAATTAGGGTTTTATGAGAAACCTGTAAAAAAAGGCACGTAGTTGCGCTAGTCTACGACAACTCTGCGGGTATAGCGCAATACGTTTGGTGTTAAAGATAACTCTAGGTTGGGTTGAGGCTTTGCATAGACTGTTGATTTTGTTGATTTTGTGGAAATTTACCCATAAGTTCACACAGTTTTTGTGATGATCTCGTCCCGATGCTCCGCGGGGGGACGCATTCCACGAGGGCTACTGCCTCTACATTCTTCAACCCAACCTACCCAATAATCAGGCTTTTAAGTCTAATTGAACTGTACTTGGAGTATAGCGCTTTAGCTAGAGCGACTACTACTCGACCACATTAATTTTGATGAGTAAAAAAAGGCATGTAGTTGCGCTAGTCTACGACAACCCTGCGGGTATAGCGCTTCTGCTAGAGCCACTACTACAAACCCCTCAAGACTTATGTCCTGGACTTACGCAATCACTACGCGATTACGTCATTGCGTAGATGCATAACGGATCACCGCAGGGTCGTCAGGTAGACGCGCAGCGGCTTCTTGCAAAGTAGCAATCTCAAAGTCTTGTTTTATCGTCATCAGTGCGTAAGTCCTTATGTGGATACTACTGGGAAGAAGTGGTTGGAGTTGTGGTATCGGTGGTTTTCCCTAATTCCTCCTTGACACGACGAATGGGTAAATTTGCGATTAATGCAGTGGTTCTTTGATTGCTTTCGAGGGTAAACTCTAAGCCTTCGTTTTCAACTTCAACATAACGGCAGACTATTTCCAGGATTTCCTGTCGCATTTTTTCCAACATTTCCGGGTTTAAATCCGCACGGTCGTGGGCAATCACCAGTTGTAACCGGCGTTTAACTTGATTACGACTGTGGTCAGAATTACGAGAAAATAAACGTTCGATAAATTCGAGAATCATTACAACTAGCGGTGCAGGGCAAAAGTTAAATAATTTTTGTCCACAGCAATTTGCGTAGACGTGCGAAAATACTATCACCAGGAGCGTCCAGGTCTAGGAATTCAACGGTTTCCCCTTCTAAACGACGGACGATGTTTTCAAAGGCGGTTCCTGCTAGGGAAGGTGTGTCTGATAATACAAGTGGCTCGCCACGATTAGTGGAGACAATGACTCGCTCGTCGTCGGGAACAACACCAATAAGGGGAACAGCTAGGAGTTCCTGAACATCTTGTACAGACATCATATCATTAGCGCGAACCATTGCTGGACGAATCCGGTTAATAATTAAGTGGATTTGCTTAATACCTTGGGCTTCCAGGAGACCAACAACCCGGTCAGCATCACGAACTGCGGAAATTTCGGGAGTGGTAACGATGAGGGCTTCTTTCGCAGGTGCGATCGCATTTTTAAATCCGTTTTCAATACCAGCCGGACTATCAATAATGACGTACTGATATTTTTGGGCTAGGGCATTGACAAGCAGTTTCATTTGGTCGGGACTAACAGCCTCTTTAGTACGATTTTGAGCAGCTGGAAGTAAAACCAGATTGGGTTGACGTTTATCTTTGACTAATGCCTGTTCTAAACGACATTCACGGGACAAAACCTCAATGGCTGTATAAACAATCCGGTTTTCCAGACCTAATAGTAAGTCTAGGTTACGCAACCCAAAGTCAGCATCTACAAGTGCAACTTGTCGTCCAGCTTTGGCTATTGCCATTCCTAGATTGGCAGAAACGGTGGTTTTTCCCACACCTCCTTTCCCGGAGGTGACAACAATAATTCGAGTCATGATTTATATGAGTGCTTCCCTTGGACTCAAGAAGTATAAAGATAATCGCCTGAATTAAAAAGTATAAATTACTAAGGTTGCCAGAGACTTTTTTTTACAAGTTGGCAACGAGGGCGATGCACCAATACACCATAATTCCGCATCGAGAATACAAAATACGTTTGTATAACTAGCTTGTGAACAGCTTTGCAGACGACCGTAAGTGTATTTCGTTAACCTGAATTATGCCGTAATGAATTCAGCACTGATGCTGGGAAATATTTAGTGTTGAAGTAATAATATCTAACTATTAGTCTTTCGCGTCATTCGATTTTGGATTTCCGTAGAGACGACCCGTCGGGTCGTCTCTGTAACCAAATCGTCGGGTCGTCTGTGCAACCAAATCGTCGGGTCGTCTCTGTAACCAAACGTCGGGTCGTCTCTGTAACCAAATCGTCGGGTCGTCTCTGTAACCAAACGTCGGGTCGTCTGTGCAACCAAATCGTCGGGTCGTCTCTGTAACCAAACGTCGGGTCGTCTGTGCAACCAAATCGTCGGGTCGTCTCTAATTTACCTCTGGTTGGCTCCTTTTGCTGGGGTCGATGCGGTTGAGATATTGGGTGCGGGAAAAATCGGTAGCGCGGGTAATGCGAATGGTATCGGATGTAATATGGGCAACTTCTGCTTGAAATTGCTGGGGTGGTTTTTCGGGAGCGCGAGCGACGGCATCAGCAATCCGTAGTTGGGTTGGTTCCATTTGTAAGGCCATAATTAAACATTCACGATTACCTGCGGCTCCAGCGTGGGCTATCCCCCGCAGACGACCCCAAATTAAAATATCTCCGTCAGCAACAATAGTACCCCCTGGATTGACATCACCGACGATAATTACCGTACCGGGATGGCGAATTTCGACACCGGAGCGGACGGTTGTTTCCAGATAAATTGGATCTGCTAGTACCTGTGAACTTTCCTGGGGCGATCGCAATATATCTTGAGGGTGGATTTGGGTTACGGAATATCCAGCTGTCACAGCTGCGATCGCGGTTTGGCGACGACTGGTGGCAATTGATTCTAGCTGGAGTTTGACGTTGCTAAAGGTGTCTGCTAGTTCCTGGAGTTGTCGTCCATCGAGTAATCGGTCTTTGGCATCTAAATGTACTTTACCATTGGGAACAAGTAGGCGATCGCTCGCATTTAATCGGACTTGAAATTGCTGCCAAATCTCACTCCAGGAATACTCGGAACTGGCGATTTGGGCTTCACTGGGTAAAATTACCTGTAGTTTTCCCCCCTCACTTTTTAGTTGTACCTGAAGATGGGGGTGGATTTCTACTGGTTCCGGTAGAGTGTCTAGGGTGGGGGAAGCAGAAATTGGCTCTGGGACAGTATTTTTTTCGGTCAGGTTTCCATTGCTGGATAGGGTTTGAGTTAGGGTTGATACAGATTGTGGTTCTGTTGGTCTTTGAGGAATTTGTCCGTTATGTTCAGATTCGTTGCTTGGTGGTTGATGATTCACTACTTCTAAAACCGGAGGATTATAGGTTTTTGATATTACCAAATAGGCTGGCTGGTCTTCCGTATTTTCCCTATCATTAATCCTGTATTCAATACTTTTTGATGGAGAATCTAAATTTTGTTCCTGTTCAACTAGATTCCCAGGATTTTCCGTTGTAGATGGGGAGGGAACGAGGGATTCATCTGGCTCGTTAGTTACTAAACTAGAAATAAAATGGGGAGTTGTATCATCATGGGTAGATGGAGTTTGATGCAAAAAATTTAAAACATTGTCAACTTCCTCATCCGGGAGAACTTGACGATTGGTTTCTGTTTCCAAAATATCCGTATTCTCCACTGGAGATGGGGAAAAGGGAGAATCTGCATGTAGGTTCTGTCTGGGAGAATCGGCATTCATAATTACCTCACGGAAGTAAGGACAGTCAAGGGATTTTGGATTTTAGATTTTGGATTACCCGAATTTAGGGGGTAAATCAAGGTTTTGGGATTTTGGATTTTGGATTTTGGATTACCGTAGAGACGACCCGTCAAGTCGTCTCTACTATAGATTTTGGATTATTTGATTCTAGATTTTAGATTTTGGATTTTGGATTACTCTTCGGTTGATACTCTGCATTTGGAGCAAGGGAGTGATCAGCCTTAAGTAGTGGGTTGACTTTCTTGCTACTCCCTACTCCCCACTCCCTACTCACTGAAAGTTTAAGGAGTTTGTGAGAAATCCGGGAGTACCTGCGTCTATGGATTTTGGATTACCCGATTTTAGTGTTAAATAGGGATTTTGAGATTTTGCGATCGCGTAGCGACTCAAGAAGGAGTATCGCGTAGCAATTCCTCTGGAGCATCCCATAAGGTATTAGGGATTGCTGTAGGGATTCTGGAAAAAACAACTTTCATCGGTTCTTTTGTCAGTATTACAACATATAGACCACTTAGGATGTCGCTTCTCGATGTTGCTCTTCGATTTTAATTCTTATCGCCAACCATTCAAGACTGATTTCAGATGATTTCGGTTTCACCAATTAAAATACCATAGGGACACAAAGTATACCGAAAATCTGATTCCGGGGAAAAATAAATTCAAAAATCATTTGGGAGACAAAATAAATGTAGCATGGATTACTTTATCTTCAGCGATTGGATTTGAGTAATTTATGTTCTGCTAAGTTAGGGTCTGCTGTAAAAGTCTTTTAGTGAGGGTAGGGAGTCGGGAGTAGGGAATAGTTTTAACCCAAGCATTCCTCTTTTTATTGGTTACTAAAAATTACAGCGTTGCATTGTTGCGGGATGATAATCTAATTTGCATAGGCGGAAACTTTTGTTAAATCAAGAAAAATTTCTGCAAATAGATTAAAATAATCCTTGATTATGCAACGCCAAAACTACAGATGCAAGGTTTTTGAGCTTCTATACTCCTCCAAAGTTTGCACTTTCTGGAACCAAAATACCCTCTAAAGCTTACAAGAGATAGAGACGCGATTATCACTTCTTTACTATTTTTCTGCAAGCCCTAAGTTAGAAAACCGACTAACTAATACCATTGATTGCGTTGATACCAAAGAAAAAACTTGCAAAAATTATATTTCTCAATAAAAAACGAGGTGGCAAAATTGCTACCCCGCTAAATTAGATTACCAATTCAATAATGTCACCTACTCCCGCAAGGAGACTCATACGCTCACCCGATAGGGTCAGTGTAGAGAGGAATACACTGTACCGTCAGGTCAGTGTAGGTAGTTTACTTAACGTTTACCTGCGAACTTCTTTGACATTTTCCGTAAACGAATTGATTCGGGTGTAACTTCCACCAATTCATCTGGTCCAATATATTCCAAGGCTCTTTCTAAACTCATTTCCACGGGTGCTTGTAACTGCACCAATTCGTCTCCGGTTGCAGACCGGTGGTTGGTTAACTGTTTGGTTTTACACACGTTCAATTCCAAGTCCTGGGGACGGTTGTGTTCGCCAACAATCATGCCTTTATATACTTTTGTACCTGGAGTAATAAAGAATACACCTCTGTCTTCCGCGTTTTTCATGGCATAGAAAGTGGAAACCCCTTCCTCAAAGGCAATTAACACGCCCTTGTTCCGAGCTTCAATATTTCCACTGAGGGCACGGTATTCGAGGAAACTATGATTCATAATTCCCTCACCACGGGTCATACGGATAAATTCCCCCCTGAAACCAATCAAACCCCGTGCAGGAATCACAAACTCTAAATTTGCGCGTCCGTTGGCACCCATTTGCATATCTTGCATTTCGGCTTTGCGCTGTCCTAACCGTTCAATACAGCTACCAACCGCATCTTCCGGTACGTCTAGGGCTAATAATTCGTAGGGTTCGCAGGGTTGACCATTGACTTCACGGTAAATTACCTGGGGTTGGGAAACTTGGAATTCGTAACCCTCCCGACGCATGGTTTCAATTAAGATCCCCAAGTGTAATTCTCCCCGTCCCGATACCAGGAATTTATCTGGAGAATCCCCATCCTCTACCCGTAGAGCAACGTTAGTTTCCAATTCACGGGTTAGGCGATCGCGAATTTGTCGAGAGGTGACGAATTTACCTTCCTGTCCCGCAAAGGGAGAATCATTCACCCAGAAGGTCATTTGCAGGGTGGGTTCATCGACTTTAATCAAAGGTAAAGCCTGGGGTTCGTTGGGGTCGGTAATAGTTTCCCCAATGTTAGCATCCGCAAAACCAGCCACCGCCACAATGTAACCGGCGGAAGCTTCTTCCATCTCCACCCGTTTCAAGCCTTCAAATCCCATTAATTTGGTGATTTTCGCTTTAACAATATTACCACTTTCGGTCACCAAAGCTGCCTGCTGACCCATTCTAATTGTGCCGTTGTGAATCCGACCGATGACAATCCGTCCTAAATATTCCGAATAATCCAGGGTTGTCACTTGCAATTGTAAAGGTTTGTTGGGGTCTCCCACTGGAGGGGGAACATGACGTAAAATTGCCTCAAATAGGGGCTGCATGTCCTTGGGTTCGTCTTCCAGTTTTTCCTTGGCAAATCCTGATAATCCAGATGCAAATAGGTAAGGAAAATCACACTGGTCGTCATCCGCACCTAATTCCAAGAACAAATCTAGTACCTTGTCAATAGCTTTGTGGGGTTCAGCTTGGGGTCTATCAATCTTGTTCACCACCACAATCGGTCGTAATCCTTTTTCCAGTGCTTTTTTTAACACAAACCGGGTTTGGGGCATAGGTCCTTCATTGGCATCCACAATTAGGATACAACCATCCACCATTCCTAGTACCCGTTCCACCTCACCACCAAAGTCAGCGTGTCCAGGGGTATCAACAATATTAATCAGGGTATCTTTGAACTTAACGGCGGTATTTTTCGCCAGAATCGTAATTCCCCGTTCCCGTTCCAGGTCGTTGGAGTCCATCACACAATCCGGAACGTCTTCGCCTTCGCGGAAAATACCAGATTGTTTGAGGAGTGCGTCAACGAGGGTGGTTTTGCCGTGGTCAACGTGGGCGATAATTGCGACGTTACGGATTGGGAGCGTCATATTTAACTCTAAAGTATGTTTTTCAGATATACATTTGTATTTGGCCGCAATAGCAGAATTCGGATGTTTTGGGGAATTCTGTAAACAAGCCTTAACAATACTATCTTAACCTTAATAGTCGGAGTATGAATTAGTTATTTTTTGAGGGTAGTCGGAGGATGGGGTAAATTTAATGTGCTTTCAGTGCTAAGAATAAACTTTCAACCCTAAATACGCGGATGAAATAAGCGTGATTATTGGTATAGTACCTTTCTCAGGGGAAAATCATTAGTCACAGTTGACAGAAAAGTAGAATTACATAATTCTAATTTATGTTTTTGAATTTTTGAACATTATAGCTTTAGTTTATGGCAGAGCAAGAAAAACCTACATTTAAAGATATTTTCTTTGTACCACCAAACTACTCAGAGATGCTCAAACGACCCTATGCACGTATTGAGAAGAAGGATCATGATTTTGTGATTGGGGTAACTATTCAAGCTTCACTTGAAGCAGCACCTCCCCCAGAAACAGATCCTAGTCTTGGCGAGATGGTTACAATTATCAAAGAAGAACCAGGTACATATTCTGAAGCAACTGTTACAGGGAATACAGAGACACATATTTTTGATATCCCAGTTGTTGTAATTGAGTGTAAAACCTATCTGGATAAAACGATGCTTGAGGGGTCTTCACGTGCGGCAGAAGATTTAAAAGCAAGAAACCCTAATAGTTTATATATTGTGGTTATGGAGTGGATAAAACTAACCAGCGACGTAAATTTGCGAAAATACAAAGTTGACCAAATTTATGTGCTACGTCAGCAAAAAAATACTGATAGAGAGTTCAGATACGAATCTAAATATGTGAAAAATTCCATTAATCCAGCTGTTGTACAACATCTTTTCAAAAAAGTGCGAAACTATCTCACAACGGACTGGGTTGGTGGGATTGAAATGGGTATACAACGTGGCTGGCTAATTGATGAATAAACTAGGCTTATTATCTAACTAAACATGGCTGATGGTAATCGTGTTGATGTGGGAAAGTATTGACCTATTTTTTTTACAGGTGATTACGGAAAAGCTCTAAGACCTGAGACCAAGCATCGATGGCTGCTGCTTGTTTAATGTTAGGATTTTTGGCTAAAAACGGATACTTATCGACAAAAAACCCGGCAAAAAAACCATGTCCTGCATCATAGCGAAAAACACGATGGCTAATGTTATGTTTTTGCAGTTCAGCTTCAATTTTGGCGTTATCTTCTGCGGAAATTAATGGATCTTGATTGCCAAAAAATGTATAGATTGTCCCTTTAATTGCTGATGTTCGATTTAAAGTTGGTGTTGCTTCTCCGTAGGAGGGAACAGTGATTCCCGCACCGTAAAAGGAAGCGGTAGCTTTAATTTCTGGTAAAGTTGCGGCAATATAGGCAACATGACCACCAAAACAAAACCCGATACAACCAATTGCATCGGGTTTAACTTGAGGTAGATTTTTTAAATAGGCGATCGCAGCTTGAATATCACTGATGATTTCGCCGTATTTGACCTGCTGGTAATATTCCATCCCCAAACGGTAGGCTTCGGGACTATAACCTGCATCTTCTGGACTAAATCCAAATTCAAATCCCGGAGCAAGTCGATGAAACATGGCTGGTGCGATCGCAATGTAACCTTGTTGAGCAATCAGGTCGGTGATATCGCGAATATTTTGATTAACTCCGAAAATCTCTTGGAACACAATCACTGCACCAAAGTTTCCTGCTCCTGCTGGTTGTGCAAGATACCCATCTATTTGTAAACCCTGGTTGGGAATCTGGACGGTGCTTGTCTTGATTTCTAGATTTGGCATATGCTCGTTTTTTGATATTGTGATCAACTATGGAGATATGGAGAATATCTGTAAGCTCTAGTACCCCACGTCATTAATGTTGATAGGTAAAAAAAGGCACGTAGTTGCGCTTTAGCACCTTGTACTAGAATATTGCCTATCTTCTCGACTTTTTTGCTATTTCCAAGGGCTGCTTCATGGCAGAAAATACATACTTTAATTCAACAAGCGATCACGCGATTAAAATATTTAAAGTAAAGATAAAATATCTGCAAACACGATATTGATTTCACCAGTGTCCTGAAAATTTTTGAAAGCCCAATCATAATTAAGCTAGATGATACAGGGGTGAAATGTATTGTTATTTTTCCTCAAATACTTATATTTAAAGACTTGTCTACCTTCTCGGTGATTATTATTCTCAGATTAAAGCCACATTATTCATTAGAGCTACATCCCCATTGTAGCATAAGCATCCGTTGCAAATCAACAAATTTGAAGTCAGTAAGAAGTTAATGAGGAGATGAGGTCTATCAAGCCACGGCTCATACGTATAATGGTTTCTTGACGCTCCCACGACTTAAAGCCGTGGGATTCTTGTTTCATTCAGCCGACTTACTTAAAGGAGTTTCCCCACTTAAGCAGAGGTCGTTCTGTCCACAAGCTTTAGATTCTGTGCGCCCCACAGTACTTTTTAATCCTTTGTTCAAAATCATAGTCGCCGCGTTATGGTCACGGTGCATCACTGCACCACAACAATGACATTTGTGGGTACGAGTAGATAAAGATTTCTGAACTCGTGTCCCACAAACAGAACAATCTTGCGATGTGTAGTGAGGTGCAACTGCTATCACCCAAGTGCCAAAAACTTTGCCATAGTAGTCTACCCAATCAGTGAATAGTGACCACGAAGCGTCACTGATAGATTTAGCTAAATGATGGTTCTTAACCATATTTCGCACCTGCAAGTCCTCATAAACTACCAAGTCGTTTGACTGGACTAGAGTTCTTGCTGTCTTCACAGCAAAATCTTTCCTCTGTCTACTTACCTTGAGATGCTTTTTCGCCAACTTTTTAACAGCTTTACGGCGATTAGAAGAGCCTTTTTTACATCTAGAAACTTTGCGTTGTTTGCGTTTCAAAGACTTCTCAGACTTACGCAAAAATCTGGGATTTTCGACTGTCTTACCATCAGAATCAGTGTAGAAAAACTCAAGTCCTACATCAATTCCTACTTGTTTACCATTGTGCTGATGCTGTTCTTTGCGTTCCGCATCAACACAAAATTGGCAGTAATAACCATCTGCTCGTTTAACTACTCTAACTCGCTGAATTTGCTTAGTAGAATAAAAGCTGAAATCACGAGTTCCAACTAGCTGAAATTTCCCTGCTTTAAAACCATCAGTAAAAGTGATGTACTTCTTGTCGGCAGAAATAGCCCATCCTGAAGTTTTATATTCTACGGAATGTCCACGCTTTTTAAATCGCGGATAACCCTTTTTACCTGGCTTTTTAGCTTTACAGTTGTCATAGAAACGCTTAATAGCGCACCAAGCTCTATCGGCAGAAGCCTGACGAGCCATAGAGTTGAGTTTGCCAGCAAAATCAAATTCTTTGGCTAAAACAGCGCAAAGTTTTTGAAGGTCATTCTTGCTAACATCCTTGTTATCTATCCAATGTCTTAGAGCTTTGTTGCGGATAAACAAAGCCGTTCTAATGGCTTCATCTAATAAGCCGTACTGACTTTCTTTGCCCTTCAATTTCGCTTCTAAGACTAACATCGCTCGACCCTGAGATGACAAAAATAATATAGTATATTATGGTTGATAGATACAAGCTATTGACCGCAGTTTGACAAAAACTTTACATATGCTAGAAAATTACAGGCACAAGACAACATCAGTCACTATGATTAATTACCACTTCGTCTGGATATCGAAAAGACGAAAAAAGGTGTTAGTTGGAAATGTTGCTATCAGGCTTGAGGAATTGCTTTATGAAAAAACATTCATAACTAGAGTGCGAGATTCTAGCTCTTGAAATTATGGAAGACCATGTACATCTTTTTGTTAGCAGTCCTCCAACATTAGCCCCAGACCAAATTATGTTTAGGTTAAAAGGATATACTTCTAGGGTATTAAGACAAGAATTTCCACATTTATTGAGAATGCCTTCAATGTGGACAAGAAGTTATTTTTGTGGAACTGCGGGTGACGCTTCAAGTGAGATAATTAAAAAGTATATTGCTAATCAAAAAACCCGCTAACAATTGGACTGCACCTAAAGGTGCTTCCCATTCATGAGGGCAGTTGCATGGACGGGTTTCCCGGCTTGAGCAAACTGCCCGTCCCACCCCGCGCATGACTCAACAGACTAAAAATTTTTGGGATTTTTAGTCTGTTGCTGGTGGGCTTTCTGCTCCAATAATTGTAAGCTTGGGTGGTACTCTCAAGCTCCCCTCCTTCCTCCAGACCTGTAGAGTTTTCTTCACCACTAAGGGGTTTGGAGTCAAAACTTGTGGGCGTGCAGTACCTCAGCCTGACAGAGATAGGCGATACCGGAATAATCGTTGAAAAAATTCGCTGCGACCTCATCCGCAATCTTCAAAGCCAAATCCCGACTGGCGGTAAGTACCTCGATTTTGATGTTGGAGTAGGTGTCGGAAACGTTGGGTTGTCCTGATGAGCGGACGTTACGACTGCCTTTACCGCCTGCTGCCACCACGGTGTATCCGGTGGCTCCGGCTTCGTCGATAATCTGAGCTATCTTTTTCAGCAGTAACTTTTCCGTGACGATGACGAGCTTGTTGGCTTGCTGGGTCATTTGGGATACCTCTTGAATGCATTCTCTATAGTGTAAGAATTGAAAGCAATCCCCTATGTTACGGTCTTGCTTTAAAACTTATTTTTAAGTTTATGCCAATATCGGTGAATACACTACCCTCTGGTGAGGAAGATTGACTCAGATTAGCGAAAGCATTCGATAACAAACGCTTATACTTTCGCTACAATGACCACCATTAAGTATCAGATTCCAAAAGCCTGAAGGGATAATGACTCCGCCGTTTACAGTACTTTCCAAATGAAGCATTGAGGAAACTCTAGGAAAACCATCAGTTTATACATATCAGGTATATATCGGGGGCTTTCCAGGTAGCTAAAAGGAAAACTTATGGTTTCGATTTGACATTACATTCTAAATTCGACTCCAAGGGCGCAAAAATATGCTCATTTCAGGGTAGACTTAAACCCATAGAGTTCGATTCTTAACAAGTGGGAATCGGTAGGAGGCGATAGAGGATAGCTATCACCTTCCAACCGCATTCAGAGGGTAGCCACCTCTGAGTATCCTGCGACATAGTGTAATACCTGTGGTGTAAGCGTGAAGCGCCTTACCCATGCTCAATTCAACTTTTTTCAACCCACTTATCACAATTATCGCTCTTCATCGAAGGAGTTAGAAGGAGGTACTCGTGGATTTTTTGTCCGGTTTCTTGATGCGTATGCTGGCGCAGTTGCAGTCTCCAACACTCGGCTTTCTGATTGGTGGCATGATTATTGCCTCCCTCGGTAGCCAACTGCAAATTCCAGATGCGATCTACAAATTCATCGTCTTCATGCTGCTCATGAAAGTCGGTCTGAGCGGTGGTATTGCCATCCGCAATGCCAATTTGGCAGAGATGCTGTTGCCCGCAGCATTCGCCATGATAATGGGGATTCTGATCGTGTTCATTGGTCGCTACACCTTGGCCAAGATGCCAAACGTGAAAGTTGTGGATGCAGTTGCAACTGCCGGCTTGTTCGGTGCTGTGAGTGGCTCTACCCTCGCCGCAGCTCTAACACTACTGGAAGAGCAAGGCATTAAGTACGAGGCATGGGCTGGCGCACTCTATCCCTTTATGGACATTCCAGCCCTCGTAACCGCGATTGTTGTGGCCAGCATTTATGTCAGCAAGCGCCGTATTACCGCAGACGAGTATCATAGTAAGGAAGAGTACTTAAGTAAGCAGGCAGTTGCTGTAGGCGGGTATCCCAGCGAGCCGGAGTATCCCACAACCAGACAGGAGTATCTTAGCGGGCAGTATGGTAGCAAGTCAAGCAAGCGGGTCAAAATATGGCCCATCGTTAAGGAGAGTATTCAGGGTTCTGCCCTATCGGCACTACTGCTTGGTCTTGCTCTGGGTATTCTGACCAAGCCGGACAGTGTTTTTGAAAGCTTTTATGAACCCCTTTTCCGTGGACTGCTGTCAATCCTGATGCTGGTGATGGGTATGGAAGCTTGGTCAAGGGTTGCTGAGTTGCGCAAGGTGGCTCATTGGTACGCTGTATATGCAGTAATAGCTCCGTTGCTGCATGGACTTATAGCCTTCGGTTTCGGCATGATTGCCCACTATGCCACGGGATTCAGCCTTGGTGGTGTGGTCATCTTGGCGGTCATCGCCTGCTCCAGTTCAGATATCTCTGGACCACCTACGTTACGAGCTGGTATCCCTTCGGCCAACCCTTCTGCCTACATCGGTGCGTCTACAGCCGTCGGTACACCAGTTGCGATCGCGCTAGGAATACCCCTCTATATAGGGCTTGCCCAGGCTTTAATGGGCAGTTGACATCAGAAAACATATGGTCTACCACTGGTCTCCCGACCTGGTAGACCAAGACAACGCTTTATCAAAGTCTGCTTTGTCTCCATTCAGCAGTTGCGTTTATTATGACTATAACAAAAAAACTTTCCGACGGAATCCTTTACGCAGTCTCTTCTGTAGGCGCTGCTTGAGAATTTTATCATCTAAATTTCCCAAAAATGTTCATCTCTAGTACATGAACTCGAATTTATCCATTTTATTGAAGAGGAAATGGTAGCAAGATCAGAAATAAGATAGTTTGGTATGTTTCTGATGAACTTGCTACGGGAAGAATTTCTTGTTTTCATGCTACCGTTTGCGGCTGCATTTTCCAAGCCAGTTTGGGAATCTGCGATCGCATTAGTTGTAGGAGCCATACTAACTAGATTTCGGAGTAGGCAGAAGGGAATCGGGAGAGACGCAGCCACAATCTTATTCCCCAATCTCAAATAAGTACTCCCCAGGAAAAGCTCACGACGACGAAATTAATAAATAATTATCTATACTGGGGAGTATCAACACCGACCTTCTGTCTGGAAACTAAAGATTTATGTTTGGCAACTTTCAAAAAACCCAACTTCGCATAGAAATTGATTCATCAGCAAAGTCCATCGCCGAAAGTTTACTATATCCTGCCCAATTACAAAAGTGGTTGCCTTCTGGTAATTTGAGTTTAGGAATGCCGGATAAATTATATTCGGGATATGAGTTTACTAGTCAATTGGGTCCGGTGCAAATTCACCATTATGTAGATGTGGTGGGTGATAATTGTCTGCGGCTTTTACTTAGTCAGGGTATTGATGGTTTCCATGAGTGGTATTGGGGGGAAGGATGGGTGCAATCACGTCTGGAGGGAGTTTCTGTATTACCCCTGTCCTTGGGACAAACTGCAAGTTTAATTAGTTTGCGACAGTTTTTGCGTGTCAATTTCCCTAATGATCAAAAATTATCGTCGTAGGAACGTAGCTTTGCCACGTCTTTTTGTTGACAGGTGACTGTTGACTTGTTTTTTTGGCTTTTTTGTACTAGTAGTCGATAAGTCCCAGTCCCAAAATACTTCTCTCCAACATTTAGCAGTGATATTATTAAGGACTGTTTCACTCCTGTCAACACACCTAGCTTGAGTCTGCCGATATGTCTGATACTCAATCCTTGAACGGAAAAAACACGACTTTGCACCCCAAAAATCAAAATTCGATTCGGATTCGCGGTGCTAGGCAGCATAATTTAAAAAACATTGATTTAGAGATACCCCGCGATCGCTTGATTGTATTTACAGGTGTTTCTGGTAGTGGGAAGTCTTCTTTGGCGTTTGATACAATTTTTGCTGAGGGGCAGCGTCGTTATGTGGAATCCCTAAGTGCCTATGCACGACAGTTTTTAGGACAACTGGATAAACCCGATGTGGAAGCAATTGAGGGTTTAAGTCCAGCTATTTCCATTGACCAAAAATCCACCTCCCACAACCCTCGCTCCACGGTGGGAACGGTGACGGAAATTTATGATTACCTGCGGTTATTATTTGGACGAGCTGGTCAACCCCATTGTCCCATTTGCGATCGCAATATTGCTCCCCAAACCATTGATGAGATGGTGGATCAAATCATGGGACTGAGCGATCGCACTAAGTTCCAAATTCTTGCTCCGGTGGTCAGGGGAAAGAAGGGAACCCATCAAAAGTTATTATCTGCTTTGGCTGCTCAGGGATTTGTGCGAGTACGGATTAATGGGGAAATCCGGGAATTAGCAGACTCCATCGAATTAGATAAAAATCATACCCACACCATCGAAGTTGTCATCGACCGGTTGGTGAAAAAAGACTCGATTCAAGAACGTTTATTCGATTCCCTCTCCACCTGTCTCAAATTATCATCGGGGATTGCCGTTATCGTTTATACTCCTGCCGATGGGGAAACAGAACAGGAAATGGTATTTTCCGAAAACTTTGCCTGTCCAGAACACGGTGCAGTCATGGAGGAACTCTCCCCCCGGTTATTTTCTTTTAACTCCCCCTACGGTGCTTGTCCCCACTGTCACGGTTTAGGAACATTACGACGGTTTTCCCCCGAAGTGATTATCCCTGACCCGGAAGCACCAGTCTATGCTGCGATCGCTCCCTGGTCAGAAAAGGAAAATTCCTACTATCTGGAACTGCTGTATAGTTTAGGCCAAAGCCACGGCTTTGAACTCCAAACCAAATGGAATCAACTTAGTGACGAACAACGGGATGTCATCCTCAATGGAGAGCAACCACAAAAAGGCCAAAAAACTCCCCATTTTTACGGTGTTATCCCCATTTTACAACGTCAGTACGAAGGCGGCTCAGAATTAATTAAACAAAAACTAGAACAATACCTCGTCGATCAACCCTGTCCTGTTTGTCACGGTCAACGTCTCAAACCGGAAGCCCTAGCGGTGCGGATGGGACAATTCCGCATTCTCGATTTAACTGGTGTCTCCATTCGCGATTGTCGAGAACGGGTGGAGCAACTTCAACTTTCCCCCCGTCAAGCTCAAATTGCCGATTTAGTCCTGCGGGAAATCAAAGCTAGGTTGCAATTTTTACTCGATGTCGGTCTGGATTATCTCACCCTTGACCGTGCAGCCATGACTCTATCGGGAGGGGAAGCCCAACGAATTCGTTTAGCCACCCAAATCGGTTCCGGATTAACCGGGGTATTGTATGTATTAGATGAACCCAGTATTGGACTACACCAACGGGATAACGGACGCTTACTAACAACCCTTACGAAACTGCGGGATTTAGGTAACACCTTAATTGTGGTTGAACATGACGAAGAAACCATCCGTGCAGCCGATTATGTTGTTGATATCGGTCCAGGTGCAGGAATGCATGGGGGAAATATCGTTGCCGCAGGGGATTTACAAACTCTGTTGCAGGCGGAAAACTCCCTGACAGGGGCTTATTTAGCCGGACGCAAACAAATCCAAACCCCTAGTCAACGCCGTGAAGGTAACGGTTTGAGTTTAACTATAGTCAATGCCCGTCGCAATAACTTAAAAAATATTACCGTCAAAATCCCTCTTGGTAAACTAGTCAGCGTCACCGGAGTATCCGGTTCAGGGAAATCCACCCTGATCAACGAATTATTATATCCAGCCCTACAACACCATCTCACCAAAAGAACCCCCCAACCCAAAGACATCGACGAAGTGAGAGGGTTGAACGCCATCGATAAAGCTATCGTCATTGATCAATCCCCCATTGGGAGAACTCCCCGCTCCAATCCCGCTACCTACACAGGTGTATTTGATGTCATCCGGGAGGTTTTTTCTAACACCATCGAAGCCAAAGCCAGGGGTTACAAACCGGGACAATTTTCCTTTAATGTCAAAGGGGGACGTTGTGAAGCCTGTAGTGGTCAGGGTGTGAACGTCATTGAAATGAACTTTTTACCAGATGTATATGTGCAATGTGAAGTCTGCAAAGGTGCAAGATATAATCGGGAAACATTGCAAGTTAAATACAAAGATAAATCCATTGCCGATGTATTGAATATGACTGTGGAAGAAGCCCTGGACTTTTTCCAAAATATTCCCAAGGCGGTGAGTAAATTACAAACCTTGCTGGACGTTGGTTTAGGTTATATCAAAATTGGTCAACCAGCCACCACCCTATCGGGGGGAGAAGCACAACGGGTAAAACTTGCGACAGAATTATCCCGACGTGCGACAGGGAAAACCCTGTATTTAATTGACGAACCTACTACTGGGTTATCGTTCTATGACGTACATAAATTATTAGATGTATTGCAAAGATTAGTGGATAAAGGTAATTCGGTGTTGCTGATCGAGCATAATTTAGACGTGATTCGCTGTTCCGATTGGGTGATTGATTTAGGTCCAGAAGGGGGTGATAAGGGTGGAGAAGTGATTGCGGTGGGGACACCGGAAGAGGTAGCGAAGTCGGAGAATTCCCACACTGGGTATTATTTACGTCATGTATTGCAGCAGTATCCTATAAATAATTCGTAATTTGTAATACCCGCTACGCGGGAAGCGAGCTACGTAATAAGTAAGTCGGCGTAAAAAAAACCAAACTATATTAAGATAAGTAAGTACGTAGAATTAATCTACTAAGGTTACTTGTATATGGGCGCTCATACATGTAAAAATGCGATCGCGTAGCGACTTTTGCAGAGCATCACTTGCTAGAATTTTTGACTTCTCGGACAAACCTACTTGTGTTGAATTGTAAAATAGAAAATTGCATGCAGCCAACCAACACCAACCAGCGTGAAAACCGATACAATCTTCTACCGCTTATTCCAAAGCTTCCCCAGCATCTTTTTTGAACTGATCAACCAACCCCCCGAAACTGCCAATACCTACGAATTTTCCTCCGTTGAAGTCAAACAACTAGCCTTCCGCATCGATGGTGTATTTCTTCCCAAAAACAGCACATCCTCCCCCATCTACTTTGTCGAAGTCCAATTTCAACCCGATGATAAATTATACTCTCGGCTATTTACGGAAATCTTTCTTTACCTCCATAAAACCCAGCTAACTAACAACTGGCGTGGAGTCATTGTATATCCAAGCCGTAACATAGACACAGGTGAAACCGATAGGTATATAGAATTACTCGCATCGGAACGGGTGAGCCGCATCTACCTAGACGAGCTTGAATCTGCATCCCCATCGATTGCGATCGCAACTGTTAAATTAGTAGTAGAGCCAGAATCCAATATTGTTACTAAAACCAGTGAGTTAATCAATCTTGTCAAACAACAAATAGACTCGGAAATAACCCAACGGGAATTTCTCGAACTAATAGAAACCATCATCATCTACAAACTTCCCCAAAAAAGTCGCAAGGAGATAGAGCAAATGTTTGGATTTAGCGAGTTAAAACAAACCAAAGTTTACCAAGAAGCCAAAGAAGAAGGTAAATTAGAAGGTAAATTAGAGGGGAAATTAGAGGGGAAATTAGAAGCAGTTCCTTTCATGTTGAGTTTGGGTGCGACTGTAGAACAAATAGCTGATTCCTTAGATTTAGATATTAATTTAGTGCGGTCTGTTGCAGCGAAAGTTAATACAGATAAATAATTGATTTTGACCCAATAGATATAACTTGGATAGATATATACCAAGAAGATTGAGGGTTTATGAATTATTTAATTTTGCGTCGGAACCAAACATGTTTTTTTTTGGGTAATACCAATTTAAACCAAGAATGCAACAGATGAATTATGTAGAGACGTAGCATTGCTACGTCTCATATTCTGAATATGTTGCAAATGTATTCTAAATCTGTATAAATTAGAAGTATAAATGTTGGGTTACAGTTCGAGGCAAGAGCCTCGTGAAATGCGTTCCCACGCCGAGCATGGGAACGAGTGATTGGGTTACGCTTCGCTCTACTACAATTTTTTTTATTGACAATTAAGCAACTCCATAGCCTGTATAGGGACGTTTGTAACTTGGGTGCAGACCGATAATAATATCCTCTTTAGGTATACCCATTTCTGCCAAATCTTTCGCAATATCTGCTTCTGTCATATTTCGCTGAATCCAAACTTTACCATCTTTAATATCTATGTGGATGAAACAGTTATAAACTCGTTTCAGTCCATCCCAGCCGATCTCGATAAGTTGGTAGTGGTCGTGTTCGGTATCGAAAATCAGCTGACACTCTATTTCCGAATCGGATTTATTGCCTTCTGACTTGGCATGGTTATTGAGCAATTGGCGAATTAATGCTCGGTATTTTTCTAGTTTCTCCATTCGATGACTACCTCCTTAACAGGATCGTAAATGATTAATTTTACTTGGTAAACATTGACGGCTTCTCGAATAAACCTTTCTTGGAAAAGTGATTCAAATGTATTAACAGGAACAGCTAGATAAAGTATCCTATCAGCTTCCTTCATTTGCAATGCTAGACGGTAGTTCAAAAATTGACCCAGCGCAGCGTGAAAATCTGTAATTACTGAAGCATTAAGGAAACTTTTAATTTCCACGATACAATCGAAACCGTCCACTACGTCGTGCTACTACAGTAATTACTGAAGCATTAAGGAAACTTTTAATTTCCACTGCTATTTTACGTCCGGCTTTTTGAGCGGCGATAACTTTTTCTGCAGCAAGATCGATCTCTAGTTTGATACCATCAATTTTAATTTTTAATGGGTCTGCGGTAATCACCCAATCATCCTTAAGTAGTGCTTGTTTTAATTTAATTTCTGTTGTAAGCATTCTCATCGTAATTGTTAATGTCGATTGCGATCGCCCAATTTTTACCCATCTTGCGATTTGAGGTTTTTGATTTATTTCCAGATGATGCAGCCAATTTAACCGTAAAAATACCATACCTAGCATTGTAAAAAATTATCCTCTAGACGACCCGACAGATCATCTCTTGTCGTCAAAATTCTGCTACCATCAAATACATCCCATACCTTACGCAAATATACTTATGTCAGATACACCCGAACCCATCCCCACCCCGGAACATATCTGGATTATTACTGAAGAAGTGGTGGAAACATCGACTACAAAGCAAAAAGAAGTTGTCACCCGTGATGGTTCCAGAAGTGGTGGTGATACGGGGGGAAGATTGGGAGGAAAGACAACCCAAGAGGAAATCATCATTCAACAACAACAAGGTCAGTTGGTGATTACCCGACGCAAGGTGGAGGTGACAAAACTAAAGCAGGAAATGCGGGGATTTCTGCAAGCAATGCGGGAAATGTTGGATGAAGCGGAAGCTCCGAACGCTAAAATCCAGTTGGATGAGGTGGAGTTATCTGTGGAAGTGAATGGGGAAGGACAAATTAGTTTATTTGGTTTCGGTGGTGGAAAAGCCGGTGGAAAGGGTGCGATGACATTTAAATTTAAACGACAAAATCGGTAGAGACGACCCATCGGGTCGTCTCCAAATCATACGGTTCATCCCAAAATCATACTAAAGTTGCATGAGTACCCCCTCTCCGGAAATATACTAAAGATGGATAGATTCGGTTGATGAAATTTTTAAATTTCTGGTTTGAACCGATATACCCCATTCGCTTGATAATTAACTTTTTAGAGAGTCACCGTGGTTGAAGAACTCTATACACCCGAACAACTTGCACAAATGCATGACTCGCTATGGCAATGTGTTTTGCAGTTTGCAAATCTCTCAGCTGCACAGGAACGGAACCGTATTGCTAGGGATTTACATGATTCTGTTGGTCATGCGTTAACTGCCTTGAATTTTCAGTTACAAACCGCGATTAAACTTTACAAACCCGACCCCAATCAAGCAGAGGAGTTTTTAACGGAAGCACAACGACTGGTTAAACTAGCGACCCAGGAAGTCCGTCAATCGGTTCAAGCTTTACGTAGCGATACCCTAGAAACCCAACCCTTGGAAACCTTAATTCAATCCTTGGTTGATGATTTACGTAGTACTACCGGAATTATGCCAACGGTGAATTTGGATGTGCAGGTATCACCTCCGTCCCATCTGGTTATGCCAGTTTACCGGATTATCCAGGAGGCATTAAATAATATACGTAAATATGCTCAAGCTAGTGAGGTGACAATTGAACTCTGTGCTAATGCCGCGGAAATACAATTCCAAATTTGTGATAATGGTCGTGGTTTTGACCCCCATAGTGTTGCTGGTGGCTATGGGTTAAAGGGGATGCACGAACGGGTCGCGGTGTTGAAGGGGTTATTGTTGGTGGAATCTAGTCCTGGTGATGGTTGTCAAATTCATGTTTGGCTACCGACCCATATTTCCACACCTGCGATCGCTATGGGTACTAAACTTTGTGATAGTGCAAAGGCTAATTTGAGCAAATCGGAACTCAATCACCCCGTGGGGAATATCTCAAATATCTCGATGTCCCCACCCCATCTCGATATAGTCAGTGATTCGCCATCTTCGTCAATTTCTGAGGAATATTCTACAGGAGTTGCTGCCAGAACACAAACATCACGACCAGATTTATCATTGTTAATGTCGGAGATTAATCTGGACTTTTCCCGGCTTTTAGAGACTTCCCAGGAAGCTAACCAAACTGGGTACAAACACGAACATCAACAAATGGATGTACAGCCATTCCACCAATCACCAACAGCAAGCAATGTCAAAATCGGTGAATGGCAACCTTTGGATTTAAATGTTTCTGCTTGAGCCAAGTCAACAAAATGGTTGACAAATACTCCAACTATTTGTTTCCACCTTTTGGCTAGTGGTCAAACCCCATCTCGAACTAAAGTTGGAAAATTGTCTTTAACCCTAGAAATACCCAAAAAAGGGCGGTATTAATATAGGAAGGTGATCGAGTAATCAAAATGTTAATCTTAAGTCGCGTAAGTAACATTTGAACTGATAGATTCACTAAATTGTCGTTTTTAGCTTGATTGGGTAGGGGGATTAAGATGATGATGGTCGCTGTTCTGCTTGTAATTATGCTTTTGGCTATATTCATGCCAATGTTAACCATGAATGATATCCCCGTTTCCAAGTCAGATTGTCATCACCACAAAAGAGCAAAATTCATACCACAGCAAGCTTCTGATGTGTCTGACGTGACTTTATCCAACTTCCAGCGTGATTTAACAGTGATGTGTGAAAAAAACGAGAATTTAGTCGATATCTATAATGAACTTGGTCAGTCCATCGCAGCTTTAAATATTCAATTACAAGTAGCACAAAAGTTGTGGCAAACTAACCCTAACCAAGCGAAGGAATCGGTCAGTGAAGCTTACCACCTGAGTGGGGTGATTATGCGGGAAGTTCGCGAAACTGTTCGCAGTCTCAGCGCAGACCATCGTCTGTCTGTAGGAAGTAGGGATTAGAGACGACCCGTCGGGTCGTCTAGTAGGGAAAAAATTAAAATGCTATAGATTTAATTAGATTTTCTCCATTGAAATTATTGAGTTTTCCGTTCAAACATTAATTTATTTTTATTTTTATTAATATGTGACAAAAATCATACTTACAGCAGTATTCCAAAATGCAGGATACAGGAAACTGTCGTGAAAACTGTTTCTGACAAGCTTTGAAAATTTAAATGACCTGTCTCCTAATAACCGTATTTTCCCCAAAAGGTGTGCTGATGATTCGCTTATTATTAGTTGATGACCAAAGCCTTGTCCGTCAAGGTTTAAAAGCAATGTTGAGTTTGGAAGAAGATTTAGAAATTGTCGGGACTGCGGAAAACGGGGAGGAAGCGATTTCTCTGGTGGAAACATTGCAACCCGATGTGATTTTGATGGATGTGCGAATGCCAGTGATGAACGGGGCAACGGCTACTAAAATTATATGCGATCGCTATCCCCAAATCAAAATTTTAGTCCTCAGTACCTACGATGATGATAAGGATGTTACGGATGCAATTCGTGCGGGTGCGAAGGGATATTTACTTAAGGATATGCCTTCGGAGGAGCTAGTAAATGCAATTCGTGCTGTCAATCATGGTTATGCGCAACTTGCACCGGGATTATTGGAAAGGGTAATCAATCAGCAAGTCCCAGCGACACCAAAAAGGGAATTTCCATCCCAACTTCCCCCTGGTTTTGCGGAATTAACTCCCCGGGAATTGGAAATAGCTAAATTGGTAGCGGTTGGTTCGACAAATCAGGAAATCGCCGACCAGTTATATATTAGTCAAAGTACGGTGAAAACCCACATTAATAGTATTTTTAATCGTTTAAATATTAAAAATCGCGCTCAATTGGCGATTTATGCTAATTCTGTTTTCGGTAGTCAGAATTAGGGGTTGGGAGTAGGGAATCGGGATGAGGATAATTTTTCCCACTTACTCAGCTTACCGGATAAAAAATGTGGTAGCCAAAAGGGGTGATTCCAGGATTTAGGTGCTGGTTTTTCGCCGAAAATGTGAATTTTCCAGAGTTCCCACATAATTAATAACCATAGGATTTCCCCGATTCTTCGTCCTTGGATATTAGCACTGAGTTTACCTGTAGCAATTTTGGCGGCAATATCTGGTTGCAAATGCTTACCGACTTTCAGTGTGTTGGGGTTGAGCCAAGTACCAATTTGATACCACAACCCATTGAAACACCAGGATGTGAGGGGAACACCCATTCCCCGTTTTTGTCGCCACACTATTTCCGGTGGTAGCCAATTTTCCACGGCTCGCTTGAGGATGTATTTTTCGCAACTGCCTTTTAAACACAGTTCCCCAGCCAGTTTGAATGTCCAATTTGCTAGGGTGAAATCACAAAATAGCGATCGCACTCTTAATCCGTGGGCAAATCCCAGGTTGGTGGCACGGGGATGGATGTTTTGTGCGCCTTTTAACATTAGGCTGGCTCGTCGTAGTCTATGTAATAATCCGGAGCAATATGCAGGGTCTAGTGCTGTTTGCAACCATGTTTCGGGTGATAACTGGTGGATTTGGGTGGATATTTCTGGTGTGAAAATTTGGGTTTCGTATCCCCACAAGCGATGGAAGGTGCGTAAATAATTCTGGGTAAAATCATTTTCACCGTATACACTAGCTGCAATGAGCGGTTTATTTGTCCAACCAGCAAATAACTGGTCTCCACCTTCACCGTTAAAGATAATTTGGGTTTCCTGACTAGCAGTTTGATTCAGGAGATATAAAGGAACTGTCACCCCGTCTCCAAAGGGTAAATCCAGGGCTTTGACGGTGGGAATAATTGCTTGTTTAATTAGGTTTGGTGTGGCTGCTACTTTTTGACAGGGGATATGGAGAAAATCAGCCACTTTCTCTGCGTAGGGGGATTCGGAAACACCAAAGGGACTAAAATCTAGGGTGTAAGCGCGAACTTTTACCCCTGCTTGCACTAATAGGGATGCAACAATGGCCGAATCTAATCCACCGGAGAGAAATATCCCGACGGGTTCATCGGATAAATCGGAGATTTGGGTTTGAACGGCATTTTTGAGGTGAGTTTGTAATTCTTGGATTGCCGTTTGTTCGTCCTGAATTTCAATTTTATCTTGTTGCCATTGATGAATCGTCCGGGATTGAGGTGGGGGGAGGAGATGGGAGGTATGAGGGGTATTTTGCAGAGATTGCCAAATTAATTCATTTCCTGCGGGAATAGTATAAATATGATTTACGGGGGTAATGGGATTGGGAACATAGGAAAAACAAGTATAACCATATAATCCCGCCAAATTAATTTCTGGATTGGTTAAAATTGGTAATAATAACTGCAATTGGGAAGCAAACCATATCACCTCACCCTGTTGTAGCCAATATAAGGGAACTCGACCAAAAGCTTCCCGTCCCAAAATTAAGGATTGCTGGGAATTATCGCTTTGAATACGCACCCAAGCATCTGCAACATGAGCAAACCCCCCAGCAGATAGGGAGAAACCATCCACAGATTTTAATTTTCCCGAATTTAAGACTTCAACCACAGACCAAATTAAAGCTTGGTGATGAGGTTGGTCAGGAAGTTCTAAAGCAACATTATAGCCAGCAACAAACTTGGCAACAGCACGATTTAATTGCTGGTTCAACTGATTCCGAACACCATAACCCCAATATCCAAGACAATGCGGGATACCACCCATAATCCATCATTCAACTGTAAATTTTTCCTCACCCAATAATCTATCACCTAAAAACATTTGTACCTGCCAAGTACCGGTTTTTGCTCCAGTTCCTAGGTTGTAACGACAATGGGTATTCCAAATAGATGTGGTAATGGTTTGAGTTTGATAGCGATTTTGCTTCACAGTTTGACCATTGGGGTCAATCCAATTACAAGTAAGATTGAGCCTTTCACCCACTGGTGCATCTGCCAAGGTTACACGGTAAAATAACTCAGGATTATTTTGGCGAGCAACCCGATTTAAACCACCACCATCATCCCCAGCCAAAGTAATTCGATCCCGTTGCACCTGGATATTGGCGATCGCGGAATTATGGCGTTGTGTAAACCAGAACGTCGTCCCAATTGCCACCACCAGAGCGATCGCAATCCCTCCCAAGACAAATCTATCCTTGCGACGTTGATGAGCCAAAGCTTGACGACGACGCAGTTGAATGATCGCTTCATCCAGCAATTCTGGTGGTAAATTTAATTCCCGGAGAATTTCTTGGATTTGCTCCCGGTCTAACTCGGTCTCCTGACGACGAGACATCTCTCCCACCTCGGCGATAATTTGCTTGAGTTGCTCTTCATTCAATTTCGAGGACATACTTACCCTATTACCTGTATTTCTCACCCGTGAACGGTAAACGCTGAGTAACGACCTTATTTTCTTCCTATTCCCTGACTTGAAAGTAATTCGGGAGTAGGGAGTCGGGAATGGGGAAAAACCACTTTCATTGGTTTTGGTGTACGCAGTACTCTACGAGAAAACCACCCGACATCATGGCTACTCCCTACTTCCTAAAAGTGGGAGGAATTTGTGAGCCATCCGGGATTGATCAGCTAAAACTCACATAAATCACATAACCACATAATCTGCTCTTGACGGCTAACAGTTATCATTTAACAGTCATCCATCAAAAGTAGGGAATATACAACTTAAATGCGTAACAGCTTATTCAACTCACAACAGATTCGCTACTCACCTCAACCTTTTCACCAATTTTCGGTTCCGTACCAGCGAGGATGCGTTGCATATTGCTTTGGTGACGAACAATCACATAAGCACCTCCAGCGATCGCAAACAACAAATAAGCCAAAGGCTGGTGGAACACTACCATTAGTATAGAAACAGCTACAGCCGCACAAATAGAACTGAGGGACACAATTCGGGAAATTCCTAAACACAAGGCAAATACCCCAAACGCAGCTAAACCAACCTGCCAATCCATTGCTAACAAAACACCCAAGCTAGTTGCAACGGATTTTCCCCCTGTAAAATTCAAAAAAATCGATTTGCTATGACCCAACACAGCAGCTAAACCAGCTAACACCACCAACCACGGAAGCCAAACCCCAATCACAACATTATCCGGGAGCAAATTAGAAACGGGAGCAAATTCCCCCAGCCATTTCACCAGCAAAATTGCCAAAACACCCTTGAAACAATCAACAATGAACACAAACGCACCTGGACCCTTACCCAAAGTACGTAATACATTTGTCGCACCCGTCGAACCCGAACCAAATTCGCGAATATCTATTCCTTTCAAAACTTTTGCCACCGTATACCCGGTAGGAATCGAACCCAGGAAGTAAGCCGCAATAACGGTGAGAAAACAAAGTGATAGCCAAATCAGCATAATTTTGGATTTTAGATTTTAGATTAGGGATACAGAATACAGGATACAGGAGACGGGATACAGGAGAGAAATTGATGACTTTCCCCCACCCCTCCTTCCTTCCCTCCCATCCCCTGGGACTAAAAATCATCAAAACCGTTGCTGCGCATCGTTTTCGGGTCGGGAGCAAACGCTAACCAATAGGGGAATTGTAATAGCGCTAGACTAATTTGCTCCTCCGAATCATCAACGATAATCAGGGGGATTTCCTTCCCTCGGACAATCCGCTCGGCTTTTTGCGCGATCGCTTCTGCGGTTTCAAACAAAACCACTCCTCGGTCAGGACCAAAGTCGGGACGACCAATTCCCAAACAATCTTGTAAACCCCGTCGCCATTCTCCTAACCTTTCCGGGGAATTCGCTAACACTAAAACCCGCAAGCGATCGCCGTACAATTCATTCATAATCGAAATTATTGCTGAGGCTACCAGTATATTTTGTAACCTACTGCCCATTGTCCGCAGTGCCCCACGTCCACCCTGTTCAAAGAACCAAGTGGAAACTCTTTCTGCATGGACTGGTTCAAAGGTGCGTCGTAATTGCCAAGGTGGTCCATAATAATCGGGTTTGGTGCGGTATTGGTCGATAAAACGGCGGATTTTGCGGCTAGTTTCCTGGAATTGTTGCTGGGCAAATTGCAGGGTTCCAGTTTCTGGTTGGGGTGGTTGGACTTCCTTGGGGGTAACCCGTTCTGGTTCCGGTGTGGGTTTGGCTACGGGTACTAATTGTAACTGCTCGGCGGCAATTACTAAATCCTGCAAACTACCTGTCAAATAATCCTTAAATCCTTGTACCCTGACCGCTAAATCTTGGGATGCACCGGAAAAGGTGGTGCGCATTTCCTTGCGAATTCGTTCTTGACGACGTTCTAGCTGTTCGACGGCAATTTGTAAAGCTTGTTTGCGTTGCTCCAATTCACTCAAGGACTCTTCCACCAGCCGACCCATTGCCACGTGTGTCGAATTTAGCTGGGCTTGTAACTGGTGATAGGTATTTTCCAGGTCAGCAATTTTTTGCTTCAGTTCGGCTTCGGTACGAATTAATTCGGGGTTGGGGTTTTGCTGGATATTTTCCTGCGGAGGGAAGGATGCAGGGCTATTTACATTTTCTGGTTCAGGAGGGGATTGATCGAGAACATCGGTTGGTTGATTTTCGGTTTGCTCCAATTTGTCGAGATTGGGATTTTGATTTGGTTCTGGGTTCGGTGAGTCTTCTGAGTACATAGAACTTTGCGGAAACTGATTTATTTGGCAATCGAGAATACAGAATTGGGAATTGAGAATTAACAAAGGTATATATTCTGTCACGGAAAATTTGATTTACCGACAGATTTTTCACCCGAAACTACATTCTGTATCCTGCATTCTCACATTACAGCCTATTTTCGCGGACAATATTTTTCTAAACAAGCTTTCAGTGTACCTGGATTAAATAAAATCGGTAAAAAATGAATACTGTTAACTTCCTTAAAATAAAACAAAATCGGCACGGGATGCCAAAATATCCGCCAATTTTCCCATTCCCGATAGGGAAAGCGACGAATTAGGGTTTGTCCGCGATACACATCCATATCTGTATCTGTAAACTGAAGCCGAATCAAACCAGTTTGTAACATCAAAAATAATCCTAGCAACCCCACCACTCCAGCAACTATCGGCTGGACAAATACAAGTCCAAAAGCACCCAACAGCAAAATGATGGGGATATTGTAGCTAGGTGGCAGTTCGACTGTTGATGAAACATCCGTTGCTTGAGTAGATGGAGTCACAATGGCAAATCCTCATATATCAACACCAGCTACGTTTATTGTATGCCCAGTCGGGAAAGTTGGGGAGATGGGTGAAAAAGGTGTTGCAGAATACAAAATATTAATTCCAAATTTGACGTTGCTTGGAGACGTAGCATCAATGCATCAATAGGGTTCGGATCAGAAAATTCATATACCCCAAATACTCCAAATATATTGTAGAGACGCGCTAGCGTTCAATTCCTCTGAAAGAGGCTATATCGCGTCTCCTGAAACCACCACGAAAAATCATTAACCGAACCGTATTGAACGTAGCATGGCGTAGAGACGTAGCACCCCTACGTCTCTACGAGGATTTGGGTTTGAATAGAAAAAAATTTGCATAATTACAATTCATACCCAAAAATCAAATAGTAATCCTGCATAGGAATTAAATTTCCCCCCTGTCTGGGAGCTTTCCTCTTTGCCCCTCAGTGTCAGAGTTTTCAGTGTATATATGGAGACAGGAAGCTCCGTGTCCGTGTTAAGAAAGAAAAGAATATTCTTTAGTACCAAGTTTTATGGTGTGGCGATAGAGATAGTGAAAAATTCGCTGCTTTGGTCAGAAATCCTTGAAAAGGGTAAGGGAAGGTTTTATTTTCCCTGGTTGTGAATTCTGACTACTAAATTTCTGTGCCCTATTTCTTGGTTTTTCTTTTCTCATGTCTTGCGATATTATGCCAAATTCTGACAATTATCTCGACTGGTTTAGTTTGGGGAATGAGCTTCTGGATAGCGGACGCTTGGAAGCGGCGATTGTTTGCTTTGATAAAGCGTTGGATGGGAATGCTAGTTACCATTTGGCTTGGTATAATCGGGGGATTGCCTTGGAGGATTTGGGTCAGGTATCGGCTGCTTTGGCTAGTTATCGACAAGCGACTAAGCTGAAACCGGATTGTTATGAGGCTTGGTATAATCAGGGGAATGTATTACTGCAACTGGATGAGATTGAATCTGCGATCGCGGCTTTTTATCAAGCGATTGAGTTTAATCCAGAGGATTATTTGTCTTGGTATGCCCTGGGTAATGGGTTATTGCGATCGGGTCGCTTAGAAAAAGCGATCGCAGCCTATGATCGGGCAATTAGTTTACAAGCTGGTTGTGATTCAGCTTGGTTTAATCGGGGGATTGTGTTGGCAGAGTTAAAGCGGTATGAGGAGGCTTTGGCTTCCTTTGATCGGGCTTTGGATATTAACCCCCAAAAGCTCCATGCTTGGAATAATCGTGGTGTGGTGCTGTCGGATTTACGTCGGGAACGGGAGGCTTTAGCTTGTTTTGAACGGGCGATCGCTATTGATCCGAATTACGGTGAAGCTTGGTTTAATCGGGGTCGGAGTTTACGGCTTTTGGGTCGTTATACGGAGGCGATCGCATGTTTTGATAAGGTAATCGAATTAAAGGCTGATGATGATGGTGCTTGGGTACAGAAGGGTCTGGCTTTGCAACGTTTATCTCGGTGGGAAGATGCACTCTACTGTTTTGATCGCTCTTTGGCAATTAATCCGGGTTCTTTGAGTGGGTGGCTGTATCGAGGACTGTGTTTAAATGCCCTATCTCGCTATGACCAGGCGATCGCCGCTTTTGATCAAGCAATTCAAATTAATCCTGATGATAGTGATGCTTGGTATAGTCGCGGTATGACTTTGTTTGCTTGTCAAAAATATGCGGAGGCAAGTGCTAATTTTGACCAAGCCTGTAGTTTACAGCCCAATTTACACGATGCTTGGTTTTATCGTGGTATTTGTTTATACGAGTTATCCGAATATGAAAATGCTTTAGGTAATTTTGAGCGGGCGATCGCTATTCAACCGAAAAACCATGTCGGTTGGTATGAGCGGGGTTTAACTTTGCGTTGTTTAGGTCGCTACGAGGAAGCTCTAGAAAGTTTTGCCAAGGCTGTTAAGTATCGCTCGGATGTGGCGAAAATCTGGTACTATTACGGTTTAACCCTGGTGGATTTGCAGCGTCATGAGGATGCTATTGGTTGCTTTGATGTGGCGATCGCCTTGGAACCGGATGGAGCATTGTGGTATTTACGGGGAAACGCCCTAGCTAGCATCGGACGTTTAGAGGGGGCTGTAGCTAGTTTTAACCGAGCGATTGAAATCCATCCCCAACGGGTGGAATATCTCCATAGACGGGCTGATGTATTATTTGATTTGGGTTTGCATGATGATGCTTTAGCCGATTATGAGCGGATTTTAGAATTGGAACCGGAGAATTACCTAGTTTGGGTATTGCATGGAGTTACACTATTTGAATTAGGTAAACTCACTGATGCTCTGGCTAGTATTGACCAAGGATTACAACTACAACCAGATTATGCCGCCGCTTGGTCAGAAAAAGGATTGGTATTACGAGCCTTAGCCCAATTTGGTGAAGCGATCGCAGCCATCGACCGGGCGATTCAACTCAATCCCCAACTGGAGACTAGCTGGTATAATCGCGGACTGGTCATGTTTGATTTAGGGGAATTTACTCAAGCTATTGCCGCCTACGACCAAGCTCTAGAAATTAACCCCAAAAACCAGACAACCTGGTATAATCGGGGATTAGCCCTGGAAAAAATGGGAAATCACCCAGAAGCGATCGCCTCCTATGAAAAGGCTACTGAAGTAGACCCGGATTATTGGCAAGCCTGGTGTAAATATGCAGATTTACAGTCATTAGCAGCAGCATATACCCAAGCTTTAACTGGGTATAGTCGATTTGTGGAATTAAAACCAGAATTACATCTTAGTTGGTTATTTCAAGCCATTACCCTACGTAAGCTAGGCCAGATCAATGCCGCCTTTAATAGTATCGAACGGGCACTGAGTTTAAACAATAACGATGTTCGGGTTTGGTACGAGCGGGGATTAATCCTCTATGCCATGCAATGCTTTGAAGATGCCATCCTATCCTACGACGAAGCCCTGAAACTCAACCCCAATGACGACAAAATCTGGTTTAATCGCGGTTTAAGTTGCGATCGCGCTCATCGTACCCCGGAAGCATTAATTGCCTACGAAAAAGCGATCGCCCTCAATCCTAACTTTGATTTAGCCTGGTACTGTCAAGGCTTAATCCTCTCCAAATCCGGTAAATACACAGCCGCTATCCCCGCATATAAACAAGCGATCGCCCTTAACCCCAACCATGCGAGTTCTCTTTACGGACTCAGTTGCTGCTACGCCGTATTAGGTGATACAAACCTTGCCCTCGACCTCCTCCAAAGAGCCGTCCAACTTAACCCCCAAGAATGCAGTCAATGGATCAAAGATAATCGGGATTTTGATCATCTTCGCAGCCATCCCCAATTTCAACAAATCCTCAACTTGGATATGAATCATAACATCAAGGTAAATTAAGTCGGGCTTGCTGAATTATCCTTCATGCCAATTCAAAAAACCCTTCGACTAACAAAATTTATCTGTCCCATTCTGTTTGCGAATTGGTATTATTTTTGATCAATCCGGAAAAATACAGTTGGCTTTCCATCAATAAGCCTTTCCTCCACCATTTTCATCCCAATTCTTGCGGCTAACTTTTGTGATTCAATATTCGGGCGATCGCAACTGGCTATTAAATATTTATATTTAAGTTCCTCAAAGGCATAGGCCATAATCCGACTTGCGGCTTCAGACCCAAACCCTTTTTTCGTCGCCTTGGGAAGTAGTGCATAACCTAGCTGGGGCTGATTTTCGCCAAAAAAATACCACAAACAAGTAAATCCGATTGTTTCCTGTGTTTCTTTGTTTTTAATTAACCAAATACCGACTTTTTCTGTCGCAAATAGCCTCTGGCTTTCATCCAACATTTCCTGAACTGTCTCTACCCCTAAAATCTCGTCATCACACAAATACCTCCTCACGTAAGCATCCGTCAAAATGCTATGCAACAAATCCAGTTCATCTTCACCAACAGGCTCTAATAACAAACGCTGGGTTTCCAATAATAAGTTCATCGCAATTTAGAAATATCGGCTCATTACACTTTATACCGATTCAAAAAATGTTTGTAATATCGATTCTCTCGTACTTTGATATAAATGAAACTAGAATCATCAACGGTTATATCGATTATCTTGTACTTTGCAATAAATGAAACTAGAATCATCAACGGTTACAGCCCCTGATATGTAGCAAGCATTAGCCTAAACGATATGACAGATACTCAATATGACACATAGCAATGCTACGTCTGGTAAAAATTCATCTGTCGCATTCTTTGTTCAAATTGGTATTACCTACAAACACTTACCTTAACTCCCTAGCTCCCATGTTCGGCGTGGCTCCTGCCTCGTGAATGAAGGTAGATCCTTACAAAATGAGGTAAAACGCAGATATTTGTCACTAAATACACTCAGGTAAACTTATTTTGAAATCAAAAATGGTTCAAGATATAGGTTAAACTGTCTGGACGAACTAGCTTTATGAAGGGGTATTTAATATACATAGCTTTGGCAGTAGTATACCCTAATATACTTGGGATTTGTCAAGATGTCAATAATTAGTCTCGAAAATATGATTATTACGTCAGCTTATTGATAATAGAATCATTAATATTGAGAAAATAGCCAGTTTTTTTCTCAATAAGCCGATAGACTGGGAGAAATGACAAATTTTGTGTTTTTCCCGATAAAAATAACTAATCAATCACACAAGCAACCCGATAAAATCGCATTTAGTACATGTAAACTAACAAAATATGAGATAATAACGAGATTGCGTATTTGGGTAGTTAGGGAATGTCGGATTTAATTTTGTTTTGGCATCGTCGGGATTTGCGGATTACGGATAATACAGGGTTAGCCTTAGCACGGCAAAGAACACCACAGGTGGTGGGGGTATTTTGCTTAGATCCGCAGATACTCAAAGGGGATGATATTGCTGCTGTGCGGGTCAAGTATCTGATTGGTTGCTTGCAAGATTTGCGCGATCGCTATTTACAAGCAGGTAGTCAATTATTGATTGTGTATGGAAATCCGGTTGTCAAAATCCCTGAATTGGCAACAGGTTTGGGAGCCAAAGCAGTGTATTGGAACTGGGATGTGGAACCCTACGCCCAAAAGCGCGATCGCGCCATGCTTGCAGCGTTGCAGGAAAAAGGGATTGAAACTATTGGTGTGAATTGGGATCAGCTATTACATAGTCCCGATGAAATTTGTACAGGTGCTGCTTCTCCCTACACAGTTTATGGTCCATTTTGGAAGAATTGGAGTAGTAAACCGAAGGCGAAAGTGGTTGCTGCCTTTAGGGATGGAAAAGGATTAAGTGCTGACCAACTGGAAAAAGTCAGAGATTATGGCGTGATTGCATTACCTAGCAGTGAGGATTTAGGATTTAGCTGGGATGGGGAATTGGTGATTGCACCGGGTGAAGATGCTGCCCAAAAACGTTTAGAGGAATTTTGTCAACGAGCAATTTATGAGTATGAACCTGAACGGAATTTTCCCTATACAGACGGTACATCCCAATTAAGTGCCCCCTTAAAATTCGGTGTCCTAGGTATCCGTCAGGTTTGGGAAGCAACAGAAACAGCCATGTCAGCCAGTCGCAGTGATGAAGCTCAAAACAGCATTCGCACCTATCAACAGGAATTAGCTTGGCGGGAATTTTACCAACATGTGATGTATCATTTTCCCGAATTAGCTGATGGTCCCTATCGTCAACCCTTCAAAGATTTCCCTTGGGATAATAACGAAAAGTATTTTCAAGCTTGGTGTGCAGGGGAAACCGGATACCCGATTGTGGATGCGGCTATGCGTCAATTAAACACGACAGGATGGATGCATAATCGTTGTCGGATGATTGTCGCCAGTTTCCTGACCAAGGATTTAATGATTGATTGGCGTTGGGGAGAAAAATATTTTATGCAACATTTAATTGACGGTGATTTATCTGCCAATAATGGTGGTTGGCAGTGGAGTGCATCTAGTGGGATGGACCCCAAACCCCTACGGATATTTAATCCTGCGAGTCAAGCGCAAAAATTCGATCCGGATGGGGAGTATATTCGCACCTGGGTAGAAGAATTACGTTCCCTAGATACGGAATATATTGTCACTGGTAAGATTACACCCTTAGAAAGGCGTGCAGTTGGCTATCCCCAACCGATTGTAGACCACCAAGTTCAACAAAAGCTGTTTAAGGAACGCTATCAAAAGCAGAAACAAACCGATTGAATCGCCAAATCTTCAAACCAGGATTTCTCACAAAACCCTACAACTCGTAGGGAGTAGGGAATAGGGAATAGAAAGATAATTCGGATTTCTCTATTTCCTAAAAATCTGCCAACTGTTAACCATTAACTACAGCCTGTGACAGGAAGTTGAATAATATTTGTGAAGTGGAAATAATTTTTTTGTTATTTCCGAAATCTGGTTTGGTATTGGGGTAGTAGTCCAGGTAAATATCTGGAGTATTTGTTTTTTGAAATAGGGCTTACTGAAAATACAGGAATTACGTAACTGGCATATTAATTAAAGTTCGTAGTGAGGATTTTAGTCCTCTTCCTTTATTAATGAAAAGTGTTGTGAGTTTGTTTTTGATACTCAGATTGTGAGATAACCGCAATTATGTCTTTAAGTATTTCAGATTCAACTGTGAAAGCTGCCATTAATGCAATTGAGTCGGAGTCCGCAACTATTGAAGAAAAAATTGCGATGTTGATTGAACTCGCACAGGGATTTGAGTGTAAGTCGAAAACAACTAGAGATTTGCGTCATGCTGTTTCGCTTTACTATCAAGCCTATGAACTTTGTCAGGATGATTATCCCTTACTCAAAGCTCGTACTCAGGTGGGTATTGGTAACACATTGAAAGCAATTTCCTCTGAGGGAAGCGAATTATTAGTTCAAGCGAAAACAGCCTATGAGGATGCATTACCCATTTTACAAGAATTGGGTACGGAGGAAGAAGTTGCCTCTGTACAAATGAATTTAGGTTTGGTACTACAATCCTTAGTAACCTATAACCTAGCAAGGATAACAGACGCGATCGCAGCCTATCGTGCGGCTTTAAAATTCTTTACATGGCAAACCCATCCCCATGAGTACGCGGTTCTCAATAATAATATTGCGATCGCCTATCTGTCGATGCCATTACCACCAGTCAAGGAAAGAATGCGAGAAGCTTTAGCAATTCAGTATTTAGAATTAGCTTTGCAACATATAAATTGCCAGGAGCATCCCCATGAATATGCCATGTTGCAAAATAATTTGGGAAATGCACTGCAATATTTACCTAATTCCCAACCAATCGAAAATAATCTCCGTGCAATAAGTGCCTACGATGAAGCGTTAAAGGTGCGCACCTACGAGAATACTCCAATAGAATATGCTAAAACCATCTGTAATAAAGCTAATGCTCTTTTAAATTTACCAGATAATTTAAATCATCCCCATTTAGGTAATCCCCAAAACCAATCCCAAGCACAAACTTATTACTTACAAGCTTTGGATATTTTTCAAAAGCACCAACAGTTAGAACAAGTAAAAGTTGTACAACAAGCTCTCCAATCTTTTTCTTAATTAGAGATTTATTAGACACTCTCAACTATACACATTCCATCATGAACGAAATTCTGACAGACCCATTAATTAATAAATTAATTACCAGTTTAGCCAATAGTGAGATTAACATCATCACAGGATTAATTTGGTTAATTGTGGCGACAATTGTCTCAATGGCTGGTGGTGCAATCGGTGGAATTCTGATTGCTGGTAAAGACTTAGGCTATGAATTATCGGCAATCTTAGGAGGCTTTTTCGGACCAGCAGGAGTAATTCCGAGTATTCTATTGGGATTAGTAATTTTAAGTGTTATTCTACATTGAATAACTGAATATAGGAATAGCCTACATATAAAGTTGGTATCAGAACCCATAGAAAAGATATTAACTGTGAGCTTTAATTATTTCCTAGCTTGAAAGTGAGTAGGGAATAGGGAATAGTGAGTGGAGAAAAAACCTCTTTCATCCGTTTTTTAATTATCACGAAAAATCATGTTAGAAATTGCCTGGTTTGCCACAAGATTATTCCTCCGGGGAAAATTACTACGAGACCCACTTATATTCATTCGTCAAATTGTTTTTGGAACGATTTTAGGACTGACTTGTTTTCTCGCAATAGCCCAAATGGATATACCTCTAGGTATCAGCGTGACTATTGTTAGTTTACTTACTGGTATGATGATGCCTTTCCTCTTTCGCGATTTTAAAATGAAATAAGCCATCTCACATCTTGCACCAAGAAAAGCTGATGAAAATAAAATACTCTGTATAAAGCTAAAAGTATTATTTTCGCGTTAAAAGCAAACAAGAGTACTGTAGCTATATCGTGTATATATCGTGTATATTTTTAAACTCAACGTATGTATACGTAAAGGTGCAAGATATAAATCATCCTCAATTTGTCTATATCTTGTCTATAGCAAGCCCTATATAACGATATAACGAGTGTATAAGAGCGATACTCCCCCGTAATCCAAAATCCACAATCGAAAATCTAAAATTGCTTAACCACCTAGACATTTGCACTAGGTAAAGGTTATCACATTGTAATGTCACTGAAGTAATGTTGCGGAGGAATACCCCTTCTCGATGGAGATTGGCAGTCAGCAGCACCTATCTTGGATCAAAAAGCTGATTTTCGTTAACTGTGAACAGTCAACAATCAGTGAAGTGATTATGCAATTTATGTATGTTTGCTGATTATTTTCCTCCAAGAGTTTAAGCTGAGTGACAAAATTACAATATACTTTGGGATTATGGATATAATTAACGACTGTCTAACTAACATCATGGGTTTTTTATCCCTTGATAGTAGTATACTAGCGCAAACCATCAATGACCCCAATATTTTGGGGCAGATGCAAAAAGCTTTTACCCATTTTGTGCAAACAGGACAAGCTTGGGCTTTATTAATCGGTTTATTTATTGGTTACATGATTCGTAATTTGACCAGTTACGGTTAAATCAACCGTTCTGAATATCTTGCACCTGAAACGACTACTCTTCACTTCTAAATCCCTTTTGGGTAAGATAGGGTGCAAGCTTTCCAACTTGATGATAGTGATTATTTATAAGGTATTCTATTTTTTGTGTCCTATCTCCTGACTCCAATCACGGATTTTAATTAATTATGGTGCAAGCAAAAAAGTGGAGTCCACGCTTTGATTCTCCCCTCCATCCCCAAATAGCCGATTTTAATGCCAGTATTTCCTTTGATATTGCCTTAATCGAGTATGATATTACTGGTTCCCAAGCCCATGCAAAAATGCTGGCGAAAACTGGTATTATTTCTGCAGATGAGGGAGAACAGCTAGTTTCCGGCTTAGAACAAATTCGCCAAGAATACCGTTCCGGTACATTTAAACCCGGTATTGATGCGGAAGATGTTCATTTTGCAGTGGAACGTCGGCTGACGGAAATTGTGGGTGATGTGGGTAAAAAGTTACATACAGCCCGTTCCCGTAATGACCAAGTAGGAACTGACACCCGTTTATATTTACGGGAGCAGATTGGGCAAATTCGCAATTTGATTCGAGATTTTCAAGGGGTTTTGTTGGAAATTGCGGAAGTTCATGTGGAAACCTTGATTCCTGGTTATACCCACCTACAGCGCGCTCAACCAATCAGTTTAGCCCATCACCTTTTGGCTTACTTTCAGATGTTGAAACGGGATTGGGAACGTTTAGGTGATGTGTTGAAACGGGTAAATATTTCCCCTTTAGGTTGTGGTGCTTTAGCGGGGACAACTTTTGCCATTGACCGTCACTATAGTGCCGAATTATTGGGATTTGCGGATATCTATGCCAATAGTTTGGATGGAGTTAGCGATCGCGATTTTGTGGTTGAGTTTCTCGCTGCTGCTAGTTTAATTATGGTACACCTGAGCCGTTTGGCGGAGGAAGTTATTTTCTGGTCTGCGGAGGAATTTCGCTTTGTCCGTCTCCAGGATAGCTGTGCTACGGGTTCTAGTATTATGCCCCAAAAGAAAAATCCCGATGTACCTGAATTGGTACGGGGGAAAACAGGACGGGTGTTTGGACACCTACAAGCGATGCTAGTGGTGATGAAGGGGTTGCCCTTAGCTTACAATAAAGACCTTCAGGAAGATAAGGAAGGTTTATTTGATACTGTGAAGACGGTGCAAGCTTGTTTACAAGCAATGACAATTCTCTTCCATGAAGGGATTGAATTTTGTCCGCAACGTTTACAACAAGCAGTGGCTGAGGATTTTTCCAATGCTACTGATGTTGCTGATTATCTTGCTAATAAGGGTGTACCCTTCCGAGAAGCCTATAATTTAGTCGGTCAAGTGGTGCAAACTAGCCTTGCTGCGGGAAAACTCCTCAAGGATTTAACGATTGTGGAGTGGAAAAATATTCATCCTGCTTTTGAGGAGGACATTTACCAAGCTATATCACCCCGTCAAGTCGTTGCAGCTCGTAATAGCTACGGAGGAACCGGATTTAACCAGGTTCGGGAAGCTTTGCAAAAGGCACGAGATTTCTTACAAACTGCGGACTAATCCCAGATTGCTCACAGACACCTGCAAGTTTCAGGGAGTACAGACGACCCGTCGGGTCTTCTGTACAGGGAGTAGGGAGCAAATAAACTTGTAAACTTGTAAACAAATAGGTTATTAGGCTTAAAGACCCGGCATTTTTTATTTTTTGCGTCTTGTGAAGAGTGGAATTTTTCGGTTAAAAATATTCCCTGTACAGACGCGACATGTTGCGTTGCTCCCTGTTCCCTACCCTCACAAAAAGACTTTTTCCTCAGACCCTACTTATCAACACAAAAGTAAAAAGGATATTAATCAACGTGAGTTCGATGAGTTATAAAGCCTGAAACTCTTGTCCAGTATCATTCGTAGGAAATAGAAGTTTTTAAAAACCTCCAAGTATGATGTTGAGAATAAAATCATTAAACCTGAAATCAGTCAGTAATTGACTTTGTTCTCAACTAATGGATGAGGTTACTTTAAAACTTAACTTTCAAAATCATTGATTCACAGGCATTGTAGCGTTTACAATCCGTCGAATTCACGTTAATCAACTGAGTTCCGTGGGTTATCAGGACGGCTATTCCCTACTTCCTCTAGTCCGAATTAATTCAGCAATGAATGCGAGGGTTGCGGAAACGACAATCAGTATTACACTAAGGGCATTGATATCTGGTTTGACACCAGCACGAATCCGGGCAAAAATTTCCATCGGTAAGGTATTTGCACCACTACCAGCAGTAAAGCTGGCGATGAGAAAATCATCCAGACTCAGTACAAAGGCTAATAAACAGCCGGAAATAATACCTGGTAATAGTTGGGGTAAGATAACCTGTAGGAATGCTTGCATTGGATTTGCTCCTAAATCCAAGGCTGCTTCCTCTAAATGGGGGTCTAAATGCTCTAAGCGAGAATTAACTACTAGAGCAACATAGGCGATACAAAAGACAGTATGGGCTGCAATAATAGTCCCCAGACTGAGGGGAATGGCAAAGGACGCTAAAAATACTAACGTTGCAACTGCGATCGCAATATCTGGGATAATTAGGGGTAGGTAGGCAATTCCTTGATATAGTCCTTTACCGGGAAACCGATATTTTGCTAACCCGACAGCCATCAAGGTTCCAAATACCGCCGATACTGCCACCGCACAACCACCGACAATTAGGCTATTTTTCAGGGCTAAGAGGATTCTTTCTTCGCTCCATAGTTTTTGATACCATTCCCAAGTAAATCCCTGCCAAGTAGCACTGTAGGGGGACCGATTGAAACTATAGGTGGCTAACACAAAAATTGGCAGATACATGAACGCGAACATTGATACTGAGAAAATTCCCTGCCAAGTTATCCGTCGCGGTTTTGATGGTGGAAGAGTATTCACGTTCTAATATTATTTTTTATGATAACCAGTGTTTTCGGTTTTAACTTTTGATTTAGAAATCAGCACTAACCTATACTCCTGTTGATAGCATATATGCAGTTGAAAGTCAAATAACTTTGAAGTTGAGATTATCCTGCAAAAAACTTGGTACTGACATCTTGCACCATCCTTCCTGATAAATACTTACTCAGACAAATTATTTTGAGCTTATACATGATGCAAGATTGAATTTAGAACTTGCTGAAAAATATAAAAACTCTGATTTTGTGAGCTTTGGAGGGTATTTTAGTCGCCAAAGGCGCTGTCGCAATATGCATGTAAGGCTGAAAAACCTGGCATTTGTAATTTTTGCAGCCTGTGAAAAGCGGAATTGTTGGGTTAAAGCATTCCTGTGCAGACGCGACATGTCGCGTCTTTACCTACTCCCCGTTCCCTATTCTCACTAAAAGACTTTGACCGCAGACCCTAATTTCAGCTTTCTTTCGCAAAACTTATTGAAAACCCTGGGTAGCCTTAAGCATGTGATAGGTGATCAATAACTGGGTCAGAGCCAAAGGATAACTTTGGAGGGTTTCCCCCGTTGTTCCCGTAACTTTTCCTAATTCAGGGTTAGATTCGCGATCGCAAACATTTTTGAGATAGGGCATATCCCAACAAAGAATTTGCTCTAGTTTATTCACCTGTTCCTGGGTTGCATGTCCATCAATTTCCAAAACATCCACCGGTTTACCCATATCCCGGTCTAGTCCAAGGCGGATAGCGGATTGGAAATTTCCATTACCCATCTGTACAATTTCTGTAAAATCAGGGTGGGGAATTGTCGGACGCAATACCAAGCGCACATTGAGATGTCCATTGCCATTCTCTGTGTTGTCATGGGCTGGATAAAAACTGACGACAATATCCGACCATTTACGCTGGGGACGAATAAACTGCTCCGAATCTGGTTCCCGCCTTTCCAATTCCTGCAACACCTGTTCCGGTGTATACCCCCGCTTTTGGGTATCCCGTTTCACCTTCCACTGCGATCGCAAATCCTCTGGAGGCGCTAAATAAACCTTAACATCATAACAATCCCGCGCTCCACGAGTCGAATAACCCAACAAACCTTCCACTATTACGTATTTACCTGGTTTGATGTAAATCGGTGCTTCAAAAGTACCCGTCTTATGGCTATAAACAGGCTTCAAAATTGGCTGTCCAGTCCGCAACAACGATAAATGCTGCTGCATAATATCCAAATGGTTACAATCAGGATGAAGCGCCGTAATACCTATTTCCGCTCGCTGTTTGCGGTCATAGCGATGGTAATCATCGGTACAAATCACCGTCACGTTTTCTGGACCAAGTATCTGGGCAATCCCCCGTGTTAATGTGGTCTTACCTGCGGCACTATCACCAACAATACCTAAAATAATTGGGCGACTCATCCTGAACCCCTCCAAGTGTCTATTACGCAATCAGCAGAAAATGCGAATACAAAATGTATGCTATTTTACTAATTTTATGAATAAATTGAGTTTTACTCAATAACTCAGGAATTTATTTATTGAGCAAACCCTGACAATTAGGGGTAGGGATAGCGGTTTGTCAACATAGAAATGACGGGTGAAAGTAGGCAGAGGAAGTAGGGGAGGAAAGAATTTTTTGAACTGACATTCCGCAAAAAACGGTAAAAACAACATCGTAACAGTTAGGATGGGGAATGAGGGTTTGAATCCAAAATCCATAGACGCGCGTAGCGCAGCTTCTCGAAGAGTAATCTAAAATCAGATGATGGTTGATTACTCTCCCTGGGGACATTCATCCCACAAAGTCGTAATTTCCCGCAAACTTTGAAAATTACCATCCCCCAAAATCAAATGGTCGAGCAAAGGAATATTTAAAAGTTTCGCTCCAGCCAATAATTGACGGGTCAGTTCAATATCTGTTTGACTCGGTTCAATATTTCCCGAAGGATGATTGTGGGCAATGATTAAACGAGTAGCATTATGTTTAATTGCTTCACGAAAGATTTCTCTCGGTGGTGCAAGGGTCTCTGTAGCGCTTCCCACCGTAATCACTTGGGTTCCCAACAGTCGATTTTTGACATCTAATAAAACGACAGCAAACCTTTCAGTACTTTGCCACATCAGGTCTTGACTTAAGGCTGCGGCTGCGGCTGCGGGACTATCAATCACGGTTTTATCATTAGGACGGGATTGAAATGTTCGCTTACTCAATTCTACTGCTGCGAGGATACTTGTGGCCTTGGCTGGACCAATTCCATCAATTTGCATTAACTCTGCGGCACTAACATCCCGTAATACTGCTAACGGTTCCCGTTGATGTTGTCCTAGCTCCTGCAAAATTAATTGTCCTAATCCCACAGCCGATAATTTGCCTGCACCTTGACCTGTTCCTAATAAAATGGCAATCAGTTCAGCCGTTGAGAGGGTTTTTGCGCCGTAGGTGAGCAATCTTTCGCGTGGTCGTTCAGTTTCCGCCATATCCGCGATACGCAGACAGTAGGTCATAGCTTCAAACAGGGGTAAATGCAGTAAATATTTCTATTTTTTATTTATCCCCTTTCCCGGTAGCAAATATATGCCAATATGACTAAATATTTAAGATTTTGCATTATCTTCATATTTTGGATATTTTGGTGGAATTGCTCCTGTATTTCTCACAAATCCCTCAAATCTACAGGAAGTAGGGAGTAGAAGGAAAATTCATCTGTCACTCAAGACTTACAGCAATCCGAGGGGGATTTGTAAAATCTTACATGTAGGGTTGTTAACGCTTGACAGTTGAAGGTTAACAGTCACCAGTCAACGGCACGCTATTTTTCACGACTTAAATCGGATTGCTGTATAAGTTATATCGTTTACGCTAATGCTTGCGACATATCATGGACTGTAACCGTTGATTATTCTAGTTTCATGTATTGCAAAGTACAAGAGAATCGATATTATTTAGAAGTTGCTGGTCAAGTGTCAATAAATACTTTATCAACCACTTATTGAAGAGGGTAAATAGGCTCAAACTTTACAGACGCGACATGTTGCGTCTCTCCCGATTCTGCTTACTCCCAAAAAACGGGCTTGTTAAGTATTGAAATCGACTTTTAAAACATCCTCTTAAGAGAAATCTGGGTCGATATCCTGATTAGCAAATTTGGGTTGACCTGCACACAAGCTACAACCTCTCAGGATCAATACCTTTTTCCTGTAATTTTTGCAATAAATCCTGATACCGCTTTCTTTCCTCTTCGAGTTGGGAAAGTGCATTATCTGCACGTTGACGTTCGGTTTCTGCACGCTGACGCTCCTGTTCCCGTTGTTGTGCAAGTTCCACAGATGTCAGAAATTTCTCCCCATCGGGACGGTATATTTCCAGGGTTTGAGGTGTGAGATGAAAGCGGATACCCAAACGGGGACTAACCCAAGTATTGATCTCTTCAATTACTTCTAATTCTCCTTCTTGACTTCGCAACCAACCATTCAAATCGTTTTTGTCGGGGTCATAGATGTAATACTCCTCAACTCCATAGCGTTCGTAGAACTTCTGTTTTTTTGCCATTTCCTTGAGGGTATTTCCTGGAGAAAGGATTTCAAACACTACTTGGACGGGGATATTATTCTCTTCCCATTGTTTGTAAGAACCCCTGTCTCCCTTGGGTCTACCAAACACAACTAAAACATCAGGAGCTTGACGGATTAATTCTCCCTCCACCGGATACCATAGTAAATCTCCAGCTACAAACACATCCGGTTGGGATGCAAACAATATTTCCAGGTTTTCTTTAATAGTGACTATCCATTGAAATTGTTTGGTATTATCAGCCATTGGTTGTCCATCGCTGTCTGGGTAGATGATGGTGGCTGGGGTTTGTTGTGTCAGTACCATAGCGATCGCTCTACCTTGCATTTAGGTGGGGATGGTCTTATTCTAACTTTCTCCGGATATTGACCAACAACCATTCCCATAATTAAGTTAATAATCCCCTTGAAAATGTCCCCATCAAAAAGCAACTGATATGTGCCATCCTGTCGAATTACGTCCTTTGAGTGTTAGGGAATCTGCCAGGATTCAAACTTTTCCTGACGATTGGATTTTCTACGGTTCTGTCGCTTCTAAATATAAACAAATTGGTAAGTTTTATTGATAAATATGCTAAATAATAGTACTATGCCCAGTGAAATCTAAATAATTGACGATAACAATCTATAGATTAAACGAAATAGTGATGTCACAGCGATCGCAATTAAAGCGCTGGTCAATGCCGAGAAAATCATTGAGGGTATACCCATTCCTGCTTGCAAAGCTGGAACAAACAACATCACCGCCAAGGTTAGCCCCGGAATTATCCCCAAATCCCATCCTTCCAACCAGCGACGATTTTGAGCATATACCAATATACCAGTAATCAGCACCGCACCAGCGATCGCAATTCCTGGACTTTGGAATAAACTAAATAACGCGATCGCCACTAACCCCCCTTCAAAACCACTAAATCCTGCACCCCGAAGAATTTCCCAGGTGGAAAATCGCGGTTGAGGTGATGCTGGTACAGGTGCTACTGGTTGCGGTGAGACTGCTACAGGTACTACCGGTTGCGATGTCACTGGTGCAGGTGTGACTGCTGGAGGAATCACCGTCGCTGGTACTGGTGTATTCACAAACGTACCCACAGCAGATAAATCATTCAAAACTTCTTGTGCCGATTGATACCTATCTGCGACTGCTGGTTTGAGCATTTTGGTCAGAACTTGCGACAGTTGGGGGGAAATAGAAGTGAATTGTTCCCACTGCCACCGATTACTATAGGCATCAAATAATTCACTGGCATCTTTAGCTGTTAATAATACCAAAATCGTCACCGCCAAAGCGTATAAATCCGTCGCTGGATAAACATCCTGACCGGAAGTTTGTTCTAGGGGCGCAAATCCCGGTGAGTAGATTCCCGTAGAACCCTTGGAGGGAGATGGAGAATTTGTGACTTGTTTAACTGCGCCGAAATCCAGTAAAAACAACTTGCCATCGCGACGACGCATAATGTTGGAAGGTTTAATATCGCGATGAATAATATTTTGGTTGTGAACAAACTTGAGAATACTGAGAACTTCCCGCAACACTTCCAGAGCTTGAGTCTCCGTAAATCTACCTTGCCGAACTACTTCTTCCTCCAGATTCTGACCATCTATATATTCTTGAACAATGTAAAAAAATTGATCCTGCTTACCACTAGTTAAACTATCGACAATAATTGGGAAATAGGCATACAAATTAGGTATTTGATCATGTTGATGACCAATATCTTCCAACACAACCGCTTCCCGCTCAAATAGCTGCTGGGCTAATTGTAGCTGCTCTGGATTCAGATTTCCCGCCGGTTGAAACTGCTTCACAACACAATAACGCATTCCCGGAGTATAGCGATCGCGAGCTAAAAAAGCTGCACCAAATCCACCACGACCCAATAATTTTACAGGCAAATAACGTCCTGCCAAAATCACAGGCATACCGCAGGCAGTACAGAACTTATGCGGTACTGTTCGCAATGTCGTCGTGTCGTCAAGTTCCGCAAAATGGTTTTGTGGACGAGGGCAGTGCGGACGAGTGCAGTAAAGTTCCATACAATTGATTCGAGGTTAAATTTTCTGGAGCCAGGTGATTTGAGGTAAGTCCGTCAATCAAACTTATTTAAGTATTATGCAATACCAAATAATTTTAACTACGGGCGGGGTGTGCAGAAAAACTTTACTCAAGAGATGAAAAAATAGCAAGTTAACTAGTGTCGGTTAACGGAAATAGGCAAAATCTATCAATATTAGACATCTCCAGAAATTAAATATTAACCCTTACTAAACAAGCATTTGAGTTCCTTTGTTGGAGATGTCTATAAAAATTGAGAACTCATGGGTGAGGACTTAGTGATGAAACAACAGTTTGCCAGGGTCAGCGATCGCGAAGGATACCTATTGTGTAAATCTACACTTAAACATCCTCCTATACTGGTAAGTTCACGAAAGTAAGGTTAATATTCCTACTCCCATACGGACGTAAAATGTTACGTCTTTCCCTAATCCCTGAATTCAAGGGACATTTTCGGGTTAGTCGAGTGGTAGTGGCTCTAATCTACCAATCTCCAGAGATTTGCCATCAAGATTTAGACATCATCATCCAGGGTAGCCGGTGATGTTTCGTCAACATCAAAGCCATTCACGACTACTGTATCGCGAATCGAATCGCGGTGTGGTGTTTTCAACAATTGAGGACTCCAACCGGGATTGGCGAACTGGGGGAGAATTTCCTGGCTAAAGGCTTCTGCGGCTTTAGAACGGTAACGATTAGGGTTGAGAATCAGCCAAAGGGTTCTTTTGACGACCACACCTTCAATGGTGGTGCAATTGAGGACACCCATTTGTAGCTCTTTTGCGATCGCTGAGGTTGAGACAAATGCCGCACCTAAACCCGACTGGACAGCATTTTTTATTGCTTCGATGGAATTAAGTTCCATTTCCACCTTAAACCTGCGGGTGTCTAAATCGCACCTGGTTAACACCTGATCAATGACCTTGCGAATAGTTGATTGTGAATCCAGGGCAATGAATTGTAGTTTATATAAATCTTCTTTTTGAATTGTTTCCTGTTTAGCAAAAGGATGGGATACTGGTAGAATCAGTGCTAGCTCATCCTCCGCATAGGGTAATATTTCCAAAGAATCAGCTAATTCCCCAGGGATTTCCCCACCAATGATGGCCAAGTCTACCTGTCCATTGACAACACTCCAAGCAGTACGTCGAGTCGAATGAACATGTAGCTGGACAGCAACATCAGGGTATTTTTGCCGAAACATACCAATCATCTTAGGTAGTAGATATGTACCCGTGGTTTGAGAAGCACCAATAATCAGGGTACCACCCTGGAGGTTTTGTAAATCCTCAATCGCCCGACAGGTTTCCTGACACAGACTGAGGATTTTTTCACCATAACTTAACAACAGGTGTCCAGCTTCAGTTAACTGAGCGCGTCTTCCACCTCTGTCAAACAAGGGAACATCCAACTGTCGCTCTAAGTTTTGTACTTGTAAACTTACAGCTGGTTGGGAAACATACAAACTATCAGCAGCGCGTTTAAAGCTCCCTTCAGCAGCAATTGCTCTGAGGATGCGTAACTGATCTAAAGTAAAAGGAAGGTCAGACATATAAAGGCTCAACCCACAACGTTGAAAGGAGCAACACTAAGCAATAAACTAGCGAGTCAGTTTGATTCGGTGTTTGAGAACTTTTATTGCATCTTAAACTCCGAGAGATAACTCGAAAAAGACAGTATCACAACATCTGGATAAAAGTCTCATATTTGAATACTTTGCGGTATGGATTGTACTGAAATTAAGTTTTCTTTAAATTTATTTACCAATGGAATTTATTTTTACCACTTAGTCAACCCCCATTTATACAAGCATATGTCGGACTACAAATGATTCGGAACAAATCTATTGATGGTATAGAACAACTAAATTTATCTGTGGCAGCAATTCAAAACCCTAAATTCAAGCTCTCAGATTTATCTACCAGTGCAATCCCAAGTCCAAAATCCCAAATAGTTTGTAAACCAACTTTTGAGCCAGACCGGATAAGATATGATTTTGTATCCCGCCACATTAAATCTACTCGAAATTGCCGCAATACAAAAGCCCCAAGTTAGTTTATCTCATTGTGCAACCCATCAGCAGGATTTACCATTGCCAGGAAAATCTCATCCAAGCACCAGTATATTGCCTCCAGCATAGCCTAAGACACAACATTTACCCATCACATCCGTAAATCTAATTGCCCAGCCGATGACTGGATGCAGAGGGAGCGGGGAGAAAGGCGACATGTCGCGTCTGTGGGAACAATGGTGAAAATGCGATCACATTTACCAACCCCCACCTCCCTTGTAATCAGAGGAGATGACCAAATTACTAGTACAGGTTGGCTGAAATAAACTGAGTATTAACTTTTTATCTAGTGACCACGCTCCGCGTGGTCGCTTAGTGGGTTGAAGGCTCTGCCTTCATTCACGAAGCAGGAGCCTCGCAGATTCTGCTCCCACGCGGAGCATGGGAGCGAGGGGAAAGGTAGGTGTATTTACGCCGCGCGGTACTAGATAATTTATTTTTCCGAATCCACTAAAAAAATGCTAAATTATCCCCTAGCCACCATTCCAGAACAGTTTTACGCCTATTGGCTAGCTTCATTTATCACCGAATCGATGTACGATGAATTGGAGTAGTTGCAAACAAGATTCGGGGCTGTCGATTTTAAATAATTGATAATTCGTAATTTATAATTCGTAATTATGATCTAAACCCACTTTGGCAAGCTCAGTTACCTCACCGGGAACAAGACTGCTTACAGAAGCAGGGGAATCATAGCCTTTGGAATTACCTAGGCGCAGGTTTCTTGCCGTAGGCAATTACGCATTAGTAATTACGAATTAGGTAGACATACCGATTACCATTGTTTGACCATTGACAGCGTTCCATCCTGACCACTGTCACATGTCAACAGAGTTTTGGAGTGCCCCTAATTCACACCTACCCAATTACCCACTTGGAAATTTGACTCCATCAAAACTACCAATCGTCAGTCAAGGTATATTTGATTGCTCATACGCAGGAGATATGTGGTATTGTAAATTACCTAGACTACTGCAAATAGCAAAATCAAAATAAAAAAGAACTATTAATAACCTCTAGAGGCATCATGGTGTTGTCGGTTAGCGAAAGAACATTTAATCAAGAAGTATTAGAATCGCCAGTTCCAGTCCTAGTGAATTTTGAAGCCCCCTGGTGTGGTTTGTGTCGAATTATCCATCCCTTACTGCTGCAATTTAAATCCCAATTGGGAGAAGAAATCAAATTGGTAGGAGTGAATGCGGACGAAAACTTTAAGCTGTCCACCAAGTATAGGCTCAAGTCCTTACCGACTCTGTTACTAATTGCTGATGGTAAAGTGCTGTATCGGGTAGAGGGGTTTCGTAGTCGCGATGACCTATGGCAAGCCCTAGAAGAAGTTCGTCAGCAATACTTAATTAAGCCAGAATCCTGTTTGCCCCAAAGTGGTAGCTGGGAGTATAGTTCCCTCCAGAAGTAATATATTTTTACTTTCAAGTTGATACATTTATGGATGCGGGGGGCTTTCGGGAGCAGGGGATGCTGGGGAAGTATATCTACTAAGCACTTCTGTATATTAACCATACTGTATTCTGCCTCCTGTATTCTATTTTCTGTCTCCTGTCTCCTCCCCAATTAACTAATCGACATTTTTCTTAACAATTGCTTGTCCTTAAGCTCTATCATGATTTAGAGGTTAAAATCTAAAACCAAACTTAACCACCCCATCGAAACCGTATCCGATGGGGTATTTTATGCTAAAAACTGTGTGTCACAATTATTAACAGTTGGGACAATTCAATCGAAAATACCATAGTAGGCGTTAGTGATGGAAATAATCTATCAGTATGCCTGGATGATTCCAGTTCTCCCGCTTTTAGGAGCAATGCTGGTTGGTCTAGGATTAATTTCGTTAAATCAGGTGACAAATCGCCTGCGGCAACTCAATGCGGTGCTAATTATCTCGTTAATGGGCACAGCGATGGGGTTATCGTTAGCTATTTTATGGAGTCAAATTCAAGGACACGCACCCTATACGCGTATCTTTGAATGGGCAGCAGCAGGTAATTTTCACCTCACAATGGGGTACACGATTGACCACCTGACTGCAATGATGTTAGTAGTCGTCACCACTGTTGCAATACTGGTGATGATTTATACGGATGGGTACATGTCCCACGACCCAGGCTATGTACGTTTTTATGCGTATTTGAGCCTATTTGGTTCATCAATGTTAGGTTTGGTGGTTAGCCCCAACTTGGTTCAGATATATATTTTCTGGGAATTAGTGGGGATGTGTTCCTACCTGCTGGTGGGGTTTTGGTACGACCGCAAAGCAGCTGCGGATGCTTGTCAAAAAGCATTTGTGACCAACCGGGTTGGTGACTTTGGTTTGTTGCTGGGTATTCTGGGGCTATTTTGGGCAACGGGTAGCTTTGATTTTGCGGTGATGGGGGAAAGACTAGGTGAGCTAGTGGAAAACGGTTCCCTGAGCAATTTCTTGGCATGTTTATTTGCCATTTTGGTATTTCTCGGACCAGTGGCAAAATCAGCCCAGTTTCCCCTACATGTGTGGCTACCCGATGCGATGGAGGGTCCTACACCCATTAGTGCCTTGATTCACGCAGCGACGATGGTGGCTGCTGGAGTGTTCTTGATAGCCAGAATGTATCCGGTATTTGAACATGTACCGGCGGCGATGGGTGTGATTGCCTTTACGGGGGCATTTACAGCATTTTTGGGGGCAACCATTGCGATTACCCAAAATGACATCAAAAAAGGATTAGCCTACTCAACCATTTCCCAGTTAGGTTACATGGTGATGGCAATGGGAGTGGGGGCTTACTCTGCGGGATTATTTCACTTGATGACCCACGCCTACTTTAAGGCAATGCTATTCCTAGGGTCGGGTTCGGTAATTCACGGGATGGAAGGTGTTGTAGGACACAATCCGGTTCTTGCCCAAGATATGCGGGTGATGGGGGGATTGCGTAAATACATGCCTGTGACTGCGATTACATTTTTAATCGGTTGTTTAGCAATTTCCGGTATACCTCCCTTTGCTGGATTTTGGTCAAAGGATGAAATTTTGAGTGCGGCTTTTTCTGCTAACCCATTGTTGTGGTTTGTCGGTTATGTAACGGCAGGAATTACGGCCTTTTACATGTTCCGGATGTATTTTTCCACCTTTGAGGGTGGATTCCGGGGTACAGATCAAAAAATTATTCAAAAACTCAAGGATGCAGCTGCTTTTGCCGCAACACCGGCGGTCAATTTTGGACCAGGGGCGATGCGTCAAGGGGAATTAGCAGCAACCACTAGCCACGCTCATGATGATCATGGTCATGGAGATGGACACCATAGTGATACTCCCCATGAGTCACCTTGGACAATGACCTTACCGTTGGTAGTGTTGGCATTTCCATCGATGTTAATCGGACTTTTGGGTACACCCTTTGCCAATTACTTTGAGCAGTTTGTTTATTCCCCGAATGAAACCTTGGCTGAAGTCATGGAACATTTGGCGGAGTTTGAACCGAATGAGTTTTATATCATGGCAGGTAGTTCGGTCGGTATTTCCCTAATTGGGATTACCTTGGCTGTGTTGATGTATTTAATCAAGAAAATCGATCCAGCCGCGATCGCATCTCAAATTAAACCGCTTTACGAGTTATCTTTGAACAAGTGGTATTTCGACGATATTTACTACAAAGTTTTTGTATTAGGTTTACGTCGTTTAGCCCGTCAAGTCTTGGAAGTTGACTTCCGGGTTGTGGATGGGGTTGTAAATTTGACCGGTTTCTTTACTTTGGTTAGTGGAGAAGGTCTCAAGTATCTGGAAAATGGTCGCGCTCAATTCTATGCGTTGATTGTTTTTGGTGCGGTGCTTGGTTTAGTGATTGTGTTTGGTGTCACCTAATTCCACCTGTTTGAATTTTTGATCACAATTTTAGTGGGTGTTATGCCCACTTTTTCTTTTTCACTCCAAGTTTTGACACATTTTCTTCCCCTGTTCCCGAAAGCTTCCCTCCTCTCCCCAATCCCTGCTTCCCCAACCATTTCCCCTAGAGAGCAAAAAAGGCTGTAAATTATTGATTAGCATGGATATTAATTAGCCTTGTTGACACTCTCCTGGCTAAGACCGAGGGGATTCTACATTCATCGTTAGAATTTGCGCTCTAGCAGGTTTTCACCAACTAGCGTAGAGATTCCGACTCCTGTAGCGTTACTTCGGGAATGCCCTTCCCTAGCTTGTCTAGCAAGATTTAGAATATTCTTTGCAGCATTTACATCTCGTTGCAACTCACATCCACAACTACATTTGTGGACATCAATCAAAGAGTCCTAGAGGACTGAGACCGTTTTCATCCCTTGTCTCAAGGCGAAGGGTTTTCAACAAGTATTTTTATAAGGAAACACAAAACATGACAACTTATTATTACGTTGTGGCAAGTCAGCGTTTTCTGACAGAAGAAGAACCCTTAGACGAGGTATTAAAAGAAAGAACTCGTTATTATCACGAAAACGAAAAAGAAATAGATTTTTGGTTAGTCAAACAACCAGCGTTTCTAGAAGCACCTGAGTTAGTCAAGGTGAAAGCGCAATGTCCACAACCGGCTGCGGCAGTGATTTCCACCAATCCCCAATTTATTACCTGGTTAAAACTACGTCTGGAATATGTGGCGACAGGAGAATTTACCGCTCCCAGCGAAACAATTCCTGACCCCTTAGCATCTTTGGCGACCGTATCCTGATATACTCTGTTTTACTAGCAATTCCATTTGTGCGCATAAACTTTGCTGCTCAACAGCTAGGAATTTATGCGTATGCAAACAGTTATCAACTGGATTACAGGTTGCTATAGGACCCTCGCAGCAGGGGAACAAAATTGCGTTCATAGAATCTTTGAAGAGAAACCTATCTATGTATCCAACTGTTGTGCAGAGATTAAAAACTGTGCCACGTGTAATTCGTGAAGCATTGTGTCTCCCGCTTTTTGCCTTTGCGATCGCGACTACAATGGGTAGCATTCGTCCAGTAGTTGCCCAGCAAAATCCACAAACTTGTGAACCTCCAGCTGCGGGGGAGTATCTACTACTTGTAATTAGTCCAACCGCCGAAAACCAAAATCAGTTGCGACGAGTCCTACCCAATAGTACCAAAACCACGGTTTGTACCTATCTCAAAGATACGGTGACTCGAATTGGTGGATTCTCGAAAATTGATGACGCTAATCGCTGGGCCAGATTTATCAGAGATTCAGCAGGTTTATCGGCAATTATTACCACCCGTCCACCGGAACCAACCCCACCCCAAGCAAAATTTAACCCCCAAGCCCTTGGTTCTGGCTATGCAGTCCTAGTTGATTACTTTAATCGTCCAGAACTGGCAAAACAAGTCCAGCAGGTTGTCGGAGGTGATGTGGGCTTTGTTTCCTACGCCCAACGCCCCTATTTACTAGCTGTTTACACCACTAATTCGCGGGATGCTTACAGCACCCTCCAAAGTCTAAGCGAACGCGGTTTTTTTGCAATGGTTGTAGATAGTCGTCGGGTGATGCTTCTACGGCAAGTTGTGCGTTTGGAGTAATCAGGTACTTACTCGGCGTTGCATGTTTAATGGCGTTGAATACCCTCCAGAAAAACTGCGCCCATAACCGTTAGCAGTCAACAGTCAACACCATTATTAGACGATTATACAATAATGTGTATGTCCTAGCTGATTCATCACCGGATCAGCTTTTTTGATGGGAGCCTTGCAGCCACCCATAGTCGGACTCATTTCGGAAACAGGGGATGCAGGGGGAAGAAAATGTATCACAAATTTGAATGGAATGGTATCAATACTTTAAAATTGAAGGGATACTTATCTTGAGGGATAATTACCAATAGACCATATAAACACCTATATTATTGATGTGATTTGAAACGGTACTAATGGGACTAGATCAAGTTCGAGATTGGCAACCCCCAAGATACATAATCCCCATAGCAGGATTATTAATCTGTGTAATTGTAAATTTTATCGCTTTATTCGGTTTACCTGCACCAGTTTATGCATTAACCACCAACCTGGTAAAACAGCCAGTGACCAAAATTGATGTCAGCTTAGGAAACGTTGACAATGAACTTAAATTTGTACCGAATCACCTTGAATTTGAAGCCGGAAAACGTTACCTATTACAACTCAAAAATCCCAGTCAGCTAAAACATTACTTTACCAGCAAAGACTTTGCCGACGCAATTTGGACACAAAAAATTGAAGCCGGAAAAGCCGAAATTAAAGGTGCAATTCACGATTTAGAACTAAAACCCAGTGGAGCAGCTGACTGGGTATTTATTCCTTTGAAACCGGGAACCTATTCATTACGCTGTACAATCCCTGGCCATGCAGAAGCAGGAATGGTGGGAGATATCGTTGTACAGTAGGGGAGTCGGAAAAAGAAGTCGGGTGATTGAAAATCAATATTGAGGACAATAAGAACCCGACTTTTAAGAAAGTCGGCGAGAAACAACCATAAATGCGCAGTCTCTTCCTGTATTTGGCTATTATTTATGTAATACCAATTTAAATATGAAGACGCATAGAAAGAACCCCACCCTAACCCTCCCCGATTACGGGGAGAGGACTAGATTTCTCCCTCTCCGTAGGTACAAAACAGGGGGAGATTTGGTTAGTTAATTTCGACCCGACTATTGGAGCAGAAATAAAAAAGACACGTCCAGCAAATCAGTATTTATGCGGAAAGGCAAATATTTTGATGAGGGGACGATGATTTGATTGCGATTTTGTTACAACGGTTTGGATTTTGATATTTTCTATTGTGACAGCTTGAGCATTGCGTTGGATATTGTCAGAAGTTGTGCTTGTTGATTTCTTCTGGGTTTATTTACACATCTGTCTGAAGATGTATTTTGCATGAATGATTATAAATTTTTGTATGTAAACATTAAGTTTAGCGGCGCAGTTTAAAAAAAAATAAATCTACAAAAAGTTTTTAACTGCATGTATTAAAAGAATCTGGTGATATTTTTATCTGAGGCAAACTATATCTAAGAATGAATGTTTGTGGTAATGGTGGGAAGAAAGAATGCAGGAGTTAGGATACGGAAAACAGGTGAAGTGGAGGTGATATAGTTTCTATTTGCGAGGTTCATAAGGGTTCATAGTGAGGGATTTATCCCTTAAATTAAGGTCTAGAGTAATAGTAGTCCATGTCTTTAAATTTGAAGGCTTGTATTTGTGGCTCAAGACTGGAAACAGCTTGAAAATGAAGCGCTAAAGCCCAACTACGAACTCCTCATAACTTGTGTGGTGGATACTATTTACTACTCCCTACACCTTAACTCCCTGGTTCTAAATCAAACTAGATTCCTTTAAGTTCTCCTGTTTTAGTTCGGCTGATAGTTTAATTGTTTAATTAACGGTTTAAAAATTTGAAACTTACGAAAGGAGGGGATAAAGGGTGTTTTATCAACCTGGTTCCTTGTCTAGATTAACTATTTTATTGGCGACGACGGCTACTACTGTACCGATTTTGGTTTGGGGTGGGGTTGGTGTTGTTGCTCAATCTGCGAGTAATGAGCAGTCGGAGTTTCCTTTGTTGAATGATGTTCCAAAGGGTACGCAGGTGCGGATTAATGGTTCAAGTAGTATGATGAGGATGAATCAGGCGCTTGGGCAGAAGTTCCAATCCCAGTATCCCCAGACGAGTGTGGTGACTAGCTATGATGGTACTGATGCGGGTTTGCAAGCGGTTTTAGATGGAAAGGCTGATTTGGCTGGAATGGGTCGGGTGCTTTCCGATGGGGAGAAGGCTAAGGGTCTGAATGGGACTGCGGTGAGTCGCCATAAGATAGCCGTTTTCGTGGGGAAGGATAACCCTTTCAATCAAAGTTTAACGATTAACCAGTTTGCGCAGATTTTTCGTGGTCAGGTGACTGATTGGTCAAAGTTGGGGGGAAAGGCTGGTAAAATCCGTTTGATTGATCGTCCGGAGAATAGTGATACTCGTACTGCTTTTGCTAGTTATCCGGTGTTTAAATCTGCACCTTTTGAAACTGGTAAAAATGCGGTGAAATTGTCGGAGGACAGCACGGATGCGATGGTGGCTGCTCTTGGAAAGGATGGAATTGGTTATGCGATCGCAGATCAAGTGGTGAATAATCCGAATGTGCGGATTTTAGCGATGCACAAGGTGCTACCAACCGACCCGCGCTATCCTTTTTCCCAACCTTTGCTGTATGCTTATAAGGGGGATAAACCAAATCTTCCGGCTCAAGCTTTTCTGGGTTTAGCCACTGCACCCGCAACTCAAGCGGTGGTGGAACAGGCACGTTTAGAAACGGCTAAATCTGCGGATAGTCCCACTGCTGCCAATCCCCCTGCAACAACTCCAGATGCGGCTGCAACCGTTACTAATACCCCAGCCACAACCCCAGATACGGCTGCAACTGTCACCAATCCCCCAGCCACAGGAACTGATAACGCTGCAACTAGTGCGGGTACGGATGATAATGTTACATCTGTCCAACCTGCTAATCCTGGTAATGTTGCCAATGCTCCTGGGGGGACAGCAACGGCGGAAAGTCAAACGAAATTCCCTTGGTGGTTATTGTTAATACCAGTTTTGGGGGGAATGTTATGGTGGCTGTTGAAAAATCTTAACGGCGCAAGTCCAGTTGCAGTGGCGCCTGCTGCTGCCGCCGCCGGAGCCGTAGCTGGAAAAACCCGCGAGAGTCGGATAGTTTTGACACCACGGGATGCCCGTAATGGTTATGCCTATTGGGAAATACCGCCAACGGTGGAGGAGGAGCTACGCCGTCAAGGTAAACGGGGGATGAAATTACGTTTGTATGATGTCACTGATATTGACATGGATTTGCAAACACCCCACAGCGTTCAAGAATTTGATTGTCGTCCTGGGGAACAGGATTTACACATACCCATCCCCATGGATAACCGGGAATATGTCGCCGAAATCGGCTATCCGGAAAGTAATGGTAGCTGGTCGCGAATTGCGCGATCGCAACCCGTGGGTTTTTCCTCCCCTACACCTGCTAGTACGATAAGTAGGATGAATAATGGGGTGGATACATCGATTCCGACCCCGACATCCACCGATACTGGTGGGGATGACCAAGCCGCAGCTGCTTCCCTTTGGGGTGATAGTCCAAGGGTGGATGAAACGGGGGATAATGGTGTCAATATAAGCACGGGTGATAGTAGTAATAATACCGGAAGTGATTCCAATTTAGGAGCCGGAATCGCTGGAGTTGCAGCTGCCGGGGCTGGTGCAACCTTGGTAAATTTATTTTCCCAAAACAAGAATCGTGTTGCACCACCGGACCCCACTACCAAAGCTGGCAAAATTGATACTAAAGGTCATCCCCGGGCCATAATGGTTCCCCGGACACCGGAAAGTGCCTATGTTTACTGGGAACTGCCGCCAGAGCATCAAGCCCAGGACAAACTAATGTTACGGTTGTATGATGCTACGGGTGTAGATAATTTTGATATGAGTACCGCCCTACCCTTTAGCACCCACGACTGTACGGGTCAAAATGACCTACATGTGCGGATTCCGGAATCAGAACGGGATTATGTCGGCGAGCTTGGCTATGAAAACCCAGATGGAACGTGGGTAAAATTGGCACAAACGGAAAAGGTACATGTACCAGCAGCTGTCCCCACTGACCAAGAGTCAGAAAAATCAGCCGCAGAAGCGACTCCAAGCAACAATAATCCAATTTCAGCCACCGTTGCAGCCGTCACCACCGCAGCTAATAACGGAGTGAATACGGTGAGCCAGAATGTAGCTAATGTAGCCGATACCGCCAGAGAAACCGCCACCGGGTGGATGTCTGGAGTTAGCCAATCGATGGGAAATGCGATCGCGGGAGGAACTGCGGCTGTTGCAGGGGTTGGGAGTGCAGCAAATGCTCTGTGGAACCGGCAAAACAACGAACAACCAGATATTCACCCCACCCCCAGACAGGGTAAAAACCCCTGTCAAATCATCCTTGTTCCTTTGAATTCCCAACAAGCCTATGCCTACTGGGAAATTTCCGACGAACATAAACAAGCTGCACGTAGTCAAGGGGGGAGTCGATTCATGCTTCGAGTCCACGACTCGACCAACCTAGACATCGACTATCAACAACCCCACCAAACCCAAGAATATCCCTGCAATGAACAGGAATGCGACCGACACGTAACCATTCCCCAAAGCGATCGCGATTATATCGCCGAAGTTGGTTACTATACTAACGACAATCGTTGGATACGGATAATTCGTTCCTTCCATGTTCATGTTAGTTAGAGAACTTTAAAATTCGATGGCAATTGTTGACGGTTGACGGTGGACTGTTGACTGTCAACAAACAACTAAAGGCACTAAAGCATAACTACGTGCCTTTGTTTACTAATTAAAGCAGAGGCTCCAACTACCACTCAATCTAATCCAAAATCTAAAATCCAAAAACCAAAATCACCATGAGTTTATTCTTCGATCTACTTAGCTCTATTAACAATCCCAACCAACAAGCAAGCGTTTCCCAACTTGCATCAGTCATGAGTTCGGTTCAATCCTTCGCGAATCAAAATAATATTCCACCGAATCAGCTAGAAAATATCATGTCTGTAGCGGGAAATCTGTTGCGTCCTGTTTTAAAGCAACAACAAGCAACAATCGGGGAAGGTCGTTTACAAAATCTCCTGGGACAAGTTGCTGGTTCCGGTGCTAGCGCGACTGTTTTACAATCCATCATCTCCCCCCAAATCATGCAACAAATGGCTGGAACAATCGCCCAAAAGACCGGTGTAAGTAGTAATATTATTCAGTCAGCCATGCCGACCATTGTCTCTGCTGCCATGAGCCTATTAAATATGGGTTCACCCAAATCCGGTGGTTGGACTGGTTCTAATCCCCTCCTGTCATCCTTCCTAGATCAAGATGGGGATGGTGATGCAGACCTGGGAGACGTGATTAAGTTCGCTAATCGCTTCTTAAATCCTGCGTCATAGTTTTTGGCTGTGGAATCCTAAACCAGCAAAAAGAGAAGTGGCTTTGCCACTTCTCAGTAATTCCCAGGTAGAACCTAAAATGAGTATATTCGCTATACAATTTACAAATCGTATAAACTAACACTTTATTGTTTGGTTAAGGAAAAAAATCTAGGAAATGGGGAATGGTTTTAACCCAACAATTCCACTCTTGATGGACTGTAAAAATTACAAATGCCAGTATTTTAAGCCTTACACGCCTATTTGTTCGCAGTTTTTGCAGCTAAAATGCTCTCTAATTTTTGCAATATGAAGTAGAGACGACTCGTCGGGTCGTCTCTGACTCGTCGGGTCGTCTCTACTGTCAATTCCCCAAACATTCAACAAAACCTTTAATTTGGTCGCGGCTATGGGTAGCCATGAGGGAAATACGGATGCGACTGGTGGGGACAGTGGGTGGACGGATTGCAGGTGCGAAAAAGCCTGAATCTGCTAAATATTGGCTCATTTCTAAGGCTGCTTGGGGGTGGGGAAGTTGAATGCAAATAATTGGTGAAGAGGAAGGTAGGACAGATAAATTATGATGATGTAAATTTTTTTGTAGTAACTCTTGACAATAGTCGATATTTTTCCAAAGTTTTTGCCGACGATGGGGTTCCGATTGGATAATCTGAATAGCAGCTAAAGCCGCAGCAGTATCACCAGGAGAAAGGGCTGTGGTATAGATCCAACTAGGAGCGCGGTTGCGGAGGAAATCGATTAATGCACTGCTACCAGCGACATAACCACCTAAACTGGCGATCGCTTTACTCAGGGTTCCCATCTGGATTAGCTCTCGTCCTCGACAACCTAAGTATTCGACACAACCAGCCCCATTTTCGCCGAAAACACCTGTCCCGTGGGCTTCATCCACCAATACCATACACCCAAACTCATCCGCTAAATCTAAAATCTCCGGTAAAGGACATAAATCCCCATCCATACTAAAAACGCTATCGGTGATAATTAGACATCTGCGGTAATGGTTACGATATTCCTGTAATAAACCCCTCAAAGCATCCATATCTACATGGGGATATTCCCGCACCTGCGCACCACTGAGAATTGCCCCGTTTTTCAAACTCGAATGGTTATAAGCATCAGACAAAATTAAATCCCGTTTACCCACCACCGCCGTAATTGTACCGAGATTAGCCAAATACCCCGAACTAAATACAACCGCATCATCCGTCCCCTTGAGATATGCGATCGCATTTTCCAAATCACGATGTAATTTACGGTGTCCACTCAGTAACCGCGAACCCGTACTACCCGCTCCCAAAGCTTGAATAGCCTCCACCGCAGCAGCAATTAGCCGCTCATCCCCAGCTAAACCCAAATAATCATTACTAGCAAAATTCACCATCTCCCGTCCATCCAAGCAAATCGTCGCACCCGGTAAACCATCAACAGTTCTTACTGCACGATACCAATTCGCACGACGGATAGTTGCAAGGGAATCTTCTAACCAAGTGTAGGGATTTTGCATGTGAGAATACAGAATACAGTCGTTAGGAGAATACGGTTCGGATCAGAAAATTCGTAAACCCAAAATATGTGTTTACCTAGTCCTGGTGTAAGTCCTGAATTAATCATCTCCCAACCATCAAAAATACTCCCTTGGTTCTTTTGCTGCCCAGCCTAGCCCCGTATTTTCACGGACTTCAAAGTGTAAATGGGGTTCCTTCCCAGTTGGTTCTCCACTTGTACCCACCAGACCAATTTGACTTCCGGCTTGAATTTGCTGTCCCTGAGTAACTTTAATTTTTCCTAAGTGAGCATAACGGGTTTGTAAACCATTACCATGATTAATAATAACTAGTTTGCCGTAGGAACCCTGTTCTCCGGCGTAAGCGACAACCCCATCAGCCACAGATTGGACGGGTGTATCTACCATAGCTAATAAATCAATGCCACTGTGAAAGAAAACTTCTCTGGTGCGGGGATGGGTTTGCCAACCGTAGGCTAAAGCAATTGTCGCTGGTGTGGTGGTGACAAGGGGATAGCGGGAAAACTTACTTGGGGTGGGTGCAGCTGCAACTGGAGTATGGGATTGGGTGCGTGTTGATTTTTTGGCAGTAGGGATAAAAGCAATATCACTTGGTGCTTGACATCCATTTAGCTCAAACAATACATCTGCCCTAACTTGATACTTTTTGGCAATATCTCTCCAAGTTTGACCTCGCCCGACTTCCACAACAATACCATCGTAGGGAGGGATAAGTATTTCTTGTCCATTGGAAATTTTCCCATTTCGTAACTTCGGATTCATTACTATCACCGTTGCAGGTGATATTTTATATCTCTGGGCTATCTGGGCAACGGTTTCTCCTGTTGTGGCGGTATGCTTAACAAATCTGGTCAAGGCTGAATTGGGACAACTGACTGCGGGTGTTTGACTACGGACTACTCCAGTTACGGTTATGAGGATGGCGAAGGGGGAAATTATGGTGGTGAGATTACGTAATAATTGAGAAATAGTCATGGTGGCAGCAGCAGGTCAAATACGTAATATTACAGTCGGTGAAAATGCGGTGAGGATGATATTTTGGCTAAAAGGGAGTAGGGAATGGGGAGTAGGGAAAAACCACTTTTATTAGTTTTAGTGTAAACAGTACATGTAGACTAATTCCTCTGATTCAAACTAGCCCTCCGTCCCATGAATTTTGATGGGTGAGAAAAAGTACGTAGTTGCGCTAGCCTACGACAACCCTATGGGTATAGCGCTTTATCATAAAGCTTTTTCGGGGCTAGAGCAACAACTACAAACCCCTCAATACTTATCCCGTATTTCTCACAAAACCCTAAAACTCATAGGGAGTAGGGAGTAGGAAGTAGTGAATAGAAGGAAAATCAATTTGTTATTCAAGGCTGACAACTTAATCGTGAGAAATCCAGGTTATGTGGTGGACTACTACCCTTCCATTTTGTTTGCACATCCCGGATTTCTCACAAACTCCTAAAGCTTTCAGTGATTAGGGAGCGGGGAGAGACGCGATATATCGCGTCTGTACGGGAGTAGTAGGAAAATTAACCCATTACTCAAGGCTTATCACTCCCTTGTGAGAAATGTAGGACATGACCGTGCAGACCTTTGGTGAAGCCAAGTAGATAACTTTTAGCCGGAAAAAAAAGAGCCTAAATAGTTCTGATTACCGTTCCCTATTCCCTGTTTTCTCGCAATTTTTCCACCTTGTTTGTAAACAATTAAATATCAAAATCAAAATAGCTCATTCCGACTCCCGTACAGACGCGATATATCGCCTCTCTCCCTATTCCCTACTCCCTCAAACTAGAAATTTCCAATTAATTCCCAAAAATCACTCAATTGTCATTGACAATACATTTATCCATTTACAAATACGTAAGTAATGGGGATAGCCAAAAATGAAAATAATTCGCCAACAAGCATGTCTGATGACTAAACTGAAATTTAGGTGTTAGTGCTAATATTGCGGCGATTCAATTTGAGATTTGAAATTACCTGAAATCATCTTGCAGGTACATCAGTCAGTAGAAATTAATGTAGCAGCTATGAAGTTATCCTGGAAACAATTATCTTTATATTTTATCCTAGTCACCCTTGGTGGTGTGTTTGGTGGTGGTGCAGTTTTAATTGCCAGTCAAATTGTTATCCCCCAACGAAGGGTATTTTTACCACTAAATAATGTAACGGTTGCAACACAAAATCAATCCACTCCTGTAAATTCGATGCGTGGGAAAATAGGCGCAGTTGACGGTAATAGCGTTAATTTTGTGGCAACGGCAGTCCAACGAACTGGCCCAGCAGTGGTACGAATTAATGCCACCCGTAAGGTTGCTAACCCGATTTCCCAAGTATTTAAAAATCCGATGCTACGTCGATTTTTTGGCGAGGATGAGGAACCAATGCCCCAGGAAAGAATTGAGCGAGGAACCGGTTCCGGGTTTATTTTAAGCGAGAATGGTCAAGTGTTGACGAATGCCCATGTTGTTGCGGATACAGATGTTGTTCAAGTCACCCTCAAAGATGGACGTACCTATGAAGGGCGAGTGGTTGGGGTAGACCCGGTTACAGACATAGCTGCTGTGCAGATCCAAGCTGATAAATTACCGACGGTGAAAATGGGTAACTCGCAAAATTTGATTCCAGGACAGTGGGCGATCGCTATCGGTAATCCCTTGGGTCTGGATAATACGGTGACAATCGGTATTATTAGTGCCACTGACCGCACCAGTACCCAGGTCGGTGTACCAGAAAAACGGGTAAGTTTTATTCAGACGGATGCAGCTATTAATCCGGGTAATTCCGGAGGTCCATTGTTGAATGCTGAAGGTGAGGTCATCGGAGTCAATACCGCAATTCGTGCTGATGCGCAGGGTTTGGGTTTCGCAATTCCCATTGAAACTGCCGCACGGATTGCCAATGAGTTATTTACTAAAGGAAAAGCAGAACATCCCTTCCTCGGTATTGAAATGGTAGATTTGACACCAAGCAAAAGAGAGCAAATCAATCGGGACAAAAACCTGAATATTCAGCAGGATACGGGAATTGCGATCAAAAGTGTGATTGAAAATTCTCCTGCTCAAAAAGGGGGATTACGTCCTGGCGATTTGATTCAAAAAATCAACCGTCAACCAGTGAAAATCGCTGCTCAAGTCCAAAAAATCGTTGAATCTAATTCGGTTGGTGATATTTTGGAGGTGGAAATTAACCGTAACGGTAAAATTCAAGTTCTCAAAATTGAATCGGGAACCTATCCATCTCGGTGAAGTAATTTTGGATTTTGGATTCTGTAGAGACGCGATATATCGATATAGACGCGATATATCGCGTCTTGACTATTTTTCAGCAAGCCCTACATATTATCGTTGATATTTTCCAGATGCATCCGTTGTTCCATTTGTCGCAGAAAATATCCGGTCATCATTGCCGATGCTAACAGTCCAGCAAGGTTATCACGGTCTGTAGTAATTTGCACATTAAAACTCTCACCCGGTAGCATTCCCACTAGTCCTTGGACATTTTGGGAAATGATTTGTTTGATTTCCGGACTTGCTGATTGAGCAACACGAGCAAGGACTTCTGGTGGTTGGTGTTGCAGATATTTCAGTAATTGGTTGGTTTGTTCGTCAATATTGTCGCTTAACATCTGTTGTGGGTTTTCCCCAAAGTTATTGTTCAAAAATTCAGGATTAAACTCCATTGGTAATTTCTAGCTGGGTTGCTTATTCTACTCTAAACCATGATTGTGAGGTTGGCCATTATCCTTTTATAGTTTATTTGCTGTTAAATGGGTGGGGAAAAGGAAGGAAAGTTATATCCTTTTGATTCCCCATGTCTTCTGGGTTCAACTTGCTTCTGGCTGCAGTTCTAATTCTAGTTGTTCGACTGGTTTTTCTGTACTGGTGGAAATTTGGTCATAGGGTTGGGGTAATTTGTCAATTTGAAAATACTGGTGAAATTTTGGTGTAATTTGTAAAGAATAGGAACGGGAATCACTGTTACGCCGTTTGCGAACAAACCCCTGCTCGACCAGTTCTTGAACATGTTGATATGCACCAGAACCGCGTACATTGATTAAATCACTTTGTAAAATGGGATTATGTAAAGCGATCGCAGCTAAAGTTCTCAACGCTCCTAATCCTAATTCAACGGGAATTAGGGTTTGCACTAAATTATGGTAATCCGGACGTAGCTGCAAACTATACCCGTCTGGGGTCTCGACTACTTCAAGGGCACTATCGCGACGTGCATAATCTTCTATTAATTCGATAATACCCTCTTCGGCAGTGGCGCGATCGCATTGGGCATACTCGGCAATTTCAACTAAGGACAAGGGTTTTGCCTTTAAATACAAAATCGCTTCGATTTTTGTTGCTGCTATACTCATTGATAATTCGTTAATGAGTCTTGAGTTCAAGTCGAACAGTTTTCAATTTGGGATTCACCCCATAGTTTAATTCAATGGGTTTGAATTCAGGTTTTCTGATAACTTCGGCAATCGGTCGTCAAACACACATCATTATATGGGTTTACTTCCTTTGTACCACCTGGGAACAATTGGTCAGTATGGGGAATATGGGGATATTGGGAACGGCAATTATTTAAATTTGTTTAATAATTAGGTGGCACGCATTATATCACTACACAATACTGTTGTCAATTGAAGTTCTACTTTTGAGATGCTAGGTGTGCCCGAAAGATGAACTAAATTCTCGGTAGCCCCAATTTAATAATTATCCCGGATTTGGGTTGTGGAACACTATTTGAGACAAGATACCTGAACCAGTAGATTTGCCAATCAATCCAAAATCCCAAATCTCACATCCAAATTGCGGGTAGTGAGGATAAAATCAGCGATCGCTAAATCTTGGGGGGTAGTAACCTTTAAGTTGGTTTCTTCTCCAGGGACAATTTTCACTTGATAACCACAGCGTTCAAATAAAGCCGCATCATCGGTCACTTGCCAACCTTGACGCACCCCTTCATGGTGGCAAGATTTGAGTAGATCGACATCAAAACCCTGGGGAGTTTGGGCAGCCCAAAGGAATTGACGTTCAGGTGTGCTTTGGATAAAGCCATCCCCATCCACAATCTTAATTGTATCTTTAACTGGAATAGCGGCAATCAGTCCTTGACAACTAGCCATCTCAACAGCACAGCGATTAAATAGGGAAGGAGTCGCCAAACACCGCGCACCATCATGGATTAGCACATGTTTAGCATCCGTCGGTAATTTTTGCAAGCCATTATAAACCGACTCTTGACGGGTTTGTCCGCCAACAATCAAATCTATGGGCTTATTTACCTCTAGTTTTTGTAAAATATCCTGAATATCATCATAATCAATTGGTTGGTAGATAACACCGATCCAAGAGATTTTTTCCGCCATCAGAGCAGCCTGTAAAGTCCAACATAGCAGAGGTTGGGAGCGCAAAGTCAATAGTAACTTATTGCGATCGCTACCCATCCTCCGTCCCACACCAGCTGCTGGAATTAGTAAATGCACGAATAATTTCCCTTAACCGAAAATTTTGGTTTCTAAGTCCCGATAGACGAGAACTTAATCGACTCGTGTGGAAATTATAATACCAATTGGAAACAAGAAGGCGACAGATAGAAATATGAAACCTTTTGAGAATTAGAGCTTTCCCATCTAATACAGCAGTCCGAGGGGGATTTGTGAAATCTTAGATGTAGGGTTGTTAAGGTTGACAGTTGACGGTTAACAGTCACTAGTCATTCAGCACGCTATTTTTCACGACTTAAATCGGATTGCGGTATGAGGGGTTCGTATTAGGATTTTCCCGCCTTATAGTAAAGCTTTTTCCAGGCTAAAGCCACTACTTCCCTACTCCCTGAAGTTTTGAGGCATTTCCTGCAAATGCAGTTTTAAAGGCTTGGCTATATGTCCTATGCAATAAACTATAAAATAGGGAGCGAGTTAGCTTAAAAAAAGCGTAAAAAAAATACAATATGCGAGTAGTAGCCCTTGTTCCTGGTGGGATTGGAGAACAAATTCTGTTTTTCCCAACCCTTGAATCCCTCAAGCACCACTATCCCCAAGCACAGATTGATGTTTTTGTGGAACCCCGTGCAAAAGGAGCTTATCGAGTCAATAAATTTGTAGATCAGGTTTTTAACTTTGATTTTCGAGACCGTAATAGTTTGGCTGATTGGGGTAACTTCGTCGGTATGTTGCGCGATCGCGAGTATGATGTCGCTATTTCCTACTGCTCCAATTGGTTTGTAGGGCTATTATTATGGCTAGCTGGTATCCCCAAACGGATTGGTTATAAAGGTAAAGGTAGTTCTTTCCTCACAGATACCATCGAACGAAATACTAACCAATATGCACCCCAGGTCTACCACGATGTCCTCAAACTCATTGGTATTAGTACACCTGCACCTGAATTAAGCCTGAACTTACCCAAGTCAGATATCGATTGGGTGAAAGCTCAGGAAAAACGGCTTGGAATTAGCGATATCGGCTACGTACTTATTTATCCTGGTAGTACTTCGACAACGGAAACAACAAATAATATCTATCCAGTTGCCAACTGGGTGCAAATCATGCGGGAATTCGCCCAAAAGCAGCCAGAAATGAGTATTATTGCCATCCAAGAACCGGAGGATATCCCTTTGGTGCGGGAAATGAAAGAATATTTTCCCCAACTGAAAATAGTCATCACCGATAATGTTGGTCAACTAGCAGCGATGATTGCCAATGCCAACCTCCTGCTTTGTACCGAAAGCGCTATTTTACAGATTGCGATCGCAGTCCAAACCTACACCATTGTCCTCACCAGTGCAGGTAGATCCTCACTAATCATCCCCAGCAGCGAAAAATTCTTGGCCATTGAATCCTCTAGCAATCAAATCGCTGATATCCCTCCCCAAACGGTTTCAGCCAAAATCTGGGGAGGCTAAGTTAATTTTTGGACATAGCAATAAAGCAAATTTATCAGTCTAGGGAAGGCAAAACGCGGTATAGCCATTCATCCCACACTCTCGCTTCGCGGTGAGATGTGGGGCTTCTTTTTGTTTAAGCTAAAAGCGAATAGCTAATACCCTTTTCATGTGAAGTTGCGCATAACAAGTTGTCCGAAGCGAGGAGGAACAACAAAACAATCTCATCATCTTGAATATGAAAGATTCGCTAAGATTGACGCGCTCCACTTCCTTCCCCATAGTGCAATACGCTTGGTGTTAAAGATAACTGTAGGTTGGGTTGAGGCTTTGCGTAGACTGTTGATTTTGTGGAAATTTACCCATAAGTTCACACAGTTTTTGTGATGATCTCGTCCCGATGCTCCGCTTGGGGACGCATTCCACGAGGGCTACTGCCTCAAATCAGGAAGCAGAGCTTCCCTATATGTATCAACAGCCCCAGTATTGGAACAAGTTTGTTGTCACGGTTTGTGCATGAATTTGCGACCCCAAAAAAGGCACAAAGTACACAGCCTAGGCTTTGCCTCTACATTCTTCAACCAACCTACCCAATAATCAGACTTTTAAGTCTAACTGAACTGTATTGCATTTAGGGAAGCTTTTGGGAGCAGGGTTTTCAAGATAGCTCGTTTTGACTATTCCCGCAGATAATCAGCCAATCTTGCTTGTAGTGATGCAAATCCGAAATGGGAAATCGCCTCCTGTCGCAACCATTCACCATGACAACGGGGGTCTTGACCGCGTAAAATTTCCCGACAAGCAGCTGCAACAGCATCTGGGTCTCGATGGGGTACACGCCAACCAACTTTACCATCTTGAAGCGGATCCGCAGAACCATCAGCATCACCGGAAAGAACGGGAATTCCGCAAGCCATCGCTTCTAAATACACAATCCCAAAACCCTCCTGGGAGGGCATAATATAGGCATCAGCCAGTCGATAATGGTTAATTAAATCCTCCGTCGGCACAAAACCCGCAAACACCACGCGATCGCCAACACCTAAATTCTTAGCTAACTGAGCTAAACGGGGTTGGTCATCACCCCTACCAATCACTAAGTATTTGACATCGGCAAACTCTTGGGCAATCTGGGGTAAAGCTCGAATTGTAACATCCACTCCCTTATAAATATCACCTGACCATAATCTCGCCACAGTCATTAACACCCGATGTCCATTTAAACCATACTTAGCCAGCAATTGGGGACATTTAGCCCCTGGAGTAAATTTATCCCCATCAATGGCACAGGGTAACATTTTCACCTTCCCTGGGTCAATTCGATTCGCACTACACATGCGATCGCGACTATAACGAGAAATTGTCCAAATTGCTCTCGCATGGTGCAAAGCCCTGACATAGTTAGCCGATAAAGGTTCCCAGACCTCCTTCCCATAGGTCAATACCGTGTAGGGAATTCCCAAGGGTTGACACAAAGTCTGTACCATCACCGCTAAATTAATATGACCACAGTAAACATGGCGCGGACGACGCTGTAAAAAGCATTTTAACAAGGCTGCAATTAACTTCATTCGCCCAACTTGAGGCGATTTATGCTGAAAATAATGAAACTTAAAATTATCCCTGGCAAAGGGATTTTCCGCGTTGCGACTATCCCGCAACAAAAACACTTCCCCATTCATCCCTCTATCCATTCCCAAATAACCACGAAAAATATCTTGGACGTAGGACTGAATTCCACCTTCACGGGCAAAAATCTCTAAAAAGATAAATACACAATCCAATTGGGACTGTTGATTATCTGGGGAATGATTAGAATTAGATTCTTGAGTAGTTAACATAAATTATATTTTTAGATATAAATGCGGGTATGAAATCGGAAATGGGGAGTAGGGAGTAGTGAGTCGGGAAAAAGCACTCTTATACATTCTGGTGTCAGCAGCACATGTAGGCTACTCCCAAAAATTTTCACAGACTAGGGATTAGAAAGAAGATTGAGGAGTTACTCAAGGCATATAACTTAACTCGTGAGAAATACAGGTGCAGAGAACCAAATAAATCATCCCTCCTATCTTCTGTCTCCCTAAACCCTGGGAATCAAAGCTGTCGGTGCTAATGAACCACATTGCAATCTTTCCAAATCCGCTTGCACCATCATTTCAATCACTTCCGCCAACTTCACCTTTGGTTGCCAACCCAACTTGGCTTTTGCTTTACTGGGGTCAGCCACTAATTGAAAATGCTCATCAGGACGCAAAAACTCTGGATTCACCACAATATACTTTTGCCAATCCAACCCCACACAATCAAAGGCTGTTTCCACCACTTCACGCACACTATGTAATATTCCCGTACCGATTACAAACTCTTCCGGTTGCTCAACTTGCAACATCCGCCACATTGCCTCAACATAATCACCCGCAAACCCCCAATCTCTCTTCGCATCCAAATTACCCATTTCTAAACGGTCTGTAATCCCTAGCTTAATTGAAGCTGCTGCTAGGGATACTTTCCGCGTCATAAACTGAGGGGAACGTAAGGGCGATTCGTGATTATAAAGAATCCCACTACAGGCAAATAAACCATAGCGCTGACGGTGATGTACCATTGTCCAGTGAGCATGTAATTTCGCCGCAGCATAGGGATTTTTCGGACGAAATGTCGTTTCCTCGTTTTGAGGAGAACTAATCACGTCGCCAAACATTTCTGAACTACTAGCCTGATAAAATCTTGTTGCCAATCCCACATTCCGGATTGCCTCTAACATGCGTGTTGCAGTACCCGTAATCAAATCCAGTGTTCCCAGAGGATTATGCCAGGAATCTGGAACAAAGCTTGGTGCAGCAAGGTTATAAATTTCATCGGGACGTAAATTTTCAATTGCTGTCAACAGCGCCATACTACTGGTTAAATCAACCGTATAAATTTCCACCTTATTCACCAGTGAACCCAGTTTCGTCAAGTTTGGTTGCCGACGAGGTGGAACTAATCCTACGACTCGATAGCCCTTTTCTACCAGAAGATGGCTTAAATAATAACCATCTTGACCTGTAATACCAGTAATTAGCGCTGTTTTCACCATTTTTTTCTGTTTCCCTTTTCACACTTGCTGCTAGACAAAGTGACAGAATACACCTCTATCGCAAGGGAGCAAAATCAGTTTCAGTCATCCCAAGTCGCTGATTAACTGTTAGTGAAGTCGGCAGAACACTTAACCACCATAGTTGACTAGATAAGTGCCCTTTGCTACCGACATCAGACCTCCTTGCAGCCAAAATCCTAACAAATGGAAATGGACAAAACTAATGCTGGGTTTACGGGTTTCCTGATTTTTTTTTATACGAATTACATCAGTAATTCTAGTTGTATTAATTACTTTATTTACGTATTATTACGTCGGTAAGGCAATTTTCTTGATAAATTAAGGTGAATTCGACGGATTCAAATAACCCCTCTCCAAAATGGATACAGACTTTGGAAACATTGATTTTTGCTTAAAACCACGGATTTTTCAGCCCCTCTCCGATTACCCTACGGGAACTTGCTACGGAGAGGGGTTGGGGTGAGGTTCATCTAACTCAAGTTAAATTACATGTAAGTAGGTAGGTGCAATTAAACATAAAACCGCAACGTAAGCGATTATTCGGCATAGAGACGACCCGACGGTCGTCTCTACTCCCTGGTCTCAAGGACAATTTTTACCACCCACCTACTTACTGCTTACACCAGTGAAAGTGATTTCTCCTATTCCCTAATCACTCCACTCCCTAACCCCCACCTGTCCGTTTTGGTGTGGTCAAGTACTAGAAAAAATAATTCCCGTCGGAAACTAAGCTTGAAGAATCCCACGGGTACTAATTGATTTCTATTTTTCTTTTTCTCTTCTATTGAGATTGATTTGGAGTTTTTGATTTAGAATATTCTCCCGATGGAGTTTGACCATACTTGACGATGAGTAAACAATTGCGACCGTCCGTATCACGTTCGTAAACAACCCGGTCAGCTAAACGCCGTAGCAAAAACCACCCGTAACCTCCAACTTGTAGTGTACCAGGTTCAGGTTCTGCGATCGCATCTGGGTTAAATGGTTGACCACAGTCCCAAATACGGATTTCCAATCGATCCTTCCACAGCCATAATCCAATTTCAATCGCAGTCTCCGGTGGTAATGCATAATGGGCATGACGCACCGCATTGGTAAAACCTTCTGCAAGGGCAAGGTTTAAACGATAAAGTTGGGTTTCCGACCAACCTAATTTTGACAAATGTTGCAAACAAAAGTCCTCAAACCAATGCTGTACCTGGTTTAGAAGTTTGAGTTCGCTTTTCACCGTCAGATGGTCTTGCTGCAATATGCTAAGCATTGACCTTGACTTATAATCCTAAGTTAATAAGGGGTGTTTGCCGCAAATCAAAGATTTTTAGCTTGGGTTTTTTTCGCTCTAGGATATACCTGAATCTATCCTAACAATTGGAATATACTATTTAGTATAAAAATAGCAGGCAATTCAGGTCAAAAGTTTTTTATTTTCTGCAATATAGTAAAATTACTAGAGCTATGGAAACAAGAACTGATTTGACTTCCTGACTATCATACGTTCAGTCTAGGTAGTGGTATTTGATTTTTCACCCAGTTGGACAGTAGCTACACCCGATTTGACAACTAAATACAAAGAAGTAAAATTATTTCTCAATCACGACTACACGGATTACTTTTTCACTCTATCATGACGATATCAAGTAATCTCATAATCCAAGTTTTTCCTTAACTAGTGCGGAAACCCTGATATTTAACCCAAATAAACCAACTTAACTGATTTGATTTTAAATCAGAATCGGAAACTTACCGATTAAATTCCTCAACTTAAGACTAACGCCTGTAAAAATTTCCCACAAGTATTTTCCTACACCTATGGAGAAATTTACAGGCGTTCCCGCACATTTGCGCTTTTAAAAATTAGAACAATCCTAAAGTAAAGGATTTATCAATCGGGAAAGTAGCACCAATTCCCAACCATAATGTCACCAAGGTACCAATTAAAAATACGGTAGTGGCAACGGGACGACGGAAGGGGTTTTGGAATTTATTCACGTTCTCAATAAAGGGAACGAGAATCAATCCTAATGGTACGGATGCCATCAACAATACTCCCAGGAGTTTGTTGGGAACCGAACGCAAAATTTGGAATACAGGGTACAGATACCACTCGGGAAGAATTTCCAATGGAGTTGCAAAGGGATTTGCTGGTTCACCTGTAACTGCGGGGTCTAGTACCGCTAATGCGACGATACAGGCAAAAGAACCCATAATTACTACAGGGAATACATAAAGCAGGTCATTGGGCCATGCTGGTTCACCATAGTAATTGTGACCCATGCCTTTAGCGAGTTTAGCACGTAAATTAGGGTCGCTCAGGTCTGGTTTTTTGAGTGTTGACATACTTTTTAATGTGTTCTCCTGTTGAAGTTGATAACGCTTTTTGTGAGGTTTTCCTGTATCGGCGACAACATGAACGCCAACTGTATGCTTTGCGATACAATTTTTGTTGAGTATGTTTTCAGTATCTATTATGGGTCTCTAGACACCAGTTTAAAACAAAATCCTCAAAGTTGTAAGCCTGAGTAACAGAAAATTTCCTGATGATTTTGTATCAGTAAACACTGAACCCCTGATTGAGTCTTTCCGTTCAGGTTGGAGTGATAAACACAAATCTCCAACCTCAAAACCCAACATCATAGTCCTTAGAGGGGACCAGAAATACCTTGTTTGCGAATCATCAGGAAGTGCAATAGCATGAAGACCGCAATTAACCAGGGTAAAACAAATGTATGGGCGCTGTAGTAACGGGTTAGGGTTGCTTGACCGACGCTAGCACCACCCCGTAATAAATCAGCGATTAATGTCCCAACTACGGGAATCGCTTCTGGTACACCACTGACGATTTTCACAGCCCAGTAACCAACCTGGTCCCAAGGTAAGGAATAGCCGGTCACACCGAAGGATACTGTAATTACTGCCAAAATCACTCCGCTTACCCAGGTTAATTCGCGGGGTTTCTTGAAACCACCCGTTAAATAGACCCGGAACACGTGGAGAATCATCATCAATACCATCATGCTCGCTGACCAACGGTGGATCGAGCGAATTAACCAACCGAAATTAACTTCGTTCATGATGTATTGAACGGAAGAGTATGCTTCGGTGACGGTTGGTTTATAGTAGAAGGTCATGGCAAATCCAGTCGCAAACTGGATTAGGAAGCAAGTCAGAGTTATTCCACCCAAGCAGTAGAAGATATTTACGTGGGGTGGTACATATTTGCTGGTAACATCGTCAGCGATCGCTTGGATTTCCAAGCGTTCTTCAAACCAGTCGTAAACGTTTGCCATAAAATCTTGAGTTCCGATTGATGAATTGATTTGATTGCGGTTTTTTGAGGTCTCCCAATCAGGTGGTGTTGGGATTTTAGCAAAGCGACGATGACGCTTTGACTTTTTGGCTTGTGCAAGCGCTAAATCTGTTCATAAATTTAACACTTCGCAACAATTATTTATTGTTTATGTATTGCGATCGCTTTGGGCGCAATCGAGATAAACGCACACCAAAGACGATTTTAACGTTTTTTGGGAGGATGCATGATGGATTGAGCATTTTTGCTGCCATCAGACAATGCACCGCTTCTATAAAAAAAGTAACATAGTCGAGGGGGAAATATCATCTTGATCGGGTGGATTCGCCAGAAAAGGAGGGGAAAAACTGTTTGCCTTGGTGGACTACACCCGATGATGAAATAATTATTTTTGCCAGTCTTTTAGCATCCTCGAACCGAGAAAGTGTATCTTAAACAATAGTGTCAGCGTAAAGAAAATTTAACAATTACCCACATCAGTCAAACAGGTTTCGGCAAATGCAACTGATCAAGCTCGAAAAATTAAAATCCTTCCTCCTCCTCGATAAAGCCAGATGGGGTCAGCTTTTTACTTGTTTTTGTCTGGTGGGAATTTCTCTCTGGTTGTGTTTTGTTGCTCCGGCGAATGCAGGTATTAAGGATGACCGTTATGATGGAAATATTTTTGTCGTCTATGCTGGGAATGGTTCCCTAGTTCCGGCGCGGGAAACTCTTGCGAAGGCGCTTGCTGAACATAAGCCTGTATTTCTCACCTTTTACATAGATGACAGCAGTGACTGTAAAGAATATGCCCTTGTAGTTTCCCAGGTTCAGGCATTTTACGGACGAGCGGCAGAAATTATCCCAGTGGATGTAGATGCGATCGCGCCAAAGGATAAATACTCACCGGATGAACCAGGATATTTTTATTCTGGAAAAGTTCCCCAAGTTGTTGTTTTTAACCAAGAAGGACAGGTAGTTTTGAATAAGTCTGGACAAGTTCCCTATGAAGAAATTGATGACCGTTTGCGGGAGGTGTTTGATTTATTACCTCGTTCTGAATCCCAAGAGTTAAAGCGTCGCTCCTTTAATGAGTTTAATAGTGAGCTAACTCAGTAATTCAAATTCTAAATCAATCGCTTGTAGTGAATATCACAAATACTGAATAAAAAATGCTTTTCGTGATATTAGATACTGCAATTTCTGCGATTTAACCGGGATAATATTGACTCAGATTTGAGTCAGTCGGAAGTTAGTAAACAGGGTCAAAAGGGTAAATCAATAGAGTACAATTGCGCTTGCATTTTCCAGTCGCTGTCACTAGTGATGATATATTTTGTACTCCATGTCTGATTTATTCCCGATCCCGGTACTAGCTTTCTTTGTTAAATTTCCATCGCTGCATAAACTTCTTGACCCATAGTGAGTGTTCCGATGTCAAAGGTTTACACTACCCAGGAACTAATTCAAATTCTGGCCGCAGAAAGACAAGCTTGTCTGAAGGGAGAACGTCTGAAATTAGATGTATCAGTTTCGGGAAATCCGATTCTCGATCAATTTATTCAAGCTGAGGGTCTACAAAAGTTTACTGCTTATCAAGATTTTAAGGCAGCCATTCATGATTATCAACGACAACATCAAGTTTCCGGAATTATTTGGAAAGAGGTTATAGTTAAAGGTAAATGTCTTCGCTACCCGGAAGTTGACCCCCAATTAGCTGCACTCAATAGTGATTTATTAATATTATATGCAGCGAAAAATTCGATTGTAGAATTTTGGCGTAGTGTGACTACTGACATGGATTTGTATTTAAGCTTTCACCACGGTAAGCAATTTCAACAAATTCAGCCAGAGGATGTAGAACGGATTTTCATGCGTAGTGAATGGGCTGGTTTGTGTGTATATGCAAACACTCAATTTTTAGAACTAATTTTACAGTTAGGTTGGGGAAAACCGGAAGAAGCTTGCTATCAGCGAGGTTTTCCCGCTTCAGGTAGTGAGTATATTCATGCCGTTAATCCAGGGAAACAACCGATTTGCTGATTTAGTTTTTAAAAACTTTACCGGGGTTTTGGCTTGATACTGAGGAATAATCAAAATCGCTTCATGGGGAATGTTATCAAGATTGGATCAATTATTTTGCTGACGTTTAGATATTAGCATTGATTCTGCTAGTAATTGACCACTTAAGTTCTGAGGTGTGTGTAGTAATGGCTTTAACACTAAAGCGCTACTACGTGCCTTTTCTAATTGCTCAAAATTAATGGGACAGACCACTAGTTTGTCTAGGATATCAATCAGCTTACTGGCATTTTTCCGAAAATTATGAATAAATTATTGAATTTGAATATAGAACAGGGAATCGGTTGCATAAAATGCCACTCTGAACTGTATTCATATTTATCTCTGCATTAGTCGGAAGCTGATTTGTGCCATTGATATTATTAGTTATTCAGAAAACAAGATGATGAAGACATTTATTCCTGGAACCCGTGCTTTACCTAAATCTCCATCAAAATTGTGTTTAAAATGGCTGGAAAGTCACAGTCAAATAATTTCTGTTCCCGATATATTGCCGGAATCCAATTTATTCCTGCAAGTTCTGGAAAATCTCCAAAATGGAATTTTAATTATGAGTATGGAGGGTGAGATTATCTATAGGAATAATTATTTTCAGAGTCTATGTGTAAAATTCAATAGCGATGAAAATAAACTTGTAAAAACTATTTGGCGGTTTTATCAGTCCATTTTGAATACAAATCCCCAAAAATCCAATGTAGCTGGAATCATCGAAGATGAAATCCCCTTAAATCAGGATGAAATTTTTCGCATTCAAGTCCGATTATTAGAACTAGATATTTATCCCATATCGTCTATTTTAATTACGATTGAAAACCGTTCTGAATCAGTTCCCAACTTAGCTGTTACTGAAAGCCAGCAATATCAGTTAACTCTGTGTGAAGCGGAAGTTTGGCATCTTTACCGAACCAATCATAGCTATAAAAATATTGCCTCCCAACTTTATATCACAATTAACACAGTGAAAAAACATATGAAAAATATCCATGCGAAACGTCAAGCATTTATTACTAGTCGTCAGTATTCATGGGAATAGTTTATAATTTAGGTCTAGTTGACTCTATGTTTTTCTCCTGTTACTTAACCTATGCCAAAGCTTGAACTTAGCCAGGAAGTAATCGATAGAATCGTGGAAATGGCCTGGGAAGATAGAACACCCTTTGAGGCGATCGCAGCACAGTTTGGTGTGTCAGAGTCGGAGACAATTGCAATTATGCGACGAGAAATGAAAGCATCGAGTTTTCGGATGTGGCGAAAACGGGTGACAGGGAGAAAAACCAAGCACTTACGCCAAAGGGAATTTGTCTCTGGTCGATTTAAGTCGGATAATCAAAAAACCTAAAATTAGGAAAAAAAGAATAGATTGGGTATGCAGTGCTGAGGGGAAATAATTAAATAATTATAAATATTTCCACCAATCTTGGTTGAATATGCTCTTATTTGTGCCACACCCAGCACTACTCAAACGACGGCAAACTAACGTGAGTTGGGGTTTTTTTGGAGTCGCAGTAGGGTATTATATATTCTTTCCTTTAAGCTATCATTGTTTTGCAACTCAATCGTGATCAGGTTGAAACGGTCAATAGTTAAACCGTTACCTTCGACGATTTTTTGCGATTGATTGCAGTAGTCAACAGCTACTCTGCGAGCGTTTCTAGGTAGGGCATTAAAACTGTTGGCATCATTGCAGAGAATCTTGGGAACATCGCTGCTGCCAACAATTTTTTTGATCTCGTTAAACGCACGTTGTCGTGCGGGTTCTAGCGCTAGTATGGAGCGTGCATATCGATCCACGTCCGCAGAATTAATGGTGGGAGTTTGAGCTTGCGCTTGACCACTAAATAGAAACATCCCAACCAGAAAACTTGCAGTTGTCACAGTTTGGAAACAAGAAATTAGCTCGCGTTTTTTCAACATTTTCTTCCTTTACATGAAAACTATACAGTCGCACTATTTGTATGGGTTATATGGGAAAATTACTACAGTATCTGTGGGTTATTAATTTTGAATTATTTTATGGGGAAGATGTTCCAGAAAAAAAATGACTATCAGTAAAAGTTTAGATTTTGGTTTATGTTTTTAGGCTGATTTTCTTTGACATACTTGGCATAGTTCAATGACTTTCGTCTGCAAAGTAGTTAGTTCTGAAGCTCCTTGCTTGAGACTGACTTCTAGGTCAAGGAGGATTGGTAGCATTGCCAGTAGTTGGCTTTGGGTGAGTGTTTGCACTTCTTTTAGCAAGAAGTAAACACGTTTAGGGTTGCCGATTTCAGCAAATTTCGCAATTTCCTGGGGGCTTTTTTCACCGCTTTCCACCATGACTTTGACTAGTAGCCAAGTCCGAAATTGACCAATTAGGGTGGCAACTATTCGCAAACCTGGTTCTGCCGCTGCAATTAAGTCTGCAACTAAGCTTAAGGCTTGAGCAGTATTCCCACTCCGAATTGCACCCGCTAACTGTAAACTGTTTTGAGTTGTATTTCTCACTAATTTGGCAACGACTTCCAGGTCTTGGGGTTGGTTGCTGTCATTAGCGTATAGGCGTATTTTTTCTAGCTCATTATACAAAAGTCTGGTGTCATTTCCTACTGCTTCACTAATCATTTCCACACTCCGTGGTGTTAATTTTACACCTATTTCCGAGGCGACACGGTTGACTTGTTGGACGATTAGCTCCGTTTTCCAGGGGGGAATCAGGGAAAATTCACGCACTTCGGCGTACTTTTTGATAATTTTAGTGGATTTTAGTCGATCATCAGGTTTATTACTTGTAGTTATAAGTAAAATCGATGCTTCGGGAATTACTGGTAGGGTGCGTTCTAATTCAGCGAGGAGTTTGTCTGAGGATTGCTGACAGATATTACTATTTGTCAGCCAAACTAACCTTCCCCCCGCACCAAAGGGGGGAGTCATGGCTTGATTTAATGCCAGGATAGGCGCTTCGGCTGTATCGTGGTTGAAGACGGTGTAATTGAAACTGATCCACATCGGGTCGAGAATGCGATCGCGTAATTTTTTGACGGCGATTTCCATCCCATAATCGTCTTCACCCCAGTATAGATATATTGACATAGCTTAAAAGATGGAGATTTGAGATTAGATTTGTTCGCGGGTAATCAGAGAATCTGTATTTGCTGTATAATTACTATATGTTAGTGTGGGACTTGCTGACTGTTATTAGTTGACCGTCAACTAAGAGGTTAATATACAACTTAAATGGGCAACAGCAGAGTAGACATTGGTAAGCTGTAGTAAATATTAACCATTATCTCCCCCATCCCTGCAACAGGAATATAATGAAAAAAAGAGTTACGCTGACTTTTCCAAAACGGGCTGTGCAAATGCCTGTTACTTACCGCCTTGCTAAAGATTTTAACGTTGCAGCTAATATTATTCGTGCCCAGGTTGCACCAAACCAAATTGGGAAACTGGTGGTGGAGTTACTGGGAGATATTGACCAAATTGACGCTGCGATTGAATGGATGCGTCAACAGCATATCCACGTTTCCCTCTCTTTAGCAGAAATCGTGATTGACGAAGAAAGTTGTGTTCACTGCGGATTGTGTACGGGTGTGTGTCCGACGGAAGCACTTACCCTCCATCCAGAAACCTTTATGTTAAACTTTGTGCGATCGCGTTGTATTGTCTGTGAACAGTGTATCCCCACCTGTCCTGTTCAAGCCATTTCCACCAATATTTAGGGTCTGCTGTTAGAGACGTAATATATTACGTCTCTACATAATTCATCTGTGGTATTCTTTTTTCAAACTGTTATTACAACTGTTTGACTTCTGCAGCTAATTTGGCGACAACTTCTTTGGCGCTACCGAATAGCATTGTGGTTTTATCTTTGTAAAATAAGTCATTATCCACACCTGCAAATCCCGCACTCATCCCCCGCTTAATGACGATGGTTTGTTTGGCTTTATCTACTTCCAGAATCGGCATTCCATAAATGGGACTGCTTTCATTTGTTCTCGCTGCGGGATTAACCACATCATTTGCACCAATGACTAAAGCTACATCCGTTTGTTCAAACTGGGGATTAATATCCTCCATGTCGTATAGTTGTTCGTAGGGGACATTCGCCTCGGCTAACAACACGTTCATGTGTCCCGGCATTCTTCCTGCGACTGGATGTATGGCATATTTAATCTCCACACCCATCCGTTCCAGTTGATCTGCTAGTTCCCGAACACTATGTTGAGCTTGGGCTACAGCCATACCATAACCGGGTACAATTACCACTGACCGCGCATATCCTAGCATCATTGCTCCTTCTTCCGGATCGATGGTGCGAACGTGTTTGTTACTATTACTACTTCCCGCTTCACCTGTTACTGTACTACCACCACTACCAAAAGCACCAAATAATACATTGACCAATGAGCGATTCATGGCTTTACACATGATTTGGGTGAGGATGATTCCCGATGCTCCCACTAATGCACCGGAAATAATCAGCATGTTGTTCATCACCACAAATCCTGCTGCTGCTGCTGCTAAACCAGAAAAGGAGTTGAGCAAGGAAATCACCACTGGCATATCACCACCACCGATGGGAAGGACAAACATTACTCCCAAAACTAGGGAAATGGCAATAATCGTTGTAAATACGGTGAGGGATGGAGTTACAGCCACCAGGTATAGGCTACCAGCAATAAAACCGATTAACAAGAAAGCATTAAAAACCTGTTGAAAACGGAATTGAATCGGTGTACCAGGAATTAATCCTTGAAGTTTAGCGAATGCGAGCATACTCCCGGTAAAGGTAATTCCACCGATGAATATATCCAACATGATGGATATGTTCGCATCTACGGAAATAGCTTGGGGATTGGCAAGTATTTTGGTAAATTCTGCCACTGCAACCAATGCAGATGCAGCACCACCTAAACCATTCAATAAACCGACCATTTGTGGCATTTGGGTCATTTCCACTTTATATGCTGCAAATGTGCCGATTATCGAACCAATAATTAAACCCAGTAAAATTAATTGAATATTTAAAACATGGGTTTGGAGAAGGGTGGCAATAATTGCTAAAAGCATTCCTACTGCTGCTAAGAAATTGCCATGACGAGCTGTTGCAGGAGAACTTAATTCTTTTAGACCGATAATAAAAAATGAAGCCGCAATTAAGTAGGAAATTTGAATTATTGTGGTGAATAAGTTGTCCATATTTGTGATTAATTAGGGGGTCGGGAGTGGTGAGTTGGGAGTAGTTTTATTTTGGATTATCCTGTAGTTGTTCTGCTACTATGTGGATTTGAAAATGCACTTGTTTGTAGTTGCGCAATTACGAGCTAAATACGAAGATACTGCACATCGATGGTTTTTTCTTGCTGACTTACTGAATACAGTATTAGCTGCCAACACCGTCCGTCGCATTTATTTGTCAAATTGAAATTACCTTCTGGATAGGTGAGAGGATTTTAGATTCAATTAATTTCTCCTGTATCCTGTATTCTGACGACCGTATTCTAAATCTTAATTTGCCTTTTTCTTAAACATTAATAACATCCTATCGGTGACTAAAAAGCCAGCAACGACGTTGATTGTGGCCAGAATAATAGCAATAAATCCGAGGATGACGGCAAAATTAGATTCTCCTTCGGCTGCGGCGATAATCGCTCCTAAAACGGCAATTCCGGAAATGGCATTAGAACCGGACATTAGGGGAGTATGTAGGGTTGGTGGTACTTTATTAATAACTTCAAATCCGGTAAATGAAGCTAGGACAAAGACAAATAGGGCGGCAATTAATGGGTCATTCATGGGGATTTTGGATTTTAGATTTTGGATTAATCTGGGAAATTTCGGTTTTGTTTTAACATTGGACAGTTAACAATATCAACTGGTGTGAATTCGGCAAAAATATCATTTGACAGTTAACAGTCAACAAATTTCCTAATTAGGGTCTGCGGAAAAAGTCTTTTAGTAGGGTAGGGAAGAGGGAGAGACGCGACATGTCGCATCTGTACAGGGAATAGTTTTAAGCTGTTCCCTTTCTCTTTTCAAAAGACCCAAAAAATTACAAATGCAAGGTTTGAAATTTTATATATCCATGTATTTGCAATTTTTTTCAGATCAAATAGCTTCAACACCCTACAAGATAAAAGTCTGACTACTTTTCAGCTAGCCCTAATTACACTTGCTTAACAGTTAATAAATTGCGAATGCGATCGCTGCGAATTTCTCCTGCATGGGTAATACAAATTGCGTTAATAATTTCATCGCCAAAATCCAGGTTTAATTGTTGGTCTTTGATGAGTAATTGTAGGAGGGAAGCAAGATTTTTGGAGTACAGTTGACTAGCGTGAATGGGTGTGGATGCGGGTAAATTGGTGGGAGCAATGATGGTGATTCCATGCTTCACCACATCGCGACCTTTTTCGGTTAAAGCGCAATTTCCTCCGTTTTCAGCAGCTAAATCCACAATTACCGCACCTGGTTTCATCCCCATGACTGTTTGTTCACAAATCATTAGTGGGGCTGGTTTTCCGGGAATTTGAGCAGTGGTAATCACCACATCCGCAGATTTGACATGGGGTGCGATCGCTTGACGAATAGTTTCTTGGGTGGTTTCTCCTACTTGTTTGGCATATCCTCCCCCTGCGTCGGTATTTTCATCAATTTGGATATCGATAAACTTTGCTCCTAAGCTTTGTACCTGTTCCTTAACCACCGGACGCACGTCAAAGGCTTCCACTACCGCTCCTAAACGTCTGGCTGTGGCTATGGCTTGTAATCCAGCAACTCCTGCACCGATGACCAAGACTTTCGCTGGTGGAACGGTTCCCGCAGCCGTTGTTAACATCGGGAAATACTTGGGTAACATGGCCGCAGCTACTAACACCGCTTTATACCCAGCAATTGAAGCTTGGGAAGACAACGCATCCATACTTTGCGATCGCGTAATCCGGGGGATCATCTCCATACTTAACCCGGTAACTCCCCGTTCTGCTAGTTTCAGGGCAATTTCTGGTTTTCCAAGGGGATTCAGAAAACTAATCAATACACTCCCTGATTTGAGTAAATCTAGTTCTGAATTTCCCTCTTCCGTTAAACCCGGTGGATTCACCTTCAAAACGATGTCCGCTTCACCCCAAAGTTGCTCTTTGCTTTTGATAATTTGCGCTCCACTATCTGCATAGGCTGCATCATCAAAGTAGGCTCTTTCCCCTGCACCGGTCTCCACCCAGACCTCTAAACCCTGCTTGACCAAGCGAGACACCGTATCGGGAACAAGTGCTACCCGTCGTTCACCAACTTCAATTTCTTTTGCTATTGCTATCCGCATTCGCTTTTATCCTTATCGTCCAATGAACAAATTTAACTGGTACTTTTCCTGGGTGTTTATACTGAATAAAACTATTTTTTCTTTTCTCCCAATTCGCCCGGAAAATTTCCCGATGGGGATGTAAGTTTTACTAGCATAAAGACAATAAATACCATTCATCCAGGAAAACTAAATAATCTTTACAAACCCGCACCAAATATCCAGAAACTAACCTGAATATTTAACTTCAGTATCCACACTGAAAAGGGTAAAGATAATTAATAATTATCGAGAACAACAGCTATTTTCCGTCAATTAATAACTTCTGTCGAGACATAGAAATATCTGTAAACCCTATCTACGGATGACCTCCAGTCCCAGAAGGTATAATTACTTATATCTGCAATCCCTTGTCTAATTATCTTTCTCCCCCAGATATTTCCATCCCAATCTATCCTTGAGACAAAAAACCTGAATATTTGGCTATCGCGAACACTTTCGATGAAATGTCAATACTGGAAATATACAAAAAGTAGCAAATTTACATCCTATTCCCAAACTATAGCCATTAGCAATTAGATTGACATATCCTCGCCTAAATTCAACCAGATTCAATAACTTTTAACTTTCCCTTGAATACCTTTGCAAATCGCAATAAAAGTTCATTATCAACGAGACTGGAATTGCTGACAAAAATCTAGATTTTGAGGGAGTAGAGACGACCCGTCAGGTCGTCTTTACAGGAAGTAGGGAGAGACGATCGCGTCTGTACGGGAGTAGTCATGTTGTTGCTGCGCTACGCATTTACATGTGGGTACAGGTAGCGTTGTCGTAGACTAACCTTATATGTAGAGAAATAAATCCAAAATCCCCAGATTGTGTCTACTAAAAGCAGACGCGATCGCCATTAAGCATTAAAATATGTAAAGTATATTCATCGTTAAAATTTTTGGTTGTCCCAAGGTTAGATAAAAGTATATGACTGTTCCGGCAGCACGCATTCGCAATTTCTGCATTATTGCTCACATCGACCACGGGAAATCGACCCTCGCTGACCGTTTACTACAGGCAACTGGGACTGTGGAAGCACGGCAAATGAAGGAGCAATTTCTCGATAATATGGATTTGGAACGGGAGCGCGGCATTACCATTAAGCTGCAAGCAGCCCGGATGAATTACACTGCCAAGGATGGACAGGAATACATACTGAATTTAATTGATACTCCTGGGCATGTGGATTTTTCCTATGAAGTATCCCGAAGTTTGGCAGCTTGCGAGGGTGCGTTGCTGGTAGTGGATGCTTCCCAGGGGGTGGAAGCTCAAACCCTAGCCAATGTCTATCTAGCGCTGGAACATGATTTAGAAATAATTCCTGTTTTAAATAAAATCGATTTACCGGGGGCTGAACCAGACCGGGTTGCTGGAGAGATTGAAGAAATTATCGGTTTAGATTGTAGTGGAGCGATTTTGGCATCCGCGAAGGAAGGAATTGGTATTGATGAGATATTAGAAGCCATCGTCCAGCAGATTCCCCCGCCCCAAGATACCATCGATCAACCCACCAGAGCCTTAATTTTTGATAGTTATTACGACAGCTATCGTGGTGTTATAGTTTACTTCCGAGTCATGGATGGTAAACTCAAACGTGGTGATAAAATTTACCTCATGGCTTCCGGTCGGGAATTTATCATCGACGAATTGGGGGTACTTGCACCGACACAGGTTCCCGTGGATGAACTGCGTGCTGGGGAAGTGGGCTATATTTCCGCTTCCATTAAAGCCGTTGCTGATGCGCGGGTGGGGGATACCATCACCCTGGCGAACGCTAAAGCCAGCGAACCCTTACCAGGTTACAAAGAAGCCAATCCGATGGTATTTTGCGGGATGTTCCCCATCGATGCCGATCAATTTGAGGATTTGCGGGAGGCTTTGGAAAAACTCAAACTGAACGACGCAGCCTTACATTTTGAACCGGAAACCTCCAGTGCGATGGGATTTGGTTTTCGCTGCGGGTTCCTAGGACTGTTGCACATGGAAATTGTCCAGGAACGGTTAGAACGGGAATACAATCTTGATTTAATTATTACTGCTCCCTCCGTAGTTTACCGTGTGACAACCAACAAAGGCGAAGTCATATACATAGATAATCCGAGTCATTTACCCTCACCCAACGAACGGGAGAAAATTGAAGAACCCTACGTTCAAGTAGAAATGATTACTCCAGAAACCTACGTAGGTACTTTGATGGAATTAGCGCAAAACCGACGGGGGGTATTTAAAGACATGAAATACCTGACCCAGGGACGCACTACATTGACCTACGAACTACCTTTAGCGGAAGTAGTCACCGACTTTTTTGACCAGATGAAATCGCGATCGCGTGGTTATGCGAGTATGGAGTATCATCTAATTGGTTATCGGGAAAATCCCCTAGTGCGGTTAGATATCTTAATCAATGGTGACCCGGTAGATTCCCTAGCGATGATTGTTCACCGGGATAAAGCCTATAATGTGGGACGGTCAATGGCAGAAAAACTCAAGGAATTGATTCCCAGACACCAATTTAAAGTCCCCATCCAAGCTGCAATTGGGAGTAAAGTAATTGCCAGTGAACATATTCCCGCTTTGCGTAAGGATGTACTCGCAAAATGTTACGGTGGTGATATATCCCGGAAACGTAAACTATTAGAAAAACAGAAAAAAGGTAAACAAAGGATGAAAGCGGTGGGTACGGTTGACGTTCCCCAAGAAGCTTTTATGGCCGTGCTGCGGATCGACAAAAGTTGATGAATTTTTGATTACTCTCGGGTAGGTTTAGGGAAAGTTGCTGGGAGATTTTTTATTCCAGAAAACTTTCCCTGATTGAGGATCAATGTAAACTAACCACGGCTAAAAGCCAGTGGACTTTAACCTAGTACAGGTTGGCTGAAATAAACCAAGTATTAACTTTTTATCTAGTGACCATGCTCTGCGTGGTCGCTTAGTGAGTTGAAGGCTCTGCCTTCATTCACAAGGCAGAAACCTCGCAGATTCTGCTCCCACGCGGAGCATGGGAGCGAGGGGAAAGGTAGGTGTATTTACGCCACGCGGTACTAGTTCAAAATGAGTTAGCACTGTTAGCAAGTAATATAGGATTGAATAGTATGACAATGTGATCCTACTAAAATATTCCCACTACGGCCATGAGCAAGAAAGTTAGCATCACCTTAGATGACGATATTTTAGAGTTTGTAGACCAGCTTGCAAGTAATCGTAGTAGCTTTATTAATGAGATTCTCCGACAAGAGAAAAAAAGGGTTTTGATGAGAGAACTGGAGAATGCTTATAAGGATCAAGCTAATGATCCAGAGTTACAAGCAGAAATTGCTATCTGGGATGTAGCAGTAGGTGATGGTTTAAATGCTTACTAGTTTACAGTAATTTGAATAAATGCGACAGATATCATGTTTACTTTACTTCCACAGGTTGGGGTGTCATATTACTACCTTCAGGAGGAGTAAACCAAAACCGCATATTAAAACCTTCAACAACTATTTCCCCTTCAATGGTTTGAATATATAATTTGCCTTGGTAAATACTTAAAATATTTTGAGGACTGGTTCTGGGTTGGGACAACTCTGAAGTCGGGTTATCTTTTTTGATTTCAACTTTGGTATCAACTGCGGTGGAAGTTGATTCTTCTAAAGAATAATCAGATATATTTGCAGGAGCAAAAGTAATCGATGTAGAACTAGAATTATGGGAGTTATCTGCTGAATGGGATAGGGAATCTTCAATTAGTGTATCTTCATCCAAAGCACCAAGAAGAATATCACTAGCAGAAATATGGTAATTTTCTTCTTTAATTAAAGGTTCAATAAATAAATTATCTACTTGATTTTGGAGCTTCGGACTGAGCCATATAACTTTATCACTAATATGCAGCATTTTTTCATCAATGCTGGTTTTGATAAAGACACTTTCCTGACTGTAGCTCATATCCAGAATTGGTTCCCAGCCATTCGGGGTGGAAATCAAAAAGTTGAGCAGTGTTCCATCACTGGTCTTATGAACTAAATGCGATCGCCAACTTTTCCACATGATTCTAGTCAGGTTATAATTAATTTGATGACCAATGGGAATACTGGTAAATTTATATTGAAGTAAACCTTGTTCATTTTGACCAGTTGGCATCAAGCAGTTTTCTAACATCACTTGATTAATTAGTTCCCAATAAACCGATTCTTCCCGGACTAAAAAAATCTTAAAATGATGCACAAGCTTAGTAACTGCCAATAATGTGCCTTTTTTTGTTAATAACTGCACTGTGTCCGAAAAAGGCTCAATTTTCAGGCTATGATTAAACGCTAATCGTGTTTTTCCCTGAACAAATTTACGGATCAAGCTAATATCATCAATTTTATCCATTATCCCCTCGGTATATTTGGTATCCAGCAAATGGCTAGATTTTGGTAGATTTTGTATTGAGATTTATACCAATTTGCAAACAGAATGCAACAAATGAATTTCGTAGACGTAGCAATGCTACGTCTCTGTTGCAAACATGTTTTGAATCGGTATTAGGAGAGATTCAGTGATTTTTGGTTTTAATGTCAGTAGGATTGCCAAGCACAAATTAGACTAATTTGCAATCAGAGATACTAATTACACATGCAAGTTTTTTGGGCTTTATCCGGAAAATCGGCTCAAAATCGCGAAAAATCTGCCAAATACTGATTTTCCAGATGTTGGGACTGTTGTATCTCTTTTGCAATCTATAGAGCTTGCGGAAAAACTCAGAAAAGAATTTTTGCAAAGTAATCCTTCCGGAAGTCGGAGACAGGAAGATTATCAATCAGATAAATTTCATCGGTATAAAATTTAGGTATAAAAAAAGTGTCCTCAATTTGGACACAGTTTCACTCCACTTGCGACAACCGGGAAAACCAGGGGATGCAGTGGTTCATAAAAATAACCCTTTCACCAAATTTATTTATTAGGTTGAGGAGTCATACGCAAATAAGGTTTAATCTCCTGATATCCTTTCGGGAATTTTTCTTTGAGGACCTCTGGGTCTTTGAGAGAAGGAACGATTACACAGTCGTCACCATCTTTCCAATCCGCAGGAGTTGCAACGCTGTAGTTGTCGGTTAACTGCAAAGAATCAATCACCCGGAGAATTTCATCAAAATTGCGTCCAGTGCTGGGGGGGTAGGTGAGCGATAAACGTAATTTTTTGTTGGGATCAATGATAAACACCGAGCGTACAGTCACAGTTTCGGCTGCATTCGGATGAATCATATCATACAAAGAAGAAACCTTGCGGTCGGGGTCTGCCAAAATTGGATAATTCAGCTTTGTGTTTTGAGTTTCTTCGATATCCCCAATCCAACCATTGTGGGATTCCACGTCATCCACACTCAGAGCGATTACTTTCACATTGCGTTTATCGAACTCTGGTTTTAATTTGGCAACTGTACCCAGTTCGGTGGTGCAAACTGGAGTAAAATCAGCAGGGTGGGAAAACAGAATTACCCAGCTATCCCCAGCCCATTCATAGAAATCGATATCACCGTGGGTCGATGCTTGTTGAAAATTTGGAACTGTATCACCTAGACGGAGAGTCATGTTAGATTCCCTGTACCTAAAAACGCTGTACTTAGTGAATGTACTTATCTCGATCATCCCACAAAATCCACTATTCCGATGGGATAGGGGCAGTTTGCAACAAAATTTAAGGGAGATTTTTGGTGCGATCGCCGTGACTCGGACAGGGGGGTGCGGAAATCGAGCGGTCTAACCATCCGGTGGCTTGTTGTAATCTCGGTAAAGCTTCTTCGGGTTGTTCTTTCAGTAGAAATACTAATGCGGCTGCTGTTTGTTCTTTGGCACGGACTTGACGATTGGATTTGAGGCGATGCCAGTCGTTAGGTTGAATGCTCAAGCGTTCCATCAGAGCTTGGGCTAGTTCTAGGGTGCTAGCTTCTGCCAGGGTTTTACTCGGAGATTCTGGGGTGATTTGTGACATTTTTGTGAAAACTGGGTATGTGGATTAGGAAGTATTTGCGACTACATCAAGTCTGGAATATAAACGGATTGGTGCTAACTCCAATCATAATTTAAGTTTACAACGCCTCCATGAAGCCATCGAATCAACCATCACAACCCTCTTCAGAGAAAAATTTATCCCTGGAATTTGCCAAAGCCTTGCTGGAAGTTGAAGATGCGCTGATGACCCTGAAAGCGCGATTTGAACAAGTAGAACGCGATCGCAATTTACAGGCTGAACTCAAACAACGTGTAGCTGAACTGAAAAATAGCAAGCTACCTGAAATGCGTCTCGAACTCAAGGAAATTCAAGCTAAACTGGAAGTCTTAGAAATTAACCTCGAAAGCCAACTTTTTTCCTGGAACAGCGTCAAAGAGCCTTTCTGGCAAATTGTCCGCTTCGGTGGATTAGGGGTTATCATTGGCTGGATACTCAAATCCTATGCTGGGTAAGGAATTTGAGGTTGAGAAAACCAGAATACAAATCTGTATTCTGTATCCTGTCTCCTGTATTCTCAATCTAAACTATTTACAAATAAAATTATGATCGAAAAACGTATTGCGGAAATTTTACGGGATGGACAACCGGATCAAAGCATCATAGTCCAAGGTTGGGTACGCACAAAACGCGAACTCAAGGGTTTTGCTTTTATGGAAGTTAATGATGGTTCGTCGATGGCTAGTTTGCAGGTTGTGATCGACGAGAATCTGCCAAATTATGGTGAGATAATTAAAAAAATTAATACTGGTGCATCGGTTGAAGTTGATGGTGTGATTGCTGCTTCCCAAGGTAAGGGACAGCGTATCGAAGTTAAAGCAAAGTCAATCCAGGTATATGGGGAGGCTGACCCGGAAATTTATCCGTTACAAAAAAAACGCCACTCCTTCGAGTTTTTACGGACGATTGCCCATCTGCGTGGTCGGACTAATTCCTTTGGTGCTGTGTTTCGGGTGCGGAATGCATGTGCAACTGCTATCCATGAGTTTTTCCAACAACGAGGCTTTTTATGGGTTCACACACCGATTATTACCGCAAGTGACTGCGAAGGTGCTGGGGAAATGTTTAGTGTAACTGGTTTCGACCTCAACAAAATTCCCCGAACAAAGGAGGGTAATATTGATTACAGCCAAGATTTCTTCGCCAAACCCACCTATTTAACGGTTAGTGGTCAACTAGAAGCCGAAATCATGGCTATGGCATTTAGTAATGTTTACACATTTGGCCCGACATTTCGGGCAGAAAACTCGAATACCTCCCGTCACCTCGCGGAATTTTGGATGGTGGAACCGGAAATGGCTTTCTGCGACTTGAAAGGAGATATGGATTTGGCGGAGGCTTTTCTCAAGTATATTTTTAAATATGTGATGGAAAAGTGTCCAGAGGATATGGCATTTTTCAACGAACGGATTGATAAAACGGTGTTGGAAACAGCAGAAAATATTATTAATAATCAGTTTGAGCGGATTACCTATACTGAAGCAATTAAGATGTTGGAAACGGCGATTGAAAAGGGTGATGTGAAGTTTGAATATCCGGTGAGTTGGGGTACGGATTTACAGTCGGAACATGAACGTTATTTATGTGAGGAATTATTTAAAAAACCGACAATTGTGACTAATTATCCTGCCCAGATTAAAGCTTTTTATATGCGGTTGGATGAGGATGAAAAAACTGTCTCGGCAATGGATATTTTGGCTCCGAAAATTGGTGAAATTATCGGTGGTTCCCAGAGGGAAGAAAGACTGGATGTACTGCAAAGAAAAATCCTTGCTCAAGGAATGAAGGAAGAGGATTTATGGTGGTATTTAGACCTGCGTCGTTTTGGAACGGTTCCCCATGCTGGTTTTGGTTTGGGATTTGAGCGTCTTGTCCAGTTTATGACGGGTATGGGTAATATTCGAGATGTGATTCCTTTCCCTAGGACACCGGAAAGTGCAGAGTTTTAATGGGGAAATAATTTTTGTAGAGACGACCCGACGGGTCGTCTCTACGTGGTATTTTTGTGATATTTTTGATGATTGAATTGATTATTTAAATACATGATTATTATCATCATGGGTGTTGCTGGTTCTGGGAAAACAACAATAGGAAAATTATTGGCAGAATCTTTAGGGTGGGAATTTAGTGATGCGGATGATTTTCATTCCCCTAGTAACATTCAGAAAATGCAAAAGGGGATTCCGTTAACGGAAGCTGACCGCGTTCCCTGGTTGGAGGATTTACAAACGGCAATTAAACAGTGGTTACAAGCAAATAAAAACATGATTTTAGCTTGTTCCGCCTTAAAAAATAGCTATCGAGATTATCTTGTAGTTGAGAGCGATCGCGTGCGTTTGATTTATCTCCGGGGTTCCTATGAATTGATTAAACAGCGATTACAAAATCGACAAAATCATTATCTGGGTGTGGAACTTTTAGAAAGTCAATTTGCGGCTTTAGAGGAACCTAGTAATGCAGTTTATTCTACTATTTATATAGATATTAGTTCTACTCCTACAGAAATTGTTGACAAGATTAGACATGATTTAAATCTTGCTGTGAGTTAATTATTTTCTGGCTTGCAAGTGATTGGGGTGTGGGGAAAAACACTTTTATCTTTAAATACAAACCAAACCACGCACATCTATTGATTCCGGTATTAGCAGTCAATTTAGACTACTCCTATTCACCAATTAAAATGGCGACGAATTTGGAAAAAGTCGTCTAAAAATTCTTGATAAAAAATATTTTGTTTGAACTTATATTCTCGCCATTGTTGGGCTGTACGCACGAATATTTGACTATAACTTGGGGATGTAACAGCTAAATTTGCTAAGTGTTTGATATGCAGATTCTGTTGCATTGCCAAAGCAATTAAATTTATTAATTCTCCTGCACCATCTCCAAATACGGACGCACCTAAAATCTGACCGTCAATTCCCACTACCAGGGAACATAATCCGGTTAACTTTCCGGTCATTTGTGAAAGAGGTAAATCTTTGAAATACTCCTTGACTTCAATTACTTGCCGTTGATACTGACTTTTGGCTTGGGTTAATGTTAAACCGATATGAGCGAGGGATGGTCGGGTATTGATAACGTAAGGTACTTGCTGATAATTAACAGTTTTTTGGCGGAAAAATAAGCTGTTGTGAATCGCAATTGGTGCTTCATAATTAGCCAAACTGGGAAACGGATATCCTCCAATTACATCCCCACAAGCGTAAATTTGGGGATTGGTAGTTTGCAGGAAATTATTTACAATTAGACGATAGGGTCGCCATTTGACATCCACTGCGGCTAAATTTAATCCGTCAATATTTGGTTGTTGAGCGATCGCTATTAATATTTCATCGCTTTCAATGGCTCGATCACCGACTTGTAACCATTTTTTGCCATCAATTACCCGTGTTTGTACCACCTTGGTGTCACAGATAATTTCTACCCCATCGGCTTCTAATTGGGCTTGCAATAATTGAATTGTGGCTGGACTGGCATTTTCCCATATCTGGGAACGAGTTGTAATCAATGTCACCTGACATCCTAATCGTACCAGTACCTGGGCTACTTCCAACCCCGATGGCATTCCCCCCAAAATTACCCAGCTACGGGGTGGTGTTTCCCGCTTCAACACCGTCAGCAAATTATCTAGGGTGACATAGCCTGTTCCATTTAATCCCTCAATCTGGGGTATCCACGGACGAGAACCACTAGCCAAAATATACCGACGCGCTGTTAACAGACGCTGATTCACCGCAAACCCTAATTGCTTACCACCCCTAAATTCACCATCACCTGTAATCACATCAATACCCTGTCCAGCTAAATAAGCTAAATCTAGCTGTTGCTGGATACGCTTTGCGATCGCATCACCAAAATGGGAAATTGGGAGTAGGGACGACCCGTCGGGTTGTCTGTACAGGGGAGTTGGGGGTTGTAGTTGTTTGGCTTTGTCCCAACGAGATAGAAGACTAGGATGACATTGCACCCCGACTAAACTTAATTCATCCACACCAGCTAAGGAATGCAAACCATCAGGTTCCACCAAAGCCACATTTGCACGCGATCGCACCGCCATTAAAGCTGCCTCACGTGCTACTAAACTACCACCAATTATGACTAAATCGTAATCAACAGCCATTGGAGTTTAAATTTGGGATACCTTCGTGATGTTTCAGATTTTGAGCAATTAAGCGGTAAGTGTTGAGTTACGGGTTGATTCACCTACTACTCTCTACTCCCTGAAAGTTCTGGGGGTTTATGAAAAATGTGGGTTCAGTATATTTCCTGGATCAGCGCCTTTAAACCATTAATTAAACGTTGATTTTCCGCTTCTGTGCGGACAGCGACCCGGAAGAAAGCCTCACCCAATTCTGGAAAACTTAAACAATCACGAATCAAAATGCGATCGCGTTTGAGTAACAGTTGTTGGAGTTGAGTTGCGGGATAATTGGTTCGCACCAGTAAGAAATTAGCTGCACCTGTAAGTGGCTGCAATCCTGGTATTGATTGTAACCCTTGCTGCAATTGTTGGCGTGCCAATGGCAACCATTCCCAGGTTTGCTTTTGAAAAGCCCTATCATTAAGGGCGGCAACAGCCGCAGCTGTTGCCAACACATTCACAGACCAAGGGTCACGCCAAGATTGCCACCGTTGGAGGATGGGAGGTTGGGCTATTGCATAACCAATCCGCAATCCCGGCACACTATAAAATTTGGTGAGCGATCGCAAAATTACCAAATTAGGATAATCACTCACCATCTCGACTAAACTCTCTGCCTGAGCAGGTGGTAGAAAATCCATAAATGCCTCATCTACTACCACCATCCGAAATTTCGCCAACAGGGACACTATTGCTTCCCGTTTGAACAGGATTCCCGTGGGATTGTGTGGATTGTTCACAATCAACCCACACTCACGGGAATTAACGAAATTTCTCCCATTTCCGAGTCGGGAACAAATATCGGTGTTGAGAATTTCTGAGCGCACACCTAACTCGGAACTAATTCCTCTGGAAGTAGCCACACCACCGGGTTCCTCTAGGAATAATTGCCAAGGTGAATCTACAACCTTTGCATCATACCCCCTCAGCGCCCGATAGTAATCAGCAAAAGCTGGAGTCACCACAACCGTTGCAGTTAACCCAGCTAAATCGCGACCCACCAAGGTCAATAATTCCGCCGAACCATTCCCCGGCAAAATCCAATCTGGAGGCAGATCATGCAAACGACTTAGCGCACCCTTCAATTCGCTGTTACTGGGGTCTGGATAGTGTTGTATGTTCGCCATAGCCCCTTGAATCCCCCGCAATACCGATTCAGGTGGACCCAATGGATTAATACTGGCCGAAAAATCCAGAATATCTTCAATTGGACATCCAGCGATACTAGCTGCCCAAACTAAATTACCCCCATGAACAGGTCGCCGCATCCGTGAATAGTTGTTGTTTACTGACCTAGGACTTTGGTGGAGCAACCCGCTCTCTAAACAGTTTCCCCGCAGAAAACGCTGGGACTGTAGTTTCCGGAATTTCCATCTTCTCGTTAGTTTTGGGGTTACGACCTTCCCTGGCTTTGCGTTGGCGAGGTTCAAAGGAACCAAAGCCAACTAATGTGACTTTATCACCAGAGGAAACCGCCTCAATGATGGTTTCTAAAGCCGCACTTAAAACCGCATCCGCTTGTTTTTTGGTGACGCTGGCTTTTTCTGCAACTGCATCAACTAATTCGCCTTTGTTCATATCAAACTCCATTTTCAGGTTTACTGAGGATTGCATAGGAGTGCCAAGGACACAACATACGCAATAAATCTCTGTTGGGAGATTTACCAAGTCATCTTCGGGGAGTACTTTTGCTCGCGAATCGCTGCAACTCCTGTCAGATACACTTTTCAATGAATCATTCTAAGGTTTATACGCCCGAAGTGAACAGATGAAACCATTAATTTATATAGATTTCAGGATTTTTGTCAAAAACAGGGGGTGACTATACCCAAAATCACCCCAAAATTAGGAATAAATACTTAGTAAATACCCTTGTTCCCTCCAAAACAGAAAGAAATTCTTAAATAATATGTAAACAAGTATTACGATTATTCAGATTAAAACGCAATTCTTTACCCTGAAAACCGAAAAATCAGTTCCAAACGCCAGTTGCTTCGGATTATAAATAATTGTTTTTATTGAATGTTGTTAAGTTTTGGATTGATTTAAATCTATGCTTGCCCAAAAAGGGTGAAACTATTTCCGAAAATTGCAAAATATGCTTACAACTCACATTTTAGGATTCTTGTCAAGAGTCAAGACAAGAATCTTGATGATAAATTTGTTCAAATCTACTTGCCTGCTTTGTCTAAGGGGACTAGGAACGTTTGAAGTAAAACCAGGAAAAACACGTATAATTTCCTCAAGTCTTGGAAATAAAGGGTTTAGGACTTACATTAAGTATTTATCGGATACTAGTAAGGTCAGTATTAATACTGGCATGTGGTGAAGAAAATACTTAAAGTAATGATAAAGATATGCTGAGATTGCTAATGACATGGATAAAAGTAGTTAGCATTAATCCTATCTTCAAAGAAAAACATCCAGGACTTACATACGGGTTATCTAGCTGCGACCAAATTTAGACGTTTACCATGAAAATAGCCTTTCTAGTCGAGAACTTTCCTGTCGTTTCAGAAACATTTATTCTCAACCAGATAGTTGGTTTAATTAGTCGCGGACATGAAGTAGATATTTACGCTTTACAAATTTATGGTGATAACTCTGCAAGTACATCCGTAGTTCATCCTGATGTAGAGAAATATAAGCTACTGAAGCGAACCCATTATCCCCTGCAAATTCCCCAAAATTATCTGTGGCGGCTATGGCAAGGGTTATTATTGATACTTACTAATTTCACCAAAGCGCCCTTACCAATATTGCGATCGCTCAATTTTTGCAAATTCGGGAAAGATGCAGTATCAATGAGGTTACTATACCTATCCATTCCTTTTTTAGGAACACCAGAATACGATGTTATCCACTGTCAATTTGGAATGCACGGTATTGCTGGGATGAAATTACGAGAAATAGGCGCGATTCGGGGTAAAATCATCACATCTTTTCGTGGCTTTGATATTAGCTGGTATGTCAAACAGTACGGGGAAAATGTATATAATCAGTTATTCGTCAAAGGAGACCTATTTCTAGCCAATTGTGAATTTTTCCGTCAACGGGCGATTTCTTTAGGATGTAATCCCGCAAAAATCATTGTCCACGGTTCCGGTATAGATTGCAGTAAATTTGAATTTAGACCACGCCATGCACCCAAAGACGGCAAAATTGGGATTGTCACCACTGGTAGATTAGTAGAAAAAAAAGGGATTGAATATGCCATTCGAGCCGTTGCTCAAGTAGCAAAAACTTATCCTAACCTAGAATATAAAATTATTGGTGATGGAGAACTCAAAGCCATTTTACAGCAACTAATTGACGAACTTAATATGGGTGAAAAAATTCAATTAGTCGGGTGGAAAAATCAGCCAGAAATAATTAATATTATCAACCAATCCCATATTTTCATCGCCCCCAGTGTTACAGCCAAAGACGGCAACCAAGACGCACCCGTCAACACCCTCAAAGAAGCAATGACAATGGGTTTACCAGTAATTGGGACTACCCACGGAGGTATTCCCGAACTAGTGGAAGAGGGAATTTCCGGCTTTCTCGTTCCCGAAAGAGATGCCAATGCGATCGCAGACAAATTAAATTACCTCATTGAAAATCCCCAGGTCTGGTCAACAATGGGAGAAGCCGGACGGAAACGTGTAGAAACACACTATGACACCAACCAACTAAACGAAGAACTAATCAAAATTTATCAAAAACTATCATCACAAACATTAGATTCAAACCACCCACCCCTACCATCATCCCCAGTCACCTACATCAGTTAAAAATTCCCATACAATTAGTACTTACTTCACATAAATATCTTCACCATAAACCTGTTTGACATCATCTTTACATCCTGACAGCTTTACATAAAAATAATCCACACCTGATAAATTCTATAAACCTCATACCTAACTCAAAAATTCATTTTCATCATCAAACCAAACAAAAATTATTTCCCATGAATTCAACCACAAACCCACTCCCAAAAGTCACCATCATAGTCTCACCCAGAGAACGTTTCAGCTACACCCGTGAATCCCTCGAAAGTATCTACGAACACACCCAATACCCCTTCCAACTCATCTATGTAGATGGTGGTTCACCCCGTCATATCCAAACATATATAGCAAATCAAGCCACAGAAAAGCAATTTCAACTAATTCGCACAGACCATTACCTTTCCCCCAACCACGCGCGAAACATTGGTTTACGTCAAGCAAACAGCAAATATATAGTCTTCATCGACAACGACGTTGTTGTCACCCCCAACTGGTTAAACGCAATGGTTGACTGCGCAGAAGCAACCAACGCAACCATCGTCAGTCCCCTTGTGTGTCAATATCTCCCCTTGCACACAGAAGTCCACTGCGCTGGAGGAGAAACAGGAATCAAAATCGAAACCAAAGGAGACACAACCAGACGACGAATCATTGAAAAGATATACAAACAAGGACGTAAAGTTGCTGAAGTCCGTCCCCAACTCCAGCGACAACAAACAGGATTAGCCGAATTCCACTGCATGATGGTACGTCAAGAAATCTTCGACAAAATCGGCTTATTAGACGAAGAACTCTTGAACACAAAAGAACATGTAGACCTATGCATGTTAGTCACAGAAGCAGGTGGCACAATTTACCTAGAACCCGATTCTCTAGTCACCTATGTCCCCGGACCACCCCTAGAGAAATCCGACCTACACTACTACATGTTGCGTTGGAGTAATGCTTGGGAATTGGCAAGTTTGCAACGTCTACGGGATAAATGGAACCTGACCGAAGATGAGTATTTCAAAAACAAATATAAACGTCTCGGATGGCGACGAGAAATGACAATTATTAGTCCCCTCACCCGGAAAGTTCCCCTCGGAAAATTAGGTTCTAAAATCACAGGTAAAATTCTCCATATCGCCGACAAAAATTTAAATAACTTCCTCACCCATCGCTACGCCCAAAAATACCTAAATAAACATAAAAATCCAGCGATAAAATCACAATCATCACCATAATTAGCAACAACATCTCAATAGGAATTACGGAAAAATGCGAAAACTATTATCTTGTAATATTTGAAGAGTATTTGAGTTCCAGAAACTGCTTTCCGAAGAAGCGCATAGAAGCTCAACAAGCTTGTGTATGTAGTTTTTTGAAGCCAAGCAAAAGTGGAATTATTGGGTTAAAACTACTCCCTACTCCCTACCCTCATAAAAAGACTTTTACAGCAGACCCCAACTATCTAAACAGACACCATATCAAGTTCTAAATAATCTCTTCGGGGAAACGTGAAACAACTGAATGTGAAATCCCAACCACCAGAAATCATCTACACTCCAGAAAACACCCTCAGAAAACCTGGTCAACTATGGCAACAAATGTGGCGAGACCTGATAGCATCCCGGGAACTCGCATGGCGGTTAATGGTACGAGACATAAGTGCCCAATATCGTCAATCATTCCTCGGAGTTATTTGGGCATTTTTACCACCAATTATCATGGCAACCGGGTTTACTCTAGCTAGCAACGCGAATGTAATTAACGTTGGCAAAACCGATATACCCTATCCAGCCTACGTCATGTTTAGTACATCCCTTTGGCAAACATTTGTGGAAGCACTCAACGGTCCAGTCCAAGCGGTGACAGTCGCTAAACCAATGTTAGCAAGGGTTAACTTTCCCAGAGAAGCTTTGATTTTAGCCAAATTAGGGGAAGTATTTTTTAATTTTGCCATTAAATTAATTTTAATTATTGCCCTATTTATCCACTTCCGTATCCCCATCACTTGGTCAGTGATTCTTACACCAGTACCAATTATTCATCTGGTTTTATTAGGTACATTTATTGGCATTTTCTTAGCTCCCCTAGGAATTTTATATCAAGATATATCCAGGGGCTTAACTCTATTTACCGGATTTTGGCTATTCCTCACCCCAGTAGTATATCCAGTTCCCAGAGAGGGAATTTTTGGATTTCTAGTTAACCTTAATCCCGTCACCCCCATCCTAGTCACTGCGAGAGAATTAGCAACTACAGGAATGATTTCTGACCCGGTGAGATTTTGGATAGTTAGTGTCATTACCCTAGTAGGATTATTGGTGACATGGATTGCCTTTCGTTTAGCAATGCCATTTGTGGTTGAAAGAGTAAGTTCCTAATGATTAAACAAGTAGAAACAACAGATATTGACCAAAATATTCATCAAAATACCCATCTGACAGCAGATGATGCTTCAATTTTGGTATCAGTGGAAAATGTCTCCAAGAAATTTTGCCGTGATTTAAAAAAATCCCTATTTTATGGTGTGCAAGATATCTTTACTGAACTAGTAGGAGCTAACAGAAATAGTCAGACTTTACGTCATCAGGAATTCTGGGCACTAAAAGATGTCAGCTTTCAATTAAGACGAGGTGAAGCAGTTGGTTTAGTTGGTTCTAATGGAGCCGGAAAAAGTACACTTTTACGCATTATTAGTGGTTTAATTAAACCAGATACTGGTTGTGTGAGAGTTAAGGGAAGAGTTGCTCCTTTGATTGCATTAGGTGCAGGATTTAATCCTATTTTGACAGGTCGAGAAAATATTTATGCGAATATGTCAATTTTGGGTTTAACGACAGCAGAAATCAACGCCAGATTTCAGGATGTGGTTGATTTTGCGGGAATTGGTGATGCGATTGATGCACCTGTTCAAACCTATAGTTCGGGAATGGCTGCACGGTTAGGTTTTGCCTGTGCCGTACATATAGAACCGGATATTTTGTTAATAGATGAAGTGCTGGCGGTGGGTGATATTCAATTTAGAATGAAATGCTATCAAAAGCTCGCCCAACTGCGGGAAAAAGGAACTGCTTTTATTTTAGTTGCCCATAATCCCCATGTGGTTTTAAATGTGTGTGAATCTTCAATTTATTTACAAAAAGGTAATTTAATTGCATCTGGTGCCACAGAAGCGGTGATTCGCCAGTATGAAGAGGATTTGAGTTTAGGTGGAGGCAATCATGCACCTTTAGAAATTATGTATTTGCCGGAAAAGTCCCCGGATGAAAGCTTGGGATTAGATATAGTTTCCCTTCGTTTTCAAGATGAAAATGGAGAAACCTTAAGTAGTTTGATGGCTGGGGAACCTGCCTATTTATTGATAGAATGTAAATCCAATCTGCAAATTGATAATGCTAATGTTGGGGTGTTAATCACAGCTTTGTCAGGACAGAATGAACGGGTTTTGTATATAACATCAGCTAGTGATAACGAAGCTTTGCAAATATTTCCAGGAAAAGTAACGATTCAAATGCAGATGCCCTATTGCTGTCTTTTACCTGGTTTATATAGTGCCAAAATTTATATCAAAGAAGGAGTTTGTTCCTTTGATATTGTCCAATCTTTTCGCTTTTTAGTCAAAACAAACCGTGTAATTAGTCAATCTTTATTTTTTCAACCTCGTACTTGGAAGGTGGTTAATCAGTAATTTGCTGTTCGATTATTTAGGAAAATTATGTCGAAACTAGTATCAGTTATCATCCCCTGTTTTAATGCTGAACGATGGATAGCTGAAGCCATTGATAGTTGTCTACAACAAACCTACCCAAATTTAGAAATTCTAGTGATTGATGATGGCTCCACAGATAATTCTCTCGAAATTATTAAAAGCTATGGAGATAAAATTACTTGGCTGACTCAACCACGAAGTGGTGGTAATCATGCTCGCAATCAAGGCTTTGCTATATCTCAAGGTGAGTATATTCAGTTTTTAGATGCGGATGATTATATTTTGCCGGAAAAAATTGCTCGACAAGTGGATTTTTTAGAGCATCATCAAGCCGATATTGTGTATTGTGATTGGCGATATCAGCACCACTTACCAGATGGCAGTAGTTATTTAGATAAAATCGAATATCCTGGTGAACAGGAAGATATTTTAGAATCATTATTAGCAAATTGGTGGGTTGCAGTTGCAGCCCTATTTTATACTCGCAAAGCAGTTGAAAATAGCGATGGTTGGGATGAAACCTTACCCGTTGCTCAAGACCGGGATTTTTTTCTGTCAGCAGTGATGAATGGAGCAAAAGTCGCATATCAACCAGGATGTTATGCTATTTATCGCAGGTATGGTAACTGCACAGTATCTACTTTTTCCAAACCTTTATGGGTCGAATGCCATTGTCGGGTTTTGGAGAAAATGAAGACGAAGTTATTGCAAGTAAATCAACTTACATCAAATTATCGTCATGCAATAGCTAAGTGCTATTTTGACTTAGCGAGGGAATCTTTATTTATCAATTATTCCTCATATCGCAACTTAATTGGACAAGCTGTAGAAATTTTTCCGCAATTTAGAGGAAATAGTCGCAGATTAATTTATCGTTTTTTGACTGGGATTTTGGGATTTAGACTGACAGAAGTACTTACTAGTCGTTATTTATTACTGAAAAAAGCTTGGCGAGAAAAAAATCTGAACTCGGTGCAGCTAGGGCTACAAATTAGACTTTTATCGCTGCAAAACTTCAAGGGATAAATACCCAAAGTGGTATTTATGGTAATCTAGTTAATATTTGAAAAGGATTCACAATACTGGGTCTCTTCTGTCATCGGTCAACTGTCAACAAACCAAACCAGAACTTATATAACTCTGACTGGAGATGAATTTGGATTATCAGTAGGGTAAACCGCACGAATTCCAGATTGGTAAGGATTCAGAAATCAGCCTCTACAGGTTAAGCTAGATAGATGTAGCATTTTATTGCATACTGGCAAATCAAATGCTTCACTTATACTGGAGTTTCTATAGTTGCTGCATCTGAGAACAACGAATGTTAGATAAGATTTTTGAATACCTGCATTTTAATTTTACTGTTGAAGCACCCATCGTTCTCCTGATCTTAATTCTCCTGGAAGCAATATTATCTGCTGATAATGCGATCGCATTAGCCGCGATCGCTCAAGGTCTGGAAGACAAGGAACTGGAAAACCGCGCTTTGAATTTCGGGTTGGTGATTGCCTATGTATTACGTGTTACATTACTGTTAACTGCCACTTGGGTACAAAAATACTGGCAGTTTGAACTTTTAGGAGCCGCCTATTTACTCTGGTTGGTCTTTCAACACTTCACTAGCGAAGAAGATGCAGAACATCATCACCACGGACCCAGATTTACTTCTTTGCTACAGGTTATCCCCGTAATTGCCCTGACTGATTTAGCTTTTTCCCTCGATAGCGTCACCACCGCGATCGCTGTTTCCCAAGAAACCTGGTTAGTATTGACAGGAACAACTATTGGTGTCGTGACATTAAGATTTATGGCAGGTCTATTCATTCGTTGGTTGGATGAGTATGTTCATCTCGAAGATGCTGGATATATTACCGTCGCTTTCGTGGGTATACGCCTATTATTGAGAATTGTGAATGAAGCGTTTGTACCACCTCAATGGTTAATGATTACCCTTATCGGTTTTGTTCTCGCTTGGGGGTTTTCTCGACGTACCGTAGCAGAGAATGTGGAAATAGAGCCAACACTTGAACAGAAAGAAGTTGTGGAATAGGAGACAGAAAAAGACAAGTTGTGGAGCGTTATCATCTAAACAAAAAAACACAGACAAAGATAATTCCCACCCTACATTAGCTTAATCTTTTGTTTTACCTCCCCATCTCCTGTTTTTCCCCATTCCCAATTTCCCCCTCCCAAAGTATGAAGAAAAATTGGTTAATTCGCGATCGCACTTTCAACTGGGGTACGCGCACATATTTGATGGGTATCCTTAACGTCACACCCGATAGTTTCAGTGATGGTGGAGAATTTAATACACTCACCAGCGCTATTCAGCAAACCCAGCAGATGATTGATGCTGGAGCAGATATAATTGATATCGGTGGACAATCCACCCGTCCCGGTGCAGTACAGATATCTGTAGAAGAAGAACTCGAGCGAGTTATTCCTACCATCACCGCTATTCGGAAACAATTTCAAATTCCCCTTTCCGTTGATACCACCCGTGCAAAAGTAGCCAAAGCTGCTGTTGCTGCGGGAGCAGATATAATTAACGATATTTCTGGTGGTACTTTTGATCCGGACATGTTTACCACTGTTGCAGCTCTAGGTGTGCCAATTATCCTCATGCATATTCGAGGTACACCCGAAACGATGCAATCCTTAACAAATTACGATGACTTGATTGGGGAAATTTGTAACTTTTTAGACCAACAAATCCAACTCGCCACAGATGCTGGTATCAACCATCACCACATTGTCATTGACCCTGGAATTGGTTTTGCCAAAACCCCTGAGCAGAACTTAGAAATATTAAGAAAGCTAGCACAATTCCAGCGCTGGAATTGTCCCCTCCTCATCGGTGTATCCCGCAAAAGCTTTATTGGTAAAATCCTCCGCCAAAGCGACCCCAAAGCCAGAATTTGGGGAACTGCTGCGGCTTGTTGTGCAGCCATTTCCACCGGTGCGGACATCCTCCGGGTTCACGATGTCCCCCAAATGCACGATGTTTGTGCTGTCGCTGATGCCATATATCGTCACAGACAAAGCTTGTAAATCCTATTTTCTTTTCAGTATGCAAAGATTTATCAAGATAATATTTTGATTTACATCGAAATTCTCAAGAAATATTAAAAGTACAAGCCCCTAGCTCCAAGATAATTTAATATTCTTTTTAGATTATTGTGAGCAGTACTATGCTAGAGATAAAACAAAGTCCGATGCAAAATCGGGAGAATGGGGCAGAAGTCAACGGGAAACGGACATGTCCCCTGACTCCTGCAAAGCTGCGCCGACTTTGGGGTTTAATTGAAGAAACTCAAAGTAGCACTCTGTTAAACTTTAGTGATTCTGAGTTGGTGCAAGAACTGATTGGTCAAATGGAAGCTAAAGATTTAATTAATACCTCAGAAACAAAATTGGTTCGTGCCTATCTTCACTCACGCTTGCTGTTAATTCGCGATTTTGCTCACGCTAGAACCCAACCAGCCTAGACGTTTATACGTTTATTTTTTCGAGTTTTGTATTCCGGGTCTCAAGAAATAGCTTCAAGTCCCTATATACACACAACCAAAGCAAACACATACAATCACCAAACCCAGTTTAGAGTATTCTACAGATTTTCTTTAGAATCTGCTAGGATGAGTTTAGATATTAATCGAAATACCCTCGCCTGAATGTAAGTAGACTTGGGTGATAATTGTTGCTTTTGACACTTTTACTACTGATGGGAAAAGGTTATTTTGATCAGGACTGTACCTTTGACAAAGAAATTGATTGAGTATACGTTTGCAGTAGGTTGAAAGACATGAGACGGAACAATTTGTGGAAAAAAACACCTAGAAGGTTATGGATGACGCAACGAGGTATTTCGCCGACGGAAGCTGCACGATACTTACATATTAGCCAAAGCAGTTTGTATACTTTGATGCAGCGCGGACAACTTCCGTCACAAAGGATAAATGGGTTCAGGGTGATTAGTCGGGGAGCGTTAATGGATTATTGTGCCCGAAAAAGAAATACTTTGGAACAGTGGTAGTCTTTTGCAGGACTTAACTAATCAACGCCAAAAACAACTAAAAATAAAAAAAGGAGTGTATATTTGCACTCCTTTTTTTTATTATATAGGACTTACGCTAGGACAACCTAAACACAACACCATTATTGCGATGTAAGGAAGTAATCCCAAACATTTGATTTCTGGTAACGAGTGCGTAAGTCCTACCTATATCTTTTTCCAGACAAGTGGTCTGTCCCATAAGCTATGAAGGCTTTGTAGTGAGGGATTTATCCCTAAAATCAAGGACTAGAGATACTCCTGCAACCCTTCAAAATTAATTAATAAAGACGTATGTAACGCAACTAATTTAATCCTGGTACCTGGAGACTGATATCCGAAGCCACTGATCTACCTGTCGCGATTACCTAATCCTCAAAGCCCGATTTCTGAAGATTCATGCTTTAAAAAGCAGTTTGAAAATCCCCCATCATTTTTACTTCTGGCTCTAGCAGGATTGACCAATGTTCTTGTACACTACTTTGAATATGACGAATTAGGTTAAAAATATCACTAGCAGTTGCGCCACCACAATTAATAATAAAATTGGCGTGACGGGGTGCTACTTGAGCTTGACCGATTTGATAACCCTTCAATCCAGCTTGTTCAATTAGCCAACCCGCAGCATAGGGTTTTGGATTGCGAAATACACTACCGCAACTGGGTTTATCATAGGGTTGGGTGTTGAGACGGTGTTCTTTGTGTTGCTTGGTGGTGGCAGTAACCAGGGCTGGATCTGCACCGGGGGATAGTTGGAATGTTGCTTGGGTGACAACATACTGACTACCCTGTAAATTGGATGTGCGGTAAGCATACCCTAACTCATCAGGGGTCATAATTTTAATGTTGCCTTCGGGAGTTAACACTTCGGCGCTGACGAAAATGTCGGCGATACAAGAGTTGTGAGCGCCAGCATTCATCACCACCGCACCACCGACGGTTCCAGGAATTCCCACTGCCCATTCTAGACCTTGCCAACCCCGTTCGGCTGCACTCCAGGCTAAACCGGGAATTGGTTCTCCTGCGGATACGGTAATTTGACCGTTGGTTTCATCGAATATGGTTTGACGTAGGTGACGGGTACTAATTACTAAACCGGGTAGTCCGCGATCGCTCACTAATAAATTAGAACCAGCTCCTAAAATGGTAATATCTAATCCTTCTGTTTGAGCGTAGGCAATACATGCCCTCATTGCATTTAAATCTTTCGGTGCTGCATACCACTCCGCCGGACCACCCACCCGGTAAGATGTATATTTTGATAGCGAAACATATTGTTTAATCGCACAGTCCGCACCTGGCAGAATAATCATATTTTTCCCAGGAGATTGCTGAATAACTTGAGGATCTATACCTAAATCAGAAGGATTGCAGACATCCGCCATTGCCCGAGATATTGTCATTTTCTTTGAATCTAAATTATTGATACATTTAATAACCGTATGAACGCTGAAAAAAAATCAGCCAAAGTAGTCAGAAACATCTGGCCGATGGTTCACCTGATGTTTCCTTTGCTAGCTTCAGTGAATTCAACTATGAAGTTGCTTGTGCTGGTTGACGAAGTGCAGCAATCAAGGTGGGAATAACCTGGTTTAAGTTACCAGCACCCAAGAACAGAACTAAATCACCAGGGATGAGAATATTGGTGAGGAATTCACACATATCCTCGACAGAGGGCTGGTAGTAAACATGGTCGTGGTGTTGTACAACCCGGTCGGCTAAAGTTTGACCACTAACGGAACCGGGATTGGTTTCTCCCGCACTGTAAATATCAGTTAACACCACCAAGTCTGCATGGCCAAAACTTGTCGCAAACTCATCTAAAAAGGTCAGCGTCCGGCTGTAACGGTGGGGCTGGAAGATGGCTACCACTCTGCTTCCAGGGACTGCCTGTAGCCTAGCAGCAGCGAGGGTAGCGCGAATTTCGCTGGGGTGGTGGGCATAGTCATCAATGAAGGTGATACCATCAACCTCGCCGCGAAATTCAAATCTACGTCTTGCTCCTTCAAAGGTGGCTAGACCCTTGGCGATTTCTCCAAATTCCAAACCGAGGTGACGACCAACTGCAACTGCGGCTAAAGCATTACTTAAATTGTGGCGACTCAAAAGCTGGAGGTTTAGTACACCTAAAGGTTTACCCTGTTCCCAAACTAAAGCCCTTGTCCCGTCAGCACGATAATCAATGTCTGTAACATAATAATCAGCATTGGTATCAGGATGGAGACTGTAGGAAATAGTGGGCTGAATTTGCGATCGCACAGTTTCACAATCAATGCTACCAACGACAACTTCACAGGAATTGGCGAATTTTTGGAAAATATCAACCACCTCATCCAAACTGTCGTAATGGTCGGGATGGTCTAGTTCAATATTGGTAATAATACCGATGGTAGGTGCGTGTTTAACTAGGGAACCATCCGATTCATCTGCTTCTGCCACCAAATACTGACTTTGACCAACACGCGCATTTCCTTCCCAGGCATTAACTTCCCCACCAACTATAATAGTTGGGTCAAGTCCTGCCTCCAACAGCATATAACCAATCATACTGCTGGTGGTTGTTTTGCCGTGGGTTCCACCAACCGCAATACTGTAATGTTCAGCAATTAATGCCGCCAGTACATCTGAACGATGAAAAATGGGACAACCTAATTCGATTGCTGCCTTATATTCAGGATTATTTTTATTAATAGCAGTAGAACATATTACTTGGGGCAGATTTGCTGTTTGTTCAGCACCATCACTGCCTTTTTCTTTCTGGTCAAGGGAACGAAATATTTCCAGATTACTGGCTTCTTGACGATTAAAAATCGTAGCCCCAATCGATTCGAGTCGGCGAGTTATTTGATTGGGTCTAACATCCGAACCGGACACTGGTAATTGGCGTTTTGCAAGCACATAAGCCAGTGCTGACATACCGATTCCACCAATACCGATAAAATGAAATGGCTTGCCACTAAACTCTATTTTTCTTTCCATTTGAGATTACTCCTCTAACACCACACCACACCGGATTCGGACAATGACACGCGTATCATAACAGGTATTCTATTTTTATCGATACTGTTGTCAAGCCTGTTTTCCCATTTTTGGCATTCTTTATTCTCCTAAGAGTAAAATTGATTGCCATTGATTGTAACTCCCCCTGACCAATTTACCTCGTGATAATTAATAATATGTTTATTCGCAGTATTTCATCTGCATCGGGAAATTAACAATTGTATTCGGAAATACAATTTTTCCAAATCAGGAGCAAATATTTACAGTTACCAGCAGTTTGTCAAACTACCTTCCAGATTCAAGCACGTGATTAGGGTGAATGTCGATGGTAGTAAATACGGTCTTGAGCGTACACGACTGCCATCTCCAAAAACCTATCCCCCAATTCCAATAGCCTTATCCATATTAATTTGAGGTATTTCCAGGATTGTTGGCAATTTCCAGCCGTCACAGGAAAATATTGGCTTTGTGCTTTGTCTCCAACTCCAAGCAAGGTAGACATGTAGCCGATGTTGGAACCATACAGGAAGGATGCAAACATTGATGATTCCATCTCAGGGGGAACCGTATCAGGAATCATTTCTGAAACTAGTAAAAAAAACTCTTGCTCTATACGTAATCTTCTTTGCTATCAAGTAGCATATTGGTATTATGGGCAAGTTATTCCGCAAATTCACAATCAAGCCGATTTGGATCATTTGGTTTTGGCGATGCACTGGCAAACAGTTAGGCACAGGGTAGAAGCAGTGGGTCAATCGCACATCGCTTTGATTTAGTTTCCTCAGCAGTATCGATTTCAACCCAAGTGGTGCGAATATAACTCAACCTTATAAATTAATGCAAGCACGCAGTATTACAATTAACCAACGATCTCCATAGCACACATAGAAAATTATGACATACCTCCGGGGAAATACTTAGGATAAGAAGAATACTTAAAGTATGGGAATTTGACCGAAAATACAGATGACCGAACATCTAATCTCTTCTGCTCCAGGAAAAATTACCTCAAGCCCTATCGCCCAAAAACCAACTAATCCAAAAATAAAAATCCTGCTATGGGATCAGACTACAATATTAGATTTTTTTAAGAATCTAACACTCTATAGTTATAAATACTCCCTCTTTGCGATATGATTGGGGTCATAAGTAGCATTTAGGCATAAACAGAGGGCAAGACGCAGTGATTAGAGTTGCAATCAATGGTTTCGGTCGCATCGGACGTAACTTCGCACGTTGCTGGATTGGTCGTGAACACAGCAATATCGAATTAGTTGCTATTAACGACACTTCTGACCCCAGAACCAACGCGCATCTACTCAAGTACGATACGATGCTGGGCAAATTAAGAAATGCTGACATTAGCGCCGATGATAATTCAATTACCATCAATGGCAAAATGGTAAAATGTGTATCGGATCGGAACCCAGAAAACTTGCCCTGGAAGGAATGGGAAATCGATCTTGTAATCGAAGCAACAGGCGTATTCACCGCCAGAGAAGGCGCAATGAAGCATATTAATGCTGGTGCGAAAAAGGTTTTGATTACGGCTCCTGGGAAAAATGAGGATGGGACGTTTGTAATGGGTGTGAACCACCATGAATACGACCACAACCAGCACCACATTATCAGTAATGCCAGCTGTACTACTAACTGTCTTGCACCCGTAGCCAAGGTGTTGAACGAGAAGTTCCACATCATCAAAGGGACAATGACCACTACCCATAGCTACACTGGAGATCAACGTTTGCTGGATGCATCTCACCGCGACCCCCGTCGAGCTCGAGCAGCAGCGATGAATATCGTTCCCACTTCTACCGGTGCAGCGAAGGCGGTAGCTTTGGTATTACCTGATTTGAAGGGTAAACTTAATGGTGTGGCATTACGTGTACCAACCCCTAATGTCTCAATGGTGGATTTTGTGGTCCAAGTTGAAAAACGGACAATTGCCGAAGAGGTTAATGAAGCCTTAAAACAAGCTTCAGAAAACGAACTCAAGGGAATTCTCGGTTATAGTGAACTACCTTTGGTCTCCTCCGATTACCAAGGAACCGATGAGTCTTCAATTGTTGACTCTAGCCTGACAATGGTAATGGGTAGCGATATGGTTAAAGTTATGGCTTGGTATGATAACGAGTGGGGTTACAGCCAGCGCGTACTCGACCTGGCTGAATTAGTCGCTACCAAGTGGCAGTAATCGTTTTTTGGGTTATTTGGGAAAATTCAGGGCGAACAAATGTTCGTCCTAGAAGTTTTCCAGATAAAGCTGAAAATAAAGAAATTAAAAATGCTGAAATCCTTGGTTAAGTGTTAAAGTTTGGCTAGGGATTTCTTTGTTGTCACTTATCAAGTGAACTTGGGGTTCGACTTGGATGCAACCAATAATTGCAGCGTGGTTTATTTGGGCTGTAAGTTGAGTTGCGATGGGTAGGGGTAGGCATAACACCAATTCAAAATCTTCTCCCCCATAAAGGGCATATTCTAGGGCTTTAGTAGGTGATAACCAAGTTGGGAAGACATCGGGAATGGGTATTTGGGTTGAATGGATGATAGCACCGACACCGCTTGCACGACAAATTTGCAATACTGCGTCTGCTAAACCGTCACTGGAGTCCATTCCTGCGACTCGAAAGGGGGAATCATTGAGTTTAAATATATCCTTGAGGATGGGTATTACATCTAACCGGGGTTGGGGACGTTGATGGGCTAATTTTAATTTTTGTTGACTGCTAGCGGTTAGGTTTAGACCTTGTTCTGGATGTAATAGTAATTCTAATCCTGCGCGGGAAGCACCATGTACCCCGGTGACAACGATGGCATCATCAACTTGGGCTGTGTGACGGTAAATTGTTTGTTGGGGATGAACTTGACCCAAGGCTGTGATGGCAATGGTTTTAGTCGGCGATCGCACTACATCTCCACCGACAATGGGGGTTTGGTATGGTTGTAGGCAACTACTCATTCCTTGGTATAGGTTTTCGACCCAGTTTACCTCCGTATCTCCTGGTAGACCTAAACCAACGGTGATTGCTAGGGGTGTTGCTCCCATTGCAGCTAGGTCAGAAAGATTGGCTGCAACGGAACGCCAACCTGTATCAAAGGCAGAGGTAGTATTTTCACTGAAATGAACATTATCAACTAAGACATCGGTGGTGACAACTAGGGATTGATGGGGTTGGGTTGTGAAAACTGCTGCATCATCGCCAATAATTTCTGAGGGACAGAAGGATTGGAGTATTTGCAGTAATCCTTGTTCGCCAATTTCGCTGAGTTTCATGGAATGAGAAAATGCCCAACTTTACTGATATTTTTGTATGGGGACAGGTCTTGGATATTAATTTCGTGCCATCTTTGTGGATAATAATCTGTGTAATCCCATTCTTGAACAAGGTGGATATTTGCTCCCCATGTTTCTATATCTTGTAAATTATTAATTCCCCAACTAAATTTAGCACTTGTTTGGGCGACGGCACAATTAGGATTATCAAAGTTTAAAGCCGATTCGCTAATAACATCCAGGATGAATTCACTTTGGGGAAAATGGGTTTGAATATCGGCAATTAATTGGTGCATCATCTCCGTATTTAAATACATGGATAATCCTTCCATGATGATTAAATACTTTTGTGATTGATGATTTGGTAAGCAGCTGCTCCACTCAAAATTGAGGGCTGAACCAACAATAAACCTGTGGCGATCGCTTTCACCAATCAATTGCATCCAAACCTGTTGCACTGGTTCTAAATCGATATTATACCATCGTAAATCGCCATTATCAACACGAAAGAATCGGGTACATAGTCCCGCAGCAAGATTAATAATATTGGCGGAAGGATGGGTTTTTAAAAAATTTCTGGTTGCATCGTCGATAATTTTGGTTCTAATAGCGACCATCAGTTGACTAATTTGATCGCGACTAAATTTAGACCAGTCTACATCCTGAATCTGCTGGACAATATCTACAGATTGCATATCTTGAATCAGGCGATCGCTACGTAACGTTTCCAAGCAGCGAAAGTATAGAGTTACCAATAATGTTTCCGATATTCCTGTCAGCTTTTCCATCTTTACTTTGCCAAATTTGAATTACATGTTAATTTATAATGACTTATGCAAATAGATATCCAGAATAATTTTAGGGGGTAGGGAACAGAAGGAAAAATAAGCCATTACTCAATGTTTATCGTGAAGTCGTGAGAAATACGGGATTGTGACAATTTCTTTACTTTTGCTGATACCTATGTGATTTAACGGGTAAACACTCAAATAATACATCACAAATCACAAAAATTAACTAAATATAGGAATTTGGTTTGATTTTTCAAATTATCTGTGTGAGTAGGGAGTAGGGAACAGGTAGTAGAAATTAGGAAAAACACTTTTTCAGTTTACGGAGTTTTTAAGCGCAAGCTAGGCTAACAGAAATCAAAGATGAATCCTATATAGTAATCGTATTAATATCTTCAGATAGATATCGCCACGATAAGCTACCATAAAAAAAACTGAAAATCAAGAAAATTCTCTTTACTTTATATTTTGTATTTCTACTTGCTCCTGGATGTGACATTTTCAAAATTAGGAAAATATCAAAATCGAAAAAAACATAATGTATGAAAAGAATTGATGTCGAAAATCGAGCTATTTTAATTGGGTTAGTAGGTAGTCATGGTTATGGATTAAATCGTCCTGATTCGGATTTTGATTATCGAGGTGTGTTTATTGCTCCTAAACCTTATTATTTGGGTTTTGAACGGGTGGAGCAAAAAGATAGCGGTTGGGATGAACCAGGTATTCTAGCTTTTTTAGATGGGAATAAAGATACGGTTATTTATGAGCTACGAAAATATATTAGCTTATTAGCAGGTGCGAATCCCAATATTATCGAACTATTATGGTTAAAGGAATACCCTTTGATTACTCCTGTAGGAGAAACTTTAATTAATCACCGTCAGTTATTTTTAACCAAGAAGGTTAAGCATACCTATGCGGGATATGCATACGCACAAATCAAAAAAATTGAAAGTCACCGTAAATGGTTATTAAATCCTCCCCAAACTAAACCCAATCCTGCAGATTATGGCATTACGGATACGGAGGTATTAAGTAAGGAGGAATTAAATGCATTTTTGGAGTATTTATATTTATTAATTCGCGGCAAAATTGAATTTTTAGCAGAAGCAGAGCAATTATATCAATTACTCACAGGAGATATTGATTTTAAAGGAATTCTCAAACAGTATACATTACCAGAGGAAGCCTTAGAATACACCCAAAATTTAACCCATAGTCGCAAGGATTTTATTCGTTTGCTCCAACGTAGTCAAGCCTATCAGGGTGCATTACGGGAATGGAAAGCCTATCAAGATTGGCAAAAAAATCGTAACCCAGCAAGGGCAGAGACGGAACGTAAATCGGGTTATGATTTAAAACATGGGATGCATTGTATCCGTTTACTGCGCAGTGGGGTGGAAATATTGCGTCACGGTCAGGTCTTTGTCAATCGATATGATGCTGGAGATGGAGATGATTTAAAGGCGATTTTAGCAGGGGAATACAGTTACGAGAAATTAATGCAAACCGCCGATAATTTAATGCAAGAAATGGATATTGCTTATCAAAATTCTCCCCTTCCCCATCGTCCTGATATGGAAGCAATTAATCAATTATGTGTGCAATTAGTAGAAGATTATGGATTTTAGATTTTATCCGATTTTGAAACCAGAATACGACGGATGAATTGTGTAGAGACGCGACATATCGCGTCTCTAAAACTAAATATGATGAATTAAATCCAAGTAACCGTAAAAACTAATCACCAGTAACAGTAATGCGGTAATTTTTGTTACACGGGATTGGTGGGAAGGTGCGATCGCTTCCCTCACTAAAATAGATAGGGACGCTCCAACGACTAGACTTAATCCCAGTACCATATAAGCATGTTCCTGGGGAAAAATAGTCGATAAAACCAACATGGCGATCGCGATTCCCAACATCAACAGTTCGATAAATCGAGGGGGGTTGGACTGACTCGATAAAATAATCCCACGAATCCAAAATTGCCAACTTCGCATCATCAACTTCACGATAAATGGGGAACAAAATAAGAATACAGGTGACAGGAGACAGAATACAGGAGAGGGTGAAAATTTCATTCTTGTTAAATCTCAACCGTCAACAAGAATAATTTCCATTTACACGTAAATGGAAGAGAAATAATTTTTACCAACTCCCGACTCCCAATTCCCTACTCCCTCTATTTCCAACCTATCTCACTCCAGTCTTGACACCCGTGCCGTTGGTACTAGCAGTATCATCTACTACTTCCACCCCAAAAACACGACCGAATACTTTTTCGACTTTATAACCGGAATCAATGGATTCGAGGGGGTCTTTGCGAAGACGGTGACGCAAACACAGGGTAATTACCCGACGAATGTCATCAACGGTGACTTCGGTGCGTCCTTCAAAGGCTGCTAAGGCTTTGGCTGCACGATTGGTGACAATATCACCCCGTAAACCATCCACATCTAGTTCGGCACAGACCTCTGAGATTTTTACCCGCAGTTCATAATCTAGATTAACTTGTGGCAGAAGATTTTGAGCATTAATAATTTTTTGCTGGAGTTTGTCCTGTTCTGCTTGGTATTTGGCCAAAAATGGCAGGGGATTTTGGTCAAATTCGGAGCGTTGTTCAACGATTTGTACCCTTAAACTAGGTTCCTTGACTGTATGAATTTCGGCGTGCATCCCAAATCTATCCAGCAATTGGGGACGCAATTCTCCCTCTTCCGGGTTTCCAGAACCAACTAGGACAAATCTGGCTGGGTGACGAATGGAAATGCCCTCCCGTTCCACCGTATTCCAACCGCTAGCAGCCGAATCCAGTAAAACATCCACCAGGTGGTCATCGAGCAAGTTCACCTCGTCCACATACAAAATACCACGATTAGCCTTGGCTAGCAAACCGGGTTCAAAAGCTTTGACCCCTTCCGATAAAGCTTTCTCGATATCGATTGTGCCACATACCCGGTCTTCCGTTGCACCTAAAGGTAAATCAACCATTTGCACCTTACGTTGCACCACAGGTAGATTTACACCCTGTTCCACCAGCGATCGCACTTGATCACTCATCAATTCCGGGTCACTGGGGTGACTGTTAAAGGGGTCGTTTTCCACAACGGGGATGGATGGTAGTAAATCAGCTAATGCGCGGATTGTCGTCGATTTTCCCGTACCGCGATCGCCCATAATCATCACACCACCAATTTTGGGGTCAATCACATTTAACAGCAATGCCAGTTTCATCTCTTCTTGACCGACAATTGCTGTAAAGGGAAACACGACACGACGCGTAGTTGCTGTAACAGGGGCTGTAGAAGTCACTAAATTACCTTTTAACCATATTTTTCTTATTACCGTATTTTATTGTGCCATAGCTCAGGCTATGGAAAATCATTACGGTATAGTTAATCTGGTTAATTGCTGGAATTATTCTCCATTGCCGCTTGTTTCGCTCGATTCTGCGGATGTACTCGATTCTGGGGGTGTTGCTGGTTGGGATTCCCTACTGCGTCTTAATGCATTCCGCAAGCGAGTACCACTGTCGCTTTCTGGGGTGGATTGGTTTAATTGTCTTCTCCTGCGTCTAGTTGGTGTTGCTGGGGTTCCCGACGTTCTCTCATCGGAAGTAACTTCCCTGCGTCTACGTGTCGGTGTTGATGTTGTCACAGTATTATTTTCGACTGCGGGTTGCTGACGTAAACGCTGACGGACGGAACTTTCTTCAGAATTTTGTCTGGCTGTGGTTTGCTGGGGTGTTTCTTGGGTCGTGGATGTGACTGGTTGTCTTCTGCGTCGCAATCTTTGGTTTAAGCTGCTGCTTGCTTCCGATTCACCCTGTCTGTTTGAGGTGGGTACATCTGTCACCTGATTGGTGGTGGTTGCTTCGATTCTGCGTCTACGTCTTGGGGATGTTTCGCTGACACCGTTGTTACTGTTATTACTGCTATTAGTGTTATTCGTGGAACTGGCTGCTGCTTCTGCCTGTCTTTGCCGCTCCTGCTGTTCTCGCTGCCGTTGTCGCTCCCTCACCTGACTATGGCGACGGGAACCTTCAATAGCATACTCCGTACCAATTGTTACACCTTGCCTTCCCGACTCGGAGGGTTTAAGCCTCCATCTCTGGGCTTGTCTAATATGCTCTTGATCTAATTCCGCATCTCCACTGGAACGAGTCAGACGCACATTGGTGACATTACCCTGGGCATCCGTATCTACTGCTACTTCCACCCGACCTTCCGCACCTCTGCGTCTTGCCCGTTCTGAGTATCTAACGCTACATTCTTGACAGGCGGCTCGACCATCCCCGGAACCCCCCTCTGCACCTGAATTTTTCGGCTTTTCCGGGGCAGTTGGGGCGGTAATTTTGGGTTCGGTTGGTGCGGCGGTTATTTCGCGACGACGACGGGGTAGATTGACTGTATTAGCAGTAGTATTAGCCGTATTTCCACTGCTTTTGGGGGGAACTAGACCAATGCTGGTGTTATTATTTCCTGTTGTGGTAGTCGGTGCAGAATCGGTTTGGGAACTAGTTTGTTCTCCAGAGGTTTTTTCCTCAGAGGAACCTGTTGAAGTGGTAGTTTGACTAGTCCGACTATCACGAATTTGCGCTAGGGTGCTTCTTAGCTGGGAACTGGTATCGGTATTCCTATTTTCGCTGGGGGGTTGAACAGGGGCTGTGGTGGTAGTTGTGCTTCTGGCTACTGGCTGTTGGTTAACAGGCTTTTGAACTGGGGTTGTCTGAACTGGAGCTACTGGTGTAACAGGTTTAGTCGGTTGTACCTTGTTGACTGGCTGAGAAGGGGAAGGTGGTTCCGGTTTAACTGCTTGTTTCACAGGCTCCACTGGTTCCACTTTTCTGGTGGTATTAGTAATTTTTGAAACTGGTTGTGTACGGGTAATTACTGGTGATGGAGGCGAAACAGGAGCCGGATTGGTGGGAGGTGGGGTCAAAACCTTTGCCAACTCTGGTTTTTTGACTGGTTCTGGGGGGGGTTCCTTAACTTCCGGTGCTTTTTTTTCTGGTTCGATGAAAGTTAATTCTATCGGGTTTTCTTCCGGTTGCGGCTTTCTTGCGAGCCAATCTCCAATCCCGACTGCAAGAAGGGCAACATGCACAACCAATGAGCCAGTGACGCTAAAAGCTAGGAAGGTTTTGAGCGCCTTGACTTCCTTTTCTCGTTGCTCAATTGTGGTGCTGGAAAAGGTCATAGTTCTTGCTGGTAATTTTTTACTAATACTTCTCAGTATCCCACAGATATTTGAGAAAGTAAATCACTCTCAATCACTTAAGTTATCGGAATTGTACCGGAGATGAGAGGGTGAATTTTCCCGCTTGCTATCAAAAAAATTCTGGATGAGACTTATATCTAGGGGAAGCGACCACAAATCCTTTATAGCAAATATTTCAGCGATTATTGTCAGGGAAATCACACTCATCAAATATGACAAAATGTCGTATTGGCAGGTGTGATAAATAAGTTATATACAACTTGTAACTAGATAGATTCAACTAGAGTAGATGTGATTAGTTAATCATATATTCTTGACAGAGTAAGTTCGAGCATCGTAATCTTTATTGCAAATAGATTGCAATATTTTCGATAAAACTAGTGCATCGCTTTGTGAGCATTTGTAACCAAGGTTTCGTTACGGATATTTACTTAAAATAAGGGAAAATAGATGGGTATAGGTAAGTTATTTGCAGATGGGGGTTTGGTGATGTGGCCCCTGTTGGGTTTTTCTGTGTTGGCTTTGGCTTTGATTATTGAGCGATCGCGTTTTTGGTTGCGTATCAATCAGCGTCAAAATCGAGTTGTCCGCGATGTTTTAAATCTGTACCGGGCTGATAATGTGGTGGGTACATTGGATAAGTTACGGAAAAATGTAGACCTTCCGATTGCCAGGATATTCCTCTCGGCATTGGAATTGGAAGAACCGACACCGGAAGAATTCCGACTAGCCTTAGAAAGTGAAGCTCAAGCCGAAATTCCCCAACTCAAGCGCTTTAATACCATTTTTGACACGATTATCAGCCTTTCTCCCTTACTGGGATTATTAGGGACAGTGTTGGGTTTAATTACATCCTTTGCATCTTTGAATTTAGGAAATGTGGGAGGAACTCAAACAATTGGTGTCACCTCTGGGATTAGTGAAGCCTTAGTATCCACTGCGACGGGTCTGATTGTCGCTATATTCACGCTGTTGTTTGCGAACATGTTTCGTGGCTTATACCAACGGCAAATGGCTTTAATTCAGGAATATGGTGGTCAGTTAGAATTACTTTATCGTCGTCGCTACGAACGGGGAGGAGAAAGAAACTATGCGTCTACAAGATGAACCAGATATTCCAGCACAGATTAACATTGTACCGATGATCGACGTGATTTTCGCCATTTTGACGTTTTTCATCATGTCAACTTTGTTTTTGACCCGTCAAGAAGGCTTACCCGTCAATTTACCCCAAGCAAAGACATCCCAGCAGTCCCAAATCCCTAAAAGAATTACTGTCACCGTTGATACTGATGGTCAGGTAAGTGTGAATAAAAAAGCCACAACCGTAGAAGCTTTAAGTCAGGAAATTCGGACTTTAAAGGGAAGCGATTCGGAAACAGTGGTAATAATTAATGCCGATGAGGGTGTAAACCACGGTAAGGTTGTCGCAGTCATGGATCAGGTGCGTCAAGTTCCCGGAGCAAAACTTGCGATCGCGACTCAAAAGCCTTGAGTAAGAATAATTTCAGTGATGACGACTCGATAGGTCGTCTCCTGATTCAAAACTCTCCGGTAAACTTTTTTTGAACTTGCGTCAGTGCAGTGGCTTTCCTGGGGATAGCTGGATAAATACTGGAATGATTTTTCTCTCAATCGAGCTAAATTTCCAGACAAAAATGAACAGGAGCAAAAAGATTAAATTATTGTTAAATGTATACATATCAGCATTTACATTTGACTTTATTCTCATATATTAAGTGTGCCAGTAGATAACAGGGAGAACATTATAGTAACCCTAATTGCTAGTTCTCAAAAAGGGTCGATTTTCAATTACAAAATCGGCAAAATTCTTGTCTAACAGCACATGAAAATCTTGAGTGTTTTGTAACGTAATAAAACTATTGAGAGGTATTAACTAGCAAATTCGGTTAGTACTAAATATTTGGTTTATGAAAAACACTTAGAACTGCAAATGCCCATCAAATCTAGATTTGGAAAGGCTACGGTTACTTGGATTTTTCTCCGAATCAAACTGAATTTCTAGTACTGCATCTAACTTCATTTTGATACTATTATTTGATTCTCAAAATATACATTGATTTTCTCGTGACAAAGCAATTGTTCGGGATTTTTTTGAGATGATTAAAAAATGCTTGCTTCCGGAATTAAAACATATCAAACTGTTGATAAATTGAAGTATATATTGTGCAGCAAATGGGAATGAGTACATACAACCATATCAAGACGACTTTCTAACTATGAAAAATTTTATTTACTGGTTGATGGGTGATAAAGCCGGGAGAACAATTGTTGGTACATGGAATTGGCTCTGGGGAAAACCGATAGAACAGGGTGGTAAACTAACAGTTTCTATTGCCGAAGAATCTCTCAAAGAAATGCAAGAATCTGTACAGAAACTTGCTTCGGCCGTGGCTATGCAAATGGCTTCCTATGAAAAAGCCAAGAACAAATATGAGGAAAAAGTTGCAGAAATCAAACGACTCGAAGAAACTGTTGCGACTGCTAAAAAACTAGGTAACAATGATGCAGCCAGAGTTTCGATGAGTAAAATAATTCAACTGGAAAATCTGTTGCCGCAACTAGAAGCACAGGTTAGGCAAGCAGAACAGTACGTTAATGCTTCTAAAGAAAAATTAAATCGAGAACGAATTAAATTGGAACAGTACAAGACGGAAATGGAAAACATGAAAGACTTGGCTGAAATCAATGAAGCTTTATCGACTATCGCCAAAGTGAATAACGAGTTTGATATTGGTTCTGCGCGATCGCAATTTGAGGAAGCTAAGAATGCTCTTCAAAATAAAAACCTGCGTCAAAATGCTTTAGCCGAATTATCTGAAAATCCGGTAGAAAGAATGCAAGCGGAAATAGAACAATCCCAAATTGATGATGAGATTAATCGTCGCTTGCAAATGTTTGATGATTCTCAAACAAAAGAACTACCTGAATAAATTGAACTATAGCAAAATATTTCTTGGAAATTAATTATGTCTAAATCTAGTGGTCCTCCTCCAATCGTATTTATTCTCATCTTGTTGGCATTGTTAGGGGGTGGTTGGTGGTTTTTCTCCAAGCGAGATACTGGGTCACTTCCAGTAACTACTGCACCTGCTCCCAATTCTATCCCCGCTGGTAATATCAATACTGCACCTGCTCCCAATTCTATCCCTGCTGGTACTAATATTCGGATTGATGGTTCTACCAGTATGGTGACAATTAATGAAAACATTAAAGCTGGATTTAGCAGTCAATATCCGGGTGTGAATGTGAATACCGCAGCAAGAGGAACCGATGCAGGAATTCAAGCCTTATTATCTGGTCAAATTGACATTGCAGCTATATCCCGTCCGTTAACACCGACAGAAAAAGCTCAAGGACTAGTTGAAACACCGATTGCCATCGATGCCATTGCAATTGTAGTCGGTAGGAATAACCCTTTTAATGGTAATTTGACTAGACAACAAGTCAGCGATATTTTCCAAGGAAAAATCAATACATGGTCAGCCGTTAACGGAAGTGGTGGTACAATCAAAGTCATTAATCGTCCCTCCATTAGCGGAACCTATAAAACCTTTCAGGAATTAGTTCTCAATGGAGGTAACTTTGGTACAGGTGCAAATATTACTTCCTTGCCAACAGATGGTTCCACAATTTTATTTCAAGCTTTGGGAAATGATGGGATTGGTTATGCTACCTATGCTCAAGCTAGAGGCCAATCTACTGTTCGGGTTATTCCCATTGATGGATTAAATCCTGATTCCCCTGCCTATCCCTACACTAGACAACTATACTACGCTTACAAAAATCCTGCCAGAACAGAAGTTCAGCAGTTTATGAATTATGTCACCTCACCGGCAGGACAGCAAGCTTTAGCTCGATAAAAGTATTTTTCTGTAAAAAAATCGAATCATATGCGTCTCACAACCGTGGTCCCATCGCGACTGCGGTTATTTTTTCATGCTGATGTAGTTAGCTCTGCCAATTTAGTACCTGTAAACGGGGATGAATCTGAGACAATAGACACAAGCGATAGATATATGGTTATTACCTTCAGGATATAGGTAGTCTCAAAAATGGAAAGGTGGGAAATGGGGGAATTTGAATCACAGCCTAATTCTAATATTTCCGGTGACTCCTCGACCGAAACCGAGAATGCGCTACGGGTGTTGACCAGTGAATTGCAAAACCTGCAACGGAATTTACTGGAGTCTTTGCAAGCTGATGTGTCCCAACTACAGTCAGAAAAAGCTCGTCTGCATGACGATATCCGCAGATTACGTCAGGAAAGGGATGCTTTAATCGGGGAACAACATGCTTTAGTCCGACAGTTAGGACAGGTTTTAGCAAATCATATTTCTTCCAAGCTGGAGTCTTCCCTGGAGACCTTGTTTACTGTGGCAATGGAGCGGATTGATGCACGGGTTCCCAGTGTAGCCCCGACTCCCCCTCCAGAAATTGACGTGGAGGAGACCTTACAACCAATTCTACAATCTTTTCATCAAGCGATCGCTACTACTTTGACCCAAATCCAAGCTGATTTGGATGATTACCACAGCGCCTTTTCCCAGCAACTAGGGCAAATGCAGGATGAACAAACGCGGGGTAAAGCAATTTTAAGCGAACTTGTCAACCGTCTGCGGTCTGAGTTGACAACAACATCTCCACCAATACATCCGATGGATATCGGGGGAAATGATGATGATGCTCCCCATGTGGAATTCGAGGAGACGGGTATTCCCCCATTTAATCTGTTTGAGTCTGAGGATGAGGTATTGGAGTCATCAACCTCGGAGTATACTCCTGAGAGGGAGGTCGTGGCTAACGAGGTGACACCCCTGACTCCATCGGAATTATTTTCCCGTCCTTCCCCCAGCGCAACCGAAGACAATCTTCCCTCCCAAAATTCGCCGATGTATTTCCCCAGGGTGGAAGAGGAACCAAGTCACCCACCGACCCCTCCCCCAAAAAGCCAAAGTGGTTTGATGTTGGTGGGTTTATCGGCAATTTTTTCCGCACTCTACCATGTTGCCATTAAAGCAGTATTTAATCCGCGATCGCAAATTTTGGGTGCATTCACCCTTGAGCAGTTAATGACACCGACTTTGGGTAATTGTTTGCTGATCCTAACTTTGCGGATGTTGGTGGTGGTTCCTTTGTTACTTGTATTAGCACCCATGATGCATATACGGGTATGGCACGATTTGCAGGTGTTATTTGATAGTTTTAAGTCACCTAGTCAGCGCCGTTACCCCGAAGCCAATGTCAACAAACGGATTGTAATTCTTTCGGTTGTGAGTGGAGGATTTTTATTTGTATCCCAAGTTCTGATATACTTTGCCATTAGCCAAATGCCCGTCGGTGTATCCATTGCCCTGTTTTTTGCCTACCCCATTGCCTCCGGACTGCTATCATGGTTGTTGCTGCAAGAGCGTTTTAGCCGCTTCCGTGTCACCGCGATCGCCACGATTTGTTTGGGTAATTTACTGGTTCTGACAAATCTGAATACAATCGCTAGTCCTGGAAATATTACCCTTGGCGGTTTGGCAGCCGTGTTTGCTGGTATCAGTTTTGCCATTAATATCTTATTTTCCCGGATTTGTGCCACTAGAGTTCATGCTATTTCCTATACCTTAATTAACTTCAGTACAATGCTCTTACTCGCATTAGCTAGTTGGCTGGTCTCCTTACCCTTGACCGGAGGAATTCAATCCAATGGCACTAAACTATTGGAAATTGTTCTGAGTGCCTTCGTCCTCGGTGTTCTCTCCGTCTGTGGCTATATTTTTAATTACTTTGGTATCCGTAAATTAGGCCCCACATCTGGCGCGATCGCAGGTGCAACCGTCCCCGTCCTCACCGTATTTTTCGCCGGAATTATGATTCAAGAACAATTAACTCTTGTGCAAATTCTAGGTGTACTCATTGTCACCCTCGGTGTTGCTGGATTTAGCCTGGAAAAAATCCGTCACCGTCTTCGTCATCAACGAGCCATCAATTAAATCGATCCCCCCTTGTAAATAGGGAGTAGTGGGACTTATACCGTTTTCCTGTGAATTTCCACACCACAAGTTGTCCGTAGCGAGGAGGAACATCTGTTAAAAGTGGAATCCGTAGGGTTAAAACTATTCCCTGTACAGATGACCCGACCTATTCCCTACCCTCGCGAAAATACTTTTTCCCCACTCCCTTTATTTTCACACCAGAAGATGGGAATATTCCCCAAAACAAATTTTATGTTCTAAATCTGGTGCTAACTCGCAAAAATATGTATTATTTTGAACATAAGCTCTGCGATTATGGATGTTAAGATAACCCGATATCAAGGATGCCCAAAAAAACTGAATAGACATTGCTTAGGAATCTTATGCTAAAAATATCAAGCAAATATCCAGCAATGACGTATTATCGTGATATCAAAAACGAAACAGAGATTCGGTGATAGTGCCAAATTTGCCTCACATCGAATCAGTAGGAACCTATTGGCGAATGTATTTACCCGTATTGGCAACTTTAGTTACAGCAGTACAAATGAGTGCATCAATGGCAACCTTAGCCAGATGTGTTAGGGAAACCACGACAAACAGGAACAGATTGGGGTTACAGAGAAAGCGATCGCTGGAGGTAATCAGCTTTAAGCTAACTTTGCAGTTTGACCTGAATACCTGAGAATACGGATAAGTTGTAGAAAAAAGCTACCAATATTAGGTAAGATTGACCAATAATAGATGAATTGCAGTACACATCTAATCTCCGTCATCAGGTGTATACTACTTATTTCCTAGAATTAAACATTTGTAAACGTGCTATTTAATAGTCTGTAAAATATGACAAACGACATCGATCTGATCAAACGACTTGGCCCCAGTGCAATGGATCAGATCATGCTATATCTGGCGTTTAGTGCCATGCGCACAAGTGGTCACAGACACGGGGCTTTTTTAGACGCGGCTGCAACTGCTGCCAAGTGTGCTATTTATATGACCTACCTCGAGCAGGGACAAAACCTGCGGATGACTGGTCACTTACATCACCTGGAACCGAAACGGGTTAAAGCCATCGTCGAAGAAGTGCGTTTGGCGGTGACGGAAGGTAAATTATTAAAAATGTTGGGTTCCCAAGAACCACGTTATTTAATACAATTACCTTATGTGTGGATGGAAAAATATCCTTGGCAGCCAGGAAGGTCAAGGATACCGGGAACCAGCTTGACGAGCGAAGAAAAGCGCCTTATCGAAGCGAAACTACCCGATAATTTACCTGATGCCCAATTAGTTAGTTCCTTTGAATTTTTGGAATTAATCGAATTTCTGCACAAACGCTCTCAGGAAGACCTTCCCCCAGAGCATCGGATGGGGTTAAGTGAGGCACTAGCAGAACATATCAAACGACGTTTGCTGTACTCTGGTACAGTGACACGGATTGATTCACCTTGGGGAATGCCATTTTATGCCTTGACGCGACCATTTTACGCTCCTGCGGATGAGCAAGAACGTACATACATCATGGTTGAAGATACAGCCCGTTATTTCCGCATGATGCGTGATTGGGCAGAAAAAAGACCCAGAACAATCCGGATTTTAGAAGAATTGGATATTCCCCCGGAAAAAATCGATCAGGCGATCGACGAATTAGACCAAGTAATTCGAGAATGGGCAGACCGTTACCATAAAGACGGTGGTACGCCGATGATTTTACAAACTGTTTTCGGGAAAAAAGAAGACTGATGCACCAGTCTTGCTGATAACATGTTGCTGGATAATATTTTGTAGCAATTAAATCTATTTACCATCCCTCCTGCGGCGGGTTTTTGGAGTAATGGAGAGTAGAGAGATGTGGCCAGACCATATCTCTCAGTTTTCATTTTTACCGAGGTTGATTAGGGGGGATAGGTGTAGTTTCAAAAACTGGTTGAAACTGAAAAGTACCCGGAGCCAAGGCTCCACCCCAGCGATCGCTGGCATCAATACAGGTATCCATTGCCCTCGTCACACCTAGATCAATTTCGCTGCGCAAACCGACCACACACTGAGCAAACCGTCGCGGCAGTAAACTACGATTACAGTAATTAAGAATACTCGGGTCAAAGGCATCCCGACCTTGTTTAGAAATTCCCACCACACAGGCAGAAAAATCCAGGGGACGACGAGCTTGTAGACAGGAACCAAAAAAATCTTGAGCAGCCACTTGGGTTTGTTTGTGAATTCGATGCACACACTCACCCAAATCACGGGGACGCAAAGCCGCAGCACAAGCTCCAGCCGCATTTTCCGCCGAAATCCCCAATTGTAATAAACGAGCTGCACAAGCTCGATAATCCCGTGATGTTTCCCTTGCAGCCAAACTAGGTGTAGCCATCACCATGAATAATGAACTAGATGTAGCGATCGCGGCAATAACAGTTCCTAAATGTTTCCCATTCAGATTCCCACTACTTGATAATCGGTATAGATCGGCAAAAAGTTTCGGTAAACCCATACAATTTTTTTAACAACATAACCACCGTCATGCTACCGCATCTCGATTATCAAGGGATAGATGATTCCTCCAGCAATTCTGAGGGCGAAAATATCCCCATTCCCTCCCTAGAAAATAGGGAGTGGGGAGTACAGAAGCGACATGTCGCTTCTGTAGGGGAATAGTGCCATAATTCGAGGATATGGGGAAAAACGACTTTCATGGGTTCTGGTGTCAGCTATTTCCATTTCCAACAAACATTTATCCCATTCCCTATTCCCTATTTCCGACAAACATTTATAATAGTATGTCTGGATAAAGTTTAAACAGGATTAGAATAAGGAAACCCATGTCCCGATATAGAGGACCTCGCTTAAGAATTACTCGCCGTCTGGGAGAATTACCAGGCTTAAGTCGCAAACAAGCTCGTCGAGCCTATCCCCCTGGCCAACACGGGCAAAACCGTAAAAAACGCTCTGAGTATGCTATTCGTCTAGAGGAAAAGCAAAAACTCCGGTTTAATTACGGATTAAGTGAAAAGCAATTGTTACGCTATGTCCGTCGCGCTCGTCGTGTGACTGGTTCCACAGGACAAGTGCTATTACAACTATTGGAAATGCGGTTAGATAACACCGTATTCCGCTTGGGTATGGCTCCCACCATTCCTGCTGCACGTCAACTTGTGAGCCACGGTCATGTGACTGTAAATGGTAAGGTGTTGAATATCCCCAGTTATCAGGTTCGTCCTGGTGAGGTGATTGGTGTACGCAGTAATGAAGGTTCTAAAAAGCTTGTAGAAGCTAACTTGCAATATCCAGGATTGGCAAACCTCCCCAGCCACTTGGAGTTTGATAAAAGTAAACTCGAAGGAAAAGTCAACGGAGTTGTTGAGCGCGAATGGGTCGCTTTGCAAGTTAATGAACTACTAGTTGTTGAGTATTATTCACGACAAGCGTAAACAGTCATCAGCTATCAGTTATCAGTTACTGTGCTTGATAACTGTTAGTGACTTTTCGCCGAAAATTAAGTATTTTGTTTAAATTTACCGAAACGCGACCAGGGCAAGGGTTATTGCTGCTAAATCGCGTTATTTTAGTTTATCGCTTTACTAGTGGTCTTTCCCATTCATTTTGATGGGTAAAGAAAGGTACGTAGTAGCGCTTTAGCACCCAATTATAATAAAAATAATAAAACTTTTTTGGGACTGGAGCCACAACTACAAATTCCTCATCAACTAATGTGGGGAACTACTAGTACAATAATTCTGGATTCAGAATTACTTCTAGGGAAAAAATAAATGGGGGAACGGGAAGCAAGTACCTTTGAGAAATCTGATGTGCAGTCTGTGGGAATGTACTCATCACGGATGTCCTCAGTACAATCACCAATTATTCCTGTAGTGGGTGAACTAATTCGTTCCCATCCGGGGACAATCTCCCTGGGACAAGGTGTGGTATCCTACCCTCCCCCCGCAACAGCGATGGAAATGCTATCCCAGTTTTTCGCCCAGTCGCAAAACCATTTGTACCAACCAGTGGAGGGTATTCCACGATTAATTGAGGTAATAGGAGAGAAGCTAACAGGGTTTAACCAGATTGATTGTCGCGATCGCCATATCATTGTCACGGCTGGAAGTAATATGGGGTTTGTGAATGCCTTATTAGCAATTAGTACTCCCGGAGATGAAATTATCCTCAACGCACCCTATTATTTCAACCATGAAATGGCGGTGACAATGGCTAGTTGTCAACCTGTAGTTGTTGCAACGGATGCTAATTATCAGTTGGATGTGGAGGCGATCCGCAAAGCGATCACACCCAAAACCAAGGCTATTGTCACCATTTCCCCCAATAACCCCACTGGTGCAGTTTACTCCTTAGAAAGTTTAAGGGAAATAAATCAAATTTGCCGTGATCGCTCGATTTACCACATTAGCGATGAAACCTACGAATATTTTACCTACGAAGGGGCTAAACATGTTTCCCCTGCTGCATTTACAGATAGCCACGACCAGACAATTTGTCTTTATAGTCTCTCGAAAGCTTACGGATTTGCAAGTTGGCGCATCGGTTATATGGTCATCCCCCACCATTTGCTATTAGCAGTCAAAAAAGTCCAAGACACGATTTTAATTTGTCCCCCTGTTATTTCCCAATATGCAGCCATCGGTGCATTATCCGCTCCACCTAGTTATCTACAAACAAATATTGGCGCGATCGCTCAAGTCCGTAAAGAAGTTTTAAATTTACTTGCGCCTTTAGCCGATATCTGTAAGATTGCTCCAGCCCCAGGTGCATTTTATTTCTTTCTCAAAATACATCTGGATATAGATTCATGGGAATTGGTGAAAATATTAATTCAAAAATACCAAGTCGCAGTCATCCCCGGAAACACCTTTGGGATGGAGCAAGGATGCTATCTCCGGGTTGCCTATGGCGCACTTCAAGCCGAAACCGCCTGTGAAGGAATTACGCGATTAGTTCGGGGTTTGCGGGATATCGCTAAATAAATAGGGTCTGGGGTAATAAGTAGGAGATAGGGAGAGACGCGATATATCGCATCTGTACTAGTTACGTTGCGGTTTTATGTTTGATTGCGCCCACCAACTTACCGTTTTACTTTGGAGTTGATACCCGACGGGGAGCTTTCGGGAGCAGGGGAAGAAAATGTCTCAAAATACGAGTGAAATAGCATAACAGTACACATGTATTGCTGACACCAATTTTCTCTGCTTTATCCGCAAAAAATCCTTGACAAAATCCCGTTATATGTAGATAATAATGAAGTTGCAAAAAACGCAATCAAAAATAAAAGACATAAGGGACTGTAGTTCAATTGGTTAGAGCACCGCCCTGTCACGGCGGAAGTTGCGGGTTCGAGCCCCGTCAGTCCCGTTTAAGATTATCCATAAAGTTCCTCAGCCCCCACCTTATGCAGTGGAGGCATAGGGGTTTGAGGTGCAGCCTCGAACAATGGGTCCCCACGTGGAGCATGGGGAAAAATAAGTGGTGATTGGGGAATTTTCATCAGCATGATTCCACACTCAGCACTAAGATAAAAAAGAAGTGAATCCAAAATCTAAAATCCAAAATCCAAAATCGAATGACTGTTAGAGTCCGTATAGCCCCCAGTCCCACAGGGAATTTACATATAGGTACCGCTCGCACTGCGGTTTTTAACTGGTTATTTGCGCGTCATCATGGCGGCAAATTTATCCTACGCATCGAAGACACAGACCAAGAGCGATCGCGTCCTGAATTTACAGAAAATATATTAAACGGCTTGCGCTGGTTAGGTTTACATTGGGATGAGGGGCCATTTTTCCAATCCCAACGTTTAGATATATATAAGCAAGCAGTACAAAAGCTGTTAGATCAGGGTTTAGCCTATCGTTGCTATACCACAAGCGAGGAACTTGATGCGATGCGAGAAGCGCAACAAGCACGCAAACAAGCACCTCGCTACGATAACCGTCACCGCGACCTGACCCCTGAACAGGAAACTGCTTTTCAAGCAGAAGGACGCAGCTTTGTGATTCGCTTCAAAATCGATGATGAGCGAGAAATCATTTGGAACGATTTAGTTCGTGGCAAAATGGTCTGGAAAGGTAGCGATTTAGGGGGTGATATGGTCATCGCTCGTGCTAGCGAAGGGGGTATCGGTCAACCTCTGTATAATTTTGCCGTGGTTGTGGATGACATGGATATGGCAATTACCCATGTGATTCGAGGGGAAGACCATATCGCCAACACCGCCAAACAAATTCTCCTTTACGAAGCTTTTGGTGCAAAACCACCAGAATTTGGCCATACACCCCTAATTCTCAACAAAGACGGTAGTAAATTATCAAAACGTGACGGTGCAACATCGGTTACAGAATTTCAGCAACTAGGTTTTACCGCCGAAGCGATTGTTAACTATATGATGTTATTGGGATGGTCTCCACCAGACACCACCCAGGAAATTTTTAGCCTCGAAGAAGCAGCCAAAATTTTCAGTTTTGACCGGGTGAATAAAGCCGGAGCAAAATTCGATTGGGACAAACTTGATTGGATTAATAGTCAGTATATCCACGCAATGCCTGTGGAGAAATTAACGGATATGCTCCTCCCCTACATGGAAGCATCTGGACAAAAAATTGAGGGGAAATACGACCGAGCTTGGTTTGAGCAATTAGTTGCCATGATTGGAGCCAGTTTAACACGCTTACCGGAAGCAGTGGAAATGGCCAAACCCTTCTTTAGTGATACTATTACCTACAGCGAAGAAGCCCAAACCCAGCTGCAAAATCCCCAAGCCAAAGACATACTAACAGCTGTCACCCAAGCCTTAGCCAACGGCGAACCACTCACCGCAGAATCAGCCAACGCCATCATCAAGCAAATCATGAAGGCTCATAACCTCAAAAAAGGTGCAGTCATGAAAACCATTCGCGCTGCACTCACCGGAGAAGTGCATGGCCCAGATTTAATCCAATCCTGGCTATTACTGCATCAAATTGGCCAAGATCAACCACGATTTGCCAATGCGATCGCTTGATTTATCAAATTAAGGTTGCCTTTCCTGTCACCGTTTCCCCAAGCAGTAAATAGAGATATAGAAGCTAAACCCGTACAACTTAACACGGCTTCTCTCTCTTTACTGCGGTCATAATCTCGACCGATAGGCACAATTGAGGTGAATTCCACAACAAACAACCCAATTGTGTCCATCGGATACACTGATTGCATCTACCTTTTTTATACCAATACGGATTAGTTCCGGATAATTTAATTGTGATTCAGGATTATTATATGTTGGATCGGCGTAATATCGATTCTCTTGTACTTTGCAATCAATGAAACTAGAATAATCAATGGTTACAGACCCTAATATGTAGCAAGCATTATCCGCATTTCTCACAAAACCCTATAACCCACAGGGAGTAGTGAATAGAAGGAAAATGAATTCGTTACTCAAGGTTTACGACTTACTCGTGAGAAATCCAGGATTAGCGTAAACGATATAAAAGATATCAATCCAAAATCCAAAATCCAACGAGTATCCCCACAAATATCCAGTCAAGCAGCCAAATAACTCAATCAGTAATTGATTATATAGCCAACCTTACTGTATACCGTGGGGAACAAATGGGGTATGTTATTGGTATTTTATTCGGAAGAATTATCAAACTGCTCAATTAGGACATTGCTTGCACCATATAATCGAAATATGGTGCAGCAACAGCCGCGTCTTCAGAACTCAAAAGTTCCAAAGCAGCATTTTTGAGACAGTTGATCGCTTCCACCATCCCTGGTAAAGGAACACCCAAGGAATTGTACATTTCCCGCGCTCCAATTAGCCCGATTTTCTCGATGACTTCAATTTCACCCGCAAGAACACCGTAGGTAGCAAGACGCAGATACCAGCCGAAATCGCGGATACATTGCGCTCTTTCCCTTTGTCCGTAGGCATTTCCACCGGGAGAAATGAAATCAGGGCGTTTTTGCCAGAGATTTTTGGTTGCTTCTTGGACAATTTTCTTTTCGTTCTCGCCCATTGTAGACGCTATGCGAATCCGTTGTTCACCGGTTTGCATAAAGTCTTGGATGCTTTTGAGTTCGCCACTGCTAGGATAGCGCAGTTCATCGTCGGCTTTGAGAATAACTTGGCTTACTACAGTCATGATTAATGCAATCACGTTGAATATTAATACTAGTTAGTTTAGCGATTCTTGTGGGCACAAGTAAACTAACTTGGGAGTCAGGAATTGGGAATTGGGAGTTGGGAGTTAGGGATTGGGGTTAAAGTTGGGAGTCAATACAGTTCAGATCGGAAAGTCGTAAACCCCAAATAATTGTAGAGACGCGTATATCGCGTCTCCTTCCCGAAATCACCACGAAAAATCATGAACCGAACCATATTGGTTGGGAGTTGGAGGTTAGGTAATAAGAATTGTTTCAGATCCCTGATCTCAACTTACCAATACAAAAATGCAGATGTATCTTCCATCACATCTGCACATCCCAGGATAATGAATATCATCTAGATTACTCACAACAGCGAGCAGCTGCAATTGCGATCGCAGCGAGTTGGGCTGAAGAATTAATGAGTTTGAGCCGATCTTCGTTGAGATCAAAGGGTATTTTCCATTGCAGTGATAAAACAGCTAGTAGTTGCTCTTTGTAAATCACGGGTATGGCCATGTGGGCTTGGATGTTATGGTCAAGGTAGTGAGGAAGATTGGCAAAATTCTCATCCTTGATAATATTTGTCACCGCTTTGATTTGCTTGCTGGTAATTACCTCCTTCACCATCGGGTCTTGCGCTACCCAATTATCTAGTACATTTTGTTGTCCATTCCCATCGGGATAGATACCCTGACAAGCTATTAAACGGTCGGCTTCCACTAATTGCAGAACACATGTATCAGCACCAACACTTTCACCAAATGTGCGTGCAATTGGAGCAAGGGTCGCTTCTAAACTGCTAGCTGATTGGGTGACATGGACTAGGGAGGTTAGTAGGGACATTTGGGAATTGGCTAACCGTAGTTCTTCGGTACGCTGTTTGAGCAAATCATAGGTTTCAGCTGCACGCTGGACGACAGCCTTCAGTTCCCCTGGGTCCCAAGGTTTGGTAATATACTTGTAAACTTGTCCAGCATTAATTGCCTCAACTAAATCCTCAATATCGGTAAAACCTGTCAAAATAATTCTGACGGTATCGGGAAACTGGGGTACGGTTTTACTCAGGAATTCTGTTCCTTTCATTTCTGGCATTCTCTGGTCAGAAATGATAACCGCAACTTCCCCCTCCGTGGCTAAAACTTGCAATGCATTGATACCACTGTCAGCTTTGAGGACATGGAAATCTCGTCGAAACGTCCGATATAGTAAATCCAAGTTATCGGGTTCGTCGTCAACAACTAACAGTTTCAGTTTTTTGGATTTGGTAGTTATCATTGGTTCACAGATGGTACTTATCAAAAAAGCTGGAAAATAGAAAAATCCATTTGTACTATCGAGAATAGATACTCTTTTCTATAGTTTTTATCAGGATTTGACTGTGATATGCATTACCAACGATAACGTGAGTGTCGGATAATGTCGCATGGTGAATGTGCTGAAAATATAAGCTTTTAAGCAAAATGATTATAGGAAATTGCTTAATTATATTTCTCAGGTGTCTTATTAATCATCAGTGGAAACAGGGAATTAGGTCGGAGTGCGGGCAATACGGTTCGGATAAGAAAATTCATAAACCGCAAATAATTGTAGAGACGAGATATATCGCGTCTCCCGAAACCATATATCGCGTCTCCCGAAACCACAACGAAAAATCATTAACCGAACCGTATTGGGAATGCGGAAAGAAGTGATTGTATGAAAATTTGCAGTAAATGGTGTGGGAGGTTGTTTATGGTGTAAGCATTGCATGTAAGCTACTCACCAATCCCTCTGCATCACATCAAGGAAGGATGTTAGCAAAAAAAAAGATAGGTGTTGCACCTACCTTTGAAAGACTTTCCCTGGATTTCTCATGAGTAAGTCGTAAGCCTTGAGTAACGAATTCATTTTCCTTCTATTCACTACTCCCGTACAGACGACCCGTCGGGTCGTCTGTACTCCCTACTCCCTGTGATTTTTAGGGTTTTGTGAGAAATGCGGGTTTCTCGATACCTTTCATCCTGCTTTCAATAATTGCTGGGTTTCTGATGCTCCCAACTGATTAATTTGTTCCACCAAAGTGTAATTCAACAGGGCAAATACCAATACTTCTGCAAGAATTGCCATAATTACCATGAAATTATTCACACCTGCTAATCCAATCCAGGGTAAAGCCGTTGTCAACCAGGGTAAACCTTCCACAGCAGGGTTGATATTCAGGAGGCTATAAATTAGAGGTGGGAAGCAAATTAAAGCACTGACAATTCCCACAGCCCAAAAATAACGTTTAGGGCTTTTCATCAGTAACAGTTTTTGACCAATGCTTGCCAGTATCATGGCAATGGTAAATTGTAAAACAATACCTAATAAACCCTTAAAGCGACCGACATCGTTGATAAAATAGCGCACACTAGAGGAGTATTCTGTATTAAACCCAGGCATAATAATGAACCACACCGCAACCGGGAGACAAATCATCGCCAGGTTAATAGCGATCGCCACAATTGCTGGACTTTTCTCTCCCCAGGTTAAATCACCCAGCAGGTTATGTTGCCAACCATGACGGTTCCCTTGTTCGTAGTGACGAAATCTAGCCCAATCAATTACGGTTTGACGAACTGGTGTCAAAATGATACACAATCCAAACATCAAAGCCGTATTGACAATGAACATATACGGCAAATTTTCAGAAATCTGTTGGGCTACATCGTAAATATAAGTGTCACTTTTAACGTAAACATTATTATGGGCTTGGAGGGTAAATCCCCATAATATTGCCTGGGTGCTAGCAACAAGGACATAACTTTGCCCCTTACTAAACATAGCTGCATTGGGGTTGCGGAAACGACGTTCTAAGGCTAGCCAACACCAGTAACTCCAAAAACCGTAGTTGACTACATGAACAACCAGCAATCCCACCAGGGAAGCACCGACGGGGAGATGGAAGAATTGCAATGATTGAAAATTTTCCCACTGATAACGGTTATATAGGTTGGGGAATAAATAACCAGTCATGTCTATTGGACTCAAAATCCTGATCCAGGCAGTAGCATGGTTGATGTAGGGTCCACTCCATGCCATTGAGGTGGACATCAACAGGAAAATTAACACCACACCGCTACCTAACCAGCGTTGGAAACCATCTAAAAACCTGGTAAATAGTCCGTAGACAACGGATGCGCTAAACCAGAACCAACAACTAGCAGCTAAAACTAGGTAGTAACTAATAATATGGGTCCAAGCAATACCAGCGCTGCGTCCGGAAATTACATGGAGGGGAACCGCTAAAGCTGCAAATAAATATACCAGAATTGGTACACCAAAAATTTTACCAATAAAAATACCGCGTTCCGATTGGGGACTGAGGCGAATAAAGTTTAATGTTCCCTTCCGTTCTTCTTGGATCAAGTTATTAATAATTAAATAACTGCCAGCGACTAACAGAACAAAAATAAAAATTACATTCAGGGTTTGGAAAATATACTCCCAATGGTCTCTCCACCATGCAGCATAATTTATTTGATCCAGGGGACAAAACTTACTCCAGTAGGCTTGATTCAGATTATCTAGCAGTGCAGTAGTATCAGCAATTTGCTGCTTCACATTAGCCAGTTTTTCCGCATCAAAATGTTGCTTACTGTTATAAAAGTTTTTTTGAACTTCAAGTTTATTTAGAGCAGCGCTGAGTTCTTCAACTCTCCTGCGACCGGACTCCGCTAAGTTGCAATATCTTTGTGATAGGGGATACTCTTCTCCCGGAAATTCCCGGATTTGATATAGACAAATAAAAAACTGTCCCATCAAGGATGTAATAGTTGCAACAGCTATTGTAAACGGTTTGAGGCGACCTTTGATTTCCCGAAATAATTGGGGGTTCAAGTCTCCCAATCGGTCAATTAGATTGAGTCTCATGGTGGTGATTCTCCCACATTTGCAAACTGAAATTTGAGTGATAGACGATTTTATTTACTTGGTGGCAAGGTGTGGTTACAGTTTGTTTTATTACATCTATGATAGTTGTTATTTCCTAATATCTGCCAATATTAAAATTTTGTTTATTTATCGCTAGTGACACTGATTCGAGATTTTAGAATTAGTGAAGATGCAATTTTTGAGGAATAAACTTACCAATCAGTAAAACCCCTCAAAATAGGTGTGATGGAAATAGGGTCAATCCTGGAATTGATGAATTGAGAGTAATTTAATCTAAGATGCTTGCTTATGACCTAACTTTAGGAAGATTTTTTCTAAATCTTCTTTTGTACAATGGAAGTTTGTCAGTGACACTCCGGCAACAATTAGCGATCGCAATAGTTCGGCTGCTTCTGCTTCGTCTCCAGAAAAGTCGGCTCGGATTTGGGTTTTAGTTGGTAAAACCTCCCAGCTATGCACTAAGGAGTTATTTTTCAGTTCCCCAATCAATACATCCATTTGGCTAGAGTCCAGAATGCTGATTTCAATTTGCTGACGTGATAATCGTTGATAGAGTTGGTTTAATGATGCACTTTCGACTAAATACCCCAGTTCCATAATCCCTACTGAACTACAAAGTTCGGCTAAGTCACTCAAAACATGGGAGGAAATGACAATAGTCATCCCCGCTTCCCGCAAGGCTTTGATTATTTCCCGAAATTGCATCCGCGCAATCGGGTCAAGTCCAGAAACTGGTTCGTCAAGGAGGAGAACTATCGGTTCGTGGATGATTGTCCGAGCAAGGCTCAATCGCTGCTTCATCCCCCGTGATAGGGTGGAAATTAAACTGTGACGTTTGTTGCCGAGTTGGATTAAATCAATCACCTCGTGTAATCTTTGGCTTCGTTTGGGTTCTTTGAGGTTGTACAACCGAGCAAAATAATCCAAATAATCCCAAACAGTTAATTCGTCATAGAGGGGATAATCGTCAGGAAGATAGCCTATTCGCCGTTTCAGCTTGGGGTTACTTTTATCACGCAACAAGCGATCGCCGTTGATATAAATTTCTCCCATTGTCGGTTCTTCTGCGGTGGCTAGCATCCGAATTAGTGTTGTTTTTCCTGCACCGTTCGGACCAATCAAACCGTATACCTCACCAGTTTGAATCTCTAAATCAATCTGATTGACTGCTATATGACGTTCAAACTGCTTCGTTAAACCCGTAGTGCGAATCGCTAACTCTGTCACCATTGCTGTACCGATGGAGGATGGAATACCAACTAACTTAGCCTTGATCTACAGCGATTGTCATAGAGGTTACGGAAATTGCAACCGTTTTCATTAAAACTTGATATTTCCACTACAATTCTCATCGCCAATATATATCAAAAAAAATTGATGTATTTGAATTTGAGAGATTTGTCACAGATCGTGGGAATACTAAGGTCAGGTTAAGGAACATTTAAGTTCGATTCAGTCTGAATTAGCTAGGTACGATATAAACTTTTTTATGGATTTTGAATCGCTAGTAAAACATCCGATTACAGGGCAAACAATTACTACAGCCATAGAAGATGGACGGGAATGGGGACAGCGTTTTCTTAACGATCCATCATGGCATCAAAATAAACGGAGAATGGCAGACTATGTGATGAAAGAATCAAAACGTTCGAGTCACTCTTCGCAAAAGCTGATGATGGGGGTGGATGATGTGCAGGACTCGTTCACCAATCAAGAAGTTGATCAGGAGTTGCACAGCCATTTGTATCAGCAGGTAAAATTAGCAGCAACATTATTTACGATTTATGAAATAGACACAAAATCCCCACTCATGCATCCTTTAATTATTGCTGCGGCTGCGGGAATGGAGATAACGGAGTTGGCAGATTATTTAGGAACTCAGACCCAAAAAGCAGCGATTAAAAAAGCCTTAATGGCGAAGCGGGGTATGGGTTTTTGGGAAATGCACCGGAGTTTTGGTCTGAAGTTGATTTCCCAGGTGTATCAAAGAACCGGAATGAAGATGGCAAAGTTGATCCCCCATCCATCTTCAGTTCCCCAGCATCGTCAACCAGTGGACAGTTGTGGTCAGTCGGTGATGTCATTTATTCATGCTTGGAACGCGTCGTGAATCGGCTGTGAACTAGTGTGAACTAAGTTGAATAATTATATCCGCAGCGACTGGGTGAATACCTGTTAGATACAATTGTGGGTACACAATGATGTTCAGACGATGGGAGAATGAACTATGTCAGAACATACTCAGAAAATGACGACCCATGATCACAGTGTTGCGAATTTAATTATTGCCAGCTTTTTAGTTTTGTGTGGCATCACAGTGATTTTTCTGTTAGGTCTGTTTTAGGGAAATTTTTTCACTCAAGGGAAACCCATTATCTGGAAGAGACGACCCGTCGGGTCGTCTCTTCCTACATTGTAATTTCGTAATTTCGGGTCGTCTCTAGATTTTAATTTCGGGTCGTCTCCAATTAACAAAAATTCAACCTACGGTTTCCAAAACCGGATTACCGTCATCTTCAATCCAAACGATTTGAGTAATCTGACGACTACGCGCATATTCTCGTACTCCATCGGGGTTGCGATCGCCAAAATCAATTTCCACCCGCACTAGATGGTCAGAATTGCGTAATTTAGCGGCATAATTAAAGGCGGCAGCATAGGCATTTGCTGTTTGGGGAGCCACCAACCAATTTGTGACCGGGAGAGTTTGCGGTAGCTGCTGGGATGCGGTTAATACCTCGTATAAATCATCAATCAGAAAAACAAAGCCGATCCCCGGAATATTTTCCCCCTGGGGATGGTAGTGACTTAGGAGGGTGTCATAGCGTCCACCCCGTCCGATAACCCGGACTTGATTGTTGGCTTGACTGACAACTTCAAACACGATTCCCGTATAGTAATCAAAGGTTTGGATCAAGCTTAAATCCAGGACAATGGGGAACTGGTGATTGGCATTTAATAAATCGAGTAAAGCCTGTAAATTATTGATCGCTGTTAACTGTTCCGGTGTTGTCACCAGGGTTTGTAACTTCGAGAGGACATCCTCCGGTTGACCCCGCAAATCGATGATGGTCAGAGCGCGATCGCGTAATTCATCGCCAAGTGGTAAAGTTTCCACAGCAACTCGATCCAAATTGGCGATCGCATGACGAATTTGCGGTTGAAGTTGTGCGGGAAAAGCTGTTAATAGGGATTGGGTAATACCTGCTTCCCCTAAAACCAGACTCCAATCAGGTACATCTAATCCCTGGAGACAATCAGCAACTAGGGTGAGGATTTCCCCATTGGCAATTAATCCCCCTCCCCCCAACAGTTCCACACCCGCTTGATAAAACTCCTGCTGACGGTTGTGTCGCGATTCGCGGGTACGTTGGAACACATTGGCATTGTAATATAGCCTTTGGGGATACTTTGTTGTCCCCATCCGTGTCACCGCAGTTCTGGCAATTGAGGCTGTTAATTCTGGACGCAAACCCAAATCCTCATCTTCGCCATTCTGTAATTGAATCACAGTCCGACGCTGGATAGCTCCACCAGCCATTAAAGTATCCATCCGTTCCAAGGTCGAGGTAATAATCCGATGGTATCCCCACCGGTGAAACACCAATTGTAAACGTTCCTCAATCCAACGTTTTTGTGCTACATCTAACGGCAGTAAATCTCTTGCACCCGTAGCTGGTTGATACACCATTATTTTTTCTTCCCACCAAACAAACCAAATAAACCGCCCCCCTCGGATTTATTATCAGGCTTTTTGGTCGCCGATGCAGCTGTTCCCGTCGTTGGTTTTGGTTTAACATCGGTTTTTGTACCAGATTTAGCCGCAGATAACTTTTCCAGTTTACCCATCCATTCCAAGGCTGTTTCGTCTTGGGGGTTGAGCTTGAGGGCACGTTCAAAATGAACTTTAGCCATTGTCATTTGATTTTGCTTCAAATAGACCACTCCGATCAAGCTATGGGCCCGACTTTCATTGGGTGCTAATTTAATGGCATCCTGTAATTCTACCCTTGCCTGTGCCAATTGATTCTTGGTCATTAATTCTTGGGCGCGGCGTAAATATTGGATTACGGTTGTATCTTCTTTGTTTGGGGCTGGTTCTGATGGTTGAGCTTGCGTATTTACACTTGCATTAGAAGATGGAGAAGTATGATTTAGAGTATTACTAGAAGGAGATGAATTATTTGTAAATTTTTTCCCAGCCGTCCGCATCAAATACACCATATTTAGCTCACTGATATGGGCAATAATGGGAATAACTTTTTCCAAGGACTCAAACTGGGTTTCGGCAATTTTGGCGATCGCAACTCGATATAATTGGTCTACATTGGCTGCTGCTGCTAGTTGACGAGCCATATCTGTAGAAATATCAATGGAAGCTGAATCCTGCACTAGACGCTTACCAAACTGGGACAAAACCACCATATACTCCGTATAGGAGCGCTCCTGGGAAAGTTTTTCATAGGCTGGATTTACCAACTTTGATAGTAAGGCACTAGCCAGTTTCTTCTCCTTCTCGCTAGCATTCGTACAACTATCTGGATGCAACCTTCTGGCAATTTTTAAATAACGCTTCCGGATTGTCTTTAAATCCGCATCCACTGGAACGCACAACACTGCGTGATGGTCTATAAAATCGTATTTGAAAAGTCCACGTTCTATTTTAATTGACATACGGCGCAAATCTAAAATTAATTTTCTTTAGTTTTTCTAGTTTACTTCCCATCTCCCGAATCTTTGTGAATTTGATACTCGTGTTTTTACTGATTTTTTAAAACTATTTTGAAGAGGAAGTATTTTCTGTTTGAGATTAGGGAATAGGGAGTAGGAAGTAGGGGAAATAGCTGGGAAGGATTCAATAAATCCAGTCAACTGGTGATAAGTCTGTTTTTGACCAAAAATCATGTAAACCTCGCGGAAGCTTGGACACCCCATACCTTTAGGTTGTTGACATACTCACGGGTCAGTTTGGTAGAGTATACTTTACTTATAGTCTTTCAGTGGTGTTGTTGTCTTTACTTAAATTAACAGCCTACGCCCTGATAGCTTTTTTTACTCAATTGCTGACTTTTCAAACATCCTCCCACACAAAGTCCTAAATTCTCGCCAACCTTGCTGACCAATCACTCTAGAAAGTTTTCAGATAAGTCCTGAGAAGCTCAAAAACCTTACATCTGTAGTTTTTTTGGTCTTGTGAAAATTGGAATTCCTGGGGTTAAAACTACTCCCTGTACAAACGACCCGACGGGTCGTCTGTACCTACTCCCTGTTCCCTACCTTCACGAAAAGACTTTTTCCGCACACCCTACACAGCAAGCTTGTTGCATAGCGCGTCTATGGCTCTAAAAAATTTATAGATGCAAAGTTTTTTTGCTTTATAGGTTCATGTTGTTTGCACTTTTGGCCACTAAAACAGCTTCAAAAGCTTTCAATATCAATATATGAGACCCAATATATCGCGTCTTGATCATACTATAGTTTTCAGCAAGCCCTAATTGTGCATGGGTAATGAATTAACCATGAAAATAGCTGGGTTCGTTTCCTGGTATCCATTTGATATTGCAACCAATACTTGGTTTCTGTTCACTGGAAACTGCTTCATCTGCAAGGGTTGCATCAATGGCTTTCCTTAAATCTTCACCAGTGACGGGTATGTCGTTACTTGGACGACTACCATCTAACTGTCCGCGATAAACTAGCTTTCTTTGAGCATCAAACAGGAAAAAATCTGGTGTACAAGCGGCGGTATAAAGTTTTGCTATTTCTTGGGTTTGGTCGTAGCAAAGGGGAAATTTAAACCCTAATTCAGCCGCCATTTGCTTTAATGATTCCGGTGCATCATCAGGGTATTTACTAGCATCATTGGCACTAATGGCAACAATTCCTAAGCCGGTTGCGAAATAATCATTGCCTAACTTTGCTAATTCGGTTTGAATATGTTTGACAAATGGACAATGACGACAAATAAACATTACCAATAGGGCTTTTTTATCGGCAAAGCTAGCTAGGGAAATAATTTCACCTGATGTGACATCCGCTAGCTGAAAATCCGGTGCTGATGTACCTAAGCCTAACATGGTGGAAGCTGTTAAAACCATAGTTCACCCTAGTCGAAGAATACAGGATACAAAATACAGGATACAAGAGAAATAGCTGCTTGCTGGTCAAATCAAAGTAAAGCTTCTAAATCCGAAGTATTGGAAAGTCTGAAATGTAAATAATACCATTGTACTGCAATTATATCTTGCGATCGCAACACAAACGCAAGATACCTGTCTAATATTTGTGTTGCAGCGAGTTAATAAATACAAATGCTACTGATGCAGGTATTTTTTTACTTTAATTCAAAGCAAAATAGTCTAGTTAATCATCACAAAAAGACGAACGTTACTTAAATTGTAAATACCCATCCTATATCACCAAAATCAATCAAGGTATACTGAGCAAGTAAATGTAAACCTAAATTCTCATTGGTAAGAGGTTGTTTAAAAAGTCATTTTTCATACTTGAATTATCGTTTTTGGGAATGGGGAGTACTCTCGAAGGAAAAATCAGCTTTATAACCCCATGTCCAGGGTCAGGAAGATAGTCAAAATAGTGATAATCAATACTTGAGAAACAACCCCTAAACCTTATACCGATTCTCTTTTACTTTGGAAACTAGAATAATCAAAGGTTATAGCCCCTGATATGTAGCGACCATTAGAGTCAACTATATTACATACTTATTTGTTTACACTTTTTGCGACTCAAATGTTCTCTAATTCCCGAAATATGGAGACGCAATATATCGCGTCTCCATATTTCAGCAAAACCTAAATAGATACTCGTAGTTAACTGTTAACACCAAAAATTTAATTTTTCCCAAATAATTTTAGAAGAATACACTCGTTAATCAATCCATACCCCCATCCAACATAAAACTTAACATCAACCAGCCCATGACAAACGTACTCTGGTTACAAGGTGGTGCTTGTAGCGGCAACACAATGTCCTTCCTGAACGCCGAAGAACCCACCGCTTGTGATTTGATGACCGACTTTGGTATTAAATTACTTTGGCATCCATCTCTAGGATTAGAAATGGGTGAAAATTTACAAAACCTGCTTTGGAACTGTGTCCTCGGTAACACACCTGTTGATATACTCGTATTTGAGGGTTCGGTAATTAGGGCACCCAATGGCAAAGGAGAATGGAATCGCTTCGCAGATCGTCCGATGCAAGATTGGTTACTTGACCTATCCAAAGTTGCCAACTACATTGTAGCGGTTGGAGACTGTGCTACTTGGGGGGGAATTCCCGCAATGGCTCCCAATCCCAGTGAATCCACAGGACTGCAATTTCTCAAGCGTCAACATGGTGGTTTTTTAGGACAGGATTTTCGCAGTAAATCGGGATTACCCGTGATTAATATTCCCGGATGTCCTGCACACCCGGATTGGATCACACAAATTTTAATTGCGATCGCTACTGGTAGAATTGGTGATATCACCCTGGATGAGTTGCAGCGTCCCCAAACCTTTTTCAAAAGCTTTACCCAAACAGGTTGTACCCGCAATCTTCACTTTGCCTATAAAGCTTCCACTACGCAGTTTGGACAACGCACGGGATGTTTGTTTTACGATTTAGGTTGTCGTGGACCAATGACTCGTTCATCCTGTAACCGGATTCTCTGGAACCGTGTCTCCTCCAAAACTCGTGTGGGAATGCCTTGTATTGGCTGTACGGAACCAGAATTTCCCTTCTACGACCTCAAACCAGGAACAGTGTTTAAGACCCAAACCATTATGGGTGTACCGAAAGATTTACCCCCCGGAGTCAATAAAAAAGATTATGCCATCCTGACAATGGTTTCCAAAGATACTATGCCAGATTGGGCAGAAGAAGACTTTTTTATTGTCTAATTCATTATCTAATATCTTATTACCCAAATTAGAGAACACACCTGGATTAGCAATTCGGAGTAACATGTATTCCTTACTCTCAATTCCAAAATCTATAGACGCACGTAGTGCGGATCGACCGAAGAGTAATCTAAAATCTCAAATCAGGAGAGGAGAATGGGAGTTCAAACATTAGATATATCGCCCGTTGGTAGAGTTGAAGGCGATTTAGATGTACGTGTAGAAATCGAAGACGGAGTAGTAGTTAATGCCTGGACCCATGCGGAAATGTTCCGAGGTTTTGAACTGTTACTTAAAGGAAAAGACCCCCAAGCGGGATTAATTGTCACACCCAGGGTATGTGGAATTTGCGGAGCTTCCCACCTGAGTAGTGCAGTCTGGGCACTAGACACAGTTTGGGAAACCCAAGTTCCCCGTAACGCCATTCTTGCTCGTAACCTGGGACAAATTGTGGAAACCCTACAAAGTATTCCCCGGTATTTTTACGCCTTATTTGCCATCGATTTAACCCACCGTAAATATCGTCATAGTCCCTATTATTTGGAAGCTTGTAAACGGTTTAGTGCCTTCACTGGTACATCCTATGAAAAAGGAGTGACAATTTCCGCCAAACCAGTAGAAATATATGCCCTATTTGGTGGACAATGGCCCCACAGCAGTTATATGGTTCCTGGTGGAGTTATGTGCGCTCCCACTTTGACCGATGTCACCCGCGCTTGGGCGATTTTGGAGTATTTCCGTCGCAATTGGTTGGAACCAGTTTGGTTGGGTTGTTCCCTAGAACGGTATGAGGAAATCAAAACCTATGATGATTTCATGACTTGGTTAAACGAAAAACCAGAACATTGGAATTCGGATTTGGGTTTATATTGGCGGATGGGTTTGGATATTGGTTTGGATAAATACGGTGCAGGTATCGGTCGCTATGTCAGTTGGGGATATTTACCCCATGAGTTGAAATATCAAAAGCCGACGATTGCGGGAAGAAATGCGGCGACAATTATGAAGGGTGGTGTGTACGATAGCTTCACTGATACCCATACTGCGATGGATCAAGCCTTTATTCGCGAAAATACTAGCCACTCCTGGTATGAGGAAAGTGAAGGTGATATCCATCCCTTTGACCGCACTACAAAACCAAGGGTGAATAATCAAAAAGACTTTGAAGGAGCCTATTCCTGGTCTACTGCGGTATCTCACCAAAATCTCGGACGACTGGAAGCAGGACCATTTGCGCGTCAGTTAATTGCTGGAGGAAAACACGGTGAACCTTGGCAGCACTATGATGGATTTATTCTCGATGCATTTAAATCGATGGGTGGTGCTAGCGTCCATTTACGTCAATTAGGACGACTCCATGAATTAGTGAAACTGTATCGTCAAGCAGAACATTGTCTGCGGGAATTCCGTTTGAATGAGGAATGGTACATCAAACCGGAAGAACAGGACGGACGGGGATGGGGTGCAACGGAAGCAGCGCGAGGTGCTTTGTCCCACTGGATTGAAATTCAGGGAGGTAAGATAAAAAATTACCAAATTATTACTCCGGGAACCTGGAATATTGGTCCCCGTGATGGGAAGGGGATGCGTGGACCGATTGAAGAAGCTTTGGTGGGTACTCCTGTTGCTGACCCGACGGATCCGATTGAAATTGGACATATTGCGAGGTCTTTTGATTCCTGCTTGGTATGTACTGTACATGCTCATGATGCGAAGACAGGGGAGGAATTAGCTAGATTTCGGACTGCGTGAGTCGATGTGGGATTAGGGGAGTCTGGGAATTTTCCACCTGATTCCTTTCTCCTTTCATCAAAACCTCTGAAATACCCTATTTTTCACAAAATGGGAAGAATATCAATGTTGATAGACGTAGCGAAATTAACGAAAAAAAAAGATTATCCAGGTTAATCTTGCTTATCCAGGGTATAGCGTTACTGAGAACCATTAATTGACCATCAGGTATTTATTTCTCTCCCGAATAGAGGCATTGGAACTATGCTATTTGTTAACAATGAAAGCTTCCCTGTTAATATTACGGTACAGATTAAAAAGAATATTTATACAGCAGAAGTTTGGTTTGACGATAAAGTGAATGTTGCTTATTATCATCCCATTAGTGAGGCTGAGGATTATTATATTAAATTAATTTTGACAGAGCTGGTGGCAAAATACCAGGGTAAAGGTAAATATTTTCTGCTGTTAGATTTACGAAATATGCCGAAGGTGGGTATTATTATTGTCCCCTTAGAAAAGCTGAGTGAATTGTATACTCTTACCAAAAATTCGGAATCGGAAAATATTTTACTCAATACTAGTAGCTAAGTAAAAGAATGAAGAATACAGAATACAGGAAAAATTACTACTAGTTTGTCTTTTCCCGAGGCGTTCATCTAGAATTTATTTATCATCGGTGAATGGTAAGGGTTGAGTTGGGGATTGATTTGCTTCCTACTCCCTGCAATTTTGAGAATTTAGGAAATAGACAAAAACGACATATTGCATCTTGATAAGTACCATCATAATTTCATCAATATTTCATCAATAAAGGTTAATTGTGTCTGAAATCGCATTACATCCCCATCTTCCCAAATTACCAGTTGATGCTCTCAAGGAGTTTACTGAATGGTGTATCCTAGAGCAAGCTGTTGAGGCTGGATATGAATTTACTGCTGATAATAGTAAATTGATTAATCTCGCACCTGATTATTACATTGAAGAATTGGTAGACCAGTTTATTAAGGCGACTCGTAATTCTATTGAGGGTGGGATGGCTGCATTAGCAGCAGGTAAACAAGCTGATAATCATGGACTTCAGGGGATACCCATCGTAGTAGATTTTGTTTCTCTCTATGTGAGATATTTGGTTCCAAAGGGTCGCAACAATATGCATCCTAGTCAGGAGACAACCAATCAGGTGTATGAACTAGCTTGTCAGCAACAATGGGATAAATTATCGGAAATAGGAAAAAAATATCATGTCGTTTTTTGATTAAATTATCAGAATGCAACCTATGCGGCATTTAAAATCTTGATAAATATGATACTATTCCCTGACGAATCATATCTTTATGGATGTGAGATTTTGGATAATACATCCTTGTCTATTAAGGACTGTATCTATCTGCCATATCTTGTTTAAATTGGTATTGAATCAGTAAAGGGGAATAGGATGGCTAGGGTGTGGTTAATTCGACATGGTGAAAGTGAAGCGAATGCGGGAATGCCAACTGGTGAACCTGCTACTATCAAGTTAACTGCTAAGGGACATAAACAAGCACAGGAAATTGCGGATGCTTTTGTAACTGCGCCATCTTTGATTGTCACCTCACCTTTTCTACGGACAAAGGAAACAGCGCAACCGACGATTGAACGTTTTAGGTCTGTTCCCAGTTTCGAGTGGCAAATTCAGGAGTTTAATTATTTAGCTGATTCTCGTCGCAAAAATACCACCTTGGAACAACGCCAACCAATGGCTGAGGAATATTGGTCACGAGGTGATGTGAATTATGTGGATGGAGATGGGGCTGAATCTTTTGTGGAAATGATGGGACGGATTCACGATTTGTGGACAAAAATACGGTGTTTGGAGGATGATTTTGTTGCACTGTTTACCCACGGATTATTTATACGTATTTTTATTTGGTTTTTATTAGTAAAGCCCCAGGAAATTACTTCAGAAACTATGTCTAATATTCGGGTTTTTCTGACTTCATTTCCGATTCCTAATGGGGCGATTTTACCGTTACAAGTTCAATCCCAAGAGATTTGGCTTGGTAGTATCATGATTTCCCATTTACAGGAGTTTAAGTTACAGAGTAATTGGGATGATTAGGGTATTGGGTTGAGGATTTTGCATTTCTCACAAAACCCTAAAAGTTACGGGGAATTAGGGAGTAGGGAGTAGTGAATAGAAGGAAAATGAATTCGTTGCTCAAGGTTTACGAATTACTCGTGAGAAATCCAGGGTAATAAATCTAGGATAGGAGACAATACAGTTCAGTTAGACTTAAAAGCCTGATTATTGGTTAGGTTGGGTTGAAGAATGTAGAGAGAGGCAGTAGCCCTCGTGGTATGCGTCCCCACGCGGAGCATCGGGACGAGATAGTCACAAAAACTGTGTGAACTTATGGGTAAATTTCCACAAAATCAACAGTCTATGCCAAGTCTCAACCCAACCTACAGTTATCTTTAACACCAAGCGTATTGGGATAGGAGAGAAATTTCATTTTCTGGAATCTAAAATCCAACATCTAAAATCCAAAATCTAAAATTAACTGTGTTGACTATTATTGGTTGTGGTAATTTAAATCGTTGCGATGATGGGGTGGGGGTAATTATTGCTCAACGCTTACAAAGTTATTTGCAGCAGTATCCCTGTGGGAATGTGCAGGTATTGGAATGTGGTACGGGGGGAATGGAGGTGATGTTTCAAGCACGAGGTAGTAGTCAGTTGATTGTGGTTGATGCAAGTTTTACTGGTTCTCCACCTGGGGCTATATTTGAGGTTCCGGGGGATGAACTGATAGCTCTGCCGGAACCTAGTTATAATTTACATGATTTTCGTTGGGATAATGCGATCGCAGTGGGCAAAAAAATTTTTCGCGATGATTTCCCGGAAGATGTGTTGGTCTATTTAATTGAGGCAGAAAATTTGGATTTTGGTTGGGAGTTAAGTGCTGAAGTGCAAATTGCCGCAGAGTCTGTGTTGGAGAAGCTGAAAGCTCGAATCGCAAATTACAATCGCAGTTAGAAGCGATTTGAAAATTAACCCCTGGAGAAATAATAACTCTAGTCTATTCTTGACGATAGATTCCTAGTTCATCAACCCGCATTTCAAAGGGCATTCCTTCTCCTGTGGGGGGATAAATTCGGATTTTGCCACTGATACTCATTTCTTGCAGCAGTTTAGCCATTGATGGAAGCTTACGCAATATTTGCCAGTTACTAATTTCGTCGGGACACTCGATGACGAGGGTGACTGCGCTTGCTGTACTGGTCATATACCAACGACATCGGGAGAGTAATTCTTGAAGAATGCGATCGCATGATTCAAAAAAATAACGGCAAATTGATGCTTCAAGTTGCTGTCTGAGAATAATATCCGCAGATGTTAACTGTACTGGATGGGAATCTTCGTTGGTGAAAAAATTCTCTGTCATTTCCTCCTCTCTTGGTAATTCATGGATGTCTATCTATTGGAGAAATGGATTGGGATTGCTATATGCGTGACTGTTTTACACTTTGCACGCTGATTGATTTTCCTTGGCGTTTGTTGACTGCTGATGGGTGACAGTAAAGACCTGGAAATCCCCCGTCTCTTCTAGCATTAACCATCTGTAAGGACAAGCTCACTTTTTGACCGTGTAAAGTATAAACTGGTGATACACGCACTTTTAAAGGCGCATACCGATGGTTGCACACGCCGCAATAATTAATTATTCAGATTTTAAAAAACATTTACGAAGCCAAAATTATCAATTTTGACTCTTTTTGCAATCATGTCGGCGATTGTTTCATCACTGCTATTGTTTGCAATCCTCATCACATAATCCCTGGTTAGACCTATGATAAGGGTAAACAAATAAAAAAAAGCAGTCTTTGATACGATATCTGCACACCTTGAATATTTTATTTTGTAAATTCCTCAGTCTGGAAGCAGAGATTAACTATGAGATTTTTAGTTGATTTCACTATCTCATGCTTCGGTTAATTCTTGGTAAAGATGAGTATAAATTTTTCCAAATTATTGTTTGGTGTTTAACACTACAAACTCCTAAGAGGATGTTGTAAAAGTCGATTTTAATACTTAACAAGCTCGTTTTTTTGGGAGTAGGGAATAAAAAGAAAACTAAGCCATCACTCAACGCTGACCCTTAACTCGTGAAAAATACAGGATTATTTACAGTGTCACATATTCTACAATTATAGATGCGCTGTTGCTGCTTTTGCTAATTTTTCAAAACAAAAAGGAGAACTCGAAAATCATGATTTCGGTTCATCCTTTTTATGATTATTGAAAATAATCAGTATGGAAAGACAGAATACAGGAAACATTATTTTGTGTACCTATATAACTGCCAACCAAGACTACTGTTGAGAACCAGCAGTCACTAATTCATTTGCAACTCCATTGTCTGCAAATTGTTCGCGGGAACTGCGATCGAGTTTTGGCATACCGTGGAAGCAAGCTTCTGCTTCAATTTCATCAACGGTTTCCCAAGCTTCAATGGCTTCAAGGGAATCCTCTCCCATGCTAGCTGCAATTGAACGAGCGTTGGAAATTGCTTTGTGGAGTTCTTTTTTCAAGAAGTGAATTTTTGGTGTTTCTGTGAAGTCACCTTTAGTGATAATATCGGTGACGGATATAACGCCAAGTAGTTCACCTTGAATGACTGGAGCGCGCCAAATACCAGTATTTGCAAATAACCGAGCAACGTATTCAATCCCTAAATCCGGGTTAACAACGATGCAGGGTTTGGTCATGATTTCGTAAATGTAGGTGTCTTGCGGATCTTTACCGTAAGCAACCACTTTCGCAGCAATATCGGTTTCGGTGACAATTCCGTAAGCATCTTCTGGAGTACGAGGTTCGACGATTAGCGATCGCAATCCGCGCAACCGCATTAAACGAACTGCTTCAGCTACGGTTGCGGAACCTTTGACGGTTACTACGTCCTGGGTCATGATTTCTTTTGCTCGCATGGTTCTTACTCCTTCGATTCCTGCTTTGAATGTAAAATTGCGTCTAAATTACAGCAATTAATTCCAACTTAGATGAGTCTTCATCAAAATCGAGCATTTTATTGCAGATAATGTGCTGATTCTGATGCTTGTTGATAGTGATTTAAGTTGGATCTAATCTAATTCCGCTAATTTCATTCAGTCAATTTGAGCTATTTTCTGAAAACTTACGCAGGCAGAGGATTTTATTGTTAAATCTCCGGTTAATTCCCCGTTTTATTGGATTTAAAACTGATTACAAATGAAAGGGAATGAGATTTTATCGGGCGCTTAAAACACTTTGATTTGTTTTTAAGCGTTGGAGAACTGCTAACAACTTAGCTTATTTACATCCTATCCTTTTATTTTTTGAATGGCAAATTCATTTATAAAACTTTGCATTTTCCCAGCTTTTTTAAAATATTAAATCAATCTTTAGTTCAAGGTGTTTTGACTATTTTTAGTTATATCAATAGTTGAACTAATTAATAAAAACTTCAGAAAATAAGTGACAAATTAGGTAATTAAGACCATGACAGATGAAATTGATAATTTTCAAGATTAATTTAGTTATCAAGACCTACAAAAAAGCAGGCTAAGTTTCTACTTTTTGCAGGCAACAATATGGAAAATATGCCAGTATTTTTCCTCCCCCAGGGCTGTTTTACCGAGGTATTCCTGTTCCTCAATAACTTCAATTGCAAAGGGAACTAGGAGGGTTTCAACTTGGGTACGGCTATGGAAAGTCATGGATGGAGAAGAACTCCAGGAGTCTCGTATACCAAATAATTGACCGGCAAATCTTCCTCCTGGCTTTAATGCTTTGACTATTTTTTCCCATAGTTGGAGAAAGTCATCGGGATGACAAAATGGTAAGGAATAACTAGCATTAATTAAATCAACATCTTCAGGTAATTCCACAGCATTAAACTGGCTAACTTGAGTTTGTAGTCGATTAGTATCCCCAGATATTAATTGATGCAATTGTTGAATTGCTAACTCTTCCCCATCAATTGCCAGTACAAACCAACCATGTTTAATTAATTCTTGTGTATCAATCCCGTTTCCACAACCTAAATCTACTGCTAATTTTCCCCAGGCTTTCTGTTCAAAATTTGTTAAGGCTGTTAGTAGGGTTTTGCGAGGTGGACTACCAGCGATCGCATGGTAATATGCAGACCAATCTCTGTTATTAGTGGAATTACTCATGGGAATTCAGGTGATAAAATTTTGGTGTCACTTATTGTTAATCTGAAAATTCCAAATATAATACTGACATCAGCCCAGGGAAAATAGATTCGATACAAATGGGGATGGATGAGGATGGGAGTACAACTATTAAAAATATTAAAAATCGGTGGTTTGATTATATCCGTACCGATAATTTTACTGGTATTATTTTATTTGTGGGGAAGTTCTGGTTCCTATCCCCAGGAAAAATATAATCAAATCACCAAATATGACACAGAAAGCATACCAGGTGAAGACGGAATTTTGACAGTTATTTCCTATAATATCGGTTATCTATCTGGTTTAGAAAATGCCGCTACTAGTAATAATGCAACTCAAGCGAGCAAAGAATTTTACGAGCAGAATTTGCAAACCGTAATTACCGCTTTTAAATCCCTCAATCCTGATTTTATTGGTCTACAGGAAGTTGATATTCAGTCCAAACGTTCCTACAAGGTGAATCAAGTTGCTGAATTAGCAAAAAATTTAGGTTTACCAACAGCTTTAATTGGAATTAACTGGGATAAAAATTACATTCCCTTTCCCTATTTTCCCCTAAATGCCCATTTTGGTCGTACAGTAGCAGCTCAATCCATCCTCAGTCGCTACCCAATTACAAAAGGTACAAGAATCGTCTTAGAACCTGTCCAAAGTCAACCTTTCTACTACAGAGCATTTTATCTGGATCGAATTGCTCAAATTGCCGAAATTGATGTCAAAGGTCAACCCTTAATTATTATTAACGTGCATTTAGAAGCATTCGATGAACCAACCCGGACAAACCAAACAGAGGAAATTAAAGAATTAGCAGAGGAATATGCGCAAAAATATCCAGTATTGCTAATTGGAGACTTTAACAGTTCCCTCAATCATCAAGAAGAAAGCCAAACATCGATTCAACTGCTCTTAAAATCCGCCATATTCCAATCAGCCATTAATCCAGACCAATTAAAATCCGGTAAATTTGCCACCTATCCATCCAACCAACCCAAATATACCCTCGATTATATATTTTATAACCGCGATCGCATTCAACTAATTGATGCACAGGTCATCACCTCCACTGAAACCGCATCTGATCATCTACCAGTCATGATGAGGTTCCGTCTGGGGAATTTTTGATTTGAGATTTTACCTTTACATCATACTGGTAAAAAAGTCAACTGTATCCTTCAAGGCATGGATGAACATGTCAATTTCCCTATGGGTATTATAGAATGATAAACTGGCACGGGCGGAACCGGATGCTTGAATGTATCTGTGTAAAGGCTGGGTGCAGTGGTGTCCGGAACGGATGGCTACTCCTTCCTGGTCTAGTAAAGCTGATAGGTCACTAGCGTGGATTTTGCCGACGTTAAATGATGCTAATGCTGCGCGTCCTTCTCCTTTTGCGTCGGGTAGGGGTCCATAGAGATGAATATCGGGGATTTTTGCGAGTTGCTGGAAGAGATAGCTGGTTAATTCCGCTTCGTAGGCATGAATTCTATCCATGCCGATTTTGGTAAGATAATCCACAGCCGCACCTAATGCGATCGCTTCTCCAATTGCTGGGGTTCCGGCTTCAAATTTATGGGGTAATTCTGCGTAGGTTGAATGTTCTAAGTATACATCGGCTATCATTTCCCCCCCACCGAGGAAGGGGGGCATTTCTGTGAGAATTTCCTCTTTGCCGTATAAGAAGCCAATTCCTGTCGGGGCACACATTTTATGTCCTGATGCCACTAGCCAATCGCAGTCTATTTCCTGGACGTTGATGGGCATATGGGGGACACTTTGACAGGCATCAATTAATACCTTGGCTCCCGATTGATGGGCTAATTGACAAATTTCCGTTACCGGGTTAGTACATCCCAGGGTGTTGGATACGTGGACAATGGCTACGAGTTTGGTGTTAGTTGATAGTAAATTTTTAAATTCTTGAATATCTAAGGTTTGTTCGCTTGTTAAACCCACATATTTCAGGGTTGCACCGGTTTTTTGAGCGACAAATTGCCAAGGAACTAAATTACTATGGTGTTCCATCACCGAGAGGATGATTTCATCCCCCGGTTTGAGGTTATTCATTCCCCAGCTGTAAGCTACTAAGTTTATCGCTTCGGAGGCATTGCGAGTATAAACTATTTCATTACGAGATTTAGCATTGATAAAGGCTGCAACCTTGTCCCTAGCTGCTTCGTAAGCATCGGTAGCCTTTGTACTCAGGGTATGGGCACCGCGATGCACGTTAGCATTATAACGCTCGTAGTAGTCCCGTAGGGTATCCAGGACAAAGCGCGGTTTTTGCGATGTAGCTGCACTATCTAGGTAAATGAGGGGTTTACCATTGATTTCCTGGTGCAAAATCGGGAAATCGTCACGAATTTGTTCAGCGAGAGTCATGGGATTTTGGATTTTGGATTGGTAATTTGGTAATAATATTTTTTTTACGGAGAGACGCGATATATCGCATCTCTAGGTATATCTGGATATGTTGGAAAAATTTTCTGAATCGGTATCACATGACATTAACGTGAAACAATCTGAATACCCTTGTACAGAAGTAAACAACATTCCAGAAGTCGGATTTTGATGATAATTTTCTTTATTGTAAATATTTACCTGAAAAATTCGATTTCTCACCCACTCCCCATTCCCCATTCCTGACTCCCTTCCATCTACAATTGTTTGGCTTGTATAAGTAACTTCTCAGACAATGATTTTACGGGAATTTGCTGGATAACTTCAGCCGCAAAAGCATTGATGAGCAACCTACGGGAACCATCTTGATTAATCCCTCGACTTTGGAGATAAAATATCTCGTCGTCTTCCAGTTGACTAACGGTTGCTCCGTGGGCACATTTGACATTATCGGCGGTAATTTCTAGTTGGGGTTTGGTGTCAACACGGGCTTTTGTAGACAAGAGTAAATTCCGGTTTAATTGGGATGCGTCGGTAAGTTGGGCTGGTCTGGGAACCAGTATCTTACCATTAAATATAGCATGGGCCCTATCAGCTATAATGTTTTTCTGGATTTGCTTGCTGACACCATAGGGATAGTTGAGGGCGATCGCACTATGGGTATCGTTGACTTGTTTGTCTTTGGCAATGCTCAACCCATTGAGATAGGTTTCGGTTTGTTCCCCGGTTTGCAGGATTTCCAGGTGATGACGGGATAGTTGTCCACCGATGTTAATCGCGTTGCAGGTATAGCGACTGTAACGGGATTGGGTGACAGCTGTTTTGCCGATGTGAAAGGCTGTTGCTGCTTCTGTTTGGATACGGGTATGGTTAATACTAGCGTTGTCTGCTAGCCAAATTTCACTGACACTATTGGTAAAGTAGGTGTCGGTGTCGATGGGGATAAATTCCTCTACCAAGGTCATTTCTGCCCCGGTTTCGGCAATAATTAGGGTACGGGGTAAATTTATGGTTCGGGGTTGACCAGTGGCGATATATACCAGGTGGATAGGGGTGTCCACAATGACGTTTTTGGGGATGTAGATGACTGCTCCGTCCTTCACCCCAGCCGTGTTTAAGGCTGTAAATACCTCTAAAGCCCCTTCCGCTTGGGCAAAACAAGCTGAGATTTTGCCTGTATATTCACTGGGCAAGTTGGTTAAGCTAGTTACCAATACCCCTGGTGGTAAATTCTGCACACAGGATAATTGGGGAGCAAACCGACCATTGACGAACACCAGACGACTGTTTGCTGTTTCCGGTGTCCCAATTTGTGCTTCTACCTGGTTTAGTTTGACATCCTCTGCTGCGGTAAACTTTACCTGCTGCAAACCAGATAAATCCGTAAACCGCCATTCCTCGTCACGGGTGGTCGGTAAGGTGGAGTGACGCACCCAATTTGCAGCTTGGGTTTGAATTTCTCCCAACCAGTCGATGTTAGAACCAGTGTGTACCGTTGTCAATAATTGACCCAGATACACATCCCGATCCAACAGGGTTTTAGTTAAACTTGCTACTTCTGAATTAGCGATCGCGCTGGGTGAAACCAGACTATTAACGGTACTAGTAGTCATGTTACACCCCCACGGTTTCTGCATATTGGTCTAAAATCCAGTCATAACCACGGGATTCTAATTCTAGGGCTAATTCCTTACCACCACTAGTTAAAATCTTACCCCGTGCCATCACATGGACGTAATCGGGGATAATATAATTCAACAAACGTTGGTAGTGGGTAATCATCACCACTGCATTATCGGGACGGGTTAATTGATTGACTCCGTTCGCAACAATTTTTAATGCGTCGATATCCAATCCGGAATCGGTTTCATCCAAAATAGCCAAGGTTGGTTCCAGTAAAGCCATTTGTAGGATTTCGTTGCGTTTTTTCTCCCCTCCAGAAAACCCTTCATTTACGCTCCGGTTTAAAAAGGATGGATCCATTTTCACCACATCCAACCGTTCATAAACCAAATCTTCAAAGTCAAAGGGTTCCAATTCTTCTAAACCATTGGCTTTACGTTTAGAATTATATGCCACCCGCAGAAAATCCAAATTGGTGACACCGGGAATTTCCAAGGGATATTGGAACGCGAGAAATACACCACTACGCGCTCTTTCTTCCGGTTCCATTTCCAAGAGGTTTTGTCCTTTAAATATTACTTCCCCACCAGTTACTTCATAAGCAGGGTGTCCAGCTAAAACCTTGGAAAATGTACTTTTACCGGAACCGTTGGGACCCATGATGGCATGGATTTCCCCAGCTCGTACTTCTAAGTTTACACCTTTGAGGATTTGGTTTCCTTCTACTTCTGCGGTCAAATCGCGTACCGACAGGATAATTTCACTATTTTCGATAATCATCAGTCTGATTTTGGATTTTGGATTTTAGATTTTGGATTGGGGAAAGAATACAGGATACAAAACCCGCATTTCTCACAAAACCCTAAAACTCATAGGGAATAGTCCGTGACGGGAGTATAGGGGAAATTAGTCCGTCACTCAAGGCTTACAACTTACTCGTGAGAAATCCAGGAAAAGACGGGAGATGTCAAATAAAAATGCACAACAGCTTATCCATCGTTTATTATCTTGACCTACTAGTAGTCCACCGCACAATTTCTCAGGGGTTCGTAAGTTGTGGCCGAAAAAGCTTTAATATAAAGGCGCTATACTCGCAAGGTTGTCGTTGACTAGCGCAACTATGTACCTTTCCTCACCCATTAATCTAGTAGGGGAGCGATCGCTCGCAAAGACTTGATGTTGATTTCGAGTTTATCGGTTCTGTTGTAATTACAGGTCGTCTTGATCAAAATCCAACTTAATTACCCTACAAAGATTTGAAAACCGCTTCATGTATGACACCTGGATGGGAAGGGGGAGAAAATTACATCACGATATAATTTCTTCCCTATTACCTAGTACGGACGACCTATCGGGGTGGAGACGACCCATCGGGTCGTCTCTACTACTATCCCAATCAACCCACACTACCTTCTAACTTCAAACTCAATAACTTATCCGCTTCCACTGCAAACTCCATCGGTAACTGATTGAACACATCCTTACAGAAACCGCTAATCATCATGGATACTGCGTCTTCTGCGGAGATTCCCCGTTGACTAAAGTAAAATAACTGGTCTTCACCGATTTTGGATGTGGATGCTTCGTGTTCCACTTTTCCAGTGTTGTTTTGTACCTGAATGTAGGGAAACGTGTTAGCATGGGCGCGATCGCCGATTAACATCGAGTCACATTGGGAATAATTCCGCGCTCCTTCTGCATTTGGTCCAACTTTCACCAATCCCCGGTAGCTGTTACTTGACTCTCCAGCAGAAATCCCCTTGGAAATAATTGTACTACGGGTGTTTTTCCCGATGTGAATCATCTTGGTCCCCGTATCAGCTTGTTGCTTATTATTAGTCAACGCGACCGAGTAAAACTCACCTACGGAATTATCCCCCACCAATACACAACTAGGATATTTCCAAGTAATCGCAGAACCGGTTTCCACCTGCGTCCAGGAAATTTTCGAGTTTTTCCCCTGACACAATCCCCGTTTGGTGACAAAGTTGTAAATTCCCCCTTTACCGTTCTCATCCCCTGCATACCAGTTTTGCACGGTCGAGTACTTGATTTCGGCATTTTCCAACGCTACCAATTCCACCACCGCAGCGTGTAATTGGTTACTATCATACATCGGTGCAGTACAACCTTCTAAATAGGAAACGTAACTGTCATCCTCCGCAATAATCAATGTCCGCTCAAATTGCCCCGTATCCCCACTATTAATCCGGAAATAGGTAGACAGTTCCATCGGACACTTCACACCCTTGGGAATATACACAAATGACCCGTCGCTAAATACCGCCGAATTCAAGGCCGCAAAATAATTATCGGCGATTGGCACCACGCTCCCTAAATATTTTTTCACCAATTCGGGATGTTCCTGCAAAGCTTCGGAGATCGAGCAGAAAATCACCCCATCTTCCGCTAATTTTTCCTTGAAGGTCGTCGCAATAGATACGCTATCGAAAATCGCATCCACCGCTACATTTGCCAAGCGTTTTTGCTCACTCAAGGGAATTCCCAGTTTCTCAAAGGTTTCCAATAAAGTCGGATCAACCTCATCGAGACTATTTAGTTTCTTTTTCGCTTGCTTGGGAGCAGAATAATAAATAATATCTTGATAATTAATCGGTGGATAGTGTACGCTCGGCCATGTCGGTTCGGTCATCTTCAACCATTGACGGTAAGCACGCAAACGGAACTCCAACATGAACTCTGGTTCATTTTTCTTGGCGGAAATTAAACGAATTACATCCTCGCTCAATCCACGGGGAATCGTATCCGTCTCTATGTCGGTGACAAAACCGTACTTGTATGGTTGATTTACCAAGGTTTTGACAGTGGCACTCATTGGATCTCTCTCGTATTCTGGTTGGGACTCTCTTTAATCGGAACGGAGATAGGTGTATTCAGCACTTCTCACTTTTTTTACCGAGTTGTCATACGGCTGCTATTATGTATATATACACTAAAACAACAGGTTTGTTGTTTAATGTATCTTCATTGTACGCTAAATTAACAACAATAATGTTGTTAAAGTCAAATTTCCTGATAATTTTTTTGTGGCGAACATGGCAACTTCGCAGCAGGCTTCAACCAAACAAGATATTCTCAAGTATCTGGCGAAACAATCACAGACAACGGCACTGGAACTGGCGGAAGCTCTGGAAATTAGTCCCCAGGCGGTTCGTCGTCACTTGAAGGATTTAGAGGCGGATGATTTAGTTGTATACGCTAGCACATCGCAAACGGGGATGGGTCGTCCTCAACATATATACAGATTAAGTCAAAAAGGACGCGATCGCCTACGACGGGATGTGGCAGATAGCTACGGAGAGTTTGCGGTTTCCCTATTGGATACTTTAGCGGAAACGGTAGGGCATGAGCAAGTTAGTTCCATTTTGCGCAAACAATGGGAAAGGAAGGCATTAGAATATCGGCAAAAGGTTGGTAATGGTTCGTTACAAGAACGGGTGGAAACCCTGGTGGAGTTGCGCAAAGCAGAAGGATTTATGGCTGAGTGTCACCCGGTGGAGTTGGAAGGAGGGGAAGGTTTTATTTTAACTGAGCATAATTGTGCTATATCCAATGTGGCGGAGTCTTTTCCCAGTGTTTGTGGTCACGAATTGGAAATGTTTGCAGCGATTTTACCAGATTGTACTGTGGAGCGTACCCATTGGATTATTAATGGGGAGCATCGTTGTGGTTATTTAGTGAAGTTGCAGTAGGGAATAACCTTGAAGTTACCGTATATAAACCTCATTTATAAATCAAAACTGGAGTTTTCGTCATTTCGACCAAAGGGAAGCAATCTCATCTTCTTGACTAAGAACTGTGTCAAACAGAATCGGTTTACTAAATAAATATAGTAATTTAGTAATTATAGATTTCTCCCAGTGGTTATAGCACTACAATAAACCTATCGCAGCTATATCTCCACCTATTCAAACCATGACCATTGCTCCAGAATTAGAAGCTATTCAACAAGCAAACGAAGATGTTATCCTACCCCCAAGTGATTTATTGAGTGATGAACCACCCTTGGAAACGGAACTGCATCTGCGACAAATTATCCTGTTGCTCAAATGTTTAGAATGGTTATGGCGAGATAGAAGTGATTTTTATGCTGCGGGGAATCTGAGCATTTACTATAGTCCCAAGAAAATCAAAAATCGCGACTTTCGTGGACCAGATTTTTTTGTTGTCTTAGATACAGAACGCAAGCTACGTAAAAGTTGGACAGTTTGGCAAGAAGATGGTAAATATCCCCATGTGATAGTGGAAATACTTTCAGATTCGACAGCAGAAACCGACCGGGGAGAAAAGAAAAAACTCTATCAGGATATATTTCGCACACCAGATTACTTTTGGTTTGACCCTTACACATTAGAATTTACCGGATTTCATTTGGTAGATGGAAAATATCAACCTCTACAAGCAAATCCTCAAGGTCAGTTATGGAGTCAGCAGTTAGGTTTGTATTTGGGTATCCATCAGGGATTATTAAGATTTTTTACGGCAGATGGGGAATTGGTTCCCACTCCAGAAGAAACTGCAATCCAGGAAGCTCAACAGAAGGAAATAGAGCGTCAGCAGAAGGAAATAGCTCAACAAAAGCTGGAAAAGTTAGCTGCTAAACTACGGGAATTAGATATAGAACCAGATGAACTGGAATAATTTTTCAATTTTATTCTTGTTTCCGGAAATATTAATAGAATTTCAGATGATTTACAGTAAATGAATACTATTTTATCAAGAAACAATTTTTGATGTTTGCTTTACACCCTTTCATCAAGTATTTACACGTATGTAGGGGAATGGGTATATTTGTGGAAAATAATGGTAATTGTATCATCGATCCGGGACATCGGCGACCTTTATTAAAAGACCCAGATGACGATTTTTTGCTAGATTTAGCTGTAGAATCTCAGGCAGATTATATCATCACCTATAATCAGAAAGATTTACAGCCATCTGAAATATTTGGGATTAAAGTTGTCACACCAAAGCAGTTTTTACAAGCGATGGGAGAGATTCAATGACTAATTGAAATGTACAAATTCCTGATTCCCTATATAAACAAATTGAAGATTTAGCCGCGAAAGAAAATATCCCAATTGAACAACTTGTTGCAGTTGCATTATCAGCACAAGTTGCAGCACGGACTACTAAAGATTATTTAGAAGAGAAAGCCAAGCTTGGTAGTTGGCAGAAATTTCAAAATGTTCTCAATAAAGTACCCGATATAGAGCCAGAAGAGTACGATAAACTGTAATAATTACTAATTTTTTATTAACACACTTAAATTCTCACAAAGTCAACTATCATGAGCATCAAAGAACAACTCCTTCAAGAACAGGGCTTACGCAAGGACAACGTAAACACCGTCATTGCGACGTGAGTAAGCAATCCTAAACATTTGATGTCTCGTAACGAGTGGGTAAGTCCGAAAGAAATAGAATCCAGTCCAGATAAAATTCTGGCAGAAACCTTGAACTTTTAACTTTTTCTCAAAACTAAGGAAACATCTGTACAAGAAACATAAACCATAAACATGGAGGGATTGAGCGTTGCGATCGCTCAACTTGTCAACTTGTACAGAATTCTATAAGCAAAAAGGGCATACAAACGTATACCCTTGTGCGCAAAAACGTTTCCAACACAGAACATTAAGCAGCACCAAAATTTTGTGTCCAGTAGTGGTTATAGTTAACTTCTCCGGTGTCGTGGGCAAGATAGTAATAGCCAATACCAATTTCTTTGTATTTGGAGTTCAGAATGTTCTTGCGGTGACCAGGACTCTCCATCCAAGCTTGGACAACTTCTTCCGGTGTAGTTTGACCCGCAGCAATATTTTCCGCAGCATAGGTGTATTTATAACCACTAGCGTAAATGCGATCGCCGACACTAGAACCATTATACCCTCGATGGCTAAAGTAATCTGAGTTAGCCATGTCTTCACTGTGTAGTTGAGCTGCTTTGGTTAATTGGGAGTTTAATTTGAGGGGGGATAATCCTGCTTTGGTTCGTTCTGCGTTGGTTAAGTCTAAAACCCGTCTAATGAAAGAATGAAGTTGACTCGATGAAGATGGGGATTCGGTGGTGATTGATGTTGTTTGGTTGGATGGGGAAGTAGCTGCAACTAGAGTGGTGAAAAAACTCAGGTTGTAGTTACTAACAGCTTCTGAATTACCGGGATAAATCTGAAGGTAGTAAGTACCTGTTCCTAATGCTTGAATGTCAATTACTTCACTACCATTTGCTGGATTCAAGGATGTCGCTAAGACCGTTCCGTCGCTTCCCAATAATTGCAGGTCTATGTTTGCACCTAACCCGTTCAGTTCCACTCGCAGATTGGTTCCCTCTTGACCAATACTCAAGCGATAGATATCCCCTGTATCCCCTCCACCGACAGCATCCCGAATTGTTGTCCAATTAGAACTAATCGCAATTTCACGAGCGGTTTCTAAGCTATTTCCAGCGAAGTCACTGGTGATGAGATGACTTGCATTTTTTCCTTCCTTCAGTCCGTACTGGATGAAATGTTCGTAAGCTTGACGGTAGTTAAAGCCAATATTCCGGAGATCGGGATTATTCTCTAGGTAATATCTCACATTAAATTTATCAGTGGCTACCCTTCCCTCGTCTAAACCAGATATCTGAAAATGGTTCAGTAAATCGCGATTACTCAGTCTTCTTAAATCCCTATTGCTGTTACGGTAGGAATTGACATCAAAACTAATCGTAGCGCTACGTCCTTCCTCTAACCCGTAGATTGTATAGTGTTTTAGTCCTTCGACTCGATTTCCACTATAGAAATGATTTACGTCCGGATTGACTGCAAGATAGTAATTAACATCAAATACAGTTGAAAATAGCCGACCTTCACTGACTCCACTGGTGACTAGATGGGTAAATAACTCTTCGTTACTCAAATTAGTCAAGTCTGCATTCGCGCTGCGATAAAAATTTAAGTCGATCACAGGTGAAAATCGCCTACCTTCAGCAATCCCCGTACTAGATAAATGGTCGTATAACTGGGAATTGGAAAATTCCCCTAAGTCAGGGTTTGCAGCACGATAAAAAGATAAATTTACATAGGGAGAAAATAAACGTCCAGCATTTAAACCTTCGCTCTGAAAGTGGGATTGGACTTCTTGGTCATTTAATCCCTGTAGGTCGGAATTAGCACTGCGATAATAACTCGCATCAAATAAATTTACAGGCATAGGTGTATCTTCAGGTGAACTGGATACAAGGTTTAATGTTGGTATTCCCCTATGCCAATGGGCAATTCGGCTCAAAATATCTATCTTGCAGCCAATTATTAATTAATTCTAAAGAGGGAACACACGCAGCATATTGTATCAAAATAAATATACATAAGTGTGTAACCATGATTAGATATATTCACTTAATGCCTCAATTATTAATCTCCGTACACAAAATGAAATGACTGTAATCTAGATTCAGAAACAGTTTTACCCATCGAAGACCGATTTTATCCTGGAAATGTTAATTTTTATGAATTAATATTCTCTGGACAGAACAAAATCATTAAGTATAAGTCATAATTATACATTAGGCGATAAAATTTAAAAGATTATTCTTCCACTCGATATCCCAACTCTGCCAACCGAATGCGGGATTGTCGCCATTTCGGTTGCACCTTGACAAATAATTCTAAATAAACCTTCCCAGCAATTAGTTTCTGAATTTGTTGACGTGCGGCACTACCGATATTTTTCAACATTAACCCTTTTTTCCCAATCAGAATCCCTTTCTGGGAATCCCGTTCCACATGAATCGTTGCCAGCACACGGGTAATTTTCTCCGTTTCTTCCACTAAATCAATGGCGATCGCAACTGAATGGGGTACTTCTTCACGGGTATGTAGTAATACCTGTTCTCGAATCAGTTCACCCATAATAAACCGTTCCGGTTGGTCGGTGACTAAATCTGGAGGGTAATAATAGGGACCCAGAGCTAAATTTTCAATCAGAATATTTTGTAAGTTTGATAACTCAGTACCAACTTTGGCGGAGAATTTCACCAATTGCCAATTGTATTCCCCAGCGAGTTGTTGATAGCTAGCATCAAGGACAGATGCGGTGTGAGGAGCTTGTAGATCAATCTTGTTTAGACCCAAAATCACAGGGGTTTGACTGTGGGCTAATAATTCTGCCACATAGCGATCGCCCTTACCACATGCTACAGACCCATCCACCACAAATAGCACCACATCCACCGATTCAATGGCGATTTTGGCATTTTGCACCAGTACTTCCCCCAATTGGTGATGGGGTTTATGGATACCGGGTGTGTCCACAAAAATTAATTGGGCTGTATCCGTAGTCACAATGCCCCGCAGACGATTGCGGGTGGTTTGGGCTGTGGGTGATGTGATGGCGATTTTTTGCCCAACCAACTGATTCATTAAGGTAGATTTACCGACATTGGGACGACCAATGATACCGATAAATCCGGATTTAAAACCAGCAGGAGTTGGCGGAATCAGCGATGTGGTTGAGAGTTCAGGGTTAGGTGGGTGTTCTAGCATAGTAGGTGGGGTGGAGACGACCCATCGGGTGTCTGGACGAGAAGTATAGCGGGTAGGTGAGACGATCCATCGGGTGTCTGTAGGAGAAGTATAGTGGGTGGGTGGAGACGACCCGATGGGTCGTCTGTACCAAGAGGGAGAAGGGGTAGCAAAGATAGGGGATGTATATTATTGCAAATTGCTCCTCCGCTCCTTCTTCCCTACTGTCTCCTGCATTCTGTATTCTGTTTCCTCATAAATTCCCTTCGCACCATCTCCCTTTTTTGACTAACTACTATAATTAAAACCTTTCATAAAGGCGACGACCGTACCAACACAGAAGGGTGTTAACTTGACCGCTTCATGGTAGGTATCAGCAAATACAGATTCATTAATATCGGAACGGTTGGCTAAACGCTGGCCGAAATTGGGGTGTTCGTGAAGGATAATGGTTTGAGCGCTGGAGTTACTGAGGATAATTTGGGTAGGTGCATGAAAAAAGGGAATTTTTGTAACTAGGGTCAAAATATTCTGCATCTGTTTAATATTATCGGCATTGGTGAGGGCATTTTCAATAGCTTGGGTAATTCTTTGGATACGATAGAAAGGGATACAACCATCATTGGCTGTATCTTCACTTTTGAGTAGTTCCAACAGACGCAGGGAATTTTGATGGGCGATCGCTGCATCTTTCCAGGGGAGGGTAGCAATACAAGCGGTAGGGAAAAGAGCTTCATCGTTGTCAACCCGGAAGGAAAACACTGTACGTCGTCGGTCGATATCTAAAGTTGGGGGATGTTTGAGTTCGGGATATTTTTGGGAAATTTGATAATATGCCCCAGCGATCGCAAAATGGGCTTCGTGGTCGAGGGGTCGATCAACTATAATCCGAATTAGGGGAGGATGGGCATTAAAGAAATCACGGGCTTCATCGATGTGAAAATACTTAATCAGGGAACCATCACCCGTAGGACTTAAATCCACCCATTCACAGATAATTCCCTCGGTTTTTAAGCCAAATCGGGATGTGGCGAATAATTTGGCTGCGGTCAGGGTTGCACCACTTAAATCTGCACCGACCCAATCGGCTTGAATTAGTTTCGCTTGGTGTAAATTAGCATGAACTAAACTGGTATTGGTTAGGTTAGCGTGACTGAGATTAGCATAACTCAGATTGGCTCCACTCAGCTTTGCCCCACTTAAATCTGCCCAACTGAGATTCGCACCACTTAAATCTGCCCAGCGTAAATTTGCACCACTGAGATTCGCACCACTGAGGTTTGCCCGTGTCAAATTTGCTTGTCGTAATTCCGCATCTCGCAAATTCGCACCACTCAAATCACTTTTAGTCAAATCCACATTGGCCAAATTCGCATTTTCCAGATTTGCCCCTGTTAAAAAACCCCCCTTCAAACAAGCTAGACTCAGATTCGCTTCCCGTAAATTAGCTTGACGTAAAGAAGCTTCCCGTAAATCCGCATTCCGCAAATTTGCCTTGTGTAAATCAGCACGACTCAAATTGGCACGAATTAATTCTGCTCGAATTAGGGAGGTCTTACGCATTTGCGCACGACTTAAATCCGCACGGATTAAATTAGCCACATTTAAACTTGCTCCCTTCAAGTCAGCATTACTTAAATGAGCGCCACTTAAACGGGCCACATTCAGCTTCGCATATCTTAAATTAGCACCATTGAGGATAGCCCCACTCAAATTCACCACATTGAGATTAGCATGGGTGAGAATAACCTCACTTAATTTAGCACCATTTAAATTTGCCTCCGCCAAATCCACCCCACTAAAATCGCGGATACCAACAGTATATTTTTCGAGAAATTCCTCAACAGTCATTTCTGCTTCCCCTCGGTAGGCAACACTGATAAACTCAAATCCAGGTTCATTTGCACCATCTTGTATTTGTCATCCCGATTCCCAAATTGATATCACCACAACCAGCACCATATAGGAGTCTGATTTTAAGATTGAACAAAACATCCTCTCATCCCATCTTGTCGCTACGCTTCTACAGTCAAGTTTCTACTCACCCCTCCCTGACCCTAACAGATAGATTTAAAAACCAAAATAGATTCCCATATCATGAACATAGGCATTATCGGACTAGGATTAATCGGCGGTTCCCTGGGACTAGATTTGCGATCGCACGGACATCACGTCATCGGAGTCAGTCGTCGTCAATCCACCTGTGAAACAGCCATGACAAGGGGTTGTGTTGATTGCGCATCAACCCATCTATCCTCCCTGACCACAGTCGAGGTTGTATTTGTTTGCACCCCTCTTGGGCTTATTATTCCCACCGTCACAGAATTGATCACGTTTTTACCAAAAACTACGGTAATTACCGATGTTGGCTCCGTCAAAACACCAATAGTCCAAGCCATCACCCCCCATTGGCAAAACTTCATCGGTGGTCATCCCATGGCCGGAACCGCAGAAACCGGAATCGACGCAGCTATCCCCGCTTTATTTGTCAATCGTCCCTACGTACTTACTCCTACCTCCACCACTCCAGAATCAGCTACTGCCACCATTGCAGGTATAATTCAACAATTAAAAAGTCAAATTTATTACTGCCAACCCCAAGAACACGACCAAGCCGTGAGTTGGATTTCCCACCTACCCGTCATGGTGAGTGCAGCTCTCATCTCAGCTTGCAGCCAAGAACGCGATCGCCACATCCTCAATTTAGCCCAAAATCTAGCCAGCACAGGTTTCCGTGACACCAGTCGCGTCGGTGGTGGAAATCCCGAATTAGGTCGAATGATGGCAGAACACAACCAGGAAGCCCTGTTAAATTCCCTACATCAATACCGTCACCATTTAGATGAGTTAATTAATTTAATCGAAACCAAAAACTGGCAAAAATTACAGCAAAAACTCCAATCCACCCAACAGGAACGTTCCCATTTTGTCAAGGAAAAATACAGGAGGAGGGGAGGTATCGAATAATCCACAATCCATAGTAGAGACGACCCGTCGGGTCGTCTCTACGGTAATCCAAAATCCAAAATCCAAAATCTAAAATCCAAAATGTATTGGCGACTCATCCCTCCCCTACAACTCAATGGAGAATTACAAATGGCAATTGATACCTGGTTATTCCAACAACATATTGCCGGAAATCATCCTCCCACCCTACGATTTTACACCTGGTCATCACCGACAATTTCCCTCGGATATCACCAAAAAACCTATCCTCCGCAATGGGAAAACCTGCAATGGCAAGGACAAAAAATTAATTTAGTTCGTCGTCCGACGGGGGGAAGAGCAGTTTTACACCAAGGTGATTTAACCTATGCAGTTATCACCTCTGGATTAAGTTCAAAACGTATAGAAGCTTATCAACAAATCTGTAAATTTTTAATCCTTGGTTGGCAAAAATTCGGGATTAAATTACATTACGGTCAAGCTGGAAGGGGCTATATCCATAATCCCAATTGTTTCGGTACAGCTACAGGTGCTGATTTAGTTACAGAAAATGGTTATAAATTTATTGGTAGTGCCCAATTACGCCAAGGTCAAAACATTCTGCAACACGGTTCCATGCGCATCAATCAAAGTTTTGAATTATATCAACAAGTTTTTCATCCCCAAGCACGGGAATTAATCATTAATCATTCCATCAATCCCGTGTCAATTGATCAAGATTTACCAACTATTATTGATACCCTCCAAACCACAGCCGCAGAATATTTTCAAATTAAGTTAGAAATTCAACCCTTCACACCCCAAGAATGGCAAGAAATCATGAAAATATCGGGTTTTAATATCGATTCTCTTGTACTTTGATATGCGTGAGTTCGATGAGTTATAAAGCCTGAAACTCTTGCCCAGTAGCATTCGTAGAAAATAGAAGTTTCTAAAAACCTCCGAGTATGATGTTGAGAATAAAATCATTAAACCGGAAATCAGTCAGTTATTGAGTTTGTTCTCAACTAATGGATGAGGTTACTTTAAACCTTAACTTTCAAAATCATGGATTCACAGGGATTGTAGCGTTTATAATCCGTCGAATTCACTTTTCGGGTAAGCGCAGTGTTGTTGGAGACTAGTGGTCTGTCAACTTTATTTTGATGGATGGTGGTGGTGCAGACATCCTGCTCGCATTTGAGTTATAAATAAATGTATCCATCGTTTCTGTGTTGACAAACCACTAGTACCGCGCGGCGTAAATACACCTAGCTTTCCCCTCGCTCCCATGCTCCGCGTGGGAGCAGAATCTGCGAGGCTCCTGCTTCGTGAATGGAGGCAGAGCCTTCAACTCACTAAGCGACCACGCGGAGCATGGTCACTAGATAAAAAATCTATCCATTGTTTCTGCGTTGACAAACCACTAGTATCTCAAGCTTTAAATTTATCGATAATTCTGGCCATTGCGGTTTCGACATTTTGGCGACTGTTAAAGGCAGAAATTCGGAAATAGCCTTCACCCGCAGCACCGAAACCGGAACCAGGAGTTCCGACTACATTGCAAGTATGTAGGAGCTTATCAAAGAAATCCCAACTGGATAAACCGTTAGGGGTTTTCACCCAGACGTAGGGTGCATTCACTCCACCGTAAACCTGTAAACCTGCTGCGGTTAATTGTTCCCGGATAATTTTGGCATTTTCCATGTAGAAATTAATTAAAGCTTTAACCTGTGCTTGACCTGCATCGGAGTAAACTGCTTCTGCACCTCGTTGGACGATGTAGGATACACCGTTAAATTTGGTGGATTGACGACGGTTCCACAGTTTCCATAGTTCTACATCGCTACCGTCGCTGGCTTTGGCTGTGAGGGTTTTGGGAACAACGGTTAGCGCACAACGGGTTCCGGTAAACCCGGCATTTTTGGAAAATGAACGGAATTCGATGGCACATTCCCTTGCTCCGGGAATTTCGTAGATAGAATGGGGAAGGTTGGAATCGCTAATAAAGGCTTCGTAGGCTGCGTCAAAGAATATGATTGAGTTATGAGCGCGGGCGTAATCAACCCAGGCTTGTAGGTGTTCCTTGGTAGCCGTTGCACCTGTGGGGTTGTTGGGGAAACAGAGATAAATTAAATCAACTCTTTGGTTGGGAATTTCGGCAGTAAAGTTATTTTCGGCGGAAATTGGTAAATAGACTAAACCCGCATATTCACCCTTTTCGTTCACTTCGCCAGTATTTCCCGCCATGACATTTGTGTCTACATACACAGGATACACGGGGTCAGTGACGGCAATGGTATTATCTTTACCAAAGATATCGAGAATATTACCACAATCACATTTAGAGCCATCGGAGATAAAAATTTCCGATGCGTCGATATCACAACCACGGGCTTGGAAATCGTGTTGAGCGATTTTTTCCCGTAACCATTCATACCCCTGTTCTGGACCATATCCTTTAAAGGTTTCCCGGTTCCCCATCTCGGCTACCGCTTGCACCATTGCTAGGCGACAGGCTTCCGGGAGGGGTTCAGTGACATCACCGATACCAAGGCGAATAATTGCGGCATCGGGGTTTGCTTGGGCAAAGGCATTGACTCGACGAGCAATTTCCGGGAATAGGTAGCCTGCTTTGAGTTTGAGGTAATTATCGTTAATTTTTGCCATAACTGCTTGCGGATAGGTTTAATCGGAAGTAATTACACGTCTGTTAATAATGCGTTGTTGATGGGGAATCAGTCAACTGATTGCTGTGTCAGCTTTTCACATTTATATACTTTTATATACTTTACACGATCAATGAGTAGAGACGTAGCAATGCGATATCTCTACACAACGTCAAATTTTCGATTCACGATTCATATTTGTATTCAGCAACGCCAAAAATTTCATCTGTCCTACTAGTTAGGCAAAATGCTTAATTTTCTTGCCTAATCTTCATCATGTTTCAAAACTAAAACTTGATAATTTTTGTTGTATTTGAGGTTATCTCGCTCGATTTTATCTTTTTTTCTCTGTTCTGGATGATCGCGACAACGCACAATGGAAGCGGGTTGTATATTTTGTTTTTCTTTCTGTTCGAGGGTGTCTGTCATAAGTTGATAGAACAGCAGCCCAGAGCGGCATGAGAATCCTAAATGTTCTCTGCCTTGCTCAAAGCTATGGTGAAATTACCTATTTTTTTGTATTTTTGAAAATATTCTTTTTGGAGGTGCCCGGGGAAAGTTTTTGCTGTGAATGTGATTTTTATTGCAAGATTGATTGCGATCGCTGACAATGGCAAATAGGTGGTGCAGGTTTCTTCTGTACCAACTATCGTCATATTTTTGGCTGCGACTATGTACTTTTTCTCAGGCGCTATAGCCGCAGGGTTGTCGTAGACTAGCGCTACTACGTGTCTTTCATTACTCATCAAAATTAATGGGACAGACCGGTAGTTCCCGATAAACGGAGTTTTCCAGGTATATTTTGCTATTTAATTGATTCTGGTTGCGGTTTCGGCGATAATTTGTCGAATTTGAGCATGGCTCAGGTGGGGGTTGGCATCTAATATTAATGCGACGGTTCCAACTACGTGGGGTGCAGCCATTGATGTACCTCGATAATTTGCGTAGGAACTGCTACCAGCAACGGTGGATCTAATATCTTGTCCTGGAGCGACGACATGGAGCATATCGGGGTTGGAACCAGCGCGGTTAGAGAAGGATGTGATGTTGCCATTAATATTAATTGCACCGACGGAAATACCGTAGTTTGTTGCTAAATATGCGGGGGCATAGGGGAAGCTACCAGCATCATTTCCTGCTGCAACTACAATCATCACATTGCGACTAGCTGCGTAGGCAAATGCTCGTTCTAATTCATCACTAACAAAGAGCAAACCTAAACTCATATTAATCACCCGCGCACCGTTATCGACTGCGTAACGGATTGCTGTTGCCAAATTTCCTGTATTGAGAAAGTATCCTTCTTCTGTTCTACCTATTCTCAATCCCATAATCTGGGAATCATAGGCAACTCCTGTTATCCCCTCACCGTTATTCGCAGCAGCAATTGTCCCAGCAATGTGGGTTCCGTGACTGTTCCACTCACCCTGTGAATCTCTGACAGGGTTGACATCGCTATTATTGCCGTTGATACCAGTACTAAAATTCCAGCCATTGATGTCATCCACATAGCCATTGCGATCGCTGTCTATACCGTTGCGAATTTCCCCTGGATTACGCCAAATATTTCTACTTAAATCGGGGTGGCTAATAAATACTCCGTCGTCAATCACCGCGACAGTGATGTCTTTTCCTGTATATCCCCGTGACCACGCATTGGGTGCGTTAATGGCATCATTACCCCAGTTTCCACCGGTTCTTCTTGACCAGTTACTGGTGTTGATGGTGTTGTTTCCGTTAAGGTTTTGTCCTAAAGCCCTACTAACTGCATCATCTGCATTGACTAAACCATATCCATAGGTGCTGTTAAAGCCACTTAGCAAGGATAAATTGAGGGTATAGCTACTGTTAGCACTACCATATCTGTAAACTCTAACGTAATAGTTTCCCGCAGCTAATTCCCGTCGAATTGATTCATTCGAGGTAGCACCTCTTTCCGATGAGGTAATTCTTCTACCGCTAGCATCAAATAAGGCAACATCCACATCTGCATTCAAACCGAATAAATCCAGGCTGAATCTGCTGGGTGAATTTACGGTAAAGCGAAAATAATCATCTACATCATTATTACCAACGTAGTTAGTAATCGTTGTTAAACCGTTAATTACACCCAAGTTGGATGCGGTGCTTAAAGTATTATTATTTTCAATGGTATTACGCTTGATCACCCCTGCGATTTGCCAATCCATCTCACCAATGGTGGTGAGGACGACATTTTCTCTCAAGTTAGTACCGTTCATTTGCCAAACGGAGTTTTGACCTGTTTGATAATTGCGCCAAAGTATATCTACCTGACCATCTCCATTAAAGTCGGCGGTGGCTTCGATTTGCCAGTTGCTACTCCGGGATTCTAACCAAATACCATTTTTGAGAGTCGATCCATTCATTTCCCAGATGGCGTTTTGACCGGTTTGATGATTTCGCCAGAGTATATCTACTTGACCGTCACGGTTAAAATCGGTGGTTGATTCTATTTTCCAGTTGGTGTCGTGAACTTGGGTGATAAATACACCACGGGAAAGATTGGTACCGTTCATTTCCCAGATGGCGTTTTGACCGGTTTGGTAATTGCGCCAAAGTATATCTACTTGACCGTCACGGTTAAAATCGGCGGTGGATTCTATTTTCCAGTTGGTGTCGTGAACTTGGGTAATGAATACACCACGGGAAAGATTAGTACCATTCATTTCCCAGATGGCGTTTTGACCGGTTCGGTAATTGCGCCAAAGTATATCTACTCGACCATCCCGATTAAAGTCTGTCACCGCTTCAATTTGCCAGTTGGTGTCGTGAACCTGAATTAACCAAACTCCTTCCTCAATGGTAGAACTATCCCTCATCACCCAAATGGCATTTTGTCCTGTAAGTGAATTGCGCCACAGAATATCATCTTGTCCATTATTATTAAAATCTGCGATCGCAGCTATTTTCCATGATGGGTCATGACTAACCATCATTAACCCCGCTTCATGGGTTGTTCCGTTCATTAACCAAGCGGCATTACTACCTGTAGAAGAATTGCGCCAGAGTATATCTACGTTAAAATTATTGCTGGTGAGATTATTTACGGACTGCTGAACTAGAGGTTTTGTGGTAAGCTGAGACTCGGTAACGGTGGAGTTTTGTTGGACTGCCATATGTATAATTACTTTTGTGTAGAGTACGTATTTTTATGGTCTACGAGATATCAATACCGGAAACAAAAGCACCAAAGACCTGCACATTTCAATACAGGACTAATACGGCAGATTACGCAAAAGGGACAGGAAGAATTAGAGTTTTTTAACAATAAATATACTTAAATCTTGCACCTTACGAATTAAAACGCAAGTAAATATATTTAGAGTAATTAATTACTCTCATGATTGATGTTTTATTTGTAGTCGATTGTAATGGACTTACACTTTTAGCCAAGGATTTACAATCTCTAGCGGACGGGAGCGTAGTTGAATAATTAAAACGTACACCAGTCAAATTTATTTTGAATTTGCTCAAGGTGCAAGATGGGAATATACTGAAAAATATCTATTTATCAATACATTACTTTTCAGTTAAAATACCCATAAAATTTGCAAATATTTGCTTGCAAATTGAGAAATATTTGATATAAATTTACTTGAATTTAATCACGATTTTATACTACCAAATCAATTCTGTCATTCCCTGAAGATGACCCACGTCCCTACTCCCCACTCCCGTACTTACAAATTTTCCCTAGCCCAGAGAGCAGCTTGAGTGCGATCGCGTAATTCGAGGTGGTTAAGGATTTGGGTGACGTAGTTTTTGACGGTTCCTTCGCTGAGAAAGAGGATTTGGGCGATTTCCCGGTTACTTTTTCCTTGAGCAATTAGGCTTAATACTTGCTGTTCTCGCTCGCTGAGGTTTGCTAATTGCTGGGATGGGGAAGGTTTGCAGGGTTCTTCCTGGGGATATCGCAGTTGAGCGAATAATTTGGGAGCGATAGTAGGACCGAGTTGACAGTGACCTTGATGGAGGGTGCGGATGGCGGTTGCAAGTTGGATTGCAGGTGTGCTTTTCAGTAAATATCCGGATGCACCAGCTTGGAGAGATTTCCAAATATACTCGTCTTCGTCAAAGGTGGTGAGAACTAGGATTTTCATCCAGGGAAAGCGTTGGTGAATTTCCTGGGTAGCGACAACTCCGTCGCAAATTGGCATTCTGATATCCATTAAAATCACATCCGGCTGTAATTCGTGACTTAATGCGATCGCTTGTTTTCCGTTTGCTGCTTCTCCGACTACTTCTAGGTCGTCTTCTAGGGATAATAGGGATGCTAATCCTTGGCGAAAAATTTCTTGATCATCTACAAGTAACAGCCGAATCTTCATAATTCGTAATTTGTAATTTGTAATACCCGCTACGCGGGAAGCAAGCTACGTAGTTTGTAATAGCCTACGGCAACGCTTCGCGTACGTAATTGGTAATTTGTAATAGCCTGCGGTAAGGGTTCGCGTACTTAATTTGTATAGCTACGCGGGAAGGAAGCTAGGTAATGACGCAGTGTGGTTACTTTTGCGTAATATCGATTATCTTGTACTTGGCAATAAATGAAACTAGAATAATCAACGGTTACAGCCCCTGATATGTAGCAAGCATTAGCGTAAACTATATAAGTCCTATTTCAATAGGGTTCGGATAAGAAAATTCATAAACCCCAAATAATTGTAGAGACTAGATATATCGCATCTCCCGAAACCACAAAGAAGAATCATTAACTGAACTGTATTGAGTCCTGTTGATGAAAAATCCGGGCATGGGGATGGTGACAGATATTCTCAATATAGCGGAGTTTTGAGGGCTAATTGTAAAGTTAATTTAAAACCAATGTCCGATGATGGCTGTTTCGGTTAGATATGGAGTGTGGATAAATCCTATATTTCTCTCAAGGGAGTGATAAGCCTTGAGTAATGGGTTGATTTTCCTATTTGATGTGGAGGGAGTGGGGAGTAGGGAGTTGTGAGTGGTGTAATAATGTGGGACACTTGTGAAGTATTCAGGAAAAAGGTACTGTTAGGGAAATATTCCACACCTAAACATGGCTGCTAATTTGAATTCTCCGCGACTTCTCTCCACATTTCTCAAAATCTGATCAAACTTAGATTCATGGGTTTTGCACTGCGACAAAGTTATGACCAGTTAAAAAGGGTTGAAATACCTTCTGAATAAAGATTACCATATGGGCGATCGCTCTGACTCGTGAGAAATGGGGATTCTGTCTCCTATCTCCTGTATCCTGTATCCTGTATTCTTTCCAGATTGTTTATGTCCGACGAGTTAAAGTTTCAAGGTTCAGGGATAGACCGCTTACCACCACAGAATATTGAAGCGGAGGAGGCGATTTTAGGAGGAATTTTACTTGATCCGGAGGCAATTAGTCGAGTTAGCGATCGCTTGGTTGCGGATGCTTTTTATTTAAGCGCTCATCAGGAAATATACCAAGCTGCGTTACGTCTACATGCTCAGGGGAAACCGACGGATTTGCTGACGATGATTGCATGGTTAACTGACCATGATTTATTAACTAAAATTGGTGGACGCAGTAAGTTAATTTCTCTGCTGGATCAAACTGTTTCGGCAGTTAATGTGGATGTACTAGCGCAATTGGTGATGGATAAATATACCCGTCGGCAGTTGATTAAGGCGGGGAATGAGGTGGTGCAATTAGGGTATGAGACGGAAACGGAGTTACCAAGGGTTTTAGATCAGGCTGAACAGAAGATTTTTGGGGTGACTCAGGAACGTAGTCAATCGGGTTTGGTGCATATTGCGGAAACCTTAATTGCGAATTTTCAGGATATTGAGGAGCGAAATCAGGGGGTTGCCTTACCGGGGATTACCTGTGGTTTCTATGATTTGGATGCGATGATTAATGGTGGTTTTCAACGGTCGGATCTAATTATTGTTGCGGGTAGACCAGCGATGGGGAAAACCAGTTTCTCGATGAATATAGCCCATTATATTTCTGGACATGTGCGCTTACCCGTGGCGATTTTTAGTTTGGAAATGTCGAAGGAACAGTTAGCATTACGGATGCTTTCGTCGGAAGCGGGGATTGAAAGTAGTTATTTAAAAAGTGGTAGGATTAGTCAGAACCAGTGGGAGTCTTTAACTAGGGCGATTGGTTTACTGTCGGAAATGCCCATTTATATCGACGATACCCCTAATATTACCATTAATGAAATGCGATCGCAAGCCCGAAGATTGCAAGCTGAACAGGGTATGGATTTAGGTTTGATTTTAATTGATTATTTGCAATTAATGGAAGGTGCAGGGGATAACCGGGTGCAGGAATTATCCAAAATTACCCGTAATCTCAAAGGATTAGCTAGGGAATTAAATGTACCCGTGATTGCCCTATCCCAGTTAAGTAGAGGTGTGGAAGCAAGAACAAATAAACGTCCAATGCTGTCCGATTTACGGGAATCGGGTTCCATTGAACAGGATGCGGATTTAGTCATGATGTTATACCGGGATGATTACTACAACCCGGATACCCCCGACCGAGGAATTGCGGAAGTAATTATTGCAAAACACCGTCATGGACCCACAGGAACAGTGAAATTACTATTTGACCCCCAATTTACCAAATTCAAAAATTTAGCCCGTCAGGGAGGATATTAGAGCATCGCCATCTCTATACAAGATTGATTTATTCAGCCCTGCGTCAGTAATATGAGTTAAAAGTGATATTTTGGCGATCGCGCGTAATTTGACAGTAATGACTTGGAAAATAGAGTACAAAATATCAAACGACAGGAGAAATCAACGACTATCTTGAATCCTATTCGCAGCTAAACTATCCTCAATCGCTCCTTCGGTGGTTAGCTGTCCTAAAGCTCCAGAAACCATCAGCTTGGGTAAATTTTCAATATCTTTGAGACGCGTTAATTTACTTTCCCCCGTATTCACATCACGGTGAACCACCACCACCGAAGGGACAATCTCCATTCCAAATGCATCCAGCAATGCAGGGTTATGGGTGGTGACGAGGATATTTATTTCACGCTGTCTACCCAATTCTAGCAGCATCCTCGCAAGTAATTCGGCACGAGAAGGATGTAACCCACTATCCACATCTTCAATAATTAAACGACTATGACGGGGAATTGTTAATAAAGCCGTCATAATTGCCAAAAATCTCAAGGTTCCATCGGACATACTGCGAGCGTCAATTTCTTGAATCTGTCCGTGAGTCCACTCTTCTTCACAGTAAAGCATGGCATCTCCACCAAGTCTACCAATACGTTCAGCCCAAACTTTGACGATATTTCCTGCGGGTAAACCCTGAGCATATTCACACAAAGTCTCTTCAACTTCGTCCCGTACACGGGTTGACAAACCAGCAATTACACCTGCAATATTTGACCCATCACTATCGAGGGTTTTCGAGATAGGTGAGTAACCCCGCATTCGTTCGGGAACAGGATTTAAAACAAAGATTTTTTCTAAACTGCTAATAATCAGATTTACTTCGGTAATGTTATCGAGAATGTAGGTATTTTTAAAGTAGTTGAGAATAGATTTATGGTGATTAGGTAATGTCCATCGGGCATTTTTGTACAGGGTAGAAATTTTTAAAATGATATCTTTATAATCATGGGAGTCAATATACCCAGAAATAATATCGCGTTCAAATACAACTTTAGTTTTATCTCGCTGATACTCACGATAAATGATTTTTTCTGCTAAAATTTCTGCATCGGGCTTAGTATCAACATTCACACTATATAAATAATCTACTTGATTACCTTCCCCATCCACCAGCACTTTTAAAGTAAATTCGCGCTCTGGTTTTAATGCAGCCCAATCAATTCCTCCACGAATTGGAGTTAAAGTTTTATCTCCAGCAAGAGAAGCATCTATTGTATTCCCACTTACAAGACGTTTTAACAATATAAATGCTTCCACTAGATTAGATTTACCACTGGCATTTGTACCGACAATTACCGTAAATGGTGAAAGTGGTAGTTCGGCATAGGCAAAACTTTTCCAGTTTTCTAAAATTAGTTGCTTGAGCATGAACTACTAGGATAATTAGGGTTAACAGTTAACAGTTAGCAGTTAACAGAAAAGGTCAATCATTAACTAAATAAGATGATTAAGATTATGCATCCTGTATTTTGTTTCCTGTACTTTGTTGAATAATTATCCTATGATTTTTTGATTTCTACATCTGAGATTTCCCCAGTTATATTTGTAGTGATATTGGGGTTAGTCTCCGGCTGAACATGGGTTGATAAATTGAATTCCCCGGAGCGCCAAATATCCGCAACATCTTTGATAAAACTGGCAATGGGTATGGCAACTAATAAACCAAGTATACCAGCAAATTTAGCTCCTAATAGTAGAGAAATTACTACCCAGATAGGATTGAGACCAGTTAAATTACTGAGGAGACGAGGTGCAATTACATTGGAGTTAATTTGGTCGGTGGCGATCGCAACGATTAAAACCTCCAATCCTAGCCAGAAATTTTGTAAGCCGACTAACAATACCACCAAGGAAATACCGATACCTGTACCAAAGGGAAAGAGGGAGAAAAATCCGATGGTGATGCCAAATAATAAGCCTAAAGGAACCTTTAACACCCAAAAAGATAGGGTTAATAAAACAGATAAAATCGCTCCAATAGTAGCTTGACCAATAAAATAATTTTGAAAATCCTCACGAATTAATTGGCGAATGGGAGTGCCAATTTTCGGGTTAAACCATTGAAAAATTCCATCCCAAAGTTTTTCTCCATTCAAAACCATGTAAATTGTTAATACAATCGTCAGCAATACATTCACAATCGTGCTAATTGTATCCACAGCAAAACCCAAAATTTTACCTGTAAAGGATTGGAATTGGGTGGATAAACGGTCAAGAGCTTGGGTAATTAACCCCCCAACATTAATCGGAAATTCCTCTTGTTGGAGAATCCAACCTTGGAAAGCTTCAATTTTTTCCGTTCCTGAATCAATCCAACTTGGCAAAACTTGAGTTAATTCATACAACTGCTCAAAAATCACCGGAACCAGAGTAAAACCAACTGCTACAACGATAACAATTGTTAAGAGTAAAACAAATGCGATCGCAATTATCCGGTTTAGTCCCCGACGCTGAAAAAAATTAATCGGATAATCTAACACAAATGCTAATAAGGCAGCAGAAATAAATATGCTTACTAACGGTTGAAAATACTTTAAAACAATCAATAATACCCAGCCATTCAAAACTATCAAAGGAAAGGTGATTCCCCAAATTAACCAACGTGGTAACTGATTTGCTGAGATTTTTGATGATGACTCGTGAGGTGCAGGTAGATTATTCATTTGATTTGCTATTTAAAATGAATTTAAAACGGTATATTTGTCGTTATCAACTGTACTGTACAGACGCGACATGTCGCGTCTCTCCTGATACAGACGCAACATGTAGCGTCTCTCCCTTCTCCCGACTCCCAAAAACGAGCTTGTTAAGTATTAAAATCGACTTTTAAAACACCCTCTTAGGGATTTGCGAACTTGATTAATCATACCAATTACTAATAAACTCCAGTAAAATTTGCCGATGTAAAACCCCCAGGGGACGTTCTTCCCCTGCAACTCGAGAAAAAGCTTTTCCCTGCTGAATTTCTGGAATTGAAATTAAACCCATGTCCCATCCCTCATGTAATACTAATTCTTCCATACTGACTTCTAAAGGTGCATAAAACACATAACGAATCACCTTTTCGTCCGCGTAGATACCAAATTGACGCAGTGTGGGAGGTAAAACATAACCAACCTCCTCTAACACTTCCCGTTTTACAGCTTGTTCAGGTGTTTCTCCCGGTTCTAGATGTCCCCCAAAAAACCCCCAAATACCTGGATTGGCAATATTGGGAATATTATCGCGCAATTGCATCAAAAATTTATCGTCCTGCTGGAGAATGGCGATCGCGACTTCAGTGGGTTGTTGATTCATGGGTTTTGCCGTGTGGGATTTCTTAATGCTATATATTTCACTAAAAATTACTTTTCTTCTAAGTATATTTCCCCAAAATTCTGCCCTTCAAAAGAAATACTTTGGTAACGTAGTTGACCTTTTATCACCACTTGAGAATTGACTTTTAAATTATTTTGCTCCGTTAGCACCCAAATCTTGCCGGTGTTGTCATCAATTTGGTAGGCATATTTTTTGACTAGAGGTACACGTTGAATGACTTTACCTTGGACATAAACCGTAGTCTGCTCCTGATTTGGAATCAAGTCAGAAGATAAATCACGAATTGGTGTGACATTTGCACCAATCATATTTATCCCCGAACCAGTGATACTACCACAAGCACCTAACATCACTGTTGAGGTCAAAACGATAAACCCCCAACAGATTGTTTTTGTATATGAGTAAAAAATACTTCCTAACTGCATAAACCCGGTCATGGGATAATTTTTGCTTTTCTGCATCAGTATATATTGTCTATTCAATTTTGGTGGTTAAGTCTCCACTAAGTTGGGAGTTGGGAATAGTGTTTGCGTCAGTGTCTGTGAAGAGGAAGGATGGTGATTACCAAGTAATAATAGACACGCTACGTGTCTAGACTACTCTCCCCGGATTTCTCACAAACTTCTCAAACTTTCAGTGAGTAGGGAGTGGGGAGTGGGGAGTAGGGAGTAGCAGGAAAATAAACCCACTACTCAAGGCTTATCACTCCCTTTTGAGAAATACAGGTCTCACCCCCCGTTTACAAGGCTATCCATTACCCGGATCTTTCTTAACAAAAAGTAAAAATACTTAAAAGAAGACGAAAGGCTTGATAGGTATAGTTTTGAGAGAGGAAAGATAGGGTGTAAAAAATGGAAAAATGGGCAGCAAGGGAATTGAAGCACTTGGATTTGGGAGATAAACGGCGAAACAAGCGTTTGATAAAGATGGTAGAAGATTTAGCAGCACAACCAACATCGAGTGTACCTCAAGCATGTGGGAGCGTAGCAGCGACAACAGCAGCATATGATTTGTGGAGTTCGCCGTATATAAAACCATCAGATATAAGCAATGGACATATCAAAAGTACAATCGAAAGGGCAAAAGAACACGAGATAGTATTAGCAATACAAGACACAACAAATATGGATGTAACAAGTCATCCAGCAACAGAAGGAATTGGATATCTAGACCAGAGAAAAAGTTTAGGATTAAAAGTACATTCAACGTTATTATCAAGCATAAAAGGAGTTCCACTGGGAGTAATAGACCAACAAGTATGGTCAAGAAATATCGAAGATTTAGGAATAGCAAAAACACGTAGAAAAAGACAAACAGAAGAAAAAGAAAGCCAAAGATGGTTGGAAGGGCTAGAGAGAACAAATAAATTACTACCAGAAAAGATAAAAATCATAACAGTAGCAGACTCAGAAGCAGATATATTTGATTTATTTAATCAGGAAAGACCAGAAAATAGCCACTTACTAATCAGAGGAACTCATAATAGAAAAGTTAGCCATACAGCGAATTATCTACATGAGGCGATCAGGTCAAGTCCAACTCAGGGAGAAGTAGAAGTCAAGGTAAGAAGAAATCCAGAAAGACCAGAAAGGATAGCAAAACTAACAATTAGATACGAAACAGTTGAAATAGAAGTACCAAAAAATAAGCTCGGGCGTTCGCTTTGTAAACCAGTAAAACTACAGGTGATATTAGCAGAAGAAAAGAGTCCACCATCGGAGATAAAACCAATCAGTTGGTTATTGTTAACGACATTGGAAATTAATAGCCTTGAAGATGCGGTAAAATGTGTTGAATGGTATACATATCGTTGGTTAATCGAGCGTTATCACTATACATTGAAAAGCGGTTGTCGAATCGAGGAATTACAACTGGAGACAGGAAAACGCCTATCAATGGCATTAGCGACATATTCGATTGTGGCATGGCGATTATTATGGTTAACTTACCAAGCAAGGGATAATCCAGAACAAAGTTGTGAAACGGTTTTAACTACAGTTGAATGGCAATCTTTATGTGTAAGTGTGAACAAAAACCCAATTCCACCAGATCAGCCACCAACATTAAGAGAAGCTGTACGAATGATTGCTCGACTAGGTGGTTTTCTGGGTCGTAAAGGTGATGGGGAACCTGGAGTCAAGACGATTTGGAGAGGGTTACGACGATTGCACGATATCGCCGTAACTTGGAAGCTAGCCCATCAAATCTAAATGCATACTTTCTGAGTTTTGTCTAATCTTAATGCTTAATCCCTCTACTGAAATCATTTCTATAATCGCTTTTCAGACTTTGTTAAGAAAGATGTGACTAATGGATAGCAACTCCGGGGGGAAGTTTCCAATCAATTATTTCCCCTCATAAGAGGAGACCCAATCGGGGGCTTTTTTAATTCTAGTCTCCTCTTATGAGGTTTCCAATCAATTATTTCCCCTCATAAGAGGAGACCCCTTCATTTTAAACCCAGATACAGCAAGGTGTCCAGAGGCGGATTGCGAGGGGGTCTAAAAATTTGTCGTCGAAGCAGTAAAAATCCATGAGAAAAATCCTTCAAACCCTTACACAGCAAGGCGGCGAGGGGGTCAACGAAAAAAATGGTATTTCAGCGATTCTCTGACCCCCTCGCATTATTGGTGTAGCAAGCGGAAAATAGTACAGGGGTACGGGCTACTTCTGCACCAAACATACGGTCAGCTTTTTCCGCACTTATACAAAATACCCTATCTTAGCTCGACTTTATCCATTTCCGAGAATATGAGAAAGCAAAGCCAAGACACACAGTATGGGAAAAGAACAGTATGGGAAAAGAAAAAAACATGAGTTCGATGAACCTCACCCCAACCCCTCTGTGACTTCCCAGAGGGGCAGAAAATCCGTGGTTTTCAATCAAGAATATTCTTTCAAAACCTCTGTTCCCAAGAAAGAGAGCTTTGGAGAGGGATTCTTTGTATCTGTCGAATTCACGTTAAAATAACTATCTTGCAATGGTTTCAGCGTCGGGTTTTAGGTTTTTTAAAAATGGATAAAGTCGAGCTAGGAAACTTTTTTGGCCAAACTCGGTTTTCTTCCCAACAACCCAATCATCAACTTGAGCATAAATACCTTAAGAAAAGGTAAATGAGCCATGACCCATAAACCGCAACGACGGACTATAACTATGGGGAGAAAACTATTAGAAAATAATCGATCCAATAAATCGGTAAACCCTAACACCACTAAATTTTCTCGCTGACGCCAACGTTCGTATTGCTTCAGAACCTTGATATCGCCAATATCCTTACCTGCTGCGTGGGCTGTTTGAATTACCTCCGCTAACGCAGCCACATCGCGAATACCCAAATTTAACCCCTGACCACCAACGGGATGACAATTGTGGGCTGCATCACCAATCAAAGCTAACCGGGGTGACACATAGCGATCGCTTTGCATTAATTGTACAGGAAAAATAAACCTTTCCCCTAACAACTCCAATTTACCCATCTGGTCGCCAAAACGTTGACTTAATTCTGCCAAAAACTGACTATCATCCAGTTCACACAAAGCCTTGGCTTCCGCGTGGGGAGCAGTCCAAACAATGCGGCAACGGTTTTCTGGTAATGGTAATATGGCGAATGGTCCACTAGGTTGGAACTTTTCATAGGCAGTGTCTAGATGGGACTTTTCTGGACGGACAAACGCCACAATACAGGACTGCCAATATTTCCAACCACGGGTTTTAATTCCCGCACTCCCTCGAATTTGCGATCGCGATCCATCCGCACCCACAATTAGTTTACTCCGGATAGTCTGAACTTCCTCACCGGACTTAATTTCTACCTCCACCGCATCATTCAAATATTTCACACCCACAACTTCCGCCGGACAAGCTACCTTCACTTGGGGACATTCACGGACAAATTCCCGTAACGGATATAACAATGCCTGGTGTTCCGCCACGTAACCCAAGTCATCAGTACCGATATCCTGCGTATTAAACTCCACAACTTGGGAAAAACCCGCATCCGAAAGTTTCACCCGACGATAGGTAGCAATGTGGGGTAATATGCTTTTCCAGACCCCAATACCCCGAAAAATTTGCGCCGACAGCATGTGTACAGCATAGGCTTGTCCCTTCATCACCGCCGGAGAATCTAATCGTGCTTCAATGAGGAGTATACTCAAACCCGAATCCTTCAACGCACCTGCTAGGGTTAAACCGACAATACCCCCCCCAACAATCACTAAATCATAATCATATCCAGAGGAGTCAGAAACCAACCTAGTCGGTTGCCAAGTTGCTGAAAGCTGTGCTTGCGCCATCACGATAAAAACTTATATTAAGACAAATTACAGACTTTTAATCTTATTTTGACGCGATCGCCCCCAATTTCGCAATCGGTATCAAGGATTCATTCGTAGTGAGGGATTTAGCCTCGAAAAAGCTTTAACATCAAGTGCTATACCCGCAGGGTTTTCGTAGACTAGCGCTACAAAGAACCTTTACCCACCGATCAAAATGAATGTAGTAATCCAAAATCCATAGTAGAGACGACCTGACGGGTCGTCTCTACGGTAATCCAAAATCCAAAATCTAAAATTATTTACTTTCCCATCATGATCCGACTAGCTACAATTGCCGATGCAACCCAAATCCAAGCAATCTACGCTCCCTTTTGTACCGATAGTAGTATCACCTTTGAAACCGAAGCTCCTTCCGTAGAATCAATGGAGCAAAGAATTCACACTGTCACCCAGCGATATCCCTGGTTAGTATATCAACAGCAATCCCAAATCCTCGGTTACGTTTATGCCACAACCCATAACGAACGTGCTGCTTACCAGTGGTCGGTAAATGTGAGTGTTTATATCCACAACAATGCCAGACGTAGGGGAATTGGACAGAAATTATATACTTCCCTGTTTGCAATTTTACGCCACCAGGGCTACTACAACGCCTATGCCGGAATTACCCTACCGAATCCAGCGAGTATGGGTTTACACAATAAAATGGGTTTTCAACCAGTGGGGATTTACCGTCAGGTTGGCTACAAATGCGGTCAATGGCATGATGTCATCTGGTTAGAGTTAAAATTGCAACCCCCCTCTCCCAATCCCCATCCACCAATCAGGATGAATCAGATGGGAGGGGATAATATTTGGGAACGGTTATTACCGAATTGAAAGGTAATAGGGAATGGGTATGAACTATTTTCCTGTTTATGTCCAAGCGACATGGGGGACTGACACCGTTTTACTCTGGAGTTGATACATTTTCTGGAAATGGTATTACGCCTAATCACACCTAATCACAATAATTCTGGTAAAAATGTTAACTTCCACCCTTCCGGATGAAGAAAAAAAACTTTAGGATGTAATCGCTTTTATCCTTGGCGAATTGTCAGGGTTTGAAAATAGCAATTGTAAATTCTTATATCTTTGCGAAAGTCATTTTATGTCATTTTCTGCCACGATTGCTCAGGTTGTTGATGCTATTGCTGCGGTTGCAGTCAATATTAGCGGTGAGTTACTAGGTCAAGTCTGTACAGGAATTCAAACGGATACACGCATCCTCAAAACCGGGGAAATATTTGTCGCATTGCGGGGGGAACGGTTTGATGGCCATGATTTTGTGGAAATGGCAATAGAACGGGGTGCTGTTGCGGTGATTGTGGATCACGATTTTCCCGCTTGTGAATTCCCGATGTTACGGGTTGGGGATACATTAACAGCTTATCAACAATTGGGTCGATGGTGGCGCGATCGCTTTGATATTCCGGTTATTGGTGTGACCGGTTCGGTGGGGAAAACGACGACGAAGGAGTTAATTGCAGCAGTTTTGGCAACTCAAGGTCGGGTACATAAAACCTATGCCAATTTTAACAATGAAATTGGTGTACCGAAGACTTTGCTGGAGTTGGGGGAGGAACATGATTTTGCGGTGATTGAAATGGCTATGCGTGGTCGGGGACAAATTGCCGAGTTAACGGAAATTGCGCGACCGACGATTGGGGTAATTACGAACGTGGGTACTGCCCATATCGAATTACTGGGTTCCGAAGCAGCGATCGCCGAGGCTAAGTGTGAGTTATTAGGACACATGGCTACTGATAGTGTGGCAATTCTCAATTATGACCAACCGTTGTTAGTGGAAACATCCCAACGGGTTTGGAATGGAAGGGTGGTGAGTTATGGTTTAAATCAGGGGGATATTTGTGGTAGTTTAATTGGTGGTGAGCAGATTCAAGTTGCTGGTAAGTCGTTTAAATTGCCTTTACCAGGTAAGCATAATGCCACTAACTATTTAGCAGCCCTTGCTGTCGCTCAGGTGTTAAATATTGATTGGGATACCCTTGCTGATGGAGTGACAGTGGAAATGCCATCCGGGCGATCGCAACGTTATCAGTTACCCAACGATGTGATTATCCTCGATGAAACCTACAATGCTGCTCCCGAAGCCATGTTGGCTGCCTTGGATATGTTAGCAGAAACCCCCGGTAAACGTCGCATCGCCGTTTTAGGAGCAATGAAGGAATTAGGCGATCACTCTTTACAATTACATGCCCATATTGGGGAAACTGCGAGTAAACTAAATTTGGATGCTTTGCTGGTGTTAGTGGATGGCAGAGATGCCAAGGAAATCCTGAATCATGCGAAAGGGATTACATCAGAATGTTTTACTAGCCATGCAGATTTGGTGGAACGGTTGAAAAACTATGTCCAATCCGGGGATAGATTGATGTTTAAAGCCGCTCATTCAGTTGGTTTAGATCGAGTTGTAAATCAACTACGCGCTGAGTTGGTTTGAGGATGGGAAAATTCGTCAACCCCAAATAATTGTTTGTAGAGACGCGTTAGCGTTAGCTTCGCCATACTACGTAAACGCGTAGCGTGTTGCGAAAGCGACTCAGCTCCTTTGAAAGAGGCTATATCGCGTCTCCCAAAACCACCAGTGTTATATTGTCGCAATATGCAGTATTTCTGCAAATAATGGGTCGCCAAAATTCATCAACCGTAACGATGATTTTTCATTAGAGCTATACTATACAAATCATTGATATCCAATAATTTATATCCCTCGTAATATATATAGATACAGGCTTTTCGACCCGTACCACAAAGACTGGTGATTTTTGTTTTACAGAAATGAACGCTGCACACTAGCTTAGTATTATTGATATTTTATTCCTGTTGTAATGCTTGACGGTAATTTTTAACTGCTGGGGTTTGATTTGTTTTGGCGATCGAGCTAGATAATCAAATCGGGTCCAAGTCTGGTAAAAGGGTACTGCGATCGCAGGGTGTAGCTATATTGTAGTATTTGTATGAAGAGTACCAAGTTTCTCTATTTCGGGGGAGCGATCGCATTATTTCTTCTGTGTTTCCCGAATTAAATATCACCGCACAGCAAATTTTCGACACTGGGAGTTGATTTGGTAGTTAAACGCACATTTCATAGTTAGTAGAAGTTGGTGGTAAGCGAAGCTATCCTGAAAGGAATCGCAAAACGGATTCAACAATTTCAAGAAATTAAACTCTGTAAAGGCTTTGTAGTATAAATATACCATAATAGTGCAAATTTTTCATTTTTGGTAAGGATTTCCGACTCACTTATATAAACTCACTGGAAATGCTGATAACCTTAAGGGTTAACAATACTGCTAAAAACATGTACAATGGATATTGTGTTTCAAAATGAAAAATTTGAGAAAGAGTGCAACAACCAGAGGCTTTTGGAGAAAAATCAGGGAAAAATCAGAGCGAAAAAAATTCGACAACGACTTGATGATTTACGTGCAGCCAACTCTCTGGACGAAATGCGAAATCTTCCAGGACGTTGCCACGAACTCTTGCATAATCGCTCAGGTCAGCTATCCTTAGATGTGGAGGATACCCATGAGTAACAAACTCCAAAATCAATACGTCCCGGATTACGTTTCTCCTCCTGGTGAGACTCTTCAAGAAATTCTTGAAGAGCGCGGTATGTCTCAGGCTGAATTAGCAGAAAGAACGGGTAGACCCAAAAAAACTATTAGCGAAATTATCAACGGGAAAGCAGCTATTACCCCAGAAACAGCATTGCAGTTAGAGAGAGTTTTGGGTGTATCGGCAAGTTTTTGGAATAATCGTGAAAGAGAATATAGAGAAGCTTTGGCTTGGCAACAAGAAAGTGAAAATTTGCAACAACAGGTTGCTTGGCTTGATAAAATTCCAGTAAAAGCAATGATTAAGGCTGGGTGGATTCAACAATTTCAAGATAAGGTTGAACAATTGCGAGAAGTCTTAAATTTTTTTTCCGTTGTATCTCCACAGCAGTGGGAAGATATATGGGAAGAAAGTAGCGTGTATTTTCGGAAATCTCAGGCATTTGAAAGTGATTTTGGTCATTTGGCTGCTTGGTTGCGTCAAGGAGAAATAGAAGCGGCTAATATACCTTGCATGACTTATAATGCCAATAAATTTCGGAAAAACTTGGAAACTATTCGGAAGTTAACGCTAGAACCACCAGAAACTTTTCAACCAGAAGTAATACGCTTATGTGCAGAAGTTGGTGTGGCAGTGGTTTTTGTACCTCAATTGCCAAAAACAAGAACTTGTGGAGCGACTCGTTGGTTGAATCCGGAAAAGGCATTAATCCAACTTAGCCTGCGTTATAAGACAAATGACCATTTATGGTTTGCTTTTTTCCATGAAGCAGGTCATATTTTACTACATGGAAAACGGGACTTTTTTTTGGAAGGTAAAGGTATCCAAGTACCAGAAAATGAACAAAAGGAAGCAGAAGCAAATCAATTTGCGGAAGACATCCTAATTCCACGCGCTAAATTAGAAAATTTTATAAATTCATGTCAATGCCTTAGCAAAGTAGCTATAGAAAAATTTGCCTCAGAAATAGGTATTGCACCGGGTATTGTCGTTGGCAGACTTCAGCACGATAATATCTTGCCCAAAAGTCATTGTAATGATTTAAAAGTTCGCTTGGAATGGGCTAAAAATGAGGAATAATTGTGGAACTAGCAAATAAGAGGGATATTTCTGGGTAATTATACTTTGCACTGATATATTTATTTTTTGTTGTGTTGACAGTTGACAGTAGAGAAGCAATACTGTACCTCTTCAAGCATTAACCATCCTCACGGATGAACGTGGAAAATATAGCTGTCGCATACTAAAGTCTCTAGAAAAGTATTGTAGCTAAAATTACTTGTCACCCGAATTTCTCGCTTGTAAATAAATAGGGAACAGGAAACAATCGATATTCTGAATCATTGCAATCTCCGGTTTATAATTGGGTATCTGTATTGCACGAAGTCTATCTGCAACTGCATTTTTGCTGTTAACGTCACACTATGAAAGCATTAACACCGTTCCTGAACCGCCTTGATTACTACTACGACCAGGTAAAAAAAATTATTCTGGCACGTCAAAATCCGATTACTGGTTTACTTCCAGCTAGTACAGCTATTAATGAACACGGGAACTATACTGACGCATGGGTACGGGATAATGTCTACAGTATTTTAGCGGTGTGGGGGTTAGCCTTAGCCTATCGCAAAATCGATGATGATAAAGGCAGGGGTTACGAACTGGAACATAGTGTGATTAAGTTGATGCGGGGTTTGTTGTTTGCAATGATGCGACAAGCTCACAAGGTGGAAAAATTTAAACAAACCCAATCACCCCTAGATGCTCTCCATGCCAAATACGATACTGCAACGGGGGATGTGGTTGTGGGAGACCATGAATGGGGACATTTGCAAATTGATGCCACTTCGTTGTTTTTGTTGATGTTAGCCCAAATGACCGAATCTGGGTTGCAAATTATTTATACCCTAGATGAGGTGGATTTTGTCCAAAACTTGGTTTACTACATCGGTCGAGCCTATCGTACCCCTGATTACGGGATTTGGGAACGGGGTAATAAAATTAATCATGGCAATCCGGAATTAAATGCGAGTTCGGTGGGGATGGCCAAAGCTGCTTTGGAAGCCATGAATGGTTTGGATTTATTTGGTGTTAGGGGTAGCCATGCATCGGTTGTCCATGTTCTCCCCGACGAAATTGCTAGAGCCAGAATTACCCTAGAATCCTTACTACCCAGGGAATCAGCCTCCAAGGAAATTGATGCTGCCACCTTAAGTATTATCAGCTATCCAGCTTTTGCCATTGAAGACCAGGAATTACGCGATCGCACGTTAAATGAGATTGTCACGAAGTTGGAAGGTCGCTATGGGTGTAAACGGTTTTTGCGGGATGGTCATCAAACGGTGATTGAAGATACCCAACGTCTACACTACGAACCTTGGGAGTTGAAGCAATTTGAGCATATTGAGTGTGAATGGCCGTTATTTTTCACCTATTTGCTTTTGGATGCTTTGTTCGCCGGGGATTATGAACGGGTAAAAAAATACTATCGGCGCTTGGAAGCTCTGTTGGTCGAACGGGATGGGATGGATTTACTGCCGGAATTATATTACGTCCAGCAGGAGCATATCGAAGCAGAACGGGAAAATCCCCACAGTCAACCCCGTGTTCCCAATGATAATATTCCCCTTGTGTGGGCCCAAAGTTTATATTACCTGGGTTGTTTGCTCAAGGATGGATTAATCGCCATCGGTGATATTGACCCCCTAGGACGACATTTACGGGTTGGAAAACACCGAGAAGTGGTAATTCAGGTGGCTTTGATTGCCGAAGATGAAGGACTGCAAAATCAACTACAGCTATACGGGATTGAAACCCAAACCCCCAAGCAGGTTGCACCGATCCAAATTCGCAATGCCAAGGAATTATCTATTATTTATCGGCAATTGGGACGTAATGACAAATTGGGAATTACCGGACGACCCTTTCGACGCTTACGGAGTTTGACCACATCCCGTTTGTTCCGCATCGGTGAACATACGGTTGTCTTCCTTCCCTCCTTTTTAGATGCCCAGCAATTTTATTTAACCCTGGATTATCACTTCTTCGTTGACCAAATTCGCAGCGAACTCGCTTACATTCACGACCATTGGACAGACCTGGGTCGGCCGATGTTTACATTGATGTTGACCCGTACCATGTTAGAAACCGGACAAAGTGCCCTGTTAGAATTGATGCAGGAATTACGGGATGGTATTTGCGGCGGTGTTCGGGTCAAATTAGGACACTTAAATCAATTAATCCTCACCGCCAACACCGAACGCATTGATTTTATCCATAGTTTCCCACTCAACCAAAACGAAACCAAAGTCACCCCCTGGAAACGTTCCTACCTCAGATTCCAGCCGGAAAAAAGTTGGCCCTTGGAACATACCCAGGAATTCCAAATGGAGTGTGAGACCAACCTGGAACTCCTACTTAACCACCTACGGGAATCGGAAAACCTCTACGAACAAATCGAACTATTGCAAACCCTAGTCCGGTTAAAAGGGATGGACTTCGACACCGGGTTTAGCGGTTCCCCCAACTACCCCGTCACCGTTGCCCAACTCCTAGATGAAGTTTATACCAAAGCCGGAGAACTGGGATTGTGGGCGGTAGTACGTAAAGCTGCTGGATTACGGCAAATGGTCTACGTGGGCTTATCAGACGTGGTGACATCCATCCTCGTCCGGGGTAAACAAATCACCGTCGGTCGTGCCTACAGTGCCGCCTCCGTAATTTCCACACCCATACCCATTCAAGAAATTACCGATAAAATCAACGCCTTTTGTCGAGAAGACATTCGCGATCGCGTTTTGACCCAGGAAATTCTCATTTATCTCGGTTCCATCAACCGCAGTGAACCAGACTTATTTAAAGGTTTGCTGACATTACGAGTGGGATACCTAATTTTGCTGATTACCAGCGAACTCGCAAGCGAACTACAAGTTACCCAGGACGAAGCCTACGAAACCCTCATGCAACTATCGCCCTTTGAAGTCAAAACCCGTTTGCGACAGGTTTTATCGGAATATTCCGGCATGAGTAAATTATTACGTCAACAGGAATCCCTACACATCCGTCAAAAAGAAAGCGACATCCAATGGGTTGTCCAACCGACCTTGAGTAAAGACACCAGTGAAGTCCCCCAAATTGGTTGGAGACGCTTTCGTCAAGCCGAAGGTGCAACCGGAAGGGTTCCCAAGGACTTCTACAAAAACGTCTGGCTAGTGATGCAACACTGCAAAGGTTTAGTCATCGGTGATAAACTGGAACGTCGTAACCGTTTAGACAGCGAATCGATTTTAGCGGAAATGACCCCCGGGGAGAAAAACTTTGCCCTTCGCGTCGAACATCTGCTCAACAAAATCGAATCCCCCGAATATCGTCAAGTTTGCATTGAAACCCTAATGGAACTCGCAGCGATCGCAGCTCAAAACCCCGACCTCCAAATTGAAGAATACCTAGTCCTCGACGTTCTTATCGGTTATGCAGTCCGCGTTGCATGGTTAGAAAAACATCCCGACGCTAGCGACAAATACGACGAACAAAAATCCCAAGCCTGGGACTCATTTTACGACGCTTCCCCCAGTGATTGTGCCAGTTATGTGGTCAAAGCTGTACGCTTACTCACGGAATTTGCCAATTAGCTGGAAAATAGGGAATAGGGAGTACAGAGGCGATATGTCGCCTCTGTATGGGTTGGAAGCATTCCGATTCCACTTTTCACGAGACCCAAAAAATTACAAATGCTGGGTTTTGAAGCCTTATACCTATTTTTTAGCAATTTTTGCGGCTAAAATACCCTCTAACTCCTGCATTATCAGAGTTATACTATATACTATTTTTCCGTCAGCCCTACTTAACCCTTGAAGTTCGACTGTCAAGTGTTAAACAATGCTAGCCTTACCCAATCCCCCTGGGTGTAGCGAAATCTACCAAAAAAAGCAGCAAGATCCATTAACGTTATTTCATCCTCCAATGTAATTCGGGCTACATTTAGACATGCGGTTAGAACAGTTGCAGGCATTTCTGGCGATTGTGGAAACAGGTAGTTTTCAATCGGCAGCACGCCAATGTGGTATTACCCAATCAACGGTCAGTCGGCAAATCCAATCCCTAGAAGCAGATTTAGGGATAGAATTGTTTCACCGTAGCAGTCAGGCAAAATTAACATTAGCAGGGGAAAGGTTGTTACCAAGGGTGAAAAAAATTTGTCAGGAGTGGCAAAATGCTACCCAAGAATTAACCGAATTAAAGGAAGGTAAACAACCAGAATTATGTGTTGCAGCGATTCATTCCCTCTGTGCCTATTACCTACCGCCAGTTTTGCAACAATTTTGTCATGACTTCCCGGAAGTGCAACTGCGAGTGACATCACTAGGAAGCGATCGCGCTCTCAAAGTTCTTAAGGACGGTTTAGTAGATTTAGCGATAGTCATGAATAACCGTTTTCTCACCACTGGTAAAGAAATGGTTATACAAGTATTGTATGATGAACCGATAGAGGTTTTGACGGCCATCACCCATCCCCTAGCCGCCTACGAATCGATTCCCTGGTCAGAATTAATTCGCTATCCCCAGGTTGTTTTTAAGGATGGTTACGGAATGCAACGCCTAATTCAAGACAAATTTGACAGCCTGGAAGCCCGATTGCAAGCAGCCCTGGAAGTCAATACCTTAGATGCCTTTCGCGGTGTCGTGCGACAAGGAGAATTTATCGCCCTTCTGCCCCATTCAGCCCTCGTTGAAGCCCGTAATGACCCCACCCTGGCAATTCGTCCTATCTCTAATTCTATCCTCGAAAGTGGAAATATTAACCCCGTTATTACCAACAAACTGGAACACCCAACCCTAACCCGTCAAGTTGTCATGGTGACAACCGAAGACCGGTTAAAAATACCCCCGATTCAAAAATTTTGGCAATTAGTCTGTGAAAATATCCCTCCCCAGTCGGATGCGGTGCTGCGTCGAGCAAGTTAGTTCGCAGGGGAAATGCTAATAATACTAAAATACCTCAGAAATATATCCAGGTTCTATCTCCTGTATTCTCACCTAAAAACATGAGTGCTGTTTTTCGAGATTTATTACGCAAAGTGGGTAGCGGAAACCACACATCCCAATCCTTAAGCCGCACTGAAGCCGCGATCGCTGCTAAAATGATGTTATTGGCGGAGGCGACCCCGGCTCAAATTGGTGCTTTTTTAATTGCCCATCGCATCAAACGACCGACGGGTGAGGAATTGGCAGGGATGTTGGATACCTTCGAGGGTTTTGGTCCTAAGTTTCAACCTGTTTCCAGTCAACGTCCCGTAATCGTATTCGGAATTCCCTATGATGGTCGCAGTCGTACCGCACCCATCAGTCCCATCACGGCTTTACTATTAGCCAGTGTGGAACAACCGGTGATTATGCATGGGGGAGGACGATTACCCACAAAATACGGCTTACCATTAATTGAGATTTGGCAAGGTTTGGGGGTTGATTGGACGCGTTTATCCCTAACCCAAAATCAAAATATACTAGAAAAAGTTGGTATTGGCTTTATTTATACACCCCTGCATTTTCCCCTAACCAACCATCTTTGGGAATACCGCGACCAATTGGGAAAACGTCCACCCCTAGCGACGATGGAATTAATTTGGTGTCCCTACGCTGGAAATGCTCATCAAATTTCTGGTTTTGTCCATCCACCCACAGAAGGAATGTTTCTTGAAGCCTGGAAATTACGGGGTGTTCAGCAATTTACCACAATTAAAGGATTGGAAGGAAGCGTGGATTTACCCTGCGATCGCACAGCGATTATTGGTTTAGGGAATGGCAATGGTGAAATTACCAGGTTACATTTATCCGCAAGTCAACATGGATTTAAGCATCAAAATGTAGCCTTGACCACCACAAGCGAATTCATCCACAATATCCTAGAACTTCTGGATGGGAGAAATAATATATTGACCGAAAGTGCTATTTGGAACGGAGGTTTTTATCTTTGGCGTTGTGGAATTTGTGAAGACATCACAACAGGGATTCAAAAAGCCGAATTATTATTCAGTAGTGGTGCTGTGAGTAATACGTTAATTAACTTGCGCAATCACTGTTTACCAAATAATTCGTAATCGAAAATCCACAATTGCATCACCCTTCCCGTACCCAAGCAGTTGCTCTCCACAGGTACATAAATAGAGTTCCTGCCACCACAGCGCCAACATTCCATTTAATCGAAGATTTTAACAAGTTCATACGGCGAGAATTGCGGGTAAATTGGGCTTGATTTTTGATTTGTTCTTTTGATTGGAAAACACGCGATCGCAATTCATCTTTGATTTGAGGTAAGCTCTTATCACCAGGGTTGATACCTTGAGCGCGTAATAATTGATTAATTTGTTCGCTATTGGCTTGGTCGATTTTTTGTTCAAAGTTTTCTGCTTGGGCTATTTGTTGTTTGAGAGCATTATCAATTTGGGTTGTATTTTGTTTATCCAACCGCATCGTATTCGTAATCGTTAATGGTATCAAGAGATAAAATACTAATGCTAAAAATAAAGTCAAGAGAGACAAAAGTTTTAAAAAACCAATTTCCCCACGACGACGATTGATAAAGCCACCCCAAAAAGCCATTGCTAAACCAATTAATGGAACGGGAACTCTTTCTACTATTTGACCAAAGGTTTGAAATTCCCAAACTGGATTCATCACATTCAAAGGGGTAAGTATACTAACCCAATCTAAAATGGTTAAAATTATTAAACCGTAACCAACTGCACGCACAATTCCTAAAGCGGCGATTTCGCTAGTATCCAAGTGAGAAAAATCCGGTTTTCTGTCACTATTAATCTCAGATTTAGTCATGGGTCTATAATTTAAAATGGAATATTAATCTTTGTTTTCTAAATATTTATTTAATTTCATGGATATAGATAGGAAAATCTTGGTTAAGATATCGCAATTTTTTGATTAGGGGAATAGGGAACGGGTAATCAAAATATATCCTAACAATTTTTGTCAGAATTGTGTTTGTAGAGACGCAATATATTGCGTCTGGGATTCAGAATGGGTTGCATAGATTACTGGGATTCAGAATGGGTTACATAGATTACGTCTGGGATTCAGAATGGGTTGCCAACATTTTTTTGAAACAGTCACAGTACGGAGCAACCAAAGATACAACCTAGATATGGTTAGAATTTGCTGCAAAACCATTATTCTACAGACAATCCGTTGAATTGTCTCCACTATCACAGTTATAATTTTTTCACCCACTTATTTACTGCTATATACTACAAACAACAATCAATTAACAGTTTGAATTGGACTATGTAGCTAATTGCGAACCGCTTACAGTATATCTATTCAAAGTGGGGGAAATCTGGTTTTCCACCATGCATACCAATCAAACCATGCTGTTTCTAGATAATTGATTTTTTGTTGAGATTGAGAGGGATTGCTGATGGGAAGGGAAAAATGTGTCCATAAACAGCGTCGGTCTAAAAGGGGTTCATCGTGAATTAACCAACTTAACAAGCGTTGAGGTTGAAAATCAAATTTATAGCGATTTTGTTTGAACTGTGCATCAGTGAAAGTCGCTTTTCCCCTAGGATTAATACAAGCACTTAAATAAGCAAGATTTCCCTCCACACCAATTCCATAAAATCCAACCTCTGGATGATAACGAATTTCGGGTACGGATTTAATCTCCGTATAATCCTTGATATACAAGGTCATGGATGCATTCTCTAAACTAAAATATCGCATTTCCACATTTAGTTGTAGCTGATTACGTACATACTGATATTTTTTTTGTGCTAGGGGTTTGAGGAATACTTTAGGGGGGATGGGGGGAACGGAACTTTGTTGAAATTGCCAATTAGGGAGGGGTACACTTTCTGGAAAATTGAAGGGAGTTAGACTCAGAGGGGTATTTTTTGGTCGTAAACTAACTCGCACTAAAACTGCGATCGCACTCACACAGGTTAAGGTCAGTAAACCAATCCGTATCTGTTTGCCATTTTTCCTCATTTTCCATCCCATCCCCACTCAACATCCCTATCATGTCTAATTATGTTTGCTCTCAGATTTTTATGCAGTTGGCAAAAAAGTACCGGTAAAGACACGACATGTCCCGTCTGTACGGGAATAGTGATTAATGAGTAGGAAGTCAGATAAAATCATTTTTATACATTCTGGTGTAACATGGCGGCCTATTTTCAAGGGAGAGAAAATACAAATAGCACTTCAGAGGATGCTTTTCAAGTATTAATAAATACTTTATTAACCACTTCTTGAAGGCAGAAAATAGGCTCAAACGATATATTTGTCGTTATCAACTACTCCCTATTCCCTGTAGGACGACCCGACGGTTCGTCTCTAATTCAAATTTTTTTGCTGTCCGACAATCCGCCAACACCAACAGGCAAAAATTATCACCGCTAATAAAGAAAATGCCAATGAACCAGTGCCGATATGCCAATATTCAAAAGCATTTTTATCCTGATTTGCGACCAAAAATAACATCAACGCTACGCGAAACCCGTTGACTACAAACCCAATTATTATCGCCACCATTGGCAAAATAAGCTTCTGCGATCGCGGATGGGGAAACATCAATAAAAAAACCACTGCTAACCCCAACAATTGGAAGATTAACTCTAATCCCGAACAACCGGAATAAACCTCAATACTACCACCGGGTAAAAATAAATTAACACCGCTACGCACTACATCAAATCCCAAATACCACAGGAGCAAAGCAGAAAACTTGGCTGTTAAGGGTGAAATGTCCACCAAGGAAGGCGGTAAAATTTCCGGTACAGCGATGAAAAATAGGGTTAGTAATTCCCATTGATAATGTTTGAGAAATTTAGCTCCTGATGCCAATAGGGCAATAGCAAAACCAAATACAACCGGCAACAAATAAATAAAGTAAACCCCACCAAAACCATGCATTGAGTCTACTTTCATCAGTGTAAATAAAATGATAATTACACCACAAATTGTCGAAACAAAATCACTGTGGAAATGTAGCTGCTGCCGCCTTTCCCACAACCGAAAACTAAGTACACCCCAAAATAAACTACTAGTACCAAATAAACTTTGGTTTTCGTACTTCCAAGCTAAATGTAATTGAATCGAAATTAAAGCTGCACTCAATACTAACAACAAAAATATCGGATTGTACAGATTTTTTAAGTGTGTGAATTGTTTAAATATCATTGCACAATACAAAATTTCTGTTGTTAACAAAACTCAAAACTAATTACTGGGATGATTTTGATATTTGCGACGCAACGCAACTCCGAAACCTACTGCTGCAATTGTACCTAAAATCGTGAGCGGTTCTGGTACACTTTCACTTCTGCTGGTTAACTGGAAGGCATGGCGAGTTCCCGTATCCGTCCAGTTATTAAACGTCCCATTATAGGATTCCATCCCATTCCCACCCCAATTATTACCAGTCGTCACCCAATAAACATTATTCCGGTCTGCCACATAACCAGAATTATAATCAGATGCTAAATGTAACCCTAACCAATAGGTGGTATTCCCAGCAATTTGTATCGGGGAATTAAAATCAAAGGAATAGGCATATTCATCTAACTGCAAAGATGAACCGACGTAGGAACGACCAGTTGCATTTCTGACAATATTCGTGGCATTACCTTGAATATAGGGATTTGTACTCGGTCTTCCCCCTGCATCTTCAAAAATGTAATAACGTATGTTCCCATCCCAACCGTAATTTGGATTTCCACCCCATCCCTGGGGAGTTTCGATACTCCAAAAGTTCACTCCCGTAATCGTCTGTGCTGCTGCTAGCCAAAAGTTATTAGCTTGTGTCCAAGCACTAGCTTCGTTTGCGCTCCTCAAGTCAGGAGAACCACCATCAAAGACAATTTGTACAGCTTTTGCCGCACTAGTACCCAGGACTGTCAGGGTAATGATTCCCGCACTTAACCAATAAAGTGGCGATTTTCTGATCCTACATTTGCTCATATTTAGCCCACTCTCCCAAGGCAATAAGGGGTAATGGTAGACTTAACCCTTTGAGTGAGATCCGTTTCCATTTGTTCCGTCAAATTGGTTGCTTCCATCATTAAGTACTCGTAGAATTTAAACTTCACGCCTACTAGCTGAAATTCCGAGTTTCCTTGAGAACACACTGGCGAATCTCGTACATTTTCGTATAATTCGCGCACTTTATCTTAATTTTACTAAATTTGCTCCCAATGCGATCGCAGTAATCTCAACGGCATTACCAAAACTTCACCAGCAAGTTAAGTTTCAATGGTAATACCCAGGGTTTATACGGAAGCTATTCCCAAAATATGTTAAGACTTTAAACCCGACACAAACTACACCTATCCACCATACTGCCACAAGTGTTACTAGTCATGTCAAAAAAATCAATTACCCACCGCCACCTTTAAATAAGTTTTAAATTTGCTCCATTAGCTCTAGGTTGGTATTTATCAGGGAAAAGTCGGGAATCACGGGTGTTGTCAGCAGAAATTATACATAAATTATTTTTAAAGTTTAGATGAAATAATTATCAACAGCACAACCTCTCTGTCGGGTCTGCTGTTCAAGTAGCGCTAGCTGTCAGTGGGTACTTAAAAGTGTAGGACTTATACCATTTCACTCAAATTTCGATACATTTTCTCCCCCTGCTCCATTGGTAATATCGTTTACGCTAATGCTTGCTACACATCAGGGGCTGTAACCGTTGATTATTCTAGTTTCATTTATTTCAAAGTACAAGATAATCGATATAACAAGTTAAGATGCTCAAGCAATAATGCTTACAATATTGGTCAAAATCAGCTTTAAAAACACTATTTTTGAGTTTGCGATCGCGTCATCTGAAGAAGCATCGTTTAATATTGTCCTCAAAAATTAGTACTTGGCTAAATTTGATACTATATCTCTTCGCCAATTGATATCTTATTACTATTACTGTTGGCAAAAAAACTTTTGTCTTAACTTGTCACGAATAGTAAAACGGTATTATTTCTCTCACTCCCCCACTCCCTACTCCCTTTAAAATTCAGAGTCTACAATAAAAAAACCGGTTGAGGAAGTCAAACCGGCTAACACAGTTCCAAGGCTAAAACCAAATCTTCAATTAAGTCGGGGATCAAAACTATTAATCAATAAAACCCATTAAATACTCATAATCATCAATTTCGTTAGAAGCAACTGGACGATTACCCATAATTGAATAGGTCTCAGAAACGGCAATGGAACTTGCAGCAATTGGTCGAATCCCCGATAGGTTAATCGTATCGACCACCTCAATCTCATTGGCTGCAATTGGCCGTATTCCCATCACATTCATGGTGTCCACAACTTGCAGATGACTTACGCTAACGGGACGATTACCCATAACGTTATAGGTTTCTGATACCTGTAAGTCGCTGACTGCAATCGGTCTAATTCCAGAAATAGAAACTGTTTCTGCAACTTGAATTTCGCTCTTGGCGATGGGACGCAACCCAGAAACATTGAGAGTGTCTTTGACTTCTAAACTCCCGTTATTCGCAGTTTCGGCTTTGACTGGTACATTGGTAGAGCTACCGTTTTTGCTCTTCTCTGGACTAGATGCATTGTTATCTTTATCGGACGCTGGCATATCGGTTCCTTTGTTTGAGCTGTCGTTGGTTAAAGTTGGTTGGGACTCTGGTGATTTTGTCTTCACACCAGAGTTTTGGGTCTTAGGGGTGCTATTTCCTGATTCCACTGTTCCTTCCTCTTTGGGTTTGGCACGTTGCTGCCGTGGACTGGTGGTTTTCCCTGTGCTGCTCGTGCTCATGTTTGTATATCCCTCTTCAAATTATTAACAAGATTAACGGATTATTAAAAGGTATTTTGAAAAACAAATATTTTTGCTGTATATCAAAGTTTAACTTTAAAAAAGCTCGCATAGGTATAATTATCTTTGTATTTGTCACATAAGTAAACCTTAACTCCCGGATTCCTCACAAACTGCTCAAACTTTTAGTGAGTAGGGAAGAGTCCGTGATGGGAGCAGAAGAAAAATCAACCCATTACTCCCTGCTGATCACTTCCTGGTGAGAAATACAAGAACTACACGGCGATTTTGGATTCATCTTCGGTCTGTGTCGAAATTTGGATATTTTGTTAAATTACATCACAAGTCCCTTCCCCGTAGCAAAATCTGCCCGAATTCGGTAGGATCTAACAGGGAATCATAGTACTGATGTATGAATAAATTTTCACTGCACGCGCCATTTGCACCGACAGGAGATCAACCGAGTGCGATCGCCCAATTGGTAAAATCAGTTCGTGCCAACCATCGTTATCAGACGCTGTTAGGTGCAACGGGTACAGGTAAAACCTTTACAATTGCCTCTGTGATTGAACAGCTAGGAAGACCGACTTTAGTATTAGCCCATAATAAAACCCTTGCCGCCCAGTTGTGTAATGAACTGCGGGAGTTTTTTCCCCACAATGCGGTGGAATATTTTGTTAGTTACTACGATTATTATCAACCGGAAGCCTATATACCCGTCAGTGACACCTATATTGAAAAAACTGCCTCCATTAACGACGAAATAGATATGTTACGACATTCAGCAACGCGATCGCTGTTTGAACGTCGGGATGTAATTGTGGTTGCTTCCATTAGTTGTATTTACGGTTTGGGAATGCCATCTGAATACCTCAAAGCAGCCATTCCGCTACAAGTGGGGATGGAGGTAGACCCACGGGAAGTAATCAAAAGTCTGGTTGCGGTTCAATATAGCCGTAACGATGTGGAAATGGGACGGGGACGGTTTCGGGTACGGGGAGATGTGTTAGAAATTGGTCCAGCCTACGAAGATCGAATTATTCGGGTGGAATTTTTTGGAGACGAAATCGACGCAATTCGCTACATTGACCCTGTAACGGGGGAAATATTACAAAGTTTATCCGCCTTGAATTTATATCCAGCTCGCCATTTTGTCACCCCAGAGGAGCGGTTAGAAGCTGCTTGTGAGGATATTGCCACCGAATTAAAACAGCATAAACTAGAATTGGAACAAGCTAACAAGCTATTGGAAGCCCAACGCATTGATCAACGCACCCGCTACGATTTGGAAATGCTACGGGAAGTAGGTTACTGTAACGGAGTCGAGAATTATTCCCGCCATCTTGCTGGTAGACAAGCGGGAGAACCCCCAGAATGTTTAATTGATTATTTTCCCGATGACTGGTTACTGGTAATTGATGAATCCCATGTCACCGTACCCCAAATTCGGGGGATGTATAACGGTGATCAAGCCAGAAAAAAAGTCTTGATTGAGCATGGCTTTCGATTACCCAGTGCAGCCGATAACCGTCCCCTGAAAGCAGAGGAATTTTGGCAAAAGGTAAATCAATGTATCTTTGTTTCTGCCACACCGGGAACATGGGAGTTGGAAGTGTCTGGTGCTAATATCGCCGAGCAAATCATTCGTCCCACGGGAGTAGTTGACCCAGAAATTATTGTTCGTCCCACGGAAGGACAGGTGGATGATTTATTAGCAGAAATTCAAGACCGGGTAAAGCGGGAAGAGCGCGTACTAATTACAACTTTAACCAAAAGAATGGCGGAGGATTTAACTGAGTATTTACAGGAGCATAGTATTCGTGTCCGTTATTTACACTCAGAAATTAACTCGATTCAACGAATTGAGATTATTCAAGATTTACGGGATGGTAATTTTGATGTCTTGGTTGGTGTAAATTTATTGCGGGAAGGTTTAGATTTACCGGAAGTTTCCCTAGTGGCAATTTTAGATGCAGATAAGGAAGGCTTTTTACGCGCAGAAAGGTCGCTGATCCAAACCATCGGTCGTGCAGCACGTCACGTTCGTGGACAGGCAATTATGTACGCTGATAACCTCACCGATAGCATGTTAAAAGCAATTGAGGAAACCGAACGTCGGCGCAACATTCAAATTGCCTATAACCAAAAACACGGAATTACACCCCAACCCATTACCAAGAAAAAATCCACGAACGCCATTTTATCTTTCCTAGAAGTATCACGGCGTTTAAACGCTCAAGAACTGCAAGTAGTGGAAGAACATCTTGACGCAGTTCCCCTAGAAAATATTCCCGATTTAATTCAACAATTAGAAACACAAATGAAAACAGCCGCCAAGAACTTAGAATTTGAAGCAGCAGCAAAATTCCGAGACCAAATTAAGCAACTGCGAGATAAATTAGTGGGGAAATAAATACAAGGTAGAGAATGCAGAATCAAAACTAGTAGTCTGACGCATTTAAATTAGGAGCATTGCTGAATACAAATATGAATTGAAATTTTGACGTTATGTAGAGACGTAGCGATGCTACGTCTCTACGGTGATTTGGGTTTCAATACAAAATGTAAACAATTGTAATTCCTATCCAAATACAGCAACGCCATTGTTTTCATACATCAAATCAGCCACGCACGTTAATTAAAAAAAAACTTGCCGAAATGGCAACATTTTCCCGTCAGCCTTCGTTATCTTCATTGGGAAGTTGCAGGATTTCTGGTTTGAGTTGGTAATTACTAATTCACAATTCATTCATTACCCACTATCCTGGGATTGAATGCCTGTAACCTTTGAATCGTCAACTCCATTTCTTGAGTCTGGGTCGTCTACCTGCCCATTCATCTGTTATCTGCCTGCAACTAGTACCACATTTCCAAACAATCAGAACTACCAATCTTGATATATAGTACCAATTCTATGGTTTAGTTTTGCAAAATTAATGCTACTGTAAAAACAGTCCACCAGTCCCGGATGGATTCACTGTTACAACATTTCCTGTTAACCAGTATTGGAACTATAGCAAGATTCTCGACAAGTGAGGTGCAACCTCCCCATTCCCAACTAGGATGCAAATCCTTGCTCACAGTGCAAATACAGATGGATGGGTAGAGATTTTAACGAAAAAAAATCATATTTTATGATATATGTAACTTTTCTGCACTTGACTTCTATCCAAATTAATTTAGTCTTATAGAGGATCTATCTTTTGGCAGATAGAAAAGTGATACAGAATCCAAACCAATGCCCAAAAGGGTCAAGACAACCAATGGAAAAATTAAAGTTTCCTAAAAGTTTCCTGGCCATGTCGGATATTCCTGATGCTCAAAGTGAATGTTTTGATACGACAGTAACTTTGCAAATGGCATACCTTAGACTAGGTAGTCTTCTAGAGGGCAAAATCATTAACTGGAATTTGTAATATATAGTTTACAATACCAGTTCGTGAGAGAATCTAAAGAAAATATAAAAGCACATACCTTCACATTGGTGTTAGGAGGACACAAGTGTTTTTACGATTAGCACAACAACATCGACAATTCGTCCAGGATTTGGTTATGAACCTCCAAGCCTTGGCAATCGTACTGGAAAGACGCGGCTATTTGGCTTCTTGCTATACCTGCGGAGACCAGATGAATAGCGCATCTTTCATGGTGAGTCTAGGAGAGAATCATTTGATTCGCTTTTTAGTCTCTGACTACGGAATCACCTGGACAGAGATGCGTGATGACCGGGAACTCATGAAACTGGAGGGTGCGGAAGCAGTTAATCAGTTACAGGAGTTAGCTAATATTGCCAAGCATTCAATGCAGGCAAATTCGACCAATAAAGTCCTATTAGCCAAACGGGTATAGGGGTTTGCATGTGCTGAGGAACGCCAAAGTCCATGATATATTTGTATCAGGTTCAGATAGGGGAATACTAATTGCTAGTTGTGGAATGGTTTTACCTGAAGCAATTGGCCTTTAGTTATCACCCCGGAACGACTGAAAAAGTGTATTTTTGAATCTCTGGATTTTTACGTTTCTGGCATTGTGCAACCAGTTATAGCTAGATGTATCCAAAAATTTTTACTATCTTAATTGAGAATTTTTTCTACTTTTCATTTTGCACGCACCGGAATCAGTTAGCCTATCAGTTGTTGGATAAACCAAGCTTTTAGTGTGGATGGTTCATGTTTCAGGTCAACAGTCAACCAGCCACAGCAGAAACATATCAGTACGTGAAGTATAGCTCACTGCTTGCAATCTAATTTTGTATTATTTATTAATTTCAAAGCGAAATCGATTTGCCTGTTGAGTCAATCATTAATCGCAGCGTTGATAAACCCAGAATAATTAGAAAAAGTACCAGTCCAATTGTACAGCCATAGCTAATTTCCAGATTGCTAAAAGCCTGTTCATAGAGATAATAAACTATAGTTTTTGAACTATTGAGGGGACCACCCTGGGTCATGATGTACACCTCTTCAAATACCTTGCTTGCGGAAATCGCAGAAATCACAGCAACTAGGGCTAAATAGGGTCTCATCAACGGTAAAGTAATATCCCAGTGTTTGCGTACACCATCTGAACCGTCAATGGCAGCAGCTTCGTAGATATCGCCAGGAATGGCTTGTAAACCAGCTAAATAGATGACCATGTAATATCCTAATCCTTTCCAGATAGTGACTGCCATGACGCTAAAAATGGCTAGATTGGGGTCAGTTAACCAAGGGATAGGTTCCCGAATGAAACCAAAGTATTTGAGAAGCTGATTCAGTAATCCATTCTCTGCGTATAGCCAGTTCCAGGTAATTCCAGCCACAACCATCGAAATAATGACAGGGGTGTAAATTGCCGCGCGATACCAAGAAATACCACGTAGTCGTTGATTAAGAAGAATCGCTAATCCTAAAGGGACAATGACGAGAATTGGAACAACAACCACTAGAAATAACACCGTATTACCCAAAGTTTGCCAGAATACCTGATCATTCCACAGACGGATAAAATTATTCAGTCCAATCCATTGGGCAGATTGGGGAGACCTAATGTCATCAATGCGGACGAATGTGAGGTAAAATGCCTGGAGGGCGGGAATAAATACCGCGAATGTGAGGATAAATAGGGCTGGGAATAGGAATAAATAGGGGGTTAAACGGGATAAAATAGGAGATTGGGGATTGAGCCATTTGGGTAGGTGAGTATGCATGGGTAGGGAAGACCGCAAAACAAAAAAATATCACAGCAGCATTTTATATTACTTATACTCTTTTTAATTTAGTCTTACCTGTCTGTTGGACACAATTACAATCGAAAAAACCTTCTTTGCCCATCGGAACTCACTCCTTACTTACTCTGTATTCAACGAGGATCGGAAATTACAGCTTTATGATTAAACTATATGGAGCAGCTCGCAGTCGAGCAACTATTGTCCGTTGGTATCTAGAAGAGCTTAATCTGGAGTATGAAGAAATTAACCTAGACATGCAAGCAGGAGAACATCGCCAACCAGCATACTTGGAAATTAATCCGATGGGTAAAGTTCCAGCCATTGTGGATGGTGAGTTGAAACTATGGGAATCGGGAGCGATTTTGTTGTACCTTGCTGATAAATATGGTCAGCCGCAACAAACACCCGCAGAAAGAGCGATCGCAGCGCAATGGGTTTTATTTGCAAATGCAACACTCGGACCAGGAATTTTTATCGAAGCCAATCGGGAACGGGAAATGCCAAAATTGATGGGTGCTTTAAATGGGATTTTGAGTCAGCAACCCTATTTAACTGGCGAGGAGTTTACCGTTGCGGATGTGGCTGTTGGCTCCTATTTAAGCTATATTCCCCTCATGTTACAACTGGATTTGAGTGGATATCCAGCAGTGGAAAATTACATGAAAACAATTGCCGCACGTCCTGCATTTCAGAAAGCTTTTGCAAATCGCGGGTAGTACTCCACCAGATTCATCATATTAATTTTGATGGGTTAAAGTGAGTTAGATGAGTTATCAAAACAGAAACTATTGTCCAGCAATATTTGTGGAAAATAGAAGTTTTTAAAAACCTCTTAGTACTCCATGTCATTAATTTTGATGGGTTAGGAAAGGTTCGTAGTAGCGCTAGTCTACGACAACCCTGCGGGTATAGCGCCCTTACCTTAACACTTTTTCTATACTAGAGCCACTACTACGAACCCATCAGAACTACTAATGACACAGACCACTAGGAAAATGGATGGTGTATCTTTAACATAGGTTGCCCCAGCATCATTATTTAAACTGTTTGCGTTGCGGTCAGAGACGTGGAGACGCTATATATTGCGTCTCCACTTTCTCTTGCTCAATTCAGTGAATTTATCTTGATAATTGCCACAGTTGAATTTCATAACATAAATGACGATCAAAAATTTTCCGTGCAGCTAATCCTTCCGTAATTGGTTGCTCCAACCAACGTTTGTATGCCCAATTTGCAAGGGTATATAGGGGTGGGACAGCGATTTTTAACACATCCGCGATATACTTTCCTGTAGTTAGTCCGAACCTCTGAAAGTTATCGACACATAAATCAATTGTTGGTGCAATGTTTTGGGAAATATCTTCTGATTTTACTAGGGTAAAACCGGCTGTTTCTAGGGCTTTTTGTAGCTCTTGTTTGAGGTGACAATTAGAGAAAATACCCTTTTGATATTCCTTGTCTTTTCGCATCATATCCGCTAGTAATAGATAGCCGTTATGAGCTAATAGACAAGATGTACCCTGGACTAAATCATTGACAGCAACATACTGACTACTTTCGCTAAATAGGATTAAACCGTAGGATTTAGTGGCGGTAAAATCTTCAAAGCGACTCAAATGAAAAGGTATCTTACCTTGGGTCTTCTCAATAAACTTGGCTCCTTGAAGCGGGTCTGGTGCTAACCCCTCCACAATAAAATCCTCATCAGGACGAGAACTAGAAATGCGATCGCACAAATATTTCGTATTTCCCCCGATACCACAACCCACATCTAGTACAGATGTTACTCCTGTTGGGATAAAACTCATTAGCTTCATCGAATAAGCTTCCTGAGCTACTCGTAAGCGAGTAATAGTCAATTCCTCTCCTGGAGCAGGTAGTTCTTCCCAATATCCGTAATGCAGAAAATCAGAATTCGTCAATCCGGTATAGTAGTCGATCGCGGCATTTTGGTAGCGAGTCGCCTTGGGAATTTGAATTGACTTGGGGCTTTGCATGGAGATTCCAGGTGAATTAGGTAAATACTATCACACATCCTTTCCCCAAATTTCTATCTACATCTGATACTTTTTCCTAAGTATTGTGTCGGACTTGACCAACTTTATATTTACCACCCCAAACAATCCAGAGCAAACTTGATTTATCCCAGTCTTAAAATTCAATCAAAAAATTTAGGAAAAGGGTTGATTAATCATAGGGGTTTCTGTTAGTATAGGAATAAGGCTCCAAGTGATTAATATACATTAACAATGATAATGATAATCACTCGTAGGATTGCAACTCGCTCTGCGTAAGCCTTTGAGGAGCAAAGGACTAGAGGTAACACCCAGTCTTGAGTGGTATTTCAAGCACAAGCAATGAACATTTTTTGGTGAATGTTGGAGGGAGAAGCCTTCGCACCGGATTTGATGGCGAGACTCTAGGGGAGTCGCTACGCGATTCGCAAGCGACGATTTCGCTCAGATAGACTTGAAAATTCCCGTTTTCCATCTCGTTCGCGCAGCGTAGCGTTGATTATACATTGGCTAAAACCTTTGAAATTTCAAGATTTAGTCTCGAAATTGTATCAAAGCCGTCCTCAGAGAACCTCGCTTTAGACCCATCGATGAAGGTAAATAAGTAAATAACCTATGCTGCTTGGGAAGTTTGGGAATAAACGACTTGACGATAGAACGATTGTAGCTGCTTAGTTGCAGCACTCCATCCCCAGCGTTCCGCCTCGGCACGGGCATTTTGTCGAATTGTCTCCCGTTGTTGACTTGATTCTAATAGTTGGCGGGTAGCAGCGATCGCACCCGTATCACCGGTTTCTGGGTCAAACAAATAACCATTTACCCCATCGGTAACGATATCGGGAATACCCCCAGAACGTGCTGCAACCACTGGACATCCCGCAGCCATTGCTTCTAATAGAACTAACCCCAAAGTTTCCGTACGGGATGGGAAAATAAAGGCATCAGCACTGGCAAAGGCTGCACCCAATTCTAAACCTTGGAGATAACCGACAAAATGGGTATTTGTACCTTCAAAATGTTTTTCCAGAGTTTGACGGTGGGGACCATCTCCCACCAATGCTAATCTGGCGTTGGGTATGGCTTCTAAAACAGGTTTAATTCGTTCAATTTCCTTTTCCGCAGATAATCTCCCCACATACAGCAAAATGGGTGCATCTGGATGATTTTGGGATAAACGCGATCGCATTTGCGGACTAGCTAAACCCGGATGAAAGGTTTCCGTATCCACACCACGTTGCCATAGATCCACCCGTTCAATGCCGTGGCTGCTTAATTCTTCACACATAGCAGTGGAAGTACATAAATTTAATTCTGCCTGGTTGTGGGCTGCTTTTAACAACTCCCATAAAAAACCCTCCAACATCCCTAAACCGTAATGTTGGAGGTATTGGGGTAAATGGGTATGATAGGAGGCAATGAGGGGAATATTTCGGGATTTACTGTGGAAAATACCCGATAACCCTAAAATTGCCGGATTGACAACATGGATAATATCTGGGGCAAACCTATCTACAGCCTCCCCAATCGATGGACGGGGTAAAGCCATCTTTAACTCTGGATATAACGGTAAAGGGAACCCGGATACACCGTGTATTTTTGCTCCCTTATACTCAGTTAATCCACCTTCAGGACAAACAACCAGAACCTCGTCACCATTTCGTTGCAGGTGGTCAACAGTGTGACGTAAGCGCGTAACAATACCATCGACCTTGGGTAAAAATGTTTCAGTAAAAAGGGCGATTCTCATAAGTGCATCAAATTTGAATGTCGGTTATTTGCCACCAGTTGACAGCGATATTGGTTTTAATCTATCGCTATTCGTCTCCATTGTTGAGGATACCGCTATTTTGACCAAAAAAGCATCCAAAATTTGACTAGCAATTTACCGACGATACACAGGACAAACACGGTAGCGGTAACGATAACCTCGATAGTAACGATAACGGTAATAACATCGACCGTAACGCACTATTCTCACTCTTCGGGGACGACGATACACCCGACGCACCCGATAGGTTTGTGCCAGCAAGGGAACATTCCCCTGTAAATCGGTGATTATCCCTGCATTCACTGGCAAAGTTGGCATAAATGCGATCGCACCAGTAGCTAATCCCAGAACTGTTATTTGGAGTTTTTTCAACATTCAGTTCTACCCTACCGAAAACTCGATAGGTTCAATTTTACTGATACTTTCAAGAGACGTAGCAATACTACGTCTCTGGTGTAAAATTTTCAATTTATATTTGTATTCAGTAACACCAAAATTATTCACTTTCATAGGGAGCAGGAAATGGGAAAAAACAGCTTTCGTACCATTTCACTCAAATTTTGATACATTTTCTTCCCCTGCTCCCGCAAGCATCCGAAAGCTCCCCGTCAAGTATCAACTCTAAAGTCAAACCATATCAGATATTTTGGTGTCAGTAGTACATGTAAGCTCTTCTCTGTCTCGATGAGTAAACATAATTTTGCTCAACTGACTTGAAAGTGAGTACGGAGTGGGGGAAAAATCACTTTCATATATCCTGGTGTACGCAGTTCATGATGACTACTTGTTAATTTTTTGTTGATGCAAAATTTAGTGGACAGATGAACAAGTAGCACAGAACTGGGGAGCAAAGCGACAAGATTGCTTCCCTGTGACGATGTGGCTTGTACAATAGGGAAACCGAGTTATTTGATGATCCGTGGCCGATAATACTAATGAGGCTGAGGAAGATTGGGAATTTTTGGGGGAACAACGCATTTGCACTAGCGCTAATAATCGCGGCAAACAAACACATGCAATGGCATTAATCAGGGTGACAATTAAAATATCTAGCCAACCCATGAAACATCACCTCCACAAACTGAATTTTCAACTTTTCCATCTGCTTCACTTTCTGGTAGATGCTTTGCGAATTCGTAATACCCCTGTGGAGAAGCAAGCTACGTAATTGCAAGTTGCTTCCTCATGGGAAAAACCCACAACCAAACCGGAAAATAGCTCATTCCTATTCCCCACTCCCTCTGGATCAAGCAAGTAACTATGAACGTCTTGAACACACCCATTAACTTCCAGAATTACAGAAGTTAACATCATTTAATATCTATGTATTTTTATTTTATCATAGATTTTTTGTAATAGATGAAAATAACTGCAAGTGTTATAACTTGAGTTTTAGCAACAGGGAATAGTTAATGGTTATACATACAACCATCTAATTGAAGAGAGTTTAGACAAAAGGGGTATGAATAATGTCAAAGAGAATGAATACTGCATTTGCGAGGGAATTAGAAAAACGCGATCGCGCTTTTATTGATGAATTTGCCAATTATCGAGATATCGAAACCTTACCGGAAATCTGGGCGATCGCAGCCAATTTATACAAAGATACGGTCGCGTTATGTGACCCCCATAGTCAACCGGAGGTGATGTTGACCTATGAGCAGTTGTATGGACAAATAAAATTGTTTGCCACTGGTTTACAAGTCCTGGGATTGGAAGTGGGAGCAAGGGTTTCCCTAATATCTGACAATTCACCTCGCTGGTTTATCGCTGACCAAGGAGCCATGTTAGCGGGTGCGGTAGATGCAGTGCGTAGTTCTCAAGCAGAACGGGAAGAGTTATTATTTATCATTCGTAATAGTGGGAGTACGGGATTAATCCTGGAGAACTTGCAAACTTTGACGAAGTTGCGTGAAGGGATTAGGGATTTACCGATTGAATTTGTAGTATTACTGTCCTCAGAAAATGTTCCTAGTGACGATGGGTTAAGAATTCTGAATTTTGACCAAATTATGGAATTGGGAAAAAGTCAGGAATTGCAACCAGTCAAACGTCGGGGAGAGGATTTAGCGACATTAATTTATACTTCAGGAACCACGGGAAAACCCAAGGGTGTGATGTTATCCCATAATAACTTGATGCACCAGGTGAAAAACTTGCGGTCACTGGTACAACCAGGAGTTGGTGATATTGTTTTGAGTATTTTACCCACCTGGCACAGTTATGAACGTAGTGCCGAATACTTTTTGTTAAGTTTAGGCTGTACACAAGTTTATACGAATTTACGGGCAATCAAACGGGATTTAAAAGAATTTAAACCCAGTTACATAGTTTGTGTACCGCGACTAATCGAATCTATTTATGAAGGGGTACAAAAGCAATTTCGCGAACAACCTCCCTCCAAACAACGCCTGGTTTACACCCTTTTAGGATGTAGTGAAAAATACATCCGCGCTCGAAGAATTGCCAACGGATTAGATACAGAAAATTTACAACCCTCCACCCTGGAAAAATTACTAGCTAATATCCAGAGTATATTTTTATTTCCCCTGCATAAATTAGGCGACAAACTAGTTTACAGTAAAGTTCGGGAAGCCACCGGAGGCAAAATCAAACAAATGATTAGCGGAGGGGGAGCTTTAGCCAGACACATCGATTTATTCTTTGAAATTATCGGTGTCGAAGTGCTTGTCGGCTATGGATTAACCGAAACCTCCCCAGTCACCCATGCTCGACGAATTTGGCGAAATATGCGCAATTCCGCAGGTTTACCAGTACCCGGAACCGAAGTCCAAATCGTTGATCCAGAAACACGTCAACCCCTCCCCATTGGTAAAACAGGGTTAGTTTTATTACGCGGTCCCCAGGTAATGCAGGGATATTACCAAAATCCCGAAGCCACAGCCAAAGCCATTAATCCAGAAGGATGGTTTGACAGTGGAGATTTAGGATGGGTGACACCAGAAAACGATTTAATCCTCACCGGACGAGCAAAAGATACCATCGTATTAAGTAACGGGGAAAACATCGAACCCCAACCCATCGAAGACGCTTGTTTGCGATCGCCCTACATCGACCAAATCATGTTAGTCGGACAAGACCAACGTTATTTAGGTGCATTAATCGTTCCCAATCTGGAAGCCTTAGAAAATTGGGCAAAACAGCAAAATCTCCAGATAAGAATAGGAGATGACAATGGTGACAGCAATAACAATGCTACACTGTCGGGCAGTCAAGTAATCGACCTGGAAAGTAAAATCATTCAGGATCTATTTCGACAAGAGCTAAATCGAGAAGTACAAAATCGTCCTGGATATCGACCAGACGACCGTATCATCCCATTTAGACTCGTGACGGAACCGTTTTCCATTGAAAATGGTTTGATGACGCAAACATTGAAACTGCGTCGTCATATTGTTATGGACAGATATGGCGATTTAATTCGGGAAATGTTTGTTTGAATAATGCAGGAGACAGGTGACAGGAGATAAGTGATTATTTATTACTTATTCATGATCTCTTTACTCTTCCTACTCCCTATTCACCATTCCCTACTCCCATTCCAGCGAGAATACCGGAGTTATTAAAAACTTCAGTTATTTCCCCCTGGATCGGTTCTGCCCTTAGTTACAATCTTTAGAGTGAACGGAAACGTAAATTATGGATGTCTCGAAACAATTACTACTAAAACGACCCGTCAACGTCACCGCAGTCGTCACACCACTGTGGAAACAAGAAGCACAACAGCAACTGCAATCCCAAATCATTCAAATTGACCAACAACTCGAACAAATCGACGGTCAAGGACAACGTGCGATCGCTGAAATACAAAAACAATCCCTCCAACCCCCCGGACCCCAAGTCCAACAACAAATCGAAAATATCCAATACCAAGTCAACCAGCGTAAAAGCGAATTACTAGAACAAAAAAACCAGTGTCTCCAAAGCCTCCAACAAGTGCAAATGTTGGAACTTGACCAAGAAGTAAATCAAGGACAGTTAGAAGGCTTTTTCCGGATTGAACTAGGTGATAACCTCGCAAGTAAAATGCAGGTAGAAGTAGTAATTCGCGACGGTGTTGTCGAAGAAATTCGCGGCGATATCTAAAAAAATTATCCCCAATTTGTAGAGACGTAGCACCGCTACGTCTTTAATTCATGGGCAGATTTTTTTACAGATAAACGCCCAAAAAAGTATAAAATATCGAGAGCGTCGTGCTTCTAGCCCCAAGGACAAAGCAAATGTGGAAACGAATTGGATTAATTTTACTGTTAATTTTAAGTATTAGTGTAGCGCGTCCCCAAGGTGTCCTGGCAGCTGCTCTCAATGATTATGTCGATACCACCGATGGTTATCAATTCTCCTACCCCAACGGTTGGGTACAAGTAAAAGCCACTAAACCCCTCGATGTCATCTTTCACGACATCATCGAACCCAGCGAAAATATTTCCGTCGTCGTTAGTCCCGTCCCCGGTAACAAACCATTATCAGAACTCGGTAGTCCCACGGAAATCGGCTACAAACTTGGTAAAAACGCCCTTGCTCCCGAAGGTTCCGGAAGAGTTGCCGAACTTGTGGATGCTGCCGAAAGGGAAGTGGAAGGTATTAAATATTACAAGTTAGAATATATAATTAAGTTACCCAATAACACTAAACGCCATAACCTTGCCAGTGTTGCCGTCAGTCACGGTAAACTATTTACACTAAATGCCTCCGTATCCGAAAGACGTTGGCCACGAGTCAAAGGTTTGATCGAAGAAGCAGTGAATTCCTTTCAAGTCTATTAGAGGATTAGCTCGACTTGATCCAAAATTAAGAACTTGGCTTTTCTTATGCGGCAAAAAACCAGGATTTTTGCCAAAGACTTTTTCCTTGTCACAGATTTGCACCCAAATACAAAAACTAAAACAACTATCTTGCAATGGTTTCAGCGTCGGGTTTTAGGTTTTTTAAAAATGGATCAAGTCGAGATTAGAGGATGTTTTAAAAGAGACGCGACATATCGCGTCTGTACTGTACAGGTAGAAGGGAATCGTTAGAGACGCCACATGTCGCGTCTGTACAGTCTGTACAGTTGATAACGACATCAACTCCCCACCTTTGTGTATCCTGTATTTTATCTCCTCCATATCAAATTATGGGTGTTCCACAATTTGTATTAGCATCAGCATCTCCAGCGCGTCGGCGATTATTACAAACAATAGGGATTGAACCGATTGTTTGCGCGAGTGATTTTGACGAATCCCAGGTAAATTCCCGCGATCCGATTTTATTAGTACAGATATTAGCCCAGCGCAAAGCGGAAAAGGTAGCACCGAAATATCCAGAAGCTCTAGTATTAGGGTGTGATTCTGTACTCGCAATCGAAGGGGAAATTCATGGAAAACCCGCAAGTTCAGATGAGGCGATCGCGCGATGGCAAAATATGCGGGGGAAAACCGGTAATTTACTCACAGGTCATGTTTTAGTGGATAATCTGCAAAATCGGAAAATTGTCAAGTGTCAAACAACAAAAGTTTACTTCGCCCACGCGAGCGATCGCGAAATCGTAGATTATGTTGCCACTGGAGAACCGTTAAAATGTGCCGGTGCGTTTGCCTTGGAAGGGAAGGGTAGTGTATTTGTGGAGAAAATCGAAGGTTGTCACAGCAACGTCATCGGTTTGAGTTTACCCCTATTACGACAGATGTTAGGGGATTTGGGTTATACGGTGATGGATTTTTGGAGGTAGATAAACAGGAAAAATGACGGTATCAGGTTATGAAGGTGGGAAGTCTAAACCATAAAATAAGTTCGGTTTCTGTGAAAATGAGATTGGGAAAAATTTCGCTACATTAGGAAATAGGAAAATTTATTAACAAAACCCCCACAGACGAACCGTTGGGTCGTCTCTACTCCAAAACACGAAAATCCTAAATCTCAAATTTGATATGACCACCACCCTCACAGCATCAACCGCTAACAACCCACTTTTACAAGGTACAGGATTACCGCCCTTTGCCGATATTCAACCAGAAATGGTAGAACCTGCTCTCAAGGAATTAATTCCCCAATTAGAAGCAGAACTAAGTCAATTAGAAGCCAATGTCCAACCAACTTGGTCGGGATTGGTGGAACCCTTGGAAAAAATCACCGAGCGTTTGTACTGGACTTGGGGTGTAGTCAACCATTTAATGGGGGTGAAAAATAGCCCAGAACTGCGCACAGCCTACGAAGCGGTACAACCTCTGGTAGTTCAGTTTTCCAACCGTCTCAACCAAAGCCAAGCCATCTACAAGGGATTTAAAGCTTTGCGGGATAGCGATAATTATGCCCAGTTAGAACCTGCTCAAAAACGGATTGTGGAGTCGGCGATTCGCGATGCTGAATTAAGTGGTGTCGGTTTAGAAGGTGCTGCTAGAGAACGTTTTAACGCCATTCAAATGGAGTTGGCTGAACTTGCTACCAAATTCTCCAACAACGTGTTAGATGCAACTAAAGCCTTCCAACTCAAATTAACCACACCCGAAGACATAGCCGGACTTCCCCCTAGTTTACTCAGTTTAGCAGCCCAAGCAGCCCGTGCTGCCGGAGAAGAACATGCTACCCCAGAAACAGGTCCTTGGGTAATTACTCTGGATGCACCCAGTTACGGACCATTTATGCAGCATTCCCAACGGCGAGATTTACGGGAACAGGTTTACAAAGCTTATATTTCCCGTGCATCGGAAGGGGAATTAGATAATAATCCGATTATTATTAGAACTTTGGAATTGCGGCAAGAATTAGCTGAATTACTAGGTTACAAAAACTATGCTGAAGTCAGTTTAGCTAGTAAAATGGCAGCCAATACCCAAGCAGTGGAACAGTTACTAGAAGAATTACGCCAATATAGTTACGATGCAGCGAAGGCAGAATTAGCTGAATTAACAGCCTTTGCTAAAACTCAAGGTGCAGCGGAAGCAGATGATTTAAAACATTGGGATATTAGTTACTGGGCTGAACGACAACGGGAAGCTAAATTTGCCTTTACCGACGAGGAATTACGTCCCTATTTCCCCCTTCCCCAAGTTTTAGAGGGATTATTTACCCTCGTTAAACGTCTATTTGGTGTTACTGTCACCCCCGCAGACGGTCAAGCACCAGTTTGGCATGAAGATGTGCGTTATTTCCAAATCGCCGATGAAACAGGTCATCCCATTGCCTACTTTTACCTCGACCCCTACAGTCGTCCAGCCGAAAAACGGGGTGGAGCTTGGATGGATACCTGCATTAATCGGGGATTAATCAGGGAAAATGGCACTGTCATCACCCGTTTACCTGTTGCTTATCTGGTATGTAACCAAACCCCTCCCGTAGACGGTAAACCCAGCTTAATGACTTTCTACGAAGTCGAAACCCTATTCCACGAATTTGGCCACGGCTTACATCATATGCTGACCAAAGTGGATTACCCCAGTGCGGCTGGTATTAATAACGTTGAATGGGATGCCGTGGAATTACCGAGTCAATTTATGGAAAACTGGTGTTACGAACGCCAAACTTTAATGGGAATGGCTAGACACTACGAAACCGGTGAACCCCTACCGGAACATTACTATCAAAAACTCCTTGCTGCTAAAAATTACATGAGTGGTAGCAGCATGTTACGACAAATCCACTTTAGCTTGGTGGATATGGAATTACACGCCAACTATCGAACTGGTGGTCAAGAAACACCCCAAGAACTGCGATCGCGAATTGCCCAAACTACCACTGTTCTCCCTCCTCTCCCAGAAGATGCCTTTTTATGTGCTTTCGGACATATTTTTGCCGGGGGTTATGCAGCTGGGTATTACAGTTATAAGTGGGCTGAAGTCTTGAGTGCAGACGCTTTTGCAGCCTTTGAGGAAGCAGGTTTAGAGAACGAAGCAGCCGTCCAAACCACTGGAAAACGTTACCTTGATACCATTCTTGCTCTTGGTGGTAGTCAGCATCCAATGGAAATATTTGCCAGTTTTCGAGGACGGGAACCCAGTACAAAACCACTATTAGTTCATAACGGGTTGGCGAATTGATTTAATTTATCCCCTCAAAAGTCAAAGGGAATTGAGAAATAGCTGATTGCGATCGCGATCGCTTTACGAGGATGGGGTGGAGGATACACAACTTTACCTTTTGCGATCGCTTCTGGGTAAAGTAGGGGTACGGTTGTTTGATCACAGTAATTTTTTAAGGCTGATTATTAAGCAAGTTATTCAAGGCTGATAACTCGTGAAAAATCTAGGATTTAGGGGTTGCTGATGTCAAACTCAAAGTTTCCCAAACTATTTTACGACGGCATCCTATATTCTGTATCCTGTATTCTATATTCCCGAATCCAGGAAGGGTGAAGTATGGCAATTGAGGTAGATTATCGATTTCCACCGCAGGTGGATGCAAGGAAACAAGCACAGGTGATTGCTGTCGGACAAACTGTGGGGACTTGGGATGCAAGATTTAGCCATCGGGAAGTTTCCTTAAAGCAACATCTCGCTCAGGTTCTCTCGGTCAAAACTGATGAGGATGGTTATCATATTGCCACGGTAGCTTTTCCGGAAGATAATGTGGAAGGGGATATTGCCAGTTTACTGACGATGATTTTTGGTAAGTATTCGATGGCTGGTGCTGCTAAAGTTGTTGCTGTGCGGCTTCCGGAGAATTACGGGTTAATGCCGAAGTTTGGTATCAAGAGAATTCGGGATATTTTAGGTGTACACAAACGACCCTTGGTGATGGCGATTTTTAAACCAGCTTTGGGTTTGTCAGCGAGTGACCACGGAGAAATTTTTCGTCAAGTTGCCCAAGCAGGATTGGATGTGATTAAAGATGACGAAATTATGGGGGATTTACAGTCCGCACCCACCCTGGAAAGATTACGGGCTTGTCGAGAGGTGATCGATGAAATTGAACGGAAACAAAAGCGTACTATTTTATACGCAGTGAACGTGACTGGAAATGGGGCACGGTTGTTGGAGCGGGCCCGTAATTTGGTCAGGGCTGGAGCTAATGCTTTACTGTTAAATGTGTTTTCCTACGGAGTTTCCATTTTAGAAGCCTTAGCAGCTGACCCCCAGGTGAATGTACCGATTTTTGTCCATCCAGCCGGGGCTGGGGCTTTGGCGGGTGCGCCGGAATATGGTTTTGCCTACAGTGTCATTTTAGGGACGTTGATGGCTCACGCGGGGGCGGATGCGGTGTTATATCCGGCACATTACGGTAATCTCCCCTTTACGGCGACAGAGGAGGCGAAAATTCGTGATAACTTGCGACAACGGGGGGTGTTTCCGGTTCCCTCTGCGGGAATTCATCCCGGTGTGGTTCCGAAGGCTTTACAGGATTACGGGGATGATGTGATTCTCAATGCTGGGACGGGAATTATGGATCATCCTGATGGTGCTGCTGCGGGGGTAAAGGCTTTTTTTGAGGCATTAAGTTTTGTGAAAAATGGTCGCGAATTTAACTTAGATATGCTGCCTTCAGGAGCATTAAAAAGCGCGATCGCAAAATGGGGTATTTATCAGAATCGGGAGTAGGGAAAACCACTTTCATCTCTTCGAGAAGCTGCGCTACGCGCATCTACGGTTTTGGGTGTCCGAGTTATGATGTGCGCGATCGCTGTACAGGAAAGATATTATGTTGGTGATCGCCTTATTATGAGGTAAGTCTCAATGCGATCACTATGCACCTTTACTAATGTAGCGATCGCATAATGTTAGTTAACTGCTTGCATTTTGCTCAAACCAGGTAACCAAATCATTTATCCCAGACATTTTGAAGAGTTCCCGACATAGAGCCTCTAATTTATCAGTATTTAAGGCTTGAACCTTTTGCAAAATAGATTCATCTACCTCTCCAAAACGTTCTGATAATAGGGATATGCACAATGAGCAAGCTTCAAGTTGCTTACCCTTCTGCAAAATATCTTGATAAATAACCGATTCCTGCATCGTATCCTCGCTTAACAACTGACGAATCAACTCTTTCTCAAACCGCAAACCAGCTAAAATCTCAGTGTATGCTGCCGTATTTTGTCTTGTCTCCCTATCTGCAATTGTAGCCACTTCCTGGGCAACCTGGGATAATAATTCCCGTGGGGAATCGGTTCGACACAACGGTGCTAACGGCAATAAAGCCGAATTCCCTAAAAACAAACTTGCTTTTTGCTCCCACATCCTTACTGCACGATACCTGTGAATAGTTAAATCTTCTTGATATTCTTCGGTAAAGGCAATCTCATCATCAGTTTCCTGGAGAAAAATGACAACTTGTATGATGGAACACTTGTATAAACGTTTTAACCTGACATAGTAATCCAACATTCGGAAAGGAATACCTGGATTCGACTGGGTTTTGGTTTGAAACTCTATATGCAAAATACGATTACCAGTACGTATAAAAATAACCGAATCGGCACGAACTGGTTCTAAACTTAACTATGTTTTCAAAACCTCAATATTGGTAGATTCTTCCCCAATTAACCATCGAATAAAATCGGCTGGATATTTCTCTGCCAGCACTTTACAAATATTATCAAAACTCAAAATATCACCCTAATTATATCGATTATCTTGTACTTTGCAATAAATGAAACTAGAGTAATCAACGGTTACAGCCCCTGATATGTAGCAAGCATTTCCCAAAAAAAACAGCCATTTCTCAAGGAAATGGCTGTCAGTATTAACTAATTCCAATCAGTCAAAAATTTTACATGAGGAGTTACCGAGGCAACCAACCTTAGTAATCGAAGTCGCCACCCATACCAGCGCCAGCACCAGCAGGAGCATTATCTTTAGGTTCGGGTTTGTCAACAACGATACATTCGGTGGTCAGAACCATTCCGGCGATGGATGCTGCGTTTTGCAGTGCGGAACGGGTCACTTTCGCAGGGTCAACGATACCAGCTGCGAACATGTCAACGTATTCGTTGGTAGCAGCGTTGAAACCAACATTGAATTCTTTCTCTTTTACCCGTTCAGCAATGACAGCGCCATTTTGTCCAGCATTTTCTGCAATCCGTTTGAGGGGAGCAGACAAAGCACGAGCGACAATCATAGCTCCAATCAATTCCTCATCCTTGAGGTTGTCGTTAGCCCAAGTTTCCAACTGGGGAGCTAGGTGAGCTAGGGTTGTACCACCACCAGGAACAATACCTTCTTCGACCGCAGCTTTGGTAGCGTTGATTGCGTCTTCTAAACGCAATTTCTTGTCTTTCATTTCGGTTTCGGTTGCTGCACCAACTTTCACAACAGCCACACCACCGGAAAGTTTAGCTAGACGCTCTTGCAATTTTTCTTTGTCGTAGGAAGACTCGGTTTCTTCCATCTGACGACGGATTTGTTCGCAACGTGCTTTAACTGCGGTTTCGTTACCTTCAGCAACAATGGTGGTGTTGTCTTTGGTAATGGTGACACGACGTGCTTTACCTAAGCTGTCGATTTTGGTTGCATCCAATTTCAAACCAGCATCTTCGGTAATCACTTGACCACCGGTGAGGATGGCAATATCTTCCAACATTGCTTTACGGCGATCGCCGAATCCAGGAGCTTTGACCGCAGCTACATTCAAGACACCGCGTAGACGGTTTACAACCAAAGTCGCCAAAGCTTCCTTCTCGATGTCCTCCGCAATGATCACTAAGGGACGACCAGCGCGAGCTACCTGTTCGAGAATGGGAACTAAATCTTGCACTAGGGTGATTTTCTTGTCGGTAATCAACAAGAATGGCTCGTCAAAAACAGCTTCCATCCGCTCGGTATCGGTTGCGAAGTAGGGGGAAATATAACCCTTGTCAAAACGCATCCCCTCGGTGATTTCCAACTCGGTGGTCATGGATTTTCCTTCTTCTAAGGAAATCACCCCTTCCTTACCCACCTTATCCATCGCTTGGGCAATCATGTTACCGACTTCATCGTCGTTACCAGCAGAGATGGCACCAACTTGGGCGATCGCTTTGGAATCTTCCACCGGACGAGCATGGGCTTTGATTTGCTCGACTAAGAAACCAGTCGCTTTGTCAATACCACGCTTGAGAAGAATCGCATTTGCACCAGCAGCGACGTTGCGTAAACCTTCTTTAACCATTGCGTGGGCTAATACGGTCGCTGTGGTAGTCCCATCACCAGCTGCGTCGTTGGTTTTAGAAGCAGCTTGACGAATCAAGGAAACACCGGTGTTTTCCACATGGTCTTCCAATTCAATTTCCTTGGCAATGGTGACACCATCGTTAATAATCTGAGGTGCGCCAAATTTCTTTTCTAGGACAACATTGCGTCCTTTAGGACCAAGGGTGACAGCTACAGCCTCAGCCAAAATATCCATGCCACGCTCTAAAGCACGACGAGCGTTTTCGTTGTAAATAATCCGCTTTGCCATAATTCTTAATTGTTGCTCTCTTGCTGCTAGTAATGTTTTTAATTGCTAGTTTTGCGTTAGTTTTTTTGAGCCTAGTTAGTGGGTGTAGCTGCACGCTGATAAAATAAGCGTGCATAGGGCAGAAATAATATCGTGTTTTTGCTCACCACTAACTACTAACGATTAGCTAACTACTGCTAAAATGTCTTTTTCAGAGAGAAGTACGTACTCGTCAGTTCCCAATTTGATGTCGGTTCCTGCATACTTCGAGTACAAAACTTTATCTCCTACTTTGACATCCATTGGCATCCGGGCACCATCATCTTTGATTTTGCCCTCGCCAACTGCAACAACTTCACCAACTTGGGGTTTTTCTTTGGCGGTGTCAGGTAAGTACAAACCACCTGCGGTTTTTTCTTCCGACGCGCTTACTTTCACGAAAACGCGATCGCCTAAAGGTTTAACTGTAGATACGCTTAGAGATACAGCAGCCATAACTTCTATTGCCTGTTTAGCACTCTCGACTCCTGAGTGCTAATTTATCGAAGGGTGGGCTTTGCTGGCAATAAATTCCTATGTACGGGTTCCCGAACCCAAAAATGTGTAGACCGTACTATGCGCAAAAACACTGTTGTCTAAGTATAAAATGCGTTTCAAAATACACGTAAGTGTAGTGTTAACCTGGAATTTCCCCACAAAATTGAGATTGTAATGTATTTGCAATCCGTAGAAATTGTAATAGAACAGTAATCAGGAGTTGCAATCGGGAGTAGTATGAAGGTGAAACCAGTAAATCTCAAATTTCCCCAAACTAAACCGAAATTTGACTGTGAAATCCTAAATAAAGATTTAGAAAATTTAGGTTTAAGCATTTTCCCATGCCACATTTTGATGTGTGCTGACAGCACATTTGCCAAATGTGATGCAGGAGGAATCGGTGATAAATTTTGGGATTCTTTCCCATCCCGTTTTCAACCACTAAAATCGGGTTATTTTCCGGATGAGATTTTGCTGTCTAACCTGATTAGGGAAAACATTTTCCCAACTCCAGTGGTCGGACTTGCCTGTTTGTGTAGATGGGCCGATAATGGTGATCTACCCAAACGGTGTATGCTACGACCAAGCAGTTCCAGTGGTAATCGAGCGGATAATTCAAGAGCATCTAGGAGAGGCAATAAAGCGGTAGAAGAGTATGCTTGAATTGAAGCTCCGTTACCACAAAATCCTCCTACTAATGCGCGAAAATTCTCGACCTCAGACCCAACATCAAGGAAGTATATGGATATAATGTAGCAGCAATGTGAATTCAATGCGGGCTAGTTTCACCTGGGAATATCCGGAACCAAGTGGTTAACTAGTGGAAATTGAATAATAATTATTATTATTTAATCAATGTTTTTCTCCCGCACCCACAAAGCGATATATAATAGCGCATTATCAATACTGCTGCTCTACGTATCCTTACTAAACTGTTGTGAGCGGATTGTTAAATTAAGTTTTAGTAACTTTTTTAACAGGAATCAAAGCGAGTTTAGTAGGAAAAACAAACCCCTATAATCATCCACTATCCTAGGACAACAAATTAAGACCCGATGGACCGAAGTGCGACAAGTGCCACTGCTATGAAAGAACCCAGCATGAAAGATCACAAACGACTTCTCTTAATCGATGACGACCCCAACCTGATATTGCTGGTGAAGGATTACTTGGAATTCCGAGGATACGAAGTCATCACTGCCGAAAATGGTCGCGAAGCTCTAGATATTTTGGAGCAGGATATTCCAGATATGATCATTTGTGATGTGATGATGCCAGAAATGGACGGATACACCTTTGTCGAACAAGTGCGGCAAACGGAGCGCACAAGTTGGATACCTGTTCTTTTCCTTTCCGCCAAAGGTCAAAGTGCTGACCGAGTTAAAGGTTTAAATAAGGGTGCTGACGTTTATATGGTTAAACCCTTTGAACCGGAGGAACTGGTTGCGCAAGTAGAATCTTCCCTGAAGCAAACTATTCGCTGGAAGGAGCATCAAGCCAAGGGTGGGGAAAATGGTTCCCGGATTCAAGTACCTTTTGATGTTCAGTTGACCCCAACAGAGTTGAAAGTTGTACAATTCGTTGCCAGAGGTCTAGCGAACCGGGAAATTGCGGAAGAATTAAATGTTAGTCAACGTACTGTAGAAAGTCACGTTTCTAATATGTTGGGTAAGACTAATCTCCACAATCGAACTGAGCTAGCTAGATGGGCAATTGAGAATCAAATGGCTTAAGTTCTACAGGCATATATAGTTACTTGAGAATTAACAGCTAGTTTGGGAATTTTGATATTCGTTAAACTAGCTGTTTTTTTGTAAATTTTAAATAATTAGGGTCTGCGGAAAAAGTCTTTTAGTAGGGAGAGACGCGACATGTCGCGTCTGTACAGGGAATATTTAAGCCAACTATTCCACTTTTCACAAGACCCAAAAAATTACAGTAGGTGTAGTCTTCTTGTAGAGAACTACAGGACTTACGCAAAGAAGATTTGTCCGCAGCGACCGAAACGCAGTTTCCGGAAGCAAGCTAGTCATAACGCAGTGGCGTTACTTTTGCGTAAGTCCTAAGCTATTGTACGCAACTAAAAATCAAAATAGTTCATTCCCTATGAGTTTTAGGGTTTTGTGGGGAATGCAGGTTATGTACTTGGTAGGGGTTGTTTGACTTCTATGGGATGGGGTAAATCTGTAACTACACCCATTGCCATTTGCATTAAAATGTTTTGAGAACTTGATTCTGGGGAATCAGCGCTGGGACGGCGTTGTATATATTTGCCATCCGGTTGTAATTCCCAAGCATTGCGGTTGTCTGCTAACATAATTCCCAGGATTTCCTGTAGGTCTTTGATGATATCTGGGTCTTGGATGGGGGTAATAGCTTCAACGCGACGGTCTAAATTGCGAGGCATCCAATCGGCGCTACCGATGAAGATTTCTTCGTTACCTTGATTGTAAAAGTAGAAAATACGGGAATGTTCTAGGAAGCGACCGACAATACTGATAACGCGGATGTTTTCGCTAATACCTTTTAATCCTGGTCGTAGACAGCAAATTCCCCGAATAATTAAGTCGATTTGCACTCCTGCACGGGAAGCATCGTACAACGCTGCAATCATTTGCGGATCGACAAGGGAGTTCATCTTGGCAACGATTCTACCGGATGCACCGTTTTCAACATTTTCGATTTCCCGTTGGATTAATTCTAAAAAGCGATCGCGCATATTCACCGGTGCAACGAGGAGTTGGCGGTAGGTCTTTTGGCGAGAATATCCGGTTAAATAATTGAAGAGGTCGGTTAAATCTGCACCGAGTTCTTCCCGACAGCTAAATAAGCCTAAATCTGTGTACAGTCTGGCTGTTTTTGGGTTGTAGTTTCCTGTACCAATGTGGACGTAACGCCGAATCCGGTCTTTTTCTCGACGGACAACCATAATGGTTTTACAATGGGTCTTGAGCCCCACTAGACCGTAGACGACGTGGACACCGACACTTTCTAATCTTCTAGCCCAGTAAATATTATTTTCTTCGTCGAATCTGGCCTTGAGTTCCACTAATACGGAAACCTGTTTCCCATTTTCAGCCGCCGCAATTAATGCATTCACAATCGGTGAATCCCCGGAAGTCCGATAGAGGGTCATTTTGATTGCCAACACATCCGGGTCATGGGCCGCTTGGGTAATAAATTTAACTACGGATGCGGAAAATGAGTAATAGGGGTGATGTACCATTAAATCGCGATCGCGAATTACGGCAAAAAAGTCCTTACCATCCTCCAACTCACTGGGAAGACCTGCTGTTAGGGGGTCTCGTAGTCTTTGTAAACGATTGGGAACGACTGCTTGCCAAGGTACATCCTTTAATTCGGGGGCAGGAAGTGACATAAAATACATCATATCCCGCAGTCCCAGCAACCCATCGACTTCGTAAACGTCATTTTCGGATAAATCCAGGTCTTGTAATAATCTGGAGCGGATATCCTCTGGTGTCTGGGATTGAATTTCGATCCGAACAGGTGTACCTCCAACCCGCCTTTTGCGTAATTCCTGTTCAATCGCTAAGAGTAAATCATCGGCTTCATCTTCTTCCAGGGCTAAATCGGCATCACGGGTAATCCGGAAGATATAATATTCGAGGATAGTCATCCCTGGGAACAGGGCTTCTAAATTGTGGGCGATCGCTTGTTCGAGGGGAACTCCTGTCCACAGGGAAGGTTTACCGTTATTTTGGATACTTAAATCCCTCGGTAGGGGTAAAAAGCGGGGTAGAACCTTGGGAACCTTCACCCGTGCAAAAAATTCCTCATCGGTTTCTGGGTTTTTGATGACAACGGCTAAGTTCAAGCTCAAATTGGAAATGTAGGGGAAGGGATGGCTAGGGTCAACGGCTAGGGGTGTAATGACGGGGAAAATTTGTTCGTGGAAATACTGATCTAAGTATTCCCGTTGGGCTGGATTTAAATCTATATAATCGAGGATATGGATATCATTTTTGGTCAGTAGGGGTCGCAGAACCTTTTCAAAGTGCTGGTGTTGTTGCGCAGCCATCGGTCGTAAAGCGGCAGAAATATCATCTAGCTGTTGTTGGGGAGTACGACCATCAAAGGTTAATTTACTTACCTTGGCTTCAACTTGCTGTTTGAGTGCAGCAACCCGAACCATAAAAAACTCATCTAAATTGGAACTGAATATTGCTAGGAATTTTAGTCTTTCCAGTAAGGGTGTGCGTTGATCCATCGCTTCACTCAACACCCGGTTATTAAACTCTAACCAACTTAACTCACGATTAAAGTAATACTGTGCATCTGATAAATTCACGGAATTAGTGCCTTTTTTTGTTTTTGCCATGACAGATTATGGGGACTGGATAGGGAGCAGAAATAGATTATTTATAGAGATATGACCGTTGTGGTTGTCTGTAATTGGGTTAGATACACCTAGAGTAAAGTCCTGGTTTATCGCCATCTTGCTCACGGTCTAGTTTTATATGTATATGTTTCATGGGGTTTTAGGTGACTAAATTTACTCTTACAAATAATTCACCGTATAAATACTGAAATAAATTTCCGCATGGTTATTGATAGTTAATTATTAAGCTGCAACAACAGCCTGGCAATAATCTATAGTAAATGAAAAATCAATCCACTACTATGCATCTATAGAGGATTGACAAAATTCGATGATACGCTTGATTCCTGAATCGAGGGGAAATCCTCCATAGCAATGGAGACGACCCGTCGGGTCGTCTCTACTCACAATTACAATTTTTTCCACCTATGCTTACCGTGCTTGTTTTTGCTTTAAAACCGCAGCAGACACAGGTAGCTTAAGGTTTTGATTATAAATAAATTCCCGACTAATTTCCACAGGACGCTTGGGTAATGCGTCACTGATATCTAAATTTTCTTGGGGAGGGATTCTCAGGATGTATTTACCAACTGGGACTCCATCTAAACGATATAAACCATATTCATCGGTGACACCGGAAAGAACCCGTACACCACTTGCATTAACTAATTCGACTCGAATTTGACCGACGGGTTGTCCTGTAACATCTGTAATTCGTCCAGCTAAACCGAATTCAACTCGCAGGGGAAAATCCAGTTTAGTCACCGCAGAATTAGCAACTTCCACCACAAAGCTGGTTTTGGGTGTGCTGACTTCCACGGGTAACTCATCGGGTTCTAATTCAACGGTGTATATTCCCTCCGATAGACCACCAACAAAGAAATTACCGCTTCTATCGGTGATTGCGTTACCGACAACCCGATTCCGATTATTAATCACACGTACACGGGAACCAGACAAATCGATTTTGTTGGGGGAATCAGCAAGCTGTAAACGTCCTGCGATCGCACCGCGTTCCTTACTGATTCCGCTATAGGTTGCGGGGGTAACGCGTCCTCTAGCAAAGGATAAATCGGATACTAAAGATAGGGTGAATCGATCATCGCCAAAACCACCAAATAAACCACGCGATCGCGAAGGAATACCCTGGTATTCGACCCTAGCGAGTAGTCCTGGTAATACTTGCATTCCTGCACTTGCAAGGGGTGCAACCTCCCCATCCCGTAGCGCTAATCCTAAACTCCACGATAAACTACGGAAGTCACTGGGGTTGCGTCCTACGGTTAAAGCATATCGTCCAGGGATATTTTCTCCAAATTCATTACCCAAGGATAGTTCATAATCCCTAGCAAAGCGATAGGTCAAATTGGAATTATACACTCCTCCAAAGGAACTAAATCCTAAGCGAGTTCGCCAATTTGGTTGATAAAAAGCGTTGAGTAAATAGCGTCCTTCAATATCTGGTCTACCATTCAGGGATAGGCTAGAAAAAGGACGAATTGTGAATGTTGGTAAAATATAATTTGAATCTGTAATTTCGTCTTTAAATCTACGCGCAATAAACCCAATATTTAAATTATTACTGGGACGATAGGCTACTTCTAAACTATGATTAAATTTTTCTCCCCGTCCCCTTGTCCGACTAAATCCTTCCGGTAAGGATTGGGAATTCGCACTAATTTCCAACTGGTCTAATTGTACATCTAATTCTGCCGCATATCCCATTTTTCCATCGGAAGTTCCCACACTTGCAGATAACACCACAGGATTAGCTAAACGCCAAATTAAACCCGCTTGAGATTGAAATGCATCCGGTGCAGCTTGGAGGGAACCTTCAAAGGTTAAATTATTTGATAAACCTTGACGTAGTTGATAAAAACCAACAAATTTACCACTATAATCAGCAGTCAAATCATCAAAAAAAGCACTTTGCACCAAATTTCCGCTAAATCCGAAACCCCCAAGTTGGACATTACCACCTGCTGGTAATAACAAATCGGAAGCATTGATTCTCACAGAACGCACGGTAATCGGTACATTTAAATTACTCCGATCAAAAATCGCCACTTCCACCTCATTATTACGACCAATGGGTAGATTGACATCCACAAATTCGTATTTACCATCAAAACCAACTACCTGTTGAGCAACAGCAATTCCTGCTACCCGTAATTGGGCTATACTAGCGGGAGGTGCTTCCCCGGTAAATGTTTGCATGGGTCGAGAACGTCGTGGTAATAATTCGCTAGCACCATAACTTCCCCGGAAGCTTTCAGCAGGTAAGTTTGTAAAACCAAGCTGCAAACCTGTTAAATCAATGGAGTTAATTAATGGGTGTAAACCCACCTGTTGACGACCAAGTTGATAACGAAATTGACCGCTACGTTTGTAGAAAAAGTATTCAGAAATATCCGGTTGATTGACAAAGTTATTATTCAATCGCATTCGCCAAGAACCGCCAGCAATTCTCCCTCCTAGTTGAGTCGAACTCCTCAATCTAGTATTACCATAAACACGGGTAATATTTAATTCTTGACGAAGGCTAGAAATTCCATTATTAGGAGCTAAAAATTCTGGTTGAAGTTCAACTTTTCTTCCCTGTTGATTTGTACTACGCCAAGGTAAATCGGCTGCTAGGGTTAAATCAGCAGTATTTAAATCTAGGGAAATTCGTAGTTTGTTGGCTAATTCCGTATTGCTAATATAGGTGACTCCATTAATTTCCCGTAGGGATTGGGGGTCTAATTTCACTTCTCCTAGGGGGGTGATTACAGTATAAATAGAACCAGATTTTTCGGCGCTAAATCCAGTCACTTCAGCAAAGGCTTCAATGGGAATTAATAATAATTTCCCTTCTTGAATAATATCTAGTGTGCCAACTTCTCGTCCGTTAATTGTAACTGCAACTAGGAAGGGTTCACCGGGAATTCTCGCTAACTGAATGGTGTTGCTGGGGAAAGGATTGGGATTATTCAGGTTAGCAGCAGAATTTTTGAGTTTTTCTGTTAAGGAATTACTAACTGCTGCTACTTTTTGTGGATTATCTTCTGTTTCAATTGTTTCAACCTTGGCATCAGTAGGGGAGGAATTATCGGATAAATTGGAATTATTTGTCGTAGCGACTAGATGAGATTTATCTGTATTTGGGGTAACTTGATATGCAATATTTTTATTTATGGAAGCCGAAATAGAAGCATTAATTAATCCTTGGACAATGGCAATAAGACGCGATGAGTCTAAATTGGGATTACTAGCTAAAGAAGAATTTTGATTATTTGGTGATTTCTGATTATTTTGAGAATTTAAACGAGTAATAAGATGACTGTTTTGTAAATGGGAATTATTTTCTAATTGATTCTCAGAGTTATTTTCAGAATTATTCTCAGAATGTTTACTAGCAGTTTCTCCCGGTTTGGTCGCAACCTCAAAATTACTATTTAAAGCCGGATTTAGAGAAGCATACAAAGAAACAGCAACTAATTCCTGCACCGTTGCCAAAATTTTCCCCAGGGGATTTCCATCTGGATTGCTAGCAGAATTAGCTGCAACTGTCTTTGAGGTAATTTCTTGCTGATTAATCTGGGAATTATTAGTTTGATAATTATTGACTGTATTATCAATATTTTTATCCTGATTATCACCCCCAGAGAGAGAAGATTGTTCTAAATTTGTAGAAGCAATCAATTGACGCTCTGGTTGCGAACTTCTGAAACATTCTTTTTTTTCTGGTTCAACTTCAGAATTAACTAAAAATTTTGTTAAAAGATGATTCACCAAATTGGTTTTGGTGGAATGGGAAGGATGGGTATCACAAGTTGTTGATACCCCCGATTCAGGACTATGGAGAATATCTTCAGTTCCCGTCTTCCCTACCCCAGATACAGCATCGGTTGTTTTGGAAGTAAGACGAGAAGAAACCACCCCTTGAGTTAAAGCAATTCTCCCCATTGGAGATGTACTTGCAATTGTTTGAGGTGTAAGAGTAATTATGACTGGGGGTGGTGCTGGTGGTAAAGCTGGGTAGAGCATATCTTCATCTATTTTGAACTTTCGATGTTGGATTGTCGATTTTGGTCTATTGCTGGGAATTTGTAGCTGGTTGTTTTTCCGGTTGGGTATTGGGATTTGTCGCGGGAATTGTAAAAGGAACACCTTTATTAATGGGAATTCCACTTAAATCAGCTTTAATATCAAGCACATAATTTCCCGGAGGTAATTGCTTATTAAAGGGTAATCTGAGTTGACGACGAGTTCCGGGTATGACTCCAGAAAGTTGAATTACACCAGCATGAACAACATTTGCTGGTAGTTTTGCTCCCCTTGTACCAACATCATTGATTTTTTGAGTTTTCTCTGCACCGGGATATTGACTAGCTGGGTAAATTGCATACTGTCCTCTCATTCGGACATGAGCATTACCATTACTGGAAATATCAAACACTGCACTTGTACCACGGGGATTAGTGGTAATATTCACTGAATTCACAGTTCCGATCCGCTTAATTTCCCCTGCATATCCGTAGACAATGACTCCCACTAAACCAATCGCTTGAACCGCTTCCCGATTGGTAGGTGAATTTTTGATTTCCTGAAAATAAATTACAGCTCGATGTTCCCCTGCTGCTAATTGGGTTTTTGGACGCACTACAAATCGAACCGTTTGGGTTTGTCTTGGGGGAATGGTAAAGCGTGAAGGTGTAAACACAATCCAACGGTCAAAGGAATTTTCTGTGGAGGGAATATCTTGTACCTCATTGGTTTTGGGGTCAGTTGTCCATGTCCGGACAAAAGCTTCCATTTCCACCGGTTCGTTAGCTAAATTCGTGATTCTAATCGATTGTGATCGCGTTTTATTGTTAATATCTAATTCAAATCGAGGTGGACTAACGCTAATTTCCATCGCTTCAACGGATGGTACACTCAATCCCACCATACTCAGCATACTTAAGGCAATACCAATTGATTTTTTTAACATCTCAATTCTCACCATCTCACCCACCTAAATCACTGAAAAATACTTAATTTTGAATAATGTTTAAATTATTGAAATTCGTCAACTACAAAAATATCTGAACACCCCAGTGTTGAGAATTAGTATTTCTCACACCAGAAAATTATATTAAAATTTCGCATATAACCTACTGAAAAAATTATTCTCCTGTATTCCGTCTCCCCTATTCTCAAACAATTATAAACATCCTCCACTTCGACTCAATATACACACCGATAACTTTCCACCGTGTTTTCCCGCTCTTGCTCGTGACGGGTCGAGGACAAATTGTACACTACCTTGAATCACTGCAATATTGCGCTCATTATCCCGAAATAGTAATTCCGATTTTTCATCTTTAAGTACCACATTCACCGTAGAACGAGGATTGGATTGACTACTAAATAAATTTTCCTGGTTGTTATAACCTTTGAGGGAATAGGTGACTCTAATCGGTTGGGATAATTGGTCTAGGGGAACTCGTCTTGTCCATACAAAATTCCGAATTATACTATTTTGAAATGGTGCGGGTGCAAGAAGTTCGGGTAGGGAAGTTGCAACTCCCTGATTCACTGGTAAAATCTCCTCTGGTTTAATGGGGTCAAGGGTTTGTGTTTGGGGAAAATTATTTCCGGTGACATCTAATACTTCGATGGGAATTGATTCTTCTGCTCCTACATGGGTGAGGGGGAAAAATAGTGTAAATAAGGTAGTTAATAGATAACTTAGCTGGAGCCAAAACCAGAATTGATTTCGATTTTTCATCTTTCACCCTTGAACTTGATTTGACTTTTCTGACTCATTGGTTCATGAATGCATGATGTAAACGTGTGTGGTGCAGCTTCTCTTAAAGAAGTCAATTGGATTCAATTAATTAAACCTTGTCTATCTTGAAAAGAGGAGTTTTGACTGCAACTTCAGATTTCAACATAGACTCGATTTAAGTTAATTCATAATTTGTCATTCGTAATAGCCTGTGGCAATGCTTTGCGTACGTAACTATGAATTAGTTGAACTTCACCTCGAATGTAAATACTTAGAACTTAGGGGTAATTAAACCCTTATTTGTAATTCGTAATTTGTAATTCATAATTCATAATTCGTAATTGTGAATTAGTTGAACTTCACCTCGAATGTAAATACTTAGAATTTAGAGGTAGGTTAATTAAACCCTTTTGAATTACGTCGTTACAGCCTTGCTGTAGGTTATTATGTAGCTTACTCCCACGTAGGAGTATGATGAATTTTTGCAAATCAATCATCTGTGCTACTGCTGATAAAAAACCTGGATGCAGGTGAAATTCCTGCACCAGATTAATGTCTACATAGACTATGGTGCTTGTACAGCGCGTACTGTTAACTTACCACCAATATATTTACCCGCAGAAGCGTTTGCTGGATTTAAAACACCTCCAGCAGTAGCACGGAGGAATTCAATATTTACTGTTGCACCACCGACAACAGCTTCTTCTGGATCGAGGTTTTTATTTGTACTCGCAAAAGTTGCTGAAGCATTATTAATACGAGCACGGTTTGCAAGTCCAGTCGGTGCTGTACCCTGTAATGCTAAAATATTGCTGCCAGGAGTAGGATTAACGGTCACTTCCACCGTACCTTCGTTACCCCAAACTGCAAATAAATTGGGAATTTCCTTGGTGATTTGTTGTACTGAACTTAAAGAACCTGGACCACTTTGAGTTAACTGTTGTGCTGTCAAGGTATCAACATCACCACCAGGAACTGTATCAGTGCTTGCTTCTGTACCGTTTGCGGTAACGTTAATAACTACTCGGTCAAATGTCCGCAGAAATAATGCAGGTGCAACGTTAACTTCAACATCAACATCTCTTTGAGCATTCGCACGAGCAGGTGTAGCACTGATAGTTGTACCAAATAGGGTGATACTTGCTGCAATTAATCCTAATACTTTCTTATTCATTTAAAAACTGTCTCCTCAGTCTTCGTAATTCGCTAATTTTGTAAATAGTTTGAATTCGTTCAATTTGTGCAATTTTTGGCTTTCGCAGGTGCAGATAAATGGGTTTTACTATTGATAGTTGCAGATACTCCCCAGTTAGCCCTAGTTTTTCTCTAAATGAGAAATCTGCCTTTGGGAAAACCATTTTTATCACTATGTAGGATTACAATTTTTCGACTTAGGTATCACCCCCTGTGTATATAACTCAAAAATCTGTTTTGGTTCATGCGTATGTATTTTCATGATTTGGTGATGAAGCGATTTGAATCATTTACATTACGCTGGACGGGATAATTTTCATTTCACGTAATTACCAAATAATGCCAATTCACAATTCACAGTTAATTAATCCAGGTTCGACAAGGATTTTATAACTTGGATGTGTTTTTTGGCTGTGAGGGAAATGGTATAACTAGTAATTATAGGTTTTGGTATAATTAGGACTTACCCATGTTTCCCACAAATTCTGCACTTTTGTTTGTAATTAGAGCTTTTGTGCTGAGGCAATAAGGACTAAAGTCCTCACTACGAACTTCAAATTTCAAATAATATGTTAGTCCAGTAAGTCCTGATAGTGGGCGATTAATAATTGTTTCCCAGGAAATATACTTTGCTCATTTTTTGGCGATCGCGAAATTATTAAAAGCTCCAATTAATTAAGAAAAACATATTTCTATTAATACTTTCCTGATTTGTTCACATCAAGAATGTAACCTTTTTGCCCAAAATCTAACTTCAGTAATAACATGGAAATATAATGCTGGCAAAAATTTTTTTTATCAGTGTTATCACTTAAGTGCTGATACTAGCTAAATCTCAACCCTGGACAAAATCAAATGATTCTGCGGCAGGATTTGTAATGACCAGATTAAGTTTTGCAGATCCTGTTGAGGCAAAATTAGTTATAATACAGCAGATGATTGGTGGGTAAGCTGTTGCGCATTTAAGTTGCATATTAACTACTTTTGATGGATGACTGTTAACTTGATAAATGTCAACTGTTAGCCGTCAATAGCAAATCAAGTAGTTATGTGATTTATGTGAGTTTTAGCTAAAAATGTTTCAGGCTACACGTCGCCGTTTGGCAATTTGGTACACAGCAATTACAGCAGTTTTACTATTGGTGTTTGCCTGTGGGGTTTACCTATATGTCCGGGAAACTCTGGTGGAACGGATTGATGATACCCTCAATCATGTGGTGGAGGTAGTGGAGCGATCGCTGGCGATTGAACGAACCAGTTTGGATACTTACCATATTAATATCGAGGCCAGTTTCCGGGATAATGCTGATAGTGTGGAGGATGACCACATTGATATTGAGTGGTTTAGTCCAACGGGGGAGTTGCTCTGGTCTACTTTTTCCCAACCTTTGGATATTCCCATACGTGGTAATCACATCGGTGAGACTGTGCGTATCCAACGTCAACCGGATAATTTAGATGCATGGCATGACAGTGAAAACCCGGATGATTTCACTTTGGTTCTGCGACAAGTTACTCAACGGGTGGAGTATGGACGGCAAGTATTGGGTTATTTGCGGGTCAGCCATCCCTGGTTTGAGGTGACAAAACCCAGTCGTCAGTTGATTGTGGATTTGGGTTTAGGAATTGTTTTGATGATTGTTTCCGTCGCTGCTAGTGGATGGTTTTTGTCGGGGAAAGCGATGGAACCGGTGGGGGAATCCTACCAACGTCTCAAGCAATTTACCGCCGATGCATCCCACGAATTGCGCAGTCCTATTGCTTTGATTCAAACCAATGTGCAAGTAGCGATCGCGGAATTGGATAGTTTAGATCCCATTTATCAACCTAACGGTTATACTATCACCCATTACCGTCACCAACTCCAGGTGATTGAAAGATTAACCCAAAGATTGGGAAAACTCGTTAATGATTTGTTATTTCTTGCTCGCAAAGATAGCGGGATTGAGAACGATGATTTTACACCCTGTCCCTTAGATGCACTGTTAATGGAAGTGGTGGAGGAACAGCAACTGATCGCCCAGGAACGGCAAATTAGTTTAAGTTTAAAGTTAGCGGAGACGGAAAATCCATCCTCGGAACAGGCTGATGATTGGTTTTCAGTCCAGGGAAATTGGGAACAGCTAGGACGATTATTCACTAATTTAATTGGTAATGCATTACGTTATACCCAACCTTTAGGAAGTGTCACCGTCACTCTCTCCCGCATCGAAAACCACCAAAGGCGTTCTGCTTTGCGCTCTTCCGCCTATCTCAAAATTCAAATCAGTGATACTGGTATCGGTATTCCCCCGGAAGCCATACCACGCATTTTTGACAGATTTTACCGTGTTGACCCCGCTCGTACCCACCAAGGAAAGAATCAGAATGTCAAGGGTACGGGATTAGGATTAGCGATCGCTTCTGCCATTGTGGAAAATCATGGGGGACAAATCGGTGTTGACAGCAAACTTGACCAAGGAACAACTTTTACTGTTTTGCTACCTGTAAATTGAAAAATAGGGAGTTGGGAATAGTAAAGACGCGATATATCGCGTCTCTATATCCTGTAATATCGTTTACGCTAATGGTTGCTACATATCAGGAGCTATAACCGTTGATTACTCTAGTTTCATTTATTTCAAAGTAAAAGAGAATCGATATGTAGTTAGGTTACAATTAAACATAAAACCACAATGTTGTAACCGATCATTCGCCTCAAAGCTTTACCTACCGTACAGACGCGATATATCTCGTCTCTAGGCTACTTAAAAATATTTGGTAATATACTGGGAGCAACCCACAATCCATAGCCAATAAATACAAATAATAAGGTGACTAAAATCGTCAAAAAATAACCAATCCCCATTAATAAACCATCGGATTCTAAGGTAGAAATAGCAAGTATCAAAATCGCAATTGTGGGAAATGGATTGGTCAGAGGTACGGGTGAAATTAACAGTATACATAACCAGGCAATACATAAACCATTCAGTCGCCAGGTAAAGGAATTTTGGGCTAATTTTTGCCAACGGGGACGGGTAATTTTTTCGACAATACGGGTGACACGGTGCAGGTTTTTTAATAAGACTTGGGCAAAATTACGGGGGAATTTATAGTTGGCAATTTGACGCGGTAACCACGGTGTTTTCCTTCCTAAAGCCATCTGTACTGATAATAAAAAACAGGCTCCACCGAATGGCCCTGTTAATCCCGGAGGCATGGGAAAGAGAAATGGTAACACCAGTAACACCATCACCAAACTAAATCCCCGTTCAGAAGTAATATTTAAAACGTTTCCAATGGTTAAGGGTTGCTGGGAAAGTTGTTGTAATAATAACTTGATATCCTGAGAAAATCGCAGATGAATGGAGTTCGGTGAGGAAGATTTTTTGGGTTTGCACACGCGATCGCTATTTGGCTTTTGCTAAATGATTATATATTTATATGTACAGTTAGTTGTATTTTAGGTTCAAACAAAATTTTAAATTATTAACTGAATTTTAACACGATTGTTTGTATTTCTTATGCTGATTCCCAAAATTTTGGTGACACATGTAGAGACGCGATATATCGCGTCTCTACAGAACCAACACAATTCATCTGTCGGATTTCTGTGGACACAATGGTCTACCCTTCAATAATTCCCCCACCTAACACCTTTTCCCCGTCGTACCAAACTGCGGCTTGTCCGGGGGTAATACTAAACTGAGGTTCCGCAAACACAATCCGTACTCGGTGATTTTCCAGGGGAATGACCGTCACTGGAACTGGTGTAGAACGGTAACGCACTTGAACTGCGGCGGAAATTGGGGTTTGGGGTGCAGCAATCGAGACCCAGTTGACCCGACCGACGTGACATTCTGGTTGGGTGGCTTTAGTGCGATCGCCGACAACCACACGATTATTGGCTGCATCAATGGCAATTACATACAATGGTTCAGCCGCAGCGATTCCCAAACCTTTGCGCTGACCAATGGTGTAGTATTGAATGCCGTCATGTTGTCCTAAAACATTTCCTGCCAGATCAACGATATCACCGGGTTTCGGAGCCAAATATTTATCCAGAAAAGCCCGCATGGAACCATTACTTTCGACTAAACATAAATCTTGGCTTTCCGGTTTATCGGCGGTTTTTAAGCCGTATTTCCGAGCAATTTGCCGGGTTTGGCTTTTTTCTAACTCTCCCAACGGAAACAATGTCGCCGCTAATAAATCCTGGGATAAATCGTATAAAAAATAGGATTGGTCTTTATGGCGATCGCGGGCCCGTAATAATTCGTAACGTCCTGTTTGAGAATTGTAATTAATCCGTGCGTAGTGTCCAGTGGCGATTTTGTCGCTGTTGAGCTTTTCCTGAGCATATTTCACCATTGGACCAAACTTGACAGTTTTATTGCATTGGGAACAGGGTAAGGGGGTAATCCCTTGGCTGTAACCAGAAACTAGATAATCGACGATGTTGGTGGCGAACACATCACGCATATCCTCAATGTAGTGAGGAATTCCTAGCTGCTCGCAAATATACGCAGCATCCACCATGCCCTCGGAACAGCATTGTCCTTTGCCCTTCATGAGCCAAAGGGTGAGTCCGACGACATCGTAGCCTTGGTGGTGGAGGATAGCTGCGGCGGTAGAACTGTCAACACCGCCTGAAAGTCCAACAACGACTTTGTTCATGATGTATAAATGTTGCTAGGCTGTGGATTTATAAGCTAACACTATGTAGTTATTACAATAGTTAACCTGGAAATGACCTTAATTGTCAAAATTGGAATTAACAGCTTATGAACTGGAGTGCATTTTTCCATCAATTGATTAGATTTACCCGCTTGCGTTCATCAACAAGGATGCGAGTCGCATTTTTTTGGTTGTTAGCGATCGCAACTTTTTTGGTTGTGTTGCCAAGTAAGGCCCAATCACCGGGTGTAATGGATAATTTTTCCTCCCCAGTACCGATGTTACCAGCAAGCGGAGAGCGATTACCAGAACTACCACAGAATGCGGTTGAGTTTGTCACCCCCCAAACAAATTATAACCAAACGATTAACCAAACCCCAACGGGGGTATCAAGACAACCCCAATATTGGGTGATTGTCAATAGTTCCGAACCCCAGTTACTGATGGCGACCAAACAAATTGAACCCACAGCCTATTTTCGTTCTATCCAGGGTCGAACCATCATCCAAGCAGGTGTGTTTAGTACCTCCGTAAATGCCGATACCAGAGCGCGACAACTAGTATTCATGGGAATTCCCGCAGTACAGGTAATTAATAGTCAAACAGGGCAAATTATTAGCTATAATCCTGGCAATCCCAACCCACCTAGACCCCAACCCCAACCTAGTCAAGCCTATTTTGTCGTCATTCCTGGGGGGAGGGAGGAATTACCGGGGATTGAAAATAAAATTCGCCAGAATATAGGTCAAAATTTAAACATTATGCGTCGCCATCAACCACGGGGATGGCATGTAGCAGTGGGACCATTTCGCGATCGCTATGAAGCTGAACAATGGCATCGCAATCTCAAAAATCTGGGTTTCGGTAATGCTAGGGTTTATTACGGTCGGTAATTGCTGGAACTTTGGTGCATTTAGACTTAAATTACGTCTATGCACCATCAAAGCCAAGGAAAGCCCCCATTATATAATCATCAGATATTTTACAGCTGATTGCAGTTAAATGTAAACGACATGGGGATTGATATGAAACACAAGTATATCGGTTCCCGGTCTGGTGAGGTACGAGTTTAATTCTGCTTGTATTTTGAGCAAAGCTAAAGAATTTTAGATGTACCTCAGTTGCTTGGGAAAGGCTATAAACCCTTCAACAACAATAAATCGGAAATTAATCAACAAAGTAAAACGACATAACTACTTATCAAAAAGGGTTCTCAATCCAAAATCGTATTACTTACGGCTTTTTTGTGGCTTTTTACCGTTACGCTGACTTTGAGCTTGATTGAGCAGGGAATCTGCAAAGGCGATCGCATCTTGGGCTGATTTTCCTCCTGCAAGTTGAGCTAGTTCCTGACGACGTTGTTCTAGTTGCTCTAAGGCTGTCACCCGGACGACTGTGCGCTCATCACCATGATTGTGATTTTTTTGACTTTGGCTGGGGTTAACTACCTGTTTCATCACATTAAAATGCTTGTCAGCCATTGCTGCCACTAGGGGTTGGTGTGTCACACATAATACTTGGCGAGTTTGTCCTAACTGATAAAGTTTATCGGCGATCGCTTGAGCGACCCGTCCGGAAACACCGACATCGATTTCATCGAATACCATTGTTGCGGGGGTATCAACTTGGGAAAAACAGGCTTTGAGAGCAAGTAAAAACCGACTCATTTCTCCTCCCGATGCGGTTTCCGATAGGGGTTGTAGGGGTTCCCCCGGATTCGGACTAAACATAAAAGTAATTTTGTCGGCTCCCGTGGGGGTAGGTGCAACAGGTTCAATGGCAACTTGGAATTGAACCTTATCCATTGCCAGGGGTTTCAATTCCCGTACTAAACTCGATTCAAAATCCCTTGCAGCAGCTTGTCGCAATTTAGTTAACTCCAAACAAGCATCATTTAGGGTGTCGAAAGCTTGTTTTTCCTGCTTTTCCAGAGCTTCCACCGATTGTTCGCTATCAGTCAGGGCTGCTAATTCCGCCGAAATGCGATGATAATGGGCGATCGCATCTGCTAGGGTGGGACCGTATTTGCGGATAATTAATTTGAGTTCCCGAATTCTCTCTTCCACCTCTTCTAAGCGTTGGGGGTCAGCTTCCAGAGCTTCCCCGTAGGCATTAATTTGGCGAGCAACTTCCACAACAGCCGTTTGAGCATCCCGAATTAAATCCAATAGGGGTGTCAGATGGCTATCATATTCCACCATATCCGTGAGGGTATTTTCACTATCACCCAATAAATCCGTCACAGTGGGTGTATCCCCATCACTTTGATACAAAGCTTGGTAGACCTGGTAACTCATCTGTTGTAAATCTACCACATGGGTGAGGCGATCGCGTTCCTGTTGCAGTTGTTCTAACTCGTCTGCGTCCCCTAAATTTGCATCTCCTAATTCCTTAACTTGATAGGTCAACAAGTCCAATTGCTGCAACCGCTCCCGTTCCGAAGTTCGTCGTGCTTCCAAAGCCGTATGAACCTGTTGATAAGCTGCAAACGCACTCGCTACCTGATTACGAGCAGCTAAAATTTTCTCCCCACCATAACTATCCAACCAATCCCGTACCTGAGCAGATTGTCCCACCAGCACATTTTGCCCTTGAGCAGTGATTTCCACCACCCTCCCCCGTAAATCATGCATCACCTGACGATTTACCAACACCCCATTGATCCGAGAACGACTGCGAACATTATTCCCACTGGTACTAATTTCGCGACTGATAATCAATAAATTCTCATCAATCAAATCAATTTCCTGCTCCCCTAACCAAGCAGCTAAACTCGGATTCACACAAAAAGTACCCTCCACCACCGTCCGACTAGTTCCTGTGCGAATCACCCGACTCGACACCTTACCCCCTAACACCGCATCAATCGCATCGAGAATAATCGACTTACCCGCACCAGTTTCACCCGTCAACACATTTAAGCCAACACCAAACTCCAATTCCAACTCATCAACCAAAGCAAAATTTTCGATTCGCAGCGATCGCAACATTGAATTCGATTCTCCGTCAGGGGATATGGCAGTCAAAAACAAAACAGCAAGATCAACTCAAGGTAGAGTTTCAAATCTGAATTTGCGTGCTAATTGTGTTATCTCTTGTGAAAAACTAAGATCAAAAACCAACATACAACTCGCAGTTTAGCAAAACTTGTCCAGTTTGAATGCCTATGAAACTAATTGTGACAAAAAAGTTGCTTGAAGAAAACAGGGTACACAAGAACTCGGATTCCTCACAAACTTCCGAACACTTTCAGTTATTAGGGAGTGGAGAGTAGGGATTAGGGAGTAGTTGGAAAATCAACCCATTACCTAAGGCTGATTACTCCCTTGCTCAAAATGCAGCAAGAAGACAATAGGTAAGAGGTTGTTTGTGAAGTATTAATTATCACTATTTTGACTAGTGTCCTGACTCTGGACATGGGGTTATAAAGCTAATTTTTCCTTCGAGAGTACAGACGCGACCTCGGACGACCGGGAAGCAAACAAGTTGGGATTTTTGATACCCCTACGGATTTTGAATATTTTTTGACAACCCGCCTTGGGTCAATTTTAATGGACTTGTGCTTTGAGACTGGGACTTTTTTTCCCAGACCGACATGAACTGAAAATTTACGTGCATACCTCTATGTGGAAGTAAAATATAACGAAATTACGGATATATCTGACAAGTAAGTAGGGAGTAGGGAGTAGTAAGGCAATACGGCTAGGAACAGAAAAGTCGTAAACCCAAAATAATTATTGTAGAGACGCGTTAGCGTTCAGCTCCTCTGAAAGAGGCTATATCGCGTCTCCCGAAATCACCACAAAAAATCATTAACCGAACCGTATTGAGTAGTAAGCAGGAAAAACAATACATGTAGCCTGACTTGAAAACGAGTAGGGAGTAGGGGAAAAACCACTTTCATCCGTTCTGGTGTACGCAATTCATGATGGCTACTTCCAAAATCCATAGACGCGCGTAGCGCGGATCGACCGAAGAGTAATCCAAAATCCAAAATCTAAAATCTAAAATCCACCAGATGAAACTTATACGTAATGGTCAGGTAATCCTGACGGGAATTTCTACACTAATGTTAACTGCTGCATCTGAACCCATTATCAAAAGGGCAGATGCAAACCAGGATATGGAGCTAAAAATTGGTATTGTCCAACGTTTTGGCGATGATACCAAGGAAATACTCGAACTTGCACCCACTAAAGATGACCGTTTGCGTTTGACTTTCCCGGTTGCAAATGGTAATAAAACCCTAGAAACAGCGAACCCGGTACGGTTAGAAATTGCCATGCAACCGATTCCGGAACCACGACTAGAAGAAAGGGTGGTATTGGGAACCTATCGTACCTTTGAAACCGCCGAACATAGCGCCAAAGCTTGGCAAAAAAAGGGTATTGAGGTGGAAATAGCCCAACCGGAACGCTGGGAAGTCTGGGCAAAACGTGATATTTATCATACTCCCCTATTACGAAGATTTTTATTAGATAGCGCCAAAGCCAACGGGAATAAAACTGCCTACATCAAAACCGCAATGGTAAAAGCGACACCCGTTGCTAGCTGGGTTTACAATAATCAACGTTATGGCTTTAAGAACCTGACTATTGAAAGTGGTAAAAACCTGATTCGCGTGAATCAAGGTGTCAAAAAAGATGATACCCCCCTAGAAAATACAGAAATTCCTAACCTTCTCAAACCAGAAAAAGCCAAACTATTCCCCGGCAAATTACAAATCCAGCCCAACGCCTACGGTAGTTATACCCTCGTCAATCATGTACCTTTAGAAACATACCTCCGGGGTGTTGTACCCTACGAAATTGGTACATCCTCCCCCGATGCAGCCTTAGAAGCTCAAGCAATTATAGCCCGTACCTATGCCCTGCGTAATCTCCGTCGCTTCGCCATTGATGATTATCAACTTTGTGCTGATACCCACTGTCAGGTGTACTTTGGTTTACAGGGTGTTGCCAAAAGTACTGATGCCGCGATCGCCCGCACCCGGGGAATGGTATTAACCTATCAAAATGAACTCGTGGATGCTCTCTATTCAGCTAGTACTGGTGGTGTAACTGCGGCTTTTTCTGATGTTTGGAATGGGGAAGACCGTCCCTATTTACGTCCAGTTCTCGATGCTCCCAGTAATGTTTGGAACCTCACAAGTCAACCCCTGACCCTGGAGGAAAATTTCCAAAAATTTATCACCCAAAAAACCGGATTTAACGAATCATCCTCAAGTCTATTTCGTTGGCGACGGGAAACCAATATTGAAGATATCACCAAAGGTTTACAAAGGTTCCTCCGGGTCAAAAATAGCCCCTATGCCAAATTTAAAACCGTCAAATCAATGGAAGTGGTAGAACGCGCACCCAGTGGACGTATCCTGAAAATGGATATTGATACCGACATTGGTAAATTTTCCCTCAAAAAAGATGAAGTACGTAGCGCATTTTTAGCTCCCATTAGTGCTTTTTATTACCTGCAACCCCTGAATAAGGGCACACCTGGTTTATGGGGATATGCATTTGTGGGGGGAGGAATGGGACACGGTGTCGGTTTAAGTCAAATCGGTGCGCAAAATCTGGCCAAACAAGGTTGGAGTAGTGAGCGCATTCTTCAGTTTTATTATCCGGGAACCCAGGTACAGCTTTTAAATAATTCCATTAAGTTTGAATAAAAAGGGAGTACAGACGACCCGACGGGTCGTCTGTACAGGGAGTAGGGAGTAGAGACGACCCGACGGGTCTTCTGTACAGGGAGTAGGGATAGTCCGTAGAAGCAAAATCAATTCTTTACTCAGGGCTTACAACTTATACCAATTTAATGTAAAGTTGTACGTAATTTGAACCCACTCCTTCACCTACGGAGAGGGAGAAATCTAGTCCCCTCCCCGATTACGGCTATCCATTACCCGGATCTTTCTTAACAAAAAGTAAAAATACTTAAAAGAAGACGAAAGGCTTGATAGGTATAGTTTTGAGAGAGGAAAGATAGGGTGTAAAAAATGGAAAAATGGGCAGCAAGGGAATTGAAGCACTTGGATTTGGGAGATAAACGGCGAAACAAGCGTTTGATAAAGATGGTAGAAGATTTAGCAGCACAACCAACATCGAGTGTACCTCAAGCATGTGGGAGCGTAGCAGCGACAACAGCAGCATATGATTTGTGGAGTTCGCCGTATATAAAACCATCAGATATAAGCAATGGACATATCAAAAGTACAATCGAAAGGGCAAAAGAACACGAGATAGTATTAGCAATACAAGACACAACAAATATGGATGTAACAAGTCATCCAGCAACAGAAGGAATTGGATATCTAGACCAGAGAAAAAGTTTAGGATTAAAAGTACATTCAACGTTATTATCAAGCATAAAAGGAGTTCCACTGGGAGTAATAGACCAACAAGTATGGTCAAGAAATATCGAAGATTTAGGAATAGCAAAAACACGTAGAAAAAGACAAACAGAAGAAAAAGAAAGCCAAAGATGGTTGGAAGGGCTAGAGAGAACAAATAAATTACTACCAGAAAAGATAAAAATCATAACAGTAGCAGACTCAGAAGCAGATATATTTGATTTATTTAATCAGGAAAGACCAGAAAATAGCCACTTACTAATCAGAGGAACTCATAATAGAAAAGTTAGCCATACAGCGAATTATCTACATGAGGCGATCAGGTCAAGTCCAACTCAGGGAGAAGTAGAAGTCAAGGTAAGAAGAAATCCAGAAAGACCAGAAAGGATAGCAAAACTAACAATTAGATACGAAACAGTTGAAATAGAAGTACCAAAAAATAAGCTCGGGCGTTCGCTTTGTAAACCAGTAAAACTACAGGTGATATTAGCAGAAGAAAAGAGTCCACCATCGGAGATAAAACCAATCAGTTGGTTATTGTTAACGACATTGGAAATTAATAGCCTTGAAGATGCGGTAAAATGTGTTGAATGGTATACATATCGTTGGTTAATCGAGCGTTATCACTATACATTGAAAAGCGGTTGTCGAATCGAGGAATTACAACTGGAGACAGGAAAACGCCTATCAATGGCATTAGCGACATATTCGATTGTGGCATGGCGATTATTATGGTTAACTTACCAAGCAAGGGATAATCCAGAACAAAGTTGTGAAACGGTTTTAACTACAGTTGAATGGCAATCTTTATGTGTAAGTGTGAACAAAAACCCAATTCCACCAGATCAGCCACCAACATTAAGAGAAGCTGTACGAATGATTGCTCGACTAGGTGGTTTTCTGGGTCGTAAAGGTGATGGGGAACCTGGAGTCAAGACGATTTGGAGAGGGTTACGACGATTGCACGATATCGCCGTAACTTGGAAGCTAGCCCATCAAATCTAAATGCATACTTTCTGAGTTTTGTCTAATCTTAATGCTTAATCCCTCTACTGAAATCATTTCTATAATCGCTTTTCAGACTTTGTTAAGAAAGATGTGACTAATGGATAGCTGCATCCAGGGAGGGAGGAAAGAGGGAAAACCATTCTCTCCCCTAACTTTTGTTCTCTGTTCCCTGATTTGGCAAAAAATTAATTTAAAGAAATTTATTACTCCTAGTGGGAATATACCGAGATTAGGGGAAAATAGTGATTGGGGATAGAGGAGGCGCATCAAGGTGCAACTCCATCGAGACAATTTCCCATCCCAAGTCACCAATAAAACCGGATTATGGCGATTATTTCCTCCAAAAAACAGCCCCCAGAGCCGCATGGCGAACCACAACGCCACTTGAAAGCCTCAAAAAAGGCTGCCCATGAGTCTGGACAATTGCCAAAAACATCTCACCTTCAAACCCATCCAGAGGAGCAAATTCTCCAACCCCAAGCCCAAATTGACGAACAGGGAAAACAGGAAGAAACTATCCGTCCCCATCGGTTTGCCGATTATATTGGTCAAAAAGATTTAAAAGATGTATTAGATATTGCCATAAAAGCGGCTAAATCACGCGGTGAGGTCGTTGATCATTTGCTATTGTATGGACCACCGGGTTTGGGAAAAACCACAATGGCGATGATTTTAGCGGCGGAAATGGGAGTCGGTTATAAAATTACTAGTGCCCCAGCCCTGGAACGTCCCCGTGATATTGCTGGGTTGTTAGTGAATTTGAAACCGGGAGATGTGTTGTTTATCGATGAAATCCATCGTCTTTCCCGGATGGCGGAGGAAATTTTATACCCGGCAATGGAGGATTTTCGTCTTGACCTAACTGTGGGCAAAGGAACTAGCGCTCGCACTAGAAGTATACCACTCGCAAAATTTACACTGGTGGGGGCAACCACTAGGGTTGGTGCCTTAAGTTCCCCCCTGCGCGATCGCTTTGGTTTAGTGCAAAAACTCCGCTTTTATGAGGTGGACGAACTTAGTCAAATAGTCCTGCGTAGCGCCCAGTTATTAAATACCAAGATTACTGCCGATGGAGCTGTCGAGGTAGCTCGGAGGTCACGGGGAACACCACGGATAGCCAATCGCCTCCTCAAACGTGTCCGGGATTATGCGGAGGTGAAAAAAGTTGCAGAAATTACCCAACCCATTGCTGCCGAAGCTTTACAACTATTTCAAGTTGACCCCTGTGGTTTAGATTGGACAGACCGACGCATGTTAAGCACAATTATCGAGAATTTTAACGGTGGACCAGTCGGTTTAGAAACAATTGCCGCAGCAACGGGAGAAGATACCCAAACCATCGAAGAGGTTTACGAACCCTATTTAATGCAGATTGGTTATTTGAGTCGTACCCCCAGGGGACGAACCGCAACCCCCGCAGCCTATAAGCATCTGGGATTTAAGCCACCCAATGAGCAACTATCCTTACTTTAGGGGTAATTACCTGCGACCAATTAAGCTCGTCCCTATGCTCTGCGTGGGGACGGGAATCGTGAGGCTCCAGCCTCAAATAGGGATTCAAAAAGCTCAAACAGTAAGTATATTTGTCGTTCTAGACTACTCCCAAAAAACGATAATTCAAGTATTAAAAACTACTTTTTTTTAAACAACCTCTGAGAAATACTTTAGCTTTATGATAAATCCAGATGACGGAGGATAGAAAAATGGCGAGGACTTTGGTAGTGCAAGTCACAGCAGATGGCCAGTTAGAAATTCCGCCAGAATTATGATTGAAACTGCAACCAGGTGATAAATACTGCTTGTGGGAAGAAGATGACATGATTGTGTTGAAAAAAATCCAAAAATCCAAGGGTTTATCTGAATTTATGGGAAAAATTGGATGAATTGGGTGCGGACTCCGAAAAACCTCCAATTGAGGAGATTACAGCAATGGTTAAGGAAGTAAGAAATAGATTAGCAAATAATGAAAATTCTAATTGATATTAACTGGATCTCTGGTTTATTATTGGGACGGTAATCCAAGAAAAATTATCCAGTTGGCAGAACAAGAACTAATCAACGCAATTAATCTACTTCTTTGGTAAATTGACACGTAATAATTCTCGAAATTCATCCACCTCAGCTTCACAATTAAAAGCCCGTTTCGGAAATAAATTAAAAACTTGATTAGATTGGTAAACTATAAATAAATTTGCAGTTTCTTTCCAGTGTGTATAAAGTGGCCATTTATGTTTTGACTCGGCGAATTCTGTATTAATCTGCAAGCCTTCTGCGGTAGTTTCCACACTGATTTCGGATTGTACTCCCGGCTGACTCTTCCAAGCACGCTTAATAGCCAAATTTTGAACAATATAAAAAACTGAATACAGCAAAGCCAAGAACAATAAGGTCGGGACTATCGCCGATAACAAAAGCTCATTCACACTGACATCGCCCTGTACCAACAATGGAATTACAGATGTAAGTACAATAATTACAACGATAAATATGTAGTATATTAACCATGTTTGCTGAGAATGGGCTTGGTTTGCCTCTTTTAAGTCGTTGACATTCAGACGATATATAAATCTCATGTGAACTTGGTTTGATTTAAATTGTCTGGTAACAGGTTTACGCACTGCTCACCGTTTGTGTAAGTTGCGTAATTTCTGTCCTGGTGAAAAATATTTAGAGTATACATCCTAACATCCCAAGCGATCGCAATACAAAACCTACAAAACAATGGCAACAGGAACAGAGGGAAAAAGGAGAGATGAGAGAGACATAAATCACCATCACTCCCTTGCACCTGCTGCTCCCTTTCCAACTACGGAACAACTAAAACTGGACAGGGAGACAAATTAATAACGCGGTTGGTGACGCTATCGTTTGCTCCTTCTTCGGTTAATCCGAGACCACGACATCCCATGACGATGAGATCAGCATTGATTTCATCGGCAACATCACAAATAATAAAAGCAGGTTTACCGTCACGTTCGATAGTTTGGGTGGCGATACCCTGAACTGCGAATAGGGATTTGACTTTTTCTAGTAGTTGAGCGACTGCAACCTCTGACTGCATAGGGTCAGAAGCAGATGTATTTGCTTGGTCAGTGGCAGATTCGACCACCGAGAGTAAAGTGAGTTGACTTTGATGGGTTTTAACGAGATTGATGACCAATTCGGCTGCTTCAAGAGTAGCGCGACTTTGGTCGATGGGAAATAAAACAGTTTTAAACATTATTCACCTCCGTCCCCCTGACTCGGTACAATCTGGATGGATCTACTTTAGAAACATAGCAAAAAGGCAATCAGGAGGATCGTGCCGTGTCAAAGAAAACTTTAGCAAATTTATCTGCATCTGAGCTATCTGGAAAGCGGGCTTTTGTTCGGGTGGATTTTAATGTACCCTTGGATGATGCAGGAAATATTACGGATGATACTCGCATCCGTGCGGCACTACCGACGATTCAAGATTTAATGCAAAAGGGTGCAAAAGTTATTTTAGCTAGTCACTTTGGTCGTCCCAAGGGTCAAGTGAATGAAAAAATGCGCTTAACTCCTGCGGCAAAACGGCTTTCGGAATTATTGGGTCAGGAAGTCGTGATGTGTGACGATTGTATTGGTGAGAGTGTTGCTGCCAAAATCAATAGTTTGGCTAACGGTCAAGTGGCGATGTTAGAAAACGTCCGCTTCTATGCTGAAGAGGAAAAAAATGACCCGGAATTTGCCCAAAAATTGGCTGCAAACGCTGATTTGTATGTCAATGATGCTTTTGGTACTGCCCACCGCGCTCATGCTTCTACCGAAGGTGTCACCAAGTATTTAAGTCCTGCCGTTGCTGGATACTTGATTGAAAAGGAATTGCAGTATTTGGAAAATGCGATCGCAAATCCCCAGCGTCCTTTAGCAGCGATTGTTGGTGGTTCTAAAGTTTCTAGTAAAATCGGTGTCATCGAAACTTTACTGGAAAAATGCGACAAACTGATTATCGGTGGTGGGATGATTTTCACCTTCTACAAAGCGAGGGGTTTAAATGTGGGTAAATCCCTGGTGGAAGAGGATAAGTTGGACTTAGCTCGCTCCCTAGAAGCAAAAGCTAAAGAAAAAGGTGTGGAATTCCTGCTTCCGACGGATGTGGTTGTGGCTGATAACTTTGCACCCGATGCTAATTCCCAAACCGTGAGCATCGAAAATATTCCCGATGGTTGGATGGGATTGGATATTGGTCCTGATTCAGTCAAAGTTTTCCAAGAAGCATTAGCCGATTGTAAAACGGTAATTTGGAATGGACCAATGGGTGTATTTGAATTCGACAAATTCGCCGTCGGGACAGAAGCGATCGCTCGGACTTTGGCTGATATCAGCAAAAAAGGTGCAATTACCATTATTGGTGGTGGAGACTCCGTTGCAGCCGTTGAAAAAGTTGGTTTAGCCGACCAAATGAGTCATATTTCCACAGGTGGCGGTGCTAGCCTAGAATTACTAGAAGGTAAAATTTTACCTGGAATTGCGGCCTTAAACGACGCATAATCACATATTGAATTGCCTGATACCTAATTCCAAATTCCCATAATGTAGAAACGTAGCATCGCTACGTTTCTACACCTGTCCCTATTTATCTATTTCCAAGAAAACACCGTGCAACCAAAATGGCTAGACTGGGCACAAAAACTGCAAGCGATCGCGCAAAATGGTCTCGCTTTTACCGAAAATCCCTTTGATGTCGAACGATTTGAAAAAATCAGCCAAATCGCCGCCGAAATTATCGCCACCCATACCGATACGGAACCAAGCTTTATCAGCGATTTATTTGCTGGTGATGTTGGCTATGCGACCCCCAAAATCGATGTCCGCGGAGCTGTCTTCCGTGATAATAAAATTCTCCTAGTCCAAGAAAAATTCGATGGACTGTGGACATTACCTGGAGGTTGGGCTGATATTGGCGAATCACCAAGTGAAGCTGTCACCAAAGAAGTATTTGAAGAATCCGGTTATAAAACCCGTGCGGTAAAACTCCTCGCTGTCTACGACCGCATCAAGCAAGGACATCCACCCTTCCCCTACCATCTTTACAAACTATTTTTCCTCTGTGAAATTACTGGAGGCACTCCTACAACAAGTCTAGAAACAGACGCAGTAGAGTTTTTTGCCGAAGACGAAATCCCCGAGCTATCCTTCGATCGAGTTTTACCTCAGCAAATTAAACGATTATTTACCCACTATCGTCATCCCGACTTACCAACTGATTTTGATTAGGAAGGAAGAAACGTTTTCGATTTTGGATTTTGGATTACTCTGCGAGAAGCCGCACTACGTGGGTCTATGGATTTTGGATTTTGAAATAAGACAGCAGTCCGAGCGGGATTTGTGAAATCTTAAATTTAGGGTTGTTAACGGTTAACAGTCACCAGTTAACAGCACGCTATTTTTCACGACTTAAATTAGGATTGCTGTAATATTCGACCAGATTAATTTTGATGAGTGAAAAAGGCACGTAGTAGCACTTTACCTACATTTCTCACAAGGGAGTGATAAGCCTTGAGTAATGGGTTAATTTTCCTACTACTCCCTACTCACTGAAAGCTTTAGGAGTTTGTGAGAAATCCGAGTTTAGCACTATTATATTAACACTTTTTCACCGCTAAAGCCACTACTACGAACCCCAAAATTACGGGTGGGGTATTTTTGAGCAAACTCGTAGTGGAAAATGATTGCAAATTGTGTCCAACCAGTCCATTTGCAGGAAAATTCAGTCACTATAAAAATAAAGCTTAATCGATTATCGTTGAAATAATTAATCTATTCACCCTATATTCAGGGCTATAGTCCTAGAGGGGGAGATTATGTTAAATACCCCATTATTTATCAATCGTACCCAAGCTGGGGAAAAATTAGCTGAAGCGATTTATCAGCAATTAAACCAGCAATCTCAACAAACCGGGGTTTTAGCTAAACCTATCGTCTACGCTTTACCACGGGGGGGTTTACCCGTTGCTGTACCCGTTGCCAAAAAGTTAAATTGTCCGTTAAGTATTATTGCAGCTAAGAAAATTAGCCATCCTGACAATCCAGAATTGGCTGTGGGTGCTGTAACTGCATCAGGTTATGTGCAGTGGATGCGAAATGGTTTTTGGCCATCGATGTCTCGTTCCCAATGGCAAGAAATTGCTGTTAACCAAGCATTAGTAAAAGCACAACAAATCGAAGCTCGTTTTCGTCCATTTTGTCCCCAGGTCAACCCTCAAGGTGCAACCATTTTATTGGTTGATGATGGAATTGCGACGGGGATGACGATTGTCACCGCAGCTAATGCTTTAGCAAGGTTTGCACCTGCTCAAATCTGGATTTGCGCACCGGTTGCACCTTTACAATTAATGTCGTGGTTAAATTCTGCTTGTCCGGAAGCGACAAAAAGGGGAATTGAATATCGTGTGGTTGTTTTAGCAACTCCGGATCGGTTTATGAGTGTGAGTAATTTTTATGTGCAGTTTCCCCAGGTGGAAACGGATGAAGCTTTAGCTTGTTTACAAAGTCAGGGAGTGGGGAATTGGTAAATAGGTAAAATGGTAATTTTACTGATTTGCTAATTTCCGTCGCATGATTTGTTTGGCAACTTCATAATCTTCATTAATCAAATAGCAAAAATGATAGTAACTAGCTAAATAAAAATTACAGCCAAACTTCTTGTAGCGGTCAGCAACAGCCAGAAAACCATACCGTGCATCCTGCTCAGTTGTAAACCAATCTTTATAGAAAGAATCATGTAAATATAGCGTAACTGTGTTTCCGTCAGCACTAGGGATTAGACGAATTAATTCAATATCGGGATGATGGGAACGACTGACTGGTAACAGTATGTCTAAGCCATGAAAATTAATAAACTCAGCCAAATCATCTTCGGTTTTTTCATAATATGCAAAGGATTCTTCTGGTAAAGTAATAAAATGCCCCCAATTCATCCAAAATTCATGTTTGGCATCAAAGCCAGGGTCAATATCTAAACGCCACTTATCTTTTTGAGAAAGGTCATCAATCACTTGCTTTGGTAATTCTGCTAATTTCATATATCAAAGCTCCATTTTTGACTAATTCGGGTCTGCGGAAAAAGTCTTTTTAGTAAGGATAGGGAATAGGGAGTAGGCAGTAGGGAATAGTTTTAAGCTTTCCCTTTCCACTTTTCACAAGACCCAAAAAATTACAAATGTAAGGTTTTGAAGTTTTATATACGTAATTCAGGAAGAAGTGTTAATAATAATTTGACTGGTATTAGGCATTTTCTATGTCTGATAATAATTCCTCTTCACTCAGGTCAATCAAAGGAACCCCATACTCACCTAGTTTGAGAATAAAGGTGACTCGATCTACTTCTAATAATGCAGCAGCCATCCCAGAGGAAAGACGCTTCATTTCATAGAGTTTAACAGCCATTGCCCATTTTGATTCTTGTTCAAATTGTTCTCTGGTTTTGCCAACAGCATCAGGTAATGTTTCGGGGTAGTTTATCGTTAGTTGTAAGGACATCGTTTTTCTCCAGTTGAGAACACTTTAAATTGAATATACTGCGAGCAGTTGGCTATTAGCTATTTTATCTGGGAACTATTTTTACCGAATTTCTCACAAAAACACTCCCAGGGAATAGTCCGTGGGAGTAGGTGGTGTTGATATTTTGCGATCGCGAGTATAATTTCATCACATGCTGCTATTTTGAAAATTGCAATTATTTCGGGATTCGTGATTAATCCGGGATGAATCGGATTATTTACCTCTAGCAATCCGATTTAAGTAGTGAACAATAGCGTGCTGTTGGCTGATGACTGGTGACTGTTAACCGTTAACAACCCTACATACCTACGTATAAGATTTCACAAATTATTTAGGACTGTGGTATTTACAGACAAAAAAGAGGAATTGAACTCACTAATGTTCAAAGATACCAGAAAACTGCATTAAATCCAGGGACACAATTGTTGGTAAACAACGAAAACATTCAATAGCAATTTCCCATCTTTCTTCCCGTTTTAACATCTCAATTAATTTATCACGGGCACTTAATAGATATCTAACATCGTTAGCAGCATAATTTAACTGTTCTGGGGTGAGGTTCATGACATTTCCCCAATCGGAACTTTGAGCGCTTTTATCTAACTCCACCTGCTCTAATTCCTGGATGAGGGCTTTAAGTCCGTGACTGGAGGTGTAGGTACGTGCTAATTTACTTGCTATCTTGGTACAAAATACTGGCTGTACTTGAATTTGTAAATTTGCTCTTAATGCCGCTAAATCAAATCTAGCATAGTGGAAGACTTTAGTAATATCCCTCGCTTCCAATAGCTTTTGTAAATTTGCTGCTTGATTTTGACCACGGATAATTCTCACCACGGTCACATTCCCGTCGCGATCGCATAATTGCACTAAACACAGTCGATCCCGTCCATGTACTAACCCCATCGTCTCCGTATCCACTGCGATCGCATCTTTACTCAGGTAGGTGGATAAGATTTCATCACTCAAATCGCGATCGCATACCTGAAAAGTCCCTGATGTCATTTATCCTCTTTTCTGTATCCGAATATTCAGCCCTATTATACTTCCCACCTTCACCAACTGAGCTTGTCCTTTAGAGGATGTTTTAAAATATGTTTTATAAAGTCGATTTTAATACTTAATCAGCTCGTTGTTTGGGAGTAGGTAGAAGGGAATCGGGAGTAGTTGATAACGACAAATATACCGTTGGAAGTGCTTGATAAAGTATTTATTGACACTTGACCAACATCCTCTTAGATGGTTAATACTTAAAAGTCAACCGTCACCTGTCAACTGTCAAACAACAGGGAAATATATCAACGTCCAACGTGTATCCTACCTAATTATTGATAAATAAATATCTGCGTCAAATATACCTCTCCATCGCGGTTAATTGCTACCCCAACCCCAGTTAAGTTATATTTTCCCTTAATGTTCACGTGGTGTTCATGGCTATTTATCCATCCCCGAACAGCTTCTCCTACGGGGTCATCATACCCTTGATTAAATGCCACATTTTCCGCAGCACTCCGAAATTTGATGGGTAAGGCTTTAACCCGACCTTCAAATCCATTATGGCTAAAGGGAACTCGACGGTTTGCCATATTCTGACTATGAATTCTCGCTTGCTGGGAAATTCTGCTATCTAATCTGAGTTTGCTTAATCCCTTACTCTCTCGATACTGGTTAATTCTGTTAAATACGGATTTTTCTAACTCATTGGGATTTAATGATGCTGTCATTTGCTGCGCTTTTGCAATTAATACAGGTTCCACCGGAGTTGAGTCGTGTGCACTCTCGTAACCCGCAATCGGAGCAGATGCTAATCCGCTTGCAAGTACAAGTGAAGCAAAGGCTATGCCATAAGCAGTTTGTCGAATCATAGGATTATGTTTAGTCAGGTTTATATTTATCGCGAAACAACCCAGGCTATCTGTATTGCAAATACGCGTAGGCGTATCAGTATTCCGGAATGAAAAAATCTTTTCAGATCACGATTTTCCCGTCAACATTCAGGAAATACAATCCGATGACAGTAAAGAATTCCATAATATATGATTAAATTTTCACAAAGGAAAAATAAAGTTCCGTATTTACACTGTTTGATGCAGAGGGAGAGACGCGATGTGTCGCGTCTGTACGTCTATATGTACTGTGTACACCGGATTCCCTCGATCCCCTATGGGTCATAGGGGTGTATGTGACAGTAGTAGCTATGAGCTATTTAGAAGAAAATTTCTAATCATTTAGCAGGCTAGAGCGTAGTTTAGTAAACAGTATTTTAAATTACATTTTGCATAACGAGTGCGTAAGTCCTATTGCTATATAAAATCCTTCTTTATTCAAGCAGAATGAAGGGGGATTTTTTATTTTTAGATAGATGTATTTATTGTTGCTACACAGTTAGAGGATCAAAAATATAGGATGATATCGAGAAGGTAAACATTAGGTAAAAACGAGTATTTGCACTGACTAATATTTTTTTGATGGTGTAAATTACGGGATTGATAATTCCTTGCATTCGGTAGGTAATTCCAATTATCGGAAGTTGTGTTTGTTGAGATAATCCGGAATATTCACAGTTTTCGGATTTGTCCGTAGGTTGAATCGAAAATCCAAAATCCATAGTAGAGATGACCCGACGGGTCGTCTCTACGGTCATCCAAAATCTAAAATCCAAAATCGAATGACTATCGATATTCGCGATTTCTTTCAAGCGACTAATCCGAGTCGAACTCTGTCGATTGAGAATGAACAAGACCAAAAATACTATATAGATTTTTCTTCCGTTCGTGGAGGAAAAATTATTGAGGAAATCAAAGAAAATATTGTTTTTTTCTCTCCTGATATTCCTACCTGTAGTTTATTTACCGGTCATATTGGTTGTGGAAAATCGACGGAATTATTACACTTAAAATCCGATTTAATTCAAGCTGGTTTCCATGTTGTCTATTTTGAATCCAGTCAGGACTTAGAAATGGCCGATGTGGATGTGGGGGATTTCCTGTTAGCGATCGCGCGACGGGTAAGTCAAAGTCTGGATACGGTGGTCTTAGCGGAACCGAAGACCTTGAAGGCTTTGTTAAGAGGTGCGATCGCGGTCTTAAATACGGAGATAAGTGATGTTAAATTTAAGTTGCCAGGGATGCCAGAGCTGGGGGTAAGTACGGATGATGAAGGATTTTCCCTTTCTTTTGGTATTGGGGAAATTACCGCCAAAACCAAGAGTGATGCGACTTTGCGGGAACGTTTAAATCAATACCTGGGTCCGCAAAAAACCAAATTACTCGCAGCCATTAATCAGGAATTAATTGAACCCGCGATCGCCCAGTTAAAACATTCTGGGAAGCGAGGTTTAGTAGTGATTGTGGATAATTTAGACCGGGTTGACAGTCGTCCGAAACCCTGGGGTCGTCCGCAACAAGAATATTTGTACATTGACCAGAGTGAGTATTTAACTCAGTTAAATTGTCATTTAGTTTACACAATGCCCTTGGCTTTGAAGTTCTCGAATGATTATAATAATTTGACCCAAAGGTTCCCGGAAGACCCGAAGGTTTTACCGATGGTTCCGGTGATGACGCGGGATGGTCAGCGTTTTGAACCGGGGATTGAACTATTGCGTCAGATGGTGCTAGCGCGAGCTTTTCCCGATTTATCTCCTTGGCAAAGATTACGGAGAATCACTGAATTATTTGATACTACAGACAGCTTAGATCGTTTGTGTTGTATTAGTGGTGGTCATGTACGGGATTTGTTACGGTTGTTGAACAATTGGATTCAACGGGACAGAAAGTTACCGTTACGGGGAGAAACCCTGGAAGCATTGATTAGGATTCGTCGGAATGAGATGACCTTGCAGATATCCGATGATGAATGGGAATTGTTACGTCAGGTGAAACAACGCAAAACAGTTCGGGGTGATTGGGAATATCAAGCATTGATCCATAGTCGTTTGGTATTTGAATACCGCAATCAATTTGGTGAATCTTGGTTTGATTTGAACCCCATCTTGAATGATGCAAAGGAGTTAACAACTTGAGTCGTTCCCGTCGATTCGATTTATCCGTTTATAGTGAAGCTTTAGCTGAATTAGTCTGGACACTGAATGCAGGTCAGGGAGAATTTCGCTTACTGTTGGTACGTTGTAACTATCTACGGTTGCGATCGCGTATTCTCAAACGATTACAAAAAACGACGAATTTGCATATCCAGGTTGTTCAACTCCAACCCCAGGATCGAACTTTGTATGAACGGATTCGAGAACAGGTTGATCAACAGCAACCGGATGCGGTGATGGTGTTGCATTTGGAGTCGGTACGGGATTTGCAGATGATGTTAAGTGCTGCAAATCAAGTTAGGGAGGAGTTTCGCAAACAATTTTCCTTCCCGGTGGTACTGTGGGTGACAGATGGGGTGTTGCAGCAATTATTGCGGGTTGCTAGCGATTTGGAAAGCTGGGGGACAACCTTGGAATTTGCTCCTCCGGTTTCTGAATTAATTTCCCTCTTGCAACGTAATACCGATGCATTATTTTCCACATCTTTGTTATCTGATAAGTATACAATTGGTTGGCAGTTAGGACATCTGCGTCGTCAAGAGATAAATACCGCAGTTGAGCAGTTACAACAACTGAATGTCACCATATCACCAGAATTGCAAGCTTGTATCGATTTTGCTAATGCTCAAACAGCCTATCTGTATCAGCAAATTGACCTCGCATTAACTTATTTTCAATCGAGTTGGCAATTTTGGCAACATCAAACCCAATTGTCATCAAACTTTCCCCAGTATTTAAATAGTCAAAATTTGATTTACCATCCCCATTTACGCACAGGGGTTTTACACTTTTACTTAAGTTTGTGCTACTACCAATTAGCGGAACAAAATCATCAGCACTATACCCAATATGTATCCTATTTAAACATTGCTCGTTCCCAAATTCAATCCTGTTTAGATATCTTCCAGTCCTACCAACTAGATTATTTAGTTGCCAAATATATTAACCTACTAGGTTCAATCCTCTTTCGACTCGAATCCTGGTCAGACCTGGAAAAAGTCTCCCAACGAGCAATTGACCTGCAAAAACTCTATGGAAACCCTCTGCGAGTAGCTCAAGCCTACGGATTTTTAGGAGCAGTTGCGCTACAACAGCAACAGCATTTAGCAGCGAAGGAATACCTACACAAATCTCTCCACAGTTTAGCCCAATTAAAAACTCCATCCCCCCTAACGGGACGTTACCTGTTGCAACTTGCTCAAGTGGAACATAGTTTAGGTAATACCCAATTAGCGATTCGCTATCTAGAAATTGCTCGGAATTGGGGAATCAGCGACAACTGGCGTGAATACCTCAAAATTTTACACCAATTGCGATCGCATTATCGCACATCTGGTCAGTACTTAGAAGCGTTTCTGATTCGACAGGAAATGCACTCAATCATGGCTCAACAAAGGATTCATGCTTTCGTCGGTGTCAATAGTCTCCAACCACCCAAACCCGCTAAGTTGCTCATGATGCAATGGTTAGGGATAAATTCCCGCATTGACTATACCCCAGAAATCGCTCAGGAAATCACCGCTTCCGGACGTATTCGCGATATTGCCAAACTCATCGAAAGAATCACCCGACCGGATTACAAATTAATTATTTTGCATGGGAATTCTGGTATTGGTAAAACTTCCCTAATTACAGCCGGATTAATTCCGGCTTTGATGGGTAAAAATATCGGTTTTCAAAAGGTAATTGCCATTGTTATCCGTCCCCATGCTAATTGGCAAACCATTCTTATTGATAATTTTATCACGGCTATTTCCCAAACTCCAGCCATCAAAAATCACTGCAAAAATTTCCCGACATCCAGAAATTCGTACCAATCCCCAGATGACATTTTTAGCATATTCCAAACCTGCATCGACCATAATTTTCGTCTCGTTTTTATTTTGGATCACTTTGAGGATTTATTTTCCCAGGAGATTTGCCCCGAACATAAACAAAAACTCTTACAATTCATCAATAAATGTTTAAATATATTAGCCATTAAACTCATTTTTTCCCTCCGCAGCGAATTCCTCACCTTTCTACAGCAAGACAGTCAAATTAAATCCATTTCTCACCTTTCCCATCACCTCTCTAACCAAGATAATTATTACCATCTCCAACCCCTGACCAAGGAAACCGCCTATCAATTAATCACAACCCTCAATCAAACTCACCATCTGGGTTTTGAAGCGAAATTAATTCAGCAAATTATCAATGACCTGACCCATAATAACCAAATTTCCCCCCTCCAACTACAAATAGTTGCAACCCAACTGCAAAGAGAAGGTATCAAAACCCTGGGTCAATATCAAAAATATGGTTGTCACACCCATTTAATCATTCGCTATTTATATGGAATTATTGCTGAATGTGGTCAGGAAAACCGGGAAATTACCATCCAATTATTACGAAACCTCACCCCATTTCCCCAACCTCATCCTGAACTAGAAACCAAACTGCGTCAAAATTTATCCCATCAATTCCATTTCAGCCAGATTGAGACAATTATCACCATTATGTCCCTAGCTGGGATTATTATCATCAAACAAAATACGGATTATCAAGAATATCAAATTGCCTACACCTATCTCTACGAAATTATTCAAACACACTTAATTTTAGATGTAAAAGAAAACAGGAGTAGAAGAGGTTGATTTCCCCACTACTCCCTACAATTTTCCGATATTTGCAGCCAATCCTGCATTTCTCACAAGTAATCCATTACAGTGTTAAACAACGGGTTGATTTTCCTACTACTCCTAACTCCCTACTCCCAACTCCCGGAAAGTTTGAGAGATTTGCGAGAAATTCCGAAAATGGGAGTTCCTAGATTATCCGGCTTTTTTCAGGAATCGAGCGAGGAATTTATCGACTTCAGGTAACTTCATCGATAATGCGATCGCCATAAATACTAACATCCCCACAGACCCTGAAATTCCCAGTTGAATTATTAAAATTAATAACCCTTGGGTTCCTAAAAATCTTTCACAAACTAGCAAAGTACCATAACTGACAAACCCAGCAAATACACTAGCTGCGGTTAAACCAAAGATGGGATAACTCCAAGTAACAAGGGGTAAACCGTTGATTTTCCGATTCAGTACGTATAACAGCATCAACGTTGACGTAAAATTTACACCAACCGTTGCCAGTACTAATCCGGGTGCGCCGAATTGATTAATAAAAATCCAATCGAGGAAAATATTCAAGAAGATATTAAATAAACTCACTTTAAATGGTGTGTCTGCATCACCTAATGCATAAAATACCCGCACCAGCACATCTCGACCCAAGTATACAAACATACCTACCCCATAGGCAACCAGCAGGGATGCGACTAAATCAGAAGCCTGTTGTTGAAATGCTCCCCGTTCGTAAACTATCCTAACTATGGGTTGGGATAGGGCAATCATCATCCCCCCCAAAGGTAGCATTGTAAAGGCAGATAGAATTAAGCCTTGACGAATACGTTGTTTTAAACTACCCCAATCCTCTGGAGCTGCGAGTTGGGAAAAAATGGGTAATAGGGGAACCAGAACAATGTTGGAAATAACTCCCAGGGGTGTTTGTACTAGTAAATTGGCATAATTTAAACCCGATGCAGCACCAGGAATATAGGAAGCAAACATGGAATTAACCTGCCAGTTAATATACAACATTCCCGATGAAAAGGTGGCAGGAAGCATAATCCGCATAATTTCCCGTACCCCTGGGTCATGGAAATTGAAGCGGAGCCGAAACGCACCCATCCCCACCCGAGTTTGGGCAAATAATTGTACTACCCACTGGAGTACGGCTCCGGCTAAAGTACCAATAGCCAGGATACTCCCGGCGTATAATAACAAATCAGTACTCGCCCCTGGACTACTTAAACTAACTAAATCCCCCCCTAATTGCAGCCAAAGTACGCCAATGGCAATTACCACCGTAATACTGGATAGCAAAGGGCTAATGGAAGGTAGCCAAAACTGATTAGCCACATTCAGGGTACCAAAGCCAATACCGATAAACCCGGAAAGTACCGCCATTGGAGCCATGATTTGCAGCTGTCGCACTGCGATCGCGCGGACAATTTCCCCATCAGCCCGTTGGCTTAATCCAGGGGTGGTAACGTCAAGAATATTACCAGCAAATACCGCCAATAATACGGAAACAGCAATCAACACACACCCGACAAGGGTAGTCATGGTTTCAACCAGGGGTGCAGCCTCTTCCTTTTTGCGTTTAGCTAAAACACTGACAATTGCACTATAAAAGGGGCCATTGACACCCCCCAACAAAATCAATAGAAAACCGGGAATTACGTAAGCGAAATTATAGGCATCCGCTACCGCACCAGTACTAAAAGCAGCTCCCATAGCCGATTGACGTACCAGACCCACCACTTTACTAATCAAAGTAGCGGCCGCTACGATTCCCGCAATACTAACAAGGGAGCGAGTAGGTTTTGATTGTTCTTTCGTCACAATTTTGCCAATCCGACAGCTTACACATAGGCGTTTCACATGACTTATTTAACCTGATATTGGGCTTACTGTCAGGCAAAATCCCACATTTTTTTGTTATGTCCTGGAATTTTGGATTATCTAGTAACCCAAGTTGCGCTGGAGGAGAATTTCACAAAAAAGGTTAATTTTTTGACTTTTCCCCTTCCCCTCTCGCCTTGTTATCAGTAAATTAGTAGTAAGTAGGGTTAGGAAACCTCGTTATTCAAAATTCAGCGATGGCATCAGTCAATTTACCAGCTAAGGGTAGATACTCAAATGTATTGACAACATGGAAATTTTCTGTTTTATTTGTGTTCACAATCGGACTATATCAGTTTGCTTGGGCCCACAAACAGTGGAAGGGGATTAAACAAAGGGAAAACCTAGAGATTCGTCCGTGGGTGCGATCGCTATTTTTGCCTTTTTATATTTATGGTCTTTCACGACGCTGTTTCGCTCTAGCCGAAACCTATGGCTATCGCCATAAACCCTCGGCTTTCTGGGTGACAGTATTTTACTGGATTTTCGTAGTTTTGTATCGGATGGAAAACTGGATAGGCTATCTGGGGTTATTGATGTTTCTCCCCCTCCTCAGTGTAGTCCGTGCCGCAAATTACTATTGGCAACATGAACAACCGGATTTACCCGTAAATGAAGGATTTAGTGTTCGAGAGATAATTTGGATTATTTTCGGTGTTTGTCTATGGTTAATGATTGTTTATGGAACTTTTGTACCCAGTTAGACTTGGAATACACTAAGTTTATTTAATTAACATCAGCACTTAGTAGGAAAATCAACCCATTACTCAAGGCTTATCACTCCCCTGCTGAAAATACAGAAGTTCACCTTCAAGAACTAACCATCTCCACAAAAAGCTCACTGATTGACAGTGTAAGTGTAAAGTATATTTCCTGTGAATTTTCTCCTGTCTCCTAGATTACTTAATCCAAAATCCAAAATCTCAAATCCAAAATCCCCATGAGCTATTGTCTCAATCCCCAATGTCAACGTCCGCAAAATCCCGATGGGATCAATTTTTGTTTGACTTGTGGGACAAAGTTGTTTTTGAAAGAGCGATATCAAGCGGTTTCCCTATTGGGTGAGGGGGGTTTTGGTCGCACCTATCGAGCGATTGATACCGATAGGATGAATGAAGAATGTGTGATTAAACAGTTTTTGCCATCTCCAGAAATTCAGGGAAATTCGGTGGCACTGAAAAAAGCTGTAGAATTATTCAATCAAGAAGCAGTCAGGTTATATGAGTTGGGAAAGCACGACCGCATCCCCAATCTTTTAGCTTATTTTGAACAAGATAAACGCTTGTACTTAATTCAGGAATTAGTTAATGGCGTGAACTTGCTGAATGAATGGCGATCGCATGGTAACTTGAGTGAAGAGGAAATCTGGCAATTTCTCGCGGATATCCTACCCGTGTTGCAATTTATCCATGAACATGGTGTTATCCACCGAGATATCAAGCCAGAGAATATCATGCGACGCACACATGATAAAGCCTTGGTATTAATTGATTTTGGCGTTTCTAAACAGGCTGCGGGAACGGTAATTAGTGGAGCGCGGGGGACAATGGCTGGTACTCCTGGATACGCTCCCGATGAACAAATTCGTTTTGGTGAAGCTTACCCTGCAAGTGATTTATATGCTTTAGGTGCAACTTGTTTACATTTATTAACGGGTTCATTTCCCAACCAGCTTTACAATCCCTGGGAATCGCGGTGGACGTGGAAGGAATATTTACAACAGCAGGGTAAATCCGTTAGTAATGCCTTGAGTGATATTTTGGATCGATTGATTAAAGATCGAGTTGGCGATCGCTATCAATCCGCAGCAGATGTCTTAGGGGATGTGGAAACCCATAATCCAGCTAATCTCAAATCCACCATCATCAGTCAAAATCCCGTTGCTTGCGCTCCCACAGTTGCGGTGAACCCAGTTCGTCAAAATGCTGGTTGGAGTTGCATTTCCACCCTTACAGGTCATACTACCACCGTGAGAGCGATCGCCGTTAGTCGTGATGGCAAAATTATTGCTAGCGGTAGTGATGATAATCGGATTAAAATATGGCATCGCGAAGGGGGAAATTTATTACAGACCCTTTCTATCCCCCCCAGTTTATTTAAAAGTAATATTACCTGGTTTAGTGCGATCGCCTTTAGTAGTGATGGTCAAACTTTGATTAGTGGTGGATTGGATAAAAAAATTCGCCTTTGGGATTGGCAAAATAATCACTCCATCAAGCAACTAAATGGTCATAAAGATGCGATCTATGCACTCAGTCTTAGTCCCGATGGACAAACTTTAGCCAGTGGAGGACGGGATAATCAAGTCATAATTTGGGATTTCCTCAAAACCCACCGTCTACGTACCCTCAAGGGACATACAAATACAATTACAAGTATTGCTTTTACACCAGATTCCCAAATTATTGCCACCGCAAGTCGAGACCATACCGTCAAACTCTGGGATGGGAATCAAGGGAGACTATTGCATACCTTAGATAACCATACCGATTGGGTTAGTGGTGTCTGTTTTAGTTCCGATGGCCAAACCCTATTTAGTTGCAGCCGGGATTGTAGTATTATGGCCTTTGATGTGGGTACTGGTAGATTCATCCGTGCCTATACTGGACATCAGGATTGGGTGACAGCGATCACCATCAACCCCGTGGGTAACTTACTAATTAGTGGTAGTCGCGATCGCATGATTAAAATCTGGGATATAAATAACAATCATAGGGAAATCCAAACCCTCACCGGACATGTTCGAGCTATCACTTCCTTGACCATCAGTCCCGACCACCGTGATATAATTAGCGCTAGCGATGACGGTACAATCAAAATCTGGCGTTTAAGAGAATATTTGTAGGTAAGGATTGCGGAAAAATAGTGAAACCGTGATGGGAGTAGGGAGAAACGCGATACATCGCCTTTGTACGGGAGTAAGTGGTGAAAATTGTTGTTCAGATCAGGGAGTAGAGACGACCTGTCGGGTCGTCTCTACGTCGAATGAACGGTTGCGCTGCGGTTTTCTGTTTAATTGCACCTACCTACTTATTGTTTACTGTTAACCGTTGACCTGCTATTTTGACAGCAAACGTTCCGGTTGGGATACCCCAGGTCGTTCGCTGGAAACATCTAAATTTTGAGTTGGGACAGTATTATTCAGTAATGGTAAGGTAATAGTGACGGTTGTACCCTGATTTAAACCAGCACTAAACAGGGTGATTGTTCCACCCATCATTTCGATGAGATTTTTAGAAATTGCCAATCCTAAACCCGTTCCTTTAAAGCGACTGTGGGTTGTATCTTCCACCCTGACAAAAGGACGAAATAGTTGCTGTTGTTGACAGGGGTCAATACCAATCCCCGTATCTGTAACTGCAATCATCACGCGGTTAACTTCTTGATTGTTTTCCCTACGATTATCGGTGGTGACCGTTAAAGTAATACTACCTTCCTCAGTAAATTTGCTAGCATTACCAATCACATTAATTAAAACCTGTTTGAGCTTACCCCGATCAACCTTAACAGTTATTTCCTCTTCTAGTTGGGGGACATTAAATTTTAAACCTTTTGTTTGAATATTGACAGATTGCAAATTAATAGTTTCTTTAATAATTTCCCGCAAATCAGTGATTTCTAAATTGACAGATAGTTTTCCCGCTTCAATTTTGGAAATATCCAGTAAATCATTTATCATATTTAACAAATGAAGAGTCGCTTGATTAGCAATTTCCAAATATTCCAACTCTTCTTCCCGGTCATCGCAGAGACCATCTTTGACAAATTGAATAGAATTAATAATGGCATTTAAAGGATTACGAATTTCGTGGGATGTAGTCGCAATAAAACGACTTTTTAATTGATTAGCTGTTTTTGCATCTTTCCAAGCACTTTCAATTTCTTCAGCCCAAACATTTAAGCGTTCAGTCATTAAATCAAAAGCCTGTGCTAACTGATGAAACTCACGAATTTGAAAATTATAAGGTTTTTTCTGAGTTTGAGGAGCAATACCAATTTGCAGAGCATAGTCACATAATTCATCTAACGGGTGGGATACATCCTTCGCTAAATACAGGGAAGCAATCACACATGCAGCAATCAAACCAATTGTCAACAAAATTAAAATTACCTTAATATCCCGCAATCCATACAAAGCAGTATCAACTGTTTTCGCATCAACAATAATCCATTTTTGTGCTGGATTGTCACTGACAGGACTGGGAATCGCTGTATATCCAGCAATTAACTGCTGCTCCTGGTGGTCAGAAAAGAAATGGAGATGGTCATGGGAATTCGCGATCGCGCTGCTAATGATTCTTCGTAATCCCTCCCCATCTGGGTGTTGATTGATATTCGTACCCACCAGTTGAGGTAGGGGATGGGATAAAATTTCTCCATCTTCCCCCACGACAAAAGTGTAACCAGTTAATAAATTATCTGACTGCTTAACTTTTTCTCGCAATTGAGCGCGAATAGCCATAAAATAATTAAGATTGCCCTCCATATTGAATACAGGTGCAGAAATCATAATTTGCAACCTATTTTGTGTGGGGATACTATCATCAGCGAGAGAATTGGTCACCACCTTCGGAGGAATAACAACTTCACTCTGTACTTCCCCCCAATTAACCACAGACCCATTAGAAAACTCCATACTCCCGCTATGAATCGGGAGAATAGGTTCATCCCCACAGGTACTAGCAAGGGGTTGTTTTTTTGACAAATCGAGAACTTGTATACATTCGATTTGCCGACGATGATTCACAGCAAAATTATCAACAAATGCTTGAACTTGCTCTGGATTCCCGCTTCTGACGACAATGGTTTGACTTGCACTGTTGAGATGACTTTTGAGACTACCAATCGTATCAGAAATCCTCTGGGCTTTCAAAACCACCCTTTCATGAAGATTTCGACTCGCCGTCTCCAGCATACTATGTCGTGCTTTTTTAAAGACTACCAATTCCCCGGTTAGCAATACAGGAACCGATAAAACTAAAAGTCGCGATACCAAGATTCGACGGAATGATGATTGACGGGGTTTAGCCATCGGTAGTCTCGCTCAAGGTCTGTACATTACAACAGCTGCATCCAATCCAAAAAAACCTAAACGTAAAATATAACAGTATCTCAAACCGAATTATTGAAATTGCCAAGGGAAACCCGAAGTAATTTCAGAAGCAATGCGAAAAACAGCCAGAATTTGACGAGTATAAATCACTATAATCACCTGAAATTAGGATTCTAGCTAACCATTCACAGCATACCTAGACAAACGTTACGAAGACAGACACAGAACTTGATTAATCAATTAACTTCAAACCAATTCTTCAGAATTATTACACAAAAATAATGCATCTGTGTATACAGACTCACAGTTGATGCTACGCATTAGTCCCAAAAACCATTTGACTACTTATTTTCAGGTTTTCGTGAAACCGTAACCAAGGAAAGGACGGTGTATTCCCCAAAAGTCTGCACCTGTAATCCGGAAAAATAGTGACAGATAATCAAATTACTCCAAACCCACATTTCTCATAAATCCTGGAGACCGATGGGAGTGGAAGGGAAATCATTCCGTAACTCAACCTTTACCATTCAGTTTTTAATGATAACGACACACACTTGTCCCCAAATCATTGCGATTCTTGCAGTTAGTGCAGACGGAAAAATTGCAGATTTTCGCCATTCTCCCGCACGATTTGGTTCAAAAACAGACAAAGCACACCTGGAAACCCAAATTGCAGCTGCGGATGCAGTCATATTCGGTGCAAATACTCTCCGTGCCTATGGTACAACACTTACCGTCACCCAGCCACAATTACTAGAACAAAGAACTCAACAAGGTCAAACACCTCAGCCAGTTCATATAGTAATTACGCGTAAAGCCAATTTAAATCCGGAAATTCGCTTCTTTCAGCAACCAATTGAACGCTGGTTAATTACAACAGCAAATAATGCTTTATTTTGGCAGCATCGTTCCGAATTTAATCGGATTTTAACTTTTCCCCTCTTGTCCGACGAATTTGATTTAAGCTCGATTATTAACCACCTCGCGAATTTGGGAATTCGACGTTTAGCTGTATTAGGAGGAAGTGAACTAGTTGCATCATTCTTAAACGCGAACCTCATTGATGAAATATATCTAACAATTTGTCCCTTGATTCTCGGAGGAAAAACCGCTCCCTCCCTCGTTTCCGGTCAAGGATTTTTAGAATCGACCGCTCCACAATTAGAATTACTATCCACAAAAGTGGTGGAGAATGAAGTGTTTTTGCATTACCGAGTTCGGAGACCATGAATTTTAGATTTTGGATTACCTGTCTTACTTTTGTGTTCCTTCCCTTGACTATAATGAGGGCTACCGCTTTCGTTCACGAGGCTGAAGCCTCGCAGATTCTGCTCCCACGCTTCCGCATGGGAGCTAGGGGAATGGTAGGCATATTTCCGCCGACTTGTACTAGCTAAAGCTTTCTAACTGGTCGAGACGAAGCCAGATATTTGGGGTGGGTACTTTACCGAACTTGACGAAGGCGTAGTCTCCTTTTATATCCATAATTTCCCCTTGACTCTCGTATATATACGTAGGAAATCGGGTATCACTTGCTTGAGCTTCGAGGCTGTTTTCAAGTTTTTCGCGAATCACGCGCACCATTTCGCCTTTTTTGACTGCCATAGAAGAATCCTTGTAAATGATTGAATTATAGTATATGAGATTTTGCTATCTAGGATTCTAGCGCTTGTAGGGAAATGGATACCCTTGGAATGGAAGGTCGTCTTGCCAATTCAAAATTTAGCATCTCACGTTGTACTCCCCTACAGACGCGATATATCGCGTCTCTCCCTACTCCCCCTATATCAAGCAAGCATGGTCTTAGCTTATCTTTGACACTGTAAGCAAAAATGGCTGGAACGTCCTCCTAGTCGTATGCGTTGAATGGGGGAGTTACAAACACGACAGGGTTGACCGGTGCGATTATACACCCACGCTTGACCACCATAATTACCATTGACACCCTTGACATTTAAAAAATTGCTGAAGGTGGTTCCCCCTGCGGCTATACTTTGGCTTAAAACTTGAATAATTGCTGGTTGGAGTTTTTCCACTTGGGATTGGGACAGATGAACACATAGGGTGTCAGGACGAATTTGGCTCAAAAATAGGGCTTCGTCAGCATAGATGTTTCCCAGTCCAGCGACTACCGATTGATCGAGTAACGCGGTTTTGATCGGACGACGACGGCTTTTCAATTTCTCCCAAAGGTAATCTACCGTAAATTCCTCGGCAAAGGGGTCTACGGCTAATTTCCCTAGACCTGTCATCACTTTTTCTACGGTAGTATCGGGGGGAATATACCACATCTGTCCAAAGGTGCGTTGATCTACAAACCTCAATTCACGGTTATTCTCTAAAAATAAGCGCACACGGGTATGTTTATGTAACGGTTCATCCCGTTCTAACCATAGTAGTTGTCCAGTCATCCGCAGATGTACCCCTAAATAGGGAGGTGAACCCAGGTGATTATTCCCACCCTTTTCCTGACTCTTCCCAATTTCTCCTAATTCCGCCAATAAATACTTACCCCGACGATGCCATCTGATGATTTGATGGTTTACCAATTGACTGAGAAAAACCGTAACTGAAGGATTGGCTATAGTACGCTCTAGCAACACATCCCCACCCACGATTTTTTGATTGAGGGTCAATTGATTAAGTCCGCGACGGACGGTTTCCACTTCCGGCAATTCGGGCATTGGTTACACAATAATATATCTATTGATAGATGCACAAAAGATTGGAGATAGGAGCAAGAAAAAACATCGTTTTCCCTTAGCCCTATCTCCACACTACCGCAAAAGGCGGATTTTTGAGTGTTTAATCGCCTTTGATTCCGGTTGATTGCTTCAGCCTATTTCGCTTTAGCTTTAGGTGCTTCAATCTCGATTAACTCGTCTTGAGCAAAGTTATTGGTGTTGATACCAGAGTAGTTCACTTTATCAAACCGAACAATCACAGGATATTTAATCCCGCTTTGATCGATGGATGCGACTGTTCCCACGTCTTGATACCAGTAGGACTCAGGACGAAGAATACGTACTTTAGAACCACGTTGAACCATGAGTTTCTTCCCTTTTGGTTATAATATTGCCAAAATGTACGGCTGATTTATTTCACTCTAATATCTTCGGAGCTTTCTTTGGTGATTTGTTAAGTTATTTATCTGGAAAGTTGGTAGATGGAGTTGCTATCGTTTGGCAAAATTTCTCACTACATCTCTCAATACGCCTTATCAAACCTAAATTTATCGGTTTCGGACTGCGACAAAATGATGACCATTCAAAAAGACGGGAAACACCCTTTAGCTAAGGATTAGAAGATAGGCGATCGCTCAGACTCGTAAGAAATACAGGTACAAAAAGCATTTATAATTCAGGTCTAAATTGAATAATGCCAATTTATTTTTAACTCACCCCAGGTGCAAAATCTCAATCAAGAATCATCCTAAAGGATGATCGATCGGGGATAGGGTAGCCTTGTAATCTGAACTACAGGCTCGGAATATAAATCATGAACGACTTTCACGCAATTATCGATACATATACCCGTTCGCAAACTCAAGGCGAATCGTGTTTTCTCGCAACAATTGTTAATACTCAAGGTTCGATTTATTACCGACCTGGGGCGAGAATGCTAATAACACAGACCGGAAATGTCGCTGGTGTGATTGGTGGGGGAAATATTGAATCAGAGATTATCCACCATGTCCAGCAATGGAGATTTGGAGATACACCCGTTACCTTCGCCTACGATATGCATACCCTGGATGACATTGCCTGTGGCTTTGGCATTGGCAATGATGGTGTAGTACAGGTGTTGTTAGAACCCCTGAAAGCTGATTCTTGGCTAAATCCAATTACATTTATTGCCGAATGTTGGGGAGCAAAGCAGTGGGGTGTATTAGCAACGGTATTTACGAATAATGGCATTGAATATGTTACCATTGGTTCCCGTTTGACTATCGGTGCGGATGGTAGTGCAACAACCGACATTAAGGATATTGGGTTGGCGGAGAGAATTGAAGCCGATGCGCGTACAGTTCTATCTAGCCGTCAATCAGCCGTTTACCGTTATCAGCTTCGGGAAGGGATGATCGATGTATTTATTGAAGCTATCCATCCCCCCTTAAATTTGGTAATTTTTGGTACAGGGCGGGATGTGGAACCTGTGGCTAAATTTGCCAAGGCTTTGGAATGGGAAGTCACCATTGTTGATAGCCAAAGTCAGGAAACCACACCCCACCGTTTTGCCAAGGTGGATCGGGTGATTTTGACATCCCGGAATCGAATTCGAGAGCAAGTAAACCTAAACGAAAATAGTTTTTGCGTCGTCATGACCCATAATTATCTAGATGACGTAGAAATCCTCAAGTTTTTATTGCCTTCCCACGCACGCTATATTGGCATACTATGCGCCAAACATCGTTGTACCCGAATTATCAACGAAATTTGTGCTAGTGGCATAATTCCCACTCCTAACCAACTAGAGCGCTTACATGCACCGATTGGTTTAGATATTGGTGCAGATAATCCAGACGCGATCGCCCTGGCAATTATTGCCGAAATTCAAGCCGTTAACAGTAAACGTCAGGGAGGAATGTTAACCAACAGCAGCGAAATCACCCATAAACCCTATCCGATCCAAATCTCCAGCAACTCGCAATTTAATAACTTGTTAATGCTGGAAAGATAATTGGATTTTGGATTTTGGATTACCCCTGGGGTCAATTCGCTACGGGTTTAGGGATTTTGGTTTATCTGCGGGTACACACAGCTTTCGCAACCACATTATTTGCGTATATGTTGGGTGTAAGCATTACATATCGACTTACTTCCTTTCAAGTTAGTCTCCCATGTCATTAAGACACAACTAAACAGGAAAATAGCTGATTCCTACTCCCTACTCCCTATTGACAAGCTAGGCTAAGAGATTCACCAATCCCCTACAGACAATTAGGTTAATAATTGGCTATAAAAGGGAACAATAATATACGGAAGGATACTGAAGCTTGATGAAATCTTGAATAATACCGTTAACATTGATTAGATTGATTTAGCAAACTAGTCGAGTGAGTTAATTAGTTCATATCAAGACAATATCTAGAAAAATTCTTACTTTTTGAATCTCTAAAAGCCTATGAAAGCAATTATGGTGGTGGGGACGACATCCCACGCAGGTAAATCCCTAATCACAACAGCTATTTGCAGAATACTATCCCGTCGGGGTTATCGTGTTGCTCCTTTTAAGGGGCAAAATATGGCTTTAAATGCCTATGTCACCCCCAATGGGGGAGAAATTGGCTATGCGCAAGCGGTACAAGCTTGGGCTGCGGGGATTGTTCCCTGGGTGGAGATGAATCCAATCTTACTTAAACCCCAAGGGGATATGACTTCCCAAGTGATAATTAAGGGTCGTCCAGTGGGGAAAGTGAGTGCCCAGGATTACTATGAGCAGTATTTTGAGTTGGGTTGGCGAGCGATTGAAGAATCTTTACAACATTTGCAAACCGAGTTTGATTTACTGATTTGCGAAGGTGCGGGAAGTCCGGCAGAAATTAACCTCAAGCACCGTGATTTAACGAATATGCGGGTGGCAAAGCACCTGAATGCGGCCACAATTTTGGTGGTAGATATTGACCGGGGTGGAGCGTTTGCCCATGTGGTGGGGACTTTGGAATTACTGGAACCGGAAGAACGGGCTTTAATTAAGGGTGTGGTGATTAACAAATTCCGGGGACAGCGTTCTTTGTTGGAACCTGGGATTAAATGGTTAGAGGAGCGGACAGGGATACCGGTTTTGGGTGTGATTCCCTATATGGAGCAGATTTTTCCGGCGGAGGACTCCTTAGATTTACTTGATCGCCAAGCCAATAAGGCTAGTAGCGATATTAATATTGCCGTGATTCGTTTACCACGCATTTCCAATTTTACTGATTTTGACCCCTTAGAATCAGAACTAAGTGTGGGGGTGAAATATCTCAGCCCGAAACAGGATTTAGGACACCCCGATGCCGTAATTATACCAGGAACAAAGGCGACTATTCCCGACCTGTTGATTTTACAAAAAAGCGGTATGGCGGAAGCTATTCAAGAGTATGCCGCCGCTGGGGGAACGGTTCTGGGGATTTGTGGTGGTTTTCAAATGTTGGGACAAATGATTGCTGACCCCGAGGGGGTGGAAGGACAGGCTGGCAGATTTCAAGGGTTAAATTTATTACCAATAAAAACGGTGATTACGGGACAAAAAATTGCCCGTCAACGGCAAGTAACTTCTAATTATCCCCAGATGGGATTACCCGTTACCGGATTTGAAATTCATCAAGGGCGATCGCGCTTTGAACTTCCTGCTAATGATCCACAAGCCTATCAACCCCTATTTGATGATCTAAATTTGGGTCTGGTGGATAGTTGTCAGTCGGTATGGGGTACTTATTTACACGGTATTTTTGATAATGGTCCGTGGCGACGGGCTTGGTTGAACCGTTTACGTCAACAGCGTGGTTTAAAATCTTTACCTACGGGTGTCGCTAATTACCGTGAGCAGCGTGAAAATATGCTTGATTCCCTAGCGACAGAGGTGGAAAAACATCTGGATTTAACGCCATTTTTGTCCTAGGGGAAGAATACAGGAGAGGGGATATATGTGGAGACGTAATATGTATGTAGAGACGTAATATATTACGTCTCTACATACATTCATCTGTACTCCTATTTATCAGCGAGGTTTGGCGATTAATTCAGATGAAATTGTTACAACGGGGTTGGCAAGGTTTCTTAAATTTATTTTTGGACAGGAATTGTCCTAGTTGTGGACGTGCGACATCCACAAGTTTATGTGTGTATTGTACTCGCAGTTTAGCAGCTTGTCGTTTGGAGAATCCGACTATCCGTAGTCAAGCTAACTATCCGGTATTGGTGTGGGGTGGATACCGGGGAACCCTCAAACGAGCGATCGCGACGATGAAATATCATCATCATCCCGAAATCGGTTTACTTTTGGGAAATTGGTTGGGGGAAATCTGGTGGGAATATGGGGATTTATTTCGCAAATCTGGTCATCCTTCTTCCTGGGGTGATTACATTGTGATTCCCATCCCCTTACATGCACACAAACAAAAACAACGGGGATTTAATCAAGCAGAAATCATCGGTAAAGGTTTTTGTCAAATTACCCAAATGAAACTAGTCCCCCAGGGATTAGTTCGGGTACGGGATACCAAAGCTCAACATTTACTGGGGGAACGCGATCGCTTGACTAATCTAACTGCTGCTTTTCAAGTCGGTACGGTTCTCACACGTTATCCTTCCCGACCAATTATCCTGGTGGATGATATTTATACAACGGGTGCAACCGTTTCTGCGGCAATGGAAACCCTGCTTCAACATCGTCACCCGGTGGTGGGTGTGGTTGCAGTTGCAACATCCACTTCAGAATCCTTAACGAAGAATTGATGGGCAAGCCGATGGAGATAAAACTATAATTAAGCCAGCAAACCTGTATTTGTGGGATAATTGTTGGATGAGAATTAGGAATTTGCTGGTGGGATTGAAAAAAATTACATTTATACCCGTAACCTTATTTGTTTTCAATATAGCTTTACCTGTAAGTTGGGCACAAGTAAATAAACTGTATAACCCTTTACCTTTACCCCTCAGCAACGAAGTTGATGATTTTTTGTCTGATAAAGATATCCCCACCGGACAGGGAGGTTTTGCACGGGATTATCTAGTCAAACTCAACAAAGGCGATAATTTAGCGATTGACCTTTCTTCCGATAGCTTTGACACAATTATTACCTTGCTTGGACCTAACGGGACTACGGTGGCTGAAAATGACGATGGTCCGGATGGTACTAGTAATTCCCTGTTGTTTACACGGATTACCGAAACGGGAACCTATGTAGTCCGTGTTCGTTCCTTCGGGGAAACGGGAGTCGGTAAGTTTAAGTTGAGGGTGACAAGGTTACAACCTGTTAAGTAGAAGATAGAATACAGGAGATATTGCTCTGGTCAAGTTAATGTTGTTAATCCACACAACATCAGGGTTTCTGTCCACTCAACTACTGCTCCGTAGGTATCTCCTGTGTGTCCTTGGAGCTTGTAGTTAAACCATGCTCCAGTGATAAATGCGATCGCTATCCCCATTACTAAAGTTGCAAAACTGATCCTATGGCTAGTGGGATTCAGTACGTAATGAATAATACTAATTAAAATTAATACCAAAACTCCTGGCCATAACCACCCAGCGGAATCAATGGCTTGTTTGTGAAAAGCTCCTTTTCCCGCGGGTTTCAGATAGGGATATCGCCAAATCGCCAACACCTGTCCCCACCGACCCCATCCACATACTGCCATCAAAATAAATCCTCTGGATTCCGAAATTTCACTGAGGGAAAAAGTTTTTAACAGAAGGATCGCGATCGCCACCATTGCTCCAAATGCTCCCGTTGCACTATCAGCCATCACTTCTAAACGACGCTCCGGATTTGTCACCGCTAACCCATCGGCTGTATCCATCGCCCCATCTAAGTGTAAACCCCCGGTTATTCCTAGCCAAATCATCACAACTAGGGCATTTCTTGTGAGATTTGATACATTCAGTAGTGCCAGTAAGTTATCCGTAGTAATTAAAATCAAGCCAATCAGTAATCCCACAAAGGGTGCAAACCTGGATACAAATTGAAAATCAAGATGGGGTAAGTATGGTAATGGCAAGGAAGTGTAAAAACAGAGACTAGCATACAAACCCGCAACCAATTTGTACCACCATTGCCAGACAGTTTTCATCCTAATTTCACTTACTAATTATTTACATAGCTTTATTAATATTCAGTTAACTTATCATCATCCGCAGAACTACGGCAATCTTTTTAAAGGTTTAAACAAGATTAATCCTAATTGGCTGCGACGGTAGCGTTTTTTGTTATCCTGATAATAGCATTTACAAAAACCAAGTATAAATCAACACTTTGCAACTCAAAAAACAGGAATCACCCCTTCCATTTGTGTAGGTGTATGAAAAAATTCAAATATTGTCAATTTAAGTCAAAAATTGTTTTTGGGTATTCAAAAAATTATTTATTCGCATCCGTTATTAACTATAATTAATTGGGTGTCTATTCAAGATATGCGAAAAATACTCAAAATGGCTGGTGAAAACCTTCCAGCAGAGCTGAAATCATTTGTATTGATAGGAGAATTTGCCGCTAACTCAAGTTAGCTAAGTGAGCATATACATTTGTATTGATATTTTGAAAGAAAAAGTAATGTATCGGTTTTAATTCCAAATAATCCTCAATTTTTATTGTTTGCAACAAACCTTGAAGTTCTAGATTATGACTCACCATCTACCTGAAACCCACATACCAGCCCCATGTATTATTAATACAGGTGTTGTTGTTAATAAACTGGATATGCGCCGATTGCTATCCGATTTAGGACGTGTGCATTATACCTACACTCGTGATGGAGAACTGCATAGTCAAGGGGAAGGAGATGTATTAGAAGTTTTTTCCAGTCCACAGCGTTCCACACTGGTTGCGAATCAAGCTTTATATTTAAACGTTAATAGTTTTGATTACCTGGAACTCAAACAATCACCGGAAAATGAAACCTATTTTGATTTAATCCAAGAAGGGTGGTGTCTACGTCTTATTCCCCAAACAACACCCATCCAAGAACGATGCGATCGCACCATGACCGTCACCGCAATCGAAGCTATGATGGAGCAGGTTTTATCGGCAAAATGGGATGCGGAATTTGACGATGATACATCCGAACCATTTTAATGTTCCTGGATTTCGCCCAAGGGGGATGATCAACTTAGAATAATGGATTGATTTTCGTAATATTCCCCACTCCCTAATTCCTCAAAGTTTGATAGATTTGAGGGAAATGACGGTTTTGTCTAAACGTAGTAGCTGAATCTGAGTGGATGATTCAAAGCCAACCACACCAGTTAACCTTTGAAGAATTTATCAGTTGGTATCCCAACAATGGTAAATTTTATGAGCTGCATAATGGAGTTATCAGGGAAATGCCTCCCCCATCCGGAGACCATGAAGACGTGGTGGGTTTTTTAGTCCGTAAGTTAGCCGTGGAAATAGAACGGTTAAATTTACCATTTAATCTTCCGAAGACAGGTATTATCAGGACACCGAATGGGGATTCCGGCTATTTACCAGATGTGGTGGTTGTGAATCGAGACAATTTAAAAAATGAACCACTTTGGAAAAAAGAATCCACCCTCACCCAAGCTGCATCCATACCTTTGGTGATTGAGGTGGTATCTACAAATTGGCGAGACGATTACCACAAGAAATTTGCTGATTATGAAGAAATGGGAATAGCTGAATATTGGATTTCTGATTATGCGGCTTTTGGTGCGCGTAAGTTCCTTGGTTATCCAAAACAGCCGACCTTTTTCGTGTGTGAATTGGTAGAAGGTGAATACCGCATGACACCCTTTCAAGGTCAACAACCAATCATATCCCCAACTTTTCCAGAATTACACCTCACCCCCAGCCAAATTTTTGCCGCAGTTGGCTAGAGAATTCTTGACACTCTGCTCCCAAATCACTTTCAAGTCAGGAATGAGCTATTAGTCGGACGTATGAAATCGGATTCTGATAGATGGGATATCAAGTCCTTTGTGCTATCCTACTAACTGCTATACTTTGATATATTTTCTTTTGGTTGGTTAACAGTTGACAGGTAGCTGTTCCTGGATTTCGCGTCAGGGAGGTGATAAACTTAGGGTAATGGGTTGATTTTCGTATTACTCCCAGTTCCCCACTCACTGAAAGTTTTAGGGATTTATGAGAAATCAGGCATTAACCATCTCAAAAAGCTTAATTATTCACCGTGTAAAGTATAATAACTAATCCAAAATCGAAAATTCCCAATTGAGTGACAGCCAACTTTACCTTTCAACCCTTAGCAACTTGTAGTCAAACCAAAGCCCGTGCAGGCATATTTTATACACCCCACGGCGTAGTTGAGACACCCCGGTTCATGCCCGTGGGAACCCTAGCTAATGTAAAAACAATTACACCCGACCAACTGAAACAAACGGGTGCGCAAATGGTACTTTCCAACACTTACCATCTACACCTCCAACCCGGTGAGCGAATTGTGGCTGGGGGAGGAGGTTTACATAAATTTATGGGGTGGGATGGGCCAATGTTAACTGACTCCGGAGGGTTTCAGGTATTTAGTTTGAGTGAAATGCGGAAAATTACAGAAGAAGGAGTAACATTTCGCTCACCCCACGATGGTCAAATCATCAACCTTACCCCAGAAAAATCGATTGAAATTCAAAATACCCTGGGGGCAGACGTGATTATGGCATTTGATGAATGTCCGCCCTATCCCGCTACTCGCAGTGAAGTGGAAGCCGCTACAGCCCGTACCTATCGCTGGTTAGAAAGGTGTATAAATTTTCACCAGCGTCCTGACCAAGCTTTATTTGGAATTGTCCAGGGAGGGGTGCATTTAGATTTACGCGCAAAAGCCGCAGAAGAGTTGAAGAAACTAGATTTACCAGGGTATGCGATTGGTGGGGTCAGCGTGGGGGAACCACCGGAACTCATTGCGCAGATAGTCAAAGCAACAGCACCCCTATTACCCTACAATAAACCCCGTTATTTGATGGGGGTAGGAACCTACAGGGAGATGGCGATCGCGATCGCAGCTGGAGTAGACCTATTCGATTGCGTAATTCCCACAAGATGGGCACGTCACGGGACGGCAATGGTACAGGGGGAACGATGGAACCTGAAAAATGCCAAGTTTCGGGATGATTTTCAACCCCTAGATGAAACCTGTCCCTGCTATACCTGTCAAAACTTTAGTCGCGCTTACCTATCCCATCTAGTGCGATCGCAGGAAATTTTGGCTTACACACTGCTAACAATTCATAATATCACCGAACTAGTCCGCTTTACGCAAAAAATCCGTCAAGCCATCATCAATGATACTTTTGCATCCGAATTTGCTAGTTGGCTGGATTGGTCAACAGCAGATCAAGTAGTTATGTGATTTTTAGCTTATTACCCTATCCCCTGTTTTCAAGCTAAACTGGATATTCGTGGGTGAAAACAAAGGTTAAGCGACAAATGGGTGTTGAGTCAACTGCTGCATCGGAATCAGAAAAAGAGGTAAATACAGCCACCAATGGCAAAATTCAGCGTCGTTCCCAGAACGACCATGCATTAGCCAAAACCAAGGAAACGGTGAATGCTATCGATACATTACCTCGTTCCTGGACGATTGAAAAAAGCGAGGAACTGTATCGAATAGATGGATGGGGACATCCCTATTTCTCGATTAATGCTGCGGGTCATGTGACGGTTTCCCCCAAAGGCGATCGCGGTGGTTCTTTGGATTTGTTTGAGTTGGTTAATGCTTTAAAGTTGAGAAATTTGGGTTTACCGTTGTTAATTCGGTTCTCAGATATCCTCGAAGACCGCATTGAACGTTTGAATGCCTGTTTTGCCAAAGCGATCGCTCGTTATAATTACCCTGGGGAGTATCGGGGTGTATTTCCGGTAAAATGCAATCAACAACGCCATTTAATTGAGGATTTGGTTAAGTTTGGGAAACCTCACCAATTTGGGTTGGAAGCTGGTTCTAAACCGGAATTAATGATTGCTTTGGCTTTACTAAATACTCCAGGTGCTTTACTCATATGTAATGGCTATAAAGACCGTGAGTATATCGAAACAGCTATGCTTGCGTCCAAGTTGGGACAAACACCCATCATCGTCCTGGAGCAAATTGAAGAACTGGAATTGGCAATTTCCCTGAGTCAGCAATTGGGAATCAAACCAGTCCTCGGTGTCCGCGCAAAACTCAGTACCCAAGGAGTGGGACGCTGGGGAACTTCAACCGGCGATCGCGCCAAGTTTGGCTTAACAATTCCGGAAATTATCACTGTTGTCGATCGGTTACGCCAAGCGAATTTACTCGATTCGTTACAATTATTACACTTCCACATTGGCTCACAAATTTCTGCCATCAGCGTCATTAAGGAGGCAATTCGGGAAGCCAGTCGGATTTACGTCGAGTTAGCCCTATTAGGTGCCAACATGAAATACCTAGATGTGGGAGGTGGTCTAGGTGTCGATTATGACGGTTCCCAAACCAACTTCTACGCATCCAAAAATTACAACATGCAAAACTACGCCAATGATATTGTGGCGGAATTGCGAGACACCTGCACCGAACGCAATATTCCCGTACCCACCCTCATTAGTGAAAGTGGACGAGCGATCGCTTCCCACCAATCCGTACTGATTTTTGACGTTCTCAGTACCAGTGAAATTCCCTTTGAGTCTCCGGAAGCTCCCGTCGAAAGTGATACCCAGGTGATCCATTACCTCTGGGAAACCTACCAATCAATCAATCGCGAAAACTTCCAAGAACTCTACCACGATGCAACCCAATTCAAAGAGGAAGCCATTAGCAGGTTTAATTTAGGTATCCTCAGCATCACCGAACGGGCAAAAGCCGAACGCTTGTACTGGGCTTGTTGTCATAAAATCCTCAATTTGATACCCCAAATCGACTACGTACCGGATGACCTCGAAGACCTGGAAAAAATCATGGCTTCGATTTATTACATCAACCTCTCCGTATTCCAATCGGCCCCCGATTGTTGGGCAATTGATCAATTATTCCCGATTATGCCCATCCATCGTTTGAGCGAAGAACCAACCCAACGCGGTATCCTCGCCGATTTAACCTGCGATAGCGATGGCAAAATTGACCGGTTTATTGACCTGCGGGATGTTAAATCCGTACTTGAACTTCACAAACTTAAACCCGGTGAACCCTACTACCTGGGTATGTTTCTTAACGGAGCTTACCAGGAAATTATGGGTAATCTCCACAACCTTTTTGGTGACACCAATGCTGTCCATATCCAATTAACACCCAAAGGGTATCAAATAGAACATGTGGTTAAGGGTGACACCATGCAAGAAGTAGTAAGTTATGTGCAATACGATGCCGAGGATATGGTGGAAAATATTCGTCAGCGTTGCGAACAAGCTTTAGAAGAGAAAAAAATCAGCCTCGCAGAATCCCAGCGATTACTACAAACCTACGAACAAAGTTTAAGTAGATACACCTATCTAAATAATCCTTCCAGTCCCTCTTAGAGGGAGTGGGGAGAGACGCGACATGTCGCGTCTGTAGAGGAAGCGGGGGGAGCAGGGGATGTCAATCCTAAATCACCCCAGCTTGAAACACCCGACCAATCACCTCCTCAACAGGAGGTTCAGTCACAGTTAAATCCACCACATCAAAATCATCGAGAATCCGGGAAACTGTACGCGTTAACATATCCTGCTCCACAATCAAACTGACCGAACGTCCCTCAATATGTTTCACATCCCCATACAATTCAATTTTCTCTGGATGGGGGGGATGGGATAGTTCCAGGTGAATTTCCCGGTAGGGTGCAAACCTTTCCAGTAAACCATCGAGACGACCATCATACATAAGTTTACCCTGGTGAATCATCAACACGCGATCGCACAATGCGGTAATATCAGCCATGTAATGGCTTGTTAATAGCACGGTGGCTCGGTATCGTTGGTTATATTGCCGCAAAAAATCCCGTACCCCCACTTGAGCATTCACATCCAACCCTAAAGTTGGTTCATCCAAAAATAATACCTGGGGACGATGTAACAGCGCTGCTAACAATTCCGCTTTCATCCTTTCCCCCAGGGAAAGTTTTCGCACCGGTTGGGTCAGTTTCCCATCCAGAGATAACATTTCCGTCAGTTCCCCGACCCGAATCCAAAATTCATGGTCAGAGATATCATAAACTGCGGCATTAATTTTTAAAGAATCAAGTGCAGGTAAATCCCATAATAATTGCTGCTTTTGTCCCATCACGAGGGTAATTTTTTGCAAAAATTCTGCTTGACGACGAAAGGGTACATGTCCAGCAACCCGTACATTCCCGCTTGAAGGATGAATTAAACCCGATAACATTTTTAATGTGGTGGTTTTTCCTGCTCCATTTGGACCTAAAAACCCGACCACTTCCCCAGGAGTAATCTCAAAGGAAACATCTTGAACTGCAACTATTCTCCGATAGGTTCTTCGGAAAAAGTGTGACATCGTTCCCTTGATACCTGGTTCTTTAACAGCAACTGGATAAAATTTGCTCAGATTTTGAGCAATGATGATGGACATACACTCAACCTGCGGTAATGCACTGGAAATATCAAATCGTGCTACATCTAAATCCTATTGCCAAATCCTAATCTATTTTTACTAATTTGAAAATACAGGAAATAGGAGATAGGAAATTATCTATTACTTACTCCCACCGTATCCCCTGCTCCCCCTGCTTTCTGTAGAGACGACCCGACGGGTTGTCTCTATTCCATACCCCCTGACCACAACAACAATTTTCACTACCCACCCACTTATGAATGTTTTTATAGATTTAGAAAACAGTTGGTACGAATTTTTGCGAAATGTAAATACTGAGGATGTTCATTACCATCCAGCAGTAGAAATTTACAAAATAATTGCTCGTGCTTACGGTAATTCAAGTCGCTTTTACCATAACTTGACCCATATTAAGGATGTTTTGCAATCAATCCAACTTCTCCATAAATACGGACAGGATTTAACCTCACTGAAGTTTGCTGCCTGGTTTCATGATATAGTTTACAATCCTAAATGGAACAATAATGAAGCTAAAAGTGCTAAATTTGCCAGGGTTTGTTTACAAAAGTTATCCGTTGATGAAAGTATCATCCATCGTGTGAGTGAGTTGATTTTATTAACCCAGCATCATCGGGTTGATAGCAATGATATTGATGGGCAAATATTATTAGATGCGGATTTAGCGATTTTGGGTAGTGATTGGTCAAAATATCGGCTGTATGCTCAAAATATTCGCCGGGAATATAGTTGGGTAAGTGATGATAATTATATCCTTGCTAGAAAAGCGATTTTAGCAAAATTTTTGGCACGTCCACAAATTTATTTTTTCCTAGAAGAATTGGAAGTAACTGCACGTCAGAATATGCTTTATGAGTATCATAATATCAATAAAAAAGCCCAGTTGAGTTAACAACTAGGCTGTAATATCACTCTGTCACACTAATTACGGTTCGCCAAAACCTTTGTCATCCTATCAAACTTTAATTTTCACCTAAGCTGACTTTGACAACTTTATTTTTTTCCTCTTCAGCTTTAGGTAAGGTCAAATTCAAAATACCGTTTTTATATTCAGCAGTCACATTGGTATTTTGAACCTTAGTTTTCAGGGGAATTACCCGTTGATATTTACCATAGTAAAACTCGGAGTGAGTACCTTCTTGATGCTCAGTTTTACGTTCAGCAACTACTTTAACTGCATCCTTGGTAACTTCGATATCAACATCTTTCGCTTCCATTCCCGGTAGTTCTAATTTCAGGTGTAAAGCATCTTCTGTTTCCGTCAATTCAGCTGCGGGAACTCGAAAAGATGGTGTTTGTAAATCTTCAAATAACCGGTCAATTTGACGTTGAATAGCGTTCATTTCTGCCCAAGGGTTGTAACGTACAATAGCCATAATTTTTAACTCCTCGTTTTACCTGTTTGCTTGAGATTTAATTTGTTTCTTTGATTCCTATATTAGTGATGATTCAAAGGTGTGTAAATTCGGCTTTTATCACCTATTAATTGATGAATACCGACCAATTAATCAGGGGAATTAGTCGGTTCGGTAAACTGGAAAAACTTGGGTACGGTTAACTTGATTTTGGATTATGGATTATGGATTTTGGATTATCCTTTGGTCGATCCGCTACAGGTCTATTAGATGAATCTCAGCAACTCGTTAACATTGAAGATTATGAGATTGCTTCATCGTTCCTCTTCGCTTCGGACAACTTGGTTATGTGCAACTTTATATTAAAACGGTATAAGGTTAAAATTTGAATATCAAAAATAGGGGTAAACATTTGTTCACCCCTACTGGCAATAATTAATCTACCCAATCTACCGATTCAAAACCTTTTGACAGACGTAACATGTTACGTCTCTATCTTCATTCTTCATCGATAAAATCATCCATATCCTCATCCTCCTCTTCATCCTCCATACTTCGATTAACCGAATTCGCGGACACAACCGCACCTAAATCCAGTTTTTCCCGTACCTTGACTTTGATTTCTTCAATCAACTCTGGACGTTCTTCCAAATACTTAATCGCATTATCCCGTCCTTGGGAAATATTCTCACCGTTGTAACTATACCAAGCACCCTTACGGGTCAAAATATTCGTCTCTTCCGCCAAGTCAACGATACATCCCAGGGTAGAAATACCCTTACCAAAAATCACGTCAAACTCTGCAATCCGAAAGGGTGGTGCTACTTTGTTTTTTGCCACCTTCACCTTCACGCGAATTCCAAATTCCTCGGTTCCCTTTTTCAATGTTTGAATGCGTCGAATATCCAAACGCACCGAAGCATAATACTTTAACGCTTGTCCACCAGTGGTGGTCTCCGGATTACCATAACTAACACCTATTTTTTGCCGCAACTGGTTAATAAACAACACAGTGCAACCAGATTTACCAATGTTACCAGTAATTTTACGTAGCGCCTGACTCATCAAACGAGCCTGCAAACCCACGTGGGAATCACCCATTTCCCCTTCAATCTCTGCACGGGGTACAAGGGCAGCCACGGAGTCAATCACTACCAAATCCACCGCCGCTGACCGAACTAATTGGTCAACGATTTCTAAAGCCGCTTCTCCCGTATCTGGTTGGGATACCAGCAAATTATCTGTATCCACACCGATGGCAGCCGCATAGGTGGGGTCTAGAGCGTGTTCCGCATCAACAAACGCAGCAATTCCACCATTTCTTTGAACTTCCGCGATCGCATGGAGAGCCACCGTTGTTTTGGCCGAACTTTCCGGCCCATAAATCTCCACAACCCGACCCTTGGGAATTCCTCCACCCAAAGCTAAATCTAATGTTAACGCACCACTGGATATTGTTTCCACCTTCATCCGGGTAGCATCACCTAACCGCATGATTGTACCCTTACCAAAGGTCTTCTCGATTTGGTTGAGTACCATGTTCAGCGCTTTTTGCCTTCCTGCGTTATCTGTGGTATTTACAGCCATTCTCGCCTCGAAAATATATAAAGTTCAGGAGCTATATGCTAGTTCTTATAGAACGAATATACTATTTTAACCGCAAAATGCTCGATTAATATGACTTAATTTGAAAAATTTGACAACATCCTAGCGCGATCGCAACTAAATAGGTGTAGTTCATGGAAACTATGATAGTCTGTAATCACGGTGGCAGAAAAATTTTACACTCAAAACTTTTTACTCCCATCATAGTCTGTAATCGCTCAGAAAATTTGAGATTTTGGATTTTAGATTTGGGAAGAGGAAAGTCGCTTGCTTGTAAATAGGGAGTGCAGACGACCCGTCGGGTCGTCTGTACTCCTGAGACGCGATATATCGCCTCTGTACGAATGATTAGTTACATTGTGGTTTTATGTTTAATTGCACCTACCTACTTAACATAGGGAGTAGGAATGAGTTATTTAGGCGTTTCTCTACGCAACAAGCTCAAGCTACTAGCCCAATCTCAAATCCATAGACGCAACCAGTGCGGTTTCTCGCAGAGTAATCCCAAATCCAAAATCCCAATGACTTCCCAAACCCCAAATCAAGCAATCTCCGTGGCTGGCTTAACTGAGTATATTCAGGCACTGTTGGAACAGGATCCGATTTTGCATCAAGTTTGGGTGACAGGGGAGGTTTCCAGTGCCAACCATCACCGCGTAGGTTTATTTTTTACCCTGCAAGACCCCGATAACGGTGCCTCGATTCGTTGTGTAGTTTGGCAGGGAATGATGAGTAAATTATCCCAACAACCCCAAATTGGCGAACGGGTAATTATTTTAGGTTCCCTGCGTTTGTATCCCCAACGGGGTGAGTACCAGTTGCAGGTGTGGCAAGTGTTACCCGATGGAGTGGGTTTACAAGCCCTGCGCTTTCAACAACTGAAAAATCGTCTTCAGGCAGAAGGTTTATTCGCTCCTGAACGCAAACGTTCCCTACCCGTCCATCCCCATACTATCGGCGTTGTCACCTCCCCTACCGCAGCTGCTTGGGGTGACATGCAAAAAACTTGGCGATCGCGTTATCCTGGTTTACGGGTAATTTTTGCCCCTGCCACGGTTCAAGGAGATACAGCCCCCCAATCAATTGTCCAAGCCATCCAACGTATCGAACGCGATCGCCGAGCCGAAGTATTAATTGTGGCACGGGGTGGGGGAGCGGTGGAAGAATTGGCTTGTTTTAATGATGAGTTAGTAGTCAGAGCGATCGCAACTTGTTCTATTCCCGTAATTACCGGGATTGGTCATGAACGGGACGAGTCCCTGGCCGATTTAGCCGCCGACGTTTCTGTGCATACCCCTACTGCGGCCGCAGAATTAGTGGTTCCAGCCCTTGCGGATTTATACCGACAACATCAGCATCGAATAGAGCAGTTAATTGGTGCAGTAGAGCAAGTTTATAGCCAGCAACAAATGCACCTGACAAAAATGCGCGATCGCTTAAATCGTATTCATCCCGATAAGTTAGTTAAGCAGGAACTCACAAACCTACAATGGCAACGTCAGCGCCTACTACAAATAGTTTCTAGCCAATTAAAACAGCAAAGCCAGCATTTGAAAATGTTACGGGAAAAACTCACCGTCCTTGACCCTAATGCCGTATTAAAGCGCGGCTATGCCCTTGTACGCAATCAAAATGGTGATATTATCCGTACTGCAACAGACGTGGAAATTAATGAGGAGTTAATCCTATCATTGGGCAAAGGCAAAATTAAAGTCCGAGTAGAAGATTATCAATAACTGTAGAGACGACCCGTCGGGTCGTCTCTAAATCGGGTCGTCTTTATGTCGGGTCACCTCTACATCGGGTCGTCTTTATGTCGGGTCACCTCTACATCGGGTCGTCTTTATGTCGGGTCACCTCTACATCGGGTCGTCTCTAAATCGGGTCGTCTTTATGTCGGGTCACCTCTACATCGGGTGTCCCTACTCCCTAACCCCACCAACCTGCAACATCTGCAAAATTCGCTCCGCACTCTCCAGATTACCAATAATACGACGCATAGGAGGCGGAAACACCTTCACCAAGGTTGGTGTCGCCGAAACCTGATTAATTTCGGCTTGGTCAGGATGGGTAAGGACATCAACCACCTTTAATGTGTAGGGATGACTTAAATGCTTTTCTAGCAACTCGTGGAGAGTTTGCAAAATTCTTTCGGTATGGAGTGTGTGTCCAGCAATAAATAACCTTAAAACATAACCTTGACCGCTGAATTCTGTTTGTGGTGATACCACCAGAGCAGATTCCGGATTTACAGATGGTTCCGGAATATTAACTTTGACCACCAAGTTGTGATTTTCCCACAGAGGGGCAAAGGTAGCACGATAGGTAGATAATACAATCGGATCACATACCCCCTCTTGCCAAGGTGCAGGTTGCCAAGAAATATTATCAGTTTCAAAAATAATGTTGAGTAAGGATTGATAGGGAAGAAGGGGAGGATATGCTTCAGCAAAAGTGTGAATTTTTTGGGTACGAGGGTCTAACCAATGGTCAATGGTCGCAGTATAACAGGGAACAAGAAAATGGGGTGGTTCGGGTAATCCCAAGATTTCCTGTAATGATGCACACAAATGTAAATGCCATCGTCCCTGTTTACTAGGGTCAATACAGTAAATCAAATCACCACCAGGGGTAAGCAAGGCTATACCCTTATATAATTGGGGATTTTTTGCGGGGGAGGTGAACGGTGTCAATGGATTTTGGATTTTAGATTTTTGATTTTTGATTGACCTGTAGAGACGACCCGTCAGGTCGTCTCTACGGGGATTTTCCCAACAATAAATAATCCGAATTACACCCGTCCGCGCAGGAATTGGGCCATTTCGTTGGGTGTTGGAGACATTTCCAGGGCTGTTTCTTCGGTAATTCTCCCTTCCTGGTACAAATTAAACAGTGATTGGTTCATGGTAATCATGCCATCAAAGCTTGCTTGTTTCATTAATTCCGTAATTTCATCGTACTTACCGTCTTTAATCCAGTCTTTGACTGCATCTGTATTAATGAGAATATCGTGGAATGCAGCCCGTTTACCATCGGTTGTCCGACATAAACCTTGAGCAATTACAGCCACCAAGGATTCCGATATCGCCACCCGCATTGCATCCTGTTCTTCCCCAGAATACAGGTTCAAAATCCGCTCAATTGTCTTCACCGCACTGTTGGTGTGCAGGGTTCCCATAACCAAGTGTCCTGTTTGGGCTGCTTTTAAGGCTGTGTTCACCGTTTCCTTGTCCCGCATCTCCCCCACGAGAATCACGTCTGGGTCTTCCCGGAGGGAGGCTTTGAGGGCATTATCGAATTTACGGGTGTGTACTCCCACTTCCCTTTGTTTAATTAGGGATTTTTTACTTTGGTGGACAAACTCGATCGGGTCTTCAATAGTAATGATATGACGCGGCATCTCTTGATTCATATAATCTACCATTGCCGCCATTGTTGTTGATTTCCCGGAACCAGTTGGTCCTGTCACCAATATCAATCCTTTGTGGTAATGACAAACATCCCGGAATACGGGGGGTAAACGCAATTCGTCAATGGTAAGAATTTTCAACGGAATTAGTCGCATCACCATCGCATAACCCCGTAGGGAATCGAAGACGTTGATCCGTACTCGAGCAAAATCATATTGGGTCGCACCGTCAAATTCTAAATCCTGCTCAAATCGCTTTACTTCCTCCGGTGTTAATGCTTCATGCAACCAACCCATGAATACTTCTTTGGTGGTGACGGGATAATTAGTGGTTTCAATTTCCCCCCGATTCCGGAAACGGGGTACTTCGCCAACCCCTAAATGCACGTCTGAAAACCCTTTGTCGTAGGCTTCACGAATTAAACTGGCAAAGGTTAATCCTCCAGGTGCGGCTTTTACTGTCGCTGGGGTCGGTGGTGTTCCGGGTCGATGAGCTGGAGCAGCTACTGGTGTGGATGGTGTTACTGCTCCCCCACTGCGGTTGGTTCCTGATAAATCCAGGGTTTGGGTCGCTTGACGTTGGGTAGCTCCTACTGGTGGAGGTGGGGGTGGTGCTGGTGGTGCGGTGGGAACTTTACGAGTTGGCATGGTGGGTGTCACACCTGATGGTCTTTGTGTTTCTGTCATAGTCTTGTGTTAAGTGATTTTGATGGAATTTAGTTGTTTTAGTCTCAGCACTGGCTGTCACCAGTTTTTTGCATGGCAATCCCGATTTGCAAACAAATGTTGCACAGATGTATCTGCCAGCCATATCAATGGCGTGTCTACTAAGTTGCAAATATTTTTTTGTAACAAAAGTTCATCATTTGCAGTTGCCTACAAATCTATTAAACACGGCAAATTCCGGAAATATATTCAGTACATGTATGTAGATTTTGATGTTATTTAAAAAATAGTTACATTCGCATGATTACGTACATTAGATTTCTGAGAAATATGAGTCTGATTCCCTGGAAAAATCGCATTAGAAAAACATCTATTTTGCATAAGCTTTCTTGATACAAGCTAGTTTTCCCCACCAAAGTCTTTTATGAGAAAACCTGAATATTTTGTAAAGATATGTAAAGGTGACTGGAAAACTCCTGGGAATTCTCAGATTAATGAGGACAAAAAAGAGGGTTATACCCCTTAGGATAGATGGCCAAATTGGCTCAGGGAAACTTTTTACGCGGACAGCACCTATTCATATTTATGAGAGATAAATTGTAAAGAATATTGAAGAAATGCTCATTTAAGAAATTTGCTTCTATATACTTGAATTCACAAGCGAATTGATCCCCGGTGGCGATCGCGGATCAAAGCGCATTAAACCAAAGCAGATCCAAACAGTTTTCTGCAATGTATATGGGAGAAAATAAAATGGCGTTATCTCAGACTTCCGATTTAGGAAAAGCTTACTCGATGTTAATGCTAAAAAGCTTTTTGATTTGGACGTTTACGTTATCTGTATGCTTATTAGTTGTTGGTTTTCCTTTTGTGGTTCTCATGGCCACGGTCGGATGTCTGTTGTCGGTTGTTTTGCAGTCAGTTATGCCTGTGAGTGCGGTATTGTTCGTTGCTGGTAGTATCTTTTTTATTAATATTGCGGCAGTTATGATTGGTGCGGGTGTGTTGACAGCAAAAGGAATTCATCCTAGCCAAGTTAAATGGTTGAGTTGGTTGCATGGCGAAAACGAAGAAGTGCAAAGTGCTGTCTATGCAGCTTGTCCTTTAACCTGTGAAATGAAGTAATTTTCTTGTAATTTTATCTTTTATCAATTTGAGATTGACTTTACCAAGATATCTCAAGTCAAAATTTTTCCAGCTTAATACAGTCAAAAAAAGCGCAAAATTCAGTTAGACAATCAGCACATCCGCCCGGTCAAGCCGGGCTTTTTCGTGCTAATATCACTGTTCCGAGGAGGATTCAACTAATACCTGCTGTGCTGATATTTCCCGTTTAGGTGCTAGTTTTTTCTTGCGGAATGATAGGTTGGTTTTGTCCGCATCCACGATGATTGTATCTCCAGCCACAAAGGTATTTTCTAAAATTTTTGTGGCAATGATATTTTCGATTTCCCTTTGAATTGCCCGTTTGATGGGACGTGCGCCGTAGGCCGAGTCGTAACCTTTTTCGACGATTTGACGGCAAGCTGCATCCGTAATTTCCACAGCAATTTTTTGTTCAGCGAGTAAACTTTCCACCCGTTTAAGTTGGATACGGACGATTTTTGCCATTTCCTGCTGTGTTAGGGCATGGAAAATAATTAAATCATCAATTCGGTTTAAGAATTCAGGACGGAAGTTATTACGTAAGGCATCTAACACCCGATTACGCATTTGCTCATATTGACTATCGTCTCCGGAAATATCAAGGATGTGTTCGCTACCGATGTTACTAGTCATGACAATGACAGTATTCCGAAAATCCACGGTTCTGCCTTGGGAATCAGTAATTCTACCGTCATCCAAGACTTGCAGCAAAATATTAAACACATCTGGGTGGGCCTTTTCCACTTCATCCAATAGGACTACAGCGTAGGGACGGCGACGAATTGCTTCCGATAGCTGTCCACCTTCTTCGTAGCCAACATAGCCCGGTGGGGCACCAATTAACCGGGATACGGAGTGTTTTTCCATATACTCGGACATATCTAACCGCACCAGGGCATCTTCCGAGTCAAAGAGAAATTGTGCTAAAGCCCGTGCTAATTCAGTTTTCCCGACTCCTGTAGGTCCCATGAACAGGAAAGACCCAATGGGACGACCGGGGTCTTTCATCCCGGCTCTAGCTCGACGGATGGCAGCTGCTACGGCTGCAACGGCTTCAGTTTGACCGACCACCCGTTGATGGAGATGTTGTTCAAGTTGGAGGAGTTTTTGGCGTTCCGATTCCAAGAGACGGTTAACGGGTATCCCTGTCCACTTGGCAACAATTTCGGCAATGTCGGCTTCGGTGACTTGTTCCCGCAGCAGGGTGGCTCCACTACTTTGCAGGTCAATTAACTGGGTTTCTTTGGCTTCCCGTTCCCGTTGTAAACCTTCGAGTTTGCCGTATTTGAGTTGGGCGGCTTTATTTAAATCATAATCCCGTTCCGCTTGGTCGATTTGTAAACGGATTTTTTCCTCTTCCTGTTTTAAAGCACTAATAGCTTCCAATAGTTGTTTTTCCCCTTGCCATTGGGAGTTTAATTGGGTTTGTTTATGGGTCAAACCTTGAATTTCGTTTTCAATACTTTGTAGACGTTCCCTGGTTTGGGAGGTGGCTTTTTCTTCCCCAGCGAGGGATAATTTTTCCATTTCCAACTGCATTAAGCGACGCTCGATGGTTTCTAATTCAGCTGGTTTGGAGGTAATTTCCATTTTTAACTGGGCTGCGGCTTCATCCACTAAGTCGATGGCTTTGTCTGGTAAAAATCGGTCGGAAATATAGCGAGATGAGAGGGTCGCAGCGGCAACTAAAGCCGAATCAGAAATTTTCACATTGTGGTGGACTTCGTAACGTTCCTTTAACCCCCGTAAAATGGAAATGGTATTTTCCACACTCGGTTGATCCACATACACCTGCTGAAAACGCCTTTCTAGGGCTGCATCCTTTTCAATGTACTTGCGGTACTCATCCAGGGTTGTCGCCCCGATACAGCGCAATTCTCCCCGCGCTAACATGGGTTTAAGTAGATTACCCGCATCCATTGACCCCTGTTGACCGGAACCAGCACCGACAACGGTGTGTAACTCGTCAATAAACAAAACAATTTGACCGTTGGATTCGGTCACTTCCCGTAAAACTGCCTTGAGACGGTCTTCAAATTCCCCCCGATATTTGGCTCCAGCAATCAAACTACCAATATCCAAGGAAATTAGCTGGCGATTTTTTAAAGATTCCGGCACATCCCCATTAATAATCCTCTGTGCCAAACCCTCCGCGATCGCTGTTTTGCCCACTCCTGGTTCCCCTATCAATACGGGGTTATTTTTACTACGTCGAGATAGGACCTGAATCACACGGCGAATCTCCTCATCCCGACCAATTACCGGGTCAAGTTTCCCGGCTTTCGCAGCTTCCGTTAAATCCCGCCCAAATTTTTGTAGTGCTTCATATCGAGATTCGGGATTTTGGTCAGTAACTTTTTGACTACCGCGAATGGCTTTAATTGCTGCCTCCAGTTGATTCACATCCGCATTCAACACCCGGAAACAACGTTTTCCAATGCGCTCATCATCGGCAAAAGCCAGTAAAATATGCTCAATCGAGATATATTTGTCGTTCATGCGATCGCGCACTTCCTCGGCTCGATCTAACATGACATCTAAACCCCGTCCCAGGTAGAGTTGATCGCTTTTGCCTACCCGTGGTTGACGACTGGTAAATTCTTCTAGTTGTTGTTGTAAACGGTGGGAATCAATATTCGCACGGGTGAGAATCCGCAGGGCAAATCCATTATCCTGTTCCAATAGAGCTAACACTAAATGCTCTACATCAAGCTGCTGCTGTTGATAAGCACGCACAATATCCTGCGATTTGACAATCGCTTCCCAAGCTTTATCCGTAAATTTATCTGGGTCTGTAGGTTGCATCTTCTAGAAGTTTCGATTTGAGATTTTTATTTTAGGCTTTAGATTTTAGATTATCCTGTAGCTGATGATTAAGCCTACTACATTCGGGCAAACTTCTGGGTTGCTATTCAATAAATTACTCAATACCAGCGATCGCCTAGACACCCTTCAGCAGTTTCTCAATGCTAAACTATTCCCCTGGAGCATCCCCTTTTGATTTCTGAGTTAAGGATTAGGACACCCCTTCCGTCCACCTGTTTTGTCTTCAACTCGCAGCTATGGACTAGGGATTTTCCACTTCCCCCTTCACATATTATACCGTGTCACCTATCCCCGCGAGCAATTCCTAACCATCGACTAAATTAATCAAAGCCTCTTCGACAAAAACATCTGACAGTGTAGCGTACTTCTTTCCAACTCCATAGACAACCCATCCACTAAATAAAAAGCCCCATCACAATCCTGTGCCTGGGCTAGGGAAATTACGCACAGCATCGTCATGGGGACAGTTAATCTTTGCATGAAGACCTTATTTTCCTACGGTGATTGGGTAGGCCGTCTTTGTCGTCACGCACTAATTTATGTATAACACTTTACTAGCGCCTCCACCAGTCGCTTTTTCTCAGGACGCTAATTTGAGGTAACTCATTTGAGGGACATGTTTAAAAACATACAAAAAATCAAGAACAGAACGGTGGCTGCGAATACACTGACATTACCAGATTTTTCAAGATTTCCTGACATATACTTTGTCAAAACTAGTGGAAAAGATTTAAGTAAAAGTATGGGTGAATCAAGGCAAGTACATCAAAGTATCTAATTTGGAAACCGAAAAAATTCCCAAAAATTCTCAAAATTTATAGATTCTATACGGAAATATTACCTAAGTAGTTGAAATGTTCATTAAGCAACATTCATACATAAGGGTGAGTCAGTGCCATGAAAACAGCGAATAGAAAGCCTGACCAGCAACCATTGCAGCGCGAAGAAATCTTGAGGATGCTCCTTGCAGGGTTAACAGTTGAATCCCCATCTCGCATCCTCCCCAATGGAGATCAAAATATCAACGAAGTCGTATTTGAGTCTGACATCGATGGTGAACACTACTGTTTGATTCGCTGTCGTCCTCACAAAAAGCAAAGTGTCAGTTTGAGTCCACGGGAACAAGCGATCGCCAAACTTGTGGCTCAGGGATTACCCAACAAAGTCATAGGTATTCATTTACACATTAGTCCCTGGACTGTAGCCACCCACCTGCGCCGTATGTTTACGAAACTGGGTGTAACATCGAGAACAGCTATGATTACTCGTTTGCTGGAAGAGAATTTGTTGCGTGAGTGAGTCAAGTTGAAAGTATTTCAACAACATTCACTATTCCCTGAACACAACAACAGTTTTCCCTACCCACCTACAGGCTTGCAAGTAGACGAATTGTCAACAAACAAGCTAAAGTGGTAATGAGTATGTTTTAGTTCAATTTATTAAAGATAGGTAATATTCTTTGAGCTTTTACCTTGACGTGCTAGTAGCCTTATCGGGATGTATCCTCACCAGTCCACCATTTACCGGATTCTGATTAAAGTAGCCAAAAATCTAATTAATAATCACATTTATCAACTTTCCATTCCAACTAAAATATACCCATTAAAACCACATTTAGATTAAGATTCCTGAATAAATTGGCATATGCAAAAAAACCCAGTATCAAACAAGCCAATCCAATCCTTAGAAGACGCTCTCGAACAATGTCAGACCTTGGGAATGCGAGTTAGTCGCCAACGTCGATTTATCCTGGAATTATTGTGGGATGCCAAAGAACACCTATCAGCACGGGAAATATACGACCGTTTAAATCAGCAAGGAAAAGCAATTGGGCACACATCAGTTTATCAAAATCTTGAAGCCCTATCATCGAACGGCATCATTGAATGTATTGAAAGATGCGACGGGCGATTATACGGCAACATTAGTGATTCCCATAGTCATATTAATTGTTTAGACACCAACCAAATCCTAGACGTACACGTCACCCTACCAGCAGAATTAATAGCCGAAATCGAGACCCAAACGGGTGTCAAAATCACCGATTACAGCATTAACTTTTACGGATATCGGAATCAATCAGAAGATAGGGAGCAAGGAGTAGGGAGTAGGGAGTAGTCAACAATTCGGCGTTGTTGAATACAAATATGAATTGAAAATTTAGACGTTGTGTAGAGACGTAGCATCACTACGTATCTACAACGATTGTGGTTTCAAGACAAAATGTTAATAATCATAATTCATACCCAAATTCAGCAACAGGAAAAATTCCTTCCACCCGTGGTAGTATGTCAACCTGTATTTAGCTCGTAGTCGTGCTTTAGCTCTATAGACGAAGCGGGGAGCAGGGAGCAGGGAGTAGTCAAAAATTCGGCGTTGTTGAATACAAAAGATTGTCAATGCCTATCGATTATCAATTTGCGCTCGTTGTAAACAGCCGGAAAAATCGACATAAACAGTCTTCCACTCCGTAAAAATATCAATCGAAGTACTACCAGCCTCCCGATGTCCGTTTCCGGTTTGTTTGACACCACCAAAAGGCAAATGAACCTCAGCACCAATGGTTGGTCCGTTAATATAGGTAATACCAGCTTCAATATCCCGCATAGCAGCGAAAGCAAGATTCACATCACGGGTATAAATAGACGAAGATAACCCATAATTAGTATTATTCAAAATTGCGATCGCTTCTGTAAAAGAACTCACTTCCATTAATGCCACCACAGGACCAAATATTTCCTCCCGCGCTACCCGCATATCCGGAGTCACACCATCTAAAATTGTCGGTGGAAAAAAGTATCCCTGCTGGAGATGACCAGTCTGCACGACTTCCCCACCCAGTAACACCTGCGCTCCCTCTGACCGAGCAATATCTATATATTCACAGACCCGTTGCAGCTGCTTGGCATTAATAATTGGACCAATATCCGTATCCCCTTGATCCCCTGCCCCTAACTTTAACTGTTCAGCCCGTTCCTGGAACATCTGGGTAAATTTTGACTTAATATCTCGATGCAAAATCAACCGACTCGTCGCCGTACATCTTTGTCCCGTCGTCCCAAAAGCCCCCCATATCGCCCCATCCACCGCCAAATCCAAATCCGCATCATCCATCACAATCTGGGCATTTTTCCCACCCATTTCCAAACAAACACGCTTATGCATCCGACCACAGATTTCACCCACAACCGACCCAGTTTGACTAGAACCCGTAAAGGAAACCAAATTCACATCCGGATGTTCCACCAAAGCTTGACCAACCTCTTCTCCCACCCCATGCACTAAATTTACCACCCCCGCAGGCAAACCCGCTTCCGCGAAAATCTCAATTAATTTTGTCGCACAAGCCGGTGTATCCTCAGCTGGCTTGAGAATAATCGTATTCCCACACACCAAAGCCGGCATAGCCTTCCAACAGGGAATCGCCACCGGAAAATTCCACGGAGTAATTAAAGCACATACCCCCACCGGAGTCCGCACCGTCATCGCCATCTTATTCGGCATTTCCGAAGGAGTAGTTTGTCCAAACAACCGTCGTCCTTCCCCAGCACTGTAGAAAGCACAATCAATCCCCTCCTGCACATCACCCCGCGCTTCCACCAGGGGTTTACCCATTTCTCGACAAATAAGTAACGCCAACTCTTCCTTATACTTACCCAGTAATTCCCCCACCCTGTAAATATACTCAGCACGAGCAGGTGCAGGTACAAGCCGCCACCGTTGATAAGCCTCACGGGCTGAGGCAACCGCCCGATTCACATCAGCCAGGGTCGAACGGGGAAACACCGCAACCACTTCACTCCTATTAGCGGGATTGTAGCTATTTAAACAGCTACCATCACTACTTGCCAACCATTCCCCATGTATAAAATTCCGACAGGTTAGAGGAGTCACCATACCCAAACCACCAGTTAAATTCTTTATAAACCCATTTTAATCGAACTTAAAAATCACTCTCGCAGGAGATAAGTGACAGACTCCTATCTTCCAATTTTTCCCAAGGAACTTCCATTACGGGTATACTTCAAAATGATTAGGTGTGTTCGGAGTGACGGAGGAAAATCCAATTGCTTACCCCCAAAGCGCGAGTTGTTCGCAAGCTGCGACAGATCGAAGATTTATTACCCATCAGTAAGCCATTCATCGCCAAGTACGACCTACTGAGAACCCTAGTACGTCGTGATTTAGAAGCACGTTATAAAGGCTCAGTCTTAGGAAATTTTTGGCCCCTACTCAACCAATTTGCCCAGCTTTTAATTTTGACCTACGTTTTCTCGGTTGTCCTCAAGGTAAGACTCACCCTGAAATCTTTACCCGATAATAACTTTACCTTTGGACTTTGGTTATTTGCCGGACTGTTACCCTGGATTGCCTTTAGTGGTGGTTTAATCCAATCGGCTAACTCAGTAATTGGTCAACCTAACCTGGTGAAAAAAGTCGTTTTTCCCCTGGGTTTACTACCCCTAGTGCCAATTTTCTCATCCTTTATTGAAAGTTCCTTGGGTTTAATTGTATTAATTATCTTTGTGGCTTTTACTTCCCACACCCTCCATCCGACCCTAGCTCTTTTACCCCTAGTTTGGATACCTCAACTATTACTAACCGCAGGATTAGGTTACTTAGCCGCAGGTTTTACCGTATTTCTCCGGGATATCCCCCAAACCATCAGTGTTGTTTTAAATATCTGGATGTACGCCACACCAATTATCTATCCTGCGACATCAATTCCCCCAGAATGGCGAAATTGGATATTTTGGCTCAATCCCATGACTGCCATTGTGGAAGTTTACCGCGACTTGGTGATTAACGGGGAAGTAAAACACTGGGGTGAGTGGGGTATGAGTAGCTTGATTTCCCTAATGATATTTTGTCTAGGTTTGTGGTGCTATCGCAAATTACGTCCAGCTTTTGCCGATGTGTTGTGAGTTTTTGATGCCTCACTTAAAATCAAAACTAAACCCGCAATTACGGAGGTATCCCCATGACGACAGTGCGTCCCTAGAAATGCGACAAAATTATGAAAAAGAACGAGAGCGAGCGGAGAAATTTGCAGCCTACCTCCGCCAACAAGGTATCGATCCTGATAGTTTAGTTTGATACATGGATAAGGAATAGATGGGAATAGGGAAGCAAGGGAAGCAGGGAAGAAAAGCTAATTTATTCTTTTTCTCCTGTTTCCTCAATCCAAAATCCATAGACGCACATAGTGCGGCTTCTCCCAGAGTAATCTAAAATCCAAAATTCATTGACTGGTGTGAGAGTGTAAGGATTGGTGGCAAAATATGAGCGAAGAAATTGCAATTTCCCTGCGCAATGTTTCCAAGAGTTTTAAACGATATCATCGTCCTGTTGATCGACTCAAAGAAATACTATTACCGGGAGAAAATCGCAGTGACGAATTTTGGGCTTTACGAGATATCAACCTAGAAATACCTAAAGGACAAACATTTGGTATTATCGGGCGTAATGGTTCAGGAAAAAGCACAATGCTGCAAATTATCGCTGGGACTCTTACTCCTACAACGGGAGAAGTACGAGTGAAAGGAAGGGTTTCGGCTTTGCTGGAACTGGGAAGTGGTTTTAACCCCGAATTCACTGGGAGACAAAACGTATTTTTTAACGGTAGATTATTGGGTTTAAGTCAAACCGAAATTGAAAGTAAATTTGACGAAATTGCGGCTTTTGCTGATATCGGTGATTTTATTGAACAACCGGTTAAAACCTATTCAAGCGGGATGTTTGTGCGGTTAGCGTTTGCTGTTGCGGTGAATGTTGATCCAGAAGTTTTAATTGTAGATGAAGCCTTAGCGGTGGGTGATATTGCTTTTCAACATCGCTGTATGCGCAGAATGCGGAGTTTGATGGATTCGGGAGTGACAACATTATTTGTTTCCCATGATAGTGGAGCCATCAAAACTCTTTGTAATTACGCGGTAATGATTCACGATGGACAGATATATACGTCTGGTTTCCCCAGCGCGGTGATTATCGAGTATATGAAGTTAATGACAAATATTGAAATTGGTTTAGAACAAAATGAGCAAACGGCAGAAAGTAATACGAATAATCAAACCAATGACGGTTTCAAACAACTAGTTGTAAATAATCAAATTGAACAATTAGACCGATTATTTAATGGTATCAGTCGTCGCGGTAATGGCAATGCATTAATCGAAAGAATTGAGTTAATTGGTAGTCATCACGAATTTAACCCAGAACAAATCGTATTTGGCTTTAATGAAGAAGTGACACTAGTTGCAGAAATCAAAGCCGTCAAACCGCTCAAAGGATGTGTACTGGGCTTTTTTATTTGTGATAAAAACGGCAATGAAATTCTCGGAACCAACACCTTTGAAGAAAGAGTGGATATCAAAGCCTTGCAACCAGAACAACGGGTGGAAATCAGATTCAAATTTAAATTACCATTACGTACTGGTTCCTATAGTTTAACCGTTGCTGGTGCAGAAAATCCCCACGCAATTCCATTTGACTGGATTGATAATGCCATTGTATTTCAAGTTTTGCCTCCAGAAAGCGGTAAACAGATTCATTCCCTGGTGGACATACCTATAGATGTTACAGTTGATCAAATTGAACAATCAGTCATTAAGGAGCATGTAAGTTGAATAATTTTAGATTATTCGATTTTAGATTTTGGATTTTGTGGAAATTTGCTGGGGTCGGTTTACAATACGGGTTTTGGATTACTCTTAGCTGGATGCAAAGCGTCTAGTCAATATATGATCCTTCCTACTCCCTGTTCCCTACTCCCAATAAATTGCGATACGACTTTAGCCGTCAAGCTCTGCTTATCGCCAGAAATTAACCCAGATAGGGTAACTTAGGAGCAGAATATATATTTGTCCGTTTTTTGCGGATTTTGCCGTGATAACCGCTAATATTTTGGCAAATCCAGCTAAATGGTTGGTTATTTCCGTAAATTTCCAGCAAGCATCCCGCAAAATGACACACTCACCAGGTTAATTGACTAGTTAACAAGTTGAATGTGTTTGAGCTAATTAAAACACGCAAAAACTATTATGTTCACCGAAAAAAAACCAAGTCTTAATCATCAAATTCCCATCAATGACGCAGCAGCAGTAGTTAGAAATACAGCAGAGGAGTTTGTGAAAGCATACTTTTATACACCTGTAATTGATGGTAAACCAGCTTGGGTGAATACCTATTGGCAAGGTATACCTGCTTTAAAGTGTCCCCTAGACCTGTGGATTTATCAAGAAATTATTTTCCAGCAGAAACCGGATTTTATCGTTGAATGCGGTGTTTCCAGGGGAGGAAGTACGGCTTTTTTAGCTGATATGTGCAAATTAGTTGGTAAAGGTCAGGTGATTGGTATCGATATTCAGATACTAGCAGAAACCAGAACATCCTTGAATCGATACGATAATATCCAGTTAATTGAGGGGGATTCCGTGAGTCGGGAAATCGCAGAACAAGTATACGCGATCGCTGGTGATCGGAATACCATTGTGATTCTTGATTCTGACCATAGCAAGGAGCATGTAATTCAGGAATTAGAGACCTATCATCGGTTGATTCCTAGGGGAGGTTATTTAATTGTTGAGGATACCATCGTCAACAACCATCCCATCTATCCAGAGTTTGGTTTAGGACCAATGGAAGCAGTGGAGGAATTTTTGGTGACACATCCAGATTTTTATATTGATAAGCAGTGTCACAAGTTTTTGGCAACTTTCAATTCTAATGGCTATTTAAAACGGCTGTAGATATTATTAAAATTACTTTTACCATCTGATATCGGTTATCAACCCTCATAAATTAAATCATCAGGGGTGTATTTTTTCAGTTTTGAAGGTGTGGATTAATTTAAGATATGCGGATGGTAAAAAATCACATATGTTCTGGTGTTGCATTTGATAAATCAGTTTTGATACCTTTGAAACTTACCTAGAATCTAAAATCCCAAATTGTATAAGTTTATTCTTTAATTGAATTTGATGATAAAAGTCGAGGGATACAATGCATGACAGCTCGCTAGATAAAATGAAGAATTTTCGAGTCAAGCACTTAGATGGGAAAGAAAATGAAAATTTAACCATCTTGGATATTGGTAGTTTTGATGTCAATGGGACTTACAAGCCGATTTTTGATTCCCCCCAATGGCAGTATATTGGTGCTGATATGTGTCCCGGAGCAAATGTCGATATCGTATTAGATAATCCCTACAATTGGCATTCTATAAAAACCAATTCAATGGATGTTGTGATTTCCGGTCAGGCTTTTGAACATATTGAGTATTTTTGGGTGACAATGTTGGAAATTGCTAGGGTTTTAAAACCAGAGGGCTTATGTTGTATTATTGCTCCATCTAGCGGTTGCGAACATAAATATCCCGTGGATTGTTGGAGGTTTTATCCGGATGGTTTTTCTGCTTTAGCTCGGTTTGCAAATTTACAGGTATTAGATGCATTTACCCAGTGGGATAATCAAGGCTATCAAGATAGTAGTGATGAATGGCATGACTCTGTTTTGGTAGCAAGGAAGAAACCTGCTTCATGGCAACAGCAAGTCACTCAGAAATCATTGATGTTTTTAATGCGTATATGGTTAAAAAGTATTGATGTAAGTCATAAAAAATAATTAGTGGAAAAAGATAAACCTATCTTAATATTTTTTGTTTAAGATATAAAAAAAACTATGAATAATAGCTTAATTAAAAATTACCAAGAAGCAATAGAACTAAAAATAGAAGATTTGGATGAGAATACATCTACCAAGAAGATGTATAATCTGATTGAGCCTGGGAAAAAAGTTGTTGATTTTGGTTGTGCAACTGGATGTTTAGCCCAGTTGTTAATCCATAAGGGATGTCAAGTAACGGGGGTGGAAGTGAATCCAGCAGCAGCGAAAATAGCCGAGAAATACTGTGAAGAAGTTGTAGTTGCTGATTTGGATTTCGTTTCCATCCCAGAAATATTAAAAGATAGAGAATTTGATATAGCAGTTTTTGGCGATGTCTTGGAACATTTGCGAAATCCTTGGCAGATTTTGCGGGATGTGAAACAGGTTTTGAAACCAGGTGGATATGTTGTCGCATCTATTCCGAATATTGCTCATGGTGCGGTACGTTTAGCTCTGTTGCAAGGTCGATTTGAATATGTGGAGTATGGGATTTTAGATAATACCCATTTAAGATTTTTTACCCGTGCGTCGGTGGAAAGTTTATTTGAGGATAGTGGGTATATTATTCATGAAATGGAGCGGACAACAAAACCGATCTTTTTCACAGAAGGAATTTTATTAGTTCCCGATGTGAAACAAAATGATTTTCCACCTGATCTAGTTCAAGAAATTCAAGCATCACCAGAATCGGAAACTTTACAATTTGTGATTAAAGCAGTTCCAGAAACCATTGAAGGGAGATATCAACAGCTGCGTCAACGTTATTCTGCGTTATCGACAGAACTAGAACAAACTAAATCCCAACTCCAACAAACCCAAATTGAGTTAGAGCGATCGCAATTGACGATTCAACAGCAGCAGTCGAATTTTGATGTGTTAAATTCACAGTTGCAGCAAACCCAAGCAGAATTAAATCAATCTCAAATAGAACTACAACAAACCCAAGCAGAATTAAATCAATCTCAAATAGAACTACAACAAACCCAAGCAGAATTAAATCAATCTCAAATAGAACTGCAACAAATCCAAACAGATGTACAAACTCACATCACAAAAATATTAGCAATGCAATCCAGTAAATTTTGGAAATTGCGGAATTTTTGGTTTTCAATTAAACAACTTATGGGGATAAAAGCAAATGATTAATCATCAATCAGAGGAAGAGCAGTTACGACAACAATTACGGACTATCCAATTAGAATTAGAACAAACCAAAACCCAATTGCAGTCAACCCAAGCAGACCTAGCAAATTGTCAAGGTGTAGTTGCTTGGATGGAAACAAGTAAATTTTGGAAAGCTCGTCTCAAATTTATTAATTTACGACAAAAATTCAAACAAAAACTACAAACCCTAATTCCCAGACAGACTTCCCCTGTATCCCCAGCATCACCAGTCGATCAACCTGGGGAAAGTTACTCCCCATCACCTCTGAATATACCGCGATTTGTACCCAGCAAGCCCAATGTGCTACTTGTGGTAGAAGAAACCCTTCCCCAATGTATGCGTTATCGGGTACAGCAAAAATTAGAGCAATTACAATCTTTAGATTACCAGGTGAATTGGGTTTCATGGCGCGATCGCCGAAAGGCGGAATTTTTATTACACTTTTGTCATGTGGTGATTTTCTATCGAGTTCCTGCATTCCCGGATGTTGTCCACACCATCAAATATGCTAAATCCCTCCACAAAGTCGTCTTTTTCGACATTGATGATTTAATTTTTTGTCGTGACGCTTATCCTGAACCCTATGAAAACCTCAAATCCCAGCTTTCACTAGAAGATTATGAAGGACTAATCAAAGGTGTAAAACTGTATCGGGAAGCCTTATCCTTATGTGATTATGCGATCGCATCTACTCCCACCCTAGCTCGGGAAATGGAAAAAGTCACAGGGAATGGTACTAGTTTTTGCCATCGTAACGCTCTCGACCGCAGAGTTTTAGACTTTTTACGCTCTTCCCCTCCCAAATTACAGAGGGATTATTTATCCATATTTTACGGTAGTGGAACCAAAACCCACGATGCAGATTTTCAAGTTATTGCACCTGCGATCGCCCAAATCATGGAGAAATATTCCCAGGTGAGGTTAACCATTGTTGGATATTTAACCTTACCGAAAGAACTGGATAGTTTTGCAGACCGGATTGATCGAGTTCCATTATTAACTAACTTAGAAGTTTATTGGGAGTTCTTATCACAAGCTGATATTAATATTGCTCCCTTAAAAATGAGTCTATTTAATGACTGTAAAAGTGAAATTAAATGGTTGGAAGCAGCTATTTTTGGTGTACCATCCATCGTTAGTCCTACCCAAATGTACTTAGAAACCCTGGAAAATGGGGTCGATGTCATGATGGCGCAAACAGCAGAGGAATGGTTAGAAAAGTTAGATAAATTAGTCGGTGATCGGGAAATTCGTGCCAAAATAGCCCATTCAGCTAAACAAAAAGCCATGTCTGATTACGCACCAGAGACAATGGCTGATAATCTCCAAACCATCATCACCACAGGTATCGAAAAAGCCATCTCCCAAGGCAAAATTACTAGAAACCAATCCAAACCGAAATTACTATTTGTCAATGTTTTGTATCCTCCCCAATCCCTGGGAGGAGCTACCGGGTTATTAAAAAACATTATCGATCACCTGCAAACAGAATACAGCGATCGCTACTCCATTTCTGTATTTACCTACGATATTCAGAACCCCAATGGTTATGAATTATATGAGTACAATCAAGATGGCATTCATGTCACCAGACTTAGTTTACCACCCTATCCAGGAATTGATTGGAACTATCAAGACCAAAGAGTATACGAAATCTTTCGTCAGTATTTAGAATTTAATCAACCCGACTTGATACACTTTCATTGTGTTCAAAGATTAACAGCTTCAATCCTGGAAGCATCAGTAGATTTAAACATCCCTTATTTTGTTACTGTTCATGATGCTTGGTGGATTTGTGACCACCAATTTATGCTTGACAGCAATGGTTTAGAACGCAATTATCATCAAAATGATCCCCTAATTCTCGCTCGTTACGCTGATGATATCAACAGTTCTATGCAGCGTTTACGCTATTTAGCTAAATACCTGAATAAAGCTAAATTAATCCTTGCAGTTTCCGAATTTCAAGCCGAACTATACCGTCTGAATGGATTTACACAAATACAAGTAAATCGCAATGGAATTAAACCAATACCCGTCCTACCCCGTAAACCTTCTTTGCGCAACAAATTGCGTCTCGGTTATGCGGGTGGAATTTGTGTTCACAAGGGTTATTATTTCCTGAAAGAAGCTATTACATCAGCTAACTTACACAATACAGAATTAACAGTTATTGATTTTTTTATATCCTCAGATGAAGTACGTCACGAGACTTGGGGAACAACTCGTGTCACCTTTATTCCCAAAATTGAATCAGAAAAAATGCCAGAGTTTTTTAGTAATATTGATGTTTTAATTGCACCTTCCCTGTGGCCAGAAAGTTTTGGTTTAATTACCCGTGAAGCCACATTAGCAGGTGTTTGGGTAGTCGCTTCCAATAAGGGAGGATTAGCAGAAGATATTATCACTGGAGTGAATGGAAATATTTTTGATCCAGAGGATATTAATGATTTAGTCAATATTCTCCAAAGTCTAGATCAGGACATTCATAAATATCAACAGCAATTAACTCTTACATCCCATCAAATTCGTAAAATTAGCGAGCAGGTAGAAGAACTTGTCGGTTTATATGACTCCGTTCTCGTGTAGCCTTATACCTTTATTTTCGATAATCATTTTACCAGTAAATAAAAGTAGTTTTAGTAATCCAACCAAATTCCCATATGACTATTACGCGTCAAGATTATCAAGTAAATAGGTTGAATTTTCTCCAGCGATTTATCAAGCTAGAAACATCCCAAGGATTGGAAATAGGAGCTTGCGATTTACCTACAGTACCTGTAGAAATCGGTAATTGTGAATTTGCAGATTCTCGCTCCTCAGAAGAACTGATTAATCTTTGGAATCTTCCCCCAGAAACTGTCGTACCGGTAAAGTATGTCTTAGCAAAAGATACTCCAATTTATTTACAAATTGAGAAAAAATTTGACTATGTAGTTCTTTGTCATGTGATTGAACATATACCCAATGTAATTGGTTATATTCAGGATTTACAGAACTTATTAAAGCCAGGTGGTGTACTTGTAATTGCATGTCCAGATAAACGTAGAACACCTGATACTCCTACCCCTTCCACAACAGTAGAACATCTCATCCAGGATTATTACGAGAATTGTCAGTATCCATCCCTAGAGCATATTTTACATTTTGGCAAAGCTTGGTCAGAGGAAGTTAAACAAAAAAGTATTAAATCTGCTCACAGTCTTTATGAATGGGGTCGTCAGCATTTAGAATCTGGAAACGCTGATATCCATTGTCATGTATGGACAGATGAAGAATTTTTCCAGCAAATTGAGTATTTAGTTGATGGGAAAATACTTGATGGGTTGAAAATCATCGATAAATTAGAGAATCATCTTCCCTATCATGAATTTTTAATTGCTCTCCAATTAGTAGAAACTTCTGCAACTCATGAGTTAAGTAATTATTGTCAGCATCCAACAGTGAAAATTCCCGCAAATCCAGTAGAAAATTATCCCAGTCCTAGAGAATTAGAACTGATGCAAAGAATTGCAGCAATGGAAAGCAGTAAATTTTGGAAATTACGTACCCACTGGTTTAAATTAAAAAAAATGCTGGGAATTCAATGTGATGAGTAATAATTAATGCCCCTATAGTATGACCATAATCAAAATCAAAAAAATCAAAATTAACTTCAAACCTTTGCGTCAGTTTTTGGGGGTATGTAGTCGTGCAAAGCTAATTTAACATTCTGAAAAGTTCAAGTCCCTGCGATTGCTTCGTTCCTCGCAATGACAAGATTATTTTTTGGTCGAATAATAATAAAGTGGAATACTCCCCTGAGACTACTCCCAGTTCTCCATTATCAACAGAATAACAACTTGAGCATTAAAAAGACTTTTTAAAAACCTCCCAGTTTTTTTAGGACTTACGCACTTATGACGATAAAACAAGACTTTGAGATTGCTTTCTGATATCGCAATGACGTGACTGCGTAGTGATTGCGTAAGTTCTGTTTTTATCTCATTCGATTTTCATAATTAAATAAGGATTCCTCTCTATTTTATAATGGGAAATGACATCATCACCCTAATCCGAGCAACAAAGACAATCAAAGTTCTAGCATACATTACAGCTTTTGAAGATATTAGTGCGGTGAAAAGATGTCTTCAATCCCTCGCAGACCAATCATTTCCCGTTGCTAAAATTTTAATAGTTGATAATTCCCCTAATCGACCAATCTTACCCACAGATTATCAAGATGTTTGTGCAGAAATAACGGAAAAAATCATTATCCAATATCATCCAGAAAATATTGGAGTTGGAGGAGGGTTAGAAATTGCTTTCAACTTTGGGAAACAGGAAAAATATGATTTTATCTGGACTTTTGATCAAGATAGTATTCCCAGTCCCGATTGTCTACAAATTCTCATCGAAAAATACTATCATATCTCCCAAACCAATTTTCCCATCGGAATTATTGCTCCAACTGCAATTGATAAACGTACCAACTCGATCATCGAAGCTGCAACATTCCAAAAATATCGCTTTTTAGGACAACATCACCAAGATGTCGATTTTTACGAGTGTGATGCACCCATTACTTCTGGTTCCCTAATTCCCCTATCGGTAATTCAATCCATTTCTCTCCAACTTGCAAACTTATTTATCGATGGGGTGGATTTTGAGTTAGGAATGCAAATTAAACAACAGGGTTTTCATAACATAATTATTACTTCAGCTAAAATGTACCATTTATTTGGTATTCCCACACAAGTATCATTTTTAGGTCAAGAAAAAACAATACATCTATACTCACCACTACGTCATTATTACATCTGTCGTAATCACACTTTTCTAGAATTAAAATATGTCAATCAAAGTGTTAATAAGTGGTTGGTAATTATAGTATATCTTTGGCGAATTAAGCTGACACTGAGTATGATAGTGAAAATATACTTATATCATCCAGAAGATAGATACTCAAAAATTCAAGCTTGTTTTTTGGGTACATATCATGGTTTGATAGGAAAATTGGGTAAAAATTGGTGTTAAATAATTGTGATTGATAACTTCAAATACACCAAATCCCCATTCTGAACTATTACTCAAACCATGAAAATTATCCCCACCCAAATCCCCGATGTGCTTTTAATCGAACCGCAAGTATTTGCAGACGAACGCGGTTTTTTCTTTGAATCCTACAACCACCAGAAATTCACCGAAAAAACTGGTTTAACCATCAATTTCGTCCAGGACAACCATTCCCTATCCAAACAAAACGTACTCCGAGGACTACATTACCAAATTATCCAACCTCAGGGAAAACTAGTTCGTGCTGTAACAGGAATAATTTTCGATGTTGCAGTCGATCTGCGTCAAAGTTCTCCCACCTTTGGCCAATGGGTAGGATACGAACTGAGTGCAGAAAACAAACGACAACTTTGGATACCCATCGGTTTTGCTCATGGTTTTGTTGTCCTTTCCGAAGTTGCGGAAGTGCTTTACAAAACTACAGATTACTATGCACCTGGTGGCGATCGCACTATTCTGTGGAATGACATAGATTTGGGTATAAATTGGCCAATTTCCACATCACCCATCCTATCAGCAAAAGACCAAGCCGGGAAGCCTTGGAAGCAAGCCGATTTATTTCCATAGGAACAAGATTTGGATAGAATTAAAATACTATAATTCCCCCAAGTTCAGCTTCAGTCGGAGGATAAACCATGACCACAGCAATCGACTTAAGCAACCCCAATATTGAATATCCTAGTGCTGACGGTGAACCAGTGGCAGAAACCTATGTGCATCTTTACGCAATTTTAACTACTTTAGAAGTATTAAAACAGTATTTGACAGGGAGAAAGGCAACAGTTTTAGCAAATCAGTTTCTCTATTATGCACAAGGATTTCCTCGCTTAAGGGTTGCGCCGGATGTGATGGTGATTTTTGATGTGGAACCTGGTGGTAGGGATAATTATAAGGTTTGGGAAGAGGGTCAAGTTCCCAAAGTCATATTTGAGATGACCTCCAAAGGGACTGAAAATCAAGACCAGGAATATAAGAAGACTCTCTATGAACAATTAGGGGTTTTTGAATATTGGTTATTTGATCCGAAGGGGGAATGGATTCCAGAAAAATTACGGGGATACCGTTTACAAGGTGAAACCTACCAATTAATTACAGATGGACAATCTCAACCTTTGGGATTGTTTGTGAAGGTCGAAGGAGATTTGTTAGGATTTTATCGGATAGATACGGGAGAGAAGTTACTAATCCCGACGGAATTAGCTGAACAACTGCAACAAGAACGTCAACGAGCAGAAATGGAACGTCAACGAGCGGAAATGGAACGTCAGCGAGCGGAAATGGAACGTCAGCGAGCGGAAATGGAACGTCAACGAGCTGATCAACTAGCTGCTTATTTGCGTGAGCAAGGAATTGATCCTGATAATTTACCCTAGCAATAGGGGAGTGGGGAAAGGGAAACCAAATCCATCTGTAAATTTTGTAGTTTTCAATTAGGATTGTCAGCTTGCTAGTCTACGATAGTTGCTTAAATTGGAAAAAATCAAGCGATCGCAGCAAATCCCCAGGGTCAGTTATGGAGTTAGCAGTTAGGTTTATATTTGGTATCCATGAGGGATTATTAAGGTTGTTTACCGCAGATGCTAAATTGGTTCCCACTCCAGAAGAAACTGCAATCCAGGAAGGTCAACCAAAACTAGAAAAATTGGCTGCGAAATTGGGGGAATTGGGTATAGAACCAGATTCGGAGGTGGAATGATTTTTCGACTGTGGGATTGTGAACCTTGGGATTTATTGCTGCATAAATATATCAAATTTCAAATTTGAAGTAGAATGATTATGGTGGAGTAGTATATCTACATTCCTCCTGTATCCTGTATTCTGTATCCTTTTATTCTCTTAATTGCCAATGCAGGAACCCACAGTTCAATTTCTCACTCCGGAAGAATCTGGTCAAGTTGATGCAGCTTTACTTTCCTCTCCAGAAAAATTTTTGACTCGGATTACGATTTCCTCCCTGCGTGTATTAATACACATAGCCAAAGAAAACCAAGTTGCTGTGGAAGATTTGACACCAAAGCAAATTATTTCTTGGTTTGAGAAAGATGGAAAAATCCGTCGTGAACAGGGAACAGAAGCAGCATTTTTAAAATGGTGATTTTTGATTAGAAAACCCTCTCTCCCATGTAATTACCCGCAGGTGCGTAACGACAGACTAGAATATCATTACCCCTGCGGTAGCGATCGCGCAACCAACTTCGGTGGTATTACGCCAAATAATTTGAGTATAATGACCAACATCAACCCAATTACCAGTAGAGACGTAATATATTACGTCTCTACATGGATGTGTTGCAAAATTTTTTTTATTTTTCCAGTAATTCCCTATTTCCGATTTTTCATATTAGGTAAAGCTGCACTACCAATACCTTGGAGAATACCCTTTGCAACCAAACCTAATCCCCTTCCAACAACTTGGGTCAAGACAAACACGACCGCACTACCCAAAACCGACACCAGAGATTGTAAACGAGGAGCGATCGCATCCCGAAATTCAAATCCAATGGTTACTAATAAGGGGATACCCCGAAGTTGGGAGAGTTCTGCTTGTCGCGGTGCATAAACAGAAGTCTGTGCAATTCCCCGAGGTGCAAACACAAACAGATGATAACGACTTTCAAAGATGGCTTTAGGTTCTAAATAATATTTGTGAAAACGATATTTCCAAGATAAATTATTCCGAAATCGCTCTATCTCCCGCGATGACAGCATTTGGCGGTTATAAAAGTTCTTTTTGATACTTTCTACATCCGCAAGTCGATTGATTAATGGTTGAATTGTGGCATTTGCGACTTGAATTAGCAGGTTTTCCAGAATAATTTGTGCATCGGATTTCGCTTCCGGATGGGTAGCTGGATATACTTCATTTTCCATGTACCAATCGGTTTGATGAATTAAATAAACAATTAAATCAGCAACACGGGGGATTTTTGCGAGGATTTCTTGATTGACTAGTTTGCGGTCTTGAAGAATTAATTGAGATAGTTCTATTTCCCGCTCTTGCTGAAATTGCTGATCTGGGATTTGAATGCGGGAAAATTTGCCAAAAAAATTGATGACGGTGGTTTCCCATAAATCCTGAATCAAATTCCCAGCTAATTGGTTAATTTGTTCAGTTCCCAGTTGAGCGTTGCGTAAATCCTCTAGTTGATTAGCAAAATTTTGCAGGACTAGGTATAATAGTTCGCGTTTTTTGTCAATTAGGAGGATATCAATTTCCAAAGCCAAATCACTGACATTGTGGAGAGGTTGCTGGAGGTGGTTCGCGCAATTGGCAAATAATTCGGCTTGTAATCCCCTAGGACTGTGATTACTGGGGGTCGTGACAGGGGATAACACAGGTAAATTGCGATCGCTCAAAGGTTGTCTGTTTTCCGTATTACTGATGGTTTCGGGTGTGGTGGGGGAAGGTAAAATTTGATCGAGTAACCATCTTGCAGCCAATAACTCACGCGATCGCCCTGCTAAAATAACTTGTTCTAATAGAGGCAATCCGGGTGTTTTCAATTTATGCTGAATTCGTCGCAAGCTATCGTTAATGTAATTATCCCCCGATTGGTGTAAACGTTGGCGAAAATTGGTAAAAAGAGAACTATTAGACCTCTGGTTAGGGAAATCGGGAGTAAATTGGGTTAGGGAATTAGTCACACCAATAAATCCATCCCAATAACCTTGTCCAGCAAGGATACTCTCGATTGCACTCTGGATTTCTGTAACAGAAGCACCTTTGACACACCAACCATCCACACCCCCATTGCGAGCAGCATTGACAATTTGGACATCACCCACCGCACTTAAAACTAAAATTGGGATTTGGGGGTACTCACTTTTTATCTGCTGACAAAAACGAATTCCCCCATATAAACTCGCTTCACTCCGTCCATCCCCCAACTCCAACAACAACATATACACAGACGCAGGATGATCCATATTACTATCCCGCATCAACTCCCCCAAAAAATCCCAAGCATCCGCTTCGCGATCGCCATTCCAAATTACCTCACAGTCCGATGTCTCATTTAACATCGCAGATAATCCGTAGCGAAAAATCGGATCTTGATCGAGAATAATTAACTTAACTAGGCGATCGCTCATGATTAATTTAACAAATAGCCCTTAGACAATCTATATAATCCACCTTTGCCAACCTAATCTAGGTAATGTTTACTACATTTACTAACTTCTCTGCAATTCTCCCTTAATGGAATGGTATAGCCCAGCAGATTTATCTACAATATCTGTATGTTTTGCAAATCCTTGACTAGATGGTCATGTCACTACATTTTTAATTCATACCACGATTGGGCAACGCAGTGGAACCCATCCATACACGCTAGTATTTGACCACATTAACTTTGATGGATCAGAAAAAGTACGTAGTTGCGCTTATAGTACCTTATATATCAAAGCTTTTTCGGAGCTAGAGCCACAACGACAAACCCCTCAGAACCTATTGAATTATATAGGCACAGTTCCTGATCATAGGTTATGACATAGCTTGCTTACTGCGTAGTGGGCATTACAAATCATACCGATTCAAAAAATGTTTGCAACACATTCATGAAGATGAGACGTAGCATTGCGACAAAATTAATCTGTCACATTCTTTTTTCCAGTTGAAATTACGAATTACGAAAACGTTTTTACACAACCAAACCATGAGAATACTTCACTTCAATTCCCAACTCCCAACTCCCAAAGACCTATTTCCCAAGCAATTTTTCACGTACCTTCGTTCTCAATTAGAAAATAAAATATACCAGCTTCCAGGTATTGGAATAGGTATGGTGCTGCTGATATCTACCAATCCCGTTTTCGCCCATAAAATCCAAATTGCAGGGGATGTGGCTGGTTTATGGCATGTGGAACCAAATCATAATCCTCAAGCTGGGGAAGAAACCCTTGCTTGGGTTGTACTGACCCGTAGAGGGGGAAAATTAGTCCCTTTTGAAACCGTTAATTGTGGGATGGGTGTCTATGCTCAACCACGTCAAGCAAATGATGCACCAATTTTAACACCGACGGTTATCCCGATTAATGCGGAAAAGTATCGGGGGATTCCCGGTGCGAAGGTGACTTTTCCCACTCCGGGAATATACCAACTACAGTTGAATTGTCAACCTCGTGGAAATGCGGATTTTACGGCTTTTAAGTTGACCTATGATGTGACAGTTTTGGCGGAAAATCCTTCCGTACAGGCAAACCCCATTCCGACCCAGGAGGAAGTATCAGCACAGAAGAAGGGTGATGCAAACAGTGGGTGGAATCTGTTCCCAGCAGTCATGGTTCCCGGTATTTTAGTGATTGGTGGACTAGTTTGGTTAGTACGTCGGTTCAAGAGTTAGGTTTGGGGAGTAAACTTACGTTCAATCCATTCTAGTATTGATTGATTAACGGTTTCCGGTGATTCGTCGTGGGGACAGTGACCGACATTAGCCAAATTCAGTAACTCTAATTGGGAATTGTACTGGATAAATTGGGGGGCGATCGCAGGTGGTACAAATCGATCTTTTTCACCCCAGATGAGTAAAATCGGTACGGATAGATTGGGTAGCATGGCTTTCGCACCCTGTTGGAGATTTATGCCAATGGTAGCTCGAAATAAAGCACTAAAAGCCCTTGCAGAACCCCGGTCTTGGGGAGGAGCGGTGAGAATTTCCACTAATTCATCACTAATTGCTTCGGGATTAGCATAGGCTAATTTTACCCAATTACGAACCACACTCGGTTTACGGAGGATTTTAAATAGGGGTTTGAGTAGGAAGGGGGATGCAACGATACTTTTGATTCCCCTCACCAGGGGACGCAATCCGGGAGGAATGGCTTCCTGCTCTAAACTGGGGTCTGGTAAACTCATCATAATTACCCCTTTGACCATTTGCGGATATTTAGCAGCTGCGGTCAGGGATACTAAGGAACCCAGGGAATTACCAATTAGTATTGCTGGTTGACGGATAAAGGTGCGCCAAAAGTCATACACCTGGTCAACCCATAAATCTACACTGTAGTTGATGGGGGCTTTTTCCGATGCACCCCAACCCAACATGTCCAGCGCATAAACCATGTGTTGTTGTCCCAGTACTTCTAGGTTATGTCGCCAATGACCGATGGAAGCGCCAAAACCATGTAGAAGTATTAACGGTGTTGTTTGGGAAGTTTGTTGCTGCGGACGCACAAAAGTATAACGGGTTTGCCATCCATGCCAAATCCAATCCCGTTGATTACCGATTTTTTGCTGCCAGTTCCCAATTAGGTTTCCAATCATTTCCAATCAATATATTGACCTCATGACGAGGACAGCAAGGCTGACGTCAATATAAAAGTCCCTATTGCCACACCTTTATTATAAGGTGGCGATCGCATTTATATAAACGTGAATTCGACGGATTCAAATAACCCCTCTCCAAACCTTTCCCCCTCTTGGAGAGAGGCTTTGAAAACTGAAAACATAGATTTTTGGCTAAAACTACGGATTTTTCTGCCCCTCTCCATCCTGGAGAGGGGTTGGGGTGAGGTTCATCAATAGCATTAATTTACACATTTATATTACGGATTTATCTCTGGGTACGAATTTGGGCTAATCGAAATAAAAACGGCTAAAATATCACCTAAATTTACCCATTGGAGAATCTACCTTGACGAAATCATCCCTGTATCAAGCTCAACCACCCTTAGAGTTTATCCCCCCAACCCTAAACCCGACTTTTTTACGCATCGCCCAAGTGGGAATCCCCCTGTGGATGCGGTTGATGACGAGTATTGTCCAGGTGGAAGCGGAAAATGTGGAAATACTCACAGATTTGTATCGTCAGTTTGAAGCGGGAAAAATTCGCTTTATGCTAGCCTTCCGTCATCCCAAGGTGGAAGACCCGGTTTGCCTAGGTTATATGTTATCCCAGATTGTTCCCAAAGTTGCCAAACAGGAAGCAAAATCCGGTTTACCAAAGTTAAATAAACCTGTTCATTGTCATTTTATCTATGACCGGGGTGTACCATTGTGGGCAGGAAGCCATATTGGTTGGATTGCCCAAAATCTCGGTGGAACACCCATCCAACGGGGTAAGGCTGATTGGACTGGGTTACGGAGTGCGCGGGATTTGTTTGCGAACGGGGAATTTCCAATGGCTGCTGCTCCGGAAGGTGCTACCAATGGTTTGACGGAAATTGTCAACCCCCTTGAACCGGGAATCGCCCAATTTGGGTTTTGGTGTGTGGAAGATTTACACAAAGCAGGACGAAATCAAGAGGTATTAATTGTACCAGTAGGGATTAAGTATTATTATTTAGATGCTCCTTGGCACAAAATTGCTGATTTATTAACGGAATTGGGAACAGCTTGCGGGATGGCAACTTCTTCAACAAATCAACCTCCCAGTTTGGAATCATTGTATCCCCGTTTAGTCACCTTTGCTGACCATTTGCTGGGGATAATGGAAAATTTTTATACCAAATTTTACCATCGCGACCTACCCAAGAGCCAAGAAACAAGCGATAAAAATCTGGAACTAGCCACTAGATTACAAACCCTGCTAGATGTAATTTTACAGGTAGCCGAAGAGTATTTTGATCTGCAACCGAAAGGTAATTTAAATGACAGATGTCGGCGAGTTGAACAAGCGGGGTGGAACTATATATTTCGTGACGATTTCCGCGATATTAAAAGTTTATCACCCCTAGAAAAAGGATTAGGCGATCGCATTGCCGAAGAAGCAAATCTGCGAATGTGGCATATGCGTCTTGTGGAAAATTTCGTCGCGGTCACTGGAACCTATATCCGGGAAAAACCTAGCTTTGAACGCTTTGCAGAAATGACCTTGATTTTCTGGGAGATGGTGACTTGTATCCTCGGTCAGGAAACAGGTCTAAAAACCCCTCACCTCGGTAAACAACAAGCCAAAATCACCATCGGTCAACCCCTATCCGTCTCCCAACGCTACCCCGCTTACAAAGCTAATCGTTTGAGTGCGCGACAAGCCGTTGCTGATTTGACCCAAGATTTACAGGTTTCATTAGAGAAATTAATATAAATAATTACGTAATTTTATCTAAGTAAGATATTACCAGAAATATTGAAAGCGGCTCCAGATAAAACTTGTAGCCGCTAATTATGTGTAACTCGTGAAGTATTAAATTTATCATATATTGTGAGTTTCAGCTAGTTGAGCATCGGAATGAATTGCAAATATTTCATTTTTAATATGCAGAAAATTCATAGTTTGTGAATAATTATACAAATAATACAAATATGAATTGAAAACGTTACGTTGTGTAGAGACGTAGCACTGCTAGGTCTCTACTGATTCATATTCGGTTGTATTCCAGATATCTCCCTAAAGATAGGTGGTGTCATGGACTCTCGGAAGATGTCAAGTAGACATGAAAATCGCCAAAATAAATAAAAATCATAGCGACGTTGCTGAATACAAATATGAATTGAAAACGTTACGTTGTGTAGAGACGTAGCACCGCTACGTCTCTACGTAGACGCGCATAGCGCGGCTTCTCGAAGAGATAATTTTGGTTTGAACACAAAATGTAAATAATCATGATTCACACCTAAATTCAGCAGCACCGTAATAGCAATTTAGTGGTGGGTTAAATCAAACATAAATTCACCTCAAAGCCTTACCCCTAAAACTCCATTCACTAAAAGTAAATTTAGAGAAAAGCAGTCTGATTATGAGATTATTTTCCATTGATGAATTAGCAATCATTAGCGCAGTTGCCAATAAAAACTGTGTTTCCATTTATATCCCCACCGAGAAAAAGGGTACAGAAACCCTACAAAACCCCATCAGATTTAAAAATTTAGTAAAAGAAGCAGAAGAAAAACTCATACAAACCGGACTGCGTAATCAAGATGTAAAAGATCTCATTGCACCGGTTTATGAACTGGATGAATATAATTTTTGGCAGCATCAAAGTGATGGCTTAGTAATATTTATCTCCCCAGATTTTTTTGCTTACTATACCGTACCAATTGACTTTCCAGAACTAGTTGTGGTTAGCGATCGCTTTCATTTTAAACCGTTAATTCCCTTACTCACGGATGATGGGAGCTTTTATATTTTGGCTTTGAGTCAAAACTTGGTGCGTCTATTGCAAGCAACCCGTTACAGTGTCCAGGAAATTGAATTAACAGACATTCCTACCAGCATGGAGGAAGCACTACAATATGATGACCCGGAGAAAAGTCTTCAGTTTCATACCGGAACACCATCCCCAGGTCGTGGTGGTGACAGAGCAGCTATTTTTCATGGACAGGGAGCAGGAAATGATGATGCCAAAGACAATATATTACGCTACTTTCGTCAAGTAAACGATGGTGTACAAACATTATTAAAAAATCAAACCTGTCCCCTAATTTTAGCAGGTGTGGATTATCTTTTACCCATTTACAAACAAGTAAATTCCTACCCCAATTTAGTAGAAACAGGTATTACCGGAAACCCCGACGAATTAAAACCAGAAGAATTACAATCCCAAGCATGGCAAATTATCGAACCCTATTTTGCTGCTCAACAACACCAAACAATAGCTGAATATCAAGCCAATTTAGGTACAGGAAAAACCGCCAATAACATTCCCGAAGTTATCAGTGCAGCCTATTTCCAAAGAGTAGAATCCCTATTTGTTCCCCTCGGAAAGCAGATATGGGGAGTATTTAATCCAGATAACAATAGCGTTCAAGTCCATTCCCAACCCCAACCAGGTGACGAAGATTTACTGGATTTAGCGGCACTCCATACCCTCATCAACGGTGGTAAAGTGTATGCAGTATCACCAGAAAAAGTACCGGGACATGCTCCCTTAGCAGCCATACTGCGTTACTAGATATCTGATATTGCAGTACGGTTTGTTGAGTTCATCCACCGACTAAAGTCAGGGGGATTTTGCGGTAATTAGGAATGGATAATTTGGTAATTGAGTTGTTAGCGATTACTGATTATCTATTTACCCACCTGGATTTTTCCAGAGTGATTAGTAAGCGTTGAATAATGAATTGATTTTTCCACGACTACCTATTCCCACCAATTGGCAAATATTTGTGAAAAATACTTGATTAGTCAGATTTTTGACCCTGAAGCCATTGCCAAAGGAATATCAAAAACCCAAAACCTATTGCCAAAATCACAATTGGTAATAGCTTAAATTCAATCCCAAAGCCAGTGACATCATTTTTCCACTGAAGAATTAAATACCATTCCTGACCGAGGCTAAAAGAAGGTACATTCAGAATCAGCAATGGGGCTGGTAAGCCAATTAGTATTATAATGAGTAGCAAAAAGATTTGTAAGCTGATACCTAAGAATTTCTTAGTTCGAGAATAGAGTCGATATTTACCGAAAGAATGGGTCTAAAGCCCCGTCCTTCTAGGACGATTTTTCTTTATCTTCAGGTTTCTAATGAGTTCTCTAAGCACATCAGTTTTTGTTCTGCCGACAAATAAGCAGTAGTCTTCAAGGATTTGAAGTTCGTATTCTTCTACTCTAAAATCTAATCGTTTCTTCATACTAACTATTGTACAGCGTTATTGTGTACAATAGTAGCATGAGAACACTACGATTTAAGTTGTACGAACATAAACGCAATAAACACCTCAAGCGAATGATTAACGCTTCTGGGGTGATTTATAACCATTGCATTGCCCTTCATCGTCGATACTACCGGATGTGGGGTAAACACTTGAGTTGTGCGAAACTCCAATCTCCTCCAATCTCATATAGCCAAATTGCGGAAGCGTAACTTGTTTTGGCAATCAGTAGGTTCTCAGGCAGTACAAGATATTTGCCAACGCATTGAGAAAGCATACCAATTATTTTTTAAACACAACAAGAAGGGGGTTCGTCCACCAGGATTCAAGAAAGTTAAAAAGTACAAATCATTCACCCTTAAGCAAGCAGGTTATAAGTTTTTAAGTGGCAACAAGGTAAAGATTGGTAATCGAATATATCAATTTTGGAAGTCAAGAGAGATAGAAGGAACAGTCAAAACTTTAACTAGAAAACGCACATCATTAGGTGAGTTGTTTATGGTTATTGTTGTTGATGATGCTAGCAATCCAGACGTTGAAATCAAGACAGGTAAAATCGCTGGTTTCGATTTGGGATTAAAGACATTTCTCGCTTGCTCAGACGGCACTAAAATTGAGTCGCCCCAATTCTTCAAACAGTCACTTAATGCTATTAAAAAAGCCAGTAGGCAGCATTCCAAAAAGTTGAAAGGGTCAGCTAATCGAGAACGGGCTAGAAAAAATTTAGTACGCAAGTATGAGGATATTTCTAATACTAGACGTGATTGGTTTTGGAAATTAGCTCACGACCTAACTAATAGGTTTGATGTGTTGTGTTTTGAAACACTCAACCTCAAAGGAATGCAACGTCTTTGGGGGCGCAAGATATCAGACCTGGCTTTTGGAGAATTTCTACAAATTCTAGAGTGGATTGCCAAAAAGAAAGGCAAACAAATCGTATTTATTGATCAATGGTATCCGTCTAGCAAAACTTGTTCTAATTGTGGACACGTTCTAGAAAAATTAGATTTGTTAGTTAGAAAGTGGCGTTGTCCGTCCTGTCAGTCAGTCAATGGGAGAGACGAAAACGCAGCTAAAAATATTTGTGCAGTTGGGGCATCAACTGCTGGGTTAGACGATTTAAGACGGACTTTGTCTGCAATCGTTGTTTGAGCCTAGAATCCCTGCCTTTGTAGGGCAGGGAGTATGTCAAATCTGTTTTGTCCATTCCACTTCCTAATCATGGCTGTTTGCCCAAAGTTTCAACACTTCATATCCTAAAAGTGTATTTTGTGAAGAAAAACCTCCGAAAGAAACATCTTCAATAATTGATAACTCCTAATTGATAATTCGTAATTACGAACCACGAACTACGAATTACGATATTCTATATACTGTACATACCTATCTTCCCCATAGATGAATTCCCATCCCCAATTAGTTGTCCGTTTAGCCAAACCTGATGATTGTGCAGAAATATTCAACCTGATTTTAGGGTTAGCGGAATATGAAAAACTAACGGAAATGGTGACAGGAAATCCAGGACTACTGCACGACCATTTATTTGGTGATAAACCCTATGCAGAGGCAATTGTCGCAGAAATTGAAGAGAAATTGGTTGGCTTTGCTCTGTTTTTTTCCAATTATTCCACTTTCTTGACTAAACCAGGCATTTATCTGGAAGATATCTTTGTTTTACCAGCCTATCGTCACCAAGGAATTGGTAAATCTCTGCTGGTCAAAGTTGCCAAAATTGCCGCAGAAAGGGATTGTGGTCGATTGGAGTGGAGTGTACTTGATTGGAACGAACCCGCACAGAAATTCTATACCCGTATGGGTGCAGAAATCCTCGATGAATGGCGAATTTGTCGAGTTACAGGAGCGGGAATTAGGCGTTTAGCTGAGATGATTTAATTTGATTTTGGATTCCTGATGGTTTGTTTGTAGAAACGCGATGGTTTGTAGGTAGAGACGCGATATATCGCGTCTCTACCTAGCATAAATGCGACCATCTGGTAAGATAGCATTTTTCAGGATTGCTCCCTCTAAATTTGCTCCATTGAGGTTGGCATCTTGAAGGTTAGCATTTTCCAGGTTGGTATGACGAAGGTCTGCACCACGTAAATCGGCTGATACTAAAATGGCATTGCGTAAATTAGCACCTTGTAGGAAAGTTCCACACAAATTTGCCCCTGTTAAATTACTACAGCTTAAATTGACAGCACCTAAATACATACCCATAAGATTCACACCTGTCAGATTAGCATGACTTAAGTGGGAGGTAAAATCTTGAACATATTTAAAATTCGCGCGACTGATATCTGCCGCAGTGAGGTGAACATGGGTCAGTCGAACACGACTGAGATTGCTTCCACTGAGGTTTGCACCGACTAATTTGGCTGTTATATCTCCCTGGGGACTGCTAAATATGGCTTCACTCAAGTCTGCATTGCTCAAGTCAGCGATCGCAAAATTAGTACCTTCTAAATTAGCTCGACTGAGGTTGGCATTATTTAAATTAGCGCTGGAAAGATTTGCACCGCTCAAATCGGCTAAATTCAGATTTGCACCCCTTAAATCGGCTGCGGACAAATCTGCATGGCATAGTTGTACCCCTGCTAAATTGGCATTTTGCAGGTGAGCTTGGGGTGCAATTAAATATGCTTCGTGGTTAGTAATATCAAAATCCCCTGGAAAAATTGTCTTCTGGTTATATAGGGAGTGTTGGAGATTAGCCCCTTCCAAATTCACCTCTGCTAAATTAGTGTTGAGAAAATCAGCGCGACTGAGATGGGCATAACTGAGATTAACATTAATTAACGTCGTGTTGCGAAATGTTACCCAACTGAGGTTCGCATAGCTCAAATCTATATCCCGTAAAACGCGATCGCTCAAATCGACTCCACTGAGATCCGCACCCATCAAGTTTGCACCATTTAAATCAACCCGGGTCAACTTTGATCCACTTAGGTTTGCTGCGGCTAAATTTCCGTAACAGAGTTTACTTCCATACAAATTAGCTTTGTGTAAATCTGCACCTTCCAGGTTGATATAACTCATATCGGCATAACGTAAATCCACTCCCCCCAATTTGGCAGCTTGAAGATTAGCATGACTTAAGCGAATATGGTTAAGGGCATTTCCGGTTAAATCAGCACACCTTAATTCAACTTGACTAAAATTGCGATCGCCTTTTTGGTATCCAGCCAAAAATTCCCCCACATCCAAATTGCGTTTTTCTCTGAAGGTGTAAATTTTGTCTAAAATAAACAACATCCGTTCAACTTTAAATTCCACCTCACTGCGAAAGTAAGCAGATTTCGGCTTTGCAAGTACCGTCATTTTGCAATCATCATGACTGTCTACTGGTGAGGTCAGGTTTTCCGTATCATCTAAATCAGGTGGTAAAGAATGACGGTGGACAGTCGTGGTTGTCCGCATCGGATCAAACCTACCCGACTCCAACAGATTTTGAATATCAACCAATTCCCATTGAATACTTTCCACCTGTTGAATTTCCGGACGATTTTGGAATTCCTCCCGTAAGGAATTCAACTCCCGTTTCAAAACCGCCAAAAACTTTTTTAACAGCAGGTTTTGTGCTTCCAAACGTTCAATCCTGGAAATAATTAAATCTAAATCCCCTGACCCATTGCGAATATCCATCAATCCATAACCATGCTTGTGTCTGCCAACCCGATGAAAACGGAATTTGTATTTTTAATCTGTCAACACTAGGATTCCCATTATGGTGTTAACTGTAACAGAATGGTGGGGATAGAGGGGATGAATAACCGAAAATTTTACGTTACGTAGAGACGTAGCATTGCTGCGTCTCTACATTAATTTTGGTTTTAATACAAAATATAAATAATTATATGCTGCGGGATAAAAGGGAGGGTACGGTGTCGTTAGCGGAAGATATTCTGGCGAAAATTCCTGGTGATGCGTTGACAAATTTGCGACGCGCTGACCAACTGTTGGCGAATTTGCAGGGGAAAAATACTACCCCTGTTCCCCAAGTAATTAGCCACAGTCAGGAGATGTTAACAGGGGATTTTGACTATGATGTGGTGATTTGCGGTGGGACTTTGGGGATATTGTTGGCTGCTGCTTTAGCAAAACGGGGTGTGAAGGTAGCATTGTTAGAACGGGGTGTATTGCGGGGAAGGGTGCAGGAATGGAATATTTCCCGACGGGAATTGGAGGTGTTTATTGATTTAGATTTGCTCACTGCGGAAGAATTAGCACAGGCGATCGCCATTGAGTTTAATCCGGTGCGTGTCGGTTTTGCTGGAGGTTGGTCTGCTTGGGTGGAGGATGTTTTAAATATTGGTGTTGATCCGGTTTATTTACTAGAAATCCTCAAACAAAAGTTTTTCGCAGCAGGGGGAAAGTTATACGAGCAAACTCCTTTTACTGGTGCGGTAATTCACCCGAATGGGGTACGGGTACAGCAGCTATTTACAACTAGGTTATTAATTGATGCAATGGGTCATTTTTCCCCTATTTCTCAACAAGCTCGGAAGGGGAATAAACCCGATGCTTTATGTTTAGTTGTGGGAACCTGTGCTGAGGGTTTTGTGGATAATTCCTCTGGTGATTTATTATTTTCTTTTACTCCCATCGAAAATCAATGTCAATATTTTTGGGAGGCTTTTCCCGCACGGGATGGTAGGACTACTTATCTATTTACCTACCTGGATGGTAAGACAGATAATTTGTGTTTAGAAAAGTTATTTACTGAGTATTTCCGATTATTACCGGGATACCAAAATATAGAGTTAGAGCAATTAAACTTTTTACGCGCCTTGTTCGGATTTTTCCCTAGTTATCGCCAAAGTCCCCTATCAACACCTTGGAATTACATATTACCCGTTGGTGATAGCAGTGGTTCCCAATCTCCCCTCAGTTTTGGTGGTTTTGGAGCAATGGTAAGACATTTAAAAAGGTTAACTATCGGCATTTGTGAAGCCTTAGAAGTAAACGAATTATCCGCACCCGCTTTAGGTTTACTCCAACCCTATCAACCAAATCTTTCCGTCACCTGGCTATTTCAAAAAACCATGAGCGTGGAGCCAAATCAGCAAATTCCACCGACCCAAATCAACGATTTATTATCAGCAGTATTTACCCAAATGCAGCAATTAGGGGAACCCGTACTCAAACCATTTTTACAAGATGTAGTGCAATTTTCCGGACTAACGAAAACCCTGTGGCAAACCTCCCTATCCCATCCGTTAATTATTACCAAAATCCTCCCCCAAGTGGGTATATTCGCCCTGTTGGATTGGCTAATTCATTACACTAATTTAGGAATTTACACAGTTTTACACCACCTGCAACCATTTTTGACAACTTGGGTGAAAAATTTACCAGACAAATCCCAGTACTATTGGCATCGTTATTTTGATGCATGGAAATATGGTTCCGGAAGTGATTTCCACCACCTTGATTAATTTTCATACTACTCCCCTGGAGACAACCCACCGGGTCGTCTCTACTCCCTATTCAGTTTTAGGGATTTGTGAGAAACCCGGTGTTAGCATGTATCGACTAAATCCAAAATCCATAGACGCACGTAGTGCGGATCGATCGAAGAGTATTCCAAAATCTAAAATCCAAAATCCTCTGCCTTTTCCGTAGTTATACGCAACTTATTTGTGTTAATTCACAGGAAAATATGAGATAATGGCTCGTCAATTTGCCAATAGTCCCATCACTTGGCAGCAAGGCTGATAAATCTATGCAATCATTTTTCCAAGCTGTTTCATCTCCCTTAGATGCGTTGATTAATTTCCATCCAGTTATTGTTGCTCCCCCAACAACGGTTTTCGAGGTGATGGAGTTGATTTGCGATCGCAGTCAAAAAAATGATTATGCTTTGGTAGTTGAAGCGGGAAAAGTAATTGGTATAGTCACCGCTCAAGATATTCTCCAGCAAGTGGTGGGAGGACTGGATCTGCGTCAAACTCCCGTGGGAAAAATTATGGCAGCAGTGGAAGTTTGTTGCAACTATGAAGATTGTCACCTGACCCATGTGGTCAATCTCTGGAAACAATTTCAACCGTCGGTTTTACCTGTTGTTGATACCAATGATGGTTGCGTTGTGGGAGCGATCGCAGCTCATAATTTGTGTCAATTCATCCCTAATATCCAAGCAACTTGCGAGCATCTTCTGAAATTCATGGATGCAGCAAATGATGTTTTAATAGTTTGCGATCGCCAAGGCAAAATTATTGATGCTAATTCCCATTTTTGTCGTGTTTTGGGATATGACTGGGAGCAAATATACTATCGCCAGTTCACGGATTTAGTGGTATCCCCCGTGGAAGAAAGTTTGTGGGAATGTGTGTTGGGGGGGGTTCCGGTGCTGCTAGAACAGACTTTCCTGGGTGCAAACGGTCAACAGGTGAAGTGGGAAGTGCGTTATTGCAGCTTGGAAGTAGACGGTAAAAGTTTGGTGTTGCTACGGGGTACAGATATCAGTCAACATCAAAATGCGATCGCAGCTTTATACGAAGTTGAATCCTGTTTTCGCGCTTTATCGGAAACCGCACCCGTAGGAATCTGGATTATGGATCACCAGGGAAAGGTGACTTTTGTCAGTAAATATTTATCAGATTTTACCGGGGAACCGACGGAAAAATTGCGGAGTGATAGCTGCGGAGATTGGGTTCATCCCGATGACTACGAACAAAATAAAATTAATTTTCAAACTGCATTTTCCCAACATCAACCAATCACATTAAAATATCGTTTGCGTCGTCATGATGGAGAATATCGTTGGCATTTAGATCAAGCTTCACCAAGATTCAATCTCGATGGCGAATTTATTGGTTATGTCGGTGCGGCTGTGGATTTTCATCACCAAATTGAAATTCAAACCGAAATTGAACAAGCTTTAATAATTAGCGAAGCCACCCAACTGGGAGCATTAGCAAATATCCCCCAAATGGTGTGGATGTATAATGCCAATCGAGAAATTATTTATGTTAATCAACGGGTTTTAGATTATTTTCAAACCACCTTAGCTGAGGTTAAGAGTAAACAGGGTAAAGGTTGGCATAAATGGCTGCATCCGGAAGATTTAAAGGTAGTTTTAGCAGAATTAGACCTCAAATCTCCCCTGGGAGAATCAGTAGAAATGGAATTACGGTGGCTGCATGTACCTAGCGGTGAATACCGTTGGCACTTAAGTAAATATGTGGCAATTCGCGATGAAAAAGGCAACATCGTCAAATATTTGGCAACCGATACCGATGTCCACGAATTCCGACAAACTCAAATTCAACTAAAACAAAGCGAAGCTCGCTACCGACAACTGATTGAACTGACCAGTGATATGCTCTGGGAAGTAGATAGGGAAGGTATAATTACTTACGTCAGTCCCAATGTGGAAAACCTACTTGGCTACTCCCCCCAGGAATTAATTGGTCAATCCCTATTTGGATTCATGCCCACAATTGAAAAGAAACGATTTCAATCCCGGTGGTTAGCAGCCTTAGCCAATGATTATGCACCGTTGAAGGATTTAGAAATTGAAAAATACCATAAAAATGGTGATTCGATCTATTTAGAAGTAAGTGGATTGGCAATTTTTGATGAGGATGGTAATTGGTGCGGTTATCGAGGGGTGAAAAAAAATATTACCGCCAGAAAAAAAGCGGAGGCTGCTCTATACTATAAAAATAGTCAACTCCAAGCGATTTTAGATTACTCCCCCACCTTAATTTATCTTGTGGATTTGGATAATCGTTACATTTTAGCGAATCAAAAAATTGCTCGCCTATTTAATCTTTCACCCCAGGATTTAGTTGGTAAACATATCTCGGAATTTTTACCCCCAGAAACTGTCGCCGAATGCATTACTAGTAATACAAAAGCAGTTCAACTTGGCGCTCCCATCAAGGTTGAGGAATTTGTCAAAAACCCTGACAATACCCAACATACCTATATTTCTGTCAAATTTCCCCTCCGGGATACTAGCGGTAAAATCTACGCTGTTTGTGGTATTTCCACTGATATTACGGAACGCAAACACCTGGAAGAAAATTTAATTCGCTTTCAAAAAGCCATTGAAACCACCGTCGATGGGATAGCAATTGCCAATACTCAAGGTCAAGTGATCTACATTAATCCCGCCTTTGTATCGCGAATGGGCTACACCCTGGAGGAATTAAACCAAGGCAATAACTCGATTTTAATCTATGGTCAACGCAAATGCGCTCGCAGAGTCTATCACCATATCGTACAGGGAAAACCCTGGAATGGGGAAGTTGTCATGGAGGATGCTGGTGGTCAGCTATTTGATGCCAAAATGCGGGCTGATGCAATTTGCGATCGCCATCAACAAATTATTGGTTATGTTGCCATTTACACTGAAACCACGGAAATGCGCCACATGGAGGAGATGATTCGACTACGGGATCGGGCTTTAAGTGTGGGAACCCACGGTGTAAGTATTAGTAACATGAAGTTACCCGATGCACCTCTAAGCTACGTTAACGATAGTTTTGAACGCCTAACCGGGTTTCAGAGCCATGAAGTAATTGGTCGTAACTGTCGCTTCCTCCAACGTTTCGACCATCACCAACCGGGATTAGAAGGTCTGAAATCTGCTATTCGCCGACGAGCTACCTACACCGCAGCCATCAGAAATTACACCAAAAACGGCACCATGTTTGTCAATGAACTAACCATTGCTCCTGTATTTGACCAAAAGGGTCATTTAACCCATTATGTCGGTGTGCAAAGGGATGTTACGGATGAAAAGCAAATTGAAATTGCCCTGCGAATCAGTCGGGCTAGACTGGATCATGTGATGTCATCTAGTCCCAGTATTCTCTATTCCTGCAAAGACTTTCAAGATATTACCATTAGTTTTGTCAGCAGTAATATTTTGAATATTTTGGGTTACAATCCCGAACAATTCCTCTTTGATACCGAGTTTTGGGAAAAACAAATCCACCCCGAAGACCGGGAAGCTGCGATGCACATCCGTAGGCAGATTTTAACATCCGCCACTGACCTTAGTTTAGAGTATCGTGTACTCAATTCACAGCAGGAATACGTCTGGATTTTTGATACCTTGACCATACTCAAAGATAATTGCGATCACCCCCTAGAAATTATTGGTCAATGGATTGATATTACCGAGCGCAAACAGCTAGAAGTGGAATTACGATTAGCCATAGAACGAGAAAAAGAACTCCACGAGTTAAAATCCCGTTTTATCTCCATGACTTCCCATGAATTCCGCACACCCTTAAGTACCATCCTTTCTTCTTCCGAATTATTAGAATACTACCGCCACAAATTAACAGAAGAAAAACAACTTGGACACCTCCAAAGAATTCAAGCTGCGGTCAGACATATGACTAATTTACTCAATGATGTTTTATTAATCGGAAAAGCTGAAGCTGGAAAACTGGAATATAATCCGCAACCCATCGAACTCGTCTCATACTGCCAATATATAATTGAAAATATTCTCATCATGATTAAATCTACTGATAGAATCCTATTTACCCACTCGGCAGCATCAATCCCAGCCTATATGGACGAGCGCTTATTAGAACATATCCTCACCAACTTGCTCAATAATGCCGTCAAATATTCCCCACCAGAAACAAAAGTTAACTTTGATTTAGCCGCCACTTCTACCCAAATTACCTTTACAATTCAAGACCAAGGAATTGGTATCCCCCCCTCCGATATCCCCCATTTATTTGAATCCTTCCATCGAGCGACTAATGTTGGTAATATTCAAGGTACAGGATTAGGACTAGCGATTGTCAAACAATGTGTCAACCTACACCAAGGCGAAATTGACGTTTACAGCGAGTTAGGTAAAGGCACAACATTTATCGTCAAATTCCCCCATCAAAACCCGTAGAGACGACCCAACGGGTCGTCTCTACCGTTGGGTCGTCTCTACCGTTGGGTCGTCTCTACTATCAATAATAATTAATTATGTGATTAATTATGTGAATATCAAGTTAATTGATTGACAAACAGGGACTAAAAAAGCCACAACTGTGATAATACCTTTATAAATAGCCAGACAGGATTAATCCCATACTTACTATTGTGTTCCCTATTCCCCGTACCCTTTCTTGACGTGTCCAACGACTTAATAGCTTGATTCTTCGGTTCTACCGTCTGTCAGCGATAGGAAAAATTGTAATATACTTGTAACTTCGGAAAAAGAGGATATTGTGACCAAAATTTTAGTGATTGAAGACGAACCCACAGTCCGTGCAAATCTCGTTGATTTACTTGAAGCCGAAAACTTTGAAACCATTGCGGCAGAAAACGGTAGAATCGGAATTGAAAAAGCGATCGCCCATAACCCTGATTTGATTTTGTGCGATATGATGATGCCGGAAATGGATGGCTACGGGGTATTAACGACCTTGCGGGAAGACCCGAAAACATCTGTTATTCCCCTGATATTTTTAACAGCAAAAGCATCTAAAAGCGATATCCGTCAAGGGATGGATTTAGGTGCGGATGACTACCTGACAAAACCCTTTACCCGTGCGGAATTACTCAGTGCAATTTTCGGTCGTCTCGAACGTCAAGCGAGTTTGAAAAAGTATTTGCAAACTACATCCGAATCCAGTGCTTCATCGAGCGAAATTAATATCATTAAAAACTGTTTACTCAAAACCCTAGAATCGGAAAACTTTCACGAATTTCAAGTTCATTATCAGCCCATAGTGGATATCGAGACTGGAAAAATAGTTGCTGCGGAAAGCTTAGTCAGATGGCACAGTCCAGAATTAGGTTTAGTTTCCCCCACCAAATTAATACCCCTAGCCGAATCCACAGGATTAATTATCCCCATCAGTGAATGGATACTCAACGCTGCTTTGCAACAATTGAAAGGTTGGGTAGACAAGGGCTTTCGTGATTTATGTTTATCAGTAAATATATCAGTTAATCAATTAAATCAACCCGATTTTTGTGAACAAATTATAGCACTGTTAGACAGCTATCATCTTGCTCCAGAAAACCTGGAATTAGAAGTGAGTGAAAATTCAATTCTTCGCAATTTTAAAACCTCCGTTAACACCATTAGCCAACTCAAACAACAGGGAATTAAAATCGCTATTGATGATTTTGGTTTAGGTGATTCCTCCCTCATGTTATTACACCAAATGCCAGTAGATATCCTCAAAATATTCCGTTACTTTATCCATAAAGTTTCCCAGGACACACAAAAAGCGGCCATCACAAAATCCATGATTCAAATGGCACGCAGTTTAGATTTATACGTAGTTGCCAAAAGCGTTGAAAACGAAGAAGAATTAGATTTCCTCCAAACCCACGGTTGTAATGCCATCCAAGGATTTTTATTTAGTCAAGCCGTAGTTGCTGAAGAATTTGAAGAACAACTAATGACCGATAGGAGATTGGCAACACCGATTAGTTAAGGGAATACAGGATACCTAACTAGGGTCTGCTGTTCGCAAAGCGCAGCGCAAGCTGTAAAAGTATTTTAGTGAGGGTAGGGAACTCAAAATTCCACTGATGTAGAGAGAGACGCGATATATCGCGTCTTTTATCTCGTCCCTACGCTCCGCGTGGGGACGCATTCCACAAGGCTCTGCCTCAAACCAGCAAACAGAGTTCAATAACACTGTATCAAGAACCATAGTAAATTTGGGTTCTAACTAACTTTTAACTTGAGCGCCATGCAAACGGGGGTCAGTATTATCACTACCACTAGGTGTAACAGGTGGTTTAAAAGCCGAAGTTGCACCACTTGCTTGAGCATAGGGTAAATTATCCCCAGCAATCAAAGCATTGAGATTATCAGCCATAATTGTTCGGGGAGTATCACCTATGGCTTGAGCTACAGCTTCCCCTTTGCGATTAACATAGACAAAATGGGGTATACCATCGACTTGGTACTGGGTCATTTCCGGTAGCCATTTACTATTATCGACGTTCAGCATCACAAAATTGACTTGACCTGCATACTCGGTTTCCAAAGCAGCCATATCTGGAGCCATTTTTTGACAAACTGTACACCAATCAGCGTAAAATTCAATTAGGCTGGGTTTACCATTGGTCAAAGCGACTTCCAAGGGTATGGATTGTTGACTCAGGCTAGCGAGACTAGTGCTAGTGGCTTCTGTACGCAGTCCAATAATGAAAGCCACACTCAGAGCGATCGCCACAATTGCAATTAAAAAATTTCTCACTCTTTTCCCCTGTATATCCGTATTAGTTAGGACTGGTTCTGTCATAATCGTTTCAATGTTGGTGCGATAAAAATTAATGATAATTACAATTTCAGTTTAACCGAATTTATTATAGGAAGTTATCACGGAATACCCAAATGTCCAACACTAATTTTGTAAATCTTCCAAGGAATTAGGTATTTGCATCTTCGAGATATGTGTAAAATGCTCTACCATTAAGGGCATAAATATCAATAATCCCCCCAATACAACTAAAAATATGGAAATAGCAATAATACTATCACGAGGGATATCTAATACACCCTGAAGAATTACTTCCCGTAGCGAGGAAACGATGGAAATTTCCACAGCTGCACCAACGGATATCCGTCGTTCTTGTAAATAATCTACTAACAGGCGAAATAATTCGACTAAAATTAAAATAAATAGAATATCAGACGTTACCTGACGTAAATCTAAAGGTTGTAATAAACGGGAAAACAAATCCACTAGTCGTGATAACATGACACAAAATAAACCCAAACAGAGGGAAATTACAATAAAGTCTTGAAATAGTTCTAAATTTCTGACAATTGTATGGAGTTTAAACCATTTAGTTATCTGGGTGGGGATAGGATTTGGCATATTTAATTTAAAGCTATTTATGGATTGTGATTGTTGGGTGATAATTCAATCATAAATAACTATGGGTTGATTATTTGTGGTATTAGATACGACTCGTTTTTTAATTGGAAATAGTAATACAATTTTCACGTGAAGTTACACAATTTTTCTGAAACAAGGAGGAACGACGAAGCAATCTCATAAGCCTACTCCCAAAAAACGAGTATTAAAATCGAATTTTAAAACATCCTCTAACCATATTCGACATAATTTTTTGATTTCACTAATTACACCCAAACTGAGATATTAATATTACTTTGAAGGACTTAAATGATGACCGCAGCGCTTACAATATTGAGCATCAGCATCGTGAAATGCAAGTCCACAATTGGAGCAAATAATTTTAATTTGATTAGCTGTTTTCACTAACCTTTTAATTAAATCTCCTACTTGCCAAGGAATGAGGGCAATACCCGTAAAAATCATCAATACAGTTAAAATTCTGCCGAATTGGGATATGGGTGTCACATCTCCAAAGCCAACTGTGGTCATTGTCACCACTGAAAAGTAAAATGCGTCAAAAAAGGTTTTAAAAGTGTGGGGATTAACGGGATGTTCAAACTGATAAATTAATCCGGAATAAACAAAAACAATTGCAAATAGGGTAAACAAAATTCTGGCAAAAATTACACCATCTTCCGAATTGATACCAAAAATATATTTACTGTCAATCAAACGAATTAACCGCAGAATCCGAAACCAGCGAAATAAACGCAAAAAACTAATATCAAAAGCGCCAAAAAAGTAGGGTAAAATAGCGATTAAATCAATGATGCCATAAAAACTCACCATGTAAGCTAACTTCTGTTCTGCACTCCACAACCTGACTAGGTATTCTAGAGCAAAAATAACGACAATAATCGTATCTATCGTTTTAAATAGAATTAGTAAACTGTTGGGTAAAGCATAGGTTTCAGTGACGAAAATAGCAGAAGAGATAAAAACTAACCCTGCGATTGTTAAATTAATTAATTGACCGAGAGGTGTTTCTAGGTCTTTAAGATAAAATGCTGTCTGTTCTCGACTTAATTGCATAAGTAAGTATACAGGAGTCCTATATAGGGCTTGCTGAAAAATAGTTAGACTTGATATTGTTTACACTAATGCTTGCTACATATTAGGGGCTGTAACCGTTGATTATTTTAGTTTCATTCATATCAAAGTACAAGAGAATCGATATTGGACTTTAGATATCGTAAGCTGTTGAGGCTATTTTGGCTGAAAAAAAGTGCAAATACATGGGTATATAAAACTTCAAAATCTGGCATTTGTAATTTTTTTGGGTCTTTTGAAAAGTAGAATTATTAGTTTAAAAGTACAGACGACCCGACGAGTCCCCTCTACCCACTCCCCATTCCCTACCCCTACTAAAAGACTTATTCCGCAAACCCCATACAGATATTGAATAAAATACCTTTGAGAAAGTCGCTGTTGCGTCCACAGTAAAGTTTCTATTCACCACTCCCTATTCCCTGATCCAATAGATAGATTCAAAAACTCAACCGGATTTCTATAGGTTATTTTTCCGCGTCCCCATCCTGAAGATAGGATAGATAGGAATTGGCAAAAATAGCAGCTTGAGTGCGATCGCGTAAACTGAGTCGATTTAAAATGTTGGTGACATAATTTTTGACTGTTCCTTCGGAAATATACAACTCCTGGGCTATTTCTCGATTACTAGCGCCGTTGGCAATCAATTTTAATACTTCTTTTTCCCTGGGTGTGAGTTCTGTTAAACTAGGGGGTGGGATGGGACTGTCACAAACATGATTACCAGGGTACTGGGTGAGTAGTTTTTTGACAATTCCCGGTCCGAGTTGGGTATATCCCTTATGTACAGCCCGAATTGCTACCGCTAATTCCTCCGAAGGTGTATCCTTAAGGAGATAGCCCATTGCCCCATTTTGCATGGCCGCTGTCACATACTCATCATCATCAAAAGTTGTTAAAACCAACACTTTGACCTGGGGATAATTTTTTTGGATTTCTAAAGTTGCTCGCACACCATCCATAACTGGCATTCGCATATCCATTAAAATGACATCAGGATGCAACTGGGGAATTAAATCGAGAGCTTCTCGACCATTTTCAGCCTCACCGACAATTTCCAGATCCGCTTCCAATTCTAGTAAAGCTCGTAAACCTTGACGAATCAAATTTTGGTCATCAACCAGCATAATTTTAATCATTTTTTCCTGTCACCCGAATGCAAAGGGATTTTGACTTCAATCTGACACCCTTGATTAGGTGCTGTGGCGATCGCAAATTCACCATCTAAAGCAAGACTGCGATCGCGCATACTTTGTAAACCAAACCCGGTCGTTTTTTGCTGGGGGTCAAAACCCATACCATTATCGGCTACTTGTAATAAAACCTGATTCGGTGTACTGACCAAATATATATCAATCCTACTAGCATGGGCATATTTAGATATATTAGTCATGGACTCCTGGATGATGCGATAAACTGCGCTACTAACTTCCGTAGGTAGGGGATGATTCAGGTGGATTTGATAGGTGGGTTTTATACCTGTGGAGTGTTGACAATCTTCGATTAATTTGAGTATAGATTGCTGGAGAGATTTTCCTTCCCAAGGATGCGATCGCATAGCGGAAACAGAATGACGCACATCTTGCAGGGATTTAGAACCTAACTCTTTCGCACGGGAGAGAAATTCTTGGGCTTTTTGGGGGTTGGATTGCCATAATTTTACTGCTGTTTCCAATTGTAAATTCAAAGCGGTCAGAGAATGTCCCAAGGAATCGTGGATTTCTCTCGCGATGCGATTACGTTCTTCGAGGGTAGCTTGATTTTCAATTCTTAAGGCATATTCCCTTAATTTTTGATTCGCAATCTTAAGTTCATCACGGCTTTTTCGCTCCGCTAACACTGCATTCATTAACAACAAGATAAATATTAACGTGATACTAAATAAAGTGGCTAAATTAAACCCAAAAACCCGGAATTTATGGCTAATTCCCGGAGTAGCAAAGGGCGAACTATAAAAACGGAGCATCAAAGTTAACAAAAATAAACTAAACGCGATCGCTGTGACAATTAAGCGCCCTGTTAACTGAAAAATCAAACAACTACGGGTGACTAAAACAAGGTAAATAACCGGAAATAACCTCGCTGTTTTCCCCAGAAAAAAAGTTGTAATTACCACCAAAATAATTTGTAATCCCGTATAAATCACCTTCACAGGAGTATTATTCGTTGGTAATCGCAACCCCATTAGTCCAAAAGTAATTAAACTTAACACAGCCCATTCCGGCATAGATGTACTTGGATATCTCCGGGGGGGAAGGGGTACCATTGTCATAAAAATAGCCATTCCCAGTAATATCCACTCCAAATACAATAGGAATCGAAAAGGATGATTTTTATATTGAATCGGACGATTCACGTTTATATTCCTCAAATTTGAAAACAGGGAGTAAAAACGACCCGGTGGGTCGTCTAGGTAAAAACGACCCGGTGGGTCGTCTAGGTAGTAGAGACGACTCGGTAGGTCATCTCTACAGAATTAGGAATAATTGATTATAAATATCTAAAAATATGTATTTAAAAGCAACAAAAATCAGGCTTATATAAATAAAAAAAGGTTGAAAATTGTCATAGTGAAACCATTTCATCTATCTTGAAAACACAAATTACTCCAGTTCTCCAGCAACACCAAAAATCAATCATAATAAATTCTGACTCCTGTATCCTATATTCTCCATTCTCATCTCATCATAGAATTGTTACACTTACCAGGGTATATGACTTTAGTCATAGATGATGACATGACTTTCTGCTTGGGAAATTATTGGATGGTCGTGACTTTTTCTAGATGTTTTTTGGTATGTTCAGTTTCTATGATGGGGACATCCCAATGGGAAAAGTAAACCAACTCAAGCACATACACAAATTAAAAGGTAGAAACCGATGAAATTTAAAGCATTACCCCTAATTGCTAGTGTTATCGCTGTCACTCTGACCACCGTCCCCCTATCAGCTAGCGCTCAAATGCGTTTTAACCGTGCATCCTTCATGTCTGCACAAGCTCAAGGTAAACCTGGTTACGGTGCTAAATTTGAACGTTTAGGCTTAACAGATGCACAACGTACTCAAATTCAAGCTATTATGCAAGAAGGTCGCGCAGCAATGGCTAATGTTTTAACACCTGCTCAACGTCAACAATTGGAAGCAGCAAAACAAAGTGGAAATAAAAGAGGTGTATGGCGTGAGTTAAACCTAACTGAAGCACAGCGTACCCAAATGCGTCAAATCAAAGAATCGCAACAACAAAGAATTAATGCTGTACTCACCGAAGAGCAACGTCAGCAATTAGCGCAAATGAAAGGAAATAGAGGAAATCGTAGACAATTTCGCAATCGTTAATTTTTAAGTTTTACTTCTCAACTAGCTAGTTAGATTTTTAGAGTTCTATTGCCTATCTAGACCAAATTAGCATTCAAGCAGGTTACAGGTCGAATAGTACATTCCTGGTTTCCTCACACACCACACACAACCATGTCAGCATCACATTCCTGAGACTATTTTACAACTGCGGCAAGCCCTGGGTTTGCCGATTTTTGTAATACCAATTGGAAAAAAGAATGCAACAGATTATTTTTTTTAGAGACATAGCATTGCTAAGTCTCATGTTAAATATGTGTTGCAAAAATTTTGGGAATCGGTGTCAATTATGGAATAAACAAACGACTAACACCCAGGTAATTGTCAATTGACAGAACAATATCAACCAGACTTGCGCTACATTGCTCCCGATATTCTCGCTCAACCAATCGATCCAAATTTCCAATTGTAATCAACAGCTAGTTCAGCAAGTTATATCAAAACAGGATGCAGGAATAGCTGACACAAATCAAACTGGAATTCCATATCCTCAATATCTATCTTGAGATAGGAAATATATATCCGAATGGTACTTTCAACCAAAAATGGAATTGGATCACTTCATATCAGATAATTGTTAATTAACACTATCACCTACTTTTACATGCTTAAAATCTAATTTTCAGATTGGATCAAGGAGTTAGACCCAGTGAAAAAGTTAACCCTAACCCGTGGTGAACTAGAGCGCAATATTTCTCAAGATGTTATCCGTTTTTATATCCAACAGTTAGGACATACCCCTGATAAGGTTAGCTGTCAAATTTGCGACAATAAGTTAATTATAATTCTTGATGATTCTATTACTTTGGCAGAACAAGTTTTAATTAAAGAGGGAGAAAACGAATTAGCTGAAGAAGTTCGTTCTAAACTTGATGAGGCAATTCAAGAACCCCTCAAGCAATTAATCGAAAACATGATTGGTATCAATGTAATTGATCTTTTCTCTGACGCAACCTTAGAAACAACGCGAACTGGTATTATTGCCGTACTTTCAGAAGCTCCTTCATTCCGTCAAAACTCTTCTACGACAAAGGCTAAATCCAATAAGCCTAGTTCAGGAAAGGAAAAAGCCAGCTAATACCCGAAATTGGATTTTAGATTTTGGATTTTATTCTGAATACCCTTTTGATATCAGGGTTTTATCTTCCTATTTATCCCATTATTTTTCCAAATTAGTTTTTTTGTATAATTTGCTAACAACACAGGTAGCGATAATTATACATAATGTATAAGCGTAAATACTTGGTTCCAGGCTTTGATCAACACCTTTATATGGAGTATCGCGAGAATCTGATTAAACATCTCTAGCTATAAGCATTGAAAACTTTACCTTTTACTTTGACTTTTTACCAATGCCTAACTCTTACGTATAGCGCTTCCTACTCTGGTGTACCGTTTTACTTTGGAGTTGACTCCTGACGGGGAGCGGGGGAAGAAAATGTATCAAAATTTCAGTGAAATGGTATCAGGTTAATTTTTATAAAATTAGTTTGCTTTTATCATTAACGTGTGTACACATCCCTTAACCCTAGGTTAACTTTAGGATAGAAATATCTGAACAGTCTAATCCTATCGATTAGGAAACAGACATTAACTGACATTACAGGTTCCCAGTGGATGTAGATAACTTCAGTTGAGGTTGTTGAGCAATAGGTTCATTTTCCTCGGGTTCCCTGTTTCCAACCCCCATCAGACTTTTTCCCCAAGGCTCTAGATTAAGCTCTGGACAAAAATAAATACAGAAAGCTTTGTCCCACATGCCAATGTAGTGTTTGTACAAATATTGATTGATGTATAGCGGACGGCAAAAACCCAGCTATCACCAGCCGCATCCTCTACCACAAAGAAGTTTTTCAGAAAAATATGTAGTTTTACAATTATTTCATCTTAATCTTTAAGTAATATTTAAAAACTTTTTTATAATCAATACAGCAATCTTTGCTCCACTCAAAGATTCTTAATTTATTGTTAAAAAAATACGTGAAAAGCATTTATAATGCCAAGGATTCTTGTAATTGATGACGACCCCGCGATTTCGGAACTTGTTGCCGTCAACTTGGAAATGGCTGGTTACGATGTCAGTCAAGCCGAAGACGGGATTAAGGGACAGGCGTTAGCATTACAATTGCAGCCTGATTTAATCATGCTGGACTTAATGCTACCCCGTGTAGACGGATTTACAGTCTGTCAGAGATTACGAAGGGATGAACGCACCGCCGAAATCCCAGTTTTAATGCTGACAGCCTTAAGTCAAACCCAGGATAAGGTGGAAGGGTTTAATGCTGGTGCGGATGATTATCTGACCAAACCCTTTGAGGTGGAAGAAATGCTTGCTCGTGTTCGAGCATTGTTACGACGTACCGACCGCATTCCCCAAGCTGCTAAACACAGCGAAATCCTCAACTACGGTTCATTAACCCTGGTACCGGAACGGTTTGAAGCAATTTGGTTTGGCGAAACCGTGAAACTAACCCATCTAGAATTTGAACTGCTTCATTGTCTGCTGCAACGTCACGGACAAACCGTTTCTCCCAGCGAGATTCTCCGGGAAGTTTGGGGATACGACCCTGACGATGATATCGAAACCATTCGCGTCCATATTCGTCACCTACGCACCAAGTTGGAACCAGACCCCCGTCATCCTCGTTATATCAAAACCGTTTACGGTGCTGGTTATTGTTTAGAACTTCCTAGTACTCCAGTATCAGGAGATAATGCAACTGCATTGGGTGTCGAATAGTTTTCGGGTGTTTCTCGCTCCACAATACACGCCAAATTGGCGCTCGTGTAGGCTTTTGCACGAGTGCTTGTTGTTATTTATGTGTAGGTTCTGAAATCTCAATCAATAGCGGTGGGCAGAAGGTTGTAAAATCTTTGTTAAATTTAAACAGTATTTAACAAATTGATCAGGGTGGGAAATTTTCCCCAACCAATCAAATCTGAATTCTCCCCACAGCTATTTAGGTACTAGCATGACAGCAACAACCCCAAAAGCGACATCCACCCATCCCCAGTTTTGTGAAGGAATTCAATATTTTGGGGAATCTCTACCAGAATTTGCCAAGTACGGTCAAAGTAGCGCCATTAGGGCTGGAGAAACTGCGGTTAACCCCAATGACGATACAGCAGTGTACCAGACTATCCTCTATGCAGATGCCCTACGCTACCTTACCTTACAAATTACAGGAGCGAAAGCATCAGGACACCCTGGTGGGTTTGCTAGTCAAGCGGAAGCCTATGCAGCCCTAGTCATGCTGGGATACAAGAATATTATTACCGAAGTTGGGCATCATGCGCCTGGTTTTTACAGTGCCATGTTTTTAGATCGTTCCCTAGAAGACATGGGGATTACAACAGTACAACAATTGCGCGATCGCTTTCGTGAGAGACACGGTTTACTAGGACATCTTTCAGGTTATATTCCGGGAATTCTTGCACCTGCTGGTCCCTTGGGACAGGGACAACATTTTGCCATGGCCGCAGCTTTACTCCATCGGGATCAATTATTTCCGTTTACCGTCGGTGACGGGGGTTTAGGTGAACCCTACATTATGAGCGGAATGGCCCATTTCCATACAGCCTATCCCCAAGTCACTAATTTCCTACCTGTGTTGGTGTGGAACGGTTTCAGTCAAGAACACCACAGCATGGTTTCCACCAAAACCAACGCTGAGATGATTACCTATTGGCAAGGGAATGGCTTTGTCGAAGTTGTATTGGTGGATGCTAAGGATTTTGACGACCAGAACCAACCGGGTGATTATGTCGATAGTACGGCGTTTTCCTGGGCAAAACGGATGGAGTTTACCCAAGCAGTGTTAGCAGGGGTGGATAAGGCTGCAAAATCAGCTTTATCGGGAAAACTGACCGTATTTATCATTAAGCAACTCAAGGGTGCAGGTGTACACGCACGGGGAGCGAAATCCCACAACCTCTATCCCAAGGATACCCTCGACGCACCCCACATCGTTGAGGCATTAAAAGCTCGCGCTCTACCTCCTGCTGCATGGCAATTGGTGCGGGAGAATGTAGAGAAAGCTGGAGGTGGTCCAGCAGCAAAAACCGTCGTTACCGAATTTATTTTACCCTTGGCTGAGATTGGTTCCCTACCCTTAGAAGAATATCCAGTTGGTGGAGAAGCAAAAGTGGCTACTACTGCAATGGGTAAGTTGGTGGGAGTAGTTGGACAACAAGACAAAAACTTTATTGTCACCAACGCCGATGGCAACGAAGCATCGGGTATTGGTAATATTAACCAGGCATTGAAGATTAACCACCCAGTCGCCGACGATTTGTATAATCAGGTACCCGGAGGTCAGGTGTATGAACCTCTAAGTGAAGATGCTTGTGCGGGATTAGCAGCAGGGATAGCCCTAATGGGGGGAAGAAGTTTATGGTGTTCCTATGAATCCTTTGCTGTGAATGGTTTACCAATTTGGCAAACCGTTACCCAAGCAATGGCGGAATTACGTCGTCCTACCCCATCAACAGTTACCTTATATACAGCCGGGGCTTTAGAACAGGGACGCAATGGTTGGACTCACCAACGTCCAGAAATAGAGGCCTACTTTGCAGCGATGATGCGTAACGGGAATATTTTTCCCCTGTTTCCCTGTGATGCAAATAGTATCCAAGTTTGCTATGACTGGGCTTTAACAACGAAAAATAAGGGGATTGTGATTACTGCGAGTAAATCCCCCCTACCCATTAGAACTACTTTTGCCCAAACTCAAGAGGGATTAGAAAATGGTGCGGTGGTACTGCAAGAACTGTCAGGAGATAAAACAGTGGTTTTTGCGGTGATTGGTGATATGACCTTGATACCAGTATATGCAGCTGCTCAACAATTACAAGCTCAAGGTATCGGTAGTCGAATTGTCGCTGTGATCAATCCCCGGCGTTTGTATCGTCCCCACGATGTTGCTTGGGATACCTGTGCAGAGGCTGACGGTGGTTTTATTGATGATGGTAAATTTGCCACCCTATTTACTGGTGATGCCTTAATTGGGGTGACGGGTGGTGCAGCAGCCATGTTAGAACCAATTATGCTCAGAAGTACCTGTCAACGGGATACTTTTGCTTGGAAAAGGGGAGAAACTACCGCCAGTGCAGGGGAACTGATGGCATTTAATGGTTTGACTGCGGAGGCTTTAGTGAAGCGCAGTGCGGATTTAGTGGGTTAGCTTTTTCTGAGGGAGTGGGGAGTCGGGAATAGGGAGTGGGAAAAAGCACATAGTAGCGCTCACAGCGCTGCATATTCAAGCTTTTTCGCGACTAAAGTCAAGATTACAAACCCCTTCAGAACTTATTTGGTCGAGTAGACACCACCCTACAAGTGCGGTGAGGATGTCAAAAAACCACGATTAACACATTCAAACATTCGCTCATTAAGTCCGAGTGTTTCTTTTTGGGGCTTTACACTATTCATACCAGATTCATACAAGTTAATTGACGCTCCCACGACTTAAAGCCGTGGGATTCTTGTTTCATTCAGCCGACTTACTTAAAGGAGTCTCCCCACTTAAGCAGAGGTCGTTCTGTCCACAAGCTTTAGATTCTGTGCGCCCCACAGTACTTTTTAATCCTTTGTTCAAAATCATAGTCGCCGCGTTATAGTCACGGTGCATCACTGCACCACAACAATGACATTTGTGGGTACGAGTGGACAAAGATTTCTGAACTCGTGTCCCACAAACAGAACAATCTTGCGATGTGTAGTGAGGTGCAACTGCTATCACCCAAGTATCAAAAACTTTGCCATAGTAGTCTACCCAATCAGTAAACAGTGACCATGATGCGTCACTGATAGATTTAGCTAAATGATGGTTCTTAACCATGTTTCGCACCTGCAAGTCCTCATAAACTACCAAGTCGTTTGACTGGACTAGAGTTCTTGCTGTCTTCACAGCAAAATCTTTCCTCTGTCTACTTACCTTGAGATGCTTTTTCGCCAACTTTTTAACAGCTTTGCGGCGATTAGAAGAGCCTTTTTTACATCTAGAAACTTTGCGTTGTTTGCGTTTCAAAGACTTCTCAGACTTACGCAAAAATCTGGGATTTTCAACTGTCTTGCCATCAGAATCAGTGTAGAAAAATTCAAGTCCTACATCAATTCCTACTTGTTTACCATTGTGCTGATGCTGTTCTTTGCGTTCCGCAAATGAAACTAGAATAATCAACGGTTACAGCCCCTGATATGTAGCAAGCATTAGCGTAAACGATATTACTATCTACTACTTATACCAATACTTATACCAACTTAAAAAAGTTGGCAACACATCTAGAATAGGAGACGTAGCAATGCTACGTCTCCTACAAAATTCGACAAAATTTATCTGTCCTATTTTTTTCAGGTATTGTATTCTGTCTCCTGTATTCTGTATCCTCCATCCTTTACTGTTCCCAATTCCTTCATAAAATACGGTATACACGTAGATGTGTAAATTCGATAAAGAGGGTGAAATACCGCATAGGTAATGATGACGCTAGCAATTTCAGGCATTAAACTGTGGATAATTAAAGTCCTCGTTGCTACATGAAAGCATACGTATAAAACTAATGGCGTTGTTAAACATCTCTTAAATCGAATTCGATATCAAAACATTAAACTATGGCACTCGAACAACTTAGTTGCGGACAGACCACCGATTTAATTATTGGGAGAGAATCTGAATACCGCGACTTGCAGCCACAAACTGCACCTGTCGGGACTCTCGCAAAAAATCAGGGAACAATATCTACTTTTTTGGCTCCTCTTACCCAAGATACCTTTAAACAGGTGGTGCGGGAAGTTGAACAAAAACTATTGATTGTGAATCAAACCCTATCGATGTTGGATTCGCAGGGTTTTGAGACAATCCTCCAGGAGATGTTGCATTCGATTACCCTGAAAACAGGGGAGTTATTGGGAGCAGACCGAACGACAATTTTTTTATTGGATGAAGAAAAACAGGAACTGTGGTCAATAGTAGCAGCATCCGAAGGCGATCGCTCGCTGGAAATCCGTATTCCTGCGGATAAGGGGATTGCGGGGGAGGTAGCAATTCACCGGGAAGTTGTGAATATACCCTATGATTTTTATAATGACCCGCGCTCGATTTTTGCCAAGGAACAGGAAAAGCGCACCGGATACCGCACTTATACCATGTTGGCTTTGCCTTTACTCAACGAACAAGGGAAATTAGTGGCGGTGGTGCAATTACTCAATAAACTCAAACCCCATTGTGACCCCTCAATCCCCCTTGCTGACAGAATTGATTTAGGTGGTTTTACGAGTACAGATGAACAATTATTTCAAGAATTTGCCCTTTCCATCCGCTTAATTTTAGAATCTTCCCGTTCCTTTTACGTAGCTACCCAGAAACAACGGGCTGCGGCGGCACTGATGAAGGCGATTGAATCCCTCAGTCAAAGTAGCCTCGATTTAGAAGATACCCTCAAACGGGTGATGGATGAAGCCAAGGAATTGATGAGCGCTGACCGTAGTACCCTGTGGTTAATCGATCGGGAAGCTCAGGAACTGTGGACGAAAATTCGTCAACCCGATGGAACCATGCGGGAGTTACGGGTTCCCTTGGGGAAAGGATTTGTTGGTCAAGTAGCTTTAACCGGGAAAACCCTGAATATTCCTTGTGATTTATACGACCATCCCGACTCCGACACCGCCAAACAAATGGATCAGCAAAACGGCTATCGCACCTGTAGTTTATTGTGTATGCCGGTATTCAATGCGGATCGGCAGTTAATAGGTGTCACCCAACTAGTTAATAAGAAAAAAAGCGGAGAACACCCCCCCTATAATCCAGCCGATTGGCCAAAAGCACCCGAATGTTTCCAAGCAAGCTTTGACCGTAACGATGAAGGGTTTATGGAAGCCTTTAATATTCAAGCGGGTGTAGCTTTGCAAAATGCTCAATTGTTTGATACCGTAAAACAGCAGGAGCAGATGCAGCGTGATATCCTCCGTAGTTTATCGAACGGAGTGATTTCCACCGATAAAAATGGACGGGTGGTTGCTGCCAATGAAAGCGCTCAACGTTTACTTGGCTTGTCAGAGCGTTTAGAAGGGCGTAAAATCCACGATATTATTAATATCAAAGAAGGGGATTTTCGCAAATGGTGCGACCATGCTCTGCAAACGGAAAATGCCAACAATAGCCAACAGTATTATCCCGACCGCACCCTGATTACAGCTAACCAGGAACAGCATAGCGTCAATCTTTCCATCAATGCGATCGCCGATGCAAGTGACCAGCAACAGGTACGCGGTGCTTTGATCGTCATGGAAGATATCAGCGATGAAAAACGCCTCAAAAGTACCATGTACCGCTACATGACCCAAGAATTGGCAGAAGAACTACTCAAACTCGATGATGCCAAATTAGGAGGCGATCGCAAAGAGGTATCTATTCTCTTTTCCGATATTCGCGGCTATACCACCCTCACAGAAAACCTGGAAGCGGAGGAAGTGGTCAGTATGCTCAACGAATATTTTGAATCAATGGTGGAAGCTGTTTTCACCCACAAAGGAACCCTAGATAAATACATCGGCGATGCGATTATGGCCGTATTTGGTTCCCCCCTTCCCCTAGAAGAACACGCTTGGATGGCTGTCCAAACCTCCCTGGAAATGCGTCAACGTCTGCGTGAATTTAACCACCGTCGTCACCATGATGGTAAACCCCGCATTGATATCGGTATTGGGATTAACTCAGATACCGTGATCAGTGGTAATATCGGCTCCAGCAAGCGAATGGAATTTACTGCCATTGGCGACGGTGTAAACCTGGGTTCCCGACTGGAAAGCGTTACAAAACACTATGGTTGTGATATTGTCATCAGTGATAATACATATAATCCTTGTCAAAATCACATCTGGGCCCGAGAGCTTGATTTCATTCGTGTCAAAGGACGCAACGAACCAGTGGCTATTTACGAGTTAGTAGGTTTACGCACCGACAATATCAGTCCCGCCAAACTTTCCGCCATCGAACACTACCACAAAGGACGGGAATACTACATCCAGCGTCAATTTACCCTAGCTCAAAACGAATTCACCAAAGTAATCGCCATCGACCCCAACGATAAAGGCGCTCTCATGCACCTAGCTCGTTGTCAGCACTGGTTACAAACTCCCCCCACCGAAGCCGACTGGGACGATGGTGTGTGGACATTCAAGGAGAAGTAGGAAATAGTATTCCACCACACTAACTTTGGATGGGTAAGGAAAAAGGTACGTAGCTGCGCTAGTCTACAACAACCCTGCGGGTATAGCGCCTTCATGCTAGAGCTTTTCCTGACTAGAGCTACTACTACCAACCCCTCAGAAATTATGTATGTGGTGAAGTACTAGTCTTCGACAACACCGCGCGTACTCGAAGGATAATCCAAAATCCAAAATTATTTACCGATGCAAATAGTAACCCCATATTCGGTACAATAGAGAGTCTGCGCTTCCTCATCAGACTGCTATGTTAAATCCTAATCTGGATGAAGTCCAACTCACAAAAGACGATTACGAACGTTACTCCCGACATCTAATTTTGCCAGAAGTCGGGCTAGAAGGGCAAAAACGTTTAAAAGCTGCCAGCGTATTATGTATTGGTACGGGTGGACTCGGTTCTCCTTTGTTACTGTATCTTGCGGCTGCGGGTATCGGACGTATCGGTATTGTCGATTTTGATGTAGTTGATAGTTCCAACCTGCAACGCCAAATAATTCACGGTACTTCCTGGGTGGGTAAACCGAAAATTGCCTCAGCTAAACACCGGATTTTAGAAATCAATCCCTTTTGTCAAGTTGATTTGTATGAAACCCGGATTAGTTCAGAAAATGCCCTCTCCATCATGGAACCTTACGATGTGATTGTTGATGGTACGGATAACTTTCCCACCCGCTATTTAACTAATGATGCTTGTGTATTGCTGGGCAAACCCAACGTCTACGGTTCTATTTTCCGGTTTGAAGGACAAGCAACGGTCTTTAATTACCAAGATGGCCCCAATTACCGCGATTTGTATCCAGAACCACCACCACCAGGAATGGTTCCATCCTGTGCGGAAGGCGGTGTCCTAGGGGTACTGTGCGGCATTATTGGCAGTATTCAAGCAACAGAAACGATTAAAATTATTCTTGGCAGCAAAACCACTTTAAGTGGACGATTGTTACTGTATAATGCCCTAGAAATGAAATTCCGGGAATTAAAACTACGTCCTAACCCGGAACGTCCCGTCATTGAAAAACTCATAGATTACGAACAGTTTTGCGGTATACCCCAAGCTAAAGCACAGGAGGCAAAACAGCAGATGGATATTCCGGAAATGACCGTCACTGAACTCAAACAGCTACTGGATAGTGATGCCAAGGATTATGTCTTAATTGATGTACGTAATCCCCACGAGTATGAAATTGCCAGAATACCCGGTGCGGTTTTGGTTCCTTTAGGGGATATCGAAGCCGGACACGGTGTGGAAAAAGTCCGCGAGTTAGTTAATGGTAATCGTTTAATTGCCCATTGTAAAATGGGTGGACGTTCTGCCAAGGCCTTAGGTATCCTCAAGGCTGCTGGAATTGAAGGTATCAATGTGAAGGGTGGAATTAATGCTTGGAGTCAAGAAGTAGACCCCACCGTCCCCACCTATTAATCCTGTGTTCTCCAATCCCTCAAGCTTGGAGGGAGTGGGGAATAGGGAATCGGGAGTGGGGAATGGAAATGAACTACAGCAGTCCGAGGGGGATTTTTGAAATCTTACATTTAGGGTTGTTAAGGGTTGACAGTCACCAGTTAACCGTCAACGGCACGCTATTTTTCACAACTTAAATTTGCTTCCCCTACTCCCCCTGCTCCCGAAAGCTCCCCGTCAGGTATGAACTCCAAAGTAAAATGGTATAAGCAGTACATATAGGCTACTTCCTGCTCCCCCCTTACTCAAAGACTTTTTCCGCAGACCCTAGTTTATGACTTATGTCTCAATCAATTATTTGGGTACATGGTGACTGCTTAAGTCCCCAGAATCCTGCATTAGTGGAATATCCTGATACCCCCACAATTTGGGTTTGGGATCAAAATTTACTGGCGGAATGGAAAATTAGTTTCAAGCGAATTTTGTTCATTTACGAATGCTTGCTGGAATTACCTGTTGTTATCCGTCGCGGTGATGTTGTCCAAGAGCTAATTACCTTTGCTCAGGAAAATAATGCCGATAAAATTGTGACGGTCAATAGTCCTAGTCCTCGTTTTGAAGAGATTTGTGGACAATTGGAAAAGTCTTGGGAACTGGAAGTGTTTGAGGTTGAACCATTTTTTGATTACGATGGTTTTATCGATTTGAAAAGGTTCTCTCGTTATTGGAAAGTAGCGGAGAAGTATGTTTTTGATTAAGCATGTTGGTTATAAGTCGGTGGGTGGCGAAAATTGTTGTTCAGATTAGGGAGTACAGACGACCCGTCGGGTTTTCTGTACAGGGAGAGACGCGATATATCGCGTCTCTACGCCGAATCATTGGTTACATTGTGTTTTATGTTTAATTACACCTACCTACTTACTTTGCGCGCTGATATATTTCTGGTTTGTTTTGTAGACTAGTGACAGGGGAAAGGTATTCTTCCAGGTATCTTTATCTTCTGTCGATAGATTACTCACCACGGGGATATAGAAATTTTTTTTGCTACATCTGCCTCTTGACTCCTGTATTTCGCTACATTTGCTTGTAAAATCAAATTGTTAAGTTTTATCACCAATTCCAGTACACCTTTACAACTGTTGGTGCTTTGGAAAGGTTCAGAAGTTGATTCAAAAGTGTCTGACTGTTGATTATTCTCTGTGACGGAACCAAAAGCTAATAGACGTAAGGTGTTGTGGACTTGGTATGTGAGTTCGTCAGTTGTATTCATACAGCTGTAATTAGAAAACCGGTCAAGAGAGGACTTAAGAACATGGCATTTACACAGCCTGCTTTACCCTTCGCAATGGATGCACTCGAACCTTACGGTATGAAAGCCGAAACGTTTGAGTATCACTACGGTAAGCACCATAAAGCATATGTAGACAACCTCAACAAGCTGACCGATGGGACAGACCTAGCGGATAAGTCGCTGGAAGAGGTAATTCAAATTTCTTTTCAAGATTCTGCCAAAACTGGTATTTTCAATAATGCTGCACAGGTTTGGAACCACTCCTTTTTCTGGAATTGCTTGAAACCCGGTGGTGGTGGTAAGCCTTCTGGAGATTTAGCTGCAAGAATTGACAAAGATTTTGGTAGTTTTGATAAGTTTAAGGAAGAATTTGCCAACGCCGCAGCTACCCAATTTGGTAGTGGTTGGGCTTGGTTGGTAGACGATGGTGGTACTCTGAAAGTCATGAAAACCCCTAATGCGGAAAACCCGCTCGTACATGGGAAAAAAGCACTGTTGACCCTTGATGTTTGGGAACATGCTTATTACATTGACTTCAGAAATGCTCGTCCTGCCTTTATTCAAAACTTCTTGGATAAGTTGGTTAACTGGGACTTCGTGGCTCAAAATCTCGCTGCGTAGTGGATTTTGGTGAGGGAGTAGTTCGTAGTCAGTATTTATACTGGGCTATGCTTTAACAGAAAATAGCTAAGTATTACTGTTACATTTACGTTCTACCTACATCGGAGGCGTAGCATAGCTACGTCTTTCTAATTATGCTTTGCATGGTGATATGGTTTCCTTTTATTTTTTGACGGTTGACAAGTGATTTAAGGGTTAGCCGTCTCAAGGAAGATTTCATGAACGTGGAAAGTATTACAGACTGGAAAAAATTAGCTTGATATACATGTATGAATAGTGAAGATATTGCCAAATACATTGAACACACTGACGGTATTTCTAAACCTTGGTTGTTAGTGCAATTGCGGTTAAAGAAATTACAGGAAAGACGCGATCGCATTTCTCATCAGGAGTATGTACAGGAGTTGGAGGATATCCACGGTGATTTAATGAAATTGGGGGAATGGTGGAAAGGTCGAGAAAAGGAAGTATTTTAAGTTGCTGATGTTCCATTAACAGGCTAAAACAAAGGTTAGTCAAATATGTTTTAGTTATGTATGGAATCTCTATCTAATTTTCCCAGCGAATCTGAATTAATAACTGCTGCCTATATTTCCACAGCCCTAAACTTGACTGTAAAATCCCTCTTGGTTTTAGGTGCGATCGCTGTTTTTCAACACCTGAGTAATTTCACTCGTTTTTGCTTGTTAGTCGGTAGCATTTTACTATTTTTTTCCAATGTTGCCACCTCTGCGATCGCCCATGTATTTCTCGTCAGAGTTTTTCCTCCTGCTCAATATGCTTTATTTGTAACTGTGACTGGATTTATTAGCTCTTGCGGTTTTTTGATGTTTGCTATCGGCTTTTATCAACTGTCCAAAAAGTTTGTTCGTCTGAAATTACATTTTTCCAGGGAGTAGCCGACTTGTACTGCTGACACCAGAATCCATGAAAAAAATATTTTCTTCCCCTGCTTCCCCTACCTAACCCGACCCATCAAAATAGATTTTAAACCCTGTCCAGCTTGAGAATTGTTGTTCTTAGTTGCGATTATGAGATTGCTACTCTGCAAGAAGTTGCTGCGCGTCTACCTCTTGTCGCAATGACGAAAACTCCAGTTTTTGATTTATGGACGAGGTTTAATTTTTAATCCCCGTTGCTGCAATACCGCGAATAAACTGTCGTTGTCCAATTAAAAACAAAATCACCACGGGAACAGTGGCAATTGTTACGGCTGCCATCATCAATGGCCAATTACTGGTAAACTGTTCTTGGAATTCAGCCAAGGCTAATTGAACGGTGCGTAGTTCGGGTCGAGTGGTAAACACTAGCGGTTTAAAAACATCATTCCACTCACCGATAAAGGTAAATAAAAATAATGTCACCAAAGCTGGACGTGCTAAAGGTAACATTATCTGCCAGAGAATTTGCAGACGATTTGCTCCATCGAGGGCTGCGGCTTCCTCTAGTTCAACGGGAATGGTTTGGAAAAATTGTCGCAGGAGGAAAATGCCAAAACCGTTGACGGCTGTCGGTAAAATCAAGGCTCCATAGGTGTTAATTAAATTACCCCATCTCAATACCAAAAAAATGGGGATAACCAGTAGCTGGAAAGGAATCACTAGGGTGGCTAACACAATTAATAGTAAAGCCTGTCGTCCGCGAAATTGCATTCTTGCCAAGGCATAACCAGCCAAGGCAGAAGTAACAATTTGTAGTCCGGTGACAGCGATCGCCACGAAAGTAGAATTGGCAAAAGCAAGTAAAAATTTTCCCCGCTCCCAAGCCTCCCGATAATTTGCCAGTGTCCACTGCTGATGCGCAATTGTCCCTGGATTTGTCAGGGTTGGTGAAAAAGAAGTCATCACCACAATCACTAATGGTAGTAAAATTAACCCTGCAAACAGTAGTAAAACTAGGATTAAAAGAGATTGGAGCAATTTTGGCATGGGGAGCTTATTTATAACATGGTCGCTTGTTAAGTTAAATTAAAACATAGTGTCAAAAAAACCATCGGAACAATTGTGCCTCAAGTTGATTGTAAATCACTATCGGCACAATGCACATTGAGAATGCGGGTGTTGGCTGCCCTGCATTTATAAATTAAATCAATTGTTGACATTAAAAGCTACTAAATTTATCAGGAGAAAACAAAACCATGCAGCAAGTTGCAACCCAAACTCAACTTGATTATCACAGCGAAACTTATAAAGATGCGTACAGTCGCATTAATGCAATTGTGATTGAAGGTGAACAAGAAGCTCATGACAATTACATCCGGTTAGCCGAGATGTTACCCGAAAGTGCGGAAGAATTGGTTCGTTTGTCGAAAATGGAAAAGCGACATCAAAAGGGATTTGAAGCTTGTGGACGGAATCTGCAAGTGACTCCCGACATGGAATTTGCCAAAGAGTTCTTCCACGGTTTACATCAAAACTTCCAAACAGCTGCTGCATCCGGGAAAGTCGTCACCTGTTTGCTGATTCAATCATTAATTATTGAATGTTTTGCGATCGCAGCTTACAACATTTATATCCCCGTTGCTGATGATTTTGCCCGTAAAATTACTGAAGGGGTTGTTAAAGATGAATACATGCATTTGAACTTTGGCGAAGTTTGGCTCAAGGAACACTTTGAAGAGTCGAAGGCGGAATTAGAAACTGCTAACGCCGAAAATTTACCCTTGGTCTGGAGTATGCTGAATCAAGTTGCTGCCGATGCCAGTATTTTAGCAATGGAAAAAGACGCATTAGTAGAAGACTTTATGATTCAATATGGAGAAGCATTGAGTAATATCGGCTTCAATACCCGTGAAATTATGCGCCTTTCCGCCTACGGACTGCGAGCTGCGTAATTTCCTCACCGAGTCCATCTTGGCAGGGAAGCAGTAGTTAATTGCAAGTAAACAGTGGTCAGGTAAATCTCAAACTGATGACTGTTTACTGAATTACGAAGTCAAAAATTCCCGTTCTGTTTTTCAACTAAAATCATCACATATACAAACGGGATACGCGAAGTATAAAGCCTCTGGCTGATCGCAATTCTCCCATCCATAATCAATAATAGGCCTATCCACATCGTTCATGTTTGGTTTAATCGGACATCTGACAAGTTTAGAACACGCGCAAAGTGTAGCACGCGATTTGGGATACCCTGAATACGCCGACCAAGGGTTAGACTTTTGGTGTAGTGCCCCACCGCAAATCGTTGACAATATCAAAGTTACTAGTATTACCGGACAAACCATTGAAGGGCGATACGTAGAATCATGCTTTTTGCCAGAAATGCTGGCGACCCGACGAATTAAGGCCGCAACTCGCAAAATCCTCAACGCCATGGCCCATGCTCAAAAACATGGCATTGACATTACGGCCCTGGGTGGTTTTTCGTCAATTATTTTTGAGAATTTTAAACTCGAACAATTTCCCCAAGTGCGGAATATTCAACTGGAATTTGAAAAATTTACCACGGGGAATACCCATACCGCCTATATAATTTGTCGCCAGGTGGAACAAGCATCAGCCCAAGTTGGTATTAATTTGGCTGATGCAACGGTTGCGATTTGCGGAGCGACGGGGGATATTGGTAGTGCTGTTTGCCGTTGGTTAGATGCTTGTACCGATGTCAAAGATTTACTGTTGATTGCCCGTAATCAAGAACGTCTGACCGAACTGCAAGCGGAATTAGGACGGGGTAAGATTATGGATTTAGAATCTGCCTTACCGGAAGCTGATATTATCGTTTGGGTGGCGAGTATGCCCAAGGGTGTGGAAATTGATCCGAGTAGACTCAAGCAGCCTTGTTTACTAATTGACGGGGGATATCCGAAAAACCTGGCCACCAAAATCCAGCATCCAGGATTACATGTTCTCAATGGTGGAATTGTGGAACATTCCTTGGATATAGACTGGAAAATCATGCATATTGTCAATATGAACGTTCCCGCTCGTCAATTGTTTGCATGTTTTGCAGAATCCATGCTTTTGGAGTTCGAGAAGTTGTATACTAACTTTTCCTGGGGACGAAATCAGATTACTGTAGAAAAGATGGAATATATAGGTCGTTTATCTGTTAAACATGGATTTCGACCGTTGTTAATTTAGTCTTTGCAGACCACTTTTGGTTTTTGGGGAGTAATCTAACTAGGCGGGTTCTTGTCTAGTTGACAAGGCGAAATTAACGAGAGCATTCTTCAACCCGACCCTAGAATTCACGCTTCTCAAGGAGCGTGGAGGATGTCAATCTAAGTGATTATTCTCTCCATGCTAGTCTCCCATGTCGGTACAGCCATCTCTACTAGAGAACGTGTGTACGCGGCAAAACGATGACTGTTCCCTTACCTATTCCCTACTCCCTACTCCCTATTTAGATGCTCAGTCATAACTAAATCTTCCCTTTTTGATTTACCATCCTCCCCACCCAATTCCATATCAAGAATCACAAAATATGGCAACTACCGAGCGAAAACCATTACTGTTAGACTTTGAAAAGCCATTAGCAGAACTGACCGCGCGCATTGAGCAAATTCGGCAACTTGCAGATGAAAATAACGTCGATGTTTCTGGTCAAATTCGGCAACTAGAAGCCAGGGCGATGCAACTACGTGAGGAAATTTTTAGCAGTTTAACACCATCCCAGCGATTGCAGGTAGCCCGACACCCGCGTCGTCCTAGTACTTTAGATTACATTCAATCCATCAGTGATGAATGGTTTGAGTTACACGGCGATCGCGGTGGTCATGATGACCCGGCGATGGTTGCTGGTGTTGGTCGTGTAGGTGGTCAACCCGTCGTCATGTTAGGACAGCAGAAGGGACGGGATACCAAAGATAATATCGCCCGCAATTTTGGGATGGCTTACCCCAGTGGCTATCGCAAAGCTTTGCGGCTGATGGAACATGCCAATCGCTTCGGAATGCCTATTTTAACATTTATCGATACACCTGCCGCTTGGGCTGGTGTGGAAGCTGAACACCAGGGACAAGGGGAAGCGATCGCCTATAATTTGCGCGAAATGTTTAGCTTTGATGTGCCAATTATTTGTACAGTGATTGGTGAAGGTGGTTCCGGTGGAGCCTTGGGAATCGGTGTTGGCGATCGCCTGTTAATGTTTGAACATTCAGTTTATTCCGTTGCACCTCCAGAAGCCTGTGCGGCAATTTTGTGGAAAGATGCCAGTAAAGCCCCCCAAGCTGCGATCGCGCTGAAAATGGTCTCCCACGATTTGAAAAAATTGGGTATCATCGACCAAATTTTACCCGAACCCATCGGTGGCGCTCACTCCGACCCCCTCAAGTCTGCTGCCACCCTCAAACAGGCTTTGCTGGAAAATATTGAAGAACTCCAACAATTAACTCCCCAGGAACGACGTAACCTACGCTACGAAAAATTCCGCAAAATTGGCGCTTTCACGGAAATTAGCGCCTAAATCGGGATTTGATGCTTTCGGGAAATCAAAATGTTATAATTGCCTATGAACTTAAAGATTTTTAACAATCGACTAATGTTTCATAGGCATTTGTATTATGGGCAAACTGATACTACCTGCAAGACCAATGTGGGAAGGGTAAAGATATACAGTACCCCTCAAAATCGTGGAGTCCGGTTATCTTCGGTACACAATCAGCAACAACAACGAATTTTGCCTCATGAACCAATGCCTACAACATTAGGCCAATATTACAAACGTGAGCTTAAATGCCAATTTAAATCATTGACTCTAGTCATCGATGGCAATTTTGATGTCAGATGAATTGACATCGGTTAAATTTCCCCTGTCATCATCCCCATGGGTTGCATGTATTTTTGCTGTTGACCTTTGCAGCTATTGCACTGTGAACAACTGCACCAAAATTACTGAAGGATTAATCACGTAATGAGTGGTCAAAAAAAACAACGTGCTTTGATTACCGGAGCCAGTAGTGGAATTGGTAAAGCTACAGTTCTTGCCTTTGCGAAAGCAGGTGTAGATGTAGCCCTAATCAGCCGTTCTCTTGACAAGTTAGAACCCGTCGCTGATGCCGCTAGGCATGTGGGAGTGGAAGCAAAATCCTATACACTTGATTTAAGTGAAGTTACGCAAATACCAGCCAAAATCAGCGAGGTATTAGCAGACTTTGGAGAGATTGATATTCTCGTCAATAATGCCGGAATTGGATACACCGGGATGTTACGAGATACACCCCTCAAGGATTGGCAACGGGTGATCGATTTGAACCTAACTAGCGTATTTCAGACGACCCTAGCAATATTACCAGGAATGCGCGATCGCGGTCGGGGAACCATCATTAATGTCTCCTCCATCGCGGGTAAGCAAGCATTTGCCAACTGGGGGGCATACTGCGTCAGCAAAGCCGGACTAATGGCATTTTCCCAAACATTAGCCCAAGAAGAAAGACCCCACGGAATCCGCGTCACCGCCATCTGTCCAGGTGCAGTCAACACGGAAATTTGGGACACGGACACAGTTGAAGCCAATTTTGACCGTACTCGTATGTTAACTCCAGAAGTTGTAGCCGAATCAATCCTCTATGCAGCCCTCTTACCACCATTAGCAGTCATTGATGAGTTAACAATTATGCCCAGTGCCGGAGTTCTCTAGACAACAAACTTGATTTTGCCCAGCAAAAATCCTAAATTCGCCCAAATTTGCCCAAATTTATCATATCCAATCCATAAACAATCAGTATGAACTTCATCACCACGAACCAGTTTTTGGATTTCAATTTGGTCAAAAATAAAGGATGAATTCCAGATTTCTATTAACCGCGACCATTTACTAAACCCCAGACAAGCATTACGCCCAAACTCGGTTTTTCCATCAATTTCAGCAGTAAATCCTCAATAAACATTCACTATGACTATTGCGCGTTCCAACGGCTCCAAATCACCACTTATCACCGATTTAGAAGAAGCAATTCGTCCCGACCGCAACAAAAATAACGGTCGAGATGCAGAATTCCATCCCCCATCACCAGAAATGATGGAAAAAATGCAGGATGCGGTCAGAAATATATTAATAGGTGTTGGAGAAGACCCCGAACGGGAAGGTTTATTAAAAACCCCCAAACGGGTAGCCGAAGCAATGCGCTTCCTCACCAGTGGTTACAGTCAATCCCTCGAACAACTCGTCAACGGAGCAATTTTTGACGAGGGACACAACGAGATGGTACTAGTTCGCGACATAGATTTCTTTAGTCTTTGCGAACACCACATGTTACCCTTCATGGGTAAAGCTCACGTTGCTTATATTCCCAACCAAAAAGTCGTCGGATTGAGTAAACTCGCTCGCATTGTGGAAATGTATTCCCGACGCTTACAAGTCCAAGAACGCTTAACCAGACAAGTAGCCGAAGCAATCCAAGAAATCCTCGAACCCCAAGGGGTAGCGGTTGTCATGGAAGGAATTCACATGTGTATGGCCATGCGCGGTGTTCAAAAACCCGGTTCCTGGACTGTCACCAGCGCGATGCTAGGTGTCTTCCAAGAAGAACAAAAAACCCGCGAAGAGTTCTTTAACTTGATCCGTCACCAACCTGCGTTTATGTAATCACCTGACGGGTTGATGATTGTTGACAGTTGACGGATGACTGATCAAAAATTCAGGTCAGCAGTTGGGTTTTGATTGTATTTATTCAGAGGATGTTTTAAAAGTCGATTTTAATACTTAACAAGCTCGCTTTTTGGAGCAGGGAGAAGGGAATCGGTAGTTCATAACGAAAAATATACCGTTTGAGCCTATTCCTGTATTTCTCACGAGTGAGTGATAAGGGTTGGTCATGGGTTGTTTTTCCTGCTACTCCCGTACAGACGCGATATATTGCGTCTCTCCCCACTCCCTATTCCCTGAAGCTTTTAGGGGTTTGTGAGAAATCCGGGTATTGACCGTCTTCAAGAAGTGGTTGATAAAGTATTTATTGACACTTGACAAACATCCTCTCAGGAAGGTTGGGGAACCACTACATTGCGCGGGTTCCCCGTGTTGCAATTAATCCAAAATCTAAAATCCAAAATGCTTTCTACTCCCTACTCCCCCAACTGATTGCAATCGCACAAACAACTGCTTGACTTTTTCTAAATCCTTATTTCCCGGTGAAATTTCCACCCCACTGGATAAATCAATCCCATCTGCATGGGTGATTTTAATTGCTTCAACCACATTATCAGGGTTGATTCCCCCAGCTAACCACCAGGGACGACCAGGTTGAAAATCGGCTAAAAGTTCCCAATCTAATATTTTTCCCGTTCCTCCTAATTGCTGGGGATGGTATGCATCTAATAGAAAAGTATCCACATAATTTTGATATTGAGTAGTTAGTTGTAAATCAGCAGCACTGCGAATGCGTAAAGCTTTAATAATTTTGATATTTGCTTTGATATCTATGAATTTACTTGCAAGTTGCTGACAGAATTCCGGTGATTCATCCCCATGTAATTGTACACCCGTCAGCTTTCCAGTTTGAACTGCTGTGTAAATTGTGGCAATATCTGTATTCGCAAAAACACCAATTTTCTCTACATTGGTGGGAATTTGTTCAACAATCGAGCCAATTACTGAGGGTGAGATATAGCGAGGAGAGCTAGGAACACAAATAAATCCTAAAGCTGTTGCACCTAGTTTACTAATAACTACACCCTGATCGGGTTTAGTGATTCCGCAAATTTTTATTTGCAGGGGAATTGGCGATTTTGTCATCATTGTCACAGTAAATTCTATTTTTCTGATTAAATTCGGGTTTTTCTGTGGAAAATTCTATAATCTTTGTGGTTTAAGCAAAAATTTTGAGGAGTCAAATAACCCCATGAAAACCCTGTTGATGACTGCATCTGTTCCTACTACTCTAGAATGGAACCCAGGTGTGGCGATTGTGATTGGTATTTGCTGCATTCTGACTTTAGTTGTGACACTTCAAATTAATAGACCAATGGTTGGGCCAAAATTTCCCCTACTACCGATGAGTATACCTGCTTTTGTTGCAGCAATGTGTTTGGGTCATATTGTTGGTGTGGGTGTGATTTTAGGATTGGCAAATCTCGGTCGGTTTTGATTTGATTTAATTTGAACTGGATGGTGCATTTACCTCAATGATGAATTTAAAACCAGGTGTTGTATAAGGTTGTTGACTGTTAGCAGTTAACAGTTAACAACCTGATAAAATAATTGGACGATGAAAATGTATTTTAGCTTACCAGTATCTTCCCCAAATTTCCCGATTTTCACCAATCCCCGACTTTACCCATGAGTTGGGGATTGATTTTGTTTACGACTACACATAAAGTTTAAAGTTTATTTACACAATCTCTGCATATTATGGGACTTAGCACCCGTTTAAAAAAAAAACGAGGATTGATAGATAATAATATGCAATACACTAATGGCATCGGTAGACATGCTGGGAATCTGCGGTGGATAGGTATTTTCCCTGTGGGTGGGTTCATCTTTTTACTATTACTAATTTTTCTTCGCCCTTTTACAATTGTGAACGCGGGTGAAAGGGGAGTGGTCATGCGTTTTGGGAAGGTTGAGGACAGAATTTTAGGAGAAGGTATTCATCCAATTTTACCAATTGTCACTTCTGTAAAAACCCTGAATGTTCGAGTTCAGCAAAATAGTTTTAAGGCAGATGCAGCCTCGAAAGACTTACAAAAAATTAGTACTGAATTAGCGATTAATTGGCACATTGAACCGACAAAGGCGAACCAGATTTATCAACAGATAGGAGATGAAAATCAAATTGTTCGGGGAATTATGACTCCGGCTGTTTCGGAAGTATTAAAAGCTGCAACTGCGAAGAAAACTGCGGAGGAAATTATCACCAAACGCACTGAATTAAAGCAAGAAATTGATACAGCTTTGAAGACAAGATTAGCTGCTTACAATGTGATTATTGATGATGTTTCCCTTGTAGATTTTGCCTTTTCGCCGGAATTTAGTAAGGCGATTGAATCAAAACAAATTGCTGAACAGGAAGCAAAACAAGCCGAGTTTATTGCTCAAAAAGCTACTCAGGAAGCTCAAGCGGAGGTAAACCGAGCTAAGGGACAAGCGGAAGCACAAAGGCTACAAAGGGAAACGTTAACACCGGAATTATTACGGAAGCAAGCTATTGAAAAGTGGGATGGACGTTTTCCGACGGTGATGACTGGTGGTGGTTCTTTACCGATGATTAATATTAATCCACAGGATTTATCGGAGCGAAATCGTAATTAGGGGTTGGTAGAGACCTAGCGATGCTACGTCTCTACAATGATTTTGGTTTGAATACAAAATGTAAAACGTAAATAATTATAATCCATACCCAAATTCAGCAACACCCAGGATTTTTATCTATTAGAGGTTTCACAGTATCAATTCTGTATCTTGTTTGGTAATTTTTCCCTGATTTTTATTCTAATCTGTAAAGGCGAGGAATTAGATATAGGAGAGTAGACTAGATGTAAAGCTAACACCAAAAGTGATGCAAGTGGCTTTTTTCTGCTTCCTACTCCCCTGATATCTTGCAGCTTGGTTATTATTTTTTGCCTGTTTGTACTAGTTAATAATTAAAGATGATGATGAAAGTGAAAATCAGGGTTCGTGGTACAGTTCAAGGGGTAGGATTTCGTCCGACAGTATATCGTTTAGCAAAAAATTATGGGTTAGTTGGTGATGTTTGTAACGATGGTGAAGGTGTGTTAATTCGGGTTGGAGGTAGTGAAAAATCCATTACCGAATTTATGCAAAAATTACGAACGGAATCTCCACCCTTAGCACAAATTAATGAATTAGTCTGTCAACCCGATGAAGGCGAATTTAAATTTAATGATTTTGTGATTTCCCCCAGTATTAATAGTCAAATTTCCACGGAAATAGCTGCCGATGCTGCTACTTGTCCCCAGTGTCAGCAAGAGATTTTTGACCCCTATAGCCGCTACTACCGCTATCCTTTTACTAACTGTACCCACTGTGGTCCCCGTCTGAGTATTGTTCGCGCTATTCCCTACGACCGAAATAACACTAGTATGGGTGTTTTTCCTATGTGTGGTGAGTGTGCCAAGGAATACCAACAGATTGATAATCGTCGCTTTCATGCTCAGGCGATCGCATGTCATGTGTGTGGTCCAAAGGCTTGGTTGGAGCGTAGTGATGGTAAACCTGTGACTGCTTCCATGTTTTCGATGCTGGATGATGTGGATGCGGTTTGTACGTTATTACAAAGGGGTGAGATTGTTGCCATTAAAGGAATAGGCGGATTTCACTTAGCATGTGATGCGACTAATAATACTGCGGTGGCAACTCTGCGTCAACGCAAGCAAAGATATGATAAACCCTTGGCTTTAATGGCACGGGATAGGTTTATAATTGAGCAATATTGTGATGTTAATGACCAGGAGAAAGAGTTATTAGAAAGTCCCGCAGCACCGATAGTATTGTTACGAATAAAAGCTGTAATGGGGACGGAGATAAATGGGAACAAGAATTTAAATCGTCCTATTTCTCAGCTAGTTGCTCCTAGACAAAATACCCTTGGTTTCATGCTACCCTATACCCCCCTTCATCATCTGATTTGTAAACGCATGGATCGACCAATTGTATTTACTAGTGGGAATATTTCTGACGAACCACAATGTATCGATAATGAAGTGGCAAAAGATAAGTTAGGTCAGATTGCTGATTATTTTCTACTACACAATCGAGATATTGTAAATCGGGTTGATGATTCGGTTGTCCGAGTGGTTGATCAGGAGGTACAAGTTCTGCGTCGTGGGAGGGGATATGCACCAGCACCAATTAATTTACCTCCAGGTTTTGACAAGGCTCCTCCTGTATTAGCAATGGGAGGTGAGTTAAAAAATACCTTTTGTTTATTGACAGCTAGACAAGCGATTTTATCTCAATATTTAGGGGATTTAGCAAATAAAAATGTGTTTGCTAGTTATCAAGATACTTTGAATTTATATTTACATTTATTTGCTCATCAACCAGAGGTAATTGCCCTAGACAAACACCCAGAATATTTATCAACTAAGTTAGGCATAGAATTGGCTATAGGCAATCAAATTCAAGTGGTGGAAACTCAACATCATCATGCCCATATCGTAGCTTGTATGGTAGAAAATGGCTTACCTTTGGATACACAACCCGTCCTAGGGATTGCCTTAGATGGGTTGGGTTATGGTGCAGATAATACATTTTGGGGAGGGGAATTTTTGTTGGCAGATTACTGTCAGTTTACCCGACTGGCAACATTAAAACCTGTACCCATGATAGGAGGCAAACAGGCTATTTATCAACCTTGGCGAAATACCTACGCTCAATTAGTTTCTGCATTTAATTGGGAAGAATTAAGAGGGAAATACGCCGATTTAGAAATTTTTCAATTTCTGGAGCAAAAACCCTTACATGTCCTTTCACGGATGATTGAGCAAAATCTTAACTCTCCCCTTGCATCTTCTACGGGACGCTTATTTGATGCAGTAGCAGCAGCTATCGGTATTTGTCGAGAAGAATCTAGCTATGAAGGACAAGCTGCGATGGAAATGGAAGCTGTATGTGATACCAATAACTTAAATAATTATCAAGAAATTATTAGCTATCCTTTTGATGTGCAGATTTTAGATACTATTGATTGTATAGATCCACGTCCGATGTGGGAGGCATTACTCAACGACTTACAGGTAAAAACATCACCAGCAATGATAGCAGCTAAATTCCACAAAGGTTTAGCAGACACCATTGTCAAAATGGTAATCCGTCTTCGTCAACAAAACTTCATTAAGTATGTTGTACTCACAGGTGGTGTATTTCAAAATAAAATCCTTTTACAACAAGTTAAAACCCAGTTAGAAGCAATACAGATACAGGTACTAACCCATCACCTAGTTCCCAGTAATGATGGTGGTTTATCTCTGGGACAAGCTGCGATCGCAGCTGCAAGAGTCATCAAATCATAACTTTATTTATTCACTTATACTTGCATCAATAAATACCTGTCGCTTGTTTAATTTTCCAGAAGTTAGTATCCCAAATTTCATTCATATCGCGATTAGCATTGATTAATAATAATTATCTCAAACTAGGTAAAAAATGGAATCAACGAAATCATTCCTACCTCTATCTTCTTAAATTACGAATTACGTAGGCGTAGTCTTGCTGTAGGTTATTACGTAGCTTGCTTCCCGCGTAGCGGGTATTACGAATTAGTATAAGTTGATTTCCCCACTACTCCCTATTCCCTGAAAGAGGAAAATAAATCATGTGTTTAGGAATTCCAGGTCAAATAGTAGAAATCAGCGATACCAATCATCAATTAGCGATTGTCAATGTCGGTGGTGTGAAACGTCAGGTAAATATTACTTGTATTGTGGATGAGGAACATCCACCGGAGTCTTGTGTTGGGGATTGGGTATTAGTTCATGTTGGCTTTGCAATGAATCGCATTAATGAAGAAGAAGCCGCAGAAACATTACAGTTATTAACAGAAATGGCAGAGTTAATGGTTGATTATTAACTTCCACTATTATCTCAAAAATCCTAAAACTTTCAGGAATCAGGGAGTAGAAAATAATCGAGGGGTTACTCAATGCTGATAACTTACTCGCTGAAAATTCAGGGGAAAACAATGAAATACGTAGATGAATTTCGTGATACTTACAAAGGAGAAGCTTTACTGTGGCAAATAGAAAAGCTTTGTCATATTATCGGTAAGCCTCTAAAAATTATGGAAGTATGTGGTGGTCATACCCATGCAATTTTTAAATATGGGATTGAAGAAGTTTTACCACCATCAATTGAATTAATTCATGGTCCCGGTTGTCCAGTGTGTGTGATGACGAAAGGAAGGATTGATGATGCAATTGCGATCGCAGAATATCCTGATGTGATTCTGACGACTTTTGGTGACACAATGCGGGTTCCTGGTTCCAGCAAAAGTTTACTACAGGCAAAAGCTGAAGGAGCAGACATTCGGATGGTTTATTCCCCCCTAGATAGTCTGAAAATCGCCCAGGAAAATCCCACTAAGGAAGTAGTGTTTTTTGGGATTGGATTTGAAACAACTGCTCCTAGCACGGCTTTGACAATTCTCCAAGCAGCAGGTGAGAATCTCAAAAATTTTAGTATGTTTGCAAATCATGTCCTAGTAATACCAGCATTAAAAGCATTACTAGAAAACCCCGATTTACAGCTAGATGGATTTGTTGGGCCTGGTCATGTTAGTATGGTAATTGGAACAAAACCTTACCAATTCATACCTCAAGATTACCATAAACCGATAGTAATTTCCGGATTTGAACCTTTAGATATTCTCCAATCAATTTGGATGTTATTACGACAATTTGTAGATGGTCGCTGTGAGGTAGAAAATCAATATAATCGCTTAGTTAAACCAGAGGGAAATACTATCGCTCTCAAGGCAATTAATCAAGTTTTTATTGAACGAGAAACCTTTGCATGGCGAGGTTTAGGAGATATCCCCCATTCTGGGTTAAAAATTCGTCCCGAATATGCTTTATTTGATGCTGAAGTTAAATTTGTAATTCCCAATCGAACTGTTGCTGACCATAAAGCTTGTCAATGTGGAGAAATTCTCAAAGGAGTATTAAAACCTTGGCAATGTAAAGTTTTTGGTACAGCTTGCACACCAGAAACACCAATTGGTAGCTGTATGGTTTCCTCCGAGGGTGCTTGTGCTGCTTATTACAAGTACGGTCGTCTCCCTCTTGTTGAAAAACAAAATTCATCTAAAAAACCCTAAGTGCATATAGCCTTTCCCAAGCGACTGAGGTACATCTAAAATTCTCTAGCTTTGATCAAAATACAAGCAGAATTACAATCGTACCTCACCAGACCGGGAACCGATATAAGATCAATTCATAATTCGTAATTATGAATCAAGTTAAGGGTAATCTAAATTTAATAATTATCCAATCTTCTATTGTCATCCTAGCCTGTCTTTTCTGACAAGATGCGAAACCACAGGATATTTTGATATTTTATTTTCTAGAAGTTCCTAAACACCACCAGAAACAGCACTACATATACCTGGATTTTGAGGGAGTAAGTTGTAAGCCTTGAGTAAGGGATTGATTTTCCTTCTACACCCTACGGGTACAAGCAGCGTTGTCGTAGACTAGAAGCGTAGCGTCTACACTACTCCTGTCACGGACTATTCCCTGCGAGTTTTAGGGTTTTGTGAGAAATGCAGGATATAGATAGAAGTAGAGGAATTCAACCCTTTTAAATGTTTAAATTACCTAGTTGCAGCTTTCCCTTAGACCAAGACGAATTACGAATTATGTAGCTTGCTTCCCGGGTAGCGGGTATTACAAATTACGAATTAACTTCATATCTGGTATCACGTAAATATGCAAATTCCCACAAATAACTCATCATCAGATTCTCGATTGATTAAAAAAGCAAAAGTGAGGGACACCCATATTACCCTTGCACATGGTAGTGGTGGGAAAGCAATGCGGGATTTAATAGATGATATTTTTGTAAGTAATTTTGATAATCCAATTCTCTCCCTCCTAGAAGACCAAGCTAGTTTAAATTTAGCGAGTTTGATGGAATATGGAAATCGACTTGCTTTTACGACTGATTCCTATGTGGTAGATCCCCTATTTTTCCCTGGAGGTGACATTGGTAAGTTAGCTGTTAATGGTACTATTAACGACTTAGCTGTTAGTGGTGCAAAGCCTTTATACCTGAGTTGTAGTGTAATTTTAGAGGAAGGATTAGCGGTAGACACTTTACGTCGAGTTGCTGAAAGTATGCAGGTTGCTGCAAATCAAGCAGGAGTCATAATAGTTACAGGTGACACAAAAGTTGTGCATCGTGGTGCAGCAGATCAATTATTTATTAATACTACGGGGATTGGTGTGATTCCTGGAGGTATTAATTGTGCTGCGCAGAATATTCAACTGGGAGATGTGGTGATTATAAATGGTGAGTTGGGTAATCATGGGACAGCAATTTTAATTGCGAGGGGTGAATTAGCCTTAGAAACTAATATTGAAAGTGACTGTCAACCCCTGCATAGTTTAGTAGAAACTATTCTGGATATTTGTCCAGAAATTCATGCAATGCGGGATGTAACTAGAGGTGGTTTAGCAACAGTTTTAAATGAATTTGCAGTCAGTGCAAATGTGGGAATTCGTCTGGATGAACAATATATTCCCATCCGGGAAGAGGTGAAAGGGGTCTGTGAAATTTTGGGTTTAGACCCCTTATATTTGGCGAATGAAGGGAAGTTAGTATTATTTGTAGGACAGGAATATGGGGAGGAAATTTTAACAGCGATGAAGTCCCATCCTGCGGGGAAAGATGCTTGTATCATTGGTGAGGTGGTTGCAAACCCCAGGGGAGTGGTGTTTTTAAAAAGTATTTTTGGTGCGGAGAGAATTGTGGATATGTTGGTGGGTGAGCAGTTACCGAGAATTTGTTGATTTTGTCTGATTTTTAGAGGATATTTAAGTAGAGACGCGACATGTCGCGTCTCTAAGGGAATCGGTAGTCATATTTGAAATTCATTAAGTGATAAAATCATCCTGCATTACCATTTCATGAAATTATTATCATAAATAAATTAAATTGATAGATTTTCGATAAAATTTCAAGATGTTTGTGCATTTTATCAAATTATATTTCTTCTCTAGGGATAAGAGTTTGTCATTACGTTTTTTACTCTGTTTCTTGTTGCCGATTTATTACTTTAAACTGTGAATTAAGCATCATAAGTATGACATTAAACTCATATTTGATTTCTGAAAAACTCCGTAGACTTAAAAAGTGTTTTTTTCTGTTTCCTACTCCCTACTCATACAGATAATTTACCCATTGTCAACTATAAAAAAAATCATGATTTTATGCATGAATTAGGGATTACACAAAACATTGTGGCGATTGTCGCAGAACATGCGCAACAAGCCAAGGTTAAGCGAGTCGTACTGGAAATTGGTCAACTTTCGGCAATTATGCCGGATGCAATTCGTTTTTGTTTTGATATATGTTCCCAGGGTACGGTTTTAGCAGCAGCAAAGTTAGAAATTAGGGAAATTCCTGGTTTAGGAAAATGTCGTGTGTGTGGTGGAGAATTTAACCTAGATATACATTTTGGTGTTTGTCAATGTGGTAGTAGAGAGATAGATGTTATTGCTGGTGAAGAACTGAAAATTAAGGAAATTGAGGTAGAGGAAATATGTGTGTAACTTGTGGCTGTAGTGATGAGGGAAATGCACAAATTGCTAATCTAGAAAATGGTAAAGTTTTAGCTGTTAATAACCATGACCATGACCATAAACATCATACCCATACTTTAGCGGATGGTACTGTAATTACCCATTCCCACTCCCATAATCATGACCATCATGAAGTCAGCCATATTCATGCCAAAATTCATGGTACCACTATTACTTTAGAGCAAGATATTTTAGCAAAAAATAATCTGATAGCAGCCCAAAATCGGGGTTGGTTGAAAGGCAGAAATATCCTGGCTTTGAATTTGATGAGTTCTCCTGGTGCGGGAAAGACGACTTTGTTAACTCGGACAATTCAAGATTTAAAAAATCAATTGTCTATCAGTGTAATTGAAGGAGACCAAGAGACAATTAATGATGCTAAAAAAATTCAAGAGACAGGTTGTCGAGTTGTGCAAATTAACACTGGTACTGGCTGTCATTTAGATGCATCAATGGTGGAAAAGGGGTTAGAAGAATTGAATCCACCGATGAATTCGGTGGTGATGATTGAAAATGTTGGTAATTTAGTTTGTCCGGCTTTATTTGATTTAGGAGAGCGACTCAAAGTCGTAATTCTTTCTGTTACAGAAGGGGATGATAAGCCGATTAAATACCCCCATATGTTTCGCGCTTGTGAGGTGATGATTCTTACAAAAATTGATTTGCTACCCTATGTACAATTTGATGTGGAACGTTGTTTAGAATATGCTCGACAGGTAAATCCCAATATCAAGATTTTTCAAGTTTCTTCCCTAACTGGTAGCGGATTAGGGGAATGGTATGAGTGGTTAAAAAATTGTGAGTAATTAGTATTCGACTACATAAGTTTTGAGGGGTTTGCAGTGGTGGCTTTAGCCTCGAAAAAGTTTTAGTATAAAGCGTTATACCCCCAGGGTTGTCGTAGACTAGCGCCACTACGTTCCTTTTCTTATCAATCAAAATTAATCTGGTTGAGGGTGTTTATTCAAATTAATCCCGATTAGGGATAAAAAGCTTTGATTGCTCGGTAAAAGAGTAATCTGATCATTGTATTGGATGTATGACCTTCAGCAATCGATGGACTCATTCTGAGTGATGGATTTTGCGATCGCTACTCTTCGAGAACGCTCTGCGTACGCTGCACTCGCTGCGGACAAAATATGTTTTTACATAGACAAAATATGTTTTTACATATTTGGGATGCTCTCCGGCGAAATAATACCAACTTGCAAATTAATTGACAGTTAACATTCATCTTATCTGTCAACTGTCAACAATTCGATGGGAGTTTACATCACTTTTGCTCCGGTAGCAATTAAACGACGGAATAAGGCTTCTGACCACCCTGTTTCCCGTAATACCGCAGAAGATGAGACTTCAATATAGGCTTGTTCAATAAAAGCTAAATCAATCATGCAAATGCGACCGAGTGCATCCTTGAGTTCTTCGCTTTGACCGTCATTCCTGAGACGCTTACCAACTTCATGAACAACGGTGGCCATTGCTGGGACTACGTGTTGGGGTCCAATACCAATTCGGACATGAACTAGACCTATTTTCCAACGACGGTCAGCGTATGCATCACCCCAGTTGTCCATACCAGTAAACATTTCCTGGAACCACTGAATAAAAGTTTCCCGGAGACGATGAATACGTCCTTCTCCATTGTTGAGGATGGCATTCATTTCCTCGTCCCGTTGTAAATAATTATAAAAATGGTCTGCCATTTCCGGTGCGACTTTAAATCCCCATTCGGATTGCGATCGCAATAATTGTTTATCTTCTTCCGTCAATCCAGCACGCTGAATTAAGGTTTTTAAAAATGCATGTGGTTCCAAAGCCATTACGAACTCCTGAGTTGACGAATTTCTAAATTCGGAATGAAAGTTATAAGTTATAATTAATCAATAGAATTTTTCCAGGGAAAAATTAGTCGCGACAAAATCACGACAACATGTGTCAGCGAAAGTCAGCAATCCAAATATCAGAGTACGGATTGTTTTTGATGATTTGGTAACTGACTACCCCAACAAAGGGGCTAATCTGGACACAATTCGCTTCACTTCTAAAAACAAAATTCCCTGTTTCACGTTCTCATTGGCTAATACCAGCAGAACCGCATCACTACCACAACCCACCAAGACTGCATAGCCTTTTTCACCTTCTACCACAATCCGTTCAACTACTCCCCGTGCTAGTTCACTGGCAATTCTTTCACCCAAGGAGAGAATGGATGCAGACATGGCCGCAGTTCGCTCCTCATCCATTCCCGCAGATAAAACCGAAACTAATGCTAAACCATCAGGACTAACTAAAGCTGCTCCTTGAACATCAGCAGAACCACTGACGAAGGTTTGTAATTCCTGCTGTAACATTGAGAAATTAATCATACTGTTTTCCTTAATTCTTCTGAGTTCATCTGTTTTAACAAAAACCATTGTTGTCGAAGCCAAACCGTCCCCATCCACGGTCAACGATTCCACCGATTCGGATTCCGTGGTTGGAGGTCGGGTAGGTGCTACGAATGTTGATTGCTCAACTTCTGACAACTCCGTTATTTCTGCTGACTCAGAGGTTTTTTGTGTCAACCTCTTGGTAATTAGCTGGATAATTTTACCCAGAGTCATGGTAGTCGCCTAATTATTCTATTAAATTTGGGTATTCTTGAACACTTCCATTTTGATACTTTTTTGGGAAAACTAAATAAAACTTAGATGGATTAGGTAAAGAAGAGAATAAGAATTGTTTATGTAAGTCAAATTAGCTACATTTGCCCAAATGACTGGATGCTCGAACAATTGTTCATCTCGGGGTCTACATCAGCAGCTAATTGTTCAACCAGATTCATCAGAGCGGGAATGATGGATTGGGGTTGGGTGGGATTAATCTGAATAATGGGGGGATAATTGTTGTTGGGGTCTAAACCTAGAGCGATCGCAATATCTTCTGCTTCCCAAGCATCAGCAAAATCGGTGTGGGTTAAACCGATCAAGTGGGGGATACTTACCCGTTGGTTGAGGAAATGGAGGATTTTGCGGTCAAAGCGTAAATGTTCGGGACGGTGGGCATTAACCAGTAAAATATAAGCGTGGGCTTTTTGGATAAGAATGTCCCACATAAAATCGAAGCGAACTTGTCCCGGTGTTCCGTAGAGATGCAATGATTGTTGATCCGCAATGGTCAATCGACCAAAATCTAAAGCCACCGTCGTACTATCTTTGATATCTGCCATTTCATCGGTAGCACGTTTATCGGTGTCTACCACATCAATTTCGCTGATAGTACGAATGAGGGTAGTTTTTCCCGCACCTACGCTTCCTGTGACGACAATTCGCAGGATTTCCATTAAGTTTTGCTCCTTAAAAATCCAACTAGGTTTTGCAAAAATGCACTACTGATGGTGAGCGATCGCGAATTTTGGCTTTTTCTTGCTGCTAAACTAGCACTAATGGAACGGTCTTGCAGTTCGGAGGATGGGGGTACAAAGGGAACTTCTTCCACTAAACCCGCTAACATCAACCGAAAAGCGGTTTGTTGTATGATAGCGATTGGTTGGTTAAGTTGGGATGCGATCGCGGTTAAGGTTGCACTACCATTGGCGAATTCCCATACCTGCCATTCCAAGGGATGCAGATGTAATTGGGAGTTTGCTGGAGCAATGGTTTCAATTGCGGAGTTTTTGTCGGGTAAAGCATCTGCCAAAGCTGACCAATTTTTTAACACCCGTAATACCATTAAAGCAACTTCAATGGCTCTGATACTTAATCCAGTCATTTCGTTGAGCGGTAATTCGGCTTTAGCGTCAAATTGAAACACACCCTGTTGGGTTTCAAATAATTTTCGTACCTGCTGCAATTGGCTGGCAAATAGTAAATTTAAGTCTTCACTACTCAACACCCCTTGTGTTTTTAATTGTAAACCCAAAGGTAAAAGCTTGCTAGAGGAATTGGGCGAATTTTGGAGAATATTTTTGATAATTTTTTCGTTGACTAAACCCCGCTTATTCATTTTTTCCAACAAGCCATGATGATTTAATTTATTGGCTACTGCTACCAATTGTCCTTGACGAAACCAAATATAATAATACTCCGACTTGGAACCGAGAACTTTAATGTTTGGTAAAGTACAAACTGTTAAGCATCCCGACTTTTTACCCCTGTCAATCAACTGAAATAGTTCCGCTAAGGAAAAATCTGCAAAAGAACTAGAAAGAGCCATATTTGATCCATTTAATTTAAGTGAAGTAATTTAGATAATCATCAAAACGATTTTGGATTACCCTAGCCTACTGTGCTATGCACAGAGAAATCGGAGAATGGTTACGCATAGCTTTATCAGAGAGTATGGATTTTACGGAAATGTGTTGGAGTCGGTTTCCGTCGCAACCAACTCTCCAAGACGGATTTTGGATTGACCTAATGGATACACTGGTTTGCTTTGTATCAAAATTAGTCAAGTCATATCTAATTACCCAATCATCTGTGGGAAATCTAATTGCCAAACTAAAAATCATGGAAATCAATTCATACTAATGGAATTAGGTAGATTGTTGTATCGATGCAGTCCTTAATTCACAAGTATTTATAGTTAAAAAAACTTATTAGATAATCTAATTTTCCCTGGATGAAAAATGAAGCTATATTTATTTATGCAAATACAACAATGGACTTAAGCGAAACTTCAGCTAAAATCAGCACCAAACTAATTAACAAACAAACTCGCAATTGCATTCATCAAATAAGGACTTTTGTATCTATCGATTCAAAATATTCAAAAATTTCCCAAAATATATCGGACTACTATCTGCTGTTACACTTTACACCTCTAAATATGTGAGCTTTTGGTTTAAATATTTAGTGCTTAAAGGTCAGCTGTAACCTGTCAATAAACCAAAAGGGAAATATATCAGCGTGCAAAGTATATTTGCTGTAAATTGTATTAGATATATATACTTATTCAGGTAAGTATCTCAAACAATACTACCTACACTGAGCATAGTAAAGCATAAACACAATTTTGTGAAATAAAGGAAATATAAATTAGGATTACCTGAGCATTTGTTCAACTATAGGTTTACAATTCGCTATATAACTAGCTAAAGTAATTGCTCTAATAAAATTTTCTCAAAGAATAATTAGTAAAGATAAATTTTTCCGAGATGATTTATCTTGTATCTTGATGGATATTTGGGGTGAGAAATCAGTTTTTTTGGATCAATGTCGCCTAAATATAGGAATCGTACTTGAACCTTATGAGGTATACTTATAAATAAAGCTTTGTATGACCAGCTTTCAGTTAGTTGGGGTCTTCAGAAATCAAATATGAGTGTCATAAAAAAAATTTTGCTCAAAACCTGAGTTTATGCTTCGCATATCTCCTTTGCTTTACTGCATAAATACTTAACCCATATTTTCCACAAGTGATTGTTCAGCGCTGAGTAAAGGTTTAGTTTTACCCTAATCCCTGAAAGTTGAAGAGGTTTGTCAGAAATCAGGTTTAACTGGTAGAAGTACTAATTAAGATGAATAAATCTGCTTTTGCTAGCAATTTTTCATCATTTTTCATACACTTGTGTTATTTAACAAATTTATTGAGAATTTGCCGAATACTACTTACCTGGTTCAAATAATCCGATTCACCCATCACCGGATTTTGCCAATCTAGAGTAATTGATTGTTCTAAACTAATCCAAGACTTGCATCCGCCATATTTACTGTTGTAGGGAATCAAAAAGGGTGTAGAGAACAAATAAACTCGCAATAACAAAATATATAAAGGTTGGCGTGGTTTCCACTTTAACCTTTCTTGAATAAATCGTTGATTCCAGATATGAAAAGGGAATAAACTTGCCAAATTATCAGCCGTAAAAATCGGTAAAATATCCGTAATTTCTGCCCAACTACTAATTTTTATTTCCAGAGGATGCCATCCCGACTCGACTGTTTTAACTTGTGTTCCATAGGAATCTTTAAGTAGTTCAGCATTTTGATGCTCATAGGTAGGAAATAATAAAACTTGAGTATGGTCAACCTGGAAGCGTCCCCCTTCTTCGCGAATACCACCTTTGCGCAACAACATGATGGTTTGTCCTGTTTCCAGTGCATTAATAGCAACAGACCATTCTTTTAATGCATGTGTAAGGAAAGTTGATGTCATCATCTGTGGTTCCGAAATTTTAGTAGGAATTGATGCAAAGGTAAAAGGGAATAGGGATAGGGAAGGGAGTAGGGAGTGGGGAGTAGTTTTAACCCAGAAATTCCTTTTTTTATTGGCTTCTAAAAATTACAGATGCAAGGTTTTTTCACTCTGTACGCCTATTGTTCGCACTTTTGAAGACTAAAATCCCGTCAATTCCTTGCAACATATAGAGACGCGATATATCGCGTCTTTACTATTTTTTTTTCAGCAAGCCCTAATTATTATTTATCAAAAACTGTAGGAGTTCTATGGAAATATTACACACAACTCACTACTCCCTACTCCCTACTCCCTTTACAGACGAACCGACGGGTCGTCTGTACTCCCTCATCTCAACAGATAATATTACTTATCGACCCAACCAAATTTTTATCTGGTCATACAAACTTGTACCACCCCAAACAACAGCAGCGATAATCGAAATACTGAGAATTCCACCCATTAAACATAAAACTAAACCAGCTAAACTAATTGCACCATCATCTTCTTGCAAACCAAAACCGGTGACAAAAATTCCCATCGCGGGTAAGGTATTTGTTCCCGGAATTGGAATCATCATTGATATCGCCATTAAACTAATTGCCGTACCAATAACTACCCTCCCTGGTAAAGTTGTACAAACATAGCTTAAACGAGGACGGGTAATTGCTTCTATTCTTTGTAACCAAGGGATTCCCGCTTTGATGAATTTTTGTGCTAATTCCAAATTAATGGGATGTTTAGCCATTTTTCGCGGTAGCCAAGGGGTTTTATTCCCAATAATTAATTGTACTGCTAAAACGAATAATAATACGCCAAAAGGAACTGAGTAACCAGGTGCAGGAACTGGTAAAGCGGAAGGAAGGGAAAGGATAACAAACAAAAATCCAAAAATTCGCTCCCCCGCAAGATTTAGTATTTCTGCTAAAGTTACTGTCTCTGAGCGTTCTTCTTCAAAAAAAAATCGTCCAAGTTCTTGAGAAAGTCTAGCCATAAATAATTACTACTATAGATGAGAATTTAGTTTCAATGTTGCAGAAAATACCACAGTTTATAGAGTTGAATCAAGCATTCGTTTGTAAAATTAGAGGGAGTGGGGAGAGACACAACATGTCGCGTCTGTACGGGAATAGGAAGTAGTATTAGGGTGTAAAGAAAGCCCTCGTGAGCAGGGGAATTTTCCTATCCTGATATATAGTTTGATTATTATTTGTGGTCATGAGGTTTAAATGGTATACTTCGCACGCTGATATATCTCTCTTTTAGTTTGTTGACGGTTTACAGGTGACAGTTGACTTTCAATCGTTAAGCATTTAACAGAAAACCTAAGTTGATGAAGGTGGAAAGTGTATGGTAACTTTGGCTTTATAGTGGCAATCTCTTGACTATATATTCACGGATATTTTGAGCAATCCTCATTAATTTCAATTTAATTAATACCAATTTAATATGAAGACGCATAGAAAGAACCCCACCCTAACCCTCCCCGATTACGGGGAGGGGACTAGATTTCTCCCTCTCCGTAGGTAAAGGAGTGGGTTCAAATTATGTGCAAATTTACATTAAATTTGGTATTAAGTAGAACGGCATATCGCATATCTCTATTTCCTAATCCCTACTCCCTACTCCCAAAAACGAGCTTGTTAAGTATAAAAATCGACTTTTCAAACACCCTCTTAAATGGTACGTGGGGTGAGAACTGTACCCACTTGGGGACTATACAGAGTCATGGCATACCTTTTATGCTGATAGCAATAGAGGAGAACTGATAGAACGCTAGTTATTGTGATGTAACTATAGGATAAACCCATGACTGCAACTCAAATTTCGGCAACTGATTTTTTCCGCGCAGCTTACGAAAACCGCTACACCTGGGATCAAAACTTTCCTGGTTACACGGCTGATATTACCTATAAACATGATGATAAGGAGTTTACAGGTCAAGTCCGCATTGGTGCTAACTTAAAAGGGGAAGTTACGGGGATCGATAACGAAGAAGCTCAAAAAGCTATCAACGGACAGATTTGGGAAATTGCGGTTCACCGGATTCGTCGTACTTTTGAAGAAACCCACGGTGCAAATACCTTTAGCTACGGTGAAACTGACGAAGCGGGAAATGTGGAAATCCTTATCGGTGGTAAATCGGCTGGTGATAAATACAAGGTTCGGGACAATATTGTCACCCTAGTCCATCGCCATATTCATGGTGTCGTTGTCACCATTAATACTTTTTCCGTCCATGATACGGGTGAAGGTTATCTTTCCCATACCTACGATTCTGTGTACCACGACCCGAAAACTGGTGAGCAAAAGGGTGGTGTAAGTAATTTCACTGATACTTACGAGAAAGTTGGAGATTATTATATCCTCAATCGTCGCACTATTACTACCCAAGTTGAGGGTGGTACATCCGTACAGGATTTCATTTTTTCCAATATTCAGTTATTAACACCGGAAGCTTAATGGGAAATTAATTGGAAATATCGCGATCGCCATATTTTCCCATCCAAGTTTAACCTAAACTACAAGTTACCAAACCAAGTTGGGACACACTTATTGATTGTAGGTAAGTGTGTCTTTTTCTTGTCACTGCTCCTTAATCACAGCATGACCCTGATTCCGGAAACTATCATAAATACGCTCTAGATGGGTGGCTAAAATTTGATACTTTTCCAGTTCTCCTAGTGTCACCCATACATGGTGAATAGCTTCTGCTGTCGGTTGTAGTTCTCCACCAATCACTTCTGCATCAAAAGTGATAATCACCTCATTTTTTTCTATTTTGGAATACACACCCACTAATTTAGTCAATTTGACAATCAGTCCGGTTTCTTCCCGAACCTCACGCAATAAACCGTCGCTAACACTTTCACCGGGTTCAATCCCACCTCCTGGTAAGTTATAAAAGGGAATATCCCCCCGATGGGAGATGAGAACTCGTTCTTGGGTGTCTCGAATAACTGCAAATGCACCGACTCGATGGGTGGGTGGAAGGATATTTTTGGTCATGGAGATAAATAATAAAGGAGACAGTAGAGACGACCCGTTGGGTCGTCTCTACCTATATTTTCATGACGAACCTAGACGACCCGTTGGGTCGTCTCTACCTAATCAACGCGAAATGTTTCCACGGTGGTTTGGAGTTTTTGGGAAATCGCGACGGTTTGTTGCAGGGATTGGGAAACTTGGTGGGATGAGGTGCTGGTGCGTTGGGATGCGGTGACGATTTGTTTCATCAGTTCAGCGATCGCTTGGGAGGTGTGGACTTGGGATTGGGTTGCTTGGGAAATTGATTGGACTAGCTGGTCTACTTGGTCAGATATTTGGATAATTTCTTTTAGTTTATGTTTTGTATCTTCTAATACCTGTGTCCCTTCCACAATATAGGTGGTTCCCGATTCCATTGCTTGGGCTAATTCGTTGGTTTCGGTTTGGATATTTTCCACGAGGTGTTCGATTTCGCGGGTGGCAAAACTGCATCTGGCGGCGAGTTCACCGACTTCTTCGGCAACGACTGCAAATCCGTGGGCTTCTTCTCCTGCGCGAGCGGCTTCGATTCCGGCGTTGATGGCGAGGAGGTTGGTTTGTTGGGATATTTGGTTAATTAGTGACACGACACGGGTGATTTGTTGGGTAGATTCACCGAGACGTTTGGTTTTTTTGGCGGTTTCACCGATGCTTTCCCGTAAAAACATGATTTTTTGAACAGTTAAATCCATTGCTTCACCGCTAGCTTGAGCGTTTTGAGCGGCGATTTCCACGACTGTTGCAGCTTGTTGAGCATTTTGGGCGATCGCGTGCATTGTGGTGGTCATCCCGTCAACTGCATTTAGGGTTTGCTCGATTTCCTGGGTTTGAGCGATCGCGTCTTCAGCTAGTTGACGAATGGCGATGGAGTTATCACCGATTGCTTGGTTGACCTGGACTGCGGTACTTTTAACTTGGGTGACGATATCCCGCAAACTTTCGACAATGGAGTTAAAGAAATCGGCTACTGTACCAATTTCTCCGTCTCGAACATCTGCACGGACGGTTAAATCTCCGCTTGCTGCTCCTTCAACGTCGCTTAATAGTTCTAGTAGTTGCAGCTGTAGGGTTTCTTTTTGTTCCCGTTCGCTTTGGGACATCTTTTCGGCTGTTTTGCGACTTTGTTCAATTTGTTGAAGTAGATCGGCTTGTTCTAAAGCATAACCGATTTGGGTGGCGACTTGGGTGCAAAGATTTATTTCCAGTTCTTGCCAAGTTCGAGGTTGTTTGCATTCTTGAATTACGAATAAACCCTGTAATTTTTGATTGGCAAATACCGGTGCTAACATGTAGGCTTTAACCTGGGATTTTTCTAGTTGTGCGATACTGGTTGCGCTCAATTTGGATTGGTGGATATCTCTAACTATTTCTAATGTTTCCGGGGTTAGTTCGGCTATTTTATCTCTGATATCGTAGGGATTATCGATTAATTCCCCAAAGCTTGCTATTGACTGGTAATCCACCGATTCGGAGATAATGCGACCTTGATAATTTTCATCCAATTGGTAGAATAATACCCGGCTAGCGGCTAAAGCTTCCCGTGTATTTGTCACTGCTGATTTGAGAATGCGATCGCGCTGCAATGATTCCCGCATTTCCCCGGTAATTTGGTTGAGCTTTAATGCTAGGTCGGTTTCACTTTTTTGATATTGGAATTGTTCCCGGATACAGTCTGCCATTGTATTAAAGCAAGTGGCTAGTTCCCCAATTTCATCATTAGCAAATACTTCCGCTTGGATATTACTGAAATTGGAGCCTTTTTGATTACTAATATTTTGGCTAAACTGCTGGGCTGTCTTTTGCAAATTTTTGATTGGTTGAGTAATACCTCGACGCAAAATACTATTCCAAATAGCAATCAGTACCAAGGCAATGATGACAACTAATATTTGCTCCAAAATACTTTGCCTTAACAAGTTATTAATACCAACTTCTGGTGTCCCCCTAACTAAGATTCCACTGGGTTCTTTATCGTAATCCATTCTAATTTCATCCCCTGCTTGGGTGATTTTACTCGGTACAGCTTGAGCCGCAACTGTATAACTTTGATTCCCTATTTGTAACCGTCCTGTGACGATTTGACCATTATTTCGACTTGCTGCATCCAGTAATTTTTGTCCTGCTTCCCCCAGGGTTATTCCCGGTATCGATTGGCGCGTATCACCCGATGTCGGTGTTTGTAGGGATGATGCTAGGGCTAGTTTGCCATCGGTTTGACGATAGTAAATTCCACTGTAACCACCATTTGTTGCTTTAATTGTTTCGGCGGGAATTACGGTTTTCCCATTAACAATATCACCGGAAACTAATGCTCCAACTACTGTTTTATTTGCAGTATCCCTGACGGGAGTAACAGTATAACGAATCAGTGCATCTTGATTTTGAAAACCATTTGGTAAGGTTGCCCCTTCTTTTTCTAAATCTGCCCATTTAATTGTTCTTGTCGCCTTGATTTGTTGGGGATTGGCAAATACTTCACTGACTAAATTATCAGGATTAAATATTTCTCCTGTTCTGTCATTATTGGCATTGACTACTATTTTTGAATCCCTACCCACCAAAGTTGCAAATTCTATTTTTCTGGCGATAATTTCATTAAAAAGTATGCCTTTTACTTCCGCTTTTAACCCCGGATTTACTGCTAATCCAGAATTGTAGGCAATTGCAGCTTTAATAATGGCTGGGTTATCCGCTTGTCCACGAAAACCAAAACCCATTTGATTAATCTTAATATTATAGGCAATATTAGTCACCGCTAGCTCGGATTTAGCCTGTTCTAATAATTGCGAACGTAATCCTTGGAAAGTAATCAAAGTTCCACCAATCCCAATCCCAATCACAGAAACTAACTGACACGCAATTAGAGCAATGGTTTGTTTTTGACTGATTGGCAAGTTATAAAATTTTTTTAACAGAGAATTATCAGTGTTTGCAGAAGCGGTTGACGACGAAGTAATTTGATTCCGATTGCTGATAGGGTTTACCATAGATAATCAAGCCGAATTTGGGAAAAATCTGTGTAAGCAGTTTGAATTATCACAACCGAAATATCAAGAATACATTATTACATCATCGAACAATTTTGGATTTTGGATTAAGGGTTAGGGAGTGGGGATAAACCAGTTTCATCTCCAAGAGAAGCTACGCTACTCGCATCTACGGTTTTGGTGTAAGTAATACATGTAGACTATTCCCCCATATTTCAGTATCTATATCTAGAGGATGGGAAACAATTCAACTTGAATCTGTCTACATAAAAACGGAAAGCCACGTATAATGATTGAGTCAAAGTACGCGGTAACTTCATTTTCATATCCGATGAAAATTGATTGTGTTCGCTTTTTCGTCACAGATGGGAATCTCTTTGCTAGCTGGTTGATTGATGTATTGGGGTTTGAATTGGTTTGGGGAAATCAGGAATTTCCCTGGATTGGGGAATTGTCTGAGGGAAACCATCCATCCCAACATACTTACATCCTGCAATCTGGTTCAGTCAGATTGATTGTATCGTCACCTCAACAACCCAGTGATGATGCAGTTAGATACCTACAAACCCATCCTCCAGGTGTGGGAGAAATTAGCTTTTTAGTGGATAATATTGAAGAAGCGATCGCTCGACTAGATCAAAATCAAATTCAAATTCTCACTCCCCTACAAGAACTTAAGCTGGAACATCAACAAATACGCTGGTTGACAATAGCTGGTTGGAGTTCTTTGACCCATATCTCCCATGTTCTGGTGGAAAGACGTTGGCTAACTGAGAATTTACCCTGCAATCACTCCCCATCTCCTTTAGAAATAGACCACATAGTCATTAATGTTCCCGACGGTGAATTAATTCCAGTCAGCAATTGGTACAAAAATATTCTCGGCTTCCAACCCCAACAAAGCTTCAACATTCAGACTGAAACATCTGGATTATGTAGTCAAGTGATGATGTCCCCCTGTGGTCGGGTACAAATCCCCATCAACCAACCGACAACAGCTAACTCCCAAATCCAGGAATTTATCAACGCTAATAACGGTGCTGGAATTCAGCATATTGCTCTTCGCTTACCCAACATTATTGATGCGATCACCCAACTTCGTCAACGTGGTTTACAGTTCCTCTCCGTTCCCCCCTCCTACTACACCAACGTCTGTCAACGTCATGGTTTTCCTTTAACGACAGCAGAATTACAAGCGATCGCCTCCCAACAAATTTTAGTTGATTGGCATCAAAATACTCCCTTTTCACCCCTGCTACAAATCTTTACCCAACCCATTTTTGCCGAACCAACTTTTTTCTTCGAGTTCATCGAACGTCGTCAACAAGCAAAGGGTTTTGGAGAAGGTAATTTCCGCGCTTTATTCACCGCAATCGAATCGGAACAGGATAAAAGGGGAACTTTGAGGAGTTGACTGGGAATACAGAATACAGAATACAGGAGATACAAATGATTTATAAAATCTTACATATGGGGTTGTTAGCTGTTAACAGTTGACATAAACAGCCATAAACTTTTCTGGGAGAAGACCTCCCCTAGGATACAGCCAAAACCAATATTTTTCACTACTCAAATCGGATTGCTATAATCCAAAATCCCAAATCCAAAATCGAATCATCAAATACACTTAATTGAATTAAATACCTGCTCTGCTTTGGCTTGCGTATTATCACCTATAGCCATGATACTAATCACCCGTTGAACATGCCCATCGGTAATTCTTGCCGAATATTGAATTGCGGGTTGGGTGCTATTTCGGGTAGTATCAATTTGTTCTCCTTTTTGAATTGTCACTTGGGTTGCTTGATTGCAAAGGGTTTTTGCTTCTGTGTAGGTGTCAGAAAAAATAAATTCACCCGTGATCGAATTTTCCAAAGCGATCGCGTCTCCTAAATTAATCGGAGTTTCTTCACTCATGCGATCGCTGGGAGCTTTACTTACATACAAAAATACATCGGAGGGTTCCGTGTCTCTTTTGACAATAGCGAAGGTTTCTGCACCGATACTCAAACCCAATACACCCGTCGAACCACCAGGAATTTGATAGTCCACTAAACTCCTGGCAACTTTCTCCGCACGGACAGGATTAAAAGTATTATTGAACATCCGCATTCCAATCCAAGCCAAACCAGTACCCATCAATGCGATCGCACCGATGAAAATCAAAATCGCTTCCCAGATACTCACCGGATATTGGGGAATCGGATTTTTGATATTCATGTCTGGATTAATATCTTGTTGTTGCATCGGTTTTGCTCTGGGACAATGGAAATAGTTTTCTGGATTTGTGTATTGACAGCAGAATTCAAGAATACAGGAGTAACACGGGTATTAATGTTGTAAAAATTACCTAATACTCCCCTGGAGACGACCCGACGACTCCCTACTCTCCTGGAGACGACCCGACGACTCCCTACTTCCCTGGAGACGACCCGACGGGTCGTCCCTACGCAAATTGTATGGGTTTGTGGGAAATCCGGGTTAAACGCTCACTTTAATTCCCAATTATACAACCACTGCGTGGAGGTAAATTTAAACTTAACATATCCATGTCACCCGTTTGCTCCCTGTTAATTTCCACCTGACCGTAAAGTATCTTTTCTGGGCGATACTTGAAATTAACTGCTTCAATATTGGCATGTGCAGGTGCGATTCCTGTATTCACTGCAACGATTAATTCTTCTCCATCATTTCCACTTTCTTGGCTCAAACTACGACTAAATACGTACAAATCACCTTGAGCATACAGTAAATTATACTCTCCAATGCGCAAACAGGGATAAAGGTGGCGTAGGGCAATTAGCTGACGGTGGGTATGAAGTAGTTCCTGATTCCAGTTCGATTCTGGGGGAAAACCACGACGACAATCGGGGTCAATCGCACCTGGTAAACCCACCTCATCGCCATAATAAATACTGGGTGCGCCGGGAAATGTCATCAAGAGTAATGTTGCTAATTTGACACTAGCCTCATCTCCGTCAGCGATTGTGATTAATCTCGCAGTATCGTGACTAGCCAATAAATTTAACTGGGTAAGTTGGATTTCCCAGGGGTAAAGTGTTAATAATTCTTGGATTTTCTCGGCATACTCAGGAGCAGATAGGGGAGGATAGGGTTGATAATCCCGCGATCGCACATGTTCCAAAATTACCCGCTCCCCAGCTGTAAATGCGATCGCTGCACTGGTAAATAGATAATTCATCACCCCGTCAAACTGGGTTCCATCCAACCACTGACGGGAATCTCCCCAGACCTCCCCGACAATATAAGCTTGGGGATTAATCGCTTTCACGCGATCGCGAAATTCCTGCCAAAAACCAGGTGTTTTAATTTCAAAGGGTACATCCAATCGCCAACCATCGATCCCGAATTCTAACCAATATTCGGCAATCTGCATGATGTATTCCCGCACATCAGGATGGTCGTGGTTAAATTCCGGTAAAGCACGGTTTCCAGCCCATCCTCGGTAATTAGCTGGAATATCTCCAGTATAGGGTGCAAGGGGCCAACCTTCAATCTTGAACCAATCTATCCAGGGAGAGTGGGGACCGTTTTCTAAGACATCATGGAAGAAGAAAAAACCCCGGCTACAATGATTAAATACCCCATCTAAAACAATTTTAATATTTCTGTTATGGGCTGCATCGAGTAATTCTTTAAAAGCGATATTTCCCCCCAGTATCGGGTCTACTTGATAATAATCATGGGTATGGTAGCGGTGATTGCAAGCAGATTGAAAAATTGGAGTAAAATATATCGCATTAATTCCCAAAGATGCAATATAATCCAGATTTTCCATGATTCCCCACAAATCCCCTCCTTTATATCCCTGTAGGGTCGGAGGAGCATCCCAATCCTCCCAATTTGGCTGTTGAATCAAGCGAGGATGAGCTTGTTTTCCCCTTGCAAAACGGTCTGGAAAAATTTGATAAAAAACGGCGTGTTTAACCCAATCTGGTGTCTGTATCTGCATGTATAGTTGTGTAATTAATATCTTTTAAAAAAAGTTCCCAACATCCTGAAATATAGTAACCCAAAATCGAAAATCCAAAATCCAAAATTGGCTTCATGGTCATCTTGCCAAATTTTCCCAAATTTACGATGCACCCAATGATAGAAATCAAATAATTATCAGTAGAGACGACCCACCGGGTCGTCTCTAGGTGGGTCGTCTCTAGGTGGGTCGTCTCTACCACGTATATCCCAATGCTGGTAAAAATCTTTGTACTGTTTTCAGTCGTAGGTAAGATACTAAACCGAAAATTTTCATGAATAATTTCCGAAAGGAAGATATATCGGTTTAGGTATAGAAGATGATGGCAAACCAAGAGATGGAGACTTTAATCCACAAGTATGTTACTGCATACAACAATTTTGATATCGAAGGAATGATTGCCTTAGTCCATCCAGAAGTGGTTTTTAAAAACGTTACAGGAAGTAATGTCAATGTAGAATTAATCGGTATTGAAGAATTACGCAAATTAGCAACGGAATCAAAATCACTGTTCTCATCACGACAGCAGACGATTAGGGATTTGACATTTAACCAAGATAAAGTCATGCTACAAATTGACTATGAAGCGGTATTAGCTGTAGATTTTCCCAATGGGATGAAAACCGGAGACACCCTGCGACTCAATGGATGCTCTGAATTTGAGTTTAAAGACGGTAAAATCTTCAAAATCACTGATTACAGTTAATTTTCTGATTCCCGATTCGTTTAATCCTTAAAGGTCTACTGTCACCAGTAAACTCTCAACAAACCCAAAAGTAAATATATCAGCCTGCAAAGTATAATTCAGAACGTGGTTTAATTCCTGGTAATAAAATCCTGATGTTCTTGACTTTGTAAACCCTGCTGTAACACAGCGAAAACTTGAGCAAGATTACCCGTCAACAATGCATTCACATCCAACCATAAACCGGGAAAAACCAGACTTTTAATTACACCATTTTCATCTTGACAAACAGAGATATACTCACTATTTTCCAGACTAAACCAGTCTAACTTATTTTCTAAGACTTGCCAAACGATATACTCCTGCACCCCATTACGACGATAGACCTTTTTCTTATCGTGTAAATCAATCGCAGCACTACTTGCAGCAATTTCCACAATTAATTCTGGCGCACCTTCGATATAATCATCCACACTCACCGTCGAACGACCACCCTGCTCCAACCTTAATAAAGCATCCGGTTGGGGTTCATTATCCGCGTCTAACCGTACCGTCACATTATCACCAATTTCAATTCCCGGTGTTGCAGCCAGATATGTCCCCAACCAAGTCATAATGTAAGCATGGGGTTGACCGTGACTTCTGTGACGGACGGGAGATGCCATAATAAATACAGTTCCTTCGATTAACTCAGCCTTTTTGAGATTCGACATAGCTTGGTAACGACGTTCAAACTCAACCCGTGTTAAGCGATCGCCATTTTCTAAAGGCAGAATTACCATATTCTGACCATGCTTGCTATCATGTCTCGCTGATGTTGTCATGGCTGTATTCCTCGACAATAAATTATCTCCTGAAGACCGTATTCTGTCTTCTACATACCTAAACTTTTAACGGAAACCACTGCTTCCACCCATCCCATGCTTTAACTATATTGGCAAATTCCTGATACCCCCGACTCCGGGGATGGGAACCATCATACCCATGCACTTCATCAAACCAGATAGTAGACTGTTTTAAAATCGGAAAAATATCTAAATAGGGTATCCCTAACTCTCGACAAATTCGTCCAAAATACATCGATAATTCTGCAATTCTTGTATTTTGGTCATTATCCAACATTGGTGGTGGTCCGACGAACAAAACCGGATATAATTCCTGCGCTCGACTTAATATTTCTCTGGTATTCAAGATTGTATTCAACAACGAAACCCTTCTATTACCATTTGCGATCGCGGTATCGTTAACACCAAAGCAAAATACCACCCGACCATCATACTCGGAAACCAATTCTGTTGGTAAACGATACACAACTTCACCATACCAACGCTCTTTTAACTGGGTGGTTGTTTCCCCTCGCACTCCCAAATTATAGTAGGTAATATCATAACCTTGCTGATGTGCATCAACACAAATTCTACCCGTCCATCCCAAACATTCCGGGTCTCCTGTTCCGTTGACAAAGGATTCTCCGACAAAACAGATTCTTGTTTGTGATGGTAGACGCGTAATGGGTGGTTTCACTTGGCAACCCTGGGAAAAATATTGTTCGAGAATACAAATTATATTCCCTTATTGGGCAAAATGGCAAAATCCATATGTCTCCGACTTACGGTATAGGGAGTGGGGAAAAATCACTTTCATGCATCCTGGTGTACGCAGTTCATGATGACTACTGAATTTCCGATTGATTGTTGTTAGGGGTTTACTTGTTTGACCTATCGCTGCGAAAATTGGACTTGTTGAGTTAAAACTACTCCCAACTCCCCGTACAAACGACCCGATGGGTCGTCTCTACTCCCAACTCTAACTGAACAACCTACTTCGCTTCCATCCAATTCTCACCCGCTTTCACTTCCACTAATAAGGGTACACTCAAGGAGACAGCATTTTCCATTGTGGATTTAATTTTACCTTGCAATTCTTCCCATTCCTGGGGAGGAATTTCAAAAACTAATTCATCATGTACTTGTAGTAATAAACGAGCTTGATATCCCTGCAAAATTTGCTGCAACTGCACCATTGCAATTTTAATAATATCAGCGCTAGAACCTTGAATGGGAGCGTTTGCGGCTGCACGTAATAAACCTGCGTCATCATTATTTAATCGGAGTTTACTTAAATCAATTTCATCGTGATTCTTCCCTAGTAAACTTTGAGCGGTTTGAAATTTAAAATAACGTCTTCTCCCTAAAATCGTCTCCACAAAACCATTAGCTAAAGCTGTTTTTTTCATTTTTTCCAGATAGCTAAAAACATCGGCATAACGTTCATTAAATTTGGCGATGAATTTCTTCGCTTCCGCGACCTTAATTCCTGTTTCCCGTGAAAACTTTTGCGCTCCCATACCATAAATTACCCCAAAATTAATTGTTTTGGCAAAGCGTCTTTCGTCGGGGGTAATTTCGGTTTTTTCAAACACTAATCTCGCGGTGACAGTGTGGATATCTTGATTTTGTTGATAGGCTGTAATTAGGGTCGGGTCTTGACTTAAATGGGCCAAAATTCGTAACTCTATTTGGGAATAATCTGCTGCTACCATTAACCATCCTGGTTCTGGTAGGAAGGCTTGACGAATTTGCCGACTAAAGGCTGTACGGATGGGAATATTTTGTAAGTTCGGATTTGATGATGATAGTCTCCCGGTGGATGTGGCGGTTTGATTAAAGTTAGTATGAACGCGCTGGGTATCGGGACGAATGAGTTTTGGTAAAGTGTCAACGTAGGTGGATTTTAATTTAGCTAGGGTGCGATGTTCAATAATGGCATCAATAACCGGATGGTCTCCCTGGAGTTTTTCTAAAACAGCCGCATCGGTGGAGTATCCGGTTTTGGTTTTGCGGGATTTTTTTACATCTAAACCGAGTTTTTCAAAGAATAATTGACTCAGTTGTTTGGGAGAGCCTAAATTAAAGGTTTCTCCCGCCGCATTATAGGCATTATTTTCGATGGTTTGTAAATCCTGTTCCAGTTGTCGGGAAAATTTTTCTAGATATTCACTATCAACCCGCACCCCTGTAAATTCCATTTCTGCTAATACGGTTTCTAGGGGTAATTCCACTTGCTGAAACAATTGCTGTAGTTGGGGATATTCATTTAAAACTGCTTGCATTTTTGCAAATAGTTGATAGGTGGCATAAACCTGTAATCCGCAGTAATTCGCAACCTGTTGAATTGAAACTTCCCCAATGGTTTTGCCCTTACTCACCAAGTCTTCATAATTTTGTAAGTTTATCCCTTCTAAATATCGACTTGTAATGTCATTTAAATTGTGTTTATCATCAGGATTAATCACGTAACTAGCCAACATGGGGTCAAATATAACCCCGGCTAAATTTATTCCCTGAACACGCAACACTAAACGGTCAAATTTAGCATTTTGAAATGTTTTCGGATAGGTTTCATCCTCTAGAATCGGTCGCAGACTATCTAAAACTAAATTTTTAGCTAAATTTGTTCCCTGGGTATGTCCTAGGGGAATATAAGCAACTTCATCTGGGGAAATTCCCCAACAACAGCCAATTCCCACTAACTCCGCATCCCGTGGTTCTAATGCACTGGTTTCCGTATCCCAAGCAACGGGTTTTTCTGGATTGGTTTGAGTTCGTAAAATCTCAATTAACTCAGCTAATTTAACTTGGTCATCAATAATTCTCACCTTAATTAAATCATTATCCCCGATATCATCTCCTTTCATTGCTGCACTGGTTTCTGCGGGAGTCCAAAAATCTAAACCGTCATCTGCGGATGCAACTGGAAATAAAGATAATTGCTGATTTTCCAGCTGCTCTTCCCTATCCTCAACAGGACTCACCGCAACATGATTATCCAGAGAATTTTCATCATTAACACCGGTAAATCTTTGCTGAAGCTGCTGAATTTTATTTAAAAAAGATTTAAATTCCAACTTTGTCAAAACCGGGGTTAATGCTTCCATTGCAAAACCCCGTAAAACAAACTCGTCCAGTTTTACATCTAAAGGGACATCCAAAATAATTTTCGCTAAAAACTGGGACTTTTCAGCATTATCTTTGCCATTAATTAATTTCTTATGGGTTGCACCCTTAATCTCCCCAATATGGTCATAAATATTCTGCAAACTGCCATAGGTCGATAATAGCTGTACCGCCGTTTTTTCCCCAATCCCCTCTATCCCAGGGATATTATCCGATTTATCGCCACACAACGCTTTATAATCCACAATCTGGTGCGGTAAAACCCCTAACTTACCCTGTACCTCCTCCACACCATACTCCGTCACACCCCCGACACCACGAACTGAAAAAGCTTCCTTCCCTAAATACAAAACAGATATTTGTTTGTCGGCATCAACTAATTGGAACAAATCGCGATCGCCTGATACAATCTTAACCCGATATCCCGCCGATGCTGCCTGTTGTGCCATTGTCCCTAACACATCGTCGGCTTCATATCCAGCTTTTGTAATTATTCTTAACCCTAAAGCTGCTAACAATTCATGGAGATTTTCCATATCAATCAAAAAATCTTCCGGGGTCTGGGGACGGTCAGCTTTGTAGGTATCATCCGCTTGATGACGGAATGTCGGTACACCCAAATCAAAAGCGACTGCAACAGCTTCCGGTTGTTCGTTCCCTAGGACCTCTAATAGGGATTTGAGAAACCCAAAACAAACACTAGTAGGAATTCCCGTTTTTGTCCGCAAACCCCCATTCCCTCCCTTGCTAAACGCATAGAAGGAACGAAATGCTAGGGAATGGCCATCGATTAGTAGAAATGTAGGACGCATGGGAAGATTGTCCGATTTTGGATTTTGGATTATTCGATTTTAGACTTTCTTATCCTGGTTAGATACCTAGGAAACCCACCATAGACACGAAGCATCTTTGTTGCATAGTACACCCCCGTTTGCTTTCCACAGTGGGTGGTGCGTTTGAGAACGCGGGTGGGGTTGCACTTCATTTACTTGGGAAACACTGTATCTCAACTTTTAATTTTTGGATATTAATTTTTTGGATATTCACAGGTTTCGGGAGACGCGATATATCACGTCTCTACAATAATTATTTGGGGTTTATAAATTTTCTGATCCGAACCCTATTGTTCTGTCTGCTATATCTTTATAGTACAGTTGCTCTGATTGTAGCATTTTTTTGATTTTTTTCAGGAATTTGGGATTGGGAGAGTGTATTCACTCACAGAAGTGTGAGGAGAAATAGCCATGAAAACTAAGTTAATAGCAAGAATTGTCGATGCGATCGCGTTTGTTGGTGCAGTTGCATTATTTAGCTCGACACCGGTTGCGGCCACGAATGGTAAGGTGAATATTACCAATGTACAACGTTTGCTCACCACTGGTGAATGTTATGGATGTGATTTGCGTGGTGCGAATTTGCAAGGAGCTCATTTAATTGGTGCGGATTTGCGGAACGCTAATCTCCAGGGTGCAAATTTGCGGGGAGCTAACCTGGAAGGAGCAGATTTGACCGGAGCAAATTTGGAAAAGGCTAATTTAGCAGCAGCTTTTTTGAACAGTGCGAGTTTAAATGATGCGAACTTAAGCAGTGCGAATCTGGAGAATGCTCATTTGTATAGCGTGGAATTGGATGGAGCGACCTTAATTGGTGCTAATCTGAACAATGCGGATGTGTTTAATAGCAATGTGGGAATTGGTGGAGAATGGTAGCACCTGGGCATATTTCGCAGTGTAGAGACGTAGCGGTGCTACGTCTCTACGCAAAATAAAAATGCTACGTCCCTACACAAAATAAAATTTTTAAATCATATTTGTATTCAGCAACGCCATTATTCCTGTATCCTGTATTCTCTATCCCATAGAATCATAATATCCTGTACCCAACCAATCATCTCCTGTATCCTGTATCCTGTATTCTGTCTCCTATAGAAGCATGATTAATTCCAACCAGAAACGAGTTGATATTATTTTGGGTACACGTCCGGAAGCGATTAAATTAGCTCCTGTGATTCAGGCTTTTCAAGCAGATTCCCAATTTATCACTAAGGTGATTTTAACAGGACAACACCGAGAAATGGTGGCACAGGTAATGGATTTATTTCATCTTCAGGCTGATTTTGATTTGGAGATTATGCAACCAAAACAGTCCTTAAGTGATATTACCTGTCGTAGTTTACAAGGGTTGGGGGAATTATACAAACTGGAAAAACCAGATTTGATTATCGTTCAGGGGGATACAACCACCGCATTTGCTGCTGCATTGGCGGCTTTTTATCAACAAATCCCTGTGGGTCATGTGGAAGCTGGTTTACGTACTGATAATATTTATAACCCCTATCCCGAAGAAGCCAATCGTCGGCTGATTTCCCAAATTACCCAGTTACATTTTGCTCCGACCCAGTTAGCAGTGGAAAATCTCCAACGTTCTGGAGTTCTTGGACACATCCATCAAACTGGAAATACGGTGATTGATGCCTTGCTAAAAGTCGCTGCGACCGAACCTCCTTGTCATATTCCCGGTTTAGATTGGGAACAATACCGAGTGATTTTAGCAACCGTTCACCGTCGGGAAAATTGGGGAGAACCCCTAGCGGGAATTGCCGAGGGATTTTTGCGAATTCTGGATAAATTTCCCGACACAGCCTTATTACTACCCCTCCATCGTAATCCCATTGTTCGAGAACCCCTACAAGCGATGCTGGGGAATCACCCGCGCATATTTCTCACCGAACCCCTTGATTACAGGGAATTAGTTGGAGCCATATTGCGATCGCATCTTTTGCTAACTGATTCTGGTGGTCTCCAGGAGGAAGCACCGAGTCTGGGTAAACCAGTGTTAGTATTGCGGGAAACCACAGAACGTCCGGAAGCAGTCACCGCAGGTGTGGCTAAACTAGTGGGAACCGATAGTACTAATATTACCAATGCCAGCACCCAACTATTAAGCAATCCGGAAGCCTATAATGCAATGGCCAATGCAATTAACCCCTTCGGAGATGGTCAAGCAAGCGATCGCATTGTGGCTATTACGGCTGATTATTTAGGGTAGGGAATAGGGAATAACCACACATCCAAACGCGATATATGTAGAGACGTAATATATTACGTCTCTACCAACAAACGAAATTCATCTAATCCAAAATCCAAAATCCAATCATCTTAACTGCTGAATCATGGCTTGTAATCCGTTATTATTTAGGATTCGTACCATTTGTTCAGCGTTGAAGGTGCTACTAAATACACCGACTTGAATTACACTTTGTCCTTGCCATGCTGTACGGAAAGCACCTGGAGCTAAGTATTTAATTATTTCTTCCTCCTGATTGGTGCGAATTGGCACAATTACCCGGTATAACGTCCCCATTGGCATATTACTTGCTACGGCACCTAAATTACCAGTAGGCATGGGGGGTTGAATGCTGGGGGGTTGGGGTGGGTTAATTTCTGTGGTTGGGTTGACTTGCAGGTAATTATACGTTGTTTGGGAGTTGGTATTGGTTAAACTTGGGGGAATGGGAAATCCGGTTGCAGAAGAGACCTGTTGTTGGCGTAATGGTCGGTTGGGGGGGATAATACTCGGAGTGGTCGGGGTGGGTGTATCGGGAGCAGCAAAGACAATTTCCCGAACAGGTGCTTCCCGATTGCTGCTGACAGGGTTGATGATGGTGGTATTTGTATTATTGGTATTTGTATTGCTCGTGTTTGTCTGGACTGTAGATGCTAATCTGGATGGACGACTGGGGCGATTTAAGCTTAATCTACTACTAAAGGGTGAAGGTGCTGGTGAAATGGGATTAGCAGCGATAGGAGCAGCAGAACCGCGAAAATTCACCTGTCCCGCAATCTTTTTCTGGTCAATCCGATTTCCCACCGAGAGGATGGGTTGCTTGGCGGCGTTTGCATTGATATCATAACGGGCATTGTTGCGAAAATCGTTATTACCCGGTTCCCCATCACTACCTAAATCGGGATTTGCTTGAGCGATCGCCACTAGTCCATCTTCCCGATTACCTTGAATCAGGTTCTGACGCAAAACAGGACGAGCATTAGCTTGAACAATCACCCCAGCCCGATTATACTGAATTTGATTACCTGTAATTATCGGTTCGGCATTTTGGGCAATATTAATCCCAAAGCCAGTTTGTTGAAAAATATTTTCACTAATTTCGGGACGAGCGGAACCAGAAACCGTCACACCATTAGCTCCATTCCGATAGAAGTAATTTTGACTGATTTTGGCTATAGCATTCCCCGTCACCGCAATACCATCTTGAACACTACCAGTAAAGGTATTGCCTATAATTTGCGGATTTGTTGATTCAATCCACATCCCATAACCCCGTCCTTGGGGATTGGTAATCGTCACTCCTGCGATTGTGACGTTATTACCAACCACTAGGGTGGTATTTTGTCTGCCAAAACTACGGCTAAGATATTCCCCACCCCCTTGAATCAGGATTCCCCGTCCTTTACTTGCCGTATCGCCTTGGATGCTAATTCCTGATTTAATAAATAAAGGGAATTCTTCGCCATTGGCACTAGAATAGGTTCCCCGACCTAAGACAATCACTGTGTTAGGTTGAGCAACTTGCAACGCTCTGGTAATCGTTCGCAAGGGAGTAGCTTCCCTACCGTTATTATTGTCATCTCCACTAGTTGGGTTGACAAATAACACATTCTCCTGAGAAATTATTCTTCCACCCCTGTCGTTGGTGGAAAGACTGGGAGTTTGTGCATAAACGCTTGTCGCTAAACCCAAGTTCATCCCCAACAACAAGAATGACACTTGTATCGTGGCTTGAAGGAGAGTAGGAACGACTGAATTTGTTATATAGTATTTGACCATAGGACGGCTTTGCTGCGTTGTGGAAAGGAATTATCAAAGGGAAGGAGAAAGTCACCTGTGACTGAACTTTTTTCACCTCGTAAGACTTTTTTATACCTTAACTAGCGAACTGTCGAGATTTTTTGCACACAATTTTGATTCATATGTCTTTTTTGATACAAATTAATTTAGTAACAGTTATATCAGGGAATAGCAAAAACTCAGATTTTCCCATTTCAGTTTGTTGACTGTTGACCGTTAACTGTTAACAGAGTTGACAGAAAAATTGGAAGTTTTATGAAGATAAAATCAATGCCAAAAAAAACTATAGGAAAAAATTACCAATATGAACTGGGCTGCCTGTTACGATAAAAGCACGAATGGGGTTGAAGTAATGGTCGGGGGATATAGCCGTAATGGACAGATTCAGCAAGTTGTTTGCCGTATTCTCGATGCGAACTTAGACCGAGCTCGTGAAGGTTTACGGATTATCGAAGAATGGTGTCGATTTGGATTAAACGATAGTAACTTAGCCTCCCAGTGTAAGCATTTGCGACAAGAAATTGCCCATTGGCATACTGCGGAGTTGCGTGCTGCTCGTGACACCTTGGCAGATGTGGGTACGGATTTATCCCATCCCCAGGAAGAAACCCGTCAGGATATTTTGGCACTACTCCAGGCGAATTTTTGTCGGGTGCAGGAAGCCGTCAGGGTACTGGAGGAATACGGAAAACTGTACCACCCCAATATGGGTAAAGCCTTTAAACAAATGCGTTATCAGATATACACCCTAGAAACCAATTTAATGGGGTATGAGCGTCATCGATTATTACAGCGATCGCAATTGTATTTAGTCACCTCTCCTTCCGAAAAATTATTGGAAAATGTGGAAGCAGCCCTCAAGGGTGGATTAACTTTGGTACAATACCGCGATAAGGAGACAAACGACTCTACTCGCTTGGCTGTTGCTCAGAAATTGCGACAATTATGCCACAATTACGGTGCTTTACTTATTATCAATGATCGCATTGATTTAGCGATCGCTGTTGATGCCGATGGGGTACATTTAGGACAGGAGGATATGCCCATTGCCACAGCTCGCCAGTTACTCGGGCCACAGCGCCTGATAGGTCGTTCTACCACAAATCCGCAAGAAATGCAACAGGCAATTGCCGAAGCCGCAGATTATATCGGTGTCGGTCCTGTATACGAAACTCCTACTAAAGCGGGAAAAGCTGCTGCGGGTTTAGAATACGTTTCCTATGCAGCCAAAAATTGTCCCATTCCCTGGTTTGCCATTGGCGGAATCGATCCCAATAATATTAACGATGTCATTGACGCGGGAGCGCAACGAGTCGCAGTTGTTCGCAGTTTAATGCAAGCTGAACAACCAACCCTAGTCGCTCAGTATTTACTCTCCCAACTCAATCGCGTTCAACCGAAAGCCCATCTTTAGGATCAAGATCAAGAAGGGAGCATGGGGAGTGTCATTCTGCATTACCAGTTCTCGATTCACAATAATTCCATATGGTGCAAATTCAATTACAGGTGAACGGTGAAACCCGTCACTGCTGCGAACAAATTAATTTACCAAAACTACTCACTGATTTAGGTTTTAATCCCCGCTTGGTGGCGGTAGAGTACAATGGGGAAATACTCCACCGCCAGTATTGGGAAACCACCGTGATCCAACCAGGCGATCGCTTAGAGGTTGTCACCATTGTTGGTGGTGGTTAGTCGCAAGGGAGTAGCCTAGTACTGCTGACACCATAGCCGTAGATGCGCGTAGCGCAGCTTCTCCATGAGATGAAACCTGGATTTTGAGCGAGTCAATTTAAGCCTTGAGTAACAGATTGACTTTCCTTCTCCACCCTAAACTACTACCGTCACGGACTATTCCCTGTGAGCTTTAGGGTTTTGTGAGAAATAGGGGGTAAGTGGTTTTTTCTCACTACTACCAACTCCCCATTCCCTGGTAAAACCTATTTAATTTCCAGTAATTCCACATCAAAAATTAGTGTCGCATTCGGGGGAATTGGACCAACTCCAGCTTCACCGTAACCTAGTTGTGGGGGAATAACTAATTGACGACGACCACCGACTTGCATTGTCCCTACACCCTCATCCCAACCTTTGATCACTTGTCCAGTTCCAATTGCAAATTCAAAAGGCTGATTGCGATCGCGGGAGCTATCAAATTTTGTCCCGTCTGGAAGTGTACCTGTGTAATGAACAACAACTGTCTGTCCAGTTTTTGGTGTTGCACCACTGCCAACTTTCAGGTCAGTATATTTTAATCCAGAGGGAGTAGTTACTTCTTTGTCGGATGGAGTGGAAGCGGGGGAGGATGTTGCGGTTGGGGTTTCTGTTGGTGTGGTAGTTGTACTTGCTTCGGTGGCTGCTGGTGTGCTTGTTGCTTCTGAGGTGGTTTGCGTGTTGTCTGGTGATTCACACGCAAGGGTTAGACAGCAAGCAGCTATTAATCCAGTTCGCCATAAAATTGCTTTGAACATGATTGATTTTTCACACCGTAAAATCTACAAGTCCCTAGTGTAATCTATTCCCCAAAATGGCAAGGACGGTATTCCGAATATCAAGCGATTAGGGAAGTTTAATTCTAAGGGCATATTGTATCCGGATCTACCCCTAGTTCGCGCAGTTTTTCCCCTAGCAACTTCGCACGTTCTGCTTGCTGTTGAATTTGTTCTTGAGGGGTCAAATAACGCTGACCTATTTGGTCATACCAGTATAACCATTCCCTAGTGACTCCAGCATAATTACCTCGTTCACAACCGATTCCCAAACCGATTTCCGGGAGCCAAACTGGATTTCCTGGTTGTAATTTGTACTTTAATCTGGGTTTGCGACGACGACGGGAGGAATCAATCACATAATACAACACACCCATCTCCGCATATTGCTGTAACTTCTGAGTATATTCCTGACGATAATTGGGGGAAACTATACTCTAAAGTTAAAATCGGAACTACATTCTCATCCCACAGTACATAGCTAGGACGCAATTCCTCATCGTACACTCGTTCTACCCCCAAACTGAGAAAAGCGTCCGGGACAATGGGGGGTTTGTCCGGGTCTACGTACCCATATCAATGGCAAACAACCAGTGCATCCGTTCTGCCCCCAGTATCAGCAAAATAGATTTTAATAACCCTGGAATTAATTCCTGTAATTCGTTATCCACTGGTGTTTCATCGGAGTCGGGAAGTTCGTCCGCAGAGGGCAGATATTTGCATAAGTTGTACTCTAACATGATTGTGTTTCCCTATAGTTCCCTATTCCCTATTCTTTTCCTACCACAAACTTAATTTACCAACTATAAATTTCCCGACTAATTGGCATATCTTCATTATCAAAATTTACCACCCAAGCATCAGACTCATAACCTGTTAAGCATACTAAACAAACAGCTTGATAAGTGGGTAAATGATTTTTCATCCGCAAACAAAACCAACCCACCTGAAGATTTGGCAATGCATAGCCAGAATGGAGAGATACATCGATTATTGCCCTTTCAACAATTACATGCATATTTTGGATAATATGGGATGCTAAATTCAGTAAAGGCGGATAGGGTGCGTGGGTATTTCCTTCAATATAAAATTCAATATCTAGCTCCGAAATTGTGCCACACCAAGATGGATTGGGGAATAGTTGGGTATAGGAATAATTGGGGGGTGGATTATCACTATAATGCAAGTTTTCTAATTTCCAACTACACATATTCTCTCAATTGGTAGGCAAAGGGACAATCGGCGAATGCATTTACTCAGACTCCAATGGTTCTGAAAACGTGCCCTGGTGTAGACTACTTTTATTGTAGGGGAACCATAGAAAGAATACAGGAGACAGGAGAAGGGGAAATTTAATAGCACATAAATACTATAAATGCTATAAGTCCTCTCAAATATATAGTACAGACGACCCGCCGGGTCGTCTCTATCTTCTCCCCATATCCCGACTTTCTCCAAAGCTAATTAGCTTTACTACGGGGAATATGGGTATAAATTTGCGCACCTTGGGCATCAAAAACGAACAGGGGTAAGTCCGCATTATCACTGATAGCCTCTAGGGCTGTTTGTAAAGTTTGCAGGTGATTAGTGACAAGGGTGACATTCTCGGTTTTACCAGCGACGGGTTGTAAACTCGCTTCTAAAGTCTTTTCGTAATCGGGTGTCATCCGCACAGTGATTGCCCGATTTGCTAAACTAAAGTTACAAATTCTGGTTGTACCTTGACAGGTTTTTTCCAGGTCGCGTCGGGCAATCTCGATTTCATCGGGGTTAATTATTTGAGTGCGTGCCTGTTCGAGGGCAGATGTATACAAATCGACTAGGGGTTGGGCCTGGGAATAATGACTTGTCCCTGGTGCAACTTGTCGAGCAAGGTTCAGGGCTTGTTGCCATAGACTGACTGCTTGTTGCCATTGACTGTTTTGCATGGCGGTTTGGGCTTGTTGAGCAGTGTTACGGGCCTGATTATATAATAAACCAGAATTTTGCTCATTGCGGACGCGGGTTTGGGCAGCGATGAGTTTGGGTTGATAGACTTTGAGTAATTGTTGGGCTTGGAGATAAACTGGACTGGTTTGGGGAATGTTTTGGAGGGCGTTAATTACCGTTTGCCAGGTATTTTGGGCTTGTTGGAACTCACGGAGGGTTTTGGCTGTAGTATCCCGTTGACTAGCTGTAGTTGCGATCGCTTTGGCTGCATTCAGGCGTTGTTGCCATCTTCCCTGGGCAAGTAGTTGGACGTTAACAGATTGTAATCCATTGCGGTACAGGGATAACCGAGTTTGGGCAATTTGGTAAAATGCACTATGAGGACGAATTGCCTCTAGGGGTGCGATCGCATTGCGCCATAGCTGTTGACGTGTATACAGGTCGTTAATATTGTCTGTAAAGCTTCTGGTTTGTTGAATGGCTGTGACACCTTTTTCCCAACCCATAATCATGTGGGTGACAGCTTGGGATTCCGTTGATAATTTGGCTGTTAAACTGGCTACTTCCGCAGATCGAGATGACCATCGGGGAATTGCTTTGAGGTTAATTTTTGTTTCCTCTATGCGGGTTTGGAGTTGCTTTAAATCCCTTTCGTTGTTAGCATTTTCGCCTAACTGTTTTAAATCTAAATCTAATTTACGTGCTGCTTGTAGTGCTTGACACTCACCCAGTACACAGGGACGAGTTAATACGTATGTCGCGCCGCAAGTTCCGGTAATTCCAGCAATCAACCAACCCAGAAAAATGTTCGATAATCCTGAAGATTTAGACCAAGGTGATGATTGGATGTCTGTGTTTGTTTCCATTTCTGCCTGCATTCGCAAGGGAGGAATGGATTTAGTTATCGATTGGAGAGTGATTAATGAACTTGATTTTCTCAGGGTTAATGCGGAACTATGTTCTGGGGTGACAGCAGAATTTGTTGAATGGGTGTGTCGGATTTTAAAGGTGACGATCCGTTTGGCATAGGGACGTTTTACCCCCAGTTTGCGGAAAAAAAACTCCACCTTGTGTGTAATATATTCTGGATGTGATTCCATTGTTTGTGCCAACAACACGACAATTGTGTCTGGTGCAATGGCAATCTCTTCCGGATGTTCAATTAGTACCATGACACGCTGATGGGAAATGGCACAGCGTACCTGAATTTTCTGACTATCAGTAATTTCCCCAGCTAATTTACGTGAAAAGATTTGTGCCAAGACCAACAATTGCTCATTGTTCGGTATTGGGGAAACACAACCCGATTTTTCCGGAGATGGGGATTGGTGGACTTGATTAATCGAATGCAACTGCACAGGCTAACCAACTAAATATTTCAAGGGCGAACAAGTTGACATTTGTTTTAGCACAGGTTATTTTTATTTCCCAAATAAAAAATGACTTTTTCCGCAGCTTCCGAAACTCAACTCTACCGGATAGGTCTAACTTCTTGGAAATCAACACCACAAAAAATATCGCAATTCTATTTCCGTAGTGCAAAATATTGGTTTTGACTGTTGACTGACCTGTCAACGCTTAACAGTCAACAACCCTAAATGTAAGATTTTCAAAATCATTGAAGGATTGCGATCGCAAAACTAGAATTCCCATTCACAGTTATTTATCCTGTATTTTTTTTTCTAAATCATATGTTCAATCGCATCCGCCGTTTATTTAACCAGTTTTTCCGTAATTCCCGCACAATCAACAACGAACCTATCAATAAAGTTAGTTTGATTGTAATTATTTTGATTGATATTTTTATCTTGATTAATGTATTTACAGGTCTCGATAGTATCAGTCAATGGTACTTAAGTCCTGAACAGGTTTATCCCTGTTATCAAGAATGGCAAAGTTACCGAACTCAAACTAATCCAGGAAAGGATTTTGATATCGTCAGAACGGCATTTCTAGATATTAATATTGAACCGAAATCATCTTTACTCAAAACTTACCAAGCTGTAGAAACTGGACATCTAGGTCAGGTTTCTACAATTTGCCTAGATTATGCCCAGTTGAAGGATGGAATTAACAATTCAGAAAATCAAAAAATTGTTAAAAGTATCGAACAAAAACAACGACAAATAAACACCCTAGAAGATAAAAACCGAACTATCCGTTCCCAGTATGATTCGAGTTTATTGGAAAAAATTGCCGGACAACCTCGCGAACAGTCAATAAATGTTGTTGGTGCAGAAAAAGCAAAAATAGAGTTAGATAAAAACAACCGCAGTATTGGTATACTCAAGCAGGAAATTACCAGTTTAAAAAACCAATTAATTGCCAAGCCAGAAACTAGTAATTTTTTGGATATCCTCCAAAATCAGGATAAATTTACAACCGTAGAAACTGGATATAAACGCTCATCCTTCTGGTATCCCACCATTCAACTGGGTTTCCAATCTCTCTTCCTCCTACCCCTAATTACCATTGCTTTAGTCGTTTACCGATTTAGTCAAACCAGAGAATATGGACTGATTTCCCTAATTACCTGGCATTTATTGGTTATATTTTGTATTCCCCTCATCATCAAACTGTTTGAATTTCTGCAAATTGGTGCTATCTTTAAATTCATTTTTGATATTATTAGCGCCATCTTCGGGGGATTACTATTTCTCGTCAGCTACGTCTATATTCTTCTCATTCCCCTCATTGGTTTTGCTGTTATTAAATTCCTACAAAAAATCGTTTTTAATCCCCGACTTCAAGCTGCAAATCGCATCCAAAAATCACGCTGTATTCGCTGTGCAAAAAAACTTCACTACAATGAAGCCTATTGTCCCCACTGCGGTTATTATCAATATGTAGAGTGTCCTAACTGCCACAGCTTAACATATAAATATTTACCTTATTGCCGAGAATGTGGGGCAACTCAAAATCATCGCGAGTAAGTTATAATTGGGGTATGCGGCAAGAGTCTTTTGGTAAGGCTAGGGAGTGGAGAATAGTTTTAACTCAACCCATTCCACCTTTGCTAGGTTGCAAAAATGACAAATACCAGGTTTTTAAGTCTTATATATCTATTTGTAAATCACTTTTTGCGACTAAAATACCCTTTCATAATTGCAATAAGTTTAGTTAAGAACAAGCTCAATAACTGATTGATTCCTGGTTTACTGATCTGGTTCTCAATAGACTAGTAGTCTCATGAATTCTAAGAGGTTTGTAGTAGTGGTTTTAGCCTGGAAAAAGCTGGACAATAAAGCTCTATACCTGTAACTAACTACTTTTTCTTACTCGTCAAAATTAATATGGTGAAGTACTAGAAGGTTTTTAAAAACTTTTATTGACCACAAATATTGATGGAAAAGGGTTGCAGGCTTTATAACCCATCGATCCTAGCTAGCTCTTTCCGTAGGAGTACTCACCTTAAAAGTTTGTTTCAAAAATTGAAAAGACGCGATATGTCGCGTCTTTTGATTATTTTTTACTTTGTAAGTTTTCCCTTATTGGTATTCAACAAACATGGTAGAACCTTGTATATAAACTTTAGTGATTTTGCCGATATTTAGAGCTTTCATTACAGGAGAAAAAGCTGCTGCTAATTGATTACGAGTTATGGGATTATCTAATTGAGCACGGACAGCATTTTCTATCCCCACGGCGATTTGTCTTTTATAACTATTACCGCAGAAATTAATCGTTTTAAATTTACAAATTCCTCCTGCTTGAATATTTGCATCAAAATTTACTTCCACTTGATTGTAGATTAAACGTCCTTGACTGTCATTTCCAGGGGTTAAATAGACATCTAAACGCATGTTACCCATTTCTACATCCGGCGCACCACTGTCGCCAAAATCGACGAATTTTGCTGTATGATAACCTTTTAATTCGGTTCCATTACCTTCAAATAGGAGGGTGACTTTAAAGCGGTTTCCGTCTTGTTTGATATCAAAGCTGGAGAGATTCACGTCATTGACGTAGTATCTTAACCATCCATAGGAACCTGCATCTACTTTTGTTTCGGGAATCGTAAATATTTGTTTGTTCCCACCCAAAGATTTACCAAATTGGATGTAGGAAGAGTTACTTTTGTGATAACTACTACCACTTTTACTGCCAAGATTATGTAAATGTAATTGTGTGCCTTTCAAAGAGTCTTTAATTAAATTCGCAACAATTGTCGTATTCATTTTTCTGACTTGAGTTTGAGCCAGCACTGGTGCAGTCATACTTATCACACTAGAAACCGCGATCGCGCTACCAATTACAAACAATTTCAGTGATTTATATAACATGGTATTCATACTAGTAGTAATGTGTTGATTAACATACTTACTACTAGATGGGACTTGCGGTTTTTATGCAGGTGTTCCCACAGAAAACTTCTACCCCAATTACTGTTACTTATCAGCAGAAGCCAAAGCTTCGTCGAGGGTTTTACGAGCATTTTCTGCTTGAGCGCGTGCTTCCCGATACCGGAGGTTGGCTTGAGCGTAGTTTTTCAAAACTTTAAAGCCTTCCTTGAGACGGGAAACGTCTTCTTCGCTAACGGGTTCATCGGAAAACAGGACATCGATGGCTTTGCGAATTTCTAATGCTTCGCTACGGGATTCCTGAACTTTGAGTTTCAGGGTGGCTAAATGGTTTAAAACTTGAACCGCTTGGGTAATTGCATCTTCGTCGGTTGCGGTTTGTAATTTTGGTTCCTTAACTTCGATTAATTGCTGAGGGCTAAACCCTTCTTCTAATTCGGTCGGTAATTCTCCCGAATCCATTAATTCCACCAGCTGATCCATTGCTTTTTCACGAGCTTTGGCGGAATCTTTTCCAGGAACATTGATGATGACTTCTGGGCTTTGAGCGAGTGTATACTGAACCATATTAAGGCTACATCTGTGCGGCGTGTATTTAGTATATTACAGCAGAATGCTGCCAACTCAGATTGCTCAAAAAAAGGATTTACAGAGGCTGTGGGTGTTAGTACACTAGCGACACAGCCTGGTTGATATGGGACAAGTATTAAAATATCCTAAAGATAAATGGATAACGGAAAGGTTCATCCGGCATACTCAAGCAATGAGCGATCGCCCAAAAAGTTAAACCCCAGTGCAGTAGGTATCCAAAGGCAAGTACGGGGAAAAAGATAATACCGCCAATCCCGAACGTAACCCAGGAAATAAAAGCAATGGGTGCGCCAATCACTGTTCCCCAAAACCAGACGTTGAGGTGGAAGTTAATCGATTCATTGGCATTTGTTTTCACAACCGGGTCATCGGAAATTAATTTTACAACTATGGGTACTCCAATGGAAAATAGTAGAGTGCTAAAAAATATGGCTGCATGGGACAGACAGGATAAAAATTTACGCTTATCAGTGTTGTATGAAGCTTGCATCCCGGTGAATCCTCCAGTTGTTGATTAATTTCAATTAATCCAATTGTAATTTACCGTTTTGGGTGAGAAAACAGAATACACGATACCAAATGCAGGATTAACCGAACAATCTACCAGAGACTATTACTACTCCCGTATAGACCCGATATATATCTCTCGTCTCTCCCTTCCTATTCCCTTTTCTTGATGTTTTTATTTTCAAACGCTTTCATACAAACTTTTGAGCATCAAATACAAGGAAGTTGCACCGGGGTCTTGATGACCGATACTGCGATCGCCTAAATAACTCGCGCGTCCTTTCTTTGCTTGCATGGCTTTGGTACTAATCATTCCCTGTTCACAAGCTGCTACGGTTAACTGCATGGCTTCCTGCATCAGTTTACCATCTTGAACTGCTTGGGCAAATGCCAAAACTGCGGGGTACAATGCATCAACCATTGTTTTATCTCCTAATTGGGTTTTCCCCCGTTCCACAATTCCCTGTAAACCTGCTTGCAGTAGGGTCAGCATATCGTGTTCATCTAATTCATGTTTTCCGGCGATCGCTGCACTCGCTCGTAAAAAAAATGTCCCATACAATGGTCCACTTGCACCACCAATACTCGATATCAGGGTCATACTAGCACTTTTGAGGGTAGTACCGATATCTTTGTCTTCTAAAGCAGGTAATTGGGCTTGTAATTTTTTTAACCCCCGCTCCATATTAATCCCGTGGTCAGCATCGCCAATCGCTGCGTCCAGTTGGGTTAAATATTCTTTATTTTTATCTATTGTGGTGGCAAATCGTTGCAACCAGCGCAAAATTTGTTCCTGATTCATAAAATTATTTAGATATTTGAGATGAATGGGATTTTGAATAAAAGGGAATGGGGAATAGGAAGAGACGCGATATATCACCTCTGTACGGGAGTTGGGGATCAGGTGCGGAGGAGAAAAGGGGCATATCATCATGATATAGAGATATACTAAATATCCATATCTCCCCCTGCATCTCCTGGTTTTAAATTCAAACTCCCCAGCGCCAAGTTGGTGTATGGACGGGTGCGTCCCATAAATCCATCATCTCATCATCCACCTGAAGAAGTGTTACTGAGCATCCTTCCATCTCCAAGGAGGTAATATAGGAGCCGATTAAATTGCGCACAATTTTTAAACCGTGCTGGGAACAAATTTGGGCAACGCGACGATAAATAATATAAAGTTCGGAAATTGGGGTTCCCCCCATGCCATTCACAAATACTAAAATGTTACTACCTGGTTGAAAGGGAAAATCCGTGGCTTCGATGTCAATCCAACCTTCCTGTACCTCATCCCATTCCCTCATTATCCGTGTATAGCCAGAATCTTCTAAAATCGATAAAGTTAACATCTCGGCGATTTCATTGGCGCTTTTCAAAGGTAATCTTTGCCGCCCTGGCTCTCCGTGAATACCGATACCTACTTCCATTTCGCGATCGCCTAATGTAAATGTGGGGGTTGCTCGCACTGGAACAATACAGGATGTCAGCGCTAACCCCATACTACGCCCATTCAAGTTGACACGGCGACACAATTCTACTAATTTGTCTAATGGGTATCCCCGCTCTGCTGCCGCTCCACAAATCTTCTCCGCTAGTACTGTCGTACCTACACCCCTTCTTCCCTGGGTGTACAAACTGTCCTTGACAGCGACATCATCATCAATCACGATATTGCGAACGCGTATTCCTTCACACCGCGCCATTTCCAGCGCCATTTCAAAGTTCATCACATCGCCACTATAATTTTTGACGATATAAAGAACACCCGCACCCCCATCAACTTTTTGAGTAGCGGCCAACATTTGGTCAGGTGTTGGTGAGGTGAACACCTCCCCTGGACAAGCTGCATCCAGCATTCCCATTCCCACAAAGCCGGTGTGCATTGGTTCGTGTCCACTACCACCCCCAGAAATAATTGCTACTTTGTTGACTAAGGGTACATCTTGACGACAGACAAAAGTCGGCTCAAAATGAACTTGAATCAGATGGGAATGGGCAGCTGCCATACCCTCTAAACTTTCACGAACAAAGTCTTCGGGTTGATTGATCAGCTTTTTCATCGTCTCTTCACCACTGGTAAGGAAGCCGCTAGGATAATCAGTTGACTTCACTGTGTGCGGTAGTCAACTTTAAAATATTATCCTTCCTCTGGGAGCGATGCGGTATGCAACTTTAAGAAACTATCAAATGCGTACCAAGCTAGTACATACCAGGGAATAATTTCTAGTTGTAGACCCTTAATTAGTAACTGACGCACCGATAAACAGGCTAAACCCAAGGGAAAGAGAACCCGCAAATCGAATTCCCCATTGGTGGAACGTTTAATTCGTCGATTTAGATCAATAATCGTACTGGTGACAGTTTCGGCGGCAATGGTGCGACCTGTGCCAATATTAAATATATCTCCCAGGATAATCCCAAAATCCTCCAAAATCCCCATTACTTCTGTTAATTGAGAACTAGGGAAACGATGGTAAATGGTGATACTACCTTGATTTGTATTTGTGCGGACATCTGCAATCTCAGGATGGTTTAAAAGGGTTTGTTGTAAATCCTGAAGATACATGCGATCGCTGTGACTTACTCGTAATCGTAAGCGACCGGGGGTATGACTAATTACCTGGGTGGGAATATTCGTCACTATTTTGGTTTGGCTATGGGGAGATGAATTAGTTCTGCTGTTTGGTTTTTTCATCTTTGTTGGTATTTTCACAGCTCCAACAAATCCATTATTTGCCATTTTCAATGCTCCTTGGGGTTTGCCTGACTGAATTTTGGATTTGAGACAGGGAGTAGGGAACAGGGATAGTCCGTAGAAGGAAAATCAACCCGTTACTCAACACCTATGGATTACTTCTGAGAAATACAGAAACTTATGGTTTTTGGGAGTAGCCGACATGTAATGCTGACACCCCAGAACCTGTGAAAGTGATTTTTTCTATCTGTACAGACGAGCCGACAGGTCGTCTGTACTCCCCCGGAGACGACCCACCAAGTTGTCTCTACTCCCCAACCTCTGCATCCAGAAGTCGGGGAATAGTTAAAACCAAGCAGCTTATCCTTGACCGTTATCAGCGATCGCCTCAGCATGGGATGTTGCTTCAAAAGCTGGTAATTGCTTTGCTTCTGCTAATTCTGCCCGTGCTTCGGCTACTATATCTTCCCAGGTTTCACCCATTTCGGCAAAGGCTCCTTTGCTTTTTTCTAACAGGACTATTCCTCCTTTGACGACGGATTTGGCAATGGGTTTACCTACTTTAGCTACTACTGGAATTAAAACTGGAGCGAGTAAAACTGCACCAATTCCAGCAATAATTCCAGGTGCTCCTGCGTCTTCAACAAAGTCAGTAATTTTTGGTGCCATTTTGATTCTCCTCCAATATATTTAATCGGTTGGCAAAAGTGAATTGCGTCTGTTGATATCTCAATCTTAGTTTTGCTGAGTTTGCTCAAAAATCAACCTAAAATTGTTTTTTTTGAGCTTCTAGTCGATTACTTCTAGCAAATTTCACAAGATTGAGCATACCGATAAAGTTGTCCATCGTACTGTTTTATTTCCATGAAATTCATCGTGCTTTAGACACAGTTAAGAAGCATCCCATTTTGGATTAATCTCAAGAGCTTTATTTAGCTTTTCAGATGAACATCTCTTCCAAATTGGTTCACATTCGACCCGTCAGGATTAGAGACGACCCGACGGGATTGGAGATGACCCGACGGGTCGTCTCTACTTCTGTTGTAACTTACTTATCTGTCTTCGCTCGCTAAACTTCATCGATATTTGCAGTTTGACTTTTGAGAATGGGACGTAATCCGTTTACTCCAGCAACGACGGTGGAACCGTTATTCACAACCGTAGCAGCTAAGGGATTTAAGCCAAATAGAACTGCTACGATTAAGGCTGCTAAATTGGGAACCGCAATAATTCCCGTATTTTGATGGATTAAACGCTTGGCATTACGGGCGATTTCAATGGCTGCAATTAGCCCGGATAAATCGTTTTGCATTAACACCACATCGGCTGTTTCCCTGGCAATTTCCGAACCATGAGCGAAGGAAATTGATACATCGGCATAGGCAAGGGCTGGTGAATCGTTGATCCCGTCGCCGACAAAAGCCACTGTTCGACCGGATTCGTGCAATTCCCGCACCACCCGCGCTTTTTCTTCGGGGAAGGCTTCTGCATGGGTAAATTCGGGTAAAATCCCCAATTCCTGGGCAACGGCTGTGGCTGTACGCTGATTATCCCCCGTCAACATGTGTACCTCCACCCCTTCTACTTCCATCAGGGTATGGATAACGGATGGTGTTTCGGGACGAATCACATCGCTGTACCGAATGATACCTTTCAATTGCCCATTACTAGCCACATAAATGGCATTCTGGGGGTGTTCGGCTAATGCTGCTAAAGCATCCATATTCACCTCCATCTGCCGCAGGAATCTTTCACTCCCCACATACACCTGTTCGCCATCAACTAGGGCTGTCACTCCTAATCCCAGTTGGTAATCCCACTGGCTGCGGGGTAACATTTCCACCTGGTGTTCCTGGGCATAGTTAATGACAGCTTCGGCAACGGGGTGAGTCAGACGCTGTTCTGCTGCCGCCGCGATCGCCATAATTCTTTCTGGAGTGGTATGGGGATCGAGGCTTTCTACGCTCTTGACGGCAACTTTACCTAGGGTCAATGTGCCGGTTTTATCAAAGACAATGGTGTCGATGGCGGCTAATTGCTCTAGGGCGCGACCGCTACGAATTAATACTCCTCGACGGGCTGCTCCGGTGAGGGCTGCAAGGACGGTGGTGGGAACGGATACCCGGATACCGGTGGCAAAGTCTAAAGTGAGGACACTGGCGGCTCTGGCGGGATTACGAGTAGCTGCAAACACAATACCACTCAGTAATATTGTGGGGACAACGGCTTTCTGGGCGAGTTTGGCGGCGTAGTTTTCCATCCTGGTATCGTGGATGGGAGCGTTTTCCATTAGTTGGATACTTTGACCCGCACAGGTATCATTACCTACCCGCTCCACCTGAATATACATGCACCCTTCCCGCACTAAGGTGGATGCGTAAACGCTTTGTCCTTGACGTTTGAGGATGGGGACGGATTCACCGGTGAGTTTTTGCTCGTCTAGGAGGGCTTGTCCTTTGATAATTATGCCATCAACGGGAACCTGTTCCCCTGGATAGACAATGACCGTATTTCCTGGTTCCACTTCCGCGATGGGTACTTGCACTTTCTCCCCATCCTGTTCAATCCACGCAAATTGTCCCAGGGAATCGAGTAAATCGAGGGTTTGTTGTTTGGATGAACGCGCTGTGCGATCGCGGATATTTTCCCCGATTTCGATCAGGTTCAGCATCAATGCTGGTGTGAGGAATTGTCCTTGACAGGTGGTGATGGCGATTGCCATAAAATCTAGCAGGTCAATCGTAAATTTACCTTCCTGAAATAGTCCTAACCAGGCTTTTTGGAGTACGGGTAAGGTGGTAATTGCAATTGTCCCCGCAATTAGTAATGGAGGGATGGAGAAACCCAAGGGTCCTGCTAATACGGCCATTGTGGTAGCTAGGGTTGATAATTGCAATCCTGGCCAGTTATTTTCCGGTGCTGGTGGGGTTTTCACCGGTTTGAGAACTACCACATCGCTTGCTGCTTGGACAAGATGGGTTAAATGCGGCTTAATTTGGGTGTCGTGGGGGGAGGTGGGTGTGTATTTCACAACCAATGAAGCCGCAGCTGGTTTGATTCTGACTTCGGTGACTGTGGTTTCTGCTTCCAGTAAGGTTTGTAAGCGTTGACCATAGTCGGGGTCGTAACGCAAACGGGGAATGCGTATACGTATTCTTCCGGGTGTGACATGAACAACGCTGTATTCAACGGTTTTCAAGGTCTGAGCGACTCGAATTTCCGGTGATTGATAGCGCTTGGTGGGAGTAATTTGTTCAACAGAAACTACTTTCTCCCCGGCGATCGCATTAAGATGGCTGGGGGAGGGTCGTAAATCCGTCTGGAGTTGTACCATTGCTCTACTCGCATACAAAACTGAAGGAACTGTTGGATTAAATTGAGCGAAATCAAATTAATTTATCTGCTGTTACGCATTTAAGTTTTTCACAGATAACTGTTAACGGTTGACGGTTCACACCAAATCAAGTAAGTATTTATGCAATTTCAGTGAGTTTTACTTATTCGCGCGACAACATTTTCCCAACTGACTCAAAAGTCGCTGGGAATGGGATATAAATTAATTTTCTGGTTTGCTGACAACTTGATAATTTCACAGTTGTAAGCGTGATAGGTGAATTGTCAATTTAGTGACGATGATGATGGGTAGATAAAAATTAACCATGAAACTCTGGAGGAATGTCTTCTGTATGACGGTTGACTGTTGAATCAATACGGTTGGTTCATGATTTTTCGTGGTGATTTCGGGAGACGCGATATATCCCGTCTCTACAATTATTTGGGGTTGACGAATTTTCTGCTCCAAACCGTATTGACTGTTGACGACTGACTAACGAAATCGAATTTTCAAACTTATTTACACGATTGGAAAATACCCAGACCGAAATTATCCTGTTGTGATGACGGTGAACAGTTAACACTCACCTGTCAACCATCAACTTCCCTCAATCCAGGGGAAAATTCGCCATAAACGCGAGGGAATAGGATAAGGCTGGTGCTTTCAAATCTGTCCACCAACTCGATATCTCGTTCACTGTTGTGGGGGAAGCAGTAACAAAACTCGATTCCTCTACCGCTCTTGCTGTTACTGATACCTCTGTCTGACTAGCACTGATATTCGAGGTCTGATTCACTACCATTGATGGGGAGGTGGTGATAGTACCTGAACGTGCTTGCGGTTGATTTGGCTGATTTTGGTGATGATTATTTTGATTGTTTTGATGACTGGATGCAGATGGAGTTGTATCCGTATCAGCTTGCATCAGTAAATTCACCCAATAGGATAGCTCTAAATTCCTAATTGGGTAAGCGATCGCGACTGATGATGCATCTGGGTTAATCCGCACACTGGTCACTTGGGAATCCGTTTTTAACAGCCGTTCCAAGTTGCGAGCATAAACTCGATCTGTGCCGATGCGGGGAACATGAAACCGTACCCGACCGGGAATTGCATGGACAACACTGTATTCGATGGAACCAGTGCTACGGTTGAGAGATTCTTCTTTCGTTAAAAGTCCCTGAGTTGACAATTTAGGTCGATGCTCCACTGATGATTTTGATGATGTTGATGTTTGAGATGTTTTTTGATCCCGATTTGGAGTCGCTGATTTTCCACTCGGCGATCGCAGGTGGTTTTTCACCTGATTTTTGATCTGGTCTTTTATTTTGTTTTTTATGGGGTTTTGTCGATTTTTCGGTTCCGGGGTATCTGTGGCGAAAAATGCCGACACCTGGGGTTGTAAATAGTTAATCACTTTCCGGGCTGCCTCTACTGTAATCAGGTATACGGGAATTGCGGCAAACCCATTCACACCTAATCTTCCTGTCACCGCTAACCCTAGCAACAACGGTAACAGGTCGATTCCCTGTTCTTGCCAAAAGGCGACGGATTTCCACGCTGCAAACAGGTCTTCTGCCATTTGTCCAGAGGATGATCTCCCATCGGCTACACCTAATTTCCCTAGTATGCGCACAACAACCTGGGAAGATATCTGAGACTCATCAAACTTGACCACCAGACTTTTGGTTGAGGGATGGAGGACTGTACTGGTAAATCCTTCCTTTGTACCCAGCAGTTCCCCAACCCCATTTAACAAATCTATCTTTTCTGCTTGTTTGGCACGGATGCGTACACGTCCACTCGTCACATGCACTATTTCCAAACCAACAAAACTCTGACGCAAGGGTTGATCCTGCTCGACTCCACTTGTTGATGGTTCCCGACTATTTGCGATTCCCTCAGCAGACGCTTGAAAACGCCCATCGGTAGTATCGCGACGGCTGGTGGTGATTTTTGTCATGATGCTCCCAAAGCCAAACGCGTTACGTGGTTAACGTTAGGTTAAGTATAGCTTAAATTGAGTATAAATGAAAAGACTTAACCGAATACTATTTTAATTTTTTTTGATAGGTAAATGGGAAAAAACAAAATAACTTAATGAAGGGGAGTAGTCCGTGATGGGAGACGCGATATATCGCGTCTGTGCGGTTCAGGGAAGAAAATATATCAGAATTTCTGCGAAATGGTGTGACATCAAAAGGTATGAAAGTGGTTTTCCCCTACTCACTTTTAATTCAGCCCCCCATGTCGTTTGAACGCAGCCAAACAGGAAAATAGTTCATTTCTACTCCCTACTCCCTACTCCCTTTCTACAGGTAGAGACGAATTGTCGAGTAGTTGCTGATATTCTGCTTCCGTAAGAATATCTTGTGGTGATTCCACCCGATCAATAAACAGGATGCCTTCCAGATGGTCGTATTCGTGTTGGAAAATGCGGGCGACAAAATCTGTTAATTGACAGTTTTGAATTGAGCCATACCTGTCAGTATACTCAACTTCAACTGTGGTGTATCTAGGGACGAAACCCCGCAAACCAGGAACACTTAAACAGCCTTCCCATCCCTTAACGGTGGTTGGGGAATGGGCGATAATTTTGGGGTTAATCATGGCCGTTGGTTCCATCTGGGGAGCATGGGGATAGCGTGGATTCGGACGGGAAGCAACGATAAATAATCGCTCACTAATAGCCATTTGGGGTGCAGCGATACCCACCCCATTAGCTGCGATCGCAGTGGTAATTAATTCATCGATTAGGGTTTGGATGGATGGGTCAGCCAGGTTTTCTACAGGTAGAGATTGCTGACGTAGAATCGGATTACCGAGTTGGATAATTTGATGGTTGTTTTCCATGATGAGGATCGGAGACAGGATAGGGGATACAGGAGACAGATACCTTATCCTAATATCTCCTGCACCTAGAGACGATTCTTTGGTCGTCTCTACTCTCGACTTGAACTTTGGGTGGGGAAGGGTGCGGGACTGACGGGAATAGTGAGAACTTGGCTGTTACGCATAATTTGTATTTGTAGTGGTTCGCCAATTTTGCTGTTTTCGACTATTTTTTGTAGTTCTTCGACTTTGGTGACGGGTTGATTATTGATCGATTGTACTACGTCTCCGGCTCTTAATCCGGCTCTCGCTGCGGGGGAACCACTGACGATTTCGACTAATAGTACACCCTTATCTGCTTCCAGGCTAACTCCAAGACGTTGATTAATGCGATCGCGGATATCTCGGTTAAGTGTCACCATTTTCACACCCAGGTAGGGGTGATCGACTCTACCTTTAGTAATTAAATCTTGGGCGATGCGTCGAGCGGTGTTGATGGGTATGGCAAAGCCTAATCCCTGCGCACCGCGAATAATTGCCGTATTCATTCCGATGACTTCTCCCCTGGAGTTGAGGAGGGGACCACCGGAATTACCGGGATTAATAGCTGCATCGGTTTGGAGATAGTTAACCCGTTTGTCGGATGCACCAATATCACTGCTAGAACGTCCGGTAGCGCTGAGGATTCCGGATGTAACGGTGTTATTTAAACCCAAGGGATTCCCAATGGCAATGACTGCTTCTCCTGGTTGTAAGCGGTCAGAATCGCCGATGGGGATGGGGGTAATTCGATCGGCTTCAATTTGAATTACAGCCACGTCGGTAATTGGGTCTTCCCCTAAAACTTTACCTTGAATACTACGTCCATCCTTGAGGGTGACGGTGACACTATCTGCACCATCAACCACGTGAGCATTGGTCAGTATTTGTCCCTCCCGATTAATAATAAACCCGGAACCGCTACCCCTTTCCACTCGTTCCCGTGGTTCTTCAGGGAATTCCCCCCCAAAAAAACGCCGGAAAAATGGATCTTCAAATTGCGATCGCGGTTGACTACGTACTGTTCTCGCTGCATCAATCCTTACCACCCCGTCCCCAACTCTTTGGACGACCGATACGACGTAATTGGGGTCACCACTAGCGGCAATAATCGGTGGAGGAGCAGCTTGGGTATCCTGATTATTATCTACCTGTGGGGGTGGGGAAGCTTGATTTTGATTGGGAACCACAGGCAAATTATTGGCTAACTGTCCACATCCGCTCAGGAATATCAAGCCAAACCACCCCAACCACCAACCCGCAATTCGCCATACACCCGGTTTGGGGATAAATTTTTGTGTATCTTGTGTATCAATTTGTTGGGATTTAGTTACTTCTATATTTTGATTCATGTGTCCTTAATTTCTCCGTATTCGTCAGCAAGTGGTAGGATATACCCTACCGAGACGATTTGTTCACGGGTTTCGATTGGGAAAATAAAAAAACGCCAAGGACGGGTAATACCCAAAATTTGCTGGGGAATTTTCATTTCATGCAAGCTTTTGCGTCTATGGATGTAACGACGATGAATTCGTCAGCCTTGGTCAAGTCAAGGGTGATGATTCATCCCGATTCCTGGTTTACTCCTGTTTCCTGAATACCGTCCCGACTGCTGTAACTCCCAATCAAAAATCACTCACCAATATCAAACCCCGTTAATGTGCTTTCAGTCTAGATTGTATTTTGCTAAATTATTTTTTTGCCATATTTTCCCCCGTGACAATTGAGCGCTAAGGTGGTTACGCATGTCCATGTCCATTGACAATTTATGGAATCAGGTTCTGGAAAGGTTGAAAGTCGAACTTTCCCGTCCCACCTTTGAAACTTGGATCAGACCTACCAAAGCCGAGCGTTTAGAAGATAACTGCTTGGTGATTTCGACTCCTAATCCCTTTGCCCGTAATTGGCTACAAAAGTATTACATCCATACGATTGCCTCGGTTGTCAGGGAAATCACTGGACAATCAGTACAAATCTATATTGTTATTAACGATAATGATAATGAGGTAAAGACCGAATCTTGGCAGCACGAATCCTTAAGTAATAATTTACCTACAGGAACTACGCCTAATTATCCTGCCTTGAAACCTCCCTTCACACCAGCTTTAAATCCCAAATATGTATTTTCCCGGTTTGTTGTCGGTGCGAATAACCGCATGGCTCATGCTGCTTCCCTTGCTGTTGCTGAGTCTCCGGGACGGGAATTTAATCCCTTGTTTTTGTGCGGAGGTGTCGGTTTAGGCAAAACTCATCTGATGCAGGCTATTGGTAATTATCGCCTAGAAATTTGCCCCCAAGCTAGAATTTTTTACGTTTCCACGGAAAAATTTACTAATGATTGGATTGCAGCCATTCGCAAGGGAAAGGACGGGATGCAAAGCTTTCGTGAACACTACCGAACTGCGGATGTTTTGCTGGTGGATGATATCCAATTTATTGAGGGTCAGGAATCCACCCAGGAGGAGTTTTTCCATACCTTCAATACTTTCCATGAAACGGGAAAGCAAGTTGTGATTGCTTCTGACCGTCCACCGGATCAAATTCCCCGTTTACATGAGCGCTTATCGTCCCGATTTGCAATGGGGTTAGTTGCGGATATTCAAGCTCCTGATTTGGAAACCCGGATGGCAATTTTGCAACAAAAAGCCGAAAACGAAAGTATCCGTTTACCTACGGATGTTGTCAGATATATTGCCTCGAATTACACTTCCAATATTCGCGAGTTAGAAGGAGCTTTAATTCGGGCTTTAGCTTATATTTCCATTTGGGGTTTACCGATGACTGTGGAAAACTTGATTCCCGTCCTCGAACCACAACGTCAAAAATTAGCTGCTACCCCAGAGGCTATTTTAAGTATTATTGCGGATGAGTTTTCTGTTTCCATTGAAGATTTAAAAGGCAATTCCCGTCGTCGGGAAATTAGTTGGGCTAGGCAGGTGGGGATGTACTTAATGCGACAATACACAGATTTAAGTTATCCCCGTATTGGTGAAGAATTTGGCGGCAAAGACCATACTACAGTGTTATATAGCTGTGAAAAGATTGCCCAATTATGTGCCAGTGATGAAAGTACGATGCAAAAAATTAGACAATTGAGCGATCGCATTAACATTAGTCAACGCTCCTAAAGCCTGTGGAAAAACCTTCCCTTGCTGTGGAAAACCGTTTATTCTCCCATCGGCGATAATTTCCCCTGGCAATTTGCCTTTTTTCTGAGTGCTGACAGTATCCCTGTTCCTATTAGGTTCATGCTCCCCAATTTTGCTGTGGAAAAAAATGGATTTTTTCCACAGGTTTTCCACAGATGCTGTTAAAAAAGACACCCGTTTAAATTTCTGGCACAGGCAAAACGACGACTTTCAGGTTTTTTCTGGTTAATGATAGGATAAACAAGGCCCTATTTTGTCTAGGAGAAAATCGGACGGTATGAAAATTGTTTGTACGCAAACCAACCTCAACACCAATCTTTCCTTGACAAGTCGTGCGGTCTCCTCCCGTCCGACCCATCCGGTTTTGGCCAATGTGCTGTTAGATGCATGTGAAGAAACCCAGCAGGTGAGTTTAACGGCTTTTGATTTAAGTTTAGGAATTCGGACTAGTTTTAGTGCTGAAGTCATCAAAGGGGGAACCGTTGCCATTCCCGCCAAGTTATTAAATGATATTATTTCCCGTTTGCCAGAGGGAGAAATTAGTCTAGATGGGTCGGCAAATGAGGAAAACATGGCTGAGACAGAAGGATTTATCGTTAATATTATCCCAAAAAGTGGTAAATATACAGTTAGGGCCATGAGTGGGGAGGAATTTCCCGAACTACCAACTATCCCAGAACCGCAAACTGTGGAAATTGCTGCGGGAATTTTAAGTGAGGGTTTACGGGGTTCCCTATTTGCCACCAGTAGTGACGAAACTAAACAGATTTTGACTGGGGTTCACTTAACAATGATGCCCGATACTTTAGAATTTGCTGCTACCGACGGACACCGTTTAGCGGTGGTGGAAACAGCCAACGAAAGCTCCGACGAGGACTTTGAACAGCTAGAAGTAACCGTCCCAGCGAAAGCCCTCCGGGAACTAGAACGGATGTTAGGGCATACAGAACCAGAAGAGGCGATCGCAATTTCCTTTGACCAAGGACAGGCGATTTTTGAATGGGGTAATCAGCGTTTAACTAGTCGTACCCTGGAAGGTCAATATCCCCAGTATCGTCAGTTATTACCCCAGCAATTTCAACGGGAATTAACCCTCGACCGGAAACTATTTTTAACCACCCTGGAACGCATTGCCGTACTGGCTGACCAAAAAAATAACATCGTCAAGGTCAGTATTGATAGTGGTAATCAGGAAGTCAGCCTATCGGTGGAAGCCCAAGATATCGGTAGTGCCTTTGAAACAATCCCTGCCGAAATTTCCGGCGATGACATCGACCTGGCTTTTAACGTGAAATACTTACTGGAAGGGTTAAAAGCATTACCCACAAGCGAAATCCTCATGCAGTTAAATTCCCATCTCACACCCGTAATTTTTACTCCCCTCGGTGGTGTGAAAATGACCTATTTGGCAATGCCTGTGCAATTACGGAATTAGAAATAAATCCCTAGGGAGGGTTTACAGTTACACCCTTATGAAAACTTCAAAGAAAGACCTTCGGATTGTTAAGAAAGATGGGGCTAATGGATAGCTGCGGAGAAGGGAAATCCAGTTCCCCTGAATTTCTCACGAGTAAGTTGTAAACCTTGAGTAACGGATTGATTTTCTGACTACTCCCTACTCCCCATTCCCTGTGGGTTTTAGGGTTTTGTGAGAAATGCGGGTTCCCTCCCCCAAAGTTTGCTAGAAAGCGCAAAGTCTGCGGGGGGATACTCCCCCCGTAGAACTTTGTCAGAAGAAAATCTTCCTGGTAACTTCTCTCCGAAATCGGGGAGGGTTCTTCCTATGCGTAAATTACACAATAACAGGTAAGATGCCTATCCCACCAGGTTTTCATAAATTTTAGAATACCTAAATATACCTAAATATATCTAAAAATAGTTAATTATCAAGCCGATTGAAAAAGAATAGTATTGATATTAACGTGAGTTCGATGAACCTCACCCCAAACCCTCTGTGACTTCCCAGAGGAACAGAAAATCCGCAGTTTTCAATCAAGAATCAATTCTTCCAAAACCTCTGTTCTCAAGAGCTTTGGAGAGGGATTATTTGTATCTGTCGAATTCACGTTGATATTAAGCAAGAGCGAAGAGATTCGTAAACAAACTAAACCCTATCTATTTTTGTAATATCAGGTTTGTTTTTACCGATGAATTTTGTCTCAAACTTAGCAATTCCCCTATATAAAAAATAATTCCAGAATCAGATGACAGAACAGAATAATTTGCCTTTATATTCCCCCGAACAGGTGGATTTAAGAATATTTAACGCAATTAAATCTCCCGACTATGGAATGTTTTATGGCAAACCAGTTAAAAAGATAAAACGGCTTTTTTATAAACAAATAATTGTAGACGATGAAACAATTATGAGTAGCGAAACCATTAAAGTTCCCGGATATATTGGGATTGCGGATCAGGATGATTTAATCGATCCGGATGGGAACTCGGTTTCGGGACATGGTGATATTGTGAAGTACCTGAATGAATACGGGATTTTACCCTGTACCTATGTTTACCATAAGGATGCCTATGGTCGGGTGGTGGATTTGCGCTGGATTTTGGATAGTAGCGACGAAACAAACTTGATGGAACTGATTATTAAAGGGGGTGGACACCATACGGGTGCAATTGTTCCCGCAATTCGTGCAGGAAATCCATCCTTTGCTTCCCTCAACGAACCCGACACCTACCACGCAGGAATGTTCGGACATCCAGGTTTTGTGGCGATCGCGCAGGGTTTGGAGTTTCCCGAATTCGTGACCAAAACCCAAGCTAGAGGCTATACCGATACGATTATATGCTGGTTAGCTGTGATGAATTCGTTTGTTGAATTTTCGGAAAATGATTTTAATGGCGGTGATCCGGTGCGAGTGTGCGATCGCAATTCCCTCCAAGAGTTTCTCAAAAATTGCGCTCTTGCTGCTCTTGGTTCAACGGATGCGATTGATTTCCTCAATCTTGCTGAAAACAAAGCCTACTGCGCTGAATTTATTTATATTGGTTTAAATAGTCCCCTTTATCCGTTTAATCAGCAAGGTTTGACTAAATTACTCGATGGAGACGCAACCAAAGCCGAAGAATTACTTAAACTACAAAACCGTCAAAATAATCGTCAAGTCAATCTCCTCAGCAAAACCAGCCAAAATCCGGAATTTCAGAATTTTACCATTCAAATGCCAATTGTACCCCAGGATTTAATTCCTTTGGACGAACTAATGACCCAACATGGGGAAAATATTGATCCAAACTCAATTCCCTTCCCTCCCTTTACCTTGACCCAAGTCGTCCGTCGAGCAATTCGGACTCTTCTTCCCCGGAAAAATGACGTGAATAACGTTAAAATAGCCCAAGCTCAAGCCAATTTATTTGCATCATTAGAACACCTTATTTTCAAACAATTAGGTGTTACTCCACCCCCCTCACCTCCGCTAGAAATTCCCGGAGTACCCATCGATTATTCAGTTCCAGATTCATCCCCAACCAATACTACTCCCGACCCAAGAATCGCGATAATCCGGGAATTTATTGGATTAATTCAACAGCAACTGCAACAACCCTATCAAAGTTACATAGATTTTGATCAAGCTATTGATCAGATGATGGAAAAAACCCACGAATTACTCGCTAACAGTGGAGTGCAGTATTTTATTCCCCCTCGGATTTATATTGATTTAGGTCAAAACGATGGTGATGATAATTTACCCAAAGGTTGGGGTTTTAAATTAAAAACTGTCGGTGCTTTGATTTTCCGAGGAGCAATTCGTAGCGCTGTGGTGAATTCAAATAATTCCCAATCTTCTGTTTCTTTCCCCAATCATCAAGAACAAGAGAAAGAACAAGAAAATAAATCGAAAACAAACCAATCCCAAAAAGGCGCAGTTTCTTCCTCAAAATAGTTTTGCTAGGTTGGAAAGCCACCGCTAATTTCAACACCCAAAATTATTGTAGAGACGCGAAATTTAGCGTCTCTACGAAATTTCGCGTCTCTACGTGGGGTCATCGCAACCAAAAATCCCTATGTACATTTCAATCATCTCCAGATTTATTTTTGCTTTCTTGCCAACGTCCTGATTTCTTTGCTGCTTCTGTCAACAGAAACTCGATTTGCGCATTGACACTACGTAAATCGTCTGCTGACCATTTTTCTAATATCTCATATAATCGCATATCCAAACGCAATAAAAACCGTTTTTTCTGGCTCATTTTCTCGACTAACTATAAAGTGTGCCAGTGTTGATTACAGGTTGAGCGGTTTGCTCGGATGTTAAAACAACCAACAGATTATTAATCATAGAGGCTTTGCGTTCATCGTCCAACTCAAGGGTCTGTTCATGACTCAAACGGTTGAGAGCTTCGTTGACAATCCCTACTGCACCTTCCACAATTTGTCGTCGTGCTTCAATTAATGCTTTAGCTTGTTGTCGTCGTAACATCATTTGGGCAATTTCCGGTGCGTAGGCTAGGTGGGAAAGTCGTGCTTCTAATACTTCTACTCCTGTCACCTGCAAACGAGCTTGTAGTTCCCTTTGTAGTGCTTGGGCGATTTCATCGGGTATCCCCCGTAAGGAAGGGGTTTCTTTGCCATCTGGTGCGTTGGAGGTGTCGTAGGGATAACGAATTGCTAAGGCTCTGATGGCTGTTTCGCTTTGAATGGCAACAAATTCCTGGTAGTCATCCACTGCAAATTGGGATTTGGCTGAATCTACTACTTGCCAAACTACCACTGCGGCAATTTCAATGGGACTTCCTTCTGCATCATTCACTTTGATAATCTTACTATTAAAATTACGCACCCGTAAAGATAGTTTTCGCTTGCTTGCAAAGGGATTTGTCCACCAAAAACCAGCTTCACGCACCGTACCCATATATTTCCCAAATAATACCAACACCACGGCTTGATTTGGTTCAACACTGAAAAATCCCGAAAGTGAAGGTATCACAATCACTAATAGGGTTGCCAATAACCAGGCGATCGCTTGTGCTGCTCCTTCCTCTCCCAATAGATCGGTAATTTTTAAACCCCTCGCTAGTATAGCTTGCAAATTGTTGACGCTATGCCAAATATACCACCCTCCGACTAAGGCGATCGCACTCAACACCCCTAACACCACAAATCCGTTGATTCTAAAGGCTGGAAATTCTTTGATTGCTGCTTTCATTACATCCATAATCTTATTTTGATTCCAAAATGATATCACTATGGTATCAAAAAATCTGGATTTTGGGTTGAGTAGAATATTTTCCCAAAAATCTATCGAAATCCAGAGAATATGTTTGTAGTAACAATGTAGTATGTAGGGTGAGGAGGGAAAGAAGGGTGAATTCGATTTGATATCTCCCCTTTCGGTTGCAAAGAGCTTCTAGGGGTATTGACGTTCAAAGTATCGCAGATTGAATTTTTGTGATTTACAGATACAGAGGAAAAGTCTTGACGGGGAAAATTTTTATTTCTGTATTTTTCGTGCTGCGAAAACGACTTATATCTCCATGAGAAAAAAACGGAGTAAACAGCAATGTTCCACGCGCAGATAGCTGAACCAGAAGGTATTAATCAACAAGTTAATGAGGAGAAACGGAAACCAGAGAATAGAGAATTACCGACATCTGCACCATCAGAAACTGAGATGAACACCGATAATACATCTCAATTTGCCAGAGTCAAAACCCAAGAATATATGCGCAACGTCCGATTAGCCTATATTTACCAAAGAGGGATAATGTTTTAAAGATTATTTGAAAAGAGGCTTTTAATACTTCCCCCAGGGTTTTTGACCCCTCACTATTTATTCACTACCCCTTATTGGTCTATCACATAGGTTATGAGGGGTTTTTAGTAGTGGCTTTAGCCTCGAAAAAGCTTTAATTTAGAGCGCTATACCCGCAGGGTTGTCGTAGACTAGTGCTACTATGTGCCTTTTTCACCCATCAAAGTTAGTGCGATGGACTACTACTCACTCTCAAGTCAGTCGATCAGGACAAATATACGGTTTGAGATTATTTCCTATCTTCAAGAAGTCTCAATCTAAAATCCAAAATCCCTTTGATGATCTCAATTCAAAATCGAAAATCTAAAATCTAAAATCCCTCTGGTTTCCTTTTCTTGCGGTGGGTTGACTAGGAGTACAAACACTAGCAACAAATTCCTCCCGTTTTTGTACAAAAGCAGGGGAAGGATTTTCCACTTCACTGATAACTTGAAGTGCATCCGACCACGCATTAAATGTACCAGTTTCCGTTTGATGTTGAATTTGATAGTTGAGGAAATACTCAGCTTTTTTCTGAGCGATGACCTCAGCAGAAGCGCGATCGCCTTTGAGTTTTTGCTCTAGTGCTTGCAGTTCCGTGGCAATTTTTTGTCGCTCTTGACTGGGGAGAACTTGGAAAGTAAACCAATTGCTGCTAGTTTTACCAACTAATTGCCATTGATAGAGTTTACCCGCTTCTAGGGGTTGGGGTGCAGTATAGGCTAGCTTTTGCGCAGAAATATTCACATCCTGCTTCCAGAGGATAGTTTGGGTATCATAATCTCGCACCACTAACTGTACCTGTTCGGGTTTACCCGAATAATTCCATAAAAATACGGGTTTGTTGTGCCAAATCTTATAGGTATCGACTAAACCAGGTGCGATCGCGCAAAAACCAGCACCGGAACGGGAGATATTACGTCTTCTGGGACGACGTTCCCAAAATGAGGCAATAAATCCAGTGAAGTTTTGGGAAATCAGTTGGGGTGTTTTTGCGGAAATGTTCAATGCGGATGTGTGATTTATTCCCAGGGAGATGATTGTCACCGTCATCAAAGGGAGTAGAGATAAACTTAAAAGGGTTTTGTAAAAGCGACGCTGATTGCTAGACATGGGTTTTTCTCCTTGTCACGGATATAATGTAGGTTAAAAATACGGACGTAGGTAATAACCAGGGCAATAACACTGCTGATGATATATACAGTTGCAAAGAAACGATTCCGTAAATGCTGCTAAAAGCGATCGCAGCGAGGATAATTTGTAAACGATGTTGGGATGTCCATTTCGGCTGACGTTTGAGAAGGAAAAAGGTGGTTTTACCAAAAATGACAGCGACTCCAATCATCCACAGATTGGGGATGGGAATTACCATCCTCCGTTGGAGGAAATGATGGGTCATGTAGGCTAAAAATTCTCCCCCGGTGAGGTATCTTTGTCTACTTTGATTTTGCATTGCCCAATATTGGGTTGCGGAGGGTGCGGTTGAGTAATCTGCTTTGTTTTTACTAGTTCCTAAACGCTCATCACTACCACTAGCTATTAGGACGATTTGTTCGGGTATCAGGGGAAACTTGTTATTACTGGGATTTTCGATGATTTGCCAAGCGGGTATTTTTGTATATACTTGACTGGGTGGGATGGAGAAGTCGATTAGGGGACGAATTCCCATGAATTCATGGTTTTTGAGAATTGCTCCTGTCCTTCCCTGGGTTGGTTTTTTGCGGGCGATCGCGTCAAAAAAGTCTGCCCGGAGGTTAGTTGTCCGATTCAGATTTGGTTGGGGAATTCCTTCGATTTCCCGATTTGCAGATTGCACCAAAGCCATTAGATAGGAAATGGGACAAGCTTGACGACAATCCCCATCGGGATACTCCACTTGGTAATGGTAAGCGTCTGTGTACCCCTGTAATGTCCAATCCCATTTGTTAATACCAATTGCTTCATTGGTTCCCACTTCCCGGGTGGGTTCTAAAACTGCTCCCAAAATTAACCAGATATTTTCATCCACAGCTTTACGGACTGCTGCTCCTAAGTTCTCGTCTCCCCCCGGTTGGGGTGTGTCAAAGGTGTAGTCTATCCCCACGATTTTGGCGTTCAGTTTCCGGGTGTTATCCAGGATTTTACCGAGATAACTTCGATCCATTGGTAACAGTTGACTGTCCTTTAATTTCGCGCGATAGATGGATTCCGTGTCGATTTCGATTAAAGCTACCGGAGGAACTTCGTCATTGGGAATTTGACTTGTCAGGTTACGGTAAACTGCTTGGGTGAGAATCCGTCCATCTTCCAGCAACATTTCTACCGGAGCTAGTAGGGCTAACAGTACTGTTGCGGTGAGAACGGCTGCTTCCGTAAAGTTTGGTAAACCTTGACGTAGTTTATCCTTCCACCGAATTGGTTTTATTTGATATAGATCCGCACCAGGGTGACAAAATAAAGATGGTACTAGGTAAGCAGAGGGGTAGGTATGGCTTTTTTCCATCCGCAGATACTGCTTGGCTTCCGTTACTGCTGCGTATAAATCCAGGTTGCGACCTAATGCTTGTAGAAAGTGAACTAAAAAGTCCTCTGCAACACGGTTATGAATGGGTTCCCGCATCACCACCACCTGACTAAAACCCAAATCAATCAAAGATTGGGCAATATTCAGACCTTTGCAGGAGTTAAAGATGGCTACCTGTAAACCCCGTTGTCTTGCTGCTGTTAGTTGGGGAGCAATTTCCTTAATCGAGATGGAAACCCCCGGAGCAACCCCTAATTCTCCCCCGGTTAATTCAGTTTCGTTACTGTGTCCAGCAAAAAACAGGATATCCCAACCCCGTTCATCGGCGATCGCTTCCACAATATCTGTGATCACCTCACTTGCTGTTTGCTGTGGTTGCCAACCCACAAATTTCACTTCGGCAATTTTTTCCAGGGATTTAATGCTTTTGCGTTCCGCTTCAAAGTTTAAACCACTATCATCACCCAAAATTGCCAGAATTCTGGTTTTACCCCGGAGTGACTTCTTGCTGCCACTGGCATTGGCTGCTATATTTAAGGGAGTACGAATAATTTTAATCGCTCCCATACTGGCAAATTCGCTTCCTAATTCCCAAGCTTCCCAGGGTAAACGGTCAATTTCCATCGGTGTGCAGGTCAAGCTGATTTGAATTGTCTGTTCTTCCCCTGAGTTGATGATTGTCAGCAATTCCTGACTTGCTTGGGCAATTCTGGCTCGGATTTCGTATAATTCTCCACTCCGCAACCAGCGATGAAACTCGTACATTAACTTCGTTTCCGCCTTGACTAGTTCGGCGTGCCAATCGATATTTAAGTTGGCAACACCACCCCCCACGGCTCGTCCGCGCATCTGTTCTGATTTGTAAAAACTCAGATATGCACATTCCCACTCTTTGTATAACTGGGTCAAGGTGGTTGGATAGTTAACCTGCGAGGCTAATCTTTGTCCTTCACCCCAGGACAACTCAAATAAACATGTTTGTTCAACTTTTTGAACTTTAAGATTAAAAATATGCGGACAGCTTTCCATAGTCTATCATCTCGCAGGCTGTTTGATGCTTGTTAATCTACTGGTTGATTATTAAGAATCAATATGATTGTTTACAATAATTCATGGGATATTGGATTATCTGGATATTGAGCGAGTAAGGCATTGATTTTCTTGCTACTCCCTACTCAGAAGCAAGTTGTAGGGATTTGGTAGATGGGATGACCCTGTGAATGTAGGTTAGGATGAGCATCCTATTCAGGATTTTTTCAAAGTTTAATATAAATTGCTGCTAATTAGTTCACTATTAACAATACCTGTAACAATTCCTCCTTTATCGTGTTCTTAAGTATCTAAAAATACATCCAAGTATAATATTTGATTATGGATAATTATCAAATCATGAATATTTTATTCCTGTGGTAGAATATCATAGACATGACCCATCTCTAGCTGGAATCAGAATTGGATTTATTGCTGCTCAATGATTTTCACTTGAGATAAAAAAGCTAAAACTATTCCACCCAATTTTGATACATATTCTTTCCCTACTTCCCGTCCGGTATCAACTCCAAAGTAAAACGGTATAAAAACTAAATTTTGCCTGGGATGAGAAGTCGGATTTTTCTCCAGAGTTTGGGTCGCTGCAAGAAAGCCGACTTCTAGCAAGATATCTATATCGAAAAAGCCGAATTATGGGATATCGATAGTCATTTAATGATATCAAAGGTGTAAAATCCCTTCATTCTAATTCCAACCCAAAGGGAGGGATATCAAAAGTAAATTGTTGATCAGCAGTGACTTTGACCCAAAAATTTTCACCGATATTTCCAATTACTTGGGCAAACAAAACTCCTCTACTTGTATCAAATAAAGACTCATTAAACAAAGATTGATTTTCATCTTTAATTTCTAATTGTAATGTTTTTGGCATGGGTGTACCTGGTTGTCCACCCAAAGCCACTAATAATAACCATTCTGGATTTTCATCGGTTTCCGAAATAATCCAGGTAATAGCATAGAAGCGAATACAACCAGACTCGCATTCTAAATCCCGAAATGCACCCCTTGCATGAGCAGGAATATGCACCCCTTCCGTTTCTAAGCTGGAACGGATTTGGTCAAAATTATCGTTAATCAGTCTTAAGGAACGCATTGGTGCGGGAGATAAACTGGGTGTATTCATCAACATCCAACCTAACTCTTGAGTCGCCATATCAATGCGATCGCGTAACCACAATCCCACATTAATTAAGGGTTGATTGTTGGCATTTTTTGCTGTATCAAGCCAATATTTTAAGAGTTCTGGCTGACTGAAAAATACTTTCGCGTCAGCGATACTCAAAATTTGCCAGGGATTTTTTTTGGCTAATAAGGACTTGTTCTCAGTAATTTTTTGCCGTACACTTCTGACCTCGGCTTCCGAAACAGATGTTAATTGGGGTAGGGAAATGGCATCTGGTTGTAAGCAGCGTAGATTTAATAATAAAGCATTTGCATCCCCATTAAACCAACTTTGATCAATCCGATAATTCCAATCAGTTTCAATTTTTAAATCTTCCCTTTTTCGCTGCAAACAAAACTGCTCATAGGTCATAAAACCAGCAAATGCAACTTGGGAACTTTCCTCTTCCACCTGCATTAAAATATAAAAATGGGCTGCCAAATCCGGAATATCAAAAACCGCAAAAGGTAGACTATGCTGACTACTAAAATTGCTAGCATTTAGCACACAAACCCGGAAATCACCAACTTGAATATGGCATCCAGCTGCCAAAATATTCCCATAGATAGGTTGCCAAATCGTTGCGTGATTGATATTAATTGTTAAGTCGGGAGCGCGTTCTGCCAACCAATCAGCAAAACCCAGTACAGCTAAACCATTGACATACACTTGCCAACGTTGTTGGAGATGGATCACATCTTTGCTATTATTTGCTGCGAGCTGACATCGTTCTGGGGATAACTCGGTGTAAGCTGGATTGAGAGCGTACCAGTCGAGTAATTCCGTGACATCTAAGTTAGTTAAAGGTTGGTCAATCATATTAAGTTAGTTAAATCAGTTAGTCGTTGTTTGTCAGAGAATTTTTTTTGGTACACCACATTCAGGACAGGAATCAGATGAGGGGATGGGTGTTTAACGGGGAATTATATAATAAATTATTAATCGGAATTAATAGTGCTTTCCCAGTTATTTTGACCCTTTCCGTTCCTGGGACTGCAAATAATGACAGATTCGACGTGCAAGTAAACTGCGTAAGGGTTGGTTGCGAATGGGGTTTTTCACTTCCGATTCAACTTCTTGAATTAAAGAGGAAATTTGCTCATCGAGGATTCCTTCTAGTTTTTGGTCTAATGCTTGTAAACGGGATGAATCGGTGAAATTTTCAGCTAGTTCTAAAATCCGCGATCGCAAGCTTAATAATAAATTTTGCCGGATATCAGCTCTTAAGTCATTTAATTTTAATAACCTGGTGACTTCATACTGTTTTTTTAAACCGATTAGGGGTGCAATTTGACTCATGGATTGACCTTGACAATGGAATAAATGCAAAGCCGTAGTAAATTGCTGTTCCACCGTACCCCGTTTACGTTGAATTTTCGCTTGTACATCAGCTAAAACCTGAGCGATCGCCTCATCCAATGCTTGGGAAAATTGAGCTTGGTATAAGCGGATGAATTCTACCTGTTCATCATCTTCCGTAGTCACCTGGGTTGCTTCCACCATTGGACGAATCTCTTCCCGGTCGAAGGAAACAGATGTGACTGTTCCTCCCTGTGCAGCAATGCGGTACTGGCGTAATTTTAACGCAATTAACTGTAATTGTTTAAACACAGTATCTGGTGTAATCGATTTTCCCAAACGGGATTGGAAATCATTAGCAATACGCGCTAACTGGTGGGTTGTCGGAGGTTGACACTTAAGCATTCCTCCAGCCATCCTTTGCTGTAAGCGGTCTTGACGATATACACCGTGGTAACTCACCAATAATTCGCAAGCTTGTTCAATTTCCACCTGACTCAAACCAAATATTGTCGTCAAAATCCGCTGCAATTCCTTGGGATTAGTATCATTTAACAAAGCCCAATCACTGACCAAGAACACACCATGTTGCAACAGAAACCGCTTCAGTTCCGTATGCTGTTTCACATAACGACTTACCCAAGCACTCAAGGAACCCTTAGTCGGGTCAAAAGTTTTGAGAATATTGGTAGCCAAAGATTGATAAGATGAATTACCCAAACCAGGGAAACCTTGTTGACTTCTGTGGGTATTCAACCAAGCACTCAGCTGTTGCGGTTGACGTACTGCTATCTCTAAAACCTCATCATCCAACACATACGGTAACAAGTCTTGATAAGTAAAACCATTTTTGCTGCCAAACTTCATCCCTAAATCCAAGCAAACCTGGTAAATCTGGTGTGAAATATAACAACGTAGACATAGTTCAGCCAAAAACTTGTCTTCCCGTTCTCCATTTGCGTCATGTTGAATCTGCCAAAGGTGACGTTGTACCGTCACATCAGCAACATCATGTAAGTCTGGAAAATGCCTTTGAAAATAGGTTTTGGCAACAGCAATCATCTCAACTCGGCGCTTACTTGTGGTATCTAATTTGACAAATTCCCAATATTTGGATGCAGAAGTCACGGAACTATCACCTAATCAACGCCATTATTACCTCAATTTTTCCACCTCCTCTGGATAAATGCAATTTGTAATTACTTCACACCCTCTTGGGGTGCTATATACCTATATTTCCGAGGTTTGCTAACTCATGCACAAATCAGAAAATAAATTTCCCTACATTGGAAATAGAGAGTGGAGAGTAGAAATGAACTATTTAGGGTCTGCGGAAAAGTATTTTAGTGAGGGAAGGGAGTAGGGAGTGGGTACAGACGACCCGTCTGGTCGTCTGTACAGGGAGTAGTTTTAACCCAAAAATTCCTTTTTTTTATTGAACTATTAGCTTTGCTGATTCAGGGGATGATTTTGCTGAATATTGAACGAAATACTAAATACTTTTAGCCTTCAGTTCATCCCGCATTTATGCAACGCCTAAATATTTTCTTGATTGCTAATATCAACATTGGACAGATGCTGCAAACCTTCGGAATTTGCGATCGCGGTTATTTCACTGCTGTCTTTCGGAAAAATTGAGTGTGAATCCCAGTATTTATAATTTATCTATGAATTGAAGTCAAAACAGCATCATCTCATCGAGAATTATCACCCAATCCAGCCAACCAAGCATCTAAATCAGCCATGCTAGTAAAATCAAGCAATGCTTCAGCGAGATTTTCTAATTCCTCCAGGGAAAGGGATTCAACTTGCGATCGCACTGGTTGTGGTAGTTCTCCTACCCGTCGGGTTAGTAGACGCGTAATTAGCTGACACGCTTCCGCTTTCCGTCCTCGCTGTTCTCCTCGTTGCTCTCCTCGTTGCTCTCCTCGTTGTTCTCCTTCTTTTATTCCTTCTTTCCGTCCTTCTTCCTTAATTTCCCGATAAACCTGTGTTTCTTTGAGTGTAATTCCCAACATTTCCTCGACCTCCCTTTGGCTCTTACCTTCAAACTTGTACACCATGATTGTGGTAATTAGCTCTATGATGGCACGATTTTCTGCTGGAGGTACTTCCTGTTGACTCCTTGTTAATAAATTCCTTGCTTCTTCTGTTGCTTGTTCTTCATCAATTGTAGTCAACACCATTAATCCTACCCATACGGGTAACGAACGAATATCTCCGAGTTCATCCAGATATATCCGATGTACCTGGGGACTGTTGAGTTGACTCTGGTAAGGACTAATATCTGTTTGTTCTAAGCTACGGGATGGGTAAATGATGACGATTTGCAAATTGCTGAATCTGCCACGGTTGCGATAAAAGTAGAGATAGGATTCGGCAAATACCCTTTCGTATAGTCTTTCGTCCTTCTGAAATTGCACCTCACAGAAATACACCACACCTGGATTTTCGGTTTGCGGTGGTAGAAATACACCATCGATTTCAAATTTTGCTTCTTTAACTGCTACCGAATCAAATATGTACTCGTCTGCATTCGCAGGTGGATTTGTTAACAGGGCGAATAATAAACTGGGAGATTGCTGAAATAATTTGTAAAATATCGAATCTCGACGCATTCAGGTTGGAAAATAGCAGCTTCACCATTTTAAGGGTTAAGTGCTGCTAACCATGCGTCTAAATCAGCCATGCTAGTAAAATCAAGCAATGCTTCACCGAGATTTTCTAATTGTTCTAGGGAAAGGGATTCAACTTGCGATCGCACTGGTTGTGGTAGTTCTCCTACCCGTCGGGTTAATTGACGCGTAATGAGTTGACACGCTTCTGCTTTCCGTCCTTCTTCCTTAATTTCCCGATAAACCTGTGTTTCTTTGAGTGTAATTCCCAACATTTGTTCTACCTCCCTTTGACTCTTACCTTCAAACTTGTACACCATGATTGTGGTAATTAGCTCTATGATGGCACGATTTTCTGCTGGAGGTATTTCCTGTTGACTCCTCTGTAGTCAAAAGTCGCACCCAAATCTTTTTATTCACTACTTCCCCCTCCCTACTTTTCTTCGACTCCAGGAGGTAGGGGAAGTTATCGATGTGCGATGGCAATATTTGAGTCTCGAAATACGGGTATTCTTTCCACTTGGGTTTTCCAAGTTCCGTCTGGATAGAGTTGCAGTAAACGAAAACCGGGGAATCGATGGTCAAGTTTGAATGTAGAACTTTGGGGTTGAAATTGGACGCAGGTAGAAGGCGTACCTAAATAATCTACACCTTGACGATGGCGGTGATATTCTTGGTGTATATGTCCAAATAATACCAGTTTGACATGGTGATGACGGTCTAAAACCGCCAAAAATTCCTCGGAGTTTTGTAAACAACTTGTATCTAACCAATCCGAACCGATGGGAAAGGGGGGATGGTGGAGAGCTATTAAAGTGGGTTTGGGGGTTGCTTGGATTAGATGTTGCTCTAACCAATCTAGGGTTTGTGCTGATAAAAATCCGTAGCTGGAACCTACTACGCAAGAATTGAGCAAAATAAAATGCCAACCTCCCCGCTCAAATACTTTGCGCTGGGAAAACATACCCGTATTTAAACAGTCTTCCATTATGCGATCGCGATCGCAATCTCCTACTAGCCAATAGGTCGGTATTTTTAATGGCGTAATTAAATTATTTACCGTTTCATAGGAGGCATAACTCCCATCCCCAGAGATATTCCCCGTCAATAGCAACAAGTCAAGCTCGGATTTTATCCGGATGCGCTCAATTGCTTCCCATAAAGACCTTTGTGTCTCCATCCCCAGCAATCTTTGTGTCTGGTTGGCAAATATGTGCATATCTGTCACCTGCGCAATTGACAATGGGACAGCTTGATTTGTCCTTACCGATAACAATCTATACGTATTAATACTTATTGTCTCCTTGTAATTTTTTTTGATGAAATAAAATTATTTGAATATTGATTTTAATCGCTGAGTTCATTTACTGGCAAGTTTTTTATTATTTGCACCATGAACTTTATGCCCCTCTAGTTACGTGATATCCGAAATATATAAAAACATATATAGTCTAAATTTGAGAGTTTTACAAGTTGTTTCATCTATCTTCGGACAGATATTAAAATATTTTTAGTGTTTTTATTAACATAATGATAAGAGTATTTATACTAGGTTATAAATTACACGTCAATACCAGCAAAAAACCGCGTTCCTATTCTGAACGCGGCAAAATCATGATGCTTTAGAAATATAAATTCTGGCGAATCGCTTACCATATGGTTAAAAGCAGACATCACCAGTGGGAAAGTGCTTTACCCCCCAGGGTTGTCGTAGACTAGTACTCGACCACACGATACCAATTTTTAGATGAAACTGCATATAATTTTTGGCGTATAATTGTGTAGCTTGCTGATTGCTCTCGCAGTGCGGAAAGAATTAGAGGGTGGCAATCTCAGTAACTCGTTAACATTGAAGGTTAGGAGATTGCTTTGTCGTTCCTCCTCGCTGCGGACAACTTGTTATGTGCAACTTCACATTCAAACGGTATGAGTCCTGAAGGGTTTGTAGTAGTGCCTTGAGTTCCGAAAAAGCTTTATGATAAAGGCGCTACACCCGCAGGGTTGTCGTGGACTAGCGCGACTACGCGCCTTTTTCACCCATCTAAGTTAATTTAGTAGACTGCTACTGGGAAACATTAACAATAAAGGGAGAAGAAATTGCAGGTGCAGAACCAGCATTTACCATTGCTTGATAAACAAAAGCAGCAACTTCTGCACGGGTCGCAGGACGACGGGGATTCAGTTGTCTGACGGAGGGGAAATTAACGACAATAGAGCGAGAAGTGGCTGCCGCGATCGCATTGCGAGCATAATCAGGGATACTATTGGCATCACTGTAGAATGATAGCACATTTGTTCCGGTTGTGGTTAATCCTAATCCGTTAGCGAGGGAAACTAAAGCTTGTACCCGCTCAATTTGTTGCTGGGGTTGGAAAGTCCCATTGGGATATCCGGATAAAAAGCCACCGCGAGAAGCTGTTTGAATTGCTTGGAATCCCCAGAAACTGGTGGGGACATCACGGAAATTGATTGCTTCCCGTCTTGCTGGGGGATTGAAGGCTTTATTGATGATGGCTGCAAATTGAGCGCGGGTGACAGGTTCATTGGGACGGTATTCATTACCGGGGAATCCAGCAATAATATCACGGGCAGCAAGGGCATCGATATAACTTTTGGCCCAGAAATTCGCTGGAACATCTCGAAAGGCTGTTGTACCTCCTCCCCCTGGTGGTGGTGGTGGTTCAACTTTGGCGACAACTAACTCCACCTTCCCGGAAATCCGACTCGGATCAACATCATTACCAACTGCAATAATCGTGCGATCGCGTGTTGCATTTAAAATATCAAAATATTTTTTCGGGTCTTGTCTCCCATTATTGCGAATTAGGTTATTTCCCGGACTGGCTTCGGTTCCTAAATCTGGTTCTCCATTGGTAATTGCCACAACTCCGTGGTCACGGCTATCCTGGATCACGTTGTTGCGCAACACCGGTTTCCCAGCACCAGTAATTACCACACCACCATTGTTACCAATAATTTGGTTATTACTAATCAAAGGAGCAGCATTTTCACTGACTGCAATTCCAAATCCAGTATTTTGGAATACGTTATTCCGAACTTCTCCCCTGGCTTCCTTGGCAATGGAAATACCGTTACCTTGATTCAAGGTAAACAAGTTATTTTCTACCCTGGGATTACCTGTCCCCGTTACAAACACCCCATCCCGCACACTATTAGTAAAAGTGTTATTGGTAATAGTGGGATTAGTTGATTCCACCCAAACCGCAGTTCCCCGTTGATTGGGATTAGTTACAGTTACTCCTGTAATGGTGACACCGTTGTTTGCGAGAATGGTAATATTTTGAGCGGCAAAGGTACGGCTAGTATAACCTCCACCCCCGGTAATTTGAATTCCCTGACCCTTACTACTTTCATCACCCCGTAAAGTGACATTTGCAGGTATGTTCAACGGAAACTGTTCTCCATTACTGCTATCGTAGTTACCAGGTGCAAGTTGAATAATGCTACCAGCTCTTGCCTGTCTGAGGGCAAAACTAATAGTTTTATAGGGTGCGGCTTCGCTACCATTCGTGGCTGCATCATTTCCCGTACTGGGATTGACAAAAATTACCGTCCCAGTTGCAGGTGCTTGTGCTAATAATAAATTAGCAGATGATTTAACTGGGGTAGAAATTCCTGCATTCACAGAAATCGGTAATAATAGGGATACATTTGATGTCAGAAACAATGCAGCCAGTAAGCGCGAAAATGCACTTGATTGTCTGTAGCGTCGTTGTAAAAATAACGATTTTTGTCCGTGGGGAATGAAATTAAAACCCTGATTTTTCATCGTGGTTTGCTTTGATATATGTGCTGTTCAGTAAATATTAATTAATACCAAATCCCGGCAATTGTAGCTAGGTAGAGAATCATGCTTGCACTGTGTTCACAAAAACCTCAAATGCCTTCAGCTAGCACTTTCTGCCAACCTATGTACATCCATAGCCAGATTTTCGGGAAATAGGTATAAGGGCAAACAACAGCTTATTTGCTGTTGAGCTTATGCAAAACTATACCGGAAGACTTACACTTTATCAGCACAGTTCCCTAAATTTTTTCCTATTTAATCTGAAGGAAGTAGGGAGTAGGGAGTAGTGGTCTATCAATTTTTAAATGATGGATTGGGAAAGGAGGAGGGGGAAATACCCCTCAAATCAAGGTCTAGAGCTACTACTACTCCACCACGTAAGTTATATCGTTTACGCTAATGCTTGCTACATATCCGGGGCTATAACCGTTGATTACTCTAGTTTCATTTATTGCCAAGTACAAGATAATCGATATCAGAGGGCTTTGTAAAAAATTATTGCTCTAGCCTAGGGTGTGTACGTTGTTGAAATTGACCCATACTTACTTCATACAAATTCTGTGCTGAACTCCTTCTCTCGTCTCTCGTTCCCACCCTCTGTGTGGGAACGCGTTTCACGAGGCTCTGCCTCGATTTTGTCTAAATTTTTACGTGATTAGAAGGCACAAAATACACAAGCTCTAGCCCCAAAAAAGCTTTAAAATAAGGAATTGTACCCGCAGGGTTGTCGTAGACTAGCGCAACTACGTACCTTTCTTTACCCATCAAACATGAATGCGGTGGAGTCGTAATATTTGACCACATAAGTTCTGAGGGGTTGGGTTAGGTAGGGAAACTGAGGGAGAAAATATTTTGGTACTGTTGAATTTACACAGAAATTATAGAGTAGCTGAGTGATTTTTACGACACCTAATCCCTACTCCCCATTCCCAACTCCCTATTCCCCATATTTATATGCGTCCAACGGAAGTTTCTCAACTGAATGTGTTCATAGGAGAATAATTATAAACTGGCTATTTTTCCGGTTGTCAGTCAGAAAGTGGCACAAAATCATGTGCTGGTTACGAAGGAGGACTTATGCGTGCAGTATTAATGGCAGGTGGTTCGGGAACGCGTTTGCGTCCTCTGACATGCGACTTGCCAAAGCCGATGGTACCGATTTTAAATCGACCAATCGCAGAACATATTATTAATCTGCTCAAACGCCATCATATCAATGAGGTGATTGCCACGCTGCATTATTTACCTGATGCCATGCGGGATTATTTCCAAGATGGTAGTGATTTTGGCGTACAAATGACCTATGCGGTAGAGGAGGATCAACCTCTCGGTACGGCTGGTTGTGTGAAAAATATTGCCGAATTACTGGATGAAACTTTTGTGGTAATTAGTGGTGATAGTATCACAGATTTTGATTTAACCGCAGCAATTGAATTTCACAAACGCAATCGATCTAAAGCAACTCTAATTTTAACTCGCGTTCCTAACCCCATTGAATTTGGGGTCGTGATCACCGATAAACAGGGACGAATTCGTCGATTTTTAGAAAAACCTTCAACAAGCGAAATTTTTTCTGATACCGTCAATACGGGTACATACATTTTAGAACCAGAAGTTTTAGAATACCTACCGGAAAATACTGAATGTGATTTTTCCAAAGACCTATTTCCTTTGCTCCTAGCCAAAGATGAGCCGATGTTTGGGTATGTGGCCGATGGGTATTGGTGTGATGTTGGACACTTGGATGCCTATCGGGAAGCCCAGTATGATGGATTAGCTGGGAAGGTCATCCTCGATTTTGCCTACAAGGAAGAGTCTCCTGGTATTTGGGTGGGACAAAATACTTATATTGATCCATCCGCCAAGATTGAACCACCTGTGGTTATTGGTGCGAATTGTCGGATTGGGGCTAGGGTACAAATTGAAGCTGGTACGGTGATTGGTGATAATGTCACCATTGGTGCGGATGCCATATTGAAGCGACCAATTATCTGGAATGGGGGAATTGTCGGCGAAGAAGCTAATTTGACAGCCTGTGTCATTGCCAGGGGAACTAGGGTTGATCGGCGAGCTCATGTTTTGGAGGGAGCGGTAGTTGGTTCCCTTTCGACAGTGGGAGAGGAAGCACAAATAAGTCCCTTTGTCCGGGTTTGGCCGAGTAAGAAGGTGGAATCAGGGGCTATTTTGAATATTAACCTTATTTGGGGAAATACGGCCCAACGGAATCTATTTGGACAACGGGGTGTGCAGGGATTAGCGAATATCGACATTACGCCGGAATTTGCGGTCAAATTGGGTGCAGCCTATGGTTCCACCCTCAAACCCCGTTCTAAAGTCACCGTTTCCCGTGACCAACGTAATATTTCCCGCATGGTGACTCGTTCCTTGATTGCTGGGTTAATGTCGGTAGGTGTGGATATTCAAAACTTGGATGCGACAGCCCTACCGATTGCTAGAACCGTGATTCGTAGTTCCGAGGTGGAAGGTGGTATCCATGTGCGAGTTCACCCTGACCGTCCCGATTATATTTTAATCGAATTTATGGATAGCAAGGGAATTAATATCTCCAAAGCCAAAGAAAAGAAAATCGAAGGGGCATTTTTCAAAGAGGATATGCGGCGATCGCAAATTCATGAAATTGGTGATGTGGCCTATCCGAGTCAGGTGCTTGACCGCTACTGCACAGCTTTTGAAAAATTCCTCCATATTGAAACTATTCGTAATAGTCGAGCCAAAATTGTCATTGATTACGTGTATGCGGTATCCGGTGCGGTTCTACCGCAAATGCTGGATCAATTTGGTGTGGATGCGGTTGTCCTCAATGCCAGTTTAAATAAAACCGCCATGTCCACCACCAACCGGGAAGCCCTATTAACCCAATTAGGACATGTAGTGGAAGCCCTCAAAGCCAACTTTGGTGTCCAGGTTTCCGCCAACGGCGAACAATTAATCCTGGTGGATGAATCCGGTATCCCCATTCGCGGGGAAACTTTAACTGCTTTGATGGTAGATATGGTGCTGACAGCCAATCCCAGAGGTAGTGTTGTCGTTCCCGTCCACACCACCAGCGCAGTTGAACAAATAGCCCGTCGTCACGATGCTAACGTCATCCGCACCAAAGCCAACCCCACCGCATTGATGGAAGCATCCCAGAAAAACCCCAATGTTGTTCTGGGGGGAAGCGGTGACATGGGCTTTATTTTCCCGGAATTACACCCCGGTTTCGATGCCATGTTCTGCATCGCCAAACTAATCGAAATGTTAACCATTCAAGAGCGATCGCTAGCTGCGGTGCGTTCCGAATTACCCCGTGTCATCCACAAAACCTACACTGTTCGCTGTCCCTGGACAGTTAAAGGGGCATTGATGCGCTATTTAGTCGAAACCCACCCCGCTCAAAATCTCGAACTCATCGACGGTGTGAAGATTTGTCAACCCTACGATGATAGCTGGGTGTTGGTATTACCCGATGCCAGTGAGCCGCTAGTACATTTATATGTAAATAGTAACGATCGCGAATGGGTAGATGAGAGTCTGCGTGATTACAGAGCTAGGGTACAGGCTTTTGTGGAACGGGAATCGGAAGCTGTGGCTTCGGAGGTGATGTAGAGATAAGCAGGGAGTAGGAGCAACACGGTTCGGCTCAGAAAATTCGTAAACCCAAAATAATTGTGGAGACGCGTTAGCAAAGCTCCTCTGAAAGAGGCTAGATCGCGTCTCTCGAAATCACCACGAAAAATCATTAACCGAACTGTATTTGAAGTATAAGAGGAGAGACGACCCCTTCTCCTCTCCAGGTGAGTGAAAATTCTGAAAATTAAAGTCATAATAATTACAAAATCAAGAGTATAAAAATATCATTATTCAGGGTTGATTGTTTTTCATCCCTCTTATACTATTGCTGTGTGCGTGAGCAAACTATTAAAATCAATGCATTAATTAATGGATGCAGTCGAACTACTTGAAACCATTACCCAGCTAATTCATCAAGCCGAACAGGGAGATATCGATCCCTGGGATGTGAAGGTGATTGAGGTGATTGACCGTTTTCTGGAATTTATGTCACCAGAAACAAACAAACGCAGTTACGAAACAGACCTGTCCCATTCCGGACAAGCATTTTTATCGGCATCAATGCTGGTGTTATTCAAAGCGAATACCTTGATGCAAATGCAAGCTGCGGAAGATGAAGTCGATGAATTATTAGAGGAACTGTTACCCGGTAGCGGTGATGATGATTTCTTCAAGGCAATTCGCGTACCTTTAGAACAAACATTACGTCGTCGTCCTGCGGCTATTCCTCCCCCTAAACGTCGTGTCACCCTGCATGAATTAATCGAACAATTGCAGATTATGGCTGAACAATTAAAAACCATTCAGCCAAAATCAGAAAATAAACCACCACGTGATCGCTCGAATGTTCGTAAATTTCGTACAGCTCTTGTACTTGCACACCAAGAAAACCTCAGCGAAATCGCGGGTGAGTTAGAACAGGTTTTATTTCGAGCGAGGGAGGAACTATTAATCGATCAAGAATGGATCGAATTACCTCAACTTGTCCAACTTTGGTCACAAACCAAACAAGTTATCCCCAATCAGCATCAACCAGGGAATAGTGATTTAGTTGGGGTATTTTGGGCATTATTGTTACTTTCTGCCCAATCAAAAGTGGAAATGTACCAGGAAGAATTTTACGGGGATTTAAAAATTCGTCTGATTCATGCCAATACTTCCTTAGATGCGGAAGCTGGTTAATTGAGATTTTGCATCAGCATCAGAGGCTGTTTGTCAAGTGTCAATAAATACTTTATCAACCACTTATTGAAGAGAGTAAATAGGCTCAAACGGTATATTTGTCGTTAGAAACAGACGCGACATGTCGGGTCTCCCCCGATATTCTACTTTTCTATGGGGTATTGTCGAAATGTTGATGATTAATTTAAGATTCCCATGTCACCACCAAACATAGTTCACCTCCCATGACAGCACCTTCCCTCCAACCCTTAGAAGTCCCTTCACCCGCTTATATTTGCCCCTTCGATCAAGCCTGTAGTTACCTAGAAGCCGCAGCCAAACAACTGAAACTAGATGGGGGGACTATTTCCATCCTCAGTAATCCTCGCAAGGTGATTACGGTCTCAATACCAGTGAAACGGGATAACGGGGAAATTGAAGTATTAGCCGGACATCGCGTCCAACATTGTGATATTCTTGGTCCCTATAAGGGCGGTACCCGTTACCACCCCGCCGTGACACTGCGGGAAGTGTCTGCCTTGGCCATGTTAATGACCTGGAAATGTGCATTGCTAGGAATTCCCTATGGTGGTGCAAAGGGGGGAATTGCCATTGACCCGAAGCGTTACAGTGTGGGAGAATTGGAACGGATTACCCGAAGGTATACAAGTGAATTGATTAAAAACATTGGTCCATCGGTGGATATTCCGGCTCCAGATATGGGAACTTCCCCACGGGAAATGGCTTGGATGATGGATACCTATTCGGTGAATATGGGTCATGCAGTACCCGGAGTTGTCACCGGCAAACCCCTATCCATTGGGGGTTCTAGGGGTCGGGATATGGCTACGGGACGGGGGGTAATGATTTGTGTGCGGGAAGCCTTAGCAGACCGGGGTAAATCCTTGCAGGGAACACGGGTCGTCATTCAGGGATTTGGTAATGTGGGTAGTGCGATCGCAATTTTACTTGCGGAAGCGGGAGCCAAGGTAATTGCAGTTTCCTCCGGTGCTGGGGGGGTGTATGCTGAGTCGGGTTTGGATATTTCTGCCCTCAAAGCCTATGCAGCAGACAATCGTCGTAGCGTGGTGGGTTTTCCCCAAGGCACACCGATTAGTAATGCCCAGTTATTAACTTTACCCTGTGATGTGTTGATTCCCGCAGCTTTAGAAAATCAAATCACAGAAGATAACGTCAATCAAATTCAAGCCCAATTGGTCGTGGAAGCAGCTAATGCACCTGTGACATTATCCGCAGATCAGTCCCTTACTAAAAGAGGTGTCACTGTTTTACCCGATATTTTGGCTAATGCGGGGGGAGTTGTAGTTAGTTATTTAGAATGGGTGCAGGGTCTATCCTACGTATTTTGGGATGAAAAACGCGTCAACCAAGAAATGGAACACCTGATGGTACAAGCTTACCGACAAGTGATGACCCAAAGCCAACAACAACAAATTTCTCCCCGATTAGCAGCCTATAGTATTGGTGTCGGTCGAGTGGCGATCGCACTCCAAGACCGGGGTTTGTATCCGTAACCTGAAGATATCCATTTCTAATCTCCTACCTAGGGCTTGCAGAAATTATAGAGACTTGGCTTAAAACTATTCCCTGTACAGACGCGACATGTCGCGTCTCTCCCTGTTCCCTAACCTCACAAAAATACTCTTACAGCTAGCGCGCTTGCACGCGAACAGCAGACCCTACTTAGAAGCATGTTTTTTGAGGGCAAACACCCCATTTGTGCTTACCTGAATAGATTAATCTTTGCCCACTGAATAAAAGGTGGGATGCTCCCCTCCCTATTCCCTAGTTGTAGGAATTTATAATCAATGCAGGTCAATAAATATTTATTAACAAGTGATTGTGTTGAAGGGGTAGATACTGATAAGTATAAAACTCAGAATAAAATACTTTCTCAAAAAATAATTATTAAACCCAATTAAAATAAACATGTTAAAATCCACCCCTTGGCTGATGTTTCCCAGCCTTATTTTGTGCATCAATCCATCCAGTTTAGCCCAGATTACCCCCGACAATACCCTAGGAACAGAAGCATCCCAAATCACACCGAATGTAATTATAAATGGGGGAATTGCTGACAGGATTGAAGGTGGTGCAACCAGAGGAATTAATCATTTCCATAGCTTTCGAGAATTTAACATCGGGAATGGACAAAGGGTGTATTTTGCCAATCCCTCCGGAGTAGAAAATATTTTGACTAGAGTTACAGGTGGAAATGGGTCGAATATATTCGGAACCTTGGGAGTGGATGGAAATGCCAATTTATTCTTGATTAATCCGAATGGGATTGTTTTTGGTGAAAATGCGGTTTTAGATATACGTGGTAGTTTTGTCGGGACAACTGCGAATGCAGTACAGTTTAGCAATCAGGGGTTGTTTGATGCAACTAATCCCCAAGCAGTACCCCTATTGACGGTCAATCCCAGTGCATTGTTTTACAACCAGTTGAATCCAGGGGGAATTACTGTCCGTAGTCGGCAAATTTCTGCACCGGGAAGTTTTTACCTGATTGGTGGAGATGTTGTGTTTGATGGAGGTGTGGTTGGTTCCCTGGGAGGTAGTTTCGGGTTGGGTGCTGTTGGGGGAACTGGAAGTATTGAATTAATTGGTAGTGGAAAGCAAATGCAGTTGCGATTTCCTGAAAATCTTTTGCAGGGGAATATAGCTTTGCAAAAAAATGCCTTTGCTTTGACAACAGGAGGGGGTGCAATTTCCATCCATACCAAAAATTTGAGGTTGGGGGAAAATAGTTTTATTAGTACCACCCTTGCTCCTGGAGAGGGTGAATCGGGTGTTGCAGCAGCAGATTTAGTTATTAATGCAACTGGTGAAGTAATTTTGGACGACCGCAGTAATATTTTAAATTTAGGTTTACCAGACTCCCTGGGTGATACGGGGAATATAATCATCAAAGCCGATTCTGTGAGTTTAACCAACCAAAGTCAAATTAACAGTAATGGTACTAGAAGTCAGGGAAGCATTATCCTAAATGTGAACAATGATGTTAACCTTGTCAGTGGGAGTGCGATCGCAACTACTGGTAATCCCTCCCCTGTTGCGGGAAAAACTGGTGATATAAGTATTACTGCTAGGAATATTAATCTTAATGCTGCTAAAATCAATTCCGGCAACTTTGCAGTCGGAGCAAGTGGTAAAATCAACCTACAGGTGCAGGATAAACTATCCTTATCTAATGGAGCAAATATTTCCAGCGCTTCGAGTGCATCAATTTTTGGACGGACTAATTCCTTCCCGAGTGCAGATATCGAAATTAAAGCCAAAACACTTTCCATTGATGGAGAAGGTACTAACATCAATTCCTCCAACCTAGATGAAGGTAGGGGGGGTAATATCCAAATCACCGTTGATGACTCCATCGATATCAATACTGGATATATAGATTCTCTGACTCTTGGAAAAGGAGATGGAGGAAATATTCAACTACAAACCCAAAGATTAACCCTGACCAATGGGGGGTACATCAGAACCAGAGCAACTGGAGCAGGTAATAGTGGTGACTTGTTCATTAATGCTTCCGAGCTTGTCAGTTTAAGCGGTAATAAAATAATCAACCTAGATGGAGTAAATACCGCCATCGGAAGCAGTCTGGGGACTAATGCTTCCGGTTCTGGAAACGGTGGAAAACTAACCATTAATACGGGTGTGTTCACCGTCAAAGAGGGAGCGCAAGTTGGAGCTGGAACCTTCGGCAGTGGAAAAGGTGGTAATTTAACAGTAAATGCCCGTCAAGTGGAAGTAAATGGTAGAAGTGAAGCTGGTTCGATTAGCGTTTTGTTTGCATCTGCCGCTCCTCGCTCCACAGGAGATGCGGGTAACTTAAATATTAATACAGAAAATCTCTTCATATCCGCCGGCGGAGAAATTAGTGTTTCTACATCTGCTGCCGGAAAAGGTGGTAATTTAACAGTAAATGCTTCCGAAACCGTGCGTGTTACTGGTAGTAGTAACTTCTCCACTGGTTTGTTTGCGATCGCTGATACCGGTTCCACAGGTGATGCAGGAGATTTAACCATCATCAGCAAAAACCTTATTTTAGAACAGGGAGGACAAGCGAGTACCTCCACCTACGGAGCAGGAAGAGGAGGAAATTTAACTATCAAAGCATCTGAAAATGTCCAACTAATTGGCGCTCCTACGAATAGTCGATTTCCCACAGGTTTGTTTGCTGCTGCTGAACCTGGTTCCACAAAAGATGCAGGAGATTTAGTGATTAATACCCAAAATCTCTCCATTACCAATGGAGCAAAAGCTAGTACTACCACCTTTGGTAAAGGAAAAGCAGGAAATTTACAAGTTAATGCATCCACACAGGTCAATCTAATTGGTACTTCCCCTAACGGTCGTTCTCTAAGTGGTTTATTCGCTTCCACTGAAAGACAAGCAACCGGAGACGCTGGTAGTATAATTATTAACACACCGCTTCTAGCTATCAGAGATGGTGCTCAAGTGACTGCTGCCACCTTTACCTCCGGTCGAGGGGGCAATTTAGATATCAATTCACAGCAAATAGAATTAATCGGCACATCTCCCCTTGATACACGCTTTGTCAGTGGTTTACTGGTTTCTACGGAAAGAGGAGCCAGTGGGGATGGGGGGAATATCAATGTCAATACTGAAAGATTGGTGGTGAGGGATGGAGCGCAAATCGTCGCTGCGACCTCCAGTTCTGGTCAAGCAGGTAATTTAGATATCAAAGCCTCACAGCAAATAGAATTAATTGGTACATCTCCCACTAATACACGCTTTGTCAGTGGTTTAATTGCTTCCAGTGAACCAGGTGCAAAAGGAGATGCGGGAAGTATTAATGTCACCACTCCCAACCTGATTTTACGGAATGGGGGTCATATTGTTGCCGCTACATTTACAACAGGGAAAGGGGGAGATTTGAATGTAAATGCTAGCGATCAGGTCATATTGAGCGGTCGTTCTGGGGATAAGCGCTATCCTAGTAGTCTATTAACTTCCACTGAACCTGCTTCTCAAGGAGATGCAGGAGATTTATTTGTTAACACGAAGCATCTATTCATCAACGATGGTGCTGGTATCGGTGTCAACAGTCAAGGGACAGGAAATGCAGGTATTCTCACCCTGAAAGCAGACACAATCCGTCTAGACAACAAAGCCTTCCTCAACGCTAACACCCGCAGTCCGAACAAAGACCCTAACCGCGAACAAGCCACTATTAACCTCAATACTAACGCTTTAATCCTGCGTCGCAATAGCAATATTACCACTAACGCTACAGGTGAAAACGTCATCGGTGGTAATATTAACATCAACGCCCGTGTTTTAGCTGCCTTGGAAAACAGTGATATCAGTGCCAACTCTGCTGATTTTCGCGGTGGTCGGGTAAGTATCACTTCCCAAGGTATTTTTGGCACCCAACCCCGTCAATTCCCCACCCCAGAAAGTGATATAACAGCCACTGGAGCAACACCAGAATTAAGTGGGACTACGGAAATTAACAAGCCAGACCTAGACCCCACCCAGGGATTAATCGAACTACCCAGACAAATTCGCGACCATAGCAATGAAGTTGGTAAACTTTGCCCCAGGACTTTTGAAGAAGCTCAAAAGATTGCCAGATTTGTTGTCATTGGTCGTGGTGGAAGTATACCACTGAATACCTTAGACCCCTTTCCTGGTACTATTGAAAATTATAACCTCGTAGGTTTAGATGAAAGTTTACAGGCATTAATCCCCTCTGCACAACAAATTCAACCCAGGGAAAAGAAAACAGTAGAATCACTGCTGGAAGCACAGGGTTGGGTGAAAAGTCCAGATGGTAAGATTCTGTTGGTGGCACAAGCACCGGAAGCAGCAGCGAGTTCCCACTTTCAAGCATCGAGTTGTCCTTAATTGAACAAAATGGTAGATAAGCCTAAAAGCACTGTTATAAGGGGTTTTGAGATACAAGTGTGTAGTGTTGACATGGGCATAAACAACGCTGCGACAGCATCCATTGTCGGTAAAAACGCTACTGTAAAAGCAAGGAAACTCTGGAAACGTTGAGAAATCTTCAAGTTTCTTAGCCCATGAATCCCTAACGGGACTCAAACATTTTTGAAGTCGAAATAAGCCTCAAACCCATACAGGGGAAGGAAAATAAACTACAGGTTCCAAAATGCTTGAAACCCAGATATAGCAAGAAGCGATTCAAAACGATGTCCAAGTCTTGCTATATCTACATTTGAGTAGTTTTTCTGGCGACTTTTTGTCTAAGTACCACTAATTATCATCGAAGATGCTTACTGAAAATGTCAAAATATAGTAAAGCTGATATTGTTTGTAGTTGCACTTTAGTCCTATAGGCGTGGCATTCTCTAAGAGTAGCGCAACTACAAGCTTTTTCTTTACTTACAGCAGACCCTATTTAATTTTACACAAGCATTTATAAATCAATGATTTCCCAAGCTAGTCAATACTTCCCGAATTTGTGATATGCTGTCAAGTTGAGTATGACTACCAGCTTGAACTTGTTCACAGATTTCACTGGTTACTTGTAAAGATTGACGCAATCGATCCAAGGCATCCTGAACTGGTTGCAGAAGTTCTTCGTAAACAGAAATACGAACTTGCTTTTGATGAAGCATGGATTGAAGTTGATGAAACTCTTCTTGCAAATCTTGCAATTCTTGCTGTTTAGTCGCTTGAGCTTGCATTTGATTTTCCATTAACCCTTGAGCAAGTTCCACACTGCTACGCAGACTTTCTAGTTCCCGTTCTAATTCCTCTAAATCCTCAACCTGTTGTTGGCGGAATGTATCAATTTGTGTCAACAAGGGACGCAAATCTATTTGATTTTCCCTCTGATTTTCCAGGGTTTTCCCTTGCCTTCTCCACAAAATCGCTTGATACTGATTTAACTCCTCCTGACGTTGCATCAAACTACGACGTTGACCAACCAATGTTTCATTCAGCATTTGATAATGGTCTTTTTCGTCCGCTAATTCTGATTCTAAGGAAGGTTTTTCTGCATCCGCAGCTTGATTCAGCTTTTGTTGAATTTCCTCTATCGTCGCTTGTTTATAGGTTAACTCCGTTTCCTGTTCATCCACAAAACTGGAATCGATAGTTAATTTTTCTTGCAAATCTTTGACTTTTTGCTCAAGCTCATCTATTGGCATGGATTCTAATGCCGCCAAGATTTCCCCATCGAGAAGAATTGCTTGACCAGAACTTGCAGCCAATGAACTCATTTGCTGATACAAATCCTCTTGATGATAAATTTGCTCCTTCAACATCCGAGCTTGGGCTTCCCGACTGATTAATGTGGCATGATTAGCTTTAAACTCGGCAATTTGCGCATCGAGCAAGGCTTGAGCTTGCTGCACTTCATTTTGGCGATCGCGCAATTCCTTTTCCCGTAATTCCACATCCGCTTGTTGCTGTTCAACTTCCGAACGGATTACTGCTAACATTTCCCAGTGGGGATTTAAACAGGATTGCTGGTGTTCGACAACTTCCAAACCGTAGTTAAGTTGTTCGCGCATCCCCGCAATCGATGTCAAACCACCCGCTACAGATTCAACTAACTCACCTAATTTTTGAGCCTGTTCTGGGTCTAAACCGCTACCTTGACCCTTAGCCTGAAGTTCCTCTAAACGCCGTTGTTCACCCCGTAAATGTTCCCAAGCACCCTCCAATTCCTGACGGTTACGCTCAATTTCCTGTCGGAGAGCCTCAATTTCAGCCTGGGAAGACTCGATTTGTTGTTTGTGGGCTTCAAACTCCTGCATTTCCTGTTCCATTGCCTGGAACCTCGCCATCTGTTCCTCCATTTCTTCCTGACGGCGATTAAATTCCTGAGCTTGGAAAGTTAAGGATTGCTTCCAACCCTCAATTTCTTCCTCTGCGGCTTTGAATTTTTCCATTTGTCGGGAAAAATTCTGTAAAATTGTCACCAGGGGACGACCTGCTTCCTGAATGCGTTGAATTTGTCGCTGGGGTGTCAGTTCCACCATCACTAAAGCCCCATCGCTCAACTTGCTAGCATCGTCTGCGGCAATCACTTCCTCTGATACCGAACTCCATGATTGATCGCTCCGTTGACAGGCTAACAGTTTTAAATCTGCTTTGTTCCCACCACCGAGCAAACCACCTTTTTGTTTTTGTACTTCAGCTAAATACAGCACACCGTTCATCCCTCTTGATGCACTTCAAAATCAAGTTAGTAAAGTTATAAATTATACGTTTTTTGATTGGACTTATGCACTTACAACTAAGGGAGCAAGTTTTAAGATTGCTTCTTGAGTAAGCAGCAACGCAGATAGGTAGTCCGTGGACAAGTCCTAATTTATATATAATTACACCCGCAACGAGTAATTAACTTTACTTCAAGGCAGGTGCAACATACATAGTGTGGTTGGCGTAAGCATCTGTAAGAAATATCTCTGAAGATAATCAATTTATAATAAACTTAAAAACTAGATACTTAACTTCACCGGCTTTTGACATTCCGACATCCAGTAATATTGAAATTGGAACTGTCAACTGTGGTTCAGGAACGGATTTTCCCGACAACAGGAGGCAAAATACCAAGAAAACAAGGCATTTCATTCCTCTACATTTTCTCTTTCCCTTGATATAACTGGCTACCGTGTTATTACTGCCTTTCTCAAAGTTGATGAAAAAAGAATAAGAGACGCGATATATCGCGTTTGTACTGGGGAGAGATGCGATATATCGCGTCTGTCTCCCCCCTCAGTTCTCCACGACTAATTTTCTCGATAGGCAATCACAGCATAAAATGGGTCTCCCCCTCCCCCTAACCATTGTAGGAAGTTAGGGGTTTGCGATGCACGGACAATTACTTCTGGTGTGCTAAAACCTGGAACCGATGTAAAGTAACTTTTGACTAGTTGAACCCGATGTTGTTCAGAACTGTCACGCCAAGCTTGAATTGCCTTTTGATAAAACATGCGATTGGAGAAACTGATAATGGCGATTCCTCCGGGTTTTAAGATGCGATGAATTTCCGAAAATACAGCTTCTGGGTACTGTAAATATTGGACAGACACACAGTTTAAAACCGCATCAAATTCGCGATCGCTGTAGGGGAGTTGGGGGTTTTCGTTTAAATTTTGGACAAAGTATTTATCTAAGCGGGGATTTCGTGCTAGTTCCTCGGAGTTTAACCCATGTCCCTCAACCCGACTGAATACCATTTCTTCCGGTAGATGGGATACCCAACTACTCATCATGTCAAAGATGTGCATTTTCGGTTGCAGTCGTTGTCGATATAGTTCAGTCAATTGTTGCAGGAAACCATCATCGACATGGGTGACAAAGCGAGGAAACGAGTAAAATAATTTATCGTCGGTGCTATCTAGTTTGGCACGTTCATCTGGTCTGAGCAGCATAAAAATAGAGTCAGAGTAAATTATCAGTCGAAAAATATGTTAATTTTCCATCATTAGTTGGGAATTGATTGGCTATTGTCCAAATTCAGACAAATTTCCATCATTTATTTATCCCGAATGAAGGTTCAATTTAAACCCTCAAAACCTAGGATTTGCCAACCTCACCAGACCTCAAAGGGGGTCGCTAGTCGCGGGAAAAGTCAATCCCCAATCCGATTTATTAATGGGTATTCAAGGGGTGAGAAATTCCGATGAAGTCTGTTTCCACGGACTTAAATCAGTGAGTTGGGGGTTATAAGGGTGTAAAATATTTCATAGATTAATCAACAACATTATTTATTTGTCAGCACTAATTGTGAATTGTATCGGCCAACCCACAATATTTTAATTGAAATTATCAACAAACTGCTGAAATCAAGAAATCTTCCTCGGTGCATACATATGTTTCCCATTAGGCAAGAATATGTCGAAGGTGATGGACACAAAATCCCCGCCAGGTCTGTATCTATCTACGGAATTTTGTGTTTGTTTATACTGCCCTTATTATTATTTAGTTCTGACCAAAGTAGTTTAATGGCCCATGATGAGGGTTTGTATGCATGGCGAGGGAAAATGATGATTGATGCAGGTGATTGGATTCACCCTTGGTCAACTCCCCATCATAAGACTCCTGGCTTTTATTGGTTAATGGCGATGATGTATACCATTGGGGGTATTAATGAAACCAGTGTCAGATTTCCCAGTTTAGTTTTGGGTTTTCTGAGTATGGTTTTGGTGTATGAAATTGGGCGAATTATTTTGAATCAAAGTTTGGCTTTTTGGGCAACAATAATTTTAAGTTTAGAATTTTTATGGTTACAATATTGTCGGTTGGGAACCCCGGATGTACCGATGGTATTTCTGAGTTTGTTGGCAATTTATTTATTATTAAAAGCCGAATTCATTCCCCAGGAACGTCACTTTTTAATATTTGGTGCTGGATTTGCTTTAGGATTAGGCTTTTTGGTACGCAGTTTGATGATGGTTTTACCAATTATTGCCCTTTTACCCTATTTACTTAGTAGTAAAAAGCGTCAATATTTTCTTGCCCATCCCTACATTTATTTAGGTTTTGTGTCAGGGTTGATTCCCACTTTTATTTGGCTGTATTTGACTTTTCAGGATTACGGAATTGCCAGTTTGCAGGAATTATTCGGGTTTGCCATTCGCTTAGGAAGTAACGAACGAGGGGGGAACGGGATTCTTTTTTACCTTTGGAATGTACCCTTGAAATCTTTCCCTTGGGGATTATTTGCCATCCTCGGAGGTGTTATTTGCGTTCGCACCTCCGTTTCCAACTATAAATCAATTTTACTTGGCTTTCCCCTTGTTCTTTTGATTCAACTGAGCCTGGTTTCCACCCGCTTATCCCACTATAGTTTACTGTTATATCCCTTTATTGCCTTCCTTGCTGCCATCGGTTTGGATAAATTAAGCCATATCTGGTTCACACACAAAGGAAAATCCCCCATGACTGTAATTACATACATTAGTTATGGTCTGGGAGGATTGGGAATAATTTGTTTTTTAGCCGGAATTATTCTGATGGTGATGGGAATACCAGAAATCCGTCCCTACGCAACAATTGCGATCGCCTTTGGATTTGCTGCAAGTATTGTACCGATAGTTTACAAAATAGGCGTTTGCTCTGAGGATAAATTCACCTTGTCGCGAATTTGGTTGGCAAGTTTATTAATCCCCTTTTGGTTGGGATTAGCTGCAACTGGTCTCAATGGGTTTTTCAACGATTACAATCCCCAAATTAAACAACTTGTCACCCAACCCCCTGTTGTACAAATTTTAAAACGTCATCCGATCCACTTCGTCAATATTGAAGGCAAAACCGCAGTCTTACTCAATTTTTATACCCCCCGTCATGGCCAACGTAGTCATGATATTACCGATTTACCCCACAATAGTTATGCTTGGGTCAAGCAAACAGCGATCGCCGATGCCATCCCACCCCATAGAATTATCGGTCAATCCCAGGAATACTGTCTAATTCAAGTTAATCGTCCTGTTATGATTGGCAAGGATTTACTTTAGATAACCCTACATGTACATATACAGTCCCATAAACCCAACCATGATTAACGCTGATTGGTTGTCCCTCCTCCATCAACATCGAGCGATCGCCATTATCCGGGTCTCCAATTTTGACACTGGATTGGCAATGGCTCATGCTGTGGCAGAAGCAGGTATGGGATTGATTGAAATTACCTGGAATAGCGATCGCGCTGGTGATTTAATCGCTAAGTTGGTGTCGGACTTACCCAATTGTCAAATCGGTGTCGGTACCATCCTCAATTGTCAAGACCTGGAAAATGCGATCGCAGCTGGTGCTAAATTCGCTTTTACACCCCATGTGGATGGCAAAATTATTCAAGCTGCTATTTCCCAGGATGTTCCCATTGTTTCGGGAGCGCTAACCCCTACGGAAATTATGAATGCATACAGCTATGGTGCTTCCAGTGTAAAGGTTTTTCCCGTTCAATCTGTTGGTGGTATTCAGTATATTCAAGCCATCCGTCCTCCTTTGGGGGGAGTACCTCTTATCCCCACCGGTGGTGTCACCATCAATAACGCTAAAGCCTATCTCGAAGCAGGAGCTGTCGCAATCGGGATTAGCGGTGAGTTGTTTCCCAAGGATTGTATCACTAATCAAAATTGGTCGGGAATCACCCAACAAGCTCAACGATTACTACAAGTTATCAGTGATTTTAGATTTTAGATTTTGGATTTCCGTAGAGACGACCCGGTGGGTCGTCTTCCCTAGACCCGATGGGTCGTTTTTAGATATTTGATGAATTGAGTCGCTACAATTCTCCTTAAATGAACCGTATTGACTTATCGTGTAGATAATTTTTTACCAATATCTTGATTTTGTTTAATCAAATTCACTAAAAAACTCGTATAAGCATCAAGCATCGGTAAATCAAAATCCCGTCTAATTCTCCGCGTTTTCAAAGGTGTATTTTCCCCTTGATAGTTCGTCAGCTTATGGTAAGTCTGCCAGTATAAACCAACACCCTGTTTTTGCCAAGTTGGCACATAATAAAAATTCAAACCCTTTTCTAACAAAAGTTTTTTCCGCTCGGAAAATCCTAAGCCTTCTAAAATCCGATTGGCTTGTACACTAGTTTTACCTTCCCGTTGTAAAGCTAACAAACAATGGGCATATAAAGCTTGACGTTGGCTATATTCACTACGCCATTGAAAATAATTAACTACCTCATTTAAATTAGGAAGTTGGGAGATACGACCTTCAAAGCAGGCTATTTCATTCAACAGAAAAGATAATTTCACACTAGCTTCACTCACTAAAGTTGAAATTATGGGAATTGTTTGTCGTGCAAAACCGTATTCTTCAAAAGCTAAAAGTAAAGAAATTTCGTCCGTTTGATAATGGGCATAGGTAATATTTAAACCACAGTTCATCAAATGCTCAGTGGTGGTCAGCATTATGTCGCATAGTGCTTCATCATAGACCGTTTTAAATTTACCGTTTTTCCTCAGTAAGTTGGTGAGGTTTTTTACTTTTAAACGTGCAACAATATAAATACCTGGAAGTACACAATAATCATTTGCTGTTTCAAAAACATGCATTCTCGCATCGAGAGCTTCAAATCGCATAGATACAACCTCGACAACCGAAACGTAAGGGAGTAAACGGGTAAATTAGATTGCTGATTGAGTATATTGCTTTATGAAAAATACCACATAATTCCACACAATAATTCACCTAGTTACTGTTCCCTATTTTCTCGCTTGTAAATGGGGAGTAGGGAGTGGAGAGTAGTGAGTAGGAAAAACCACTTTTTCACATTTTGTACTACGTAGGATTTAAAAATAAATTGAACTCCGTATTATCCCATACAGTTCAGTGAAGGATGATTATCGTTAATAATAATTGTCGCTTGCAGAGACACTACGTTGCGCGGCTTCCCCGCGTTAAATTCAGTGGCGTTACAACGCAGTTTAACCCAACAATTCCTCACGAATTTTTATACCATTATTTACGGCAGATGGGGATTGTTCAGAGGTAGATTGTTTTCGTATTAAAAGCTTGTGGAAAAAGGTTTTAGCAAACAAGTTCAGAGGAGGTTTGAAAAGTTGATTTTAATACTTGAATTATCGTTTTTGGGAATAGGAAGAGAAGGCGACATGTCGCGTCTGTACTCTCGAAGGAAAAATCAGCTTTATAACCCCATCTCCAGAGTCAGGACGATAGTCAAAATAGTGATAATTAATACTTGACAAACAACCTTTCAAAGGCAAAATTTACAAGGAGTTCATATTTTTTAAGCAATCTACTACAATTTAAGACTGCTACCCACACCTTGAAACATAATCGCCGACAGAAAAAAGTTAATAATAAATATCATCAGCAAGGAAGTCACAACCGCAGTTGTAGTTGATTGTCCTACACCTTTTGCACCCCCCGTCGTAGTTAATCCCCAATTGCAACCGATGACAGCAATCAGTAGACCAAAAACCACCGCTTTAATCATTGCACTATAAATATCCCAGCTATTGAGGAAATTACGGATTGAATCTAAAAAAATTGCTTGAGGTAAGCTGTAATTAGTCGTTGCGATAATTAATCCGCCAATGACACCCGTAATTAAAGACAGAATGGTCAAAATTGGTAGCATTGCCATACAAGCAATCACACGGGGAATTACTAAATAATCAATTGGGTCAGTCCGCAACATCAACAACGCGTCAATTTGCTCCGTGACCCGCATTGTGCCAATTTCCGCAGCAAAAGCCGAACCAACACGTCCAGCAATAATTACCGCCGTTAGTACAGGTGTTAATTCCCGCGTTAATGCCAATGCGAGGACTCCACCAACAGCATTTCCAGCACCAAAGTGGATAAACTCCCGTGCAACTTGAATTGTGAAGACAGCACCAACAAAGATTGCAGTAATCAGGGCTATAAACAGGGAGTCGGAACCAACTACAGCCATTTGTTCGAGGGTATTGCGACGATGAAATTTACCTCGAAACAGATGCAGCAACACCTGTCCACAAAGAAAAGTTGCTGCTAATAACCTTTGAAACCACACATTTAGACCCATTTTTGTCAGAGTTTTCTTCACTGTCGCCATCATACCCAATTTGTTCGGGGAAACATATAGTTTGGACGACAATACCCTAATGGGATTTTGGATTTTCTGTCAGAATATATTTCTATTTTGGTTGGTTGACGGTTGACAGGTGACAGAAAAGAGCTTCAAGTATTAAACATTTTAGAGGATGTTTTAAAAGTCATTTTGAATACTTGAATTATCGTTTTTGGGAGCAGGGAGAGACGCAACATGTCGCGTCTGTCAAAATAGTGATAATTAATACTTGACAAACAACCTCTTAATGAAAATGAAAAGTTAATTAATAGACTGTGGAAATTATAAATCATCCAAATGCGGGTTTTTTGACCCGCAATACCATACTTCGACAAACTTCAAAGCTAGTTGACAGGCTACTGGAGATTTTCTAGAATCTTAAGCCGACACCGCCTTGAACAGACAAAGCTGTACCACCGCGATCGCGATAAGCATCAAAGGCTATAATCGCATTCCCAAAGATGACCGTATTACTGTTAGGGACAACGTAATCCACACCCGGTTGTAGGGCAAAGCTAATTTTGTTACCAACTGGGGAGGATTCATCACCACTAGCTAATACTAATCCTGCACCTAAGTAGGCATCAGTTTGCCAATTCAATGGTAAATCATAGGAAACGGTGGGGACAACGGCTGTATTTCTACCAACTAAAGCCTGGGCGCGAAATGATACAGGAGCTTTCAGTAATCGATAGCGTGCTGCAACTACACCTCCCACCTGTACACCATCGGTAACACCTACGGTTGGACCCACACCGACGTAACTACCATAGGCAACTTGGGCTGCGGCAGGTTGGGTAGTCATTGTTAAACTTGATACAAATCCGGCGCAAATCGTCGCGGTCAAAAAGTTTTGGTATTTCATATCCTAACTCCTCACTGACTTATTATAAGTTATTCGCTCAAGGTTGACGGGTTTGTCTCATCAATAGGACTTATGCACTGATTACGATCAAACAAGACTTTGAGATTGCTACTTTGGAAGAAGTTGCTGCGCGTCTACCTAACGTTGCAATGATGTAACTGCTCCCGTGATTGCGTAAGTCCTAATCAATACTAACTGATCCACAATTAGCATGGAGAGTTCAACGAGAACCGATACATTTTTTCCCGCGAGGTGTTGCATCGGGATAAAAGGTGATAATTGCTTGATTGCGACGGACAAAAACCGATGGAAAAGTCTTTCCAGTTTCAGCATCTTTGATATTAAAAATACAAGCACCTTCATTATTTCTTTGGAGTTTAAATATACGGGTTGCATCGATTAATAATTCTTCCGCATTACTCAAATACCCATATCCCTTCAGGGTATCTACTGCTCGAACTTTGCCATCATTAATGGATATCCCCATAGTGTAGATTACTCCTGGAACCACTTCCTGTTTACTATCATTATTGGGAAGACGACCAGCGATTCCTTGATTTTGTAACTGTAGGTAGCGACCGTAGAAGTGTAAACCACCGATTTTTGTCGGACTGTTGATTTCTCCGCAAAAGACATGTTCAAAACCTTTACCACGAAACCAGATATTGGTTAAATCCTGGATAAAATCAGATTTTCCCCTCCTTCCTGGACGTAGTTCTCCCCCCGTAACTGCTTGTAATTTTTCCAGGACTTCTGGATGCGATCGCATTAATTGCTTGAATTTTTCGGGGTTGACTTTGGTTCCGATTGCTCCACATGCATTTAAAACTTCTTGATCAAATTTATTTAATTGGGGGGGAAGGGGAGAAATATCAAGTTGTTGACCTTGGGGAAATCCCACAGGAACGGGGTTATCTTCATTGTCAAAAAACGGTAAAAATTCGCTTTTCACTTGCGCTGTAGCTGAAATATCATTAATGCCAAATATACAGACAAACAGTAAAAAAACAAATTTTCCAGTCAAGAACCTAATTTGCTTATTATCTAAATTCATTTTCCATCTCCTATGGTGAAAAAGTTAATACCAAGCAATTTCTTTTGAAATTATTTATATGTTTAAATTTCCAGTTTGGCAAATCCTTCATATCCTGAGAGCAGTATCATTGATTAATACAATGTTTATTTAGTTTATTTAGTAGGTGACCAAAGCGCAGCTAGATGAGAAAGTGTAAATCGCTTAAAACCTTATTTTTAAAACTTGTCAAAGCCTTACCGTACAGATGCGAAATATTGCGCCTCTCCCTAATCTCAACGACAATTTTTACCACCCACCTACTTACCAAAAACAAGTAATTTTTACTAGCATCCTTTTATACTCGTTTTTGTAGATAGTGTCAATATCAAGAGTTTTCCCATCAGGTTAAGTAAAAGCTTTTTTCTATTTCTTTCACAATATTCAATTTTCCCTATCCCTTGATTAATATGATACACAAAGTTAATTTGACAATTACTATTATTGCTGTACTCATCTTTATTGGCTTTGGAGACAGCTTTTTGCCAAAACCATTCAGCACCTACAGCTTACAAACTCGCAATACAATTAATCAATTAGTCATTGGATTATTTCCTGTTTGGAGACCGAGAATTAACCCCCATCAAAGAACAGAGAAACAACTAGATGATATCCAAAATAATAGACCTAATCAAAAATAATTTCTCTATTCCCTAATCCCTCCTCACAACTTCCCGCTCCCTTGCATTTCCAGAAAGAATCATTAATTATTTATGAAAATAATTTCCTATTCCTAATAATCGTTGATATGATTTGGAGTGAATTTTACTATACGCAAAAAGAAATGAAACTGAGCGCTCGTAATACCATCAAAGGCAAAGTCAAGAAAATTATGCCTGGAGTTGTGAGTACAGAAGTTGTGTTAGAACTAACACCAGGAATCGAACTTACTGCCGTGATTACTAAAGATTCAGCCCAATCACTAGGTTTAACAGTTGGAAAAGAAGCCTATGCAGTCATAAAGTCCACCGATGTCATGGTTGGTGTAGATTAAATTACTTGTTGTCAGACTGTCTACAGGTGATAATGTACCCCATCAACAAGAGTGAAAATCATAATGATGGGGTACGAATTCTCTGAATTAGCGCGACTGTACAAAAATACCCTGCTGGATAACGTTATTCCTTTCTGGGAGAATTACTCAGTAGATTGGGAACAAGGGGGATATTTTACCTGTCTCGACCGCACAGGTAAAGTGTATGATACAGACAAATTTATTTGGTTACAAAATCGTCAATTGTGGACATTTTCCAGTTTTTACCAGCAAATTGAACCCCAGGAAAATTGGTTGCAAATAGCACAACAGGGAGCAGAGTTTTTGGCGGAAAATGGACGCGATCGCGAAGGTAATTGGTATTTCGCCCTCAATCGCAACGGACAACCATTGGTACAACCCTACAATATTTTTTCCGATTGTTTTGCGGCAATGGCATTTAGTCGGTATGCCCAAATTAGTGGTTTAGAATGGGCAAAAGAAGTTGCGCTTCAAGCCTATCATAATGTTTTGCGTCGTCAGGATAATCCGAAAGGAAAATACACAAAAGCCTATCCTGGTACGCGTCCGATGAAGTCATTAGCAGTACCAATGATATTAGCTAATTTGACTTTAGAAATGGAATGGTTGCTAGCAAGGGAGACCTTAGAACAGGTATTAGCAGCAACTGTTCAAGAAGTAATGGGCGATTTTCTGGATCAAGAAAGGGGTTTAATGCGGGAAAATGTTGCACCCGATGGTTCCCCGATAGATTGTTTTGATGGCAGATTAATTAATCCCGGACATGGAATTGAAGCGATGTGGTTTATTATGGATATTGCCCATCGTCGCGGCAATTTACAGATAATTAATCAAGCGGTGGATGTGGTTTTAAATACTCTAAATTTTGCTTGGGACCAAGAATATGGTGGTTTATATTATTTTCTCGATGTTCAAGGATACCCACCTCAGCAATTAGAATGGGATCAAAAATTATGGTGGGTACATTTAGAGACTTTGGTGGCTTTAGCAATGGGATATCGACTTACCCAGAGAGAAGCTTGTTGGGAATGGTACAAAAAAGTTCATGAATATACCTGGTCACACTTTGCTGATCAGCAATATGGGGAGTGGTTTGGTTATTTGAATCGACGGGGAGAGGTATTATTAAACCTCAAGGGTGGAAAATGGAAAGGCTGCTTTCATGTTCCCAGAGCAATGTATCTTTGTTGGCAACAATTTGCGGCTATGGGTTATACCAATTTGCAAAAAGAAGGCGAAGGATAAATTTTGTCGATGCAGAGACGTAGTAATGCTACGTCTTATATTCTGGACATATTGCAAACATTTTAAGGTGGGAGCTACGTCGAACCGTTTTTAGAATCGGTATAAAAAAAGACGAATTAATTTGGATAATGGGGATTAATTAAACTAGTTAAAATATGGTCTTCCCATTTGCCATTAATTAATAAATAATCTCGAGCATAGCCCTCCACTACAAACCCTAATTTTTTTAATAAATTACCACTGCGCTGATTATGGGGCATATAACAGGCCATAATTCGGTGCATTTTTAGTTGCTGAAATACATAATTCACCGCCAAACTTAAACCCTCAAGCATATATCCTTGACCTTGCCATGTTTGCGCTAAACTATATCCCACATGACAGTATTGGGCTGCACCCCTGACAAAATTATTAAAATTAATTGTACCAATAATAATATCTAAATTTTCCTTGGGAAACATGAATAGTCGTAGGGAACGGTCATTTACCAGTTCATGTAAATTAGTTTCCACCTGTAACCGCCAATATTCTTCAGAAAAAAAACCATCCTCCCACAATGGATAATAGGGAGTCAGATAGGTTTTATTATGACTAAAATAGCTAATAATGCGTTGAATATCTTCATGATTTGCCATCCTTAAAATCAAACGATGGCTAGATAGAAGTGGCAATTGCGATCGCATACGGTCAGTTCAGGGAAACATTAAAGAAGTCGGGAACACGAGACTAACTCTAGAGGATTGCTCCCAAATTAGGTATACTGAGATTATCAACTACGGGGACGACGAATTTGCTTCGATGTAATCGGACTTAAAATTTGGTTTAAATTCCGCAATTGTTCCGCAGTTCCCATACAAATCAGGATATCTCCCGCCATTAACAGCGTATCGCCAGTTGGTGCGCCAATCAATGTGCCATCAGCGCGACGAATTGCCAAAACCAAAGCTCCAGTCTGCGATCGCAATTCCGCTTTTTGTAAAGTCTCCCCCACAAAAGCACAGGTTCCCGGTTCAATTAGCAACTCTTCCATATACAGCTGACGGTCATTCCCGGAAATAATCCCATCCACAAAATCCATCACCTGGGGACGTAAAGCCGCAGCAGCCATCCGTTTTCCCCCTGTAATATAGGGTGAAATTACCACATCCGCACCCCCACGCTGCAACTTTTGCAAACCCTCCTCCGTACTCGCACGGGCAATGACGCGAATCTGGGGATTCAGGGTTTTTGCGGAAATAATAATGTATAAATTTTCTGCATCCGAAGGTAAAGCCGCCACAATACAATTCGCCCGTTCAACCCCAACCTCCAGCAAACTTTCATCCAAAGTTGCATCACCCAAATACACATTATACCCCTCCATCTGGGCCATCCGTACCGACTCAACTTCCGCATCAATAATTACAAATGGCACACCTTCAGCCCAAAACTCCTTGGCAATCTGTCGCCCGGTGCGACTAAAGCCACAAATGATATAATGTCCAATAAGGGAGTCCATTAGTCGCCGTAATTGTCGTAGTTTAATACCTTCTTGAAAATACCCTTGAATAATGGCTTCGGTAAAACGATTCACAATGTAACCAATACTAACCAAACCCATCAAAATTAAAGCAATGGTAAATAACCTCCCCCGATTTTCCAACGGTCGAGTTTCCCCATATCCCACCGTTGCCAGGGTAATAATTGTCATATAGGCCGCATCTTGCCAAGACCAGCCCTCAACTAGGCTATACCACAACGTCCCAATGATAAATACCACCGCTAATGCGATCGCACCCGCCATCAGTTCTGTCTGAATTCTATAGTACTTTTGTTCGAGAATAGAATAGGTATTACGCCGTCTTCGGGTAGGTCGTCGTCGTCGAAACAATCTACGCATTAGGATTACATTTTATAACCAGGATGAGGATGACAAAAAGATAATGCTATTTCCGAGACATGCAGGAACAAAGTATCATAACAAACAAATAGCCAAGTTATGTTTGATGGGTGACATACAGCTAAAAACCACAGTAAGATCAAAACATCTTTAGGAGTTAGGCAGTGAGCATCGAAACGCTAACAACCACCAATGGACAATTAGGGAGCAACACATCACATCAATTTGACCAGAATCAATTTGATGCTGCCGTGATGTCAACCTATGCCCGATTTCCAATCGCCCTCGAAAAAGGTCTAGGTTGCCGAGTTTGGGATACACAAGGGCGAGAATATCTCGATTTTGTCGCTGGGATTGCCACCTGTACCCTTGGTCATGCCCATCCAGCGATGATTGAGAGTGTCACCCAACAAATTCAGAAACTGCATCACGTTTCTAATTTGTACTACATTCCCGAACAAGGAGAACTGGCTAATTGGCTAGTTTCCCACTCCTGTGCAGACCGGGTGTTTTTCTGTAATTCCGGTGCAGAAGCTAACGAAGCAGCCATCAAACTCGCCCGTAAATATGCCCATACAGTCCTGGAAATCGAACACCCAATTATTCTAACAGCCCATGCCAGTTTTCACGGACGAACTTTAGCCACAATTACCGCCACAGCCCAACCAAAATACCAAAAATATTTTGATCCCCTAGTTCCTGGTTTCCACTACGTACCCTACAACGATATCAATGCCGTGGAAGCAGCCGTCAGCGAACTGGATGAAGGAAATTATCGCGTCGGTGCAATTTTATTGGAACCCCTACAAGGAGAAGGAGGGGTGAGACCGGGGGACATTGCATATTTCCAAAAACTGCGGCAAATTTGTGATGAAACGGGAATTTTGTTGATATTTGACGAAGTACAAGTGGGAATGGGACGCACAGGAAAACTATGGGGATACGAAACTTTAGGAGTAGAACCTGATATTTTCACTAGCGCCAAAGGGTTGGGAGGAGGAATTCCCATCGGTGCAATGCTAGCCAAAAAATTCTGTGATGTATTCCAGCCAGGGGAACATGCTAGCACCTTTGGGGGCAATCCCTTCGCCTGTGGTGTGGCTTTAAGTGTTTGCCAAACCCTAGAACGGGAAGATATTCTCACAAACGTGGTCAATCGGGGAGAACAGCTACGTCAGGGACTGCGACTACTTGCAGCCAAATACCCCCACATCGTTATAGATGTACGGGGTTGGGGATTAATTAACGGAATGGAACTTAGTCCTGATATTCCCTATACCGCCGCAGATGTCGCCAAAGCCGCAATGGAGCAAGGATTACTCCTAGTTCCCGCAGGACCGAAAGTCGTTCGCTTTGTCCCCCCCCTAGTAGTTACTGCTGCCGATATTAATGAAGGTTTAGCAAGATTGGAACAGGCATTAGTTAATATTATTAATCATTAAATTGAGAAATGGGGATTTTTGGCGGTTGACAGTAGAGACGACCCGACGGGTCGTCTCTACATCCCACGGGTCGTCTCTACATCCCACGGGTCGTCTTTACCTGATTCGGAAATAAAGCCACTGCATGGGGAACAGGACGAGGACGATACCTAGACATACTTTTACCTTGATAAACCAGGGATGTACTATCACCGGAATCTAACATCACAGCTTCGACAAAGCCTTCCTCGGCTAAGATTTTACCCAATTGAATCGAATCAACATTATCTCGGCTAATACCGATTTCTGGTTGTCCATCCTGATTAATCCCCCAAAAAGCCCGATAACGTTTCGCATCAAAACCATATAAGTTATTAAAAGATTTCGCTGGTTGGGGTTGACCATCCCGAACTAACCACGCTGCGGCCACAAAAATATCATTGACCGGATTCATTTCTGCCTGAATTCCCGTCAGGGTATTATGTTTATCCGGATCAAAGGGTACAAATTTCACTGTCTTGTCGTTGATTAAGACTAGAGGACGACCTTTGAGTTTGGGAATTTCCCCCCGATAACCGGGAATAAAACCGTGACCAATCTTGCTTAGAACTGGTCCAATCATAATATTAGAATTGAGGCTTTTAAGGGAGAAAAAAGTCCCATCCACCGCCGCAACTGCACCTGTCCCTTTAACAATATCTTCTATTTGGTAGCGACTATCGGCGTGAATTGTGACTGGTTTCCCACCGGAGACAAACACAAAGGAAATACCCTCAATTTTCTTTTCTTCCTTACGAATATCGGCTTGAAAATCCAGTCCACACAAGGGTAAATTTGCACCACCGTTGGCTTGGGGCAGAACTTTTTGAATTTGGGACTGACCAAACCTACCAATGGCAAATAAATCTACCGACTCCCCAGCAAATATTTCCTTGGCATCATCCATTGATAGGGCTGCAATATAACCAGCATTTTGCACCAATTCCTTAACCTTATCATTATGTTTTCCGGCTGGATAGGTGAAATAGTGAATGGGTATACCTAATTTAGACTCCAGTACCCGCTTTGATTCAATAATTTCCGTAGTTAAATCTTGCTCAGATAACTTTGTTAAATCCGCAGGATGGTTGACACTGTGGGATGCTATCGTCACCAAGGGGTCAGCAGCCATTATTTTTAAGTCTTCCCAACTGACATGGGTACGTCCAGTGTTGTCACCGACATAGCGAGTTGCAATCGAAAATACTGCCGGATAATTATATTTTTTTAGGAGGGGGTAGACGTACTCATAATGACCACCATAACCATCATCAAAGGAAAGTAAAATCGGCTTTTTCGGTAGGGGAATACCTGTGCGTAGGTGGATAATTAATTGGTTCAAGCTAATGGGTGTAGCTTGCTGAGATTTAATTAGTTCAAAGTGATTCTCTAGTTCAGTGGGTGTGACATCAAAAAAGACTTCCTTTTTGGAAAGGATATCATGATACATCAAAATCGGTACTTTTGCTTTACTCGCAGCTTCACTAATTAACGGAAAAGTTTGAGTATTCAGGGTAAATTTTTCCGGAAATTGGGAGCTAGTAAATACTAGGGGGGAAGCTGCTAAAGATTGATTATTGGCGATGGTTATATTTTTATCAAGGCTTTGATATTTGTCACAAATTTCTGCTAAACTCAATACTGGTTCAGGGGTCTGCCAAGGAAATATATTACTTGGAGATGTTTGGGATGTATTAATCGGTGAAAACCAAAAAAAATCAGCAGCCCAAAGACCAGTAATAAATAACAATGTACCGAAGAAGACAAATAAAAAATTCTTGACTCTAGATTTTTGATTAGGCATGTTACGATTACCATCAGAATGGACATTCAGGCTCGGAACAGCGAAATAGAAACAAAACTTTACAAAAAATCTAAACTCAAGATAACCGCACTAGGCTAAGGATTTATAATTAGTTGATTAAACAAATCCGAAAGTAATATTAAAATTTAGGAGATAGCGATCGCAAACACTAAATACATGCGATGTTGATAGATATTGGCGAGGTCAAAGCCTTGATTGAGGTGAGTCAAAAGTAAAAAAAATACCTTTGATATTAAGGCATAGATTACCAAATCAACTCTAAAGCTTCTGTGAAATCAAAATCAGGATTTTCACGGATTGAGTTAAAACCCTGAAAACGTAATACTGGATATAAATATAAGTAACTCTCATTCTACATAAACACCAGCCATACATTGAGGTGATGTTTAAAAGTTAAGTTAAATAGCTTTGGATCAGGAAGTATGCGCTACTTCCCTATTTGAGGTGATTGACCGAGTTTGGAGGAGTAATAGCAAGCTGATTTCCCGTGATTGCTATTTTGAATCATTGCTAAAAATGTATCTTATTGCGAGATATAAACAGAATTCATTCCCTCAAAACTAAATCCGGATGGATTCTCATTAGATATACATCATTGTACAGGGACTACTCACACACAAATCACACCTGAATTTCACCAGGCAAAAACACTGACTTTTTATTCAACATAAGGATACGAGGAATGATCCATCCAGACTTGATGGTATCAAATAATTTAATAGAGGAGTTTAAAGTCTGTACCCGGCTACAGTACAGTGGCAAACTGGATATTAGAACTGCTAAAGGCGATAGATGGGCTTTTTATTACCGATTGGGTAGAATTGTCTGGGCTACTGGTGGAAAGCACCCCTTTCGACGATGGCGCAGAAATATGGCACAATTTTGTCCAGATATTGACGTGGAAAAAATCCAGTTACAACCCTCCGATGCGGAAATTGACTATTGGGATTATCGATTGCTGGAAACATTGCATGATCGGCAAAAGGTTCGTCGCGAACAAATTAACTCAATTGTCGAGAGTACAATTACTGAACTATTATTTGACCTAGCCCAAAGCACTAACTTTAATCCCATCACCTGCGATCGCAATCAAGATGTTATCCTCGAAACTCCGATGAGTTTCACCAGCGCGGATATGTCGCTGAAGTATATGCAGGATACTTGGAAAAACTGGTCAGAAGCAGGTTTAGCTAATTTTTTGCCTGACTCAGCACCAATTTTACGCCGTCCTGAACAACTTCAACAGCAAGTTAGTCCAGCTGTATATAAAAATTTCGTTGTTTTGATGAATGGGAAATATACCCTGCGGGATTTAGCTTTTCGGATGAAGCAGGGTATTCTACCCGTTACCCGTTCCTTGCTTCCCTATATCCTCAAGGGAATTATTGAACTGATTGAAGTTCCGGATATTCCTTTACGTATTAGTGAAGTCAAGAAAAACTCAGCCACACCTATCAAATCCACTCCATCAGGTCCCTTGATTGCTTGTGTTGATGATAGTCCCCAAGTGACCCAAATGCTAGAGCAAATTCTTGCTCCTAACGGGTTTCGATTCATCAAAATTCAAGACCCCCTACAGGCTTTACCCATTCTCATTGAACATAAGCCTGATTTAATTTTCCTTGATTTAGTCATGCCCGTTGCCAGTGGTTACGAAATTTGCGCCCAGTTGCGTCGAGTTTCCGTATTTACCCATACACCAATCATTATTTTAACTGGTAGCGATGGTCTGTTAGACCGAGTGAGGGCTAAAGTAGTTGGTTCAACTGATTTTATTAGCAAACCAGTTGCTGCGGATAAGGTCATGGGGGTAGTTCGTAAGTATATTACTGTACCTGCATCTGGCTTAAATCGTACTAACCAACAAGCAACTGCAATGGGATGAAATCATAATTTTATTCATAAAGTTAGTAAATTTTTTATTGAGTATCCAAGTATTTTCACTGAGCCTATTCTCGATTGAATGCATCAAAATGAGATAAACAGAATTTTGTTTGCATGGATGGAACAGGTTAATGAAGTTTGATTTAATTTTGCAGAATTAAAAAGGTGATTCCTATGAGTACTGTATTAGTTGTTGAAGACGGCTTAACAGATATGGAAATTCTCTGTCGTTATTTACAACAAGCAGGACATTCTGTCATTAGTGCTAAAAGTAGTGAAGAAGCACAGGAGCAGTTAGTTCAAAAAACACCGGATTTAATTTTTTTGGATGTGATTTTACCTGGTAAAAGTGGCTATGAGATTTGTCGAGAACTCAAAAATAATCCCAGTACCAGTAATATTCCGATAATTTTTTGTTCCACAAAAAATAGTGATGTGGATAAAATGTGGGGAACAATGCTAGGTGCTGATGGCTACATATCTAAACCAATTGACCCAGAGGAGTTAGCGGGTACTTTGAAGCAATTAATTAAGTAGAGGCGTAATATGTTACGTCTGTAGTAGGAAAATTAATCTATTATGAGAGCGCTTATCCCCTACTTGCTCAAAATGTATTCATAATCTACTCAACATTGATGGGATATCTTATCGAAAAAAAATAAATTTTTTTCACCACTACTGAGTTCGATATCCACTGTTAGTTGAAATAAAAACTTGGTTTTGGATTTTTTTATCGGCTGTTAGCATCAGACTAATAGCTGAATATTTGTGCTTTTGTCATCAGATAATTGTGTTATTGTTGTGAAATTACAGTGATAGAAACAGAAGAGAAAGTTTTGAGCTTTTGCCTGGGAAATCAAGATACAGCAGTGATACCTTTAGCTAATATTACTGAAGTTTTTCAAGTTTCCTTAAATGATGTATGTGGCGTTCCCGAAATGCCCAACTGTATCCAAGGGATTTATAATTGGCGGGGGGAGATGTTATGGTTAATTGATTTGGAGTTGATGTTGGGTTATGCTTCCCTGAGTTATAGAAGCAATATCACTGCAAAAATGATGGTCATAGTGATTCAATATGAGGGTAAATATTTAGGCCTATTAGTGCGTCAGTTAATGGATATTGAACGGCTGAACTCTGGTGCAATTAAACTAGCTAACTCCCAGTTATTTCCCCATGAGGTGCTGCCATTTCTGCGAGGATATTTTATTAATGAGTCGGAGAAAATGATTATTGCCATTAATCCTGAATCTATTTTTAATGCCCCATATTGGCAAATTCATAATTGATAATTTGGAGGTTTTGACCCGAATTAATTCCAAATCTCTACAGTTTTTAGGGAATAGGAAGAGAATTAAGTCGTTATTCAAGACTTATCATTTACACGTGAGAAATACGGGTTTGAGATTTCGTCTACTTAATGGGATTATCTCTAAATAGATATAGGCTTGATTTTTACTATCCTCGATTATTTATCTTGCTTACAAATAGTTAGTAGGAAGTAGTAAGAATATTAATCCGTGACTCAACCCTTATTACTCACCTGTGAGACATACAGGTTTAAATAGGGAAAATAACAAATGCACGATGCAACATTTACTGGATTCAGAGTGCTAGGTGATTAATTGATGCTTGATGATGAATAGTTCCTGATGGAAACCATTAACTATAAATTCTAAGGATTTTTTAATCATCCGTAGATTTTTTGCTCAGTAGGCAAAATAATCAGTACATATAAATATTTGTTCACTAATATTGAAGATTGAGGAATAGACATGACGAGCATTTATGAAAATAATAATGGATTTACAGTCGAAAGTATTGAAAGCGGAATGGTGGAAAATAAACCTGTGGAGACTTCTTTAGCAGCGACTTTAATAGAACAAGGTGTAGAGAGTGAAGTTAATCAAAGGTTTTTAAAAACTTGGCGGAAGCTGTTTGCTAGCATCAAGACAGAAATGGGACGCTCCCGTGACCGAGAAACCTTACTAACTACTACAGTTAAGCAAATACATGAAAAAATAGCCAGCGATCGCACTCTGGTTTACCGGTTTGTGAATTCAGAAACGGGTGTAATTGCAAGTGAATATCTGAACCGGGGGTGGACTCCAGCAATGGGGGAAAATTTACCAGCAATTGTATTTGGTGGTTTTCAAAGTTGCGATTATCAAGATGCGATCGCTATCAACCAAATTGCAGAAATTGATGCGACTCCCTACCAAAGACAGTTATTAGAGAAATTCCAAGTTCAGTCCAGTTTAGCAGTTCCCGTTTATTTGCAAGGACAAACTTGGGGATTGCTAGTGGTTCATCAGTGTCAAAAAACACGGGTTTGGAGTGAATCGGAAATTTCCCTACTAACACTAGTTGCAGATGAACTCGGTGATTGCTTGCAAATCCTGGAACTTCACCAACAACAGCAATTACAAGCACAGGAATATAAATCCTTGACAAAAGTCATTGATAAAATTCAACGTGCATCTAGTTTAGAGCAAATTTTGCAAACAACAACCCAAGCAGCAAGACAATTAATTAACTGCGATCGCGTTTCGGTTTATCAATTTCATCCCGACTGGAGTGGTGAATATGTCTGTGAATCGGTTGCTCCTGGTTGGACTCCTTTGGTGGGTGGGGGAATTAAAACAGTCTGGGAAGACACCTACCTCCAGGAAACCCAGGGAGGACGTTACCGTCACCACGAAAGCATGATTGTCCATGACATCTATACAATGGGTTTTTCACCCTGTCATGTTGATTTGTTGGAACAATTTCAAGTCCGTGCTTACATCACAGTTCCCGTCTTTTCGGGTCAAAAGCTCTGGGGAATATTAGCAGGTTATCAAAACTCGGAAACTCGCACCTGGAAAGAGTCGGAAATTGAGTTATTTAAACACTTTGCTAGCAGTTTAGGGGTTGCGGTATCCCAACAGGAATCCCTGCAACAAATGCAAATTCAAGCTCAACAGCAAGCTAAAATTGCTACCCAGGAAAAAGCGATCGCGAAATTAATTTCTCGAATTCGCCAATCTGTAGATATTAAAGATATCCTTACTGCTACCACCCAGGAAATTCGCCAACTACTCAGTACCCAACGGGTGGGTGTGTATCGATTTAATCCCGATTGGAGTGGGGATTTTGTGGCCGAATCTGCTGCTCCAGGTTTAGTTCCCCTGATGGACAAGGGATTAGAAAAGGAGGTTTTGCAAGAAAACGGTCACTGTCAAACCCTGCAAGGACTAGCGACAATTTATAAATCCCACGATAATTATCTGCAAAATACCCAGGGAGGTCGCTACCAGCAAAAAACAGCCTTTGTGGTCAATGATGTGGAAAAAGCAGGTTTTCCAGACTGTTACATGCACTTGCTAGAGCAGTTAGAAGCCAAAGCTTACATGACCGCTCCCATTTTTAATGGTGAAAAACTCTGGGGACTCCTAACAGTTTACCATAGTGAAGGAGCCAGGGATTGGCAAGAATCGGAAATTAACCTGATCAAACAAGTAGCTGTACAATTTGGCACAGCCATTTCCCAAGCCGAATATATTCAACAAACCCAAGCACAAGCGGAAAAACTGGCCAACACAGCCAAACGTCAACAGGATTTAATCGCCCTCACCCGTAAAATTGGTGAAGCCCTAGTTGAAAAAGTGACAAATACTTCCCAACTAGAAGCCATTCTCCAGACAACAGTAGCAGAAGTCCGACGACTCCTACAAACCGACCGAACAGTTATATATCGGTTTAATCCCGACTGGAGTGGTGATTTTATCGCTGAATCCGTAGCACCTGGTTGGCTACCCTTCCAGGAAAAACTGCAAAACCAACAAATTAACCAGGATTTACTCAAAGAAAACGGTCACTGCGATAGCATCCGCAGTTTAACTTCCATCTACAAACAGAAAGATTCCTACCTTCAAGAGAATCAAGGTGGTCGTTACCAGCAAAAAACCACCTTCGTCGTTAACGATGTTACTCAGGAAAACTTCCCCGCTTGTTACACCGAATTACTCGACCAATTTGAAGCCAAAGCCTATTTAACCGTTCCCATTTTCAAAGGGGATCAACTTTGGGGACTGCTTGCAAGTTACCAACATGACCGCACCCGTGAATGGCAAGAAGCAGAAATCAACATCATGCAGCAGATTGCCGTATTAGTCGCAGTCGCAATACAACAAGCTCAAAGTTTCGAGAAATTAGAACAACAATCTCAACAAGCAACTAAAGCCGCAGAAATTGATCAAGCTGTGGGTAAAGTCATTGATAAAATCCGTAAATCCTCGGATATTGACTCAATTTTTCATACTACCACCAAGGAAGTTCGTAATTTACTTCAAGCTGACCGGGTAGTAGTGTTCAAATTCAATCCTGACTGGAGTGGTAATTTTGTCGCTGAGTCGGTGGGAGCAAATTGGGTACGATTAGTAGATGGTAATCACCAAACCTATTGGGCTGATAGTTATTTACAAGAAACCCAAGGAGGACGCTACCGCAACCGTGAATACTTTGTTGCCAATGATATGTATACAGCAGGACACGCGGAATGTCACTTAGAAATTTTAGAACAATACCAAGCTCGTGCCTACGTAATTGTACCTATTTTTCAAGGTGAAAATCTCTGGGGACTATTGGCTGCTTACCAGAATTCGGGGACACGGGAATGGCAGCAATTAGAAATTAACCTACTGATGCGAATTGGTGATCAGTTTGGTGTCGCACTACAACAGGTAGAGTATTTGCAACAACTGGAACGAAAAACCCAGGAAGTGCAAAGAGTAGCCGAACGCGATCGCGCTGCAACTAAAGTCATTGATAAAATCCGTCAGTCCATTGATATTAACGAGATTTTCTCCATCACCACCAAAGAGGTACGGGGATTATTAAATACAGACCGGGTAGCCATTTACCGTTTTAATCCCGATTGGGGTGGTGTCTTTGTTGCTGAATCCGTAGCTCCCGGTTGGGTATCGCTGGTGGAAAAACAAAATCAAATACCCCAATTACAGGAAAATATCAGTAATTGCCTTGGCGCAGGTGGTTTACTGACGGCAAGCGATAAAGCCCAAGGGAAACAAGTTAAAGACACCTACCTACAAGCCACCCAAGCTCAAGAACTGCGCGATCGCACTGCGTTTGTCCGTAGTGATATCCACAATTCCGGGTTTTCCCAGTGCTACGTGGATGTTCTCGATGAATACCAAGCCAAAGCCTACGCGATTGTACCGATTTTCCAGGGCGAAAAACTCTGGGGAATGCTTGCAGCCTTTGAAAATAAAGGTACAAGGGAATGGGCAGAATTGGAAGTATCTTTACTTACCCGTATTGCCAACCAGCTAGGGACAACCCTACAACAAACTGAGTACCTGGAAACCCTCAAACAGCAATCAGCCCAATTAAAGGCAGCCGCAGAGCGGGAAAAACAAAACACTGAACAATTCCAAAAGCAAGCAATGCAACTGTTAGCGGCCGTACGTCCGGCTCTCGATGGGGATTTAACGGTGCGCGCTCCCATTACGGAAGATGTTCTCGGTACAATTGCGGATGCCTATAACAATACCCTGCAAGCATTGCGACAAATTGTCAGTCAGGTATTAGGAGCAGCTGAACAGGTGGCAGCTAGATCGAATGAAAGTAACGCTTCCCTAGGTAGTTTAACAGGTTTAGCCCGTCAACAATCCAAAGAAATCAACGAAGCCTTGATGGAAATTCAACAAATGGTTGATTCCACCCAAGCCGTGGTTGACAATGCGGAAATAGTGCAAACCACCGTCAAACAAGCAAGCCAAACCGTGGAAAAAGGCGATGCAGCCATGAACAAAACCGTGGAAGCGATTCAAGCCATCCGCGAAACCGTTGCTCAAACCAGTAAAAAAATCAAACGTCTAAGTGAATCATCCCAGAAAATTTCCAAAGTCGTCAACCTGATTAGTAACTTTGCTACTCAAACAAACGTACTAGCACTCAACGCCGCCATTGAAGCCACCCGCGCAGGGGAGTACGGGAAAGGATTTGCAGTAGTTGCGGATGAAGTGCGTTCTCTGTCTCGTCAATCAGCCGCAGCAACCATCGAAATTGAGAAATTAGTCCAGGAAATTCAGGAAGAGACAGGGGAAGTTGCAGTGGCCATGGAAACAGGTATTCAGCAGGTAGTAGAGGGAACAAATCTAGTCAGTGAAACCCGTCAAAGCTTGAATGAAATTGTTACAGCCACCGAGGAAATTAGCGAGCTACTAAATAAAATTACGGAGGCGACCCAAGGACAAATGATGCAATCAGTATCCGTAACTGCATCGATGAAAGATGTTGCGCAAATTGCGAACAAAACCTCATCGGAAACCAATAATATTGCGGTTGTCTTCCAACAATTATCAGAAATGGCAGAGGAGTTGTTAAACAGTATGAGCAAGTTTAAAGTCAACTGATTTTGGATTTTGGATTTTGGATTGTTTTCCCAGATATAATCTGGGAATGATGCATCGAGAACAAGTAAGCGGATTGGATACAGAAAGTTTAGAAAAACTGAATTTTTAGTTATGAATGAGGAAGAGTTTAAACGACGGACAAAATTATTTGCATTAAGAGTGTTTCGTTTAGTTGAAGCTCTTCCCCATAATTCGATTGTTAATGTTATCGGTAAACAATTAATTCGTTCGGCGACATCAGTCGGTGCAAATTACCGCTCGGCTTGTCGGGGTCGCTCTATTGCTGATGTTATTGCTAAATTAAGTTTAGTGGCAGAGGAAGCTGATGAGAGTCTTTACTGAATGGAGATAATTATTGAAGCTAACTTATTACCGGCTCAAAAGTTAAGTGACTTGATGATGGAAACCAATGAAATTATTGCCATGACTGTAGCATCGATCAAAACATTGAAAAACAAGTCTGCTGACGTGAATGGAAAATCACACAAAAAATTATCAAATTAAATTTTGTAATAGTGACTTAGCTAAAGACTTGTTGATTATTAAACTACAAATTATATATGCTTTATTATTCTATGACAAAGACAAGTTATATACAAATAGTTGAAATAAAAAAAATGGCTGATTTGCATATAATTTATGTTTGATTTTATAACACAATACAGTTCAGTTTAGACTTAAAAGCCTGATTATTGGGTAGGTTGGGTTGAAGAATGTAGAGGCAGTAGCCCTCGTGGAATGCCTACCCACGCGGAGCATCGGGACGAGATAATAATAAAAACTGTGTGAACTTATGGGTAAATTTCCACAAAATCAACAGTCTATGCAAAGCCTCAACCCAACCAACCTACAGTTATCTTTAACACCAAGCGTATTGATTTATAACATATGATTTGAATTGAATGTATTTTTACGTAAATACAGAAAAAACAACCTAAAACTTGAAATCATTTAATCCAAAATCTAAAATCTAAAATTATTATGATTACCGATTCTTCTATTCGCGAACAAGGTTATATTTACTTTCTGGAAGAAGCTCCGGAATTATTACAAACAATTGAAGCGGATTTATTTTCCTTAGCAGGGGATTTTAGTACTGCGAAGGTTCACAATTTGATGCGTGCTACCCATACAATTAAAGGGGGTGCAGCAAATGTGGGTTTGGAGGTAATTAATAAAATTGCCCACTCCTTAGAAGATATTTTTAAAGCATTATATAATCCGGATGTGGAATTAGATGGGGAGTTGCAAACCCTGTTATTTCAAGCTTTTGAGTGTTTGCAATTACCTGTGACTGCGGAAATTAGTGGTACTAGTATTGATGCTGATGAAATTTTACAACGTGCAGCTGGTGTTTTTGCCCAATTGCAAGAAAAATTAGGTGATGCTTTTGGTGCAGATACCTATATCCCGACTTCTGAGGAGTTGGGGTTTGATATTGTCCTGTCAATTTTTGAAACTGGTGTTTCCCAACGAATTGATAGTATTGCGGAGATTCTCGAAAATCCACCGGGAAATGACGAATTGGTAGATTTTTTACAGACCCAAGGGGAAGTGTTTTTGGGTTTGGCGGAGTCATTAAATTTACCAGGTTTTGCCGCGATCGCCAAGGCAATGGTTGATGCTTTGTCACGGAATTCCCACCGTGCTGTGGAGGTTGGGAATGCGGTTTTAGCTGATTTGTTAGCAGCACGAGCTGCCGTTCAGGGGGGGGATCGAGTTCGGGGGGGAGAGGTTTCTCCGCGATTATTAGAGTTAGCCCAGGGAGTTGATTCTTCAGGTTCGGATGTAGATAGTTTACCCTTGAGTGCAACGACAGTAATTAATACTGATTATCATCAAAATCAAGATAATCAAGATATTAATATTGCTACTGGGGAACAGGAGTTAATTGCACCCAGGCAAAATTCCTTACGGGATGAGATTGAAGCATTTTATCGATTTTTAACTCAAGGTAATCACAAAAATTACAAACCAATTAAGCCGACATCAGCGAAGTTTTATTTAAAGGTAATTCGTTATATTTTAGGCTGGTTTAACCATGAATTAGAGATTCCCGAATCCGAATTAAAATTACAATTACTTATCCCCATTCGGGGAATAGAATCAACCCTGGATTATCTCGAAAATTGGTTACGTGAGTTTTTTGTCTTTCTCGATGAGTTTGGTGAGGGAGAGAGTTTACGTCTATATCGTCAAGGTGTTATTTATACTATTATTTTAGCTCTAGCCCAATTCCTAGATGGGGAACCACAATTAATTAGGGTTTTACAAGAACGTATCCAGACATTAGCAAACGAATATAAAACCTATCCACCCATCACCAACCAAGAAAAAAACTGGTTAGATTCACCAAAATTACAAGCATTATTAGAAGTGAAAAAATACCCCGCTTCCAGTCATTCTCCATTTTCCAGTAGTGAAAACAGAGAAGAAATGATGGAAGCGATTTGGGGGGAAAATCTTCCCGCAAATAGCAATTCTTTTCCAAATAATTTAGTAGAAGATTTAGTTCCAGAAAATCAACCAATTGAATCAGATTCCGCTTCCCAGCAAGAAAATACCATCATTGAAAGCACATCCATCCCCCCATCCCCAGCGATTAATCACCCCCACCCAGCAGATTCAACCTCGGAGGAAAAACCAACTACTCCCCGTCACCGTTCATTTGTCCGGGTTGATGTGGAAGGTTTACACAAACTCAACTACCTTGCGGGTGAACTATTAATTTATCAAAAACGTCGCAGTCTGTTAGATGAACAACTCCATCAAGTCATCGAAAAACTATTTAGCCAACTATCCCGTCATCAAAATACCTTAAACGAACTACGGGAAATCCCCCTCCAAGGACAAAGCTTCACCTCCCATCAAACCCGAAATGTGGCATCGGTTAACTTTGATGCTTTGGAAATGGATGAATATACGGAATACCAACTGACACTACATTCAGCTTTAGAGGAAAGCTTGCAACTACAGGAAACAGCCGAATCCCTAGACCTAATTCTCCGTAACTCGATCCAGGTTCACGATAAAAAACAAATCCTCGCCCTTAATATTATTGATAATCTAGTGGAAGCACGGATGTCTCCCCTGGGAAATATTTTAAACCGCTTCCCCCAAATGATTCAAAATTTAGCAAATCTGTACAAAAAACAAGTAGAAATGAAACTTGTTGGTACACAGGTATTAGTTGATAAAGCGATCGCAGAAAAACTTTACGACCCATTGTTACATATTGTCCGTAACGCTTTTGACCACGGAATTGAAACACCAGAGGAGCGACTTAGCAAGGGGAAACCGGAAACAGGTACAATCGAAATCCGTGCTTATCACCAGGGAAGTCAAACTATTATCGAAGTTCGTGATGATGGAAAAGGTTTAAACTTCGAGAAAATTCGTCAAAAAGGTTTAGAACTAGGATTACTTACCAATCCCCAATCCAGCGAAGATGAATTAGTGGATTTATTGTTCTCACCGGGATTTTCCACTGCTGGTAAAGTCACCGATATTTCCGGAAGGGGAATCGGTTTAGATATTGTCAAAACTCAACTTCGCGCTTTGAACGGGGATATTACCCTCTATTCCCGTCCCCATCAAGGTACTACTTTTATTCTCAAGATACCCTTTTCTATGACAACAGAACAGTTAATGCTCGTACAAGCAGGAGGTGCGACCTACGCATTACTGCTTGATAGTATCGAAAAAATCCTACTTCCCTCGGTGACGCAAATCAGAGAATTGGAAGGAAGGAGGGTTTTATATTGGCAAAATGGAGACGATGAGCAAATAATTGCCATCCGTAATCTCGCAGAATTAATGCACTACAATAGCTCCTTTGTTAGTGGTGCAAGTTTAACTCATGGAACCACCACCCTTGATACCCAAGATATCGATAATCCGATTTTGATACTACAAAATGGTTCCGAATTACTGGGATTGCAGGTAGATCAAATTATTGGGGAACAGGAACTAGTGATCCGTCCCCTAGGTAATGCGATCGCACCTCCGAAATATATCTATGGGTGTACTAGTTTAGCCAATGGTAATTTAATTTTGGTGGTGGATGGAGCCTTAATTTTGACCTCCCATCAGATGTATCCACCCTTTGAGACCTATCATCAACCAGTCCTATCCCCCAGCAAACCAACAGCACTCCCCATTTCTCGTAACGAAACAACTACCGCATATCTGGAATCAGATAATTTAGATAGTTTTGCTGGTATGGAAGATGCAGGGATAAAACTACCCTCATTACCAGCATCGGAAATTCCCCTGACTGTACCCCGATGGGTATTAGTAGTTGATGATGCAATTAGTTTACGACAAACAATTTCCCTAACCCTGCAAAAGTATGGGTATCAAGTAATACAAGCAGAAAATGGCATTGAAGCCCTGGAAAAATTACAACACCACCCCGAAATATCCCTAGTAATTTCCGACCTAGAAATGCCCCGGATGAATGGATTTGAACTACTTTCCCACGTGCGTCAAAACCCCAGCATCAAAGACAAACCCATCGTGATTTTGACATCCAGGAGTGCGGAAAAACATCGACAACTAGCCTCCGCATTAGGTGCAACCGCTTACCTCACCAAACCCTATTTAGAACACGAATTCCTCGCAACAGTAGAAGGTATTTTTCGCGAAAATTCCCCATCTCCCAGTCAAAAATTGCTTGGTTCTGCAACCTAGTGGTCTATTCCATTAATTTTGATCAACGAAGAAAGGTAGGTAGTTGCGTTAGTCTACGATAACCCTGCGGGTATAGCACCTTATATTAACGCTTTTTTGAGGCTACAGCCACTACTACGAACCACCCCTCACACACCAAAATCCTGATTATTTGTCGATATTTCGGGGTGGTATTTCTCGACCTTCGTAAAATCCTTTGGCTAATTTACCCAGTCCGAACCATCCTGCTGCGAGTAGGAGACTTAAGCTGGTGGTGATAATGGTGATGAATTGCGATCGCTCATCCCAAATAGTTGATAGTAAAGGGGTGATGGTGACAAGTAGGAAAATTGCGATCGCGATTTTTTCCCTAATATTCTGAATCCAGGTAAGTGCTTCTCGACAACTGCGACAATGTTTGGTGTGGGAATGGTATCGGTCGAGTAGTTGGTTGGTGGGTAGGGGAGGAGGTAGGGTTTGTCCGGGGAAGGGGTCTGCTTGAAATTGGGACAACCAATTGCGATATTCAAAGACAAATAAATCGGCTTTTGTCGGTAAATAAAAGGCTTTGGCTACCTTTGCGCTACCTCCTTTAGCTTCTAAATACCGCTCCTGATAATGTAAGAAAATTTGGTCGTCCTCCAAAATCCCGTTTTGTCCCAGGTGGGAATACCATTTTGGTGTTAATTTAATCAAAAATCCGGGGAGTTTGGAGGCAAATTTGAAGGGAAAGCGGGCAAATAATCGACATTCTCCTTTGCGAATTGGTGTAGCATAAACTACTGTCATTGTCCGTCCATACTGTTTCGATGTTAAATCATGCCACATCAAACAGGGAGCAATAAATTTAGTATCTTGCCGTCCTAATTGCCCTTTACGGGGTCCTTCTGCCCACGTACCAACAAAGCCATGTTTCCCAGATTCTAGCACTTCTAGCTCCACTGGCCCGGCATTACTGCGTTTACCAACCGTGTTATGGTGGGTAAAGGGAACATGGCTCGCATCTAGGACATTTTCCAGCAGGGTGAGGGCATCGTAGGGTAAATCACGAAAAGTATTAATGACAACCCAATCATCCCCATTTTCCTCCAGGGGTTCAATAATGGGGACTCTTGTTTTCGCCGCATTTTCCGGATTACCCGCATAAACAAACAGTAAACCCTGTTTCACAGTTGTCGGTAAACTCGCCACACAAGCGCGCTGGGATGTTTGCGCTTGACCCCCCTCTGGTTGTTGGGGAATTCGTACACATGTACCCTCACCTGTAAAAGCCCAACCATGATAGGGACATTCAATCAATCCATCTTCGGCAATTCTTCCCTGGGAAAGGGGTGCTAACCGATGGGGACATTGGTCATCTATTACCCGCCAACAATCTCCATTTCTGTCCCACCAAATGACGATATCCCGACCTAATAGGGTAAATGGTGTCGGTTTACTTCGGTCTAAATCCTCAACATAATGGACTGGATACCAAGCTTCTGCACAATCAAATCGATGCGGATCGTCCCCACCACCCAGTAATTGCGGGGATTGGCTACGCTCAACTACGGATGATACTGTTTGCATGGGATTACTATTTACATTCTGTTACATCTTGATGGTAATCCGAGAGACAAAATTTGCCTAGGGAATTGGATTTGCCGAAAAGGTATGGATTTACCAAGACTATTCATCTAAAATTTGATTGTTTCAGAGTTTTCACAGAGAAAGCTTAAAAAATTTTCATATAATCAAAAACAGATGACATATCCTCGCTTCAAATCAAGTTTACATCGATGGGGTAGAAGCTATCGCCGTTGGCAAAGATTATTTTTGCCCCTAATTACGGCAGTGGCGGTATCCGTTGCTTCACCAGCTTGGACGCAAATATCATCAGTCCCAGGGAATAATCTAAATGCAAATGTGAATGCGATCGCGCAAAATCGATCCACTACCGAAACCGAAGCCAGACGACTGTACCAAGCAGGTAAGTATCAAGATGCAGCCAAATTCTTCCGTAAGGCGGCCAATGAATATCAAGCGGCAAAAGACCCCATCCGTCAGGCTTTAAGTTTAAGCAATTTATCCCTGTGTCATCAACAATTGGGAGCTTGGCCAGAAGCAGACCAGGTAATTACGGAAGCTGTGAATCTAATTTCCAGCATTAAAAATAACCAGCCAGCAACGGAACTTGCTAGAGCGCAGATTTTGGACATCCAAGCGACCCTGTTGTTAGCTAGGGGACGGGGTGAGGCGGCTGTACCGATTTGGGAAAAGGTAGCAAAAATTTATACTCAACAAAAACAACCCCAACAAGCATTAATTAGCCAAGTAAACCAAGCCCAAGCCCTGCAAAACATCGGTCTATATCGACGGGCTGTCAAGGTGTTAGAAACAGCCTTGAATTTATCAGATGTGAGATTTACCGAACCGGAAAAATTAAAACCAGCCCTGGAAAAACTTGCCGCCAACCGGGAAAACCTGATGGCTTTGCGTTCCTTGGGGGATTGCCTACGGGTGACAGGCAACGTTAACCAATCCCAAGTAATTTTAGAGCGGAGTTTAGCGATCGCTCAAGCCCTAAACTCACCGGAATTGATTGCCCTGGTAAATTTAACCCTGGGAAACACAGCCCGTGCGAAATTAGTTATCGATCAACCCATCGATGCAACCATCCAACCCGCATCCACCCAAACAGCCATTCAATACTACCAACAAGCCGCCACCTTACCAGGTAGTTTACGTATCCAAGCCCTAGCTAATCACCTCAGCCTACTGGTAGATAGTAGACAAATTAGTGCCGCCAAAAACCTGCTCCCCACCCTAAAACAGGAACTCGCAGGTATTGTCACCGGGCGAACCGCCATCGATGGACGCATTAATCTCGCCTTTAACATGATGCGGATGCGACAACAGGACCCCACCTCCGTCCCCATCAAAGAAGTAGCCGACACCCTAGCAGTGGCAATCCAACAGGCCAAAAAGTTAGGTAATCCCCGCATCTATGCAGATGCATTAGGTACTTTAGGTAATGTTTACGAACAAAATCAACAATGGGCAGAAGCTCAAAAAGTCACCCAGGAAGCCGTACAAGTAGCCCAACAAAGCCGCGCCGATGATATTGCCTACCGTTGGCAATGGCAACTGGGGCGGGTACTGGCAGCCCAGAAAAAAAACGAGCAAGCGATCGCATCCTATCAAGAAGCTGTCAATACCATTAAATCCCTACGGGCAGATTTAGCAGCCGCTAGCCCCAACGTCCAATTTTCCTTCCGGGATGCCGTTGAACCCATCCATCGCCAACTCGTCAGCCTACTGCTAAAATCCACCCAAGACAACAGTTTAAAAAGCGCCCGCGACATTATTGAAGGTTTGCAGTTAGTCGAATTAGATAACTTTTTCCGGGAAGCCTGTTTGAACGCCAAACCGGAACAGGTCGATCAAGTGGATGAAAAAGCCGCCGTGGTTTATCCCATTATTCTCGACAAGGAACTGGCCATTGTTACCAGCTTACCAAATCTGGGACAGGCAGAAAAGAGCCAGGAAAAACGCCTATTTCGCTACTACAAAACCGATATTCCACGGGATGAGGTGGAAAAATTAGCTATCCGATTGCGGGAAAGCTTCAACCAGGACACCACCTCCGACTTAGCCAGACCGCAGCTACAAAGAATGTATGACCTCATGCTGCGTCCAGCCATGAAGGATATCGATAACAGTAAGGTGGAAACACTGGTATTCGTCCTTGATGGAGTGTTACGAAGTGTACCAGTGGCAGCCCTAGATGATGGTAAGCAATTTTTAATTGAAAAATATAGCATTGCCCTCACCCCTGGATTACAACTCCTTACCCCCAAAGCACTCAAACAAGAAAGTTTAAGGGCTTTAGTCGCCGGTATCAGCGAACCACGTTCCAATTTTTCCGCCCTACCCTTTGTCAAAAGTGAAATTCGCAAAATCGAATCGGAAATACCCAGCCAAGTCCTGCTGAACGAAACCTTCACCAACCGCGAATTTCAAGCCCGAATTTCTAACGCTCCTTTCCCCATCGTCCATTTGGCCACCCATGGTCAATTTGGTTCTACTTTAGACACCACCTTTATTCTCACCTGGGACGGTCAAATCAAAGTTAACCAACTTAGCGGTCTACTGCAAACCGTTGAACTCTCCCAAGATAAATCCCTGGAAATGTTGATTCTCAGCGCCTGCGAAACGGCGGCCGGAGATGCTCGTTCCGCCCTGGGATTAGCAGGGGTTGCCGTCCGTTCGGGAGCTCGTAGTACCATTGCCACCCTGTGGCGTGTTAATGATGAAGCCTCCGCCGATTTGATGAGCATATTTTACGAAGAACTCAGGCAAATTAATCAAAGCGGTATTTCTAAAGCTGAAGCCCTACGTCGTGCCCAAGTCAAAATCCTCAAAACCCCCCAATACAATTCTCCCTACTACTGGGCTGCCTATGTTTTACTCGGCAACTGGACGTAGTAATATCTAAATTTTGTGAGGGTAGGGAATAGGGAGTCGGTACAGACACGACATGTCGCGTCTGTACAAGAATAGTTTTTTTCTTGCTACTTTCCCTCTCACCTCTGTTTCGCGTGGGTGCAGAATCCTACTGTCTTGTGAATGAAGACAGAAGCCCTCGCTGACTGAGTAACCACCCAGAGCATAGTCACTTGTACCGCGCGGCGTAAATACACCTACCTTTCCCCTCGCTCCCATGCTCCGCGTGGGAGCAGAATCTGCGAGGCTCCTGCTTCGTGAATGAAGGCAGAGCCTTCAACTCACTAAGCGACTACGCGGAGCATGGTCACTAGATAAAAAGTTAATACTCGGTTTATTTCAGCCAACCTGTACTAGATAAAAGTTCTGACTAATTAATACTCGGTGTATTTCCGCCAACCTGTACTAGAAATTTAATTGCAGTTCTACCGCAGCTCGTTGTAAGGGTAAAACTTCCTCCAAAGTTAACTCATGGTCGGAAGTTAAATGACTATTGCAGCAGATAGTGCTAAAAAATACAGGTTGACCAACAACTTGGGAAAAATGCCGTTCTAGTAACAAACGGGAAGTAATATCACCTAACAAATCTCCCAGGTCTTTAGTTAATTGGTCACGGTCATCCCGATGAACCATCCGGTATTTAAAGGGCGTTTCACCCACCAGATTTTTGATGGCGGTGTCAAATTTATCTGTTTTTGCCTGTGCGTAAGCCCAAGAAACCTCTTCCAGAAATTGCCATGCTTGGGGAAAAATTTCGCGAATTTTTTCGAGGTGATTTTCGCTCTGATAGACTAAGGTAGCTGTTTGACAATCCATAAACTACTGATAACTCTGATATTGAAATATAGGGAAGGCTAGAGATAATTTGGTTCAATGTTAACCTCAGCTATGGTAGCGTTGTTGGATTGACAACAATAGCAAAATTTATACATTTTTAAAGAATTGGGAGTTGGGAGTTGGGAGTTGGCAGTCGGGTATAGTGCAATACGCTTGGTGTTAAAGATAACTGTAGGTTGGGTTGAGGCTTTGCGTAGACTGTTGATTTTGTGGAAATTTACCCATAAGTTCACACAGTTTTTGTGATGATCTCGTCCCGATGCTTCGCGTGGGGACGCATTCTAAGAGGGGTACTCTACTGCCTCAAATCAGGAAGCAGAGTTTCCCTATATGTATCAACAGCCGGAGTATTGGAACAAGTTTGTGGTCACGGTTTATGCATGAATTTGCGACCCCAAAAAAGGCACAAAGTACACAGCCTAGGCTCTGCCTCTACATTATTCAACCTAACCTACCCAATAATCTAGCTTTTAAGTCTAACTGAACTGTATTGGGGTATAGTGGTGCATCAACCCAGAAAGAATGGGGTAATACCATTTCACTCAAATTTTGATACATTTTCTTTCCCTGCATTCCCTGCTCTCCTAACAATGTATCAACTTCAAACTAAAACCGTATCAGGGGAACTTCAGCTTGGGCAAAATTCTCAATTTAATGGTCGGACTTGACGCGATCGCCTGCGAAGATTTTAATGATTGAAACGGATACGCGTAACTATCAGGATATATAAGCAAATATAATGACTGCACAAGTACTAGAATTAACCATTGGTTGGTTATACCCAAAATTAATGAGTACCTACGGCGACAGGGGTAATGTAATTACGATTGAGCGTCGTTGTCAATGGCGTGGATTTGGGGTGAAGGTTGTACCTCTGGATCAGGATGCGACTCCCGCAGATATTCGCTCGGTGGATATTATTGTCGGGGGTGGAGCGCAGGACAGACAGCAGGAATTGGTGATGCGGGATTTGCAAGGTGCGAAGGCTGAGGCCATGCGTGAGAAAATAGAAGCAGGAACACCGGGGGTATTTACCTGTGGTTCTCCCCAATTGTTGGGACATTATTATGAACCCAGTGTGGGACAAAGAATTGAAGGTTTGGGGATATTGGATTTAGTCTCAGTTCATCCTGGTGAAAATACCCAGCGTTGTATTGGTAATTTGGTCATTGAAGTTACCGCCACCAAGTTAGCTAGTGACCTGAAGGAGATGACGGGAATGACACCCTATCTAATCGGGTTTGAAAATCACGGTGGACGCACACGGTTAGGAAATGTGGAAGCTTTGGGACGGGTGGTATACGGATTAGGTAATAATGGTGAGGATGGTAGCGAAGGAGCCTTTTACCAAAATGCGATCGCCACCTATTCCCACGGACCATTATTACCGAAAAATCCATTTGTCGCCGATTGGTTGATTCAAACTGGATTACGTTTAAAGTATCAACAACCGATTCAGCTATCACCCTTAGATGACGAGTTAGCTGTTTATGCACGTCAAGCTATGTTAAAACGCTTGAATGTCCAAATTACCGCAGTAGATAATCAACCTGTTGCTGTTAAATCCGCATCATAGGTGGGTAGGCAAAATTATTTGTGTCATGGTGCGGCAAAGCACGCTTCGCTGCACATTTCATGATAAATGGGTTTGTAGTAGTGGCTTTAGCCATGAAAAAGTTTGAATATAAAGCGAAAGCGCTACTACGAACCTTTATTCACCCCTACTCCCTATTCCCTACTCCCTCCGATTCAAAGTTGGCTTTGGGGACTATGGGGGTTTCCGGTTGGGGTTGGTTGCGTTCCCGGTAAGCATTAAGTAATAATGCCATATCTCCCCTGGTCATGGGTTGGAGGGGTTGTAAATATTTATTTTGTTCGGGATTGATAAAACCTTCCGCAACAACTGTGGCGATCGCACGACGGGCCCAAGTTGGTATACTATTCTGGTCGGGAAATTTACTCAGGAATTCGTTGACGGTTTGGTCAGGAAATTGGAACACTCCGTAGGCTTGGGCAAAAATTGCGATCGCTTCTGCACGGGTTATTTGTTGATTAGGGAAAAACAGGTTATTCCGATATCCCTGCATAATATTTGTTTTTAATACTGTTTGGATACTGCGATAATGGGGGTGTTGGGGTGGTACATCCACAACCCTAATGTCCTGGGGATTTAAATCTTGACGCAGGTCTAATCGAAATACTCGCACCATAATTGATGCTAATTCACCCCGACTAATAAATCTTTCTGGATAAAATTTACCATCCCCCAAGTTATCCATCCATTTGAGTGCAACAATTTGGTTAATTGGATCGGATGGTTGAGCCAATGCCATACTTGGTAAGAATTGTAATAGCAGAATCAAATATATGCTGCGAAGTAATTTGAATTTCATTGGTAGATAGGAAATAGATGGATATAAATCGTTTTGTTCAAAGGAATTATTTGGTGATAATTCGTAGACAAAAATGTCAATCCTAGCACTCAAAATCGGCAATACAGGAGGTTTTTTTGATTCTCACCCTGATTTATCTGTATTCACAATTCGCAGTCGGGAGTGGGGTAGAGATGCGACGTGTCCCGTCTGTACGCTAAGTAGTGATTAGTGAAAAATTTAGGATTATTCTCCCCCACCCCTGACTTTGAGATTGATTGAGTACTAGTTTTCAGACTGTTTGTATCGGTGCTGCGTTCCCATTTCAGTATAAATATAAAAAACCCGCACTCCCTAGTACGGGTTTTTTTATATTGTATGTGAATAATAACGGTAATCTTCTGGTAATAGGGATTATGGGTGATATAAATCACTTGTTTGTGCAAAGAAGGTCAACACCCCCTTTTTCTCCATAGCCTACATGTAAAGAACTGTGTACAACAGAACTGGTTTTTCCTCATCCCTACACACCGGAAAATGGTCTTATTTTGCAGATTCAACTACAATCAATAAACCAAGAACCGACATGAGGATAAGTCCGGTGGTGATAATCAACTGGGTGACGCTGGGAAAAGCGCTGACGGCTAAAGCCGATAGACCAAATAAATGAGATAATAAATAGGCGATCGCAAACCCAGCAATCATCAGTAAAAAGTATTTAATTAGACGAACGACTAAGCGGAACATTGGGTTGTAGCGATTGGTAGTCATGGTTCCCCATCCTGAGATTTGCAAATAATTTATGTGCTGAGATTTTCGTTGCTAGTATGTTTTGACTCCTCACTCCGCAGGAACGACCACAGAACCTTTTCTTTGAACGCGAAATCTAATTAACCAGTAGCACCAAGTTGATTTGCTTTCCTGTGATACTACAACTGTAATTAAAACCTCAGTGCTTGTAAATACTGTAATGTAGGGATTTGACTAATCTAATTTGTAGGATATTGTAGGATGGGTGTAAAAAACTTACTTTATCAAAGTGTTCAATTATCGCTAGACTAGTATTATAAAAGACATATCTGGTTGCGAATGGGTGCAGAAGAAGCCTTAAATTTTATCGACCAATTAGTTTTCAACAGCCGAGGAAGACACCTAGACATTCCGCAACGCCTGTTATTGCGTGAGTTGTGGCAAGATTGTAAGCGCAGGTACGAAGACATTGCTCAACAATCAGGATACTCTAGTATTTACCTGCGGGAAGTGGGTGCAGAACTATGGCGAGTGCTTTCCGATGTGTTGCAGGAAAAGGTCAGTAAGACTTCTTTTTCTGGTGCTGTCAAACGATTATGGCATCAACAGCATCCATCTGAGCATAGCATGATTTCTACCCAATTGGTTAACCCTGTGATTAATTCTGGGATAAATAAAAATAATGACAGTAATCCCAATATTAATCACCAAACCAATATTAACACAAATTTTTTAGGGCGCGATCGCGAATTACAGGATTTAGATGCTGCGGTTGGCAATGGCGCAAAAATCATTCTGATTCAAGGACGGGGTGGTGTTGGCAAAACCACCCTTGCGCGGAAATTCTTTAAAACTCGTTATTTTGATGTCATCCTGGAATTGTGGATGGCTACGGAACGACAAAATTTAACTCCTGCGGAAACGGTGATTGAGGAGTGGTTACGACGGGATTTTAATGAGGAACCGGGACGGGATTTTGGAATTAATTTAGAACGATTACGACGAAAATTACGGGATTCTGGGTACAAAATCGGTGTTTTAATTGATAATTTGGATACTGCTCTTGACCGGGATGGTAAGTTGATTGATACCCGTCGTCCCTATGTGGAATTGTTGCGAGTTTTGGCTGACCCTGGAGTGAATTCAACAACCATAATTACCAGTCGAGAAAGGTTGTGTGAAGCTGCGATTGAGGTCTATTCCTATCCTTTGAAGGGATTAAATGCAGATGCATGGCGACATTTCTTCCGCAGTCGTGAATTAGATTCCCAATCCGATATTATCACCGAAATGTGTCACGCCTATGGTGGGAATCCCAAGGCGATGCAGATTATTTGTAGTGCCATTATTACGGATTATAATCGGGAAATTGACCCCTATTGGCAGGAAAATCGCAATAATTTGTTAAGCGAACGTCAATTAAATGATTTGGTGACCAGTCAATTTAATCGACTGGAACAAACTAACCAGGAAGCCTATAATTTATTGTTACGTTTGGGGTGTTATCGTTATCAAGATATTACTTCTGTCCCCCTTGCGGGGGTATTATGTTTATTATGGGATGTGCCAGAATTGCAACGTCGGCGTGCGGTGAAGATTTTACAGGATTTTTCTCTTTTAGAGGTGAAAAAGGGACAGTATTGGTTACATCCAGTGATTCGTGATGAGGCGATCGCTCGGCTGAAGTTTACATCGGAATGGGAGCAGGTTAACCGCATTGCGGCTCAGTTTTGGACTGATTATGTTCAGATTATCACCGAGATTGATGATGCTTTAATGGCTTTAGAAGCCTATTATCATTATTTAGAAATTGGTGATTATGCGGAAGCGGGTAATGTTATTTTATTGCGACGAGGTAGTTTAGAAAAAATTCCCTTACCTCTGGGTTGCTCCCTGTATCATTTGGGATTACTGCAAAAAATTATTTCTGCGATCGCGCCAATTATTCATAATATCAAAAATAATGAATCGCGAGTGCAACTGTATAATATTCTGGGTTATAGTTACCGCATTATTGGCAATTTAAAAGAGGCACTCAAATGTCATCAAGCTGCTCAACGGATAGTTGATACCAGCTATTTATCTCGTCATCGCATGTCTACTTTGCTCAACCTCGGTTTATGTCGCATGGAATTAGGGGAATTAGAAGATGCCAGGTATTTTTTTGAAACTGTGATTCAGTTAGTGATGGAGGCTAATACTCGTTTTGAATACATGGCTTTTTGTCAAGTTAATCTGGCTTGTATTGATTCCTTGCTCGGTGATAATGACGAAATTCACACATTAGTGAAAAATGCCGAAGAGAGTGTTTATAATACCCGTCTAACCACCTGGGGTTATGCCTATTGTTTATTATTTCTTGCTTTTACCTATAAAAATTTAGGTGATTTAGATAGGTCTTTGCAATTGTGTCAGCAAGTAATTAGCTATTCAGAAGAAAATAATTTTACCCAAGTTCAAGGCAAGGCAATTAGTTGTCTTGCAGAAATTAAGCGGGAGCAAAATCTATTAACAGAAGCCTGTATCGAGCATCAAAAAGCAATTGAAATTTTAAAGAAAATGGGAGCTAAATGTGATTTAGCTGAAGCATACTATCAATGTGCTATTACTCAACGAAAATGTGGTCAATGGAATCTGAGTAATGATAATTTTGTTCAGGCGATGAATATTTTTACAGAGATTGATGCACCGAAGCAGTTTGAAAAGGTAAAATCAAGGATGAATCTTGATTAATACCTGTATTTCTCACAAATTCCCCAAACCTACCAAGTAAATCCTCAACAATTACAAATCTGAAAGTTAATTAAAATCACCTAATTACTCATTCCACAAAAAATTTTTTATTAGGTGAAGGAACAAAAGATAAATCATGTCGCTGCATATTGATTTACATGCCTTCGGTTTGCGGTTCTAATTCAACCCTATTGGACAATATCTGCCAAACCAAAATCTAATTGCTATAGTTGAATAATCATCACCAAATCCGTTATTTACAGTGCGACTATGTGGATAATTGCCGTATTGATATGTCTAGGGTGGATAGTATCTCTGTGTTTACACGAATTTGGACACGCAATTACCGCATATTGGGGTGGTGATAAATCTGTCAAGGAGAAAGGTTATTTAACCCTCAATCCCCTCAAATATACCGACCCCGGAGTCAGTTTACTGATGCCATTATTAATTCTCATGATTGGTGGTATTGCTTTACCGGGGGGTGCGGTGTACATTGACCATCAAAGTTTACGCGATCGCAAATGGGAAAGTGCGGTTTCTGTTGCTGGTCCGTTTGCAGATATGGTGATTGCTGTTGTGTTATCGATTCCCTTCATTTTTGGTTGGCACAATGCAATCCTGGACGGTTCCGGTGGTGATAGCTGGTGGATGTATATTTATCCCGCGATCGCCTATGTAATTAACTTGAATATTTTTGTCGTTTTGATTAATTTATTACCCATACCGGGTTTAGATGGATTTGGGATAATTGCACCTTGGCTACCTCGTCAAATTAAACCGCGAATTAACTGGTTATATCGCTATGGTATTTGGATTTTGATGGGGTTATTATGGTTTGTACCACCCTTGAGTCGAGGGTTGTGGGAAATAACTTTTATGTTGGGAAATGTACTTCAGGTTCCCCGTGAATTAATTTTTGTGGGTAGTGAGGGATTTCGCCAATATTCGGTGTTCCTTGTCTTGGGTTTAATTGGTTTTCTATGGATATTTCGGGATAAAAATAAAGACCAATACCGTCGTGGTAGTCAATTAGTTTCCCAAGGAAAGTATGACCAAGCCTTAATTAAATTTGACGCGCTAGTACAACGTCAACCAGACAACCCTGACGCTTTATTTATGCAGGGATATACCCTCTATTGTCTTGGTCGCTACGATGACGCACTGACAGCCTATGCAAGGGCTTTAGAATTTCAACCGAACTCTGCCCAAATTTACTACTATCAAGGTATATTATACCAAGAAGTCGCCGATGCCGCCGCAGCCATCGCATCATTTACACGAGCAATCCAGGAAAATCCAGAGGACACAAAAAGCTGGCAAAAAATTGCTGAATTACAATTTGCGCAACAAGCAAACACCGAAGCCTTAACAGCTATAAATCAAGCCTTAGAACTAGAACCAAATCAAGCCGCAGCATGGGAACTCAAAGCAGATATACTCAAAAATTTACATCAAACTACAGAAGCGATCGCGGCCTATCACCAAGCCTTTAATCTCAACCCGAATTCCACCGCCTGGATCAAGCTAGTTAAATTATACGAGCAAATCCACACTCCAGCACAAGACCAAACCGAAAATCTATTGGCAATTTACACCCGCAAACTGCGTTTACAACCCCACAACCCCGAAATTTGGTACCGACAGGGAATTAGCTACAACAAACTTCAACGTCCCCAGGAAGCAGCAACATCCTACCAACAGGGATTAGCGTATTTAACCCATCAAACCAAACGTCATCCCCGCAATCCCCAAGCTTGGTTAGAACAAGCCAAATACCTGGAAAAAATCCACCGTCACCCGGAAGCAGAAACAGCCTATCAACAAGCTGCAACCCTCCTAGAAAGGAAACTGCAACGTCAACAGCAACAATCCACAGCCGAAGACTGGTATGAATACGGATTAATTCTGGAGAAAATTCAACAACCCACCCCAGCGATCACAGCATACACCCAAGCGATCGCCCTTGACCCCAAGTTGGAGCAAGCAGCTTACCAAATTACCCTCATCCACATCCATAACCAAGCATACCACCAAGCCCTCACAAGTTGCGATCAAGTGCTGGAAAATCGTCCCACAGATAGTAGTATGTGGTGGTTACGGGGTGATATCCTCATCAAACTCGAAAAATATGAACAAGCAATAGCAGCTTGCGATCGCGCAATTAAACTCTTTCCGGAATTCTACGGTTTTTGGCTTTCCCGTGGTACTGCTTTGTATTATCTACATCAGTATACCGACGCACACGCAGCCTACGACACCGCCACCCAAACCCAACCTGAATCAGCAAAAGCCTGGAATTATAAAGCTTTGGCATTAATAAAATTAGCTCAGAGTGCCACAGATTTACCCGTATCCCCAGTCTTCGATAACACCAAGCTATTAAATGATGCCATGATTGCCCTCGAAAAAGCCATCAAAATTAATCCTAATTATGGCGATGCCTGGTATAATCAAGCATGTATTTTGGCATTACAAAATAATCATTATTCAGCAATTATAGCACTTACCCAAGCGATTAAAATTGAACCAGAACAATACAGATACTTAGCTCAACAAGATCAAGACCTGATCAATCTACATCAACATCCTGATTTTAACAAACTTATGAAATAAGCTATAGCCTTTCCCAAGCGTTTTTAAAAATTACGAATTACGAATCACGAATTACGAATTACAAATCAATGACACAAGTAACACTTGAAACCCTAATTCAAGGTGCATTAGCAGGTAAAATCATCAGTTTTCCCACGGACACAGTTCCAGCACTCGCAGTCAAACCTGAATTAGCAGAATTGATTTTTCAAGCGAAACAGCGTCGTCAAGATAAACCGTTAATTTTGATGACAGCTACCATTGCGGAAATTTGGGATTACGTTGTCGGTAGTCCAACAGAGTTAGAAATTTGGCAACAAGTAGCAGCCAAATATTTACCAGGAGCGCTGACGTTAGTTTTACCATCATCACCCCGTGTCCCTGCAACCATGAATCCCCAGGAACCGACAACCATTGGTGTACGCGTACCCAACTTGGAACTAGCACAAACTATATTACAGCAAACAGGTCCCCTTGCAACCACTAGTGCTAACCTTTCTGGACAACCACCCCTAATGACCATCCCTGAGATTAATGCTCAATTTCCGCAGGTGTTAACTTTAACTCCCGATTTTGATACCGTAAGTATTGGTAAACCATCGACGGTGATTAAGTGGGATAATGGTCAATGGCAAATATTACGACAAGGTAGTATTGAATTTAATTGGGAATTGTAAACTTTACTATAATTGAAATCCTGTTTTAGATTTAGTTTTAGATTTATTTTTGCTCTTATTTTTACGATTAACTTCAATCAGAGCTTCTTCAAATAGGTTATGTAAATGGATGGGGACGCTAGCTATTTCTGGTAGTTGGGGTCGTGGTGGTTTATTGTATTGTTGTAAGAGTTGGTGTAAATCTGATTCCAATTTCCAATCGGGACGGTTTACAATATCCTGTAAAATTATTTCTAGTTGACGGGGATATTTTGCTGCCAAATTTTGCCAAATTCCAGGATGAACCTCTGGTTTGCTCAGGTATTCACGGACTAATTTCTCCGCTTCTGGAGTTTTTTGCCAAGGTGTTGATGCTAATAATTGGGTGAATTCTAGGTAGTCTGTTAAAAATACCTGTCCCCACTGGGGATGGGAAAGGGTGGTGACGGTTTGAGCGTGTAAAATGTGTGGAGGTAGCTCAACTTTGGGTGTCACCATTTTGGAGGTTAGGGGATGTTGGAAAATTTCCTGACTGGTTTGGGAATCAATTCCCATTGTTTCTAGATTGGTTTGCATTTCACTGTCGGAAATTCCCGATTCTGTGGCTAATTGTTGGAGGGATTTGCTGGTATCTATACCAACTTTTTCTAAGCGGTTTTCGGCTAATTGTTGCTGAAATTGTTTGAGTTTTACAGCTAGTTCCTTTCCACTCATGGTAATTTCCGTACTACCAAAGTAATTGAGGAATTGTTGATGATACCATTCTACAGATAACCAAGCTTCTTGGAGTAATTCTGGTGCGTCTGCGTAGAGATAATTGGGGAAGTTCTGCTTAAAATTACCAATGGCGATCGCGAGTTTCGGTTTTCCGAGTTTACCCATTAAGGTAAAGGGTCCAGAAAATATCCAATTCTCTGCATCTAGGGGAGAAATTCGGGTTAGTAATATCTCTCCTGGTTTGATGCGTGTAAGTTGTTGTTCTTCCTGTTTATTTTTGATTTGAAGATGGTATATTTTGGCTGTAAGCCAGTTTTTTAATACCAATCCATTCTCAGAAATTTTTTCTACAGTAAATAAGCCAACAAAGCTGCGATACCACTTTTGGAGAATTTGTCTATCAACATCGTTTAAATCAGTTTGTTGTTGAATATATATATCTATGGGTGTTTGATAATTTATATTCCCTTCTGTCGTAAATAAATCTAATACCATTTGATGATTATGACTTCCCTGGGATGGGGATAATTTTGTGAGCTTCTCAGCGCTAAATTTTTCTAAGCATACAGCTAATTCTCCTTCTGCTTCTAAAATAAAATCATTCAGGGATTGATATAAGTGATTGGCTCTTTGTAATTTCTCTATGATATTATCTGGCATAGTAATGTTTTGGTTAGGGTAGTGAAGAGGAAATAGCTCAAGGTTTTATCCCCATGTCTTTGAGTTTTTTAACCTCATCGCGATGTTCAGTGTCAGATTTCTATTGGTATTTTTTATACCAGAAACCTTAAATTCCGAAAATACTTAGGGAAATATTCATAGATAAAGGCTTTAATTTTATTTAATTCAACAAACCCTAGTTATCAACAGCAATCCGATTTAAGTCGTGAAAAATAGTGTGCTGTTGACTAATGACTGGTGACTGTTAACCGTCAACTGTCAACCGTTAACAACCCTACATTTAAGATTTCACAAATCCCGCTCGGACTGCTGTATATTCATCCTGCATTTATAGCGAGTAATATCGATTATCTTTTACTTTGAAATAAATGAAACTAGAATAATCAACGGTCATAGCTCCTGATATGTAGCAACCATTAGCGTAAACGATATAACTCCCTACAGGTAAGCATATTTTGGGGATGCACTCCAAATGCAGTTTATTGATTTTATATACAAATATTAATAATCAAATGAAAAAAATTTTTCTCTATTGAGTATGAAATAAGTGTTAACTAAAGATAGATTTAATCCTGATTTATTTAGCTTAATGTTATGACCTTCAGGTGTTGACTTCCGGAGGGATTATTGGTAGTAGAATCGTAAATTTACTCCCTTGACCTAATTCGGAACTGAGATGAATTTCCCCTTGATGGGATTCAATAATACAACGGGATAAATACAAACCTAAACCGCTTCCTGTACCCTGTTTTTTCCCTTGTCGAAATCTTTCAAATAAGCGGGTTTTTTCCTCTGGACTAATCCCCACTCCCGTATCCTCTATTTCCACTACTGCTTTCCCGTCAATCACCTGTAAACGAACTGTGACCCCCCCTTTTGGGGTAAACTTAATCCCATTGCCAATAATATTAGTTAACACCCGACGTAACTCGATGCGATCGCCTGATACTTCTATTTTTTCTGATGTTGGCAAGTCTATTGTTAATTGCAAATTTTTTTCGACTGCTAGGGGTGCTAATTCTAACCCTACTGATTGCACTAAATCCGTTAGATTACACTTGACAAAATTAAAGCTTTTACAACCAGCCTCAAACTTGTACACCTCTAACATATTTTGCACCATTGTCAGCAAATCCCCGTTGCTTGTGATCATATTCTGGAGAATTTCCCGTAATTCCGGTGTCACCTCAAAAAATTGTCCCTTGACCATCAATTGGAGAATGCGATTTGAAGCTGCTAAGGGTATTTTTAAATCATGGGCAAATCGCGATACGAAATCCTCCCGTAACTTCGTCATGCGATCGCGCTCATCAATGCTATGTTTTAAACGTAACAAGCAACGTACCCGCGCTTGGAGTTCATCAGGGTTGACGGGTTTGCGAATAAAGTCATCTGCACCTGCATTTAAACCCTCAACTACGTTAGATTCATCGTGGGCTGTTACTAATAAAATGGGAATAAATGGTAAAGTGGTGTCCTGTCGAATGCGACGGGTGAATTCATACCCATCCAATTCTGGCATCATCACATCTAATAATAATAAATCCGGGGGAGAATTTTTCACTTGCTCGAAAGCAGTGATACTATCTTCTTCTAAGCGGATTTCGTATCCTTCTTCTTCTAAGATAGCTTGAGCAGCAATCAGATTATCAAAAATATCATCAACGATTAAAATGGTATCTTTTTGAGTAGTTTTTAGTGCCATCATGTTACTAGGGTACGTGGTAATTCAATCCGAAATTCTGAACCTTTGCCGACTTCACTTTCCACATCAATGGAACCTTGCATCATTTTCACTAATGAATCTGTAATTGCTAGTCCTAATCCAGTTCCTTGATGACGACGGGAATTAGTTTGGTTAGCTTGTCGAAATGGTTCAAAAATATGCTGCAATTTATCTGCTTCTATGCCAATTCCTGTGTCACGGACGGCAATCGCCAATTTTTCGCCGCTCACTTCCTCTAAGCTCACATCTATTCTACCAGTATCAGTGAATTTAATTGCATTCGATAATAAATTGACTAACACCTGTCGGACTCGAATGCGGTCGTGATATACAGTGGGATTGTCCAGTTGAATGTGCGTATACAAAGTTAAATTTTTGCGCTCCCCTAATACCCTTAATTCATCCACGGAGGTTTTCACTAGTTTGTCAATATCAAATGCTTCTGGATGTAGTTGTAATCGTCCTGATTCGATTTTTGATAAATCTAAAATGTCGTTAATTAAATCTAATAAATTTTTACCGTTATTTAAAATCCGCTCCACCATGTCCACTTCTGCATCAGATAGTTTGCTTTTCGCTTTGCGTCAAATCATCTGCGAAAACACCATCATCGCGTTCAAGGGTGTTCGCAATTCGTGGGACATGGTTGCTAAAAATCGTGATTTGAGTTCCGATGCTTCTAGTAGTTTTAAGTTCTGTTGATGGATTTGCTGCTGTTTGATTTCCAATTCCAAATTTTTTCGCTTCAATTCCTCATTACTTGCTAATACCTGTTGGTGGTATAATTGAACTTGTCGTTCTGCTTGATAGATGCGCAGAGCATTTTTGATTGTTTTCCCCAGTAATTCTGGACTTAAACGAGATTTATTAATATAATCAGACGCACCTGCCTTCATTATCTCAACGGCTATTTGTTCGTCCCCTTGACCCGTGAGAACTACTAAAGGAATCAGACTACCAGAACTACGCAATTCGCGCACCAATTCTAATCCGTCTTTTCCCGGTAGCAGATAGTCAATAAAAACACAGTCAAATTCCTGATTACTTAATAAGGCGATCGCTTCTTCATAGTTGCTAGCTGCGGATAATTCGATGGGAATATCTGTTTTTTTCAATGACCGAGATATGGCCATCCGATCGACTTCATCGTCATCAATGACTAAAGCGTGTATAATTTCCGTCATTGCTTCCTATCTCATTTATTTTTGAAATTGCAATTTTTAATTAAATCATTCGGTATTACCGAGCAACATTGATGAATTCCCATAAACCCATCAATGCTTTTTCCCTACTATTTATTTTATGCAGATAAAACTTTTAATTGATTTTATTATCCAGGTTTTGATATATTTTTGTCTTTTAACGAGGCATTTCTGATAAAGACCAATATTTATTTAAGGTGGCCATTAACTCAACAAAACGGACAAAATCAACTGGTTTGAGTAGATAACCAGCAACGTTCAAATTATAAGCTTCCACCAAATCACGGTCTTGATTCGATGTGGTCAAGATGACAACTGGAATATGTCGCAATTTCTCATCACTACGTAACTTTTGTAAAAATTCGATTCCCCCCATTTTTGGCATATTTAAATCCAGTAAAATTAGCCGTCTTTCATTGGGGACTTCTGGAGGTTGGTCTGCTGTTCCCCTTAACATTGCCAACGCTTCTAAACCATTCGCAGCAATATACAAAGGATTGAGTATATTACCTTTTTTAAAAGCCCGTTGGACATTCATTATATCAACTTCATCATCCTCCACTAGTAGGATACTCATAATTCGATTCGGTATCTCCATGATGGTTTTTAAAAACTATATTTTTCTTCCGATTTTGCTTGTCACTAATTTCCCAATCCCCATCTGCCAAAAAATTATTAATATTTTCTTCATGACTGATTATATCAACTCCAACACGATAAGGGATTTATCATTAGTCGTAAATTGAATTGCTCCAAATATATTCCTGGGGTTGGTGGTAAATAATCATATCATTGATTCTCCAAAACTGGCCAGGTAAAACTAAAAGTAGCTCCTTCTCCGACTTGAGAAATCACATGGATAGAACCTCCTTCCGATTCGATAATTTTTTTGACAATAGCCAAACCAACTCCTGTACTTTCTTTGCTATCCCGTGGTTGCAGGGTTTGAAAAATAGTAAAAATCTGGTGATGATATTCGGGTGCAATCCCTAAACCATCATCGCTGACTTGAAATTCGTAATATTTATCTGTGGGAATTGCGGATATATATACATTGCCATCATCACGGGGATGATGTTTGATCGCGTTACTAATGAGGTTGGCAAAAACTTGACGCAATAGTAAACGTTTGGTCATCAAAGTTGGCATTTCTGTCCGGATTTCAATGGTAAATCCCCTAGGGGGGTCAAGGGAATCAATAATTTCTGCTAATAGCTGATGTACATCAACGTTTTCCGGTTCGGTTTGCATTCTCCCCACGCGAGAGTAATCAAGTAGTGCATTTAATAGGGATTCCATCCGATTGACCCGTTGACGTAATAATTGCAGTTGTTTTTTATTTTCCAGAGGAATATTATCACCTAAATCCTCCTCAATCCAGGTAGAAAGATTTGCAATTGCTCGTAGAGGTGCTTTTAAATCGTGGGAAGCAACATAGGCAAATTGGTCTAATTCTTGATTGCGATCGCTTAAATTTTGATTGGCATTTGCTAACATTAACCTGAGTTGGGATAGTTCTTTAATATTAGCTTCTAGTTTGGCTTGTGCTTCTTCTCGTTCGGATATATCCCGAATAATTACGATTTTGCGGTTGTCTGTAGGAAGAGTGCTAATAGAAATTTCTACGGGGAGGTAGGTTTGTTCTTTGATATAGGCTAAAGCCGAAAAAACCTTCATCTTGTTAATTTGTTCATGATTCCAAGTAATAGGGTGGTCAGCTTCGGTTCGTTCCCGTATCATTACTCCTAAGTCACGACCGATGACTTGATTCGCTGTATAGCCAAATATTTTTTCTGCGGCGGAATTGAGATTTTCGATACAGTTTTCTGCATCCACAACAATAATTCCATCCACAACATTTTCAAATATTCCCTGTAATAAAACACTGTTTTGGTTCAAGGCTAATTGTTGTCCTTGTAAACGCCAATCTAAGTTACTATAGAGATAAATTGCAGCCAGATAGCTAAAAATACTCATAATTACAGAACCCCAAATTATCAAATTAGTTGTTCTGTATAAATCATCAAATCGATTTTGATTCTCTGTTAATCTTCTCCATTCGGCTTCCTGAAATTGATTAATTAGTTCCCTTGCCTTATCCATGTTGGCTTTATTGGTAAGAACGATTTTTTCCTGCTCTTGGTTGAGGATATCATTTAAATTATTTTGAACTAGCTGATTCCTTCGATTCAGGGAGGCGATTAGTCTTTGAGAGATTCCTTCAAGTTTTTGATATCGTTTTTTTTGATTTTGATTATATAAGCTTCGTTCCAAATGATTTCTAATTGACGGTAATCTATTAATAGCTTGGTTGTAGGAATCTAAAAAAATTGGATTGCGAGAAAGAGCATAACCGCGACTATTAGTTTCGGCATCGAGTAGGGTTTTTAAATACCCGTTTGTATGAATAATAATAGTTTTACTTTTATCTATTTGTCTATAAACTTGTAAAGCTCCATCACGGGATATCACCCAAGCTGCAAGGGAAGCAAATAAACAAATGGCAGGAATGGCAATAATTGCTGCTCCTCGATAACGTACTGGAAGATGGTTGAAGCAACGATTAATTAGGTTTGTGCCTGTTTTTTCTACCATTGAGTTGTTATTGTATATGGGGAATGGAAAATAGGGAATTGAGAGTTGGGGAAGATAGGATTTAGTGTGAACAGCAGGTATATTGATTGTGTTGTTAGCTCTACAGTTCCCTGTGTTACTAGGTAGATAATCATATTTTTTATTTCACATAAATTGGTATCATCAAATCATGAAAATTTCCGTGAGATGAAACTGATATTTTGCTCCTGGGATAAGTTCAAAATCAATTTAACTGGTGTATCCTTCCATTGATCAACTAAGTTCCCGTTCCCTAGCGGATTGGAAATATTCATCTCAAGTTTTCACTCCAAACATAAATTACGAGAGTAATTGATGACTATAAAATATGAAGATTTACGTATTTCCTGTAAAGATGTAAGAAATATGATTCTCCTACTTACTATAGTAATCATATTTAAGTAGTGAAAAATAGCGTGCCGTTGACTGATGACTGGTGACTGTTAACCGTCAAGCGTTAACAACCCTACATGTCAGATTTCACAAATCCCGCTCGAAATACGGTATATCCTTTACCCTATCTCCTCCTTCTATAACTCACAAAATTTTGGCCAGGTAAAAATTACCTCCGTACCTAATCCTAATTGTGATTTGATTTGAATCTCTCCTCCCTCTAAATCGACAATTTTTTTCACGATTGATAATCCGACCCCAGTATTTTCTTTTTTATCACGGGGTTCCAAAGTTTGAAAAATCGTAAATATTTTTTGATGGTATTCAGGAGCAATACCAATCCCATCGTCACGGATGGAAAATTCCCAAAAATCTCCCGTATCACGGACACACACATTAATTTTTCCATCTTCCCGGTCATGGTGTTTGATGGCATTATCAATAATTTTCCGCAAAACTTGGAATAGGGGAACTTTTTTGGTTTGAAAAATTGGTATTTGGGATTGAATTTCGATGTGGAAACTTGCAGGAATTGCCAATGAATGAATCACCTGCTTAATCAACAATTCAATCTCCACCTCCTCCACGGGATACTGTACCCGTCCAATTCGGGAATATTCCAACAACCCGTTAATTAATGACTCCATCCGTTCTACCCTTCCCCGCAGTATTTTCAATTGACGTTGGTTTTCTGGGGTCAGATAACCTGCTAAATCCTCCTCTAACCACTGGGAAATGTGGGCGATCGCTCGCAAAGGTGCTTTCAGGTCATGGGACGCGACGTAGGTGAATTGATCCAATTCTTGATTGCGTTTTGTCAGTTGCTGCGTAGTTTTGGCTAACTCCTCAATCTTTTGTTGCAACTTCAATTCTGCTTGTTTGCGTTCTTCAATTTCCTCAATCACCACGATAAAATATTGGGGTTGATTGTGATTTTGGTCACGCATCAAGGAAGGGGTTATTTCCACCCAGACAATTGATCCGTCTTTACGGATGTAACGTTTTTCCAATGAATAGGATTGAATTTCCCCTGTCAATAACTTCTGGACACAATTGGACAGTTAACTGCTATAGGATACGGTCAACTACCCAATTAGATTTGCATCCATTTTACAAGTGTTCTAATCATAATCAAGTTCTGTGCAATTTTCCAATCCTCTTAGGAACGATAGGAGGAACTAAAAAATCTATCTCCCGGATGATTTTTAAATCGACCAATTACTTCCCTAGGATAATTTGCACTTCCTCACCCTTATAGCTGATGAGGGATGTTAACAACCGCTTCAATCTCGTATTAGTTTAGATTAGGATGGAAATCAATATATATAAAACCACTCACCCCAGGGTAAGTGGAAAAGTAGGTGGATATTAGACTGATGGTAGAACAAAATCAAGAAATAAAAGTTGTTTTAATTGAAGATCATAACCTAACGCGGATCGGTTTAAAAGCAGCGTTACAAGCAAATCCCCGCATCAACATAGTTGGTGAAGCTGCTAATGCATCCGAAGGGTTAAAACTATTACAAATTCTGCGTCCCGATGTCGCAACAGTGGATATTGGTTTACCTGACTTTGATGGGATTGAACTAACCCGTAGATACCGACAATTGCAAACCGAAAACCCCGACTATCAAACAAAATTGCTGGTATTAACCATGCAAAACAGTGAAGAGGCTGTATTAGCTGCCTTGGGTGCTGGTGCTGATTCCTACTGCATGAAGGACATCGATAGCGAAAAATTACTGGATGCTGTTTCCCAGACCTACGAAGGCAACTCCTGGATCGATCCTACCATTGCCGATGTCGTATTGCGCAAAATTCGCCTGGAAAATGCGATCGCCAATGGTAAGGAAGCGGAAAAGAAAATCACCATTCGTGCTGTTGAACCGGAAATTGAACAGGTAATTGAAACCTATCCCCTCACACCCAGAGAATTGGAAGTATTAGAATTAATTGTGGCTGGCTGTGATAATGCGGAAATCGCCAAACGACTATTTTTGACGGTGGGAACGGTGAAAACCCATGTACGCGGTATTTTGAGTAAGTTGTGTGTTGATGATCGCACCCAAGCAGCAGTCAGAGCTTTACGTGCAGGAATTGTGTCCTAGATGACGTGTAATACGAGGACGGAAGTTAACTACTCACCTGATTTGTTGTTTCTAGTCAGCGCCGATAGCGCTGACTTTGAGGACTAAAGCCCTCACCACGAGCTGAAAATAGTATGCTAGTTACGTAAGTCCTGTATAATTTACTAGTAATAAATCTAGGTCAATCAACTGTGGGAATGGGATAGATTAAACTTAACTTTCACCCCAGAAAATAAATTATGCACCGACCGCTTCTTTCGCTGCGTATAAAACTTCCACATCAATATTATTAATTCCCCTTTCTCTGGCAAATTTTTCCGTATTGCGCTTGACTTTTCCTTGGACAAATCCAGGGATTTTATTTAATTCTGCTAATCCATCTTTTGTCCAATTTAAATCAGCAGTGACGGACATTTCTTTGGTAATTACTTCTTTCGTGTCATGACCACCAAATATTTCTAATAAATGGTCTTCCATTCCCAAGGTGAAGGAGTTATAAACTAAATCAGCGATTTGATTTGTACCTTCATAACCCATAAATGGTTTATAACCTATTGGAAAATTTTGAATATGAATTGGTGCAGCAATCACACCACAGGGAATCTTTAGACGTTTACCAATATGACGTTCCATTTGGGTCCCAAAAATTGCTGCTGGTTCAGCTTTGGCAATCCAATTACCTATCTCGGCATTGTCTTCACTAATTAGCACTTCATCACAGTATTCCCTAACTTGTTCCCGGAACCAATCACTATCATATTGACAGTATGTTCCAGCCCAAACTACATGAATTCCCATTTCTCTAGCTAAAATTTTTGTCATTGCCGCTGCATGGGTATTATCTCCAAAGACAACAGCTTTTTTATCGGTTAAATTTTGACAATCAATGGAGCGAGAGAACCAAGCTGCTTGGGATACATATAAGGTTTGTTGATGGATGAATTCTTCGTAGTTAACTACTGTACCTTGTTGATTAATTATTGTTTGAATTTGGCGAATGCAACGTGCTGTTTCTACCACCCCCATTGGGGTAATATCAACGTAAGGTATATGAAAGTTTTCCTCTAAATAACGAGCGGTCATTAACCCTAATTCCCGATATGGACACAGGTTAAACCATGCACGGGGTAATTTTTTTAAATCTTGAACGGATGCACCATCAGGAATAATCAAATTCACCTCAATCCCTAATTCTGCCATCAGGTGTTTTAATTCCCGACAATCATGTTGATTATGAAAACCAAGGGTAGAAATGCCAATAATATTTACTGAGGGTTTGGCGGTTTTTTCTAAGGTAAGTTCGTTTTTTTTACCTGCTTTATCAAGATAATATTTAACTATTTGATAGAGGGTTCGATCTGCTGCTTGTAATTCGTTGTAACGATAATGATTAACATCCGCAAGCAAGACATCGCATTTCGCTTCAATTCGTGCCCTTTCAACAAAATTATGTAAATCTTCCTGTAAAATACTCGATGTACAAGTGGGGGTTAAAACGATTAAATCGGGGCTTTCTTCTTGGTCTTTTCGGGTAATATTATCAATGACTTTTTCTTGGGAACCTCGTGCTAATACATTGCGGTCAACAACACTAGCTGTCACCGGTGTAAAATTACGTTCCCGTTCTAGCATTGACCGCATCACATTAAAATAATCATCCCCCAAAGGTGCGTGCATAATTGCATGGACATTTTTAAAGGAACTAGCTATTCGTAATGTGCCAATATGAGCAGGACCTGCGTACATCCAATAGGCTAATTTCATGAATCTTCTCCTTGGAAGAAAATAGAATACAGGAGATAGGAAACAGGAGATAGAAGAAATTAGGGAATTATTTTGGTATTCATATTTTGCATTTACCAAATATCACAAATCAGCCTAACTACGTATCTTTAAATTTTAGAATCCGAGACACGATATATCGCGTCTCTACATATCCTATCTCCTGTCTCCTGTTTTGACGCTTTTCATTGTCGCAAATAAATTCCTGCTGATAAAGGGTGCGATCGCAAAGAATTAAAACAGCTATCATCCCTCAAATCCCTGTATAGCTTGTCTTCGCTTACTGTCAATAATTTGTTTTTTGTGACTATTTATTTAATGAATACTTTATTTACCTTTAGCTAAATTAATTTACAAATATTTATTTAAGAAGTATCAAGTATTTGATTTATTCAACCCAATTGTGATATTAGATAGACGAAATCACTTAAATTAAAGTATAAAGAGGGTGACTAAATTTGCAGAAAAGAAAAATTAAAATAGTCTCCACAGGAAAGTATTTGCCAAAAACCGAAGTGACAGCGAAACAATTAGCTGCATCAATTGGGACAACGGAAGATTGGATTTTGAAAAAATCCGGTGTGGAGGTTCGTTATTTTGCTCAAGGAGAAACTGCTTCCCAAATGGGTGCATTTGCAGCGAAAAATGCCCTAGAAGCAGCGAATTTATCTATTAAGGATATTGACTGTATTATTAGTACCAGTGGAGTTCCAGAGCAAGCTTTACCCTGCAATGCAGCCTTAATTCAACAACATTTAGGTGCAGAAGATTCAGGGATACCAGCCTTTGATATTAACTCCACCTGTTTAAGTTTTATTACTGGTTTGGATACGATTTCCTATTTAATTGCCGCAGGTAGATACAAACAAGTATTATTAGTAGCAACGGAGGTGGCAAGTCAGGGAATTAATTGGCAAGAGAAAGAGAGTTCGACCCTATTTGGTGATGGTGCTGCGGCGGTGATAATTAGTTCAACACAGACCCATGAAACAGCAGAAATTATCACATCCAGGATGGAGACCTATAGTAAAGGAGCGCAGATGACAGAGTGTCGAGGGGGAGGAAATAAACATCACCCGACCGAGTATGGAAGCAATCCAGATTATTTTTTATTTCGGATGGATGGGAGGGGGATATTTCGACTAACTTCGCAGATTTTACCAGGATTTATTGAACGTTTATTAGCACCAACCGGGTTAAAAATCACCGAAATGCAGATGATAATTCCCCACCAAGCAAGCTTAATGGCAATTCGATTATTGCGCAGTCAATTAGGCGTACCAGCAGCAAAGGTGATGGTGATTGCCCATAATCATGGTAATGCGATCGCGGCTTCAATACCAATGGCGCTACATGAGGCAATTGTCCAGGGAAAAATCAAACGGGGTGACAAAATTATGTTACTAGGAACATCTGCGGGGTTTTCGGTGGGAGGGATAGTACTTGAATTTTGAGGTTTGTACTAATATCCTGTTTACGGGTGGACGCGCTCCTGTAACCTTGGATTTAGCAAGATTATTTGCCAGTGCTGGTTATCGGGTATTTGTTGCGGATAGTATGCAGCATCAGTTATGCAGTCTGTCGCGATATGTTAGTGAGAATTTTTTTGTTCCATCACCCCGTCATGATTATCCAGGGTATATTCAAGCTTTGGAGAAAATTATTCAAGAGCAAAAAATTGATTTATTAATTCCCACCTGTGAGGAGATTTTTTATATTTCCCATGCACTTCCTAGATTGTCCCAATTATGTCAGGTATGTGCAGAGTCTTTAGATCGGTTAGATCGATTACATAATAAATGGGAATTTATCCAACTGGCTCAAAATCAAAATTTACAAGTTCCCCAGACTTGGTTTTTAAAAACCTCTGAGGATTTAGATAATTTAATCCAAACAAGCTCAATTAAACTGATTTTTAAACCAGTTTATTCTCGTTTTGCAAGCCATATACATACTTTTAACCCAGATATTCAAAACCGACCAGATATTACAATTACTCCCACCCAACCTTGGGTAGCTCAGGAATATATCATCGGTCAACACTATTCCAGTTATAGTATCGCTCATCGTGGTCAAATTACCGCCCATGCCGTTTATCCAAGTATTTTTACAGCCGGGAAAGGAGCCTGTATTTACTTTGAATCAATTGACCACCCTAGTATTTTCACATGGGTCAATAAATTTATTACCGCAATCAATTTTACGGGTCAAATAGCCTTTGATTGGATTGAAAATCAAAATGGAGAATTGTACCCATTAGAATGTAATCCTCGAACCATCAGCGCCATTCATTTATTCACCCCCGCTGATAATTTACCCCAAGCATTTATCTCCCTGCCCCAGCAAATAATTAAACCCCAACCTCAACGAAAAGCAATGATATTAATGGCAATGTTAATCTACGGATTACCAAGTGCTATTGTGACTAACCGCGTCAAAACATGGCTCAAAATATTTTTAAAAACCCCAGATGTAATTTTCCGTTTCCATGACCCCTTACCATTTTTATCGATTTGGATAATTTTAATTCAAGCCCTCATTACCAGTTTCAAAACAAAACAAACCCTGCAACAAGTTTCCACCCAAGATATTGAATGGGATGGTGAAGAAATAGGGAGTGATAAATCAGATTTTTGACAAACAATATTTTTATAGAAGTCATATCAATATGGTTCGGCTCAGAAAAATCATTAACCCAAAATAATTGTAGAGATGCGTTAGCGTTCAGCTCCTCTGAAAGAGGCTACATCACGTCTTCTTCCAAAATCACCATGAAAAATCATTAAAATCGTATTGGGAGTTATATTTGATTTTTGACAAAAGCCGGTTCCTATTCCCCACCTATACAAGCCATTTAAATATTTAAATCAGATTCCTGTATTAACCCCCTTCCCACGATGAATAATTATCCTCATCAAGCTTGGTATATCGCCTGCACATCCCAGGAATTGAAACAAAATACCCCGATTCAACGCACAATTAATCATATTCCCCTAGTCATTTTCCGCAGCCAAAATCATCAAATTATTGCCTTCTTAGATAAATGTCCCCATCGTCACATTCCCCTTTCATCGGGATATATCCATAACCAGCATTTAGTTTGTCCCTACCACGGTTGGGAATTTGACAATCATGGAATTTGTCAACAACAACCAGGGAATATTTGCTATCAAAATCAACCCAAACACAATTTAACAAAATATCCAGCCATCGAACTATACCATCATATTTGGATATATCTCACCCCTGAAATAACACCCCCAACCGCACCCTATCAACTTCCCCACATCAATCAACCTGGTTTTAGCACCTTTTACTGGAAAATGACCAGTCAAGCAACCTTAGAAAATATCGCCGAAAATTTCCTCGATGCAACCCATACCCACTTCGTTCATCGGGGATTAATCAGAAAACCTCAAAAACGCCAAGAAGTTACCGTCAAAATTACTCGTTCTCAGCAATTTGTCGAAGCAATTTATCTCGGAGAACAACAAATTTCAGGATTAATTTATCAAATTCTCGCACCCGGATGTCATCAAGTCACCTCCATCGGTCGATTTATTTTGCCAAGTATTGCCCAATTAGAATATCAAACCAATCGACCCGATTATCGTCTATTTATTTCCTTGATTTTAACACCAATTAAAGACAACCTGACCCAGGGATATATTTTCGTTACCTTTCGCTGGGGTTTACCAAATTGGCTAGGTAAATTAATTGCTCGACCCCTATTTATCCTTGCAGCTCAACAAGACCAAAAAATCCTCAATTTGCAAGCGAGTAATATGCAGCAATTTCCCCCACAAAACTTTGTCATTACGGAAATAGATATAATTAAACCCCATATTGATTATTTACTTAAATCTAGCTTAAACCCTTCTCCAACTCCCAATCATCACCTGGATATTAATTGGGAAAAAACAATCAAAATTATGCTATAAATTCACTATTCCGGATTTGTAGTAAGCTCCTAAAACTTTTAGTGAGTAGAGAGTAACGGGAGTAGGGAGTAGTAGGAAGATTAACCCATTACTCAAGGCTTATTAATCCCTTGTGAGAAATACAGGACTATACTGTTTAAATTTGTTCCATTTGATACATTTTCTTCCCCTACTCCCAAAAGCTCCAAAAACTTCCCGTCAGGTATCAACTCCAAAGTAAAACGGTATTAGCTGGGATCTGGTAGAATTTGTCGCAACACCTCATAATTGACATCAGGGAGAACTGTTTTTATTTTCTGCATAACTCCAGTTCTCAAAATGTGTATAACAGTTTCTACTGATTTAATGTCATCTCGAAATGATAGCTTTTGTTCAGACACTTGAACACCTTCAGGTTCTCGATGAAACATTTCTGCGGAAATAAAACTAAATAATGTAAACTTTACTATTTCTGATGAAACTTCTTCATTTAATGCAGTAACTATTTCTTCGATAGCAGTTCCAAGATCAACTTGTCGAACTGGATTTCTCACAATCCAATTTGATATTAGATATAAAGCCTCTGGTGATGGAAGGCGATAAATAGGTGAACCTGCTCCCAAGATTGATCTATATGTTTCAACTGAGTGAATTTCTCTAGCACTCAGATCAGGTAAAATTTCGCATCCTTTCGGAACTGAACTGCGAAGAACCAAAATAACTTGTGAGGGGGGAATACGTGCTATACATAATTGCGAATCTTGACATATATATTGCATATATTCAATAAATTTTGCAAAACCTAATTGAATAGGTCTCAGTCCAGGAATTATGTAACTGATTGCTTGTTGTATAACTGACAAATGAATCCCAGAACGAGTCAAGTCTAATTGGCAGATGCGATCGCTAGTATACCAATTTAATATTTCTTTCGTTTTAGCTATAACATCTTCCGGTGCAGCAGATGTTGTCTGTTGAACTTTGTTAATAAGGCGAGAGTTTCGCGGATCAAACCCATCCGAATGCTTATTTGTTAAAGTCTGTAAACTTGCTTTATATTGGTGTTCTTCTTCATCTGGGTCTGTTATCCAAACAAAATCATCGCAGACAGCTTGAAAAGTTTTATTGGTGGCATTTCTATACGCACAACCAATTACAGTTTTTCCATACTCATGCAATTTCTTTGCAAGGGCAGCAAAACCACCATCTCCTGAGACAATAACAAATACTTCTAAGGATGGACGAACATGAGCTAAGTCAATAGCATCAATCGCCAACTGAATATCCGCCGCATTTTTCTTTTGTTCGCGAGAAAACCCAAAAACTTGAATTGGATCTATACCCAGTTCATTGATTTCTCCACGCATAATTGAAAGGCGAGAATCACTCCAATTTGCATATGCTCGCTGCACCGCAATTTGTCCAAGCTTTTCTGTTTTACGAATTGATGCCAAAATATCCTCTAAAGATAAATTTGCAATCATTTGTTGTGAGAAACTATACCCTTTTAATAGATTCTCAATATCATAAAAAATTACTGTGTTGAATTTCAGCACTACAATCTCTTTTCTATTACTAATTTAATCAGCAATTACCTAATATTTCCTCAAAATTACGGTAACTTGGCATTTTGTAAATTCGCCCCATCCACAAAAGCTGCATCCAAATTTGTACCTCGCAAATCTGCACCATCTAAATTCGCACCCCGTAAATCCGTTCCCTCCAAGTTTGCACCTCGTAAGTTTGCACCTCGTAAATTTGCACCACCTAAATTAGCTCGACTTAAGTCTACTCCCTTCAGGTTTGCATTAGCCAAATTAGCTCCTCCAAGTTGGGCTTCACGCAGATTTTTACCCCGTAAATCCCGTTTTTGCCAGTTGACACCGCCAAAGTTCTTGTTATTTATATTACTGATATTACTGGTATTACTAATCTTATTTCTGTTAGTACTTTGATTGATATTCTGACTCTTCTCATCTGAGTTTTGCGGAGAATCGAGATTCTCTTCTAGGGGTTGTAATGGTGAGGATACAGTCTCAACTGGTACAGATGTGTCCACTGGTGGTTCGGCAATATCTGAATTTGCCAAGGAAGTATCCTGAGAGTCCCTCCGTGGTTGAGTTTCTACCGAGGTTATTTGAGGTACTTCCGTAATACGTAATACAAAATATACGACTACCCCCCCCATCAGGGTCAAACCTGTGAGCAAAGCGGTGAGGGTGAGAATTAGACCTTGACGCTTTTGCATATAAAATTTCTGATTGGAGAAATTGATGATTGCTTCTATTTTGACCGAGTTTTGATGATTTGGCGAATCCATCTAAGGGTGCTAATCCCGGATTTGGAGCAAATTCCTAAAACTTCCAGTGAATAGGGAGTAGTGAGACGATCAACCAATTACTTAAGGCTAGGACTTACGCACTCTTTATGAGAGTCAGATTTTGGAATTACTACTGCTACGCAAGCAAGAAGTCGCTGCGCGTCTACCTTACGACCCTATGGTCGATCCGCTACGCGAAGAAGTGCAATAACGGTGTTTACGTTGTCCTTGCGTCAGTCCTGAAGGCTGATCACTCTCTTGCTCTAAATGCGGATAATGCAATCTTTGTCAAGTACTAGCTCCACAGACAAGCAGGGGTAGGAAGATGATTTATCAAATTTTCATCTGTTCAGCGAAAATTTGTCATGGGAATCCCAGATTCCAAAATTAACTGCAAATATACTTTGGTTGGGGTGTTAGATTTTTTTTGGAAAAAGAAAATATTTAGTTGCACCTTCACACTATAAGCACAACTACGAGCCAAATACAGAGGCTTTACTTTGTCTTTACATAGCAGGGCTTTTTCTCGCCGACTTATTTAATTCTTTCATGAAAGAGTATGGTTTTGATGAATTTATCCTGAACATAATCTCTCAAAACGACAAATTTGATATTGTATTTATATTAAATTCAAGTATTTAATTCGCCTACTAAAAATATAAATGTCCAATCTAGCTCAAAATTGGCAGATGTGCATTAACTTAAAGTATTGCGAAAACTACTTAGACTTATCTTGAAACTACATTTCATCTTTTATATAGAGATGAATCTATAAGATGGATAGGTTTTTCTCTATTCTAGAGATGACTAAATGTAAATTTTGTTCAAAGTCTGATTGTGATTCTATTTCCTGATATGGATGAAGATGAGTAAGGAATTTTGTATATTCCTCATCTTGACTTTTTCCCGATAAATTTATTTGTGCTAAATCCCAAAATAAATTGTGATGAAGACTAAACAGGTACTACAAAAGTTACAAAAAATATTCCCAGAAAGTTGGTTGTATTTTGTTCAAAGTATTCATGCGTTTGTAGTATTTAATTGGATTTTGAAAATTCAAAGTCAGCCATTAAAGGTGACATCGAAATCGATGATGGTTTTTTCTCCCCATCAAGACGATGAAACCTTTGGTTGTGGGGGAATGATTCGGTTGAAGCGAGAACAGGGTGTATCGGTGGTAGTTGTGTTTTTAACCGATGGACAGGGTTCTGGAGGGTCAAAAGCAACAACCAAAGAAGAGATAATTCAGACTCGTAAACAAGAAGCAACCACAGCGCTAAATATTTTGGGTGTTGCATCTAAAGATATTTATTTTTTGGATAAACCAGATGGGACATTACCGGATTTAGCAGCTGATGTGAAGCAAGCTACTATTCAAGAAATCGTGAATTTGTTGCGATTATACCAGCCGCAGGAAATTTACGTTCCCCATTATAAAGATTGCCATCGTGATCACGAAGCTACCTATACATTGGTTTGTGATGCGATCGCCCAATTAAATCTGGATGTGGATGTACTACAGTACACAATTTGGATGTTGTGGCGAGCGCCATTATTTATAATGTTGAAATTACGAGATATTCTACCTGCCTATCGATTAAACATTAGTCAAGTGCTAACACATAAACAACAGGCGATCGCATCCTATTCTTCCCAACTAGAAAGCTTACCGCCTAGTTTTGTAAATCGCTTTCAAGGCTGCCACGAAATCTTCTTTAAAACTCAATCATAAGGGAATATCGATGGTAATAATCAGAAATTCAATTGTTCCAAAAACATAAACTTGAATATGCTGATTGTAGCAACTGCCTGGAAGTGATTTTTCTACTTAATTGATGAATATCAAAAATGAATTATAATCCCAATACATATTGATTCATGGGGTAATATTTAGCCGGATATTGATGGTGTGTTTTGGGTGTGGTTAACACTTTTGCTGATGCAGTTTAATCAAAGCTTTGCAAGAACAAATATAGATTGAAATTAATTCATGTATATAGAGAGATAAAGAGATAAATTATGCGAATTTTACACATTGTTAATCATGTCGAAAAAATCGGTAATGGGATAGTAAATGTTGCTGTAGATTTAGCTTGTCTACAAGCAAGGGAGGGTTATAAGGTTGCTGTCGTCTCCAAGGGTGGAGAATATGAAAGTTTGCTATCTCGATATGGTGTTCAGCACTTTAAATTAGATCAAAAGCGGACTCCCCTGAATATTCTCAAGGCAATTTGGTGTTATCGACAGATATTAAAAGGATTTCAACCCAATCTCGTCCATGCACACATGATGACGGGAATAGTACTATCGTCGTTGTTACGACTGAACTACGACTACCATCTAGTTTCAACGGTACACAACGAGTTCCAATACAGTTCCCTGCTCATGGGACTAGCTGATAACGTGATTACCGTCAGTCAAGCTGTGGCAAAATCCATGATTCGTCGGGGAATCCCAGAACGAAAAATTCGAGTTGTTCTCAACGGTACATTGAACAGTCCACGTCATCCGAATATTCGCAGCTACACTCCGATGGATTTGCAGCGTCCAGCAATTACGACGGTTTCCGGGATGTATCGACGTAAGGGAATCGGTGAACTGATAGAAGCATTTACGAAAATTGCCGATCAATTCCCCAGCTTGCATTTATATCTGGTTGGTGATGGACCAGACCGTGATGAATTTGTCGCAGAAGTCAGGGAAAATCAATTTCGCGATCGCATCCACTTTGAAGGTTTTCAGACCGAACCTCAGCGTTACATGCTCGCAACAGACATATTTGTGTTAGCGTCCCATCGTGAATCATTTGGTTTGGTTTTGACGGAAGCTAGGGAAGCTGGTTGTGCGATTGTCGCTTCCAATGTAGATGGTATTCCTGAAGCTCTTGACAATGGTCAAGCTGGTATTTTGGTTCCCTCTCAAGACAGCGATGCATTAGCAAACGCTCTCAAGGAATTGGTCAGTAAACCAGAGAAATTAGCCCAATGGAAAAATAAAGCCAAACAAAACCTTGAACGCTTTCAAGTTCATCGTGTTCACCAGGAAACCTTGGCTATTTATCAGGACTTGATGAGTCGAGAAACTGATAAAGCTAAAGTTTCCGCTTCCTTCAACCAGTTGTAATCGCCTCACAAGGCTAAACTATAATACTCCACCCCAATACTCCACCCCATTAACTGTGCATTAATGATGGGTAAAAAAAAAGCACGTAGTGTAGTAGCGCTAAAGCGCCATTCCCTCCCACCCATCCTCCGCGTAGGTGCAGAATCTACGAGACTCTAGTCCTCACGCACTGGATGACTACGCAGAGCATAGTCACCAAGTAAATGACCTGGATATTTCCGCCAACTTGTGCTAGTTGTCGGGGAGTACGTCAAGCAGAAGTAGTCCCACCATCTATTGCATTATTTTGCACTGATAACCTCTGATTACTGTTTTTTTGGTTTGGAATTGATATATTGACTATGAATCGTTTAAAATGAAGCCCAGGCTGATACGTATATAAGTATAAAGAGTAACTTTAATTTTTGTGCTGAATCACCCTAGATGTATGGGTAATAAATAGTTAAAATACCAAGTGCAGTTTCAGATTGAATAAATTGGCGTTTTTTGCAGTGACAATTCAGTCCACCCGTAGTTTGTGGCGCTTTGGACGAACCGTCCTTGGGGTTATATTTCGTCACCCTGTGCCAGGGACAAGCATTATACCAATCTTACCAGATGGCCGAATTGTCCTAATCCGCCGTCGTGACAATGGTTTATGGGGATTATCCGGAGGAATGGTTGATTGGGGAGATGATATCCCTAGTACCGTGGAGCGTGAATTAAAGGAAGAGACGGGTTTAGAGTTAGTGCAAATCAAGCGTTTGGTGGGGGTATATTCCGCACCGGAGCGTGACCCCAGGATTCATTCAATTTGCGTAGTTGTGGAAGCTGACGTATCGGGACAGATGCAAGTCCAGGATGAGTTAGAAATCATGGAAATTCGTGCTTTTACGCGGGATGAATTGCCATTAGACCCGATGTCCCACGACCACAACCGTCAACTGCAAGATTACTTAAATGGCTTGACGACATTGGCATAATATTGTTACATCCTCACATACAAGTAGCGCGAATCGTTTGGTAAAAATGGAAACTCTATTCCGCAATTCCCGGATTAAACTCTCCCAGGGGTTATTATTTTGGCGCGAAGTTGGTTCTGGTGCGCCAATCGTTTTTTTACATGGAACTTGGACTGATAGTAGTCAATGGGTCAAGGTGATGGAGGTTCTGTCACGGGAGTTCCATTGCTTTGCTCCTGACCTGCTTGGATTTGGAGAATCTGAGTTTCCGAACATACATTACTCAGTAAATCTGCAAGTTGAATTAATTAATGAATTTTTGGATGCACTCAAGTTAGAAAGGGTATATCTGGTTGGTCATTCCCTGGGTGGTTGGATTGCTGCTACCCACGCTTTAAAATATCCGGAGAGGGTGAGTAAATTAATATTAATTTCTCCGGAGGGAGTCGGGATTGAGGGGATAGAATCCCATTGGCAACGAATGCGGAATATTCTGATGCGTTCAGATTTTACCTTTGGGTTATTGCGTTTTATTCGTCCCCTTGCCAAGTTGTTCGGCTGGAAAATTGATCTGGAAGCTGATTTAAAGTTGCGGCAAATCATGGAAGGGAGTCCTACCGCTTGTGAGTTAATTTTTAACCGCCAAAATGCCGAAATTAAAGCTGAATTATTGGATAACCGTTTGTATGGGATGATGCCACCAACTTTGATTTTACAGGGTGGGGAAGATAGTCAGGAAGCAGTCACTAAAAGTAAAATTTATACCCAAAGTATTCACGGAGCTAAATTAAAATTCATCGCACACGCTGGACATGACTTACCGGAAACATCTGTTTTGGATGTAGCTGGGGAAATTCGCAATTTTTTGCGTGAGTAAGCTCATACTAGTGGTTTGTCAAGTCAACGTTTGATGGGTAAAAAAAAGTACGTAGTTGCGCTAGTCTGCGACAACCCTGCGGGTATAGCCCTCTCAAATAAAGCTTGAGATAGTACTATCCGTCATTGCGACCCCAGGGAAGCAATCTCATTATCCGCAAACTACCACGACAACAGGCAACTTGGTGTAACCATCTTTTGTTAAGATGGTAGGGGATCATATACCTTGCTGTTCTAGAGTGAGATCAAAAAATTGTACTGGCGATCGCAAAACCAATTTTTACCAGAATTGGGTAGGATGAATCGCCCTCAAAATCTCAATTTTTAACTAATGGCAAAAGTTCGACTAGAGAATATTAATCGCGTTTATAATCAAGCAGTCGCGATCGCGGATATTAGTTTTGAAATACCCGATGGTGAATTTTGGGTGTTGGTTGGACCATCGGGATGTGGTAAATCCACGATTCTACGGACTATTGCTGGTTTGGAATCGGCAACTTCGGGTAATATTTACATTGGCGATCGCTTGGTGAATAATGTTCCTGCTCGGCAACGGGATGTGGCAATGGTATTCCAAAATTATGCCCTCTATCCCCACATGACGGTTGCCCAAAATATTGGCTTCGGTTTGAAAATGCGCCAAGTTGATAGTAATATCATTAAACAACGGGTTCTTGAAGTTGCTCGCTCCTTGTCCCTGGAACATTTACTGGAACGTACTCCCAAACAACTATCAGGAGGACAACAACAACGGGTAGCCCTGGGACGCGCGATCGCTCGCCAAGCAGAAGTTTTTCTCCTAGACGAACCTTTGTCGAATTTGGATGCCCAATTACGGGATGATACTAGGGCTGAGTTAAAGCAGTTACATCATAATCTGCGTAATACCACTGTTTACGTCACCCATGACCAGGTGGAAGCCATGACCCTGGCAGATAAAATAGTTGTGCTTGAGAAAGGTAGAATTCAGCAAATTGGCGACCCCCAAACCATTTACAGTCAGCCAGCAAACCGCATGGTGGCCACTTTCATTGGCAACCCTCCCATGAATATTTTACCAGCAAAATTTTTAGGTAAACAATTTGACATTTGGGGGCAAATGATTCCGGTGGGAGACAATATGGGAAAAATGGCAGATTTAAATATTCCCGTCGGTCAAGTAGTGGAACTAGGAATTCGTCCTGAATATATGACCCTAGCGGAAAATGGCGATGAAGAAGGGGATAAACCATTGTTGCTAGTGGAGGTCAAGGTAGTGGAACCGTTAGGAAGGGAAACTTTAATTCGTGCTGGGATACCAGGTTCCATGACGATTTTGAACATTCAAACAAGCGCCAATATTCGTCCCCAACCGGGAGATAGATTACATTTGTTATTGGATTTACAGCATTTATTTGTGTTTGATGGAGAAACGGGTAAACGTTTATTTCCACTAGTTTAATACTAAGGTACTATGTTAATGCGAACATTTTATCTATTTTGTTTGATTTTGCCTTTGTTACCAATCTTCAAAAGTCGTGATTGCAAATGCAACTGCGGGGTGATCAAGCAATAAATTAATGGGGTTGCTGGTGATTAGTGGGACTTTGGGGTAAAAGTTCCGGGTGAATGCGTCGTTGTCCAAACCAAATTAAACGTTTGTGTTCAAATTGGGTCGCAAGGATACCACCGAAGCCGAATACATGGACAATTAGATAAACCATACCACCGACAACGGGGATTAAACCGATTAATCCCAACATGAAAATACCTGCAACCAATTGAAATCCAAATTGACGATGTTTAAAGCTGGTTTGACCAATGACTAAACCCATGCTGACACTACCGACTAGTATGGCTAATAAAGCCGCAAGATTAGCAACGGGTAAAACTAAAGCACCCAGCAAACTACCAGCAATCAGGGTTGATAGTAACATTAGTCCCACCGTTCCCCCTAAACCCCAAGCTGCGGCAATTAACGGGTGTTGTTCAATGGTGACAGCTACAGATTGTAAATAATGGGGAATCAGAATTAATAATAATATACCGATAATTGCGATCGCACAAATCACCAACCCATGGAAAATGGCGCTAACTAGGTAAAGATGGAGCAATAATCCCCACGTACCCCACGCATGGATCGACTGCATGATGCCGAATTTACCATCAATGAGGGAGGTAGATGTACCATGAATCACAGCATCACTCGCTTTTTTTACCTCCCCTGCGATCGCTGTTGCATCTCCCCGAATCTGAGCTTGGGGATTGAGAATAACATCCCCCGCAACCGCAACCGCATTACCCTGTAGTGTTGCACCATCATCAATCTTTACCGAACCAGCAACCGCGATCGCATCATCCACTAACATCTCCTTGGTGATTGTCACATCACCACCAAAGCGGATGACATCGGTATGACGGGAAACCTGGGTTCCGGTAGCTGCGGCTGTAGTCCAAAATAGTAAAATCAATACAGCCAACAAAATCGGTAACAGCCATTGACGCAGTTTTGACCATTTCATCGTCCCATTCCTAATCACCTCAACCTGACCTAACCCACCTGTAATTCCTGATTAGATGCAACAGACTTCTTCTCTGGAGATGGGTGTAAACCTTGAACAACTAAAACTGAACAGGGAGCATGATGTAAGACATAATTACTCACACTACCCAGGAAAAACTCACTTAAACCCTTACGTCCGCGACGACCAACTAAAATCAAATCCGCATTCCAATTTGCTGCAACATGACAGATAACTCGACCCGGATCACCCACATTCAGGGTGTATTCCGCTTCCACACCCTCCTTCGCAGCTGTTTGACCCAAAGAATTGAGAAACTCCATCATCTGGTCTTGCAAAGCATCCCACTGCTGCAAATTAACCCGTACCGCTTCCGAATGCAGAGTCGGATAGAAACTATAGGGATCCATCGCAATCGGGTTAATATAGCGTTCGTCATAGGGAGAGATGACACTTAATAACATTAAACTTGCATTTGCCTGGGATGCGATCGCTAAACCTTCTTGAAAAACTTGCATTCCGATGTCGTTATCTTCGACTGCAACCAGTATTTTCTTAAACATACCCATAACTCCCTCTACTGATTTTGGTTATATCAAGACAATTTGAGGAACTTGTGAGGATGGGTAAACCTGCATTTATCACAAACCCGGAAAATTTGGGGGGAGCTATCGGATGCTTTTGCACTACCAGATACATAACTCATTCCTACTCAATGTACAGACGACTCGACGGGTCATCTGTACGGACTATCCCAACTCCCCACTCCCTCCCCATCAAGGAAGTCTTCAATCTTCATGTTCGGAAATTGCCCTGTGATTGCGTGCGTCAACCCCACTTGATTTTGCTTAATCTTTGTTAATTTAAAATCAGAGTGATTTATACCTGAGCATGTAGGCTTGCTGCGTTTATTTTTTAATGTTAGCAAGTTATCTGACGCTTATTTAAAAATATAACGAAAATTTCAAGTGTGGAGATTGGGCAATGGCTGCGGCAGATTTTAAAGACTATTATGCAGTTCTGGGTGTCAGCAAGACAGCTAGCCAAGATGAGATTAAAAAAGCATTCCGTAAACTAGCACGTAAATATCACCCAGATGTCAACCAAGGTAATCAACAGGCTGAAGCAAAGTTTAAGGAAGTTAACGAAGCCTACGAAGTGTTATCTGACCCTGACAAACGCAAAAAATATGACCAGTTTGGCCAATACTGGAAACAAGCTGGACAGGGTTTCCCCGGTGGAGGGGTTGGGGTCGATATGGGTGGCTTTGATTTTAGTCAGTATGCCAACTTTGACGACTTTATTAACGAGTTGCTAGGAAGATTTGCTAGTGGTACAAGGGGTACTACTAGTCGTCAGTCCTACTCCTATCATACTTCTACAGGGGCTAATCCCTATGGTGGGTTTAGTGACTTTGGTTTCCAAGATATGGGAGCAGGAACCCAAGACAGTGAAGCTACCATTAGTTTGAGTTTTGGCGAAGCTTTTAGGGGTGTGGAGAAAAAACTGAATGTGGGAGGAGAAATTATTAATGTGCGCATTCCTGCTGGTGCTAAAACTGGTAGTCGCTTAAGGGTACGCGGTAAGGGAATGGTAAACCCGATTACTAAACAACGAGGGGATTTATACCTACGAGTGGAACTCCAACCCCATTCCTTTTTCCATCTGGAAGGGGATAATTTAGTTTGTGAGATACCAATTACTCCCGATGAGGCGGTATTAGGTACAACAGTGGAAGTTCCCACTCCCGATGGTACGACTGCGAAGGTCAACGTACCCGCAGGGATTCGCTCCGGACAATCATTACGCTTACGTGGTAAGGGATGGGTATTGGGCCGAGGTGGAAGGGGTGATTTGTTGGCCAAAATTGCGATCGCTACTCCCAAAGACCTCTCTCCTCAAGAACGGGAGTACTATGAAAAAATTAGCGCCATTCGTTCCTATAATCCCCGTGCCCATTTACACAATGTACGCATTTAGTAGAGACGACCCGTCGGGTCGTCTCTACCCCTGGTTACGGTTCCCAAGGTTGGGTTGGTAAATCCGCGTTATCAAATTCAGGGATGTATCGAGGTTGCTGTTCTTTGGGTAATAATTGAAAGGTTTCGGAGTTAATTAGCTGTTGGAGTGCGGTGAGGTTTTCTGCGGCTGATTTATAGCGAGCTTTATAGTTCTCATGTACCATCTTGTTCAAAATGGCGGTGAATTCTGGACTGGTGTTGGGTGCGTATTCTTGCCATTGCAATTGGCCATTTTGATCTCGCTTCAAGTCCTGGGGAGACATGCTGGTGAGGGCTTTAATTCCAATCATCCCGATTGCGTAAATATCACTGCTAAAGCTGGGTCTACCGAAACATTGCTCTGGTGGTGCGTATCCTTTTGTACCAATACCGATGGTGAAAGCGGTTTGTTCGGGGTTTTCTGGTTGTTCGCTGGAGATTTGCTTCACAGCACCAAAATCAATTAAAACCAGTCTTTTGTCCTGTTGACGACGAATAATATTGCTGGGTTTAATGTCGCGGTGAATTACCCCATTTTGGTGGACGAATGTGAGTATTTCTAATAATTCGGTGACAATTTCAATAACTGTACGTTCAGGAAAGCGTTTGTTGGGTATTAATTCCTGATTCAGGGTTTTTCCCTCAATATACTCTTGGACTAAATAAAAGTCTTCGTCCTCTTCAAAAAATGCCAGGAGTTGGGGAATTTGGGGATGATTACCTAATTTTTGCAGTGTCTCCCCTTCACTAGCAAATAAGCGTCGAGCGACTTCCAATTGTTCGGGTTTATTACTAGCTGGACGTAATAACTTGACTACACAATGGGGATTTCCGGGTCGGCGTGAGTCTTCTGCTATATAGGTTTCACTAAATCCACCCGAACCTAAAACCCGGACAATTTTATAACGGTTATCAATGATTTTTCCGGAGACTTCTATTTCCCTTTGTCTGAGTAGTTCCCGTAAATCTTCCTGTTGACTGAGAATTTCTTGCACCACTCGAGAAGAAGGATTTTTTTGGAGTATTTTGGCCAGTTGTAGCTTCCGTTTCCGCTCTAAACCAATGCCAATAATAATATAAGAAGTTCCAATCCCCAACAACGCGATCGCGGGTATGGTTGTAGGAATAATTATTTGCTGGGAAACAAATAAGATAAAACTAATTCCCATCCAAATAATGGCAATCCCCCAACTAATAATAATCCGCATCCGCATCTGCTTAAATTTGGCTGCGACCAATGCACATCCAGTGCTAAAAATTACGACAAATAATCCTCGTTGCCAAGGTTGATCGATGACCGTCCGGAGTGCATTCCCCTCCAATAAAGTTGCGATCGCATTGGCATGAATTTCCACTCCGGACATGAGTTGGGGGAATAACCAATTGGCAGCTACTTGATGATAGTCGTTATTCAGCTTATTGGTTGCACCAATGATGACGATTTTGTCACGGAATACTTTCCCATTTTGCAGATTTTGGCTCCAAGCATTGGGGTCAAAAACATACCAAAAGGGTATTTTGGTAAATGTTCCAGCTCCACCACGAAAGTAAATCCGTTCTCCCTGGGGTTGGGGGTATGTAATATTGGCTGCTCGTAAAGTAGCCACATCGAAGTCGGGGATAGCACCGACTGGTAAATCACCCACTCGTGCTAGTTCCTTTTGATACTCACTGGCTAGTCGATGGACTTTCCCGTCGATTTCGCGAGGAAAATTGACCGAACCAACCGCGACCTTCGTCTCCAAAAAGCGGGGATGGGGTTTGGTTAGTTGGGTAAATTGTAGCTGCGATCGCTGTTCGTATTCTTCGTAAACAGCAGCGAGGACAACCCGATCTGCATGACGTTTTAAGGCTGCTGCGAACACCTGATCATCGCGATCGCCATAGCTGCTTTTGGTATCAAAAAGTACATCTAATGCCACAACTTTCGCACCTGCATCCATGAGTTGATCGATTACCTGCGCATAGGCTGCTCGTTGATAGGGGTAACGATGGATCGGTTGAAAATAGGGGTGTTCCTGGGGTTGGTGACGAAATGAATTTTCAGGGATGGAAATGGAATCATCATCGATACTCAAGATGAGGATATCGGAAGCAGCAGGTATCTCACCCCGAAATTCATAAAACATCGATTGGGACTGCTTTTCCAAAAAACTCACCAGACGCAGATTGGCAAAGGATACTAATCCCACCCCTCCAATCCACAACCCGATCAAGACATGACTCCAACCCATGACTTTATGTACGTGTTGTCGCCAACGGGTTGTACCAGTTTGCAATGGCTGTCTTGATGATTGCTCGGTTGCGGATCGGGATTTTTTCGTTAAGGTGGATTTAGGTGGTTTTGCCATACAATTAGTTTATCTATAAAGATATATATTATTCAGACAACTTGAATCAATATTGCTAAAAAATCAACTTCAATGAAAAATTTATACTCTGACCTCATATACCAAAATTCTATCACTTCTCGGCTATCGAACCTGTCATCATTGCCAATGATACACGTATCGATAGACACTTACAAATTTCCCAGTACAGGAGCAATTGTTCTGAATTCACGGGAAGCAAAAATTCAGCGACCTAACCTGCTGCTCCTTGATTGACAGCAAGAGTATCAAAAGGAATATCAGTAGGATTCTCCATTCTCTTTCGAGAAATATTAGGTATTCCGGTTGTTCCCTCCTTTTCGATAGGACTTGCACCTGTTGTCTGAATTAGATCCGTATCTATTGATTAGCCAATCTATTTATTGACAGCAACTTGGACACACAGGATGGGTCAGCGAAGCATTGGTAATGTAATTGATTTAATCCCAGATTGTGATATTTTTTCGGACTCTAGGTTGTGACTCGAAAGGAGAAAAAGTAATTTTCCTTTCCAACTATGTCCTTTGGACATGGGTCGCTTGCATACAGTTGTAACTGCGGGTTGCATAACTTGAGTGATTAGACATGTGCTGGTGATCATCATGGTTAGAATCGTCAAAATCCTCTCAATCAAACACCCCTGGTGTTGATGGTGACTTCTGACCAAGGTCACACCCACAATTTTTGCATATCTTGTGCAGAAAGGGTCATGGGTAATGAGCAATCAGGAAACTTGAGCAAAATTTCTGGGGAAAAAGAATCAGCACTATTACTAGGTATCCGAGGTTTTGTGTATACTTATTAAACACTTTCATGGCGACTGGGAAGGAATAATACTGATACAAGTAAGCAAAGCAAAAGGCTATTCAATAAAAGCTTTTTCACCTTTTTTAGTTCTCCAGTAATGTATACCTATCTAGTTGTACTAGTAGCTGGGAAAACTTGAGGACAGACTACTTCAACCAGTGTTGGAGAGAGAGTTTGTTATTTTTATCAACATCCTCAATCAAGCTGGTGAGGTCCTAATTAATCCCGTCACCCCAATATTAATAGTCGTAAATAGGCAATTGATATTGGCTGCATGGATATATAATGTCCCTTTCAGAGTACACTGGATTGATAGAATGACCCACTTAGATCAAGGATGGTTTGTAACTGATTCGTAAACATAACCTCGAAAAATCAATTCAACAAATTAAACAAAAACCTATATGTTGAAAACCAAATCATAATTTCTGCCAGCTTGGCTTCCGGAGATACGGAAAAACTATTTGCCAAATATCCTTTAATTTCTTGATTTTATTATTGTTATAATCTATTGTTCAATCTAAATATTATCTATTATCTGGATTAGGTGTTAAATTCTTATGGGTACTACTATGAATCGTCTGTCTATATTTGTAGACGGCAATAATATGTTCTATGCACAGCAAAAGAACGGATGGTTTTTTGACCCCAGACGTGTCCTCGAATATTTTCAGCATGAACAGCAAAACACGACATTAATCAATGCATTTTGGTACACTGGACTTAAAGACCCCCAAGACCAAAGAGGTTTTCGGGATGCATTAATCAGTTTAGGTTATACAGTACGAACAAAAATCCTCAAGGAATATTATGATGACTCTTCGGGAAAATATTCACAAAAGGCTAATCTGGATATAGAAATTGTTGTGGACATGTTTAATACCGTTGATCAGTATGACCGAGTGGTTTTATTTAGTGGAGATGGAGATTTTGAACGGGCAATTGAATTACTCAGATCCAAAAATACTCATATTACAGTTGTATCAACGGAAGGAATGATTGCCAGGGAGCTACGTAACGCCACGGATAGATATATTGATTTAAATGATATTAGAGAAGATATCGAAAAGGTGGAAGGGTCGTAAATAATTCATTCCTATCCAGATTGCCAAGTTCTCATTATATAAATCAGATTTATAGAAATATCAGTCGAATTTCGGATATATATAAAGCAAGTATATAAAATTGTCAAAACGGGCAAAACAAGAAAACGATAAGGTTCATCTGCAAAATGGCTACAAATTCTGACAGAATTATTATTTTTGATACGACATTACGGGATGGCGAACAGTGTCCGGGTGCGACTTTGAATATAGATGAGAAGTTAGCGATCGCCAAGCAGTTAGCTCGTTTAGGTGTGGATATCATCGAAGCGGGGTTTGCCTTTGCTAGTCCCGGAGATTTTGAAGCGGTAGGTAAAATTGCTCAACAGGTGGGGACAGAGGATGGACCTGTTATTTGCAGTTTAGCCCGAGCTCGTCAGGAGGATATAAAAGCCGCAGCAGAGGCTATTAAACCTGCTTATCGGGGACGGATTCACACTTTTTTAGCAACCTCCGATATTCACCTGAAGTACAAACTCAAGAAAACCCGTAGCGAAGTAGCAGCGATCGCGGAGGAAATGGTAGCCTATGCCAAGACCTTCACCGATGATGTGGAGTTTTCCCCGGAAGATGCAGGTCGTTCCGATCCGGAATTTTTGTACGAGGTTTTAGAGCGGGTAATCAATGCTGGAGCAACCACCGTTAATATTCCCGACACCGTTGGTTATACGACTCCCCAGGAATTTGGAGCCTTAATTAAGGGTATCAAAGAAAATGTCCCCAATATTGACCAGGCAATTATTTCCGTACATGGTCACAACGATTTAGGGTTAGCGGTGGCTAATTTCCTGGAAGCTGTGAAAAACGGAGCGCGTCAACTGGAGTGTACCATCAATGGTATTGGTGAACGAGCCGGAAATGCAGCCCTGGAAGAATTAGTCATGGCTTTACACGTCCGCCGTCAATACTATAACCCCTTTTTAGGCCGCGATCGCGACTCGGAATTGCCCTTAACCAATATTGACACCAAACAAATCTACAAAACTTCCCGTCTCGTCTCCAACCTGACAGGAATGTTAGTACAACCCAATAAAGCCATTGTCGGAGCCAATGCTTTCGCCCATGAATCGGGAATTCACCAGGATGGTGTGTTAAAAAACAAACTTACCTACGAGATTATGGATGCCCAGTTAATTGGGTTAACCGATAATCAAATTGTTCTGGGTAAGCATTCCGGACGCAACGCCTTCCGCACCCGGTTAAAAGAATTGGGTTACGAATTAAGCGAAACCGATTTAAATAAAGCCTTCCTCCGCTTTAAAGAAATCGCTGACAAAAAGAAAGAAATCAGCGACTGGGACATCGAAGCCATCGTCAACGACGAAATCCAACAGGCACCCGATTTATTTAAACTGGAACTGGTGCAAGTTTCCTGCGGCGATCGCTCCCGTCCCACCGCCACCGTAACTTTACGTAGTCCGACAGGGGAAGAATTAACGGATGCTGCCATCGGTACAGGACCAGTTGATGCTGTTTACAAAGCCATTAACCGTGTTACTAATATTCCCAACCAACTGATTGAATTTTCGGTACAATCGGTAACGGCTGGTATTGATGCTATTGGTGAGGTGACAATTCGTCTGCGTAACGAAGAGGGAGTATTTTCAGGTAGAGCTGCGAACACAGACATTATTGTGGCCTCTGCCCAAGCCTATGTAAATGCCCTGAATAGATTGTATGCAGCAACACAGTTGAAGCGCGAGCATCCCCAATTAACATCTCCGAATTTTTAGCTGAATCAAAAAGAAGCCTCTCGCCTACCACGCCACTTGTAAGATTTTACATGAAACTGCGTGTAATTTTTGGGTGTGTCATTCTGTCGCTTGCTGGTTGCGGTGCAGTGCAGAACGAAGTAGAGCGCGGCAATCTCAGTAACTCGTTAACATCGAAGACTATGGGATTGCTTCATCGTTCCTCCTCGCTTCAGACAACTTGTGGTATGCAACTTCCCATTCAAACGGTATCAGGATGTAGGGGTTGGGTTAAACTATTCCCTACTCCCAATTCACTACTCCCCATTCAATGGACATCACCCTATTCCTGCAACAATTCCTCAACGGTCTCTCCATTGGTAGTACTTACGCAATATTTGCATTAGGTTATACCTTGGTCTATTCCATTCTGGGAATAATCAACCTCGCACACGGCGCAGTTTTCACCCTTGGAGCCTATCTTACCTATACTTTGATGGGAGGTCGATTTGGATTTAGTGGAGTACTGGCCAATGCTGCTCTACCCATCCAATTACCCTTTGCGATCGCCCTAATTTTGGCTAGTATCGGTGCTGGTATCATCGGTGTGGTCATTGAACGCATCGCCTTTTTACCCCTGCGCCGTCGAGGTTCTGATCCCCTATTAACGGTAGTTTCCAGTTTGGGGGTAGCCGTTGTCATTGTCAACCTAATTCAGTACCTAGTCGGTGCGGAAAACTACACTTTCCCTGCTGATACCTACGGTAATCTACCCCCAGCCATTAACTTTGGTACAGTAGCCAATCCCATCCCCATCCGTACCGTACAAATCATTATTTTTGCCGTATCCGTAAGTGCTGTTGCCATTTTAACTTACTTTATTACCAATACGAAATACGGTAAAGCCATGCAAGCGATTGCCGAAGATGCAGTGACAGCGAGTTTACTAGGTATCGACAGCGAAAGGTTTATCATTTACACCTTTTTTATCAGCAGTTTTTTAGCCGGAATGGCAGGAGCTTTACTCGCTTCTAGCGTCAGTATCCCCGGTCCCTATTTTGGTATTGCCTTTGGTTTACGAGGATTAGCAGTAATTGTTTTAGGTGGATTAGGAAGCATTCCCGGTGCAGTCATCGGTGGATTTGTCATCGGTATAGTCGAAGCATTTGTCCCCGGAGAATATTCTGGCTATAAGGATGCGATCGCGTTTGGAATTTTGTTTATCATGTTGCTAATACGTCCCCAAGGTTTACTAGGGCGTAAATTTATTCAGAAAGTCTAATATCGATTCTCTTTTACTTTGAAATCAACGAAACTCGGATAATCAACGGTTATAAGCCCCTGATATGTAGCGACCATTAGTGTAAACGGTATAATATGCCAGTTATATCGATTCCCTTGTACTTTGCAATAAATAAAACTAAAATAATCAACGGTTACAGCCCCTGATATGTAGTAAGCATTAGCGTAAACGATATTACACAATTCCCGTAGATATTTTCTTTCTGTCTTTCCTTGGTATTGAGTTGAATCAAATAATCGTCACAACCAAACCAAATTCCCCCTACCCTACCTAGCAAAATTAATCCCAAATCAATAGTAGAGACGAACCGTCGGGTCGTCTCTGCGGTAATCCAAAATCCCAAATTCCAAATCCAATGACCAACCCCCCTCCCATCGTTATCTTTGACATCGACGGTGTAATACGCGATGTTTCCGGTTCCTACCGACGTGCTATAGCTGATACCGTTGAACATTTCACCCATCAAGCATACCGTCCCACTCCCACAGACATTGATAATCTTAAATCTGAAGGTATTTGGAACAATGACTGGGAAGCATCCCAAGAGTTAATTTACCGCTTCTTTGAGTCCCAAGGAATCACCCGTACAACAATCAACCTTGATTACGACAAAATCGTTCACTTTTTTCAGCAACGTTATCGAGGAGACAACCCAAACAACTGGAATGGTTACATCTGTCATGAACCTTTACTGGTAAAACCCGAATATCTCCAATCCTTAACAGCAGCTGATATCTCCTGGGGTTTCTTTAGCGGTGCAACCCGTGCTTCCGCATTATTTGTTCTTGAAGGTCGTCTCGGTTTGGAATCTCCGACTTTAATTGCAATGGAAGATGCACCCGGAAAACCAGATCCAACAGGTTTATGCTCAACCGTCAACATCCTTGAAGAATCAACACCCCAAAAATCATCACCCGTTTTTTACGTTGGCGATACAGTGGCAGATATGTACACTATTGTCAAAGCGAAAACTCTCTATCCCCAACGTCAGTGGATTGGTGTAGGTGTCCTCCCCCCCCATGTCCAAACAACCCCTACCCGTCGAGAACGCTACGCTACTAGTTTGATTGATGCTGGTGCGGATATTGTTTTCTGTAATGTCCAGGATTTAACTCCTGCCAAAATTCAAACTCTAATATAACCTAATTACTCCCTTACGCCAAAAATGCTAAAGTCCCGTTAATCATATATCAAACTATATCGATGATTCAGCGATCGCACTCCAGGATTAACCACTCTACCGTTCAAAGTCCCTTACTTTGGGTCTGCGGAAAAAGTCTTTTCCCTCGCACCCATGCTCCCCGTGGGTGCGGAACCTCGTGAATGAAGGCAGTAGAGTAGAGTAGCCTTCGCTGACTGAGTGACCACCCAGAGCATAGTCACTAGATATATATCAAGTTGTGACTAAATTAATACTCGGTTTATTTCCGCCAACCTGTACTTGGAGGTTTTTAAAAACTTTTATTGACCACGAATAATCCTGGACAAGAGTTTCAGGCTTTATAACTCATTGAACTCACGTTAAAATGACTAATCAGTCAAATTAACAAAAATATCCCCTCCTCGACCCACCGAAGAGAGGATATCTAATATTCACATTGAATTATTCAGTAATCACCATTAACCAAGCTTGATATCTACTTCTTCGGTGATATCAACATCATCATATTTCGACCTTCACGCTTGGGATATTGCTGGACTTCACCCACTGCATCTAAATCGGTAGCCATCCGTCGCAACAATTCCTCTGCCATGTCGCTGTGTTGAATTTCTCGCCCTCGAAACATGACTGTTGCTTTTACTTTATCACCGTCGCGCAGGAACTTTTCTGCTTGCTTTACACGGACATTGTAATCATGCGCTTCGATTTTGTAGCGCATTTTTACTTCCTTGACATCTGCTGTATGCTGCTTTTTCCGGGCTTCTCGTGCTTTCTTTTCTTGTTCAAACTTGAATTTACCATAATCCATAATCCGACAGACTGGAGGGTCGGCTTTATCACTGAGCAGCACCAGATCCAATTCTTTCTCTTCGGCCATTCGTAACGCTTCTTGGGGTGTTACTATCCCCAACTGGGAGCCATCCGTGTCTATTAACCGAATTTTGGGGAAACGAATTCGCTCGTTAATTTGTGGCAGATCTCGATTACGTTTTTTCTCAGTTACTGGCATGTAGTAGTCGTTGAAACTTCCTTAATTATGGGTTTGAATGTTGATGATTGGTAGTCATAGCCAGCCTCGCAACTATTTAGGTTTAGCTACGGTGACTTGCAAAAATAGTATAATCCTAGTTTAGCTAATGCATGGGCGAAAAACTACAGGTAGTTATATTTGTTATTTTACTCACTCCTCACCAATATCTGTCGAATTGTAAAACAACATTACATAGGGTCTGGGGAAAGGGTCTTTTAGGGGGGTTAGGGAACGGGGAGTAGAAACAACCCGTCGGTTCGTCTCTACAGGGAATGGTTTTAACCCAAAAATTTTCATTTTCCCTGGCTTCATAAAATGGCAGATGCAAGGTTTTTCAGCTTCTATACACCCATTTTTTGCACGTTCTGCGACCAAAATACTCACCAAAGCTTACAGTATCAGAGTTTTACTATTTTTCCGCAAGCCCTACATCGGATTTACTATTCAGACCTTCTCCTCAAAGTCCATCAGGGATTATGGTTGTTGAGCAGAAAGAGTGTAGTTGACCCTGGTACCTGGATTAAAAATTCCCACCCACACCCGATAGGTTCCAGCTTTAAAGTAGTTTCCTTCATAGCTTGCATCTTTCTTTCGCCCTGTGTCATCCCCACAACGGATGGTTTTGTCGTCGGGTCCTTGAATGAGAATGGTTGTGTCTGCACCTTCACTATTGACCAAAAAGCGTAATTTTCCAAAGTCTTTTTCTAAAATCACGATATGGTCTGGTTTCGGGTCGGCATAACCAACACATATATTGCGATCGCGATCACGGTTACTAATTGTCGATAGGGAATAACTACCACCAGTATAACCAGATACGATAGTCTTGCTGGGGTCAAATCCTGGTGTCAAACGTAGAGTCCCAAAGTTAGCCTTAGTCCCCATGACTGGTGTGGCGGCAATTATCGTGAATATGCCAAGAATACTGGCTTTTAATCCCTCTTTTGTCCCGAATACGGTTATTTTTGGGTTTTTACTCCTATTTTCACTATCATAAATTTTTCTTCGCCATCGGAGATAAATGTTTCTCACCCCACCCTTCCTCATCTTGATTGATATTTAGTGCTTTTGTATACTCATAATACCGATGATAAACACTGAAGAAGTTAGGGGTTATGTCAGTATGGCATCTGGCATATTTTTAGCATATTTATTGTTTGCGATATAGATAAATACGGCCTTTAAGGACTTGATTGCTGCTACCATAGCTACTGATGGTGAGCGATCGCAGTTGTTGAAATAGGGGTTGGGCAAGAATTTTGATAAATTGAAGGATGGGTATTTGTCGGGAAAGGATGGATTGGCTACTATTCCAATCGATATACACATAACCTTGGTTAGGTTTGGGGATATTGGCAATACTGGTTTTGAAGGTGCGATTTTCCAATAAGGAGTTTTGGGGACTGGTTAAGGCTGCTTGCATTGCTTCTAGGGATGAGGCAAAAATTTCATATTTGTCAATGCTGGTGTGGAGAGCTAGGGGTATGGTGTTGATGGTCAATTTGGATTTATTACTGGTTGGGGTGCGTTGGGTGGTTAATTGAGTCCAAGCGGTAACGGGTTGGGATTCCAGGGGAAAGGAGCTAATCGCTAAATTGTGTTGTTGGGCAATTTCGTCAAATTTGGCAATACCCGTGTTTGTTTGTGGAGATTTTTCGGTGACAAATATCCAATCGGGATTGGGGGAGTCCGGGTTGGGTAATAAGCCGATGGCATATTCACCATTAACCCAGCTAAACAGGTCTGTTGCTAAATTGATCCCGGCTTGGGTTTGTAATTCTGCTAGGGGTTGAACAATTTGCCCAATTCCCACATCCTCCTTCCCAGCTAAAGCTCCTGCCAATTGTTGCCAGTATAAAGCTAAATTACTATTGGGTAAGGAACTTAAATCCTGACCTGCAACCGCCATACTAGTAGTATCAGGAAGATAGGCAACAGCAGCAACTGGTTTATTTAGGGATGGGGAAGGAGTAGGAAGTTCGTGGTTGGGAATAGCTGCGGTTTCCAGAATGATTCCCTGGGGATCAAGATTCAAACTCACCAGTTGACTGTGGAAATTTTCTACAGGTAACTTCAGACCTTGCCAAGTTGCGATCGCTTCCAGATTTAAGTATGCCACGGCGACGGCATCACCACCCATCTGCTCCACAGCTGTTTGATATTCACGATTACTAGGTAAATTTAAATCAGGAGCTTGAACATTATTAATCGCTTCCCGCAAAACCTTGCTATCATTAGCAAAGAGAACAAATTGATTGGCAACCACCGCACCCGCTAATTTCTCACCAGTTTTACTGGCGCTATCAGCAATAATTTTCACACCAGCATACTCCTCCGTAGTTAAATCCGCACCCGCCAAAACTCGCTGCGAAAATAGTAACTGCAAGAACTCACGGCTTTTCTCCCCATCCTGGGTAGCTAGTGCCATTAAATACCCTGGTGTTTGTCCATTACTGGCATCCCGATCAATATCCAAAGTGGTGACAGCAAAAGTCATTTCTTCCCCTAGCCAAGGTTGAATATCTTGACGGTAATCAATACCAGTATTTTTCAGCAGCTTTGTTTTCCAGGGGGAAAAATCTACATGTTTGACCAACTCCTCAATCCGTTCCGGATTAGCAAAAATCGATACCATCACCGGTGCTTGTTTGGCAACAAAAACCGCTCCACCAGGGGACTTTAAGGGTTTGACAGCATAGGCATAATTTGGGAAACTCAAGCAAACACCGAAATGCAGCACTATCGCCATCCCCAAAGCTACAAATCGGAATAAACCACCTTTGCGATTCATTTAGACTCCTACTTCGCTGCACCAGCAGCACAAACACCAACACTATTAAACAGCAGATTGGGGACTAGAGGGAGTAGGGAGTAGGGAGTAGGGAGTAGGGAGGGACGACCCTACCTTGCTATGCACAGAAAATTATTAAATTGTTAGTAAAATCAGATTATTGGCGAAGAGAGAGTTTTATTGTCTGACCACAAAACCAACATTGATGAATAAGTAGGTAGGTGCAATTAAATTAATTGGTTTAATTGCACCTACCTACTCGTGAGAAATCACGGATGACAAGTGTCATATTTAACCATGTATATTTTCGATTACTTAGGGATGTTTGGAAGTGCCTCAAGGGGAATCCTAAAGTATATATATAGAAAATTTAAAATATGACTCGTTTAAATCAGCAAGCATACAAAATTTTGTTCGAGGAAATCCAACGCTGTGCAACCAACGATGCGATTGGAGAAACAGAACGCAAAATCGTCTACAAGCGTCTGGAACGGATGCAAAAGGAGCGGGGTACACCTGCAAACTACGATGAATTGAGGGATGTAGTTATTGATATTTATCCCCAATTTGACCCCAAGGTGTTGAAGAAAGCAGCAAAGGTCAATCAACCACCGAGTCCCTTGTGGACTATCTTCGGGGTATTACAGTTTGGTTTACTCACTTTTGCTGGTTTAGCTGGGTTAATTTGGCTGGCGAATTTACCCTATCCAATGATACGCAAACCCGTGGCTGAAAAAGCTCCATTATTGCTACTACCCAGTTACATTTCAATGGATAATAGTTATCGAGGGGCAATTCGCGATTTAGAACAAGCAGAACAGTTACTTGGGAATACGACTAGCACCAAGGATATTGAACTGGGAACAGAAAAAGTGAAATCAGCCCAACGCCATCTAGATAACTTACCGGTTTGGTTTCTAGGCTATTATCCCCAGATGTATTGTCGTTTTTTTAGCTGCACTTGGCAGTTTACCTTTGACGAATTTGAAAATGCCCGCCGAAGAGTGGCAAAATTAGAAGCGATCGCCTTTCAAGGGAAAAATGCCCTCGAACCCCTTGCAGAAGCCGAAAAAAACCTCATTGCAGCTAAACAGAAATACCGACAAGCCAAAACCATCGCGGAAAAGGAAGAAGCGATCGCTGCTTGGCAAGCTGCAATATACTTGTTTGATGAAATACCCCTGGAAACTTTAGCAGGAAACAATGCTCAAATTAAAGTTAAAGGCTATAAGCATGAATTTGTCAATACTCAAATTGGTACATATATAGCTGCAGCCCAAGAATTTGATTTCCAAGCGGAAAAAATCAAATCTACCCAAGCACAAACAGCAACATCATTGTGGGAGCAAGCAATAAGTCGTTTAAACCAAATTCCCCAGGAAAATCCCCGCTATTTGGAAGCACAAAGGCTAATTGCTAACTATCAAGTCAAATTAGAAAAGTCGGCGACGCAAAAAAGTAGTAGTACTTATATAGAAGCGGCAAAAAAAATCGCCTTTCAAGCTGCAACTCATTCCCAAAATCCACCCCATTCAGCTGAAAAATGGTCACAAATTGCCAGCCTTTGGGAACGGTCAATTAATATATTAGAAAAAATAGGTGTTGAAGAAGCCGGATATGTGGAAGCACAGAAATATTTGGCAGATTACCAAACCAATTTAGGTGTGATTCAAACCCGGATCAAAATGGAAATTGAAGCCAAACGTATTCTCGATGATGCTAATACAAAAATTCAACATTTACTTGCCAATCCACCTGATAGCCATCAACAATTCAAAAATGAATTAAATAGCCTGATTGCCTTACTACAAACGATCAAATCTGGAACAACAGCCTATGGGGAAGCTCAACAATTAATTACCTATGCAAAGCAAAAAGTGAAGTAGTATACTCGGATATCTCATAACTTTCTAAAACTAGCTTCTGACTGGGGAATAGGGGGTTGGGAGTAGTAGGAAAATTAACCCGTTACTCAAGGCTTATTGCTTAATTTAATGACTCGGGAGCATCCCTAATGTGTATACTCTCGAATATAGCGCTTAGGGAGCAGAAATGCTCCCACTACTTGATATTGGCAAAATAGGGGTACTCCTTAATGATTCTGTCTCCTGTATCCTTCTTATTTTAAAGATAGGGAGTAACATCCTCCTGACATTCATCAGCAAGATAGGATAGAGCGCGAAAACGCAAACTCACCAACTGTTCGTAGAGAGGATTTAGTTTGCACAAAGGGGGAATATGAACGATTTTGCGTCCGAATAGTTTCACATCTCGTTCAAACGGACATTGGGAAGGAATCATTTTACACAAAAACCGAGCTAAACTGGGGTCATGAATTTCCAGACCATCCAACCATTCCCGTAAAGGAGCGATCGCATCAATTCCATGATTATTATTACTAGTCTCGGATCCATGTGTGGTGGGGGTGGTTGCAGTCAGGTCAGAGTTTTCCAGGGTATGACGTAGAGCATCGAGAATATCCTCCGGTTCCCCTAAAGCTTTACACAATTCGTGGAGGATATAATCTTCACTTTTGGTATACATACCATCAGCGATCGCCACCATTACTGCTGTACGTAAAAAATTTTCAGCCAAAGGTGTACCTTTACCTAAAACCCTAGCTAGTTCTTCCGGGGAAATATCTTCAGATGTTTCAATATTCGTCCCCGGTGCTAGTTCCGTTTGGGTAATACTAGCAATCATTTCCTGTTCTTGAGCATCAAAATCACCATCAGCCCATGCTATAGATAGTAAACCACGTATCCATGCTGTGATCTGTTCGTTTGTATAAGTAGGTTTGATAACGCCTGTCATAATATAATCTCGTCAATCTCTGCCTTTTTGCCATTTCTAGTCCATAGTAGCCTGGGATGACCAAGATTTTTGGTGATGGTTTTGACTTGTTTTCCCCAACTTAAGGGAAAGTGGGTAGTCCGTGATCAGAGTCCTCCCAATCATCAAAAGTAAATATACTTTCAACCGAAAGATAAATAGAAAGAATTACTAAGGGTAGATGTGTCGCCCTTCAGTTTCTGTTGAAAATAAATAACGGGATGCGCAAAACAATACCAATTTATCAAGTACCTATACTCTTCTACCCTCTGCTGACTACATAACCTGCATTTCTCACTAGTGAATGATCAGGGGTGAGTAATGGATTATTCTTCCTACTACTCCCCTACAGACGCGATATATCGCGTCTCTCCCCACACCCTAATCCCTGAAAGCTTTAGGATGGTGTGAGAAATCCAGGATCAGCAAAAGAGGATAAGAGTCCTGAATTGAATAATCCCAAAAAATCTGCAAAGAAAATAAACAATAAACAAATAGAGTTGGTGAAATCAACAATGAAACAAAAATTAAAAACTCAAACCCCCAATCACCACATTAAATCCAGCTTAATCCGGGGAGGATTATTGTTCTCCCTACCCTTTTTCTCCCTACTTACTGGTTCTGCTACGTTTGCACAAATAAATCCCTGTCCAAGAATTTTCTACGAAGAACCCCACAATAACCGGGTATTAGTTCCCCAGGGTTGTCCTCCGAATGCGTTTACTGCAAAACAACAAGCAACTACCACTCCACCGACCCCAGAAACCCGACCTATTCAACCTCCCACTTCACCCGTTACCCAACCTCCCCTACCAGAGAAAACCCAAACCGCGATCGCTACAGTTACAGTCAAAGATGGTCAGGTGAATGTCCAGTTAATTAACAGCACAGGTGTGGGAATTTCCTATCAAGCAATCGGACAAACAGAAGTTCGTACCCTCAACCCCAAGGAAGAGTTTGCACTTCGCAATCTCCCCACACCAATTACTATCACTTTAGTCAGACAAGATAGCGGTTTTTTAAAAGTCATCCCCAAAGAATCATCCCCAGGAACCCTCACACTTACTTTAGATGAAAGTGCTGAGTTTGGAGATAATCAAGGTGCAATCCGCATTAATGCTAATGGTCAGGTATTTTTCAATTAATTGAACCTTCTTCCTTTTAGCTCGTAAATGGGGAGTGGGGAGGAAGGAAGAGTTATTTATTTAGACACTGCGCGTCATGTTAAGGATTTTATACTTATATCAAAAAAACGCATGAGTTAGAGGTTCTCTGGTCTAAGTAGAGAAAGTAGAAATATCACCTTTAAACTCAGGAGTCGTTTTATGTCTGAACAAAATCATCAACATCCCCAACCTCCCACCCCATTTTTTGCACGCTATTTAGAAGCACAGTTGCAAGATTTATCGGAAGCGGAAATAGAAGCGATTTCCGGTGGGGGAATGGCCGTTACATTAGCCTATCCATCTGACCAAGAGGGTGTAGAAGGTGGAGTCGTCACCCAGAAATACCCTTCTGACCACGAAGATGTCAGTGATGGAACTATCACTACGAAAAAATATCCTTCTGACCAGGAAGATAGCGGTTTCAACATTCCTTTTCCCAATTTTCCCGGTTTCAACCTGTTTTCAGGTAGCTAGTGTGTGAAAGAAAAAGCAATACCAATTTGAAAAGGGAATGCGACAGATAAAATGTGTCGGTAGAGACGTAATATATTACGTCTCCACATACAGCAATTAAGATTTCACAAATCCTGCTCTGAGTGCTGTAAATATTCATTATTAATGGAGAAATACACTCAATTTTCTCACTGTAATTCTAATACTAAACTCGGCATCAATCTTTGTAGATTTTTGAGAGATTTCCCTTGCCAAGGAATCAAATTAGAGCCAATAATCTTCAGATTTTCTGCTTTGCGTTTACGCATTTCAATCACAAATTTAGATAGCATACTAATTCCTGAACTGTTGAGAAAATTCAAATTTTGTAAATCCAGAATTACACTTTCAGGATTATTATTAGCAGCAGAATTTAGTAAATTCAATATAGGTGCATATTCTTCCATACCACCTAAACGTAGTGAACCAGTAAAATTAATTGTATTGTTATGATTATCAATCCAGACTGTGTAGTTATCACCTTTAATTTCCATTGTTATCAATCTCCTCAGTTATGTAACCTTAAATGACGACTTCTACCATCGTTGTTACAGCAACAATTTGAGAATTTCCCTGAACATTTCTAAATTTCCAACCAATTTTAGCATTATAATCATTAACCATCGTCAAGAATCCTAATCCGGATGCATTACAACTATCATCCTCCGCATTTCGTTCTAATTGCTGAATGTATAATTCCATTGGGTCAGAAGCAATAAAGTTTTTCACATAGGCTTTAAATATCTCTGCATTAGTTGGTGTAATACTATTATCCACAAAAATCCGGACTAAATCGTTCTCTAATTGTAAATGCAATGTGATTGGATACTGTGCGTGTAAGTTGCAATATTTCATGGCATTTTCTAGTAATTCATTTGCCACGTAACTCACAACATTTTTTATTTCTGCATGACGCTTTTTCCCCATCGGATCATCCTCCATAAGTGGAAAAAAGGTTGTTAAGTAATCGGCAATAAAATCAGCCGATAAACCATTATTTCGCCAACGACGCTTCATCGGGATTCGCGAAGGGGAAAAACCTAAAGTTAAATGTTCATCCCTTAAGGGTTGATCGACGTAATGACCGAATATTTCCACATTACTATTAACGTCTGCTAACTCATTTTCATGACTTTCTTTAACTAAAAATCTATCCAGAAAGGAACCAAATACCTGTATCATTTTGAGTTTTATCCCTCTAGTTTAGCTAATGATTATCCTTTATACATATTATTGAAGAATAAATATGACAATTATTATCAAATCATAAAAATTTTAACTCTACCATCGTGGTAATCTCCACAATAGGAGAAACCTCTGAGAACAGTTTGCAAAATTTCCAACCTAATTGACCACTATAATCGTTGATAATTGTCAGTATTCCTAATTTAGAAGAGTTTTTTTCTTCTATTTCTCCATATTCCAGTTGATGGATATACATTTCCATTGTATCCATTGATTCTAGTTGATGAATATAGTCTTGAAGTTTTTGAGCGGCAATCTGAGTTACGGTATTAGTGATAAGTAAGCGAATCGTACTACCATCAATATTTAAACGTAATTTAATGGGATATTTATAACTATAGTGAGAATACTTCATCGCATTCTCCAGTAATTCATTGGCAATAAAAGCAACGGAGTTTTGTACATCTTTAATCAACATATTATTGCCAATAGTCAGAGGACTATCGTTAAATATTCTGCTTGCATATTCACCGATAAAATCTGCTGATAGACCATTGTTTCCCCATCTTTGAGAAAAGGGAATTGCATAGGGACAGATGACAATTGCTAATTGTTCATGTAGTGGTGACGTTTCCACAAACTTCCCAAATAATTTAATATCAGATTCATCAACAGTAATCATGTTCATTAAGATTGAGGGATTTGACAATTTGTAGGATTTTCCTTTCTATCTGTCACATCGTGAAGATTGTGATTGGCTAGCAATTAATAACTAAAAATGATTTTGATGGTGATTTTCTGGGAATTCCGCAAATAAAGCCGCAAAATCAGCTATAATGCGGACAATTTAAATATGGCATTGCTCAAAATATTTAAGCATCTGTATTCTTACTTAAGAAATAAAAAAATATGTCGAACAAAACATGCTTCCTAGTCAGGCAAAATATACAGCATACTACAAATAAATACTGATTGGTTATGGAGTAATTTATGTTATATCTAAAGTAGCAGTATATTTGGTATATACCTGCATTTGGAACCTGCATTTGGAGCAAGCTTGGGGATGGGATTGGTGAAACCCTTGCTAGATAGGAATTACGCAAGAACAACCTCAACACTCTTCTAGGCAATAACTTGCTTCAGTGAGATAGTATTTGTTGATCACGATTTGTGGCGATCGCAAAATCCCATGAGCATGTCTGATAATTTTCCTTTTCAAAACCCCGACCAACTAAAACAATGGCATCAGGGTATAGAAAATGCTAATCGTAATAATATTTTCTGTCACTGTCGTACCTGCGGTTATGAGTGGATGGATTCAAAGTTTGATGTTCCTTGTCCTCAGTGCATTAGCAAAGATGTAGAAAGTATTTCGTCTTGGCAGTTTCCAGATGATTAAGTTGGAATGTTCGTTTTTAGGGTACAATTCAGACTAAAATTGAAGGCATTGACAAAATACACAAAATTTAAACCTGAGAGGATGTTGCTCAAATGTCAATAAGTACTTTACAAGCCAATTATTGAAGACAGTAAATAGGCTCAAACAGTATGTTTGTCGTTATAAACTACTCCCAATTCCCTACTCCCAAAAAACGAGCTTTTTAAGTATTAAAATCGACTTTTAAAACATCCTCTGAGAAATTAACGTTTGGAAATCTACCATCTCATACCACCCACATACCCGTGCTACATCTGGAATTACTGCCATAATTTCCTGGGGAGGTGCAGTAGAAATCATAATTCCCGGATAAACTGCTGTTCCCCAATGGGGATGGACTAAAAGACGACAGCGATTATAAATAATCGGATAGTTGAGTAATGCTTTGACCGTTGCTGTATCATCATGGGGTGTTTCCCCTGGACGGGAAAGGAGTGGATATCCGGTGCGCGGATCGATAATATCTGTACGGTATTTTTGCGGTTTTAAGGTCGGTGGTGTTACATCCTCCAAGGTAAATGCTAATTCTAAACCAAATTTCATAAACGATTTGCGTAATCGTTGTTTTTCTAATTCAATCGCTGGAGTTGATTTGTTCAATGGATATAATGATTGTTGCAAAACCACAATCATCCACAAAGTAGATTGGTTTTTCCAATCCGGAAATATTCGTTCACGGTTGGCTGCGATATAAGCCGTAGGATAGTGGATAGAGATTTGAACCGCTTGTCCGTAGTCACCAACCAAATTGAGATAATAATCTCTTTCAAATGTTGAAACCCGAAAATAGTTCACTGATTTTATTTTTTTTGAAATACGAAAATTTGTGATTCTGTTATCGATAATAATGGTTATTGGTTACTAAAAATCATTAAATCTCCTTTTTTCTTCATGCTTATTTATTCTTTTATCTAGTCTTATATACTTTTTAATAGTTTCTTTATGAAATCTTAAGATTTTGGCGTATTCAGGGTTTTGTTAGGGGTGAAAAGGGGAAAAACAGGTTATATTTATGTGTCTCCAGGACAAACAATCATGGTCATAATTGCAAAGGTGTCCTGGATTTATCGCATACAAAAAACCTAAACGACAATTTTTACCACCACTTACTTACTCTCAACTAAGAAGCAAGTATTAAGAGTTTGTGAGAAGTCCGGGAAGTAGGTCGCGAACAACGGCAGTAAATGTATATGAAATTACTAAAATTATGTTTTTATTAAGAAATATATCCTCAGTATTCCTTTGGCAAAAATACTTGTTAGGGTGAGAGTTGTCCTGTAGATGCAGGTTAAGAGTCAAGGGAAAAATGGAACGTGTCAATTTGTGGCGATCGCCAGAACATGCGTTAAATTACTTGACACGGGCAGATACTTTACCCCATCGTCAGGAAGGAGAGGGTGTAATACTGGATTTAATCCCCAAGGATGGAAAACGCATTTTAGATTTGGGAACAGGAAACGGTAGATTGGTGTCTTTGTTAAGGGTTGACCGTCCGCAGACAGAGTTTATAGGGGTAGATTTTTCGCCGACCATGTTAGAGACTGCAACTCAACGTTTTGCCGAGTATGGAAATGTGGAGATAATTGCCCATAATTTAGATGAACCCCTACCGGAGTTAGGAAAGTTTGCTGCGGTTGTTTCCAGTTTTGCGATACATCACCTCAGTGATCGACGTAAACGGGAGTTGTATGGGGAGGTGTTTGAGATTTTAGAAGCGGGTGGAATTTTTTGCAACTTGGAACATGTATCCTCTCCGACACCTGCACTCCATGAGTACTTCCGACGCTGTGTGGGACTGGAGGAGGAACCGGATGATCCGTCGAATCAATTGTTGGATGTGCAAACTCAGTTAGACTGGTTGAGGGAAATTGGCTTTGGGGATGTGGATTGTTATTGGAAGTGGTTGGAATTTGCCTTGTTAGTGGGACGTAAACCAAACTAAACGATTACAGGATTGCCAATGAATTTAATTTGGTTATTATTACGTGCTTCCTGGTTGCAGGTGGTAGTAGCAATCCTGATGGGGTTGATTAGCGGGGGGACAACTGCACGCTTGATTGCCTTCATTAATAGTGCGATCGCAGGTAACGATAACTCCGATTTGGGTTGGCTTTTTCCGTTGTTGACGGTGATTATCTTGGTGAGTAGTCTGTGTTCTCAGGTTTTATTGATTAATTTATCCCAAAATGCCGTATTTGAGTTGCGTTTACAACTGAGTCGGGGAATCTTAAATGCACCTTTGCGTCATCTGGAAAATTTAGGACCGAGTAGGTTATTAGCAACTTTAACAGATGATGTGGCCACTTTATCAAATACGGTTTACGCAATTCCGTTTATTTGTGTGGATATTGCGGTGATTAGTGGTTGTTTGTTTTATATGTTGTGGTTGTCGGGGGTGGTATTTGCCTTTACAATTGGGGTAATTTTAATTGGAGTGGGTAGTATCCAATTTTTAATTAATCATGCTCAATTATTTTTAGCCCGCGCTCGTGATGAACAGGATAATTTATTTACACATTTTCGAGCAATAACCGATGGCATTAAAGAGTTAAAATTGAATAGTTTACGTCGGCAAGAATTTTTTCGTGATGAGTTAACCCACACAGCAGCAAAATCACGGGATAATAATAAATCAGCATTATTGACATTCGCCATATCTACGGGTTGGGGGAATTTATTATTTTTTGTGTTAGTGGGGGTATTGCTATTTGTTTTACCTCAGTTGGTAGATATTCCCATTTCCATTTTATCTGCTTTTATTTTAACTTTGACCTATATTATGCTACCAATGCAGAGTATTCTGGATAAATTACAAGCATTGGGAAAAGCTAGCGTCGCTCTCCAGAAAATTGAAACCATTGGTTTAAAATTAGCCGACCAAAAAGAAGTTTCTAGCTTCATATCCCAACCGATGATTCAAAATTGGAATCGGCTGGAATTAGAGCAAGTAACCCATAAATATAACGGACAAGGGAAGGATAAGGATAATATGTTCACCCTTGGTCCTGTGAGCTTGACTTTTGTACCAGGGGAAATTGTATTTATTGTGGGTGGTAATGGCAGTGGTAAATCAACTTTAGCCAAATTAATTACCGGACTTTATATCCCTGAAACCGGGAGAATCAAACTTAATAAAAAAGTCATTAATGACGATAATCGGGAGTGGTATCGACAGCATTTTGCAGTGGTATTTTCCGATTTTTATTTATTTGATAAATTATATGGAATTGAGAATCCGTTTGCGAATATTCAAGCCCGTGAATATTTACGTCAATTACAATTAGAAAAAAAGGTACAAATCGAAAACTCACGTTTATCAACAACAGACCTTTCCCAGGGACAAAGAAAACGATTAGCCCTATTAACAGCCTATCTGGAAAACCGTCCGATTTATTTATTTGATGAATGGGCTTCTGACCAAGACCCGATTTTTCGCGAAATTTTCTACAAACAAATAATATTCAATTTAAAACAGCGCGGTAAAACCGTATTAGTGATTAGTCATGATGACCATTACTTCCCCGTTGCCGACCGGATTATCAAGCTAGATTATGGGATAGTTGAGTATGATAAACGGAATAATGGAATATAAGAAACCTTTAAACTGAGAATGGTAGGGTGATGGTGAATTTAGTTCCCTGACCAGGGGTGGAATCACAATCAATTTGGCCATGATGGGTATCGACAATAATTTGTTTGGCGATCGCAAGTCCAATCCCCGTACCTTTATTCACAGCCTTGGTCGTAAATAAATGGTCAAATACCCGTGCTTTCACGGATTCTTCCATCCCAATGCCATTGTCAGCAATGATAATTTTTACCTGTTTTTCGGCTGTGAAAGTGGTGATTTTGATGTGGTTGGGATTGGTAACAATATCCTCGTAACTGCGATTTAGGTTGGCTTCCTCTAAGGCATCAATGGCATTAGCTAAAATATTCATAAATACCTGATTTAACTGTCCTGGGAAGCATTCTAATTCTGGGATATCGCCGTATTCGGTAAAAACTTCAATAGCGGGACGCTTGTCGTTAGCCTTGAGGCGGTGTTTGAGAATTAAAATGGTACTGTCGATACCTTCATGTAGATTAAAAGGTTGTTTGTAGTCTCGATCGGCTCTGGAAAAAGTTCTTAAACTATTGCTAATATTTTTAATGCGATCGCAAGCCATTGTCATGGAATCAATCATCTTCATTAAGTCTTCCACACAAAAATCTAGCTCGATTGCTTCAGCATGTTTGATAATTTTGGGGCTGGGATTTGGTACAGTTTCTTGATATAACTGCAAATGCTCCAGAATATCGTGAATATTTGGTTTTGCTTGTTTAAGAGTGGCAGAAATGAACCCCAGAGGGTTATTCATTTCGTGAGCAATCCCAGCAACCAAGTTTCCTAATGCAGACATTTTTTCGTTCTGAATCATTCGTAACTGAGCTTGCTGCAATTGCTGTAATGATTCGGTGAGTTCTGCGGTGCGTTTTTGCACTTGCTGTTCTAAAGTACGGGTCAGGTGGGATAATTTTAGATGTAATTTCAAGCGGGCAATTACCTCTTCTTGTTGAAATGGCTTGGTAATGTAATCAACCGCACCAATTTCCAATCCCTTTACCTTATCTATGGTATCCGAAAGAGCAGTCATAAAAATTACTGGGATATCCTGAGTAATTTTACTTACTTTTAATCGGCGACAAGTTTCAAACCCGTCAATACCAGGCATCATTACATCTAAAATAATTAAATCGGGATGGGCATATTCTGCCTGTTCGATGGCTGATTCCCCATCGCAAGCCATGAGTGCTTTCCAGCCATATCCTTGAATTGCTTCCGATAGCACTTTCAAATTATTGGGATTATCATCGACTAAAAGAATATGAATCGGTTGATGTGGGGAATCGCTGTTCATTAGACTACCTCTGAAGTTAATAGGGACTTGATGTACTTGCGGATTTTTGCGGTTTGAAAGTTGCTGGTCATTTGGGTTAACTTGGTGACAAAGGGAATTAACTGTTGATTTATTTCTATTTGTTTTTCCAGGATGTCTTCAATACCCGTAGTATCTCCCATCATGGCCAGGTGATAAATTTCTTGCAAAATATCTGGGGATGGTAAGACCAGCTCCACTTGATTGGTAGTAGCTGGGGGTGGAGATACCGGGTTTGATTGGACATCCCAATCGATGTTTAATAGGGATGCTAAAGCGGTCAGCAGTTCATCTTTTTGCAGGGGTTTAGGAATGAATGCAGCAGCACCTGCTTCTAAACTTTGTTGACGGTTTTCGGCAAATACATTGGCACTGGAAACAATAATCGGAATGTTGCTAGTTTGGGGATTGGCTTGCAAATGCACCATAAACTCAAACCCATCCATATTTGGCATTGCTATATCCAGCAAAATCATATGTGGTTGGGTTTGACTGGCTAATTCTAATCCTTGTTTACCATCGTGAGCAGATTCCACCTGACAACCGATATCCGTTAATAGGTTGGTTAACATCAGACATTGGTTGATATCATCATCAACAACTAAAATGCGGGGTATATTACCACCTTTAATACCGATAATCTTGTCCTGGTTAGTGTGGGGGCTAAAATTATCAGCACAATTCCTGTCACGGGAAAATAAAGCTGGGAAAGTAATCTCGAACCAAAATACACTTCCTTCCCCCAAATTACTTTGGACTTTGATTTCGCTTCCCATTAACTTGGCAATCCTTTGGCTGATGGTTAATCCTAAACCAGTACCTTCTGCTTTGTGTCCCGTAGAACCAACCTGCTCAAAGGGTAAAAATATACTTTCCAATTGTTCGGGTTTCATTCCCACACCCGTATCTTCAACTTGAAAGCGAATGGTTGCTTGGGGAGATTCCGTATTTTCCCCAGCTATCGCCAAGATATCGACCCTAAATGTCACGCAACCACTATCAGTAAACTTAATGGCATTTCCCAGCAAATTAATTAATATTTGTCGCAATCGCTTTTCATCACCATTAATACTCATAGGTAAGCGATCGCTAATTTTAATTTCAAAGTCAATTCCTTTTTGTTTGGCTCGAATCCCACAAATTTCCGTGACACCACGCAAAAAGTCTGGCAAATCAATACTACTATTCACCAATTCCAGTTTACGAGCTTCAATCTTGGATAAATCCAGAATATCGTTAATCAGCATCAACAGATGGGAACCACATTGATGAATCACCCTTACCCCTTCTTGATCCTTTTTGCTCAAGTTTTCTGAATTACCTAGGACTTGAGCAAAACCCAAAATTCCATTCAAGGGTGTACGTAATTCATGGCTCATATTGGCGATAAACTCGCTTTTCGCTTGATTTGCAGCATCAGCAGCTTGTTTTGCCAACAATAACTCGCGGGTGCGCTCCTCCACTTTGATTTCTAAGTTTTTAGAATAATCCCGCAATAGTTCATTATTAATTGCCAATTGTTGATTTGCAGCTTCTAATTTTTGCTGTTTGTACGCATTTGTAGTCGCGATCGCACTAGCAATCAAAGATAATAAAGCAGGTGTGAGGGGAATTAGCCAACCAATGGTAAACATCCCGTAACAACCAACCAGCAAAATCCCACCCATTCCCAGGGTTGACCAGAGAATCTTCCCCCCTGGAATTCGGTATTTGTTGGGTATACTAGCTAAATACCAACTACCAACCGAACCAATTGCTGACCATAGCCACACCCAACCTAGCAGAAAAGAGCCAGGTAGACCACGTAAACTAGTTTTCCCCGTTTTTGCACCTCGCACCAATTGCAGAGCAATATTGGCATGGATAACCACACCAGGGGTTGGTTTCTGAGCAGAAATCAACGACGAACTAAAAGGAGTACTGAAAAAATCATTGGTACTGGTAGCAGTCGAACCAATAAACACCATGCGATCGCGCATTAAATCTGGAGGAATTTTCCCCGCTAGCACATCTCGCATGGTCACGGTTTTAAATGCAGTTTCCCCACCATGCCAATTTAACAGTATTTGATAGCCACCTAAGTCAGTTTCACCATAACCCGCTTCTTGATTTTTTAAGGGTTGATAAATGGCTTTACCCAGTCGAAATTTCAGTTGTTGTTCGTCAACACTTTCTAAACTAATACTTTCAGCTTCTAAATACTTCAAAGCCACTAAAGTCGCCAACCCAGCCTTAATTTTGCCATCCTCTTGACTATCTTCTGCGGTCAACAAAGCTCGACGCACATGGCGATCGCCATCTAAAACTAAATCAGCCAACCCCACCCGCTCATGTTTTTTTAACTCCGGTGGTGGATTTACCCGCTCTCCGGTAATTTTTTCCACACCAAATAAATTCGGTGTACTCCGAAAAATTTCTACTAACTGCTCATGACCCTTCCCTTCAGGTAAATCCCGATACAAATCCAAACCAATCGCTCGCGGTTGTTGTTGGTTAATTTTTGCTAATAATTTGGCCAACGACCAATCGGGAACGGGCCATTTTCCTACAGATTGAATATCCCGTTCATCAATAGTGACAATCACAATTTCATCGGCTATTTTCCCTGATGATCTCCGTCGCACCCATTCATCACGAACTTTCCACTCAGGTAAATTAAATAAACCCAAGTATTGTCCAGCAATTACCGTCAACGCCACACTAGGAGTAATAATTAAAACACTGCGAGTATTTTTGATCAAGGTCTGGATTTGTTTCCACATGCCATACAGTTACTTTATTAATTATCGGGAGCAGGAAGATGTTAGACCCTAAATTGGATTTTGCGGAACGTTAGGGAAGAGAAGTTACCGGGGAGATTTATTCTTCTGCCAAACTTGTCAAGACGGATTTTGGGCTTTGGATTACTCTCGGTAGGCGATCGCGTAGCGTTGTTGTAGACTAGCTGCTAAGTATCTATGGGTGGAAGACCTCTTGTTATGTCAGGGTTTTAAGGACTGCCAGAAAATAAAATATCCTTTGGCGAAAGGGCTTCTTGCCGGAAAATAAAGGTAGGGATACCTGTTCCACAATAATAGGAAATTGGATAATTATTGAATTGGATTACTCTTATCTTTACCGTTTGTCGCGTTCTTTTTTTTCAATTATTATTAAAAATAAAGATAAATAAATTTTAATTAAATTTTACTCAATATTTATTAATTGCTTGACCACATTTATATACACCTAGTTAAAGATAGATAATTTTAGGTAAGGAGGCCACTACATTGCGTGGGTTAAGCGCGTTGAAGTAGGTGGCGTGGGAACTTAGTGGAACTCAACAAAATTGATATTAGTACAAAGCTTTTAAATAATAGGAATACTATTCGATTTTTGCACAAAACTCAGTACAGTTGATATTCCCTATTCCCAACTCACTACTCCCTACTCCCTATTTTCAAACATGAATAATCCAAAATTATTTGGTTTTAACTAATTTACAGACCCTAATAGGGGAGCTTGAGCAATTTCCTGTAACCCGACGGAAGTCAGTAACTCTTCCCATTGCTTAAGAATAGTGGGATTATTTACTTGACTCGCTTGCATTTGAGCTAATGTGGCTAAACAGTCATACCACACACCGTTTTCACCTAAAGCTTTAGCTTGTGCAAGTAAATCCCGTTGTTGCATTGCTGCGACTAATTCTGCACTGGGTTGAATCCGCTCAATCCAACCATCTACATAGGGAGTACTGGGACTAAGTTGACCATTGATTTTCAGAGCGAAAAACCATTGGTAATTTTTACCGACTACCAAAGGGGGAGCTTGTTCTGGTAAGGTAATCTTGACAATACCCGATTTATTTGCGACGGGAATGGTCATCTGATAGTGGGTATGGCCAACTTCATCCTTGATGCTGAACACAGCCTCCTTCGCATTCGATGCGGGCAAATATACCATCACCGTGGGACGTTCCGACAAAGTTGTTCCATAGTAACTTGCAGGCATTAGTCCAATTAAGGCCGCAGGTCCAGTTGCTGCAACCGTGGAGGGATTTAAATAGTAAGTTCCAACGCGAGAAGCTCCTCCTGTGGCTTGTCTCGGCGCTCCCTGGGGGGTGAATAAATTACCTCTGGAAGCTCCTCCACTGGCTTGTCTTGGCGCTCCCTGCGGGGTGAATAAATTACCTCTGGAAGCTCCTCCGGTGGCTGTAGTGGGAGCGCCCTTACCTTGTCTGGGAACGAATAGACTGCTTCTAGAAGCTCCTCCAGTAGCTGTAGTTGGGGCGCTGTTTCTCGCAGGTGGTTTAAATGTGATAGCATGGGCGCTGCTAGCTACAGAACCGATGATCAGAGCGATCGCACTCAAAAAACTCATTAAATATGGGCGTTTCATAAATTGCGCACCTGATTAACTGTCATGGTCATGAAGTCAAAAAAGTCTATTTAATGACTTGGAATCCCATGCAAATAAAGTCTTATATTTACCCTTTATAAGGGATGAAACAAATAAAGTCTACATTTTAAATGCATCTTTAAAAACATCTCAAGCAGTAAAATAACTTAGGTGATATTTTAAATATTTTAAAAGTAGACTTTAAATGCTTAACAAGCTCGTGGGAGTAGGGAGAGACACAACATGTCGCGTCTGTCTCTCAAGATAAATATACCGTTTGCGTCTATTCCCTGTCTTCAAGAAGTGATTGATAAAGTATTTATTGACACTTTTAAATCCAATTACCAACCAAAACAAAAGCAGACCAAAAGAAAGGGTCGCGGAAATCGGTTTGTCGAATTAGCCGAATTTGTGCTTGTCGCAGTGCTTCCGCTTTTGTTGTATTTGGTTGTCTGAGTTGCTGATAAAAACGATTCATCAGTATTTCTGCGGCTCTATCTTTAACCGGCCACAAAGTCGCAACGGTGGAACGCGCACCGGATTTAACTGCTAAACCAGCTAATCCCAATACAGCTCGGTCATCTTCGGTTGCTGTATTACAGGCACTCAGTACCAATAATTCAATTGCCTTTGATCTATTACCACCGCGATTCTGGAGGAGTTCTGACAATTCCTTCACACTCACTCGTCCATCCCAGGTCAATAAAAACGTATCTTCCAGACGGGAACTAAATTGTCCGTGGGTTGCGAGGTGAACCACATCTGCATTACTAGACTGAATGCGATCGCCTAGTGCTTGACTGGTAAATTGTTGATTCAGGAGTAGTGTTGCTGGGATGGTTTGGGAAATTTGCTTCACTTCCGATTTGACCGCAGGTAAGGCTGCAAACCCAGACCGAGATTCACTAATACCGCCAACAATTGCTTGAATTTTACTTTGTTGCAGTGGGTTCGCTGACATTAATTGTAAGCCAGGAGACAATGCCACGGCATATTTTTCAATTAAGTATTGTTGACCATCCCATAGTGCTGCTATCGGTATATTCCGCAATTTGCCATCTAACACAAATACCAGGGTTTTGGCATCTTGGAAGACTCCATCCGCTTCTGGGGGACGAATCAACCAATCGTAAACTTGTTGAGTTAAATTTTGTCGGGTTTGAGAATTGGAAACAGGATTCAGAGAAGCGAGTAAATTATCAAGGGTTTGTTCGATTTCTGATTGTGATTTACTAATTTGGTAATAACGCAGAGGTTTTCCCGGTTGGGAGATAATCGTTGCCAAGCGATCGCGTAAAATAATTGGGTAAATTACCGTGGCGCTGGGGTCAACTTGATCGATTTGCTGGACTTTATCAATACAAGCTTCCCGGAAAAAGTTATCAAGTTCAGCTACTTGCAGAGATTCAATTAATTCACGAGCTTGGACTATTTCACTTTGGGTGGGTTGTTCATCCAAGAGTAAAGCTACCAATTGGCGATAAACAGGTTCGACACTTTCACGGAAGGAAAATTGGACATCAGGGTTAATCGCAGCTAAATCAGAATGTAGTGCTTTTAATGACTTTACTGCTTCCGTATAAGCCGCAACAGCTTCCTGTTGAGAATTTTGTTGTTGATATATCCTACCGAGTCCCGATGCAGATTGGGCAATAATATCATCGGCTTGCAACTTCCGGGCAAGATTCAAAGATTGTTCGACTAATTTTTTGGCTTCTGACCATTGGGAAGTCCGACTGTAAACTTGTCCCCATTGATACAGGGCGTGAGCTTCGGCTACCGTATCCTGAAGTTGTTGAGCAGATTTAACGGTGACAGCCATTAGTTCCGCCAAATCCCGACTAGGTAAAACCTGATCGGGTTGTGCTAATTTATTCAAGGTGGCAGCAAAATTAATTGCCGCAAACAGGGAACTACGACTAGGAGCTATTTGGGAAAGCTGTTGTTTTAACTGGGGTGCAAGGGGGATAGCATATTCCAGTTTGCCATAATCCACCAATAACTTAAACCGCTCCAAACGAGCTTGTAAAGCTTCCTGGGGATTATTCGCAGCAGCTTCTGCATCCTCAAAATAATTGAATGCGGCTTCCGGGTCTTGCCAATCAGCAGCAATTTTTCCTAAGCTAGTTAAAATCGAACTTAACTGGGTTTTGGCGGCAATTTTATTTGCTGTTGCCAAACTTTGTTCCAAAACCTGCCGACTTTGACTATCACCAATTGCATGTAAAGCCAAACCCAGCGATCGCAATCCACTCACCTTCACTTCTGAATCTGGCATTGTCGCCATTTTTTTGGTTAATTCTTCCAGTTGTTGACGGGAACGACGGTAATATCCCAGACTTTGTAAGGCTTGAGCCTGATTAATTTGACTTCCCAGACTTCCCGTTGTATCCCCCGCTTGTTCGTAGTATTTTTGAGCTTGCTGCCAAGTCGCGATCGCCCTTTCCCCTTGCCCCATACGCAGTTGTAAATTTGCGTGGGTATTCAGTATTTGTGCCCAAATAATCCCATCAGCAGAGGGTTTCATAGTTTGCAGAATCTTGACACTTTGTTCAATCGAAACCTTCGCTGCTTCCCATTGATTAAGTTCTTGCTGTACCAGGGAAAGATAACTTAAACTCAAAGCCTGATGCACGCGATCGCCTTGGAATTGATAGTGTTTTGCAGCATTTTCCCAAGCTTTCAAGGCTTCCTGATATCTGCCCAAAGTGTAAAAATTACGTCCTTCATCTAGAAAATTAGTTGATTTGCTCGCAACCTGAGCATTATTTTCCTGGGAAATAGCAACAGACGGAATTGAAATAACAGCGACTGCGGGAATAACAGTCAACACAAAACAGAGACTAACCAGACATAGACCTAGATACAGCCAGTAATGTTGCTTGATTCGCATGGGTTTAGTTCGGAAAGCCATGAGAGAAAAATTATCCGCTACATGCTTATATTGCCCAATAAATCAAGCAAGATATCAATAGAGGAATGGAGAAAAATCACTTCCCTGGTTTTCGGTGACAACACTACCTTTGGCTATTTACCCCAACTGCGATCGCATATCACCCGGATGCAGACCCTAACCTACATTTCTCACAAGGGAGTGATAAGCCTTGAGTAATGGGTTAATTTTCCTACTACTCCCTACTCCCCGCTCCCTACTAACTGAAAGTTTTAGGAGTTTGCTCCAAATCCGGGCTAAGTAGTCGAGATACAAACCTGACTACAAAAATACCGCGATCGCGTTGGAAAATTAGACAGTTAATTTAACACTTAGGTTTGTAGAGCGCTAGCCAAAATACCGAGAATCTGATTCACATCTTTCAAATAATATTCACTCAAGTCAATTGTTAATAATTGACCTTCCAGCTTGAGAAATTGCCAAATACTACCCGTTGTCACAACACCATAAATTGTCTGAATTTCGATAGCTGCTTGCTGATTATAAATTTGAGCAGCGACCATTTCTGCTGCACATTGACCCAAACCCGCATTAATATTCTCCTTTTTTGCCTCTACCACTGTAATTACTGGTGCTGTTACAATCAAGATTTCTGGAGATTGGGTAATAATAAAATCGCAAGTACCATTTAATCCTTTACTTTCATCAACTGTAAAATCTACTCCAGAAAATAAACTAATTCGCTCATGCAATTGCCGACGTAAATCCACGAGAATGGGCGCAATAATGAATTCAGAACGGGCTTTTTCACTATTACTACCAAAGGCGATCGCAAGGTTATAACTGAGTGTTTCCGTCAGTAGATTACTAGCAGCTAATTCGGGAATGGAAGCAAAAATATCGCGTTTTTCTAATGTTGTTAAACCAAAATCTTGTTTGGCTTTTGCTAAAGTAAATTCGCTGTAGGACATAAAACTCCCACTCAGTTTTGGAGATTTATATTGCATACAGTATTATGTTATCTATAAATCTCGGCACAAGCTAACAGTTGTTGCACCTGGGTGGGAGAATTATCGGCAACCAACTCAATTGTTCCTTGGGGAGTTCGTCGCCAACCCGTTGCTTGCACAAGCTTTTCCGTTGACTGGGGAATTTGGGCTGTAATTGGCTGATTTTGCCGATATGCAGAAATATCACGAATATCAGACCAGGTACGATAATTAATCATACTTTGACTGGGATTTTGGGGTATTCCTCCCCGTCCAGTGGCGATAAAGCTATTACCATTAGTATCAACACAACCTGTAGCAATTTGTTGTGATGGGTCTGTGGTATTTACTGGTAACTCAACTAAACCGGAACTAGGATCAACACCAAAATTATTAATATCAACCGTACCGCTAACACCAAATTCAGAGCTAGCAGTAATGTCGCTTTCATTGGTTATCTGGTCGCGGTATTTTGGTCCAAATATACCTTGGGTCGTAATCTGAATATTACCACCATTACCTCGGACTGCATTGGCTGTAATGTCGCTGTTTTCTAAGCCAACAATCACCGGGGAAACAATAGTGATATCACCACCATTACCAACACCTCCAGCTTCAGTGGAAATTTTGCTTTGATTACGTAATATCACAAACTTTTGCAAATTTAAGTTAATATTGCCTCCTTCTCCAGAGGTTGCAGAAGCTGTAATCTGACTTCGATTTAACTTGATTACATCAGCATCAATTGTGAGTGTACCAGCAGCACCAACACGACCATAGTTCCCCACACTCACACCAGCGCGATCGCTAACTTGGAGTATCGGTGTACGAATGGTAACATTCCCAGAACTTCCTAAAGCCTGATTAGGGTTAATTTGTCCAATAGAGGGATTCGGTGAACCAATTGTCGAACTGATATTACTAATAAATAATTCATTGTCACCCACCAACTTTAAGCCACGTCATGGGTTTCGTTGCGCAGGTTCCCCGCGTTGAAGTAAGTGGCGTTGGAGGCGCACTGAATCAAATAAGAGCGATATGATTCATCTTTTGTTGTTAAATCAAGAAAAATTTCTTCGCATATATTAAAATCATCCCTTGATTATGCAACACCCTACTATCTAAAAACCACAGCACAGTTGACGCTCCCACGACTTAAAGCCGTGGGATTCTTGTTTCATTCAGCCGACTTACTCAAAGGAGTTTCCCCACTTAAGCAGAGGTCGTTCTGTCCACAAGCTTTAGATTCTGTGCGCCCCACAGTACTTTTTAATCCTTTGTTCAAAATCATAGTCGCCGCGTTATGGTCACGGTGCATCACTGTCCCACAACAATGACATTTGTGGGTACGAGTAGATAAAGATTTCTGAACTCGTGTCCCACAAACAGAACAATCTTGCGATGTGTAGTGAGGTGCAACTGCTATCACCCAAGTATCAAAAACTTTGCCATAGTAGTCTACCCAATCAGTAAACAGTGACCACGAAGCGTCACTGATAGATTTAGCTAAATGATGGTTTTTAACCATATTTCGCACCTGCAAGTCCTCATAAACTACCAAGTCGTTTGACTGGACTAGAGTTCTTGCTGTCTTCACAGCAAAATCTTTCCTCTGTCTACTTACCTTGAGATGCTTTTTCGCCAACTTTTTAACAGCTTTGCGGCGATTAGAAGAGCCTTTTTTACATCTAGAAACTTTGCGTTGTTTGCGTTTCAAAGACTTCTCAGACTTACGCAAAAATCTGGGATTTTCGACTGTCTTGCCATCAGAATCAGTGTAGAAAAACTCAAGTCCGACATCAATTCCTACTTGTTTACCATTGTGCTGATGCTGTTCTTTGCGTTCCGCATCGACACAAAATTGGCAGTAATAACCATCTGCTCGTTTAACTACTCTAACTCGCTGAATTTGCTTAGTAGAATAAAAGCTGAAATCACGAGTTCCAACTAGCTGAAATTTCCCTGCTTTAAAACCATCAGTAAAAGTGATGTACTTCTTGTCAGCAGAAATAGCCCATCCTGAAGTTTTATATTCTACGGAATGTCCACGCTTTTTAAATCGCGGATAACCCTTTTTTCCTGGCTTTTTAGCTTTACAGTTGTCATAGAAACGCTTAATAGCACACCAAGCTCTATCGGCAGAAGCCTGACGAGCCATAGAGTTGAGTTTGCCAGCAAAATCAAATTCTTTGGCTAAAACAGCGCAAAGTTTTTGAAGGTCATTCTTGCTAACATCCTTGTTATCCATCCAATGTCTTAGAGCTTTGTTGCGGAGAAACAAAGCCGTTCTAATAGCTTCATCTAATAAGCCGTACTGACTTTCTTTGCCCTTCAATTTCGCTTCTAAGACTAACATCGCTCGACCCTGAGATGACAAAAATAATATAGTATATTATGGTTGATAGATACAAGCTATTGACCGCAGTTTGACAAAAACTTTACATATGCTAGAAAATTACAGGCACAAGACAACATCAGTCACTATGATTAATTACCACTTCGTCTGGATATCGAAAAGACGAAAAAAGGTGTTAGTTGGAAATGTCGCTATCAGGCTTGAGGAATTGCTTTATGAAAAGACAAAAGAACTAGAGTGTGAGATTCTAGCTCTTGAAATCATGGAAGACCATGTACATCTTTTTGTTAGCAGTCCTCCAACATTAGCCCCAGACCAAATTATGTTTAGATTAAAAGGATATACTTCTAGGGTATTAAGACAAGAATTTCCACATTTATTGAGAATGCCTTCAATGTGGACAAGAAGTTATTTTTGTGGAACTGCGGGTGATGCTTCAAGTGAGATAATTAAAAAGTATATTGCTAATCAAAAAACTCGCTAACAATGGGACTGCACCTAAAGGTGCTTCCCATTCATGAGGGCAGTTGCATGGACGGGTTTCCCGGCTTGAGCAAACTGCCCGTCCCACCCCGCGCATGACTCAACAGACTAAAAATTTTTTGGATTTTTAGTCTGTTGCTGGTGGGCTTTCTGCTCCAATAATTGTAAATTTTTGTTATGTCTGATTTGCAGAATTTTCGGCAATTAATTCTACGATTCTGCTTGAGCTTGTTGTTCGAGATACTGTTCAATGTCTGCAACTGCATCTTCCCAAGCGGCTAAATCAATTTCACTACTATCCCCTTGATTTTCTGGGTCTTTAGTGGTGTCTGGAGTTGGTTGTGTCTCTAGCTTTTGTTCTGGTTGATTATCAGTTTCGTGGAGAATATTTTCCAATTGGTGCAGAGACTCAATAAATTCTTGATCTGCACTGCGTCTGAAGTTATTTTCGTTAGGCTCCATCATGGTTCAATGTTCACTTTAAATTATTCCACGGTAAACCAACAAAATTATATGATGTTAATTTAATAACACATTATACCCATATCAGTCTCGTAATTTGCTAGCCTCCCTGGCGGAAATACCCTCGGTTTGCGTACCAAAATACCATAATGCGATCGCGGCTTCAGCACGGGTGACTGACTGTTTCGGTTGCAATATTGTTGTATAACCAAACACCCTACGGATATTCGATTTTTCGCCACTTTGGTAATCAGCTAGAACTGCACTCAGCACTTTCGGATCAATTCTGGTAGCATCTTGGAATCCCCAGGTTTGCTGAATAGCGTTTAAATTGGCACTGGGTAGGGCTTGACGGTGGTCTAGGGGGACTTTCCACTGTAGCAAAGTTTCGCGGACTAGGGGAGCGTCCGGACGGAATAGGACGGCGCTTGTATCTCCGGAGAGGGGACTGGGGATTAATCCGGCTTCTGCTAATCCTTGAATAAAGGGAAAATCTGGGTGGGTTTGGGGTACGTCTTTAAATACAGGTTGTTTTCCGGTATCTGCAAGGCGAATCTGTTTATCGGGACGATTGGCATGGAGGGCATTATTGGCTAAAACTAACCAATGGGCATATTCTGACCGGGTGATAATTTTACTTGGTTGAAAGGTGCTACTTTGATTGGTTTTATTTTGACTATCCCGTACCGGAATTACACCTAATCTGGCTAAATCCTGGATATACCCTTGAGTTGGTTGGGGTATGGTACTAATATCTGTGAATTGTTGAGGTGTATTATTTATTGCCACATTTGCAGTGGCAGTGGGGCTAGGTTGGGGTACAAGCGGACTAATAAAGTCTCCTGTACCCGTGGTTTGGTTATTATTCTCAGGTGTGGTACTGGCCAGGGGTGTGCCAGTTGGTGTATACTCGATTTTTATTTCGGTTGTGGTTTGGGGTTGGTTGGGTGTGGGATTGGTTACGGGTTGAGGTTGAATCGAGATTTTCGCCTGTTGATTATCCCGCTTCACTGTAAATACACCTTCACCATCATCGTTAGGTGCTGTGGTAATTTCCCAATTATTGGCTTTTAATTCCCGTTGGTAAAAACTGACAATGGCATTACTGGGGTCGGATGTTTGCCAACGGATGGTCGTGCTTGGGGAACCATCCCCGGTGATTACCTCTTGTAGCGTTGCACCGGGATAGATAGGTAAATTAGTGGGAAAGTCTTTGGGCAATTGCTTATTTACCTCTTCTACCCCTGATGTCGGAGTGGGTGACGGTGTAGTAGTATTTCTACCGAAAGTTGGAGGGTTAGTTTGCAAACGCGGGTCAGCAGCCAACAACTGCTCCAGATTCTTGGCATTAGGGCTATTAGCACAGGCACTTAAGAAACTGACTAGACAGAGAATAATCGCTGGACGTTTGCTGTAAAACACGACAAGATACTTGATTAAATTGAAGTCTTTATATAACCTAGCGCAGAAATGGCAATTGGTAGAGAAATGGAACTCCATTAATAATGATGATGGATGTCAGTAGTGGAACCAGCAATCAACTGGAGCATTATCTAAATCTGATTTTAACCTGAACAACAACCGATCAAGGCTGGCAACAAAATTGCGGAAAAAGTTTTAATACTAGGACTTATGCAAAAGTAACGCCACTGCGTCATGACGTAGTTTGCTTCCCGCAGGGTGCGATCGCGAAGTAATCTCTTACGAGAAGCCATACTACGCGCGTCTACACAATAATCCTGCGATTACTTCCTGAAACTGCGTTTCGGTCGCTGCGGACAAATCTTCTTTGCGTAAGTCCTGTAATCTAAGGCGCTAAAGCGCTACTATGTGCCTTTCTCCACCCATCAAAATTGCTAATGTGGCTGACTCATAAATACTCTCCATCTTTTGGGTATATTTTTTGACTATAAATCCTTAAAGTTCATCATTTTGGGGATTTTGCTCGTTTTCATCCTCGTCAGGTTTGTTTAATTCTTCCTTGAATCCCCGTAAAGTTTTTCCCAAGGCAGTACCCAGTTCCGGGATTTTTTTGGGACCAAAAACTAGTAAAGCTACAAGTCCGATTACGGCTACTTCTGTCCATCCCAATCCAAACATAGTTTTGTGTATCTTGATTATGAACACTTTCAAATATAGGATATTTAGACTTGGGGAGAGTGTTGTCGTTTTCGATTATCCTGCAAATATTCAAGACGGAACAGGGGAAAATTTCAATAGCCTACTCCCGTACAGACGGGACATGTCGCGTCTCTCCCCTAATTAGGATACACCGGTAGGGTGAAATGGAACCAAGCTCCATTTTGGGGGGAAGTGTCTACCCAGATTTGTCCGTAATGGGCGCGGATGATACGTTGACATACGGATAAACCAATACCGTATCCATCTTTACTTTCATCCCGTTCCAGACGGTAGCGATTTTCAAAAATGCGATCGCGGTTTTCTTCCGGTATACCTGGTCCACTGTCACCGATGCTGATTTGGACTTTTTGGGTGGTGCGATGGAGACCGGACAGAGTGATGATGCCATTTTCCGGGGTATATTTGATGGCATTGTCGAGTAGGTTATTCAGAACTTGACGAATGCGATCCGGGTCGGCATAGACATAGGGTAGGTCTTGGGGGATATCCGTCTCTACTTTGAGATTTTTCGAGCGATAGCGATCGCTAAATTCGGCTAACGCGTCTTCACACATCTCTCCCAGGTCAAGTTTTTGGGGTTGGATGGGAAATTCGCGATCGCTCCCTCGACCAACTTGGAGTAAGTCGGTAATCATCCGATCAATGGTGCGGGTTTGGGAACGAGCTTGTTTAAATAAATGGTTAACCAATACACTGGTGAGGCGTTCAAATGTGCCTTGCTCGCTGTTAAAGTTCGATTGCAGGGTTTCAATGGCAATGGAAGCCGCAGTTAAGGGATTACGCAAATCATGGGCCAACATGGAAATTACCCTGTCTTTAAATTGTAACTGTTCTTGCAATTTCCGGTTTTCCTGTTGCAGGCGAAAAATTTCGTCGGATAAACGGATCATTTCCGCCGAATTGGCCACTGAACTGATTGCAGTTTGATTATTATTGTTGTTAATACTATTCCGTCCTCTGTCGTCGATTAATTCAGATTGTAATTCTGATTTGAGTTTGAGATAGGAATCCACCGCACTTTGCCAACGTGGCCACCATGTTTTAAGTTGGATGATAATATTGCTACCAGCCAAAATCTGCCTTGGTTCTGGATGAATTTTGATTAAAGCTGGAGTTGCCACCAATTTGAAGTGTTCAGCTAAGTAGGGTTGCTGTCCAACATCGATTACTTGCATTTCAAACTTATACTCTGATTGCAGTTCCCGTAAATATGCCTTGACACGTTGAACCTGTTGTCGGGACTGGGGACGTTCATCGACAAAAAATAAAAGTTGAAGAGGAGCCTCTGAATAAACTGGCCGATCCGAGGAAGCTAACATGTAATCGTGTTTTCGCAAAAGTAACAAACCGACAACTCTAAGTAAATTATCATCTGACTGGATAGGTCAAATTATTTTGGATTTTGGATTCGTAGACTAGTTGCTACGCGTCTCTGGATTTTGCGGAAAGTTGAACCACTGCGCTATCACGGTTTCCTGACTTGTCGCAAATAGCGTGATTTTGGGAAAGTTAATTCTCCCACTACTCCCCTGGAGACGACCTGACGGGTTATCTCTACGGACTATCCCTGCAAATTTCCGGTATTTGCTGCAAATGCAGGTTTGGTTCAGTATGAATAGGCTGGTTGTTCCTAGTTTTTGCATTTAATATCAAATTTAATATCTATTTTAGATTTTTCCTACTCCTATTTAATCCGGGTTTTTTAAGATGCGAAATATACTCTGTTACTTATTTGTCCCTGTTTGTCTGGGCTTCCTGTCAAGTTTGATGCTGCCAGAAAAAGCTAAATCGCAATCTAAGCCAATCGAGAATGATTCGTCAAGACTGGATGCAAGCTTTTATACGTCTGTCAAGCCAATTGTCCAAAACCAAATCAATTTAGCAACACGAATTGAACGCGCCTTAACGGGTGTAGACGCGAATCAAGTCCGAGCGGTGCGCGGACAGGTACTGATTAACGCGACGAACATCGAAAGGATGTTACGACGGGAGTATCCAGAGTATGGCAGTGTTTGTCACAGCCAAAATTCATTAACGGGGAATCCACAATCACAAATATACTGTTCCGTCTATGCGGCTAGCCGAGAGATGCTAAATCTTGCACCTATTCTTGACAGAATTTTATCGCGAAGAGGTGAAAGTGCGATAGTCCGCAGATTACCTTTGGTTTCCGGTGAACATCATTCTGACCCGGTATTATCCCTAGCACCAATGCAGCGTCCCCAATTAGGACAACGGGCAATACCATTTATTACTAATGAACCCAATTTACGTCTTTCCCATTCTAACGTAATTGGTCGCCGGACAAAAACAGCGATCGCGAACTACACTCCTCCCTTAAAACCAGCGATCGCTCCACCGGATGATGGAATGAAAATTCTCGCGATCGCCCAACAACACATCAATCAAGCTAAAGCCCTATTTCCCAATCCAGAGCGATTCCATGACCCCAGGGAAACCAATCGGATATTGGATCAATTTGCCTTTGCTTTAGACCCCCAGGAAGAGCAAACCTACGCCAAAATTCTCCAACAACCCAACACAGGTATATTCCGAGTTTTACCAGTCACAGCTTACCAACGCCCCCAAAATGTTTTGCAAAATCGCTTACAACCATCAGTAGGCGATCGCCATCCTTTTCCTGTAATTGGTCAAACTCGCACAAATTTCACCCCTACCCTCCCTCTCAAGTTGGTAAATCCCCCCATCAACCCAGAGCAAACCCATTTGCAAATCATTCCCCAAGGTCTTGATTACAGCTTTATGGTAGACCTGGGAAATATACCCATTGAAAAACTTGATCCCCAACTACAAAATATACCCACTCCCATCCGGGAAGCATTTTTAACCTACCAACCCCCCCAACTATTTTCCCAAATTCAAACAGAACGACGACGCATCCTTTCCCGTAAAAACCCTAATCCCATCTTTCAACCCAGTCTTCCTGCCAACCTGGAACGTACCTATCTAGCTAGAATAATTCAATATCAACTACCACGAGAAATCACTGAAAATATTTTCCTTACCCCCCAACAACGATTACACATCGACACCATCCTCAAAAACACTCAAGCCAGTGACACTATCCTGGCATTGAGACCAGTTAGACAGCGTCGTGACGGCAGTTATACAGTAATTTGGCGAGTATTACATCAAATGCCCGATCCAGTTATTCAAGACTTAGAAGCCTATTTAAGGTATTAGGGATGAGGGAGAAAAAACGTAAATATACTTACCTCAGATTATCCCAAATCACCTGCATATTATTTCTGTTGTACTCACCCTTTAATCCTGGTGTTTATGTCTGTGGAAATTCCAACAGCAGCAAAAATAAGGGTTCCCCACTCACTCCTTTTACAACCTAGTACCACGCGGTGTAAATACGCCTACCTTTTCCCTCGTACTCATGCTCCGCGTAGATGCGGAATCTAGGAAGCTCCTACCTCGTGAATGAAGGCAGTAGCCCTCGCTGACTAAGTGACCACGCAGAGCATAGTCACTAGATAACAGCAGCAAAAATAAGGGTTCCCCACTCCCTTATTCCCCACCCACTGCTTTGACAACCTAGCCCCAGAAAAACAGCAGAACCTAATTATGATAAAATTGCTGATGAAGAAATCAAAAATATCACAATTTTTACCAGGCATATGTCGCGGTCTGTAATTAAGTTTTCTAGCGAAGATTGTGGAATTTGCCACAAAATGTCCCATTATGACCGTAAGGTGGTCGAGGAATTGGGACTAGAATTTATTGACGTGAAGATGCAAGATACCCAGATGTACCGTCAGTATCGTAAAGTTTTATTAGCTCAGTATCCTGATAAAAGTCAAATGGGATGGCCTACCTATATTATTTGCGACCAACCCGATGGGGAGTTTGTGATTATTGGTGAAGTTAAGGGTGGACATCCCAAGGGTGAGTTTAGAAGTCGTCTGCAAGAAGTTCTGAATTCGACTGCAAGTGCTGATAGTTAGGTTTTTTCGATTGAGGGTATAAAAAATCCCCCATAGATATTGATGGGTAATTATCCTGAATATCTCAAGAGTCAGCTGTAAGTAATAGGTAGCAAATGTATTTAATTCTACTCCCTATACCTGTTGACAGTATTTTCGTGTTCCCGATTTGGCGATACGCAATTTCCCTGACGTTAATTTTTGGAGCTGTAACACACTCTACGTATTCTATTTTATACTAAATACAAGTGATTTTCTCGCTGTTGTTCAATTCAAATTTGACAACTTGGGGGAGTTCAGAGGGTCGGCTAGATGGCTGTATATACCGACAGGTTTGCATACTGATTATGTATCAAACATGAGTAATCATCGACAACAGAGTAAACCGGGATGGGGATTATCTCCTGAAGGTGAGTTGGTGATGCACTCATGAAACATCGGGGATGGAAGGATTACCAGCCATTTTTTAGTTGCATCATTTTTTGCAAGTCAGTTATTGGTATTTGGTGTACAGAGAATGAGTTCCAAAAATGAGTTTCAGACTGTATTGAAAGAGCGGTATGGCATCAACAAAAATATTAGTCAACCTTTAACCAAGGAAGAGTGTGAGCGGTTATTAGAGATTCTCAGTCGAGAACCAAGTACGGTAAGACTGGTGGAGTCTTTTGCTCAAAAAAATTCTAGTTTGGGACAAAATAACGCGTATTTTTCGAGAATGCGCAGTCAAGCTGAGAAAAAGCTAGAAAATCTCCAAAGGGAATATTATGATTTAGAAAAATCTATTCACGAAATTGAGCGTTCAAAGCAAGCTTTAGAGCAGAAAAAATACACTTTAGAAGCAGAAAGGCGGAGATTGGAAGTTGAGTTAGAAGAAATCTCTGCTCAGAATAATAGTTTGGCGCTCAAGGTTCAGGATTTAACTTCTAAAAACGATGAACTGACAATTGCAAATGAAGAATTAAAGAAAGATAATAAGAATTTGAAAAATATAGTTGATCAAATCAGATTGAGATTGGCAAGGGATACGAAATTATTACTTGAGTATGAAGACAGCGAGATTCGTAAGGCTTTGATTCGGATTTTGCGCTGGACTTTAGGTTAGGGCTTGGTGATATTATTTGGAAACTAAGTGCTTCTACAAAATTAAATATATATTGTCCGCAGCGTAGTTTAATTACCGTAGTGTAGAATAAAGTATAAGTATATAATTACTGCAAATAGGCTTCGCCAAAGCAAGGATTTCAGGGTTTCGGAACGTAAAACTAATTTTGCACTACTACTTATCTTGAAATATATTTATGCATGAAATTGAGATGAAAAGATGAACAAAACACGACAAGAACGTCGAACGTTTCAGGGAATGACTTATAGACAAGTTCAACGTTGTAATTCAGAGAGGCGCAGTCAACTTTCTGCAAGAGAGAATCAGCAATTAAAGCAGGATGGCTATATCAATGTTGGCTGGAACAATGTGATTAATCTTTATCGAAAGCTCGAAGATATTTTTGAGAGAAATACACTGGAAGATTTAAGCTTAGAAGAACTATTTTTAGAGGCGGAAAGAATTGGTAATAAATATCAAAGTGCTGACGAAATAAATGAATTTAATCAACAGTTAGTCCAGGAGGCTGATTTAATCAATCAAAAAATAGATAGTCTATATCCTGATAGGGAAATGGAAGTGATTGATTTTAGTCAGCAAGGAGCTAGGACAAATTATTATCAAACCAGAAAAAAATCCCGCAAAAATAACTATAGAAGAAATATTTACTTATAAGGAAAAGATTATGGATTTAGGTAATTTAGATAATAAAGGACTAGGGGAATTATTTCAGCTAGCAGATGAAATTGGGAAAAAGCGTTATCACAAACTAACTAGTGAGGATTGGGATGAATATAAAAAGTTTGAACAATGGCGTTATATCAATGGAAATAGCGAGTGTGGAACGACTCCAGAAAGTCAAGAATGGGTGAAAAATCACTCTGATTATTATTGTCCTATCTGTGGGGAAATGTATAAAGATAGGCAGGGCAGAAGTATAGATCACAAGTTACCAAGAGCGCAATATCCTTGGTTATCGATGGATTTTCGCAATTTATGGGTAATTTGCTGGATGTGTAACCAAGAAAAGGGTGAAATGCATTGGTTTGAGTATGAACGGTATATTTTGACCCGTTATCCCCATCGGTATGCTGCGGTTAGGGATTTCCGTCCGACGAAATTACTCACGGATTTATCAAGAAAAGATAAGTAGGGTCTGCTGTTCGCGAAGCGCTAGCTGTAAAAGTCTTTTGTGAGGGTTGAGAACAGGTAGAGACGCGACATGTAGCGTCTGTACAGGGAGTAGTTTTAACCCTGCGAATTCCACTTTTGCTTGATTTATATCTTGCACCTTTACGTATACATACGTTGAATTTCAAAATATACGCGATATGGCTACAGTACTCTTGTTTGTTTTTAACGCTAAAATAGTAATTTTAGCTTTATACTGAGTATCTTATTTCCATCAGCTTTTCTTGGTGTAAGATGTGAGATGTCAGGTTTTTGAGCTTCTATGCACTTATTTATTTGCGCTTTCAGGAACTAAAATACCCTCTCAAGCTTACAAGATATAGAGGTGCGATATATCGCGTCTTTACTATTTTTCCGCAAGTCCTAAGTTAAGTGGTCTTGCAAATTATACACTTCACCTCCCTACTCCCCACTCCCTACTTACTGCGTTTCTAAAATTCGATACAGTGTGTCCCGTTGTCGGTAGGGTCGATTCAAGGAAATAATGGCTTGCTGTAACTGGGTTGGGGTCATGCTGGTTCCGCCAATTGCTCCTGCCATTGTGGTAATATGTTCTTCCATGAGGGTTCCACCAATGTCGTTACATCCCCAGGTGAGTGCTGTTGTCGCACCTGCTAAACCGAGTTTGACCCAACTGGGTTGGTGATTGGGGATATAGTTTCCCAGGTAAATACGAGCAACCGCAGTCAGGAGTAGGGTGTCTGCTAATACGGGTTGGTCGCGTCCGACGCGGTGACGCAGGGGTTTGGGGGCTTCTTGTCCGACGAAGGGAAGGATGATAAATTCAGTGATGCGGGCTGGATAGTTATTGGCGATCGCAGTTTGTTGTAATCTGCGTAATTGTTCTAGATGCCATGCCTGTTGACTGGGGGTTTCGATGTGTCCGGAAAGGATGGTACTGGTGGTGGGAATGCCGAGTTGGTGGGCTGTGCTAATGATTTCTAACCAGGTTTGACTATTGATTTTTTCGGGACAGAGGATTTTGCGGACGTTATCGTCGAGGATTTCGGCTGCGGTTCCGGGGAGGGAATCGACTCCGGCTTCTTGTAATGCTACCATGACTTGGGTGTAGCTGAGTTGATCTGAGCGGGCAATAAATTGGATTTCTTGGGGGGAAAAGGCGTGGAGGTGGAGGTGGGGATAGGCGGATTTGATAGTGTGGATTAGTTTGAGGTAGTAGGGTAAGGATTTGCCGTTGATTTTGGCGTTGGGATTGAGTCCTCCCTGCATACAGATTTCCGTTGCACCTTTTGCCACTGCATCTTCAACTTTGGCGCTGATGGTTTGCCAGTCTAACCAGTATGCACCTGGTTGATTTTGGTCGCGACGGAAGGCACAGAAACTACAGTGTTGTTCGCAGATGTTGGTGTAGTTGATGTTGCGATTGATGACGTAGGTGACAGTTTCACCGGCTTGTTGTTGACGTAGATAATTAGCGGTGCTGCGAATTGCGGCAATTGTGTCAGCATCAGTTTGGGTTAGTAATGCGATCGCGTCTTCTGTGGTAATATCTTCACCGGCTTTTGCTGCTGCTAATATTTCATCTATCGTCGCTATTTTGGTCACAGATTTCCCATTATATCGCTTCTATCCCTAAATCATATCATGAATGTCGTTACAATTTTGGCAACACTTCATGATTTGCAAAATATATCTGCTTAATTAGTTTAAAGGATGGACGGGTTGGATTGGAAATAATTATGGGTGATGACTATTTTCACAGAAGAATTACCGTTAAAATTGGCATTTGTATTTGTGCTGTTGCGGAGTCTAGATATTCTGGATTTCTCACAAACCTCTCAAACTTTCAGGGAGTAGGGAATAGGGAATAGGGAGTAGTAGGAAAATCAACCCATTACTCAACGCTGATCCCTCAATCCTGGGTGAAAAGTACAGGATATAAATACTTTGTTGAACAGATGTAGTAATCCTACCCCTAAAGGTGGATTTTTGCTTTGAAAGCCGCAATACAAAACCTCGTCCATAATCAAAACTGGAGTTTTCGTCATTGCACTTCTTCGCGTAACAGATCGACCGTAAGGTCGTAAGATAGACGCGCAGAGGCTTATTGTAAAGTAGTAATCTCAATAATTACGAGTGAAAACTACAGTTCTCAATTCAGGGACATGGTTTATCAATACTATAATTTCCTGATGGACTCCCATCTTAACCAAACCACGACCAAAGTTCAGAAAGTTGCCCATGAGTATCATTGAACCACAACCTCTTGTAAATCCACCCACTGGTCCTTTATTTGTATCCCATGTTTCTCATTTTTCTCCTTGCCGTTTTTCCCTAGTGATTCCTACCTATAATGAGCGTCGCAACATTGGTAAAATCGTGGAGGTATTGACACGAATTTTAGATAAATCTTTACCTGGTGATTATGAATTAATTGTGGTTGATGATGATAGTCCGGATGGGACTTGGGAGGTTGCTGCGGCTTTGATACCCAATTATCCGCAATTACGGGTGATGCGACGACAGCAGGAACGGGGTTTATCTTCGGCTGTTGTTAGGGGTTGGCAAGTTGCGGGTGGTGATTTTTTAGGGGTAATTGATGGAGATTTGCAGCATCCCCCAGAAATATTACTACAGTTATTGCGGGCAGTGGAAGAAGGGGCGGATTTAGCGGTTGCTAGTCGTCATGTTGATGGGGGTGGTGTTAGTCGTTGGAGCTTTATTCGTCGCTTTTTGTCGCGAGGAGCGCAGTTATTGGGTTTGGTGATGTTACCGGGGGTGTTAGGACGAGTTTCCGACCCCATGAGCGGATATTTTGTGGTTTCCCGGTGTGCGATCGCTGGAACTACGATGCATCCAGTTGGCTATAAAATTCTGCTGGAAGTTTTGGGGAGGGGGAAAATCAGGGAAATATCGGAGGTTGGTTATGTGTTTTGCGAACGGTGTGAGGGTGAAAGTAAGGTAACATGGAGGCATTATTTGGATTATCTGCGCCATCTTTGGCGTTTACGTAATTCTACAGAAGGAAAGTTGGGGTGGTGGAATAAATTTAATTTTCCTTGGCAGAGGTTTTTCCGCTTCGGGGTGGTGGGTTTTAGCGGTGTCTTTGTTGATTTAGCTGTGTTTCACTTCCTACGGCGAGAATTGGAGTTAGGATTAACCCGCAGTACGATTTTATCGGCAGAAGTGGCAATTATTAATAATTTTTTGTGGAATGATATCTGGACTTTTGGTGATGCATCTCGCTATCAACGGGGGAAAAGACAGCGTTTAAGGCGATTTTTGAAGTTTAATTTGGTTTGTTTAGGGGGAGTGGTTTTACAAGCTTTGTTGGTATTTGGATTTGATAAATTGGGTTTGAATGACTATCTGGCAAAATTATTGGCGATCGCAGTTGTGACGCTGTGGAATTTCTGGATCAATCTCAAGTTAAGTTGGCGAGTTACCGATGTAAAGTAGGAATAGGGAAGGAAACAGATATGAGTGAAAGGTGACGATTATGACTGTGGTGACTGCCAAATGGACGATTGATGAATATCACCGGATGGTAGATGCTGGGATATTATGCGATCGCCGTGTTGAATTGTTAAAAGGGGAAATCGTTGAAATGTCACCGGAAGGGGAAGTTCATGCCTATGCGAATGATGAAGCGGGTGAGTATTTAGCACAGTTGTTAGGTATGCGTGCGAAAATTCGTCAAGGGAAACCGATTACCTTACCTAATAATTCGGAACCGGAACCAGATATTGCAGTTGTCCAACGCTTAGGACAGGAATATCGTCAACATCACCCCTATCCGGAAAATATTTTTTGGCTGATTGAGTATGCAAATTCGAGTTTGGAAAAGGATTTAGATGTAAAAAGCAAAATCTATGGAGAGGTGGGAATCGCTGAATATTGGGTTGTGAATCTCAAAAAGGGACATTTAGTTGTGTTTAGAGACCCTGTAGATGGGGAATACGCAACCAAATTTACTTTGACCGGGGGAGTGATTCAACCTGTTGCATTTCCTGATTTAGATATTTCTGTTGAATCTATTATTAATTAATGGAAAAAATTGTGAATAGGATAATGGTTTTGTAGAGACGCGATATATCGCGTCTCTACGTATATCGCGTTTCTACCTACATATATGGCGTATGTTATTCTGGATGTGTTGCAAATATTTTTTGAATTGGTATAACCATATCTGGATTTGATATTTCATTAGTTAGACAAAATTGATTACACCAGATTTAAATTTGAAATCCGTATCTATATCTAACTCAGTCCAGAAACTATTATGTAATTATTTCTGTCCAAGTACTTAATTGATCAGCTGTTGCACCATCAAGTTGTATAATCACAAATTTGAATGAATGACTGTCAACTGTTAACCGTCAACACCTGATCAAGTATTTATGTGATTTGTGTAAGTTTTAGCTTACCTACTTACAGCAGTTTGCAATTGGTCAAAGGGTGATTTTGAAGATTAATCGTGGTTTATTATTAATTTTATTTTGGACTCTCATAGCCTTAATCTTGAGATTAAGCTGGTTAGATTCTAAACCTCCTTGGACGGATGAATTTTCCACCTTGGTATTTAGTTTAGGTAACAGTTTCCTCCGTGTACCCCTAGATATTCCCATCGATATTGATACCCTCTTAAAACCTTTACAACCCCGTCCGGATGCTCAATTAGGCGATGTTTTAAAAAATCTCTTTACCGAAAGTAACCACCCACCGTTGTACTTTTTGTTAACCCATCTCTGGGTAAAATTATTTCCCCTAGAAAGCGGTTTAGTTTCAGTTTTTGGAGCGCGATCGCTAGCTGCAATTCTCGGAGGGTTATCAGTCCCAGCTATTTATGGGTTAGGTCGTTTGGCTTTTAATACATCCCTTGTCGCTGAGATGGGAGCAGCAATGATGGCAACTTCCGCCTACGCAATTTTTCTCGGACAGGAGGCACGCCATTATACTTTGGCTATTCTCTGGGTGATTGCTTCCCTTGCTTGTACGTTAGTGGCAGCTAAGTCACAAATATCACAAACAAAAATCCCCTGGTCAATAGCTGTCAGTTGGATTATCGTCAACGGATTAGGGATTGCTTCCCATTATTTCTTTGTCTTAATTTTACTGCCAGAAGTCCTGATATTAGTCCTTTTAGCTTGGCGCAATCATTACCTTAACCCCAGTTATTGGCGACGCATTTTAGCTGTGGGGATGGGTACGGCCATATCTGGTCTAGTCTGGATTCCCGTATTTTTACAGAATAGTTATGGAGGCAAATTAACCGAGTGGATTCAAGGGGAGCGTACAGGTATCGCTTGGATTAGTCCCATTTTCCAAGCCTTAGCAGCTTGGATCACCATGATTGTTCTACTTCCCATCGAATCTCCGGCACTAACAATCGTAATCCTAGCCGGAATCGCCATGTTTATTTATATCATCTGGGCTGTACCCATTTTATATCGAGGTTGGCAAGAAAACCTCACATCCAGTCAAACCCATTTAAGTACATGGATATTATCAGGGATAGTTGGCATTGCGATCGCTCAATTTTTCATCTTTACCTATGTTTTTGGCATTGATTTAACCCGTGGTGCTAGATATAACTTTGTCTACTTTCCCGCAGTTATTGTCCTAGTGGGAGCAAGTTTAGCTGTATGTTGGTCGAAACCCCAGGTTAATATCTATAACTGGAAAATCACAGGTAAAATGGCCGTTGTCCTCATCCTACTAGTTGCCAACCTCAGTGCAATTACTGTTATTGGCAATCTTGGCTATCAAAAATATTACCGTCCCGATTTATTTGCTGATATCATCAACCAAACCTCCCAAGTTCCCGTCCTAATTACCACCACCCAAAAAACCCACGTCCACATTGGGGAAATGATGGGAATCGCAAGGGAATTCAAGCTGAAATACCCCAATTCCCCCCAAACCCAATTTTTATTAACCCATCAAGACACCAATCCCCAGACCTCCACCATAGCTCTGCAAACAGCACTCGAACAACTATCTCGTCCTCTAGATGTATGGGTCGTCAACTTTTTTGCAGATTTACCAGATAACCTCCAAACCTGTCAGTTATACCAAAGTCGATTACCCGATGTTGATGGCTATGAATACAAATTATATCGATGTCGGTAAGTAAGTCAGCGAGAAAAACCATAGATGTGCAGCATTTTCTCGAAGAATGATATGCTCATATTTGCGCTACTTTAGGAAAACGCTGCGTATACAGCGCTCTTTGCGCAACTACGAGCAAAAAAGTGATAATTATTTACACTGATTTACTGAATCACAAGATTTTAATCGGAATTTGTGGTTGTTTTTGTTGTTTCTGAAGAATTAGGGGGATTAGAGTCGGTGGGGGAGGAAGAATTATTTTTGTTTTTTCCTTCTTGATTTTGTTGATTTTTACTTTTACGTCGAATAAAGAATAAGCATGTAAACAAGAAGTATGCAATCGCGAAAAAGATAGTTCCCAGTATAAGGTGAGCAAGTATATCAAAGGGTAGATAGGGTGTTATTTTGGTTTGGGAATTGTTACTAGGGGTCGAATCTGGACTTAAAATTATGGAAATAGGTTGGGGGATAACTTCAGAGGTGACACCACTGACACCTAAACCTAAACCCAGGGAACCAAGTAAAATGTCCTCATTGCGATCGCGTTCCCTTGCTTCTTCATGAAACTTGCGATCGCGTTCCCTTAATTCTTCATGAAAATGGTGGTCGTGTTCCCATAGTTCTTTTTGATGTGCGCGATCGCTCTCTGTTTGGATAATAGCAATTAATGCTTTAATCGTATCTATGGTTTCACGATACAAGTTTTTGCTGGGGTTGAAATAATCCTGGTAAACTTTGATTTGGGTAAGTAAGTTCTGACGACTATGAATCAAAACTTGTCTGAGGAAACCTAAATCGTCGTCAGGATTTTCTGGATAGTAAGTCTCCTTTAATTTTCGCAAAAAATACTCATAGTTACGAATATTAGTCAAAATCGTTGCATGATGAATTTCTAAATCTCGCAGGTGACGGGTATAGTCAAAATTATTTTTACTAGTTTCAATCAGTAAGTCTTTTAATCCTTGTAGTTTTTTATCTGTCTCATCTTGGGAATGCTTCTCAAAAAATTCCACTTTTTCTTTTAAATTCCGATAGAGTTCCCTTGCACTCACTGCACAGTAGATAGATTCAGAAAAAGCAAAATAGATGCGACTACGACAATGTAAAAGATTGATTAAAAGCTGATAATATTTACCCTCTGCTTCTTCTGTCTCTGTCCTTGGAAGTGCATTAAACCAGATAATAATATGTACATTTTCTCCTGGTTCTTCTATCCCATTATCGTATTCAAAAATAGGACTACCAAGAAATGTACCGAAATTTAGAGATTTTTGGATTTGTTTTTTTGATATAGATTTTTTTTGTTGACTTAGTAAACACTCAAGACACTCTAAAGCTAAATCAGTATCAGTTTTTTCCTTGTCATTTTCTTCTATATGTAGCTTTGTAAATAAGACTAATGTTTGTCCTAGGGATGCTTGAAAATTCTCAGGAAAAAAGAATCCATCTGGATTTAATTTAGCTATATCTTGAAGGTCAACAATTGTATCCCTATCATCACTTTCATTATTTTCTCCGTCATCTATATTTCCATGACAGAAACGTAAGGTAATATCAATCGCAAAGGAATCATTCAATTGTAGAGGATAGACCTCACCAGTGATTTGATGTTTAGTTTGAGAATTAGTTTTAGGAACAGAGAAATGTAATAATTTCTCTGTTCCATTGGTATTTCCTAATAGTTCCAGATAATCTTTTTCTGGGTAATCGGGACTTGCTGGTACACCGACTTCTAGGTTATCTTCATTTCGTTTATTTTTCGTTTTGAAAAGTTTTGCTTTTAAGTCTTGTAGCTCAGGAACTTGCAGCTTCTCACCCAGTTTTTTACATTGATTCCAGAGATGGTCAGCATTCTCGACCATTTTTTTGGAACCTTCAGACAAATCATTTCGTAGATGAAAAGCATATAGGGTCAGTTTGGGATTGATTAATTTCATATGGTTGGTTCATCTTTGATAAATTTTGTCGTGCATTCCTAAGTTTCTACAGATGGATTCTGATTGTAATGTTTCAGATTACTTCTTTTAATTGCGTTCTCTAAAGCTTTTTTATTGATGTTCGGATTAGATGGAGGGACATTACCTTTTTTACTTCCAGGAGTTCTTTCATAACTCTCTATAGACATAAGTTTTATTTGAACATCCAGAATCTCAGGTTTATTTTCATACCAAGTTGAGATTTCCCGCGAAATCACCTCGTTGTCATCCGGTAGGGAATCAATTAATTTCTCTAATTCTCCATAATCAGCAGGAGAAAATAAAGATGGTTGATGCTCCAAGAAAGAAATAAAAATAGCGATATTTTGGTCGTAATCAAATGACATTGACGTGTTGATGTATTTTCTATGATAAAATTACAGAAATGTATAATCGGACATTATTGATAACTGCCAAACGGACAAAAACCAGCCCAAAAATAGGGTGAAGCAAAGGGTTGACTATCATTGGGATAGGTTTTTAAAAACACCCTGACTTGAATACGGTGATGGACATCAGGAAACTTAATCAAGATGAATTTCAATAATTCTGCTTTGGTTTGAGTACGTAGCCATTTTTGAGCTTCATTAAGGGCTAAGTATACACCACAAACACCAGAGGATTGATGATGATTTAATTGCAAATTCTCATAAAATCGTATCATCAATAAAGCAGTAGAAAAATCATCCACAGACCACAAACTACCAACAACATTTGGACTACCAGCGTAGATAAATCCACTAGGAAAGCCGATATATTCCTTGTTGATATCATCAAAATCAGTTAAACCAGTTTCACAAGCAGAAAGGGTGACAAGACGGCAATTGGGTAATTTCCATGTCAAGATATCTGACATGGTGAGACATTGCTCTAAATCAATTTTTCCTGATTTTACGGATATATATCGTGATGGATCTGCATGGGAAGGAATTACCTTTAGGAAAGAATTCGCTAACAGTAAACCTGATTGCAATGGACATTGAAAATCAAAGTAGCCATGACAGGAAAAATGCAACCACTTAACATTATATATTTTCTTTTTGTAAGGTGATTTAGTTAGAGCAATTTTTGTGGCTTTTTTCTTGGCTAAAACAGAATAATTACCTGTAAATGTGGATGCGATCGCTTCGACTTCTACATCTGTATAAGCTAGGTCTTCAGTGGGATTTTGAATTGCAAACAAATTATTATCTGAGTTAGTATTATTCGTTTTTTGCTGTTGCTGAAATTTTTGTTGAGCAATTTTTAAGAGTTGGCAATTTGGTACATAACCTACCCCTTGGCTAAATCTATCAATTATGTAATCCCCATTTTTTAATGGTAAAACATGAAGGGGTAATAAGTGTAACAAAAGATGGGGAATAAAAATAAGTTGTTGGATATGATGTGGTATCAGGGAGATAATTTCATCGATGTGTATAATTTCTGCTAATCCTTGGAGACTTTCTGCTAAATTATTTTTCCATCTTTGTTTATCTTGATTATAAAGTTGAATATGTCTGGTATACCAATTTTGTAATTGTCTTAAATCTTGCTTGCTTGACTTCCACTTGATTGGTTCTCCTTGCTGATGAGTGATAATAAATAAACAAAAATAATCTTGGAGGATATATAGTTCAATGATTGCAGTATTATCGTTTAACAGATGTTGAATATCCTTGTACTTAATTGGCTGTTCAGCATGATTGTCTCGATAACTTTGACGGAGTTGATTAATTCTAGCGTAGTCAAGGTTTTGAGAGAATAAATTCCGAGTATTATCAGTTATGGATAATTGAGATGCTGATTGATGATAAATGTTTGGATCCAGTTTTTTCCTTTCTAGTAATAATCTTTGATTTTCCTGTTCTATTTCTTCCCTGATTTGTCGCAATTTTTCTTGATTATCCACTTCCGAATTCATCTTCAAGGATAAATCCTGAAGCACAAGTAATTCTAATAAACTGCGGGTTTTACTACGTTCAATATATTCTACAGCCTGGTTATACAGCTTTAGTTCCAGACAAGTATCTACCATTTCTTGATAAAGCCTTTGCCATTGGATATCATCTTTTTCAACAGTTTCAACCACCATGAATTCGATAATATCAATTGCTTCCTTAAAAGATTTATATCCAAAATCTAGAAGATGTTGTTGTTTATATATCAAACCTAAATGATACAGTATATCTGCATGATATCGAGGAAATACATCACGAGTTAAAACTTCTAAAGCCAAGTTATATCCAGTAATAGCAACTTCTAGATGGCTTTTTTGAAGACCCAGGGGACACCTCTGAATTAAATTACTAAACCTAACAATATTGATGGCAAGATTTTTGGCTTTTTCTGACCCTAGTTCCAGTAATCTACTTTTGACCCAATTCCTTAATAAGCTAGGAAAATTATGGTCAAATAAATATTGATGAGCTTGTAGTAATGAGTAAAATTGCTCCGAACGGCCTTGATTATCAGCTGTAAATTGTAGTAATTGTATTAATAGTTCTAGTTGATTTTTGCTGTGAGATTTCGATAGTAATCTTAGTCTTGCTGTGAACAGATGAATAATATCTATGAACAAATTAATTACCATTACCAATATTTCTCTTTGCTCAGATTTTTCCGTGCTATGCACGGAGAATATAATTAATAAGTTTTTAAAAACCTCTTTCAATAGAACAGAACAACCCAAGAGTTAAAAGAAACACACACTAAATTTCCAACCCTCTGTGTTTCTTGAAGGTAATCATTGCCTGTTAATCACAAAATTCCACAGATGAGAAAATTTTTCTCAAAATCATTAGGCATATACAGCCTTTCCCAAGCACCCGAAGTATACCTAAATTGCTTTAGGGATTATCAAAAATACAAGCAGATTTAAAATCGTATCTCACTAGACCGGGAACTACTATAATTTGTTCATGTAGTATGTTAATTATCATATTCCCATCTACCTATAGCTATTTGTTAGATAAATAACGATATCAATAAACTTCATGATTCTTTATAGTCTATCCTCAAGATTATAGATAAAATAAAATTATTTATTTTAGGAATCCTATTTGAATACTGAAGTAACTTGAGTAGGTAGGAAACGGAGGTGCATATACTTAGTTTGCAATGATTTTGGTACAGTCTTGACTAGACTATGACTGTATTGCGGATTTTTGGAATCCGATCTAGAGACGACCTGTCGGTCATCTCTATTGCGTTATACCAACAAAAATCACAGTATTCCGATATACAGCAGATTGCAGTTTTTCGGAGGTACGTTGTTGAAATTTTCAAAGCTTGTGAGATCAAGATTTATGATAACATGCTTTCACCCAACAAGTTAAAAGCAAAATTTAAAAGGTATTCATCATTTATTTTTACCTTTTAATGTTGTGTCCTGTATTCTCAATGCGAAGATAACTGGTTTCAACTTGTTGGATTAATTCTTGTAAATTAGTGGCTGCGGGTAAACATTTTAACCCCTGACAAACTAAACCGATGCTATCCACGGGGGGTGGAGATACTTTGGCTATAACTGTGCAGGGTAAATATTTACTGAGGAGAGGGGAAATTTGAGGTGTGTCAACGCGAACTAAGGTACAATTGCGATACCAATCTAGGGCTGTAAATAAGCTGGGACATGCTTGGGGTGTTTGTTGCATGACACTGCGAAAGGCTTTTAAACCCGCAGCAGCTCGGTCTAAATACTGTAAATCATCCGTTAACAAAGCTAAACGGACTAAATTAGCGATCGCAATTCCATTGGCTGATGGTGTGGCATTATCTTGGTAGTTGCGTTCGCGGATAATTAGGTCTTGGCTGTTGTCGCTGGCTGCGTTAAAATATCCAGATAACTCCTGGCTCCAGAGGTATTGATCGAATTCGGCTTGTAGTGCGATCGCGTTTTGTAACCATTCGTCGCTACTGCTATTTTCCTCAGCTAATGCGGCTTGGTGTAAGTCGAGTAGGGCTTTGATGAAAAGTGCGTAATCCTCGGATTGGGCTAATACATGGGGTTTACCGTCGTAGTTGAGGCGATAAAATCTACCATCGACAAATTGGTATTCTAGAATAAAGTTAGCTGCCTTTGTGGCCAATTCGAGATATTTCCTCTCTCCAAACACAGCAAAAGCTCGTGCTAAACCGGAAATCATCAAACTATTCCAAGCCACAATCATTTTGGTGTCGGTGACGGGGGGGATTCGTCCTGACCAATTGACGGTTTTTGCCTCCTGATTATTTCGTGCTGGGGAAAATGTGGGTAAATTATCAGCAGTATCACCGTAGCGTCCAGCAAATAATTTTTCCAGGGTGACTTCCAAACTCGGACTCAACTCCCCCGCTTGTCGGCGTTGCAAAACGTTTTTACCTTCAAAATTACCATTAACGCTAACATGAAAATGCTGTTGTAATTCCGTTAATTCGTCCGGAGAAAGCAGCGATCGCAGTTCCTCCCAACTCCACACATAAAAAGCTCCTTCCTCTGGTTCCCGTTCCTCCTTGCTCACAAAGCTATCCGCATCCTGAGCTGCATAGAAATAGCCCTGGGGTGCAGTCATTTCCCTTGCTAACCAGGTTACTGTTTTGCTAATAGCTCGAACAAAAGCAGGTTCGGAAAATCCCGCACTCCACAAATTTGCCAAATACTCCACAATTTGTCCATTGTCGTAGAGCATCTTTTCAAAATGGGGTACAGTCCAAGTTGGATCAACCGTATAACGGTGGAATCCCCCCGCTACATGGTCAAAAATACCACCTAATGCCAAATCTAAACCCCGTTGTCTACAAACTTCTTCAGCATCGTACTGGCTTTCCCAACCAAAGCGTAATCCTGACAGAGCCAATTCCCCATAGGGCATCATGGGAAAACTGTTACCATACTGATTCGGTGTAATAATTCCCACACTAGTCAACCAACCCCGTGATAACAAATCCCGGTCTTCCGTTTCGCTGACACCATCGACTTCCAACATTGCTGCACTTAACAGGGATTCCAGAATTATCCCCTTACGCTTTGCCAAGTCAGCCTTTTCCTGGTCATAATAATTCCGCAGAGCTTGTAAAACCTGTAAAAAACCTGGTCTACCGTAGCGAGGTTCTAAAGGAAAATAGGTTCCCGCATAGAAAGGTACTAAATCATCCGGTGATAAAAACACATTTAACGGCCAACCCCCCTGACCGCTCATCATTTGTAACGCCTGCATATAGATACTATCAATATCTGGGCGTTCTTCTCGATCCACTTTGATCGGCAAAAAATTTGCATTCAGATACTCCGCGATCGCAGGATCTGAAAAAGCTTCTCCCTCCATCACTGTACACCAATGACAGCTAGAATATCCAATCGATAAAAAAATCGGTTTATCTTCAACCTTTGCAGTGGTTAAGGCTTCATCGCACCACATCCACCAATCAATCGGATTTTCCGCATGTTTGCGCAAATATAAACTTTCAGCCTGAGCAAGACGGTTTGTCATGATTCCCCATTAGCCATAGCTACGTCCTTTACCGCTCAGTTTAACGAATTATGGCTGCTATATGTCTACACTAGCTTGAAAGGGTAGGGATTAGGGAGTAGGGAGTGGAGAAATCCCAAGAGAAGCTGTGCTACGCGCATCTACAGTTCTGGTGTAGGCAGTATAATCGGTTATGCATTTAAGCAAGTAAAGACAATAGTAAAGACGCGATATAGCCTCTTTCAGAGGAGCTGAACGCTAACGTGTCTCTATATATTACAAGAATTAGAGGGGATTTTAGTCGCAAAAAGCTCTTTCCAAATAGACCTATGGAGTTCAAAAAGCTTGCATTTGTAATTTGTAATTTTTTAGAGCCAAACTATTCCCTGTAGAGACGCGACATGTCGCGTCTCTCCCTGTTCCCTAACTAACCTCACGAAAAAACTTTTTCCGCAGACCCTAGTTATGTGATTTATACAAGTTTTCGCTTATGTAGGCTACTCCTCAAGGAACAGGAATAAATGATAATTTTTCCTATCTACTAATTTATCTGTTTCAGCCGTTCCGAAATACTTGATTCTGTATTGCCAAACAATTATTTTGGTAATGCGGAAGAATCAAATAACCATGCAATTGGATTTACCTCATTTACCGCCACCGGATATCTGCTACCAGATGCACCTGTTTTCGCACTAATTACAAACACCAAATGGAGCAAAAAAGTTATAATTATAGCTTGTAAAAGTCTTTCCCGCATTAGCCTTGCTCCTCATTAACGAATTATTACACCCGGCTCCTATCACACCGAATCTTAAACATAAATAAATAAACTGAATATTCACTCATGCACCCATATCTTGATTATATCCGGAAATTCTCTGCTCAAAGTGCAGATAACTTTACCAAACAGTATCTTCATCTAATTAATACACAGCCAATATGAATTTTTAACTTGTCAATTTTGATGAAAATATTTTATTAAATGTGAATAGGGAATAGGAAGAGACGACTCGTCGGGTCGTCTCTACAGGGAATAGGGAGTAGCCATCTCGTAGATGCAGGTAGCACAGTTTCTCTTGGAGATGAGAAACTGCTTGCTTGTACGTCTTAGTCTATCTAATAGTCCAGCACATAAGTTCAGTGAAATGATATTATTAGGAAAGCGCTAAAGTGCAACTACGTACTTTTTATTACAAGCCGCTACGGGTCTAGACTTCTCCCTATTTAATCCGTATAATCCTCCATCGGTGTACAGGAACAGACAAAATTGCGATCGCCGAATGCAGCATCAATCCGACCGACGCTGACCCAAAACTTACTATCCCGTGTCCAGGGTGCAGGGTAAGCTGCTTGTTCGCGACTGTAGGGATGGTTCCATTCCCCAGTAATCAAGCTTGCGGCTGTATGGGGAGCATTTTTGAGGGGATTGTCGGTGATGTCCATTTCTCCGGTTTCTATGGCAGCAATTTCCGCGCGAATGGCGATTAAGGCATCACAAAAACGGTCGAGTTCTGGTTGCGACTCACTTTCTGTGGGTTCCACCATAATTGTTCCCGCCACGGGCCATGATACAGTGGGGGCATGGAAGCCGTAGTCCATCAAACGTTTGGCAACATCATCAATTTCGATATTGGCGGTTTTTTTCAGATTACGTAAATCCAAAATACATTCGTGGGCTACGTAGCCATTACTACCCTTATACAGAACTGGGTAATAATTTTCTAAACGTTTGGCGATGTAGTTGGCATTGAGGATGGCAATTTTTGTTGCCTCTGTTAACCCGGCTGCACCCATCATCGCAATATACATCCAGGAAATCACTAAAATACTAGCACTTCCCCAGGGTGCGGCGGAAACTGCCCCAATTCCCTGACTTCCTCCCGTGGCCACAACCGGATGACCAGGTAAAAACGGCACTAAGTGAGCCGCTACTCCAATGGGTCCCATTCCTGGACCACCGCCACCGTGGGGGATACAGAAGGTTTTATGCAGGTTCAAATGGCAGACATCTGCACCGATGTCACCGGGACGACACAAACCAACCTGAGCATTCATGTTTGCCCCATCCATGTATACCTGACCACCGTACTCATGGACAATGGCACAAATTTCTTGGATTGCCGCTTCAAACACACCGTGGGTGGAAGGATAGGTAACCATCAACGCGGCTAACTGATCGGCATATTTAGCTGCCTTCGCCTTCAAGTCTGCCACATCGATATTACCATCGCGATCGCAATTTACAGCCACTACTTTCATGCCACACATGACCGCACTTGCGGGGTTAGTTCCGTGAGCGGAGGTGGGAATTAAACAAATATGGCGATTCCCTTCTCCCCGACTGCGATGGTATTCTCTAATTACCAGTAATCCCGTGTATTCTCCCTGGGAACCAGCGTTAGGCTGTAGGGATATACCTGCAAATCCGGTGATTTCTGCTAACCAGGTTTCCAACTGCTGAAATAGTATTTGATACCCTTTGGTTTGGCTGGGGGGTGCGAAGGGGTGAATCTGACCAAATTCTGCCCAAGTTACCGGAATCATTTCGGCAGTAGCGTTCAGTTTCATCGTGCAGGAACCCAGGGGTATCATGGAAGTAGTTAGGGATAAATCCTGCCGTTCCAACCGTGATAAATACCTTAATAATTCCGTTTCCGAATGGTAACTATTAAATACTGGGTGGGTGAGATAGGGACTTTGACGAGTGACTATGGCTGGGGAAATTTCATCCTGTAACTCATCCAAATTAAAGGGTAATTGATCCGTACCAGCAAAAATAGTCAACAGGTCAATTATATCCGCCTCCGTCGTGGTTTCATCCAGAGAAATTCCCACCCCATCCGATGGGAACACCCTCAAATTAATTTTCTTGGCTTCGCATCGATCGAGAACATCAGCCAACTTGCGATCGCCTAATTCCACCCGCAAAGTATCAAAGAACCTTGCAGACCCCAAACCATAACCCAGACGTTTTAAACCTGCTGCCAATAGATTTGTATATCTGTGTACCCGTTCCGCAATTTTCCGTAAACCCTGGGGACCATGATATACCGCATACATACTCGCCATCACCGCCAACAACACCTGGGCAGTGCAAATATTACTCGTCGCCTTTTCCCGACGGATATGCTGTTCGCGGGTTTGTAAAGCCAATCTCAGGGCAGTTTTACCATGTACATCCTTCGATACACCAACAATCCGCCCCGGAACCAAACGCTTATATTCCTCCCTGGTCGCGAAATATGCCGCATGGGGACCACCGTAACCTAGGGGAATACCGAAACGCTGGGTACTACCAACGGCAATATCCGCACCCAACTCTCCCGGTGGTGTTAATAAACACAAACTCAACGGGTCAGCTGCAACCGTCACCAGCGCCCCGACCCCATGCGCTCTGGCGATAAATTCCCGGTAATCATACACCGTCCCGTCCGTCGCTGGATATTGGAGAATCGCCCCAAAAATCGGTGCTTGAAAATCAAACCCTTGATGGTCGCCAACAATTACCTCAATCCCTAACGCTTCAGCCCGTGTCCGTAACACGTCGATTGTTTGGGGATGGCAATCTTGAGCCACAAAAAAACTATTAGCTTTCGTTTTGGAAACCGCAAAACTCATACTCATCGCCTCTGCGGCGGCGGTTGCTTCGTCTAACAGGGATGCATTGGCAATTTCCAACCCTGTTAAATCAATTACCATCGTTTGGAAGTTCAGTAAAGCCTGCAAACGACCCTGGGCAATTTCCGGTTGATAGGGAGTATAGGCTGTATACCAACCCGGATTTTCCAAAATGTTCCGTAAAATTACAGGGGGTGTAATGCAGTTATAATATCCCATACCAATATAGGAACGGTAAACCTGATTTTGGGCGGCAATTTGCTTCAGGGTCGCTAATGCAGCAGTTTCACTGAGAGCCTCCGGTAGATTTAAAGCCTGTTCCCGACGGATATTAGCTGGAACCGTGAGTGCAATTAATTCATCCAAACTGGAAATCCCCAAAACCTCCAGCATTTTTTCCACTTGGTCTGGGGATGGACCAATATGGCGGTTGACAAAACCCCCTAACCTATCCTCAACTCCTTTATCTGTAGTCGATGCAAGCGTTGACTGCGGACGAGGTGCATAGATAACCACAAATAATCTTCTCCGAACGCGACTACTTAATTCTTAACATTTTGCAATCAGTATAGGTGAGGAAACGGTGGTAATGTATCGATTTAGTTAAAATTTATTGATGATTTGAGGAAACAGGGGAAAACTTTAGAGGGAGTGGGGAGTAGGGAGTAGAGACGACCCGTGGGGTCGTCTGACCCGTGGGGTCGTCTGTACAGGGAGTAGGGAGTGGTGGGAAAATCAAGCATTACTCAAGGTTTTCTCACTACCTGGCTCAAAATGCAGATTGAGGCTTTAATAAACCATGATTCTTGACCTATTTGTGTCTCCCTGTATTTTCCTGTTGGTGGATGCGATCGCTGGCTTTTTTTGTAGTACCATTTCACTAAAATTTTGACACATACATTTTCTTCCCTGCTCCCCCTTAGCTATCAACTCCAAAGTCAAACGGTATAATACCTCCCCCCCCTCTCCAAACCCCAGAAAAAATAGTATATTTTATTACTTAAATCCAATTAGCGGTCAACCGTCAACACTTAACACTCACAAGTCAAATACTCAACAAAAATCAGTATATTTCATCACTTAAGTTTCCTAACCATTCCCAACCATCATAATGTCATCTACCCATGAATAAATATCTGCTTCAGCGTCTATTAACCTCCATTCCCATATTAATCGCCATCAGTCTGGTGATTTTTACAATTTTGGCATTAGCTCCCGGAGACCCAATGGGTGAGTTTGCCCTTAATCCATCGATTACAGCAGAAGTCAGAGAAAATATTAGAAAGTCTTTTGGTTTAGATCAACCAATATATATTCGCTATTTCAAATGGATTGTAGCCTTTGTTACTGGCGATATGGGCTATTCATTTACTAGTCGTAGTCCAGTGAGTGAGTTAATTCTTCAGCGTCTACCAACAACGCTGTGGGTTGTTGGTTCTGCCTACTTTTTTGGTGCATTATTAGCTGTTCCCTTGGGGGTAATTTCTGCTCTCAAACGCAATTCTATCTTTGATACGATTTTGACGACGTTAGTATTTATTGGTTTTTCTTTGCCGACTTTTTTTACAGGCTTACTATTTATCATTATTTTTAGCGTGCAATTAAAGTGGTTTCCTTTTATTTATAACAGTACTTTAGAGATAAAAGATTGGAGCAGTTTGGTAGAACAAATCAAACAATCAATTATGCCAATCTCTGTATTAGCCCTGTGGCAAATTGCGATGTTAATGCGTTTTGTGCGGTCGGAGGTATTAGAAAATATTCACCAAGACTATGTGCGTACCGCCTATGCTAAGGGTTTATCTAATTTTCGAGTAATTATTTATCATATTTTACGCAATGCCTTGATTCCAGTTGTCACTTTAGTTGCTTTAGATGTTCCCAGTGTATTTACTGGAGCTTTAGTGACAGAAAAGGTGTTTCGAGTTCCGGGAATTGGGGCCTTATTAATTGATTCAATTTACCATAATGATACGCCTGTAATTATGTCCATTACCTTTATCTATGCGATTCTCATTGTTTTATTTAATTTGGTGGCGGATGTTCTTTACAGTTTTCTCGACCCTCGTGTTAATTATACCAAGACGTAACATGTTAGGTCTCTACAGGAATAACATGTTAGGTCTCTACAGGAATAAAATGTTACGTCTCTACGGGAATTGGTAACAGTATGTGATTTCTGAACTAGAAATTTTCAATTATTAAACTTAAACGTAATATGGTCAAAACAATACTGAAAAAAATCGCCAACTCCCAACCCGTATCTGGATTAACTACCGCCAATAAATCTGATAATTTAGGAAACAGAGGTAAAGATGGATGGAGGAAATTTCGACGCAATCCCCAAGCCATATTCGGTACAGTTATCCTAGTGATTATTGTCTTGGGTGTAATTTTTGGGCCACTGGTTTATGGTAATTCTGTCAATCAAATTGACTTTGCCAAATCAACCCTTCCTCCCACTTGGCAACATCCCTTTGGAACTAATGATTTGGGTCAAGATATTTTAGCAAGGATATTATATGGTGGCAGAATCTCCATTGCTGTGGGGATTTTTTCCATGTTGGTGGCCATATCTTTAGGGATATTAATTGGTGCGATGTCGGGATTTTATGGTGGTTGGATAGATATGATATTAATGCGGTTTACCGATTTGTGTTTAGCCCTTCCCCGACTACCCCTGCTATTATTAATTATATTTTTGTTTCGTGATTCCCTCAAAGCGATCGCAGGAGCGGAGTTAGGTATATTTATCTTAATTGTTCTTCTAATTGGGGGACTAAACTGGATGTCTGTTGCGAGGTTGGTTCGAGCGGGTTTTTTAACGGTACGGGAAATGGAGTTTGTAATTGCAGCTCGTGCAATTGGAGCTTCACCGAGTCGTTTAATCTGGATTCATATTCTCCCGAATGTCATCAGTCCGGTTTTGGTCTCTGCAACCCTTTCTGTGAGTGCTGCAATTATCACCGAATCGACTTTGAGTTTCCTCGGTTTAGGTTTTCCTCCAGATATCCCCACTTGGGGAAGAATGCTCTATGACGCACAAAATTTTTTAGAAATTGCTCCCCACATGGTAATTTTTCCCGGTACTGCCATATTTCTCACAGTCTTAAGTATTAATTATATTGGTGATGCTTTGAGGGATGCCCTAGACCCAAGATTATCATGATTCAACCTGAATTCGATTCCTGGATTTCTCACGAGTAAGTTATGAGTCTTGGGTGACGGATTAACTTTTCTTCTACTCCCTACTCCCTTTAAGTTTTAGGGTTTTGTGAGAAATGGGGGGATGGATATCCTCAAATTCGGGTTTGAATTGAAAATTTTACATTATGTAGAGACGTAGAATTGCTACGTCTCTACATATATCGACGATAATTTTGGTATTAACACAAAATATAATCAGCAATATCACCCATTTCCTATTTCCGTTTCCACTCTTTAATATTCCAAGTTTTTGTATCCCAGGGGGTCAATTCCACTCCAGCTAAACGATTACTAATGCCATCTACTTCTGCACGAGCAACCAAAGGAATTACAACCGCATCTTGAATTAATAAATCATTCATTTTGATAAACAACTGCTGTCGTTTCTGGGTATCTAATTCTGTGGTTGACTGTTTCCAGAGTTTATCGTATTCCGGATTACAATAACGGGCATAGTTCTGTTTCGACCAATTATTTTGCTTGGTGGGAATTTCGTCACAAGTCCAATTTTTCATGTATGCACCGGGGTCGGGATTACTATTACCGCTAGAAAACATTTGCATATCAGCTTGAAAGCGGTTAATTGTATCTGGATTAGCTGGGTCGCCGGAAAATAAGATACTGGGGTCAATACTTTTTAATTCCACCTTCACCCCTAAAGAAGTTAAATTTTGTTTGACAATTTCCTGGATTTTTTGTCTCAATGGATTCACCGAAGTCTGAAACAAAACACTTAATTCCACACCATCTTTATCAAGAATACCATTGCCATTACTATCTTTCCATCCAGCTTCCTGCAATAAAGCAGCAGCCTTTTCTAAATTAAATTCCAATTTATTATTCGGTGAAGCGTAACTTTCTGGTGCAACTAAAATATTTGCTGTGGGAGTGGCTGTCACCCCATATAATTGTTTGACAATGGTTTCGCGGTCAATGGCATAATTAAAGGCTTGACGTACTTTTTTATCCCGGAAAAACGGGTGGGGAAATTTTAAACTTGAACGTTCACCATCACTTGTTTGTTGATTCGGGTCAGTTTGATTCAGTAAAATTCGCTCGACAAAACTTCCCTTACTTATCCTGACTTGTCCTTTTCCAGCCGATTCTAACTGTTTGAGAATTGGTGCTTCCACCAACAAATTCCAAGCAAAGTCTGCATCTTGAGTTTGCAAAACTGCTCTTGCTGCGGAGGTTGCATCTCCACCACCCTTGAGTTCTACCCGTTTAAAGAAGGGTTTACCAGCTTCACGAAAGAAGGGATTTGGCTCATAAATAATAATATCACCGGGCTTAAATTGCACAACACGATAGGGACCTGTTCCGATGGGTTGGAGATTTGCTGGTGCTTCCCTTGCATTGGCTCCATTATATTTAGCAAAAATATGACGGGGTAAAATCATCCCATTTAAACCGACAAAAGGTAGGGACCAAGCGGGATTTTTATCGTGAAAATTGATTTTAACTGTATATTTATCGACTGCTTCGACACTTTTGACGGCTTCATAATTACCAGTGGTGGTTGCAGCAACGGCTGGATTAGAAAGATATTGATAGGTAAACACCACATCATCAGCTGTAAAAGGAGTTCCATCCGACCATTTCACATCTTGTTTTAACTTCCAGGTGACAGATCTACCATCTTTAGCTAATCCTCCGTTTTCAATGCTAGGAATTTCTGCGGCTAAAAATGGAATTAATTGAGCATTCTCGTCAAAACTAGCTAATGGTTCATAGGTAATCCGACTACCTTCAAAATCCTTACTACCGGGAGACAAATGGGGATTTAGGATAGTTGGTGCTTGCCAATACAATAGCTTTAAAAGGGTATTATTTGCAGTCGTATTTGCAGGTTGTGGATTATTCGATGCACCCGGTTGGGGGGGTGAGCAAGCTGTGAGCAAAAATATGCCTGTAATGGAAACCGAGAATATCTGATGGCGCAATGGTTTTCGGAATAACTGACTGAGGATGGACATGTTGTTAGCAGGCGAAAATCATAAATTATCTAATTGTATATCTTGAGGCTTGATTGTCTAGCAACCTATGTTGAAAATTTGAACATATTTTCTTGACATTTGCATTTATTCATCATCGAGAAATGTCTGGAGGAATGCAAATAATTATTTTTTTCTACGAGGGTGAGTCAATCTTGGGATAACTTCCGTTTGCCAAACAACATTGCAAACAAATAACTATGTACAAATCTATAGATAACAGCCAAATCGCCGCTAACCGAGCATTAGAAATAGAGATATTTACTAATCAAATGAAGCGAGGAGTATGGTGCTTAGGGGTTGCGGCTTGGATATTTGCTAGTTTAGAACGAGCGATCGCAATTTTTTCTACTTCCTATTTACATCTTGCTAGTCTTACCCAATTATTCCCACCAATATTATTTTTATTAACTTGGCTATTCCTCAAACCGGAAGTAACTCCAACCCCAATTCCTACTTATTTCCCCCTGATTCATACCAATGAAAGTCAGCAACTTAGCTCGGATGATTCACCCTTTCCCCTCAAACTGAAAAAATACCATTTAATCAGCCAAGAATACATATTACCCTTTTCCTATCTTTGCCAAATTTACCACTTACTCAACCTCAAACATCTAGAAACAATCCATCGATTCAGCTTAAACCATCTGCAAATCGTCAGTGTCACCCATACCCAACCCACCCGACAGGGTGGCAAAATCAAGTTCACCACAGCCTTGAATTCTCCCTGGAATCCCCTGCGGATCTGGAGACAACCACTTGTGGAAGTTGATTTAACCCTACACAATCCCTACACAGTTGAATTAAGCATCCCCGTTTACAACCGCAAACGCATCACCGTCATGTTTAACGTTCTTCCCCTAACGGAAGAAGAACATTACTTTTTCATTGACATCTATAGCGATTTACAATGGTTCCGACCTTTTTTGCAAATTATCCTCCACTTTGCTGCTTGTCTCACCCTATTTGAGGACCTATCCTACCTCAAATCCCTCCAACAACGTCAAGTGCAGAGGTTATTCCAGGAAAATCAGTTTCCTCAACACCAAAATATGTGGTTATATCGGCGGTTTGTAGAGGTTTGGGAGGGGAATGTGTAGAGATGTGTGGAGACGACCCGACGGGATGTGTAGAGACGACCCGACGGGTCGTCTCTACGGAATTTGTCAAATTTATTTTTTCCCGACACCCCATTGCTATCCAAATGTCAATATATCCTCAAATTTCTGTCAAAAAATCTAGGTTGAATTAAACTTTTCTACTAAAATGAAATATTAACTACAGAATTTAATCATTACTTTAGCTATCAACCGAGGTTTGCTAGTGCATTCGCCTTCTCAAGTTCCTTCCCCCCAAACTCAAAACTCTTCCGCGTCGAATGTTGTGCCGATTGGTACAAATTCCAAGCCTCAGCGTGTTTCGGGTGGATTTGCTCTGCTTGATAGTTTGCAGCGACATGGTGTAGAGTATATTTTCGGCTATCCCGGTGGAGCAATTCTACCGATTTACGATGATCTCTACAAGGTCGATGCGACTGGTGCTGGAATTAAGCATATTTTAGTCCGACATGAACAAGGTGCATCCCATGCGGCTGATGGTTATGCAAGGGCTACAGGGAAGGTCGGTGTTTGCTTTGGAACTTCTGGTCCAGGTGCAACGAATTTGGTGACGGGGATTGCCACTGCTTATATGGATTCAGTGCCAATGATAGTTGTCACGGGACAGGTTCCCCGTCCGGCAATTGGTACGGATGCATTTCAGGAAACTGATATCTATGGTATCACCTTACCAATTGTTAAACATTCCTATGTGGTGCGTGACCCGAAAGATATTGCCCGAATTGTTGCGGAGGCTTTTTATATTGCTAGTACAGGTAGACCTGGACCTGTTTTGATTGATGTTCCCAAGGATGTAGCTCTAGAAGAGTTTGATTATGTCCCTGTAGAACCGGGTTCGGTGAAACTTCCTGGTTATCGACCCACCGTCAAAGGTAATCCTCGACAAATTAACGCCGCAATTCAATTAATTCGTGATAGCCGTCGTCCTTTACTATATGTTGGTGGTGGCGCGATCGCATCTAATGCCCATTCAGAAGTGCGTCAGTTGGCAGAGATGTTTAATATCCCCGTCACTACGACTTTGATGGGAATTGGCGCTTTCGATGAACACCATCCCCTGTCTGTGGGTATGCTGGGGATGCATGGTACTGCCTATGCTAACTTTGCTGTCACTGATTGTGATTTACTTATTTGTGTGGGTGCCAGATTTGATGACCGGGTAACTGGTAAATTGGATGAGTTTGCCTCCCGCGCGAAGGTGATCCATATTGATATCGACCCCGCAGAAGTCGGTAAAAACCGCATTCCAGATGTGCCCATTGTTGGGGATGTCCGCACGGTTTTACAGGATATGTTACGGCGTATCCAGGATATGGAACTTAAACCCATACCCCACCAAACGGAAGAATGGTTGCGCCTCATCGGACGCTGGAAGGAAGAGTACCCCCTAATTGTTCCCCGATACCCCGATAGTATTTCCCCCCAAGAAGTAATTGTGGAGTTAGCAAACCAAGCTCCCCATGCCTATTACACCACTGATGTCGGTCAACACCAAATGTGGGCAGCCCAATTCTTGAAAAATGGCCCGCGACGCTGGATTTCCAGTGCGGGATTAGGAACGATGGGTTTTGGTGTCCCCGCAGCAATGGGTGCAAAGGTCGCTTTCCCCGACGAAGAGGTTATCTGTATTAGCGGTGATGCCAGTTTCCAAATGTGTTTACAGGAATTGGGCACACTTGCACAATATGGAATTAATGTCAAGACATTTATTTTAAATAATGGTTGGCAAGGGATGGTGCGACAATGGCAGCAAGCATTTTACGGAGAGCGCTATTCTAATTCTAATATGGAAGTGGGAATGCCAGACGTGGAATTGCTTTGTCAAGCCTATGGAATTAAGGGTATGGTGGTCAGTAAGCGGGAAGAATTAAAAGATGCGATCGCTCAAGTTCTCGCTTTTAATGGACCAGTTGTGGTTGATGTGCGTGTCACTAAGGATGAAAACTGTTATCCAATGGTTGCACCAGGTAAGAGCAACGCCAATATGTTGGGTTTACCCAAGCAAGCACCGAAAACCATCAACGAGCCGATTTATTGCAGTAATTGTGGTGCCAAAAATTCTCCTCACAATAACTTCTGTCCAGAATGCGGCACTAAATTATAGGTGATTTACCTGGGTTTGCAGTGGGGACTTCAGTCCTCACTCAAAAAATTGCATACAAAACCCAAGTGTTGCAAAGGTTAATTTAAGCTTTAGTTCGGACATACGACAGATTTTAGATGTATGTAATTGTGGTGTTTACTGCGATAAACCTATAATTCTTTGACTTTAACCTTTATACTGAGACTTTTTATGTTTAGTGTGACAGTTGATGAAATGCAGCATAACCCTTCAAATTGACGTTCCCACGACTTAAAGCCGTGGGATTCTTGTTTCATTCAGCCGACTTACTTAAAGGAGTTTCCCCACTTAAGCAGAGGTCGTTCTGTCCACAAGCTTTAGATTCTGTGCGCCCCACAGTACTTTTTAATCCTTTGTTCAAAATCATAGTCGCCGCGTTATGGTCACGGTGCATCACTGTCCCACAACAATGACATTTGTGGGTACGAGTGGACAAAGATTTCTGAACTCGTGTCCCACAAACAGAACAATCTTGCGATGTGTAGTGAGGTGCAACTGCTATCACCCAAATGCCAAAAACTTTGCCATAGTAGTCTACCCAATCAGTAAACAGTGACCACGAAGCGTCACTGATAGATTTAGCTAAATGATGGTTCTTAACCATATTTCGCACCTGCAAGTCCTCATAAACTACCAAGTCGTTTGACTGGACTAGAGTTCTTGCTGTCTTCACAGCAAAATCTTTCCTCTGTCTACTTACCTTGAGATGCTTTTTCGCCAACTTTTTCACAGCTTTGCGGCGATTAGAAGAGCCTTTTTTACATCTAGAAACTTTGCGTTGTTTGCGTTTCAAAGACTTCTCAGACTTACGCAAAAATCTGGGATTTTCGACTGTCTTGCCATCAGAATCAGTGTAGAAAAACTCAAGTCCGACATCAATTCCTACTTGTTTACCATTGTGCTGATGCTGTTCTTTGCGTTCCGCATCAACACAAAATTGGCAGTAATAACCATCTGCTCGTTTAACTACTCTAACTCGCTGAATTTGCTTAGTAGAATAAAAGCTGAAATCACGAGTTCCAACTAGCTGAAATTTCCCTGCTTTAAAACCATCAGTAAAAGTGATGTACTTCTTGTCGGCAGAAATAGCCCATCCTGAAGTTTTATATTCTACGGAATGTCCACGCTTTTTAAATCGCGGATAACCCTTTTTACCTGGCTTTTTAGCTTTACAGTTGTCATAGAAACGCTTAATAGCGCACCAAGCTCTATCGGCAGAAGCCTGACGAGCCATAGAGTTGAGTTTGCCAGCAAAATCAAATTCTTTGGCTAAAACAGCGCAAAGTTTTTGAAGGTCATTCTTGCTAACATCCTTGTTATCTATCCAATGTCTTAGAGCTTTGTTGCGGATAAACAAAGCCGTTCTAATAGCTTCATCTAATAAGCCGTACTGACTTTCTTTGCCCTTCAATTTCGCTTCTAAGACTAACATCGCTCGACCCTGAGATGACAAAAATAATATAGTATATTATGGTTGATAGATACAAGCTATTGACCGCAGTTTGACAAAAACTTTACATATGCTAGAAAATTACAGGCACAAGACAACATCAGTCACTATGATTAATTACCACTTCGTCTGGATATCGAAAAGACGAAAAAAGGTGTTAGTTGGAAATGTTGCTATCAGGCTTGAGGAATTGCTTTATGAAAAAACATTCATAACTAGGGTGCGAGATTCTAGCTCTTGAAATCATGGAAGACCATGTACATCTTTTTGTGAGCAGTTCTCCAACATTAGCCCCAGACCAAATTATGTTTAGGTTAAAAGGATATACTTCTAGGGTATTAAGACAAGAATTTCCACATTTATTGAGAATGCCTTCAATGTGGACAAGAAGTTATTTTTGTGGAACTGCGGGTGATGCTTCAAGTGAGATAATTAAAAAGTATATTGCTAATCAAAAAACTCGCTAACAATGGGACTGCACCTAAAGGTGCTTCCCATTCATGAGGGCAGTTGCATGGACGGGTTTCCCGGCTTGAGCAAACTGTCCGTCCCACCCCGCGCATGACTCAACAGACTAAAAATTTTTTGGATTTTTAGTCTGTTGCTGGTGGGCTTTCTGCTCCAATAATTGTAAAGTATTTACGTCAAGCAGAAGCAGGTGAAACAGTTGTGATTGTTGAAGTAGATAAACCAATCGCTGAACTACGACCATTTGGCTTGTGTGCTGGTGAGTTTACTATCCCTGATGATTTTGATGCACCTTTACCGGAAGATATTTTGAGTACATTCGAGGGTAAATGAAATTTCTCCTGGATACACATATATTCCTCTGGTTTTCGTGCTATTTTTTCGCTTCGTCAGTAAAATTTTCGATTTGATTATCCAGGTTATACAACAAGCGATTTAACACACTCAAAGCTTCAATCTGGTCTGGACTAACATTCGGATTCTTTAACATGCGGGCTTGGAGTTCGTGTAATTTATGACTTAATTGTTGAGAAATACCTAAAGCATTATTACTTAATTTCGCCAGTTGTTGTTGCTGATAAAACTTCAAAGCCGCACCACGTAATACCTGTAGGGTTGCCTCTTCTCCATACATTCCTGGCATAACTCTAATTCTTACCATTAAACGTTGTTGTTGATACAGGTATTCTCGTTCAACTTGCTTCGGCTCTGCAATCGTTTGTAGCGGTAATTTGGCAAACCGTTTCAATTCATTCAATCCACCCTGGAACACGGATAGGGGTAATTTTTCTAACACTGATTGTAGAACACCATTTTCACTCCAGAGGATTCGACCCTTGTAGGGTAAACGTTCAAAATAAAGACGACCAATTCCCCGATTAATGACACGAGCGATTAATTCTGCTAAGAATTGTTTGGGGGGAAGGGTGGGTAACAGACCTAGGGGATTGAGGTCATCTGGATGGGGAATACATAAAATCGGCAAATCTTCGATTTTTTTGGGGTTAATTGCTGCTTCTAAATTAGTCAGTGTTTGCAGGGGTATATGGGTGTTGAGGGAAGGATTGGTATTTACAGCTGTGGGTGATGGTTCGGGAAGTTGCTGGGGAAATTCGTATTCTGCTATTAGTGTACTAGGAGTGGTTGGTGGTGACTGTTCTGGTTCTAACTCGTTTTGGGGGGATACTTCCGTGGATGTCGGTGGAACTTGAACCGAATTCTTAAAATTTAAGTAGGCAGAAAGCAGTTCTCGATGTTGTTCAGCAGTGATAACGTAGATAGACACCGTGCGATTAACATAAGCGAGAATACGGCTAGCATACTCCAAAGCTGCTCCATCTTGGGGATTTACCATTCCTAATATTAGGGTTTCATCTTCAACGGTTAAAGGTAAAATCTGATGGTATAGACAAGCTTCAAAACACAAGTATACTTCAATCAAGCGAAATATCTCCGCTCGCCTTTCTTGCGAGTTCCAATCAAATTCGGAATTCAACGGAGATGAGTTCTGTCCCTGGTTTTGTATATACGCTGAATTGTCCTGAGAAGACAGCATAGCCATTTTTTCGCTCGGATGTATCTTTCTATCCTATTGTGCCCACCTGTGACTGGATATTAAACATTTGCCAAGCTTTTTTGTTTATTGGTGAAATTTTTATCAATTTTTCAGTATACTGAGTTACATTGTTTACGCCAATTGTTGCTACAGATGGGGGGCTATAACTATTAGTTATTGTAGTTTCATTGACTTCAAAGTACACTATTTTGAATTTTAGATTGTGGTTTTGAGATTTTGGATTTCTCCTTAAGGAGCTTTACCCTGCATTTCTCACAAGTGATAAGCGTTGAGTCATGGGTTGTTTTTCCTACTACTCCCTATTACCTGAAAGTTTTAGAGGTTTGTGAGAAATCCGGGTTACTATGGGTAGCTATGGATGTTAAAACATCTGCTGTGTAAGCTTTTTATATTTCCATCTATACCTCATCATCATTGAAATTGGTATTAGTGTTTGGGGAAATGAATCATGCGATCGCTCGTTCCTGGATTTTGAGCGAGTAATTTATAGACCTTGGGTGACAGATTGGTTTTTCCTCTACTCCCTACTCCCTAATCCCTATAAGTTTTATGATTGGGTACGGATAGATTGAGCAGCGAGGTAGATTTTTGTCCATTCACCCATGACTTGGTGGTGTTTTAATTTGAGTTGTGGGGCGATCGCTTCAAATTCAATCCCCTGTTTGCGCATTTCCAGAATTTGCGCTTGGGTGGGGGTAAGCTGTTGACGCAGTTTTTCCCACTGGTTGGGGGTTAAACCTAAATTGTGTTCTTCCAGGGAAGTACCTAACCAAGCATTTACGAGTTCGGTTTGACCTTTGAGTGCAAAAACGCGTACTGCATGGTAACTAATTTTTTCCCGAAGACGATAGATGTCCCGAATTGGTTTACCTAATTTTTTGGCGATCGCCTCTTGGGTTTTACCTTGGAGGTACATACGTAACCATTCGACAGCTTCTGCTCCCAGGTTTTCCTGGAGGTATTCCTCGAATTCGCTTTGCACTTGTCTGCGCAGATTTTGCTGTTCTTCGAGTTCCTGTTGCTCTTGATAGTCATCAATCGCTTGATTATCGATCAAACTAATGCTGTTTTCCCCGTCATCTCCTCCAATTTCTTCGGATACCAGCTTAATCAGGTCGTTACTGGGTACTTGGGTCAAACCACCGCGTTGGGTGCGTCGCAAATAGTTGACAAATCTGTACACCAATAGGGGTTGGTTACGAATCGGACGCAAACAGTATTCTTCTACACTTGCGAACAATAGGGCGTTTTGTAAGCGTGGTTCGGTGGTCAACTTGGCAATGTATATCATTTGCTGCTGCATGTATTTATCACTGTGCAGCAATTCTTGAATCACTTCTTGCAAAACATCCAATACTGTCCGTTGGCGATCGCGACTGAGGGCTACCCACGTTTTAATTTTATTCCGCAGGGTGACTAAACTACCTAAACGTTGGGTTAAGTTATTGTAAGCAACTTCTCGACCTTTACCTAAATATCGCTGTTGCAAAATCCGAAACCGATATTCCATCGCTTGCTTGGCAATTTGCAAATCCCGGGGAGCTAATTCTTCAAACCGCTTCCAATCATCACCCACCAACCAACTGACAATACTTTCACGATTGACAACACTGTACTGCGGACACTCGCTCGCAAGTCGCGATCGCCAATATTCGACAATTCTTTTTCCTTCCGATACCATTACGAGATTGCGCTCCTGGAAACCCTGTGTTAAAGCTTGCATTACAACCCCCTGTTTTTCCACTATTGTTGTTTACATTGGCAATTGCACCCGACCCGATTTCCTGTCACTTTCGACATCCACACAGGTTTAATACGTCTTGACTAACACCACTTATGCAGTCTTTAACTCAGCTAGGACAAAAATTTTTCGTCCTTTCCCCAATTCCATCTTTGCTCTCCCTACAGAAAAGTCCATATTCTTCCCGCTTTGTCTAAATATTAACTTTTATGAAGAAAGTCATCTGGATGAATTGACAACAGGTGTGACAAATGCAACTGTAAAGCCAGCAGAAAGCTTACAGGGGTAAAGTTCTCAACATTTTTGCATCTTACTCAACTGGATGACCAATAAATGGTATCGTCGATAATTAAGACACATAAAAACATTGATTAGTTTCAACATCTAATATATCGCCCTCTATAATCGGGAGAATAGACCTGAAAAATCAGAATTATACTTCGCACGCTGATATATTTCCCTTTTAGTTTGTTGACAGTTGACAGGTGATGGTTGAACCACATATTGATTCCCTATAATTTTTTCCATCCAGGTAATATTTGCGATCGCTGTTTCAATAGGTTTGCAAATAGCAGGTTATAGAAATGAATTCTTCCTGTCTCCTATATTCTGTCTCCAGAAATTTTTCTCTCCTAAATGGGTAACTTAGGTAAATAGGCAACCCGTGGTTATTTAGGAGGAATGCTACAATGAACGTAATTGGGCGAATAATCTTACTGATATTACCAACAATTGCAATCTTAACTGGGACAGGAAAGGTAGCAGCTCTAGACCCTGGTGGTTGCTTTATGGTGGACTCTTCAGGAAGAATCATTAGTCTGGGAAGTTTGTGTGGCATTTCGACACCAGCGCAAAATACGAGAGTTTTTCGGATTCCGATCAAACGTCGAATCCATCGTACTCCGGTGGTCGAGGTGACATTTAACGGTAATCAGGTATTTGAAATGATAGTGGATACAGGTGCAAGCGCAACACTAATTAATCAGAGAATGGCAAATGCTCTATCATTAAAACCAACCAGTACAATTCAAGCACGGATAGCCGACGGTAGCCAAATTGAACTGAAAACCGGGATTGTTCGTTCAGTTGCAGTGGGGGGTGCAGTTGCGAGAAATATAGAAGTTGCGATCGCTCCTCAAGCGGAAATCGGTTTACTAGGTCATGATTTTTTTGGTGATTACGATGTGAAAATTTTGGAGAAGGTGGTTGAGTTTCACCGACGGTGATTTTGGATTTTGGATTTTAGATTACCAGTCAAAATTCAACAGATATCTATTTTCAGACAATATTTTCCGTAACGACGCGACGGATAATTTCGGTGACACTTGCAGCCATACGTGCATCCAATTCTACCCAACTACCGGGATTAGTAACTCCCCGTAATGTTATCGCAAGGGAACGCCATTGATCACCTGGATTGTGAGTTGGCGATCGCGTGTCCAAAAATTGGACGTATCCAACGTAGGTGATTTCGTTTTGATTACGGGTTTGACTGTAACCATTGCCAAGTTTGGAAATAATTACAGGTGAAGTCACTGCTTTTTCTAAACCGAGGGTTTCGATTGCGACTTCTATATATCTAGCTCGGTCATGACCTAAAACCTGGACTAGGTTACTCAAACTATGCCATTGTCCACCAGGAAGACGAGCATTTTGATGAAGATGTAAATGCCAAGCTAACATGGACATCAATCGGGTTAAATCGTAAGCGGAAACATAATTTTTGTCCACTTCTAAACTAGTTCCTGCTGCTGTGAGGAGAACCCTTCCCGTGTTGCGATCGATTAATTTAGGTTGAGTTAAAAAGGGAGATTCACCATAGCCACTGCGAAATTCCAAGTTTTGATTCCCAGTAATTTTTTTCAACCAATTTTCCAGATTGTAAGGTGTTTGAAACATTTTCAACATCGCCGCAACTCCGTTAGAGGAAGCAATTTTGTGGCGATAGGTGACTACATCTAAAGCTAAATCAATAAATAGGTAATTAGAATTAGTGATATAACAGGTTTCAATATCAATATCAGGAAATTTCCGATTCGCCTCACAAACCGTATTCACCAGGGGAATAATTTTTGTCACACTCCAAAATTGACGTTTACTCCTGGCATTTTTCCCTAACCAACGGGTTTGCATTTGTCCATTAACTAATTTACCTAAACAGACACAAGCCTCAGTAATTTGATTATCTAAAAAACCCAGACTTTGGGTATCAATATGGGGAATCACGCCAACATTAGGATAGGCGACATAGTTACTAGGAAGGAAACTTATCTCGTGTTTAACAGCTAAACACTGAGGATATTGATTGATTTCCGCTAGGTATTTAGAGTTTTGAATTCCCCGATGTAAAAATGCTGCATCTTCATTACTACTTAAGCGAGTCGCCCTTCCAATAGCTAGTAATTTTTGATAAACTTGCTCATTATTGCTATTACTAAGTACCTCTGGTAAGCATTTACAATTCAAAAGATTTTGCGCAAAAATTCTATCATATACAGGAAAAGGTAATCCCAAAAAATCACAAAATTGTTTAACTGCACTGCGACTACGAGAACCAAAATCACCATCGATAAACTTACCACCGGGATATAATCCTAATCCCCGTAAGTTAGCTTGTATTTGGGTGACTAATTCCCTATCAGCCTTGACTTGTGCTTCCGTTAAGGGGGAAGTAATATTTTCTAATCGCATATTTGAGGATACATAATGTAGAATACAGGAGAAATAATATAGGAAACAAGAGATAGAATACAGAGGAACAATTATAAAATTAAAGATAAATATCGGGACAAAATCAAGAATTTTTGTGAAAGATATTAATCTAGTTATTAATCATTAAAAAAACAATTGGGAAAGAAGCAGAAAACGCTGTATAAAAAACGCTTTCTGCATTACGCAATGCCCGCTTCGATCTAAAAATCGAGTTATTTGCGTGCAAATTTAAATACAAAGGCTTGGAGCGATATTCCGAAATGAATTTGAATTTGATATGAAGGGAGTAGGGAATGGGGAAAGGCAATAAATTAAGACAGATTTCTCGAAGTCAAAAGGGTTTTATTCGCTGTAAATGCTACTAGACAGTTAGCTAACTTTGAGAATTATTCCGGTAAAGGGATAAACTCCGTTTCTTGAGGAACTTGACCAAAACGATGATTTTTCCAGTCTATTTTGGCTTGTGCAATTCTTTCAGGACGGCTAGAAACAAAATTCCACCATTTTTGACGTGGACCAACAGGTTCACCACCGATAATGATACAGCGAGCAGAAGTACTAGCAGTAATTTCTACAACTTCTCCCAGATTAATTATTGCTAAACGATGTTGAGCGATCGCTTTTCCATTAATGTGAATTCCTGGGGTGACAGTGTAGACAGCTCGTTCCGAATAATCGGCTGCTAAGGTATATTTGCCATCACCATTAAAAACCACATCTAAGTAGAGCATCGGTGAAAATACTTTTACTGGGGAGGTATAACCATTTGATTTTCCAGCAATTAATTTAATTTGGGTATTATTAGCTTCCCAAGTTGGTATATCCTCCGGGGGGTGGTGACGGAACCAAGGTTCGGTTTCTTCATCTTCATCGGGGAGTGCGACCCAAGTTTGGATACCGTGGATAGTGGATTCGATTTGGCGATCGCTTTCTGGAGAACGTTCCGAATGGGAGATTCCTCGACCTGCGGTCATCCAATTCACAGCACCGGGACGAATTTCTTGAATAGTTCCTAAACTATCCCGGTGTAGCAAACCTCCAGTAAACAAATAAGTCACCGTTGCTAAATTAATATGGGGATGAGGTCTCACATCCACCCCTTTTCCTGGAGGGAAAACCGCAGGTCCCAGGTGGTCAAAAAATATAAATGGTCCAACCATCATGCGTTCTTCTTGGGGTAAAATTCGTCGAGCAACGAAACCCCCTAAATCTTGTTCATGGGGAGCGATTAATTGGCTGATGGGGTTAGACATAATTCAGATAGACATCCCTGTTGATTCTATTTGCGCAAGTCCTGATTTATATAACAATCCTAAAAAATTATAAGAAAACACTGAGCTGAAAATCCTTAATTTACAGGAATTCTAGCTGTAATTAACTCCCATATATTTCCTACATACAGCAGTCCGAGCGGGATTTGTGATATCTTACATGTAAAGTTGATGGGGTGACAGTTGACGGTTAACAGTCACCAGCCATCAGTCAACAGTACGCTATCTTTCACGACTTAAATAGGACTGCTGTATTATCGAGGACTGCTATAGTAGCCGACGGCAAAGCCTGCACCTACATAATTATATTTCATTACGAATTACGTAGACGCGAAGCGTTGCCGTAGGCTATTACGAATTACGAATTATTAATTACAAACATCATTGCCAATCCTTACCGACCCGAATCGTGATATCAGATTGAATATCACCCGTAGATAAAACCTCAACATTACCAAAACCTAAAATTTCCCGTAACTGTTCACCTAGTTGACGATTACCTCTTTGGACAATAATTTGAGTTTCCCGTTGGGTGTCTTCCCAATCCCGACTAGCAAAAGCATTCGCAAAACCTTTTTGTTTGAAGTAACTAATAACTTGCTCCGTTTTTCCTGTTTTTTGGGAAGCATTTTGTACCGCAATTCTTAAACTCGTAATCGGTCTACTTGCAGAACTAACTCCCCCAATATTCACACCAGCATATTCCCGAAGAATTTGAGTTTGTCCAGTTAAATCCAACCAATAACTATTGGGGTCTGCACTCAACCGACTAAATATCCCCGGTAAAATCGTCATCCGCACACCATCTCGCTTGGTGTTCGCCGAGAAATTGACGATTGCCATCATTTCCTCTAGTTTTAAATTTGTATCGACATTTTTGCGCATGACCCGAATTAACTGGGGTAAACGGGGAACCACTGTGGGACTAGCCAAGCGATCGCGTAATGCCATCAGTAAACTTTGTTGATTTTGAACCCGTGGTAAATCACCTAAATCGCTTTGACGGTAGCGAACAAATTGCTCTGCTTGCTCCCCATTCAAGTTTTGCCAACCTTGCACCAGGTTAATTCCCAATCGTTGAGTTGTATCCTGATATTGCATGGGATAGGGAACATACACTTCTACCCCCCCCAATTGATCTACTAATTGACGCAAACCACTATTGGAAATTCTCACATAACGGTCAATCGCCACATTTCCCAAGGTGCGACTAATTGTCCGTACCGCTAATACCCCTCCCCCCTTCAGATTGGCTTGGGAGACTTTAGTTAAACCCTTTTCGGGGATAGCAATCATCGTATCACGGGGGATCGACAGAACGTTAATCGTCTCCGTTTCTGGATTTAAGCGCACCAGTAAAATTGTGTCGCTACTACCAGAAAAACTTTCCAGTGAACCATCCGTTGCACCTGGAACTGGTTCGATCCCCATGACTAAAATGTTCATGGGTCGTTTTAGTTTATACTGGGAAAGATTACTCCACAAATCACCAGGAAGGGGAGCGTTTTGCTCATCTTTACCCGACCACTGCAATTCTTCCTCCGTCCGGTCTACCGTACTCCACAACGGTGTCCACAAAGCCAATGCAGCGACCAATAAACCCGACATTGTTGTCCCTACCACTACAGTTAGTATCCAAAATAACCAACGAGGCATGGTTAAACCCAGACGATTATAAATCTGGGTGGGAATCGAACTTGTCTTTGGGTTTGGTTCCTGGGAATTTACTAAGTCCGTACCCGATGGGACTGGGTTTGCTGCTGATGCACCTTGCTCGTCTTTCCACTCAACTTGTTTGACCACGGCTATTTCCCCCACTCACTCAACCAGTAAATATAATTAATCTCAAAATCAATCCAGGGCAATACGGTTTAAAAATATCCAATTATATTTAATTGTTCTGTCCAGATTACAGGTGTTAGAGCAAATCTGGATCAAGGCTTTTGCGTATATTTCACGATTAACAGGTGACATATGGACACTGTTTGTCAGAGATACTTCAACACATAAACGTAAATCCCTCTACAAGCTATGTTAATCCAAGCTTTTCAACTTGCGAGTTTCGACGTACACAGTAAACTGATAGTGTTCTGATTTTGATTAGGTATAACAACATGACTGAGAAATTTGTTTCGGTAATCCTTGCTGGTGGGAAGGGTGAGCGGTTTTGGCCTTTAAGCCGGTTGCATCGACCGAAGCAGTTTTTGTGTTTAGATGGAAGTTCTCGCAGTCTGTTGCAAGCAACAGCAGATAGATTAATTCCCTTTGGTGGTCAGGAAAATTTATGGATAATTACTTCTAGCCAAATTGCGGACGGGGTTCGCGAACAACTTCCAGAACTACCATCATCAAATTTACTCGTAGAGTCACAGGGTCGGGATACAGCTGCTGCTGTTGCTTGGACTTGCTTAGAAGTCAAACAACGTTACGGTGAAGATGCGTTGATTGGTTTTTTTCCGGCTGACCATTGGATTGCGGATTTAGATGGCTTCCAACGGACAATTGGAGCAGCATCCCAACTAGCTGCAACGAATGCAGCGATTGTGACACTGGGGATCAAACCGACTTTTGCTTCCACTGGCTACGGCTACATTGAACAAGGCGAAAAAATTGGTATTTTTAACGATTTGCCAGCTTACCATGTCTCCCGCTTTACTGAAAAGCCTAATTTAGAAACTGCAACAAGTTTTTTGGCCACAGGGCGTTACAGTTGGAATAGTGGCATGTTTATTTTCCGAGCGGGTGTGGTTTTGGATGAATTATATACCCATGCACCGGAAATTATTGAGCCGTTGAGTAAATACGGAGCAGATATTTATCCAGACATACCGAAAAAGAGCATTGATTATGCACTCATGGAAAAAACCAAGTTAGCATATGTTTTACCAGCTGATTTTGGTTGGGATGATTTAGGTGATTGGAATGCCATCGAACGGTTATTAAAAACTGAGAAGGATGTCAATGTGGAATTGGCGACCCATGTTGGATTGGATACCCAAGGTGCGATTATTTATGCTAGTGACGAAGAAGATGTGATTGTGACAATTGGGTTAGAGGATGTGGTGATTGTGCGCGATCGCAATGTGACTTTGATTGTGAAAAAGGAACGTACTCAAGAAATTAAGCAAGTTCTCAAGACCCTCCAGGCTGACGAAAAGCTGTCTCACCTTCTCTAGTGTAGCTTAAAAATCGGGAACAGGAGACAGGAGGATATTTTCCTGGGGCTGTGTCCAAACTCTATGGAAAGCTGAAAAATGGAGAGTAGGGGGTAGAGAAGATTCGACTCACAAAGAAGCCGTGCTACGGGTGTCTACGAGTCGTTGATACAGGGGGTGCTTCTGCCAGCATCACTTCTAACTTGCACCTAATCAGTAAATACGTAAACGGTCATATTTATGGTGATTAATTACTCTTAAAATTTACGTGGTATTGGCAATCTGTATCCTGCGTTTTGAGTAGGGGAGTGATTGATTTTCCTTCTACTCCCTATTCCCATACAGACGCGATATATCGCGTCTCTTGGCTCCAAATCCGGGTATTGTTTTAAATTCACCGCCAATTTGATTAATTCTGTATCCTGTATTCGCTAAACAAATGTTTCTCACCCAAACAGCTCCCCGACAAAGGGAAATTATTGAAGTTCTTCTCCGCAATGGCTGGGATTACATGCGGAATATCCTGACTGGTGGACAAGCTGATAATCCCCAGTTACCGACTCCCGCAGTCTTAAAAAAGATTCTGGTGGATTTAGGTCCAGTTTATGTCAAACTGGGTCAATTATTATCTACCCGTCCAGATATCCTTGCTCCTGCCTATATTGATGAATTATCCACCCTTCAGGATGAGGTTCCGGCTATTCCTTGGTCGGAAATTGAGGTGAAAATCCGTCAGGAGTTGAAACTTCCCCTGGATCAGGTATTTAGCAAGATAGATCCGGTAGCGGTTGCGGCTGGTTCAATTGCCCAAGTTCACCGTGCTACCCTTATAGATGGTCGGGAAGTGGCGCTGAAAATTCAACGTCCGGGGATCGATAGTAAAATCGCTGCCGATATTGCGATTATTCAGGGAATTGCCGATTTAATTGACCGGACGGAATTTGGACAAACCTATGAAATAAAATCAATTGCGGATGAATTTTGTAACGCCCTAGAGGCAGAATTGGATTTCACCCGCGAAGCTAGTTTTACCGACCAGTTACGACACAACTTAGCTAGTAGTCGTTGGTTTGATCCCACCCAAATTGCGATCGCTCAAATCGATTGGCAGTTGACCACATCGAAGTTACTGGTGATGGAATGGTTGGATGGGGTTCCCCTGCTGGAAGCTGATATCGTCAAGAATAATAGTGAAGAGGCGATCGCAAAACGTAACGCCATCACCAGTCTACTTTTCCGGGCTTTTTCCCAACAGTTATATATTGATGGCTTTTTCCATGCTGACCCCCACCCAGGTAATTTGTTTTACCTCAAGGATGGACGGGTTGCCCTCCTCGATTGCGGGATGGTTGGTAGACTTGATCCCCGCACTCAACAGGTATTAAGTGAATTATTGCTAGCCATTGTGGATGTGGATGCTCAAAGATGTGCCCAATTAACCCTTCAATTGGCATCAGCGAAAAAACCCGTGAAAATTGCCGAATTAGAAAGCGATTACGACAGACTTCTCCGTAAATACCACAATCTGAGTATTGAGCAACTGAATTTTGCCCAAATTATCTACGAATTACTTCAGGTTGCGCGTAACAATAATCTGCGTTTACCCAGTAACATGGGACTCTATGCTAAAACCATTGCCAACCTGGAAGGAGTAGCACGGGGTTTTAATCCAGAGATGAATTTTGTCGATGAAATCCAACCTTTGCTCACAGACCTATTTCGTCGTCAATTGTTGGGGGATGCACCCCTACGCTCCCTACTGCGAACCGCTCTGGATTTAAAAAGTCTATCCCTGCAATCTCCTCGGCAAATCGAATTACTCCTCGACCGCATTACCTCAGAAACCCTCCAATTCAACTTTTCCCTGCGGGGACTCGATTCCCTCAGACGCACCGTCGATGACTCCGCCAATCGTTTGTCTTTCAGCATCCTAGTTGGTTCCATGATTATGGGAGCAGCGATTATTTCCACCAAAGCCCAAACCGTTCAACTATCGTTATTAAGTAATATTTTATTTGCCTTTGCCAGTCTCCTGGGAATGTGGTTAATTATCAGTATCCTCCGGTCAGGGAGACTGAGGTGAAAGGTTAATGGCTTGCATAAACCAAATTTGATTCCTCGACATCAAAACAATTGTGAAATCTCAGTAAATCGTAGGCTTGATACAAACGAAAACCCGTAATCAGGATAAAGTAGGATTGGGGTCAGGGTAGTTGCAAAAAATACTTTTACTTCCACAGATATTGGGCAGTAGTACCCCGGTTTATGGTGGCATAGGTCGGGGTGTTTCGTCGTCTGGATGGACAAAAATCATTTTCCCTACTTACAGAGATTAACCTATACTTATCCCTATGCTAGATTATCAAGCCTCGATTGATAAAGCATATCAGACGTTAGCAGATTCCTTAATTTATTATCAAGGACGACCAGTCGGAAATGTGGCAGCTTGCGATCGCAAATCTGAGGCCCTGAATTACGACCAGTGTTTTATCCGGGATTTTGTGTCTTCAGGTTTAGTGTTTTTAATTACTGGCAAAACGGATATTGTCCGTAATTTTCTAGAAGTCACCTTGACTCTACAAAGTCAAGAACCGAAAATGGACTGCTTTAAACCCGGTTGTGGATTGATGCCAGCCAGTTTTAAAGTCGTGACTACGGACACAGAAGAAAAAATAATCGCTGACTTTGGTGAACATGCGATCGCGCGAGTTGCTCCCATCGATTCTTCCCTCTGGTGGATTATCCTCCTACGTGCCTATGTGAAGGCTACGGGAGATATGGATTTTGCCCATCAACCCGAATTCCAACAGGGTATGCGTCTAATTTTACACCTATGTTTGGAAAGTCGATTTGATATGTTTCCCACCCTATTGGTTCCCGATGGGGCATTTATGATTGATCGACGCATGGGTGTGTATGGTTATCCCTTGGAAATTCAAGCTTTATTTTACACAGCCCTCCGTTGTGCGGAAGAATTATTATTACCCCTGCCTTCTGACCCCATGCGTCAAGCGGTTGAGGAACGGATTGGCCATTTAAATTATCATATCCGCTCCTATTACTGGCTAGATATGGCTCGTTTAAACGAAATTTATCGCTACAAGGGCGAAGAATTTGGTATTACCGCCGAAAACAAGTTTAATATCTATGCAACATCTATTCCTTCCTGGTTTATTAATTGGCTTCCCGATGTCGGTGGATATTTCGCTGGGAATATTGGCCCAGGTTTGATGGATTTTCGCTTCTTTTCCCTGGGAAATTTAGTTGCCATTATTTCCTCCTTAGCGATGAATGACCAAGCGGAGAGCATTATGAACCTGATTGCTGCACGCTGGGACGATTTAATCGGCAAAATGCCCATGAAAATCTGCTTTCCCGCTTTAGAAAACCGCGATTGGGAAATTATTACCGGATTCGACCCCAAAAATATCCCCTGGTCCTACCATAACGGTGGTAGTTGGCCAGTTTTACTCTGGGCTTTAGTTGCAGCTTGTATCAAAACCCAACACATCGATTTAGGGAAACGCGCACTAGCGATCGCCTACGGACGTTTGCAACATGATGAATATCCCGAATATTATGATGGCAGACGGGGACGTTTAATCGGCAAGGAAGCTCGCAGATACCAAACCTGGACAATTGCTGGATTCCTACTAGCCTACGAATTACTCAACCATCCTGAACAGCTAGATTTAATTAGTTTCCCCGAAGATTATCGCACAATCACCTGTGAGATTTAGCCCATGAGTCTGCTCGTAGTTGCGTACATGGCGCTCTTTGCAAGCTAAATACAGTGCGCAGGTGATGAGATTACCCCATCCCCTACTGAATTCGCCTTGCCATTGATTGAATGGTAGCGAGGGGAACTTGGCTAAAATAATGCTGTTGAAATTGTTCTTCTTGCAAAGCGGCAAAAAAGGCTTGAACAGCTATTTTGGCTTGGGAAAGGTTGGGTTTTTCTGTTAAAGAAAAGAGGATTCGGGTTTTTCCGCTACTGGTGGTGTCATGGCGAGTTAATTTAAAGCCAAGATGTTTTAATGCCCTCAGTCCAATAAATAGGGTTTGGTCACTAATTTGCAGTTTTTCTAATAACTGGTTACGGGTGACTGGTTGTTGGGTACGACTCAGATATTTGGCGATTCCTACTAATATTTTCCAGGTTTCTGAGTAGGGTCGAGATGGGGGTTTTGACCACGCTAAGATTAGTTGCTGTCGCTGATATTGGGCACGTCGTAACCAAGCTTGTAAGTCATCCCAACTGGTGGGACATTTTTCGATAATCAGGGTATTATTACTACTAGTAATTCCTCTTTTTTCTGTCCCACCCATCCCCTGACGCTGGTCAATAATGAAGTCTAATTGCTGATGAAAATAGTCTCGATGTTCCTGTGCCGGACGAACTGCAATTAAACGGATTTCATAACGATTTTTAGAGGGATTAAAATCCAACTCAACAATACAGTCTGCCTTTCCCGTCGGCAATTCATCTTTATAATGTCCCCACCAAACCCCGGGAAAGGAATTAGAACTAGATTGATCACAAATTTCAAATTCGGTTTTTATATATTGAATTTTCTTGCCTTTACTATCTTCCTGATTCCGATGCCGAGTTTTGGTAAACCAACAGTTTTTAATCATTAATTTCGGCACCGGATTTCCCATCCCACAGGGTTCTAATAATTTTAATTCTGCGAATAATTCCTTCCCTAAATCGCCAACCGTAACGACGATATCAGCTGTAACCGTCGGTACTAATGTATTTACATCCACCGTTTGCCGTAATCTTTGATTAATCGCTTCCCGAAATAGGGGCAAATTTTCCACTGGCAAACTCAATCCCGCAGCGAAGGGATGGCCACCAAATCGATGCAATAAATGGGACTGGTCTTTTACTAATTGGTATAAATCCACACCATTAATTGACCGCGCCGAACCCCTAGCTAAAACCAATTGGGATGCTTGCGTCGTTTCCTCTGGGATATCACTACTCAGTAGTATGGTCGGTCTTCCGGTCTCCTGGGCTACCTGCCCTGCCACCAAACCCAAGACACCCGGATTCCATTGGGGGTCTTCTAGGACAATCACACTAGTTGTCGATAGATCCACCTGGGTCAGTTTCTGTCCCACCTGATGGACGATTTCCTTTTGCAAGGATTTACGCCGACTATTGGCTAATTCAGCCGCTTCTGCCAACTCATTGACCCGATTCATATCCCGCGTGGTCAGTAGTTCTACGCAGAATCTGGCATCCCCATGAATCCGACTCACCGCATTAATCCGTGGTCCTAACCCAAAAGATACATCGGTAGGGCGATCGCCACTTCTCTGGCATAATTCTAGTAACTTGCCAATTCCCGGTCTACGTCGTTGCGCTGCTGGTTGTTGAAAGTCCGTTTGCAAGCGTCGGATTCCCATTTGGGCTAAATAGCGACAATCTCCGCTCAGTTGGACTAAATCGGCAATCAAACCAACGGCAACTAAATCCAGTAAATCTGATAAGGGTTGGCGAGGAACCTCTGGTAAACTTGCGTATAAAGCCTCCACCAACTTATAGGCTACTGCAACCCCCGATAAATGGTACAAAGGATGCTCCAAGGGTAAATAACGGGGATTGATAATAGCTGTCACAGGTGGGCGATATGCCTTCGGCATTAAGCTCTGCTTATCGCTCAGTAAGGTATGATGGTCTGTGACAATCACATCTATACCCAAGGATTTAGCGTAAATAATTTCCTCAATGTTGGTGCTACCAGTATCACAGGTAACGATGAGGCTATAACCCCCTTGGCTGATTTTTTCAATCCCTGCACAATTTAAACCGTGGGATTCGGTAAAGCGATTGGGAATGTAGTAATCTAAATCAATATTCTTGGTGAAAAACTGCCCTAACCCATCCCACAATACTGCCGTGGATGTCACCCCATCCGCGTCAAAATCACCCCAAATCATCACCTTTTCCCGGTTATCCCTGGCGATTTGCAAACGACGTACCGCCAAATCCATCTCCTCCCCAAATTCCTCTGCACTCGTAACTGGATAAACTTGAGGATCGACAAATTTTTCTAATTCCTCAGCAGTGCGAATCCCCCTTTGCCACAATAATTGAGCTGCAAATATTCCTGGAGAATGAGTTAGGTGTTTGCTAACCTGCTTAATAAATTCCTGGGGAACTTCGACTGGAGATGGGAGAATCCACTGTTGTGGTTGTTCTGGCATATGGGAAGAGAACTTTTCCTTTAGATGATTAATGCTTAAAGGTCACCTGTTAACTGTCACCTGTCACCAAACCAAAAGGGAAATGTATCAGCGTGCAAAGTATACTTAATTTAACAGAACTTACGCAATAACAACTTAAACACCGTCATTACGTAGACGCGTAGCGGGTCGATTGCAAAGTAGCAATCCCAAACACCTGATTTCTCACAATGAGCGCGTAAGTCCTATTTAAATAGGATTCTTATTCTTATTTAAATATACAACATAAACCCAAAATCTCTAATCTTCCTTCATTTCCACCACTAAATTCGGTAAACCATCCAATTTTTCTGTGGGAATTTCCTCCTCAACTATTTGTGTCAATATATTTAACCCCCCCGGAATACACTCCACCTCAATTGGAGTTGTACCGATAATTTCCCCATCAACTACGACTTTTTGTGGCGGTTCGGTGGTGACTTTAAACTTTTTCGCCCTTAAATAACCAATATCATCCCGTTCAACTGGTACGGAAGATGAAGCCGTTTGAAATAAATGATAACTAGCTGCTACCGCTCCAGCAACATTTTGGGGTGCAACTATTGTTAAATCAAGTAACCCATCATCAGGTATGATACCAGCAGGTCCTTGGGCTAAAACTGAAGTTCTCGGTGCTGCATTGGCAACTGTCACCGCACTGGCTGAAGTTTTGATAATTTTGTCTTCGGTTTCGATTTCCACCTCAAAGGTTTGAAATTCCCTTAATTGACTAATTCCTGCAAATACATAGGCCAACACACCAAAGCGGTTTTTTGCCTCTCGACTGGCTTTTTCCACAGTTTCCGCTTCAAAACCAATTCCTGCTAATAACACCATCGGTCTACCATTACAGGTTGCCACATCGACTTTTTTGGCATAACCTTGGACAATGGTTTTACAAGCTGCGGTAATTGTATCCGGTATACCCAAGGCTGCGGCAAAAGCATTAGCGGTTCCCCTGGAGATAATCCCCAAAGGAATGTCAGTGCCAATTACAGCCGTTGCAGCAGCAGATAAAGTCCCATCACCTCCAGAAGCAATCAAGTAGTCAATTCCTGATGCGATCGCTTCTTTTGCCAATTGATCGGCATCTGTTTCTGGGGTTGTAAGTTTGATTTGTAAGTCAAATTCTGGAGATAATATTGATTTTATCGTTTCTAAATCCTGTTCAGAATCACCTTGTCCAGCTACAGGATTAAATATCAGACATGCCTTCGGTTTCATAGATGGGTTTAAATGGGTGGGAAAATATCTGATCTGAACCGTTGAGTTATCATCTGCATTATACATCTTGAATCTATCTTCAGATAAAAATAACGTGAATATTCTGGGGAAGGCGAACTCAGAGGAAATTGCTGGTTAATTATCTTTCTCTAGTGATGCATTAAAGTCCCAAATATGGCATAAATCAAGGGAAAGATAGATAATCATCCATTGGTAATAATTTGTATTTGTGTATTCCTATTAAACTTACTTCCGTGGTGATGCTGGAGGAAGATGTTTATTAGTTAATGGTTATTTATTCTAATACTTAGCGATATTGAAACCCGGATTTCTCACAAATCTTTAAAACTGGCAGGTATTAGTAGGGAAATCAACCCGCTACCCAACCCTTGTTGCTCACTTGGGAGAAATACAGCAAACGCGAACCTCACGAATTATAAGTCACTGATTATTTGTCAAAGATACTTGAATTTTCGTGAGGATAAATATCACAGGAATTTTGATCACAACCACAGGAGAATTTTATGTCGGATACACAGAATATACAAAGTAGTTCCGAACAAGTGCAAAATTTTGATGCCGAATTGTTAAAGGAGGAAATTCAAGAAGAAGAGCGTGAATTCCCGAATACTGACTTTGATACCGAGTATGAACTTGCCAAACAGAATAGTACAAATCCTGTCAGTAATCAGAATATAGAACCATCCAAAAATCCTCAAACAGCAAATAATATTACTAGCAATACAGACGAAAATCTCGATGTAAATCCAGTAGCTGTTTCTCAGGAATTTCTGGATATGGCTAAATCTATTCAGAGTAGTCAATCATAATTCATATTTTTTTAAAACTAAACTCACCCAGTCCTACTCAACCCACACCCTAATACCCAGATTTCTCACAAATCCCTAGAAATTTCCGGAAGTGGGGAGTAGGAAAAACTAAGCCTTTACTCAACGCTTACCTTTAACTCGTGAGAAATATAAGTTATCAATCCCCAGAAATTATAGGAAACAGGAGTTGGGTGGTAGGGATTAGGTGTAGAATGAATCCATGACCTGGGGATTATTTATATTAATTTACATTTCTTGGATTTTGATAGAGATAATAAAAGTCCTCTGATGGAGGACTGTTTGAATTTAATTTATATTATTTTATCTGCTGCACCATGTAGGAGTTAAAAATAAACTTATAAATTTAACTCCCTACAACTCAATAACTCAACAAATTCCCATATACCTAGTATGAATCCATCGCAATACACTATAAACAGATTGTGAAAAAGCAGGATTATTGATGACTGGGATTGAGTCTAAAGTTAAGCGTTGATAAGTCAGGTGCAAGACCTAACCTATCCTAACGGGATTCAGTTCCTTGGTTGGGACTACCCTGAACAGAATCATTTTCTGGTGCTTCTGGTTGTGCAGAGGATTTACCATCACCTTTGACTGCTGCACCTGTTTGACGAACACTTTCTTCCACAGGAGTTTGATATCCACCGGATGCTTGGGTATCGATATCTGGATTATTTTTTTCCTTTGCGTTGCTCATATTTTTATTCACTCATACCTTGATTAATTCCAACATCATGGTAATCAATCGATAGAGGTTTATACATCTATCGCAAATCTATATTAACGCTCCCATTTTATCTATCCTCTGGATATTTTCTTTCGGACTGGCGATGGAATTAAATATTAATTTGTTTCTCTCAAAGATAAACCTATTTCTACTATTTCACTTTTTTATGTGGTAGCGATCGCAAATTATTCTGTATCCTCCCCGTGGCGAATATGAAAGTAATAGTAGAGGTTTGCGATCGCCATAATCGTTGCACTCAAATCTTTGGATGTCGTATAAATTTTTCTTGCCGAAGAGAGTTAACCACAAGTAGCCTCCCTAAAGCATTGAACTCTGTTTACAATCTGTTACCAAATTTGGTTTATTGTGCCTGATTACTCAATCTGGAAATTTTCAATTAAATTCCGTAAATATAAGGTGATAGATTGTAAAAAAATCAATTTATCTAGATAATATTTGGTATTTCCCAACTAAGACTCAAACAACTCGGTTCTATGAAAATTGCCCCACAGTTTGCACTGGAATTCAAACACTAGCAGCGATCGCAAGTTCGGGTATGGGTATGGGTGTAACTCCCACCTTTCTAGTAAAGCTTTTTCGGAGCTAGAGCCACTACTACAAATCCCTCAGAACTTATGTGGTCAAGTACTAGAGACTACCTAACGGGTTGTTCTACCTGCGCCACTGAGATAAAATATACTCATAAAACCAAATGGTATCCACATCCGCCATTGCCCAAATTTTCCGTCCATTAGCAACAACTTTTGTCCGTCCTTGGCTTTTTCCCGTGGTGATAATTTCCGTTTCCACTTCCCGTAATTTAAAAGCCTCCGGTTTCCCTATATAGGCAGTTGCTAACACATCCCAGGCATAATAATCTTGAGCAATCACCAAAGCATAGCACTGACCAGCTAAATCAGAAACATCATACTGACGCTGTTTACCGATTTTCTGTACAAACTCCGATGTCACAGGTACATTATTCGTAATATCCAGGGAACACATAATAATATTCAACCCACTCGACCAGACCCTAGCAACTGCAAGGGGGTCCCAATAAGCATTCCACTCAGCTGTTCCATCCTGTCCTGGTTCCCAATTTTTTTCCACATTCCCCGGTACATCCAAAGCACCTCCCATCCAAATCAAACGCTCAATTTTCGCTTCGATATCCGGTGCTGTATCTAAGGCATAGGCTAAATTTGTTAAAGGACCAGTTATCAGTAAAGTGACAGGTGTAGGGTGTGTACGTAAAGCTTGAATTAAAAAATCTTGACCAGGTTGGGTTAATAGGGAAGTTCCGTAGGTTTCGGTTTGATTGAGAATGGGAAAATTATCGATAGCAAAGGAATCGCGACGATAAAGTTGGGGAAAAGGGTTAATTCCCCGTACTGTACTTTCAGCTACTGGAATATGGGATTTCCCCATTAAATCCAAGATTTTGCGAGTTGCACTCACAGCAGGTTGGGGATAGCAATCAGCTGGTGTGACGATGATACCGATGGGTTCCACATGTTCCATCGTTAGTAACAACATTGTTGCTAAAAAATCATCCACAGCACCATCATGGTCCAGGAGAACAGGTTGTTTTGACATGGCGATTTGATTTTTGGGTGTTGCTGAATACAAATAGGAATTGGAAATTTTACGTTGTGTAGAGACATAGCGATGCTAAGTCTCTACGTAGACGCGCGTAACGCGGCTTCTCGAAGAGACGATTGCGGTTTCAATACAAAATGTAGATAATCATAATTCATACCCAAATTCAGCAACACCTGGATTCTGGAATAAGAATCCCACTTGAACCTTGCTCAGTATACTAAGAAAGAAACTTTTGCATCACAGGTTTCTAAGAAAATTATTTTTTCAAAAATCAAATTAGGAGTCCTATCTCCTACAACAAATGCACCTAACTCGATAAAATGGGATTCTGTCCCCTTGGTGCATGACAACAGCTATGACTATCCCATCCAATTCCCCCTTTACCCCGGAACAAATCGCTGCGGAGGGGATTAAACCTGAAGAATATGCAGATATTGTCAACCGCTTGGGAAGACACCCCAACAAAGCGGAATTGGGGATGTTTGGGGTAATGTGGTCGGAACACTGTTGCTATAAAAATTCCCGTCCTTTACTCAAACAATTCCCTACCACTGGAAAATACATCCTAGTTGGACCGGGGGAAAATGCGGGTGTGGTGGATATCGGTAATGGACAAAAACTCGCCTTTAAAATTGAATCCCATAATCACCCCAGTGCGGTTGAACCTTTCCAAGGTGCTGCAACGGGTGTGGGAGGTATTCTCCGGGATATTTTTACAATGGGTGCGCGTCCCATTGCTTGTTTGAATTCCCTGCGGTTTGGTTCCCTGGAGGATAGGAAAACCCAAAGATTATTTCAAGGGGTGGTGGCTGGTATTAGTCACTACGGCAACTGTGTTGGTGTACCTACGGTGGGAGGAGAGGTATATTTTGACCCAGCTTATTCAGGAAATCCCTTGGTAAATGTGATGGCACTGGGATTAATGGAAACCCCGGAAATCGTCAAATCAGGAGCATCGGGAATCGGTAATCCGGTACTGTACGTGGGTTCAACAACCGGACGGGATGGGATGGGGGGTGCAAGCTTTGCTAGTGCGGAACTTTCGGATGCTTCCATTGATGACCGTCCCGCAGTACAGGTGGGAGACCCGTTTCTGGAAAAATCCCTGATTGAAGCTTGTTTGGAGGCTTTTAAAACCGGAGCAGTGGTGGCAGCTCAGGATATGGGGGCTGCGGGTATTACTTGTTCTACGGCAGAAATGGCTGCCAAGGGCGGAGTTGGTATTGATTTTGACTTAGACAAAGTTCCGGCACGGGAAACGGAGATGGTTCCCTACGAGTACTTATTATCGGAATCCCAGGAAAGAATGTTGTTTGTAGCCCAGGAGGGACGGGAACAGGAGTTAATTGATATTTTCCAGCGTTGGGGTTTACACGCAGTTGTCGCGGGGAGAGTGATTGATGAGCCGATTGTGAGGATTTGGTTTCAAGGGGAGATTGCCGCCGAGATTCCGGCAACGGCTTTGTCAGAAAATACACCTCTCTACTATCGGGAGGTGTTGGCAGAACCGCCTGAGTACGCACAAACTGCTTGGCAATGGGATTCTCGGTGTTTGCCGCCTTGTTCTAGTCAGGGAATAGAAGTTAACGGTACATTCCATACCTGGTCAGATATACTTTTAACTCTTTTGGACACCCCCACCATTGCTTCTAAGCGCTGGGTTTACCGTCAATACGACCACCAGGTGCAAAATAACACGGTGATGTTACCGGGGGGTGGGGATGCGGCAGTTATACGGGTTCGTCCTCTGGAAGGTGGTATAACCACAGGAGGAGTAAGTCATACAAGGGGGGTTGCAGCCACAGTAGATTGTAATTCCCGTTATGTATATTTAGACCCCTACGAAGGTGCGAAGGCTGTGGTTGTAGAAGCAGCACGGAATTTATCCTGCGTGGGAGCGGAACCGATTGCTGTGACTGATAATTTAAATTTTGGCAGTCCGGAAAAACCGATTGGATATTGGCAGTTAGCTAAAGCTTGTGAAGGTTTGGCAGAAGCTTGTCGAGAGATGGAAACTCCGGTAACGGGTGGAAATGTTTCTTTATATAACGAAACCCTTGATTCCCAGGGAAATCCCCAACCGATTTATCCCACACCCGTAGTGGGGATGGTGGGGTTAATTCCTGATTTAGAATATATCTGTGGACAGGGTTGGCAAAACATGGGGGATGTAATTTATTTGCTGGGGGTGTCAGTAAATAAACTTAATGGGGAGACCATGGCCCAACCAACTTTAGGTGGGTCTGAGTATTTAGCTGTGATTCATCAAACGGTTGCCGGAAAACCTCCCCGCATTGATTTTGACCTGGAACGACGGGTACAGTCAGCCTGTCGGACAGGAATTCGTCAAGGTTGGATTACTACAGCCCATGATAGTGCTGAGGGTGGTTTGGCTGTGGCCTTGGCAGAGTCATGTATTACTGGAAACTGGGGTGCGGAGATTAATTTACCTGGGTTGGGTAGAGATGGCAATACTCCTGCGGAGTCACTAGGCGATCGCACTGATGAGGTATTATTTGCTGAGGGGGGAGCAAGAATTATTGTGGCTGTGAAGGAGGAATATCAAGGGGTGTGGGAGGAGTTTTTAAGTACCAATTTGGCTGGGTTCTGGCAACAATTAGGTCGTGTAACGACTGGGGATAGGGGTTTGCGGATAACTACCGTTGAGGAGCAAGTGTTGGTAGAGGTTAGTTTAGAGCAAATGAGCGATCGCTTTTTGAATGCCATTGAGCGACGTTTGCAAATTCAATGTTGATTCTGTAGGAAATAGGGAATAGTCGTCATGTAAGGCTGACACCAGAACTAAGATTTTTTGAGCTTCAATGTAGGTTTATTTTTTACGCTTTTGGCAACTAAAATACCCTCCAAAGCTTACAAGATATAGAGACGCAATATATCGCATCTTTACGATTTGTTCGTAAGCCCTAATTACCCCCTACTCCCTACTCCCTTTCAAGATACTGGACTATTCCCGGTGTAGCAGTAATAAAATAGGCATTGGAACCCTTGAGTGCTGCTGACTAAGCAAGAATCTAGTTGACAGTTAACAGTTAACGGCTAACCCAAAGTAATCAATGGGGTATGCTGATAAACGAAGCGACTCAAGGGTCAGTTTCAAATCCAGGCTGATGGCATCTCGATGAGTGCGAGTTTTTTTATGGCTTCTGATATTCGTTTTTTAATGTGTCCCCCTGACCACTATGATGTGGATTATGTGATTAATCCGTGGATGGAAGGGAATATTCATAAATCCTCCCGTGATCGCGCAGTGGAACAGTGGCAAAAGTTATACCAGGTGCTGAAAGACCATGCGACTGTTGATTTAGTACCTCCGCAAAAAGGTTGGCCAGATATGGTTTTTACCGCCAATGCGGGATTGGTATTGGGGACAAATGTGGTTTTAAGTCGTTTTTTACACAAAGAACGACAGGGGGAGGAACCGTATTTCCAGGAATGGTTTGAACAAAATGGATTTACGGTCTACAATTTACCCAAGGATTTACCCTTTGAAGGTGCGGGTGATGCCCTACTCGATCGGGCTGGACGTTGGTTATGGGCTGGATATGGATTTCGTTCCGAACTCGATTCCCACCCCTACTTAGCGAAATGGTTAGATATTGAAGTTTTGTCGCTGCGGCTAATTGATGAGCGATTCTACCATCTCGATACCTGTTTTTGTCCCTTAGCAAATGGCTATTTGATTTATTACCCCGGTGCGTTTGACTCCTATTCTAACCGCTTAATTGAAATGCGTGTCCCACCGGAAAAACGGATTGCGATCGCTGAAGCAGATGCGGTCAATTTTGCTTGTAATGCGGTCAATATTGAAGAAATCGTGGTGATGAATAAGGCATCAGACGATTTGCGAGCAAAATTAAATGCCGTCGGTTTTCAAGTGATTGAAACACCCCTAACGGAGTTCCTCAAGGCTGGAGGTGCGGCTAAGTGTCTAACGCTACGTGTCACCGAACCAATTGATGAACAGGTACATGCCAGTGTCTACGTAGAAAGTCGGGTAATCCAAATGCGAGGACACCTACTAGACGCAGGTATAATTAATCGAGCTTTAGATTTAATTGTTGACAATGGTGGTAGTTTCCAAGTCCTGAATTTTAATTTAGGGGAACAACGTCAGAGTACCTCTACAGCTGAGGTGAGAGTTTCTGCACCATCTCACCAAGTGATGGAGGAAATTATTTCCCATCTGATTGATTTAGGTGCGGTAGACTTACCAGAAGATGAACGGGATGCCAAATTAGAACCCGTGACCAAAGATGGGGTTGCACCGGATGATTTCTACGTGACGACGATTTATCCTACCGAAGTTAGAATTAACGGTGTGTGGGTCAAAGTCGAAAATCAACGCATGGATGGAGCGATCGCCATTAAACAAACCCCTGATGGCATTACTGCCCGTTGTAAGTTATTACGGGATTTGGAAATTGGCGAACAGGTAGTGGTAGACGTGTTAGGAATTCGCACAATCCGGAAACCCGAATCCCGCGAGAAACGTAACTCCGAAGAATTTAGCTTTATGTCAGCTGGTGTTTCTAGCGAACGTCGAGTCGAATTGATTGTGGAACAGGTTGCCTGGGAACTCCGTAAAATTCGGGATGCAGGTGGTAAAGTAATTGTCTCGGCTGGTCCAGTGGTTATCCATACCGGTGGGGGTGAACATCTAGCGAGACTAATTCGAGAAGGATACGTTCAAGCTTTACTAGGTGGAAATGCGATCGCTGTTCACGATATGGAACAGTCAATAATGGGAACATCCCTGGGTGTGGACATGAAGCGGGGTGTTGCCGTTCGTGGAGGACACCGACACCACCTGAAGGTAATTAACACCATTCGCCGTTATGGTAGCATCGCCCAAGCGGTGGAAGCAGGGGTAATTACCAGTGGGATCATGTATGAATGTGTAAAAAATCATGTCCCCTTCGTCCTAGCTGGTTCAATTCGCGATGATGGTCCCTTACCCGACACCCAAATGGATTTAATTAAAGCCCAAACCGAATACGCCCAACATATTCGCGGTGCAGAAATGATACTTATGCTATCCAGTATGTTGCATTCCATTGGTGTTGGTAATATGACCCCAGCAGGAGTGAAAATGGTTTGCGTGGACATCAATCCTGCCGTTGTCACCAAATTAAGCGACAGAGGTTCCGTCGAATCAGTTGGGGTTGTTACTGATGTAGGATTGTTCTTAAGTTTACTGACTCAACAGTTAGATAAACTGACAAGTCCTTACCTGGAAAAAACTAATTGATTTTAAGCTTTAAGTGTCGCTAACCAAGCATCGAAATCAGCCATGCTGTTAAAATCAAGCAGCGCTTCCCCCAGATTTTCCAACTGTTCCAGGGAGAGAGATTCCACTTGCGATCGCACTTCTTGGGGTAATTCTCCCAGCTTTTTGGTTAATAGACGCAAAACCAGGGATTTTTCTCATTCTTCTCTTCCTTCTTCCCTTCCCTCTTCCTTAATCTCCTGATATACCCGTGTTTCCTTGAGGGTAATTCCCAACATCTGTTCTACCTCCCGTTGACTTTTATTTTCAAACTTGTACACCATGATGGTTGTCAGTCTTGATTTTAAGCTTTGAGTGCAGCTAACCAAGCATCGAAATCAGCCATGCTGCTAAAATCAAGCAGCGCTTCCCCCAGATTTTCCAATTGTTCCAGGGAGAGAGATTCAACTTGCGATCGCACTTCTTGGGGTAATTCTCCCAGCTTTTTGGTTAATTGACGCAAAACCAGGGATTTTTCCCCTTCTTCTCTTCCTTCTTCTCTTCCTTCTTCCCTTCCCTCTTCCTTAATCTCCTGATATACCCGTGTTTCCTTGAGGGTAATTCCCAACATCTGTTCTACCTCCCGTTGACTTTTATTTTCAAACTTGTACACCATGATGGTTGTCAGTAATTCTATTATGGCGCGATTTTCGGGTGCTGGTGCTTCCTGTTGAGTCCTGGTCAGTAAATACCTTGCTTCTTCTGTTGCTTGTTCATCTTCGATGGTGGTTAACACCATTAATGCTACCCATAGAGGTAAAGAGCGAATATCACCTAACTCGTCTAGATAAATGCGAGTGACTTGGGGACTGTTGAGTTGACTTTGGTAGGGAAGAATATCACTTTGCTCCAAACTGCGGGATGGATAGATGATGACTATGTGCAGATTACTAAATCTCTCCCGATTGCGGTAGAAATATAACCAGGATTCGGCAAATACTCTTTCATAGAGTCTTTCATCCTTTTGAAACTGTACCTCACAGAAATAAACAACTCCGGGATTTTCAGTTTCCGGAGGTAAAAATACGCCATCAATTTCAAATTTTGGTTCTTTAACTGCTACGGAATCAAAGCGATATTTGTCTGCGTTGTCTGGGGGATTTGTCAGTAGTTCAAACAGTAAACTGGGGGATTGCTGGAATAGTTGATAAAAGATTGAGTCTCGACGCATTTCAGGATTGTATGGGAAGATTGCACCTTCTTGATTTTAAGTTTTGAGTGTCGCTAACCAAGTGTCTAAATCAGCCATGCTGTTAGATGCGGTAATTACAGCGATCGCTGATTACAGCAGAACCAATGAAAGTGGTTTTTCCCCACCCCCTACTCACTCTATTGACAAAGGAGTAGCCAATAAATCTCAGAGGATGTTCGTCAAGTATTAATTATCACTATTTTGACTATTATCCTGACTCTGGACAGGGGGTTATAAAGCTGATTTTTCCTTCGAGAGTAAGGATGCGACATGTCGCGTCTCTCCCTATTGCCGTACAGACGCGACATGTCGCGTCTCTTTCCATTCCCAAAAACGATAATTCAAGTATTAAAAATAACTTTTTAAACAACCTTAAAAATTCAGTTAGATTTCTGAGAGATAACCTTTGCTTAACCAAAAAGGGATAAGGTTTAGTAATTATCAAAAATTTGTGAAAATCACCAGTGATTATTTAATGATTATTTAATTATTTTCTCCGAATCTTGATATCTGGAATCTCTCGCAAATCCTACACACGAATATCCCCATGACTTGGCAAGACTTTGCAATCCGCTTATTTGTGGCATTTACCCTTGGTTCAGCCATTGGATTAGAAAGACAATGGCGACAACGTATGGCAGGACTACGAACTAACACCCTAGTCTGTATAGGAGCTTCCCTATTCGTGATGTTGTCTGCACTTACTCCAGGGGATTCTAGTCCCACCCGTTTAGCTGCTCAAGTAGTTTCTGGGATTGGTTTTTTAGGAGGGGGTGTAATTCTCCGCGAGGGTCTAACAGTGCGGGGATTAAATACAGCTGCAAGTTTATGGTGTGCAGCTGCTGTCGGTTGTTTATCTGGTTCTGGGTTATTTCCAGAAGCAGTCATGGGTGCAGCAGCAGTGCTAGTGGCAAATATTCTTTTACGTCCTTTAGGATATCGTATTAATCAGCAACCTCTGCAAGGTACGGAAATCGAATTATGTTATCGTTGTTCTGTCACTTGTCATGGTAAAGAAGAAGCTAAAGTTCGGGCTTTGTTACTTCAAGCGGTCAGCACCACAAATACCCTGAAATTGCGTTCTCTCAATAGTGAGGACGTGGAAGATTCAGATAATGTGGAGGTGGAAGCAGATTTATTAACCCAGGAACGGAATGATGAGTTTTTGGAACAAATGGTAAGTCGTTTAAGTTTAGAACCGGGAATTACGGCTGTTAGTTGGCGGATTATTGAACAGGAATTCGGTTGATATTGTTTGCATAGAAGTTGATATTGTTTGCATAAAATTAAGAGTATGTTTTAAAAGTCGATTTTAATACTTAACAAGCTTGTTTTTTGGGAGTAGAAACGACCGGTCGGGTCGTCTCTAAAGGGAGTAGGGAATCGGGAGAGACGCAAAATGTCGTGTCTGTTTAAAACGACAAATATACCATTTGAGCAATTTATCCAATTCTGCTCCTAGTTTTTTTCGCTGGGATTGATGGAGATGGGGATTCAACCACGGGAATTGTAAAATGGAACTTACTACCTTTGTTTTTACCCCGTGATTCTGCCCAAATTTCTCCACCCCAACCTTTGACAATTTGTCGGCAAATTGCCAAACCAATACCTGTTCCCCCTGCTGTCCGCCGAAGCGCCCCTTCTTCTTGGTAAAATCGATCAAATACGACTTCTAAACGGTTAGGTTCAATACCTCGACCTGTATCGGCAATGATGACTTCGATGGTTTGGGAGTCGCGGTTTTGGGCTGTAATCGTAATTTTGCCATTACTGGGTGTGAATTTGCAGGCATTATCAACGATTTTCGCGATAACTTCCACTAACCAATCCCCGTCAGCGCGAACCAGGGGGAAAGTTTCATCAATGCGACTAGTGATTTGCGGTAGTTCTTCCTGAGCAAATCTTGCACGGACTCGACTCAAGGCCAAATCGACACATTCCTGTAATATCAACACTTCCGGATGCCATTCAATTCTACCGCTTTCCAGGTTAGAAAGGGTAAGAAAATCCTGAACGAGTTTGCGCATCCGTTCCGAGTCCTCCAAGGCTGTGCTTAACATGACTTGGCGTAATTCTAAAGGCATATCCGGTTCGCTGGCTAAACTTTCCAGACAAACTTGAATAGTCGATAGGGGAGTGCGCAATTCGTGACCAGTGATAGCAATTAGGTTGCTACGGGTACGGTCAAGAGCTTCTAATTGCTGGTTTAAATCCTCCAGGTTAGCAAAGGATTCGGCTTGAATCAAAGCCACACCAACTTGGGTTGCGATCGCATTCACAATATCGATTTCCCCTGTTTGCCAAATGTGGGGGGAATTTCCACAATAGTGTAGTTCTATTATCCCCAATAACCGCCCCTGAAATAACAATGGTTCAATCAACCAGGAACGAATCCCTAATTTTTCGATGATTTTCCAGATGGTCGGTGAAGTTGTCACCCGACTGTCGTTCATGGTGTCAGCAATACAGATTCCCTGACTTTGACAAACTACTTCTTGAAACAGAGGATTATTATGTAGTTGCCATTTCTCTCCCAGTACCGATGGAACCCCACTCCCTAAAAACTCATGCTCAATCACGATTTCGCTGTCATTACCCTGGGCACGGTAAATTAAACAACGACAAGCCCCTAAGTGTTCTCCCAACTGCTGTGTGGCAATTTTTAATACATCCTGGGGATTGAGCGATCGCCTAATTGCATTACTAATGGAATTAATTAATTGCTCTTTCCTTGCTTGTCCCGCAATCGAACGGTAAGCTTTGTGCAGTTTATATTGGCTCGCTTGTAAATAGGTGACTAAACGCTGGACAAAGGGGTCTGTATCGATATCACAAGCGTATTCTCCCCCATTCCAGTTAACATCGCCTATTCCCCTGGTAATGCCAATCCCTAACCGGTCTCTCACCTCTTGTACTTTGGTAGCTAACTCTGGACGATAAACTAAAACCCGCTTCAGCAACAAATCCGCAGCCGTTAAGCTCACACCCCGCTCCGATGTCCAAATACCCTCAAAACGTCGTGCTGTATCCATATCCAACCCCGGATTTAATTCCGTTTTTCGGGAAGATGATTGTGACTTTGGATACTCTATACACACTAAACAGGTAGCGTAATTCTGGGCAATTACAACCAAATGCCACTCATGACATAGGGCATCATCCGCCTCAAAAGCTACTTTTTCATAGAAATCAGAACTGTTAGCAAAGTCTGTCTCCGGGGCAGACAAAACGTATATTTGATTACTAATCTGTGCCAGACGTTCATACCGATGTGCCTCTTGACGGTAAAACCTTTCCCGTTGAAAACTCGCAATCACAAGGGGTGCGTCAAGTGTTGCCGCAAGAACCTGGTCTTCCATCGCATGGGAAAGTGCTGTTAAGGAGGCTTTAAAATAAAGCTGGGGTCGCAGGTAGGGTAATTTTGCTAACAATTCACTCAGCACCGAAGTCGAAATGCTCATGAATAATCTTGATAAAGCCCAATCCGGACTAAGATATGACTGTTGCATTTTCCAACTTACAACGACTTCGCGTTGAATGGGAGATAGTTGCAATCTGTTTACATTACTTTATGATTAACGGGTAACGGTGGATGGAAATGGAAGTGTTTGAATCCCCTTGGGTAATCAGGGTCTGCGGAAAAAGTATTTTTCTGTGAGGATAGGGAATAGGGAGTCGGTACAGACGCGACATGTCGCGTCTGTACAGGTCTTCACTATTTTTCAGCAAGCCCTAAATATGTATCAATATTTTCGTGAAATGGTATCATCACGGATACAACCAAGCAAAAAATAACTCATTCCCACTCCCTACTCCCCTGGAGACGACCCGGTGGGTCGTCTCTACTCCCCACTCCCTATTTGTCAGCGAGAGAGTTGGTCAAAATGTAGGATTTATATTTACTGTGAACTCCTGTCAGACTGGGGAAAAGTGGGGTAAATTTTAGAGTTTTCATCCACGTGGGGTTTAATATAAATATCTCTGCTGGGATTAGGAATTTCGATATTTTCTTCTTGGTAACGTTGATGTAACTTCTTAATAAATAAATGTTTAGCCAGTCGTCGGTCTAAGAATTCATTAATCCGTAGGAAAACTGTAAAATTGATGCTCGAATCAGCAAATGTATGATAGCGCATAAAAGGCTCTTTTTCTGTAATTTCCGGAGCGACTTCCGCCATCACTTGCTTGGCGACTTCGACTGTGATTTGCTCGACATGCTCCAAATTACTATTATAACCTACCCCAACATCAACCTGTAAAATAACATCCTTCACAGGTAAATGGCAGTTGGTAAAGATGACGGAAGATAATTTAGAATTAGGAATAATAGTTATGTAATTAGACACATCTTTAATGGTGGTTGTACGCCAATTTATATCAATCACATAACCTTCTTGACCAGTTTCTAGTTTGACATAATCTCCAGTTTTAAATTGTTGGGATAAAATTAAATATAGTCCTGCAAATAAATTAGAAAGGGTGTCTTGTACAGCTAAAGCAATTGCTAAACCACCAACCCCTAAAGTCGTCAGAATCGGTGTAATTTTGACTCCAACGGTTTGCAGGATAATGAGAATACCAAAAATAAAAACCGTGACACGGGTCAAATTGGAGATAATGGAAGCGGAAATAATCTGAGTCCTTTGACCAATTAATGTCACAAAGTCGCTGGTCAGTCTCGCCACAAAAATAGTTAGGGAAAAAAGAAAAGCAACAACCAAAATTGTGTGCAGGCTATGATAAATATCATCCGGTATTTCTGCAACGGTTGAAGCAATAAAGCAACCAGCGATGGAAAACCAAATAAATGTAATATTATTAAATGCGTGTAATAATATTTCCTTGATAGTGAGATATTTTTGGTCATTCAGAGCAATATTAACTTGCTCATTATTTTCAGCTTGAGTATTATCTGGTGTATCGCTTTGATTAATCTGTTGATTTTCTGGATTGTCTATAAATTCGTTAGGAAGAGATTCAATATATTTATCGATAATATATTTCTCCACCACAAAACCAGTAATTATTCCCAGTAAAATAATCGCAATCGGAACTAACCATTGTTGCATCATAGCTATCCTGATTATAAGTGGTCAGTGAGTTGTAAATCGTGAGTAGTAGAGACGACCCGACGGGTCATCTCTAAAATCATAGTTTTGAGATGCATTCTAATCAAATATACCTATGATTTATCCATCATAGTTAGTGTGGTGGACTACGAATTGATTATCAATAGGTCTAAAGAATAATAGAAATATTTTAATATTGAAACTGTAGCATTTATATGGATAAATTGATGTTATCTAAAATGCTTGACCTCAAAATATTTTAGAGATACAGCAATACTATTTAAGTCGCGAAACATCCCATGTCGTTGGCTGATGACTGGTGACTGTTAACAACCCCACATCTCCCGCATTTATCACAAAACCCTAAAACCCACAGGGAATAGGGAGTAGGGAGTAGTCAGAAAATCAATCCGTTACTCAAGGCTTACAACTTACTCGTGAGAAATCCAGGATCTAAGATTTCACAAATCTCGCTCGGACTGCTGTATGAAGTGAACAAATTATTGATGAGAAGTTGGGTTGCAGATAATTTGACTGTAAAAACTGGAATTGAAAGGGTTAAATCAAAATGTTTCCTGTTTCCAACCCAAACTAAAAGAATTTGTTCACAAAACCTCAATAAACCTAAATAAATTATTTGGGAATTACACAACGAATTCCACTTTTTTTACCCTTGACATCACCGCGATAGCGAGGAATGACGTGGATACTCGCGTGCATCACATGTTGTCCTGCAACCCGATTGATATTCATACCAATGTTAAAGCCATCTGCTTGCCATTCCTGTGTTAGTATTTCTTGGACTTTATTCACCATTAACCAACAAGCCGCTTGTTCTTTTGTTGGTAATTCAAAATAATTTTGCACATGGCGTTTAGGTATAACTAAAACATGTCCCCTACTAACTGGATATGCATCGAGGATGGCATAGGCGGTTGCTGATTCTGTAACAATAGTCAGGTTTGTATGGGGACGGCAAAATATACATTGATTATGAGAATGGCGCTGGTAATTATAGTGGGTGTATTCGTAAATTTCGTAATAATTCGGTTCTAATTTAATCGATTTAAACGGTAGTTTGACGATACACTGATAGGTTGGTTTTTGATGAATATAATGTTGCCGAAATCCCTCTTTTTTGATATCTCTCCTGACTACAAAATATGCCTTCCCACCAGGTTTCAATAAGTAGGATACATCCATTAAAACTTGGGATTGTTCCTCTGGCAACAAGACGTTTAATACATATATACAAATAATCGTATCAAATTTAGTTTGTGGCTTTTCCGGAAAATAATAGCGGTCATAGCCTGTAATTTTCAAGCCTTTTTTTTGTAATAGTTTGACATCATTGCCGAAACCACAACCAAAGTCCAAAATCTCCCCCTGTAGCAGATTTTGTTGCCACAAAAATTGTACCGGCAATGATAAATATACCCTTTCCTTGGCTGTCAGGTGACTGTAAATGTTTTTTGGTGTTTTCATGAATCTATCTATCGACTTGCTGTCGGTAGCTGATTCAAGATAACCTACGATTTGCTAAACTGGCGACAATTGTCACCAGTTCGGCGGCTTCTACTGGTTTAGGGATGTGTAATTGATAACCCGATTGTAAAATACGCATTCGGTCTTCTAACTGACTATAGGCGGTTAATGCGGCAGCCGGAACCTGTCCACCATTCTGGGGTGATAAATTACGGATTTTACGGATGAGCGAGTAGCCATCTTCTTCTGGCATCCCAATGTCGCTAATTAATACGTCGGGGGGTGATTCCTGTACCAATGTCAATGCTTCGACCACCGATGAGGCTGTGGTGACGATCGCGTCGTAGTTTTGTAAAATTGCGGCGACAAATTCTCTGGTGTCAACTTCATCCTCAACCACCAAAACATGAATCCCCTCTAAACTAGGGATGGATAGGGATAATGGGGCTGATGGTTGGGGTAATTCGCAAAAATGTAAGTGGGCTTGTTCTTGTTTTTGCTGACGACGGGCGAGAAGGGGTAAACTAACTGTAAAACAAGCCCCTGCACCTTCACCAGCACTGTCTACTTCCACCGTTCCCCCGTGAAGTTCCACCAGGTGACGGACGATTGCCAATCCTAAACCCATCCCTCCATGATGACGGGTGCTGGAACTGTCGGCTTGACGAAATCGGTCGAAGACGTAAGGGATAAATTCTGGACTGATGCCAATTCCTGTATCACGGACTTGTATTTGCACACTGCTAGGAGAACCCTCTGGAGTATCTAGTTCCTTTGCACTTAATATAATTTCGACGCATCCCCCCATTGGGGTAAATTTAATTGCATTGGTAAGTAAGTTCCAGGTAACTTGTTGCAAGCGATCGCTATCACCGATAATGACGAAGGCAGCTGGATTGGTGTCGTCGATTCGCAGTTTCAGGTCAATTTCTTTGGCCTCTGCTGCTAGACGCACCGTATCAACGGCTGTTTGTACAATGGGAATCAGGTTACAAATATCGGTTTTGAGGCGAAGTTTACCGCGAATAATCCGGGAAATATCCAACAGGTCTTCAATGAGTTGTTTTTGAACCCTTGCATTACGTTCAATAATGGCTAATCCCTGGGTTTGCTTTTGTAGATCAATTTGGGGACGGGATAGCAGTAACTGTGACCATCCCAATATGGCATTCAATGGCGATCGCAATTCGTGGGAAATCACGGCTAAAAATTCGTCTTTCATCCGATTCGCTGCTTGCAACTGCTCGGTCTGGCTTTGCAATGATTCCACTAAATGGGTCCGTTCTAAAGCGATCGCAATTTGGTCACAAACTGCTTGCATCATCCCCAGTTCGTTTTGGCTAAAGCGATGACGTTGCCGACTACCAAATCCCAAGGTTCCCATTAAGCGTCCCTGAACTAACAATGGGTAACTGGCAAAGGCATTCACTCCCAACCGACGAATACCGGCGGTACGTGGTTCCTCTGATTGCAGTACATCTTCTAAGGCCATTTGACTGTGTTCTTGCGCAACTAGACCACAAATCCCCTCACCCACCTTTAAGGTCTCCACCGTAGCAATTAGTTCCGGTTCCACCCCTGTGTAGGATGCTAACTGCAATTGTTGCTCTGCTTCCCGAAATAAATAATTGACGTAGATGTCTAACCCTATTTGCTCTGATAACTTGGCAAATACCGAGTCCAATAAGTCCGATGGATGCTGATTCGAGAGCAAATCACTGGCGGTGGAAAACAGTAACTGTAACCGCTTATACCCCAACGATAAACCTTTTTCCGCCTGTTTGAGTTGACTGATATCCTGGTAAATCATTACTCCCGTAGCCTGATGACCATACATGGCTGGTAGGGTATCCCCATATATCAACAGGGAACGAATACCCGCCGTTGTATGCCAGTCCATTTGATAGCCATCGAGCTTATGTCCCCGTGCTAATAGTACCCCTGGCATTTTTTCATCGGGAATCCGGTTGCCCTGACCATCGGTACAGTAAAATATGGTATGGTATTCCGCTGCCGGTCTACCCAGGGGAAATTTACCTCCAGCTAATCCATCGGCTGCTCGGTTGGCAAAAGTCACCTTCGCCGTACCTGGTTCCACTAGCAATAGGGGTGTGGGCATTAAATTCAATAATTCTTCCTGCCATTGATGTTGATTGCGCAGGGTCATTTCTACCTGTTTACTGGCGGTAATGTCGTGGTGGAATGCAAGTATTTGTCCCAGTTGCCCATTCTCGTTGAGAATGGGCACAAATTTGATGTGATGGGTAAATTCCTCTCCCTGGGGATTAATGATTTTTGCTTCTGTTGTTTGCAAATCGCCAGTTTGTTGGGCACGAATTAAAGCATTTAAATAGGTATCCGTCACCTCTGAACTAAAAATCTCCTCATCGGTATGACCAATTAGTTCACTACGGCTTTTCCCTGTCACCCGCAATCCTTCTTGGTTGACAAATTGCCAACGTCGTTGGGCATCATAAATCACAAATACATCGGGAATATGTTCTACCGCTAACCAAAATTTTTGCTCCACTTGACGTAGGGTCGCTTCTACCTGCTTACGCTCGTGACGGGCAGCTTTTTGCTGACTTAAATCTAAAACAAATGCGACTAATTCCTCACGGCTTTCACCGATAAATGTATACCCGACTAAAACGGGTACACGACTACCATCTGGGCGAAAATACTCTTTTTCATAGGGTTTACAAACTCCCGTCATGGTCGCTTCCTGAATCTTTTGCCGATCCAAGTCTGCATATTCAGGTGGTGTAATTTGCTGCCAGGAAATGCGCCCCGAAAACACATCCCCACGGGAATACCCTAACACCTTCAAGCATTCATCGTTAACTTTGCGAATATTCCCTTGTAAATCTGTCACTACAATGCCGATGACATTGGCTTCAAATAAACCCCGTAGTTTCGCTTCATTATTTTTCAGAGCGGTATAGGCGCGATCGCATTGACGACGTAAATATTCTACACTGGCTGCACTTTGCCAAATTAAAATTGTAAAGGTGACTATTAATAAAATAGCAAATAAAGCTAGAGCATATCCCGGATCATAAACACCAGCTCGGTGTCCCTGTAAAATCACCCAACCTAATAACAGGGGAATCACAACTGCCATCCCTAGCAAGCGTCGCGCTAACCAGCCACTATAGCTGTTACTGGTAACTAACCGCATCAATCCATATTCATAACTGCTGGCTAATATCCCTGCACATAAAGCCGCAAATCCAAATGCGGTCAAAACAGACATTGTTTGCGCAAAAAACCTGATTTCTACGGCGTAGGCATATCCCACTACCGCTTGCAGCGCAATTACTAGAGCTATTAAGGCCAAAACCTGGGCATACCAATAACTACGTTTCGTTTTCGGAAAGCTTAAAAACATTAATGCCCTTCCCACTAAGGTAAAACCCAGGGACGCACTCCACCCTAAACTGGTCATATACTGAAGGGAAGTTCGCCAAGGTGGGGGATATAGGTGATGAATTCCAGAAATGTCCCCTAACAAGACTTCAATTAAGGTGACTATTCCCAACACATTCACCATCAAAGCCAATCCATAGGCTATATTTCGCCGCAGTTTATCTGGTGGTTTGGCCTTATTCCTAAATTTACCTCGCCTTAGTAAGCACAGGGATAACCCTGCCATAATCAAGCATAATGCCGTACCTATATTCATGACTGGTTGTACACTCAAAAAGCCGATACTGAGAGTTTGCAACTGGAAACACCAACTCAACAGCACCACACCACCAACAAAAATCGCAAATAAACTTGCTGTTGTTACTATGTGTTTTGGCCAAGTCAATTCTGGAGAATATTGATCACCAAAATAGAGCAATTTGTGCAAGCGCACACGTTTAATATTTAACATTTCAGCCTGATTAGCGCATTTATACCAGCGCAACAACTAGTTCCACACCAGTTCATGAGTTGATCTCCTTTCTGAATTACCCACTGACAATCTTTTGATGCCATCATGACCTCGATAGGTAATCTCAAAACCAGATTTATTCACTATGGGTGTGTAAGTTCTAGGAATTGTCAAAATTTACCGACAATCAAAAAGCTAGATTGAGTAATGGCTTCTCCAATCTAAATTGGATTAATCATTACCCTCGCTTCTGATGAACCCTGCTGCATGAAAAAAGTGGAAATCGAAGATAGTCTTAGATATTTATTCTACCGTTCAATTTTAATAGAATATATAGTTGAATTAAAATCTATCTCTTTATATATTTATACTTATCGATTCCAATTACAAATTAAATTTTTATTTAGTTTCCAGTTAATTGCTTGAGTAATGGTTTGTGTCGTTTCGTCTTTAACTTTTATCTAGATTTGACTCAAATAAATCTGCTGTAAGATAGATTTACATAAGTTTGTATTCCTGGCTGCAATTAAGCAATTATCAGCAACTAAATTTTATTAGTGGTAATATAGGATTACTATAGTTGGCACGCAAACATATTTCCCTTTTGGTTTGTTGACTGTTGACTGTTAACGGGTGACAGTTAAAGGTGTGGCATTGCTACGTCTCTTCAAGCATTACCTACATTTTTCACAAGTGAACGGTAAGCGTTAAGTAATGGATTAATTTTCTTTCTATTCCCTACTCCCTATTACCTAGAAGTTGGAGACATTTGTGAGAAATCCGGGATTAGCTATTGGAACAACAAGCTCACCTAATTAGCCGTGCAAAGTGTAATTAATCAAAATACACGTAGTGGACTAACACAGCTAATACCCTTTTACTTTATAACTGATCAATTTAGGGATGCAGGAGGAGAAAATGATTATACATGCTCCTATCACTCCCTATTCCCGTCACTGACAGGTCATTTTACAGCAATTTAAACCGCATCAATTGATTTTGTAGGGTTGCTAGCAGGATTTTATTGAGTTCTTTGTCATCTCGATATTGCAAAATTTGGGTAGGTGGTAAATCAAAGGGAAACCCCCCAGATATTTCCTGACGCTGCATTTGGGCAATCAAAACTTGTTCACTGCGCTTACTTTGCAAGGCATAACCAATTTCCACACACACATTGGGACTGGGTATCATCTCTAGTCCATCTCCCACCGCAACACTTGTGATTGGTGTCACATCCGCAATAAACAATAAACTTTTGCGAATTTTTCTTAACATTGTGCGATTTAAGCGTAGTGGAGATTCCTTGGGTCGCAAAGACTCTAGCAATTCCAGAGGAGTGCGCGATCGCGTATTCAATTTTTCTAAACTAGTTTGTAAAGCTTCTCGCAAGGCTTCCGTTGCTTCGGGAAACTCGTTTTGCCAACTCAAAAAAATCGTTGGTTCTAACTGGGACAGCAATGACTGCTTCGTAAAATAGATTTCGTGACTAATCAAGTCTATATTGGCAACACAGTACCCACCACTACCCTCAACATAAAACTCAATCGTCTCCCCTTCCAAATAGCGTCCAAACCAAGTTGAGTTTTTAATCACCTCACTATCTTCTAAAAAATCCGCCCGCAAAGCAGAACGGAGTAAACTTTTTTTACTCAACCGCATATCCGGAGGACGTTTCTCTAGTTCCGAAATCGGCTCATAATCCTGAATGTACCACGCACGCAGCGCAATGATTGACATAGGGCGCGTTCAACTATCTGATTTTTTGATATAACTTGGTTCCAGCTTATACCAAATTGGGGTGAGTGGGGTTATCTTTACTGAAAAAAAACAGCAACACCCAAGCACTACTAGTTCGCGAGTTATTTCCCCTTACTTATCAATTATAGCCAGGGATGTCATCTAGGAATCATTCGCGCCTATGCGGAGGTGAACCAGTGACAGCGCCCCCTGATTTCACTAGGTGGGGAAATGTCAGCTTTCGAGTTGGGTGTTGCTGTTTTTTCGGTTTTGCGAGACAGATGATAATATAAACAGCGTCTTTACCTCTTTTTTGACTAATTGTGCTGTTGGCATCTGCCAGGGAAGCTTTTCTTGTAGCTTCAATTATTAGATTAGCATTCCCCAGGAGACAATTTTATTTTTGCAATTAAACTTTACCCAAAATTGAAGATAATTCAGGTAAATATTTTGGCTCAAACCTTTCCAGGCAATCACTTTTCGGATAATAATTTCTTCTTTGCACCTCGATTTTTTTTCATAGAGTTACGATAGTAATTAATCGATAAATAGTCAACTTTTGTGAAGAAAACAGGGTCAATAACTGCTATCTGCCTTGAGTATTCCATATATATATTCATCAAGACGCGACATGTCGCGTCTCTATTCCCTATTCCCTAAATCCGGGATGGCTATTTACTCTTCTCTGCTTCAAAACGGTTTAGTAACTGATAACGGATACGTGCTAAATGTACTTGATTATCTACCGGACAATTGGGATAGGGTAATTCATCATTAGGCCAATTCTCTAAATCGTGACAGGGACAAATCGCAGCTGGAAGACCAACATAGCGAATCGGTACAGGCATAGTACAACGAGCGCAGGAAATCATCTCCCATTCCGTTGATAATAAATCGGCAATCGTTTGATCTGTACCCTCGATATAGGCATCACTGTGGGGATGGGCAATAATCTGTTGCCAACAATCTTCAAATTCTTGACTGTAGTGGTCTCCGGTAAAAATTTGTTCAGGGAGTATTCTTGTTTTACCCTGATTTATGAGGACGTGTTTACCTAACTGAAACCAATGGGCTAGGTATTTCTTGACTTCATTCGGGGATGCCATAATCTTTTAGGAACCTCTCCACTAGTGACAGAAATTCCTATCACTGTTTTTATGTACATAATCTAATTGTAGATTTTTGTACTAATATTTTCGACGACGAATACTGAATAAAAAGTTAAGAATATGGGAGACAGGAGATAAGTAATTAAGTTATTTTTGATTACATATTGGACTTACGCACTCCTGACGAGAAATCAAATGTTTGGAATTGCTACGCAAGCAAAATGACGGTGTTTACGTTGTCCTTGCGTACTTCCTAACTTAATCTCCCGATATTCCCTGCTCCCTACTCCCTATTCCCTCACCCAATTTTTTCAAGTTGAGCGCATAACCAGCTGTAACCAAGTAAACTTCATCGGCGATCGCAGCTATTCTTCGGGTTAAATTACCTAGGCGATCGCGAAATAGTCTCCCACTCGCATAAGCTGGTACTACCCCCCATCCCGTCTCTTCGGCGACAAAAATTATCTCTGCTGCTACTACGGTAATGGTTTTTATTAATTCTGCTACCGTTGAATTCCACTCTTGTTCGTCGGTTTCTAGTAAATTGGCTACCCAGGTTCCCAAGGAATCAACTAATACACAAGTATTTGCGGGTATTCGGGTTAATGCATTTGCAAGGAAAAACGGTTCCTCTCGGGTTTCCCATTCAGGAGGACGACGCTGTTGATGCTGCTGAATCCGGAGATTCCACTCCTGGTCATCGATGGATTGGCTGGATGTGGCGATGTAAATAACGGGTTTTTTGCTTGATTTAGCCAGGGTTTCTGACCACTCACTTTTTCCAGAACGCGCTGGTCCAGTAATTAATATGACTTTATTCACGGGTAATCACTGCGTATGTTTAGTCACAAAAATGGTTGAATAGTACGGATTTTTGATGGCGGGTATAGGATTTTTCACTTAAATAACTTTTAATAGATAAAATTAGTCTCAATCAGTCAATCAGAAGCAGAAATCGAGAATTTCTCTCTGTTTTTAGTACAAACGCTCAAAACCCGGATTTCTCACAAATTCCTCAAACTTTCAGTGAGTAGGGAGTACAGACGACCCGACGGGTCGTCTGTACAGGGAGTAGGGAGTAGCAGGAAAATCAACCCACTACTCAAGGCTTATCACTCCCTTGTGAGAAATGCAGGAAAACAGCATTTTTCTTGGTTCTGGTGACTAATGGTTTCTGAGGACTTGTATCCTTAGTTCACATCGAAATAATTTGAATACTGTTTCCTTGATTTTGACTTGGCTGACTACCAAAAAAATACAGCATTCTGCTGATAAATGTTTAATAGTTTAAGTATTGTCAATCGATACTTAGCTAATTGTTGCCAAAATCCCCATTTTAAACGGGTATTGCTTTGTATTATAGATACACAGCATGGCCACAATGATTATTTTCATTTGTCAAGATATATTCTTATGAACACACGCTTAAAGAGAATTGAAGCAACTTTGCACGATTTAGGGAATCGCCAAAACACCGGGATGGAATTATCTATGGCTAGTAACACAAATCCGAGTCTCGAAACGGAAACAGTATCATTTCGGATTAGCCCTGCAACTACTGATAATCCGAGAAAAAGCCCCAGTGCTAATAGTAATATTCAACACCATGACAGTTCTCAACAGCCAACCCAGGAGGTGAAAGAGGAGAACTCAGGAGTTGCAGCGTTTTCAGTCGAAACTAGCACGATTAAATCACCAAACCTACCGAAATTTAAAACACCCAGCTTTAGCAGTCATCATCATGCAGCCAACCCAGCTTTAGCCATGAATATGCTGCAAGAAATTCAGCAAATAGTTAGTAGTTGGCAGGTAGAATTAAAAACTGTAATTCGCCAAATTCAGGATATTTACATAGAAGGACCGATTGTCAACGGTTGGTTAGAATCCCATCCATCCGCAACTGATGTTGAAAAACCACCCACCCCATCAACAGGAACAGCGACCCTGCGTCACGGTGATGTCGATGAATTAATGAATTACGTCGAAGAAATCTGTGCCAAACCCAAACAACCTGTTCAGAAACCAAAATCTGCCGCAACCGCAGAGTATAAATTATGTGGGTTAGATGCATCCGGAAAAATGTGGACACGTCCCTGTCCCTCGGAACAAGTAGCTGGAATTAGTATGGCGATCGCTCGTTATCAGAAATTGCGTCAACTTCTAGGACGTAAGCAGTATTTAGAATTACGTCTCAATCAGCTAGCAGAAACCCTAGTCATGCTACATGGACATATTCAAGAACAGTAACATTTTATATTCCCACTTCCCAATCATTTACTTTTTCCGAAGAAACTCGGTTGGTGAGCGGATAAAACTTGGTATAAATTAGCTACAGGCAACACTATTCTGGATGAAAAATTGTCAATATGAGGGGATAAAAATCTGACAAAGTGAGGTTTTTATCGACCTAATAGATGACAATTACCCTCCAAACCAACCTAATTCATAATTACGTAGCTTACTTCCCGCGTAGCGGGTATTACGTACGCGAAGCGTCGCCGCAGGCTATTACAAATTACTCCTGCTGATTAACTGTAGCAATGAGTGTTTACCACACAGATAATATCCATGTCAAACACGCCTATTTCCGCAATTATTTGTACTCACAACCGGGATAAGTACTTAGGTGCAGCAATAGATAGTTTACTGGTACAGGAATTTGCACCAGGATTTGAAATTATCATTGTTGATAATGGTTCCACTGATAATACCCGTACAGTCGTGGAAAGTCGGTTAGGGGACAGTAGGCTCAAATATATATTTGAACCTGTTTTAGGGCTATCCGTAGCTCGAAACACGGGTGCAAAGACAGCCAGTGGAGAAATTCTCGCCTACTTAGACGATGATGCGATCGCAAGTGTGGGGTGGTTACAGGCGTTATATACAGCTTATCAGCAACATCCCAAATTAGCGATCGCGGGTGGAAAGGTGACTTTAATCTATCCTGAAGGTGTCCAACCTCCTCGGTGGTTATCCACTGGATTAGCTGGAAATTTGGGTGCATACGATTTAGGTGATGAATTTGTGAATATTCAAAATCCGGGTTTAACACCACGGGGATTGAATTATTCAATTCGTCGCAGTTTTTTAGAACAAATTGGTGGGTTTGATCCAAAATTAGGTCGAGTTGGCAAAAATCTGCTTTCAAATGAAGAATTGCAGATGACAGAATTGGCACTTAAAAATGGTTGGCAGGTTGCTTATATTCCCGCAGCTTTAGTTGCCCATAATGTGGCTCCAGAACGTTTACATCCTGCTTGGTTCCTCAGTCGTGGCTGGTGGCAAGGTATTAGTGAATGTTACCGTGAACAGTTGGCAGGACGTGCAGGTATTATTCAATTATCACGGGGTGCAGAAAGATTTTTGCGTGGTATTTATAAAGCTTTACAATATATCTACGACCCGGCAGAGCGGTTTGATAAATTAGTTTATGCCTATGGTCAAATTGGCTATTTAAATGCTGCCATTCAAGGACTTTTGCAGGGGAGAAATCAAAGTCCAGAATACAGTCAACAGTAGTTAGTAAATTGTCAATAATTTGGCTTACCCAAGGTGCAAGATTTAGGCTACTGTTGGCAGAAAAATGCGCCACGAATGAAGTTGATTCAAAACTACTAGTTACTAAACTTCCCTTTCAGAACATCTATCTAGAAATTTTACCAACGAGTCCCTATGTATTTTTGAAATAAATCATAGCGAATTCCTACTCACCACTCCCTATGCCCTACTCCCGATTTCAATAATAGCGAATTCCTACTCACCACTCCCGATTTAGAAATAAGGGTAATTCAAAAGCTTAAACATAATTCACAATTTTATTACCATAAAAATTACACAAATGTCTAATAAATTACCTGTTTCCGTCCTGATTCCCGCTCGCAACGAAGAAGCAAATTTACCAGCTTGTTTAGCCAGTCTTCAGCGCGCAGATGAAATATTTGTCGTTGATTCCCAATCCAGCGATCGCAGTGTGGAAATATCGGAAAAATACGGTGCAAAAGTTGTACAATTTTATTTTAATGGACGTTGGCCTAAAAAGAAAAATTGGTCTTTAGAAAATCTGCCTTTTCGCAATGAATGGGTATTGATTGTAGACTGCGACGAACGGATTACACCGGAACTTTGGGACGAAATTGCAGCAGCAATTCAAAACCCTGAATATAATGGTTACTACCTCAACCGTCGCGTTTTCTTCCTCGGTAAATGGATTCGTCATGGTGGTAAATACCCCGATTGGAATTTACGTTTGTTCAAACATAAACTCGGTCGCTACGAAAATTTAAATACCGAAGACATTCGCAACACAGGTGATAACGAAGTCCATGAACATGTCGTGATTGAAGGTAAAATCGGTTATCTGCAAAATGATATGCTTCATGAAGACTTCCGTGACCTTTACCATTGGTTAGAACGTCATAACCGCTACTCAAACTGGGAAGCACGGGTTTACTATAATATCCTTACTGGAAAAGACGACAACGGTACTATCGGTGCAAGTTTATTTGGTGATGCAGTGCAACGCAAACGCTTCCTGAAAAAAATCTGGGTCCGTCTCCCCTTCAAACCCTTTTTACGTTTTGTTTTGTTTTACATCATCCAAGGTGGTTTCCTCGATGGTAAAGCTGGATATACCTATGGACGTTTGCTCAGTCAATATGAATATCAAATAGGTGTCAAACTTTATGAATTGCGTAACTGCAATGGTCAATTAAACACCGCTAAATCAAATCCATCCCCAACGGATACACTACTTCCAGAAGCTGGACAAAGCGCAATTTGATTTTGGATTTTGGATTTTGGATTATTCGATTTTGGGTTTTGGATTACCGTAGAGACGACCCGTCGGGTCGTCTCTACTATGGATTTTGGATTATTTTAATTAGGTGTTGCTAACCCGGTTTAATATTATCTCTTCTCCTCCACCTCTTCATTGCTTTCATGATTAGTAATTCAGTCAATTTAGAAATTAATCATATTCCCAAATCGGAATCATTTTTTGACCTGAGCAAATATGACCAATCTTGGTATAACAGAGGTCGTCCTAGCTGGTTTGTACTATTGTGGTGGTTTGTCCAAGCTGTGACTTTTCCCCTGACATTGCATCAAATGAGTGGTTTACGCTGTGCAATTTTACGCCTATTTGGTGCCAAGATTGGTAAGGGTGTTTTAATTCGTCCTACAGCACGATTTACCTATCCTTGGAAAATATCCATTGGTGATTATTCCTGGATTGGTGATAACGTCACCTTTTATAGCCTTGACCAAATTGATATTGCCAGTAATTGTATAATTTCCCAAGAAAGCTATCTATGTACAGGTAGCCATGATATTAATGACCCCGCATTTGGTTTAACCACTGCACCAATTAAAATTAATCCTGGTGTTTGGGTTGCAGCAGATTGTTTTGTTGGTCCGGGTGTGGAAATTGGTGCAAATTCAATCATTGGTGCGCGTAGTAGTGTATTTTGTTCCATTCCTCCCGCTCAAGTTTGTTGGGGAACACCTTGTCGTCCCCGTTATGCACGTACATACGTAAAGAGTAAGTAGTAGCCATCATCTAGGTGTAAGCGTCGCGTTTTGTAGACTAGTCTTATGGTATAGAATTGTGTACACCAAAAGGGATGAAAGTGGTTTTTCCTACTCCCTCTGCATCCAGCGAGGTGAGTGGGGAAAATTGTTTTGGCGATCGCACAATAATCCCCCATGTTAAAATTTTACAGGTTTTCAAAGGATTGCTATATCTGTCGCCAATAACCATGCAGATACCAAAAATTATCACCAAACGCCTCATCCTCAGAGGTTTTCAGGATGAAGATTTAGACGCATATGCCCAAATGTCTGCTGATAGGGAAACTATGCGTTACATCGGTACAGGAAATACTTTATCACGCTCTGAATCTTGGCGAAATATGGCAATGATGCTAGGACACTGGTCTCTGCGTGGTTATGGTATGTGGGCGGTAGAATTGAAGCAAGATGGTAGAATGATAGGACGGGTTGGTTGCTGGTATCCTGATGGTTGGATTGGTTTGGAAATTGGCTGGACGATCAATCGTGAATTTTGGCGACGGGGATACGCAACTGAGGCTGCTAATGCTTCCTTGGAGTATGCTTTTGCGGAATTGCAAGTAGAGGAAATTATCAGCTTGATTCATCCTGCAAATATGGCTTCCCGTCGAGTAGCGGAGAAAATCGGTGAGCAACTTGTGGGTCAAACTCAAATAATGGGTGAGGAGGCTTTAATTTATCGCCTTCGTCGAGATGAGTGGAAAGCGATCAAGGGTAGTTAGAGGTGGAAATCAAATATCTGTGTGGGGGGGTAAACATGACACTTTATACTTGAAAGCCAGTATAGACAAAATACTAACCGTCACACAAGTATGGTCAAATAGGGTGAAAGTTCGCGACACTACAAGCAGCGCTTAACTGTCCTCTGCCCTGCTGCACATGTTGTAGGGCACTTTTGTATTCTACAATTGGAAAAAAATCGGTCTGAAATTTTGCCAAAATCACAGGAGATTACAGAGTGGCAAAAATTACATGTTTTGACTCCATTTCCAGGGGATAATTTTAAATTAAAGAGATGGAGTATTATAGAATACGAAGGATAAATGGGTAACGGAATGGTTTTTCAGAATTGGTTAGCACCTTAAATAGAGCAAGAAACGTTAATGTCCATTGTAAAATAATCCAAGGGAAGATTAATGGAGTGAGCGCTCCCCAGGAAATCGAGATCAAGAAAGCAATGACAGCGCCACAAACCCAGACATTTAAATAGAAATTGATCGCTTCTTTGGCATTTCCTCGCACAACCGGGTCTTTAGCAATGAATAACACTGCAATCGGGATGAATACAGGGATAATGAGAGAGCTAACAAACATTGCTCCATGACAGATTGCTGATAGCAATTTGCGCTCATCGCTAGCGTACATTTACTTCTCCTAAAATCAAATAGGGATTTTTATTCCATTAAAGAAACTATCATATTCTGAGTTGTCTTAAGATTAAAAATCTCCCCGATTTAGGACAAAATTAAGTTAATTTAGGTAAAATCAAGCAACTACATTTATGTCAACTGAACTAGAGAAAGAACTTTTAGATGCTGTTGAGCAACGGCGCAATTTTGCTATTATTTCTCACCCGGACGCAGGTAAAACAACCCTAACGGAAAAGTTATTATTGTATGGAGGGGCGATTCACGAAGCAGGAGCAGTGAAGGCTCGACGAGCTCAACGTAAGGCGACTTCGGATTGGATGGAGATGGAGCAGCAACGGGGTATTTCCATCACCTCAACGGTGTTACAATTCAATTACCGTGATTGTCAAATTAATTTGTTAGATACACCTGGACACCAGGATTTCAGTGAGGATACCTACAGAACTTTGGCCGCGGCGGATAATGCGGTGATGTTAATTGACGTAGCGAAGGGTTTGGAACCGCAGACTCGCAAGTTGTTTGAGGTTTGTAAACTGCGGGGTCTGCCTATTTTTACCTTTGTGAACAAGCTTGACCGTCCCGGACGGGAACCCTTGGAATTGCTGGATGAGATTGAACAGGAATTGGGATTACAAACCTATGCGGTAAATTGGCCCATTGGGATGGGAGACCGGTTTAAGGGGTTGTATGACCGCAAAGCCCAACAAATCCATCTATTTGAGCGCAGTGCGCACGGAAGTCGGGAAGCGGTGGATACGGTGGTGGATCTAGGAGACCCACGGATTGAGGAGTTGCTAGAGAAGGATTTGTATTACCAGCTTAAAAATGATTTGGAGCTACTTGAGGGTGTGGGATCAGAACTGGATTTAGATATGGTGCATCGAGGAAAAATGACTCCGGTGTTTTTTGGTAGTGCCATGACTAATTTTGGGGTAGAATTGTTTTTACGTTATTTTTTGGATTTAGCCCTGAAACCAGTAGCCTATCGGAGTACGATGGGGGAAATGCCTCCAAGTTATCCGGAATTTTCCGGTTTTGTGTTTAAATTGCAGGCCAACATGGATCCGAAACATCGCGATCGCGTGGCGTTTATTCGGGTGTGTACGGGACGGTTTGAAAAGGATATGACGGTTAGTCATGCTCGTACCGGAAAAACTGTGCGTTTATCCCGACCGCAAAAGCTATTTGCTCAGGAGCGGGAATCGATTGATTATGCTTACCCTGGTGATGTAATTGGTTTAAATAATCCTGGTGTTTTTGCGATTGGCGATACCATCTACACTGGGCAAAAATTAGAATATGAGGGTATTCCCTCCTTCTCCCCGGAATTGTTTGCAACTTTACGCAATTCCAATCCCTCTAAGTTCAAGCAGTTTCAAAAAGGTGTTTCCGAACTGCGGGAAGAAGGTGCGGTACAAATTATGTACTCCACCGACGAGTCGAAACGAGAACCGATTTTAGCTGCGGTGGGACAATTACAGTTTGAAGTTGTCCAATTTCGTTTACAAAATGAGTATGGAGTGGAAACCGTACTTGACATGTTACCCTACAGTGTGGCGCGCTGGGTGGAAGGTGGTTGGGAAGCTTTAGCCAAGTTGGGGCGTTTATTCAACACTACCACCGTCAAGGATAGTATGGGTAGACCAGTCCTGTTGTTCCGCAACGAATGGAATTGTCAGCAACTGCAATCAGACCACCCCGAGATTAAATTATCGGCGATCGCTCCTGTGGTTTCGGGTATGCCGGTGGGGGATAATTCCTAAAATCGCAGGGAGTTGGGAGTATTGATGGATGTGGAGGGAAATAACTGATTTTTCATTTATCAGCCCTATCCCCGGATCAGGAGTGCAATTTTTATGTCTTCGCAGTCAGATTATACTTTAGAAGCCGGATTAAATGCCCTCAAGGGGGGGGACAATCAAACTGCGAAAACAATACTGGAATTTGTCGCCCAAAATTCCCCCTCACCCTGGATGTCTGTACAAGCACAAATCGGGTTGGTGGTTGCTTGTGCGCGGTTGGGGGAAATTGACCATGCGATCGCCCTTTGTGAGCTATTGCTTGCTAGTAATCGCACGGAGGTGAAAGCTTGGGCTGTGGGAGTACGTAGAATTTTACAAACCCGTCAATCCCTAAATCAACAACCAACTGGGTTTGTCCCCATAGATTCTCCCCCCGAATCCTTTGATGTCCCAGAATTAGCAGTTCCCCCCAGTCCTCAACCAACGGGCACAAATCAAGTTAGTAAAAATATAAACTCAGAAAAAGAATCTCATCCAGCAGATATACCGAAACAAACCGGAATTGCCTGGCGAAATGCAGGTCGGGCGAAAACCTGGCAAACCTCCACCAAGTCCCCACAGTCCCAACTTTGGTATCTGTGGGGTTTGGAGGTGTTGACACTGGTGGCAATAGTATTTCTGTTGCAGAAAATGGTGGATGGCATCCTCAAGGGGATAAATTATCTATTAGTCATCTCACCTTGGCTAGAACCAATTCAGTTATTTTATGCCGACCCCCGTTGGTTAGTGGTGACAGTAGTATTGATTTTGACCATAGCTACTCCCTGGTTACTGGATATTTTCCTTTCATTGTGGTACGGAACCCAAACACTTCAGCTAGAAACCTTACAAACAGCCAGTCCCGAATCTGTCCGCATCATCCAACGCTACATCCAACCCCAAAAAATCTCCCCACCCAAACTGTGGAAAATCCCCACGACAGCACCATTAATATTTACCTATGGCCATCTCCCCCGCACCACCCGGATTGTCATCAGCCAAGGCTTATTGGATACCTTAGCTGATGGGGAAATTGCTGTACTCGTTGCCAGTAAACTCCTCCCCAAGGGTTATTGGGATATGGCGGTGGTGTCATTCACCTTAACCCTCACCCTACCGATGTATCAACTATATCTAGGTTTAGCCAACTGGAGCGACAAAACGATTCAACCAATATTTAAATCCGCGATCGCTGCCCTCAGTAGCCTGGTATATTTGATTTGGTGCTTATTCACAGGCACAACCATCTGGTTAAACCGGGTGAGACTGGAGTATGGGGACGCGATCGCCATCAACACAACAGGCAATCCGAATGCCCTGATTCGTGCCTTACTCAAAATCGCCATTGGTATCGCTCATCACATCAATACCCAGGGTTGTACCCCAGGACAACTGGAAAGCCTAAATATTGCGGCTCCCGTCAGCTTTCAACAAAGTATCACCATTGGCAGTCTCGCACCGCAAATATCCTGGGAATCAATCCTGATGTGGGATTATCTCCACCCCTACCGACACTGGTTCACCATTAATAATACCCATCCTCTCCTGGGCTGTCGTATCCAAACTATCGCCAAAATCGCCCGTAATCTTCGTCTCGACCCAGAATTAGAGATTACATCCCCACCATTACCCAAAATCAGTACCCAACAATTCCTGCTGCAAATAGCCCCCTTCTGTCTGGGTATTCCCTTTGGACTATTAATGGCAGGTTTATTTGGCGCAGCTTGGCAAATTGCCTTTGCTTTAAAAATTATTAACCTCAAATGGATCTATGACAACTGGAATTTTGTCACCGGCTGTATCCTCATCGGTTTTTCCCTGGGAACACTGATCCGAATTGAAAAAATGTTCCCCGATATCAAACCCAACTCACTCCAAACCCATGAACATATCGCCACCATCCTTACAAATCCCACCTCCCTACCTATACAACCCACCCATATTCAGTTGCAAGGAAAACTTCTCGGACGTGCAGGTTGCGCCAATAATCTGGGACAAGACCTGATACTCAACACCCAAAATACCCTGATTAAATTGCACCATATCCCCAGACCCGGATATCCCCTATCCATCCAAACCTTTATCGGTCGTCAGGTGACAGTGGTTGGCTGGTTACGTCGCGGTGCTACCCCCTGGATCGACATCCAATCCATCCACACCCAAAGCCGACAAATTCCCAATATCCACCCGATTTGGTCATACATGATTGCCTTTAGTAGTGCCGTTTGGGGGGCGGTCATTTTGCTGCGGGGTTATTAATTTTTGGCGATCGCAGGCAAATGGGACTAGAAAATGACCAATTTCATGGTACTATGCTAAAAGTGCGATCGCAAAAAATGTGAAAATAGAGCTAGCTACGTAGAAAATACCGTGGTAATGTAAGAAATGGTGTTAAATTCTTGTGAAGCTGGCCATCAGTTTAATTTCAAAAAGCGTTTAATTCGCTGTAAAATTCAAGGTTCATAGAATTAAGATGTTATTTATTGGCGTGGTGCGCTTCTGAATTATCAAAGCTTCATTCTGGGGAAAACTATATTGTTTCAATTGACCGTTTGGAGTGTAAACGATTGGTAAGTAGGGTGATTTGTTGTCATCACGGTGACAAATCATCTACATCCGATTGGAAAACTTTTGTATCCCATTGATTTTTAGCCTGGAGGTATACTAGATGTCTGTCCGCCTTTACATAGGCAATTTGCCCAAAGAAGAAGTTGATCGTCAAGAACTACAGTCGGTGTTTGCCGAAGAAGGCGATACCGTCACAACCAAGCTAATTAAAGACCGCAAAACAGGTAAATGTCGTGGTTTCGGGTTCATCACCGTCAACAACGACGAACAGGCTGACCAAATTATTGAAAAATATAATGGTCAGATGTTTAAAGAATTACCAATCAAAATCGAAAAAGCCCTCCCCCGTACCAAGGGAGAAGAAGGTGACGAACAAACCGCAAAATCAAGCGGAAACACAGCAGCAACTCCAACAGCAAAAGAAGGTGGTAGCCAAAAAAGTAAGAAAAAATCCCGACGTGGTGGTGCAAAAGAGAGCAGTTCCTCCACTCCTGCTAATAATGATACAGATGCCATCCGTCCTGACCCACGCTGGGCTTCGGAATTGGAAAAACTTAAACAAATGTTGGCAGCGCAAACAAGCAACTAACCACCATCTTCTTCAATTAAAAATTAAAAGTCAGATATTTGATTTTTAATTTTTAATTGTTTAATATTTCAACCTATTTCTGCGTAATTTACTCCCAGGGTACTTACAGTTATGTGTGTGAGTGCAGCGTTGGTGATGGCTTGGCAACCATTACCAGAACTAAGTTCGCCCGTTTTTATTCAACGTGCGAACTAGTTTGTGGTTTTAATTTTATGCAATGCATTTGTACTGATGAACCAACACAGTGTCAGTCCATTAAAGTGAACTATAAGTAAAACATAATAAATAGCGAGAGTAATTAATTAATATCAATAATATAGCAATCCAGAAGCATTTGTGAGAAAACACTTAAATAAAAATCCTCATTTTACAAGCATTCTAGCCTTGAACTATTCTCATGTATCATTTAGGACTGCTATATAGCAATCTGATTTAAGTAGTGAACAATATTGGTTTTAGCTGTACCCTACGGGAAGTCTTCTCGTAGAGAAGTTGTGCTATGCGTGTCTACGTCTATGGCTGTTTCCCGTCAACCATTAACAGTCAACAACCCTACACGTAAGATTTTACAAATCCCGCTCGGACTGCGATAGTTTAATCAGCGATCGCAATCTCCCTTCCAATCTCAAGTAGGTTAGGTGGAACCCAGTGAAACCCAACAAGCAAGTAAACCCCCAACAACCATCAATCTATACTACCCACAAATATCAAAATCAAACAAAAATGTAGAGACGTAGCAACGCTACGTCTCTACGTGTATCACGGGTTGTTAATAACGATGATTACACGGTTAAATTCACCTTCATAATCACATCGTTGTAATCCCGGTCTCCACCTAGGGGTAAATCTTCAAATCCCCAGGTGTTATCCCCAAGTAAACGAATGTGGTCTACTTGGTTGGGGTTTGCACCGAGGAAGGAGAAGTATACTTTCGGGTCGTTGTTGGGGTTATTATCTAGTAGTGCTTCCGGTCTTCCGTTGGCGATAATAAAGGGTGCTAGGAGAGTTCCTCCGGTGAGGGTGGTGGTAAATTTAGCTGTGCTTTGGTTGCTGACGGTTAAATCAATGGGGATGCGTTGATTAATTGCTGCTTGGGTATATCCGGTTTGTCCGGGGAGAATATCAGCAATTCCGTCTCCGTTGGTATCAATTCCCCCGTTGGTGTCGGCAATGCGGTAGAATCCGACAAAGTTGTTAAAAGCAGCTTCTCGATACAGGGTAAATTCGGCGGTGACGTTACCTGTAATACCCCGTAAATCCATGAGTTCTGCTTGGTTTCCTCCTTGGAGATTGCTACCTAAAGCAGGGGTTTGATTGGTAGCTTGGATTCTGACTTCTAAGTCTTTGAAGTCCGTGGAATTACCAGTACCATCTTCCCAGGAGAGGGTAAAGGTATCATTCCCTGTATCGGTAATTCTCTGGGTGGTTTGGGAGGAAATTAAAACGTTGGAGAGGGGAGTTTTCTTGGCGATCGCACTGTCAAGTGTACCGTCTTTAATCAGTAGGAAGCGTAGGTTGTCTCCGGGGTTGAATGTTAGTAAGCGGGTGAGGTTCTGGGGATTAAATCCGTTGGGATTGTTACCGATGATGGAAAATACGGTTCTGGCTCGTTGCAGTGCGGCTTCGGTGTATCCCGCTTGACCAGGAGCGATACCGTTAATTGTCCCCTGGGCATCATCGACCGTAAATACACTCAGTTCGTTGACTAAATTACTACTGCGTCCCAGGAGGGATACTTGGAGTTGGGGTTGGGTTCCAGAAATGGTAAAGATATCATTACTACCACGGTTGAGTTTGGGTGGGGTGGAGATGACGGGGATAACTGGATCAACTTCAAATTTGCTGACGATTTGGGGTTGTCGGTTAATGACGCTACTAGGGTTGGTTTGCAGTTGTTGACGGGTGTAGGGGTCGATACCGTAGGTGGTGACGGTGAGTTTTTGGGTAACGGGGTCAATGTCGAACTCTGTCCAACCGTAGGTGTGGGTGGCAATGTAGTCCCCTTCTAGGAGTCTAGCCTTAATTAAACCGTTGGCTGGTTCTAGATTACGGTTTAAACCGATGGGGTCGTACCCTAAAGCTGCAAGTTGTTGGTTGACCAGGTTCTTGATAAAGTCGTCTTTGTCGTTGATGTCGTCGTCTGCATCGTTTGCGACGGGGAGGGTGTCGTAGAAGGCTTTTTGTTGGGGGGTAAGTAAACCTGCTGCTAGTGCTAGTTGTGCGACGGTTGGTCCAAAGGGTGCATCAAAGGCCACCGCACCTGTGGTAATCTCAAAGGCGTTGGTGGCAATTTGGGTTTGACCGGGTGCGGTTTGGTAGGTGAGGTTGTTGACGACTGTTCCGTGAATGTCTGCTGCAACGAAGACGACGTTCTTGATTTTGTTGTCGTTGATAAATTTCAGGATTTCTGTCCTTTCTGCTGCATACCCTTCAAAGCGGTCGGAAGCTGCTACCACACCCAGATTCTGGATGGGTTCGGGTACCATGATGAATTTCCAGGTAATCCCGTTTTTTTCCGCTTGCAGTAAATCCCGTTTCAGGTCTTCTAGTTGGGGTCTTCCCAACATGGTACGATTGGGATTGAAGGATGCGGCTAGGAAGTTAGCAACCTCTCTGGGGTCGGTGGGGTTGGCTACGTCCTTTAATCCTGGGTCACGGAAGGAGCGTGCATCGAGGATAAAGGTGGCGGCATCACTACCAAAGGTATTATAACGGTAAAGTTGCCGTTCGCCGTCGGTGCGTGGGTCTCCAGTTTGTCCGTAGAAGCGGTCTTGCAGGGGGTTGTATTCCTGGAAGGCTTGTAAACCGTTTTCGTAGAGGGGAGAATCGTTTACGAATCCGGAAGTTGCACCAAAGAGGTTTTGTTTGGCTGCTGGTGCATTCGTTAAATCTTCTCCTCCCTGAAAATCGTTCACGACTTCGTGGTCGTCGATGGTTGCGAGGATGGAGGTTTTTGACCGTAAATCCCCCCAGGTGTTTTGGGCAAATCTGAGGCCATATACTTCTGCGTGTTTGAGGCGGAAGTCATCTAGGGTTGTGGCTTGGGCTTTTTCACTACCGTCGAGATTTCTGAGTCCTGGTGAGGGATAATCGCTGTAAATTGTGTCACCATGCAGGACGAATAATTCTAAACTACGTTCATCGGCATTGGCGATCGCTGGGTAAGGTCCTAGTTCTCCTCGCCAATCCCCGGATACACCGAATCGAAAACCGGCTTTGGTTCCCAGGGGGGCGGATGTCTTGAATTGTCCCGTGGCCGTATTCCCCATCGGGTCAATGGCTCGGTAATAATACTGGGTGTTGGGGGTTAAGCCGGTGACATTGACTTTGACTGGTTGTAGGGGATTGGTGGCATTTGCTGTCACCCGACCGACGATGGTACTAAAGTTGGGGTCGGTCGCATATTCAAAGGTGACGTTACCAAGATTACTGGTTCTTGTCCAGAGAACGGTGGATGTTTGGGTGGTATCACCACTGGCGATCGCATTGGGGAAGGGGGGTGTAGATTTGGTTACTGGTAGCTCTTTGGGTAGTTCTAGGAGTCCTAGTTTATTGGGTACATTAGTACTGAAATCGTTATCATTGATGAGGGCTAGGGTATTGGGTGCTACCAGGGCTAATCCTTCCAGTTTTTCCACACCGGTGTAACCGAATTTGGCTGCGTTGGCAATTAGGTTTTTGCTAACGGGTCGGATATTGGCTGCGGTGAGTTCTGCTTCTGTGAGTTGTTCAATGGTTTTACCAGCAGGGAGGGTAAAGTTGGCTGGGTTGTTGATATTGGTAGCTTGTGCCAGGTCGATGAGGTAAATTAGTTTGTTGGAGGCGGTGGTGGATAAGTCATCCCGTTCAACGACGGCAAATTTACCATTGCCAAGGGATACCGCATCTCCGATTTTATCAGTTTTGGCGTTACCTGTACCAGAAATGTCATCCAACAAGTATAAATATTCCCCTGTCACCTGTTTTGTGGTGATATCAAATTCGAGAATGCGTAAATTGCGGGAATTGCGGGAGACGGTATCACCGGTGTTATCCGGGTTATCAATGGCACTTTGGATGAAGGCGTAAAGTTTATTACCTTCTAGGGCGACGGCTTCAAAACCGCGATTAGCGCGACGTTGGGCGTAAACTGCTGGGAGGATGGGTGTGCCGAAGTTTGTACCGCCGTTTTGGCTGGCATCGGTGGGAGTACCGAGGGGGATGAATCGGTCAATTAATTTACCCGCGCTGTTGAAATGGTAAATCGCTGGACGGTATTCATCCACCATCCAGAAATCGCCATTTTCTGCAACCACAATTCCTTCTAAATCTGCACCGAGGGGGTCGTTGTTGAGGACATTACCGTTGGGGTCTACACCAATTTCATCGGTGTAAGCGGTATTTTGACTCCCGATTTGCAGGTTGGGTAAACCGGTTAGGGGGGTAGTTCCATCGGGACGGAAGAGTTTGGTACGGTTGGTGATGGTGATTTCCCCGGTGGAACGATTGAGTTCAAAACTAATTACTTCTGGTTGGAAGGAGGGTAATAGGAATGGTCTTCTTCCTTGGGATGGTTCTCCGTTGGGTCCGCGGTCGGTATGGGTGACAAATTGGAGATTTCCGTTTGCAGCAATTCCCCGGAAGTATAGACCGGAGAAACCACCGAGGAAAATATCTTCTCCGGTGGAGGTGGTTCCCAGTTTGGGGAGGTTGGTGAAGGTGTAGTTGGTTAATTGGGGTTGGGGGGAGAAATCCAGTTGAGCGATAATGGGGTCGTGGTCACTTGCTCTTTGATTGGTTTCCACAAATTCCGAGTTGACATGGACGATATCAAATTTTGCGTTTTCCGCTAAACTTGCACTGACGAGGATATGGTCGAGGGATTGGGAATTACCTTGGAAGTTGAAGGTGTAGCGTTCGTTTTCAGGTAGAGTTTCCGTCAAGTTGGTCAAACTAGAACCGAGAACGGTTTTGATGGGGGAGACAAACTCAAACTCGTTCAAATCTCCCAGGACGACAACTTTTGCTCGCACATCCGTCGCTAAAATCCCATCCACATAGTCCTTTATCACCTGTGCTTGCGCTCGACGTTTGTCCACACTACCATTAACGGTGGGGTCTTCCTGACGTGCTTCAAAGGGTTGTTGTACACCTAAAATTGGAGCGCTACCACCCTTAGAAGAGAAGTGATTATTCACGATGGTGACTTCTTCCCCATTAAAGATAAATTTACCAGCCAAAGGTAGACGACTGGCAAAGAAAGGATGATTACTATCCGTTTGTTGAGCAGTGGGGTTGGTAATCGCAGTCAGGGAACCAGAGACAAAACTAACACGTGCTGGATTATAAAGAAAAGCAGTACGGATATTGCCACCCGGTTCACCACCATTGGTATTATTACCAATAAAAGGATTGTCGATAAATTGATAACGAGGACCACCAGCAGCTGCAATCGCATCTACTAATCTTTGTAGGGTTTGGTCTGCTGCTATCACCCCATCGCTTGTAGAACCACTATTATCCTGAATTTCCTGCAAACCGATGATATCCGGTGCTTTTAAATTATTCACAATTTGATTCGCGATCGCATCAAATCTTCCGTCTGCGATATCTTTATCTGCGTCATTATCATTGGGGTCAAGATTCAAGACGTTATAGCTAGCAACGGTGAGTTTATCAGCACTTCCGGTTAAAGTGGTGGTTTTCGGTTGAATCGTTGCAGGGGTGACAGTAAAAGCTTGGGTGGGATAAATCTCAAAGTTACCAAAACTATAACCAACTACCCCGGTGACATCTCCCAATCTAGCACCCACATTGACTTGGGGAAAGGTAAATCCGGGTAAAATTCCCGTATCCTGTTGAATTTGTACCCTTTCTGGATTAAAGTCATTCGGACTGATATTTAACGTCCCCCGTTGACTAATCCCCGTCGCACCCCTACCATTATCCACAACCGTAAAGATTTCTCCAAACCGGTTTGTCCCAGCAACTGCGATCGCATCCTTTGCTGTCACCAACATCCCTTCCAAGGACTCAAAGAAATCAATCCCATCCGTATTGGGGTCAAAGCTGGTAAAAGCATCATCATCAATATTTGCAGTGGGAGGAATTCTTCCACCACTACCAATAATTGTCGCAGCAGGAAGGGGATTTCCACTGGATCTGACGGTAATAGTGGGACTTCCCCCAATTTGGGTCGTAGATAAATTACCAGTAGCAACACCACCAGGGAAAAATTCACTCACCCGACCACGAACTTGGACATCATCACCAACTCTGACGGTGGGAGCAGAACTGGTAAATACAAAAATTCCATCGGAAGTCGCATTATTTCCATCTCCCGTCCGGTCTTGGAGATAAAAACCGTTACTATCCACTGCTGTCACAATCCCGGTGGTAGTCACCAATTGATTCACCAAGGGGGAAGTATGACCAGCACCCTGGATTTGATAAATTGGGGTGATTACATCATCGTTATCGATAATGGTGATATTTTGGGAAGTGGTAGTTCCCAGGGTCAGACCAGCAGAGGGATTGGTAATGGAAATGGTAGCAGTTTCCGTCCCTTCCACCTCCGAATCATCAACTATGGTCAAAGTCGCAGTACCCGTAGTTTGACCACTAGGAATCGTAATCCGAGTATTGCTGAGGGTATAATCACCAGCAGTAATACCACCTCCCGTCACCGTTAAATCAACAGTTTGCTCAGAAGAGACAGCAGTGGATGCGATCGCGGTGATTGTAATTACGGTTCGCTCTGCTTCTGTTCCGGAATTAGGGTCAACCGATAGATTCACACTTGGGTTAGTTGTCGCTGCTGTAATACCGGTAAAAGTGACGTTATCAAATCTCAGAGTACCATTGGGACTATAGATAGAAGTGGGTGTTGTTGCTCGATAGTTACCAAGACTCGGATCGAAAGCTGCAACCACCCGAAAAGCAGCGTTAGGATTATTATTTAATTCCCTTACGGAACTAAAATCGACATTACGGTTAAACCATGCATCACCTTGATTTGCCGTAAATGTCTGGAAATCAACAAAGTTTGTCCCATCGGTCGAATATTGAACAACAACAGTATTTGCAGAAGTGTTGCTGTGACGAATATCAAAGTTAAAAATAATGCTTTCAAATCCAACTGTACTAACTCGAAACTCCACCCCCTCAGTTCTATCTCCCGTACCGAGGTTTGGGTAACTAGTTGTATTCCAACCGGAGTTATCATTCGTTCCTGTCGGGAAACCTGCTGCAAAAGTTGCAGTAGTTCCCAGTAAATTTGCTGTTCCCGTACCAATAGCAGGATTAGTAGTACCTGTATTGGTCGCGTTATCTGGTGTGGGGGAATTAAAATTCCATTGTGTAATATTGGTAGACATAATAATTAATAGTCAATTTTGATTGGTGAGAAAAAGGTACGTAGTTGCGCTAGTCTAGGACAACCCTGCGGGTATAGCGCCTTGATATTAAAGTTTTTTTCGAGGCTAAAGGCTAAAGCTATTTGCGGTCAAGTAACAGTACAACAAATGCAATATCTCCTACTGATAATGGCATAGAAATAATTCTCCTAATTGATGAATTTTTTTGGTTTTTAAAAACCTAGAATACAGAAAATGGCGTTGCTGAATTTGGACATGAATTATCAAATCATCGTATTTTGTAGAGACGTGGCAATGCGATGTCTCTACATAACGTAAAATTGACAATTCATACAATTAGTATTTGTATCTAACAACGTCCATAAAATGACACAAATTAACAAATACAACCAATGAATTATCAACAAACATCAACAAAAATAGGGGTATAAAAACCCCCATACACATACAAATCAAACCCAACTACACAACCGGAGCCAGATTCACTTTGATAATAATATCGTTGTAATCTCTGTCTCCACCATTGGGTAAATCTTCAAAACCAAAGGTGTTATCACCCAACAAACGTAAATGGTCTACTTGGTTGGGATTTGCACCGAGGAATGGGAAATAAACCTTCGGATCATTATTGGGATTACTATCTGTTAATTGCTCTAAAGTACCGTTGACAACGATAAAGGGAGCAATAATTGAACCCGCATTTACCCTCGCGTTGACAGTTGATGTTGCTTGGTTTGCGACTTCTAATTTGATGGGTTGATTGTTTGCACCGCGCACCAAATTATTTAAAGCTGCATCGATATAGGAGCGGCTATTATTGGGATTGACACCACCAACTAAACCATCCGCATTATCAATCCGGTAGAAATAAACTTGGTTGTTAAATGCAGCTTCTCTGTACATGGAGAAAGTTGCATCTACTTGACCAGTAATACCTCGTAAATCAATAACTTCCCCTTGAGTTCCATTTTGCAAACTAGTTCCCAACGCAGGGGTTTTATTGGTTGTCCCCACCTTGATATTAAACCCTTCTACATTGATATCCCAACCATTATTAGTGATATTAGAAATAAAATTATTCCTGGTGGAGAAAATAATTTCCTTGGATTTTCCAGCTTTAATATCGTCAGCAGTACCGTCTTTAATCACAGCAAAACCAATTTGACTACCCAGACCAAATTCCAAAATCCTGGGATTATCCCCTGCTCTAAAACCATTTGGTTGATTACTGATAATGGAAGAAATCACCCGAGCTTTTCCACTTTCTAAGAGTTGCTTCAAATCAGGATTACCATTACCATCAAACTCAAATACCACCAACTCACTCACACGGGAATTGGGATTTACCGTATTCACAGTAAATTGTAAATTGGTAGCGCGACCTGTGATTCCGACCACACCGGGAGTAGAACCGGGTTGAACTTTACCAACAAAACCTGCAAAAACACTATCGGAACGGAAAGCTAAATTCTGAATCCTGGTATCCTGTGCAGCAGGAACATCTGCAACCTTAAAGGCTTTTTCCGGAGTGTTAAAATTCGCTAACAAATACTCCGCAAAAGCATCCTGTTCCGTTCCCGAACGCGCAAAATTAGCTTTTCCTGGGTCAAACTTACTGGGGTCAACAGCACCATCAATCCTACCATTGCGGTTGCGGTCTGTGTCGGTTTCCCCAATTAAATCAACCCGATTGGCAAAGCTAGGATTAGCTGTGACAAAATCTGCAAAGGGATAACCATCACCACCATTAGCAAGGAAACCGAGGGTGACAATGCGAATTCCCCGATTCGGATCTCCCTGGACTTGACCCTTTTCAACCAAAGCTTCCTTAACACTACCATCCGGATTCAAAATTGCCGCACTTTGAATCCGTTGTCCAACAGGTTTACTTGCATCAAAACTGAAGGAAACACCACCTATTTGGGGGAATTGACCAGGAGTCGCACCAGGTCTGGTTCCTGCAACACCGTGTTCTAGCACCTGTTTTAACTGTGCTGCTGTGAGGGTAATTAGGGTTAGGTCGTTATTAAACCGCAGCGCATTTTCCGTATCCAGTTGTGAAATACCACCATCCGGTTTCCCTGATAACTCGCTTCCTTCCGGGGGAAGTTTTTGTGCTTCAGTTCCACCTGGGGGAGCAATAATTCGCCCAATGTTATCGCGGATACCACCACCATTTTTCAAGGACACAACTACGGTGGGGTCTAAACGACGTGCATAATCCAGGTTCGCATCCGCAGTTAAATTACCCAGATTTGTTTCCTCTGTCCGGACACTACCACGGTCTCCATTCAGGAAAACATTGGTAATACCAAAAACATTACTATCTTTCCGTCTAATTACTTCCCGCACAGCATCGGTAATGGCTTTGATTTCTGGGTCTACCAAATTTTGCGCATTCAAAGCTGCAACCCCTGCTGCATCCGTGGCATAGGCTCCACTGATGTTTTTATCGATACTTGCGGGAATAATCCGACCCTGGTTATCAAAATCGACAACTAAACGACCAACGTATTTATAATTACCATCCGTATTGACGACGGCGACATCTTCCCCGGTGGCAGATTTGAGTAAGATGGGATACACACCTTGAGGGGTATCTCCATCTCGCAACCGGTCTGTTTCATCCACCAAGCGAGAGTGGGAACCACCGGCGACGATAATATCTACACCCTTAAGTTTTCCTGCTAGCTGCTTCTCAATGTCGATTTGTTGCATGTGAGCTAGGAGGATAACTTTATTGATACCAGTGGCAGTCAGGGCATCTACGGATTTTTGAATTTCTGCCGCTAAAGCATCGATATCGTTCGGGTCGGGAGGAAGAACTCCAACATTGCCCGGGGAAGATATTCTCCGCAGAGTAGGGGTAGTAGCACCAACTACACCAATTTTCTCGCCGTTGACGGTAATTACGGTACTCTTGGCAATTTTACCGGGGATATCGCTAGCTTCCTGACCATCAGCAGTCACCAGGGGTGCAAGGTTTGCATCGGGAGCAAAATTCAGGTTAGCGCTAAGGTAGGGGAATTTTGCACCGGGATACGCACCACTAGGAGCAAGGATGTCTCTGACTAAACCAGTACCCTGGTCAAATTCATGATTACCAAAGGCGATCGCTTGGAAACCCAGTTCATTTTGAATGATAATGTCTGCTCTTCCCTGTCCTTCTCTTCCAAGTAGAGGTCTCAGGGATGGGTCTGCTGCTGCATTGAGGAATAATCCGGGAATATAGGCATCACCGGAGGATAAAATCAAGGTATTGGGGAAATCTATCTGACCATTCCCATCCGCGTCCTGGTTTTTTAAAGCATTCAAGACTGCGCTGAAGCGGGGTGCGTCATCCAATGCAGGAACACCAGCTTCCTGGTCAGATGCGTGTAACAGTTGTAGGGTGAAATTGGGTGCTTCAACTTCGTAAATAGTCGCAGTATTACTAACTTCGTTAGAAACCACTATTAAGGGTTTCCCATTAGGACTTTCAATTGCAGGAATGAATTTTAACCCTTCTGGACTAATATCACCTTCAGTGCGAATGTACTGAACAAATTGGGGTGCTTCCGGTTTACTTAGGTCGTAGACCATTACCCCCCCCGTTCTTTCTAAACCAATGAAAGCGTAGGGTTTACCACTAACATAACCGACGGTGACAGCTTCTGGTTCCGGACCTTTGTTGTCGGAGCGAGTATCGAAGGTTCCTGGATCACCATTGCTATTGAAGATGGTGGGGACAAGTCGAGCGGTGATTTGCTCAAGTTGATCACCACTGTCAAAAACTAGCTTACCCTGGTCATCCCAAACGGAAAAGGAACGAGCGCCAAAGGCGTATAATTTATCATAGTCCCCATCCCCGTCAGTATCACCGAGGGTATTGGTAATTAGCAAGCGACCCAGGTTGGCATTGTTTTTTAACTGTGTAGCATTGGGGAAAGCGGTCGGGTCAAGAACAACACTATTATTCCCAATTCTCACCTCTTCGTTAAAGATTCGACCTTCAGTGTTATTGGGAGCAGGTAGAACATTATCAGCAGAAGGACGTAAACGCGCATCTCCTTCATTTGCTGTCACGTAGTAGGTTTTTCCCCCTACCCGGAAGGACGCAACCGCATCGGGTTGGTACATCCCGAAAATCGGCCAGTTTTGAATATTGATGCGACCACCACCAGTACCATTAACACTCCTGTCACTTGCATCTAGACCATTTCCTGGTAAGCTATGGTCTTTGAATCCTAAAGGTAAAATATCGGTAATGATACCGTTGTCTAAATCTAGAACTGCAAAAGCATTATTTTCTTGCAGAGTCACAAAGGCTTTTTTCCCATCGGGAGATACAGCTATATATTCCGGTTCAAAATCTTGAGCTGCTGTGGAAGGAGTACCGTTCGCTAATCTACCAAAGATTTTCACTCCTTTTTGTCTTAACAGCGCTTCCTGTCCATTAAAAGCGCGAAAATCCGCTGTTTTTACCTTGCTTTGGTCTAAAGCGGTGATATCACCGGAAACATCAATAATACTAATGGAACCTTCCGGGTCAAATGTATAATCTTCACTTGGTTCCCCTTCATTAGCCACCAATACCTTTGTTCCATCGGGGGTAAAGGTGAGCATATCCGGTAAAGCACCCACTGTCACCTGAGCAAGGGATCTGGGATTATTAATATCAACTGTGGCATCAAAAAATACCACTTTACCAGGTTCTGTGAAATTATTGGCTGAAACTGCGACAGCGACAACACTGTTTTGTGTTCCTTTACCTTTTCTAACTGCAACACTTTGGATTCCTCCACCGAAGCTAGAAAGGTCAACGTTACCAATTTTGACGGGATTATTGGGGTTGGAAAGATCAACTATTTGCAGTACGGGTTTTCCAGCGACTTCTCCGGTTAAAAATAGACGTTTGGTTTTGGGGTCAAAGTCTGAGATTTCCGCACCATCTAATTTAATTGTGCCAGCAAATTTCAGTAGTTCTGTTTGATTGGTCATAATTGTTTTTTACTGTTAATTGGAACAGTTAGGTTTAATTACTCTGAGTGTTGGGTGAAACTTGCTGCAACCGAAAACAAAATCAAATACCATCAACCGTCGATTTTTCAGGAACCTCTCTGAATTTAAAGGGAGTAGTGGAAAATCAATCCATTACTCAACACTTATCAAGAGAAGGAGAAATCCATAAATATTAGCTTTGGAACAGGAAGTCGAAAATAACTTGATTTGTCACTCCCCATAGACTCCATACTTATGATGGAATTCACAACTATGATTTCAAATCATGATTGAATGGTAATGATTTTGTACACAGAATCGAGAATATTTGACTTTGGGGAAGGATTAATCCAGAAAGTAATTAGAGTGTGTTTTGGTTCAGGAAAAAGACAAAATATTCAATGAAAATGATTGAATATTAATTCTATTTGATGACAAGCCTATTCTCGGTCAAGGATGAATGAAATCAATCATACATATACAACTGTTGATTTTAGCTGGATTAACCTGGAAAATATTGTGCTTTAATTATCCAAGAAATTCCGCATTATTACCTTATGGTAGCTAAATTAAGGAGTGACTATCAAATGATTAAGAACAGCGATAATTATACAAGATTTCTGTAATCTGATGGATAAGGATTGACTTTGGTAGGTAGAGGGTTATTTTTACTCTGGAAACCGGAAATTATCAATTGATATTTCAGTCAGTCAATCAACTGTAACATCCTCATTTGTTTGAAGGTGGGAACTTCTATTTTGAGAATAGTAATCTGTACCCAAAAATTTTGTTTAAAACCCCACTTCTATGAAAATTATGGGATTATGGAGAGATAGGAATAAGAAGGTGAAACAAATTATTTTAATCTTTAGTGTGCATATAATTAAAATAAAATTTATATATTAATAACCTTTTCATAACCTTGTATTGGTATGTTTACTGAGACGAAAGCAAACAAAATAACCCCAAAAATTGTATGTTTCCTATGCTGCAAGTGGGTGATAATCGACTAACATCAGAGCAATTGATCCAGTCTTTGGTAAAATATCAAATGATGCCGCAGTTGCTGGGGGAGTTGATTATTGACAACGTGATCGCAGAAATAAAATTAACTCCCACGGAAGCAAAATCAGCCTGTGAGCAGTTAGCAGCAAGATATCAGTTAACTTCACCAGAACAGCGTCGGTTTTGGTTACAAAAGAATGGTTTAACCTCAGAACAATTGGATGAAATTGCCATTCGTCAATGTAAAATAGAGAAATTTAAACAAATCAATTGGGGAGGAGATTTAGATTCCTATTTTCGCCAACGTAAACCCCAGTTGGATAGAGTAATCTATTCTTTGTTACGTACAAATGATATTGGGATTGCGCAAGAATTATATTTTCGGATTAGTGAGGGGGAGCAGTCCTTTGCAGAATTAGTTCGGGAATATTCCCAAGGTTCGGAAGTAGAGACAGATGGTGTAATCGGTCCTGTGGAATTGCAGTCAATTCATCCAGTAATTGCCAAAATTTTGTCGAGTGTCCAACCACAACAGCTTGTACCACCAACTCAGGTGGGTGAATGGATTGTTTTAATGAGATTAGAAAAAATTATTAGTGCAAAATTAGATGAGATGACGCGTCAACGTTTAATTAATGAACGCTTTCATGAGTGGTTACAAGCACAAATTCAAGCTCAGAAATGGCAAATTGGGTATGGGGAAGAGGAGATAACAGACGGGATAAGAAAAGTTGAATGCGGTCGAGAAATGGTTTTACAATAGGATTTTTATTTGGAAGAAATGCTGGTTTATGAAATGATAATAATCAGGATGAATACGATATTTTTAGTGTTTTGATTTTGATATTTCGTAGTTGATTTAATTTTTAAAAACCAAAATAAATACAGACATATAATTCTCGGTATCTACATTCTTACTCCCAAAAAAATAATATATCACGAACACTTGTAGATAATACCATACAAACTCAATTTATACAGAATGATTATCCGTATAAAACCGGGTAAAACCTGTTCCACAATATTTATTCTTAAATCGGATTTAGATATATCTAAAAACCATTTTATCTTTAATCCAAAATCCCAAATCGAATGACTTACCTCAAAAATAACTTGCAAACATTTATTGCTTCCCTACCCGGTTTTGAGCAAATACCAGGGGAAGTATTGACGAGATTATTGACAACGATTCAAGCAGGACGCTTCCGAATCGGTCAGAAAATTATTGGTCAGGAAACAATTCCCGACCGAGTAGGAATAATTTATACCGGGAAAGTACGGTTAATTGGCTATGACCCCCGTACCCAAATGCCAACTACCTTAAAATTACTAGAAACAGGGGATTTTTTAGGGGAAATTAGTTTACTGCGTCAAACACCCTGTGAAACCGCGATCGCATCTACGGAAGTGACAATTTTAACGATTGCTGCGGCGGATTTTTTGAGTTTAATGGCGAGTTTTCCAGCTTTTGCTCAAGCACGTCAAAGTCAAGTGCATATGGCGGAAGTGTTTGAAGTTGTGGGGTTACAGTTGGATGCTTTGGCTAATGGAGGAGCGAATCTACGGGAAATTACGGAAAAAGCTGCCACGAATGCCACGATTATCAATTTACCTCCCGGTAAACTGGGTGTGGAGGAATTAGAAAGGGAAAAACTTTGGTTTGTCAGTGGTGGTGTTGTCAATCAGAATCCCCGTGGTTCCCGTTTAGATTTAAATAAATTGGGGATGATTGAGGTGACGGGGAAGAATTCTGCACGGTTGCTAGGATTAGATCCGGAGGATGTATCTTGTTTACAGGGTTACGTAGATACAAATACCCAATCTCCCCTACCTTCTCAAGAAATCCTCACCAGTTCCCCATCTCCGGAAGAGGAATTAGAAATCCCCTACGTCGAGGAAACAGAACCCCTATTCTCTTCCTCACCTCAGCAGTACAAACCAGATAATCAACGAGTTAAGTATCCATTTGTTCGGGGTCGGGGGGAAGTGAATGGGACAGCAGCTTGTTGGCAGATGTTATGTCAGTATTTACACATTCCCTTCCGTCGAGATGTGGTGAAACGGGTATTAACAGAGCAGTTTCGCCGACAGGAATCTATTTCTTTTCAAGTTTGTGCCTATTTAGGTGAATTAATCGGGTTTAAATCCCAATTAGTAGATTTACTTACCCAAAATGTCACACGTATCCCCACACCCGCATTGATGCGTTACCAAGGGGAATATGCAGTTATTTATGAAGCTAGCGATCGCGTGATGGTTTTAGGTGTACCGTCCCAGGGAATAAAGCGGTTTTCACCGGGTAAGTTGATTGCAGAGTTAGAAGCGGTAAGGGAGAATTCGAGTCCCCAGTTGCAAGTTTTGTTGTTGAGTGCGACCCAGGAAACACCCCAACAGCGTTTTGGTTTAAGTTGGTTTTTACCCTATATATCCCGTTATCGTCGGGTATTGATTGAAGTCTTTTTGGCTTCATTTTTTGTGCAATTAGCGGCTTTAGTGAATCCGTTGGTGATTCAGTTAATTATTGATAAGGTTATTGTCCAAAATAGTATTAGTACCCTGAATGTATTGGGGGCTTTATTATTAGTGGTTGGTTTTTTTGAGGCGATTTTAGGCGCTCTCCGCACCTATCTATTTGTGGATACAACTAACCGCATGGATATGGGGTTAGGTTCACAAATTATTGACCATCTATTACGTTTACCACTACGCTATTTTGAACGACGACCTGTAGGAGAATTAGCTACTAGAATTAACGAATTAGAAAATATTCGTCAATTTCTCACGGGAACAGCCTTGACAGTAGGATTAGATGCGGTATTTTCCGTAGTATATATTATTGTCATGCTCTTTTATAGCTGGCAATTAACTTTAGTTGGTTTAGCGACAATTCCCGTATTCCTATTAATTACCTTTATTGCATCCCCCATTATTCGTAAACAACTACGCCACAAAGCCGAACGCAACGCCGAAACCCAATCCTATCTAGTAGAGGTAATGTCGGGAATTCAAACCGTCAAAGCCCAAAATATCGAATTGCGATCGCGTTTTACATGGCAAGAAAAATATGCTCGCTATGTCGCTGCGGGTTTTGATAATGTGATTACTTCCACTTGGGCTAGTGCTACTAGTAATTTTCTGAATAAATTAAGCAGTTTGCTAGTGTTATGGGCGGGAGCTTATTTAGTTTTACAAGGGGAATTAACCCTAGGAGAATTAATCGCCTTTCGGATTATTTCCAGCTACGTCACCAGTCCTATATTACGATTAGCTCAACTGTGGCAGAGTTTCCAAGAAACAGCTTTATCTTTAGAACGATTAAGTGATATTGTCGATACCCCAGAAGAAGGAGAGCAAGACCGAGGAAATATTCCTCTCCCAGCAATTCAAGGAGCAGTTAAATTTGAAAATATATCCTTCCGCTTTGCAAGCACAGGTCCTCTACAATTAGCCAACGTCAACATTGAAATTCCCCCAGGAAAATTTGTGGGAATCGTTGGACAAAGTGGTTCCGGAAAAAGCACCTTAATGAAACTATTATTAAGATTATACGCACCCGAATCCGGACGCATTTTAATCGATGATTATGATATTGCCAAAGTCGAACTTTATTCCCTACGACGACAATTAGGAGTAGTCCCCCAAGATAGTTTACTATTCGACGGCACTGTCCAGGAAAATATGGCCCTTACCAACCCCGACGCAACCAGCGAAGAAATCATCCAAGCAGCTAAAATCGCAGCAGCTCACGACTTTATCATGAACCTACCTAATGGCTATAATACCCGCGTCGGAGAAAAAGGAGCAGGACTATCCGGAGGACAAAGACAACGGATTGCGATCGCGCGTTCAGTCTTGCAAAAACCGAAATTACTCGTTTTAGATGAAGCTACCAGTGCTTTAGATTACCCAACGGAACGGCAGGTTTGTATCAATTTAGCCAATGCGTTTCGGGGAAATACAGTATTTTTTATTACCCATAGATTAAATACAGTTAGTCATGCAGACATCATTTTAGTCATGGATGGAGGAAGATTAATAGAACAAGGAAATCACCAGGAATTAATGGCGAAAAAAGGTCATTATTTTTATCTTTATAATCAGCAGGAAGTGAATTTGTAAATATGCTAGAGACAACCCGTCGAGTCGTCTGTACGGAAATATTAGTAATTGCAAAAATGGTGTTACTGAATTTGGGCATGAATTATAATTATTTACATTTGAATTTTGTATTAAAACCAAAATCATTAATCATTATCGTAGAGACGTAGCACCGCTACGTCTCTACAATAGGTCAAATTTTCAATTTATATTTTTATTCAGCAGCGCTAAAAAATCATCCTACTCCTGTATGCTGTATTCTACTCAAGGAAAATCCCATGTCTACTAACCACACTAACGGTCATAACGGTAACGGAAAATATCATCAATCAAACCTACAAGATGCGCGATTACTGTTAGCGGAAAAACCCGTACCCAAACAACTAAAACCAGACTTAAAATCCTATCAATTACAACAATCCTCATCAGTCATACTACGTCAATCCCCCATATGGTCACGTGCCATTATGTTAACATTAATGGGATTAGCTAGTTTTGGTGTAATTTGGGCTAGTATTGCTAAGATTGAACAGGTAGTACCTGCAACAGGACAACTAAAACCTGAAGCAGCAGTCAAAGAAGTTCAAGCACCCGTAGGTGGAGTTGTCAAACAAGTCTTAGTAAAAGATGGACAACAGGTGAAAGTAGGAGATTTATTATTAGTTTTTGACACAGAAGCGAACAAGTCAGAATTAACAGCTTTAGAAAAAATTCGTAATAGCATCATCCAGGAAAATCAAATTTATCGGACTTTGATTAACTCCGGTGACAATCCAGCAAGTTTATCCCTGTTAAGCAATAATCTAAATCCCGAAATCGCCAACCTTTTTAAAAACCGCTCTGCTCTCCTAAGAGAAATAGAAACCCTACAGACAGAATTAAATAATAACACCGATAATAATAACCTCAATAACCAAGAACAACAGCGTTTACAAGCAGCACAAACAGAACTGACATCTCGTACCAATGCAGCACGCTTAGAAATTGCTCAAATTAAACAACAAGCCAATCAAAACCAAATCAAAATCCAAGATGCACGCCAAAATTTGATTCTAGAACAGCAAATTCTCACCAAACTAGAAAACTTAGCCAAAGAAGGCGCGATCGCGCAACTCCAGTATCTCAAACAAAAGCAAACAGTACAAACCCTGAAATCCCAAATTTCCCAACTAGAACAGGAACAACAACGTCTCAAATACGATGTAGACCAGGGAACAGAAGAATTAACCAACACCGTTGCAAGTTCCCAAAAAAATATCCTGGAAAAAATTGCTGCAAATAAACAACGCATTGCCGAAATCGACAGTCAACTATCCCGTATTCTCCTAGAAAATGATAAAAAACTTGCGGAAATCAACAGTAAAATTGACCAAACTAAACTCAACGTCAAATATCAGGAATTACGCGCACCAGTCGCAGGGACAATTTTTGATTTACAAGCAAAAACACCAGGTTTTGTTGCCAACCCTAGCGAAAAAATCTTGAAAATTGTCCCCAATGATAACCTGATTGCCGAAATATTTATCACCAATCGAGACATTGGATTTGTCCAGGAAGGAATGAAAGTAGATGTGAGAATTGAATCCTTTCCCTTCAGTGAGTTTGGTGATATTAAGGGTGAAGTTAAATGGATTGGTTCCGATGCCTTACCTCCCGACCCTACCCATCAATTTTATCGTTTTCCTGCCAAAGTTCGCCTCAATCAACAAAAATTAGCAGTCAAAGGTAGAGATATATCTCTACAATCAGGGATGTCCATTAGTGCAAATATTAAAGTTAGGGAAGAACGCACAGTTTTGAGTCTATTTACGGAAATGTTTACCAACCAAATAGAAAACCTCAAGCAAGTTCGTTAATTGTGATTATTTTTGATTTTTCCGAAAAATCTACGTTGTGTCAATCCTGTTAGATTGAATCATCTCGCCATTTATTTACACCCACCTGGGGATGGGCGATATCTGACGATAAGTCTTACGACTATGTGCTGTCGTGAGTAAAAGTTTGCTATCCTAGTAGCAATCAAAAGTTTAAGGAAGTAATATTACAATAAATATATAAATTATAGAAAGCATGAAGAAAAACTTGAACTTGAAAATGCGCCAGTTTCCCCTTAGAGACATCCAAAATCCCCACAGCGATGCTCTAAAACAAGCAACAACCGAACCGATCATCATTACCAGCGAATCACAATCTAGTTACGTAATTATGTCAGTAGAAAATTACGAGCAATTAATGAATCGAATTACCCAATTAGAAGATTTAATTTTAGGACAACAAGCACAAATGGCTTTGGCTACATCTAAAATGGTAGGCTCAGAAATTTTCACCGCAGAACTCGAACGTTTAGCAGCACTTGATGACTAATTTACAGTATGGCGAAATGAGACGGTTTAGAAAAAGTTTACAGCCGAAAATTGCTGCTCAAATCGCCAAAAAAGTCATGTCGCTCAATATTGACCCCCTACACCCAGACTATAAAGAATTAACTGGTTATCCTGGATACTATCGCGTAGATTCGGGAGAATATCGCATTGTTTACCGCTTTGATGCAGATGCAGATTTAGTTGAAGTGATTTTAGTTGGTAAGCGTAACGACGACGAAGTATACAAACAACTCAAACGTTTACTGGGATAAGGATTTGCTGTTGTGATGCTCCTTGGGAGCGCTTTTTGGTATTGGTGGTGTGCGATCGCTGACTTGTCGGTTCGCGTTTATCATTTCGATTATTTGTAATAGTTGTTGCTGTTGTTGTCCTATCTTAACTTCCTGATTGGTTCGTTCTCAAGGAAAAATAAAAATAGTACACTTCCCAATCTTCCCCATTTCCCCGAAATTGGCGAAAATATTACATAGTGTGGAACACCCATCCGGTGTCACACCACACTATTTAACTTAAATTGCTGGAGACCTATGACACAATCATTCCTAGAACGGCTCCATAGTCCGGAACATCCGGTAATTGTGTTCGATGGAGCGATGGGAACGAATTTACAATCGCAAAACCTGACTGCAAAGGACTTTGGTGGTGCAGAATACGAAGGTTGTAATGAGTACCTTGTTCACACGAACCCGGAAGCCGTTGCGAAAGTCCACCGTGATTTTTTGGCTGCGGGTGCGGATGTCATCGAAACCGATACCTTCGGAGGAACGGAGTTTGTGTTGGCAGAATATAATCTGCAAGACCAAGCTTACTACCTCAACAAAACTGCCGCAGAATTAGCAAAACGCTGTGCTGCCGAATTTTCCACACCGGAAAAACCCCGCTTTGTGGCTGGTTCGATGGGACCGGGGACAAAGTTACCCACCCTCGGTCATATTGATTATGATACCCTAGAAACGAACTTTGCCAACCAATCGGCAGCCCTTTGGGATGGGGGTGTGGATTTATTCATTATTGAAACCTGTCAGGATGTGCTGCAAATTAAAGCCGCACTCAATGGGGTAGAAAAAACCTTTGCTGCTAAAGGTGGAAGACGACCCATTATGGTTTCAGTAACAATGGAAACAATGGGAACCATGTTGGTGGGGACGGAAATTAATGCGGTGGTGACAATTCTCGAACCTTACAAAATCGATATTTTAGGTTTGAATTGTGCCACTGGTCCAGACTTGATGAAACCGCACATCAAGTATCTATCCGAACATTCTCCCTTCGTCGTTTCCTGTATTCCCAATGCGGGTTTACCGGAAAATGTCGGTGGACAAGCCCATTACCGTTTGACACCGATGGAATTACGGATGGCGTTGATGCATTTTGTCGAAGACTTAGGTGTCCAAGTGATTGGGGGTTGCTGTGGGACACGTCCGGGACATATTGCTCAACTGGCTGAAATCGCCAAGGAACTGAAGCCAAAACAACGTCAACCAAGGTTAGAACCAGCAGCAGCATCGATTTACAGCACACAAAATTATACCCAGGATAATTCCTTCCTGATTGTCGGTGAGAGATTAAACGCCAGTGGTTCTAAAAAATGCCGAGATATGCTCAACGCTGAGGATTGGGACGGTTTAGTCTCCCTCGCAAGAGCGCAGGTCAAGGAAGGAGCGCACATTCTCGATGTGAACGTCGATTACGTCGGTCGGGATGGGGAACGGGATATGCGGGAGTTGGTTTCCCGAATTGTGAATAATGTCACCTTACCCCTAATGCTGGACTCGACGGAATGGCAAAAAATGGAGGCTGGGTTAAAGGTCGCTGGTGGTAAATGTATCCTCAACTCCACCAACTATGAAGATGGAGAAGAACGCTTTTTCAAAGTCTTGGAACTAGCGAAAAAATACGGAGCCGGGGTAGTAATTGGCACTATCGACGAAGACGGAATGGCCCGGACAGCCGAGAAAAAATTTGCGATCGCCCAACGTGCCTATCGAGATGCTCTGGAATACGGCATCCCTGCCCATGAGATTTTTTTTGATACCCTTGCCCTACCTATTTCTACGGGGATTGAGGAAGACCGGGAAAATGGCAAGGCAACCATTGAAGCAATTCGCCGAATTAAGGAAGAGTTGCCCGGCTGTCACTTTATGTTGGGTGTATCAAATATTTCCTTTGGTTTGAATCCAGCCGCGCGTCAGGTGTTAAATTCCATGTTCCTCCACGAAGCAATGCAAGCAGGAATGGATGGAGCAATTGTCAGCGCTGCCAAGATTTTACCCCTAGCGAAAATAGAAGAGAAGCATCAGCAGGTGTGTCGAGATTTGATTTACGATCGACGCAGATTTGAGGGTGATGTTTGCGTTTACGACCCCTTGGGTGAGCTAACAACCCTGTTTGAAGGGGTGACAACGAAGAAAGATAAGGGTGTTGACAATAGTTTACCAATTGAGGAACGCTTAAAGCAGCATATTATTGACGGGGAAAGAATTGGTTTGGAGGATACTTTACGGGAAGCCTTAACTAAGTATCCAGCTTTAGATATCGTCAATATCTATTTGCTAGATGGGATGAAGGTGGTAGGAGATTTGTTCGGTTCTGGACAAATGCAATTACCTTTCGTTTTACAATCAGCCGAAACCATGAAAGCTGCGGTGGCTTTTCTTGAACCCCATATGGAAAAATCGGCAACCGGTGAAAGCAATGCTAAGGGTAAATTTATCATTGCGACCGTCAAGGGAGATGTTCACGACATTGGTAAAAACCTGGTGGATATCATCTTAACTAATAACGGCTATCAGGTGATAAATTTGGGGATTAAACAACCTGTAGAAAACATCATTGAAGCCTACGAAAAGCACAAAGCCGATTGTATTGCCATGAGTGGTTTATTGGTTAAATCCACCGCCTTCATGAAGGAAAACTTAGAGGTATTTAACCAAAAAGGTATTACCGTACCCGTGATTTTAGGAGGTGCAGCTTTAACACCCAAATTTGTCTATGAAGATTGTCAAAACACCTATAAAGGTAAAGTTATCTATGGCAAAGATGCCTTTTCTGACCTCCACTTCATGGATAAATTAATGCTAGCTAAAGCCAATAATGCCTGGGATGATTTTCATGGCTTTTCCGGTGAATTCGCTGCCGAAAATGATGTGGTATTCCGGGATGTGGATGCAGAAAAAATTGCCGCTAAAGCAGCTAAGAAAAAGTCAGATGCATCCTCAGAAATTGACACCCGTCGTTCCGAAGCCGTTGATATCAACATTGAACGTCCTCAACCTCCCTTTTGGGGAACCACCTTCCTACAACCAAATGACATTCCCTGGTCGGAAATATTTTGGCATTTAGACCTGCAAGCTCTCATTGCTGGACAATGGCAATTTAGAAAACCTAAAGACCAAACCAAAGAAGAATATCAGGAATTTCTCCAAGCCAAAGTTTATCCAATTCTTGATAGTTGGAAAACCAGAATTGTTGAAGAAAACCTACTCCATCCCCAGGTAATTTACGGTTATTTCCCCTGTAATGCTGAAGGAAATACTTTATATGTGTATCACCCTGAAAATCATCAACAACAGGTAGCCACCTTTGAATTTCCCCGTCAAGGTTCCGGAAGAAGACTGTGCATTGCTGATTTCTTTGCACCCAAAGACACAGGTATCATCGATGTCTTCCCCATGCAAGCCGTCACCGTCGGCGAAATTGCCACCGAATTCGCCCAAAAATTATACGCAGATAATGCTTACACTGATTATCTGTATTTTCACGGTATGGCAGTACAAATGGCAGAAGCATTAGCCGAGTGGACACACGCCAGAATCCGCAGGGAATTGGGCTTTGGCGACCAGGAACCCGACAATATTCGCGATGTCCTAGCACAGCGCTACCAAGGTTCCCGGTATAGTTTTGGCTACCCTGCTTGTCCGAATATCCAAGACCAGTATAAACAACTGGAATTATTAGGAGTTGAACGGATGAACATGTATATGGATGAAAGCGAGCAATTATATCCGGAACAAAGTACAACCGCAATTATTTGTTATCACCCGGTAGCTAAATATTTCAGCGCTTAATTTTTAGTTGCTTCTACTCCCCTCTCGATATCCTCTAGAGGGGGTTTTTTATATAGTTTAGTACACTTAGCTTGAAATTACCTATAATTAAAGTGTTACCACATAACCAATAAAAACTACTTGATTTAAATATAATTGTCAGGGAAATACAATCTATGAATATAGCCCCTAGTGAAGAAAAAATGTGGCAAAAGATACCTAATAAAAACCACAAGTATCAGATGACAGATGATGAGATTAATGCCAAGTATGAGCGTGGAGAGAAAAGAATACTTACAGAGATAAATCGCGAAAAGCTACCTAATTTTGCCCAAGCTCTGAAAAATCCTGAATATATGGATGTTAACCCTATGCAGAATGATAAATCAATTAGTTCGATTCAGATTGGTTTAGAAGAAGTTGAAATCGGTTTAAAGTTTAATATTGATGCCAATAAAGGGCTATACTTGTATAAGTATCCACATAAATAATCTCATTCTTTCATCACTATTTACCTCATCAATTTTGGTTTTTGTTAATAGGTAAAAATAAAGGGCTTCTGTTTCAGGATTCAGATGGTCGATAGAAAAATTAAAGGTGAGAAAAAGGGATAGGGTAACTAGCAAAATTTGTTGGATATTTTTTGTCAGCTTCATGTTGATGTTTTCACTTTTATATTGTTCATTGAATCCTTTCCTATAGATAAAACCGGATATTTATAAACAATTATGTAAATCATCAATTTCTGCTAACAAAAATATTATTTTATAGATACTTATACCTATTCTTTGTGAAGCTGCTCACGAATTCTACCCTCCTCGAATTTCGGTGAGGAAAGGTTCGTAGTTGCACTTTTATTATTTAATTTGGAAATTCCTGATTTACTGCTTGATTGTGATTCCTTCAATCAAAGATTGGGTGACAAAGGTTGCTAATTCATCCACCGCGATCGCATTACTCACCGGTATCTGCTGATCCATCAATAGGGTCGCTAAACCATGAACAATAGACCACACTGTCCATGTCAGTTTTTTCGGGTCAGTCATCTTGATTAATCCAGCAGCTTGACCCGCAACAATCGCATCGTAGGGTACTTGTAATGTCTGCATGGCTACTTGGTATAAACTGGGAAACCGCTCCTCCGCACAAGTTATATAAACTCCAAACATAATTCGGTAGTGGGAACGATGTGTTATTGCATACTTCACATAGGCAATTCCCGTTGCCTGGAGTTGGGTAATTGGTTGGGATGGATATGCCTGTAAAGCCGCTTCTAACTCCCCTTTCAAGGCTTCAAATCCTTCTTGGGCTACAGCTGCAACCAATGCATCCTTATCGGGAAAATGCCGATAGGGAGCAGTATGGGATACACCCACCCGTCGCGCTACCTCCCGTAATGACAGGCTTTCGATGTCTTTTGCGGCGATTATCTCTAATGCTGCGTCAATTAAAGCACGACGCAAATCTCCGTGGTGATAATTTGATTTTGACACATTAAATTCCCATCTTTGCCTTTTTGATAATACTTTACATTTTACATGTTGACAGTATTAACTATTGGGTTTAAGATAATGTTGACATCATAAACATATTGGAGGTTAAAGATGTCGAGAAGATATACGAATGAAGATATACGACAGATTTTGCAGCAGGCAGAACTATTATATGTAGAGACGTAATATATTACCTCTCTAGAGATATCAGAACAATAAATAGGAAAAAAAGATGGTATTTATATCTGTGACGAGATTACGCCTACGTGCGTGGCGATTTTTGCCGGCATTTTTATGGTTATCCTTTGCCAGTGAACGTCAAGCGAAACAAGCATTAGGAAATATAAAAACTAAGTTAGTTGCTGATGCTAATTTCACCTTTTGGACATTAACAATGTGGGAAAATGAAGCTGCAATGCGTGCATTTATGACAACAGGTTCCCACCGTCAAGCAATGCCGAAATTAGTGGAATGGTGTGATGAAGCAACGGTGGTACACTGGGAACAGGAAAGGGAGGAATTTCCGACTATGGCAGAAGCCTATCAGCGAATGCAAAAACAGGGACGTTGGTCAAAATTAAATCATCCATCCGTAGCTCATCAAAATCGAGAAATTGCCATGCCTAAAAGTTAGAAGACAGGAGATAGATGTAAAGACTTTTTTGTGAACCCTAACTAGGAGGATGTTTGTCAAGTATTAATTATCACTATTTTGATTATCGTCCTGACTCTGGACATGGGGTTATAAAGCTGATTTTTCCTTCGAGAGTACAGACGCGACATGTCGCGTCTCTTCCTGCTCCCAAAAACGATAATTCAAGTATGAAAAATGACTTTTTCCTCTAAGACACAGAGGGGTCGTCGGTTCTTTTTAAATCGCGGAGGATACGTTCCAGACGTTGAGCTTTGTCAAGTTGATTTTGGGATTTATAGATACTGATTACCTTTTCTAGAGATGCGATCGCTTCTTGTTGTTTTCCCTGTTCCCATTGAACTTGAGCAAGGTTAGCTAAGGCTTGGGCATATTCGGGGTTAATTTTTAAGGCTTGATTAAAGGCATCGGTGGCTTCTTGCCAGCGATATTGACTAGCGTACACTTCTCCGGTAGCATTGTAGGCAAGGGCATAGCGGGAATTGAGTTTAATTGCTTGTTGGTAGGCTGCGATTGCTTCCGTGGGCTTGTCTTGACGGAATAATACGTTCCCTAATTGAAAGTATCCAAAGGCATCCTGGGGAAACTTCTTGATGAATAGACGGGACTGTTCTTCTGCTGTTGATAAATTGCGATCGCGTAGTAACTGGTTAACTGTTTGAATCAAAAATAAACGCTCTTGTTGCTGTGATTCGGAAAGTCTGGCGATTTTTTCCACTTGATTTATACTTGCAACCGCAGACAGTGATGGCAGTGTGATACTAATTACATTTCCAACGGCAAAAGAAAACATTGAGGCGAAAATGAGAGAAAAAGGTTTTGCCAGCACAATAACACTCCTGATATTACCTGGTGTTTAATCCATTGTTAACACCATAGTTTTCCTCAAACTAGATATCTTGGATACTTGCTTGTGACAGATTTGGAAAATGTTCCATAGTGTCCGGGTACTAGGTCTTGGGGAGCAAGAATACAGGACACAGGAGGATATTTTCCTTATTCTGATGAATAACTGGGGAACGCGATTTATCGAGTAACGGGGGTAACTGAGGATAGTCAGTTAAACATTATTTAACATATTACCCATTTTTCGCCAAATATCCATTCAAGTCGAGGAGGACATTTTTTTCGTATTCCCGTAGGTCATGGTCTTTAACGAAACTAGCTGCATTGATAAATTCTTCTCTTGTTCCTTTCACGGTTTCTAAAAATTGTCGCCAATAACGAATTTCAGTGTGGAGTATACCTTGGGAATCGAAGAAGTAGCTACTATTGACGTGACGATAGCCAAAACTGCGGGGTGCAAGTCGGGTGACGATATCGCGGTGATTAATCATCCGAAAAGTGCGATCGCGAAATTTTTGGTTATAATTATCGGCAAATTGTTGGTTGCCAACCCTGGGACTACCAAAGCTGTATATACCTTGAATTAGGTCTTGGTAACGACTTGGTAAGCGGACTGCGGTCATTTTGGCTAGGGAACCACCTAAGCTGTGACCTGTAAGAAAAATTGCTTGGTTGTTGTAGTTAAATAAACCGATTTGGGTAGCAATATCAGCCCAAATATCCTCCAGTGCTTGATGAAAACCAGCATGAACATGACCTCCGTATCCTGGTTTCATCAAAATATTACTGTTGTTCATCCAGTCTCGCAGGTTTCCCGGTTCGGTTCCGCGAAAGGCTATCACCATGACTTTTTCGTTCCCAGCTATGTATGCTTGGGTATTGCGTCGATTGAAAAAATGGAAATTGGGGAGATTCCATTCGCTAATTCTAGTTTTAATTGTTTCTGGTTCTAAATAAGCAAGCTGGGATGCTTTCACCAACAGTAAAGCATTGTGGGGATTGTAACCATTTGTCTTCAGTTCAAAACCCATCAAGGGATTGGCAATTTCTATTTCACCCCTTGATAGTAGGTCTGTTTCTAAAAAGTGCTGCCATGTTTGCCAATGGATGGGTTTTGGCTGTCCTTTGAAGAAATAACTGGTCATGGCTGTTTCCTGGATATTTGCTAGGGCTGGTAATTTAAATATCAAGGAAATGGGAATTAATTCCGGATATTTGCTCGCTGTCTAGCTAGAATTTGCGCTAATTCAATGGCTGCACCCATACTAGTAGCATCGGCCACACCTTTCCCGGCGATGTTAAATGCAGTACCGTGGTCAGGGGAAGTGCGGATAAATGGCAGACCAATGGAAGTATTAACAGCGCGGTCAAAGGCCATTAATTTCACGGGTATTAAACCTTGGTCGTGGTACAAAGCTAAATAGGCATCGGGGATATTTTCTAGATTCACCCGTGTCCCAAACCAGGCTAAACCGGGATTTACCCACATGGTGTCTGGGGGAACCGGACCATCTAAACGCAGCTGGGGGTACTTTTGTTGAGCGGTTTCTAACCAGGGTATTAACCATTCAATTTCTTCCGTTCCCAAATGTCCCTTTTCACCACTGTGGGGATTTAATCCCGCGATCGCAATGTGGGGATGTTCAATACCAAAGTCCTGTTGCAAACATTCCACCAGTAGGTCGAGTTTTTGCGTCATTAATTCTTTGGTTAGGGTCTGGGGAACCGCTTGCAGGGGTATGTGGGTGGTTGCTAGTAATGCTCGCAATGTCCACCCAGTGTGGGGTGAACGGGCTACAAATAACATTCCCACCCGTTGACAACCGGATTTTTCTGCCAGTAATTCGGTTTGCCCAGGATAATTATAACCTGCCGCTTGCCACGCAGATTTGGCAATCGGCGCAGTCACAATCGCCGCAAATTCCCCTGCGAGCGATCGCGCGATCGCATTTTCTAAGTAGGCAAAACTGATTGCTCCGGTGGCAGCATTTTCCTGTCCTAATTCCACTGCTGATTCGTATACTTGAACTGATTCAACTTCTAATATCTTCAGTTTTTCCGGATGGATCAGGTCGGTTTTACGCACACTTTCGGATAAAGTATCGTAGGTTTGCATCAGCAATTTCTGACTACCAATAATGGTAATTTTCTCTAATTCTTCTAATTCCAACTTAGCCAGGGCTTTGAGAATTACTTCTCCCCCAATTCCAGCCGGGTCTCCTAAAGTTATGGCTATTTGTGGCTGATGCTTACTCAGCATATTTAGTCCACCTTTACACCAAAAAATAAATCAGTATTTCTAATTATTACCATCGAGAAAATCCTTTGGTTTTACTTATCCATCAGCATATCAGTTATCTACTATCATCTCAATAGATTTTTGACGATGATTTGGGTAAACAACAACTTTTAAAATCATTTGCATCAAAAATACTTATTTGAGTTACGTCAATATAGAAAATTCATATGGTATAAATAAGTTATGCTGAAAGATTAATTTGAAACATCTGTCTGTTATTTTGAAAACCAATGGAAAATTTAAAGATTACCGCCATTTAGTATTCATCGCTATTGGATTATATCTTCGCTAAATGATAAATTTAGCTGAAGATGTATTTTCGCAGCGACACTCCTATCCTTCAGGAGATGGGAACCCTATTCAGGAGACTTTCGTGCGTTACCAGAAACCAGGGAAAGATAGGGCAAAAACTAAAGATAATAGCTGAATCAAGTTTTTAAAAACCAATTTACTTACGTGCCTGTCAGGTGTAGCCTGTAAACAGGGACGTATAGATTCTGAGTCTCTATTTAGGATTAATTCCACTTAGATAATTCTCGTTTTAACCACTACGAGTATCTTCCGGAACTAAAGACAGGCTAGTTCCGAAAAAGTTCCAGAATCACAAAAAATATTTTTGCGACTTGAACTCGGCTTTTAATATTACTGTACTATCCCGTTTCCCTGACTTTAAATTCCTTTCTTTACCATTACCCTATGGCAATTACAAATCATATCCATTTTCGCAATCTTCAAGGCGACATTTTTGGCGGAGTGACAGCTGCCATTGTTTCCTTACCCCTAGCTTTAGCCTTCGGGGTTGCATCCGGAGCAGGACCAGTTGCAGGTCTTTATGGAGCAGTTTGTGTCGGTTTTTTTGCTGCTTTATTTGGTGGAACTCCGACTCTAATTTCTGAACCAACCGGACCCATGACGGTGGTAATGACAACAATTATTGCTTCCCTAACTGCTAGAGCAGATAGTCCAGAACAGGGTTTAGCAATGGCTTTTACCGTGGTCATGCTGGCGGGTATATTCCAAATTATATTCGGCATTTTTAAGCTAGGTAAATACATTACCCTAATGCCCTACAGTGTCATTTCTGGATTCATGTCAGGAATTGGCGTAATTCTGATTATCCTCCAGATTGCTCCATTATTAGGACAAGCAAGTCCCAAGGGGGGGGTATTAGGAATTGTCCAGAATTTACCCCAAATTCTAACTAACATTGATTTTCCAGAATTAACCCTAGGTTTACTCACACTGGCAATAATTTTCTTCATGCCGAAGAAAATTAAAAAAATTGTCCCTCCCCAATTAGTCGCTTTGATTGTGGGTACAGTGGTTTCCCTAACAGTGTTCAGCAATGCCGATATCCGTACCATTGGTAGCCTAGGTGAAATTCCCGTCGGATTACCAACCCTACGTACACCCACATTTACACCTGAACTGATGACTGTCATGTTGGTAGATGGGGTGATGCTGGGTATGTTGGGGTGTATTGATACCCTGTTAACGGCAGTGATTGCGGATAGTTTGACTAGAACAGAGCATAAATCCGATAAAGAGTTAATCGGTCAAGGGATTGCTAACTTGGTTTCCGGTATCTGCGGGGGTTTACCCGGTGCAGGTGCAACAATGGGTACGGTGGTAAACATTCAAACGGGAGCCAAAACCGCAGTATCTGGTTTAACTAGGGCATTGATTTTGTTAGTGGTGGTATTAGGTGCAGCACGTTTGACCCAACCAATTCCGATGGCTGTACTTGCAGGGATTGCCCTCAAAGTCGGTATTGATATTTTAGACTGGAGTTTTTTAAAGCGATCGCACAAAGTTTCCCTCAAAGGCTCAATCATCATGTACGGTGTATTGTTGCTGACGGTATTTGTGGATCTAATTGTGGCGGTTGGTGTCGGTGTATTTATTGCTAATATCCTTACCATCGAACGTTTATCGAACATGCACGCGGAAACGGTGAAAACTATTACCGATGCAGATGATGCCATTGTTCTCAACCAGGAAGAAAAGCTCCTGTTTGAGCGAGCAAAGGGGAAAGTGGTGTTGTTTTACCTCAGTGGACCGATGATTTTTGGTGTATCCAAAGCCATTTCCCGCGAACATGCAGCAATGGTAGATTCAGAGGTATTAATTTTGGATTTAAGCGATGTGCCAATGTTGGGTGTAACCGCATCCTTAGCAATTGAAAATGCCATCAAAGATGCTTGTGACCAAGGTCGTCACGTTCTGATTGTCGGTGCTGCGGGTAAAGTCAAACGTCGTTTAGAAAAATTTGGAGTCTTCCAGCAAATCCCTCCCCACCATTTATTTACAGAACGTGTGGATGCACTTCGTCAAGCTTTAGCTTTAGTGGAAACACCCGTGGTGGATGCTAATAACGTGGGGGTGGATTTACTCGACCGTCCCGGTAATTTAGGTTATCAAGCTTCTAGTTGAAGTGAATATATAAGCATCCCAGAAGTTGGGTTTTAATTACCCTTAAAACCTGACTTCTCACATTTACTTTCAACGTCTATAAACTGAGCTTCTCGTTGCAATGGTTAATTGTTAGAGGTCAACTGTAGACTGTCAAGCGTTAACAAACCAATAGGGAAATATATCAGCATGGGAAGTCTAAATGAAAAATTGAGCTTTCTCAGGTAATCTGGTTATACCAATTTAATATGAAGACCCATAGAAAGAACCCCACCCTAACCCTCCCCGTAATCCTATCCATTACCCGGATCTTTCTTAACAAAAAGTAAAAATACTTAAAAGAAGACGAAAGGCTTGATAGGTATAGTTTTGAGAGAGGAAAGATAGGGTGTAAAAAATGGAAAAATGGGCAGCAAGGGAATTGAAGCACTTGGATTTGGGAGATAAACGGCGAAACAAGCGTTTGATAAAGATGGTAGAAGATTTAGCAGCACAACCAACATCGAGTGTACCTCAAGCATGTGGGAGCGTAGCAGCGACAACAGCAGCATATGATTTGTGGAGTTCGCCGTATATAAAACCATCAGATATAAGCAATGGACATATCAAAAGTACAATCGAAAGGGCAAAAGAACACGAGATAGTATTAGCAATACAAGACACAACAAATATGGATGTAACAAGTCATCCAGCAACAGAAGGAATTGGATATCTAGACCAGAGAAAAAGTTTAGGATTAAAAGTACATTCAACGTTATTATCAAGCATAAAAGGAGTTCCACTGGGAGTAATAGACCAACAAGTATGGTCAAGAAATATCGAAGATTTAGGAATAGCAAAAACACGTAGAAAAAGACAAACAGAAGAAAAAGAAAGCCAAAGATGGTTGGAAGGGCTAGAGAGAACAAATAAATTACTACCAGAAAAGATAAAAATCATAACAGTAGCAGACTCAGAAGCAGATATATTTGATTTATTTAATCAGGAAAGACCAGAAAATAGCCACTTACTAATCAGAGGAACTCATAATAGAAAAGTTAGCCATACAGCGAATTATCTACATGAGGCGATCAGGTCAAGTCCAACTCAGGGAGAAGTAGAAGTCAAGGTAAGAAGAAATCCAGAAAGACCAGAAAGGATAGCAAAACTAACAATTAGATACGAAACAGTTGAAATAGAAGTACCAAAAAATAAGCTCGGGCGTTCGCTTTGTAAACCAGTAAAACTACAGGTGATATTAGCAGAAGAAAAGAGTCCACCATCGGAGATAAAACCAATCAGTTGGTTATTGTTAACGACATTGGAAATTAATAGCCTTGAAGATGCGGTAAAATGTGTTGAATGGTATACATATCGTTGGTTAATCGAGCGTTATCACTATACATTGAAAAGCGGTTGTCGAATCGAGGAATTACAACTGGAGACAGGAAAACGCCTATCAATGGCATTAGCGACATATTCGATTGTGGCATGGCGATTATTATGGTTAACTTACCAAGCAAGGGATAATCCAGAACAAAGTTGTGAAACGGTTTTAACTACAGTTGAATGGCAATCTTTATGTGTAAGTGTGAACAAAAACCCAATTCCACCAGATCAGCCACCAACATTAAGAGAAGCTGTACGAATGATTGCTCGACTAGGTGGTTTTCTGGGTCGTAAAGGTGATGGGGAACCTGGAGTCAAGACGATTTGGAGAGGGTTACGACGATTGCACGATATCGCCGTAACTTGGAAGCTAGCCCATCAAATCTAAATGCATACTTTCTGAGTTTTGTCTAATCTTAATGCTTAATCCCTCTACTGAAATCATTTCTATAATCGCTTTTCAGACTTTGTTAAGAAAGATGTGACTAATGGATAGCTATAGGTGAAGGAGTAGGTTCAAATTATGTGCAACTTTACATTAAATTGGTATTAACCCAAGTTGCTAGTTATAAAAGAATGTCGATTTTTAAGTACAAAATCTAAAATTTTCGTGTCTAAAAATACAGGAAAGCGGATATTATGTATCATATCTATACATTTAGAGGCACTAACTAGCAACTTACGTTATTAGGGATTTAGTAATGCTAAATTCCTAAATTTTTTTGAGGTATATGATAAAATCCAATAAGGTTAAGTTAAAGATAACTGTAGGTTGGATTGAGGTTTTGCATAGACTGTTGATTTTGTGGAAATTTACCCATAAGTTCACACAGTTTTTATGATGATCTCGTCCCGATGCTCCCCGTGGGGACGCATTCCACGAGGGCTACTGCCTCTAGATTCTTCAACCCAACCTCATCAATAATCAGGCTTTTAATTATAACTGAACTGTATTGTGATAAAATCTCCAAAAATGCGATCGCCTACTCCATTAGCACAATCGCACTTGTTTATTTGCTCATGATTCCCGTGCTATTTTTACTTTTGAAGGAATATTGAGCGATGGAAACTAGAGGTAAGGGGTAACTTGTTAGAAATTGCGTATTTTTGCATTTCCCAGACAAGCGGGTAGCGGGAATCGAACCCGCAACTAGACCTTGGGAAGGTCTCATTTTACCACTAAACTATACCCGCATAAGATAAATATAGCAGTTTGGGAGTTAGTTTTTCAATCCCTTAAGTATGGCAATGGTCGTCTTGCTCAGAAGTACTTTTAGATCCACATCTGGATGTAGTGATTAATCAAGTAAGTCGGTAAGAAAAAACAAAGCTGATGTCAAGAAAAGTAGAGCTTCCCTATTTAACGTGAATATTCCTAGGTCGTAGCTCGCTACGACGGATTTTCGACACCACAATCCTTGTGAATCAATAATTTTGTCAGTTAAGGTTTAAAGTAACCTCATTCATTAGTTGAGAACGAAGTCAATAACTTGCCGATTCCAGATTTACTGATTTTTTTCTCAATATACTAGGAGGTTTTTAAAAACTTTTGTTTCCCACGAATAATCCTGGACAAGAGTTTCAGGCTTTATAACTTATCGAACTCACGTCATTTAGCTCCTAAGTGATAGTTATTCACACTGACTTACTTCAAGATTAGGTAAGAAATTTATAGAATCCGTGCAGATTGCATTAACTTTAATGTTGCTTCCAAGTCTTTCAGATTACTCAAATCGATATTTTGGGTTTTTTGCTTCACTTCCTTGAGGGATTTTAATTGACCTTGAGGTTCGACTCCAGATATTAAGGGGTATTCAAAGGTCTCGCTTGCAAAATATTCCTGTGCTTCTTTTCCTAACATAAACTCAACAAATTTTTGGGCAATATTCGGATTTCTTGCACTTTTGAGGATTGCCACACCAGCTATATTCACCAAAGAACCAACATCATTTTACAACTAATTATCAATAAAAAATAGCATATTTTTGGGGTATGACGCTTGAATTATAAAGATTAATTATCAAAAATTATCTTGATTAGCCTCAAAGATTAAAATAACTACTTGGTAAATATTTTGATTAAATTCTCTGGTACAGATACCTGTACGGTTGCACCTTCGGGGATAGCTGTATCAATTCCCGTGCGAATATGAAGTTCCTTTCCGGAGGGGGTATGCAGACAATAACGATATTCTCTTCCTAAAAATCGCCGACTATGGACTATCACAGGACTGTCTACACAGGGTTGTAAGGTACAGTCTTCTTGACGAACCATGATTTCACCCTTATTTTGATTAGGTGGAGTAGATGGAGCGGCGATCGCAAATTCACCAATTTCTGTTGACCAGATATCACCTTGACGATGAGCAGGGATAAAATTAGCTTGGGTGACAAATTCTGCCACAAATCGCGATGCGGGTTGGGTATAAATTTCTTCAGGTGTACCAATTTGTTCTAGTTTCCCTTCTCGCATCACCCCGACAACATCACACATGGCTAAAGCTTCTTCCTGGTCATGGGTTACAAATACAGCTGATATTCCCGCAGCTTTGATAATATCTCGCATTTCTTCCCGCAGCTGCAACCGAACTTGCACATCCAAGTTAGATAGGGGTTCATCCAGTAGCATTAATTTGGGTCGGGGTGCTAAAGCTCTTGCAAGTGCAACCCGTTGTTGTTGTCCCCCAGAAAGTTCGTAGGGGTAGCGTTTTTCTAATCCATACAGTTGCACTAAATCGAGGGTTTCCGAGACACGTTGTTGGGTTTGTTGTTTATTTAAATTCTTTAAACCAAAGGCAATATTTTCTGCAACTGTTAAATGGGGAAATAGAGCATAATCTTGAAAAACAATGCCAATATCTCTCTTTTCTGGTGGCAACCAATTACTACCACCACAAACCATTTTACCGCCAATTTCAATACATCCACTTTGGGGACGTTCTAAACCACCAATCAATCGTAATAATGTGGTTTTTCCGCAACCAGAAGGACCGAGAAATCCTAATATATCCCCTTTTTTTAAGCTTAAGGAGACATTATCCACTGCGGGTTTATCAGTTTGGGTAAATTGTTTCGTGACGTTATCTAAGCAGAGAATGATTGGTTTTTCCATTTTTTAATTGAAGTTTCATCAATAGAGTTGAGCAAGAATACAGGATACAGGATACAGAATACGGGAGTAAAAATGGTTTATTGCAATCAGTAAAAAGAATAAAATATACCTCCTGAAAGTTCAAAATTACTGTATATCAACTAAGTTTAAAAAACATTATTGAATAAGTATAATTGTCGGAAATTTTAGACGAAGACAGCTATGTTTTGATTAGGTAGGTAAGTGGTATTTATTCATAATGATTTCCCAAATAATGCGATAAAAAATTTTGTTTTACAAACGTAATTTTTTAGAGACGTAATATATTACGTCTCTACATATATTGTGGATGCGTTACAATCTCTATTCCCCGACAGAATACCCCATTCACCATAGCAAAATCCAAAATCAATTTATTTTTGCATTTTCTTCTCCTGTGATAAAACTAAAAATGTCGAAATCATTGATACTAACAACATTGTTAAAGATGCAGATGCTGCATCATCAAAATCTACATTTTCTGTGGCATCCCAAATTGCGATCGCTAAAGTTTTAAACCCGATAGGAGCTAACAGGATTGTTGCTGGTAATTCCTTAATCGCTGTTAAAAATACTAACACTGCACCACTAATTAAACCGGGACTAACTAACGGTATCGTTACTTCCTGGAGAGTTTGCCAAGGTGTTCTCCCTAAACTTCGGGCTGATTCCTCAATCCGGGGACTTACTTGTAATAAAGAACTGCGAATCGTTCCCACCGATTGGGGTACAAATAATACCAAATAGGCAAATACCAACATTGGTAATGTTTGATATAGCATCTCTACTAAATCAATGGAGAAACTACCAAAGGATATAATTGGTAAATTCGCTCCAAAAGATACCACTGCTAAAGCCACCACAATTCCCGGTAAGCCAAAGGCAATATAGGAACAACGCTCAATCATCGCTGTAATTTTACTGGGAAAACGTACCGATAAAATTGCAATTGGCAAAGCAAAAATTGTTGTTACTAAACCAGCTAATCCAGCCGCAGTGATAGAATTCAAAATAGCCGGGAACAGATTCGGAAAACTATAATTTATATTCACAATTCCCCTGAGCAACCAAAAAATACTTACCCCCACAGGTAAAGCAACTCCTAACGAAGTAATTATCAAACAAAAACCAAATCCAACCCATTTCCAAACACCTAATTTCACAATTTTTGCTGGACGTAGAGATGCAGAACCACGAGTGTAATAAACAGCGCGAGTCCGCACTCGATATTCCACCCACAAAATTATCATCACCAACGCAACTAACATCAACGACAACGCAGCTGCACTACTGCGGTCAAAGCTGGTTTTATACTGAATAAAAATCGCCCTGGTAAAAGCATCAAATTGCATCAACGAAGGTGTACCAAAGTCCCGCAAACTATACAATGCAACTAGCAAACCACCAGCGACCAAAGATGGTTTTAATTGGGGTAAAGTCACCCGCCAAAATGTTTCCCTACTTGTGTAGCCTAAACTACGTCCCGCTTCCTCCAATGCTGGATCTATCCCCTGCAAACCTGCACGTACACTCAATAACATGTAGGGATAGGTAAACAAGGTCATGGCCAAGATTACCCCAGGCCAACCATAAATGGAAGGTAATCTCTCCACTCCCAGGGGTTCGAGTAAGAATTGCAACATACTGCCCCGTGGAGCAAAGGCGGCAATCAGGGCAAAACTACCTACGTAGCTAGGAACCGCAAGGGGTAAAGTCGTAGCAATTAACCAAAAGCGTCTACCGGGGAGGTTGGTTCGTACCGTTAAAAAAGCTAAGGGTACGGCAATCAACGCTGACAATAATGTTACAATCGCCGCCATCCCCGCACTATTTAACATAATCTCCAGATTGCGAGGGTTAGAAATTAAATCCCAGAAACCCTCTACGCCAACACCAGTAGCCCGTATAACCAGATACAAGAAAGGCAGAGTAATGGCAATTGCCACCACTCCTGCTGTAATAGTTAGAAAAAGTGGGGGACGACCCGCTTTCATTTTTTTAGAGAACTCCTGCTTGTTTTAAAACTCTCAAGGTACCTTGTAAATCAGATAATTCATTCAAATCCAAACGCGGAGGATTAAGTCTACCTAAAGGAATTTGTCCTGCTGGCGCTTTTGCTCCACGAATCAAAGGATACTCAGTTGTTTCCTCCGCGAAGTAGTTCTGAGAACTGGGAGAAAGGAGGTAATTAATTAATCTTTCTACATCTGCACGTTGGTCAGTGGTTCTTAAAACTGCTACACCTGCAATATTAACTATTGCACCTGCATCTCTGCGAGTGTAGTGAGCTGCAACGGGGATATTGGGATTGGTTCTTTTTATCTGACCCAGGTAGTAGTTATTCACTAAACCTAAATGAATTTCACCCTTACCAACCGCTTCCACAATCGCCGTATTTCTGCCGTAGTCTTTTACCCCATTGGCTTTCATTCCTCTTAGCCACTCGATGGTTTTTTGGTCTCCTTCGAGTTTACGCATCGCTGTAATAAAGGATTGGAAAGAACCGTTAGTAGGTGCCCAACCTACTTTACCACGCCATTTGGGTTGAGTTAATTCCGCTACTGTTCTGGGTAGCTCTGCTGGTTTGACTAATCTGGTGTTGTAGTTGATTACTCTTGCTCTGGCTGTAATCCCCATCCAGTTTCCCGATCGTGAACGGTAGCGAGAATCAACTTTATTCAGGATGGAACCGGGAATTGAATGGGTTAGTCCTGCTTGTTGTACAGCACCCAATGCACCTGCGTCCTGAGCAAAGAACATGTCTGCACGACTTCTTCTTCCTTCTTCTAATAGCGCGATCGCTAACTCAGCTGTGTCACCATAACGAACTTGAATATTTAAGTTCAGGTCTCTTCTCGCTCTTTCAATTAACGGTCCAATCAGCTTTTCATTCCTACCAGAGTAAATCGTCAGGGTTCTTGATTGTTGAGCATTGACTCCTAACCCTGTACCCACAATTACCGCAACCAACGCACCAGCACAGAATTTCGTCAATGAAACTTTTTTCAACTTCTTTTCCTCCAGATTTATTAGTAATTACTGGCAATATCCTCAATTTATTAGTAATCTATCGCAAAAACAAGTATATAATATAACCTTAACTTTTTTATTGAAGAATTGTTTATTATTTAGGCTTTGAGATTATATTTTAGTTAGAAAAAGACACACAGGTGCTAGCAAATCCCGAAAATATAGGCAAGGATAAATCTTACTGTTTTGGCTAATTTCGCCAATGACCCATAGGTATAAATGAGCAAACAGCCAACTCCCAACAGGGATTTATCGGCTCGCACCATCCTATTCCTATCAGCATGGCGATACAGTTGTTTCCTAGCAGTAGCTTACCGTTGATATTGTTTGTCATGATTAAAGCTAAGTAGGTATCCATCGGCGCTACAATAGGGCTTTGCAAACAGTTGAGAAAGTTTTGAGATAACTACTATACCAAATTTCAAGCATCTATTGATATTTATTTTTATCGCTCTTGACTTTAAATATCAATACCTGTAGTATCAATTAAATCGTACCCTTTTGTACATGCATCTAGGAATCTTTAACAATAATTTTGGAGCCAGCTCAAGGTCAAGCATGGATCCATATCTCAGCCGTGTATTAGTATTGGTTTTTCAATATTAATAGCCTAGAATTTAGTCCTTACAGGCTTTTTCTCTGTCATCAGGTGATAGGGCTATGCACATAACCGTCTGCTGTATCAGCAGGATGGTCATAGTCCGCATTTGTCACAAAACCCTAAAACTCATGGGGAGTAGGGAGTAGAAGGAAAATCAATCCGTTACTCAAGGCTTACAACTTACTCGTGAGAAATCCAGGATAGGTGGTGCAAATTTTCTGGTATTGGATCAGAAAAGACTTTTAATAGAGTTTCGTGTCAGGAGAATTTAACAGTGCAGCGATCGCTTCTGTATTATTTGGTTAGTCTTCCTGCTTTTGCAGGTTTGTTAGCATGTGGTTCAGCAATAAAACAATTGGTATCAAAGGTCGATCAAAAGTATTTGTGACTATTGATAGTCTATATCAACAGTGATAGGTTTTTAACATAGAGATTACATAGGTATCTCATTTGCTTAACCATTGCGTGGTCTGGGTTTGTAGTAGTAGCTCTAATTCAATTCCGGAATGTCAATTGAGTTGCGTTGTCAAGCAGCAGCAATAGCCTAAATAATACCCCATAGATAAATCTAGTAGGGATTTGAAATGAAGAGCTACGCATGTTTGGTTTCTCCAAGATTGAAATCAAAGTATTAATTTGTAATTACGTACGCGAAGCGTTGCCGCAGGCTATTACAAATTACGAATTACGGGTGATTTTCTCGATTAAATTCATACAAGTAATGTAGTGTGAGGATAACTAAATCATGAAAAACTGGCTTCGTGATGGTCTGTTTGCAGCACCCATGCTGTTGTTCTTCTTGACCATGAATCCCACTTTAGCTGTGGAAGCAAAGACTGATTCCATTGGTCAGGTGACTTCCGTATCCCAACTTGCAGATGTTCAACCTACAGACTGGGCATTTCAAGCTGTACAATCCTTAGTCGAGCGCTATGGTTGTATCGCTGGATATCCAGATAGCACTTACCGGGGAAATCGTGCTTTAACTCGTTATGAGTTTGCCGCAGGATTGAATGCTTGTTTAGATCGGGTGAATGAGCTAATTGCCACCTCTACCGCATATTTAACGACTCAGGAAGATTTAGAAATCTTACAAAGACTGCAAGAGGACTTTTCCGAAGAGTTAGCAGTTTTGAGAAATCGGGTTGATAGACTAGAAGCTCAGACGAAGAAAATAGAAGCACAGCAGTTTTCCACCACTACTAAACTCAGTGGTGAAGTGATTTTTGCTGTTGCAGGTGTGACTGGTGAAAAAGGTGCTACTGGTCAAGCATTACAAGATAATACAATTTTGGGTACTCGGACACGTCTGGCATTCAATAGTAGCTTCACTGGTAAAGACCAGTTAAGAGTACGTCTGAATGCGGGGAATATGACCACCTTTAATGGAAGCGTCACAGGAACAGAGATGACTCGTTTATCCTTTGACGGTCAGAATAATAATAGTGTTGTTGTTGATGAACTTTTTTATCGCTTTCCACTGGGCAAAAACACCAATGTTTCCCTCATTGCTCAAGGTTATGGTTCAGAGAATATAGCTCCCTCCCTAAATCCGTTACAGAGTGATGGAGCAGGTGCAATTTCCCGATTTGGTCGCTTCAGTCCTCTCTATCGGATGGCAGATGGACCTGGTGTTGGTATATCTCATAAATTCGGTAATGCAGTTGAGTTATCAGCTGCATATCGAGCTAGAAACGCTAGTAACCCTGCAACTGATAGGGGGTTATTTGGTGAAAACACCAGTGCATTGGCGCAATTGACTTTCTATCCAACTAAAAATGCGAGCTTAGGATTAACTTATGTTCATACCTACAACGCAGGTGGAACTGGTATCACTGGCGATACTGGAAGTGCAAATGCTATCAGACCCTTTGGCAATGTAGATACGGCGACCAATTCCTACGGTGCAGTTGCTAGTGTGCGTGTGAGTCCTAAATTTACTTTATCTGGTTGGGCTGGAGTGACTCAAGCAGAAGCGAGAGCCGGTGCAAATGCTGGTAGTGAAGCCACTGTGTGGAATTGGGCTGCTACTTTAGCATTCCCTGACTTGGGTAAAAAAGGTAACTTAGGCGGGATTATTATTGGGATGCCACCTAAAGTAACTAGTAATGATATAACTGCTCGTAAAGACAATGGTACATCTTTGCATTTGGAAGCTTTGTACCGTTATCAAGTTAATGACCGGATTGCTATTACTCCCGGTTTAATTATGATTCTGAATCCAGAACATAATGACAACAACGATACTATCTACACGGGAGTAGTCCGTACCACCTTCAGATTTTAAAATATTTCCTGTTTCTTGATTTTCGCCCTAGAGACTTCGTTATTAAGCCTTTCTTCACGGTTTATCTCAACTTGCTTATGTCTACTCACACCTAGATTTGTTTTTTACTTCCTCCAATTTGTGGAGGAAGTTTTTTCTCTTTTGCCAACAATGCGGTATTGCTTGGGAAAGATTTGGTTCAGATTGCAAAATATTACTTTTTTCAGCCCAAGTACAAAAATTCTGATAACTTACACTCTCAGAAAAACTATAACGTTAGAGTTTTTTTGATGACTACCGTTACTAGCACAAAAGTATTGTTAGCATTGAGAATTAGCGATTCCAAAGTTCGACAATTGTTGGGGGAAGGTTAATTGATATCTTGCACCTTTACGTATACATACGTTGAACTTTAAGATATACACGATATAGCTACAGTACCTTTGTTTGCTTTTAACGCTAAAATAGTATTTCCAGGTTTATACTGAGTATTTTATTTTCATCAGCTTTTCTTGGTGCAAGATGTGAGTTAATCAACAGAAATCAAGATCAAAATATTAACAAATATTAACGCCAGCCAATATATTAGCGGTAGAGCAGTTAGGACTACATCCAAATACACTTAGGAAGCACGCGGACAATGGGAAAGTTGAAAGCATTAACAATGAAGCAGGACAAAGGCTTTATAAGGAATACGCCGAAAACCCTTGAGAAACAGCAACGCAGTTGCGCTTTTCGTACTTCAGGCAGGATGTACGCGCTTCGCGTTGCCGAAGGCTAGGCGCTTCTGTAGCCTTGAGGCTACAGTCCATATTCTATTCTCTTTGTTGAGCAATATAATCGGTACTAATATTTCCGGCAGTCGATATAGTATGATAAACCCAATGTTTAACTATGCTTGGCGAAATCAATTTCTGATGCTAGCTGGTATCTTTTTCGGCAGTGGATTGAGTATTTCGCTGGTAAATTTGGTCAATTAGCAATCAGCGTGCAACCACATTACACATCGCAAAAATGTTCAAATTGCGGTCGGATTGTGAAAAAATCCCTTTCAACTCGCACTCATGTTTGTGCTTGTGGGTGCGAGTTAGATAGAGATACAAATGCAGCCATGCTAGTGCGATTCGTTCAGTCTAAACCGAGAAATCGGGGGACGACTGGCTCTCCAAAGTAACCAATAGGTTGAGTACGCACTTAAATCCTTTGGAGATGACAACTACATAATCTTATGAGTGAGAACAAGTATCCTAGAAAGTTCAAGTCTCATCCCTAAGACGCTTAGGTGAAAGCATAACCCCTACGGTAGAGACTAGCCATCAATCCGTAAAGCGGGGTTAAAAGCGGAAAGCAGAGGGTAACCTTAACCCAAAGCCCGTAAGCAAGTCCATACGGATAGCGTAAGCAAAGATACGTCTGAACCATCGTTACTGCAAACCAGTGAAATAAGGTTGACACACTGGGAGTCCCAAAAGGGCAATAGTTAGGGAGTTAAGAGGATTTAAATCGACTTAACAGCGTCACCCGAAAACTCGATGGAGAGTATCATCCTATAGTGGACAAACCAAAGATTATGTGGAACGAAGTAATCCACCTATAGCTCTCAGGATTGGTCGATAACCTGAGTAGTCAGCTAAGACGAAACATCTGGTAAAGCAGGCTATTGGTGGAAGAGATTGAGTCAGAAGCGAACGCTCTGTGGTAATAGCAGAGATATGCAGACGGACTCACGGTAATACAGAGTGTAAAGTTGAGAGTAGTAGTAGATATGCCTAAAACAGATTCAAGAAAGAATACTGTAGGATGTGACCAACCTAATATCCTATCTTCGGAAGAAACGGATGCTTTCCTTCGTTGGGAACTAACGGATTGGAAGAAGTTAGAACGGAAGGTTTATAAGCTACAAAAACAAATTTACAGAGCGTCTAGTCGTGGAGATGTCAAGAAAGTTCGCAGGCTCCAAAAAACACTGATGAAGTCCCGAAGTGCAAAAACACTCGCAGTACGTCGTGTCACCCAAGATAACCAAGGGAAGAAAACCGCAGGAATGGATGGAATAAAAGCATTAACTCCTAAAGAACGTCTTGACTTGGTAGAGAATCTCAAACTTGGGGCAAAGGTTAAACCAACACGGAGGGTTTGGATACCCAAACCCAACGGGGAGAAAAGACCTTTAGGAATACCGACAATGTACGACCGAGCAGTACAAGCTCTTGTCAAGATGGCTCTAGAACCAGAATGGGAGGGCATTTTTGAACCCAACTCGTATGGATTTAGACCGGGACGCTCATGCCATGATGCGATAGCAGCAATATACACAGCCATTAATCAAAAGGCAAAGTATGTATTAGATGCTGACATCGCCAAATGCTTTGATCGAATTAACCACGAAGAGCTACTCAAGAAAGTAAATACCTTTCCCACCTTACGAAGACAAATTCGAGCTTGGCTAAAAGCTGGTGTAATAGATGGAAAGGAATTGTTTCCAACCAATGAAGGCACGCCACAGGGGGGTGTGATATCACCACTACTAGCTAATATAGCCTTACATGGTTTGGAGAATCTAATTAAGGATATGGCTAAAACCTTCGATATGAGAAGACCCGACGGAACTCAATTAAGCTGTCGGGATAAAGAAAAGTCAATATCAGTGATACGATACGCTGATGACTTCGTAATTCTCCACGAAGATATAGCAGCAATCCAGAAATGTAAAGAAGTAGTCTCAGAATGGTTAAAAGGCATGGGACTGGAATTAAAACCAAGTAAAACAAAAATAGCCCACACACTTGAAGAATATGAAGGTGAAAAACCGGGTTTTAACTTCCTTGGATTCACCGTTCGGCAATTCAAAGTCGGTAAATATCAATCAGGTAGGGTAAAAGGAAAACTATTAGGTTTTAAGACCATCATCACCCCAAGTAAGGACAGCCAAAAGAAACACTATGCCAAAGTAGCAGAAGTAATAGACAAATCGAGAGGAATAAGCCAAGCAGGACTTATAAAACATCTCAATCCAATCATCAGAGGATGGTGTAATTACTACTCTACCGTAGTGAGTAAAAAGGTGTTTGAAAAACTTGAACATCTAGTTGTTTGGAAGCTCTTGAAATGGGGAAGACATCGCCATAGAAATAAAAACCGAAAGTGGTTGAAGAATAAATACTTCAAAACCATAGATGGTAACTCATGGACATTTGCCACCAGAGAAGAAGGGGATAACCCGATGAAACTCATCAGATATAGCCAAACAGAAATAAAACGCTATATCAAATTAAAAGGCAATGTCTCACCCTACAATGGCGATTTAGTCTATTGGAGTACAAGAATGGGTTCTCATCCTGAAATGCCTACTAGAGTAGCAATACTACTCAAAAAGCAAAAAGGAAAATGCCCATGGTGCGGATTAACCTTCAAAGATGGAGATGTCATGGAAATAGACCACATCACCCCGAAAACCTTAGGGGGAAAAGATGAATATAAAAACTGGCAATTACTCCATCGGCATTGTCACGATAAAAAGACGGCTACGGATGGCAGTCTTGGGAATAAATCTAGCTGTAACAGTGCTAACCCGAAGCCACTGATTGACCTAAATAATTATATTTGGGTTAATGATATGTTGGTAATGACGTACACATGACAAGTGCTGTATTACTGAGGAGCGGAATGACGGGAAACTGTCACGTTCCGTTTTGGAGAGCAGTAGAGGGGGCGACTCCTTTACTGACTTTAATCATTATTAAATCTTGCAAGACAAGCTAGGGGAGGGCATCCCCGAAGTCAAGCTGTAGGACTTGTTACCGCTACTCTTTTAGGCGAAAGCCTATTGGAGCAAGTGGCGAGGTAGATTACAGAATCCCCTCGGCTAAGGGCAGGGGAGTGTCAACACGTTGAGTCCTAATGGCTAGTGCTACGACAAAAATCCCTGCATTGGAATTTCTATATTTCTATATTTTGATAAACCAACGTTGACGATACATCACCCAAGCAACGATTAGCCAAAATAATAAAGTTATTGTTGCAAATAGCAGGGAACCATTCAAAGGACCGACCCAGGGAACTAGGACATTTTCATAGAAAATTGTATACAAATTAGGGGCTTTTTCTCCTGCTCCGATTTTAATCCGCACTAGCAAACGAATTCCTAAAGCTGATGCCACGAAAATTGCGATCGCATTTAAACCCATGATTTCAAAGGGTTTACTCCAGGCTTTTAAGCGTCGTACTTCTATCATGTAATAACAAACTGCCAGGAAAATCAACGCCCATCCAGTTGTATATAATACATAGGAACTTGTCCAAATTTTCTTGTTTAAGGGAAAATGAAATCCCCAGATGTACCCTAAAAATAAACATCCTATACCCCCTAATACCAAACCCACGCTTGTACGTGTTTGCACTGGTTGCTGGCGTATCCATTCCCCGGTGAAATAACCCATTAATGTACTAGCGATCGCGGGAATCGTGCTAAATAATCCTTCCGGGTCGCCCATATTATTAAATCCGTCATGTTTGTATAAATGGGCGGCGGGTATAATCATCCTATCGATAAATGCACCGAAGTTACCTACTCTGGTCAGGTTTCCGGCTCCGTATTCTGGTACAGGTATATACATCATCGCCAACCAGTACCCTACTAACATCATTGCTACCATCAACCATTGTCCCCGTCGGGGGATTTTTAACACGATTAATGATGCAAAGAGGTAGCATAAACTAATGCGTTGTAATACCCCCATCAAACGAATGACACTGAAATCAAATGTCCATATACCTTGATTCCAAAAGCCATTTAAAAATAAACCTAACGCGAATAAAATGGCAGCGCGTCGGCAGATTTTACCGTAGGGAGGGTGAACGTATTTCGGGGGGACATAGGCATTCACAGGATGATTATTCGCCGCATAATCGGCAAACGCACGTTCCGTTGCACGTAGATTTTCAATTTCGCGATCGCGACTATTTTCCGTATACTTGGCGAAGGAAAATGCCATCGCCACACCCACAATAAACAGGAAAAAAGGAAATACTAAATCGGTAAAAGTGCAACCATGCCAATCTGCGTGACGTAGAGGAGGATAAATATTTTTCTCCCCCGCAGGACTAGCCATATTTGCTAATATCATCCCAGCAATGGTTAAACCACGAAATACATCCAAGGAGGTTAGACGCATACATTAGTAAGAATATCAGGATTATAGAATACAGGATACAGGATACTGTTAGGAATCCAGTGCAATATCAATTTTTATCTCGTAGAATGTCGCCAACTAGTCACTACTACGTCTACACCCGCATTTCTCACGAAACCCTAAAAATCACAGGGATAGTCCGTAGAAGGAAAATCAATCCGTTACTCAAGGCTTACAATTTCTTACAATTTACTCGTGAGAAATCCAGATACAGTCAAGTTATAGAGCGCTCATTGACACCACTCACAACTCACTATTCCCTACTCCCTGACCCCAAAAAACCGACCTTACAATCAAAAAGGATTACTATATATGAATTTTTGTTAAGATATTTATGTCATAAACAATTAGCGAACACATCAGTATAACTATGTCGGTAAAAGTTGGCGATAAGGCTCCAAATTTCACTTTACCGTCCCAGACGGGTGCTTCTGTAAGTCTTGAGGATTATCGTGGTAAAACGGTGATTTTATATTTTTATCCCAAGGATGATACCCCCGGTTGTACGGCGGAGTCCTGTGCTTTTCGTGATCAGTATGAAGTATTTAAAGCTGCGGGAGCAGAGGTAATCGGGGTGAGTGGGGATTCACCGGAATCTCATTCCAAATTTGCTGCTAAGTATAATTTACCTTTTACTTTGTTGAGTGATAAGGGGGATAAGGTTCGCAGTCAATATGGTGCAAAAACGATGATGGGGTTGTTTCCTGGACGCGTCACCTATGTGATTGATGGGAATGGGGTGATTCAGTATATTTTTGATTCCATGTTCAATTTTCAGGGACATGTTCAAGAAACCTTAAAAATTGTCCAGCAAGCAGCTTAACCTGGATTTCTTGCAAACTCCTAAAACTAAAATCTCGTCCATCATCAAAACTGGAGTTTTTGTCATTGCACTTCTTCGCGTAGCAATCTCATAATTGCGACAAAGAGCTACGGTTATCCTACTGGATAGGGTTTATCAGGAAGTAGGGAGTGGAGAGTAGTGGTTTATTGCATTAATTTTGATGGGTGAAAAAAAGCGCGTAGTAGCACGAGTCTACGAAAAGCCTGCGGGTATAGCGCCTTGATATTAAAGCTTTTTCGGGGCTAAAGTCGCTACTACGAACCCCTAATTGACATCCCTGCGTCGAATTAGTAGCAATAGTTGGGAAACCAGCACCATCACTGGTAACTCAATCAATGGACCAATCACCAAAGCTAGACTAATTAAGGGTTGCATGGGGAAAGCTGAAGCTGCGATCGCCAGGGAAAGGGGGGAATTGCGAGCTAGGGTGGTGCAACTTAAGCAAGCATATTCTGGGTAGGAAAACCCTAGATAATGTCTGATTCGTTCTGCGAGGATAAAGTTAACCACGAAAAAGAGGAAAACAGGGATAAATAGTTCTAGGATTAATTCTGGACGCTGTATGATTACCTGTCCTTGGGAAGCAAAAATACTGGCGATCGCAAAATTCAAACTAATTATTTGCAGTCCAGATATTTTGGCGAGGATTTGCTGGAAATAAATATCACCTTTGCGCTTCCGTATTATCTGTCGGCTGATTGCAGCTATTAATAAGGGTACAACTAATACCAAAAATACACTCTGTAATAATTCAATTGGGTTTATTTCTACCAACCTTCCTGCAAAAATCAAGAGATATACTGGTAATAAAATCACCTGAAGAAGAAGATTTAAGGGTAATAAAGCCGTTGCTAAAGCCACATCCCCTCCAGCCACACCCGTAAATACAATGTACCAATCTGTACAAGGTGTGACCATTAACATGAGTAAGCCGACGCGGAAATCGGGGTTGTTTGCTAAAAAAATAGCTCCATTTACCCAAGCAAAAATGGGAGTCCAGATAAAGTTAATTATCAGACTGACCAATGTCACCCGCAAATTCCCTAAACCTCGTCTAAAATCCTTTAAGGGTATAGGTAAAAAAGTTGCGTATAACATTAATGCCAATAGGGGAACAATTATCTGGGAAGCAAGATTAGCAAACCATTCAACCTGAGCTAATAGTAATCCTGCAACAACTGAAAGCAGCACAAGAAACGGCTGTATCCGCTCGAAAAATGACATTTATTTAATTTCCAAAGAGCGTGTTTATAGCCTTTCTTATTCTAATGAGATACATCAGAACCCATCCCTCCGCGATCACAATTTTTCAGCAAGCCCTATTTATCATTGTTGACTACTCCCGATTCCCTGCTCCCTGTACAGAAGACCCGACGGGTCGTCTCTACTCCCTGATTTCAACGACAATTTTTACGACCCACCTATTTAGGGCTTGCTGAAAAATAGTAAAGACACGATATATCGCGTCTCTATGTATCACAAGAATTAGAGGGGATTTTAGTCACAAAAAGCGCTTTCCAAATAGGTCTATGGAGTTCAAAAACCTTGCATTTGTAATTTTTGAGAGCTAAACAAAAGTGGAATTTTGAGGTTAAAACTATTCCCTACTCCCTACTCCCTGTTCCCTAACCTCACGCAAAGACTTTTTCCGCAGACCCTATGTAAATATTAAAAGCAACTTTTCACACAACCTCTAAATTCAAGATGTATTGTGATTGCCTTGGCTTCGCTATACTACATAACAGCCTACAGCAATCCCCAAAAATCATAACTTACCGTGAAACAGGAAGTTCTGCGCAATAACTTAAAACAGATTAGAACCCGCTTGGGTATGAGTCAGCAGGATTTAGCCAACTTAGCTGGTGTCACCCGACAGACGATTAGTGGGGTGGAATCGGGACAGTATGCTCCTTCTACCACTATTTCCCTACGTTTAGCGAAAGCTCTTGGTTGTCAGGTGGAAGATTTATTTTGGTTAGAGGAAGATTTACCAGAAATTACTGCCATCCCAGCACAAAACTTGCCTGTGGGACAGGGCTTACGGGTGATATTAGCACGTATTGGCGGGGAATGGGTAGCCCATCCCCTAATCGGTCAAGATGCTTTTCGCACGGAGATGATTCCTTCTGACGGGGAGGGAAATCGCCTGTTAGGTGTAGATACTGTTTTGGTAAAATTACTAGAGGAACCACAAAAATTACTACATACAGTAGTGTTAGCTGGTTGTTCTCCAGCCCTATCCTTGTGGGCAAAAGCAGCAGAACGTTGGCATCCGGAACTAAGGGTACACCTAACTTTTGCTAACAGTATGGCTGCTTTACAGCGTTTGTGTCGGGGGGAGGTTCACATTGCCGGGATGCATCTGTATTCTTCCCAAGCTCAAGAACATAATACACCGTTTGTACGTAGTGAACTCAAAAATGTGGGTAAAAAACAAACAGCAGTGTTGATTAATTTGGGTGTTTGGGAAGAAGGTCTTTTGGTACAACCAGGTAATCCGAAAAACTTGCGTACCATTGCTGACCTAGCGCAACCAGGAGTAACCATCGTCAATCGCGATCGCGGTTCTGGTAGTCGGGAGTTATTAGAAAGAAAAATGACGGAAGCAAAGATACCTTTTACGGCTATCCAGGGATTTGACCACATCGTCAGTGGTCATCAGGATGTGGCTTTAGCTGTTGCGAAGGGAATTGTAGACGCAGGGGTAAGTTCGGCTGCTTTAGCCGTTGCGTTTGGATTGGATTTTATTCCTTTACATCAATCTCGCTATGATTTGGTGATTCTCCAGCAGTATTTAGAGGAAGCTCCTGTACAGCAATTACTCAGCACCCTAGGACATCGACAGGTGATTTCCCAACTCCAAGCCCTCGGTGGTTATGATACCAGTTTAACTGGGGAAGTAGTAGCGACTGTTGAGGGTTGACAAGTTAGTACCATAGCGGAAATTATCGATGCTTTTTTACGCAAATCCAAGAAACCTTCTCCTAAGCAGATATTTGATTGCCTCACATTATGTACTGCCTGTAATGGGGATATATGCTGGGATAGCACTCTTGATATCGAAAATGCAAAATTTGATTTTCTCTATTCTGAGATAGATGCTTGGGAAACTGTACGTCGTGGATTTGAGAATGACCAATATATTGATACTCACTGCTGGGTATTTACGCCTCAATCTTTTGGAAAAATTTTAAATTCATTGATTAATTTGGGACTTTTTGACTTTGAAATTGAGCAATTTTATCCCACAAAAGGATGTGAGTTTTATGTGAGTTTAAAAGCTCTGAATATTCGAGAATTATCCTTAAGTGAAAGGCAAGCAATTCAGCGACAAAGTTTAGAAAAAAGTTTAGCACTACTCCAATACACACCACCAGAAAAAGATTCTCTAACTGTGGCACTTGAACGGATTGAAGAACTGGAAAAAGCGCTTGTATCTGCTCAACAACGGATTGAAGTAATGGAGACCAGCAAGTTTTGGAAAATCAGACAAAAATGGTTTCTTCTAAAGAAAATACTCAAACTCCCAACACATGAGTAATTCTGCTTAATAACTCGCGTTAGAATGCTATATTCGTAGTCCGGCACATTAATTTTATTGGGTAAATAAAGGCACGTAATAGCGCTAGTCTACGACGACCCTGCGGTTATAGCGCCTTTATATTTTATATCAACACTATCGTTTTTTGGGAGTGGGGAATCGGGAGAGACGCAACATATCGCGTCTGTACAGTTTATAACGATAAATATACTGAGCCTATTGATTGTCTTCCATAGGTGGTTGTTCAAGCATTTATTAATACTTGACTGACATCCTCTCAAAAAAAAGAAAACTTTTACCTGTTTCCTGTTCCTTTTTTTTTTAATCACTAAAAAACATATTACCAGTAATATATACCTCTTTTGGTATGTTTATTAGTAACAATATTTGCCAAAAATAATAGTTATAATTTATAAAAATCGGATTTGTTAGGATATTTTTTGCTTTTTGAATAGAGACAATTAATTATGTAGTTTTATTTATACATAATATTAATTATATAAGAATTCTACTTGAATCTGGCTCAGTATACTGAGAAGTCAAGCTTATAGGCAGCTTGATTGTTCAAAAATCAAATAGGAGTCCTATAAGTTCCCAAATTATTTAAAAGTCAAAGATTTTAAAAACCAATGTGTCTATTCAAATTGAATCTGTACTAATGGAAAAGTTATTTCTAACTAAAACCCTAATTAATAAAATATCAAAAATCATTAACCCTCAGAAAATCTCAAAATAATCACATCAGGAGAAGATGATGGAGCGGAAATTTGCCACGATTGACGGGAATGAAGCTGTTGCAAGGGTTGCCTATCATTTAAGTGAAGCGATCGCAATTTATCCCATTACCCCTTCTTCACCTATGGGTGAATGGACGGATACCTGGTCGGCAAATCAACGTCGGAATCTCTGGGGAACGGTTCCCCGTGTGGTGGAAATGCAGAGTGAAGGGGGGGCTGCTGCTGCTGTTCATGGTGCTTTACAAGCGGGTTCTCTGACGACTACTTTTACTTCTTCCCAGGGTTTGTTGTTAATGATTCCTAACCTCTACAAGATTGCTGGGGAGTTGACTAGTTTTGTGATTCATGTGGCTGCACGTGCTTTGGCTACCCATGCCCTGTCAATTTTTGGCGACCAAAGTGATGTGATGGCTGCACGGGGTGCGGGATTGGCGATGTTGTGTTCTAATTCGGTTCAGGAAGCCCACGATTTTGCTTTAATTGCCCAAGCTGCTACCTTGAGGTCACGGGTGGCTTTTATGCACTTTTTTGATGGATTTCGCACATCCCATGAAGTGCAGAAGGTGCAGTTACTGAGTGATGCAGATATGCAAGCTCTAATTGATGAAGAGTTGATATTGGCACATCGGTCACGGGCTTTAACGCCGGATAATCCGGTTTTACGCGGTACTGCCCAAAATCCCGATGTATTTTTTCAAGCTCGTGAAGCGGCGAATCCCTACTACAGTGCTTGTGCGGATATTGTGGCGGATGTGATGGCAAAATTTGCGACTCAAACCGGACGACACTATCATATCTATGAATACCACGGTGCTGCGGATGCGGAACGGGTGATTGTTTTGATGGGTTCGGGTTGTGAAACGGTACATGAAACGGTGGATTATTTGAATGCAAGGGGTGAAAAAGTTGGGGTACTGAAAGTGAGGTTATTTCGTCCCTTTGCTGTAGAGAAATTTATTGCCGCCTTACCAAGTACAATTAAAGCGATCGCAGTTTTGGATCGCACGAAGGAACCGGGGAGTGCGGGAGAACCTTTGTATCAAGATGTGGTGACGGCAATCCATGAGGGTTGGTTAGCAACACCATATCCCCGTATTGTCGGTGGACGTTACGGTTTATCATCGAAGGAATTTACTCCGGCGATGGTGCAGGCTGTTTTGCAAAATTTAGCCCAAGCACAACCACAAAATCATTTTACAATTGGGATTCATGATGATGTGAGTCATACATCTTTGAATTATGACCCGAATTTTTCCACCGAATCGGACAAAGTTGTGCGAGCAATGTTTTACGGTTTAGGGTCAGATGGAACGGTGGGGGCAAATAAAAATACAATTAAAATTATTGGTGAAGAAACTGATAATTATGCCCAGGGATATTTTGTGTATGACTCGAAAAAATCTGGTTCCATGACGGTTTCTCACCTCCGTTTTGGTCGTGAACCAATTCGTTCGACCTATTTAATTAATCAAGCTAATTTTATTGCTTGTCATCAATGGGTATTTTTAGAACGAATTGATATCCTGGGGACAGCGATGGAGGGGGCAATTTTTCTCTTAAATAGTCCATACCATGCAGATGAGGTGTGGGAATATTTACCTATTGAAGTACAGCAGCAAATTATTGAGAAAAAACTCAAATTTTATGTCATTAATGCCACCAAAGTTGCCCGGGAAAGTGGCATGGGGGGACGGATCAACACAATTATGCAAGCTTGCTTTTTTGCCCTAGCTAACATTTTACCCCAGGATGAAGCCATCGGAAAAATTAAACAAGCCATTGAAAAAACCTACGGTAAAAAAGGCACAGATATTGTTAATAAAAATCTCCAAGCAGTTGATAATACCCTAGCCAATCTACAAAAAGTCAATATCCCCCATCACCTCCAACCAGCCAAAACCAAACTCCAACCCCCCGTCCCCATCAGCGCACCCGAATTCGTCCGCGATGTCCTTGGTAAAATGATAATTTGGCAAGGCGATCGCCTACCCGTATCCGCTTTACCAGCAGATGGTACATTCCCCACCGCTACATCCCAATGGGAAAAACGCAACATAGCCCAAGAAATACCCGTTTGGGAAACCGATATCTGCGTTCAATGTAGCAAATGTGTAATTGTCTGTCCCCATGCGGCAATTCGCAGTAAAACCTACGATGCAGTAGAACTAGCCAAAGCACCACCCACCTTCAAATCCACCGACAGCAAAGATAGGGACTTTCATGGTCAAAAATTTACCATCCAAGTTGCTCCTGAAGACTGCACCGGTTGTGGTATCTGCGTTGATGTCTGTCCAGCCAAAGACAAACAAAACCCCCAACGCAAAGCCATTAATATGCAACCCCAGCGACCCCTGCGAGAACAGGAACAACAAAACTGGCAATTTTACCTCAGTTTACCCAACCCAGACCGTCGTCACCTGAAAGTTAACCAAATTCGCCAACAACAACAACAACAACCCCTATTTGAATTTTCCGGAGCCTGTGCCGGATGTGGCGAAACCCCCTACCTTAAATTACTGAGTCAACTATTTGGCGATCGCGCCTTAATTGCCAACGCCACCGGCTGTTCCTCTATTTACGGCGGTAATCTACCGACCACCCCCTGGTCAAAAAATCACCAAGGTCAGGGTCCTGCTTGGGCCAATAGCCTATTTGAAGACAACGCCGAATTCGGCTACGGTTTACGCCTATCCCTCGACAAACACCGGGAATACGCAGGGGAATTACTCCAAGAACTTGCTCAACACCCAGAATTTACTGACCTCGCAACGGCAATTTTAAACGCACCCCAACAAACGGAAGCCGATATTTGGGAGCAAAGGGAGCGGGTAGAAAAACTCAAACAGCTATTAGCAAACACAACACATGACCTAACGACGGTAAAACATCTCCAATCCCTAGCCAATTACCTCGTCAAAAAATCCGTCTGGATAGTCGGTGGTGATGGTTGGGCTTACGACATAGACTTTGGTGGTCTGGATCACGTCCTAGCAAGTGGAGCTAACGTCAACGTCCTAGTGATGGATACGGAAGTATATTCCAATACCGGAGGTCAATCCTCAAAAGCTACGCCCAAGGGAGCGATCGCTAAATTTGCAGCCAGTGGGAAACCCGCAGCTAAAAAGGATTTAGGCTTGATAGCCATGACCTACGGCAACATCTACGTAGCCAGTGTTGCCTTAGGAGCCAAAGACGAACAAACACTGAAAGCATTTATCGAAGCAGAAGCCTACGACGGACCATCCCTAATTATCGCCTACAGTCATTGTATCGCCCACGGCATCGACATGACCACCGCCATGAGCCACCAAAAAGATTTAGTCGCATCCGGACGCTGGTTGCTATACCGTTACCATCCCGACCGGATCAAACAAGGCAAAAACCCCCTCCAATTAGATATGCGATCGCCACACCAACTAGCTCAAGATTCAATGTACAAAGAAACCCGCTTCCAAATGCTTACCAAGAGTAAACCTGACCTAGCGAAACGATTATTAGAGGAAACCCAAAACGATATTCACCAGCGTTGGCAAATGTACGAATATCTGGCAGCCAAACAAATGTAGAATCATGTAGAGACGTAATATATTACGTCTCTACATTTTGATGTATTACGTCTCTATAATAAACAGCAAGAATCCCCGAATCCAGACAACCAGGATTCGGGAAAACGGCATTTAACCAAACTATTCAATTTCTGGGAAACCGCTACAATATCTCAATCTTTGGCTGGGGATTGGGAGAAAACTCTCCTCCCCGTGGCATTTTCATAAATGTATGCTTACCGGATTGAAATGCATCGATGAGATATCTACATGCTTCTACTGGCTTTGAGTGTTCACCACAGGTAAACACATCTGCTGCTAGGTAGCCATTTTCTGGCCATGTATGAATCGATATGTGAGACTCTGCAAGTAGAGCTAGCGCTGTTACACCTTGGGGTTGAAACTGAAACTCAATTTGCTTCAGCAAGGTGGATTTTGCTTTTAATGCGGCTTCCTGTAATGCCTTTTTAATAAACTCCAAATCATTAAGGAGTTCTAGGGGACACTCGTATAGTTCTAAAATGCAATGAACCCCTACAGGTATTTCGGGACTGTATATACTTCCAGACGTGATTTCGGTAGAGGAATTATCCGTAGTTTGCTCTTGACTCGTATGGTCGTGGTGGTTTTTTGATCCAACCTGCAATCCATACGTTGACTTGGTTGATGTGATTGTGTTAACGCTCAACTCTTGAACATCAACACACACATCATCTTTGAGCTCTGCTACGGAACCCATACCGACTTCAAAACGCCAATCTTCCATTTTAATGTTCCTTCAACAACTAACATAAAAATCCATGACAAGGTTGTTTTGCTTTTCAGCACAAGATAAACACCTAGGTTCGGGAACCAGATCAGGATGCTTATCTCATTCTTCGAGCAGTCTGCGCAAGCGCATCCACACGAATTTACCATAATAACAGATTGCGCTAAATTTGGCGAAATAATTTGGGGGAATTTACGGATTTTTTCCCAAAAATATTGTAGAGACGACCCGACGGGTCGTCTCTACGATGGGTTGTCAACGGGTCGTCTCTACGATGGGTTGTCAACGGGTCGTCTCTACGATGGGTTGTCAACGGGTCGTCTCTACGTTTTATCCTGTATCCTGTATTCTGTACCCCGTTCCACCCTGACAAAATGGCTATTTGGCAAGTTGATTTTTATCGCTATCCCCAAGGGAATGGTGACAATCTTTGGGAATTACTGATTTGCGACGATTCCGGACAATTCCGTTACAATGCCACCTGTCCACCTCACCAAGCCAATTCCACCTGGTTAACAGTCCAATTTCAACAAGCTTGCCAACAATTAGTTGCGGAAAAAATTCAGGTTTTTCGTCCCCAGGCTTTAAGTCTGATTAGCACTGCGGCAAATAACCTCAATATAGCCGTAGAAGCGACACGACGTGCACCCCAACTCAAAGCCTGGTTAGATGAGAAGCATTATAATTACACCATAGAAAAAGCCCCTCCAGTCCCCCTACCCGATAATTTGTTGGGGGAGACCTGGCGATTTGCAGCTTTACCAGCACGGGATGTGATTACAGAATTTTGCGATCGCCCAATTCCAATTTTACATCTTCCCGACTATCTTGACCCTCTCCATCTAGGATTGCCTTCTAATCAACCTATTCCCGGTATTATCCTCTATGGTGGTCGCCAATCTATGCCCCTAGCACGTTGGATACAAACCCAAAATCCAGTATGGATAAATTATATCCCTAGCAATCCTGATGGTTTGATTCTCGAAGCTGGATTAGCAGAAAGATGGGTTTTCAGTACCTTTGAAGATGAAGAAGTCAAAAATGCTGCCCGTATTTATCAACAACGGCAAATCGCAGCTAAAGGTTTACATTTTTTACTGATTCAACCCGACGATTCGGGAATTACCTATACGGCAATGTGGTTACTGCAAGCAGAAGTCGATTTGTAAATATTTTTTGAAATTTCCTGTGTTTTCCTCCAATTAGGATGTAAATATAGTTAGTAGAGAGTGAAATTACGGAAACACAATTTACCGAATAATTACTGATTTATCGAGTCATCAGGTAGGGATTGTCCAATCCGATTTCAAGCTTCACTAATCATGGGTGCATAATTCCTTAGACACTTAGCAGCTAGTAGTCTACCACATTAATTAATTTTGCTTGATGGGTTAAAAAAGGCACGTAGTAGCACTTTAGCACCTTGATGATAAGGCTTTTTCGAGACTAAAGCCACAACTACGAACCCATCACCTGGATTTCTCACGAGTAAGTTGTAAGCCTTGAGTAAAAAATTAATTTTGCTTCTACTCCCTACTCCCGTACAGACGACCCGTCGGGTCGTCTGTACCCCCTAATTCCCTGTGACTTTTAGGGTTTTGTGAGAAATGCAGGATCAGAACTAATGACACAGACCACTAGTAGTAATTTTATCTTGGTGAGCGATACATCTACCAAATCTGGTTCGAGGTACATTTAAGTTTCATATTTTTTAATGGTGTTGATTGCTAACTGTTAACAGTCAACAAGGTTTTGGTTTGGCTATATATGCTTTCCACGCTGATGTGTTTCTCTTTGGGTTTGTTAACAGTTGACTGATGACAGTAGCAATTTTGATTAAAGGTTGTAGGGGAACCACTAAGTTGCGCGGGTTAAGCGCGTTGAAGTATCGTTGGAGGTACATAAATTAATGTGCAGTGATATGATTCATCTTCTGCACCGTAACCCAACAAGAAATTTCTTGTAGAACTAGTAATTAGGGTATTTTGATTAATTGTTCGATTTATTGTTGTTGAGGTTTTACTTGTTTTCCGTATCAGAGAATTTGTTGGGTTCCACTGCGTTCCATCTTATCTAGAATTATCTAATATCGTTTTACTTTGGAGTTGATACCTGACGGGGAGCTTTAGGGAGCAGAGGAAGAAAATGTGTCAAAATTTTAGTGAAATGGTATAAAACCCAAAATCTGGAAACGCGTAGCAAATCGACCGTAGGGTAATCCAAAATCCAAAATCTAAAATCTAAAATCCAAAATCCAAAATCAAATCCAGGGTATAGGAGTAGTGATGCTAGAAATTTCCTCAACCCAAAACACTACCAAGGTTGCAACAGATAGTAGTATTAACACCCAAAAACTACTCATCGAAACCCTTGCAACCAGTTTTCCCCATCTTGATAATCAGATACAGCAATTCAGTCAAAATTGGACGATGATACAGGTACGTCTAGGGGATGAAATTTTTAGCTTGTCTTCCTCTGGAAATATATCTCAACAAAATCTGTATCTAGTTTGTCAGGGACGGGTACGGTTACTGGGAATAGATCCCAAAACCCAGAAAGAAGTGTGTACAGCAGTTTTAGAACCAGGAGACAACTTTGGTGGAGATAGGTTGATTAATGAAAATGCGATCGCCTATCGAGGGGTTGCAGCTAGTGCTAGCATCATCGGGGTACTTCCCCTATCGACCTTCACCAACTGGTGGGAAAAAATACCCTCGCTGCAAACTTCATTCACCACAACGGTAGAGGAAAGACAAAAGCTGATTTTCCTCAAAACTCGAACCGAACTCAAAACCTATTCTAGTCATCTGCTCAAACAAGTCGCACAACACATCCATGTCATCTCGGTTCCAGCTGGTGAAACCCTTGAGACGGTGACAAATTCCCAACCCGGTCAATACTGGTTATGTCAAGGGACAGTCATCACTACTCCCGAACCCAACCAGGTTAAATCCCTCCACCCAGGTGAAAGTTGGATTTATCCCTCTACCACCCCATCCCCCCTGAAAGCAGAAACAGACCTACGCATATATTACCTGCCAAAGGAAAATCAGGATTTACTTCACCATGATTCCCCTCACCGTCCCTTAGTCAAACCACCACCAATTCCTACCACTTCCCAGACAGACTCCCAACAACCCCAAAAGCAAACCCCCACCCTAGCAACACCAGAATCCAACGTCATTCAGTTTCCCCGTCCCCAAAAACGTAGACAACGCTGGTTGCAAGCAAATCAACCCTTTGTCCGTCAACAAAGCGTCACCGACTGTGGTGCTGCTTGTTTAGCCATGATTTGTCAATACTGGGGTAAGCGCTTCAGTATTAATATGTTGCGAAATGTTGCCGAAGTTGGACGTTCCGGTGCATCTTTAAAGAGTTTAGCAGCAGCAGGTGAAAAAATTGGCTTTCAAACCCGTCCAGTACGAGCAAGTTTAGGACGTTTAATCGGTGAAAACCCTTGGATTGCCCATTGGCAAGGCGACCACTATATTGTAGTGTATCAAATTCGCGGCCAACGGATTACGGTTGCCGACCCAGCCATTGGTAGACGTGTTCTCACAGTTGCGGAATTTCAAACGGGATGGACTGGTTATGCATTACTGTTACATCCCACAGCAGCACTGCAACAAATTCCGAATTCCCAACCTTCCTTAAATCGGGTTTGGAGTGCATTCTTACCCTATCGGGGTTTGGTGACACCAATTTTATTAGTATCGGTATTGATGCAAATTTTTGGGTTAGTCACACCCCTATTTACCCAGATAATTCTTGACCAAGTAGTTGTCCATAAAGCCCTAGTTTCCTTGCATGTTTTTGCCATTGGTTTATTACTGTTTAGTGTGTGGCGAATTGGATTACAAGGGGTGCGACAATACCTGCTAGATTACTTTTCTAATCGGGCTGATTTAACATTAGTCAGTGGATTTATTGCCCATGCTTTAAACCTACCCTTGCAATTTTTTGCAGTGCGTCATGTTGGTGATATTGTCACCAGGGTACAGGAGAATCACAAGATTCAAATGTTTATTACTCGCCAAGCTTTAACCACCGGATTAGATGCAGTGATGGCGGTAGTATATGTGGGGTTAATGGCTTATTATAACTGGTCTTTAACCCTGTTGGTATTGGCAATTTTGCCACCTATTATTATTTTAACAGTATTTGCTAGTCCGGTGCTGCGGAAAATTTCGCGAGAGATTTTTCATGAATCAGCCCAGCAAAACTCCGATTTAGTCGAGATGTTGACGGGAATTTCCACCGTCAAAATGGCAGCAGCAGAGCGAGAATTACGTTGGCGTTGGGAAGACCATTTAACAAGTATGTTTAATGCCCAATTTAAAGGGCAAAAAATGGCGAATAATCTGCAAATTATCAGTGGGTTAATTAACTCTTTAGGGAGCGTTGGTTTATTGTGGTATGGAGCCAATTTAGTTATCCATGACCAATTGAGTATCGGTCAATTTGTGGCCTTTAATATGTTAATTGGTAACGTCATCAATCCCGTTTTAGCCCTAGTCGGATTATGGGACGAGTTGCAAGAGGTATTAGTATCCGTAGAAAGACTTGAGGATGTATTTTCAGCTAAAGCCGAAGAAGGTATAGATAACCCCCTACTGATTCTGCCACCAATACGCGGTGAAGTCGAATTTGAAAACGTCAACTTCCGTTACAGTAGCGATGATCAGCGCTATACCCTACAAAATATCTCCTTTTGCGCTCATCCCGGTCAAACTATAGCCATTGTCGGACGGAGCGGTTCTGGGAAAAGTACCCTGATCAATCTGCTCCAGGGTTTATACCATCCCAGTAGCGGTAGAATCCTGATTGATGGTCACGATATTCGTCATGTTTCCCCCCAATCATTGCGTCAACAATTAGGGGTAGTTCCCCAGGAATGTTTTTTGTTTTCAGGGACAATTTTGGAAAATATTACCATCTATCGTCCGGAATATAGCCTGGAAGAGGTAATTAAAACCGCTAAACTTGCTGAAGCTAACACATTCATTCAAAATCTCCCCCTAGGATACAACACCAAAGTAGGAGAACGGGGTTCATCCCTATCGGGAGGACAACGACAACGGATTGCGATCGCCCGTGCATTACTGGCAAATCCCTCGATTCTGATCCTCGATGAAGCAACCAGTTCCCTGGATACGGAATCAGAACGCAGATTTCAGGAAAACCTGCAAATGATTTGTCGCGATCGCACTACCTTTATTATCGCCCATCGTCTTTCAACTGTACGCAATGCTGATTATATTTTAGTGTTAGACCGAGGTCTAATTGTGGAACGGGGAAATCACGAAGATTTAATTAATCTTCGTGGTCTTTATTATCATCTTGCTCAACAACAGTTGGATTTGTAATTGAGAAGGAGACAGGAGATTTGAAGTATCTGAGTTTGTTTATGAATTATGACTATTTACATTGTTGCGTAGAGATGTAGAAATACTACATTGACTATATTTGGTGAATTGGTATTATTCAATCACAAAAATCTGCCAAATTGGCATAGATGTATGGTATAAAATTTAGGTTTATTGTATACTATGTATAGGTGAATACAGCAAACAAAAAAAATTAAAATCACAGTCATGATGAATTTTATCCGACACCGATTTTCAATCATGACTTTGTAGAAGCCGAAGTAAATTTGATAGCTTTTGATGGTAATTGCAGAAAGAAGCGCAGATTTTTCATCAAGATGAGGCAGTAATTATTATCAAATTTAGTCGCTGAGTTGAATTTGATAGACGATGAATTAGCGCATTGTTACTCTTTGATTTTCAATACAGAGTGTTGACTTATACAAATTTAATATGAAGACGCATAGAAAGAACCCCACCCTAACCCTCCCCGTAATCGGGGAGGGGACTAGATTTCTCCCTCTCCGTAGGGTGAAGGAGTGGGTTCAAATTATGTACAACTTTACATTAAATTGGTATTAAGTAAGTAGGTGTAAATTATTATTTGCTTATAGTTACGCTTTAGCGCTACAGGTGCAGCCTTTTCCTTGAGTAGCGCAAATAGGAGTCAAATAAGGAGATTCTACTTTTCTGGAAATATTACTCTTTACTTCTACGGAGAAAATTAAGTTATTCCGTCAATCAATATCCACTGATAATAACAAATTTTCATCTTCTATAATCCTCCAATTTTCATCAATATATCAGGTTATAAACCTTTGATTTGATGATAACAATATACTCTCATCAAGAGTCATAAAATCAAATATTTCATAGTCTGTATATATCCGCCCTTTCATGGGAGACTACAGCCAAAATATGAGGGAAACCTAGACTCCAGTGAACATGAAAAATATTAAATCTCCCAATATTCTAATCCCTCTTTTTCCTTCAAATCCACTTACTAAAAACCCAATTTACAGCCATGACAATTATTATTAAATCCCTAATTGACGATGAAATATTATCCCCGGAAGAATCAACCATCTTACATTTAGATTCAGCCCCTCCTTTCCGGAATCATCCAATTATTACATCCTCCTGCCAACCCACTTTAGAACCAACTCCAGAAATAGACACCCATAAATTTGCACAAATATACGGCGGTGCAGTCACCTCCATTGCTCCACCCAACCCTGCAAAACAACACACAGAATCCGTGCGAGAACCGCCAAGCCTTACACCAACAGGGAATTGGTCAACATCCTTACAAACTACATTAGACCGTCCACCCGCATCCCTACCCCAACAAATACTAATTGGTGGCATCACTTTTGTAGTCGCATTTGCTACCTGGGCAACCCTTGGTTCCCTCGATGAAGTTGGTAAAGCCTCCGGTATCCTCATACCCGAAGGAGAAACCTACAAAATTAATCCCGTCATCAACGGCAAAATCACCCAGATTTATGTCCAAGAAGGACAAACAGTCAAAGCCGGTCAAATTATCGCCGAAATAGACGATCGCGCCACCTTTACCGAAATACAGCGCTTACAACAGGAGCAAAACACCCTCCAAACCGAACTCATCCAAACCAACGCCTTAATCGACAAAACCCAACTGGAAGCTCAAACACAAAACGCGATCGCCAGATCCGAACAACTAGCCCATCAACAAACCATCAACGCAGCCAAAGCTAGACTACAAGCCAGTCGGGAAATTTTAACCCAGCTCCGCAACCAACAAACCGCCAACCTCCACCGTCAAACCCAACTCCAACCGCTCCTGGAAAAATCCCGACAACTCCTGCAACAAAGACAAAAAGAAATCGCCATCTACCAAGAACGGGTTGAAAACCTACGTCCCCTATTAGAACAGGGAGCCATCTCCAAAGAAGCCTTTATCCAGGTAGAACAAGCAGTCAGAGACCGGGAACTGGCGATCGCCAAATCCCAACTAGAAGAAACACCAATGGTACGCGATCGCCTATTTGAAGCCGAGCAAACCAGCGCCCAAATTACCCGGACAATTACCCAAAACCAAGGTGAAATTGCCCAAACGGAACGGGAAATCTACAGCCTTCAAGCGACCCTATCCCAAAAACAAGCTCAAGCCGTCACCATCCAAGTTCAAGCCCAACAAAAACTTCAACAACTCAAAATCCAGCGCACCCAAATCATGGGTAAAATTCGCGACAACCAAAAACAGCAAGAGCAACTCAAAACCCAAATTCAACACCATAAACTCACAGCTCCTGTTGATGGAGTCATCCTCGCACTGAACGTCCGCAACCCCGGAGAAGTCGTTCAACCCGGACAAACAATCGCCCAAATTGCTCCCCCCACCGCACCACTCATCCTCCAGGCAATTCTACCCAACCGGGAAGCCGGATTTGTCCAACCCGGAGACCCAGCACAACTCAAATTTGACGCTTTCCCCTACCAAGACTACGGTATCATTCCTGGCAAAGTCATCTCCATCTCCCCCGACGCTAAACTCGACGAACGTCTCGGTGCAGTCTACCGCGTCGAAATCGAAATAAACCAAAACCACATTTCCACCAACAACAAACCCATCAAACTCAAACCCGGACAAACAGCCACAGCCGAAATCATCACCCGTCATCGCCGTATCATCGATGTCATCCTTGACCCCATCCGACAAATTCAAAACAGCAGTATTAATTTGTAATTCGTAATAGCCTGCGGCAACGCTTCGCGTACGTAATTTTTAATACTGCTACTTGGTGTGCAAGATACGTAATTCACCAAGCTAGATGTGGCAATGATTTCCTCGATTCTATCTGTTGCCTCATTTTCGAGAATTGGTGTAAACACCTAAAGGGTCATCTCCTTCTTTCAATCTAAAATCCAAAATCCAAAATTCAACCATGAACACTAACATTCCCACAACCAAACAACGCATCGACAGAACCATGAAACCCGAACAATTCAATCAGGTCGTCGAAGCAATTGGAGCCGGGAGATACTCCTGGGCATGTTTATTAATACTACGGTTTGCCGGATATAATCCCCTACACTATATCCCCTACCGCACCTACAGCCGTCTTATTCGTGAAAATCGCCAAGCCAGCGAGTCCACAAATCAAACATCCCAAGAAGTATCACAAATCACAGCATCCAAGTATAATTAACTAGCCAGCAGCAAAATCCGTTTATTATTTTTATTTATGAACTACTACAAGTCGGCGGAAATACGCCTACCATTTCCCTTGCTCCCATGCTCCGCGTAAGAGTCCAAGGGTGGGAGGCTCCACCTTCATTCAATAGGTGACCACGCAGAGCATAGTCACCAAATAATTGGTCTGAATATTTCCGCCAACCTGTACTATTACTCCACCACATTAATTTTGATGGGTGAGGACGATATATTTAGTTCCGCTTTATACTTTTTGCAGAGCTAAAGCCACTACTACAAACCACTCATTTTTCGGTTTTTCAAGTACTAAAATTCCTGGAAATTACCGCTAATACTCAAGTAACTTTGCAAATTACTGAAATTCATATTACTAACAATTGCTAAATCCTGATTTGTACCTTGATGAAAAATAACAGTATTTGCACCTTGCTGTCTAAATCCCAAGGAAACCAACTTTAAACCCCCTGCAGAACCTAACACATCACCCTCACTCATCTTGAAATCTCGAATTGTGTCTATTCCCCCATTATCAGCAATTACAAAAGTATCCTTACCCGAACCACCCCACAATTCATCATCACCCTCACCACCGAAGAGAATATCATTATTCCCATCACCGTAGAGTTTATCGTTACCCAAACCGCCATAGAGGATATCATCCCCATCACCACCGGAAATAATATCGTTAAAGGTAAAATTATTGGCTAGATTCAAAGCATAAGCAGGTATTACTGGTAAATCACCATAGATAGTGTCATTGCCTTTACCACCAAAAAGTCGGTCATCACCAAACCCCCCATAGATGATATCATTTCCATCGGAACCACTAATACGGTCATGACCATCAGTTCCCATGCGGATACCATTTGCAACTGTAGAAATAGTATTTGTCCCAGCACTATTAATGGTAATCGTAAATATTTGTGGTTCTGAAACTCGATTCAGACCCTCACCGCTTTCCTCAACAGTTGCTCGAAGTTGAATTGTTTTGCTACCAGTTCCAGCGATATTGCTAGCAATAGTATAACTCAAGTCACCATTATTATTAATACTGATTAAAGGCTTTAAATCTCCATCTTTAGCAAAAAAATTGCTATCTGAAGGATTAATTAATTCAACTTTATACTCCTGTATATTATCCGATTCATTCACTCCCGGATTAAAATTACCAGCCCAACCAACAATGGTTTTTGTTCCCGAACCCACCCGAATGCTTTGATTTCCACCAATAGTAAAAGTGGGTGCATCATTCACCGGATTAACGGTGATCGCTAAGGTTTTATTTATGGGATCAAAACCATCATTTACACTAATATTTAATGTGTCATTGCCATAAAAATCAGGATTTCCCAAATAAGTCAAACCAGCTATATGTGCTAGGGTTTTATTGATTTGACTTAAAGTACCCGTAAGTGTGACATTACCTGTACCATTGTTCAGAATATTATCTGCAACAACACCACCAGTAACACTCTGATTAACTGTTAATCTTCCCTGGAAAACAGATAATACCACCGAAATTTGACTATTTTCCGCATCTACATCATCAATCCGCAAATTAGAGATTACCACAGATGTATCTTCATCAACCGAAATACTGGGAAGTGTAGTATTTGCAGTGAAATTAACTTGCTTAATTTGAAAATTAGTTTGTGCAGAAGGAGTATTATCTCCAAAGAAAATATTATTAGCTCGACGATAGGGATTTTCAGCTTCTGGAAATTTATTAAAAGCAGTGTAGTTGCGAAGTTTACCGCTGAGGATAATATTACCATCCGCAAACAGGGTATAGGTTTCACCCTTAATCATCAGGTCATAATTCACTTCATTTTTCGTGTTGAAAGATGTAAACTCTGCTTGAGTAAACAGGGTACGGAAGTTACTAGCAGGTGCATCATCTGGTTCTAAACTAGGGTTACTTTGACTAGTACTATCTTCCTGTGCAAAAATTCTATCTTCCCAAAAACCCAGTTCAATTGCTTTTGTATTATCACTACTTACAACTAAAATACTAAAACCCGCTCGATCATCTTTCCCGTCATTATTTTTGTTTGCAGTGGGAGTATTATGGGACTCTGCTAAAACTTTAGCCGTGAAGCTGACAATATAACCCTCTGCATGATTTAAAGTTTGAGTAATGTTGGCAAAACCACCTTGAAGAGCTGGATTAGTAGTTGTATTTAAAGTCACACCTTCTGTACTATCATTTCTGACAACACCAGGAGTAGCATTATAAATCCAACCTTTAGAGTTAGGAACAATACCATTTGGTAGAGTATCCGTAGATGCATTGTAGAGAACTTTTGTCACCCCTAGAATAGGAGTATCATTAATTCTAGAAACTTGAATTGTTTTTGTAACTGGTGTACTTACTCCCGTACTACCATCATAGAGAAGAAACTCAACTGTTCGATCCGTTATTTGCGGGTTTTCCGAAACATTTCCATAGGTAATATTTCTTAATAAAGCTTGTACTGCTTCCGGTGTAGCGTTTTCATTCAAACTAACTACTAAACTTTCAGTCCCGATACCACCGCGAAAGTGACCGATCCGATTACTACCATAGTAAACCTCCCTCCCATCCAAACGAATCAGATTTGCTCCCACTCCCTGATTCCGAATACCCAAACGGTCATCATTACTCCCACCACTAATCAAACGTACTGTAAGATGACCATAATTGAAATTAGGTGAATCGCTATCTGTGACAATCGCATCGCTGTTGAGAATGATATGTTGACTTTTTTCAGCATAGGAAAGTACCTCATCACCCAATAAAGTCACTATTGGGGGGTTGTTATCAACAAGAGTGTAGGTAAGTTTAAAATCATCAATACCGAAACTATCCCGATTTCCGCTAACTGTACTTGAAGAAAGCGCAGAAATGCGGATCTGAACTTGTTCTGATTGGTTGTTGATATTAGTACCAAAGTTGGCAAAATTTAAGGTTGAAGAACCAAATGCACCCGGATCTGGGTAGGTACCAAGAATATTAAAGCTACCGGAATTACCAACTCGATAATCAATTGTCCACATCGTAGACCGAGGTTGAACACTTAGCATCTGAGCTTTAAAAGACAACTCAAAGTTTTGTAAACCAAGTGTATTGTCAATCGTCAAAACAAAAGATGCACCAGGGTCTCCAAAACTACCTGTCTGACGGATACCTAATGCTCTATCTGTTGCTGAATTTTGACTCGTAGGTGTTGCATTTGATTGAAGACCAGTATCATTTGCAGCAAAATTTTTGAAATTACCTCCTGAATCACCCCAAGCGGTAGGTGTAGTCGTCAAATTAGCGGAAGTACCTACAGTTGATGTAGTAGCACCTGTATAGACTAACCATCCAAATGGTAAACCGGAGCCAAGACTATCAAAATTTTCGTAGTATTCTGTGCTGTTGATATTTAATGTAATTTTGTTTGACATGATTGAATATTGGTTATTTATTATAAGTGAATTTATCGATATAAAAATAATTTAATTGATTGAGGATATGCTTGAATTAGACATGAAAATATCTCAATTGTGACTCATAAATTTAGCAAAAAACATCAGTAGTTATACGATGACCATATTCAAGATAATGCAAATCTTAATGATGCAGAGCTTAGGTAACTGACTATATTATTTTAAGGTCGTAGCGAGGAATTTAGTCCTAAAATTAAGCACTATCAGTACTGAATACAAATAAAAATTTTTAATTTCATAGTGAGGACTTTAGTTCTCAAATTAATCGCTATCAGTTCTTAATAAAAAAAATTAGAATTTTTGTAACTCTTGCGTAAGTCCTATAGGTAATAAAAAATACTAACAAATAACTCAAATCTTCATCTCCTCAAATCAATAAATACGTGTAAATACTCAACGCCTTTTTAACATCTATTAGTTATCATGTGGCCGTTTCTGTCGGCTCTCCCAAAATTTTATCAGCCCTCATGATTTATCGTTTGCTGCTAGGTTCCATATTAACTACTTCTTTTTTAGCTGGATTGACAGTTAGTACCTATGCTGATGATACACCTATATTGGATAACGAAGTAAAGACAGAATGTGAATTATTCAATCCAATCAATGGAAGTTTAGCTGCAAGTTTAGATAAAAAAATCCTCAGTAGCGATGAATCATTAGGGGGAACTCCTGCAAGTGTTGAAGTTTCTTGCAATGGAAAAATAGATATTCAAATATCTGCTCCGACAAAAGAAAGTGGTCCAGGATTATCAGCAGATGCGACTTTATCTTCATCTGCTCAATTTCGTGATTTAACAGTTACTCCATCCCAACCAGCTATAGATGTACTACCCGACAGTGAAGGGAATGTAGAAGGAACAATTATTATTAATATGTCAGTTAATAATGGGAATCAGCCGTTACAGCCAGGAAATTATAATTTTAGTGTTACTTTAACTGTGGTACCAAAATAATTAGATAGGGATTATTATACTGATTTAAAAATATTGGCAATACATCCAAAATACCAGACGCGATATATCACAATATGAGACGCAATATATTGCGTCTCTACATGCAAAATTAATTTGTCATACCTATACATGAATTACAAACTATGAATTACCAAAAATTCCTATTATTTTTGACTTTAATATTAACTAATCCCTACCTCATCCCAACAGCAAAGGCGGAAAGTAGCCAAATATGCACCTTCACCACCACCGAACCTGGTGATTTAGTCCGCTCTGGTCAACCACGACCGACTAAATTTGTGACTTTCGCAGATGCTGGTGGTACACCTGTGCAAATGGAAATTACTTGTCAGGAACCTGCACGGTTAAGCGTTTCCGCACCGATTCAATTGAGTGGACCGGAATTGAATCTGGTGGTATCGGAAACAATTATCACCACTACTACTGGTGCAACTACAAAGACGGGAGATACTCCTTTGTTATTACCTGTGGGGACAACTGGGGTGACGGTAAATATGGTGATTGATCGGGGACAACGCTTACGTGCTGGTAGTTATCGGTTTACATTTAAGCTGAATTTTATGCCACAGTAGTATTTTCACTTGTATTTTCTACCCCTGTAAACCCACATTTCTCAAAAAATCCTAAAACTTCATAGGGAATAGTCCGTGACGGGAGTAGAAGGAAAATCAATCCGTTACTCAAGGCTGACAACTTAACTTGTGAGAAATTCAGGATAAAGTGCTATACTTGTAGGGTTGTCGTAGACTAGTGCTACTACGTGCCTTTTTTCACCCATCAAAATTAGCGTGCTTAAGTAAGTAGGTGGGTGGTGGAAATTGTCGTTAAAATCTCTCTACGCCAAATGGTTGGCTACATTGTGGTTTTATGTTTAATTGCACCTAGCTACTTACTAGTATTGAATACTTATACTATATAAAATATTCAAATTTTTTTTGTCAATAATCAGTAATTTATCTGAAGTCAAAAAATCCGAAATATTCCGCAGGTAAAGTATTAGAACACAAGATTATATTCGAGACACATCGAAAAAAAGTTACATGCTAATCCGAATTATCTTGATGTCTCTAAGCTGTTTAACGGTTATAAGTTGTGCAGCGAATGCAAGGGTTTCCCTATCATCAGAACTGACTGAACAACCGCTAAATTTGACTAGTAGAGATGAAAAAATCCCAGCAAATATTACAAGTAAAGCGGGGAATTTCAATTCTTTAGAAACGCCAGATTTAGTGAACAAAAATGCTGAAACTAGTTCATTTTTATCTGGAAAATCTGTCTCCCAGGTATCAGGAAATTCAATAAACCCAGAAGCTAAACAGGTTAAAAACTTTGACCGCAAAATTGCTACTGGAATAACTAATCCAGTTACTGTGGGTGGTTATATGACCCTGACCCCAACTGGACAGACAAATGCTCTAAATAATCCATTATATGAACTCCGTCTTTATCTGAATGGACAGCTTGTTGATAGCTTTATGACTGTTTCGGGACGAGCATATACTCAGAGTCGAAATCGTCATCAGAGTGGAACAGAAGCTCCGTTACCGGATGGAAGATATAGAGTTGCAACAAGAGTAGTACCGGGAACGATTCCAGAAGCAGGCGATCGCTTTCTTCCGATTCAACCATTATTTAGGACTAGACGGACTGCTTTGGGATTCCATGTTGATCCATCTTTTAACAAAAATAATGGTGAGGATGGAACATCGGGGTGTATCGGATTAGTGAGTAAAGAGGATTTGGATCGGTTTTTAAGCTTTGTGCGTACCCATCGACCCCAATTCATCGATGTCAAAATTCAATGATGATTTGAACTTTTTTAATCAACTAATTTTAGGAGTTATCTACCATGTCTAAATCTAAAGTTGTCCAAGCGTTGATGGTTGCTGCTGTAGTTGCAACTTCTGCGTTACCTGCAAGTGCTACTTCTTTCAAATCCACTCAGGATAATTCTACCAATTTAAGCTTCCCCCGCAACCGGGAGGGAGTATTGGTTAGTCAAAGAGGAGGATATACCTATGCTTGTACCAGGGATCGCGATGGTCGCTTGAATATGCGCAGTGGTCCAGGAACCAGATTCCGTCAGGTATCCCAAGTTCCTAACGGTGCTGTTGTTAGTATTGTGGATGTGACTGAAGTTCCGATTGCTGGCTTCTATTGGTATAAAATTTCGTTCAACAACCGTGTTGGTTGGGTTCGTGGAGATTTTATCTGCTAGTTTTTATGTAAATTCCCGTTAGAAATTATATTTGCCTTCGGGCGATCGCAATTCAGCGATCGCCTGTATTTTTGAGTGCTGATGCAAAATTAAATATATATTTTCCGCAGCGTTAGCTGCGTAAACGCGTAGCGTGTCTGAAGAACTTGGAACGTTGGTAAAGCCTTCTCGAAGAGTAGCATAAGTCCTTCGGACAGACTTCGCCAACGCAAATATTTCAGCGTTTCGGGATGTCAAATTAATTTTGCACTGCTACTTACAAGCCTTTATCATACACCCATCTCTGAGTTCAGAGTTTTTTATTTTTATCCTCAACACTGAATACATGGGACGCAGTTAAATTGGTATAGTTTGCGGTACAGCTTTTGAGAAAAAATAGCTGTATTTGTAAGGTAGAGATTGTTCAATACAATCCGACGTTAGCTAGTTCGTTTGAAGGCTAAAATGGGAGGATTGAAATGACTACGCTTATTGATAAACTCGAACAACTTAAAGAAAAAGTTCCCAGGGAAGATTGGCCGATTATTGACTGGGGTGTCATGGTAATCCAACATAAACTGGATCACAATCAAGAATTTATCCAGCAAATATATCAGGAAATTAAATTAAGATTAAAATCTATTAATTGGATTTCCGGAAAACCTGTTGAGTGTCTTTTGGATGAACTAGAGTTTATGTATGAACAAAGCTTTGCTCTCCATCAAGTAGGGGAAGATGGTTTATTGCTAGTTAAAACATATATTCCCGAAATTAAAGACAGTTTCTACCAATCTTATCAGGATTGTAATACTCTAATAAATCAATTAGTGCAGTATTATCAAGATAGATGTGAAGAAGATAATCAAAAATCCCAAAATTCTCCAACTCCAAAAGAGTATATTTCTTATCAAGTTAGTTCTCAAATCTGTAAAGCAATCAGCGAAAGTCTAACTAGGTAAGAGACTGAAATTCTCTATAATCTTTTAATATCTAGAGAGAGTTAATATCTAACTTTTGTAGAAACTTCTTTATTGGCTATCCATCAGAAGGTCGAGAAATAACGCTTTCTGAAGAAATGCGTTTAGCTGTTTGTATTCCAGATTCATATTCTTGCATAACATCTCTATTGATAAAATCTTCGATGTCTTGGATTAACTTAACAATGGTATTATTTTCATCTTTATCATCTTTTGGTAATAGTTTTCTGAGAGTTATTAATAATAGGTTAACCTGAATATCGAAAAGTTCTCTTTTAAGAATATTCCATTTTTGTTGAGATTCTTGAAAATGAGTGATAATAGTACTTTCAGGAGTAGTTTGATTATCTGAAGTATCATAATTGGCGTTTAAACGTAAAATTTCTGCATCACCTCTTTGTAGTAAGTCTATTGTTTTCAGGCTATCACCAGTCTTACTCATATCCGCAAGAAGATGATTTTTTAGAGAATACATTTTCCGAACTATTTGCCGTGAGTCTGGTGATGATTCTATCACTTGATTCATTTCTATTGTTAATAACTGATATTCCAAGCAATCGATATAGTTTTCTAGGTTTTTAGTACGTTCCTCAAGTCCGCTTGTCTTTTGGTCGATATTTTCTTGTAACACAGTTTTTAGGTCAGGATGTCCCACACTAATTTCATCACCTATCCCGATTAACTTTCTGATTTGTTGTTCTAATTTTTCTTTCAAGGTTGTTGATTTATCTTTTTCTACTTCCAGACCTATCTGTTTCTCAAGTTGCGACTGAATGTCATTCTTGACTTTCTCTTTTTCTTCCTGTTTGAGTATTTCGGTCAGAATATCTTTGACTGCAAAAGCAGCAAAAATAGAAGCGATCGCAAATAATACAGGAAATGTTATCTGAGCAAATAAATCTCCTTTTGCTTTGTTTATTTCATCTTGCGCTGCTTGCTGTAGTTGTCGATTAACTTCTATTGTCACCTGCTTTTCAATGTATGCTTGTGCAAATTCCGAATTCTCTATTGCGATCGCATTTCCAGAAGTAGATGGCTGATTATTTTTTCGCTCTGAAGGATTTGTTCCCTGTTGATTAAGTTTTGTTTCCAGAGTCTGAATTCTAGAGGTAATTTCTGAAGCCTTTCCCAGTAACACTAGAGAAGGTAAAATACTGATTAATACAATTATTAAAGCTGGTAGATAGGACAAAGTAACGAACCAAACAGGTCGCTTAAAAGTCGGATTTTGGGAATCACTAGAATTTAATTTATCATTTCGATTATCTGCCATTTTTAAACCCTTTACTCTTCACTAATTTCAATTATTTTCATTAAAATCTCCGTTTGCTCAGGGGATGTATTCCTGATTCGACTGACCATTAAAGACGCAGTTGCTCGGTTGACATGAATTTCTTGTGCAAGTTTGCGAACACTAATATCGCGATTTAGTTTACAAAGCAGTAAAATTGCTTGAAACCATTTGCGTAAATCCACATGGGTTTGATGAAATATAGTCCCAACCGTAACACTATAGGAAGTAAAGCAACTATTACAACGGTATCTGTGTTCATTTTTATACATTGTGGCTTTATCTGAACCACAGTATGGACAGATTGGTGTCCCGTTCCAACGAATTTTTTCTAGATACACGAGACACTCTTCATGAGTCTTAAACATTATACTTTTACTCTCAAGTCGTGACGAGAAAAATCTTCCAAGTCAGACATTAAAAGCAGCAGTCTGGAAAACCCATACAAATTACACACAAATGTTATAAGCTTTATTACTTAATATAAACTTGTGTAATATATTACGATTAATGAATAGATGATTGGGCGATCGCATCGCAGTTATAAATAGAATTAACTACAGCAATCCTATTTAAGTTGTGAAAAATAGCGTGCTGTTGACTGAGGAGTGTTAAGCGTCAACTGTCAACCGTAACCCTACATGTAAGATTTCACAAATCCCGCTCAGACTGCTGTATAAACTAGTGATTATTGGGATGGTGATATAAACCTGATCTAACACCGATACAACTGATAGGGGATACCAATTCGATAATGGTGATTTTGATCGATGTTACACAGGTTTTTGGTGTCAGTAGTAATAATTTGGGTGGGGTAGTCCCGTCTTCTACGTCCAGGAGCAAAGACCCAAAGGTTGATATGGGGGGTTTTGATGGTTTCTAATTGGGCTAGATTTTGCCAAAATTGGGAAAAGTCGGTGGATTGTTGAAGGAGGGCAAATTTGGTATAATTTTGATATTTTGGGGGAGTTGCTAATGCAAAGCTGAGTCCTAGGGCTATGTCTTGATAGTTATGATAGCCCATGATGATTAGGGTAGGTTTGGATTGTTCTAAAAATAGGTTAGTGGCAGTTTTTTCTGGTAAGAATGGTTTTTGAAATACAAGATTATGGTTAACTAAAATGCTGCTTGTTATACTGAGGGTAATGATAATTAATAGTGTTGTGTTTGGGGATGGGTTCAGATAGTTTTGCAGATTTTTGAAGGTTTTTTTAGGGCTGTTCTGTAAATATTTTTCCCGATTACTATTTTCTGATTGGTTTAATTGATGTTTGAGAATTTTCTTATCTAAAGTTGCTGCAATCAAAATAATTGCACTAGGATACCAAATAAAGCTGTAGCGAGGTACGGAGGTAATATCTTTTTGAAAAACATAGCTAATTATCAATATTTCTAGAATTAAACACCCGGTAATCCCAATAAATGTGAAAGTAATGGTATTCGTTTTTTGAGATTTGAGTAATTGTCTTAATCTGGTTGGAAAAAAGTTACCAAACCACAATCCGAATACTAACATTGTGATTGCACTGGGAATTGTTACTAGTAACGGTTGATGTTCTACTGGTAAGGCAATAATCATTAATAACCAGTTGAGAATAGTGTGATAAATTGGTGCAATATGTTGGGGTTGAGATAGCCAATCTGTTTCTGAGGCTTTACTGTGGGTGAGGAGATTGGTTAACCAGGGTATATAGCTACAAGTAATAACAATTATGGATATACCTAAGCCAATCAGATTTGTTTTGAGGTGGGATATTTGCTGACGATGTTTGCTAATAAATCCTAAATGTGTGACAATTTGGGCAATCACTACTAAAATCATAAAGTAATGGGTATATAAACCCAAGCTACTTACCAAAATCCAACTACACCATAACCACCATCTCGGTTTACCCCGAATCAAAGCATCCTGTTGAATTCGGATTTGAGCGATTAAAGCTAGGGTAATCATCAAAATCGGTAAAGTGTAATGACGTGCTTCCTGGGATAAATAGACCCCAAAGGGGGAAACAGCCATTACCATTGCTGCAATTAATCCGGTGGTGGGAGAAAAAGCTAGACGAGTAAGTACGTAGGTTGATGCGATCGCGCTTACTCCAAATATTGCTGGTAGCAAGCGTAATCCCATCACCCAGTTAATTCCTGCAAGTTGCAACCATCCCATCCATCTATGCATTGCACAAAAAAATAGGGGTGGATGGGTGGATTGACTTATCAGGTTTTGGGTGATTTGTCTACAACTTGTCGGTTGATAGGTAAATATTTCCTGTACCTGGGTAATGCTGATAACTTGGTTCAGGGACAATAAGTGGTAATTTTTACCTAGGCTAAAAATGGCTGTAATTACTTCGTCTAACCATAGGGGTTTTAAATCTAGATTCCATAGCCGTAATAATAGCCCAAGAATGAGAATTCCTGTTAAACCCAAGTAATGATAGGGATGTAGGGGGGATGTTTGCTGGGAAGCCAATCGTCGTGGTCAGGAGTTTACAATTAGACCCGTTATTCAACGGATTTAGTAGGAATTATATCACCTGACGGTAGAGACGACCCGATGGGTCGTCTCTATATTTACGCAACCTGGGCGATCGCTTGTTTGATTTTATCTGGATTTTGGAGACAATGTTTGGCGATCAATGCTGGTACGTCTTCGCTACGAACATGGCTGTGACGGGTTTTATCTGGCATTACTAAATTTACCCCGCCTTTACAATTTTTCATACAGCCTGTTGCTTTGATTTGTACTTGTCCGTCTAAATTTTGTTTCTGAATTTCTGCTTGTAATGCAGCACAGACGGATTTTCCACCCCGTTTCATACAATCTGATTTCTGACACATCAAAATTGTTGCTGGTTTGGTTTTTGCTGGGGTGGATTCGGATGTTGGTGGTACATCCAATTCTACAGCTTGAGAACTTGCAGCCATCACCCATTCCGCTTTCAGTTTGACTACCCCCGTATCTGCGTCAACTTTTTTTGTACCGATTATTTGTAATAATGTCCCTTTCCCTAAGTTCCAATTGAAGCGATCGCGCAAATGTTTGGAAAGCTTGACATAATATTCACCTTCTCTGGTCCCTATCATCAAACCCTTGAGTTTATAACCATCCTTGATTACTAAATCAATAAATTTTCCTTCTAAACAAAATTCTGATTTATAATTTTTTGCAAACAGATGTTTACCCATAATTCCCTCAGCTTGTACCTGTAAACGACTTCTAATTTCGATTTTTGCGATTTTGCGGATGCTTCCAGGATTAACTTCCCTAATCCGCTTGAATTTGCCAACAGCGCTCTAACCGTGCAATTAATTCACTTCGGGAACCAACCACCAGACGCACCATACACCAGACCTGGACGACTTCGCGAATACTTTCAACTTCAACCCTCAACGGTTGATGGGAACTACACCAACATTTGATATTTAAATCCTGTAACCGTCGATATACCTCCCAGCGATCGCTATCTTGGAGTGCGATCGCATCCCTAATTCCCCCTACTACATTCTGCTGTTCCTCCAAATCCATTTCCCCCTTACTTCTAAACTTTACCAAGTAGATTTACCAACTAACTGCAATAATCTTTCATCTAGCATACCTCAAACGCTAACTTTTCTCATTAAAATCTGAAAAAAAAGATAAAACTAGACTAAGCCAAAAATAACGGGAGGGAGTAGTAAATATAATCTTGCTTGATGTCAAAGTCTTTCCTACTTACACCCATGAAAAATAGTTTCCAGTAACATTTACAGCATCAGTCATCTCCTGTATCCTGTCTCCTGACGACCGTCTCCGATTAATAACCATGACTTTCCCCAAAATCCTAACCTGGAAAATATTTATATATATTTGTATTCCCGTTATCATTTTTGCTTTGGTAATTAGCAACTTACCGTCCTATGGAATGGAAATAACAGGAATCGAATTTAGTGGAGAAGCGGAACTTCCGATTGGTACAACCTTTGAGAATACACCCTTTGGGGGATTATCGGGGATTACATACGACGACAAAAACGACCAGTACTATGCAATCTCCGATGACCGCAGCGATCGCGCACCTGCTAGATTCTACACCCTCAAGTTGAATTTGCGCGATGGTCAGTTAGCACAAAATGGGATTCAACCTGTTGCTGTCACCTTTGTTACAGATAAAAACGGGAAAAACTTTGCACCGGGAACCATAGATGGGGAAGGAATTGCTTTAAGCGATCGCAATAGTGTGTATATCTCTTCAGAGGGAGATGTAGCTGCTAAAATCAACCCGTTTATCAAGGAATTTTCCCTAATGACTGGACGGGAAATATCCACACTACCCATACCAGATAAATTTCTCCCATCAGCAGATGGAACTAGAGGTGTGAGAAATAATCTTGCTTTTGAGGCTTTAACAATTACACCGAACCAACGATATTTATATACTGCAACAGAAAATGCCCTCTTCCAAGATGGTGCAGAAGTCCAACCAGGAACCACAACACCTTGTCGGATTTTAGAATTTAATTTAACAACCCAACAACCAGCCAAAGAATTTTTATATATTACTGACCCTGTTAATTCTAGATTTGCACGAGTTACTGGAAAATATGCCAATGGAATTCCTGACTTGTTAGCCTTAGATAACCAGGGACATTTTCTCAGTATTGAGCGTGCATTTACTGGTATTGGCTTTACAATTCAATTATTTCAGGTTTCCCTAGAAGGAGCAACAGATATCAGTAAAATTGATAGTATCAAAAGTGTTGATATCAATCAAATTCAACCAGTACAAAAAAAACTTTTACTGGACCTACGTCAAACAGGTGTATTTCTTGACAATATTGAGGGTTTAACCCTCGGTCCCCGTCTTCCTAACGGTCAACCAACCTTAATTTTAGTGAGCGATAATAACTTTCAAAATCTACAGCGTACCCAGGTACTAGCATTTAAATTAAAAATAAAAACCCAACCATTAATTGAGCTATTACGTAGAATTAGTAATTTGTAATACCCCCATAGCGGATATTACAAACTACGAATTACGAATTACCACAATCCTACTGTAAAACTTCTAACTGCACCATTGCGACACCACTACTAATCATACCAATTTGTTGGGCAGCACCTAAAGATATATCAATGATTCGACCCCCAGTGAAAGGACCCCGGTCATTAATACGTACTATCACAGAACGACCATTGCGAAGATTCGTGACGCGAACTCTGGTTCCAAAGGGTAGAGAACGATGTGCTGCTGTTAATTGGTGGGGGTTAAATCTTTCTCCGTTAGCTGTGCGTCGATATCTGGAACCTTCATAGCTATAGTATGAAGCCATACCTCTATGGGTTGCACGAACGCGGGAATTAGTGATTGTGGTGGTTTTGGGTGATTGGGTAAGGATTTTTTTGGTGGGAGCGATCGCTTGTTGACCAGGTTTAACAGGTTTAACGGGAGTTTTTTTGGTTTCTGATTGTGAGACTTTTACGGGTTTAGTTGGTGTGGGTTTTGCAGATGCGATCGGATTTGATGGTGTAACTGCAATATGGGGGAATGAATTGAGGGGTTTAGCATTTCCCAGTAAACGACGCATCCGATTTGCTGCTTGTAATGTGTCTTGAGCGATATTTCCGGTTGTATCGGGTAAACGGGTATTGGCGTTTAATTCGATAAATTCTTGACCATCGACACGAATAAAATAACGCACGTCGTCCGATGCATGCGCTTTTTTACTACTAACAGTTATTTGGTTGGCATCAATTTTGTTGGCGGCTAATTGATTAATTTTTTCGGCAATTTGAGTTGCTTGAAGTTCGGAATTATCACTTGCGGCATCACTGATAAATGTGAGGAAGGGAATACTTCTAATATATAAAGTTGTAGCGGATTGTCCAGCTATTTGATGTTTATGTATTGTCGTAATTTGATTAAGATTGACTCTAGTAACTGGTGGTAGTTGGGATTTATCTGTTGTGATATCATCGGCAGTAGGATTACTCGGTTGTGCTGCTGTATTTGCTTGTGCTGCTGTGGGAATTGCGAATGCGGTTGTAGATAGGGCGACAACTGAAAATAATTGTGTTTTGTTCATGGATTTGCTTGTTGAATGAATCAATGGAGAACTGCAATTTCATAGCGGAAACACTGCACAATCTACTTGATATCACCCAATAAAATTTTTAACTATAAAGTATGTATGTTGACAAATTTTGTGAAGAATGGTCCCTACACCTTTAATAGTTGATGCCGTTGATCAATCTCTATTAAGGTAACTTAACCATTCGTAAATGGTCAAAATATACTAACCATGACCTTCACTATTTGCTAATCACTAATTTCGTCTCAATCCGATGCCATTTATCAACATGATTTGGATCGGACTTCGTTAATTTATCAGATGCAAATTGGTCTTTCCAAGCTAAATACGTTACATCTTTGCACAAATATTTTACACGCATCTACCTCAAGATACAGAATAAGTAGTCGCGACTGTTCCCAGTGTCACAATGCATAAAGGCTTACACAGATCACGCTTTGATCGAGCGACGAAGAGATGAAAGTGGTTTTTTCCCACTCCCTACTCCCGATTTACTCTTCTCATCATCCACTGTGATTACTGATCAATATCCACAGTGATCCGTACTTGCAAATTGGTTAACCCTGCGACTTTCGGGGTATCTTCTGCATCTAATTTGACTTTCACTTCTACAACCCGCGCATCCCTATCAGCTGCGGGGTCTGCATCTAGAATATCTTGTTTTTTGATTTGCAGACCAATATGGTCAACGGTTCCGTGCAATGTACCTGCAAACCCGCCATGTTCGCTGATAATACTTGCACGCTGACCGACTTGAATTTTGCCGATATCGGTTTCATAAACTTCTGCGATCGCATACATTTGTTGGGTGCGTCCTAGTTCCACAATCCCCTGACTGGTGTTGACTTGTTCGCCTACACGGGTATTAATTTTTAAGATTTGTCCCGCAACGGGTGAACGAACATAAAAGTCGTCTAATTCGGCTTTGATGCGATTAATTTGCAAGGTAGCTTTTTTCACTTGCTCCTCAGCAATCCGTATATCCACTGGACGCACTTCTTTTAATTTTGACAACATGGCTGTCTCGGTTTGAATTTGCTTTTGCAGGGTGGATACGGTGGTGGCGAGTCTGGCTTTAGCGGCTTCTAGATTGGCTGCTGCGCTTACCCATGCTTCCCGTTTATCATCTAGTGCCGCCGTTGACACTGCCCCTTCCAGGTGTAGTGTTTGGTATCTATTGTAACTCTTAGTCGCGTTTTCCAGTTCGGCGGTTGCACGGTTAATTGCTGCTTGTTTTTCTAGGGTTTCCGTTGTCAGTTGGGCTTTGATTCGGGCAATATTTGCTTCTTGGGCTGCAATTTCTGCTAATTTTGCGTCTCCTGATTTAATTTTTGCCAGTTTTGCCGTTTCCACAGCCAAATTTTGTTCTGCTTCTGCCAATTCCATTTGTTTTTTATCGATTCCTTGCAAAATGGCAATGGTTTGTCCGGCTTTGACCCGATCTCCTTCCTTCACTAGCAATTGATTGACGCGGCTATCTTGAGCATAGGCTACTGACAATTTAATCACTTCCCCTTCCGGTTGTAGTCGTCCAGAAGCGGTTATTCTTGTAATGGGAGCAATAGTAATATTTTCAATTGGTGTGGATTTGTGGGTTTGAATTTGGGAAATTAGGTATACTGAACCCGTGCCAATTATCGTGAGAAAAAATATACCTGTCAGCCAAGGAATAATTTTTTTACCTGTCTGGGGTTGGGGAAGATTGGTGGGTGGTACAAAGGTGGAATTGGGAGAATCTTCCGCTTGGGTTTGGTGATTTTTGGTAATAGCCATAGTTCAAAAACGGAATAAATTGGAGCCAATTGATTTATCCCATATTCACCTTGTATCGTAAAAATTTGAGGAAGTTGTGAAGTGAAGCAAAAAGCAACAAAAGTCATCCCCACAGGTTCTAACTCTTCTGAATATGTAATTGAGGGTGCTGCATACCTGCTTGCATCCATTGGTAGGCAACGATATTTAATAATAAACCAATCAAAAATAAAAATATCATTAATGCAATTTGTGACCAGACAATTGGTTTTACACCTAAATCCATGATGAGATGGATGAGATTCATCACTGAGTAGAAAACTGTCAAACAGAAATGAATTAATCGGTATTTTGGAGATTGAGTATAGCTAGTAGCAATAATTGCTAACATCGGCAAGGTAAAGAAAATTAACATTAGCCACAATGTTAATGATATATCTTGTAAATCGTGGGCATGTAGATTAGGATGGGCAACACTTAAACCATGAAATAATGGTATTAAAGCTAATTGGGTATGGAATAGTGTTCCTAATAGAAAAACATTCCATAAAACAGTGATTTTATGCTGATATTTGTTAAGCATTTTTGCAAATTACCATCAATTATAAATTAGTCTGGTGGGAAGATGTGTAAAATCTGACATTCCGGATTTTTGACTGTTCACTGTTGATAGTTAAACATCAACAGTTAAACTGATATTTTTCATCCTGGAAATAGGATGGTTATAGATGTTTTTTATCAAAATCTGGCGTTGCTGATTTGATGGATGAAATTCATTTGTCGGATGTGTAAAACCCCTATAGAGACGCGATATAGCCTCTTTCAGAGGAGCTTCGCTAACGCGTCTCTACATTTTTTTTCTATCAGGATTTAGTAACGCTGAAAACCCGATTTTAACCTCAGAGGATGTTTGTCAAGTATCACTATTTGACTATCGTCCTAACTCTGGACATGGGGTTATAAAACTGATTTTTCCTTTGAGAGTACAGACGCGACATGTCGCGTCTCTTCCCATTCCCAAAAACGATAATTCAAGTATTAAAAATAACTTTTTAAACAACCTCTAAGAACCAGCTTCTGCGTCAGCAATTTCCAACATGGTTTTCAACACAGAATCAGGATTAAGACTAATTGAATCAATCCCTAATTCTACCAAAAACCGAGCAAATTCCGGATAGTCACTGGGTGCTTGTCCACAAATACCTATTTTCCGGTTATACTGTTTTGCTGTTTGAATTACCTGGGCAATCATCCGTTTAACAGCTTCATTCCGTTCATCAAATAAATGAGCGACTAATTCCGAATCTCGATCCAATCCAAGGGTTAATTGGGTGAGGTCATTAGAACCAATGGAAAAGCCGTCAAATATTTCGCTAAATTTATCAGCAAGTTGGACATTACTGGGTAATTCACACATGACATAAACTTGCAAATTATTTTCTCCCCTGACCAAACCATGTTGAGCCATTTCTGCGAGAACCCGTTGACCTTCCTGGGGAGTACGACAGAATGGTACCATTAAAATCACATTATTTAAACCCATTTCATCGCGAACTTTTTTCATGGCTTGACATTCTAAAGCAAAGCCTTCACGATATTTTTCGTCGTAGTAACGGGATGCACCACGCCAACCAATCATCGGGTTTTCTTCTGCTGGTTCAAATTGTTTTCCTCCTAGTAGATTCGCGTATTCATTACTCTTGAAATCGCTCAAGCGCACGATAACTGGTTTCGGATAAAATGCTGCTGCAATTGTACCAATTCCCTGGGCGAGTTTATCAACAAAAAATTCTGCTTTATTCGCATACTGAAGTGTCAACTCGGCAATTTTATATTTGGCTAGTTCGTCTTCTAACTCATCAAAATGCAGTAAGGCTAAGGGATGGGCTTTAATTTGGTTGGCAATAATAAATTCCATCCTTGCTAAACCGACACCATCATTGGGTAGTCCTGATAAACCAAAAGCTTCCTCTGGATTACCCACATTCATCATAATTTTCGTGCGGGTGCGGGGTAATTCTGCTAAAGGTATTTCCTGAATTTGATAGTCTAACAATCCTCGATAAACCTTACCGGTTTCTCCCTCCGCACAGGACACCGTAATTTCATCTCCAGTTTGAATTACTTGAGTTGCATTTCCACAACCCACAATTGCGGGAATTCCCATTTCCCTAGCAATAATTGCCGCATGACAAACCCGACCACCAGTATTAGTAATAATGGCACTGGCTTTTTTCATAATCGGTTCCCAATCCGGGTCAGTCCGGTTTGTCACTAATACTTCCCCTGGTTGAAACTGGTTAATTTGATTCACATTTAAAATTACCCTTGCTTTTCCATTGCCTATCATTTCACCGACAGCACGTCCCGTAATTAGTACATCACTTTTTGCGGATAATTGATAGGAACGTAGCACATTTTTACTCTTTTGCGATTGGACAGTTTCCGGTCGTGCTTGAACAATAAATAACTGATTTGTCAGACCATCTTTTGCCCATTCAATATCCATTGGTGTGTCTATTCCCCGTACTTGGGAATAATGTTGTTCAATCAAACAACACCAGTGAGCTAATTCTAAAATCTCCTCATCACTCAACGCAAACAAATTGCGATCGCATTCGGAAACGGGTACATTTTTCGTTTGTTTGGAACCACCGACATCGTAAATCATTTTGATTTCTTTGGTTCCCAAACGTTTACTTAAAATCGGCCGATACCCCGCTTTTAAAGTCGGTTTAAACACCAAATATTCGTCGGGATTTACTGAACCCTGAACCACGTTTTCTCCCAAACCGTAGGCAGCAGTAATCAAAGCCGCGTCTTTAAAACCTGTCTCCGTATCAATGGAAAACATCACTCCAGAGGTGGCTAAATCCGAGCGTACCATTTTTTGCACACCCACGGAAAGGGCTATATTAAAATGGTCAAAACCCTTAATTTGACGATAGGAAATCGCTCTATCGGTAAAAATGGAAGCAAAACACTTATGACAAGCTTCCAAAACCGATGCTAAACCATGCACATTCAGATAGGTTTCCTGCTGTCCCGCAAAACTCGCATCCGGTAAATCTTCCGCAGTTGCACTGGAACGCACCGCCACATCTGTATTCATACCATATTCTAAACATAACTGATGATAACTCTGGGCGATCGCTTCCTCTAAATCCGCAGGAAAAGGTGTTTGCAACATTAAAGCTCGTGCTTGCTTACCCCGTTGACGCAGATTATCCATGTCCGTCACGTCCAAATCAGCAAACACCTGCCGTAATTTTTCCTCCAAACCCGCACTCTCAATAAAATAACGGTAAGCATAGGCTGTTGTTGCAAAACCTGTCGGAACCCTTACCCCTTGAGGTGTTAACTCCTGAATCATTTCTCCCAAGGAAGCATTTTTTCCACCTACCAAAGGAATATCTGCAATCCCAACGGATGTAAATGGTAGTACTAATGCTCGTTCTTTGGCATCCCGGTTAACTTGAGGATTTACGCGTGTTTCCAGCATGGGAAAATTTCCTTGTACATTTAAGCTCACACCTTTGTTTATACGCAGATAATTTGAGGAAGTTGTGAGGATACCAATCCTGGGAGAATATGGAAAGTGTAGTCGGGAGCATCCCCAATATGTAAAAACATCCAAATGTCATTGCAAAATCCGTTTGATGCAGTCAGGATTCCCTCAATCGAATGATTACTAATTCCTAAGTACCAACACTAGATGGGGTATCCCACTCCACCCAAAAATTTAATAACCCCCGAATAATAATACTCGGATAATAGAGGATTTCTTGATTAGGAACCATCCGTAAATTAGATAAACGCTGAGTCAAGACTTCTAACGCGATTCTCCCTTCTAAACGCGCTAGTGCAGCACCAACACAGTAATGAATTCCCCCCCCAAAAGCCAAATGCTTACCGTTAGGAGGACGCTGGATGTCAAAACTTTCTGGTTCAGAAAACTGAATTTCGTCACGATTACCTGATGCGTACAGCAGTTGTAAGCGTGCTCCCTTTGGTATCTGCACTCCACCTAATTCTACAGCTTCGGTGGTTGTACGAATTAATCCCGGTACTGGGGACTCAAAACGTAATACCTCCTCCACCGCATTTACAGCCAAGCTAGGGTTTTGTTGCAAGGCTTCTAATTGTTCCGGATGCTGTACTAATAAGGCTACAGCATTACCAATCAAATGGGCAGTGGTTTCATGTCCCGCAAATACTAGTTGCATGACTAAACTAATAATTTCTGCTGGGGAAAGATTGGCTTCTCCCTCAACAGTCGCGTTGAGTAAAGCTGTCAGTAGGTCTGGTTGGGGATTGACCGAGCGCTGTTCTAATATATCGGTGACGTAGTGTTGTAAGGATACAAAACTGCGAGCGCACTCGACATGTTGTTCTACTGGTGCTCCCCCAGAAAGTATGACCAGCCAATCATCACACCATTTCTTAACGGTTTGAATATCTGCACGGGGAATTCCTAAAAAATCACCCATGATTAACAAGGGGAGGGGAGATGCAAATTTTGAGACAATATCAACACGACCAGCATCTATCCATTCGTCTACTAGTGCATTAGCTGTAGCATAAATTCGAGGTTCCAAGGCTGCAATGCTTGCTGGTGTGAGTACACTATTGACTAAAGCTCGGATACGTGTGTGTCCAGGTGGATCATTATCGACAAGGCTGGGACGTGGCATATTCGGATAGCCCTCTTTTAAAACGGCTTCCACCTCTGGACTGACTTCTAAATCCACAAGGTTTGAGTTGGCGGAGGAAAAACTTTTTGTATCTTTCAATACCTGGATTATGTCCGCGTAACGGGTTACAATCCAAAGTCTGAGGGTTGGACTATAGAATATGGGGTATTCTTGTCTCGCTTGACGGAGAAACCCATAGGGATTGGCTTGGTGTTCGGGTGATAGGGGAAGGTATGATGGTTGTGTGAAATTGTTGCTATTAGTAGGCATTGTTTTTTGAATAATTTTGACCCATGGCGATCGCATTACTAACTATACTAAATGTGGACAAAAATAGTTAATGTAGCGCAGCTAGGACACGGGGTAATGACACCATTTGTATTTGTGAGCGATTTAGACCACACTTTTGTCAATCACGACGTAGAGGAAGATAGACAACGCTGGGAACTGCAAGAAAAATTAGATGCTCATCGACAAAAATACGGTACCAAGATAGTTTATGCTACTGGGCGATCGCCCCAACTATACCAGGAATTAGCTGTAGAAAAACAACTCATTTCACCCGATGCATTAGTTTTATCCGTGGGTACGGAGATATATATGCAAGGTAGCGATACACCAGATACGGAGTGGGTTAATTTATTAGCACAAAATTGGCAGAGGGAAACGGTTGTCAAAACGGCGGCGAAATTTCCAGAATTAAAAGCGCAACCAGATTCAGAACAACGCCAGTTTAAGGTGAGTTTTTGGCTGGAGGAGGAATATTCAGAAAAAATTTTGCCGGAAATTGAGTCAGAGTTGCGAAAATATGCTTTAAATATAAAGTTAATCTATAGTAGCGGAATTGACCTTGACATTGTTCCGGCGAACAGTGATAAAGGTCAAGCAATGCACTTCCTCCGTCAAAGGTGGGAATTTGCAGCTGCACAGACGGTTGCGTGTGGTGATTCTGGCAATGATATTGCATTGTTTGCAACTGGTGAGTCCAGGGGGATTATCGTTGGTAATGCTCGTCCGGAATTAATTCAGTGGCATCATCAAAATCCCAACCCCAACCGCTACCTTGCGCAAAATATTTGTGCAGGGGGGATTCTCGAAGGACTAAACCATTTTGGGTTCTTATGATTAGTTATCTTAAAGGAATTGTTGCTGGCGTTCAAAGTGGTAATGGTAATCGTCACATTCTCACCTTGGAGGTGAATGGAATCGGTTATGATTTACAAGTACCAGCCCGTTTGGCCCAGCAGTTACCCAATTCGGGTGATATGGTACAGGTATTTACCCATTATCAGGTGCGGGAAGAAGTACCATTTTTGTATGGGTTTGCTTCCCCCGCAGAACGGGATTTATTTCGGTATTTAATTGGTGTCAGTGGGATTGGTGCGGCATTAGCGATCGCACTTTTAGATACCCTAGAATTACCTGAGTTAGTCCAAGCAATTGTCACTGCTAATGTGCAATTATTAATACAAGCTCCAGGTGTGGGGAAAAAGACCGCCGAGCGTATTTGTTTGGAACTGAAGAGTAAATTAATCGAATGGCGCAAAACAGCAGGCTTCTTTGTCGCCACAGAGGGACCTGCTTCTGGTATCCTAGATGAAGTCCAAAGCACTTTACTGGCACTTGGGTATACGGCAAGTGAGGTGAGCCATGCTTTACACTTTGTCAGTGAGGATATTGGTTTGGCGAAAGATGCCTATGTGGAGGAATGGATTCGCCAAGCGATCGCCCATTTAAGTAGCGAACAGGTTTAGTTAATGGGAATTCGACGGATTTGAAACTCTATAATCCTTGTGAATCCAATATTTTGGATGTTCAGGTTCCAGTTAACCTCTAGTACCGTTTGACTTTGGAGAGGGAGTAGGGGATGCGGGGAAAGAAAATATGTCAAAGTTTTTGTAGAATGGTATAAGTATTAGTTGAGAACAAAGTCAATAACTGGCTATTCCCAGTTTACTATAGCAATCTGGTGCCATTTGTGAGAAAACACTTAAATAAAAATCCTTAATTTACAGGCATTCTAGCTTTGATTTCTTCTCACGTATCATTTAGGACTGCTATAGTCCTATTCTCAATAGATGAGGAGGTTTTTAAAAACCTTTTATTTTCCACGAATATTGCTGGACAAGAATTGAGCTTCTCTGTAGGGGTAGGGAAGGGAGAATAGGGTTGGAGGAAATGCTTTGATATCGATTCTCTTGTACTTTGAAATCGAAATCGAAATCAATGAAACTATAGCAATCCGATTTAAGTAGTGAAAAATTGTGTGCCGTTGACTGGTGACTATTAACCGTCAACAGTCAACCGTCAACCGTTAGCAACCCTACATATAAGATTTCACAAATTATTGAGGACTGCGGTAACTGTAAGAGCTTTCAAATCCAAAATCCAAAATCCAAAATCTAAAATCGAATAATCCAATTACATTTGCCTCACATGAGGTTTCCCATCCTTGACCTCACCAATGAGAACAATATCCGCACAGTTGACAAAAATACCATTTTCCAGAACTCCGGGAATATTATTAATTGTTTTCTCCAAATTTACTGGGTCAGGGATATCGTCAAAACGTACATCAATTACCATATTTCCTTGGTCAGTAATTACTGGTCCAGCCTTTTTCACACCCATGCGCAATTCCGGCTTTCCTCCTAATTTGGTTAGCGTATTCATCACCGGAGTCATCGCCATCGGAATCACCTCCACAGGGACAGCAAATACTGACCCTAATTTAGCAACTAATTTACCGCTATCAACGACCACCACAAACTGATTCGCCAAATAATCAACCACCTTTTCCCGTGTATGAGCAGCACCACCACCCTTAATCAAATTTTTTTGGGGGTCAACCTCATCTGCACCATCAATGGCAATATCGATGTGGTCAATTGCATCCAGGGTGACAAGGGGAATACCATATTTTTTCGCTAGAACTTCCGCTTGAAAGGAAGTCGGAATGCCAACTATATCCTGCAATTCCCCTGATTTCAGCCTTTCGCCGATATATTGAATTGCATAGGCGGTTGTTGAACCTGTACCTAAACCCACAATCATCCCTGATTTTACCAAAGCAGCTGCGGCTTTGCCTACCTCTTGTTTCATGAGGGTTGTGGGGTCTAATCCTGCGGTCATTCCCAAAGCTCCTGATTATTATTTCTTGGCATTTAGTGATTACATGTCCATCCTACCCCTAGAAGGGGAAGTTTCGGGACTCTTAACTAGGAAGCAATTCTGTTTTTTCTTCCTAACCCATGAAATATCTAAGTAACTTTGGGCACACTAACTATAGAAATTTGAATGTGTCTGAATATCCAAACCATGCTTTTTGACATTACAGTTGCCATTACCACTTACAACGGTGCGGAGAGGGTAGGTCAAGTTTTAGACTTACTCCAACATCAAACCGGAGTGGAAAATATATCATGGGAAATAATCGTTGTTGATAATAATAGCAGCGATCGCACAGCTGAGGTGATCCAAGCATATCAACAAAGTTGGCAAGGAAGCGCTAGATTGCGGTATGTATTTGAAGGGAAACAGGGATTAGCCTATGCACGCGATCGCGCAGTCAATGAAGCTGATAGTCCTTGGGTGGGTTTTTTGGATGATGATAACCTTCCTGCAAGTAATTGGGTTGCAGCAGCCTATAATTTTGCTACGGAACATCCAGAAGCGGGTGCGATCGCCAGTCAAATCCACGGTTTATTTGCAACGGAACCAGATCAAGAGTTAAAACAAATCCTCTTCTATCTAGCAATTACCGAACGTGGTGAAAAACCTCTGCGATACGAACCCAAGCAAAAGGGTGTTCCACCGGGAGCAGGAATTGTCATCCGTCGTCAAGCTTGGTTGGAATCGGTTCCTAAACAACTATTATTTATCGGTAGAACTGCAAAATCATTCGTTGGTGCAGAAGACGCAGAAGCATTACTACATATTCACAACCACGGTTGGGAAATTTGGTACAACCCAGCAATGGAAATTCAGCATGTGATTCCAGCATGGCGATTACAACGAGATTATTTAACTAAACTTATGCGGGGAATTGGTTTAAGTCGTTACTATTTACGTATGTTATTAATTCCTGCATGGAAGCGTCCTCTAGGATTGGTAATATATTTAGTCAATGATTTCCGTAAACTCCTCATCTACTGGTTACGCAATCGTCAGGAAATCTCAGAAAATCTGGTTATTGCTTGTGAATTTGAACGTCTATTCGGTTCCCTCCTTAGTCCCTTTTATACATGGAAAATTCGTCTTCATAATTATTTTCACAAGTCATTAACAGTCAACTAAAAATCTCTGCAATTTCACTGATGATAATTGAATTAAAAGCACATTATTATTTATAGTCTGTTAGTAGTTAATTATCAAAAAAATACCAATTTCCCAAAATCCAACAGATAAATTTTACTTGTAGAGACGCGATATATCGCGTCTAATAATGATATATCGCGTCTAATAATGATATATCACATCTACTAATATTCATATATGTATTACTAGTAATTCAAAAATAATTAAATGCCAGAAGTATCCGTAATTATTCCTGTATACAATGCCCAGGAAACCATTCAAGAAACAATTAACAGCGTTTTAAATCAATCATTTACAGACTTTGAACTCATTATTATTAATGCAGGCTCCACCGACAGAACATTATCAATTATCAGGGAATTTACAGATACACGGATTCAGGTTTTTAATTATAAACCGGCCAATGTCGCTGTTAATCGCAATCGTGGTTTTAACCACACTCAAGGTAAATATATCACCTTTTTAGATGCCGATGATTTATGGACATCAGATAAGCTAGCAGACCAAGTTCAAACCCTAATTGAAAATCCAGATGCAGCCGTTGTTTATAGCTGGACAGATTGTATTGATGAACAAGGTAAAATAATTCGTCACTGTTCCTATCCCCGATGGAATGGTGATGTTTATCCCCAATTATTACTAGATGATTTTATTGGTAGCGGTTCCAATGTGATGATGCGTCGGGAAGCATTTATAAGTATTGGTGGATTTGATGAAAGTCTTACAAATGCGCAAGATACAGATATGTGGATACGTCTTGCTCAACTATATCAATTTGCAGTGGTGACTAAATCTCAAATACGTTATCGTATTCGGAGTAATTCCATGTCATCAAATATTATAGGGTTAGAAAAATCGAATTTAAAAGTTATAGAAAGGGCGTTTTCCCATAGCAAAGCTCAATCATATCAGCATCTCAAACGTGACAGTTTAGGTAATCTCTATAAATATTTAAGTTATAAATCCTTAGATGTATTACCGGGTCAACAAAAAAATTGGCACATCATACGCTTTTTGTTTAACACTATTTATTATGATGTTTCAATGTTAATCAAACCGATTATTTATAAAGCTATTTTCAAGCTAATTATCATGGCAATTTTACCTGGAAATTTAGCTCAGAATATTTTGGGTAAATATCCCAAAGTAGCCAATACTAGTACATTCCTGGGTTATGAAAAGTTACCCGTAATACCAATTTAAAAAATAATGCCAAAGAGAAATCGTGTTTATGGTAATGGTAGAGACGTAATATATTACGTCTCCAGGTCTCATATCCTGGATATACTAAACAATTTGTAAATGGGTATAAGTTAATGATATCAACAGTTGAGAAGTGTTTTTTTTGATAAATCTAAGTAATAAAACATCATCTTGCTAAAAACCTGACTTCTGAAAATAAATCCAAAAGCCAAAATGGTATCAGTTATTATTCCCGTCTACAATGGTGAAAAGACTATTCAAGCAACCATAGCATCAGTCCAACAACAAACCTTTAATGATATTGAAATTATTATTATCAACGACGGTTCCACTGATAAAACTGTAGAAATTATTCACCAAATTCAAGATAAACGAATTAAAATATTTCACTACGAGAATGCTGGACTTTCTGCAAGTCGTAATCGAGGAATTACCCAAGCAAGTAGTGATTTAGTCGCGTTTATCGATGCTGACGACCTATGGATACCAGATAAACTTGCTAGTCAATTACAAGCTTTAGAAAACCATCCGGATGCGGATATAGCCTATAGTTGGACAGATTATATTGATGCTGCTGGTAACTTTCATAAATCCGGTCGTCGAATTAATGCTAACGGAAACATTTATCAGCAATTACTCCTGGGAAATATCCTGGAAAATGGTTCTAATCCCTTAATTCGTAAATGGGTTTTTGAGCAAGTAGGTGGTTTTGATGAATCCCTGACAGCAGCAGAAGATTGGGATATGTACCTCCGATTAGCAGCAAATTATCAATTTGTTTGTACGCAAAAAGTCGGGGTTTTATATCGAGTTACTGCTAACTCCATGTCTACTAATCTCATCCATCAAGAACAAGCTTCTGTAACTGTGATTAATCGCGCATTTAATCATCCTGTTGCTATGCAACTACAATCATTAAAAAAACAGTCTCTAGCCAATATATATAAATACCTACTATTTCGTTGTCTAGAAATTGAGCCAAAACATCGAGACGGAAAGCTTGCAGGGAAATATCTCTGGCAGTTTATCAAACATGACGTGGATAGACATCAACAAATACGAATCATCCTGATTGCTTTTTTACAAATCCTATTTCCCCAAATATACTCCTATGGCAAACATCTTATTAACCGGAAATCCCCATATTATGGGGTTTAACTCACCCCGTCATTCCCAACATTACCTCATCAAGACAACAGCAATTAATAAATTCGCCAAAATCTGGCGACCCCTAGAAGGATTAGCCCTGTGGAAATATAATCCAGAAAAATACGATTTAATTCATTCTTTTAATGCTATCCCCATCACCAATCAACCCCTAATTATCACCACCGAATCTTTTCTTCCTCGAACCCTAGGAACTGGTGGAGAAATTTTTAAAAACATCCTACGTCAGCGATTAATTCGCAGTAATTGCCACAAAATTATTGCCATGTCAGAATATGCAATTATCAAATTCAAAAAACAAAATGAAGATTGGCGGTTTCTCGAAAATATCTTGGAGAAAACAGAAATAATTTTTCCGAATGTGCCTATTCGAGCTACACAACCCAAGCAGTACCAACCAGGTACACAACTTCAGGTAATCTTTGTTGGTAATCACGTTGCTCGTAAGGGTGGTATTGTCGCATTACGGACAGCAAAAAAAGCTTTAAAATTTGGCTTACCGATTCAATTTCATATTGCATCCCGATTGGTTTGTGGAAATGATATGTATATGGATGCCAAAAATCCAGATAGATATAAACCGGATTTGGAATTATTAAAATTAGAAAACGTCACCTGTCATGGATTTATCAAAAATCAACAAGTATTGGAATTATTATCCCAAAGTCACATCCAACTTTTAGCTTCCCTAGATGATACCTTTGGTTTTAGTGTGATTGAGGGATTTGCAGCAGCAACACCAGCAATTACAACGAATGTGTGTGCTTTACCGGAGTTTGTCCATCACCATGAAAATGGGTTTGTACTCGATTTGGAGTTAAACGCGTATCGTAATTGGATACACCGTTATGGGGATGATTATCGAGATTGGGTAAGTGATGCTAAACGCGCTACAGATGAGTATTGGCAAATTCTAGATTCTACCTATGAATATCTGGCTGATTTAACTTTGGAATATTTACAATCTTTAATTGATAATCCGCAGTTGTATGGGAAATTAAGTACGGGTGCTTTAAATCAAGCGGTGAATCATCACAACGCCGTCACCACTGGGAAGCGTTTAGATTGTCTGTACTCACAAATATTGATCTAAAGGTAATATCAGTTGATATTGAAGTTTTAAATCCACATTGTACGATGCCCGGTTAAACACTTGTCATTACTGAGGAAGTGAAAAAAATCCCACAGTCCTTGCGATCGCTTGAGACAGATCAAATCCTGTATTTCTCACGAGTGATAAGGGTTGAGCTATGGGTTGTTTTTCCTACTACTCCCTATTCCCTGAAAGTTTTAGGGGTTTGTGAGAAATCCGGGAAATGACTCAAAGCTTTGCTAAATATGCATTAATTCGATGCAGTTTCAGAGAAACCCTACCCAGACATGATTTCGATGCTGTCAGGTTCTCCTTACCCCAACTAAACCCAAAAAAATGTTCATCCCTACTGCCTCAAATATGACCCAATGATAGGTAAATTGTTTAGTTTCTTTACCTCAAAAGCTTACAGTAAGCGGCTTTGCAAATTCTCGTGATTATCATTCTCATACAATAGGGTATATTAGTCCCTTGAAGCCACATTTTTATCCTAACAGAAGTTCCCCTTATCAGTCAACCTCTCAAAATCTGAAACAGGAACATTCCCCAGTTTCGTTATTATTTACCAGCTAGGCTCCTGTAGGTGTTCTAAAACTTCTTTGTAAAGGTGAATAATGTGGTCGTCAGCTAGACCGTAATATACATTGCGCCCTTCTCGTCGATATTTGACTAAACGTTGCGATCGCAAAATTCGTAGCTGATGGGAAACCGCAGACTCACTGACTTGCACTACTGCAGCCAAGTCACAAACACAGAGTTCTCGATGGGCCAATGCAGACAGCAAACGCAGACGGTTGGGGTCAGCCAATGCATTAAAAAACTCCGCCATCTGTTGAGCCTGATTTACAGATATTATTTCTGGTTGCACCTGACGCACCTGCTCCAGATGAACAAGATAATCGTCGCAACTGGGGGTATCTTCGTGGTGCAGAGACTGGGATGTTGAAGGGGAGGTTTTGCTCATAAAGACTGGTTTTTATTGGGCAATGATTATTATTTTAACATTCAAAATATCTGAATATATGTTCAGATATTTTATGGTTTGTGTTATAGTTGGGAGGAGTTCTCCTTTGAGCACCAAACAAAACCCCTATGAATCAAACCCCATCACTCAAAACTCAGCAGATGCAAATCGGTGGTATGGATTGTGCCAGTTGTGCAGCCAAGATTGAATCCACCCTGGAGCGGTTATCGGGTGTAGTTGAGGTATCAGTGAGTGTTGCAACTGAACGGTTAACGGTTTCCTATGATCCGCAACAGGTGACAGAGGTAGAGATTAAAAAGCGAGTGGTGGGTTTGGGGTATAGTGTCGTCATTGAAGAACCGGAATCGAGCCGAAAAGAAGCATGGGATGAACAGGACCCCCATCATGGGCATAGCCATAGTGCAGGGGGATTAAACCTCAAAGCAGAAATTCTTCTAGTGCTGTTAGTTATTACTCTTGTAGCAGGAGGAATAATATGTAAGCAGGCTCTACAGCAAACTCCCTACCACATAGGGGAATATATCGTCTTCATTCCAGCCTATCTGTTAAGCGGTTGGACTGTATTAAAGACGGCTGGACGCAATATCCTCAGAGGAAAATTCTTTGACGAAAACTTTTTGATGACGATAGCAACCCTGGGAGCGATCGCCATTCACCAATTGGCGGAAGCAGTCGCTGTGATGCTGTTTTATCGCATAGGGGAGCTATTCCAGGACTATTCCGTGGGGCGATCGCGCCATTCGATTCAGACACTGTTAGAAGTTCGTCCTGACACTGCCAATTTACAGGTGAATGGTTCGGTCAAGCTGGTTTCTCCAGTAGCAGTTAATGTTGGAGATATTATTCTAGTTAAACCGGGAGAAAAAGTTCCCCTTGATGGGGAGGTTCTAGAGGGGAATTCCCAAGTAGATACCTCTGCATTAACGGGGGAATCGGTTCCACGCATCGTCAAGACTGGGGAAACCGTCCTCGCAGGTATGATTAACCGGACGGGATTACTTACCCTACGAGTGACAAAACCATTTGCAGAGTCGTCCATCGCCAAAATTCTGGATTTGGTGGAAAATGCAACCAGCAAAAAGGCTGCAACAGAGAAGTTTATCACTCGTCTTTCTGGCTACTACACACCAGTTGTCGTTGTTATCTCCCTAGCAGTTGCTCTCATCCCCCCCTTATTGATTCCCGCTGCAACACACTCAGAATGGGTTTACCGCGCCTTAATCCTGCTTGTTATTTCCTGTCCTTGTGGGTTAGTCATCAGTATTCCCCTCGGTTACTTTGGGGGTGTGGGTGGAGCAGCCAAGCGAGGCATTCTTGTTAAAGGTGCAACCTTTCTCGATGCTCTGACTGATGTGAGAACCGTGGTGTTTGATAAAACTGGAACTCTCACCCAAGGTGTTTTTCAGGTGAGACAGATTGTGACAAAGAATGGGTTTTCCCCATCCCAACTGCTGAGTTTTGCCGCCAAAGCGGAATCTCACTCTAGTCATCCGATTGCCCAGTCAATTCGAGAGGCATATGGTCAGCCCATCGATGATGCAGAGGTGAGGGATTACGAAGAGATTGCAGGTTATGGTATTCGAGCGAAAGTGGATGGTCAAACCATTCTTGCTGGCAATGATCATCTTTTACATCGGGAAAACATTGACCACGATACCTGTGAGGTGGAAGGAACCGTTGTTCACCTTGCTGTTGATCAAGAGTATGCAGGCTATATTCTCATTGCTGATGTAATTAAAGATGACGCAGCTTCAGCGATTCGTGAACTCAAGCGGGTTGGAGTTGAACAAACAATCATGCTGACGGGAGATAACCACGTTATTGCTCAGAGGGTTGCGGAACAATTGGGTTTAGATGGCTACAGATCGGAATTGTTACCGGAAGGTAAAGTGGAAATAATTGAGCAGTTATTGAGTTGTTCGGGTAAAAGCAAGGTTGTATTCGTCGGCGATGGTATTAATGATGCACCCGTGATTGCCAGAGCCGATATTGGTATGGCAATGGGTGGGTTAGGTTCCGATGCTGCCATTGAGACTGCTGATGTTGTCATTATGACCGATTCCCCTTCTAAAGTTGCGGAAGCTATTGAGGTTGCCAGAAAAACCCGCAAAATCGTCATTCAAAATATTGTCTTCGCGATGGCGGTGAAGGGATTATTTATCATCCTCGGTATATTTGGGGTCGCAACCCTTTGGGAAGCAGTGTTTGCCGATGTTGGTGTCGCACTTTTGGCTATTTTCAACGCGACACGAGCTTTGAAGTAGGTGAATTATGTAGGGTCTGCGGAATAAGTCTTTTAGTAGGGGTAGGGAATGGGGAGTGGGTAGAGATGACCCGTCGGGTCGTCTCTACAGGGAGAGACGCGATATATCGTGTCTGTACTTTTAAACTAATAATTCCACTTTTCAAAAGACCCAAAAAAATTACAAATGCCAGATTTTGAAGTTTTATATACCCGTGTATTTGCACTTTTTTTCAGCCAAAGTAGCCTCAACAGTTGACGATACCTAAAGTCTAACTATTTTTCAGCAAGCCCTATGTAGCAATACCGTTTAGTTAAGGAATAAACAGGAACGAGATTATGCTTAGTAATAAGGCTTTTCGGCATCACTTTCTGAAAAAGAATACTCACGTTAAGTAAAAATTACGGTGTTATTTTCTCTCAATTCCGTAAAAAGCGCAAAAAACACGGCTTTTTATCAACTTACTTCATCTCCAAAAGTATAATTAATGACTTCCAGGAAAGTTGCAAGATATTTATCAACAAAATCCCCTTAACTGCGATCGCTGTGACAGCAGATAAATATATAATGATAATCATTCCACTTGTGATTGTGAGGTGTGTAGATATGCAACTTCTGGAAGAGAAGGGAAAATCCATAGCGATCGCAAAAATTGTGAATTGATACTAATTACTATTTACTTTTACCTGGCATGCATCATATACTACGACGACAATTGGTTCTGATGGGGAGCAGCCATCAGACGTAAGGGGGAAAGTTCAGTGAAAATCTGGCACTGTCCCGCAGCTGTAAACTCATGATTAACCACGATTGAGTAAGTCAGAATGCCCGCCAATGGTGACAAAAAATACAAATATCTGCGAGGTACAGATGAGAAATATTTCTTTAAATTCTCCGTGGGGGATAGGGTTTACTGCATCAATTTTGCTAGTAATCCTGGGGAATTGCAGCGTTACCGCTTCAGAACTACAGCAAATTTCCGATTTACCCCAGTATCAAGGAGTTGCCAAGGATTTAGAAATCACTTCTGAAACAGGTTTACATGTAAATCATCCAGGAATCGAAATTACTGAACATCATCTGATTGCACAATCAGAATCAGACACAGACATAGAACTCACCGTCATCGATAAACTACTCAACGAACCAGTTTATTCCCCCTTTCGTCGCGAAGGGACAGTGAAGGATTCCAGTCGTCCCATCTACGTGATCACTGGTGAACAGATGGAAGCACAGGGAGTGAGGACGGTTCGGGAAGCAATGAAATTTCTACCCGGAATTCTGGGGGATGGGACAGTGGGGACGGAACCCAATGCACTCAGTGGTCAGTTTATTCGCGGTTCTAATACTGGTCAGGTGTTGATATTGTTGGATGGAAGACCAATTAACAATGCTGGGAGTGGAGGTTTTGACCTATCGGAATTCACAACGAATCATATTGAACGGGTGGAGGTATTACCGGGAGGAGGTTCCACCTTATTTGGTTCCGACGCGATTGGGGGAGTGATTAATATTATTACCCGTCGTCCGACGGAGCAGATGACGACAACAACCACTGTGAATATTGGTTCCTATGGGTTGAATCAACAAATTATTCAAAGCAGTGGAAAGAGTGGCAATATCGGTTGGGTAGTTGGATATAATCGCAGTCAAGGGGAATATAATTATCCCTTTTCGATTCCGGAGGCTGATTTTAGTGGAGTCAGGAAAAATAATGATTTTATTTACAACAATCTCAACCTGAAACTCGAAGCTGATTTAGATCAACGTAATACCCTAACTTTATCAAGTTTGTACTTAGGAAAAGTCCAAGGTGTTCCTGGGGGAGTACCCATTCCCCAACCCCAATTTGGACAGGGATTTTTTAATTCCTTAACGGATAATAATCGCAAGTACACCGACCAATTTCTCACAGACTTGACATGGAACTCCAAATTAGGGGGAGGAGACGATTCTTTGTTAACAGCGAGGGTATATGCAGATTTTCTCGATACCCGTTTTGATAACCGTAGCGGAGCAGTTACAACTCATCAAAGATTTGCCACCCAACAACAATCCTACGGGATTCAAACTACCCATAGTTGGAAGTTTGCTCAAAATCAAGCTTTAGTTTATGGCTTTGATTTCCGAAATGTGAATGTGAAAAATAGTATTTTTCGCTATGCTGCGAATACGAATACTATTAACTATGACAATAACATTGGTCAAGGCGCACTTTTTGCTCGATACGATGTTAATCTGAGTCCCCAATTGAATCTGAATTTTGGTTTGAGACAGGATTTTAGTAGTTTAGTCAATGGGTCAGTGACATCACCTTCCATTGGTACAAAATGGAATATTAGTGATTCTACAACTTTCAGGGCAAACTATATCCGTAACTTTCGTGTGCCGACCATTGCTAATCTATTTAATAATAATCCCACAAATATTGGTAATCCGAATTTAAAACCGGAACGGGGAAATAGTTTTGATATGGGGATTGACCAGAAGTTAGGTAATTTTGGTTTATTACGACTGACTTTTTTCCATAATAGTGTTTCGGACACAATTGCCTTTAAACGGTTAATACCCCCGGTGAATGGGAATACAGGAACCTGGGAAAATATTGGCTTAGTAGAGACAACAGGAATTGAAGGGTCTTTAAATTTACAACTTGCCAAAAACATCTATACATTTGTGAATTATACTGCTAATGACCCACGTATTCGTAAAAGTGCTAATCCCGCAGAGGTGGGTAAAGAATTACGATTTGCAGGTGCAGATAAATTAAATTTTGGAGTTTCCTATGAAAATCCGAATGGATGGTATTTTGGCTTGTTGATGAATTCCCTAGGTAAATATCCAACTAACAACACCAACACAGAATTTTTAGCTGGATATACTACCTTTGATTTCAAAATGCGAGTACCTATCAATGATAAACTCACAGTGACAGGGAGTTTAGATAACATCTTGAATCAACGTTATCAGTTATTCCCTGGTTTTCCCGATGCGGGGAGAGTATTTCAAATCGGTGTGAATGCAAGTTTTTAAAAACCCATAAACCCGTAGAGACGCGATATACCGCGTCTCCAATTTCCCGAATCATTATCATGATAATAGTTAATTTTCGCATATTCCCGATTTAGAGGTGCTGTCATCTAAATTTATCAATCTGAGAGTCCATGAATAATGAATCCATCGTCATACACACAAACATCTTCGGATTCAGATATATAATTTAGCCAAGTCCAGTCATACAAGATTCCTCAAAACCCAAAAAATCAAATCTCAAACTACCATGACTAACTTTAATCCTTGGGTGACACCCTTAAACCAGAAGCTCATAGAAACAACAGGAAATGGTTGGCAAATCGAATATGAATTTTTTGACTGTCAAAGTGATATTCTTGCTTGTTTAACTTATACTTTATTTCAGGAAAATTGGCAACACATCGGCTTAGGACATATTGAACAGGGCAGTGTTTTAGAATTGGAGTTTCAGGAAGCGCCAAAAAAATGTGTGTTGTACGATGGGTATTTAACAGTGATTGCGCAAGAATGGCATTTTCATTTATGTATTGAGGAAACTATCGGTGGACCAAATGGGGAAACTCCCCCAGAGTTAAGAAAACACAGATTAATTAGTAAAGCTGCTTTTTATCGTCGTATTAATCCTGAAGGAGAACCGAGAAGTTGGGGAATTCAATTTTGGAATGGTGCTGGGGAAAAGGGGATGACTATATTTTTTCCTAATCCCTATGTGGAGGAGGAAAATTTACTTCCTGAAGGGAAAGCAAATTGGGATAAATTAAAGCTGTATAATGAATTGCGGGAAATTTATGTATTAGGTCAAAAGCCAATTCCATTTACAAAAAACCCTTTTAAATGTCCTTATATTGCTGTGTGTACTTCGGGAAGGTGCTATCCATCCCGTAAATGGCAACCGACTTTTGCAGCTTTAAAATCAGCAGTGGAAAAAGCAGACTTGGATGTAGAAGTGAGAACAACTGGTTGTTTACAGGTTTGTAAATTGGGTCCAGTAGTGTTTTATTCTGAAGATAAAACTTGGTACAGTTTGGTGCAACCAAAGGTAGCTGAACAAATTGTTCAAGAACATCTGGTGGAGGGGAAAAAAGTGATTTCCCATGTTTATCCACCTGGGAATGGGGAATTAGAAACAGTTAGTAGTCAGGATTAGTAGTCACAGCAATTTGAAAAAAATGCGACGGATAATTTTTTCTGTAGAGACGCAATATATTGTGTCTCATGTTATTGGATATATTGCGTCTCATATTATTGATAGATTATTTAATAGTATTCACTGGCGATTTTTATATCAGGTGTTGCTAGTTGCTATTTTAGTAATTGGTTGTCAAAATTTTCAACCCAGAGAACCACAGGTTTCTCCAACATCTGATATCGCAGCTAAAAATTGTGTGACTAATTATCATCCAGAGCAAGATTACTTCCCAAATAAAGTCTCTGTGAAATATGCTCAAGGATTTGCAGTGGAGTATCGCAATAATTATAAAATAGTCACTGTCAAAAAGCCTTGGCAAAAAGCTAATCAAGATTTTCAATATATCCTAGTGCAGTGTGGTACACCTACACCAGAAGGTTTTCCACAAGCACAAAAAATTAATATTCCCGTGAATTCGATTGTCACCCTGTCAACTACCCATTTACCCCATTTAGCGAGTTTAGATGTGGTGGATAAGTTAGTAGGTGTGAGTGATACAAATCGAGTCAACACTCCCCAGGTGGTAGAAAAGATAAAAACAGGTAAAGTTGCAAGTGTGGGGAATAATAGTAATTTAAATATTGAGAAAATTCTCGAATTAAATCCCGATTTAGTCACTACCTATGGAACTGGAAATGCACAAACGGATAGCCATCCTAAACTATTAGAAGCTGGATTAAAAGTGGTGATTAATGCTGAATATATGGAAAACTCTCCCTTGGGGAGAAGTGAATGGTTGAAGTTTACGGCTTTATTTTTTCATCAAGAAAAACGAGCAGAGGAAATTTTTAAGAGGATAAGTGAAAGATATCAAGAGATAGCAAAAAAAGCGAAAGCAGTGAAAAATCGTCCCAGGGTGTTTACAGGATTTAATTTTAAAGGAACTTGGTATGTACCGGGATGTAAAAGTTATGTGGCACAATATTTAGCAGACGCGGGTGCGGATTTATTATGTATTGAAAATGTGGATGGTAGTGTTCCCCTTTCTTTTGAAGAGGTGTTTGACCGTGCTGCAAATGCAGATTACTGGTTAAATGTTAGTCAAAATTGGCAGAGCATTAAAGATATTTTGACGGAGGATAAACGCTATGGGGATTTTCAGGCAGTGAAGTTGGGAAATGTTTATAATAATAATTTGCGGTTAAATGAAGGTGGGGGAAATGATTATTGGGAGAGCGGGATTAGTAATCCAGATGTGGTGTTGGCTGATTTAATTAGGATTTTGCATCCGGATATTTTACCACAACATCAATTATTTTATTATCAAAAGTTACAGTGAGTAAAGGGGTGGTAATTAGAAAATGTTCATCTTGATTCCGATGCATATTTATATTTAATGTTTGATGATTGGGGATGGTTCTTTGCTTATCGTCGTGTGTTCAATTTACTCCTGCATCCTCTATTCTTGAATTCTACCGTATACACTTCTCCAACAAAAAACCCTACCATAACTGATAGGGAAAATAACACAAAAACCAAATATCGAAATTAACTAAAACATTGTCGTATCATAACTATTAATTTCAAACTCACAGGCACGGGAAACCAATTCTTGGGGTAACTCCTCAAAGCTGACCAACGGTAAATAGGCAGGATTAGCAATAATTTCCTTCGCTAGCAAAAATCCAGCAATTGTCCACGTTTGATTAGCACGAGCTTGTTTGCCGATTAATCGCCCTTTCTTCCCATCATAATACTCTGGCCAACTATCGGCGTGCAAGCGCTCCTCAGCCAATTCTATCGCCTTCTGGGCTAAATAAGTTTTCTTAGTCTTCAATGCTGCTGCCGCCAACATCCACAATAATACAGGCCAACTACCACCATTGTGATAAGACCAGGGAATATTTTTCGGATCACAACCGGTGACGATTCGATATTCCTCCCCTTCTAAAGCAGGGAAACATATCTTCATCGGCATATCTCCAACTAAATGTTCCCATCGCTCTTCAATCAGGTTCATAATTCTGGTTGATTGCTCTTCGGTGGCAAGTTCGGAAATAATTGCCATTAGATTACCCAAGGAAAAGAAACGTGTATCCATTTGCGACGGACCAACATTCCCAGCCAAGAAACCACCATTGGTCGGCAACCACTTGTCCAGTTCGTAGTAGGGTAAGGAATCGGCATAAATATTAAATAAATTCACGGCGGTTTTACCATATTCTTCACCTTTGAAGCGATAAATCGCATTTAGACGATTCAGGTCAATCCAGTAATGTTGGCGAATATGGGCACATAGTAATGGTAAACGGTTGTCGATAGCCGCGATAATACTTTGATTGCCTTCACAGATTAATAGTTCCCGTGCAGCCCGCAATGCGGCATAAAATAGGGATTGAATTTCCAATGGATGACCATAAATCCCCATCCGTCGGTCAATCATACAAGCACCGTCTGGAACCAGTAGAGTCGGATACATATCAAACCGGTTTCTCAGACATAATTCCATGATGAGGCGAATACCATTTTGAAATTCCGGATGGTAAGCAAAACAATAATCCTTAGTCGCAACTACGTAAGCACGTAATAAAATCAACCACCATAAACAGGAATCTACTGGAGTTACGCGAGCGATCGCATGTTCACCAAAATCAGCTTCCAAGTATTCTTCCCCATGATGGGAGACTACCTTAAAGCTCGCTGGCATTAAACCTCGTGCGGGTTGATAGGCATCAAGTTGGTATTCTTTGGGCTGCAATTTTAGGGTTTCTTCCAGGAAATTACGGACTATCTCCGTCTGACCTTTAATCAAAAATAGTAACGCCGAGGAGACAAAATCCCGCACAAATACTTGGTCGTAATTTAGGGCTTCAGTGGAATTATCATACGCTGCGACCGTACCAATCGGACGACCTTGATAGTAAATAATAGATTTTTCTAATGCTGACCATGCTTCAGCTTCAATACGCTGACTTTTGGCTAATTTATGTAGCTGCATCGCGAAAATAACTCCATTCTATGATAATTTGATTTTTTAATAGATGCACCGTGGGATATTACTATCTGTTGTTGATCTTAACAATTGCTAACTATTTATTAACCTGCCAAAATTACCTTTGATTTCTCAAAAGTCCTAGCAACCGATAGTCATAAAATTTAGTCAGAAAGCTATCCCTTCCATTCAAACATCCCTTAGTAATTAACCCTTCAGGAAATCTGACACAGAATCGAACAGACTTCTCACCAAATCTAACCACTAGCTAATTTCAAGTTTAGAGATTGGCTGGTTTTTTTATTTTAACAATTGTTAATAATTAATTAATCTCGTATAAACACTGATCCAGCTATTTGTGCTAGTATCTTCAAAAATATTTATACTGAAATTAATCCATATCTAATCAATTTACACTGTAAATAATTTGCATATCTTGACTTTATGAGTTCTTTAAATGAATAGGTTTTAAATTAAGTCATGGAAGCTAACAAAAGGAAATAGAAATTCCCTAGCGAAAAGGATGATTGCTCAATAGTAACCTCAAAACCCCATATTGACCTGACTACACTTCAATATTGGAAGTCGAGGAAAATCAATCCGTGACTTGACCTCTACCACAAGGGAGAGAAATGCAGTGAAGGGGGATTTATCCCAAACAAGGGGGTCTGTTTTAGATATTTAAGGAGTTAAGTAAGTCTCATAAATACACGAATAATCATGATTTTCGGCTGGCCATCATCGATTTTCACCCTGATTAGAAAGTTAATAATATATAGCGCTTAGATCAGCCCTAAGTATACATCACCATTAAACATGAATGAATTATTACTTGCCTCAATTTATGAAAAGTTATTTCCGAAGATTGATTGCGAATGGTTAGTTTAGTTACAAAATATAAACTTTTGCTGTCAAAATGTGAGAAATTGATGCCGCAAGCGATTAGCTACTAGCTATGTCCTACGGTAAGACTTGCGCCTATAGCTGTTAGCGATATAACCTCACCCAAGGGGATTTTGGTAGTTATTGAAAGTTCAATTTCTAACCGTTTTCGGTACATATATGACATACATGTAAATCAATGAGAATAATCGCATTGACATAATAAATAAGTTATAACGTTTTTTCATATTGCGCAATACGATTTTAAGCTCAATCTCAATTGGCAATTTTTGTGTGTATTAATACTTATTTCGGTCGGAAGTAGGGCTTGCTGAAAAATACTAAAACTCTTATCTTGTAAGCCTTAGAGGGGATTTTTGTTCCAGAAAGTGCTTTCCAAACAAGTGTATAGAAGCTTAAAAACCTGACATATATAGTTTTTTGGGTCTTGTGAAAAGCGGAATTATGAGGTTAAAACGACTCCTTGTACAGATGACCTGACGGGTCGTCTCTACCCACTCCCTATTCCCTACCCTCGTGAAAAGACTTTTTCCCCCGACCCCAGGTATTTTAGCTTACGTCCACCCAGACCATCAACTTTCAACCGTTGCTGATAAATAATTGGTGAACAAATTCCGTTGTCACGACTTATAAACAGTGACAACATGAAGGTAGTAATCAACTCTGTTTACAACGAATGTTGATGTAGTAGGATGGTCTGTATTGTGGATCTAAGCATAAGCGGTAACGATGAGCGCTATTTCATCGATAGAACTGAATGCAATCTTGAGAAAGAAAAACTAAGCTGAAGTAGTGCGCTTTCTTCTGCTGGTGGAACTACTTTGTTTCCTTGCAGACTTCTTGCTGACTTTTGCAGCAGCAGCAACAACTGGAGAGACTTTTTCAGCTTTGAGTTTCGGTGGACGACAGCGTTCACAATAGAGTGGTTGGGAAGGGAAGCAGATCCGTTCTGACACTTGATTGCATTCTTTACAGACGAAACGGTAAACTTTCTGACGAATAATACGTACATGTGCTTTGACGTAAACTTCTTTGCTTTCCACGTTTGATGTCCTCTAAAAAAATGGTGACTAAAAATGAGTGATTCATCTGAGATTCTCAGATTATTAATTGCAGAACGCGATCGCTATATATTGGAAGCAGCCGATATAGAACGTCGCTTATCTTTTATCCGTAACCAGATGGAGACTTTAGATGCTCTGATTTCCGGTTACGCTCAAGAAGACCGGGTATATCAATCTGCTGGACGGTTGTCTAATATATCTTCGACTTTAGCCTTTCTTCAGGAAAGTCCCCGTCATCACAATGAGGAATACCCACCGATTTCACCAACCATAAAGGTGGAAGACCGAGTTAGTCAATTCCGTCATGAACCCGTCGTTACCAATAATCCTGCTCGACAAGTTAGTGATGCTGTATCTTCAGAGACAGACGAAGAAGAACCATTTGTGGATATATCCGACATCCCCAAAATTCAGATACCACGCAAACCAGGAGCAATATTACCCCTTCCAGAATTCCGTGATTACTCGGTTCAAAATGCAATCCTAATCGTCTTGCGTCGTAAACCGCGTACCCATTTTCACGTTGATGCATTAGTTCGTGATATCTACGGTGATAAATTATCTCCTGATGAGTTTAAGGCTGTCAAAGCAACCGTGAGCAAAATGCTTTCCACTGGTTTACAGCAAGGGATTTGGTATCGAGTTTTACACGCCCAAGGTGTGTACACATTGACCTATGAAAAAGGTATCACTACCAAACCATTGAAGAAAAGATAAAAGATTATTTTTTCTCTGGATTTGTTTGCTGATCACCAGGGGTGGATCATATTTGCCGATATTAGGAGACGGTCTAATGACCGTTGTCAGTCCAGTAGTTGATGGGGGTGGAGCTATCCTCCCCTTTCAACTGTCAAGAGTCTTAGCGGATGCACTAAGAATAGTTTTCTTGACAAAAAAAACAACCCGCAGAAGATGTCAATCGACTGAAGTCAGATTTTGAATTTAAACATCATTGTTCAATATTGAGATGACAATTACAAGCAGGTAAAACCTGCCATTCAATTTTAAACAATTTAGATCAAAAAATTGCAAATTAAACTTTACCAAGGTAAAAAATAATTTTTTGGGGTTGGTAAGGAATCAAAAAGGAGTAGTATCGGGTTTGCCTACAACTATTTTGCTCGAAATGTAAAGTGTGGTGAGGAAACAATAAATAATGTGGATTTAACTGCGCTGAACCTAGGGTTTTCATGTATTCTATTCTAGAAGGTATTATTTTGAAACTTAAGGTCAATAGCCTGTAGGGGTTCTTGCTGAGGATGGCGATGTCAGAAATCGGATTCTTGAACCATAAATATCCGTAATCTTAGAAATATATCAGAGCATGGGTAAAGCCTGCGGCAGATAGCCTAGATGTATGTAACTTTATCTACATAATTTTACTTCTGTACCACGCAAAATTTATTTCTTACCTTTTCTATTCCACGTCAAGATATACTTTCACTTTTAAGGTTCATCAACTGGGCTTTTCCTGAAGATAGTTAACTTCGGTATCGACTGTTAGCTGTCAACAAACCACAAGGGAAATATATCAGCGTGTGAACTATAGCTAATTAGCCATTCTTTAAATATAGACTCTGCCGTCATAATGGTAAACTTATCACAAACAACCTGGCAATCTCCACCGCCACCAATTAACAAAATTCTCGATACCCCTCCACCACCAGCAATTCAGCTATCTCCTTACCGGACTTGGTTGTTGGAGTTAGAACAGCAAGAGATGAAACCAATTGCGGATTTAGCAGAGCCGAAACTACCTTTGGCTGGTTTATTAATCAATCCCAAATTATATGCGGGGTCAAAGGCAAATTTTTATCTGCAAATCCGGTTACGTCGTCTTGATAGAGGGGAATATACTCGGATTAAATTACCAGAATCAGCACGAATTGGTTGGATTAAATGGTCTAGGGATGAAAAGTATTTTACCTTTGCTCTCACCCAGGGAAATGGATTGGAATTATGGGTTGTTGATGTAGAAACAGCTACACCCCGTTGCCTAGGTACATCACTGTTATTAAATGCAACCTATGGTACACCGTTTCGCTGGTTGGATAATCAAACCCTATTATGTAAAGTTCGGGATAGCAAGCTGGGAGAACCACCGGAACCACTAAAAGTACCCATTGGACCAGCGATTCAGTTACATGAGGGGGGAAAAGCACCTGCACGTACCTACACAAACTTATTACAAACTCCCCATGATGAAGCCCTATTTAATTATTATTTAAGTTCTACTCTGGTGAAAATCGATTTAGAGGGAAACCAAACCGAGATTCTCTCCACCAGATTAATTGATGAAGCTTCCCCTTCCCCCAATGGGGATTATATCCTAGTCACCACCCTCCATCCCCCCTTTTCCTATCAATTACCTGTTTCCTATTTTCCCAAAACCATTGAAGTGATTGATGGTACGGGTGAATTAGTTTATCAAGTTGTGGATGTACCCTTATTTAATCCTCGTTCCAGTCGATTTGATGAGGTGAGGACAGGACGGAGGGGGGTAAGTTGGCGTAAAGACCGGGGTGCGACCTTAACTTGGGTGGAAGCGGAAGATAATGGCGACCCCGGGGAGGAAGTACCGATCCGTGATACCCTATGGGAATTGGATGCACCCTTTACCGGTACACCTCGACAACTGTGGCAGAGTGAACTCAGATTTCGCCAAGTTGTCTGGGGAAGGGATGATGTTGCTTTGGTATGGGAAAGATGGTTTGATACCCGTCAGCAAAGGATTTGGCGAATTTATCCCCATGCACCCCAAACCCCACCCCAATTGATTTGCGATCGCAGTTTTGAAGACCGTTACCGTGACCCCGGTTCACCAATCTTAAAATTAAATGCCTTTGGGAAAAGGGTATTAAGATTTACGAGTGACGGTCAGGGAATATACTGGAGTGGACGGGGTGTATCTCCCCAGGGAGTTTATCCATTTTTAGATTGTTTAAATTTGGAAACATTGGCAGTTGAAAGAATTTGGCAATGTGCAGACCCCTATTATGAGTCGATTTTCGCAATTCTCGATGATACAGCCCAGCAACGTATCACCGTTCGCCAGTCCCAAACCGAACCACCGAATTTTTTCTGGTATACTGATACAGGGGACAGGGTGCGTCTGACAGACTATCAAGACCCGGCTCCAGAATTTGCTGGTATTAGCAAAGAAGTCGTCCGTTACCAACGGGAAGACGGGGTACAACTGTCAGCCCAGTTATATTTACCCAGTGGTTACGAACCACAGCGAGATGGGGCATTACCCATGTTATTTTGGGTGTATCCCCAAGAATTTAAAAATCCCGAATACGCTGGACAAGTTAGCACTCCAGTAAATAGTTTTAGTCGTCCCAGTCGAGATTCGGTTTTATTTTTGTTGTCTCAAGGATACGCCGTTCTTGCAGGACCATCCTTACCCATCGTCGGTAGTGGTGAACAGGAGCCAAATGATACCTACATTGAACAATTAATCGCAGGTGCGGAAGCTGCTGTGAATTATGTCGTCAATCGGGGTGTGGCGGATCGGGAGAGGATTGGTATTGGTGGACACTCCTATGGCGCATTCACTACCGTAAATTTACTAGCCCATACGAACTTATTTAAACTGGGGATTGCCAAAAGTGGAGCTTACAACCGGACTTTAACCCCCTTTGGATTCCAAGGTGAACAGCGTAACTATTGGGAAGCGGCTGATACCTATATCAAAATGTCACCCTTTAGTTATCTAGATCGAGTTCAAACCCCCCTATTATTGATTCATGGTGCGGATGATAGTAACCCTGGAACCTATCCCCTCCAAAGTGAACGTTTATACGAAGCCTTAAAGGGATTAGGTCGGGTAGTACGTTGGGTGGAATTACCCCTAGAAGACCACGGTTATCGTTCCCGGGAAGCCATTGGTCACGTGTTGTGGGAAATGGTGAATTGGTGCGATCGCTATTTGCAAAAATGAAGATGGGAGAATATAGGATACAGGAGAAGATTAATATTAATTTATAGTAGTGTTTGGATTGTGAAAGGGGCTTTATCATTAAATAAAGGGTATGAAGTGTTTTTCTGCAAGATTCCCTTTTTATTCTTTCATTTCGCTGTAAAATCCAAAATCCCAAGTGATGATTAATTTCAAGGTGGGCAAATGCTGGCATTTAATAGATTAGAACATAACCAGGGTGGGGAAATGGGAGAAGTCCGCGTCAAAGTTAAATTAACAAATTCCATCGATGAAGCCTTAGTTAGTCGTGGATTACTAAACCCAAATCAGTTAAGGACACACGAAGCAGAAGCATTAGTGGATACGGGTGCAGTCAGAACAGTGATACCAATGGAGGTAGTGGAAAAATTGGGTTTGAGAATTCGCGGTCAACAAATAGCTAAGTACGCTGATGGGAGGGAAGAAACTGTTGGATTGACGGAAGCAATCATTATTGAAATCGAAGGTCGGGAAACCACGGAAGCAGCATTGGTGACTGGAGATGAGATATTAATCGGTCAAACTGTTTTGGAAACTTTAGATTTATTAGTAGATTGTAAAAATCAGTGTTTAATTCCCAATCCCAAGCATCCAGATTATCCAGTATTACGTATCTAGAAATAGAGAATAGGGAGTTGCTAAATATAAATATGAATTGATAATTGACGTTGTGTAGAGACGTAGCAATGCTACATCTACGATGATTTTGTGTTTAATACAGAATGTAAATAATGATAATTCATGTCTAAATTCAGCAACATCGAACAAAGAATAGGATAGATGAATTTTTTTGGTAGAGAAGCGATATATCGCGTCTCTCATGTTCATTGTATAATTATTTGATGGGTTTGTTAAGTATTGACAGTTAACAGTCAAAAATAAGTGAATGTACAATACTTTTTCACCCCCACCTCTCATTTTGGAGTTGGTGGAATACTAGAAATAATCTTCAAAGCCAATGGATTTTTTAATTGGTTGTGCAGTTTGGTCTCATAAAGGATGGGTTGGTGAATTATTTCCTCCAAAAACCCGTCAAAGTCAGTTTTTGCAACTTTATAGTCAGCACTTTGATACGGTTGAGGGTAATACCACATTCTATGCTACACCTAATTCTCAAACCATTAACCGTTGGATTGAACAAACTTCCCCAAAATTCAAATTTTGTCCCAAATTACCTCGTCATATTACCCACAATGGTAAACTTCAACCCCTTATTTCCCAAGCCTTAGAATTTGCGGAAATTATGCGTCCTTTAGGTTCCCGTTTAGGACCTATTTTCGCCCAACTTCCACCAAGTTACCACCCCCATTACCTAGAGGATTTAACGGTATTTCTCGCAGCTTGGAAGCAAACTCAACTTCCTTTAGCTGTGGAAGTACGTCACCGAGACTGGTTTCAACCGATTAATTCACTGAATTTAAATCTATGCTTGGAAGCTTATCAAGTTGGTAGAGTGATTTTAGATACCCGACCCATTTATACGGAAGCTACCGATGGGGAATTTTGGGAGGAAATGCAACTGGAACGAAAAAAACCGCAGTTACCCATAGATTTTTCCCTCACAGCTCCATTCACCTTTGTTCGCTTCATTTCCCACCCAATTCTAGAGGTGAATTTGCCATTTATGCAAGAGTGGGTAATCCAAATTCAAGCTTGGTTACAGGATGCTACGCAGATATATTTTTTTGTTCACTGTCCCCAGGAAGATTTTTCTCCCCGTAACGCTAAATATTTACAAAGTTTGCTGGAAATTGAATCGGATTTTGGATTTTAGATTCTTCATCTGGAAAAATTAACTCGGATTGTCATGTTGACAGTTAACTGTTGACTATGTTTTCGGTCAGCAGTTAACCGTGAACCCGTAAATTAAATGCGTAATACCGTTTCACTTTGAAGTTGACACATTTAGGAAGCAGGAGAAGAAAATGTATCAAAAATTTTGGTGAAACTAAATCGCCGAAATTAACCAATACGACGCTCTAAGTACTGTCCAATCATAATTTCCTCACCAGCACGGGAAATTATTGTTTGTCGAGTCCGATAATCTGAACCGATTAATTTAATTTCTTCCTCAAACACTGAACCACCATATTCAGTCCGCAATTGCAGTGTTTGGGAATCCCGTAAGGTATACTCCGCAGTTACTGGTTTAGTAGTCGCAAAACCGCGATCGCGATACAACAAATTTCCTTTCACCCCGAGTACTGTTGCACCACTGGTTGGTTTGCGTCCTGGTTGATGATTGTAGCTACTCTCCCAAGTCATTTTTGCACCGCACACGAGTATATTTCCCTGCTCTAATCCATGCGATCGCTCTAATTGGATTAACTCCTCACTTCCTGCTGGTAAATATCGCACCGTCAACATACTGACTATTTCTTCGATTTCACCGCTCTTGAGGGTGTAATAACGCCGTTCAGAACGCCAATCTCCTGTCGATAGATAAAAAAACTGTTCCGCTAGCGATTCGAGGGTCTGCTGGGCAATTTCTGCGGGAGATATCATTGAATTTTAACCTCTTGGGGATGGATTGCATATAAGATTACATGGGTCAAGCTCCTCGCCGACTTGTTAATAGATTGTAACATTAAAAAATGTGTAAATCCCTTTAATTTTTGCGACGGGAGCTATAGGCTATAGAGTTAGAGCTTGCAGTCTGTGTGAGTCTTAAATCAAAGTGTGCCTGTTCGACTGTTCTAATGGTCGGCTTACATGGACTGCCAGTTTTTCTTTAACAAAGCCAAAAAAGTTGCATAACCTTCCGAAAAACCGGGGGGGTCAGGAAGGAAATATTCGGGAAAGTTCTTATAGTGTTGCCAAGGTTCATCCTCGTGGTGGCGTAAATGCAAAGAGCATTCCGTAGCACCGGGAACCTTCCAAGTCATTTGACCAACGGGAAAATCAGCCATTGGTAGCTCCTATTTAAGATAAACGTTAATTACTATCTACAACAGGTGTGATAGTTTTCACGGATTGTGACAGAATTACAGATTTTTTCTGTCAATGGTGATACTAATGGGGGTGTGATTTGTAGTTTGTCATGATTTCCGGAGGGATGTAAGTTCAATCCATTCTACGTTCAACCATTGAGACTAGAATCAATCCCCAGGGAAGGTCGATAAGAGCAACACACACAACCATAGTACAGTGTTTCCAATTGCCTACTACCTACTTCCCATCATTTAATCATTTAAACGAATCAGCCTTTTTACGTGCTTCCAAGCTATACTCCCGATAGAGTTGGGTTCTGATTTTGGCTTCTTGGTAGCGGTGATGACTGGGATGAACCTGAGCCATTAAATCGGATGCACGTTGCCAATTAGCAGCAATTTCTAACCATTGGGTTTTATTGGTCGCCTTTTTCCCCTGTTGAGATAACTGATTAGCAATGCGGACAGCATCTGCAAAATAATCATCATCCGTACTTTTTTGGATAGGAGAAGTAGGAGAATTTCCTCGATACAGAAATTGGTTTGTGCTGTCAACGGAAGTGGTGGGTGCAATTGTATCTTGAGTTTGAATAGCTATCTTGAGTTTATCAGCCCATAATAAATACCCAAACCAACCAATCATTCCGAAAACACCACAAACACTCAAAACTATGATTGACCATCCCAATAGCTGAGAAATATTATTGTGATTCTTTTTGACCGTGACAATTGGACGTGAAGAACTCGCAACAGGTAAGCTATTTGACTTTTTAACTTGTTGATTTAGCTCGGTTCTCAACTGCTGAAAATCTTGTAAAAAGACTTGAATGGGATTTGGTTTTTCTAACAGAATTTCCTCTGACCAGAGTAATTGATTTTCCGGATCACGACTAATTTCTTCTAACCAAAGCAATTGCTGTTCCCGGACAATTCGACTATTAATGTTGACACGATAAATATGACGGGGTGAAAGGGATTGGAGAATTTTCTGGATTGTGGGAACGAGGGTTGATTTTTCTAAACTTTCATGGGTTCGTGCTTCACACAGTAACTGGAGAACACCATCGGCAAACACAGCTCTAGTCCGCACCCCCACGTCCGCAAGTTGATCGTTCAAAACTTGAATAATTGCAGCAACGCTACCTTGACGAGCCTGCCAATTTATATCATTAATTCTATCTACCATCATTGCTTTTGATTCACCAAGCCCATTTAACCTAGTTTGTAAAGAAAAATTACGAACAGCCCACAGAAAATCGAATACATTTATAGACTTTGATTGCAACAACCTGCAACCTGTTTCTCGATTGTATGGGCAAATACATTTAGTTGACAAACTAATCGGATTTTGGATTTGGGATTACTATTGGGTTGATCCGCACTACGTGCGTCTATAGATTTTGGATTACCCCTACGGTCGATCCGCTACTCGTCTTGGAATTTTGGATTATCCTTACCTGTCACCTGTTCCCTTGCCGAAATGCTACTTATACCATTCCACTAATAATTTTGACACACTTTTTCCCTGCTTCCGAAAGCTCTCCGTCAGGTATCAACTCCAAAGTAAAACGGTAATTAGAATTTGCTGAAAAATAGTAAAACTCTTATCATGTAAGCTTTGAAGGGTATTTAGTCGTAAAAGGTGCTTTCCAAATAGTCATATAGAAGCTCAAAAAACCTTGCATCTGTAATTTTTAGGAGCCAATAAAAAGTTGAATTTTGGGTTTAAAACTATTCCCTGTACGACATGTCGCGTCTCTCCCTACCCTCACGCTTCAGACCTTTTCCGCAGACCCTAATTAGGAGTGCGATCGCAAATTGAGTATACCTACATTTCTCACAAGGGAGCGATAAGCCTTAAGAAATCGGTTCATTTTCCTACTACTCCCTACTCTCATCACGGACTACTCACTGAAAGTTTTAGGTGTTTGTGAGAAATCCGGGTATAGTATCTGCTCGAAAAACACACCAAATAGAAAGGTTGGATACCCGACTTCAACAAATCGACAATATCCAACCCTTCCCAATCCATCAAAACTACCACTAACAATCTTCCTCTTCCTCTTTTAACCGATTTGCAGCACTAATAGCTCGTGAACAAACCCAATCAGGGGAAACAACTGCGGGGAAACCTTTGCGTATTGCTTCCGGACAAATCGCATAAATCGTCAACTGACAATCAATTAACTCCAAACCAGATTTTTCCACCTGCTTCATCGCTTGCTTGAGAATTGTGCTATTCTCAAACTCAATGGTCATATTGCACTGGGTACAAACAATGTGATGGTGATGGTTCGGAGAAGTGGTATTTAGTTCATAATGCTTATGAACCTCTGCTAGCTCCAACTCCCGCAAAATTCCCATGCGGGTCATTAACTTTAAAGTACGATAAATTGTCGATAAGCTAATCCCCTGTTCCTGCTTCTCCAGTAACTCAAATAATTCTTCCGCACTCAAGTGTTTTCCCCGTGGTAAATTCTGGAATACCTGTAAAATTACCTCACGCTGGGGAGTTAATCGCCATCCCTTAGCATTCAGTTCTGCCTTGAGTGAGCTTGATGTATACATAGAATTGTTCCTTTGTTGCTGGGATTTCTTCTAAACTCATGATAATCAGGAATGTACCTATTTGCAATAAGTCAGAGATTATTGAAAAAAATCAAAGGTAGACTTTAGTTTTTTCGATGGTAGAGGTATTGGGATTTCCCGCAGTCCGAAATTATTTGTGAAATCTTACATGTAGGGTTGTTGACAGTTAACAGTTGACAGTCATCAGTTAATGGCACGTTATTTTTCACTATTCAAATCGGATTGCGATATTAAATCATATCTATGTTTTTTGCCGAGGAATCGCCGATAATCATTATCGCTGCTATACTTAAGATTTAGAAAGTAATGTGGATGAGCGGTGTAACTGAAAACTCCACCAACAAAAACCAAACAATCAGGTGTGAGCTTTTGGTAATACCGCCTATTTTTTACCTGTTTGTAGTTGCGTAAAGAGCGCGATCGCAAGAGCATTCACCCGCTTTCACGGGAAGCAAGCTATACAGAGTCGCGCAACTAGGAGCTAAATATAGGGATTTTACTTCTCGTTACATAGTACTCTTTGAGAAGATGCTGTGCATCTATGGTTTTCACCCACCAAGTTTCAATGCAAATTTCCATGCCATAGCTTCTCATCCAGCACCAAAAAGTAATTGAGTTTTATTATCAATATTTGAACAATCATCCTGAAACCTCAAATAGCTTCAAAATATGACATAGCGTCATATCATTCCCTGCTGACAAATATCATAAATGTACTCAAAGACACTTAAAAAAATATGATATTAATAATACTATATGGCGATAAGTAAACTTCCATCCCTACCAACAGTATTCTATTGATGAATATATTACCCTCCCTTCTCGCTAAACAAGTTCAGGGGATTTGGAGCAAAAATAGATTATTATTTGCTGTGATTCTTCTCACGTTGGCGATTTCCTTAACCCTGTTAATGTCCCTTTCTTTAGGAGCAGTTCCTCTAAGTTTTGAGGAAATGTTACAAGCACTACTTCGCCGTGGTGACGAACTCAAACAAACCATACTTTGGGATTTACGTATTCCCCGGATTCTTGCAGCAATAGTAGTGGGTTCAGCTTTGGGGATGTCCGGTGCATTATTACAGGGGATGTTACGAAATAGTTTAGCAGACCCTTTTATTTTAGGGATTTCGGCGGGTGCGGGGTTAGTGGTGATTGTGATGGTGGTATTGCAGGTTTTCCAAGCTTGGATACCCCTTGCAGCTTGGGTCGGTGCAATTCTGACTACAGCGATTGTGATTTTTTTAGGACGTTCAGGTAACAAACTATCTGTAGAAAGGTTGATCTTAGGTGGAGTTGCGGTCAGTTCTTTATTTGGTGCAGTTCAGAGTACCTTGTTGTTGTTAGCAGAAGATGGACAAATACAGCAAGCCTTAAACTGGTTAATCGGGAGTTTAAACGGAAGAGGTTGGAGGGAAGTTAGTACCGCAGCACCCTATGTAATTATCGCCCTCATCGCTGGATGTTTGTTAGCCCGTTCCTTGAATTTACTTGCACTGGGGGATGATTTAGCCGTGAGCTTGGGTGTAAACTTAGTGCGATCGCGATTTTTAATTGCCGCAGTTGCGACTCTTCTTGCAGCTGGAGCGGTCAGTGTCAGCGGGTTAATCGGTTTTATCGGCTTAGTTGTTCCCCACGGTATTCGCTTACTAGTTGGTAATGACCACCGGATTCTCCTACCATTATCAGCTTTAGGTGGAGCCTGGTTATTAATGTTTGCCGATTTACTCTCCCGACTCGGTGCAATTGAGTTACCCGTTGGTTCGGTGACAGCGCTTCTGGGTTCTCCTTTGTTTATTTGGTTATTATATCAGCGTCAGGCTAATTCTTGAATTGGGGAATGGGGAGTAGTAATAATTTATAATTCGTAATTCCTAATTAAATAGGTAGGCGTTAAAAATTTCAACTAGTTTAATTAAGTTAGTGGTTTAGATAGGTAGCGGTAAAACAAGGGGTTGTAGGATAATGGTTGTTACTGGGGATTTTATATTTAATTACGTCTACCTCGCTGGAAAATAGGGAGTGGGGAGTAGGAATGAGCTATTTTCTTGTTTGATTGTGTCCAAACTACATTGGGGACTGACTTGAAAGTGAGTAGACTACATGTAGGCTAATGACGGACTACAAATTACGAATTAGATGAATACTCCCGTCTCCTCACACCAAAATCTCAAATCCAAAATCTCAAATCCAAAATGCCTTTAGAAGTTCAAAATTTAACAGGTGGTTACACCACGGTTCCCATCGTCAATAATGTCAATTTAGAGTTACAAACTGGCGAATGGTTGAGTTTAGTTGGTGCAAATGGTTCGGGAAAATCGACGTTTTTAAAACTGCTGAGTCGAATTCTTTCACCTTTACAGGGAGCAGTATTATTAGATGGGAAAATGATTCATACCCAGCCTGCTAATATTGTTGCTCAAAAGCTAGCACTATTACCCCAACAACAAACTATTCCCAGTGGTTTAACGGTACGCCAATTAGTTAGTTTAGGACGTACACCTCACCAACCCTGGTGGCAATGGGAATTAAATCCAGATGATAGGGAAAAAGTGGAAATTGCTATCCAAAAAACAAAGCTAGAAAACCTAAGTGAACGTCCAGTGGAAAATCTTTCTGGAGGGGAAAGACAACGTGCTTTTCTGGCTTTAGCATTGGCTCAGGAACCCAAGGTTTTATTACTAGATGAACCAACTACCTATTTGGATATTAACTATCAATTACAGTTACTAGAATTGCTCAAAGAATTAAATATCCAACAACAATTAACGATTGTGACGGTATTACATGAATTGAATTTAGCTGCTAGATATAGTAATCGAATCGCTCTGTTCAAACAAGGTCATCTCTGGGATGTGGGAATACCAGAAAACGTCTTAAATCAACAGGCGATCGCACAGGTTTTTAATGTCAACGCTGTCATCATTAATACACCTGTCGGATTACAGGTTTGTGCTGTTTCTTCTTTATAATTCTCATGCCATTTTTTGAAAATTAGGTAGCAGATAGAATCTACTAAATCAATACTACATCTAGCTTCCATCATTAATTAAACCCAGATTTGAGGTAGGTAATTACAAACTACGAATTAATAAAATGTTAAAAATATACTTTAACATGGATAAATCAAATATGATAATGATTATCAATGCAGATGTAATCACACCAATACACAACATCAATCCAAAATTATGCACAAAAAAACACCCCAATTTTTCACATCTGGTCTCATAGGTTTATCTCTGGTATTTTTAATTCCTCTGACAGGGAATGCAAGCAAAACAAAAATTACAAATAACCCCATCCAAGTTACTCAAAATAATCAGTTAGTAAAAATTACTGGAGTCAGTCTGACCAAAACTGAAACAGGATTAAAGTTAAATATTGAAACTTTACAGGGAACAAATCCCGATGGAGAAATCCTTGATTACGACACCTACACAGTTATTAAACTTGTTAATACCCAACTTCAGCTTTCTGGTCGTGATAGCTTCTCCCAAGCAAATCCCATATCCGGAGTAAGTCTAGTTAGTGTCACCCAAACTAGTGAACGAGAAGTCGAAATCAAAGTTGTTGGAGAGGGGAAATTACCAAGAGTAGAGGAACTTGAGAGCAAGACAGGATTACTATTTGAGATTATCCCAGAAACAACTGCTGCAAAACCTCCTACCCCTGAAGTAACCAACCAACCTCCCCAAGTAAAACCTGAAAATACCTCTAAAAAAACACCAGAAACAAACGACACAATTGAATTAAGTGTAGTCGGAGCAGCAAATCTAGCAGAAACAGCACCAGGAAACATTACAGTCATTGACAGAGAACAAATTCAAAGACAACAAGCACGAGATATCCGAGATTTAATCCGTTATGAACCAGGAGTTTCCGTACCCTACGACACTCGTGGTGGTCTTCAGGGTGTGAATATCCGGGGATTAGATGGAAATAGAGTGAATATGCAAGTTGACGGAATTCGTCTTCCTGCGGAATACAGCTACGGAACAACTAGAATTGGACGGGATTATGTAGATATTGAAACCTTGAATTCTTTAGAAATTTTCAGGGGAAATAATTCAGCTATTTTGGGTAGTGATGCATTGGGGGGAACTGTTAGCTTTAACACTGCAAATGCAAGTAATTTACTAGACATTTTAGGCAAAAATTCCTTGACAAATTCCCGCTTACAATACACCAGTAAAGATACAGGATTTGTAGGGACAATTACCCAAGCAAATCGATTTGATAATTTAGACACTTTGTTTATTTACACTCGTCGGGATAGAAATGCAATTCAAGTTGCAGGGGGAAATAACAAATATCAGGATGAACAGGATATCACTCGGAATAATTTCCTCGGTAAGGTGACGTATAATTTTGCTAAAAATAACTTTTTGGAATTTACCGGAGAATATTTTCATAATATTGCCGATAGTCGATTTTCTCCCGATAACTTACCGGGAATGACCTTTGAAGGTAGTACCCAAGCATTACGGGAAGAAGTCACCACCAAGAGAACTAGATTGAGTTTAGGTTATCAATTTGATAATTTAGATAACCAATCTTGGTTGCAGTTTGCTAGAGCAAGTATTTACTATCAAGATGCAAATATCCAAGAAGACAGTAGACGGAGTATTTTAAGTCGTGGTGCAATTCAAAATCAAGAAGCAGACAAGGAATTTATTGATAGAGTCATCGGAGCTAATCTACAGCTACGTAGTGATTTTCAAGTAGGCAATATCAAGAATCGTTTCACCTATGGTTTTGATATATCCAACACCTATAATGAGCGTAATTACTTTAACTTTAATACTACTTCTGGGACACGAGTTGCATTACCAACATTTCCCCAAAAAGATTTTCCCGATAGTCGAACTTTTCGCTTAGGAATATTTTTACAAAATGAAATTACAATGGGTAATGACAAATTGAAAATCATCCCTGGTTTGCGATTTGATGTATATAATTTACAAGCAGAAGATAATCTCGAATTTATTCAAAAAAATCAAGGAAATCCAGCAGTAGATTATGCTGCATCTGCAATTAATCCCAGCTTAGGTTTAACCTACGAAATTAGTCCCGGAACCACCACATTTGCACGTTATTCCCGTGGTTTTCGTCCTCCCCTGTATGACGAATTGAACTTTGCTTTCCGTGCTGATATTCCTCTTCGTCCCCACAAAGGAATTCCCAACCCTGATTTGAAAACAGAAACGAGTAATAATTTTGAATTAGGTTTACGTAGTCGTTCTCAACAATTTGATTTTGGTGTAACAGGATTCTACAATCGTTACAAAAACTTTATTGAGCGTTCTGCATTTGTATTTTTCGATCAAAATGACTTTGGGAGTATTCCTAGTGGAGGAAGAAGGATTCCTTTCCAAGTTTTCCAAGCTCAAAATATTCCCGATGCAGAGATTTTGGGATTGGAATTAAAAGCTGCATATCGATTCAGTCAAAATCCGGGAGGATTCAGTATTAAAAGTGCATTAGGATGGCAAGTTGGTAACGATTTAACCAGAAATAGACCCCTTGCAACAATCGGTCCCTTACAAGCTGTAGTGGGTTTAGGTTATCAATCTCCTAATGATAAATGGGGTGCAGAATTAATTGGTACATTTGTTGCTAAAGCGAGAGAATTAGCTTTAGTGGATGACCAACAAAGTGTAGTCAATGGTGGACAACCAACTCGAAAGATTGATTTTTATGAACCGGATAGTTATGCTTTATTTGACTTGATTGGGTACTACAATATCAGTCAAAATCTCAGTCTGACTGCGGGGATTTATAACATTTTCAATACAGAATATTATCAATATGCAGATGTGAGGAGTATTAATACTAAATCACCTGCTTTTGAAGCTCAAAGAGGACGTTACGCTCAACCGGGAGCTAATTTTGCTGTCGGTTTAAGTTGGAGATTTTAGGTATGAGGAATGGGGATAGATGACTTAAATATAGACTATCTTCTTCAGGGTCGGGTTTTGAAAATCAATATCTGTCATCTCAGAAAATATTGAGAAAAATCCGACTTCTGACCTCATGCAGAATTTAGGTTTTACTTTTTTGCATTGATTAATCAATAAATTTTTTTCATCTGCAAAGTATGAATTATAAAATTATCTATTTCATTTGTACAGCGTTACTCACCTCTAATCTTTTGGCTTGTTCACCGAAGAATAGTTCTGTTAGTCAAGAAAATATAAATAAAACCGAAAATACTATTACCCAGAAAGCACCTATTACTAAAGCAACGAGAGTAGTAGCTCTTACACCTTTTGCAGCAGATGTAATTTATCATTTGGATAAAACAAAACTGGTGGGTATACCAAATGGTAGATATACGGATGAAGTTGCTAAAACCAAGTTTGCTGATTTTCCGCGTGTGGGGAGAAATACAGCTATTAATTTGGAAAAAATAGTCGCTTTAAAGCCGGATTTAGTGATTGGTGCAGAGGGATTTCATGATAAAATTTTATCAAGATTAACAGAATTAGGGATACCAACTCTGCAAAGAAGTATTCGCAGTTGGCAAGATTTGGAAACGCAAACAAAAGAGTTAGCAACATTAATTAGTTCAGACCCTAATCCAATTCTCAATCAGTTAAGGGCAAATTTAAACAATATACCTGAAAACGGCCAAAGGGTTTTAGTATTACTTCGGACTCAGCCCACATCTTCACCGAATAAAAATAGTTGGGCTGGTGATTTATTGACTAAGTTTAATTTTAAAAATATGGCAGCAGATTTGCCAGGAAGTGGACGTTTTCCTGGTTATTTAACCCTTTCTCAAGAAAAAATTTTGGCAGCAAATCCTGATAAAATATTTTTAATTGAGTCAGCGAGTCTCAATCCAAAAGATTTTAAAAAACTTCCCTACTGGAAGCAATTAAAAGCAGTTCAAAATAACCAAGTTTATATTTTTCATCATGACGGTTTAATTAGCCCTACTAGTATTAGTACAGTGGAAGAAGTCACTCAAAAATTACGGGAAGTTGCGCTTAAATCTTCAAAGTAGTTAGCCGAGATTTCTCACAAACATCTAAAACTTTCAGAAGGTAGGGAGTAGTGGAAAATCAAACCGTTACTCAACACTTATAAATGCTGATGAGAAATGCGGAATTATGAGGATTGATAAATTACCCGTAGTAGAGAGACGTAGTATTGCTACATCTCTACACGATGATTTTGGTTTGAATACAAAATGTAAATAACTATAATTCATACCTAAATTCTACAACACAACGGAATTTGGTGTTGTGGGGTTGTATCCTTGATCGAAGATCGAAAATAAAAATTTGTAAGTAATCCCATGAGAAGTTTTACAGAAATTAGCACTTATTTAGATGCTGAGGGACGAGTAACAGTATGGCCATCTAAACGCGATCGCAATGGTATTGTAGTACTGGAGTATTTAGCGACTAAATTTGCTGTGAATCAAATCTATACGGAGAAAGAGGTGAATGAGCGATTGAATGAATATCATACTTTTGCAGATCCAGCGTTACTGCGCAGGGAAATGGTGGGAATGGGGTTTTTGAGTAGAACCCGTGATTGTTCTGCTTATTGGCTTAATTTATAGGTTTATTAACGGTTAAGCATGAACTTGTTTTGAGTTGCTGAAGACTCATGAATAACGCAGACTATTCACTTCAGATACGGATTTATCGGGGAAATTAGGAGAAAATGATTTGATCGACGGAAAAATGGTCGATTATTTCTTTAAATTAACAGGATTTACCCACTCAAAACGAAGATACGTTTTTGGCGTAATTCCTGATTCCATCACCTAATTCAATAACCGATATTTTGATGAAGTTTTCATCCATCAAATAAGTGGATATCTGCGCTATTTCCCAGTATTCAGTAGTCAAAATCAGGAGTTAAATCATGCGGATTCTGATGATTCAGCCTAATTATCACTCCGGTGGTGCAGAAATTGCCGGAAATTGGCCTCCTAGTTGGGTTCCCTACGTTGGTGGAGCACTAAAAACGGCGGGTTTTAATGATATCCGGTTTGTGGATGCGATGACTGACTATATTCCCGATGATGCTCTGGCTCAAATTATCGCCCAACATCAGCCGGATGTGGTATTAGCAACCGCAATTACACCGATGATTTACCAATCCCAAACAACTTTGCGAATTGTGAAGGAAGTTTGTCCCCAAGCGAAAACCATTATGGGTGGGGTACATCCCACCTATATGTATAATGAAGTACTAAATGAAGCTCCGTGGGTTGATTATATTATTCGGGGTGAGGGGGAGGAAATTACGGTAAATCTGCTGAGAGCGATCGCAAATGGTACTGATGTCGAAGAGCGCAGGCAAATCCTGGGTATTGCCTTTCTCGAAGAGGGTCAAGTTATTGCCACACCAGCTCATCCCCCCATTGCGGATTTAGATACCCTGACACCAGATTGGAGTCTTTTGGACTGGAGTAAATATATTTATACCCCTTTGAATGTGCGGGTGGCTGTACCCAATTATGCTAGGGGATGTCCGTTTACCTGTCGTTTTTGTTCTCAGTGGAAATTTTGGCGTAAATATCGTTCGGGAACACCGAAGAAATTTGTCGATCAATTGGAAATTTTGGTCAAAGAACATCAAGTTGGTTTCTTTATTTTGGCTGACGAAGAACCAACTATTAATAAGCCAAAATTTCTCGATTTGTGCCATGAATTAATTGAGCGCAATTTAGGGGTATACTGGGGTATTAATACGAGGGTGACGGATATTTTACGGGATGAAAAGGAATTGCCACTGTACCGTCAAGCAGGGTTAGTGCATGTATCATTAGGAACCGAAGCCGCAGCCCAATTAAAGTTAAATTTATTCCGCAAAGAAACCACAATTGAACAAAATAAACGAGCAATTCAACTTTTAAAACAAAATGGGATGGTAGCCGAAGCTCAATTTATTATGGGGTTAGAAAACGAAACACCAGAAACCATTGAACAAACCTACCAAATGGCCCTAGATTGGAAACCGGATATGGTCAACTGGAATATGTTTACACCTTGGCCGTTTTCCGAATTATTCCAGGACTTAGGCGATCGCGTGGAGGTGCGAGATTATTCCCAGTACAATTTTGTCACCCCCATTATGAAACCGGAGGCAATGGAACGGGAGGATGTCCTCAAGGGTGTATTACGCAATTATGCTCGTTTTTACTTCCGTAAAGCCTTTGAATACTGGTTTGAGAAAGACCCCTTCAAACGGCGATATCTGTTAGGTTGTTTGAAGGCTTTTGCCCAAACCACAATTAATAAACGCTTCTATAACCTCAAACGGGTGAAGTATAACGGTTTACAAACCAAGGTGGAATTAGGATTTGATGAATCGAAAATCCTCACCCGCGAACAAATCGCTAAACTAAAACAAGAACACCCTGAATTAAAGGCTGATGTGGACTTTGCCGGTAATATTTCTGCTTGTGGTGGTTCCCATGATTTACCTGAATACAACGAAGGTGGAGAGAATGTACCGAGTATGAAAATTTAGGGTGTTTTGAGTAGGGATGACCCGTCGGGTCGTCCCTAGATGACGATAATTTTGCCCACCCACCGAAATACCGTGTAGTATAGGTTGGGGTAAAAATCAGGAAGTATGCAGACAGAATCAAACAATTCCAATCAAGACGCGATCGCAACAGATAATTTGCAACCAGATGATTTTGATGGTGCGGGTGAAAATGGCTCCTCAACGGATATTTTTCGCCAGCAGGAGTTGGCCCAAATGTTGCTCAAGGGTGCTGCGCAAGAGGCCAATATGGCTCTTGCTAGTTCGCTAAAAATCGATGCTCTCCAACAAGTGCGCAATTTATCCCGCTTCCGGAATTATCCTACAGCTAATGTTCAACCCCGTGCTTTGCTGATACTATTAATTGCGATCGCTCTCACTTTGATCAGTGTGGCGACTAGTAATGTCTTTCTGGGGATTATTGCCACATTTATCACTTTAAGTTTATCTGTAATTATTCTGTTTCCCTGGTTGCAAGAAATCAAAAAAGACCGGTTTACCCTCTCGGATATCGCTCTATTTTTAGGCACTATCGGGGCAATAACTTCCGTGGTGGGAGTAATTAAATTTGCTGGTATTGCCGATAATATTTTAGCGATAGGTAAAAAAATTAACTGGGATGCCTCCGGGACTTTGGCGGAATGGTTTGGTGCGTTAGGACAAATTCTGATTGCAATTGTGGCGGTTGTGATTGCTTGGCGACAATATGTCATTTCTAAAGACTTAACCATCCAGCAAAATCTGCTCACCGTCCAGCAAAATATTATTACCCAACAACAAACCATTGATTCCTACTTTCAAGGGATTTCCGATTTAGTCCTAGATGAGGAGGGTTTACTAGAAGATTGGCCACAGGAAAGGTTATTAGCGGAAGGACGCACCGCAGCAATTCTTAGTAGTGTCGATGCTAGTGGTAGGGCAAAAATTCTCCGCTTCCTTTCCCGTTCTAAACTGCTAACTCCCCTGAAACGGGATGGACATCTGGGAAGGGCAATTTTTGATGGTAGCGGTGGTTACGCAGAAGACCGTATTCACGGTGTACGTGTCATCGATTTAGGGGTAATGTTAGCAGGAGCAGACCTGTCAAAAACCGACCTGCGGTGGACAGATTTATCGGAAGCCAACCTAGTTCATGCTAACCTGTCGGATACCGACTTGGTGAAAGCGAATCTGTCTCGTTGTATCCTTTACCACGCGAATCTGCGTAATGCGGATTTACATGGCACTCGTTTCTATTATGGCTCCGCAGAAACCGCAACCCCCCGTAGTCGCACTGAACCACCCAATTATCAAACAGGGGAAAATACCGGTGCGGTAGTCGAAGGTGCGGATTTTACCAATGCCAAACGGATGTCGGATGCAACCAGACGCTACTGCTGTGCTTGGTGTGGAGAAAAAAGTCGTCAAACCATACCAGGGGGATGTGAGGGAATTATCAATAAATTAGGAAAGTAATCAGGAAAAATGCCGACTCCAGTCAAGTCCAAGCCAACTGCTCACCAACCAGAAGCAAAAACCAGTAATACGGGTATATCTGTGTGGACATTGATTTTACTGTTCACCAATATATTACTTCTAGCTATCATTGTGACTTTATTTTGGCGACAGGCTAATTCTAATCCCGAATCCATTCAAACCTATTCCCAACCAGAAACCCAATTAAATCCGACACCCAACTCCTCCAACCTCGGAAAACGTCACCAACTCAGTTACCAAAAATGGCTGGAAATTCTCCAACAAGAAGCTGATGTGATCGCAGCCAAAAATCCCCCCAACCTCGCAATCATAGCTGGGGATTCCCTCTCCCTCTGGTTTCCCAATGATTTACTTCCCCACACTAACACCTGGTTAAATCAAGGTATTTCCGGAGAAACTAGCGCAGGTTTATTCAAACGCTTACATTTTTTTGCCAAAACCCAACCCCAAACCATTTGGGTGATGATCGGTATCAACGACCTCATTCGCGGAAAAAGCGATCGCGAAATTATCCAAAATTACCAAAAAATTATCACCAATCTCCGTCGTACCCACCCCCAAACCGAAATCATCGTTCAATCCATCCTCCCCCACGCAGGTAAAGCTGCAACCTGGGAAGGACGAGACAAACTCCTGAAAATCCCTAATACCCGTATCCAGCAATTAAATACCCAAATCCAAGCCTTCGCAACCAAAAATAACGCTATCTTCCTCAATCTTTATCCTCTCTTTAGCGATTCCCAAGGTAATCTCCTCCCCGAACTTAGTACTGATGGACTACACCTGAATCGTCAAGGCTATTTGGTTTGGCGTTCTGCGATGCTTTTCCGCAGACCCTAATTAAAAAAAGCCCAACGAAGACGATAACAAAAATTATTTTTAATGTTGATGAAAATTATAAATAATTTAACTAAAATTAGGTGGTTATCGTCCCGTTGATAGCTCAAACAATAGATGTGTGTAATTCGTGAGATTAAGCAGAATTTTAAGAAAAAAATATCAAGGTTGGCTTGAGAAAATCTACGGAATATGACGACAACAGAGGAAGTTAACGTTATTTTCCACTCAAATCTGGGCAGTTGAATGTGATGGTTTCCAGATACAGTAAATCATTGAATTTCTGACTAAATGCCAATTTGAGTCATTTTCTAGATGGAAAAATGCATCACTGACTGTGATTTTGGGGATAACCCAGTTATAATAACCCCACAGTGACGTTTAAATTTGAGAATGAACGCAAAGTGAGTAGAAAACGCTTACCGGAAACTACCGCCTACGTGCGCATTACTCGTCAATCTTGGCAAAATGGCTTGCTAGAAGGTGAAGTTAGCGCTGGAAGCTTTGAGTGGAATTTTCAATGGCATTTTCGTCAGGGGAAATTAGCAGTCAAGCCATCACAGGGTCGTTCCTTAATTAAAGAACCACTGAGTCGCTTTTTAGAGCAAAAGGACTATCAGCTGGAACCTGGTGGTGATTATGCTTTTACGATTCGCGCTGAGATTTGAATCCAGGAATTTCCCCATCCACCTACTGATTGGTTTTATTGGCAATAACTAAATGGATTTGGTTGAGTAATTCAGCCATTGAGACAGAACGAGGTAAAACTTGAGCCGCGATCGCCTGGGTAATTTGACCTAAACTGTCTGCGTCGATGCGGGGATGGCGTTGATCCCAAATAATAATTATGGGTAGGTCAAAGGATAATTTATTTAAGGCTCGAAATGCAGCTTTTAGTTCCGTTTGGGTCGCTGATTCACCGACATAAATTAGCACTAAATCCACACTGTGATGCCGTAGTTGTTGTAGCAATTCGCTCCAACTGCGACCGTTGACAGCCCTTAACCCGGCAGTTTGCAAATATTGGATCAGTGCCTGTAACCACTCATTACCTGTTTCTTGACGCTTGGATAATTTATCACTGCGGCTACCTGTACGTGATTTTGTCGGTAAGTCCGGTAATCTCACCAAATCTACGACGAAAATGCTGGGAGGACAGCAATTTCCAGCTGCAATTTGTAAGACCGAAGCCAGTGTGTTGCTGGCTACATGAATATCACAATTGCTAGGATTGGATAATGCATGGCAGGGAAAAACAGATAAACCAGAAATTTTAGATGCGGCTTGGGTTGTTTCTACTGTACAGGTGACAAGGGGTAATTTGAGTAATCGGGGATGGTCCACTAAACCCTGTAAAAATTTTAATGCCGTAGGTGTCGGTGCATCTAGCAGAATAACATGAAACTGCCAAATCCGGGCCAAAATTTCTGCCTGTTCCAAGTTGTCAACTTCAATTACCCGGTAATCCGGTAAACATGGTTGAATGGTAGTTTCGATGGTTTGGGGGGGGACAAGACGCAAAATTTTCAAGGGTTGATTTTTGGTTGGGGTTTCTGGTGGTTTTGATGGTGACTGTTGGGGGGTAAGCGGTTGGGAAAGTTTCCCCAGTAAAGGTTGAAGTTGGGAATAACTAACTGGCAAATTTAAAAATCCATCAGCACGGTTGGCAAAAGCTTGGTCTTTATCAATGCTGGTGGCTGTGATAATTATCGGTATGTGGCGAGTAGTCGCATCCGCTTTCATGAGGGTGAGGACATCCCATCCCGATAGTAAGGGTAACAGGGGATTGAGAAAAATAATTCCCGGTTGTAAACGTCGGGCTTTTTCCAAAGCTTCACACCCGGAACGGGCGATCGCTACCCGATATCCTAAACCTGTAAGTTGCTCACTGAGGTCTTCAATGTATCTACCAACACCCTCCACTATTAATACTAATCTTTGGGAGGAGGTGGGGAAATTACCTACATTTAAAGGGTGATGGGAGTAGGAACCGTAACCCGCATGGTTAAGACTATCACGTCCACCATTACGTAATGATGAATTAGCTAATTGCTCGCAAACTCCCGCATGGGGAGGACAAGGTGGTAATAGGAGGGTAAATTGACTCCCCTTACCTTCATTGGAAATAAAACTCACATCTCCACCATGTAAACGGGCAAGAGCGCGGGTTAATACTAAACCTAATCCTGTACCTTCAAACTGTCGAGTCAGGGGATTTTCTAGTTGTTGAAATTTCTGAAAAATTAAATGTTGTTGGTGTTCTGGAATACCAATTCCCGTATCCCAAACAGTAAAAGCAACCCATCCCTCCCATCGCATCACCCGGAGACCCAGCTTTCCCCCTGGTTCGGTAAATTTAAAGGCGTTGGAAAGGAGGTGTACTAACATTTGCCGCAGACGTAACTCGTCAGCAACCATTGATACCAAACCCGGTTCAATACTGAGGGCAAATTGATGTTCCGTTGCTGCATCCTGGTTTTTACGGGTTTGCAAGTAATTTTTTTGAGCTTCGGCAATAGCACGATCGCAAGTTTGTTGGATATCCACCGAACCTAGGGTTAATTCCATTTGTCCGGTTTCCATTCGGGTCAAATCCAAAATATCATTGACGACGCTCATTAAATGGCGACCGCTTTGATGGATTAAACCTGCATAGCGAGCTTGACGCTCGTTTAATTTGCCTAAATTTTGATCGACCAGCAAGCGAGATAATCCTAAAACTGCTGTTAGGGGTGTTTTCAATTCGTGGCTAATACATGCTAAAAATTCATCCTTTAAACGGTTGAGTTGAATTAAATCCGCATTCTTAGCTGCTAATTCCTGACACAGTTGCTGCTGTTCCGTCACATCCGTAGCTAAGGTCAACCATAAATTTGTACTATTACCCTCCAAACCCCCACTACCTAAAGGAATTTTCGCAAACTCCCACACCCGTTCCTGTCCGGTTTCCGTATTCACTAAACAGGTACAAGTGCCGACTTTAGGGTCAAAAATACAACGGCTAGATGATTTATCTTCCGGAAATAAACGGTTTTCTAGCTCCAGTTCCCAGTCCAATCTCCGACTCAGATTTGCTGCATCTGTGGTGACGGTTTCCAAGGCAATTCCACCATTAACTTGACGCTGGGGAACAGATTTAGTTCGTTGATTGATTTTTAGGGAGCCATCAACACCCATACGGCGAAAAATTTCTTCCACATTTTCGTAAATCCCATTCGGGTCTTTTAACATCCCTAATTGTTGCCACCAAGCTGGGTTTTGAGCAATAATTTCCCCATTGGCTGTTTCCAGACTCAATGGCCAGGGTAAACTTTCCAACAACTTGACCAAGGGTTGACCTTCTTCCTCTTCCCAATTCCTCGACTTTGTGTATACACTAGGATGGGAGTCAAGATGGATCGGTTGGGGATTAGCTAGGGTCGCAATCAATTCCGACCAATCCAATAATCCCAGGAATGCCCCCTCCCCATCGATTAAGGCAAATTCATGGTGCGATCGCTCAGTTAATCCGTTGGTTTGCAGCCAATTTCCTAAGTCACCCAGTTTCATTTCAGCAGGTAACATCATCAAGGATTCTAGACCTTCCTCACCCAGATGATCTAGCGAATCTTCCCCATCTGGATTTAAACCCCCAGAATTCTTTGCCAGCAAATTAGGTAGGAGAGCTTGCGGACGTAACAACCCAACTAAATGACCCAATTCATCCACCACAACCACACCCTGACGCGTTGCAGTTTTTCCTCGAACAAAAAAATCAACAACCGTTGTTAGCTTTGTTGTCTCGACAAAAGTCGGCACCGTTAAACAAAATTGAGCAAGTCGGATATTAAGTATTGACATAATTTTCCACTGCGGCTTTGTCCATATCCCAAATCTGCAAGTAATACACATTCCTTCCGAAACCAGCTTGATACCCCGGCGATCGCAAACAAAACAAATCAACTGCCGTCGATGCGAGATCGAGGGATAATTTTCGCTGGAACAACCACACCCCCAGTTGCTCACCCACTCCACCAGTTTCCCAATTCATTCAACCCCACCCATCAACACGGGTTGTACGTCTAAAATCTCAACAATTGAGCTACCCCCTGGTTCCTTGTTCAATCATTCCTTATTTCCTCGTCGAAACAGTTAAAAGCTAACTTTACCCTGTGCGGACGCACCCAGTTCCTTACCGCCCAGTTTCCCCACTCCACTTGAGTCCGATTTCCCTCACAACAGATATAACAATTATGACTCGACCAGACCAATATCGAACCTTTAGGAATTATAATGATTTAGAATCAAATAATGCTTTACTTTTATTTAAGTATCTACTAAATCCAGGAGTGATCAAATCACCATTTTCTATCCAGCCTTCACAACCAAGACAATTAAGTTCAATTTCTGTCCCAGCCCAACTCTAACTCCCAATTTCCATAGGGGTTTTGACTAGTACACCCTTTGCTCAACTCAGTGCTGTGATCCAAACATCACCAAGTAATTCAGCTTTTAGCCCATTAAGATATTTCCATAATCATTAAAATTAACCAAATAGGAGCCTCTATGATTGGTTTTATCCCTATCAACAGCTAGCAATACTGAAAATAGATTTTGCATACCCGTTCAATCATTCCTACTCATCCATCTGGGTTTTGCTAAAGCCAAAATTAGTTGCGACAAATTGAGAAGTCTAACCTTAGTTTATAACATTTTGCGAAATTGTTTGGCAATTAAGGATTATATTGATAAATGAACTTATTTTAACAAACATTTACAAATGTTTACGTCAAGAATTATTGGGAACGGAAAAACTATTGCTCAGTGACAGAAAAGTAAAATCAAAAAACATCAGTGAAAAAAGGAAATAACTGCAATGTGAACCTCTCCATCGGCAAATACAAGCAAACGGAAATCTCCAGTCTACCATTTCCTCTAACCCGCGAAGATTTATCAGGAATGCTCCAGATACATGTATCTAAAATCAAAAACATCGGTGAAATTCAAATCAAAAAAGGTTAATAAAAACCTAAATACACCTTGTTAAAAGTGATAAATTGGTTTCGCTAGAGATAAATAAGCTGCCATTGCAATGTTATCAATCAGGCAATAATACCAAATTACTTTATTAATCCCCTAGAAATATAAAAAAATATAAATTAATCAATTCAATATGCCGACACGCAATGAACTTGAATACCGATGTAAATTGCTGCCAATGACAACCACCGAACGAGAGGTCATAATCCAAAAACTTCGAGCCGAATATCGTCAAATAATGATTGATTATTTCGTCAAAGAAAAGGAACTACAAACCAAACTTGAGCAATTCACCCATGAACTATTTGTCGCAGATATTCCTGTGCCAAAAATTATCGAAATGCACATGGAATTGATTGATGAATTTTCCAAACAGTTAAAATTAGAAGGACGTAGTGATGAGACATTACTTGATTATCGATTAACCCTAATTGATATTCTCGCCCATTTATGTGAAGTTTACCGTCGTGCGATGCGAAAATGAGTCAAATCAGAAAAACATACGTTCTTAAGCTTTACGTGACGGGGAATACGCCCAACTCCGTTCGTGCTTTAAACACCCTCAAGAACATTTTAGATCAAGAATTCAAGGGCGTTTATTCTTTAAAAGTCATAGATGTAGTCAAAAATCCCCAACTAGCAGAAGAAGATAAAATCTTGGCAACACCAACCCTGTCCAAAATTTTGCCTCCTCCAGTGCGGAAAATAATCGGTGATTTATCTGACCGGGAGCGAGTTTTAATCGGGTTGGATTTGCTATATGAAGAATTGACAGATGAAGATTTTCAAGAATAGCCCACTGGATACCGCCATTTAGAGCCAATACCGAAAATTTTCATCCGAGGAGTCTACATGTACAACTGACACCATAACCCATGAAAGTGGTTTTTTCCAATTACTCACTATTCCCTACTCCCTACTCCCTATTTACAACCGAGAAGGACAATCAATCCGTTACTCAAGACTCACCACTCACTTTGTCAATATCCGGTTATCGGGATTTTCCCGTCGGGAAGAATTTTTGACTAACTGGCAAAACCATTAATTCCGACGGACAAATCTTTGATATATATTTAATGGAGTTGAATCCCCAGATTTAATCAAAAAATCAACCGCGATGAATGAAAACAACCGACCAAACCAAAACAGTGAACCAGTATTAATGGGAGGTGTTGAGAAAATTCGCACCACAATCGAGGGGTTTGACGACATTAGTCACGGTGGATTACCAAGTGGACGTACAACCCTAGTTAGTGGAACTTCCGGTACTGGCAAAACTTTATTTTCATTACAATTTCTGTACAATGGTATAACTTATTTTAATGAACCGGGGGTATTTGTCACCTTTGAGGAATCCCCCAGCGATATCATCAAAAATGCCTATATTTTTGGTTGGGATCTACAGCGTTTAATCACAGAAGGGAAATTATTTATCCTGGATGCGTCTCCCGACCCGGAAGGACAAGACATTATCGGTAATTTTGATTTATCCGGTTTGATTGAAAGATTACAGTATGCTATCCGTAAGTACAAAGCTAAACGTGTCTCCATCGATTCAGTCACTGCGGTGTTCCAGCAATATGAAGCAGTGGGAGTGGTACGTCGGGAAATTTTTCGTTTAGTTGCGCGACTCAAGCAACTGAATGTGACGACAATTATTACCACAGAAAGAAGCGAAGAATATGGTCCTGTAGCATCCTTTGGTGTGGAGGAATTTGTTTCCGATAACGTCGTCATCGTCCGCAATGTTTTAGAAGGGGAACGGAGACGACGCACCATCGAAATCTTGAAACTGCGGGGTACAACCCATATGAAAGGGGAGTACCCATTTACGATTACCAACAATGGTATAAATATTTTCCCCTTGGGGGCAATGCGCTTAACCCAGCGTTCATCGAATGTACGGGTTTCTTCCGGGGTAAAAACCCTAGACCAGATGTGTGGAGGTGGCTTTTTCAAAGACTCGATTATTTTGGCCACAGGTGCAACTGGGACAGGGAAAACCCTGTTGGTTAGTAAGTTTATCCAGAATGGTTGTGCTAACGGGGAAAAAGCGATTTTGTTTGCCTATGAGGAATCACGAGCTCAATTATCCCGGAATGCCTTCTCTTGGGGGATAAATTTTGAGGAATTAGAACAACAGGGATTATTAAAAATTATTTGTACCTATCCAGAGTCAACGGGATTAGAAGACCACCTGCAAATTATTAAATCGGAAATAGCCGAATTTAAACCAGCACGGATTGCCATTGACTCCCTATCGGCTTTAGCACGGGGTGTGAGTAATAACGCCTTTCGTCAGTTTGTGATTGGTGTGACTGGATACGCAAAGCAGGAAGAAATCACCGGGTTTTTTACGAATACCACCGATCAATTTATGGGTTCCCACTCGATTACCGATTCCCACATTTCCACTATTACCGACACAATTTTGATGTTGCAATATGTAGAAATTCGTGGGGAAATGTCACGAGCAATCAACGTCTTTAAGATGCGGGGTTCCTGGCACGATAAAGGGATTCGAGAGTATAATATTACTGCTGATGGACCAGAAATTAAGGATTCATTCCGTCATTATGAGCGGATTGTTAGTGGTTCTCCAACACGGGTAAGTGTGGATGAGAAAAATGAGCTTTCGAGAATAGTCAGGGGATTCCAGGAAAATCCAGAGTCGGATTCGTAATTCCTGCATCGTGATATATTGCTTTGTAGACTTTGTAGGTGCGCTTGATGGGTAAGTCACTGGTTATTGTCGTCAACATGCCAGTTGCCCAGAGATGAAGAAATAATTTTCCGTGTGTGTTTGTGTGAGGGGATGTGGTGAAAACACAATTATTTGTTAGCGGTTTTTTACCTGGAGTAGCGGCCGCAGTTTTAACGACTCAAGCAAGTTTAGCTGCACCGTTATCTCTGGATAATGGGGGACAAGATGAATTGAAGGTGAAACTGTTGGGGGAAGGTGGTCAGGGGTTGTTGGCTCAAAATAGAGGGCAGGGTAGTGGGGGGAATGTCAATCCTGCTACAGGTAGATATACGCCAAATCCGAATCCCTTGTTGTTTCCCACTAAGCCGGAGGAGGTGAGGGTGAGGGAGAGTCGGGTAATTAGTTTGGCGGAGGCTTTGGAAATTGCCCGCCGGAATAATAATGATTTGCAGGTGGCTTTGTTGCAGTTAGAGGGGGCAAAGGCAGCATTACGGGAAGCTCAAGCGGGTTTATGGCCGACTGTGAATTTGAGTACAAGTGTTACCCGACAGCAAAGTGCTTCTGGGCAGATACAGGATCAATTAACTCCGGATTTTCCCGGACGACCAAGTGGTGATAGTCCGTCAACGGCTTTTAATTCGGATTTGCAGCTGAATTATTCTCTTTATTCTTCTGGTGCGCGTCGGGCGAGAATCCGGGAAGCTGAGGAGCAGGTGCGCTCCGGGGAGTTGACGGTGGAGCAGCGTTCGGAAGAAATTCGTTTGAATGTGACGACTCAGTATTATAACTTACAACAGACTGACCAGGCGGTAAGGATTGCAACTTCGGCGGTGACGAATGCCCAGAGGAGTTTGGAGGATGCTCAAGCATTGGAAAGGGCTGGGGTAGGGACAAAGTTTGATGTGTTGCGATCGCAGGTGAATTTAGCCAATGCCCAGCAGCAGTTGACAAATGCGATTTCCAGTCAGCAGGTGGAGCAGCGTCGGTTTGCCACTTTGTTGAATTTGCCGCAAACGGTGACATTGCGTGCGACGGATGATGTGAAGATTGCTGGGTTGTGGGAACTTAGCTTGGAGGAGACGATTATTTTGGCTTTTCAGAATCGTCCGGAGTTGCAACAGCAGTTAATTCAACGGGAGATTAATGAGCAGCGTCGGCGTTTAGCTGCGTCACAAAAGGGACCACAAATTAGCTTATTGGCTAATTATAACCTGTTGGATGTATTTAATGATGGAGTTCCGGTGGCCGATGGTTACTCTATTGGGGTGAGAGCCACCTTGAATTTATTTGATGGGGGTGCTACCCGCGCTCAAACGGAACAATCGAAAGTAAATATGGCGATCGCAGAAAAGAGTTTTTCCACACAACGCGATCGCATCCGCTTTGAGGTGGAACAGTTTTATGCGGAGTTGCAGTCTAACCTCAAAAATGTCAACACTGCGACTACGGCTTTGGAACAAGCAAGGGAAGCGTTACGATTAGCTCGGTTACGCTTTCAAGCGGGGGTCGGGACTCAAACTGATGTGATTAATTCCGAAAATGATTTAACTAGGGCTGAAGGTAATCGGATTAATGCCATCCTCGATTATAACCGCGCCCTGGCTAATTTGGAGCGGGCTGTGACGTTGCGGGGCCGTTCTTCAAGGTAGCAATGGGGGAGTTGATTTACAGATTGAAATCTTAAATCAGAAAGTGTCTGGTTAGAATGGGTATGAGTCTTCTCCCCCTCCCTATTCAAATTTTTGGCAACATCCGGTAAAGTGTTATACACTCAATCCAATTCCGATCAGGTGCAAAAATTAACGTTTCGCTTTTGTGAATGAGTGATATCGTGGAAAGCACTAAATTAGGATTTGCACACAACCCACAGCACAGCGCCAAGCATATGCAATCAGCACCGTTTAGCAACCGATTTATACTTGGAGTCGTCACCTTTGTTGTCAGTTTGATTCTGGGTTTAATTTTCCAGGGAGGAAATTTTGCCAGTGCTTTTGCGATTGGGATTATTAGTTTGATGGCGACCTATGTTGCGGCTTTTGTGGTGGATAAACGCCATCGAGATTATGAGTTATTGATATTAGATTCCTTATATCGCCGGATTCGGGAACTGGAAGGCTTGAAATCATCGCTGTTTGGGGAAATTAACCAGTTTGAGATCCATCGTAGTTCCTTGCACAATGAGGTGAATAAGTTACAGTTGCAAATTACTGACCGTTTGAGTCAACGTGACAGTTTGAATCGGGAACTAAATGGTTATGCTCTTCAGAGAAAACAACTAGAAACTTCCCTCCAGCAGTTACAAACAGAACTAGCCACCGTTGAAAAAAATCATGCGGAATTGACACATGCTTGTAGTGCGATCGCAGCTGAAAAGCGTCGTCAGGAGTTAAATTTAAATGTATCACGGGCTGAAATTATTCAGGTACAAACCCAATTGGAGGAATTAACTCAGCAAAAAGAGGAAATTGAAAGTCATTTAACCCTGTTAGAGCGTCTAAAACCGCAATTAGAAGAAAAACTGCATGAACTACGGGTAAATATTCAAACCCTGGAAGCGGATACGGCTTCCCTGACCACAGAAATCGAAAACCAAAAACGCGATCGCCAAAAACAACAAACCCAGTTAAAAAATCTGGATCAGCAACTGCGGGATAAACAAACCCAATTACAACACCTAGTAGAACAGATATCCCTACTGCAAGATGAGCGGAATCTCCTGCAAACCCAGGTATGGGAATTGTTGAATCAACATCCGGAGCAATCACCAGAAACAGAAAATCGCGAATACCCACCATCGGACAGCAGAGAGGATGATATAGACGTATTTCCTTTTTCTGATTTCGTTGATACGATCGATTCATCCACCCAACCAAATCAGGACATTACATCAGTAAATTTACCATCAGAATGGTATGAATTTTTACGCAGTCTACCGACACCAGAATTACAGGTATTAAAAGCTATTATTGAACAGGAAAACCCTAATCCAGCGATCAAAAAAATTGCCGAAGCCAATATTACCATGCCAAGTTTGTTAATAGATTCGATAAATGAACATGCGGATCAAATTTTAGGAGAACTCATCCTGGAAACAACTGCGGATTTACCAGTAATTATCCCCGAACATCTGGAAAACGCTCGCCAAATAATTCACAATTACGAAGAGATACTATTAGGGAGAACTTCATCCACTTAGCAATCCCCCGATTTCTCACAAAATCCGTAAATCTTCCAGAAAGTAGCCTACATATAATTAATGGTTAAACTAAAAACCAGTAAAAGTGGTTGTTTTCTCACGGACTATTCCCCCATAAACCAAAAATCAGAATTTTTGTGACACTTGCGTCAGTCCTAAACAATTGGGAAATTTCTCCTGTATCCTGAAATAGGTCTAATATCATTTCGGATTATCCCGCAGGACTATGGATTTGAAAGACCTTTCACCGTAACATCTTCCAATATCTATCTGTCCCATTTATTGTTCCCATAGGTCTAATTTTGGGTTGCAAACCAGTAGAGGTAGATTCAATGGCAAAAATTAAACTCTCGAAAAAAGTATCGACTGCGTTAATTAATTCCTTGGGAGCAGGGGTTGTCCCCCGTACCGGGGTAGAGTATATTGCCGTTGGACGGGAACAGGAACTTAAAAGCCTGATCCAAAACCTTGATGACATTGCAGAGGGTGTGTCCGCGTTTAGATTTATTATCGGTAATTATGGTTCCGGTAAAAGCTTCCTCTTGCAACTACTACGCAACCGCGCAATGGAAATGGGATTTGTAGTCGCAGATGCGGATTTATCTAGCGATCGCCGTCTTGCTGGGAGTAATAATGAAGGGTTGGCTACCTATCGGGAATTAATGAGTAATTTAGCCACTAAAACCCGTCCCGATGGGGGTGCATTACTGTCTATTTTGGAAGGTTGGATTAATAAAATTCAACAACAGGTTGCTCAAGAAACGGGAATGCGACCGAATGATGAGGGGTTTGATGACAATGTTGAGCAGAAGATTCGTGAGGTGGTTCAGTATATTGAAGATTTAGTCCACGGATTTGATTTTAGTAATGTGATTATTGCCTATTGGCGTGGATATCGTCAAGACGATGATAACTTGAAACAAGCGGCTTTACGTTGGTTAAGGGGTGAGTTTACGACCAAAATCGAAGCGAAACAAGCCTTGGGTGTGCGGGTAATTATTGATGATGATAGTTGGTATGATTATACTAAGTTATTAGCGAGGTTTGTGGCGGAAATCGATTATAAAGGTTTATTGATTTTTCTGGACGAAGCTGTTCATCTTTATCAAATTTCTACGACTGTGAGCCGCGAAAAAAATTACAACCGTTTGCTGGGTATATTTAATGATACGATGCAATGTAAAGCGGAATATTTAGGTGTATTTGTCGGTGGAACCACTAAATTTTTAGAAGACCCCCATCGCGGTTTATTTGCTGACCAAGCTTGGCGCAGACGCACAAAGGAAAGTAAATATGTTAATCAAGCTGGTGTCCAGGAATTTATTGGTCCAGTGATTCGCTTGAACCCTTTAAGTGAAGGGGAAATTTTAACTTTATTACAAAGGTTAGCAGAAATTCACGCGACAAATTTTAACTACAATCAAAAGTTAAATCAGCAGGATTTCCAAGCTTTTATTCACGAAATCGTCAATCGTTTAGGTGCAGATTCCCTATTAACACCTAGCGAAGTTGTGCGAGATTTTATTAGTATTTTAAATATTCTCCACCAAAATCCCAATCTACAGTTAACTAGTTTAATTAAAAGTGAGGAATTTCGTCCGACTACCCCCGGTAATAATTCCCATCATCCCCTAGATGATGTTGCCGAATTTAGTTTGTAATTTCCATCATGCGTCTGCGCAGCAAAAAATGTGCTATTTGTCAACAACCTTTCCCAGTTCTGTTTCGGATTAAACACGAAAAAGAGGGAGATTGGGTTTTTGTCTGTCGTCAATGTTGGCAACCCCTAAGTCAAAATAATCCTGATTACGTCTACGGTGGAACCTGGAAAGCCAAAAAATGACATCCTCCCCGCACTTGAAAGCATGTCTTCACCTACACCCTGTTCCCGATTTTTCTATACAGAAATACAAGAGCGATCGCACAAAATTGCCTCGCAAAGGAGTGGGATGTTGCTGTCTAATCTGTTATTTTTTCTAGAGAAAGCAAGCCATTATCGACAAAATCTATCTCCAGATGATAACCTTCCATCATCGCAACTCCCAGCAAAGGCTTATAACCGGAAGCTAAAACGAGAACTGCTTTTTCGATACCATCCCAAACAACAGTTGCTAGATGTATGGCTGTCAGAGATTCTCTACCATCAGCTAATTTTATAGGTGTGCTGGAATGCAAAGGGAGATTCATTGCACTGACCGCTTGAACTGGTAAAGTAAGGTAGCCGTTGAATGCGGTATCTACAACGAAACTCAATGAGAAATCTGGTTGTCCCGGTAAACGGAAAATCACTGGAACTGTGGCCCTAGTATTGATTATTCTTCCGTGAATCATTCAGCGATTCGCTCCATCGAAGCGCCAAAACTAAATGCAACATCGTAACCAATGCGCATGGTAAATAATCTGGCATGGGGATTTTTTTGCTTTAACATTAATCCTGATTCGACACCGTTTTTATCAATTCCGTATTCACCAGTTTCGGCATCAATTACAATCATTTTGCCAATATTATCGCCATTTTCCACCTGTTGGCGAATCCCATTTTCATAAAAATGTCTGGCTCTTTGAGCAACTTCTTCCACAGTCCAAAACAAAGCTTCCATAATTTTTAGACCTGTTTTTAAACTAGTATTTTTCCAGGTTTAAGTAAGCAGTCACAGATACCCGCATTTCTCACGAAACCCTAAAACTCCCAGGGAATAGGGAGTAGTCCGTGATGGGAGTAGAAGGAAAATCAATCCGTTACTCAAGGCTTACAACTTACTCGTGAGAAATTCAGGAATAGACCTCACTTAATATAGGGATTGTAAAAAACATTCAAAGCCTTGGGTTGGTTAAGCCTGTCCTGATTGTTTTACGCCGACTTACTTACCATATCGATAATTATATAAGCGTTACTGCACTTCTCACAAATTCCTAAAACTTACAGGGAGTAGGGAATAGGGAGTAGTCCCTACCCTTGCAAAAAGACTTTTACAGCTAACGCTTCGTGAACAGCAGACCCTACGTATAGACGAAGGGAAATTAAACCCAAAAATTTCAAATTACGTAGCTTTCTTCCCGCATAAAGGGTATTACAAATTACATATACGCGTAGCGGCTTGCCACAGGCTATTACAAATTACGAATTAATAATTACTCTTTACTCATCACACACCCAGAAATTCCCGAATTATTGGTTGGGTCTGTTTGCGGTAACTTGGCAACCAATATTACTTTTCCATCTGGTGTTTTTACCCAACCTTGGGCTTCCACAATTGGCTGGGGAATTGCCAAATCTTCCGGTTTATTACTCAAATTTTCACCCATTCCCTCTTCCCCTACATCACCAATATAAGTTGCTAAATCCGGTTGGTGACTTCCAATCAGAGGGTCGAAAACACCTTGTGCGATACCTCCCCGTCCAGTCACCGTAAACTCACCTATTTTTTCTGCTTCCTGTGCATTGCGTGGACAAAATCCACCAATTTTGTGACTTTGGTCTGCTAATCCTTCAGCTAATTCCACCAATCCCTGGGTGGGGTCTAAATCGGGTTTGGTGACAGTTACTTCCCCACCAATCCCTAATTCTGAACTTGCGGTAATATCGCTTCTATTAGTGGGTTGGGTTGCTGGAACAATTCCGAATAGGGCTTTAGTGGTGATATTAACATTACCTCCGCGACCACGCACTGCATTCGCGCGGATATCGCTATTTTCTCTGGGAATAGCCGCGATCGCTTTGGCTTGGATATTGATATTACCACCGTTTCCCCCTTCCCCAGCAGTGGCGGAAATTTGACTACCCTGTCGTAGTAAAACGAAATTAGCATTATCGATAGTGATATTCCCACCATCTTGGGAAAGGCTTTCAGCAGAGATGAGGGAATTGTCGAATAGCTGTAGTGAGGGGGTGCTAATTTGAATATTACCAGCAGGACTTTGGCTACGACTTTCCACGGTAATTCGGGAGCGTTCTCCTTCTAACCGAACTTGATTTTTGCCTTTGAGCAAAATACTACCAGCTTGACCGTTACCAAGGCTAGAACTGGTTATATATGCTCCATTGAGGAGGTTTAGCTGATTCGCTGTAATTTGCAGATCACCACCGTTACCTTTTCCAGTCGTTCCCACAGAGGAAGTGATAAAAGTTAATTCCCCCTGCATGGAAATGATATCTGCATTAATGATTAAATTACCTGCATTTCCCTGACCCAAGGTTGCTGAGGTAATGAACCCACCAGCTTGCAGGTTTAAACTTTGTGTATCGATGCGAATCACACCGGAATTACCCACTGCATTGGAAGAAATCTGATTGGAAATTAGGGTATATTCCCCCTGCATATTAATTTGGTTTGCACTGATCAAAATATTTCCCGTATTTCCTTGGGCAAAACTAGCAGCAGAAATCTGACCATTGTCACTCATCCCCAAGCGATTAGTCACAACTTCAATATTACCTCCCACCCCAATCCCATTCGTTTGCACTTCGGCAAATAAACCAGAAGAAAGTGGTATCCCGTCACGATTTCTCAGACCAACACCGGAAATATCAATGGAGTCCGTAGCCTTCACAAATATATTTCCAGCCTTTCCCCTACCTGCAATAATTGATGATTCTAATGTACCACCATTACTTAAACGTAGACGCTCCGTTTCAATGTTAATATTTCCCCCGGTCACATTGTCGCTTTGACCGACAAAAATCTCCGTTGAGATGCTGGTAGTTGCATAGGAACCATCGGGTGAGGAAGCTAAATTATTGGGGTCAAATACAACAAAACCATCCACCTCCACATCTTGAGAGCGAATAGTAATATTTCCAGAATTACCACTACTTCTGAGACTAAAAGTACCGATTGTTCCTCCTTGACTTAAACTCAGACGGGGTGTATTTACAGTGATGGAACCAGCATTACCCGTCCCATCTAAACCAGTGCGACTGAATATAGAACTTAATGACGATACAGTTGGTGATTTACCGCTAATTTGGATTGATTCTTTGGCTGTAATGGTAATATCCCCACCATCAGCAGAACCAAAGGTACTCCCATCAATCCGTCCTCCGTTTTCTAGTTTGAGTTTGCCTGTTTCGATGGAAATATTCCCCGCGCGATCGCTAATATTAACACTTAAGGCTACTGTTAAAATGGGGGAGTCTATGACCTCTGTTGTATCATCCACTTTAATGGTAATCCCACCAGAAGCACCTGTATTGCTGGAATAAACGAAAATTCCCCTTGTTGGTGTATTCTCCAGTCGGAGGGAACCAGTGGTAATTTTCAAGTCTCCACCCTTCCCGCTACCCGTGGTATTACTGGCTATGGCTGCATTATTAGTTAAGTTAATACGATTGTTGGCTTGTAAAGTCAAGTCACCGCTATCCCCACTCCCAGAAGTAGTGATATATACGGCTGCATCATCAGTGATATTGATTGTATCCCTAGCTGTTAAAGTTAAATTACCAGCCTTACCTTGATCATTCGCACTGTTGGCGATCGCGGTACTAGCGTAATTGACACCATCACCAGCAATATCAATATTTGCACCAGTAATATTAATATCTCCACCAGTTCCACTTGCGAAAGTATTGGCAAGAATTCGACTGTTACGAATATTCACATTTCCACCAGCTTGAATATTAATATCTCCATTGCTTCCATCTGTAAAAGTACTAGAAAGAATTTGGCTATCACGAATATTCACATTTTCACTAACTTGGATATTTATATCTCCCCCTTTACCAGTCCCTTGATTATTGCTAAACAATCGGGAATTATTCAAGTTAAAATTTGCTCCATTGATATTAACTTCAGCACCGTTTATCCCTGAAATAGTGGAATTATTCAAGTTGAAATTCGTTCCATTCACATTTATCCCAACGCTATCCGCTCCCAAAATACTAGAATTATTCAAATTTACCCTCGTTCCATTCACACTTATCCCAACACTACCTGCTCCCAAAATAGTGGAGTTATTCAAATTTACATCCGTTCCATTCACATTTATCCCAGCACTATCTATCCCCGAAATCACCGACCTATTATCCAAATTGATATTTCCAGCAAACAAATTGATATTACTGTCATCAGTACCGTAAATTACCGCTCTATTATCCAAATTGATATTTCCAGTCACTAACTTGATATTGCTATCACCAATCCCGAAAATTCTCGCACTATTCACCAGATTTATATCCCCGCTAATCCCTTCTGGAAGAGTCAACAAAGCGGGATTTGCAGGGTTGATTCCCACTTTAAGATTTGTGGGATTGACACCCACCGCAGCTAATTCCAAAGGACTTGCAACTGCAATCAAATAACCTCCATCAAAACTGATTTCTCCAGCAACTAAACTTAAACCACTACCAGCAAATAACCCATTCACCGATAAGTTCTCGATTTTTCCCGGTTGCAAACCCATCTGTAAACCCACCGGAACACTAATCGTCAATAAGTTATTACTTGAACTGGGATTTGCACTAAATAAATTCCCATCGGCAAATTCCACTGCATTTCCAGTTGTCCCCACAAAGGAACCCCGTACATCTAAACTGGAATTTTGTCCAAATAAAATCCCATTAGGGTTAATTAAAAATAAATTTGCACCACCATCCACCCCCAAGGTTCCGAAAATATTGGAGGAATTTGTTCCCGTCACCCTGGTAAGGATATTTTGGATTCCCGATGGATTCGCAAAATAAACCCGTTGACCGTCACCAACATTAAACTCGCGGAAACTGTGAAATAAATTCACATCCCGAATTGCACCACCCTCAATTCGATCCGCACTTCCACCATTAATAAGCACACTTGGTGTCACCCGTGAAGCTTCCACACCCAAGGTATTATCTGGAACAATTTGGGTATTGGCATTTGTTGTTGTTCCTGACCAAAAAAACAAGCCAAATAGAATACATTGGCGACAGAAAATATGTAATTTATTACTCATTTTATGAGGGTAGATGATAGTGATAATACGTAATTAGATTATGTATATCACTATTTCTGGGTGAGGGACTTCCAAATTAAACAAAGTCTTCAATTTTTATCCCATTTCACAAAAATCGCGATACGATGCACTCTTTCCATCCTGCTTCCCGACGGGTATCAGTTTTAAACCCTGATTTCTCACAAACTCCTAAAACTTTCAGCAGTGAGTAGGGAGTAGTCCGTGATGGGAGTAGTAGGAAAATTAACCGATTACTCAAGGCTTATTACTCCCTTGTGACAAATGTAGGTAAAGTAAAGCGGTATTAGGGGGTAAGGTTGTCCATCCCGTTATCCATCGTGAGACAGGTGGATACAAGTATAAGCATCCTCAAAATCCCGAAAAAGCTAATAAAAATATTTCTCTGTATATTGCGAAATTTTAAGGATAGTGAATTTCCGTAAAAGGGGATTGTCTTTTGAAGACAAGGTGATAAATTAATAATTAGGACACAAAAAAGAGAAGAAACCAAAACCCAATGGCAAATGACAAGAGTGTCCCCCGTCATAGCCAACCAAAACGCAACTTGCCAAATTTATAGAGTGGTTAGCATTCCAAGACTTTGTAATTGTAAGTTTTGTTGAAAAGCAACCAAATCCCAAAGCGGAAAAACAAAGGAGTGTGCGTTTTGTAAGATTGTCCATCTTAGTAAGTGTTCTGTCTGTATTTTTTAAGAGATAAAACTGATTGATTGTTATTAAGTTTCGAGAGCCTGGTTCCCAAGTAACCAGGCTTTGTCGCGTTTAGGTATATATCCTTTTTTCCAATTTTCCAAATTTAATAGATTTTTTTATTTTTTTAAATTAAAATTATAGGAGCTAATTTGTGTAGAGACGTAGTATTGCTACGTCTCTACACAATGTAAAAAATGTAAAATTTGAAATTCAGATTTATATTTAGCAACACCTAAAAAAATATTTGTAACACATACTCAATATGAGACGCGATATATGTAGTTGGTAGAGACGTAATATATTACGTCTCTACCAACAAAATTCATCTGTTAGGCTACCTAGTAGTCCAGAGAGGAAAATAGAACGGGTAAATTTAATTTACTATTCACTACTCCCTGACCCCTTGTCGGCAAATTTGGGGCTTGTCGAGTACTATAAATTTATAGGATTTTAGTTTCAATGCGGTTGATTAATTCTGTGAAGTGGACTGGAAAAATCTTATATTACTTGTTAATAACAACCTTAATCGCTTCTTGCTATCCGAATCCCACCAAATCAAATCAAAATCAAAAACCAGAAGATAATAACCTTGAAGCAAATCAGTCGGTGAGCAATTTAGTGTATCAAGATATTATCGAAAAACCTCAATTAGAAGTATTAATATTTCCAGTGGGTATTTCTCCAGATATTAACTCTCAAAACAGTATTCCATTACTATCATCAAGACAGACGGAAAAAAATAATAATATTTACAATTTAATTTTTTATCATAAAACAACAGATAAATCCCATTTACTTTTAAATAAAAAGGCAATTATAAATTCATTTGAACTGATAGAAATCAAAACCAGCAACCAAGAGCAACCTTCCCCAACAAAAAAATATTGGCTTTATCGAATTATTGACAAAGATACTAACAATGATGGAAAACTAACCCCAGAAGATGCGGTAATCGGTTACATATCGACTGGTGACGGTAAAAATTTGGTACAGGTGACACCAGACAATACGCAAATGAAATCATGGAAACTCATTCCCGACATGAATGCGGTGTTAATATTCGTCACCTACGACTCCAACAGCGATAAACAATTTAATAGCAGCGATCGCACTGCTTATATTCGGGTCAACCTCGAAAAACCAGAACTTGGTCAAGACATGTTCAACCGGGAACTGGAGCAAAAAATGAGAGGGATTTTGGAAAAATAGAACCTATGTATTTCCAGTTTTCGGCTTTTGTGGAGAATCGATCTAGCAAATATACTGGTGTTAAGTGTATTTAAGCACCTATGCTTGGTATATAACATTGTAAATTTAAATTGGCTGGATTAATTTCTAAGATTATGTAAATTTTGCGCTGAGAAAGTTTTCATCTTTTGGGGTGAGCTTATATTTGGAGTTGAAGCCTATTGTAATTAAGTAAAAACCGAGGACTAAAGTGTCTGAAATTCTTTCGCAGCCGAGTTTGACAGTCTCACCCTCGACCTTAAAGATGAACTATTCGATCATGGTTGAACAGTTACAGGAGTATTCCCATCCTGCTGTCAACAGCTGGAGTAAGCGATGTGTGGATATTGTCGGAGCTTTGATTGGATTAGTGATTACTTTCCTAGTCGCAATTCCCATTGCCATTGCCATGTCAATATGCGATCGCGGTCCCTTATTTTACAGCCAAACCCGTTGTGGTTTATATGGAAAAACCTTCCGGATTTGGAAATTCCGCTCAATGATAGTTGGTGCAGATAAACTGAAGCATTTAGTTAAAAACGAAGCTAAAGGTCATATTTTTAAAGCAGTGAATGACCCCCGGATTACTCCATTAGGTAGGTTTTTAAGACACACTAGTTTAGATGAACTACCGCAATTTTGGAATGTTCTCAAGGGTGAGATGAGTTTAGTAGGTACTCGTCCACCGACGGTTGATGAAGTAGCCAATTATCAACCCCATCATTGGGAAAGACTACGAGTGAAACCGGGAATAACAGGGGAATGGCAAGTTAACGGTCGTTCTCAAATTACTGATTTTGAAAAAATTGTGCAGATGGATTTGGATTATCAGCGCAAGTGGTCAATTCTGTATGATTTGGTATTGATACTGAAAACCATTGGTGTAGTTTTTAGCAAAAAAGGTGCTTATTAGAGAGGGATTAGTGATTAGTGGGTAGAAATAAATCCATGTAATTTTGTGACATAATTAGGTTTATTTTTGCCGATTTACGGACTGTATTGAGAAAGACTAAAAATGTAAAAATTTAAATATCTCAGCAACCCTGTAACAATAGAATTTGGTAGAAAAATATAAATCAAATGGCGTTGGGAATTTGATGTATGAAAACAATATGCAAATCCTGAAAAAGACGTGACATGTCACGTCTCTACATTTGTAATTTATACCATAATGGGAAACCAACAAAACCTCCTGTTTCTGGAAAACTACCCTTTGACACCGCTTCCTGTGTCCGTGGGTACAATATAGCGCTGGAGGACGATAAATACAGCTAAAATAGGAGCAATAGAAATTACAGAACCAGCCGCAATTAACCGCCAATCGAGGGAAAAACTACCTGCACCTGCAAGTTTAGCCACACCGAGGGGAAGGGTGTATAAACTTTCATCTTGAGTGACAATGAGGGGCCATAAAAAATCGCTCCAAGCACCGATAAACACGAAAATGGCCAGTGTCACCAAAGCTGGACGAATTGCAGGTAACATGATGTGCCACCATATTCCTAATTCCGAACAACCATCCATCCTTGCAGCTTCCTCCATTTCCTTGGGAACACCTAAAAAGGCTTGTCGCAACAAAAAAATGCCAAAAGCAGAAGCTAAACTAGGGAAAATAATCCCCAAATAGGTATTTCGTAAACCCACTTGGACAGTGAAAATATACAGGGGAATCATGACGATTTGAAACGGAATCATAATCGTCGAGACGATCGCGGTAAAAATCCCATCCCGTCCGGGGAAAGAAAGTCGTGCTAGGGGGTAAGCAGCTAGAGCGCAGAAAATTAAATTAATGCTAACCGTTAAAATTGCCACGATAACGCTATTGAACATATACTGGGCAAAAGGATTAGCTTGCCAAACCGTGACAAAATTAGCAAAAGTAGGTTGAGCAGGTAATAACTGGGGAGGAGTTTGAAAAATATCTTCCGTCGGGGATTTAAAAGCTGTACCGATTAGCCAGAACAAAGGAAACAACATTAAAAATGCGATCGCAGTTAATAATGCGTACATGGCAATGGTTTTGACACGGCTATGGGGTGAGAGTAAACTACTCATTACTAAACTAGATAAAATAGGGATCTAATAATAAACCTATTTCACCATAAAGCAATCAGCAAAAATTGCAAGCTTAATCCATGATTACCCTATCCCCCCAACTCCAAGCCAAACTAGCTACACCCTTGAAAATAGGTAATGTAGAAATTAAAAGTCGAGTTCTGCAATCACCACTATCGGGGGTGACAGATTTGGTATTTCGGCGTTTAGTACGTAAATATGCACCCGAATCCATGATGTATACGGAAATGGTGAACGCGACGGGATTGCATTACGTCAAAGAATTACCAAAAATCATGGAAGTTGACCCGAACGAGCGACCAATTAGTATCCAATTATTCGACTGTCGTCCAGATTTCTTAGCCGAAGCTGCGGTCAAAGCAGTTCAAGAGGGAGCGGATACGGTGGATATTAATATGGGTTGTCCCGTGAATAAAATTACGAAAAATGGCGGTGGTTCTTCCCTCTTGCGTCAACCAGAAGTTGCAGAAGCAATAGTTCGGGAGGTGGTGAAAGCGGTGGATGTACCCGTCACCGTCAAAACCCGGATTGGTTGGAATGATCGGGAAATTATTATTCTCGATTTTGCCAAACGGATGCAGGATGCGGGGGCAAAAATGATTACGGTACACGGACGTACACGTGCCCAGGGATACAATGGTCCCGCACGCTGGGAATGGATTGCCAAGGTCAAAGAAATATTGGAAATACCCGTGATTGGCAATGGGGATATTTTTTCCGTGGAAGCAGCTGTACGCTGTTTAGAAGAAACTGGTGCAGATGGGGTAATGTGTTCGCGGGGGACGTTAGGTTATCCGTTTTTAGTCGGGGAAGTGGATCACTTTCTCAAAACCGGCGAAGTTTTGCCCCCTCCGACCCCGATTCAACGCCTAGAATGTGCGCGGGAACATTTACTTGCCCTACATACTTATAAAGGCGATCGCGGTGTGCGTCAAGCCCGTAAACACATGACTTGGTATGCCAAAGGATTTGCTGGTGCTGCCGATTTACGCGGTAAGTTGAGTGTCATCGAAACGGTCCAGGAGGGAGTAGATTTACTGAATCGAGCCATTGATTATCTCGCTGATCACGGTTATCAAGCCATTGAAGAAAAGCAAATCGCAATGGTGCAGTAGTAGACGACCCGACGGGTCGTCTGTACGCAGGTGCGGGGAATTTGCAAAAAGAATGCGACACATGAATTTTGTTGGTAGAGACGCGATATATCGCGTCTCTAATTATCGAACCGTTGTTCGCATCGGTATGATTCGAGTTTTGGAAATGTATTAATATTCCCTTCGTTTCAAAACCTAATTGCGAAATTGCTTTTCAAGCAAATTCACCAGGGTTTTCCTCGGCATAATTCGGGATAGGGTACTGATTAATTGGTTACTCAGTCCTCCACAAACAACCACCGATTCATCTTTTTCTAGAGCAGTGAAAGTATCTTTGACGACATTTTCAACGGTGTCAATTTGGTTATTTTTAGCCGCGATCGCATCGGGAAATTTGGCTTCGGAAAAAAAGTTGGTTTCAGTTGGACCAGGACAGACGCACAATACTTTGACCCCAAAATCACGATTTTCCGCCCATAATGCTTGACTAAAGCTTAAAACAAAGGCTTTGGTAGCAGCATAAACAGATAAATAGGGCATTGGTTGGAAAGCTGCAATGGAGGCAATATTAATAATTGTCCCCGAACGACGCTGCTGCATCGGTGGTAAAAATTTATGGGTTAGATCCACTAGGGTCGAGACATTGAGTTGAATCATCTCCTGCTGACGTTGACCATCGCGGGTAGCAAATTGACCATAGTCACCAAAGCCAGCATTATTAACTAAAGTATCAACTTGAATATTTTTGGTTTGTAGTAAATCATAGATAACTTGAGCGACACCAGGTTGACTCAAATCCTGGACAATTACCTCCACCTGAACTTGATATTGTCGGCGTAACTGGGTCGCTAGTGCTTCTAGTTTATCTTGCGATCGCGCTACTATCACCAAGTCGTATTTTCGACTCGCAAAGCCGTTGGCATAGGCTTTGCCAATTCCCACAGAAGCACCTGTAATCAAAGCTGTTGGCATTATTTAGATGTATTTTAACTAACTTACCCATCTAATTTAATCAAAAAAATATTAAAAATCATCAACTTGTCCGGAATTGATGCCATTGTGAATGTGGTTCACCATCAGCATGTCCGAAATCATCATACTGGTGGTGATGTGAATATTTTGGAGGGTAAAGATATTCCAGGTTTGATTCCAATGCTCGTAGTTGCGAAAATCTCAATAATTATGGAGAAAATCCCCAAAATAGTGATGGAAAATCTTGCATAATTCATTGATGTTCGAGTGTAATAGTGCCAAGTAAGATAGTTTGTTTGTCTGTATAGAAACTACCGGCTGAATATTTAGAAAACCTGATGCATAAATAAAAATCATTCACCTAGTTCAAATCTGAGTGCTATGTTCTCAATTATGCAGGACTATACTCTCTGTTATTTAATCAATCGAGTTAGTTCCTATGAATTTCCAACTGATTATGATTACCCTAATTGCGATCGCAATTGGGGTGGCTGTGGGATTCTTGATTGTTTCCCTAATTGCTCTGAGGCGACAACGGCAGTCAGTCGATAGTATGGTGTCAACTGATACTCTAGTTGGACGCACTGCCATTGTCGAAGTTCCCTTTAGTCGGGAGGAGAAAGGAAAAGTACGCCTAGAAATCTATGGCTCCACCATCGATTTCCCAGCCATCACCGAAGAATCCGGATTTTTTCATAAAGGCGATCGCGTTTTGATTGTCGAAGCTCGAAAAAATCAGGTACTAGTCGTCTCGGAGGATTCACTGCAAAGGTGATTGTTGACCGTTGACTGTTTGGTTCTGATTCTGACTAGATTGTGAAGGGAAAAATAGCTGTTGCTGAATTTGGACATGAATTATATTTGTTTACATTTTTATCTGACAAATTATCGTAGACGTAGCAATGCTAGGTCTCTACCCAACACAACCTAAAATTGAAAATTCATATTTGTATTCAGCAACGCCGAAAAATGCATGGTGCAAATATTTTCCCCACTCCCAACTTTCTAAAAATCTCAAAAATCCAAAATCCAAAATCCAAAATACCCATGAATTCCTATTTTGAAAATAACAACGTCGCTGTCGTACAGATAGCCCAAGTTCCAGCTAGTACCACCCCGATTCGGCTACAAACATCTAACCCGAACGGACTTTTAACAGCTAGTATTCCCATTGCTTTAGCGATTTTTGGTGGTATCACCGCAGTTTGGTTTTTGAAGTCCTTTCTGTGTATTTGCAAACCAAACGAGGTGGTAATTATATCGGGACGCAAATATAAAGCGAAAGACGGCCATGAGATTGGTTATCGCGTTTTAGCCGGAGGAAGGGCAATTAGAATTCCCATCCTGGAAACCATTAAACGCATGGATATTACCACAATGCCGGTACGGGTAGAAGTGACAAACGCCTATTCTAAAGGTGGTACACCCTTAAATATTCAAGCGATCGCCAATGTGAAAATTTCCAGTGACCCGAATATTGTGGGTAACGCCATCGAACGATTTTTAGATTGCGATCGCTCGACGATTGCGCGGGTGGCTCAGGAAACTTTGGAGGGTAATCTTCGGGGTGTAGTAGCAACTTTAACACCAGAGCAGGTGAATGAAGACCGGTTGCAATTTGCAGAACGTATTGCCTCCGATGTCAGCCGTGATTTGATGAAATTGGGTTTACAAATCGATACCCTGAAAATCCAAAGTGTTTCCGATGACATGGATTACTTACGGTCTATCGGTCGTAAGTGTATTGCCCAAGTCATTAGGGATGCGGAAATTGCGGAATCGGATGCCATCGGAGAAGCGGAACGCATCGAAGCCGAATGTCAACAACAAGCCGAAGTTGCTAAAACCCAAAACCGCATCATGGTGGTGGAAAAGGAAAATGAATTACGGCAAGTGAAAGCAAAACTGGAACAGCAAGCAAAATCGGAAGAGGAAATTACCATTGCTGCTGCGAAGGAAAAACGAGCTAAATTTGAACAAACTTTACAAAAAATCCGTGCTGAATTGGAAAGATTGCGTTTACAAGCGGACACCGTATTACCAGCAGAAGCCAAACGTCAAGCTCAAGAATTACTAGCACGAGGACAAGCCGCAGGTTTAGCAGAAAACGCTTTAGCAGCAGCTAAGGTGAATGAAATTTTTGCCGAAGTTTGGAATCAGACTGGTGTTGACGCAGGTGAATTATTTTTAATTCAAAAGTTAGAAACTATTTTGAATCAAGCGACCCAAATTCCCGGAAGATTGCAATTAGAGCATATTAATGTAGTGGATAACGGTGATGGTAAATCCCTAGCAAGCTTAATGAAAGTTTATCCGGAAATTCTCACCCAGTTCCTAGAAATGATGAATCAAACTTTAGGAATCGATGTAGTTGGCACCTTGAATCATAGTCAAGAAAAACAATTATTAGCAACTACAGCAGCAGAAAATAAGGAACACAAAATCCAGTAGATATTTGCTTGAAAAAACACTCGTCTAAACGGAGATAATTAGTAATGTTTGAAATCATTGGGTTATTGTTAGGAATTTTTGGGGCTGGGGCTGGTGCCAGTTTTCTCGTCATTAAAAATTTGTATCACATTTGTCCACCGAGTGAGGTATTAATTTTTGCTGGCGGAAAACGTCGCCTTGCCGATGGTCGGGAAGTTGGTTATCGTCTGGTAAAAGGTGGTAGTGGTATCCAAACCCCTTTTTTGGAACAGACCTACCGCATGAATCTGAGCAACATGATTATTGATTTAAAAGTAGTCAATGCCTATTCTAAAGGCGGTATTCCCCTTACAGTTGAGGGAGTAGCAAACATTAAAATTGCCGGAGAAGAACCCACAATTCACAACGCCATTGAACGTTTACTCGGTAAAAGTCGTAAGGATATTGAAAAATTAGCCCAGGAAACATTAGAAGGAAATTTACGCGGAGTTCTCGCCAGTTTAACACCAGAACAGGTCAACGCTGATAAAATCGCCTTTGCCAAAACATTACTAGACGAAGCCGAAGATGACCTGGAAAAACTGGGTTTAGTTCTAGATAGTTTACAAATACAAAATATTTCCGACGACGTTCGTTATTTAGATTCCATCGGTCGCAAACAACAAGCCGAATTATTGCGAGATGCACGCATTGCCGAAGCCAAAGCCAAAGCCGAATCCATCATTCGCTCCTCCGAAAACGAACGAATTACCGCCCTACGTCGCATTGAAAGAGACTTAGAAATCGCCAAAGCCGATGCAGAAAGACGCGTCCGTGATGCTTTAACCAAAAGAGTCGCACTCATCGCCGAAGCAGAATCCCTAGTGGGAGCCGAAATCGCCAAAACCCAAGCTGAAGTAGCCGTACAAACTGAACGCATCAAACAAATCGAACAACAACTCCAAGCCGATACCATCGCTCCCGCAGAAGCAGAAAGCAAACGCGCGATCGCTCAAGCCAAAGCCAATGCTGCTCAAATTATCGAAGACGGTAAAGCCCAAGCTGAAGGTATCCGCAAACTCGCCGAATCCTGGAAAAGTGCTGGAGACAGCGCCAAAGAGATTTTCCTCCTCCAAAAACTCGACTTTCTCCTCAAGGCAATGGCCGCCAGTATTCCCGAAGTTAATGTCAAAAATATTACCCTCGTTGATGCCAGCAGTGGTAGTCCCGCGACCCGGATGGCAGCTTTTATTGAGCAATTAAGGCAAACTACAGGCTTAGATGTGACAGAAATCCTCAAACGTATCGGAGAAGGTCAAGCTCCTACCACCCATAGTACAAAACCAAGCCATGATTTAAATATAATTGCCAGTGGTTCATCCCATTAATTTTAAAGTTTTTAGTAGCTCTAGTCTTGATTTAAGCTAAACTTCCCCTAGGTAAAAAAAGTTAATTGTTGTCCAGGTATAGTTTTTGCCCATACCAAATTGCGTTCAGAACTAGTACTCTGAACGCAACTTCGCATTATATGGGAAATTGATCCGAACAGGTGTGATAATAGAATTTTATTTGAGGTGCTTCTCCCAAATATAAAAATATTAATTATGGATGGGGAAGGTGCTGAGAGATATGTTGGGGAATTGGCAAGGTTTTTTCCCGCACTCGCGAGTCAAATCTCGTTTATCGAATGCGGTTTCTCATTTGCAAGATGATGCGATCGCAGTGCGAGTCATGGCGATCGCCTGTTTGGAGGCCATATTGAGGGATTATCCTCAGTACTATGGGGAAATCATGAAAATTTTGGCTCAGTTTATTGGCGATCGCACACCGATGAGCAAATCCCAGGGAGTGGTATGTGAGGATGTACAAGCTGCTTTAGGGGTGATCGGACATAATCAAGTTCGGTCTGCTCATCAGTCGGAATTGATTGATTTAAGTTATGGGTATTTTCGGGGTGTCAATCTCGAATATTGTAATTTTGCTGGTGTTAATTTTTATCAAGCAGATTTTTCCGGGGCTTGTTTGCGCCATACTAATCTTCAAGGGGCGATTCTGAGTGCTGCTAATTTCAGCAATGCCAATCTGGAGTATGCAAACTTGATGGGAGCAAATTTGGGAGCTGCTAATTTAACTCAGACTAATTGTCGATATGCAGATTTAACCGCCGCTAATTTATATTTAGTGAAGTTATTAGATACTGATTTTTCTGGCGCAAATTTGACACAAGCTAATTTGCATGGGGTGGATTTGAGTCTCGCGAAAATTCAAAATCTGGAATCGAAAATATAAACAAATCTGAGATTGATTATCTCATTTGCACCCAAATCTGTATAATTGGGGGATGCAATTTATTACAAGAATTTTTGTTACTGTACTTGCAGTAATTTTACTACCAGGACTAATGGCGATCGCACAATCTAGTCAAGTGGGTGGGGAGGATATAATCACACCGGGTGATAATCTGGTGGTAGAAGGTATTCCCCCCATCCCTGCATCCATCGCTACTACCGTTGAACGTTACACAAATTTTCGCTCTGCGGGATTAAATAGTTGGCATCCCCAACGTCGGGAAATCTTGATTTCGACCCGGTTTGGAGATACAAATCAAACCCATTTGGTGCGGTTTCCCTTGGGTATGCGTCGGCAATTAACTTTTTTTCGGGAACGGGTAGGGGGAGCAAGTTTTCAGCCAACTCAAGGTAATTATTTTTTGTTTACTAAAGATACTGGTGGTAATGAGTTTAATCAGCTTTATCGCTATGATTTAGAAACCGGAGATGTCACCCTTTTAACTGATGGAAAGTCCCGCAATAGTGGTGGTGTTTGGTCAAATTCCCATCCACCAATCAATCAGCCTAAAAATTTGGTTTTACCGGAACATGTAATTTACACTTCCACCCGACGCACAGGTCAGGACACGGATTTTTATGTGATTGACCCCCGAAATCCCCCAACTAATCGTTTATTAACAGAAAATCAAGGAGGGGGTTGGGGTGGTTTAGCTTGGTCTCCCGATAACCGGAAATTTTTGGCTTTGGAATATATTTCCGTGAATGAAAGCTATTTGTGGATGATTGATACCCAAACGGGTGAAAAAAAACTGATTACACCTAAAGTTCCCAATCAAAAGATTTTTTATGGAGGAGCGGTATTTAGTCGAGATGGTCAGGGTTTATATGTAATTACTGACAAGGATGCAGAATTTTCTCGACTGGCTTATATTAATTTGGCCACAATGGAATATACCTTTTTAACTAGTCACATTAATTGGAATGTGGAAGATTTTGATTTGAGTGAGGATGGTAAATATTTAGCTTTTGTGACCAATGAAGATGGTGCAAGTATTTTACATCTGTTAGATACGGCAACCCGCAAAGAAAAGCCTCTACCGAAATTACCCCTTGGTCAAGTATTTGGAATCAGATGGCATCGTAATAATCAGGATTTGGGATTTACCCTGATTTCTAGTCAAGCAACGGCTGATGTATACTCCCTAAATATTAACACAAACCAGGTGGAACGGTGGACAGAAAGCGAAACCGGGGGTATAAATACCAGCAATTTTGCCGAAGCTGAATTAATTCGTTGGCCAAGTTTTGACAAACGGATAATTTCCGGCTTTTTGTATCGTCCTCCAGCTAAATTCACTGGTAAACGTCCCGTAATTATTGATATTCACGGTGGACCAGAAGCTCAATCTCGACCAGGCTTTTTAGGACGTAATAATTATTACTTGAATGAATTGGGTATTGCCCTAATTTATCCCAATGTAAGGGGTTCATCTGGTTACGGAAAGACCTTTTTGCAATTGGATAATGGCTATAAACGGGAAGATTCCGTTAAAGACATTGGTGCATTGTTAGATTGGATTAAAACCCAACCAGATTTAGATCCAGATCGGGTATTAGTTACGGGAGGAAGTTATGGGGGATATATGTCCCTTGCAGTGGCAATTAAATATAGCGATCGCATTCGTGCCAGTATCAATATAGTGGGGATTTCCAACTTTGTAACCTTCTTGGAAAACACTGAAGGATACCGTCGAGATTTACGTCGAGTCGAATATGGTGATGAACGCGACCCAAAAATGCGTGCATTCCTGGAAAAAATTTCTCCCCTGAATAATGCGGAGAAAATTACAAAACCATTATTTGTCATTCATGGTCAAAATGACCCACGGGTTCCAGTAAGTGAAGCCGAACAAATAGTGAGAACGGTGAGGAAAAATAACACCCCGGTTTGGTATTTAATGGCTAAGGATGAAGGACATGGTTTTAGTAAGAAAAAAAATATCGATTTTCAATTTTATGCAACAGTGATGTTTGTCAAAAAATATTTGCTGCAATAGTGGGGATTGAATTGGGGAAGATAGGAAAGAAAAACGGAAAAGGGATGGAGTTATCAAACCATCCCAGTTATGTTTGTGCTATCTATTTACTCATTGTCATTTTTGCAATTTATTAATTGAGGGAACCAAAGCAGATTTTGAAGAGTCTTATGCTGATTAAATTTCATATCAACCGAAATTTATTCTGCCGTAACTTGAGTAACGAGTTGATTTTCCTAATACTTCTCACTCCCTGCAATTTTTAGAGGTTTGCGAGAAATCCAAGGTAAGTGTTTTTCAATCTATAGATGCACGTAGCACAGCTTCTTAAAGAGTAATCTAAAATCCAAAATCCAAAATCAATTATGATTCGGATACGTTAACCGCTTCAACCTTGCGACGACGACGTAAACCATACATGCCAATTGCTGCAACTGCACCTAAAGACATAGTAACGGAAGGTTCTGGAGTCGTTTTAGTTAATGCCTGTACGTTTTTCTTACCGATATCCAGAACTACTACCACATCATTGAAGTCACGGTCAGAGTTTTGGTTGCGACCACCCGTTGCACCTTTTGCTCCAAATAAATCTTCAAACCCTAGGACAATAAAATTATTATAGGCATAGGCAACCACGTGCTGTAAACCATCTTCGTTGTATTTGGTTTGAGTGCCAAAAATATTTTTACCCCCATTAAAACCATTTGCTCTCAACTTAAAGTCTAATTGGGTCTTGGCATTCATTTTACCCAAATTGACACCATCACCTAATTTGAGGGTATCTCCACCCCAAGCACCAACACAACCAGCTCCAGCGCAAGCAATATCATTAAATACTAAACCAGTTTTCTTTGTACCACCATTAGCAGTAAAAGCTAATTGGTTGCGGAAACCAGCACCTTCATTGATAAAGAAAACATTGACATCATGGGCATATTTCATGAACAATTTGCTAGGGTCAAGCAAAAATTGTCCGCTATTTGCAATTTCTAAACCTTCCTTTTGCACAAATTTTTGAAATGGAGTATCATCAAATCCAGTTTTTTGTTTACTGAGGATAGTTGGTTGTGTCCAAGAACTATCCCAAACAAAATTGGTTGCAGAAGCAGTCTTGATTTCAGCAAATAATCCGGTGGTGATAGTTGCAGTTGCAAACAAACCTGAGATAAAAGCAGTCTTCATGTCCAATTAATCTCTTCTCAAAATTGCTAATTTAAACAAACTCATCCATAATTATTAATTCGTAATCGCTTATAGCAGATGACCTCCACCCATGTAATTAGAGAGGGTTGGATTCCTCTACTCTATAAGCAATTCTATTTCAGTTGGAATTAAAATCCCCACCAAAAACATAATTAATTACGAATTACGAATTATTAATTACGAATTACTTAATCATTGCCTATTTTGGCTTTGATTCTTCATTGATAACAAGACATTGGAACACAGACAATTGTTTTTTCATCGGTTTATCCAAGATTCAATTCTGCCTTTATAAATGTGCTTCCATCAGTATTTGTAGCGAAATATACTATTTATCTCCGAATAAAAGATATTCGCAGAAATACTTCTTTGACCAGCAGTCGCACTCATAAAATTTTGAAAAACAAAGATGAAGTTAGGGTTTTTTCTGTAAATGTATCAGCACAGATGGAACAAAACTGCCCGCAACCGGTCTCAGTTAAATCCTGATTTTTAAGTATTTTGACGGAGATTACCAAACCTTACTGATAATAACCAAGCTGGAAAGTGAAACATCAGTAAAACTACTACGTCAATCCCTAGTAAAGGCTTGACTAATTCCCCACTCTCCCATTGAATATAAACGTTGAAAAAAGTTGTAAACAATCAATTAAATGAAAATTCGGCATTTTATTCCCTTTGTCGCTTCGACAAAATGGCGATATCGGGTTATATCCTTTGGTGTAATGTATTTAGCCACATTGGTGACACCGGTTGCAGGTATAGCCCAATCAACCCGTCGTCCAGACAAAAACGTTAAATGTGATGTGTTGATTGCTGGGGGTGGTTTATCGGGGGTCGCAACAGCCTACGAAGCCTTATTAGGTGGTCAAACGGTATGTATTACGGAAATTACCGATTGGTTGGGTGGACAAATTTCTTCCCAAGGTACATCTGCATTAGATGAGCGTCCCACTCAACGGGTTAAACTGTTTTACTCCCGTGGATATTTAGATTTACGTCAACGGATTCAAAAACGCTATGGGGGGAATATTAATCCCGGTGACTGTTGGGTGAGTGACTCCTGTTTTTTACCCAAAGACGGTCATGAAATTCTCCAGGACATGCTCAAAGATGCAGCAAAACGGGGTCGGGGAAAATTAGAATGGTTTCCCAATACCGTGATCAAGGATTTACAAATCAGCAGTGATGGGAAGATAATTAATCGCGCGATCGCAATTCAACATCGTCCCGCAGCAGGTAGACCACCTTTAAATACTTTTACCCTCTCCCAGGTCATTGAAGACGCGTACAACTACAATGATTCTGCTAACTTCACCAAAACAATTATTGAATTTGCACCCCAGCGCACCAAACAATCAAAATCTCCCCAATGGTATGTTGTTGACGCAAGCGAAACGGGGGAAATTGTTGGTTTAGCCGATGTTCCCTATCGTTTAGGTATTGATCCCCTTTCTTACTTAGAACCATCATCATCCAGTAAGACCAATGACCCCTACTGTACCCAAGGTTTTACCTACACCTTTGCAATGGAGGCAACCGCAGAACCCCAAAAACACGAAATGCCTCCATTTTACATGCAATATTCACCCTATTTTAGCTATGAATTAAAACGGTTAGCGGATTTTGATTTAGTCTTTACCTACCGACGGATTTGGAGTCCCCGTCAAGGTGCATGGAAAAACTTTGGTGGAATCAATTTTACCGTCCCCACCCCCGGAGACATTTCCATGCAAAACTGGACTTGGGGTAACGATTACCGTCCCGGAACCTCCAAGGATAACCTGATCTATACCCGTCAACAATTACAAGCCACAGGACAGCTAAAACCAGGTGGTTGGAAGGGGGGATTACGTACCGAAAGTTTAGCCAAAGCTGAAGAAAAAGCCCTTGCTTACTTCTACTGGTTAGTTATGGGGACAACCGACTCCCAACTTGGTAATGGAGTCAAAAAACCCCAACCCAACAACCGCTTTCTCAAAGGTTTCGATTCACCAATGGGAACAGCTCACGGATTATCCAAATACCCCTACATGCGGGAAGGACGGAGGATTATCGGTAGACCCAGTTGGGGACAACCCGAAGGTTTTACCATTTGGGAAATAGACATTTCTCGTCGCGACTATAACGACGAATATTACCGGCAAAACCTACCCACGGCTATGTATCGCAGATTACGGGGAGCCTTAGCAGGCTTAGAAGCTATATCGGTGATTTCCGGTCAAAAGCCAGTAGAAAATGCCTCCCGTCGCACCCGTTCCACGATTTTTCCTGATGCTGTTGGTATCGGACACTACGCCATCGATTTCCACCCCTGTATGGAAAAAAGTCCACCGGAAGCACCGGGGAACCGGGAACGACCAGGGGAACGCAGAGGTGCAGGACAAGCCTACCCCTTCCAGGTTGCCCTCAGAGCCATGATTCCCCAAAAAATTGATAATTTAGTCATCGGGGGTAAAAGTATCGCCACCAGTCACATTGCAGCAGCAGCCTATCGCGTACATTCCTTTGAGTGGTCAGCAGGTGCAGCAGCTGGAACCCTCACCGCCTTTGCCTTAAAAAATGATATTGCTCCCTATCAATTGGTGGAAAGATTACCTCGTATTGATTTGAAGTTAATTCAATTCCAACGATTGCTGGAACAAAATGGTAATCCCACCGCTTTCCCCGATACTTCCATTTTTAATCAGAAGTGGGAAGATTGGCGGTAGAGGGAAGGAGATACAGGAGACAGTTCTCCTGTTCTTTAGCTATGGGTACATGGAGAATGAGTGCGATCGCATGTTGAAGGATTCTTCGAGAATTGTTAGCCATATAATTAGCCATATAAATAAGTATGCAACCTTCTGACGCTTTGCGGATTCGCCACAGTTCCTGTTGAAGTATTTATTTGGTGTTATACCGTTTTACTTTGGAGTTGATACCTGAAGGGGATGCAGGGGGAGCAGGGGATGAAAATGTATCAAAATTCGAGTGAAATGGTATCAGTACCAGATATTGTGTTTTATGTATTTCCATAAATCAAACAATTAAATCTGGTTTTAAATGCGTATAAATACTTAAAAAAATACGAAAAAAATCTGATTTGTACACTGACAACATTGAGGTCTGGTTTCCAGAACTGTAATCAATATCAATCAATGCGGAAACAGGAAAATCCCTATTTACCCTTGCTGATACTCAAACCCCTATTTGTGGTCAGATCAATCTGAAAACAGAAAAGGGGAGATAGAAATAGGAAACCCTTATACAACAAGGAGTTCCCAATCCAAAATCCCATCAGATTCCCATCAATGGGGAAATATGATGATAAATTGCCTTGACGCTTACTCCCGGAGTCGATGACAATTTGCAAAACAGGAATTAATGACAATGCCAGAAAACAAATCAAAATTTTTAGTACCAGCAATTGGTGCAACAGTAGTGGTGGTTGGTGGTATCGCTGCATACATGTATTTCTTCAAGGGACCTACGGGTGATGCGGAGGGTGCATTGGCAAGTGCGAAAATAATTCCCAATGAGGCATTGATGGCTACCTATATTACCACCGATTCCCAAGCTTGGAGTCAGTTGGAAAAATTTGGGACACCGGAAGCAAGAAAAATTGTGACGGAGGGGTTAAAGGAGTTTCACCAGAAAAATCTGGAAGGTAATAATATCTCCTATGAGCAAGATATAAAACCCTGGTTAGGAGGGTTAATGGTGGCGGTTTTACCACCAAATGGGGTAAAACCAGCTCAGAGTTCCTCTACAGATACACTCACAAATACAAATTCATCCTCACCGAATACACCGAATACATTAATGGTGGTGGGAATCAAGGATAAAGTTGCAGCATTAAACTTTGCCAATAAAATCAAGCAGCAAGATAACGTTAAAGTTACAGAAACTGATTATAAAGGGGAAAAAATTATTATTTCCCAAGGGGCTGGTTCAAGTCAGTATAGCGCAATTCTGGATAATAATTCCTACATTGTGGTGGCAGACAATCAACGATTAGTGGAAAAATCGATTGATACCCTCAAAGGGGGAGCATCCTTTGCTACTAAACCTGGTGCAAACGAAATTTTAAGTAAAAAACCCGCAGTTGAAAATGCGATCGCCCAGGTATATATTCCTGATTATGCAGGGATGGTGGAAACCCTAATCAAAACTAACCCCGCAGCAACTCCTATCCCTCCCCAAAACCTAGAGCAAATCAAACAAATTAAATCAATGGTTGCAGGTGTCGGTATTGATAACGTGGGGATACGGATGAAAGCTACCGTCAATCTTGACCCGAAATTAAATCCCTATCAATACGAAAATTCCCCAGGTCAGATTGTTGCTCGATTTCCCCGGGATACCATTGCAATGGTTGCAGGAAAAGGGATAAATCGCTGGTGGAATGCGGTTGTCGAACAATCCCAAAATCTTCCGGAAATGCAAGCAGTTGTGGATGGAGCGCGAACCTACGGTAAATACGCCAATCTTGACCTAGATAAGGAAGTATTTGCATGGATGGATGGGGAATTTGGATTAGCGTTGATACCTTCTAATCAAGGAGTGCTAGCACAAACAGGTTTCGGAGGTGCATTTGTTTTTGACACTCAAGACCGTAAAACTGCGGAATCCACCCTTGGTAAATTGGATCAGCTCGTCAAAACCCAAAATCCAGCGATTAATATTACAAAACGAAATATCAGTGGTAAGGACGTAACTGAGTGGGAAATCCCCGGTCAAGGAGCTTTTGTCTCCCACGGTTGGCTGGATCAGGATACGGTTTTCCTCACCCTTGGTGGACCACTTGCCAACGCGATCGCCAACAATAATGATAACCTTACCAACAGCGAAACTTTTAAATCCGTTACCAGTTCTCTGCAACAACCGAATGGTGGTTATTTCTACCTGGACATGGATAAAACCATGACGATTCTCAATCGCTTTGGTGCTGTCACCGGAATTGACCCCCAAGCAAAAGCCATATTTGACTCAATTCGTGGTCTAGGAGTCACCGCTAGCAGTCCCGATAAATCTACCAGTCAGGTAGAGTTTTTACTTGCTCTCAAACAAAGTCAGTAGGGAGTTGGTAATAGGGAGTAGTCTAATATAGGGCTAAAAATAGTAAAGACCCGATATATCGCGTCTCTATAATCCCCTGGAGACGACCCACCAATCCCCTGGAGACGACCCGGTGGGTCGTCTCTACTCCCCACTCCCTATATTCGATAGTAGAGATTAATCCAAAATCTAAAAACTAAAATCGAACTATTTTTTCAGTTCTTGAACTTGTAACAAAGCACTTTCTTGCCAAGTTTTATTCCCTTGGATGGAAAATAACTCCGCAGCTTTTTGAAAATCCGCGATCGCAGCTTGTGTATCTGTGTGCCGATGGGCTATTCCCCGTTTAAAATAGGTATAGGCATCATTGGGAGCAATCCGTAAAACCTGAGTATAATCGGCAATGGCTGCGTCGAATTTCCTCTGGTTGTGAAAGGCGATCGCTCGATTATAATAGGCACTGGCAAAATCAGGATCGAGTTTGATGGCAATATTAAAATTTTCTAAAGCTTTGTCGTAATCTAATAACTGCCGATAGGTGATGCCCAAACCATTATAGACACAAGCTAGTTCGGCATCAATCTCTAGTGCTATATTAAAATCCGCGATCGCTTCTGGATATTTACCCAATTCGTACCAAGCTAAACCACGGTTATAATAGGCAGCTGCTAGCTGGGGATCTAATTCCAGCGCTTGATTAAAACAGGCGATCGCTTGGCGAAAATCCTGCTTTTGGTAGTAGGTAATACCTGAGTGCAAATGAATGTTATCGTTGCTTAAGCAAGTGTGTTTCATAGAACCTCATCATCAATTAACTACGGACGACAAATTTCAGATTCACCCGAAGCTATTACAGATAGAAATCAGTCAATTCTTGGGGAAATTAATCGAAATGCAAAACACAGCTAACTCAAGCATTTTAAGCATTTTGGTTGGTTGTACCAGTTGAAAAAATGATTGCAACAGCTAAAAAATAAATACTTCACAACCCAGAATATATAGCCCGCAGAGCTTCTATAAAATTAATCCCAAATTGCACTCATTCTCAACTTACCTATCCTAATTTTAGACACCAAAATTGATAATCAGTGTGATTCAAAATACATCAAAAACACTTTTATCATAAATTCAAAAATCATTATTTTCTCAGTGTAAACACGTATCCCCATTGTCAAAACAATGGGGAATAATGGAAAAATATTTACAGTATTTGGTGATACGAAGAAGAGAAATTATCAGAATGAGAAAGCCTGAATAAATACTATTTTTCAAGTTGATTCTGTCAGCTTTCCGACGCTAATCAATTTAGCCTTTTAAGGCTTTTCTAAAGTTGCGACGAAATGACTTATTAATCGCAAATAAAGCTGGCCACAGCAAAGATAAACCAATCCGATAGGGTAAATTACGCTGGAAATTAGTGCGTTCAAATCCCACCCAAAATCGATATATACCAATCCCATAAACAACCAACAACACAATCAAAATTAACTTCGGCATTTTTCCTTACTCCCTTCCTTGTCTGTAAAATACCAATTAGCAAAATCAATAAATCTATATATCCATCGTGGATGATGTCGTTGTTGTAACCATTACCAACACTGTCATCATCAGCTTACAAACTCCACCGGACTGAGAGGGAGGAGGGAGTCATGAGTCGGGATTAGGGGGAAATCAATCCGTTACTCAACGCTTACCAATCACTCCCTCAACATCCAGAAAAAGCCAGTATGACAGGAAACTTGCTGAGTAATAGTCTAAATTAACTACAACCTAAACAGCCAGTATTACCGTCAACAACTACTAATTTTAGGAAAACTTCATCAAAAACGGTACTCAAGTACTCGACCAAAGTAGGAGGGTATTTTCAAAGTCAATTTTAATTTGTGAATCCGTATTACACCAGAACCGGCGAAAGTAGTTGATCCCACTCCCTATTCCCCACTCCCCACTCCCTATTTTTAAGCGAGAGATTTCCCTGTTCTCTGTTATTTTTTTACAATCTGGCACACAAAGGCCGTAGAATAAAACACCATCAGGATTAAAATCATACCTCACACACAATGCATCTCGATTACTTGGAAAGAATACTTACCGCCCGTGTCTATGATGTAGCCCAAGAAACACCCCTTGAACCAGCCGACTTACTGAGTAAACGCCTCAATAACCTCTTACTACTGAAACGGGAGGATATGCAGTCAGTATTTTCCTTTAAGTTGCGTGGTGCCTATAATAAAATGGCTAATCTGCCACCGGATTTACTTGCTCAAGGAGTAATTGCCGCATCGGCTGGAAACCATGCTCAAGGAGTGGCTTTAGGTGCGCGACAATTGGGGACAAAGGCAATTATTGTGATGCCTGTAACAACTCCCCAGGTGAAAATAGATGCGGTGAAAGCACGGGGAGGAGAGGTAATTTTGCATGGGGATACCTATGATGATGCCTATAGCTATGCGCGTCAACTGGAAGAAGAAAAGGGTTTAACCTTCATTCACCCCTTCGACGACCCGGATGTGATTGCTGGTCAGGGGACAATTGGCATGGAAATTTTACGCCAATATCAAAAACCAATTCACGCAATTTTTGTAGCCATTGGTGGAGGTGGTTTAATTGCGGGTATTGCCGCTTACATCAAACGTCTCCGTCCAGAAATCAAAATAATTGGTGTTGAACCCGTTGACGCGGATGCCATGTCCCAATCTTTACAAGCCGGTCAAAGAGTGCGTCTATCCCAGGTCGGTTTATTTGCCGATGGTGTAGCGGTGCGGGAAGTGGGAGTGGAAACCTTTCGCCTCTGTCAAAAATACGTAGATGATATTATTTTAGTTGATACCGATGCCACCTGTGCCGCCATCAAAGATGTATTTGAAGATACCCGTTCCATTGTCGAACCAGCCGGAGCCTTAGCGATCGCCGGAGCTAAAGCCTATGTAGAAAGGGAACAAATCAGTGGCAAAACCCTAATTGCGATCGCCTGTGGTGCTAACATGAACTTTGACCGGTTACGGTTCGTGGCTGAACGTGCTGAATATGGGGAACGACGGGAAGCAATTTTTGCCGTGACAATTCCAGAGCGACCCGGTAGTTTGCGTCAGTTTTGTGAATGTTTAGGAAAGCGTAATTTGACGGAGTTTAGTTATCGTATCGCGGACGAAAAAATCGCCCATATTTTTGTGGGAGTACAAATTCAAAATCGCGCAGATCGAGGAAAAATTCAAACCACCTTTGAAAATTGCGGCTTTCAAACCCTGGATTTAACCGATGATGAACTGGCTAAGTTACATCTAAGACACATGGTGGGTGGACGTTCTCCCCTAGCCAACCATGAATTATTTTATCGCTTTGAATTTCCCGAACGTCCCGGAGCTTTAATGAAATTTGTCTCCTCCATGAGTCCGAATTGGAATATCAGTGTTTTCCATTACCGCAATAACGGAGCAGATTACGGCAGAATCGCTGTTGGTGTTCAGGTTCCCCCCGAAGAAATGACGGAATGGCAAGCATTTTTAGATACCTTGGGTTATCGATACTGGGATGAGAATGATAACCTAGCCTATAAATTATTTTTGGGGTAATTGTAGATTTTGGATTTTGGATTTTGGATTACTCTACGGTTGATCCGCACTACCTGTATCTATGGATTTGGGACGTTGGTGGATTGGGGTATGAATTATAGTTGTTGGTATTTTGTATTCAAACCACAATTTTCGTAGAGACGTAGCAATGCCATGAATTATAATTGTTGGCATTTGGCATTAAAACCACAATTTTCGTAGAGACGTAGCAATGCTACGTCTCTACATGACATAAAATTTTCGATTCATAATTTGTATACAGCAACATCCGATTTTCGATTACTGTTCCCTATTCCCTACTCCCTGTTAATTTTAGAGATTTTCGGCAAATGCAAATTTATAGTGCGATTTCCTCCACCGCATCGAAATCAAGCAAATTACTATCAACTGCGTTGATTCCAGGGTCCAAGGAAGTTGTATATTGCTGCTCCTGACTAGAATTAGTTGGGGAACGATCTACAGTGACATAATCAGCAGAAGTAGCTACGCGATCGCATCTGGAAGCAAAAGCACAACTTTGACACAATTTACTTCCTTCCGGTAGCTGGGGAAATTGCTTTTGTTGATTAAATTCAGCCAAATATCCGGATAATTTCGTTAATAATCGACTTAACTCACGTTTAATCTGTTCATGGAGGGTATGACTATACCTAATAGTCGCACAAGTCGGTTTTCCACCAGTTTGGAAAAACCAATAGGTCATAGAAATCGCTTCCGGTGGATAGGTAGTCGTCTCCGCTAAAACGTACAAATATAATCTAGTTTGCCAACTATCTTCTAAGCGTTTTTTACTCAGTGGTTCGGGATAGGTTTTCCAGTCAATAATTTGAGCTTGATCGGTTGTCAAAATTAATAAATCATAAATCACACTTAATAAATATTCATCTATTTGCCAAGTTCGATAATGCTCACTTTCCCGAAAAACTTGGGGATTGGAAATAAAAATCAACGGTGCAACTTCACTCAAATCCTCAATCCAACTTCGCAACTGAGGATCATCCACCAAAATTTCATCTATAGGTAATCCCATTTCCCTCTGTTGCATCAGCAAGTGAAACTTGCTACCTAATGCTTGTTTTGCTTCCTGTTCTGGATTCGTAAATGAGTAAAGTTGTTCCAGATGTCGATACTGGAACAGTCGTGGACACAGGGACAGCGAATTTAACTGTCCTTGAGCAAGCCTTAATAAATTTTTTTCTGACTTGGAAACTAGCATAATCCAAATATTCCCCTAAAATCCGCAACACCATGAGATAATCAATACCTTTGATTGTTAATTTTAATTTAAATATCATTAACAGCTAATCAACTGTAACTGTACCTTTTGTCACTACCTACCCCGACCCCTAGAAAAACAGTACAAAAAATCAAATCCAGTACTCATAGTATATAAATCGGAAAAATGGGTGATTTTTTAGAAAAATTTTATAACTCCTACCTAACCCAAAGATAGAAATTTGTCACAATATCCTAGTTGGTATTCACAGTTACAGCGAGTGGGGATCAGGCAGTGCTAGCTTGACTTTTGTAAGCTAAAATTGTGGCGTAAAGCTCCTCAGCAGTTATGGCTCAAATATTAGACCCTTTACCACCTGAGCAATCTGGAAAGATTCTCTGCTGCTACGTTAATGCCACTAGCAAAATCCAGGTGGCTCGCATCTCTAATATCTCTAATTGGTACTTTGAACGAGTCGTTTTCCCCGGACAACGACTGGTATTTGAAGCTCCATTAGAATCGCAATTAGAAATCCATACAGGAATGATGGCTAGTGCAATTTTATCGGATACCATCCCGTGCGATCGCCTAGCTATCCAAGAAACACTTAGTGACGAATTTGAATCTAGTCATGAACTGGAGGATGACCCTAAAAAAAAATCAATCACGTCACAGACCTCAATTAGATATGGAGAAACCAAACCAATAAAATCGCTCGTTTAATATCGATTGATTGAAAAACTAACTATGCGGGATTTTAAAAAGGGGCTACTATCTTTGTAGTAGCCCCTATTTGCCCCTCCCAAGGCAATAGAAAATGGAAGAAGGGTTAAAATAGGCAAAGGTGATATCCCAATTCCCGGATTTCTCAAAAACTCCTCAAACTTTCAGTGAGTAGGGAGTACAGATGACCCGACGGGTCGTCTGTACAGGGAGTAGGGAGTAGCAGGAAAATAAATCCACTACTCAAGGCTTATCACTCCCTTGTGAGAAATGCAGGAATTTTGGTTACTCTAACGAGAAGCCTTGCGGAATATGGATTTGAGATGGAAAAACCTTTTTTATTCAGGGGTTCCATCTGTCATATTCTTTGTCAAATAGGTGTGACATCAACTTTCCGAAAACACAGGACAACCAATATTAACCTGTCGCGAATTCTTCGGGAATTGTGATATTGGGAAAACCAAAAAATAAATATCCCGTTTTATTTTATGGGAAATTTTTGCTAACGGTTAACCCTTAACTGTCAACCGTTAACTATAGAAAACCTTTTTGCCTACCTTACCCTTCTTCTCCATCAAAATATGCCTTCAGTTTTTCGTCTTTCCCCCCTAATACGGATCACATTGCTGAGTTTGTATATAGCCTTGACTATCCCCCTACCATTTTTGGCCAAGTCAACCCAAGCTCCCGTACCCCCAATTTTCCTCTGGATCGGTATCGGTATCGGTTTCATTGCCTTATACGCAACCCTATGCGAACGTGTAGTCCTTGACGAACAGACTATTCAAGTCAACTATCCCCAATGGATTCCCCCCTTCTTCCGTCGGGGTTGGACACTCAACTGGTCTCAAATCAAAGAATTAAAAGCCCGTACCACCGGACAAGGTGGGTTAGTTTATTATTTTTTAACCATTGATCAACAAGCATATTTACTACCGATGCGAGTTGCTGGATTCGCTCGCATGGTCAAGCTTGTGGAAGAAAAAACAGGTATTGATACAACTTCTGTTTACCCCCTATCCCAACCGTGGATGTACGGAATTTTGTTAATATTTACAATCATACTATTACTAGTAGACGCATGGACAATCACCACAGCCATGTCGCTCTCTTAACTCCTAATTTGAAAGTGTAGACGCGTAGCGTCTTACTGAAGGGTGTGGGGAATAGTGAGTAGTGAGTAGGAAAAACCACTTTACCTAGGTTCTGTAAGCAATAAGCTGTTGCGCATTGAAGTCGTATACTCACTACTTTTGATGTGATGGATGACTGTATAACTGTCAACTGTCAACCGTTAGCCGTCAACAGCAGATCAAAGAGTTATGTGATTTATGTGAGTTTTAGCTAACTTTATTTTGTCTCCGATCTCTTGTATTCTGCCTTCTGTATTCTGTCTCCTGTGTTCTCTCTTGAATCCCACCACAAAACCACTTCTGCGACTAGAAAACGTCAACTTGTATGCAAAATTGACCAGTCGTCAACGACTAAGCCTACAAGGACAAGCAATTTTGCAAGACATTACCTTAAGCATTCCCGAAGCTTCCCATCTGGTAATTCTCGGAGCATCCGGAAGCGGTAAAAGCTTTTTACTGCGTCTGTTGAACCGATTAACTGAACCAAGTAGCGGCAAAATATTTTGGCAAGATACACCCTACAACGCTATTCCTCCCCTAGATTTGCGCCAACGGGTAGTATTAGCACCCCAAACCCCCAAATTGCTGGGAATGACAGTCGAAGAATCCCTCCAATACCCCCTAAAATTGCGCAAACTTGACCAAAACACAATTCAAACCCGGATAGAATATTGGCTCAAAACCCTACAAATACCCGATGATTTGCGACCCAAAAACGAACAGCAATTATCCACCGGACAAATCCAACAAATTGCGATCGCTCGCACCCTAATTACCCAACCACCCGTCATCCTCCTCGACGAACCCACAGCCCATCTTTCCCCTAACACTGCCCATCACCTCATCCAAACCCTAAATCACCTCACCCAAACCGAAAACACAACCATCATCATGGTCAATCACCAGCTTGACCTCATCCAAGAATTTTGCCGCAGTAATCATGATTCCATTATCCACCTCAGTCATGGTCGAATCATCAACCACCAACCTGCAACAACCATCGATTGGAAAGAACTCAAAGCAAACATCACCGAATCCAAAACCGACGAAGAATTCGATTTCTAATCTCCCTTAAAGGTTGTTGGAAAAGTTGCCTTTAATTCTTAATCAGCTAGTTTTTTGGGAGTGGGGAATAGGGAATCGGGAGTAGTCGATATTGAATATAATGCAATACGGTTCAGTTAAAGATAACTGTAGGCTAAAGACAACTGTAGGTTGGGTTGAGGCTTTGCGTAGACTGTTAATTTTGTGGAAATTTACCCATTAAGTTCACACAGTTTTTGTAATGATCTCGTCCCGATGCTCCGCGTGGGGACGCATTCCACGAGGGCTACTGCCTCAAATCAGGAAGCAGAGCTTCCCTATATGTATCAACAGCCGCAGTATTGGAAATAGAGCTTTGTTCGACAAGCTTCAGGCTAATTGGGGCTTTCAGAAATCAAATATAAGTCCTATATACTTTTTGAGACTGTTTTTGTCTCAAACAAGTGGTTAATAAAGTATTTATTGACATTTTCCAAACATCCTCTAATCCAAAATCCAAAATCATACTAAACTGACTTATTCAAACTCAAAGTCGCCCTTTGGTTTGTAAACTTTTCCTTCCCTATTTCCTTCGTCACCTTTGGCTGCATTTGTGGCAAATTATTCACATTTAAAATTTCCATATTAAATCTGTATCCCACATTACGAATTGTTTGAATCAAACTAGGTTGGCGCGGATCTAACTCCACCTTTTTTCGCAGAGATAATACATGCGTATCGATTGTGCGCGGATTATCAATGGCATCAGGCCAAGCTCGACGCAATAATTCTGAGCGTGACAAAGCCACCCCTCCAGCTTGTGCCAAGACGTACAACAAACTGAATTCCTGGGGAGTCAAGTCGATAAATTCGCCCTTAAACCGAACTCGACGTTGTACTAAATCAATTTGCAACTCGCCATAATCTAAATACGCGGGTGCAACAGGTGGTGTGCGGTGACGGCGAATTAAAGCTTCAACCCGAGCCAAAAATTCCTGCATTCCAAAAGGTTTGCTTAGGTAATCATCAGCTCCAGCTTTCAAACCAGCCACCACATCAGCTTCACTACCGCGAGCTGATAGCATCAAAACCAAAGGTTGTTGTTGGCGATGCAACCAGCGACAAAACTCAATGCCATCTCCATCAGCAAGATCCGCATCTAGAACAATCAGTGTTGGCTGATGGCTCAAAAACACTTCTCTGGCTTGATAGATACTCGCAGCTTGCTGTACTCGATAATCGAGTTGCTGCAAGTGCCAACCTAATAAAGACCTGAGATGGGGATTCCCCTCGACAATTTCAATACAAACCGAACCCACGGTGGTAAGACCCCTTAGCGTCCATGCATTTCAAGGTATCAAAGCCTATATCATTCGTTTTGTAGCCCTTGTTACTTCATTTCAACTGATTGTCAGAAATACTTGTGCATAATTACTTATTTTTCTCTCACCAAGATTGAATTTGAGATTCAATGCATCACATTCTTAAATTTTTGTTAGACTTATCAAACAAGTCTAACAAGGTGCAACTCCGGCCAGCTAGTGTTTCCATGACAACAACACGCCTAAATCCCAACTGATTCGGCAGAGAGCAAAAACCTTTGTATCTCCTGTTAATACTGAGGAAGGGGTAAGTAATTAAATTTTTCTGTAATCCCTAGCGAATCTGTATTGGTTTGGGGGCATAATATAACAATTACTTACCACCGGACATTTTTGGATTTTCTGGAATACGATGGAGGTAGGGTGTAACTGATTAAGAGTGTTCTTGAGGGGATAAATTTACAGCTTGGGTTAAATTAAGTACTTACGTTCGCACACTCAAGCAGATACTTCACTTTTTGATTGAAATAATTTACAATTCACATTCCAAACAAATTTCCACAGCTATTATGCTCCAAGACACACAAACAATCCGCTATTACCAAAAATTGACCGATGCCTTCGTCGAGTTATGGAATCGCGGTTATCGCACGGATGATATGCGAATGTATTTGGATGGGTATCTCGCGGCACTTAGACATGGAAACGCGATAGAGCCATTTTTAATCCACCGTTTAGAGGAGGAGGCAACTCGTTATCTGTACGACGTATCGAATTTCGCGATGGCACAGCCGGAACCGGAACCGGATTACTTTTAAGCTAGAGTTTTTAGACCAGACTCAAGTAGCTTTGTAATCTTTATCTTGCCATCGAACTAACGACTCGCATGACAACGCTGTTTATCATAGCATGTTATTTTGCTATGGCAATAGTATGGACATGCAAGCGGGTTTTGAATGTGCAATTTTGGAGTTAGTTGAGTATTATTCCCCCCCTCTCTCTGACTGGGAATCGGCAGCAGATTGAGGGGATTGTAATTTTTTGTAAACTTAGGTTATTTAGGAAGCAAGAGCTACTTCCACCATCTGTTGTAATTCACCCTTTTGATAGAGTTCAATCATGATATCGGAACCGCCGATAAATTCACCATTAATATAAACTTGGGGAATAGTTGGCCAGTTAGAGTACTCCTTAATTCCTTGGCGGATTTCATAGTCATCCAGTACATCCACAGTTTCAAATGGTACACCCAAGGAGTTGAGAATCTGGACAACATTATTAGAGAAGCCGCACATCGGCATTAACTTGCTTCCCTTCATAAAAACCAAAATTTTGTTATTTTTGATTAAACCATCAATCCGTGCTTGTAATTCTGGGGTCATATTCATTCCTATGGTGCAAGTGTTCAAAAACGGTAATTGGAAGTAGGGTCAAATTAGCTGACTCCAGGAAATGTCTCTGGGGTGTAGGTTTTTAAAGCCAGAGCATGAATAGCTTCGCTAGACATCGCTTGTTGTAATGCCCGGTAGACTAGCTGATGTTGTTGGACTAGTCCTTTGCCTGCAAACTGCGATGAAACCACCGTAACTTGGTAATGGTCGCCGCCCCCTGTCAGGTCTTGAACCTTTATTTGGGCATCGGGCAGTTCCGCCTTAATCATGGCTTCAACTTGATCTGGGGTAATCATCGCAATCTCTAGAGGTATCGATCTACTACTAACAAAGTATAAGGTATCTGCCGTGGTCTAGAGAGGTGCGTTAATTGCTCAAGGATAGCCTTGAAGTCGGAGTTAGGGAATTCTATTGGTGCTGAAACGGTAATAGAGTCAAAACAAAAGCCGCATGTTGTCTTAACTTGCGGCAGAAAATAGGTGAAAAAAGTGAGTTTGTAAAAATTCGGGAAAATTTGAATTTAGCAAACAAATTTTATGGTGGTAGTGGGAAATTTAAATGGTTTGCTCCGGTAAGGGGGTGCAGGGGAGTGTATCTAAAAATCATCCTGTATTCTGTCTCTTGCCTCCTCTGCTGCCTAACTTAACGTGAGTTCGATGAACCTCACCCCAACCCCTCTCCGTTCTGCGGAGAGGGGCAGAAAAATCTGTGGTTTTAGCCAAAAATCAATGTTTCCAAAGTCTGTATCCATTTCGGAGAGAGGATTGGAGAGGGGTTATTTGAATCCGTCGAATTCACCTTAACTTACTTTTTCGGTGCGGGGGTGATTGGTTTAAAATTGCCTCTTTCAAAGGGTACGTCGGCAAAACCGAGTTCGAGTAATTGTTGATAGGCTTTGCTGCCGAGTTCGCGGGAGGGATTTTGGCTTTTAATGACTTGGACGAGGAGGGGAACAGCAAGTTCGGGCTTATTTTGGGCGCGATAGACAAGGGCGAGGCGGTAGGTGGATTCGTCACGCATTTGGGCACTTTCTAGGGCTTTTCTGCGGTGGGAGTCGGCGACGCGGTTGTCGATACCAGAAAAGCTAGAGGTTAAATCTTGGTAGAAGTTGGAAAGTTGGTTAAAAACTAGTCGGGCTTCTTGGAGCTTTTTGACAGCCGAGTCGTAGTTTTGGGAAGAAACAGCGCTTTCGGCTTCGCTCATCAACCGTTTCCCACCATCGAAACTGAGAATACTACTGCTTTGGGCTGTGGGACGAAGGATATTCGGGTCGTTGGGGTCGATGGCTTGATTGGGGTTGTTTGGTAATGCCTGCGCGAATCCACGTACCGGAATCAGAAAACTAGCTGTTGCTAGCAGTGATACGCAACAGAGGCGTAGCCAGGGAACGGTTGTAGCAAATTTCATAAAGTAACAGCGCGCAACAACTCAATAAATAAAGTGAAAAAATTAGACTTTGGGTATCTTAGCCTTGTTTGGTTGTTTCACCAAGCAAACCTAAATACGAAAGTTTTACGGATTTAGACCGTATTGGGTTCAACTCAGGTTCCCACAAATTTAGCGATCGCGGTAACATAGGTGTGCTAGCAATGGTTATTGTTGAGCAAATCGCCGCTAATTACAACTTTTCTACTCCTGTGTCACTATGTCAACAAATTCCCTCGGTACGATTTTACAGCGCGGTGGCGAAGAATTGCTGTTGGAAAAGGTCAGCGATCGCTTTACAATTCGTCCCGCAAAACCCCTTTCTGCCTATGAGTTATCGGCGGCGAATTGGGGTAATTGGCGCAGGAGTATTCCGAATGGAGATTTACAGCTATTTGCCATTGATCCGGAGCAGTTGGAGCAGGCAATGACGACTGCGCGTAGTTCTCCTCTGGTGGTATTTGCCAGCCATGTTTACCAAATTCCCAATAATCCGGGTACCTTTGTTTATCTCGGTGATGAAATTACCATTGAGTTTGCCAGTGGGGTGGATGCGGCTCAAATCAATAGCCTTACTAGTCGCTATGGTTTGATTCTGGAACGGGCAATTCCCGAATTAGATAATACGTTTGTCTTTCGGGTGGGAGAGTCGGCGACGGAAAATCCGGTGAAAATTGCCAATCGTCTCCAACAGGAACCTGTGGTGTTGTTGGCGGAACCAAATATTATTATTCAGCAGGAAAGCCATTATACGCCCCGTGAACCCCTGTATCGAGAGCAATGGTATCTCCATCACCAAGGTGGTTCCCAACTGGCAGTTACCTCCCATATTCAGGCGGAAAAGGCTTGGGATGTGACGCGGGGAGTGCGTTCGGTGGTGGTGGCAGTGGTGGATGATTCCTTTGACCTCAACCACCCCGATTTACAGGGGAAAGGGAAAATAGTTGCTCCCCGCGATTTGAAAGATAATGATTTTTTACCATTACCCGGGGAACGGGAAACTAGTCACGGTACAGCCTGTGCTGGAATTGCGATCGCGGAAGAAAATGGGGAAGGAATTATTGGTGTCGCTCCGGGATGTGCTTTGATGCCGATTCGCACCACGGGTTATCTGGATGATGCTTCCGTTGAGGCTATTTTTGATTGGGCTGTGGAACAGGGAGCAAGTGTGATTTCCTGTAGTTGGGGTGCATCGGCGGTGTATTTTCCCCTGTCTTTGCGTCAAAGGGCAGCAATTACTAGAGCCGCTACTAAAGGTCGCAATGGTAAAGGCTGTGTCATTTTGTTTGCGGCAGGTAATTCCAATCGCCCTGTGAATGGCTCGGTGAATGAACGCAACTGGCCGAAAAATGTGCTATCGGGAAATACTAAGTGGCTCAGTGGATTTGCGATTCACCCGGATGTAATTGCTGTCTCTGCATCCACAAGTTTGAATCAAAAAGCCGCCTACAGTAATTGGGGTGAAGAAATATCTGTGTGTGCCCCTAGTAACAATGCTCCCCCAGGAATTTGGTTTCAACAAACAGGTTTTATTTATACCCAACCAGCCATTTCCGCCTCCTTACCCGGATTAGGTATGTTTACCACTGACCAAATTGGTGCTGCTGGCTATGACACAGGAAATTTTACCCGCAATTTTGGTGGGACTTCTGCCGCTACACCTGTTGTCGCTGGAGTTGCAGCTCTAATTTTATCCGTTAATCCGGATTTAACGGCTCAACAGGTGAAGAGTATATTACAAGCGACGGCAGATAAAATCGTGGATACACAAGTTGATCCCCAGTTAGGGATAAAGGGTGGTAGTTACAATGTCAATGGTCATTCCCTTTGGTTTGGCTATGGCAAGGTTAACGCTTTTGCAGCTGTGGAAGTTGCACGTAATACCCGCTTGAGTTTTCCCCATCGGAGTTTACGTCCCATTAAAGCTGAAAATTTAAATACAGTAGTGATTCCAGATGCCGATCCCAATGGGGTCAAAAGTCCGATTTTGATGACCGATACTGGTGCAGTTGGGGATATTCAAGTGCGGGTTGATATTAATCACAATTTTTTGGGTGATTTAGAAATCTACCTCATCGCACCAAATCAGCAAAGGGTATTGATCCAACCACGGACTTTAGGACGACAAACCAAACTCAAAAGAATATACACAACCCATCAACAACCATCTCTAACCCAGCTGTTGAACCAATCAGCCGCAGGTCGTTGGCAACTTTGGATTGTTGACCATGCTGTCAACGATGTGGGAACACTTAATTGGTGGGAATTAACCGTATCCGTGTGACAGGGGATAGGAGTTAGGAGTTAGGGAAGAAAAATTTCCTGTTTGCTCAAAACCTGGTTAAGAATTGGCTATTTTCACAAAATGGTGATCAGCAAGGTCCGATCCATGACAACTCAATTTTTGCAAAGCTTGGGTTAAATCACTCATCAATCGTTTCGCATTATCTTTGCTATCACCCTGCATATAATCCCTGACCTGAATGGGTTTACCGATTTGGATATGGATATCAGTCCCCCAGGAAGGATTTTCTTGACTGTAGGTAATACCAATGGGGAGAATTTTTACCCCTAAACCCGGTGTGGTTGCTTCTGCACTTAAAGCCAAACGGGAAATACCTGGTTTGAGGGGGTGAAGTTTACCTTTACGGATTCCTCCTTCCGGAAAAATTACTAAAATTTCTCCCTGACGTAATATATCCATCGCGTGTCGCAAGGTGGAAACAGAGGGATGTTTCGCATTTACCGCAAAACCACCTAAACGACGAATAAACCATCCCTGGATTCCGGTACACTCGGTGCTAGTCACCATAAAACGTAAATCACGTCCACTCACCATCCTTCCTGTCGCATAGGGTACAAGTAAGGCATCCCAACGGGAACGGTGGGTCGGTGCAAGTAAAACTGGACCACTTCTAGGAATATTTTCTTGGCCAGTCACTTGAATCTGCCCAAAGAATAATGGCATCAAAAAATTATGCCCCAGAAAATAGGCAAGGGAACTTAACCAAGGCGAGATATAGGAGGTTGTAGATATTACCTCAATATTGGTTTTCCCAGCGAAAGATTGCGGATGACTCCGTTCCGAGGAAGAATTAACTCGCATCATAACGGCAGGTGCTGACTGGTGGATAATATGTGATCAAAACTTTGATTAGATACACCGTAGATTTTCTTCCCTGATTTTTGTAACCGCAACTGGACAGTTTGGATGCTGTCCTTGAATTTACTCGTAATTTACCCTATGTCGCCGATTTGCAAACCAATTTTTTAATTGTTGCCGACATTCATCTTCCAAGATGCCACCGATGACACGTAGCTTATGATTTGATAATAGACTATCGGGAATATTCTCCACAGTCCTCACCGCACCAGTTTTCGCGTCATCGACTCCATAAACTAGAAGTCCTAGTCGAGCTTGGATGATTGCTCCTGTACACATCGGACAGGGTTCCAGGGTGACATAGAGGGTACACGGTTGTAAACGCCAAGTTTTTAACCTTTGCGCTGCTGTACGGAGGGCGATAATTTCCGCGTGAGCAGTGGGATCGCGATCGCGTTCTTTGCGATTTGCTCCTTCGGCAATCAAATTACCGTTTGCATCAATCACAACCGCACCAACGGGAACATCACCTGCATCGCCAGCAAATTTAGCTAATTCTAAAGCGTGTTTCATCCATTGTCTATGTATAAGATATTCTGAATACTGAGTTAACATTTTTTTATTTTTTCGGGAGTAGGGAGATGGTGAAGTTGGGTGTTGATTGCAGTTGTCTGGTATCACAGTCAGATATCCATCTTCCGTTCATTATTTATGTAACGATTCATCTACAAAGTTATGAGTACTGCAAGCAATCATGTAACATTAGGCAAATAATTGAGATCAAAGTCACCAAATAAGGGATTTAATATCATGCCATACACTACAGAGGAAGGCGGACGTTTAAATAACTTTGCTCGCGAACCCAAGGTTTATCAAGCGGAGGCAATGACTGCGAGTCAAAAACGGAATACTCTCATCTTGGGTATTGGGACTGCGGTGCTTGTCGGTGGCTTGGTAGGGGTTGCATTTTTAGTGTCTAGTGGTGGCTAAATTAATACAGGTGTTCAACTGCGAAAGCTTGTGAAATAGGGATGGGATAAATCTAAATTTTTGCTCCTGTTTACTCTTCTTTCTATGGCTGCGATGCTCCAAAGGAGCCGCTACACGATCGCCAATTCCCACCTTCTTGACTCTTTTGCATAAAATGTAGCTGGAAATACTTGCAGATATTGCTATCATCAATCAGGTTCCGATATCAAGTTGGAACCTGATTTTTGTTAAAATCACATACCATACAAGTATAATAATACACTTTATTATCTAGCCAGATATAAAAAAATGTCCTGACTAGATAAATTTAGGCTTGAAAACCGATGTGATAGGTAGAAATGTTCACCAATCTTTGTTCAAAATACAGATAAACAGTGTATTGGCGGTGATGCCACCATGAGCGTAAATGATACTGCACACCCAGAAAATTCTGCTTGGAATAAGCAGGTATATCACCGCTTAAAGTTGTCCCTGAGTTTAGGGTTACGGCGACAAATTTTTATAGCGGTATGTGATGATTTGAATCTCCGTAATCAGGTGGCTGCGAAGTTACATTCGACACTAGCCTACCCAGTGAGTCAGGTTTTAAATCAGCCGGCAAATGCCTATGAAGCAAGTACACCAGCTTACCCGCGCTTGGTGACTTTGCGTCTGAATATGAGTGATCCCCATCCGATTGGGCAAATTAATCAGTGGTTGATTAGTTATCCACCTCCGGTGGTGGGAAAAACTGCGGACACACCGGGAAAAGCCTTACCAATTCCGGCGTTTCAGATTGTTGGGGTGGAGCAGTTAACTCGCCAACCAGTGGCAATTCAGCGTCTATTTTTGCAATATTTACGGTCGAGTGAGCAGAGTTTAGCAAGTCCAGAAACTGCGCGGGTATTGGAATCAAGTATCTTGCTGTGGGTTCCCCGTCCTTGGTTACACGCGATACAGCAGTCCGCTCCCCAATTTTGGCGCTGTCGAACGGGGGTATTTGTGTTTGCGGGAGAACCGACACCAATGGTACAGGGTCGGGGAACACCGGAACGTTTTTCGGGGACAAGGGGTATTGATCTAGGGGATTTTGAACAAACCTTAGATCAGGATATTTTAGAGGAGCAGATTCCGACGGAGGATTTTGATTTTCCCAAGGAGAGTTTGGTCAATCGGGGACACCCATCAGAACCACCTGGGAAAAGGGAAGATGGGGATATTTTAGCGGTGGGATTGGTCCAGGAGGAGGGTTTCCCCCAGGAGAGAGAGAACACACCTGCTCCGGTGAAATCTAGCTATAGTTCACCGATTACCAAAGAATTAACGGAACTGGTTTTAGCCACCATTGACACCGCGATCGCCGAATCACAGATCACGGATGAGTCACCGCAACAGTTATTGGCAGAAATTGAGGCTTTACATGCCAATAATGCTTCGGCTGTGGATTTAGCCCAAGCCTATCAAAACTTAGGTAATTTCTACCGTCACCAAATTGAGCAAGGACATGCAACCCTGGAACATTTGATGGTGGCAATTATAGCCTATCAAGAGGCAATTACCCTCGATGAAGTTTCACCCCAGATTCCTGATATTTTAAACGATTTGGGAACCTTATATTGGATGTTGTACCGTACACCCCCAAATTCGGAGGAGGGACAATCCTATATTGAACAGGGAATTGAATTTTATCAGTTGGCGCTACGGTTAATTTCGCCACAAAGCCATCCGGAAACCTACGCAAGAGTCCATAATAACTTAGGAACGGCTTTTGGCGATTTAGCGAGGTTTAATAATCCGGCGGAAAATTGGCAAAATGCTGTGTCTGCTTATACGGAGGCACTCCATTACCGAACGGCAGAAATGGAGCCGCTAAAGTACGCAGCTTGCCAAAACAATTTAGGTACAGCCTACTGGCATCTAGCCCAGTATAACCAACCAGTAGAACATTTGAAAAAAGCGATCGCTGCCTACAATTTGGCACTGGTGTACTATACGCCAATTCAGGAACCGCTCAAATACGGGATGATTCAAAATAACATTGGTACTGCCTATTGGAACTTAGCCCAGTATGAGCAACCACCGGAAAATCTGCAAAAGGCGATTGATGCCTATCGGGAAGCATTAAAATACCGTACACCAGCCACTTTACCAGCAGCCTGTGCCGCAACCCAAAATAATTTGGGAACAGCATTTTGGCATTTAGCCAATCAAATCCAAACCAGTAAGGAAGAACGACATAAATTACTGGAAAAATGTATCAGCGCTTATCAAGAAGCGTTAGGATTAGCCCATTCCCTCCAAGGAATGACCTTAAGTTTCGATGTCTTTGCCACCCATAATAATCTGGGATTAGCCCATTATCAACTGGTGACAGATACCTACTACCAGGGAGATAAAAGCGATCGCACTCAGCATTTAGAATCGTCCCTAGATAATCATCTGCAAGCTCTCAACGGCTTAAGCAAACAACCGGATGCCTACCAAGCCACAATAACCTACATCGTCAAAACAGTCCGAGCTTTCCACAGCGAGTTAGGGATTCAAGGACAAAATTTGGCCCTTTCCAAAGTTCCAGGACAATTACTACCGGAGATTTTACCGAAAATTTAGTACGTGAAATACAAGTAGGGAGAGACGCGACATGTCGCGTCTGTAAGGGAATCGGAAATAGTTTATACGGACGACATTAAAAATTAATTCACTCAGGTCTAGAGCAACTTGATTCAATACAGTTCAGTTAGACTTAAAAGCCTGATTATTGGGTAGGTTGAAGAATGTAGAGGCAGAGCTCGGGCTGTGTACCGCCTTTTTTGGGGTGGCAAATTCATGCACAAACCGTGACAACAAACTTGTTCCAATACTGCGGCTGTTGATACATATAGGGAAGCTCTGCTTCCTGATTTGAGGCTGTAGCCCTCGTAGAATGCGTCCCCACGCGGAGCATAGGGACGAGATCATCACAAAAACTGTGTGAGCTTATGGGTAAATTTCCACAAAATTAACAGTCTACGCAAAGCCTCAACCCAACCTACAGTTATCTTTAATTGAACCCTATTGCAACTTGATTTATCAATAGAAAACACACCCATCGCAGCACCCTGGTTCCAAGCCCCTGCTTTCCAGTATAGGGTAATAATTACAAATTACGAATTACGTAGCTTGCTTCCCGCGTAGCGGGTATTACGTACGCGAAGCGTTGCCGTAGGCTATTACAAATTACAAATTAACCAACATTCTCTTAATTTGAGATTTTTTTGTCAACGGCGTTAATTAAATTAATTACGGCATCACACTTATTTTCAATCACGACACAAATGCTATTAATTGCTTGTTGATAATTATCCATATCCTTTTGCTCTAGGGATATTTTTGCCGCTCGTTGTAGATCATCGATGGCTTTGAGGCTATGTTTACGCGATTCTTCCCCACCGTATTGAGATAATTCGTAACGCACAATTCCCCGTTTTAAATAAGCTCTGGCAAACTGAGAATTAATTTTCACCGCTCTGTCAAAATCCTGAAGGGCACGACGATATTCGGCTTCAAATTCACTGCTATACTGGGCAATATGGTAGCGTACCATACCTCTTTGAAAATAGGCTTCAGCCCTTGATGGTCCACGCTTGAGGGCTTCGTTAAAGTCGGCGATCGCTTTTTGATAATCGACTTGGGATTCCCCGCTATAGCGAGCTATTTGCATCCGGACAATTCCGCGACGAATATAGGCTTCAATTTCTCGATCGTCTAGTTTAATTGCATGGTTAAAGTCTTGAATTGCTAACTTATATAATTTATCCGGGTCGCTGCGCAATTCGGCTAAAATAATCCTCACATTGCCACGATTCACATAGGCTTTGACTTCGTTGGGATTCAATACGATGGCTTGATTGTAATCGGCTAGGGATGCTTCGTATTCCTTCAGGTTGTAGTAGGCATTGGCACGATTCACGTAAGCACGGGCATAATCTGGTCGTTTACGAATCGCTTTGGTAAATTTTTCTACCGCTTGGGTGTAATCACGAATTTTATAGGCTGCATGGCCCTGTTTATAATATTCATCAAAACTGAGCTTATCCTCTTCCTCCACCTGAATCATTTGCCGAGCATAGGTACTAATGGGATTAAATGGTTGATTTGTCAGTTTAATTAATAAGTCCAAATAACCCAGCAAACCAAAAACAATCAAAGCAAACACAAACGGATAGATGCGTCGTTTTTTTGGCTGATAGTAGGGAATCGCTTGGGGGGCAAAGTTTTGGGGATAAATCAACCGTCGTAGGGGTAAGGGGGAAGGGGTGGGATGGGGAGCGGGAAGATGGGGGACTGTTCGCCGACGAGGAGAGCGGCTTTTCTTTTGCGGCTTAAGGTGTTCCTTGGCTGCGATCGCTTGGGGGGAAGGGAAAGGGTCTCGTCCACCTAATTGAACTGTCCGCTCACACCAGGGACATTTGTCTAAATGGCGACTGTAACGGTGTTGGGGGTTTTTCTCACAGGTGGTAAGTTGCTCTTCCACTTCCCCCAGGGTTAATAACCAAGTGGCTGCACTTGGACGTTGCAAGGGGTCGCCATGTCCCACTTCAAAGCAACGAATGAATAGTTCCTGTAAGGCTGGGTGTAACACCGACCAGCTGGGAGCGACGGGTGTTGGTTTGTAGGGAACGCGGTGCTTTTGGGAATAGGTAAAATGACCAGCTGCAATCCGTGCTTCGTAGGGGGGTGGTTCACCGATTCCTTGGTATATCCCGGAAAAGGGATGGGTTCCTTCCATTAATAATTGGAAAATCAGTACACCTAAACCAAATAAATCGTGGGTGATGGCGCGATCGCAGTCGGCAAATACTTTATTTTGTAGTTCTGGTGGGGTAAATTCGGGTTTACCTACGGGACACCGATAAACAAAATCCCCTTCGGGGTCAGGTACTTGGAAGGAATCGGTATCAACTAATGTTACTAGTGCCGTATCACTGACTAAAATATTGGATTCGTTGACATCGCCAACACAATAACCCCGTGCGTGTAAAGCGGCAAAAGCGGCAGCTAAATTTCTTGCTGTCCGCAATAAGTACTGGTAGTTAAATAAAGGACAATGTTGACGACGAGTACGGGGATTGTAAAAATCGATAATTGGTCGCATTCCCCGGATACGTGGCATTAAAAAACCAACTATGCGATCGCTACCGTCACTGGCTTTTAATAATTCATCCGGCCAAGCAATGGAAACGTGTCCTAAACTGGCTGTGGGATTTTCCGGTGGATGGGCCAACATGGCCTTGAGTTTGCGTGCGTGGGAATCGGTGGGATGGTGATATATTTTAGCAACGAGATTGCTATCAGTCGGTACTGTATATACACAGGCTTCTCCACCTCGTCCTAAGCTGACGGAAAGGTTGAGATGGACGCTTTGTTGATTGGGAAGACTACGTAGTACCTGCATGGCAAGATTTATTTTCTATTTTGCGAACAATAATTTGGTAGTGCAGCCAGGAAATGTCAGCCGGGTAAGTATGTTTCCCACTCACTACCTACTCTCCGATTCCCGCTATTTTCGGGTTGGCCGAGTACTGGGGTAATGTCGGCACACAAGGCAATTAATTTAGTCCTTTAAAGCCGCTAACACTAAGGTCAAATCATCGTCAGTTCGTTGGCTAATTCGCTCAGAACTGAGAAATTTTGCTAACTGTTCTTTGGCTGCCACCTGATCTTCCGTATTGGCAATAAAATCGAATAGGGGAAAAAAGAACGGTTTGTGGGGAGCGCGGATTGACATATTTATCGCCAGCATTTGCAGCCCATCTGTAAGTACACCCACATTTTCTATTGGTTGGCGTAATATCTGTAATTGTAAGGAATCGAAGGCTTGAGGTGATGTCAAAAATACTGTTTCATTGATGTACTCACCATGATCGGGTAGGGTGAGCGCTAGTAAATCTCCCTGATAGTCCTTGACAACTGCTACACCATCACCTATCTGGGCAACCGCCACCATCTCTGGTGTGGCAATTACCAAGATCAATGTTGAGGCGTAATCTGTCATCAACCTCTGACATGCTGTCGCTTCCTGTCCTACCGATTCTTTGGCAGCTATCACCGCATCCATTAATAGCGATCGCACCACCCTATCCTCTGCCAAGGTGCGCCGATTGACCTCTTCGGCATTTGCAACTGTTTCTACCGCAGTTTGCACCGCGACCATCGCTCCGACTTTACCAAAGGTAGCACTTCCTGCACCATCGGCAACAGCGCAGACTAAAATATTATCAGCCAAAATTTGCCAGTGGTGTGCGTCTTGACACAACTGCTGATTTTTCACGTGGCTTGTACCGCAGACAGAGGCTGAAACTACTTGCCAATGAAGCATTGATTTAAAAGTATTCATGAAATATACTACCCATCGCCAGAATGAACCCTCCCTGCGAAACTTCTGTTTAGACAGAACCCCAGCCAATTGGTGGTAGTGCTACTTGATCATCTACTTTGGAGTGGGAAACCGCCGACATGCTGGCTGATAACCACACAAACATCTCCACAAAATTTAACCCTTTCAATTTTAACGGTGTACGCACTCCGATCTGACCTAAACGAGCCATGTTAGCATTTTCCACACCAACGCTAAAAAATGCAACTCGTTTATTGGTCTCATCCATGTGCAAACGCTGGGCTGCTTGCTCGATTACGTCTTCAAATTCCCCTTGGGGTTCCCCATCGGTAATCATGAATACCCACGGTCGATAATAGGCAATCCCATGACTGCGGTATTGGGCTTTGCGCTCCTGTAATAAATCTAGGGCTTTATGAATTCCTGCACCCATTGTTGTTAAGCCTTGGGCTGTTAATACTGGCGGCTGGAACTGGTCTGCGGTGACAAAATCCTGCACCACCTGTACCTGACTGTCAAAGGTGACTATTGCCACTTCTACCCTTCGTGATGCTAGGGTATTTTTTGTCAACTCCTCTTTAAAGGTTTCCAAGCCTTGATTTAAAGCCGCGATCGCATCTCCCTGCATGGAACCTGATGTGTCCAGCAACAACACACACGGACACCGTGGTTCCGGGTTCTCGGCGAACTCAACAACTTCATCTAGCTTTAATGTATCGGTCATAACTTTTTGTGTTATATTTGTGTCGAAGCTATGCTCAGGGTCATTCTTGCCATCACGAAAAACAAATGCAAATCCAGAGTGATTGGTTTTCGTTCTTGGCTCTAACTACACTGTTGCAAACAATGTGGTTGCCTTTATACTCTTCATTCAAGAATTTATTTAAACGGAAACTTGCCGATTTTTAATTAAATTTTCAATTGCTTTCATTGGAGTCACAATTTTAATTGTTCGCCGATGAAAATTTGACATGGCGATCGCCCAATATTTTCTGATACACAGCATATATAGAATACAATATATTGTGCCTCTTGCAGACATTACTTTTTAAAATTTTCATGTAGAAGCTATATATATTCAGTAAAATCAACATAGTTGGTTTCTAATCTATAGCTGTAATCAGAATAAATTCTAACTCGGAAATACATAATTATTCATGCATCAAAATATATACTTTTTTGCAAAATGTAACAATCAAACCTACGGACAATTAACACCTCGCTGTAACATAGGTGCATTAACATGATTAATATTCGTGTTTCAAAACATACGGAAAAAAGGAATATCTGACTGAAAAGTGGTTACAGATAGGCTCATCCGACAATTTTTTGGCTAAAATTCCCGGAAATTACCCAGTAATATGCATATTTTTGGCACTTTTACAAAGCTTAGACCCCTTAGTTTTCTACAACACCTGGCACGTAGTCACGACAGCACCTGCGTACAGGTGTTAAGTAATTCTATTGTCTGGTTAATTTTCCTGGAAAATGGCAAAATCACCTACCTCACCCATTCAGTAGAACCCTTTGATCGCCTAGAACGCCACCTGCGTCGTTTGAGTTCCCAAATCCCCCACCTGGACAACCAGATTCGCACCCAAATGCGAATGATGTTTGAAACGGAAGCCGAACCCATACCGACTACGCCTTTATTGGTAGCAGAGTTCCCTCCCCTAAGTCAACACCCCCCAGAATATCAAGCCATTTGTTGGTTGGTGAGTGAAAGACATCTAAATCCGACCCAAGCAGCGATTTTGATTCAAGAATTAGTCAAAGAAGTTTTAGAATCTTTATTATTAATTACAGAAGGCAAATATAGACTCATTTCCCCATCGGAGAAATTACCAATTATTTGTCGCATTGACACAGAAAAAATCATTGATATTTGTCAGAAAAAAAATCTTGCTTGGCAAAGCTTTGCACCCTACATTAATTCACCTTATCAGCGTCCCTATTTACGGGTTCCAGAGTTAACCAATCAAACTAATTCGCCGCAAATTCAACAAAATTTAGCAGTCTGGATGAAAGGCTTTAGTTTGCGTCACCTGGCAGTAATTATGAACCAGGAAGAAATGCAAATGGTGCGTAATCTAATCCCCTATATCCTCAATGGTGAAATTATCTTACACGAACCAGATCCTCCCTTTGATTTACTGCCAAAAATACCCCAACCACAAACCCGATCTACCCCAGGGGAAACAGTACCAACCCCAACCGCAAAAGCAAGCATCAGCGAAAACAGCACTAGTCCCAGTTTAATTTCCCCAGCAGTGCGATATCCAGAGCGCAAAACCTCCGGTTTACCACTCCTGAACGAAACTGCGACCCATCCCCTTCCCCCGGTGACATCTAGCCATATTTCCCAACCACCATCTCCACCCGTCAAGTCCAACTCAGCACTACCAACTAACCCACCGAGCAAAAAAATCTATAAAATCGTCTCCGTCGATGACAGTCCCACAGTCTTGCGAGAAATCAGTCGTTTCTTAGAACAAGAGAATTTTGCAGTGGTAGCAATTAACGACCCAGTAAAAGCCGTCATGTCAATTATTCGTAACAAGCCAGACTTGATTTTATTGGACTTAAACATGGATGGTATAGATGGGTATGAGTTATGTCGAATTATTCGGAATAACTCTATGTTCAAGAAAATACCTATTATTATGGTGACGGGAAATAAGGGCTTAATCGACAAAGTTAAAGCTAGATTAGTTGGTGCATCTGGATATTTAACTAAACCATTTACTAGGGCAGAGTTATTGAAAATAGTATTTATGCATCTTGCTTAGGGAGTAGGGAGTAGAGAAAACCCGACGGGTCGTCTGTAAAGGGAATAGGGAGTAGTGGTCATGTACTGCGTACACCAGAAGGAAAATACAGATTACATCGTGACTGCGAGGCTACATCTAATACATCTAGAATGCAGAAGTGTAGTTCCTTCCCATCTCCAAGAGACACTGTGCTAGGAGTATCAACTCTGACCAACTTAGAGTCCGCTAAATTACATGAAAAGTATTATTTTATAAGCTTTTCAGGCTTATATTTCCGGTAAAACTGTTGGTGCGTTCTAGGTTTTATTACTCAGTAACAGAATAATCTGATTATTGTATTAGATGGCCTTCTATTAGGAAGTATGGCCTTCAGCAATCGATGGACTCATTCTGAGTGATGGATTTTGCGATCGCTACTTTGCAAGAAGCCGCTACGCGTCTACGCAATGAAAAAATATGTAAAAACATATTTTTTTACATATTGGGGATGCTCCCAAATTGTTCCCTATGGTCTTGTTTGATCTAGAAAAAGCATTGAGCGATTTCTAGCCGAGAAAAAACACAAATTAAATATCAAAGTAGTCAGATTTGATATTATTTCTGGGCTGATAGCAGCGAGCAATTAGCTCTATTTTGCGTGTCAAAATTTTGCTGGTTTCGTTGTGAATATGTCTTGAAAAAGCTATGTCCTGAAAATATTTACTAGTGTGGATGGTGAGGAGAATACATTGATGCCAACAGTATTAATTATCGATGATACGATTTCCCAGTTGGAATTAATTAATTGTTATTTACAGGAAAGTGGGTATATGGCAATCAAAGCCGTTGACCCCAAAGACGGATTTGCCAAAGCGATGATCTACCAACCTGATGTAATTATTACCGATGTGGTCATGCCAGGAATGAGTGGGTTTGAATTATGTCGTAAACTCAAGCGTGAGCCAAAAACCCAAAAATCCCATATTATTATTTGTAGCTCTAAAAATGGTGAAATTGACCGCATCTGGGGAATGCGTCAAGGTGCATCCGCATACCTCACTAAACCCTTTACCAAACAGGATTTGTTGCGGACGCTCAGGTTATTAGGGTTTTAGTAAACTCCCAAAAATTAAAAGCTCCCTAGTCAGAAAATGAACTGGGAGCAAATTATTTTGTTCACCGCAACGCCGTTTTACCTAAGTTTATGACCTGGTTAAACCAGGTGGGAATTGATGTCAACTCGTTTAAAGTTTCCGAGTACTAAGCTCGGTCTACTGCCACGAGGACGATTGGTTCCCTTATTTTTCAAGCATAGATCAAAAAACTTGATGGCAGTCACCAACGTCGCAGCCGAACATCCCCATTATAGCCTGCAAAAATTATGTTGGGTATGTGGTTGACCAACATTTTTTTACTTTGGATACCAAATAGCTTCAATTTCTTGAGCAACCGCGATCGCATTATCTCTATCTGCTTGTGGCAATAGAACTGTTACATGTCCTAACTTGCGACCGGGACGGGATACACTCTTAGAATACCAATGGATATGGGCATTGGCAATCTGAGCAATTTGGTTGCGTTTTTCTTGATAGTCGCTGTGGGAATTTTCATATCCTAGCAAATTAACCATGACTGCGCCAGGAGAAAGTAAGGTACAATTTCCCAGGGGTAAACCGCACACAGCCCGTAAATGCTGTTCAAATTGGGAGGTTTCACAGGCATCGAGGGAAAAATGCCCCGAATTATGGGTTCGAGGAGCTATTTCGTTCACTAAAACCAGATGCTCCTGGGTCAAGAATAATTCAATTCCAAACACACCCACCACATCTAGACTTTCTAGTATCTGAGTCGCGATGTGGTTAATTTCTGCCGTCATTTGTGCTTCAATGTCAGCAGGAACAATTACCCAGCGACAAACCTGTTTAATTTGCTTAGTTTCTACCACTGGATAGATGACAACTTCGCCATTAACAGAACGAGCCGCAATCACTGCCAATTCCCGTTCAAAGGGGACAAAGCTTTCCAAGAGATAGGTCGTTGCTCCAAAGGGGTAGCGGTGGAGAATTTCTCGCAGTTCTTCTAAACTTTGAGCGATATGGGTTCCCTGACCATCATACCCATGCCGACGGGCTTTGAGGACAACTGGAAAACCAAACTGTCCGAGAACGGCATCATTGTCCACATCATCAGGATCTAGGGCGATAAATTGGGGGACGGGAATACCTAAATCATGGAGATACTGACGTTGATGGAATTTATCTAAAAGAGGAGCCAAAGCTTCCAAACGGGGACGAAAACACACACCTCGCTCGGCTAAACTAGTCAAGGCTTCCAGGTCAACAAACTCATTTTCAAAGGTAATCACATCGCTTTTTTTTGCCAATTCCACCGTCCCCATCGCGTCATCAACTCGCGCTTGCACCAGAAAATCCTTAGCGATACGACCATTACCATTCCCATTACCATTTCCACCAACGGAAACAGGGACATGGGAACATTGCTGCGATGCTGCGATCGCCACCGCTGGGTCTTCCACATTCGGCGTTTGCACCACCAGTTGCAGACCCAATTTCTGTGCTGCACCACCCATCATCCAGGCGAGTTGTCCGCCACCTATTACACCTACGCGCTTCATTTGCACCCAAGAGAATCACGAGTTTGAACACCTGTTTGAGAATTTATGCCACTAGCTATTTGGCAAAGTTCTCGAATTTGCGCTCCATCTAAAATTGCATCGGTAAAGTCAGCGCCTTCTATGACTGTATTAGTAAAAATTGCTCGCAATAGCAAAGCTTCCCGAAAAATGGCATCGCGCAAATCCGCCCCTGTTAAGTTTACTTGATCGACCATCGCATTCGTCAAATCGACCGACTGTAGCGTTGCATTTGTCATTACCGAAGCACTTAAAATCGCTCCCCTTAAATCGGCGTTTCGGAAGTTCACAAATTCTAAATTTGCATTGGAAAATTCTGCCGCTTGTAGTTCTTGCCCCGAAAAATCTCTACGACTCAATTCGGCATTACTAAAGGATAGCGGATGGGTCCAATCGGCTAAAGCTGCTAATGGCCAACATACCACCATGAATAATATTACTAGCAATACTGTCAATTGCCGCCAATGCATATGAGGAATCAAAAAGAACTCTGTGTTTTTACCTAACTATTACAGCTTATACCATTATGGGTCGTCACAAAAAAAACCATCCTTTGGATAGAGAATGGTTGAGTCAATGGTTCAAAAATTTTGAGTGGTTAAACTTAGGTCAGTTCAGCACTATCCCCAATACAGTTCAGTTAGACTTAAAAGCCTGATTATTGGGTAGGTTGGGTTAAAGAATGTAGAGGCAGAGCCTAGGCTGTGTACCGCCTTTTTTGGGGTCGCAAATTTATGTACAAACCGTGACAAAAAACTTGTTCTAATACTCCGGCTGTTGATACATATAGGGAAGCTCTGCTTCCTAATTTGAGGCAGTAGCCCTCGTGGAATGCATCCCTACGCGGAGCATCGGGACGAGATCATCACAAAAACTGTGGGAACTTATGGGTAAATTTCCACAAAATCAACAGTCTACGTAAAGCCTCAACCCAACCTACAGTTATCTTTAACAACCGTATTGGCACTATCCCTATCTATACTGCATCAATCCAGAAAGGACCATGCCATTGGGGTTCAACTTCGCAATCACGCCAGAAAAAGGCTAATTTCTCTCCAATTCGCGCGATTACTTCTAAATTACCCACATGACCAAAGTTACTTTGAATCATGGTCATGGCATCAATTTGACCAACTTCTTTTGCTACTAATACAGGTCCTTGCCAAGGGAGGTTTTCGTCGTCGTTGTCCCGCCAATAAAATGCAAAGCCGCCATCCACAACGGGTACAACCAATTCAAAATTACCCTGGTTGCCAAATCGACTTTGAATCAAGACCGGATTACCACAGGCAGGCATAGCATCAAAAAAGAAAGGACCATGCCATTGGGGTTCAACTTCGCAATCACGCCAGAAAAAGGCTAATTTCTCTCCAATTCGCGCGATTACTTCTAAATTACCCACATGACCAAAGTTACTTTGAATCATGGTCATGGCATCAATTTGACCAACTTCTTTTGCTACTAATACAGGTCCTTGCCAAGGGAGGTTTTCGTCGTCGTTGTCCCGCCAATAAAATGCAAAGCCGCCATCCACAACGGGTACAACCAATTCAAAATTACCCTGGTTGCCAAATCGACTTTGAATCAAGACCGGATTACCACAGGCAGGCATAGCATCAAAAAAGAAAGGACCATGCCATTGGGGTTCAACTTCGCAATCACGCCAGAAAAAGGCTAATTTCTCTCCAATTCGCGCGATTACTTCTAAATTACCCACATGACCAAAGTTACTTTGAATCATGGTCATGGCATCAATTTTACCAACTTCTTGTGCCACTAAAATCGGTCCCTGCCAAGGAAGGTTTTCGTTGTCGTTGTCCCGCCAATAAAATGCAAATCCGCCATTGGTAGCGGGTACAACCAGTTCAAAATTACCTTGGTTGCCAAATCGACTTTGAATCAAAACCGGATTGGCTAAAGCTGGATTAGAAGCGGTAGATACAAGCTTTTTTTTGTCAGCCATAATAATTAATGTTGATAATTTGATTGCGGGGAAGATTTTCCCTAGGTAACTATGAAGAGAAAATATGATTGTGGGCAAATTGAAAATTTGCCGATATAAGCATTTTTCCCAGTTAAGCGATACCGAATGGCTTAACTGGCTTGCATTGTATACCTGTTAAATTATGTTTTGGTAATGTTTAATCAAGCTCAAAATTAAGTAAATCCAATCAATATTTAACCAAAAATATCAAATTTCAGCTTGACAATTCTATTTACGGATTTATCATGAGAAATTTATCTGTTTTAGGGTCAATACTTGATTTTCTTTCTCCCTGGAAAATAGGTGAATGGGGAGTAGGGAGAGACGCGATATATCGCGTCTGTACGTTGAATCACCACGAATGGGTATTAATTATTTGTAATCTAACCCCAGTCTTAAGTAAAGTTTATTTTCATTTGCTGTCATCCATCGAGTTTTACTGATAATGTGGATATGTATACTTGAATGATTACTGTATCTATCAATCAATCGCACAACCAGCTAAAGAAATTGTCTTAATATTTGTTTACATTGTGAATTAAATATATACAGGAATCATGACTGGTTTGAGTAGACAGAAATTAGGCAAATTCTTGGTAAGTGCAATAAGTTTTTTTTTTTTGGATCTAAACTCGATGCAAATTCCTATTTTCCAGACTCCTATGAAGCATTATTGCGATCGCTGGATTGAAGAATGGTGTCTAGATAATGGTTGGACAGACCTGTTTATTGAGCGCAGCAACAATTACTGGGCATTTCCTCCAGGTGCAGTCATGCCAGAACCGATTCCGGCTCAAGTATTACATATAATTAAAGCAGAGCGAGGAATGACGTTTGAAGAAAAGTTTTGGTCGATATCAGCAGTCATCGGGACATTGGTGGCGATAATTTCCACCTACATATTTAAATGTCCGATGCCGATGATTATAGCCTTTGCATTTGATGCGGTGACAGCTGCACAGTTGGAATTGGAAGATATTTAAAGTTGCGATTGTACGATTGATAGCCATCATGTTTCCATATCTGAAAAATGCTGCTCGAAAAGGGCAGCATTTTTGATTTTAATTCCGTTTTCTGCGGCTGAAAATTCATCTGTCAAGGAAAAGCAAACTATAATAGCAAAGTATTGCAGTGATGACTAAATGGCTGAATATGGAAAAAATTACATCTGGAACATGGTATCTAGTCAGTGTGAAGATGAAAAAACGGGATATTTTCCTCAAATACTTGGATTTGATGATAGCAAAAAATCATCTCGAAGAATTGATTCTTGGCGTTGAAAAGCCAGTCGATTCAATGTATGAAGATAATGTTTTAGTCAATTTGAGTAATTACCACGAAGCTGTTAGTCATCTCAAAAATATCGATACATTTTTAAATATTCAACGTAAGCCGATTCCCTTGGAAGCCGTGAATCGGATGTTGTAATAGCAATTTGCCAAAAAAATACAACAGCATGTAGAGACGTAATATATTACGTCTCTACACTACAAACACACAATATATTACGTCTCTAGATGCCAAAATTATCTATTTCCCCCTTGACAAATATAGCGTTCTTCTGCGGATAAATTGGGATGATTTTCCAGGTAGTTATGAAGCCATTTACATCCCCGCTTAAACAAAGAGTCAAAATCTAATTTTGAGGATGCAAGGCTGGTAAAATTCCAAATTTTAATCAGATTATCAGAATCTCCAGAAACTATATATTTGCCATCGGGACTAAAAGTCACACTGCGCACATTACTATTATGGCCAGTTAAAGTTTTCACCAGTTGACCGGTATGGGTCGTCCATACTTTGATGGTTTGGTCATCGGATGCAGAAGCAATATATTCGCCATTGGGAGAAAAACTAATTTTGTTTACTTCGTGGTTATGGGCATTAATTGTTCTGATTAGTTCCCCGTTGCGACTCCAAATTTTGATTTTACCATCATGGCTTGCCGATGCCAACAAGTTGCCAGCAGGAGAAAAAATGACATGCCAAATTAAAGCATCATGGGCTGGTATGGTTTTAATGAGATTACCTTGGGGATTCCATAATTTGATAGTTTGATCTGCGCTTGCAGAAGCCAGAATTTGACCATCTGGGGAATAACTGAGGCTTGTCACCCAATAGTTGTGTCCTGATAAGGTGTGAATTTTATTAGTGGTTTGATGCCAAAGTTTAATGGTATTATCTGTATTGGTATAAACTAAAGTTTTACCATCGGGAGAAAAGGTAAGATTACTGTACCAATCTGTTTCCAAAGGAATGGTTTTGATTAAATTACCATTCGGTCGCCAAAGCTTGATAGTATTATCAACACTTACGGAAGCAATAGTTTGCTGGTCAGGGGAAAATACTACTTTATTAATTTCTTGTTGATGACCGGTAAATTTATGTAAAATTTTCCCAGATTTATGCCACAAAATCAATGTTCCGTCGGCACTAGCTGAGATAAAATAGTTACCATCAGGACTCAAGGCAATGTCTACTACGTCTCTTTCATGACCGCGTAAACTGAGGGGAATGATATTATTTAATTGCCATAATCTGACGGTTTTGTCATCACTAGCACTAACAAAAGTTTGACCATCGGGAGAAAAAGCCACATAGTTAATTGTCCGTCCGTGTCCAGCTAAAGTTTGCAATAATGTTCCGTCTAAACCCCAAATTTTAATGGTGTTATCGGTACTGCTAGAAACCAGAATTTGGCTATTTGGGGAATAGGTCAAACGGGTTACTTTAGCACTGTGGTCTTGAAATCGATATACAACTTTGCCATCCCGATCGAGAATTAACACCCTACCCTGGGTATTTGCCACTGCTAGGGTTTGACGATTAGGACTAAATGCGATCGCACTGATTTTCGCATTTTCATCCATATCTTGTTGGGGTAGTTGAAATGTCTGAATTTTCTCCCCCTGCATATTCACAAAGATAATTTCCCCCTTTGGCATTGCCAAAATCAGGGTTGTTCCATCCGCAGTCAGATGAAAAGCTTGGGGTATATCCGTAATCCCCAGATTCTCCGCAGATAGAGTTCGTAAATGTTGACCTTGTTGATTCCAGAATTTCAGGCTTAAATCTCTACTTGCGGAAATTAATTCTTCCCCATTTTTGGTAAATTTTACCGCTAATACGGGCGCACTATGGGCATTAATACTTGTGATTAAAGTACCATCTGGTCGCCATAGTTTGATAGTATTATCCTCACTTCCAGAAGCTATTAGATGACCATCAGGACTAAAATCCACATCATTAACTGTATCTTGATGACCAACTAAGGTTTTTAAAAGCTTACCATTGGCTTGCCAAATTTTAATAGTTTTATCGGCGCTAGTAGTAGCAATTGTTTGTCCATCTTGGCTAAATTTAGCTGACATAACTAGGCTGTTATGTCCTGATAAGCGGTTACTTTCCATAATATCAACCACCGCTTGATTCAGATTTTTTTCTGTACGCAGTTGTGCTTCCATTTGATTTACGTGATCCCATCCCCACCAATTCACCTGACTGCGGATTTTTTTAGCTGCTTTCATCGCTGTAACTAAGCCATCAAGTTGTTTATGGGAGAGGAGATAATTTTCTGCCAAGGAATTTAAGGTTTTAATTTCTTCTAATTTTGTTTTTTGACTTTGTTGATAGGCAAAACCTGCTAATCCACAAGCTATTAGACCTAAACTACCCATGACGACGACGGCAATTTGGGTCATCCGTAATCGTCGTTTCACCTGTAATTGTTGTAATTGTCTTGCTTCTAAACAAGCTGCGATGAATTTCTGTGTATCCGTTGCTAATTCGTCTGTATAGTTAATATATATATCTTCCGCTTCCGCAAGTCTGACACCCTGTAATAAAAAATCTGGACAACAATTATTTTCTAACCATAATTGGGCAGATTCTTCTATTTGACGCTGCACTCGTAAACGGGAACGATTTTCTTCTAACCACCAACGTAAGGTAGACCAGTGACGAATCAGAATTTCGTGAGCAACTTCGACTGTCACCTGATGCGAACTAAATAGGTTATGGAGATGATTTTCACTTACACCCTTACCCATTCCGGTAATTTTTTCCTTGTCTTCCACACCCATCACAACTAATTTGGCATCAGTTAAAACCTTGAGGGTTTTTTCCACTAAATCAGTCGGATATTTCGCCACAATTAATTCCGATTTATACACCCGTCTGCGGGTATCTTCCGTACCTTCTCCTAGTTGGGTTAATGCGAGAAAAATCCACTTAGCACAGGCTTGCATTTGCGGATTTAAGCTATCATATACAGCTTGGGAAGACCTTTCTAAAGCGCCTTGAATCCCCCCTAATTTTTCTTGATATGCATCCAGGGTTAACCGTCCATTGACGCGATATTGCCACAGTTGCTCTAACACAAACTCTAACAATGGTAAGTCTGCCACTGAATGGTTTAACTCCCGCAGGAGAACTTCCACTAACTCCGGTTCAATTTGCAAACCAACCTGTTGTGCAGGATTAACTATGACTCGACGATAATTATCTAAACTTAAATGGGGCGGCACTAAAATGGTATAATTTCGCAGAGCGATCGCTAGTTTTTCCTGTTCTAAACAGGCGGCGATAAAATCAGCCCGTAAGGTGATGACAACTTTAAATCTATCTGGGGCAAATTCTAAAGCTGCAAAAATCAATTTTAAAAATTCTTCCCGTTCTTTTCCACTAGCTAAGGTGAATATTTCCTCAAATTGATCGATGATCAACACCAACATTGGTTCGGGACAAAGACGCAGCCAATAGACAAAATTTTCACTACCTTGATAAACAATACCTTCAATTTGCTCCGCAGATAGTTTCATCTGGGACTGATTATTTTCTCCTAATACCTGAGCTAAACTCATCAACGGATTCACACCGGGACGCATTTTTCTTATCACCCAATTTTGACTATCGGGTATTTGTTTCCCTTGACGTAAAACCGGGATTACTCCAGCTTGAATGACTGAAGATTTACCACTTCCTGAAGCACCTACTAGGGCTAAAAATGGTTGATTACTAATGTGATGAACTATCTCTTGAATCAGGGCTTCTCGACCATAAAAATATAAAGAATCCTGTTCTGTAAACGCATTTAATCCCATATAGGGACAAACACCTAAATCCTTGCTCGTTTTTTGTTTATGCAGATGGGTTTGTACGGGTAATATTTCAATAATTCCCTGTGCACCAGAAAGCCATAAATATAGAGGTATATCACTCCCCGCGAGACACAATTTCAGTTGAGATATCCAACCAGCGGCTGATAAACCATGATTTTGATGATGGCTATTTAAGGTTTCCAGTAAAACTTGGGAAAAAATCTCTGACTCCGAATGCGGATTCACACAAGCAATTAAACATTGTCCTTGGGGAGAATTAGTATGTAATTCTTGCATCCATGCAGCTAGGGATATTGAACTTTCTGAATGGCTAATACAATCGATAATCACTATCTGTTTGGCTGGACAGCGCTGTAATTGTTGTTTTAACCAGGAGCGTTTAATCCGAATATGTTCCCCGAAGATAAATCCTTCCCATTCATCGGTTTTTGCAATTATACCCCGCAAATAAATTAAAACTGTTTCTGTTGCCTTGGCGTTTAAACAGTTAACTAAACTGGTTTTAATTGCGCTGACACCTGATTTTGCTGCCGGTAAATATTCTAGTTCAAAATCACCTTGATTTCGGAGAATTTTACTAATGTCCAAGCAGGTTTTTGTTTGCAACAGCCCATCGACAACAACACCGAGACGACGGTAGTCACTACCTCGTTCATCTTCCGGTTTTTTGCCAATAATTAATTCACCAATACCTTCAACGATTCGTTTCGGGGTTTGTAAAGTATATTCAGCGAGCAAATCAGTAAAACCTCTACTTTGATTTTGCTGATTTATTAAGCGAATTTGCTGATTATATTTATCTATATATTGTAGGGTTTGATAATATACATATTTATATAAATTATCGACATAAATCAAACCTTGGCTATTAGCTGCACCACCCCTTAATCCCTGCATTAAATAATAGGTAAATACTCCATGACCTAGTTCATTGAATTCCCAGGATTGCTGATTATTATCACAGGAAAGTAAAGCATAAAATCCTTGACCACTAGCAGCGCTTTGTTGTAAAACACTAACTAACTGAGGCGTAATATTTTCAGAAATAGCAGAATTTTGATGCCGTAAACTCATCCCACCACTATGACAAGCATCTAACACAATTAGTTTATTTTGAGCCGCACAATTAGCCAATAAACTTAAAACTGTGGATATACTTAAACCTGTAGATTCTAAATTCTGGGTATCTGTATCATGCAAACATAGGAAAGCTTCGTGATTCGGACCTAAGATTCCATGTCCAGAAAAATAAAACAAAACAGTATCTTTTGATTTTGCTGCATTTACTACTTCTTCTAAACTGGAGCGAATATTAGCTAAAGTTGGTGATTTGGTTGCAAAATCATGGTGGATTTTAAAATGGGTTTGGCTAAAATACTCCCCTGCATCCCTTAATGCTTCCCCTAATCCTTGACAATCAATTGCTGAATAACGTAGCGAAGACAAGGATTTATCTCGGTATTTATTCACACCAATCAATACTACCCATAATCTTGCAGCATGAGTTTTGTTGACTTCAATTGAACGACTGGTGGCAATACCAAAGGGGGACATTTGACCAACCTCTTATTTTATAATTTAAAATCTGAAATAAGTTTCGTCTATTGGGGAATAGGGAGTGGGGAGTCGGGAGTCGGAATTCAGAAGAAATCATTTTCACGCATTACTGGTGTAATGTTTACATGACGACTACTCACTTTATCGGGAGAAATTAATTCGATTGTGTCGAAAAATGGTAAGTTAGATGTGTTTGAGGCGATCGCAATCAACTTGTGATTCATAATACCTCAATTTCATCCTGGTGATTATATTTTATTTAACTTTATAGTTTTACAATCAACCATAGAATTCCATAGGACTGGAAGGGTATTTTTATGCACTTCCTAGTTTCTAATTCAGAAAATATTTTAAATAAATCTACAAATATTTACATTTGTTAACATACAGTAGCCCCTAGTTCAGTGAAATATAAAATAGCAGTTATGGTGTCCGTATCATAGGGTTTTCACAAGTATTTTTGTACTTCACTAAATTTTGATAGTGGTCGATAAACGTATTTAAAATTATCAACCACCTTTTCAAGTAAAGGAAAAAACTCAAACAGTACATTTACCGTTATTAAATACTCGCGATTCCCTACTCCATGCTCCGAAAAAAATAATTTAAGTGTCAAAAACAACTTTTAAATCTAAAATCTGGAATTAAATGGCCGACAACAGGCTTTGTAGAAATTAGACAAAATCCGGTAGGTTTTACGAACCCAATCTAGAGTTCTGTAGGATAGACGTATCCTTAAAGGAGATAAAATCGGACGATAAATCCAATAGTAAGCCGTTTTCAGATTATCCCACTTAGAACAGGCTTCTTGGTGGAGAAAATCAGAAATATCAACAACATAGCCGCGATTTTCCCACATCATCACATTGCGACCGTGGATATCGTGGGGAAACAAACCGCGATCGCGTGCATAATCTAGAGCGTGGTCAATATCGAGAATAACCTGTTTCGGAATCCTTAAACCCTTGTGCATACAATCATACAGAGTCACCCCATACAATCGCTTCAACACCAAAAAATGGTCGTTAGCATAAAAGCAACGTGAAAAAGCAGGGTGAACACCCAAGCGTCGATAGACTTCCCGTTCCTCCTCCAACCCTGGTCGTCCGGGGGCATAAATTTTGACAACCAGTTCAGGATAATTCGGATGGGCCATGACTGCGGCGTAATTCCCCGCCCCTAGTAATTGCCAAGGATGGGGTAGATAATCAACTTGAATTGGGTCATAGGGGGAAACACTGATAAGTTTGAGTTGAGGTAATAATTCATTCTCAATTATCCCCACAAACTGGTGAATCTCGAAATTATCCATTGTTGCTGAACAGGCAAAGATTTACCTTATACTGTAATCCCATCAGGTTAAAATCTTCCTAACTCCCAACCATAAGTTAAGCTGAAGAACCAACCGTTAAAGTCAACATCACTTTGGGTCGAGTCTCCAAAGGTATATCCTGCTTGCAAATTCAGATTACTGATATTGGATAAACGGTAATTGAGACTTGTAAATAAACGATGATATTGGTCATCGCGATCGCGTTCGGTAAAATCTGCTCGATAGTATTGGTAATTCAGACCGACCTGTAAAGGAGATTGGGGATAGTAATTTAGTCCGAGAAAGAGAGTATTAATGATGCGATCGCGATTTGCTGGGGGGTCAGTAAAGCTTGCTCTCAGTTCATAGTAACTATCGAATATCCATTGGGAAGAGAGGGGATCGCGTCTACCGATGGATACATGCCATGAATGTTCGTTTAAAAACCTGTCTCCAGCCTGGAAATTAGCCTGTTCCCCACTGCGGGAATAAAATAATTGTTGATTACTCCAACCAAATTCACCATACATCCGGCGATTAAAGCGATAAAAAATATCCGCACTTACACGGAATTGGTTGTAATTAAATTCAGACTGGTTTATGTACCTAATTAAATTTCCTCCTACCGAACCGCTCAAAAAGGTACGGGAACCTAGGGGAATAGGAGTAGTTACGAATCTTAATCCACCATAAATCAATCCATCATCAATTCTATCAATTCGAGACGAAAATAAGTTATCTGTTTGAAAATAACTGACATGTCCGAAAAAATAACCAAACGGTTCCGGAGGTCTGCGGGGGGATGGAGGTGGTTGCTGCTCTAAGGGGGGGACAAAATCTGGACTTTCCCGTACCAGCAAATCACCTAATTCCCGATTCGGTCGGAGATTCCTTCGATTTTCCAGTATTTTCAATAGTCTAGCCCGTCGTTGTTCATAACTGGGAGAAACCGGTTCTGATAAACGCTGCTCAATCTGTTGGGGGGAAGGGGTAGGAATTTCGCTTGGTTGAGCATCTAATTGGGGGGGTTCCCTGGATGGTTCTGTTCTTGGAGATAGGGGTTCGGGAACAGATGATGGAGAGGGTTGTGCTTGATTACTTAATTCTAAATCTGGAGAATCGGACGCAAACTCCACCTGTGCCAAGAAATGCTGGGATAGGGTGACAGAAGCATTCAAATCTAAACCCGGATTTATATTAGAAATGATGACAGCATCAGACTCAAAATTCCTATCTAAGGACTGATTCCCCTTTACCTCCCTAGGTGAAATTATCATAGACGATGTTGTCAATGATATGTTATCCCAGTTATGAACGACAAAATTATCAGGATTTTGTAAACCAGGGAACCTATCATCCCTAAACTTAGTCAACCCTGATGGGTATGCTAATTGCTTGATCGATGGTGGGGGAAAGTGGTCGGTAGAATCTTTAAATTGTGGTTGCTCTTGATGTTTGAAAACATGGGATTTCTCGGTTGGACTTAGGGACAAAGCAGCTACCCGTACATTAGTTGCATCTAGGTAACTGATTAAACCACAAGAAGTTAAAATAATCCCAGAAAAGCTGATTTTCCAAGGTTTTGATGGCATTGTTGGGCTTTTTTAGGCAATGGAGACCTGAACAATCGAGCAAAAGTTCCAGTATCAGCCTTTCACTTTATCACACTACCGAGGCAATCAAGCACAACTTAGAGTACGGCAGATGATGTAAAACAAGCTACCAAGGCAATAGGGAATAATGTCCGCTTGTACTGAATTTTTGTCTTTTATCAACGAATTGAGTTAGTATTTATATTTTGAAGCTTTAATAAAAATTACGCAAATTTACGTACAAAAAACTGCTATAAATATATAGAAACGTTATAGAGACAGATTCTATCCGTGGCTGAATTGTAGAAAAGAGGTTTCGAGGCAGCTAGCTATGCAGCGTAAAGTACTCCCGTTATTGGTAATCAGCTTGTCTGGGTTGGCTTGGCTGCCAATCCCCACAAAAGCGATCGCATCCACACCCCTAACCCGTGCGATAGTCCAGGACATCTACAATTTGGTGCAATTAATGCCCCAAAATCGCCCTAAACGGCAAGCGCGTCGCGCAGATGCGATGATTCCTGGAGACGGACTCTCAACAGGACGCTCCTCCCTAGCCCAACTGCGATTTAATGACGGTTCCCTAGCGCGGGTTGGCGAACAAGCCGTATTTCGATTTTTACCACAAACCCGTAACTTTCGCCTCAGTAACGGAACCGTATTATTACTGATTCCTCCGGGTAGGGGGACAACCAGAGTGCGCACACCTAGCGCTGCTGCTGCCGTTCGTGGTTCAGCCTTGTTTTTACGCTACGATGAAAAAACCGATACAACCATTGTGGGAGCCTTAACCAACAGTGGAATCGAAGTATTTGACAAGGATGAAGCAAACAGCCATGTCCTCAAAGCAGGACAGATGATGTTAGTCGTCAAGGGTAAGTTAAAAGGACTCTATGACTTCGATTTGCGACAATTTTACGAAACCAGCGATTTGGTCAGGGGATTAGAACTTAACAATACAAATCCCACAATTGCTACCGATGCTGCACTTGATAGCGTTAGAGTAGAAACTACCGAAGCATTAAACCAACAAAAACCCGTAACAGGAGAAGGGGTAATCACAAACCCCACCTTTGCGCAATTAAGTACAGATACCTCCACAGCATCAACAACCCCCAGTAACAACAATCAAGACTCTACCATCACCAGTAAACCGGATAGTTCCGATTCCATCGACCCAGCAAACCGTAGACAAAGTAGAAGAGTCAGAGAGACCCCTGTTAATAATCCACCTGTTAATCAAACACCCATTAATCAACCACCAACCCCATCTGAACCACCCGTTAACCAACCACCCACTAGTCAACCAGAATCACCCACCCAACCACCCGTTAATCCACCAACCCAACCAGAATCACCTACCCAACCACCAATTAGTCAACCACCAAGCAGTCAACCACCCATTAACCCACCAACCAAACCAGAATCACCTGTCAATCCACCACCCAGCAGTCAACCACCCATTAACCCACCAACCAAACCAGAATCACCCGTTAATCCACCACCCAGCAGTCAACCACCCGTTAATCCACCAACCAAACCAGAATCACCCGTTAATCCACCAACCCAACCAGAATCACCTGTCAATCCACCACCAAGTAGTCCACCACCACCAATTAACCAACCCCCAAGCAGTCAACCACCACCTGTCAATCCACCACCAAGCAGTCAACCACCAGTTAATCCACCAACCCAATCAGAATCACTCACCCGACCACCAGTTAACCAACAACCAATTGAACGACCCGTTCCCCAACCTCAACCAGAATCACCTTCGAGAGAGCAACCCGACAGCAGACCTCCAGGTAGATTGGAACCACCCAATAGCAGACCAGAGGAAAATCTGAATAATTCGGGAGCATCTAGAACGGGCTATTAGGTGGTTTGTTAGTGCTTACGAAATACTCGTCCTCAAAGTCGGGTTTTTGAGAGAGGTCTTGATTCCGCCAAAAAACTCGACTTTTCATTATTCATTAATAATTGATTTGGGTGTTTTGTTGACGGTAGAACTGGGGGATGAGGAAAAATTCTGAAACGTAGAGACGCGGATCGACCGTAGGATAAAAAGTTAGACCCGCAGCGGATCGACTTGCTTACGTAGCAATCTCAAACACCTGATTTCTCTTCACAAGTGCGTAAGTCATAAGGTAGTCATTTTTAACATTTGATTTTTTTTCACTTGAATTATCGTTTTTTGATTTACAAATAAATTTCTTTTAAAAACCCAACTTCTAATTTTCGAGAGAATTCAGAAAATTCAGGTTCTATGGTTGCTGATGTTGGTAATTCATGAGGAAATATTAACTAAAGATTACCGTTATTCGACTACAAATCAAAACATAAACTTTGCGGAAACAAAATTTTGCCTATACTATAATGGCTAGATGTGTAAATTTTTTTTAAGTTTTGGTGTAAATACCATGAAAAATCTAGCTATCGGCACTTTTATCTTGGCTACGTCCCTAAATTTGTTTGCTTTTCCGGTCAGTGGAGCGATAAATCAAAGTACTTTAAATATTCAAGTTGATGGATTTAGAAATAAACGCGGACAGGTTTGTTTAAGTCTATTTGCTAGTAGTAAAGGTTTTCCTGATAGCAAAGCAAATGCAGTGAAAGCGAAATGCGTACAAATTTCTGAGACACCAATGGTAATAACTTTAAATAATCTCAAGGCAGGAAATTATGCAGTGGCACTTTTTCATGATGCTAATGGTGACGGTCAATTAAACCGTAATAGTCTCGGAATACCAACCGAAGAATTTGGTTTTTCTCAAAATCCTGCTGTAATTACGGGTGTACCAAGATTCTCTGATTCTGCTGTTTTAGTTGCTGGTTTGACCAATATTCAAATTCGACTGAGAAATCTATTGGGTTAGTCTATTTTGGATTTTGGATTTGACTCTAAGAGGTTGCTTAAAAAGTCATTTTTAGTACTTGAATTATCGTTTTTGGGAATGGGAAGAGACGCGACACGTCGCGTCTGTACTCTCGAAGGAAAAATCTGCTTTATAACCCCATGTCCAGAGTCAGGACGATAGTCAAAATAGTGATAATTAATACTTGGCAAACATCCTCTAATGACTTACACAACGACAACGGGTCATTGCAACCGAAGCGTAGTTTAGGGAAGCGATCGCAATATCTTGGTGGTTACTATTTGGGATTTTGCTCTAATGACTTACACAACGACAACGGGTAATTGCGACCGAAGCGTAATCTAGAGACGCGATCGCAATATCTTGGCGATTACTATTTTGGATTTTGCTCTAATGACTCTAAATCTGATGAGATTATAGAGACGTTATCAGTTACCAAATAAGTATTTTTTGCATAATCATCCGATGGGATTGTTAACTGTTAACAGTCAACAGTTAACAGTTAACACCATTCAAAGATGCAAATTGAATTGGGAACAACTTATATAACGTCTCTACGTACCCGAAAATTTACTTAAACTGCTGAAAAATAAACCTTCGACTTCACGGGATCGGGGTTCATAGTTTTGTCTCCCGGTTGCCAACCCGCAGGACAAACTTCATCGGGATGGGATTGTACGTATTGAATCGCTTGTAGTGTCCGTAATGTCTCGTCAACGCTACGACCAAAGGCAAGGTTGTTGATTGTCGCGTGCTGAATTATACCATCTTTATCGATGATAAATAATCCCCGCAGAGCGATTCCTGCTGCTGGATCAAGGACATTGTAAGCTGCACTAACTTCTTTTTTGATATCGGAAACTAGGGGGTAGTTCAAATCACCGACACCACCGCTTTTACGGTCGGTTTGAATCCACGCGAGGTGGGAAAATTCACTGTCAACGGATACACCAAGAATTTCTGTGTTAAGTTTTTTAAATTCTTCGTAGCGATCGCTAAATGCGGTGATTTCTGTGGGACAAACGAAGGTAAAGTCTAAGGGGTAGAAAAATAAAACCACGTATTTACCGCGATAGTCGGACAGTTTAATGGTTTTAAATTCTTGGTCTACTACCGCAGTTGCGGTAAAGTCAGGTGCTGATTGTCCAACACGGAGACATCCTTCCATATCTATACTCTCCTAACGATATCTATTTTTCTCAGTTTGGCTGTTAATTTTGATCTTTTTGTTGATCTTATTCACCAAAACTGTGATGTTTTTGATTAAGAACTGTTACAACTATATCATACTCATAACGATTGTGAGTAGCGCATGAATAATTTAGAAAACTTAGACACCAGGGAATGGTTGCTGACGAATGGGTTAGGTGGCTTTGCGAGCGGTACTGTCAGCGATGTGAGAACACGGACGTATCACGGTTGGTTATTTGCGGCGAAAAATCCGCCTTCGGGTCGGGTGTTGTTGTTGTCCCATTTACAAGCGAGTTTAGAGTTACCGGGACGAACAATTAGTTTAGGGTCAAATTATTGGGGGACGGGGGAAATTGAAGCCGATGGACAGCAATATTTACGTGAATTTGTCACCAACCCCTCTCCTCGGTGGATTTGGGGGGAAGATGATTGGAGTTTGAGTCGCAGTTTCATATTGCCAAATATGCGCGACCATCCCCACCAGGGACAAAGATTGCTGGTGCAATATTGTTATGAGGGGGTGACAGGGGGAGTTTTGTATTTGCGGGTGTTGATTGCTGACCGTGATTTTCATCACCAACAACTACAAGTGGAGCAGTTGCGATTTTCCCAGCTACAAACCGACCATCAGGTAGCTTTTCAGGCGATTAATGGGGGAAAATTTGGTACACCTTGGTACTTACGCTGGAGTCAAGGAGAATACCATGCAGACGGGATATGGTATTGGAATTACGGTTTATTAGCAGAAACAGAGCGGGGATTAGGCGATCGCGAACATTTATATAGTCCGGGCTATTTGTCGGTAGAATTAGAGCCGGGGGATAAGATCACTTTGGAGGCCAGGGTGGGCATACCAGTGGATACAAATCAAACTTTAAGTCATGATGTATTTACGGATGCCTTAGAAACAGAGCAAAATCGCCTAGAGGGAATATTTCCTGGTTCCCATTCCCGTCTCTGGTCAGATTTGCTGCGGGCTAGTGACCAATTTATCGTTTATCGTGCTTCCATCGCTGGTACATCGGTGATTGCAGGCTATCACTGGTTCAATGATTGGGGACGAGATACCCTAATTGCCCTACCGGGATTAACCTTAACCACCCAAAGATATGACTTGGCAAAAGGATTATTGCGTACCTTTGCCCGTTATTGTCGTTATGGGTTGATTCCCAACGGTTTTCCCGATGAGGATAACGAACCGTTTTATAACAGTATTGATGCAGCTTTGTGGTGGGTTGAAAGTTTAGGTTTATACCTACAAGCCACCCGCGACTGGGATTTTTTACTAGAACAATATCCGACATTTCTGCAAATTTATAAAGCATTCGTCGGTGGAACCCGTTACCACATCCAAGTCGATTCCACCGACGGATTAGTTAGTTGGGATAATCGCGGCTTTGCTTTGACTTGGATGGACGCGGTAGTTGATGGTCAACCCGTCACCCCCAGATGGGGTAAACCAGTGGAAATAAATGCTTTATGGTATTCAGTTTTGTGTTGGGCTAGTCGTTGGGCTGAAATTTTAAGCGAATACGACCACCCAGAAAACTCAGCCCGTTACGGTAAACAAGCTCGTCGTTATAGTCAACAAGCCGAACAGGTACGCATTTCCTTACAAAAATACTGGCATCCCCAAAAAAACTATTTATACGACACCATCGAACTAGATGACCGCCGCAACACCCAAATCCGTCCCAACGCAGTTATTGCCCTATCCCTAACCCACTGTGCCTTTCCCCATTCCCAAGCTCGGCAAATCCTGGAAGTAGCCCGTAACCACTTACTCACACCCTACGGATTGCGATCGCTCTCCCCCACAGACCCAGAATATATCGGTATCTACCAAGGCAACCCCAAACAACGCGATCGCGCCTACCATCAAGGGACCGTGTGGTGCTGGTTAATAGGTCCCTTTATCCGGTCTTGGCAACGATTTTACCCCCATCAACCCCTTCCTTTTGATTGGCAACCCTTAATCGATCATTTTTACCACAGCCAATGTATTGGCTCAATTTCCGAAATATTCGACGGTGATTTTCCCCACCACCCCAAAGGCGCGATCGCTCAAGCCTGGTCTGTCGCCGAAGTGATGCGACACCTGGAAGAGCAGGGGTAGTAGGAAAGCATCAAAGAAGGGGAAATTACGATATTCATATATCTCTAAGTATTTTAGTACTACAGGAATAGTATTTGATTTCTGTTGGCATAGGCTGGGCTGGTGCATCAAAACTCCATAGACTTGAAAAGTTTTTTCCTACTCCCTATCCTCAAAATCCCAGCAGATTCCCATATTAATCATTTTCCCTTCTCCCCTCCTGTCTCCGACCTATTCCCTTTTAACAATGTGGCAACCAGTAAAACTGTCACACCCACATTGTCGTCAATGTTGCTAACATTTAAGAATATAAGCAATATTTGTGACATCAATGAAGCCTAAATAAAGTTGAATATTTTGTGTAAAAAATTCATTAAAATTAAGTATATTCAACAATGGCAGAATTATTTAGGTAAAGAATTTAGAAGTTAAATAGAAGGAATTTACAAGGAATTCCGGAAATTAGGGGGCAGCCAAAGAAAACCTAAACAAAGAGTGACTAAGTATCCAGCTCATGACTCACCACATGATCGGTAAAGTGTTAAAAGGACGTTACCAAATCGTCCAAAGCCTAGGTGCAGGTGTATTTGGGCAAACATTCATCGCTGTCGATGTAGATAACCCTAAAAGTCCTAAATGTGTCATCAAGCAGTTGAAAGCAACTAGTCTTCAACCTAGCCATTTACAAACGCTGCGCCTGCGGTTTTTAACCGAGACTGAAACACTCAAACGACTAGGACATCATAGCCAAATACCGGAGTTAATTTCCTGTTTTGAAGAACACGAGCGTTTTTATTTGGTACAGGAATTTGTGGAGGGTCATGGTTTAAGTGCGGAATTGCCAATTAATTCCTGTAGTAATTACTTTTGGGGAGAGACTGAAGTCATCCAGTTTTTGATGGATGTTCTGACAACTTTGGAGTTTATCCATTCCCAAGGTGTGATTCACTGTGATATCAAACCGGAAAATTTAATTCGCCGTGTTAGTGACGGTAAACTGGTGCTGATTGATTTTGGCTCGATTCAACCGATGGATTTCACTTCCGAGACGGATTTACCCATTTATCGGATACCTGTCACCTCTTTAGGGTACATTCCTCCCGAACAATTCATCGGTCAAACCCGACCCTGTAGCGATATCTATGCAGTGGGGATGATTGCCATTCAAGCTCTGACTGGATTGACTCCTCTCCAACTCCAAGTCGATCCCCACACCAATGAAATTTTGTGGCGTAGTCGTGAGGTGGTAGTTAGTGATTATTTAGCAGCTGTTTTGAGTAAGATGACCCGCTATAACCACGAACAACGCTTCCAAACTGCGGGTGAAATTTTACAAATTCTCCAACAAATACCAGTAGAACCGCCAATTGAAACCCTCGATGCGGAATTTGTGGTTGTCGATCCCCAACGGCGCTCCCCAACCCAAGATTGGTACCCCTATCCTCCCCCATCTAAATCTGATACTGCCTCCCATTCGCCACTTTTAACGGGGATGCAAGTTGGTTTAATTGCGAACTCAGTGGTGATGGGTTTTGGAGTATATTCGCTGTTAAATAATACACCAGCCCACTCGGAAAATGATGTTTTGTACAAAGCGACAGAACAGTTTCAATCAGGAGATCTAGAAAATGCGATCGCCCTGGTAAAAACCATTCCGGCTTCGAGCAATGTATATCCAGAGGCACAGGCAACCATTGAATCCTGGGAAAAACAATGGCACCACGCAGCCGAAAAATACAAAATAGTTGAAAAAGCCTACCAGCAAGCAGAATGGTCAGAGGTTGTCCGGGTTGCAGCCCAACTACCAGATATTTTATACTGGCAAACCAAAGCTGATAAATTCGTAGAAACAGCCCAAGCCAAACTGACGGAGGAAACCAACGAGTTACTGGCTAAAGCTTACGAAAGAGCGGCAGAAAAAGACTTCAGTACCGCTTTAGAATATCTCCATCAAATTCCCCCAGCCAGTCCTGCGGCGGATACAGTCCAACGTAAATTAGCTGAATACAGCCAGAAACGTCACATCCGCGCCACCTATTTACTTCAGCGCGCCTATAACCATGCAGAAAAACAAGATTTTATCAATGCCCTTAAGTATTTAGAACAAATACCCCGTGATACACCAGTTTATGCCACTGCCCAAGCAAAATTAATTGAATACACTCAAAAACAACGTATTTTTGCCCAAGCTCAAACAAACCAAGCCAATTCTTCCCAATCAATTATTGATATTGCCCAGGATATAGCTGCTAAACAAAAAGCTACTTTTAATACTAGTAGATTTGTCCATACGCCCATTTCCACCAGCACAAGTTCCTTTATCAATAGTCAATCAGCCACCAAATTACAAGATTTACAAATAGAACAATTTTTACCAGAAGTGAATATTCGCTAAATTCCCACAAAACCCAAGGTCTAATTATTTGTATAATCTAGTCTATTTTGGGGAAAGTAGTGAAATACTGGATAGGGAATAGTTTCATTTTCCCAATTCCAAAATGGAAAATTTGAGCATTATTTTTGCCACGATTTGGCAGCTTCCTCGCTACCCTTTTATTGCTTCTGTCCTCTCGACCCCCATAAAAGACCCAGTAGCAGTTTTTCTGATTATCATGGCGATTATGTTGATCGCTCCGCTGTTATTTGAGAGGCTGCGTTTACCGGGAATTGTAGGGTTGATTATTGCGGGGGTGATTATTGGACCAAATGGTTTAGGTCTTTTAGCCAGGGATAACACAATTATTCTGTTGGGAACGGTTGGTTTGCTATTTCTCATGTTCATGGCTGGATTAGAAACCAGCCTAGATGACTTGAAATATAACGCCGATAAAGCCATCATTTTTGGGTTAGCCACCTTTACTGTACCGATGGTTCTGGGTACAGGGGCGATGATGCTACTAGGTTACAATTTATTGTCTTCGATTCTGGTGGCATCTTGTTTTGCTTCCCATACCCTTCTGGCTTTACCTGTTGCCAGTAAACTAGGAATCATGCGGACTCAAGTTGTAACTACAACTCTGGGGGGAACTTTAATTACCAACGTGTTAGCTTTGTTGGTATTAGCAGTAGTAGTTAGAGCTCACCAAGGCGACCTGAACCTGAATTTTTGGCTGTTTTTAATCCCATCTCTAGCGATTTACACCTTTGCAATTCTCTGGGGAGTACCAATAATCGGTCGATGGTTTTTCCGGCGATTTGGCCATGACGAAGGGGCTGAATTTATCTTTGTGGTGGCAACATTATTTGTCGCTTCCTATATTGCCCAATTAATCGAAATTGAACCAATTATCGGCGCATTTTTGGCGGGAATTGGTATTACCCAGCTAATACCCCAACTCAGTCCCCTAATGAATCGGATTCAGTTTATTGGTAATACTTTGTTTGTGCCATTTTTTCTGATTTCCGTGGGAATGCTAGTTAACCCCATGATTTTACTGCAAGAACGGCAATCCCTAATGGTTTCAGGGGTAATGATATCGGTGGCAATTATTGCTAAATTGATTCCTGCATGGGGTTCGGGAAGACTATTTGGATTTAATTTTGCCAACAGTATGGTCATGTTTGGTCTATCCGTTGCCCAAGCTGCCTCTACTTTAGCAGCTATCACCGTCGCCTACAAAATCGAATTGGTAGACCAATCAACGGTAAATGGAACTATTGCCATGATTTTAGTCACCTGTATTGCCTCCCCTTGGGTGACTAATCGCTGGGGTAGTAGATTAAAATCCCAACCGGAGAAACCATCTCAGTCTCAAAGTCAACAAAAATTTACGAAACATCAAGCCTATCAATTACCTCGCTATCGGATTGTTGTACCGGTTGCCAATCCGAATACGGAAGCCAATTTACTCCAGCTAGCTTTAATTTTAGTTAAAGCCACCAATGGAACTTTGCTGCCATTGCATATTATTGTTGATAATCAAGGGGAAATTCTGCCGGAGGCAAAAACCCAACAACAACAGCTATTAGATACGGCGGAAACTATAGCCCACGCAGCAGTAGCACAGGTGGAGCCGATTGGTCGCTTAGATGACTCGATTGATAAAGGTATCCTGCGAACTGCTTTTGAACACAACGCCAATTTAATTATCTGCGGTTGGAAGGGATTTTCCACCTATCGAGATAATTTTTTTGGTAGTGCCATTGATAATCTCATCCGTCGCAGTCCCATTCCAGTTCTGATTACCCGCTTTACCCATCCGATTAAAACAACTAAGCGGGTATTTTTACCAATTTTAGAAACTGATGTGAATTCGGTGACATTTATCAGAACTTTTGCGTTGACCAAAATTTTAGCCAATGAACTGAAAGCACCCCTACAATTTTTGCAAGTATCCCCATCCCAGGATATTGTTGCTGATTCCGGTATTCCAGAAATGATGGATATCCCCCAGCAAGTGATTCAAGGTAATTTTGTTCAGGGTATTTTAAAAATTGTTGAACCAGATGATTTGCTGATATTAACCAACAACGGTGATGCAACTATTCCCGGTCTTCCCATACTGGGGATAACCACCGAAGCACTTGCTCGTAATTCTAAACAGATTTCTTTAATTGTTTTCCACTTTCCCCGGCGAATTTCCCTTGATGAGGCTAGGGAATAGCTCAAACAAGGCGTAGTTCTTGTCAGGGGACACCACATCGAGCTGTCGGTGTCCCTGGAGATTTGGTAGTTTTCTTGACTTGGCTTGAGACCTGGAGGATTACCATCGCCACGCCAAGATTTTTTACTTCCATACCAAATTGAATTTAGGTAGTTGCTCGTAAAGCGGGCTGACTTTCTGTGCTAGATGTACCTGTTTTCGATGTTTGTGTAGCGGTGTCAACGGGTCTTAATTCGATGTGGTTGAGTAAGGTAGTAACGAATGCAAATAGCAAAAATGGTAACGACAATAAAACAATCAAACCTACTCCAGCCAAGGCATAGACGGGTCTGCGAGCTCCCATCAGAGCTAATGCAGTAGCCAAACTCACTGTAATTGTAATTAACCACACTATGATTTGACCGTAAATATCGCCAAAGGTAAGAGTGCAGACAAATTGGTATTTTTGCAGATTATTAATCATGGTTTTTAACCTATTCATGCCCTTGTTTCTACCTTAAAACCATGATCAGAAAATCAACAATTTCCCAAATAATTTACAATTATTCGTAATAAAACTTAAATTTTGGCTCATCAAAATGATTCAAATAATTAATTTGGATGCGGATACGAGTTATCCGCATCTCAAACGAGACGCTGGCAGAATGAATCAATCAGGAAAGCCAATCTGTGGGATGACTTAAACCATTGATTTACTCGTATCCGTCACTGTTGAGGATGCAGTTGGACACTCGAACTTGTAACCAACTCCACGAACAGTCTGAATTAAAGCTGGTTGGCTAGCATCCGCTTCAATTTTTTTGCGAATCTGCCCAATGTGTACATCTACGACCCGTTGATCGCCAACATACTCATAATCCCATACTTCCTGAATTAATTCAGCCCGTCGCCACACCCGACCTGGATGACTTGCTAGGAAATGTAACAAATCAAATTCCAAAGCAGTTAATAGTACTGGCGTGCTATTCAAGGTGACTTCGCGACGTACTGGATCAATCATCAATTTTTCAAAAACAAGGCGTTTTTGTTCTGCGGTGGTGACTACACGTTGACGTTTGAGGATAGCTGCAACTCGTACCTCTAACTCACCCAATCCGAATGGTTTAGTTAGATAATCATCCGCACCTTTGGAAAAGCCACGAATTTTATCTGCTTCATCCGCACGGCTAGTGAGCATCAGTACAAATACACCATTTCGACTTTGCATCTCTTGACAAAGATTAAAGCCGATGACATCGGGCAAATTGACATCAAGGATAACTAGATCCGGGTTAAATTGCTCGAATAGTGCTAATGCACTTTTTCCATCCTCAGCAGCTTCTACTTGGTAGCTTTGTTTGCTTAAAAAGCGCTGAATAAGATTCCGAACCGCAGGGTCGTCATCAACTACAAGAATCTTGGCGGGAGCCATGACCATCTCTTTGCACAAAAATTTATAGGATTAACAATTTGAATTGCGCGATCGCGCAGTATGGGCATAAATGGTTATGTAAGCATATACAAGGAGAAAATGCATATTCCCTGATTTTCTTTAAAGATTGTGTAATCAGTTTTCTCTATTGAGAGAATCACCGAAGATACAATCTTGAACGCACTTCTCAAACCATTTTTCAACTGTTTGCACCGCTACACTGAATAAATTAGTCGTACCTTAATTGTAAACTAAGATACTGTCTATTCCTGGTAGCTAGGTATTGCCCATCGATTGAGCTAAAAATCGATTTTAAAACTAGATGCCACAAACAATCTTAATGAAAATTTCGCAAAATCACCAATTAATTATGGACTAGGGAATGTTTTGCGGGTAGATTGGCAATAAAATGGGTATGAACTTCATAAAAATTAACCTTTTAATTATTCTTTGCTCAAATTCTAGAGTAAAGCCGGAAAAATTCAACGGCATGAGGGGATACACTGAGTTATGGCAATATGTTAAAGTAGCTATAGTTGGAACTACCAGTTCGATTACCTGGTCTGGTGTTAGCTTGCGGATTCAGATAGCGGACTAAGATAATCGATATTGATTTTTAGACCAGGTAAAATCAATAAACAGAACTTGTTTGATTTTTGCTGTATATAATCACCCGTTATTAAGGTTATTCTTATTTAATTCCCATGAGCGATCACAGTCCCTACGAAAAACTTGGGGTGTCAGAGGATGCTAGTTTCGACGAAATTCAAAGCGTTCGGAATCGTCTTTTGGAAAACTTTAGCGGCGATGCTAAAGAACGAGAGTCCATCGAAATGGCTTACGATGCGATTTTAATGGATCGATTGCGAATGCGTCAGGAAGGAAAAATTAAAGTACCTGAGCGAATCCGCTTTCCAGAAAAGTTAGTACAAACCCCTCCCCAAGAAACTAAACCAACCTTTGAAGGGAATCCCAGTTGGTTGCAAGGGGTGATGGACAAACCAAGTCTGATGGAGATTGTCTTACCACTGGCTTGCTATTCTGGTTTAAGTGCGTTTTGCCTATTTTATCCGAATAATCCCGGTCAATTTTTGCAGTTAGCATTAATTATTGGTTTTTGTGTCAGTACCTACTTCTTAAACCGTAAGGAAGGTCGATTTGGTCGAGCAGTATTGTTAAGCTTTATCGGTTTATGCACAGGCTTAATTAGTGGCACGTTATTGTCTTTTTTTATACCTGTCACCTTGCTGGAGCCGGTGAGTGTGGAGCAGTTTTCAACCGTAGTCACATTTATATTTATGTGGTTGTTTTCCAGCTTTCTGCGTTAATTTTGCCAAAAATTATGGGGATAGGGAGCTTTTCATCTCCCTATAAACTAGTACTCCATGTCATGGATTTTGATGGGTTAAAAAAGGCACGTATTAGCGCTTTAGTGCTTTGATATTAAAGCTTTTTTGGGGCTAGAGCCACAACTACAAACCCATCAGAACTAAAGACACAGACTACTACTAATAACTCACAGTTGAGTAGGAAAAAATTAATTCGACCGCACTGAGTAGATTGGGGACAATAAAGTCCGGTTGAAAAGATTCGAGTTGAGCGCGATCGCGGATTCCTGATTCAACGGCAATTACTTTTATATTATGGGTTTTTGCTGCCGCAATATCTGCTTCCGTATCTCCCACCATCCAGGTATCAACTGCGGGTGCTAATTGGGCTAAAGAACGACCCATTAGTAAGGGTTTATCATCGACATCGCGGGTTTTCACGTAATCGTCACTGAGACAAAAACGACGGTTTAGGGGGAAAAACTGTCCGAGGTCGTACTTCTGTAAAGCAAAATCCAACTCACTGGTGCGACGCATTGTCATCGTGGCGATATCAACACCTGTAAATACTAACTTCGATAATGCATCCACTGCCCCTGGAACTAGGGTATCGTATTCAAAGTAGGGATGGGTATGGACGGTTTTTTTGCGTAGTTGGGAAAAAGCCTGAGCTTGTTCTGAGGTTAATCCAGACATTTCCCCGATTTTGACCTCACTAACGCGATCGCGTTTTAGTTGCCAAAATTCTGGATAGGTAAGTATATTTATCTGTTGTTCTGGAAGGCGAGTTTGCTCTAAACAATACTGATAAACCCGATAGTAGCGTTGGGATACGTCTATAATTGGCCCGTCAAAATCTGTAAAAACTCTTAACATTTTTTAAAAATATGATATTAATTTTATTTACAGATTAACCTAAGCTACTATGGATAATGTTTTAAATAACTGATGAAAGGGTTAGGGAAAACTCATAGGATTTTGGATTTTAGATTTTGGATTAGGGAGGGACTAATTTTCGAGTGAATAGTTTAAACTATTCAGTTTGAGGTTGGTGCAAAGCCCCCAAATGCTGCTGATGACTATTTTCTATCCCCCCTTCCCTGTTCCCCTGCTTCTTCCCACCCGTCAATATTCTGTATTTTGGTTAAAAACTTCCAAAATTTGCCGACAGAAGTTTTTGAGTTTATCAGTAATTTCCGTTGTTGGTTGGGTATTACCAACTACTTGCCAGCTTTCGACAGTTGAAAGTCGCCAAGCTTCTCCTTGGTGATCAAAACCGGCGATTTCCACACCGATAGCGCGACGAACTTGACTGAATTGGTCTTGGTAAAAGCGAATTTGGAATAATAAACTACGGCATTTCCAAGAGCGGCTAAAACCGGGAAAATGGAAGCCGATGTCAATGGAGTCGGGGTCAATAAATTCACGGGTTTCGGGGTCATTTTGCCAAGGTTTGAGGTCGGAACGGGCATCGGGAAATTCAAATTTGAATAGATTTACAACTGTAGCGATTTTGCTAGCAAATTCTAGGCTGGTTGCCATCTCCGCTGCGTTCACTAAGGGATACTCCTTTTGATGAAAAATGAACTTGTTATTGATACAATTCTAAAAACATCTTGACAGAATGGGCATTGTTGGTGTTTTAGCTTATCAACAGTTTTTCGGATTCGCAACTGCAAATGATGCATTCTGGATATATTTTTGGTATAAAACTGGTTTTTCGGGTGGGGAAATTTTCTCGTGGGAATAGTGAATGGAAAAGTGAATTGGCAATCTGTGGATTTTGCTGAGGGTGAAATTTTTGTATCACAAATTGCATTTATTGAGTGATAAACACGGAGTCAAGAAAAATTTTTAGCAAATCTCTAGTAAATATAAACGAGAATATACGCGTAACGTTTTAAAATGACACTGTTGATTGGCAAACAGGTTTAGCTCTATATTATGGCGCGTCAAAGAACATTCATTTCCCTAATTTTAGTATTAATTACAACTTTCCTGGTCGGCTGTGGAAGTCCAACGGAGGCTGTTCCACCTCCAGTCTATACACCTGCGCAGTTGGAGAAAATCCAGAAATATGCGACGGATATTTATGCAGTGCGCGATCGCGCGGCGGAATTACAGTCCTTGATTGAGAACAGGGATTGGATCAAGGTTGGTAATTTTATTCACGGACCAATGGCGGAAGCACGGTATGATATGAATTATATTGTGCCGAATTTGTTACCAAGTGAGCAATCTAAAGCCAGACAAATTACCCGTGACTTGTTCAATAGTTTGGTTAAAATTGACCAAGCTGCTAGCGACGGGAACCAACGTGTGGCTTTAAATAGTTATGATGCTGCCTATGCCAGTATTGAAAAGTTCCTAGATTTATTACCCGAATTGCCGCAAACCCCCGCACTGGAATCCGGGGAAGAAGGTTAATTAGTTCACGGTTGATGGTTGACAGTTGAGGGTTGACTTGGGAAGTTAGAATTAATTTTGCTTTTAAGTGGGTTAATTCTGGCTTCCTGAGCATGGATTTAACCGCTATTTTCCTTATCCTTGGGTTTCTTCCATGACACGTGTAGTTATTATTGGTTGCGGTGTAGTTGGTGCTGCGATCGCCTACGAATTGAGTCAAGTTTCTGGTTTGGATATTTTGGTGATTGACCGGGAATACCCCGCTCAAGCAGCGACCGGTGCGGCTTTGGGGGTATTGATGGGAATTATCAGCCAGAAAATCAAGGGTAAGGCTTGGCGGATGCGGCATCAAAGTATCGAAACATACAACCGATGGATTCCAGAAATTGAGGAAATCACGAAAACGCGGATTCCCTTTAATCGCCAAGGGGTGTTAATGTTGCTGATGGCGGATGCTCCTGGGGAATATTGGGGTGTTTCCCAATGGCAGGATTTAGCAGCAATTAGGAAAACCCAGGGTTGGGATTTGCAAGTATGGGATGCGCAGCAGGTTTATAGTAGTTGTCCCCAGGTGCAGCATCCAGGGGTATTAGGAGCAGTTTATTCACCCTGCGATCGACAACTTGATCCGACATTACTAACCCAAGGTTTAATTCAAGCAGCACAATATCGAGGGGTAAAAACCCAGTTTGGTACGGAAGTTATTAAAATAGGATATCTTCCCAATGGCAAATGTGTGGTAGTTACGCACCAGTCAGAGATGGGAGCCGATTGGGTAGTAATTGCAGCTGGATTGGGTTCCTCAGCCTTAACCGCAGGTTTACAGCAACATATTGATATTCGTCCGGTATTGGGACAGGCGATACAGGTCAGATTAGGTCATCCTTTAGGAAATAGTCAATTTCAACCCGCACTCACAGGGAATGATGTACACATTGTCCCCTGTAATGGGGGAATCGCTCCTCCTACAGATTACTGGATTGGTGCTACAGTCGAATTTGCCAACAAAGAGGGTGAAATACCTCCGAATGCGGAATTACTCCAATCAGTGTATTCCCAAGCCATTAGCTTTTGTCCTGAACTCGCACAAGCCGAAATTATTAAACAATGGTCAGGATTACGTCCCCGACCCGAAGGTCGTCCCGCACCCATCATTGAAAAATTACCCAACTGCGATCGCATTTTCATCGCCTCTGGTCACTATCGTAACGGTGTATTACTTGCTCCTGCCACCGCGATCGCAATTCGTGAGATGATAGATTCTGTTAGCAGTTAACTGGTGACTGTTGTCTGTTGCGAACGATATATAAATAGCAATCTGAAATTTGGGATCAGATTATTTAAGATCAGAACCTTGTGAAGCCAAAATGACTAAACAAAGCTGAATCTAAAATCTCAGATGCCAAATCTATCACAAGTCGGGCTTTTTAGACACGCTTTGGGCAACTTTCCGAAGATTGGTATTGATATGTCTAGAATACCAGACATTTGTCATCAAAACCCAACTTCTCACCCCCAATCCAAAATCTAAAATCTAAAATCCAAAATAATAATGTCTGTTTCCGAACAAAAAATTAAAATCAACCAATTTGAATGGTTCTACCGCGAAGCCAAACCCATCGGTCGCAGTGATTTAATTCCGGTGATTTTGCTGCATGGAATCGTATCCCAGAGTTACTCATGGCGTAATATTATTCCCAAATTAGCCCACCAGGGAACCCATGCGATCGCCCCAGATTGGTTGGGTTGTGGTTTTTCCAGTAAACCCGATCAACGTAGTTTTAATTATACACCGGATGCCTTTGTTAACGCCTTGGCAGATTTCGTTGATGCCCTAAAATTAGAGAAATTTTCCCTTGTGGTTCAAGGTTTTCTCGGTTCCGTCGGTCTTCAATACGCATTACGTAATTCCGACCGGATTGCCAATATTGTAATTTTAAATGCACCCCTTTCCCCAAATGCAAAATTACCCTGGAAAATTCAACAAATGGGATTACCCTTAGCAGGGGATATGATGGTACAAGACCCCCTGCTGGTAGATCGAACTTTGGAAGGGGGAGCGCGTTATGTAATTCCCGAAGAAGATTTAACCGTATATCGCAAACCATTTTTAACCACTTCTGCTTCCGGACGCAGTTTACTTGCAACAATCCGTAACCTTGATCTGCATCAAGCCATGACGGAGATTGAAACCGGATTTAAACAGTGGTCAAAACCCGTTCTCATCCAATGGGGGATGATTGACCCGTGGTTAAACGTGGAAATGGCCGAAAGCTTCTGTAACAACTTAAAAAACGGTGAACTCATCCGTCTCAATAACGTTGGACACTATCCCCAAGAACACTACCACGAAGCCATTTTACCAGATTTATTACCCTTCCTGCGCTGCTCCCAATCTATCGATAGTCGGGAGTAGAAATGCGACATGTGGTGTCTCTAACTCTAAAGGGGTCGGAAAACTTTCCGACCAAGCTATTCTAGGACAGCAACGCCACATGTGCGTCTAAAAGCGGCTTCTGACCTCAAAGAAAAGAGAAACTGCGTTATTCCCATCTACGAGATGGCTACTCCCTGACTCCCAGTCGTTATTCTGGGTTGGTCAAGTATTAGGTGGTAGTTAGAATCTGCGGAAAAAGTCTTTGAGGGAGGGTAGGGAGTAGTTTGAAGCCAACAATTCTACTTTTCATCAGCTCCAAAAAATGACAGATGCAAGGTTTTTGTAGCTCCTGTACACCTATTTCTTTGCACTTTTGGCGACTAAACTACCCTCAAAAGCTTACAAGATAAGAGTTTTACTATTCTAAACAAACCCTAGTTAAGAGTAAATAGCATCAAAATAGTGCAAATCAACTATTAGGAGTAATATTTTATTTTTGAAAAAACTAAGTACAGCTTCCTTAAGAGTTCCACCCAACCCTGTTCCTTAGCTACGCAACTCATGATCAATATTCAAATCAGATTCTGATAATTACTGATATCAAAAACTTCCCTTGACAATTCTGTACTAACTAGAGAAACAGGCTTTTTCATCTTTTCACAGATATAAACGGTGAGTTTACCAGGACTTTATATATTATCGTAAAAATACGGTTAGATTAGATACTGAGAAAAGCAAAAGCAGTGACGGCGATTGGAATGATTAAGTTAACGATTATGGGAATATCAAATCCATTCCTAAAACCTTAAATTCCCACTGATACTAACTTTATTTTCTCAGGAAAAAGAATTTAAATTCACTGTTCATCTACCTATTTCAACAAAGGCTCAGATATGAAAGCAGTAATTTTGGCTGGGGGATTAGGAACTCGCTTAAGCGAAGAAACCAGTATCAAACCAAAACCAATGGTAGAAATAGGTGGTAAGCCAATTCTTTGGCATATCATGAAAACCTATTCAGCCCACGGTATTAATGATTTTATTATTTGCTGTGGTTATAAAGGGTATGTAATTAAGGAATATTTTGCTAATTATTTTTTACACATGTCAGATGTCACCTTTGACATGCGTTTTAATCAAATGAATGTCCATGCAGGTAAAGCGGAACCTTGGAAAGTGACTTTGGTCGATACCGGAGAAACCACCATGACCGGAGGACGGTTGAAACGGGTACGGGAACATATTGGAAACGAAACCTTTTGCTTTACCTATGGTGACGGTGTTTCCAATGTGAATATTACGGAATTAGTGGAATTTCACAAAAACCAGAAAACCTTGGGAACAATGACTGCGGTGCAACCACCGGGAAGATTTGGTGCAATTGTCCTCGGTGCAGAACAAACCAAAATTAGTAGTTTCCGAGAAAAACCAGAAGGTGACGGTGCTTGGATTAACGGTGGTTATTTCGTCCTCGAACCAGAGGTCATTGACCTGATTCCTGGAGATGAAACCGTTTGGGAAAAGGAACCCCTAGAAACATTAGCTGCTAAAGAACAACTCAGTGCTTATAAACACGACGGTTTTTGGCAACCGATGGATACCCTCAGAGACCGCAATTACCTAGAAGGACTTTGGAGTAGTAACAAAGCTCCCTGGAAAGTTTGGTAGGAGAGAATATTAGGAAACAGGAGATGGAAAACTAAGTTATCTTATTCCTTCACTACTCCCAGTTCCCCACTCCCTACAATTTCTCTGGATTTGCGCCAAATGTGGGTGTAAATGCTTGAAAACTGGGACAAAAGCTGTAAATCGAAAATAATAGAGTTTAGTTACAGGGGTTAGCGCACCTATGTATGATTTTGCGATAATTGGTGGAGGTATTGTTGGACTATCGACGGGGATGATGTTAGGTAAAAAATATCCCCATGCTCGAATTTTAGTCCTAGAAAAGGAAAGCCAGTGGGCATTTCACCAAACGGGTAACAATAGTGGTGTCATTCATTCGGGAGTTTACTATAAACCCGGTAGCTTTAAGGCGAAGTTTTGTCGTGATGGCGCTAACTCAATGGTGCAATTTTGTCAAGAACACGGCATTGATTACGAAGTCTGCGGTAAAGTGATTGTCGCCACAAAGGAAGCTGAACTGCCTCGACTGGAAAATTTATACCAGCGAGGTTTGGATAATGGTATCCCAGTCAAGCGGATTTCGGCAGAGGAAGTGAAGGAATATGAACCCCATGTCAGTAGTGTGGGGGGAATTTTCGTGAAAACGACAGGTATAGTAAACTACAAGCAGGTCTGTTGTAAATACGCGGAAACGATACAAACTCAAGGTGGTGAATTACGTCTAAATACCAAAGTTTTACGGATTATATCCACCAGCGATCGCCAAATTATTGAAACCAATAACGGTGAATTTGCGACCAAATTTGTGATTAACTGTGCTGGATTATTTAGCGATCGCATAGCCAAGTTAGCAGGGGTGAATCCGCAAGCGAAAATAGTTCCCTTCCGAGGCGAATATTACGAGCTAATACCGGAAAAACGCTATCTAGTCAAGGGTTTGATATATCCCGTACCCAATCCAGCTTTTCCCTTTTTAGGTGTCCACTTTACCCGCATGATTGATGGTAGTGTCCACGCTGGACCCAATGCGGTTCTCAGTCTCAAACGGGAAGGTTATACCAAAACTGATTTCGATTTACGGGATTTTGCTGAGGTCATGACCTATCCGGGTTTTTGGAAATTAGCTGCTAAACATGCCGACGAAGGAATTAAAGAAATTATCCGTTCTTTTAGTAAAGCCGCCTTTGTACGTAGTCTCCAGCAACTAATCCCGGAAGTAACAGCCGCAGATGTAATTCCCACCCATGCAGGAGTACGCGCTCAAGCTTTGATGGAAAATGGCGCACTAGTGGATGACTTTTTGATTATCCACACCGAAAATGCTGTCCATGTCTGCAATGCTCCCTCCCCCGCAGCCACATCATCCTTGGAAATCGGCAAAGCAATTGTTGCCGAAATTCCTCAGCCTACTTCTGTACGTACCGTTTCAGTCTAGAACAGTACGATATTTTTCGTGAGGCAAATTTACCATTACCTTGTAAACTAGAATTCACGTAAATATATTTACGATTACTTCCAGTCGTAATGGTTATATTTTTTACTCGCGATAAAATTTGTTGACAGTTAACCGTCAACCTTTAACCAAATTCATTATCGGGGGTGTGTAACGGCAGAATTAAAATCAGAATTAACTGCGATTACACCCTCTCATCAACTCATTTATTCCACTATTCTACAGGAACTGCAATCATGAAAGTTTTAGTCACTGGTACAGAAGGATACTTAGGCTCCCTATTACCACCTTTACTCATTGAACGCGGTCATGAAGTAATTGGCGTAGATACAGGTTATTACAAAACTGGTTGGCTATATAACGGTACCAATATCACAGCTAAAACTCTCAACAAAGATATCCGCCACATTGAACTCGAAGACCTCCAAGGTGTCGATGCCATTGTTCACATGGCAGAACTTTCCAATGACCCCACCGGACAACTTGCCCCCAACATTACCTATGATATTAACCACAAAGGCTCTCTACGTCTTGCCAATTTGGCAAAAAAAGCGGGAGTACGTCGTTTTGTGTACATGTCTTCCTGTAGTGTGTACGGAGTTGCAACAGAAGGTGATGTCACCGAAGAATCCCCCGTTAATCCCCAAACTGCTTACGCTGAGTGTAAAACCCTGGTGGAACGGGATGTAAAACCCCTCGCAGATGATAACTTTTCCCCCACCTTCATGCGAAATGCGACAGCCTTTGGAGCTTCACCCCGGATGCGGTTTGATATTGTGTTGAACAACTTAGCAGGATTAGCTTGGACAACGAAACAAATCAAAATGACTAGTGATGGTACACCTTGGAGACCTTTAGTTCATGCTTTAGATATTTGCAAAGCGATTGTTTGTACATTGGAAGCACCAAGGGATATTGTTCATAATCAAATATTTAATGTTGGTGACACTAGCAATAATTATCGTGTGAAAGAAATTGCCGAAATCGTTGCAGAGGTGTTTCCTGGTTGTGAACTCAGCTTTGGTACACAGGGTGCGGACAATCGCAGTTATCGGGTTTCCTTTGAGAAAATTAATACCCTTTTACCAGGGTTTAAATGTGATTGGGATGCACAACGAGGTGCAAAGCAATTGTATGACATCTTTTCTCGGATTGATATGACTCCAGAAGTGTTTAATTCACCTGGATTTACCCGCTTAAAACAACTGGAATATTTAATCCGCACCCAACAAATTGACAAGGACTTCTTCTGGACAAAAACCACTGTTGGCGTGTAACTGTTGGATAGGGAATTGACTAGTATTGACTAATAATTAATTTGTATTGAGGGAAACATGCGTTTTATTGAAACAGAACTGAAAGGGGCATATATCATTGAATTGGAAGAAAAACACGACCATCGTGGTTTCTTTGCCCGGACATTTTGTGCTAAGGAATTTGAAGAACACGGTTTAAAACCTGCTGTTGCCCAATGTAACCTTTCATTTAACTATAAAAAAGGTACACTGCGGGGGATGCACTATCAAACTCCTCCAGCAGCAGAAACTAAACTAGTACGTTGCGTCAAAGGTGAAATCTACGACGTAATTATTGATATGCGTCCCGAATCGCCAACCTTTTTGCAACATATTGGGGTGGAATTGACGGCTGACAATCATCGAGCGTTGTACGTACCGGAAATGTTTGCCCACGGATACCAAGCTTTGACCGATGGTGCGGAAGTTCTGTACCAAGTCGGTGAATTTTATACACCCGGTTACGAAAAAGGTTTACGTTATAATGATCCCTTTTTCAATATCCAATGGCCGATGGAAGTTACGGAGATTTCGGAAAAAGATTTAAATTGGCCTTTACTCCGAATGATGACCGTGGGAGCTGCGGAAGGTTAATTGGGATTTTGGATTATAGTTTGCACGCTGAGATATTTTTCTTGGGGTTTGTTGACGGTTGACCTTTAGGGATTTATCTCAACTAAAATCTCACTGATTGACCGTGGAAAGTATATCTAAATAATCCGGAAATAGATTTGAGATGTCTCTAACCTGGGTGGAGATTCCCTCTGAGTCAAGAGTTTAGCTTTGAGGTCTATGTCTGGATTTTGGATTATCCAAAAGCTCTGAATTGTTCAAACACTTTTATGCGCTGGACTGGAGCAAAATATTTATCTTGTTAATTCCCCAGATGGTAAAATGTGATTTTAAATACATAGAGTTTCAGATACATAATTTTACTGAGGGAAAATATACGGATAGGGTGATGCTACTCCAGAACAGAAGAATATTACAGAGCGTGAAATTTGCATCAGGGTGAGTACTTAATTAGGGCTTGCTAACTTCCTTATTGAGCAAGTAGGTAGATTCATCAGTGGAACCAATTGGGAAGTTATGTGACTAAAAATTTCAGGGTCAAAATAAAGAGTTACGTACAGGAGTAGAATTAATGATTATTGTCGATCGCGCATTACAAGCACGGGCAGAAGCTGGTAATCCCGTGAAGGTGGGGATGATTGGTGCGGGTTTCATGGGACGGGGAATTGCGAACCAAATTATTAACTCCGTACCGGGAATGGAATTGGTAGCAATTTTTAACCGTAATTTGGAAGCTGCCAAACGTGCTTACGCTGAGGCAGGTATCGAATCAGTTCAAGAAGTCACCAATATCACCCAACTAGAAGACGCGATCGCTCGCGGTGCATATGCGGTCACTGATGATGCTATGTTATTATGTCGCGCTCAGGGTTTGGATGCCTTGATTGAAGTCACAGGGGCTGTGGAATTTGGCGCACAGGTGGTCATGGAGGCGATCGCAAACCACAAACATGTGGTGATGATGAATGCGGAATTAGATGGGACAATTGGTTGTATTCTCAAGGTTTACGCTGATAAAGCGGGGGTGATTCTCACTGCTTGTGATGGGGATCAACCGGGAGTACAGGCGAATCTATACCGATTTGTGAAAAGTATCGGTTTAACTCCCCTGCTGTGCGGTAATATCAAAGGCTTGCAAGACCCCTACCGCAATCCTACCACCCAGGAAGCCTTTGCACGGCAGTGGAAACAAAAAGCCCACATGGTGACTAGCTTCGCCGATGGCACCAAAATTTCCTTTGAGCAGGCAATCGTGGCGAATGCGACTGGGATGACCATTGCTAAACGGGGTATGATTGGTTACGACTTTAATCGCCACAAAGAGGAGCTAATTGAGCGGTTTAATCTCAACTATACTGGTCATGTGGACGATATCACCAAAATGTATGACGTGGAGCAACTCAAGGCGCTTGGTGGTATCGTTGATTACGTTGTCGGTGTCAAACCTGGTCCGGGTGTGTTTGTATTTGCAACCCATGACGACCCGAAACAACAGCACTATTTAAACCTTTATAAACTTGGGGAAGGACCACTATACAGTTTCTATACCCCTTACCACCTGTGTCATTTTGAAGTGCCGATTTCCGTGGCTCGTGTCGTCCTCTGCCAAGATTCTGTCCTCAGTCCCCTGGGAGCGCCCCAGGTAGATGTGGTTACCACCGCCAAAATTGACCTGAAGGCTGGAGAAACCCTAGATGGTATTGGCTACTACATGACCTACGGACAGTGTGAGCGCTCAGATATTACCAGAGAGCAAAAACTATTACCAATGGGATTAGCGGAAGGATGTCGTCTCAAACGGGATATCCCCAAAGATCAAGTACTCACCTACGATGATGTCGAACTGCCGACGGGTAGACTGTGCGATCGCCTACGCGCGGAACAAGATGCCTATTTTGCCCCTCAAAAAGTAATGGCAGCAGTTTAAACTCCGTAAATCCTCGTAAATCGTGCAACCGAATTATTTAGATTTGATATTTTTAGTTTTAAATGTCTGTAAATATATCCAGATGACATGCATTTAGACCTAGGAGTAATCATAATATAAAGAAACCGTCGGTTGCGACGATTTACAAAGGTGTAGGGCACAATCACACTGGTTATATAGCTTTAAAAATAAATTATATTAACTGATTTATTTGCAATTTCACCAATCTAAGTTACGTAACCTGTCTTTCTCACAATTTCCTAAAACCGATAGGGAGTAGGGAATAGTGATTAGGGAGTAGAAGGGAAATTAATCCTTCACTCAAGACTCATAACTTACTTGTGAGAAATCCGGGGTAACTCAAGGGAGAAAACTATCACAATAGAATTCGCATTTATTTGGCGATTGACCATTAGAGACACACCCAGATGTGGAGGCATTATGCCAACTCATATTCAAAAACTCAGGGAATACTGATATGAAAATTGCTCTCGTCCATGATTATTTAACCCAGCGTGGTGGGGCAGAGCGTGTATTTGAACTACTATGTAAACGCTACCCCGACGCTGATATATATACATCATTATATGACCGCGATCGCACCATTGATTTAGGCGACCGGATTGTTAATACCACCTTTTTACAAAAAATCCCTGGTGCAGCCAAATACTTTCGCCTCATGGCACCCTTTTATTTTCCGGCATTTCGGTCTCTGGATTTACAAGACTACGATCTAATCATTAGCAGTAGTACCAGTTTTGCGAAGGCGGTCAAAAAAAAGCCCGGTGCCAAACATATTTGTTTTTGTCACAATATCACACGGTTTTTGTGGGATACGGAAACCTATTTGCGAGAATATGGAGATTACCGTTACTTTGCCCCTTTAATTGAACAAATTTTTGGGGTGATGCGTAAAGTGGATCTGTCCTATTCCCAGGAACCAGACCTATACATTGCCAATTCTAGCATTGTCGCCCGTCGGATTCAAAAAACCTACGGCAAACAAGCCATCGTCATTAATTATCCGATTGATACGCACAAATTCACCTATTCTAACGTCAAAGACGAATATTACCTTGCTTCTGCCCGAATGATTAGCTATAAACGACTAGATATCATAATTGAAGCATTCAATTGGTTAGGATGGCGATTATTAATTTCTGGTGATGGTCCAGAACGGGAAAGACTACAAGCTAGGGCAATGCCAAACGTGGAATTTTTAGGACATGTTAGTGACGCTAAACGCACACAACTGTTTGCTGAGGCTAAATCAGTAATCGTTGCAGCTTTAGAAGACTATGGATTAGTACCAGTAGAAGCAAATGCTAGTGGTACACCCGTAGTTGCCTACGGAGCAGGTGGAGTTTTAGACACCCAAATTCCCGGTAAAACCGGCGTATTTTTCAAACGTCAGACCCCGGAATCATTGCAAGCTGCCTTGATGGAAGCTGAAGCCACAAACTGGAATTACGAAATTATACGTAATCATGCCGTCCAAAACTTTTCCGAGGAAGCCTTTTTCGGCAAAGTCAACCAAGTAATTGCACAGGCTTGTAGCTTGCAAAAATCATAAACTGATTTGTTAGCTGAGGGATAAAAAAAGTGATTCAGACCACAGTCAATCCAGTTCTCAAACCAGCCACGGATAACGATCCGGGGTATGGACAATTGTTTGCGATTTTAGTCAGGCGATTTCCTTGGTTTTTAGGAGTTTTCTTAGCTTCGATTGCGATCGCCGGATTCATCACCAAACGAACTCCAAGCACCTATCAAAGTGGAATGCAACTGCTGGTCGAACCCAACTTTAGGGGTAAACAGCAAGGTGGTGAGGTTTCTGGAACCCAATTTACCGACCCCAGTATCGAGATCGACACGGCGACACAGTTAAATTTGATGCGTAATACCGAACACATCCAAAAAGCTGTGGCCATGTTGGAAGCGGATTATCCCGACCTGACGGTTGAGCGGGTACGGCGCTCCTTAGTGTTATCCCAAGTTAAGGAAAAAGAAGATAACGTCGCCACCAAAATATTTGACGCAAAATATACCGACACAGACCCGGTAAAAACCCAACGTGTTCTCGAAGCCCTGCAAAAAGTCTATTTAGAATACAACGAACAACAGCAGGAAGATCGCCTCAGCAAAGGTTTGAAGGTGATTAACGAACAACTCGAACGGGTGCGCAAAGACCTAGCGGATTCGGAAACCCGATTACTGAGATTCCGTAAAACCCAAAACCTAACTGATCCGGAATCCCAAGTCAAAAATCTTGAGCAGGAATTAGCGGTAATTGAACAGGAACGACGTAATGTCCGCGCTCAACACAATGAGGTTCTAGCAAGATACAATTCCTTAAGGACTCAGTTGCAACGCACACCCCAAAACGCCCTGGTATCAGCCCGCTTAAGCCAATCAACCCGCTACCAATCATTGCTCAACGAGATCCAAAAAACCAATTTAGCCCTGGAACAGGAAAGGTTACGGTTTACCGATGAGGCTCCCAGTGTAGTTAAACTCGTGGAACAGCGTCAACGCCAACAAATACTCCTCCAACAGGAAGTTGCCAAAACCTTGGGAGGAGACCCCAATGCAATTAACCAGGTGATTACCAACGACCTGCAATCCCAAGGTAATGATAGCCAAATTGACTTGAATTTGGCAGCCCAACTAGTGGAAGCTCAAACCAATATTTTCGGGTTACAAGCTCGCGACCAAACCTTGAACCAAAAAGAAAATCAAGTGCGAGCTGAATTAAAACGCTATCCGGCTCTGTTGGCGGAATTTAACCGCTTACAGCCCCTTGTCAACCTCAATCGCCAAAGATTAGAGGAATTGCTGAGGGCAGAACAAAAACTCCGTCAGGAATTGGATAAGGGTGGATTTGTTTGGGAAGTGGTGGAAAAACCCCAAAAAGGTATTTTTCAGGGACCAAACATGCAGCAGAACTTGATGCTAGGAGGTGTGGTCGGTTTAATTTTAGGGGGAATTACCGCCGCAATCCGGGAAGCTTCCGATGATGCTGTCCACACAACTGCCGAACTAGAAAAACAATTTGCCATTCCCGTACTGGGTACTACCCCCAAACTGCCACCCGCAAGGAACCGGGATTCGGTGATCAAATTACCCTTCGGCAAACCCGATGCATCAGCACCTTGGACGATTCAAGTTCTCCAGTCTTCTCCCCGATGGGAATCCTTGGATTTAATTTACAAAAATATTGAGTTGCTCAACTCCGTAACAGCGCTCAAATCATTGATGGTGACATCAGCTTTACCGGACGATGGTAAATCCGCTTTAGCTCTGGGATTAGCCATGAGTGCAGCTAGATTACATAAACGCGTCCTGCTGATTGATGCCAATCTCCGGGAACCGAGTTTACATAAACAATTAAACCTACCCAACGAACAGGGTTTATCCACCTTACTAGCAAACGATGTGGATTTGCCCAACCAGATTAGTATCCAATCCTCCGGTTCCTCGTTTATTGATATACTGACAGCAGGTCCTGTACCAGCTGACCCAGCCAACCTACTCAGTTCTCCCCGAATGAACCAATTAATGGCCACCTTCGAGGATAATTACGATTTAGTCTTGGTTGATGCACCCCATGTTTTGGGTATTGTTGATGCCTTATTAGCTGGTTCTGCTTGTCGCAGCACAATTATGGTTGCAAGCATTGGTCGAATCACGCGATCGCAATTAGCCCAAGCTACAGCAATGTTAACCAAACTGAATTTAATTGGGGTAGTTGCCAACGGAGTTAGTAATTCCGATAGCACCTATATTCCTTACAACCAGCAACATCGTTTAGCCCTGCAACAAGCTGTCGAAAAGTAATCATCACCAGGATTTCTCACAAATCCCTAAAACTGACAGGAAGTAGGGAATGGGGAATAGGGAATAGTAGGAAAATTAATCCATTACTCAACCCTTACCCTCACTTACTTCAAATGTAGGGTGACAGTTTTTGGTTTTTAGTCTTTGTTATATTCCTCAATATCGATACAACTATAAAACATGCGATTTCCTCCTGTAATCAGGACGCGATCGCATTTTTTATTTGCCTATTGCCTATCTTCAATTAAAAAGTTCTGTATCCTTTTAATTCAGCAATCAATAAACCTACAGCTTTCAGTCAGCCCCCATGTTGTTGGGACACAACCAAACAATAAAATAGCTTATTCCCACTCCCTCCGCATCAAGGGAGTACGAATATTCACTGGTTTTTGGTGAAAAAATACAAAGAAAACAAATTCATCTGTAGGATAATGCTATAATCATCATTGAGAATTTATAGTTAAAAACTACGTATTTACCCAGTTTTGACAGTTTATCACAGCTTAATAATTCCGGCAGCGAGCAGCCGAGAAATTAAAGACTGAATAAAGAATGAACCTAATATTTTGTCATCAGTAAAGATGTTAGGTATCCTAGAAATTAAGCAATCTGCAAAAAATACAAACAATCAGCAGTAGAAATCCGCAATCTTGTGGAAATCAACCTCTGAAAAAATAAGTAATTAGGCAAACAGGTCTGCTCAAGAAATCCCCCAACCAGTAGCAAAACTTCAGTAGAAAAACTGTCCACCGCCCTTGCAACCGTATCAGTATTTTTTGGGAAAGCTGGGAATATATAATTTGCAAGCATTACTAGCATCAATTCGCCTATACAGTGGACTATCTTCCAGTCCAAGTGTCTGACAATCAATTAAGTATAATCAATATGAAAACCTCCATAATTCCGAAATTAGACAATGCTCCCAGAATTGAGAACAGTTACAACAGTCGAGATTTCACCGAAAATAAATTAGAAAATACTAGCGACTCCCCCTACTGTAGTTTGAAATGGCGGATGGGACAACTATTAGTTTTGCCAGCAGGACAACAAAAACAACCTTACTTACCAGCACTTGATAATACTGAGAACCTAGTTAAATGCCTCAAACATTCTCCTGTTAGCATAGTTCGTTTAGATCCCCATCTGGGAGAATATCGAATCAAAACCTGGACACAAGCCTGCGCACAAGCGGAAAAACCAGTTTATTTAAATATATCCCGATTAGAAAGACATTTTCAATCACCAAGCAACTTGAGCCAACCTGTGCAATTGGTGCTGGAATGGATAGTCGCATTGATATTGCTAATTGCTCTGAGTCCAGTTTTTTTGTGCTTGGTTACGGTGATGCAAATATATTCTCCCGGTGAAGTATTTTCTCCAGAATGGTATGTTGGCAAAAGAGGAAAAATCTTTCAGCGACTCAAACTCCATATCCAGGATGAAAACAACTTAGTAACTTGGACACTTTGCAAATTAGGTTTAGATAACCTACCCCAACTGATCAATGTTCTGCGTGGGGAAATCTCCTTGTTTGGACACCGGGGTTGGTCTCTAGAGGAGGTATTAGAACAAAACCGGGAATTTTCACAAAGCAAAGGATTTTTCGGAATTACCAGCAAGTGGCAAATTGAATCAGATACTAAAGTACTACATTTAGATAGTCAAACCCTGTAATTTGCAAATTGGATTAGGGGATTGTCGCTGGAATCTGGTAATCCCCACCAAAAGAAGGAAGATGTTGGGAAAACAAACTAGAAACCCGACTGAGGAAGTCGGGTTTTTCAGTAAGCAATTTTCTACCCATATATTAAAGTATTTGTTTAAAGTATTCATGAGGTATTGATACTAGTCATACTTAGTGCCAAGATTAAGTAGTGTAAAAAATGTCATTAACTATAACTATGTAAGTAGGTGGTGAAAATTATCTTTGAGATCAGGGAGTAGGGAGCATTGAGTAGGAGTAAGACTTTGAACCGAATGTCGGTTACATTGCGATTTTATGTTGAATTGCACCTACTACTTATTAACTAATCAATATTTTCAGATTTTGTGCAGAGTCGGCAAATTCATTGATGAAAATACTCCAAATCATCCATAGACACCTAGTTGCTTCTTGCCAAAGTCATCAAAAACACTTTATTCCAGTCGCTAAACTAATTAAATTATTTATCCTATCCTAACTAACTGCAAAATTTAATTCTCTATCTCTTGCCAAACTGACAACACCTTAACCTGATATTAATAAGGTTGCATCAAAATCGATTATTCTGTAATGGCGAATTAAACGTATAAAAAATTATGGGTCTTCAAATATCATCTCTCATGGGAAGTCTAGTCAAGGCGACAAAGTTTTGGCAGGATAATTATTTAATTTTACGGGAGTTTAAACACTTTCGTCGGGCTACTGTTCTTGCGGTTATCTTTACCCTATTTACAGCATCCTTTGAAGGGGTGAGTATTGGTTTTCTACTATCCTTTCTTCAAAGCTTAATTTCACCCGATCAACCAGCGAAAATTGGGATTGCTATTCTTGATAACTGGATTAGTGCCAATGCAGCAGTGATTAATCCCCTTTATGTTGTCTCCCTATTGATTCTATTAAGTACCTGGATTCGTTCCCTATTTGGTTATTTTGCTGGTATTTACAACGAAAAAGTTCAATTACTCCTAGCAGACCGTTTACGAAAACAAATATTTGAACAATTACAATCTCTTCCCCTTGGTTATTTTACCGATACTCGTTCCGGGGAAATAGTCAATACCATGACAACGGAAATTGAAAGGCTAAAACAAGTATTTGGAGGAGTAGCCTTTTTCCTCACCCGCGCAGCAGTAGTGGTAGTTTACTTCATCTGCATGTTTCTAATTTCTTGGCAATTGTCCTTGATTTCCGTTTTAGTTTTTTCCCTATTAGCGGTTGGTTTAACTACTTTAAATCGAAGAGGTCGGGAAGCTAGTTTTGGAATTTCTGAAGCCAACGCCGTATTTAATTCCAATGCCTTTGAATTTATTAACGGGATTCGCACTGTCCAAGCCTTTGCCACCCAAGAATACGAACGTCGGCGATTTTATCATAACAGTTTAAAATTGTTAAACGCATCCAACAAAGTCGTTTATGCTTGGTTATTAGTGAAACCCATTGCTGAAGCGATCGCAACTACGGCGATGATTAGCTTGATTATTGTTTCCTTTACCAAGTTTACGATTCCGGCAGCTTCATTATTAACATTCTTCTTTGTATTGGTACGGGTAGTCCCCAGTGTTCAGGATATCAATGGTACATTAGCCTTCCTCAGTACCCTCAGTGGTTCCCTAGAAGCAATTAAGGAATTATTACGTACCGACAACAAAACCTACTTTGAAAATGGCTATCTGCCCTTCAAAGGCTTAAAACGTTCCATTGATATCGTTTCTGTAGACTTTGCCTACGACCAAAAAAATTTGGTGTTGCATAACGTCACCCTATCAATTGAGTCCGGGAAAATGACCGCCTTGGTAGGTTCTTCCGGTGCAGGTAAAACCACCCTAGCCGATTTGATCCCACGATTTTACGACCCCACAGAGGGGCAAATTTTCATTGATGGCGTGGATTTACGAACATTAGACATCAACACCCTGCGTCAGCGCATGGCCGTTGTTAGCCAAGATACATTTATTTTTAATACCTCTGTACGTGAAAATATTGCCTACGGTTCCCCCGATGCAACGGAAGAGCAAATCCGTAAAGCCGCTAAATTAGCCAATGCCCTAGAATTTATTGAGGATATGCCGGAAGGATTTGATACAAGATTGGGAGACCGGGGGGTACGTTTATCAGGGGGACAACGCCAACGAATTGCGATCGCTCGAGCTTTACTACGTGATCCCGAAATCCTCATCTTAGATGAAGCCACTAGTGCTTTGGATTCGGTCTCCGAAAGATTAATTCAAGAATCGATTGAACAGCTATCTGTGGGTCGAACCGTAATTGCGATCGCCCATCGACTTTCAACAATTGCCAAGGCTGATAAGGTGGTAGTTCTAGAAGGTGGATATATTGTTGAACAAGGTAGGTATCAAGATTTACTCGAACAACGTGGTAAGTTTTGGCGATATCACCAAATGCAACACCAATCTGGATATGCCAACTAAAATATTCGACCACACTAAAAACGACGGGTGGGGTCAGGGAGTAGCCGTCACGTAATACATACACCAGAATTTATGAAAGTGGATTTTTCCTACTTCCATCACGGACTAATCACCGGAATTTTTAGGAGTTTGTGAAAAATCCGGAAAAACCATAATTATAGGTTGTTTTCCATCTCTACATACTACATTAATTCCGCCTACACCTGAGTGTGGGCAGAATCTTTATAGCAAATTAAAGATTTTGTAGAGCATACCTACGTGTAATCCACATTTAAGATTTTAGGGGTTAATATTATCACATTAGATGTGTCACACATCTATATCCATCTGTGGAATCTGGTTCAGGATGTAAGAAGTGGGATGCAATAAGATGCAAAACTCAGGATAGTTACATGAACTCGCCGAAGTTGTCTCCTTTTTAGTAATCATCAGAAGTGCAAAGTTACTAACTATTAGTTATTCTATACTTTCACATTTAAACGCCCATGTTGGTTTCTATTATTATTGCTAACTACAATTATGCACGTTATTTGACCGCAGCCGTAACTTCCGTGTTAAAGCAAAGTTACCAAAATTTCGAGATTGTGATTGTAGATGATGGCTCTACAGATAACAGTCGCGAGGTGATTGAAAACATTCAAAAACAAAATTCCGATCGAGTTCGGGCGATTTTTCAAGCTAATCAAGGACAGGGAGGTGCATTTAATACCGGATTTGCCGCAGCAAGTGGGGAAATAATTGCTTTTCTCGACGCAGATGATATATGGAAACCAAATAAATTAGAGCGGATTGTTCGGGAGTTTGCTGACTCAAAAGTTGTTGGGGTGATGCATCAATTAGAAAATATTGATGCCGATGGCAATCAACTAGAGACTTCCCCACCCTTGGCTCTACCGAATAATTTGGCTGAATTAATTATTAAAACCGGCAATGCTTGGTTTTTCCCGCCAACATCAGCACTTTCTTACCGTCGTTATGCACTTTCCCAGGTCTTTCCTGTGAATGCGGTTAAATGGCGTACTTGCATGGATGGATGTATTATCTACTGCACCTCTTTCCTCGGCGATATCAAAACATTACCAGATTTTCTCGGTGGTTATCGCATTCATGATGCAAATAATCACATCACAACCCAGAGTTCATCTGCGAATCCAGCACGGGACTTAGCGGGAATTGAAATGACTAATGAATACATTAATCAATTTCTCGAGAAAATCAATGATCCACGACGGGTAAGCCTAGGCAATAATCTGCAATATCAAAGAACCAAATATTACTATGAGGGAGTTTTTTCCTGGTTAAAAACATGGCAAATTATTCAGCTAATCTGGCAGTGGCCCCTATATTCTACATCCGACAAATTATACTTTATCATGCGCTTTCTGCTTAAAAGTAGCAAAATGTGGAGACTGTTTCCCCAGAAAAGCTCAGAGGTTGTTAGTAGTTAGAGGTGGTAATAGTCTGCGCTGACGGCAAAATGATATTTTCAGCTATGTTCACTAGTTCTGAAATATTGGTGAATAAATGATGTAGTATAAATATCAACAGAATATAACACCCTCTTTATTCTTAGCAACCAAAAAATTCGTGCATATACAAAATCTAAATTGCCTTTTTCCTGGCTATGCTTCATCTAAATTTTGTATATGTAAAACTATTGTTTAGGTAAATACTAGCAAGCAGTTAATCATCACGAATGGTCATAAACTAGTAAACAGCATCAGCGAATCGAAATGGGAATTTTTATGAAGTTAGAGGTTGTATCTGGATATGGCAATATCTACTGATGAACAAAATAACTTACCCATGGTAAGTGTGATTACACCTACATACAACCGTCCTCATTATTTAAAAGAAGCATTGCTCAGTGCATTAGGACAAACTTACTCTAATATCGAAATTATTGTTTCTGATAATTGTAGTCCAGAAGATCCGCGATCGCTGATTGAGTCATTTGCAGATGGGAGAATCCGGTTTTTCCGTAATTCAGCGAATCTGGGAATGTTCACTAACACCATGAATGCTTTGAAAATGGCACAGGGTAAGTATGTGGCTTTTCTGTTGGATGATGATTTATGGGAGCCGGATTTTTTAGAAAAGTTAATTCCTCCCTTGGAAAAAAATCCAGATTTAGCCTTAGCTTTTTGTGACCATTACGTAATTGATGCTGATAGTCGGATTGACGAGGAAAAAACCTGTGAGTATTCCCGGAGGTATAAACGCGCAGACCTGCAAGAAGGGATATATCAACCATTTTATGAATTAGCTCTGGTGCAGCGTGCGGTATCTTCTGCAACTGCGGCGGTGATGCGGCGGGAATTAATCGACCCGGAAAGTATACCTCCGGAAGTCGGTGGTTCTTGGGATATCTATATAAATTATTTATGTTGTCGGACTGGAATGGGTGCTTATTTTTACCCAGGGAAGCTGACGCGCTATCGGGATCACGAACAAACCGATACCAATCAGAGTGGTACTCGTAACTATCAGGCAAAAATTCGGAAAGCCCAAGCAGATATGTTTTGTTATGGGGTATTTATGGATGATGAACGTTTGTCGGCTTATAAATCCTATTTTCAAAAACAATGCGGATTTGTGAGTACCAGCCTAGGAATAGGATTGATGCGATCGCAACAGGTAACGGATGCTCGTAGTTGTTTGTGGAAGTCACTCCATCAACAGTTTAGTTTACGGACTGCTGTGGCTTTGTTCCTCAGTTTTGCACCCGCAAAAATCGCTGCTAGGTTTTGAAATGGTATTAAGACTAACTCCGTTTTGGTACTAGTTTTCTTCCAGTTATAGATACCTCGATTTGCTTAAATATTTTCTAAATTTTGTCTGTCATTTTTATCACAACTAATTTAATTCAGGTAAAACATAAATGCGTATCTCCGCTTGTATTACAACCCGTAACCGTCCTCAACAATTACAAGCTTGTTTGCAAGCACTGGCAAATACGGAATTGAAACCCGACCACGTGGTGGTTTCTGATGATTCCCCGGATGTGGAGATGCAGCAACAAAATCAAAATATTGTTACATCTTATTATCCGGAAGCAAAATATATTCTTGGACCACGTACCGGAGTCTGTGGAAATCGCAATAATGCGGTTAACTCCATTCCCAGTTCGGAAACCGATTTAGTCGCCTTTCTCGATGATGATATTTGTGTGGAAGCTGATTTTTTTGTCAAAGCAATTGATCGCTACAAACAAATGTCTCCCGAACAGCAAAAGTTGACCATTATATCCGGAGTTAGTCGCACTCCCCAGGGAGAAGAAATGGTATCCGGAAAGCTCACCTTTCGAGGTTATTTTGCTACCACCGATACCACACCGGAAACCGTAGCAATTCATGCAACCCTGTTTCCCCGTCACTTTTTTGACCAAGAACAGTGGGATGAGAATATTTTCTTTGGTTACGAAGATGCGGAATTGTGTTTACGAGCTTTGCGCCGTGGTTACAAAATTATCCACTGTCCGGAACTTTTAGTTATGCATATTGCTCCTGGTTCCCAAAGTAGTATGCGATTTGCAGATATTGGCAACCTCAGTAATTACGAAATCTCCATTGAAGCAGCCCGTTTATATGTAGGCATCAAGCGCTACAAAGATTTATTCCCTAATCCCCTGAAATTATTATTATTTGTAGCCTTATTTTTTATCCACATGACAGTTTATTTGTTTAAACGTCGAGCCTTACCAGCTTTCCCAGAAATCCTGCGTCGCTCGAAAATCCAAAGATTATGGCAGACTGCTAATATTTAAATGTTCGATTCAATGGGCGATCGCTATACTCATTTAGAAAGGAATAGGGAACTGTTCCTGGTTCCTTCCCTGAATGATGCTCATCAGTATCAGGGAGGAAGATATGGGAAAAAGATAAATATATCCTCAGACTCTTGTCGGAAAAAGCATATTTCCATGGAAAATACGAAATAAATGAGTTGCAGTGATTATGATTAAAAATATCGGTGTTTGTGGCGCTAATAAATTTATCTAAAATACACTGTCTAAAATTGGTTCTTCTGTGTCTGTGATGCTAAATCGGCTTGATAAAATCTCCAAAGGATTGTAAATTATCGGAAATAATATTTATTTTCCACAGATAATTTTTGATTGTTACCTATTTTCCCTATTCCCTGCTCCAGGCTATAAATTTGGCATCACAAGTACGGTAGAAACTCTCAATTTTAAATTATTATCTCTAAATCATCATGATTAAATTGTGTATAATCACACCCTATGTAATTAAAGGTGATGGTCAGGGTAGAGCCAATTACGAAATCGTCTGGGAAGCTGTCCGACGGGGTTACGAAGTCACCCTAGTTGCACGTAAGGTTGCCGAAGACCTACAAGCTTCACCACAGATTCGGTGGATCAATTTCCCCGTGGAGCAATATCCCACCGCCCTAATTAAAGAAATGGTTTTTTCCCTACGCAGCGCCAATTGGTTACGAAAACACCGCCAGGAATTTGACCTAGTACAGGTTTACGGGGCTGTCACCTCCGCGCCTTCAGATATTAATACTTCCCAATTTGTTCATACAGCGTGGCGACGTTCCCCCGTCCACACAGCCAAAATCCACCGCAATCTCTACGGACTTTATCACTGGTTATACAGCGCCTTAAATGCAGGATGGGAAAAAACCGCTTTTCAAGGGACAAAAATCGCTGTTGCCGTCTCCGAAAAAATTAAACAGGAACTGGTCAATGATTTAGGTCTTTCCCCCAATAACATCCGCGTCATCCATAATGGGGTCGATATAGACGAATTTGTCCCCGGAAATCTTGATCCCCAAGATTTGGGATTACCTACCGACAAATGTTTAGCCTTGTTCGCTGGGGATATCCGTACCAACCGTAAAAATCTGGACACGGTTTTACGCGCCCTCGTCAAAGTGCCCGATTTACACCTAGTAGTCGTGGGAAATACGGAAGGTAGCCCCTACCCCCAAATGGCGGCTAAACTAAATATTGCTGACCGGGTTCATTTTACCGGCTTCCGGCGCGATATTGCCAAAATTATGCAAGCCGTTGACTTTTTCGTCTTCCCTTCCCGCTACGAAGCCTGCACCCTGGTTCTATTGGAAGCAATGGCATCGGGATTACCCGTAATTAGTGCCACATCCGCCGGAGGAGCAGAACTTGTCACCCCAGAAAGCGGGTTTGTTCTCGAAAATTCCGATGATGTGGAAGGGTTAGCCCAAGCATTAAGTCAATTAGCAAGCGATCGCATTTTGCGGGAAAATATGGGTAAAGCAGCCCGTCAAGTAGCCGAACAAAATACCTGGGTCAGCAAAGCCCAAGCCTATGTGGATTTATTTGAGGAATTTGTGAACAATGCGCGTCACCGTCATAGTCCCGACCTATCGTCGTCCCCAAGACCTGAAACGTTGTTTGGCGGCGCTTAAAGCCCAGACTCGACCCGTCGATCAGGTGATTGTGACGGTGCGTGATACCGATACCCAAACCTGGACTTTTTTAGATACCTGGGAACGGGAATCCTTACCACTACAAACGATTCAGGTTTGTGTCCCCGGAGTAGTGGCTGCCATGAATGCTGGATTAAGCATTGCCACTGGTGATATCATCGCCTTTACCGATGATGATGCAGCCCCCCGTCCCCAATGGCTGGAACAGATTGTCACCTACTTTCAGAGTGACGAGCAAATAGGAGCCGTCGGAGGTCGGGATTGGCAATGGGTGGGAGACCAAATCAAAGAACCCGGTGAACGGGAAATCGTCGGCATTATCCAGTGGTTTGGCCGACCAATTGGCAACCACCACCTGGCTGTCGGTCAACCACGGGAAGTGGATGTCCTCAAGGGTGTGAATATGAGTTTTCGCCGTACCGCCATCCAAGGTATGCATTTTGACACCCGGATGCGGGGTAGTGGGGCACAGGTACACTTTGAACTGGCCTTTAATTTGGCTTTACGACGAGCTGGCTGGAAAATTATCTTTGACCCAGCCGTTGCTGTAGACCATTATCCAGCCCAACGCTTTGATGAAGACCAACGGGACAACTTTAATGACCTAGCTTGGACCAACGCCGTCCATAACGAAACCCTAGCCCTACTCGAACATTTTTCCACCTGGCAAAGACTAGTATTTCTGACTTGGGCTGTGTTAATTGGCACTCGCGAAGCATTTGGTATAGTCCAGTACCTGCGGTTACTACCCAGTGAAGGCGCGATCGCCCAACGAAAATTGCTGGCTTCCCTCAAGGGACGTTGGCAAGGATTACAAACCTGGTTAGACTCTCGCCAAACTCCTTCCCTACCCCAGCCCGTTAATCCAGAATCGAAAATATAGCAGCCAAAATTGAGAAGCCAATGGTTTACAAATCAGTAATTTCTACTACCAGCTCCTTCGAGGAGGAAAATCTGGAAAAGCAGCCTGTTCTCGCTTGGTTAGCAATTGGGGCACTCATCCTATTTTCAATTGCTGGTATCGCCAGTGGTGCGGGTAGTCTTTTCCGTCCGGGTTATGTCTTACTATCCTTTGCGGTCGGTGCTTTTTTGTACCTCCGCTATCCCATTATGTACATCGGTTTTGCCTGGTGGTCGTGGTTTGTGACACCCCTGCTATCACGCATGATCGATTTACGGGCTGGATTTGATGACACCCGGTTTATCCTAGTTGCTCCCTTTGCGGTTAGTCTGATTACCCTGCATGGTTGTTTAAAATACCTGCCCCGTGCCTATCGAGAAGGGGGTTTACCCTTTGCCTTGGGACTTTTGGGTTTGTTTTACGGCTTTTTGGTGGGTTTAATCCATACATCACCCATTAACGCTGTCCGTTCCCTCCTCGACTGGTTAACACCAGTCAGTTTTAGTTTGTATTTATTCACTAATTGGCGCAATTACCCTAAATATCGCGACAATTTTCAACGGGTTTTCCTTTGGGCTGTATTACTAACTGGTATTTACGGTGTCATTCAGTACCTAGTGGCTCCGGAGTGGGATCGGTTTTGGTTAATCAGCACCAAATTGGGTAGTATGGGAGAACCCGAACCCTTAAAAATTCGGGTTTGGAGTACGATGGCATCTCCTGGACCCTTCGCGGTGATGATGATGTCGGGATTACTACTTTTATTTAATACCCGTAGTCCCCTAGGAATTCCGGCTGCGGCTGTGGGCTATTTGTCATTCCTACTGTCGATGGTACGGGTAATGTGGGGGTGTTGGCTATTTGCCGTCATCAGCATGTTCACATCCATCCGTCCGAAAATGCAAATGCGCTTGATTATTTCGGCTTTAATCATTGGGATGTGTGTAGTTCCTTTGAGTACAATGGAACCTTTTGGAGATGTGATAACTGATCGATTGGAATCCTTTACTAATCTGGAGAGGGATAATAGCGCTCAGGTGCGACAAAAAATCTATGAAGATGGTTTAAATGCGGCTTTGAGCAATGTCTTGGGGAGCGGGATTGGGAACACGTTTGTTTTCGATGAAAAGGAAAATAGATGGATTTCGATTGTGGTTGACAGTGGTATTATAGACACCTTTATCACCCTTGGTTGGCTAGGGGCAATTCCCTACGTTTCCGGATTATTCTTGTTATTAATCAAAGTTTTGCAAATTGAAGAGATTCGCTTTGATCCGTTTATCGCCTCATCAAGAGCCATTGGTATTGGTTGTGTGTTGGGAATCCCCATTTTTACGATTATGATTGGTTTATCGGGAATGTTTATGTGGGGTTTCCTGGCGATCGCTTTGGCTGGACAAAAATATTATCAGCAATATTACCAGCAATCCTATCAGGAATATTATCAGCAATATTACTTTCAACAGACCAGTCAAACACCAAAATAGTTCATTAATGCTGCGGAAATTGCTGGAATTAGGGCAATTTTAGTACATGCCTTAAATAAGCAAGCAAAGCAATTCTACGAAAAATGTGGCTTCGTTGCTTCACCCACTGCACCAATGATGCTGATGATTACAATCGCCGATGTAAAAGCAGCCCTTTCTGAGGAAATTTAAGAGGAGGGGTCTATATTCTTGTTCTTGGCTGTTGATTTTGTTGAAATTGATCCATTAGCATTAGTATCTTAGTTCACACAGTTTTTGTGATGATCTCGTCCCGATGCTGCGCGTGGGGACGCATTCCACGAGGGCTACTTACTGCCTCAAATCAGGAAGCAGAGCTTCCCTATATGTATCAACAGCCGCAGTATTGGAACAAGTTTGTTGTCACGGTTTGTGCATGAATTTGCGACCCCAAAAAGGCACAAACTACACAGCCTAGGCTCTGCCTCTACATTCTTCAACCTAACCTACCCAATAATCAGACTTTTAAGTCTAACTGAACTGTATTGGGATAGGTTCAGAAATAAGCGCGATCACCCAAGTTTCCCCTCCCTGAAATTGGGGGAGAGGATTAATATCATTTCGCTCAAATTTTGATACATTTACTTTTTCTGCTCCCCTAAATGTATCAACACCAATAAGGGTGGGGTCAATTTCAGTTATTTACCCAATTTTCAATCCTGCAATCTTCTCTTCCCCATCAAACTCCTTCTTCCCGTAATAACCCTTAGCATAATAATAACCTCCGTAACCACTCTTCTCATCTACCCCATTCACAACCATCCCCAATACGGGAACCTTTGCCTGTTCTAATAAATTTTTAGAAGCCTGCACTGCCGCTGATTCCACAATACCTGGACGCACTACTAACAACAACCCATCCACCAATTTACCCACTACTAAAGCATCCGCTACTGCTGTCAGGGGAGGAGTATCAATAATTACGCAGTCGTAATTACTACTGACATCCTTAATTAAATTGTCCATTCGCTTCGACTCCAACAACGTCACCGGATTGGGGGGAGTTGTCCCGGTTGTCACCAAATCCAATGTCACCAGAGCTTCATGGGTCACTTGGGACAGAACTGCTTGACCAACAAGAAGATTACTCAAGCCTGTGATATTTGCCAACTGCCAAACTTTGTGCTGACGGGGACGACGCATATCTGCATCTATAAGTAATACCCGTTTTCCTAACTGGGACATGGCTACGGCTAAATTCGCGGAAACAAAGGATTTTCCTTCCCCAGGCACGGAACTGGTCACCAATATCACCCGCAATTCGTTGTCAGAAACGGTAAAACTCAAATTGGTCTGCAACATCTCAAAGGCGACACTGGCTGGTGAATAGGGATTGTTTAGTACTGGTAACTCTTCATCGCCAGCTTTTTTCCCTTTTTTATCCATCAATTGGGGAATGGTTCCCAATACAGGTAAACCAAGAAGACGCTTGGCTTCGTCGATATCCCGGAGAGTTTTGTCTAGAGCCTCCAGTAACAGGGCACTTCCAGCCCCCAGGAGAACACCCAGGAATCCACCTAAAGCCAAATTCAACATAATTTTGGGGGAAACGGGTTTGTCGGGAACTAGGGCTGGAGAGACAATTCTGGCATTACCGACCTTCTGCTGTTCGGCAACTTCTACTTCCTGCAACTGCTTCAGAACCTGTTGATAGGTGGACTGGGCTACCTGAAGTTTACGTTCGAGGGCACGCTGACGCTGTTGCAATTTAGGTAGAGCTGCTAACCGGTTTTGATAGTCCGTCAAGGCGCGCGAGAGAACTTGTACCTGTTGCTCTGCTGCAAGACGGTCGGCTTCTGCTCTAACTAAATCAGCTGTTAAACTCTGTTTCAATTGTCCAATTTGTAAATCTCGCTCGGGAACTGCGACACCGCCACCAATCACCTTACCCACCCGTTGTTCTAATTGGCTGCGGAGGGCATTAACTTTTTCTGTTAAATTAATCACTGTAGGATGGTCATTTGTCAAGCGGGTTTTAGCTACTGCTAACTCATCTTGGGTTTTTTGATACTCTGCTAAAACCTGCTGTACACCCTGAGATTGGTTGAGGGTGGAAAGTTCTACTGCTTGCTGGCGGTTTAATTCCAGCTGATTTTGTAAAGTTTGAACACGGGTATTTTTTTCGGCTAAGGCAGCTTGGGCCCTCGTTAATTCTGCCGAGAGATTTCGCATCGCTTCCACCCCAACCTTAGCTTCCTCCGTCAGTTCCACCACCCGATTTTCATCCTTAAAGCGGCGTAAATCAGCTTCCGCCACCACCACTCGCCGTTCCAACTGGGGAACCTGCTTCGAGAGAAATTCCTTAGCAGCCGTCGCTTCCGCCCGATTGTTGAGGATATTCCCCTCCAAATAGGACTTCATCAGGAAATTAATCACATTCGCCGCTTCCTGGGGATCGGTGCTGCGGTAGGACAATTCCATCACATCCGTTCCCCGGACACTTTTAACCTTGAGATTTTTCAAAAAATCCTCCACGCTCAGGGGTTTCCCCTTGGGAGTGCGGAGTTGAAACTTCTCTATTGTTTTCTGAACAGAGGGAGTGGAGCGAATCACCTCCGCTTCTGTATCCAGGGGATTACTAGTGTTGGTCAACCCACTCAGCTCACCAAGCTTATCACTTAGCCCTATCAGCGAAGAGGAGCTATTTTGTTTCAACATCAACTTACCACCCGCTTCATAGACAGGCTTAAGGGTGAAAGTATAAAAAGCGGCCAAACCAAATACGGAACCAAGGACTAGTAGAATAACTAGCCACCTTCGTCGGAGAATCAGCCAATATTGTTGAATATCGATATAATCCTGTTCTTCGTATTCAGATGCCATAGTTGATGTTGTTTGTGTATTTGGAATTAGATTTAAGTATGGAAGAGGATAGGGACAAAGTCCTTCAAAAATTCGCCAGCAGTATTCGCTTGCCGGGAGGATAATCTGAGATTGATCTGCTCCGCGTCTATGTATATCTCTTCAATCTTAAAGTCTTCATATTAAGCCGTTATTAAGTCTATTCAGTAAGTTAAATTTATTTAATATAGACCACAAATGAAAAAATATTGAAACCGAAATTTCGTGTGGGGTCAGAAGTCGGGTTTTTAGGATAGATATCTGTAATACTAGACAACTATAAAAAAACCCTACTTCTGGGAATATTTACCGTAGTTTACTTACCCAATGATTACTTTACCAGCCTTGCTGCGATCGCACCATTGGGTGTTGTAGGTGTTTGGGTTGGGGTTGTTGGAGGGAAGTAAGGAATTGCCGGGCTTCGATTGTGATTGCGTTGATGAGGTGCTGATCACCAGTTGCGATCGCGGCTCGTAATCGAGCGGCAATTTCGTTACTTCGGGCTACTATCTGGGCGTTATACCCAGTTTTACCCTGTTGGTTAGTGTTATTACCTCCGGTGTTGTTGGAGGTATTACCTCCGGTGTTGTTGGAGGTATTTGTCCCGGTGTTGTTGGAGGTATTTGTCCCGGTGTTATTAGATGCATTGTACCGACCTGCGAGGGCAGGTGTATTCATCAGGGGTAATGACAATAAGACCATTCCCAAGATGCTAGCGGAGATTGAAAGTTTGTTTACAGTCATTTGCTTTTGAATTGAAAACGTAAAGAATACAGAATACGGAAAAAGGAGGGGAAGGAGAAACTTCATTACCTAGTAGAGATGAACCGCCGGGTCGTCTCTACCTTCACCCCCCATCACCCTGACCGAAAAATCTAGAGGTCAAAACCGAATCCCTACCCCTGCTCCCATGATAAATCTAGCACCGTCTCCCGCACCAGTAATATCACGGATTGCTGGTGTAATTACTAGGGGTATGTTTTTGAAGGGGACGATGGATAAACCCACACCGAGGTCTTGCCCTGTCCACTCGACAATCGCACTGACTGGACGCAGCACACGAAGGCTGAGGGAGCCAAATATACCAAGTCCGGTTGGTGCTTCGTCTCTAGCAGCAGCTGCTTGGATTTTGTCAAAGGGTAGAAATTGGCCGCTTCCAACTCCGAGGGTGACAGCTACCCTACTAAAGGGTTGGCTGATGTAGGGTCGGGTTTTGAATACCTTGGTGGCTACCACATAGTAAGAATTTTTCGGGTAATCAAAAGGTACTTTGGGATTAATTAAAATACTGGCAAATTGGTTCCACCCCGCAGCTACAGCAAAATCCTCGGAAATCCGACGGTGTATTTTAATGCTAAATGCACCACTACCAAAATCTTGACTGGTACCAAAGGTATTTAAGGTATAGGCTAACTCAACACCCACGGATTTGACTGCATTCCCGACTCCAATTCCCAAACCCAATTCTCCGTCATTAGTTTTTGTAAAGCGGGTGCGTCGCTGGTAGCTAGCGGAGGCAAATAGGGTTCTACCATCAGCCCCGTAACCATTTGGGTTGGCAATGGTTAAAGCGGGGGATAGTAAATAACCCCTTTCGATGGGGATGGTGAATTCTTGTTTCGGTAATTCTTCCAGTTGATTTAAAATTTCATTGATATCTTGATTATTTGTGCTGGTTTTGTTACTGGTTGCAACTAAACTCGGAGGGGTGGATGATTGGGTAGATGGGAGGTTGCATTCCCCTGATACGAAGTCAGTTGGGGGTGGACAGTTGGGAGTGGGAAGGATGTTTGTTTTCGTCCCTTCTGGTGCAGTCCTAAACTGACTGCGGTTGAATGTATTTAATTTGTTTGACTGGTTGAATCGATTAGGTCGATTTAACCGATTTAACTTTAACTTACTGATTACATTTACTTTTCCCTCCCCTGGGGAATTTTCAGAATTATTTGCTGATGCAGAATAAACAGGAACTGGAAAAAAGTTGTCTGGGGAGGGTTGTAAACTAACCACACCCAAGGCTTCAGCTCCTGGGGTGGGCTTGGCAATGGTGTGAATCGGGGTTGAAAAATCCACGTTGCCGTGATTTTGTGGTTGTGTCATTTCCCCATTGCTGGAGGAAAATTGGGGTATGGCAACAGATTTTCCTGATCGATAGGGTGGTGAGGTAGATGGCAATACTTCAATCAGCTGCTTTTCCTGTTTTGGGGATTCGTTAGAAGTTGGATGTATTTGGTTTTCTCCAGCAATGGATGGGAGGTTAAAAACGGCGAGAAATATCAAGCAACTTGCTCCCGTGGTACTCCGCAAACAAGATTGAATACTAGACCAGTTCAGAATTGCTGAACAAGATGGATTTAGTTGGGGTGGTTTAGGTGAATGAAAACCTCCTGTTTTTTGATACGAATATTTGGAGTAAATTTTGAAGTATTTATTGAAATGAATTTGACTTCCGTGATTCGGTTGGAACGGATAAACGTTGCTTTTTGACTTGCGTTTCATGTCTTGCTTGCAAAAGTGTAGAACTTATTGGTTCCGAAACCGAACTTGGGGTGGAGATGTGATCAGCCGGAGGCTAGACGCTGGGAGTATCGCGCAAGCGCTGACTTGTCAGTTCCCATTACAATAGGCATGTACTTTATTTCGCCATTCCTAATTTAGTGGTACTCAACCAAACCCAAATTGACAGGTGGGAGCAGGGAGTAGCCTACACGTACTGCTGACATCAGAACATATGAAAGTGGTTTTTTCCCAACTCACTACTCCTTTTTAAGTCAGTAAACTGAGTTTATGAATCAAAGTTTGTATGGTGAACTACTAGCAAGACTTGGGGGAAACATCCAAACTATATTATTTCTCTTGTGACCATGCTATGGGTGGTCTCCCAGTTTTGAAGGTAGATTCTTCGTTTACGAAGCAGGAACTTTGCACCCTTGGATTCCCACGCAGAACATGGGAACTGGGAATAACTTATATGTTGGAGTACTTAGGTAAATACCTTTATGTTGGAGTACTTAGGTAAATACCTTTATGTTGGAGTACTTAGGTAAATACCTTAGCTTAAAAGCTCAACGATACACGTAGGAAAATTATCACTTTGCAATATCTTCATAATTGTGGGGCAATAAATTTTCATAGTTGTTTTGGTAAGTATTTTCTTTTACGTAAAAGATAAAAGCAACATATATAACCAAGTAGTTGCGTGTCTTAAAAAATGATTAACCCCAGTGTAAGCGATCGCAGACAGGTGACATATCTATAAGTAAAATAGGGTAAGCACCATATAAAAGGCGAATGTAACGACCGTTCTCCATGAAAAATATCAGTAAATATCAGGATACAGGCATCTAAATTGTTTACGATAATTCATTATTTTTATTGATTTGGTGTTATGATCAATCCCATGATTAAGTGTATAAAACAAAACACGTATACGCCAAAGATGTACTATTCGGATAAAACATCTGATAATTTCTGTAAAAATACCCGCTTTTCCATGGGTAATAAAATAAATATTTCATGAACTTTTCACAGAAAGTATGCTGTTTTTTTTACATTACTCTAGAATAAACCCTTAGTATATGAGAAATTTTTGTATCTCAGTAGGATGTTAGCATTTATCCTAGGTAAAGTTTCGCTCGGCAGAGCAAGGGTGTGAGGTGCTGAGGGATTGAGGGGATTGTTTAGAGTTAGTCCTTAAATCTGGGAATGCTTGTAAACATTTGATGGGGAATTTAATGGGGAAAGTCCTTGGGACAAGGACTGAGTTTGCAGCTTCGGGAATGACATTTAGATGATTTGCATATATCTTGTGGAATGGTTATTTGGACAAGTTTTATTTTCAATAGCAGTAGAGATGACCCGTAGACACGCGTAGTACGACTTCTCCTGAAGTCGGATGTTTCTGGTGAATCGACGGTTAGGAAGGAGCCTCGCGAATTGAATTCCTAGAGGGAGCGAGAAAGGAGAGGATAACTATTCCCTATTTACTGATTGGGCTATTTGAGTATTAGTTAACCAAGGTTTTAGGAAGTATTCAATGGATATCAGATTTTCTGTGGGTCAAAGACCAGCCCAGGTTCAGTTACATCGAGTTTCCCGTACTTTGCCTGTATTGCTGCTACTAACTGATGTTTTGGGTCTGTTAGTTTGCTTTGGAGTAATTCAGTGGTTGGCTTTTAAAGCCTGGGATGGTGTTTTTGACCCGTTTATTAGTGGATTATTTGTACTGGTGTTGGCGGGGTTATATTTGGCGAATACTTACCATCCGGATAGTCAAATTGTTGGTTTGCGATCGCCTGCACGGGTAATTGTTGCCAATATAGTTGTCACCGTTATATTTGCGGGACTAATTTATTTGGTTGGTGCTTGGCAACAAAATGAATTGTTGTGGCGCAAAACTCTGATTCCTTCTTTGGGGATGTTTACCCTGTGGGCTGTGACTTCCAGGTTGTGGAGTGCAAATTGGGTTCGTTCCCATGCGGAACAAAGTCGGTGGTTAATCCTGGGTAGAAATGAACAGTCGATGACTTTTTGTCATAAATTCTTGGAAAAACACCCTCTAGCAAAATTGATGGTGTTACGGGAATCGGCTTCGGAATCGGTGAAACCCTATAATTTGATGAAAATCGATGGTGAAAATTCCTGGGATGGAAGAGCTTTATTCTCTGAAAGCAGAAAAACTGAACAGATAATCAAGGGTGAATCGGAAAGCATTGACGCTGGTGGGGTTGGGGTTGTACAAAAGCAGGAACAGAAACTAGGTGAGAGGTTATTACAAGAACATACAAATATTAATCTCTGGGGAACGATGGCGGATTTACCTAGCTTGACGGAATTAATATGGTCGGGGGTAATAGTCGCAACTGAAAATGAATTATCCGATGAACAGGTGCGTCAATTGATGCCGTTACGTTTGCGAGGTATTCCAATTTATCGTTTACCGGAAGCTTATGAAAATTTTTGGTACAAGTTACCATCTTCTTTGTTAGAAGATACTTGGTTTGCCTTCAGTAGTGGTTTTAATCTCTTTCCTGGTAGTTTTAATTTGAAACTGAAGCGGATTGTCGATGGTATTCTGACAATATTTTTACTGGTTGGATTATCACCACTGATGTTAATTGTGGCGATCGCAATTAAGTTAGATAGTCCGGGCGAAGTGTTTTATAGTCAGTTGCGTACAGGAATTAATGGTAAACCATTCCGGGTTTATAAATTCCGTTCCATGTACAAGGACGCAGAAAAAAGCGGTGCAAAATGGGCTAGTAAAAAGGATAATCGGATTACCAGAGTAGGAAAAATCATCCGTTTAACGCGTATTGATGAGTTACCCCAAATTTGGAATGTGGTACGGGGAGAAATGAGTTTGATTGGTCCGCGTCCGGAACGTCCAGAGTTTGACCAACAATTAAGAAAAGAGATCAGCTACTACGATTTACGTTATTTAGTGAAGCCCGGAATTACAGGATGGGCTCAAGTTATGTATCCCTATGGTGCTTCCATTGAAGATGCCTATGAGAAACTTTCCTATGATTTGTATTACATTAAAAATTATTCATTTTGGTTAGATTTGGCGATTGTATTTAAGACAATTCGGGTGGTCTTGTTGGGGAAAGGGCGATAGATTTTAGATTTTGGATTTTAGATTTTGGATTGGGTGATTATCTGGTGAAGAGGATTATTCGTTTGTCGGAGTAGAGACGCGATATATCGCGTCTCTACATTGTTGTCTATTCCCATTTTTACATCTGGTGTTTAAAATTCGCGGTTGGCGAAAATCGCGATCGCCAGGGCTAATAATATGCCTGCGTATAAAATGCTGTAGCCAGCGTCGGCTAGTAGGGAGGGTCTGATGACTGCGGTCATGCCATAAACGGCATCGTTTTTGAGGTCGAGGCGGGAGAGGTCTGGTAAAATTAGGTACAAAATCTGGGTGAGGCGTTCAATTCCTGGGTTTTTGGTGATGCTACCGAGTTTGAGAATATCTTGGGTGATATTGCCAATTAAATACACCCCAAAGGTTAAAGCTGTCGCCAATAGGGAACTGGTAAAAACTCCAAAAGCGATCGCGATTCCGGCAATCAATGATATTTGTAGTTGGATAAATAGGGCTGCGAGTAAAATGCTGGGTAGGGAATAGGGAATACCTTGTAAGTATAGAAAACCCAGATAAATTCCGGTCATTGCTGCTACCAGTATGGCGAGTACGGCTGATAGTCCTAAGTATTTAGCAAGTATAAATTCACTGCGACCTACGGGTTTAGCAATCAACATGAGGATGGTACGTTTGTCTATTTCCTTGTTGACCATACCCACCCCAACAAATACGGCAACAATTAAACCCAGGAGATTAATTGCCGCTAAACCCACATCTAAAAACATTTTATCTTCAGTGGAAGCCGCAAATTCCGGTAAAATCCGAGATGCGATCGCCAGAATAATTCCATAAAAAACAATTACAAACAAAATGCGATCGCGGATTGTTTCCAATACCACGTTTTTTGATAGTACAAAAGTTCGACTAAGATCGATCATCGGTCAATTTTGGATTTTAGATTTTGGATTGGGAATATCATGGGACATTTGGCGTTCCTGAGTTTTGGTAATAAATTATACATTAATTATAATTATTTACATTTCGTATTCAAACCAAAATTATCGTAATTATTATTGTAGAGACATAGCATTGCTACGTCTCTAGTATTCCCAAAATTCAAGACAAAAAATCAAGAGCGAGGGGGGAGGGAACTGACGAAGAAACCAGGTCTGCGACCGCATTTGACTTCAGCGACTGTAAGTTTTTCTTCGGGACGGGGGTTGACTGTACCTTCTCCACTAATTTGAGATACGGGGTCTATCTGACAGGTAATCTTGAAGAAAAATCTTTTATCTTGATCTGTTTCGTCTTTACCCAGGGATTGGGGTCCTTGCCAAACATTTAATAGATCGAGTTGATAGCTGTTATTAATATTTCTCACTCGTGGTTCCACCTTCCACAGTTTTTGTTCTTCTATACCTTTTAGGGTTTGCTTGGCTACTCGTTCCGAGAGGTTTTCTAGTTCGGTGGGTTGGGTTGGTTGACCATTTTTTTGTCGGATTTGGTTATCTTGTAGCCATCTTTCCACTTCTTCGACCCATAGCTTACCGTTGAGTCGTTCTTCGATTACTGGTGCAAGATTAATCAGGATTTCTGCGCCTTTACGAGGGATGCGATCGCGACGGGTTCCGATGACGAATGTACTTTGAGCAAAATTATCAGCTAATAGACTAGGATATTGTTTCGCCCATCCTTCGACAACAAAATATAATTGTAACCAGCAGCTGAGTACCATACAACAGGCTAGTAATACTACCACCTGTTCCCGTTTTTCTATTTTGGGTAGTTGGGTTTTGACATCGGTTCCACTACCTTCAAAAAATTCGGGAATGGCTGTGATGATAGCGGAAATAGTTGGCCACAAAACTATTTGCTGGGAAGCAAATATTTCATTTGGAGCAAGACCCAGAGAACTCGCAAAAAATGTACTGACAAGAAAACCAGTAATCACTGCACCGACTGACATATTTGTACCGGGAATTAATATGGCTGAATCTGTTGTATACCAAGAAGTGCCAGCAATTAAGAAAATCCAGCCAAGTAGGGCGATTAATTCTCGAACAAATCCTCCAGAAAATAAAGACATCAACCAAGAAAATAAACTTAAATAAATCAAAACTTGCCAAGAAAAGGCTTTTTTGGGAATCAGCAGAAATTTGATTCTTTCATAGATTGTGTCAATAATTTTGCCAATACCTAAAAAGTCTCTAATGATATTCATATGCTTTCTTCCTGGAAATGGTTTAATAATTTGTAATTCGTAATTTGTAATAGCCTACGGCAAGCCGCTTCGCGTACGTAATTTGTAATAGCCTGCGGCAAGCCGCTACGTGTCTACGTAATACCCGCTACGCGGGAAGCAAGCTACGTCATAGCTGTTGGCTAAGGCTTGCGCCTATGTAATTCGTGTTCGTTAGACTAGAAAGAAATATCCCTCAAATTAACTTTGATACTGTACTGATTTGCAGGTGAGTAGGTATTAGGGAAAATCACTTTCATTTTCTTATGATTTCAGTAGTACATCTAGGGTACTATCTCCTGTCTCCTGTTTACTTTATTCTCAAAATTACTAATTCATGGGAAATAATCCACGAAATAGTAGTATTCCGAGAATTCCGGCGTAACTCAAAGCATTGGCAAATAATGTGGTGGTAAATACGGAAGTTTTTTGTAAGCGCAAGCGGAGGTTACGTCTATTGCTGCGTCTTTGGGTGTAGGGTAGGGGTTCTGGTTTCGATTCACTAGGTTCACGTAGGGAGAAAATGGCTACTTGAAGTAATCCATATTTGAGGAAAAAAGTAGCAAAAAATATAATCAAAGCTATCATGAAAATATATGGAAGTACGATATTTTGTTGAGTAAATCGATTAAAAAATACGTAATTAATTAGTTCGGAACGCTGCTCTGTTGAAAGACGGGGTTCTATCAGAAAAAAGGCTATCCAACCGACAACTCCAGAGAATAAATTAATAAATATGGAGTAAAATATACTGGTTCTTTTGTCAAATCTCAGACGATAATTAAGTATATAAGCTTCGATGGGAATGGCAACGGTAAAAAATAAAAAGTTGAATAGTATCGCACCAAGGGGAAAAATTGAAGGTAATTGAATAAAGTCCGGCATAGTGTTTCTGATTGTCTAGAATTTGAACTTGAGAATTTGCTAGTACGTCAAGGCAAAAGTGAAAATTTCAGCTATTTACGCCGTGTTGTACTAGTTTAAATTAATACAGGTAATTATTAAGAGAGCAAAATCAATCATAATTTCATTCCCAAAATATGCAACCTCTCCTAATGTGATTGTGATAGCATGTTCGTCTGCACCTTGCTTGATTCAGAAAAACTGATCTGATTTAATACGTATGTACGTACTGTTGGCAGAAGAGGTAGTAGGGAAGGTGAGACGGAAAATATGGCGAATATGGCGATAGAAATATGGTTGAATCTAAAGACTATAGAAGATTGGGTCGGAAATACAGGATTTAATATACGTATGCTACGCGGGAAATTATCGCATTGTTTGAGAGATTTGGGGAGATGGTGAATACAGAATTAAGTAGACGATTGGTAAATGTTATACTTTGCACGCTGAAGAGACGCGATATATCTCGTCTGTACGGGAGTAAGGCTTTGAACCGAAGATCGGTTACATTGCGGTTTTATGTTTAATTGTACCTACCTACTTAGTCGGTGAGACAAAACAAAACCATGTAAAGAAAAATAGAACTTCTGTATTTGGCTTGTAGTTGAGTGTATGGCGTTAAAGGGTAACGAATAAAGCGCTAGAGCGCAACTACAAACAAGTAAGTGATAATTTTTGAGAGGGTGTTAGTGGAAATGACAAGGAATGGTATTGGGATTCGGACTGCGCAGCGCCAACAACGGGCTACAGGTCAGATTCATGTGTATGATGGGGCTGGAAAAGGAAAATCGCAAGCGGCTTTGGGTGTTGTTTTAAGGTCGATTGGTTTGGGTATCCATGCTGGTCATGGTTTTAATCGGGTGTTGTTGTTACGTTTTTTAAAGGGACCAGAACGGGATTACGATGAGGATGGAGCGATCGCGGCTTTACAAAGTGGTTTTCCCCATTTGATCGATCAGGTGCGGACGGGACGCGCTGAGTTTTTTGGTCCCGATGAAATTACTAAGTTTGACCGGAGCGAAGCTGAAAGGGGTTGGGATGTGGCTAAGGGTGCGATCGCATCTGGGTTGTATTCGGTGGTGGTGTTAGACGAGATTAACCCGGTATTAGATTTAGGTTTATTAGATGTGGGGGAGGTGGTTCGTACCCTCAAATCTAAACCCAGTGATTTAGAAATTATCGCCACTGGACGCAGTACACCCCAGGAGTTACTGGAAATTGCCGATCTACATTCGGAAATGAAACCCCATCACCATGAAGTTGCCCACCAGCAGGGGTTAAATGGTATTGAAATTTACACTGGTGCGGGTAAGGGGAAATCGACTAGTGCCCTGGGAAAAGCATTACAGGCAATTGGTAGGGGTATTAATCATCCCGGTTCTACACGGGTGTTAATTATGCAGTGGCTTAAGGGGGGAAGTGGCTATACGGAAGACGCTGCGATCGCAGCTCTTCAGCAATCCTATCCGGAAGTAGTCGATCATCAACGCTGTGGACGGGACGCGATTGTGTGGCGAAATTCCCGTCAAGAACTGGATTATGTGGAAGCAGAACGGGGTTGGGAAATTGCCAAAACTGCGATCGCCTCTGGTTTGTATAAAACGATTATTCTGGATGAGTTAAATCCCACGGTGGATTTAGAGTTATTACCCGTTGAACCGATAGTTCAAGCTTTATTGCGCAAACCCCGCGACACCGAGATCATCATTACGGGACGTTGCCAAAATCAACCAGCCTATTTTGACTTGGCGAATATCCACTCGGAGGTCTTTTGTCATAAACATTACGCTAACCACGGAGTAGAGTTAAAGCGGGGAGTTGATTTTTAATTTAAAGTTAGAATTTTTGGAGAGAATCCAAACTATAGTAATCCTAGTTTCCGTGGTGAAAATATCGGTTTTATTTGTACCCTGCGGGAAACAGGTGACTGTCAACGGTTAACAGTCAATAACCCTATATATGAGATTTGACAATTCATTTGGAGTTGCTACAGCAATCCGATTTAAGTCGTGAAAAATAGCGTACCGTTGACTAAGCCTACACCGACCGTTCACGGTGGTGTAGGTAGTTTACTCTCTAGATCAGGGTATAGATGATAATTCAGAGGTGATTTGGGAAGAGGAATTAAGCCCAACGTTTAAAGGAAATTAATCACAAGACAGCGATCGCAGAACCAGCGTCGCCAGTTTTTCTGAATTAAAAGAAAAATATTCGTGAAGTTTGTTGTTATCCATACTGAAGCTAGAAAGGGACTGGATGCTGCAATTACCTACTATGAAGCTCAAAAAGTGGGTTTGGGGTTAGATTTAAAATTCTGATACAATTGCGATTTTTCGAGGTTTTTGACGTTTGCGAGTTAGTTTTTCCCCCAATTCCCTTGGATTCAAACTGAATGCAGGTTGGTTCACATCCATAATTATAGCTTCATAGGCGACAACTCCAGAATCTTCAGCATCAATACAACGAGCTGCAACCCTGGATAAATCAAGACTACGGGGAGGTATGTAGGGACCTCGGTCATTCACCCGTACAATCACCGATTGACCATTTTTCCGATTGCGAACATGTAAAAACGTGTTGAAAGGTAAACTTTTATGGGCAACCGTTAAGTCATTTTCATTAAAAGTTTCACCATTAGCCGTTGTCCGACCGTGAAAGTAGGGACCATACCAGGAAGCTAATCCAGATAGTTTCGAGCGTGAAGGAGTAAGTCCATACATTTGCGTTTGAGCTTGTACTAGAGGTAATCTTGGTAGTCCAAACGCGACACGCAGATTGTTTAGCCATTCAACTGCTAATAGGTCAGCACTGATAGTTATCTGCTGTTTAACCTCTGGTGTAATTTGCAATAAAACCCGATTTCCCACCATCAGAGTGGGAATACCATCAACGATTTTGGCATTGAATTGGGAAGCTTGAAAATCCGTATTTTCGAGCAGTCGATTCAGTCTGGTTTTGAGAACTTGAGCATCAGCAAGAGTTGACAATTTGGCGATGAAGTGATGTTTTAGCCAGACCTCATAGTTTTGATGTTGGTGATTATTTTGGCGATGAATCACCACCGCAGAGGTTGGTGTCGGTGCGATTTTTTGTTCTAATCGATGGGAAAGCCGAAACAAAGTTTGTAGCGATCGCAGAATTTGTCGGGAAATCCAGCTAATGTCTACCACTTGGGATTTGACTAATTTCGCGCTTGTTGATGAGGTTGCTTGGGAAATAGTTACAGTATCAGGATTTTGATTGGCGATCGCTCGGCAAAATTGACTGGAAACAGTTTTCCCCTGCTGTTGACTTTGCTCCTTTCCACGAAAATCATCAGCATTTTCATCTACCGATGGCAATGAATGATTTTGACTGTCATCATTATCATTTTCCGGTAACAAATTCGATGGAATTAGGGTTGCACTCCAAAGAGAATACTTCCATCCCTGAGCAACAAAGATGGGAACGGATTTACCCATCATCCGCACCTGACTGACTGGTAATCCCATTGTCGATGAAGTTGTGGTGGTATTGATTATTCTTGCTGATGGCATCAACCCCAAGGATGATGTCATAAATAAAATTCCAATCGATAACATAAGTTAAATTTACTTTCAAGGACTAGCACTCTCAATCAAGTGACTATTTACTCGTTACTCTTCAAGGTCACAATCATCATTTTTGCTGCATCAAAAAAAATTTCCATTCACAAAAACTGATCGAGCAAACGAATAAACAAACCGATGGATAGATGACCATTACCAAGCCTAGCCTGCCAATAACTGAGGGAAACACACAAATTTCAATCACAAAATTGCCGAGCCAAATCAATTAAATAATTGATCCCTCGCAGGGATAATCATAACTTGTTCGTGACAGGAAACATATAAAACTTTTGGATGATGTTCCCGGCAAATAGCCCAGATTCTATTTAATTTTTTTATATTTTTTGTCACAATAAGCGATATGATTTTGCCAAAATCGTATGCTTTGTCACAGCTAATTTCAATCCGGGTGTCAAAATGGAAAGTCTCATTTTTTACATTGTTGATGTCTTTGCGGAAACTAAATACACAGGAAACCAACTAGCTGTAATTCTCAATGCTGGAACCTTAACAAGTCGGCAAATGCAAGCCATTGCCAAGGAAATCAACTATTCCGAAACGACTTTTATTTTGTCAAATCAACCCCATTCCTCTGGCTATCCTGTACGTATATTCACGCCAGAAACAGAACTACCTTTTGCCGGTCATCCGACCCTAGGAACTGCGTATATCATTCAACAAAAAATAATCCAAAAACGTGCCCCAGAAATCATATTAAATTTACCTATCGGTCAAATCCCTGTAAATTTTGATTATGATCAACCTCATTTCCCCCTCCTCTGGATGGAGCAACAACCCCCAAAATTCAAACAAATAATATCCGCCGATTCCATTACTAACGTTCTCAATCTTGATATTGACAGTATTGACACCCGTTTCCCGATTCAAGAAGTATCGACCGGAATTCCCTTTATAATTATTCCTCTGAAAAATCAAGCAGCATTAAAAAGCATTAAAGTCAACCGAGATAAGTATTTTGAATTAATCACAACAACCGAAGCCAAATGTATTTTGGCTTTTTGTTCCCAAACCCACCATCCGGAGAATCAACTGCAAGTCCGAGTATTTTGTGATTATCTAGGAATTCCCGAAGACCCAGCCACAGGTAGCGCCAACGGTTGTCTAGCTGCCTACCTATTGCATAATTCCTACTTTGGCAGCGACACTGTGGATATCAGCGTCGAGCAGGGCTACGAAATCGGCAGACCTTCCCGATTACACCTCAAAGCTCTTTACAGAGAGAAACAAATCCAGGTAAAAGTCGGAGGAAAGGTAATCCCCATAGCTCAAGGGGAATTGTTGTGAAGATGGGAGCAGGGGTAGATAGAATATTCTCAGATATCTCTAAATAGCCGTGATGTAAGGCTTACACCAGAAGCAGTAAAAGTGGTTTTTTCCACTCCCGACTCCCTAATTTACAAGCGAGAGTTTGCGGAAGGAAGATGTAACCCAATCTGTGACAAAACAAGAGAATCAAAACCCTTGCACTTAAAGTCAAAAGTGGTATCGCCGAATAAATTTGGAACCTGAGCAGCGAAACAACCATTTTGCGACCCATGTATGTGGCTTCTAGATTCGCTTTAGAGACTGAACAAGGCAACCCCTAAGTATTTTTGTATTCTTAAGCATTTCCCCTCCCGTCTCCTGTATTCTGTCTCCCCTATTTCCTCAATTCAGCCACTAAAAGGTAAATTTTGGATATGTTTGTGGTTTAACTGCCAAATGTAACGGATTGCAAAGTATAATAAAAACGACAAAACCATTAAGAAATAAAGTTACACCATGCAGCAATATTTGAGCAGTGTGGAAGGTACTGTACTTTCTGGTAAACTGACAGCGCAGGCAATTAACGCCCAAGCAAATCAAGAGGCTAGATCCTCGACCAAGCAACTGCAAACCCTCCAGCCTTCAACGAATGCTGCAACTGTCTGATTCCCCCCCACGCATGAAAACCTCCGTCTCTGCGGAAGAGTCCTACAATCTGTGTCGCCAGTTGACCGCGAAATACGCCAAGACGTTCTATTTCGGGACGATGTTAATGCGTCCAGCCAAACGTCGTGCAATCTGGGCAATTTATGCATGGTGTCGCCGTACCGATGAATTGGTCGATGGTCCAGGAGCGGCGATGACTACCCAAGAAACTTTAAATGCCTGGGAAGGGCATTTAGAATCGATTTTTGCTGGTCATCCCCAAGATGCGTTTGATGTGGCTTTAATAGACACTCTCGAACGCTTCCCGATGGATATCCAGCCGTTTCGCGATATGATTGCTGGACAACGGATGGACTTGTATCGCAGCCGATACAACTCTTTTGATGATTTATATATTTACTGCTACCGCGTTGCTGGTACTGTTGGCTTAATGTCAACAACGGTGATGGGTGTAGATAATTCTAAGTTAACTGCTCCTTGGCAGCGCCATGATTCAACCTATGTGCCCACTGAAGAAGCGATCGCTCTCGGTATTGCCAACCAGTTAACAAATATTCTCCGTGATGTGGGTGAGGATGCGCGACGGGGACGGATTTATCTGCCCCTGGAAGATTTGCGTCGGTTTGATTATACCGAAGCGGATTTACTGAATGGAGTCAACGACGAGCGCTGGCGAAACCTGATGCGGTTTCAAATTGAGCGAGCGCGGGAATTTTATCTCAAAGCCGAACGTGGTATCGGTTTTCTCGCTCGTGACGCTCGCTTCCCCGTTTGGGCTGCCCTAATCCATTACAGTCGCATTCTCGATCGGATTGAGCGCAATAATTATGACGTTTTTAGTCAACGTGCTTACGTCCCCCAATGGCAAAAACTACGCAGCCTGCCTACCGCTTGGTTGCGATCGCAAGTTTTATAATTTTCAGGTAGTTCCACGTCTAGCAACCCCTTGGACGTGGGTATTCTACCTTTTTTGTTTTTATTGGTTGACTAGGATTTTTTTTTTGATATAATAGGTATCTGTTACCCCTGGAGAGGTGGCTGAGTGGTTGAAAGCGGCAGATTGCTAATCTGTTGTACGGCAGGTAACTCCGTACCGAGGGTTCGAATCCCTCCTTCTCCGTTCCTAGCTTAAATTTGAAAAGAGACGTTTCCGAAAACGCCTCTTTATTACATCCAGAAATTCAGTAGATTACATCCAGAAATTCAGTAGAAATTAGCGGAAATTATAGCCAACCCCCAAAAGTAAACCAATATCTGTTTCATCAAAAAAGCCAACGTTTACACCTGCTGTAGCTGTGAATTTCTCGGTTAAAGGTAAATCCACACCTCCAGAAAGCAAGAATCCTACCTTCGAGTTGTCTCCCGTTGTCACCGCAGCTCCAGCACCGACGTAAGGTGCAATCGGTAAGGGTTCACGAAATGGATCATCACTACTAGCAATGGGAAAATCGTAGGTGACAGGGATGAGTATGGAAGTATTATCACCAAATATGGCTGCGGGTCGAACAGATAGGGTACGACTTAATCCCACCTTACTGATTACTGCAAAGTTTCCGTCACCCAAAGAGGATTGACCACCATTGAGACCGATGTTACCCGCTATCCCGATATAGCTAGAACCACCTCTAGTCGCACCACCGATATCAATATCAGCTTGAGCGATTTGAGTTGGAGATTCGATATTCTGGTTAGCTTTATTACCATTATTTTCTGGGGTCAGTAAATCTGCGGAATTTGTTAAGGCCGTAGCTGCGGTGATTACGGAACCTGGTACAGGGATATCTTCTGTTTCTACTGACACCTGAGTATCATTTGTCACTGTTTGTGCATTAGGGAATTGGGACTGAGCAGTAGCAATGTTAGGAAAAGCCAAGGAACCTAAAACTACTGTCCCTAGAACTAATAGAAGCCGATCAAAAATCGAAACCTTATTCACATTCACTCCTTGTCAAGACGACGACGACACCAACAATATTGAAGCTACCCAAGGATTATCTTCCGTGATGGGATGTCAGTCAAAAAACGACTGATTCCGAGCAGCGTGCTTTTTCTAGTACGCTGACGAATAAACAACACCTCCCTATTTAACACCAAAAATCCATTGTTTTCTAGGTGTATAGGAAATTTGCTAGGTAGTCGTCATCTACTGGTAACACCAGAACTGATGAAACCCGCATTTGGAGTAAATCCCTAAAACTTGCTTTTTGATTGGGAATAGGGAGTTGAAAATTGTTTGTCAAGTATTAATTATCAATATTTTGACTATCGTCCTGACTCTGGAGATGGGGTGATAAAGCTGATTTTTCCATCGAGAATACAGACGCGACATGTCGCGTCTCTTCCTATTCCCAAAAACTATAATTCAAGTATTAAAATCGACTTTTAAAATATCCTCTAAAACATCCTCTTAGGAATGGATTGAATTTGCTAGATTTCGCAGATAATTAATGCGTGTTTGCATTGCTGTATCCATATTTAAATCAAAGAAATCAAGGATTTTTTGCCAACGATAAACCCAATCATGACGTAATAGGGAATTAATCACATTTTCTCGACGAATTCTTTCTAAGCGTTGGGGTTGAGCATCTAATTCCGCTAATATTTCCACAATATTATCTGTGTCAGAGGAAATAGGAATCACTGCATCTTCCCAATCAAAATTTTGCTGGAATACCTGACATTGGGGAGGAATTCCAATCATGACGCTACCACCTGCTGCTCCTTCAAAAAAGCGGGAACCAATTTCTTCTTGTCCACCAGTTTGTTGTGGTTGGTCAAATTTAGCTTTGTTGGCAATATAATAGCGAGACCTTTTTATTAAATTACTATAAAGCTCACGATGTTCTTGATAGTTATACATTTGCGAGGCTTTGAGGGAGTCATAGAGATATAAAATATTTTTTTGCTGGGAGAGTTGGAGTAAATGCTGATGAATTTGAGGGGAGCGTCTACCAATGCTATAAATGTAGATCGAACGTTCTAATCTATGGGGATAGGGTGAAAATTTGAGTGCATCGACTCCATAGGGAAGAAAAATACAGGGACGGTTAATCAGTTTAGCGATCGCGTCGGTACTAGCGGATTGGGTGGTGAAGACATAATCAAAGTTTTTGAGCAGTTCAATGCACAGTTTGGTTTTAGAATTCAGTAATTCACATGCCCAAATTTCATCAATCCAAGCCACTGCATAACGACTATTTTCCCGCCAGTTATGAATAGAGTTTAAAGTTGTTAAATCCCAAAAATGTTGACAAATAAAGAAGAAAATATCATGTTTTTTTTGAATCTGGATAGGTTGACAACCTGCATTAAAAAAAATATTTTTTTTGCAGGTTAAACCTAAATAGTTGAAAAATTTCTTTTTCAAGCTATTACCCAAAGTGGATGCGGCAGCTTCAAGAGTAGTAATAGTCCCATTATCAGTAGTACTGATAATATCTTCAAATTCGTATTCTGCTGAACGAAAAACTTCCTGATGGAATCCACGCATTGATATAATTAAAGTGCGAGGTGCAATCCGATTGGCTGGATTTTCCCATGAGAAAATACCTGTTTCTAATTGCGAAGATGAATTTGACAAGGATGGAGAAGGATTGGTCTCAAACAGCATAAAAGTATTCCTTTTGATTGAAGAGGATGTTTTTAAAGTCGATTTCAATACCTAACAATTCAATGCTTAACAAGTTGGTTTTTGGAGAGTAGGGAATCGGGAATAGTTTATAACAACAAACAAATGTAGAAGTGTTTGATAAAATATTTATGACACTTGACAAACATCCTCTAAGTCATAATTAAGATAAATGAAGTTAAATGGCTAATTAAATTTCGTTTCATCAGAAACAATTCTGTTAAAAAGGGTATCAACTTTCAAGATTAAACTCTCTGGAATCGGAAATGCTTATTTAGCGATAAAAGTCCTGTGTCAATATTGTTCCTACTCACTACTCCCCAACTTTAACCGATAAATTCAAATATCACAAAATATTTGTATCTACTCCTGGATATCTCATCGGTGATTGAACTGATTGGAGTGACGAATTAGTTTTTCCATCACTCCCTACTCCCGGTAATTTCCAGAGACTTATAAGAAATACAGGTAATTTTTTAATTAAGCATGAATCGCTTGATAAATGTCTTTATCAAAGTCTTTTTGACGATGGAAAGACCAAGCTAATCTTGCTTGAAGAAGTTGATTAGTGGTATGAATATCAGGGTCAGAATTGAGAACTAAAGTTTGACTAAGACTATGGGCAAATTCTTGCGGACTGTCAGCAATTTCGACACCAGCAGGGTATTTAGAAATACCACGAAATGCAATGGTTGTTCCCACAATCGGAACAACTGTTGCGATCGCATCTAGGGTTTTGATCTGTACACCCCCCCCAGCAATTGCAGGAATCGCGATCACCTTCGCTTCCAGCATAAATTGCTGTGCATCTGCAACAAAGCCACTATAGGTAACGTTGGGGTATTTTTGGCAGAGTGTTTCTCCACCCTTTCCTGCAATGTGTATGGATATATCGGAGGGAAGGTGGGGATAAACGCTTTGGAAAAACCAAACTAGTCCTTCCATATTCGCTTTCCATGTCCAGGTTCCGATAATTCCAATGTCGTAGTTTTTCTGTGTCGGTTGACTAGAAACAGGGTTGAGTCTTGACGGTAAATTAAATACTTGTGTTTGGGGATTCAAGTTACAAAAATACCGATAATCATTTTCGGTTAAGACCCAAACCTGGTTCGCTAGAGTTGCTAATTTATCTTCACAGGTTTTGATTAATTCCGTCTCCCGTTTGTATATGTATCGTGATAGGTGACTTGCTGCATTTGCTGATTGGTCTTGATATATTTGATGTTCAATATTATGGGCTATAAATATAACCTTTGTCGATTTGGGTATACAACTTTTAATATCATCCGCTAACCACCCCATTTGCGCGTGGTCAAAAATAATTATCTGAAAGTCAGTTTGACTTAAAATCTTTTTCACCTGTTGGATATAGGTTTGAGAATAGTATTTAGCACAGGAGAAAGAAAGGTTTTTTAACCAACTTGTACCCATCCAGAACAAAGGGTGTAATCCAGCTTTTTTAGTTTCAATATATCGCTTGGCGATCGCTAACTCATTGTTTGCTATTTTCCAGGTGTCACCCTGTCGCTGGTAGCCTAATACTTGCACTTGATGACCTTGCTTTTCTAAGGTATCAATAAAATATTGGGAGGCAATTTCTCCCCCTGTTCTCCTTGCGCTCGGAAGTACTGTAGTTAAAAAGAGGATTTTCATTATCTGGGATATAAATAAATTAGTTATGTTAAGGCTTGCAAATCAGATAATAGGCTTTCTATGCGGCTAGTACCAAACTGAGAATTAAGTAAATTAATATCAATTTTTGGCGGTTGATAATTATTAATTAATAAGTCGATGATTTGGTTGGCAAATGATTCTGCCTCTTCTGCAATATAAAAATATTTTTTGATTTCTGGGGATAAGCCATGAATTCCTTGGGGTGTGGAAACAATTGGTTTGTGAGCGCTTAACATTTCCAAGGATTTAATGCAAACACCGCTACCAGCAAGAACTGGATTCACCAGGATACGACCTGACTCGTAAACCTGTTGGGTTGATTCTGGATTAGTATACAGGTCAACTCCAGTTGTCTCTGCACATAGTTTTTGAATACTGCTTACGGGATTGGCTCCCGCAATCAAAACCTTTAAATTTGGTAGTTTTTGGCGCACTTTGGGAATTACTTGTTGAATCAGCCAATTCACACCAGCAACATTATTACTAGAGAATAAATTACCGAGAAAGACAATATCATATTTGACCTCTAGCTTCTCTGCTGGACTACTAGTTTCGTAGAAGTTATTTATATCGATAAATGGTGGTAAATATCGACCGTTTGCAAATCCTTGCTCTTGCCAAAACTTTAAGTCATCGTTAGAAATATCGTAAAACAAAGCACTTCGCTTCAAGATGTCTTTTTCATAGGTTTCTAAATGATTGGCTGATAAAATCTTTTTAATTTTCGTCAATCCGGTGGCAGATGATTTTAAGCGTTGTAAATATAAATGCTCGATATTATGGGAACGGGTGATGAGGGGAAGATTAAATTTCTGGCTCAAATATTTAGCAATCTCTCCACCATGAATTCCATCTAACCAAATCAAATCGGGATGAAACTCTTGAACTTGATTTGTGAGGGAACTTAATTCTTGACCTCGAACAATTCGCGAACCTACTTCTAAGGGATAATGAATTAAGTCTAATAAACGGTAAACCAGGGTTACTAAATCCCGTTTATATCTGATTAAATAGAAATTGGATACATGCTCTTGAATTTTCTGCAAATGTTCAGATGTCGGTTCTTCACTTGTCCAGCAAATTAGTTGCAGATCAATGTCATATTTCGCAAAAGCTTGAATTCTTCGCCACATATCAACTCGACCACCATGTCGGGGTGGAAATGGTATATCGTGGCAAACTAGGGTGATTTTCATGGGTGGTAATTTGCTGTGCCGAGGTTTGGATAATTGATGGTGTTGGCTGGGATAATCCCGAATTCATGCCAAAATTAATTCAGCAACCAGTCCTGATCTTCTTCATGACTGTAGGCTGACTGTAAATAACTCTTTTCTAAAAATTGGCGATCGCATATAGTCGTAAAGACGGTACTACTGTAAATAATCCAAAAAATACTATTGGTGGCTAACAGGGTACTTTCGCTAACGTTGTAAATCAGCAAAAATGTTAGGTACATTAATGCCCATATCCCCTCAATACTGCGGGTTAACCGTAAAAGACGAATTCCTTCCCAAATGGCTGTCAAGTAGCTCATCCCAAAGGCAAATACACCCATAATCCCCAATTCTGCTAGTAAGTCCATAAATCCGTTATGACCGTAGGGACATTCCCAAGCTAAGTATCGCCACATGTATGCGGTTGCTTCGTTATCCCAGTCTCGCCAAAATGCATTAAATCCAAACCCTGTCCACGGACGTTCGGATATTTTGTCTAGCATGGCACTCCAAATGTCTGTACGTCCTGTAAAGGTTAAATCCCGTCCTAACGCTCCTGCAATGGCTGGTAGATTATCAAATATCACCATGGCACTACCACCAACTACAAGAATGACTAAAATCACAATTGGTATGACTTGGTTGTAGTTTAGTCGCCAAGAACGATATAAGGGTAAAATTAGTAACAGCGAGACGAGGGCAATTAGGGCTGTTTTAGAAGATGATAATAAAATCAAGACGACAGATAGAGCTAATCCAGTCCAAGCTAACCAACGATAGATGTTTTTGGCTGGTTTTCCTAAACCCACAAACAAAAACGTGATCGCACTCAATACCATTAATCGACCGAGAATGTTTTTATGGGTCATCACACCTCGCCAAGTCCCAGCGTGAACACCCCCTTCTTGAAAGCTCATCACCCCGTAATTAGGTAAGGCGATCGCAAATACAAAGCTTAAACCAATCACTAAGCCAAAAGCCCAAGCCATTAACTGCAATTGCTCCCGTATCGTGTAGCGTGCAGCCATATATACCCCAAATCCGCTCGTTCCTAGAATCAAAATCGCTCGTCGATTGGTTGTATCCGGATCGATTGTCCAAGCCATTGATGCTAGCGCGACTGCAACAACTAACCATAACCAAATACTTTTGGATGCTACCTGCATAAAGTTTTGCCACCGCGACAAAATTAGCATCACCGTCACCCCATACACCCCCATAAATAGCAAGGGTGTATAGGGGTCAGGTGTAATTCCGGATGCACCTTCTGTTTCCAGTAAAACTGGTATTAAGGCTGCTGTTGACAAAAAAAGTGTCACAATTACAAACACTTTTTCTAGTAGCGTTGGCTGGTTGGACATAGGTTATTCGATTTTGGATATTGGATTCAGTTCTCTAGCAAAGTAATGTAATCATGTAAATTTGACTGGGGTGGTCAAACTCAATAGCCAGAGAAATTTTTATTTCTTCATAATTATCTTACATAAGACTTTCTCGCAAGTAAACCTATTTACAATCTAAAAGTATTAATTTCATATATAACTTTACTGTTACTTTTTTTTGGGAGATAGAACATGATTTTTATTTTCCAAAATAATAAATAATCATGGTTTGTAATCTGGGATAGATAGTAACATCCCAGTAAAGTTAGGCGTAAAATAAGCAACCATTAATTTGAGGGGAAAAGCTGATATATTAATGTCTTGAGTTTTTGCTCCCTGCCTTCTATAACTCATCATTACCATAGGCAGCTACCAATACCAGACACCTCCTTGAAGATTTGCTCCCCCTAGACCCATCCATTGGATTTACCAGCAAGGTATACCCAATCTCCCATCAAGTTATTAGCAAGCTCAATAATACACTGTATGAATTTTTGATGAAGAGAACTATTAACATCATATATCCTGCATCAATACAAAATAAATTGAGAATGGAAGGCTAAGAAAGTAGTATATACATACAACGATTATATTGAACAACCAGATAAGCAAACTAACTTTAATTAATCTTGATATTCGCAATCATTATTTGAAAATTAGATAAAGAAAAATCATCAATAAACTTAGATGTAATGAATGTAAGTCATTCAAGGGCTGATAATCCCATAACTGATGTTTTTGAGTCAGATATGACTCCGTTATGCCGTGACTAAGGTGGTTAGCTGGCCATGTTAATTTTTCTCCCCGAAGTTAAAAAGTAAAGTATCAAAAATATTTTCCCAAAAGATTTGACTATTGGGGTAGAACTGTTATACTTTGGACTTTAAATTATTTCAACAAATAGATGTAAGTAAGGAGTATACAATCTCTGAATTGTCATCCTTGCTGATATGGGTGCGCTTTACTGGTTATAAAATACCTAACTAGGTATTCGATACTAGTTGACGGTTGATTGAGGAACACTGAAGAAGCAGCTAGTTGCAATTCGATATGATGGGAATGCCGACTTAGCCGAATTTGGTGACGACACCTGCTTTCTGGGTTAACAAGTGTAGCGGGTTTCTCGGTGTAGCGATCGCTTTGCTGTTCAGACTCGTGTTAACACGATTAATTTTTCGGTGTGGTTTAGAATCGGTCGATTGGTAAATTAGTGAGAAGTTACATAGATTTAGATAAAGCGATGCAAGCATGGTAAAACAAATGCCGACAAGAGAACAGAGTTTGCAAGTCATTAGACCTTCCCAGGAAGTTCCCCCCGAAGCAGCATGGGTGAGCAAGCGGTTTGAATTTGCGGAACAGAGCAACGCTTTAGCTCCGATTTGGGGGCTTTTACGTCGGCGATTATTTGTCATTGCGAGCGTTGCTATTTGTGCGACAACGGCCAGTTGGTTATGGAGTTCCACACGCACACCGAAGTATGAAGGGAGATTTCAGCTACTGGTGGAACCACTGAAAACTTCTGATAGTGAGTTGGTGAGATTGCTATCGAAGACTCTTCAGGAAAATGTCAATGAGTTATCTCGACAAACCCGGACAGAATTGGATTATCAAGCCTTAATGGAAGTGCTGAAAAGTCCGAAGGTAATTGACCCGGTAGTGCAGGATTTAAAAACCCTATATCCAGATATTACCTATGACCAGTTGGTGGGGAATACTAATGGTAAACCAGCTGCCATTGGATATAACATGCTCATGATTTCTCGGATAACCCAGGGTAAAGATGAATCGCGGGTAATTGAGGTTCGCTATCGTCATGCCAATCCACGCAAAATCGAAGAAGTGTTAGGGCGGGTGGCAGATGCCTATCGTAAGTATAGCAGCGAACAACAGCAAAGCAATCTCCGTCAAGGGATTAAATTTGTTGATCAACAGATACCCCAGGTACGTTTGCGGGTAAATACACTGCAAGCGCAACTTCAGAGTTTTCAACAGCGTTATGGGGTGTTTAACCCCGATTTACAGGGAGAACAGTTAATTAAACAGCTCGATCAAGTCAAAACTCAACGCTTGGAAACCGAACGTAAATTTGCCGAAGCGCGATCGCTGTATGTATCACTCCAGCAACAAATCGGAATGCGACAAAATGAAGCGATCGCTGCGTCTGCATTGAGTGAATCACCCCAATATCAACAATTGATGACCAGGGTACGGGAACTAGATGCCAAAATCGCCGAAATGGGAACCCGTTATACCGAAAATAGCCCGATGATGATCAATTTACGGGAAGAAAGACAGAAATTAATGGGACTAATGCAGCAAGAAGCTCAATTAGCCCTGGGAACCAATCGTCTGACGGATTTACCTGCACGGGTAGTCACCTATCAAAACTCGGTACGTCGCGATTTAACTCAACAATTGGCCAATACAACCAACCAATTACAAGCTTTGCAAGCAAGCTTACAATCCCTGGTGCAAACCGAAGCGCAACTGGAGCAGCAAATCAAAGAATATCCCGCCGTTTCCCGTCAGTATATTAATTTACAACGTGATTTACAGGCAGCCACGGACACCCTCGACCAATTACTCAAGCGAAAAGAGGCTTTAGGGGTAGACGCAGCCCAACAGGATGTCCCCTGGGAGTTAATTATGCCACCTACCATACCCCGCAACCAAAAGGGTAATTTAGTACCCTATGCCCCCACCCCTTCCCGTGATATCATCTTGGGAGCTATCGGTGGTTTATTGTTGGGAACCTGTGCTGCGTTTGTGATGGATAATCTGCAAGACATCTTTAACGACAGCGAAGAAGTGCGACGTGCAACCCGATTACCCCTACTAGGAGCAGTTCCCTACTATCAAGAGATGAAAAAACCTGGGGGAAAAATGCCAGGAAAAACTTCTCCAGGAAGCGAAGAAGTAGTACTCGACCCGAAAGCTGGTCAATTTGCCCAAGCTTTTTGTTCCCTATACAACCGCATCCATGCCTATACTAGCGAAAGTGCAGCCCATACTCTGACGGTGACTTCAGTGGGGGTCAACGAAGGTAAATCAACTGTAGCGGCAAATTTAGCCCAAATAGCAGCCCAAGCTGGAAAACGGGTATTATTAGTGGATGCCAACCTACGCCGTCCCCAAGTCCATGAAATTGTCAACCTGGTCAATCTCAAAGGTTTAAGTGAATACCTGGAGGAGGGTGTAGATTTTAGTGATGTGGTTGGTTTAGCACCCCAGGAAGATAATTTATTTATTGTCACCGCCGGGAAAACGGTGAAAAATCCCACGAAAGTGTTATCTTCGGAACGGATGCAATCGTTCATTAATCAAGCGGAAAATGAGTTTGATTTGATTATTTTTGATACATCCCATCTCCTAGGTAAATTAGATACCACCGTACTCGCTCAACAAACCGATGGTATGGTATTGGTGGTTGGCCTGGGTAAAGTTACCCGCTCCCATCTCAAACAAGCTGTTGAGGAACTGCGGGTTTCCCAAGTACCTGTGTGGGGGGTAATTACGAATAATTTGCGAGGATAATTAATTGGGATAGAACATAATTGGATTGATGGTTTTTAGATTTTGGATTTAATTCAACGTGAAATTCACCCAGGGACTAACTAAACAAATTAAGCAAAAATTTTCTAACCAATTTCTGCGTAACCTGAGTTGGTTAGGAATGGCGGAAATTATTTATCGGGTGGTGCGTCTCGGACTAGTAGTCATTATTGCTCGCTATTTGAGCAAATATGATTATGGTTTAGGTGCAGTAGTTCTCACAGTCAAGGAATTTGCAGTTAGTTTTTCCAATGTGGGTATTGGTGCAAAAATCATCCAGGTCGAAGAAGAGAAATTAGCAGATTTATGTAATTCTGCCTATTGGTTGAATTGGTTAGTATTTACGGGTTTATTTCTAATTCAATGTATTACCTCAATTCCCATTGCTTGGGTGCAAAAAACTCCGGAATTAATTTGGCCAATTTGTGTATCGGGAATTGCCTATTTGATTTGGCCTTTGGTGGGGATTCAAAAAACCCTGATTCAAAGGGAAAATCGGTTTAAAATTATTGCAATGACGGATAGTCTGCAATTTAGTATTTCTAGTATTTTTACCGCGATTTTGGCTGTTGCAGGGTTAGGTGTGTGGTCATTTGCCCTACCAAGTGTGATGATTGCGCCATTGGAGGTGATAATTTATCACTATTTTCACCAGTGGCGACCTAGCCGCAAAATAGAGACTAAATACTGGTCAGAAATCTGGCACTTCGGGAAGAATATTCTCCTGATTGGATTATTAAATACACTGCGGAATAATTTAGATTATTTAATGTTATATACTTTCTTGGGTGTAGAATCTTTAGGTTTATATTTCTTTGGCTTTAATGCAGGTTTAGGAATTAGTTTGAGTATTATTAACGCGATTAAATCAGCTATCCTACCCCATTTATGTGCAGCGAGAAAGGACTCCGAATCCTTCCAGAAAACCTATCTACAAACAATGAAAATTATTGCTATGGTGATAATTCCCTTTGTCACCCTCCAAGCAACTTTAGCACCGATTTATGTACCAATCGTGTTTGGGCAAAAATGGATACCAGCAATTCCGATTGTTGTGTTAATTTGTTTGTCAGCTATTCCCCGTCCCTTTGCCGATGCAGCATCCCAGCTACTAGTAGCTATCGGTAAACCCCACCTGGATTTACGCTGGAACTTGATATTTACTTTTGGGTTTGCGATCGCCCTCCTGATTGGCGTAAATATTAGTATAATTGGTGTGGCATCGGCTGTATTAATTAGCCATGCTCTCATGTTACCTTTGTTTACGTTTTGGGCTAGTCGATTTGTATTTCCCAAAATATTCGTTTGCAAGTAGAGATGCGACATGTCGCGTCTGTTTTACTATTTTTCAGTAGCCAAAAATTACAGGAATCATATTTGATTTCTGTAAATATTTAAGAGACGTGAATTCGACGAATTATAAACGCTACAATCCTTGTGAATCAATGATTTTGAAAGTTAAGGTTTAAAGGAACCTTATCCATGAGTTGAGAACAAAGTCAATAACTGACTGATTCCAGGTTTGATGATTTTATTCTCAACATCCTATGAGGTTTTTAAAAACTTCTATTTTCTACGAATGTTACTGGACAGGAGTTTCAGGCTTTATAAATCATCGAACTCACGTTAAGAGATGTAGCGTTGCTACGTCTCTACAAGATTCATCTGTTGCATTATTTTTTCAAATTGGTATCACTATTCCCCACTCCCTACTTACCTTCATCGATTACCGATAATTCTCCATATTTAGGACTCCACCAACCTTTTTGTGTTTGAAAATAGGCGACATCTTTGTGGTTTTTGTCGTTTCTCGATTGGGGTTGGCTACAGCGTAACAGGGATTTTTGTTGTCCGTCTTTTTGATAAAAATATTCTTCTAAAGGCTTTTGACAGACTGGACAGGGATATTTGGTGGGGACTGGGGTGGACGGGGATTTAGTTGCTGTGGGGGAACTAGATGAGGGTTGTTGCCAAGTTTTTGCATGTTCGTTCCAAAACATGACGATATTGTCGCAACCACTGACACATTTAAGAAAATATTTCTTTTTCAGCTTTTTGCTGGGGATTTTGGCTAACTGGTGATGGCAAACTGGACAACGGGTACGGGATTTTTGGTAGTTGGAGGAGTTAGGGGATGGGGTTGGAGTTTTGGGGTTACTGGTGGTAAAGTTGGCAGCAATGGTTTGGGCTTTAGCTAGGGCGATCGCAAAGTAGGTTTGGTGCCAATTGATGAGATAATCTTGCCAGGGCTGTTTACCGGAGGCAATGTCGTCTAGAGCCGCTTCCATTTTGGCGGTGAATTCGCTTTCTAGGAGGTCTGGTAAGGCTTTTTGCAAAAAATCGTCCACTTCCATCCCCAAGGATGTTGGTTGCAGGTTGGCTTTGGTGAGTTGGACATAACCGCGTTTTTTCAAGGTGGCAATGGTTGGGGAATAGGTGCTTGGACGACCAATCCCTTTGCGTTCCATTAACTGGACTAATTTGGGTTCGCTGTAGCGGGGTGGGGGTTGGGTTTGCTTTTTTTCGTGTCCTGCATTGGTTAAGGTTAATTCCTGTCCCTGGTGGAGAAGGGGTAGGAGGGTATCTTGACTTAAATTTGCCCAGTAGCGAGCGTAACCTAAAAATTCTACCACCTGTCCCCGTGCTTGCCAAAGAATGTCCCCCGATTGACTAATTACCTGGGTTTTACGGAGTATGGCTGGACGACATTGGGATGCAACTGCTCGCTTCCAAATTAGTACATATAAATTAAATTCCTCTTCACTAAGTTCGCTGCGTAACTGAGTGGAGGGACGGAATAGGTCGGTGGGACGGATAGCTTCGTGAGCTTCTTGAGCATTTTTACGACTGCGGTGTCGGGTTTTTTGGGGAGGGATATTTTCTGGGTCGTTGGTCTCTAACCATTGACGAACGCGATCGCAGAATTCGGGACTGAGGATGACCGAATCGGTGCGCATGTAGGTAATTAAACCCGCTTCAAACAGCTTTTGTGCTACCTGCATCGTGTGTTCGGGAGCAAATTTTAACCGCGAACCCGCAGCTTGTTGCAGGGTGGAAGTAATAAAAGGGGGAGGTGGTTGACGGTTTTCTAATTTTCCGGTGTATTGAATGACTTGATGGGGGTGGGATTTGGCAATTTCGACTAAGCGATTGGCTTCCGCTTCCGATAGTACCCGGGTTGATTCCGGTGTGGTCTGGGGTTTTGTCACCGTATCATCATGATTTTCCGTAGGGGGAGAATTATCCCTAGGTGCATTCACATCACCATGATAAAAAGCTCGTAAACCCTCTCCATAGTCCACCCAAACACTCCAATAATCCTGGGGGACAAAGGCAATAATTTCCCGTTCCCGTTGACAAATCAAATGTAAAGTCGCACTTTGTACCCGACCGACACTTTTTGCACCATTATTCAACTTCCAAACCAGGGGACTACCCTTATAACCTACCAACTTATCCAAACAATCCCGACACAAACCTGCACCAATCAAATTAAAGTCCAAATTGCGGGGGTGAGCGATCGCCTGTTTGACTGCTGCATCGGTAATTTCTGTATATACTACCCGACGGGGATTTTTCAATCCCAAAGCCTGTTGCAAATGCCAAGCAATAGTTTCCCCTTCCCGGTCAGGGTCTGTCGCTAAAATTACTTCCTGTACCTGACGTGCGGCTGCTTTTAATTGTTGAATCGTTTCCCTGGCTCTTTGGTCACGGGGTATATAATCACACGTTACCCGGTTTTCCGTCATGGTAAAGCCGAGTGCATCCTCCCCCTGATTACTTAATTCCCGAATATGACCGCAACTAGCCTTGACAATCCAATCATGACCCAGGATTTGACTCAGTTTTTTCACCTTTCCAGGAGATTCAACTACCAGCAGTCGTTTCATCGGATTAATTCGGGTTTGCTGTACAAGTTTTTCATCGGGAACAGACCGGAAAATTTTTCCCTCTCTGCATATAATACATCCTTTCTACCAGAAATTTATCGATTAATTGGGGTCTACTGAATGAAAAAGTCTGAAGCGTGATGGTAGGGAACAGGGAGTAGGTGAAGACGCGACATGTTGCATCTCTACTATCCCATCTGCAAATGTATTAGGGACTGCTTTTCCCATGTCTACGAAAGCTAATCCGCAACACCATAAATCACCCAATCACTATTGTGAAATCGCGGCAGAAAATTTACGATGGGCATACATCTGGTATTTTCGGAGATAATTAGCTTTGCCCGCAGATATTCGTCATGTTCAGCCTCCCCTGAAATATATCCCACCCCGATTTAATCGCGTGATTTTTGAGTTGGCAAAGCTGTTTATTCCCCTGCTGCTGCGAGTAAGATTACGTCCGTGGCTTCCTGCGGGTATTAGTCGGGTAGAAATTCAGCAGATGGAAACTTTAGTGCAACTTTATCGCCAATTTCAAGCGGGAAAGATCAGGTTGCTGATAGCTTTTCGCCATCCGGAGGTGGATGACCCTCTGTGTATGGCCCATTTAATTACCCAAATTCCCCGAACTGCGCGGAAAATGGGGATTAAGCTGAAAAATCCTGTCCATAGTCATTTTATGTATGATCGTGGTATGACTTTATGGGCTGGAAAATGGCTAGGATGGTTATTTGCTGGGTTAGGGGGAGTTCCGGTACGTCGGGGACGGAAAATCGATAAAAAGCCGATTCAAACCGTGCGTCAATTGCTTTTAGATGGTCAATTCCCCTTTGCGATCGCACCGGAAGGTGCTACAAATGGCCATAGTGGGATTGTTAGTCCTTTAGAACCGGGTGTTTCCCAATTAGCTGTTTGGTGTGTGGAGGATTTACACAAAGCTAATCGTCCGGAAATGGTGTTAATTGTTCCGATAACTGTGCAATATCATTATCCCCAACCTCCTTGGCAAAAACTGGATTGGTTATTGTCGAAGTTAGAACGGGATACCGGATTATCCCCCCAAGTAGTTGATTTAGCTAATCATGGAGAATTGGAACCCATATTTTTTGCCAGAATTATGCGCTTGGCAGAACAATTGGTGGGGAAAATGGAAGGTTTTTATCGTCAGTTTTATCACTGTGAATTTCCAGAAATTATTCTCCCCAACGGGTCGGATATAGATATACTAATGGAACGTATTCAACGTTTACTAGACCAAGCTTTACGTGTAGCAGAAGTTTATTTTGGTGTTGTATCCCAAGGGTCAAAAATTGACCGTTGTCGTCGCTTAGAAGAGGCTGGTTGGAGTTATATTTATCGTGACGATATTGAGGATATTCACAATTTATCAGCTTTGGATCGGGGATTAGCAGATTGGGTCGCTAGCGAAGCCGATTTACGTTTGCGTCACATGCGATTGGTGGAAAGTTTTGTCGCTGTTACTAGTAATTATCTACAGGAAAAACCTTGTATTGAAAGGTTTGCGGAAATGTCTTTATTGATGTTTGACCTGGTATCTCGTCTGCAAGACCGTAATGCTTTACCTGGACGACCCAGATTGGGTTGGCGACAAGCAACAATTAAGATTGGTGAACCGATTTCCGTCACAGAAATATGTGCAGGTCATTTAAATAATCGTCAATATCTGCGACAAATTCCCGCCGAAGTGACAAATATTTTGTTTGCCCAAATGCAGCAATTAGTCGCAGAATGAAAGAATGCGGGATGCAGGAGTAAAAAGTTAAAATAGGTGATGGATTATTTGACGTGGGAGTAAAGACGACCCGTCGGGTCGTCTTTACAGTGAGTAGGGAATCGGGAGTAGTTTACTTAATCAATCTGTTTTTCGGCAAAATCCAGAAATAAAATGACGCTAGAAATAGTCAAACCTCCGCCGAGAAAAAAAAGATTCAAAAAATTAGCTATTTCTGGGTTTGTACCAATATAAAAAGGGCGGGTCTGAGAACACCAACTACAATAAACTAAAAGCGAAATATATCAGCGTGTGCAGTATATTCCTTCCTAACCTGGTCGTAAATCATTGGATATTTCCAGAATCCCGCGAGTTCCATCGAGATATACCTGTTGTCCGTCCTGAAGAATCCAAGTTGCATTTTGCACATTCACAATGGTGGGTATGCCGTATTCCCGTAGGAGGATAGCAGCATGGGAAAGTCGTCCACCGGTTTCAATCACTACCCCTCCTGCTCTAGCAAAAACCGGTGTGAGAGTGGCTTCAGCATTAGGTACAACCAAAATCGTCTGTTGGTCTATGTTTTCAGGAATAGCTTGCAGATTGCGTAGAACTTTGACTTTTCCTTCCACATAGCCGGGGGAACTAGGTATTCCGGATAACACTTGGTCGGGGGAAAGGGAAGGCATTAAAGTCGCGAAAATGGGGGGGTGATTACCGTAGATAATGCGGGGGACGGGGTTAACTTGTTGATGTTGGGAATATTGCGATCGCCGTTGGTAGGCTAGTAGTTGGAGACGGGAAATGGTGTGGGTTTCGGTTTTGTGGAGGAGTTGACGGATTTCTTCTAATTCTAAAAAGAAGATATCTCCTGGTTGTTGCAACCATCCTGATTGGAGAAAATATTTTTCTAATTCTAAAAAACACCAACGTAATTCGGCAATTAATCGGGCATAGATTTCTGCTACTTGTCCTTTTAAATTAGCGCGACTTTGGACAAATTTACTGCGCCACGGACGACGACGTTGACGACCAAAATCGGCTTCATTACCTAACATTAATTGCATAAATAATTGACGGACTGGTTGGGAATCTTCTGACCAAGTTGGGGAAGTAATATCTGCACCTGTTGCCGTTAAATATCCATATTTTTTGATTAAATCTTCCAATTGAGCGAGAATTTTTTGCCCTTCCTGGGATACCTGTAAATCTTCGTAGACATTATCGGGGTCAAATTCCGTTAACAGGTTTTTTGCCGAGGTTGCAAGGTCGTACAGGGAGCGTACAGCCGCCACATCAGGGGTACGATAATAGTCAATATCCCCATCCTTCACCCGAAAAATCCGTTGGCGAAAGGTCACACTCAAGGGTACACACACATAATAATAGGTAGCCCGTTGTAAAACTTCCAACACATAATCAATCCGTGCTAACAACCGGGTCGGAGTTAGGGTATCACGTTGTTCTTGGGAAAGTTGGGAAATCGCGATCGCAAATCTTCGGTGGCGATCGCGATGGAAATCTTGCCTTAAAAATAATTCCCTGCCGTACAATCGGAATAAACCAGGTAAGTTGCGAAATAGGGTGTCCCAAGGAATCCTCTCTAACTCCGTATTCTGGATCAACCATTCTAGACTTTGAGCTGGTAAACCTAAACGGCGAAATATTTGTTCTAATAATGTGGCATTGACATAGGCACGGGAAAAATATAATCTACCAGCTTCATTAAAATCTAATCCTAAAGACCGTTCCCCTAAAATCAGGGCGAAAATCCCTCCCCAAACGCTACAAATTAAGGGACAATGGATTGACCAAGCCAAGGGAGAAATCATACCAGGAATGGCTTCGGCGGCAATTTTACGAGTCCAAATCGGTAGTAAAGTTGAAACAGGACGGACTTGTAAAATCCATAGGGTTTGTCCATCATGACACCATTCAATATTCTGGGGAACACCGTAACAATGGGATTCAATTTTCCGGGTTAAATAGGCAACCTGTTTAATAATTACGGGGGGAATCCGTCCTTCCCCTTGTAAACTAATGGTGGAAGTATTCCCTGACTCCAACACAAAAGCCCGATAAAACTCCGGTGTCATCCGTCCACTAGTCACCAAATTTCCCTGTCCAGTACAAGCTTCAATGGCGATCGCATCTGCTTCCTGGGTCATCGGGTCACGACTAAAGGCAACCCCAGCATACACACTTCGCACCTGCTGCTGAATCAAAATCGCCATTGCTCCATCCTGAATTTGGCGATCGCGTCGATATTGTATTGCTGTGGGACTATTGTAGGATGCTTGTACTTGAGCAATGGCTGCTTGTAATGCCGATTGACTGGTGACGTTAATTACCCCTGCATATAAACCCGCAGCAGCACCGTCAACCTCCTCAAATACCGGCGAAGCACGCACCACCAAAGGCGAAAGTTCTGATGGCTGTAAATAATCAAACAATAATTGCGGGTCATCGTAGGGAAACAAAATCCAACCCTGGGGAACGGGATAACCCCACCGCTTCATCTGTGATAACATGGCCGCCTTTTGACCCACAACCTCTGGACTCAATTCCTCATCCAGTGACAAAATTCTATGGTCACGACGAAATAAATTATTGCCCCCCGATGGCAACTCTTGGTAATTTAAGCTAATCCCATCATCCTGAATATTGGGTGATTGATTATACATCCAAGCCAAAACCAGGGAAAGAGCGATCGCCCCACCAATACGTAACCCGTTCTCTGGGTTGAGAATGGCCACAATTAGGGGGAAGATAATCAAAACCCCAAATTTTGCAGCTTGACGGGAGCGGATAATCGAAAAACTCACAGCAGTCAAGACAAACACACAAGCAGCAACCAAGGGGTCATGGACAAACAAACCCCAAACAGCATTGATTGTCCCCACGGTGCGAGTTGCTCCGTAGCGACCGACAACCACCCCAGCTAAAGCCACCAATTCCCAACCGGAAACCGTCCCCAGCAGTCCACGCACGCTTAAAACCGCCCCAATCCCCTTAAAAGCCTCCAGCAACACCGCTCCAATTCCCACCGGTGTTCCCCCATAGTAAAATGCTGCTGCTACCCCTATCTTCCCTGCTGGTATTCGTCTGAATTTACCTTGCGTTAATAGCTGCGTCACCCACCCAACTAATGGTAACGCACCCAATATCGGACAGATTACAAAAATTAAAACGAAATCCCAAAGTCCAAGCATGTTCAAATATCAGAAGTTAGATTTATCTTCCTATCTAAAATCTAATAATTCAAACATGAAACAAAAAATTTTTATAGTTAGAGGCGCGGTTTGGATCACCGCGCCCATTTCGATTCAGTAATAAAACGTCTTTTTAGTAACTTTACAAATGGTCAAAATTACGGTTACACCAAAAATTTCACCACAAAGCTGAACTCACAAGTCGAGTCAGGGAAGATTTATCAAAACATTAACCAACTGCATAGGCTGTTTGCAAAGCCCACAAAATTAACGCCGCAATTGAACCCAACAGAATAATACTAGAAATCATCACCAGTTTTGGTGAGTCAGCACCATCAAATTTCATGATGCCTCGGTTTAAATCGGACATAACTCAGTTATCCTCCTATTTACGACTGAGCAGCAAGTTAGCCCGCTACGATTGTAATACCTTCATTTTTCAACCGGACTATCCCTAGATAACATTTTCTTTAAGGTTTGTAACAAGAAGTAATTGTCAGCGATACTCCACGCGAATGTATTTCACTTCTTGGTAGAATAGTCATCCCACAGGTTCATTTGTTCGGCTGCACGGGGTACACTTGTTTCCGATGGCTGACCATAGACAACCTGGAGATTACCCCGTGGGGATTTAGTTTTGGTTTCCGGTTTATCCGTTTGCAGACGACGACGGGCTGATGTTCCCTCTTCACTCGTATTTTCCGCAATTACTTCGTATAAAATCGCCTGTTTATTCCCATCGCTATTTTTGCGGAGAATCCGTCCCAGACGTTGGGTATACTCACGAGCCGAACTGGTTCCCGACAGAATTACGGCAATACTAGCAGCAGGTACATCCACCCCTTCATTCAAAACATGGGAAGCCACCACCGTTAAATATTCCCCATTGCGGAACTTAGTTAAAATTTCGTGGCGCTCCTTCACTGGGGTTTGGTGAGTAATCGCTGGGATGAGGAACTCCAGAGAAATCCGGTAAACAGTCGCGTTATCAGCCGTAAAAATTAATACCCTTTCTGGATAATGTTGAGTGAGAATATTCGCTAGAATACGAATTTTCCCATCCGTACCGATAGCAATTTCCTTCGCTTGACGGTGAGCCAACATTGCCCGTCTACCAGTTTGCGATCGCGCACTCATTTGAACAAATCGTTGCCAACCATCCAAGCTACCCAAAGATATACCGGTATCACGAAGAAAATTATTGCGGGTTTGCATCAACTCATTATAACGTTGCCGTTCCTGCTGCGATAACTGCACCTTAATTTGTACCACCTTGTGTTCCGCTAAAGCCTTCCCCGCCAAATCCTCAGCCCGCTTACGGTATACTTCTTTGCCTATTAATATACTTAAATCTGCGTGTTTACCATCACTACGTTCAGGAGTTGCCGACAAACCCAAACGGTAGGGAGCGATCGCATATTCCGCAATCACCCGATAGAAATCCGTTGGCAGATGGTGACATTCATCAAAAATCACCAAAGCATACATATTTCCCAAGGTTTCCGCATGGATAGCCGCACTATCGTAGGTAGCAATCAAAATCGGTGTTTTATCTCGCGCACCTCCCCCCAACAAACCCACCTCCGTATCCGGAAAAGCTGCTTTAAGATGGGCATACCACTGGTGCATTAAATCTAGAGTCGGAACCACAATCAAACTAGTACGGGGAGTCGATTCAATCGCCAACTGAGCCAAATAAGTTTTTCCCGCTCCCGTGGGTAAAACCACCACTCCCTGTCTCCCAGCCAATTTCCAAGCCGTCAAAGCCTCCGTTTGATGGGGGTAAGCTTCCATTACCATCCCTGGAGTCAATTCTAATGGAAAAAATCCCTTTGCCTGATCAACAAAATCAATATTTTCTGCCTGCATTTTTTCCACCAAGGGACGATACTGTATCGCCGGAATCCGGAATTTTTCCACTCGGTCATCCCAAGTTGCAAAATCCATCCATCCTCTCCCACGGGGTGGTGGATGTAACAGTAAAGTCCCACGGTCAAAAGTTAACGTTGGTGTGCGAGGCATGATTTTGGAGAATCGGGTCGTCAACAGACAGGATAAATATAAATCAACAAATTATCCCCCCTAGAAAATTATTAACGCAAAAGGTACACCAATAAACCATATTCAGCAAAATCTATTTGGGGTCTGTGGAAAAAGTCTTTTAGTCAGGGTGGGGAACCATCTACTGCTAACACCAGAACCGTAGATGTACGTAACGAAGTTTCTCTTACTCCCTACTCCCTATATAGACGACCCATCGGGTCGTCTCTATTCCCTGCTCTTGTTTTCGCAACACAAAAAAGACGCAGTTCTTCACTACGTCTGTTTGTTTGCACATCTAAAGAAGGAACCTCCGTCTACCCAGAGTCATCCCCATTCCAAATCCCATGAAGGTGACTACGCTTGTTGCCAAACTTTAATCACACCATCGTTATCCGCACTGACGAGGGTTTCCCCATCCCGACTGAAGGTGATATTTTTCACTGTATTCTCATGGCCAGTCAATCGGACTATTTCTTGACCAGTGTGAATACTCCAGAATTTGACTGTGCGATCGCTTCCTGCTGTCACCACCAGGTTCCCTTGAGGATGAAAAGCAACGGTATAAATTTCATCGCTATCCGCACTGATGGTTTTGATTTCACCTGTGAGTAAAAACCATAGACCCAAGGTTCCATCTGCACCTGCACAAGCAATTACTGAGTTATCCCCACTCCACGCGATTTGATTGAGTCGGGATGAAAATTCCGGTGATGTGGCAATTTCTGTTCCTTCCTCCACATCCCAAACCTTGATGGTTTTATCGTAGCTACCACTAGCCAATAAATGACCATCACTGCTGAATTTAACGCTGCAAACCCAATCCTGATGGGTTAACCATGAAGCGATCGCACTCTCACAATCTTGTTGCCATAGCTGTATCCCTTTACCGCGATCGCTACTCGCAAATACTTTTCCTTGGGGATGGATAGCCACTGAATTCACCGCATAAGCATGGGGGGTAAATGCACGTACCTGTTTCCCACTCTGAAGATTCCAGACACGAATCGTTTGACTCAAACCCGCACTAATCAACTGTTTCCCGTCAGGGGTAAATGCTAAAGCCTTGAGAATTCCCGTATTCCCAGATATGGTGTCCACCCAATTCCCTGTCTGCAAATCCCACAGTTTAATCTGGATACTCCCACTCGCTAACAATTCCCCATTCGGACTAATTGCTACTGCTGGTGAATTTCCTGGTAAAGTCTGCACACACCGCCAAATGTGCGATTTGAGTCGTGCTGGTTTACGTATCGGTGGCTGTTGCGCATCTGCATAACGGGGAACTTCTCGTTCATTGCTTGTCGGAAATGCTACCGTCGCAGCGCTATGAACGGAAACTAAATTTTCTTTATTATCTTTTAAGATTTGCTTCGCTACTGCTTCTAATTGGGAATTTGTAGCTTTGGAAACAATCGAAATGTTATTTGTTTTACGGGATTCTAAAAACATAGCTCGCTGGAAAATATTAGTGGGATAAAAGAGTTTTTTGGGGATAATTTTCTCAACCAGTATTAACCAGAAATTATCATCAGAATTCAGCATTTCCTGCCAGAAAATGCCAATAACTGGAAAATAACACTATTCTTAATCGTGGTTAAGATTTGTCGGAATTGTGTAATATTCCGTGCTTAGTAAAGAAAGCCTAGCACAAAATTAGCGAGGACGGGACGCGTTTTAGAAAAAATACTATTTGTTGCTTAGTCCCCGCCAAAATAGGCACTTATACCGCTCAAAGTCGGTCAGGACATTCTCGGAAATAGAAACTTGGTGGTACTAAAGATTATGAGTATATCTACTCGTTTACTTGACTCTGTATGGAAATTTACTTACGCAAGATTTCCCCTAAGTTCTAACTTGCTATTTCAAAAAATGTCACTCGTACTTATACGGATGAAACTTTTGATTTTACATTTATTTAAGAAAGTCGCCTCGCCACTACTTATGGACCTTAATGTATCTATACATAAGACCAATAATCGAAGTTTAAACAACTTTCGATGCAATCAACTACGAGGTTTCCATCTTAATTATTAGATTAGCGAATTTCAGCAGAGAAAAACAAGGCCAAAAGGTAGAGATCAACAATATATTTTCATGTTTTCCGGTTAAATCTGGGGGCGACTTGAGGGGTCGTCTCTACGCGAAAAATTCTATAATGAACTTTGCCCCATAGAGTTCCTAACCATGTCGGAAGAAGATATTCGTGCTACGCGCTTAGAGAAAGTTGAACAAATTAAGCAACTTGGCGCGAACCCCTATGCCTACCGTTGGGAGATAACCCACACAGCAGCTCAACTCCAAGAAATGTTTGTAGACTTGGAAAGTGGAGCCGAAGCGGATTTACAAGTTGCGATCGCCGGACGAATTATGGCACGGCGATTTATGGGAAAACTGGCTTTTTGTACGCTGCAAGATGAATCTGGCAAAATCCAGTTGTATCTGGAAAAGCAGACGATTGAGGAAGCAATGCCAGAAATTCCTAATTTTTTCAAATCCCTAGATAAGTTGACGGATGCTGGTGATATCGTCGGCGTGAAAGGGACAATTAAGCGAACTCAAAAGGGCGAATTATCGATTCATGTCCATGAATTTGCCATTCTCACTAAATCCCTGTTACCTTTGCCGGATAAATGGCATGGTTTAACGGATGTTGCTAAACGCTATCGCCAAAGATACGTAGATTTAATTGTTAATCCTGAAGTCCGTCAAACTTTTCGCCGTCGTGCCCAAATTACAGCAGGTATTCGTCGTTACCTAGATGAAAGGGGCTTTTTGGAGATTGAAACTCCTGTTCTCCAAGCAGAAGCTGGAGGTGCGGATGCACGACCTTTCATCACCTACCATAATACCTTGGAAATGGAACTGTACCTGCGCATTGCCACCGAGTTGCACCTGAAACGATTAATTGTAGGTGGGTTTGAAAAGGTATTTGAGTTAGGACGGATTTTTCGTAATGAGGGAATTTCTACCCGTCATAACCCGGAGTTTACTTCCATCGAGGTGTACCAAGCCTACGCCGACTATAACGATATGATGGATTTAACGGAGGGGATTATTACCACTGTCACTCAAGAAACCTTGGGAACTTTGAAAATTACCTACCAGGAGCAACCAGTAGATTTAACACCTCCTTGGCGACGGGTAACGATGCATGATGTAGTTAAGGAAGCCACGGGTTTAGACTTTACGGAATTTACTGATTTAGAAGTGGCAAAAACTGCCTGTAAAAATGCGGGTATACCTGGTGTGGATGAATGTACATCCATCGGTAAACTACTAAATTTGGCTTTTGAAGAGAAGGTGGAAAGCACCTTGATTCAACCCACCTTTGTCCTCGATTACCCAGTGGAAATATCCCCCCTAGCCAAACCCCACCGGAGTAAGCCTGGTTTGGTGGAAAGATTTGAATTATTTATTGTCGGGAGGGAAACCGCTAACAGTTTCTCCGAGTTAACTGACCCCATCGACCAACGTCAGCGTTTAGAAGCACAAGCTCTACGTAAAGCCGCAGGTGATTTAGAAGCTCAGGGTGTGGATGAGGATTTTCTAACTGCCTTAGAACACGGTATGCCTCCAACGGGTGGTTTAGGTATCGGTATTGACCGTTTGGTGATGTTATTAACAGATAGTCCCAGTATCCGGGATGTGATTGCCTTTCCCTTATTGAAACCGGAAACTTAGGAAGGAGGAGACGGAATACAGGAGGGGGATGGTATTCTTCGTCCCCCATTTTTGCATGAAGGTAATACCAATTCTCTCAAATCTCCAACTAGATAGCAGATGGAATCGAGGAAATCATTTTCATATTAGATATTGAAACTTATGGGTGTTGTGGTGGAGAAAATTGGTGATGAGTAACTTTGTTGGGGAAATAGCAGCCTTGAGTGCAGCTGGGTTGTGGGCTGTTGCTTCTGTATTATACGGACGAGTTGGTGAAGTAATTCCACCATTGTTATTAAATTTGTTCAAAGGCATAATTGCGATCGCATTTTTAATTTTGACAATTTTCCTTGTCGGTGATTCCCTACCCTCCTTACCCTTATTGTCCCTCACTTTGATATTATTGAGTGGTGTCATCGGTATTGGTGTGGGTGACACGATTTTTTTTGCGGCGATTAATTCCTTGGGAGCGCGTCGAACCTTACTCCTGGGAACCCTAGCTCCCCCCCTCACTGCCATTTTTGGATTATTATTTCTCGATGAGCAACTTCAAATTCAAGCTTGGTGGGGAATTTTTCTGACTATTATCGGTGTCGCTTGGGTGATAACGGAACGAACCACTGACCAGCTGCTTAGAGGTTATTCCCAATTGCTACGGGGAACCGCTTGGGGTCTTTTAGCTGCCATTACGAACTCTATTGGTGCTATTTTATCCCGCGCTGCCTTCAAGATGACAACGGCTAGTCCCCTATGGGTCGCTCTGCTACGTTTAAGTGCGGGAGAAGTGACTTTAATACTATTAATCACAGTATTTTCACGTGGCAAATCTTTCGCTGATTTCCGCAAATTCACAAACCTGAAGATTGTGATTGCCACCATTGTCGCCGCCTTTTGCGGAACCTATTTAGGCATCTGGTTACAACAAACAGCGATTAAACTAACTCCGACAGGTATAGCCCAAACCTTGCTCCAAACCAGTCCTATCTTTATTTTGCCCCTAGCAGTGTTCACCGGAGAAAAAATATCTGGAAGAGCGATCGCAGGGGTTTTAGTTGCGATCGCTGGGATTGCATTACTGTTCTATCTCAACCAACCGCCAAATGTCATCCCCTATACATGAAAAAAATAGTTTTTTTTGTGAGTTGGATTTTATACTTCCACCGCAGATAAATTTGGATTGTTATCCGTTGTCCTGGTGTGAATAAATCACCCCAAAGGGTACTGATAACAAAAGTTGGTATTGGACAAAATAAAAGAGTAGTCAATGACTCTCAAACAAAAATTTCAGCCTAGTTGTGATTTTCTAGCGGTTCAGTCGCGATCGCAATCCGTTGAGGATTTGTAAAATATTCAGTTTAGGTTTGTTGATAGTTAAGCTGACAGGTCATAGGGGAAGCTTTCCCACAAGATACAGGCAAAACCGATATTTTTACTCCTGGAATAGGATTGCTATATGTCTCACATTGCAAGTAAAAATACATCATTTATCATATTTAAAGGCTTGTGAGAAAGAGTTTTTAAAAACTTTTTCTGGATATTTATTGAATTTTGCTATATAAAAATCAACTTTGCTTGTAATTAGAATTGAGAGTTGAATTTAGGAATTAATTTATTAACTAAAAGGAATAAAAGTTATATGTTTAATCTCCGTTCTCAATCTTTAAAATTATTACTTTCTTTGGGTTTACTGTCCACGACCGCAATGTTACCAGGTACTGTAAATGCTCAAACCCAGGGATTTACAGTCAATGCATAGGCTGAAATTACACAATGCAATGATGGTCTGGCGGATAATACTCTAGAAGTATATGGTACTGCCAGAGTAAATGGTTCAGTCACATGGAATTTAGCTAGAAATAAATATGTGAAAAAAGAATGTGGTCATACGATTCAAATTTTGAATGGTTACAGCACCAATGATGCTAATTTCCGTATTGATTTAACACTGATGGATCGAGATACTGCTTCATCGGATGATAAAGTCGGCGTATTTAAATACAACCTCAACCTGGATAATCTTAAAGGTAAAACCTGGTCACGAGAATGGCGTAGTGGAGATGGGGAAGGTAGCAAGCTTTATATTACAGTCAAATAGACCATACTTGATATTTCACTTTTGTTTCGTTGACGGTTGACAGGTGACAGTAAAGTAAGTTGGTAGGTGCAATTAAAGTACCCCCTGATCTTAACGACAATTTTCACCATCCACCTACCTATAGCTCCAATATCAAGCAAGGAAATCATACCTCGACTTAAACAGAAAAAGTCGGGGTGATTTTCATTTTCAGTGAATACCAATGAGTTGATTAATGGGAAAATAGGGAAAACTCTCTACTCAGGTTCATTAAGTATTTTGATTTCCATGCATTTACCCCAGGAAATTCCTATCCCTCCAGTTATCCAGACTCTGCAACTAATTACCAATCCCACCCGATTTCTCGACCGGTGTGCATCGATGGCAGGTGATATATTTACTACCCGTGTTATGGGTTGGAATTCCCCTCCTATTGTTTTTCTGAGTAGTCCGGATGCGATCGCGCAAGTATTTGCAATTCCGGCCGGCAAACTCGATTTTCAAACCCCTACCTATGTTTTTAGACCGTTGTTTGGGGATAATTCCCTTGTCCTCCAACCGACCTACGAACATAGTCGTCAACGCAACTTATTATTACCAAGTTTTCACGGAGAAAAAATTCGAGCCTATGGGGAAATAATTTGTCAAATCACCCAAGAAGCTATCAGCACATGGCCCCTGGGAAGGGAAGTAAAAATGCAATCCATGATGCCAGACATTACTTTACAAATTATCTTACAAGTAGTATTTGGGATAAGTCCTGGCGAAAATTATCAGAAACTACGGCGCTTATTAACTAGTTTGCTGCATGATATTACCACTCCTTGGTATTCCAGTTTATTCTTCTTTCCTAGTTTGCAAAAAGATTGGGGAAAATTTAGTCCCTGGGGTAATTATTTGTATCGCAAAAAGCAAATTGATGATTTGATTTATCAGGAAATTCGTCAACGTCGTCAGCAGCTAAATTCAACTGCAAATTTCCAGCGAAAATCGGAAAAACAAGATATTTTAAGCCTGTTACTATCAGCGCGTGATAGTGCAGGAAAATCTCTAAATAATACCGAACTTAAAGACCAATTAATTTCCCTATTACTCCTGGGTTATGAAACCACCTCCGGAGTATTATGTTGGCTGTTCCATCTGGTTCATTCCCATCCCCAGGTCAAAACTAAATTGCTTCAGGAATTAAATAGTTTGAATCCCATTCCCACCCCAGAGGAAATTACTCAATTACCTTATTTAGATGTAGTTTGTAAAGAAACAATGCGTCTCCATCCCATCGCTTTAATTTGTACCCCTCGCATTGTCAAAGAACCTGTGCAAATAGACAAATATCAATTTTCCCCCAGTACGGTTTTAATCCCCTGTATCTATCTTGCTCACCGTCGTTCCCATGCCTATAATTCACCGACCAAATACATTCCCGAAAGATTTCTCGAACGTAAATTTTCATCATTTGAATACCTACCCTTTGGTGGAGGTTATCGAGGTTGTATTGGTTCAGCCTTTTCCATGTATGAATTGAAATTAATTTTCGCAACTATTATGTTAAATTATCAACTCGAATTACTCCACCGAAAAACCGTATATCCCCAGCGTCGAGGTATTACAATTGTCCCCAGTGGTGGAGTTCCGATGCGAATTAAATCTAAATCAAGTTCTGTTTCTGTGTCCACTATTTCCCAAAAAGTATAACAATAGGAGTATCTTGTTCAGAATTTCTCGTCAGTGAGTGGTAAGTATGAAGTCAGAAAACACTTTTACCATACTTCCGTCACAGACTATTCCCTATAATTTGATAATTTCTAGGGATGTATGAGAAATATGAACTGGATAGATTTTTCACCTTAGCTTCCCTATGCAAACCTACGACGTAATTATTATCGGTGCTGGACATAATGGGTTAGTCTGTGCAGCTTATCTGCTGAAGGCTGGTTATAGTGTGCTTCTGTTAGAAAAACGTCCTGTACCTGGAGGTGCAGCAACTACAGAGGAATGTTTACCAGAAACTGCACCCGGTTTTAAATTTAATTTATGTGCCATTGACCACGAATTTATTCACCTCGGACCGGTTGTCCAGGAATTAGAATTGGAAAAATATGGTTTAGAATATCTCCCATGTGACCCGGTGGTCTTTTGTCCCCATCCCGATGGTAAGTACTTTTTAGGTCATAAATCCCTGGAAAAAACCTGTGGGGAAATTGCTCGATATAGTCCTAGAGATGCGGCAAAATATGCTGAATATACGGAATATTGGTTAAAGATAATTAATGCTCTAACACCAATGTTCAATGCACCTCCAAAATCAATTATTGATATTGCTGGTAATTATAATTTCAGTAAAATCAAGGATTTAGTTAGCACACTCGGTTCGGTGAATAAAACAATGGATTTTGTTCGTAACATGCTATCGAGTGCGGAGGATATTTTAAATGAGTGGTTTGACTCAGAATTTTTAAAAGCACCTTTGGCTAGATTAGCAGCAGAAATGGGTGTTCCACCTTCCCAGAAAAATTTGGGAATTGGAGCAATGATGATGGCAATGCGCCATAATCCCGGAATGGCGCGTCCGCGAGGTGGTACGGGTGCTTTAGTTCAAGCTTTGGTAAATTTAGTCAAGAGTAAAGGTGGAGATATTTTCACTGATAAACACGTAGAAAAAGTCTTAATTGATAATGGTAAAGCCGTGGGTGTGCGCGTTCAAGGTGGTCAAGAATATCGAGGGAGGTGTGGCGTAATTTCTAATATTGATGCCCAAAGATTATTTTTACAAATGTTAGATAAAACTGATGTAGATGCAGTTGATCCAGCATTATGGGAACGGTTAGAACGGCGCATTGTTAACAATAATGAAACTATATTAAAAATAGATTTGGCACTAGATGAACCCTTAAGGTTTGTACACCATCAACATCAAGATGCATATCTCATTGGTTCGATTTTAATTGCTGATTCGGTTGCCCATGTAGAAGAAGCCCATGCCAAGTGTATGATGGGGGAAATTCCTGATAGTAATCCTTCTGTTTATATGGCGCTACCCAGTGCCCTTGATCCAAGTTTAGCACCGCCTGGAAAACACACCTTATGGATTGAATTTTTTGCCCCCTATCAAATTAAAGGGACGGAAGGAACTGGTTTAAAAGGAACTGGATGGACAGAGAATTTAAAACACCAAGTGGCGGATAAGGTGATTGATAAAATTGCCGAATATGCACCTAATCTCAAAAATACAATTATTGCTCGTCGGGTGGAAAGTCCAGCAGAATTAGGAGAAAGATTAGGAGCCTATAAGGGTAATTATTACCACATTGACATGACTTTAGAACAGATGGTATTCTTCCGACCCTTACCAGAGTTAGCTAATTATAAAACCCCCTTTGAAGGCTTATTTTTAACTGGTGCGGGAACCCATCCCGGTGGTTCTATTTCCGGAATGCCAGGACGCAATTGCGCACGGGTCTTTTTGCAAACTCAACAACCAATGGCACAAAGTTTAAAAGATGCGAGGGAAGCTTTGTTATCGATGGTAAGTTCTGTTTTGAAAAGTCGATAGAATAGATGTGTTGACTGTTAGTTGTTGACAGTCAACACGATTAAATATTTAACTCAAATGGGACTAGTACAAGTCGGCGGAAATATGCCTACCATTTCCCTAGCTCCCATGCTCCCCGTGGGAGTCCAAGGGTGTGAGGCTCCAGCCACTGGGTGACTACGCAGAGCATAGTCACCAGATAAATTCTAGATATTTCCAGTCAATTTATTTAGAAAGATTGGCGGGAACTTTCTCTGGAATTGTCCAAAAATAGACAGTACGTCCGTTGACAGTAGCTGTTTTTTCTGGTTTCCAATCACCCATATCAAACGCATGGGAAACAATCCGAGTTCCTGGTTTGAGTTGTTCAAAAAGTTGTGGTCGTAATTTAACATTCAACTCCGGGAGGAGGTAGAGAGTAACTACGGTAGCTTCCCTAAAATCACTTTTAAATAAATCCTGTTGCAGGAAAGTAACCTTATCTTCCACACCTGCTTTTTTCGCATTTTCTTTGGCTTCTCGAACCCGTTCCGGGTCAATATCAATACCAACACCGCGAGTACCGAATTTTTGAGCAGCAGCGATGGGAATTCGTCCGTCTCCACTACCCAAGTCATAGAGGACATCATCCTTACCAACATTAGCCATTTCTAACATTTTATCCACTACTTCCGGTGGGGTGGGAACGAAAACAACATCCGGTGTTCTAGTGGGTGCTTCTGCTGGTGTTGTTTGTTGAACATTAACTGTGTTAGATGGGGTTTCGTTATTCGGTACAGAACTAACTTGTTCCGCGCAACTTGCTAACATTAAACTGGCAATGGTTGCGAGTGCAATTCTAAACATTGGTTTACTTTGCTCCTTGATGATGAATTTGCATATGGAAACTTGAAAATTGATGAATTATTGACAGTTACCTGTTAACAGTTGAAAATTAACAGTCATCGGTAAAGCTTTTCCTCTGAATACAGTCAACAAACATGAATTGGTTTGGTAATGTTTGGTAATGATTTATGGGTTGAGATTCCCTTGTTGTTCCAAGAATAAAATTGGTATACCAGCAATTAAAATTCCTAGACCGAGACTACCACCCATACCGGTATAATTGACACTGGAGTAAAGTAAGTAGGCACAGGTGGCGCAAAATAGTAAAGGAATGATGGGATACAGGGGGACTCGAAAGGGACGGACTTGTCTTGGTTCGCGATCGCGCAATACAAACAGGGCGATACCCGATAGCAAAAAGAACAACCAAAATACGGGTGCGGTGTAATCCACCATTGCTTTAAAGCCGTTGCGGGTGAATGCACCAAAACCAACTAGTAGGATGGCGATAATTCCTTGAACAATTAAAGCATTTGTTGGTGTTTGATTACGACTCCATCTACCTAACCAAGCAAAAATCTGAAAATCCTGTCCGAGAGCATAGTTACTACGCGCACCAGTGAAAACGGTAGCATTAGCAGCACCAAAAGCCGAAACTGCAATGAGAAAACTGACAAATTTCGCACCGGTTTCCCCAAAACCACGTCGCATTAATTCCGCAGCTGGTGCTTGGGTATTTGCCATTCCTGCCAATCCTAAACCATGTAAATATGCCCAATTCATCAATAAATAAATGAGGGTAATTGCCAGGATGCTACCCAATAATACTGATACCATATTTTTCTGAGCATTGCGCACCTCCGCCGATAGATAAGCTGCTTCATTCCAACCACCATAGGTTAACAACACAAATACCATTGCTAGTCCAAAGGTAGTTGTTTGATTCGGATTAGAAGTAACAGGTGCAGCTGGTGTTGTCGCGATAAATAAACCTACTCCAATCACCAATAATATCCCCAGTATTTTGGCCAAAGTCAGGAGATTTTGGGTGAGTTTGCCTTGGTAAATCCCCAGAATATTGACAACAGTTAATAATGCGATCGCCATACTTGCATAAATCGCTGATGAATATTCCCCTAACCGCCATACTTGGGAAGCATAATCTCCAAATACAAAGGTTAATAAAGCAATCGAACCAGTCTGAATTACTGTCATCCGACTCCAAGCAAATAAAAAAGCTAATCTAGGTCCGAATGCACGTTGCAAATAATAGTAAGTACCACCAGCATGGGGATAGGTGGTTGCTAATTCGGCATAGCATAACGCTCCTAACAAGGATACAATTCCACCCAAAATCCAAGCCATAATTGCTATCTGGGAATTAGCCGTATTTGCTGCAACTAAGGCTGGTGTTTCAAATATACCGACACCAACCACCATCCCCACAATTAAAGCACCGGCATCAATAGTAGAAAGTGTTGGTTTAATCTGGGAATCCCTGGGGGAAGTGATTGTCGTTTTTGATGTCATAATCAAACTGTTAGTGATACTTTTTGGTGTCTAATTAGTATAGACTTTATTCACAATTTCTTCTATGATTTCATTAAGATGGATGACTGGAAAAGTAATTAATTTTAACTGCCGCATTCCCTTGTTGGTAGGGAGTAGGGAGTAGGGATTAGGGAGTAGAAATAAACTATTTGGAATCTTCTCTGGGAGAAACTGCGCCATGTGCGTTTACACTTCAAACTCAATATACATGGTTATAGTTGGGTGTGCAAACATCTTCTAGGACAAGGCTTTGCCTACATGGGCGAATCACTAGGAAAATAATTCGGTTGCAAGATTACTGAATTTTCGTCGCTATGACATAACTTGCTTGTGCGTTAGTCTTGTGAAGATGAAATTCGACAATAAATTATAAGAGAAATTACTGGCAAAAATACCCCCTGATTATTAAAACTATTTTAACCTTTATCCCAAATTTGATGATTTAGACACTCAAGAAGTAGCAAAAATGTTTTTGCAACTACAAATACAATTAATATTTTGGTTATCAATATCTAAAAGCAAAAAAAACTATTTGAAATCTAGCCGGAGATAGATGTACAAATATTGAAAACCATGAAAAAAAGTCATGCAAAATACAATCACGGTATACCCGAATTTCCCAAAATTTCAGTAGAGACGACCCGGTGGGTCGTCTTCAGTGGGTCATTTTCGGTGGGTCGTCTTCAGTTTTCAGAGGGTCATCTTCAGTGGGTCATTTTCGGTGGGTCATTTTCGGTGGGTCGTCGGTGGAAAAATCAAGGCGGAAATGGGTGGATCAGGTTAAAATTAACCTAGAGAAAAATCAAAATACGCGATCGCATGATTGTTAGGGGTATGAAACGGATTGTTTTGATTGCCGGATTTGAGTCATTTAACGCCGATTTGTACCGTCAAGCTGCAAAAATAGCAGTGGAGCGCTGTCGGGAATTGGATATACGAGTATTTAGCGATCGCGACCTGACTACTCAACCAGAGATAGTGGAAAGTGCTTTACAGGGTGCGGACGGGTTTTTTGGCAGTTTATTATTTGATTATGACCAGGTGATGTGGTTGCGCGATCGCATCAGCAATATACCCATCCGTTTGGTGTTTGAGTCGGCTTTGGAATTAATGGCTATGACCCGGTTAGGTGCATTTGTAATTGGGGATAAACCTAAGGGAATGCCAAAACCGGTGAAGTTTATTTTGGATAAGTTTAGTAATGGTCGGGAAGAGGATAAATTAGCTGGATATATTAGTTTTTTGAAAGTTGGTCCGAAGTTACTTAAATATATTCCTGTTGGTAAGGTTCAAGATTTACGCAATTGGTTGATTATTTACGGTTATTGGAATGCGGGTGGTAGTGAAAATGTAGCGGCGTTATTTTGGGTGCTAGCAGAGAAATATTTGGGTTTACAAGTTGGTACAATTCCTCCTGTCATCGAAACCCCAAATATCGGTTTACTGCATCCTGAATATCAGGGTTATTTTGAATCTCCCCCAGACTATTTGCAATGGTACAAATCCCATCACAAAATTAACTTACCTTTACCTACGGTAGCCATTCTTCTCTACCGTAAACATGTCATTACTAAGCAAAAATATATTTACCAATTAATTCGTCGCTTTGAACAAGCTGGATTAATTCCTATCCCCATTTTTATTAATGGTGTGGAAGCACATGTGGCCGTTCGGGATTTATTAACCACAAATTACGAACTTCAACAGCGACAACAGGGTAATTTAGAAATAAAATCCCTATCCCCCCAAGCAATTTGTGTGGATGCCATTGTTTCCACTATCGGTTTTCCCCTGGTGGGAGGTCCTGCTGGTTCAATGGAAGCAGGCAGACAAATTGAAGTTGCTAAAAGCATTTTATCTGCCAAAAATGTTCCCTATTTTGTCGCTGCACCCCTGTTAATTCAAGATATTTATTCCTGGACTCGTCAGGGAATCGGTGGATTACAAAGTGTGGTTTTATATGCTTTACCAGAATTAGATGGAGCCATCGATACGGTTCCGTTAGGTGGATTAGTTGGTGAAGATATATATTTAATTCCCGAACGGGTGGACAGGTTAATTAATCGGGTCAAAAACTGGATAAATCTGCGTCAAAAACCTCCTGCACAGAGGAAAATAGCAATTATTTTATATGGGTTTCCCCCTGGTTATGGAGCAGTAGGAACTGCGGCTTTGTTGAATGTTCCCCGCAGTTTAATTAAGTTGCTCACAGCGTTAAAAGAGCAAGGTTATACAGTGGGAGATTTTCCGAACGATGGGGAAGAATTAATCAGGTTAGTCAAGGAAGCTGACGAAGCAATTAAAAATGAAGCGGAAGTTTTTGACCCCCAAAATCACAAGGAACTCATTGCCAATAATATTACAACCGTTAATGTGCATACCCTAGAAAAATGGCTAGGTTACTTACAAACAACTCGCATTGAAAAGCAATGGAAATCCCTTACTAGTTCAGGAATCAAAACCTATGGTGATGAATTACAAATTGGGGGGATAAATCTGGGGAATATCTGGATTGGTGTCCAACCACCCTTGGGAATTCAAGGAGACCCCATGCGATTAATGTTTGAACGGGATATGACACCCCATCCCCAGTATGCAGCTTACTATAAATGGTTACAAAATGAATTCCAAGCTGATGCAATTATCCATTTGGGAATGCATGGAACTGTAGAATGGCTTCCCGGTTCTCCGTTAGGAAATACGGGTTATTCCTGGTCGGATATTTTGTTGGGAAATATTCCTAATTTATATATTTATGCAGCCAATAATCCTTCGGAATCGATTTTAGCCAAACGTCGCGGTTACGGTGTTTTAATTTCCCACAATGTTCCCCCCTACGGTCGAGCAGGTTTATACAAGGAATTAGTTAATTTGCGGGATTTAATTGCCGAATATCGAGAAGACCCGGAGAAAAATTATCTTCTGAAACCAGCAATTTGTCAGAAAATAGTTGACACAGGATTAGATGCTGATTGTGAATTTACAGAAGCCAAAAAATTAGGAATTGCCTTCACTCCAGAAAATATTAAATTATTTAGTAATCACGCTTTTAATGATTATTTGCTCAAAGTATACTCATATCTACAGGTTTTAGAAAACCGCTTATTCTCCTCCGGTTTACACATCCTGGGAGAACCACCAACCCCAGAAGAAATGCAATCCTACTTGGATGCATATTTCGCTACTCAAAACCCGGAACCGACCGAAGTCGAAACTATCCAAAATCTCCTCAACCAAAATACCGACGAAATCACCAATCTCCTCCGAGGTTTGAACGGTGAATATATCCCCCCTGCACCCGGTGGTGATTTACTGCGGGATGGAACTGGAGTATTACCAACCGGTCGAAATATCCATGCATTAGACCCCTATCGTATGCCTTCCCCTGCTGCCTATGCCAGGGGTCGGGAAATCGCCCAAAAAATCATTGCTCAACATTTACAGGATAACGGGACATATCCGGAAACCGTAGCTGTGATGTTGTGGGGTTTAGATGCGATTAAAACCAAGGGAGAATCCCTGGGAATTTTATTAGAATTAGTGGGTGCAGAACCCGTCAAGGAGGGTACAGGACGGATTGTCAGATATGAATTAAAACCCCTGACAGAAGTTGGTCATCCCCGCATTGATGTTTTAGCCAATTTATCAGGCATTTTTCGGGATAGTTTCGTCAACATTATAGAACTATTAGATGACCTATTTCAACGGGCAGCCGAACTGGATGAACCAGAATCAGAAAACTTTATTAGAAAACATGCTTTAGCTCTAAAAGCTCAAGGAATAGCAAATCCCACCGCCAGATTATTTTCCAACCCAGCAGGGGATTTTGGTTCCCTGGTTAATGACCAAGTGGTAGACGGAAATTGGGAATCGGGTGAGGAATTAGCTAATACTTGGCAAAGTCGTAATTCCTTTAGTTTTGGTCGTCAAGATAAGGGACAAGCTCGACCAGAGGTATTAAATACTTTGCTGCAAACCACAAATCAAATCGTCCAAGAAATTGACTCTGTGGAATACGGTTTAACCGATATTCAAGAATATTATGGGAATACCGGAGGTTTAAAAATAGCTGCGGAAAAAACCAGTGGAAAAAAGGTGACTGCTAGCTTTGTGGAAAGTTTTTCCAAAGATACCACACCTCGGAAATTAGATGATTTATTACGGATGGAATACCGCACCAAACTTTTAAATCCGAAATGGGCAGAAGCAATGGCAAATCAAGGTTCAGGAGGTGCGTATGAAATTTCTCAACGCATGACTGCCCTCATTGGTTGGGGAGGAACCGCTAATTTTACCGATAATTGGGTATATGACCAAGCAACAGAAACCTATGCCTTAGATAGGGAAATGGCAGACAAATTACGTCAAGCAAATCCCGAAGCCTTTCGGAATATTATCGGTCGGATGTTAGAAGCTCACGGACGTGGTTTTTGGAATGCAAGTGAGGAAAAATTACAAAAATTACGGGAATTATATGACTTGACGGATGAGGAATTAGAAGGAGTGAATCCTAGGGAAAATACAGGATATAGGGTATAAAATACAGTATTTTGATTCCAGGTAGCGACTGTGTTAAAGTTCAAGGACCATTGCTATATATGAAATTTTGGGTATCGCGATCGCTTTTTGAGTCGGGAAGTAATACCAATTTAAATCTCGTAGAGACGTAGCATTGCTACGTCTCATATTATTAAGTATGTGCTGCAAACATCTTTTGAATCCGTATAATTCGTGATGTGATAGGCGAAGCTCAAAAAATAATCATATGTGTCGCCAAAAATACAATTCAAATCCACGACAACATCAAAACTAATACATCTTCCCCCACAGCAACTTCCCTCGTTCCCACAGGTATCATCGCCAAACCATTAGTTCCCGCTAAATTAATTAAATTACCCGAACTATCACCACCCGGAGCTAACCGAAATTCGTATTTTCCCCCAGACAAATATAAATTTCCCCAGAGATAACTCTCCCGTTGACCATTACTGCGCAAAACACTCATACTAATTGCCTTCACAAAGTTGGGATTCCACCCCCCAGATAAACCAGATAACTTTTTAATTGCTGGTTGGACAAATCGCCAAAATGTCACTAAAGCAGAAACCGGATTTCCAGGTAAACCAAAATATAAGCAGGAACGGGACGAATTCCCTAATTTCCCCACAAATTCCGCCACCGTCAACGGTTTTCCCGGCTTAATTGCCACTGCTTCCATTTGAATTTTACCCCCCAGTGCAGTCATAACTTCTGCGACGTAATCATAATCACCCACAGAAACACCCCCAGAGGAAATCACCATATCCGCAGAGGTGACAGCCTTCTCCATCGTTTTCCTGAGTGCTTCCGGTTGGTCAGGTACTATCCCCAATACCTCTACTTCCACCCCCAATTGTTGCAACCCAGCTAACAGTGCATAACGATTAGAATCTACCAACTGTCCAGGTTGTAAACTTTGATCCGGTTCAACTAACTCATCCCCCGTAGAAAATATCGCTACCTGGGGACGGCGATACACCTGTACTTGAGTACATTGGGCTGCTGCTAATACCGCTAATTCCGCCGGATTTATCATTATCCCTGGACTAAGTAGGGTATTTCCCGCTTGATAATAAGCAGCCTGTTTGCGCACAAATTGACCCAGTTGGGGAGCAGATTTAACGTATACCCTATCACCTGTAGCTTGACAAACCTCCTGCATTACCACCGTATCCGCACCAATTGGCATCATTGCACCCGTAAAAATCCTGGCTGCATTTCCTGCTTCCAGGGTTTTTTGGGGTTGAGAACCTGCGGGGATGGTTTCAATAATTTCTAAAATTGCTGGGTGCTGCTCGTCACACCCCTGCACATCCTGATAACGGACGGCATAACCATCCATTGCCGAATTATCCCAGTGGGGAAAATCTAAATTGCTGATGACGGGTACTGCTAAAATTCGCCCCCTGGCATGATTTAAATCAATACTCTCCCCATCTTGATGGGGGTCAAGGGGTTGAATTAAATCGAGAATTATCTGTGCAGCAGTAGTTACATTTAGCATGGGTCATCCGTGGATAGGGGTGAATTATATTTATTCACATTTTGGGTTCAAACCACAATTATCGTAGAGACGTAGCGTTGCTACGTCTCTACAACAACATGCGTTTACATCTACACAACCTCTTACCGTTGCAAAACGATTTGGAATGAATTTAAATATCCGGGAATACTTTTGGTCAAAAATCTTTGCTGACGGGGTGTGGTAATTACCATGACCTGATATAATCGTCCGTGGGCAAAATATAGGCGATTTCTGGTAATTTTTCCCCCCTGATTGACATATTCAATTTCCCGTCCCGGGTGTCCATTGTTGCTTTGAATAGTGCGTTGACTAACTAGCCGACTTTGGGTGGTTTTTAACGCCATTTCTTGAGCATTTTGTAACACCTGTTGGGGGTCAGCCATCTTGCCATAGCTATCGGGAAAATCGTTATAGGCAACAATATAGGCAACTTCCTGTCGAGGTGGTTGGGCGATAAATAATTGTAAATTAATTTCGCCCATAAATGTTCTTTGAGTTTGACTGGTGGCTTGGGGTTCTCCTGGCATGAGTACGGAAAAAGAACCATCAGGGGGGGTAAAAACACGCCAACGATATTTGGCTGCTTCTTCGGGATTGGTCTTAGGTGCTGGATTCCGTCTTTGAGCTTGGACGCTTGTTGTCCCGACACCGGCAAAAATTGCCGTGGCGAATCCAATGGCAAAGATGCACCGCAGATAGGGTTGGTTGTGTAGCTTGAGCGGAAATTTAAATGTCATAGTTAATTCAACGGGCTGTGACGAAATTACGTATGTTGTCTGTCCACTGGTGTTAAAACTTGCACAAAAGACAGACTCAATGACCACCTAATTTAACAAATCATTTGGAAAATGCCCTTAAATAGCAGTAAATGGGGAGTGGGGAGTTGGGAGCAGGAATGAGTTTTTAGATGCTTCCTTCCCTAGCTCCCATGCTCCGCGTGGGAGTCCAAGTTTTGAGGCTCCAGCCTCGTGAATAAAGGCGGTAGCCCTCATTTACTGGGTGACTACGCAGAGCATAGTCACCAGATCAAATATGGGGTTTCTGGTTTTCCCTAGCTCCCATGCTCCGCGTGGGAGTCCAAGTTTTGAGGCTCCAGCCTCGTGAATAAAGGCGGTAGCCCTCATTACTGGGTGACTACGCAGAGCATAGTCACCAGATAAAAAAGCACCTAATTCCTGACCTGCATCCCTAGGGGAAAAACTCTGGAAAAATAAATAAAATCCAATTGGTTTTCCATCAACGGGGCGATCGCGATATCATCGGATGGATATTGTCTCATTGTTCTTGGTATCGCCATCACCATGACTGCTGCCTATTCTTCGTCTCAAACGGGTGTAAGTTCTGCCACTTCTTCGATTACTGACCACCGTGCGGTGGATGTAAGTAAACTTAGTCAGATGTATCAGCATTATGTGGAGGTGAAGGAACAATACCCCCATGCGGTGCTGTTTTATCGGGTGGGTGATTTTTTTGAGTGTTATTTTGAGGATGCGGTGACGCTAGCTCAGGAGTTGGAGTTGGTGTTAACTAGTAAACAAGCTGGGGAACAGGGTCGGGTGGCGATGTCGGGGGTTCCCCACCATGCTTGGGAACGTCACGCGACGGAGCTGGTGCAAAAAGGGTTTGCGGTGGTAATTTGCGACCAGGTGGAGGATGCATCGGAGGCTGCGGGTCGGTTGGTGCGTCGGGAGGTGACGCGGATTATTACACCGGGTACCTTATTGGAAGATGGGATGCTCAAAGCCAGTCGCAATAATTACTTGGCGGCGGTGGTAATTACGAATGAGCATTGGGGGTTAGCCTATGCAGATATTTCCACGGGGGAATTTCTCACCTGTCAGGGTAGTAATTTGGAGCATTTAGCCCAGGAGTTGATGCGGTTACAACCAGCAGAGGTGTTGTTTCCCGTGAATGCACCGGATTTAGGAACCCTGTTGCGTCCGGGGGAATCTTCACCCCATTTACCGGAATGTTTACCGAGAAGTTTTTGTTATTGTCTGCGATCGCAAATTCCCTTTTCCCAGGGAGAAGCTCGGAGTCGGTTGTTGGCAAAGTTTCGTCTCAAGTCTTTGGAGGGGTTGGGATGTGCTAATTTACCTTTGGCGGTGCGAGCTGCGGGTGGTTTGTTGGAATACCTGGAGGATACCCAAAAGGAGGGTTCTATCCCCCTGCAACCCTTGAAGACCTATACCCTGACGGATTTTTTAATTGTTGATAATCAAACCCGTCGCAACTTGGAAATTATGCAAACCGTCCGGGATGGAACCTACCACGGTTCCTTGCTTTGGGCTTTAGACCGGACAAATACGGCTATGGGTGGTCGCGCTCTACGACGCTGGTTGCTCCAACCTCTGTTGGATATTAAGGGTATTCGCGCTCGTCAAGATACCATTGCCGAATTAGTTGCCAATACGGGATTAAGACAGGATTTACGCAGCCTCTTGCGACAAATCTACGATTTAGAACGGTTAACGGGACGTGCAGGGTCGGGAACGGCTAATGCACGGGATTTATATGCCCTCGCAGAATCTTTAGGCAAACTACCCGATTTAGCCCAATTGGTGGCTGCTGCTAAATCCCCCTTTCTCAAGGCTTTACAACAGGTTCACCCCGAATTAGAAGCCTTAGGAGCCAAAATTCGCGCTCATATCGTTGAATCTCCCCCCATCCACATCAAAGAAGGGGGAATTATCCGTGAAGGAGTCAACCCGATTTTGGATGAACGTAAATCCTTGGTCAAAGAAGACCAGGAATGGGTTGCTAACCTCGAAGTCACAGAACGCGATCGCACTGGTATTCCCAATTTGAAGGTGGGTTTTAATAAAACCTTTGGTTACTATATCAGTCTCCCCCGCAGCAAAGCTGACCAAGCTCCTGACAACTACATCCGCAAACAAACCCTCACCAACGAAGAACGCTACATTACCCCCGAACTCAAGGAACGGGAAGCTCGTATCCTCAGCGCTCGTGATGATTTAAATAAACTGGAATATGAAATCTTTGTCGAACTCCGGGATGAGGTCGGCCATCATGCCGAAACAATTCGTAATGTATCACGGGCAGTTGCTGCGGCTGATGTGCTGTGTGGATTTGCCGAACTCGCCGTAATGCAGGGTTACTGTCGTCCAGAAATGGTGGATGGACGGGAAATTCACATCGTCGATGGCAGACATCCAGTGGTGGAACAATCCCTCCCAGCCGGATTCTTTGTCCCCAATTCCACATATTTAGGGAGTAATATCGATAACAATGGACAACTGACCCTAGATTTTGCTCCGAACAACGGACACGGCGAGCCCCAGATAAATCCTGACCTGATTATCCTCACCGGTCCCAACGCCAGTGGTAAAAGCTGCTACCTGCGGCAAGTCGGATTAATTCAACTCATGGCCCAAATCGGTAGCTTCGTCCCCGCCACATCAGCAAGATTAGGAATTTGCGATCGCATTTTCACCCGTGTCGGTGCAGTTGATGATTTAGCCACCGGACAATCCACCTTTATGGTGGAAATGAATGAGACTGCAAATATACTTAATCACGCCACTAATAGGTCATTAATTTTACTAGATGAAATTGGTCGGGGAACAGCAACTTTTGACGGACTTTCCATCGCTTGGGCAGTAGCAGAACACCTGGCAATGGAAATCAAAGGGCGGACAATTTTTGCCACCCACTACCACGAATTAAACGAATTAGCCGGAATTATACCCAATGTTGCTAATTACCAAGTCACCGTTAAGGAACTACCCGACCAAATCATCTTTTTACACCAAGTTCAACCCGGAGGTGCGCAAAAATCCTACGGCATCGAAGCGGGAAGACTAGCGGGTTTACCCCCCAGAGTCATCCAACGCGCCAAACAGGTGATGTCACAAATCGAACAACACAGTAAAATCGCCGTCGGGTTACAAAATTTGGAATAGGTTCATAAAAAGACGCAATATATTACGTAAAGAGACGCAATATATTGCGTCTCTACAATTTCAAATTCAAATTATTCAAACTGGTATTACTTGCCAAACTCCTCTTGCAACAACTCATCGTGATTATCAGCAATCGTTGCCACAATGGTAATCAAACGAGAAACATCCCCCGCAGAAATATCCGTTAAAGTCCGTTTTCCTAACACCACCACCTGATTATCAATAATCCCAAATCGAGCTTCCAGGGTGGTTGAACAATTCATGGACAATAGCTTACGCATCAAACCCAACTCATCGCTCACAGGTAACTTTAACACCGTAGACCAAACCGTTAAAGTATCCTCATCCGTAGTTCCAGTCAACTGGACAAAAACTTCCACGGTTCCGTACTTAAACTTCCACAGATAACCACCCCCTTCCGGATGGCTCACCATTGCACTATCATCCTGTTCCAGAGAATCAATCACATTTTCAATGACTTCCACATGATTGATACCGCTATTTTCGATGCCAAATTGCTCTAAATCTGCTTGGTAGCTTGCCATACCAGTATGCTCCTCCATCTAACTAAATACTTACCGTTCCTATCCCCTATAGTTATAGCGCAGTCATTGAATGAGGTAGTTATATTGAACAGAAGATTTGAGAGGTAAAAAACAATCAATGGCAGTTCTATCTCCGCCATCCGTTATTTAGGGATGGGGAATTTTACAAAAAAACTTCCAAAATCATTAATTATTATTGTGAATTATTATTGTAGTGCGGGCATCCTGCCCGCTCATGATACACAAAAACGACCTTAACAATAATTATTTTTCCGAAGTAGAATTATTAGGCGCTCCATTGTGCAAATTACCATTTTGTCGCAGTCTAAAAGCTTCCGCTTGCCGAGCGCGAAAGGCAGAAACCGCATCGGTAATACTTTCCCCTGGTTGGAAGTTTTCGTTGAGATTCCCCAGGGTGGCATTATGTAGAAGTTGGAACATACTAAAGTTATTTTGTTCTACTCCCTGGGAAAAGGGGTCCTTTGGGTTAGGGGATTCGTAATTTTGGAGGTTGATTGATTGTTGTGCAAGGGTTGTCTGGGGTGTAGCAATAATTGCCACACTCAAACCAGCACTCACAAGGGCAATTTTTGTCAATAGAGATGTTGGGGTACGCATTGTTTTTGACTCCTCAAATTTTGATACCTGTTATTTTGATTTTATTGTAGAGACGACCCGACGGTAGAGACGACCCGACGGGTCGTCTCTACATTTCGATCCATATTTTTAGGAAAGGGTACGACGTAGACGGGGTTGAATTACCAATAGGGCAATAAATGCAAATCCAAATAGGACGAGCAAAGCACTACCAAAGGTGACATCTCCCCAAAATGCGTGCATGACGACGCTGTTTAATCCCCAGGTTTGATGGGTATAGAGGTAACGAATGGGTTCAATTGCGTAACTCAAAGGATTGAGGGTCGCAATTACTTGTAACCAGGTTGGCATAAATGTCAGTGGCGCTAAGGCTGTACTGGCAAACAGTAGGGGAAGGTTTGTGACAAATATAACAGCAATTAACTCAATATGTCCGGGTAGGGCAAAAGCTAACCCTAGACTCAAGGCTGTTACACCCAAAGCTAGCAGAAAAACAATTAAGGCGATCGCGCCTAATCCCACTACATCCGGTAAACCCGCACCAAGAAGGGCAGCAGCAGCAACAATTACCGCTGCTTGCAATAGACTCTGACTAATAATAAAAATTGCTGAGGCAAAAACAATCGAAAAACGGGATGCTAGGGGAGCCACTAACAAGCGATTCAAAAAGCCGAATTCCCGGTCAAACATGACTGGTAAACCCGCATTTAATGCTCCCCCAAAGGCGGTAAAAACGATTACCCCCGCACTGAGAAATTGCCCGTAGTTACTTGTTTCTCCGAAGATGCCTTTAGGTGCATTTTGGAACAAAGCTCCAAATAACACTAACCACATCACGGGTTGAACAATACCTGCGAGCAATGTAGAAGGACGACGTTGCAGTTGAATAAATAGACGACGGGTCAGCGCTAAGGTTTCTTGGACAATTTCGCTTACCCAACTGGAGGGAGCATCAGCATAGAGTTGCGGTGATGCAACTTGCTCCCAGTTAATTTCCGGTTTGCTACGAAGGACAGTCATTTTGATTTTGGATTTTGGATTTTGGATTGGGAATTTAGGAGACGGGAGACAGCGAATAATTAGTAATACTAAAATACTCAGATTAAGTAAGTCGGTGAGAAAAACCGTACTAAGTCAAGAAAAGTAGAGCTTCCGTATTTGGCTCGGCAGCGATAATTTTATTTACACCGACTTACTGATTAAATTTCCAGGGTTGCTGATTTGATGTATGAAATTGCTTCGTTGGATATGTAAAACCCCCATAGAGACGCGATATATCGCTTCTCTACATTTTTATTCATATCAGGATTCAGCAACGCCAAATTTCCTCTCCCTCCCTGCTACTTCATACTGGCTTTTTTCTCAGCTTTGATGTCTCTGCTACTGACTGCGGCTAGTTCTGCATCCATCAGGGTGCGTCCGGTAGCTGCGAGGTAGACATCATCTAGGCTGGGACGGGATTGGGCGATACCAAACATGGGTAATCCAGCCGTGTTTAAAGCATTTTGGATGGTGGCGATCGCATTATTTTCATTCGCGACCACTAAATTTAAGGAATTACCTTGAGCATTGTTAATAATTACTTCTTTGACAAAAGGTAATTTTTCGAGTAGTTCTTTTGCCTGTGCGGCTTCCGAGTCGGGTGAGAATTCCCGAATCCGCAAAGTAATGCGATCGCCTCCCACCTGATCTTTGAGTTGGGAGGGGGTTCCCTGGGCAATCACTACTCCTCGGTCGATAATGGCAACCCGATCCGCTAATGCGTCTATTTCTTCTAAATAGTGGCTAGTAATAACGACGGTGGTTCCAGCTTCGCGCAATTTACGTAAAAATTCCCAGACAATAAATCTACTTTCAATATCTAAGCCCACCGTAGGTTCGTCTAAAACTAACACATCGGGTGCGTGTAATAATCCGGCTGCTAAATCTAGGCGTTTCCGTAAACCTCCGGAATAGGTTCCGGTTTTTTGGTCTGCGTACTCCTGTAAATCCAGTAAATCTAAAACTGTATTAATCCGTTCCTTAGTCACGGATGCAGGTAAATGATACAAAGCTGCTTGTAGTTGCAGCAATTCACGACCTGTCAAAATTTTATCTAGGGCCACCTCCTGGGCTACGTAACCCAAGCGTTTACGAGCTGCACGGGGGTTTTCTAGCACCGAAACGCCGGAAACCTCTATTTTTCCAGCATCAGGGGTAGTCAGTGTACACAACGCTCGCAGGGTGGTTGTTTTTCCCGCACCGTTTGGACCAAGTAAACCAAAAATTTCCCCTGGTTCCACTTGAAACGAAACGTCTTTTACGGCTTCAACCGCCCCATAGCGCTTTTTTAGATTCTGGATCGAAACTGCGGGAGCCATTGATCAGATTCCTAACTATACAAATCTCAACACTTTTAATCCTATCTTAGCGATGATACTGCGATTGGAGTTGCCTGATTTCATCAATCTCTAAATCCGATACAATAATCATAATCCCGGATTTCTCATAAATTCCTCAAACTTTCAGCCAGTCGGGAGTGGGGAGTAGAGACGACCCACTGGGTTGTCTCCAGGGGAGTAGGAAGTGCAAATAAACTATTTTCTTGTTTGTGTTCAAGCAAAATGGGGGACTCCCTTGTGAGAAATGCAGGATAATCAGCAGCTTTCGACCTCAAGCGGGTTTGTGAAGGGAGGATTTTGATGAAAGTAGCCATTACTGGTGCAACTGGCTTTGTGGGCAGCAATTTAGTAAAACGTTTATGTGAGCAGGGAACCCAAGTATTTGTATTAACTCGCAATGCTGTCAAGGCAGAAAAGGTTTTTCCCGCTTCTGCATTCCCGAATGTGGAAATTGTTGCTGCTCCATCCGCGAATCAGGCTGAATGGGGAAGGGTTTTGAGTCAATGTGATGGGGTGGTAAACTTGGCTGGGGAACCGATTGGGGAAGGTCGTTGGACTCCAACTCGTAAGCAGGAAATTCTTAATAGTCGCAAACTGACAACGGCAAACTTAGTGAGTGCGATCGCCCAAGCAAATCCGAAACCACAAGTCCTGGTAAATGCGTCGGCTATCGGTTTTTACGGTACCAGTGAAACTGCCACTTTTGACGAAACTAGTGCAAGTGGTAATGATTTTTTGGCGGAGGTTTGTCGAGCTTGGGAAGCAGAAGCCGAAAAGGTGAAGGATGCTGGGGTCAGGTTGGTGATTCTCCGTCTGGGAATCGTCCTAGGGGATGGAGGTGCTTTAGCAAAAATGGTGACTCCCTTTAAGTTATTTGCTGGTGGTCCCATCGGTAGTGGGAAACAGTGGTTTTCTTGGATTCACATTGATGATGTGGTCAGTTTAATTATCCAAGCCCTCAATGACAATAACATGGCAGGAGTATATAATGCCACCGCTCCCCAACCTGTACGGATGCATGAATTATGTCAAAATCTGGGTAAAGTACTTCATCGCCCCTCCTGGCTTCCCGTTCCCTCTTTAGCTATTGAAGCCCTCCTAGGTGATGGGGCGGTAGTGGTGTTAGAAGGGCAACAGGTCTTACCGAAACGTACCCAGGAATCCGGGTTTAATTTCAAGTTTGAAAATATTCAACCAGCCCTAAAGGATATTTTGGGATAATTAATTATTCTCCGGTATCCTTTCTTCTGCATTTCCCATCGGAGTAGAGATGACCTGACGGTTTGTTTCCGCTTTCTGAGCAAATTTCCGATTTAACCAACTTAATCCACCGGAAACCAGCGCACCAGCCATCAAAATGCCGATAGCTGGGTTAAATACAGGTTGCCAAAGTTGATGCCATAAATCAAAGCCGAGATTTATCCCTGAAGCTTTGCCGATAGCTGCGATCGCAAACCAAGCAAACCCCAAAAATACCAGAAAAACATCGGCTACTAAAATCAAGTTTAGGAGGTTTAAAAATTTTTCTTTCATAATACAGGAGACAGAATACAGGAGACAAGATACAGGAGCCGGGTCGAGATAGAATTTGACTCTCCCCTAGCTAAAGCCGAGGGGATTCTAAAAGGACGCAACAACGACAGTTTTAGTTGTTTTTTGTAACGTTTTCCTTTCCAATTTCAGAAGATTAATCCTTCTTGGCTGGGTCAATGCAGCCCTAGACACTCCGGTAAAACCATTGTGTTTACTTTTTCTACCAATATTCAGCGCGCCATTCAAATCACTATTAACCAAATGTCCATCTTTTGTCCTATACAATCCGCGTTTAATCCGTTTACCAGAAAACTCATATTCTTTAGGATTGTCGGCATTGTAAACAGGTATCTCATCACCATCAATCGCATTTGCTTTGCTGGTGTAAGACTCTTCCTGTTCAATGTAATTCAAGCCGTATCTTTCACACATTGCCTTCAACTTAGAGCGCAAACTGTGAAAAGGTATTTGGACAAATTCCCTACTCCCTACCCTCACGCTTCAGACTTTGTACGCAGACCCTTATTATTTTTTAGTCTGATGAATCATTCCCTTTTCCCTTCCACACCCCCACTCCCGATTTTCATTAAGATTCAAATAACCAAGCTTTAATTTTGGCCAAACTTTTCCAATCCGGTCTGCGGGTTAAACCATCCTCGATACTGCTTTTAATTTCCTCCAACCATTCTTCGTTGACGAAAATTAATTGTTGAGCAAAATCGACGTGTTCCCGTACACCTTTTTGATTGGTATCCAGTAAAGCCGCAGCTAGGTTAATGCGAGCTTGGGGGTCTTGAGGATTTAGTTTAACAGCTTTTTGAGCCGCCTTCACAGCGAGATTACTCTTATTTTCCAGCATGTACAACCAAGCCAAACAAGTCCACGCAGCACTACTTTTAGGAGCGCGATCGCAAATTTCTTTAAATACAGGAATTAGTTCAGCAATTGGTTCTCCAGCTTTATAACGTTCTAACCCTGAGTCAAATAGAGCTTCTACAGTTTCGGTCATGGAATTTTCAGTTTTCAGATTTTGGATTGCATGTTCATCTTTTGATAAATCTTAAACTAACAATCCAAAATCTCAAATCCCACCAAAATTTATGGGGGAATCTTAATTAAACTCCGAAGGATTTACCACAACCACAGGTTTGATTGGCATTGGGGTTAGTAAATTGGAAACCACCACCAATCATGGCATCGCTATAATCTAGGAGTAACCCATAAAGATACAACAAACTTTTGGGGTCACAAACAATCTGGAAGCCATCGTAATCAAACACTTCGTCTTGAGGTTGAATCTGACTGGGGTCTTGGAAATCCATTGTATAGGACATCCCGGAACATCCTCCTTGTCGTACTCCTACCCGTAAACACAAGTCTTTCCCTTGTTTTTCCCGCAATAATTTCACCTGCTGCAATGCAGATTCGGTCAGTTGGATGCCTTTTTGTGGTGACTGTGTTGCTTGTGTCATTGACTTTTTAGCTCCTTAAATTGGGTATAACTCGTTTTCTTCTGTTCGAGGTGCTTCCAGACAACGCTGGGGATTTGATAATTTGTTTAGATTTTTGTATCTATTCTAGCGAGATTGCTGTTCCAGGATGGCAAATTAGAAATAGCCACCCCCATCTCCTTTCTCCTGTATTCTCTAAAATTCCCAAAATAATCGATAGTTTTGATTTTAGTTAGAGATTTACAGATACACTGGTTTTTCTAGGGATTTTGACCCCAGTCACAGGCGATCGCGAAAGCCAACTCGCTTGTTTTCCCTAGAGTGTACGCTTACATATACAATTACAGATTATTTCCTTCCCCACGACCAATACCAGAAATTGACCACTGCTTGTTTTGATAAATAATGTAGTTTTATGACAAGTTTTAATCGCTCTACCAGTCGTCGGCTGCAAAAATTGGCCCAAGTTCCTTCCATCTGGGAGGGCGATCGCCGTCCATTGTCATCCCACCCTTCTACCCCAGAGGAAGGTCAAGGGGAATGTATTCTCTGGGTGGACGCTTCCCAAGGCATTGTTCGAGGAATGGATGTTGTTGCACCCGATACCGGACCAGAAGCCATTGTCCGCACTTTGATGCGAGCAATGGAAAATCCCCACAGTCCAGCTAAACCCGCTCGTCCGCAACGCATTGTTGTTTGCGATCGCGAAATCCAGTTTTATCTCCGGGGTGTCCTCCAAGATTTGGATATCGCCATTGATTATGCTCCCGAATTACCCCTGATCGATGAACTGTTCCGAGGTTTTGCCGAAATTATCGATAATCAAGTTCCCGAACTCCCCCCCCTATATGCGCAACATCTTTACCAAAAAGCCCATGATATCTGGGAAACCGCTCCCTGGGAAGTTCTGGAAGAGCAACAAATTCTCTCCATCGAAATTAATCGCTGGGATATCGGTACTCTCTACGTTTCTGTAATGGGAATGCTGGGGATGGAGTATGGAGTTTTACTTTACCGCTCCGTCGAATCCCTGAAGACTTTCCGCGCTAATGTCCTCAGAAATGATGAGATTGACCACAACCTAGAGGAAGCTTTCCTCAAACAAGATTGCCTATTCCTGACCTTTGAGGGTGATAGGGATGAGGAGGAGGAAGATTTTGACGAATTCCCCGACTTCGATGATAATTCGGACGGGGAACTAGAAGCCAGTTTTGGCAATATCCATCCTCTGGAGGGTTTACGTTCAGTTATTTACGATGAAGAAGCCCTAGTGGTTTATGTGGCTTTGGAAAGTATCTGTCGGTTTTTACATGATTACCGTCGCCAATTATACGAAGAAGATTTTCCTGCCATTCAACGCCGCTATCGTATTCATCTACCAGAAACTACCGATAATAGCAACAATTTACCTAAATCAATTCAAGTTAATGTTGCCACAATGCCAGATTTAGCCCAGGAATTGCTAGAAATGGCAGATTCATTCCTCGATGATCAAGAGGATGGGGAGGAAATGTTTAACAGTTCCCTGTTTCGTTCCCTCCGTGATGATTTAATTCCCAAGGACTCTTTTTTGAGTCTGGGTGTCGTATCCTGGGATATGTTGAAATATTTGCGGACTGAGGTAAAATCCCAACATCTGGCAACAATTAATCAACGGGGTGACGGATTACCTGTAGTGTTAATTCAAACCTCCCGACCCAAAGCAAAACAAATCATCGAAAAAATTGAACAAGCTGGAGGACTCAAAGCCATCTGTTTTAATCCCGGTGCTGACCCCTTTGGAGGTGAACACTACGATTTAGGTCTATTACAAACCCACAATGGCGATTTATTCCTATTTGGTGAATTTGATGATGATGATCCCACCCACGTGGAAGCTCGTCGCAACTGGAATAAACGCTGCAAACACACCCAAGGCTATTGTGGATTAATTATCGCCAAAGGATTAACCGGTGCATCCGGTGGAAAACCGCAATTACGGGATATGATGGCATTATTTGAAGCGCGATCGCTCTCTCCTCAGGAACTGGGTATCGGTACTCTCCAGCTAATGCCACAGGTTGATTTTGAGTAAGTAAGTCGGTGAGAAAAAACTCTCTGTTTGCGGGATTTTTCTGATATCTCCTGTTTAGCAGTATAAAAAGAATAATATTACCGACAGAAAAAATCAGTAGATTCAACAAACACCAGAATATTTACTGGTGTTATTATTTGATTCTGACTACAAAACATTACTTAATCAAACCCGTATATACTTCCACAGCAATATGTTTCCCTTTTGCTTTGTTAACAGTTAACAGTTAACGCTTAACTACTCGTTAATTGTTGTCAAAGTATAGTTGCTTACCCATATCGAGTTAGTCTAAACCTAGTACCTTACCGATAAATACGTAAATAATTATATTCAGAGTAATAAATTACTCCTGTCTAGCTCCAGATTAGGTAATTCCCCACTAGAAACTTCTGCCATTCAGGCAAAATTTTTCCAAGTATTCGGATTATTATTGGATTTTGCACAAATAGCCGAGGAGTTAAGAGCAAACTTATCTCCGGTTGGGAACATCATTTACAATCCTTTACACCATGACCTTTCCCTGTACCGACTTATTTGAAAATAGCGAGTAGCCTACATTCTGCTGACTACACTGCAACCAATCAATGAAATTGGTTCTTTCCTTACTACCTACTTCCTACTCCCTACCCACCCTATTTACCAGAGAGGTTCCGAGATAATTATCCCTATATTTATGAATTGTTTACATAGTATTCATCAAAAAATAGCGGAATAATTACACCCAATCTAGTTAAAGATTGGTTGAAGAATCAGAGATTAAAAAACAAAAGATATACAATAAGAACATCCGTTTATGGAGATGATCCCAGCAAAATTAAATCAAAATGATACAGAACCATAGATGAGGGTGAAAAGAGTGGTGAGAAGATAATGAATGTAAATAATGTAAATATAGACAATCAAACTAAATTAGAGTCACTCGCTTGGGAATGGGCCAAGAAATATCTACAAAATCTTGGTAAAGATGACCCGGAAAATACTGGTGACTATACTCAAAATCTCCAATACATAGTTTCCCAAGCTGGACGGGAACAAACTGCTCAAAAAATCATGAAAGAACTACGTTCCAGCAGTTTACAAGCTTGGCATCAAGTCGAAGCCTTATTATCACCAGAAATCAGTCGTCACCAAATCGATACTATCTACATTGATCCTTGGCAAATTAGTGGCGATGCTTACTCCATATATGAAAAAACCTTAGAAGTATATATCCAACAAGCACCATTACGACAACTGACCACTATTATTCAACTTGCCAAAGTCGGAGAACCACTTCACCAAAAGGTAATGGATATTTATAGGGAACAAGTTGCACCCAGTCAGTTAGCAACAAAAATTGGTGTTAGTGTCGGTGCATTACGTCGCAAATATACTCAAAATGACCCCCGCGTCATTGGGTTTGTGAGTATGCAATTTCATTATACAAGTAAAATCTTACTACAAAAATTGTCACCGTTAGAGGGTTCGATTCTGAGTGCCTATTTTAAAGCCATTGACGACCACCTTTATATGCCCTTGCAACGTGTATATGAAGCTGCTGCTAAGTATGATTTTAATTCCCACCCTTTAACTGTAGTCAAACAATTATTACCCCATAGTACTCGCATCGCCAAAAATATTAGCCAGCGCATTATTGAACTTTATCCACATTATCGTTCACGTAATGGTTTATTAAGTAGTACCGAAATACAAGTATCTAGCATTCGTGATGTGGAAATGTTCCAAGTTTATTTATGGTTATCGGTTCTCGAACAGAATGTATCCGCCATCCAGCAAGAACTTTTCCCTCTTTGTATCATGCTTTATCCCACTTTAAATGTGCAGTGGGAACTAATTCGTCAAATGCTCCATTTACTAATCAAGGAAATTAATTATTATCTCAATCCTCAACAGATGGAAATAGTTATGCCTTACTATCATTTTTTATGGGCTTTATTTTCACCCAATGTTTTTGAAAAGATAGAGTTTAATTCAAATATTAGTCAATTAACCAATATTGATTTTCGAGAATATTCATCAATTTAGTCAAAAATTTAAACTATCTTATTCATTTAATTATTGATTTTACAATTTAATTATTTTATGGGTAAATAATTAAAAGTGTGCAGTTTTTTTCCTGTCACAAATCAAAGTATTTTCGGATATTTATTCTATTTAATAATAACTATATATCGATGGATAATATCAGCTTAATAGAGGCTTTCGTGATTGATTAATCATGTAGATATACGATATTTTGCTCCCACAAACATTACGAGGATATCGAAATAAATTAGATACACACAAAAATGACTAATAAAAAATGGGCGGTTAAGAGAATAACAGTAAATTTAGCAGCACAGGAGGCGGAAAAACTGGAACTGTATTGTCAACAAACAGGTAGACCCGCGACGGATGTAATTCGTGAATTAATTCGGGGATTACCAATAGTTGAAGACAGTGGAAAGATAAGCTAGGAAGAAATAACTGGATATCTTGTTGTCAGAGGACAATTTCCCTTGATGGGTGATTATAGAAAAGCTTGATTAGAAGGCGCTATACCCGCAGGGTTTCTTAGACTAGCGCCACTACGTGCCTTTCTTTACCCATCAAAATTCCCGTGGTGGAGTAGTAGTACAACATAGTGGAAATAAGACCATAACTTGAAAGAGCTAAAAATGTTCAAAAGTAGGTTTTCTTTCTTTGACATTTTGACATTTTTACTTTTGCCTTGAGGTACTAATTGTTTTCAGGAGATGACGAGAAAGCGGCTTTGATGGTCTAGAATGGAAATGTTAGGATTGGGCGTGAGTTTGTCTGGACAAAAAAATAACTGCTCCCATGCTCCCGTAGAAATGTCAAGTGAATGTCTGGCTTTGTCTAAAACTTTTGTATAGCAGGCAGCATATATACTATGTCAGAGTGGTTAGAACATACGGTTCAGATAGAAGTGGAAGTACCAATAGATTTGGTGTGGGGTTTATGGTCAGATTTAGAACAGATGCCACGCTGGATGAAATGGATTGAATCGGTGAAAATTCCACCCGAACAGCCAGACATTTCGATTTGGAAATTGGCTAGCGGTGGCTTTGAATTTTCTTGGCGATCGCGCATCCTCAAACAAATACCCAATCAGATTATTGAGTGGGAATCGGTGGATGGATTACCCAATCGTGGTGCTATCCGCTTTTATGACCGCAAAACCAGTAGTATTGTGAAAATGACAGTAGCCTATGGGGTTCCGGGAATTCTCGCAATTATGGATAACCTATTTTTAGGAAGGATTGTGGAATCAACGTTGATGGCTGATTTAGAACGGTTTCGTGTTTACGCTCTAAATGCCAAAAATCAAGCTTAGTTAACTTTTGCTACTTTATGATTGACGGCACATAGGTAAACAGGTTTGATATTTTTCATCAGGGAATATCAACTGGATGGTATTATGTGGCGTTACCTACGGATTTGTATTTGCTCTTGCCTTTGCCTTGTCTTCCTATTATTGGGATTTTCCCTACCGGGTGCAGTTGCCAAAAATACCACCCCTCCAGCGATTGAGAAGTATTTACAGACTGGTCAACTAGCAGCAGGGGAAGCAGCAATGTTAGCCCAGTTGCAAAAGCACCCCCAGGACGACCAAGCGAGGTTTAGTTTGGGTATGGTGCAGTTAGCAAAAGCCGTGGAAAGGGTAATGCAATCTCTGTATCGTTATGGGGTGCGTTCCAATGCCTTAACGGGTTTTTTACCCATATTACGACTACCAACACCAACTAATCCCAATCCCCAAATGATTACCTATGAAAATACACGACAGATTTTACAGGGGTTCATTGATGATTTAGGGAAAGTGGAAGCGACCCTAGCACCGATGCAGGACAAAAATGTCAAATTACCTTTACGTTTTGGTCTGATTCGTTTGGATATCAATGGTGATGGTAAGGTGGAAGAAAGTGAATCCCTGTGGAAAATTTTTGCCACCATTAACCGAATTAATATCACCCCAACTCAAGCCAGTCAATTTGCGATCGCCTTTGATGCTGGGGATGCGGTATGGTTGAGGGGGTATTGTCATTTGTTGTCGGCAATTGGTGAATTTGGATTAGCCCACGATGGTAGGGAGTTTTTTAATTCCTTAGCCCATGTTTTATTCACTAAACCCGACACACCCTATAAATTCCTAGTTAATGCACCTACAAGTACCAATTCCTTTGGAGGGATTGAATTTGTCGATATTATCGCCTTTTTCCACCTACTACGCTTCCCTCTCCAAGAACCAACAAGGATGACCAAAGCCCTGCAACATTTACAAACAACCACCAAATTAAGCCGTCAATCCTGGCAATTAATTATGGCAGAAACAGATAATGACCGGGAGTGGTTGCCAAATCCGAAACAAACAGGTGTCATTCCCAATGTTCGTGTCACCTCACAGATGGTAAAAACTTGGTTAGCCTTTTTGGATGAAACTGATAGTATTCTCACAGGAAAAGTTTTAATTCCCTTTTGGCGAATTCGAGAAGTTAGGGGTGTAAATATTAACAAAGCATTTACCCAACCAGGAACTCTGGATGTGATTGCTTGGTTACAGGGAACAGGTGCAGCACCCTATTTACAAGTAGGAAAAATGACAAATACCAGATTTTGGCAACAGTTGCAGGAAACCTTTGGTGGTCAGTTTTTTGGGTTTGCTGTCTGGTTTAATTGATTGCATATCTTTGTCTTGCTTTTTGACGTTGGTTTTTACCTTTCTCCTTTTTGTATATTTGTCTTTGAGCGCGTTTAATCGCTTTTTCTGCTTTCTTCAAAAACTTGGGATTTTCCTGATGATGTCCATTGGAATCAGTGTAGAAATACTCCAATCCTACGTCTAAACCTATCTCGCCATTAGCATCCCTAGATTCTGGTTGAATCTCAACATCAATACAAAATTGACAGTAATATCCATCTGCTTTTCTAATTAATCGTACACGTTTAATTAGTTTAGTTGAGTATGTGTGAATATCCCATTTACCTAACAATTTGAATTCACCTATACCTTTGTTATCAGTAAAAGTGATGCGTCGTTTTGTTGGATGTAGTGACCACCCACTAGTCTTGTACTCAACCGAGCGATTATCTTTTTGAAATCTGGGAAAACCTTTCCTTCCAAGTTTCTTGGCCTTGCAATTTGCGTAGAATCTATCAATAGCAGACCAAGCTCTTTCTGTTGCAGCTTGACAAGCCATTGAGTTTAATTCTTCGACAAACTTGAATTCTGTTCGCAGTGTTGTCGAGTAATTATTCAAAGTTATGCGGTTGATTTTTCTACCTTGAGGTGCGTCTATCCAATATCTAATAGCTTTATTTCTGATGAACTGAGTTGTCCTGATAGCTTCATCAATAGCTTTGTATTGTTCTCGTCTACCTTTAACTTTGTACTCTAATACCAACACCGCGGAATCACCCCCTGTTGTTTATGGGTTATGGTGATTGTACAATAATGTTTTGGATATCAAAGAGATGAAATCAGAGAGTCCTAAAGGATTGAGACCGTTTTCATCCCTTGCCTAAATACGAAGGGTTTTCAACGAGTATTTTTATAGATACTTAACTATGGCAATATCTGACAGAGAAAAAGCCTAGTACCCTTTGAACGCTTCTGACTCCATCCCAACCCAACTATGATACCTCTCAACAACCAAGTTTACTCGGTGATCTGGCATAATGATGCAGTTTCCCTGATTGACCAAACCCGTTTACCCCACGAATATGCCCTCGTCGAAATTCACCGCAGTGAAGACATGGCTAGAGCCATTAAAACCATGATAGTCCGGGGAGCGCCAGCAATTGGTATCGCAGCAGCCTACGGGATTTATCTCGGTGCAAGGGAAATTAATACTAGCGATCGCGAATTATTTTTAGAACGTTTGGAAGCAGTGGCTGCCATGTTAAAAGCCACTCGTCCCACGGCTGTCAACTTGTTTTGGGCAATTTCTCGCATGATGAAAGTTGCCTATGAAACATTAGGCTCTGTAGAAGATATTCGTCAAGCTCTCTTTAAAACTGCCCAAGATTTACAAATAGAGGATTTACAAACCTGTCAGGCAATCGGTGATAATGGGTTAAAAGTGTTACCAAGCAATCCAGAAAAATTAACATTATTGACCCACTGTAACGCTGGAGCCTTAGCCACCGCAGGTTATGGTACAGCTTTGGGTGTGGTGCGGTCTGCATGGCGAGAAGGACGTTTAAATCGCCTATTTGCCGACGAAACCCGTCCCCGCTTACAAGGTGCAAAATTAACCGCTTGGGAATGTGTACAGGAGGGAATACCTGTGACTGTGATTACTGATAATATGGCAGCCCATTGTATGCAGCAAGGGTTAATCGATGCGGTGGTAGTTGGTGCAGACCGGATTGCAGCGAATGGCGATGCTGCCAATAAGATCGGAACTTACAGTTTAGCGATTGTCGCCCAAGCCCATCATATACCCTTTTATGTAGCTGCACCTATTTCCACCATTGATTTTGACTTGACCAATGGTAGTCAAATTCCCATCGAAGAACGAGACCCAACGGAAATTTATCAAGTGGGAACAACTCAATTAACTCCTAATGGGGTAGACTATTATAATCCCGCCTTTGATGTCACAACCGCCAATTTAATTACAGGAATTATTACCGAGCGCGGTGTATTTTCTCCTAGTGAGTTAATTACTCTTAAGGAAGCACAAACTGTTTGAAGTTAGGGAGGAGTGAGCAGTAAGTAGGGAGTGGAGATTAACCTGCATGTATTGCTTACCTCCCAACTAGGATACTTTATCAGTCCTATATACCAATGCTTTGAGCCATCATCGAAAAGTGTGCTGCTTCAGCGCTTAAATCTTGCGGTATTGCTGAATTGAAGGTGAATTGGACGGATTAAAAACGCGAAAATCCTCGTGAATCAATGATTTTGTCAGTTAAAGTTCAAAGTAGTTCCACTAGTTGATAACAAAGTCAATAACTAGCTGATTTGCGGTTTACCGATTTTATTCTCAAAAAAGTGTATGATAGGTGGTTTTTAAAAACTTTTATTACCCACAAATATTGCTGGACAGGATTTTCAGGCTGTAAGGTTCATCGTCGCTAGCTCTCTTTGGCGGAGTCCTCGTTTTGACTATGAATGTATCCATGATGCGATCGCTTCAAAGTTGAAATCGGAAGGCGTAATTATTTGTCAAATGTTCTACAGCAATCAAAGAGCTTCCAAGTATTGTATCGTAAAGGTTATATTCAACAGCCTATTTTCTATTTCCTCAAACCCACCAACTTCCGAATCAAGGTTGATGCACTGATGCACACCTTGAATATTGCATTGCGATCGCCTACGGAACAGCTACACTTAACCTCTCCTACCCTCCCCTGCTCCCCATTTTCAAGCTAGACTTTTAAATAAGTAAAAATCAACCGTCAAATCCGAAGCAAGAGAAGAGGTATAACACGATGGAATTAACCACAGAGAACGTAGAAAAAGTTTTGGATGAAATGCGTCCCTATCTGATGTCCGATGGTGGTAACGTTGAATTGGTAGAATTGGATGGGCCGATCGTTAAATTGCGCTTACAAGGTGCTTGTGGCTCTTGTCCCAGTTCCCAGATGACCTTGCGGATGGGAATTGAACGCCGTTTGCGGGAAATGATTCCCGAAATTGCGGAAGTGGAACAGGTCGCCTAGGGAAGAGAACTATACTTTATCCGCATTTCTCACAAAACCCTAAAACTCATAGGGAGTAGTGAGTAGTCAGTAGAAGGAAAATCAATCCGTTACTCAAGGCTTATTACTTACTTGTGAGAAATCCAGGTTTACACGGCAGTAAACTAAGCTTTGACTTAGGCAAGTAGTTAACTGTTGATTGTCAACCGTCAACAAACCAAAAAGGAAATATATCACCGTGGGAAGTATCACAAAATGCCAAAATTGCCTTGGATTGGGTTACATGGCTAACCCCTCACGGTGTAAATTATCCTTTGTTTCGCGAAGTCGGGTTTCTGGAATCCGGTTTTCAGCCTTGCTTCAAAACGCGAACAGTTGATTCAACTGCTCGCTTCCTCCTTGTGATTGGTTTAAGTGGAGAGAAACCCGACTATTGAAACTTCCCATTGATTGCATAAATAGGACTTGCAGAAAAAGTCTCGCAAGCAAATCTAGAACCTACTATAGGTCGTAAAATGATGATTTCGTTGCTCTGGTTGCAAATTTATCCAGCGATCGCATAACGAGCTTTACAAAGTTTTGATACTCCAGATTATCAACAAGCGTACTTGTTTGGGGAAAAATACTTGAATCCCTTGCATAAATTGCGTTACACCTTGATTCCGCGAACCCTAAATATATTTGGAAAACTTTTGAACAACAGAGAAACGAAGATGGGTATTTGCCAACAAACCAGTTGATGACGGGAGATGGTAGTTTAAATATATGTAGTTGATAGTCCTACCAATCCACAACCTCCACCGCACACCAGTTTATTTCTTTACGTTATGTCCTATCCCCTCTACGTCGCATTTATTTGGCATCAACACCAACCTTTGTATCGAGTTCCTGACAATGGCAGTTCGTCATCAAGTTTCCAAAAGTATTTATTGCCGTGGGTGAGGTTACACGGTACCAAGGATTATTTAGACTTAATTTTATTACTGGAACAATACCCGAAGTTACATCAAACGGTAAATTTGGTTCCTTCTTTAATCTTACAATTAGAAGATTATGTTGCAGGGACAGCCTTTGACCCCTATTTACAAGTAAGTTTAACGCCAACGGAAAATTTAAGCACCATTCAAAAAGAGTTTGTCATCAACAACTTTTTTGATGCTAATCACCATACCTTGATTGACACCCATCCCCGTTATGCCGAGTTGTACACCCAAAGGCAAGAAAAAGGAACAGCCTGGTGTTTAGAAAATTGGCAATTGCATGATTTTGGGGATTTACAAGCTTGGCATAATTTAGCTTGGATTGATCCGTTGTTTTGGGATGACCCGGAAATTGCCGCTTGGTTGCAAAAAGGGAGGAATTTTAGTTTAAGCGATCGCCAACGTATCTACTCCAAACAAAAGGAAATTTTAGCCAGAATTATCCCCCAACACCGAAAAATGCAAGATAGCGGTCAGTTGGAGGTGACAACTACACCCTACACCCATCCCATTTTACCTTTGTTGGCAGATACGAATGCTGGACGGGTGGCTGTCCCAAATATGAATTTACCGGAGTCCCGCTTCCAGTGGTCAGAGGATATTCCCCGTCATCTACGTAAAGCGAAGGAAATATATATAGATAGATTTGGCTGTCCACCCCGTGGTCTATGGCCTTCCGAACAATCCGTTAGTCCGGAAATCATACCGTATATTTGTGATGCCGGATTTAAGTGGATTTGCTCTGATGAAGCCGTATTGGGTTGGTCACTGCAACACTTTTTCCACCGGGATGGAGCGGGGAATTTACTAGAACCAGAATTATTGTATCGTCCCTATCGTCTACAAACAGATCAGGGAGAATTAGCCATCATCTTCCGTGATCACCGTCTCTCGGATTTAATCGGTTTTACCTACAGTGCCATGACTCCCAAACAAGCAGTACGGGATCTGGTGGGACACCTCCAATCTATCCATCGAATGCATCGACAAAGACAACCAGAGCAACCGTGGTTAGTGACGATTGCCTTGGATGGGGAAAATTGTTGGGAATTTTATGAGCAAGATGGCAAACCTTTCCTGGAACAACTTTATCAAACCCTGACCCAGGAACCCCATATACAACTAGTTACGGTTTCCGAATTTTTAGATAAATATCCCGCAACAGCGACCATTCCCACAAACCAACTTCATAGTGGTTCCTGGGTGGATGGTAGTTTCACCACTTGGATTGGCGACCCGGTAAAAAATCGCGCTTGGGATTACCTCGCCAGAGCGCGTCAAGTTTTAGCTAATCACCCCGAAGCTACGGAAGAGAACAATCCCGCAGCTTGGGAGGCTTTGTATGCGGCTGAAGGTTCCGATTGGTTTTGGTGGTTTGGGGAAGGTCACTCCTCTAACCATGATGCCATCTTTGACCAACTCTTTCGGGAACATCTCATCGGGTTATACCAAGCTTTAAATGAACCGGTTCCCCCCTATTTACACTATCCCCTCGAAAGCCATGAAACCGGGGGAGACCGTCTACCCCAAAGTTTTATCCATCCAGTCATTGATGGTAAAGGAGATGAACAGGATTGGGATAAAGCCGGTAGAATCGCCGTTGGTGGTGCTAGGGGAACTATGCATAATAATAGTTTGGTGCAAAAAATTTGGTACGGTTACGACCACTTGAATTTTTATATTCGTGTCGATTTTAAAACCGGAGTTCAACCGGGCACAGATTTACCAGCAGAACTACATCTCCTTTGGTTCTATCCAGGGCGAACCATGCATAACAGTCCCATGCCCATCGCCGAAGTTCCCGACATCCCACCCTTGAATTACCTGTTCCATCACCACCTGGAAATTGATTTAATTAGCGAGTCAGCCCAATTTCAAGAAGCTAAAGAAAACTTTCTGTGGGAATTTCGCACAAGTCGGGCACAGGTTGCCTTCAATCGCTGCTTGGAAATTGCCGTACCCTGGACAGACTTGCAAGTCCCCCCCGATTATCAGCTCAATATGGTTTTAGTTTTAGCTGATGACGGTTGCTTCCATTCCTTTGTACCAGAAAACAACTTCGTGGCGATCGCAGTACCGTAATTTTCAGATTACCCCTGGGATTGATTAGTTATTTTAATCCGGAAAATCCCAAAATACTGCATTTGCTCCATTTCGCGATTTTTATTGTCAATAAATCCAGATAAATCTCAATATTAATGATTTTATTGTCAATAAATTACGTAATTACAATGTTTTTGGGACTGATAATTGACATCTTGACAAATCACCGATAACATAGAGTATATTGCCGCCGGGGCTATGAAGAACAGTACAAATCTCATCTAATCAGAAGTCTCCTGTAAGTAACCTAAGTTCGGGTTAAGCAAATTGAGATAAAACCCAATACATTTGAAGGCTAGGGTTCTGAGGTTGGTGAGAATAAGCAATTAATCCGCACAGTACATTAACACAGAAATTAACAGGACTTCGATGTCTAGAATGTTCTATCTGAGAAATGTTCTGGAGTTAATCGTTAATTGACTCAATGATGGAACGCTGACGTGACAACAGTTTGTCATGAAGGCACATCAACTTATTTTTTGTATTGCGGCGCGGTTTGGTGAAAAATTCTATTCCGAATTCTTTGAAAAGCTTGTCAGCAAGGTCTTTCGATACATAACCCCTATCTGCAAAGATTTTGCCAAACAAATCTTTGAGTAAATCAGGAATGGGCTTTCAGTCATCAATGTTACCAGGGTAAGAATCACCTAGTAGAATTTCACCTAGTTCGTTGACTACCAGATGTAGTTTTTTGAGGTAAATCTTGATTCAATTAAATAATCAGCTTCAAAACCCGAATTTTCACCACGATTTGAATATAAGGCGTAGAGTCTACTCGGCTTTTTCTGGAAATAGGTTCTCAAAGCATTAATCAACCGATAATTGACAGTAATTCAGCAAGCTTTAATTAGATGCAACCTGGCTGCCTGACATAACTCTTGAAATGCTTGTTTAGCAAGGATTTTATCTCTAAGCTTAGTCTGGTCATCTAGACTAAATTTATTGCCTAGAACCCTGATATTACCTGATCAACGCAGTCGAAGCTGGGACGTACAATCAAGGCTTTAAGGAGATGTGTCAGGTAGTCAGAGATGCAACTGCAACAGAGATTATCACCGTTGGTAGTATTAGGCGCTCTCATGTGAGTCAGGTTTTTAAAAACCTTTGCACTATAATCCAGGCTTGATTTTTGAGCGGATTGGGGTTTTTCGGAGATACTACTCTGTCAAGATAAGCATGATGAACATACCATATCAATAGAAGAATTAAAACCTTTGTGCCTTAATTTAACGTAAGTTCGACGGTGATCGCAGCCTGCAAAAAGCCTATTGGGCAAGAAGTTGAGAAGAATCTCACATCCTCAAACAGCAAAGAATTATTGAGAATGGAAGAAAAAGCCTAAAAAACACCGAGACTGAAAAATAAATTTCAAAAATCAGGGGTCTCGGCGATGTCTACCATTGTATCTCGGCTTGATGTGACGCAAATATTTTGCGATATTGACGATTTTTGCAATCAGTGGAACAACTTGTGGCAGCAAGTACCGCAATTACCATCTATGACTGGAGAACGCCGCAGCAAGTCGAGAATGTGTTTATCAGAAGTAATGACAATAGTGATAGCCTTTCACGGTAGTGGATATCGTACTTTCAAGGAGTTCTATACATTGCACGTTTTACCGTGTGAGTTTTTTATGGGTGGATGAACGGACATAATATTCATAATCTAAAAAACACAAAATTAAATTGACAGACAAATAGAACCCCTCCTAATCAACTAACTCCTGTATTCTGGATTCTTTAATTCTGCTTCCACAACACATTCAGCCTTAACTACCAGCAATTGTTCAACCTGAAGAGAAGTGCAACGCTGTAAATGTTGGAGAATAACAGGCTGTTGACCTTGCTGTGTCATGAGTTGGAATTGGGTAGACATTTCCTTGGTCAAATCTTGCCACTGTTGCAGCCAGCGATTTTTGAGAATATATTCCCGACTGAAAGCATCTTGATCGATGACAAAATAATCCACGCCATATTTATCAATAAAACCTTTGACTTGGTGAGTATCTGGACTGTATTGAGCGCGAATTAAATCCTTTCCCCTGGCTGTGATAATTTGGTCATAACCTACATGGTAGGGTACAGCATATTCCCAACCAATTAAAATTGAGCGTTTCGCAAATACTGGAATATTATCTGTGCTGGGGTTGATGGAAGCAATCAGAGTATCCTGGGGTTGTTTTTGTAAGAAAGCGTACATTTGCCCATAGTTATCTCGCAGATAGACGGTACAGGTAAAGTTAGCTAAAAAAGAGGGGTAAATAATGAGAATTAGGACAGGTAAGGTGATAAATAGAGTCGAAAGTCTTTGTGGATAAATTTGATTTTTTTGATTCTGAATTATCCAATCTAAAATTGATTCCATCATCGATACAATGAAAATTGATGCCGCAATGATGGCGACAAACTTGAGGGTATATCGACTATATCTTGCGGGAGCAAAAAGTTTATATAAAAATAGATGGGCTAGAAGGAACATACCCAATGATGAAAAGATAATTTGAGGCAAAATCTGGACATTTTGAGTGAGACGTTGCCGAAGTTTAAATTGATGGGGATAGTAAAAAAGTAAGGGTAAAAATAACCCAAATAAATTAAAAGCATGTTCCAAAACATTGGGAATTAAACCACTATGTTGGTCAAAAAACCAAAACATCGCCAAATCATCTCGAAAAAATCTTATCCGACCCGTCTGCGCTAATCCCGGTGACAACCTTGCAGCTTCTCCAGATATGGTTGGACCAAACTCTGAAGAAGTGAATGCATAGGGTAACATAATCACAAATGCTAATACCAATCCTCCCAGACTCAATATATAATCATCTCGCTGCTGCGTAATATTAATTTTTCCTGATTGCCAGCGAAATAATCTCAAAATCAGGATTCCAGAAACAATAAATATAAAAGGAGGATAAAATAAACCCAAGAGGACAATGGAAATTAGGCAGGGAACTAAAGAACGACGGGATAAATAGTATAAAAAAGCGATAAAAAAAACAAAAATAAATGAGCGGGGTGTGGCAGAAACTAAATCATCTCGAAGGGAAAGATTTTGAGCATATAACAAACTGCTCAGAAATCCCGCTATGGGAACAGGAAATATTTCCATTGAGAGAAAGAACCAGTAATAAATACTAATGATTTTTAAGAAAATAGGCAGGATTTTACTAAAGAATAAAGGTTCAATTCCCAACTTGGCAAAAAATGCAAAAAAAGTTGTAAATCCCCAGGGTGTAACAGAAGCAAAATATTCCGCAATTACATCATTGGGTAAGATATCTGGCTCAATAAATTTTTGTAACCAAAACGTATATACCCTCGCATCATCTTGGACTACATAATTACCACTAAAGGCTTCCTGAAGTTCTAGGTAGCTATAAAATAAGCCAAAAATCAAACTTAAAATTAAACAGATACGTCGTTGGATTGTGAACGACCTGGAATTTGTATCCGTAATCAACCGATGTAACTGTTTGGCAATCATTATCAAGTAATAAAATTCACAAAAGTAAATGAGGTAAATCCTACATCTAAGCATCTTGCATGTAAATAGGGAGTGGGGAAGATTAATATCTAAGTAAGTCGTCACAAATAAACCTAATATTCACAGCCTTGAGATTGCTTCCTTTCACTGTGTTCCACTCGCTTCGGACATACCTTGATTTTTTAACGGCGACTTACTTATGTTTCCTGTCTAGTTGTATCAACACTACATGCTGGATTCACTTGTCAAGCAATTATGGGAATACTTGCAATATGTCAACAAGTGATAATACGCTGCATAATTGGTAACAATTACACCTCCCAGGATAGAGCTTCCGGAGAATTAGACAAAACATTAGGGTTTTGCAAAGATACAGTGATGGGACTGGTAACGGTTGGGAAATATGGGTAAATTAGAGACATTAGGGTAATTCGTAATTCGTAATTCTTAATACCCGCTACGCGGGAAGCAAGCTACGTAATTATGTTTATTTGTATGTGGAGACTTGAGAAAAGGAGGTGGGTGTGGACGGAGTGTTGTTTATCGCTCCTTGCGACTTCAACTGAAAACAAGCAACCCTGTTGAAAGCGGGAGTTCAACCCCATAAATTCCTGACTGGAAACCCGCATCTATCACAAAATCCGAAAAATCACAGGGAGTAGGGAGCAGTGTAGACGCGTAGCGTCTAGTCTACGACAACGCTGCGCGTACCCGTAGGGTGTAGAAGGAAAATCAATCCGTTACTCAAGGCTTACAACTTGCTTGTGAGAAATCCAGGGAAAATCCCTATTTGCTCCAAAATCAGACATGTATCGGGTGGCTAGTTTGAGACCGCTATGGGGGAAGTAAGCTACCTAGATAAATCTGATTAGGTAGTCCATATGTAATATAAGTCCTGTAGACGTACCACGTGTGACTTCTCCTAGAAAAGACTAAAGAACACCTTCTGAAATTAACCTGCCTTGTAGCCAGATGAATCCCTATTCAAAAAAAGTATCCAATTTTCATGCAGATATATTGCAGCAGACCCAATTGGGGCAATTGTGTGGTTCCCAAAAGCTATTTCGCGATCGCTATGAAATTCTCCGGATTTTGGGCAGAGGAGGATTTGGTGTCACCTTTTTGGCCAAGAATATGGCTTTACCGGGATATCCTTTGTGTGTAATTAAGCAGTTATGTCCTAAAACAAGTAACCCCAGAAGTTGGCAGCGAGCAAAAAATCGCTTTGAAAAGGAAGCCAAAACCCTGGGACAGTTGGGAAATCATTCCCAAATTCCCATGCTGCTGGATTTTTTTGAAACCAATGGTGAGTTTTATCTGGTGCAAGAATATATACGCGGTTCCACCTTGGCGCGGGAAATTCGTCGCACAGGACCAAAAAGTGAAGGAACTGTGAAAATGTTTTTGCAGGAAATTTTGCCTGTCCTCCAATATATTCACAAACACCATGTGATTCATCGGGATATAAAACCCCATAATCTCCTGCGCTGTGAAGATGATGGTAGATTAGTACTTATTGACTTTGGTGCGGTCAAAGAAGAAGTTGCAAGGACTCACGAAAGTCCTAATAAGTCAGCATCTACTCACTTTGTGGGAACGATGGGATTTGCACCTCCTGAGCAGTTTTCTTTGTGTCCTGTATATGCTAGTGATATTTATGCTGTCGGTGTTACCTGTTTATTTTTGCTAACCGGAAAAGCTCCCTTAGAATTTGATTACGATGCCATTACAGGGGAAATAATTTGGCAAAACCACGTTGATATTAGCGATCACTTTGCCAAAATTATCGGTAAGATGGTACGCATTCCCCTGGAAGAACGATATAAATCCGCCGAAGATGTGATGTGGGATTTAGGAATGGAATCCTATTTACCTACCCTAACTAACTGTATGACAACCCAACCCCTGGGTGTGGAAGCTAGTGAAGATATTCCCGATGGTTATATTTCCCCCGTCACTCGGACTGCGATCGCAATTCGTGAATGGCGGGCTAAACTAAAACAACGTAAGGCGAAAATGAAACGTCAAGTTCCTAATTAAGGGGAGTTGGGAGTAGGGAGCAGTTTTAACCCTACAAATTCCACTTTTGCTTGACTTCAAAAAACGAAAGATGTCAGGCTTTTGAGTTTATATGCACTTTCTGGAACTAAAATACCATCTAAGGTTTATAAGATAAGAGTTTTAGTATTTTTCCGCAAGCCCTAATTAGGGGGAGTGGGGAATTGGGAGCAGGGGTATGACAGTCAACAGTTAACTGTCATCTATCAAAAGTAGTAAATATATAACTTTTAACTACTTTCTTCTTCCATCCTCTGCTCCCGTAACTCTTCGTCCTAGTGGACAAATTGGGGCATAACCTCAGCTGCGGTATAAATACCATTCATTCCGCGGCGATGGAGGTTGACACCGGCTTTGAGATAACCAAAAGCAGGTCCACAGACATTGGCAGCCATACTGGTTTCATCCCCTAAAGTAAAAGTATGGGTGGATATTTTGCCTTCAAAGGTGCGTCCGGTGACTTGGACATTAGTGCTGAGGGGTTTTTTCGGGTTGCGAGTATCAACCACACCACCAACGGTAACGCGATCGCGGGGACAAATTCCTGCGAGTTCCAGCATAATATCATCGGCATGTTCCATATTTTCTAGGGTTAAAATGCCGTTAGTCTTGTCCAGCAAAGCTGCAACTTCCGCATCACTCATGGCTTGGGCTGTGGCAACATTATACCCTGGCATGTGGGCAATATCTTCGCGAATGGTAGCTCGATAGGCTTCCCAATTGGCAATTCCCACCCCAAAGCGAATTGCCACACGGTGAATTTCGGCAAAACTTTGAGCTGCGATCGCTGCTGCTGCTGTCAGTAGTCCTGGTGTCGCACCACAACCTGTCAGATAGGTAATTCCCCTATCCTGAAGTTCAGATTGGAGTCCTAGTAGCTGCTCAACTGCACTGGTGCGTTTGATGGCATCTACCAACACCCCTTGCCAACCCGCAGCCATAAATTGCTTGGTTACACTGGCAATAAAGTCATTCGGTAAATTGGGAAGTGCGAAAAAATACCCATCAACGAGGGAATTTGTTTTGGTGATTAGTTCGACAATACTATTGTCACAAAGCTTTCCCACCGACTCTACATATCCCACGGAGCCATGAGTTTGGTATGCCGTAATACAACTAGTCCCATCCAAACCTTCATCAGTATAGACATATCCACCCTTATCCGCGATCGCCACTAAAACCATTTCTCGCTTCGGCATTAGCAAACGCGCTGCTGCTTGTCCCAGTCCACCAAATCCTAATATACCCACCCGGATTGGTCTGCTAACGTTTAAATCACTGACTACTTCTGTGTTCATAAATCACTCATCATGTATCGATATTCCAATCAGCAGTTTGTACTTACCCCAAATCTCTGACTAGATTATTACTGTATTGAACATCATCCCATTCCGATCGATTCTTTAACAAATTATCCCAAATTCCTTCCCTGACCTAAATCTATTTGCAATTCAAGTAAAACCAGATACAATCCCAGCACAAGTTATTATGTATTCTTTTGAACCTGTCAACTGGTGTATCAGGGGGAGTGAACATGGAACGGGCAATTTCGCTACTGGGTATTGTTGTCTTTATTACCATATCCTACGCACTTTCCGTGAATCGACAGGCGATTCGTTGGCGAACGATCGCTTGGGGTTTGGGATTAGAATTTCTCATTGCCCTATTTGTACTGAAAACTCCCTGGGGATTAGGGATATTTAAATCCCTGGGGGATGGGGTCAGTCGATTTTTAGGATTTGCGGAAGTTGGGGCTAAATTTGTATTTGGGGATAGTTTTCAAGACCATTTTTTTGCCTTTCAAGTTTTACCAACGATTATTTTTTTCTCCGCCTTCATCAGCGTTTTGTACCATTACCGGATTTTACAATTTATCGTCAATGGTTTAGCTTGGGTAATGATGAAAACCATGCAAACCTCCGGTGCAGAATCCCTCTCCACCGCAGGAAATATTTTTCTTGGTCCAACCGAATCTCCCTTATTGGTCAAACCCTATGTGGTGAGAATGACCCAATCGGAACTATTTGCCGTCATGACCGGGGGATTTGCCACCGTTGCTGGAGGGGTATTAGGTTTATACTTAAGTACGGGTGTTCCCAGAGAACACCTGATTGCCGCCTTTTTCATGACCGCACCCACATCTTTGGTGATTGCCAAATTATTGTACCCGGAAACCGAAGTTCCCGATACGGCTGGTAATGTCAACATGCAGGTCAAAACCACCTACGTCAATGTGATTGATGCAGCGACGACCGGAGCTTTGGATGGGGTGCGATTAGCGGTGAATGTGGGAGTAATGATTATCGCTTTTTTAGGACTATTGGCGGTAGTGAATGCCTTGTTTGGCTATGTGGGGACACTGGTGGGTATTCCGGATTTATCCTTAGAAGCGATTTTGGGACGTTTAATGGCTCCCGTTGCTTGGTTAATGGGTATACCCTTAGCTGATTGTCAAGCTGTCGGAGCCTTGTTAGGTAAAAAAACGATTTTGAATGAACTTTTAGCCTACTTAGATTTAAAAGAATTAATTGCCCAAAATCAAATTTCCCAACGAGGCGTAATTATCGCTACCTACGCCCTATGTAATTTTGCGAATATCGGCTCCATTGGCATCACCATTGGTGGTATTACCGGAATGGCACCCGAACGCCAACATGATTTAGCTAGAATGGGTTTGCGGTCGATGATTGGCGGTTTACTAGCTGGATTTGTCACCGCCGCGATCGCTGGGGTGTTAGTGTGACAGTATCCACCATTGCAGCGCAGTGTTAGCCTGCTATAGACTAAAGTTCAAAGCAAAGATTTACCTATTTTTCAATTATGAGTTATCGCGACATCATTACCATTGAACCTGATAAGCGTGGAGGTAAACCTTGTATCCGTCGGATGCGAATTACAGTTTATGACGTTCTTGGTTGGCTAGCAGCTGGAATGTCTATTACTGAGATTATTGATGACTTTCCAGAACTGACAGAAACGGATATTAGAGCTTGTCTAGAGTTTGCAGCTGATCGCGATCATCGTTTAGTTGCTTCGGTGGGTGCTACTTGAAACTACTATTTGATCAAAATCTGAGCCGAAAATTGGTGACTCGCTTGGCTGATATCTTCCCTAATGCCAGCAATGTTCAATTTCATAATTTAGCAGAGAAAACGGATACGGATATTTGGGAGTTCGCCAAGTCAAACAATTTCTGCATTGTGACTCAAGATGCTGACTTTGCAGAAAGGAGCCGATTGTATGGTTCTCCACCAAAAGTTGTCTGGCTAAGGTGTGGAAATGCACCGACCTATCAAGTTGAAGCTCTCATCCGTGCTGGACAGTACGCAATTCAAGAACTTTTAGAAAAGCCTGACTTTCATTGCTTAGAACTACACTAACCGATACTTTAAAAATGCCACCACCGCGATCGCCCTTGGTGTTAGTGTGACAGTATCCACTAGATTTGCGATCGCACGTTGACTACGCCCTATTCATTCTTCTTCACATACCCCACTCTCCAATACCGAGGTTGTCTTAATTCCTCCAACCGACCCTGGGAAATCAAATACAAGGCAATCCGCGTATTTAACATTCCCTTCATCAAGTAATTACCCGGTTGGGCTTTCACCCCTTCAAAAGCATCGGTTCCTTGAAACGATAAAGTACCGCAAAACATCCTTTCCCCAGGAACGGTGACAGTAAACATTCTTTCATTTAAATGACCTCCCGGTATTTGGAATATCCCGTAAATGTGATGTTGTCCTCTCCAGGGTTTCACCACGACTCGCTCTGGATGGGTATAGCTAACTTGCGCATTTGCAGGGGTAAACCCCCAGGAAGCACACCGGGTAATTGGCGATCGCCGATTCACATAATGAAATCCCACCACAGTCAGGAAGGCGATCAAACATAAAATTACAAAAATTAATCTTTTGCGCTTGAAGGGTTTTCCTAATTCGTTGAGTATTTTCCGTAAAATCACGTTACTATTCCGAACCATTCCCACAAATCAGACGAATTAATATCAACTACATGCAGATACTTCTATTTCCGGACGTTTTTGGATCAGGCGAATGTTCCAAGGCTGGTAACTAATTAACTATTTATTCATCCGATTTTAACCAATGCTATTTGTGAAAATAGTTTTCTTTATTTCCACTGATATTTTTCTGACGACAATGAATATTCTGAAAAACCCGACTTCTAGGGACGCAACCTACATAATATTTAACGGATCAACATCAATTGTCAGACTAACACTTGGTGGACAAAGGCTACGTATGCCTTCCCAGTCAGGAATCTGGGGTAGTTCATGGGAGTTAAATTTGAGCAAAATTTGCCAACGGTAACGATTCGCCACTCTCATAATACTTGCAGGTGCAGGTCCAAGTATTTCATAGCCTGGATGACCAGCTAAAGCTGTGGCAATCATATTGGCAGTATTTTGGACTTGAATTGGGTCTAAACTACTTAAACGTAATAAAATCAATCTGCCATAGGGAGGATAATTCAGGTCGCGACGCTGTTCGAGTTCGGTGTCAATGAATGCCTGATAGTTGTGATAACCGGAGTTAGCAGCTTGTGGCATTTCCGATACCGCAGCAATCACGGGATGTTCCGTTGTATAGGTTTGCAATATGACTTTACCCGGTGTTTCGCTCCTTCCAGCCCTACCTGCAACTTGGGTCAGGGTTTGAAATGCCCTTTCGCTCGCACGATAATCACAAAGGTGGAGTAACCCATCTGCGGCAATGATTCCCACCAAAGTTACCTGCGGTAAATCCAAACCCTTGGTTAACATTTGGGTTCCCAGGAGGATATCTGCTTCCCCATTGGCAAATTGGGTTAATAAGGTTCGGTGAGAACCCTTGGTACGGGTGGTGTCACTGTCAAAGCGAATTACCCGTAACTCTGGTAAAACTTTAGCCAGTTCTTGAGCTACCCGTTGGGTTCCACTCCCAAAAAATTTGAAGTAGGGAGAGCCGCATTCCGGACAGTGGGGGGGATGTAACTGGGTAAAATTACAGTAGTGGCAACGTAATAATTTCGTCGCATCTGCATCCGTATGGTGGTAGGCTAAGGAGACATCACAGTGGGGACATTCCATCACATGACCGCAACTGCGACAGGAGACAAAGGTACTGTAACCACGGCGATGGATAAATAATATCCCCTGTTGTCCATTGGCTTGTAATTCCCGTAATCCCCGCAGGAGGGAACGACTGAAAATTGATTTATTTCCCTGTTGCAGTTCCAACCGCATATCCACCACTTCTACCGGGGGGAGGGGACGGGCATTGACCCGTTCGGGTAGGGAAAGGTAATAATATTTTTGATTCGTACCGGGCGAATTTTGACCATTGTGGACTTGCATCCAGGTTTCCAAGGCTGGAGTTGCTGACCCCAGAATCAAACGACAATTTTCCAGTTCGGCTCGCCATTGGGCTACGGTACGGGTATGGTAGGTGGGTGGGGGTGAATCCTGTTTAAAGCTACTATCGTGTTCCTCATCCAGGATAATCAGGTCGAGGTGGGGTAGGGGTGCAAAAATGGCGCTGCGAGTACCAATGACCACCAAAGCTTCCCCCGCTAACATTTCTCGCCAGGTATCATATCGTTCACCCTCGGAAAGGGCACTGTGGTAAACACGGACTTTATGACCAAAGCGAGTCCGAAATCGGTCGGTGAGTTGGGGTGTTAGTCCGATTTCGGGTACTAACACCAGGGCTGATTTACCTTGCTGTAGCACTGGGGATATGGCTTGTAAGTATACTTCGGTTTTCCCGGAGCCTGTCACCCCATGCAATAACATGGTAGCTGCACCACTGACGCTGTTAATCGTTTCCAGAGCTTGGATTTGGGCTGGAGTTAATTGTTTGGCTGGTTCTCCTCGGAAATGGGGGGAAATGGTAGCGGCTTCGTAGCGGAGTACTTCCCGTTCCTCAATCACAATATAGCCTTTATCTGCCAAACTTTTCAAACTGGAACTACTAGCACTACAAGCTTGTAGTAATTCGCTTTGCCACATTTCTCCCCCCCGTCGTCGCAATATTTCGATGATTTCCCGTTGTCGGGATGTGAGTTCGATATCATGGGGTGAACCGGTGAGGATGACGGCTTTTTGGAGTTTTGGTCGAGATAGACGGGGTGGTTGAACATAGCTCTCCACCAATCCCCATCGAGTTAGTTCCCGCACTCCCCGATAGGCTGCTTTGATTTGGCGTTGTAAATAGTTAAAACTGTATTCTTGGTTGGGGGAGTTGACCAGTAAATTCAGGATTTGTTGCGCAGTTGGTGATAAATACTGGGATTCCTGGGGTGCGATCGCACGACACAAACGAATTCGTCTTTGCGATCGCCCTAATAATCCCGGTGGTAAGGCACAGCGAATTACTTGCATTAGGGGTGTATAGTAGTAATTGGCCACCTGGTTTAATAGTTGCCAGTAGGTAGGGGGAAAAAATCCTTTACTGGCAATGTCCTCTACCTGCCGAATTTTATCGGGGGATATATCCGTTGGTGGGGTCTCTAATAATCGAATCGCCACCCCACCAACTATTTGCGCACCAAAGGGAACACTAAGAATATCCCCCGGTTCAATCTTTAAATGCTCTGGAACTTGATAGGCAAATAAACCAACCACCCCTGGACAATCCACCAATACTTCCACCCAAGCAGATTTTCTATTCTGGCTGTGATAACCTTGCTCCGGTTCAGCCACAATCAAGCCAGATTCATTCACGTCTTTGATTAACATAGGCAGATGGGTGGGAAAAATTATCTTGTGGTCAGGGAGTAGGGTTTTATTTTAACTGGATTAAGGATTAAGGAACAGGTGGCCAGGAATAGTCTTTAATCATTCTTATTTTGCTCCAAAATTTTTGCCATTAGATTTTATTCAGATTAATTGTAATTCGTAATACTTTCACCTGGAATTGGTCTTGATAGATTTCCTATACATGCGATTTGTTCAATCCATGGGAGACGAGCCAACGGTCGTCCATACTGCAATTTCGCCGTGTTTGCAATGATAATGCCATACCAACCCCTCATGGTGTATCAGCTATGGGCTTCAGTTGCGAAAGCAATCTCTAATCGGCTGGCTTTTTTCGTGAGTAAATAAATTTGACATTTTTTCCACCTAATGGTAGATATTAAACTTTTTGACTCTATGGGATGATTTAATTTGATTAATAAACTGTGTAATTATGCCTTTTACTTGTTTATAGCTGAACTGGAGTTGAAATTAACTAAAGCGAAATTACACGCATACAAAATACCAGTAAGACTATAAATATAGAAAAATTTAAGGATTTAGGTATAGGGATAGTTTATCTTGAAATTTGTTAAGTTTAACCAAGTTTGATTGAGGAGGGTTTGACATTTTTTACTAAAGGGAAAAACAATAGTGAATATATGAAGTCTAAATGTAATCGGATGATATCACCATTAAAATAAAAAGCAAGAAATTACTGAGTGCGATCGCCAATTTTCTATCGGAGTAACATTTCCCGTATTGTAACTTGAATTTAATCAGTTATTCTCCTATCCCCTAATTGGAGTTCACCGGTGCAAGATAGCCCAATCATCTTGATGGAATGGTGGGAAGTTAATTTTGGAACTGCTCTTAGATTTTAGGACTCGGCACTGTTAAATTAGAACCCAAGAACCCAAAGTGAATCGAATGAATGCAAAGGTGCAGCAATAGCAAGTCAGAAGAAAAAATGGTTGGGCGATAGCCAAGATAGGTGGTTCTGATGGGTTAACAGGGTGTGAAAGATGTAGTTTAGGGGATATTTGTTCCCAAGAAATGTTCGACGAGGAAAACGCCAATATTTAAAGTTAACGGAAACACGCAACGATTCCCGAGTGAGCCTATGAACATTGCTGAATTAGGAACAATTGACAATATGCCCGATGTGACAATTGCCAACGAGCAATCCCTCGACGGTTTAGAAGAATTGGTCATTGATGAGAACCAAATGCTATCGGTTGATAGTGAGGAACCGAACATTGATGATATGGCAGCTGCGCGGCCATCGGGATATAACAAGACTGAGCATGATGATGCAGTGGGTGCATTTTTTAAAGAGATGGCCCGTTACCCATTGCTACAACCGGAAGAAGAAGTGGAATTAGCCCGCAGGGTCAGATTTTTAGAAGAATATCGGGAATTACAACAGGTTTTAGCCAAAAAACTCGATCGTTTACCAACCAAAGCAGATATCGCTCACCATTTGGGTATAAGTGAAAAACAACTGGAAAATCGTCTATACCAGGGACGGGTAGCCAAGCGAAAAATGATTCGCTCGAATTTGCGTTTGGTGGTGTCCATTGCCAAGCGGTATTTAAACCGTGGTGTACCGTTTCTAGATTTAATCCAGGAAGGAGCAATGGGATTAAATCGAGCCACGGAGAAATTTGATCCAGACAAAGGATACAAATTTTCCACCTATGCCTATTGGTGGATACGACAGGCAATTACCCGGGCGATCGCTAACGATGCCAGAACAATTCGTTTACCGATACATATAGTAGAAAAACTTAACAAACTGAAAAAAGCCCAACGGGAACTCAAACAGCAATTGGGAAGAAATCCCAATGAGCAAGAATTGGCAGATGTTTTGGAAATACCTGCTTCCCAGTTGCGGCAATTGCAACAATTGCGTCGTCAAGCCCTGTCTTTAAACCATCGAGTGGGTAAAGAAGAAGACACCGAATTGATGGACTTACTAGAAGACGAGGACAATCAATCCCCCGAAGCACGTATGAACGAGCATATGATGCGTCAGGAGATATGGGAAGTCCTAGGAGATGTGCTGACACCCAGGGAAAAAGATGTCATCACTCTCCGCTATGGATTAACCACCAGTGAACCTTGCACCCTGGAAGAAGTGGGAAATATGTTTAACTTATCGCGGGAGCGAGTGCGACAAATTCAAAGCAAAGCAATGCGGAAATTGCGTCGTCCCCATATAGCCAAGCGTCTCAAAGGTTGGTTGATTTAGTTCGGCAAATATCGGTGATGCAAAACAAAAAACCCGGTAAACCCGGGTTTAGATCAATTTGTTTGTGCAAGTGTTAGCTTTTGCCAAAATTAATTTCCTAAACTGCGCCAATCCACCATTACGTCTTGAATGATGATCGACTTATTGTAAAGTTGCAGGATAATTAACAGGAATACAAAAAATAAACCCATAAAAACCGCCATCAGGGGAGTAGTTCCCCAACCTGGAGCGACTTTACCGTATTCCGAATTTAGAGGTCTGAGGATATCTCCCAAGCGCGTCCGTTGTGCCATAGTTCACCATTCGATTCTAAGATTATTTGCCAAAGCATTATTTAATCTCCTTCCTTAAGGATTTTATCACACAGTTGTATCTTTAGTTCCTGGATATACATTTTCCCGAAAGCAACTCCTACTCAACAAATTTGCCATCGGGTTTTCGCCAAGCCTTAAAATTTTGTAATATTGTATTCATAATACTCATAAAAAAATTGTATCCCTATGGAACCCGCAGTAGTTTTGACAATTTCTGTTGGTGCGGTGGTAGTTGCTATCACTGCTATGTCTTTGTATACTTCCTTTGGACCTCCGAGCAAGCAGTTAGATGACCCCTTTGATGATCATGATGATTAGTTGAACATCGCGGGGGAATTTTCTCCCTTGAAAGTGACTAGGGAGTCGAAGAGCTAACTTACATTGGTTTTGATGTCAACAGTTCCATGTAGACCGTTATCGAATCATTTTTTTGGTTCCAAAAGGAAAATATGGGGATATCCTCCAGTGAGGATATCTTTTTTTTGGGTGTTGGTAATCTGACGTGAATTCGACAGATACAAAGAATTCCTCTCCAAAGCTCTCTTTCTTGGGAACAGAGGTTTTGAAAAAATTGATTTTTGATTGAAAACTACGGATTTTCTGTCCCTCTAGGAAGTCACAGAGGGGTTGGGGTGAGGTTCATCGAACTCACGTTAATCTGCAAGATGAATCAAGATGGTTTCATCGGGGTTTCCAGCTTAATTCATCAGTGAATTTACCAACGCCTTTTTTAAGTAGGGAGTGTTTTTGTCGTTTTTATAGCCTGTGGAAAGTGGAAGACATGGGGTTAAAATCCCGTCACGGACCTATTCCCTACCCCCACGAAAAGAATTTTTCCCCAGACCCTATTTAGTCAACCAGACCCCCCAAGCAATTGTCATCTGGATAGCTGATTTTTGTTTGTAATAGACCGAAAATACTGGCATTGCCAAAATTTTCATTATGTAACCTCCTCACCTCGCTTTCTGGGACAATACTTCAGTAAAATAAGGTATAAAAAATCACTATTTGGTTTTCGCCAATGGAAAAATCGCGCCTACAAGCTTATATGAATTTGATTCGCGAATTATTATTGTGTCCGAGTGGGGAGGAGTGGGAGATTTTGCGAGCAAATGGGGAATTAGTAGACGCACAACTAATTGAGTTGATGGAAAAGGTGGCGATACGAGCGGAAGAAAAGGGAGCCGAGGGGACTGTTGCTTTTTTACGGGATTTAGGTAAAAGATTGGCTGCAACAATCAATCAGAATAATCAGGATGAGGATTCGGAGTCACCCTCCGATTATCTGCGTTTAGTTGAGACTTTATTGCACTGTGAGAGTGGTTTAGAGCCAGAGATATTACGTGAGCATAAAGATTTAATTGATACACGGTTAGTGATGACATTGCGGCAGGTAGCCGGGATTTTGGCAGAAATCGGAGAAGGGAATGCATCAGTGTATTTACATAGTATTGCCGACCCCTTAGCAGAAGCCTTGGAAAACGCTTCATCGGACGCGATCGCACCTGCATATTTAGATTTGTTGGGGGAACTACTACGGGTGACAGCCAATACCCAAGGGGATAAAAAGGCTGTTTATGATATCCTGAAACAGCATCTAGCATATTTGGATATGGGTTTTGTCCAGGCTTTAGATGATTGGGCAACAGCAACAATTTTTAGCTCTAAACCCCATATAGCCTATCTGATTGCCGAAGATATCGTGAATTTTAGCTTATTAGTTCTCGATTTTCCCGAAGGCGATCGCAAGTGCAATGTGGAAATTGCGATTGCTGGATTTGAATCCGCTTTACGTGCATTTAGACGCGATCGCAACCCGGAAAAATGGGCAGAAGTTCAGGTTCATATTGGGGATGCTTACCAACAAAGGTTATTGGGTGAGCGAGGGATTAATCTAGAGGTGGCGATTGAATGCTATCGTGCATCCTTGGAAATATACGAAGCCGATACCTATCCCCAGGAATGTGCCCAAATTCATAGTTTATTAAGCAATGTTTACGAAAATCGGATTCATGGGGATAAAACCGATAATCTACAAATTGCGATTGCCTATCTGCGTTCCGCATGGGAAATATTAACCCTGCTACATACAGTAGCATCAAAGAATACAGGAGACAGAATACAGGAGTAAAACAACCTGCGTGAAGTCTGGCTGATGCATATCACAAATCTGAAATCTAATTATCAAATTTAGTGAACCAGGCAATAGTAAAGTTATAGTGGATTTAGCAAAAGTATTGACTTCAAGTGGCAAGGGTGACATATTACTGCACGGGAATTGTGCTACAAGATTAAAATTAACCAGTAATACAGTTGACTTACCACTGAACAACTGACCACTAATAACCCAAGTTGCTAGTTACTCTTCGCCAGCGCGAAGCGCTGGCGTGTCGCGTCACAATTTATAATAAAATCCCCTCCAAGAAGAAAAAAACGGAGGGGAATATGTTAAACGAAATAATTACTGTTTATGCTATCACTGATGACTTACTTAAAGCAATTGGTCATCATGATGATTGCCGTAGAAATATGAGTGATGCAGAAATTATGACAACGGCACTAATTGCAGCAATGTTTTTCTATGGTAATCATAGCAAGGCTTGTTGCTACATGAAAGAGCATAATACTAGCAACTTGGGTTAATAATAAATCCATTCATCCTCTCTGGAATCCAATGACTGGCAAACACGCGCAACCGAATGCTTTTCTTCGCCTAGTATCCGGTGATGGAACAGTTGTTGGTTCGGCCAATGATTATCAGCTACCCCCAACCCAAGAGGTAGTGCTTGGACGAGACCCTAACTGTCAAGTCGTCTTGGATGCAATTAAATATCGAATGGTATCGCGTCGTCATGCTGTCATTCGTCCTCAAGGAACTTCACCCGACGGTCGGTATACTTGGCTACTATGCGATGCTAATAGTGCTAACGGTACATATCTCAATGGAATCAAATTGGAAGGTTGCCAAGAATTACAATCCGGCGATCGCATTTCCCTAGCCCATGATGGACCACAATTTTTGTTTGAGTATTCAACCGCCAAACCCAATACTTTAGGGGGAGTGGAAACTCAACTCGCACCAGCTAACTCTATTCCCCCATCAGCCTTTGCCAGCAATTCTACCCCCCTTCCCCAGTCTGACCCCATTAGTCTGACCCAACTATTTCCCATTATCTCCACAGGTAAGGATTTAACTAGTAAAGCCTATTTAATCCCCGGTATATTCACGGTGATTTTTGTGGTGTTCATGTTTGCAACTGTTGGTCAAGCCAGACCCCACCCAATTTTTAACACCAATAATATTGTCGGAACCTATATTGCTTCGGCTGCCTACTATTTTATCTATCGATTATGTGGTAAACATAAACCTTGGTGGGTAATTGTCGCTGTTGCCCTTTCAACAATTATCATCCTCAAAAGTCCCATTCTCAACCTGTTTATTTTTGTCTTCCGCGACATCCTCCCCGGTAATTTACCCAGCGATAGTCAACGTATTACCCTCACAGAACTACTAGTACGGATGTTTTTTGGGGCTGGGTTGATGGAAGAATTACTCAAGGCTATACCCATCATCGCTGTATACTTTATTGCTCGTATTCTCCCCTCCCCTTGGCGAGAACGTATTGGGGTGTGGGAACCCCTGGATGGAATTTTACTCGGTACTGCCTCTGCTGTGGGTTTTGCCTTGTTGGAAACCCTAGGACAATATGTACCCCAAATCACTCAAACAGTTGCGCAACAAGCCGGTAGCGATGCGGGACAGTTAGTTGGCTTACAATTGCTGATTCCCCGTATTCTGGGTTTAGTGGCTGGACATATGGCCTATAGTGGGTATCTGGGTTATTTTATTGGTTTAGCTGTACTGAAGCCGAGTTATGGTCCCTTTATTCTCCTAATTGGCTATTTTACCGCCTCTGCCCTCCATGCCCTATGGAATGTTACGGGATATTACAATGCCTTGTTATTAATCTTTGTTGGGGTGATTACCTATGCATTTTTTATGGCCGCAATTCTGAAAGCGCGCGCTCTTTCACCTAATCGTGCTCAAAATTTTGCCACCAGGTTTTTAGAAAGGTAAAAGACTTTTTCCACAGACCCTAACTACAAAGTGTAGGTAAAATCCTCGATTAACATCCCTGGAACCACACTTCCTCCCAGATGTCTTCCCTCATAGGTTCCCACTTCCGGGATAAATTCTTGAAAATCAGTTAAATCCAGCAAATTCTCCCCCCAAAAGCGATAAAGGGTATCATCAAAGCGCAAATCCTCAATTGGTGCAACTATTTCTCCCCCAGACACCCAAAAACAAGCATACCGGGTCATTCCCGTAATCCGTCCCGCATGGAGGTCACTCCAGTTTAAATAATGCAGGTTGGATACGTATAAACCCGTATCTAGCCGAGATAATATTTCCGATGACGATAAACTTCCTGGAGCTATTTCCAAAGCTCTGAGGGACTCAGAACTATTAGCACCATTGGCGACTTTGTCATATTCCTTAGCGGTGCGAGAATTGATTAAAGTATTTACTAATACACCATTGGCAAATACTGGTAACTGGACATCAGTCATTTCACCAAATTCATTGAAGCGAGGAACAAGTCCCCGTTGAAAATTCTCCATTAAAGTAAATTTTGGAGAAAGGGTTTTTTCGTGACGAGCTAGGGGAGTGAGGGAACTATTACCCTGTTGGATATCCGCTTCGCTAATTCCTCCCCAGGATAACATCGCTGCTAAATCCGCGATCGCAGCTGGTGCAAAGTAGGTGCGGTATTGTCCTTTGGGGATTGATTTCACTGGACGGGAGAGAAGTTGTAGTTGTTGTTTTGCAGCTTGAATTTGATTAGTAAATTGCTCTAGATCCCAATTACTTCCAGCAACAAAACCCTTGACGGCTTTCCCATCCGAATTAAACAGGGAATAATCTAAGGTAAAAGTGTCGGTGGCAAACCAGTGTCGTTGACCACAGGAATCCCCATAGGCTTTAATAACTGCACCTCCAGCATAAATACCAGTAAAATCTAAGCCGGAGACAGGTGTGAGTATGGTTGCTGCTAAATCATCGCTGGTGAGCAAGTTACCTTGATTCACTTCCCGACTCTGATTATTTCCAGTTGGTAAAACCACATAGGGATCAGCAGGTAGGGTGGGTAATTCTTGCTGTAATTCCTGCAAGGCAATTTCTGCTTGTTGCCAATCCTGGTGAAAATCACCTGTAAAGGGAAATTGACGATAAGCGCTACGGGAATCATTTATTAAGGTTAATTGTACCCATCCATCTGCTACCGACCCAGTTTGTCGAACTTGAGCATGGTTAAATCGGGTAAATTGACTACGTTCCCCATTTAATTTCAGTGTAAATTCTGCTAGGGATGGTTTGTGGGTTTGTAGTTTCTCAGCTAGCTGATTGAAACTGGTTTCTAAATTCGATAAATCGTTGGGGTTCATTTTGGATTTTGGATTTTGGATTGGGAATATAAGGAAAACAGGAGGATTAGGGATTTGATACAAATTTGTCAACAGAATGGAACAGATAAATTTTGTTTGTAGAGACGTAGCAACGCTACGTCTCATATCCTGGATATATCGCCAACATTTTTGCAATCGGTATTGGATTTTGGATGGGGAATATAAGGAATGGGGAAATTGGAGGATTGGGGATTTGATACAAATTTGTTAACACAATGGAACAGATAAATTTTGTTTGTAGAGACGTAGCAACGCTACGTCTCATATCCTGGATATATCGCCAACATTTTTGCAATCGGTATTGGATTTTGGATGGGGAATATAAGGAATGGGGAAATTGGAGGATTGGGGATTTGATACAAATTTGTTAACACAATGGAACAGATAAATTTTGTTTGTAGAGACGTAGCAACGCTACGTCTCATATCCTGGATATATCGCCAACATTTTTGCAATCGGTATTGGATTTTGGATGGGGAATATAAGGCAATACGGTTCAGTTAGAGCCGAAAATTTGGAAATTCCTAGGCTGGGTTGAAGAACCTAAATCCTTCGGGGAGACCGAATACAGAAGGGGAATGGAGAAACCAAAGGATTTTGCTGAAAATCCCGGATTCTGTCTTCCTCAAAACCAATCAACCACCTCCAAAAACTTCCACATTCCCAATCACACAAGTCGGGGAACCATGACCGACCCAAATAGCTTGATTTGGTTCACCTTTACCACAAAAGGGAGTACCATACATTTGCCAAGTTGACTGACCACCGACCTTAAGTAAATTTTGCCAAAATTCCGGTGTCGTTGCGCGATAATTGGGATTACGCAGGGTTTTCGTTAATTTACCATTTTCGATGAATTTACCGTATTCACAACCAAATTGGAATTTATAACGACGGTCATCAATTGACCAGGAGCGATTCGATTCCATATACACCCCATACTCAATATCGGCAATTATGTCTTCAAAACTTCCTTGACCCGGTTCCAAATTCAGATTCGCCATCCGGTCGATGGGGGGACGATTCCAAGAACATGCTCGCGCACAAGCGACACCAGGAACACCCGAACGAGCTTGACTTTCTAAACTTCCCAAACCCCTTTTTAATACACCTTCTTGAATCAAATATTCCCGCTTGGCTGTTGCTCCTGTATCATCAAATCCATAGCTAGCAATCTCCCCGGTCACGGTGGGGTCAAAGGTAATATTCATTAAGGGTGAACCATAAACTAGGTTGCCAAAATCCTCCAACTTGACAAAACTTCCTCCAGCATAATTACGTTCATCCCCTAAAATCCGGTCAATTTCCAAGGGATGACCCACACTTTCATGGATTTGTAACATCATTTGGTCTGGGGCTAATACCAAATTAGTGCGGGTATGGGGACATTCATCCGCAGTTAATAATTCCACTGCCTGTTGACCGATTTGCTCGACTCGTTGCCATTGATTCACATCTGGAAACAGTTCCATCCCCCCTTGATAGGAATGGGCTTGCCAACCGTTACTGGTTCGTTGTTGGGTAATTAATCCATCTTGGGCTGTCGCACCGTAATAGGAGCTAATCAGGAGGAATTTTTGATATACTTGGGAACCGTTGGAACTAATAAACCAGGTTTCGCGATCGCTGGTGACTAATTCGGCTGCTGTTTGGACTATTTTATCACTAACTTTCAGGTGTTGACAGATTTTGATGAGATGGTCATTGATTTCCCCGGCACTGAGACTATCAAAGTTATCTCGATAGGGGGAAATGTATTCTCCCACCACCTGGGGACGGGTCTGTTGGGGAAAAAATTTATGGATGTATAAATTTTTAACACTGATTGCCTGTTGATAGGCTTTTTTAATTGCTGTTTCTAGGGCTTGTGGTGTACAGGAATTAGTCGCAGCATAGCCGATGCTGCCATCGACAATTACCTCAACCATTGCCCCCATTGTGGAGCTTTTACCGTTGATTTGGGGAATCCCATCACGGACAAATCGAGTTGTTGTTGATTCTTTCACCGCTCGAATGCCAACCCAATCAAGTGGTAGCAATTCTACATTTGCGATCGCTTGTTTTAGTTCAGACCACATAGAACCCATGACGTGTGTTTGGAGAAAAAGTAATAGACTGCTGAAAGTATGAAAGTCATACCTCGTCCATCATCAAAACCGCAGTTTTTGCCATTGCGACTCAGAATTACGGTTCTCAAAGTGGATCGGGTTGAAGTCAGTATATTTTTATGAGCTAATAATCCCTGCTTCCGAGATTTTATCGAGATTCACTCTCGCTGCTTTTGGGAGTAAATTCCCATTCTAAAGCTATTTGTTTTTTTTTCTCAAGGCTAAATATTGCTTTTATGGATAATCTCTTTGATGCTCGTCAATTTGCTCCCGCAACCCAGCGCAATCGCCAACCGATTTTGCAGCTACTATCCCAAGTTCTACCTCCTACGGGCACTGTTCTAGAAATTTCTAGCGGTACGGGAGAACATGCGGTTTATTTTGCTCCCCAACTCAAACCCCGTAAATGGATTCCCTCTGACCCCAATCCCACGGCAAGAGCAAGTATTGCAGCTTGGTCTCAATACGCACCTAGCGATAATTTATATCCACCTCTGGATATCGATGCCCAAAGTCCAGTCTGGGCTACTGAACCATTGGCAACTCCCCAATGGGAATATTTTTCCCACCTCCAGGATTTCCCAATTACGGCAATCGTCAATATCAATATGATCCATATCTCCCCAATGGAATCCTGTTTCGGTTTGATGGCTGGTGCCGAGCGAATTCTCCCCCCAGGAGGTATTTTGTATATGTATGGCCCCTATAAATACAACCATCAACACACCGCACCCAGCAATGAAGCCTTCGATCTGTCTTTGCGATCGCAAAATCCTGATTGGGGTGTACGTAATTTACAAGATGTAGTTCAAATCGCTCAAAACCATAATCTAGAATTGATGCAAGTCTATGATATGCCTGCAAATAATCTATCGGTGGTTTATCGTCGTCTCTAAGTCTTGCTCGTCAGTATTTTCGTTAATTTAATAGTGCAAATATACTTAAAAAATCCGCAAAATTTGTACTGGGTAATTTCGGGGGTCGTTTTTGCCAATAAATTGACCTATTCTCAATATTTTTGAGAATAATTTCTATTAAAAGTACGAAAAATATAGGGTTTCAGAAATGGATGAAATTTTGAATATCTTTTTTGCTAAAATTAATTATAATCCCAAGGGGGGCGTATAGGGATTTGGCAACAAACTTGATTTCCGGGATCAAAGCTACTGTGTTGACAGTGATGGGTGAGAATAATTAATGGGATAGACCACTACACCCGACTTCCCACCCATAATTTTTGACCAGTGCGAATATTAGGTGACTGGTAGTAAACGGAACCAATCGCGGTACTCTAATAAAATGCGATCGCGTTCGCGGTTAAATAAATCTGGATCGATTAAATCGTTTTCTCCACCGTTATTTGCTGTACCATTACCAGTTGTTTGCGGAAGGATTGCCGATGGTAATTCTAATTGGTTGACAGCATTCGCTGAATTAAAATTAACAGTTTTCACTTCAGTACTATTTTCATAGCTATCCATGACAAATGAAGTCGGGAGTGAATTGCTAACAATTACGGCAACATCCATCTCCGCCGACGGGGAATCGTACAAATCATTAATCCGATCCGTCAAGCCATTGTCATCGAATCTGGGGACAGAAATAAACCGGGAATCACCATTATTAAAATCGTACCCAAAATCGTAACCAGGAGTCAGAGCTAAGGAACGATTAAACGTCAACCCTTCATATCCAAACGATTCACCAGACGTATTTACAGACCAATCAAATCGAGAAGAAACAGAATTTTTCGATGTATCCGTCAAAATTCTGCGCACATCCCCATCAGTCAGACTGGGATTTGCACTCAACATTAAAGCGACCACCCCAGCCACATGGGGAGTTGCCATTGATGTACCACTATAGGCGGCATATTGATTATTCGGTAGAGTTGAGTAAATATTCACCCCTGGTGCAGTCACATAGGTAAGTTCCTTGCTTCCAGCACGATTAGAAAAATCCGCCATATTTCCATTCCGATTCACCGCACCCACCGCAATCCCGTAATTTTCCGCATAACGAGCTGGATATATCGGTTGAGAACCCCCACTATTCCCCGCAGCCATCACCACAATCACATTACGACTGCTAGCATACCGCACTGCATTTTCCATTTCCTGACTATAGCTTCCTCCCCCCAAACTCAAATTAATCACATCAGCCCCATTATCCACAGCATAATAAATTCCTTTGGCGATCGCGGAATTTGTCCCCGAACCGTTATCGTCCAAAACCTTAACTGGCATAATCTGGGCATCATAGGCAATACCCGTCACTCCAAAACCATTATTTCCCCCAGCGATAGTCCCCGCAACATGGGTTCCATGACCATCAATATCCAAACTATTGTTATTATTCGCGTCAAAATTCCAACCGAACACATCATCAATAAAGCCATTGCCATCATCATCAATACCGTTATCAGGAATTTCACCGGAGTTGCTCCAAATATTGCGACTCAAATCCTCATGATTACGGTCTACTCCCGTATCCAAAACCGCCACAACAATTCCTTGTCCGGTATAACCCCTAGCCCAAACAGACGGTGCATTCACCAAATCCGCACCCCAATTATTACCACCTAGATTAGGAACATCCGCAAACCGCTCTTGATTAATAGCTCTTGCAACCGCAGCCGATGCATCAATCAGACCATAACCATCCGTAGAACTATAGCCGGAATTATTGGGAGTATCGGGACGAAAAAAGTCCCAACCAAAATCCCATACTTGAGTAGATAGTTGGTCTGTTGGGGTTTCTATGTCGGAATTGAGGTCTTGATGGATATAACTGGAGTAGCTGCGATTTCCTTGGTACAAATTATGATTAATCAACCCAGAAAAATTATCGGTAGTAGAAAGATAACTAGTATTTAAAGATTGGTGGGACAAAGTATAGTAATTATTTGATAATTCTAGAGACATACTGTATTTCCCTCAGTACATGATAAATTCTTCATCGGATGCAGAAATTATGAGATTTTAGATTGTAAATTCTCCATTATTCCCAGAAATAAAACTGCTTACTCTGTACCATCGAGAAAATATCTAATAGAAGTTGACTACAGCAGTCCGAAGGGGATTTGTGAAATCTTCGATGTCGGGTTGTTAATGGTTAACAGTCACCAGTTTTTAGTCAATAGCACGCTATTTTTCACGACTTAAATCGGATTGCTGTATATTTCTTTAAACTCAATCAATGGTCATTTTTCAGTGTCTGTGAAAAATATCACTATAAAGATTTTTGATTTTTTACTAGTAGAATAACGGTGGAGTATCTCAAAAATGTAAGAGGATGTTTTACAATAGAAACGTTGAATTATGATGCAAAACTTTACATAGGGAGATATATTAATACTATAATGGCGTGATTACATCAACATTGCATAACATTTTGTATCTAATGGATATAGCTTATTTCTGAAGAGGTGACGAAAACTTCTGAAACTATGATTCAGCAATAGTTTTAAGCCTGTTTGCCATCAAAAGATAAACTACATTTTCCGGCTTTATTGATTCTATTATTAATAAGCTTTGGGCAAAAGCCTTATTTTTCCGTTGAACTTGGCTCTGAATTTAGTTTTATAATTAGGGCGATACTCCGTAGGAGTCGCTTCGCGATCGCTATTCTATAATCCTTGCTGCATAAACATTTCAAGCTAGATTGTCACCCCTCCAGAGCTTATTTCTCTATTCATACAAGCTTGTAAATAGCGGATTTATCTATTAATTTATTGCCCCATTATTGAGGGCTATCTATGAATTTAGCAATTAAATAAGTAATGAGAAATGCATAAATCTGTATTGTAATACCATTGACATTTTTCGTGATAAGTCGATCCAGTTTGAGATGCATTTTTAAAAATTTTCATAATAATTCAACACCCCAACGGCATCGATAAATTTCCATCACTTCTTCATTTGATACTTGAGCTTCACCATCAAAGGGTAAATTAGTGACTAAACGATACTCTATTTGTGTTTTCAAATCACAGAAACTGACAACTCTATAAAGCCCTGAATTTTGACCACTACCAACTTTAACTAATCCTGTTTGCTCGTCAAACTCCAGTTTATAACTATTACTTATACTCAAAACAAAAAATTATTATCATCGCTTAATTGTTGAATAAATTTTAATCCCGCAAATCCTCTGGATCTTATTGACTATTTTGGGAAAGGAGTATACAATCATGACCAAATATTATTTTTTGGTTTTCTATCTCAAAACATGGTAGTTTTGAGCCATTTTTATTGAGTTTTTATTAACATTCAAAATTTTTGGTATCAGCAGTTGAATAAAAGTTTAAGTTTATAGGTAAATTGAGAAGAATTTACGTTATTTATTTATCCCCAAAAAATAATTATGTCATTACTACAAAAAAAAGAACATCATCCAACTAAGGTAAGTGATAAGTTAGCTTTCAAAAGTCATCAAAAGTTACTTTTATTATTTGCCTGTTTATTGATATTTCTGATACTGACATTTTTACTAGATATAGCTTTGGGTTCCGTTCACATACCCCTAACAGAAGTCGTCAATATATTGCTGGGAAAAACAGCTAGTAAATCAACTTGGACAAGTATTGTTTGGAAATTTCGTTTACCTAAAGCTTTGACTGCTACGTTTGCTGGTGCTGCTTTAGGTGTAAGTGGTCTCCAGATGCAAACGCTTTTTAAAAACCCTTTGGCCGGTCCTTTTGTTTTGGGAATTAGTTCCGGTGCTTCTTTGGGGGTCGCTTTGGTGTTACTGGGTGCAAATTTAGCTGGTGTGGGGGGATTTTTAGCTAGTTGGGGAATGTTTGCGGATTTAGGTTTGGTAGTTGCAGCGAGTTTGGGTGCTGGTTTGGTTCTAAGTTTAGTTTTATTTGTGTCTCGTCGGGTTGCAGATACGATGACTTTGTTAATTTTAGGTTTATTATTTGGTTATGCCACCAATGCTTTGGTCAGTATTTTATTGCATTTTAGTGATGCACAACAAAGCCAAGCTTATCTACGCTGGACATTTGGTAGTTTTGCTGGGGTGACATGGCAACAAATGCCGATTCTTGCTATTACAGTTACCTGCGGATTACTAGTTGCCAGTTTGCTATCTAAACCCTTAAATGTATTACTGGTAGGTGAATCCTACGCTTTTACCCTCGGCTTAAACCTGCAACGGACACGATTTTGGATTATTACCAGTGCTTCTATTTTAGCAGGAGTTGTCACGGCATTTTGTGGCGCGATCGCATTTTTAGGTGTTGCTGTCCCCCATTTGTGTCGCAGTCTGTTCCATACCCATGACCATCGGGTGTTAGTACCTGGAGTAACGTTAATGGGAGCGATTTTGGCTTTGATGGCAGATTTATTGTCAGGATTACCTGGAAATCAACTGGTTTTACCCCTGAATTCGGTGACGGCTTTGATTGGTACTCCTGTTGTTGCTGGGGTGATTTTGCGACGGTATTATCAGTAAGGGAATGGGGAGTTGGGAGTAGTAACCCAAGTTGCTAGTTATAAAAGAATGTCGATTTTTAAGTACAAAATATAAAATTTTCGTGTCTAAAAATACAGGAAAGCGGATATTATGTGTCATCCCCATACATTTAGAGGCAGTAATTAGCAACTTACGTTAATAATTGATGATAACTAGCCTTAAATCAACTCTTCATGGTGGTTTGACGTAAAAATAATTCACTCCCTACTCCCTACTCCCTATTTTCTCGTGAGTAGGAATTTTAACTTATTTTAATATTTTGCAAAAACTCCTCTACAACTGTGTTAAATTCATCTGGATTACTCAAAAAAGCCCAGTGATTTCCTGGAACTTGGCGAATTTGTAGATTAGTTAAATACTTTTTATAGGGTTTTAATTGCCATTCTTGACGATTCACTCCTTTGGTTGGTTGAATAAACAAAGTCGGAATCTGAATATTCGTAATTAAACCGGGTACTCGTAACACTTGCTCAAATACCCCATCACGAGCTGCAATGGTAAACTTACTCCCCCAAGTACCGTCGGATTTTTGTTCAATGCTGTGGTGGAATGCTTGAGCTTGAATCGGACTCCATCCAGCATATTGGTATAAACTTTTAGCTTTAGTTTCAGCCGCTTCATAACTGGGAAAGGGTCCCATGCCTTGTAAAAAGGGTAAAACACGGTATAAAAGCGGAAAAGTAATTTTAAAAATACTGGGAATTTTCCAAATAAAAATTGGATCAACTAACACCATCGATGTGAAAATTTGCGGGTTTTCTCGTCCCCAAATTGCTGCTAGTTTACCACTCCAGGAATGACCCACCACATGAACAGATGACCAACCCTTGTGGATCAGTAATTTTTCTAAATCCGCGATCGCACTTGTAAAGGTATAGTCCATTTCCGGTTTACTACTATCCCCGTGACCGCGCATATCCGGGGCAATTACATGGTACCCTTGGGTGGCAAAATATTCTCCAACTCCAGCCCATACCCAAGCATTATCTGCTAATCCGTGCAACAATAGCAACGGTTTCCCACTTTCACCCCATTCGAGATAGGAAAGGTCTATCTCTCCTGTAAACAGACATTTACGAATCATACCCTATTTCCCGCTTACCAATTTTAATTCGGGACCAATGGGAATGATACCACCTGGATTTAATGGAAATAAGTTACCATAATAATCTTGTTTGATTTGTTCAATGTCGCATGTTTCCGCTACACCCGGTAGTTCATATATGTTTTGCAAATACAAACTTAAATTTTCATAGTCTTGAATCCGACGTAAATTACATTTAAATAATCCATAGTAAACGACATCAAATCTCAATAAAGTTGTAAATAGGCGTACATCTGCCAGGGTAATTTTATCACCACATAAATAGGTATAGGCATTGGTTTTTAAAAACTTATCTATCTCATCTAGGGTTGTAAATAATTCCCCCACTGCGGTCTCATAGGCTAATTGGGTTTGGGCAAATCCACAACGGTAGACTCCATTATTGACGGTATGATATATCTTCTCATTCCATTGCTCAATTTCTGCTCGTAAATCTTCTGGATATAAATCTAATTCGGGATGTTTGGCAAATTGATTAAATTCCGAATTTAACATGATGATGATTTCTGCACTTTCATTATTCACAATTGTTTGGGTTTGGTTATCCCAAAGTACGGGAACGGTGCAGCGTCCTTGATATCCAGGTTTGGCTAAATTGTATAATTCCGGTAAGGTTTGGCAACCTCTTTCAATTTCGGAAAATACCCAAATACCCCTATCTCCAGCTGGTTTGACAATGGTAATTGGTAAGGTTGCTTCTAAACCTTTGATAGCACGGACAACTAAAGTGCGATGTGCCCAAGGACAACCTGTCCCCACATATAAATGATACCTTTGTTCATCCGGTTGATAGATATGATTTTCTTGCCGCTTAATCCAATTTCTAAATTGACTTTCTGGACGAATATAAGCTCCATTTTCTCCCTTTGGTGCGAGATTTTGCATCATCATTTGCCACATCTTCGTCCAGACAAATTTACCGGCTTTTATTACTAGCTCTGATGGCAGTTTTTTATTTCTAGTTGACATGGGAATCAAAGATTGATTTTGCAGATTTCTCTCAGTTACCTAAAACTTACAGGGATTAGGGAGTAGTGGGAAAATCGACCCATTACTCAATGATGAGTTTATATCTTCTGCCTTACCAGTAAATACGTAAATCAAGATAAACATGGTGATTAATAAATCTCACTATTTATCTGTTATTTACAGTCCATTTTCATAGATTTATCTTGTAATACCAGAACTTAAAGTCCCAAGTGTATGCCAGTATAGTAGAGTGATTATATTATACTGAGTGAAATTTATTTTTAACTCCCTCAAGATACAAGATTCCTGTTACATTGCCATAGTAATTCAGATCAAAATAGTTCCGGATTGGGTATTCATAATTTGTAATTATCCAAGACCTGAAATGATTGACGCTCTCGTCATCATTGTTTGTTGGTGAGTGTTTTCAAGGGTGATAGCTAAACCTTTGGAATCGCGATCGCACAACCATAGGTGATTGATAAAAACCTGAAACAATATAGTTACCTAGTAAGATGCGTAATTCCTAAATATTTGCGCCATTTTTCTTCCCCTAGCCACTGCTCCTGTATCCTGTATTTTATAATTCTCTTACCAACATTTTTACTATTATTGTAGTCATGGGGCAATCAAGAAGGCTGAGTAAACTGGGTGCTTATTTACGTCCGCATTGGCGAGAAGCTGGATTGGGTATTGTAGCCCTATTCACGGTGAATGGATTGGGTGTGTATATTCCCCAATTAATCCGTAACTGTGTAGACCGGCTTTCCTCTAGTAATTTTACTGATGGTGAACTATGGGAGTTTGTGTTGCCGATTATATCCTTGACGGCAGCAATGTGGTTAATACGGATGGCTTCGAGGATTTGGTTGTTTGGGGTGGGACGACAGGTGGAGTTTGACCTGAAGCAGAAAATCTTTCAGCATTTGTTATCGATGGAACCAGCGTATTTTGCTACGAATACGTCGGGGGATTTGATTAGTCGTGCGACTAGTGATGTGGATAATATTCGCCGTTTGTTGGGTTTTGCGGTTTTAAGTTTGGCGAATACCATATTTGCCTATGCCCTAACTTTACCCTATATGTTGGCAATTAATGCTACGATTACCGTTGCTTCCTTGGCTGTGTATCCGGTGATGTTTTTGCTGGTACATCTATTTAGCGATCGCCTGCGCAATGAACAAGCTACAGTTCAAGGTCGCATTTCTGAGTTAAGTGAATTAATTCAAGAGGATGTGAGCGGAATTGCTTTAATTAAAATCTATGCCCAGGAGGAAAATGAACGTCGAGCTTTCACCCGCAAAAACCAAGCCTTATTGAATGCAAATATCCAACTTGCTAAAAGTCGCAATACCCTATTTCCCCTAATTGGGGGTTTAGCAAGTATTAGTTCATTGATTGTGATTTGGTTAGGTGCTGGACGGATTGCAGAAAATAGTCTGACTGTTGGTGATTTTATTGCTTTATTATTGTACGTGGAGCGGTTAGTTTTTCCCACGGCTTTGTTAGGATTTACGATTACCGCATTCCAACGGGGGGAGGTTAGTATCGATCGCATTGAAGCGATTTTAAGCACCCAACCAAAAATTTACGATTTTGCACCCACCCAACCCCTTCCCCAAAATCAAGTCATGGGGAAACTGGAAGCCAAGCACCTAAATTACCAGTACCCTGGTAGCAAGGAACCCGCATTAGCTGATATCAACTTCCGGATTGAACCGGGGGAAACCATCGCCATTGTGGGAGCGATTGGTTCGGGTAAATCCACCCTTGCCAACAGTTTAACCCGTTTAATTGATATTCAACCAGGACAGTTATTCCTAGATGGAATTGATATTACAAAAATTTCCCTTACCGATCTACGCAGTGCGATCGCCTATGTACCCCAAGATAGTTTCTTGTTTAGTACCAGTATCAAAAATAATATTCGCTTCGGCAAACCTTTGTGTGATATCTATACTGTGGAAGATGCGGCAAAAATAGCCCAAATTCATCCAGAAATTCTCAATTTTCCCCAAAAATATGACACAATAGTGGGAGAAAGGGGAATTACCCTATCCGGAGGACAACGACAACGAACCGCTCTTGCTCGTGCATTGGTGGTTGATGCACCGATTCTGATTTTGGATGATGCTCTGTCAAGTGTTGATAACCAAACTGCAACCGCAATCCTAAACAATCTTTCCCAGGGAACCCAACGGAAAACAGTTTTATTTATTACCCATCAACTTTCTGCTGCTGCAACTGCTGATCGAATTTTTGTGATGGAAAATGGGAAAATTGTCCAAACTGGAACCCACAACGAATTGATTCAACAACCTGGACTATATCAAAGTCTGTGGAATCAAAATCATGTGGAGGAGTTGCTGCATTAGTTATAGAAGTCGGGTTTTGAAAAACCTGCAAAACCCGATTTCTTTAGTTAAAAAGCACCAACTCGATTTAGTAATACATAAACTGTCTTGGCAATAATCAATAAGTCGTAGAGTGGATACCATTTACTTTGATATTGCAAATCCAAATCCACTACCTGCTCAAAATCCTTAATTTGCGAGCGACCATTAACTTGCCATTCTCCTGTTAAACCGGGTTTAACATCAAGACGTTGCCAATGTCTTTGGTTGTAGAGAGCAACTTCATCTCCTGTGGGTGGACGGGTTCCAACTAAACTCATATCCCCCATCAAAATATTCCAAAACTGCGGTAATTCGTCTAAACTGGTGCTGCGTAAAAAACGTCCAACTCTGGTAATGCGAAAATCATGCTGATTTTTAAAAAACAATCCGTTCGCTTCATTTTTGACTAGCAATTTGAGGCGTTCAGCATCACTCACCATTGAACGAAATTTCCAAATCCGGAATTTTTTGCCGTAGAGTCCATATCGTTCTTGGGAGAAAAAAATCGGCCCGGGACTATCAATTTTAATTGCGATCGCAATCGGAATCAACAAAATTCCTAATATTAATAATCCTACTAGACTTCCAATAATATCTACGCAGCGCTTGAATTGAGAATTCACCGCAGGGTGGGGTTTTAATCGTAATTCCCAAGTTTGAGAAGTTGCACCTTGAGCCGTATTCCTATATGGTATTTGATACATCGTTAAGCTAAACTTTGCCCTAAAACGTATATCTACGCAATCCTATTTCGACTATAGACGGACTTTTCATGAAAATTGTTCTCTTCAACCGTATATTCACTGAATCTTTAACTCGATTCCTTCAATAATGATTTTTTATAAACATCCCGTAAAGTCAATTAAATATATCTTATGAAAGATGCAAATCGGGATTTTGTGTGTATATTTGAAGGAGTTGTATGAATATTTACTAAATTAACAGTTGCAAACATGCTTGCAATTGGTAGAATATGGATATTACTGTAAGTAGATAAGGTATATTTGAAACAGCCATCAATCACAGTAAATGTACTAAGATAGAACTTAGTTCTGTTACTTAAGTAGGGAAGCAAAATTAAATATATGTTGTAATCGCTGAACATTACCTGAAAATAGCAGGGGTTCAAGATTTTGAAAATATATTAACTTTGCACTACCTTTGACTGTTGAATCAATTTGCTTCTACAGCAGAACTGAAGGCGATCGCAACGCCAAAATCTGATTGGTACAATCACCAATATCAGTAGTTCGCGTCTAAGTCCTGTACAGTTGAAATATTCTGCTGAAACAAGTTTTCCTCAAGGTTATGACTTGGGAAATGGAACTGGTTGCACTGTGCTGAAAGGTTTGTCAAAATTTTGACTTGTGTGAAGATTCAATCAATCAGGTCTAGAATGGCTCATCTGGTTTAGTTATATTCATACATGATGGGTTGAGATCGAGCGCTAAGTGAATTTATTTGCCAGCAAGTAGGACGAGGTGCAGGGATTATGGTTGCAGTTGGAAATGGAGTGAAGGTAGGTCGTTTGGAATCTATTGTTGAACAAATAGGCGAAGCGGTTTTAGCCACAACCGAAACCATTGAAAAGCTAGGGGAGCGTTTAGATAGTTTGAGTGGACAAGTGGAAGAGCAAGGTAAGCAAATCCAACAACAGGGATATCAAATCCTGGCTTTGTGTGATGCAGTGCAAACCTTAGCAGAATCCCAGGATGACGCACTCAAAAAGCTCACCCATCTGACCCAAACTTTGGATCGGATGATGACAATCTTAGAAAGCGAAGATTAAATATGTAGTTTAGTAATCGCAATATTCCCGGAGAAACAGATATCGACATCACTTCCGGGGGTGCGATCGCGTTGTTGATAGTTTCCAGCGTAATAAAAACTTTCCCCCTCTAATCGGTAATCAATTGGTAAGGGTTTGGTGCAAGCTGGACAAAATACCACCTTTGGTTCCGGTTGTTCCGGTAACAGATGGGGTAAATTCACATTCCAGAAGCAACCAGCTTCGAGTGGACGACTCAGTAAATCGGTTAAGATACTAGTCGTCCATCGTACTGCTGCATCCCAATTATACGCTAATTTGCCCCGACGGTAATGGGAAATTGCAATGCCTGGAATACCATGCATTGCGGCTTCTCGGACTGCGGCAACTGTACCAGAAATATAGGTATCAACTCCCAAATTACCACCAGCATTAATTCCCGACAGCACGAAGGTAGGTTGTTCACACAGATGGGATAGGGCAATCCGGGTACAATCTGCGGGGGTTCCCCCCACCGCATAGGCATTGCGATCGCGTTTTGTCACCGGGATTGGTTGGTGGGTAGTAACTTGATGTCCACAACCCGACTGATGGTCTTGCGGTGCGACAATGATAAAATTGCGATCGCTGACTGCTTGTTTGATTGCTGCTACTAAGGCTTGAATTCCTGGAGCATCAATCCCGTCATCATTGGTCAAAATCAAAGTCATGGGATTGGAGATTTTGGATTTCCGATTAGAACCACAATTACCATAGAGAGGTAGCATTGTTACGTCTCTAGGGTTTGGTAAATATCGACAACATAATTGGTCCTAACAAGTACTGATGTTTGATGCAAGTGAGTCCAACGGTTTTGGCTAGTTTTTCCCGTGCAATTGGACTATAAATCCTGATTCCTCCGGCGGAGATTTTGATTTCTTGTGGTTCCTCTGCCCAGCGATTAGTATAATCAGCAAGATAGTATTTTCCCCCTGACTTTAACACCCGTTTAATTTCGGTAAACACGGTTTCTGGGTGGGGATAATGGAGAAAACTAATCGTATTCACAATTGCGTCGAAGCTACTATCACCAAATGGCATTGCTTCCACATTTCCTTCAACAAAACTTAATTGAGCCGGATATTTATTTCTTTCCCGTGCTTTTTGGAGCATTTTTGGTGAAAGGTCAAACCCTGTACCAGTAATATGGGGATATTTCTGGACGATTCTTTCTAGTAAACGTCCGGTTCCACATCCTAAATCTAGCACCTGTGCATTTGCCGATAAATCCACGTACTCCAACAACCGTTTGTGAACAGCTTGATAAAATACTGTTGTCAAAATAAAATCATAGCTGGGTGCCCATTGATCAAAGATAAATCGCTTTTGAGCCAAGATTTTTTCCGTCATAATCAGTAGGGTAAAAATTACCGTTAGTTAGGCAGAGACAACCCATTACTTCGCCAAAACTTCCTTGAGTGCAGCGATTAGTCTATCCACATTTTCTGGACGACTGTTGTAACCCATTAAACCAATACGCCAAACCTTACCGGCTAACTCACCCAAACCACCACCAACTTCAATATTATATTCATTCAGCAATTTCTGCGCGATCGCTTTACCGTCAATTCCTGCTGGAATACAAACTGTTGTCAGGGTCGGTAGACGATACTGTTTTTCCACATGCATCTCCAACCCAATTTCCCCTAATCTTTCCCACAGATACTCAGCATTCTGTTGATGACGCTGCCAACAATTTTCCACCCCTTCCTCCGCAATCAATCGCAGCGCTTCCCGTAATGCATAATACATATTAATCGGTGCCGTGTGATGATAAACCCGCTCTGCTCCCCAATATTTACCCAGTAAGGACATATCAAGATACCAATTTTCCACCTTGGTGGGGCGATTTTGCAGTTTCGCAACAGCACGGGGACTCATGGTAAAGGGAGATGCTCCTGGTGGACACCCTAACCCTTTTTGACTACAACTGTAGGCTAAATCAACTCCCCATTCATCTAGGTAAATTGGTACTCCCCCTAAACTTGTCACCGTATCAATCAAAAGCAAAGTATCATATTTTTGACATAACTCTGCAACCCCATCCAGGGGTTGACATGCACCAGTGGATGTTTCCGCATGAACTAAAGCCAGAATCTGGGGAGCATGTTCTTCAATGGCAGCACGTAATTCATCTAAGCTAAATACTTGACCCCATTGTTTTGTAATTGTGCGGACATCAGCACCATAACGTCCAGCCATATCCACCAAGCGGTTGCCAAAGTACCCCATCACCCCCACTAAGACCACATCATCAGGTTCGACTGCATTGGCAATCGTTGCTTCCATCGCCGCTGTTCCTGTTCCACTCACCGCAATGGTCATGGGATTATCGGTTTGCCATACATAACGCAGTAAAGATTGAATCTCGTCCATCAACTTCAGGAAAGTAGGATCAAGATGGCCAACGGGAGGGGTATTCATTGCCTCTAAAATCGCTGGATGCGCATTTGATGGACCTGGACCTAATAACAAGCGGTGAGGCATTTGCAAGGGGTTTAAGTCTAATTTTTGCCGATTATTGATTGCATTTGTTTGTGTCATGATGAACCCAACTTTTGGATTTTAATTCGTAATTCGTAATAGCCTGCGGCAACGCTTCGCGTGCTTAATACCCGCTACGCGGGAAGTAAGCTATGTAATTTGTAATTGGTAATTACGAATTAATCTGCTTCTATTAACTTTACCAAGACTTGTGTCCTCTAGTACTCGATCCAGCGAAATTAGTATCTAATGTTTCCCGTTTATAGTTTGCCGCCAAATTTTGACTGCACGGTTATTTTGACCGGGACGGGTTAAAATTCCTTGGGATGGACTTAATAGTAATGCTAGTAAAAATAGTCCGGTGACGACTAACACTATTGCTGCTCCGGATGGTACATTGAAATAATAACTTATATACATGCCACTGACGCTACTAATTACCCCAATTAAGGAGCCAAAAATCATCATTTCATGTAATTCTTTGACTAGTAAATAAGCTGTGATTCCTGGACCAATTAGTAGGGAAACTACTAAAACTACTCCGACTGCTTGCATACTGGCTATTATTGTCAGGGTAATTGCGGCTGTTAAACCTAGTTGAATTAAGTTAATCGGTAATCCACAAGCTTGAGCGCCTAATGCGTCAAAGGTGTAAAATAATAGCTCTTTGTAGAACAGTTTTACCAGGAATAAAATCACTAGGGTAATGACTAAAGTTCTCCATACATCACCTGTTGTCACTCCCAAGATATCCCCAAATAAAAAATGATGTAAATCCAATTTACTCCTAAGTACAGTGATTAATAAAATCCCTAATGCCAAAAATCCGGAAAAAACTAACGCCATTGCCACATCCACCTTCACCCGTGACTGGCTTTGAATCCAGGCTATGACGAAGGTACTCAATGTCCCAGATATAAATGCACCTAAAAAAATATCCACACCCAAAAAAAATGCGATCGCTAGTCCCGGTAATACGGCATGGGCTATCACATCTCCCAGTAATCCCATCCTTTGCACTATCAAGTAGGAACCAACGACTGCACATAATACCCCTAAGAGAATGGCTGTAAATAAGGCATTGCGCATAAATTCAAATGACAAGGGTTCTAATATTAATTCCAGCATTTTTCTGTTCTCAAGATGTATTCTTGTCTAGTCTGTTTCCAACACTTTTCACAAGAAGTTAATAGACCCTATAGGCGATTATCATTATCATACACAATCAACTTGCTGATCATACTTATCTAGTGTATGCGCTGACTCAAGTTTAAGTTTATCAAAGGTGAAAAAACGAGTTTTATTCTCAGCGATCGCGTGAAAACAAAATCCTCCCATCTACAAATATTCATTCATGGAGGACAAACTTGTTTCAAACACCTTTGATAAGAAGCAGATAGACCCTATAGGCGATTATCATTCTCATACAGAAAAACCTACCCATCAAACTTATCCAATGTATATACTGACTTAAGTCTAAGCTTGTCAAAGGCGAAAAACGAGTTTTATTCTCAGCGATCGCGTGAAAACAAAATCCTCCTATCGACAAATATTCATGGAGGACAAACTTGTTTCAAACACCTTTGATAAGAAACAGATAGACCCTATAGGCGATTATCATTCTCATGCACCAATCAACTCACTCATTATATTTAAAAACATTTTGCTGACTCAAATTTAAGTTGATCAAAGGCGAAAAACGAGTTTTATTCTCAGCGATCGCGTGAAAACAAAATCCTCCTATCTACAAAATACTTTGTTGTGCATCAAGTATATCTACCAGACAAACTTGATTATTTACCGTATGTTGGATTTATTCAATTCATAATTTGCACCATTTGTTCAAGAAAGTACATACAACCAGACATTTCGTATCTATATTACTTTTATTTACAACCAACTTGATCTCATTTCTAGAATGATTACTATTGTCACTGGTGTGTGCAGCACCCGAATAAAAACTGAATTAACCAGGGAAAACTTATGTCCTTAAATGTCAGCGATAAACTGCTAGAACAAGCTCAATCAGGTCATATAGATGAACAGGAATTTGTGGAAACCATTCGACAATCCTTACCCTATGCTTGGGGTGTGGTTGAAGGTTTAGCAGAACGCATTATTAGAGGGGAAGAATGGGCTAATCATGCTGTTCCACCTCCAAGCGAACAAGCACGCGCTCAATTGTTAAGAATGATGGGTGGAGATGCGATTCGTACTGCTGTGGAAAGACATTTTGGTATCAGGTTGGCGTTTCAAAATTGCCATAATGTTGGTGCTTTTCGTTTAGATAAGTTAGATTCTCCGGAATATTTGGATTTTATTTCCATTCGTAGTCAAATTCTCAATCAATCACCGGAATTGGTTGATTGTTAGGTGGAAGAAGTAGGAGATAGGTGTAAAACCGGTTTTGAGTAAGCCGGAAAAATTTCCCCAATCTACCTCCAAAAAAGCTCAAAACTGCCGCATCTTGATTCTTCAAAACTACTTTCTAGCACAGACGACCCACCGGGTCGTCTCTCCCCAACCCTATTTGGGATTAAACAACAACACACTATCACCATAGGCTAATTTCAAATTTTCACTGGTAATGACTTCATGTAACGAACCCTGGGCAATTAATTTCTTATTAATCAATAATAAAGAATCACATTTTCTCAACGTCACTCCTAAATCATGGGTGACAACTACCAATATTTTCCCCGCCGATTTTAACTCCTCAAATACTTCAAACATAATTGCTTCCGTCTTTTTATCCACCCCGACAAACGGTTCATCAAAAAAAAATAAGTCCGCTTGTTGTGCTAATGCCCTAGCCAAAAAAACCCGTTGCTGCTGTCCCCCCGATAACTCACCTATCTGTCGCGATCGCAATTCCCCCATTCCCACCCTTTCTAAGGCGGATTTGACGATTTCTTTTGATTGGCGACTGGGAGAATGAAACCAACCTGTATGCACGGTTCTAGCCATCATCACCACATTCCACACGGTTATGGGATAATCCCAGTCTATCTGGGTTCGCTGGGGTACGTAAGCTACAGAATTTAATTGCTTTTTCAAAGTGCGATCGCGAAATTTCACTACCCCTTTCTCGCTCTCAATCAATCCTAATATGGCCTTAATTAAAGTACTCTTCCCCGCTCCATTGGGACCAATTACCGCCAATAACTCCCCTGGATAGGCTCGAAAACTAATCCCCTCTAACGCTTTCACCCCCCGATAATCTACCTCTAAATTATTTACTTCTAACATCTTTCTCCCAAAGAATCTGTATGATTATGTATGATAATGATTATTATTGTATCACTGATAGATAGAGAAAATCATGTTGCAAAAAACACAAATAAAGTTGTGGGCTGCGATCGCTTTAACAATGGGATTAATTAGTTGTAATTCTCCCCAGGAAACTAATACCCAGTCGAAATCAAACCAGGATAAAACGACCGTCACTACTAGCGATAATACTGCTTCTGAGAATACAAATAAACCTTCAGTGGTGGCGACAACGAGTGTAATTTGCGACTTAACGCAACAGGTTGCGGTGGATACGGTTGATTTGAAATGTTTGGTAGGACCGGGTGATGATCCTCACGTTTACCAACCAAAGCCGGAAGACCGCAAAGCGATCGATAGTGCAAATTTAATCTTGTATGCTGGTTATGATTTTGATCCAAGTTTAATTAAGTTGGTTCAAGCGACTAGTAATCCTGCACCGAAGGTTGCTGTCCATGAAAAAGCTGTACCAAAACCGATATTAGGTGAGCCGCATGATCACAGTCATGGTCATAACCACAAAGATGAAAAAGGGGAAAAACACAGCCATAGCGAAAAGGTTCCTGACCCCCATGTCTGGCATGATGCGCAAAACGGTATCAAAATGGTAGAAGTAATTCGGGATAGTTTAAAGCAAGTTGCACCGAATCACGCCGATTTATATAAAACTAATGCCGCAAAAGTAACTGGGGAAATCTCCCAAATCCATAGCTGGATTAAATCCCAAATCGCCACTATCCCCCCCAATCAACGCAAGTTAGTCACCACCCACGACGCACTCGGTTACTATGTCCAAGCCTATGGTCTTTCCTTTTCTGCCGCCTTGGAAGGTATCAGTACCGAAGAACAAGCTACTGCTGCACGGGTTGGTTCCCTGGTGAAGGAAATTAAAAAGGAAGGTGTTCCCACTATCTTTGCTGAAAAAACTATTAATCCCCGCTTGATGGAAACCGTTGCTAAGGAGGCAAATGTTAAGCTTTCGGAACAACCCTTGTATACTGATGGTTTAGGTGCTAAGGGTTCCCCTGGCGAAACTTACCAAAAAATGTTAATCGCTAATACCCGGAATATCGTCCAAGGACTGGGTGGAAGCTATAGTCCTTTTCGTCTCAAAGACTTACAGTGAGCGATTTGCAACCCTATAGGTGATTATCATTCTCACATATTATGGTATAATAATCCCTTGGAGCCTTAATCCTATACTAACAGAAACCCCCATGAATAATCAACCCTTTTTCTGAATTTTTTGATTGAATTCAAAGCTGAGATAAATCAAGTTTGATCTGGATCGTTTGAGGTGGTAAATATCTGGATTAAACTTGGTTTTTTGATTGTAGGGGTGAAGTTGCTATTACAGGGATACTCAAGTGACTTCCCTGGTAATAAGATACTGCGTTACAAACATTTGAGCGATTGGAATGGAAGCAGCTATAGGAATCCGTACTTAAATCTTTTTGGGTATACTGAGAAATGGAGTAATTAGGGTTTTCAGAAATCAAATATGAGTCCTATAGGCGATCGCTTTTTCCCCGCGATTGAGAACGTGGGTATCTATGGCTTTAGCAGAAAGTTATCCATTCGTTTTCGGTGGGGAAACTGAGCCATGTTTTGATTTAGTACCAAAACACGATGGAGTATTGGAATGAATACTTCATCTTAAAACTAGCTCTTCTAACTCAGCTATCAAATATATCGAACCTGATTTTCCATTTCCTCTGCTGTAACTTGATTTAAAATTGCCAGCAATCGTTTTGCAATTTCTTGAGGCGGACGACGGACAGCCAAGATGACACCATAGTGCTTTTGTTCTGTATCAAAATAAGTCTGAATTAGTTTTTCAAAATCTGCACGGTTATGTGTGACTAAGGCTCTTTTCTGGCTAACTGCATAGGCTAGTTGTTCTTCGTCACTTGCCTGAAGTTGTCCCGCATCTCTCACTGTTAAAGCGTCAAACCCCCTAGCTTTTAACAAGTCTGCAACCAATACGTTAACATCTTCATCCAAATACAGACGGATGAATAAACTGCTCATAGATCACTCACTAACGGGTCAATCAAATCATCAGGAATTCGATTACGCTCAATATAAGTGTTGATCTCATCCTGATGATCGCTGTAATAACTCAAGGCATCAAATATCTGCGCTAGTGTAAGATGGGGTAGTCCTTGGGGAATTGCTTCTGGAGCAATGCCCATTCTCCAACTCTCAACCACAGCTCTCACAGGTGTGCGTGTTCCTTTAATGATCGGCTCACCATTTAAAATTCGTTCATCTCTAACTATATAAAGATGCTCTGTGACTTGAACCATAGCTAATTTTTAATATTGTGTTTATATCGGGCAATTATAGCGCTTCTGCCGATATCTGAACATATTGCTAGCCGGGGAACAATCCGCTTTTGCCTTTCCCTTTTCCGTCTTTTTGTTGCGTTCAAGAGGTTATTTGCGGTAGTTAATTTGAGCAGTCTTGTGAAAAGTGGAATTATTAGGTTAAAACTACTCCCTGTTCCCTATTCCCTACCCTCGCCAAAAGACTTTTTCCGCAGACCCTACGTAAAGTTCTATAGCTGCGCGATCGCTAAGGCAAAAGTTGGGATTTGTATACTGAAACCCTTTGCAGCACCAATACACAACTTGGTATCAACCGCTAAAATCTTAAGATTCAACACTTGTGGGTCTAGGATACTCAAATATTGATGGGTTGGAAATTGTGAATCCGTTCCAAGCTGCTTGAACTTGCTTTTTTTCCTGGGTGCGATCGCAAATCTAAAAAGAACTAAAAGACCCGTCAGGATTTAAAAGCTACGAGGAAGTTCGTACATGGCTTTTAGCTGAATTTGGAGTCGAAGCATCATATAAAGTTGTGCGCTATAAATTGAAAGCAAAATTAAAAGCACCACGTCCACGCAGCGTCAAGCAAAATAAAGGAGCGGAAAATTAAATCTATTGCTGGATGGGATTTTACTTTAGAGGCGTTATTTGTATCAGGCTTTTCGTGAAATGGTATAAGATGAAGCCGATTCAGAACTGCTTGTTGACATGTTGTAATCAAAAAGAGGATAGAAATTCAATTCCATCCTCTTCAAATAACCGACAAAAGCCAAATTACCTATATTCTAGATAGAACAGGAATTTATAATTGCTACGCAAACCAGAAGCCTCTGCGCGTCTACCTGATGACCCTACTGTGGAGCCGTTACGCGAAGAAGTGCAATGACCCGTGATTGCGTAAGTCCTGTATACTTAACTAGCCATATATTCCTTAACATTGGCGCGACGACGACGCAAATGGGCTAGGGCTTGATGTTCTAATTGTCGCACTCGTTCGCGACTTAGATTCAACCGTTCACCTACTTTCGCTAGGGATAGTTCTTTGCCATCTTCTAGACCAAATCGCAAAGCTAATACTTCCCTTTGTTGGGGTGTTAGTTCTGCTAATAAGGTGTTTAAATCATGACGGAGAAAATCCTGGGTCATGTAATACTCTGGTGATGGTCCTTGGTCTTCCAGCATTTCTTGTAATTCGGTGTCTTGATTATCTCCGACCCGCACATCTAAGGATACTGGTTGACGCGCCATATTCATGTATTCACGAATTTGGGCTGGTTCTAACTCCAGTTCTTCGGCTATTTCGGCTGGTGAGGGTGAACGACCCAGTTTTTGCGCTAGTTCACGCTGCACTTTTTTGATTTTATTCAGTTTTTCGGTAATATGGATCGGTAAGCGTATGGTTCTCCCCTGCTGGGCGATCGCACGAGTAATTGCCTGACGTATCCACCAATAGGCGTAGGTAGAAAATTTATAACCCCGCATCGGATCGAATTTTTCTACCCCCCGCTCCAAGCCGAGTGTCCCCTCTTGGATTAAATCCAGAAACTCCATATTCCGTTTCTGGTATTTTTTGGCGATCGCTACAACCAAGCGCAAATTCGCCTCAATCATTTTCTGTTTGGCGTATTTCCCTTGACGCAATGTCCGATTGATTTCCTCTGATGATAAACCAACATACTCACTCCATTCCTCTGCTGTCGGTTCCCGTCGCAATTTCTTGCTTAACTTCTCCTTCGCTTCCACTAATATCATCATTTGCTGCACCTGCTTCCCGAACACAATCTCTTGCTCTCGGGTCAATAGTGGCACACGACCAATCTCGCGCAAATAGGTTCGCACCATATCAGCCGTGAATTTGGTGTTGTTGTTATCTGCTTGTATGTTAACTGTTGGCATTGGTGCGCTATCCTCTACTCCGTAAACACGATGAATGTTTAATTAATTGGGGCAATCCTGGAAAAGCAGTAGATGTCTGACGCAGCATCGGGTACGGTTCATCACAATTACTTTACTTAAGTCTGTCAAGACGTTTTGCCCCCCCTCTTCGGTTCCTACCTTCCCCCCCTTCAGGGATTTATTTCTTTCTTCTCACAACTACACTCTGGCATTCCTACAATTCCTGATTCCCACCATCGCAAACAAACAATGAGGATTTAAAACGAAGTCAGTACGAGTTCTACTTAACCTATATAATACGACAATTTTTCGCAGAAGTAAAGCAGTCAGATAAAATTTACCATTATAAACTAAAATGGTGCGATTGCCAAACTAATCGAAAAATCCGCTGGCGAAACCACATACGTATATAGTGACGCGAAAAAGTGTAGAACGGATTTCAGTTCTGTTCTAGATTTCCGAACCCTATTTCCCCGAAAAATGGGTAATGATACGAAATTTGCCGACTCCGGAATTGATTAATACTTGTGTGTAGTTATATAGTTTTTCGTCTGAGATTTTGCCTTAGATATTTTCTACCGCTAAACCCAAAGCCACAACTTACAGATATGGTGTTACCATGTTATTGGTATACGATTGCCGATCCTGCTATTTATAGAAAAATTTAATGTGGATGATAAACGCACGTCCTGAATCGATCTAGATAAACCTTATACACTTCGACCGAGATTTCTCAAAAATTCCAGAGTCGGGGTCAATAGACTTATCACTCAATATTTATGGGGAACTTTGAGAATCAGAGTTCGTAGTGGTGATGGTGAAATTACTTCTTTACCCTATGGGGACACGGGGAATAGCGACATATGGACAAAGTTGATTGATGAATCCCTGGATTTGAATGGTTTATGGCTAACTAGGGAAGAGCAAAACGCGAGTACAATGCCAGCGCAGACTGAGGGGTTGCCAGAGCCTGAGAAATTGGAACAATGGCAAAGCGATTTTGTCGCCAGGTCAGATATGAATGCCCCACAATTGCGAATTAGATTAGGTATGTACAAAGTTAGTACATCCTGAAATAGATTTCGACTAAACTCAAATACAGTAGACCTATATTATATCCTGTTGGGCTAGTTGGGCACAAGAGGGGAAAAAGGATCAGCCGGTTATGGACGAAACACAAATCCTGAATCAGATGTTGCGGGAGTTTGAGTTATTGCATGTGGCTAGCAATCGGGTTTTTCACTTACCTTCAGGGAAAGGAGTATTCCGAATTGGTAAGGCGAACGATTCGCTAGTACCGGAAATCGATGTATCAAACCTTGACAATCAGGAAATAGTTTCCCGTCAACATGCATTGATTCGTGTTCAAGGCGGAAATTATTATGTGGTGGATAATGGTAGTGCGAACGGAACCTACCTGAATGGGGAAAAACTCACACCAATAGATTCCTACCAGTTAAAACCAGGCGATCGCATTTCTTTAGGTATGGGGGAAAAGGTAGTTTTCATCTTTCAAGCCAAAACTCCGTTGGGTGTGAATCCATCTCCTCAGACCTCGCAAACGGTACTCCAAACCCGGAATATGGGTGGTTCGCTGCAAAAATCCCATCCTGGGGGGACTGGGAATCGTACCAGCAAAATAACCGGACTGACCCTAATTGCGATCGCCATCGTTTTGATTGCCAGTAATACCCAAATCGGGATTTTTGTGCGTATACCAGGATTAATATTGTGTGCAGCTGGAGCAATTTTGCAATTTCAACACCGCATCAATAAAAACATTGGCTGGGTTTTAATCGTGGTGGGGATTTTAATTATCCTGACCGGAAACGTATTTGCGTCTGTAAATTTGTTAGCAGTAATAATTGCCGCAGGTTTGTTATTTGCTGGTTATCAACTGATTACCAGAGGAAAAATTCTGAACTACAGTTTAAACGATATTCGCGATCGCGCTCAACGGTTCTTGAGGGGAAAACGCAGGTAGAGACGACCTGTCGGGTCATCTGGGAAAATAAAAATCCAAAATTCGTCTTGGAAAGTTTGGTGGAAGAATATATCTCCTACCAACTTTCTGCAAAATCCAAAATCTCCCAGTTCTTGCTGTTAAACTAAAATAGTGAATTCACAAATCAGTAATTATGCTCAAACGCTCTCGATTCGAGACTACCCAGACACAGATTATGCACCGTGCGGAAGACCTAATTAGTGCCGCATCTAACCGTTATCGGATCACGGTTCAAGTTGCGAATAGAGCTAAACGTCGTCGCTATGAAGATTTTGATAGTGGTGACGATATGGTGATGAAACCCGTTTTGCGGGCTATTATCGAAATGTCTGACGAGTTAACCCAACCAGAAATTATTGGGGAAGTTTGAACAGAAAACTCCACAAGGTAAGTTATGAGGGGTTCGTAGTTGTGGCTCTAGTGTCGAAAAAGCTTTAATATAAAGGTGCTAAAGCGCTACTACGTGCCTTTTTTAACCCATCAAAATTAACGACATGGAGTAATAGTGATCAGTTGAAGTTAACTAAAGTTAACTATTTAAACAAAAAGCTCGCTGACTGGATAAGGTACAATCAACCAAAAAGTCAGAAAATGAGATGAAGCGAGTTGTTAAATCAGGGAAAGGGTGGCGTGTAGGTTATAATCCAGGAGTGGCAGAATTTACAGCTTTACTGGGAACCGATGATTGGGCTGTGGAAATGACAGCAACTGAGTATGATGACTTTTGTCGGTTGCTAGAGGAATTACTTGCAGCGATGAATGCGATCGCATCGGAATTGATGGATGAGGAAAAAGTTACCCTTGAAGTTGAAAGTGATATTGTTTGGCTAGAAATATCCGGTTATCCCCAGGAATATTCTCTCCGTTTTATTCTCAATTCCGGACGTGGGGTAGAGGGTTATTTCCCTGCTGCCGTGACTAGGGAGCTATTATCCGCAATCACGACGCTGCAAGTTTTTTAGTTTTTTATCGACCACTACTTACTTGCCTGAATTTGCCTGACTACCGTCAAAGCCGAATAACTAACTCCTGCGGTTCCTTCTCCAGGGTGAGTAGAATCACCGACTAACCAAAGCTTGTCGATGGGGGTGCGATTGGCAAAACCAAAGGGACCAAAGGTGGAAATTCTCTGACCAATACCACCGACTATTCCCCGTTCACGGGCTGTATAACGGTAAAATGTACGGGGTGTGGCGGCTTCTACATGAACAATTGTTTCGGGGGTGAGGTGAAAAAATTTACTGAGATGGGAAATGGCTTCGTCTGTAAATTTTTGTTTCAAGGCTGGATAATTGTCCCCATCCCACCAGGGTTGTGGATCAACAAATGATGAAGCGATGATGGTGGCATAACCTGTAGGAGCGCGTCCATCACCGGGACGACTCACGGAGACGAACAGGGAATTATTTTCGCCAATGGGCCCATTCATATCATAGAGGAACTGGAGATGGGGCGGACAGTTGGGGGGTATGGCGGCTGCTGTGACACCCAAATAAATCACAAATGCACCGGATGCGGGGGGTAATTTGGCGACACGATGTTTGTATCCCCGTGGTGCTTGGTCACCTAATAGTTGCACAAGATTCTGGACAGTGACATTGGCAATAATGTGATCTGCGCTTTCTTGCCAAACCTCACCAGTTTTTTGGTTGCGGATTGTCACCCCACAAGCTCGATTTTTTTCCACATGTATACTTTCTACGGTATGACGAGTTAGGAGTTGACCACCATCCCGTTGTAAAGATTCCACCAGGCGATCGCATAACACTTGCATACTTCCATGTAAATGAAATAACCCCTGGGGTTCCTGGGACACGGCTAAGGCTGTCGCTGCATACAACAAAGCAGTTTCTTCCGCATCTACCTGGGAGTATAGTTTTAACTGTAAATCCAAAAATAATCGTAATCGATAATCTCCGTCTAGTTTGTAAGCTCGCAAAGCATCACCGACCGTGAATAGGGTATAGGGAACAGTGACCATTGTTTTCGGTCGTAAAGCCCTGATGAGTTGCCATAGATCCCAAGGATGGCGGGGTGGTAAAACAGGATCACGAGCTTGAAAGTCCCAACTCGCTTGGAACAAAATTCCTAATAAATCCCAAAACATCTCACTACCAGGAAATTGACGTTCCCGTTCAGCCCGCCATTTTTCTGGGTCACGCCAAACATTAATAGGATAATTTTCCCCTGGTAAAAAGACGGAGCAAGCAGGGTCGCAGGGGGTAGCCGTTGGTAATTCAATACCTAGTTCCGTAAAAATACGGTGATGAATCCCACCAGGTTCTAGACCTGCTACCTGAGTTGCACCGACATCAAAGGTAAATCCTTTACGTTGAAATGTGGATGCACAACCGCCAGGAATTAAAGCTTGTTCGAGGACAAGGACATTATAACCACGATGAGCCAGAAGAGCAGCTGCGGTTAGACCTCCAATTCCAGCACCGATAACGATAACGCGAGGTTGGGTTTTGCCATTTTCAGAACTTGGCATTTGGATCGAGTTTTGTTTGCATTTTTGACGTAATATTTACAATTTTAACTAGAAATCTCAGCATCTTGCCGCGTTTGATTTTATTTCTCCCTTGTAAATAGGGTGAGTCGGGAGTAGTTTATATGTACTGAGTACACCAGAACCGTAGATGCGCGTAGCGCAGTTTCTCTTTAACTCACATCTTGCACCAAGAAAAACTGATGGAAATAGAATACCCAGTATAAAGCTAAAAATATTATCTTAGCATTTAAAACAAACAATAGTACTGTCGCTATATCGCGTATATTTTGAAATTCAACGTATGTATACGTAAAGGTGCAAGATATAAATCTAAGATGAAAGCGAAGATGAAAGCGGTTTTTCTCCCACTCACTTTCAAGTCAGTCCTCCACGTCCTTTGGACACAACCAAAAAAGAACCCACTCCCCACTCCCTGTAGAGACGACCCCACGGGTCGTCTCTACTCCCCACTCACCAATTTACTAAGCAAGTGGGAATAAATTCAATTTTCAGTAGGATGTAATTTCTGAGAAATTTTTGGTATGATATCTCGGTCAATGGGCACTATTTTTTCGAGGAGCTTGAAAAATTCCCCGAGATTATAGTTGACTAGGCGGCTTCCTGTTGGTTGCTAGTGCATCCTCCGACGATACCAGTTCCGTGGGCAGAAGCATAAGAAAGCTAAATTGCATCACAAAAAGGAAAACAATTTAAAAAAACAAACAAATAAGGTATCGTATTGAACAGGCTAAAAATTGTAAATGCCATTTATTGGTGAAAAGAGGAGTTATGAAGATTAAAGTACTTGGTTTAGCATTGATGTTAAGCATGGCTGCTGTTTTAGGGGCTTGTGAAGCTGGTACAGAAACCTCTCCAGGTGGAAACACAACTCCTGCGGAACCTGCTGATGGTGCAGGAACAACCCCAGCAGGAACTCCAGCAGCAACTCCAGCCACAACTCCATAGTTTGCTGCTGTAGCTTGAGTAAAAATTATTTAATCCCACATCTGGTGGTCAGGTGTGGGATGTGTTGTTAGGAGATTTAGTTAGTGATGGAAATTGCGAGTACTCGTCTAATTTCTCGCTTTGGCTTTATGGTCATATTCACGGTGATGATAGTGCTGTTAGCCAATCATCACTTTGCCTATTCCCTACCTCCTGTCGAGGACATCCCCGAAGAAATTTTGCGTACAGAGGTGATTACAATTGCGCGATCGCCAATAGATGGCAAACCCCTCAGTGCAGCTGAATATGCCCAATTACAGGCAAAAATCCAAAATGCTCCACCACCTAAGTTAGATTCTAGTATTCGGGAAACAATTTTTCTGATTCAATTACTCAGAACCCTAAGAACAATGTTCCCTTTTCTAAATTTCTTTTAGTAATGCTTACCCCGCATTTCTCACAAAACCCTAAAAATCATAGGGATAGGGAATAGTCCGTAATCCTTGATATTGGTTCCTTTAACTGGGTTCCAATCGCTTCAGACATACTTTGATTTTTTAACGCCGACTTACTTAGAACCGATAAAAGTGGTTTTTACTACTCCCCACTCTCCACTCACCAAAAGTTTGGGGGGTTTGTGAGAAATCCGGGAGTTATGGGTCTTCAATCATCCCGGAGAATTAGGTGTAGTTGACTACTTCGTCACAACCGCTTCAACTGTGACTTTTTGTTTGTCCTCATCAACGGATGTTATAGCCCAGCGAAGGGGTTCACCTTGTTTTTTTAACTCGGTGGTAATCGCCTTTTCTAATTCAGTAGGGTTAGCTTGCAAGTCAATTTCGGCGGCAATAAAATGTGTAGTCATCGGTTACTCTTTTTTTAATGAGCAGAATGGGGGATACAGAATACAGCATAACAGGATCAAGAATGTAATATACAAAAATTAAGCTTGATTTTACTCTATACTTTACACTGTCAATAAGTGAGCTTTTCGTTCAGATGCTTAATACTTGAATATATAGCAGTCCTCTTTGATTTTTGAATTTACCTGTCAAGGTCAGGGAGTAGTGAGTAGAAACTTTACTGGGTCTTGTTCAAGATTCAAGTAGGATTCCTATACTTGGGATTGTCCTATCTCTACTGTCACCTCTCAAAAAAACCCAAGGAAAATATATCAGTGTGCAAAGCGTCAAATTAATCACAAAGTAAGTCAGCATAAATAAACCTAATTACGTAACGGATTGTATCAAAATTAATGTTGTCGAATACTACTCCCTACCAACACAGATAATTTGAAAAATCAAAGCGAATTCCAATATTTACTGCTTGCTAACTTGCTAGAGGAATTAGATATTTCATAATTTTTTAAAAGTTTAACTTTATGATTTCTCTAGTAAGCTGCACGGAGTGGCTCTAAATCTGCAAATAACTCGCTTTCGGAAAAATAACAGGACTTATGCAAGGACAACGTAAACACCTGATTTTTCGTAATGAGTGTGTAAGCCTTAAATAATTACAGTACAAAGTGGACTGGATGCAACAATAAAAAAGGATTTTTATATACCTTTTAAAGCGAGTTAAATTACATACTATTTTCACGATTCCTGGAGCTAATTTATGGCGAATTCTCCATTTAAACAAGTTACTCTTCCACCGATGGATGAGTATAACCAAAAATTAATTTCCCACGTTCATCCCCCCGATTGGGTTAATCCCCAACCTGCTGATTGTTACGATTTAGTTGTCATTGGTGCGGGTACAGCAGGGTTAGTAGTTGCAGCTGGTGCAGCAGGTTTAGATGTGGGATTAAAAGTGGCTTTGGTCGAAAAACATTTAATGGGTGGGGATTGTTTGAATGTGGGTTGTGTTCCTTCTAAATGTATGATTCGTTCCTCTCGTGTTGTCGGTGAAATTTGGTCAGCGAAGGCATTGGGAATTAATCCACCAGTACAAATAGACGTTGATTTTCCCGCAGTGATGGAACGGATGCGTCGTTTACGGTCGGGTATTAGTCATCATGATTCTGCCCAGCGTTTTCAAAAGTTAGGGGTTGATGTTTTCTTGGGTAGTGGTCATTTTTTGCAGAATAACGTGGTGCAAGTGGGGAATAAAACTCTACCCTACAAAAAGGCTGTAATTGCAACAGGAGCTAGACCTGTGCGACCATCAATTAAAGGGATTATGGAAGCAGGATTTTTGACCAATGAAACTGTTTTTTCCCTGACCAAATTACCCAAACGTTTAGCTGTGATTGGTGGTGGTCCGATTGGTTGTGAATTGGCTCAAGTTTTTCAACGTTTAGGTAGTCAAGTAATTCTATTCCATAATGCTTCCCATATTTTAAATAAGGAAGATACCGATGCGGCAGAAATTTTACAAAATGTTTTCCTGCGTGAAGGAATTCAGCTACTTTTAAATAGTCAAATCCACAGTGTGGAAAAAACTGCGGAAGGAAAAATTATCCACGGGATTAGTAATGGTTCTAAAATATGCGTTGTTGTTGATGATATTTTAGTGGGTACAGGACGCGCAGCGAATGTGGAAGGTTTAAATTTAGAAGCGGTTGGGGTGGAATATGACCAACGCAAGGGAGTGAAAGTTAATGATTATCTACAAACTACCAATCCGAAAATTTACGCAGCTGGAGATGTTTGCATGGATTGGAAATTTACCCACGCAGCCGATGCCGCCGCAAGAATTGTGATTAAAAATACTTTATTTTCTCCCTTTGGATTGGGAAAATCGAAGCTGAGTAGTTTGGTGATGCCTTGGGTGACTTATACTGACCCGGAAATTGCCCATGTGGGAATGTACGCACAACAAGCTCAAGCACAGGGTATTAATGTCAACACGATTAAAATTCCTTTTAGTAGTGTGGATCGGGCGATCGCAGATGGGGAAGAAGATGGGTTTTTAAAAATCATTCACAAAAAAGGTACGGATCAAATTTTGGGTGCAACCATTGTCTCCCGTCACGCAGGGGAAACTATCAGTGAAATCACCACGGCTATAGTTAATAAGGTTGGTTTAAATGGTTTATCTGGTGTCATCCATCCCTATCCCACCCAAGCTGAAGCCATTAAAAAAGCCGCAGATGCTTATCGTCGGACTTTATTAACACCAACCTCAAAACGGATTTTGGGATTGTTGACGAAGTTGTCTTAATTGTCGGCTAAACCTGCAAGTAAGGTGCGAAAGCGAAATTTTGATGACTATTATCAAGCAAAAAGCGATCGCATAGATTGAGTAATTCCACCTCGGTCTGTGTCTTTCGCATCAATCGCAGAAACTGACCTTCAGCATCAACCAATAGGGCAATATAATTCAGAAACATCTTCAGATAACCAACACGCGCTCTATCTGGAACTGTTGCTGAATTAGGAGTCTGCAATAAACGATCAATATAGTTGCGTACCTCAACCAAAGGAACAGGGGTAATTTCTTCTCCTCGCAAAGCTTGGCGAATTTGACGAAAAATCCAAGGATTGGCAATTGCCCAGCGACCAATCATCACCCCTGCTGCTCCCGTTTGGGATAACACTTCCAATGCATTGGCAGCAGAATTAATATTACCATTGGCAAGCACGGGACAGTCAACCCGCTTCACTGCTTCGGCAATTAAATCGTACCTTACCTCCCCCCGATACATATCTTTGACTGTACGACCGTGCAAAGACAGTAAATCAATATTGTGACGAGCGATCGCATCTAAAATTTCCCCAAAAAAATCCGTATTCTCAAAACCTATACGCATCTTAACAGTGAAGGGGCGATCATTAACCGTGGAACGCAATTCTGCCAAAATTCGATTTACCTTTTCCGGTTCCCGCAGTAATCCCCCTCCAACATTTTTACGGTAGACCCTGGGTGCTGGACAACCCATATTCAGGTCAATTCCAGCGACATTATAACGGCAAAGTTCCCGTGCTGTTCTCACCAAATCGGGAATACTTTCACCTATCATTTGCGCAAACACGGGACGACCTGTGTCGTTTTCGGTAATTGATGCCAAAATTTTCGGACTCAGACGCGATGTTTCGTATACGCGAAAATACTCGGTAAAAAAGTAATCAGGACTACCATAATCGGCAATAATTTTCATAAACCAAAGATTTGTCACGTCCTGCATGGGAGCAAGAGCAGTCAGGGGTAAATCTGGGTGGAGAGGTTGGGGGAGGGATAGTTGGGACATTGGGATTTTAGATTTTGGATTATCCTAGGTTGATATCGTTTACGCTAATGGTTGCTACATATCAGGAGCTATAACCGTTGATTATTCTAGTTTCATTTATTTCAAAGTAAAAGAGAATTGATATTACATACAGGTTTGTCATCCAAAACCTGGATTTCTCACGAGTAAGTTGTAAGCCTTGAGTGACGGACTAATTTCCCCTATACTCACTACTCCCTACTCCCTATAAGTTTTAGGGTTTTGTGAGAAATGCGGAAAAAGACCTTTAGGTACTCTGGGAAAGTTAAAAATAGATTGAGCGGATAAAACGTCTTTTATTATACAATTGATTTGTGTTAAATCTGTAGTCAAAACATCAGTCAAATGATGATTATTGTTATTATCATTATATAGTCATCACTAAAAATTTTCTGGAAGTAAGTAGCAGCAAATTGACTATAATTAATCAAATTAATCCGATGCATAAACCGAATCAAACTATTGCTTTATTTGGACTAGGAATAATTGGTACGGTATCGATGATGATTCCAGTTCAAGCCCAAAATGCAAATCAAATAAATAAAATTGAAGCTAAGACTGAAAATCGGCAATGTCATAAATCTAGTACAGAAGAAATTGAATCACTTTTTCAGCGATGGAATCAATCACTACAGACGGGAAAGCCAGAAAAAGTTGCTGCTAATTATGCCAATAATGCGGTTTTGTTAGCAACAGTATCAAACCATGTTTTGAACAGTCCAAGGGAAATACGAGAATACTTCGAGACATTTTTAAAAATGAAACCCTATGGAAAGATTAACGAACAGAATATACGTATATATTGTGATTTAGCAATTAATTCTGGTATATATACTTTTAATTTAACTAATCATAACCAGGTCAACCAAGTGAAAGCACGTTATACATTTGTCTACCGAAAAATCGGCGATAATTGGCTAATTGTAGAACATCATTCTTCCGCAATTCCAGAAAAATAGTCGGTGATGTTTTCGTACATAGATGAATAACCAAAAAATGATATTTTTCGGGTCAGAAGCTACGGAAGATGCTCCTGACCCTTATTTTTGCGAAACAAATGTAGTATTTTATACTCATGTCATTACCTCTCCTAGTGGGACTTAGACAAAAAGTCGCCAGAAAAACTACTCAAATGTATATATAGCAAGACTTTGACATCGTTTGGAATCGCTTCTTGCTATATCTGGGTTTCAAGCATTTTGGAACCTGTAATGTATTTTCCTTCCCCTGTATGGGTTTGAGGCTTATTTATACCTCAAAAATGTTTGAGTCCCGGTAGGTTAATTAATTTCCGAGTAGAAGGGAGTCGATTTAAAGTGCAATACTTTACAATAGTCGCTACGCAATCATGGGTATTGCAAATCAAACAAAATTTTTCATTTGCTTGCGGAATTTTCAATTTTGCCGTTGTATTATGCGTTGATGCTATATTTCCTCTAGCTTGAGTCTAGAGGAAAACTGTTCAGTGAATTTTGATTCTGGTTGCTGACAACACTTATTCATGGGTCGTCTATTAATAGCTAGAAATGTTGCCAACTATCACAAGTATATAGGATTAGTACTTGATTTCTTTGGGTGTAGCTTGTACTTATGCGGAAAAAACCAAGTACACCTTCGCTAAGAGTTTCCTCCAATCCTGTTCCCTAGCTACCTAAGTTATTTCAAGATTCCAATCAGATTCCGATAACTCTGATGAGGTCGTTGCATAAGTCCACTTATTTCTCAAAGTGGAAAATAGCGACTTGACTGTTCCTATTTTCATGCTCAGATAGTTAGCAATCTCATGGAAATTATTGTTGCTAAAAATGTAACCAGATTCCCTGAGATAATGGCATCGAATATAAAGTAAATAGAAACTATTTTAATGGTCTAATAAATATGTTCAAATCTTCATCTGCTGTATTCTTAAGCTTGATTTCTATACAGTCACTTATCTCATTATCTATGACTATTTTACCTGCCAATGGACAACTAGCTACAGCGAATTATTCGTCCAAAAACTCTTACTCTGCACCTGCGATCGCAAATAATTTATCTTCTACCTCGGTGAAAACAAAATCGGGAAAACCTGCGGATGCCGATAAAAAACTTCCCGAAAAAATCATGAACCAGATTCATCGCAGAGCTATTGCTGATTACGCAGGTCAGGTGGAGAAAATTGTCGAAGCGAAGCGAGTTTCCTACCCATTTCATTGTGATGAATTAGGAGCTAATCGAAATCAACCAATAACCTGTAATCTTCGAGCAAATAGAGATACTTGGAAGGTTACAGTTGACACCTATTTTGAGCGTCTTGTTTATTATGTGCGTGATACAGGAACAATTAAGTTAGGGAGTAGGGAATATCTTGGTAAAGCCAATAAACTGCCTGGAAATGTAGAAAAAATTCTTTTAGCAGATGCCCAAAAAAACTGGGATTTACTGCCAAATCGCGGTCAAATTGTTAGTGTAAGGGCAAGTTTAGAGCCATCAGCAGAAGATTTTACAGCCTTACCTATAAAACCGCACTTTTCAGATGCAAACCCATCCAATCGATTTTGGGAAGTAATTATTGCTGATGGAAATAGTCGTTGGATTTATTTTGTCAATCAAAAAAATCCTCGTCAATTCAAAATCTGGTCACAAGTCAACTATGACTTGAAATCGAAAATTACACCGGAACAAACACTAGCATTAATCAGTAGGGTGACTAATAACTTTCAGGTTAAACCTGGAGAAGTTTTGCTCACCAAAGTCGAAAATATTCAAGTGGACGGATGTTTTGGTTTAGCTGCTCCTTGGGAAGCTTGCACAATGGCTTCCCTCCCCGCTCTTCGCGTCACCATCAAAACTAAAAATCAGCAAACCGCAGTTTATCGAATTAGAAAAGGAAGAGATGCAAGTGTAGGAAATTATGAAATTGCATTAGAAGGTATTAAAAATATGCCTCCTCGCACTGATGATTTACCTAATGATTTGGCTGAAAAAATCATCAGAAATGCTAGTAAGCGGTTACGAACACCAACTCAAAATTTGCGGATTCCTTCAGATAAAATTCAAATTTCTTCAGGCTGTAGTTCAGCAAATGTTAATTACTATGGCAAAGAATGTTGGATGAAAGTATTTGTGACTAATGGTCAAAATTATTTAGCTTATACTTTCAATGATAAACTTGGTATTGTCAAAGTGGAAGTAGTATCCGCACCATAAATAATCGAGTCAATATATTTAGTAACTAGCGATCGCAGTCATCAGTTTCTATTCTTCGTCGTACCTTGGGAGACAGATGCTATGGTTACGCGATCGCAAAATTTTCTGATGATTACACCAATTTGAAAAAGGAATGGGACGGATGAATTTTGTTTGTAGAGTTTTTAGAGACGTAATATATTACGTCTCTAATGAATAAATTGGTATTATCCGTAAAATCATTGATAAGAATTGTATAATTAGAATAGAAGCCTGGGTTTTAATTAAGAAATGGAAAAAATTATGTTAAAAAATCAATTAGTATTTGCAGCTATTGCCGGCGTTGTTACTTCTGCTGCTGTGATAGGATGGACAAATCATCAAACCCCAGCACAATCATCAAGTCGTACTCCCTATCGAGCAATTAATGTCCAACAATTTGTATCCCAAAACCGTATCTCTGGTTTAAACCCTAATCAAACCGCAGTCAAACTGTTTGCAGACAAAGAAGAAGCAGAAGGGAGACAGTCAGAAAGCATAGATATTAAATATTCCCGCAACAACACAGCTGTAATTATGTTAACCAAAGAAGGTTTAGCAGATGATTCTGTCAGAGCTTTGCGTCAACGCATCGAAATGCAACGTAATCAAAACGGTCGCTGGTCAGTGATATGGGTGGGAGAACAAAATAAATGTCAACGGGGACGGGGAAGTCAAACCTGGACAGCTAAACTTTGTTCTTAAAGGTTGTTTGAAAAGTCGTTTTGAATAATCAACCTATTATTTTTGGGAGTCGGGAGTGGTTAGAGGTTTTTCCCTACTCCCTGCTTATTTTTAAATCAAAAATCTGAGATTTTAAACTCTGTCTTTTGGTAAAATTCTCACAATTTAATCCCTGAAAATTCAGCAAATCATTAGGTCAACTTCCTAACGATTTGATAATTACTGATATTATGAGTAATCAACTTGTAACAATTGCCACTTTTCCTAATTCCCTTGAAGCATCGTTGGCAAAGCAAACTTTAGAAGCAGAGAATATACCGGCTTTTGTAATGGACGATGAGACAGTGACAACCGCTTGGCATTTAAGTATTGCTGTAGGTTGGATTAAATTAAAGGTTCCCCAATCCCATCTAGAAGAAGCTATTGATATTTTAACTGCTTATAATTTTGAAGTTAATCCGGTAGTTCATCAAACAGGAGCAGATATTAATCCAGCAGAAATCGAATCAGAAAATGAAATTATCCCGAAGGGCGATCGCATTCTCAATCAAGCCTTTAAAGTCGCAGTTATTGGATTGTTTGGCTTCCCCTTTTTTCTCCTGCAATTATACTCATTATCTTTGTTAGTCTATCTCCTATTTACAGGATTACCAATTAGTGCCAAAAATAAATGGAAATTAGGATTGACTTTAATTTTGAATATTCTAGCGATTTATTTCCTGTGGGTATTGATTTCTGCCCTAATTCCTGGTATTTCTCGGTAATAAAATCAAGCTCCAATCAAAGTATTTAATTTTATTTACCCATAATCAATAACAGCAAACAGGGAACAGATTTGATTTTTTAGCACACCTGTTCGGAATAGTTTAAGTAAGTCGGTGTAAAAAATCAAAGTATATCCGAAGCTTGTGAAACGTAGTGAAAGGACGCAATCTCCAGGCTGTTAATTTTGTTCACAATCCGTTACACAATGAGATTTATTGGTGCTGACTTACTCAGGCGATAAATATACCCACCGACTTACTTCTATAAGTTAAGTAATGACTTCAAAATATTAAAATATTTAACATTTAAATATAAAATTTAATTAATGAGTTTTACGGTCTGCATCTACCTCCCATATCCTTTCTAGCATTTCGATGCGACGACGATGACGGTTACGCCTGTAGCTTTGATAACTTTTATAACTAATGATACTGGCTAGGAGAAAGACGGGAATTAAAGCTAATAAATACCCTAATGGATTAGAGGATTGGATATCGGGACGAGGTTGCGAATTCAAATCATGGGATGAATTCACCGATAAAGATTGGGTATACTTGCGCATTCAAACCTCTAGCTTTTAACTTACTGACACGAATACATACTTCACTGGAACTGAAGGTTTTTCCAGAACACAATATAACAATTTTGTGGAGTCTACTGTTTCTTCCATTTTTCTTAATGTGTCAAATAGAAACTGATATTGGCTGACAAAAACAGAATTCTGGACAGACGACCCATCCCTAATATAGCTCAATGAAAGGAAAATGCCCGGTACATTTATTTTCCTATCTGTCGGTCAGTAAAGGTTGTCTGGAAAAACCCCACCCTACACAGATTTATCGGTAATTAATTTGTATAACACAACCTGATTTACGCACTTTCCTTGACAAAGTAACTGTTTCCAGTAAGTCTAAAAGTTAAAAATATTTTTTTTGCTCGGAATGTAGTGCTTTTGAACGATAAGAAAACTACAGCGAACTTTTGGGAGCATATCTCTAAAGTTCTGTTTGATTTAAATAAATCTCCCACCAGCGACAGTTGCGAAAATGCGGGGAATCATAATGCAGCAAAAGCTCAACTTTCCGCCAAATCCAAAATTCAAAATTGTTTAACTTGTAATTTTCAATCAGGTAAGGAAAATGACAAATCTACCTCCCTCCGACCCTCGCTCCTCTTCCCAGCGTCGCAGTTGGGATTATGATGAACTAATTGGTATTTTGGTTGCCTTTGCAGCCATTGGTGGTATTCTCTTTTGGGTGCTGGGACGACGGTTTCCGGATTGGGATTGGACTCGTTTACCATCTACCTTTAACCGTCCAGTCCCTACCGCACCTGCTCCCGACAGCACTGGTGCAAATAATCTTCTTCCGACCCCGGTTGTTCCCACTCCCACTGTTACTGTTCCGACACCGACAACGGGAACAACAGCGCAACCAGAAGAGGACAAAGATACGGAGATTATTTCCTCCCAACCATCTTTATCAACTCCTGTGTTACCGATAGTACCACCAGCAACACCTACAGACGGTAATTTCCTGGTGACCAGTCCAGTGGATAAAATGCCTACCATTCCAGCACCCAAGGAATTTACAGATGTTCCTGATAACTTCTGGGCAAGTAAGTTTATTGACACCCTATCCTCCCGAAATGTGATCAAAGGGTTTAATGACAACTCATTTCTTCCGAATAAACCCGTAACTCGTGCCGAATTTGCATCGATACTGCAACAAGCTTTTGATAAGGCTGGAACTGGAAAAGTGTTACAATTTTCTGATATTTCCGGTGATTTTTGGGCAAAGGGAGCAATTAATAAGTCTGTGGGGATGGGATTTTTAAGTGGTTATCCCGACAGTAACTTTAAACCGGAGCAACCAATTCCCAGGGTACAAGTAATTGTGGCTTTAGTAAGTGGTTTAGGAAACCTCAAAGCACCTGCTAATCCAGAACAGGTGATTTCCATATATAAGGATGCCAAAGATATTCCCAACTATGCCAAAGAAAAAGTCGCGATCGCAACCACGAATGGATTAGTTGTCAACCACCCAGACCCACAAGCCTTTGCACCCAATCGGGAAGCAACTAGAGCAGAAGTCACAGCCATGATTCACCAAACCCTAGTCAGAATGGGTCGATTACCAGCAATCGAATCCGAATATATTGTCAAACCTCGACGGTAAGGATTTTCTCCAAGATTCTGATTCATATTCCCTATTCCCTCCCTAGAAAATTAGGGAGTAGGGAGTAGGAAAAACCACTTTCAACAGTACATGGGGGCTATTCCCTATTTTCAAGCCAAAAAACAAAAATGCGGTCAATTTCCAGTGATTAATCACTCAATTTGACCGCACCCAACTGAATATATGCCGCACATCAGCACTTTTGTGTTAAATGGTCATATGCTGATAGAATTAATGATAGTGGCTTAATTTTTGCCTACAACCTGAGATTTTAAGCTTTGAATTTCGTTTGTTAATTCATGACGGGTGTTCGCTTTGAGCAAATAACGGTAGACAAACCAGGCTGAGTAACCAATACCAATTAGCTCAAACGTTGGCGCTACCAAAGGAATATCATTGAGTGCATCTAAAATTGCTAAGACAACTTTGAGTGTAACAATCGCCCCAATAATCAACCCGATAATCACTAAAGGCTGCTTATACTTGTTAAAAATGCTTCCTAAATATTCAGGAAGTCCACTTAAAAAGTTAGAAACTTGATCGAGGTATTTCTGGATCTGTTCTTGAGACTGGGGAGCTTGAATCTTGGTGATGGTTCCAGCTTGATTGTTAATTTCAGGCATTGTTGCTGCCTCTGGGGACTTAGTTTCCATAGTTTCCGATTCTTGCATTTGCGCTTCCATATTGTTTGAAAGTGAGATTTTATTCTCATCCGGACGATAATCACCAGGCTGATTCCTGGGAAACAGCCTACAAGCATTCCGTTCGGAGAGGTTGTTTAGGAATTAAAATTAATCCAACTTCAATTCCTAAAGATGCCCTTGGATGGATCTTCACTAATTAAACTATAAGTCTAACTGGGAAAAACATCCTTAGTCATTAAGCCACAGGATGAGATAGAATCAGTATCCTCGGTTCAATTTTTTTGAACATCAGAATCCTGAATTGTTTTCTAGTCGCTCAGATGTGCATATAACTGTTGCACCGCAATTACAGCCCAACTATGCACATTCAGTTTACCCTGCATTTATCCAGACAGAATGCCCAGATAGCAAAATTAATTTCATCAAATATTAACCCATTTGTTAATTTATATGACAAAATCCCCCATCTGTTAAAAAATATTGAAATTTTCAGGGGAGTCGTGATGGAAAGACAGAGGGTAAAAATAGCAGGTTTTAAACTCTCTGTCTCATCCTCTCCTTTCCATGCTTCCCCTTGTTCGCCCTTTCCCGCTCCGGATTCAAACCCTTTTTTGTGCTTAATTATTCGTACAAATGTTAATATTTTATTAAAAAAAGTAATGGATTTACGGATTCGCAAGTTAGAGTCGTTCGGTTAATATAACTAATGATGTGTGTACTTTGAGACTCATGACTGCGGAAAAATCCCCTACAGAAAGTGTTTGGGAAAGGTTAGAAAAAGGAAGAAGGTTAAAAGCTTTGCGAGGTGGTTACGCTGGTTACGGTTCTCCGCCCTACGGATTAACATCTGTGAATGGAGAATTGGTCGATCATCCCCAGGAGCAAGCTGTGATTGAACTAATTCGTCGCCACCATAAATCAGGAAAGTCCCTACAGCAAATCGCCAATTGGCTGAATGAGCGTGGTTACACCACCAAACGAGGACAGAAGTGGCAGCGTATTTCTGTCAAGAGGGTTTTAGATCGCATGTACGGCAAAAATCCCAGCGCCTGTCAAACCCATAGGGATTTAGACCAAGAGCATCAACCCGTTCTATCTGGATTGAACACCATAGAGCCAATGGACAATCCTCCGGTAGATAAATTTGACCGAGGAATGGAAATTAAATAGATAGGTGTATTTCTCATTCCTATACCAATTATCTGCATTGAGTAACGGGTTGATTTTCCTACTACTCCCCACTTCCTACAGGTTTTAGGGATTTGTGAGAAATCCGGGATCAGTAATTTCCCGAACTTGTGATAAGCAGGAATAAATCCAATTACTTTAATCAAAGAATAATTGTCACTGCATTGTTACATCCCTGATAATATGTTTCAATCGTAACTGTGTATCGTTTAGCTGTCAGGCTGGTACACAGTTACGTGTTTTTTGTTTGTTTTCGTTTAAGTGTTCCATCCATGTCCTTAGAATAACGATGGAGTATGAAATTTTTCGGTGCACACAAAACCAAATTCTGGGTGTCAGCCGATCCGAGAAAAAATTAGATGTTTAGCCTATTATGCAGCCAGACAACCCTCTAGACAGACCCGCGAATCTAGAAACTGCGATCGATTACCAGCCCCTAATTCTGTCACCGGAACAACCTGTGCGTCTAGCGGTACAGCAAATGAGCGATCGCATCAATCAGAACAGTAACAGCAGCGATACCCAAAAGCGAGCGGTTGTCTCTAGTTGCGGTTTAGTTGTGGAAAATGGGGGTTTAGTAGGTATTTTTACAGAACGGGATTTAGTGCGTCTTGCAGCGAATGGAAGTGATTTAGACGCGTTAACGATTGGGGATGTGATGACAAAAAAAGTCATTACCTTCCCGCTCAACGGCTTACAGGACGTATTTGGGGCATTATTTTTGTTTCGTCGCTACCAAGTTCGCCATTTACCCATTATCGGCGATCGCGGTGAGATTATTGGGGTGATTTCGTCTGAAAGTTTACGTCGAGTCATTCGTCCAGCCGATTTTCTGAAATTACGTCGGGTAGGAGAAGTCATGACTACTCCTGTAATTTGCGCACCCTTACAATCCACCCTAACCGAAGTCGCTCAATTAATGTCAACCCAACGGGTTAGCTGTGTTGTGATTGTCGAATTGCGTCAAGTCTATGGTAACGATGCTTATGATTTTCCCGTTGGTATCATCACAGAGCGGGATTTAGTTCAGTTTCAATCATGTTATGTGGACTTTCACAACACAACCGCCGACTTGGTGATGAGTACACCTTTATTATTATTAAGTCCGGAAGATTCATTGTGGACAGCTCACCAAGAAATGCAACGCTTGCGGGTCAGAAGGTTAGTTGTATCTTGGGATTGGGGAAAAGGTATCGGTATAGTCACCTTAAGTAATCTATTACGTCTGCTCGATCCCGTGGAAATGCACCTCACCAAAGAAGTCGTCACCGAAGCAGTTGGACAATCAAGTCCAATTCGAGGAACAGTAGATAGCACTAATCTTCCGCAAATCAAACAAAATTCCCAAATTAAACAGCAATTGCGACAACTTACGGAGGAAATTTCCACCCATCTCCTCAATACTGCTCAAAACCGCAACACCTCAAATTTAAATAGAAACGTGGAAATAGCGAATGCACTCACGAAAATCAAACGTTTACAAGCCTTAATTGACAACTTTGACCCACCCGATAGACCCATTTCTGGCACAAAAACTGGACAAAATCCCAAACCAGATGGTTATCGTTCCCCGGAATTATCTAGTCATCCTCCCATTGAAGATGAAAGTCCGCAAGCAGTCAATAGTTAAGTACTAGTCTATCTACTGGATTTTTCTCCGTTTTCTATGTTAAGTCGAATCTATTTGACTTTGACAACCAAAAATATAAGATATACTACGGGTAATATCTACTATTCGTAAAATTTTCATCATGGTATTATCCCAATCGACCGCAAAAATACGAAAAATCCTGGTGGATAACCAGGAATACTGCTGGACTGTTGTACAATTTGATACAAACCATGCTTATTTAAAAATATGCTTGTCCCCATCAGGTGAAAATCCGTGGTTAGCAGTCAAATACCGCTTTGATAATCCTTGGATTGGATTTGGAGAAGTTGTATCACCCAATCCGGAACAAATCGCTAAGTATCTCAGATTATGTCCGGTTCAACCGAGGTTAATTGCGCAAATCATTAGAAAAGTTAACAAGCACCATACAGCAAAATCAATGAATTCCCAGGAGACGTTGAATTATTTGTTTAACATGGATGGACAACTAGAAAAACTTACCCAAAATGAAGATATAAACACCATCGGATCTACACATCAGGAATACCCCCAATATCAGGTCAATTAATCCTGATTTTTCATCGTAACTTGAGGTAAACCCCACCACGGAACATCTGGATTTTCATGGTGTTCCCGATGGTAAAGAAAGTGATAGCAGGTAATTAAAGATAAAAGAAATGGCAGATAGGTGCTGTGGGTTCTTAGTTGATCCGGATAACCATTAACTGGTTCACGGTGGGGTAAAAAAGTACCGAAATAAAATAATTGAAATGAACTCAGAACAAAGGGAATTATCCAAAATAGTAGAAGATTAGGCTCCGGAATATGGAAGATAGCTTTGATGGAATGGAAGGTTGTGACTAAGACCGCAAATCGCAACCAATCCCAATAACGGAACATAAAATATAGATACCAAATCAGGAAATTTTGGTGTTTTCCGTCATGGTAATCAGGGTCTAATGCGGTAGCTGGATATTGATGGTGTTGTCCATGTCTTTTCTGCATCTTGGCAAATAGGAAAAAACCATAGAATATCAATGCTATAGAGCCAATCAAGTTATTAATTTTTAAGTTTTGCGGACAGATGACTCCGTGCATTGCATCATGGGCTGTGATAAATAAACCTGTATGTAAAAAAGTTTGCCAAAATACTATCGCTAAAATCCCAATTATATTTAATTCTTCTAGATTTAAATGCAATGAGCTATATATACTGACTATCCACAATGTGATGATAAAATTCGCAATTAGCAAACTGATTGTAGTCTGCTTAGATTTCATAATTGATGGGATAAACGCAGACCAAAAATAAATCACACTCAATTGCCTTCACAAAAGTTAACACGCTCCTCAATAAAACATTTGTGAATTGATAGAATCAAGTATTTTTGCTACAAATACAGTGGAAAAAAGAACAGGGAATAGCCTACATATAATGCTGATATTGTTTGACTTTGGAGGTGATACCTGACGGGGAAATTTCGGGAGCAAGGGAAGAAAATGTATCGAAATTAATGAATCTAATTCAACTAACTGGTTGATAACCGTTTGACTTCAGTTCCAGATAACATTTGATGGGTTTCCCGGAGTAGATCAGGGATGATATTTTTATGGGGACTATTACGGAGACAATCGGTGAAATCCAACTTGTCAACATAGGCAGCTTGATTACCGGGAAACCAATGGCCACCATTGCCCAGCAGATTGTAGCGCATTTTCGCATAATCAACCATATCGTAGGCGATCGCTAAATTACGTAACCACAAAATCACGGGAATATTCACATTGCCAGGGGTTTGTTCGTAGGAAGGTAAATTTTCCTGCCATGTTTTGACCCATTCTTCTCCCAGCATAGCCATTGCTTCGGCTTCCAACCGGGACAAAATGGGGGGGAGAACTTCATCTGCACAGTCTAGTAAATCCAGTGTTTTGAGGTGTTCATCAAAATCGCTAGGACGTGCAGCACCTAAACTCAGGGTATGAACTTCCCTATGGCTGAGACAAAATAAATCATTAAATACCATTGGACTGAGGGGACTGCAAAGCCTGGTTAACTTGGGTGATGGATTATACAGTTTACCCCCCTTATCCGCCGGACTGATGATAAACACTCCCATATCATGGTGTGTCGCAGCTGCAATCGCCGGCCAATTAGTTTGGTTAATATAGTACCAGTGCAGATTCACATAATCAAAAGCATCAGTAGCGATCGCTTGAATAATAGTCTCTGGGGAACCGTGGGTGGAAAAGCCGATAAAGCGAACCTTTCCTTCTGCTTGTAATTTTCGTGCCACATATAAACATCCACCGGGATTCATCGTATATGCCAACAACTCAGCATTATTAATCCCGTGAATCCCCAACAAATCCACATAATCCAACTGGAGATAATCCAGAGATTTGGCAAAATCCCGCGCAAACTCCTGAGAATCAGCCTTCGGACTGACCTTAGTTTGCACAATCAACTCCTGACGCGGTAACTGAGGTAAAATCCGCCCCAGTTGCATCTCCGAACTACCGTATCCCCGTGCAGTTTCAATGTGATTAATACCCAATTCAAAGGCAGTACGAATCGTCGCTTCCAGGTTAGCTTGATTATCCTCTGGAATTTCTGAAGGTGGTACATCCTGCCATTTGTATTGATAACGCATTCCTCCACAGGAAAACACAGGCATTTGCAACTCAGTTCTGCCAAATCGTCGATAACGCATTTGATCCTCAGAGCCAACAGTAACGTAAAAACTCTCCACCCAAAGTTTAAAGCCAAAATCGGGAATAGCCTAGATGCATTGCCAACACAAAAACCCCAGATGTGCATAGGGCATTTATCTTAGAGATAAAAAGGTTTTTTGCCGATTCACTACTCCCCTGGAGACGACCCACCGGATCATCTCTACTCCCCACTCCCAACTCAAATATTTATCGAAAGCAAAATTTCTCGAATATTCTCGAATAAATTTTCCAGAGGGATACGTGCTTTGGTAGACTTGAAAACTGAGATCGCTTTCAGAAACAACGCAAATTCGAGCAATTGAGAGGTCAGAGTCTGTGGAAAATACCCTTGGGTTAGAGATTATCGAGGTAGTAGAACAAGCCGCGATCGCATCTGCGCGGTGGATGGGTAAAGGCGAAAAAAATACCGCCGATCAAGTCGCCGTTGAAGCAATGCGCAAACGCATGAATAAAATTTACATGCGGGGACGGATTGTCATCGGAGAAGGAGAACGGGATGATGCACCAATGCTTTACATCGGCGAAGAAGTTGGCATTTGTTCCCGTCCCGATGCTGACAAATTCTGCAATACAGATGAATTAATTGAAATTGATATCGCCGTTGACCCTTGTGAAGGGACGAATTTGGTTGCCTACGGACAACCGGGTTCGATGGCGGTGTTAGCAATTTCCGAAAAAGGCGGACTGTTTGCAGCTCCTGACTTTTACATGAAAAAACTCGCTGCACCTCCAGCAGCAAAAGGAAAAGTAGACATCAATAAATCCGCAACCGAAAACTTAAAAATTCTGGCTGAGTGTTTAGACCGCTCCATCGAAGAATTGGTTGTGGTTGTGATGAAACGCGATCGCCATAATGATTTAATTAAGGAAATCCGCGAGGCAGGAGCGCGGGTACAATTGATTTCCGATGGTGACGTAGGTGCAGCCCTTTCCTGCGGCTTTGCCGGAACTAATATCCACTGTTTAATGGGGATTGGTGCAGCTCCAGAAGGCGTAATTTCGGCTGCGGCAATGCGTGCTTTAGGCGGACATTTCCAAGGTCAGTTAATTTATGACCCGGAAGTCGTCAAAACCGGTTTAATCGGCGAAAGCAAGCAAGCCAACATCGACCGTCTCAAATCAATGGGAATTGAAGACCCCGACCGGGTTTATGATGCCCATGAACTAGCTTCCGGTGAAACCGTATTATTTGCAGCCTGCGGAATTACCTCCGGAAACTTAATGCAAGGTGTACGTTTCTTCCACGGTGGTGCGCGGACTCAAAGCTTGGTCATCTCCAGCCAATCCAAAACCGCTCGCTTCGTCGATACCATCCACATGTTTGAAGAACCCAAGGTAATTCAACTGCACTAACGTAATTATGTAGAGACGTAACATGTACAGACGTAACATATTACGTCTCTACTCAGGGATGGAATTCAGCCACCACACCTCATACCATTTCACCCAAAATTTGATACATTTTCTTCCCTTGCTCCCAAAAACTCCCCGTCAGATATCAACATCAAAGTAAATAAATATTACAAGTCAACAGTTACCCGTCCACCGTCAACAAACCCCAAGAAAAATGTATGAGCGTGTAAAGTATATTTACATTACTTAACTCAAAAATATTAAATATTTGAACCTTGAACCCGTTATGCTGTGAAATGTACTTAGTAGGAAAAACCCAACTCTCGTACTGATGCATTTGGGATTAGATCCACAGATGAAGCCACTTAAGCTGTATCCAAGCAGCAAACAGGTCAAAAAAGATTAGACGAGAAACTACGACGAAACTAATAACAAACAACGGATAAAAAGTGACGAATATGCAGATTGCGGTAGTAGGCTTGAGTCATAAAACAGCCCCCGTTGAGGTGAGAGAGAAACTGAGTATTCCCGAAGCGCAACTTGAAAGCGCGATCGCCCAACTTCTCAATTATCCTCATGTTGATGAAGTGGCAATTCTCAGTACTTGTAACCGTTTGGAAATTTATCTGGTGACAACGGAAACGGAGTTAGGGATTCGAGAAGTCACCCAGTTTCTGTCCGACCACAGTAAACTACCTGTTCACCAGTTACGACCCCATTTATTTATGCTGCTCCATCAAGATGCAGTAATGCATTTAATGCGTGTAGCAGGCGGTTTAGACAGCTTAGTGTTAGGAGAAGGACAAATCCTCGCTCAAGTAAAAACAACCCATAAACTCGGTCAACAGTATGGAGGTATCAAAACCATCCTCAATCGCCTCTTTAAACAAGCCCTCACCGCCGGAAAACGAGTTCGCACCGAAACCAGTATCGGTACAGGAGCAGTATCAATTAGCTCGGCAGCCGTGGAATTAGCCCAGATGAAAGTCGAAAATCTCAGTGCCTGTCGCATCACAATTCTGGGCGCAGGGAAAATGTCCAGACTATTGGTACAACACCTGGTATCCAAAGGAGCCACACAGATTTGTATTCTAAATCGCTCCCTTGCTCGTGCCCAGGAACTGGCGAAAAATTATCCCGAACATTCCCTCAAAACCGGCCCCATGACGGATATGATGTCCGTAATTAGCGAAAGTCATATAGTTTTTACAAGCACCTCTGCCACAGAACCAATACTAGACCGCGCAAAACTAGAAATGGCCCTAGAACCAGGTCAACCCTTAATGTTATTTGACATTTCCGTACCGAGGAATGTCCACGCGGATGTGAATGAATTAGAACATATTCGTGCCTTTAATGTGGATGATTTAAAAGCAGTAGTCGCTCAGAACCAAGAAAGTCGTCGGAAAATGGCTCAGGAAGCAGAAACCCTTTTAGATGAGGAAGTAGAAGCATTTGATATTTGGTGGCGTAGTTTAGAAACAGTATCCACAATTAGTTGCTTACGGGATAAAATCGAAACAATTCGCGAACAGGAATTAGAAAAAGCCTTATCACGTTTAGGCTCAGAATTTGGCGAAAAACATCAAGAAGTAATAGAAGCCTTGACCAAAGGAATTGTGAATAAAATTCTCCATGACCCGATGGTGCAATTACGCGCTCAACAGGACGTAGAAGCTCGTCGTCGCTGTATGCAATCTTTACAAATGTTATTTAATTTAGATGTAGAGAAGCAATTTGGTTAAGCAAAAATGCCGAGACAAGTAAAAGGAGGATAAAACTCAGGACTTACCTCAAGCAGGAAATAGTAGACCTAAAATGTTGCTCCCTCCACGATTGAAACCAAAGGCTTAAAACCCAAATAAACCAATTATTAATTTGTAATTACGTACGCAAAGCGTTGCCGCAGGCTATTACGTAGCTAGCTTCCCGCGTAGCGGGTATTACAAATTACGAATTACAAATTACGAATTATCAAGTGACAATGCTCTGCATAGTCGCTTAGTCAGCAAAGGCTCCGTCTTAATTCACGAGGCAGGAGCCTCCTAGATTCCCCACCCACGCGGAGCATGGGTGCGAGGAAAAGAAACTAATTATTAATTTGTAATTACGTACGCGAAGCGTTGCCGCAGGCTATTACGTAGCTAGCTTCCCGCGTAGCGGGTATTACAAATTACGAATTACGAATTACAAATTATTTGATGTTTTTTAAGAAAATTAGACAACTGTAGAGTTGAAATGCATTATCCCAGAAACTTGGTTGGGGACGGTGTAAGTTCATCTGGGGGTCAAATTTGCTGAGGATTTCGGTTTGATCGAGAATTGATTCGGCAAATGGTGTAAATTCTGACCAGGTAGGAATTTGGGGAAGTTGCTGGTTTAACCATTGCTGAAGTTGATTCCAACTGCTACGCAGAGTATTCTGTTCCGTGGAGGATGGAAGGGGGTGAGATGAAAATTGATATGCGCGATCGCAAATACGTAAAATTGAGTTTCTCCCTGGAAGGTGGAGGTCACAAATGTTGGCGTAATCCTGTGTCTGGGTTTTGCGTTCCAGTTGACGACGGAGATTTATGTCCACAACTTGTTCAAATATCGGTAGTAAACCAGTAGTCTTATCTGTCACCTCTGACCAGTTAAATGCTAAACTGCCTTGGGTGCGATGATGACGACAAGTAACCCTTGGTTGGTTGGTGTCTGGTTGAAAATAATCGACTTGGAAGATTTGAATTTGTGATATTGCCGCAAAATCAACCCAAAAGCAGGGAATTGCTGCTGTTTGTAAGGCTTCACCCCATGATGTTAATTCCCCCATACCCCCGGTTTTGTAGTATCGCCATCCCCGACTCGGTAGCTGTAATCTTGCTGTGTATGGGTCTATTTGCATGATTTTTGCTAGTTGTTGAGCTGCTTGTTGTTTTTGTTCCCTGGGAATTGGCTCTAAAATTAGTAAACCAGGTTCATCTGTGACGGGTTTAAGGTCTGGTTGGCTTTGTTTGGGAATTACTTCCAGACGCTGTAGAGCTTTTCTCGCTTGCAGTGTTAGCTGATGATGGCTGCTTTTGCGCAAAATTCGCTTGTAAATTTTTTCTGCTTCCCCTTCTTTCCCCGAAACTTCCTTTAATTGACCAATGTAAAATTGTACCCATAAATCATCAGGCGATTCTTGGAATAATTTTTTTAATAATTTTGCCGCAGTTCCATAATCCTTATGGGTAAACGCATTTGCCACTTCTTCTAACATGGGTTTTGGTAATGATATGGTTCATTACCTAACTCATAACCTATTTTTTTTGCCTTTTAGCTCAGTGTATTTACGTGTATTTACTGGTAAAGAGCTATGATTGTGGAAATAAAATGTAAATAATTCTTAGTAAATACTGCTAAATAGACAAAGTTAAGTGAAGTTAAATTAAGTTTTAAGTTTATTCTCATCTTAGTAATAAGAATATCGATATTGTAAATAGCATCACAAATTACATTTGATCCGGTGCGACAAAATGAACGACACTAAAGTTCCGAATTCAATTAGTGTGTCAATTGCAATGGGTGTTGTTGTCCTCTTGACAAGTCTCAGCATCATCTTGATTATGGATATGTTTTAGGCTGAGAAATTGGCCCTCCCCGTCATACCAGTAAATCTGCAAAGATAGTGAAAAAACTTGCCTTTCCCCTCGTGAGAAAAAGCAAGTAGTTGCGCTAGTCTGCGACAATCCTGCGGGTATAGCGCTTTATATTATTAACGCTATGGTAAGGTGTTCAAAAATCCCAAAGCTTACAAACGTATGAATCAGCGCATGAAGCATTTACAGCGTAGAGTCATCCTAAAACCGCTTCGGAAGCAGGAAGTTAACACCAAAATTTCTTTTCTAATGTCCAGTTAAGTCTAAACTTGGGTGATTTTGGGTAGGTTTATCAGAGCGGACTACAATTAAACTTTTAGTTGCGTCAGAATGGGTAAGATGTTGTAGGCTAAACAATAGTAACCCGTATTTTTTTGATAAAACGTGGGTGCTATTGAATTAACCTGCGTTAGATATGTAAGTCTATGATGACGACAACTGCCGATTTCCTTAGTCACCTCAACCCTAGTCAAAGACGTGCAGTGGAACATTTTTGTGGTCCATTGTTGGTGGTTGCGGGTGCGGGTTCGGGAAAAACTCGGGCCTTAACCTATCGTATTGCTAATTTGATTTTGCAACATCAGGTCGAACCGGAACACATTTTAGCGGTGACTTTTACCAATAAAGCCGCGAGAGAAATGAAGGAACGTATTCAAAAGTTGTTTGCAGAACAAATTGCTCAACGGGAGTACGGGGAACGGTATGATTTACTACCGGAACATGAACAAACAATTTTGCGATCGCGTGTTTATAAAAGTGTGATCAAGGATATGTGGTGTGGTACTTTCCACAGTTTGTTTGCTCGGATTCTCCGGTTGGATATTGAGAAGTATGAGGATGAGAAGGGACGGAAGTGGAATCGGAATTTTTCCATTTTTGATGATGGGGATGCTCAAACTCTGGTTAAGGAGTTGGTGACGAAGACTTTAAATTTGGATGAGAAGAAGTTTGACCCGCGTTCGGTTCGCTATGCGATTGGGAATGCCAAGAATCAGGGATTTTCACCGCAAGAATATGAACGGGAACGGGGTGATTATAAGGGGAAGGTCATTGCCCAGGTATATAGTTGCTATCAGGATAAGTTAGCAGAAAATAATGCCTTGGATTTTGATGATTTGATTTTAATGCCGACGCGGTTATTTCAACAAAATCCCCAGGTTTTGGAATATTGGCATCGCAAGTTTCGTCATATTTTGGTGGATGAATACCAAGATACTAATCGTACCCAGTATGAGTTAATTCGGTTGTTAACAACTAATGGGGAAACTGATAAGCAAAAATGGAATTGGCATCAGCGCTCTACGTTTGTGGTGGGGGATGCAGACCAGTCTATCTATAGTTTTCGTCAGGCTGATTTCCGGATTTTGTTGGAATTTCAAGATGATTTTGGCGACGGTTTAGCGGATGATATCACCGCTACAATGGTGAAATTGGAGGAAAATTATCGCTCCTGTGAGAATATTTTAGAAGTTGCCAATCAATTAATTGAAAATAATACCCAGAGAATTGATAAAATTCTCAAACCAACGCGGTCAGCCGGGGAAAAAATTTGTTTATTCCGCGCTGACGATGAGGTTGTAGAAGCAGATTTTGTGATTAATCAAATCCGTCAGTTAGTTGGTAGTAATCCCGATTTAAATTGGGGTAGTTTTGCGATTTTGTATCGTACTAACGCCCAATCCCGACCCTTTGAAGATTTACTGGTACGGTATCAGATACCCTATACGGTTGTCGGTGGATTTAAATTCTATGACCGTCGGGAAATTAAGGATATTTTATCTTATTTGAAAGCAGTCATCAATCCCGCAGATACCTTAAGTTTATTACGCATCATCAATACACCTCGACGGGGTATCGGTAAATCCACCATGGATAACTTGGCAAATGCAGCTCAAGAATTAGGGACAACCCTGTGGGAAATACTGAGCGACGAAACATCAGTGAATACCTTGGCTGGAAGGGCTGCTAAATCGGTAAATAGTTTTGCTAAAATGATTAGCAAATGGCAAGCACAAATTGCAGAGGTTCCCCTTTCCGAACTGGTTCAGGGAGTAATTGAGGATTCGGGATACATCCAGGATTTGCAACTGCAAGGAACCGACGAAGCTAAAGACCGAATTGAGAATATTCAATCCCTATATAATGCGGTGTTGGAATTTGAGGAGGAAAGTCGGGAAAATGACGATGAGGCGACTTTACAAAAATTCCTGGAAAAAACCTCCCTCAATTCAGACCTCGATAACCTCAAAGAAGGGGACGAAGCCGTATCCTTGATGACCTTGCACTCATCGAAAGGATTAGAATTTCCCGTGGTATTCTTGGTAGGACTAGAACAGGGATTATTTCCCAACTATCGTTCCATGCAAGACCCCGCAGCCCTAGAAGAGGAACGCCGATTATGCTACGTTGGTATTACCCGTGCCCAAGAACAATTATTCATCAGCCATGCACGGGAAAGGAGATTGTACGGAAATCGAGAACCAGCAGTGCGATCGCAATTTCTCGATGAATTACCGACTGAGTTCATATTCCCCTACAACCCCAGTCGCAAAGGTCATTCATCCAAGAACACTTCCCCAGTTAGCACCCCTGACCAACCCAGGGACACAAATACAAATCAAACTTGGTCTGTAGGGGATAGGGTTTTACATAAGACGTTTGGTATCGGTAATATTACTCATGTGTTCGGTAATGGCAAGAAAATATCCGTTGCCATCAAGTTTGATCAACTAGGACAAAAAATCATCGACCCCAGGGTAGCGCAATTGCAAAAGGTAGAGACGTAGCATCGCTGTATGTAGTGTAGAGACGTAGCATCGCTACGTCTCTACACGCAACGTTAATTATTTTTATCTACTGCACATCAGCGACCTTTGACTCTACAAACAAAACATCAAACCATTTACTATCGTATTTTGCACATTCCCAGCATCTGGCTGATTGTAATTGGGTAAGGGTGAGGTTTTTAATATGTGATAAATCAGTTCCGTATAAATTTGCACCTTCCAGATTGGCTGATTGAACATTTGTCAGTTGTAAAGACGCACCATCTAACTGAACACCGAAGAGATTTGCTTGTAACAATTGCGCAGCTTGTAAATTAGCTTTGCGTAAATCAGCACCAGTCAAATTGACATTTTTTAAAACAGTGACCGTCAGGTTAGCTTTTTGTAAATTGACTCCCTGGAGGTCAGCACCTTCTAATTTCGCAGCACGAAGATTTGCACCTTCGAGATTTGCACCTGCAAGTTTCGCATTTTGGAAATTAGCTTGAGTCAAATTAGTTTTACTCAGGTTTGCTGCTTCTAGGTTGGAGTGGGTTAAATCCGCATTTGTTAAATCTGCTCTGCGGAAGTAGATTTCCGACAAATCACTATTACGTAAATTCGCTCCTCGTAGTTTGGTTAAGCGAAATCTGACATTCGTTAATTTGACCTGTTGTAAATCAGCATTGTCGAGGATAGCGGATTGGAAGTTGACGTTTTCTAAGGTTTCTCCCCAAAAAGTAGCCGATTTTAAATTTGTATTTTCAAATTTGACATTTTGAATCAAATTAAAACCTTGAAAATTAGCCCTTTGCAGATTCGCATGACTAAAATTGGCTTGGTCTAATATGGCATTACGTAAATCCGCATGTTCCATCTTCGCATGGCTAAAATCAGCACCACTGAGATTTGCACCGGATAAATTCACCTCATCTAAAAAACCACCAGTGAGAATAGCATTGGTCAGATTTGCTTTGATTAAAGTGGCATTTTCCAGAATTGCTGCTTTTAATTTAGCATTTACGAGTATGGCTTGATTTAAGGTCCCATCCCTGAAAACCGTACTTTCTAAATGAGCGTTGAGAAAATTTGCCTCCGTTAAATCTGCACCAATAAATTTAGCACCAAACAGATTTCCATCACTGAAATCAGCATGTTGCAAATTTGCACCACTAAAATCAGTAATTTGCAGTTTAGCTTTGATGAACTTGGCATTAATTAAAATTGCGTTCAAAAAACTAACACCGCTCATATCCATCTCTGAGAAATCGCTTCCCGACAAGTTAACATAATGCAAAGATGCACCATTAAATATTGCTTGTCGTAAATCGGTATCCTCCAGAATCGCGTGTTCTAAAATTGCACCTCGAAACTTTGTATTAACGAGAATCGCTTGAGTTAAATTTGTCCTGCGGAGGATGGCATTTTTAAAATTTGCATTTTCCAGGTTAGCACCACTTAAATCTGCATCAGTCAACTTTGCATCAGCCAAATTCGCACCCAGAAAATCAGCATTATGTAGCTTTGCACCAGTAAAGTTTGTATTTTCCAGCGTTGCTTTTCTAAACTTTGCACCAATCAAAATTGCATTACTGAAATCGTAACCATTCAAATTTTTTTCCGAAAAATCTCTTCCAGTCAAATCCTTACCTACGTATGAATGCATAGCCATAGGTCTGTATTCTCACTATGAAAGATACAGTTGACTACACCAGTAATTACGCTAATTCCGGATTTTTATACTATTTCCTCAGAGTATATACTGAGAGATTGTTTAAAAAGTCATTTTTCATACTTGAATTATCGCTCTTGGGAATGGGGAGAGACGCGACATGTCGCGTCTCTCCCTCGAAGGAAAAATCAGCTTTATAACCCTATGTCCAGGGTCGGGACGATAGTCAAAATAGTGATAATTAATACTTGACAAACATCCACTGAGAGTGTTGGGGAATATGTTGAGTCTCAAGTGGGTAGTACTCTGTGTCATTAGTTCTGATGGGTTCGTAGTTATGGTTCTAGTATAAAAAAAGTATTAAGGTAAGGGCGCTATACCCGCAGGGTTGTCGTAGACTAGCGCTACTACGAACCTTATTCATGACATGGAGTACTAGGTTATTCCCTACTCCCTATTCCCTATTCCCCATTATTTCCCAATTTGGGCCCAAATTCGTGTTGGTAAACCCCACACATAAATAAAACCTTCCGCAGCTTTGTGATCGAATTTGTCATCTGCGCCATAGGTGGCTAAATCTGGTGTGTACATGGAATTTCCAGAACTGCGACCGACAATGATTGCATTCCCCTTGTATAGTTTGACCCGCACAGTACCATTGACCCGTTCCTGGGTTTTCTGAATAAAAGCATCCAAAGCCGCCTTCAAGGGACTATACCATAGTCCATTGTAAACCATTTGGGTATAGGTCTCTTCAATTCCCCGTTTGTAATGGGTGACATCTGCGGTCAAAATTAAACTCTCCAAATCCCGGTGAGCTTGGATTAACACCGTCATTGCTGGAGACTCGTAAATCTCCCGCGATTTAATCCCCACCAACCGGTTTTCAATCATATCAATCCGACCAATCCCGTGATTCCCCGCAGCAGTATTTAAACACTCAATCATCCCAATAGGTGATTTTTCCTCCCCATTGATTGTCACCGGAATACCATTGCGAAAACCAATTTCCATGTATTCAGGAACATCAGGAGTATCCGCGATCGCTTTTGTCATCTCATAAATTTCCTCCGGGGGTTCCACGTTCGGGTCTTCCAACACACCCGCTTCGATACTCCGTCCCAACAAATTCTTATCGATACTGTAGGGAGAAGACTTTTTCACTGGAGCAGGGATACCAAACCTTTCCCCATAAGCAATGGTTTCCTCCCGACTCATCCCCCATTCCCGCGCTGGAGCAAGGATTTTCAAACTTGGATTCAGCGCAGCACAGGAAACATCAAACCGCACCTGGTCATTACCCTTACCAGTACAACCATGGGCGATCGCATCTGCACCATATTTTTCAGCTGTCTCTACCAAAATTTTCGCAATCAAAGGACGCGCTAAAGCAGTTCCTAAAGGATAACGATTTTCGTACAATGCATTAGCCTGAATCGCAGCAAATGCATAATCACGAATAAAACTTTCCCTGACATCAATCACCAAAGACTCACTTGCACCCGATTTTAAAGCCTTCTCCCGAATCGGTTCTAGCTCCTCACCCTGACCCAAATCCGCAGCAAGGGTAATCACCTCTTCCACACCCCATTCATGCTTGAGGTAGGGAATACATACGGAAGTATCCACCCCACCCGAATATGCTAACACGACCTTCTTGGCGCGACCCATGTGTTTCTCCAAAAGTTACCTGCAAAACAAAACCGGATCAATCTTATCCGATGATTTGCCCTTGGTGGTATGGATAAATAGGATTTTGGATTTTAGATTGTGAAATATTTGCTGTACAGGCTTTTGATATTTCCGTCTGTTGCAATCATTTATAATTAACCTTTAAATGAAATGTCGATAGGCGTTAATAAATCCCGTGTATCGATACAAAAACCTAAAATAGAGTCGTATCCCACAATCCCAAAATTAACTATGACTCAACTGAAAAAGCAACTCACTCTTGAAGAATTTCTTGCACTCCCGGAAGGTGATGTCATTTATGAGCTAGTTGACGCAGAAGCTGTCCCGAAATTTAAAAACGATGAAATGTCCCCGAAGTTTTTTCACAGTTTGACTACTGGTGCATTATTTATACTGTTGTCTGCATGGGCACAAGGAAGGGGAAGGGTTGTGATAGAGTGGGCTATTAAACTTAAACGTCATCATCAATGTTGGGTTCCGGTAGCTGATTTAACCTATGTTTCCTATAACCTGCTTCCTGCTGATTGGTTGCAAGATGAACCCTGTCCGGTTGCACCGGAATTGGTTGTGGAAATTATTTCTCCTGGTCAAACTTTTGGTGAGATAACCGAAAAAGTTAGTGATTATCTCAATGCTGGGGTTTTACGGGTTTGGGTGGTGGATACAAAAGCTAAAACTATTACTATATTTGCACCCGCTTCTGTTCCTGTAACGTATCGAGATGATTTGTTCATTTGTGATGATTTATTTCCAGGATTGGAATTTACTCCCCAGGAAGTATTTCAACGAGCTGGTTTGATAGGTTAGTTTTTGCGGTGATTTCCCCCGCTTTCCTCGATAAATCTTACCTGTTGGGAGTTTCAAAAGACGAATTAGCCATGATCAGCTTGAGCGCGATCGCATCGGTTTAACCGGTCGAAAATGGGTGTGATATTTCGCGGTTTTTTGCACCTTTAGCAATCAGTTGCAAAATTTCAACTTCCCTGACTCAACTATTTCCCGCTTTATCAGAATTTCCCTAACTCAAGAGCAGGAAAGCTAATTACAACAGTTAAGTCAACAAACCCTCCCTCAAGTTGAAAATGTTCTCAATCCGGAGCAAAAAAACCAATTTCAAACAGCGATCGCTCAAGGAAAACCCTTTGGAAAGCTTTAGTTATTTTACGCAGTCAATATCAAAATCAACTCACCATCTGCGATGTCATGTCAATAGCAATTAATGTTGAATATGTGGACAGTCAGGAATTTAATACTTAGTTGAATTTTATACGACAAAAATGTTAAGTTTTTATGCAGGGGAAAACTTAAATTGCCTATATAGCCGATAAAATTGACACTTTACCGGTATTACGTAAATTTAATCACTACTATTTTCGGTAGTCCGAGAGAAATAAATATAGTTACAACCCTCGCTAAATAAATTATTTTCCCATAAATACTGAAAAAATTATTTTTTTATAAAGTGAATATTACAATTAGTAAATACAATTGGGAATTATTTCGTCGGCAACGATATACTGATTCACAAAAATTATTTTAGTATAAAAAGTACAATACATAGTTATTGTTTTGGAGTTTAATTCCGGTGGAATATAACTTCAATTTGTCAACCGATGTGTCTGAAGCAACAATGTGTTGTAAATAGCATAGATATCTGTGGAAAACACTTCTGTTAAAACCAGTTGAGGCATGGTAAGTTTTGAACTTCAAGAAGTTTGTATGCGCTGATTTTCCATGCTTCCTTTGACCCATCTCCACCCCCAACATCTGGAAGAGTTAGTTAAAGATAGCGGTATTGATTTCAATATTGCTCACTTAAACTTTAGTTCTCTTCAGGATGGAAACGCCTACGATTATTTGCTAATTTCCGAGCAGTTACCCCGTACTAATACGGGAATGGTACGGACGAATTGGTTAAATCGTTATGCCCATGTGGAAAGTGGTGGTTGGTGGTGTTCGGGATTGGACCCATTGAATGATTGGCAGGTAATGGAGTGGGGTTGTTTTAAGCCGAATCAACCGCGTCAAAATCAAAAAGGGAAGGCGATTAAGTATGAACATCCTCCCAGTACACCGACTCGAATATTTTGTTTACGGGTGACGGGGGAAATTTGGCAAAAAGTGGGTCAACGATACAATGTCAGTTTACCAGAAGAGGTGGTTAACTGTGCCGATTTGGGTCAGGTTGGACAGGGTTTTTGGCGTTGGGTGATGGGTAGTAATGTGCCGATTATTATTTGTGAGGGAGCTAAGAAGGCAGCTGCATTATTATCCCAGGGTTATGCCGCGATCGCAATTCCGGGGATAACTAGTGGGTATCGGGTGATTAAGGACGACTTTGGTCGGGTGATGGGTCGTCAGTTGATCCCGGATTTAGCGGTGTTTGCCTTGACCAAACGGACGGTGTATATCTGTTTTGACTATGAAACGGAACCGAGAAAAATCAATGCCGTGAGTAATGCGATCGCCCAGTTAGGTTTATTGTTTCAAGCTCAATCCTGTCCTGTGCAAGTGGTGCAACTTCCAGGAAAGGAGAAGGGGGTGGACGAGTTTATTGTCAATCAGGGTGCGGCAAAGTTTGAAAAGGTTTATCAGCAAAGTCTGGATTTGGAGGTTTATCTTGCCTATACTAAACCCCATAATCAATTAACAATTACACCAAATTTAACCGTAAATCGTCGTTATTTGGGTGATATTGCTTTTCCGACATCGGGATTAGTGGGGGTAAAATCGGCCAAAGGGACAGGGAAAACAACTGCTTTACAGGGATTAATTCAGCAAGCAAAAAATCAACGCCGTCCAGTTTTATTGATTACCCATCGGATTCAACTGGGTAAGTTTTTATGTACAAAAATAGGTATTGATTGGGGAATTCAAGAAAAATCCCTTTGGGAACCTTTAGCTTTTGGATTGTGTGTGGATTCGATTTGGAAACTCAATCCCGAAAATTGGCGTGGTGCGGTGGTAATTTTGGATGAGGTGGAACAGTCCCTATGGCATTTATTAAATAGTAGTACCTGTAAAGAACGACGGGTCAAAATCCTCAAAGTTTTTCAACAATTAATTGCGACCATCCTCACCAGTGGAGGATTAATTATTGCCCAAGATGCCGATTTATCGGATGTCTCTTTGGAATATTTACAGCAATTAGCGGGAATAAATATTAATCCTTGGATTCTGCATAATCAATGGCAACCAGAAAAAGGCTGGGATGTAACATTTTATGATTCTCCCAATCCCACCCCTTTAATTCAACAGTTAGAATTTGATTTAATGGCTGGTCGTAAATGTTATATTACCACCGACAGCCGCACCGGAAGATATAGCTGTGAAACCATTGCTAGCTATCTCCAAGAACGTTTAGCCAAACTACAAAAATTATATCCCCGTACTCTAGTGGTGAGTAGTTTAACTACTAATATACCTGGTCATGAAGCCAGTGAATTAATTGCTGATATTAACCAGCAAGTTAGTAACTATGATGCGGTGTTTGTCACTCCTAGTTTGGGAACGGGTGTTAGCATTGATATTGAGCATTTTGACCGGGTTTATGGCATTTTTCAGGGAGTGATTCCCGACAGCGAAGCCAGACAAGCTTTAGCGAGGGTACGCAGCAATGTACCCCGAATTGTTTGGTGTGCAAAACGGGGAATCGGGATGATTGGTAGTGGTAGTACCAACTATCGAGTTTTAGCCGATTGGTATCAAGAAAATCAAAGGGAAAATTTAGCTTTATTAAGTCCTTTACACCGAATTGATGTAGATTTACCCTTAGTTTATGACCCCATTCATTTACGTACCTGGGCAAAAATTTCCGCGAGGGTAAATGCATCGATTACGATTTATCGACAATCAATGAAAGAAGGATTAATTAGTGACGGACATCAAGTCACCCTCCGCAGTCAAGCAATCCATAAAAATATTATTTGTGATTTACGTCATGCTTTTTTAGCTACCGACCCCCAAGATACAGCAACCCGACAGCGATTAATTTTAGAAATAGTGAAAGTCCAAAAAGATTGGTGGCAAAGCCGTCAAAAGCATCAAGAAATTAGTCACAGTATTAAACAGATTAAACGGGAACATCAACTCCAAGAAGCAAATGCTGTTGCTCACGCGGTAGATATTGATTATTGTCAATATGAATCCCTCACAGCAAAACATGCTTTAACTAGTCAGGAACGACAGCAATTAGCTAAGTATGTATTGCGTCAGCGCTATGGAGTAGAGGTGACTCCCAGTTTAAAAATCCGCGATGACCAAGGTTATTATTCCCAGCTTTTGACCCATTATTATCTGACCCATGAAAGTGAATATTTCCATTGGCATGATAAACAGGAAATGAATCAGCAACTGTGGGTCGGGGAAGGAAAGTTGTTTTTACCAGATTTGAAAAATTATACTTTGAAAATTGAAGCTTTGCGTGCTTTGGGAATGTTGGATTTCTTGCAACCAGAAAGAAAATTTACAGAAAATGATGCGGATTTAATTCTCCTCAAAAGTTCTGTCATTCAATGTAGTCAACATATTAAAAGAGCATTGGGAATTAATTTAGTCCATCACAATGAACAAATTTCGCCCTTGAAAATACTGGGAAGACTATTAAAGTTACTGGGATTAAAATTACAGCGCTGTGGTTACAATGTCTATCAAATTGACCCAGAAACTATGAATGATGGTAGAACCGAAATCTTTCAAATTTGGCAATATCGTGATGAACAAATGTTGACCAGAATTCAACTAGTTAATTGGCAAAGTTGGCAAGGAGCAAATTCCCCAACAAAACCGGAATCAGCACCTCTAACCCTTGATACCCCCTCTTCCATCCCATTTTAAGAGGAATAACTGCTTCCCACGCGGAGCGTGGGAACCCAGAGGGGAGGCTCTGTCTCTAATTGGAAGTAGGAGGAAACCTCCGGAAATACGTCCCCACGCAGAACATAGTCACCAGATAAATGGTCTGGATATTTCCGCCAACCCATCCTAGAAGTCTGTTCCACCAATTCTAGAGACGTAGCACTGCGATGTCTCTACAGAGGTGTCGTTCGCGTCTCTACACTTAGCGCATAGTTTTCCTGTTGGCCTGTATCGGATGCGAATTTTTGTTGATTCTCAATGTTTGTGTCCCAAAAATAAATATCTGCCAAGTAGGTTGTTGATTCCTATTTCTCGGACTGTTACCCACAAAACGCGCTCCCCAAGTTCCCCCTTTCGTCAAGGACAATTTTCAAACTGGCTGAATTGGGAAAAATTTTGATTTGTTTTCTGGTAAGGTTAGTTTATGAAAAGAATAAACTTGACTTTTATATAATGGGAATGCGTCTAGTCAAAAAAAAATTACAACCATCCCATTATGTTATATACAGGATGATTATCCTACAAAAAAGGTAAAAAAATCCATTTATCTTAAAAATCTTCACACAAAAACATATTTAGCATCCCAGTCAACTACTCCCTACTCCCAATTACCCACTCCTTCACAGAAAAAAATCAACGATATCCAGCAGCTTGCAACGCAAACAAAGTTGCATAGCGACCACCCAGATTAATTAACTCTTGGTGAGTACCATATTCAATCATCTTTCCCGACTCAATCACAGCGATTTTATCAGCCATTCTCACCGTCGAAAACCGGTGAGAAATCAAAATCACCATTTGTCTTTTTGTCAGTAACCGTAATCTTTCAAAAATTTCATATTCCGCTTGGGGGTCGATAGCAGAAGTCGGTTCATCTAAAATCAAAATATCAGCATTTCTGCGCATAAAAGCCCGTGAAAGCGCAATTTTTTGCCACTGACCCCCAGATAATTCCTGTCCACTTTTAAACCACTTACCTAATTGGGTATTAAATTGGCCAGGTAACTCTTGAATAAAATCCCATGACATACCTTGTTGGGCAGCAAATTGCCATTGCCTGCTATCATCAATATATTCCACATCCCCCACACCGATATTTTCACCCACGGTGAATTGATAGCGGACAAAATTTTGGAAAATTACACCGATTCGCCTTCGTAAAACATCCACATCCCACTTCTGGATATCTAACCCATCCAATAATATCCGTCCAGAAGTCGGATGATACAACCGCGTTAATAACTTAATTAAAGTAGTTTTCCCAGAACCATTCTCACCCACAATCGCTAGCTTTTCCCCTGGTCGTAAATGTAAGCTAATATGACTTAAAGCCGGTTGTTCCCGACCAGGATAGATAAAGGAAACATCTTCAAACCGAATGCCATCACCAGGAACTAAACCGACCCTTGCGGTCCCGAAACAAGCTGGAACCTCCACCTCTAAAAAACTGTAGAGATTAGAAAGATATAAATTATCTTCATACATTCCCCCCACTGCTGTTAAAGCACTGGCAAAAGTAGTTTGTCCCTGACGAAAGACTGTTAAATACATCGTCATATCCCCCAAGGAAATTTTCCCCATCACCGTTTCCCAGACAATCCAACCGTAAGCGAGATAAAACGTTCCTGTACTTAACAGACTCAATAAATATCCCCACACCCCTCTTTTAACAGTTAAATCCCGGTCTTCTCGATAAAACAACTCAAAGATACGTCGATAGCGTCGCTGTAAAAAATCCCCCAATTGGTACAACTTCACCTCTTTAGCAAAATCTTCCCTCGCCGCCAAAGTTTCGATATAGTAGTGTTGGCGGCTTTCAGGTGCGCGTCCTCGAAATAGCCGAAATGCTTCCCCCGAAAACCGGGTCTCAGCAATGAAAGGAGGAATCGCAGCCATAAATAAAATAATTACAGCCCATATCGAAAACTTGAGTAACAGCGTACCATAGGTAATCAAAGACAGGGAATTTTGGATTAAACCAAAGGTGCGATTGACCAAGGACAACGGACGTACAGAAGCTTCCCGTCGAGCATTGGTCATTTTATCGTAGAATTCCGCATCTTCAAACTGTTCTAAACTCAGTTGTAAAGCCTTATGCAGAATTAACTCATTTACCCTTTGTCCTAATTGCACCCGTAACAGGGTTTGGGAAACCGTCAATCCCCTTTGACTAGCTGCAAGTATAGCCACCACCACCGCTTCAATTGCCACAAATTTGAGGGGATGGTAAATTGAACCAGGGGTGGAATTTTTGTTTGCAACTATGACCGCATCAACGATAAGTTTACCCAGATAAGCCACCACCCCAGGCAATAAACCTGCAACCAAGGTAAAAACCGCCAAAACAATCATCAGTTTGCGGTTAGTAGTCCAAACCAGATGAACAGCGCGTCCACTGTAGCGGAAAACTGCGAAAAATTGACCGAATACGTTTTTGTAGCTGCGAATACCCATATTTCTGTTTATAGCAGAAAAAGGGTATTTTTTTACGGTCAGACATTAAATCGAAACAACATCACATCTCCTTCCTTCACCACATATTCCTTACCCTCACTACGAACTAAACCCTTTTCTTTAGCTGCAACCATCGAACCAGCTGTGACTAAATCATCATAAGCCACAGTTTCTGCACGGATAAACCCCCGTTCAAAATCTGAGTGAATCACACCTGCTGCTTGAGGAGCAAGCATACCTGCTTTAATTGTCCAAGCACGGGTTTCCTTCTCTCCGGAGGTAAAATAGGTGCGTAATCCCAAAATTTTGTAGGTTGCGCGAATTAGGGATTTTAAACCACCTTCCTTCACCCCTAAAGATGCAAGAAAATCAGCCCTTTCTTCCTCTGGTAATTCAATTAATTCCGATTCAACCTGTGCGGAAACAACTGCAACTTCTGCATTTTCCTCGGCAGCAATTTTTTGCACTTGTTCTACATATTTATTCCCTGTTGCTAGGTCATCTTCGGGAACATTGGCAGCAAAAATAATTGGTTTGGCAGTTAATAATCCTAAAAATTTAATTGCAGCTTTTTCTTCCTCATTTAAATCCATCTGACGAACGGATTTACCTTCGTTTAATTCGGCGACAATTTTTTCTAAAACACTTAGCTCATACTGGGCTTCTTTATTGGCACGAGCTTGTTTTTTTGTCCGTTCTAAACGCTTTTCTACCTGAGCTAAATCAGCTAATACCAATTCTAAATTAATAGTTTCAATATCACGCACTGGGTCAACGGAACCATCAACGTGAATAATATCATCATTATCAAAACATCTGACCACATGCACAATCGCATCGACTTCGCGGATATCTTGTAAAAAAGCGTTACCTCGTCCTAACCCTTGACTTGCACCGCGAATTAAACCCGCGATGTCCACAAATTCTATTTGGGTGGGAACAACACTTTTAGAAGCGGAAATCTTGGCTAACACATCTAAACGTTCATCGGGAACTGAAACGACCCCCACATTGGCATCTATTGTACAAAATGGGAAATTTGCGGCTTCGGCTTTAGCATTTTCCACTAAAGCATTAAATAAAGTTGATTTTCCCACATTTGGGAGTCCGACCATTCCAGCTCTGAGCATATCCGTATATCTAACTGTTTATCTTTACCTTTGTCAGGATATCAGAATTTTCGTCTGGTGTGGTGATGGTTTTTAGTAAAGTCCCGACTCTATAGGAATCCGATTTGAATATTGAAATGACTTGGGTCGCTAGGGAAGGGAGAATGGAGGTGTAGTTGTTTTTTTTCAAAAAATCAAATACTATGCCTATATTTTACTATTCAGAGGATGTTTTAAAAGTCGATTTTAATACTTGAATTATCGTTTTGGGAAATGGGGAGTAGGCAATACCCGCATTTCTCACAAAACCCTAAAACTCATAGGGAATAGGGAGTTACTCGTGAGAAATCCAGGAATAGGGAGAGACACGACATGTTGCGTCTGTACAGTTTCTAATGATAAATATACCGTTTGAGCCTATTTACTATGTTCAATAAGTGATTGATAAAGTATTTATTGACACTTGACAAACATTCTCTCAGGGGTATTTGTAGGTCAAAAATAGATGAATATTGACAGCATACTTATTGATTAACAAGATTAAGAAAAATTTTATTGATTATGGAGATATACATTGAGTAAAGTAATGTTACAGCACTTTCGAGGTAAATGAGGTACACTTGTTATTAGTGCATCAAAAATTAAAATGAAACCCTACTCAATCGATTTACGAGAAAAAATAGTAAGTGCTTACGAAAAGGGTGATACATCAATTCGAGGAGTAGCTGTGCAGTTTGGTATAGCAAAAAGCTATGTGCAGAAGCTAATCAGGCAAAAAAGATTGGAAGGGCATCTAGAACCCAAAAAGCAAGGTGGAGCAATGAAGGGTAAGCTAGATGATTACGGTAGCGAATTAGCAGAAATGGTTCAAAGTTACCCGGATTTAACTTTATTGGAATATTGCGAGTATTTTGGAGAAAAATATAACATTTGGGTGTGTGCAAGTGTGATGTGTTGTGCATTGCAAAAACAAGAATTAACTCGAAAAAAAAGACTTTACGTAGCAGCCAAGCGAAAACAGAAAGAGTCCAAAAACTGAGATTAGAATATTGGGAGAAAGTAAAACACATAGACCCAGAAAACCTTGTGTTTATAGACGAAATGGGTGTTTTGCTTGGTTTGACTAGAACTCATGCTCGAAGCGATCGCGGGAGTAGAGCTTATGATTTTAAACCATATTACCGAGGTGCAAAAATAAGTGTAATTGGAGGAATTAGCTTCAAAAAAGTCTTAGCTGTGATGACTTTAAATGGCTCAATGAATGGAGAAGCTTATAAAGTTTTTGTAGAGCATTTTTTACTTCCACAATTATGGGTTGGTGCAGTCGTTGTAATGGATAATCTGCCAGCACATAAAGTCGAAGAGATTAAGCCTTTGATTGAATCTGTAGGAGCAAGTGTTCTTTATCTATCTCCTTATTCCCCTGAATTTAATCCAATTGAACATTGGTGGTCACAATTAAAAGCGTTCTTAAAACAGTTTTCTCCTAAAAGTGCATCTGTAGTTGATGGTTTAATTAAAATTGCACTGACATTAGTTGATCCAAAGCATCTAAAAAATTGGTTTACTAATTGTTGCTACTGTACCTCATAAACCTCGAATCTGCTGTATCTCCATACTTTGGTTGAAGATAAAATTCTTCCAATTAATTAATATGAACAAATCTCTGGGTTGCCAAGCACTGAAATCGCTGCAAAAATGTGCTGTAGTATTGCTGACATTTCCCCTATTTTTATCCATGTCATCTGCTGCTTTAGCGGGATGGTGTGATTTACAGATTCGCAATAATAGTCAGCATAAAATACGTGGTATTTACATGTCCCATGCAGGGAAAAATCACTGGAGTGATAATTTACTAGAATCCCATGCTCCCCATCATGATAGGAAGAAGGTTGATGCTGAGTATCAAAATGATGATTATCACCCCAATTCACAAGCTTATATTCCACAGCATCCCCATGAATATATGATTAAACAGGGTGAATCTGTGCAGATGCGATACGAATATGATGAGAAGCAATGTTATTACGATATGAAGATTGTGAGCGAACACGAAACTGAGGGAGAGATTCATCAAGTTAATTTATGTAAAACCACAGCCTATGAAATCAGTAATGATGATTATGGTGGTTCGACTCAAGCTTGGTGAGGATAGTTTTGGATTTTAGATTTTGGATTTTGGATTAGACGACCCGACGGTTTGTAGAGACGACCTGACGGTTTGTAGAGACGACCTGACGGTTTGTAGAGACGACCCGACGGTTTGTAGAGACGACCTGACGGTTTGTAGAGACGACCCGACGGTTTGTAGAGACGACCCGACGGGTCGTCTCTACGGTAATTTTGTTTTATGCAAAAATCAATCAAAAAATCAATAAAATTGATAGATTATTAAAATTGCAGATATCAAATCTCAAATTGAATGGTTAGGGAAAATTCACAACAGTTCCAAACACCTTTGTTGGATGCACTGGGAAAATGCATTCAGGATGGCCATGCAGCTTTTTATACTCCTGGTCATAAAAAGGGGATGGGAATTGATGGGAGGTTGCGGGAATTATTGGGTGAAAAATTGTTTTTCGCTGATTTATCGGAGTTGAGTGAGTTGGATAATTTAGCTGCACCGAGTGGCGCGATCGCAAGTTCACAATGTCTTGCAGCAGCAGCTTTTGGAGCAAATTACACTTTTTTTTTGGTGAATGGTTCTACCTGTGGTATCATCGCGGCAATCATGGCAACTTGCAATCCTGGTGATAAAATTATTTTGCCACGCCATATCCATGCTTCCGTAATTTCTGGGCTAATTATGACGGGAGCTGTGCCAATTTTTATCCAATCCCAATATGATATTCAGTTCGGGATTCCCTACGGAATTACCGTCAGCGACCTCGCTTTGACCTTGGGTCAACACCCGGATGCCAAGGCTGTGATGGTGGTTTATCCTAGTTATGAGGGGCTTTGTGGGGATATCCGTGGATTTGCAGAGTTATCCCATAGTTATGGTATACCCTTGTTGGTGGATGAAGCCCACGGTTCCCATTTCTGTTTTCACCCCCAATTACCGATTTCCGCTTTAGCTGGGGGTGCGGATTTATCCGTGCAATCGATCCACAAAACCCTAGGTGCGATGACCCAAGGGTCGATGTTGCATGGGAAGGGGAATTTAATTGATTTAAATCGTCTCAGGAAAGCTTTACGTATGGTGCAGTCTACTAGTCCGAGTTATATTCTGATGGCTGGGTTGGATGCAGCACGCTATCAAATGGCAACAATGGGTTTAGAATTGATGGAGCAGGCTTTATCTTTGGCGAATTTTGCCCGTGAACAGATTGCGAAAATCCCCGGTTTATTGGTACTGGAAACACCTGTAGATTCAATGGATGATGCTGTTCAGAAACCTGAATTGAACACTAACTTAAATTCAAAATCCAAAATCCAAAATCCCAAATCACAAATCCAAATTGATCCAACTCGATTAACAGTAATAGTTTCCCCATTAGGAATCACAGGTTTTACCGCAGATGATTTTTTAGAAACCAAATATGGCGTTCGCTGTGAATTTTCCTCCCTACATTATCTGACATTTATCATTACTTTTGGTAACACTCCAGCAGATATTGACAAATTAATTACCGGATTAACAGCCTTAACTAATTTACTCTCCTGCGAAAAGGATATATATCTTCTCAACTCTATCAATACAGAAGTTCTGGCGAAAAATTTCACCTCAATTAACCAACAATTAGTCATAACACCACGGGATGCTTTTTTTGCAACAACGGAAACCATCGAAATGACCCAAGTATGCGATCGCATTTGTGCGGAAACGATTTGTCCCTATCCACCGGGTATTCCGATTTTGCTACCGGGTGAATTAATCACTGCTGAAGCTTTAGAATATTTACAAACTGTTAAAAGTCTCGGTGGTTCGATTACCGGGTGTGCTGATCCGAGTTTGCAGACCTTACAAGTTGTCAAACAGTGATCAGCAGTTGCGCATTTAAATTGTATATTCACGACTTTTGATGGATGACAGTCAACCGTCAACAGCAAATCGAATAGTTATGTAATTGATGTGAATATGATCTGATGAATATGATCTGAATCTATACACTGGATTTTGAGCGAACAGCGCGAAACATCCCAAACCGACACAGACCAGTACCAAAAGCTAACCGCATTAATAATAAAGTAGGTACTTCCCGCAAAGACTTAATCAAACCAGGTAAACCAAAACGTATCCATCCCTGGGGTCTGACAATTCCTTCCCAAATCGAACCTAACCAGGAAGGAAGGGTTTCCTGAGTCCAATCTGCGGTGATTACTTCCCCTTCCACCAATCCCGTTGCGGTCAATAACTCCGAAAATCCCTCAATACTTGCAAAAGCTGGATGTGACCATTGATCAAGTAATTGCTGCATGACAATTTTTTCCCAAAAATTCAAGGGAATTTGTCGATCATCCCTTTGATTCCAGTCCGCAACAACTAAAACTCCCCCCGGTTTCAATACCCGCATTAACTCCTTGGCAAACACCATTTTATCTGGCATATGGGGACCTGCTTCAATTGACCAGACAATATCAAAACTCTCATCGGGAAAGGAAAGAGCCATTGCATCATCAACTAAAAAATTGGCACTAACTTCCTGGGGTGTCAACTCAATCGCACGTTTAACCTGCTGGGGACTAATAGTAATACCCGTAACCACAAAGCCATAATCCCGTGCCAAAATCCGACTACTACCACCAATACCACAACCCACATCCAACACAGTTGTACCGGGGGGAAATTTATCTAAACCTCCCCAACGTACCATTTCATGGACAAAATCCGACTTCGCAACTAGAAAATCCTTCTTTCGCGGTGGGGAACCATAATGACCCAAATGAATATGCTCACCCCAGTAATACTCTAAAATACCATCCTCCGTCCACTGGTCATAGGAACTCGCAACGGTATCCGACGATTGGTAACGTCGAGCGGTAAATAGGTATACAATAATTGCGATCGCAATTAATCCAATTAGTCCCACAATCAATCCCAGTCCAGAAAACAACCCACCCATGAAAATCCTGTTGTCGTGTCTTAATATTTCTTCATAATCTGATTCTATCGTATTTTGCATTTGGTAGAGATGTAGCATTGCTACCTCCCGACCCCAATAACTTTATAATGAGGTTTGTGCCTGGATTTCTCACGAGTAGGTTGTAAGCCTTGAGTAACGGATTGATTTTCTAACTACTCCCTATTCCCTGTGGGTTTTAGGGTTTTGTGAGAAATGCGGGTGTAGTGAATTCTCCCTAGTTTGTTTGTAAGGAAAAATTATTAATAATGACCCATTCAACTGATATTGCCACATTAGCACGCTGGATGTCAGCTGATTTTAGTAACCAGGAACAGGCTTTTGAAAACCCTCCTTTTTTTGCCCATATCCGCGTTTGCATCCGTCCTTTACCCTATGATTTATTGTCAGGTGTGGGATTATTTTTAGAACAAGCCTACGATTTTACCCTCAACCAACCCTATCGGATGCGGGTGATGAAATTGATGGTATCGGAACAGGAAAAAATCGTGATTGAGCATTTTACGGTGAAGGAAGAGCAAAAATACTATGGTGCATCTCGTCAACCGGAACGCTTACAAGCTCTGACTTTAGAAGAATTGCAACCAATGAATGGTTGTAATATGATTGTGGAGTGGACTGGAAACAGTTTCAAAGGTAGGGTGGAACCAGGTAAGGGATGTCGCGTCAACCGCAATGGTCGGGAAACTTACCTAGATAACGAATTTGAAATTAGCGCCGATACTTTTTTGAGCTTAGACCGGGGACGGGATATCGAAACCGACGAACATGCTTGGGGTTCAATTGCTGGACCATTCCATTTTGTCAGATGGAACAGCTTTGCAGATGAGGTGAGTTTAGGGTAAATGGATTTTGGATTTTGGATTATACTTTGCTGGGATGAGAGACATAGCATTCCCATTGCCACATGTTTCAACAATCAACAAACCAAAAGGGAAATATATCAGTTTGCAAAGTATAAAAGTATAGTATAAATGTTCCCTACTCCGTGAAAATGAACTGCGGCAATATTCCCAGATGAAAATTTGGTCAAAGTTACCAATTTTAACCTCGCCTGGCGAACAATCGATTAAACTAGTTACGTGTAGTGTAGTTTTGTAAATATTTACGAGCGAACATTTCCTATGGTGAAGAGCCTTTCAGTTGCAGTGTACAGCATGGCGACAGCTCCGACTGTAACCCCTGAACGGACGAACCAGGTTGTACAAAAACCTTATCCTAACTACAAAGTCATCGTTCTCAACGATGATTTTAATACATTTCAACATGTCGCCCAATGCCTAATGAAATATATTCCGGGGATGACCAGTGATCGCGCTTGGGAATTAACCAACCAAATTCACTTTGAAGGTTTAGCTACGGTTTGGGTTGGACCGCAAGAACCAGCAGAACTGTACCACGAACAACTTTCTCGTGCTGGTTTAACAATGGCTCCTCTAGAAACTGCGTAAAATCACCATGACAAAACCCTCCACAGGCAGATTAGTTTGGAATCATTCTACGCATATTGCCGGATTAATACCTATCCTGGAACGGCTGTGTCAGAATGAGGGAATTTATACCATTACACCGGGTGTCTTGGGGCGAGTCAAGGGTCACTCACCCCATTTCCAACTGCGTATTTCCGTGCCAATTCGTGGAGGTTTTAAAGCGATCGCTCGTCATGGAAAATCAGTGCAAGAGGTATTTATTGTCACAGACCTTGACCAGGAACAGTTAGAAGCAATGATTCAGGTTGCGGTTTCTAAATAGAGGGAGTAGGGAGTAGTCTTTTAGTCGAGAACTGCTGACACCAGAGCTGATAAAAATCGTTTTTTCCCACACCCTGGGGAAAGATATTACGGGTCTAGACTACTCACTTTCCAGCTAGGAAAACAGCTTTCTGAAACGAAGAACGCAAACCCGAATTAGCTATCTATGATTGGTGATCACATAGAAGTACCAGTTGTCCCCTAACATTTGAGCTTTCCAGTAATTCATGAGCATGAGCAGCAGCTTGTAGGGGTAAACGGTCAGCAATAATTGGTTTAATTTGTTGATGCAGTGATAGTTCATGGTTTCCCCCTTGTGATGTGATTATCCCCGGCATTAACTGTCATGCTAGGGAAAAATCCTGTGGATTTTGTGAGGGAAATCAGATATCTCCTCGTCACCGACGTACTTGAGCGCTAAATCCTGCGGCTTTAAACTGTTTTAGCTGTAGGGGAAGTGGTTGGTTAGCAGCGACGGAGATCCGCATGGAAAAATCACTCACACCGGGGGGAACTTCAGCAATGGAACCAATCCGGGTGCGGTTTTGCATAACGGGGTTATTATTTGCGTCGTAGATGCGACCAAAAACATCTGCATCGTAGACTGTTTTGTTGGTTGCATTTTCTGCCTTACCAGTGACGATAAAACAGTTTGCAGCCATTGTAGTTCCACCACTGGTGACAGCACCTTTACCAATCGCTTCGGGACATTCGCTATAGGAAATATCAAATAACCTAATTTGTGTCAGTGCGAATGCATTGGGGGTAATTAGTAGGAAAAGTACAAGTATCAGGCTACAAATGAGTGTTAGTTTGGGTATGGGGAATTTCATGAATTTGGGAGTCGGGAGTAGAGACGACTCGTCGGGTCGTATGTACAGGATGTCGGGAGTAGAGACGACCCGTCGGGTCGTCTGTACAGGTGGTCGGGTCGTCTCTACAGGGGGTCGGGTCGTCTCTACAGGTGGTCGGGTCGTCTCTACAGGTGGTCGGGTCGTCTGTACAGGAATTAGGGAGAGAAATATTTTATTTTTTCGGCTTGGAAAGCCGATATGGAAGAGTCGCTGGAAAAATTGGGGATAGCTGAACTTTCGCATGGGGTTTTGGGGAATTCAAGTTGTATTGCTTGCTTTTGCTTTGGGGAAAGGTATCGAACAAATATAGAGTTATTGGTTAACTATTCTGTAATTTTATCTCGATAATATTGCAAAAAGTCTACTAGAAACTGGAGTGAAACATTTAACTTTTGTAATATTTAATAAAGCAACCCTGGATGAAAGCAAAAGCCTATGAAGCCTTCGGAGATAGAATCTGCCTTAAGCGCTGCATTGGAGCAGTGTGAAATTGCGAGGTGTCCTCTGACTGCACAGCAAAAGCAAATACTTTTGCAAGCATTTGCGCAACATTTCCAGGGAGCATCTTCAGAACAGAATCAAGGTGATGACAATAATCCATTGGATGAATTGACTCGTGATGAGTTAGAAGCATTTTTCATGTTTGTCAAAGCCAACGAAACCGAAAACCAATCGTGGAAGGTCAAATTACTTAATGATTGGCTGCATCAACTTGACTCCGGTGCGGTTCAGTTTATCCGCGATCGCTATGGTTTGCAATGGTTGGATCGTATTCAACCCCACCATCTCCTCAAATACCAACAACCTGCGGAGGTGCAATTACATATCGGCGATCGCATTGAGGTTTGTAATGCTCTTTGGGAATGGGTACAGGAAAGTAATCCGTCCACAAAAGAGTGGTTTTCATGTACCGTTATCGGTCTCGACCGAGTGGAAGATGGGGAGGAGGCTTTTACTAGTTGTACGATTCGTTTCCCTGATGGTGCAGAGTATCAAATCCACGGTATATATGAGTGGAATCGCTATAATTGGCGTTGGAGTAAATAGGAGATAGGAGACGGAAGATAAAGGGAAATGATTTTTAATACGGAAAACCCGCATATCCTAAATATCTATTAAACCCCAATCTTCCTTCCTCGCTTTGTTCGTACAGACGCGACATGTATGTCGCGTCTCTAACTACTCCCTAAGTTCCGCGATACTTGTTCGCGGAGTTGATCAAAGGGTTTATCCCAGGTTGGGGTCGCATTCCAATCCCAGGTGGGTACGGGGATGAGTTGGTAGCTAGCGAGGATGGTCATGAGTCGGTACTCGTCTTCTGGTTCGCGGGAAAAGTTAAAGGAGTTGCGGTAGGAGTTTTGACAAGTGCGGTATTGGTCGTTGCTGTCTGATGCGATCGCTTGAATCATGGCGTGACCGCGTTGCAGTAGGTCGTTTAAAAAGGTATCGTTAAATGGATGGGTTTGGCTGCGTTGTTGTGGTTGTTTTTGTACCCATCTAGCCCAATCAAATCCATAGCTAAAGTCGTGGACGTAGCGAAAACAAATTTCGTGATTGTTCCCAAATAAGTCCATTAAGGATACCATTTTGTTGGTAAACTCTTCCAGGTGCTGCTCAATACTGTATTGATTATTCAGTGCTATTTGCAAGATTTCTCGGACAATATAATCAAAATCCCAAAAGATGTTTTCGGGAAAGTTTTGGATTTGGGCAATTAAAATTAATTCCAGACTATTTTGAATTAAATCGATGGTTTTACCATCAGTACAAACCGTCACCACTAAATCACCTAGTTGTTGAAAACTGGTACATTGATTTTTGTGTGGGTTGAGCGATCGCGTAATAATCTGATGCTGATAAATAATCTGGTCGAGTTGCTCAAAGTGATGGAGAGGGAGTAAATTTGATGCCATTTGTATTCCTTTTTCTGCTGATTTTCATGGCATTTACGCAACTCCGGAAACATGGACTACCAATTCCCTGGTGTGGGGATACTGGCGATGTTCCCAAATATATATTCCTTGCCAAGTTCCTAGTACCAGTTGTCCGCGATTGATGGGAATATTCTCAGATGTATGGGTCAAAGCTGTACGGATATGGGCTGGCATATCGTCGGGACCTTCGGCATCATGGATATAGTAGGGTCCTTCGGGTACTAATTTGGCCATGTAGTTTGCCAGGTCTTTGAGGACATCCGGGTCGGCATTTTCTTGAATAATTAAGCTGGCAGAGGTATGGCGTAAAAATAGGGTACATAACCCCGTATTTACCTCTGATTCCGCTACGATTGAGGCGATTTCCGATGTAATATTGCGCAGGGATTTGGCGGTTGTGGAAACCCGGAGGAGTTTTTGGTATTGCTTCATCGCGATGGGAGCAACTAGGTTTTGAGATGGGTGATTTTATGGTTTGCTTTTGATCCTAAAATAATTAGAGCTTCTAAAATCAGCTGATGTAATGAAATTTAAATTTATAAATTCGACTCCCTGTTCCCTACTCTCACGAAAAGACTTTTTCCCCAGACCCTAATTACCTAATTAGGGCTTGCTGAAAAATAGTAAAACTCTTATCCTGTAAGCTTTGGAGGATATTTTCTTCTGAAAAAGTACAAACAAATAGACCTATAGAGTTCAAAAAATCTCACATCTGCAATTTTTTGTAGTCATATGAAAAGTGGAATTGTTCGGTTAAAACTATTCCCTACTCCCTGCTCCCTGTTCCCTACCCTCACGAAAAGACTTTTTTGCAGACCCTAATTAATTAAATATTCTCCCGATTTTGCCCATAGGGACAAAACTCACTCCAACTGCTTTAAACGATAACCGATTCCATGTACTGTTTCAATCAAATCCCCGCTAGCTCCAGCAGCTTTCAGTTTTTGTCGTAAACTGCGAATATGAACCTTGACTGCATGTTCTTCTGGGGGAGATTCCAGTGACCAAACATGTTCAATAATTACGCTCCGACTCATTACTCGCCGACCATTGCGTAATAATAATTCTAATAACCCGTATTCTTTAGGCGTTAAATGTAATAATTCTTGTCCATAACTGACTTCGTAGGTACTGGGATTCAAACGCAAATTTCCCCAGGTCAGAATCGGTGTTGATGCAACATGACCACGACGGAGTAGAGCGCGAATTCTAGCAAATAATTCCTGTAAATCAACTGGTTTAACTACATAATCATCCGCACCCGCATCTAACCCGGTAATCTTATCACTAACCGTATCACGAGCTGTCAACATCAACACAGGCATTGTGTAATTATGCGATCGCAAACGATGACACAAACTCACCCCATCTAGCTCTGGTAACATTACATCCAACAACAGCAAATCGTAATCCAACATCTGGGTTTGATTCCACCCCGCTTCTCCATCCGTCACCACATCCACCACATAACGCTGGTCTATCAAAGCTTCTGCTAGGGTTTCAGCAAGACTTACATCGTCTTCAATCAGGAGAATGCGCATACTATTTGCTGGGACATGGGAACTGTTTATCTTAAGCTTAAACCTATTTTAACTGCTAGAAGCCAACCTTCCTTTTGATTATTAACTTTTACGAAAAAAAATTGCAGGAAGTAACAATATTTCCTTTTGAGGAAATCTTTCCGATTTCTTTACAAATTACTTACCACCTTTCTTACTTTCCCTATGTAATTGTCTATTTGGGGTAAGTTTGTCAATTTTGTCTTGCAATACAACTAGCCTGTCAATTTAATTGTGGCGGAATCTTGTAGCAAGCTTGTCGAAGTTATGGTATTGCGGGAATCCTGAGCGCATTTAGGTTTATAGACGATGGTGTATATATGAATCGTTTTTTTGACAGACTATATAATTACTTAACTAAATTGGCATAGTTTATCCCTCCACAGAATAGAAAATAACCTATAGAAATTTTCAGAAAAACCTATGGCTTTACCATTGTTAGATTATCCCTTGTCATCCCGTAATCATCGTGTCTGTGGGTATGAAGTACCCAGTGAGGAACAACCACGAATTTATAGCGCTGTCAATCAACCATCAGCAGAGGAAATGGATGAATTGATTTGGAGTGCTTACTATCAAGTGTTCCATCAACAACAGATGTTATCTAGTACCCGTCAACCAGCTTTAGAATCCCAGTTACGCAACGGTCAAATATCCGTTCGGGGTTTTATCCGGGGATTAGCGACCTCTGACGCATTTCGACGCTTAAACTACGATAGCAACAATAATTATCGATTTGTGGAAATCTGCGTACAGCGACTACTAGGTCGTCAAGTGTACAGCGATCGCGAAAAGTTAGCCTGGTCAATTGTACTTGCGACCCAGGGATTACCAGCTTTTATCGACGCATTATTAGATAGTCAAGAATATCTGCAAAACTTTGGGGAACACCAAGTACCCTACCAACAGCGACGTATCCTACCAGGGAGAAGTCAGGGAGAATCACCCTTTTTCCGTACAGCTCGCTACAGTGAAGATTACCGCGATCGCTTACCCCAACCCATCACTGCTCAAACCATTAAACCCTGGGGTCTGCAAGCATTTCTCCAGGGCTCTAATAAAGACGTGGTGTTATGGTTAGTTGTTTCCCTGATATTTGTAATTGGTTCCTATTATCTATTGCCAATCATGGGTTTATTACCGCAAATTTCCCCCTATTAAGTAATAAATGCCAGTAAAATTTTTCCGGAGTGAGAAGTCGGGTTTTTAAAAACCCGACGGACTTCAAAGGTATCACGATTTACTTCCCTGCATAGTTACCTCCAAACTCCGGACTAATTATTTCCTACGGCTTTATAATTTCTGGAATCAAACCGGATTTTCGTCAATAAATCCTTATTTATCTACTTTTTGAAAACTCTAATTAATTAAATTCCATTTCCATTTACTTACTTGGTAACGAGTTAGAAATGTTGCCACCAGAAGCAGAAAAAAAACTAAAATCTTGGATACGCAGTCGTCACCTCATTTGTGATGGCAACTTTTTTATATTTGATACTATTGATTACTCCTGTATTGAGAGATTCCACACATGCATATCCGCTTTAGGAGGTAGTTTAATCTCCGTTGATACCATCGATAAAATTTGGATGGGAGACCATCGTCAAGTATTTTTATATCGCGCAAAAGCTAGTTTAAATGTTCCTTGTAATCAGGTCAGACAGTACTGGTTCAAGTATGGAGGTTTGTACACTCGCTTTGACAAACGATGTTAAATTTCCCATCACCATAATGCTCATAATCGATAAAGTTTAGAGGATATTTGAAAATGTCAGTTACGACTATTTTGACTATCCTCCTAAGTCCCAAAATGCTGTTTTAAAGCTGATAAGTAAGTGGGTGGTAAAAATTTTCGTTAAGTTCAGGGAGTAGTGAGGTAGGGAGAGACGCGATATATCGCATCTCTTTTCTTCCCAAATACAATAGTTTCAATATTCCAATGACTTTTAAAACCACCTCCTAAACATTTCCTTTCCCTATCTTGCGATTAATAGCTGCTGATTTTTTGTTTCCACCTTCCATAATTGTCGCAATCAACTCTAAAGCATTTTCCGCAGCAGCCATTTCTGCTTTCTTCTTACTATTTCCTCGACCACGACCATATTCTTTATCCCCAACCATCACCCTAGCCAAAAATTCCGGTGCATGTTGATACCCACCTATTTGTTCGGTAATATATTTAGGTGGAGTAGTGGTAATATGGCGCTGTACCCACTCTTGAAAACGATTTTTAGAATCTATATTTGAGCGATAAGTAACAACACTTTGGGGAACCGAATCAAATAAGGGTTCAACGACTGCTCGCACTGCTTCAACATCAGAATTATTATCCAAATAATAAGCTGCAACTACAGCTTCAAAGGTGCTACTGAGTAAATTTTCATTTTGATATCCCCCTTCACGAATTGCTCCCTTTCCTAAACGCATCCGGAAATCTAACCCAACATCAACAGCAAATTTTGCGAGCTGTTTTTCATCAACTAAAGCAGAACGTCGTCGCGTTAATTCGTCTTCATTAATGTCGGGATGACGGAAAAATAAATATTGTCCACTTAAGTAGTTTAATAATGCATCTCCTAAAAATTCTAGTCGTTCATTATCTTCTCCAGCATCTGGATTTTCGTGAACATAGGAACGATGGGTTAAAGCGCAGCGTAGTAGTTTTTCATTTTTAAATTGTAGAAGTTTATGCATTTATACCTCCATGATATTTCATCTTTTTGTGCGTATCAATAATAGCGAACATCCAATAGGTTTTCCTTGCTGTTTCACAAACTCCATCAGTAATCCGACTTTGTTGCCATTCACACGGACATTTTGGTAGTCCCAATACACGGAAACTGCAACGGAAGCTTGTTTTTCGCTGTTAAATGAAGACATATTTTTGTTAACTCCAAAAAGTTTAGTGATTCTGAGTTAACAGCAGCAAAACGTCAAAACGAATAAGCAGTACCAAATCCTGCAAACTAGGCACTCATCATCAATTCAGATAAGTTAGAACTGCTTAAGTATTATTAATTGATTATTGATTAAAGTCTAAGTCCCACTAATTATCCTATTCTTACCAGCCCTCGATAATCCAAGCAGACGAGTGATATTTGAAGCCCATTAAATAATTTGAAACGAAGGTTTCTTATGAGTCTGGGGTTTACTCGGCTAAATGGATTACCGAACGCTAGCAAGGATAAGACAACTAGTAAATCTTAGGCAAAAATCAATAATGTGTTTGACAACTTACTTAGCTGTACTTATATACTCAGTATATCTCAATATTTTTGGCTGTCAATACCTTTAAAATTCTGTTCTTCAGTAAGTCGGTGGAAATAAACCTCACTATGTAACAAAGTAAAAAGTAGTTAAAATTTTGGCGATCGCAATCTTCCAGGAAATATTCGATTTAAATTAATTTCCAATTCCGGGAAACAAGGTATTTTGATTGTTTGGTGGGGTAAGCAAATTTGCTTATACAAGTAACCAAATTTACCCTGACTATCTTGATAGGGTTCGTGATAGGCTTCAAGATGATAGTCAACTAAATTAAATATCCAATAATCGGAAATACCAGCTTCGGCATAGAGAGGTAATTTCACACTTTTGTCGTATTCTAGGGAAGAATCGGAGACTTCCATCAGAAGTAAAATATCGCGACTTGTGGGATGGGCTGATAAATAGTTGTCATCTCGGTTGTAGATGATCGCAAAATCTGGCTCTGGTTCGCTATTTGTCAGTAAGGTGATTGGTGCTTGTGATTGCAATGTTGCTCGCTCTCCAATTAATCTGGGAAGCTCTCGCAGCAAATTTCGCAGACAGGTTTCATGCGCTCTACCTTTTGCTGACATTTGCAGAATTTCTCCCCGAATTAACTCTAAATGCTCATCCTCATGGAAAAAACCTAACTCTGTTAATTTGTGATACTCTTCTAGGGAAAAGCGCTTAACTAAGATATTATTTGCCATAGGTTGATCGAGTCCTCTGTGATTAAAGTTGACTATTAACTGTTAACAGTCAGCTGTCAACAATCAACGAGAGCCAATTTGTAACAGCGATCGCCAATCTTGGATAGCACTTTCAGTCCAGAGCCAATTTTGTGCTAATGACTTGGGGTGGAAACTTTCAGGGTCGTCTTGAATGACTTTACGGCGTAGTTTTACGGCTTCATTGAGATACTGTTCCCGTTTCGCTGCACCTTCCCCTTGGGAGGATTTATACAAACCTAATGCTAATCCCGCGTAGGCTGTCAATGCATCCTTGGGATTTACGGTTGTAGCGATCGCAGTTGCATTGTTACTCACTGGACTGGCTGGACTTTCTTTGGCAGCAATACTCAAGGCTTGGAACCAGTAATTATTGGCATTATTAATTTTACCTTCAGCATAGTAGGCAAAAGCCAAGGCATTTACATACATTATTGAATCTGGTTTACTTTTAACTGCACTTTCCCAATAACGCCGCGCATCGTCGTAACTGTATTTTTTATCACCTGTTTGTACTGCTTGCCAAGCCAAACGTCCCCAATAAAAATTTACCCTGGGGTCTTGATTCTGTGGGGAAGGAATCACCCTTAAAGCCGCTTCAGCCGAAGATAGGGCATTACGGTTTAAAAGTGCATCTACCGCATCCAAACCCCGTTCTAAGTCCCCTGCACTCAATTTCTCCATAGCATATTCGGTGACAATTCCGGTTGGTTCCTTGACAACATCAATTACCCGGTTCGATGGAGATGTGTTGACCTGGGGAATTTCGGGGATGCTGTTCATTTGTTGGGAATTCCACCAATTTAAGCCAATCGCTAACGCGATCGCACCGACACCGATCATCGCTCCAATTGGTAACAAGGACATTCCCCGTCGTCGTGGGATTGGGCTGACCACTTCGTCATTTGCGCAGGTTTCTGCCGATGGGTTGGAATGATTCCAACTTCCCTCCTGATTTGCTAAGGTAGTAGTCTGGGTGGCTCCCTTCAATGCAGGTTGATTACCGAACACGGTCGATAACTCTCCCCCACTTTCCTTGGCAACTCGTTCATTACGAGCTTCGCGCCATTTTTCCACCTCCCGGTCAAGGGCAGATAAATCGCTAGCTACCTCAACCCCAGGAATTTCTTCCCCCGAAGGTTCGGAAATCAATTCCGCACCCATCGCCGTACTTTCAATCCCTTTTTCCCGGTCGAGTTGACGAAATAAATCGGAAACGATGGCCGAATCTTCCACATAGCTGGAATCATCGTACTCATCGATGTCATCCATCAAATCATCCCAGGTACTATCCCCCAGCCAACCTAATTCCGAACCATCATCACCCAATTCCGGAACCATAATACCATCAATCGGCAATGCCATCTCCGACTGGTCAGGAATCCCTGCAAAATCCGCAGCCACACTTCCCCCACCATAATCATTCATCAATTCGGGACTAGGAGGAATGCGATCGCCGGGATTTAAATAACCATCAAATTCCGCTTGCAAATAGAGAACTGGTAACGCCCAATACATCTGGTGCGCTCCGTAGGCTGTCACTAAACCCTGACGCATTCGACTAACACATAAATCAATCGGATATCCCTGGCTCAAATTCCGATAGAACAATTGTGTTAAAGTTAACGCCACCTCATCGGGAATCCGCTCCGACATTGCCAAAACACTGCGAATTCCCCGTTTAATTAAACTATCAGTTAAATTTCGCTCTCCCGTTTCCGTACTTCCATCCCCATTTCCCCCATAGGCTCCAAAACAGGAATTAAACACCGCCACTTGGATATTATTATTAACAAGTATTCCCGCCAAATCATCACCAGTCAGGGTTTCCGTCAATCCGGTACGGCGATTAACCAGGTAAATTTCCCCCCCATTGACCCCAGTATTACTATGGCCAGAATAATGCAAAATATGGAATCGCCCCTGCTCCAGGGTTTGGGTTAACTCCTCCCGTCCTGGTTGCTCCAGCACCGTCAATTCGATCTGGGGTAGAGCATAACCACCTTCAATACTATAGGTATTTTGGCGCTCTAACTCCGCCTGTAATTTTACCGCTTCCTGCTTGAGCAAATCCAAACGTACCAAATCCGTTGGCGAAGCAATCACCATCAACACGTGAATCCCCCCCTCATCCAAAGGGACAGGCATATTTGTTGCTAACCGCGAACCCGCTCCCATACCTGCTTGATAGCGCGAAAAAGCAATATAGGGACCAGTGGCAATGGGGCGATCACCTGCGTGCATCACCTCCCACGGTAATCTAGCCAATCGCGAATCTTTAATACCTAAACGCAACCGCAGCACCTGTTGATGGTTCTGAGCTATACCCTGTGCCGTAATCCAACTATCCCTAAGAGTGCCCTGAAATAATTCATTGTATAATTGCTGACCCAAAGCCACCAAGTTGACCGAGTTGCGTGCAATGGCTTCACCCTGCAACACGGAGGTTAATGGATCGTTCATCAAATTACCCACACCCGTCAACCAATCAGCCACGGGCCATTTAACGAGTTCTTCTGCCAATGGCACCCCAGGTGCGACTTGTTCCGTCCGCACCAAGTAGTCGTTTTGTCCTACTGGAGTTACGGAAATGTGAAATTCCTGGGTCACAACTTCTCCTGTTCGCCTCCTAAAATTGATTTGAAACACCAACGCTCCAAATCCATGTTTTGCTCCTTCCTATACTTTAGATGCATCTCTGATTTTGTTTGTTTCTCAAAAATACTCAAGATTGCATTTAGCCATATCTATATTTCTACAACTTTAATCTGATTTTCACCAATTTTACTCCCTCTTTTTAGGGTTTCCATAGAAGCAAAATAGCTAAAGCCCCCCACAAACAACCTCTTCAAGTCTTTTGCCGATGGCATGTCTAGCCACTAATTTTGACTCTGAGATTCATCCAAACAGTATTTGTAAAATTATTTCTACAAAAAAAATTCCCCACTAACAATCTCACATTTCACCCCCATGTTCAATAATTTACTTTTGCAATCGAAAATACATCATCAAAGCAATGGCTGGCTAATGTCCCCCCTAGAAGCTTTAAAATCCACTTTTTACATGATTGTTATTTCCTAGGTTTATCATACCCTATTTAATCTTTGTGTTATTAATGATACACGCATTTTCTGGGAGCAGTTCAACCTCGTAACATGAATATGGCGGATAGAGATGGGAAAGTTTTGCTGTATATGCTTTTGCAATCCGTCTGGAATAGCTTCGGGGAAGAATAAGTGTCTTGCCAATTTTCCCCAAAACCTCAAATGCTATAAGCAATAATACTGATGCAAGTTAATTTAAATTCCAAAATTTACTAGTTTGATCCGGAAACGAATCGAGAGTCAGGGAATAGTTAAGTGGTAGATGCACCCTGATAACTCACTCCCCCGAAGGACTGCCATCTTTCGGGGGTTTTTGTTGTAAATTTGCTGATGTACGTAACCAAAATAATTCTGTCACCAATTTATCCGGAAACGAATTGAGAGTCAGGGAATAGTTAAGTGGTAGATGCACCCTGATAACTCACTCCCCCGAAGGACTGCCATCTTTCGGGGGTTTTTGTTGTAAATTTGCTGATGTACGTAACCAAAATAATTCTGTCACCAATTTATCCGGAAACGAATCGAGAGTCAGGGAATAGTTAAGTGGTAGATGCACCCTGATAACTCACTCCCCCGAAGGACTGCCATCTTTCGGGGGTTTTTGTTGTAAATTTGCTGATGTACGTAACTAAAATAATTCTGTCGCCAATTTATCCGGAAGTGAGTTGAGAGTCAGGGAATAGTTAAGTGGTAGATGCACCCTGATAACTCACTCCTCCGAAGGACTGCCATCTTTCGGGGGTTTTTGTATTTTTCTGATTGATTGAAATTCAGAACAAAAGAGCAATCAATACAAATCAACTCAAAATGATGAGAACTCCGACATCTTGTGCAAATGTCGGAGAACTATATCAAAAATACTGAAGAACAAAACCCCACAGAGATTGTAATATTTGAAACTTTCACAATGGCAAATAGTTACACATCCTGAATCAACTGCTTGGAAGTTCTCCACACTCAACTAAAAATAGCGATACACCACAATTTATAGAATAACTAGATGGTAGAAGTGGATAACTCACTCCCCGATGAACTGACCTTGATTTGGGGATTTTTGGATTAGTTTGAACCGATGGGAGATATTCACGAGGAATATTCGGAAATAAGGCAGTATTTGTCTCGATTGGTAAATTTGCATGAAAGATTTATCCGGAAAGTATAAGTTATCGTCAGAAAAGAGATGTGGTAGATGCACCCTGATAACTCACTTCCCCTAGTTAACTGCCATTGACTGGGGGATTTCTGTCATTTTTGACCCTCAATCACTGAGAAAAACCAAGTATAAACTAAAAAATCATCCGGATAGGATTGGTAAGATTGAGAACAAGTAATTGGTAGATGCACCCTGATAACTCACTCCCCTGGTTGACTGCCATCGACTAGGGGATTTTTTTTAACAAGCGACCAAGATAATTTTGCTTTTTTATCCGGACTTCATTGATTGAGTCACGAACAAGTAATTGGTAGATGCACCCTGATAACCTACTCCTCTGGTTAATTTCCAATTAACTAGGGGATTTTTGTTATAACACGGATGCCGGGAAAAAGGATCAAAAATCCGATAACTTTACATAAATGACAGTGAGTATAGCAATTTTTTCCGGAAGCAACTGGCTATCTATAGAACAAATTATTGGTAGATGCACCCTGATAACTCATTCCCCCTAGTTGACTGCCATTAACTAGGGGATTTTTTTCCCAACTCCTCCAGTTAAAGATTGCTTTTAAGTCGGTGGGTGGTGAAAATTGTCGTTCAGATCAGGGAGTAGAGATGACCCGTCGGGTCGTCTCTACGCCGAATGATTGGTTACATTGTGGTTTTATGTTTAATTGCACCTACCTACTTACACAGGTAAGGTGAAGGCTTGTTTAAGAACAACGCTAGCACATTAAATTTTCTAGCTGGCGTTGAACCTGTAACAATAATTTGTAATTCCGGACAAGTATTCAATGGTACGCTACGCTAACAGCACCCCCATGAATGCATTTTATTTCATCTAGATTCCCTAAGTACAGTATCTCCTGACGTGAAAAATAAGATTTAATCAGAGGAAAATCACTTGCCAAGGCTTTATTTTCGCTTGATTTGAAAATGTAGGGGTTGATGCGACTCTTGACACTCTTCAACAGTTGTGGTGTAAGAATTTCTGCTTTTCCCTCCTGAGAAACCTGAATATCATTCAAATCTAGGGAGGAGGATACATTTATAATCTTACAGAAACTGTTTGACTGGATTTGGGCAACATAACTATATGGTATCACTTTTTCAGTCCGCTGGAAAGTAAAATTTGTATCTATTATTAAAGGGAGTGGGGATTAGGGATAGTCCGTAGAGACGACCAGTTGGCTTGTCTGTACAGGGAGTAGCCTACATGTTCTGCATTTTTGATTAGCCGAAGCGATCGCCTAATACTATTTCACTCAAATTCACTCAAATTGTGATAAATTTTCTTCTCCTGCTTCCGAAAGCTCTCCGTCGGGTATCAACTCCAAAGTAAAACGGTATAAGTTGCGAAGAAGCCGGGTTTTTCTCCTGTATTCTATATTCTGTATCCTGTATTCTCCTCATATGGTGTTTTCTCGACTTGCTCCGTTTATCCAAGAATATATTTACCGGCATAATTGGAATGAGTTGCGTCCGGTACAGGTTGCTGCATGTGAGGTGATTTTTGATACGGATGCCCATCTCTTGGTGGCGGCTGGAACTGCTGCTGGAAAGACGGAGGCGGCATTTTTACCGGTTTTGAGTGAATTATATACAATTCAACCACAATCGATTGGGGCGATTTATATTGGACCAATTAAGGCTTTAATTAACGATCAATTCGAGCGATTAAATGAATTACTCAAGGAAGCGGATATTCCGGTATTTCCTTGGCATGGGGATGTTTCCCAAAGTTACAAAAATAAGGCGATGAAAAATCCTCGTGGGGTTTTGCAAATTACACCGGAATCATTGGAAAGTTTTTTAATTAATAAACATAGTGATTTACAGCGATTATTTGGTGATTTACGGTTTGTGATTATTGACGAAGTTCATGCTTTTATGGGGACTGAACGTGGTTGTCAAATTTTGTGTCAATTGGCAAGGTTAGCATATTTGACTAACCGTCAACATCGACGAATTGGTTTGTCTGCGACTTTGGGGGATTATGTATTAGCAGAAACATGGTTAGCGTCCGATACTTGTCGTCAAGTAATCACACCAAAGGTGGATGGGGGAAAGCGAAATTTGAAACTGTCTGTGGAACATTTTTTTGTTTCGGAAACAGAGGATTTAAGCTCAAAAAATCAAGGGGATTATCATGAGTATATTTTTAATTTAACTCAGGGAAGTAAAAGTTTAATTTTTGCCAATAATAAATCACAAACGGAAGCAATAATTGCCTCCCTGCGACAAATTGCTCAACACAAGGGGGAACCAGATATTTATCATGTACATCATGGTAGTATTGCGGCGAGTTTACGACAAGCAGCAGAAGTTGCAATGCAAGAAAAGGGTAAACCAGCAGTCACCGCAGCTACTTTAACTCTGGAAGTCGGTGTGGACATTGGTAATTTAGAAAGGGTGATTCAACTGGAAGCACCTACTTCTGTGGCGAGTTTTTTACAAAGGTTAGGACGGACGGGAAGAAGGGGGGAAGCCGCTGATATGCGGTTTATTTGTGCGGAAGATATAACTGTTCAGGATGCACCATTTCCGGAACAAATTCCTTGGCAATTATTACAAAGTATCGCGATTATTCAACTGTATTTGGAAGAGCGTTGGGTGGAGCCATTTAAACCGTTAAAATACCCGTTATCGTTGCTGTATCATCAAACGATGAGTGTGTTGGTGGCGGCGGGTGAAATTGCGCCGAAAGATTTAGCAAAACAAGTTTTGAGTTTATCGGTATTTCAATATATTACTTTTGATGATTACCGAATGTTGCTGCAATATTTAATTGAGATTAATCATATTCAACGCACCGATACAGGTAATTTATTCCTAGGTTTGGCTGGGGAAAAAATTGTGAATAAATATCAGTTTTATGCGGTATTTCCGGAAGTACGAGAATATCAAGTGAAACAGGATACTCAAGAAATTGGTAGTGTTGCCATTATTCCCAAGGTTGGTAGTCAATTTGGGTTGGCGGGACGAACCTGGGAAGTATTAGAAATCAATACTCAGAAAAAAGTAATTCAAGTTAAACAAGTTCCCGGACAAGCGAGTATTTATTGGCGTGGTGGCAGTGGGATAATTCATAGTAAAATCCTCCAGAGAATGCGTCAAGTCTTGTGTGAAGAAACAGAATATAGTTATTTACAAAAAAATGCGATCGCACGTTTAAGAACTGCTCGCCAATTATTCTATTCTCAAAATTTAGACCAACGTAATTTTCTCCATTTAGAAGCAGATAAATGTCTGATTTTTCCCTGGATGGGTACTATTGGTTATCGTACTTTAGAGCGATTAATTGAGGTGTTTTTTCGTGAGACCTACAGAATTAAACGGATTACAGGGAGAAATCCCTACTATTTACAATTAAGAATGCCCCAGGAAAACCTCGAACCCCTCTATCAGGAGATTTTGAACCTTCCTCACCTCCAGATTATCCCCGAACACCTAGTTAGCGATTCCGAAGCTCCACAAATGGAAAAATATGACGAATTTATTCCTTTCCCCCTACTTCGTAAAGCCTTTATCCATGATTATTTGGATTTGCAACAAGTGTGGGAAGGGTTGGGATGTATACCCCTGACAAACAAACCTTAACAATCGTCTGATAAGCTGGAATCGCTCTTGATGAGGAGTCATGTCAGCGTATGCACAAATTGTTGTCTGGTCCTTTATCCGTGGAAAGATTGAACGTGAGGATTGCAGATTTACCGAAGTCATTGTCTGGAACGAAAATTGTCCATTTATCTGACCTACACTATGACGGACTACGATTATCTGAACAAATGTTAGCAGATGCGATCGCAATCACCAACGAGTCAGAACCAGATTTAATTGTCCTCACGGGAGATTATGTCACTGACGACCCATCCCCGATTTATCACCTAGTTCGACGTTTAAAGTATCTGGAAGCACGTGTCGGGGTTTTTGCTGTGTTGGGAAACCATGACATCTACTACAAGCATTCCCAATCTATCATCACCCAAGCCTTAACAAGTATCGGCATTCAAGTTCTGTGGAACCAAATCGCCTATCCCTTTGGGGAACAATTACCGATTGTGGGACTTGCAGACTATTGGTCACGGGAGTTTAGACCTGCACCTGTAATGGAACAGTTATCAGACCGTACTCCCCGTATTGTTCTCTCCCACAATCCTGATACTGCGGAAATTCTCAGTAAATGGCGGGTCGATTTACAACTTTCTGGACACACCCACGGTGGACAATTTGTGTTGCCAGGATTTGGCCCCATTGTATTATACTATCATCAATTTACCCGTCAACTACCAAAAAAAGTCCGCGCCAGAATACCTTGTTTGCGGGTAAATTCCTCGAAGGTGGTGCGTCATTGGGAATGGGCTCAAGGATTTCATCGCATCGGTAAAAATCAACTCTACGTTAATCGTGGTTTAGGAACCTATCCACCGGGACGGTTTTTTTGTACACCGGAAGTCACTGTGATTACTTTAACTTGATGATTGAGTGAGTAGGGAGTACAGACGACCCGACGGGTCGTCTGTAAAGGGAAGAGGGAGAGACGTGACATGTCGCGTCTGTACTCTCGAAGGGAAACTGCGCTACGCGTCTACATCTAGGCATACGCGTAGCGTTTCCGTAGATTAGCAATAAATAACTGCATACACCAAGTCCAGAGAAAGCAGATTCAATGGTGGAAGCAAAAGTTCTCTATTCTCCTGCTTCCCCATTTTTCCCTGTCACCTAACACCAATTTGAAAAAGGGTTCCCAATCAAAAATAGTATCAACTTTCGCTTCATAGAACGTGAGTTCGATGAACCTCACCCCAACCCCTCTCCGACTTCACAGAGGGACAGAAAATCCGTAGTTTTCAATCAAGAATCAATTCTTTCAAAACCTCTGTTCCCAAGAAAAAGAGCTTTGGAGAGGGATTCTTTGTATCTGTCGAATTCACGTTAATAGACTACTAGGGACGGGTATTAGTGATGGCATTTCCAGAAATATCTTCTGGACCGGTTTGTCCTTCTACGTAAATACCCTCACCAACGGCGTTGTTAATGGTGTTATTTCTAATGGTAGTTCTCCCATTTACACCTTCAACACCGATACCTTGAGCATCTGTGGTGTTGATCCTATTCCCAGTAATTTCCACATTTGTTCCGGTATTTTCGGCATAATTACCCACACTGATACCCCGTCCGCTGGTATTCATGATGGTGTTACCCAGGATGGAAATACCACCAGTGCTGGAGTTATCAAATAGTTCGATATAAATACCGTCGGAGAAATCATCAAATCGGACATTCGTAATCTGGTTATTAACAATATTCAATCGACCTCTGCTATTGTCGTTCAATTCGATTCCCACCCCTGCTAAGGAAGTATCCTGAATGGTATTACCCGTAATAATCAAATTGTTTAACTGGGAATTATCTGTCAGGCTAACTTCAACTCCAAAATCCCCACCATTAACGGTATTATTGTTCGCTTGAGCATTCGCGCTTGCATTACCTGTTAACTCAATCAACGCACCACTGGAATTATTGCTGATTTGGTTATTGGCGATCGCAATTTCCGTATTCCCAGATTCGTTACTAATGACAATACCTTTCCCTTGATTATCGCTGATGGTATTGCTATTCAGATTTACCCTACCAGTGGTATCAACAAGGATCACACCATCGCTGGAGGCATTTTTCACAGTATTATTACTGATATTAGTAGTGCCATTCACACCTTCGACAGCGATACCTTCCGCTGCAGTTTGATTGATATTGTTACCGATAATTCCAATATTCATACCAGCATTATCAGCATAATTACTAATACTGATTCCCCTTCCGGTGGTGTTGCTAATCGTGTTATCGGAGATGGAAATACCGCTTGTAGTAGCACGATTAAATAGTTCTACATAAATTCCATCGGATAATTCATCCAATTGCACATTGCTAATGGTGTTATTGGCAATGTTAACCCGACCTTGACTGGTTTGGTTAAATTCAACACCAATACCCGCTAATGGGGTATCACTGATGGTATTACCGGTGATATTGGTATTTACAGACGCATTCTCAAAAACTTTAACTTCTACACCAACGGAATTATTGCTGATTTGGTTATTGGCGATCGCAATTTCTGTATTTCCAGATTCATTGCTAATAGTAATACCGTTTCCTTGATTGTCACTGATGGTATTGCTATTGAGATTGACACTACCAGTGGTATCAACCAGGTTAATACCGTCTTCAGAGGCATTTTTGACAATATTATTGCTAATATTAGCGCTGCCGTTCACACCTTCAACAGCAATACCGTTCCCTTGACTATCACTGATGGTATTGCCATTAAGATTGACACTACCAGTGGTATCAAGCAGATTAATACCGTCTCCAAAAGTATTTTTGACGCTATTGTTATTAATGCTGGTAGTGCCGTTCACATCTTCAACAGCAATACCCTTCCCTTGACTATCACTGATGGTATTGCCATTAAGATTGACACTACCAGTGGTATCAACAAGACTAACACCATCTCCGGAAGTGTTTTTGACAGTATTATTACTGATGTTAGTAGTGCCATTCACACCTTCGACCGCAATACCTTCAACATCTGTTTGCTCTACGGTATTACCATTTATCGCCAGGGCAATGCCTGAATTTTCAGTATAATTACCAACATGGACACCCCGTCCAGAAGTTGTCGTAATTGTGTTATTGGAGATGTTAATACCACTGGTTTTGGCATTATCCTGTAAGTCTACGTAAATACCATCAGATAATTCATCTGCTTGGACATTATTGATGGTGTTATTTGTAATATCCACAGAACCTTGGCTATCTTGGTTAAATTCTATCCCAATACCCGCCAAGGAGACTTTCTCGATACTATTGTTGCTAATCTCAGTATTAACTTGAGCCTTGTTGAATAAACCTACTTGTATACCTTGGGAAATATCTTCAAGGCTACCAGTGATTGTATTTTCTTTGATTGTTAAATCATCTAACGAGGAGTTGTTGGCAGCATTGACATTAACCGCAACACCCTTTCCTGTGATTTCGTTACCTGAGATGAGAACCTTCTTCGCTGTTGCGTTCCCAGTTAAGTCTAATTTCACACCATTAAGGTTATTTTCAAGCAGGTTATCAGCGATCGCAATGATGTTGGCATCACCAGATTCCTGAGCGATATTAATGGCGCTACCTTTGTTATCACTGACAAGATTGTTGACGATGCTGACATTACCGTTGGGATCAGATACACTGACACCAATATTGGCTCCTTTAGTTACTCCATTGCCAATAATATTAGTAGTTCCACTTATCCCTTCAACAACAATCCCTTCAGCACCCGCTTGGTCAACGCTATTACCAATAATACTTACATCTGTGTTAGTTGAATTATTATTACTGTCAGGATAACTACCAACACTGATACCCCGTCCACTAGTATTAGCAACGGTATTGAATAAGATATCAACTTCACTGAGTGCAGCTGTATTGTACGCTCCGACGTAAATGCCATCGGATAACTCATCTAACTGGACATTACTAACGGTATTGCCAACAATTAAGACCGAACCTTTACTTGCGTCGCTAAATTCAACACCAATACCCAATTGAAGTGCATTGTTGACGGTATTACCCAGAATACCCGCATTCATCTCTGCACTACCGGAAGCACTAACTTGAATTCCAGCAGTACTATTTTCCAGCGAGTTACCAGCGATCGCAATGTCGGCAATACCAGAATCGTTGTTAATAATAATGGAATTGCTACCAGCACCGTTAAGGGTATTACCAAGGATATTTACCTCACCAGTTGCATTGAATAGGTCAATTCCTTCAGCTTTTTGAATCTGGTTATTGATAATATTCACGTTGCTAACATTCTCACCTCGTACCCGACCATTGACGGTAAACCCTACTAAGGAGGTGTTATTCCCAAGGGTGACATCACCTGCAATTGTTGGTTGAACTCCCTGACCAACAAAAGGTAAGGGGACTACAGGAAGTTCTCTATCTGTAGTTTCTATTCCGATTCTACCGATAGTGGAAGCAACTTCAGTATCTGTGGGTATGGTGAAGCGAGGTACAGTGCTATCAGGGCTATTGGAGCGAATATAGATTAAACTACCAGGTCTACGTTGTGCATCACCCACAGCTTTCTGGAAATCCCCAAAACTATAGGGAGACTCCTTGGTACCATTACTATTGCCATTGTCAGCAACGTAAATGATATTCCAAGGTTGATTGGTTTCGGGATTAATTAAAGCTGTTCTACTGACTTTTGTTGTGGTTGCGATCGCAGTGCGTCTTTCCAGGAAATTACCCATCCGTGACCAATTTTCACCCTGCTGTTTCCCTTTGGTTGTACCACTACCGGGGAAACTCACACCCACACTCAAAACTGCTCTAGTATCGAACAAAGCATCATTCTGCAAGGATAAATTTACCCCCACAAAACTTGTCGGACGCGCTTCTACACGAGCTTTCCAACCAAAAGCTTCCCTACCAGCTGCCGAAAAATAGTAAGCACCTGCATAACCGCGTACATCACCGCTACCCAAATTGGCAATTTTCGTACCAATTTCCGCATCAACTCCATGTAAACCCAATTCAAACACCCGTTGAGCAAAAACGCTATTACCAGTAAACACTGGTATTGCACTACCAACTTGTTGACGACTATCCCCTAGGGGGATATAGGCATTGGTGCGGAAATCCCATTTACCTAAAGTTTCAAAACCAACACCTAACTGTTTAAAATAACTGTTTGCTGTATCACGAGCATCGTAACCAATATAGACACCGACAATCCGGTCATTTTTTTGGTCATAAACCCGGTGTCCTACCAACCCATGTCCACCCATCTTGGAATCACTATCCAAGAACAGACGACCCTGAACAAAGGTGACGTTATTCCCAGGATTCTGAAATAGGGGAATCAACAAATCTACACTACCCAAGGATTCAAAACCAGCTCCTTCAGTTGTGTACTGAATCCCAAACCGAGGTGAAACAACGGCAGTTTCCTGGGATTTGGTTTCTTCAGCCATAGCAGATGCTGTCAATGCCAATAGCCAAACGGCAGTTAAATAGGCAACTTTGGAAAACTTATTCATGACATCAATGTAAATAAAAATCTCACACCAAATGCACCAACTTGATGATTTACAGTATTGTGAAGTCCCACGTTTTGAATTAATTCATTGCGATCGCGGTTGAGGAAATTTTCGCAAGAATTATTTTCTGAACAAATTCAAAAAATAACACTTTGTGTGATAGACTACTATTATTGTGGGCGTACTATGTCTTCAAACCAACAAATACCCTCTGACCACTAAACAGGTTTGCAACAAAATTTACAAGGATATTTTATCCTTGACTATAGCAGACGATTACTCACGTTACATCCGTCAGCATGACCCAATATCTGCTGGATAGAGCCAGACGAATTATTTTTTTTGTTTTTTGTTTGTAGAGACGCAATATATTGCGTCTCATGGTGCGATATATCAATCAATAATATTGCGTCTCATGGTGCGGATATATCGCGTCTCTACGTTTTTTTAGATACCCAAAAACCAGAAATTACAGTCCACCGATAATACCACCATCATTACGGGTAATTACCACCGTTGCCGAACGGGGACGACCGGATGGACCATAACCTTGACTATGGGGCCAATTGCTGGTTGCAGTTGGATTCTCTGGACCAGAGCCTTCACCGGGGTGTTGAATATTGATGAACATGGTTCTACCATCGGGGGTAGAGGTGACACCAGTGACTTCGCAGTCCATTGGACTGGTTAAAAACAGTCTTACTTGTTTGGTATTGGGGTCAGCACACAACATCATATTGCTACCAATGTTAGCCAAATCACCTGCACCATCTCCTGCGTGGTCAGTCTGAATCCAGAGACGACCAAAGTCATCAAACCACAAACCATCGGGTGAGCTAAAGTCATCACCTTGAACATTACCTTTGAGGTTGGCTTCACTTCTTGTTTTGTCACCAGCTTGAACGAAAATATCCCAGGTAAAGCTGGTTGCGGTGACGGTACGTCCATTTTCCCGCCAACGGATGATGTGACCATAACGGTTATCAGGACGGGGGTTAGCCGCATCCACAGGAGGACGTGCAGAACCACCAGCTGTTGTACCATTAGGATTATTTACAGAAGCAGGATCTGTACCGCGACGGCTGTTATTGGTCAGGGTACAATAAACTTCAATTTCCTGGAATCCGTTGATCCGGGGACGAGCAGCAGTCCATTCTGGACGATCCATCATGGTTGCACCCACGCGGTCTGCAGCTTGTCTGGTTTTAATTAGTACTTCTGCTTGGTCTCTGAAGCCGTTTTCTGCAGTTAGACCATTTTGTCCGTGAACCAGGGGTAGCCACTGACCTGTACCATCAGCATTGAACTTAGCTACGTAGAGGATACCGTCATCTAATAAGTCACGGTTTGCGGACCTTGCTCTGGGGTTGTAGGGACGGGAACAAACAAATTTATAAATATACTCGTTACGCTCGTCACAACCCATGTAAATCGCAATGCGGTTTTGAGCATCCACCACGTACTGAGCGCTTTCGTGTTTGGTTCTTCCGAGGGCAGTCCGTTTTACTGGTTTGCTTTGGGGGTCGTAAGGGTCAACCTCGACTACCCAACCAAATAAATGGGGTTCAAGGGGATTGGTACGGTTATTGAAGCGGGGATCAACCCTATGCCATTGATAGCCAAATCCGTTCTGGGTGACACCATAACGAGCTTGTCCTGCGAGTATTTCCGCATCGGGAATTCCTGGAGTGGAAACCAATGTTTCACCATTATGACCAAAATAACCATTCCAGTTTTCTTCACAGGTGAGGTAAGTTCCCCAAGGGGTGTAACCATTGGCACAGTTGTTTAGGGTTCCGTAGGCGGTAAAACCGTCATTGACACCAATTTCGATGGAACCGGTGGGGGTGATGTTAAATTTCTTGGATTTTAATAAATTACTACCTGCTGCTGGTCCAGAAATCCGCATTTCTGTATTCGCAGTGAGACGGCGACCATATTGGGAATTGCGTTCCACAGTCCAGCGATTACCAAATCTGGTTTTGGATACTTCAAAAATGGAGACACCATGAGCAGCTTGGGATTTGCGGACTTTGGCAATGGTGACTGGATTTAAACCTTCAGAACCGTGCATAATCTGTTCATGGGTATACTCATGGTTGACACAGAGTATACCCCTATTAACTGTTGGTCCTTGATTTCCAACCCGTCGTGCAGTTCTACCGGTGAGTTCCCGTCCTCCTTGAAGGGGGAAGAAATGCATCCCGTCAGAGTGCATACCGTACTGTTTTTCCTGTGCAGCAGCATCTTGGGTTGCATCCGCTAACCAATCGGGAGCACCAGGCATAATGGGGTCTCCCCAAGCAATCAACACTTCGGCTTTGTAACCGTTGGGGACGCTAACCAGGTCTTTTTCTAATTTACCTGTAGCTGGATTGAGGAGATTCGGTTTAATACTTTCAAAACCAATGCCTTGGAATCCTTGACTGGGGGGGATGGGAGCAGCTTCAACGGTTTGGAGGAAACCACCAACTGTCACATCTCCTAAAGCCGTTAATACGGAAGTTCCCACAGCAGTCATGATAAAGCGACGACGATTCATCCCCATCCGTTCAATCACGTCGCGGATGGATTCGTTACCAGAATTATTGAGCGATACGTCATTCTTGGGGTGAAAACGACCTTTCATTCCAATTATTCCTCTCTTTCAGGTTTACAGATTTGCGATCTGGTTCTCAATTTAACTGGGTAATTTGGACAATAAAAGTGACAAATTTTACGTGAGTTAATTACTTGCTGATTAAATTCACTGACACTGGATGAGAACCGTAATCATTTTATAAAGACTATTTCGATGTATGGGGGTCTGCAAGTGTCACAGATGAATACACCTTTTACTTAGCATCATTGCTGATAGCAATAACAATGCCAATCTAAGACCCAGAGATTAAGAAAAAGTAATGTAGCTATTAACAAATTAGATTTTTATTTCATATCTGCTAAATTGATTAAGGCAAGATTATTGTTTATTTGTGTTGTTTAAAATATCTACGTCTCTGGATAGTATATTTGTGGCTTGGATGAGAGTAAGGGGCAATTCAAGATATCCTGAATTGAGAGCAAATCCCTATAATTTTCGGGGATTAGGGAGTAGTGAGTCGGAATTAGAAGGAAATCATAATGGGTGACTTAAAGCTGATAAATTACTGCTGACAGGGAGAAGAGCGACTTAGCTTTCTCTCCACAAATATTAAAAATATTAAAGAAACTAGCCCACACAATAGAAAGTTCCTGGAAATAAATTCAGGATATGGGAGTAAATATTATCCAGAGTTTCACCTCCTGTTAACCTATATTTAATCTCCCCCTGTAAATGTATGACTTTAGGTTAATTTACATAATCAAATTTTGTGGAATCAAAACTTAATCATGAGTTTGGGTTAGGATAATGGAAAAGTAGCCCTGGGAAAAAAATATTATAATTGTACCCATCTACCTATCTGGGAATGGGAAGAGAAGCGGTGAATTGAATGAAGCTGATATCGTGATGATTTTGAAAAAGAAATAGAGAATTTAGATATTAAAACATTATGAAATTCAGATCCAACTACCTATCGTCAGGCTTTTTCCTGTTAACCTGTGCCATTTTTGTGATTGCGATCGCCAGTCATGGTTTGAGTTTTGCTTTTTACTTATTAATTGGTTGTTTGCTGAGTGTAATTATTCAGGTATGTGGTGAACAGATTCAATGCTCTCGTCAAACCATAGTGATTGCTCAGACCATCGTGATTGCTGGTGTGTTTAGCTTTTTCTGGTTGGATTATTTCAGCTTGAGTGCAGATGCACAATTTTTTGGTAAAGCGGAAACATTTTTTAAAAACACCTTGACCCAGGGTTCTCAGGGGGATGCTAGTGGTGCGGTGAGTTTAATTTTTAATGTGTTGCGAGGATTGTATTTACTGTATATTGCAGTGGCTTTAATTGGGGTGATTAATGCGGTGCGACAGGATGAAGATTGGCAAGTGGTTGCTCGAACTCCTTTACTAGTAGTTATTGCTGTGACAATTGCAGATGTGTTGACGGGTTTTGTGATTGGGTAGGATAGTTGAGAATACGGTTGATAGGAGACAGGAGGAAAGGATGGGGAGATATTTACATTCCCGTAGAGACGACCCGTCGGGTTATCTCTACCACCCGATTCCCGATTCCTTACTCCTAATTAAAAAACATGCAAGACGACGATAAAGAATTTCGACCTGTGAATCAAATTTTGGGAACTCAGCCTTCCCTCGGACCAATTCCTGCGAATCAAATTATTCCTTGGACATTAATTGGTTTAGGCTCCTATTTTATTATTAATGGATTTTTGGGGGGATTATTTAGTAGTGAATGGCAAAAATGGCTGTGGACTTTTTTGATTGCGGGTTGGGGAATGGCGACTTGGTGGATATTAAGTGGGGGAAGGAGTTGGCGGTTTTTAAGTAAGTTTGTGGGTGTCCCCAAATGGACGCGAGGAATGGCGAGGTATCGGAGTTTTCTAGGCTTTTATCATGAAGGAAAAAATCGGAAAACAAAGCGTCAATCCCGCAGAAGGTAGATTAACACCCTTTGAGGATGGATTGCATTTGGCGACGATGTTACAAATTGCTATGCATGGTCGTGATATTGGTGCGTATATTTTAAATAAAAATGCCCAAAATGATAAGTTGTGTTTTGTGTTTGGGTTTGATTGTCGAGGAATCCATACGACTTTAAGAGCAGAGCAAATTAATCAGATTTGTCAACAAATTGAAGCGGGTTTAAAGGATTTACCGGGGGAGGAACGAATTACTTTTCATTTGGGTTCCTTTGCTGGGGATATGCAGCGTCAGCGGGAATTGGGGGAACTAGTAAAAAATACGCGATCGCGGGATATTCAGTATTTATTAACTTCCGAAAGAGCGCGGGTGAGAAGTTTGACGCGGGAGGGTATTCGCAAGCCGAAATTTTTACGGATTTATGTCACTTATACAGTAGAACCAGATAGTGGTGCGAGTGATGATTGGATTGAGAAAATCATAGCAAAAGCAGAGAATTGGTGGTTAAATTTTAAGGGGGAAAGTTTAGAAAGGGAAACTCAACGCATCGAAACGATTGTGACGAATGCCTATAATGAGGGGTTTCGACGTTGGGAACAGGTATTAGCAAATAAAATGGGTTTGGATATTCGTCCCCTAACTGCACAGGAGTTATGGAAAGAGATTTGGTGCAGGTTTAATCCCACTCCAGTGATGGAGATTCCCCAGTTATTGATTTGGGATGAAAATGGGTTGCGGGAACAAATTTATTCAGAGTTAGCTAGTAGTAAATTACTGTTGGAAAATACCCATAGTACGACTTTTTTAACTGAATCTAGCGTTCCAGTGGCAGAGAGGAAATGGGTACGGGTTAAGGGTAATTATGTGGGGGTAATGACGTTTTTAGAAAAGCCGGGGGGATGGGCGAACAAAACTTCCCAATTACGGTATTTATGGGAATTATTAGCTAGGGATGCAGTGGTGGATACGGAGATATTTTGTGAGTTAACTCCGGCAAATCCAGCAATTGTGAAAGCGACTTTACAACGGGTTTTGAAACAATCGAATATGACGGCAAAAATTGCCAAGGAAAAAAGTAATACGATTGATGTGGGTGCGCAGTTAAAGTTACAAAAGTCGATTGCTGCACAGGAAAAAATCTATGAGGGTGCAATTCCCATTTATACAGGAATTGCGATTTTGGTGCATCGTCCTAATATAGAAAAATTGGATGAGGCTTGTCGATATATTGAAAACTGTTTTCAACGACCTGCAAGGGTGATTCGGGAAACAGAATATGCATGGAAAATTTGGTTACAAACTTTGCCAATTGTCTGGGAAAGTTTATTAGCAAAGCCCTTTAATCGACGACAGTTATATTTAACAAATGAAGTTTGGGGATTGATTCCTTTAGTTACCACCCGTGCTGGAGATAAACGGGGATTTGAATTGATTGCGGATGAGGGGGGAAGTCCCATTCATATTGATTTATTTAATCAACACAAAAATTTGGCATTATTTGCTACTACTCGTGCGGGAAAGTCCGTATTAGTATCAGGAATTCTCACCCAAGCCTTAGCCTATAATATCCCCGTGGTGGCTTTAGATTTCCCGAAACCGGATGGAACATCCACCTTTACCGATTACACCCAATTTTTGTCAGAATACGGTGCATATTTTGATATTTCCAATCAAGCCAATAATCTATTTGAAGCCCCTGATTTAAGATTATTATCCCCTGAAGCACAACGCGATCGCTTTCAGGATTTTTTCGCTTTTTTGGAATCGGCTTTGATGACGATGGTATTAGGAAATACCAGTGAAAGCCAGTTACTATCGCAAACGGTGCGTTCTTTGATTAACCTGGGATTGACGGAATTTTTTGCCGACGAAGGTATACAATCGAGATATGCGATCGCCATCGAAAAAGGTTTTGGTTCACCGGAGTGGGATAAGACCCCGACCTTAAAGGATTTTTTACCCTTTTGTTCCCGCGAACAGTTGCATTTACATAGTACGGGAAAGCGGGTTGATGAAGCTTTAGAAGTGATTAATTTACGCTTGCGATTTTGGTTACAAAGTCGGGTGGGACAATCAATTTCTGCACCGTCGAGTTTTCCCACGGATGCGCAATTATTAGTGTTTGCACTGCGGAATTTATTGGATAGTGAGGATGCAGCTTTGTTATCTTTAAGTGCATATGCTGCTGCATTACGTCGCGCTTTGAGTAGTCCTGCTTCCATATTTTTTATTGATGAAGCTCCGATTTTATTTGAATTTCCGCAAATCTCGAATTTGGTCGGAAGATTATGTGCAAATGGTGCAAAAGCAGGGGTGAGGGTGATTTTATCTGCTCAAGACCCGGATACGATTGCAAAATCAAGTGCAGCATCGAAGATTTTACAAAATTTGACGACGCGGTTAATAGGACGCATTCAACCTGTTGCGGTGGATAGTTTTATTAATATTTTGCGCTATCCCCGTGAGGTGATCAATCAAAATGCTTCGGAAAGTTTTTTCCCCAGAAAGGAAGAGATTTATAGTCAATGGTTGTTAGATGATAATGGAGTTTATACCTACTGTCGTTATTATCCGGGTTATGAACAATTAGCGGTAGTTGCAAATAATCCAGACGAACAAAGTCAGCGTCAGAAATTCATGCAGCAGTATTCCGATAAGTATGAGGCTATTTCCCGATTTGCTCAGAATTTAGTCATGAAAATTCGCGGAGGTTAAGATGAAGGGTAAATTAAATTTTCGCTCTTTGAGTCAGGATGGTGGGGATAAACGGAAATATGTGAGATATTTTTGGCCGATTTTATTTTTACCAATTTTCGGATTGATGTCTGCTCTTCCTAGTTGGGGAAATTTAGGAAATGTGTGGATCGAATTTCAATCCTATGGGAATGATTTCAGGAACTATTTGAGCAATCAGGTAAATAGCAAATTTAACCCATTTCAGTCTACTATCAATACAACTATCAATAGTGCATCGGGGGAACTAAGAGTACCGAATCCCAATACAACTAACCAAGAAGTCATCAATCAGGTGAGTCAATATCCTATCATGGATAAATATGAAAATAATCCGGTTTTAAGAGCGCATAAAATCAATGGGATTCTCGATAGGGAAATGACCAGAGGAAGAATGGAGGGGACCTTGGGGAGTGGTGGACAAGCTCGTAGTCGCAATGTTTTAGAAAATACGCAAAATTCCGTACAAAAAGTGAATTTAGGAGTAGAAACAGCTACTACTAATAAACAACAAAAACAGTTAGAAATTCAAGCAGCAGCTAATTCTCTTGGGGGATTGAATTTAGACAACCTAAATCCGGCTGGTTCGGCTTTTTCATTGCTATTAAATAACCAAGCAAGATTAGCTCAGTTGACCTGGGAAGGATTGGCAGATTTAGAATTACAAAATTTGAATATTCAACAGGAACAAACTAAAATTATGGCAGCTAATTTGGGGATAAATAAACAGATACAGCAGGATTTACAATATACCAATTTAAATTTAGTAAATATCTCTACTGAAGTGGAAGATATGAATCGCGATCGCCGGATTGAAAATGCGACTGCTGCTGCTAGATTATTAAGGGCTGCTAGTCAGTCAAGTTTATTACAATCAGGGGAGAATATACAAGGAGAAAATCCGGAAAATTTGCAGGGAGTAGGAAGTAGGTAATAGGGAACAGTCCGTGACTGGAGTAGTAGGAAAAACCACCCATGACTCCAAGCTAATCACTCACTTGTGAGAAATACAGATTATGACTTACTTGTGAAAAAATTTAGCTTGAGAAGATATTAACTAAAGATATTAGGATTGTAGAAGGAAGTAGGGAGTCAGGAGTGGAGATTAATTATATTATTTTAGCTCAAACAGCAGCAGACAACCTGCTAGAAAATGGCTCCATGACAGTCCAAAATTTAGCAGCTAATTGGGATAAACAATGGTTAGAATTATTGCAAACGAATACAAATAATAATATCTATGGCGCATTAACCAGATTAGGAATTTTTTTGGCAGTGGGGACATTTTTGATATTCATGGCTCAATGGTTGCGAGATGTCTTAGAAAACGAATATTCTCGTCCCATATCCTCCCTAATTATGCCATTAATAGTTGTATTATTCCTTGCGAATCCAGGGAATGGAACAGCTCTTTCTAACTTAACTCTGGGAGTGCGCAACTTTTTAAATACCATTAATCAACAAGTTATTACTAGTACCAATAATAACCAAATATATCAACAAGCGATTAATCTGAGTATTGCGGAGGATGTGGTGGGTGCATTCCTGCGTCCCTGTCAATCCTTGAATGGAGAACTACAAAATCAATGTTTAACTAAAGCCAAGGAAAAAATCGATCCCCTGTGGCAAAGTTATCGTAATCAATATGGAACTCAACCCTGGATTAATCGTTTAGAAACCCAAGTAAATCAAATCGTTTTTAATACCTCTCCAGTTTCAGAACTGGAATTTAATGCCTTGTTGGGTTCGGGTTTACAAGTAAGTATTAAAAACCTGTTAATCTCCAGTCAATTTGCTTTCCAGAACCTGATGGAAGCGACAATGCTACTAATTGCGGTTCTTGGACCCATTGCTCTAGGTGCGTCCCTCTTACCAGTAGCAGGAAAACCCATTTTTGCTTGGATAACTGGATTTTTTGCAGTTGCGATCGCCAAAATTTCTTTTAATATTATTACTCTAATTACAGCGACAGTTGTGGTGAATACATCAGCCCAAAGTGTGAATGAGAATATGGATTTAACTTGGTTTTTAATTTGTATTGGTCTTCTAGCTCCCATTTTATCATTAGTGATTGCAGCTTTAGGAGGAATCGCCACATTTAATGCTATTAGTTATTCGACAACTTGGATTAAACAAAGGATTTGAATGGGGGGATATAATACAGAAGACAGAAGGTAAAAAGAAGATGGAAGAGAGAATTATGATTTTCGGTAGATAATAAAAATTCATTTTGATGATATCAAAGCTTACCAATTTAAAGATGAGTTTCGATTAATTTATAAAAAGTTGATTTTCCCAATTACCAAAATGTCTTTTTATTTAGGTTACATATCTGATAACTAAAAGCTCTATACAAAAAATCAAGAAATATATATTGACAGAAAATAAATATGACAGGAATACTTCCCAAACACAAACCACAAATTAACTTTCTGCAAATCTTTGCCCTAATTACCCTGGGTCTAAATATATTCACCCTGCTCATCATTCTGTATCAAGGACTGATAATTCGCAATATCACCAACCAAAAACCACCGACATTTATTGAACTCATTAACGGTCAACCAGGGACATCAAATCATCAATTACAGCGAAACCCGGAAGCAATTCGTCAATTTGTGAGTACCACCATGACCGCAGTATTTAACTGGACAGGAAATTTACCACCCCAAACCATTGAAGATGTCACAAATCCCCAACCAGATTCCGGAATTACAGTAAAAACACCCCAAGGATATAATAAAAAAATAGCGACAAGCAGTTGGGTTGCAAGCTTTGGTTTAAGTGAAGATTTTCGTCAGGGTTTTTTAGCACAAATAGCGGATATGACACCTGCGGAAATTTTTAGTCGCGGTTCCCATCAAGGGGTTACTGCACAATTAGTAATTCAACGTGTTTATCCTCCCGAAAACATTGCACCGGGAAATTGGCGCGTGGGAATGGTTGCGAATATTGTTCAACAAAGAAGTGATAAGCAGAAAATTCTTACCCCTTTTAATAAAGATTTTTTAGTGCGTGCAGTGGATAGTTTTGAACATCCTTTAGCAACAGAAATTACACCCTTACAACAAGCCATATATAAACTGCGATCGCAGAAGTTAGAAATCTACGAAATTACAAATTTATGTTTAAATGATGTCTCAAATCGCTGTCAAGGTTTACTCAATAATCATCAATTTACAAATTAATGAGCACCTTATTTAAATCACCCCTATATCCCTGACTATGCGTCTAATTCACCAACCACAAACATCTAAATCAAATATCCTTCCCCTATTTACGGTATTGATATTTGGCGTTAATTTACTAGCATTAACATTATTAATTTTTAATGCTTCCATGTTAAATCGAATTACCAGTAGATTACCTCAAGTATTAGGACAACTTGCTGACGGAAGGGGAATTACCCTTGCACCCCAACCCCATAGTCAAAGACATCCGGAAAGTATTCGTCGCTTTGTTGGTGAAACTTTAACCTTAATGTTTACCTGGTCAAAAAACCATCCTCCACAAACAGTCTTGAATTTTAGTTTGGGATTATTAGCACAGAATTTACACAATCGACTCCTGTCAGAAATTAGTCCCGAAGGTAGGGGTGATAATATCGAAAGTGTTTTTCTCATTCAAAGTATTTCTCAACCCCAGGAAATGAAGACGGGTGTATGGCAATTAACTGTAAAGGGGAGAAGAATTATTTTTTTAAATCAAGATAAAAATGGCGAAAGTCAAAATTGGCAAAAAAATGTCATAGTTGAAGTTGTGGAGAGTTCACCCATTCCATTAACTAAACCTGTAAATTCTTTACACCAAGCCGTCCATGAGTTGAGTAAAATGCAATTGAGCATTGTGAATATTTGTGAGGTTGGAGATAAAAATTGTATGCTAAATTAAGTAAAAAAACAAAGCCTGTATTTCAAGCTAATTCCTTAAAATTAAAGGGAGTAGGAAGTCGTGATAATAAAATAGAAGGAAAATCAATCTGTCAATCAAGGTTTATAAATTACTCGCTATCAATCCAGGATATTTGGAGAAAAAATCATAGGGATAGTCCGTAGAAGGAACATCAATCCGTTACTAAAGGCTTACAACTTACTCGTGAGAAATCCAGGTGTCCCATATGTCACAAAAATTCTGATTTTTGGTTTTTATAAAGCTCCTATAGCGCTGAATTTAACGATTAAAGTCCTGACTACGAATTTAGAATAATATGCTAGTACCACGCGGCGTAAATACGCCTACCTTTTCCCTCGTACCCATGCTCCGAGTAGATGCGGAATCTACGAAGCTCCTACCTCGTGAATGAAGGCAGTATAGCCCTCGCTGACTGAGTGACCACGCAGAGTATAGTCACTAGATAAAAGTTGTGACTAACTTAATACTAGGTTTATTTCCGCCAACCTGTACTAGTTACGTAAGTCTTGTTTAAATCACTTGGTGAGAAGTTAGGTATTTGAGATTTTTGAGAGAAGTTTCTAAAATAATCTCGTCCAAAACCCGATGAGTCAGATAAGTTTTTAAAAATACCTTTATAACTAACACTATGGAAACAGTAATCTTAATGAAATAAAATTCACTGACGACACAATGATTTTGCCAAAAATACCCTGACCTCAAACCGATAATCACAAGATAAAACCCAAAGATTATGAATAATTTATCCACATCCCCCAACCCTTCCCAGACCAATTTAGAATCTGAATATACCCCCGAAGATTGGCAAAAACACCTCGCTAATTTAGTCGGTTTTGAAGATGACTTAGATGATGTTAATGATAACTTAGAAATAACAAGCCACAATCACAGTCATCTGGTTCCCCTGAATTCTACCCCCGACGAAGATGTCAATAACTCCCCCAAATCATCCAAATCCCTAGCAGCAAATCCCCTAGCAAAAATTGCTGTTGTCGGTGGAGGAACTCTGATTGCAGTGATGATAATGGGTATATTTCTGTCCCAAATTATGGGAGGTGGTGATAACAAATCCTCCCTCCCCAATCCCTTAACTACACCAATTCCAGAACCACAAATTACTCCCCTCAATCCCCAAGCAGAAATAGAGGTTTTAAAAACCAAATTAGCCTTATCTGAACAAGCAAAAGCTGTAAAATCAGCCCAAATGCAACTCAGAACCTTGCAATCTCCACCCCAACCTGCAACCACAAATAATATCAACAATAACCAAAATAATAGACCGACCTCCACCCCCACAACCACCCAACCCCAAACACCTCCACGGGTAATTGTCCAACGGGTTCCCACACCAACACAAACTGTCTACGTACCCAGAATCGTCACCGTTGAAAAGGAAAGAATTGTCCAGGTTCCTCAACAAGTCCCTACCCAACCACGAATATCACCCCCCCAATCGCAAATTACCAGCATCTCCCCCACACCAACATCAACACCAACACCGACATCGACACCGACACCTATTATCGCTAACACACCAATAGCGAATATACCTAGACCAACGACCCCAAATGCTAACAGAATTTTAAACCCCGAGGACGACCTGGATACAACCTCCCCAGAAACCCCACCCACTCCAGTTCAAGATAATTTTGCCAATAATAATACTCCCAGAACCCCTTCCCCACTTCAAACTGCTTCCAATACTCGTAGAAGCGTTGCTATTGGTACCAGTGCTAGAGGAGTTTTGGCGATCGCGCTTTTCGGTGAATCCCAAAAATCTCCGACAGCAAGAGGTAATAATGACCACACCTTCGTAATTCGTCTCACGGAACCTTTGAAAAACGGGGATGGCAGTATCGCTTTACCAACAAATACCGAATTACTTGCCCAAATTAGTAATATTACGGATGGAGGGATGGTACAGTTGCAAGGGAAATCGGTAATTATCAACCAAAATAATGAAAGTCGGATGATTAACTTACCAGAAGGTGCAATCCGGGTAAGCGCACCCCAAGGGAAACCATTAATTGCAGAACAGTATCCTAAACGGGGGAGAGCGATCGCGGGAATGGATGCAGGATTATTTGTACTGGGAGGAATCGGTAAAATTGCTGAGTTATCCAACCGTACCGATTCCCAAATTATTACCACCGCAGGGGGAAATATTGTGAGTCAGAACAATCCCCGCACTAATATTTTGACAGGAGCTTTAGAAGGAGGGATGAATGCCATTGTACCCCAAATCACCGCCCGCAATCAACAAGCGATCGCGGAAATGAGTAGACGTGGTAATATTTGGTTTATGCCTGCGGGTACAAGGGTGGAAGTTTTTGTGAATCAACAATTACAGTTTTGAATTAGTTGGGGAATAGCCATCATGTAGGGAAAGTCCTTTCGTAAATCCTCCATATCCTTCCGATTCCCGACTCCCTATTTTCCAACGATTCAATCCCCATATCCCAATACAGTTCAGTTAGACTTAAAAGCCTGATTATTGGGTAGGTTGGGTGAAGAGGTAGAAAGAACCTCGTGGAATGCGTCCCTACGCGGAGCATAGGGACGAGATCAGGGTTGGGGTGAGGTTCATCGAACTCACGTAATTTTAGGCAATTAACTCTTGAAACTCTTGAAAAAATTTCTGTAAATCACTATTTTGTTTCAACAAATTAGCCAATTGTCCCAGTTGTCCTTTTTTACGCATAACTTGAAATAAATCGGTAGCAAATAATTGCACCCATTCCGGGGATGCAACCTTACTTAACCACAGGAAAACATTTTGAGCTTGGGTAATATTTTCGATTCTGACACTCAAACCAATTGTGGTTGCATACCTAGCACTGGGTTCTTTGGGAAAGGGAATATTTTCTCCTTCTCCAGCCAAAATTGGGGTGAGATTTGGTAAATTTTCATACAATTCGAGAAAGGTTCTAAATTCAGCAGCAGCTCCCTTTCCAACTGCTGGTGAAATGTCTAACCCTGCTGTATGGAGTTTGCTGGCCATTTCCCAGGTACGGGGAGTCGGGAAAGCTACCTGTTGGGTATTGCTGTCTTGAGCGTGTAGTAAGCTGGTGCGGAAAGAGAGAAAAGCGATGATTTCTTCATGGAGATTTGCCGCGAGGGCATAGGCTTTAAAGCTGTCAAAATCGGCACTTACTTCTAAATGTAAAAAGCGATTGGCAAGGGGGGAAGGCATATCAAAAACGGCGGCTCGGTCTTCTTTGCGGTTTCCAGCTGCCCAAATAAACCAGTTAGGCGGTACTGTATAACTACCTACACGACGGTCTAAAATTAACTGTTGGGCTACACCTTGCATCGCGGGTGGAGACATATTCAATTCATCCAGAAATAAAATACCCTGACCATGATGAGGTAAGAATTCGGGAGGAAACCATTTAGAGATACCTGCTTCCGCAACGGGTAAACCGCGTAAATCGGTTGGTGCAAGTTGGGAAAGACGAATATCAATAAATTCCAGTTGATTGTCATTTGCAACTTGCTGAACAATGCTGGATTTACCAATTCCGGGAGCGCCCCAAATCATTATACTCAGGTAAAGACGATTCTGAATAATTTGGTTGAGATAGGCTTTGAGTTCAGATGGTGTCATGGTTGTAATTAGTAATTAATGGTGAATAGAAAAGGTGAAAATTAGATGGTTTATTTGGTGATTTAGACTACTTATTCACTACGATTTTGCAGATTATGCAAAGCAGCTTGACTGACTTTGATATCGTGATCTTTGGCTAATTCTTCCAAAGTCGCTGAGTGGGTATGGGGATTTTGAGCAGCATAAAGTCGGTCAGAAACGTTGTAACTTCTGGCTAATTGATTGAGAATTTGGGTGCGGATGACGGGAGATGTATTCAAATGACGCACTACTAACCATTCATATCCTCCTAAACGAGCAAGATGAGCTAAAGCTTGAGCAGGTGTGTTGGGATGACGAGCAACCAAAGAAACGCAATACCAATCCAACACCAACAGATTTAAAGCTGCTGGAGGAGCGTGAGGATTTTTGGCGATCGCTTGACGAATTTCTGGTTCTGGGTCTTGAGCTAGGTCGGTGAGAACTTTGGGGTCGGTGTTATGGTTTTTCGCAACTTCGCAACGAACCAGATAGGAAGGATCTTTGGCTAAATTAGCCAAAATATCTGGGGGTAAATTGGGGTTTTGTGCAATCCAGGGACGAAGTTGGGGGTGTTTTTCCGCCCAGTTCCTCAGTATATCTACGGGGGTGTGGGGGTGTTTAGCGACAAACTTATGGACGGAAAGACGGGTATCAAAAGCTAAACGTTGGAGAATACGCTCAAGGGTGCTATTGTCCGTGTGATGATGACGAGCAATGAGAATTAGTAGGTCATGATCATGGGTTTGTGCGAGTTGGTCTAGGAGGTGGGAAGGGGTTACAGGATTTTGCGCGATCGCATTTTTGATTTTGGTAGATGCATCGATCAGAATTTGTTCCAGAACGGGGATGGGTACCTTGGGGTTTTGAGCGAGAAAATCATGTAAAGCTTGCTCATTAACAGCTTGTTCCAGAATGGGGGTGGGGGTATTGGGATGAGCTGCAACTATTTGTCTGATATGCAGTTCCGGGTGGGTAGATAGTTCGGTGAGTAAAGTGGCAGAAATACTGTGATTTTGGGGGAGGATATTCATTGCATAGATGCGATAATCCATTGCTAAAGCCACAAACAGGGGTTTAGGTAGATTTTCTCGCATCGCGATCGCCCGTTTAATTTTGAATTCACCACTAGCTAATAATTGGGACAGGACTGCAATGGGTGTATGGGGATGCTTTGCAACGGAAACGTGTAATTCAAGACAAACATTCCAATTTTTATCGGTAGAATCAGCAAGTATCGTCAAGACCGATGGGGGTGTATTATCTTGTTTGGCTAGGTGTAATTTAACTGGTATCGGACTATCTTTGGCCAAAACTTCTAGTATTTCCAGGGTGACATCTCCCCTTTGGGAAATACAAATGCCAATCCGTACATCATCATGACTACGGGGAATAATTTGGTGTAAAATTTCAATACTAGTTTGGGGATGACGGGCTACAAAATAAACAATTTCGGAATTGGGATGCACTGCTGCACCTGTTAATAACCAACTGGGGACTTCTTTTAAAGTCAGTAGTTTACGTAATGTCCAATAGGATATATCAAGAGGTAATTGGGGGTTTTCTAGTAATAGTAAATCAAGAATTGGATTCGCAATAAATTCTTGCGGAAATTCCCCCGCTAACTCAAAGAGAATATCCTTGGGTGTATTGGGATTTTTGACTAAATTTTCACGAATTTTTATATTATTAATAAATGATAATTCTCTGAGTAATTCTGGTGTCGCACTGGGATTTTTGGCAACAATGATAGCCAGTTCAATACTTTCATGGGCAAGTTGACTTAAAATCTCCGTCGGAGTATTTTCATCTTCAGCTTGTTCGTGGGGAAGTTGCGACATAGGTAATTGCTTAATCCGTATTTTCGATATGGTTTATACATATAGGTATAAACCGCTAATTAAGATAATATAATTTTAAAAAATATCAAATAAATATTGACCGAAAGAATAATCGTGGGGATACAAATTAAATAAAAATTTTGACTAATGTTGAATGTATTACAAAACCCACATTTCTCACAAATCCCTCACACTTTCAGAATGTATTAAGATAATCAACCTGTAACTCCATACTTACAACTTACTTGTAAAAAATACAGGCAAAGAGTATTTCCATCAGAAAAGTAAAAATACTAAATCCTGTAAAATCATCAACGGAATTTCTATCCCCTAATATTCAGTCAGGAATTAAGGAAAGCTACGCTACAAAAACTTATATAAAAGGGAACAAAGAATACCCAGATTTCTCACAAACTTGTAAAACTTTTAGGGATTAGGGGGAAAATCAACCCATTACTCAGCCCTCATTGCTTCCTCGTAATAAATACAGGAATGGGGAACTTTTAACAGAGGTATCCTGAATTATTTTTACAATCAAATATAAGTCCTCATATTTATTGGTGAAGCTAGTTACCGATGAAAATGAAAACGTTTACACACAACTAAACAAGCAGTGTCAGCTTCAGCACAAAGTATCTAGATACTTCATTTCTGACTTGTAAAGTCAGTCGGGAATGGGAAAAATCAACTTTGTACATGATAACTTCCCATTTCCTATTTATCAGCGAGATAATCAACAGTATTACAATTAAATTTTTCTGGCAATCACAAAATTTAATAGTGCATTACACCAAGCTTGATTTGCCGATGTTTCTATCCCTTGAATTGCTTCTATATACTTGGATTTACACTCTTGAATTTTCACTTCCGATAGGAAATTCACTTGATAACCAAAAGCATTTTGACTATTGATTTGCCACATTCCTTCTGCATATTCAAGAGTGGGAGTAAAATACCAACCAAAATCTTCACAAATAATTTTAATATCCTGAAATCCAGACTGATATACATGAGCGTAGCACTTTTGGGGGGAACCCAGTAATTCATTGGGATTGGGTATTTCTACTCCGTAACTAGCAGCTACCTCCCGAAAAATTATGGATGGGGGAAAAGCCTTTTCTTCCCATGCATTAAATGCTAAAGTTCCACCCGGTTTTAACAAACGATGACATTGCCGCAAAAATTTCGGTATATCTGCTAAATAAGCAACGGCTAGTGAACAAAAAACCATGTCAAAACTATTTTCCGTCCAATAATTTTGCTGTTGCTCTTCGCTAATTTCCTCCACATCAGCCTCAATAAATTCCACATTTGTTAAACCTAATTTAAACAACTTTTCCCTCGCGGTCTGCAACATTCCCACAGACATATCCACACCAATCACACGACCCTGCGCACCCACAATTTTTGCTGCGGCGATCGTCACATTACCCGTACCAGTAGCCATATCTAAAATTGACTGTCCTGGTTGAAGATTTACTAACTCTACTAATCGCTGACCAACTGATACGTGAAAACGACCATTATCGTAGTTTGTGCGGGAATTAAAGTCTTTGATAATTTGTTGTTTATAAGTTGTGGTATTTACACTTGTTGGCATATAAAATGATTGCTCCCTGAATACAGTAAATTATTTGCCGATCAATTGCTGTGAGAATATACAGCAGATTCGAGGTTTATGAGGTACAGTAGCAACAATTAGTAAACCAATTTTTTAGATGCTTTGGATCAACTAATGTCAGTGCAATTTTAATTAAACCATCAACTACAGATGCACTTTTAGGAGAAAACTGTTTTAAGAACGCTTTTAATTGTGACCACCAATGTTCAATTGGATTAAATTCAGGGGAATAAGGAGATAGATAAAGAACACTTGCTCCTACAGATTCAATCAAAGGCTTAATCTCTTCGACTTTATGTGCTGGCAGATTATCCATTACAACGACTGCACCAACCCATAATTGTGGAAGTAAAAAATGCTCTACAAAAACTTTATAAGCTTCTCCATTCATTGAGCCATTTAAAGTCATCACAGCTAAGACTTTTTTGAAGCTAATTCCTCCAATTACACTTATTTTTGCACCTCGGTAATATGGTTTAAAATCATAAGCTCTACTCCCGCGATCGCTTCGAGCATGAGTTCTAGTCAAACCAAGCAAAACACCCATTTCGTCTATAAACACAAGGTTTTCTGGGTCTATGTGTTTTACTTTCTCCCAATATTCTAATCTCAGTTTTTGGACTCTTTCTGTTTTCGCTTGGCTGCTACGTAAAGTCTTTTTTTTCGAGTTAATTCTTGTTTTTGCAATGCACAACACATCACACTTGCACACACCCAAATGTTATATTTTTCTCCAAAATACTCGCAATATTCCAATAAAGTTAAATCCGGGTAACTTTGAACCATTTCTGCTAATTCGCTACCGTAATCATCTAGCTTACCCTTCATTGCTCCACCTTGCTTTTTGGGTTCTAGATGCCCTTCCAATCTTTTTTGCCTGATTAGCTTCTGCACATAGCTTTTTGCTATACCAAACTGCACAGCTACTCCTCGAATTGATGTATCACCCTTTTCGTAAGCACTTACTATTTTTTCTCGTAAATCGATTGAGTAGGGTTTCATTTTAATTTTTGATGCACTAATAACAAGTGTACCTCATTTACCTCGAAAGTGCTGTAAGTTATTTCCTCAACAGGATAATTGGTCATTGGGGAGTAGGGAAAGTCGTATTGGGTATGTGGATTATCGTCAGTATGGAGTTGATTTAGAACTAGAAAAACAACGTTTAGGTGAGCGAGTTTTGCGTAAAAATGAACACCACGTTAAACGTTATCCTGTGAGTCCCCAATTTGTAGAGGAAGGTCAGCAAAATCTTGAAAGTCTGACAATTGCTGCCTATCCCTATGATTTTGAAGAAATGCAAGGATTAATCTTAATTGAATGTGTGGGAAAATCGGCATTAATTCGGAAACAAAATGGCTGGTTAGAGTTATATTTACAGCGAGCAGCCCACGCGATTTGGTATGCCACAACCTATGCTAGACAAAATGTGCAAACCAGTCAATTAACGAATTTACATGGCTTTACCGAATCCCTTACCCAATTATCAGACCCCAAGGAATTATTTAGTCAAATAGCTTGGGAAACATTACATATTTTAGCTGCGGATGTGGTGGTAATTTATGAATACGACCGTACAACCCAGGAATTTATCACTCCTCCAGATATTGCTGGGAGATTAATTTATGTAGAACAAATGAAAAGTGAAGTAAGTAGTAATAACGTTCCCCAAAAGTTAATTGATTATGGTGTAAATACCTACTCCCATGATTTGGCAACTGACCCAGTATTCCAAAAATCTGACTTTTCCCAACGAGAACAAATTAAATCGGCAGCAGGAATTTTATTAAAAATTCAAGATGAAATAGTTGGTGTAATATTCATTAATTATCGCCGAGAATTTTACTTTTCCGACAGTGTCCGCACATTAATTGAAACTCTGGCTTCATCAATTGCGATCGCTATCAAAAATCAGCGTTGGCTAGGTAATTGGGTGGAGGCTTTAAATGATATTGATTTAAAAATTATTACCGCCAATCAACAGGAGGAATTACTTCACCAAATCGTTGAACGGGCTGCAAGTGCCACTAATGCTAATTTCGCAGCTATTAGATTAGTAAATAAGGTAAATCAAACCCTAGAAACCTGTGCAATTTATCCCCCTTCCTGTCCACGCACATCCGGTAAATACTTGAGTAGTTTTGATGAAGGAATTACGGGTTGGGTAGCCAAAAATCGGATGCCTCAACGGGTTGATGATGTTTCAAAAGACTCGCGTTATCGAGCTTTTTTCCCTAATGTGGGTAAGGTCTTTCTTGTCTACTTAATCTAATTATTACTGTGATGTGTTCAAAGATGGGACGAAATAAATAGAATCATGATGACAGGGGAAAAAGCATGGATGAGTTGAAAGTGATTTTGGTGGAAGATAATAAAAATTGGCAACATATTCTGCAAGAAAAACTCAGACAAGCTTTCAAACAAATCGGACACTCCCAAGACCGGGTTTATTTAGTTGATAATTTTGCTGACGCATATAATCAACTGAGTCAAAATCATTGGGATTTGCTGGTGACAGACGTTGCGCTAGGTGATTCGACTGAAGAATCTATGCGTTTTGGTATCCAACTTATCGAACTTGCACGCGATCGCCAAATTCCCGCGATCGCAATTAGTGGTTCGATCAAGGTGACAACCCAAGATGTCCGCAATATCCTTGTTCAATACTAAGCTTCCGATTTTTTTAGTAAGCGGGATTTTGATACTGTTGATTTTATCAATCGGGTCAAACAACTTCTATTAAATCGTCATGGACTCGGATTTCCCATTAAAATTCTGTTTCTGGGAGCAAATCCTATTAACACCACCCAATTACGCATTGGTAGCGAGGTTCGCGATATTTATGAAATCCTCCGTCGCGGATCTGTACGGGAAAATTTTTCTGTTGAAACTTATACCTCTGTCCGTCCTGGTGATATTAGTCAAGGAATTTTAGACTTTAAACCTGCGATTATTCACTTTTCGGGACATGGAACAGAAAACGGAGAGATTTTATTGGAAAACGAATCCGGTGAGATTCAACCCCTATCTGCAACCAATTTTGCTGGATATTTTGCTCGCATTCAACCCCAAATACCAATTCACTGTCTAATTCTCAATGCTTGTCATTCTGCACCCCTTGCTCAAGCCCTAGCAACACATTTACCCTATGTAATTGGGATGGACATTGCCATCAGTGACGCAGCAGCCATGAAATTCGCCGTGGGTTTTTATAAAGCATTGGCTAACCATGCTTCCATCCCTGAAGCTTACCATCAAGGTTGCGGTGAAATTCAACTTTATAACCTTGCGGAAGAATTAACCCCTAAACTTTATCAAAAAATTGGGAGTAACCGACATTGAGTGCGATCGCGATCGCTGACGTAAAACATCTATTCAAAGATGGGAAGTGGGGAGTAGCCATATCTAGAGTGAGATTGCGCTCTGATGGAAAAAGCCTATTAGAATCTCACATCCTCAAACAGCAAATAATTGTTGCGAATGTGAGCTTTTGCTGAGGTTAGGAAGTAAACTTCTCATTCAGAATCATGGCAAGCGTTGAGTAATACTATTTTAGGAACAGCCTAATACATTTTCTAACCCTGCTCCCCATCAGGTATCAACTCCCAAGTAAAACGGTATAACGGCTTGATCTTCCTCCTACTACCTATTCCCCACTCTCTACTCCCTACTCCCTGTAAATTTTAGGGATTTGTGAGAAATATAAGTTAAGTTTTGTAAGCCTTTGAAACTAGAAAACAATAATTTTTAACGAACAGAGGGTCTAAGTCGTTGTATAAATATATTTTGGAAGGGTAAAACGTCGAGAGGGGTTGCTTGAACGTAGTTATCCCTTGGTTCCTGGCTCATCTGAGTTATTCATGAACTTTTGTAAAAAAGTTTTAATATGGGAGCCAAGAAGAGATTAGACTGTATCAAGGATATCTGTTTGACCTTTCTGGGTTGCGAACTGCAATCTATCGTCAGAGTCACAGGATATGTGGACTTTAGATATAAAGTTCAAAAAACAAGACAAATCTAAAATTAACGGATAGGAGATTAGATTAATGTTAGATGCGTTTGCCAAAGTAGTATCGCAGGCTGATGCCCGTGGTGAATACCTCAGCACTGCTCAATTAGATGCATTGATGAACATGGTAAAAGACGGTAACAAACGGATGGATACCGTTAACCGGATTACCAGCAATGCATCGGCAATCGTTGCGAACGCAGCGCGTGCATTATTTGCAGAACAGCCCCAATTGATTGCACCAGGTGGAAACGCTTACACCAGCCGTCGGATGGCAGCTTGCTTGCGCGATATGGAAATCATCTTGCGCTACGTGACCTATGCAATCTTTGCTGGAGATGCAAGTGTACTTGACGACCGTTGTTTGAACGGATTGCGCGAAACCTACTTGGCATTGGGTACTCCCGGTGCATCGGTTGCAGTTGGCGTGCAAAAAATGAAAGAAGCAGCAATTGCGATCGCAAATGACAGAAACGGTATCACCCAAGGTGATTGCAGTGCATTAATGTCTGAAGTAGCAAGCTACTTCGATCGTGCAGCAGCAGCCGTTGCATAATTTGAAATAAGTCTAAGCGCTATTTGCTGACTATGTTGTGGGAATAAATGCAGATAGTCAGTTCGTGAAAATAGCTTTGAAACAGAAATTTCTAAAAAGCTTAAAAGGGAGATACCAAACCGATGAAAACACCACTCACCGAAGCTGTAGCAGCAGCAGATTCTCAAGGACGTTTCTTGAGCAGCACAGAAGTGCAAGTTGCTTTTGGTCGTTTCCGTCAAGCTACAGCTAGCTTGGAAGCAGCAAAAGCATTAACTGCCAAAGCTCAAAGCTTGGCTGAAGGTGCGGCAAACGCAGTATATCAAAAATTCCCCTATACCACCCAGATGACCGGACCCAACTTTGCATCTACCTCCACAGGTAAAGCAAAATGTGTGCGTGACATCGGTTACTACTTGCGCATGGTTACCTACTGCCTAGTTGTTGGTGGTACAGGTCCATTGGATGATTACTTGATTGCCGGTATCGCTGAAATCAACAAAACCTTCGACCTATCTCCTAGCTGGTATGTTGAAGCTCTCAAATACATCAAAGCTAACCACGGATTAAGCGGCGACCCTGCGGTTGAAGCTAATTCATACATTGATTACGCTATTAACGCCCTCAGCTAATTAGGGTTAATTTGCCCGGAAAGCGGTAGCGGCTCGGCTGGCATGGTGCTAGGAGTTGTTAAGCTTTCCGGGTAGTTTTTTAGGCTTTGCATAAAAAAATCATATTAGTGAATCGCTTCATCACTATAGTTCACTGTAGTGATGGGATGAAGGTGAGATAGACAAGCAAAACACAGAACAGTTGTTATGTTGGTAGAAAAATAACTGAAAGGTAGACTCAACATAACAAAATTGTTTTTGATAACATCAAATAACGGGGTATACAGTTATGACCGGATTAGGAGCAGCTGCCCAGTTAGGAATTCGTGCGTTTGCGGAATCGGGTATAGTTGAACTGCGGAGTAATGCGGTTCGAGAAGATGTGGAGAACGTGATTCGCAGCGCATATCGGCAGGTATTAGGGAATGCTTACTTACTGGAAGGTCAGCGTTTGACCAGTGCGGAATCATTGCTGCACAGTGGTGAAATCACCGTGCGTGATTTTATTCGGATGATTGCTCAATCCGAATTATACCGCGAAAGGTTTTTTTACAGTAATTCCCAAACTCGGTTTATTGAGTTGAATTATAAACACTTGCTGGGGAGAGCGCCACAGGACGAGACAGAAATCGCCTACCACGTAGACCTGTATAGTTCACAAGGTTACAGTGCAGATATCGATTCCTATATTGATTCTGTGGAGTACCAAGAGAACTTTGGAGATAACATCGTTCCCTACTACCGAGGTTTTTCTAGTCAGGTGGGACAGAAAAATATTGGTTTTAGCCGGATGTTCCAGTTGTATCGGGGATATGCCAATAGCGACACAAGTCAAGGGCAAAAACAAGGTAAATTGACTTGGGAAGTTGCGAAAAACCTGGCTTCACCGATTCGTCCAGCAAGTAGTGGTGCTTTAGTGGGTGGTGCAGTAGGTGCGCGGGGAGATGTGTATCGGATTCGTTATATGCAAGCAGCATCACCAAATGCGGCTGTTGTGAGACGCTCCACTAATGAAATAGTGGTTTCCTTTGAGCAATTGTCAAGTAAATTGCAACAGTTAAACCGTAAAGGTTGCAGGGTGATGAGTATTGGATTGGCTTCATAAATTCAGTCAGTAGTAAACCCGTTGTCTAGTAGTTGCAAATCATTAACAAATTCACAGATGGTGAAAAATTGGGAATGGGTTATTGATTTGTTGGAGTTGTCGTGTTGGTCAGCATGGCAACTCACTCTCGTGGAAATATGAACAGTAAGGAGATAGTGTTGAGACTATGGCAATAACTACCGCAGCTTCTCGTTTAGGAACAGAAGCATTTGATCAGACTGCACCCTTAGAAATGCGTCCCCGCACAACCAAGGAAGAAGTAGAGTTAATTATCAGTGCTGTTTATCGGCAGTTATTAGGTAATGACTATTTGATGAAAGCAGAAAGACTTACCAGTGCGGAATCATTATTACGTGATGGTAAAATTACCGTGCGTGACTTTGTGCGTCAGGTAGCCAAATCAGAACTCTACAAGAAGAAATTTTTCTATAACTGCTTTCAAACTCGGACAATAGAGTTAAATTATAAGCACCTACTAGGTCGCGCACCCTATGATGAGTCGGAGATTATTTTTCACTTAGATTTGTATCAAAACGCGGGATTTGAAGCAGATATCGATTCTTACATCGATTCACCAGAGTACGAAGCGAATTTTGGCGAGAATATTGTTCCCTATTATCGTGGTTTCCAAACCCAAACAGGACAAAAAACCGTTGGTTTTAGCCGCATGTTCCAATTATATCGGGGATATGCAAACAGCGATCGCGCCCAATTAAAAGGAAGTGTACCCCATTTGGTGAATGAACTGGGACGGAATGATGCCAGTGCAGTTGTATCACCTTCGGGAACTCAATCTGGATTTGCGTATGTAGCTCCGACAAAGGGTGTCACCCCAGCAACCGGATTTGGTGGTGGTGCAACCTTTGGTAAGGAAGGAAGACTATACCGGGTGGAAACTGCGGGTGTATTTGGTGCTGGATATCCGAAAACCCGTCGTGTGAATCAAGCGGTAGTAATTCCCTACGAGGAGTTATCTGGTTATATGCAGCGTGTTCAGCGTCAGGGTGGAAAAATCGCTAGTATTACACCTGTTTAGGAGGAGAGTAGGAGACAGGATACAGGAGACAGGAGATAAGTATTTATTATTATTTGTTATTTATGACTTACTCTCCTAACTCCCCTGCTCCAATCTCCCAGTTATTGAGATGGAAGAGGAATAAAATTATGCTGGGAACAAAACTATTTCGCTACGAAGTTGCTGGACTTAAGCAAAGTGATGAAACTGACAATTTGGGCTATCAAATTCGTAGTAGTGCCAATACAATTATTACAGTTCCCTACAACCGGATGAACTCGGAAATGCGACGGATTACTCGGATGGGTGGAAAAATTGTGAGTATCCAACCTGTGTCCGCAGCAGAAAGTACTGAAAATCACGACAATAACTAGGGTATGCGGAAAAAGTCTTTTCCTAAGGGTAGGGAACAGGGAGTCAGTAGAGATGCGACATGTCGCGTGTGTACAGGAATAGTTTTAACCCAACTATTCCGCTTTTCATAAGACCCAAAAAATTAAAAATGCCAGGTTTTTAAGCCTTGCATACCTATATGTTGGCACTTTTGGCGACTAAAATCCCATCAATCGCTTGCAAAATCAGTTTTTTCTTTGTGACTTCGCTAACTACAGTGCATCCTGGATACTTCTTGATGCATCAATCGCTTGCAAAATCAGTTTTTTCTCTGTGACTTACTCAATCCGATCCAAATCAGTCCCCCCATTTCCTTTGGAGACAACCAAACAAGAAAATAGCTAATTACTCCCTGCTCCCCACTCCCTATTTACAAGCGAGAATTTTGATAGTTAAATGGATGCCAACTTTGAACAAAATCAAGATAATGAAACCCTGACAATTGAACAAGTGATCGCAAATTTACGCGGGAATGATTTAGGTTTGCGTTTTTATGCAGCTTGGTGGTTAGGAAGATTTCGGGTGCAAAATCCAGAAGCAGTCAGGGAATTAATTATCGCTCTGGAGGATACGGATGACCGCACACCGGAAGGTGGGTATCCATTAAGACGCAATGCGGCCCGTGCTTTGGGGAAAATAGGTGATTTATCAGCAGTAGAGGGATTAATTCAAGCTTTAGAATGTGCAGATTTTTACGTGCGAGAAGCTGCTGCTGAGTCCTTGGGAATGCTGGGGGATAGTTCGGCGATTCCGGCTTTAGGTAATTTGTTATCCTGTGGGGTGGAGGGGGAAGGATTAATCCAACCCCAACCGGATAATACCCATCCCTACGACGCGATTATTGAAGCCTTGGGTAGTTTACAAGCCATTGATTTGATACCCCAAATCGAATTATTCTTACAGCATCCGACACCGCGGGTACAGTATGCCGCAGCAAGGGCAATGTATCAGTTGACCAATGAAGGAAAGTATGGCGATATATTAGTTAGGGCTTTAGGTGTGGATGATTTACAATTACGTCGTGCAGCCTTGACGGATTTAGGTGCCATTGGTTACTTACCAGCAGCTGAAGCCATTTCCCAAACTTTAGCAGAAAACAGTTTAAAATTAATTGCCCTCAAAGGATTACTGGAACATCAGGTAAAAAAGGTCTCACCCCCCACCCCCACCTTAACGGAGGATGTTATAAGAGTGATTACCTTGATGGACTCGCTACTATAAAATCCAGTCAAGAGTTATGAGTTAAGAGTTACGAACTCCAGTTTATTTCTAACTCTTAACTCTTGACTCTTTATTTTCCGGATAAACATTTTTAGATTAAATCATGAATAATTCCCAACTTTGTCAAACATTAGTTAAAGCAGTAGAAGAAGCTGATTCCTCAAAAACACTATTGGAAGCGGTACAAAATTTAGCAGATGCCAGTTTAGAAGAATCTGTGCCTACTTTGATTGCGGCTTTGGGGTATAATAATCCAGGTGCTGCCGTTGCTGCCGTTGACGGGTTGGTAAAAATTGGTAAACCGGCAGTGACACCGTTATTGGAATTGATTGATAATTATAATTATGGAGCTAGGGCTTGGGCTGTCCGTGCTTTAGCGGGAATCGGTGATCCACGGGGACTGGAAACCTTGCTGGACGCAGCTAAAAATGACTTTGCCTTGAGTGTACGTAGAGCTGCTGCAAGGGGATTGGGGATAATAAAATGGCAGGAATTACCCCTGGAAGAGGCGAAAATTGCTCAACAGCGAGCCTATGAAGTATTAACAGTGGTATGTCAAGACCCGGAGTGGGTGGTGCGCTATGCTGGAGTAGTTGGTTTAGAAAGACTAGCGATCGCAATCTTCAAAGTGCAAGGGGAGCTAGTTGTCAAAATTACTTCAGACTTAGAGAAGGTCATGGCAGAAGATGAGGAAGTTTCTCTGAGAACCCGTGCAGAATTAGCATTACAAACACTGAGAATTGAAAGCAATCAGCTGAATCAAAATGCTTCTAGACTGCGCTTAAATTCCCAACAATCCACAAAACAAGAAAAAGAAGAAGATTATGCACAACGGGGAGAAGGAAGGAGAAATTAGGGGGTAGGAGTGCAAATTCACGATTTAAAAGTTGGTGACAAAATCGGTGTATTTTTTTATGATGATTGGCGTGGTAGGAAGGCGACGATTGAAACCGTTACCCACATATCATCAACAGGTACAATTACAGTTTCTTCGGGAACACGGTATACCTACCAAGGTAGAGAAGTTGGTGCATTAGGTGATGCAACCTATTTATGTAGTGTGAGTAAAGCGGAGGAGATTATTGCTAGGGATGGTACAAAATATCAGGAATCACCTGTTGTTGATGAGTTAGAGATAAGAGAAAATAGGTTAATCAAATTATCCCAACTTGCGGCTGATAATGCAATTAGGATTCTCCATCAATATGGTTACTATAAAGATAAGAAAGATAAGAGTGGTAAATTAGCTGAGGTAGAATCCAAGATTGCGGCTATTGTTCAGGAGTATTTAGAGGAGATGGAAAAATAAATCAGGACTGACAACGCACTTGTTAAGTATTAACATCGACTTTTAAAACATCTTCCTATGCATGGTATATAATTTTAACTTTTCTAGTTCTCTAGTAAATCAAATAGAAAATCCATGTATGTTATTTTTGCATGGATTTATGGGGAATAGGGAAGAATTTAGTCCTGTAATTAGGTTTTTAAAAACTGATTTTTGTTGTGTATCTATAGATTTACCAGGACACGGTAAAAATATCTTGTTAGATACAGAATTAGAGAACGAAAAGCCCTATAGTATGTCTCAGGTTGCTGAGGGAATAATCGATTTTTTAGATAGCTTAAACATTTGCAAATGTTTACTTGTAGGTTATTCGATGGGTGGCAGATTGGGTTTATATTTAGGAATTAATTATCCCCATCGTTTTTCCCACTTAATTTTAGAATCAGCTTCTCCGGGATTAGCAACGATTGAGGAACGAGAAGCCAGGATAAAAAATGATTTAGGAATTGCCAGAAAATTAAATCGTTGTCTACAAGCCAATGATTTTCAACAGTTTTTAATTAATTGGTATCAACAACCCATTTTTGGTCAAATTAGTCATCATCCTGATTTTCCTCAAATGCTTCAGCAACGCTTACAGTGTCACCCTTTGGAATTAGCTAAATCCCTGCAATATATGGGAATAGGTGTACAACCGTCTTTGTGGGATAAATTAGCTAATCTACAATTACCAGTACTATTAATCGTTGGTGAACAAGATAGGAAGTTCGTCGAAATTAACCAAAAAATGTGTAGTTTTAATCCTAAATTTTCCCTTCAGATAATTAAAAATTGTGGTCATAATATCCACTGGGAACAACCGCAGCAATTTGCCGAAATTATTCGTGATTTTTTCGTTAACAGTTCATGTTTGATGTAAACCATCAACAACAATAAATCAGAAATTAAAATACCTGAATCACTCGTTCAACAAGAAGTTTATTTTTTTTAAAATTAATTACTACTTCCTGAGAGTTTGAGAAATTTGTGAGAAATCTGGGATATAAATTTTGCTCAAACACCAGGAATAAAAAAATCTTTTAACTGTATATTGTAACTACCAAATTTAGTATTGTGTTGCGAAACCACCGCGATCGCATTTGTAAAGGGAACCACTGGATAATGCAGAATCTGTCCAGATAAAAGTATTTCTAAATACATAGGAGTGAGTAGGGAAGGGGAATAAGTTATTTTCTAATGAGGGAACAAAGAAGTTCTTTGGGAAATTGGAATCTGTACTATAAACTCTGTTCCCTTTCCGAAAGTGGAGTAACAGTCAATTTTGCCACCGTGTTTTTCTGTGATAATTTGGTAACTGATGGATAATCCTAAACCAGTTCCCTTACCGACAGGTTTAGTAGTGAAAAAGGGATTGAAAAGCTGGTCGCGAATATTTTCAGGAATACCGACACCATTATCGATGATAGAAATTGTCACCCATCCAGATACCATCGATGTGCGGATGGTGATGGTGGGAGAATCTATTTTTGCTTCCTCTAGAGCATCAATGGCATTACTAAAAATATTCATGAATACCTGGTTCAGTTGACCGGGATAGCATTCAATTGCTGGTAATTGACCGTAATCCCGAATTATCTGGATTGCCGGGAAATGAGGTTTGGCTTTGAGGCGATGCTGTAGGATTAGTAAAGTATTCTCGATACCCTCGTGGATATCCACCTGTTTACATTCCGCTTCATCTAAACGGGAAAAATTTCGTAAAGACAACACCAAATCCCGAATGCGATCGCTACCAATTTCCATTGATTTAAGTATTTTCAGCAGGTCTTGCTGTAAAAATTTCACATCAATTTCTGCGGCTCGTTCCTGGATTTCCGCAATAGGTTGGGGATAATGGTGTTGATAGAGACAGAGAAAATCTAGTAAATTCTGAACATATTCCCTGACATGGGTAATATTCGCATGGATAAAATTAACGGGATTATTGATTTCGTGGGCAATTCCCGCGACTAACTGACCCAGGGCAGACATTTTTTCACCCTGTACTAATTGCAACTGAGCCTTTTGTAAATTTACTAGTGCCTGCTGTAATTCCTGGGTGCGTTGTTCCATAATGCGGTTAGCACTACGTAGTTGCAGATGTACCTGAATCCGCGCTAATACTTCCTCGTTTTGAATCGGTTTAGTAATGTAATCAACAGCACCTAAACTAAATCCTTTCACCTTATCTACGGGGTCAGATAAAGCTGTCATAAAAAATACCGGGATATCGCAGGTGTTAGGATTTGCTTTGATGCGTTGACAGGTTTCAAACCCATCGATTCCCGGCATCATCACATCTAGTAAAATTAGGCTAGGTTGGGAAGTTTCTAAGCGTTGCAGAGCGGTTTCCCCATTTTTGGCGATCGCAACTCGATAACCATGCGCACTCAGGAGGTCGAATAGTACCTGTAAATTGGTGGGTGTATCATCTACGACCAAAATTGTATTTTCCTGAGCGGGCACTTCGGTGGTCATTTTTTACTCCTGGTGTTTTGAAGAGGGTTTTAGTTTTCAACATTTATAGGAATCCGATTTGAATATGGAAATGACTGACGTAGGTAGGGAACAGGAAGTAAGGAACACAGATGTACTTGGTTTTGCCACACGAGTACAGGTTAGGGGAACAAAAATCCAATATGATTCCTAAAGAAGATATTTTTATCTATGAGGAGTGATTTGTTTTTCAGTGTAAATCACGATTTTAAGATGAAAATAAAACGAAATAGCCGATAAATAATTGGGGATTGGAACATGGGGTGACTACACCCAAGGTTCTAAAAGTTGTAAAATCCCTTCATCATCAAATTGCTGACTCAATTCCAGGATTTTATTGGCTAGGGGAATATATTTAGGTGCTAATTGTTTGAGACGGTTTGCTTCCTGTTGTACCTCACTCATAAAGCCACCTTGGGCGGCGGTATAAAGGGCTGCTAGTTCCTCTGGGGGTGGAAAGACTATTTCTGCTGTTTGAGTGGAATTATCATCCTCCGTAATCTCTACATTAGGGTTTTCTGCCCAAATCCACTCCAAGTTCAACAACCGTTTGATTTCCGCCAGTAATCCGTTAAAATCCAGAGGCTTGGGGAAAAAACTGCTACATCCTGCATCCACACTATCCTGCATATCTACCTGGGATAGGGTTGCGGGGGAAGCGATGATGGGGGTTTGAGCAAAATCGACCATTTGTCGCAATTGACGGGTCATTTCCAGACCATCCATGACAGCCATGTGAACATCGGTAATAATTAGGTCGGGACGTATTTTTTGAGCAATATCTAGACCCTGTTGTCCGTTTTCCGCTTCCGCAACTTCAAAACCCAAGGGTTCCAGCATATTCATCGTAACTAAGCGATTTTCCTCCCGGTCATCCACCACAAGAATTTTCCGTCGTTCCCCTTGATAACCCACTACAATTTGATCCGCGATCGCTTCTGTGGTTATCCATTCGGAAGCAAGGGGTAGGTCGAGTTCAAACCAAAAGCAACTTCCCTGACCCAGAACACTTTCAACGTGAATTTCACCTCCCATTTTCTGAATTATTTGCTGACTGATGGCTAGTCCTAATCCTGTCCCTTCCATATTCCGTTCTCTTTTCCCTGCTTGCTCGAAGGGGAGGAATATGGAAGCTAATTTTTCCTCGGCAATACCAATCCCGCTATCTTTGACTTGGAAGCGAATACGAAGCATCCGTTCCGAATCTAGCGAGGTATCATCTACAACTTCTATCCGAAAGGAAACGCAGCCAACATCAGTAAATTTGACGGCATTGCTGAGTAGATTTAGTAACACCTGTCGCAATCGTTTATCATCAGCATGGACTGCTGTCGGTAAATTGGCTCCTGGTTGAAACTTAAATTCCACACCTTTTTGCTCTGCCTTAATCCGACAAATATCCGCAGTGGAAGCAAGGAAATTGGCAAAGTGGAAATCCTGGGGATAGAGTTCCATTTTTTGCGCTTCCAATTTTGATAAATCTAAAATGTCGTTAATCAGGGTGAGGAGATGGGAAGCACACTGGTGAATCACCCGAAAACCCTTAATATGTTTTTCGGTGGTGGTGGGTTCGCGTTCTAGGATTTGCACATAACCCAGGATACCATTAAGGGGAGTTCGTAGTTCGTGGTTCATATTGGCAAGAAACTGACTTTTCGCTCGGTTAGCAGCTTCCGCAGCAGTGCGAGCAATTTCCAGTTCTTTTAACTTTTGTTGCAAACTTTCCGCCATCTGATTAAAAGCTTGGGATAGCTCCTCAATTTCATCCTGGGTGTAGATGGCTATGCGATGGGATAAATTCCCTGTACCAACCTGATTTGCTCCTGCTTGGAGTTGTTTGAGGGATTGGATTATGGGGTGTAAAACTAGCCAAAATAATCCTGAAACCATCACAATTAACAGAACAATAGTGGCATAGGAAACATTAGTCGCGATCGCATTTGCTTGTTGTAATTCTGTTTCTGCTGCTGCTGCTTGTTGTTGAGCTTCCTCGGTTAAATCTGTCAAAAAGAAGTCAATATCTCGCTTAAAGCCGTTGATAGCACGAAAATCAGCCTTGATATCCGCTTCTGTTTTAATTAATCCCCGGTTAATTCCCTCAATCACATTTTCTTCTAATTCCTCAAAAAGTTTCTGTCGCTCACGGATATATTTAACCTCTGGTGTGGATACCAGGGATTCTAGCAAATCCAACGCTCCCTCAATCCCCTGATCGAACTCTTCCTCCTTCTCCTCATCGATATTGCGGAACAACACATGGTCTTTGAGTTCGAGAATTTCCGCATAGAGACGATTTTGTACCAGGGTAGTTGCTTGCATCCGTCGCAGAGCCTGGCTATACTTTTGGTGGCTGGAGTGTTGGATTTGATTGCGCCACAAAGTACTAACACCAGAAATCAAAGCGATCGCTCCTACCAATCCCAGGGACAGTCCGATAAACTTGGTTGCTATCTTCATTGACTGCTCCCCCCGGATAAGTTCACCTGACGACGTAATTCCTCGATAGACTCATAATCCTCGTCTTCCACCAAGGTATATCCAATGGTTTTCGCACCCATCAAGTCCTTAATCCCTTCAGGAGCAGTCAAAAAAGCTTTTTTCAGTTTCTGAATCAAATCTGGAGGTAGGTTTTGAGAAACCAGTATGGGAGCATGGGGAATGGGGTCTGATTCCCAGATGATCCGCAGATTTTTCCCCTTACCCTCCTCCCGTAATTGATTATAGGTAGCCAAATTAGTCGCGATCGCATCCACCTGATGAGTTGCTAATAATTCCCCTGTTCCCTCATGGGTTCCCCCAAAAACTACCTGGGAAAAATCTTGCTCTGGGTTAATTCCTTCCCGTTGCAATGCAGCTAAAGGTACAAGATAACCGGATGTGGAAGAAGGATCAACAAAACCCACCCGTTTACCCTTTAGGTTTCGCAAAGTTTTAATCGAGCTATTTGCAGTTACGACAAAACAGGAACGATACCAAGGACGTACAGTATCCGCATCGATGGGAGCTACCAAGGGTTTGACTTTTGCTCCCCGTTCCACAGCTTCAAAATAGGAGACAACCCCAGCATAGACAGCATTCGCTCGTCCATCCACTACCATATCCACACTTTCTTGGTAGTCCTGAGCAAGGATAAAATCCACCTGTTGTCCCAACACCTGTTCCAAATGAGCTTCTAAGGGTGCAATCATCCGTTCCTGTTCAACTCGATCTTGAGTCGGTTGCACACTAATACGTAGTACAGTTTCCGGGGATGATGGGGTAGACTTTTGGGTAGATTGGGGAGGAGCAGGAGAACAAGCACCCAACCAAAACGGGATTACCCCAGCAATGAGATAGGGGAATAAAATTAGCGATCGCACGGATTTAATCTAAATTCTTCAGGTTTACTCTTCTTTCTATAGTTCCCCAGTTGATCCAAAAAATCACAATGGTAAGCATCGGGAGGAGGGAGCAGGGAATACTGCGTACACCAGAACGCATAAAAGCGCTTTTCCCTACTCTCTACCCCCATCTACTTAGGACTTATTAAAAAATAGTAAAGACGCGATATATCGCATCTCTATATGCATCTCTATATCCTGTAAGCGTTATATCTCTTTCATCTAAAATTAGTATAAGAATGATAAATTTATCATTGTCTAAATCATCAGTATGAACAGTTCTCAACCACCTAGAAGGAACGCTCTTGTATGTATCGTTCTAATTGTGTTGTGCGTTCTTTAGTCATTCTCTCCAGACAATTATTCAAAAAACCGCTATAACCGGAACCCCGACGTGAGCTATAGACTTCAAATAAGCAGTTAGTATCTCGAAACTTAATCCAATTTTGTTGAGCTTTAATTAATTCTTTACGCTCATCACCATTAACTTGATTATAAAGTCTTTTGTAAACCTGATTAAGCCTCCTGTCTGCTGCTTGGTAAGCTTTTGCAGTACAAAGTTTCCATTCTACGTTACTACCGGGATTAGCACAGTTAGTTTGTTGTGCTATTACCTCAAGCTGTTTCCCCATTAATAGGTTAAACAAAATACATATAGTTACAATTGCTGATGCTGATATAATGCTGCTAATACGCCAGTTAACATTTTGTTGCATATTCTTTTTACTCTTCTATGATTTCGCGGAAGATATTCCTGCACTTTGTTTATTTATTTGTTCTCTTACCCAAATAGTTGCAGACTAATACTGAATATAGTTGCTAAAAAAATCACATATTTTTAATATGTTCCTGAAGTTTTTCTAAGTACAGGACAAAAATTGTGGGACATAAATAAAATTACCCGTTTTTGAGTCCAGATTGAGAACAATAAAACGAATAAAATCTAACCATAACGCTTTACAAGCTTTTCCTGCATTTCTCACGAGGGAGTGATAAGCCTTGAGTATTGGGTTGATTTTCCTGCTACTCCCTACTCACTGAAAGTTTGAGGAATTTGTGAGAAATCCGAGTTTTGTCCCGTATAGAGACAACAGATATAATCGATGAAATTATTGCTATATCTAGCTTTTTCAATTACGTAGCTTGTACACCAAGTATAAGTAACATGAATTGGTATGGGACTCTTGTCATTCGTGAAAAATTATGCCATGATTGACCCCCACCAAGCTACCCAAAATCGATGAAAATCTTGCCACGAATCAAATCAATGTTTTACAACCCTTACCTCAGCCTTTTATTCCCCTTTGTCAATTTGTAAAAATATTTTCACGAGCAATATTCAACAAACAAATGTAACAAAAATCAAAATTTCATCATCATAAATACAGTCATCACCAAATCATTTCCGCCGAAAAAATAATTACTTGAAAGATTAATTATTTTCTCAATAAAGAATGATTTTTTAAGTGTATATACTGAACATTTTCGGAGATTTTAACCATAACATACACCTAATACCTGGAAGCTAAGTGTATGTAAGTAGAGTGTGAGGAAGAGTCAAATTGAGTCAACAACTTAATACTAATTATCTATTTAATTGTCCCGAATGGCTAGCAATTAGTGTAATTTGTGTCACTGGAATCATTACCATTCCTGGGGAAAATGCGGATGCAGCGGTTTCTCCCGATTTCGACCTATCTGGGAGGGAGTCACAAATTACAGAGCAATTACCAGTCCAGCAGATAGATATTGCCACTAAAATTAAACAACACCGTTTGCAAGCTGAAGCCATCAGTCAAAGATTACAAACCAACACTAATAGTCACCCGAATCATGATTTGCGGGATTTAAGTGAAGTCCAAGCACCAAAATTAACCACGGAATTGGAAAAACCGGATTTGACCGAACTGACTAAATCCAGAACTACAGCTTTAATCACCAAATTAAAACGCGTTTCCATTCCGGAAATGGACCCTGTAACTAAAGGTGAAAACCCATCCCCTGGAACCACGGATGATGTAATTACCAAGTTAAAAACATCCCGTCAGCAAAAACAAATCATTGCTCAATCAGATTCTTCCGGAGTGGTGGGAGATACCTTTGGAGAGATAAATAAACTCCGTCAGCAATTACTAATTGACCCCATTGATCCAGTCATTGTCAGAGGAAAACCACCAGTTGCATCACCGTCCTCCAGTGCTGGAACACCGACTGCGTATGGAGTTGGTTCTCGTCAAGCCTATATTGGGGGTGGTGTCAGCTTTCCATTAGATGGTAAACGCGATCGCACTGATGGTTCCTTGTCCTTTGGTTTTGGAGAAGGAGACCCGGTAAATTCTCTGGGGATTGAATTCAATTTCAATATTACCAGTATCGGGGATGCAAATGACTTTGATTTTGGTGATAGTGGAACCATTGGCTTTAAATTACACCGTTTCATTGGTCGAGGTACTGCTGTTGCTTTTGGTTGGTCTAATCCGATTCGTTGGGGAGATACGGATCGAACCCGTCCGACTTTGTACGGAGTTGTGACGACATCAATTCCTCTCCAACCTGACAATCCGAACCATCAATTACCCCTCACGGTTTCAGTTGGTGTTGGAAGTGGTGCATTTCGTTCCAAGGGTGCATTTGCAGACGGTCAAGACACTCCGAATGTCTTTGGTAGTGTTGGGTTACAGGTAATCCCCCAAGCATCTCTGGTTGGTAGTTGGACAGGAAATCGTTTGAATTTGGGTGTTTCCGTTGTCCCGATTAAAAATATTCCCCTGGTGATTAATGCAATTTACACCGATGTCACCGATAACTTGAATTTTGGATCAGGTCTATCCATTATTGCTGGTTCCGGTTTCCGTTTCTAATCCTCATACTCTGTCACCCAGGTTTCTCACAAAACCCTAAAACTTTCAGGGAGTAGGGAAGAGAAAGGAAATTAAGTCATTACTCAACGTTTACGGTTCACCCATGAGAAATGCAGGATTACAGCAGTTTATAAAGTAAAAATATGAAAGTAAAAAGTCAAAAAAATTATGAATTTATTTTCAATTTTGCTGTTGAACTTGTTCCATAAAGTGGTTTTGAGCAAGCCTTAAAGTTTGGTTAGAAGTCACAGATTTAGCTGTTAATTCTTGCCGGATACCATTTTACAAAAATTTTGATACAGTTTCTCCCCTCGCTTCTCCCACATCCTTGCTCCCCGTTAGGTATCAACTCTAAAGTAAAACGGTATTACTCCCCACTCACACTCTTCCAACTAAATTCTATCCTCAATTTTTGTTTTGGTATATGCGTCACAAATTCATTTTTCAAGTTGGTTTTGGACTGGTTAGTATTTCCTCCTTACTGAACTTCGCTCCTGTTTCCTTAGCTGGAGATACAATTATTCGCGGAGCTGCAATAGATTCATCTTTTGCACCAGTAAATCCAGGTATTGCCACACCGAATCCAGGAATTGTATTTCAAGGTGATAACATCATTGTGACAGACCAGGTGCAGTCAGGTTTAAATAAAAGCATTAATGAGATTTTTAATAGTAATCAAAATCAGGATAGTACGGTGATCGCTTTGATTCGAGGTGATAATATTACCTTCGCAAAACAGCAAGTCATCGACGCATTTACCAAAGTTGGAGTCGATGTTAATTTAACAACAGAACTAAGCGCTAGATTGGAAGCTTTATTTAACTCCCAATCCGTGGATATTAATCAACTGAATGCGGCAATTAAAATTTATAATCAGATTGTCAGTCAAACTGGTGATAGTAACCTAATTGCTCTGAGTGAATTAGCGGAATTTAAAAAAGTCGCCGAAGTTTTGAAAAAACTGCGACGTACAGTTAACTGTTCAACTCGTGTTCAGAGTAATGAGTGCATAAGTCTTTAAAATCAGCTTTTCCCCATCTCCCTTGCTTTAGAACAAGGACATGGCGTAGAGATGAAAATCATCATTGGTGGTGGATGTGAGATATTGCTGGAACCAACCGCTAGCGAGTCTCCCGATTTCCCGCAACATTGAGGTTTCGTCCCAGGATTGATTACCATCACCAATGATTTCCAATTGTTTCTGCTGTGTGGGAATTTGGGCAAAAATATATTTATTGGCTGATATTGCTTGTAAATCGTGACCATCAACAATTAATAAAGTTGGAGCAAGCAATGAGGCGATATTTATACCAACTAAATCGGTTTTGACACCGCGGGTGACAACAGCTTTGACTGCGCTTTTCTGTGCTGATGCAGCAATTAAAGCAGTCACCCCACTACTGCGATCGCCAAAATAACCAATTTGTAAGTTGCGTGTGAAGGGATTTACCTTTAGCCAATCGGTAACGGTAACTAATCGGGATGAAAAATGAGCTACATTACCGTAAAAATGCTTAGTTCTTTGGTCAATAATTTCCTCTTCTTTCGTCAATAAATCAATGAGTAAGGTTGCCAATCCTGCTTGACGAAAAATATGGGCGAGATAACGGTTACGAGTGCTGTAACGGCTATGACCACTGCCATGCACAAACACAACCATCCCTTCCGCATTGACAGGTATAATTAATTCTCCCTCTAATTGCTGCCGACCCAGGTCAACATGAACAATTTGTTCTTCAACATCGAATATATTTTTTTGATACATTGTGTTTCGCCTCTCAAGCGGTGAATGAATGTAGATGCAAACTCTAATACTCCACCAAACTCAAAATGCTGGGTGGAAGTCAGGGAATAGGGAGTAGGGAACAGGGAGTAGTAAATAATATTACCCAGTAAAGTGGACTTGTTAGACTACTAGCGCAATCGAGTAAATAATTTCTCTTTATAGTTTTAACCTTAAGTTAATTTGCGGAGAATCAAACTGAATTTCTCTTTCTCTTAAGCTTTGAGCTTTAATATCCGTAATCTATTTATAAAAGTTCATCACCTAGATTTCTCAAAAATTCTTAAAACCGACGGTAAGTAGGGAATAGTCAGTAGGAAGTATTAAGGATAATTAATCCATTCCTCAATCAGAAATCCGGAATCATCCCTATTTGAACGTGAATTCGACAGATTCAAATAACCTCTCTCCAAAATGGATACAGGCTGTGGAAAAATTGATTTTTGGTTAAAACCACAGAATTTTCTGCCCCTCTCCGTTCTGCGGAGAGGGGTTGGGGTGAGGTTGATCGAACTCACGTTATTTGAAGCAAATCCCTGCAATTTACTTCAGAGGGGGAGTAGGGGAAGCAACAAAAGGAGGAGGAGAAAATGTATAAACATTTTTGGGAAATGGTAGAAGTCGCAAGTGAGTCGCTGTGATGTACTGCTGACAGTAAAAACAGATAACAGTAGTTTTCCCTGCTCCCGGATCTACGACCTCATCAAAACCATAAATTTTCCTATTTACAGACTGAGATTATCCTGATGGATATCCTCACAAAATCCTCAAACTTTATTTATATATTTGTAGGAGAAGCAAATTCAAAATCATACTGAAAAATTGGGTGGAGACGACATGATGAATTATGGGGTAGATACATCAGTTTCCTATATGGGAATGACATTGCGATCGCCTTTAGTTGTAAGTGCATCGCCCTTGTCGGAAGATATTAGTAATATTATGCGAATGGAGGATGCGGGAGCGGGAGCTGTAGTTCTTTATTCCCTCTTTGAAGAGCAAATCCCAGCAGCAAGTAAACAAGATAATTATCAAGCCAAGTATAACTCTGGACAACATATGTTTTCTTTGGCTTATTCCCCCGAATCGCCAACTTTTCGTACCCGTCCAGATGAATATATCGAGTTAATTCGCACTGCAAAACAAAAAGTCGATATCCCAATTATTGCCAGTTTGAATTGCACCTCCCTGGGTAATTGGATTAATTATGCTCGCTATATCGAACAAGCTGGTGCCGATGGATTAGAATTGAATATTTATATCGTTCCCACCGACATTAACTTAACCAGCGGAGAAATTGAGCAAAATTATTTGGATATATTACAAGCAGTGAAAGCTGCGGTGAAAATTCCCATTGCAGTTAAACTCAATCCTTTCCTCACAAATGTGGGAAATTTAGCCAAAAAACTAGACCTTGCGGGAGCAGATGCATTGGTTTTATTCAATCGGTTTTATTTACCAGATATTAATTTAAATAAACTCCAAGTAGAACCCAATGTATTCTTAAGTTCTCCCCAAGCAAAACGATTACCAATGCGTTGGATAGCCATTCTATATGGACAAATAGCTGCGAATTTAGGTGCTACCAGTGGTATTCATCGGGGACACGATGCAGTGAAATTAATTATGGTTGGTGCAGATGTCACGATGCTATGCTCCACCTTGCTGTTGCATGGAATTAAACAGATTAAGGAAATAGAACTAGAATTATGTGCATGGATGGAACAACATGAGTTTTCCGCCATCAGTCAATTTCAAGGAATAATGAGTCACCAAAATAACCTCAATCCCCAAACCTTTGAGCGCGTTCAATACATCCAATCCCTGAAAACCTTTAAACCAGAATGGTCTTTAGCCCACGACACATCCTATTATTTTGGTTAAAATCAAAATAATTCGTAATTTGTATTAGCCTACGGTAAGCTGATACGCGTCTACGTAATAACCGCTACGCGGGAAGCAAGCTACGTAATATGCAATGCAGACACCAGAACAAATGAAAGTGGTTTTTCTCTACTACTCCCTATTTTCCAGCAAGCACTAAAGTCCTCACTACGACCTCAAAATAGTATGCATATTATACCAATTTAATATGAAGACGCATAGAAAGAACCCCACCTGAACCCTCCCCAATTACCCTACGGGAACTTGCTACGACGAGGGGACGGAATTTCTCCCTCTCCGTAGGTGAAGGAGTGGGTTCAAATTATGTGCAACTTTACATTAAATTGGTATCACTTAAGTCCTGTTAATTACAAATTAAGAATTACGAATTACGAATTACGAATTACAAATTACGAATTAGTAATTATCTTGGTATAATCGAGCAAACCTTGATTGGAGTTGCAAGTGTCCACAGAAACTATCACCACCGACACCGATATTATTGTGATTGGTAGCGGTATTGGTGGCTTAAGTGCGGCTGCATTGCTGGGCTATTATGGTTTTCGTGTTGTGGTGTGCGAAAGTCATACTATCCCTGGGGGTGCAGCTCACGGTTTTGAACGGGATGGATATCAATTTGACTCTGGTCCTTCTTTATATTCCGGTTTATCTGCTCCTTCCCCCAATCCCCTGCGCCAAGTTCTGGATATCATCGGTGTGGAACTGCCATGTGTTAATTATGATACTTGGGGCTGTTTTGTTCCGGAGGGATATTTTCCCGCTTCCGTAGGTGCAGAACAGTTTTGTCAGGTGTTACGGGATTTACGGGGGGAAACTGCTGTGGAGGAATGGCAGAATCTACAGGCAATGATGGCTCCCTTTTCCCAAGCATCGGTAGCAATTCCACCTGCGGCTTTACGGTGGGATTTGGGTGCAATACGCACTATTATGCCTTTTTTGGGTAATTTAGCCAAACATGCGGTGAATGTGAGCAAATTGACAGGGGCTTTTGCTCCCCTATTACGAGGGGTAGTTCAGGACGAATTTATCTATAACTGGTTGAATTTATTGTGTTTTTTGCTTTCCGGTTTACCAGCAACGGATACATCAGCCGCAGAAGTGGCATTTATGTTTGCAGATTGGTACAAACCGGGGGTTAAATTAGATTATCCTCTGGGAGGTAGTGCGGCTTTAGTGGATGCCTTAGTTCAGGGTTTACGGAAACACGGAGGAAAACTATATCTCAATGCCCATGTGGAGCAAATACTGGTTAAAAATAAACGGGCATCGGGTGTAAAATTACGGAATGGGATGGAGATCAACGCCAAAAAGGCTGTGATTTCCAATGCCTCCATTTGGGACACCTTAAAACTAATTCCGGATGGTGCAATTTCACCCCAGTATCGCCGTCAACGGGAAGCGACACCCGAATGTGACAGCTTTATGCATTTACACCTAGGTATTGATGCCCAAGGATTACCAGCTGATTTGGCATGTCATTATATTTTTGTGGAAGACTGGAATTTAGGCATTACCACCCCCCAAAACGTCGTAGTTCTATCCATACCTTCCACCCTTGATCCATCCCTGGCACCACCGGGTAAACACGTAATTCATGCCTATACACCTGGTAACGAACCCTACCACCTCTGGTCAGGGATGAAACGCCATACCCCTGCATACCAACAACAGAAACAAGCTCGGTCAGAGGTGATGTGGAAGGCGATCGCAAAAATAATTCCCGATATCCAGCAGCGCACGGAAGTAAGTTTGGTGGGAACACCATTAACCCATGCAAGGTTCCTACGTCGTCATCGAGGCAGTTACGGGCCAGCAATTTCCGCCCAAACAGGCTTATTTCCCACCGGAAAAACCCCCTACGGGGTTTACTCTGTTGTGGTGATTCCACTTTCCCCGGTATCGGTTTACCAGCAGTAGCAGCTAGTGGAATGATTACAGCCAATACCCTCGCATCTGTAAATGACCATTTACAAATGTTAAGGGAAATTGAGTTGATTTGAACATCCCTGCTGCTTAATTCGACTGTAATCGGGCATCGAGGATTTTATCAATGCGATCGCGTGTTTCTAAAATATGGGCTTTAGTGTAATCATCTTTACCTGTGACTGCCTTCAATTTGTCATTCAAATGTCTGAGTTTATACCAAGCAATGGTACGGGCATCTTCCGGGAATCTTTCATAGGGTGATTCTTTGCGTAGCACCATGACCGTTAATGCATCGAGGTACTGTCGTTGTAAACCTCGTCGGAGACTGGAAATTTTAATGTCTCGATTTTTGGCTTGCAGTACTTCTGTCCAAATTCCCCTTTCTAAGGTATCAAAGAGTTCGGGGATCGTCAGGGATTTGGCGGTGGTGTTTTTCAGTTCCATATCCTGGAGACGGGTTAAACGGTCTGGGGAAAGTAAATCCCAGAGGACGGAACCTTGCAAAAACAGAACTAGATCATGGATAGGATAATCCAGTCTACCCACCCGTAAATTTACACCCCAGTGTCGCCATCGGGAAGGGGCTAATTTATTTAATAATTCGGGAGGAAAGTTTAAGGCATCTTCGGCAAACACGTATTTGTGCAATACTTTCAGTGCTTGTCGTTGTTTTTCCACGGGTACGGCTTCAAAGGGTAATCGGTTGGTTTGGTTTTGGTCGGGACGCACACGGTAGAAAGATTGGCCACCAATGTATTTGCTGGCAAAGTAAATGTTTTGGAAGTAATTAAGCAAAATAGTAATAAAGCGATCGCTGACATCACTATAACTTTCGCCGATGATAGGATAACCTTTATTCAATAATTCCCACAACCGCCGTGAATTATCTAATTGCCATTGGGAATATTGCAAGACATTACTGCTGTTATCCCAAGCGTTTACCGTCGGGTCGAGGTCATAGATATCTTCATCGGTAGCATAACTGAATTCGGGTTTTGAAGAGGATTCGCTGGCTATTTTTTCTAAAGCGGGTTTTTCGGCTTTGGTTGTAGCTGCGGGGATGGGTGTGTATCCGTATCTAATTGCCCATTCGTCATAAACACCTACTGTCTGGGGAAAATACTCACCCTGGGGACTAGTTTTTGGAGCAATGTTAGGGGGGATATAATCCATCACCGAAGCTATTAAACCCCGTTGTTTTGTAATACTGGTATTATTCATTTGTTCGGGGGTGAGGAAAGTGCTTCCCCGGAAATTATGGCGCAAACCCAAAGTATGACCCACCTCATGGGCGATAATCAACCGCAGATATTGATGGACGTAATCCTTGGCTTGGATGCTATTTCTGGATACCCCCTGTAACATGGATAGGGTCATTTTCCCGTAGGCAAATTGATTACTCGCTTCCACTCCATAACACAGGTCGTAGGTATGAGCAAGTTTCCCCAGACGTTGTAGGACAGGAGGTAACTGTTGTGTTGGGGGATTCTTTTTGATACTATCTGGATGATTAATATTAAAAGAATGGTTACATAGCATTCGATTTTGCATCAATGTAGAAATGGCAGTCCGATTTCCCCTCCCCATTTGTTGCGGTTGAATAATATTGCGATAATCACTTTTTAAAGCCCGAATAAAACTAGCATCAACCAAAATATCTGCATCTAAAATTTCCCCCGTCAACGGATTTACCCGCGATGGCCCCATTGCAAAATAACCATCTATCGTATTAATCCAACGAATCGTATTGTAGCGAATATCTGCCGGATCCCAGGTAGCATCATCAGGCATTTGTTTAACTTCTAGGGCATTCTGAAAACCCGCTTTTAAAAATGCTTGATTCCACATCAATACACCTTCACGAATGGCTTCCCGATACTCGTAGGGTGTGGCATTATCTATCCAAAATACAATCGGTTTTTTCGGAGGGGAAATAGCTGCCTTCGGGTCTTGTTTTTGCAAATCCCAACGATTAATATAACGTACAAATGGGTCACTACGGTCATCGCTAGATAAATCCTGGTAAGCGGTGAGGAAATAACCAACCCGTTCATCAGCCAAACGGGGTCTATAATTATTGTTGGGTAAGCGCGATAAACTGTAGTGTACCCGCAACGTAAAGCCACGGCTATCTGCTAAGGACTCTAAGCGAGATAGAACTGAGTTACTATTAGTTTTACCACTACTACCAGTCATATTCAAAACTGCTTCCACTTCCACATTTTCTGGGAAAGCTTTGGCACTTCCAAAATAACTTTGTTCCGGGGATGCAACTTCCAAAGCACTGGCAATTCCCGCCAAATCTCCTAATAGTAAATCACCCAAATCAATCAGTAAGGTTTTCCGTTGGGGATGAATACTTTTAATTGCCAAATTATACAAAACCGAATCACTAAAGGAACGAGCCACAGAACGTACCTGGGGGTCTCCTTCACGGGTACGAAAATTCACATTCCTGACTGCAAATTGTAATTTATCATCAACCCGTTGAAAATAAAACAAAAAATCCTGTAAAGGCATTCCACTATAAATACCCGCTTCCCCAATTCCCGATTCGAGGGTTGCTGTAGCCAAAAAATTCTCGTTTAACTGTTCCGGTTTAATTTCTAAAAAAATCTTATTTTTCTCTTGATTCCGGTACAAAGTAAACAACCCAGGGATTTTTTTGGCATCTTTAACAACCTCATCAAAATCCTCCATTTCACTATTTTTCTTTTCTGGAGTTTTCGCTGGAGTCGGTTTTTTGGCTGAACTTTTATCCGTTGGATTTACAACCAATAAAGGCTGTTGTCCACCTTTTTTCACATCCTCCACCACCCAAACATAGGGTTGACCCTTCACCTGCTGACCTGACTGCATCACCCAAACTTGGGGTGGAGAAGTTACAGATTTAGCTTTTACTACATCCCCATTGACCATCACTAATGTAGTACCTGCTACTAATATCCCACCAAACCAACGACTATGGAAAAATACACCTGTGAAAAACCCGCTCATGCCAATTATTCCTTCAAAATACTAATGCCAATTCGCCCAAACTTGTCATCTAATCTTCATATTGATTTTTAGATGTTTTATACTTTGCACGCTGATATATTCCCCTTTTGGTTTGTTGACAGTTAATAGGTGACTGTTGGCCTTTAAACATTAACCATCTCAACGAAAAGCTAACTTTTTGACCGTGTAAAGTATAATCTATTCCTGTTCCTCACAATTCAGTCTGTAGCAAATATTACGCATTATTTATCTATATTAAATAGCATGATTGGGGCGAAAATGTGAAAAAACATCCAAAAAAATCCATTTTTCCTGTGCCAGGGATAACATTATCGGGAATTTTCTGATTTTTGTGAAGAGTAGAGACGAACCGACGGGTCATCTAGGGGTAGGATTGATTTACATTCGGTTACTAGACGACTGAACTAATCAGTTTCCGCTTCTAACATGGCTTTAGCGGTAAGGAGGTGTTGACGCTGTTCGTGACTAATTTGTGGATAACTGAGGTTCAGTTTTTGCAATGTGTGACAAATAATACCAGCAACAACCAGACGCGCAAACCATTTGCGATCGCTCGGTACAATATACCAGGGTGCCCATTCTGTACTAGTATGATTAAATGCATCCTCGTAGGCGTGCATATAATCGTCCCAATAAGCCCTTTCTTCAACATCACTTAAGGTAAATTTCCAGTTTTTCTCTGGTTGCTCGATTCTCTTGAGAAAGCGTTTTTTCTGCTCTTGTTTAGAAATATGCAAAAAGAATTTTAAAATAATAATTCCATTATTTGTTAAGTATTGTTCAAAATTATTAATTTCCCTAAATCGCTGCTGCCAAATTTGATTATTTGGTGGTATGTAGGGTAATTGTTGAGCCTGTAAGATTTCTGGATGCACCCGCACAATCAATACTTCTTCGTAATAGGAACGATTGAAAATACCGATGCGACCCCTTTCCGGCAAAGATTTACAATAGCGCCATAAATAATCATGGTCTAGTTCTTCCTGACTAGGGGTTTTAAAGTTAAAAACTTGACAACCTTGGGGGTTCACCCCGGACATCACATATTTAATAGTGCTATCCTTTCCAGCTGCATCCATTGCTTGAAAAATGATTAATAGGGCATATTTATTATCAGCGTAGAGCATATCTTGGTCTTTACGCATTTCCTCAATGCCTTCTTGTAATTTCAATTGAGCATCGCTTTTTTGATAAAAATCATCGGTATATTTGGGGTCATAGTCTTTTAAGGATATTTTCTGCCCTGGTTGTACTAAAAAGTGTTTATATTTCATTGATTGAACTGATGACAAATGGAATTAATATCGAAAGTATACCTCTGTTATATCTTGAGTGTTTGAATATTTATTTTTATTAATTAGAACGGTGGGAAAGTCATCGTTAATGAACAGTTGAGGTCGGTGAGGGAGTGACTACATTGCGGGGGTTAAGGGCGTTAAATTAACACCAGAAAAAATGTGACAGATGAATTTTGTCTGTAGAGACGCAATAGATTGCGTCTCATATTCCAGATGTGTAACGGACATTTTTTGAATCGGTATAATATTCGGGGCGTAGTGGTAGCTGACACAGAAAACAAATAAACCTTCAATAAAAATAAATCAGAAGATTTTATTTTTTTTCGAGCGCTTGAATAGTTAAATCATCCTGAATTAACTTTTCCTGTAATGAGGGTGGAAGTGTAATTTTTGGTAATTGGGGTTCCGATGACCGTGGTGTAATCAGATGATTCCATTCACCAATATAAGCAACACGTATCCACAATCCCATGCTGATACCAATACAAAAACAGCCGCTAATAAAACTTAACGGCGTGAAAGTTAGAAACTTTTGTTGAATCATGTTCAAAGACCACACCACAGAGAATAGTATGCTTGATAAGCTAGGTAAATTCGAGCAATTATAGACCCATTTGATGTCGGTAATGAAAAATATTTCTGCTTGTTGTTGACAAGTTAAGGGTTGACTAGTCAAGCTAGGAGAAAATATTTTCCCGATTCTCACGAAATCAGATAGACAGTAATATCTAGAAATACCTAGCTGGTTAGTATACTTCTGCGGGGAAAATAGTGCCACTTTTTTGGGGAAAGTAACGGACAGTTAATTGCGACCTAACCATTTTTGTCCGTTTAAACGGCGTACAGTTCCAAAAACCAGTAAATCGAGGGTAATTTTGCGTTCATCAATTAAAAATGACTCTAGGGTACTAGGTACTTTCCCCTCATTACAAGAAAAAGCTTTTTTCCCTTGAATATTCTCGTCAGGGAAATAGATATTAAACTGTCGGTATCCATTTTGCCAACTACCAACCACTTGCCAACATTCCCCCAATCCTTCCATTCCGCGAATGGGGAGTTGCTGCTTAGTAAATTTTAATTCTAAATCACGCACACCCTCATCAGCGATCGCTTTTTGCAGTGCAGGTAAATAATCCTGTTCCATAAACTCCACAAATGGTTTATCTTCCACTGCTGGTGGTTTTTCCTTTTTCGCTGCGGGTTTTTTTGCAGGGGTTGCTTCTTCCGTGGGTTTTTGATTTATTTCGTCCGCCATTACCAGGTTATCCTTAATTTTGAGTAGAGAATTGATGACACAGTAGTCAGGGGTGAGATGGGTTTCCAACTTAGCTGTCAACGTGACAGTTTCTCCCCCAGCTAGCTGCAAAGTGTTGTAAATTGACTTTTTTCCATTTTATTTTGACATACCTGTGCTTTCTCGACTGCTTTCTATGGCACGGGGTAAATTATTTTCGATTTTGGATTTGAGATTTTGGATTATCCTCACGGGTACTCCCAGGGTTGTCTTAGACTGGTATTCCACCACATAGGTTATGAGGAACTCTTATACCATTTCACTAAAATTTTGATACATTTTCTGACCCTGCTCCCCCTGCTTCCTAGCATTGGAAAGAGCGATCGCTTGTGGGTAATCATCTTCTCCTGTGACAAGGGGGATTGTGGCTTGGTAGGTTGGGGTAAAAAAAGCGTTGAAAATATTCAGGGAAAATACTAATTGCGATCGCAACCCGTAATCAAGGCTTTTAAAAATCAATTCATTACCAGACCTAGTTGTAGCTGTTCCAATAACTCCATGACTTTGTGTTTCACTTGATCACGGACATGGCGATACTTAGCAATTTCCTCCCCTTCCGGGTCTTCCAGTTGCCAATCTGCAAAAATTTCCCGTAAGACCCATTCTTCAGGTAAATTGACACCACATCCACACAAAGATATCACTACGTCGTAATCTGCGGCTGGAAAATCGCTTAACGGTTTAGAGGTATGATGACTAATATCAATACCCACTTCCTCCATCACCTGAATCGCAAGGGGATCGACCTGACTTGCTTCTAATCCTGCACTGGTTACTTGAATTTTTCCCCCAGCAAATTTTCGTAGCCAACCTTCCGCCATTTGGGAACGACGGGAGTTTTTTTTACAGACAAACATCACTTTTTTCATTCTATTCTCCCATGTCGTTTGGATATAGCCCTAGCTTTTGCTTGATGCTTGGTTCCTTTGTTCGTAAATTCTTCATCTGTTCCGGTGTCAGCTTCATATGTAGGCTACTCCCCCACCCCTACTCCCCATTTCTTTCAGTATCTTAAACAGCGAGGGTCCCTTAAGGTGGCTTTTTCGGGTTCGCGGGGAAACCACATGGCGGTACGCTTGCAAATTTCCACTAACATCAACATTACGGGAACTTCGATTAATACACCCACCACAGTCGCTAAGGCTGCACCGGAATTTAAACCGAATAACATGACGGCGGTAGCAATAGCTACTTCAAAATGATTGCTAGCTCCAATTAAAGCGGCTGGTGCTGCGTCTTCATAGGCTAGGTTTAATTTTAAGGCAGCGACGTAACTAATGAAAAATATGAAATTGGTTTGTAAAAATAATGGTACAGCAATTAGGAGAATGTGTAGGGGATTTTGCACAATTAATTCACCTTTGAAGGCAAAAAGCAGCACCAGTGTCACCAGTAGGGCGGTAATGGCAACGGGAGTCAGGTATTTTAAAAATTTCGTCTCAAACCAAGTTTTACCTTTATGTTTAAAAATCCAGTAACGGCTGTACATCCCAGCAATTAAGGGTAAACCAACATAGATCAAAACCGATAAACTAATTGTCTGCCAAGGTACGGTTAAATCATTAGCAGCGAGTAACCACCGACCCAAGGGTGCGTATAAAAATAACATCGTCAAGGAGTTGACTGCAACCATCACCAGGGTATGACCTTGGTTTCCATAACAGAGATATCCCCACATTAATACCATTGCGGTACAGGGAGCAATTCCTAATAAAATGGCTCCAGCGATGTAGGAATTAGCGATACTGACATCCACACCCCGAATTAACTCACTACCGGATAGCAAGGGAGCAAATAGCCAACCGAGGAAAAATCTGGCAAACACCACCATCGAAAAGGGTTTAATTAACCAATTCACCACCAAGGTCAAAACCACAGGCTTAGGGGTGCGTATGGCTCTTTTCGCTTGGGTAAAGTCGATTTTCACCATGATGGGATACATCATGAAAAATAAACACACCGCAATCGGAATGGAAACCTGGTAGATACTCATCCGATCAAGAGCGATCGCCACACCAGGAAATATCCGACCCAAACCAATCCCCACCAAGATACACAACAATACCCATAATGTGAGGTATTTTTCAAAAAAGCTGAGACTTCCACCCGCGACTATAGCTTTGGGACTGGTATGTTGATTATCCAGATTCATGCAGATTCCTCTTCTAGGTTGGGTGGAGAAGTAGTAGTGCTACATCCCCATCTCAACTGCTCAATTTCAATGCGTGGACAAACTGATAGGGAAATTCCCCAATCAGCTATTTTGCTTTCTGTTCCAACTCTAATAACTGCTCTATTTGTAATGCTGTTTCGCTTTTACCTGCGAACACACTTCCGGTTTTGTTGCTACTGAAACGTTGCTGGGCTAACCGATAGATTTTCTCTGGTAAGGGAATATAACCAACTGTACCCACGGTTAATTGAGCATTTTGCAGATAATATTCGACAAACTCTTTTAACTCTGGTTTGGATTGGACTGACTTGGCATTGACATAGATAAATAAAGGACGAGCAAGGGGTTGATACTGGGATTTTTCCACAGTTTCCCGGGATGGTAAGACAGGTCCCTGACCATTGTTGATTGCTAAAGCTCTGATCGGTCCTTTATTATCTTTATAGTAAACATAGCCAAAATAACCCAGAGCGTTGGGGTCATTAATTACACCCCTGACCAAAGCCATGTCATCTTCACTTGCAACATAATCTTTCCGACTCGAATCAGTTTTACCTACAATGGCTTCAGTAAAGTAATCAAAAGTCCCTGACTCATCCCCAGGTCCATAGAGATTAAGGGGTTGATCGGGGTATTCTGGACGAATTTGATTCCAACGGGTGATTTTCCCTTGCGCTGCTGGTTCCCAAATTTTCTTTAGTTCCTCAACGGTGATATCCTTAGCCCAGGTATTCTTGTTGTTGACCACTACAGTCAAAGCGTCGTAGGCTACTGGCAATTCAATAAATTCTACCCCATTGGCTTGACACTTATCGATTTCCGCTTGCAAAATAGGCCGTGATGCATTACTGATATCGGTCTTTCCTGTACAAAACTTCTCAAACCCACCCCTCGTCCCCGAAAAATTAACCGTAATCGTACCCCTGGTTTGGGTTTTATTTAATTGCAATTGTCCAGCGATCGCTTCGGTAATTGGATAAACCGTACTGGAACCGTCTATGATGATTTTAGCTGCGGCAACCTTATTGTCACTAACCGCTTGCACTGCAACCGAATTACCTGTCGGTTCTTCCTTCGCTTCCGGTGTCTGGTTTGTTGCACAAGCACTTGTCACTAGCAACATCCCTAACGCGATCGCTAATCCCCTCATCTTTGCCGGCATGATTTCCTACTTCATTGACAATGATACTACGATTTTCATCATTTCAAAAAAAATTGATTTGTTCAAGTAGTAAAGATGACTTGTTTACACTTATTTAACAATGGCAATATTTCTGCATGTATAGGAATCTTGCTTGATACAAAGGGAAAATAATTTTCGCGACAAATAAAATCGCTGTATTCCGTCCCTATTAACTGTTCCCTGTCTCCTGACCCCAAATGTATAATTTATTTAGCACAACTACTTCAATCTTTCTTGTATTCCTCCTTTCCTGGGAAAATCATATTCTTTTTCAGACGATTTATACCAAAAATTAAAGCAATAGACCCCAACTCACGCTAAACTATACCGATAGCTACCTAATAATTACTACCTATTGTGCTGTGTTCCCTGTATCCCGCTATTCCGAAATGGATAGACTTTCCCAACCGAGATACTTGACTTGGATTTCTCACAAGTTAAGTTGTAAACCTTGAGTAACGGATTGATTTTCCTTCTACGGACTATCCCGATGGGTTTTAGGGTGTTGTGAGAAATGCGGGTTTAACACTGTTTTTGAATTGATCGGCCTTATATAAGGGTCAGACGGGTCATCTCACGGTTGAGGTTATACGTAGTAAATCAAACACTTTATCGGTTGAAGTTGTATCGAAAAACAGGAGTACGGAGTCCTGTAAATACAGACATGATGTACCATGTAACTTTATTTTCCCAAAAAGCCGGCTAGGTCGTCCTCTGCGGTTCCCCGAAAGTGAAAACAGAACCACTCATTGAACCAAATCATGGTGATTAATCATCCATATACTTACTCAGGAAGCACCCACAAGGATACTATTAACGAAACTGCAATGGCAACAGAAGTCAACGAAAGCCATTTATTAATTATTGAGGACGACCAGGGACGGAAGGAATTTATCCTGGAACGTCCAGTTTATTCAATCGGTCGCGATCGCGATTGCGATATTCGTCTTTTTTCTCAGTTTGTATCTCGTCGTCACGCAACGTTGGTAAGACTACCACGGGATGACCAGGAATCAGGCTATTATTACCGAATAGTGGATGGAGATGCCAAAGGTAAACCCAGTTCCAATGGATTGCTAATTAATGGTCGTCGCATCCCAGCCCATGATATGAAAAATGAAGATGAAGTCGTATTTGGTCCCCAAGTGCGAGCAATTTATTACTTGTTGAAAGATTCTCAACAAACCGGGCAAACAGATTCAACTGAGTACGATATTACTTTGATTAATCCAGGAATGGCGGAAGACATGGAGGAGTAAAGCAACACACAGAAAAAGGGAGTAGCCTATATATAATGCTGACACCAGAACCGTAGATGCGCGTAGCACAGCTTTTAGAAAAGATGAAAGTGTTTTTTCTCCTACTTTCTTCCTCCCGCACTCCCTACTCCCATGTAAGCAGTAGGCTAGTCCCTGGGTTGATGGAATGACTAGAAAAAACGACAATGATTTTATACCGGGTCAGCGAGGTACTTTGACGTAAAAATATTATTGATTATTAGAAATCATATATTAATCAAGTTTTACTATGTCTTTACTACAGTCTTCGGGATTAGGGAAACAAAAAGATTCACGGACAGTTGGTCGCGGTTTCCAATCAGCATTTTTAATTTTATTAACATTCGCACTGACCAGTGTCATTGGTGTCCGCTTGGCCTATTTACAAATTATTGAAGGGGAAAAATATAGCCAAAGGGCAGATGCAAACCGGATTCGCACCATCCATAAACTACCGGAACGTGGTAACGTATTCGACCGCAATGGTAAAATTATCGCCACCACCTACTATCCCCGCTCTGTGTACTTGTGGCCGATGGCCCATACCGAACCAGGATGGGAAGAAAAAGTTGGTCCCCGTCTAACCAAAATTCTCGGTATTCCCCAAGAGGAAATCGAAGAAACACTGAAAAAAGCTGGCCCCGCTTCAACGAGTTTAGTCCGAATCGCTCGTGATATCAACGAAGCACAAGTTACCGCCCTCAAAGAATATGAACACGAATTACCGAGAGTAGAAATTCATACAGAGGCGGTACGTTTCTATCCCCACGGCAAAATGACTGCCCATGTAACTGGATTTACCCGCGAACTTACCCCAGAACAGTATGAGAAAAAGAAAGCAGATGGCTATCGTCTTGGTGATGTCATCGGACAGATGGGGATTGAACACGCATTTGAATCCACTTTGCGGGGTGAATGGGGTGGACAACAAGTTGAAGTGGACGGAAAAGGTAAGCCAATACGAGTATTAGGGGAAAAACAGGCTAAACCAGGTAAGAATATTACTTTGACCTTGGATTTAGATTTACAAAGAGTGGCGGAAAAAGCCCTGGGAGGAAGAAACGGGACTGTGATTGCCATGAATCCCCATAACGGGGGGATTTTGGCCATGGTTTCCCATCCCACCTTTGATCCAAACGTGTTTTCTAAACAAAACGCTTCCGCCAAGGAAATTCAAGCAGTTTTGCTGAATAAGGGTCATCCATTACTGAATCGGGCTTTACGAGCTTATCCCCCCGCTAGTACCTTTAAAATTGTGACTACTGCGGCTGGGTTAGAATCGGGCAAATTTTCCCCAAGTACCGTGCTACCAACCTTTGGCTCCCTAACCTTCGGCGGAACTCGCTTCGGAGAATGGAACCACGCTGGGTTTGGTCCCTTGGGTTGGACAGGAGCAATGGCTATGAGTAGTGACACCTTTTTCTATCAAATTGGAGCCAAAATTGGGGCAGAAAAATTAGTTGAATGGACAAGAAGGTTTGGTTTCGGTCAAAGAACTGGATTTGAATTCAAAATTGAAGAGTCCCGTGGTTTGGTTCCCGACCGGGATTATATTCTCAGAACAATGAAGCGTCCTCCCACCGTGGGTGATGCGGTGAATATGTCCATTGGTCAAGGAGCGTTGTTAACCACACCTTTACAAGTGGCGGTGATGTTCGCGGTTCCTGCGAATGGTGGATTCCGGGTGCAACCCCACCTGCTCAAGGATAACGAGGAAGCAAAATCTTGGCGGGAAACCACAGGGATGAAACCCCAGACGGCGAAAATTATTCGCGATGGTTTACGTCGGGTAATTACCGATGGAACCGCGAAAAAGTTAAATGTGCCGACAATACCACCAATGGCTGGAAAAACGGGAACAGCTGAAGCATGGACCGTGAATCGTGTCAAGCAAAATCACGCTTGGTTTGGGGGTTATGCTCCCGCAGATAAACCAGAAATTTTGGTAGTAGCTTTTGCTGAACATTCCGGTGGTGGTGGTGGTAGTGTCGCTGCACCAATGGCTTTGGAGGTGATGGAATACTATTTCCACCGTAAGTATCCAGGTAAGTATCAAAAGCCGGAAGCCAAGCAGGAACAGAAGAAAACCCGATAATTTTGAGTGGAGACGCAATATATCGCGTCTCCATAGATATTTCGTCTCTGATTCTGGATGCGTTGCAAACATTCGTATTTCCGATTGACGAAATGTTACTATTTCAAATAATCCCTATTAGAGGATGTTTGAAAAGTCAGCAATTGAGTAAAAAAAAGCTCTCAGAGCATGTTTGGAAAGTATCTGCTTAACTCACATCTTGCACCAAGAAAAGCTGATGGAAATAGAATACTCAGTATAAAGCTAAAAGTATTATCTTAGCTTTAAAAACAAACAATAGTACTGTAGCTATATCGCGTATATTTTGAAATTCAACGTATGTATACGTAAAGGTGTAAGTATAAATTAAGTCTCAAGTGATACTCAGGGATACGAATCGCAAATCCGAAAACCCTATTCTCTCCTAGCAGTTTTTCAGTAGATGAGTCGTGAAAGATACGCTGTAGAACTTTTAAAACAACCTCTGAGCGTAAACGATATTAGAACTGAAAACCTTGAATTGCATCGGTTGGGGAGTCACTACGTTGCGCGGGTTCCCCTAGCGATAATTATATAATTATCCTGAACTATTCCCCAATTCCTACTCCCTACTCACCCTATTTACAAGCAAGGAACAAAAAGTATCTATTTTCTAGTCAATGTAGTTGAATCTAGGCTAAAAGCTGATTACTTGACGCTAAAGCCGATTGTCTGAAAATCAGGGAATTTACCCACAAGTGTTTTTTTGTTCAAATATGAGGAATCCGATTTGAACAGAGGCTATTTGAGCAAATCCTCAAAATACAAGGAATCTGTTCCAAATTCAGAAATAATTCCTATGATTTTAACGCTTTTTGCTGACCTGTTTGGTTTAGACATAGCCAAACTGGTAACAAATTAACAGCTCTTTGTACTTAGTATAGACTAACTTTCAAGTCAGCCCCCCATGTAGTTTGGATAAAACCAAAGGGAGGGAAAAACCGCTTTCATCTCCCAGAGAAGCAGCGCTACGCACATTGACTATTTTGCTGCAAGCAGTGTGTGTAGTCTATTCCCTATTTACGAGTTATCCATTAAAAAGCAGTCTGCTATTTTTGCACTGCGTTCATGATTGATTATTTTTATTGTTATTGTGAGTCGGTTTAGGTAATTAATTTCAATGTATTTTGATGTGCTGATACCCCTAAATATTTATTTCTAAGAATGGAGTTTAATAATTAAGAATGGAAATTTCTCCTAAGTTTAATCACCGTCAGCCCAATAATACCACTAAAATTGTGCAGGCGATCGCTGTCTTCGCACTAACTAGTATTTTCTCCGTTGGTGGTAGTTTCAATGTCAGTGCCAATACCATTGCCAATCCAGTTGTCAACATTTCCAACCGTCTGCGTCCACCATCTATCCCCGTCAATAATCTTCCGAGAACAGTTAAAAATGCGGTTCTACGGGATGCTGCGCGTCGGAATAAAATTCCCCGTCGTCAATTAGAAATTATCAGTGCTACCGAACACACTTGGCGGAATGGCTGTTTAGAATTGGCTCGTCCGGGAGAATTATGTACTCAAGCTTTAGTTCCAGGTTGGCGGGTGGTAGTTAGCGATCGCCAAAAAAGTCAAACTTGGGTGTACCATACTAACCATAATGGACGAAATCTGCGTTTTGCCTCCAGTAGCGTCCAACCGCCAATTAGTGATAATTTACCCAGAAGAGTACGGGATGCTGTTTTCAAAGCTGCATCACAACGTTTAAAAGTACCCACATCCAGGTTAAATTTAATTCAAGTCCAACAACGAACTTGGCGGAATGGCTGTTTAGAAATCATCGATCCAAACCGTTTGTGTACCCAGGTGATGGTGGAGGGTTGGCGAGTTGTAGTCGGTATGCAGGAACAAACTTTAGTCTACCATACCGACGAAACTGGCAACGTGGTTGTTCTCAACCAAAATGACAGTACAATCATCGGTGAAAATCCCCAGGTGAACCTACCCCGTCGGATTCAAGAGCAAATTATTTCCTATCTAGTCAGAGCTACCGGATTCCCTGCTCACCAACTGCGAATTAGTGACGCTCAAGAAATAACTGTAGATGGCTGCTTAAGTTTACCTGCACCTCAAGAACGCTGTACTAGAATTGCTTTGCCTGCCTATCGAGTTACCGTGGTTGGACAAAATTTACGGGCTATTGTGCATATTTTACAGGATGGTAGACAAATTCGCCTCGATCGCCAGGCTAGCACTATCCCCTGACCATAAACTATTGTCCATAATCAAAAGCGATCGCTATTCGATGAAGAGACGTAGCCATGCTATGTCTCTTGTCGAACCAGAATATTCCAATCGGATTCCGATGCAATCCTTGTCACCTCCGTACATCCGTACATAGGTAATTTCAGCAATCAAACCAGGTGCTGACAGTATCCTCACTCATTGTTACGTTACGAGTCACCATACTAAGTGTGTTCCTTGAGAGCTAACCTGTCACCAATCCTCTCCAAACTTCTGTTATGACCGGATTTTCAATACTTCAAGAAACCAAAATAAAGTATTTATAAAGTTTTTGTAAAGTTAGGTATACTTATGCCCATGTAGATGTATTATTATTTGTGGAGAGTAAATCAAAGTCAGATACACAATATAAATCAATTTCAAAGCTAATAATTTTTGCAGATAAGTCTCAGAACTCGCTTAACTGGTAGTTTGATACCAGTCGAATAAACTGAGGCTGTAATTTTTGGTGTGTGACACGAATTGAATTAAGCAAATTATTTTTCTCAGGGGAATGCATTATGGTTTTTGGTTTTCTAGTGGTCTGTCCCATTAATTTTGATAGGTGAGAGAAGGCAAGTAGTTGCGCTAGCCTTCGACAACCCTGCGGGTGTAGCACTTGATATTAAAGCTTTTTCGGGGTTAGAGCTACTACCACAAACCCCTCACTCAAAACTTGGTGGAGTAATAGATTGTTTTCAAGGTAATTTTAAGTGATGGGTAGAGTTAAACCCTTCATAAACTCTAGTTACACCTTATATGTTCTGCTGTTTATGAAAAATATGCGGATTTAAATTTAAACAAGCTTTGATGAAGAGTGTTTTCTCAAGGTTGAATTGAGAATAAAATCCTAGTCTGTAGGATTGAAGCCCACTAAAGTATGAAAAAATAGCTTTTTTAATAGATATTGTAGTTCCCTATCGGCAGTAGTGATGCAGCCAATCTCGAGATTGGATTGATTGGTGGTGCCATACATTGTAATCGGAAGAAGGTGAAGTGATGTGAATCGTTTTCGCCTATCCCTTGTTTTTGGATGTTAGGGTATTCACACGCAAGTTTATGCACAAGTGTAAGGTATGAAACTTTTAGAAAAATCTTTGAACATAACCACCAAAATTCCAGTCTATGTCATCAATCATCTGGGTATTTGGTAATGTTTGAGCATAGAGAAAATATTGAAGATATAAATTTTTACAAATATTGGCTGATTCTCCAACGGCGTAAGGTTGTAGTATTCAGTGTCTTTGGCTTGATTGTGGCACTAACATCACTGTTTATCTTGTCGCTAAAGCCAAGTTACCAAACAGAAGCAAGTGTTTTGATTAAAACCAATCGTTCTTCCTCCCTAACCGGACTAGGGGAAATACTAGGCAAAATAGAATCATTGACCCTACAGGGAAACCCCCTAGATACACAGGCACAAATTATCGTCTCACGTCCTATTATCGAAAAGGCCATTAGGGAACTTGACTTGAGAGATAAAAAAGGCAGACTTTTACCAGTTAAAGCTTTTTCCAGTTTGAAAGCCACGGGAGCTAAGGGTACAGATATTATACAAATTTCCTACACCGATGAGAACCCGGTCAGGGCGGCAAAATTTGTCAATAAAATTATTGAAATTTATATCCAACAAAATATTCAAGCCAACCGAGCAGAAGCGGTTTCAGCTAGCAAATTTATACTAGAGCAACTGCCGAAAACAGCAGCTTCTGTCACTAGAGCAGAATCAGACCTGCGCCAATTTAAGGAAAATCATCGAATTATTTCTTTAGCTCAGGAAGAGTCCGCAGGTGTACAAGCGATCGCGAGTTTAGAAGATCAACTTGCTCGCACACAGGCGGAACTTGCTTCCGTAAATGCTCGGTTACAGCGACTACAGAAACAGGCCAGTATTGATTCTGAGCAGACCGTCATCCTCGCTTCCCTGAGTCAAGCTCCAGGACTTCAGCAAATCCTCACTCAACTACAAGAAGCACGCACTCAACTTGCAGTTGCTAGAACTCGTTTTCATCCCCAGCATCCCCAAGTTCTCAATCTAGAAGAGAAAACTGCAACCCTGAATAAATTGTTACAAGAACAGGCGAAACAGGTATTCGGTGACAATCCACCCCCTGGTTTAAAGAATTTTCAAATAGGGGAACTGCGACAGGGATTACTTCAGGATTTTGCTCGTGTGGAAACAGAACGACTTGCTTTAGAAAAGAAAATTACAACCCTATCCCAGCAGTTAGCAGCCTACAAAGATCGAGCAAAACAGTTACCGAAGCTAGAGCAAACCCAAAGACAGCTAGAGCGGAAATTGCAAGCATCTCAAACCACCTACGAATCCCTACTCAAAAAGCTACAGGAAGTTCAACTAGCTGAAAATCAAAATATTGGGAACGTGCGCATCGTTTCCCCTGCTTTTATTCCTGAGCAACCCACAGCTTCTCGCAAGCAATTAATCTTGGGAGGTGGTATAGTTATCGGCGCTCTCATGGGAATTATCGCTGCTCTTGCATTGGATTTGATGGATCAATCCCTCAAAACAGTCAAGGAAGCAAAAGAACTGTTTCAATACACATTGTTGGGTGTTATTCCTGCTATTAGTGACGGTTCAAAAAAAAGCATACTCCGAAGACAGGAAACGGGTGAACAAATACCCAAAATCATTGATCGAGATATACCTCATTTCCCGATAGGAGATGCATATCAAATATTACAATCAAATTTAAACTTTCTCTCTGACCAGCAACTTAAAAGCCTTGTAGTCACCAGTTCCTTACCCAAGGAAGGAAAATCTTTTGTTGCTGCCAATTTGGCAGTGACAGCAGCACAAATGGGGCGTAAAGTATTACTTGTAGATGCTGATATGCGTCACCCCATTCAGCATCACATTTGGGGGCTTTCTCACCAGCATCCAGTTGGTTTAAGTAATCTAATTACCAATCAAATGAATACAATTACGCCTATTGAGGCAGTGATACCGAATCTATCCATTCTTCCTTGTGGGACTTTGCCGCCAAATCCCCTATCACTACTGAACTCCCAGCGCATGACTGAACTGGTTCAGAGTTTTGTCCAAGATTTTGATTTAGTGATTTTTGACACAAATTCTGTCCTAGGAACAGCAGATGCGAGTACTTTAGGTCGGTTGACTGATGGTATGTTGCTGGTGGTTCGCCCAGGAGTACTGGATGTCAATAGCGCAAATGCAGCCAAAGAATTATTGAGTCAATCTAGTCAGAATGTGTTGGGAATGGTGATCAATGACGTGAGTAAAAATAGAGAGCCAGAGAGTTATATATACTACTCTCAAGAATCCGTGGAAACTGGGAATCCGTTATCTAACTTACGTTTCCGGAAATCAGTTCCTAAAACAGAACAATGTTCGTAAGAAACTAAGCTGAAGATGAATATTTACTCTTCTCCAGAATTCCTGGAAGCTTTTAATAAAGCCTATTTCCCAGATATTAAACTTCATTTAGAAGACTTTTTGCTTCAAGATAAAATTTGGCGATTACCCACATTACCCAGTGGTGAACCCATAACAAAATGGCAATTCATTGATTTTTTCGAGCCTGTTTCACCTGCACAAGTTAAATCCTGGGATGTGAAAAAAGTAAATCATATTACCAGGGTTTGTGATGGGATTGTCACAGTTCAAGAGTGGTTTGAGCAAAATTTATTCATCCCATATACGGCTTCACCCCTAATTAAATGGAGTGACTTTAATACTTGGGATTCGTTTTGGCATCATCTTAAACAAAAAGATACTAAACTCTGCCGTGACTCGGAGCGGAGAAAACGTAAATTGGAAAACGATATCGGTTCAGTAAATTTTAGATGGCAAGACACTAGACCAGAAGCCTTTGATTTCTGCATCAAATTTAAATCATTACAGTTTCGAGAATCCCATCAATTATTTCAGAATATCAAAAACCTCCTATTTTTTCAGGAACTAGCTAAATCTGGTTTATTGGTAGTTTCAAGTTTATCTGTTAACGATCAGTTAATTGCGGTCGATTTTGGTGCGATTTGGAACCACCGTTTTTATTCGTGGATTTCAGCTTACGACCAAAAATACAGTATCTACGCACCGGGTCGTTTATTAATGCACATGACGATGGCAAGCAGCTATCAACAAGGACATAAAGAGTTTGATTTTTTACTAGGAGGAGAAACCTACAAGTGGAACTATGCCACACATTCACGCTTAATTACAGAACTGGGAGGAGTTGGGAGCTATATCAAATCATCGGTAAAGAAACAACCTCTGTATATATACGGAGTCAAACAACTCAAGCAAGTTAAACGGGAATTACGTAATATCCCAGAAAGGATGAAATTGAGTATAAAATCCTCAAAATAATCTAATCCTAGTAGAAAAAAACTCACTTTTTGTAGTTTTATATATGTCTTTTTTATTACAAATTCAATTTAGAATTAGGAAGTTATTCCCGTTTACTTCTAATTCCAAACTCAAGGCTGTGATTGCGAATATTAGTTGGCTATTCTTTGACCAAGTTCTGCGCATGGGAACAAGTCTTGTCGTTGGAGTTTGGGTTGCACGCTACTTGGGGGTTCAGCAGTATGGTATTTTGAATTATGCGATCGCATTTGTCGCTCTATTTAGTCCAATTGCAAATTTGGGTTTAGATAGTATTGTCGTTCGTGACTTAGTGCGTGATGGTTTAGAGCGAGAAAAAATACTAGGAACAACCTTCTGGTTGAAGGTGTTTGGTGGTTTTATCTCCTTACTATTAGCACTTACTTGTATTCTATTTTTACGGCAAAATGACCACCTGACAGTCTGGATTGTAGTGATTTTAGCAACAGCAGGAATCTTTCAAGCCTTTGATACGATTGACTTTTGGTTTCAGTCCCAAGTTCAGTCCAAGTACACAGTAGTTGCTAAAAATACATCTTTTCTGGTGATAGCTCTGGTGAGAGTTGCTCTCATTCAGATGCAAGCACCTTTAATTGCCTTTGCTTGGACAGCATTAGCGGAGATTGGACTAGGGGGAATTGGTTTAGCCATCGTCTACAGAGTCAAGGGATGGTCTTTGTCACTATGGCGTTGGAGTTTACCGCTAGCCAAAAAACTGCTGAAGGAAAGTTATCCTTTGATTCTTTCCGGTTTTACCATCATGATTTACATGAGAACCGATCAGATTATGCTGGGTCAAATGATTGGAGATAGTGCAGTTGGGAACTATTCCGCAGCGACTCGAGTTTCCGAGATGTGGTATTTTATTCCGATGGCAATTACTTCTTCCGTTTCCCCCGCGATTTATGAAGCGAAGGAGAGTAGTGAAGTACTTTACTATCAACGAATCAAAAAATTGCTGCGACTGATGGTGGGTATTTCGATTTTCATTGCCATACCGATGACATTTTTTGCAGATACCATCATCACCATGCTGTTTGGAGATGGATACGCAGAAGCAAAAACAATCCTCGCCATTCATATTTGGGCTTCCCTATTCGTCTTTTTAGGTGTAGCCACATCACCTTGGTTTATTGCAGAAAACCTCACCAATTTATCTTTACGGAGAACTCTCATTGGGGCAATAGCAAATATTATACTTAACCTCTTTCTGATTCCTAGATATGCGGGGTTTGGCGCAGCGATCGCGACTGTCATATCTCAAGCATTTGCTTCATTTTTAAGTAATGCCATTAATCCAGAAACACAAAAACTATTCATCATTCAAATCAAATCCTTCCTCTTTTTGCAAAAATAATTTCCATCTTTTTCAAATTTTAAGTCAAAGTGGATATATGATAAGATTACGATAATTATTTCATCAGATAAAAATAATTTTTATCAAATCAACATCCATTTCTTAATGACGATTAACTAGCAGCAAAAGCATGAACACATACCAAATAAAAACACCAGTCGCTTTGATTATTTTCAAACGACCGGACACCACTGCAAAAGTATTGGCTGCCATTCGCGAAGCAAAACCACCCAAGTTATTTGTGATTGCCGACGGACCACGAATTGACCGTCCCGATGAAATCGAAAAGTGTGCTGCGGCTCGCGCAATCATTGAACAAATCGATTGGGATTGTGAGATAATAAAAAACTATTCTGACGCTAATTTAGGCTGTGCAAAGCGTGTTTCTAGTGGCATTGACTGGGTTTTTAGTCATGTAGAAGAAGCAATTATTTTAGAAGATGATTGTGTTCCCCACCCTAGCTTTTTTCGTTTTTGTGAAGAATTACTAGAGAGGTACAGATACGATACCAGAATAGCTGCAATCTGTGGCGATAATAGTTTTGTCGGAAGTCAGCGCACAAATTACAGTTACTATTTCTCTCGTTACAATCCCTGTTGGGGTTGGGCTAGTTGGAGACGCGCTTGGCAAAACTATGATTTATACATGCGTCTATGGCCAGAGATTCGGTCACAGGGTTTTTTGAAAGATATATTAAAAGACGACCTTGCTGTTAAGTATTGGGATAATCTTCTGGAAGCAATTTACAAAAATCCCCTTGGTATAACCTGGGACTATCAATGGACATTTGCCTGTTGGTTACATAATTGTGTGAGCATTGTTGCCAATGTAAATTTAATTTCTAACATTGGATTTGGCATCGATTCAACCCATTTTACCGACGAGAAAAGTAGTCTATATGAAAACTTACCTACAACAGAAATCCAGTTTCCCCTCAAGCATCCACCCTTTGTCATCCCAGATTACCAAGCAGATAAATTCAAAGAAAAGTATGACTACCAAATTACCTACAAAAGGCAACTAAAAGCGGACTTAAAAAACTTGCTCCAAACAATCAAAAGACAAATCATGAATTGGAAAATGATATTTGCTTTCCATAATGGCTAAAGAACATGAAAATTTTACATATCAGCACATCTGACACAAATGGGGGTGCAGCTCGTGCTACCTATCGACTACATCAAGGATTGCGAGATATCAATCTAGATTCTCAAATATTAGTGCAAGAAAAACTTAAGAATGATAAAACAGTTATTGCTCCGGAAATCCGCCTACATCAAGGTATAGCAAGGGCAAAAATCACTTTTGACGCTTTACCGCAAAAGCTTTACCATCAACGACAAGAAAGTCTCTTCTCCCTGCAATGGCTTCCCGATCGGGTAATTCCGAGATTAAATGCCATTAATCCAGATATCATCCATTTGCACTGGATTAGTGTCGGATTTATGCAAATAGAGACCATCGGTAAAATCAACCGTCCCCTAATATGGACACTGCATGATATGTGGCCCTTTACAGGTGGATGTCATTGCACAGGGGAATGCGATCGCTATCAAGTTTCCTGCGGAAAATGTCCTCAACTAGGGAGTCAAAAAAATTGGGATTTATCCCATTGGACATGGAAACGGAAAGCAAAAGCTTGGAAAAATTCCCGGCTAACTCTAGTTTCACCGAGTCATTGGTTAGCCGAGTGTGCTAGCTCTAGTTCCCTATTTAAAGATTCATGCATCGAAATCATTCCCCACGGATTAGACATTCAAAAATACAAACCCATCGACAAAAAGTTAGCCAGAAAACTACTGGATTTACCCCAGGATAAGCAACTCATTCTCTTCGGTGCAATCAAACCCACCAGTGATAAAAATAAAGGATTTCATTTATTACAACCAGCGCTGCAAAATTTAAGTCAGTCTGATTGGCAAGATAAATTAGAAGTGGTGATTTTTGGAGTCTCCCAACCAGAAAATCCCCCTGATTTAGGCTTTAGGTCTCACTATTTAGGAAGTTTTCAGGACGACCTTTCCCTGTCATTAGTTTACTCTGCTGCTGATGTCATGATTGTTCCGTCCCTGCAAGAATCCTTCGGACAAACAGCCAGTGAATCCCTAGCTTGTGGAACCCCAGTAGTAGCGTTTAATGCAACCGGATTAAAAGATATAGTCAGTCACCAAATAAATGGCTATTTAGCAAAGCCCTATGAAGTAGAAGATTTAAAACAAGGAATAATTTGGGTTCTGGAAAACCCAGAAAGATATCAAAAATTATCCTATTATTCACGGCAAAAAGTAGAGCAGGAATTTACTATCGAAATTCAAGCTCAACGCTATTTAAATCTTTATACTGAAATACTTCGTGATTTATAATTATTCGTAAAAATCAATGATAAGTGATAGATTGTCTCATAGATTTAATAGCATTTTTTTATCTAAATTAGAAACCCCAATTGTGGCATTTTTGCTTTTATTTGCTGAAGCTTTAAATGTGCCATTTATCCCACCAGTAATTATCAATAGTTTTAGCTATGCCACTGTCCTGTTTCTGATTGCAATCAGATTGAGAAGATTTGCCTATTTCTTACTCAAAGATATATCTTTTGTCTCATTAATCATATTAGCAGTCCTTTCAGTTTACTGGTCTATTAATCCTTCAGAGACCCTCCAGGAAGTCAGAGCGCTTGTGCGTTCAATGTTTTTTAGCATCTACCTAGCACTACAATACAATCCGACGGAGCAGATAAAACTATTATCTTGGGTGACAGGCTTGGCAATTTTACTAAGCTTTATTGTGTGCTTACTTTTTCCTTCCTATGGAATAGCTAGCGACCCTGATAACTATTCAGCCTGGACAGGGATTTTTACCCACAAACAAATATTTGGTCGCTTCTTGTCGTTTTCCGCTTCAATATTTCTGGTAAGAGCAGCCTATCAGCGAAATCAGCACTGGCTAAATTTTGTGTTACTTTCCTTGATATTAATACTGACTGTATTTTCTCAAAGTAAAACCAGCTTAATGGGATTTTTTATACTTGTAATGTTTCTGCCTTTTTATCGGATAGCCAGACAAAAAGGGACAAGATTTTTGTTGATGCTCATAACGTTATTGATAGCAATTTGCCTAGCAATTATCCTGACTTTGAATTTGCAAACAATCGTTGTTGATATGCTAGGTAAAAACCTAGAATTCAACGGACGTACACCAATTTGGACAATGATAATAGAAAAAGGATTACGAGAACGTCCCCTGTTAGGATACGGATATAATGCATTTTGGACTTCTGATGTGTCTACTCCTATTCTGATGAATTCTTGGGCTAGAGGACAAGAAAACTTTGTGAGTGGTGAAGATATATTCCATGCCCACAACGGCTTTATCGATTTATTTATTCAGTTGGGTATAGTTGGAGTTGTGATTTTTATCGTGAATTTTCTTGAAACTATACGTAAAACGGTATATTTACTATTTGCCACCAGAAGGGTGGAATACTTTTGGATGCTGGAGTTTTTGTTAATCTATCTAATTTTCAATTTTATTGAAGGGCAAACCCTACTATCAACAAATAATATATTATGGTTATCCTATGGATATGTTTCCGTATCTTCCTCAGTACATTATGGACATTTAAAAAATCTCTTTAATCACGGAAAAAATAGGGAACACTCAAGATACTTAGTTACGAATGAATGATTTTCTGAAAAAAGAATTTTTAACAACTGTTACATGATTTAATTCACACAAAAAAATGATGCAAGAATATAACTTAGCTGTTTTAATGACCTGCCATAATCGACAAGCAAAAACATTAGCTTGTTTAGAAAAATTATTTCAACAGAGCTTACCGGAGACAGTCAAAATCCAAGTTTATTTAGTAGATGATGGTAGCACTGACGGAACAACCGCAGCTGTGATGAAATACTTTCCCGCAGTCAAAGTAATTCCAGGTAGTGGTAATCTATTTTGGAATGGTGGAATGAGGTTGGCTTTTAGTGAAGCCGTCAAATACAATTATGACTTTTACCTCTGGCTGAATGATGATACTCTGCTCTATCCCCAAGCGATTAATTGTTTAATACAAACCTATGAAGATTTAGCTCAACAAAATTATCAATATCCAGTGATAGTTGGTTCTACACAAGATCCAAAAACTGGACAACTGACCTATGGAGGAGTTAGTAAAAGCTCTTGGTGGCATCCGTTAAAATTTGATTTGGTGGAACCGGGTACAAGTCCAAAACCTTGTCTCACACTTAATGGTAATTGTGTCCTCATTAGTCGAGAAGTTGCTAGTCTGGTTGGCAATTTGGATTCAGGGTTTATTCATAGCACTGGAGACCTGGATTATGGATTAAGAGTTCAACAAAAAGGCGGTTCTGTTTGGATTGCACCGGGTTATATCGGAACTTGTGAATACAATGCCATCAGACATCAAGCTTGGGACGAACCGAACTTAACCTTGCGTCAAAGATGGCAAAAAATAAATCAACCAAAAGGTCTACCAATTTATGAATGGAAATTGTTTTCCTCCCGTCATGCAGGTTTACTTTGGCCTTTTTATTGGTTGATACCTTACATCCGACTATTTCTGAAGTCGCCTTGGGTTTTTTAGATGGAATTGAAATCTGTCAAGGTCAGTAGAATATTTAAGTATTTGAGCGAATAAGTCTTCGATGAATCAAAGCTTCCCATAAATCAAAATGAACAAAAACATCAATTATAAAATAGCCTTTCTTTACCCCTCGGTTGAGCTAGGGGCTTATTGGCAGCCAGTATTAAAAGAAATAAAAAAAATGCTGGAGCAGACGATTTTTTTTACTGGTCGTTTGTGGCCTGGTTTTGATGCAAATCTTCCTGGTAATTCAGTGATTCATGTTGTGGGTAAAACTAGATTTATTAAGTTTTATGGTAAAAGAAACGATGGGTATGATAGGGGATTATATTTTGTTTCTCCTGCCATTATTTTCCCCTTACTCCAGTTTAAGCCAGATGTTATTTTTACTAGTGCTTTTTCGATCTGGACGATGATGGCTATTCTATTCAAACCACTCATGAGATGGCGAATCGTCATGATGTGGGATGGCAGTTCTCCCAATGTAGATTGTAGTGATTCTCAAGTTCGCTCACAACTAAGACGCATTATTAGTAAGTTTGTGGAAGCGTTTATTACTAATAATAATGCTGGCAGAAATTATTTAGTAAATTCCTTAAATATTGCTCCAGAAAAAGTATTTGTAAAGCCATATATGGTTCCAGATACCAAAGCATTATTAGATAGGGTAAATACATCCACCTGTGATATTAAAGTTCCCAATGGTAAATCTCCAGTCTTTTTATATGTGGGAAGATTGGAAACCAGAAAAGGTATTCATCTTCTATTGCAAGCTTGTGCCATTTTGAAACAGCAAGGCTACACTGACTATACCTTAATGATTGTAGGGGATGGAGTACAACGGGATGAATTTCATTCTCTTTCTCAGAGCTATCAATTAGAGGAGTGTGTGGAATGGGTTGGATGGGTAAATTATGGAAAGTTAGGACATTATTTTCAGGCTGCCGATGTTTTTATCTTTCCGACTTTAGAGGATATTTGGGGAATGGTTGTATTGGAAGCAATGGCTTTTAGTAAGCCAGTTTTATGTTCTCAGTTAGCGGGAGCAGCAGAGATGATAGTTGAAGGGGAAAATGGCTATATTTTTGATCCCTATCAGCCAGAAACGATTGCGGAGGCAATGAAGCAATTTATCCATCATCCAAATTTAAGTAATCTGATGGGGGAGAAATCTCAGCAATTAATATTGCCCCATACTCCCCAAGCAGCAGCAGAATTTTTCGTGGATATAGGAGCTTACGTGATGAGCAAATAAGTGAAAAATTAAAAGTTAAAAGACAGTTAAAAGACAATCATAAAAAAGAAGATTAATTTCATTGGAGGAGTATAAAAATGAGCGTAGCTATTATTACTGGATCGGCTGGTTTAATTGGTTCTGAAGCAGTACGTTTTTTTAGTAAATTAGGTATGGATGTTATCGGTATTGATAACGACATGCGTAAATTTTTCTTTGGTGAAGAAGCTTCGACAACATGGAATCGTAGGCGTTTGCAAGCAGAAATATCCAACTATGAACATTATGATATTGATATTCGGGAATACTCAAAAATCGAAGGGTTATTCAAAAAATTTGGGAAGTCTATATCTTTGATTATTCATACAGCAGCACAGCCTTCCCACGACTGGGCTGCTCGAGATCCATTTTCCGACTTTTCTGTTAATGCTAACGGTACATTAAATCTGTTACAGGCAACTAGGAATTACTGTCCAGAAGCCGTATTTATTTTTACCTCAACCAATAAGGTATATGGAGATTTACCGAATTATCTTCCCTTGATCGAGTTGGAAAAACGCTGGGAAATCGAACCATCCCATAAATATCAAGGTGGTATTTCGGAAGATATGAGTATAGATCAAAGTAAGCATTCCTTGTTTGGAGCATCTAAGGTTGCAGCAGATGTTTTGGTGCAAGAATATGGTCGTTACTTTGGGATCAAAACAGTTTCCTTTCGAGGGGGATGTTTGACAGGACCAAATCATTCGGGAACACAGCTACATGGGTTTTTAGCTTATCTGATGAAGTGTGCTGCAACGGGTAAACATTATACGGTCTTTGGTTACAAAGGTAAGCAAGTGCGGGATAATATTCATTCCTCTGATTTGATTGCTGCATTCTACGAATTTTATCAAAATCCTGGTGTTGCAGCAGTGTATAACATTGGGGGTGGTCGTGAAAGCAACTGTTCGATGTTAGAAGCGATTGATATTTGCCAATCGATTACTGGTCGGGAAATGAACTATTCCTATGAAGATAGTAATCGCAAGGGTGATCATATTTGGTATATCAGTAATCTTTCTAAGTTTAAATCAGATTATCCCAACTGGTCGATTAAGTATAACGTCACGCAAATTTTGCAGGAAATTTACGACTATAACATTGAGAAATGGACTAAAGAGGATAGTTCTCTTTTGGCCGGTGTTTCCTAGTGGTTCATGTCATTAAATTTAAAGGCTTGTAGTAGTAGCTTTAGTCTTAAAAAGCTTTAATATAGAGTACTAAACCTGCATTTCTCACAAATTCCTAAAACTTACAGGGATTAGGGAATAGGGAGTAGAAGGAAAATTAATCTGTCACTCAATACTTATAACTTACTCGTGAGAAATCCGGGTACAGCGCTACTACTAACCTTTCCCCATCAAAATTAATGTGGTGGAGTACTAGTCTAGAACAAGCCTGTGGATACAACTACGAACAGCATATTTTTGGGTTGCCAAACTATGAGGTTGAGTTGTTCAAAGGTATAAATCTTCCAGATGAAAATATACGTTTTAATGAGGTTTTATGAGGTGCAGTTTCAATGATTAATCTGGGTAAGTATCCGATTTTAGGCATTAATGTACATGCTGTGGATTATGAGTTTGCTGTCGCAAAAATTGTGACAGCAGCAAAAAATAGGTATCCTTTTGCTGTTAGTGCTTTAGCTGTTCACGGGGTAATGACAGGTTTTTTAGATCCGGTACATGCTCGACGTTTGAATGGAATGGATTTGGTTGTACCTGATGGTCAACCTGTCCGTTGGGCTTTAGGATGGTTACACAAGAAGAAATTACCCGACCGTGTTTATGGCCCGAATTTAACCTTACGGGTAGCTGAAGCTTTTGCGGAACAGGGGTTGTCTGTTTATTTGTATGGCAGCAAACAAGAGACTTTGAAGATGTTTGCGGAAAATCTGACAGTTGCTTATCCGGAGTTGAAAATAGTGGGTATGGAGCCTTCTAAATTTCGTAGACTCACAAGGGAGGAGCGTCTAGAGTTGGTAGAACGCATTCATTCTTCTGGTGCGAATGCAGTCTTTTTGGGTTTAGGTTGTCCGAGACAGGAAGTGTGGGCTTACGAATATAGAGAGCTTCTGAATATTCCGATTTTGGCGGTAGGTGCTGCTTTTGATTTCCATGCAGGAACTTTACCGCAAGCACCTCGATTTTTACAAGATAGGGGTTTGGAGTGGTTATTTCGTTTATTTCAGGAACCGAAGCGTTTGTGGCAACGTTATTTAGTACTTAATCCTTTATATCTGTGGAATGTATTTTTACAATATTTGGGTTTGAGAAAGTTTATTCCTGCTAGACCGGATGGTAGTGAAAAAATAGAGTCATATGGATAGTTGATATGCCTTTACAATTGTTTGATATGGCTAAACATCAAAAATTACTAAAACGACGTAATTTTTTGATTTCTTTGGGTGCTTTAGCAGCTATTGGTTCTGGTATCGGTTGGAGAAGGTTAAAATCCTACACCCAAGCGTTGGCAGTAGATAATCCGATGAGGAATTTCCATGTAGCGAATGATTTACCCCTGCGCAGACGGGTGACAACAAAGGGGTTAATATATGGGGCATATACGGAGACTGATCACAAAGTATTCTCCCAAAATCAAACATTACAATCTAGTTTTGTACAAGAATGTGGGCTGCTTTTAGGAGGGTTTTACTGGGGGATAATAAGACCTAATGCAACTGATTTTGATTTTAGTCAAACAGATTATTTTGCCAATTTTGCGTCTGAAAATGGGATGCTGTTTCGTGGTCATCCCCTGATTTGGCATGATTTTCCTCCGGATTGGTTGAATGAAAGATTTAAAAGTGCGAAAACAACTCCCAGGGAAATCCGAGATATTTTTACAACTCATATATCCACTGTTGTGAAGCGTTATGCAGGAAGGATTCATTCTTGGGATGTGGTGAATGAGGTGGTTCATTTAGATGATGGACGTAGGGACGGTTTGCGCACAAGTCCGTGGTTAAAGTTTGTTGGTCCTGATTATATCGAGCTTGCTTTTAAGACGGCAGCGAGTGCAGATCCCAACGCTTTACTAGTTTACAATGAAAATTATCTGGAGTATGACACCCGTGAGTATGATGCAAAAAGAGATGCCGTACTCAAATTACTGGAACATTTAAAGTCAAAAAGAACACCTGTTCACGCTTTAGGAATTCAATCACATCTATTAGCCCATGAGACTCGTTTTCATCCCAACAAGCTGAGAAAATTTTTAGCGGATGTTGCGAATTTGGGTTTAAAAATCATGATTACGGAGTTGGATGTAATTGATGCTGAGTTACCGGCAGATATCAAAGTGCGCGATCGCATTGTTGCTAGTACTTACGAAGATTATCTTTCAGTCGTTTTAGATGAGCCGGCGGTAATTGCGGTAATTACTTGGGGTTTAAGTGATAAATATACCTGGTTGTCGGAGGCTGCTCCCCGTCCTGATGGTCGAGCGGTACGTCCTTTGCCTTTAGACTCGAACTTTGAGCGTAAGTTGGCCTGGAATGCGATCGCTAGGGCTTTTGATAATGCTCCTAAACGTTAATTAGCTGCATGATTGATGAAATTTTTGATTTTTAAATAAGAAAATCTCAAAATTTATGGTGTACAAAACTCTACCTTTAATCCACTCTAAATCCGACTTAAGGTCTGCTCAATCTTTACGGATACAAAGAGGTTTACCCAGCAAAATTCTACGAGTTCTTACTCTCCTATCTCTGGATATATTTGCTTTGGTGACTGCACGATATTTATCATTCATTTATGGTACTCCATTGGAATCTCCTTGGACTCAGAAATTACCTTTTCTATTACTATCTTTGATAATTGAAATCACGATTATTGCCTCCCAAGGTTTATATCAAGCAGGTAATAGCCGTCGTAATTATCTGGCTCTGATGAAGGCTCTGTCTTTATCTGTTGTTTTACTGTTACTGATTGCTTTTTTGTATGAGCCAAATTATTATGTCTCCCGCTCGACCTTTCTGATTTTTTGGTTGGTATCGATAATTTTAACAATTAGTGGTCGTTTATTATTCGATTTTATTATCAAAGCTTTACGCAGTAAAGGGGCAATTAGGCATCCAATTTTCATTATCACAGATGCAGCAGAGCAAGCATCCCATATTCGATTAGTGGAGCGAGAAAAGTGTTATGTAATTGAGGGTATTGCTGACTCTAAATGTCTAGATTGGGAAAATCGAGAGGCAACTTTTAGGTATTTACGTAATCAGGGTATTATTGAGGCTTTTGTTTCCTGGAGTTCAATTAAAGACCGTTTATATGTTTGTTGGAATTTTTATACTGCTGGGATTACCTTGCGTATATTGCCAACAAATAATGAACTTTGCTATCCAAAGTCTTTGTTTAGAATGATTGGTGATGTTCCTTGTTTAACTATTCCGGCACCAATTATTACTGGTACAGATTTTTGGATCAAACGTTGTTTTGACCTTTGTGCAGCCACAATACTAATTTGTTTGATATCGCCACTTTATTTGGTCATTGCCTTGTTAATTAAGTTAGATTCTCCTGGTCCAATATTGTTCAAGCAAACTCGTATTGGTTTACATTGTAAACCGTTTAAAATCTGGAAATTTCGGACAATGGTGGCAAATGCGGAAAAATTACAGGCTGCGTTAGAGGCGAAAAATGAAAATAAAGATGGGGTTTTATTTAAATTAAAAGAAGACCCACGAATTACCAGAGTTGGTAAATTTTTACGCCGCTATAGTTTAGATGAACTGCCTCAATTATTTAATGTCTTGCTGGGAGAGATGAGTTTAGTGGGTCCGCGTCCGCTTCCGAATCGGGATGTGGAGAGATTTAAATCGGCTTACTTTATTCGTCAGGAAGTTTTACCTGGTATTACGGGATTATGGCAGGTTTCTGGTCGATCTAATATTGATAATTTTGAAGATGCGGTCAAATTGGACTTGAAATATATTGAGAATTGGTCTTTGTGGTTAGATTTACAAATTTTGTTGAAAACGGTACAAGTGGTGCTGCAAAAAACTGGTGCTTATTAGGGAATATAGTTAAAGGTTGGAGCAAGTGGAAAATTTATGATAGTCAAGTATGTGCTGAAAATCATCAGAAAAATACTTCCTGATATTTGGTTGAAAAAAGTTAAGTATATCCATTCCTCTCTACTTCGGAGATTGATTCTGAATTATGGTAGTGAGAAATTGGAGTTTAATCATAAACCGATTATGGTTTTTTCTCCCCATCAGGATGATGAAACTTTTGGATGTGGAGGAATGATTGCTCTTAAGCGGGAATTGGATATACCGGTTGTGGTTGTTTTTTTAACTGATGGGGGACTGGGTTTTGTTGATTTGGAAGCTGAAAAGCAAAGAAGTATTATTCAAACTCGTCAGCAGGAAGCAATTACTGCATTAAAAGTTTTGGGAGTAGAGGAATCATCAATTTATTTTTTAAATAAACCGGATGGTAATTTACAAACCTTAAGGATAGAGGAAAGAGAAAATACAATTAAGGATATTTGTCATCTTCTAGAAATATATCAACCTGGAGAAGTGTACGTTCCTCACTATCGCGATTGTCATCAAGACCATGAAGCCACCTATCAATTTGTTCAGGAAGCGATAAAGCAAACTAGGATAAAGGTGGAATTATTTCAATATCCGATTTGGCTATTTTGGGAAGCACCTTTATTTGTGAAGTTGAAATTCAGGGATATTGCCAAGGCTGTGCGATTTTCAATTACTCCTGTGCGGGATAAAAAACATCAAGCTATCTCTTCCTATGGTTCTCAATTAGAGATTTTACCCCTTGATTTTGTGAAGCTGTTTCTAGGTTCCTATGAGATATTTTTCGCGGCTGATAATGTAGATATGGATGTCTAATATGGGAATAATTAGAGACACGATATATATAACTAGAGACGCGATATATCGTAGAGACGCGATATATCGCGTCTCTACATGGATGTTGGGTAATTGCTAATTCAGTTCTAATTCCTGTAGTTTTGGGATTAAATCGGCAAATGCTAGACCACGATGGCTAATTCTGCGTTTCTGGTCGGGTGTCATTTGGGCATAGGTCAGTTGTTGTTCTGGTACGTAGAAAATTGGGTCGTAACCAAATCCACCGCTGCCACGAGGTTCTTCTAATATAGTACCAGGACAGATACCGGTAGATTGAAGCGCGATCGCACCATCGGGTTTGGCTAAGGCAACTACACACACAAACCTAGCTTGACGGTTGGGATTGCCACTTAGTTCTGTGAGTAACCGATGAATGCGATCGCTGTCTGTAGAACCGTAGCGGGCTGAATAAACCCCTGGTGCGCCATTGAGTGCATCCACTTCTAAACCCGAATCATCGGCGATCGCCCATTTACCTGTGGCTAATGCTACCTGGGAAGCTTTTAAACAAGCATTTTCCGCAAAGGTTGTACCAGTTTCTGCTATTTCTAATTCATCGGGTTTGAGAACTAATTCCCAATTTAAGCCAGTTAAGTAGGCTTGCATTTCTTTGAGTTTACCGGGATTTCCCGTTGCGACCACAAGTTGAAACATCTTCTTAATATACTTTACACACTGATATATTAATAATTCGTAATTACGGACAAAATTAATAATTAATTCATTCAGGTCTTGAGCAACCTAATTTATTAATGTAAAACACAAAAATGTATAGCATCATGATTCAAGCCGCAGATTTTAATCGTAGGGTAAAAATTACGAATTACGAATTACGAATTACGAATTACCGATTCCCTTCACATATCATAACCAAACAAATTCGGGTCAACTTCCCCTAATTGTAAATCAGCGAAACCGTATTCTCCCCAGCGACGTTCCACCATTGCAGCCACTTCGGGGTCGGATTCTAAAGGTAAACCCCAGTCGTGGTCAGTTTCGGGGGGAATTTTTGTGGTTGCGTCGATTCCCATTCTGCCTCCCAAACCTAGTTTTTCGCTGGCAAAATCGAGGGTATCAAAAGGGGTATCGGGAAGGATGAACACATCTCGGTTGGGGTCAACTTTGGAACTGATAGCCCAGACAACTTGACGGGGGTCGCGAATATTAATATCCTTATCGACGACAATCACAAACTTGGTGTAAGTAAATTGGGGTAAGGCACTCCAAAAAGCTAAAGCTGCTCGACGTGCTTGTCCAGGATAGGCTTTATCGATGGAAATTATCGCCGCTTTATAACTGAGGGCTTCCATTGGTAGGAAAAAATCGACGATTTCGGAAACTTGCTGACGTAAAATTGGTGTGTAGATCCGGTTGAGGGCGATCGCCATCATTGCTTCTTCTTTGGGAGGACGACCGCTAAAGGTGGTTAGGTAAATGGGGTCACGACGATGGGTTAGGCAATGGAATCTAATTAGGGGGGCATTTTCATTAATACCACCGTAGTATCCCATGTGGTCGCCAAAGGGACCATCGGTCATCACTTCCCCTGGGGTAATTGTTCCTTCTAAAACGATTTCTGAGTCGGCGGGTACTTCCAAATCCAAGGTTTTACATTTAGCCAATTTTACACCTTCACCACCGTATAAACCCGCAAACAACCATTCCGATAAATCGACGGGGATGGGTGTAGCTGCTGCCATAATCACCAATGGATCGACACCGAGAGCGATGGCAATTTCGAGTTTTTTCCCTTTTTCCGCAGCTTTACGTAGATGACGCGCTCCTCCCCGTACCGATAACCACTGTACGGTCATGGTATTCCGGGATTGTTGTTGTAACCGATACACTCCCACGTTGGGAATTCCGGTTTCGCAATCCTTGGTAATTACTAAACCCAGGGTAATAATTTTCCCTGCATCACCGGGGTAGGGACGGATGAGGGGTAGCTTATTTAAATCCACCTCATCATCCTGCAATACTACCTGTTGACAGGGGGGAAAAAAATCCCGTCCGGGTTTGGCTTTGAGGACATCAAACAAAACCTTCCCAAAATCGATGGCTTGGGATATTTTTTTAGGTGGTTTAGGTTGCTGCAACATGGCTAACTTTTTCCCCAATTCTTCCAATTCCAGGGGATGTTGCATATTCATGGCCCAGCAAATCCGTTCCACCGTCCCCATAACATTCACCGCAACCGGAAAATCGGCTCCCTTGACATTTTCAAATAATAAAGCTGGACCTCCTTTTGCCAACATGCGGTTAGAAATTTCGGCAATCTCCAAATCCGCATCAACGGGGACAGTGACCCGTTTGAGTTGTCCCCGCTCTTCGAGTAACTTGATAAATCCCCGTAAATCTCGTGCCATGTTTCCTATCCGATTTTGCCGTTTCCTGTTTGGTTGCGCTTTTTTATATTATCGCGTTCTCGGCGGAAAATAGGGAATGGGTGGAAAGTAGAAACCTATAGAACCTAATACATGGGAATCTGATTTGAATATGGTTCGACAGAGCTTCACCATAAAATGATTTGTGTCGCTAGGGAACAACGTCATAACTAGTTTTGTACCTAGTCTGATGGGAAAACGCTATATTTAGCCTACATAATTTTGAATCATCATGAATCACAAAACCGAATTAGAATGATAAATTCACAAAAAAGACGCACAAAACGCGTCTTGCAAAAAGCATTATGATTTACAATTCACGAACCAACAGTAATCTACAGATAAATTACCTTCCGAGTCTCCTAGCGAAAGTCATGTAAATCAATGACTTTTGTCATGTTATGATTCATACAGTATGAACAAAATTTCATTCATCACTACTCACAATGAAACTTTTTCAGTCCTCCAATCAGAGAGCTAATTCAAGGGAATATCAAATCCAAAATTTAGACCCCCAGAAAAATCATTGTGAAATATATCACCTAACGACAGGATACGAATTTCCTTGGGATACGGTCAAAGCTTTAGAATTAGCTTTGATGAAAACATTTTGTATTCCCAGTATTTCGCGACTGTTGGACAAAACAGGTGAATTTCACCATCGTCCTCAGAAGCGTTATGATGACACCGCTATCATCGTCTCCGAGATTAGTAAATGGGGTTACGATAGCGATCGCGGTTTAGCAGCGATCGCCCGCATGAATGAAATACATGGACGTTTTCGGATTGCAAACGAGGATTTTATCTATGTGCTTTCAACTTTTATCTGTGAACCGATTCGCTGGAATGAACGGTTTGGTTGGCGAAAAATGTATGAACAGGAAAAGTTAGCAACCTTTTATTTTTGGAATGAGGTGGGGAAGCGAATGCAAATTATGGATATTCCTCCAACCTATGCAGAATTGATGAAATTTAACCGGGAATATGAAGCCAAAAATTTTGTGTATTCCGATGCAAATCGTCGTGTTGGTGAATCAACGCGGGATTTATTTTTAAGTTGGTTTCCACCATTAATTCGTCCCCTGGTTAAACCAGCTACCTCGGCTTTATTTGATCCAAATATGTTAAATGCATTTGGATTTCCCGAACCTCCTGTTTATGTGCGATCGCTAGTTGAAAATACGCTCAAAATAAAGGGGAGAATTGTCCGCTATTTACCCCAAAGAAAGCAATCAGACTTCTTTATTGATAAACCAACACGAACCTATCCTAGTGGCTATGAAATTCATAACCTAGGTGCGGATCGAAATTAAATAAGTAGGTGGGTCTAATTAAATGTGGGATGGTTTAGCAAAGCGTAACCAATGCGGTTGTTAAGGTTGAGTGTTTATTTTCGGAATTACAGGTTTTACAAATAATTACGCCTTCCTACTTACTAGTTTTCCCAGATTTATCACAAATCTCTCCAACTCTCAGGGAATAGGGAGTGGAGAGTAGGTAATAGAAAGAAAATTAAGCCGTTACTTGACGCTTACCATTCACGTGCGAGAAATGCAGGTTTTTAACCCACGTCATCATGAGCGTAACGGTTAAACAGAAAATCTAGGGCATAGTTCCGTAATTGATAATACCCTGGGTCTTCCATAATCCGCGCTCGATCTCTGGGACGAGGGAAAGGAATGTTCATCACTTCGCCGATTTTCGCGTGGGGACCGTTGGTCATCATTACTAGCTTGTCTGCGAGAAATAATGCTTCATCAATATCGTGGGTAATCATTAAGACTGTGCAACGGTTTTCGTTCCAAATCTTTAATAATTCCTCCTGTAATTCCTCTTTGGTAATTGCATCTAATGCACCAAAAGGTTCATCTAAAATCAGAACTTTGGGACGAATCGCTAAAGCGCGAGCGATGGAAACCCGTTGACGCATCCCTCCCGACATTTGCATCGGCTTTTTATCCATTGCGTCAGCTAATCCCACCATTGCCAAATTATCCCGGACAATCGCCCTTTTTGCGGCTTCTGATTTATTGGGATATACTGCATTGACGGCTAAATAAATATTTTCAAATGCAGTTCGCCAAGGCAATAATGCATAGTTTTGAAAAACTACCATCCGGTCAGGACCTGGTTTTGTAATTGGTTTACCCGATAACAAAACCTGTCCGGTTGTGGGTTGATTAAACCCGGAAACCATATTTAATAAAGTTGATTTCCCACAGCCAGAGTGACCAATAACACAGATAAATTCCCCTTGATAAACGTTTAAATTAACACCATCTAAAACGGTAAATGGGCCATTTTTAGTTGGATAAACTTTAGTAACATCTTTGATTTCTAGAAAGGGCTGTTGTCTAGTTATAGCTGAGTCAGAATTCGGGGTTATTCCTAAAGGTTTTCTGGGCATTTCTGTAGCGATAAAATTACGAGTTTGCATGGTGAGGTGGTGAAGGTGATTTTTGAGAGCAAGTCAAAAGTGAAGATGCTTAACCCCAAGCGGATGTTTGGAAAGTGTCAATAAATACTTTTTTAATCATCTTCTGGAATAGAGGAAGGAAGCTCAAAAAGTATATTTATAATTATCAACTACTCCTGATTTCCTTTCCGTACAGACGCGACATGTCGCGTCTCTTAAGTATTAAAAGCGACTTTTCAAACAACCTCTAAGCAGCAGTGGAAATTGGTGTATCTAAAACTACTTCAGCAATCGAGAAATCACGCTTAATTTTTAAGCTGTTCAGGTAACTAATCGGGTCGTCTGCACTAAATTTCACCCCGTCAAAAAACTCAATTGGTTGACGGGTATAATTAATATCCAAACCCAATTCTCTGGCTGCGGTGCTGAAAACTCCTACGCGGCAGACCCGTTCCACAATTTCCACCCAATTGCGGGGGAAAGGGGTATCACCCCACCGAGCTAACTGGGTCATAATCCAAACTTGCTCGGTACGACTGGGACGGTTGACGGCTGACTCGGCATAGAATAAATGATGGGCATATTCGCGCATCGGGTGGTCTAAGTCGCAGGTTGTGTGATTGGGGTCGCCTAATTGGATAAAGTTGGGGTCAGTACTGACGTATTCGGGACGGGCCAAGATTTGGCGGATTTCCTCGGCATTTTCTGGTCGGGAACAGTAGTAACAAGCTTCCAGTAAGGCTTTAGTTAAAGCAATGTGGGTATTTGGGTACTTTTGTGCCCATTCTTCCCGCACTCCCAGGACTTTTCCGGGATGACCGAACCAAACTTCTAAGTCAGTGGCGATAGTAAAACCGACACCTTCTTCCACTGCCCGTAAATTCCACGGTTCGCCTACACAGTAGCCATCGATACTTCCATTCTGTAAGTCAACCACCATTTGGGCTGGGGGTATGGTTTGAATATGTACATCGCTATCGGGGTCAATGCCACCTGCGGCTAACCAATAGCGCAGTAGAAGATTATGCATGGATGCGGGGTGAACTACACCCATTGTGTGCCGCTTTTCCCTGGTTTGCAGGAGATATTTACGGAAATCACCTAAAGACTGGACACCCTGTTCAAAGAATTGCCGAGAAAGGGTAATTGCATTGCCATTCCGGGTCATTGTTAAGGATGATACCACTGGTAAGGGACGGTTACGGTGTCCACCCAAGGTCATCCATATCGGCATTCCGGAAGGCATTTGGGCTGCATCGAGGTAGCCACCGGCAATTCCGTCTACGATTCCTCGCCAACTGGTTTCCCGGACAAGATGGACATCATCGAGACCGTGTTTGCGGAAAAATCCCTTTTCCTGAGCAATAGCTAGGGGTGCGCAAGCTGTTAAGGGGACAAATCCAATTTCCAGGTTAATTTTTTCCAATCCGTGACGGGATATAGCCGTAGTTTTACGGGCCCGTAATTTTTTGATACGTTTTTGTTGATTGAGGAAGTAAATCATCTCGCTACGTAGGCTATAGTAGCTCGGATGCTCCACCACTTCCATGCGCTTACGGGGACGGGGAATATCAACTTCCAGGATATCACCAATTTTCGACTCTGGGCCATTGGTCAACATGACGATGCGATCGCTCAATAAAACTGCTTCGTCTATGTCGTGAGTCACCATCACCGCAGTCACTTGATTTTCTTCACATATCTGCATTAATTGTTCCTGGAGATTTCCCCGTGTTAATGCATCTAAAGCTCCAAAGGGTTCATCGAGGAGGAGAAGTTTCGGACGAATTGCCAATGCACGGGCGATCGCTACCCGTTGTTTTTGTCCACCCGATAGCATGGTGGGGGGTTTATCTGCATGGGGACGCAACCCAACCATATTTATATGTTTTTCCACAATCGCCTTGCGTTCACCTGCGGGTAGGTCTTTCATTACTGAATCTACTGCTAGGGCGATATTTTCCCGTACAGTCCGCCAAGGTAGCAAGGAATAGTTTTGAAATACCACCATCCGGTCTGGTCCGGGTTTAGTGACTCGTTTTCCTTCTAGGGTGACTAACCCATCTGTTGGTAAATCTAAACCTGCAATCATGTTTAATAAGGTTGATTTACCACAACCGGAGTGACCAATTAGGGAGACAAATTCGCCTTTTTTGATTTGTAAATTAATTCCTTTGAGGGCTATGTATTTACCGCCACCAGTTAGTTCAAAAACCTTTTCGATCTGGTCAACACCAACAAAAATACTCATGGTAATTTCGGATTTGGAATTTCAAGTTTTGAATTTAGGAGGAATACAGGATACAAAAGATAGGAGACAGAAGTAAAAACATCACCCAAATCTGTATTTTTCACGAGTGAATGGTAAGTGTTGAGTAAAGGCTTAATTATCTTTCTATTCCCTACTCCCATTCCCTACTCCCTGAAAGTTTTAGGGTTTTGTGAAAAATTCGGGTACAGTATTGAAGAGAATTATCTGCCCTCACTGGGAATAATTCGATTTTGAATCCAGAGCATTAATTTGTCCAGCAATAACCCGACTATGCCAATGTAGAATAGCGCTAAAATCACTTCACTGACGTTATTATTTTGATATGCATCCCAGATGAAAAATCCAATCCCTACAATCCCTGACATGACAATTTCTGCGGCAATAATTGCTAACCAAGCTAAACCAATGGCAATTCTCAACCCGGTGAAAATGTAGGGTAAAGCTGCGGGCAAAAGAATATTAATAAAATATTCTTTTTGTGATAGTTGCAAAACTTTGGCGACATTATTGTAATCGTTGGGGATTTCTTTCACACCTACTGCCGTATTAATTAAAATCGGCCAAATTGCAGTGATAAAAATTACAAATAATGCGGCTGGTTCATTTTGCCTTAAGGCTGCTAAAGAAATCGGTACCCAAGCTAAAGGCGGAACTGTACGTAGCAGTTGAAAAAGTGGATCAAGGGCTTTATTAATTGTTTTATTCACACCAATTAAAATCCCCAGAGCAATTCCCACAATTGCCGAAGCAGTATAGCTAATCGCCACTCGTTGTAAACTAGCTAAAATTTGCCAAAATAATCCCTTATCAATACCACCTTTATCGTAAAAAGGATAAAGAATTAAAATCCATGTATCTTGAATGACTTTGATTGGTCCTGGTAAAGTGGCTCCGGGTAAAATGGTGAACAGTTGCCATACAACCAGAAAAATCACAATGGCAATAGCTGGTGGAATTAATTCGGGAAACTGTTTTTGTAAACGGTTAATAAACGAATTATCGAAAGTGGCACTTACTGGCCTTCTTTGAGCTGTTGTCATTGGGAATATTCTCCTTGAAGTAATATGGTTTGGGGATAGTTAAAAATGGAGTGCAGTCATCTAAGTCGGGATTAATCTAGTACCGTGGTAAGAAGTAAAAGGACTATTTCCAATGATAGAAAGGCTGTTGGATTGAGTCTAGTTTTTTTGCCTTTATGTACTAGCAGAGTATGGCAAAAATAGGCAATTCAAGATTTTAAATGAGTCCTATTCGCAAGGAATCTTGCTATCCTGATAATTGTCTATAGTGACACCTGTTGGATATGACGTTGATAATTATATGTTTCATAACGCCTAACCACATTATTAGCATTGCAACTGGATTTTAGCGGATACTATTAGTATGGCTATCCTTATGAGGTTGTATTTCTAAGATTGCAAGAGATGATATATCTATCACCATTCTACCTGCTTCTAGAAATATTTATCGTCTCGTAATGCCTGGTGATTATCTATTTTGCTGATGGTAACACTACACTTTTTTGATGGTTAAACTATTGAGATAGGCTTCAGGATTTTCTGGGTCAAATTTAATGCCATCAAAAAATTCTTCGATTCCCCGCGATGTGGTGTTGGGGATATCAGCTGCGGCAATTCCCATTTCACTAGCTGCTTGTTTCCAAATATCTTCACGATTAACTTTATCAATCAGGGCTTTTGCTTTAGCTGCACCACCAGTAATATAATCTTTTGGTAAGAAACCCCAGCGTACACTTTCGGTAATAAACCATAAATCATGGCTCTTATAGGGATAGGAGGTGCTAGTTCCCTTATCACCATCTTTCCAATAATAAGCAGCCATTGTTTTATCATTTATTTTGTTACCATCCCCCATATCATATTGACCTTGGAATGGTTCTTTTAATACCTCTGCGGGGAGGTTAAAATAATTTCGTCCAGATAAAATTTCTGCGGCTTCATTGCGGTTATTAAAATCATCTAACCATTGTTGTGCTTTAAAAATTCCTTTGAGCAAAGCTTTAGTGGCTTTAGGATGTTTATCAACCCAATCAGCACGAATTGCTAAATATTCTTCAGGGTGATATTTCCACATTTGTGCAGTCAAAGCTGCTAAAAAGCCAATTTTATCTTTGACGATTCGGTATGGCCAAGGGTCTCCGGTACTAAATGCATCCATCGTCCCGGTTTTCATATTGGCAACGGTTTGCGCAGCAGGTACGGTTAAAAGCTTGATGTCGGTATCGGGGTTAATCCCACCTGCTGCAACCCAATAACGAATCCAGAAATCTTGGTTAACTGCGGGGAAAGTCTGCGCAGCTGTGAAGGGAGTAGATGATTTCAAAGCTGTGATTGCAGATTTAGCCCCTGCCAATTGCAATGTTACACCCTTACCCTGCCATTTACTCGCGATCGCAATGCCATTTCCCTGGGTATTCAATTGACACAGCACATACATGGGAATTTTCTGATTTCCTTTAGTAATTATGCCTTCAGTAATTAAGTGTGGCATGGGCATTTGCCATTGTCCACCGTCAATTCCACCACCGGAAGACCCAATTTCAACGTTATCCCGTGCTGAACCCCAGGAAGCTTGCTTCGAGAGTTCGACCTCGGTCATCCCAAACTCTCGGAAAAACCCTTTTTCAAAGGCAATAATTAGGGGTGCGGATTCCACAATTGGTATGTATCCCAATTTGATTTTGGGTGTTTCTGGTGCTTGTTCGGAGCCAACATTTGCTACTGGTTGGGCTGTATTTCCACCTCCGGAAGCACCTGTATTTCCACCTGATTCAGGTGGATTTCCCAAACAACCTTTTAATAGCGTTGCACTAGCTGTTGTACCAGCAATGAAGATAAATTTGCGTCGGGATATGGAATTAAAAATCTCTGACATCGTTTAAATCCAAATAACTAATTTTTGGGGTAGGCAAAAACTGTAGTCTGAAACAAAAAAGCTTTCCAGACTTATCTTTTCTGATTACTAAAGATATTAATAATTCCCAGCCCTAATGAAATTGTATGGCTAGGAACAATAGCGAAAGACTTCTGACTTTTATGGGTATTAAGTCCTTAATCAAAGACTAGCATTCGGGAATGTGTGTGACTTTTTTAACTGTCTAGAAATCACTATACATCCTTATATGCTCAAATGCAATCACTGAGGAAAGGGTAATTCAGAATAAATATCGGATTGTATATATAAGTAAAACTTTATGTTCAAAAGTTTGCCGATTTTAGATAGTTATAAACCATCAGTAAAAATCAATTATCTTTATCAGATTTTCCCGATGTTTTGACTCAGAGCTTGTTAAACTAACCGACGTAAATCAGCTAAGGCATCGTTTGCAGATAAATAGCGATCGCCAAAGTGGTAAGATGTCATTTTCTCCAGGATTTGGGCAAATTCAGGACTAACTTGCACTAGATGACTCCATTTGAGATTACCGGTGTCGGGGTCAATTTCAATATCTTGGGGGGGTAATCCGGTCAGTGCTTGAATCCCAATCATCCCTACGGCATAAATGTCGCTACTAAGTCGGGGATGACCAGCTAATTGTTCGGGGGGTGCGTAACCACGGGTTCCAATTGCTACGGTTGCTAGTTCCGTTTGACCGGGTGGGAGGGGTTGGATGGTTTTGACTGCACCAAAGTCGATTAGTACCAAACGGTTATCGTGTTTGCAACGGATAATGTTTCCGGGTTTGATATCACGGTGGATAACGCGATGGCTATGGACAAATTTGAGAATTTCCAGAATTTCACCTACTAAGTTAATCACAAAGGCTTCGGGGTGGGGGGAATGTAATTCCTGTTCTAGGGTACGTCCGGGAATATACTCCTGTACTAAGTAAAATTCCTGATTTTCTTCTAAATAGGCCAGGAGGTTAGGGATGTGATTATGTTTCCCTAATACTTGCAAAATCTCTGCTTCCGCCGCAAATAAGCGCCGTGCAACTTCTAAAAATTTCGGATCTCGTCGAGCTGGCATTAACTGTTTGACGACACAGGTGGGTGTCCCTGGTCGTTGGTTATCTTTGGCGAGATAGGTGCAACCAAATCCCCCGGAGGCGAGGACGCGAGTAATTTGATACCTACCCCCTAGGAGTAAATCACCAGTTTGGCGGATATTATCGTTGCTGGGGGGAACTGCTAGACGTGATGTATCCTGGAGGAGAGCATTTAATTGGGCGATCGCTTGTTGTTGTTTTTCAACTTGAAGGATAATAATTCGGGTGCGAACCTGATTTTGATAGGCTTGATAGAGGGTTACACCTAAACCACTGAATCCTAAACCCAGGAGGGGGGGGATGAGGGGAATCCAACCACCTTGGGAAAAAACTGCATAACAGATTCCGGTAAGTAAGATGGCGATCGCGCTTCCACTGATCATTAATATCCACCCGGAACGGATACGCAATGCAACCACAGCACCGACCGTTGACCAGAGCAAAATCCATAGTAATTCCCCCGGTTCTGACCAGTACCAAATGGGTTGACGTTGACCGAAGCCAATATCGAGTAAATGGCTAATAATTTGGGCATGAATAAATACAGGTGGCATTCGATTATATTCATGGCTATCATCACCTGTAAAGGGGGTATAAAAGCCGCGTTCTATACTCGTTGCAGTAACTCCAATGAGGACTAATTTATCAGCAATTTGGGAGCGGGAAAACTGGTTATTTAATAATTGCTGTAGTGAAATTTGAGCAAATGCATATCGGGGATGACGATAACTAATTAATGTTTGAAAACCACCACTATCAAATCTTTTATAACCACCAGCATTTTCAGTTAGTGCGGGAATAATTTGTTGACCTAAATGCCATGCTGTTTCTTCCATCTGCTGCCAATTGACTTTTTCTGGCTCTAGATGCATAATCGCCGCTAAAGCTGCAAAGGAATAACCAGTACCACATTTACTCTGGGGATTTGCGGGTTTAAATAATACGGCTCTGCGGAGGATGGGACTACTTGCTTGGTCAGGAATTAAATCACTAAAACCAATATCATGTTTTTTGACATCAAAACCTGGTGGTGGAGAAATCTGAGCTTGTTGACTATCATTTTGGCGATGATGAAAACAGGTGACAAGGAGATTTTTCTGATTGGCGATCGCTTGACTCAACTTATTGCTTTCTGGTAGATAAAGATTTAGGCCAATTACACGGGCTTGATTCGCTTGTAAAATATTTACTGCTTTGAGAATATTTGCGTCGGTTTTTTGCGGATATTCACTTTCCCCAATCGTCACTACTACAATCCGCGGGTCGGGAGAACGGGGTGCAAATACTCTCACCATATGGTCATAGACCTGCAATTCCCAGCCTTGTAACCAACCGATTTCTCTTACAGTTGCGACTAATGCCGTAGCACTGATGCTAACCGCTACCAACGGTAAACGCCAATCGACCTGCTGACTGTCTCGAACTAAAACTGGTTGTTCATCTGGCGATGATACCACTAATGCCTGATGATTATCTCGTGTTGGTTGGAAAGTTTTCAGCACCTGTTTAAGTCGATCCATCATACCAGCAAAAGTAGTCGCTAGATTTTGTCTCAATTATAACCTTTACAAGGGTGTTGAGTACAAAAAATCAGCATTGTTGAATTTTGGCATGAATTATAATTATTTACATTTTGGATGAAAATCAAAATAATCATATTTGTGTAGAGAGGTAGCATTGCTACGTCTCTACTGCTACCTCTCTACACAAGGTCAAATTTTCAATTTAGATTTGTATTCAACAATCCTCAAAAATCTAATACCTACCCGCAACAATTCTTGTCCCCCATCCTCAAAATTCTCACTCCCTATCCCCATCCATAATTCTGAATCCAACTAGGGTATATACTTGCTGCATGAGTAGATTTATAAATAATTTAATTAATTCAATCAATGGTGGACAGAAAGTAGATGTAATGGTGGTTTGATATAAGCAATAACAATAGCAGACCGCCTTTCATTCGTCGGGAAGTCGGTGACTTCACCGCATACCATCAAATCTGAATGCCGATAAATTTTTATGAAACAACCCTATCACCCAATTTGGCATTTTCCAACTGCAAAAATGTTAAATTATTCCCTAAATTATCTGCTCAAAAGTTTCGGTTTATACCAATTTTGGCAAGTCCTTAAGCAAGATTTTCAAATTATTTTTGAACGCGACCCCGCTGCACGGAATTGGTTAGAAGTAATTTTATGTTACCCAGGATTGCATGCTTTATTTTTGTATCGAATAGCCCATTATTTATATTTACGCAACATTTTAGTTTTACCGCGTTTAATTTCCCATCTAGCTCGATTTTTAACCGGGATTGAAATTCATCCCGGAGCCAAAATTGGTCACGGAGTATTTATTGACCACGGGATTGGTGTGGTGGTCGGTGAAACCGCAATTATTGGTGATTATGTACTCATTTATCAAGGTGTCACTTTGGGTGGAACCGGAAAAGAAACCGGAAAACGTCATCCCACTTTGGGTAATAACGTTGTTGTTGGTGCTGGTGCTAAGGTTCTGGGGAATATTCACATCGGCGATCGCGTTCGTGTTGGTGCTGGTAGTGTGGTACTTCGCGATGTACCCGACGATTGCACTGTGGTAGGAATTCCTGGACGCAATATCTGTCGCAATGGAAATGAGTGTCTTGCTGTCCTGGAACATGGAAAGCTCCCTGATGTGGAGGGTAATCTGATTCGTTCTTTAGTTTCCCGTGTGCAAACTCTGGAAACACAACTACAAACCCTGCAAAACCAACAACATCAAAAGTGATTTTTATACTTGTGTACGCAGATATATTTCCCGCTTAGTTTGTTGACAGATAACGGTTAACAGTTGACCTTTAAGCATTAACAGTCTTAACAAAAAGCCCACTTATTGCCGTTTAAAGTATATGTTGAATTCCCCAAATTCCCATATTTTCACCACCCAGATTCTCCAATTCCATTGTGGTGATCAACCAGCTTTACGTTTTACCTATCGCTGGCCAATTTTCCAACGCTTACAAGAGTTATCAATTCCCTGTTCCTGTCTTGCTGACGGTACTTTAGAAGTACAAGTAGAAACTCCTCTAACTGCTTTACAAGTACGTAGCGTAGTTATGCAATACACAGCATCCCGTCACCAATTAATAACCTGGCTAGAATTTTGTTGGCAATAGTAAATTTAGATTACCATGATGCCAATTTCCAAGATACCTTCAAAATTACCATTGTTGTCAAAAATCTCTATCTGGATTGCTCACGAGTAAGTTGTAAACCTTGAGTAACGAATTCATTTTCCTTCTATTCACTACTCCCTACTCCCTGTGAGTTTTAGGGTTTTGTGAGAAATGCGGGTCTAGAGTTTTTGTTCGCATTATCTGTTAATTAGGTTAGTCCCTAACATCATTTTATTCATGATTAGCTGACAATATAAATCCCATCGCTATCTTTTTTTCGCCGTTCTTGAACATTTAGCGTTGGATTTCGATGAAGTCGGGACTTTTTCACGGAATACCTATTTAAGTCATTGGGTAAACCTGTAGCAATTGGTTACAGAATAGCAATCTTCAAATCCGATTTCTTTTCTGTTTACCTCCCTTTACGGGTGTCGAACTCACGAGGGTAAGTCCGATAAATTATAGTCATCAAGATATTTCTCAATTTGACTCAGAGTTGATGTATTTATTCATGATTATCGCTAATTTTTTCTATTAGCTTCGGCAACTACTGTTGATAGTTGAGGATAGATAATTAGCTGGGCAAGTTTATCTGATTTCAGTTGATTTGTTTGTGACTATAAAACCCAGTATAACTAGAAAATTTTGCCTGGGAATAATATCGTGATGATTCTTAATTTCTGGATGATGCGTATGTAGAGACGACCTATCGGGTCGTCTCTACTAAAATTCCCACCACCTGCATTGTTGATTTTGATATTTACGAGCCATTTTTAGCTGGAAGAATTGATTATGATAAATTATCGACGCAAGCGCAAATTTATCCGGTTTCTCCAACAGGAATTACAACTATCAAAGGCAGATATATCCGTTGCCTTGCGTCACAACGAGGTCGAAACCGCACCATTACCAATGTTACTTTGGCAATATGGATTTGTAAATATCGACCAGTTAGAGCGTATCTTTGATTGGTTAGAAAACCAGTAGAGATGACCCCTAGAAGTGATAGCGTGACTTCTCCCTGAGTCGGGTCGTCTATGAAAATTCATTGAACAACCCAAGAGGATATTTATGATTGTAGTTCTATTTTTTGGTTTAACCTTAATTGGTAGTTTTGGTTTCATCTCCGGGTATATGAGTCAGATGTTATTCACTAACTCTTTGCCATCACGGGGGAAATAAAATCGGGATTTACGCAGTTACTACCCAGTTACATAACTGCACTTCTTCGTGTAGCGGATCAACCCTAGGGTCGCAGGAAGTAATCTCAAAGTCTTTTTTTCTGAATTAGGACTTACACAAGTGTCACCAAAATTCTGATTTTTTGTTTGTAGTCAGTACCCATAGCGCTGACTTTGAGAACTAAGGTCCTCACTACGAACTCGTAAGTCATGGGAATAAATGCGTAAGTCCTAAAAATTAAATTTTCTTGTCTGTAATTGTTTAGTAGAATACAGATAGAGAATCAATCATCAGGAAAAATTAAGAATGTTCAAAGATTAATAGTGTTGTGAAAAACAGTCAATTTTTCCGCATTATTAATTAATTTTTCCCAACTAGCAAATAAGTATCTCAACCTATTGATAGTGTACTTTAATTAAATCAGTTATATTGATTGGAGAGACGGGATATTAAACTTCCTCCATAATCAAAACTGGAGTTTTCGTCATTGCGAATCAGGTAGACTTGAAGCAGCTAATCACGACTAAGAACTACAGTTCTCAAACTGGATAGGTTTTCAATCCTATTTTCTCCCAGATAATGCTGTGTGTTTATCAGTACAGACAATCCAAAAATATTCATATTTACTGCTAAAAATATGACCGAAAAAAAGTCTAAAATCCGCAAATAGTTAATTGGGAGATATTCAATTCGGAAGGGGCAAAAAATAGATAATGAGTCAAATTTGTATCAATGATACAACTCTGCGTGATGGAGAACAAGCCGCAGGAGTTGCATTTAACCTGCAAGAGAAAATTGCGATCGCTCAATTTTTGGATAGCATTGGTGTTCATGAACTAGAGGTGGGAATTCCCGCAATGGGAGAACATGAAATTAATGCCATCAAAGCCATTGGTGAATTAGGGTTAAAGGCTGATTTATTGGGATGGAATCGCGCTATAATTGCCGATATTCAAGCATCCATTGCCGCAGGATTGCGACGAATTCATATTTCCATCCCCGTTTCTGGGATTCAAATCGCGGCTAAATTTCGTGGACAATGGGAAGTCACCCTGAATCACCTCAAAGATGCCATTAGTTTTGCAGTCGATCACGACTTGTGGGTTGCAGTTGGAGGTGAAGACTCATCCCGCGCTGATGAAAGTTTTTTGCTTGATGTTGCCTTTAATGCTCAATCTTGGGGTGCATCCCGTTTTCGTTTTTGCGATACGGTGGGTATTCTTGACCCCTTCACTACCTACGAAAAAGTCCAACGACTGGTGAAATTTTTGCGAATTCCGGTGGAAATGCACACCCATAACGATTTTGGACTCGCAACGGCAAACGCTTTAGCTGGTATCAAAGCTGGTGCGACTTCAGTAAATACTACCGTGAATGGACTGGGGGAAAGAGCTGGAAATGCAGCTTTAGAAGAGGTTGTCATGGCTCTCAAGCACCTGTACAAACAGGATATTACCATTGATACACCACGCTTATTGGAATTATCTCGTCTGGTTGCAAGCGCATCTGGTTCGAGTATTCCCCCTTGGAAAGCGATTGTCGGTGAAAATACTTTCACCCATGAATCGGGAATACATGCTCATGGTGTAATTAAAAACCCCCTCACCTATGAACCCTTTGCACCGGAAGAAGTTGGTTGGGAACGGAAGTTAGTTGTGGGGAAACACTCCGGACGGCATCTACTCACTAATATTTTACAAAACCACGGTATTAATCTTGATTATGAACAAACCCAATTAGTTTTGGATGCGGTTCGTCAAGAATCTACCAACAAAAAACGTAATTTAACCGCCGAAGAATTATTAAATTTAGCAATGCAAGTGAGATATTCCCATGCAACAATCGGATGAAATGGAATTATTTTCCCCTCCAGAATTTGATGTTGGTGATAAGGTTCGTACCCGTAAACTCCTGAAAAATGATGGTACTTTTCCCGGTCAAGAAATTGGTACTGTCTTAGCACAAAAAGGTGAGATTGGTTACGTGGTCAGCATCGGTACATTCCTGCAAAAGTCCTATATTTATGCAGTACATTTTTTAAAAACAGGGTTCGTCGTCGGTTGTCGCAAAAAAGAATTAGAACTTATTGAAAAAAATCCAGATTTGGAAAGGGAACAATCATGAAAGTAATGTTACGTGAAAATTCACTGGGAAAATTAACCGTGTATGTTCCCAAAAAAGACTTGGAAGAAGAGGTGATTAAACAAACGGAATCTGATGGGGGGAAAGTATTTACTTTAGCTAATGGTTGGGAATTGGAATTTAGTAATTTAAGTGACCCTCTTAAGTTACCGCAAACCGTTGAAGCGAGAAGAATAAGTTGAATAATTCGTAATAGCCTGCGGCAACGCTTCGCGTACGTAATTTGTAATACCCGCTACGTGGGAAGCAGGCTACGTAATTCTTAATAGTCTATGATAACGCTTTGCGGACGTAATTAAGAGTTAGGAATTAATAATTATTAATTATGAATTAGTTTATAGGGGCGAGCAATTGTTCGCCTGTATTTTTTCTCATAGAGTATAATGACAATGGGGCAGAAATATTTACGCTTATCCTCCTTTGATATCGAGGGCGATTATGTGGGTATAGTCAAAAAGTATCTGTATTTAATTACAGATGGTAAACGGATACTGATTAAACTATCGAAAACTCTACGCCAAAATTTTGATCTATATTCCCTACCGAAAATGACGCGGATTCGTCTTTCCGGTGTCATCAAATTAAATATACATAATTCACGATTAAAACTGCATACGGAAAATATATCCGCGATCGCTTTCCCCCATTCCTCTGGGGAAATACGGAGTTATCCAGAAATTAATCACACCAAACAGCCACCCTGTCCACCCAACGCGAAAATCATGATTTGTCAAAAATCAGGTTGCCGCAAACGGGGTAGTGAGAAATTACTATCCCAGTTACAACAAACACTGAAGGCAGAGGGATTACACCAGCAAGTCAAAATTCAAACAACGGGATGTCAAAAACAGTGTAAACAAGCACCTAGCTGTATTCTGAAAGTTGGTAAAAATAAGTACCATCAAATTCGACCGGGAGCGATAAAACAGAAACTGAAGAAAGACATATCTACTCAAAAATAGCACCGCGATCGCGTAGTTCTGCTTGAATTTTTTCGGAAATACCTTTTTGCTGTTTGCTAAAGCGTGTCTGCTGCAATTGTGTCTGAGACCAATTGACATTGGTCAAATCAAACTTGCGTAAATCTGTATTTGCTAAATTTGCACCGCTTAAATCAGCATCCTTCAGACTATCGCCAACAAAAATATTATTGACTATTTCCCAGACTAGTTTCCATTTCGGTGCGATCGCTGTCCGATGATTCAACTTCACACCTAGTAAATTTGCTCCCGTTAAGTTGACTTGATTTAAACTAGCTGCTTCTAAATTTGCATTTGTTAAATTAGCATTTGTTAAATCCACATCAAACATTTTTGCTGCATCTAATTGAGCAGCTTTTAAATTGGCTTGAGCTAAATTCACGTGACGTAAAATTGCTTCACTTAATTGTACAGATTTTAAAATAGCTCCCCGTAAATCCGCATCTTGCAATCGGACATTGCTCATGTAAGCACCAGTTAAATCTGCATCGATTAACCTTGTCTGTGTTAGGTTTCCATTCCACAGATAGGCTTCCCGTAAACTCGCTGTTTCTAATTTTGCTCCTACTAAAACCGCTCCACTCAGATTTACTCCTGTTAAATTAGCACCTGTTAAATCTGCACCACTCAAATCCGCACAGCTAAGGTTAGCACTCGCTAAATCAGCATTATGTAAATCTCCATTCCGCAAACAAATACTATTGAGGTTTGCACCTCGTAATGTAGTTGTAGATAAGTTACTCCCAGTTAAATCCGCATTATTTAAATCTACACCATCTAATACCGCTTGTTCTAGATTTGCATAGCTTAAGTTGACACCGCTTAAATATTGATTACTCCAGTTTATCCCAGCAAAACTTTTATTAGCATCATTTATAAATAATGAATTCAACTCAGATAAATTATAATTTTGACTTGGGTTAAAGCTGGTAAATTCATCAGTCAACTTTGGGTTCATGTTTCTCTTGGGACAATACAAGTTTTAAGTGTTCAGCAGTTTAGGTTTTGAGACATGGGACTTGACAAAAAAGCACATTCATCGCTCAGTATCTTGGGTGACACTTTGATAAATTGTGTACAATAAATTAGGGTTTTTAGTTTCATGCACCGATAATCAGTTGTGGCGATATCGTCTATCCAAAGACATAAATATCACTTGAAACTGATATTAAATTGTCTGAGACGGCTGATAATTATATCAGCGCAAAAAACAGATAAGCACGTTTTATCTGTTTCACCTGTATTTAGCTGTATATCTCTAGGTCGGAAGTGTATTCACGATTACTTATGGATTCACAGCCAATATTTGATTCTTTAAATTTTTACCACACTTTGTCGCTTTAAGTCCAAGTTTGACCCATGATTATTCTAAAACTTTGACCTGTGAGCTCTAGCCCTTGGTAGTTAAGAATTTATCAAGCCTCAACCGCGCTTATACCTAGTGTAAGATTTTTCTGTAAACACCAAAGCTTTATCAAATATTCAGCCTAGCTTCATAATATTAAATATTATTTGGACAGATTAAAAAAAATAAAAACTTGGGAATAATCTGTTATATCGTTTACGCCAATTATCGCTACATATTGGGGGCTATAAGTGTTAATTATTCTAGTTTTCTTGCAAAGTAAAAGAGAATCGATATTACTTCTGTAATTTCAATTTATCATAGGTTTGAATATGGGTTTTATCAAACCTTTACCAAGCTCCATTTCGGAGTTTTTGAAAATATTAGTGATTGCAGAGGGGCTTACGTATATATATACAGCAATCCGATTTAAGTCGTGAAAAATAGCGTGCCGTTGACTGATGACTGGTGACTGTTAACCGTCAACTGTCAATTGTTAACAACCCTACATGTAAGATTTCACAAATCCCGCTCGGACTGCTGTCGTAATGTAAAAATATAGTCAGTACGTAAGTCCCCTGCTTGTTCTGAACCCTAGGCTTGGCTTTTAATATTTAAGTCGGGATTGCGCTGCACAAAATATTTGCTCAAAAATGTATTAACTAGGGAAAGTACAACTGGTGCAATGATAATTGCTGGTAGACCATTGATTGAAAATCCAGGGACAAAAGCTGCTGCTAACCACAGACAGACTCCATTCACAACCAGAGAAAAAAGTCCTAATGTCAAGATATTTAAAGGTAGGGAAAAGAAGGAAACTACTGGTCTAACGGTTGAATTAATAATACCAATTACGACACCAGCAATCAGTGCAGATGCAAATGTGGCAATGTTTACACCCGGAACAGCCAGATCAACAATTAATAGACTCAAAGCAGTGGCTAAAACAGTAAAGAAATATGACAGCATATGATTTTCCTAATCTTAATTGGGGTTCATCAAGGTGATATAGTTCTCTATCGCTTAGTTCTCAATATGTATGTTAATCCGATTTGATTTCTGATGGAAATCTATGACGACCAGCTGTTAATGATATAGAGTCAGCAGATTTATCTTCAGGGTTAATCAAAAGGAATAATCAAATATTTTGACTAAGCATAGCGAATGGGATTACAAGTTTTTGAATATGACTATATTTACCTTTCAGCCTTGATTATTACGAATTTAAAAAATTCTGACATCTTTATAAAGATTGATTGGTATCTCTATCTCCAGATATGTATCATTTTTACAAATAGTCTATTTCCTTCGACCGCAAGATAAAACCTAACTATTCATTTATGTAGAGGATTTTCCAGGTAAGACGATTAATAATAAAGCTAATAAGTTGAATCAATACAGGATATAGATATGAACACCAGATTTTTGAGATACATACTTGCTGTCCTTGTTCCCCCTGTTGGTGTCTTTTTGACCTACGGTGTAGGTATAACCTTAGTTATCAATATTTTGTTAACTCTGTTGGGTTGGGTTCCCGGTTCTATTCATGGGGTCTGGTCTGTGGCAAAGTATTACGAAACGGCTGAAGAAGGTACTAGAACTTATTAAATCAGAAATTATGCTAGGTTTATCTACAGTTATGCTCAAAAGTCTGGGGGAATTTCAAAATCTGATTTCTCCTATACGTGTATGGGAAGCTACACTACAAGTATCTATGTAACAATTACGTTTGTTTTGGTGATTTATAGATGGCTTTCTCCTTTTAATCTCCTTATATTTGTGAATGTGTGTTGAAAAAGAGCCTTATCCTTTTGGATAAGGCTTATTTCTCTTTTTCATAAAGCTTTGATTCCCGGTATAGCTATATAGAATATTGCTCGAATTAGCGATCGCTATTTTTTTATGGGTAAATTTACTGGATTTGTGTTAGGCTATCGCTACGGGGAGTTAGCGCGAAAGTGCTTCTTTTACCTTGTTGCAGCGAATTGGTATGTGTAGATGCTCCCCAGGTGACTGGCTTAGAGGATGTTGGTCAAGTATCAATAAATACTTTATCAACCACTTTTTGAAGACTGTCAATAGGCTTAAACGGTATATTTTTCAAGATAAAGTACAGACGCAACATGTCGCGTCTCTCCCGATTCCCTTCTCCCTACTCCCAAAAAACGAGCTGATTAAGTATTAAAATCAACTTTTAAAACATCCTCTTAGTTTGGAGAGTGATTCTGAGGAAAATTGATGCGATCGCGCTCAATTATATGAGGAGATTGATATCATCAAATTTGAGAAATATAACCACAAGGAAAATCAAATGACACTCAGACAATTACTGCAAGAAAAAAAGAAGAGATAGAAACAATTGCTACTAAAAATGGAGCTTATAATCTCTGAATTTTTGGTAGCGTCGCTAGGAAAGAAGAAACTGAAACAAGTGATATAGATTTCTTAATTGATTACGACATCAATAAAGTTACAGCTTGGTTTCCCAGTGGACTAATTCAGGACTTATAAGCCTTATTAAACCGCAAAGTAGATGTAGTTACAACAAATTCTCTACATTATATATATCATACGAGACAAAGTACTGAGGGAGGTAATTCCCTTATGAAAGATGGTAGGGTTTAGCTTATTCATATTCGAGATTGTATTCAAATAAATTTTTACAACTCCCTATAGGTATCTGGTGCTATTTCTACTCCAGCTTTTTTAGTTTTTAAAAACCTTTGTTGCTCAATTTGCTTTAAATCGTAAAAGCTATCTAAGTCGATACCGATTTCTTGACAGGATTTTTTGAGTTCCTGCTCAAATAACGATACATTTTCCCCATAACCACATCTGCTGGCAACTATATCGACTAGTTCTTGACTATTAGCTTTAGCACAATCAATTAATTCGATTCCTGTTAAGGGTTTATTTGCAGCCATAATTTTATCCTTTATGTGAAATAAAAACTTCTGTAAGAATAAAGTCCAGATAGATATCAATCTACCTAGACCATACCCCAGTCTATTCAGTGTTGATCAAAAAGCCATCAATATATATTTATTCAATGACTAATCAATCGCTTTTTTCACTTCGTCCTTAGCGTTTTCGACAGTGTGACGAACTTGAGATTCAGCTTGTTTTGCTTTTCCTGCGGCTTTATCTTCAGGGTTTCCGGTGACTTCACCCACAGCTTCTTGAACTTTACCTTCAACATTTTTAGCCGCAGCTTTCATTCTATTTTCAGCGCTCATTGCTTCCTCCGTTTTTGATTTGGTTTTTATTTGTTATTTACATAGTATTTTTAATTATTTGATAAACCATCTATCAAACGGCGATAATCCCTAATTAACCTATCTATCGATATGAATACCCATATTTATCAATTCAGATGTAGAACAGCAGTGGAAGAAAAATCCATCCCTGATTCATCCAATTATCAAATAATTTTTGGGAGATAAATCCAGAGGGAGAAATATATAAATAAAACAAATGACTAAAAAATATTCTCTCAATCGCTTTCAAATACCTACATTCATGCATTGAGTTAATCCAAAATCCAAAATCATTCGACCTAATTCCATCCGGAGACAGAATCAGATTTACATCCATAGCCAGGAGATGTACTATGAACAATATATGGAAAAAAAAGTGTATCAACTATGCATATATTCACGCTAACCAGCTATTTCCTGACCTCATCATTTATGCCCCATGGAATGTGTTATCTATGGAAACCGTGGTTAGTGGGATTGCATGTCGTTAGTAATTCGGTGATTGGATTATCGTATTTTTCCATACCTGTGACTTTGGTACATATTGTCCGTCAACGTCAAGATATTCCCTTTAATTGGATACCCCAATTATTTGCTGCTTTTATTATTTGTTGTGGTATTGGTCATTTGATGGATATATGGACATTATGGCATCCTAATTACTGGTTGGCTATTTACATTCGCGTCGTCACAGGAATTGTATCCCTCGCAACAGCGATCGCATTATTCTATTTAATTCCCCAAATTATGGCTTTACCAAGTCGTAAGCAGATAGAAGAAACAAACCAGCGTTTAGTTGCGGAGATTCAAGAAAGGGAGCAGGTACAATTAGAATTGGCGAAATTAAACCAAGAATTAGAAGCAAGAGTAGAACAAAGAACAGCCCAGTTAGCAGCTGCAAATCAACAAAAAGACCAGTTAATTGCTCAAGAACGGAATTATCGTCAAGAAATTGAAATTTATAAGCACATAATTGATAATATTCCTCTGGGATTACTAGTTTGGAACCTCAAAAAAACCGACGATGCAAGTAGTTTAAGTTTAGTCACCGCAAATCCAGCAGCTTCCCAGATACTCAAGATAGACATGCAAGCAGAAATTGGTCGAACTATCGGAGAAGCTTTTCCCAATATGGTGACGGAAGATTGTCACGACTTACTCCACACCTATAGCTGGGTTGCCACATCTAAGGAAGCAAAAATTATTGAAAGTGTCAACTACAGCGATGAACGTCTCCAACCAACTGTGTTTGCATTGAAGGTATTTCCAATTCCTAACCACCATCTCGGTGTTGCATTTGAGGACATCAGCGATCGCAAACGTATGGAAACAGCTTTAGCAGAAAGTGAACGGCTCTATACATCTGTAATTAATAGTGTAGATGAAGTAATTTTTCAAACAGATATCCAGGGAAATTGGACATTTTTAAGTCCTGCTTGGGAAACAGTGACGGGTTTTCCAGCATCTGTAAGTCTGTACCAAAATTTCACCGATTTAATGGTGAAAGCAACTGAAAAACAGCGAACTCAAGAATTATTTCAGTCATTAATTAATGGTTCCCAAGAAACCTATCAGATTGATTTTTTAATCCAGAATCAACAAGGTGAACCCCGTTGGTTAGAAATGTATGCCCAACCGAAAACTGACTCCTACGGTAATATTATTGGTGTATGGGGTACAATTAACGACATTACTCAACGCAAACAAGCGGAGGAATTAATCGCTCTTCGCGCTCAGGAACTAGCGCAAGCAAATAATCAATTAGTCAAAATTACGACAGAATTGGAACGCAGAAATGCAGAGTTAGATCAATTTGCCTACGTCACCTCCCATGATTTAAAAGCACCCTTAAGAGCGATCGCCAATCTTTCCCAATGGATTGAAGAAGATTTAGCAGACAAACTCACCGATGATACCCGTCATCAAATGCATTTATTGCGATCGCGGGTAAATCGGATGGATGCGTTAATTAATGGTATTCTCCAGTATTCTCGCATTGGCAGAATCACCAATCAACCGGAAGAGGTAGAAATCTCCCAATTATTAGCAGAAATCATCGATTCCCTTGCTCCACCCCCCACATTTACCATTGCGATCGCGAAAAATATGCCGACTATCACCACCGAACGTTTACCATTGCAAATGGTGTTTACCAATCTTATTAGTAACGCGATTAAACATCATCCTCGCATCGATGGATGTATTCATATTACCTATCAAGAAAAGAATGAATACTATGAATTCTCCATTGCCGATGATGGATTAGGTATAGCTCCTGAATTTCATGAAAAAATCTTTACGATTTTCCAAACCCTAGATTCCCGCGATAACACGGAAAATACGGGTATCGGTCTATCAATAGTCAAGAAAATTGTCGAAACCCAAGGCGGTACAATTAGACTAGTTTCCCAACCCAATTGTGGAGCTAATTTTTTATTTACTTGGAAAAAGTAGTTTTTTTATTAAAATTTGATTAAAATATTATATTAGTTATTATAGCAATCCTATTCAGTAGGGGAAAAGTATCAGTTTTGACTGTAACCTGCGGAAAGTCTTTTCCTAGAGAAGGCTATAACTGTCAACAGTTAACAGCCAACAACCTCATATGTAAGATTTTACAAATCCCCAACGGATTGCCATACTATATCAGCTTAATAAGCTTTTTCTTTGGCTATAGGCACAAACAAAAAGTTTGATTGACCTGGTGATTATTCAGCTTGTTGTACTCAAGTTTCCAATAATTCACGATTGATTTAGAAATCAGACAGGTATTGTTGGTATAAAAACAATACTTTATTTTGCTGTTAATTACTTATACCGATGGCAAAATGTTTGCAACATCCAAAATTCATCTGTCGCATTCTTTTTTCAAATTGGTATTACTAAATCAGAAATCGTGACGTGTTACCTTGCAAAAACTAGAAATAACTGAGCTAAATTATGAAACCAGTATCCTATTCCAGTGACACGTGCTGTCAATCAACTCAGAAAAGAAAGCCTGTGATTTTAGCGATAGAAGATAATGAAGATAATTTGTTATTAATTTCCTATATTGCTGAATCCCTCAATTGTGATTTTGTCGGTGAGAGTGAAGGAAGTAGGACAGTTGAAATCGCTAAATCTTGTCAGGCAGATATTATTTTACTGGATATAATGTTACCAGGTACTAACGGATTGGAAATTTTTGCATCTTTACAAGCGGATACTTTCACACGGGAAATACCAGTAATTGCGGTGACAGCTTTAGCCCTAGTAGAAGACCAAAAACGGATTGAAGCAGCAGGTTTTCATGGGTATGTTACAAAACCCTATCTGATAGAAGAATTAGAAGAAGTAGTCAGCCGATATTTATATTTAAATTCTTTGAGGGAGGGATTGATTAAACAGTAATTGTGGCATTGCTGAATTTGGGTATGAATTATAATTATTTACATTTTGCATTAACACCAAAATTATCGTTATGTAGAGACGTAGCAATGCTAGGTCTCTACACAACACGACGCAAAATTTTCAATTCATATTTTGATTCAGCAACACCATAATTTTTTACATATTGCTTAAAATATCTATTCTCAAAACCTAGTAGAAATTTAATTTATTACCAAACACTGATTGGGTGCTTTATTCAACATATCTGGAAAAGCAGCAGTAAAACTACCATCCGCATTGACAACACGACGTAAAATATACTCACCAATATAGGGAATTCCTCCAAACCAGATATTTTTACGCTTCCAGATATCTCCATTTGTCGAATCATCAATTTGAAACATTGTCAAATCAACAATCCATTTCGGTACAGCAATTCCAAATCCCATCGGGATAATATTGGCGAATTGTAAACTTGCATCTGTAAACTTAATTTGATAACCAAAGCGAGCAATTTGAGCAGCACGCAGTAATAATAATCCCGGTAAGCTGTGATGAAAAGTCCACTGTAACCGACCATAAACAGGTATAAATAAACTGAGATTTTCCTTATCCCAGGTTAAGTTATACATCGTTAAACAACTATCCGGTAAAGGATTTCCATCCATAAAAAACACACCCTTCAAAGTGTCAGGTAAACCCGTTTCTTCAACAGGTATCATCCAAGTATTGATATCTTCCAGTAATCTAATTTCAATCATTGCAATTTTAGGAATAGGGGACAGGTTACGGTAGTCAGCTAGTAGAAGGTGTTGACTGTTGATAGTTAACGGTTAACACTCAACAATCAACAATTACATATATTCATCAATTTTTAAAAACCAACTTAGGGAATACATCTAAGCATGGCTAATGTCGCATTCAGGTTTTGAGCAACTGTTACGCATTTAAGTTGTACGTGAATACTCCTAGGTCGTAGCTCGCTACGATGGATTGTAAACGCTATAATATTTGTTAATCAATGATTTTGAAGGTTAAGGTTTAAAGTAACCTCATCCATTAGTTGAGAACAAAGTCAATAACTGACTGATTCCAGGTTTAATGATTTTATTCTCAACATACTAGTACAGGTTAGCTGAAATAAACCGAGTATTAACTTTTTATACTTTTTATCTAGTGACCATGCTCCGTGTGGTCGCTTAGTGAGTTGAAGGCTCTACCTTCATTCACGAAGCAGGAGCTTCGCAGATTCTGCTCCCACGCGGAGCATGGGAGCGAGGGGAAAGGTAGGTGTATTTACGCCGCGTGGTACTAGGAGGTTTTTAAAAACTTATATTTCCTACGAATGATACTGGACAAGATTTTCAGGCTTTATAACTCATCGAACTCACGTTAAGTTGTATATTCACTACTTTCGATAGATGATTGTTAACAGTTAACAATCAGCTCATGTGAGTGTTAGCTGATCATTATTTGCAGCTAAAACCTTGAAGAACTAAATTATTCGGTGTCACCGCAGTCACCTTTTCAAAATCCCATTTGACTTCCGTAATCGAGTCCCATCTATACTTCTTGAAAAGATATAAACAAAAGATTTGAATTATACCAATTGATAAGTCTCGACCCGGACAAGCTCGTTCGTGTCCACTCCCGTTCCAGGATAAAATATCTGATAAATCTCGTGTAATATCAAAATCATCTGGATTATCATATTTTCTGGGGTCGCGATTCGCAGTGAAAATCGAACCTAACAAACGGGTTCCTTTTTGGAAAGGACATTTACTAGTTCCCAAATTAATTTCACCCCTATCAGGTGCAAGTTGACTAACAAATCTCACGGGAGGATATAAACGAGCAGTCTCTAAAATTACTTGATAAACTAGGGTTAATTGGGCAATATTTACCGATTGTAGAGGGTCATTTCCATCCCATACTCTGTCAATTTCGGCAATCACATTACTTCTTAAGCCATTATCCAAACATAGCACCCCAATTACAGAACCAAGTAAAGCACTAGTTCCCGCAGTTCCCGCAATATGAATCATATCAAAGAGTGAATTGGCGATTTGATGCTCATTTAATCCGTGGGAAAAACCAGTTTCTAAATAACTGAACCACTTGGGCGATCGCTGATATTTTTGAATAAGTTTTTGGCGATGTTTAATGATTGGTGCAGTCAAAGGGAAAATAACTTTTTCACTGATAAAGTTGGGTAGGGAAGCCAAAGGTAAACTCTTAATAAATTTGCGGGAAGCTTCTACTTCTTCGTCTGTTAAAGTGATATCAAACACAACTTGGTGTAAGATTTGAATCATCATTGCGGGTAAATCATTGCCAACGTGTAATTCTCCTTTTTGAACAGCGACCATCAAACATTCATTAACTAATGCTCCCAAAAAATCGCATACCTCCAAAGGATTGGGTAATGCTTGGATAAATAAAGCTCTCACACCCGTATGTTCCTCTCCATTCGTCCCTAAACTCAGGGGATTATTGAGTAAATAACTAGGAGCAAGAATACGGATAATCCCTAAATCATTGCCACGGATTTGTGGTTCCCCATGCATTAATTCCCGTACTTGGGAATAGGAGGAATGCATAATAGCTTGGTCAACGGCTAAATACTGGTCACCGATATTTTTTTGACGAATCGATAAAAAATCTCGCCAATGTCTGAGTATTACAATTCCATCTGCATAGTAAACCCACAAACGCAGAAGTTTACCAATGGGTGTGTTATAACCAACTTTCGCTAAGATATTTGCTAACCAAACTTGACGTTTGTGTCCTTTGAGAATTTTTTCTTCAAGAGTCATGATGATTTTGGATTTTGGATTTTGGATTTTGAATGGAAATTACAGCAAATTTTAGGTAAATTTGGTGTATTATTTCTATTTTCAAAGCTTGTAATCAAGGGTTTTTAAGACTGTTTACCGTATCCTGTATTCTTCTAGAAAGTAATCATAAAGCTGATTTTCCCTTCGAGCGTACAGACGCGACATGTCGCGTCTCCTCCTATTCCCAAAAACGATAATTCAAGTATTAAAATCGACTTTTAAAACATCCTCTAAGTAATGACTTAAATTTCTTGATATTCCCCACTCCCTGAAAGCTTTAGAGTAATTATGGTAAAGAAATTATTCTATCCTGCATTTCTCATCAGTGAACAGTAAGCCTTAAGTCACGCCTTCATCTTCTTTCTACTTCCTACTCCCTCTTCCCTATTCCCTAAGAGCTTGAGGGATTTGTGAGCAATCCGGTTCTATCTCCTGTATTCTATCTCCTCAAATATTGATACTTTGGGGAATTCTCGAAGGTAATAAATAGGTGTATGGTTGACGATTAAGATTTCGTTGGTTAATTATGTCCTCAATTTTTTGTAGTTGTTTACGGAATTTTTGTAATAAAGGTTCGACTTTTGTGTCTGTGAAATGTCGAGGGGGATAATTACCTAATTTGCTATAATACACCGAACCTAACAAATACAGAATATTTAATTGTTTTTGAGCTTGTTCTAAAGGAGGTAACAACTGTAAATAATCCGCTTCCGTTACCTCTGATTTCAATAAAACTGATGCCGGAGCATAACCTGCTAATGGCACCATTCCCGCATAACTCATTAAGTCCTGTTGGGGGGAGTTAACCGCAGCATGTTGGGCACTGGCGGTAAAAATAATTAACGTAATTGCATCAATCAGATATAATTTAGTATTAATATGCCCATTCTCTTGGCCAAAATCAGATATCCGTCCTCCATCAAAAGCTCCTACTTCCTGACTCCATCTCTGGAGGTAGATATCTTGTTGCACATCCATATCAGTTTGGTAATACAAACCGATATAATCACTTACCCATGCATGAATAGCATCCCAAATCAATAAAGCATCATCTCGGTAAGGATAAACAGGTAAAGCATTTACATCATCAACCCCTTGCAATTTTAACTGTTTGCGCAACATTGCGGAATTAAAACCATAACTTTGTAAACCCTTAACTGCAAACACACGGGAATTATCAATACTTGCGGAAAGCAATATATCCACACTACCCCCTGGTGCGATTAACTGACGTTGTGCTGCGTCATTGATAGCCAGAGTACCAACAAAATGGGGAAGCAGTAAAACACTCAACGGATGACTTGGAGGAAGTTGTCGATGGGTAGCGATCGCAAAACTACCAACAAATAAATGGGTTCGTCCTAAATGGCTAACAGCTTCGTGATAATTAGCATCAGCAATGTGGACAACGGTTTTCGCGAACATCCAAGCATATTTACCTGAATTAGGGGTGACAATCGGATTTTCACCTGGATTTTGACCACATTGAATAGCGATCGCTCGTAATGTTCGATGGGGGTCATTACCCTGGGGGACTGCAAACAAAGCCAAGGGAGCATACAAATACTTTTGGTATCGAGGAAAAGTCCCGTTTACCCCACCATCTAAAATCCGATAATCAGCAATATATAATCGACCCTGAGCGATCGTATCTGCTAAACAATCATCATTCCCCATCACCCCTTGATAATGTTCATCGGTCACAGGAAAATTATTCGGGAGGGAATTAACTCGCTCAATCATGACTGGATTGTACCCAGCAACCTGCATCCACGCAAACCCATCATCCTGATTCAAAGTATGAATTAAAGCTGGTAATGCAATTTGTGGTAGTAACTTCTCGTAATCCCTAAGATTTTGAACCTGTCCCGTCGGTTGTCCTTCATACATCAATTGCTTAATTCGTTCTACCGAGTCTCGCAACACCGTCACCCCACTTTCCCTTAACAGCGAAAAAAACAAATCATCCAGTTCTCGAAAATCTTTAGAAAACCCCACTAACAGCATTTGGGGAATAATTTGTAGTAATCGACTAGCGACACTAAACTGGGTGGGAATTGCTCCTTTTACTACCGCTTCTAAGATAAAATCCCTGACATCATCACCCACTGACAAGGAACCACGATTACCACGATTGGTAATAATTGTATTGATAAATATAACCTTTAAACTTTGAGCTAACAAGTAATACCATTCTCTCGGAAACTTTTCCTTTTCCGGTAAAGTTTCCACCATTGCCACAGACGGAATCAAAGTATAATTATATTGATATTCCTGTCTAGCTGCTTCTAAACTATTTTTAATTGGAAAACTTGTCGAATTGTCCCTTGACTCAGCTTTCATACATTTTTACCCTCGTTCATATCAAATACCAAAATAAAAAATCACTACATTTATTTGTTGATTAACAGGAAACTTGTGATTGACAAGAAACACCCATGTTTGCAAAAATCAATTATTACTTCAACCCGAATGATTGATTACAAATCTAGAATCAAAGACACCATAAACAAGGCATCTTTTGAGTATAAATAAATACTTCACCAACCATCTTTTGGAGACAGAAATAAGCTCAAACGATATATTTATCCTTATAAACTGTACAAACGCGACACGTCCCGTCTCTCCCAATTCCCGTACAGATGCGACACGTCGCTTTTCTTACTTTGACAAAAATGCACCGAAAAGAAAAAGATAGAACTATTCTTGCAAAAACCGATGTTGATCGATGTAACTCGCAATTAAAATTTAGAGAATATGGTATAAATTCATTTTGGGCTTGTAATTAAAACTACTTGACATTCCCTCAATAACTACAGACAACCCCATCTAAATTTCGGAAATTTGGGAAATAAATATCATCGGAAAATCTATGGAACCACCAATCGAACGTATCAAGATTTCCCAAACCGGGAAAGACCAACTAATTAAACTCAAACGAATCACCAAAATTGACCAGTGGAATATACTATGTCGCTGGGCTTTTTGTCGTTCCCTATGTGAACCAACACCACCATCCCCCATACCCATCAAGCTTGATAGCAATGTAGAAATAGCTTGGCAAGTCTTTGCCGGAGAAATGTCCGATGCTCTAATTATGGCTCTCAAACAGCGCTGTTACAATGATGGGCTATCCACAGAAAAAGAGACCCTTTCACAGCAATTAATCCTACACCTCCATCGAGGTATTGGCTACCTCGCTGGAGATCCAAATATTAAGAAAATTGAAGACTTAATTCAGCTGGTCGGCAATTGACAAATTCACCCGTTTTTGCAGACCCAAACCCCTTCCCCCGATTAATTCCCATCGAGAATCGGTTGATTAAGTTCCCGACACTTACTCATTGCCATTTCGTAAGCCGTCAAATAATTTTTACCACCAAGCATTACATCCCCGTAATATTCATAGGGTGCATCACCATAGATTGGTAAAGGATCATCTTCTGGGTAATCTTCTTGGGATTCCTCAATGATAGCTTGAAGTTCCGATGCTTTAATAGTATGGGCAGCAAAATAAAAAACTGTCTCCGGATTTTTCTGTAAATGTGGGAAAGTAGGGTCAACAATCCGGACACAATCTCCACCTTCGGTAGTCTCTGTGACTTCTACCCATGCATGTTCAATCGGCTGATAAGGCTTACCAGGGTAGACGAGAAACCCTTGGGTATATCTAGCTTCAGCAATCGTCAGTACCGCTTTATAGGCATTATCAAACGGTTGTTTCGCCTTGCTTTTGATTTGTTGAGCAACTTCGGTAGACAAGTTTGAGTCAAGAAACTTATTCATTCCAGATTTGGTAACTTAGTTCTACTTAAATATAGATTAAAACGCTTCTATGGAGTAGGGAAACACCACTTTCATTAATTTTTGGTGGGTGAAATAAAGGCACGTAGTTGCGCTTTAGCACCACCGTCAAAGGTAAAAGCTCAGTTGATTGCCGTGGGAAAAATCAAAAATATTGGAACCGTGACGCACTGATGGACTTTTCTGCTATAATAGTTTAGTTGTAAACGCATCGACATGCATTTACTAGGGCGTGTAGCGCAGTGGATAGCGCGTCAGATTCCGGTTCTGTAGGTCGGGGGTTCAAATCCCTCCACGCTCGTTTTACAAGGCTAATCAAAAAAATCGCAGCTACTGACAAAAAAAATGATAGGTAGTTTATGATTCTATTTGCCTCCTATTTATCCGCTTTCGCAGGATATCACATGGCTAACGGACAGACATCAAACGAAAGAATGAAATTAGGGAGTATAGTGAGGTCGTTCGGTGCTACTCTGGAAATGATATTGCTTTTTAGTCTTTTCGACCCGAACTGAAAATATAGCTTCAATAACTTAGGCTCAGCATGGTCACCACTGCAGAAAAAACAAACGTTGGTTATATTACCCAAGTAATTGGTCCGGTTGTGGATGTGAAATTTACCGGCGGCAAAATGCCCCCCATCTACAACGCGTTGACCATCAAAGGCACAAATGAAGCCGGACAAGAAGTTTCCGTGACCTGCGAGGTACAGCAACTTTTAGGCGACAATCAAGTACGGGCGGTAGCAATGAGTACTACCGACGGTTTGGTGCGAGGCATGGAAGTTGTCGATACTGGTGCGCCAATTAGCGTTCCAGTTGGTAAAGTTACCCTCGGTCGGATTTTCAATGTTCTTGGCGAACCTGTTGATAATAAGGGTCCTGTTAACACCCAAGATACCCTACCCATCCACCGTGCTGCTCCTAAACTCACCGAATTGGAAACCAAACCATCGGTGTTTGAAACCGGAATTAAAGTCGTTGACCTGTTGACCCCCTACCGTCGTGGTGGAAAAATCGGTCTGTTCGGCGGTGCTGGTGTGGGCAAAACCGTGATTATGATGGAGTTGATTAACAACATCGCCCAGGAACACGGTGGTGTATCGGTGTTTGCAGGTGTGGGTGAACGTACCCGCGAAGGTAATGACCTTTACAATGAAATGATTGAGTCGGGAGTTATCAACAAAGATAACCTCAACGAATCGAAAATTGCCCTTGTATATGGTCAGATGAATGAACCACCCGGTGCGCGGATGCGTGTTGGTCTGTCGGGTTTGACAATGGCGGAATACTTCCGTGATGTGAACAAGCAAGACGTGCTGTTGTTTATTGACAACATTTTCCGCTTCGTTCAAGCTGGTTCGGAAGTATCAGCCCTACTCGGACGGATGCCTTCTGCGGTAGGATACCAACCCACCCTCGGTACGGATGTGGGCGAACTCCAAGAGCGGATTACCTCCACTAATGAAGGTTCCATCACCTCCATTCAAGCTGTATACGTCCCTGCGGACGACTTAACTGACCCCGCACCTGCCACTACATTTGCTCACCTTGATGGTACAACCGTATTATCTCGGAGTTTGGCAGCAAAAGGTATCTATCCCGCAGTAGACCCATTAGGTTCCACCTCCACCATGTTGCAACCGAATGTAGTGGGAGAGGAACACTATAACACCGCTCGTGCTGTACAATCGACACTACAACGGTATAAAGAGTTACAAGATATCATCGCTATTCTCGGGTTAGATGAGTTGTCAGAGGAAGACCGTTTGACCGTGGCAAGGGCACGTAAAATCGAGCGTTTCTTGTCCCAGCCCTTCTTTGTGGCAGAGGTGTTTACGGGTTCACCTGGTAAATATGTGAAGTTGGAAGATACCATCAAAGGCTTCAAGATGATTCTGTCCGGTGAATTGGATGATTTACCAGAACAGGCGTTCTATATGGTTGGTGATATCAACGAAGCGATCGCTAAAGCTGAAAAACTCAAAGGCTAGATCGATTTTGGATTTTGGATTTTGGGTTTCTCTAATTAGAGAACCAAAATCCAGAATCTAACCGTAAGAATTTGCTTGTCAAAAGGAATAATATGACGCTAACAGTTCGTGTAATCTCTCCAGATAAAACTGTTTGGGATGCGGATGCAGAAGAAGTAATTTTGCCAAGCACCACAGGACAGTTAGGTATTTTGAGTGGACACGCACCACTTTTGAGCGCGTTAGACACTGGAGTGATGCGCGTGCGTGCTAACAAAAACCAAAATTGGGTAGCGATCGCTCTAATGGGCGGATTTGTGGAAGTGGAAGAAGACGAGGTGACAATTCTCGTCAATGGAGCCGAACGTGGAGACGGGATTAACTTGGAAGAAGCTCGTGCAGCCTACACAGAAGCTCAAGCCAAATTGGAGCGAGTACCCGCCGATGACCGTCAAGCCCAAATCCAGGCGACACAAGCTTTTAAACGGGCTAGAGCGCGTTTTCAAGCTGCTGGTGGCATGGTTTAACTTGGGTGATATTTTTTGCTAACTTTTCCCCAATTCTCATACAAGTAAAAATACTGAGGACGCATTTACATGCGTCCTTTTTTGCCAAAGAGATTATGGATTAAGCTAGAAAAAGGTAAACATTACGAGAAAGAGCTATGATTTTGCCTGGAGCTACTGTTCGTGTAAAAAACCCTGCGGACACATACTACCGCTTTGAAGGACTAGTCCAGAGGGTGAGTGATGGTAAAGTTGCCGTTTTGTTTGAGGGTGGTAACTGGGATAAGTTGATTACTTTCCGTTTATCGGAGTTGGAAGCAGTGGAAACAAGTCCAGGAAAGAAAAAGAAATAGATTGTTGATATTTCGCTAATATCAAGCTTAATAGCCGTAATTTTGTTCTCCGGTTCATGATTACGGCTTTTTTCGAGATTAATACTTGTTACTATTTCGCCAAAATTTTGCTCATTTATCTCCCAAAAGCTTCCCCTACATCCCCAATCTCCTGTATCCTGTCTCCTAGTATATGCGTCTTCCCCTTCCCCAATTTAATCGCAGCGATCGCGACCCGACCCACATTGCTGAAGTAATTGAAACCTCCACCTGCGAATTTTTAGCCCAGTGTTTGGAACCAGATGATTTAAGTTTCCCAGCAATGCCAGCTTTTGGTAGTTGGGTCAAATCCCAGGATGAGGAAACCGGGAACCAAATCTACGGCATCGTCTACTATGCTACTACTATGCCCATTGATTCTGTCCACCGCGCTAGGGCTTTAGGTATGTCCCTACAGGATTTACGGGAAGAACAACCCCAAATTTTCGCGATGTTGAAAACCGAGTTTCGTGCTGCCATTGTCGGCTTTGAAGAACCAAGTCCTATTCCCGACGCTCCCGGTAATTTGTATCAATATCTACCACCCCGTCCTCCACAAATTCACCAGGCTGTGTATCGCTGTTCCCCAGATACAATTATTCGTTTTAGCGAGAAGTTAGATTTTTTACGTACTTTGCTTAATGTAGCAGGCGCACCCGTAGAATCCCTAACGGCAGCCGCGATTCGGGAAATTTATCGATTGCGTCAAGCCGATCGAGCATGGTTAGTCGAAACTGGACGGATGTTGAATATTTTACTGAAGGATGACTACGACCGCTTACGCTATATTCTCAGTCAAATCCACCCCTAGTATTTGACCACACCAAAATCAATACGGGGAGGAAAACTGGGGATGCAAGTGGAGCTTTCGGGAACTGAGGGAGCAGGGAAAGTACCTGGATTTCTTACGAGTAAGTTGTCAGCCTTGAGTGACAGACTGATTTTCCTTCTACTCCCTACTCCCTGTGAGTTTTAGGGTTTTGCAAGAAATGCGGGAGTAGTGCTGTGTAAAAATTAACTAGAAAAGCAAAAAAGCGATCGCCATCAAATTCAATCCCAAAAACCGCAACTTGGTATATTATTTAATCGCAATCACTAGAGTTAATCACTAAAGGAAGTACATTGCGCGTCTATCATTTGTTAATCATAATCATATTGCTGGCCATTTCACCCTTTATCTGGAGATTGGTATTTCCCAAAAAACCCGAATCACCCCCACCACCAGCAACACCAGAATCAACCACAAGTTTGGTAACAGTTGCGACGGTCTCCCTAAATTCGACCGTATTTAGCCGTAGTTTCACCCGATAACCAAGCCCACATTTGATCACCATAGGAAAAATGCCACCATTCCCGTGGATTGCGGACAAATCCAGCTGCTACCATCACATCACACAGTAGTTGACGGTGGTGGGAAAATTCTTTGGCTTGGGGATGGGAAGTATGTTCACGGTAGTAGTCCGGTAAGGAGCGCTCCGACATTTCGTCGATCGGTGAACCCATATTAATTACTTTCCCCTTATCATCCACCAAAGTAATATCCACCGCAGAACCCGTACTGTGGGGTGGAGGAGTAGCCAAATCCAAGCTGGGAGGGGCCCAAATTTGATACACCTGTTCCCAAATCTGCTCTAGTTGGGATGGGGGGATTTGGGATACATCTTGACTACTGAAACCTTTCATTTGTAAGGCTTCGGCAAAAGCATAATCCACCATAAATTGTTGTACACTCACGGGACGATAGGCATCAAAAATTTGGATTTGCCAGTTTGGGTATTGTTGTTGCAAGTTATTTTGAGCGATTAATAATTTTTCCACCACGGTTTCCCGCAAAAAATAGGGTGAATATCCCCCATAGGGTGCGCCAAGTTTTTCATAGGGGTGGGGTGTTTCCACTGCAAATAATTCCCCTGGAATCGGAATCAGTGCTTCGTTACATTCTTGGATGGGAATATGGTGATAGGGACGTTTAGGCATTGGTAATTTGTAATTCGTAATTCGTAATTCGTAATTCGTAATTCGTAATTTGTAATTTGTAATACCCGCTACGCGGGAAGCAAGCTACGTAATAGCCTGCGGCAAGCCGCTTCGCGTCTACGTAATAGACTGCGGCAACGCTTCGCGTACGTAATTGGTGATTGCCGATGATTAATTTAGCAATGCTACGAACTTCATGGAAAATTCACAATCCACAATCGAATTATTTTCTTCTTTGGTATAACCGATGCAAGATTTGGGGGGAAACTCCGAGAAAATAGCCAAAAATTATCATTTGATTAATTAATGTTGTTTTCAGGATACCCCTGGATAACCACCGACGTGCAGAAGTCACTACAGGAACCGGAATTAAGGTAATTTTACCAAGACGTTGGAGAGTGCGCACCAAGATAAAATCTTCCATAATGGGGACAGTTGGAAACATTCCCACCTGAAAAAATATATCGCGAGTTAAAAAAATTGCCTGGTCGCCGTAGGGAAACTGAAAAAACTGCGATCGCATTTTCACACCCCACTCGATTAAACGTAAGCTATATTGGGGTGCGTCGATTTGTAAGGCAAATGCACCCGCAACCGTCCCCTTGATGGCTAAAGCATTTCGCACCATCGTGTCATATCCCGGTGGTAATTGGGTATCTGCATGGAGAAATAGGAATATATCCCCCTTCGCAACCTCCGTACCCCTATTCATTTGCGTCGCTCTTCCTGGTGCTGATACCATTGCTTGGACGGGAAATTGCTGGACGATTTCTAAGGTTTTATCATCAGAACCACCATCAACTACTATAATTTCAATATTTTCGCCTCCTAACACACTTTTGAGGGTAGTATCAATATTCCCCGCTTCGTTGAGGGTAGGAATAATGATGGAAATTTTGGCTTGGTTAACATTTGTCGCGAATTGATTGGACACAATAAACTGATGTGAAAAGAATACAGGAAACAGGATACAGGAGATAATAAAACAAATATAAAATCATCGTCGGTTGGGGAACCACTATGTTGTGCGGGTTCCCCACGTTGAAGTAGGTGACGTTGTAACGCAGTGGAACCCTAGGAATTCTCGTTGTCGGTTGGGTTTACGTTTTTCAACTCGACCTACGCAATACTCAGGTTATTAAAGATAAATGTCCCTTCAATCAAGATCAGAGCGATAAAAACCCTGCTTCTGGTGTATGCGTCATAGTTTATTCCTCGCAGGGGTACTCACGTTGAGTTAAAATTCGTTACCGAAAGAATGGGTCTAAAGCCCCGTCCTTCTAGGACGACTTTTCTTTATCTTCAGGTTTCTAATGAGTTATCTAAGCACATCAGTTTTTGTTCTGCCGACAAATAAGCAGTAGTCTTCAAGGATTTGAAGTTCGTATTCTTCTACTCTAAAATCTAATCGTTTCTTCATACTATTGTACACAATAACGCTGTACAATAGTAGCATGAGAACACTACGATTTAAGTTGTACGAACACAAACGCAATAAACACCTCAAGCGAATGATTAACGCTTCTGGGGTGATTTATAACCATTGCATTGCCCTTCATCGTCGATACTACCGGATGTGGGGTAAACACTTGAGTTGTGCGAAACTCCAATCTCCTCCAATCTCATATAGCCAAATTGCGGAAGCGTAACTTGTTTTGGCAATCAGTAGGTTCTCAGGCAGTACAAGATATTTGCCAACGCATTGAGAAAGCATACCAATTATTTTTTAAACACAACAAGAAGGGGGTTCGTCCACCAGGATTCAAGAAAGTTAAAAAGTACAAATCATTCACCCTTAAGCAAGCAGGTTATAAGTTTTTAAGTGGCAACAAGGTAAAGATTGGTAATCGAATATATCAATTTTGGAAGTCAAGAGAGATAGAAGGAACAGTCAAAACCTTAACTAGAAAACGCACATCATTAGGTGAGTTGTTTATGGTTATTGTTGTTGATGATGCTAGCAATCCAGACGTTGAAATCAAGACAGGTAAAATCGCTGGTTTCGATTTGGGATTAAAGACATTTCTCACCTGCTCAGACGGCACTAAAATTGAGTCGCCCCAATTCTTCAAACAGTCACTTAATGCTATTAAAAAAGCCAGTAGGCAGCATTCCAAAAAGTTGAAAGGGTCAGCCAATCGAGAACGGGCTAGAAAGAATTTAGTACGCAAGTATGAGGATATTTCTAATGCTAGACGTGATTGGTTTTGGAAATTAGCTCACGACCTAACTAATAGGTTTGATGTGTTGTGTTTTGAAACACTCAACCTCAAAGGAATGCAACGTCTTTGGGGGCGCAAGATATCAGACCTGGCTTTTGGAGAATTTCTACAAATTCTAGAGTGGATTGCCAAAAAGAAAGGCAAACAAATCGTATTTATTGATCAATGGTATCCGTCTAGCAAAACTTGTTCTAATTGTGGACACGTTCTAGAAAAATTAGATTTGTCAGTTAGAAAGTGGCGTTGTCCGTCCTGTCAGTCAGTCAATGGGAGAGACGAAAACGCAGCTAAAAATATTTGTGCAGTTGGGGCATCAACTGTTGGGTTAGACGATTTAAGACGGACTTTGTCCGCAATCGTTGTTTGAGCCTAGAATCTCTGCCTTTGTAGGGCAGGGAGTATGTCAAAAACAAAATCTTTGTCAAAAATCTGCATTCCGTCGAAGATCATAAATCCCAATCGCTAATTGGCAATGAAATCTCTACGTCAGTTTACTCGGTGTCTAATCCATCCCGAATTCACTCCTACTGCAATTAAAGTCGCTTTAGTGGTTGGTTCCGTTTTATTTATGATTAACCACGGTAGTGCTTTCCTTTCCGGACAAATGAATCGTCAGCGCTGGTTGGCGGCTGGTCTCACCTATATTGTGCCCTATTTGGTGAATATTCACGGCCAATATGCCAGCAAAATTCGCCGTTAATCAAATAAATATCTAAGTGGTCTGTTGCCAGAATTTTGGCAAATCAACATATCCCTGCAAACAAAAAACAGCCCAAACTCAACGCCTGGACTGGATTAACTACTAACACACAGAGTCAACACACTTAAATACTGGAATCAAATATAACGATTATTTCCATAGATGACTAGCAGTATTATGTTCAAAACGCATTGATTCTATGCAAAAAATGCATATTTACTGCAACGAATTAAGCCATTACCATTCCCCCATCAACATTAAAAACTTGTCCAGTGATATAGGCTGCTGCGGGGTCTGTAGCTAGAAAGCGCACCATTCCCGCAATCTCTTCCGGTTGTCCAAAGCGTCCCAGGGGGATTAACTTGAGGATTTCCTCCGTATTCCCCAAATCATTTGTCATATCGGTGACGATAAATCCAGGTGCGACCGCATTTACCGTGATTCCCCGTGAGGACAACTCCTTGGCAACGGTTTTTGTAAAACCGATTACACCAGCCTTCGCCGCACTATAATTGGCTTGTCCAGGGTTGCCCATCAATCCAGCTACAGAGGTGATATTAATAATCCGTCCACTGCGTTGCTTCAGCATGATTTTACTGACGGCGCGAGTACATAAGAATACACCAGTCAGGTTGAGGTCAATTACAGCTTGCCAGTCTTCTGGCTTCATGCGTAACAGTAATGTGTCGCGGGTGATACCAGCATTATTGACTAAGATATCAATACGTCCAAATTTTTCGATAATGGCATTAATGAGGGTGTCTACCTGATCAGCTTGGGAAACATCAGCTTGGAGGGAGACAGCACTTCCCCCAGCACTAGTAATCGTTTCCACAACCCCATCCGCAGCAGCACTAGAAGCAGCGTAATTGACAACAATCGTAGCACCATACTTGGCTAATTCCAACGCGATCGCTCGACCAATTCCCCTGGATGCACCTGTAACTAGGGCCACCTGTGTGCGTAGTAACTGCAAGTTTTCTGGTAATAGTTCCATAGACAAAATTTTCTGGTAATTTTTCCCCAAAGGAATATCTTATGGTGATTTGGGGACTGATGGCAGAGGAATATATCTTTGCTGCTCCCCAGTGAATCAAAAGCTAAAAAAAATCGGGTTTTACCATACCATAAATCAGTGGCAAGGATTACCATTGAAATTAAACTATTACAACTGGTACATGTTATATGGCGATACAAAAGCAATTTAGTAGCTTTGAAGAAATGCTTACTAGTTCAGATTTGCCAGTGTTAGTCGATTTTTATGCAGATTGGTGCGGTCCGTGTAAGATTATGAGCCAAATCTTAGAACAGGTGAACGCCCAACTTCAAGGTAAGATTAAAATTGCCAAAATCGATACGGAAAAATATCCCCAACTAGCAAGTCAGTATCAGATTTATGCTTTGCCCACATTAATTCTGTTTAAAAATGGGGAGCCGATAGATAAAATCGAAGGTGTGATGCAAACATCTGATTTAGTTCGTCGTGTTCTCAGTTTAATTTAATTGTTTGGCCAGAAGTCGGGTTTTGATGTTTAGCAAAAACCGGGTGTTGCAGAATACAAATATGAATTGAAAATTTTACATTGTGTAGTAGAGACGATCCGTCGGGTCGTCTCTACCAGGTCAAATTTTGTCCAAAAACCTAGCTAATTGTTGATTAATCACTGCCACATCAAATCGCTGACTAGCGGTATAACGAGCATGTTCAGCAATCATGGCGGTTTTCTCTGGTTGGTGAATGCAGAGATTAATCACTTCAGCTAATTCTTCCACATTTCCAGGTGTAGTCAAAAAGCCGTTGACCCCGGATTCGACTAATTCCATCGCACCACCGGCTTTCGCCGCAACCACAGGTTTACCACATAACATTGCTTCCACAATCACTCTACCAAAAGGTTCTGCGGCTGTGGAAGTATGGGCTATTAAATCACAAGCCGACATTAATTGGGGAATATTGTGGCGAAAACCGAGAAATTTTACCCTTGTTTCTAAACCTAATTCTTGCACTTGGGTATGTAATTGTTGCACATATTTCTGTTCTCCAAATAGGGCATCTCCCACTAAAATTAAACAAGCTTGTTCTGGTACTTTTGCTAAAGCCGCAATTAAAATATGTTGCCCTTTCCACGGAGAAAGACGGCTAAAATGACCGATAATGAATTTATCTGTTAAGCCTAATTCTTGGCGAATTACTAAACTTTCCTGTTGAGGTATTTGATATTTATTTAACTCAAACCCATTATAAACAATCTCCACAATATCCTCTCTTCCTCCAGCTGCGACAAAAGCCTGCTTACTAGCCGAGGAATTTGCAATCACCAACTGGGCACGATTTGCTAAAGTTACGGCAATGCGGCGGTTCGTTGTACTAAAATGTTCTGGGGAGAGAATATCATGTAAATGGTAGACCAGGGGACGACGAGCCAAAAAGCTGGCGACAGCGCCAACAACCAATGCCTTTTGAGTATTAGCATAGATAATATCAAAATTCCTGGCTATGGGGACAACATTTCTAATCAAGGGTAGTAATTGCCCTAAACTCGCTAGACCCTGGGTTAAACCACTTTCCTTGCGTACCTGAATCGCTTGCTGGGTCAGGACTTGTACAGGAATTTGCTCTTGTTCTAACAATCGACGAAAATCCCCATCAGCAAACAACCCCACCAAACAGCGATCGCGTATTGGTTTGGCGATATCAATTAAACATAATTCTGCCCCACCGGGCTTTCCACTTTGGTCTAAAAATAATATTTTCATTAGTTAGTATGGGAAAATACAGAATACAGGAGGGTAAGTAGAAAGGACGTAAAAAAAATACAGGATATAGGTTAGAGGATGTTTTAAAAGTCCCTTCTAATACTTTACTTATCGTTTTTTGGGAATGGGGAGTAGCCGACAACGATAAATATACTGTTTGAGCCTATGTCACGTCTTCAATAAGTGGTTGATAAAGTATTTATTGACACTTGAGCAACATCCTCTGAGAAACTCGACTTTATCCATTTTTAAAAAACCTAAAACCCAACGCTGAAACCATTGCAAGATAGTTGTTTTAGTTTTTGGACTTGAGTGCAAATCTGTGACATGGAAAAAGTCTTTGCCAAAAAACCAGGATTTTTGCCGCATCAGGAAAGCCAAGTTCTTAATTTTGGATAAGGTCGAGCTTAGAAAATCCAAAATCCAACATCCAAAATCTAAAATCCAAAATCCCATGATTTCCACATTACCTAATACAACTTCAATTCCTAATCACGCGAATATTCGTTTAGATATTCGCACATTACAACCACAATTGGTGGAATGGCGACGTAATTTTCATCAAAAACCGGAATTAGGCTTTCAAGAACAACTAACGGCAGAATTTATCTGTCAAAAATTAAAGGCATGGGGAATCGAACATGAATCAGGTATCGCCAAAACCGGTATTGTTGCCATTATTCGTGGAGAAAAGCCAGGTTTCGGTAAGGTTTTAGCAATTCGAGCAGATATGGATGCTCTACCAATTCAAGAACAAAATCAGGTTCCCTACCGTTCCCAACATGATGGGATAATGCACGCTTGCGGTCATGATGGCCATACCGCGATCGCTCTGGGTACTGCCTATTATTTACACCAACACCGCGATCGCTTCAATGGTATCGTCAAAATTATTTTTCAACCAGCCGAGGAAGGTCCCGGTGGTGCAAAACCCATGATTACCGCAGGTGTTCTCAAAAACCCCGATGTCGATGCCATTATTGGGTTGCATTTGTGGAATAATTTACCCTTGGGAACCGTAGGAGTACGGTCAGGCGCTTTAATGGCGGCGGTGGAATGTTTTGACTGTACCATCCTGGGTCAGGGTGGACACGGGGCCATGCCTCACCAAACCGTTGATTCCATCGTCGTGGCGGCTCAAGTTGTGAATGCCCTCCAAACCATCGTTTCCCGCAATGTTAACCCCCTCGATGCTGCGGTCGTCACCATTGGCGAACTCCACGCCGGTACAAAACGTAATGTTATCGCTGATACTGCGAGGATGTCCGGGACAATTCGCTATTTTAATCCCGATTTAGCAGACTTTTTTCAAAATAAAATTGAAACAGTGATTGCAGGTGTCTGTGCTAGCAATGGTGCAAAATACGATTTTCAGCATTATCGTCTCTATCCCCCGGTGATTAACCATCCCGATATAACCCACCTAGTTCAATCCGTTGCGACTCAAGTAGTGGAAACACCCCTAGGTGTAGTTCCTGAATGTCAAACAATGGGAGGGGAGGATATGTCATTCTTTTTACAGGAAGTCCCCGGCTGTTACTTTTTCCTCGGTTCTGCCAATCCGCAGCTAAATTTAGCCTACCCCCACCATCATCCCCGTTTTGACTTCGATGAAACAGCCTTAGCAATGGGTGTAGAAATATTTGTTGGATGTGTGGAAAAGTTTTTAAATAATTCGTAATTTGTAATACCCGCTACGCGGGAAGCAAGCTACGTACGTAATTTGCAATTTGTAGGAAATAGAAGTTTTTAAAAACCTCCTAGTGTGTTGAGAAGAAAATCATTAAACTTGGAACCAGTCAGTTATTGATTGTTTTCTCAACTAATGAGTGAAATTACTTTAAACCTTATACCCATTTAATGTAAAGTTGCACATAATTTGAACCCACTCCTTCACCTACGGAGAGGGAGAAATCCAGTCTCCTCCCCTTAGCTTACTTCCCGTAGGGTAATCGGGGAGGGTTACGGTGGGGTTCTTTCTATGCGTCTTCATATTAAATTGGTATTGTCTTTCAAAATCATTAATTCACAGAGATTATAGCGTTTAATATCGTTTACGCTAATGATTGCTACATATCAGCAGCTATAACCGTTGAATCGTGTATGGAAAAATTGCTCAATAAATTAATAATTCGTAATTACGAATTACGAATTACAAATTACGAATTAAAAAGATACTCTAATTAGCAAATAAATTATTAATTAATTCCTCCGCAGGATTAACTTCGGTTTCTGGATTGGGGGATGGAGTTGGTGAGGAATGGGATTTTTCCCTTTCCTTTGTTGCTGGAGGGGAAACCTCCGATTGCGGAATCGGGTTTTCCGGAGTTTTTTGTTGAGAAAGTCGTTCATTGGCTTTTTGCAACAAAGGATTAATCTTGTCACGCCAATACTGAATATTGGGAGAACCCTGGGGATTTTTTTGAAGTTCCTTGACCTTATCCCAATTTCCTTGAGCGATCGCTTCGTCAATATCTCGAAACACCTTTTCAGCCTTTTCCCATTCCTTTTGCCATTGGGAAATGGTTTTTCGGGTATCCTCTATCCCTTGGGGAACCGACCGCAGTAAATCAATTGCTCCTTGAAAATCACCCGACTCGTACTTTTTGCGTGCTTGTTCCAATACCTCCACCGGGTTTATCCCTGTTGGTTGGTTATTTGGGGTCTGCTGTGGTGCTGGTTGGGGAGGAATTCTCACACTTGCAATCGGTTTGGGAGCAGGACGGTCAGCAATCAAATTATCATCATTAACAACCTGAATGGCTACACCGCGATCGCGTAAACAAGTTCCCCATTCCTGATTGTTCGCAATTACACTCGAATGGGTCCAAGCTGTCTGACCAGAATCTAAACGTAACTGCACCCAACCCTTCTTGGTACGAGTTCCCGTCACTTCCAACTTAGTTCCGCGATTGACGGTTTTGAGAATTGTTTGGGAATTAATCGCACTCGGTTCCGAACGAATATTTGCCGTCCCACCAATTTCTGCCATACAAGCTTGGGAAGACAATGGATCATTTTTTGTCCAATTCGCCGTCAAAGCTTGAAAATTCTGCACCAACATCGGTGTAACTGCGGCAGTTCCCCCAATCAAGAGTAACAAAACAAACAGTTGGAGAAAATCAAACTTAGTCTGCTCCCGTTTTATGGGTGTCGGTGTCGCCACAACCGCAGATGCAACAGGTTGGCGATGTTTAGGAGCAACAGCCAAAGTTTGTTGACGAGAATAGGGGGAATTAACCCGAACCATTGCTCCAGTAGGTGTTGTCACAGAACCCGAACTCGCCAAAAATGCTTGGGGTGCGATCGCATTTAAAGCTCGCAAAGCCTCCCCAGCATTTTGATAACGGTCTTTAAAATGGTAACGCACCATCTTCCGTAACACTTCCGCCAACTGGGGACTAATGGGAACCAAATGTTGCCAGATAAATTCCCCCGTATTCGGGTCTTCCTGTAAATCCATTGGTGAAACCCCAGTCAAAGCCTGAATCGCAATCATTCCCAATGCATAAATATCACTATTCGGTCGAGGTTTACCCTGTCCCTGTTCCGTCGGCATATATCCAGGTGTACCAATCGCTACCGTTGCCGTTGATTGTCCCCCCATATTTACCCGCGCTGGATAACCCCCAGGAACCCGCAATTGTTTTACCGCTCCAAAATCCACCAACACTAATTTATTATCCGTGGTGCGGCGAATAATATTATCTGGTTTAATATCCCGGTGAATTACCCCCTGAGCATGAACAAAATCTAGAATACTTAAAATTTCATGTAATAAATAAAAAACCTGCGCCTCGCTCCAGCATTGGCCAACCACTAATTCTTCACTTAGAGTATGCCCTTGAATAAACTCTTGAACTAAATAAAATTCCTGATTTTCATCAAAATAAGCTAACAACCGGGGAATTTGGTCATGATTACCCAACTTTTCCAGGGACTCAGCCTCACTTTGAAACAACCGCTTGGCAGTTTCAAATAACTTCGCATCACTACTTGCTGGCTTCAAATGCTTCACCACACAAATAGGATTACCAGGTCGCTTAGTATCCTCCGCAATATAGGTTTGACCGAAACCCCCAGTCGCCAAAACCTGAACAACTCGATAACGTCGGTCTAGTAGTGTGCCAATCATACTTCCTCCCTCCCCTGTCCAAATACCGATTTAATCGTGGATTTAATTGTGACGGTAATGAATATCTCCAAATCTTTCACGGTAAAATCCGCTATGTTGAGAAAAGATTTAACCAAAATCCAGTTTTTTATCAATACACATTTCCATAGTCGCATTTATAACCATGCCACCAAAAATCACTGACCCTGTTATGTGGAAGCAAGCCGAACTGCTGATGCAACCCGCCTTTATTCGGGTGATTGATAATATCCGCAAAACATTGGATACATCAGCATGGAAAGGAAGTTATCAAGAAGTAATGGTTTGGGCTGAAGATACAACGGAGGATGTCAAATTACAGGTCAAACAGTTGCAAACTGAATTAGAAACTGCTATTCCCCAACGAGCTGTCGAAATTCGTCAAACCCTAGCCAAACTACCGACACCCCATCCAGGATATCATCTGTGCTTGCAGCGTCAAGAGCAGCAAATACAAGTTGATCTATGGGAATTGTGCTATCAAGTCTGTTTTCTCGATTACGCACCTAATCAAGAACACGTACATATAGATACTAGTCTAATCGATATTACGGGTGATGTGGATTGGAATGCCCTTGATTTTAAAGCCAAAAGGTTAATTACCAACTTGTTCGCAAATCTACCCGCAATTGGGGAATAGGAACCACGGGTGCTTTCTGGAGCAGGGGAAATAGGAGCAGGACCTACGCAACGCAGACGCGCTATGTGCGTCTACACAAAAATCCTGCGATCGCTTCCCGAAACGCAGTTTCCGTCGTCATGACAAATCTTCATTGGCGTAAGTCCTGTAACCTGTATTTCTCACGAGCAAGTGATAAGGGTTGGTCATGGGTGGTTTTTCCTACTACTCCCGTACAGACGCGATATATCTCCCCACTCCCCATTCCCTGAAGGTTTTAGGGGTTTGTGAGAAATCCGGGTGAGTATTATTAAATTTTCCCTCCCTTCCTTTTCTTCCTAATGACCCTATTCTGTCCCCAAAAAATTAGCAAAAAGTTCCGGATTCATATTTAGTATTTGCGGTTACAAATTGCTGAAAATCGATAATTAAAATAAGTTTATTTTTATTTCTAAAAAACTAAATATATGCCAAACTGGCAACACTCATAAATTGAATTTGTTATTCATGAGTATACCGGGGTTGTCATCGATTTTTATCTCCCAAAACCTCTGACAAAATCAAATTATGATTATATAATCGTCTTTGTGAATCTATTTAGGGAAAAATATAGAACTCCCATAGCAATCTGATTTAAGTAGTGAAAAATATTGGTTTTGACTGTGCCCTACGGTAAGTCTTCTCCTAGAGAAGTTGCGCTACGCGTGTCTACGTCTATGGCTGTTGACTGTCAACCGTTAACAGTCACCAACCCAACATGTAAGATTTTATAAATCCTCAACGAATTGCTATGGCAAGACGCAAGTAGGATTCCCATCGGATTGATAGTGTTAGTGCAGTTTATTAGCATTTGTGATTATCGAACTCTCAACACAAAAAATAACCGATGAACTGATATGCAATAAACATGTATCAAAAACCCAAATCGGCTATACTTTACACGGTCAATAGGTGAGCTTTTTGTTGAGATGGTTAATGCTTTGTCTACTGTCACAACTGTCAACTGTTAAAAAGCCCAAAGGGAAATATATCAGTGTGCAAAGTACATATATTATTGGTTATTGATTAAGAGTGATGATAAATTATCTTATTACCTAAATTTCTCACCCATCCCGATAACTTGCTCCTGAATAGGGAGTCCCACTCTTGAGCAATCCAGAATTAGTATCAGTGGATCACAATTAGGTCAATTCAGAATTTTAACCACCAGTTTAAGCGCATGATTGGTCAGTTACTAGCAGGACATTATCAAGTTCTTCAGGTCTTAGGTGAAGGTGGATTTGGACAAACCTATGTTGTCGAGGATATCCACCTTCCAGGTCATCCCCAGTGTGTACTCAAGCACCTCCAACCTCCTAGTACAGACCAGGAAAGCTTACAGATAACGCGAAAGTTGTTTCAAAAAGAAGCAGAAACCCTACAACTGTTAGGTAAACACGAGCAAATACCTCGCTTACTTGCCTATTTTGAAGAAAATCAAGAATTTTATTTGATTCAAGAATATATTTGTGGACACACCCTACGGGAGGAATTAATTCCTGGACAGTCATGGATTGAAAGCCAAGTCATTGAGATGTTAATTGAAATTCTCAAGATATTGGAATTTGTACATGGTCAGGGGGTGATTCATCGTGATATCAAACCAGATAATATTATTCGCCGTCAATCCGATGGAAAATTAGTATTAATTGATTTCGGTGCGATTAAACAATTGCGTAATCAAACTGCAATGGCGGTAGGTGCGCAACGGATGACTTTTGCCGTGGGGACACCCGGTTATATGCCATCCGAACAAACTCGGCGTTTACCCCGTCCCAGTAGCGATATTTATGCGTTAGGGATGATGGCAATTCAAGCATTAACGGGGGTAAATCCGCGAGAATTGAATGATGACCCGGATACGGGGGAAATTCTGTGGCAACATTTAACTCCTGTGAGTCCTGGTTTAACCCAAGTTCTGGAGAAAATGACGCGGTATCATTTCAAAGACCGCTATCAAAGTGCAACGGAAGTTTTAGCTGCTTTAGAAGAATTATCGGCTTTAGTGGAAGCTCCAACGGTGGTACCTGCTCAAGCAGGACAAACGATACATGAGTTAACTCTGTGTTGGCAGGATGGGGGGGAAACAAAAACCTATACAATTTTAGAAAACCAAAATAGTAAAAATCCCGGACGGATTCGGATTGGACGGGACCCCCAGGTGTGCGATATCGTCATTCCCGATTTATCCGTATCAGCCTTACATGCGGAAATCTTTTTCCATCCCCAGCAAAATCAGTTTTATTTACGTAATTTACGGCAAAAAAACCCCCCCATCCTCGACGGTAAATTATTATTAGCTGGGGAAATGCCACTGACGGCTGGGAGTAGTTTACGCTTAGGGAAACAAAGTTTTAAAGTCCAAGCGATCGCGATTAAAAAATATCCTGTTGGTTGCTCCCTACCGGCGGAAAATACCCACCAACCCGCACCATCATCGGTCTACGAACCCGTGGTCAAAACCGCACCTCCACAAAAAATCGTCTATTCTCGTACCCGCTCCGGTTCTCAAAATGTCTCCATTAAATCCCGGTTTCACCGTAAAAATCCCTGGCTATTGGGAACTGGTAGTGCGATCGCCCTCAGTTTAGTTGGTGGTCTGATGTTTCTTCAACCTGGTAAATCTGGTAATTCTTTCTCGGAAACCAACTTTATTGCTCTCCAACCCCAATGTCGGGAAATCAATCCCACCGGTGGTAATTTTCTGGCGAAACTCCGTCCCGAACCCCAAACAGAAGTTGGTTCCATGAGACAACTTAGCCACGGTGAAAAGGTTTTACTTGTCAAAGTTCAAGGGGATTTTGCCCAAGTCAGACTCGCAGATGGAACCCAGGGTTGGCTATTTGTCGATCAGGTTCGTCGCTGTCGGTAGTAGACCTGAATTGATCATTTTCCCCCCACACAAAAAAGGAAGACTTATTATTTTCAAGTCTTCCTGAATGCAAATTATTGAGCAAATATACTCAATTCTAGCCTTCCACAATCACTTTACCAACCATTCCGGCACCACGGTGGGGTTCGCAATAGAAAGTATACTCACCTGCGGGTGCGTCTGCGGGGAAAGTTGTTTCTAAAGCCTGTCCGGGATTCATCATTAATTGTTTGTGGGAAAGTGCTTTGGCTAAATCGGCACTTTTCGCTGGGTTTTTCACACTATCAAAAACGATGTTGTGGGGAGGTAACTTGTTATTCTCCCATTTAATGGTGTCACCAGGCTTAATCGATATTTTCGCAGGCTCAAATGCCAACATGCCTTTGTCACTTCCTAACTTGACTGTGTAGGTCTCAGCTGCTGCGGTGGGAGCAAATATCGCCAAAGTACCAGCCACCAACACCAAAGTCACCACCAATAAACCAATACGTCGGATTTGTTCTGCGATCGCTTTCATTAAATTCTCTCCTGAACTAATTTAAACCATCTTTTTTTAGTCCCATATTAAATAAATTTACACCGAAATACGACAACTTGTCATACTTAAAAGTTTTTTTAATTTCAGATAGCCCAAATCATCAGTCAGACTCACTTCAACTCAGATTGTTCACAAATCCCTCCCACTGCAAGGGAGTACGGACGCGACATGTCGCGTTTCTCCTAATCTTTGTCAACGAAGCCGCGAGGCAAATTTAACCGACTACACGAAAATCATCGTCCATCGCGTTACCATTGCACTCGCGTTTTCAGCCACAGGCATAGTCAAACAAAAACAAAACACTCAGGGATTAACATCAGTTAATCGAGTTAATCGAGCATTTTAGTAGTAAATTTTACCACCGCCCCATTTTTCACCAACTACCTTGGGTTGCATGAGGATATGTCCAGCGATCGCGACTAAATCCTCTTCTTTGAGGTTGCGCATTTCGGTGAAGATATCTGCACTTTTGAGACTGGGGTGAAGTTCGGAAATTTCCTCTTCTCCGTCGTAGGTGGTGGGATTTTTCATATAATCCACCAAGTTTTCAATATTATTGCGAGGTGGTGTTGCCAACGCCAAGGTTTCTGGGTCGAGACCCACGTTTTGGTTAGTTTTGGTGACACCACCTGCATGACATTGCGCACACGCATACTGGAACAGTTGCTTACCTTCCTTCACTTGTTTGAGGGAGAGGGTGAGTGTATCACCTTTCTCATTTAAAGGTACGGTACGAATTTTCGCATCAAGTTCCACCGCATTTGCACTGGCGATCGCAAACTGAAATGTTAATACTACCGTCGCCACAAATACGCCAATGATTCTTCTCAACATCTTTCCCCTTAACGATATTTGACGCTCAACACAGGATTTATTTCAAAGCAACTTAATGCAGTTGGCAATTTGTACGTCATTCCTAAAAACAACACACAAAATACCTGTTTCATCAGATAATGCCAGTGAAATTAAAAAGTCGTATTTAAGCTGCTGTTATACAAATATCACGTTCAGCGTTCAATTTGTCGTCCCAGCTACGATTACACCGTCAAAGCCTTCTCCCTCAACAGTTGCTCTACAAACTGATTCATTAAATTCCATGTCAAAAACTGTAATAAATTGTAATAAATTACCGCTTCCAGAAATTATCAAATTACCCAATGGGGAACCCACTCCCCAAGCAGAAATTCTCCTTTACAAGGACTTTTTCTCCGGCGTAAATGCCCAGTCAATTTATCAAGAATTATTAAATAATATTAAGTGGCGACAAGACCCCATCAAACTGTATGGGAAAGAAATGTTGCAGCCGCGATTAACCGCTTGGTATGGAGAACCGGGGGTAGTTTATACCTATTCGGGGATAACCATGTATCCCCAACCGTGGACGGATACCCTACTCCAGGTCAAACAGCAAGTAGAAATGGCTGTAAACATCAACAACACAGAGGAAGACAAACAAATCGAGTTTAACAGCGTCTTACTCAATCGCTACCGTCACGGTCAAGATAGCATGGGTTGGCATAGCGACGATGAACCCGAACTGGGAGCAAATCCCCTCATCGCCTCCGTTAGTTTTGGGGAGACCCGGAGATTTTTGCTACGTCATCGTCACGACAAACACCTACCCAAATTAGAAATTCCCCTCAATCACGGTAGCCTACTAATCATGGCAGGGCAAACCCAGCATTATTGGCAACACCACATCCCCAAAACCGCCAAACCCATCGGCGAACGGATTAATTTAACATTCCGGGTGATTCGTACAAACCCGTAGAGACGTAGCGGTGCTACGTCTCTACAACAAATATGGTTGACAGGTAGATATAGGTAAATTAAATTACATCATCCCCATACCCATACCTCCCATACCGCCCATACCGCCCATACCACCCATATCGGGAGCAGGGGCTTTTTTCTCAGGCTTTTCCACCACAATGGCTTCAGTGGTTAAAACCATTCCCGCAATCGAGGCAGCATTTTGGAGGGCAGACCGGACAACTTTGGCAGGGTCAACAATTCCGGAAGCAATCATGTCTTCCATTTGACCAGTAATGGCGTTGTAACCGATATTAAATTCCGTATCACGGACACGGGAAACAATCACCGCACCTTCCGCACCAGCATTATTAGCCATTTGGCACAAAGGAGCTTCTAAACTACGGGCAAGGATATCAGCACCAACAACTTCATCCTCATTGGTCAGAGTTTGTTTAAACTCTGCCACCTTCTTGGCTAAATGGATCAAAGTTGTTCCACCACCGGGAACAATTCCCTCCTCCACCGCTGCTTTAGTCGCATTTAATGCATCTTCAATCCGTAGTTTCCGGTCTTTTAACTCAGTTTCTGTGGCCGCACCCACCTTAATTACGGCCACACCACCAGCCAACTTAGCGATACGTTCCTGGAGTTTTTCCTTGTCATACTCGGAATCAGTTTCCGCCAACTGTTTGCGGATTTGAGCAATACGCGCTTGGACATCAGCCGCATTATCACCAGCAGCGACAATGGTGGTACTTTCCTTGTCAATTTCAACTTTACGAGCGGTTCCCAGCATTTCCAGGGTCGCAGTATCCAGGCTAAGACCAATCTCCTCGGAAATCATTTGTCCTTTGGTTAAAACCGCGATGTCTTGGAGCATGGCTTTACGACGTTCGCCAAAACCAGGGGCTTTAATGGCACAGACATTTAAAACACCGCGAGCCTTATTGACAACTAAAGTTGCCAAAGCATCCCCTTCAATGTCCTCAGCAATAATTAACAAAGGCTGACCACTCCGGGCCACTTTTTCCAGGACTGGAACCAACTCTTGGATATTGCTGATTTTTTTATCGGTAATCAGGATACGAGGATTTTCAAACTCCACCGTCATCCGTTCGTTATTGGTAATGAAGTAGGGAGAAATGTAACCGCGATCCAGTTGCATCCCTTCCACAACTTCCAACTCCGTCGAAAGGGATTTCGATTCCTCAACGGTGATGACTCCATCCTTTGTCACCCGTTCCATTGCCTCCGCAATCATCGCTCCCACTTCCTCGTCATTACCAGCCGAGACAGTTGCTACTTGAGCGATCGCACTTCCTTCTACGGGTTTAGCGACTTTGGCAATTTCCTCCACCAAAGCTTCCACAGTCTTATCAATCCCTCGCTTCAAGGCAATTGGATTACTACCAGCAGTCACATTCCGCAAACCTTCACGAATCATTGCCTGTGCCAAAACCGTGGCAGTTGTGGTACCATCACCAGCAGTATCCTTGGTTTTGGATGCTACCTCTTGAATCAGACGTGCCCCGGTATTTTCCAGGGGGTCTTCCAATTCAATTTCCTTGGCAACCGTAATCCCGTCATTCACAATTTGGGGTGCGCCAAATTTTTTCTCCAGCAGGACATTGCGACCTTTTGGTCCCAGGGTAATTTTTACCGCATCTGCGAGGGCATTAATACCTCTTTCCAATGCCTGCCGAGATTCATCATCAAATGCTACAATCTTCGCCATATTTCCGTCGTTTAGTTTTGCAGTCAGTCATTATCATATTGTCTACATAAGACAATTTAGCACTCACTGGGTGAGAGTGCTAATAAATAAGGACAGGTAAATGAGAGATATATCTAAAAATTATGAATTTATCAGTTTTTGGGTATTAAGAGTTGGAAGTAGGAATTAGGCTTGATGTACATAGGGGAGGTATTCTACCATACCCTATGTCTCCTTCTGTATTTAAGTTAGTCAAACCGATTGTCAGGAGTGCATTTAATTTAATTGTTCACCTATTGCCTATTCTCCACTCCCTACTCCCCGAAATATAGTTAGATTGTTCTAGAATTGCCTTGGTAAAAAAACCTTCTTGTTCCACACTACCCCCATGAGATGATGGATATCTACAGTTCCCTCAAAGCACTGGGCATTGCTGAACCAAGCGGCTTTGGCTGGTTAGCAGTTGTATTTACGTTTCTCTTAGCTTGGATTGTCACTTGGCGGTTTATTCCTGTGGTTCGGAAATTTGCCCTACGGGTCGGTTGGGCAGATCAACCCAATGCTCGACGTTTGAACCGGGAACCCCTACCCAATGCTGGGGGATTAGCTATTTATGCTGGTGTAATTGCGGCTCTAGTGTTGGCTAGTTTACTACGCCCCATTGAAATCCAAAGCGTACTTGCCCAAGTTTTAACGATTTTGCTCGGTGGTTCAATTTTGGTACTGGTGGGATTTATTGACGACCAATTTGGATTACCTTCTTCAATCCGTTTACTGGTACAAGTTTTTACAGCCCTGCTACTAGTTGCGAACAAAATTAGTATTCAGGTGACAATTGGCACACCCTTCGACCCTACCCTCTCAACCCTACTAACGGTATTGTGGGTAGTAGGTATTACCAATGCCATTAACCTGATGGATGGAATGGATGGGTTAGTCGGGGGAATTGGTTTTATTACTTCTATGAGTTTGCTGGCTGTATCTGCCCAGTCTTTTAACCGCGCTGCGGCTACATTAGTTTTAGCAGCCCTTGCAGGAGCCGCTCTAGGATTTTTGCGCCATAATTTTCATCCCTCTCGTATTATTATGGGGGATGCGGGAGCCTATTTTTTTGGCTATGTGCTAGCTGCAACCACTATCCTAGGGAAATTACAGGCATCAACGGTTTTTGCCCTATTCCCTTCGGTTTTGTTTGTGTTATTACCAGTTTTGGACACCACTCAAGTGATAATTCGCCGACTCATGGCTGGTAAAAATCCTCTAAATACTCCAGGAAAAGACCATATCCACCATCGTCTCCTTGCTTGGGGTCTATCTCAACGGCGAGCAGCTTTAACCCTGTGGTTAATTGCTCTGGGTTCTAATATTTTGGCCATGTGGTTACAAAATATGAGCTGGTTCCAGATATCCGCAACCACGACCGGTATTGTCATACTGCTGGCATTCACGGTTTGGCAACGGGTTCGTGCTGCTCGCATTCCTCCTTCTCCCCCAGATATGATGGTCAGTAGTGCTGTTAAGGACGAAGGCTAACTATAGCAACTATTTTATAAATCAAGGGCGATCGCCATATTTAAATTTTGGGTATTGCGATCGCATTTTTATTACAATTGCGATAGGGGAACAATCACGGACTTGAAAAGCCGATACCAGAAAAATTGCGATCGCATTTAAACCCATTTTTTCAAACTGTTGATCACATAAATACAAGGAATATAAAGCGCTATATCCGCAGGGTTGTCCTAGACTAGCGCTAGTACGTGCCTTTCCTTAATGTGGTGGAGACTAATATCGCCAATTATTCCCCCTTTTCTCCTCCTGTCTCCCACTTTTCCCCTGTCCCCCATCGGCTATTATTTTCTCCCACAAACCAAGCCAAAGCGAATTAATCCACTTTCGTAGCCTTGACGCATTAAACCCAGGGCTAAAGCGCCTTGAATGGTTGTCCATCCAGCTCGTAACAAACCAAACAGGGCTTGGGGTGTGAAAGCAGAATCGATAACGACGTTCCAAAAGGGAGCAACAGCTGCTGACCAATCGGCTATTTTCAAGTCTTTTAATGGCAGTTTTGTAGCAATTTCAGTATATTCGGGTAGGGAAATTACGTAGGGTAAACAGTAAACTCGATAAATATCGGCTAGTAATTTTTGTTCATTTTGGTTGAGGGGGGATTGATCGGTGGGACGGTGACACCAGGTAGCCATAATTAAGGTTCCCCCTGGTTGTAGTACGCGATAGCATTCTTGGAGAAATTTGACTTTATCAGGCATATGTTCGCCACTTTCTAAAGTCCAAACCAGATCAAAACTGTTATCCTCAAAGGGCATATTTAAAGCGTCGGCTACGAGGAAATTAGTTCTGGCTGATAAACCCTGTTCACTTGCTCGTTCTTGAGCACGTTGAGCTTGGACGGTACTGAGGGTAATTCCAGTCGCACGAGCATGGTAGCGCTGGGCAAGATATAATGAACTACCACCGATACCACAGCCGACATCTAGGAGATTCGTGACAGGGTTTGGGTTTGACCAGTGGAGTAATTCTTCAATTAGGTCGATTTGGGCTTGACGACGTTCTTTTTTGGTGAGTCCGTCTGCACCATAGTAACCATGATGCATATGTTCGCCCCAGATTTGTTCCCACAGTCCGGAAGAAGCATCATAAAAGTTTTGAATTCGATTGTTGAGGCTAGTATTCATATTGCACCACGAGCAAAAGAAAAAATGCAGATCAAAATACCCATACTCGTAGGCTACCATGTGTGTTTTGATCTGTATGGGGGATTTTTCTGCGTCAAGTCAATTTTTCGGTTGCTTGTCGTCTTGTTTCCTCTATATTTGTTTTTACATGTCTGAATATGACTGTTTCTCGGACGATTTGTTTTGGGTTCCTAGCTGTGATTTTGCTGGGAACGGTATTGTTAATGATGCCGTTTTCGACTACCACAGGTACTTGGAATGACCTGATTGTAGCCCTATTTACCTCGACTTCGGCTGTGTGCGTTACAGGTCTATCGATAGTGGATGTGAGTACGCACTTTTCCTTTTGGGGTGAATTATGGATCATGTTATTGGCGCAAATTGGTGGTTTGGGGTATATGACGACCACCACATTTTTGATTTTGTTGACTGGTCGCAAATTTGATTTGCGGCAAAAAATTGCCATTCAACAAGCTTTAGACCGTCCGGGGATGAGTGGGAGTAGGCAAATCATTCGTTCAATTATTGCGACGACGCTGATATTTGAACTGACGGGTGTATTCTTGTTAATGACTACCTTTGTTCCCGAATTTGGCTGGAGGGAGGGGTTATGGTTGGCGATTTTCCATAGTGTGAGTGCTTGGAATAATGCTGGTTTTGGTTTATTTAGCGATAGCCTGGTTAAGTACCAAACCTCACCATTGGTTATATTCACAATTAGTATGTTGATTATTTGTGGTGGGATTGGTTATCAGGTCTTGATTGAAACCTATATGTGGTTACGTGATCGCATTTTGCAGCGTCAAGCAAAACTCATATTTTCCCTGGATTTTAAGGTAGCAACTAGTACAACCCTAATTTTATTGGTGTTGGGGACGGTTGCTTTTTTTGGTGTAGAAACCCGTAATCCATCAACTTTTGGTGGCTACAGTATTGCTGATAAATTTTTATTAGCTTGGTTTCAATCGGTGACAACCCGTACTGCTGGTTTCAATAGTGTGGATATCGGTAAAATGACAACTGCGGGTTTATTTATTACCATCGCTTTAATGTTTATCGGTGCAAGTCCCGGTGGTACGGGGGGAGGGATAAAAACCACAACGTTAAGAGTTTTAACTAGTTGTACAAAATCGATTTTGCAAGGTAAGGAAGAAGTTTTATTATATGAGCGGAAAATACCTTTACAGTTAATTTTAAAGGCTGTTGGTGTTCTAGTTGGTTCGATCGCTGCTGTTTTGAGTGTCACCATACTAATTGCTTTGACCGATCCCAAATTGCCTTTTATTCAAATTTTATTTGAAACTGTTTCAGCATTTGCTACGGTTGGCTTGTCCACGGGAATCACTGCTAGTGTATCTACTGCTGGCAAATTAATTCTAATTGTCACAATGTATATGGGACGTGTTGGTGTGTTATTGCTAATGTCGGCAATTTTGGGAGACCCCCAACCAACCAGAATTCATTATCCCGAAGAAAACCTCCGTGTGGGTTAATCTCAATTTTTGACTTTTTAGTACATTCATTATTTGCACGATATTCTTTAAGGACATAACATTGTGGATTTGTCATCATTGGGGTTTTTTCGTAGCCTACGCAAAGATAATCATCAGTTTGCCGTGATTGGGTTGGGTCGATTTGGTCGTTCCGTTTGCTCCACCCTGCATCGATTAGGGTATCAGGTTTTGGCTACCGATATTGATGAAAAACGGGTTGCTGATGCTTTGTCGGAAAAAATTGTCGGTCATGCTGTACAACTGGATTCGACTGAACCAGCAGCGCTCAAAGAAGCTGGGTTGTTTGAGTTTGATACCGTGATTATTGCGATTGGTAATTACATTCAGGAAAGTATTATTACGACCTTAAATGTGAAGGAGGGTGGAGTACCCCATGTTATTGCTAAAGCTTCCACCGAAGTGCATTGTAAACTGTTAAAGCGGGTGGGTGCGGACCATGTGGTATTTCCAGAGTATGAAGCTGGAAGTTCCCTCGCTCGAACTTTAACTAAACCATCGATTTTGGAACGGTTTGATTTAGACCCAGAACACAGTATCGTGGAAATTATTGTTCCCGATGAATTTGATGGTAAAACCGTGGCGGAATTACAGTTGAGAAATCGCTATGGGTTGAATTTATTGGCAGTAAGTCAAGATGGTAAATTCAAGATTAATCCAGACCCCTACCAACGGCTATACAAAGGTGCGGCAATGGTGGTGATTGGTTGTAATAAGGATATTAATCGTTTACCGATTTAACATCTCCCCTGGTTGAAACACAGGGGATTCTAAGCTGATGTTGCTTCCAGGTCTTTTCCTGGATTTCTCACGCGTAAGTTGTAAGCCTTGAGTAACGGATTGATTTTCCTTCTACTCCCATCACGGACTACTCCCTATTCCCGATGAGTTTTAGGGTTTTGTGAGAAGTGCGGGTTTTATACCTAGGCTTTCTGTTCCACACCAAATCCCACTAAAACGACTTCTTGAAGGGGTTGATTATCCTCTGGACGACAATAGGTGATAATTTTACGAATGCGGAGATTAGGGTTAATCAGGGTAATCGAGTCCACTGCGACAACACGGGTATATTTAGTTGTCATCAGCAATTCACACTTACTGATGTCAAACTGGAAATCGGCAACTATGGGTCGATCTTCCTCATAAGCGCGATCGCGTAGATATTGTCCGGTGATAATTTTCCCATTACCTTCTGTGACAAACAACATATTTAACTGCTGGGAAACTTTTTCACCCGTTTCGGAGACAGTTTCAAACTCTAGATGATATCCGGGAAGGATTTCCAGATTTGTGGGTATCGGGAATTGATTGTCCTGGAGAACTTGCAGTTTCGCCGTATCCGTAATTGGCTCCACCACAAAATCCGTGTGCGATCGCTCGACTTCCCGTTTTGTGAGGTAATGATACGTCCGCTCCGTACTCCATTTTCCCACACAGCAATCAAAAAAAGCCTGAAATTCCTGAATAGACATAGCTTGAGTAATCCAGTTTAATACACCCAATCAAAATCATATCCTCAAATTAACCTCCTAGTACCACGCGGCGTAAATACGCCTACCTTTTCCCTCGCACCCATGCTCTGCGTGGGGGTAGAATCTACGAGGTTCCGACCTCGTGAATGAAGGCAAGTAGCCCTCGCTAACTGAGTAAATAACCAGAGTAAGGATTTATACGTTTCAATCCCTAATAGGGATTATTTAGTTTTGTAACGTTGTCAAATTTCCTGCTGTTCCTTACATCTCGTGTTTCAATCCCTAATAGGGATTATTTAGTTTTGTAACCCCAATCTGGCGTATGCACAGGCGGTGGCAGACGTTTCAATCCCTAATAGGGATTATTTAGTTTTGTAACTGAAGCAAATGATAGCAGATAGCTGAGGGAATATGAGCGTTTCAATCCCTAATAGGGATTATTTAGTTTTGTAACACACAGAGCATGGCAGGCTCTTGAAGGCGTGACTCGTTTCAATCCCTAATAGGGATTATTTAGTTTTGTAACGATGTGCTACATCTGTACGGCTTGCCGGATTCTGTTTCAATCCCTAATAGGGATTATTTAGTTTTGTAACATAGCGGTAGCATTTACATCTAGCAGTATCAGATCGTTTCAATTCAAATGAATTATCCTTATCAAACCAAGAGAAGGACAGGTAGCATTTACATCTAGCAGTATCAGATCGTTTCAATCCCTAATAGGGATTATTTAGTTTTGTAACCTGCAGCTAGCTGGTTTTCCTCTTCTGCAGCGTTCGTTTCAATCCCTAATAGGGATTATTTAGTTTTGTAACGCAAGGCTTCCAGAGGTGTCCCGGTACGAAATCTACCGTGTTTCAATCCCTAATAGGGATTATTTAGTTTTGTAACAGTGTCAATGGCTTTGGGTTCGGTGTGTACCTAACGTTTCAATCCCTAATAGGGATTATTTAGTTTTGTAACTAAGCTCCGCGCGATCAATATCCGCGCCAATCAGTAGGTGTTTCAATCCCTAATAGGGATTATTTAGTTTTGTAACCTTCTTGATTCCGCCAAAGCGTTTGGTGCGCTGTGGTTTCAATCCTTAATAGGGATTATTTAGTTTTGTAACAGCCGAGGACGATAACGGAGCCCCCTACATATCTGTTTCAATCCCTAATAGGGATTATTTAGTTTTGTAACCCAAAGCGCTAATATTTAGCATCATCTATGGTGCGTTTCAATCCCTAATAGGGATTATTTAGTTTTGTAACCCGTGTCTAGGGCTTGTCGCAGGGTATTGAAGTCGGTTTCAATCCCTAATAGGGATTATTTAGTTTTGTAACCTACCTTCTTAGTGATAGCAACCTATTCTCTGGTAGTTTCAATCCCTAATAGGGATTATTTAGTTTTGTAACGTGTGGTCGAGCTCATAGGCTTTGCCTACGTTGAATGCAGTTTCAATCCCTAATAGGGATTATTTAGTTTTGTAACGGTATACCTATGATCTTGAGTAGACTAAGGCATAGGTAGTTTCAATCCCTAATAGGGATTATTTAGTTTTGTAACGTAACAAAGGAGAAAAGAGATGGCAGACCTTATTTGGTTTCAATCCCTAATAGGGATTATTTAGTTTTGTAACTATTTGTCACCTCTCTCACTAGTTACCCCTTAAGCTGTTTCAATCCCTAATAGGGATTATTTAGTTTTGTAACCTGCCATTGGCGGAAGGCACTCTGCTGCTGCTCATATGCTGTTTCAATCCCTAATAGGGATTATTTAGTTTTGTAACTCCTATTCCTTTCCGCGCAATCCCACGCGCGGAAAGTTTCAATCCCTAATAGGGATTATTTAGTTTTGTAACAAGCATATCATAGATAAAGCCTTAGCTTAGACAATGTTTCAATCCCTAATAGGGATTATTTAGTTTTGTAACACGACGACGACGACGATCTTTTCTGAAATCCCAGTTTCAATCCCTAATAGGGATTATTTAGTTTTGTAACTCATTAGTATCATAAGGGTGTGGGTGGTGAGGTGTTTCAATCCCTAATAGGGATTATTTAGTTTTGTAACGGATAGCTGCATCCTGGTTTCCAGGAACGGCGGCTATAAGGTTTCAATCCCTAATAGGGATTATTTAGTTTTGTAACGAGGAGGTGTATTGGATGAGGGCAAAGCTAGAAAAGGTTTCAATCCCTAATAGGGATTATTTAGTTTTGTAACGCGTTCAGAGCTGACACCTTTTGCTGGTGAAGCGTTTCAATCCCTAATAGGGATTATTTAGTTTTGTAACCTTGGGGGAGGGGGCAGCATAGGGAACCATAGACGTTTCAATCCCTAATAGGGATTATTTAGTTTTGTAACTAAGACTAGCTCTACTAGATGCGGACAAACTACAGGCGGTAAGTTTCAATCCCTAATAGGGATTATTTAGTTTTGTAACCAGGCAACTTCAGCCCATCGAAGCCGGCATCAGTGTTTCAATCCCTAATAGGGATTATTTAGTTTTGTAACGTACATGTTTGTCACGGATGATAGCATGATCCCGGAGGTTTCAATCCCTAATAGGGATTATTTAGTTTTGTAACAAGTCATCAGCTGCTCCTGGGTAGCGACATACTCGGTTTCAATCCCTAATAGGGATTATTTAGTTTTGTAACCGTTCATAGTCAGAACCCTTACCATATTTAGTTTTCAAGGTGCAAAGGTGCGAACCTCTTTTAAAATACTCTTTCAGCCACTGACTTGTCAAGGGGAAGGCGGAGAAAAAACGCTCAAAACCATTCATAGTAAGCTTTTCGAGAATGGTGCGAACCTCCTTTTGGTTCCCAAGCCGGGAAACCCTTATCCAGCAAGTATTTCCAGCGAAAAAAAGCCTCATCCTATTTTTACACCCCCTGGTTCGCACCCAAATCGACAAATAATTACGAAATCAGACAAGGAATATAGAATTATCTCGTGGCATTTCACCGCCGATACGCTCTACTTTACCTTGGCAGCAGGCACAAAGGAAGTAAAAGCGCACACTATCTTCATCTGGTTTTATCAATTTGGAAAGCCGCGATCGCAATTTTGCGTACTGAGTGTCTGTTAAATCGCACTCAAATACAGAATACTGCATCCACTGTCCGTAGGATTTGAGAATGCGATGAATTTTAGTACGACGCTTATCTTGAGGAATATCGTAGGAGACAACTACAAACATGACTTGACACAAAAAATAATCACTTTAAGAACCAGTTACTTGATGACAAAGGAGAGATGGAATTAGCGATCGCTAGTCAGTTCAATCTCTGAAGGAGACAAAGAGAGATTCAGTTACTTGATGACAAAGGAAAAATGGAATTGGCGATCGCTAGTCAGTTCAATCTCTGAAGGAGACAAAGAGAGATTCAGTTACTTGATGACAAAGGAAAAATGGAATTGGCGATCGCTAGTCAGTTCAATCTCTGAAGGAGACAAAGAGAGATTCAGTTACTTGATGACAAAGGAGAGATGGAATTAGCGATCGCTAGTCAGTTCAATCTCTGAAGGAGACAAAGAGAGATTCAGTTACTTGATGACAAAGGAGAGATGGAATTAGCGATCGCTAGTGACAGTGTGGATTTATGGGATCACTTCAACAAACAGTTACTTCATGACTAAGGGAGGATACTTGTCTATTTCCCCCATTAGGTACTTACCCAACAAACGAGCTTGAATTTCAAAGCTTTCCTGATAGGTTTTTTGAATTCCCAAAACAGGGTGTTTAAATTTTGTCAATTTTTTCTCCTGATATAAGCGCAAAAAGGTATGTAAAGCTTCCTTAGTCAGGGAAACCGCATTACTTACCGGTTCGGTGACAAAATCTGAAGGTTTGAAAATCTTTCGATTAATTGCTGAAATCACCACAGCATCGACAATCAAAGGTCGAAATTCTTCCATTAAATCTAGTGCTAAGGAGGGTCTACCATAACGTTCGACATGTAAGTATCCTAAATAGGGGTCAAACCCAACAATGTTTAAAGCTCCTTGTATGTCGTGTCGTAGCAATGAATATCCCAAACTTAACAGAGAGTTAACTGGGTCAACTGGTGGACGACGATTACGATTTGTAAAACAGAAGTTTTCATTCCGGAGTAATTGATTAAAGCAAGCAAAATAAGCTGCACTTCCTACACCTTCATAACCGCGAACAGAATCAATAGTCGCTGCTGTTTCTAGGGATGCGATCGCATTTCCCAAAGTGGTTAAATTTTCACAGAGATCAACATCACTGTAGCTGCGTTGAGTTTTTGCTAGAGCATAGCGATAATTCTTGAGTTTTCCTCTCACAAAACCCTTGACAACATGAAGAGCTTGGAATGACTCACCAGCAGCTTTCCACTGAGCATTTCGTAAATATACATTTTTACTCATTTCCGGTTCTAAACGAGCTATATATTTACCGTTTGCAGTTAAAAAAGTCAGTGGTATTTTATGATTAATTAATTCGGAAATCGCCATTGGGGAAATACTGACTCTTCCCATGACTACTAAACCATCTATTTTAATCAAAGGAACGTCTAAAATCGTCTTTTTATCATATTTGACATTTAATCTTTCATCAACTTTGGCGATAAAAGCATCTTCCTGTGTTACGTATAATGTTCCCATAATTCCTGATTTTTGATTTGAGATTTTTTGATTTAAAATTTAAGCATGTTGAAATAAACTACAAATTCCAGTATAAAGATTGGAGTAACTAATTACCGTAAATATAAATATGATGATTTGATTTAGGTATTTGCTCAGGTTCTACAAGATTTAAGTTTACTCCTGTATCCCGTATTATTCGGCAAAAAAATCTCTCAATCAGTTTCACAATACTTCCTGATTTTCTCTCCAACCTTGGGTAAACATTGCGGTTCCAAACTGCAACCTTTACAGCGCTGACTATACACAGCCCGTGGCATCATTCCAGTTTTCAATAATTTTGTAACCTCTGCGATCGCGGTAATAGTTTGCTGACGTAATTCCTGATTAATTTCTATCAACTGTCGCTGGTGAGTTTGCGCATAATAAACATACCCAACTCCAATACTTTTTCCCGTCATTTCCTCCAAACACAAAGCTTGAGCGCACACCTGTAATTCATCATTATCCCACTCCCCCTTTCTTCCCCGTTTATATTCCACCGGATACCATTCCCCATTTTCCAACTCAATTAAATCCGATTTACCAATTAATTTATACTTATCTGACTTCAACCAAATTGCACGCACTTGCCAAACTTCCTCACGATTACTATCCCCGATAGTATGCACCCGCTCATGTAAACTTGTCCCTTCAATCGTGTATTGATTATCCATAAAATCACCCAAACAATGCATTCTCCAACAACGATGGGGACAATAGGAATATTGATTTAAGGCAGCAATAGAAATATAATCATCCGTGCTAACAGCAGAATTACAGATGACAGAAGATAGAGTCTCTTTTTGATTATTCATGATTACTTCACTTTCTACATATCCAGATAAATTATTAATCAGCAATAACCTACGAAATAAACTTACAAATTAAGTAGCTTCCTCCCCAAATAGCAGGCATTACAAATTACATAGCTTGCTTTCCGCGTAGCGGGTATTACGTACGCGAAGCGTTGCCGCAGGCTATTAAAAATTACGAATTATTATTCACTCTCCTCACCATTCCCATCCCCATTGTCGTCTTCCTCCCCACTCCAGCGAAAATAGCAAAATCAGCTAAAGCATTTATCCTCTTAATTTCCATTGCTTCAATATCCCCCATAATCCGATAGCTAACTTCCCCAACAATCCCAATAAATTTGCTGCGAGAATCAGCAACTATTTCCGTATGAATATTTATAAAACTGGGAAAAACACTCTCCAAATTCACCTTTGTAAACTCAATTCCACTATATTTATTCCACCGAGATAGTAAAGAATTAAAAACAGATTCCCTTGTCGGTAAGGTCGTATCATACTTACCCTGACGAAAAGCCGTAGGAGTTGCAAAACTTAACGAAATCACCCGTTCAGAATCGCTCGCTTGCTGATATAATTGCCCATAACTGCAAGAGTTTGCCCAGGGCTGGGTAGATTGGGGTGTAGCCAAAATACTGGTAATAAATAAATCCGCACTACCCAAACGCCAAGGTTGCTCTGGATTAATATTTAACCACAGGGGTGTTAACTTACCAAACAACGTATCATCGAGTAGGGATATCCTCCACCAACAAGGAGTACCAGGAGGAATCGGTTGCGGTTGCTCAACTTGTAGTAGCTTACTGTATTGGGAATTTTTGTGTTGATACCTATGATTTGTTTGAACTTGCAGAGGTGAAAGGGTAAAAGCTTTATCTGCGGTAGAGTCGTGAAGTTTGTCACCGAGATTGCGATCCACCGAACTAATCAGATTCAAAAATAAAGCGTGGTAGTGTCTCCCGGTGAGGTAGTTAGGGTAGATGGGGGATTTGGGGATGAGGTTGAGAATTAGGCTATGAGGCATATTTTTTTGACTTTTTCGTAAATTGAACCACCTGTAACTCCACTATAATGACTCCACTAATGTGGGATCTTCTCTTGTTCTCCATCGGTCAAATTATACTGCTCGCAAACCAAACTCAATCGATATCCGGGAGTTTTCACCGGGTTAACAGCATGGGTTAAGTCACCTTGAAAGTGCAGCAAAGTGTTGATCTGGGGTTGAGTTTGTCCCAAATGACGTTTATTTGCTTTGAGAACCAGTTCTCCCCCTTCCATATTCAGAGGTAGACGGACACAGAGAACACTCACAACCAAAGGTGGTTCAACGGTCTTGCAATAGCTGTGTTTCCCTCAAGAAGGGCTTTCAATTCGCCTCACAAAGGTGGTTCAACGGTCTTGCAATAGGAACGTAAAGAACGATCAACATGGGGATCAACACGGGAACCTTCCTGAAGTAACAACGGATTCAGGTAGAAAACATTACAATTTGGTTGGAGAGCTAAATCCAAGTAAGACTGAAAATAGAAGAACTTTTGTTCTACTAAAGAGATATGCGATCACGCAAACACGACAGAAAAACCTTTATTCCCGACAAAATCACGATTCAGGTTGTTGACGCTAAGGTAGGGACAAGCATGAATTTCCCCCAGAGGTGATTGAGGTATAGCTTTTCCCAAGCAACTGAGGTACATCTAAAATTCTCTAGCTTTGATCAAAATACAAGCAGAATTAAAATCGTACCTCACCAGACCGGGAACCGCTATAATCAAAGGGGAAAGCATTAAGTTTTTGTTGATAGTATTTCACAGAATTCAAAGTTTGCTGATGGTTCACCACTGGTTGGTCGGTAAACCATCCGATAGTAATGATTAACTACGAAAATAATAAGCCATTCGAGCCGGAATTTTCATCTCTTTCATCTCTTTGATTTGGTAATATTGTCCTCGCATTTGCACATTTTGAATTAAACTAACAGGAGGCATATTCACCACATCGTAACTAAATACTTGATTTGTAAACATCACATCCAAAGGGTTTAAAGGGTGTTTACAAGTGAATAAACCTTCAGTTACTGGAGCTTCAGCTAATTTATTAACCATTACCTCCGCTTTACTCATCCATTTTCCCAAACGAATCCATTTTGGTAACAAGTCTTTGATGTCTTTTTGGGAAATGATAAAAAACTCAAATTGACTTTCCGGTGCAATTTCTTTTGCTCTACCAAAACTAGGAATGTTTTTTTGGGTTTTCTCCATTTCCACATGGTAATTATTATTGGCATACTTCCATGTATTGAGAACAGAGGTATGGTGAATAGAAGCAGCAGGGGTGACATAAATACCCTGTTGATTGAGAGGGGTTAAATGTTGTTCGTATTTTGGTACTTGTTCTGGACAAAAATAGCGATAGGAATCTTCCTCTGGGACATTAGTTGCATATTTGTCACTGTCAATTAACCCCAGTGCATAGCAAAGTGCATAATTGTGAATTATTGGCTCTGTTTCGTAGAGTCTACCGATTTCGCGAGTAGCATGATACATACTATCATGCAATTCGATTTGACAATGGTAGATAAAACTCATAATTCTCACTCCATTGCAGCAGCTTTTTTACCTTTTTTTCCTTTCTCGGAATTCTTCGCTTCCGAATTCTTGGAAATATATTTCTGTGCATAAGCAGAAGATTCAAGATTTGCTTGCGTCAGCAATTCTTGAAGTTTTGCTTCATTGCTAGTAATTAACTTAACTTCATCTAGTAAGGGAGTGAAATTTTCTCCGATATAATCAGTATGGGTGACATATTCTTGAGTCATTAATTCATTAATTGCTTTAATTGCTGCTTTGCGAACATCATCTTCATTTAATGGATCGGGTGGATTAATTTTGCCATCGAAACTTAATAAATCATATATTTTCTGTGTCCAACGTAGGTTACTAACAATTTCTCCGTCAGCAAAAATTACTCCCATTAACTCATTTCTTACTCGTCCAGTTCGGGTTGTTTGCGCTCCATAGTGACGGGTTCTCAGAATATTATTGAATATATACAAAAATCCCGCTTCTGTGGGGTCTTTGAGGGTGACAATACTAGGGAAGAAAACTTGAGGTAGAATGTGGTCTTGACTGTTAATTCTGCTTGTAACTTCCCCATTGCGACTCATAGTCCCATTTTCATAGGGAGCATTCAGGGTAAAGTTCAGGTGAGAGTCATCAAAGGGTGTAATGGAAAAAGCTGTGTCTACGACAACTTTAGATTTTTCCGAACCAGCATCACCAATGGCAAAACCATAGAGAATACAATCGGGAGTAGTTTTACTAAAATCGACGTTATAGTCGCATTTTTCCCAGTCACCAATTTTGTAATTCCTGAGTAATTCTCTCCCAGTTAAACGTTCGGGTGTGGATTGTTTGCGTTTAAACATTGCCAAACGACTAATTGCTTCTGCATGTTGAATACCAGCACGCACTTTGACTTTATTTAATTCTCCGTCTGTTTGGAATAATGGGTAAGATTCAGTGATACGAATTGTCACAAAATGAGCATATTTACCCATTGGTTTTGCTGGGATTTCGTTGTGGAAGAATTTAGCGTCAACGGTTTTCAGAAAGTTCATATGTTTCTCCAAGGGTTAAGGTTAAACAAAAATACGAAATCTATTGTAGAGACGCGATAGATCGCGTCTCTAAATATTTAGGCTGCATCATCAACACCCAAATCAGGAATATCTTCAGGTTCTGTTTGGGGAAGGTTTTTACGTTCTTCATCGTCTGTAAGACGATAGAGATATTCGCAGGTATCGCGGATGAGGTTGAGTTGTGTACCTGCTAAACGCGCGCGATCGCTTTTAAAACTCTCTTTAAATATTTCTTCAACAAAATACTGAGCAAAGTCATATACTGCTTGACGTTCTTGTTCGGAAGTAAGTGCAGGTTTCCACTTTCCATCCACAAAAGTAAGGGTCGGTTTCCCCTCCGCAGTTCTCCTCCTAACATTATTCATTAATTTTGCTAAACGCGCTGCTACTACGTCTGTTAATGATTCGGTGTCTGGTACAACAGCTTTGTCAATTTTCAAAATCACATCCGCAGCTTCATCAATGGGTTTGAGGATTGCGTTTGCTTTCGCATAAGAACTTTTTGCACGATAAAAACGGCGATAGAGTTCTGTTAATTTCCGCAATTTATTCACAGTTTCTTCTCCTGGTTCAAAGTACTTATACAAATCCATATAAAGACGAATCTTAGCGATTGGGACAGAATCCATTGTCTTCTGTTGATTGTCTTTATCTTTTTTGGGTTTACGTAACCATTTAGTGAGATAATGAAAAACATACAAGGGACTTGTTTCCAAATCTCTTGCTAAATCTGATAATTTACCCCAATCTGGATCACCATCCTTTTTCCGATTTACTTCTAGGTGAATACAATAAGCAGCAGTGAGTGCATTCAAAGGTGAAAATTCCCGTTTTTCTGAATTCCTAGGAAGAATACTATCTAAACGATAGATATCTTTTTTCACTAGAGAACGAATTGCTTGATGTTCTCCATCTAATAACACAGTTTCGGCAAAATCAGCACCACTAATAAAAGGAGGAACAGGGGATTCAGAAGCGACAACTTTTACATCCATTACCAGTGGTAATGTCAATGCTAACCAAGCTGGTGTCACCCAAGATTCCGTATCTGTCGCATCTCTTCCGGGAGGTAATCCCAAGAAGAAAAATGTCAAAGTTTCCTGTTCAGGAAAGCTTATTTTAAAGGTTTTATCATCCTCTGGTTTCAGACTTTCCTTGATAAGTAAGGTATCAACTTGCTGATAATTGGTAATGTCAAACTTCGCAATTTGTTTCTCAGTAATAAAATGCTTGCGTAACTCTGCATCAAACCTAGTTCTGGCAAATTGATTGTAGGCTAATTGTAAAAATTTATTTGTCTCCGGTGTAAAAAAATAAGTTGGATAAAGATAGAGATAGCGATATTTACGACCTTCAAAATCCGCACCTACCGCATTAGTTTGATTCATTAAAATCTGTCTCAACATGATTTCAATCGACCAAATTGAGCAGATTTGTCGTTTTGCAGCTTGAGCATTAAATAAAATTTGTCGGTTGCTGTAAACTTGCGGTGCAAATAAAGTTGCTGACTCCATCTGTTCAGTGACAGTGTAAGCAGAACTCGACATTGCACAGACATTTTCCCTACCTCTTCCCGTTACTTTTGCTGCTTGATAACGTCGTAATTCCTCCAGGAAGGGGTCAATTTCTGGTGTGACTACTGCTTGTGTCGGTAAGAATATAACTCGTTGCACATAGATTTTTAAATCCTTCCAACCATCAGGAATATCTTGAAATTCTTGAAGAATTGGCTGAATTATACCTTCTGCATAACTTACCATTCCTCGCATAACTTCCAAGATTTGAGCAAAATCCTTACCCGGATGCTTGCGGAAATACTGCGCTGCAAGATAGTACCAATCTAAAGGAACACCACCTGTTTTTTTCAGGGATTGAATTTGTTTAATAGCTGGTATTTCATCGGATAATCCTAAATATTCCGCCAACTTTTGAGTTAAATCCAGTTCTGGTGGTATTTTTCTTTTGGCTTTAGGTATATCTTTTTGTGCTTGTTTTACCCTTTCACACCAACTACCCCAAATTCCTCGACACAAAATATCACCAAATTCCGCTAATCTATCAATCCGAATTTCACTGGGAAATTGCAAGTTGAGATTTGTTGATAACTCACCCTGGGTTTGATAGCTTTGTAAACTTTCACCCCTTTTCCCACTGGAAGCTGTTTTACCATCAGGAAGTAATCGACAAGCTGCATCGATACTGACTTTCATTAATCCGATGACATCAAAGAATAACCAATAGTAATCTGCGAATTTAAATCCCTTCCCATCCCGATTAAATCCGGTTTGTCTTTCTCTGAGTTTTTCACCACACAGGTATTTCACCTTATTAACTACTCTTTCAGGTATGTCATCGGTATTAATTTCCGTTGCATCTTGACTAGCTAGGTAAACAACACCATCAGGTAAGTAGAGTAGTGGGGTATAAAATTCTTCGGGGTGCGCTTCAATGATGGCATTATTGAGGATATTCGTGAGAACACCACGATTTTCGCAAAGGGAATGGTATGTGAGTTTTAATTGATGGTTACTGAGTCTGCTAATGAGATTCGGTAAGCGACCAGTTTCTACATCTCTAGGATGTTTGACGACAGAAGCAAACAAATCAGATAGGGAAACTAGGTCAATTAAATCCTGTCGAATGCGACTATCTAATCTGTCATCATCTAGGGTTTTTAAACCACGGGTAGCAAGACCTAAATCTGAGTCGTGTTTCACACCAGAATTACTGCTAATTTCAATAATATCGTCAATAAAATCTCGCCAATTCTCACCTAGTAAATGATGCAAACCAAAATCTTGGATTTTTTTGGCAATGTAATCCCTTCCTAAATTGGGTGCATCTGCTTTCTGAGGAGGTTCTAATTCCCAATCTCTGTCAGCTACATTATTCTCTATCAACCATGCTATGTAATCAGGAAATTTTTCATAATCATGCAGTAGGTAAGCAACGATAAAAATACAAACTTGTAACTCACCTAAGTTACGTTTAACTGGATTAGTTACACTGGATTTTTGCAATTCCTTGATAATTCGATAGGTGGGAAATAATCCATTCAGTAAATGTGCAATTATCGATTGATCACCTGCATTTCTGGTGCTATCAACAGGTGGCTTACCTTCAGAAGCACGTTTAGCGTTGATTTTGGGAATAGTGACATCAAAAAACTTCCCACCTTTTGCAGTTGCACCTGCTAATTGTAAAATTATATGTGGTAAAACATATTTCGCAAACTTTTCTAAAGTCGCATCATCCTGATTCCCTTTTGATTTTTTTACTGCTTCTATGAACAAGCGTATTGTGAGCAGTTCCTTTTTTAGAAGGAATTCATCATCATCTTCTTCTTTTGTAAAATCATAATCTGGTACTTCCTCCGGTAACTCATCATCCAAATTCTCCAAATTATCTTCTAAGTTATTCATACATCCTATCCTTCTGGTTCAATAGCTTGAAATTCTTGAACTTGTCCTGTTTGAATGACCCACAATTTACCAGTCACATCTGCTGTTTCCAAAGCATTAATTAATATTTCAATAGCTTCGCGCCAATTTGTAAAAGTAAAACGTGATGGTAGACGAATAATCACAATTCCTGGATAATTTTCTGGATTATATTTCAAGCGATTACCAAATCCTCTATCACATGTAATTAAACATCTACCCTTACTACGACAAACTTCAATTACTTCTTCATCAGAAGCAGAATTTAAAGCTTGTCCTGGGATAGTTGCAACATCATGTCCTGCTAACCGTAATAAACTGAGAACACGCAAGTCGATATTTTCATCTAACTTTAATTTCATGCGCTCGCTTCTTTTTTTTGTCTAGGGGAAGTTCTACAAATACACCTCTTGCCATTTCTGCTCCATAAGCAATACAAGCAAGTACATCTTCGCGTTCGATGCTTGGGTATGCTTCAAGAACTTCCTCAATTGTTGTACCACTTGCAAGATAATCAAGAATCAGAGAAACCCAAATCCGATGTCCGCGAATGCAAGGTTTACCGAAACAGATATTTGGATCAATGGAAATGCGAGAGAGTAAATCATTTCTAATCATTGGTGTTTCTCCAAATTTGTCGTAATTCTTCTAAACGAATCCATTGGTCGTTTTTCTTTACTTCGATGTATTCCCACCCATTAGCTGCACCACCGTTAACCTTTGCTGCTAGGGGACTTGGTTTATCAAATTCTTCAATCTTTCTAACATATCCATCCTTCATCCTCCTTTGGTTTCCAATACCATGTAAGGGTTTCCAGTAACAACGCATCCTGTCCAAAAGCGATGGAATACCAGGAACCCCGATTTTCTGGTTGGTTGGTCAACGGGTAAATTTGAAAGTGCATGGGTAATCGCAGGACAGCGCGTAAATAATTGCGATCGCGATCCGAAATAAAGCACACTAATTTACGCCGACTGACTGCATCACTTATTTGTTGGATACCGTAACCGTGGGGTTGGCAAATCTCTAAGTTTTTTAAAAGCTGTACCTTACTTGTCTGAGCAAATTCGCGGATATTGCCTGGGTAGTAAAAATACCAATCCTCCCGGACATCGCGAAAGTCTTTTAGTTTCAGATAGCATAAGGCTTTTTCAAATCGCTTGGTAGAAACTCCTGCTGTTTTTGCTTTCTCCATGAAGCTATTTTTATCCCAAATTTCAAAAATAAAGTTACTGAGAATACCGGGAAGATGATAGGTTTTAAATCGATCTGTTTCCGGTTCATCGGGGTTAGTTAAATCATAAATGGCACAATCTAATTGACTACTACCACGAAAACTTCGAGCTTCATCTATAATTTTATTTTTACCCTCATTTTGACAGCGATAAAACTGGGCATTGATTTGTTTGATACTAATTCCTAATGCTTTTTGAATATGGGTACCAAACTTTTTCGCCACATCGGGATATTTTTCTTTCATGCGACATAGTTTTGAGTAAATGTCAGCTGATTGCATACCACCCCATCGCTGGGGATACCGTTCAAATTCATTTCGATTAATCCATACACTACGAATTGCGTCTGTAAAATTTATGCGGTCATAGGTTTGATTTTCTTCCAAGGGATGGGATTCTTCTACAAACAACCTGGCAACTAAAAAATTGGGAATTAAAGCATAGGCTTGATAGATAGAAAAACCTGGATGTCTTCCTAATCTGCCAAAACGCTGAATAAAATTGCCTGCATCTGCTGCTTCAAAAATTAAAAAATTAATCCGAAAATCTACACCGACATCAATTGTAGAAGTTCCTATCAATAAATCTGCTTCAGCGATGGAATCTCTTTTTTCTGTTTCCCCCGTTAATCCGGTATTTTCTCTAACTTGCCAGCGCGGTTCAAATACTGCCTTAAATTTTGGTAATAACTTCTTCACCGCAGCAATGGAATTCAGGATAATTGCCCCTTTACTATTGGGATTATCTTGGAAAAATTTGAGGATTACTGTTTCTAGATTCTCTTCTATCCATTCCCGACTAGAACGTAAATTAGGTTCTAAGCCAGAGGGGAAATTTAAGGTGATCGGTTGACTAATTTGTCTCCATTCCTGTTGATAGCTATCGACAGTAAACTGATAAGCTCCGGCATCTATGGGATTAATAATTTTTACTTTTATTCCCGCCTTCTCGAAATATCCTTGTAATAACTCGCTGGGAGTGGCGGAGAGAAAGAGGAACTTTTTGGGATGATTGGCTGTGTTCCGAATTAAGAATATCGTATTAATTACACTAGCAATTTGGGGTGAGGAGAAAATATGAAATTCATCATAAATAAATAGTTTATACCTCTCATCAATGCGACGAAATAATCTATCTGGATTGTCTATTTTTCCCCGTAAATAGTAAAAATTATGAATGTAATGAAACAAATCTGGATTGGTCAGCAGTATTTCATGATTACTGGAAATATCCTCTAATCCTTCCAACTTAGCAGGTAGTTTTACCCCATCCACATAATTCTCCAAAATAGCTGCTGTTAACCGATATATCTGCGGATCATAATGGGGTTGAAACTGTGCTTTGTAAGCTTGTACCTGCTTTTCCTGGTCTCTCACCAACTCATTGGTGGGATACATCCCTAAAGTATACATACGCTGATTCATAGACGGGAGAAAAGCTGCTAAACTCTTCCCATCTCCCGTCATAGCAGTGTTAAATATTACTTCTACCTGTGGGTCTTGCAACGCTTTATAAGTCTCCCCTTGATGCCAAGATAGTGACCAGCCGTTAGGTATTTTCACCCCGTTAGGTGTGGGGATGGTCTGGGAAAAAACTGGTTGTAGATAAATACGATAGCTAGACAGGTTGGACATAAAATAGTGTCCGTAAGTTGTTGTTAAAATCTATCTTGGCACGCAAAATAGTGATTGACAAGATGTGTCCTTATAAAAGTGTCCGTATAATTATGAGTCGTAAAGGTCAGTCGATCACACTATCAATTTCAGAAAGGGATAAATCAGAACTAGAAACCCTTGCGTTAGAGTTTGGGATGAAATGGGGGGATAAACCGAATATATCCAGATTAGTGGAAGCGATCGCGCGTCGTCAGTTATTGCTGGGGAATAATAATGATTGGACCCCAAGTCGGATTCGTGCTTTGGATCGAGCGATGCGCGGATTCGTCGATATGGGAGAAAATGAACAAGCGTGGGAAATTGGTAAGTTACTTTTAGAACGTAGTGAGTTATCGACACCGCTACGAACTCAAATAGAAGAATTTCTGGGGAATCCCCCTGCTGCGTGGCGTTTACGGGTTGAGCAATTGATTAAAAGACAGCAACCCTTTCAACTTTCCTATGAAGATGCGGCCCATCGGGTATGGAATTTTACAGTGTGTTACGCCAGAATTACGAATCATGAAAAGCGTCAGTATTTAGATTGTTGGTGTGAAGAGACGGAGGGGAATCAGGATATTGAGGAATTGCAACATAACTGGTGTTTGCGTTTTGATCGGATACAAGATGCTGCGGTGGTGGAAATTGATCGGAAGTGGCGATCGCATTTAGCGGAAGTTGAAGTTTCTATGCATTTATTTGGTGGTTTAGCTTTTGCTTACCAAGGGAAACCGGAGGATGTGTTAGTTGAATGGATACCGGAAAAACAGCGTGTGAAGAAGGTAATTAGAAGGGTGACATCGACATTTTGGTTTATTCGGGAAGTTATGCAGTATGCACCCGATTGTATTGTGGTGACACCAAACAGTATACGCGATCGCATCAAAGCCAAAATTCGTACTTTATCGGATTTGTATGAGATGTAAACCTTTGGTTAGCAAACTAGATACAAATCCAAAATCCCATAAATTCAGAGGGAGAACCGTACATTGATGATGAGGTTTTCTCTCGACTAATATAGGGTTGGCGGTCGATAAAATACGAATGTGGGCAGTTTGCGTATCGCCTAACGGTACACAGCGATTTTTGGGCGTTGCTGAATCCAGATATGAATAAAATGTAGAGACGCAATATATCGTGTCTCCATCAGGGTTTTACACATCCAACGAATCAATTTCATACATCAAATCAGCAACGTCGATTTTTGAGTGCAAAGCCATAAATAAATTTGGAGAACAGACATTTATGGGAAACCAATTAAAAACAGCAGCTTTGTTGGCAGCTTTGAGTGGACTTTTAATTGCAATTAGTTATTGGGTTGTGGGCGGAACTACGGGTATAATTATCGGTATTGCGATCGCAGCAGCAACAAATTTATTTTCTTGGTATCAATCTGACCGGATTGCCCTAGCTGCTTACGGTGCACAGGAAGTCAACGAATCCCAAGCACCTCAACTGTATCGGATGGTGCGCAAATTGGCGGAGCAGGCAAATTTACCGATGCCCCGTGTCTGTATTGTACCTAGTGCTTCTCCTAATGCCTTCGCCACGGGACGAGACCCGGAACATGCAGCAGTGGCAGTGACGGAGGGGATTATGCAAATTTTACCCCCAGATGAGTTAGAGGCGGTGATTGCCCACGAACTGAGTCATATCGCTAACCGTGATACCCTTACCCAAGCGGTCGCGGCAACGGTAGCTGGAGCGATCAGTTTTTTGGGACAGATGTTAAGCTATAGTATGTGGTTTGGCGGTTCCCGCGACAATGAGCGGGGTGGCAACCCCATTGGTGTCTTGGCAACAGTGATATTAGCACCCTTTGCAGCAACCGTCCTACAAATGGCAATTTCCCGCACCCGCGAATTTTCCGCCGATGCTGGTGCAGCTAAATTGACCCGAAATCCCCGTGCTTTAGCTAGTGCGCTACAACGACTGGAAGCAGCCGCTAAAGGAATTCCCTTTCATGGTGCGAATCCAGCCTTTGAGCCATTACTAATTATTAACCCATTTTCGGGGGAAGCGATCGCTAATTTATTTAGAACCCATCCCAGTACGGAACAAAGAGTGGCTGCACTATTGGAGTTGGAAAGGGAATTATCGAGTTTGTAATCAATGGTATTCCTGCAAATTGGTGAGAAGTTGGGTTGTTAGTAAGATTATTTTGTTTCATCGAAATTTATTCTACAAACCCGACTTCCCTATTCAAAAATCTTGCCTTTGCTTCATGTTACCAGCTATTATTTGAATGTTTATTTGAACATTATTTCTGAATATTTTCCTTTTCCTTCTCCCGGTTTTTAAAAACCTCTATTACCCTTTCCAAATCTAAATCAGTCAAAAAATCAATCGTCCAATTTGCCTGACGCTGTAACATGTGAAATGGATAGGTATGGGCAACGCCGACAACCTGCATTCTCGCTCGTTTTGCCGCTTTAATTCCCACCAAAGTATCTTCAATGACTAAACAATCTCGCGGTAATAGATTTAAATCGGGAAACTTTTCATTTAAACGTTGAACAGCCAACATATAACCATCCGGTTCTGGTTTAGTTGTAGTAATTTCCTCCCCCGATACAATCACTTGAAAATACTCACCTAAATTGGTTTTATTTAACACGAAATCAACTGCTGAACGTAATCCTTCACTGACAATGCCTAACTTTAAATTACGGGAACGAATTTGAAAAATTAAATCATCAAGACCTGCAAATAAAGGGAGTTTTTCCAACTTTTCCATCTCTTCAATGTAGCGTTTAAGCTTGCGCTGTAAAATTTGCAGTAAATAATCATCATTCACAACCCGTCCCCGACTACCAATTAAATTACGAAAGCAATCACGTTCACTTTTACCTAAACAGGTTTGCTCGTACTCACCCTTTTTGAGAACAAGATTTTCCGTCAGCAGGATTTCGGCAACTAACTGCTTATGGATTGGTTCATCATTGATGATTACACCATTAAAATCAAATAAAACAGCTTTTAGTCCCATCCCCGCGCTACATGAATCAGCATTAAACTACTTTTATGTCAGTAAACCACGAGTCTTGAGTCAGTGTCAAAATTAATCAATCAAAGTTTTTTGTCAATGGTTTTGATTGTGTCCCAAGGATATGGGAGACTGACTGGGATGGGTGTAGGGATGGGAAAACAGGGGGTCGGAACAAACTACATATTCCAAATCTTTTTACACTCTGTGGTGTCAGGTGTAGGGATGGGAAAACAGGGGGTCGGAACAAACTACTTTCACCCTAGATGGTGAGCTTTCCGCAGCATTGAGTAAAATGGTACAAGAGACTCTTGCTGCACACCCTGATTGATCTTAACCTTGGGGACAGTACTTCCTGACAAAATGGAAATCAAGCGATCGCTACCAACAAATTTGCATACCCCTATTTATCTTACCTTGGAATACTTCCTGACAAAATGGAAATCAAGCGATCGCAACCAACAAATTAATTTCCCTATTCCTACCCTCACGAAGAGACTTTTACAGCGAACCCTAATTACAATCTCGGATCAACAGGTTCACTTTCTAAGGCTAAAATCCCAAATACACACTCGTGGACACGACGCAGAGGAACACCCTTGACAAATCGCTCTAAAGCTTCTACTCCTAAAGCAAACTCCCGCATGGCTAACGAGCGCTTATGGGATAATCCCCGTTGACGTAAACGGTTCAAATGGCACGGTAAGTCGTATTCAGCACCATATATTATCCGTAAATACTCTTGACCACGACATTTAACGGCTGGTTGGATAACACCGCGATCGCCCACACAAATAAAATCCATCGGCTTGACTACCATCCCTTCCCCACCCGCATCAACTAACTGTTGCCACCAATTAATTCCTGCGGCTTGGCTGTGGGGGTCATTTAAATTCACAATTTTATACTCAGTAGTCAGGAGTAAATCGGGGTGAGCATGGGCTATGTTAGCGATTTCTTGCAAATGCCAAAGGTGGGTTTTATCCATATGGGTGGCACCTTCCGTGGCTAAAATATGGAAGGGAGCGAGTTTGATATCGGTGATATCCTGCACATTCCAACAGTAACGTCGATAGGCTTGCACATACAAATTTGCAGCTTGCGATCGCCGTTGAAACTTTTCCAGCAGTGGGGATACATCTACCCCCCTTTCCTGGGTTTTTGTGAGTAAATCCACCGCAGTACCTAAAGCTAATCGCGATGACATCCCCACAGGTGCATACTGTCTGGTCAGCAGTCCCTGAGCTTTCGCAGACCACGGCATTAATTCACAATCGAAACAGACCCAATCGGTGGCAAATCTTTGCCAAAATTGAATATCGCTGAGGGTTGTACTTAACTGGTTTAATAATTGCTGCTCTAACTCCCGATTGTCGAAAAATCTCCGTCCTGTCCGGGTATAACAAATACCGATTCCTTCATCCACCACCCCAAACCGTTTATTTGCAGCTTCTAAATCACGACAGACAATTACTACAGTTCGGGAACCCATATGTTTTTCTTCACACACCACTTCCTGCACCCCCTGACTTTGGTAGTAACTAAAAGCTTGCTGGGGATGTTCCAGATATCCTGGTAATTGGGAAGTTTCCACAGGTGACATGGTGGGTGGTAAATAAATTAACCATTTGGGATTTGCTGCAAACCGACCCATAACCTCCAATGCAGCAATACTATTTTCCTCCCGAATCTTGATATTAGTTTGCAAACGGGTCTGGATAAACCGCTTACCGCATACATCCTCAATCTGTAAAACATCATCCAGTTCCTGCTGTACGGTTCTGGAATGATGGCCAATTCCCTGTAAAGGTTTCAGGGGTTCACAGTAAACCCGTTTTGCTGCGATCGCCACCAATTCCCGTTCCGGATAGCGCAATGCGGTCAATTTACCACCAAAAACACAACCAGTATCGATATCGATGGTATTATTCAACCATTCGGCTTCGGGTACGGGAGTATGACCATAAACCACTAAAGCCTCTCCCCGGTATTCACTAGCCCAATTAAATCGTACAGGGAAACCAAATTCATCAATTTCCCCCGTAGTTTCCCCATACAGTGCAAATTCCCGAACAGCACCGGAACCACGTCCCTGCATTTCCTGTTTCATCCCAGCATGGGCAACTACTAGATTACCATTGTCAAGGACATAATGACTCACCAAGGAATCGAGAAACTCAATTAAAGCCTTGATTGCAGTTTCCCTTTCCGGTTCCGGAATCCCCTCAATTTCCTCCAGGGTTTGTGCTAAACCATGACTCACCCTGACATTTTTCCCTCGCAATTTCCGTAAAAGTTTATTTTCATGGTTTCCGGGAACACAAATCCCGGACCCTGCTACCACCATATTTCTCACTAATTTCACAGTGTCGAGAATTCGTGGACCCCTGTCAACCAAATCTCCTAAAAATACTGCTTTACGTCCTTGCGGGTGGGAATAGGTGGGAAAATCCCAAATTCCTAAATTCACCCCTGTATTCCCAGGGTGGGATGGATCAGTTGGTTGGTATCCCAGTTGGGTAAGGAGTGTTTCCAATTCATCACAGCAACCATGAATGTCACCAATAATATCAAAGGGACCATGTTCATGTTTGAGGTTATTCCATAGGGGTTGACGGTGAATTTCCACCTGATTAATTTCCGTTAGGGAATTCAACACATACACATAGCGAAAACCCTCCTTTTCTAAACCACGTAAACTACGTCGTAAAGCTTGGGTGTGACGACGAACGACGTGGATACCAAATTGTCGATCCGGACGTTGGGAATTGCGTTGATGACAAATTTCTTCCGGTAAATTTAACACAATGGCAATCGGGAAAACATGGTATTCCCGTGCTAGTTGAATATATTTTTTCCGGTCTTCCGGTTGGACATTAGTTGCATCAATAACGGTTAATTTACCAGCTTTTAAACGTTTCTGGACAATATAATATAAAACATCAAAGGCATCTTGAGAAATGGCTTGATTATTTTCATCGTTACTAACTAAACCTCGACAAAAGTCGGAGGAAATTACTTCAAATGGCTGAAAATGTTGGTGTGCAAAGGTGGATTTACCGGAACCGGAAGCACCTATTAGGGTAATTAATGATAATTCGGGAATATTAATTTTAGTCATGGTTGAATAATTTGTAATAGCCTGCGGCAACGCTTCGCGTACGTAGTTCGTAATTTGTAATAGCCTGCGGCAACGCTTCGCGTACGTAGTTCGTAATTCGTAGTTCGTAATAGCCTGCGGTAAAGCTTTGCTTGCGTAATTATAATTTCGGGGATTCCATATTTTATTACTTGTTTGCAGTTGCGCAAATAACTCCAGGTAAGTCGATGTTCCAATGTCCCAATACGTTTCAGTTAAAGATAACTGTAGGTCGGGTTGAGGCTCTGCTTAGACTGTTGATTTTGTTGAAATTTACCCATAAGTTCACACAGTTTTTGTGATTATCTCGTTCCTATGCTCCGCGTGGGGACGCATTCCACGAGGGCTACTTACTGCCTCAAATCAGGAAGCAGAGCTTCCCTATATGTATCAACAGCCGGAGTATTAGAAAAAGTTTGTTTTCACGGTTTGTGCATGAATTTGCGACCCCAAAAAAGACCTAACCTACCCAATAATCAGGCTTTGAAGTCTAACTTAACTGTATTGAGGTATGTCCGAAGCGAGTAGAATGCAGTTAAAGGAAGCAATGATACTGTCTTCATTCACGAGATATGAGACTCTTTTGATTTCACCTAGTACTCCATGTCATTAATTTTGATGAGTCAAGAAAGGCACTTAATAGCGCTTTAACGCCTTTATTTTCAAGCTTTTTCTATCCAGTGACACAGACCACTAGGAAAATGGGGGTTTCTCAGTATCTTTTGCATAGTTCTCTGTTTTCTTTTTAAGAGAGTTATTGGTTTTTAAAAACCTAAACCTATCCAGTTTGAGAACTGTAGTTCTTTGTCGTGATTATGAAATTACTACTTTGCGACCCTACGGTCGAACCGCTACGGGAAGAAGTGCAATGACAAAAACTCTAATTTTGATGATGGAGGAGTGACAGTTCCTATTCCCTATTCCCCTGGAGACGACCCGTTGGGTTGTCTCTACTCCCGACTCACTTTCCAGTCAAATGGTGAAAAATCGCCATTTGGGTGGGTGAACCTACCTGAATACCAGTTTCTCCAATCCCGGTTAAATTCACATTATAACCATATTTACTCGCTAATTTATTTGCCCAAGATTGAAATTCTGAACGTGTCCATTCAAACCGATGGTCGGGATGGCGAAATTTTCCTGTAGCGAGACGTTCAAACTTGACATTGTATTCAATATTGGGAGTAGTCACAATTACACAACTTGGCTGGACAAATCCGAAAATAATTTTTTCTAAAGTGGTTAAACGGGGTAAATCTAAATGTTCAATCACTTCTATTAGGGTGACTGCGTCGTATCCTTTGAATCGAGCGTCTTGATAGGTTAAAGACCCTTGGAATATACTAATTTTTTCCCATTGCTGACGCGGTAAATGGAGTTTTTCTATCCTTTCTTGAGCTATGGTGAGAGCGCGATAGGACACATCCATACCAGTAACTTTGGCAAAAAAAGTATCCCTAATCAAATACCTTAATAAAGTCCCCTCACCGCAACCTAAATCAATCACCTTTTGACAGCCATATTGTTTGAGTGCATCCACCACAGCTAACATCCGTTGTTTATTTAAACTCAACGGTTTTTCCACAGCTGCTTCCACTTCTGCTGCTTCCGCTTCCATCCCATCCGGATCGGGTTGATCTACCTCTGCTAATTGAGCTAAAGCTTGACGGGTTAAACTTCCTTTGCGTTTGAGGTAGCGTCGGGTAATTTCTGCTTTTGCGGGATGGGTGCTTAACCAACCTTCTCCATGATGTAATAACTTAGTAATTTCGTCTTCTCCCACCCAATAGTGCTTATCATCATCCAAAACCGGAATCAACACATAAAGATGGCTGAGTAAATCGACTAAAGGTAAAGTATGCCTTAACTCTACAGAATAGTAGCGACTATTTCCCCACTCTGGGAATTTTTCATCTAACTGATGATTTTCGATGGCGATCGCATACCCTAAGGGTAAAAATAATTCCTGAAAAAATTTTTCCCCACCGCGACAAGGAATCACACTCAATTTTGCCACCAAGGGTATGGATGCTTGCACCAGTTCTGGACGGTCTTTACAGCGTCCTCCCAAAGCTGTACCAAACACCTGGGACATGGCTACACTGAGGAAGGAGGAGGCTACGTAGGGTCGATCATTGACATACTGTTCTAAATTTGTACTACGTCCCCGTACTAGTTTAATCGGATCTATATCCAGTAACAATGCTGCGGTACAATATTCCATGCTAGCTTCTGGATAAAATACATGGGCTGTACCAAAAGCTAGGGGAAATGACTGACATTTATCCGGGTGTTTATGGAGAAGATAACCCAGGTCAGTCGCTGGTTGATGAGTTGTCGATATTGTCAATAACATGAACCTTCAAAACAGTTCTTGATCAATTTTGTTAATTACTCCTTCAGTTGTAACCTTTGCTTTTACGGATTGGTTGGGAGAAAAAACCCGATATATTGGGTCTCTACAATAAATTTTCTGATCCGAACCTTATTACCCCAATTCCCATACTTCCGACTTGGCAACTTCTTGGCGATGGGTGCAGTCATAGCTGTATCATGCTGTTGAGAAGTTTTTGAGTAGGTTTTAATGATACAAATATTTCGTGGGTGGTGGGGGTTTTATCGTCGTTATCAACGTGGTTGGTTTGCTGGTTTGATGGCTGTGACGATGGCTTTTGTGGTGTGGTCTCCGGCTTTTTCCCGGACTCCTCCTGTGGATGTAAATACGGAGTTGCGGGGGGTGTGGTTAACGAATGTGGATAGTAATGTATTATTTGAGACACAACGTTTGGATAATGCTCTGGAACGGTTGCAGGATTTGCATTTTAATATTGTCTACCCGACTGTGTGGAATTGGGGATGGACTCTGTATCCGAGTCAGATAGCGAAAAATGTGATTGGTCGGGAGGTTGATCCGGAACCGGGTTTGCAGGGACGGGATATGTTGCAGGAAGCGATCGCAGGTGGACATAAGCGGGGTTTAAAGGTGATTCCCTGGTTTGAATTTGGGTTTATGGCTCCTGCGGATTCGGAATTGGCAAAACGTCGTCCCCAGTGGTTAACCAGTCGTCGGGATGGGACGAAAATTTGGAAGGAGGGTATCCATGACCGGGTATGGTTAAATCCCTTTCGTCCTGATGTGCAAAAGTTTATTCAGGATTTAATCGTGGAAATCGTCAGTAAGTACGATGTGGATGGTATCCAGTTTGACGACCACTTTGGTTTACCAGCAGAATTGGGTTACGACCCCTACACGGTGAGGTTGTATAAGCTGGAACACCGGGGTAAGGAACCACCGAAAAATCCTCAAGATCAGGAATGGTTGCGGTGGAGAGCGAATAAAATTACCCAATTTATGCGTCAGGTGTTTTTTGCCATCAAAGCAGCGAAGAAGGATTGTATTGTGTCGGTTGCACCAAATCCCCAAAGATTTTCCTACGATTATTATTTAGCTGATTGGCAACGTTGGGAGCGGATGGGGTTAATCGAAGACTTGGTGTTGCAGATTTACCGTGATGATATGAAGGTCTTTACCAGCGAACTTGATCGTCCAGAGGTAAAAGCTGCACGTAAGCATATACCCGTCAGTATTGGGATTATTACTGGATTAAAAGCTAAATTTGTGCCGATGGAGCGGGTCGCACAACAAGTTAAAGAAACACGCGATCGCAAGTTTGCCGGGGTGTCGTTTTTCTTCTATGAAACCCTCTGGAATTTAGTCCAGGAACCACCACAAACCCGCGTCAGCAGGCTGAAAAACATTTTTCCTACTCCTACCCAATATCCTAACCTTTTAGCTGGTTGGAAGCCCCGTTCGTGAGGGGTAAGGGGAGTTGGGGTTGGTCAGAAATTTACCTCCTGTCTCCTCAACCCACCGAACTACCCAACCAACCCAAATAATCATCTGACCCAGCAACAATGGGTAAAGCGATGATTTCTGGAACTTCATAGGAATGTAATTCCTTCACCTTGGCGGTGAGTTGGTCAAATTTTTGCAGGTCAGTCTTTATCAGGAGTTGCCATTCCCGCTCCTGTTGGACTTGACCTTGCCAAGTATAAATAGAACGAATTGGAAACAAATTAACACAGGCAGCAAGCCCCGATTCCACGAGAGCAGAAGCAATCGCCTCCGCCTCGCTTTCGGAACTTGTGGTTACTAAGGCTACTCCGTATTGGTGTGACTGAGCCATAACACATTATCGTTGGTATTGTTGGTGATTGGTTACAGTGTAAATAATCAACAACATTATTGGACAGACAAGGAGTATATCTGTCCGTCGATTAACAGACGGGTAATCCCCTTGGCTTGCAAATGATAACGTGCTTTATGGAGCATTCGACTATCGGGAACCTTGATGACGCGATCGCGTTTACTGGAAAATCGTTTGGCAACACGGTGGTTATCAAAGACGGGGAGGGTGCGCTGCTGAATTTCCGGGTTGGGAATTTGACCCAGGTCGCCAAAATCCCGCAAGGGTCGGGTAATTAATTCCGCAGCACGGTCAATGACTAAATAGCAAGTCCGGGGTAAATTGGCAGCAGAAAGTGGCAATACCCGCACCGAACTATCTCCTCCCCGACGCGTAACCAGGGGTTTTGGTGGTTCCCAAACATCCTCATCGTCTAAATCTTCCTCATCATCCAAATCCTCATCCAGGTCGTCGAGGTCGTCCATCTCATCGCCGAGGACTAAACCATCATCCCCAAACATCTCGGCTAAGGAAATATTCTCCTGTTGAATATCCTTCACCAAGGGACTGACAATTGGTTCTAAATCGACGATGCGTTTTGGTTCAGGTGGTAACAATTCTAACTGCTCGGCAATTAGTTCTTGCTCCTGTTGTGCTTCGAGTAAATCGTCGGCGACGGAATGACGATGACGAGTTACTGGGGTCGGTTTGGATTTAGTGACAGGTTTGGGTTTTGATTTGGGTTTGGTAATTTCCCCTTCTCCCCAATCAGGTTCTGTCACATTTTCTACCTTGGTGGTTGACACCGAGGTAATCGGTTGACCGTCTGCGTCTGGAGTAAACACTGGCAAATTGCTATAGCTAACTTGCGCACGTCCTTCAGGGGTCCGTGCAGCACGTTTGAGGGAAACGAGATATTCATACTCTTCCTCCGCTAACGTGCTTTTGAGCAAGCGGCTAATCGTCGAGTTGCTAACCTCGTACTTTTGAGCCAATGTCGAAGTTGTTTCCATCGTTTCGCGGTACAACTTGAGGATTTCTTTTTTATCTACTTCGGTTAGTTTTCTCACGGTAGACACCACATCGATGGATTTATGTGCGTTTGCGTCCGCGAGTCAGATGACGCGAACGACTTAAAGAAGCATCGTATTCTAAAACAGCACCCATGCCGAATAACACTCCGCTTAACACCCAAAACACTTCTAGTATCTCTCCACTTTGGTAGTTCTTAATCCATGTTGTGGCATATTTTTGCCACATATCTGCAATGTAGAGCGAAAATGCCGCAAATGCAATCATTCGCCATGATAACGAGATGCGTCCACCCCAAAATGCTAACAGCAGACTTGTTGCAATAATTAATAAGAATACATCAGAAACAATATAGAACCAATTGAGTAAGGGTGCTATATCTTGTGCCCAAGGTTCAACTTGATTTTCAACTCCTGGTGGTTGATTGGAAATCAGCCATGCTAAAGCGCTGGCAAATGCACCAATTGCCACTACAACAATCCATTGCCAAGCTTCTAAATTGATGCGTCGCGATGCTACTGCTGTAATCATACTAGCACCAACGAATATATAGGTGATGACGAAGAAGATATCGCCAATCGATGGAAAGGGCTCCTGTTTCAAAACTAACTCAGTGTACCCAAAAAATATCCCACCAACACAATAGGATAACATGCCGATACCCATTGCCAACCAAATATTTCGTCCACTGATGATTTGCCGACTACGCCAATTCCGTAAACACAAAATACCCGCACCGAGATAGGCGATCGCTTCAAAAATATTTGTCCCCAAAATGTACCAAGCTGGACGGATTAATTCCCCATTCTCGTCTGGAACTGGGGCACTGAATAACAAAAAATACAAAACTGATAATACACCCCAAGCGATACTCGCAAGGATAATATTTTGGGTTGAAAATAGTTGTTTAGTACGCTCTACTTGGTTATAAGTGCTACTCATAAATATCTCCCACTGCGTAAATACCCTCTAGCAGTGTTGTAGCCTATCTCCATCTAAACCGCACGCTTTTAGTAAAAAAATACACTTTGTGAGGAGACAGGAGATCAAGTTCTGGCTAATTTCCAATCCCCAACTCCCTACTCCCAATTTGCCCTAACTCCAAATTTGACTTAAGGGGGATTGATTGAGCCAGCTAATGAAAACAGAGCGATCGCCTTCTGCCATTTCAACTAATCTATCAACGACCGGACTAGCAAAACTGGTATTACCAAAATAAATTTTACCCAGACGATGAAGTTCGCTCAAAAAGGAAATCACATGCTCCTGATTCCAGCGAGGTAGTTGATTCCCCTGGAGAGGATTCACATTCAGTAAATACCGAATAGCATCTGGTGTCGAAGTTTGTGGATACTGTTTTTGCCGACAAGTCTCCACCATATCTTTTTCAAACATCGCCGCTTGCCGTACACCTAAAAACTCCTCTATATCCAAATACACGGATTGTAGCAGCATAATAGCAGCTTGAATCAGCAGGACAGGGCTAGTCTCTTGGTTGTCTTCAGACTCGGAATTATCCAGACGAATTTTCCCCCAAACACTAAATCTTTCAGCTTCTTCAAGCAAAACACAGGCTTTTCCGCGATTATCAGTTAAATCTCGCCATAAAGCCTTGGCTTCCTCCTCCTGGCTGGCTTTAAATACACTAATTAACCGAAAGGTTTGCCCCTGATAATGGAGAACTGGCACCTGTTGCTCGCGCTTCGGGTGAAGAATCGAAGATATTTCTACATCTTGTCGCTTGAGAATGAACATGACAACTGCAACCACTCCTGGAGCATCAAAATTTACCATCTGGCGTTTCCGTTATCAGGGATAACATCTCAGCATGGATTTACACTAACGGTAGCATATTCGCCACACCAACCCGTTGACAACACAATATAACTGAATTAGGATACGTTCGTCATCGGATTTTGGATTTTAGATTTTGGATTTTGGATTAGTAGTTGTGAAATTTGCAACAAGACTAACGCAGTTAGAATATTTACCAGTGTAAGGTTTGTAGATTTATTTGCCCAAGTAATTGCATTTTTCCAAAGGCACAGATACAATATCTGAACGTAAAACAACCACCCTATTTGGGCGCGTAGCTCAGCTGGATAGAGCAATTGCCTTCTAAGCAATTGGTCGCAGGTTCGAGTCCTGCCGCGCTCGTTACATTCATAATCATTAATAATCCTTTGATAGCAGTCCTAAGTGAGTTGCAAAATCTTAAATGTAGGGTTGTTAACAGTTGACAGTAAACCTGTGAATTATGTATCAAAACGGTGGTTTCTGTTGCCTTGGGGGGAAATATACTACCGAAAGCAGCAATTAGAATCACCGGAAGGAGCGAATCATGGTGCGGTTAATGATGTGTGTGGTGTTAGGCTTGATTTTAAGCGCTTGTACAGTCAGTGCGCTTGCTCCACCGAGGGGATTAATTGAAAAAGCCGTAGTTTGGCAATTTCAACAGACCCAAACCCAACTAGAACAACAATTGGGTTTAGATATCAAAAATGTGGATATTAAAAATATTGCGATCGCCCAACAGCATCCTTTGAGTATTGAAAATTTGCCTGCATTCCGTATTCAGGGAAGCTATGATGTTATTCTGAAGTTACCAAAACGTCAACTTTCCCAACCCCATAGGGATTTTGATGTGTATATGCAGTTACAACGGGAAGGCAAAACTTGGCGAGTTCTCCAACCGAATCCCAATGACTCAAATCCTTCTAGTTGGCAAAGTTTTATGATTGAGTAGAGACAATCCGACAGAATTAATTCCTAGAGACGACCCGACGCAATTAATTCCTAGAGACGACCCGACGCAATTAATTCCTAGAGACGACCCGACGGGTCGTCTCTACTAAAATCCAAAATCCAACGGTAAAATGCAGAATGCAATTTATATTGGTAATTTTCCAATAGTTTTATGGACTGCATTTACGTTCAGGGAATTCGCGCTTACGGATACACTGGTTACTTACCGGAAGAACAGGTGTTAGGACAATGGTTTGAGGTGGATGTACGTTTATGGTTGGATGTGTCGAAGGCTGGTGAAAGTGACGCGATAGAGGATACCCTTGATTATCGTAGTGTGATTTATCTCGTTAAGGAAATCATCAAAACTTCCAAATTTGCCTTGATTGAAAAATTAATTACCGTGATTGCGGATACAATTTTACAAAAATGCGATCGCGTGACTCAGGTACATGTGGTACTAACTAAACCTGCTGCTCCCATTCCCGATTTTGAAGGTAAAATCAGTTTGGAAGTCACTAGACCGTAATTTCATCTAGATGAGGGAGTAGAGACGACCCGTTGGGTACAAGGAGTAGGGATTAGCACAAATATGTTAATTACACCAGAACCGTAGACGTGCATAGTATGGCTTCTTTTTTTCTCCCTCATCAAAATTAATTTGGTGGAATACTACAATATTCCTAACCCCTACAGACGCGACATGTCGTGTCTCTCCCTTCCATGCATAGCAAACCAGAACTGACCCTCAACGCTCTTACCAACTTTTTCCACACACCTCTAGATTCTCTGCTGAACATCCCCCCAGAAGCAGATAATAATGGGGTTTTAAACCTATTCAGACAGGTAGCAACCACCGTTCCAGCTTATCAAGACTTTATCAGGAAACACGGTATTCATCCCCAGCAAATTCAAACTCTAGCTGATTTCCCAACCTTACCCCCAGTCACCAAGGAAAATTATATTCAACATTATCAAATTTCCGAATTATGCCGTAATGGTGCGATCGCTAATTGTGATTTAGTAGCTGTTTCTTCTGGTTCAACGGGAAAACCAACCTGTTGGCCAAGATTTATCAGTGATGAGGTGGCGATCGCCATCCGATTTGAACAAATTTTCCATGATTGTTTTTTCGCCGATTCCCGTTCGACTTTAGCGGTAATTTGCTTTACCTTGGGTACTTGGGTCGGTGGAATCTATTCGGCTAATTGCTGTCGTTATTTGGCCATGAAGGGATATCCCATCACGGTGGTGACTCCTGGCAATAATCTAGAGGAAATTTTGCGGGTAGTCCAGGAATTAGGTAGTCACTTTGACCAGGTGGTATTGTTAGGTTATCCCCCCTTTCTCAAGGATGTGATTGATCGCGGTCTTGCCCGTGGTGTATCCTGGAGCCAGTACCATCCGAAACTCGTGACTGCGGGGGAAGTTTTTAGCGAGGAATGGCGTAGTCTGGTATTAGAACGGGTTGGTTCCCATTCCCCCTGTTATGATTTAGCTTCTTTGTACGGGACTGCGGATGCTGGAGTTTTAGGAAATGAAACCCCCTTAAGTATCACCATTCGCCGTTTTTTAGCCAACCATCCAGATATTGCCAGGGAATTGTTTGGAGAATCCCGTTTACCAACTTTGGTTCAGTATCAGCCTACCCAACGCTTTTTTGAGGTAAATGCAGGTCGATTATTATTTTCTGGGGATAACGGTATTCCTTTAATTCGCTACGATATCCTCGATACCGGTGGAATAATTACCTACGAGCAAATGTTGACATTTTTGCACCACCATAATTTTGACCCCATTGCCGATTTAGCCGCAAATCAGGGTGTAAATATTGCCCAATGTCGAGGAATCCGTCAGCTACCCTTTGTGTATGTATTTGGACGCTCAAATTTTGCCGTGTCCTTTTTCGGTGCAAATATTTATCCAGAAAATATCGCTGTCGGTTTAGAACAGGAGGGAATTCGAGAATGGGTGACAGGTAAATTCGTGTTACAGGTAGTTACAGATCGAGATCAAAATCGGTTTTTATCCGTTGTGGTAGAATTAGCTCCAAATCACAATTTAGCAGATATACAGCAGGACTCTGGGAAAGTTAATCGTATTGCAGCATCAATTTTGAGTCAATTAAAACGCCTAAATAGCGAATTTGCCAACTACGTACCCCAGGAATATCAACATCCAGTTATCACCCTCAAATCCCACGGTGATCAAGAATATTTCCCCATCGGAGTCAAACATCGTTATACCCGCAACATGTAGAGACGTAACATGTTACGTCTGTACAAATATTATGTCTGTACACACCAATCCAAAATCCAAAATCCAAAATCGTGCTGAGTTCTCGTCAAATAGCCTTTCTTACTTTACGTGATGTTCATAACGGAGCCTATGTTGATGTTGCTCTCGACCGGATATTACAAAAATTTCCCCTTCCAGATACCGATCGACGGTTGGTGACAGAATTAGTGTATGGTTGCACCCGTCGTCAACGCACTCTGGACGCAATTCTCAACCAAATTGGCAAAAAAAACGCCCAATCCCAACCGAAAGACCTACGAACAATCCTCCACCTTGGTTTATATCAACTACGTTATCAACAGAAAATTCCTCCCTCTGCGGCAGTAAATACCACCGTTGAACTGGCAAAAACCAATAAATTTGCTGGTTTAACCGGAGTTGTCAATGGAATTTTGCGCCAATATTTACGGATACAGTCAGCAAAGGATGAAAATATAGATTCGTTAATCTTACCAAATACAGAAGCCAGCCAATTAGGAATTTTACACAGTTTTCCCGACTGGATTATAGAAGTTTGGCTAGAACAGTTTGGATATACAGAAACCGCAGCCTTATCTGCTTGGATGAATCAAACTCCGAATTTGGATTTGCGGATCAATCCCCTACGTACATCCCGTCAAGCAGTGGAAACCGCATTTACCAATGCAGGAATTAATTTTATCCCCCTAGCAAACCTGGACAACGGATTACGGATTACCAATTATCGCGCTCCCATTCAAACCTTACCCGGATTTGAACAGGGATGGTGGACAGTGCAAGATGCAAGCGCTCAATTAGTTGGATACTTACTCAATCCCCAACCAGGAGAAATAATTATTGACGCATGTGCAGCACCGGGGGGAAAAACCACCCAAATCGCCGAATTAATGGGAGATCAAGGACAAATTTTCGCCATCGATGACACCCCTTCCCGCATCAACAAATTAAAACAAAACATCTTGCGATCGCAATTACAATCAATTCAAGTTCACACCGGAGATAGTCGCCATCTCCCCCAATTCTACCAAACCGCCGATCGAGTTTTATTAGATGCACCCTGTTCCGGATTAGGAACCCTCCATCGTCACCCCGATGCAAGATGGAGACAAACCCCAGAAAAAGTCCAGCAATTAACCCAACTGCAAACCGAACTACTCAACCACACCAGCACATGGGTGAAACCAGGGGGAATTTTAGTATATGCCACTTGTACTTTACACAAAAGTGAAAACGAACATATCATCCAATCCTTTTTGCAACTCCATCCCGACTGGAAAATAGCACCACCCCCACCCAACTCCCCCCTCCACACCTATACAACACCCCCAGGATGGTTAAAGGTCTTACCGCACCACCACAATATGGATGGGTTTTTCATGGTTCGATTAAAAAAAACCAATGATTCGCCATAACTACGGATTTCCATTGTAGGATGCCAACAATCAGGAGACAAAACCAGAGGTTTTCACAATGGTTAGTAAAGCAGGGGTTAAAAATCTAGTTAAAATCCTCATTGGTGCAGCGTGGATTGATGGGAAAATTCAACCAGAAGAACGACAATATCTCCGGGAAATTGCCAATGCTAAAGGTATTGCAGACGACCCAGATATCAAACCTTGGTTATACGAACTAGTGCCAGTGAAACCAGAGGAATGTTACCTTTGGGTACAGGAATATCTAGGAGACAATCCAACCCCAGAAGAATGTCAAAATTTAGTCCAAGCCATTAGCGGCTTAATTTACAGTGATGGCGAAGTTGCCACCGAAGAAGCAAAACTTTTAAATAAATTACAATCCTTTGCAGAGGCTGATGAATCCCAGTTAAATTCGATTCTCAAGCAAATCCAAAAGCTCTATCGTCGCTGGGTCGATATCCAATTTTGACCTACTCCCTGCTCTACAGGGTAGTAGGTTAAATCTGGCAATATCATAGTCTACCCATCCCAAGGACTGCGAACAGCCTTACCACCATGATTGAGAACGTGGGTATAAATCATGGTTGTTTTCACGTCCTTATGTCCGAGTAACTACTGTACCGTGCAGAATGTCGGGTGTTGCATAATTTATGCAGACATCCTCAAAAAGACGGTACAAGAAGCGGTAGTTAATCAACCCCGCTTACAGGCAATTCAACTCTACCCCGTCTGCGATAACGAATCCGGCCATTTTCTGGTTTTGGCAACAGGTTGGGATAAACAACGAATTTTTTGCCATACCCTTTACGCTCCCATCGTCAGAAATATGAATTATGAAAAGTTTAAAGATAAAGGTCAGGCTATAATGAAAGCAGCTTATACCCTTTAGATAATGATGCCCCAAAAACTCGAAGTCGTGTTTGACGTTACCAGACGAGATTCAATATCTGGCATTCATCCAATCATATTTTGCTCGCATATATTTTCTTCTTTCTAAGGCAGAGGTCAATCCGATGCAAATAATCCTGAACCTACCTGATAGCCTTAGCCAAACTGAAACCTTTAACCAGAACGACTGGCTCCGAGAAATTGCAATCGCCCTGTTTCAGCAAGAGCGGATTTCCCTCAGCCGCGCTAGCAAAATTACTGGAATGGAAATCATGGACTTCCTGGGGTGTGTTAGTATACACTTGCGCGATCGCTATTCTATAATCCTTGCTGCATAAACATTTCAAGCTAGATTGTCACCCCTCCAGTCGTATAACAGTGGCTGGATTATATGTCGATCTAGTGCCTGTGGTTGTAATTATGATAGGTAGGTAAAGTCAACTATGTAAACTTATGTAAAGTGCTATAAAAGCTTTAAAAATAAGATTTTAGCGATTTGCACTTCTTAATCTAGCTACACTTTTTCATACATATAGAAAGATTATACGGAAAGTTTCCGTATAATAAATAGTTTTTCTGCTGTCTCGCTAAATAATCTCTCAAGCGACAATTTTCTCCCTCTAATATCTGTTAAACTGGGCTTAGAAACACTAGGAGAGCGATCGCTGTGGCTTCTATCACAATTGATCTTTCGGCAGCACACAACACCAGCTAACAATCCTAATGTAGTGGACAGTTGAGAACATAAGATGGTGATAGGGCTACTTTTTATTCCCTTGCCATCAAACCATGAAAATTCTCATCCCGTTGACTATGACTCTAAAAAATGCCCTACGTTAATAGTAAAGAATAGTAAAGTCCATATTTCAAACAATTTCCAGGCAATCACATTTTTGGTAATGTAACTGTAAATGTTGTATTTTCACCAACTTTACTCTCTACGGTGATGTGTCCGTCTTGTAAATCAACGCATTGTTTGACGATGGCTAATCCTAAACCCGTACCGCCGATATTACCTACGTTATCAGCGCGGTAGAAAGAATCAAATATATGGGGAAGGTTATGGGGGGGAATACCCATTCCTTGGTTAGAAACAACAAAGGTAATTGATTCGGAATTGCTGCTAATTAAAAGTTGAATGGTGGTATTTTGTTCTGAATATTTGAGTGCATTTTGCAGTAGGTTGGTCAAGATATGTTGGGTGAGATTGGGGTCAATAAATGCGGAAATATTTTCTGGAGTTGCGACTATTTGAATGCGTTGTCTTGCATCGCGATCGCAGGTAATTTCATCTACGATTGCTTGACATAATTGGATAATGTTTGTGTCACTACGCTTAACTTGGAGAGCGTTGGCTTCTACTTCGGAAATTAATAGGGTGTCTTGCACAATTTGACTGGTACGCTTGATGGCGGTTTCAATTTTTTGGAAATGGGCTTGCTTTTTCTCTGGGGTTAATTTATCTGCGTAATGCTGTAACATATCCAAGGAGGATTGGATTGTGGCTAGGGGGGTACGAATTTCGTGGGAGGTGTTGGCGATAAATTTAGATTTGGCTTCGTTTAATTCCCGTTCCCGTTGTAGGGCTTTGTATACTTCGGCTTCTGCTAGTTGCTTCACTTGTTGGTGGAGGTGGGATTTTTCGATGGCGATCGCAAGTTGTCTAATAATTGCACTGGTGAGTTCGACTTCTTCTTGACTCCACTCGTGGGTGACTCCTTCGATGGAAAGGGTAATACTTCCCCAAACTTGAGTTCCCTGGGATATGGTAATTGGTACTAATAGCCAAGCTCCGGAAAATATTTCGGCTATGGCTTTATTTACTTCGTCGGTTAAAACTCTGGTATCGGCAATACGAACGATTTGGGATTGTTTTAATTGGTCGGAAATGGGATTGCCTGCTCCTGGTATTTGTAATCCCATAGAGGAGGGTAATTCTGGACGTAGGGAATAATCTGCCACTATTAACCAAGCGTCTTCTGAAGGCAAATATTGGGCAATTTCGGCTCGGTCTACCTGGAGGAATTGAGCGATTTCTCGAACTGCTGTGTGGAAAATTGTTGGTAAATCCAGGGTATTATGAATTGCTTGAATAACTTGATTAAAAACCTGTTCTCGCTGGACTTGATAACGAGTTCGCTGGTATAGTTTGGATTGTTGGACGGCGATGGAAATTTGACCCGCAATATTTTGCATTAATTCAATTTCTTTGTCTTGCCAATGTCGAGGACGACCATCGATTAATAAACATAAACTTCCCCACACAGCTGAATCGTAATGCAGGGGAATAATTAACCAAGCACCGGGAAATGTTTGGGCTATTTGTTTGGTGACTTCATCTTCACACTCATTGGTATCATCAATCCGAAAGATTTCTAGTTTCTTTAAGATTGCTGTACCTGGATTACCTCGATCGGGTATATAGGTTCCGAGGGATTCGGGAATTTGGGGATGGGAACGGTATTCTGCAACTGTTAACCAACCCTTTTCTTCAGAAACAAATTCGGAAATTTTCACATGGTCAATATTGAGTAATTGGCCGATTTCGTTGACGGCAATATTAAAGATGGTATTTAAATCTAGGGAAGTACGAATAGCTTGAATAATTTGATGGGTTAATCTTTCAATTTGAATTTCTGATATGGTTTGTTCTGCTTGTTTGCGTTCTGTAATATCTTCTGCTAAACCCACCATCCGATAAATATTACCATTGGCATCATAGACGGGGAAGGTACGGTCATTAATCCAACGCACAGACCCATCAGCACGAATTATCCGATAATCCTGATTCATGTGGCAAGCATTTTCACCGACAGCAGCTTGAATTACCTCAGCTAAATCATCGGGGTGGACTGACTCCAGAAAACTGCGGGAATCAGCATAAATCTCCTCACAACCGCGTCCCCAAATTTTCTCATAACCGGGACTAATATAATGAAACTTACTCACATCCGGTTCACAGACCCAAAATACAATATCGGCATTATTTGCAAACAATTGAAACTTATGTTCACTCTCCGATAAAGCTAATTCAATCGCTTTGCGATCGCTAATATCCTCCGCTAATCCTGCAAAGTATTTTTCCTGGGTATGAGGGTCAACAATACCATAACCGCGATCGCGTATCCAGCGTATGTTTTGGTCGGGGAGAACAATCCGGTATTCCTGGTCAAATGCTTGATCTGCAAGCAGATTTTGCCATCCCTTCTGCACCTGTTCCCGGTCATCAGGATGGATGAATTGGAGGAGGGATTGGGGGGATTGATACAAGTTTTCCTGACTTAAACCCCAAATTTGTGGAGCATTGGTTCCCAGATAGAGGATTTGGCTGAAGTCACCTGCATACACCCAAAAGACCTGTGAGTTTTTTTCCACCACTTGACCTAATGGGGTTTGCATTAAAGCTTGTATATTCCCAAAATCCACCGCTTCATCCTCCTGGAAATGGTTAGAAAGCTAATCCCGGATTTCTCACGGATAAGTTATAAGTTTGGAATGACGGATTAATTTTCCTTTTAATCCCTACTTCCTATAGGTTTTAAATTAGAAGTCTGGAATGAAGGATTAATTTTCCTTCTACTCCCTACTCCCTATAGGTTTTGGCAATGTACTCCAAATGCAGGTAATCACCATCAACTAACTTAACTATTAGCTTTCTCCTAAATATATCTGACGATAGTTTACTGATTATAGGTTAACCGATTACAGTTCAACTTAGAACCCAATTTACCAGAGTCCTGACACCAAATCCCGTCGCACCACTATTGTTGACACCGTTCTCCTTATCAGTCCAAACAGGTCCTGCTATATCTAAGTGTGCCCAAGCGGGGGTATCTTTCACAAATTGCTTTAAAAATAAAGCTGCTGTAATCGATCCCCCTGCACGGGGACCTGTATTTTTCATATCAGCGATACCTGACTTTAAACCATCAAAGTACTTCTCTTCCATCGGCATTCGCCAAATTTTTTCTCCTCCAGCTATACTTGCGGTTTCTAGTTGCTGGGCTAAATCATCGTTGGAGGTAAATAAAGCTGCAATATCATCCCCCAAAGCAATTATGCAAGCACCCGTCAAGGTGGCTAAATCAACGATGGCTTCCACACCCAATTTATCCGCAAACACTAACGCATCTGCCAAGGTTAAACGTCCTTCCGCATCGGTATTATTGACTTCGATGGTTTTACCGTTAGATGCGGTTAAAATGTCACCAGGGTGCATCGCATGACCGCTAATCATGTTTTCGGTGACAGCTGAGATAAAATGAACTTCCACATCCGGTTTCATTAGACCAATGGTTTTTGCCGCACCCAAGGTCGCAGCAGCACCACCCATGTCAATTTTCATGGTTTCAATCCCGCTACCTGCACCTTTGAGATTTAAACCACCGGAATCAAAAGTTAAACCCTTACCGACAATGGCCAATTTTTTCCGAGGGACACCTGGGGGTTTATAGGTCAGATGGATAAATTTTGGTGGTAGATCGGAAGCTTGCGCAACACCTAAAAATGCTCCCATTCCCAGTTTTTCGCAATCTTCCCGCTCCAAAATTTCCGCATCCAAACCATGTTCAGAGGCAATATTTTGGGCGACTTCTGCCATTGTAATCGGTGTGACGGCATTTGCTGGAGCTGCAACCAATTCACGGGCTAAATTCACACCTGCACAAATTTGTTTAGCCTTTGTAATAGCCCCCTCCTGACCGGGAAAACCCAGTAAATCTACGGTTTCAACTTGAAAATTTTTCTCCTCACTTTCCGATTTAAACCGGGTATCTTGATAGAGAGCTAACTCAATTCCTTCCGCGATCGCTTGTGTACTAGTTGCCGCATCACCATCACATACAGGTAAGTTTACCGCCAAACTCTTACATTTTTGCTTTTTGGCTAATCGAGCTAAACTCGCAGCAGCGCGACGCAATGTATCAAATTTCAGAGCTTCCGCTTTACCCAAACCAACCAATAGCAACTTCCGCACCGGAGTACTACCACCAACCCTCGTCGCGACAACACTACCCAACTTACCTTTAAATTCTTCCTCGGCGATAATTTCGGGAATTACTCCCGCAAGTCTTTGGTCTAAAACCGCCAAATCACCCGTTAATTCTACACTATCTTCAAATAATCCAATTGCTAAACCATCTCCTGTCCATTCACTCAAGGGGACATTACTTGGCCGAATTTCCATACTCTTGTATTCTGAATGTAAAAGTTACTGTACCAGTATTGCGTAAAATCTTGGTTTTATGCTGCCAGGATGGGAAAAAATATAATAGATTCAAGGGAGTATCGCATCTGTAATACACCTGTATACTCCGCAAGCTGATATATTTCTCTTTTAGTTTGTTGACTGTTGACCTTCAAGCGTTAAGCATCTCAACAAAAAAATCCCCTAACCGGAATCCCCTTTGTTGGGACTGGTATTAAATACATTGATATTTTAAATTAGACATCTCCGAAACATAGAGATGCAATATATCGCGTCTCTACATTTTAATTCATACCTGAATTCAGCAATGCCTAATTTTGATATATACCAATTATGTCATGGTGCATCCTATTCACAGAAATTTTGTCGAAATGCGACACATCATAATTTCGGTTTTAATACAGTTTGCAGCAAACACGGGTAAAATCCAAAATCCATAGACGCGTTGGCGAAAGCCATACCTTTAGGCTAGCGGATCGACCGAAGAGTAATCTAAAATCCAAAATCAATTATGAGTGAACTTTCTAATTTACAATTAACTATCGATTTTGATGACCCTAACTGGGATGAACAACAAAAAGCGGAAATTATCCGTAACCTCCAACAGGAAATGCGGGAAATGGAAGGTTTTGTCGCAGAATCAGAAGATGTGGAACTCAAGCGTACTATCCGTCCCCAAGCCATTGGTAGCTTTCTCACTGGTATTTTAATGGCGGAGGTAAATCCTGCCAATATCAAGAGATTACTGTCCTTTCTTTCGGAAAGATTGGGAAATAAAGCCATCAAACTCAGACTCAAAACACCTGATGGTCGAGAATTAGAGGTGGAAGCAAGTAGCAAAGAGGAATTTGAATACATCATTGCTCAAGCTGAAAGATTCATCAACCAGCAAGCCTAGTGTTAACACTGATCATCGCTCAATGTGCAAAATTGAAATCCGGATAAATGCGGACGCATCGACTAAAAAGATTATGGTACTTTACACCATAGCGTTCCTCTGCTAATGCGGGCGGTTATTCGCCCCCTTAGCATTTTTCTGGAATTAAATTATTAATTTCCTACAACTTAGTCAAGAGCGCCAAGAAATTAATTTCCAACTTAATTAGAACTTACGCACTCGTAACGAGAAATCAGGTACTTGGGATTACTACGCAAGCAAGAAGCCACATCGCGTCTACCTGACATTGCAATGACGGTGTTTACGTTGTCCTAGCCTAATTCCAGCTTAATAGGGCTGACACAATTACGTAGAGGCATAGCGGCTTACCGCAGGCTATTACGTAGCTAGCTTCCCGCATAGCGGGTATTACGAATTACGAATTACACCGTTATTCCTCCCCATCACTAATATCTCTCTTCAAAGGACGTTGATAATTAAATGTAAAGCGATCGCCGCTAGCAAGAACTTGAGCAATCTCTGTGTACATTGGATAGTTACCAACCCCACTTAGGTTAGCCCAACCTCGCGATCGCGTCAATGCGATGAAAACCTGATTCCGAAGTGTCACATTGGCTTCATCACGGGCAATATGGTCAAAGCCGATGACAAACACCATATTCGCTTCATTACCTTTTGCGCGGGGGATACGGGAGATTGTGACACTTTCTGGATACCAAAATTGATTAGGACGGGCATCTGGCCAGGTAAATGTGGTTAAATTATTTTTGGGTGCGGTGGGAATATAGATATCAATACCCTGCTTCATTAAAAATTCGGCGGTTTGAATCTCTAATTCCTTGGCTTCCTGGGGATTTCCTAACACTAACACCAGGATATCCCGACTCGGTTGCAAACCATCGTTAACTATGCAGTGCATAATTTTGTCTGCAAGCTGGGATAATTCCTCCTCACGGGTGGGATAGGCAAAAAACTCGATCACTGGTTCTCCCCACATTTGCGGTAGGGGATTGGGAGAATACTTTGCCGGACGATGGATAGTTATCGCTTCACCCAGCCGACGAAAATCCCCTGTCACTTCGTAACCCAGATTTTCCCAATCCCGTTTATTGGTAATTCCCGATAACATTCCCTGGGGACGTAGTAATCCCATACCTAAAGCATGAGCAGCAGTTAAAATTGGTCCCGGTGTACGGTAACATTTGCGGAGAACTTGGGAACGATAAATACCTCCTGGATACTGAGGCTGTTGCCGAAATACTTCAGCTAATTCGGCTCCAAATATTTCCTTTGTGGTAGGAATAACCAAATTATCTAAACTTTGGGCTTCGTCATAGCACCAAATTAGCCGTCGTTCCTGGGGATTTTCCTGATTGACGGGACGTAAAGCCTGATACGCTAGCCAATATATGGACTGTTTATCTCCATACTTCCCATCCCCATCTACGACCAAATCCTGACCCTCATCAATCAAAATTGCGTCAAACAGGGGTTGAATCGGGGTTTGGGTGAGTAATTTTTGACAGTGTTGGGCTAATCCTAATTGGGGTTGTTTTTCCTTGGCATCTTTCACATTTCCAGGACGCACACCGTGATGCTGACAGATATAACTATACAGTCCCGGTTGTTCCTTCGCACCCCAAGCATGTAATATTTTTAACTTTTGATTGCTACTAGGGTCATAACCAACTTCCCCACCGCTAAATCTGCGTAGCCATCGATCCACCAAGCTAATTATTTGTTCGTAGAGCGATCGCGTGAAGAAAACCACAGCAATATCCCATTCCGGGTGTTTCAGGTGCATATGGGCTGCTTTTTGACACAAAACCACCGTTTTCCCTGACCCAGCAATTCCGCGAATTCGTTGCATTCCTGGAGGAATTTCCTTCCCGACATGCTCCTGCTGAAGATCAATTTCGTGAAGGCGATCGCCCAAAGCATTCATAACGCTACTACGGGACTTACCGCTTACTTTTACTTCATGGCGATGTTGACGTAGAATACTTGTACCACTAATTACAGCATACACCAACTGCCAATCCTTATGTTCCAGAGCCTCTCCAGGAATGGTGGGTGCGATCGCGGTGATTTTGTTCAGTAATAAATCTGGTTGTAAATCATCCTGAAAAATCAAGTTATCCAGCATCATTAAGCCAGATTCTTGAAACTGGGTTCGGGTAATTTGCGGTAACAAAATCAAAGCTCTTCCAGTCAGTTTACGCCAAATAGATGCTTCCCTATCGGTATAGGCAATCAGCGCACGCACTTGAGTTTCCGCAACAGCAACCGGATTAACTTCTACTTGGGGAAAATTTTGTAATTGCCAATTTTCCTGATTAATTGTAACTATCTGTTCCAGATTAACAGATAATATGTTCATTACAATTAAACCCAGACTTTGACAAATAATTAAAATATCTGGTTCCTGATATTTTTCCCCAACTTTTGCAAAAATTGGATATCGCCAATAACCAATACATTCGGAATTTGCAAAGGCATTTTTAATCGCTTTCCAAATATTTTGTTCCTGCTCTGTAAGGGCTTCAGTAACAATAAAATTACCTTCCCTAGCTTCCTGTCCTGCTGCCATAAACTGCACCATTACCCATCCAATTTTGGACTTTATTTGTGGATATAGTAATCCGATTTCAGTAGTGAAAAATATCTATTTTGGCTTTATCATACGAGAAGGCGTGCTACACTCGTCTACCTCAACAATTATTCATTAACAGTCAACAAGCCTCATAGATAAAATCTCACAAATCCTCAACAGATTGTTCTGTATCCAATTATCTCTTGCTGGGAATTATCTTTATTTTGAAGACAAAATCCACAATTAAATCTACTGACTTAATATCACCAAGAAACTATCAGCCATGATTTGACCTGTATGTAAATTAAGCTAACATTGTGGATTTTCCCTCAACCATTGCATATTTACGGATAAATAGGCATTTTTTTAGTAGAAAGATTTCCGCAAAAATACGGGTATGGGATTTTGGATTTTAGATTTTAGATTTTGGATTACGGTGCAGAAAATAAATAATCTCGCTGCATATTGATTTATCCACCTCCACCTAACCTTGCATCTTATAATTGGTGGTAGGGAAATGAAAATACTACTCCAAAATTGTGATCGCCTATTTTAGAGTAAATATACTATTTGACTCGTTCGCTATTTCCCATTTCCATGCTACTTTTGGAAATAGGTAAAAAACGGGTAAATAATTGAGCGACAGAGGATAGACTGTAGGGGGTAGTTTGATTGAAAGTGCTTATTTTAGCTAGTAGTCCACAACATAAGTTCTTAGGGGTTTGTAGTTGTGGCTTTGGCTTCAAAAAATTCTCATTATAAAGCGCTAAAGCGTTACTCCCGCATTTCTCACAAAACCCTAAAACTCACAGGGAGTAGAGAGTAGTGTAGACGCGTAGCGTCTAGTCTACGACAACGCTGCGCGTACCCGTAGGGTATAGAAGGAAAGTGAATTCGTTACTCAAGGTTTACTACTTACTCGTGAAAAATCCAGGTACTGCGTACCTTACTTTATCCATCAAAATTAATGCGGCGGAGTATAAATCTTGTATACAATCATACAAGCGGGTGAGGGGAATCGAACCCCTATCATTAGCTTGGAAGGCTAAGGTTTTACCACTAAACTACACCCGCAGATGTTTTATTTATTCAAACTCCGTCAGTATAACATGTACGAAAGGAAAAATCAAAGATTTTGAGGAATTTTTTTTCACAGGTAATCATTTGGTTATTGAGTTGGCTCCAAGACCTGGATTTCTGGGGTGTTCGATATTCACATGACTTAATTTGGTGGGTTGGGTTCGATGACTATTTTGACGTATAGTTGGCTGAGGGGGGGTTTGTTACCGCTTTCGTCCTGAGCAGGTTCAAAGGTGGCATTTTCAAAGAAGGCTTCTGAATATTTCTGACACAAGTTTCTTTGGGGGTTTGATAAATCAGCTAGAATACTTGTAATTTTACCCTTGTCATCGATTATTAATAATACTTCGCACTCGACCCTTTGAGCGATCGCATATCCATCTACCATCGGTAAGGTATTGGGGAGGTTTCCTTGAGGTCGTGCATAAATATGGGGTAAGTCCCTTTTGACGCGTTGATCTTGTTCGGGTTTGGAAAAAACCGATATATTTATCGCAACTAAACCTCCTACATTTCCTGAGTCTCCTGGTGTAGGTTTAATCGGGTCTTTGTCTACGTCAACGATACCCCCTCTTTTGATTTCTTCCAGGTTTCTTGTTGCTTCCTCTGCACGGCGTTTTTCTTCTAATTCCCGTTGTTGCTGTTGTTCTAATTGCTGCTGACGTTGCTGTGCGAGCTGCTGTTGACGTTGCTGTTCTAATTCCCGTTGTTGCTGTTGTTCTAATTGCTGCTGACGTTGCTGTGCGAGTTGCTGTTGACGTTGCTGTTCTAATTCCCGTTGACGTTGCTGTTGTGCAATTTGCTGTTGACGTTGTTGTTCTAATTCCCGTTGACGTTGCTGTTCTAATTCCCGTTGACGTTGCTGCGCGAGTTGCTGTTGACGTTGCTGTTCTAATTGCTGTTTTTGCTGAAGAGCGATCGCGTCATTCAGTTTTCTGAGTTCAATCTCCCCATCTGTGTCTGGATTGGTGTTGGTTTCTGGGGTAGTTGTCTCAGGTGGAAGTTTGGTTTGGGGTGCTGGTTTGGGTTTGTCTGGACTGGTTTGAGGTGATGGGGGAATTTCAATAATTTCGATGGGGGTGAAGGAATTATCTGCTTGTTTTGTTATGAGCGTAAATTGGGATTCAAATAGGAACCAGAGTAAAAGTGAGTGTAAACCAGTTGAAACTGCGATCGCAAATAACCATAGGGATGGTGGTTCCCGGTGTTTTCCTGGTGTGGGTAATGGTTGCTGTTTATCGAGCGATCGCATCATGGTAAATATGCTGGGTAATGTTCGGGAAGCAAAAACGGTTGATGACCACATCAGTCACTATCTTATCTATCTTATTTTTGTTATTTCTTTTTGATCGCTTCCCTTCTCCCTGTTTTACCGAGTCTGCTCAGAAATTTACATCTACTCCAATTGATGATTTTTGCTCATCACTATTATAAGTATAAATTATAATCATGGATTAAAAATTGGATTGACTAACGGGAGCTAGAAATTACCTATTTTTCAGTAATGGAGCGGTCTGAGGGTTCACCCAGCAAATATAGAAGGGTACTGTCTGAATTTGGTTGCAAAATACAATAAATAGTGCTTTCTGTCGTCATTTTAGTTCCTACTCGTGGATATTTGCCTATTTTGGGAATGATAATTTCGACAGCAGAGATTTGGTTAATAAGTATACCAATGTTGGCACGAACAGGTAGAACTATGGTAAAGCAAGGGTTAAACTGTTTGTAAACCCCTTTCTTGATGCATCGATTTTAGACATCTTTTTGCGATAATGTTTTTAAAGGACAGTTAAGAAAATCTTAACTTTTCAGCACTTTTGTGTCCTCACTATGTGACTTGATATCCTCACCATCAGGAGCAAAGCTAGCATGATTCCCATCCATCCCCTTAGCGCGGATTCTCAGCAGTTGCAGCATCACACCCATGAGCAAGAACGACCAGATAAACCCGAAGAAGCTTGTGGTGTATTTGGAGTTTATGCACCGGAAGAAGATGTAGCCAAATTAACATATTTTGGCTTATATGCTCTCCAGCATCGCGGACAAGAATCTGCGGGTATTGCCACTTTTTGTGGGGAAACTGTTCATCTGCATAAGGATATGGGATTAGTTTCCCAGGTGTTTAGCGAAAGTATTTTACAGCAGTTACCAGGTACAATTGCCGTTGGTCACACACGTTATTCCACAACGGGTTCAAGTCGCAAAGCCAATGCTCAACCAGCAGTCGTAGATACGCGACTGGGGAAAATAGCCTTAGCCCATAATGGTAATTTGGTGAATACGATTGAACTGCGAGAAGCTTTGCTGAAAAACAATTGCAATCTAGAAACAACAACGGATTCCGAAATGATTGCCCTGGCGATCGCGGAAGCTGTGAATTCCGGCGATAATTGGTTAGAAGGTGCGATCGCGGCGTTTAATCGTTGTTCTGGAGCCTATAGTTTAGTGGTGGGAACACCTGTAGGTATGATGGGTGTGCGCGACCCCAATGGAATTCGTCCTTTGGTGATTGGAACTTTGGGAGAAAACCCAGTCAGGTATGTTTTGGCTTCGGAAACCTGTGGATTGGATATAATTGGTGCGGAATACCTGCGGGATGTGGAACCAGGTGAATTGGTTTGGATTACAGAGGAGGGTCTTGCATCTTACCATTGGAGTCGAAAGCCGGAACCGAAGTTGTGTATTTTTGAGATGATTTACTTTGCTCGACCCGATAGTGTGGTCAATAATGAAACATTGTACAGTTATCGGATGCGCTTAGGTCGTCGTTTGGCTCAGGAATCCTTTGTGGATGCGGATATTGTGTTTGGGGTTCCAGATTCGGGAATACCTGCAGCAATTGGGTTTTCCCAAGCATCGGGAATCATGTTTGCCGAGGGATTAATTAAAAACCGTTACGTAGGTCGAACTTTTATCCAACCAACCCAATCAATGCGGGAGTCGGGAATTCGTATGAAACTGAATCCCCTGAAAGATGTATTGCAAGGGAAGCGGGTAATTATTGTTGATGATTCGATTGTCAGGGGAACCACCAGTCGTAAACTAGTTAAAGCTTTACGGGATGCAGGTGCAATTGAAGTACATATGCGGATTTCTTCTCCTCCTGTCACCCATCCCTGTTTTTATGGGATTGATACCGATACTCAAGATCAATTAATTGCTGCACGGATGTCAGTGGAGGAAATAAGTCAGCAACTGGGTGTGGATACCCTAGCCTATTTGAGTTGGGAAGGTATGCTAGAAGAAACCCATGAAGACACGAATAATTTTTGTTCGGCTTGTTTTACTGGTAATTATCCCGTTGCGGTTCCCGAACCTCTCAAACGGAAAAAATTGGTTTTGGAAAAAGTCACAGCATAAAATCTGCTAAAACTAGTTGCATAACCCCTGGACCCGCATTTCTCACAAAACCCTACAACTCATAGGGAATAGTCCGTGACGGGAGTAGTGTAGACGCGTAGCGTCTAGTCTACGACAACGCTGCGCGTACCCGTAGGGTGTATAGGGGAAATTAGTCCGTCATTCAAGGCTTACAACTTACTCGTGAGAAATCCAGGTTGAGGGATTGTTGACTGTTGACTGTTTCCAGGGTGTTTTGGTTAACAATCATGGGTGAACCTGATGTTTAGAGAACTATCCCAACTCCCAATTGACAGCGAGACAATTTCACCGTGTAATATCTTTTACGCTAATGGTTGCTACATATCAGGAGCTATAACCGTTGATTACTCTAGTTTCATTTATTTCAAAGTAAAAGAGAATTGATATAATACCATTGCACTCAAATTTTGATGCATTTTCTGACCCTGCTCCCGAAAGCTTCCCGTCAGGTATCAACTCCTAAGTAAAACGGTATCAGAGATATATGTTAGGCTACTCCCCCTTCCCGCAAGAATCATAGAGGTTGCTCAAGAATGCAAATACTGAAAACTACAGATGCCAATTTTCATACTTTATTTGATAGTTTGGTGAATGACCGTCGAGAGGCGACAGTTGATGTGAGTGGGACTGTGCGGGAAATTATTGCCGATGTGCGATCGCGTGGTGATGTGGCAGTACGTGAATATACGGCAAAATTTGATAAATTTGAACCCGATTCCCTCCGCATATCAAAGCAAGCGATCGCTAGCAGTGCTGCGGCTTGTGAAACCGGTGTAATTGAAGCCCTCAAGTTAGCCGCCAGCCGCATCGCCGAATTCCACCGTCGGCAAATTCCTAGTGATATTAATTACAACGATGCCACGGGTGTAAATTTGGGTTTAACTTGGGTTCCCCTGGCAAATGTTGGTATTTATGTACCTGGTGGGAGAGCGAGTTATCCCAGTTCGGTATTAATGAATGCGATTCCCGCAAAAATTGCCGGAGTAGAACGGATTGTCATGACCGTACCAATGCCAAGGGGAGAAATCAATCCCGCAGTCTTAGCCGCAGCCGAAATTGCTGGGGTGAAGGAAATTTATGGTATCGGTGGTGCGCAGGCGATCGCTGCATTAGCTTACGGAACAGAGGCGATCGCACCTGTGGATAAAATTGTTGGTCCCGGTAATGCCTATGTCGCAGAAGCAAAACGTCAGGTGTTTGGGACGGTGGGAATTGACAGTATTGCTGGTCCTTCGGAAATTTTGGTTGTCGCTGATGGGAAAAATAACCCGGATTGGATCGCTTGGGATTTGCTCTCCCAAGCAGAGCATGACCCGGTAGCTCAATCGATTTTAATTACCGATTCGTCGGAATTTGCCGAACAAGTTGTAGTCGCAATTGAACGGATTTTGACAACTTTACCAACCCAAGAAGTCGCACGCGCTAGTTGGGAAAATTACGGAGCGATTATTATTACCTCTAATCTAGAGGAAGGTATACCTTTACTCAACCGTTTGGCTCCGGAACACTTAGAACTTTGCGTTGACCACCCAGAGGAAATGGCAAAGCAGATTCGGTGTGCGGGAAGTATGTTTTTAGGTCGGTATACTCCGGAAGCAATTGGTGATTATGTCGGTGGACCAAATCACGTTTTACCAACTTCTCGTTCTGCTCGATTTGCATCCGGTTTAAGTGCTTTTGATTTCCTCAAGCGGATTACCTATTTACAATGCGATGAATCCGCTTTACACAAAATTGGTCATGCAGCTATTTCCTTGGCAAATGCGGAGGGTTTAGCTGCTCATGCTGGTAGTGTCGCAGTGCGGATTGGTTAAAAATTCAAGAGTGGAAATTATCTTTTTACTTTTGCCTTGACGTACTACTTTGCCGTACAGGAATGGTGATAATAAATTCAGTTCCTTCACCGATGCGGGAAACACATTCAATCGAGCCGTGATGTCGTTCGGTGATAATTTTATAGCTAATAGATAAACCCATTCCAGTTCCCTTCCCAATCGGTTTCGTGGTGAAGAATGGATCAAATAGTTTATTTTGAATATGGCTAGGAATACCAGTACCATTATCCGCAATTTTGATTTGCACCTGTTTCTGATTAACAAGTTCGGTGGTAATTTTGATTCTTAATGGTTCGGGTATATTACTTTTATTGAAGGTCTTTTCTTCTCCAGGGAAGATTGGCTTTTCTAGAGATTCTTCCAAGGCATCAATGGCATTACTAATCAAGTTCATAAATACTTGATTCAGTTGACCAGCATAACATTCTATCAATGGTAATTCCCCATAGTTTTTGATAATTTGAATCCCGGAATGTTGATTAGATGGTTTGAGGCGATGTTCCAGAATCATCAGGGTACTATCAATACCTTCATGGATGTTGACCGCCTTCATTTGGTCTTCGTCCATCCGCGAGAATGTCCGTAGACTTAACACTATTTCCTTAATTCTTTGCGCTCCAACTTTAATGGATGCTAAAAGTTTGGGTAAATCGTGCATAATAAAATCCAGGTCAATCAGATTCGCTAATTCTCTGATTTCTGGAGGAGTTTCTGTGAGTAGGGCTTGATAAAGTTGAACTATTTGTAATAAATCTTGGATATAAGTATCAGCGTGATCTAGATTTCCGTAAATGAAATTAACCGGATTATTAATTTCATGGGCTACCCCTGCAACTAATTGTCCTAAAGTGGACATTTTTTCGCTTTGAAGTAATAGGGTTTGGGTATCTTGAAGTTGCTTTAATGCTGACTGTAATTGTTGGGAATTTGCTTTTGCATCTACTTCTAAACGCTGACGGTCACTAACATCTTCAACCCAAGTAATCACTCCCGTCGTATTTGTCGATGGATGTTGAAAAGGATATTTGCGAAACTCAAAGTAACTTAAAACAGATGGATCTACCCCGGAAATTGCTAGTATATAGTAGGCTGGTTTGTTGGTTTGAATAATTTCGCGATCGCTTGTGTATTCACCTTGAGCAATTTCAGTCACCAGGGAAAAATCAGCATCAAGTAAAATTGCTGCGTAAGCATGGTTTGATTGGCAAATTTCCAGAATTTCTGCTGCGGTTTTTCCTAAAAGGGGTTGACAATCTTCAAAACCGAAGAAATTGGCAAATGCACGATTACAACCCAGTAGGCGCTGATTTGCATCTCTCCAAAATATATACTGGGGGAGATAATCGACAATTATTGCGGATACCAGTGCTTGATGTGGTAAATTTGACGCTTCTAGATATGCATCATTGTACTCAGAAGATTCTTTTGATTGATTTTCCATTGATTGTCTGATGCTGCCAACAGAGTTGCGTAAAAAGTTTATGTATATATATATACAAAATAAATACTGTGTTCCAGGATTACATAGGGAATTTTAGGGAAAAACACTCCCATCATAAAGGCTATTTTTACCAGTTTTATGGCAAATTCGTAAATTTAATGGGTATATGGATGTGGAATTCGGTACCTTGACCAACTTGAGAGAAGCATTCTAATTTTCCTTGGTGAAGTTCGACAATGATTTGATAGCTGATGGACAAACCTAGTCCCGTACCTTTACCGACTGGTTTAGTGGTAAAAAACGGATCAAAAATTCGCGATCGCGCTTTTTCTGGAATGCCGATTCCATTATCCCTGATTTTGATCAGGATGGATGTGGTGTTTCGCTCTGTGACGATAGTGATTTGCTTGTTGTCTTTTTTTGGCTGTAGTGCATCGATGGCATTACTGATAATATTCATAAATACTTGATTGATTTTACCAGCGTAGCATTCTACTAAGGGTAAATCACCGTATTTTTTGATAACTTGAATTGGTGAATCTTGATCTTCATATAGTCTACTTTGGAGAATCATTAAAGTGCTGTTGATACCTTCATGAATATCGACAGGTTTAATTTTGGCTTCGTCAAGTCGGGAAAAACTGCGTAAGGACAAGACAATCTGACGAATGCGCTCACTACCATTTTTAATCGACGCAAAAATTTTCGGTAAATCGGTTTTGATATATTCAAACTCAATTGACTCCGCAAATTCTTGAATTACCGGATTTGCTATGGGAAAATACTGCTGATAAAGTTGGGTCATGAATAATAAATTATTCACATACTCCTCGACATAACAAATATTGGCATAAATAAAGTTAATCGGATTATTTATTTCATGGGCAATTCCGGCTACAAGTTGTCCTAAACTGGACATTTTTTCACTTTGAATTAGTTGAATTTGTGTACGTTGTAATTTATCTAATGCGGTTTCTAGTTCTTGGGTGCGTAGGTGCAGTTGTTCATTGGATTTAGCTAATTCTTTAGTGCGTTCTAAAACTAATACTTCCATTTGTCCATAGGCGCTTTGGAGAGCTACTTCCGTAGCTTTGAGACGGGTAATATCAATCACTATCCCATGCCATAAAACGGAACCATCAGCAAGTTTTTCCGGACGGGAGATACCCTGGAGCCATTTTTTTTCACCATGAGGTAACACAATTAATAATTGAGCTTTCCAGGGATTTAGAGTTTGGGCAGATTGAATAATTGCATCAAAACATTCCTGTTGATAATCGGGATGGACATAATCGTTAATAATATTGGGGTTTTCTTGAATTTGCCTGGGAGTGAGTCCAAAAATCTCTTGACACCCGGAACTAACATAGGGAAAGGACATTACCCCATCCGGATAAAGTTGAAATTGATATAACATTCCTGGGGCGCTATCGGCTAATTTTTGAAGTTTAGCTTCACTGGCAGCTAAGGCATTTTCGGCATGTTTTCGGGCAACAAATTGTCCTAAAATCTTACCAATTAAGTTGAAGACATTGATGAAATTTGGAGTTGTGTGCTGTTGATGAAAACTAAATAGAGTCATCACGCCAATAATCTCTGCCCCATGAATAATGGGAAATGCCAACATCGAGCAAACTTCTCCAATATTGTTAAATTCCAGTAAATCTAAAATTTCTTGATTAACGGTGTTTTCTTTCGTCTCAAAAATAGTTATGTGTTGGGATAAGACTATTTTTGCTAACATTAATCCGGGAGCAAATATTAATTTTTTTACTCGCTCTACACAGTCAACAACCTGTTGTTCTAAACTATGCCAGGTCGATAAACATGATAGGTATTGAGTTTGGGGGTCTACTGACCAAAATTCGCCAAATTGCCAATCTAAACTGTGACAAATCACCTGAATAATTTGTGGTGCTGCGGCTTCGATGGTGGCAGTTGTTGCTAAAATTTGCATTACCGCGTTCTGTACATCCACATATTGTTGGTTAATTTGCTGCTGGGTGATATCCTCGATGAACGCCAACAACCCCACTATATTACCAGTACGATCCACGAGAGGAATTTTACTAGTATCCAACCACACCTTTTGACCAGACGCTTGATGCTGGGTTTCAACCAGATGCAACCGTGGTAAACCCGAACTAATCACTTGGCGATCGCATTCTCGATACCAATCGCTTTCCTGCTTTTGCCAAGCTAAATCATAATCGGTTTTGCCAACGATTTCCCTGGGATGCTCCAAACCAGCAGCTTTGGCAAATGCTTGGTTACAACCCAAAAAAACCGAATTGCAATCCTTCCAGCAAATCATTTGGGGAATATTATCAATCACTAACTGAAGTAATTGCTTCGATTCAATAAATTCGGCTTCAGCTTGTTGGTATTCAATTACACTCTGAGTCACATCACGAACCACCCCCACCACCAACCGATTTCCGTTCTCATCAACGAACAAAGAGCGTTTAGTGGTGATAAACCGACGTATTCCCTGTCCATCGGTGACAAACCCGTGACTCTCCCGAATTTTACCTGTGAAAAATACTTCTTCGTCAGCCTCTTGAAAGAAACTTGCTTCCTCTGGGAGCAAAAAATCCAACTCACACCTACCTACCAACTCCAAGCGATCGCGTCCCAATAAATGCGCAAAGGCTTCATTGACAAATATCCAACCATGTTGACGATGTTTGACAAAAATTCCATCGGCGATACCATTGAACAAATTTAGCCAAAAATTCGTCGATAGATTTAATTTCTCTAAGGAGTCTTGGAAACAGTCTGAAGATAGGGGATTGGTCATAATATATGCACACAAGGGAAGATGCAAATAAGCTGTTATTTGGCTTATTATTCCCCAGGAGTTTCTGTTTTTTAACAACAGATATAGATATGTAACCGAACTTTCAGCGATTTCCCTGTAATTTATGGAGGTGGGTTAAGATTCTTTATCAGTTTGTAATCAATGCCGTATTTTTAATTAAATAGTTAGTATATTTTATTTCTTGATACTTGGTACATGTCTAAAATTCCAGTTTTCAATCCCAAAGTTTGTTGTATGATTTATCCCGTTGTGACGCGTATAAATATCTAAGGAAGCACAAATGAGCGTAAATCTGGAAATTCCCCAGAAAAATAGTGATTTTGAAAGTAAATTGTGAGGTAAACCACCGAACAGTATGTCAAAATCAAAATTGTTCCCAATTTACACCGGGACTACCTATTTAGGTTACTGTATAAAATGGTAAGTTCCAATACTAGAGTCGCTCAAAATCCAGAGTAAGTCCCATCAATCATCAAAAATTCTCTATAATCAAAAAATTCAACGATTTGATTTGTCCAACAAACCTCTCAAATAGAAATCGCTATGGTAGCTGCTGGTACAACCTTGCAGGGTGGTAAATATAGCCTTGATCGCGAAATAGGGCGAGGTGGTTTCGGAATTACCTTTCAGGCCACACACCACTATCTCAATCATATAGTGGTGATTAAAACCCTGAATGAAAAATTACGACAACACCCGGATTTTCCCAAGTTTGAGCGCCAATTTCAGGACGAAGCACGACGATTAGCCACCTGTATCCATCCCCATATCGTTCGTATCAGCGACTTTTTTGTGGAAGCGGGTCTTCCCTATATGGTGATGGAGTATATCCCTGGGGAAACCCTAGGGGAAGCCTATGTGATGGCGGGAATACCTTTACCGGAGGCTGTTGCTACCCATTATATTCGCCAAATTGGTGCGGCTTTAGAAGTTGTCCACCAAAATGGATTACTCCATCGCGACATTAAACCTGATAATATTATCCTACGGCGAGGAACCCAGGAAGTTGTTTTAATTGACTTCGGCATTGCCCGTGAATTCAACAGTGGAGCGCGACAAACCCATACCGGACTGGTTTCCGAAGGTTACTCACCCATCGAACAGTACCTTTCCAGTGCCCCCCGGACTCCCGCTACAGATGTTTATGGGTTAGCTGCAACACTTTATACTTTGCTCACGGCCCAAGTACCCATGCCAGCCCTGCTGCGCGATCGCGAAAAAATGCCTTCCCCCAAGGAACTCCAACCCCAACTGAGTGCCGCAGTCAATCAGGCGGTGATGCGGGGTATGGCCATCGAAGCCAAGCATCGACCCCCAACTGTCCAAGAATGGTTGAAAATGTTACCTCCCCCTGCACCGATACCAGAGCCAGCACGGATTCCGACCTACGCAGTTCCTACAATTGACCTATCGGTACAACAACCACCACCTGTACCAGTGGTGAATCCTCAGCCGCAATTACCAGTCCATCCAACCACCCAACCACCCGCAGCCAAGGTGACTAATTCCCCTGGGATGGACAAGGGAGTCGGGAGATGGAAAGGTAGCTGGCAAAAAATTAGCGATCGCCTATTACGACCCCAGACATTTATTGCCACTGGAGTTGCCATGTTAGCAGCAAGTGCGGGGTTTAGTGTGGTGAGAATGATGTCACCAACCTCCACACCGGTCAATACCCAAAATACCCAACCGGTTTTTGAGCAACCCACCGATACCAGCAGCGAAACCGTGGAAGCAGTGGAAACTCCAGACTCTCAACCCACGGATAGCAGCAGTGAGGAGAAAACAACAACCCCTGTCACCAATAGAACCCGACGTTCTCGCATTTCTAGCGAATCTGCACCAACCAATTCCCGTATTCGCCGTCAACGTTTCCAGAACACATCATCAACTACCAACAATAATTCTCGATCTCGTCGTCAAGTTGATAATTCCTCCGAAGACAACAATGGGACTCGTCAAGAATCTACTGCGAATCAAAACACCCCTTCCAAAGGAGCATCTCAACTTTCGGGAACCAACAGTCGTTCTGTTTCTTCCCCACCCCAACCCCAACAGTCCCCTTCTCCATCCTTAGTTGAGCGGATTCGCAAAATTCGCGATACCCGTAATTCCCAATCCCCCGCATCAGCACCGAAAAACTCCCCACCAACTTCTGGTGCAGATAAACCCGTTACTCCTGTTCCTGATGCTCCCAAAAATAAGGATGTAGTTGTACCGACTCAAGAGGTACAAAGTAATAATAATGCTTCTGAGCAGGTGATTCCCACTGAATAATTGAATTTTGGATTAATATCCTCAACCGTCGTCGAGACGACCCGTCGGGTCGTCTTTACATTTGTTTGAATTAATACCCCGATTCCCCATCTAGTCAAAAATCAGGTCTTTACATACGTGCTTGATTGCCGACTTGAGATTTACGCATCACTGTTTCTGCTTGCTCTTTTAACAGTTTGCGACGCTTTTGTTCGATTTGGGAGGTGGCGATTCTGGTTTCGACTTGTTGAATTGCAGCTTGCCATACTTCGTAACCATTGTGGCTCAAGTGTAAACCGTCTGTGGTTAATTCGGGACGAAGATTACCTTCAAAATCGACAAACCAAGCGTGAATATTGAGGTAACTAGCATTTTCTGCTTCGGCGATTTTGGCAATTTGCTGGTTAATTCCCCGAATGCGATGATTGGGTATGGTGGGTAATCTGGTTGGTAGGATTGACTTGACGATGATTTGAGCTTGGGGATGGGTTTTTCGCAAGCGCTGGACAATTGATTTTATATTCTGGAGAATTACCGCATCGGAGTGACCACGACGCAAATCGTTAACCCCAGCCATCACATAGATTGCCTCTGGACGAGTTTTGTCAAAATAGGCTAACCGCTTTAAAATTCCCCCAGAGGTGTCTCCGGAAATCCCCTGGTTTAACCATAACTTTCCGGATGGTAACTTATGGGTGGGAAACCACAGACTTAGGGAATCTCCCACCATCACACTTAAGCGATTGTTTCCTTGACCATCTGCGATCGCTTTTGCTTCTAGTGCTAATAGTTTCTTCCAATCTTCGTAGGTTAACTGACGGGTATTGGCTTTTTGCGCAAAATCCCCTACTCCCTCACCAATACGGGTATAAATTTGTCCATTACGCAGGGCCATCAACCTCTGCTGATAGAGTTCATATCCGGAGGCTGGTTGGCGAAAATGCGATCGCTGATTGCCGTAGCTAGTATCGTAATTGTAATTCCTCAGTAACCTTGCGGGGGTTGAATCTGGCTGGAAAGGTAAACTAAATTCTGGAGTTGAGGATTCGGGGACGATAGAACTGGGTATATCTACAGATGTACTAATTTGTGCTTGTTGTTGTCCTGAATTTCCCGGAGATTCTAGTTGGGGAAGCAGGGATAAGCCGGGTAATGTTGATGTTGGTACAGCCATTCCCGTTAACACTCCAGCCGCCAACAGATAAGCATCCCTCATCGTTCTCCAACTCCTCTCATGTCAATGCCTTTTCCTATAATCACGGTAATTTCCATGCCGATTCAGGAAAATTCTATGTTAAACCCGATTATTATTTTTATTTACAACATTTCGGAGTGTAAAGAGCGTTAATCACATTACATTCATCATCTCTTGCAATTTCGCTTCATATTCCCCACATATATCCCCCAGTTTTTTGCGTGTTTCTGCTGAGAGAAACTCTTCTATCCCTGTAATTAAATTTTTCCAAGCACGTAAGTCATCCCCTGTTTGACTATGGCGGATATTGGCGAGGTAAAAATCTTGCCACCAAGCCGGGGCTGTTGAACTGTGAAAATGTCTACGCCAACGTCTACGCCAACGCCAACCATCATAAAGATTTGGAGATGGCACATTAACCATTGGTGGAAAATCCGCGTAACTGACAAATCTACTCACATGGCGAGCATGAACATAAACCATGTAGCGGTAACATTCAATACGTTCAATCTCCGCCACGGGGATATTAAACATGATAGCGATCGCATCTTCACTCACAAACCGAGCGAGGGGATGCAAAATCGGTGAGCGATGGATGATTTTCGATGCACGCAATGTAGTATTTGTCAGCGTTGTAGACATGTTTGGCGATGAATCCCTGATGCTAGCGTTCCCCAAAAACCGACGATAAAGAAGTACCACACGTAAATTAGTAATGACGTGGGCACAATTTGGGAAAAATTGGATTTAGTTATGGGTTAGGAGTTAGTGCAGTATAGATTGGCTGCCGACCCATTTCCTGGAGTGGAGATATTGATTTTTCGTTGTTTAGATATTAAACGACAAAACAGCCATCTTGCCAAGCAAATTTTTCGACCCCGATGCAAATTGTGATAATCCGAAATCTATTACCGCTAAATTGAAAAGTTGTGTGACGAATTTCAACAAACAAGACCCTATAATCCACCCCATTAGTAGTAGCGCTAGTCTACGACAACCCTGGGGGTATAGCGCTCTATGGGAAAGTTTTTTAGAGCTAGAGCTACCACTGCGAACTCCCCTTTTTTGGGTTGCCAAACTACTACCCACTCGAATATAAGTAAAAACGATATAACACCTCACTCTTCCATTCCTGATAAAGCTTGAACTATACTGTCATACACTGTATTTATAACTGGTGACACAGAAGCGGTTAAATCATTGACGATTTGCTGAACCTGCACCAAGCTATAGAAGAAAGAACAGCTACAGCACCTGCATTGCTCATGGGTGAGGGATAAACGTTGAGTAAAGGGTTGATTTTCCCCATACTCTCGACTCCCTGACTTGAAAGTGATGAGGGAATAGTGGCTGTGAGCTATCAGCTTTTTTGAAGATGCATAGCAGCCAACATCTGCGTCCATAGATAAATCCTACAGCCTTCACCTGCACTTCTAACAAGTGGTGAGTGATAAGCGTTGTTGAACAATGGTTTGTCACTTGAAGACACTGGGTGATTTATTTATGGGTTATTCTGGATTCTAGGTTTTAACACCTGTGGAAAAACTTTGGTTTCAGTATACGGAAATCTTTGATTTGGTGACGTAACTAATGTATATATCATGCAGTCGCGCCACTAATCATGGACTTATTCGTCAAAATACTCAAAATATGAGATTGATTTCATCTTTAAATAGTTATATCTAAACTAACTTCGTTGCAGCCGCACAAGGTATATATAATGAATGTTTCTGCTAGTTTAACGCCCTATAATGAAAGTCCAACCCCCAAGGCTTTACCGATGATTTTGGACACCCTACCCGAACCCGCAATTGAAGGACAAATTTGTCCGCGACGTGCGCGTTTGCAAATTGACTTGCTGTTATTGGCAATCGAAGCTTTGGAATTGGAGGGTTCAGAGGCGATTTTAGTTTTTGCTCAAGAATTAGACCTAAAGGAAATTATCCGCGATCGCGTGAATCTGTGGCGGATGCGTAGCACAAATCCCATGCGTCGAGTGAATATCCGTCGTCCGCTCAAAATCATTGAAGCGAAGGCTTTAGTCATCATTACCTGTTACATTGCTCGAAGACTAACGGTGACTATTCGCCAATTACTGATGATTCATCAACAGCTGTTGGATAAACAAATTCCCCTGGAACAAAATTTACGTTTATCCAACTACTTAGAAAGATTCCGAGTACATTTCAAAAGCCGGATGAATCCGCGACGCATGGGTGCGTATGCTCTCACCAGCGATGAAAAAATCGATGAGTTGGCAATAGATTTGCTTGGAAAGTTATTATTCTGTACGGGAACCGCAGGAATGCAACGGTTTTGGATTAGTCTTTTTGACGGGGAAGTAGAATGAATATTCAGAGAAAATATAGTTTACCCAATTGTACATTGCTCCTAGAAGGGTTAAGTGATGCTACCAAAATCACCCATTTCCAGGAAATGCGTCCAGAATTGTCGATTCTCGTGAATGCTGAATGTCACATATCCGGTTATCAACAGCCAATTTCTGGGGGAAGGGACTTTTTTGAGAGCTTAGTACGCGCTGTTAATGCCTATGCCCAGGAATTTTTTAGCCATATACCCAATCCGAACTTAAGCGATCGCGAAACGGAATTAGTGCAAATTCAAGCTGTTAACAATAACTGCCATCGCTTGATAGTTCGTAATCATACTGATACCGTTGCCGATCACAACTCGGCGATCGCAATGGATTTGAATACAGTCCAATTATTCGATTTAGTTGAAGCCGTTGACCAATTTTTCGCGGATACACAAACGCTTCCAGAATTAATGCTGCAAATTCAATCCGCTCCTCGACGTTACGGTGCAAGTAGTGAAGTCCTCATCCAGCAAGCAGTTCCGGCGACCATCGGTATATCCAGTTTAGCCGCAGCCGCTTTGGCGTTCGCAATGCTACCCGCCCCTGAAGTTCGTCCTCCCCAACCCCAAACCCAAGAAGAATCAGCAAATCCAACTGCCACCACCGTCGCCACTCCTTCCCCCACTACGGAAACAGATGCATCCGCAAATACACCCACTCCCAGTGCTACTACCATTGCTGATAATCCCACCTCCACGGACACCCCTAACGTCAAAGACCTGGAAGCTCTACTCCGTACAGTCCCAGAAATTACCGACCCCTCCCAACTCAAAGCCCTAAATCGCCAAGTTTATAACCGCATCAATCCCCAGTGGGCAAACCGGGGTGGACTACCCCAAGATGTAGTATATCGGGTCGGAGTTGCCGCCGATGGCACCCTCGTTGCCTACAAGCCAACCAACAAGGTTGCTGAGGATGTTGTCGCTCAAACCCCATTAAAAGAGCTTTTATTTAAATCCGCAAACCAAAAACCTGCCGGGAATGAACCAATAGCCCAGTATAAAGTGGTATTTCGTCGCAACGGTATCCTCGAAGTCAGTCCCTGGAACGGTTACTCCAGCACCCCGAAAGTAATCGGCGAAAAAATTACCGAAGCCAATCAGTTACAAGAACTCAGTAAAAAACTTTACGACAATATTCGTAGTAAATGGGCTGGAACTCCTCGGTTTAGAGGTGATTTGAAATATCGCGTTGCCGTCAACAAAGATGGTGTCATCGCCGATTATGAACCCTTAAATAGCGGTGCATTTGATTATTATCGAGAAACACCATTACCAACAATGTTTCAAGAAGTTTACGGTGATAATACTGCCGCAGCTAACACAAAACAACCCCTAGCCCACTATCAAGTCACCTTTAAACCCAGTGGTCAACTCGAAATTGAAAATTGGCAAGGTTATAGGTAAGTAGGTGGGTGGTAAAAATTGTCATTAAAATCAGGGAATAGAGACGACCCGTCGGGTCGTCTGTACGGGAGTAAGGCTGTAATTTTTTAGAGCCGTAGACGTGCGTAATGCGGCTAGTCTGCGACAACGCCTATGGCGTATACTGCTTTGTAACAAGCTTGCTACGTAGAGATAACTGGAAGTTTTAGGTACTTGTGAAAAATCGGGGATAAGTAGCTTCAGAAATCCAAACGGATTCCCTATATATTTACCATCGGTTAGCAGAAATCCAAAGTTTGTTTTGAATACCAATAATATTTAATCAATACATATCGCAATCCGATTTCAGTTGTGAAAAATATCGGCTTTGGCTGTACTCTGCGGGAAAACTTCTCCTAGAGAAACCGCACTACAGCTATGGCAGTCAACAGTTAACAGTCAACAATCCAACATTTAAGATTTTACAATCATCTAGGATTGCTATATCTCTAATCCCTAACTATTGCCAATCTGATATCAAAGTATGAATTAATACGAAAAACGGTACGTAAATTTGCAAATAATCCAAAATACGCACCGAAAATTTAAGAGTAGGTAAACAATCAACTTCTGTAATCATTTTGTGCGAAATTAAAAGTGTATAGCTCATCGTCAACAGTAATTTCATGGATTCTTTATTTATCAATTCTTTACTTGAAGACTTGAAAAACCCAAATGAATCAGTACGGGAACTCGCAACCCGTAAATTATGGCGAATTTGGTTTCAACAAAAAGGTATCTATGGTCTGGAAATGATTGACCGTAGTCAAAAGTTATTGGATGCAGGTAAGGTTGCAGAAGCGGAACAGGTGTTAAATGAATTAATTAGTGACCAACCAGATTTTGCTGAAGCTTGGAATCGCAGGGGATTTTTGTACTATACAATTGGTGAGTACCAAAAATCCCTTCTGGATTGTCAAAAAGTAATTGAATTAAACTCCTTCCATTTCGGTGCATTTCATGGTATGGGTTTATGTTATGCTGCCCTCGGTCGGTACGTAGAGGCAATACAATCCTTCCGCCGAGCTTTAGCAATTCAACCCTATTCTTTAGTGAATCAAAAATTGATTTTAGAATGTACAATGCGTTTGAGTTGATATGATAAGAATGCAATCTGTATAAATCACTGATAAATCCGCACAAGACTAATTTAGTAAACTCGATAATATGATAATTGCCCTTCAGATATGGCAGATGTTCCTACTTTCCGTCAGTACTCACACTGAATTATATTGTCATTAAAGTAATATTATATACTCACTTTACCGTGTTTTGAAAACCTGTACTTCAACAGGGGAATTCACATTTTGTAATACTTATAAGCTATTTTCGACCACATAACCCGCATTTCTCACAAAACCCTAAAACTTATAGGGAATAGTCCGTGACGGGAGTATAGGGGAAATTAGTCCGTCACTCAAGGCTTACAACTTACTCGCTCAAAATCCAGGATAAGTTCCCAGGGGTTTGTAGTTGTGACTATAACCCCGAAAAAACTTTAAGATAAAGCTCTATACCCGTAGGGTTGTCGTAGACTAGCGCTACTACATGCTTTTTTAACCCATCAAAATTAATGACATGGGGTAAGATTGAAAGATGATTAAACCATCTCCACAAAATCAAAACAGACTAAACTAGTATAAACACTAGTCTAAAATAGACAATTTTCTTTTCTTTATTCCCAGACCCAAATTCTGCCATGTCCACCCCATTTGACCTAGATGCATTTACCAAGACCATGACAGAAATGGGGATAGAAGTGATTACTGATACTCAGCAGATAGGTAAACTATCCCAGGATTATCATACCTTCAGTCCCATTCTCACGGCTAAATTGGCAGGTAAAATTGCTGATGTTGTCGTGCGTCCTGCCAATCTGCAACAAGTACTCAATCTAGCGAAAATTTGTGTGGCATATCGCATCCCAGTTACGGTACGTGGTGCTGGTACAGGTAACTACGGACAGTGTGTACCCCTACATGGTGGTGTTGTCATTGACATGACCAAAATGCAGGATGTGTGTTGGGTAAAACCAGGAATTGCCAGGGCACAGGCAGGAATTAGATTGGCTGCATTAGATAAAATCACACGGGAAACCTCCTGGGAATTACGGATGGTTCCATCTACCTATCGAACGGCTACTTTGGGTGGATTTATTGCTGGAGGAAGTGGGGGAATTGGTTCAGTGCAATATGGGTTATTGCGCGATCGCGGTAATCTTTTGGGTTTACAGGTGGTAACGTTGGAGGATGAACCCCGTGTTATCGAGTTACGGGGTGATGATGTCCAAAAGGTTAACCACGCTTGGGGTATTAACGGTATAATTACGGAGGTGGAAATTCCCCTTGCTCCTGCCTATCCTTGGGCAGAGGTGATTATCACCTTTGCGGATTTCCTATCGGCACTTCGGTTTGGGCAAAAGTTAGCTCAGGCTGACGGTATGGTCAAAAAAGAAATTGGTGTTTTTGCCGCACCCATCCCTAATTATTTTACAGCCCTACGTCCGTATATTGGAGACGGGCAACATGTAGTTTTGTCAATTATTGCCGAATCCAGTTTAGATTTTGTCACTGGTTTAGTGCAGCAGTATCAGGGTGAAATTACCTATCAAAAACCCGCTTTAGCCAGTGGCAGGGGTATAAATTTAGGTGAGTATACCTGGAATCACACCACACTCCACGCTCGTAGCAGTGATAATTCTATTACCTATTTACAAAGTATTTTCCCTAGTGACAATTTTCAAACCATTGAACATATGCACAATCACTTTGGGGACGAAGTGATGATGCATCTAGAGTTTATTCGTGTAGAGGGAAATATCGCCAATCCCGGTCTACAACTTGTTCGTTATACTAGCGAAGACCGATTAAACGAGATTATTCGCTACCACGAGCAACACGGTGTATTTATTGCCAATCCCCACAGCTATCTCATTGAAGAAGGGTGGAAGCGGTCTATTGACCCAGAACATATTGAGTTTAAGCGAACGGTAGACCCCTATAATTTGATGAATCCAGGGAAAACAATTTTCGGATTTTAGATTTTGGATTTGAAATCGGGTTTGCTTAAGTAGGGCTTGTTGAAAAATAGTAAAGACGCGATATTTCGCGTCTCTATATTTCACAAGGAATTGAGGGTATTTTAGTCACAAAAAGTGCTTTCCAAGTAGGCGTACAAAGTGTAAAAACCTTGCATCTATAGTTTTTTGAAGTCAAGCCAAAGTGGAATTATTTGGATTAAAACTACTCCCTACCCTCCCTATCTTCTGTCTCCTACTTTCCAGCTAAAACATGAGAAATATCCTGTTCTCGAAGTAATTTACCCAGAGATAATTGATTATGATTATTATTTTGACTAGGGAGGGTGGTTTTGAATTGAGATTTCGGGATATTCTCAGTCCCAGATTGGCAATCATCACGCAGGACAGCAATTAATTGATGATATAAATCGGGATTCGTGATGAGATGAAATGCTAATTCTTGACCAACTTGCTTTAATTTGGCTTCTAAATCGGTTTCCGGTACTTCTAATAGTTCTGCTAATATTACTCGCAATTTTGACCCATCAATCGAGGTTTTCTCTGGGGTTGGAGAATCAACCATCACGGATTCAAACAAATGCATAAAGGTTTCCCATTCCCCACTATCAATGGGTGTATGCTGTTGGAGGGCAAATGCAGGAGGTCTGACTGCTTGGTGGACATAATCTGGTAGGGGTGCAGCTAATAACTTCTCTGTATTCACAATTCCAGCACCAAAGCGATTGGGTCTCCAGGTGGGGAATTTTTCACAACTATCCCGCAATAACTGGTTAAAAATAAACGGTATTTTTTCCTCACCATAGCGGGCGATTAAATTATCTCGACCGTGGTATGATAACCAGAGGGCAGCCACGCCGGCGACGATGGGGGCTGAAAAAGAGGTTCCCGAATCCTGTTCAATATTGAAAGTAAATTCGCCACTGGCGTTTTTGCGGGTTTTGGCGTGCCACAGGGATTCTCCAGGGGCTGTCACATCCACTTGTCTACCACGGGAAGCACCCCACCACACTTCACGGCGGATATTGGAACTGGTGACGGCTATTACCTCATCGTAAGCTGCTGGATAGACAACGTAGGGAACCATTGTTCCAGCCGCAGCGACGATGATGACACCTCGTTTTTGGGCATAGAGGATGGCACTACGTAAACGTTGGTTAGCAAAGGCTGTACCCAGACTAATTGTAATGATATGGCAGCCTTGGTCGGTAGCATATTCAATCGCTTCAGCCAGGTTACGTACACTTAAAAGTACAACTGAATAGGTGACTCGTAGGGGTAATAATTTGGCTCCAGGTGCAACACCGACAATGTATTTACCGTTAGGGTAGGTAGCTTGGGGTCCGGGGGGACTGATAGCTAGACTTGCAGTTGATGTACCGTGACCAGGATTATTAATAATTTCTCCCCCCGATGTTTCCAGGTTATCTAGGGGTTTCTGGTTAGGTCTGAGGAAATTAAAACTTTGCTCTAGGAGTAGATTGGGAATAATTTCTGGGTGTTCCGTGTAGCCAGTATCTGGGTGAGCAATAATGATACCGTGACCAGGTGGATGGTGGGGGTCGGGAAAATATTTTTGCCAAGCATCCAAAACCCTTATTTGTTGGAGTCCCCAGGTGACATCACTACTTTCTGCCGCAATTTGGTTGTTGAAAATAGCGAAATCAGGTTTTAATCCTGTATCCCAATCGCGACGTTCAGGAACCGGGACAGCAAAGAGGGGTTCAGCATCAATGATACCCGGTTGCGATCGCAATTCATAGGTTTTATCCCAAGCTTGTTTAACTGAAAGTGCATCATCACCCTTGGTAATTTCAAATTTGGTCGTACTATCACCAATGGGTTTGATTTGCCAATCCGTACCCAAGATTTTACGGATAATATCCTCACATCTTGTTGCTAAACCAGGTCTGACCATTTGTAGGAAAAAACCTTCAAATCGACAGCTAGGAGAGTTAGGGGTGGTTTCTGGTTCTAAAGAGTGCATATTTGTATATAGTAATCCTCTACAAATTACAAATTAAGAATTACAAATCACGTAGCTTGCTTCCCGCATAGCAGGTATTACAAATTACGTACGCGAAGCGTTGCCGCAGACTATTACGAATTACAAATTAGAACATCCCCCCAACCCATTCCCAATTTAACAAGCAATACTCCAGAAGAACCGCTACGCGATCGCATCAACAATCGGTTGCGTTAACCAATTTAAACCGACTCGAAGTTGATGTTCCCAGGTTGGCATTCGATACAAATAGGCTAACCGTCGAGCAACATAGGCTAAAGGACCATCCAATTGCACTCCCAAACCAGATAGGGTAGCATTATCCACACCTAAAGCCATCATTTCCCCCAGGTGTTGATATTTAAACGGCAATAGGGGACGATTGGTCAAAGAAGCCCAAACATTCCAAGCTGTATAATCAGCCTGTTGAAAGGCAGCTTGAGCAGTAGCAGGAACAGCTTGGCGATTTGCGTCCTGAATTTGAGCTAAATCTCCCAGAGCAAAAATTTCTGGATGTGCAATGGCTTGTAAGGTGGGACTTGTACAAATTTGTCCCCTTTGGTTATGTTCTAAGGGTAAATCCCTGACCACGGGGTTAACTTGGGTTCCCACAGTCCACAATACCAAATCCACAGGAATTGTATCGATATGACCCTTATATTCCAAGCTCATTTGATCGGCTGCGATTTGTGTCACCTTCGTTTCCAAATCCAGGAACACACCCTTTGCAGTTAAAGCTTTGCGAGCAGCTTGACGATTAAAATCCGGAGAATTACCCAAAATATCCGTACCCATCTCGATTAAACGGAATTTAGCCCGTTGCTGGAATCGGTCAGCTAATTTACAAGCCAACTCCACACCACTATAACCACCTCCGACAACGGCAATCCGAATATTATCCTGCTTGGAACTTTCCAAAAGACGTAACTTTTCCTGTAAACGGTAAGCATCCGCAATCGTCCGGAAGGGATAGGCATAGGAACTTGCACCGGGAACAAAATCAAGGGGAGTTTCTCCCCCTAAAGCTAACACCACCCGGTCATAGTTGAATTCCCTCCCCTGATCCAATTGTACAAGTCGTTGGTCAATATCAATTTTTTTCACATACCCTTGACAGAAGCGAATCGCCGTATTTTGGAGCAACTCTGCATAGGGAGGAGCAATTTCCCAAGTTTGTAATTCCCCCGTCAGTAACTCGTATAACAGGGGAGTAAAAACGAAGCGATCGCATCGATCAACAAGGGTAATTTCCGGTTGCTGTATACTATCCCAGGGCAATTGGTTGAGACGCAAAGCTGTATATAAACCGCCAAAACCCCCACCGAGAATACAAATTTTTGTTGCTGACTCTTGACTCATTGGTGAATATCCCATCCCAACACGCGTGGCTAGATATCCAGTGTACTGAATTTTAATTAGGTAGGGGCGATTCAAAGATAAAATCCCCAGGATGAATAGAATTAGTCTCGCTTGTGAATAGGGAGTAGGGAGTAGTCCGTGATTGGGAGTAGGAATGAGCTATTTTCCTGTTTGGCTGTGTCCCAAACGACATAGGGAACTCCCTTGTCAATCAGGTAAGTACTCCTACAGAGAGAGCTAGCTATGATGGGTTATCAAGTCTGGAACCCTTATCCAGCATTATTCGTGGTCAATAAAAGTTTTTAAAAACCTCCAAGTCTATTGAGAAGAAAATCAGTAAACCCGAAATCAAGTAGTTATTGAGTTTGTTCCCAACTCAACCTAGAGGTTGCTTTGAACCTTAACTGCCGAAATCATTAGCTTAATCAAGATTATAGCGTTTACAATCCGCCTAATTCACGTTTAATAGGTAATCAAAACAATAGCATACATGTACTACGTACATCAGAACCTATGCAAAGTCGTTTTTCCCACTCCCGACTCTCTGGAAGTCTTAGGAGTTGGAAATAAATCCGGGATTTGCCTTGATTGCATTAGTCACCCCCTAGGAGAAATATGGATCAATTAGTTTAGTCCTAGAGCTTGGCAAATATTCCACCACATTGGCTATGTTAAACAAAATTGGACAACATCTATCAAGTATAACTCCGAAATATCAACCCGTGCGTCGCACACCAACTCTACTACAAATGGAAGCTGTGGAGTGCGGAGCAGCATCTTTGGGGATGATTTTGGCTTATCACGGTAGGATTGTCCCCTTAACGGAATTACGACAAGCTTGTGGAATTTCTCGCGATGGTAGTAAGGCTTCTAACGTCTTAAATGCAGCGAAAAGCTACGGTTTACAAGCAAAAGGTTTTAAAGTTGATATTGAAGGATTAAAACAGCTTAAGTGTCCCTATATTGTTTTTTGGAATTTTAACCATTTTCTCGTGGTTGAAGGTTTTCGCGGTCAGTATGTTTTTTTGAATGACCCAGCAAGTGGACGTAGAAGAATTTCTTTAACTGAATTTAGCGATGCATTTACAGGTGTTGTTTTAGTTTTTGAGAAAGGTCCAGAATTTAAAAAGGGTGGTAGTAAACCCAGTGTAATTCTTTCTTTAGTTTCCCGTTTACGTGGTTCATTTTGGCCACTTTTATATTCGGTTTTAGCTGGCTTTTTCCTGGTGTTACCTGGTTTAGCCATGCCGACATTTTCCCAATTCTTTGTCAACGAAGTTTTAATTAAAAATAATACCGATTGGGTACGTCAGTTGGTATTCGCCATGATGTTTACCGCTTTAATTAGCGGTTTATTAACACGATTACAGCTACAATTATTACGGCGAATGCGCATTAAGTTGGCCATGGCAATGTCCAGTAAATTTATTTGGCATTTACTCCATCTACCTGTCAGTTTTTATGACCAAAGATTTGCCGGAGAAATCAGCAGTCGTATTCAATTAAACGACAGACTAGCAAGTTTATTATCAGGAAAATTAGCAACCACTGTCATCTCAGCAGTGATGGTAATTTTCTACGGCATTGTGATGTGGCAATACGATAAAATTTTAACTTTAATCGGGATTACTTTTGTTTTAATTAATTTAATCGCGTTACAATGGGTAGCTCGATTACGAACGGATACCAATGTGCGTTTAATGCAGGAGCAAGGAAAGGTCAGTGGTGTAGCTATTTCCGGACTCCAAAGTATGGAAACCCTCAAAGCCTCTGGTTTAGAATCAGACTTTTTTAACCGTTGGGCTGGATATTATGCTAAATCCATTAACGTCCGTCAAGACATGGATAATCTCAACCAAAAACTCGGAACTCTACCAGCATTTTTATCGGGTGTCACCTCCATGTTACTGTTAGCGGTTGGTGGTCTGCGGGTGATGGATGGAGTCATGGATATTGGGATGTTAGTTGCATTTCAATCCCTAATGCAGCAGTTTATGCAACCCGTTAACCAACTGATTAGTTTAGGTGGAGATTTACAGGAACTAGAAGGAAGTTTAAATCGTTTAGATGATGTTTTACGTAACCCCACCGTTGAACCTCAAAATACCTCATCAGAACAAATTTGGAATTTTGCCAATCCGAAATTAGAAGGATATTTAGAATTAAAAAATATTACCTTTGGCTATAATCGCAACGCTGCACCTTTGATTGAAAACTTGAGTTTATCTTTGCAACCAGGTCAACGGGTAGCCCTAGTTGGTGGTAGTGGTTCTGGAAAATCAACAGTTGCTAAATTAGTTGCTGGTTTGTATGAACCTTGGAGTGGTGAAATTTATTTAGATGGATTACCAAAATCCCAAATTCCCCATCAAGTTTTAATTAATTCGATGGCAACTATTGAACAGGATATTATGCTATTTGCCGGAACAGTACGCGATAATTTGACTCTCTGGGACACCACTATTCCTGATAGTAGTTTAATGCAAGCTTGCCGTGATGCCGCAGTTCACGAAATTGTTTTATCTTTACCTGGTGGTTATAATGCTGACCTGTTGGAAGGAGCAACTAATTTAAGCGGTGGACAACGACAACGTTTGGAAATTGCTCGCGCTTTAGTGAATAATCCTTCGATTCTATTGATGGATGAAGCTACTAGTGCATTAGATGCAGAAACGGAAAAAATTATCGATCAAAATATACGTTTGCGTGGATGTACTTGTTTAATCGTTGCTCACCGTTTAAGCACTATTCGTGATTGTGATGAAATTATTGTACTGGAGCGTGGTAAAGTCGTTCAACGAGGAAGCCATGACCAATTAAGTCAAGTTGAGGGACATTATTTACAGTTAATTAAAAGCGAGGGGGGAAGTCTTTAGGATTATTCAATTTTGGATTTTGGGGAAAGTTGGGAAACAGAAGTTACCGGGAAGATTTTCTTTGTTACAAAGTTCTACGGGGGAGTATCCCCCCGCAGACTTTGCGCTTTCCGGTAAACTTCGGGGGAGATTTATTCTTCCGCTAAACTTTCCCAGACGGATTTTGGATTACCCTTACGGTGTAACGAATTGTAAACAACTTTCCCAGCCTTGCGTTGGCGAAGTCTGTCCGCAGGACTTATACTTCCTTCCCCTGCATTCCACCGTCATGACATACCTTGATTTTTTAACGCCGACTTACTGAGTTGAAAAATATATATTTGGTTCCAATTATCACGAGAAAAAGCATTCGATAATACACCTAATCTTGTGGGTATGGGAATTATCTGATATCCTGAATAAAGATATATTGCATCAGGCCCGGCAATTTGTGCTGATGAGAGAAAATGTGCTTGCAAGTATTATCTAGGGCTGTACAGAAAATTGCGGGTGTCGAGCGCAACAATGAGACTTAGAAAACCATTTGAAACAGTAATTTAAATACCCAATTAGATTCATTTCCAGTAACTTAGGACAAATTATATGACTTCTGCGGCTGAATTCCCAGCAGGTGCTGGTTTTGTGCCTTCGTCAGAGCGAGAAAATAGTCATGATCCCCAATTAGTGACAACCGGGGTATATGTGACAGTACATGGACATTTTTATCAACCACCACGGGAAAACCCCTATCTAGACACAATTGAGCGTCAACCCGGAGCAGCTCCCTTCCATAACTGGAATGCACGTATCCATAGTGAATGCTATCGTCCCAATGCCTATGCACGGGTCTTGAACCACCGAGGGGAAGTGGTGGGGATCGTCAACAACTATGAATACATGAGCTTTAATATTGGCCCGACCTTAATGTCGTGGTTAGAACGCCATGATTTGCAGGTATATCAGCGCATTATTGAAGCCGACCGACTGTCCTGCGATCGCCTGAATGGATATGGAAATGCGATCGCCCAGGTTTACAATCACATAATTATGCCCTTGGCAAATCAACGGGACAAATACACCCAGATTCGCTGGGGAAAATATGATTTTAAATCCCGCTTTGGTCGTGATCCCCAGGGAATGTGGTTAGCGGAAGCAGCCGTTGATTATGCAACCTTAACGGCTTTAGTCGATGAGGGGATCAAATTTATCGTCTTAGCTCCTTCCCAAGCCCAACGCTGTCGTCCCTTACCCAATGAATGGGAGCAACAACCCGAATGGCATGAAGTCGGTGGTAGTCAAATTGATCCCACCCGACCCTACCGATGCTATTTAAAAAATGATGGCGCAAATCCCCGTTATATTGATATATTTTTCTATGATGGGCCCATATCCCGTGACATGGGCTTTAGTGATGTGGTCTACAGTTCTAGCCATTTAGCAGGAAGAATCGGAGCCGCAGTCCGGGGTGAACACCAAGCCCAATTAATCTCCGTAGCCACCGATGGGGAAACCTTTGGTCACCATAAACGCGGTACCGAAAAAACCCTCGCCTACGCCTTCACCCATGAATTTCCCCAACGGGGTTGGACTGTCACCAACTTTGCCCATTATTTAAGCCTCCATCCCCCCACCTGGGAAGTCGAACTCAAACCCGTCACCGCTTGGAGTTGTGCCCATGGGGTCGATCGCTGGCAAGATGATTGTGGTTGTGGTGGAGCTCCCGGATGGCACTTAAAATGGCGCAGACCCCTACGGGATAGTTTGGATTGGTTACGCGATCGCTTAATCAAAATTTACGAACAACAAGCCCAGCTTTTATTCAGCGACCCCTGGTTAGCGAGGGACGAGTATATCCAGGTAATTCGCGATCGCACTCCAGAAACCGTGAGTGCATTTTTGCAGCGTCACCAAAACCACCCCCTCACCGACAGCGAACGGGTAGACGCACTGCGATTATTGGAAATGCAGCGCCATGCTTTGCTAATGTATACTAGCTGTGGTTGGTTCTTTGAAGAAGTATCCCGTCCCGAAGGTACACAAATCCTCCGCTATGCAGCTCGCGCTTTAGAATTAGCAGCCGATGTATCAGGAGTTCAACTAGAACGGGAATTCATGAAACGTTTGGCGACCATTCCCAGCAACATTGACGAATTTATTAATGGTGAAAAAATATACCAAAAACTAGTCCTCACTTCCCAAGTCACCATTGAACAGGTTGCAGCTCACCATGCTATTACCTCCCTGTTTAACAATCACCACTTCCACGAAAATAATTCCGCAACCGCCAATCGCGTTTATTGCTATACCGTCCATCAAAGTGATTATACATTGCAACGGATGGGAGCCTTGACCTTGGGAGTCGGTAATATTGAGCTAGTATCCGATATTACTTGGGAAAGTCGGAATTTAGTCTTTGCCGTCCTGCATTTAGGAGGATGGGATTTCCACTGCTGTATTCAACCCTTTGAAGGTAGGCGCAAATACAGCGAAATCAAAGAACGATTATTTTCCTCCTTACAAAAAGCCAGCGCTGCCCAAACTATTTTAGACATGGCCCAGTTATTTGGCGAGAAAAGTTACAGTTTGCAAGACCTATTTGCCGAAGAACGACACAAAATCATGCGTACCCTCACCCAGGAAACCCTCGGTAGATTAGACCAATTATATCACCAAGTATATCGGGATAATTACGGGGTAATTATGGCATTCCATCGGGATGAGTTAACCGTACCCCAGGAATTGCAAGTTGCTGCTGAAGTAGCTTTAGGACACCAATGCTTAACCAAATTGCAGAGCCTAGAACGGGATATCAATGATGTGGCAGCAAGTAATAATTACCTAGTGGAATTAAGTGCGATCGCCACGGAAGCCAAACATCTACGGGCGAATTTAAATATTCCGGCAGCGAAGGTATTATTAGAGCAATTAATATCTCGTTTGTTATGGCAAATCCTGTACGGTAACAATCTCAATTTGGAGATAGAAATCGAGCGATTGGAAAGTTTAATTCGGGTCGGTAATGCCCTGAACTTAGGAGTTTCCCTCGATAGTGTCCAGGAAATGTATGTCACTTACCTACATCAGCAGATATTACCACAGGTGAAACAGAGTGGCGATACCCATCCCCATCGACAATTACTACAGTTAGGACACACCCTCAAAGTCGATGTCAGCGCTTGGTTGTAGTTGCTAGAAGTCGGGCTTTTTAGCTCGACTTGATCCATTTTTCCGAAAACCTCAACTTGACCCATTGTGCTGAGGGGTGACGAAAACCTCTGAATATATCCTACCGAAATCAAGAAACTCAGCAAACATCTTCCAACTTGGATCCTGATCTGAATTTGTTAGACATCACTGCACCACACCGCAGATAAACCTGAATTCCCACCCAAGCTCTATTCCCCATTCCCTATTCCCTCACCCCAAAAATCTGCCAAAAGATAAAAATATCTGGCGGAAAATGGGTATTTAGATCCTCAATGAGTGCTAAAGTTGCAAAGATATAGTGTAAGTCTCAGCGAGTATCATGCTGAAGAAGCTACAAAAAAAGCAAATCTCTATTCTTCTAGGAGCAGGGTTGTGCGCGTTTTTAGCGGGTGCAATGTTTTCTGCACCGGAAATTGGTAAAACTTTGGGGAAATTATTGCGTTTTAACCAAACTTCCACCGAACGCATTACCGAAGAAACCAAAGCGAAATCCATCGTTTTTCCCCTGGTGACAGAACCAGTGGAAGCACGCGCGGCAAAATTAACGCAAATAGCCAATAACACCGCCAATTTATCTGGTTTCCAACAACTGGAACGCAGTCGAGCTAGATATCTATTGGCTAGTGACCTATTGGCAAACGAAAAAACCCAAAAACAAAATGCTCAACAAATCTTAAAACTTTTAGATGGTCTAGAACACGATTACAGCTTGCTGGCTCCTTACGTATTGCTGCAACGAGCCAGAGTATACGATATTACTGGCAATCCAGGTAAAGCGTCCGACTTACGTCAGCAGGTGGTTAGAGAATATCCTAAACATCCAGCCGTTGTCAAAGCATATTACTTGATTAGCACTCCAGAATATCAAGAACGAGCGATCGCGGAATTTCCCTCCCATCCCCTCACCTGGGAAATCATGCGTAAGCGTTTAGCCGAAAACTTTGAGCAACCCCAGTTAAAGTTAAATTTAGCCCGTTACGCCTTTAATCAGCCGGGAATTGGCGATATTCTCAGCAATTTATCCACCGATGCCAACCTCAAACCCGAAGACTGGGAGGTCATTGGCAATGCACGCTGGGAAAACAAACAATTTGGTAGTGCAGCCACAGCCTACAGCAAAGCCCCAAAAACTCCCCGTAATCTCTACCGGATTGGTCGGGGATTACAAATAAGTGGCGATCGCGAACCAGCTTTTACAGCTTACCAGGATTTAATCAATCAATTTCCCCAATCCTCGGAAGCGGGTATAGGGCTATTGCGGATGGCAGAACTAGTCCCAAGCAATCAAGATGCTTTACCCTTACTAGACCAAATTATCAGTAAATACCCGGAGCAAGCCCCAGAAGCCTTAGTAAGGAAAGCAAATATCCTCAAACAGCAAAAAGACCAAAAAGGAGCAGCCGCAGCCTATAAATTGCTCCTAGAAAAGTATGCAAATAGCGAACAAGCCGCAGTGTATCGCTGGGAACAAGCCCAAAACCAAGCGAAAGCCAAAAATTATCAAGCCGCATGGGAATGGGCCCAACCCATCCCCACCAACAATCCTAGCAGTATTCTTGCCCCGCGTGCTGGCTTTTGGGTTGGTAAATGGGCAACTAAACTCGGTAAAAACACTGAAGCAAAACAAGCCTACGAGTATACGTTAGGTGAATTTCCCTTTTCCTATTACGCCTGGCGTTCCGCCGTTGCCCTCGGTTTAAAAGTAGGTGATTTTAATAACCTGCGGCAAATGAACCCGGATTTAGTCAAGCGTCAACGTCCCGTTCCCCTAGCAGGTTCAGAAAGTTTTAAAGAACTATACCTCCTGGGACAGGATCGGGATGCATGGTTGCAATGGGAAAGCGAATTTACGAATAAAACCCAACCCACCATCGGCGAACAATTTACCGAAGGATTAATGCAACTAGTCAGGAACGAGAACCTCAAAGGGATCAACACCGTTTCCACCCTAGAAGACCGGGAAGCACCCGCAGACAAAGCCGAATATCAACAACTCCGCCAACAGATAACCTATTGGCAAGCTAGATATCCCTTCCCCTACCTCGACTTGATTGAAAAATGGGCCGCAACTTACAAAGTAAATCCCGTAATGGTGACAGCCCTAATCCGTCAAGAATCAAGATTTGAGGCAAAAGCCAAATCAACGGCTGGTGCAACCGGGTTGATGCAGGTAATGCCAGATACCGCCAAATGGATTGCACCGCAAATTGGCAAAGACATCAAAAACATTAACCTGGAAGACCCGGAAGATAATATCATGCTCGGTAGTTGGTATCTAGGGCATACCCATGATACTTACAAGAATAACTCCTTGTTGGCGATCGCAAGTTATAATGCCGGTCCAGGAAACGTTTCCCGATGGTTACAACAACCCAATATCCCCAAAGACGACCCCGACGAATTCGTAGAAGCAATTCCCTTCAACGAAACCAAAAACTATGTACGCCAAGTCTTCGGTAACTATTGGAACTACCTGCGGCTATATAACCCGGAAATATCCAACCTCGTCGCCAAATATTCCACCAACCACCCCACCATGACCAAACAACAACCCCAATCAACTACCACACCCACAACAAATCAATCACCCGTAGAGAGTAAGTAGAGATGACCCATCGGGTCATCTCTATGGGAGTAGGGAGTGGTAAAAAATACTTTCATGATTTCTAGTGTCAGCAGCACATGCATACTACTCCCTATTTTGCATCTGAAACAGGAAAAGACTAATTTTCCAGCCACTGAATCGGTTAAATTGAGAAATAATAGAGATACTATGGCAGCTAGCAAGTCTGTTGATTGTAGATGTGGGATTTTGGATGAGGATTCCGTCTCCCGACCTGTTTGCAAGTCCAGTTTTTAAGTTAAACAGAACCCCCAGACCAGAATCACAATTTCTTCAATCCCTTGCACCTGCCATGAATAAAATTATATTTGGAAAGTGATGCGACAGGTGTCAATGGGAAAAGCTGATACAGCAAATATTTCACAATCTATAGCCCGCAGGGCTGCTCATTAGAGTAATCCAAAATCCAAAATCCAAAATCCAAAATGGTATCAAATACCCCCAGTAATTAATCACAAAACGAGGCGAATATGCCCAGAACGCAAAAAAACGATAACTTTATAGATAAATCCTTTACCGTCATGGCAGACCTAATCTTAAAAATGCTGCCAGCAAAAAGAAAGTCAAAAGAAGCCTTTGTTTATTACCGCGATGGGATGTCAGCCCAAGCTGAAGGTGAATATGCCGAAGCCTTAGACTACTACAATGAGGCATTATCCCTAGAAGAAGACCCCAATGACAAAAGTTATATTCTTTACAACATGGGGCTAATCTACGCCAGTAACGGCGACCACGACAAGGCAATAGAACTGTATCATCAAGCACTAGAACTGAATCCTCGCCTTCCCCAAGCCCTGAATAACATTGCAGTTATTTACCACTTCCAAGGAGAAAAAGCGAAAGAAAATGGAGATAATGACGCAGGAGAAGCCCTCTTTGACAAAGCTGCGGATTACTGGATTCGAGCAATTCGCCTAGCCCCCAATAACTACATCGAAGCACAAAACTGGCTCAAAACCACTGGGCGCTATCAAATTGATGTATTCTTTTAAGGAAATTAGAAATACAATACAGTCACCTTGCTGAATGCAGAGGGAGTAGGGACTACAGACGACCCGACGGGTCGTCTGTACGGGGAGTGGAGAGTAGGTAGCTAACAGGCGTAGATTTTTTGTTTCGGTTTGAGTGGGTTGTTCCCCAACGACATTAGGTATAGTGAGTAGGAAGTAGGAGAAAAACAACTTTCATCATCATTTCTGGTGTCAGCATTACATGTAGACTACTCCCGATTCCTGTACAGAAGCGATATGTCGCGTCTCTCCCTACCTCAAAAAACGAGTATTTAATCCAAAAATCTAAAATCCAAAATCAAAATGATTGACCGCGAACAAGTTCGGAAAGTAGCACTTTTAGCCCGTTTAGATTTAACAGCTGAGGAAGAAGAACAATTCACAACCCAGTTAGGAAGCATCCTCGAATATATCGAGCAGTTAAACGAACTCGATGTCAGTGATGTGGAACCAACTACCAGGGCAATTGATGTCGTCAATGTTACCCGCCCTGATAATTTGCAACCCTATCCAGAAAGGGAAGCAATTTTACAAAGCGCACCGGAACAGGAAGGAGATTATTTTAAAGTACCAAAAATCCTCAATCCAGAGTGATTTAACGGCTTCATTGATGAGGGTACTCTTAAAGTTGCGACAAAAGTCTTGGGGGATAGGGAATAGGCAAAAGATACGGGATAACCATTCTCAATATCACACCCAAGGTTCACGCGGTATAGGGAAATCCTGGGGACTCATATAATTACGGCACGTTTGTTCTGTCACCTGTCAACCGCCAACAAGGCAAAAGTACAATCAGCGTGGGAAACATTAGCAGAAATCTTCCCACCTTCAGCCTCCCTATCCTATCAGATTTCCTGAATTTTTCGGTTTACATGGATACAGGAGGTGTTACTTTTAGATTACATCCAATTTTTTTCACGACTTAATAGCCACAGCCTTGTCTACTTCAACATCTTCTCCATTGAGTTCCCTTGCGTACCTTACAGTTGCTCCCGCTCAAGTTCTCCGGGGTGCAAATATTTTAGTGCCAGCAGTTGATGCGATCGCCCAGTTAGGATATCGGGCTTTGTTAATTGGTGGTAAGCATACCCTAGCAGACTTGGAAGATTTCCTCCAACCTCTGATGCACAGCGAGCAATTGCGGGTACGTCAGGAATCCTACTCACCCGATTGCAGTGAAATCACCCTCAAGGATTTAAAGCATAAAGCCAAGGAACACAAAGCCGATGTCATTATCGGTTTTGGTGGGGGAAAGGCTTTAGATACGGCCAAATTAATTGCCCATCAATTACACTTACCGGTGGTGACGATTCCCACCTCTGCTGCAACCTGTGCTGCTTGGACAGCATTATCCAATGTGTATACCCCAAAAGGGGCATTCCTGTATGATGTGGCTTTAGGGAAATGTCCTGATTTGCTGATTTTAGATTACGAAATCATTAAAACCGCACCCCATCGTACCCTAGTTGCAGGAATTGGTGATGCGATCGCGAAATGGTATGAAGCTTCCGTTAGTAGTGGTACGTCAGAAAAAACCATGATTATCGCCGCAGTCCAACAAGCACGGGTATTGCGGGATATTTTATTCCAAAAAGCGAAAACTGCGATCGCCCAACCGGGGGGGGAAGTCTGGCAAGAAGTGGTCGATGCTACGGTATTATTAGCAGGGGTAATTGGGGGAATTGGAGGAGCGCAATGTCGCACAGTCGCAGCTCATGCTGTTCACAATGGTTTGACCCATTTGGGGGGACATGGTAGCATCCACGGCGAAAAGGTTGCCTACGGGATTCTAGTGCAGCTACGTCTAGAAGAAATTATTCAAAACAATCAACTAGCAGCCACCGCCCGGCAACAATTATTAAAATTTTACGCCGAAATCGGTTTACCTGCGACCCTAGATGATTTAGGATTGGGTGACATTAGTCTCAAACAATTGCAAAAAGCCGCCCAAATTGCCCTAGAACCAAAATCTGATATCCATTACCTACCATTTAAAGTGACATCAGAACAACTCATGGCAGCGATGGTATCAACTACTGCACCCACCGATACCAGAGAAAATACTAATCGCATGGCAGTTTTGGGAATGACCGACGAGGTGGAAGAATGAGTTTAAATTGGATTACCCCAGCCCAAAGAATACAGCAACTACCAGCCTACCCTTTTGCCCGTTTAGATGAACTCAAAGCCAAAGCACGGGAACAGGGTTTGGATTTAATCGATTTGGGGATGGGAAACCCCGATGGAACCACACCACCGGAAGTCATTGAAGCTGGGATAAATGCCCTAAAAAACCCCGCTAACCACGGTTATCCCCCCTTTGAAGGTACAGCCAGTTTTCGTCGCGCCATTACCAATTGGTACCATCGTCGCTATGGTGTCACCCTCGACCCTGACAGTGAAGCTTTGCCCCTATTGGGTTCCAAGGAAGGTTTGGGACATTTAGCCCTAGCCTATATTAACCCTGGTGATACCGTCCTTGTACCATCCCCCTCCTACCCCGTCCATTTTCGCGGTCCAGTGATTGCCGGGGGAAATGTCTACAGTTTGACCCTCAAGCCAGAGAACAACTGGTTGATCGATTTAGCGGCAATTCCCGACGAAGTTGCCCAACAGGCGAAAATTCTTTACTTTAATTATCCCAGTAATCCCACCGCCGCAACCGCCCCCCGTGAGTTTTTTGAGGAAATCGTCGCCTTTGCCCGCAAGTATGAAATACTACTTGTCCACGATTTATGTTACGCGGAACTCGCCTTTGACGGCTATCAACCCACCAGCCTCCTGGAAATTCCTGGAGCCAAGGAAATCGGTGTAGAATTTCATACCATGTCCAAAACCTACAATATGGCAGGATGGCGAGTGGGGTTTGTGGTGGGAAATCGCCATGTCATCCAGGGTTTGCGCACCTTGAAGACCAATTTAGACTACGGTATATTTGCGGCATTGCAAGCAGCAGCCGAAACAGCCCTACAACTCCCCGATAGTTATTTACAACAGGTACAAACCCGCTACCAAACCCGACGGGATTTCCTGGTAAATGGATTCAACCAATTAGGTTGGAACCTAGAAAAAACCAAAGCCACCATGTATCTCTGGGTTCCCGTCACCCCTGGAATGACCTCCACCGATTTCGCCTTAACAGTATTACAACAAACAGGAGTCGTGGTGACACCTGGAAACGCCTTCGGAAAAGGAGGGGAAGGATACGTGCGCATTAGTTTAATCGCCGATTGCGATCGCTTAGGTGAAGCCCTACGCAGATTCCAGGAAGCCGGTATATATTGGGACAAAACACAGTCCCTACAGAATTGCAAGCAACCTTCGGCTATACATCTTGCTTAGTTGTGTCATTCGGGAGGGAAAAGCCGATGGATGCAGTTTGCGTTGTTCAACATGTTCGCATCATTAACGATGAAGAAGAAGATGTAAAGATGATAGGTGTTTACTCAACTGAGGAACTTGCTCAAGCAGCAGTCCTTCGCTTGTGATCGCAACCTGGCTTTTGCGATATGCCGGAAGGTTTTTGTATAGACCGATACGAGCTAGACAAAGACCACTGGACTGAAGGTTTCGTCACCGTTTATCCCAGCGATTTTGACAGCATTGATGAGGGGGAAAACTAAAAGGCATCGACAGCTTTTCCCCAATTAACGTCATATTACTGTGAGGGCTTATTTCCTGAAAATGCAACCGATTTTAACAATAACAGACTTGTGTGTTGAAGCAGCCAAATTTGCTGAAATCGAGTCTGTCTACGATGAGCCAATCCTTTATGGTGTGACCGATGGAAAAGCGATAGGAACCTATCTTGAACAAAAATTTACGGCTTATTTAGCTCAAAATTACAATTTTCAACCTGGAAATTCAGCTTCGGGGATTGATATTCCTACTCTTGATGTTGACATCAAGGTGACTAGCATTAAACAACCGCAATCTTCTTGTCCTTTTCAGTCAGCAACACAAAAAGTATTTGGACTAGGATATCATCTTCTTGTTTTTGTTTACGACAAGTATGATGACCTGGATCAGAGAACTGGAAGATTAGATTTGCGACATACCGTTTTTGTGGATAAGAGTAGAACCGGAGATTTTCAAACAACAAGGGGTATTTTAGATATTTTGAATCGAGATGGCAATAAAGATGATATCGTTGCCTTTATTATGGAGAGAAACCTACCAGTTGATGAAATCGGTGCATCCCAATTAGCTGATAGAATTTTAGAATCGCCTCCCAATCAGGGCTATTTAACTATCTCCAACGCCCTTCAGTGGAGACTACAATATAGTCGGATTATTCAACAGGCAGGTATTATTCCGGGAATAATTAAAATTAGATAGTAACTAATGGTAAAATCATTGCATAAACGACAATTTGGTGACTTTCAAACTCCTGATATTCTGGCAACAGAAGTAACTCAAGTTTTGCAAGTAAACCACAAAATATCACCGGAAGTAGTGATAGAGCCAAGCTGTGGTAAGGGAGCTTTTATTAGAGCCGTACTTGATAGCTTTCCTGATTCGCGAATTATCGGTTTAGATATCAATAAAAAATACTTGGAAGAAGCAAAATTATCCATATCAAACCATCCCCTTTCACATCATGTCACCCTAGACGAATCAGATTTTTTTAAAATTAATTGGGAAGCTATACTATCAACAATTTCAGGTTATATTTTAGTCATTGGTAATCCCCCTTGGGTGACAAATAGCGATTTGAGTATTCTTGATAGTCAAAACCTACCTCCAAAATCCAACTTTCAAAACCAACGAGGTATCGCTGCTATCACTGGCTCAGGAAATTTTGATATTTCTGAATGGATGCTGTTACAATATGTTGAATGGCTATCAAAACGCATGGGAACTATAGCTGTTTTATGCAAGTATTCCGTTGCTCGCAAAGTAATGTATCAGGTAAAAAATAAATTTGGCAGTAGGTTTTCTTTCCATATATATCTGATTGATGCAAAGCTTTATTTCCAAGCATCTGTAGAAGCATGTCTCTGCGTAATATCTACAGATTATCCTGATAATTGTGATTGCAAAGTATATCAAAACCTCAAATCAAGAGAGGTATCTTATCTCATTGGTGAAAGAGATGGGTTAATTATTCGAGATACCAAAAAATATGAGGAATGGAGGCATTTATTGGGTCATAATTTCCAGTATATTTGGCGTTCGGGAATCAAACATGATTGTTCCAAAGTGATGGAATTGGAAAGGATTCACGATAACCTATTCATGAATGGACTTCAGGAAAAATACTGTTTAGAAATGGATTACTTATATCCTCTACTGAAAAGCTCAGATATTGGTAAAGGTGCAACAGAAAATTGTCGTAAATTTGTCCTAGTTACACAAAAATCAGTTGGTGAGGACACCAGCATTATCGAAAATGTAGCTCCAAAAACTTGGCAATATCTACTTGAGCATGATGAATATTTCAAACATAGGAAAAGCATCATATATAAGAACAAGCCTGCATACTCCATATTTGGTATTGGTTCCTATTCCTTCAAGAAATGGAAAATAGCAATATCTGGACTGTATAAGCAACTCAAATTTTGCCTTGTTAAACCTTTACATGGGAAGTCAGTAATGTTAGATGATACTGTAAATTTTCTATCTTTTGACACCGAAGAAGAAGCTAAATTTATTTTTCAGCTTCTCACCTCAACCCCAGCAATGGAATTTTTGGATTCCATGATTTTTTGGGATGAAAAAAGACCCATTACAATAGACATCCTCAAAAGACTATCTTTGCAAGCAGTTGCCAAAGAGCTAGGGTTTTTAAAAACCTATTTTTATTGGACTAAAACTGTGCAGATTCCAGTGGATTTGCAAAAACAAAAAGTTACCCTAGCAAAACTGAAGAATTAATGCCAAATATGTAATTTTTCTGACGAAATTGGGCCGGGTAAAATAGTTATTGGATATGTTGGCTTAAAGATTACTTGAGTGAAGAATCCCAGCAGATTAGAGTAATCCAAAATCTCAAATCCAAAATCCAACATCGACCGACTTAAATCAAACTAGTCAACGGTAATTTTCCTAGCAACAATAACCGCGCTTGCATACATGTGTGACAATTACATTCCCAGTTTTCTGACTGGGAAGATGGGGAAGAGTGGGATAAAGGGGGCTGGATTGCGGTAATATCAGATTGACTAGATACTAACTCGACCCTTGATGTTGTGTTGACTGGGGTCAATAGTTGGGCATTAACTGGGGGAATCAGCAACAGAAAGGATGCGATCAAAGTTAGGCTGACACGCAAAATCAATGATACAAACTTCATCATGGATCTCAAGGTTAAGGGTATTCTGGAAACAGCATAGCTAATTCATCTGGTTTAGTCATTATAAATTACCAAAAAATCAATAACTAAAACCAATAAATCATGATCATGATTGTCAAACCTCTCCACACCGCAATTAATGTTACCAACCTGGAACGTTCCGAATACTTCTATGGACAGATTTTAGGATTATCGAAAATTGAGCGACCCATGTCCTTTCCGGGAACCTGGTATCAAGTCGGTGACTACCAAATCCATTTGATTGTTGCATCACAATTGCCTGAAAATGAGCCAAAACACGAAAAATGGGGTCGCAACCCCCACATTGCTTTTTCAGTTTCCGACTTAGATGCCGTTAAACAGCACCTCCTGCATTATAACCTGCCAATTCAAGCAAGTGCCTCCGGAAGACCAGCGATTTTTACAAAAGACCCCGATGGGAATGTGATTGAACTTAGTCAAGCAAGTGGGGATTGACATAGCATCATGTTTACTAGCACAGCATGACGGAAATATGAGTATATTAAGTTTCTCGACCAAACTTACAGTATGTCGTAATTAACTTGTGACGAAAACTTAAGAAAAGTATAGAGATTTGTTCAAAGCAGCAAATATGAAGCCATATTATTTGTATTGATGGTTACTTGACATTACTTTTACAACTCATAATAGATATTTTGTGCCATAGTTAATTGATTTTATAGCTGAGAGGATGTTGGTCAAGTATTAATAAATGCTTTATTAACTACTTCTTGAAGACGGTCAATAGGCTTAAACGGTATATTTGTCCTTATTAACTACTTCTGATTCCCGTACAGACACGAAGTGTCGCGTCTCTTCCCACACCTAAAAAACGAGCTTGTTAAGTATTAAAATCGACTTTTAAAACACCCTCTGATACAGGAAAATTCCTCGCTTGAAAATGGGGTAGGAAGACGCGACATGTCGTGTCTACTATGGGGAGTGGGAATGAGGTGTCCAAAGAATATGGTGGACTGACTTGAAAGGGTGTAGGGAGGGGGGAGAGGGAAAAGTAAAGCTAGCAGCTATAGGGAAAGCTAATAGCTAATAGCTTTGTCATGGATTCTAGTGTACAAGTTAATGTTGTAATGTTGACTATTCTCCATCAACTTGAGCTGCATATTCATCCGCACTCATGGCATCATCAATATCACTGGGGTCATTGACACGTACTTTTAAAAACCATCCTTCTCCGTAGGTATCCTCCCCAATAGATTCAGGGTTTTCGATTAGTGCATCATTGCGTTCAATCACCGTACCACTTACAGGTGCATTTAAATCCTCAACAGCTTTGACTGATTCGATGCTACCAAAACTATCTCCTTTGGTAATTGCATCACCAACTTCCGGTAATTCCAGAAAAACGATATCACCTAATTGGTCAATGGCAAACTCTGTGATTCCAATGGTGGCGATTTCGCCTTCTAAGCGTACATATTCGTGGGTATCCAGGTACTTTAAATCGTTCGGATATTCAAAAGTCATATTTAATCACCAAGCAGCGCAAAAATTACAAAATTAATCAGCAATATGCAATATACAGCAGAATACGGGAGACAGGATACAGGATACAGGAGACAGGATTTATTCGGTCGTGGGGAATAAGGGTTTTACGGTTGCTGAACCAAGAAGATAGTAATTGGACAAGCCGCTAGGTGTCTACAATTTTGGTGCAGCTTTATCCGAGAGGAAGTTTGTCGCAATCATAACTGTGAAGTGATTTCTTATTACTGTTGACTATTTCCTATTTGTGTAGGTGCAATTAAACATAAAACTGCAATGCAACCGTTCATTCGGCGTAGAGACGACCCGACGGTTCGTCTCTACTCCCAATTCCCAAAAATGATAACTCAAGTATTAAAAATGACTGTTTAAACAACCTCTTAGGAAGTAGTGCGCGATCGCGAGCGGTAAAATGGTTTTTTGACTACAATCGCTGGATAGGTTTTACCACGAATTTCGACTGTTAATTCTTGTCCTAGTTTCCCTAATTCGGCTTTGACGTAGGCTAGGGCAATGGGATACCCTAATGTAGGTGAGAGGGTTCCACTGGTGATTTCTCCTACTTGTTCGCCGTTATTCAAGACAGGATAGCCATGACGGGCGATATTTCTACCTTGCATCTGTAAACCCACCAGCCTTTTTTTGACACCATGTTGTTTTTGTGCTTCCAAAATCCCACGACCAATAAATTCCCCTTTACTGTCAAGGTGAACTAACCAACCTAAACCTGCTTCTAATGGTGAGGTAGTATCATCAATATCCTGACCATATAAAGCCATTGCTGCTTCTAAACGCAGGGTATCCCTTGCTCCTAACCCACAGGGAATCACACCCCCATCCAGCAATTTTTGCCACAATTCTAACCCGGTTTCTGGGTCAACCATAATTTCAAATCCGTCTTCCCCTGTATATCCAGTCCGAGCTATAAATCCAGGTTGATTCAGGACAGTAGTTTCTAGATGTCCAAAGGCTTTGATGGGAGTAAGTTCATCCCCTACCCAGGGTTGTAATGCAGCTAAGGCTTTTTGACCTTGGACCGCAATGAGAACCTTGTCGGGAGAAACATCCGTCAATTCAACTCCATCTCTACCTAGGTGCTGCAATAACCATTGTTTGTCTTTGTTAGTTGTTGCGGCGTTGACAATCATTATCCCCCGTTGTTGACCGTTGGAGCTTTCCCCCTGATGGTAAAAAATCACATCATCAATAATTCCTGCTTCCGGGTTCAGGAGAACCGTATACTGTGCTTCACCTGGTTGCAAACGGTTTAAATCGGAAGGAACCAGTTGCTGTAAACAGGCGATTAAATTCTTCCCTGACAGGATAAACTTACCCATATGGGAAATGTCAAACATCCCAACGGCATTTCTCACCGCTTCATGTTCTGCCGTAATGCCACTAAATTGTACTGGCATATCCCAACCACCAAAGCTGGTAAATCTGGCTTTTGATTGCTGGATGAGTGGATATAAGGGAGTACGACTGAGGATTTCGGTTGATTCTGATTGCTGGGTCACAGGTAATTGAAATATACGTAGGTCACTTTATATCCTAGTATTCCACAATCAGGTTCTCGCTTAATTTTATATTTTGGATTACCCTACGGGAACCCGCACTAAATGCGTCTATGGAAGATTGTGGATTAATTTTACCGCTACTCCCTACTCCCCACTCCCAACTAATGAGCAATTTTTTTGTGAGAAACTCCACCGGAGAAATAAGCTGGTGTGCAGCATTCATGGTATTAAGCCAAAATTTCCAGCTTTTGTGACATTTTGTCTGCATTTAGTATACAAACTAAATGTGGAACAGCTTACTAGACCTGAGAAATATTTCTAAATATTGAACCTTCTCCCATCTTTCCCTTGTAACCGCTATGCTGAGTACAAGGCTGACTAAAACCCAAAAACTAAATAGTGAAAACACAGTATCGCGCAAAGAGGTATGGAGAAGGTGTTTCCATTTAAAACACTCTTGGTTCTGGTTGTTGGATTAATACCACCATTATTTTCGATTTTGGCAATTCGTAAATCCCAGATGCGAATGCGCAACCGAATGCGACGAATTGCCAGTACGTTTCCAAATAATTCTCGTTTACGCCATAATTCCTCCGAATTAGCACCCACCCTCCATCGTCTCGATGGCGATCGCTATTATCTAGAAGGTGTCGGCTACCTTATCGGTGATATTACCTGTGAATATAATGCCCGTTCTGGTTACATTCGCTGCGCTGTTAACCCTAATGGACCCTGCGAAGGTTGTCGCTGTTATCAACCCCGTATAACTGAGCTTAGTCAGTAAGATACCAGAAGTCGGGTTTCTCTCAGAAACCCAATTTCTCATCAAATGCTCACTTTTAGTTGCTCTAAGGCTTGTTTTGCGGCTTCTAAGTCGTAGGGGAAAGGTCTCCCACGGGTGACATAATCCATTGGATGGGGTGGACGATGACGTAGTACTGCGTTGACGACGACAGCTGGTTCATCTCTGAAGTTAATCGCACCGTGGAGAACCCCAGGAGGTATGATGACGACAGCTGGTCTCTTTTCGGTGAGGGGAATATATTGGTATTGTTTATTAACTAATGTGACAATGACAAATTCGCCTTTGACTACCAGTAATTGGTCGGTATGGGTTTTGTGGACGAATAGGTCATCGATGGTATTTGCAGGTATCTGCACTAGCATGGTTTCATGGCTCGCTTGGGGTGTGAAGAAGTGAGCCATTCCCCCTTTAATTGACTCTAAGTAACGAACTTGGACAGTCCGTGCTTTTGTTGGTGTGTTCATTTTTGTATTATTCCTGTTTTTATGATTGATTAATAGGGGAGCATATGGGGAGTAGGGAGGAGGTAATAGGGAGTCAGTATTTCTCAGGTTGTTTGACTGACCCACAACTCCATATCTCAACCTACACAAGGTTTATATTTATTTCTAGTTTTAGCAAAATTTACGTGGGATTGTCGGTGATATTTATTTGTCTTTTTCTCGAAGTCTGCAATTTTTGATAATATTTAGTTTTGTGTTTCCGGCTTATGGATAATCCCTCGCAAAACCAAAATTCTGGGAAAATATTTGCAAAGTATCAATTACCACTATTTTAACTCGGACTTCTCACAAACTCCTAAAACTTGTAGGGAGTAGGGAACAGAAAATAGAAAGAAAACTAAGCCACTACTCAACGCTTAACGTTAACTCGTGAGAAATGCAGGTTAACTATTCCAGCAATCAAATCATCACATTTTCCGATGATTTTCAATACCACTGCTTGCTATCCGACAATGGCAATCAAGTAAAAGTTGCAAATTGAAAATCACAAAATTTTCTGATTTCAGCATTGTCTAGGTAACGAGATGATATAAATGCAAAATTGCGACTAAGAACTACGGTTCTTAAAAAGGTGAGGATTTAGTTGTAAGTATTTTCAACTGCATTTAGTTCGATCCATAGAAAAAGCTAAACGCCCTTTGAATAAGTAACTTTACTCTATCTTAGACGTTTAGCCGTAAAAAAATGTTGCTAATGCAACAAAAACGCACAAAACATGATAATGAGATAACAAATATTACTTCAGAGACACCTTCAAACTGCTGAGTTGTCCCAAATTACCTTCTAGAATCACACCCCGTTGGTTGGCGTGGAGGTGGCGAATAATCATGTAAACCGATTCAATTTGGGTGGATGCACCGGCTTTGTCAGCGAGTTCGGCAATAGTTAGGGGAGAACTGGCGGTTTTCAGGGCTGTAACTACCTGGGTTTGCAGTTCTAAAATACTGGCTGCGGCTTTTTTGCCTGCTTCCACACCGGGTTGGTGGTAGGCGTTAATATTAACCAGGGAAGCGTATAAACCGACAGCACGGTCATATAAAGCGATTAATGCGCCGACGGTGCGGGGATTCACTTGGGGGATGGTAACGGTAATTGAGTCGCGATGATTTTCGTAGAGGGCTTGGCGGGTTCCTTGTAAAAATCCGGATAGATAATCACCAGCCGTAATACCTGGTTCAATTTCTGGAGATGGACCCTGACGGTCTTCGAGGACTTCGATAAATGTGGCGAAGAAATTGGGAACACCCTCCCGTAATTGTTGCACATAGGCGTGTTGGTCGGTAGAGCCTTTGTTACCGTAAACTGCAATACCTTGGTGAACCGTATTTCCCTCTAGGTCTTTTTCCTTGCCGAGGGATTCCATTACCAGCTGTTGCAAGTAGCGGCTAAATAGGAGCAGACTATCCTTATAGGGGAGGACAACCATATCTTTTTCGCCCTTACCATTACCAGCATAGTACCAGGAAAGGGCCAACAAAGCTGCGGGATTTTGCTTGAGGTCGGGGACACGGGTTGCGTCATCCATTTCCTTCGCACCTTCGAGCATGGCTTTGATATCGATACCTTGCAAGGCTGCGGGAACTAGACCGACAGTGGAAAGTTCCGAGGTGCGTCCACCTACCCAATCGTACATGGGGAAACGCATTAACCATTTTTCGGCTTTAGCTTGTTCATCCAGTTTACTACCGGGCATGGTGATCGCGATCGCATAATTAGCGAAGTCGAGATTTTGCCGTGCGTAGGCTGTTTTCACCTCAAACATGCCATTGCGGGGTTCGGGTGTGCCACCGGATTTGGAAATAACTAGGACTAAAGTACTGGAAAGTTTATTGCGCAACTGGGTGAGTACGCGATCAATACCGGCTGGGTCGGTATTATCGATAAAATGAATAGCTAAGGGGGGAAAGTCGGGAGCCAAAGCTTCGGCAACAAATTGGGGTCCGAGAGCGGAACCACCAATACCGATAGAGATAATATCGGTGTAGCGAGGGGCTTTGGGGGGGTGAATTGCGCCGGTGTGAACCTTTTCCACGAATTCTTCGATTTGTTCCACAGTAGCAACAATTTCTTGGGTGAGTTCCGGAGTTGGGGCTAAATCAGGGTTACGCAACCAATAGTGACCCACCATCCGGTTTTCATCCGGGTTTGCGATCGCTCCCTTTTCCAACTCAGCCATATCAGCAAAAGCCTTGGCGAATTTCGGTTGCAACGCATCCACGAACGCGTCATCAAATCGCATCCGACTTACATCGAGATAAAAACCTAATCCTTCGTGGAAATATAACCATTCCTGGTATCGCTGCCAAAGTGCGGTCGCGTCCATAGGGAAATCTCAAATAAATTTTCAACAACAAGTTTAAGGTAATGCCCAAGCTATTCCCTGTCAGTCTTATACAGTTTTAAGTCTAAAGGTATCTGCTCGTTCTAAACATCTGGCATTGGTATCACACGCATGAATTTAACAATTTCGCCGCGTAGTTCGATACCAATTATGTAATTATCTAACCTAAACCGGTAAAAAACACCCTCTTGGTCGATTTGTCGCACCTGTGGTAAGGAGTGCATGGTACCTTTAGCAGGAAAATCCACAAAGACAAAGTTATAAATTAGGGAGTACGCAGGGGTCTTGATACGCTTGAGGTCGTTTAAAAAAGATTTGGCATAACGAACTTCGATATTCACCACACCTCCTACTATCCCAAGAAGCGCACAGCTTCTTCGTGGGTAAGTACATCCCAAGGTTGTTGATGGTTTTTTGCTGCTTGAATCGCCTTTAACATCATGCGATCGCAATACAACCCCCACATTGTTTCCCACACACCTGTCAATTCCTCATCGTTAAATCGATCTACTAATCGATGTACCTTGGTTCTGAATAATTTCTGTTCTTTGCTCATCACCATTATTGCTGGACAACATTTCTAGTTTGCCCATAATCACTGCCTTATATTACATTTTGTTGATCGAGATGGGTCGGAGACGGAATACAGCAGTAGAGACGTAGCATCACTACGTCTCTACACAACGCCAAATATTAAATTCATACATAGTTTGTATTCAGCAACGCCAAATATCCTGTCTCTTGTATCCTCACACTTGGTAAACTTCCATATCGTCAAGACTGCGTTTTTTCGGTAATATCTAGTGAATTAATTATCGACATCATCCGAAATCCCGCTTACGATTAATGGATTTACTGAGATATTGATGTCCAATGATACAAAACCTGTATTTCTCACAAACCTCACAAACCCTGGGGGTGTAGGGAGGAGTCGCGAGAAATCCAGGAGAATTCCCTATTTTCACAGTGAGGTTAGGAAAAATACAGATGACAAAAGTTTCTCATCGACAGGTTTGGATATTTGCAATTTTATTGTCTTTGGTTCCTAGTGTTGCCTTTGCAACTGACGGTGCGACGGGAAATAACCTGATTACAACTATTGATAAATTATTTGCTCAGGTTGCCAAAGCTATTTTCTCGGTATTGTTTTTTGAAATGCTTGGCTCTCCTCTAATTGTGCTGTGGTTAATTGTTGCAGCACTTTTTTTTACAATCCGCATGGGGTTTGTCAATATTCGCATGTTCAAACATGCGGTGGAAATTGTCCAGGGTAAACATGATACGGAGGGAGCAGCAGGGGAACTCACCCACTTTCAAGCCCTAGCAGCAGCTTTGTCGGCAACTGTTGGCTTAGGTAATATTGCTGGTGTAGCAGTAGCGATTATGTTAGGTGGACCCGGTGCCACTTTTTGGATGACCATCGGTGGATTTCTGGGGATGACGAGTAAATTTGTGGAATGTACCCTTGGTCAAAAATACCGTGTGGTTCGTCCCGACGGTAGTGTTGCGGGTGGGGCGATGTATTATTTATCGCGGGGATTACGGGAAATTGGTTTAGAGCCTTTAGGAAAAGTCCTTGCGGGTATTTTTGCATTATTTTGTATTTTTGGAGCCTATGGGGGTGCAAATTTATTCCAAGCAAACCAATCCTATGGTGCAGTAAAACAGGTATTTCCCTTTTTACCTGCTTGGTTATACGGAGTGATTTTAGCAGTATTGGTGGGAGTGGTAATTATTGGTGGCATTAGAAGAATTGGTAATGTGGCCGACAAACTGGTTCCAATTATGTGTATTATTTACGTAATTGCCGCCCTGTGGATTTTGCTGGTCAACTTTACCCGCATTCCCTCCGCCATTGGAACGATTATCACTGAAGCTTTTACACCACGTGCGGCGATTACTGGTGGGATAATTGCTGTAATTGTTCAGGGTTTCCGACGCTCTACCTTTTCCAATGAAGCTGGAATTGGTTCAGCTGCGATCGCTCACTCTGCTGCTCGGACTGATAAACCCATTAAGGAAGGTTTGGTTGCTTTACTAGAACCCTTCATTGACACCATTGTCATCTGTAACATGACAGCTTTGGTAATTGTGATTACGGGAGTGTACGACCCAGCTAATTTTCAAGCTACTAACCCCGAACTTGCTAGCCAATTAACTCAATTTATTGCCGATAAACAAGGAGCTTCCCTAACTGGTGCTGCTTTTGGTACAGTTCTTAGCTGGTTCCCCACAGTTTTAGCAATTTCTGTATTTCTATTTGCCTACTCCACCATGATTTCCTGGAGTTACTATGGAGAAAAAGCCTGGGATTATTTATTTGGAACCAGTAGCATTATTGTTTATCGGGTGTTATTTGTTATTACCTGTGTAATTGGTTCTATCTCTAATCCCACATCGGTAATTGACTTTACGGATGCTACTTTCCTCGCGATGGCTTTCCCCAATTTATTAGGATGCTATCTCCTCTCAAATAAAGTCGCTGCCGATTTACAAGATTACCAAGCCTATATCCGCCAAAAAGACCAGAAAATCACTTCTGGATTGTAAGCAGAAAATAGAGTTCAGTAGGGAGAGATGACCCACCGGGTCATCTGTAGGGAAGTAGTGGTGGTCTATCCCATAAGTTATGAGGGGTTCGTAGTTGTGGCTCTAATGTCGAAAAAGTTTTAATATAAAACCCTATACCCGCAGGGTTGTCTTAGACTAACGCTACTACGAACCTTTCCTCACCCATCAAAATTAATGTGATGGAATACTAGCTTCTTAAGTGCATAATTCATCGTATTTGCGGCGAATTTCCTGGATATCTTGCCACATTAACCATTTTGGTGTGCCTTTTTCTCGACTGGGATTGCGTAGTAGGTAGGATGGGTGGAAAATTGCCATACACAAACGTCCTTCCCATTCCATCCAAGTACCGCGAATTTTTGTAATACCGCGCTTGTCTCCTGTTAATCCCCGGACTGCGGTTGCTCCTGCAAATAGGATTATTTGGGGATTGACAAGGCGAATCTGTTCTAAGAGGTAGGGACGACAGGCATTAATTTCTTCCGGGGTGGGAACGCGATTGTTAGGGGGACGACATTTGATAATATTGCAAATATAAATATCTTCTTCACGGTTGAATTTGACCGAATCCAGGATTTTGTCTAATAATTGTCCTGCACGTCCGACAAAGGGTAAACCAGTTTCATCCTCGTTTTGTCCTGGTGCTTCACCAATAATCATGATTTTTGCGTTCGGGTTCCCGCGAGAAATTACCACATGTTGACGAGTTTGAGCTAATTGACAGCGTTGACAGTCACGACAGTGCTGACTTAATTCACTCAGGTTGTCATAGGTTCCTGGGGGTATGGGGAGTTTTCCATCCGTGGGAATAAGGTTTTTGGAAGGTTGGTTGAGTTCGATTTCCCCAAGTTCAAATAATGGTAATTGATTTTCGCTACTCATGACAGACCTGTGGTGGAAGCACCTTTATTTATTTCTGGATACATTTAATTATTGTGCATTAATTCGTTAATTATTGTTTCTTTTGACTTTGATATTCATACTTAAGATGATCCAATATACTTCTGAGTTGGCAAACTAGGAAATATTTTTCATAGTTATTTGCATAAAACCTAGCCATTATCATGCTTTAAAATAGAGAAAGGTGTATCTTGCTCTTACTGAATATATTCCTAGTCATATTTTTGAGATTTAAGCATGGGGCTAAAATTCAAGATATAGGATGTTTTTGAGGGAGTAGAGACGACCCGTCGGGTTGTCTCTACGCCGAATTTTCGGTTACGTTGCGGTTTTATGTTTAATTGCGCCTACCTACTTACTCTGCTAGCTTCTGGGTATTTACACTGACTAATATTTCCTGAAGTCAGCCAGCATATCTATGGTTGGGTTAGAGGTTATGGATTCAATCCAAAATCCCCAATCCAAAATCTAAAATTAAATAAATTTATTGTCACTATATAAGTAATATTTAGTAATTTTCAACATGGCAAACAAAAATAGAGAAACTTTGATTCTGACCCTTGCTTTGGTAATTACTGGGGGTATTTTAGCTGGTATATGGTCATTGCGAGACAAAATTTTACCTGGTAGTGAACAAGTATCCGTCAATCCTGCCCCTAATCAAAATTTATCCCAAAATGTGATCCCTGGTCAAATACCAAAATTGGATACTAGTTTACCCAATCCCCAGGTATTGACAATGGATGGGAGTGTGACAATGGTGGCAATTATTAAACAATTACAATTAGCCTATTCCCTTGCTAATCCTGCACTCCCCACAATTTACGGAATTCCTGATGGTCAGCCGAATGGTACAAATGCTGGAATTAAAAACTTATTGAATGATAAAGTTGCGATCGCGGCTTCTTCTCGTCCCCTGAAACCGGAGGAAATTCAAGCGGGATTGGTGGCAATTCCCATTGCTAGAGATGCGATCGCAGTTGCAGTCGGTGTGAATAATCCCTACCAAGGGGGATTGACAATGGAGCAATTAAGGGGAATTTTCCAAGGCAAAATCACTAACTGGTCAGAGGTAGGTGGACCAAATGCACCCATTCGAGTAATTAATCGTTCTCCCGATAGTGGAACCCAAAGCTTTTTTCGAGAAGTTGTTCTTTTAGGAGAAGCTTTCCCTACTAATTTGCCTAATTATACAACGGCAGAAAAGGATGAAACTACGCCACTACTGAGAGCTTTAGGTGATAATGGAATTACCTATAGCACGGTTTCCCAAATTGAGGGCCAAAAAACAGTGCGGATATTACCAATTAACGGCTTTTTACCTACAGACAGAAATTCGATTAAAAACGGTTCCTACCCCATTAGTCGTCCTGTTTACCTAGTTGTCAAACCCAAAGTTAGTCCTGCAACCAAAAATTTCATCGATTTTGCTCTATCACCCAGGGGACAGGAAGTCGTTGCAAGGGTCGGTTTCGTACCGTTGCAGTAGAGACGACCCGACGGGTCGTCTCTAGGAGAGTAGGGAGAAAAATATAAAGTCCGCTAGAGATGCGATCGCAGTTGCAGTCGGTGTGAATAATCCCTACCAAGGGGAATTTTCCAAGGCAAAATCACTAACTGTTCAGAGGTGGGAGGAGCTACCATTTGAAATGGCAGAAAACTCTAGAACATCAGCTTGACTTTGGCTTTTGTCTTGACCTACTAATACAGTACAGCGTAAATAAACCAACCATTAATTTGAGGGGAAAAGCTACATAATTAATATTTTGAGCATTTTGTCTCCTGCATTCCTACTTCTGCCTTTTGATACTAGATATATTTTCAAAAACTAAGTTTGAATATATGTAAATAAACGTGAATTCGACGGATTATAAAGGCTACAATCCCTGTGAATCAATGATTTTGAAAGTTAAGGTTTAAAGTAACCTCATCCATTAGTTGAGAACAAACTCAATAACTGACTGATTCCAGGTTTAATGATTTTATTCTCAATATTAGGAGGTTTTTAAAAACTTCTATTTCCTACGAATGATACTGGACAAGAGTTTCAGGCTTCATAACTCATCGAACTCACGTTAAATAAATTAAATTAATTAACTTTTTGACTTTACCTCAGCTTAACCCTAGTCAGACAAAATTCTCTTTTCAGGTTTTGAGATTATCTTGTATTATATGAGTAATAAAAACAAAGAAACCCTCACCCTGACTTTAACGCTGATTATTACTGGTGCAATTTTAGCCGCAGGATGGTTTTTCAAAGATAAAATACCCGGTTTTAACAGCAATCAAGTCAATCAACCCCCTTCCCCCACCAATCCGGAATCCCCAGCAACTCCAGGTGGTAATGTATCCCAAAATCAAACTTCCACCCAAATACCACCATTAGATGTAAGTCTTCCCAATCCCCAGGTATTAACAATGGATGGGAGTGTGACGATGGTAGCTACTATTAAGCAACTACAGCAAGCCTATGCTTTAGTTAATCCTGCAATTCCTAGTGTTTACGGTGTACCCGATGGCAAACCCAATGGAACCAATGCCGGGATTCAAAACCTGATAAATGGTAAAGTGGTTTTGGCCGCATCCTCCCGTCCCCTGAATCCGAGTGAAATTCAAGCTGGATTAGTGGGAATACCCATTGCCAGAGATGCCTTAGCGATCGCAGTTGGTAAAAACAATCCCTATAAAGGGGGATTGACAATGGAGCAGTTAAAGGGGATTTTCCAAGGCAAAATTACCAATTGGTCAGAGGTGGGAGGACCTAATGCACCCATCAAGGTAATTAATCGTTCCCTCGATAGCGGAACCCATACTTTTTTCCAGGAAGTAGTCCTTCTAGGTGAGTCCTTTGGAGCTAATAACGCCAATTTTACAACCGTTCAAAAAGACGAAACTACCCCCTTACTGAGGGCTTTGGGGGATAATGGTATTACCTACAGTACGGTTTCCCAGATTGAAAATCAGACAACTGTGCGTGTTGTTCCCATTAATGGTATTGTCCCGACCGATAGAAACACGATTAAAAATGGTTCCTACCCGATTAGTCGTCCTGTGTACCTAGTGGTGAAACCGAAAGTTAGTCCTGTAACCAAGGAATTTATTGAATTTTCCCGTTCCCCTCAAGGACAACAGGTTGTGGAGAGGACTGGTTTTATTCCTCTTTAAAACCACAATCATTGTGTGCAAACGACATGGGGGGACTCGCGAGAAAATAGGGGATGGGGAGTTGGGAGTGGAAAAAAGGTGCAAGTGGTATATATAAACTACTCCCGACTCACCTCTAACCAAGATTGGACACTTTTTGGTAGATCAGAACCAAAGCGCAGGGGGATAGTTGTGGTGGAAAATGACTGGGTGTAGGATGATGATAGAAAGGGCCTGTAAATAGAGGCTTCCGGTGTTAATTCTTTGACAAAAGCTAGTCCCACCCCCCGGATTAATTGGCGAAATCTGTCGGCTTCTCGACCACGACGTTCGCGAACAAGGGTACTGCCGGGGATTTGGTAGTTGCTATCACTTAAGCTTAAATGGGTTCCTCCGATGGCAGTAATTAGATATTTGCTACCCCGGAGTTGGGAAAAGGGTTTTATTTGGTGGGATACCGCAGGGGTGATGGCATCTTCCGTACTGGCTACCATTAACACGGGAATATTAATTTGAGATAAGCCTTGACGACCGAACAATTGACCTACTAGCGGATTGAGAGCGATCGCGCGTTGAATGCGTTGGTCTCGCAGTGAAATCGGTTTTTCTGGGAGGGATGCACCTGCACATTGTAGCCAGTCTCCAGGGGATGCTGCTGCGTTTAAGTTGCGTTGACAGTATCTTCTCAATTCTCCAATGTTTAATTCTCCCCCTGCGAGGGCTAAGGCTGTATATCCACCGAGGGAATGGCCAATGACAACGGTGTTATTGGTGTTAAATTTTACCCCCGTTGGATTTTGCTGATTGCGTCGGCTTAATTCGTCTAGTAAGCTGGTAATATCCTGGGGACGGTCGATAAATTCGCTAGGGGAGATTAATCTAGCTAAGTTAGTTCGATTTATTGCTTGGTTGACGGCACGACTGTTACTTCCTGGGTGTTCGATGCTAACTGTGGTAATCCCGTGGGAAGCGAGGTGTTCACCTAAATATTTCAAAAATAAACGATTAGCACCGAAACCGTGGGAAAGTACAACTAGGGGTTGTTGACTTTGGGTGTCCCCGATGTAGATATCGGCGATAATTTGGCGATTCCCCCGGTTAAAGTTAATTGTTTGTACTTGTACCGGATATTTACCAGGATTGCTGGGATTAATATTACCTGGTAAGGAAACTCTCTCGCTTGTCGCTAAATCCCGTTCTAAAAATACCCCCAAAGCTTGGCTTTTGAGGTTATCCGGATTCAGAACTAAACCTAGTTCCAGGAGTTTCGAGGCATCAACGGTCACATTTCGTCCAGGATAAGCCCGTAAAAATCCCAGTACACTAGCCCCATTTACCTGGCGAATCATCAAATTCAACGCTCCTTGAATTGTATCTCGATTACTACCGGGAATGGCTTGACCTAAGCGAGCAAAAATCTGTTGACCCTGGGGGGTATTTACTATCTCACCGATAAATCGATCCGCGACCTGGGGGTCGATATCGATTTTTTGGTTTAATAGGTTGCGGACATCGGGGGTGAGAAAGGGTGCAAATACCTGTAGGGAATTGGATAATCTCCCCGTTTTTGCGTACTGTTCAATCTCCGAAATTTTCACTGTTTGGGTAAATGGACCAAACTGGATTGTTACCGTTTCTGCTGCGTCGGACGGGGGAATAGGGGTACAAAGAACCCCCATGATACCTATGAACAAATATAAAGCTTGACGATATAAAGTTTTTTTGCCGATGAATCCCATCCCCATTTCTCCATCAAAAAAATTGCTGATTCCCTAATCATGATGCCAAATCGGGACAATCTGTTTCTTAATCCTGTGGATGGAGGGGTAGGTTTGTAGCCGCTACCTTGAGTCAAAATCACTTATAAAGTCAAGCGATCGCCTGACAATCAAGACAATTGGTATATTCTATATTGGAACTGTATTAGCCTATAATAGGAGTTCAAGTATATTCCCTATTTCCCTTGCTGCTCCCCCAAGCAATCAAGTAAGAATTGTTGCCTAAACATTCCTCCCTATCCTCGCTCAAACTTTAATATTATTTAGTTCCATCAACAAGAGCGGATGTTACACTCATGCGTGTATTTGTGTTAATTTTCAATCCTGGAACGGATAACGAAGGAATTCATTCGATTCGAGTCGGAGATCAAAATCAGATTTTGATGTTTGAGTCGGAAGACGACGCAAACCGTTTTGCCATGATGCTGGAAGCACAGGATTTTCCCACACCAACAGTGGAAGCGATTGATGACGCTGAGATTAAGGAATTTTGCGCTGCTGCTAACTTCGATTATCAATTTGTACCAGCAGATGGTACACTTGTTATACCTCCAGAAAACAATGTCGAAACTACCGATTGGGACCCTAACCAACCTCCTAGTCAGCCATCTATTAGTGCAGATGATGGGGAAACTGAGTACTCGGACTCAGAACTTGATCGTATCCGTCGTCAACTTGAAGGTTTACTATAATCGGGGATTCACCAACAGCTAACACAAGGGTGTTGCTAAGTCATTTATGTGGTCTATACACGCATAACATAGACGTGATCGGTTGTGTCTCTATATTTGTGTTTATACCACGATGTAGCAGCACCTTTTTGAAGGGCATTATACTGGGGGAACTGGGGATGCTGAGGGAGAAAGGAAATGAATGCTTTCACCATGAACTAGGCAAAGTTTGTGTGGTGGAGTACTAAAGCTATACACCCTAAACCCAGGGGATTTTGCAAAGTCTAATTAACGGGAATAAATAACTGGTTGGTGTTGTGCTGCTTGAGGTTGCAAAGTTTTTGGTAGTTGTAGACCCAGGATAATTAAACTAGTTAACATGTAGATTGTTAGGGCTAACCAGAGAATATGGTTGCTGTGGTAGTACCAAGCAATAGCACCAACAGGGATAAATCCAATAGCGATCGCACTCAGGGATGAATTGCGTAGGGTTGCACCTGCTGTAATCCCGATAAAGTATCCTTCCAAGATAAAAGCAATACTCGCAAATCCTAAAACTGGTAGTAACCAAGTTGTATAATCGGCCAGGTTTTGGGTGACTTCCTGGTGGTTAGTCAACAGACTAAAAACCTGGTGGGGAAATAAAATGGAGATAATCGCCACACTTACACTTAAGGATAAACTTGCAGATGTAGCTACCAGCAACAGGGGAATTAACTTTCCTGCTTGACCTTTGCCATGAAAATTTCCACTTAAACTTTGAGTTGCATGGCCAACCCCTTGAATAATAAACACACACAGGGTGACAATTTGCAGCAGTAAACCATTCTCCGCTAATACCTGAGTCCCCATCCCTGCACTCAAATTTGTAAAAATCGCCAAGGTAGAAATAAAAGCCAAATATCGAATCAAAATATTCCCATTTAGAGCAAAAGTCGCCTTCAATGCTTGCCAATTCCACACCTGGGTCAAACAATTCCCCAGCCTACTCCATTTAATCAGAAAACCAGCCGCAATTAAACCCACCACTAACCCCAAATATTGGCTGCACATCGTGGCAATTCCGGCACCGAAACTTTCCCAACCCCAAAGATTAATCATCACATAATCCAGCCCCACATTTGTGAGATTAATTACCAATGACATCAACAACACATAAAAATTCTTCTCTTGGCCAAAAAACCACCCAATCAACACATAATTCACCAAAACCGCAGGTGCACCCCAAATTCGAGCGTAAAAATAGGTTAAGCCCGCAGCCTTCACATCCGTAGTTGTATTGAGAACAGCAAAACCCAATTGACCAATAGGATACTGGAGAGAAAGGATTAGAAATGCGATCGCGATCGCAATTAAACCACTGCGCAAACCAATCAACAATACACCATCCAAATCATCCCGACCAATAGCCTGGGCTGTCATTCCATTCGTAGATGAGCGTATAAATTTCAACACTCGATAGAGATAATCAAACAAAATTGTCGCCAGAATCACCCCCGCTAAATGACGAATCTCCGTCAAATGTCCCAAAAACGCAACATCAACCAAACCCGCTAAGGGAACCATAATTCCCGAAAGAATATTGATAGTAGCTAGTCGATAAAAGCGATTGAGAAAATCGTATCTTTCAGGTAGGGAAAAATGCATAGGTAAACCCAAAAAATTATCATTTAATCAAAATAACCGAACTCACCTGAACAATAAGTTTGAATTTCCACAATTTATAGAGCAATCAACTACATTTTGATAGGTAGTTTAATGCTTGCATTGTGTAGCAAGATTCAACATTTTACCCCGTTAATAAAGATAGCATGGCTAAATTTATATCAATTAAATTTCTATCAATATTGTGGTTTATCGCACATAAAATATTGAATTTTATTTTTGAATATACCCTTAAGACCGACTGTCAAATTTGATGTCATCTACCTGTTTTTACTCATTTAAGCGGATAAGCAAAATTATTTCGTCATTGCGAAATAATCTCAAACCCTGGCAATTATTATGATATTAAGTTCGTAGTGAGGACTTTAGTCTTCAAAGTCAGCGAAGATAGTGTTGACTACGAACAAAAAATCAGAATTTTTGTGATAATTGCGTCAGTCCTATATAGCAGTCCTAAATGATACGTGATAATTAATTAAGGCTATAATGCTTACAAATTAAAGATTTTTATCTAAGTGTTTTCTCACCAATGCTTCCGGATTGCCATATAAATGAGATTTCTCCCAAATTAAAAATTATATTTTTACTTTATCAGGACTTACGCAGTTACGTCATTGCACTTCTTCGCGTAGGGGATTGACTGTAGGGTTACAAGGTAGACGCGCAGCGGAATTGTTTTATTGTAACAAGTACGTAAGTCCTATGTATAGATAGTTTTTGTAAACCATTAATTAGATGACAACCAATTATCAACTACTTTTAACATTAACTTTTCTCCAATAGCTTTCTGCTGTTTCATTTTTTTACCACCCATTTGAATTTTGGCTCTTTCCACGACATCAGTTAGTGAGATAAATTTACTTTTTTGTCGCTCTTTAACAATAGCTTCTGCAATATTACGAGCCTTACCATCAGTTATTCCACCTTGACTAAGTTTATGTACTAATTGAGGCTGGTCCCAAGTATTGAATATTTCTAGTGGATTGATTTTTTGTTCTAATTGACTGCGAAGATCTTTATTTTCAGATTCTAAATTATATTTTGCTTTGCTTTCTTCCAGTAACTGATGAGCCAATTTATCTATTCTTGCTTCTAAGTTATATAAGAATGACTCTAAAGCTTCAGGAGTTATATCTAATTTGCGTTCGGAAATACTACTATGGCGAAAAAGCTCTATTTGCTTTGATATTACTTGTTCACTTTCATCTTCCACGATATATACATTCACCATTTCCCCTTTTTTGGGGTCAATTTCCCTAGCTCTAGCAGCAGCATAATAGGTGAAATCACCATCTACAACCTCGTAGGATTGTAAACTTATTCTTTTGACAATTATAGGATTAATTGTACCTTCTATCTCTAAAATAGCATGTGCAGCTGCTTCGATTGCTTCATCTGTGAAGTTTGAGCGAGGAGTCGCACAACTAATCTTTTTAATTGCAACAAGCGAAGTCGATAGTTTCATTTACAGCATTCCTATTTTGGACAGTACTTCTTTAGCTAGTAACTCAAATTCCTGAGCTGATGTGGAATTGGGTTTAAAATCTAAAACCGAAACGGGATCGGCTATTTCCATATCTCCCATTTGAATAGTTTGTTCAGAACATTTTGCCAAATCATCTCTTTCATAAATAACAGTATCAAAAATTGGTAAATCATACTTTTGAGATACTTTCTGAATTCGAGGATATAAGGTATACTGGATAAATTTTGGATTCGTTGGTATTTTACAGGGTAAAACCCCTAAAATTTCTAAGGGTGGCTGTTTAATTTGTTTTTTAAATCCGTTTACTGTTTTAATGAATTCCTTGACGTTAAGCAAGCCTTGATTCGCAAATGGTTTTAAATCTGAAGGAATAATTAAATAGTCTGCGGCAATGAGAGCGATTCTGGCATATAAGTTTAACGATGGAGGAGTATCTATCAGTACAACATCAAAATCATTTTTCACATCTGCCAGCTTTTCTATTAATATCAATCTACTGTAGTCTAGGGAATTTAAATCACTTTCATTTTTCATTAAATCAATGTGTGCTGGTACGACATATATTGCCGGCTGACAAAATGATGATTTTCTTGCTACTTCTGAAATCGAATAAAACTCTTCCGACTGTAAAACTTGTAAGATATTTAAGTCTTTGATATCATCATTTTCTTCATCATCAAATTTGATTAAGCCAGTTGCAAACGTTGTATTTGCTTGACTATCTAAATCTATCACTAAGACTTTTTTACCTTTTTTGCTCAAAGCAGCTGCTAAATTTACGACTGTTGTTGTTTTGCCGACTCCACCCTTATTATGATAAACGGAAATTATCTTCATTTTTTGTTCTCCTTGGTTATCATTTAAATCTTGATTTTCAAAGCGTTTTGATGAATTCTTGTTTAAACTGTCCCGTCCAATTAAAGCTTGTATTTGCGAAATATGTTCTTCTATTTCTTTTCCTAAACAACTGAATACCAAACAGATATCATTACCATTAAGAGTATAAATCCGAATTTCTCTACCATTCGTCAACAAGCCATACTTAACATTCAGCTTAGTTAAATAATACCTAAGCCTCAGTACATGATTATCTAAATTCTGCTGTGGATGCTTCGCTTCCATGACCACACTCAATGGTGAGTTTGCATCCAAAACAAAGGGAATGACTTGTGCTGCAAAAGCTAAAAAGTCTAATCGGATACTACCTACTGCAACTTCCTGATGCCATGTATCTGGAGTGTAACCTAATGCTGGCAAAAGATATTGAACGATAAGTTTACTTTCTACCTCACTTTCATTACGACATAGCGCGGGATTAAATGTCACATTTATAACCTCTAGAAACAGATACGTATTATTACAATACCATTCATTACTATCAAGTGCCATAAAATACATGTATTTTATATTACAAAAATGATATGGATTCACATATACCTATAGGCGAAATTCAGGAAGGAAGATGATTACTTATGGTAATTTAATAAAATTGGTATAATTTTCACGGCTGTGTCAAGCTAGTTAAAAATCTTAAATTTATGCTATTTTTTCCCTATTCTCGGTAAGCGTAAAGCTAAATATAAGCGGAGCATTATTTTCAGGATTTAATTCAATGGGACACGTAATTGCAACAGCGAATATGAAAGGTGGGGTTGGGAAAACAACTCTTTCGGTTAATTTAGCTACCTGTTTAGCAAAAAATCACGGACAACGGGTATTAGTATTGGATTTAGATACGCAAATCAGTGCCACATTAAGTTTAATGTCACCTGTGGATTTTGCCAGTCGTCGGAAGAAGCGGAAAACATTTCGACATTTAATTGACCAGATTATTACTCCCGGTGATGCGGCTGATTTCACAATTCAAGATATCATTCAAAGGGAGGTTTGCAAGTTACCTGGTTTGAATTTATTACCGGGAGATATTGATTTGTATGATGAGTTTGTGGTTTCAGAATTGTTGCATCAACAGGCTTTGAATGTTGGCGAAAAGGATTTTGAAACGATTTGGAATCGGTTTGAGCGTATCTTGCTAGGAAAGATTTTAGAACCGATTCGGAATGATTATGATTTCATTATTTTAGATTGCGCTCCTGGTTATAATTTATTGACTAGAAGCGCCTTAGCAACGAGTGATTATTACATATTACCAGCGAAACCAGAGCCTTTGTCGGTGGTGGGTATTCAATTATTAGAAAGGCGGATTGCCCAACTCAAGGATAGTCATGAACATGAGCAAAAAATTGAAACCAAAATGTTAGGAATTGTGTTCACGATGTTGAGTAATAATTTATTGAATGGTAGATATTATAAGCAGGTTATCCATCGGGTTGATCAGGATTATGGTAAGGAAAAAGTTTGTCAAAATCAAATTCCTATTGATGTCAATGTAGCTAAAGCTGTGGATAGTTTTATGCCTGCGGTTTTAAATAGTCCTAATTCTGCTGGTTCCCGTGCTTTTGTGGCTTTGACTCAGGAGTTGTTGCAGAAATTGTAGATGGGAGAATCTTGGAGACAGGATAAGTATTTTGGATTTTGGATTTTGGATTTTGGATTACTTTATATCTTGCACCTTATACATACGTTGAATTTTAAAATATACACGATATAGCTACAGTACTCTTATTTGCTTTTAACGCTAAAATAATACTTTCAGATTTATACTGAGTATTTTATTTTCATCAGCTTTTCTGGGTGCAAGATGTGAGTCACCCTACGGTTGATCCGCACTACGTGCGTCTATGGATTGTGGATTACTCTAATCAACTGCGCTACATATAAAAAATCGGCAGGAGGAAAAATCCGTTTTATGACCCCATGTCCAGAGTCAGGGCGATAGTCAGAATAGTGATAATTAATACTTGAATTATCGTTTTTGGGAATGGGAAGAGATGCGACATGTCGCGTCTGTACGGCAATAGGGAGAGATGTGACATATCGTGTCTGTACTCTCGGAGGAAAAGTCTGCTTTACGACCCCATGTCCAGAGTCAGAAGGATAGCCAAAATAGTGATAATACTTGACAAACATCCTCTTAGACTGCTCGAACACTGTTATGAAGATTTTAGTGGGAACCCTTGGTTGGGATGGTCTGTGGAATTAGTAATTATTCCGACAACACTTTTGGCGACTAAAATACCCTCTAAAGCTGAGAAAATAAAAGTTTTACTATTTTTCTGCAAGTCCTAAATAGTTATTATTGATCTTCCCTATTCCTTACTTGTAAACTACTACTATGTAACAAAATGTAAATTAATTGTAATACTATATTTCTGCATTTTATCCAGAATAACAGATGATTTTCTACTCACCTATTTACTGCAAAATTCAAGTAGAAATATTAAGTATGAGAGATATTTATCTCTGTCTAGAGACACAAATATCTTGGAAATGATGATTATTGGTGTTACATGGTTTTGTTCTTTTTATACAGCAAAAAAGTATCACAATTATCAACATTCAAAAATAGTATTCTGCTAATTATTATATTAAACCAGTTTTATTATGAGTCACTCCACTGAGTAATTTTACCCCTGTATATTAATTAACATCTTTCATTGGTTTTTAGTATAAATATTGACTAATACTGGGGATTGAACAAACGGATATTTGGCGGCATAATCAAGGTGTAAAGCAGTATTCTAGGCACTAATTCCCTGGGGAAAGACCGATTATTACTGGTTCATACACAAGGAGACATAAAGGATAAATATGTGAATGAATATGAGTAGTTGGATGAGGTGACAAGGGTAGTGACAAAAAGTAAAGAGTTGGAATATTTTTCCAGGTGAAGAATAAACTATGTTAGAATAATAATCTTAAAACTATATTAATTATGTCGATCAACAGTAAGCCTTACTAAGTAGGTTAAAGATAGCATGGACTGTCCAAAAATCCTAATTATAGAGGAGAAAAAAGTCCTGGCTGTGGATATTAGCAATAGTTTACAGCGATTAGGATATAAATATATAGAAATTATTGATTCAGGAGAGGAAGCAATTAATAAAATTGCAGAGATGAACCCAAATTTAGTGTTGCTGGATATTTGCTTGTCGGATGGTTTAGGAGCAATAGAAATGGCGGATCTGATTGAGGGAAAGTTTCATGTTCCGGTGTTGTACATGGGGGAGTACGGGGAAGTAATGAAACTGACAAGTCAAAAGTTGCTACAACCATTTCGTTATTTATATCAGCCGTTTGGGGAAAAGGATTTACATATTGCGGTGGAAATGGCGTTGTATAAAAGTCAGGTGGAAAAGCGGCTCACGGAAAAAGTCCAGAGGTTGACTAGCATAATCGATGGGGTTGGGAGTGGGATAGTTGTCACGAATTTGCAAGGTGACATTGAAATGATGAATCCGGTGGCTGAGGGTTTGACGGGTTGGAGAGAATCGGAAGCTTTGCAGCGACATGTGAATGAGGTCGTGAGACTGGTTGATGGTGGTAATGGGGAGTTGATGCTGGATTTACCGACGCAGGTACTCAATGGGAAGGTGACGATGAAGTTACCGGAAAACTGTATCTTGATTGCTAAAGATGGTCGGGAAATTCCGGTGGGAGATAGTATTGCACCGATTCGCGATCGCAGTGGGGAGATTTGTGGTTTAGTATTTATATTTCAAGATATTAGTCAACGTAAGCAGATGGAAGCGCAATTGATGCGTAATGCATTCTACGATGCGCTAACTGCATTACCGAATCGAGTTTTATTCTTGGATCGACTCAGACAAGCTTTTGAGCGAGCTAAACGTCGTCATAATTATCGATTTGCAGTTTTATTTATTGATTTAGATGGATTTAAGCAAATTAATGACCTCTATGGACATGGAATGGGGGATGATTTATTAATTGCGATCGCTCGGCGTTTGGAGGTATGTTTGCGGAGTGGGGATACGGTAGCTCGATTTGGGGGGGATGAGTTTGCCGCAGTCTTAGAGGATATTAAGGATGAAACTGACGCAACCAACATCGCCAATCGAATTCAGGATAGTCTGAGTGTTCCTTTACAGTTGAACGGACAACAATTGGTGGTTACGGCTAGTATTGGAATTGCCATTCATTCCGATAGCCACCAGGAACCAGCAAATCTGTTACGGGATGCAGACATTGCCATGTATCGAGCAAAAAAACTACGCAAAAAAACTACAAGGTAAAGCGAGTTACGCAGTGTTTGCGTGATTAGGATTTGCTAGGTGTTTTTCTACGCAGCAACCCCCAGAAATGGAATTTTTTAATTGCTATGAACAAAGGGACGCAGCAAACAGCTACGTCCCCATCTGGTTTTTAAAAACCCTATTCTGCTGCTACAGATTCAGTTTCTACGGGTATTTCTGCACCTGCTTCCACTGCTGCTTCCGGTTCTGGTTCCGGTTCTACTTTGGGTTGGGGTTTAGTGGGTTTGGGTCCCCGTGCTAAAGCTGGATTAACCGGTGGAGTTTTATCTTCAAACTTCCTTTTCCCTTTACCAGATTTACCTTTACCACGATTGTCTTTGCCTTCTCTGCGTCTTCCAGAACCACGGGGTTCAAATTCCGAATTTTGGGAATCGCTGTTTGTGTTAGCTTGGGACTGACGCTCGGACTTTTTGATTGGGCGTTCTACCATTGTAAATTTAGATGAAGTTATTTGTATAATACACCGCTTTGTGATAGGGGAGGTTAACCGCGTAGACGTTGAGCATCACGAATAATCCAACGGCGATCGCTAGCATCCCAAATTAAGTATAATCGCACATCGGAAGGGGATTGCTGACCATTTTTGAGGCGATAATTGAGATTAGCTTCAACGGTAGCTGCATTTTCACTACTGTTAATCTCTCGTAATTGCTTGATTTCCACACTTGCGACTTGACCACCCCACCAATCCGTATAGGAATCATAGCCTTTGGGATGGACACGACGATTACCCCGAAAGGTGGGAGAAAGTTTATTCCAAGCGGATTCGAGATTGCCATTATTGATTGTGGAATAGTAATTACGAACAAAATCGACGGGGGAAGTGTCCGGTGTACTAACGGATGGTGGTGATGGGGTTGTTTCTGGAGTTGGTTCGTTAATGGGTGTTTCGTTAACGGGTGTTTGATTCACAGTTGGTTCGTTAACAGGTGTTTCGTTAACGGGTGGTTCTTCAACAGGTGGTGGGGTGGGTGGTTCTGGTTGGGTTGGTGGATTGACTGGTAGTTGGTTAACGGGTAATTGGCTTACAGTGGGTCGATTTACGCGTGGTTGGTTAACAGGTGCTTGATTAACGGGTGATGGAGTCGGTGATTCTGTTGGGGTTGGTGAATCAACAGGTGGTTGATTGACGAGAGGTTCTGGCTTTGGTTGGTTGTTAAGGGCAATGCTGATGATACTAGCAGCACCAACTAGCCCCGCAGCAATGATACCACCGACCAAAATCTTTTTGTTGTTGCTGGGTGTAATTTGGGCTGAGGATGGGGGAGAAGATGGGGGGTATACAGGAGGGTTAACGGGAGTGACAGGAATGGTATTTTGGGTAGGATCGGGTTGGTTTGCGGTGGTTGGATAGGTAGAGGTGGAAATTGGTGGAGAATTATCCTGGAGTACGGATAACATTTCTTGAGCGCTCAGAAAGCGATCGCGGGGATGGTAGGCGATCGCTTTTTCTAAAATACCCCGCATTTGCGGACTGAGATATGGTGCGTAATTATGCCAAACTAATTCACCAGTGCGCGGGTCTGTCGGGAATTCCTGGGGTTGTTTGCCAGTGATTAAGTAAATAACCGTAATCGCCAAGCTATAAATATCACTTACGAATACAGGACGACCCATTGCCTGTTCACTTGGCATATATCCGGGAGTACCAATCACAATCGAACTCGTGGGACTACCTTGGGAATTGACTACGGTTCCCATTAATTCTCGCACTGCTCCAAAGTCGATTAACACCGGTTTTCCATCTCGATAGCGCAGAATGATATTATCTGGCTTAATATCACGGTGAATAATCCCCCGTGCATGGATCATATGCAAAATTGGTAATAAATCTATCAGTAAATTTCGAGCTTCAGTTTCGGAAAAAACACCTTGTTTTTGCAATCTTGCAGTGAGAGTGTCACCTTCAATCCATTCCTGCACTAGATAGAATTTACCGTTATCCTGAAAATATGCATACAACCGAGGTATTTGTTCACACTTATCCCCTAACTCTTCTAAGATAGCTGCTTCCCGTTGAAATCGCGTTTGTACCAATTGTTCGACTTCCGGGTTATCATTAATTGGCTTGAGTTGCTTAATCACACAACGTCGTAGGGATGGCATTTGGGTATCTTCTGCAAGGAAAGTATCGCCAAAACCCCCACTCCCTAATGTTTGTAGCACACGATAACGGTTATTTAGCAGCATTCTCTGACCGGGTTTTAATGGAACAGCTAGATTACCGTGAATATTCTAGCTTGTAAATGGGGAGTAGGGAGTAGAGACGACCCATCGGGTCGTCTCCAGATTGTTAGAAAAATAGGCATGACAAGAGTAGAAGGAGAAAATAGTCGGTTATAAGACATTATTTAGCAAGAGATGTTATCTCTATCACTCAAGCTATTGATTTACTACCTGAAATATCAGGATATCTCCTCGATAGTTTAAATGTTAAATACGATTATTCGGTCTTTTCGCGATCGCCTGAATTCATTTTATTGGAAAATTTCGGAAAAAAACGCATATCATCCCGCGATGATACAGTGCCAATTTTCTTCCGATTCCCGACTCACCACTCCCTATTCCCTACATGTTTTAGAGAGCATATCATCCCGCAATGATACAGTGCCAATTTTCTTCCGATTCCCGACTCACCACTCCCTATTCCCTAGATGTTTTAGGGATTTGTGAGAAATGGGGTATAGCTTAAATCAAAAATGGCTCTATTTCATAATTATGCCATTCTCCTTGATAACGTTCCGCGACTAATGGTCTCACGCGAAATTTCGGTGGAGAACCATCGCAAACATCTACCCGTAAACAGGAGTAAGGTCTACGTTTTTGTCTTCCGGAACCACTACGACCCAGGAATAAATGGGAGTGAGCAAGATGACGACCATCGTTGTCAATTAAATCTCCACCTTCCTCCCTTTGTCTACGTAAACTAAAGCCACTTCCACCACAAATTAACCAATTAATATGGGAATCAGCATGGCCAGTATCTAGGGTTTGAATATATTCTAAACAATGGGCATGACCATTAAAAACTAAGTCAATTAAAGCCCTTCCTTGGGGGATATCACCTAATTCTTGAGCAACTGCATCTAGGGTTTGGGCAAAATGTTTACGTACAGTTAAAGTTTGAGATTGTTGCCATTTAGTTGCTTCCGTAACGTAGGGAGGATGGTGGAAAAACACGATTCTTCCCCGGACTTCGGGATTGCGCCAAGATGCAATTAGTCTTTCTTTAAACCAGTTTAATTGTTCTGTATCGTTACTAATTTCTACTGTCCCAAGTTGTTTATCAATATCAACGATAATTTCTTCTATTTGAGATAGATGAGCTTCTAAATCATCGATTTGCTCGGCTTCTTCCATCTTTTCAGAATTTAGTTTTGTTAGGGTTTGAATTATTTCTCGCTTGCGTTGAATCAAACTATCCCGTTGTTGTTTTAAATTGATGCGTTGTTTATCCCCATCTGGATTATTTGGGAGGGGTTGAGGTTGATTAAACGTATTAGAATCTAGAGCAAAAAAATCTATCCCACCGTAATTAAATGTGTAATAGCGATTCGGTAAACGGGTGAAATAGCCAGGTTGATAATTTAAACAACGTCCCGTATTTGTTTTTGCGGTGTAGTATTGATCTAAATGTTCAGCTAGTTCGCCGGAAAATCGCCACTTTTTCAAATAGTCAAGAAAAGCTTGAGCATAGGCATCTCCTTGGTATGAACCATGCCAAGCCGCATCAAAATCAATTGTAGAACGAAATAGACGGCGAATGGGTAATGTGATGATGGAAAGTAAATTAAAAATCAGGGGAATATCGTAATAATCATGATTACCGGGAACAGGAAAAATCGGTAATTTAAACGTCATTTGGTTATATGGAATCTGGCGATGATTTTCACCACCAACGAGAAATTCTCGATAGGGAGCGATAAAATTGTGGGGATAATATTCGCTCGAACCAACTAAATAAACAACATCACCTGTATGCAACATAAAACGACTTTGGGGATGGTGGGGTAGCATTAACTCCGCAATTTGTCGCTGGGGATGGTGTTTCTTTTGATAACCCGTACCACTATCACCAATAACTAGAAAAGAAAATTCCCGATCGCCATTACGTCCATCATCCAAAATAAAACAAGTTTGGTCTATTTGTCGTTCGATAATTTCCCGTGCTTGCCAACGGACTCGCTGTTGCATCTTCATAATTTTAGTGGCGATCGCTGGTTCGGATACAAGTTTAATCATTAAATTTTCCTTGATTTGATGGCTATTTAGGTGGAAACGATCCGTTGATTCATTCTCTCGCTTGCAAATAGGGAGTAGGGAGAGACGCGACATATCCCGTCTGTACAGGAATCGGGAGTGGTGTCAGCATGTAGACTATTCTCACTTTGGTAGTTTGTCAGCTAAACTAGCCAACAACCTCCCTTTGTTTCGCGAATGAGTCTCTGTATCAATCCCCAATGTTTACAACCCCTGAATCCAGATATGGTTTTATTTTGTCAAACCTGTGGTTCGGAACTATTGTTAAACGGACGTTACCGGGTTGTCAAAAAACTGGGTGGGGGTGGATTTGGTAAAACCTTTACGGTGTTGGGAAAAGGTGGGGAAACTAAGGTTTTAAAAATTTTGACTAATAACCATCCGAAAGCGGTAGAATTGTTTGCACGGGAAGCTGATGTTCTGAAATGTCTTTCCCATCCTGGTATTCCCAAAGTGGAAACTGATGGGTATTTTATTTATTTTCCTCGCAATAGCCAAACACCGATTCATTGTTTGGTCATGGAGAAAATCGAGGGATTAAATTTACGGGAGTATATGCACCAAAGGGGTCATCAGCCAATCGAGCAAAACCTTGCGATCGCCTGGTTAACTGAACTGACGGAGATTTTACACCAGGTTCATGGTCAAAATTTTTTCCATCGTGATATCAAACCCGCCAATATCATGTTACGCTCCAATGGGGGATTAGCACTGATTGATTTTGGTACAGCCAGACAAATTACGGGTACATACTTAGCCAAACAAGCTGCTGGAGGGGTGACGGGGATTGTTTCCAGTGGTTACACACCACCCGAACAAATTAACGGACAAGCGGTACAACAATCGGATTTTTTTGCTCTTGCGAGAACATTTGTCTACTTATTAACAGCGACAGACCCCGGATTATTGTACGATATCGATAGCGATGGCTTGAAATGGCGCGATGCTCACAGCCTGAACCTTCCCAGCTATCACCATCCCCAGATATCGCCCCAATTTGCCGATTTAATCGACGCGATGATGGCTAGACTCCCTTCCCAGCGTCCCAGTTCCACCACGGAAATTTTACAACGATTACGGGAAATTTCCCATCCACCCCTAACAGTCAACCTGAATATTGCTCCCACCCTGATCCATTCTCCTACACAAATTTTGCCAGAAATTGAATTAAAAGCCATTCAACCCACATTTATTCAGCAGAAACGGAGTTTTTTCTATCAGTGGATGTTAGCAAGTGTGGTGGGATTGGGAATTGGTTTATTTTTGCGATCGCTAGTTAGTGCTTTAGTTTATAGTTTATTCGGCGATTTGGTCGGACTGCGTTATGCGATGCTAAGTGCCATTGTCACCGCCTTACCTGTAGAATGGATGCAGTGGATGGCATTGCGACGACGCATCCATTGGGATTTTTGGTCAATTGCCGAAATTGCTTTTGCCGTATTCATCGGTTTAGTGACAGGGACAATCGCTGGAAAGTTATTATTTGCTAACCTGGGACAACTAGTAGGAGCATTAGTTGGTATATTTACCGGAACAGCGATCGCTAAATGGTTGATTTTCCGCAGACAATTGAAACGGACATTTTTTTGGCTGATCACCGTAATTATCACGATTCCCAGCAGTGTCATTGTGGGAGCGATCGCTGCAATTATTTTTAATCTAATTTTCTCAAAAATTTGGTTGCTAAATACCAGTTTTGCCATGAGTTTTGCCATTGGAATTACCATTAGCATCTTTTTTTGGAGCAGTATAAGTGGGATTGCGATCGCTTGGTTATTACGTCATCGACAGTTCTAAATTGATGACTAGAGAATAAGCCGATGTATACTTTTGATATCAGTAAATCTAAAGGCGCTCTGCAAGGTGTATCTCCGTTCCCACAAGAGATTTTTCCTATTCCCTACTTCTCACTCACTCCTTACTTTCACTTCCGGAAAATTCCGCGTAAATCCGGAAGTTGAAACCCAGAAAAAGTCAGTATATTGAATTGACCTAAGTATTGTCCATTCACAGAAAATACTGTGGTGATATTACCTTTCATACGGACATCTACCGGATTTCTCTATGTTTCCAGCCAATCCATCGGACTTTATTGATGATAAAGTAGCGAAAGAATCATTTACAGTTACAGATAAAAAATATCATTATCAATTATCCCCGGAAACTCAGCAACATTTATCTAAAAATTATTCCCAGGAATCTATTTATAAATTAGCTTTCCATCAACAAAAAAAAATAGTAAATTCCCCAACCAATCTGAATCAAAATCAATTATTAGAAAGATTGATAAATAACGTACCAGGGATGATTTATCAATTTGTTCTCTGCGCAGATGGTAGCAAATATTTTTCCTATATTAGTCCCGGTTGTCGGGAAATTTTTCAGCTAGAACCAGCAGAAATCACCAGAGATATTAACTGTATTTGGGAATTAATTCACCCTAGCGATCGCTCTTCCTTAGATATCGCTATCATGCAATCAGCCCAAACCCAAGAAAAATTTGTCTGGGAAGGTCGTATTACCCTACCATCCGGGTATTGTAAGTGGATACAAGCGACATCTCAACCAGAACTGCAAGCAAACGGGGATGTGATCTGGGATGGATTAGTCATAGATATCAGCGATCGCAAATACACAGAAATCGAGAAAGACCAATTTGTCTCCCTCATCCAAAATAGCTCTGATTTTATTGCGATCGCGACTTTGGAAGGTAATGCCATCTTCATCAACCAAGCAGGTCGTCAAATGATTGGTTTGGGAATTAATGAAAGTCTAGAACACTTGCCAATATCATCCCATCATACACCAGAAGATTGGGAATGCCTCCAAAAAAACATTCTACCAATTGTCATGGAAACAGGTAAATGGCAAGGAGAGTTTAGGTTTAGACATCATCAAACAGGAGAAGCTATTCCCATTGACTACAATATTTTTACAATTAAAGATAGTAGTGGGAAGGCAATTGCATTGGCAACTATTACCCGCGATATTACTCTCAGAAAACAAGCTGAGGAAGAAAGGCAAAGGTTTGTTTCTTTAGTTGAAAACAGCTCAGACTTTATTGCATTGGCATCTCTAGAAGCTAAGACATTATACATTAACGAAGCTGGACAGAAATTAGTTGGTATTCAAGGTGAAGAAGAATACAAGCAAACTTCAATTAGTGATTATCATACACCTGAAGATTGGGAATTTTTTGAAAAAAATATTACTCCTATTGTTCTCAAAGATGGTCGTTGGCAAGGAGAATTTTGGTTTAGACATTTTCAGACAGGAGAAAAAATTCCTATTGAGTATAATGTTTTCATTTTAACAGACCAAAAAACAGGACAACCTGTGGCTTTTGCAACTGTCACCAGAGATATTACAGAAAGAAAGCGAGCAGAAGCGGCAATTAAACAATCAGAGCAACGATACCGAGAACTAGCTAGACGGGAGCAACTTGTCAATCATCTTGCAAGTCAAATTCGTCAGTCCTTGGATTTAGATAAAGTTTTAGAAACAGCTATCCATGAAATTCGTGATTTATTACAAATAGATAGATGTAGTTTTTCTTGGTTTCAACCGAATGCAAACCCACCGATTTGGGAGACATTAAAAGAAGCAAAACATCCAGATTTACCCAGTTTAATCGGTTGTCATCCTATCGACAAAGTTGGTTCGGTAACTGAACTATTCCTCAAACAGGAAATACTGAAAATTGATGATGTTTCCCAGTTTGAAGAACCCACCCACCGTCAATTCTTAGAATCTCTAGGAATCAAATCGGAAATAGTCTTACCCATTAAAACCCTTTCCCGTATTGGTGTAATTGTTTGTGGACACTGGAAAGAACCTCGACCCTGGACAGATAGTGAAGTCGAATTATTGCAAGCAGTTGTTGATCAAATTGCGATCGCCATTAACCAAGCAGAACTATATACCCAAAGTCAACAAGCAGCTATCACCGCTCAAAATCAAGCTGAACAAATCGAAAAAACCCTCAAACAACTTCAACAAACCCAATCCCAACTAGTCCAAAGCGAAAAAATGTCCAGCCTGGGACAACTTGTAGCAGGAGTTGCCCACGAAATCAATAACCCCGTCAACTTTATTTACGGGAACCTCAGTCATGCCAGTATTTATACAGAAGAAATTCTCAATTTACTCAAACTATACCGTCAAGAATATCCCCAAGCTTCCCCAGAAATTCATCAACAGATTGAAGATATTGACCTGGACTTTATTGTCACCGATTTACCCCAGGTCATAGATTCGATGCAAATTGGTGCTGAAAGAATCCGAGAAATTGTCCAATCGCTACGAACTTTTTCCCGCTTGGACGAAGCCGAAATGAAAGCTGTTAATATACACGAAGGTATTGAAAGCACCCTATTAATTTTGCAACATCGCCTCAAACCTGGAAAAGATAGACCAGAGATCAAAATTATCAAACACTATACCAACCTCCCGAAAATTGTCTGCTATCCCGGACAACTAAACCAGGTTTTCATGAATTTAATCGCAAACGCAATCGATGCTTTGGAAGAAGCTCACCAAAAATCGCAACAAATCTTTAAACATCAACCTCCCACAATTACCATCTCCACTGCAATCCTGGAGGATGAATCGGTCACTATTCAATTTAGGGATAATGGTTCTGGTATGACCCCCGAAGTTCAACAACGTCTATTCGACCCCTTCTTTACAACTAAACCAGTCGGTCTAGGTACTGGTTTGGGTTTATCTATTAGTTATGAAATCATAGTTAACAAACATCACGGTCAAATCTCCTGTAGCAGCGAATTAGGTAAAGGTACGGAGTTTATAATTAAAATTCCTATTTCTCAGCCTGAGAATACATAGTCAAATCTTAAATATCGAGATAATTAATTTAAATATTCATAAACTCTATGAATATCCAGTGTCATCGTAAAAAAATGTTAAAAAATATTTTTTTAAATTTCAGAGAAATTACAGCAGTTTTTTTTTGATAAACAGATTAAATTGGAATGAGTTACAAGAAGAAAAAAATCAGTTGATTCAATAAGTAACGATTTTATTCTCATCGATGCTTTAATCAACTATCTGCTTGTAACTTTTCATTTAGATATAGTTCATTACAAAAGAATTATAAATTGTGCTACAAAAACGTTAAAGCAAATGTATATTATTTGCATAATATTTTTGTATCGGTACAATTTGGATTTTTTTTGACTTGATGTATGAGTATTATTATCAGGTTGCATTAACTACTTAAAATAAATCTACTAATATCAGTTGACTTTTTCTACTGTGATTTAGATGGATTTATATTTTTAAACTTGATAATAGAAAGATAGTGAATATGCAAGAGATATTTCAGATAATTGAACATAAGAAAAATATTTTTTCTCAACTACCTCTATTTAAGTTTATGCAAGATAAAAGCATAAGCCCTGAAGCCAGAATTAGTTTTGCACCTTGCATGGCCTTCTTCATTATGGGCTTTGGGGACTTAAATAAGTATGTATTGAGAGATTTAAATAATAACAGTCCTGTGCAAAAGATTATTAATGATCATACGAATGAAGATGATAATCATTGGCCTTGGTACATCAGGGATATAGAAAATTTAAACTTAGATATTAATTGGAGCTTTAATGATTCGCTCCTATTTTTCTGGAGTGACAAAACAAAGTTAACACGTCAAATCGTTTACCAGATTGCTGGTTATAGTTTACGAAGTGAACCAATAGTAAAATTAGCAATTATCGAAGCTCTTGAAGCGATGGGAAATGTATTTTTCTTCAACTCAACAAAAGTCATTTCTGAACTAAACTCTCTTAATCATAAGCAGTACATCTATTTTGGTGATGACCATTTAAAAGTTGAAACAGGACATACAATGGGTACGTCAGGAGCGGAAAATTTTCTCGAAAGTGTGGAATTAACTCCGACGCAAAGAGAGCAAGCTTTGGAAGCTGTAGACAAAATATTCCAAGTTTTTTCTGAATGGACATATGAACTACTTGCTTATGCACAAGCACAAGATCCAGATCAGACTAATTCAAAGCAGTCTGATTTACTAACTGCTTGTTCATAAATCTGTTTACTTTTCCAATTATCGAATTAACGCACTACATCCTTGATTACAGTGCGTTATATTAATGGCAATATTGCGGTCGGAAAATCCACACCGCAATTTGCTTATCTAATACTATAGTTTGACTCACCAAGTTACACCCTTCAATTCAACCGGAAACAGCTTACGCTCAGATAGGCGATCCTCATCCAGCGCATGAATCAAATACTTACCTGTTGCTTGCTGCTCTTCAATATCTTCATTAACAGCCATTTTATATTTGGCTGTATAAATATTTCATGGGAAACTAATTAAAAAATAGGACGTGATAATATTTTAACTACTTTATTCAGTGCATTTCCCATAACTTTACGCCACTCACCTTGATTTTGACGGTTCATCTCCACCAGCTTATTCATAATCTCTGGTTTTTGCTTTTCATGCTGGGAACGTAATAAATTTTTTGTCTCCTGCATGGAAATATTTGGATTTGATTCTTCGTTATTTGCTAGCCAATCAAATAACTGTTGACGCTGTAGTGCTGTTAAACTCAAGGTGATTACTTGTGTACAAACACTGGCTTTTTCTAAGGGGAATAATAGTAAATGATAAAAGCCGGTTGTTGCTAGTGCTTGAATAATTTTTTGTCCTTTTGGGTCTTTCAAGTCCAAAAAATAGGATAGCCATCTGGTTAATTCCATATTCATGTCGCAGAGAACGGAACTCCACAGCATGACGGGATAGAGATGTTGTTGGAAGAGGAATTGGGTACAGCTAATATTTTTACTGAGTTGGTGAATTTCTTGTTCTGGTAACATTGCCCAGAGGGTGGGTATGGCTCCTTGTTGGGTTTGGATTAAATGGGGGAAACAAATTAAGGCGACGGGTTTATTTTTGGGCCAGGTTTTTTGAAGACAAATTCGTTCGGATAATGATGTAATTGGAACTAATTGAACTGAATTATCTGTTGTAGATTTGTTTTGTATTGATGATTGAATAGTAGCTACAAATTCGCAATTTATTTGCTTTTGAATTTGTTCTAGTTCGGCTAAAATTATGTTGACGTTTTCTGGTCGATGTTTGACTTCTTTGGCTAAACATTGCATTACCAAGCTTTGCAATTCTTCTGGGATGGTGAGGTGGGGACTGATTTCTTCAAAATTAGGTGGAGCTTGAAATTTATGGGCTTGATACCAGTTGCCAAAGGAATTTGTTTTTAATGCGAAAGGATGTTTTCCCGTCAACATTTCATACATTAATATACCCAAACTGTAAATATCGGAACGTACATCAACTAATTTGCGACCTTCCATATGTTCGGGAGAACAATAGGGTAGGCTACCAATAAATGATTCTGTTAGTGTCATTCCTGCACGTTCTGTGAGAAATTTGGCAATTCCAAAATCAAGAATCTTCACGACTTTTCTATTTTTATTATCTGCTGTAATAAAAATATTTTCTGGTTTAATATCACGATGTAAAACTGGATAAATTTCACCTTTTAGGGTAATTCCTTGGTGGGCTGATTGTAATCCTAAACAAATTTGTGTGGTGATATTGATAAATTCCGAGAGACTTAAAGGATTCTGCTTGATAATTTGCTTCAGATTTGTTCCTTCTAGGTACTCCATCACATAAAAAGGAACCTTCTCTTGAGTGATGCCGTAACTTAAAACACGGGCTATATGTTTATTTTTTCTTCCTAATTGGGCACCAATAAAAATTTCCCTTGCAAATCTTTGAGATATTTGTTGATTTGGTAAATTTAAAGATAACACTTTGAGTGCAACCGTCATTCCGCCACGGGATAAATCCTCAGCGAGATAGACTTTACCCATTCCACCTTGACCAATTATTTCTCGAATTAGATATCGATTATTAATGACTTTCCCGATATGACGATCGATGTTTGAATTTGTCATTGGTAGATTTAAAACAGGGGTTGACACCATAAAATAAATAATTCAATAAAAAATAATTAATATAAAAATCTCAAATCTCGAAAATTAATTTTTAACCAATAAACGATACCTGAGACACGATGTATCGCGTCTCTAAAAACAAATTGGTATTACGTTCAAAAATCCTGAAAATAATTGTGTTTGCTTGACTAAACATGGTTTAGCATATTCGTCAATTCATCTCTATGAGAAATTGTACGGAAAGCTCAAATCCCTTCAAATACATAAATATTTTCCATCCGTGGATGCACTGAGGGGTGAGACCCATCGCCTGATATCCCTGAATTATCAGAAAGAAATTGGTGTTGTGCAGATGTAGAGCAACGCTACGTCCCTACATTGCTGGTTCACTGTATTTAGAAACCAAATTAGCTAACTGTTCTAAATCTAGGGGTTTGGAGATATACTCATCAAAACCTGCATTTAAACATGTGTCGCGATCGCTTTTCATGGCCATGGCTGTTTGAGCGATAATGGGGGTGTAGCGACAGGATTCGCGATCGCGGATTTGTGTGATTAAATCTAAACCGTTACCATCGGGTAAGTAGATATCCATCAAAATCAACTCGGGTGTTTGCTGCTGGAGTGCTTTCCACATCTGAGTAGCATTATTTACCCAAGTAACGTGGTAGCCTAATTTTTCCAAGTAAATTTTGATTAATTGGGCGTTGTTGCTATCATCTTCAACAAGAAGTATATCCCCTTGGTTGGGGGATAATTTGATGTTTGGCGATGGGGTGGTAGGAATGGGTGTAGATTTAGTTTCGGCTTCACTGACGACCGGGATATCCTCATCGGATAGGTGGGGGGGTTGCAAGGGTAAAACAATTGTAAATCTGGAACCTTGTTGAATTTGGGATTCCACCAGAATTGAACCGTGATGCAATTCTACTAGTTTACGGGTTAAAGCCAATCCTAATCCGGTTCCCTCTTCCCGACCAACCACTGGATTTGCTATTTGGGAGTAGGGTTGGAATAGTTCTGTTAGGTTTTGTTGGTGTATACCTGTCCCCGTATCCCAGACGGCAAAATGGATATGATTATCCTGAATAAATACGTCTAGACCAACAGTTCCGGTGGTGGTGAATTTCAGAGCATTAAACAACAAATTCAGTAACATCTGCTTCAGACGTAATGAATCGGCGATCATCGTTGTCACATCGTTGGCGATCGCCAGGGATAATTTTAACCCCTTATTGGCGGCTTTTTCCTTAATGAGAGCAAACACATTCCGACACAATTGGCTTAATTCCACCCGTTCCCATTGCATCTCCATCTGATTAGCTTCAATTTTGGAAAGATCGAGAATATCGTTAATCAAAGCGAGTAAATGTTTGCCACTGGATTCAATTATCTTCAAATATTCCTGATGACGTTCCCGGTCTGGTTCAAACCCTTGAGCAATCATTAATTGGGTAAAACCAATAATTGAACTGAGGGGGGTACGAATTTCATGACTAGTATTGGCTAAAAACTGATTCTTGAGTTTATTTGTGCGCATCAAGTCCTGATTGTACTTTTGTAGCGATCGCATTTTTTGCAACTGAGCGATCGCGACTACACACGCTTCTATTCCCCGTGTTAACAATTGCTCTATTAATGCTAACTTGGCTACTTGCAACCCATCTGCTTCCTGCAAGTTTGAGGGGTTAAAGATCAACAACCAAGTTGAGTTTTCCTGATTACCTACCCGAATCGGTACAACCTGAACTGGTTCACAGGTTGGTAAATCCAGCAAATCCTGAATTTTGATGACTATCTCCGCTTGTAAACACAATTTTGTCCCTGTGGATTTCATTAATAACTTGGGAATCCCACCATCCGAACCAGGGACTTGACAAACCGCTACAATTTGACAAGAATTATTGTCTCCCTCTCCATCAACCCGACTTTCAGCCACTGCAAACCAAGCTGTTGGCAATGCTTGGGATAACTCATCGACTAATATTTGCCAAATATCCCGTTCGCAAGTGCAATCAGATACAGCCGCCATTTCAGCAAATAAACGGGTTTGCAACTGGTTCAAACTGCGTTCCAACCAGCATTGAGCCTGCACTTGCTGATATTGTATCGCCAGCACAGGCTCCCTTTCAAACTGTGGTTTTTTCTCCGGAACGCTCGAAAATTGCTGCATTTTCAACCTGAGAGTCGCATAAATTAAACTCGCAAGAATGTAATCAGGACATCAGCATCTGCAACCCTAAGTATATTAGCAAACAGACCCATCTTCCGTTTATAAACTAAACTAGGGATATTCAGTGTGATTTACCGCACATTTGCAATTGTCTAAAATAACAATCTAAATAATTTAGCAAACAAATCCTAAATATGACAGTGTAATTGGTAAATATCTTTTGTGAACGAGCTAAATGAGAATAGGGAGTACAGACGACCCGTCAGGTCGTCTGTAGAGGAGTAGGGTTAGTAACCTAATCAAAGGGTGCGACGACTCGAAAGCCACAAATCCTTAATCCACCGTCGGATTCGTTCCAACTGCGACTAGCGCTGCGACACAGGACAGGACTAAAGCTCCAGGAACCACCTCGTAAAACCCGACGATTGCGATCGCCGTCCCATTCCCAAACTCGACCGTCGTTGGGCGCTCCGATATAATTATTGTGCCAGGGGTCTGCACACCATTCCCACACTAATCCATGCATGTCATACAATCCAAAGGCGTTGGCTACTTGAAAACTACCGACGGGGGTGGTTTCTTTGCGGCTGCGGGGACGGTTGTCGGCTAGGTATGTTTCGCTACCACCGCAGTTGGCATAATCGGGGGTGAGGGCATCACCAAAGTGGAATGGTGTGGTTGTTCCGGCTCGGCAAGCGTATTCCCATTCGGCTTCGCTGGGGAGACGGTATTCATGACCGGTTTTTTGCCATAGTCGGGCACAAAATTCCTGGGCTTCGTGCCAAGAGACGTTTTCGACGGGACGGTTGGGACCTTTGAATTTGGAGGGATTGGGATTGAGGGATTGGTTGACGGGGGGAAGGGCTGCTACTGCTTTCCACTGGGCTTGTGTCACCGGATATTTACCCATAAAAAAGCTATCAATTGTGACTAAGTGCTGGGGTCGCTCATCGGCATCTCCTTCCGTTTCTGGGGAACCCATGAAAAAACTACCACTGGGGATGAGAACCATTTCTAAAAAGGCACTGTGTCCCAAATCTTCGGTGTAGGATTTTGCTTGACGGCGATCGCGACGAATGGCAAATCCCTGAGCGTCAACGGTGACAACATCAAATTCAAAGGTTTTTAAACCGGGATAGATATGGATTTCTGGGTCGGGGGTAATAATTAGTTCTGGTTCTGGTGGGATTTCTGAGTCGGGGGTGACAACTAGACTAGGTTGGTAAGCTTGTAAATCTCGGAGAATTTCGTCTGCGGATTGATACCGCTCCTTGGCCACATGTTTGAGCATTTTTTCTAGAATCGCTGCAAACTCGGAACTAATGGTGATGGATTTTTCTTGCAGCAAATCACGCCATCTCCATCGCGCATTCATGGCATCATATAGGGGGTCTTGGATATTACCAAAGGCATCGTGGTAGGGTAAACATTGGGTTAATAACCGCGCACAAGTTACCCCCAAGGAGTAGATATCACTAGCATGACAGGCAAAACCAGCCATTTGTTCTGCTGGTGCATAACCGATGGTATAAATTACTGTAGCTTGTCGAGCAATACTAGTTTGGGTAATTTGTTTCGCACCACCAAAATCGATTAAAACGAGTTTGCGATCGCTATGACGACGAATGATGTTTTCCGGTTTAATATCACGGTGGATCACATTGCGGGAATGGATAAAACTGATGGCTGGTAAAATATCTAAGAGGACATCCCGTACCTGTGCTTCACTAAAAATCTGCCTTTGCAGTTCCTCAAATAGGGTCTCACCTTCAATAAATTCCTGGACTAAATATAAACTACCCCCCTGTTCAAAATATGCCAACAAACGGGGTATTTGTAAGTGATTTTCCCCCAGTTCGTACAAGCGAAGGGCTTCTTCTTTAAATAATTGCGCTGCTTTTGTTCGTGCTGCGGTTCCCTGTACCTGGGGTAAAAATTGCTTAATCACACAGGGTGCATCCAGTCGATCCGCGTCTTGCGCTGCATAGGTTCGACTAAAGCCACCTTCACCTAACAATCGTAAAACACGAAAACGAGTGCGCAGCAAATCACCAAAATTGCTTTGCCCGCAGGTTACACAAAATCGATTATCATCGGCATTAAAGGGATTTGAACAGTTGGGATTTTGGCAGATTCGCATAACGAGGTGGATATCGTATCTTGTCCAAACTTAGCCCCAAGAACATAATTTTGGGAATAGATTTGTTTGTAATTAAACTAGGATTTTATATATTGTTGTCGAGGATAGGAAATTATTCAGAAATAATGAAGATTTTTTAGTTTTCTTCACGTTTCTATTCAGCATGATTTCGACTCAATATATTGAATTCTCACTATTTATATTATAGCGATAATCCATCAATCATATTATTTTCTCCATCTTTGTCAACCCATCAATCAAATATCTGGTAGACGACCCGTCGGGTCGTCTCTACGAAATTGTCGGGTTGTTTCTACTCCCTACTTCCTATTTCCCACTCCCCATTCCCTATAATTAAATATATTCACTGATAATATTTTGCACATGATGTACGATTGGATTGTGATTGGGGCTGGAATTGCTGGAGCTACCCTAAGTTATGAATTAATCAAAGCGGGTTTTTCGGTATTATTAATAGATAAAAATAACTACGTAGAACCTGGTACTAGTAGCATTAATCAAATCAATTACACAGCAACCGAGTTAAGTTACGGTGGGTTAGCCTTTTGGGCGGGCACGAATCAAGTAACTAATCAACTTTGTCAAGAAAGTCGCATCTATTACCAAAATATTTCTTCTTTGTTCAAGGAGCAATTTCACTTAGAAATAGAATATCGAGAATTAGATTTACTCCTAACAATTCCCTGCCAAACTAACCCCGAATTAATTGCTAAAAATTACACTCATTTTTTGACCCCACCCCAATTACTAAGTATCCCACAAGCCTGTGAATTAGAACCATTACTGAATCCCCACAGTATATCAGGCGCTCTCACGGTTAAACATGGCCATATCCACCCCCAAAAAACCACTATAGCCTTAATCAAAGCATTTATGCACGCAGGGGGAAAACTACAAACAGACCAAGTTACCAAAATTGCTCCTCACCAAGTCACCACACCCACTCAAAACTACAGTACCACCAATATTGCGATCGCTGCCGGGGGATTTACTAGGTACATATTACAACAATCCCACATACCCCTGAAAATCTACTTTACCCATGCCGAAATCCTGCAAACACCACCAGTTGACATCCAACTCCACACCCTAATTATGCCCGCAAACCTGCAAAGATTTAACCTGGAACGGCAATCAACCCTGATGGATACACCTTGGCTAGAACCTGGAAACGAACCCTTTCCAGCGATTCTCGACCCCGGTGCAGTTCAATTTTGCGATCGCACTATTCGCATAGGTCAAATCAGTCGGACTCTCACCGATGTCAACGCAGATATCAATCTTACTGAGAGTGAACAGCGTCTACGTCAACACATCGGCGAAATTCTCCCTGCATTAGCCAAATTACCCGCAACCTGTCAGCGCTGTCTAGTTGCATTTAGTCGGGATAATCTCCCCGTAGTGGGAAATATCCCTGGTCAAGAGGGAATTTACGTATTTTCCGGTTTTAGTAACCCGCTTGTATATATCCCCCCCCTTGCAGAGAGATTTAGTCACTGGGTTAAAGGGAGTGAAGATGAAATTATCACTCAACTTTTACCGCAAAGACTTGTGCGATCGCAATTTTATCTGTAGACCTGTAGCGACGTTTTCTGCGACAATACCAGCTAGCGTCGCACTGCGTCAACAGCATCCCTTAAACCTTTGACACCTGTGATATTCATGTATTTATAATTAATTGACCCAATTTTCCAATACTAATTCTGGAATTCTTGATAGTTCTCTGAGATTATTTGTCACCAATATTAATCCAAGAGCAATTGCTTGAGATGCTATGAGCATATCCATTGAACCAATTGCTATTCCTTGACGTTCTAATTCTGCTCGAAGTCTTCCATAGGTTTGTGTTGATTGTGTATCAAAAGGTAGGATTTCTAGAGGAATTAAAAATTGAGAAAGTGCTGCACGGTTTTGCTCTTGACGCTGACTTTTATAAACGCCATATTCCAGTTCTGCAACAGTAATTGATGAAATCCCCACATCAGAAATATCAAGGGTTTGAAATTTTGCTAATACTTCAGGGGGCTTATTTTTGATGATGTAGATGCATGTATTAGTATCGAGCAGGAATTGCATTATAATGTTTCTCTTCTGTCTAAATTGGGTTGTTCTCTAGTTGGCATAAAATCATCAGAAAAAAGATTTAAGCTATCAAATAATGTTTGCCAAGGATTATCTTTGGAAATTAGAACAACAGCATTACCGACTTTTTTAATGTAAACTTCAGACCCTTGAAACTGAAATCCTTTAGGTAGAATTACGGTTTGCTTGTCACCGTTTGTGATCAGTTGAGCGGTATTCATCTTTAAACCTCCCGTTTTTTTGGGTATAGTATCTGTATTCTCTATTATCCACTGCACCCAATACTTTGAGGGTGGAAATTTCCACGTCGGTTAAGCCTTTGACACCTGTGATACTCCCCCGGAGTTGTTCGGCGATCGCCGAACGAAGTTTTGAGAAACTCGCCTATTTTGATGGGTGAATGTAATTCCAGTATCCAATAACTTAATTTCACCTTCAAATGAACCAGCAGGGAATGTTGATGATAAATTCAAAATAATTTTCTGCCCAAATTTCATGTTTTTCAAATTTATAACCCAGGGTTTCAAACCAACCCCACATTTGTTGTGCTAATGCGATCGCTCGACATTGGTTTTCTTCTGGGGAGACGCGATATATTCTTGGGGAGACGCGATATATCGCGTCTCTACTATTTCCGTCTGTATTCCTTCTAGGGTTGGTTGTCGTTCGATTTGTTCTTGGATCTGGAGGATAACTTTGCGTAGGGAGTCGATTTGTTGACTCATTAAGGTTTCTTTTGGTTTACGCGATCGCTTGGCGATTTCGGAAAATATAATATAAAATGCAGCGATTTCCCGACGAATATCGATTTTTTAAGGCTTTGATTTCGTCATTAACGACAATTTTCACCACCCACCTACTGATTTGTGGGATACCTCAAACATTAACTTTTCTTGAATCTTGGCAGAAATTCGGTGGAGCATCACATCCGTTCTTGTCGAAATCCATCATATCCACCCGTTGTAAACCAATATTCCCAAGTTCCCCCGGATGCATTTAACCAATTATTCAGGTCGAAGGAACCACTACCCTCCGGTGTACCCGCAATACGGTACACTTTGACCGCTTGACCACGATTATCCCAAATTAATGGCGATCGCGGTTTAATTTGTTCGGGTAGTGCGCCATTTGTTTGCAAAAAATAGGCATCTTGTCCCCGTTCCGAACCATTGCCAAAAACCCGAGCAATACCATTTTCATCAATTGCCACAAAAGCCCCTTCTTCTAAACCGATACCATAAACTGGATGGTTTTCTTCTACTAATATTCGAGCCATCAAACCAAAAATTCTTCCATATCTGGTTTCTGGATGGTTATCGTTCCGTCTATCTAAATGGGTATCAGTGATGACACGTTTTAAAAAGGGGACATTGATAAAATTACTGCGATAAATGTCATGGGTATTTTCATGGAAAGGGTCATCTAAGATTTCGGAACTCAGCAAACCTTGATAAGAAGGAACATAATAATAATCTCCTAAAATTGCCATTCCCGCGCTGGTTCCAGCCACGGGAACTTTTTTATAATTAATTAAATAATTAATTGCATCTTCTGTTGCTGTTCCTTCCCAGTAATATTCATATTTTTTTTGGTCTCCACCAGCCAAATACAAAGCTTCCGCATCTCGAATATACTGAACAACTTTGGGGTTATTTGCGGCTTCTCGACTATCAATAGAAAGTTCCGCCGCCGAACTAATTAAATCACTATAGTTATCTGCAATCCATTCTGCTTGTCTACCAACTCCACCACAGCGTAAAACTAAATAATCACCGTGATTAGCTTTTTTTAAAAACCACTTTGTTGCGGCATCTTCTCCTGTTTTTCCACCTTCTGCACCACCAATTAATAAAATTGCCAGTTGTCGAGCGTGACTGTTGACTTTGCCATACTCCAGAAAATATTCAAATTTATTGCTATCATTATCATCTCGGAAGTCTGCAAATTTTCTGGCCATAAATTCACCAATTTTAAATCTTATTCTCTATCGTACAGTCATCAGAAAACAGGAGTGTCAATGATTTGCTAGTCGATAAATATAGTTGATAATTTTTACACAACTTAGGATAGCTTCACATACGGTTTTGATGTCAGCAGTTAATCTAGGCTACTCCCTGAAAGCTTTAGGAGTTGGAGAGAAATCCGGATATATACAGCAGTCCGAGCGGGATTTGTGAAATCTTACATATAGGGTTGTTAACGGTTGACAGTTGACGGTTAAAAGTCACCAGTCATCAGTCAACAGCACACTATTTTTCACGACTTAAATCCGATTCCTGTAGTATTTCCTAATTACGAATTACAAATTACATAGCTAGCTTCCCGCGTAGCGGGTATTACAAATTACGTACGGGAAGCGTTGCCGCAGGCTATTATGAATTACGAATTAAATAACTACTCATCATCTATCATACTTTGATTAAAGTTATCAGGATACTCTCTTTCTGGTAATAACTTCCATGCTTGTGCATCCGCAGCCCAATTTCGGAAAATTTTCTGTTGAATAAATAAATTAGTAAAGCGCCAATTATAAACCCGTTTCCATGCACGGGGCCATTGTGCTGTTCCATCATCCCGTTGTTGCGCTCGAATTTCTGCTTCCAATGCAGCAGCATGTTTCTGGATGATTAACTCAATATCGCGAAAATGCTCGTCTGGTGAACGCAAGGTGATTTTGTGTGTTTGCTAATATATCAAGTTGATTTTAAATGCGGTTATTGCTGAATTTAGGTATGATTTATAATTATTTACATTTTGTATTAAAACCAAAATCGTTGTAGAGACGTAGCAATACTACGTCTCTACGTAACGTAAAATTTTCAATCTATATTTTTATTCAACAACTAAATGCGGATATTTTGCTTTCTAACCTTGAGTCAGTAGACAGTCTTCTTCTGGAAAGATGTAAATCTATACCGATGGAAAGAGATAATTAATTCGTTAGATAGTGTGATGTAGATAGCAAAAAGACCTAACCTAACTATCAGATTAACTAACTATCAAACCAATTCCAGATAAAAATTGTGATGATAAAATCCCTTATTTCGGATTTTCCACAAGTTTCAAAAACTTGCAGGGAGTTGGAAGTAATGAGTAGTAGGATAATCAACCCGTAACTTAACACTTACCACTTATTTGTGAGAAATCCAGAGAATGGGGATTTTAGATAGTATCCTGATGCTTCTAGTGGTTTGAAGGTAGTTTGACAAAATATTGCTTGTCAATAATTAATTTTTTTGAGGATAATTAAAAGTTATGGCTGAACAAAATCAAAATACTACTTCCCCAGCAGGAATTGATTCCTCAGAACGGGTGGAAAGAGACACCTATGACCGGGGTATAGTTCCCGCAGAAACCGCAGCGCGTCGAGAAAGAGAAGGTGAGGAATTTAAACATCTGCGACGCGAAAAAGTTGCCGATGGGGTGGATGAATTGGCTGAAACTGGTGGTTATACAATAGATAATGAGGGTTTAACTAATGCCTATGCTATTGAACCGGAAATGTACTATGAAACCCCTGGGGATGCGAGGGAAAATATTAGCGCAGATCAAGCACAGCGAAGTCAGGAATTAGCTGAGATTAATCAAGATAATGAAGGCGATTTAACAATGGAATCAGATAATCGCGGTAAAGGTACAGGTGTGATTTAATTCCCATATATCTGTAGAGACGTAGCGGTGCTACGTCTTTACAAATTGTTGTCATGATATTAGGGTGATTCTGTTACTATAAACACCATTTTTTTAACATTTATAATTCTTAGGTTTGAAAGTATCAATTTCCAACTATTTCTCAAGATTTTACCATTATACATCTATTGAAAAGTGCATTCTGATTCTCATTATTTAATAATTGAATGATAGTGGACAAATCAAACCGATGAATATAATTCCTATCAACACTCAAATTGCTAAACCAATTTCCTATTGGATTGACTCTACACCGGATACCTTTTATCCCTCTGTTTCCCATCATGTTTTAGTTGATGTAGCCATAGTCGGTGCTGGAATCGTGGGGGTTACAGCTGCAACTATGTTGAAGAAAGCGGGGAAAACGGTGGCTTTAATTGATGCAAATCAAATTGCTGGGGGAGTTAGCGGTCACACGACTGCAAAAGTAACTTCACTTCATCAATTAATCTATGCAGAACTGATTCAACAATTTGGTGAAGAAAAAGCGCGAATTTATGCAGAATCCAATCAAGCAGCTTTAGAGTACATTGCTCAAACAGTCTCCGCGGAAAATATTGATTGTGATTTTAGCCGTGAGAGTGCATATACCTTTGCAGAAAATGATGAAAATCTGGAATTAATCAAAAAAGAGGTGGAAGCAGCTTTAAAATTAGGCTTACCCGTATCATTTGTCAGAAAAACCTCTCTACCCTTTGTGATCGCAGGTGCAATTAAGTTAGACAACCAAGCTCAATTCCATCCCCGTAAGTATTTGCAGCATTTAGTCAAGAGTATTCCCGGTGAGGGAAGTCACGTATTCGAGCGGACTCGTGTTGTCAATGTGGAAGAGGAAAATCCTTGTCGGGTAATTACGGATAATTTCACCATTCAAGCTCAAAAAGTCCTCATTACTACCAATATCCCGATTTTGGATGCAGGTCTATATTTTGCCAAAACCTATCCGAAGCGCTCCTATATTATTGGTGCAGCTATCAATCCCGAAATCGCTCCCCAGGGTATGTTTATTGGTAGTGGTGAAAAATATTATTCAATTCGGACTACACCCTACTTAAACGGTTTACTGCTACTAATCGGTGGTGGTGGACATAAGGTGGGTACGGTGACGAATACTGAGGAAATCTACCAAGATTTGGAAAATTACGGTCGTTCGCGATTCGGAATCGACTCTTTTGAGTATCGTTGGTCTAGCCAAGATTATGTCTCTTTTGATAAATTACCCTATATCGGTCGATTAACTCCCCTCAGCCAACATGTCTTCGTTGCAACTGGTTTTAGTCTCTGGGGAATGACCAAGGGAACAATGGCTGCAATGCTACTTAAGGACTTGGTATTAGAAATTGATCATCCTTGGTCTCAATTGTACGATGCAACCAGAGCAACACCCTTTATCACTCCAGAAGGACTAAAACAAAATTTAGATGTGGGAACCCATTGGATTGGCGATCGCATTAAAGGTTTTGGTGACTCCCTCAAGGATGTCCCTAATAACCAGGGTCAGGTTGTCCAAGTTGATGGTCAAAAGGTCGCAGCTTATCGGGATGAAAATGGTACTGTTCATGCTGTTTCTGCTATCTGTTCCCATTTAGGTTGTGTTGTTGCATGGAATAATGCCGAAAAAAGCTGGGATTGTCCCTGTCATGGAGCGCGTTTTAATTGCGAGGGTAAAGTCCTACATGGTCCTGCTGTTAATGATTTGGATCAAGTCTCAACCTAGTACTCCATATGCATGAAAATCCCTGAATTATTTACATTTTGCATTGAAACCACAATCGCCGTATAGACGTAGCATCGCTACGTCTCTACACAACGTCAAATTTTCAATTCATATTTGTATTCAGCATCGCCGAAAATTCGTAAACCCAAAATAATTGTAGAGACGCGTTAGTGTTCAACTCCTCTAAAAGAGGCTATATCGCGTCTCTTACTAAAAATTTTTGAATTCGTGTATGTGCAATTGTAAATTAGTGTAAAGTAATAATAAGTTTAGTGTATTTATTTGGCGCACCAATTCCAGTGTGGATGTATTTAGTGGCGAAAAACACAGTAAATACAGACTTTACAGTCACCTTGGTTGCCTTGTAAATATCTAACTGAATTTCTTGTCTAGACACTGATAAAAAATATACATGGCATTTTCCTTATCCCATCAGCCGATTTTGCGTAGTAAGCAGGAATCTCTGGATATTCAAGACTTACAGGGTTCGTGGCGGATTAACTGGCAAATCCAGAATCGGACTATACTTTCCACAATTTATACCCGCGTTGACCAAGTATTTCTGATTTGGGGTGCGATCGCCTGTTTGATGTTTGGGATAGCGCAGTTTTTCCCGGTGAGTTGGACTACTCAAGCCTACATTTGGTCGGGACTGACGTTGATTGGTGCTGGGTGTATGATTTTTCTGACCCACTTTTGGGCACGGGTGGAGCGATTATTATGGTTAGTATACACCTGGGCTGCCCTGATGTTAGTTGGTATATTCCTGACGGATTTGGGAATCTTTGGCTATTGGGGGATTGTGTTGATGAATCTTTGTCCGTTGTGGTTAGGAATTAGCGGGGTTGGATACTTGGTAACTGGACTTGGTATCGAATCGCGAACATTTATTGGTTTGGCTGTGGTTCACTTTTTGGGTATTTTACTAGTTCAGCAGTATCCGAGTTGGCAATTTTTGATGACCGGATTGGTGATTGGTGGTAGTTTACTGCTGCTTGCACAAATTCAGTGGGATATGCGATCGCCGATTGAATATGCGGTTCTTACTGATGAGCAAAAAGCTTTTAACCGTCAGCAACAACAACTGCGTCAACGGAGTGTCTAACACATATAAATTACCGAAAGAATGGGTCTAAAGCCCCGTCCTTCTAGGACGGCTTTTTCTTTATCTTCAGGTTTCTAATGAGTTCTCTAAGCACATCAGTTTTTGTTCTGCCGACAAATAAGCAGTAGTCTTCAAGGATTTGAAGTTCGTATTCTTCTACTCTAAAATCTAATCGTTTCTTCATACTATTGTACACAATAACGCTGTACAATAGTAGCATGAGAACACTACGATTTAAGTTGTACGAACACAAACGCAATAAACACCTCAAGCGAATGATTAACGCTTCTGGGGTGATTTATAACCATTGCATTGCCCTTCATCGTCGATACTACCGGATGTGGGGTAAACACTTGAGTTGTGCGAAACTCCAATCTCATATAGCCAAATTGCGGAAACGTAACTTGTTTTGGCAATCAGTAGGTTCTCAGGCAGTACAAGATATTTGCCAACGCATTGAGAAAGCATACCAATTATTTTTTTAACACAACAAGAAGGGGGTTCGTCCACCAGGATTCAAGAAAGTTAAAAAGTACAAATCATTCACCCTTAAGCAAGCAGGTTATAAGTTTTTAAGTGGCAACAAGGTAAAGATTGGTAATCGAATATATCAATTTTGGAAGTCAAGAGAGATAGAAGGAACAGTCAAAACTTTAACTAGAAAACGCACATCATTAGGTGAGCTGTTTATGGTTATTGTTGTTGATGATGCTAGCAATCCAGACGTTGAAATCAAGACAGGTAAAATCGCTGGTTTCGATTTGGGATTAAAGACATTTCTCACCTGCTCAGACGGCACTAAAATTGAGTCGCCCCAATTCTTCAAACAGTCACTTAATGCTATTAAAAAAGCCAGTAGGCAGCATTCCAAAAAGTTGAAAGGGTCAGCCAATCGAGAACGGGCTAGAAAGAATTTAGTACGCAAGTATGAGGATATTTCTAATGCTAGACGTGATTGGTTTTGGAAATTAGCTCACGACCTAACTAATAGGTTTGATGTGTTGTGTTTTGAAACACTCAACCTCAAAGGAATGCAACGTCTTTGGGGGCGCAAGATATCAGACCTGGCTTTTGGAGAATTTCTACAAATTCTAGAGTGGATTGCCAAAAAGAAAGGCAAACAAATCGTATTTATTGATCAATGGTATCCGTCTAGCAAAACTTGTTCTAATTGTGGACACGTTCTAGAAAAATTAGATTTGTCAGTTAGAAAGTGGCGTTGTCCGTCCTGTCAGTCAGTCAATGGGAGAGACGAAAACGCAGCTAAAAATATTTGTGCAGTTGGGGCATCAACTGTTGGGTTAGACGATTTAAGACGGACTTTGTCCGCAATCGTTGTTTGAGCCTAGAATCTCTGCCTTTGTAGGGCAGGGAGTATGTCAATCTCGATTCCTGTACAGACACGACATGTCGTGTCTTTTTTAAAACATCCTCTTCTGTTTTACCGCAATCAAATTGGCTTAAAGTAACAAAATCCAAATAAATGTAAACAATAATTCCAGAAATTAATAATTATGACTGCTTGATTGTAAAGCTGATTGTATAGTTTTTTTGGTAAATAAAATAGTTATTTATTTATATCCTCACCCTGGATAAGTTTTCAGCCAATTAATTCTCACCATTGAATGATTAATATTTGTGACAATACACAAGATTTTCCAGACTAACTAAAAGTAGTTTATCAGACTTTAGATAGGTAAAAATCCGAAATTACCGCGTTAGATTGGGAAGTAGTCAATTATCAGCACTGGATGAAAGTTACGCCGTTGTGTTTCATTGTTGTATTTCCAAGGAGAGCGATGTCAGGAATGCAAACAGTGCTAATTCAGAATCAAAAATAATTGTAGATAGGTGTGGAGTTTCTATCGCTTCCTCCACTTTACTTTGACCGAGGGAAGGCTAAACCCTTCGTCAGAACGGTCTGAGGTCAGGGACTTCTATGGTTATATTTATGTATGTGAGTAAGTTGGTGTAAATAATTAAACCTCGTCCATCATCAACACTGGAGTGTTCGTCTGCTTGCGTAGCAACCTCAATAATCGCGAATGAAAACTAAGGTTCTCAATTCAGGGACATGGTTTATCACTTGTTTGTGGTTTTGCGATTCTGCAAGCCAAATAAGTTTGATTTTTTTTCACTTACTCACTTATTCATAGTAATTTGATTCATCATGTTTTTTGATCAGGCTGAGTTTTTAATAACTTAAGCCTGATTAATAATGGTTCTTGAATATGTACTTATACTTATCTGTACCATCAGTTCACATGCACTCCGAATCAAAATCAATCCAACAACAACATATTTATCAAGTTATAGAGCAAGCCAAATATGCTTGGATGAATGGGGATGCGGATAAATTTTCGTCCTTATTTTCTGCAGATGGGGAAATGATAGTTCCAGGTAAAAAATGGCAAGGACGAGAAGCAATCCACAAAGCATTTACAGAATTTACTGCTCAAAATTTAGCTGTCACCATAGAAGTACATCGAGTATTCATTCAAGACCATACAGCTGTAGTTGAGTGGACTTGGCAAGAAAGCGATCGCATCACCCAAAATACATCCCTAGCTGAGGATGTCATCGTTATCGACTTTGAAAATCACCTCATCCGACGTTGGCGCGAATATATTGATAATCTTAGCTAAAATCCAAAATCCCTCACTTTTCCAAGCGGACAGCATACCACTGTAAGTATTTCCCTGGTTCTATATCTAACTCACAACTTGTATCAATTAAGTATTTAGCCTGAGCATCTAGGGAATCCAAGCGTCGCAAATCCGGAGCTAGATTCTCCTGGGGTAGGGTTTCCAGTACTTGACGCAACTTCACAAATAATTCTTCCGCAGTCAAAAATTGTTCCGGTTGATTGGTCTCCAGCACAACATAGTTATCCTCTTGAAACATGATTGAATCAGGCATTACTTTCTCATCCTCTTTCTAATGTATATTGATTTACATACATTCCGAGCAATCGTTCCCTTAGACTCATACCATTCCACGAAAATTTTGATCCTCTGATACCATTTTTCCCTTGCTTCCCCAGCTTGCCTAAATCTATCAACTCTAAAGTAAAACAGTATTACTTTGGGGTGACTATTGCTGCTGCTTACCAACAAGAAATTTTTGCTGCAATGAAAATTGGCACAAAGAAATTGGGAAATATAGATTTAGCAGTAGTTTGTTGCTTATGGACTGCTGTCATTAACACCCCCAGTTTTTATTTAAACCATTTTTCCGCATATGCTATTTAACCATGTACTATGCAATCCAGATAACTATCCCATCCACATACCCAATCAACTTCACTTGGACTCATAGGGTGATAATAGGCGATATTTAATTTCCATTTTGAAAATTTTTTCAAACAACTACTCTTGTATAATAAATAACTCATGTCAGGGAATAGGGCTACTACTTTTAAAAATAAACCACCGCTCATCCTTATTGCGGATGACGATACGGTCATCCGAGTCATGCTACGTGATTTCATGGAAAAAGAAGGCTATCGAGTCATTGATGTCAAGGATGGTCAACAATGTCTAGAAGCTTTCCATGAAAATAAACCTGACCTGATTTTACTAGACGCGGTGATGCCAACCCTTGATGGTTTCGCTTGTTGTAAACAATTATTACAGATAGCTCGAAATAATCTGGCTTTGGCTTTAGCTAATTTTGATGACAGTAGCTCCTTTGGGACAACGATTATTTCTAAGTTGTGGGAAAAAACCCCGATTTTGATGATTACTGGACTCGATGACCAGGACTCTGTAGATAAAGCCTTTGAGTCAGGTGCAAGTGATTATGTGACAAAACCTATTAATTGGGCTGTACTTAGACAACGAGTACGACGACTTTTACAACAAGCACAACTATACAAACAACTAGAAGCAGCTAACCAAGCTCTACAACAATTGGCAAATATGGACGGTCTCACAGGAGTAGCTAATCGCCGTCGTTTTGATCAATATATTAGCTCCCAGTGGATGTATTTAGCTCAAGAAAAGGAAATGTCCCAAGGAACCAAACCAACTCACCTCTCCCTGATTCTTTGCGATATTGATTTTTTTAAGCGCTACAACGATAGATACGGTCATCAAGCTGGAGATATGTGTTTACAAAAAGTCGGTTCTGTTCTGGGACGTTCAGCTCAAAAAAATCAAGATTTGGTTGCTCGCTATGGGGGAGAAGAGTTTGCTGTAATTATGCCACTTACAAATGCAGCTGGTGCTGTTCAAGTTGCAGCAACCATGCAAGCTGGTGTCCGTCAATTGGAAATTGAACACCACGAGTCTTCTGTCAGTCAATATGTCACCCTTAGCCTTGGTGTGGCCACCACAATTCCTAGTTTTAATTCTTCGATCGAAGATTTAATCAGAACAGCAGATCAAGCTCTATACCAAGCTAAGGAAGAAGGACGAAATCGAATTATTCTCAAACAAATGCCATAAAATACCCCACTGCACAAGTAGGGACGGGAAATTTGACATGATATTTAAAACGCACCAAGCACAAAACCTGGTGCGGAAAGCTTTTGTCACGGTTGGGAGTCTTTATAAAGTGTGTGACTCCTTTGAAAGGGCTATTTATCTTCAGAACCTTTATATAAGCTGGTTCCGCTTTATCTAAGTTCAGTCTCTCAGAAAAAATCTCTTTTCTCATTTTTCTAATATTTTTTTATCTTTCCTCTCTTTTTGTATCTCTATATTGATTAATGTAAACATTTATAATGTAGGTTCACACGGATATCCTTCTCACAAATCCCTAGAACTTAAAGGGAGTAGGGAGTAGTGAGTGGGAAAAAATCACTTTCATCTGCTGTCAGCTTTACCAAAAAATAATGGTTTTAGGGCACAATCAGCTAAACTATAAATGATACGTTGTCGAGGCATCTCTGGGACTACGACCATTAGATTAGGTAATGCAAGACGGGTGTGAGCGCGATCGCGAATATGGAAGGCTATCGTCGATTTTCTCGTTTCCACAGAAAAATCATTAAGGCGACGACGGCAATTTGAACACCTAAGTTTGTCATCGCATTCTCGACGTCTCGTCCAGCTAGAATTTGCATGAAAAAAATGAACCCACCGATTAATCCTGATGCGGCAAACCCGATATAGAGAAATTGCCGTAATCCCTTGTATGGTGCTGCTGCTTCTGCTTTTAAACGGGCATAAACTTCCGGCTTTATTTGTTTTCCAGAGGTATTTTGGGGATTTGGCTGTACCATATCTATTGTATAGATGCTATAATGTTATCTCGTTTATGCCGGTGTGGCTCAGTGGTAGAGCACTCGATTCGTAATCGAGCGGTCGCGGGTTCAAATCCCGCCATCGGCTTTCAATGGACTTTCTTGCAATGCAAGGGTTTACTGCATTGAAACCCATCAAAAATAAACCTTTTCGCTCAATATTCGCTCAATTCCAAAAATAGCACGGGTATATTGAGCAGGTAAATCAGTACACTTGTACAAACAAAATACGCGATCGCATTATCAAGACATTCTACAAAGAATCTTCAGAATACACTTGGCATTTATTACTAGCGTGCTGTTTTTATTATTCAAATTACTAAGTATGCTTATAGTGCATGCAAAACACTTTTGTTTATTAATGGTTAGCAATTTTTAAATAAACATGCTGATAATCATGATACTTTGCGTAAGTATCTATTTGTATTTTTACTTAAGCACTTAAACATCTGACTTTTTAAACGTTTAAACATTCAAAAATTTAAATATTTACGTATTCAGGTGAATATGCTATATTGACATGGCATGGCGTATTAATGGTTACTCATGATTATTACTGTTGCTGCCTCTAAAGGAGGGGTAGGAAAATCAACAACGGCATTACATTTGGCAAATTATTTGCAAACAAAAGCGGATACTTTGTTGATTGATGGGGATGTAAATCGCTGTGTATTGGAGTGGGGAAAACGTGGTAGCTTACCCTTCAAAGTTGCGGATGAAGTTGAGGGTGTGGAGTTAGCAAAAATCTATGAACATATTGTGATTGATACACCTACCCATCCCGATGAAAATGATTTAAAGGTAATGGTGCGAGGGTGTGATTTATTGGTGATACCAATGACACCGGATGCGATGGCGATCGCGGCTACATTTAATTTTATTAATGTCTTGAATAAATTTCGATTTAAAGTTAATTACCGAATTTTGTTAACAATGATTCCACCGCGTCCAAATCGGGTGGGTGACGATGCAAGAAAAACACTTTTAAGTGCTGGTTTGCCAGTTTTTAAAACGGGAATTAGGCGGCTTTCTGTATTTCAAAATGCCGCATTAGCTGGGGTTCCGGTGAATATGTTGAAGGAGAGTTATGCGCAAATCGCGTGGCGTTGTTATGTGGAATTAGGGAAGGAAATACTTCAATGAGTGAGAAGAATCAAACAAGTAGATTTAATGATTTAATTACTGCGGCTCGTAGTCGTAAGCTGCGTGATGAATTACTGGAAAGTCCTGAACAAAATACTTCTAAAACTAAAAGTACAGACCCCAATTATATACGGACTACGATTTATTTACCGAAATCTTTACACCGTCAATTTAAAGTTACCGCAGCCTTGGAAGAACGACAGATGAGTGATATTGTGACGGAACTCATTGAAGCATGGTTAAAAACACGAAATCAAAGGGGTGAGTGATTATTGGATAAACTGAGGAGACTGGATTTTTTACTATAAACTGTTACATATTGAAGTTGTATATTCATTGCTGTTGATGGATGACAGTTAACTGTTAACCATCAACCGCAGATCAATTAATTATGTGATTTATGTGAGTTTTACTTAATTTACTTAAGTAGTCATCATGAACTGCGTACACCAGGATGTATGAAAGTGATTTTCCCCCACTCCCTAACTCACTACTCTCGACTCACTTTCAAGTCAGGTCGGTACAATTAAACATAAAACCACAATGTAACCAATCATTCGGCGTAGAGACGACCCGACGGGTCATCTCTACCCCCGTACAGACGCGATATATCGCGTCTCTCCCCCTGATCTGAAAGACAATTTTCACCACATACCCACTTCAAAAGATAACTTCTTCTCCTTTTTCGGTGAAACGTACATCTTTGATATTCCATTGGGAGTTTGCGGTTAGGGTTCTACGCAAACTACCAAATAGGGCGTTATTTTCACAACTTGATAGGGACGCAATCTGTCGTTGTGATTCCGGTGGTATGCGTAAATCTATAGTCGCAACTCCATTGCTGATGCTGACACGATATCCCGCAATTCTAAAATCACCAGTTTCAGTTTTGGCAATTACCTTACCGACTGCATCCTGAACAGGTTCTTTTGCTGAAACTGTTACTTCTTCGGGGACAAAATCTTGACATTCATTGTCAATGGTATAAATTACAGCTTTAACTGTTTTTTTCTCCCCCTGAGAATCGTCTGTAGGGGGGGTTGGTTCGGTTGTGGGTGTGTTAGGGGTTGGAGTGGGGGAAGGGGGTGCTGTAGGCGATTCTGGGGGTGTTTGGGTGGGTATGGGAGTGGTTGGTGGGGTAGGAGTATTACAAGCGCTTAAACCGGCGATCGCGATCGCTACAGTTGTAGTTAACAGGTATCTATATTTGATTTCCATGATTTTAATTGATATTTAATTGGTATTATGTACTAAATACGAATGTTGAGGTTCGTGGACAAATAGGTTTACCCGATATAATCTTAGATGTTGTTTTCCTCGAAATCTGTTTAACCAATATCATCTGGGTAATTAATTAATAAGTATTGCAGTTATCATGTCTAATTTATTGACGAATAACTATAATCCCCGTCATGCAGAGTATGAGGGTGTTTCTATTGATAGGTGGGATGCTTCTCAATGGAAAAAATGGAAAGTAGATGCTCCTAAGTCGGATGTGAAAGCGGGTATTGAACGGGAATATTTACGAATTAAATATGCAGTGCAAACTGCAAATTCAGGATTAAGTTTAGAACGGGTCAAGATTAAGTTAAAATTTACTAGTTACAAGTCGATTGGATTACAGGGAACGTTCCCCTGTAAACCGGGTGATGGGGAGAATAATGGGTGTAGAAATAAGCAGTACACAATTTCTCTGGGTTTTACTGCGAATGATGTGGGGGTAAAAGCTGCTGTTGCAAAAGCGCGGGAGTTGGATTTGTTATTGGTGACGAAGCAGTTTGTTTGGACTCCGGAGTTATTGGGAAGGGAAGGAGAAAAAGTTGCAAGTACTGGAAGTATTAAAACGATAAAAAGCAAATCAATTGGGGAACTAATTCAAGATTACGAACAGGAGTTTTGGAAAACCCATGAGAAGAATCGTCAAGGAATGCGTACTTGGGAAAGTCATTATCTACGTCATTTAAAAAAACTTCCCGCAGATTTACCTTTAACTAACCAAGCGTTAGAATCTGCTTTACTTTCTACCCGTCCTAATTCATCTGCTCGCTTTTTTTTAATTTGGCAATTAAGAAAGTTTTGTGATTTTTGTCAATTTGATGCGCAACGTTTAATTGATTCCTACGCAACTTCAAAACCAAATCCCAGTTTACGTCAAATTCCCGATGATGCGGAAATTGTCGCTGGTTTTGAAAAAATGGGTACTCCCCTATCCCCCTACACCAGTAAGGATAATATTACCTTCCCTGACCAATGGCAATGGGCTTATGGTATGCTTGCTACCTACGGATTACGTCCCCACGAGTTATTTGCAATTGATTTACCAGCTTTTATTGACCCTAATAACACCCTACACCTAGTCACCTTGAAACCGGAGTTAACGGGGGGGACAAAAACTGGGGAACGTAGTTGTGGTATCCCTCCTTTGTATCCTGATTGGGTGGATTTGTTTGATTTAATGAATGTGAAATTACCTGCTTCCGGGGGAACTTTAAATAATCGTACCGCAAAGCTGCATATCCGTTTCCGCAACCTGAATTTGGGTTTTCGTCCCTATGACCTGCGTCATGCTTATGCAATTCGTGGACATCGACTACGAATACCGATTAAAACTATGGCTGATTATATGGGTCATACGGTTAATGAACATACCAGAACCTATCAACGGTGGATGAGTGCAGATACGAATTTGGAAATTTACAAAGAAGTGGTGATTCAGAAGCAGGGGACAACGAAGGAAGCGCTACGGGAACGAATTCGGGAATTGGAAGCACAGATTTTGGCTTTGAAGGCTGAGAATTCGAGTTTACGGGGTTTGTTGGGTAAGTATGCACCGGATAGTTTGAATGCAGATGTTTGAATGTTTGGATGTTTTTTTTAATTCTGGAGACTATGTAAGTAACCCCAACCCCTCTCCGTAGCAAGTTCCCGTAGGGTAATCGGAGAGGGGTAGAAAAATCTTTAGTTTTAACCAAAAAAATCAATGTTTACAAAGCCTCCCTCCAAAAGGGGGAGAGAATTGGAAAGAGGTTATTTGAATCCGTCGATCTCGCTCTGTTTTATCTGGAAACGGGTGATGATTATCCACAGACTAATACGTACATTCGTACTTTAGATTATTTGCGATCGCTGCTGGTGGAGTATTTAGTTAGTTTTTTAGGATGAGAATTTGGGTTTCTGTGATGACTTTGGGTGCTTTTGAGTATTTGGTTAGAAACCTGACTTCTGGAGACCTCATCGTTTAATATTATGGGTGGAATTAAATCAGCACCTACTCGTAATTTTTGAGTATGACAGATGAGTCATCTATTGATCCGTTTTTAGAACAGCTTTGTGAGGGGTATTCGGAAACAGAAGTTGCTGAGATTAAACAGTATGTGCAAGAGTGGGATGCTGCTACATATATATATATTAGTGTATCCCATAATATTTTAGACCATGCTTGCAGAAAGGAATTAGAGCCATTGAAATATTTGCGTAAAGCGCATAATTTTAATAAAAGAGGAGCTAGGAGAGTTCCTAAAACAGGTTTTCGTCAAGATGGTTCTGCTGTTTACCGTAGGGGGAGTGAATTTTTGATTGTACGAATTGACCGCTTTGGTGTTGAGAAAATAGTTACATATGGTGTTAACGATGACTGATACAACCCTAAGTATCCAAAATCCTGATATTCATCAAGTTTACATTCATCGTTTATTAAATCAGCTAACCCATGATTATAAAAATATCAAATCAGAAACCAAAAAAATTGCTTCATTATCATCTCAGTCGGATGATGAATTTACATTCTTAGAAGAGTTGGAACTGTTAACGGTAGATATTAGGGGTTACGCAAGTCAAATCTTGGTGACGGGTCAGGTGGAAAATAAACAGCAAGCGATCGCAAAATTACACTCTCTTGCGGTGATTAATATACCTGCGATTGCTTTGTTTTATCTGGAAACGGGTGATGATTATCCACAGACTAAGGCGTACATTCGTACTTTAGATTATTTGCGATCGCTGCTGGTGGAGTATTTAGTTTGTTTGTTGGGATCACATTAAAATCAAGAACCCCACCCTAACCCTCCCCGATTACCCTACGGGAAGTAAGCTACGGGGAGGGAACAAGATTAGTTCCTCCTCCCTGGAAGCGGGGTAGGGGGTGGGGTGATAAGTCTGGTTTCGATGATTTTGCCTGGTTTCGAGTATCTTACCTAGAAACCTGAATTATTCAGGGTTGAGAGGCTTACAACACGACTCTAAATCCATTGTAGATATAACGACCGTCACGCGTATTGCTGTTGCGGAAGGAACTACGACAGTATGCTGGACTGAAGTACCAAGAACCACCACGCACCAGCTTATTTTGATTATTATTCCCACTCAACCTTGCGCTTCCATCGGTTGGCGCGCCTTTATAATCAGCATACCAATCATCTTGACACCATTCCCAGACATTCCCGTGCATGTCGTATAAACCAAAAGCATTGGGAGGAAATTTACCTACTTCGCTGGTTTCCTTTCTGTACACTCCTTTGGGTGCGGAACCGTAGGTGTGATTCCCATCGTAGTTAACTAAATCGGTGGTAATCGTCTCCCCAAAATAAAAGGGTGTAGTTGTCCCAGCACGACAAGCATATTCCCATTCCGCTTCGCTAGGCAATCTATAGCTTCTCCCGGTTTTCTGACTAAGTTTCCGACAAAATGCCACCGCATCATCCCAGGATACATTTTCTACTGGTCGCTTTGCACCTTTAAATCTAGCAGGATTATTCCCCATAATTGCTTCATACTGAGCTTGGGTAATTGTATATTTACCTATATAAAAACCACGTACTGTAACTTGACGCTGGGGTCCCTCATTACTACTTCTTTCCGCTTCCTTGCTGGGGGAACCCATTGTGAAGGTTCCTGGGGGTATCTGTACCATTTCCAGGGTGATACCGTTTCCTAGGTCTTCGACAAAGTATTGCGCATCTAATTGTCTGCGGTTGGTAATTGTTCCCTTCGGGTCTACTGTGACGGTTTCAAATGTAAAGGTTTGTAGAGATAGGTTTTTGCTTGTTTCTGGGGATTTTATTTCTGATTCTGACCTTGAAGATATTGAGTTTAAAGGAGATTCTATTCCTGGTTCGGAATTACCTTGCAATAATTTACCTCCAACCACGGTTAACCCAACTCCTGTACCTAACCAACCGAGGGTTTTGAGGATTTCTCGTCGTGATGTTGATGTTTTATTCGAGGGTGGTTTTGGCTTTAAACTGGTAATTGCATCCATCGCATCCAAGGCGCTATGATACCTATCATTGAAGTGGTATCGCACCATCTTGGTAATCACATCAGCCATTTTGTCACTGACATTGGCTTGATTTCGCCAAATTACCTCCCCGGTTCTGGGGTCTTTTGCTAATTCACGGGGATTTACTCCTGTTAAAGCGTAAATTGCCAATATCCCAATGGCATAAATATCGCTGCAAAGCTTTGGCTGTCCAGCTTCTTGTTCATTTGGCATATAGCCGGAAGTTCCAATGCGAGTCCCAATTGCTACAGAAGGTATTGTTTGCCCTTGGGTATTTATCAGTAAAGTACCGATTTCTTTGACTGCACCAAAGTCGATGACAACAATTTTACCGTCTTTGTGACGACGCATTAAGTTTTCTGGTTTGATGTCGCGATGAATGATATCTTTACCGTGGATAACTGTAAAAACTTCCAATATCTCCTCTAGTAACTGAACAACTTCCGATTCACTCCATTGCTTACCAGGATATATTTCCTTACTCAAGTTCTCCCCATCAACAAATTCCTGAACCAAATAAAATTCGCCATTTTCCTCGAAATGAGCAAATAATTTAGGGATTTGCTCGCATTCATTTCCTAAGCGATACAAAACCTGTGCTTCCCTGTCAAATAGTCTTTTGCATGTATCTAAGATGTTGGGGTCAGGGCTTCGTTTTAGCCGTTTGACAACGCATAGAGGGTGATTGGGTAAATCGATGTCTTGCGCGAGATAGGTGTCACCAAATCCACCGCTTCCAAGAATTTTGATGATTTTGTATCGGTTGCGCAGTGTTTGACCGATGTACATGGATTTACTTCAATGGCATGTTAATGTAACCCAATTTTTACATAAGTGAGTTGGATTCAGAAGAGCAGCACAATACACTTGGGAATTTCCTTCCGATGGTGATAAGTTCCTTTTGATAAGGGTTTTGAGTATCTTAGTTGGAAATTCTGTTTTATAAGCTTTTGAGGTGAGAAGTCCGGTTTATAGGTGCTTTCGGGAGACGTGACATAGCCTCTTTCAAAGCAGCTGAACGCTAACATGTCTCTACAATTATTTGAGGAGGGTATTGGGTGCGATCGCAATTTCAGTTCTGAGTATTTTCAAGTATCTTACCTAGAATCCCTACTTCTAGTGGTTTGTGGGTTTGCGATCGCTATTTGCAACCCCATCCTATCCCTCCCCGATTACCCTACGGGAACTTGCTACGGGGAGGGGTGAGAATTTGGGTTTCGATGATGATTTTGTCTACTTTCAAGTATCTTGCTTAGAAACTCTGGGGTTTGCGATCGCAAGATAAATTCCATCATCAAAACTGAAAAATTACTATATGATATTTACTTGATATTTGCGGCCAAATAACTTGATAAATAATCAGTATATACAGCTTGTAAAAACATCTTGAATCCAACTATAAATAGTAAGATGAAAGTAAACACCCTGAAACATGATGAAACTCCACCCTAGCGGAAGACCCAGTCAACCAACCGAAAAAACGCTTCGTAAAAGTAAGCAATATTTAAGAAGTACACAACATGGTAAACCCAGAGAAGACTGTAAATAAAGGAAAAAGAGAGGTAAAACCGCGCAGGGTTCATGCGCAGCATTGGCTACGTAGTGATAAGGCTTTGGCAGAAATTATCACCGCAGCCGGGTGTAGTACAAATGATTGGATTTTGGAAATTGGTCCAGGAACAGGGGTATTAACGCGCTGTTTATTACCTTTAGTGGAGAAGTTAATTGCAGTGGAAATTGACCGAGGTTTAGTAAAATGTTTGCAAAAAGAATTTACTAACAAGGATAATTTTTTAGTAGTGGAAGGAGATTTTTTAGAAATAGATTTAGATGCTTTTTACCAGGGGGTTGGCATTAGGAAAAGGGTGAATAAGGTAGTGGCGAATATCCCCTATAATATTACTGGACCGATTATTGAAAAATTGTTGGGAAGAATATCTAGTCCTAATCCCTATCCCTATGAGACAATAGTGCTATTGGTACAGAAAGAAGTTGCCGAAAGATTGGTGGCAAAGCCGGGAACAAAGACTTTTGGTGCTTTGACAGTAAGAGTGCAGTATTTAGCAGAGTGTGAATATATCAGCACAGTACCAGCGAAAGCTTTTTATCCAGCACCCAAGGTCGATTCAGCAGTAGTTAGGTTAAAACCCCGACAGTTACAGGTAGTAGCAGACGACCCAAAGTGGTTGGAGAGTTTAGTCAAATTGGGTTTTAGTGCCAAGCGGAAAATGTTGCGGAATAATTTAAAATCACAGGTAGACGGCGAGAAATTGACACAAGTTCTGGAACAATTAGAGATAAATCCCCAAGCACGTGCTGAAGATGTCAGTGTCGAGCAGTGGGTGCAGTTGAGTAACTTATTAACAGCGAAGTTGTAAATGCAAAGTTTAAAGATAAATGCCCCAGCCAAGATAAACTTGTATTTGGAGATTATTGGTGATAGAGAAGATGGTTTCCATGAATTGGCAATGGTGATGCAGAGTATTGCCTTAGCTGACGAAATGGAAATGGTCTTGAGTGGGAATGAAGCCATCAACGTTCAATGCGATCGCGCCGATGTTCCCAATGATAAAACAAATTTAGCCTATCGCGCAGCCGCTTTAATGGCACACAAGTTTCCCCAGCAGTATGGGAAATATGGAGGAGTAGAAATTGCCATTCGCAAACATATTCCCGTCGCAGCAGGATTAGCAGGAGGTTCCACCGATGCAGCAGCCGTATTGGTAGGGATTGATTTATTATGGGAATTGGGATTAACCCAATCAGAGATTGCCGAAATCGGAGCAGAACTAGGTTCCGACATACCCTTTTGTATTGCAGGGGGAACCGCGATCGCAACTGGAAGAGGTGAAAAGTTATCTCCTTTGTTGGGATTGGATAACATATATATAGTATTGGGAAAACATCAAAGTCAAGCAGTATCTACAGCTTGGGCTTACAAAACCTACCGCACAGTCTATGGGGAGAGCTACATTAGAGATAGGAATAGTTTAGCAGCCCGTGCCGCAGCAGTCCACTCCGGAGAAATGGTCAAAGCTATCCTACACCGGGATGTCAAAGAGATAGCCAGTAAGTTATATAACGATTTAGAAAAAGTAGTATTACCAGAATATGCAGCCGTAGTAGAATTAAAAGCAGCATTTGCCAAAGCCGGAGCAATTGGTACAATCATGTCAGGGTCTGGACCAAGCGTTTTCGCCATTTGTGAATCCCCCCAACATGCTCAACTCGTCAAACAACAAGTGCGATCGCAAATACCCGACCCAGATTTAGAATTGTTCGTCACCCAGATGGTATCGCATGGGATTCAAGTGGTGAATAATTAAGATAGGTCAGACGATTTTAGATTTTGGATTAATCCCAAGGATTGGAATCAAGGACTGGGAATAATAAATTTGTTTAATTGACCTCCAGGATTAAAACCGAAATTATTGTAGAGACGTAGCGATGCTACGTCTCTACAGAACGTCAAAATTTAAATCCAAAATCCCAAATCCAGTCAGACCCAACCCATCTCACCCCCACTGACTATGAACGAACCGAACCTGACAGAAAAATCAGCCACCGAAAAACAAACAACACCATTGCGATGCTTCACAGGAGCATTCATCTCCGCCGGACTAGCCTACGCAGGCTATAATATGATGATAGCGATCGCAACAAGTTTTGCCGAAAAACCCCTCCATTCCGACAACCAAATCGTCATGAGAATTTCCATCGCAGTCCGGACTCTAGTAGTAGGAGTAGTGAGTTTGGGAACAGGGGTATTTACAATCGTCGGATTGGGTTTGTTTATTTTGGGATTGCAGCTACTTGTACAAGGAAAGAAAAATCAAGAATCATAGAAAACCTCCCTTGGTTTATAACCTTTCGGGAAGACAAACTCATGCAAAAATTGTTCTCATGCCAATTTGTAATGATACGTTTATGGTTAGACTCTGACAGAGAAATATAGCAATCCAGAACCATTCGTGAGAAAACACTCAAAGAAAAATCCTCAGTCTACAAGCATCCTAGCCTTGATCTATTCTCACGTATCATCTAGGACTGCTATAGAAACAAAACACAAAAACCGCATATTACTCAATTTCAACAAATCTATCCATTCTTGGCAATAGGTAAATTTAGCCAACCACTCAACTCCCAAGCTAACCAATCCAGTTCAGGTTCACTCAGAACATCCCCACCACCCAGAGAAAATTTCTTAGTTCCAACCCAAATATTAATCTCAGGTGGAACACGTACCCGGTCTCCGTCAGAATCTTTTTTGTAGGAAACAGAAGTCCTTTCGATTTTACTGATATGCTCTCGAACAGCAGTCTGGGATGGGAAACACCTGAATCCAAATATACGATGTTGAAGATGGATTTTTGATGGGGTAATAGCCAATTTAACTGTTCCGAATAGGGTAAATAAAATCTGCCAAATCAAAAAAATCCCAGCACCCAAGTGGCCAATTGCAAATAAAGCAGCGAACCAACCACCAGAGTTCCAACTTGCAAAAGCAATACCGTACCACATCACAAGAAAGGAGTTCCAAGCAATTGCAAATCCAATCAAGGGAATAAGTCCAAGATGAAACCCCCTAGGTGGGAGGAGAACCTCCAAGATTTCATGATTACTGGTAAGTTTGACCTTACTACCAAAAGGCTTATCAACCCGACTCAAAGTACCTTGTTGTAAATTTACCTGCTCTGGTAAATTTAACCTTTCCAGTGCAACTAAAGCCTCCTTTGCAGACTTGAAGCGTCGATCGACACTTGGCTGCGTCAACAACTTCAACCAGTTAATCAAATTAGGATTGAGATTGACTCTATTTTCAAATATAATACGCGTATCCTGCTGCGGTAACTGATCCGGATGCTCTCCCGTGGCTAAATAAATCAGCGTTGCTCCCACCGCATAAAGGTCAGAAGCAGGAGTAGAATTACCCCCAAATTGTTCCGGTGGCATATATCCGTAAGTACCGACAATGGTTCGTGTCCCTTGATGTATTGCTGTTTGCACAGAACCGAAATCAACCAGGTAAACTCGACCAGGACTATTCCCACTGCGATCGCCCAGTAAGATATTACTTGGTTTAATATCTCGGTGAACAATTGGAGGTTGACGGTTGTGGAGATAATCCAAAAGCTCTAATATTTGTTTCGCGATCGCTTTTAAATCTTCCTCACTAAAAGTGTATCCCGACAACACCAAATCCTGTAATGATTTAGCTTCTATGTGGGTTTGAACTAGGGCAAAACCTTTCCCTAATCCGGTTTCCACCTCGAAATAGTCCAGATATTTAGGTATCTGGGAATGAGCAAGAGACTTGAGAACTTCCGCTTCTCGCTCAAACAGTTTCAAATCATCCCAGGTAAAGTCGGGAGCAAAAAACAACAACTTGACAACAACCGATGATCCGGTTTCCAAGTCACTGGCTAAAAATGTTCTCCGACCCTTCTGCTGACCTAACAAAGATTGAATGCGATAGCGTTTGTGCAGAACTTGACCAATTAGTTGTTCCATTGCTAGGGAAAGTAAAAGTAAATAGGTCACTAGCGGTATACCTTTATATACACTCCCTATTCGAGCTTTTCCCAAGTTACTCCAGATTTCTAGTCATTTTTTTCTATTCCCTACCCTCACCAAAAGACTTTTACAGCAGACCCTATAGTACTTAGGACTTACTGAAAAATAGTAAAGACGCGATATATCGCGTCTCTATATTCCACACGGGATTGAGGAAATTTTAGTCGTAAAAAGTGCTTTCCAAATAGGTTTTGTCATTTTTTGGATCTTGTGAAAATTGGAATAGTTGGGTTAACACCATTCCTGTACAGACGGGACACGTCGCATCTGTTGAGGTTATAAAAAATGGTAGCGTGGGAATTTTTCACACCAGACTACGCTACCAAAGTGATTTAGATTCATTTTACTCTTCCCCAACACCTATCCAATTAGGTATTGAAGAATACCTCTGCTTAAACAACTAAAAAGTTTAATATCCCGACTAAAACTACTAATGCAGCCCATACAGCAGAGCCAAGCCATAGCAGTTTTTTTGACTCAACCCAGGATTGAGGTGTTGCATAGGCTACAGGTACACCAATTACCATCGCAAAGGAAACTACAACCAGTGCAAGTAATGCAAATTGGAATATGAAAGTCATTATCCCTTCTCCCGAAAACAGCAGAATACTTAAGTTAGCTTGATTTCCCTATTATCTTGGTCATCTAGTTGAACAGATAATAAAGATTACTTATTTCAAAGATAATTTATTTTCACGCAAAAACACCTAAATGTTAATGCTGATTATTTGTACCGTATCAGAAAATGAGTTTTTTTTATAGGGGGTGCAATTTTATCTGTCCAGATGTAAAAAAATTTCCCAAGCAGATATTTTTGTTCCCGGAAAAAGTACACAAGTGGTATAATAATAGCGTTTTTCAATGGGACTTTGACTGCTAAAGTTAAGTGAAAGCCCCCATCGCGAATAAGGCTATTTAGTCGCTCTAGGGGATACTCACCGCAATTTAGGCAAATTTGCATTTTGTCTCTCTAACACTCACTGGCGTTTTTCGCTGCTATCCCAATCACCCTAGTTACAACACTTTATCTGGCAAGGCTTTTTCTGCCTTCACATGGTTGATTGACCAGCGATGATCGACGGGGACGGAAGAGAATTGACATGCATCCTCTAGGTGTTTTTGCTGAACTGCGGCCTTACGCAGGGTGATAATTAGCTGGTTCACCTGTTGGCGTAGATCCGGATTCTGATAGACTGCGGACATGGTTTGTCGCTCCAATAATTGCAGAATCAACTCGTAGTGAACGGGGGAAGGAAGAGGAATTTGCTCCATGTAGATAGTAAATAGTGGTGATTAACTAGTAGGGTTTACTTTTGACCTGGGCGTTAATTTCTATCCAGAATTGTGGCACAGCAAACAGCTATTTGACGAAGATTAGTGCGTGAAGATTTGACAAAGTTGACGCTATCTGCATATAGCCAAATTGGCAATAGGGAAAACACCTACAGGTACACGGAGTCATCAGGAAACAGGAAGGGTTAGTATACTGTAATGCCTTTGCCCACATAACCATTTTACCCGTAAGTTGGAAATTTCGAGTTTTCGATCAATATTTCCATCCAATCATCATGATTAGGATTTGGGGATGATTTGGGAAATAGCAGTTTCTGGATTAGCCTGTTTAACGAGGGATTCGCCGATCAAAACAGCTGATGCACCAGCTTTTTGAACACGCTCCAGGTCTTCAGCTACGAATAAACCGGATTCGCTCACAATTAAAATATTGCGATCGCGTATTTGATTACCCCGTTGAGCAAGCAAATCACAGGTTGTTTGCAAATCGACGGAAAAATCCTCCAAATTACGGTTGTTAATGCCAATCAACTCTACGCCTTCTAGGGCTAATACCCGGTCAAGCTCTGTCAAGGTGTGAACCTCAATCAGGGCTGTCATTTGCAGTGCCTTGGCAATTTTGACGAAATATTGCAAATCGCGATCGCTTAAAATGGCAGCAATCAGCAATACTGCGTCTGCACCCCGAACTCTAGCCAAATACATTTGGTAAGGATAGATAATAAACTCCTTACATAACAATGGTAGATCGACGGAGGCACGAATGTTGACTAAATTTTCAAAACTGCCTTGAAAAAATTCCTGGTCGGTCAACACGGAAATACAACTTGCTCCCCCCCGTTCATACTGTTGAGCAATTTCCACGGGGTTGAAATCTTCCCGCAACACACCTTTACTGGGGGAGGCTTTTTTGACTTCGGCGATAATTGCTGGTTTTGTCCTTCCCTGACGTAACGCAGCCAAAAAGTCTCTAGTTGGAGGTAAATCCTTGACCTGTTTTTGCAATTCCAATAGGGGTGTACGTTCCCGCATTGCTTGGACTTCGATTTCTTTTTGCCAAACAATTTTTTCTAAAATATTCCGGGGTTCCGCATCGGGAACCGCAACCTGGTAACACAGGGTAGATACGTTAACTGCTGGATTTGGTGGACGACGACGTATTTGCATTGGTAGGAATCGGGTAGAAGAGACGACCCGTCGGGTCATCTGTACGTGGAATAAGAGAGTGAAGACAGTACGGTTCGGACAGAAAATTCGTAAACCCAAAACAATTGTAGACGTGATATATCACGTCTCCCGAAATCACCACGAAAAATCATGCACCGAACCGTATTGGGAGGGAGGACGAGAATATTGATATATCTCTAGGTATTTTAGTATTATTAACCATTTTTCCTTCTCCCCTCTGTCTCCTCCGCCTATTTTTACACTGCTATAGCTCGCTTATAGGCTTCATCCAAGACCTCAGAAAGGGTAGGATGGGCATGGACGAGGTGAGCGAGTTTGTGGACTGATTCGCGGTTAGCGATCGCTACTGCGGCTTCGTGGATTAAGTCGGAAGCATGTAGTCCAAATATATGCACTCCTAAAACTTCGCCAGTATCTTGGCGATAAATTACCTTGGCAATGCCGTCGGCTTCTCCTTCTGCTAAGGCTTTAGAATTGCCTTTAAAGTAACTTTTGGCAGTGGCAATTTTAAATCCTTCATTCTGAGCTTTTTCCTGGGCTTGCACCTCATTCATCCCCACATAGCTGACCTCTGGATGGGTAAAAGCAGCTGCGGGAATGCTTTGGTAATCCACAGTTTTGTGGCGATCGCAAATATTTTCCACTGCGACTATGCCCTGGGCGGAGGCAGCATGGGCTAACATCATCTTACCAGTAGCATCACCAATTGCCCAGAGATGGGGAACCACCTCACCACCGCTCAACACCGCCATGCTATCGTTGACTGGGATAAAATTGCGTTTGTCTAGTGACACCCCAACCGAGTCTAAACCTAAATTCTGGGTAGCTGGAATCCTCCCTGTAGCCACTAAACAAGCATCCACCTCAATTACATCCACATCTGCTTGGGTTTGGAAATCCGCCAATTCAATCACCACCGGATGACCGGGAGTAATTTTTTTCGCATATATCCCCACATGGGTTTCAATATCGCGGGGAGTAATTAACACCCGTTCGGCTAATTTGGCAATATCCCGGTCAAAACCAGGCATTAACTGGGGTAGAGCTTCAATCATCGTCACCTCACAACCCAAAGCGGAATAAATATCGGCAAATTCCAAACCGATATAACCACTACCAATAATCGCAATCCATTGGGGTAAGGTTTCCAACTTCACAGCTTGGTCACTGGTAAAAACCGTTTTCCCATCAACTTCAATCCCAGGAGGAACAAAGGGGACGGAACCAGGAGCCACAATAATATCTTTTGCCGTATAAAATTTTTCGCCACCATCAGTTAAAACACTAACCTTCTGTTGACCAGCCACCTTCCCCCAACCGCGCAGGATATCCACACCTAAACGCTTGAGACTATTGGTTAAATCACCCTGGATTTTGGCAACGAGATTATTGGCATGGTTAGCGATCGCCTGTCGATCAAACTGTACATTGTCAACCTGAATACCCAGTGTTTTGAGGTGGTGGGCATTGCGTAATTCTCGCACCTTTCCCGATGCTGCTAACAAAGCCTTGGAAGGGATACAACCGCGATTCACACAGGTTCCTCCCATATCAGCAGCTTCCACAATCGCCGTCCTTAAACCGCAAGCCACAGCATGTAAGGCAGCACCATGACCGCCGACACCTGCGCCTAGAATTATCAAATCATAATCAAAACCATTAGTCACGTTCATTTCCCTGTGGATTTGCCCTATCTATTCTCGACTGAGATTGCGATCGCTGCAAGTCTTTTTTCCAATTCTAAATTCTAGCGTGATTTCCTGTTGCAAAATTGCCAATTTTCCCCATCGCTGGAAAATTATATGATTGTAGAGACGCGATATATCGCGTCTCTACATATCACAATATCGCGTCTCTACATATCACACAATGGAAATTCGGTAACGATAAATACCCCCTTCCCCAGAACCAATCCCTAAATCTGCGTAGTAAAGATATTCATCAGGACCCGTGGTAATTTGCACTGGAATCCCCGCATTACTTGCAAAACGCTGAATCGAGACAAAATTGCCTGCACTGTCAAATCTAATACTATCAATGGTAGCTTGACTACTATCGGCTACAAATAACTGTCCCTGGTAAATTGAAGGCAATTGATTCCCTGTGTAAAAATCACCCATAATAATTGCATTCTGGGCAAAGTGTTGGTAAGCATAAACTGGTGCAGTGACTGCTGCATCACCAAAATCACGATAGAAGTCCTGAGCTGGTCTGACGGTGACAACTTGTCCCTGGGGATTAGTATAGGTATAGGTCAGGGAGGAATACTCTGGTTGTCTGATATCTAAGGGGGTATTGGTACTAGGGTTAAATCCTCCTTCGTAGTATGGCCAACCGTAGTTACTACCCGCACCACCGGTATTCACTTCCTCCCACCGGAACCAACCCACATCCCCGATGTAGGGTCTACCAGTTGTTTGATTGATGGTAAAACGGAAGGGGTTACGCAATCCTAAACTGAAAACCTTGGAACGGTTACTATTGGGATTACCATCAAAGAAGGGGTTATCACTCAACCCTTCCCCAGTAATTGGATCGATGCGGAGCAGTTTTCCAGATAGGTTATTTACATCTTGAACCCGGATACTACGGGGGTCTACCCGATTATAGGAAGTACCATCACCGTTACTAACGTATAATTTACCATCTGCACCAAAGGCTAAATAGCCAATGGAGTGGGATTCGCTGTCTGTCGCTAGGTAATCTTGAACATTGACGGCTGTATCCAGGTTTTGGTAATAATCAGCCATACTGGTAAATAATTGTCCGTTTTGGTTGACTATTCCCGATGGAGCAAAGTTATTCGCAAAATCAATTGCACCACTACTATTGACAACTATATTTGTACTATTACCATCGGCACGACTGGTAAATCCCCAGGTACTATTAGTTCCCAGAATCACAACTCCACTATTGGGAACGGCCCGTAATCCGGTAATATTACCATTGGTATCACGGATATATTCCCCATTGACCCGTAATAGTCGGGAAGGACGATTTCCTCTCCCATCTGGGTCATCCAGGTTGGTGTTAGGGTTGATATTATTAAAGACCTCTGGTGGGTCGTAGGTGTAGAGAAGATAGACGTAGGGATTTTCCGCAAAATTCGGATGGACAGCGATTGCTAACAAACCGCGATCGCGAGTATTATTAACTTCGTTGCTGATATCAATAAATACTTCCTGTTGCAGTTGACCGTTACGAGCAACCCTAACTGTTCCATCTTTTTGAGCTATCAGTAAAAATTGCTGATTTGCAGTTTCCGGGATGGGAACCCAATCAAAGGATGTAGGTTGGGTCAACCCGCTAATCACTAACTCACGAATAAAGTTACCAGGGTCGTCGTCAATAATGGTGATTTTACTGCTGCTACGGTTGGGATTTAAGGTGACTCCCACCGGATTACTAAATTGCAAAGTAAAGGTTTCATTAATTTCCCCGATTGTGTCGTTAATAATGGGGATACGAATTGTCGCAGTCGTTTGAGTCGGTGTAAATGCGAGTGTCCCACTCACCGGTTGGTAATCACTCAATGGTTGGGCTAAGTCTCCCACCCCGGTAACGGTTGCATAGTTCACACTGGCTGCATTCCCTATATTACTACGTCGCACCGTAATGACCGCTTCTCCCACATTTTCATCCACACGAATATCATCAAACACTAAATCGGTCGATTCGTTATCTAAAATGGTAATTGTTGCTGTCCGTTGTGGTCCCAGGGTTGCATTTTCAGCTTGGTCAATTACAAAGGCAAATGTTTCATCTGGATCGATTATATTATCATCAATTATGGGGACACTAACCACTAACCGGGTTTGATTCGGTGCAAATGTGGCAATTCCTTCAGTTTGTACAAAATCCTGTCCGGGAGTTGCGGTGACACCTTGGGTAAAGTACCTCACACTAGATGTTTGATTCAGGTTTTCCCCAGTCCGCAGAATTTCAATTTCAATACTACCTTCCGTTTCCCCCACACTACCAGGAATATTACCTAAACGGATAACCGGAGGAACCACAAAGGGATAAAGTTGGGTAGAAGGAATTATTTGTCGAGTTTGGGTGGGACTAGACCATTCTAATCTGGCACTGGCTAAACCTGCTCTTTCGTAGTATTCCATCCGAATGTCATATTTTTTCCCTGCTTCTAAGGTAATGCTTCCACTCCGTTCTGTCGCTGGTTGGTCAATAAAACTATTAATCACCAATTGGTCATTAATAAATAGTCTGACTCCATCGTCGGTGGTGGTGTAAAAGGTGTATAACTCGTTGTATTTAGCTTCAATCAATCCACTCCAAACCACGGAAAATGTATCTGGAGCAATTAATGGATCTGGTGAACCCGTACCCCAGTTGTAGTTGATCGTTGGGTCAGTCCGGGTCAGACGCAGGTTGGTAAAGTTGATATTGTCGTAGTATTCACCCCGTAAACCAGTTCCAGTTCCAGAAATGTTAATCAGGAAGCTACCTAATTCCGTTGCAGTCGCAAAATTACCACTAATATCCCGTACCTGATTTGCTTCTAGGGAAACAGTGTAACGTCCATTATGACTAGCTAACCAAGCCTCTCCCGGAGGATTTAAGCGATAGGTAGCTACACGGGGAGTTCCATTGGCAGGGGTATCAATACTCACAAACTCTGCTAACTGAGTAAAACCACCCGGTCCAGTGATGCGAATATCGTTATTATCCAGACTGGAAATATCAATCCCCGTGTCATCGGTGTAGGTGACAGTAAAGGTATAACTGGGTTGACCGGGAAGGGTTAAATCATTAGCTGTTAAAGATGCAATCGGAGTAGAAGTGGAAAATAATTGGGATTGGGGAATAATTTGTTTAGTTTGACTGGGACTTGACCAGAGTAACTCCGCAACCGCAAGACCCCTATTTTCATAGTATTCAACTACAATGTCATATTTTTGCCCAGCAACCAGGGAAATCGGAACGCTAGCAACTTCTGTGACAGGTTGATCCACAAAGCGGTTAATTACCGTTTGTCCGTTAATGCGCACACGGATACCATCATCACTTCTAGTGTAGAAAATATAATCTTCACTGAATCGAGGTTGAACCTGTCCTGACCAGCGAATGGAAAAGGTATCTGGTGCAATTCTGGGGTCAGGAGAACCGGAACCAAAGTTAAAATTGATGGTCGGGTCTGTTCGGACAAGAACTAGATTTGTAAAGTTAATGTTATCGTAATACTCGGCTCGTAAACCGTTACCCACCTCTGAATTCGGGATATCCACCCTAAATGTACCCAGATTAGTTGCAACCGCAAAATTACCACTGATATCACGGACTTGATTCCCCTGCAAGGCAATATTATACACTCCATTATCCGCATTACCCCAGATGCCCGATGGGGCGGTAATTTCGTAGGTAGCGGTGCGGGGAGTACCATTAATGCCATCATTGACGCTCACTAACCTCGCCAACTGACTAAAGGAATTTGGTCCTGTCACCAGAATATCTGCGTTATCAATACTACCTACATCAATCCCCGTATCATCGGTATAGGTGACGGTGAATTGATAGGTTTGACTACCCGGAGTACTCAGGGTATTGGTCGTCACAGTTGCTGAAGGGGGGGTAATTTCCGCGTATAGTTGGGATTGGGCGATAATTTGTTTAAATTGACTTGGACTAGACCATCCAAGTCGGGAAACAGCTTGACCACGATTTTCGTAGTACTCTAACTCAATCGCGTATTTTTCCCCAGCGACCAGAGTAATCGGAGTACTCGCAACTTCCGTTGCTGCTTGGTCGCGGAATCGATCAATAATCGTCCTTCCATTTAACTTCAGACGTACACCATCATCCGTAGTTGTGAAGAAAGTGTAGGTTTCACTATATAGGGGTTGGACAAAACCCGTCCATCTGACAGAAAAAGTATCGGGTGCGATCGCAGCATCAGGAGAACCACTTCCCCAGTCAAAATTCACCGTGGGGTCGATACGTGTCAGTACCAAGTTTGTAAAGTTGATATTATCGTAGTATTCTCCCCGCAACCCAGTTCCAGTCCCGATAACGGTTGTTTGCTCTTGCGGTGTGAATAAGCGGGATTCTGGAACAATTTCTTTGACTCCATCCGGACGTTCCCATGCTAGACGGGAAACCGCTAAACCACGGTTTTCGTAGTAGTTCATCTGGATGGTATAATCTTGTCCAGCCACTAAATTTAGGGGTATACTGGCAATTTCCGTCGCTCCCTGGTCCCGAAACCTGTTAATAACCAGTTCCCCATTGATAAATAATTGAACACCGTCATCGGTGGTAGTAAAAAAGCGATAATTTCCACTCGTTTCTGGTCTAATTCTCCCTGTCCACCGTACAGAAAAGGTGTCCGGTTCAATGGTTGGGTCGGGGGAACCGCTTCCCCAATTAAAGTTAATTGTCGGGTCTATTCGGGTTAATCTTAAGTTCGTAAAATCAATATTATCGAAATATTCTCCCCGCAACCCGTTGGTTTCAATTGCAGCAGGTCTGAAAGAATTTGTCGAACTAGCACTCCTAAAAGTTGTTGCAGAGGGAATAGAAAGGTTCGTATCTAAAGGGGAGTTTAAGTTAACTATGGGATTTGTAGATGCAAACGGGGAATTATTATGGTTATTAATGGGGATTCGGGTAGAATTTTGCATAGATAATGGTGATGAATAGGTAGTTTAACAAAAAAATTTGTGCCTAGTTTAACAAACTTAAATTATTCTGAATTGCCAAATTGCTCAAAATTTTTGTTGATTTATCAGACCAACACACTGGTGAGGGAGATATCAGCAGATTACAGGTAAATGTGGTACATCATTTAAATCTTTCACGACGGTTTTATCAACTTGTGGATGAATACCTGAAATTGCAACAACATAAATAACCTTGACTCCGAAACAGTGATTATTTCTAATTAGCTGTTAGTTTAGAGAATATAAGAATTTCACTGGAAAATAAGAAATAGCCATCATTGACTACGTATACCAGAAATGTGTAAACGATATCGGGAACCGATTGAAATATTGACTTACTTCGGTAGTATGAGTTTCAATTTACATTGAATTACTCATCAAATATTACACGTAGAAATACAGAATATGACAACACATATCAACTTGTCCATCAAATTGATCCATGATTTGCAGAATATTTATTTTGTCACCGCAAAATTGAATAAAAAATAAAAATCACTCAGTACAAACCGAAACAAATATCACCCATACCTAGAAAAACAAGTATAAAAATAAACCCAACCCAGAAATAATTGAGTTGGATTTACTGAATACAGGAGGGTCTAGAGATAATAAAAAGGGTTTTTTAAGCTGCGATCGCAATGAGTTCTATATCAAAAATCAACTCTTCCCCAGCCAAGGGATGGTTAGCATCAAGGGTAATAGTTGTATCATTCACTTCAGTAATCACAACAGGAATAACGCCACCATCGGGTTGTTGAATTTGTAATTGCTGGCCGATTTCCGGTTCAATTTCCGATGGCATTTGACTACGACTCACTTCCACAACCATTTCCGGACGGTGGGGTCCATAAGCATCATCAATTTTCAAATGGGTGGTCTTTGACTCACCTGCACTCATCCCCAAGACGGCTTTTTCAAAACCAGGGATAATTTGTCCTTCTCCAATTCTAAATTCTAAGGGTGTACTACCATTGGATGAGTCAAAAACAGTACCATCGGTTAGTTTACCCGTGTAGTGGACTGTGACTTTATCACCGTACTTGGCTTGTGTCATGGATTTTCTCCTCAAAGGGTTTGTGGGTACATCCAACGTTACCCGTTTTTTCGCAAAATGAATTACTCCCCAGTTTAACAACTAGATTGTAATTCAGTCAGACTCACAAGATGGGATAAATTCAGTCATGCAGTCCTTGATATCGGGATATACAAGGATTGGCAATCCTAAAATCACAAGTCCAATTTAGGGTATAACTTGCAATATATTTATCCCTCCGAAGATGAAGATTACCTCAACCTCAAGCAAATAACCGCTTATTCCAGAAAAATTTAAGGTCATTATACCCTCAGCTTTCCACCTTCGGGGATAAATGTAGCCAATGTAACCACACCATTACCATTGCCAGGGTATCTAGTTGACAATACTGTAGTAATAACTTTTGCCATTGGGATTTAACCGCTTCTTCCTGGTCAGCAAGACCGTAACGTACCGCATGGTATGCTGCAACAGCACCAGTTCCTGCATGAATCACAGATTCTTTACCATTAATGATTAATGGGGGTAAGGACGCGTAGGGACTTTGAAGTTGATGATCAATGTAACAGATGTATTCGGGAAACATTTCCTGTAATCTGCGATCGCTTTGCCAAATGGCAGTTAAAACGGCTTTAATGGAGTTTTTACCTCCCATTTGCGGATGAAAGTAATATTTTTGAGTTAATTTACACATGTCTACGAATGTAGACTGGTTATTTGCTAAGTGATTTAAACGAAAATCTAACCATTTTTTTAATGCGGATTGATTTGTAATCGGATGATATGTGGTCAGTCGTTCTAGTTGTTGCGCGATGGTCTTTAAAATAGTATTTTCATGATGGGACCAAATGAATACAGTTCCCTGTGTTCCCAGTTGTTGCATTAAAGATTCTGCAAATTTAAAGTTAGGAAAATCAAGACCTAAATCAATCCATTCAGTATGTTTGATTTGTCCTTGGGGTTGCTCAATTGTGTGACAACTCCATTGGAAAGCCACGGGTTCATAGGGATACATTCCTGCGTGGTAGGGAAGTGGTAAAGTTGCCGTTTCAAAGTCGATAAAATGTAGGGGATACTGACAGGAGTTGATGACATGGAAGAGTTGTGGATCTATCCATTCAGTTGCAGTTTGGGTATATTCAATTTGAATAAGTTGGCGTTGAGCTTGAGTACCAATGGAGCCATCTTTTTTTAACAGTAATTCCCTAGGAATATCCCCAAGACTCACTTGACCTTGTTGAATCAGGGGATTAGCAATCTTTTCATTTAAGTAATATAAATCAAATAAATGAGGTTTAATTTCTGCCAGGTTTCCCCAGCATTGATGAAAGCCACTTTTATCAATATTTGGGTGACGATATTCACAGTGACGGCAATGGTAGGAAATAGGTGTATTAATTTTAGATAATTCGGGTTGTAGAGATTGGAGAAATCCTTGCATAGATAACTGGACATCAGGCTTTAATAATTCAACTTCCGCTTTCACTTCAACTAGAGTTAAAAAGTTATCCTGACGCAGCTTGTGAATATCACCGCAATACTCAAACCGATTACCAATAGACTTTAATAAACTGGGTATACCCTCAATCGAGGTTGTTTTCCCTCTGTCGGGAAGCATCAAAAAAGGAACTATTTCTGCATCTGGAAATAACTCTTCTAAAATGCAAACTTGAAAGGTAATATCTTCTAAATATGTTCGCCAATCCGTTGTAATTTGCTGCGGTGAACGCAAGGAACGAAAAATATTTGGCTTCCCCTCTTGGAGACGTTGCTTATTTTCTTCACTGTTATAACTGACTGCCTTCACTTCAATTAGATGAAAAACCTGGTTCTGTTTCACTAAAATATCTGCACGAGCATATTTACCCTTACTCCATACAGTTGCCTCAAATAAAGTTATCTGCTTTGCTTTGAGTGCATCAATCGTTGCCCTACTTGCCGTCAAAATATCTGTATGTTCCGTTAATTTAACTCCCTCTGGAAAGAGTAATTTCGCAATCGCTTCCAACATATATCCACCTTGAGCAAGCATTTTTAAAAACTCATCCTCATCACGATTTGATGGATAATTTAATTTGCGATAGTATAATTTCGTTCCACAACTACGAGCAACTTGAAAATCCGATTTACTTAAAAAATGCGGCATAATTATAGTCAGAATTATATCTAGACTATTGATGCACCCATTTTGAGAAAAATAAAAGAACCCATGAATACAAGGTGAGTTAGATGACAATTTCTGTGACTATATCTGTCTCTGAAGAAGCAGGATGTTTCAAAATATTGAAAAATGTTAAATATATTATTCAGGCAGATAAAATTCCAGCAACCAATCATATATTGAAGAGTGGGGGAAATATTTCTGTTATTTTGCATACTCGATAAACAAAATCAATTCTAATAGTTGAAAAGAATTATATTGGTGATGCTCAAGGACAGAAATATGGCTATGGTTGACGTTGACGCGTCAACTCTGTGTGAATCTAGTGGTCTAGCAATCCAAAAATGTAGGGTTTGTAGTCGCTCGAACCCCAAAACAGCTTTATTTAAGAGCGCGATGAGCGCAACTACGTACTTTTTTACCCAGATAAATTGCCTAGTTAGCAAGTGGTTTTAGGAGTGAGGCGTAAGTTAAGAGTCTGAAGTATTTCCATCGAAATACCAGATACAGAATCAGTAAGAAAATAACAATTGAAATCGCGATATCCTTATGTATACACATCCAAGTACTGGCATAAATATACCTGAATTACTCAAGCGTTACACAGCAGGAGTACGCAACTTTGATGGGGTTGTGTTAATGAATGCAAATTTACAAGGAGTACATTTAGGTAGTATTGGTTTTGCTTGGGCAGATTTAAGGGGTGCAAATTTGGTCGGTGTCTCCATGATAGGGGCGAATTTGTGTAAGGCAAATTTATACCAAGCAAATTGCGATCGCGCCCATTTTAGTGAAACAATTTTTTGTGGTGCAGATTTACGGGAAGCAATATTTACCAATGCCAACTTAAATGAATCAGATTTAAGTGGTGCATTACTCAATGGAGCAGATTTAAGTGATGCAAATTTGCACATGGCTTGTTTGAGTGCAGCTTCACTTCGGGGTGCAAATTTAAGGGGAACCCGTATGAGTGGTGCAAAAATGTGGAAAGCGGATCTCAGAGGTGCGGATTTGAGTGGTGCAGATTTAAGTGATGCTAATTTGAGTGAAGCTGATTTAACAGGGGCGAATTTAAATGCAACTGATATGAGCGAAACCTATTTAACGGGTGCAATTATGCCTGATGGTTCTGTCCATATTTGATAATAACAGGTTGATATTAAAGTTTATGTCCCAGAGTTAAAAGCTGACTGCTATATTTGCAGTTACTCCCTGTCACTGACAAAGGAATAGGGAGTTTTTTGATCTTTTTATTCTTTCAGGGGAATATCAGTGATAAACTAACTATATTGGGGATGGTATGCCCAGTACATGTAGGCTAGGAAGTCATACCATTTCACTCAAATTTTGATACATTTTCTTCCCCTACTTGCGAAGGCTCCCCGTCAGGTATCCACTCCAAAGTCAAACAGTGTAATGTAGATGTGGATAATTACTTTGTGTTCGCCGACTTATTTAGTAATTATGTGCTTAAGTCCCGGAAGCAATTGACGTATGGTCAAATTAGATTTAATAGACTTAGTAAGTGCGATCGCCCTTGTCTGTGTCACCATCGGTTTATCAGCATGGCAACGTCTTGGTTTAGAATTAAGTATCCTGATAGCCTGTGGTCGGGTAATTCTTCAGTTAATGGTTTTAGGTTACGTTCTCAGCTTTGTTGTTGCTGTGAACAATCCAGGGACTGTATTGGTGATTTTAGCAGTGATGTTGACCGTTTCTGCCCTATTCACCCGTAATCGGATTTCCCAGAAAATACCCTGCTTTTTACCTTTGGTTTGGATTGCCCTATTTTTGAGTACGGGGTTAGCTGTTTTTTATACAAATTATGTGATTATTCAACCACAACAATGGTATGAAGCTAGATATATAATTCCCATAGCAGCAATGGTGTTAAGTAGTGCCATATCATCAAGTGCGATCGCAGGAGAAAGTTTGGTAAAAGCAATAGATGGGAATAGTCAGGAGATTGAAACCCATCTGTGTTTGGGAGCAACCCCCGAGCAAGCAGTGAGTAAATATCAACGTACAGCGATGCGTGCTGGTTTAATCCCCACCATTAATCAGATGATGTTAATTGGGATGGTGACAATACCCGATTTTGTCAATGGTCAATTATTAGCTGGAATTCCCCCCGAAGAAGCGGTATCCTATCAAATTATCATGGCATTTGTAGTCCTCTTTGCTAACATGTTAGCAACATTATTGATAGTGAATGGTATTTGTCGTCAATATTTTAATGCTAATGCCCAATTAATTCGCTAAGGAAATAATCAGCACATGAAAAACTTTATTTTAACCTGGCTTGGTAGTGCGATCGCGCTTTTGGTGACATCCTATTTAGTTGCTCAAATTCTTCCTAATGGTGGTTTTGTCGTCACTAATTTTAACAGCGCCATGATTGCTGCGGCTATCATTGGTTTAATCAATGCTTTTATTCGCCCGATTTTGAAAATTTTGACCTTTCCCATTACCCTACTGACTTTCGGTCTATTTGCCTTTGTTCTGAATGCAGCTTTGTTAATGTTGGCAAGTAACTTTACCCCCGGTGGTGGATTCCAAATTACCAGTTTTCCTGCTGCCTTGATTGGCTCAATTATTCTTTCAATCGTCTCTAGTATTATTAATGTGTTGATTCGTATTGTTTAACACCAGAACTCACAACATCCTCATCAGCAGATGAAAGATTTGATTATAAACATATTAACTTTTTTTGGTAATGCGATCGCGCTTTTAATTACATCCTATCTGGTGGCTTCAATCCTCCCCAATAATGGTTTTGTTGTCACCAACTTCACCAGCGCCATAATTGCTATGGCTATAATGACTGTCATTCATATCCTTCTGGGTAGGATTTTGCAATTTATCTTTACCATTCCTACGAACCTCCTGAGCTTTGTCTTACTCGCTGTTGTGTTCAATATGGCTTTATTCGTGTTAGCCAGTAATTTAACCCCCGGTGGTGGATTCCGAATCACTAGCTTTCCTGCTGCTGTCATTGGCTTGGTGATATTTTTGAGCATTTCCAGTATTATGACCCTGCTGATTCATCTGGTTTGCAGTATTTCCATTGATCACACTAGCAACGGCTAATGTCACAAAATTAACCACACCTAAATTCTTCTGCTCAAAGATGGTTTTAGGAATAAACAACACAGGGCGTTTACTTTGAGTATTGGGAAAATTACCTAATTTTAACTGTTCGGAAACAGCCATCATTGCTGCTGCTTCTGCCACACTTGGAGTGTTTACATATTTGAAGACGTGGGTTGATGGGTTTATCTGGGAAACTTGAGCTAGCACTGGAGCCGAAAATAGCTTTAATGGTAAATTGTATAATCTGCAAACCGCAATTATACCAGGTTCATTTCCTTTCGTATCAAGGGTGGCAATACCTTGAAAATCTCGAATTTGTAGGCAATAATCTCGACATAATTGCTGCATCGACTGATTAATCACATCTGCAGGTGTGTCGCGTTTGCAACCAATTCCTAACCACAACATGTTTTCAGGTTTTTTGGGGATTTAAATGATATAGTATACAGTATATATACTTACTGAATATCCAATAAGTGACCCCCCGTTTCTGCCATTGAGAAATGGGGGGTAGCACGAGCTTTCTGTATAAAGGTTCGGTATAGTTGATTAATGAGTCCATTCTAATCACTGTGTTTCATTTTGGCTAGATATAATCAGCAAATTTATGGTTTTTTAATTGGTGATTTATAGGTTCTTTATATGACCATCAAGCTAATTCATGAAACTACGTTGATTTATGGCGATTTGGCATTATCATCAGGGAAAACCTAAGTTAAAATTTATCGGTCTATACAGTCTGTCAAGGGTGATTTTGGTGATTTTAATTTGGAAAATCCCCAATTACGACTGCGCACACTTACGACTACAGTGAATACAAATTTGAATCATGATTACGACGGAAGCCTATAGGAAAAGTTGACACAGCAAATATTTCACAATCCATAACCTGGCTCACACCAACGTTAGAGTAATCCAAAATCATATAAGATAGGTAAATGACGTTTTGTGAGTTTGTAAGGTGTCTGATTCCCCCTCTTGGCGTGACAAATATTTGGCGTTAATCGCAGAAATTGTGGAGATGACCTTAAAAGGTAAAATTAGCTCCACCGAACAGATATACCAAATGTTGTTGCAAAATGTGAGTTTGGGGACAGGGGAGATTTTTGAATTGACCTTAAGCGATCGCCTAACTGAAACTCAAACGGAAGTTGCTCAACAACAGGATGAACTCAAACAAGCAAAAGCTGGGAGAACTCTGCGTGCATTGAAAACGATTCAAACCCAGTGGGAACGCGCTCAATCCCAAAATAAAATCGCGGAATTTATTTTTAATGCTGTCAAAGAAATCACAACCGCAACACCGGAGCAACGTTTGGGGGTATTTTTACGTTTTACCGACCCGAATCAGGAATATACCCTAACTCAACCCCAACTGCAACAGTTAATCAAATCCCTCCAGCAATATGCGCAACCAGAATCCGATTTAGCAGAAATTTGTGCAGGTGTCACCCAGGGGATTGCCACTTGGCAACGGTTGCAGGATAATTTAGTCAGTTGGATGTACGAACGTCAAAATAATATTGGTTTTGGCGGTATTCCCGGTGAAAATAGTCCCTGGGCAATTTGGGCAAAACAAATCCACAGTCCCTTTCCCCACAACTTATTCCAGACCCTTGCAAGGGAAGCCTCAATTATCGACTTTGCAACTCAACAAAATCAACTGAGTTTACGGGAATGGCTAGAAACTGCGATGATTCTCCAATCCCTACAACGGGGTTTAGTGAATTGGTTTGATAAACAAGCCTATAATATCAGCGCTGGCTCAAAACTTTCCATTTCCACCTATCTCACCTTTGCAGTGATTTGGAGTTATTTAGGAACTGGCTTTCATCACCTAACTACCTACCGCGAAGCCTGTCTGCAAATTTTGCTGCAAATTTTACGCAACTTTGCCCAACGTCCCTATTTTCCCCTTTATGGTGGAATTTTCGCCTCCTTTTCCGGTAGTTATCTACGGGATGCTCTCAACTACCTCGACGAACCCCTCAAACGGGTGGATAAAACCCAAGAAAAGGCCAGAATACTCACCTTACTAGGATACTCCCAAAGGGCACTCGGAAACAGCGATCGCGCCCTCGAATTTCACCAACAAGCTCTAGAAATTGCCCGCAGTGCTGATGATCGGGTTTGCGAAATCGCCAATCTCAACCACCTCAGTCGTACCTACGTTACCCAAGAATTATACCCGGAAGCAATTGATTATAGTCAACGCGCTCTAATTCTCAGTCGTCAAGTTGGTGATAAAACAGGGGAAGCTAATGCCTTGATTAACTTGGGTTACAGCGAAGTCATGCAAGCTCAACAGCAACAAACTACAGAACCGGAAACCTACACAACAGTAATTAATTATCTAGAACAGGGTCTAAGACTGAGCGAACAACTTGGCGACCCCCAAAGTCAAGCTTTATGCTTAAGTAGTCTCGGTATTGCCTATTTAGTCACGGGTGATTTTACTACTGCCATCAAACACCTGGAAGCCGGATTTAATACTGCTCAAGTTTCTGGAGATTTGTACCTCCAAGGTCGAAATCTCACCTACCTCTGTCAAGCTAACTACAACTTACAAAACTACGAACGAGCAATTTATACAGGTAGTTTGGGTATGTATCTGTTGGCACAAATTTCCTCCCAGGAATGGCGGAATACCGCATCTATGTTGTTAATTTTACGCGGACAAATCGGTAGCGAGCAGTTTAATCAGCACCTCCAACAAAGTCGCAGTCGGATGATTGCGATTATCGGTATTGATGGGTATGACTATATTCCCAAATTATTAGTCCAGTTTCAAGAGGAAATGTAATTAAACATTTGATAATTATCGCAATCCGATTTAATTCGTGAAAAATATTGGTTTTGGCTGTACCCGACGAGAAGTCTTCTCGTAAAGAAATCGCACTACGCGTGTCTACGTCTATGGCTGTTTATTGTCAATTGTTAACAGCAACAACCCTAGATGTAAGATTTTACCCGCTCGGACTACTATACCCGGATTTATCACAAGTAAGTTATATCGTTTACGCGAATGCTTGCTACATATCAGGGGCTGTAACCATTGATTATTCTAGTTTCATTTATTGCAAAGTACAAGAGAATCGATATTATAAGTCTTGAGTGACGGATTAATTTTCCTTCTACGGACTATCCCTATTCCCCACTCCCTGTCAGTTTGAGAAATTGGCGAGAAATGCAGGTATAGTAATGGCGATATAGTAAGGCTTGTCTTGGGATTATCAGGAAGTCCATAAAAGTGAATTGCCATTAATGGGAATACGCCTATTCCACTCCCGTGTAATATCAAAATATCGTAAAAACGCCGTGAGGAGAGAGTGTGTATAGTTACCAAATAGAGCTAAAGGGCGAAGTATTGCAGGTAGGTTTTAATCGTAACTTACCAGTCCAAGGCGATCGCATTGTCAAAGATGCTTTGGAACAATTAAACCAAATGATTGATCGGGGGGAAATCCCTGGAGGTAAACGCATACTCATCGATGGACCACAAACAGTTCCCGTTGCCTATGTTTTATCCCATAAACTTGTTCATTTATACTCAGTAGTTGCCGTCCTTGACCCCAAACTCGGTAGTAAAACCAGTACATCGGATGGTTCTATTCGACACAAAACCTACATTGTCACCTCAGTCCATGGTTCCCCTGAATACCAAGTGGGAGATTTGATTGAAACTAGAGAATCCCAAAGGGAACGTAGTATTATTAAAGTTGTATTATGTGGGCCAACGCAGTCGGGTAAATCATGTCTGCGGGATGGTTTAAAAAGGGCAATTTTAGGTAATTTAGGCGCACCCTACCCCTATATCATCACCGCTTGTCCCGATGGGGAAGGGTCTTGGCATCAAGAAGCATACGAAAATAACGAGTTATTGGCGAAGGATTGCAAACACCAGAATAAAGCCGAATTTACCCCAGAATTTGCCGAGAAAGCAGCAGAATGGGTCAGAAATGCCAATCAGCTAATTAATATTATTGATGTCGGTGGCAAAACTTCACCGGAAAACAGAACTATTATGCAACCAGCGACCCATGCAGTAATTTTATCTAGGGATATGGATAAATTTGCCGAATGGGAAAACTTTTGTCAATCCCTGGATTTAAAAATTATCGCAAAAATCCACAGCCAACTTGATACAGTAGAGGATAGTGTATACTTGGCGGATGGTTGGCAAGAAAACACCAACGAATTATTGGAAAAAACCCCTTTACTGACAGGTAGTGTACATGGTTTGAAGCGAGGTGAGTACCTATCAGAGCGTCCGATGGTGCAAGCATTGGCAAAAGTTTTAATTCATTTAACGAAATGCTAAGTATTAAAAAGTACAGAACAAAAGATATTAATGGGGATGAAAGATAATATAATACCCCGTATTGGGTATTGAGGAATGAGTTTTATTATACACTGAATATTTTTGCTGTTGTAATTGTAGAAGTCATATTTGATTTTTATGACCTAGCCTGTATTGGTGTAAAAAAATAAGTACACCACTATTCCCTACTTTCCACCCTCTATTTTTCTTTTCAAGCGAGGATGTTAATCTATGCGAAAAATTATTACAACTACAGGAACATCATTATTAACAAATGCAGCGAGGGAATTTAAAAAAAAATCAGCAGATGTGACGGATAAAGAATTACATTTATTCTGGAAACAAGTAGGAGTAGAAGCCGCATCAGCAGAAACTAATTCATTATTAAAAATTGCCAAACCAGACGAAGAAATTGTTTTGTTGCATACAGATACAACTGATGGGTATAGATGTGCGCGAGAAGTGGAAAGATATCTGAAAAGCCAAAATTGGTTGCATGTTAGACTCAGAAAGTTACCACTAGAAAATAATGAGGCTCAATTTGAAAGTCATGGATTGCGAGAACTGGTAAATATATTAATCGATGAAATTAGTCAGGGACAACGGCAAAATAGAGAAGTTGTAATTAATGCAACAGGAGGTTTCAAGGCGGAAATTGCTTATACAACAATGGTAGGGATGATTTTTGAAGTGCCGATTAAATATATATATCAGAATTTTCAAAAACCCATTACATTCCCAGCCTTACCTGTTAGTTGGAATATCGATTTATTACTGGAATATGATAATTTTTTTCAATGGTTAGATGAAGAACCACGACTAAGACAAGAAGTGGAAGAATGCTTAAAAGCAATTCCAGAATCAGAACGCGATCGCATTCTTCCATTGTTGTTACCACCAGACTCAGAAGACTGCATTTATTTATCACCCGCAGGAGAAATTTTATGGAAACGAGTTAACCAACAACGGGATATAGGAAAATCATTACCAGAACCGAATACTTCTAAAATTCCCGAGAAAGATAAAATTTCCAATTCTTTGGATGAAGTCAAACATCATTATCCGAAAGGGACATTAAATTTTGCTCAAAAAATAGCCAAACTTGCACCTGTAGAAGAAATTATTGGTGGACATTTTGAAAACACCACAACACGAAGAGTCAAAAAAGTATTTGATGATGGTTCAATTCGGGTATTATGGGCTGATAATAAAAAGGCTGCAAATATTACAATTCGGACAACAGCACGAGGTCTCGCCCAAACATTGAATTTTTGTGATCAATATATTCGCCCTTTGTTAGATTCCTAATTCATGATTTAAAATTTAGCAACTCAGCAATCTTGTTTTACGGTGATTACCTTTGCTCCTGTGCAGGGTTTTATCGAAAAATCGTGTAAACTACGAGATTTATATGGTAGTTCCTATTTACTTTCCTATTTGGCTTGGGTAATCTGTAAAGCAGAAAAATCAGCCAAAAGTAACGGACGCGATCGCATTGCCTTTCGGGTATTATTCAATAACGGTAATTACTTAGAATGGGTATGTCCTTGGTGGCTGTTAGCAATCCAAAATCTAAAATTCCTACTTACCAAACCATAAAATCCCTATCTTCAGGCAAATCAAGTATATGAAAAATTAGAATCTTTAGTTGGCGAAGATGCAAAAAAAGCTGTCCAAACTATCAGACAACATGCTTATATCTCTGCATTTTGCGGTCTGATTCTTATCGTTCCAGGTATCGATGTATTAGCCTTTATTTTCAATACTTGGACAATGTATGCACGTATTAATACTGCCCTGGGTATTGCCCTAGGTAAAAATATTATCAAATCCGTTGGATTAGCGATCGCCACCAATGTGTTATCCATAATATCTGCCACCATACTTGTATCGCTTGGTGGTTCTGTACTGAAAATTATACCTGGTGTGGGAACTGCTGGAGGAATGCTGGTAACTTGTATTACCTTTTATACTTTATCCTCCCTCATGGATTGGATTTATCTCAAAGCTATCACCTTTCTGGTTTCTTCCGATATACCCGTCAATAGTCGAAACTTAAAGAAAGCAGCTAAACAAGTTAGTCAAGATAAGGATTTATTCGATAAATTGTGATTTCAAATATACTATACAGCCTGATGCGTCAAAATTAACTTCAAATAAGCATTTATATCCACTCCAAAGCGATCGCATCAAATACTTAGTCAACTTGAGTTCGAGATAAACTGAAATATCGATTCCATCCTTGGTTGTAATAAACATAGTTTCCCCATCAATTCCCGCACCACCGCGATTTGCTGCCACCTTTTCCCAAGCAGCTTGAAAGTTATTCAGATTGAGAAATTTACTTACAATATCAACCATTAAATTTTGGATTTTGAATTAGAATACGAGACGCGATATAGCCTCTTTCAGAAGAGCTGAACGCTAACGCGTCTCCACAAAATTCATCTGTTGGATTCTTTTTTAAAATTGGTATGACTTACTTCCTATTTCCTATTCCCTGTTTTCCGTTATCTCAAATTGATTAACGATGCGGTTTAATTCTTTGACTAACCAAGAATCAGGATTAGTTTCTAAAAATAATTCCAATAGAGTATGGTAATACCATAAAGTACCCGATTTTCCTCCGCTAAATCTATCCCAAGTTGCATCCCCATAGATAGATAAATCTTTCAAAATGCTCCGCGCATTATGTAACTTATCCGCAAGTGTAACCCGATTTACTGAAGCAGGAGCATGACGCAATTTTTTAATATATTCAGACTTACGTTCCTTCCAAGGTGATTTAGGAATAGTATCCGTATCGGTACAACTATCAACTATTTCCACAACCCTTATTCCAAACATATTTAAAATTACTTCGCGGGTTTCCACTCCTCCCTGGTCTTCCACCGCATCATGTAATAATGCAGCGATCGCTTCGTCTTCATCCCCTCCATCTTCTAAAACCAGCGCTGCAACACTGAGTAAATGGCTAATATAGGGAATATCACCCCCTTTTCGAGTTTGCTTCTGGTGTAATCGACTTGCATAAACTAAAGCTTGTTCAAAACGATTTGTTAATTTCGACATATTAATTTGATTCCTATGTAAAGATGATAATTAATCCCGTAGAGACGCGACATATCGCGTCTCTACGCAATTATTTTGGGTTGACGAATTTTATTTTCCACATCCCTATTCCCGATAAAATTGATAGGTTTCGGTAATTTCCTTTGCCATTCGCTGACGCAAACTCCAGGGTAAAATTACCTCCACGTTTGGACCCCAAGCTCGCAAACGCATGACGATGTTATTATCATTTTGACGATAGTTAATTTTGCAATAAATGCTATTTTTATATGATTTTACCTGGGAAATTAGATATTTTTGTTCAGGTAATGAGGTTAATTTGGATTTGATTAAAGTTTGTACTTTTATCGAGTCAACTTTGATAAACATTTCATCTCTTTCTGTCCCTTGAATATTATTCGCGTAAAAATACTGGTTAAATCGCAATATTAATAATTCCTCTGGTTGATAAATATCAAATCCCCAAGCTTCTGACATTTTATTTTTAATATCATTTGGACTGGGTGGATATTTTCCCCAACATTTATCAATGAGATGTTTAGGAATATGATATTTTTTATCTAATTCATCTCTTGATGGTGATAGGACTGATAATTCTAAAATCCGGTCAAGTCGATAGTCGTACCAATTAATTTGTCTCCAAGCATCCTCTTCTTCTGGTCGCGGTATCTGTCCATAGGCAAATAAATAGGGTGCGCGTTGATAGTAGTAAATACAGACCGGATAAACAAGACAATCAATCGTATCTTGATAGAGTTTTGCACTACGATAGGTTAATTTGATAAATGGTATTTTTTCCTGTTGCCATATCTGTTTCAATTGCTGTTGTAGGGATTCAACATGGTTATAGAGATGGGGGTGAATGATATATTCTGTATGGATGAAAAATCTTTGTACCCCATTTATAGGTTGGGATAGGGAATTATTAAATGCAGATAGTTCTTCATGGGTAAACTGCTCTCTATCTTTTTCTAGATAATTACCTGTAGATGACAGAAAAATTTCTGGAAATTCGTCTATTTTTGTATAGACATCATTGCCATTTTTCTGTTTGACGTTTAACCAACCCAGATTCACCAAGGCTAGGAAATCATTTTCCTGCAAATTACGACTAGTGACAGCGAATAACCTCCCATCTGTTAATGCTTTGGAAAAACGCTTAGATGCTTGCTGTTTATTTCCCGGATGATTCTCTTGACAGCTACTACCCACCCCTGTCAATAATAGTTTCTCCAATTCCACAGATTCAATTTCATAGTATTTGCGAAATGTCTGACACCATTGACTTTTGTCAAGGCGTAAATACGATGAAAATAACCAATCAATTAATTTGCGACTACATCTACACTCTAAATCGTGTAAACTCGGAATCGAATCACGCGAATGATGCTTTTTGGCATCAATAAAAAATAAATTTCGCCATTCTAAAAATGTAAATTCCTCTGCCAATGGTAATTTTACATCGTCATTTTTACCTCCATATAAAGAACGTAAAATCACCCATAATCTAACTGCTTTGGCTAAATTTTGCTTGAGAGAACCTGGTGTTAATAACTTTAAAACTTCAACTGTCGGAAGATAGTCAAAAATTTCCTTCTTCTCTGTTATCATCGCTGTCGCTGCTGGTTGGTAGATATTTATAGATTAGCAGTGGATGGAATTGGCTATTTCCATATTTCCAGACGGGTGTTACCGAATACAAATATGAGTTGAATATTTTATGTCGTGTATAAGTAGAGACCTAGCACCGCTACGTCTCTACAATAATTACGATTATTACGATAATTTTGGTTTTAATACAAAATGTAAATAATTATAATTTATGTCCAAATTTAGTAGTAAAGACGTGGCATCGCTATGTCTCTACTTTCGTGTATACTTAATTCTGTATTGTCTAATTTAGGTATCAGCAGTGCTAGAAATAATTGGTGTAATAATTCGGCTGATTCGTCCTTTTTTAGTACCGATTTGTTTTGTGACTGCGTGGGGTATTTTAGGTATGGCGCTCTGGAGTATGTGGAGTGCTGCCCGTGATAGTATTACCACGGCAAAAAAAATGCATCAAATCCCCTGTGCCAATTGTCAATTTTTTACAGATGATTATCGACTCAAGTGTACGGTTCATCCCTATATTGCGAATACGGAAGCTGCTATCGATTGTGCTGATTTTCAAGTAAAGCCGAATTCGTACTGGTATTAAGATTTCTCGTAATGATGCATTTGCTATATTCTGAAGGGTGGAGGACAGGAAAGTCAATAAAATTTGACTTCTCACCTTAGTCCGATTGATTGCGATCGCCTATTGTTTGCCGACTATGGATGAAAACATGACATTTCTGTACAGACGCGACATGTCACGTCTGTACTATCGAAAATATCAGAAATCTTCCCTATGGCATTGCATCAAATCGAAACTCAGTTCCCGTCCGTAATCGATTAGGATTCATTTGGGGAGACATGAGGATTGAAGAATTGTAGGGATTGGGTAAATCGGGGGTACGAATGTAGGGGTCATTGGTTGCTTGTTGTACTAGCAGGTCTTTGTATACCTTATTAATCAATTCCGCATCACGAGCAATTTCATTTTCGGGGAAAGAATTACGGAATAGGGTCCCAGGACCTAATAACCAATCAATTTCCCGACGGAAGGAATTATTGCGGTAAAAATCGGGACTATTCTTAAAGTATGCGCGTTCGATCACATCGCTTGCGGTTTCGTATAGTGATGGTTCCTGTTCTCTTGCTGAAACTACTGTGGATGAAGCAAAGGTGGCGGCTAATACAAGTAGACTACCCCAGGTTGGAAATTGACGACGCATGGTATTGGTCACTCCTAAAAATATATTGAGTTCAGCACAGATTAAATTATGCTGAATAGAAGAACTCGAATCGCGAGTTTAACCTTTGGTGTAGCACAACCCTTGACGATTTGTAATGACCTATTCCACGGAAAATTCTCCGCAAAATTCCCCCAAGAGCGCAAATACGGACTTAAATACGGCACGATTCTCTACAGGAGAAGTTTTGCGATCGCAATTACTCGATTTGATTTGTCAGCAAGCCTATCAGGAGGGTGATTTTACCCTTTCTTCGGGACAAAGCAGTAAGTACTACATTAACTGCAAACTTGTCACCCTCAACCCTTTCGGAGCTTTAGCAGTTGGACGAATCATTTTAGACTTATTACCTCCCCAAACCGATGCAGTCGCAGGATTAACCCTAGGTGCAGACCCCATCGTCAGCGCTGTCAGCGTTGTTTCTGCCTATGAAAACCGTCCCATTTCCGCTCTCATTATCCGTAAGGAAGCTAAGGGACACGGAACCCAAGCCTACATCGAAGGGCCAATTTTAGCCCCTGGAGCTAACATCGTGGTATTAGAGGATGTGGTGACAACCGGACAATCAGCCATGAAAGCCGTCACCCGACTCCGAGATGCAGGATATACTGTACATCAGGTAATTTCCCTCGTAGACCGTAAACAAGGAGGGGCTGAATTTTATCAATCCCAGGGTCTAGAATTTACTGCCATTTACCCCATTGAAGATATTCAACAAAGGTATAAACAACTGGTCAAGCAGTAATGATATCGTATATATTTATCGTATATATTGTAGAGACGCGACATGCCGCGTCTAACAAATACATCCCATCCGCAAAACGCATGTATATGTAGCCAATATTTTGAGAATTGGTATTAGAATTGTGAGCAGAAATTGCCAATCAAGATGCAAAAATGTCCATTTCCCAAGAACTTTGGTTACTTAATCAAGATTTAGCCCAAGCTTGTCTGCACCATCCTTTTGTCCAGGGAATTGCCACAGGAAATCTTCCCCAAGAAAAATTTGCCTATTACGTAGGACAGGATACTTTTTTTCTGCAAGCATTCGCTCGTGCTTATAGTATTGCTGCGGCAAAATCCCCAAATTTTCAGATTTTGACAACTTTTCACAATCTTGCAGGTGGAGTTCTCCAGGAATTGCAACTTCACCAAAGTTATGCTCAAAAGTGGGGAGTGGATTTACACAACATTACACCAGATATTGCCACCAGACGCTACACAGATTTTTTACTCGCTACCGCTTGGGGTGGAGATGTGGGAATGACCGCAGCAGCAATGTCCCCCTGTATGGCATTGTACGGATTTTTAGGACGGGAATTAGCAAAAGCTGGTATTCCCCAGCACGATTATTCCGATTGGATCGAGACCTATAGCAGTGATGATTTCAAGTTTCTCGTCGCAGAATTGGAAACTGTGGTGGATAAATATGGCAGTAAAAATGATATATTAGGCGATACCTATCGTTATGGTATGTTATGCGAGCTTGATTTTTTTAGTAGTGCCCACAATTTTCAGGGATTTTAAGTCTGTTAAATCACTCTTGAGCAACTTCGTTGAGGAGTTCAAAAAGCCAAACAAAATATCCCAACAAAATATTTAAGAGTCATAAAAGAACTCTCAGAGAATGTTTTTTAAGTATTAATCATCACTATTTTGACTATCCTCCTGACTCGGAACATGGGGTTATAAAGCTAATTTTTTCTTCGAGAGTACAGACGCGACATGTCGCGTCTCTCCCTGCTCCCAAAAATGATAATTCCAGTATTCAAAATGACTTTTTAATTAGGCGAAATCATACCATCAGCCGAAATACAAATTCTCAGGATAAAACTTAATAGAAATGCTCCAATAGTTAACCAATATTTATTCATCATAAATTTATTAATAAGCTGTTTTTTATAAATTTTATTCATATTTTGATGAAAAGATATATTTAATCAAAAGATGCGCATTTTTGAGTTTGTAGGAACCTGAAAAAATTGCAAAACCTGCAAAATCAAGGTTTTAATCGGATTCAACAGACCCTACATAGGGATTACTAGGATTAAGAAAAAGGGAGCAACTAAAATACCCTCTAATTCTTGCAAGACATGGAGACGCGATATATCACGTGCAAGAAACGCGATATATCGTGTCTTTACTATATTTTTCGCAAGCCCTATCTTATAGATATACTACCCATCCATCGTAAATTTATATCGTTTCACCCTCAGAGGTTTTACCCGGATTTATCACAAGTTTAGTTATAAGCTTTGAGTAATGGATTGATTTTACTTCTACTCCCAAAAAATGAGAATTGAAGTCAAAACTTCCTACCTCTGTTGAGATTAACTAGCAGTTTTCAAAACCTCCGGATGTCCTAAACGCACATATTTAGGTATAACCAAGGATTCTGAACCAGAACTAGCTAAAGAATACTTGAGAATCAGTGATTCTTTAGACGCATTACAGGAACCTTTCACTGTCACAGTTTTGCTTTCATCACAAGTTATTTGAGCTTGATGTAAGTAATGATAGCCATCTGTTGTTTCAAAGCTGATTTCCCCCAGCATCAAACTATTATTCTGGTTTTGCTCGCTAATTCTACCCATAATTTTATAATCAAACCAATCCCATCCGTGGGATAAAATTAATTCCCGTTCTAATACCTGTAAAGGTGGGGGTAAAATACTCCAACCGCGATAAACCCGTTGAAATAATTCCACACTTCCAACCCGCAGCAAAATCTCTCGAAATGCTTCTATATCTAACCGACCATAGTAGCGTCCATCGGATAAATCAATCGCTGTTGGAGCAAATCTGTGTCCACCAAAATGACTCGATTTCCAAATTTTAATATGTTGCAGTTTTAAATCACTAATTAAAGCTGAAGCTGCATAGAAAAAGGGATTACCATAACGAGAACAACATTTATCATGACTACCGTGGGTACAAACTAATATATCCCTTGTCACTTCAGATGTAATTTCGTCACTGGTGTCTCCTAACCACAACCATTTACGAATAATTAGGGCTACTTCTTCTATTTTTTTTAACTTAAATTCATGTTTTCGATAGTGGTTAGCAAATTCATGTTCCCGTTGATATATTAGTAAACTTTTCTCCTCACGCCTATGGGATTCATTATCAGAAATTAGCAATAGTTTAATGGGTAATCGATTATACTTAATTTCCTGCGCTAATAACTGTAAATTTTCAGGAACCCATTTCGATTCCAAGGCATTGTAAGCCCAAGGTTGGGGACACTCTATTAATATATATGCTTGATAATAGTTGGCGCTACCAATTATATCTTCTTGAATTTCGCGGGAATGGTCGGAACAAAAAAACATACTCATGACTCTTGTTAGATTTTTATATTGAATGTTTTATGGATTCATAGGCAAAGCTTTATAGATATAATCACCCCATTCAGACTGAAATTTAATTCACTTTTTTATTTGCCTTATATCATTAGTAATTTATAACTTGTTGTTTGTGTATATCATATAAGTTAATTTCATTCATCTACCAGTAAATATAGTTTTTCAAATTATGTCCTATTCATACCTGAAAATTAAGTTAGGCAGTGAACTAACCGAGCAAGTCTAATACTTAAGCTAATTCTGAAGTTGCTCACTTGTCCAGATAATCATACTTAGTAATGATTATTCGGATTAAATTTAACATTTTGAATACTGACAATATACTCTAAAAAACTCATTTTTGTGAGAATTAATGCAATTAATTCTCAATATATCCATAGAAAAAATCTATCCTCCTGACGGATAGTAAAGTTGACGACAATGAGAATCTATTCATTTATCGCGGCAAAGCTATCCACCTTTTAGATGGGATATAAATGTCTGCGTAGGCATCAAAGCCACCGAAAATAGCTGTTTTTGGTAGACGACATCTAGGGGATCAATTTTTTCCAATCTAGCCGATCTTGGCAATAAAAGCAAGTATTTCTCAATATACCAGGATGGATATAAATTAAGTTTTGATGAGAAAAATATTAATAATAGATTAAATTTGGGCAATAAAGGGAGTGATGAGATAGCGATCGCCGAATCAAGCCTATAAATTACTGAAAAATAATGGCATTAAACTTAACTCCCAAATCATCCGCACCAACCAAGACCTTGAGTCGAGGCTACCAACAGCGTATACTGTTCGACTGGCAATACATCGCGTACCATCCCAGAAATTTGCCGGGAATAGGGAGCAGGGGAAATGATGGGTGATTCAACCTTGTACAGACGACCTGTCGGGTCGTCTCTCCCTCTCGATTTGAGGAATTTGTGAGAAATACAGGTATTGCGAATATTGGCTTGTCCACACCCTGATATTCCCTCAAAAAAGCTAGTTTCTGGGATTAATGAACGGTGTTCTAGGTGCGTTTTTGTTCAATCCAAAATCTAAAATCCAAAATCCTATGGCTATCCTCGACCAATTCAACCCCCAGGAATGGGTAATCGACACTAATGGAAAAACAGCGCTCTCAATCCGGATTAAGGGGGAACCCCTATTTCAAGAGACATCCCCCTACCAAACAGTAGAAGTTTTTGATACCTATGACCGAGGAAAAATGCTGACGATTGACCGGATGGTCATGTGTACGGAAGCGGATGAGGCTAATTATCACGAAATGATAGTGCATGTGCCCATGTTTACCCATCCTAATATTAAAGATGTATTGGTAATTGGAGCCGGAGATGGAGGAACGATTAGGGAATTAATGCGTCATCCGGGAATTGAACGGGTGACAATGGTGGAAATTGACGAAGTAGTAGTGCGTGCTTCTCAGCAATTTTTGCCGAATATTTCCTCTGCTTTGAACCATCCCAAATTAAACCTACTGATTGATGATGGGATTAAATTTGTCGAAAATGCAGCGAGCGACAGTTATGATTTAGTCATCATTGACTCCTCCGACCCCGTTGGTCCTTCGGAGGGACTATTTAGTCAATCATTTTACGAACACGTTTATCGGTGTTTGCGTCCCGGTGGAGTCGTAACCATTCAAAGTGAGTCCCCATTATTCCATCCCGACGCATTTGTCGATTTGAATCAATGCTTGAAACAGGTCTTTGGGAAGGATTTAGTCCATTGCTATTTAGTGTATATACCCATGTACCCCACAGGAATGTGGAGTTTGACCTATTGTTCCAAACAAGGACCTCATCCGCTTCACGACTTTGACCGGGAAAAAGCGATCGCATTTACCCAGCAACATGATTTAAGCTATTACAATCCGGATATCCATCAAGCTGCATTTGCCTTACCAACGTACATCCAAGCCAAAATTCAGTCCAGCAAATAACCCCAAACCAAAGTTAATTGTGCAGGTACACACCCATCTTTTGGATTTGCAGCAAATCCCTAAAACTTTCAGGGAATTGGGAGTTGTAGGAAAATCAACCCGTTGTACCAGTTAGTTCTCCATGTCGTTTGGACACAACCAAACCATGTAAATATATGATTCCTACTCCCGACACCCTGTAGAGACGACCCGACGGGTCGTCTCTACTCCTGTATCCTGCATTCTGTGTCCTGCTTTCTCAGTTAAATTTATGGAACTGTTAACAATCATTCTTTCCGGAATCCTAGGTTTAATTACCCCTGCGGGTTTAATTATCGATCGCACTGCCGAAAATACCATCAAAAAACAATTTGAACAGGTTGAAGAACTAAAAGTTCGGGTGGATAACGCCCCCACCCATCAACTAATTCAAGGTAAAATAGAAAGGATAAGAGTTGCTGGTCGAGGGCTAAAAATAAAAGGACGGGATATCCGGATTGCAGCCTTAGAAGTAGAAACGGATGCAGTCCAAATTGATCCTAATAGTTTGCTCCGTAGACGACCTCAAATCCAAAAACCACTACAAACTGGATTACGAATTGTCCTACAGGAAAAAGATGTAAATAAATTATTACAATCTCCGGAATTCCTGTCCCAACTGCGGAAGTTAAATATCGTCGATGTCAACCTGGAAAATGAACAAACAGGAACAATTTTTACACTTGTTAATCCACGGATAAGATTTTTAGCAAATAATCGGGTAAATTTACGTATAGAATTACGCAATCAAGACAACACAGACAGGGTGGAAGTGGAGGTGGAAAGCGGAATCAAAATTACCAAAGGAAGACAATTGCAACTAATTGCTCCAGTGGGAAATGTGGAGGGAGAAAAAATTCCACCAAGATTGCTCAATCAAATTGTTGAAAATCTCAATCAACGCTTTGACTTACGTAAGTTAGAAGATGATGGTTTACAAATGCGGATTCTCCAATTAGACATCAAACCCGGACAGATAGAAGTTGCTTCCTTTGTGCGAATTTTACCGACATCGAAATTTTTCCAGACTTTGAGAAAAATCTAATTCTGAACCTGCCGATGATGATAAAAATTGGCTATAGGGCTAGTTTGGAAACATTCCGCTCCTAATCCAGGGCACAGACATAAAGTCAACGAGTCAATCATCATAGGCAGTTAGGTTGACGGAAAATGCCGTCATTTGAGATAGGGGTGAGTATTTTTGCTCAAATAGCACGATATATTCATAAATTCGCCTTTAAATTCCAGTTCTGTCTTCAATTTAAGTTTATTTTTTAGCAGTCTTTGCTAGTCTAAAATTTCCAGCCCTTAAGGAGGAAGGTAGTTCCATGAAAGAGCAAGAAAGAAATCGGATTTCTTCTGGTGTGGTCGCTGCGGTTTCTGCTGCGGTGGTTGCTGTGAGTGGTGGTGTTGCGTGGTTTACATGGAATTACACAAATCCACCGGTTCCGAACCAACAGGGAAATATCACTGGTCATCAAAGTCCATCCGGAAGTATCGCTGGTGTTGAACAAACGGTTAATATTTATTTAATTAAAGACAGTGGTACTAATTTGGTATTGGTTCCCTTTCCGGTTCAAGTTAAAGTCTCTAAAGATAATCCCAGTCAAGCGCTAGAAGCTGTATTTAATCGCTTAATGACGGTTAAAAATGATGGAGACACCAGCAGTACTATTCCCGAAGGCACAAAATTACTGGGAGTCCGAGTGGAAAATGACGGTATCCACGTCAACCTATCGGAGGAATTTACCAGTGGAGGTGGTAGTGCTTCCATGACAGGACGCTTAGGACAAGTTATCTATACCGCCACAACTTTTAATGCTAATGCCAATGTATTCATTGAAGTTAACGGTAAGCGTTTGGAAGTTTTAGGTGGTGAAGGTCTGGAACTTGATCAACCCTTGACACGTGAAAGCTTTAATCGAGAGTACCAGTTGTAAAGCAAGGGAATAGGGATACAAGGGGTAGGGAGTAGCAGGAAAACAGAGGTACAGAGAAGTCAAATAATTGTGTACTGGAGTATTCCTGTACTATAAAAAATTATGACTGCTGTATCCTGTCTCCTGTCTCCCTTTCCTAGTTGTTAGTTGTATTGAGGACCCGAAAATTTTGAGCTTGTTGTTCCAGACGAGTTGCAAGGCGATCGCAAACTCGATTACACAATTCAAAAATCATCTCGTCTTCGACACGGTAGTATGCACAAGTTCCCTCACTGCGACGGCTGAGAATACCAGCTTGCCACATAACTTTGAGGTGTTTTGAGACATTGGCTTGAGAAGTTTGTGTTGCCTCCACCAACTCTTGTACGTTTTTTTCCTCATCTCGAAGGAGATGCAATAGTCGCAAACGCGTCGGTTCGCTCAACAGGCTGAAGTATTCCGCTACTTGTTGCACGACTTCAGGTGGTACAGGCAACGTTTGTTTCATTACGAATGACCCGCTTTGAAATGTACAGAAGGTTTTTTTGATTACACGTTCCGTTATATAGATTAATACTTAATCAGGGTTTATTCGCACTAAAGGTTGACCATATTCTACAGGTTCCCCATTTTGAACGAGAATTTCCATTACTTGACCGGACACTTCGGCTTCGATTTCGTTCATTAATTTCATCGCTTCGATAATGCATATGGTTTGACCCTTGCGTACCCTTGTACCAACTTCCACAAAGGGAGCCTCACCGGGAGCAGCAGCACGATAGAAGGTTCCCACCATTGGCGAAGTGGCTTCAACCCAGCGAGAATCGATTTCTGGCGCTGTGGAGGGTGGGGATGGGGGATTCCCACCTGCATTGTCATGGCTGCGGGTTGTGGAGGCTTCAGGGATGGGATGATGTAAGTTTGAGGCTGTAGAGGATGGTAGTACCGCTCCACTACCATCATTTGTGACTGGGACAAATGAAGTTGGTGGAGGAGTAAAACTAACTGCTTTACGTACCGCAATCTCAAACTCATCAGTTTTGAGGGTTACTTCTGCAATATCTGTTTGGGCAATTGTTGCCAGTAATTGGCGAAGTTCATTAAAATCCAGGGGCACAGCTTTTATTACCTCATACAATTAGGCATTACCGATGGGAGATACTTGTAGTAGATGAATTGGGAATTGCCAATGAAAACAAGTTGGTTGTTGACGTTGACGGTTAACGGTTAACGTTCAACACTGATTGATTTCTAGCTATTCCCCGGTGTGGTTTGGGAGTTGGGGTTGAATTTGGGGAGACTTAGTTAAAACCTAAACCTAGGTCTGTGCTAACGCCAAGAGATAACAGATTATTTATGAATTTTTAAAGATTCGCTTGGTAAACTTTAATCTCAGAGAAGGAAAACACATGAGTTGATTTCCGCAAGCAAACTTTGGAGGAACGGGAATTTCATCGCCAGATAGCCCGTGGGATTTATTGTCATATTTTTGACATTTAGCCTGACTGTAAAAGTTGATGACAACAGCAGTCTTGACGAGAAGGCTACGCCTACAAACCACTATCATCAAACTACTATGTTAATTTCCCCAACAGTATTAAGTGCTGATGCAAAATTAAATAAACCATGTCCATGTTGAGAACCGTTGTTTTCAATCATGATTATTAAGATTGCTTTCTTACAACCCTACAGTCGATCCGCTATGGGAAGAAGTGCAATGACGAAAACTCCAGTTTTGATTATGGACGAGGTTTATATATCGTCCGCAGCGTAGTTTACTCCCGTAGGATAAAACATAGATGCGTGTGTAACGGCTGCTTTTGAGAGAAGCATTTCGCTTGTGACTTCAGCGTTTCGGAATGTCAAGTTAATTTTGCACTACCACTTATTCTCCAGACTTTGGTTTTTCACCTTTTACTATTGGCTTACTATTGGCGGATTAGTCGCCAGCCCAAATAAAATCTTGCCAAACACCCATTTCCACAACAAACCGGTGACTGATAACTGGCTGTACAGTTGATCTCAATCAAGTGGTAAGACAGAGCGGTTAGATTCCCGATGAATTATAGTCAATCGGGATATATCTATTGCATAATAACCGCAACACCGGATTTTGACTCGGCACACAATTTTAAGATAAACTAAAGGCGATGAATAGTTCTAAAAGTAACTATTCACGACCTAAGTATTTATCATCACGGGTATCAATGCGAATCCGCTCACCCTGGGCAATAAACAGGGGAACCATAACCGTTGCACCAGTTTCTAGTTTCGCGGGTTTGCTACCACCTGTAGCCGTATCACCCTTGACTCCAGGGTCGGTTTCGACAATTTCCAAGACCACCGAATTAGGAAGTTCAACTTCAAGAACTTGATCTCCCCAACGCACAACGTTCACTTCCATACCTTCTTTGAGATATTTTACGCGATCGCCAATTTGGGCAGCACTTAAGCGACCCTCTTCATAGGTTTCCATATCCATAAAGACGTATTCATCGCCTTCTTTATAGGTATGTTGCATCGTGCTTTTTTCTAGGGTGGCTTGGGGAACTGTTTCACCCGCTCGGAATGTTCGTTCTACTGTATTCCCTGTCTGCACGTTTTTTAGTTTAGTACGCACAAATGCCGCACCTTTTCCTGGTTTAACGTGGAGAAATTCAACCACTCGCCACACAGACCCGTCTAGTACAATCGAAACACCAGGTCGAAAGTCGTTACTGGAGATCATGAAACTTGCAAATATTTTGGAGGACAATCGGCATTTATTGTACTCCTCTAGGGGAAAATAGGGAACAGGTAATGAGAAAAGGGAAGCATGATTCGTGGATTGAGGTAAATTCTCCCCATTAACCAGACCACACTTCCCTAATTAATGCTTGATCTTCTTTGCTCCCTAATTCAGCAATCTAATCGGAAGAAACTTCCGCTAAAGCTGGATTCCCATCGGTTTCAGTCGGACAGGATTGGGGAAAGACAAATCTCAACATTGGTGGAGCCAAAAAAGTTGTAATTATCACCATCATGATAATTGCCGCTTCTAAAGGCTTGCTGAGAACACCACTGCTAGAGCCGATTCCCAAAAATACTAGACCCACCTCACCACGAGGAATCATCCCTACACCAATCGCTAACCGATTGATTTGTCCTTGACCAAATACAGACCAACCAGTGACAATTTTACCAATAATCGCGACTGCAACTAAAAATACAGCCATGATTAAGCCTTCCCGATTACTGGGAATGGCTGGGTTGAGAACGCTTAAATCGGTACGCGCACCCACTGTGACAAAAAATATGGGTACGAGCATATCGGCAATTGGTACTACCAGTTTTTGCAGTTCCTTGCGTTTTTCCGTTTCTTCCAAAACTAGACCTGCTGCGAAGGAACCTAAAATCGCCTCCAAATGGACAGCAGCAGCAACGTAAGCCATGACAAAGGCGAATACAAACGCGGGTAATACCAGTTCACCACGGGTTTTTAGCTGATCGACGATTACCACAAAGGACTTGTTAAACACATTACCTAGAGCGATCGCGCCTATTAAAAATCCGGTGGCGCTGAAGATTAAATAAATCACATTATTCACGTCAACTACACCATCTTTGGCTAAACTTGCTACCACCGCAAGGACGATAATCCCCAAAATATCATCAATTACCGCCGCACCCAGGATGATTTGTCCTTCTTTGGAGTTCAAACACCCCAACTCGGATAGCACCTTTGAGGTAATCCCGATACTAGTTGCAGTCAAAGCTGCACCCGCAAAAATCGCTGGAATTGCCGGAACCCCAAAAATCGTCATCAAACCAAAGGTTCCCGCAGCGAAGGGAACAGCCACCCCAACACAGGCGACAATAGAAGCTTGCAGACCCACTGCCATTAACTCTTTGAGATTGGACTCCAAGCCAATTTCAAACAGCAAAATAATTACACCCAATTCCGCAAGGGTGGACACTACCTCCGACTCTGCTTGGAAAACTCCATTCGCAGCAGCAGGACTTAGACCATCGGTTAATTCCAAAAAACGAATAATCAAAGAGCCAGAAGCGTCTACACCCTCAGCCGGAAAGATGAGAAGATGCAGAACCGACACCCCCACCACTACACCACCAACCAGCTCTCCTAATACAGCCGGAAGACCGATGCGGTTAGATAACTCACCACCGACCTTACTAGCTAAATAAATCACAGTTAAACTCAGCAAGACCGCAGCTAGTACAAGTGAACCATCAACGTGTTCCGCACTTTCACTAGCTGTTGCCAATATGGGTAATACAGGTAACGAAAAGACAGTCAAATCAAAATGCATTATGTCTGTTTTACGAAAATTTAATAGATTATTTAACTGTACCAAGATTTACTGACCACTGTTCTCAGTTTTCCCCTGAATTAAATTGGTAATCCCTTATCAATAGGATTAGTAATAGCTTATGCACCGGGTGGGAAAATTTCCCCTATCTCCAGAAAGGAGTTTTATCCAAATAGAAAAAAAGCCAGAAAATTTTGAGTTACCAAAAATGTAACCATAGGCAATTTCCGTCAACGGCATGTGAAACTAAAAACAGGAATTGGAAATCAGGATATTTGCCAGTGCCACTGGAAATGTAGGCTCTGGTCTTGTATAACCATGCTGCATGGCTCTGGAGTTACTGGTAAATACTGAGTAGCTAGATTGACTATTGCTATCTATTCCCTCGAAACAGATTGTCAGAAATGTGGATGAGGCGATCGCTCGTTGCAGGACACGCAGATTCCACAAATCCGTGCAAATACTCCCGTGGCCGTGGATTATTCATACCACTAGTAGAATTGCCAAAATTTGATGTTTAAATTTTGGGATATTTCCAGGCTGACTTGAAAGTGAGTAGGGAAAAATTCCTTTCGTCTGTTCTTGTGTGTCTAGTAATATAACGGCTAATTATTCCAGATACTAATTATTATTGATGAGGAGTCAAATCATGTTAGTTGCCACCAAAAATCAATCTTCCCATATATCCGCACCTAATTGGCGTAGGTGGTCAGCGATACCCTTAACCTTAATGCTGCTGGTCAGTTGTACTCCAGCTAGCATCGCGAGTGAAAAACAAACCCACATCAGGACATTAACCGTAAGTGGACGGGGAGTTGAGGAAATCCCCGCAACCTTAGCTCAGGTAAATGTAGGTGTGGAAATCCAGGGAAAAAATGTTCAAGAAGTGCAACAGGAAGCTGCTAAACGCTCATCGGCAGTTGTATCACTATTGAAATCCCGCAACGTGGAAAAATTACAAACCGCCGGGATTAGCCTCAGTCCAGTTTATAGTTACACAAACAACGTTCAAAAAATTACAGGTTATAGTGCTACAAATAGTCTTAGTTTCCGTATTGCTACGGATAAAGCGGGTTCGTTACTAGATGAGGTGGTCAAAGTTGGTGCAACACGAATTCAGGGGATTAGTTTTGTCGCCAGCGATGAAGCAATTTCCCAAGCCCAAAAAGTCGCACTCCAAAAGGCAACTCAAGACGCACGTCAACAGTCCAATGCGGTATTTTCTGCCCTGAATATCCAACCCAAAGAAATAGTCAGTATCCAAATTAACAACGCTACCCCACCCCAACCAATTTACCGCGAGTTTGCCAAAGTTAATGCGCAGATGGCAGATGCAGCAACAACTCCCGTGGAAGGAGGACAGCAACGGGTGGAAGCTTCCGTCACCCTGCAAATTAGTTATTAAAGGGAGTAGTCATTGATGGGAGTAGGGAGATAGGAATATTATTCTTCCTCTCACCTACTTAAGAGGTTTTTAAAAACTTTTATTTCCCACGAATAATCCTGGACAAGATTTTCAGGCTTTTCCCTCGCACCCATGCTCCGCGTGGGTGCGGAACCTACGAGGTTCCGACCTCGTGAATGAAGGCAGTGCGCTGACTGAGTGACCACGCAGAGCATAGTCACTAGATAAGGGAGTAGGGAGATAGAAATATTTCTGTCAGCAATTTTCCCCTCGTACCATTTTACTTTGGAGTTGATACATTTAGGGGATGCTGGGGGAGTAAGGGCGATAATGTATCAATATTTAATATTTTATGTGAAATGGTATCACCCTTTTGCTTCTTGAAAACTAAAATAGCATTAATTTTAATGGGTAAAGAAAGGTTCGTAGTAGCGCTCATAGCAACTTTATAGTAAAGCTTTTCTGGTCTAGAGCTACAAATACGAACCTGTTGATTAACCTCTTCATAACCTGTGTGGTCGAATACTAACTTCTGACAAATTTATTGACGGCGAATAGACTACCAATTAAACCGACTGTGGCACCAAATCCCAGTAAAATTAAAGGTAATAGGATATTTTGAGTCAAACTGAGTTGCAAACCATTAGCCAGAAACTTGATAAATTCAGGTTGATTGCTCAATAAGCGGTTGAGAAATTGTTGGCTAGTAGAAATAAAACCCCAAGCGATCGCACCGCCAACAATCCCAAAGGTTACACCCTGTATAATAAATGGGAAATAAATCCAGCCAAAGGTTGCTCCGACTAGCTGCATCACTTCTATTTCCTGTCTGCGTGCTAATACAATCAAACGAATGGTAATACTTGTGACTGCAACTGCGGTGATTGTTAAAATTGCTGTCACCCAAATTGTGAACCAGTTTAGACCCTTGTGTAACTGTCCAATGCGCTTTACGGCTTCATCTACATATTGCACCGTTTCCACACCCTTGAGTTTCGCAAGTTGCATTGCCAAACTGGGAACACTCTCTGAACTACGAGCTTTTACCCGCAATTCATCCACTAATGGGTTATTCCCTAACTGTTGGGTTGCTGCTTGCAAATCCCCAATCCCCAACTCCTTTGCTAGGGATTTCCAAGCAACTTCCTTGCTGATTTTTTCTACCTTGCTCACCTCCGCCATTTTCGCTACTGATGTTTCCAAGATATCAGCATTAGCATTGGCATCAAGGTATACAGAAATTTCCAATTGACTACCAAACTGATTCAGTAATTGTTCTAGCTGCCATGAAGTTTGTAAACTCAAACCAAACAAAAATAACAACACCGTCACCGTACATACCGCAGCCCAATTCATCCATCCACCGCGACGCAAACCCAACAAAGTTTCCTTGAGTAAATAGTCGAGTTTAGTCAAAATTTTCAACACCATCACCCTCTGACAAAGCCTTCTAGGCACGTCATCTTAGCATAAAATATACGTAAATATCAGGGAGAAAATACGTATATAGGAAAAGGGTTTGGAAGCTGACGTGAATTTGGTGAACCTCACCCCAACCCCTCTCCGAATTTGGAGGGTGCCAAAAAATCCCTAGTTTCAAATCAAGAATCAATTCTTTTAAAACCTCTGTTCCTCAGAAAGAGAGTTTTGGAGAGGATTCCTTAAATCTGTAAATCTGTCGAATTCACCTTGTACCGATTCAACAAATTTTGCAACACATACTCAATATGAGACTTAGCATTGCTACGTCTGGTCAAAATTCATTTGTCGCCTTCTTTTTTCACATTGGTATTCGTTCTCACACCACTTACTTCAAGGTGGGGAACCCGCGCAACGTAGTGGCTCCCTAACCTAGACAATTCAAGGCTTTCAGTCAGCCACTCCCTACTCCCCACTACCCTTCCTAAAAGCGATCGCAAATCTTTCAATTCCTGCCAAGTCTTGATGTATCTGAATATCCCGGTAATTACCATTTTCAGCTAACAAATTGGCAACGGTTTCAGCTTGTCCTGCCATCATTTCAATCATCCACACACCGCCAGGTATTAAATATTGCGGAGCTTCCCTCAGTAACTGTCGGATATCATCTAATCCGTCATTTCCTCCATCTAAAGCCAAATGGGGTTCATGTTGGACAACTTCCGGTTGTAAATCCGGAACGAGTTGGGTAGGAATATAGGGAGGATTAGCAACCATCCCAGAGACTTGTCCTTGAAGGAATGGAAGAGGTTGCCACCATGAACCCTGGATAAATTTAATTTTAGCAGCGAAACCGTACTGGAAAGCATTTTTATGGGCGATTGCCAAAGCTGAATTGCTATAATCCACAGCAAAAACTTGTGCTTGGGGGAGAAGATCGGCAATTCCCAGAGCGATCGCACCGCTACCTGTTCCCATATCAACCCAATTACCCGTCCCTAACTCCGGGTATTTACGGACAACCCGCTCCACCAAATCAATCAAACATTCAGTTTCTGGACGGGGAATCAAAACAGCTGGTGATACATATAAATTAAACCTACGCCAAGGGGTTTTACCAACAACATACTGGATGGGTAAACGCTCCTGTAATCTTCGTTTCCAACCAGCAGTCAAAGCCTCTAGAGGAATAGACAATTGAACTTGCGATCGCGTCTTAAATAACTCCAGTCGCAGTTGTAAACTATCCAAATCAGAAACAGACAGCAACAACCAATCCACCTCTGTCACAGGAACATCATAAGCACGAGCATCCAGAATAGCTGCATTCCGCCATTCCCCCAACTCCTGTCCAGATACAAAAATAGGCTGTTGCTGATCCATAAAAAAAACGGCGTTACCTCAATCAACTAGTAAACTATCCACACTGACCTGACGGTACAGTGTGGGCTTTTAGTACCTCTGAACTCATATTGAGTATTACAAATTACGTAGCTTGCTTCCCGCGTAGCGGGTATTACGAATTACGAATTAGTAATTAGTTAAACCCTGTCTTCCCGTGAGTTGAAAACTACTTCTTCGGAGCAGCATTATTCGTCCGCGGAGCGGGAGTTTGACCACCACTTTGCCGATTATTCGTCCGCGGAGCGGGAGCTTGACCACCACCTTGCTGTTGGGACAACTTCAATAAATATTCCCTAGCTTCCTGGGAGGGAAAGAACACAACTTGATTTAACCAAGCATCATTTTTTTCCTTCATAGTTTGCAAAACCCCGTCCACATCTACCACTTGAATATCAGCTTGGGGAAACTTGGGTTTTACCTGACTTAACAATTGGTCTGCATCTTTTTTACTCAAAAACATCGGGATATACTCTTTCCCTTGTTGACCGAGCTTAATCGGTACATATCCTTTATCTGGTGCAAATCTGACCATAAACAAAGGAATACTTTTAAACTGCTGAACCTCTTGACCACTTGCACGCAATAAATCTGTTGCAGCTTTAATCTCCGCATCAACGGGTTTAAAAGCAAACACCAATCGATCCGCTTTATTCTTGGTTTCTTCTAACTGCTGATAGATACTTCCTAAAGGAACCGCAGTGGGTCGCAGTGACTTAACCATCTCTGCCATTTTTGGATCTTGACTGGCTGTTTTCTGCAAATTGCTAATAAAAGCCTGTGCTTCTTGACGACTCATGTACACACCCGTTACCGTAGCTGGTTTTTGACCATTTTGACCCGCAGGAATCTGACGACTTAATGGTAAACCTTGGGGATTGGTAATCAACCAAACCGGGACATCATCGAGCTTTTCTTTTATTTGTTGTTGTGTTAAAGCTATTACCGGAGCTAACCCAGTCATCACAGTCGCTAAAACCACACTACCAACCAAACCTAACTTTGTACCCCAACGGACAAATGATTTCATAACATCTCCTCGCATCAACAAAATAAATTCCAGTCAAATCACGAGCGGATCTACATGCAACTACATTTGAATAATCAGCGATCGCTCATTCTCAACAATGGGTAATTCTCGTTTTTAGCTTTGCTTGTGTATTGTATTCGACCACATATTTCTCTGCCATGTTTCTGGAAAACAAAAATTCTCAGAATTACCCAACATACATCGCGACTCACAAGGATAAATCCCATTGTATTTCTTTCCCTCGCTAATGCCTAAGTCGGTGGGCAGAAAAATGATTATGCGTCCCTGATTTCTCTCCAACTCCTCAAACTTGCAGGGAGTGGGGAATAGTATTCGAGTGTTGAAGGAAAAGCAAGGCTAGTAACATACTCTGGGGAAATCTGGGACTACGGGTTGTCTTGTTTGCTTTACATTTCGTTACCATCAGCAACAAAAATCATCGAGGTGGTGATTTTGATGTAGAATACAGATTCAATCAACTTAAACCCGTTTTTAATACCGATTCCAAAAATGTTTGCAACACATACTCAATATGAGATGTAGCAATGCTACGTCTCTACAGGATTCATCTGTTGCACTCTTTTTCAAATTGGCATAACTCCTCCACACCAATTTAGATCCACAATTCATCAATTAGGGTGTTTTATTGTTGCTTTGATGACATTTGACTTGCCATTGCTTCTCAATTTTGCTCAAATTTAGCTGTTTGAGGATGGTAGGTGGGTTATTTTGGATGTCAAAGGCAAATCCATTTTCCCAGGAGAAAATCAAATTATGGAAATATGAGGTTACAGTTTTTGATACAGGTGCAGTTCACAAGCGATTTCTCGATACACTGATACCAGCTGGGAAAATATGGGGATAAATGGATGAGCTACACGTTCGTATAATCGCCTAAAGACCAAAACCATCTCAGAAGGAAAATGGTATAGGCTTTAGCAAAAGTCCAGACAGAAACTCATCTGAAGATTATGTATTCCGAGGATAACCAAGTAAAAATCACCAGAAAAACTGTGGAAAATACGGATAAAAATCCGGTTGTAGAGCGTTGGGACAGAAGTATTGATTTAGGGATGAGCGTCAAAATTTAATTCTAAACGATAAACAAAATTCGATAAATTCTTATCTATCTATACAAATTATCCAAGTAAAAGCTGATTAACACCAGATTGAGTTGAGTGAACGAGAGAAACCTATGTCAAACATCTCTGTGCTGAGAAGCATACCAGAAATAATGGGACAACCAGCGGGAATTGCGGTTTTAGCATCATTGGGGATTCATGGTGCGATCGCGTTAATTTTGCCGTTAGTACCTGTGAATACGTCTAAATCCGAGAAACAAGACACCACCCCCAAAGCGGTGGGAATAACCACCCTTACCCCCCAAGAACAAGCTCGTTTACCCCAAACAGCGATCGCCAATCCCCAACAAGCTAAGGCTACACCCATGCAACCCCAAGCGGGGGTGGCTTCCCAACTCCCACCAATGCCAGATTTAGCCGCAGCAAATGCGACAGCAGCATCCCCTTTACCACCCCTACCAGCCTTTCCAGGTAATTCCCAACCCTTACCACCCCTACCAAATGCAACAAGTGTGAATGTACCGACCTTTCCCCGTGGACAACGGGTAGCAACGGGTGGCTTCAATATCGATACGGGTTTTAGGGCTAATCCCTTACCCAGACGAAATTACCCAGCTATGGCTGGTAATCCCCGCATTGGCGATGTGGTGGGAAGTCAAATATCTGCTGGTAGACCTGTAAGTGTTGCCAATATTCCTGGTGAATTTAATCCCGGAAGTCCTCGCGTTGCTGACCCTCCCCTCTCTTCTCCCCTACCGGAAGGTGTCCCCGAAGGAATGGCTCCGCAAAATGGGAACAGAAATCCGGTAGTTGTGAATAATGACGCTAGGGAATTTGTCACACCCACCGGTGAACCTCTACAAGCAGGAGGTGAGTTTTCCATAGCAAATCAACAAATACCTGGGGTGACACCTTTACCTGATAATAGCTTGACTCAAAAAATTGCCACAGTCCTAGAGAATAATCAGAATCAGCACCAACATTCTACAACGGTTAATACAGGTGATAGTTCCGATGGTAACGGTGGGAATACCAGAGTTTCCAAGGCTTTATTAATGGCGCAGCATTACCAACAAGCCCAGAAAAATCACGGTCAACTGCAAACCAAACAACCCCTGAATTTAACCCTGGATCGAGATGGATTAAAGGATGTTGTGGATGTGGGTTTGGTGGTGAAGGCGGATGGAACCATTGATGATTTTAAGGTTTTTACCAGCGATGGTAAACAGCTTTCCTTTGAGCAAAGCAATGCTATACGCCAATTCCTTGCCGATTACCTGCGGAAAAACCCTCCCGCCAACACTGGAAAACCAATTTATCTGACGGCAAATATTGCCCCTGGTAATACAGCCGAGAAACCAGCAGCCAACGCAGATGAGGTGACTATTCCCACCAAACCCTTAACGGTTAATAACGGTAATAATAACACTAACAACGGTAATCAAACTGAGCAAAAACCCGTTAGAAGTTTGGAAGTCATCCGTCCTAACACCAATAATCCCAGTCCCAATCCTGATTCTGCTACTGAGCGAAAACCCGTGGGAAGTTCGGAGGTAATACGTTCTAACACCAATAATCCTAATGCCGTTGAAGTTGCTCCTGTGCAACCAATTACCCCCACAACCACAAAACCCCAATTAGAAGCAGAACCATCCTTTTCAGAACCGGTTAGATTACGTACACCCCGACCCGTCACCATTCCCACCCAACAACCTCCTCGCAATCCCTTATTAGAGACGACACCCCGCTCAATTAATCAAATAAATCAACCGAGTGGAGAGTCCCCAAAACCCACCAGAATCCAAAGTTGGCGTGAACGGTTGACTCCTCAAAAAGATAATGCCGATGATGACAGAAATGAAAATTCCAATCAATCAAGGGGAATTCAGAAATTACGGGAGTTAGCTGAAATTAAAAATCAATCAAATCCTTAGCTCGACTTTATCCATTAGGCAGCATAGCAAAGCAGCTCTAAGCAAGTCTCGACGATCTTCTTGCTAGGGACTTTAACAGAGGTGGGGTCTGAATCCGATATCAGAAAAAGTCGAAATGCCCACAGGCGAGAACGTACAAGCGCAAGCGCATCCGAAAAGGTAGGGCAGGATTTACAGTACCAAGCTGACTGTTGCAGTTGCCAAGGCTGCTTGGTACTACAGCCCAGCACTCGTTAAATCGCGCTGACGGTGCGTTTGCCAGGGGTTAGTATGGCTTCCTACAACTAATGCGATCGCAGATTCCCAAACTGGCTTGGAAAATGCAGCCGCAAACGGTAGCATGAAAACAAGAAATTCTTCCCGTAGCAAGTTCATCAGAAACATACCAAACTATCTTATTTCTGATCTTGCTACCATTTCCTCTTCAATAAAATGGATAAAGTCGAGCTTAGAGATAACAGTGGTTCTTCCCTACTCCCTATTCCCTACTCCCAACAAAGAAGAAAGTGTTAGGGATTTGTACCTAATCCGGGTAATTACGATTCTGAAGTTGTAGTGGGGGGATTGGTGGGATTATCTGTATTATCTGTATTACCTGTATTAGCGATCGCTTGGCTATTTTCTTCTGTGGTGACACCATTAATGGCTTCCGTTTCTGCTGGATTCCCTGTAGTTGGGGAAGATTCTTCGGTGACGGTACTTGATTCTATATTCGTCTGCTGCTCATCTTCAACTTTTGTCTCTGGAGTATTTGCAGTTACTTCTGTAGCTGTTTCCGTCGTCGATTCAGTCGGGGTTGATTCCTCTTGCACTGTTCGCAAACGCTCCACTGCTACACTCGCAGGTGTGGTTTCTGCCTTTTTTGTATCCTGTGGTTTGGGGGTTTTCTGTCCGCGAGATTTTAGGTTTGTCAATATGCTCGTGAATCCCCCTGTCAATTGGCTGAGGTTTTGCAACAGATTGGATTGACTAGGGAGTGTTTCCCCATTGGTTGCTGGTTGAGTTGTCGCTGGAACTTGTTGGCGTAAAGTCATTGTTTGCCAACCAAACCAAATTAATAGAGCTACACTGGCAATATGTCCCAGTAATAAGCCACCTGTAATTTTACGGGCAAAAATCCATAAAACCAAGGCATAAAATAAACCGACTCCACTCCAAATCAAGTCATTTTTGCGGTGGATTTTCGGAAAGAGGAAGGCAATTAAATAGATCGCAAGACTACCAATACCAACTGCTAAAGCCAGGAAGTATGCTAGCATTTCTGGTTTCTCCTTTATTTCAACTTGCAAATTAACAGTACATGGAGAATTAACGCCACCTGTTCCTTCTTAACGATTTTTCACCGATTCTTTGGCTTCTCGGTGTAATTGTCGAGCAATCCGAAACATTTCGCTACCATTGTGTAAATAGTTTTCATCGTAGCTGGTGGGGAAATAACCTAATTCATCTAAACCGTCACTAATTTGATTTAAGCAGTAATATAAATGGGCTGCTACCCTGGCCATGCTAGCAGGATTGGGTCGGGAACGAAAACTTTTTTGAGCGCTGGTTAAATGGTCACGACACAAATCCAAGTAATCCTGAAAGGCTTCTAATAAATCATCATCATAGGGGTCTGCTTCCAGTTTTTCAATTTGAGACTTTAAGGATTTCAGTATTTTGGTAATTACCCGATTGACTGGTTGATAAACCAAACGCATCCACTCTTCAATTAATGCGTCCTCGTCTTTCCCCGATTTCCGGGTGACATGCTGTTTTTGGCGAGTTTCTGTGGCACACTGCTGATAATACTCTGCTTCAGCTGCCAAATTTCCATTGTTTTGCTGCAAACGCAGTATGTTATCATATCTCCGCCGCCGATGAACATCTCCTAAAACTTCATAGGCTGCGTTAATCTCAATGATTTGTTCGCTATTGGCATCATCGGGATTAATGTCGGGATGAAATAACTTGACTAACCGACGATAGGCTTGCTTTATTTCCTCCTGACTAGCATTCGGCTCAATTCGTAAAGTTTTGTAATGATTTGCTTCAGACATTAACAACTAAGTAGGTGGAAATAAACAGCAGGCTTCGATCTGACCCATAAAATTATAAGGTATGGGGATTGGCTATTCGCTTAACCCTTGGGGAAGGAACTTCCTATACTTTGCACGCTGATATATTTCTCTCTTGTTTTGTTGACGGTTGACGGGTGACAGCTGGTCTTGAAACATGAACCATCGAAACAAAAACCTCAGTTTGTGAACTTGGAAAGTATAGCTGCAATTTTTCTCACTCCCTATCTATAAGCTTACCTGACCTAACTATCAAAACCTATACAATAGACCACATAATATGGTTTGACTTTGAGGTCAATACATTTAAGCAATTTGGGAAGTTTCCGAAAGGGAAGGGGAAAATACCTGTGTTTCCCACTTGTATCCCCATCACTCTTGAGTAACGGGTTAATTTCCCCACTACTCCCTATTCCCCACTCCCTAATCCCTACAAAGTTCAGGGATGGGTGAGAAATATGGTTTACAAGTCTTGAAACAAGGGTGTACTTAAGTACCTTTCGCCAAAACTTGGTTGAATCATCACGATTAATTTTCCCTGATTTTCCGGACGTTTCCCAATTTGAATGGCGGCAAATAAGGCCGCACCACTGGAAATTCCCGACAGTAGTCCCTCTTCCCGTGCTAACCTGCGACCATAGGCGATCGCGTCATCATCACTAACGGTAACTACTTCGTCGATGATTTGCCGATTCAAAACTTGGGGTACAAATCCAGCGCCAATCCCTTGGATTTTGTGGGGTCCTGGTCTTCCCCCCGACAGTACCGGACTATTAGCTGGTTCAACGGCGATCGCTTGAAATTCCGGTTTGCGACTTTTAATTACTTCTGCTACCCCGGTAATTGTCCCCCCTGTCCCGACCCCGGCAATCAATATATCAACTTTACCATCGGTATCTGCCCAAATTTCTTCTGCTGTCGTTTTTCTGTGAATTTGCGGATTTCCTGGGTTACGAAATTGTTGCAACATATATGCGTGGGGAGTCGTCTCTACAATCTCCTGGGCACGACGAATTGCACCGCTCATCCCCTCAATTCCGGGAGTTAGCTCTAATTCTGCCCCATAGGCCCTTAACATAGCCCGTCGTTCGCTGCTCATTGTCTCCGGCATGGTGAGAATTAATTTATACCCTTTGGCAGCCGCCACCATTGCCAAGGCGATTCCCGTATTCCCCGATGTTGGCTCCACGAGGACAGTTTTCCCCGGAGAAATTAACCCTTCCGCTTCTGCTTCATTAATCATATTCATCCCGATGCGGTCTTTTACCGAAGCCGCAGGATTCATACTTTCGAGTTTAACGACAATTTGAGCCTCACATCCCTCTGCTTGGGGAATCCGGTTTAGTTGTACCAGGGGTGTACGACCAATTACTTCTGTAATATTACGGGCAATGTGCATGATTTTGGATTTTGGATTACTCTTCGGTCGATCCGCGCTACGCGCGTCTATGGATTTTGGATTGTCTATCAATTAAAATTGACCAGAAAATTTTGATTTGACTTATACATAGTGATCTATCTCTTCTGTGTGAAAAGACGCACTAAGTGCATCTACGGGAAGTCGTGTGTAGCACATTTACGGATAGATTATGTAAACGCTGACACTTTGAGGGTTGAAAACGGTTTTTAATATCACACACTGACAACTAATGGGGACAATTATGACAATATCGTCGCTGCTATTTTTTGCATCAAATATAGTACATAATATCTAACTGTTGACGTGAGTTTCTTTTTTCGCAAATATCCGCAAGGGTATATTTTTTTAAAACAAGATTTGCATTTTCCCTGACTTCAGTCCAAATCTCTTCCAGAATGGCTTGATCAGCAGAGGGGGATTTTACCTGATCCTCGCATTTATGTACATCTATCCCTTCCAAGCAGACTAACACATCAAATAGGTTAATTTTCCAAGGTTCCTGTGCTAATAAATAACCCCCCTTAGATCCACGTACACTTTTGACTAAACCACCTCTACGTAAGGTTGCTAGTAATTGCTCCAAATAACGGTCAGGTATATTTTTTTGGACTGCTATTTGACGAATTTGTAAAGGTTCCCCACTTTCATAGTGGGTTGCTAGCTCCAAAAGGGCTAAAATTGCGTATTCTGATTTACACGATAGTTCCACAAGCGAGAAAATTTTTAGTAGTGAGTAGGGAGCAGGGAGTAGTGAGTAGGATACAGGACTTCGGAGTATTTTCATTTGCATTGATGTCAAACTCGAAAAAAGTTCTTTTTTCTACTGTTGTCTTTTGCATTGAGATTCTCCTATCCTGAAATTTCTCACAAACTCCTAAAACTTTAAGTGAGTACGGAGTAGGGACGACCCGTCGGGTCGTCTGTACAGGGAGTAGTAGGAAAATCAACCTGTTACATAAGGTTGATCACTCCCTTGCTCAAAATGCAGGCTATGCTGTCTGGACAAAGCAAAGAATTAACAGCTAAGTTTACTTCTTACATGATGGCTATTTATAAGTTTTCTCAATATAAGTAATTCCAGTTGGTTTTAACTCCCAAAACGATATAACACTATATAGTATACTCCGGTTCTCCACCGGGGTTTGCTTATTTGCATCAAAAAATCAAAAAACCCCACTGAATGTGGGGTTTTTCCGACTTAATCTATATTTTAATTGACATGTTCACAACTTAGAAGGTGAAAGTTGTCCGCAAAGTACCAATCACAGCATCATCGTTTTCGTTACTTTGACCAGGTGCAGTTAACCAAATCACACCGGGAGTAATGGAGATGTTGTCGTTCACGCGATACTTGTAGAACCCTTCAACGTGGTAGGGAACGCTACGCTGTCCTCTACCACCTTGGGATAGGGCATAGGGTTGCGCACCAGCAAAGATACCCAGTACGTTACCTTTCTTACCAAAGTCGGGTAATGCGACTCCCGCACCGTAGCTCCATGCTTCAAAGTCATCATTTCGACCATAACCAGTCACATCATGGTAGGAAACGAAACCACTGATGGATAGTCTGTCGCTGGGACGGAAGGCAGCAGATAAACCGTAGGAATTACTGGATGCAGCTTGGGGAATACCTTGGCTGTTAACGCCTCGGATCAGGTTGGCTTGGGATGTTCCCACTACACCCACACCATTGCCAATTAGACGACCACCGTCAAAAATGGCACTACCTGCACCATGATAACCGTGTACGTAGGTGGCAGCTAAACCGATGCGATCGCCAAGATTAAAGTTTAATTGACCCAGAGCAGCATAATCGCCGTTGAATAGACCTGTTCCCCGTTCAGTTGCTGTACCGGGGTTGCTTGCTTCTGAACCTAAGAAACCAACGGTGACGGAGCTAGGACGGAGAATACCGCCACCTTTACCAAGGTTGAAGGTCAATGCGCCACCTGCACCGCCACCAATTCGGTAGATGGGACTTTCTGAGGCAAAGGCTGATAGGGCACCGTTACCACCGTCGAAGTCTTCAAAGAAGGGGTTGTTGGTGGCAGCGTAGTCACTGTGGATCCCACCAGCAGCAGCGATGTAGGCTTGCACCCGCTCACCAAATGGCATGTAATAAGCTAACCAATCGAGGGTGACGTTGTTGTTACCGGTATCTCCGATATTAAAGGTTTGGGTTCCTTCAAAGCTATTTAATGCCCCGTTTAGGGTTGTAGCGTTACCTGCTGCTAAACGAGTTTGCAATACATCTTTTCCAGTGAAGCTGGTTTGGAGGTTTAAACGTACCCGATTTTGGAGAACGGTGTTGTTTTTGACATCATCTTTGATGACGTTACCCTGGGCATCGCGCACTAGTAGACCTGTGGCAGGGTTAACACGAGCAACCTTCCCACCACCGAAGTTATCAGTGACAGCAAAAATCGCTTCACCGACTAACTTGGTTGTAGTGGAGAACTGGTTGGCTTCCAACTCCGCAGTCCGTGCTTCGAGAGCATCTACCCGACCGCGTAGGGTGGCCAATTCTGCGGAAAATTCTTCCTGGAGGCGTTGTAAGGTGGCTAAATCTTCCTTAGTCACCAGGTCTGCGGTGGCTGTAGCAATTAACTCGTTTACCCGGTCTAAACAAGCATTCAAACCAGCCGCGAATTCATAACGGGTGAGAGCGCGATTTCCGCGATAGGTTCCATTGGGATAACCAGCAATACAACCATACCGCTCTACAAGGGATTGTAGTGCTTGGAATGCCCAGTCGGTGGGCTGAACATCGGAAAACTGAGATACCGATGTCACCTGACCTTGGGAGTTACCGTTTCGACCTTCGGATGCGTACCGATTAACTTGGTCAAGTACGTTGACTTCAGTTTGGGGTTGGGCTTGAGCTATTATTTGCGATGGTTGGGGTGCGCTAGCTTCCTTTACTTCGGTTGATTCTGGTTGCGAGAATTCAACACCAGAAGTTTCTGGTTGAGCTGCGCTGGGAGCTGCGATCGCTGAAGTAGAAACCAAAATGGTCGCGCTGAGTACTGCGGGACTAACTATTAGGGATTTCCACAAGATATTTGACATCTTTTTCTATTCTCCTCACACCTTGTGTAGACTTCTTTTGTTGCTATAACGAAAGCTATATTAACCATCGTTACCGTTAGCTGGTGAATTTAGGTCTTGATTCTGTTTTACTACAGTTTTAGTTTTAGCAACACTAAAATAACTAAATTATAATCAACCCATTTGGTTGAGGTGGTTAAATTATGCAAATGAATTGCTTCATAACTTAACACTATCAAACACTTTTTTGAAAGAGAACACAAAATTATTTTGTTCGCTATCTCAAGTGTCACACCACAACCTGCTATTCGCTATCTGGGGTGAACCCTTAACTACATAGACACCTATCTGTTGGATAGGGTTCCACTGTTTTCAAATTTTGAGACCAATCATTGAATTTTGAATATAGCATTATCAGCCCTGGAGAGTACATCGGCATTTGCAGTTTTTTTTGCTTCTTTGTGCGACCTCTGTTTCATCCTTCCTGAACCATAGTCAAAGAGCATCCGGAAAACTACTGAATTGCGGAGATGATTTTTGCCAAATCAAAGTCTTTCTGGGTTAATCCACCCGCATCGTGGGTCGTCAAAACAATACTGACTTTGTTATAGGAAATTGATATATCTGGGTGATGTCCTGCGGCTTCTGCTGGTTCAACTAGTTTATTTACAAATGCGATCGCTTCGAGAAAATCGGCAAATTTTTTATCTAGTTGCAGTTGGGAACCTTTGACCTGCCAATCCGTCAAGCTAGCTGCGCGATCGCGAATTTCATTTTCACTCAGTAATTCTGCCATAGTTGTCACCTCTATACATCAAAAAGTCAATAATCCAGGACTTATGTACAAACCGCCTATTCGCTGCCGCCTGTATTTTTAATGTAGCCTTGAAAGTGTGAGCATAGACAAGCAGTTTTCTCCATAAATGGATTAAATTTGACTATTTCTACTATTAATAATAATGTTCAGGTGCTACCCATGATACCACCAGAACTTCCCTTGGTTAATTTTCTCGCTCTAGCTGCTATGCCCAGTCAGTAACCACACAAAAAACGAAATAAATTACAGTCATTGTGAGGGAAGCGCAGCAATCCCAACTGTTGCAATTGTCTCTCTACAATCAGCCCCACAAAGCCTGTCTACATGTCGCTCCACAACATTCAATTTGGACATTGTGTAATTAATTATCTTGAAATACCTATCATTTTTGGTGAGAGTTGATACATTTAGAGAGGCCGGGGAGAAAAATAGTAGTCAAATTTTCGTGAAATGGGATGATAACTCTGTTGTCTTTATCATCCATGAACGCATTTTTTTGATTTGTTAAGTTGAAATTCATAAAAGTATCAATAAAGACTGAATCTTCATAGCAAAAACACAATTACCTCCTGATTTTCCCTGATAAAGTTTGTTACAACAGAATAAATATTAGGTTTATTTTATACAGTAAAATGCGAATATTACATATCCTGAATCATGTTCAAGAAATTGGTAATGGGATCGTTAATGTTGCAGTTGATTTAGCATGTTTGCAGTCACAGAGTGGTCATGATGTGGCGATTGCATCGGCTGGGGGAGAATATGAAGGGTTGCTGATGCGCAAGGGTGTAAAACATTTTCATCTTAACCAGAAGCGATCGCCATTAAATTTATTGCGTGCAGTTCAAGGATATCAGCAAATTATCGCTAGTTTTCAGCCAGATATCGTTCATGCTCACATGATGACAGGAATAGTTCTAGCTCGCACCCTCAAAGTATCTGCTGACTATACAATTGTTTCCACTGTCCATAATGAATTTCAACGTAGTGCAATTCTTATGGGATTAGCAGATCGGGTGATTGCCGTTAGCCAAGCCGTCGCAGACTCGATGGCAAGGCGAGGTGTTCCCAAAAGTAAGTTGCGAGTTGTATCTAATGGTACATTAGACAGCCATCGACGTAAAAGTGTAAAAGAATATACACCTGCTTGTCTTCATCACCCGGCAATTGTCACAGTTGCTGGATTGTATACTCGTAAAGGAATTAGTGGGTTAATAGAGGCATTTGCTTTAGTTAATCAGGTATTTCCAGACGTACATTTATATATTGTGGGTAATGGTCCAGACCGGGAAAAATTTATCCAGCAAGCGCGTCAAAAGGGGGGATATATCAACAACCATATCCACTTTGAGGGTTTTCAATCCGAACCGCAAAAGTATATGTTAGCGGCGGATATTTTCGTGTTAGCCTCCCACAAAGACCCTTCTCCCCTAGTTATCCCGGAAGCAAGGGAAGCGGGGTGTGCAATTATTGCTACGAATGTGGATGGTATTCCCGAAGCTCTGGATTATGGAGAAGCGGGAATTTTGATTGAACCGAAGAATCCCCAAGTCTTAGCAGAAGCATTAACAGATTTACTTACTAGTCCGGAGAAATTACAAGATTGGCGAAGAAAAGCCCAGCAAAACTTAGAACGCTTACAGGTACAACGGGTCAATACGGAAACCATGCAAATATATGCGGAATTATTGGCAGGTACAAGGGATTTATCTGGGAAATTAGGGGTGATTTAGTAGAGACGACCCGTTGGGTCGTCTTTACAAGGAGTAGAAACAACCCGTTGGTCGTCTTTACAGGGAGTAGGGAGAGACGCGATATATCGCGTCTGTACGGGAGTAGTAGGAAAAACAACCCATAGCTCAACCCTGATCACTCACTCGTGAGAAATACAGGTTTATAATAGAGCCGCTACGAACGCTACTAGCTAACTTTCTTTACTCATCAAAAATTAATGTGGTAGACCTACATACCACAAACCCAAATAAATGTTTCCTGTTTCCTATTCCCCATTAAATGGTTTTCATCGCTTCCAGGACTTGTTGGGAAATAAAAGGTAAAATTTCCCGATTTTGAGCAGATTCTTTACCTTCGGTGAATACCACCAATAAATAGGGTTGGATACCAGGAACTTCGATGTAAGCTGCGTCATGACGAACTTGACTTGTCCATCCAGCTTTTGACCACAGATTCGCATCCGTTGGTAATCCTCCCCCTAAAAATCCTGTAACTTGGTTTTCTTCTACGTCTTGGGGTAGGTTTTCCGGATTGGTGCTGCGTTGAAGTAATTTCATCATTAACTGCGATCGCGTGCTGGATACGGCAACTCCACCGACAATACTGTGTAATAATCTGGCTGTGGCGTTGGTGGTCAGCATATTGCGATTTTCAAACATTTGACCATAAAAAATGCGATCGCGTCCGTAGGGACCATCCCCCCAAGTTTTTTGACAAACGTTGATACCTTCTAGTTCCAACCAATTGAGGGATTGGTAGTAGCGGTTAATAATATTGCGTTGGTATTTCCAGGTTTCAAAGGGTGCTGATGGCAATTCTGGACCAGATGTGGTGCCACTGAGTATATCAACAACTAAACTGGTGGCATCGTTACTGGATTCAACAATCATATCCCGTAATGCCCGTTCCAGTTCCGGTGTATCCTGAGTCATTCCCTTATCTAACCATTCGTGGGCTGCTACCAGATAAAATATTTTAACTATACTGGCTGGATAAATCCGCTCGACTCCACGATAGCTAAATCCCCGAACTGGATGCTGCCAAAAAACATCCGGTGTTAGTGCCCCACCAGTATTTACTATTACAGGAGAATCGTAGACAATCCAAGTCATTGCCACCTGATTTTGTCCCAGGATGGGAAATTTTGCCCAGGTTGCAGCTAAAACTTCCTGTCCAAGTTGCTCGATTTGTGCATCTGCTGCGAAAAAGTTCATAGTTAGTAACTAGCCTATAATTTTAATTTAGAATGGTTGTCAATTCTCAAATCCTAAAATTGCATACTCAAGCATACCAGTGTCAAGCTGACTTGAATATCTACGATTCTCCGGAGTGCAAAAGCCTTGCAACCCAAGCTGCAAAGGGGAGACATTTGTACATCACCAATATGGACAACGAAACTGCGATCCAAGTTTGTTTGTGTGCTGATGGTTATCCTGGATGGGTATCACGACAAGATTTAGGACTATTACAAGTTGCTACTGTAGCGTATCAAGTCCAATCATTGACAACAGAGGAGATTAAAAATCGTCTTCCCCAGGTAATTCATTTCACCCACCAAGCTATGTCCCAACCCAATTATTACCTGTGGGGGGGGACTGTTGGTCCAAATTACGATTGTTCGGGGTTAATGCAAGCTGCATTCGCATCGGTGGGAATTAATTTGCCGCGAGATGCTTACCAGCAGGAGGCTTTTTTAGAACCTATCCCCATCTCGGATTTACAACCTGGGGACTTAGTATTTTTTGGTACTCCCCAAAAAGCCACCCATGTGGGATTGTATTTGGGTGATGGTAAATATATCCATAGTTCCGGTCGAGAACAGGGTCGCAATGGTATTGGTATTGATATCCTCTCGGAACAAGGTGATAGGGTCAGTCAGTCGTATTACAAACAACTGCGCGGTGCAGGACGTGTTGTTCGGGTGTTTATTCCATAATTAGGGAATGGGGAGTCGGGAATCGGGAGCAGTACAAGAAATATCTAGGTGCAAAGTACTATTAACTCCCTACAGGTTTAATTATGGGTTTTCCCCTGAAGGACTAACTTGAAAATTCTTCTACTGTTTTCTGTCTCCTGTTCCCTGTTTTCTTTGATCGATGAGTAGGTAAGAATTAATATGCGGAGTGGGTTATTCAAGAGTGGTGTGAGTTCCGAACAAAATGAACTATCTGTTGCTGTTCCCGATGTATCGGTTGTTGCACCTGTTTACAATGAAGTTGAAAGCATCCCCCATTTATTAGATGCGATCGCTGCGACTTTTAAAGGTACGGATTTCAGTTACGAAATTATTCTGGTTGATGATGGTTCGACGGATGGTTCGGCTCAATTATTAAAACAATTTGCTAGCCAACGTCATGATGTCAAAGCGATTATTCTCCGACGTAATTACGGGCAAACGGCTGCAATGGCTGCGGGCTTTAATTATGCCCAAGGTAGTATAATTATCACCCTGGATGCGGATTTACAAAATGATCCGGCTGATATCCCTATTCTAATTGCCAAGTTAGATGAAGGTTACGATTTGGTCAGTGGTTGGCGCAAAAATCGCCAAGACGGTGCTTTACGGCGACTTTTACCCTCCAAAATCGCCAATTGGCTGATTCGTCGGATTACGGGGGTACGTATCCATGATTATGGTTGTTCCCTCAAAGCTTACCGTGCGGAATTGGTAGCAGATATGAATTTATATGGGGAATTACACCGATTTTTGCCGGCTCTTGCTTATATTGAAGGGGCACGTATCACCGAAATACCCGTCCGTCACCACCCACGTCGCTTCGGTAGTAGTAAATACGGTCTAGCAAGAACTTTTCGTGTGGTCATGGATTTAATGACCATTGCCTTCATGAAAAAATTCCTCACCCGACCGATGCATGTATTTGGATTACTTGGTTTAGGATCAATGATTTCCGGAATTTTCATTGGTTTTTATCTCACCTTTATTAAATTTGGTTTGGGTGAAAATATCGGCGATCGCCCTTTGTTAATATTAGCTGTATTAATGTTTGTTACAGGTGTCCAGCTATTTTGTTTTGGCTTACTTGCCGAATTACTGATGCGTACCTACCACGAATCCCAAGGTCGTCCAATTTACCGGGTTCGCGAAGTTATCAGTCAAAATGGTAAATAATGGTAAACCCGGATTTCTGATAAAACCTGAAAACTTTTAGGGAGTAGGGAGATTTGACTTTGAAGTTGATACCTGATGGGAAACTTAAGTTATTACCCATTAAAGTTGTATATTCACTACTTTTAATGAATGACAGTTAACACCTACCGCAGTCCGAGGGGGATTTGTGAAATTTTACATGTAGGGTTGTTAACGGTTGACGGTTGACAGTCACCAGTCATCAGTCAACGGCACGCTATTTTTCACTACTTAAATCGGATGGCGATAATAGTCTATTCCCTACTCCCTACCTGGACTTTTTACTCCGCTCCAGCAATGGGAGCAAAACCTTGGCGTTGAATATTCTCTGTAATTGTATGGGGTTCAAGGAATTGCAGGAGGTAATCTGGACCACCAGCTTTTGAGCCAACACCAGATAACTTAAATCCGCCAAAGGGTTGTCGAGCAACAATTGCACCAGTAATTGTCCGGTTGATATACAAGTTACCAACCTCGAAATCGGTTTCGGCGATCGCGATGTGGGAGGGGGTACGGGAATACAATCCACCGGTCAGGGCATAGTTGGTGCTGTTGGCAATATTTAATGCATCGACGAAATTTTCGGCTTTGATCACCGCAAGGACAGGACCAAATATTTCCTCTTGGGCGATTTTACCATCCCTGGGTACATCGATGAAGATGGTGGGAGGAACGAAATAACCAGTTTCGGGTACGGGTACTTCTAAAGCTAATTTGGCTTCCGTTTTACCAATGGCGATGTATTCCCGAATCCATGCTTGGGCCGTAGCATCGATAACTGGCCCCACTTTGGTACTGGGTAATTCTGCGGCTCCAACATTTAGGGATTTGGTGGCTTCAATCAGTCGTTCCACAAAGTTGTCATATACGGATTTAACCACGATGACCCGAGAACAGGCGGAACATTTTTGACCACTGTAACCAAAGGCGGATTGGACAACTCCGGCGACGGCTTGATCTAAATCGGCACTTTCATCAATAATAATACCGTTTTTACCTCCCATTTCGGCGATGACCCGTTTCATGTGTTTTTGCCCCGGTTTGAGGATGGCTGCATCGGCGTAAATGCGACAACCGACTTCCTGGGAACCGGTGAAGGCGATAATATGGGTGTCGATATGGTTTACGAGGTAGGCTCCCACCTGGGAACCTTTGCCGGGCAAGTATTGAAATACACCTTGAGGTACGCCTGCACTGACTAAAATTTCTGCTAATTTAGCGGCAATTACCGAGGAAGTCTCCGCCGGTTTGAGGATGGTGCTGTTACCTGCAACCAGGGCAGCAACGGTCATGCCACAGGCGATCGCTAGGGGAAAATTCCAGGGAGAAATGACAACGGCAATACCTCGTGGTTGGTAAATATAACGATTAGTTTCACCGAGTACGTCATAATTTACACCTGCTGCTAGCCGTTCCATTTCCTCGGCGTAGTAGCGGCAAAAATCGATGGCTTCGGAGACTTCGGCATCGGCTTCCCGGACTGGTTTGCCAACTTCCAAGACTATCCAGGCGGATAATTCGGCTCGCCGTGTTTCCATGATTTGGGCTGCTTGCCGGAGAATGTCGGCTCTTTTTTGGGGAGGGGTTTTGCGCCAACTAGGAAAGGCGGCTTTGGCTGCTTGGATGGCGGTTTCAGCTTGGTCGATGCTAGCTAGACCAATGGTACCGACGATTTCGCTGGGTTGGGAGGGGTTAACGGAATCTACAGTGTCTTGGGTGGAGACGTTTGTACCGTTAATGAGGGGTAAATAGGTTTTTCCCAGGGCTGACCGGACAGTGGCGATCGCTTGGGCTGTTTGTCTACGGGTTTCCTCGATGGAGTAATCGCTATCGGCAACACCAGTAAATCCGGTGTGGGGTGGTTGGTATTCTGTATTTATACTGGGGTCAGGTGGTGCTAAAAGTTCTTCTATGGGACGATTTTCCAAGTTTTGCCGCAGGAAGGAACTATTAGCGGTATTTTCCAATAGGCGACGAATTAAATAGGCCATTCCTGGTAATAATTCACCGTAGGGAGCATAAACTCGAACTCTGTATCCTTGAGACGCGATCGCTTTGGCCAGTTTATCTCCCATCCCATACAAGACCTGCATTTCAAAGGCTCGTCGAGGGACATTTAAAGCTTGAGCAATGGCGATCGCTTTTGCTTGGGAACGGACGTTATGGCTACCAATGGCTGTGTAAATGTATTGATGATTTTCCAGCAGGATTTGGGTAATTTTCTCAAAGTTGGCATCCGTGGCGGTTTTATCGTTGTATACTGGCTGTGGCCAGTGTTTCTGCACGGCTTTGATGGTTTCCTGGTCCCAATAGGCTCCCTTGACTAGGCGAATGGTAATGGGATAACCACGTATTTTTGCCCAATCAATTAAACCCCGTGCATCCGCTTCACTATCCCGCAGATAGGCTTGAATTGTCATCCCAATATCGGTACGGGTTTTAAATTCCTCCTCCAGGAGAATTTTTTTGAGGATAGATAGGGTAATATCCTTGTAATCATACTGTTCCATGTCAAAATGTACCGCCGCACCCAATTCTTGCGCACGTCGCAGCAAAACCCGAATTCGCTCACTCACCCGATTTTCACTACCGACTGCATCTAAAGGGTCAAACTGGGAGTAAAATGCCGTTAATTTCACGGAAACCTGGACTTTTGGCAGTAAATCCCCATCGGCTGCATCTATTTGCTCCACCACAGACCAGGATTTCGCGGCTGCGGTCAATTGCTCGATTAAATCCAAATAACGCTGTTGATAGGATTGGGCTTCTGTTTCCGTAATTACCGCTTCCCCTAGTAAATCCACGGTAAATGCCATTTTCTCCCGACGCAGGCGCTCAATAGTTTTAATTACCTGTTGAATATTTTCCCCAGCAATGTATCTATGGGCTAAAGCCTCCACGGCCGTTGTCACCGTTGTTGCCGCCACCTGTCCCGGCACGGAATCAGGGCTGGCAAAATTTAACATACTTTTCAATGCTGTAGGTAATTCTACAGATGCATCTCCTAGGTATTCCTGTAAATGGGCAGCAATTTCTGTTTTACTGCGTAAAGCTGGTAAAGCATCAATAAAGCGAAATAATTGCACCCGTAAATGGGGATTTTCCATCGTCCAAGCTAACAATTGGTCATCCAGACGGAGTTTATCCCGTAAATTGGCTAAAAAGGAACGGTTTTCTTGGGTAGATGCAAGCAGCTTTTTCGCTATTTCCTGAGTTTGGACTTCGTATGTCATCGTTTCTAAGGTTGATTGTGCCAAAAGTGGGTGGGGAATGGGGGTTGGGACAATTCATCGTTTGATGATTATCCCAGATTATCCAGTGCAGAGGAGTTTTTAGACCTATCTCCCCAATTTCTATTGTGGCTGCTCAATCCCTGGATATCCACAGTGGACATGAGAAAATTCCCCAGAAGATGTTCAGAAGGTGTCAGCATCAACCAATCGTGAAGATGGTTCTATCCCGTCTCTACACCCGATTCCCTACTCCCGAATTGGTGTTGCTGAATTTGGGTTATGATGGTTTACATTTTGTATTAAAACCACAATCGTCTCTTCGAGAAGCTACGCTACGCGCGTCTACGTAGAGACGTAGCGATGCTACGTCTCTACACAACGTCAAATTTTCAATTCATATTTGTATTCAGCAACGTCCCCAAGTTTATGATTCGAGATGGGTTCTATCCGGTCTCTACTCCCGATTCCCGATTCCCCACTCCCAAATTAATAAATTTGACTGCGGACTGGATTATCCGACTAACTTTGTGTATTACAGTTTGAGGAAGTATAATTGCTTGTTTTCTCAAATATTATTTATTGTTAATTTTTATATATATTAAGTGTGACCCGATTATGCGTCCCCGTACCGAAATGATTGAAATATTTTCCACATTTTTGCAATTTGATGGCGATCGCGCAACTGATTGGATTATGGATGGTCGGTTGCGACGGAGTATGGAGGGTAATTTACAACAGGTGACGAACCCTGGTTCGGAAGCTTTTTGGGCAACTTACTGGTATCATGTTTGGCAAAGTGCGGGAAAAGCAGATTTAGCAAAACAACATCTCAGCGCCTATTTGCAGGAAGCTTGTTTTTGGAGCGCTCGTAAAACTGCGGATACTTTTAGTAGTAGCCAGTATAGTTTACCGGATTTTTTTCAAATCGCGATCGCGAATATCGATCGGGTGTTAAAGGGGTTTGATCCGAAACAGGGATTTGTCCTCAAAAACTATGGGAGGGCTATTTTTAGCACTGTGATTCGAGAGGTATTGCGTCAGCGTCACGAAATCGATATTTGTTCATCCTGGGGGATGTTGCGCAAAATCAGCCAAAAACGGTTAGTGGAATCCCTAAAGGCTGATGGAATTGGAGAAACAACAATTCAAGCTTATGTGAATGCTTGGAACTGTTTTAAATTGATTTATGTTCCCACCCAATCTGGTAGTACCCGTCAGTTGAACCGTCCCGATGAGCAAACCTGGGAAGCTATCACTACTGCTTACAATTCCCAAACAAATTCTACAATTAATGCCCAAACTTTGGAAAATTGGTTACTTACTTGTGCTAAAGCTGCACGTAATTATTTATATCCCTCTGTGACTTCGATCAACCAAAGTAGTGGTGACGATCAAAATGAATGGTTAGATAATCTAAGTGTCAATCAACAGGAATCATTGTTAAATGAATTGATTGCAGAAGAAGAGGAAAACAAACGTCAACAACAACAACAACAAATCAATCAAATTTTAACTTCTGGAGTTGCAGATTTAGACCCCCAAGCACAGCAAATTCTCGAACTTTATTATCGTCAGGGAAAAACTCAACAACAAATCGCCCAATATCTAGAAATTCAACAATATACAGTATCTCGTCGTTTGACCCGTAGCCGTGAAGCTTTATTAAAAATATTGGCCAAATGGACTGCTACACACCTGCATATTTCCCTGGACTCCGACCTACTAAAAAGCATCAATTCCGTGATTGATGAATGGTTACAAACTTACTATAGCCATCCTGCTTGATGGGGACAGGAATCTCTGTGAAAACAGGGAAATCGCCTACATGTACTGCTGACAAAAGACGTGATATGTCCCATCTCTCGCTTGACAAGGTAGTCCCCCCGTGTGGTTTGGACACAACTAAACAAGAAAATAGTTTATTCCTCCTCCCAACTCCCAATTTACCAGGGAGAAAATCAGCCAAATTAAATATTAACTCTGTATAACCCGTTAATTTATTGATATTGAAATTAAGTATTTTAAGTATTTATATTCATTCCATTAACCCCAAACCCCACCCATGCCAATTGTATTCTGGAGTATTTGACCATGAGCGTCCAACTCAATGTATTTGATTTTGTATCCCCTAGCACGTTAATTTTGCCAATTTTACCAGAAATCAATACACGCGCATGGGATAGTAGCCAAAACCTTTCCAACCCATCTTCTCGCTATCAAGGTTATTTAAATGAACTTTGCCTGCAAGTAATTCTTTTGTGGTTACACGCAGAAATTACACCGCAAGCAAAGACAAGTTTCTGTACCACTGCTTTACCCAGCTTTTGGGAACTGGTTAATGGAACCGTAGTCGATATTGACGAACAGCGGATGGTGGTAGTTCCGCAGGAAAGTATTGATTTTAGTGAATTACGGATTCCCCAGGAATGGGTGGATATACCAGAATACATTGGTGATTATTATTTAGGGGTCTCGGTGAATCCCGATGCTAGTTATGTTTGTTTGTGGGGCTATACAACCCATGCAGCCTTGAAAAATCGTGGAAGTTATGACCCTCACACCCGTACCTATGCGATCGCCCAAACGGATCTAATTGATGATATGAGCATTTTCCCGACCGTAGGGGAATTGTGTCCCAACGAACGCACCCGAACGCAAATTATACCGCCTCCACCCCTATCTCCTACCCAGGCAGAAAATTTAATTGATCGTCTGGCCAATCCTGCAATCCTTGCTCCCCGTTTACAAGTGCCTTTTGCTACCTGGTCGTCATTAATTGCTAATGGAGGATGGCGACAAAGTTTGTACCTACGTCGTTTAGGATTACCGGAACAATTTGCAATCTTGGGGTGGTTAGAAAGGGGAGTTTCCCAATTTGCTTCCCAACTGGGATGGAGTCGATTACAACTTCAAACTGGTTTTGCTGGTGCGCGGAGTTTAGAACAAAGCCAGAACACATTAATCCTATCACGACAGTTAGCGATCGCTGGACAAAGTTACGAACTTAGAATTGTTCCCCAAACCCACAATGGGGAAAGGACTTGGCGATTTGAGTTTAGAAATGCGATCGCGGGGGGTGCAATTCCTGGAGGATTTAAATTACGATTGTTAACGGAGGATTTACAACCTTTGCCCAATAATGAGGATGTTGCTACCACTGCAACTGATTTACTCTTTGTAGAGGTGGCTTTAGCACCGAATGAGGGAATCGTGTGGGAAATAGAACCCTTACCCGAAAATTATGAGCGGGAAATCTTAAGATTTTAAAAGTGAGTGAACAAGTCGAATTCACCCCGGATTGGCAATAATTTTGATCCGCGGCAGATCAATTTTATCCCCTGATAATAAATTCATCACTTCATCAGGATGGGTAGTTTGTAGTGTCTGGAGAAAATTAATACTTGTCGTCAATAAATCATCCACATCAATCCCAGCAAAATCACTGGGATAACGGCGTAAACGGTTACTACCTTCACCGAGGAGAATCATCGCTCCCCGCACATTCTTATTACCTAGATGGTACAGGGCTACGGCAATTTGTAAAATACCTTGATAAAAGCTTTTTTCCGGTTCTAAAGCTTCAATCCACAGAGCTTCGAGGGTATCATGACAAGCGTAAAATTGCCCAGAATTAAACTGGGCTACACCTTGCCAAAATTCTGGAGGCATTTGTTCGCTCATGGCTAGACCATGCTATCGCGAACTTCTTTAATCGTTTCCAGGGAAATTTCCTGTTTATCCCCAGCGAAGTCATTGTCCGGTGTTAAAAACAACATACAATGGCATTCTTTTCGTTCCCGCATTGGTACACAGGGACAATTCCAATAAGCTGCTGCAACTTCTGCTTCCTTATCTTCGTAATGACGACAGGGACACAATGGCGCACCTAATTCATCCTTATGTTTGGCTAAACCTTCGATGACAACCGCAGTAACCGAAGGTTCAGAACAGAAGAAAGTACCTGTGCGCTTGGCATATTGCTCCGAAAAATGCCGCATTGCTTCCAGATTTTTATCGCTCGACTTGCTATTTACCTCTGATGTCATCATGGATTTGCCGCTCATAATTTAAATATTTCTTTGCATTGTACCGCAGTCTACACACCGTGATAGCGGTTAGTTTAAGCAAATTTTGCGATCGCCTTTTACTGACGGCTGATTTTACGGGTCTGTAAGTACCGAAAAATCCGTGTCCAATTATGATTTTTGGCTTTGTTGGTCGGCTAAATGTAAATCCCTCTGTTATTTCCTTCTGTCCCTATATCAGAAAGGATTGGACAAGATATTTTTACTGGAAAAATCTCCCTGATTTAGCAATTTTAAATCTTCACAAATAGCGTCAATATTTAACAATAGTTATGATTTTTCGGGAAGAATAATGATGATTTTCAATATATTCAATACAAGCTTCCTATCGTACATCCTCATTTTGCTGGAATGTCAGAATCTCGCTTGATGTAGAAGGAGTAGGGAGTGGGAATGAGCTATTTTCTTGTTGACTTGTGTCTAAACAACACAAAGGACTGATTGAAATATGGTTCGACAGAACTTCACTATAAAATTGAAAGGACTTGCGGAGTTAGGAAAAAGATGACTCATATCGATTCTCTTGTACTGGGAAATAAATGAAACTAGAATAATCGATGGTTGTAGTCCTAGTAGTCGCGACCATTGGCGTAAACGATATCACTTGTTGAAGAATCACATCTGATTCCCATAGGGATTTCCCCATTAAGTAGGTGGGTGGTAAAAATTGTCGTTGAGATCAGGGAATAGAGACGACCCGTCGGGTCGTCTCTTTACAGGGAGAGACGCGATATATCGCTTCTGTATGGAAGTAAGGCTTTGAGCCGAATGATTGATTACGTTGCTGTTTTATGTTTACTTGCACCTACCTACTTAGTAAATGGTCTTGTGTCTTTTTGGCTAGGATATTGAGATGAAAAAAATACGGTTAAGAGTTGCAATTATCATAATTACAGCATTCATTTATCTGGTATTGATACCGCCCCAACAAGCCCTATCTACACCAATATATCTACCCATTGCCCTATTGCGTCAGCACCACGAAATATCTGGTGTGTTACGCTACCATTCCCAAACATCTGTACGTGACAATACGGGTCATGCATGGCAGATAATCCTATTTCAGCAATTGCAGCAGGGTGTAACCAACCCAAGATTTCATCTCCGTTTAGTTGGTTTTCCTGGTGTATTTGAGTTTCTCCATCCCCGGAATTTAGAAATTAGCACTGCCCAAGGTAAAATATTAACTGCCGAGGATGTTTATACTACAGATAATGCCCCCGCAACAAATGTTGGTGAATATTTATTTAGCGATATTTTGGAGAAACTTCCCACCACTAATGAATTGCAATTACGTCTTCCAGTGACAAATAGTAATCCCCTAATTTTAAAAATACCTGAGAATATTGTCGCGGAGTGGCAATTATTAGTGTCTGAGTTTAAATAATATAACAGGAGCAGGGGTCGGTCTGCGATCGCCTGCATGAAATTAAATCGCTTAAATTTCCACATTAGTTTGTAGTTGCGCTAATTTTTGTAGCTTGCTTCCTGTGACAGGGAATGAAGACGCTTATCGCAAGCGAAACACTACGCTAACACCGATAGCGCTATAGGCGAAGCCTTCTCACGAAGTAGCACAACTACCATCTAAATGTGATATGTATTCTACCTGGTCATTGCCTGTAGAATCAAAAAATATGAAACAAAGCAATTGATTCAAGTACCAAAAATGCAATATCAGGAGTGAAAATAAATTTTTGTTACCAACCCAGGTATTCCCTAAACCGATTCCGGTAATCTAGTTTTGAGCTTTAAACAATTACTACCATCAAGTTGCAACTGATACTCAACCTTGTCCATCAACCGATTCATAATCAACCAACCATAGCCACCTTCTTGCTTATCGCTGGGGTCAGGAGCAAAATAATTTGATAAATCATATCCCTCTCCCTGATCCCACACTTCCAGGGCTAAATCCCGATCCTGTAGTTCAACACGAATCAACACAGGAATAGCTGGTTGTTCTTTGTGGGCGTGGCGAACAACGTTAGAATAGGCTTCAACTAAAGCTAAACGCAGACGACTAGATTGACGCGGCCAATCCACAGACTGTCCTAATTCTAATTTCAGACATCCTAGCAGCCAATCCTCAACAATTGTTAAAAATTTTAAATCGCTGGGTATGTGTAACTCAGTTCTCATCATTTTTAAAACACCTCAAGGGAAAGAATAGTTTGGTCGTCTTCTTGGATATCGCTATCAGCTTGAATTTGGGCAAGTAATTTTTCTAAACATAACGTGGGTGGTTGTTGTTTCAACAACTCCCACAACCCCTCTGGTCGCAACATCAAACGTTGCGGTACGGAGCCATTAAATTTACCATTTCGATTGCTATAGGATGGTGTGATCATCGCTTCGGTGACACCATCGCTTGCGAGTAATAATGCATCTCCTGATTGCAAAGTTAAGGTGTCAATATCTGCTTTCCATTCCCGCTTGATTCCCAAGGGAATACCGCGTGTTTTCAGATATATTGGATGTTCCGAAGTTGATGGATGACGAGACCAACATAAAGGATAAATATGTCCAGCATTAGCACAAACTAATTCTTTTGTTGTCGGTGTATAACGAACTAAAACTAGGGTAATAAAACAGTTATTGGTCATTAAATCATCGAATAATGCCAAATTGAGATTGGCCATAACTCGATTCGGTGACGGAGGGTTCTCTTGGGATAATTCCCGACGCAATACTGAAATCACACTAGCCATAAATAGAGCTGCGGGAACACCCTTACCGGAAACATCCCCCACTGCTAACCATAAATCCCCTTTAGGATGGGAAAACACTTCAAAAAAGTCTCCCCCCACCTCCCGTGCTGGAAAACAACAGGCTTGTACTTTGGCTGATTTTATTTCTGGTAAACTTTGACGCAGCAGGTTGTTTTGGATTTGTCGAGCGACTTCCAATTCAGTGCTAATTTGTTTTTGTTTTTCTTGTAAGCTTTGATATAACTTGGCTTGGGACAAAGCTAAGGAAGCTTGTTCCGCAACACCAGCAATCAATTGCACATCTTCCTTTTGCCAAGGACGTGAACGTTCGTGCTGACACAATACCAACACCGCAAGTAACTGTTGTTGATAGGTTAATGGCACTACTAATCCGTGTCCAGTCCGATCATCATAAACACTGGATAGGTTATACTGTCGGCTTTCGAGGATTTTGGCAATTAAATCGCTCGAATCGAAGCTACACTGACCATGAACTTGACGGGACTGATGATCAACAAATTCCTCCAATGATGGTTGATTGCCTTCGATTGGCCTTAATAAACAACAGGTAGCTTCAAAACTCTCGCCAATTGTGGCCACGATTTTTTCCAACATACTGCGGTAATCCAAGGACTCACGAATCGCCGTCGTCACCACATTAAATAAAGATTCCCGTCGTAAAGCCAACTGCAATTCTTGGGTTCTTTTTTTGACGACACGATAGGTATCGGTAGCCTGCTCAACTACAGTACGTAATCTGTCTGGTTTCCAAGGTTTGGTTATATACTTAAAAACCTGTCCGGAATTAATGGCATCAACTAAATCTTCAACATCAGTAAAACCTGTTAATAAAATGCGAATTGTATCTGGAAACCGCTCCACCGTCAGGCTGAGGAATTCGGTTCCATTCATTTCGGGCATTCGTTGGTCAGAAATTATGACCGCCATCTCCCCTTCCTGATCCAAGATTTCCAGCGCACTGAGCGCATTATTGGCGCGGAAAACTTGAAAATCACGCCGAAAGGTGCGGTAGAGTAATTCGAGATTGTCTAACTCGTCATCTACCACCATCAGCTTTAGTTTTTCTGCCCCCGTATCAGTCATATTTGACTTTTAAATTGTTTTTCATAAATTTGGCAGTAGGCATTGTATACAGCAATACTTCTGATCCAAGCGACAGAACACAACAATCCAAATTACCCTTGTTTTGACCAATTTGGGTTGGTAGCCAGTATCAAACGTATCCTGTAAACAAGACCATACCTATGCATATTAAATATAAGCATGAGTCCATATTTACAAGTTACCCAATTTTCCTGGGATTTCTCTAGTTCTGACACGAGAAAAATATTAATTATTCTTATGTATCATCAGAAACAAGGTATTTATTAACCAACAAGACCAGAACGGAGGGCGCGAACAGCAGCTTGGGTACGGTCATCGGCACATAATTTGTTTAAAATATTACGGACATGGGTTTTAACAGTACCAACAGTAATATACAGTCGCTCGGCAATTACAGCATTGCTACAACCTTCAACAATTAATTGTAAAACTTCCAATTCGCGCTCAGTCAGGGTGTAGGGGTCGATAGAATCCTCTTCGCTAGAACTACCATTACGGGGGGGAATTGGTTTTGCGGGAACAGCACCGGTTTCAGGAGGGGAATTATCTTGGGCTTGACGCAGAACAATTCGCGCGATCGCTGGATCAATCCAAGAGTTACCACAGGATGTAATCCGGACTGCATTCAAAAGGTCGTCGTTGTCCTTCATACAGTAGGAATCAGCACCAGCAGCAAAGGCAGCGAGTACGGCTTCCCGGTTATCCCGCAGGGTGAGAATCAGTACTTTAGTGTGAGGATTATCACTACCAACACTAGATTTTAGCTCCCGTGTCACCTCGATACCATCCTTATCCGGTAAGCCGATATCGACAATCGCCACATCTGGCTTTAAATTTGATAATAGCTGTATTCCTTCGTTGCCATTGCCAGCTTCGCCAACGATTTCAATATCGTCGCTTTGCTGCAATGTAGTCCGAATACCCATCCGGGTTAATTCATGATCTTCAATCAAAACCACACGAATTTTACTCATAGTCGAGTTCTGCCCGTTTGACGCTCAAAGTTCAATAAAGTCTGTTGTCAACTTAATATCATCCAAATATTGCCCTATAGTGCCATCTAGATGTAAACCTACAATTGATAACCTCCCATCGATATATCTCCCGTGTATGTCACCATACCACGATCTAAAGATATCGATGTTTCTTTGATAAAGCCAGCATCTATGACAATTTGTTAGCTTGGCAATAGGCCATCGTTACCAAACACCAAACAAGTTTTTTCAAATTTACCAATTAATCAATTTTGATTCGGGATACTTCCTCAATGTAACCAAAGAATCATTTTATCTAAATTGTGTCATTTTTTGAGTTCACTATATGAACAATGGGCACAAATAAGTATATATACCGCCTACTTGGGGTCTGCGGAAAAAGTCTGAAGCGTGAGGGTAGGGAGCAGGGATTAGGGAGTAGGGAATAGTTTGAAGTCAAAAATTCCACTTTTTATTGACTGCAAAAAATTACAGATGCAAGGTTTTTGAGCTTTGCACACCTATTTGGAAAGCACTTTTGGCGATGAAAATACCCTCAAAAGCTTACAAGACAAGAATTTTACTATTTTTCAGCAAGCGCTACTTCCGGTTAGTATTTTCTGTCCGGATTGGCTGGTGAATAGATAGCATCTTGAAGTAATTATTATTTTTGCTCAAAGACAAAGCCGACTGAATGTGGGAAATATTGGTGTTCTAATTGAAAATAAAGTCAAAAGTAATACCCATTCTTGTCGAAATAAATTTGATCAACTATGCTTCCTAATGAGTAAGGTGTGAGGGTAATCAAAAGTCGTCTATGTTAAAGGCACCAAAATTATTTTCAGTTTTAGAGTTACCAGTCCACGTCATGGATAATTATCCAGATTGGTTACTCGAACGGATGAAACAGGGTTTGGGAACCCATGTTGTGACATTAAATGCGGAAATGACCATGCAAGCGGAAGCAAACAGCGACCTATCCCAGGTGATTCGGGATGCGGAGTTAGTAATTCCCGATGGTGCGGGAGTTGTTTTGTACTTGCGTTTATTATTTGGTCAACGGGTCAAACGCATCCCAGGGATTGAGTTAGCAGAAACCCTATTGCGAGCGATCGCGCAAACAGAACCTTCTTTAAAAGTGTTTTTTTATGGTGGTACACCAGGGGTAGCGGAAAAAGCTGCTCAATTTTGGCAAAACCAGTATCCAGGACTACAAATTGTCGGAACCCATTCAGGATTCCACTCCCCCGAAGAATTAGAAGCCTTAAAACAAAATTTAGCAGTCCTTCAACCCAATTTAATTCTGGTAGGTTTGGGTGTACCCCGTCAAGAATTTTGGATTCAACAACACCGTTACCTCTGCGACCAAGCAACTTGGGTTGGGGTTGGTGGTAGTTTAGATATTTGGTCAGGAACAAAAACCCGCGCTCCCAAATGGTTAGCGAATAATAATTTGGAGTGGTTGTATCGCCTCTATCAAGAACCTTGGCGTTGGAAACGGATGCTCGCATTACCCAAGTTTGCCATCCGTGCCATTAGTTATCGTCTCAGTCCCAAGGCAACGGTTAGTCAAATATTACCCTAGTTTGTCCTGGATTTATCACCAACTTTTAGGGAATAGTCCGTGATGGGAGTAGAGACGACCTACCGAGTCGTCTCCAGGGGAGTCGGGAGTAGTAGGAAAAATAACCCATGACTCAACCTTAATCACTTGCTCTAGATGCAAGTTTGTGAGTTTTAAAAGGTTTGGTTCGGAATACATTTTTAGTGATTGGAGGCTATTTATACTTGATAATTAAGTATAAATAGTCTCCTATTTTTTTAAACTTGAATAGTAGGGAAGAGAGAATAGGGAATAGCCATCATGTCCTTTGCTGATACACCCTATGGCTTGGCAATGATATAATACACATTTGATGTATGCGAGTTTTAGCTTATGAATATCCGAGACAAAACAGACACACTTCAGTCGGAAATTGATCAAAAAAGACAGGAAATTCGCTCAGATAACTACTCAACATCAATTGGAGAATGGATTAGCCTGTATCAACAAGGTGAAATTGAAATACATCCTGAATTCCAGAGATTTTTCCGTTGGTCAGACTATCAAAAAACAAAATTAATAGAATCTATTTTGCTAGGAATCCCGATTCCACCTATTTTTGTGTCCCAAAGGGAAGATGGTATTTGGGATGTGGTTGATGGTTTACAACGGCTATCAACTATATATCAATTTGTGGGTATATTGAAGGATGAAGAGGGAAAACTCATACCACCATTGACTTTACAGAAAACAGAGTATTTACCATCATTAGAAGGTAAAGTATGGGAGGATAAAGAGCATCCAGATGGTTCTAGCAAGGGATTTACTCCTACTCAGCGACTTTTAATAAAAAGGGCAAAAATAGATGTGAATATTCTGTTAAAAGAAAGTGACCCTTTTGCTAAATACGAATTGTTTCAAAGATTAAATACTGGTGGTTCTATTGCTACTCCTCAAGAACTACGAAACTGTATTTTAGTCAGTTTAAATCCCGATTTTTATCGCTGGATTAAAAAACTTAGTGAGAATGAAAACTTCCAAGCCTGTATTGCTTTAAATGATAAGTCTCTAGAAGAACAATATGATATTGAAATTTTATGTAGATTTTTGGTACTGCGAAATATAGACGAAAACTTGTTGAACAAAATTCCTGATGTTGATTCATTTTTTACGGAACAAATTCAGGAAATTGCTAACAATCCTAATTTTGACAAAGAATTAGAGCAAGCCGCCTTTGAAAAAACATTTCAAGTTTTATCTGAATGTATGGGAAGTGATAGCTTTAAAAAATATGATGTTAATAAACAAAAATTTTATGGTGGCTTCATGTTGGCACCTTTTGAAACAATAGCTCTAGGAATTGGTTATAACTATCTCCAATATCATTTAAGTGTTGGGGAATTGAGAAATAAAATTATTGAAATTTGGTCTAATCCAGATTTTACATCGGCTTTTGGCAGAGGCAAAGATGCTAGAGCGAGATTACCGAAATTAATTCCCCTGGGTCGTAGATTATTTTCTGTATGAAGAAAATTCGCACTCTTGAGGATTTAAATCAGAGGTTAACAGATGATTTCGTCTGGAGAAAAAAAGAAATTTCTGATTTGAAAGCTTTGATTGAAACTAGGAGTTTTACGACTAGTAAACATAATGCCTTACTACGTAGTGGAGTAGCACTGTTATATGCTCACTGGGAAGGATATATTCGTACTGCTGCAACTAGTTATTTGGAGTTTGTTGCTAGACAAAAATTAACTTATGGGGAATTGGCGATCAATTTTGTGGCAATCGCAATGAAAGCGAAACTGAATGAAGCTAATGATACCAACAAGGCCACAGTATTTACAGCAGTGACAAATTTGATATTGACTCAGGTACATCAAACAAGCTCCATTCCCTATGAAGATATAATTTCCACCGCTTCTAATTTATCTTCGGCTATTTTACGGGAAATTACTTGTCTCCTGGGTTTAGATTACTCTTTCTACCAAACGAAAGAGGTCATTATTAATGAACAATTACTAAAGCGCAGAAATGCGATCGCTCATGGTGAATATTTATCCCTCGACCGCGATGAGTATCAACAATTGCACGACGAAATCTTAGCAATGATGGAAAATTTTCGTACTCAGGTAGAAAATAGTGCTTGTCAAAAGTTGTATATACGTAATCAATGCACGTAATTATAAAAGTTGATCAAAGGCTAAAAATTATACAGCCATCCGAGGGGGATTTGTGAAAGCTTCCATGTAGGGTTGTTAACAGTTACCAGTCATCAGTCAACGGCACGCTATTTTTCGCGACTTAAATCGGATTGCTTTAATTATACGTGAGTACTCCTAGGTCGTAGCTCGCTACAACGGATTCAAATAACCCCTCTCCAAACCTTTCCCCTCTTGGAGAAAGGCTTTGAAAACATAGATTTTTGGTTAAAACTACGGATTTTTCTGACCCTCTCCATCCTGGAGAGGGGTTGGGGTGAGGTTCATCGAATTCACGTTAATTATCATACATAATTTCATTACTTGCCGTTACATCTGTCTATGAATAGTTAATAAGGGTAATCAGAACTTATGAAAGTGATTTTTCCTACTCCCCATTCCCAATTCACAACGAAGAAGGAAATTTATTTCTGAGTGATGATAATTTCCCTTTGCTGAGTGGGAATACTGATTGCATAGCAAAAATATAAAATTTTCACGAACCCACTAAATCAGCAATGCCAACTTTAACAGCAAAAGAAATACTAGAACAACAATTTCCTGCATCAGAGACAGCGACTAAATCCGTGGAAACCCCAACCGAGTTCTGTGTGGAATTTCGGAATGTAAGTAAGGTTTATGAAAATGGACGAGGTGCTTTATCTAATGTCAGCTTTCAAGTTGGGAAGGGGGAATTTTTATTTATTACTGGACCAAGTGGTTCTGGTAAGTCCACTTTACTCAAGTTATTGTATGGTGAGCAAATTGCAAGTCAAGGGGAAGTGATCGTCAATGGACAGAATGTGGGATTGCAACGGGGAAATCAATTATCGTATTTGAGACGACAAATTGGTGTGATTTTCCAGGATTACAAGTTGATTCCCCAACGGACTGTGACTGAAAATATTAGTGTGGTTCTGCAAGCACAAGGTTACACCCGGAAGGAAATTCAGCGTCGTCTGGAACCTACCCTGAAATTAGTGGGTTTACAAACAAAAGCCAATTGTTTCCCAGAACAACTTTCGGGAGGAGAACAACAACGGGTTAGTATTGCTAGAGCAATTGTGGCTACTCCACCCCTAATTTTAGCTGATGAACCGACGGGTAACCTTGACCCAGATAATTCTTGGCAAATTATCCAAATTTTACGTAAATTAAATCATTTCGGTGCGACAGTAATTGTAACTACCCATGATGAACAACTGGTGAGACGTTGTGATACCCGCGTGGTTCGGGTTTGTAATGGGGAAATTTATCGACGGTAATTACTGAGCAACCCCTGGTGATTCAAAGGGACGGATGATGGGTACTGCTGGGGTTTCCGTTGTTTGGAAAATCCCTGCGAGTGCTTGTTCTAGACTTGGAGCCATGACAATCCGGTTTTCGTAGACGACTATTACCCGTGCTAGGGTTGGTAAACTGTTTTCAGTTGCTTGTAAATATAATGGTTCGACGTACAATAGGGACTGTTCGATGGGAATAATTAGTAAGTTACCTTGGATTGCTCTAGAACCTTGACGGTTCCAAAGGGATATTTGCTGGGAGATTACGGGGTCTTGGTTGATCCGAGCTTCGATTTGTTCCGGACCAAAGACTAAACGCTGTTTGGGAAAGTTGTATAGAAGTAGTTTGCCATAATTTTCTCCGTCGGAACGAGCTGCTAACCAAGCAATGAGATTGGTGCGTTGACGGGGTGTGTAGGGTATGAGGAGAATAAATTCTTCAAAATCAACTTTGGGAAGACTGGTAATCAGGTAGTAGGGTTCGACTAAACTGGGTTCGTCTGCGTAAACTTCTTTGGGGATTTGCCATTGGTCTTCCCGGTTATAAAAAACTCGCGGGTCGGTCATGTGATAAACCATTAACCGTTCGGCTTGAATTTTAAAATAGTCAATTGGGTAACGCAGATGGACTTGCAGGGTTTTCGGCATTGATTCCAGAGGTTGCAGCAAACTGGGAAAAATCTTCTTCCAGGTTTGAATCACTGGGTCACTGGTATCTGCGATGTAAAATTTTGCACTTCCATTATAGGCATCGACAACGACTTTCACAGAGTTGCGAATATAGTTAATTCCTTGTTCCCCCATATCCGAATAGGGGTAATAATTACTGGTGGTGTAGGCATCAATTACCCAAAATAAATGGTGGGGTGTACCGATATCCGTCACTACTAGATATGGGTCATTGTCATAGCGTAAGAAGGGAGCGATCGCCTGAATTCTTTGTCTGATATTACGGCGAAATAGTATTTTCGTATCGGGTTTAAACTGGGTAGTGACCAGCATTCGCCAGTCTTTCAGGTATTGGGCAAACATCAAGCGATGCCACCAGGAGCTAATGTATATCCCCCCTTCCCCATCGTAGGTAGTGTATACGTTATCACGACCACTGGGGTAATCTAATTCCTGTTGTTTTGTATTCGTCATCACGTAGTTATCCGTGATTTCCCCATAGTAAATACGCGGATGATTAATGGGTATGGTGGCACGGATCGATGGATCGGAGACCGTTAGGGCTTCCCCTTCAACTGTACCAATATCTTTGACGAAATATTCTGGTAAACCCCCAGGAGCAACGGTGTTGACGGGACTCATGGTAAATCCGTAGCCGTGGGTATAAAGTAAATGGCGGTTGACCCAGGTTTGGGCTGCTTGGGGAATTTCTCGATAATCCAGTTCTCTGGCGGCAATTAGCACCTGACGGGTGTTTTTTTTGCTTTCGGAGGTGGGAAAGGTGTAGCGGTCGATATCTGCATCGGGAAATCGGTAGTAGGGGCGAATTTGTTGGAGTTGGCGATTTGTTTCTAGTAAAGGACGTTGATCCCAAAGGCGAATATTGCGAACCGTCAGGTCGTTATTTTCCAGGTCGGTGGGGGTGAGGTTGGATTGGGGGTCAAAGGTTTGGGCATTGACATTATCCAGATTAAATGCTTGTCTGGTCATGGCAATGGTGCGTTCGATGTAGGGTTCTTCTCGGGGAAATTCGTTGGGTTGAACGATAAGGTATTGGACTAGGGTAGGTATAATTTCCCCAACTATTGCCATTGTGAATATGGATAGGAGAAGACCAGAAACGACTACACGCCGACTTCGGGGATGACGTGGCCAAAAAATTGTACGTCCCAAAAGGTATAAAGCAATTACCAGGGCAAAAATTGCCAAAAATGTGTAGGCTGGTAATTGGGCGTGAATATCGGTGTAGCTAGCTCCAAAGGCGACTCCCCGTGGTGAGTATAGCAGTTCGTAGCGACTCAACCAAAAGGACAGGGCTGCGATTAACATTACAGCTCCACCGGTACCGTAAAGGTGGCGTTTTTGTTGCCAAGAAAAGCCGGGGAATTTACCTTCACTCCAACTATTACCGGAGAGTAGATAGGTAGAGGTGACAGCGACAAAGGTGTAGAAAAATAAACCACCGAGCCAAAATTCGATTAATTGCCAAACGGGTAGACTGAAGAAGTAGAAGCGGATATCCTGCTGAAAAACCGCATCTTTGGTATTAAAGGCGGTGGGTTGGAAAAATTGTAAAAAATTACCCCAGTGTTGGCAGACAACCTGGGCAAAAATCAGTGAGAGGATAATCGCGATCGCATTTAAACAGGTACGTGGATATCGCAGGATCAGTACGGATAAAACCAGAATGGGGAGGAGATACCAGGGTTGACCTGTTAATTGTTGAGCTAATTGCCAAATTACTTCTGGTTGAAAGCGGGGGGGAATGGCGTTGATGATGTTATAGTTGTTGTTACCACGTTGCCAGTAACTAACGGCGATTTGTCCGTAGTGGAGTAGTATGAGACCGACCAGCACACCCAGGCTAAAAATGGTGGGGATAAGCCAGTAAAAGGTGACAGGGGTCGGGGAGATGGTATCTGTAGGTGGTAATTTCCAGGAATAACGTGGTAATAATTGGCTGGTGACAGGGGTTGGTTTAACTGGCTGTCGATATCGCCAACGCTGGGCTAATTGTAAATTACCTAGGGAGTATCCCAGGGCGATCGCCAAGACTCCAATCCACAAAAATCCTTGGGTGAGGAGTCGAGTCCAAAAAACCATTAAATAGCCAACTTCTCTATACCAAAGAATTTCTGCACCAAGATGACAAATCACGTCGAAGCAAATCCACGCTCCTAATAGTAGTAATAGAGGGCGGATAAGCGATTTCCAGTCAAGTTGGAATTGGAAGGGAAGTTTGGAGATTTTCCACACGGAGTTAGAGAATACTAAGCATCTAAAATTATTATAGACAAAGTGGGCTGGGTTTCTGTTGGGTTAACCAATTGAAACAAGAATGCGACGGCTGGATTTTGTTGGTAGAGATGAATGAATTTTGTTGGTAAAGACGTAATATATCAATTTTAAATTTTGTTGGTAGAGGCGTAATATATTACGTGTAGAGACGTAATATATTACGTCTCAGCTAAGATGTAAGTACATAACGTATATACACCATATTGATGAATTCCCAAGCTGGAGAAGTCTCGATGTTGGGTTGGGAGAGAAATTCCCTTAAGGATGCGATCGCAGTTGATGCCATGTTGAATTTGGAATTGGGGATTGTCAAGACTTGTTAACAATATATGGGGATGCGATCGCCCGAATACGTCCTGTTGTCACCATTGCTTGATATACAAAGGCTGCTACTTCGCCCCTGGTTGCTGGTTTTTGGGGTAAAAGTTGGTTGGGATGGGGATAATTCACCACCAAACGATGGTGGGTGGCAGTGGCGATCGCGGTGTGGGTGTTTTGGGGTACACTTTGGATATCTTTGTAAATGCTAGCAAGATTGGTCGCTGGTTGGGGGGGTAAGGATAATCCGCTCACCAGGGAAACAATTACTTGCAGACGTTGGACATGTTGTTCGGGTCGGAAAGTGCGATCGCTAAATCCACTCACAAATCCTCCTGCGGTGGCTTTAAGAATTGCATCATGTGCCCAAAACTTCTTCGGTACGTCTACAAATTGGCTGGGATTGCGTTTCGGTGCAGGATTAAAGGCGTTGGTAATTAGGACTGCATATTCTGCACGGTTCATGGGTTGATCGGGTTTAAAACTGCCGTCGGCAAACCCATTAATCAATTTGAGACTGGCTAATCCCCGGATAAATGGTTCAGCCCAATGACCTGGCAAATCACTAAAGGTGGGTAGTTGGGTATTTGGTAAAACAATGTAGGGTGAACGAATAGCCGGAACTAAACCCCGAACCACCAAAGTTTGATAGACAATCGCTGCGATTTCCCCCCTGGTAATATCCCTTAAAGGTTCCAATACATCCCAATCGGGATAGTTGACAACTAACATGTTTTGTGTAGCGGTTGCCACTGCCCCCACTGCATAACTGGGAATTTGGGCGCGATCGCGATACATTGATAATAAATTTGCGTCTCCGGCTGTCAATTTTAAACCATTCACGAGGGAAACCAGGGCTTGAACTTTGGTTAGGGCTTGTTGGGGACGAAACGTACCATCGGGGAATCCACCCAAAAATCCGGCAGATGCAGCCGCATTAATTACCCCCGCAGCCCAAAACTGTTGGGGGACATCGGAGAATCGATTGGCGTTGATTGCTGGTAATTTAAAAATTCTCGCCACCAAAGCCGCATATTCAGCCCGACTAATCCGATTTTCCGGTTGAAAACCCCCATCGGGAAAACCACTAATTAAATCTTGGGATGCCAAACCCTCAATAAACTCCCTAGCCCAATGACCACCAATATCCGTAAATACTCCTCCTTTCTGGAATTGGGGGTTTAACTCCACCGTCGCTGCTCGAAACTCAATTGTCCCCTTCACATGCGCCGGATTCAGATTATTACCAACGGAAATTACCGGATATTTCGTATTATTAAAAACATCAAAATTTTGATTATCACTAAACCGATTAGCCGCCGGGTCATGGATATGACCGAAATCTGGTATTCCATTCCCATTGATCAACAACCCACCATCGGTATTTTGACTAACAATATTACCCCGCAGAACTGCACGAGAATCCTTCGCTAAGGCGATCGCCACTTTATTCTCTGTAATTTGATTATTCACAATCATTGGCGCACCATTATCCGTCACCGCCAACCCCAGGGGATTTTTACGGATTAAATTGCCAATACACTCCCCCTTACTGTTATTCGCAAACACCAACCCCCCCGAACCATTGCGAGCGATCGCATTATCACGAATCACAGGTTTAGCATTCCCGGTGACAAAAATCCCTTCCCGACCACAATTCGTAAATGTGTTATTGGCAATCACCGGCATCGTCGATTCAATCCACACACCCGTCCCCTTTGGTGTATGATTAGTAACAGTTACCCCCAACAAATAGGCATCATCCAGCAACAACAAAGTAATATTCTGGACACCAAACGTCAAACTTTGATAATTACCGCCACCATCAATCACAATACCTAAACCCCGATTTGCCTCATTTCCCACCACAGTTACCCCCTCTGGGATAACCAAAGGAAATTTTTCCCCATTGGCCGCATTATAGCTACCAGGGGCAAGACGAATAATCGCCGGAGTCGAAGTTACTTTCAGAGCGCGGGAGAGACTTTTCAACGGCGCACCCCGCATTCCCGTATTCGCATCATTTCCAGTCACGGGATTGACATAGAGAGTCGCAACAAGGGTAGAGTTCACCATTGGCTGTCGTCATGCAAGAAATGTTTAAATTATGACAGAATAAGGGGATTTTGGATTTTGGATTTTGCGGAAAGTTGGTGGTAGATTTATTCTTCCACCAAACTTTCCAAGACGGATTTTGGATTATTTTAAGCCTAGGGAGTAGGGAGTTGGGAATTGGGAGTGGGAATCATTTATCAAAAGTTTCAGAGATTAGGGGGTTGGAAGTTGGAATCATTTATCAAAAGTTTTCAGAGATTAGGGGGTTGGGAGTTGGGAATTGGGAGTTGGAATCATTTATCAAAAGTTTTCAGAGATTAGGGGGTTGGGAGTTGGGAATTGGGAGTTGGAATCATTTATCAAAAGTTTTCAGAGATTAGGGGGTTGGGAGTTGGAATAATTTATATTTCTTGTTTGCTTTTGTTCAAGCGACATGGGAGTGTAGAGTGGTAGGCGAGAGGCTTCTTTTTGATTCAGCTAAAATCAACATTAGGATATATGCGAAAATATAGCCTTTCTCATTTCCCCACAGATATGGAGTCCTGTATTTAGCTTGTAGTTGCGCTACTCTGGGTAACTTGCTTCCCGCGAAAGCGGGTGAACGCTCTTGCTATAGCGTTAAACCCAGGTTTTGAGTGAGTGAGCGATAAGCGTTGAGTTATGGGTTGTTTTCCCTACCATTCCCTACTCCCGTCACGGACTATTCCCTGGAAGTTTGAGGAATTGCTGAGAAATCCAGGCTTAGAGCAATCCAAAATCCGTCTTGGAAAGTTTGGTGGAAGAATAAATCTACCACCAACTTTCCGCAAAATCCAAAATCTAAAATCCAAAATCCAACATGCAAGCAGAAATCACCACCCCAACCCCCTCTACCACCCTCACCCGTCCGGAATTACTAGCTCCTGCTGGTAATTGGGAATGTGCTAAAGCTGCTGTTGAAAATGGAGCGGATGCCATTTACTTTGGTTTGGATCAATTTAATGCGCGAATGCGGGCAGAAAATTTTACGGAGAAGGATTTACCGGAGTTGATGACCTATCTCCACGGCCGTGGTGTCAAGGGATATGTCACATTAAATACCCTAGTCTTTCCCCAGGAATTGCGGGAGGCGGAAAGATATCTGCGTTCAATTATCAGTGCGGGAGTCGATGCGGTCATTGTCCAGGATATCGGTATTTGTCGGTTAATTCGTCACCTTTCCCCCGACTTCCCTATCCATGCATCCACGCAAATGACGATTACCAGTGCGGTTGGTGTGGAATTTGCCCAGGAATTGGGTTGTAATTTGGTGGTGTTGGCGCGGGAATGTTCCTTAAGGGAAATTAACAAAATCCAAAGCCAAATGGCCTATCGGGGTGCATCCCTTCCTTTGGAGGTCTTTGTTCATGGGGCTTTGTGTGTGGCCTACTCCGGACAATGTTTAACTAGTGAGGCTTTGGGTGGACGTTCTGCTAACCGGGGAGAATGCGCTCAAGCTTGTCGAATGCCCTACGAATTAGTTGTGGATGGGGAAGTGGTAGATTTGGGTGATAAAAAATACTTACTGAGTCCTCAAGATTTGGCGGGTTTAAGTGTTTTGCCGGAGTTGGTGAAGTCCGGAGTGAGTTGTTTAAAGATTGAAGGACGATTAAAAACACCGGAATATGTGGCCAATGTCACTAAGGTCTACCGTCAGGGTTTGGATCGAGTGATGGAATCTATGGAGCAGAGGGAAGTTGAAAAAGCAGATTTAGAGAATTTAGGAGATTCCACCGAAGACACTTACAAGCTGGAAATGGCTTTTTCCCGTGGTCTCTATACTGGTTGGTTTGCTGGTATTAATAATCAAGAACTGGTTCATGGAAGGTTTGGGAAAAAGCGGGGGGTCTATTTAGGTACTGTTACTCGGATTGGGAAGGAAGAAGTTGCGCTGAGGTTGGTAGCACCCCTGAAAGCGGGTGATGGGGTGGTATTTGATTGTGGACACCCGGAAGCAAAGGAAGAAGGGGGAAGGGTGTACCGGGTGGAACATCGGGGGAAAGAAACAGTTATTAGTTTTGGAGGTGGTAGTATTAACTGGCGACGGATACACATCGGCGATCGCATTTGGAAAACCAGTGACCCGGAATTAGATAAAAAAATCCGTCAGAGTTTTGAGGGGGATGTTCCGAAATTCCAGCGACCTCTGGATTTGGAAGTGCATGGTACAGAGGGAGAAAAATTAGTTGCGATCGCACGGGATCGGTTAGGTCATATGGCTGTGGTGGAGTCCGATATTTTGTTAGCATCTGCTCACCACAAACCGCTTACAACTGCTAAGTTAAAAGAACAATTCGGACGCTTGGGTAATACACCGTTTCAGTTAGGTGATTTTCAGAATCATCTCCAGGGTGATGTGATTATTCCGGTGAGCGAGTTAAACCGAATACGACGGGAATTAGTCAGCCAAATTACAACTCAACGCCAAAAACCACAACGCTTTACAATTCACGAACAAGCTAGTTTACAAGATATACTACCGCCATCAACCCAGACCGATATTTCCCAGTCAGTTAACCTGATAGTTTTGGTTCGCAATCTCCCCCAACTCCAAGCTACCCTGAATGCAGGTATAGAAACAATTTACTGCGAATTTACAGATCCTCGCCAATATCGGGAAGCTGTACAAATGGTACGCGATCGCCAATCCCCTGACCCCAGCATTTTTGTTGCACCTCCCCGCATTACCAAACCCGGTGAAAACTGGATTCTCCACCAAGTTCGTCAATCCGATGCAGATGGATATCTAGTCAGAAATTACGACCACCTACGCTTTTTTGCAGAGGACAGATGTATTGGTGATTTTTCCCTCAATGTTGCCAACCCCCTCACGGCTGATTATCTCAAACACCGGTTTGGCTTGGAACGATTGACCGCATCCTATGATTTAAATATTAACCAACTAGAAGATTTATTCCGAACTTCTCCCCCCCACTGGTATGAAGTGACAATCCATCAACATATGCCCATGTTCCACATGGAACACTGTGTTTTTTGTGCTTTCCTCTCCCCAGGGAAAGATTTTCGTGACTGTGGACGACCCTGTGAAAGGTATGAAGTAAAACTACGTGACCGGGTAGGTAGTGAACATGTTCTCCATGCAGATTTAGGTTGTCGCAACACCGTATTTAACAGCACAGCCCAAACGGGAGCAGAACACTTGCAATATCTGGTGACACTGGGTTTACGGCATTTACGGATTGAATTTCTCGACGAATCCCCGACACAAGTACAGCAAGTTATTCGTAATTATCAGCAACTTATTGCCGGGGAAATTACAGGCTCGCAAGTGTGGCGGAATTTAAAGTTACACAATCAATTAGGTGTGACGCGGGGAACTGTGAGAAGCTAGTATATTGAGTACCTAACCGGGAGCAAATGTCACCAAAACTACCTTGTCAAGAATTTAATTTATCTGGTGACGATACTCTGGGTGGTCACCTAGTTAGGTGAGGGCTAACGCCTTCATTCACGAAAAAAGTGTCTCCCCCCTTGGACTCCCACACGGAGCATGGGAAAACCGTTACGCATCTACACTTTCAAGTCATTCCCCCCATGTCGTTTAGACACAACCAAACAAGAAAATAGTTCATTTCTACTCCCCACTTCCCTATTTACAAGCAAGGGTTAGTACTATTCCCCGTAGACACTGATGAAAAATTGCTTCTTAGATGTCATAACCTATACTTCAAATGCTGTACAATTGGTGTTTCGCTTCTGACAGGAATGTTTATTTTTACTCCTACCATCAATCTGCTGACTCAGAATGTAGCAAATATCGAATTTATTTTTATGTATACGGGATTTAATGGTAATTAAATACAGCATAGCATGTCCAATATCGGGATAAATATCAATTTTTGCCAATTTATTCATGATGTAGATTTCATCATTATCCAGGTGATGAATTTGAGGGTATACACCCCGAATTGAAGTAAGCTAAATCCTACAAAGCTTTATCTTACAAGCTTTTTATCAATAGTCAGCCCCATATCTAGGATGAGTAATTTGATTTTAAAAAATTCATTAGGGAAAATGTATTTACCAATACTTTTACGGATCAGTTTTGATAGTTAGACTATGAACAATTGGTGCCAAAAATAAGTGGATGTACTGATTGGTTGGTAGTAATTATCTATTAATATTTACTTACAAGAAATAAGATATAAAATCAGACATTGATATCAGTTATGCAAATAATTGAGCTTCAACAGGTACGTAAAGAACTAAAATATATTCGACGGTGTGATACAAGTATCAGTCAAAATAATATTTCTTCTGAGGAGCGTAGATTGTGAGCAAGTTGCAATTGATTGTATTAGTAAGCTATTTGTTGATGACAGGGTACTTTTTCATCAACTGGTTAAGGTTTAGCTTGCGTCACCCTCCATCTTCTCCAGAAGATAACTTTCTTTCATTCGTGATGTTTTGTATCATAGTAGTGTTTTGGCCCCTAGTTCTTCCCTTCTCCCTCATCAAAATGTGCCTAACAAGGGAGATAGAATTAGGGACGGTATTTCCGGCGATCGCAGTAATTATTGCGGTGAGTCTGTCTTACTATCTTAGTTAACGCCAGATTAACTGAAGATTATGGAAGCCTTCAGACACTTGATATAGGTATTTTGGCTCAAAATCACCTCTGTTTGAACAACTTAAAACTGCTCCATTTAGTCAAACTTTGTATTTTCTTGTTGTCAAACCCGCGACTCTTCGTCTTCTCCTTGCTCACAATTTTCCTTTTATATAGTCAAATATTTAAATCAGGGATGTAACAAACTAATGGAGACTTTCAGAGGAAAATATTTCCTCTGGAATTATTTTTGCATTAACAGGGCTTAACGACAACAGCTCCATAGGCATTAGTGCTTAAATACTTTCTCGCAGCCAAACGGAGATGCTCTTGATCAACCCGTTGGATATGGAGTGGATAATCAAAAGCTGGTTGTAAATTCCCCACCAATGATTGATAATAGCCATACAGACCAGCGCGATCGCTTGGTGTTTCATTACCAAAAACAAAGCGGTTAGCAACCCGTTTACGGATACGCTCGATTTCTGAGATATTCACTAATTCAGTTTGCAAATGGTGAATATGTTCAATAATTGCTGCTTCCACCGCTTCGAGATTTTCCACCGGACAATGGACAGAAATGTAAAATAAACCCTGTACCCGGTGACTCAGATTACTCACAGAAATAGAAGAAACTAACCCCCTTTCTTCCCGTAAATCCCTCACTAATCTAGATGTTCTGCCATGAGATAGAACTGCTGCGAGAATATCCAATTCATAGGTATCATGTAAATCTTGTAACCCCGGTACACGCCACAACATGACCAATCGCGCTTGTTGCAGAGTTGCATCGGTATATTCACAGCGAGTAATACTGGTAAAAGGTAGTTCCTTCTCCAAATCAGAGGATGAACCAGGGAAAAATCTAGGAGGGAAAGAAAGATTACCTTGACTTGATTGATCAACCCCCAAAGCCACAATTTCGATCAACTCATCCACAGGTAAATTACCCACAGCAACAGCAGTCATTGACCGTGGTTGATACCAACTACGATGGAAATCCCGCATTTGTTGGGGTTGCATATCTTCAATCACAAACTCCGGACCAAGGACGGGACGACGATAGGGTAGGGACTCAAAACCAACTTCCATTGCTCGTTGATATATTCTCCGTCGCGGATTATCCTCACAACGGCGAATTTCTTCTAGGACTACCAACTTTTCCCGTTCAAAAGCATCATCGGGAATACTGGGGTTTAACACAACTTCAATTTGTAAGGGAGCCAACTCGGCAAAATCCTTGGGGGCGGTGGTAATGTAATAGTGGGTGTAATCCTGACTAGTTGCTGCATTAGTCACCGCACCTCGTTCCTCCACTAATCGCTCAAACTCTCCAGCAGGGAGTCTGTCTGTACCTTTAAACACCATGTGTTCGAGAAAATGAGCCATGCCATTAATTGCATCCGACTCAATATAGCTACCAACATTGAGCCATAGATTCAGATTAATTGCCTCAATAGGCATTTGTTCCGCAATAATTGTTAATCCATTCGGCAAAACGCTGATGGTCGGTGCGTTGAGACGAGGTTGAGTAGTAAGCGTAGAAGTCATTGGTTATTTATACGGGTTTATCTTTCTCTATCTTACCGATTCACCGGAATGAGTGGGGAAATACAATTGATAATGATTCAAATCATGATTATCTCCAAACCAGAAATTCTCTTCTCCCGTGTCACTGATTTCCTCCAAGCAGAGGTTTTCCCCTATGCGAATCAACTTGATACTGACGCTGGTTTACTTTTACAGACTTTAAAAAAATTGTTAAAACTAGGTGCTTTGAGGCTGAAAATACCAAAAAAATTCGGTGGTTGGGAATTCGATGATATTAACTATGGTCGGTTTCAAAGCCTGGTTGCTAGCTATTCCGGAGCTTTAGCCTTTTTACAAACCCAACATCAAAGTGCAGTGGCGATGCTGGTAAAAAGTGATAATTGCCACTTACAAAGACAGTATTTACCGAGAATAGTTGATGGTGAGGTATTGGTCGGTGTGGGTTTCTCCCATCTGCGTCGCAGTCAAGTCACAGTTAAAGCCAAAAGCGTAAATGGGGGGTATGTGCTGGATGGAGTTGTTCCCTGGATTACGGGTTGGGGAATGTTTAGTGATTTTATTGTGGCAGCAACCTTGAGGGATGGTAGCGCAGTGTTTGGGATAGTTCCTTTGGAAAATACCCAGCAACGGAAGGGTGGTAGTTTACAGTTTAATGACCCTGCGGATTTAATGGCAATGCCGGCAACAAATACCGTATCCGCAACCCTATCCAACTGGTTTCTTTCCCAAGACCAAGTTGTTTTTACCCAACCTCCAGGTTGGATTGGCAAAAATGACCAAAAAAATGTTTTAAAAGCAACTTTTTTGATGATGGGGTGTGCCCAAGCCGGACTACGTGTGATTGCTGATAAATATCAACAAAACCAGTTAGATATCATTCATACTGCCCATAGTCAATTACAACAGGAATTACATCAATGTGGGCAAAAAATTGAACAAGCAATTATTCACCCTAAATCCTTCTCCTACCCCCAAAAACTAGAAATGCGCAGCTGGGCAATCAACCTGATGCACCGGATTACCCAAGCCGCGATCGCAGTTTCCAGTGGTGCGGCCAACTACTACCACCATCCAGCCCAACGTATCTACCGCGAAGCTCTGGTATTTTCTGTCACGGGACAAACTGAGGATATCACTGCCGCCACCCTCGCCCGATTAACGAAATCTCCCATTCCTGAGACCCAATCCCAAATCATCCATCTTAGCCATGTCATCAATACCAATATGCCCCAATGGCCAGATGACCCAGCCACAAAATTTACTAGCTTTGCCGATATTGAGCAGCAGGGCTATTTTCTCCGGGAATTATGTATTGGGGAACACAGCGCCACCCATATGAACGTACCGCGTAGTTTCTATCCTGATGGTACCAGCATTGACAAGTATCCCGCCGCCAAACTAGTACTAGCGGCTGTCACAATTGATATTCGCCGTCTAGTGGAACAGAACCCCGACTACCTACTGACCGTTGCCGATATTCAAGCTTGGGAACATCAACACGGGATAATTCCCCCCCACAGCCTTGTTTTATTAAATACAGGTTGGAGTCAAAAATGGCATAATCCGACGGAATTTATGAATGCCGATGAACACGGGAAAATGCATTTTCCTGGTTTTAGTTTAGCAGTGAGTCAATTTTTGCTGGAACAACGACACATCAATGGAGTTGGCATTGATACCCACGGAGTTGATGGGGGAAGCAACACCGATTTTTCCGTCAACCGGCTAATTCTTTCCCAACCGCGTATCGTCCTAGAGAATTTGACTAACCTAGACCAACTACCTCCCGTTGGTACAACCGTCGTGATTGCACCTTTACGTCTACGGGGTGGTTCCGGTTCTCCTCTGGGTATCGTGGCAATAGTTGGAGCAAATATCCCCGATCCAGGAATTGTTGCAACTCTTAATGTTTAAATCCTCCCGTAGCAGTCAATGGCTTGGTAGACTGAAATTTGTATATTTAAAATCACAAAATCACACCAACGAGGATTACAACTCGTATTTCCTGTATTTCTCACGAGTGAGTGATAAGGGTTGGTCATGGGTTGTTTTTCCTGCTAATCCCGTACAGACGCGATATATCGTGTCTCTCCCCACTCCCTATTCCCTGAAGGTTTTAGGGGTTTGTGAGAAATCCAGGATTTGGGTGGATCGAAATTAACAAGAAGGCGAGAGCGATTAGGACATGGTAGATTCCCTCAAAAAACCAGGTTTTGAAGAAATTCGTCCAGGAGTCAAAGTTCCTGCGAAGGAAACCCTATTAACTCCCAGGTTTTATACTACAGACTTCGAGGCAATGGGGGAGATGGACATCTCCGTCAATGAGGACGAGTTAAAGGCGATTTTAGAGGAATTTCGTGCGGACTATAACCGCCATCATTTTGTTCGGGATGAGGAATTTGATAAATCCTGGGACCATATTGATGGGGAAACTCGTCGTCTGTTTGTCGAGTTTTTGGAACGTTCTTGTACGGCGGAGTTTTCGGGATTTTTGCTGTATAAGGAACTGGGAAGACGTTTAAAGGATAAAAGCCCTGTGTTGGCTGAGTGCTTTAATTTGATGTCACGGGATGAAGCACGTCATGCTGGCTTTTTAAATAAGGCTTTGGCTGACTTTAATTTGTCTTTGGATTTAAGCTTTTTAACTAAAAGTCGTAAATATACCTATTTTGAACCGAAGTTTATTTTCTACGCCACCTATTTGTCGGAAAAAATCGGTTATTGGCGCTACATCACGATTTACCGCCATTTAGAGCAGCATCCAGAAGACAGAATTTATCCAATTTTCCGATGGTTTGAAAACTGGTGTCAGGACGAAAACCGTCATGGTGACTTTTTTGACGCGGTAATGCGGGCCCAACCTCAAATCCTCAATGATTGGAAAGCCCGTTTGTGGTGTCGTTTCTTCCTGTTGTCGGTATTCGCAACTATGTATCTCAATGATATCCAGCGTCAAGATTTTTACGCTGCCATCGGTTTAGATGCACGGGAATACGATAAATACGTGATTGAAAAAACCAATGAAACTGCTGGACGTGTTTTCCCGGTGATCCTGGATGTGGCAAAACCAGAATTTTATGAACGTCTGGAAATATGCGTGAAAAATAACCAAAAACTCACTGCGATCGCAGAATCAAATTCTCCCAAACCAATTCAGTTCCTGCAAAAGCTACCCTACTACATCTCCAATGCTTGGCAAATGGTACGCTTGTATTTTATTAAGCCGATTGATGTCGTGGTAGCGGAAGGTAGTATTCGTTAGGAATCGGAACTAGCGGATTGATGTGGGATAGAGACGTAGCAATGCTACGTCTCTAAATTTTGGGTGCAATTTTGTCATAATGTGGCATTGCTACATTTTTACGGGTTTTTCTGTGTTATCAACGAAATTAAAAACCATCATCCACCATCCATGACCCTGCTGCATCCCATCCATCTAATTCCCCTGATTTCCGGATTTTTCACTGTATTTTGGCTGATTTTCCCCTTTGCTGCATTTTCCCAAACTTCCCCAGGAAACGATTTGGACATTAGTCCAGAAATTCGCGAAAATAGTCCGGTTTTGCGACGTTGGTTACGCAAAGTCCCCAATATTCTCCACGAGATTAAAAATGAACCCAGCTTTCGGACTCGGATTCGGGTCGGTTATTCCCTTTTTCCTGCAAATCAAAATCGTAGTGGGGTGAATGTGGGAATTGAAGATGTATTGATCCCCAATACACCGATTACCGTACGAGGGGAGTATGAAACTAGTTTTGACGGTCAGCTTCAGAGATACGGTGCGGATTTACAGTATTATTTAAGACCTTTAGGAAGTTACGTTAATGTTGCACCCGTTTTCGGTTATCGTCATGTACAAACCAACCGTGACGACACACATGGGGTAAATGTTGGCGGAAAATTATTATTCAGTTTATCCCGTGGTGGTGGTGCGGATATTACACTGACGCAGACATGGGTCGCACCGGGAAGTCGGGAAGAGGTGGGTTTAACTAGTTTATCTTTGGGATATGCGATCGCAAAAAATATCAGAATTTCTACGGATATTCAACAGCAAAATACGCGACATGGTAAAGATAGTCGGGTGGGATTGGTTTTGGAGTGGATGCCGTAGGGAAGGGGAGACAGGATATTCATGTATTGAGTAACACCATTATCCCGAAATTTTTGACACATTGTCTTCCCCAGTTCCCCCTACTTACTTACAGACGTAACATGTTACGTCTCTACTTCCTAATTAATCACGAATCTAATTGTTGTAACTCATTTAACCTGGCAAATACCTCTTGACTGTGGATTGTAGGATTAACCTTAACAAAGCGATCGCGGATTATCCCTTTAGGATCAATAATAAAAGTATGGCGCATCGACATGTATCCTAGCCAGGAACCGTATGCTTGACTAACTTTGCCATCGGTATCTGCAAGGAGGGGAAATTTTAAACCCTCGGAATCACAAAATTCTGCATGGGAATCCACGTCATCCGCACTAACGCCAATAATTTGGGTGTTTTTCTCCAAGTACTTAGGTAAATCCTGTTGGAAGCGTCGCGCTTCAATGGTACAACCAGGTGTAAAGTCTTTGGGATAAAAGTATAGAACTACCCATTTACCAGCATAATCAGATAATTCAATTTCCCCGTCACCCGTATTAGTGGGTAAACGGAAATTTGGTGCTGCTTGGTTCAACTCCGGTAGCTTTCCCCCTAAAGCCAAAGCTTCTGGTATGAAATTAACCCAACCCCAACATACTAAAAATATTGCTAAACAAGCATTCAAAAAATGACGACGGGAAACCATAAGTACAAACCCTGCTCATAACTAACTTCATATAAGTTTACATAAAATAGGGAGTGGGGAGAGTACAGACGCGATATATCACGTCTCCCGAAATCACCACAAAAAATCACTAACCGAACCCTATTGGGAGTTGGGAATCGGGGAAGACAATGTGTCAAAAATTGCGGTGAGTAGTATAAATCAATACTGACCACTTACTGACTAGAAATGCGGGTTCTGTGTAGGAATATCCTGTCTCCAAGATATTGTGATTTCCGTGTCAAAGTAAGCTAAATTGTTTTTAATGATTTATTCAACTAACTATCATCACGAATAATAAGGTGTCACCAGGTTCGATTTCAGTTTTCGAGAATGGATTAACGTTTATTCACCAGGAAATCCCGACAACCCCCGTTGTTGTGGCAGATGTGTGGGTGAGTGCAGGAGTCACCGCAGAACCAGAATCCTGGTATGGGATGGCGCATTTTTTGGAACACATGATTTTCAAAGGTACAGCCAAAATTGCACCTGGGGTTTTTGACCAACTAATCGAAACACGGGGAGGAGTGAGTAATGCTGCTACTAGTTATGATTATGCCCATTTTTCCTTGACAACTGCGGCTACCTACATAGAGGAAATTTTGCCCCCTATGGGTGAGTTGCTGTTGAATGCAGCCATTCCCGATGAGGAATATATGCGGGAAAGAAACGTGGTGTTGGAGGAAATTCGTCAAGCAGGTGATGACCCAGATTGGTTGGGATATCAACATTTGATGACAAGTGTATATTCCCACCATCCCTATGGGCGATCGATTTTGGGATGCGATCGCGATATTATTAAATATACTCCCCAAAATATGCGTTGCTTCCATCGGAATTTATATCAACCAGAGAATATGACGGTGGTGATAGTGGGGGGTATCAGCCAAGAAAAAGCCTATGGTTTAGTTGCTGATGCCTTTCGGGAATTTCCTCAAAAATGCGAGCATCTGCCGTTAAAATCCGTCTGTCACCAGCCGATAATCGCTGGTATACGTCGTCAAGAAATTACTTTACCACGACTGGAATCAGCACGGTTGATGATGGCTTGGGTTGCACCGGGTGCGGAGGATTTACATACAGCCTACGGTTTAGATTTGCTATCGGTTTTACTCGCAGACGGGAGAATATCAAGATTAGTGAGGGATTTACGGGAAGAACAGCAGTTAGTCCAAGGTATTCATAGTAGTTTTTCCCTACAAAAACAATCAAGTTTATTTACAATTAATGCTTGGCTGGAACCAGAATATGTTGAACGAGTGGAGGAATTAATTCGCTATCATTTATATGATATTGGCAAAAATGGTATCAGCGACAATGAACTGCGTCGATGTCAGCGCAAACTGTGTAATGATTTTGCCTTTTCCACGGAAACACCGAATCAATTGGCTGGTTTATATGGTTACTACAGTACCATTGCCACACCTGAATTTGCCTATATTTATCCCCAAAATATTCTATCTTTCACGACCGCAGAAATCCAAACCCTAGCCCAGGATTTCATCTCACCCCACAATTATGCTGTGACTGTTATTTATCCAGAGTAAAATTAAATCAGTCGTCATGCAAAAATAAACTATGGCAATCCTACTTCGGCAGTGAAAAATGTCAGTTTTGGCCGTACCCTCTAGAAAGGCTTTGCCTATTACTGTTAATGGTTAACAGTCAAAAACCTACTTAATAATATTTTCTGAATTCTCAACGGATTGCTATATATCCCCAAAAGGGGAGAGGGTATTGATAAATCAAATAGTAAAGCATGATTCCATCCCTATTTTGACCTCAAATGCTAGAGAATAAATTCTCTTTCTCACAGCTAAAGTCCTAACTTGTAAATAGGGATTGGTGAGTAGGAATGAACTACCGCAGTCCTAAATAATTTGTGAAATCTTATATGTAGGGTTGTTAACGGTTGACATTTGACGCTTAATAGTCACCAGTCATCAGTCAACGACACGCTATTTTTCACGACTTAAATCGGATTGCTGTATTTTCTTGTTCGTGTGTTCAATTGATATGGGAGACTCCGAAGCAAACTGACTATGAAGTTTTCGGGATTTAATATTCATTTTATAAAAATACTCGTTGAGATAAAGCCCCCATTTCTCATAAACCCCTAAAACTTAAAGGGAGTAGGGATTAGAAGAAAAGTTAATCCGTCACCCAAGACTCATAACTTATTCGCTCAAAATCCAGGAAAAGTATTTTTTGAAGTTGTTAACCAAAACTGAAAAGATGAATATCTCAGAATCTTAACCTCCTGTCCCGCATTTCTCACAAAACCCTAAAACTCATAGGGATAGTCCGTAGAGAATAGAAGGAAAATTAATCCGTTACTCAAGGCTTACAACTTACTCGTGAGAAATCCAGGCTGTATACTGTCCTCTGTATTCTCAAATCAAAAATCCAAAATCCAAAATCAAAATAACCTCCTGTCTCCTGTATTCTCAAATCCAAAATCTAAAATCCAAAATCTAAATGTCCATCTCCTTTGAAAAATCACCTGTTTATCGCACTGTTCTCGACAACGGTATTGTGCTACTTGTCCACGAAAATCCAACTGCTGATATTATTGCCGGAAGAATTTTTGTCCGAGCGGGAAACTGCTATGAACCGACGGATAAATCTGGTTTAGGACATTTGCTATCGGCAGTTATCACCAAAGGATGTGCGGGGATGTCCAGTTTAGAAATAGCCGAAACTGTGGAGTCGATTGGAGCAAGTTTAAGTGCGGATATTGCCGCAGATTACTTTTTATTGTCCTTAAAAACGGTGACGGCGGATTTTGCAGAGATTTTTAGTTTAGCAGGAAAAATTTTGCGATCGCCAACTTTTCCGGAAGCGGAGGTGGAACTGGAACGTCGTTTAGCACTACAAGATATCCGCTCCCAGTCAGAGCAACCCTTTAGTGTGGCATTTGACAAGTTACGGCAGGCGATGTATCAAAATCATCCCTATGGTTTATCGGGTTTAGGGACAGAAGAAACTGTCAGAAGCATTACCAGAGAGGATTTACTGAATTTCCACTCCTGCTACTTTCGCCCTGATAACATGGTGATTAGTATCGCTGGCAACATTACCCCCGTCGCCGCCATTGACCAGGTAGAAAGGGTTTTTGGTAGTTGGCGAGTTATCGGTAATATCCCTACTTCTAAGTTAATCTTACCGGAAATTCGCTCCCAACCATGTTATTTGGCGACTGCTCAACATACCCAACAATCGATTATTATGCTGGGTTATTTTGCTCCCGCAGTCAATGAACCTGATTATGCTGCTTTAAAACTGCTTTCCACCTATTTAGGAAATGGACTTTCCAGTCGGTTGTTTGTGGAATTGCGGGAAAAACGGGGTCTAGCCTACGATGTTTCAGCTTTTTTCCCCACACGTTTATTTACATCTTCCTTTGTGGTGTATATGGGAACCGCACCGGAAAATACGGTAACGGCTTTGCAGGGATTGCGTCATGAAGTTGATTTACTTTCCCAAATACCCCTGACGGAAACAGCCCTAGAAGCTGCTAAAAATAAAATTATCGGTCAATATGCCCTCGGTAAACAAACAAATGCCCAAATTGCCCAAATCTACGGTTGGTATGAAATCCTGGATCTAGGAGTCAGCTTTGATAGCCAATTTCAAACCATGATTCAGTCCGTCACCCCAGAAGACGCGATCGCAGCTGCCAATCGATATCTGCGGGAACCTTACATTTCCATTCTTGGTCAAGGGGATGCGATAGCGGGAGTTAATGGCTAAGGATGTATCGCAGGTATACTCGCTTGAGACCCACCGGGTCGTCTCCAGGGGAGCGGGAAAAACCACTTCCATATCCAAGAGGAACTGCGCTACCCACATCTACGGTTCTAGTGTCAGCAGTACATGTAGGCTACTCCTTGATAATCCGAAATCAAAAGTAATTTCTTCCTTTGGGTAGTTTTATTTTTACCTCGAACATAGAATAATTACTTAGCCTTGCTACCCAGTTATCCGGCGATAGTTGTCTGAAGGACAACGGCAATTGTAATATAAACAAGAGAAATACCGGGGGCAAATTCCATGAGAAGCAATAAGGAAAGTAGTAAATTTTGTCACTCAAAGGGTAATATCCGCTTTATAGATGTTGCCCGCAAAAAGTTTTGCCATTACCTACTAGCTTGTACCTGCGCACCATTATTGTTCGGTTCCTTGGCAATGGCATCTACACCTGTGCGTCAGGATATTGCCCAGGTGATTTCTGTAGCTAATGTGACTCGACCAAGTTTAAAGCTTGGTAGCAAAGGTAACGCTGTGAATGAATTACAAGCGGCCTTGAGACTGTTAGGATTCTATAATGGTCCAGTTAACGGCGAATATGATAACGCCACAGCAAATTCCGTTGCCCAATTTCGCCAAGCAGCTGGTTTACCTGCCGACAATAGCGTGGATGAAAGGGTTTGGCAAAGACTTTTTCCCAGCGAACCTATAGCAAATAATTCATCAGCAGGGCCATCTATTACCCCACCACGACCACCAATCTCCCCAACCCCATTCCCAATTCCCACCCAAACGGTTAATCCTCCCGCTTCCAATCAGAATATCATGAGTGTGGTTAATCCTGCACCGGAACCCCGTCCAGCGACTCCAGCACCTCAAAATACCCAACGTAGTAGTACCTCCACCACAGTTCGTACTACTAATAACAACAATACCCAAAGTAGTAGCACCTCCACCACAGTCCGTACTACCAACAATAATACCCAACGTAGTAGTACCTCCACTTCTGTTCGCAGTAGTTCTTCAGCACCTCAACCCCCATCCACTGCAAATCAGAGACGACCAGCAAACCGTCAACCCGTTTCCCTCCCCCAATTTACCCGCAAGCCGAATATTCAGTATACCAGCGACGGTAGACCGATTTTGCGTCCGGGAATGCGGGGAGAAGAAGTCACCTTTTTGCAACAGCGTTTACGTGCATTAGGTTATTTGAGTACTCCTGCAAATGGCAATTTTGGTGCGACAACTGAATCCGCAGTTAAAGCCTTGCAACAACGTTTTGGTTTGGAAAGCGATGGTGTGGTGGGAGGTGCAACCTGGAACGTACTGTTAAGGTAAACTAAATCCAGTGTTGTGCTTTCTGTATTTTGCCGTATATGGCCCCATCATTGCGATCGCATCTCAAGCGTCGGAAACTTCAAAAACTGTATCAACTCAAAAAATACTATAATCCCGATGATGTTCCTGGGGAGCTTGTGCTTCCCACGGAAGCAACAGCAACGGAAATTCGTCTGATTGATTATAACGAGACCGACTGGATCGAGCGGAAAAATCTGACAGTGGAGGAATGTTGTCCCTATCTGGACACTGAATCCGTCTCGTGGATTGATGTTCAAGGTTTAGGAAACCGGGAAACTATTGAAAACCTAGGGAAATTATTTGGATTACATCGATTACTCCTGGAAGACGTATTCAATATGCTGGAACGTCCGAAAATGGAGGACTACGGCGAACAAATAGTAATTATTGCGCGGATGGTGACACCCCCCAAGGAGGGTGAAAGGTTTTCCCATGAACAGGTTAGCTTTGTCTTGGGGAAATCCTATTTATTAACTATCCAGGAAGAAAAATCCTATGATTGCTTTGAACCTGTACGGATGCGATTAGAAAAAAATCGTGGCATAATTCGCAAGCGAGGGGCAGATTATTTAACCTATGCCTTAATTGATGCAATTATTGACGGTTTTTTCCCGGTATTAGAGCATTTTGGCGAACGAATCGAAGATTTAGAAGCAGAAGTCATCGAAAATCCTACCTCCCAAACCCTGCAAAAAATCTATGCCATCCGTCGCGATTTATTACAATTACGTCGAGCAATTTGGCCACAACGGGATGTAATTAATATTTTAATCCGTGATGGTAGTGGTCTAATTCATGAAGACGTGCGTCTAGGTTTTCGAGACTGTTACGACCACGCAGTTCAAGTCATAGACATGGTAGAAACCTACCGGGAACTGACCTCCGGACTCATGGATGTGTACCTTTCGGTGGTGGGAAACAAGATGAACGAAATCATGAAAACCCTCACCGTCATTTCTTCTATTTTTATTCCCCTCACATTTATTGCTGGAATTTACGGAATGAACTTCAATCCGGAAAAATCACCGTATAATATGCCTGAATTAAATTCCTATTGGGGATATGTACTATGTTTAGGTATGATGTTAGCGATCGCCATTGGGTTATTATGGTTTTTTTGGCGACGAGGTTGGTTAACAAATAGCTCAACGCGAATTGGAAATTGACGAATATATATTTCGCACTCTGATATATTTCTTTGTCGGATTGTTGACTGTTGACAGGTGACGGTCGAGACGTAGTAATGCTACGTCTTTTTGAGTATTAACCGTGTAAAGTATATTCGTAATTTGTATTGATAATTCATAATCGGGAGTGAGGAGGAAAACATGTCTACAGCCAATAATAATTTATTAGTGATGACTTTTTACGTCATCGGGTTAGCCTACACCTTCAACCGGATGATTGACTCCATCGATGACAGAATCAAATTTGTCATGGATAAAAAAGCCATCGAAGAAAAACTTAAAGAATACGGAATTGACAATACCGTCGGTATTACCTTGAAATTTAATCCTTCCTATGAACTCGACGAACTCAAGGAATTAATCCTCATCCTGGAAAATAAATCCGAAAATCGCGGAATTTATATCGACTGGGACAACTGCTCCATCGTTGTGGAACATGATAAATCCTCCCGCCGCGTTATCCGTAAATCCCCTGATGTCACCCGCGACCTTGGTATCACCCAAATCCCTAGCTTGGTAGCTCCGAAAAAAACCCTTGTTCAAGGACTGACTGCGGAAGATGTATTTACCTTTGATGCAGAAAAACAGACCTATTCTAATACTAAAGCACTCATAGATATTATTGGCAAAGGACTCAAAGAAAGTCCCGTCAAAGCAAAACGCATTCTCTACAAGGACTTTATGAGTCGGAAGAAAACCCTGGAATTTTCCCTACAACTGGTATTACGAATCTCCGAACTGCGGGTGGGACTTGTTCCAGGAGAAGATAGACCACCGATGTATCTAATTAACTGTCCCGTCACTATTAGTAAACTTCCCTGGACCTACGCCATGCCTTGGAACAAGAGAAGATAAATACCATATCACGGTATTTACTGAAGAGGCAGTGGTCTATGGCATAATTTTAAAGATTCGTAGTAGTGGCTTTAGCTCTGAAAACGCTTTGGTATACTACTACGTGCCTTTATTTACCCATCAAAATTAATGTAGTGTAAGTAGGTAGGTGCAATTAAGCATAAAACCGCAACGCAACCAATTATTCGGCGTAGAGACGACCCGACGGGTCGTCTCTACGCCCGTACAGACGCGATATATCGCGTCTCTCCCTACTCCCTGTACAGTTCAGAATGCTATTTGGGACTACTGTAGGACACCTTACCATGCTCATCAATTGTTAAACGATGTTCACGATTGCGATCGCTTGCTAAACTACCTAAAGATGAGATTGTAATGGGAACCGTCGCAGCTAAACGACCATTGACCGTGAAGGAATCTTCCCCACTACGTTTAAATTTCCAGATGTGTTCTTGTCCAGGAAGGACATTACGAATTTCAAAGGTTTTATCCCTTAACTTGACTTGCATAAAATTGAGGGTATTGCTCGATTGATTTCGCAAAACCAGCATCGTTTGCGATTCTTCCACCGCAGCACATCCGCGCATCCCCAAACAACATAATCCAACTAGTATTGACACAGCCCTAATTCGTTTAAACAGCACACGTTTCGATATCCGTTTCGATACTTTCTTTTTTAACGCCATAGCACTATCTCTCCGTACCGATAAATACTGAGAATACGTAGGTGAAATTTAAAACTTTATAATTAGATAGTGCCCAAAAATCCCAATGAGATTACAAGCTATGAAAATATTTTGGATCTGAGAAGATTATATTTTGTACGCGGATATATTTTCTTTTTGGCTTGTTGACGGTTGACAGGTGACAGTTGACCGTCCTATTTGATGGTTGATCGACGGTTGACGCTAATACCAATTGTTGGATTAAAACTATTCCCTATCCAGATGACCCGACGGGTCGTCTCTACTCCCTACCCTCACGCTTCAGATTTTTCCGCAGACTCTATTTCGGATTTGGTCAAAAAATAAAAAAATTACTCTGTATACCAAGGAGAGTTTCAGCAATTTGCTTTGGTTTTGGTATACAGAGGTAAATTGATTCATGCAGATGATTCTATCAAACACTAAAAACATCAAACCGTGTTGCCAAAATGGCAATTAATACCCCAAATTGGATTCTAGATTGTTCTGGGGAGATAACCTGACTCTGTGAAAAGCCACGGTAAGAGGATGTTTTAAAAGTCGATTTTAATACTTGAATTATCGTTTTTGGGAATGGGAAGAGACGCGACATGTCGCGTCCGTACTCTCGAAGGAAAAATCAGCTTGTATAACCCCATGTCCAGAGTCAGGACGATAGTCAAAATAGTGATAATTAATACTTGACAAACAACCTCTAGGGATAATTAGGACTTATTGAAAAATAGACGACCCGACGGGTTGTCTCTACCCATTCCCTACCCCTACTAAAAGACTTGTTCAGCAGACCCTAATTAGCTAAATAAATGGTTCCAGATGCGGAACCAACAGCGACGTATTTTTTGCCAAATCGATTCAGTTCTTCTACGGTTGACCCGCTCGGAGTAAGAAGTTTTGACGTGATATTGAACCCGTGAGGGATTTTTTCGATGATAGGATTGGTGATGGGTGGTTTGGGGTTTTTTCCCGCGAAAATGCCATTCTAGGGAAGCAGCTTTGTTGAGGTCTGCGGTTGCACGAATTTCTAGACCCAATTGGGAACAGGATAGACCTCGGTATTTATAGGCTTCGATGTAGTATGGATTAGCTTTAATCGCTTGGGTAAAAAATGCGATCGCTTGTTCATAATCCCCTTGCTGCACTTTTTCTACACCCTGTTGATAGAAAAACTCAGCTGCGGATACCCTTGTATGTACATTTACCCTTGTTCCGGAGGAGTTAACCGGGTTTTCAGGTGCTTTTGCAACTTTATCTTCCCCATTATCCTCCACCTCCTCTGACTTTAAAGCTTGGTAAGCTGCATTAATCTCCTTAATCTTTTCTTCGGCAATTAATTTATCTTCTTTTGTTGTAAAACGGTCGGGATGCCAAATTTTGACTAGTTCTCGATATGCACTTTTAATTTTCGTCTGGGAAGTTCCCGGTGTAACTCCTAGAACCTGATATGCAAGACGAATATCAAACCAGCCTCTTTGCTCCGCCATTTTTTATACTTTAAGGGTAAATTTAAGATTTTGATAGCAATCCTATTTCAGTAGTGAAAAACATTGGTTTTGGTTGTTGACTGTTGACTGTATTCTGCGGGAAGGCTTCTCTAGAAGAAGTCGCGCAACGCGCATCTATACCTATGAATGTTAACGGTTAACAACCTTAAATGTAAGATTTTAGAAATCCTCAACGGATTGCTATATCTATTTATATCTATATTAACTACAGAAATTAGACTTTGAGTATTATTCCCTTGAGATAGCAAAAATATGATGATTTCCTTTCCTCTGTTAAAATTTTTCAATAGTATTTTTGAAGTCAGTAAAATCCACATTAATCACCAATCCCTAGAAATGGCAGGGAGTAGAGAAAAGACGTAACATGTTACGTCTGTAGGAGCATAGAAAGAAAATCGAGAGGCGATTGCAAGCTTATAATTTACTTGTGATTTATTTCGGGTAAGCGTTTTCCAATCCAAAATCCCACATCTAATTACCCCCAAGTCCCATCCCCAACCCTATGAATCAGCATTTGACCTTACCACCTCATATTTCCATTCGTCGCGCTACAGTCAAAGATAAATGGGAAATTCAAACCCTATTATTAACATGGGATGATAATCGACAGGTGGCGAATTATAATCTTTATATCCTGATGACTTGGTCGGTAATTCTGGTAATTGTTTTCATTTACAGTTGGCTGCTGGCGGTATGTATTTTTGGTATTTATCTGCTTTCTGAATATGCCTTTAAATCCTATAATACCTTTTGGGTAATTGAAGCCAATCAAGTCATATTAGGGTGTGCAGAATTAAGAAATATGCGTCAGCATTCGTTATTATTCAATGTCTGTATCAAGCGTAAATATCGACATCAAAAATTGGGATCTTATTTAATTAAGCATATAATTCAATATGCCAAAAAACCACTATATCTGGGTTGCTATCAAGAATTAATCCCCTTTTATTCCCGCTTTGGATTTACAGTTATTAGTCCTAATCTACTATCATTAGAAATTCAGTTCAGCCTGGGATTAAATCAAGGCAATCCCATCATTCCGATGGTTCTGTGGGAATAATCCTTGTCGCAAAAGTCGGGTTTTAACGTAATTTAGGACTGGAAATAGGGAGAAGGGAGTAGGTAATAGTACGGCAGGGTGAAAATTAGTCTAATTCAACACCAAGTATCGGGAATATCCATAAAAATTGCAAAATTTCGTTACAATTTAAGCATCAAGAGAGATTACTCTGCGCTTAAATATACTGCACATGAAACTTATCTCCGAACCTGCGATCGCGATCAAAATCAGCAAAATGAAGCACCGGGTACGGTGGAAACATCGTAGCGTCATCCAGATGGGAATTGATCAAACACGGATGGTATTGGACGACGGAAAGCAAGATCAAGGTCAGTTTTCCTTCATGGTGATTGGGGATACGGGAACTCGTTCTACCTACACCCAACACCCCCAAAGGTTAATAGCTGAATCAATGTTGAAGCATCGGGATGATTGTGCTTTTACCTTGCATACTGGTGATGTAATTTACGTTGTTGGTTCCTCTGAGTATTATCCCCAAAATTTTATTGAACCCTATCGTGAGTTTTTATTTGGAGGAGAAAATCCCCGCAGTATTCGCTATGACCGCATGTTGTTTGAAAAGCCGATACTACCAGTTTTAGGTAATCACGACTACTACGATGTACCTTGGATCTATCGCTTAGTGGCTGGTAGTACAAAAAGTCTGAGAAAATTGTTTAAATACAAAGACTCAGAAATTGGTTGGCATGGTTCTAATCAGGGAGATGCATTTGCTAGGGCATTTATTGATTATTTAGCCCAGATTCCCGAAGCCGAGTTAGCACACCACTTTGACTCATTTTACAATGCCAAGACGGATACGGGTCGAGTATTGCGCTATTTACCGGGATTTTTTACCCGGATTCCCAATCGTTACTATACATTTTCCTACGGGGGGATAGATTTTTTTGCCCTGGATTCTAATACCTTTAATGTTCCCACACCCATTCCCCATACCCGTGAAGGAGATGCAACCCGTCATCAACTAGAAAAACGTCGTCAACAAATCGAGCAGGAAGAAGTCGAAATTATTACTGCGATCGCCAAATTAGATCGGGAAAATCCAGAACACACAGAGCAGTTAGAAGCACTCACTGGGAAACTCAATCAAATTGATGAAATCAAAATTGATATTGAGAAGCAATTACAAGAACCAGGTAATCTCGTATATGATACCGAACAACTGGAATGGTTAACCAATCGCTTGATTGCATCATGGCAAAACCCAGAAATACGCGGACGGGTATTATATTTCCACCATCCTCCCTTTGTCACGGAAGCAACTAAATGGCATCAAGCTCAAACCTTAGCGGTGCGTCATCGTTTACGGGAAGTTTTTGACAATGTGGAGCGGGTGATTGGCAAAGACCGGAATCAGCGTCCGATTGTTGATTTAATTTTAAACGGACATGCCCATTGTTTAGAATATTTAACCACCGCAGATACGGGACATGCTGATACAGGGATTAATTGTTTAGTCTGTGGAGGAAGCGGTCATCGTCCCCGTCGTCAACGTGAGGACAACAATCAGTTGATGGAGGTAGTCGATGGGAAGCAGCGCAAAGTAGCTGATTCCCACCTGTTTGTTGGGTGTAATGGGTACAATTCCAAGCGTCGTTTACCCTATTCCTTTGTGCGCATAGATGTGCAGGATGGTACACCTCCCAGATTTATTGTTCGTCCCTATGTGTGGGAACGGTATCAAAAGCAATGGTTTAGTTATGAGTTAGATCCGTTTGAGTTTTAGTTCCGGGGGTGCTACCGTTGTACTTTGGAGCTGATACATTTTGGGGAGCTTTCGGGTGTAGGGAAAGAAAATGTATCAAAATCAAAAGTTGAGTGAAATGGTATTAGCTGATTTAAGACAGCGACCACTCATAACGGGGATAGTTTTAAGCGATCGCATGGTTGGGAGAAAGAGCGATCGCTCCTAAGAGGATGTTTGTCAAGTATTAATTATCACTATTTTGACTATCGTCCTGACTCTGGAGATGGGGTTATAAAGCTGATTTTTCCTTCGAGAGTACAGACGCGACTTGTCGCGTCTCTTCCTATTCCCAAAAACGATAATTCAAGTATTAAAATCGACTTTTAAAACATCCTCTAACAGAGTGCGCTACTATCAATTTAGTTAGTTCTGCTCTCAGAATTCATTGTGGCTACACTCCTTAACATCAACGAAGCTTGACTACAAGAGGTGTTAGCACTTGACGGGTGAGCATTGATTCTCTGGTGGAAACGGCACTGCGCGAATATATTCAACGTCGCAAGCGGCTGAAATTTATGTAGAATTAAAGAAAATTATGTTTAGCAAATAATGAAAATGCTTTTGAGAAAAGGAAGCGAATTATATGAATATTGAAAAAACTATTGCAGAAAAAGTACGGGTATTGTCACCAGAAAAACAACACCAGGTATTAGCCTTTATTAATCTACTAGAAAACGATGAATGGGAACTTTTATATCAAGGAAAATTTCAAGAATTACAGCAGGAAATTAATCTAGGAATTGCAGCAGCTAATAGAGGTGAATTTGTGGATGCGGAAGAACTATTTTCAGGTTTAAGAAAAAAACTCCAAGAAAAACGTACTCAGGCTGGGCAATGACCAATATTTGTAAATTTACAGTTCCAGCCAGTCGAGTTATAGCGATCACTCCTAACAGATTGCGCTACTATCAATTTAGTCAGTTGTGATCTCAGAATTAATTGTGGCTACACTCCTTAACATCAACGAAGCTTTACTACAAGAGGCATTAGCACTTGACGACCAGGTGAGCATTGATTCTCTGGTGGAAACAGCACTGCGCGAATATATTCAACGTCGTAAGCGGCTGAAAGTGTTAGAACTTTTTAATACTATCGATTATGACGAAGGCTATGACTACAAACACCAACGTCAGCAAACATGAGTGTAATTGTCGATACTTCTGTTTGGTCACTGGCTCTGCGTCGGAGAACGCCACCCGATTCTTCCCCTGCCGTCACAATATTGCAGAATTTAATCACTGACGACCAAGTTGCTTTGCTAGGGTCAATTCGCCAAGAAATTCTTTCTGGAATCCGCAATTTTGAACAGTTTACCCGTCTGCGAGATTACCTGCGAGCTTTCCCAGATTTAGAACTCATAGCTGAAGACTACGAACTCGCCGCAGAGTTTTTTAATACCTGTCGCAGCAATGGTATTCAGGGTTCAAATACTGATTTTTTGATTTGTGCTGTTGCTCATCGTCGAAGCTACAGCATCCTGACTACTGATAATGATTTTTACACTTTTCGGACATATATCCCGATTATTCTATTGCCTATTGACACTTAGATATCATCTTGACAATCCAGATATTGGATATTGGTCTCGATAGCCACACGCAACGTCATCATTGTGGAGATTACTGACGCATAGCTTTAATTTTAGTCGTGATGTCGGTAGCCATCATCTATCTTTTCTGAAATTGTAGATGTGAATAACCAAGCGATCGCTCACAGGTGAGATGTTTGTCAGCGATCGCAGGTAGAAGGAACTTTAAATTAGCCTGACTGACCTCAGAAAGCGTCAACACATTCAATAGCCAACTATTAACCACCTTCTAAGTCAAACCTCAGTGTATAGCCGTGCAAAGTATAACTAACACCTAAAATCCGAACCATCTGCACACCCGTAATTGCTCCATTGATGCTACCAATGATGTGTAAAATCTTAAATGTAGGGTTGTTAATGATTGATGGTTGACGGTTAACAGTCACTAGTCATCAGTCAACGACACGCTATTTTTCACGACTTAAATCGGATTGCTGTAGAAGGAGTTAGTATTAGAAAATAAGAAAAATATTCGCAGTGATCAGTTTTTGGGGAATCTTGTAATAAGGATAGTTTATGACTGAAATTAATCCCAGCTACTGGGACAGTTACAAAAACAACATAATGACCCACGCTGCATAGGATTTCAACTGGCCATGGGATAGGGAGTACGATAGCGCCAAAGGGTATGCAATCGGGTAGCAGGCATGGTTAAATATAAAATATCGCCGGGGCAAAGGTTAAATCTAAGTAGTTCCCAACCATGAATAGTACTATTTTGGGTTTCGACGTAGAGGGGGACAAAATTGGCATTCATGGCTGCATCTTGGACGCTCAGACAACAGAAGGGATGGGTGGAAGTGATGACAGTGGCGATCGCGACCCACAGTCGATCGGAGGTAATCCCATTACCAATTACCCGTCCCCCTAAAGCTGCTGCGGCAAAGGCTGGTGCAGCAAGTTCCGCAGGACTCAGCACAGCATCAAAATCAAACACCTGTTGGGCTATTCTCGCAAAATCGGGGTCAGCATAACGCACGATAATGGGTACATTGGGGGTGATGGCTTTGGCGTTGAGGGCAATTTCCAGGTTACTCGCATCGTCACCACTAACGGCAATCAGAGAAACCGCAGATTCCAGATTCGCAGCCTTCAGCATTGTCGGAAAACTCGCATCACCATGAATTACTGGTATTCCTAACCCCCTGACCATGTTGATAAAACGGTTGTTGGCATCGGGTTCAATGACGACGACTTCATAGCCACTTCCATGTAGAGTTTGGACAATTTTAATCCCAGTACCACTCAAACCACACACGATAAAATGGTGACGCAGGGGAACACGCGCAACATCCCAAAATTGCTTAAAGCGACTACCGAGAACAAAATCGTTGAGCAGAGCATACCAAATACCAAACGCGATCGCTCCCACCAGCATAATTACAACTGTAAAATATTTGATGCTTTCCGGTGCATTTTCCACAACTTTTTCATTACCCCCAGCACCAGTTAACATTCCCACGGAAAAATACAGAGCATCGATGACGGATAATTTCAATTCGGTGGACATGTAGGTCACTGTTGCCACCAGGATAATCATTAACACAACTAATGCACCGATGACAACCGAACGTGCATGTTCTTGAAACTGACGAATATGAGTTAAAATCTTGAAAAATTTGCGCAGCAGGAATTTACGCTTTGACCCGGTTTTCGGTTGGGTCGCAACAATTAGGCGATCGCCTGCTTTTAATCTAACACCCGTCATCACTGCGGACACTAAATCTAGATCACCCTGAGCAGGTAAGTAATATATAAATAAACGACTGCGATTTTCCCATAAATCCTGGAGTTTACAACCAATCCAGGGGTGATTTGCGTCGATATTCACCTCGTGAATTGGCCAAGTTTGCTGGAATAATTTGATTTGTCCAATTGCCTTATTTCCCATCGCCGCAAAGGTAAACACGGGTGCGGCTAAACCTGCTACACTCATACTTAAATGCTCTGGCAAAGTTTGATCCAGACGTTCACCCAGGCTAGTATTAAAAAAGCGGTTAATAACCCGAATTGTTGGATTCAAAACCCGCGCTTGCATCATCACTGCCAAATTTAATGCATCGTCCGGACCTGCGATAACTAGGGTATTAGCCTGTTCAATTCCCGCAGCTTTGAGGGTTGCAGCAGCAGAAAGATTCCCCACAATCACATCACCCCGTGTTTCCCCAGGAATTTGCCGATGGTGAATTCCCACAACTTGCGCACCCTGTTGACGTAACAAACGAAATATCTTATATCCCGTTCGTCCTAATCCGCAAACAATTATCCGAGGTTTCATAAAAATATCGGCTACTGATTAAATCCCAAATCCACGAATCTACAATCTCAAATCAATCTCAAATGTTCAAATTTATTGATTGCGACTAATTATGGAAAAATCACCGGATTTTGACAGTAGCAAGTATGTCACTCTGATTTGACCTTAAAGTTATTCCGAAACTTTGAAGTCGGGTCTGCGGAAAAGTCTTTTCGTGAGGGTAGGGAGTAGGCAGATTTTTAAAACCTCTCTGTTCCATACAACCGTAAACCAAACTTTCCGGCTGCTGTTTGTCTAAATTCTTCAATTTCAGCTAACATTTTTGGCGGTAAATCTTGCATATTAGGACGACGCTTCGGATGTTCTGGTGGTAATAAAAATGGTGCTGCCAGGGCTGCAAAAGTTAAATCAGCAGCAGTAAATTTATCACCCACTAAATATTTTCTCCCATCAGCAATTAAATCACTTACCATTGTCAATATTTCCTGGATTTTCGTATAAGCTTCATTCTGGGAATTATCATTAATTTCAAAGTTTGTTTTTATCACTTTTTTGACGATTGGAAATGTAAATGGGAATAACAGTTTTTCCAATACTGGTACATCTCGACACCAAGCTTGTTTAATTAATTGCGGTTGATTAATCGTATGGGAATATCCCCAAAGTCTTGCTGTAATTCCCAATTCTTCATCAAAAAGGTTTTCTAAATCTTCTACTTGCTTGCGTAATTCTGGCTGAATTGGAAATAATTTACTCTCATCCGCGACGATTGTATCTAAATATTGTAAAATTTTTGTCGAATCATGAATAACTTGATTTTCCATAACTAAAATCGGTGTTAATTTACCACCTAAACTCTTTGCTATAGGTATATGAAATGGTGGTATATGGGCTTCTTCTACATAGGGAATATTTAATTTTGTTAAAGCCCATCGAACTTTTTCACAGTAGTGGCTCACGGAAATTGTAATCAAACGTAAAGGCTTTTGTAACGACATAGAAAATACCTATTTTATTACACTTGAATAAACAAACTTCAACGGGATAAAAATATTCAGACCGACTGGTCTTTTTTAGGGTAAATAAAAAGAGCTATTATCTGAACAAATACTCGAACCGTTTCAGAACATAACCTCTACCGACAAAGCCGAAAATACTCCGATAAACCTTTTCCAACCCCTGTATTCTAGATTATTAATCATTAATTCCCCTCCTTAACTGCAAATTGAGGAATTCATGTAAATGACGAATAGCCCTTTCCACATGAATCGAATCACCATACAACTTACTCATCATCACAGCACCTTCCAAGGTAGAAATAATAATAGATGCAATTTCATCTCCATCCACATTGGCTTTTATTTCCCCTTTTTCGATACCTTTTTTAATCAAATGACGAAACAGTTGTCGCCACGAATTCATGGCTTGAATCGCCTTTTGTTTCAACGCTGGATGAGCATCATCACTTTCAATTGCAGTATTTAATAACGGACAACCCCCTTTCATAATCGGATCTTCTGGATGATTCACATAAATTTGGAACTCATCCACAATAGCTAATATCCTGTCCACTGCATGACGTTTAGATGTCCAAGCTAAACGATAGCGTTTTTGAATTTGGGAAATTGCATAATCAAAAGCTTGTAAAGCTAAATCATCTTTACTGTGAAAATGGTTGTATATTCCACCTTTTTTTAATCCCGTCACACGCATAATATCCGACATCGATGCACCTGCGTAACCCTGTTGATTAAACAAGGCTGCGGATTTTTCGATAATCATGGCTCTAGTAGCTTCACCTCTAGACATCATGGGTGTTTTTGGGTATCAGACCATTCGGTTTGATGATAACACGAATTATATACAGCAATCCGATTTAAGTTGTGAAAAATAGCGTGCCGTTGACTGATGACTGGTAACTGTCAACCGTTAACAATCCTACATGTAATATTTCACAAATCCCGCTCGGACTGCTGTAAATTTTAGGTTTTGGATTGAATGGGTTGAAAAAGACAAAAGCCGACTGAACTTGAAACTTGAGAGAAATTCTTGACTTGAGCTAGAATTCTGTAGCTGGTATCAACAGTGGTAGAGGAATACTTCTGGGAAAGATTGCCAGTCAATGCAGGGGTAGCAATTATGTCACCAGAAGAACCGATCATTTTTACCACAGAGGAAACGGCTTTAGGGGTATACCCACGTCCACCAATTTTAACCAGCTTGGAGACGAATTGGGATGGTTTTGGATTGGCTTACATGTGTCAACCAGCCTTTGCAACACCAGAAATGGCTACACCCCGATGGCATGGTATTTGTATTTTCACACATGGCGATCGCATAATTCATGCCCAACGCAAATTAGATGGGAAAAAGCGTCTGGATGCAGTTGCTGGTGGTAGTATTGTCGTCAATCCAGCCCATGTGAGTCAACAAGCAACCTGGGATGAGGAAGGGGATTTTATCATTTTGGCAATGGAAACCCAGATATTTGACCGAGTGGTAGCGGAAGCGAAAATATCGTCTTCAGTGGAATTACTACCCTGTTTTTCTACTCCTGACCCCTTAGTTTATCAAATTGGACTGGCTTTAAAAAATGTTCTCGTGACCAATCCTGTTGGTAGTCGGTTATATGCAGAAACAATGATCAATGCATTGTCGGTGCATTTGCTACAACATTATGCTAGTCACAAATCTGTGTTGACAGAATATAGTCACGGTTTATCAAAGGGTAAGCTTCAGCAAGTTATAAATTATATCAATTCCTATTTGGATCGGGATTTAGGTTTACAAGAAATTGCAGAATTAGTACACATGAGTCCCCATTATTTCTGTCAGCAATTTAAGCAATCAATGGGAATGACACCCCATCAATATGTAATTCGCTGTCGGATTGAAAAAGCCAAGCAATTACTTCTACAAGGGAATATAACTATTTGTGAAATTGCTCATATAGTTGGCTTTGCCAATCAAAGTCATTTAAATTTTCACTTCAAGCGTATTGTCGGGACAACACCCAAGAAATTTGTCAAGTAATAGCTACAAATAACTAGAATCTGTTAAAAATCGGAATTTTCTGGAAGACAGGAAACTGCTGTTTTTGCATATTTTATAGATAAGACTTAACCCCGGATTTGGAGCAAACCCCTAAAAATTATAGGGAGTGGGGAGTAGGGAGTAGCAGGAAAATTAACCTGTTACTCAATGCTTGTTACTCACTCGTGAGAAATACAGGGTAAGCGTTTTAAATTCATAGTTTGCAGAGCTTATAATTCTTCGTAATCCAAAATCTAAAATCGAAATATGACAAGAATTGAAACGAAAACCGAACCGATGGTCATCAATTTCGGTCCCCAACATCCTTCTATGCATGGTTGTTTTCGGATTATCGTCACCTTGGATGGGGAAGATGTGATTGATTGTGAACCAGTCATCGGTTATTTACATCGAGGAATGGAAAAAATTGCCGAAAACCGTAGCAATATTATGTATGTTCCCTATGTTAGTCGTTGGGATTATTATGGGGGAATGTTTAATGAAGCAGTAACGGTAAATGCAGTAGAAAAACTAGCTCAAGTGACAGTTCCAAAACGTGCTAGTTATATTCGAGTGATTATGTTGGAATTAGCGCAAATTGTCAATCATTTACTGTGGTTAGGTCCATTTGTGATGGATATGGGTGCGCAAACTCCTTTTTTCTATACTTTACGTGAACGGGAAATGATTTTAGACCTGTACGAAGCCGTTTCTGGTTATCGGATGGTGAATCATAATTATTTTCGGATTGGTGGAGTTGCAGCAGATTTACCCTATGGTTGGGTGGATAAATGTGAGGATTTTTGTGATTGTTTTTTGCCAAGAATTGATGAGTATGAAAAATTAATTAATCATAATCCGATTTTCCGTCGTCGGTTGGAAGGAATTGGCTTTTTAAGTCGAGAGGAAGCTATTAATTGGGGTGTTTCTGGACCAATGTTACGTGCTTCGGGGGTAAAATGGGATTTACGTCAAGTCGACCATTATGAGTGCTATGACGATTTTGATTGGGAAGTACAATGGGATAGTCGGGGAGATTGTTTAGCACGCTATTTGGTCAGGATTGGGGAAATGCGTGAATCTGTGAAAATTATTCATCAAGCATTACAAAAATTACCCGGTGGTGCATATGAAAATTTAGAAGCAAAACGAATTGCTGCGGGGAAAAAATCGGTGTGGGATGACTTTGATTTTCAGTATATTGCGAAAAAGATTGCACCTACTTTTAAAATTCCTCAAGGTGAAATCTATGTGCGGGTGGAATCTGGTCGAGGAGAGTTAGGGATTTATTTAATTGGTGATGATAATATCTTTCCTTGGCGTTGGAAAATTCGTCCAGGTGATTACAATAATTTACAGGTTTTACCGCAATTAATTAAGGGTTTGAAGGTGGCAGATATTTTTGTGGTGTTGGGAAGTATTGATGTGGTGATGGGGTCGGTTGACCGTTGAGCAACAGATAATTTTTTTGTGGAGACGCGATACATCGCGTCTCATATTCTGTTTTTTGAATTCATATTAATTTTATGATATCAATAACCTGATGATTATGAATTATGCCAGATTTGCAGTATATACACGGGTGCAATGGTGTAATTCCACAAATCCATCTTCATCACTGTGCTGGGAAATTAAATTCAATAATTGGGAGAAAATCTGTTGTTGAATATTCACATCACTGGGAAACCAGGAAATACTTTTGACTAAACCTGTTAGTGACTCTTGGTTATATTTTTTGATATTTGGGAATATATATAACTGCAAATTGGTAAATAAACTACTTGTTGTTAAAGGAGCGATCGCAGTCCATAATTGTTCTGGGGTGGAGTTGTCAGCAACTGTTCTAATTATTTTGTAGTATTCACCAGAAAATAGGTGATTAGTATCTAAATCATTCCAAACCAAAGCAAGTCTACCGGAAGATTTAAGAACACGAGCAAATTCCCTTAAACTTGCTTCCGGAGGAAACCAATGAAAGGCTTGGAAGCTGGTAATTAAATCAATGGAATTATCGGCAAAATTCAATTTATCCGCATGACCATCCACATACTTTACCAGAGGATGGGGTTGGGCGATCACACGCATTTTTGCATTTGGTTCCACTGCAATCACCTGTATACCTTTTTGTGCAAGTAAGTTGGCAGAAATACCTGTACCTGCACCAATATCTGCGGCGATAAATTGGGAATTAATTGGTAAATCTTTCAAGATTTGATCAATGGCTGCATGGGGATATCCCGGTCGATATTGGTGATAATTTTCAGCTTTATCGGAAAATCGCTGAATGAATTTGTTTTCAGTTGACATATATCCTCTGGGAAATTAAATAATAAGTACATAAATTGAAAATTTCATCAGTTTCTTTTTCTCATCGTGATTTATCTGCTAATGTGCAGTTAAATGTATATAAAGCTAAAATACTAATTTACTGTCGTGCGCTTGTTCTACATAACTTAGGCGCTCAACAGTTTACCATCTATGGTAAATATATATACAAAAATCCGATTTCTCGCAGCATCTTTCCCTGATCCAGATGATGGAGAAAATGGAGTTAGTAGTCAATATGTTAAATTGGGGAAATTAATTCTGGTCAAAATTCTGGTTAAAGATGTTTTCGGAAACTTATTATTTAATTCGTTCTAAAACTGATGGGAAGTATCTGACAGCACGTCCTGATGATAGTGAATCAGGATATTTACTGATTTTTAAGGAGAATTTTGATGCTTTGAGCTACTTAAATACCCATGCTGGAGAGTTAGCAGTAAAACTTGGTGTGGAATCTATTCCTGGTTATCAAATTTCCGGTCTGTTGAAACGTTGGGGATTTATAGGGGTGGGGATAGTAGAAGATCCTCTGCTTCCGAAAATCGAGTTTTTGAGACGGGAGTAGGGAGGAGAAGAAACCCGACTTCTCCAGACGACCCGACAGGTCGTCTCTAGCGATTCCCTGTGTTTCTGGAATTATGTGAAATCAAATCGCTGTATACTTGGATGAGTTGTTGAGCGATCGCACTCCAACTATAGTGGTTTAGGGCATATTCTCTGGCATTGCGTCCCCGTTCCTGTCGTTCCTGGGGGTTTGTCAAGGCTAGACTAAGTTGCTGGGTTAATTCCTGAATGTCGTTGTGACAGACCCAACCTCCGTTACAGTTGCGGACATCTGACCAAATATGTACCCCGTCTGATATTACCACTGGAACACCAGCCACCATTGCTTCCGCGACGGCAATACCAAAATTTTCATAGTAGGATGGTAAAACGAACAAATCCGCAGCTTGGAGTAAGGCTGACTTTTGCGTACCCGTGACAAAACCAGTTATGGTAGAGTGCGATCGCAAGCTGGAAGTATGGATTCTAGTTTGAATTTTTTGTTCGTATTCCGGGTCTTGGGGATTTGTCCCAGCCATAATAAAATGGAATTTGATTCCAGCTTGAATTAAATTTTCCAGTGCAGGGATTAAAATCTCTAAACCCTTTTTGGGGTCAATCCGTGACATAAATAAAACTATCGGTAAATCTTCCCCAATCCCAAAATCTACGCGAATGGAATTTTCCCCGACACAAACCCCCGGATTTACCCCTAAAGGAAGGATAATGTCCCTTGTGGTGACACCAAAGCGATGGGAAATCTTAGCTTCTTCTACACTGGTAAAATGTATCCCTGCTGCTTGAGCAATGTTGGCTTTTTCAATTGCTGCTGCATAGATTTGTTTTAGTCGCTTTTTTTTACGTAAATCTGCGGGGTCAAGGGTTCCTAATGGTCGCAAAATATACGGAATATTTTTTCGACGACAAACCCATGCAGCAAAACTACTCACGGGGGAGAATAAAGCATGAATATGGACAATATCATACTCGTCACCGTGATTGTCCAGCCATTGCAATAAATATAGGGAAAACTTGTAGCGACGAAAGGGGGAACAGCGAAAATAGATAATTTTGTACCCATCCTGTTCTATCGGCTGATTTAAGGGTACATCTAAAGGAGCTTGACCGCGATCGCCGTTACTATCTGTTGTTAAAATTGTTACTTCTACCCCGGTTTGAACTAAAGCTGGTGCTAAACCCAAAACCATCTGACTTGGACCACCATAAATTAAAGAAATTGAGGGGACGATTTGTAATATTTTCATTTTGCTGTGAGAACGGAATGGATTTTGGATTTTGGATTATAAAAAATGTTTGCAACACATTCAGAATATTAAATGCAATATATGTGGAAATGAAGATGTAATATTTAGATTTTGGATTTTGGATTTTAGATTTTGGTGGATTTTGGATTATTTAAAAATGTTTGCAACGCATTCAGAATATTTGTGGAGACGGAGACGTAATATATTACGTCTCTACATCTACATGTTTCAAATTGGTAAACTTATTTCTCCTGTATTCTGTATCCTGTCAACCGTATTCTTTGTTCTGACAATCGTATCCTCAATTAACTGACGATAGAATTGTAGCTGCTGTTTAGCGACTGCGGTATTGGTATACTTAGACATTGCTCGCATGTAACCTAAATTTGCTAAATTCTGTCTTAATTCTGGGTCGTCAATCATACAAGATAAACATCTAGCTAATTCATCCACATTACCTTCGGGAAAAATCAAACCAGCATCATGAATTACGTGGGGAATTTCTCCTGAATCAGAACCAATAACAGGTACTTTTGCAGCCATTGCTTCGATTAAAACATGACCGAATTGCTCTTTCCAACCGACGGAAGTCATAGTTTTAAATTTATAGGTTGTTTCTGAAGGCAAGACCAAAACATTCATTAAATTAATGTAATTAGCAACTTCCGAATGGGGAACACTTTCCACTAAAATGACCCTATCTCGAATTTGATTTTCGACAGCAATTTCCAATAACTTATCCTTCAGTTCCCCTCGTCCTAGTAATAACAGTTTCCAATGGCGATCGCGGATTTTAGTTAAGGCATTAATCAGGGTAATAATTCCTTTTTCTGGCACAAATCTGCCGACAAAACCCACGACAAAATCATCCTGATGTAAACCATATTGAGCCATCAATTCTGGTTGCGATCGCGGTGCAAATACAACTTCATCTACACCTAATTGGGGCATTACCTGAATTGGTTTTTGAAAACCACGTTGACGTAAGATATCCGCACCATCTTGATTACCACAAATGATGCCGTCGGTATGAGCTAAATTATATTTTTCTAATAATGAGATGGGAAATTTAAGTTCATAGGGTAAATTCCACCAAGTGAAAAAGATATTTTTGGCTTTTAAATTTAAGAATTTATTCAAAGTAATTAATTCTGCATAAGCAAGAGATTTAGAACCTTGCTCAACTTGGATGATATCCGGTTTGAATTCACGCAATATTTTGATTAAATCACTTCCAAAGGTAAGTAATCCTTGGTTATTTTGACTAAAATTAGAAACCGGAACAATCCGAAAATTACCTTCATCTCGAAACTGGGTTTCAATAATTTTATTTTGTACTCCTCCAGGAATCCAACGCTGGGGGACAACCACAGTCACTTGAATATCCGATTCTAAATTTGCTAAAACTCTGAGTTTTTCACAATTGAGGTCAACAATATAAGTATGACTGACGACTAGTATTTTCATAATATTAAAAAATTTGATTAAAAGCTAGATAAAAAAGACAGGATTTACGTAACTGGCATATGATTTTAAGTTCGTAGTGAGGACTTTAGTTCTCAAATTCAGCGCTATATTCGCCTAGCATATCGCTTCCAACGAGTGCATCCTTGCAGGGTAGCACTTAATAAAAACAAAAATCAGAATTTTTGTGACACTTGCATAAGTTATAAAAAATTAACAAATTAATTACATTTCTTGTATTTCTCACGAAGTGGTAAATATTAAGTAACAGATTAATTTTTCCCGCGTTCCCAAATCCCCTAATTTCCAGAGGTTTGTAATAAATGCAAGGTTTATATCTGGAAATTTAGACAGGACTTACACAAAGACAACGTAAGGTATACACGCAGCGGCTTCTTGCTTGCGTAGTAATCCCAAACATCTGATTTTTCGTAACGAGTACGTAATTCTGATTAGAAAATAACTATTTGACACAACCAAACATATAGTTTCAACCTGCTAATTTGAATAATGTTACCCGTCCTCCATTCCCTACTCCCCACTCCCTATTCCCTACATTTTCAAGCTTGATTATCTAATTTAGTGTAAACCTGTCCATTACTCCAAATGGATTTAATCAAAGTAAATACAGCCTTGAAAAAACCTAAAATATAAAAAATACCCCGTGTGACAACTTTAATCGGAGAAGCACTTTTGTGACAAGGTGGACGACCTAAAACATGACAATCAAATAAACGTGCAAACAAACGTAATGCTTGGTTTGCTGTTAGGTTTTTCAAACCCATTAAAAAATGATTATGATAAAAAGTTAATTGATATTTAGTCGAACGGGTGCTGATATCATGACATCCTCCCGTCTCTTCACCTAAATGAACTAAACAAGCTTCCGGGTCATACCAAATTTTGTAGCCAGTCTTGCGTAAACGTAAACAAAAATCCGATTCTTCTCTCACTGCGCTCCCGCGAAAACGCTCATCAAACCAAATATCATGTTTGATAAAAATATCCCGTCTAAACGACATATTACAACCCCGTGCAGTTAAAACCTGTTGAGGTTTAACGGTGTGAACTAAATCGATATAATACCAAGCAATACCGGGGTCCATTGCTTGGGGAGGTAGATATTCAATTATTTGATAATTTCCCTCCCCTTGGGTACGTCCTTGGGCTGCATCTGCCATTTTCATTTTATCAAAAACCCTACCAGCAACCGCACCAATTTCGGGATTTTCAAAATTCTTGGCATGGGCTTTTAAAAACCCTGGCTGCATTTCTACGTCATCATCAATAAAAAGAATTATCTCTCCATCTGCACGACGAACTGCATAATTTCTTGCACCAGGAAGACTAGCCCAGTTAATACGAAACCATTTGATTTTACCAAGATTTGCTAAATTAGTTAAATAGGATTCTGTTTCTGGTTGATGTTGTGGTGTTTGGTCTACTATTAAAATTTCATAGTCAGGATAATCCTGATGGAGAGCATCTTCTATACTTTTGATTAAAGGTTCTTCCCTTCCATAGGTAGGAATCACAATAGATATTTTCGGTAAATTCATAATTTAATGATATTTATATATTTAGGCAAATTTAAATAATTAAAATTAAATGACGTTGTAGAGACGTGGCATTGCTACATCTCTACAGATAAAAATTAACCACTAGGTACTAACCATCTTCCTTTTAATTCTAGATTTACTTTTTTTACCTTGTTCCTCTGTCGCTTGCACCCTTGCAGCTTCAATTGCTTCTAATTTATCTATTTCTGGTAGTTTTAATAAAATTCCAGCTGCTAACCAATAGTAGACAGCAACCGGATCAACATCGAGTGGGTAGTAATATGTGTTGTAACTAATAAATAATATAAACGTCCACATGGATGAAGCGTAACTACGGAAATTACGGTTTTTTATCTTTCTTGTTGTTTGCCAACAAATAATCGTGAGTATTGTCACTAAAACTAAAAAAGCAATCATCCCCACAATACCAATTTCATAAATCAATTTGGGATAATAGGTTTCAACTAGCTTCGTTTCTCCCATTGCTCGTGCAGAATTAGTTGCTCTTCCTAAACCACTTCCAAAGGGTCCAGCAACGTTTTTCAAATTTTCATGGAATTGCTCAGTAATAAATGCGTAGGGTGGAGAAGCATTCCAACGACTAATGAAGCTATCAAGACGCTCTTGAACGATTGTTGGATTACTAACTATAGCACCTCCTAACAGCACTACTAACCCTCCGAAAATGGGTACAAATTTTTTCAGGTTAGCAACTTGTCCTGTTAATATTAATTGCAATACAAAACAAGCGGGAACCAATGCTAATGCAATACGTTGTCCGGAAATGGCTGCATTAACAAACACCATTGCCATTGAACCCAAAGATATAAATCTCCACAATAGGGATGGGTCACTAAATCCAGTGGCAAAGGTAAAAAATGTACTAGAAATTAAAAACCAAGCCCATTGCCAAGGTGCTACAAAGGTTCCAGGAAGCCGAATCATCCCCTGGGACGGACTGTATACTAGAGAACCACCAAAGTAACACCGTGCATCCAATGTGGCTTTGAATAAGTCTGCACCTGTTAAATGATCGGTTCCTTCACAAATACCTGTAAGTAATAAAATATACTGTATTAAACCTAAAACACAGCAACTGAGAATTAAAACGATTTGAAAACGAGAAATCATTAAAAAATCCCGTTTGTTGCGAATCATGTAATAGGTGCAACTAATAAATGGAAGATAACCTAAAAGCACTTTTAATCCTAAAATACCCATTCCTATCGGAAATTCTTTCGTTGGTGCTGCGAAGGGTTTTACAGGAGGTGGATTAAACTGCTGTGCGACGTTTGCGAGGAGAAAGGTAATTCCACAGCATCCTAATAAAATAAATAGGGGGGTTTTAATTCCCTGGGGAAGTATCAATGGTAAACGTTGTTTTTGTAGATTCTGAAATAATCCAATCGCTGCTGGAATATAAAATGCATCTTTCGCTAACTGTAAAATTGGACTATTACCGATGTAGTAAGTGATTGTTCCCCCAAAAGGTACGTAAATAATAAATCCAATTAAAGCTTGACGTGGGTATTTGTAGGACAAACCCATAACCACTACCCCTAAGACACCGGGAATAGCTGCTTTAATTCCAACTGCTAAAAATAAAATTAATCCTAAAAGTAATCCAATACCAATTGTTTTACTAGCAAAGCTGATTAATTCTTGGCGCTCCCGCATTTTTTTGCGTTTAATTGCCAATTGTTCCTTTAGTGTCAAAGTGGCTTCATTTTTGGAGGTAGACTTCTTCTTTTTGCTGCGAGACTTAGGTTTAAACATGCAACTTAAATAAACAATAAATGGAAGATAAATTAAAATTTAAAATGCAATATTTAGGTTGAAAAATTGACGATGAATTCCTCGTTAGGTAAATCTGATGATTTATATTTGGAAATCAAATGGTAAAAATTTTAATTATTAACATTAGGTGAAACAGATTTCGTGACTGTTTTGTGCCCTAGAAGAACAAGTATAAACATACACAAAAGTCTTTGAATTATTACAGGAATATGTTACTCCAGTCTGTTATACCCGAAGTTAATCGAAATGCATCCAAATTCAGTATAATTACGAATATAGAGGCGATATAAATGATATTTTGCGCCAAAATAACAAAATACTTATACATTCTTCCTGGATAGACTTGACAAAGATGTAACAAGTAAGAAGATTAACTATACAGCCAAATTAAACGATAAAATTTACAAATAATGCGTGTAATCGGTTTAATGAGCGGTACTTCCGTCGATGGGATAGATGCTGCACTAATTGAGATAGAAGGGGAAAATCTGGATATACAAGTGGATCTAATTGCGGGTGCGACTATTCCCTATCCAGAAACGATACGGAGTCAAATTTTAGCAGTCTGTGCCGGAGAACCACTGACAATGGCAGCCTTAGCAGATTTAGATGATGCGATCGCAAGTTGTTTTGCCACAGCTGCGTTGGAAATTCAATCTGGCCATCCTCCAGCCGAATTAATTGGCTCTCATGGTCAAACAATATACCATCGCCCTCCGAACGCATCCCTGGGCTATAGTTGGCAAATTGGCCGGGCTGACCTGATTGCCCATATCACTCAAACCATGACAATTAGTAACTTCCGGGCTGCCGATATTGCCTGTGGTGGTCAAGGAGCGCCAATGGTTCCCCGTGTTGATGCGGCTTTATTAAGTGATACTACAGAATCAAGATGTATTCAAAACATTGGAGGTATTGGTAATGTTACGTATCTACCTGCGGCTCAGGGTGACTGGTTAGGAGGAATTCGTGGTTGGGATACAGGTCCTGGCAACAGTTTAATTGATTTAGCCGTCAGCAAGTTAACAAATGGGGAAAAAACCTACGACCAAAATGGAAATTGGGCTTCCCAAGGTATACCCTGTGATCAATTGGTGAAAAACTGGTTGCAACACGAGTATTTTCATCAAGTTCCCCCTAAATCCACGGGAAGGGAATTATTCGGTGTTGCTTTCCTGGAAAAATGTTTCCGCGATGCTGACGAATATCATCTCGAACCAGCAGATATCCTCGCAAGTTTGACCGAATTAACCGCTTTGTCCATAATCCATGATTATCAGGCTTTTTTAACCTCTATGCCTGACCGGGTTTTATTATGTGGAGGAGGAAGCAAAAATTTATACCTCAAATCACGGCTCCAAGCAGGATTAGACCCCATACCAGTAGTTACCACCGATGATTTTGGTGTGAGTGCAGACTTTAAAGAAGCGATCGCATTTGCAGTTTTGGCATATTGGCGGTATCAAAACGTACCTGGTAATTTGCCCGCAGTCACAGGAGCATCCCGCGAGGTGATTTTAGGTGAGATTCATCCCCCTGTTTTCAATAGGGAGTAGAGACGACCCGTCGGGTCGTCTGTACAGGGAGTAGGAATGAGCTATTTTTTTGTATCAGCAGTATATGTAGGCTATTCCTGTATCCTATATCCTGTATTCTAGGTTTGTAAATCAAAATGGCTTTGGTAATAGCAGGGGAACGTAGTGGAGTGGGTAAAACCACGGTTACGTTAATGTTGTTGGCTGGGTTACGTCGTCGGGGATGGAAAGTACAGTCCTACAAGGTCGGTCCTGATTATATCGATCCGATGTTTCATAGTTATGTGACGGGGCGTGCTTGTCGCAATTTAGACCCAATACTCACTGATGAAGTCTACGTACAAAGCTGTTTTCGTCAACATCTAGCGGATGTGGATTGTGCTGTTGTCGAAGGAGTGATGGGTTTATTTGATGGGGTGATTGGTTCCGGGGGTAAGGGGATTCCTTGGGGAAGTACAGCTCATGTGGCAAAGTTAATTAATACACCTGTTGCTCTGGTGTTGGATTGTAGTCGGATGTCTGGTTCGGTAGCTGCTGTTGCTCATGGTTTTGCGACTTTACACCCCAACTTGAATATAGCAGGGTTAATTCTGAATTCCGTTGCCAGCGATCGCCATTTGGCAATTATTGAGGATGCTTTATCTGGTTTTGGTTTACCGATTTTAGGTGTTTTGCGTCGGGAGACGGATATTCGGATTCCTAACCGTCATTTAGGACTAGTTCCGACGGAAGAGTTGGGAGAAATTGATCATGTGATGGGACGGTTGGCTGATTTGGCTGATACATGTTTTGATTGGGAAAAACTATTACCTTTATTAGCAGTTAAATCTTCAGAGATAAAGACAGAAATCCAGAGCAAGATAGTGTCCTCTACTCAAAAAGTGAGAATATTAATTGCCCGCGATCGCGCTTTTAATTTTTATTATCAGGATAATCTTGATCTGTTGGCAGAAGCGGGTGCAGAATTGGTATTTTGGAGTCCATTAACGGCAACAGAATTACCAGAAAATATCCAGGGAATGTACTTGGGGGGCGGTTTTCCAGAAGTGTTTGCAGAAAAGTTAAGTGCTAATCAAAAAGCTATATTGGCTGTCAAACAAGCAATTTTTACAGGGATGCCCACAATTGCAGAATGTGGAGGTTTAATGTATTTATGTGAACAGATTATTGATTTTGCCGGTAATCAATGGCCAATGGTTGGTGTTTTACCAACTACAGCAATTATGGGTCAAAAATTAAAGTTGGGATATCGACGGGCTATCTGTTTGGAAAATAGTCTATACGGTCAACCTGGTGACGTTATTTACGGACACGAGTTCCATCGTTCTGATTTAAAAAATCTCAGTTCCACACCTTTATTTCAAACCTATCGGGTTGATACAGAGGAATTTGTGGCTCAGGAAGGTTGGCATACACCAGCTAATCTCCACGCATCCTATATTCACACACATTGGGGAAATAATCCCTCTTTTGTCCACCGTTTTTTAGATTTGGCGCAAAAATTTGGTGTTGCGGAATAATTTATCGAAACGTAGAGACGTAGCAACGCTACGTCTCTAAATGACACAACGTAACATTTTCAATTCATATTGGCATTCCATAATACCCAAAATTGAAATAAAAAAGAAGAGACGTAATTCTTCGATTTTACGTCTCTGTTAATCAGGGTGTAGGTCAAAATTAAGCCAAAATTAAATCTATCACTTAATTAACTGGCTAAATACTCATTCATCCCATTTTGGGCTTTACGTAGCTTATTTAAAGCCTCCCGTTCTATTTGTCGAACCCGTTCCCGACTAATATTCAATACTTCACCAATTCTGGCTAATGTCATCGCATTCCCATCTGCTAAACCAAATCGCAAGGAAATAACTTCTCTCTGTTGCGGTGTTAAGTCCGCCATCATGGTTTGTAAATCTTCAGAAAGGGCTGATTGGGTGACAAATTCCTCCGGACAAATATTCTCATCTTCCAACATTTCCCCTAATTCCGTATCCTGGTTATCACCCATCCGTAAATCCAGAGAAAGCGGTAAACGAGATTTTTCTAAGTATTCTCGCACTTGAGCAGGTGTTAATTTGAGTTCCTCTGCTAATTCACTGATACTAGGCGCATGTCCGAGTCTTTGAGATAATTGTCGCTGGGCTTTCTTGATTTTATTCAGCTTTTCGGTAATATGGATAGGTAGGCGAATTGTTCGACCTTTTTCAGCGATCGCCCGTGTAATTGCCTGCCGTATCCACCAGTAAGCATAGGTGGAAAATCGGTACCCTTTGGATGGGTCGAATTTCTCTACCCCCCTCTGCATCCCGATACTTCCTTCCTGAATTAAATCCAATAAGTCCATATTCCGCTTAATGTACTTCTTGGCGACCGAAACCACTAACCGTAAATTGGCTTCCACCATTTTCCGCTTGGCGATTTCACCTTCAGCAAGGGCTAATCTCAATTCCTCCGGTTTGATGTTTGCAACTTCAGCCCACTCCTCTAAACTTGGCTGTCGTCCCCACTTTGTCGCCAACTCATCCCGAATCTCCGATAAAGCTGTTGCTCTCTGTACCTGTTTGCCATAGTGTATTTCTTCCTCGTGAGTTAGGAGCGGTACTCTGCCAATCTCACGCAGATAAGTCCGCACGAGGTCTGTGGGTGTCTGGGCGGTCTTCATAGCGCGAATCTAAAGTAACTATAGGGTTGATTAATTAGGGTGGGATTTCTGGTCAATAAATGTATTCGAGCCAAAAACAGGGCTACATTCCTTTGAATGTCTGCCCTATTCCCGTTCGCGATGTGGTAGCTGTCACTCAAGAAATATATATTTTTTTATCTCTGTATTTGCCTAAAGTTACAGCTTTTCGCCTCTACTTACAAGTATCTTCAGTTAGATAAAAGGTAATCGAGTGAACATTTTGATCTGGTTGATCCGTTGACTCAATTCTGCTTCCATTAAATATTGTAACATTTATTAGAAAATAGTCCAACAAAAATCTTTCTGGGTGAAAATCGGACGTATACCTTATAAATTAGGGTATTTTCCCAGTCTTGAACAGAACATTTTGCCTATCCATACCATAGGCTAATCCCCATATTTTCTGAAAAAATGTCAGTGTTTGTTCGCAAAACTTAATTTATCGGTCAAGAGAATCTTATAAAACATTGGCAGTAGGGAGTAGGGCGTAGTGGTCTGTCCCATTAATTTTGATAGGTAAAGAAAGGCACATAGTAGCGCTGTAGCGCTCTCAAATAAAGCTTTTTCGAGGCTAAAGTCACGACTAAAAATTCCTTAGAACCTATGGGACAGACCACTGCTAGGGTTCAGGGAAAAATTACACCATCACCGACGAAAAAGCCTTCTTTTCAACTGCCTACTGCTTACTGCTACAATATTCCTGAATCACCCGCACGTCCAAATTCGTTTTTTGCAGGGCGCGGATGGCTGCGGCTGTGGCTTTGGCTCCGGCTATGGTGGTAATAATGGGGATTTTATACATTAAGGCAGTACGTCTAATTAAACGTGCGTCGGTTTGCGCTTCCTCTCCAGAGGGAGTATTAATAATTAGTTGAATTTTGCGGTTTTTAATCGCATCAAGGACGTGGGGACGACCTTCGTGGAGCTTTAAGACTAATTCCACATCTATACCGTTTTCCTGGAGGACTTTACGGGTTCCACTGGTGGCGATCGCAGAAAATCCCAGATCGATTAATTCCTTAACAATCGGGATAACGAGATTCTTATCGCGATCGCTCATGGAGACAAACACCGTCCCACCGAGGGGTAATTTTTCTCCCGCTCCGATTTCCGCTTTGGCAAAGGCTCGACCAAAATCACTATCTATCCCCATTACTTCCCCTGTGGAACGCATTTCTGGTCCGAGGATGGTGTCTGTACCCGGAAATTTATTAAAGGGTAGCACGGCTTCCTTGACGGCGATATGGTTGGGGATGATTTCCTTGGTAAATCCTAACTCCCCTAGGGTCTTACCAGACATAATCAGGGAAGCCAGTTTCGCCAGTTGCACCCCAGTTGCCTTTGATACAAAGGGCACTGTGCGGGATGCCCTCGGATTGGCTTCAAGGATGTAAACCTGGGGTGAGTAGGTTTGCGTCCCCACCACGGCAAACTGAATATTCATTAACCCCACTACCTGCAAAGCTTGGGCTAATTGGGTTGTCCAGGTGCGAATTTTATCCAGAATTGCTGGCGGTAAGGATATGGCTGGCAAGGAACAGGCCGAATCCCCTGAGTGAATTCCCGCCTGCTCAATGTGTTCCATAATACCACCTATCACCACCTGTCCCGTGTGATCACAAATGGCATCCACGTCAACTTCAATGGCGTTTTCCAGGAATTTATCGATGAGGATGGGGTGGTCGGGTTCGACTTGGACGGCAAAGTTCATGTACCGTTCCAGTTCCGCATCGGAATAGACAATTTCCATTGCTCGACCACCGAGGACGTAACTAGGACGGACAACTACGGGATAACCAATGCGTTTGGCTACCACCAGAGCATCCTCAAAGTTACGAGCGGTACCGTTGGCAGGTTGGTCTATTTGTAATTGTTGCAGAATTTTCTCAAATCGTTCTCTATCTTCGGCTGTATCAATGGAATCGGGGGAAGTACCCCAAATTTGGGTACTGGAATTGGTAGCTTGTAAATATTTTTGCAGGGGAACAGCCAATTTTAAGGGAGTTTGACCACCGAATTGGACAATGATACCGACGGGTTTTTCCGCTTCGATGATGTGAATCACATCTTCCTTGGTGAGGGGTTCAAAATATAAGCGATCGCTGGTATCGTAGTCAGTGGAGACGGTTTCTGGGTTAGAATTGACCATGATGGTCTCGTAACCTGCATCCTTGAGGGCGTAGGCAGCGTGACAACAACAGTAATCAAATTCGATTCCCTGACCGATGCGGTTAGGACCACCTCCCAAAATCATCACCTTGGGTTTATCGCTGGGTAAAACTTCCGTTTCACTTTCGTAGGTGGAATAATAATAGGGGGTATAGGCGGCAAATTCGGCAGCACAGGTGTCAACGGTTTTGTAAACTGGATTTACACCCAAACCTTGTCGGTAGGAACGAACCTCATCCTCAGTGGTTTTGGTGGCAAAGGCAATTTGGCGATCGCTAAATCCATAACGTTTCACAGCGAACATTTGTTCGGCAGTGATTTGTTTGAGGGGAGTGCGTTTGAGGAATTTTTCCACATCTAGAATTTCCTGCAATTTATCTAGGAACCAGGGGTCAATCCCTGTTAACTCGTAGATTTCCTCATTGCTGATTCCCAGTAGCATCGCATGACGCAAGGCAAACACCCGTTCCGGATTCGGTGTACGCAATTGAGCGCGGATTTGTTCCCCACTGGGTAACTTTTCCTTGATGTCGCATCCCCACCCAGCGCGTCCTGTTTCTAGGGAACGTAAGGCTTTTTGGAAGGATTCTGCAAAGGTGCGACCAATAGCCATTGCTTCCCCTACCGATTTCATCTGGGTAGTCAGAACCGGATCGGAACCGGGGAATTTTTCAAAGGCAAACCGGGGAATTTTCGTCACCACGTAATCTATGGTCGGTTCAAAACAAGCAGGGGTTTGTTTCGTAATATCATTTTGAATCTCATTTAAACAGTAACCCACAGCCAACTTAGCGGCAATTTTGGCAATCGGGAAACCCGTCGCTTTCGATGCTAAAGCCGAACTACGGGAAACCCGGGGATTCATCTCAATCACCACCACATCCCCATTGGTGGGGTTAACGGCAAACTGGATATTAGAACCACCAGTTTCCACCCCAATTTCCCGAATAATTTTGATGGCCATATCCCGCAAACGCTGGTATTCCTTATCCGTCAGCGTCTGTGCCGGAGCCACCGTAATCGAATCCCCCGTATGGATACCCATCGGGTCAAAATTCTCAATCGAGCAGATAATGACCACATTATCCGCCAAATCCCGCATTACTTCCAGTTCATATTCCTTCCAACCCAACAAAGACTGGTCAATGAGGATTTGGGAAACCGGAGAAGCATCTAAACCAGCTTGGGCAAGTTCGGCAAACTCCTCCTCATTATAGGCAATACCGCCACCCGTACCCCCCATTGTAAACCCAGGACGGATAATTAATGGATAGGTACCAATTTGTTTTGCGATCGCCTTTGCTTCCTCCAATGACGAAGCAGTCCCACTCGGACACACCTTCACGCCGATTTTCGCCATCGCATCATTAAACAACTTCCGGTCTTCGGCTTTTTCAATCGCTGCAAGTTTGGCACCAATCAATTCCACACCATACCGTTCCAAAGCACCATTTTTCGCCAAGGCAACGGCAATATTTAAAGCCGTCTGTCCCCCCATTGTCGGTAACAAAGCATCCGGACGTTCTTTGGCAATTACCTTTTCCACCAACTCCGGGGTTAATGGTTCGATATAGGTACGGTCAGCCATATCCGGATCCGTCATAATCGTTGCCGGATTCGAGTTGATTAACACCACCTCATACCCTTCCTCACGCAGCGCTTTACACGCTTGGGTACCAGAATAATCAAACTCACAGGCTTGTCCAATTATAATCGGTCCAGAACCAAGGAGAAGAATTTTGCTCAGATCGTTGCGGCGGGGCATATAGTTAGTCTATTGGAGTACGAGAATACAAACCTGACTATTTTAAAGGTGTTTCGTACCGATCAACTCAAATCCTTATCAATTTTTCTTAACTTGACCGCAAAATAATTATACTCCCAACTAAGTCAGGAAACTATTACATCAAAGCCTTTCCTGTCAACAAGGAAAAGGTGAAGGGAAGCAAAAATTTTTATATCCATTTTATCTTTATGGCTCGCATCAATCTACTGGACACGCGTACTACCAGTTTTGGGGAATTAATTGGTAACGGCAAAATTTACCGAGTACCGACTTTTCAGCGTGATTATTCCTGGAACGAGGAGAATTGGGAAGACCTATGGCAAGATATTTTCACACTTCATCACAACCCTGGTGCTAGTCATTACATGGGAGCAATTGTTCTGCAAAGCTCTAGTGGTTCCGAGCAGGAATTTACAATTATTGATGGTCAACAAAAGTTAGCAACTCTGAGTGTGATTGCGATCGCTGTAATTGAGCAGATTCAAAAATTAGTCGATCAAGATGAGGAAAAGGAAGCTAATCGGGAACGACAAGAAATTTTAAAACGTACTTTTTTGGGTGATAAAAATCCTCGGTCTCTGCGTTATTCTAGTAAAATTCGCCTTAACGAAAATAATAATGATTTCTATCAAAGTAATTTGATTAATCTGAGAAGACCAATAAATATTCGCTCTCTGTCCAAATCTAATCAGCTGCTTTGGCAGGCTTTGGAGTTTTTTATCAATCATCTGGGAGAACTTACAGATGTAGTTGTTAGTGGGGAAAAATTAGCTGGTTTTTTAACTGATACTATTGCCCAAAGACTCCTTTTTATTCAAATCAATGTTGAAGATGAACTCAATGCCTATACGGTTTTTGAGACATTAAATACTAGAGGGATAGAACTGAGTTCAACGGATTTATTGAAAAACTATTTGTTTTCCTTATTTCAAGGACCGGATGATTTACAAGAAGCGATTCGGCAATGGAGAAGAATTATTAATACAGTTGAGATGGAAAGGTTTCCGGAATTCCTCCGATATTATCTCAGCTTGAAATACACTAGAGTGAGAAAAGAAAGATTATTTAAGACTGTGCGTGAAACAGTCAAAGATACTTCCCAGGCTTTTGAATTACTTGATCATCTGGAGGACTACAGTAGTATTTTTGTTGCCCTCGGTAATTCCCACGATGAATTTTGGCGTGATTCCCCAGAAAACCGACCCTATATCCGTGAACTTGAGCTATTTCAAGTTAAGCAAGCATACCCAATTCTCTTTGCTGCCTATGGACGATTTACCCCGGAAGACTTTACTCGTTTACTCAAACTTTTGTGTGTAATTTCTTTTAGGTATGTCGTTGTGAGTAAGCTCAATCCGAATGATTTAGAAACTTTGTATAATCGGGTGGCGATCGCAATTACAAACGGCGAAGTGAACAATCCTCAACAAGCATTTGTCTATCTTCGTCCAGTATATGTGACCAATGAGAAATTTCTCCAAGATTTTTCTTTACTCGCAATTCCTACTAGAGGACAGAAGAAAAAACTAGTGCGTTATATTTTGTACAAGCTAGAGATGGATGCATCAGGTATAGATGTTAACATCGATAGCTTCTCTATTGAACATATTTTACCTGAATCACCAAGTACCCAGTGGCAGCAAAATTTTCCCAGGGATGCTCAAATAGAAGATATTGTTTACCGTATTGGTAATTTAACTCCCCTAGAGCCTTCCTTAAACCGGCAAATCGGGAATGCTTTATATCCAGTCAAACAAGAGGTTTACCAGCAGAGTGTGTATAAATTAACCCAAAATATTTTGGCGGAGGAATGGAATCTCAATACACTGGCAACTCGACAAAAATACTTGGCACAAAGGGCTGTTCACATCTGGAAGTCTGATTTTTCTTTGTGAGTAAAAAACAGGGCGATCGCCTGCCAATCGCACCTGTATAAATTCATCAAGTTCCATCAATTAAAATCAAGAATCTTGCTGATTCAACCAACTTAATTTTGAGCAGCTTGTACAAAGCCCAAGGTCAAGCTATCTTTTGCGAGGAAATGGGCTAAATGATACGCTCTTTCCTCCGCCGATAACAGCATTTTTTCATAGATAAATCTAGTACCTCTATCTCCTAAACTTTCAGCTTGAGCAGCTTGACGACGAATTAAGGCAATGATAGCTTGCTCTGCTTGCAAATCATTTTCTACCATTTGACGGCAAGAATAAACACCATCACCTTCCTGCTCAAAGCAGCACAATTCGGCCAATTTACTAAAGGTTGCAGCAGGTACACCACCCAAACCATTTAAACGTTCACCAATTTCGTGGATATGTTCCTGTATTTGCTTATAGCTATCATTAAAAAACTCATGTAACGCGTAAAATTCAGCACCTTCAACTACAAAATGATGTTTTTGATATTGCAATGATAAAGCTTGGAAACTTGCTAAAACAACATTAAAACCTTCACATACAGGTGTGGTGACACTCCGATCAAGTAATACGGGATTATCGTAAACTTGTCCAAAATTTTGCACCAAAGTTTGTGTATCTGCCATATCGTCCTTACCTTAAAAAACAAAAACTAGTAGTTTGATGTTCACAATACTAGCAATTTTAGAAAGTAATGCAATCCGCCGCAATAGCCAAGAGTTTTATTTTTTTAATCCCCATATCATGCTTTTTTTTACAGTATTGCGAATATTTATTACCTTAGTAATAAATACTTTTTGCGCTAACTTTGCAGCTAAAAACCAGATAAATCAATCAAATTTACGATAACAAACCCATCAAGCACTCAAAAAATATGACAAATCATCTGTAGATAAAATCACTCCTGATAAAGCTTTGCACCAGCTACCCCCAACATGACCCTGGGGATAACTTAACAATGTCTTATGATTCCGGTGATGCAATTTGAAATGGATTTCAACAAAAAGGTGGCTATTGGTGAGTATAAATACTTGATGCTCCCTGTACAGACACGACATGTTGCGTCTGTACTCTCGAAGGAAAAATCTGCTTTATCACCCCACGTCCAGAGTTAGGACACTAGTCAAAAAAGTGATAATTAATACTTGACTAACAACCTCTTACAAGGCTTTGAAGCTCTATAAAAGGTTAGGTATTTGACCAATAATTATGTATTTCGACTTGTAACTGACTGGCATGGAATTATTTATTACTACTATGGGTAAGGTTTTTTCAAACCAATTAGTTGGTAAATTTTGCTCTTTCCCGGCATTATTAATTATCGTGATTATTTTTTTCATGTCGGCAACTTGATGACGATAACAGCCATTAGAGCCATTTCCGGCCATTAAGTTACCAACTCGTCCGTGAAATCCAAAATTGATGGGATTACCGTTTTTATCTTTCTGGTTTGGAGGGGAATAAAAATTTCCATAGGCAGGTCTAAAACTAGCACTATTGTCACGATGAATATAGTCTAGTGTGTATATTCCTGGGGGTGGATGCCATTCGTAATATTTTGCTCCCACAGCTTGAAATTGTTCTCGATAAATCTGGCCATTTTTGCGTTGATAAATAAGTGTAGTTGTCACTTTTTGTGAGGTTTCACCAGTCTCAAAGATGATGATGATAGGAGATGTAATTTTTGTTTCTGGATTATAACCAAAGGTCTTTAAGCAAGCTGCGAGAGTTTGTTTATCTCCGGTTTGTGGTTTGCGGTTGAGTAATCCATTTAGGCAATTATTTGCTGTTATTTCTAGGGTTGGGTCGTGGTAGATGTTCTGATGAGAATTGAAGTAATTGTAATTGTAAGTATATATTTGTGCTGCATCCGATTTTTGCAATTGGAGAATGGGATAGGTTGAGATGAAAGTGGCAAAGATTAACCCTGCTGAAAATACTATTCGATGCAAATTATCTAGCAAACTGATGGCCATCTTCATGCTCCGGTAAATGCTGAATATCAAGCCAAAAATTAATCAGCAAAAAATCGTTCCCAATCCTTAACTAAAGACAAACAAAAGCGATCGCATTTTTGCGGGGGATGTTCTCGTAGTAATTTGAGATTGCTGCCAAAAATTCTCGAGGTCGCTACAGTACAAAGTGTTTGAGCTTCTATCAATTGTTGTTGACTCTCCTCAAGTTCAATCAGAGTGGGAGGATGTTGTCCGATTTGCAGCAGCATAATTTTGTACTCCCCTCCTTCGTAATCGGTCAATTCAGACCTCCAAGACTTTCTATGTTCATTACGCCATTGGGGAAGAGTATTTCCAGTAACGACTAACTGAACTGGTGTTCTTAAAATCATACCGTTGTCCAGAAAGTTAGTTGATATGGGGTTTTGTAAAGTACAGCCATGATTGCGATTGAATGTCACGATTCCAGGTACTACTTCCCGTTTGATAACTGTGACCACGGGTTCTGTTAATTGCAGTTGTTCTATATCTCTGGAATCAAGGACTGGAGTTTGAGCTTGAATCTGATTACAAGGTAAAGCAGCTAAAAAACTAGCAATTATCAAGTTAAAAATAATTTTCATCCAAACCTCCTTGAACAATTAAGTCATGTTTCAAGGTGATTCAATCCCATATTGGGAAATTTCTTGTCTTCGTCAATCTAGAGGAAATTGGTAGATGCTTCCTTGTAAATTTGGTTGGTGAATCGGAGGAATCTAATTACAACCTCGTGCTGTACAGTTACGAGGTTTTTCCCTTGGTGGTATGTTAGTAATTTCCATCGAACCTTGGGTGCGTTCAGTTGGAGTACAGTTGGCGATCGCATAAATTTCTGCTTCTTGACGAGTGACTACACCACTACTGAGACGTTGTTCAAAGGCTTGTTGATTGTTGATGACGTTGATTGCGGTTTGAAAGGCTGTATTCATCTTTTCTTGGACACTACCACGATTTTCAATTGTGTCTATCTGGGTATTAGAAATGTCTAAAGCATAACCAAAGCCTCCACCCGCAATTCTTCTGGGTTTCAGGGCAAAACCTTGACGGTAAGCAACGCTTGTTCCACAGGCTGAACGGTATTGAAATGAGAATGCTTCACCACCAGTACCGGGTACTTGGGAACCAAATTGAATGCTGTTGTATTGGTCTCCATCGACTTTGACTTGTGTGGATGGTGAAACAGTACTTGCACCAGTGGTTACAGACATTTGTTTTTTTTGCTCTCCGATGGATGCACTTGCATCACCACCTTGGCTGACGTTTAAATTCGTGTTGCTACTGTTAGAGGCTGTTTATAAAGTAAATCTAAAGATGGTTAGCCAAGCATAATTGCAAAGGTAGGATACTTCAAAATTTCACGACTGATTATTGACATCTTGACAAATCCCAGATAGACTAGAGTATAATGCCGCCGGGGCTATATAGTTTAATTTAAAAGCTTGGCGGAAAGTTTTTTGTGAGGGTAGGGAATAGGCAATAGGGAATGTAGTTGTATGCCTGCGGATTACACTTTTCACAAGACCCAAAAAACAACAGATGCCAAGAGACGCGATATATCGCGTCTTGACTATTTTCCGCAAGCCCTAACATAAGTCGAGTCAGATCAATTTAATCGATTGGCGATCGCTTCCTAAAATTTGCTTCATAAGTTCGTGGTGAGTTGGTTCGGTGTTTCTGGTAAAGCTAAAGAAACAAGACATTTTCGTCACAAAAGACGAACAATTGTAAAAGAAGATTGATATTAGTTGTCAACCATACCGACGAGGTATGACACTAAGGATATGACGAACAACATCTCTGCTGCATAGTATTTTGTTTGATTGATATCTGAAGCTTTGTCCAACTCAAAGTTTCCCAACACGCAAATTATCCCAGTGCCTGTAGGGAAGGGATGTTGTCGCCAATTATTTCCCAATCAAAATTGTTTGGCATTATTCCCATGCGTGTAATATCGACCCTTGAATTTAAACAAACAAATTGGCAAACAGCCATATTGTTGATTTTAGGCTTTTGGCTGAGTGCGATTCTGTTACTTGACTGGGTAGTTATGCCTAGTTTGTATGTTTCCGGAATGATGACGACGGATGGTTTTGCCTCCGCAGGTTATTCCGTGTTTTGGATTTTTAATCGTTTAGAATTGATTGCCGCAGCACTGATTGTGAGTGGAAGTTTTGCTTTAGCAAAGCAATTGCAAATATCCGGATTCAAAACAGCGATCGCAATTTTGCTATTGGCTGTGTCCTTACTAGAGACATATTTTTTAACACCCCAGATGTCGGCGATCGCAATTAACTTAAATCCCTTTGGCGATGTATCCTGTACTCCTGCGGGTATGAATTTTTGGCATGGTCTGTACTGGGGTTTAGAAGTAACGAAGTTAGCTGTTTTGGGGGTATTACTCAAATCATTTTGGCCCCATCAATCGTGAGGAAAGTAGAAGGGATAGAGGTTTAATTCTTCATCCCTGATAGTATTCGGCCACATTGATAATTTTGATGGGTAAGGAAAGGCACGTAGTTGCTTCATACTACCCCCATTTCTCACAAAACCCTAAAACTTAAAGGGAATAGGGAGTAGAAGGGAAATCAATTTGTCACCCAATACTCATAACTTACTTGTGAGAAATCCAGGACTAACACTTTGTCGGAGCTAGAGCCACAACTACAAACCCCTTAAAACTTGTGTGGTCGAATACTAACACAAATATTTTGAATATTTTGGATTGATTAACTTCCATTTACCAGCAACAATTTCGCGGTTTCAGCGATCACCGTTGGATTTTGCCAGTAATTATTGTGAGCATCACCGGGATGGTCACTGGTATCGACTTGAAACTCCATAATTGCGGGGGATGGTTGATACAGACGACGGGTTCCGAACCCTAAAATATCATCGATGTCATAGAAAATTTTCCACTTGACTGTTTGCTGGCTGAGGATACCAATATCTCTAGCATTGAGTAATTGCTCCGCTGCTAGCATTTCCACAATTTTGGGTTTGCGCATGGCAAACAGGGGAATTTGGGAAGCAGTGCTAGTTAGGGAACCGACGACTAACTCTCCCCTTTGAGCCTTGTTACGCCACCAACGGAAGCGATTCACATCTTCAGTCGAGCCTTGCTGATAAAAATCCGGTTCGTGGTCAGGAGCAAATAATCCGTAGAGAAAATCATGGCAGAGGGTGACACCTAAACTGTGTCCCACCAAGTGTAGACGCACATCTTTTGCATCTCGATATAAATCGAGTTTTTCCAGCACCTGTCCATAAACAACTTGTCTGATGAGGGTTTCCCCCTCCTGAGAACAGTAAAAAATCACATCTCCAAAACCCATAATCATCACAGATTCGCGCAATCCAATGATTAGTTGGCGAATTATCGGCGTAAAGCTGGGAAAATCCATTTTATTCGCAGTTAATTCTGCCATTTTCACATTTGTCGAGTCATTATCCCTTTGAATTGCTTCCCAACAAACCCGACTGTGAAGAAAATTTTGCGATCGCATTAATTTTTGGTCAGTACGTAATGCCGATAAATCGGGAGGTGGTGTCTCTGGTAACTCGTGTCCCCACTCCACCCCAATATATCCGATGGGGAAAATCTCCTGAAGTTGGGGAGCATTTTTCACCAAAGCTTGCCAAAACGGTTCGTACAAATCAAAGGGCGATCGCGGTTTATTGCTGGGACTCATCCCATGTACCATAATCAGTATATTAATGGGTTTGGACATAATTGAGACATCGTTTTGATTAAATTGTCCATATTAAGCCATTAATCACAAAACTGCGAATGGGTCAGAGCATTTTGGATTTTGGATTTTAGATTTTGGAATTATAACTTACCCATGCAGGGTTTCTCAGCCCTTATATACCTAATTTGGAAAGCACTTTTGACGTCAAACACCCATCCCAAGCTGAAAAGATATTCAATCAGTTCCCCATATCATGTGGACACAACCAAAAAAGGAGATAGCTCATTCCCACTCCCTCAACATCAAGCGAGTCCCAAAATAAGTACTATAATTTGGGGTGGTGCAAAGAGGGGGTATAAATGTTCGTTCGCCATCGATACATAGTTATAGGTTTGGCTGCTTGGGTGGTAAGTATCGCGATCACAGGTTGTGCGGAAACAAAATTAGCCCAATGTGAAAAGCTGATTGCAAAGGTGAATCAGGGGATATCCCTATTGGAAAAAAATAAGGGTTCCCAGGTGACGACTAGTTTACAGTTGGCTAGGGATTTAGAGGAAGTGTCTAAATCTACTCAAGATTTAAATTTATCTGACCCCACTTTGAAGGGGTATCAAACTCAGTTTGTAGATATTTTTAATACGGTGAGTGAAAATATTGACAAAGCCGCTAAAGCCCTTGGTACATCAAAAAATGCCAAAGCGGATACGGAAGGACGGAAAAAAATCAAACAAGCTCGTAATGAAATTGATGCAGCTGGAAAAAAGAATCAACAAGCTGCCAAGAAATCTGATCAAATAGCTAATCAGTTAAGTAAGTATTGCGCTCAGAAGGAGTTATAGTAATTCGTAATAGCCTACGGCAACGCTTCGCGTACGTAATTTGGAATTCGTAATTCGTAATATCGTTTACGCTAATGCTTGCTACATATCAGGGTCTGTAACCGTTGATTATTCTAGTTTCATTGATTGCAAAATACAAGATAATCGATATAATTCGTAATTCGTAATTTTTAATAGCCTAGTACTCCACCAGATGAATTTTGGTGGGTAAAAAAGGCACGTAGTAGCGCTTTACCTCGATTTTTCACGAGTAAGTTGTAAGCCTTGAGTGACGAACTAATTTCCCCTATACACCCTACGGGTACGCGCAGCGTTGTCGTAGACTAGACACTACGCGTCTACACTACTCCCGTCACGGACTAGTCCCTATGAGTTTTAGGGTTTTGTGAGAAATGCGGATTTAGCGCCTTGATCATAAAAATCTTATTCATTGGTTGAGAACAAAGTTAATAACTTGCTCGATTTCAGTTTTACTGATTTTATTCTCAATCTAATAGGAGGTTTTTAAAAACTTTTATTTCCCACGAATAATGCTGGAAAGGAGTTTCAGGCTTTATGACTCATCTTAAGCTAGCTTCTTTGTCGTAGTACTCACGTCAATTTTAAAAGCTAATTTTCATGAATTAGTATAAAAACATCGACTGGTAGGTTGAAGAAAAATAGGAGACAAATAATGCTAGGTGCGATCGCAGGTGATATTATCGGTTCTGTATACGAAAAAGATAACCTGAAAAGCAAGGAATTTCCCCTGTTTCATACCCATTCCCGTCCCACTGATGACACAATCCTCACCATTGCCACGGCAGAAGTAGTCCTTGCTAATAGCAACTACACTGAAGTTTACAAAACCTATTGTCGTCGTTATCCCTATGCTGGCTATGGTAGATCATTTTACAGCTGGGCACACTCGGACACTCCCACACCCTACAATAGTTTTGGCAATGGTGCAGCTATGCGTGTCAGTCCAATTGGTTTTGCCTATCATACCCTGGAAATGGTTTTGCAGCAAGCCAAGCGCAGTGCAGCCGTCACTCATAACCACCCGGAAGGAATTAAAGGAGCTCAAGCAACTGCTAGTGCCATATTCCTTGCTCGTCAGGGAAAAAACAAGACAGCCATCCGCGAATACATCGAAAACACCTTTGGTTACAACCTCAACTTTACCCCCGATCAAATCCGACCCACCTACCAGTTCGATGTCAGCTGTCAGGGTTCGGTTCCCCAGGCAATTGTTGCTTTTTTGGCATCAACCAACTTAGAGGATGCCATCCGTACCGCCGTATCTCTCGGTGGTGATAGTGATACAATTGCCTGTATTGCTGGGGGTATTGCCGAGGCTTTTTATGGAGGTGTTCCCGAAGCGATCGCCCAAGCTGCTTTGGCAAAACTGGATTTACCGTTGCGCAGTATTGTGGAAAATTTTCGGACACAATACTGCCAAAATTAGACCGTTTATAATCGTCTAAACTTCAGTTGCAACTAACTTATCCCAACCCAACTCCTGTAAATGGTTATTTCTACGGAGGGGACGAGTAACCAATTCCAAGACATCACGGGCGTTAGTAAATCCGTGAATATTCGCAAAGGTAAATTCCACTGACCACTTGGTATTGATACCCCGCGCTTCTAGGGGATTAGCATGGGCCATACCCGTAATCACTAAATCGGGTTGAAGTTGGTAAATACGTTGAACTTGGTTGTAATTATCAGGTTTTTCCACAATTCGGGGAATTTCCACACCCATTTCTTGACAAGTTTTTTCTAGCAATGCTAATTCTGCGGCTTGGTAGCGTTTATCCATGTAGGGTATACCGATTTCCGGTACAGTCATACCGCAACGAATTAAAAACCTAGCTAGGGAAATTTCTAACAAATTATCTCCCATGAAGAAAACCGACTTTCCACGAATTAACTGAAGGTAATTTTCTACACTTTGCCAAATTTGAGCTTCCCGTTCATCTAAACCTTGGGGTGTAATCCCGAATACCGAGCAAATCTTTTCAATCCAAGCACGGGTACCATCGGGACCAATGGGGAAGGGAGCGCCAATTAGTTTACATTTACGACGACGCATGAGGGTTGTTGCCGTCTTACTTAGGAAAGGATTGACACCACAAACATAATCACCTTCAGCGATCGCAGGTAGTTCTGTAAATCGTTTTTCTGGCAACCAACCGGAAACTTTGATACCCTGTCGTTTCAATTCTAAAGTTAATTGGGTGACAACCGGGTCTGGGAGGGAACCAAATAAAATTAGGGGTGGATGGTCATGATATTCAGGTTCTGGATTAATTTCACTGGAGTTAGTTTCCTTTTTACCAAAATTGAATAACCGTTGCATCGGATTCGCTTCCGTTTTGGTCGTCGCTGCTGTTTTGACAGGTGCTTGGTCAGGACACCGTGCAGCCATTGCAGCCAGTACCGTATCTTCCCCCTGGGTAAAAGCATAATCTAAACCGTTGGCCCGGGCAACCACAATCGGGATACCAATTTCCGCTTCTAACTTCGGAGCTAAACCCTCCAAATCCATTTTAATGATTTCTGTGGTACAAGTACCAATCCAGACAATCACACTGGGATTGCGATCGCGTTTAATTTGTTGGCATAATCGTTTTAACTCTTCATAGTCATTGAGTTGGGCAGAAATATCACCCTCCTCTAACTCTGCCATTGCATAACGCGGTTCGGCAAAAATCATCACCCCCATCGCATTCTGCAAAAAATAACCGCAGGTTTTGGTTCCAATCACCAAAAAGAAACTATCTTCAATTTTCTGGTATAGCCAAGCGACGCAACTTATCGGACAAAAGGTATGGTAATTACCAGTTTCACAATCGAAATTTAAAGCCTGTGGTTGAGCGACGGTCATACAAAAATCTCCCCGTAAATTGCTCGAATTTTGGATTTTTAGTTCAGATTTTGAGATTAAATATCAAGAATTTGATACTCAATCTCAAAAACTCCCAATTTCAAATCTCAAATCCAAAATTCTTGTTTTTAAGCATTAGGGAAAAGCCGAGCTATTTCCGAGTCATCAAAAGCACCCGTAGCAAATTCTTCCCCTAATAGCATGTCGTTATCTTCGTCGTTTTTGACAGCAGAATTCGATTCTTCTCCCCACACATCCATCAACACATCACCAAATCCGGTTTCTTCCCCAGCAGTATTAAAATCAGCCAAAGAATTTTCTTCCTGTGTCTGGGTCGCAAAGGAACTGTCCCCATCAAAGGAAACATCACCGAACTCATCATCACTATTCATTGCCGCAGCTTGATGCTTATCAGATTTAGGTGCTTCCTCGGTTGACGAAACGGGGGAAATTTCATCCTCCATCTCCCCTAATTCCTCTGAGGATGCTTCCATACTAAAACCCTGGGTCATAGCAACTTCTGCAAATCCACTTGTATCCATCGGTGAATCCGAATCATCACCGTAGTTAGCTGCTGTTTCCCCGTAGCCTGTACTATTACCCAAAGCCACATCTGGATCAAAGTTTAAACCCAAAACCTCAATTAAAGTATCCGCATCCGCATTTAACTTAGAAAAAGGCAACATCAACTGCGCCAATTTTGGCTCTAGAGCGTTGACAACCCCCAGGATGAGGTATGACGGTGGTCGCTTACCCCCATCGGGTGTATAGACCGATTCAACCTGCATGTGGAGCTTAATCCAGTCATGGTTCGCTTGGAAAAATTGCAACCATTTCTGTTTTAACGATTCTGTAAAGCTGTAAAAAAATGCCATATTCCCCATCCTTAGGAAGTAGATGAATGTTTTATACAATCATCAAGTCTAATTCCTCTTCCGGAGAAGGAACCTGTGGTTTATTCGGATTTAAGTAAAAATCCGATAACAATGCAAATAATTCTCGATCCTGCGCATCCTTGGGAACCACTCCTTCCGGTCGCGCTAGCAGCTGGTCAGCAATGTTGAGGTAGTAATCACACACGTAATTTAAAGAAGGGTCAGTTTCCGCCATTTCAAACAAGGTTTTGCCTTTAACTCGGGAAACCCGGATATCTTCGATTAAAGGTAATACCTCTAATACTGGCATGGGAACCGCATCTATGTATTTATTTATCAAGTCACGCTTGGATGTGCGATTACCGATTAATCCAGCTAACCGCAATTGGTGGGTACGGGCTTTTTCCCGGACGGAAGCAGCAATGCGATTAGCAGCAAACAAGGCATCAAAGCCATTATCGGTGACTATCACACAATAATCAGCGTAATTCAACGGTGCAGCAAAACCACCACACACCACGTCACCTAAAACGTCAAACAAGATGACATCATACTCATCAAAGGCATTGAGTTCCTTCAGTAGTTTTACTGTTTCCCCGACAACATAACCACCACATCCTGCACCCGCAGGGGGACCACCAGCTTCCACACAATCAACACCGCCATAACCTTTGTAAATCACATCTTCTGGCCAAATATCTTCGTAATGATATTTTTTTTCTTGTAAGGTATCGATAATCGTAGGAATTAAAAAACCTGTTAGGGTAAATGTGCTGTCGTGTTTGGGGTCACAGCCAATTTGCAGGACTTTTTTACCCCGTTTTGCTAGTGCTACAGAAATATTGCAGCTAGTTGTGGATTTACCAATGCCACCTTTGCCGTAAACTGCTAGTTTCACTTTTCCCTACCCCCTATTATTTGTAGGTTCAATCCAAAATCATGCCAAAATCATTGATTGTGCCGCTAGCTGGCTATCAGTGAGTTCTGATGAATGCCATTATTGTGCAGATTTGCCAGAAAATAAAGGGGTTATTTTTTTGAAAAGTCGAGATAATGAGAATAAAAAAAATTAATTTCTGATTCTAGTAATTATAAAGCTTTCTAAAACTTATAAAAGCTTAAAAAAAAAGACAATTTTAATTTGTTGTTATTCTTTTATATTAATTAGTTACAATAAACAAATAAATTCCGAATCACGCAAAGGTGCTAATAAGCAAAGAATTTTGTTTATTCATTGTTGGCTGTGGCGAAGTATGTTCGTGAAAATTAGGGTCAAACCCACATTCACACCCTGATTACAAATATTTATTACAAATCCAATTTCGGAGATGTTTCGTTTTCCGGGGTTTTTGAATTTGCCATTTCTTGTAAAGACTGCCAACCGGATTCCCACTGGGAACGGTCTTGTAATAGCTTGGCATTAATCCAGAAACGAACATTAGGGTCACAAGCAGCAACCATTTCCGCGTAGACCCATTTCCCTTGGTTTTTGCGATTAATGACGCGAAAATGTCGCCAACCATCGATTTTTTGCTGTGCTGTCCATTTAGAACCGAGAAGATAGGGAAATTTGATTTTTTTGGCCATGGGGTTGAAAATGCGAAGGCGCTAGGATGCTTAGGGATTAAACTAGTAGGGAAAGTTATTTTCAGATCAGAAGGTTTTTACAGTATTTTGGTAACATCTAAGTATTCTCATTTTTGACGAATTTGGTCGAGGATGTGGTGAATTGTGATGGTATCTTGGGCATTGGGAACCTGATTGAGGTAGGTTTCTAGGTCTTTGGCTGCGAGGTGGAATTGTCCTAGTCGATAGTATAGTAGTCCGCGATCGCGAATTTCCAGGATAGCTTGGGGGAATAGTAATAATAGCCTTTCGACAACTGCAAGGGCTTTTTCCAGATGATTGGGGGTTTCTTGGTGTATATAAATTGACTTGAGATTCATGAGGATACGTGCCAAGAAATTGCGATTATTTACTGTTGCTAAAAATTCTGGTTGCAGTTGGACTTGATGATTAAAAATTTGGTTGAGTTTATCTTGGCAATCTTGGGGAAAGAGGATTTCACCGCGATTAAATGCATCGATGAAAATTTCCATCTCTGGAAAGTTGGGACGAATGAGAAAATGTCCTGGCATTCCCACTCCCGACATGGGAAAGTTGATCCGTCGAGCTATTTCTATGTATACTAATGCTAAAGTGATGGGGATTCCTGTGCGCCTGTCGATAACCTGATTCAAAAAGCTATTTTCAGGGTCGTAGTAGTTCTTTGTGTTACCTGTGAACCCTAAATCATCGTATAAATACTGATTAATCGTTTTGATGATTAGGAGGGGATAACTTTGAGAAGGTAATCTTTCCTGCAACTCATCCGCCATTGTGTCAAGGGCGTTGATATATTCTTGCGGATCGAGGTGGGGATATTCCTCTTGGGCTATGTATAAAGCTGCCTTGGCTAAATCAATTTGCTCATCAGGCTGCTGAACTTCTTGGTAAAAATATTGCCGCGCTGACGAGAGATACATAATCATACTTGAATTCAACCACATTAGCTATTCTACAGTTTCATGCCACTTTGGGAAAATCCTGCTAATGGACATGATATCCAGTTCTCAATCATGCGATCGCAATTTATTAGTCTACTAAGTAGGTAGGTGCAATTAAACATAAAACCGCAACGTAACCAATCATTCGGCGTAGAAACGACCCGACAGGTCGTCTCTACTCCTCAACGACAATTTGTACCACCCACCTACTTAGTATGACTAGTGAGAATCAAGGCGATCGCCCTGGAGAAAAACCGATTAAAACAGAAGGTCAGCGACGAATGATGATTTCTACTCGTCGGTTTTTTTGTCGTCCTTCAGGGTTATCTGAGCCATCTGTCCTTGTATTTGCAGCTACCGGTCTAGATTCACCATAACCGACGGTAGTCATGCGAGATGCAGCGATATTTCCCTGTGTTTGTAACCACTGCTTGACAGCGATCGCGCGACGTACTGACAAGTCTTGATTATAGGAATCACTACCGATTGCATCCGTATGTCCTTGAATTTGCAGCGAATTTTGGGGATAGTATTTAGCGATCGCAGCACTAATTTGTCCCAGAGCAGTTTCCGCATCCGGTCGCAGGATGGCTTGATCAAAGTCGAAGAGGATATCGGCAGCAATGGTAATTATAGTGGTCTTTTTGTCCTGGTGGACGCGAATACCAGGGAAGGTGATTTCCGGAAATTTGATTTCTGGAATCGTCACCCTGGGAATTCTGACTTTTGGTCTGTTAACCGTTGGTCTTTTAACTGTTGCATAACTAGACTGAGGCAAAGAAGATAAAATTGGTTGCAACCCCATAGCCTCAGACGGTAAATGATAAGCAATGGTAAAACCGGATGAACCGACAAATAATGCCAATATGCGAATCAGATTTAGCGATCGCATTTTTGTATTACCTCCTGAGAATTTTAAGTATTTATTTCCGCTCAAATGATGCAATCAGAGGATGACGGGATACTAATTGCTGATTTAAAGCTGCTAAAGCTGTTTCTTGGGAACAAACATGAGCATCAATAAATAAACCAACGGTTTCCGCGATTAAATTTCGTAGTTCTGCTTCCGGTTGGGTCGCGGGAAAGTCGAGAAATGATCTACCTGTGGTAACATCAAAGGGGTCGGCGATGGAAAAGTGATTGGCTCCTTCTAAAAGCAGTAAATAACTATCATCTCTACCACCTTTCAATGCTTCTTGGTAGGTACGTCTAACAGGTGTCGTAGCAGTGTCCCAGGTGACTCCATAACGATGACTACTGTTAGCAATCACTCCATCACAGGTTCCTCCCATCAACAGTAGCGGCAAATTATCTGCCAGAGGTAAAATAGTATTTGGTGGATAGCCTAACTGGACGATTGCAGCCGTATGAGCTCCGTAGGCAAAAGCTGCTGCAACCTGGGGGAAAAATTGGGGATTGGCACTTTCAATGGCAACTCGACCCCCAGCAGAATGTCCTCCCAGAATAATCTTATTTAAATCAAGTAAACCAGCCAAAACCCCTTGGGATTGTAAATCCTCTAACACCTGCAATAGGGACGGTAAAGCCGAAGCAGTTGCTCCTTGACCATACATCGCTGGAGTCAACATTTTCAGATCAACACCGGGAGTCATAGCTACCATCCCCGGTATATTTTCTGCCACCCAGGAAAACGTCACTACCACCAATCCACCTTCCGCCAATCTCACAGCCAACCACTGATAAATCTCTGCACCACAATTGATACCATTAAAAAAAATTACCACCGGAAAGGGAGACCCCAGGGGATTGGCAGGAACAATACCGAAATTCTGCTCCTCCTCGCTACCTGAAACTTGGGCTGGATAAAATACCTTCAGGTGAATGGTATTATGGGGAGGAGCAGCACCCTCAACCGTAGTCGCCCGAAACAGCGATCGCACGTCCATAAATGTACAGATTAGCTACAAGTATCATCCTACCGCTTTCTCACCAGGCTGAAGCATATCTGCACCTACAGGCTCAACACCTCCTCACCTCGTTGATACAATTCCCTGGCATAATCCGTCCAAGTACCCTGTCCCCAGTAACGAAAACAACTTGTTTGTAGCAATAAATTATATAATAACGCCGCTTGATAATCTTCCCGTTGGGTGACACTTGCATCTTGGGCAACTAATTGGTCATACTTAGCATGAAATCGGGCACTGAGTTTCTGCATCGGCTCCAAAACATTTTCATAGCCCTTGACCCAACTTAAATTATTAGTCCAGGAAGCCCCATCCAAATGAAATTGATGGTCAGTATTTTTTAATTCTTGAATTGCCTGTTCTACCGCGACAGAATTCAAATTATCCAGATTAACTTTTTGCCAAATTTTATGTTGATTTACTGCTTGAATTTGCGGGTAATCGGATTCCGTAATTCCCGTACTTGCAATTAATTCTAAATATTCCGTCCCATTCATTGCCACAACCCCTTGATAATTACCACCCCCATCACGAATTTCCTGATACACCCGAAATAAATCGCGGGGATATTCATTCATCATCACCCCACCGTTTTCCCCATCAGCAATTTGGGTGACTAAAGCCGGAATTTGATAATGACCAACCTGCTGTTTCCCCTTACCTTTAGCTTCAAAATAGGGCTGCATCTGTGCCACTAATTTAGTATCCGAACCCTGGGTTTTAATTAAAGCTGTAATTCCAATAATTTCGCCTTGGGAATTCCGCGCGATTAACTGATTCGGAATGTATTTTTGTTCCTGTCGCAAATGACTTCCATCCAAGTTTTCCACAGAATGTTCTTGCACCATCAACCATCTATATCCACATTCCTTTAAAGCTTGAATATAAGCAAATAAAGTATCCGGATGATTCGGTAAATGCATTTCCGGAGGAGAAAAACCCTTCACCCGCTTTAAGGCTGCAACACCAAAAATGGAGGTAAACTCATGTTGCCAAGCTTGGATATGCAACTTAATATCGGGAATCGGAGTGGAAGGAACCACCCCATGACTCCACATCGTTCCCAACCACTCCACATAGGGTTGATACTGAACTTCGCAGGTAATTCGTTTCAAGTTATTCAAAATGTCATCCCGTTGCATTTGTCGCAACCCCCACAACAAATTACCCGAATAATCCAGCATAATCCGTGGATTACACCCCTGCTGAATCAACTCAGGGATAAATTCCCCCATTCTGCCATAACACCACGCAAAAACCCCCGCATTGTGATTATCACCATCGTGGGGGTGGTCAAACATATGTTGGAGATTGCTAATCAATGCACCATTAAAACCTGCGGGGATGGTCGGTTGATGCATATGTAGAGCGCAAGCAAATCCAGCTTGGATATTGTCGATTTTGAGATTGGTGCAATTCTGATATACTTCCTGATTGTGATTAGTTAAAGTCTGAATTTCCGACTCATAACCACAAATCCGAGGGAGATGGGATGGTAGACCTGCCAATATATCAAATAATTCATCAGTAGATACGGGTGTATACATGGGAGACCATCATGGATGACAATCTCATTTTCAAGCATAGATACACAAATGACGGGAAAATGCGGAATGTATTAAGCAAGTTTTTCGGATTTAGCAAAATCGCTAATATCGTTTACGCTAATATTTGCTATATATTAGGGGCTGTAAGCGTTGATTATTCTAGTACCGCGCGGCGTAAATACACCTACCTTTCCCCTCGCTCCCATGCTCCGCGTGGGAGCAGAATCTGCGAGGCTCCTGCTTCGTGAATGAAGGCAGAGCCTTCAACTCACTAAGCGACCACGCGGAGCATGGTCACTAGATAAAAAGTTAATACTCGGTTTATTTCAGCCAACCTGTACTAGTTGCATTTATTTCAAAGTACAAGAGAATCGATATAACGGGGGAGTTCAGGAACGATGGACACCCCAGAAATCGAATTTCCTAAAGAAACCCAATTTCCCATGCAACCCAGATTTGATATATAGGGTCTGCTGTTCGCGAAGCGCAGCGCAAGCTGTAAAAGTCTTTTAGTGGGGGTAGGAAGTGGGAGAGATGCGACATATTGCGTCTGTACAGGGAATAGTTTTCAGCTTTCCCCTTTCACTTTTCAAAAGCCCAAAAAATTAAAAATGCAAGGTTTTAAATTTTTGTATATCCATGCATTTATAATTTTTTTCAGCCCAAATAGTCTTGACACCTTACAAAATGAAAGTCCGACTATTTTTCAGCTAGCCTATATAAAATACAGAAACCCTAGCCTTAAAAATCAGATTTATCCTCAACATTCAACGGGCGAGAAGGGATTCGAACCCCTGACACCGTGGTCCGTAGCCACGTGCTCTAGTCCACTGAGCTACACGCCCTTACAAGAAAAATATAATAGCAGACAATTAGGAGATTATGCAAGATAATTTTTTGCCAAACCAGACAAAGCCTGTAAATCTGACCCATCTCGACACCACTGGTTCAGCGCAGATGGTTGATGTGTCTAGCAAAGAAGCAACTGTGCGCACGGCTGTGGCAATGGCTAGGGTGAGGATGCAACCAGAAACCCTTGCTGCGATTCAAGCAGGAAATGCACCGAAGGGGGATGTGTTGGCAACAGCGCGGATTGCTGGAATTATGGCTGCAAAGCAAACTGCAAATTTAATTCCCTTGTGTCATCCGTTGCCTCTGCAAAAAATTGAGTTACAGATTTTTCCCCAACCGGAACTACCGGGGTATGAAATTCAAGCGAAGGTAAAAACGAAGGCTGAGACGGGGGTGGAAATGGAAGCATTAACGGCGGTTTCGGTGGCTGCGTTGACGTTGTACGATATGGCTAAGGCGTTGGAAAAGTCGATTGTGATTGAATCCATTCGTTTGGTGAGTAAGCGAGGTGGTAAGTCGGGGGATTTTGGATCAGAATGCAGGATTCAGGAGACAGAATACATACAACAGTCCCAGGGGGATTTGTGAAATCTTAGATGTAGGGTTGTTAAGGGTTGACAGTTGACGGTTGACAGTCACCAATCATCAGTCAACGGCACGCTATTTTTCACGACTTAAATCGGATTGCTGTATATGTTACTAGGTGTAATTGTTTTGGGTCAATCATGAATCAACTTCTATCTTATTTTTTATTGCTTTTACTATCTCAGCGCTTATCTGTGCTTGTTTGTATATTTATCTTTTCAATATTGGGAAATTTTTTTTTGACTACAAAACGAAGTCAAGCAGAAATTATTCCTGATAGTACCCTGGGTGTAGAATCAACTAATATTAACACCTCTGGAATCAGGGATATAATTGATGGTGGTGCGGTTCGGGGTAATAATTTATTTCATAGTTTCCAAGAATTTAAGATTGCTCCTCAACGGGAAGCCTATTTTACAAATCCAGAGGGGGTTAGTAATATTATCGGTCGAATTACGGGTGGTAATCCGGCGCAAATTGATGGTGTTTTAGGGGTGTTGGGAAATGCTAATTTATTTTTAATTAATCCTAATGGGATTATCTTTGGTCGGGAAGCAAGGTTGGATTTGCAGGGGAGTTTTTTTGCGAGTACGGCTGATAGTATTTTGTTTAGTAATGGATTTGCTTTTAGTGCGACAAATCTCCAAACGCCTCCTTTATTAACAATTAATGTACCCATTGGTTTGCAAATGGGTACGAATCCCGGTGCTATTATCAACCAATCCCAAACCACAAATGCTGCTTTTGTTGGACGAATTAATCCTGTTATCCCGATTGATAATAATCAAGTGGGTTTAGGGGTAAATCCTGGTCAAACGATAGCTTTGATTGGTGGTGATATTCTGATTGATAATGGTTATTTAACAGCCCCAACGGGTAAATTGTTTTTGGGAAGTATGGAGAATTCAGAAATTGTAAATTTAGTTAGTACTGCTACCGGAATTGAGCCAAATTATCAAGGAATTAGGGAATTTGGTAAAATTGCGATCGCAAATAATTCGTTGCTCAATACAAGTGGGGTGGGTGGTGGTTCGATCCAAATTCAGGCTAATACTTTCAGTTTGGATAATTCTCGTATTTATTCCCTGACTTTAGGAAATACTAATGGTCAAAACATCGATATCCGTGCAGATAGTATTTATCTCCAAGGTGGTCAAATTTCCACCATGACCCAAGGTGCAGGAAATAGCGGTAATATTTATCTGTACGCAGAAAAATTAGCCCAGATTCAGGGTATTGGCTTTGAACAATTTCAAGCTAGTTTGGGAGCATATTTAGCTACGGGAATAATTGACCCTTTTAACCCCAATATTTCCCTAATTACCGCAACAGAAAATACTGGTAATGCTGGCAATATTTTCCTTCAATCACCAGATATTCGTTTGCGTGATGGAACTGTATTTCTCAGTGGGACTTTGGGTGCTGGAAATGGTGGAAATTTAATTATTAATGCTCAAAATTTAGAAATAATCGGTTCGGGAATTAATAGTGGTAGTTATCGAGGTAGCACGGGTAAAGGTGGAGATATTCAATTTCAAGTTGAACGCTTACAACTAAGGGATGGTTCCGCGATTGGGAGTGAAACTCGCAGCGACCAACCTTCTGGACGCATCAATATCACTGCGACCGAATCGGTGGAAATGTCTAATAATTTAAACGAATCGGTGTTAGGGACAATTATTGTCTCCTCCACTAGTGGTGGAAGTGGTGCTGCTGGAGATATTAACATCAATACCCAACGCTTAGTTGTTAAGGATGGTGCTTCCATTAATTCCGATAGTGGTGCAACCATTGCACCTGGTCAATTTGTGACGGTGGGTGGTCCAGGAGGAAATATCACCATCAATGGAAGCGAATCGGTGGATGTCAGCGGTGTTTCCGGGTTAATTTTAGGTGGATTTCGTTTTCCTAGTGTTTTAGCAACACAAACCCTAACTGCAAGTAAAGGTGGTGATATCCGGATTTTCACCCCAGTACTCAGATTAACCGAGGGAGGACGTATCTCTGCTGCGTCCGTATTTGGTCGGGGTGATGCTGGTAATATTCAAATTGATGCGAACCAAATTCTGGTGAGTGGAACTGGTTTAAATGGCGAATTTGTCAGTCGGATTGACGCTTCGGTGGGGACATTATTCACTGGTGAAGAAATAATCGGAAATGGTGGTTCCCTGACTCTGAATGGGAATGAATTGGTGATTCTCAATCAAGGGACTGTAAGCGTTAAAAATGCGGGTTTCGGTACTGGTGGAAATATTAATATGACTGGGAAGAATATTCTGTTATCTGACCGGGGGAAAATTGACGCAACCACCGGAGCAGGTCAGGGAGGAAATATTACATTACGCACCCAAAATTTATTTTTACGTCGTGGAAGTTTAATTCAGACTGATGCACAAAGTGCTAATGGGGGAAATATTCAGATTGATTCTCGTTTGATTGTGGCTTTTCCCCAGGAAAATAGCGATATCACAGCCAATGCTATCACAGGTAATGGTGGCAGCATTAATATTACCACCCAAGGTATTTTTGGTTTGCAGGTTGTAGATAAACTGACTCCCAGGAGTGATATTACAGCTAGTTCCGAGTTAGGAGTGAACGGGGTAGTCACCATCAAAACTTTTGATCCAGAACCGAAAGTGATTGAACAGTTACCTTTAGAGTTGATTGATCAGTCCGAAGAAATAGCCCAAACCTGTTCAATTCAAGCGAGAAGCAATAGCTTTACAGCTACGGGAAGGGGTGGGATTCAACCGAACCCCCAGGAATCCCTTAACCTCACCTCTCCCTGGTTGGATTGGCGATTATCTGCACAAAAAAATACAAACTTTCCACGGAGAAATCGACAAGAGCAGCAACACCCCGTCATCGAGGCAAAACAAGCCCTAGTAGAAGCCAATCAACTCGTTATTGATGAATCTGGTAAAGTAAAACTTGTTGCAAATTTCATAAATATTCATCGTGCTTTTACTGACAAAAGCCATGTATGTGAGAAATAAATGTATTGGATAGAGAAACATCGAGTTTTCTTGCCAAAAAGTAAAGTTAGCAAAACTTATTGTTAGTGAGAGCGAGTTTCCATCATGATTGCCAATCGAATACACTTAAATATCATTTGGGGTTGGTGCTGTATATTTTTTTTTGCCTTACCCCTGCGTGCAGAAATGGTGATAGAACCAGTAATTAGTGGATTTCAGCCACCACCCGGTCGGGATCGACCCGCAGGAGGTACAGCATCAGGGGGTTCCCGTCCAGTCCATCAGACTTGTTTTCCCAACCCAGCAAAACATCAAGAATTATTAACAGCAGTGACTCCCGGACATCACCTGGGCTTAACTATGATGAAACGACCTGAATTTGTGGTGTATTTACCCTTGACAAAGGCCAAGGTAGGGGAGTTGAGTATATTTGATCAGCAAATGCGGGGAGTGTATCAAATGAATGTGGCGATTAATAAACGTACTGGATTTATCAGTATGACCTTACCCCAGGAAGCACCCGATTTAGTTCCCCATCAGCCCTACTACTGGACATTTGCGCTAGTATGTAATGAGCGCGATCGCACTGAGGACTTAGTTGTTGGTGGTTGGATTGAAAGAACCGAAATCAACCGAGATTTGCGATCGCATTTAGAAAAAGCATCCTTTTTGCAAAGAGTTTCCCTATTAGCGAGCAACGGTTACTGGTATGATGCGATCGCGGAAGTCCTCAATCAACCCGCAGCAGCAAACCAAAGCACAACAACTAAAACCTGGGAAAAATTACTCACATCCGTGGGACTAAACCACATAGCCCAAAAACCTATCCATGACTCCCAGCTTTTGACCAGACGCAAACATCACCATCTCTAATCACCGGAATGTGGAAGCGGCTGACCAAAACAATTTTGCAGATGCGAAGGATCGAGATTACAGCTTTGGCTGTCACCTTCGCAATTTTGAGTTTGCAATATTTGGGAGGACTGCAATTATTAGAATGTGCAATTTTAGACCAGTGGTTCCGCCTGCGTCCACCGGAAGATGGGAATAGTTATGTGGTTTTGGTGACAATTAGTGAGGAGGATATCACTAATCTAGGCAGTTGGCCCATCTCCGATAAAATTCTGGCTCAAACCATCGAAAATATCAAACATCAGCAACCGCAAGTAATTGGCTTAGATTTATACCGTAACTTACCAGTAGGGGAAGGAAAAGAAAAATTACTGGAGGTGTATGCATCAACACCGAATTTAATTGGAGTAAAAAAGGTTGCAAATAGTGAACACGTAGCAATTTCAGTTCCCCAATTACTTAAACAGCGTCAACAAGTTGCAGCCAGCGATTTATTATTAGATGAGGATGGACGTATTCGTCGCCATCTTTTATCATTACGGGACACCACCGGAAAAACCTATTTTACTCTAGGGAGTAGGTTAGCCCTCACCTACCTTGCAGCAAAAAATATTCAACCCATCCCCAACCATGATTATTCCCATCTGAGATTAGGTAAAGCAGTTTTTTCTCCTCTGACAGCCAACGCAGGGGGGTATGTGAATACAGATTTTGGGGGATATCAAATCTTAGCTAATTTTCAAATTTTGCGACAAGGTTTTCAGAAAATATCAATTACGGACGTATTAAATAATCAAACCCCTTCCCATCTATTTACAGGGAAAGTAGTCCTAATTGGCTCCATCGCCGAAAGTGTTAGTAATCAATTTTATACACCCTACACAACCAATATCAAAACAGCATGGTTTGGTGTTGAAATTCACGCAAATCTAGCTAATCAAATTATTGCCTCAGCCTTAGAAGGTCGGCAAATTCTACGGGGAGTTCCCGAAAAAGTAGAATGGCTATGGATTTTTATCTGGTCTTGGTTGGGTGCTTGGTGGGGATGGGGTATGTGTAAAAAAAGTCAGAATTACATGGGAAGATTTGCAATTTTATCTCCCGGTTTTTTTCCCAGAGACTTACCCCAACAAATAATCCTTGGGTTTGTACTGTTAAGTTTGGGTTTAATTATTAGTAGTTATTTATTATTTCTTTCTGGTTGGTGGATAACCCTAGCTGCACCCTATTCTGCTTGTATTGCTGCTTTTTTAATTAACCATAGCTATCGTTTACGGAAAGGTTTAGTCATTTATCGTCAACGTTTAGCTAATTATATGCAAAGCCTAGAGGCAAAAGTACAACAACGAACCCAGGAACTGCAAGAAAAAAATATCGCTTTAGAAACAGCAAAGCAATCAGCTGAACGAGCTAATCTAGCTAAAAGCACCTTTTTAGCAAATATGAGTCACGAATTGCGCACCCCTTTGAATATTATTTTAGGTTTTACCCAGGTGATGGGGACGCAACAAAATCTCAGCCATGAACAACAACAACATTTAGAAACAATCAATCGCGCTGGCGAACATTTGCTTTCGTTAATTAATGATATTTTAGAAATTTCTAAAATTGAAGCTGGACGGATAGCAGTTAATATTAACAGCTTTGATTTATTGAGCATGGTGGAAAATTTAAAACGAATGTTTGAATTGAAAGCCAAAGCTAAGAATTTATTTTTTTATTTAGAAGTAGCAGAAAATACACCTCAATATATTCAAGCCGACGAAGGGAAGTTACGCCAAGTTTTAATTAATATTTTAGGGAATGCCATTAAATTTACAGAACAAGGATGGATTCGGTTCCGAGTGAAATTAGCTTCCGGCAATGGGGGAGAAATTCATACACTCAGAATAGAAATCGAAGATACTGGTTCGGGAATTGCTCCAGATGATATGCAAAGAATTTTTGAAGCCTTTGAACAAACTGAAATTGGTCGCAAATCAACGGAAGGCTCTGGATTAGGTTTGACTATTAGTTATCAATTCATCAAACTTATGGGTGGAAAAATTGATGTTAAAAGTCAAGTGAATCGGGGCAGTACTTTTATCCTAGAAATACCAGTTTTTATCTCTCAGCAAACAACAGAATATATCCAAAAATCAGAAATAATTTCACAGGATAAAAAAGTGATTGGGTTAGCAGCAAATCAACCACAATATAAAATCCTAATTGCCGACGATCATCGAGAGAGTCGAGAAGTACTAGTAAACTTATTTACAGGAATTGGTTTTCAAACCCAACAAGCAGAAAATGGCGAAGAAGCAATTAAATTATGGTCAGAATGGCAACCAGACCTAATCTGTATGGATATGCAAATGCCAGTCATGAATGGTTATGAAGCTAGTACATTTATCAAATCTAATTCTCCAGAAAAACCCACTCCAATTATTGCCGTGAGTGCAAATGCATTTATTGAAGATCAACAGCAGGCTTTAGCTGTAGGTTGTGATGACTTTATCAGCAAACCTTTTTCCACCAATAAATTATTAGCAGCCATCGGTAGACAGTTAAATATCAGTTATGTCTATGACGATGAAGCAGCAGTGAAGATAAATCTAAATACCGAAAAAATTAAATCATCTTTAGGAAAAACATCACCAGAATGGCGAGAAAGATTATATAATGCTTCCTGTTTATGTGATGATAATCAAGTTTTTGATTTGCTCAAAGAATTACCACAATCCGAACAGCAACTACAAAGAAAAATTGCCGAATTAGCTCAGAACTTTAGATTCGATCTTATCATTGAGTTAATCAGTTAATAGTTCAACTCCCATACTGCACCAAGAAAAGTTGATGGATTTTAAGTACCCAATATAAGAGGTTGTTTTAAAAGTCGCTTTTAACACTTAACAAGCTTGTTTTTTGGGAGTAGGGAGTAGTCGATAACAACAAATATAACAAATATACTGTTTGAGCTTATTTTATTATCTTATTTAATAACTATGCTCTGTGTAGTCATCCAGTGCGCGAGGACTACCATCTTGATTCACGAGACAGGAACATCCCACCCTCCCACATGGGAGCTAGGGAAATTTGGGTATGAATTATGATTATTTACATTTTGTATTGCAACCACAATTCTCGTAGAGACGTAGCATCGCTACGTCTCTACACAACGTCAAATTTTCAATTCATATTTGTATTCAGCAACACCTAAAATCTAAAATCCAAAATCCAATGACCTAGAATATATCGATATTTACCGTATCTCGCGATACAATTAACCTTCTAAAGCTGAAATCACTCTTAAGTCAGAGGTAAATTCAGCGAAATCGCCAAGAATAGGGGGAGATATCCCCTATCAGATTATCTTATCGTTAAATCCTTATTGATTGCTAATGCGCTTATCTTCTGTGTCTACAGTTACCTATATCGATAAAATTCTGGTTGTTGACGATTCTCCCGATAATGTTTTTCTGGTGAAAACCATTCTCGAAGAGGAAGGTTATGAAATAGCGACAGCGGAAAATGGTCCTAACGCTCTGCAAAAAATTAACGAGTCTCCCTTTGATTTGGTTTTACTCGACCTCATGATGCCCGGAATGGATGGTTACGAAGTAACACAACGCATCAGGGAAAATACTGAAATAAAGAGTTATATGCCAATTTTATTAATTACAGCCCATGATTCCCCAGATGTGGCTCGTGGATTGGATTTAGGGGCTGATGACTTTATTCGCAAACCGGTTACAGTTGATGAATTGTTAGCGCGGGTGCGTTGCTTATTACGTCTGAAACACAGTATTGATGAGCGGGATGAGATTGCTCGTCAGAGGGAGGATTTTGTTTCCCGGTTGACCCATGATTTACGTACACCCTTAGTTGCGGCCGAGAGAATGTTGAAATTGCTACAACAAGGAGCATTGGGAGAACTATCTCCACAGATGTTGGAAGCAATTACGATTATGGGGCGAAGTAATAGTAATTTGTTGGAGATGGTAAATACACTGCTGGAAGTGTATCGATTTGAAGCAGGACGGAAATCCTTAGTATTCGCAGAAGTTAATTTACATCAATTGTTAACGGAGGTGGTAGGGGAATTAAATCCTTTAGCAGCAGCGAAGGGTTTACAGGTGGAAATGGTATTTGCTGCGACAGAAACCGCAGAAAAAATGATTGGCGATCGCCTGGAGTTGCATCGTCTGTTTACTAATCTGCTGGGTAATGCGATTAAGTTTACCGACAATGGGACAATCACGATTCAAACTGATGTTCAGGAAACTGAGCAAGTGATGAATATTCAGGTGATTGATACGGGGGTAGGTATACCACCGGAGCAACAAGCAACCCTATTTGAACGGTTTCGTCCTGGTTCCCACAAGCGTTCGGGAAGTGGTTTAGGATTGTACCTGTCTCGACGGATTGTGGAAGCACATGGTGGTAAAATTCAGGTCAAGTCTAACCCAGGACAAGGGAGTACTTTTTGTGTGAGTCTACCTATTAAACCTGTTTCTAGTTGAATTTTTAGTGCATAAATCAAATCGGGGTATCCCCTGTCTCCCGATAGGGTTCGGTTAATGATTTTTTGTGGTGATGTCGGGAGATGCAATATAATGCGTCTCTACAATTATTTGGGATTGACGAATTTTCTGTTCCGAACTGGATTGTCCTATCTCCTGTATTCTGTCTCCTCAATTCAATGATACAATTAGTCAAATCAGAACTTATTAGTGCACAGCGTAATTTTTTCCGTAGTGGTGTCACTTTCGATGTTAATTTTCGGATTGAACAATTACAAAAATTAATAGCATTAATTACCAGCTATGAACCAGCTATTTATCAAGCATTGAAAGCCGATTTAAATAAACCAGAAGCGGAAGCTTATACCGGAGAAATTTCCATATTGCGACGGGAAATTAATTATGCAATTAAAAATTTAAAAACCTGGATCAAACCGCAAAGCAAACCTTTAAATTGGGTGTTGAAACCAGGAAGTGCTAAAGTTTATCCCGAACCCTTGGGGGTAGTATTAATTATTGGCGCTTGGAACTATCCAATACAGCTATGTTTGTTACCCTTAGTCGGTGCGATCGCAGCCGGAAATTGTGCCATTATTAAACCATCGGAAATCGCTCCCGCTAGTTCCCAATTATTGGTGGAGTTAATTAATCAAAATTTTGCTTCGGAATACGTTCATGTGGTTCCCGGTGATGCAAACACTTGTCAAGCATTATTAGCCTGTCCCTTTGACCATATCTTTTTTACGGGTAGTCCTAAAATTGGTAAAATAGTCATGGCTGCTGCGGCTCAACATTTAACCTCCGTGACCCTAGAGTTAGGAGGGAAAAATCCCTGTATTGTTGATAAAAATGTGGATATTGATGTTACATCCCGTCGAATTATTTGGGGTAAATTTTATAATTGTGGTCAGAGTTGTGTGGCTCCCGATTATCTCTTGGTTCACTCCCAAGTTAAGTTACAATTAATCAATGCTATGCAAACTAATTTACGCCAATTTTATGGTGATAATCCCGCTTTGAGTTCTGATTATGCCCGCATTATTAATCAGAGTAACTATCAAAGATTAATCAATTTATTATCTGGTAAAATTATTTTTGGGGGAGAAACTCATGGGGAAGATTTATATATCGCTCCCACCCTCATTGATGACGTGAATTGGGATGACACGGTAATGAAGGAGGAGATTTTTGGCCCAATTTTACCCATTATCACCTACACCGATATTCATCAAGTAATCCGGAAAATTAACAGTCGTCCGAAACCCTTGGCTTTGTACATATTTTCTCGCGATCGCAATTTACAACGGCAAATTCTGCGCTCCACCTCTTCAGGAACCGTGGCAATTAACGATACCGTGAAACAATATACCGTGGAATCCCTACCTTTTGGTGGGGTTGGTAGTAGTGGAATCGGTAAATATCACGGTAAAGCCAACTTTGACACCTTCTCCCACTATAAGAGTATCCTGCAAAAACCCTTTTTATTCGATGTTTCCCTCGCCTATCCCCCCTACGCTGATAAACTTCCTTGGTTGCGACGATTGCTAGGGTAAATATGAGAACTGGAAATGCAGGATACAAATCTGTCCAGAAGTGTCAATGATTCATAATAAAGCTGCGATACTCAGCAACACGGGGGTTTCGAGGAGCGATTTTTTCTGCTTGCTGATAGGACCAAGCAGCACCTTGGCGATCGCCTAAATGGGTTAATACCGATGCCAACCCTAAATAGGCATCAACATGGTTGCGATTGAGACGAATTGCACGACGATAGGATTCCCGTGCAGCTGGTAAATTACCTAAGTTTCCATGTAAATAGCCTAAAGCATGGTGGTAATCTGCGTTATTCGGTTCCAAAGCGATCGCACGCTGAAATGCAGACAAAGCCGCAGAGTAGTTATTCTGTTTGACGTACAAAATGCCAATTCCCGAATGCACAGAACCATTGCGAGGTCTCATCTGAGCTGCATTTTGATATATTCTCATGGCACTCTCATAATCGCCGCGATCAACAAGCTGTCGTCCCTGTTCTAATAATTGCCTAAATTCCTGGTCATTCCCTTGAGCTTGTGCTACCACTAGCGACGCACCCGCAGACCCGGCAAATCCGGTGAATATACTGGTAAATAGGAAAGCACACACAAGTATATTTCGTTTATACACGGCTGAAACCTCTAACTCCTAAGTAATCTATGGGTAAAAATTGTGCCGAGTAAGTATTTGTCAGCAAAAGAACGGATTTTTGGATTGGGAACGTAAATTATATTACATTTATTCCGAACCGTAGATAAATGCTAATATGCATTATCTAATAAATCCTCCCATTTTGAAGGTATAAAAGAATGCTTTTATTCCCTCTTTCGGTAGATCCACAAATACTGAAAGTATACATCTATCAAACTAGATATTTTTCAATAAAATTTTATATAAATACATATATATACGAATATTGATGGAATTGTCAGGAATATTTAGGGAATTAACAATCATCGGAAATGATACGATTGAACTATAAAGGTTTATGAAATATTGTCCATTCCGAACCATTGAGTGGTACGCTCCCAGTCAAAGGATTATCGTAGTGATTGCAGATAATGGGATTATTTGAGGACTTATGTGATGAACAATTGTATTTTGATGGTAGAAATCAGTAGCGCTCCCCAATTGCGCCATACTCCAGACAATATGGAAGTCGCAGAAATGATGGTAATGTTTCCGGGGTTACGTGCAGATGACCCCCCAGCGACATTACGGGTAGTGGGTTGGGGGAAAACAGCTAGTGAAATGCACGCTAACTACCAAGTAGGCGATCGCGTGATTATCGAAGGACGTTTAGGGATGCGTACCGTTGAACGACCAGAAGGATTTAAGGAAAAAAGGGCTGACTTGACAGTTCAAAGAATTTATCGTGTAAATGGGGAATTTAACCTCGGTAACATGGCTACCCCAGCACCAGCCATACCTAGTTATGAACCTTCCATACCCGTATCCACCTATCAACAACCAGATCCGACTCCCGTATCCACCTATCAATCCGCAGCACCGACCTATAGTCAGGATTATGATTCGGACGATATTCCCTTTTAGTTGAATTTTCGGTTTTGGATTAACCTGAGTTCGGGAGCAGCTAATACAGTTTTACTTTGGAGTTGATACATTTAGGGAAGCAGGGGTAACTGGGGAAGAAAATGTATCAAAATTTGAGTGAAATCGTATAACTTATTACGCATACCGTTGACACCAGAACTCAATGAAAGTGGTTTTTCACCCCTCCCTATTCCCTGTAAAGACGACCCGACGGGTCGTCTTTACGGAGTATTGCCATTTCCAGCAATAAACCGATAGCGACTACCCAGCAAATAGTTTTCGTTAATTTCCCAGACTAACCAATTGCGATGTAACCTTTCCGCAACAAATCCGGTAGTATTACCAGCAAAAGGGTCAAGAATGCGATCGCCTTCATCTGTCAAAAATTTGATCAAAAAATCCGCAAAAGCTGATGGAAATCTTGCTGGATGGGCTTTAATTCCGTTTGTTTTACGGGGTAGCGAATAGAAAAGTCAAAACCCCCTATAAAAACAGTTCCCCAATCCCAAATCTAAAATCCCATAACCCAACAGACAAAAAAAGACAGGCTTAAAAGCCTGTCATGCAAGATACTCTAATTTTGCACAATTTAGAAGTTCATTTCCGCAGCTTGAACTTTCTCCACCTGTTTTTTCTTGAGAACGAGCATAATTTGTGCCATCATCACCAAACAGATGAAGGCAACTAACCCATAAATGCGATTAGCATCCTGTAAAACGATTTCCGTATCCTTTTGACCGAAACCGCCAACATTGGGATTATTGGTCAAAGCTTCCCCTTCCTTAACCACTTGTCCTTCGGAAACAATTAATTCCGGACCAAGGGGAATAACTTCATCAACGGTGCTACCATTTTCTGATTGAATCGTAACAGTCCGCTTCACATTACCATCTTCATCTTCTGTTTTGCTAATTTTGGTAATTGTACCAGCAGCAGGTGCGGTGTAAAGGTTATTATTACTTTTCTCACCTGTGGGATAAACCTGTCCCCGTCCCCGGTTTGCACCTAGATGAACAGAGTACTTACCAAAGCGGATGTTTTTATCGGTTTTTGGATCAGGAGAAAGAATCGGGAAAACGATTTCTTGATACTGTTCTCCGGGAAGGGGACCAACCAAGATCACATTATCCTTCCCTTCCCCATAGGATTGGAAGTAAACATCGCCGACTTCTTCTTTCAAATCTTCAGGGATGCGGTCTTCAGGAGCGATTTTAAACCCTTCTGGTAGCATTAAAACCGCACCTACGTTTAAACCAACCTTAGAACCGTCAGCAGCAACTTGTTGCAGGTTGGTATCGTAGGGAATTTTGACAACGGCTTTAAATACTTTATCTGGTAGTACCGCTTGGGGAACTTCTACTTCAGCTGGTTTCGCTGCAAGGTGACAGTTAGCGCAAACAATCCGTCCCGTTGGTTCGCGGGGTGTTTCTGGATAGGTTTGTTGTGCCCAAAATGGGTAAGCGGATGCTGTTTGGGGAAAGGCGAAATCGCTAGCAACAAAAAAAGTTAGAGTTGCGATCGCAATTAACAGGGTTTTTCCCACTTGACTAAGGACACGTTGTAAGCGTGCAGGTTTGTCGGCGTTTCTCATCTCAATTTAAGGACTATGTATGATGTCGGTTGCTGTAATGATTTCGGGGTCAACAATAACTTTGGAGTTAATGCCTGAATTTCTCACCAGTCAGTTGTAAGCCTTAAGTAAGGGATTGATTTTCCTTCTACTCCCGTCACGGACTACTCCCGATTTCCTCTAAGTTTTAGGGTTTGGTGAGAAATGCGGAAACGGGAAGATTTTTCCACTATCCCATGTTTTGCAGATGCGTTACGCCCACCAAGGTTCTTCCCCTGTGCGGAAATCGGTCTCCGTCCAGGGTGTCAACAAGATTTTATCGTCTTCCACATTGGCATGGCTCAACGCCAGAGAACGAGGTGCAGGTCCGCGCACCACTTTACCAGTTGCATCATACTGGGAACCATGACAAGGACACTTAAATTTATTTTCCGCCGCGTTCCAGGGAACAACACAACCTAAATGGGTACAAACCGCGTTAATCCCATAATCGCTAATCGCTTCTTTGCTCTCGACGACAATATAGGTTGGGTCTCCCTTTAACCCTTGGACAAGAACGCGATCGCCCACATTGTGACTTGCCAAAAACTGGCTTACCAACACATCATTGCCCAGTTCATCCTTTGCACTGGTTCCACCACCCGCACTGCCGCTTGCCGGAGGAATAAAATACTTCACCACAGGATACAATGCACCCAGAGCAACTCCTGTCACCGTCCCAAATGTGAGAAGATTCATGAATTGCCGTCGTCCCATATCGGGAACATCCATTGATTCGGAAAACTGAGCCATAATCTACGCGTTCTTTGTGTATTTTGTTTAACTATTTTTTGACTTGAGTTCTAAAATATCGAAAAACCCAGGTCGAAATCAATCTGCCGTTTTGCCCACTCGCCAGCTAGAATTCCTTGACAAAAGAACTTTCTAGCATTTCCTATGGTAGCATTACATTTCTTTATATTCCTATCATACTTGAGTCACCTAAATTAACAACCAACACGAAATGTAAAATTAGATTACATGAATTCTATGAGCGGAGAGAAATTACGTCAGTTGTTATTGAGCAAATGGGGACGCTCCTACGATGTCCAGTTGCGTCGCACCCAGGGTAAAATATTTGTACAAATAATGTGGAAGTATCTAGAACAGGCTTCTTTCCCGTTGAGCGAGGAAGAATATGTTCAGCATCTGGATAACATCGCTAACTATTTGGATGGTTTAGGGGTGACTGGACAAGTAAGTTTGTATATTCAACAAACCCGCGAAAAACCTCGCTTGGGAAAAGCTGTCAGTATCCCTGTAGATTTGGGTGAACGTGCTAGCGAATGGCTAGTACAATAGTACAGAAATACGGGAGACAGGAGGTGTAATTACTGTGACGGGAAATCGCTACAATTATCCTGAACTAAAATGTATAATTATTTCCTACTTTATAGAGCAAAAATTCGACCGTTAAAAATGGATTTATCAACGCTGAATTTTTGATTTTAATCTAACTTTAAGGGTAGTAAAAGCGTAAACTCTGTCCATTTTTCAGTACAAGTGTGAAAAATCTGACCTTGGTGATTTTTAGTGATAATTTCCTGAGAAATCGATAAACCAACACCAGTGAGTTTATCTCGCTTGGTAGTAAAGAAAGGTTGAAAAATTTTGTCTTGAATTTCTGCGGGAATACCTTTACCGTTATCAGCGATTTTAATGATGACATTCTCCCGGTCTAGGCCAGTTGTGATTTTAATTTGCGGTGAATTAGCTAATTCCCGATGAGCAAATTTTTCTTCAACGGCATCAATGGCATCAATGGCATTAGTAATAATGTTTAAAAATACCTGATTAATTTGTCCAGAATAGCAGGTAACTAGGGGTAGACTACCATAGTCTTTAATCACTTGAATGGGAGGACGATTCGTTTGAGCTTTGAGACGATATTGGAGAATCATTAAAGTCGTTTCTATCCCTTCATGGATATCAACAGCCTTTTTCTTGTTACCATCGTGACGGGAAAAATTTCTGACGGATTGCATAATCCCGTGAATGCGATCGCTCCCTAATTTCATCGAGGAAATCAACTTCGGTAAATCTTCCATAATATGGTCTAAATCAATGTTTTCAATTAATTCCTGAATTTCTGGATCTGATTGGTTAAATTTTTGTCGATATGTTTTCACCAGGTGAATTAAATCATGGGTATACTGATTCGCATGGTAAATATTTGTAGAAATCAAACCAATCGGGTTATTCACCTCATGCGCAACCCCAGCAAATACTTCTCCCAGGGAAAAGATTTTTTCATTTTGTACAAGCTGCAACTGGGTTTTTTGTAATTCTTCTAATGCCATCATTAGTTCTGCCGTTCTTTCCCTCACCCGTTGCTCTAAGTTTTGTTTTTCCTGTTCTAATTCTAAATGTAAACGTCGAATTTTTAATTGTAATTCAATTCTGGCTACAACTTCATCTTGATGAAAAGGTTTAGTAATATAATCGACCGCACCTAACTTTAAACCTCTAACTTTTTCCAACGTATCCGTTAATGCGGTCATAAAAATGATAGGAATATCTTTGGTATCCGCATCACTTTGTAAGCGAGAACAAGTTTCAAAACCATCGATTTTTGGCATCATGATATCAAGTAAAATCAAATCAGGATGGTTATCTTTAGCTTGTTGAATACCACTCTCTCCATCCATTTCGACTAATACTTCATAACCAGCATTCATTAAAGTCCCACAAATTACCTCTAAATTAGTCGGACTATCATCAATAACTAAAATTGTAGGTTTAGCTTCAACTGCTACCTGGACCAGGGATATTTTTTCCCCAAGGTTTACTGGATTTAAACTAGATTCTGATATCATATATATTTATCTCGCGGTTAATGATAAGTATTTGAATATAGAGTATTTTGAAGTATTCCCTTGCTTGCTAATAAATAACAATTATCTCCATCAATTATCTGGAAAGGATTGGCGAATATATAATAGAATCAGACAAAGCTATTCTGGGATTTTCAAGGTATATTTTTGTTAAAAAAACGATTATGTAATTATGATGTATTAACAATTATATTAAATATTCAAATAGTTGCTCCTAGTTCCGTACATTTTTAGCTAAAAAATCACGAATTTTCTGAATATTGAAAGTTTGAGTATACTCACGTAGTTTTTTGACAAACTTACCATAGCTTGGATCGAGTGCTTCTATGCGTATTAGTTCATCTTGAATACCGCGAATCTGTCCCCTTTTGGCAAATTCTACCAAGGAAGCAATCACCGAAAAGGGAGGAATAGATATTTCACCTTGAACTTCTACATTGGTATCCTCAATAGTATGATTGGCATAAATCCAATTGATACCTAACTGCTGATTTAACACCTGATATAACTCATCTGTATTAATGGGTTTAGATAAAAAAGCATCTACACCTTTGTGAGTAGTCATATTTTGTTCATATTCCATCACAATATGAGAAGAAAGGATAAACTTAGTTGCAGATAGATGGGGACAGCAACGAATTTTTGCCGCTAATTCCCATCCATCCATAATTGGCATCCCCATATCAGAAATTATCAAATCTGGTTGGATAACCTCAGCTTGTTGCAGAGCGTCATTCCCATTATCAGCTTCAAAAATCATAAACTTTAAAGGTTCAAGTAAACTAATTAAAATACTACGATTTTTCCAGTTATCATCAACGATGAGAATCTTCTTTTTCTCTCCTGTATAGCCCACTATTTTTCCAGAGGAGTTAATGGTACTATTCTCTGTCCAATCGTGGGTAATTTCACAAATCAGCGCAAACGAAAAAACACTTCCGGTAGGGATTTTACTTTTAATTTTGAGTGTGCTACCCATTTTTTGCAGAATTTTCTGACTCAGAGCGATCGCAAATCCAGGTTCATCCCCTTTTGGCTGATGATTATAGACATTTTCAAACGGGGAAAATAGACTTTGGATTTGCTCATTAGTTAAACCACCATCGGTTTTACTAATTTTGATATTAATAACTTGATTATTTTGATTACGGGGATAGGGAAAAGCCTGAATTGTCAGTTTTACATATCCCTGGTTAGTAGATTTAATTGCATAACTAATTAAATTTGTCATCACCTGACGTAGACGATTTTTATCCGCATTAATTCCAATCGGTAAATTAAAAGACGGATTATAAATTAACTTTATGCCTTTTTGCTCCGCTTGCACTCGACAAGTTTCCACAATTCTTTGACAAAATGATGGGAATTGAAAATCAACCGGGTTTAATTCAAGATTATCAGTTTCTAATTTAGAAAAATCGAGGATATCATTTACCAACTCAAGCAGGTGAGAACCACAATTATAAATGGTAGTAATTCCCCGTTGTTGTTCCGGATTTAAATCCGGCGATCGCATCATAATTTGTGCATAGCCTAAAATTCCATTTAAAGGTGTACGTAGTTCGTGACTGATATTGGCTAAAAATCTAGTTTTTGTATCAGAAATATTCTCAATTTCTGCTTGTAATGTTTGATTTTGATGGTGAAGATAATTAATATATTCCCTCAATCTATCGAGCATTATCCGGAGTTTAGATACATCATCATCAATTTGACTAATATCATGAATTTCTCCTGTGTCTGTAAGCATTTTTGTGAGAAGATTTTGAGTTTGATGATTGATATCACTAATTGGTTTTAGCAATTTTTGACTAAATCGTAAACTGATATAGGATGTCAGCAGTAAACTCAAACAAAAAAAACAAATCAGGAGTAGCTGATACACAAAATTCCCCTGATTTACCGTTTTTTCGGCAATTTCTGATGCTGCTGTTAGCTGTTCTATTCGCTGAGATAACTGATAAACTAATTGACGATGGATAGGTAAGCTTTCTTGAGTTATTCTCCTCAACTGCTGTCTCAATTCCAATTCGTTCCTAAACTTCTGACTGGTGTTTAGAATTGTTTCTATTTGCAATAAAAATTGCTGGTGGCTATTTTGAGATTCCCTTAACCATAAGTTAAATCTGGAGTCAGATAGATGGGTCGGGAAATCTAATACAACTTGAATTAAATAACGAGTACGTTTTACCCTCTGGAGAAAAGAATCACGCACTTGGAAATCGGTTTGTAAGTCAGCAGGAGGAAAATCAACCAATTTCTGTAAAGCTAAACTATGATGACCTAATTCATTCAAAAGACGAATTTGACTTTGTAATAATCCATAGGAACGATTCACCGATGACCGGGAGTATTCCCCCACCTTTATTCCCAGTAACATCAGTGATACAAATATCAATAACGCGATCGCATTTCCGGCAATGATTTTTTGTTCTAAACGGAAATTATCAATCCTAGTGACAACCAAACCGAATTTCCATAACTTCAAGCGTTGATACCACTTCAAGTTAGATTCTGGGATAGAATTATCTTTGTCAAATTGCACCATCAGATATACATCAGCTTTTTATACGTGTTATCACTGTTGTCTCCTGTCAAAGACTAGGACAAAAATTCATCCAGTCTCTTTACCTGTATGCAGGTTGACATACCTTTCCACTTGTATAATGCCCAAAATCAAGACAAAAGCTATATCTCCCTTGTAAATATAGGTTCTAGTGTCAGCAGTAGATGTTGGCTGCTCCAGTGATAAAATCCACAACACGCTTAGAGAAAGATGATGTAAAATGCCGTAAAACTGGGGACAAAAGTATGAGAATCTGGCTAGCTTGTTTTGTTGTTCTATTTGCTTTAGCAGAATTATTCGATTGGGTTAAAGACCTGTCCTTACCCCTACCAATATATATTCTGGGTGGTGCTTTTCTCGCGATCGCATCCAACTACGACAAATTAATTCACACCTATCACCCCACCGGGAATGATATTACCGAAATTGTCACCGATATCCCCCACCTAGAATCATCAAAAGCAACACCAATTACCCTCACCCAAGAACTACAACCCCATGAGACAGTAGTACTTGACCAAATCAACAATACTGGGTCGAGGTAGGTCAGGGAAGTAGGGGAAGAAAATGTATCAAAATATGGGTGAAATGGTGCAAGTAAGTCGGCGTTCAAAAATCAAGGTATGTCCGAAACAAGTGAAACGCAGTCAAAGGAGGCAATTTAACCTGAATTCGACGGGTTTTAAACGCAATAATCTTTGTGAATCAAGGATTTCGGAAGTTAAAGTTCAAAGCAACCTCTAACTTTCGTTGAGAACAAAGTTAATAACTTGTCGTCGCCAACCTCTCTGTAGGACTTGCTGAAAAATAGTAAAGACGGGATATATCGCGTCTCTATATCTTTTAAGAGAGGGTATATAGTTCCAGAAAATATAAATAAGACCAACTCCCTATTCCCTGAGAGGGTGACAAGGTGGATGTAACCTAGGTAGGGCAAGGCTTTCGTTTTAACGGCTGCTGAAAAGATAAAAATTAATTTTAGCGATCGCTCAACGGGAGGATGAGAGTTTTAAGCACTGGTGGATAGGAAAATATTAGTGTTGGCTTTTTATCTTTTCAGTATCTATCGTCTGAAAAGCTTGCCCTATAACGAGTTGATGATGCTTGTCTCTCCTTCAGGAATCAATAATTTTGGAAGTCCAAGTTCAAAGCAATCTCTAACTTTCGTTGAGAACAAAGTTAATAACTTGTCGTCGCAAACCTCTCTGTAGGACTTGCTGAAAAATAGTAAAGACGCGATATATCGCGTTTCTATATCTTGTAAGCTTTAGAGGGTATTTTAGTTCCAGAAAGCGCAAATAAATAAGACCAACTCCCTATTCCCTACCCTTACGAAAAGACTTTTTCCGCAGACCCTACTTAACGTGAATTCGATGGATTGTAAAGGCTATAATCCCTGTGAATCAATGATTTTGCAAGTTAAGGTTTAAAGTAACCTCATCCATTAGTTAAGAACAAAGTCAATAACTGACTGATTTCAGGTTTAATGATTTTATTCTCAACATCATACTTGGAGGTTTTTAAAAACTTTTATTTCCTACGAATGATACTGGACAAGACTTTCAGGCTTCATAACTCATCGAACTCACGTCTACTTACATTTTTTTAGATGGAAGTTCACAATCAAAAACAAAAAAGGCGAACAAATGTTTGCCTTTTTTTGATTCTGATCAAGTCTCTAATTACCAAAAAAAGTGAAGCTGGCTCCAGTCTCAATAATTTTCAGCGAATTCTCAATATTAATGACACCATTCTCAAATAGCTCACGTAGAAATCAGCCTTTGAGACTTTAGATATTGACCTTGACAAATTTGCTGATACAATAGGGTATTATGGCCATTTTATATGCAATTATCACCCCATTGAGCCAACTCCGCAGCATTACGAACATTGTCTAGTTGCATATCTCCACAGGTACGCTTAATAAGACCCGTGAGAACATTACCTGGACCAATCTCCACCACATGGGTAATACCGTGGTCTGCCAACCCTAAAGAAATCTCCCGCCAACGTACTGAACCCGTCATTTGTTGCATCAGTCGCTGTTTTAAAACATTTCCATCTTGGGTGGGAGTGGGTTCCACATTTGACATTACTGGTATTGAAGCAGGTAAAAATTCCACAGAGGTTAGAACATCTTGAAACTCCTGGGCAGCCGCAGCCATCAAGGGAGAGTGAAATGCACCCGATACATTCAGCGGAATAGCGCGTTTCGCCTTGACCTTCTCCATCACCATCTTCACAGCTTCCGGCGTACCCGATATCACCACCTGTTCCGGACTATTATCATTCGCCAATACCACGTCAGGGGTTTGCCCAATTACCCGTTCCAACTCATCTCGATCAAATTTAATCATTGCTGCCATCATTCCCCCAGCAGCATTTTCCATCAGTTCCGCCCGTCGTTTGACCAAACGCAATCCGGCAGACCATTCAAAGACACCAGCGACGTACAGAGCAATGTACTCACCTAAACTGTGCCCAGCGACAAAATCAGGTAAGGTTTTTTGTTTCAGCAAGTCGGCAAGAATACTTTCAACAACGTATAAACACGGTTGAGTGTAGAGGGTTTGTCCCAGCTTTGCTTCGTCATGTTGACAAACCGCAATTACCGACCATCCTAAAATTTCCTCCGCCTGTGCAAAACGCTGTTGAGCTAGAGGCAAGTCAATCAAATCAACACCCATACCAAGGACTTGAGAACCTTGTCCGGGGAACACCCATGCAGTCTTAGACATTTCCGATTTGTAAATAAAGTGAGTAGGGAGTGGGGAGTGAGGGAAAAGTGTTTCCTAGTGTGGCTTCGCTGTGAGCGTTCGCCAAACATCTGAATGATTGCGTACAGAAGTACTTTCAGAAGAAAGCTGCGCCTACATGGGGAACTCGTTTACAAACAGAGTGAGTAGTAGTGTAGACGCACAAGTGGCAAGACAAGAGGCTGTAGGGAACTGGGGATAGGAAAAGAGGGCTTGTCAAGGCAGGTTTTTGACGAGTAATTGGGTATGGCATGGACTAGGATTATACTGCAAGTGGTTAATCAGCTAATCGCTGCGTCTATGGAGATACAACCTATACCGGAGGTTTTTGAGGGATTTGGAAATTGGGACTTTTCACCATTTTGAGTCTGTATTCCGCACAACCTCCTCTATTCTGTTTTCTATCTCCTCCAGCAAGCTATCTTCCCCATTGAAAAATCACCGCACCCCAACTTAAGCCAGCACCAAAACCGGAGGCAGCAATTACATCATTAACTTGAATTTTCCCATCGCGTACAGCCTCATTTAAAGCCAGGGGAATAGAAGCGGCAGAAGTATTGCCATATTCAGCAAGATTGCTAATCACCTTATCAGCAGGAATACCCAAACGTTCAGCCACCGCATCTAAAATCCGTTGATTGGCTTGGTGCATTAACAACCAATCAATGTCCTCCACATTCAGATTGGCGTAATATAGGGCTTTATCAATGACTTCGGGGACTTTTTGAACAGCGAAGCGATAAACCTCCTTGCCGTTCATGGTTACTGTTTGGTAGCAACCTTTGCCAACGCTAACTCCGGAAACCAATTCCTGGGCTTGAGCTTGGTAGGCTAAATTCAGATAATGGTTCTGACTGCCATCGCTTCTCATTTCAAACCCCAGTAATTTATCCTGACTCGAAGCCTGCATCACCACGGCACCAGCACCATCACCAAAGAGGACACAGGTAGTTCTATCTTGCCAATTGACCCAACGGGAGTGGATATCAGCCCCAATTAATAATACATGGCGATAGACACCTGTACGAATATATTGGGATGCAGTCACCATGCCAAAAATAAAGCCGGAACAGGCAGCAGTTAAATCGAAGGCAACCGCTCGGGTTGCACCTAACTCCGCTTGGATTTTACAGGCACTGCCATACATATCATCGGCTGTGGAAGTTGCCAATAAGATTAAATCAATGTCATCTGGGGTAATCCCAGCCATTGCGATCGCATCCCGTCCCGCTTGAGCAGCTAAGGTTGCCAATGATTCATCGGCAGCAGCAATATGTCGATTCCGAATCCCTGTCCGAGTCCGAATCCACTCATCACTAGTATCAACCAATACGGACATCGCCTGATTATCCAAGCATTTCGATGGGGTTGCCGACCCACATCCAGTCATTGCTACGCCTATATTTTGTACGTTCACCCTTCCCACCAATCCCTATTTTCTACTCTCACATCTGAGTGATCTAAACACTGAGATTTAGACTAATCCTGGATTTCTCACGAGTAAGTTATAAGCCTTGAGTAACGGATTGTATTTTCCTTGTACTCCCTGCTCTCTGTACAGACGACCCGACGAGTCGTCTGGACTATCCCTGTGAGTTTTAGGGTTTTGTGAGAAATGCGGATAACACCGATGGGGAAAGTATGGTCAAAACTACCAGGAAAATTCCACGGAATTTACTTGCTTGGTTTGACCAATATTTCCTTCACGGTACAGAGCAAGCTGATTTATCGTTGTGGAACCAATCATCAGCTATTCGTCAAGTGGCTTGTCTAGGACAAAGTTTACCAAACCGCGTACCCAAATCCCAAATCCGTCTGGGAAAGTTTGTCTTTGAAGAAAAATCTCCAAGCTCCTTTCCGGAGAAATCACCCGACGCTAAAGCCATCCAAAATCGAAAATTCAAAATCGAAAATTGTTTGACTCTGCACCGGAAGTCAAGACAAAATCAGCTCGATTCACTTTGTAAAGTTGAATATTGGGACTGGATGCGTTGTAGAACTTCGTGATCAACAGCATCTTTGGCTATGCGAATAGCATTAAAAATAGAGGGAGCTTGGGAGCTACCATGCCCAATAATACAAACACCATTAACACCGAGCAGTAAAGCACCGCCATGCTCTGCGTGGTCAATACGTTGTTTGATCCGACGTAAATTAGGTTTTAAAATTGCCGTTCCGATTTGACCGTTTAATCCTTGGGGGAGTTCTTCCCGCAAAATTTGCAGTAAAACTTCACCAACAGCTTCGGCGAATTTGAGCAAAACATTACCAGCAAAACCGTCACAGACAATCACATCAAATCGTCCAGAGAGAACATCCCGTCCTTCCGCATTGCCAACAAATTGGATTTGGGGATTTTCCCGTAGTAGTTGATGCGCTCTGACTGCTGCATCATTGCCTTTGCAATCTTCCTCGCCAATATTCAACAGTCCCACCTTCGGTTCCTCCACACCCAACACATATTGACTGTAGGCAGAACCTAAAATACCAAACTGTTCCAAAAATTTGGGACGACAATCCACATTAGCCCCCACATCCAGGATTAAAACCTGTTTGCTAGCCATAATTGTTGGGAAAACCGCACCAATTGCCGGACGTTCTACACCTGGTAAGCGACCCAAGCGTAATAGGGCTGATGCCATTGCCGCTCCAGAGTGTCCAGCCGAAACCACCGCATCTGCTCGTTTTTGCTTTACCAAATCCATCGACACATTAATCGATGATTTCGGCATCCGTCGAATTGCGGTGAGTGGTTCATCTTCCATTGCGATCGCACCTTCCGATGGTACGATTTCCACTTGCTCCAGGTTTGTTTTGGGAGGCAAGCAGTTTTGAATTTGCTGGGGGTCTCCGACGAGTAATACCTCCACACCTAATTCGTCTCGCGCTCGCAAAGCTCCCGCGATAATCTCACCAGGTGCATGATCCCCACCCATTGCGTCAATTGCGATCCTTACGCACGTCGATCCCATTGCTGTTGAGCTTTTAGAAACCTTATAAATTTTACCAGATGCGTATGCAAGAACTGCGCAGGCATCAACATCCCTCTTTATCCGTAACTACGTTAACAAGTTATTCGTCACTGCACAAGGGGAATGTTTAACTGGGGAGGTTTATTTCTGTGATTTATTTTCGCAAGCCTATTTTCCAGATTGACATCTACCATTGCCGAAGAGAGAAACCAATGGGATTCTAGATTTTGGATTTGAAATTTTGGATTTTGTTGATAAATACCAATCCCTGCTCCCGAATTCCTAATATTAAATTTTCTGTGATATCCAGGCGAAAATAAGTAATTTGTGCTAATACCCACTTCCAAATCTGGTAAACAACCGCTATGATTACACATGCTTTGGGTTCGGATGCTGACAACACATCGCCGTGGCAGAAACACAATCTAGTTACAACCCGATTGAGGAGAAAACATGCTGGAATTATTTGGCTCAGGTTTGTTGACAATCTGGCTAGAAATGGCTGGTGTGCAAGTTAAGCCATTGAATTTATGGGAAACGTTAGCTTGGCAAAACAATCCTGGTCTAGTTCTTGCTCCCGACCCCAATCCCACTGGAGCTTCCACTGTACAAAAATATTTCCAAGAATTGGCAACATCAAAGCTAATCACCCCGGAAACTCTCCAAAGTCAGGGGATTTGGATGCAGTCAGGGCCAATGCTCATGGCAAATCATCAAGGAACTACGCCGTTACCTGCTGCATCCCTCACTAAAATTGCCACATCTTTGGTAACTTTACATAAGTTAGGTGCGAATTACGAGTTCCCCACCACCTTCAGCACCACCGGAACAATTGAAAATGGTATCCTCAAGGGTGATTTAGTTGTAAATGCTGGTGGTGATCCTTTGTTTGTTTGGCAAGATGCCATTACAATCGCCAATAAACTCAACCGTATGGGTATCCGCCAAGTCCAGGGTAATTTGGTAATTGCTGGTAATTTTGCGATTAATTTTCAAACCAATCCCCTCATTGCTGGGGAAGCTCTCAAACAGGTTTTCCACTCCAGCAAATGGACAAGGGTAATGCAAATTCATTACTCCACTATGCCCAAAGGTACTCCTAAACCCCAAGTAGCGATCGCAGGTAAAGTGGAATTAGCAACCCAAGAACCCGCCAATCAAAAATTACTAATTCGTCACCGTTCCCTACCCCTGAAACAGTTAATTAACGAGATGAACGTATTTAGTAATAACGAGATGGCGGAAATGCTTGCGCAAGCAGTAGGAGGAGCAACGGCAGTTCAAGCGGAAGCGGCTAAATTAGCCCATGTTCCCCCAGGAGAGATTCTGTTAATTAATGGTTCCGGATTAGGGGTGGAAAATCGTATTTCTCCCCGTGCAGCCTGTGCCATGTTAATGGCCCTACAACGGGAAGCTACTCCCTATGGTATCACAGTCGCCGATCTATTCCCAACGGCTGGATTTGACCACAGGGGGACAATGCACGCACGCAAATTACCCAATGCGACGGTGATGAAAACAGGGACATTACGGGAGGTTTCCGCACTCGCAGGGGTTGTACCCACCCGCGATCGCGGTTTAGTCTGGTTTGCAATTATTAACCGTGGTCCGTTTATCCCGGCTTTCCGCCAAGAACAGGATAAATTTTTACAAGCACTGGTTAAACAGTTACAGGAACCCACTCAAACTCCCCATGCGATCGCTCCCCATTCCGGGAAAAAACCAGTTCCCATCCTCGGTAGTGATGAACGGAATGAAATTGTTTACGGAGGATGATTGGATTTTGGATTTTGGATTTTGGATTACTTGAATGTGAGGTTGATCGACTATCGGCACTTAAACATTTTTGAGGCAGAAATCAGCTTCAAACCCATACAGGGGAAGGAAAATACACTACATGCTCAAAAATGCTTGAAACCTAGATATAGCATAATGCTGACTACATATCAGGGGCTGTAACCGTTGATTATTCTAGTTTCATTTATTGCAAAGTACAAGAGAATCGATATTACCAATTCCAAAAATGTTGGCAACACATATTTAACATGAGACGCAGCAATGCTACGTCTCGACAAAATTCATCTGTCGCCTTCTTTGTGCAAATTAGTATAATTTCCTAATTCCCTGGAAAATTGGGGATAATGTCGGTGACGACACGACCGTTGCTTCCTCCCCCCTGGACAACAATATTTTGGGTTTGGAGATTGCCTTTTGCGGTATCACCCTTAAAGGTCATGGGTGGTTCTAGTTGTCGGTAATCCACATTTCCTCTTGCTTGGACTATTTGAGTGTCGAGAAACCAGGTAAATTCTTGCGATCGCAATGTTTGTCCTTTTGCTCCCACTGCACTCGCATTCCCGGTCATGACCACGGTTCGCTGGGGTATCCGAAATAAACCCCGGTCGGCTTTGGCTCTGACGTTTTCTGTTCGATACCAGGCATTTACCGGTGCATTTGTATTTACTGTTTCCGTTTGTAAATTCCAACTCATGGAGTCACTGACAATTTGCATGGCTGGATTAGCCAACTCGATTTGGGCATTTTTACTGATATTGACAATTTTAGTATTTAAATTGACATCAGCCCTATCCCCCCGACCACGGTCGGTAATCCGATTATTTTCGTAACGGTCAAATTGCATCGGGCGATCGCCGATTAATTTTTCCTGCTTAATCAACCACTTTAATTGTTCTGTCCGTATTTGTAAGCTTGGGTCAACGGATGTTGCCACAACTCCACCGGAAAAATCCACTTCCTCCTTCCTCGTCCTCACCCTAGCTTCCTGCGCAGTCGCTCGCATTTGTCGGTGAGTTCCATTCAGTTGATTCCGCATCAACAGCAAGTCTTCCTGGGGTCGCCATTCTAATTCATTCCCCCGCAACACCGTACCATTACGGGGGTCGGTGGCTACAATTTTACCTCTTAAAAATAATTGCTTACCTTTTTGTTCAATATCAGCTTTCTCTGCTGTCACTTGATATACAACCTTTCCATCCTGATAAAGTTCACCGAAGGGGTTATCTAAAATACCAATTTCCCGTTCTTGGTTATAACGTCCCCGTTTTGCACTCACTGTCCAAATCCTTCTACCAACTTCGTCCACTCCTTCTAAAACCCCATCAAACAGGGTCAAACTAGTTTCTGTATTGGTTCGGGTCGGTGTTGGTGTTGGCTGAACTGTACTATTTTGACTGCTACAGCCAATCAACCATAAACATAAACAGAGTATGGGCAATAATCGCCAATACCGATTCCGATCATGTCCAATTACAAACTTGTCATTGCCTACAAAGTGCAATAATCCGACAGTCCTTGTGATGGCTACACTCCATTTTTTGGCGATCGCAATCACATATCGTGATACAACGTTGATTCGTTGACCATATTGGCAAAAATACCCACAGAAAACGCACGAGTTTTTCCCCCGTGCGTGCATCAATTTTGGCATGTTCTTCCCCTGGTTGGATTGGCAATGCATTATTTACTGAATATGAATAGCGAGGGGATTGTTGACTGTTAACCGTTGACAGTGTTGCATTCAACCTCAACACCCTAAATATACAAACTTATAATGTGTAACAGCTTACTCCCTACTCTGGGATTTCTAAATGACTAGGTGCATCACTGGGTTGTTCCAAAAAATCCATCCCCGATAGGGGTCGATAGGGATAACTTTGACGGGGAGTTTTTTGAATGTCTTCCTTAACGGCTTCTAGGTCAATATAACGGTCGGAAACATTAATTAAACTATCACTCGTCATCGACCGTAGACTCACCACCTCAACCCTCACACCCCGATAGCTGACCGAATTCACCGCATAGGCTAAATCCCCATCCCCACTCACCAATACAGCCGTATCGTAGGAATCCACCAAAGCCATCATATCCACGGCAATTTCCACATCTAAATTGGCTTTTTTGGAACCATCTGGTAGCTGTACCAAGTCTTTAGCAATAACTCGATAACCATTGCGACGCATCCACAACAAAAAACCCTGCTGTTTTTCGTTAGTACGGTCAACACCTGTATAAAAAAATGCGCGTAACAGCCGCGAACCACCCGTTAATCTACATAGTAATTTGGTGTAATCAATTTCAATTCCTAATTGTAGGGCAGCATAAAACAAATTGGAACCATCTATAAAAATTGCGACTCGACCCCGATTCTCTAACACCTGCTCCGGTGTAAAGATCGAATCGTTCTCCAGGTTATTTAACATTTCTGTCATAGCCTCGTTTGTTATCATCGTGATCAAAGATACTTATCTAGGGTTTATTTAGGAAAATTACTAATTAGTAATCTGTTTTCAGAGCTAAATTAATTCAGCCCTGAAAAAAATAACAAAATAGAAAAAGTAAAATTGTAACTATTGAGTTGTTAGTTGGTTGGTGAGGGTGTGTCGATGCGTTTAAAAATGGGTTTTGGTTCTCCCAAGATTTGTGCGTCGCTCAAAAGTCCCCACTGGGAATGAATAGCAAATGGTATATGGGTAAATGTATTTTGGTCGTTAAAATTAACCGTAAATCCTAATTGGGTATATACATCATTGCTAATATTAGGGATAATTGGAGCTAGGAGGTAGGCGGCTAACCGTACCGACTCTAGGACTGCATATAATATTTCGCCAACAGCAGCACTGTTTCCTTGCTTGTATAAGGTCCACGGAGCTTGTTCGTCAATATATTTATTACAAGCCCTGACTAAGGTCATGGTGGCTTCACAGGCACGATTAAATGCAAGTGCATTGTAGGCGCTCTCTACTTCTTGAGCTAAATTGGCTCCAATGGCTTTCAGGGGATGGCTATCCGCGATATCCGCACTTTTGACTGGGGGAATTTTGCCGCCACAGTATTTTTTCACCATATTTAGGGTACGATTGAGTAGATTGCCCAAATCGTTGGCTAAATCTGCATTTAAAACATTGATGAACCTAATTTCATTAAAGTCGCCATCTTTGCCAAATTCGATTTCCTTAAGGAAGTAATAACGAACTGCATCGGCACCATAACGCTCGACTAAATCAATGGGGTCAATGGTGTTATCATTGCTTTTACCCATTTTTTGTCCATCTTTGGTTAAAAACCCGTGACCAAAGACCTTTTCTGGGAGTTCTAACCCTGCGGACATGAGCATGGCTGGCCAATAAACGGCGTGGAAACGCAAAATATCTTTACCAATCAGATGTAAATTAAATGGATACCATTTAGCTATCGCATTTTCCAGGGTCGGTTCATCATCGGGTTCTAACATCCCGGTAATATAGGCTAGTAAAGCGTCAAACCAAACATACAGAGTATGTTTTTGGTCCTTTGGCATGGGAAAACCGCAATTGACGTTGACCCGGGTAATGGAAAAATCCTGTAAGCCTTGCTTGACAAAATTCAAGACCTCATTGCGACGACTAATGGGTTGAATAAAATCGGGGTTATCTGCATACAATTTGAGTAAATCGTCTTGGTATTTAGATAGGCGAAAAAAATAATTTTCCTCATCCCGCCATTCCACCTCTTTATTAGTGTGAATCGGACAGCGATTTCCTGGGAGCAATTCTCGCTCTTCTTTGAATTCTTCGCAGGAAACACAGTACCAACCTTTCTGTTGACCGAGATAAATATCGCCCTTAGCCCATACCCGTTCAAAGAATTGATTCACTATTTGTTGATGGCGCTCGGCACTGGTGCGGCTAAATCGGTCATACTTAATATTGAGTACATCCCATAATTTGAGAAAATTGGGCACAATTTGATCACAAAAAGCCTGGGGTTCTAGTCCTTTGGCTGCGGCTGTACGCTCAATTTTTTGCCCATGTTCATCGGTTCCAGTGACGAATAAAACCGGATGACCTAACGCACGTTTGAAGCGAGCGATCGCATCGGCAGCAATTGTTGTGTAGGCACTACCGATATGGGGTAAGCCATTGACATAATAAAGAGGTGTAGTCAGTGCAAATGTTGTTCGAGTCGGATTCACAATACCCATGCAATTTCTAATAGATTTTTTTTATGTTTGTTATGTCCATTTTAATTAAAACCACGTAATTATATAACATTCACAAGGGTTTTTCAAGTTGCTTTTTTATCCTAGCAAAGTTCTCGCCTGTTGAATGAATCAATTATGAACTATTTGTTCTCGCCATGAACTTTATGGAATTTATTTGTAGTCAATCAATTTTAACCTTTAAAGAAATATCAAGATTCCCAACGAAAATGAGACGATAATTTGTCAAAATTGAGATTGAATCAAACCCCCCAATATTTTTCCATAGTTTTAGACTAAGAATGTAGTTTTTTTCGCAATTACTTCCCCATGACTTAGTTGAGGTGGGTAAATGAATAAATTCCTTCAGTCAAAGTTACAGCGAGAATGGTAAACTTTAATCCCGCAAATCAACTGAGATTTCTTCAGTCCACTCCCTACGACCCCAACCGACCCCTATTTATCTATTTACCAGGGATGGATGGAAGTGGATTACTACTGCGATCGCAAATTCCCGCTTTAGAATCTAAATTTGAAATTCGTTGTGTATCGATTCCTGTCACAGACCGTAGTGGATGGATATATCTAGCTAAACAGGTCATCGAACTCCTAGAACAGGAACGCATAGCCAACCCCCACCGTTCCATCTATTTGTGTGGAGAATCCTTTGGAGGTTGTTTAGCCATGCAAGTTATGGTCAGCAATCCCCAATTATTCACCCGCATCATCCTCATCAACCCTGCTAGCGCCTTCCACCTGCGTCCTTGGTTACATTGGGCTTCTCAGTACACCAACTTTATCCCAGCATTTGTATATAGTTTGACCACAACGGGTTTTATCTCGATTTTAGCGTCCTTACCACGGATTCCACCGGAAAATCGCGACCTATTATTTCAAGTGATCAATAACATCCCACCTCCAACTGTTTTTTGGCGGATTGAGATGCTGCGTAATTTTTCCATTCCCCCAGAACAACTCCGACGTATCTACAAACCCATACTATTAGTAGCCAGTGGTGGCGATCGCCTTCTCCCTTCCATAGCTGAAGCTCAAAGACTGACCGAACTTTTTCCAAATGCTTCTATCAGTATATTACCAAATAGTGGTCATGCTTGTTTAATTGAAGATGAAGTGAATCTGTATGAGATTATCAAACAGGCTGATTTTGTGGATGATTAATCAGAAACGCAGGGAATAGGGAGAGCTTTTGGGAGTAAGTAGGGTCTGTGGAAAAAGTCTTTTCGTGAGGGTAGAATCGTTTTCAGCCAACTATTTGTTCACAAGAGCCAAAAAATCGCAAATACCGGGTTTTTCAGGCTGACATACCTGCTTGGAAAGCACTTTTGGCGACTATAATCTTCTCAATTCCTTGTGAAATATAGAGACGCGATATACCGCGTCTTTACTATTAATTTATCTTTACTATTAATTTATCTTTACTATTAATTTAATTATTTATCTCCTGGATTCTGTCCCCTAAAACCCGTAAATTTACCCATCCAACCAGGAAAATCCACAAAAAATTGTTTTCCCCATGACAAAAATAGGGACACTTGGAAAAATCTGAGTTAAACTAAGTAAGTGCTAAGGGGTGGTCATCCCCACCCGCATTAGCAGAGGAACGCTAAAGTGTAAAGTACCACAATATTTCCGACCTATGCGTCCGCATTTCTTCGGAAATAGTGCTAAAGACAACTTTTTAAAATACGTGGTTACACAGACAATTGGGACGAACACTGTTGTGAAGTGTTCGTCCCATAGTTGTCGGTTCACGATAGCTGGAAATATGGAGGGATTAGGGAGTAGGTAAAATCGGAACTTACCCTCACAAACTTTATCCCTCCTGTATTCTGTTCCCAAAGCTAGTTTTCCACCGTTTTCCGGATACGTTCAGCCCTAGCAGCAGCAGAATTCATCACTTCTTCGCGGTTTTCCAGGATTTCCCCAGGATAATTTTCCAAAACCTTAGTCGAAAGGGAAATTCTTCCCCGACCCTCTTCTAAATCGATAATGATTGCCTTCACTTTCTGTCCGATTTGAAAGACGGTCTCCAGGTTATCAATAAACTTTTGGGTGACTTGTTTAATATGGAGTAAAGCACTCACCCCATCAATATCCACAAATAGACCGAATGGCTTAATCCCCGTAATTTCCCCTTCTACCAATTGACCAATTTCCAAATTACTAAAGCTTGCAGAACGGGTTGCTAAACGCTGAGACAGAACAATTCGCTTATTAACCCGGTCAACCTCCAAAAAACCAACCGTTAGTTTTTGTCCCACCAAAGCTTCCAAATTCTCTCGTTCCAGCAAATGCGATCGCGGTACAAATCCCCTTAATCCTTCCACATTCACTGTCACACCTCCCTTATTGACGCTGACGACGCGCACATCAACGCTTTCGGAATTCTCTTGCATTGTCGCTAAACGACCCCAAACCTGCCTTAATAATAACTGCTTGCGGGACAGGGTGACTTGACCATCGGAATCCTGGTCACGAATAATTAAAAAATCTAATTCATCATTGAGGGAAATTACCTCATGAATATCATTTACACTCCTCAAGGAGATTTCGTCACGGGGAACAAACGCTGAGGATTTGCCACCAATATCAACAAAAGCACCATCGGAGTCAATTTGATATACTTTGCCATGCACTATCTGACCGCGTTGGAACTGATAATCATGTTCATCAAGTGCTTTGACAAAATCGTCCATAGTGAACGGTGCTGATTGAGGAGTTTTTGCATTTGAATTCATAATTTCTGCACTGAAGTAAAAATGGAGTTATCAGTAAATTGATACTGATAACTAGGAAAGGGTTGTTGCAAACAATTGCTGGACTTGTTCCCAAGCATCGGCAGCTGCTACTGGATTATAACTGGGCCGATGGTCGCAGAAAAATCCGTGGTCTGCTCCATCGTAGCGAAAGACACGATGGGATATGTGATTTTTTGTTAATTCTGCCTCAATTGTATTGACTTGCTCTGGGGGAATGCTGGCATCTTCGTTGCCAAAAAACAAGTAGATTGTCCCTTGAATTTGTCCTGTCCGGGTAATGGTTGCTTCCCCACCCCCAGGAGTTGCGGTGGTAATCCGCGCTCCATAGAAGGATGCTGTGGCTTTAATTGCTGGTAAAGTAGCTGCCAAAAAAGCCACATGGCCACCAAAACAAAAGCCGATACAACCAATTTTTCCAGCTTTAACCGTTGGTAACATGTTTAAATAATCAATCGTAGCTTGAATATCACTGAGTAATTCCTCTGCTGTAGTTTGCTCCCATGCGTATTTCCGACCAATTTCCACATCCGCAGGTGTATAACCCGTGGCAAAACCTGGTGCTTGACGTTGGAATAAACTGGGAGCGATCGCCACATAGCCAGCACGGGCAATGCGTTCTGTTACTTGCTGAATGTGCTGATTAACACCAAATATTTCCTGTAATACTACGATGGCGGGATAGGTTCCCGGTGCATGAGGCTGGGCTAAATAGGCGGAAATTTTTAATTCGCCATTGGTGATGTCAACTGTTCGAGTATCGATTACACTGTCTGTCATAATAGTTTTTACCAGTATCCTCTGCCAGGTGTGATGTTTTGTAATGTCAATAACGATGGAATTCCATTGACCAGGATATCGGTTGACGGCAGAAATTGCATTCGCATTTTTGCCTTTTCATATTTCCATGTATAAATAAAATATTTGACAAATAGATTACTAGGCAGCTGGTTTTATGCCATCATTAGCAACATTGGAGGTCTGGAGATGATCCAATTCCGCATTCAACCGGACAGTGAAATACCTGCGTCCACCCAGCTGTTTAATCAAATTCGATTTGCGATCGCTTCGCGTCAGTATCCACCGGGATATAAATTACCTAGTACACGAGCGTTAGCAATGCAGACGGGGTTACATCGTAATACTATCAGTAAAGTCTACCGCCAGCTGGAAGAAGACGGCTTTGTCGAAAGTTTAGCTGGTTCAGGAATCTATGTGCGTGCGCAAGGTCATGAAGGTGGGAGCAGACTGCGATCGCCTATTCTTGCAGAACATCCGGAAGCCTACAAGGTCGTCCGTACTGCCCTGGATGACCTACTTTCCCAAGGTTGCTCCCTCAATCAAGCCAGGGAAATATTTTTAGCCGAAGTTGATTGGCGATTACGTTGTAGTGCAAGAGTTCTCGTGGCTGTTCCCAGCCAAGATATCGGTGCGGGAGAATTAATGGTGGATGAACTGGAACAAGCACTGAGAATTCCCGTACAATTAGTGGCAACGGAAGAATTAGGTATCGTATTGGAACAAACCACATCCGCAACAGTGGTGACAAGTCGGTATTTTATCGCCGAAGTAGAATTAATTGCAGCTCCAAAGTCAGTACGTGTGATTCCCCTCGATATCCATGACTATGCCAAAGAACTAAATATGGTTAAAAGTCTTAGTAAAGATAGTTGTATCGGTATTGTCAGTCTTAGTTCCGGGATTTTACGGGCGACAGAGGTGATTTTACATGGTATTAGAGGTGATGAGTTGCTAGTGATGACGGCTCAACCCAAGGACACCTACAAACTCCATGCAATTGTCAAACGAGCGCAAATCATTTTTTGTACAGATCAACCAAGTCACAATGCGGTGCAAGCAGCTGTACAAATGTTAGCCGATGACCTAATCCGTCCACCGAAATTAGCGCGTTGTGATAATTATATCGGTGAAAAATCCATTAATTTACTCAAGCGTGAGTTGGGATTAGGATGAGGAGATTTTAAATATGGTATTGATACTTCCAACCCTAATTGTTGGGATTAGGATGAGGAGATTTTAAATATGGTATTGATACTTCCAACCCTAATTAAGGTGAATTCGACGAATTATATATAAACGCTATAATCCTTGTGAATCAAGGATTTTGAAAGTTAAGGTTTAAAGTAACCTCATCCATTAGTTGAGAACAAAGTCAATAACTGACTGATTCCAGGTTTAATGATTTTATTCTCAACATTATACTCGGAGGTTTTTAGAAACTTCTATTTTCTACGAATGGTACTGGACAAGAGTTTCAGGCTTTATAACTCATCGAACTCACGTTAATTAAGACATGTTATACTCCCTACTCCCGATTAGAAAATAAAATCCCGAACCACTTGTAAGTAATCCTGTTGCGCTTCCAACATGGGGAAATGACCCGTTTGGGGAATAATGGCTAATTGCAGTTGGGGATTGAGTTTAACAGCTTGTTGAGCTAAAGTTGCGGGGATAATTTTGTCATATTGTCCAGAGATTAACAAAGTGGGTGTCCGTAATTCGATAAATTTCTGGGGAATCACCTCCGCTTGATACTTACTCACAGAGGTAAAAATTGTTCCTAAAGCGGCATTTTCATCGGCGAGCAAAAAATCCTCCAAAAATTCCTTCCGTTCCGGTGGAGAGATGGGACGGTGTAAAAATCGAGCCATAAAAACTTGGTCTACAAAGGGGAGATTCTTTAACCATTGGGGACGAAATTTGACGACGTAACCACCAAAGCGATAAAAGGCTGCAAAGGCTTTTTCGTCGTACTCAAACACACCACTACACACTAAAATTCCTTTCTCCACACGTTCAGGATAGTAGGATAAAAATAATGTACCAATGGCAGCTCCCATTGAATGGGCATGAATATATACAGGTTGGGAAGTAATATTTAAACTATCCAGTAAAATCGCCAAATCGTGGGCATATTCACTTAAATCGTAACTCGGTAAGATTTGGTGAGGTGCGATCGCTATTGCTGGAGAACGTCCAAATCCCCGTAAATCGTACAGCAAACAATCAAAATCTCCACTCAAAGCAGTGGCTATTTTCCGCCAATACCGTGATGACCCACCCCAACCATGAATAAACACCATCACTGGTTTGCTATCTTCACCAGCAGGGTTTTTGATCCATTCGTAATAGTGTGTAACTCCACGTACAACAACTTCTGCCATCGGGGAATTTTTCCTGAATCTATATCCCCATTCTGGCAGATTTTAGCATTCGAGAAATGTCATGTGCAAAATTCTCGAATAAATTTTGCACGACATACCCAGATCAAACATCTAGTCCAAAACTTAGCACAAAGTCAAAAGGCAAACGAAATCATCACGAATATAAAAGCTTTTCAGCCATTTTCAACAAATTGATTTCTGCCTCCCTGTACTAGCTAATTTTTCGATTTACCTGACATGCTGTCTCCTTAATTCTTTAAGCTGATTCCGGCTTGGGTAAAGAGGAAGGATGTACTAATAACTCCGCCGTGGAACGCTTTTCAACCATTTCTCTAGTCACCACACAACGGGATACATCCTTACGGGAAGGTAACTCATACATCACATCCAACATCAACTCCTCCACAATTCCCCGCAATGCCCTGGCTCCAGTTTTGCGACGATATGCTTCCTGGGCGATCGCCCGTAATGCATCGGGTTTGAAGTCTAGTTGGACATTATCCATATTTAGTAGCTTTTGATATTGCTTAATCAAAGCGCTACGGGGTTGGGTCAAGATTTCAATTAGGGCTTCCTCATCGAGGGGGTCAACAACTGCCACCATTGGTACCCGACCAATAAACTCCGGAATCATCCCAAATTTTACTAAGTCATTGGGTTCCAAATGATGCAAGGTATCCGCAATGCGTTTTTCCTTCGATTGTCCTTCTCCGGGCTGAACAAAACCAATCGTCTTTTTCCCAATCCGCTGTTCAACGACCTTTTCCAAACCCACAAAAGCACCACCACAAATAAATAAAATATTACTGGTGTCAATTTGGATACAGTCTTGATAGGGGTGTTTCCGTCCACCTTGGGGAGGTACATTGGCGATTGTTCCTTCCAACATCTTCAGTAAGGCTTGTTGCACACCTTCCCCAGAAACGTCGCGAGTAATCGAAGGATTTTCACTCTTACGAGCAATTTTGTCGATTTCATCGATATAGATAATTCCCCGTTGGGCTTCTTCTACATCTAAATCAGCTACCTGTAACAGCCTTAATAAAATATTCTCCACATCCTCGCCAACATAGCCAGCTTCCGTGAGGGTGGTTGCATCGGCAACTGCAAAGGGTACATCGAGGATTTTGGCTAGGGTCTGGGCTAAAAGCGTTTTCCCACAACCAGTAGGTCCAATCAAGAGAATATTTGACTTTTGTAGTTCAACCCCATCCTCTGTCCCTGCTTTACCAGTATTTTTAGCATGAATTAGAGACAGACGTTTGTAGTGGTTGTAAACTGCCACCGAGAGAACTTTTTTCGCCTCGTCCTGACCGATGACATGTTCGTCCAGATACTTTTTAATTTCTCGGGGTTTAGGGATTTGATTAAACGAAAAACTGGTAGACCGGGTACGACGCTTTTGCGCAGGTTCAGAACGAGGTGCGGATTGCGCTGTAGCCCCGTTTGTATCTAATAATTCTTCATCGAGAATTTCATTACACAGATCGACGCATTCATCGCAAATGTAGACTCCCGGTCCCGCGATTAATTTGCGCACCTGCTCCTGAGACTTGCCACAAAACGAACATTTTAAATGGGAGTCGTACTTAGACATACCAGCCTCTTATTTGACAATGGTGACATTTTCCCGTTTAGTGGGAACTTCTTGACGTGTGATGACCTGATCAATCAAGCCATAGGCTTTTGCTTCTTCTGCCGACATGAAAAAGTCGCGTTCAGTATCGGCTTCGATTCTTTCTAGGGGTTGTCCTGTGTGTTTTGCTAGCAACTGATTCAGCTTGGATTTATGATACAGAATTTCTTTTGCTTGAATTTCAATATCAACGGCTTGACCTTGAGCTCCACCAAGGGGTTGGTGAATCATAATCCGTGAATCGGGTAGGGACATGCGTTTACCGGGGGTTCCTGCGGCTAACAGAAACGCTCCCATGCTAGCTGCTAATCCAAAACATATGGTAACAACATCGGGACGAATTTGCTGGATCGTATCATAAATAGCCATGCCTGCGGTGACGGAACCTCCAGGAGAGTTGATATACAACTGGATGTCTTTTTCCGAGTCATCGGCATCTAGGAATAGCAATTGAGCCACAATCGAATTGGCGATATTGTCATCTACCTGGCTTCCTAGGAAAATAATTCGTTCCCGTAATAAACGAGAATAAATATCAAAGGCTCTTTCCCCGGTTCCTGATTGTTCGACAACCATTGGAACGATGTTCGCAGGTGCTAACTGCGAGGTGATGGGAGCATAGGCGATACTGTTGAGTGGGTAATTTCCCGACTGCGATACAAACATACCAATATCTGAGGGTTATTTACGAGAGTGTGTCGATTTGGCTGCGGTGATACCGCCCATACCAGGATGATTTTTCTCCCTGGCTTCATAGACTATTATGCCTTATCTAATTTTTTCTCGTCTAACCAGATTAACAACCGATAGGGGTAATATTGGCGACGATTTATTTAAGATTATTTAAAGAATGATGAGGCTAGCATGGATTTTAAAAATATAATTTGCTAGCTTCAAAGGCTATCGGGGAAAATGATTTGCCATCCAGTAGTTGGAAATCATCGACCGCCTTATGACTCAGTAGATTCACTGGTTTCAGTTTCCACTACTTCCACTACATCGGTTTCCGTGACATCTGTTTCTGGTTTACTTAATGTGCCTTCTGGAACTAATTCAACATGGGATTGACTGAGGAGCCAGTCGAGGATTTTTTCCGTGAGTAGGTCGTTTTCGACGACGCTTTGGAGACGTTCTAAATCGATATCTTCGTCACCGTATTCTGCGAGTATTTCCTGAAGGCGTTGTTGAATTTCCTCCGGGGTAGTTGTGAGGGATTCCCGTTTGCCGATTTCTCGGAGTGTGAGGGAACGCTTAATGCGATCGCACGCTTCAGCGCGAGAGCGTTCTCGAAGTTGGGGAATCACGTCGGGTGTAAAGAATTTTTTGATATCTAGTCCCTGTTGGGATAAACGAATGGCAGTTTGGGTGAGCATTGCATCGATTTCTTTATCGATGAGGGTTTCGGGTAAATCGATTTCGACGTGTTTGATTAATTCCGTTAATAATGCTTCCTGTTGGTTCGATTTTGTGCGATCGCTAGCCTCCTGTTGAAATTTCTCTTCTAGGGACTGGCGTAATTCCGCCATTGTTTTTTTATCGCTTACTTCTTGAGCAAAATCATCGTTATAGGGCGGTAATTCTTTGGCTTTGAGGTCTTTTAAGGTGACGGTAAATTTGGCAGGTTTACCAGCTAATTCTTCATTGGGATAGGGGTCGGGAAATTGGGCAGTAATTTCCTTGGTTTCTCCCAGATTCATTCCCACCATTCCCGAAATAAATCCAGGGATAAATTTATCTTCTTGTAATTCGATCTGAAAATCGTTGGCTTCTCCTCCGGGTATGGGTTCCTCTTCCCCTTCAGCTTTCACAAATACCCCTTTAAAATCAACCACAGCAACATCCCCTAGCTGACATGGTCTTCCCTCCACAGGAACCAGGTTCGCCATCATCATCCGTTCTTTTTCCAGAACTTCATCCACTTTTTCGGGATTGTATTTGACTTCCTCTGCTTGTACAGTCAAACCCGTATACTGTTTGAGATGAATTTCTGGCTCCACATCCACTGCTGCGGCAAAAGTTAAGGGTTTACCAGGCTCATAATTGGCGATTAAATCATCAAAAGACGAGCGTAAACGGGGTTGACCAATAGCCGGAATTTTTTCTTGCTCCAGTGCTTTTGTAATTCCATCCTGAATTATTTCCTCCAGCGCAGCAGCCTTGATCCGCGTCATTCCTAAACGCTGAAGTAAAATCGGACGGGGGACTTTGCCTTTACGAAACCCAGGAATATTAGCGGTACGCGCTAAATTTTGTACAACTTGTTCGTAGGTTTTTTTGGTGGTTTCTGAGGCAATCTCTATTTCTAGACCGATTTGGCTTGCGGGAAGTTTTTCCTGGGTAACTTTCATACTAGGTCTCGATAAATAAAATAATTCAAACAATGTAGGTGCAACAGTCGCGATCGCGAAAGAGTGATCCCGGATTTCTCACAAGTTAAGTTATAAGTCTTGAGTGACGGATGAATTTTCCTTCTACTCCCTACTCCCTGTAGGTTTGAGGAATTTGTGAGAAATACAGGTTGTCAGAGCTTTGTCATGCCAACTGCATTCTGTCTGGTTTCTCCAGTATCAGCATATTTCTTGCAGTTGCGGCCATGCGCTGCACATGCAACAGTTAAGTTTACTGCGAATCTCCATTGATGATGCCATATTCCCGAATAAAATTATTTTCACCTTGGTTTCGCGATCGCGATCGCATCACAATTCCTGCATTTTGACCTAGACGCGCTACTTGCACCGGAGTTTGTCAACTGCGCACAAAAAGCTGGCTACGCAAAGAACTGAGGAACAAAGGTGAATCACGGATGACAACGAATTGTTTTTCCCACTATTCCCTACTCCCCACTCCCTAAAAGTTTTCGGGAAATAGCTTTTAGTTTCATCTGCTTGAGCATCGGCACAAATCCAGTTGTGTCATGGTTAGATCACACAAGGTTATGCTAAGAAAGCGAAATAATTGTTCGCAGGAGCAGATTTTAGGATAAAATCGGTAATCGTGATTATAGAGGAAAAATCTGCTAATCTAAATTTTAGCTGGCGATGGCCAAAAACCTGACCTAACTGTAAGTCGGTTATATAGGTTATATAGTTGTGCAGGGCTTGTTGACTTCAAAGCAATCATTTTCCATCTCGACTTAGACTTAGGGAATAAGTATACACTAACCTAATTAGATGGAACGAAAATTGATTCTGATATCGTAAAAATACACTAACATAATTAGATGGAACGAAAATTGATTCTGATACCGTAGAAGATATTTGGTATATTATTGATGATACTGACAAGCCAAATTTCCATAACCCAGACAAAAGCCAATCAAAGCAGTCTGCGATACCCATGATTAACTGAAGTCTCCCTGAATCCGCAGCAAATTCGTTGCAGTATCCCATGAAATATGAAATTAGCTTTATCAAAATATTTTTAAATGATTTGTAATTTTTGTTTAACATCTAAACTTAACTTTTATTTGACTTTATATTTATTATATTTATTTAGTTACAAACAAAGAACATCGATATTCTTCTCAGCAAAGAGAACTCAACTAACCTAAAACATAACCCTTAATACTAAACACAGCACCTAAAAATAAACAGGAGGAAAAAACTTTGCCAAAATCCTATAGCGTAGCAATCTTGGGTGCTACGGGTGCAGTCGGTAGAGAACTGTTAGCATTACTAGAAACTCGTAATTTCCCCCTTGCGCAACTAAAATTATTAGCATCACCCCGCAGTGCTGGAGTCATGCTACCTTTTAAAGGCGAACCAATCCCCGTCGAGCCAGCAGATACCCAATCCTTCCAGGGAATTGATTTAGTACTAGCTAGTGCCGGAGGTTCCACATCCAAAGCTCTAGCACCAGCAGCAGTAGCAGCAGGAGCAGTCGTCATTGACAATTCCAGCGCATTTCGGATGCACCCAGAAGTACCCCTAGTTGTTCCAGAAGTCAATCCCCACGCAGCAGCCATCCATCAAGGTATCATCGCCAATCCCAACTGCACAACCATTTTGATGAGTTTGGCAACTTACCCGCTTCATCGCATTCAACCCATCCGTCGGATTGTGGCAGCAACTTACCAATCAGCCAGTGGAGCGGGAGCGCAAGCGATGGAGGAGGTGAAATTACAAACCCAGGATATTCTGGCGGGAAAATCACCCCAAACGGAAATTTTCCCCTATCCCCTGGCATTTAACCTATTTCCCCACAACTCACCCCTGAATGAGTTTGGGTATTGTGAGGAGGAAATGAAAATGGTGAACGAAACTCGTAAAATTTTCGATAGTCCGGAGATTCGGATCACAGCCACCTGTGTACGGGTTCCCGTATTGCGGGCCCATTCGGAAGCAATTAACTTAGAATTTGATACACCCTTTAGTCCTGATTTAGCCAGGGAAGTGCTTGCGCAAGCTCCAGGAGTAGAATTAGTGGAAGACTGGCAAGCCAATTACTTTCCCATGCCGATAGATGCAACTGGTCGTGATCCAGTTCTGGTAGGGAGAATTCGCCAAGACCTTTCCCATCCCTGCGGCTTGGATTTGTGGCTGTGTGGAGACCAAATTCGCAAGGGTGCAGCCTTGAATGCTGTACAGATTGCTGAGTTACTGGTGGAAAATCATTGGCTCAAACCAGCGATCGCGACTCTTAATGCATGAAAAGCATCGCTAGCTCAATCCCGCAAGCAATTCCCTTGTCAGGGTATCAGGAAACAGCGCTGAGGATATTATACATCCTAACTCACAGACCCATAGCTCCGCAAGACGACTTCCTGGGTTTCTGGAAAGGACTTTGAAAGTAATTAATACCAATTTGCAAACAGAAGGCGACAGACGAAAAGATAAAACCTACACATGACAAGGGTTTACCAATCCATATAAGTAGTGAGAAGTTTCCGGCAATCAAGCTGCACGGATCCAATCCGACTTTTCTATCGGTAAAACAGTCAGTTCGGGTAATCCCGAATGGTTATAGGGTAATGACGCTTACATACATCATTATGTTTATATATTTTTATCCTTGACTAGTACATAGGGGTATTTTATAGTCTTAAGTTTGAGCGACAACATCAGCCAGTGTTATTTATCCACTATGAGTTTGAGATATTTTCATGTTTAATTAAGCTGGGGAAGCGACGTAATTTATGGGGTAATGACTTCTGATTTTTAGTGATTGGGAAAAATGGGCCAATAAAGCATTAAACTTGGATTTTGAAGGGAGAATAATATCATCGAAAAATACATTGATCCAATCAGGATTGACGCACATAGTATCGATTGCAAACACTAGGGGAAGATAGAATAATTTCCCAAAAAACGCATTTATTTGTCACCATGTGACGAGTATGCAAGCCCTACAAATAAATCATAATTAATTGGCAAAAGGGAGTAGACAAAGGGTGGTAGACTTTGGAAGTATATTAACGGCGATGATTACACCATTTCGTGAAGATGGTAGTGTCAATTATGACTGTGCTGCCAAACTCGCTCAGTATTTGGTGAACCACGGCACAGATACGGTGGTTGTCTGTGGTACAACCGGGGAATCACCGACTTTAACCTGGGACGAAGAATACCAATTGTTCTCCGTTGTCCTGGAAGCAGTGGGAAAACATGCTAAAGTGATGGCAGGATGTGGTTCTAATTCTACCAACGAAGCGATCGCCGCCACCCAAAAAGCAGCTAAAATAGGAGTGCATGGTGTTTTACATGTGGTACCCTATTACAATAAGCCTCCCCAGGAAGGATTGTATCGACACTTTCAAGCGATCGCGGCTGCGGAACCAGAACTACCAGTGCTTTTGTATAACGTTCCGGGACGAACAGGACAAAATTTAAGTGCCCTAACGGTTGCCAGATTAGCAGAAATATCGAATATCATTGGAATCAAAGAGGCGAGCGGAAATATCGATCAAGTAAGTGAAATTAGTCGCTTGACACCACCGGAGTTTCAAATTTACTCTGGAGATGATTCCCTCACCCTACCAATGTTGTCCCTAGGAGCCAAGGGTGTAGTCAGTGTGGCATCCCACTTAGTTGGTAATCAGTTGCAGGCGATGATACAGGCTTATCGGTCAGGTGATGTGAGTCAAGCAACATCGATTCATTTGCGTTTATTTCCCCTGTTTAAAGCGTTGTTTATGACAACAAATCCGATTCCGCTCAAATTAGCCTTGAATTTGCAAGGTTGGCAAGTTGGTTCTCTGCGCCTACCTTTAATGATGGACAACAGCCCAGAATTAAGGCAGAATTTACAAACCATTATGAATGAGTTAGGTTTATTAGAATTGCAAATAGTTTAATGGAAAATAAAATCAAGCCAAAGGTTGTCAAAAATACATATTATAATGTGCGTGAATATAACTAAATTTAAGTCTCTGAAAACCGTGTTATTACTGATTTTATGAAAACATAAAGTATCGAGAGTATTAAACATATTTGAATTGAAATCTTGGAACTATTGATCACCAGACAAATTGCAGATAAGCTGAAAACTTATTTGTGACTAGCTAATTGGCAAAATCTAGCAAAAACTAGATGTAATTTTTGCAATCTCTTCCTCAGAGCTAAAGCAATCAAAGCTGAATCAGCAGTAAATATTTTTGGTTCTAATTGATTCTCAAAAATTTAAAATTAGTAAATTTTCAGTATCAAAAGCAACAAATATCGAAAACATAATTAAAGTTACAACTAAGGAGCAAATGGCTAAGAACAATAATTTGGCCGCCCTCAAAATTATTCCTTTGGGCGGTCTGCATGAGATTGGCAAAAATACCTGTGTATTTGAATACGAAGATGAGATGGTCTTGTTAGACGCAGGATTAGGCTTTCCCGGTGACGGGATGCACGGTGTAAATATTGTTTTGCCAGACATGACCTATGTGCGGGAGAACCGTCACAAAATCAAAGGGATGATTGTCACCCACGGACATGAAGACCATATAGGTGGGATTGCCTTCCATCTCAAGCAATTTGAGATTCCGGTGATTTATGGACCAAGACTAGCAATGGCAATGCTAGAAGGCAAACTAGAAGAAGCCGGAGTTCGCGATCGCACAGAATTGCGCAGTGTCAAACCCCGTGACATGGTGCGGATTGGCAAACATTTCCTAGTAGAATATATTCGCAACACCCATTCAATGGCGGACAGTTTTACGGTGGCAATTCACACACCATTGGGTGTAGTTGTGCATACAGGAGACTTTAAATTTGACCACACACCCGTTGACGGGGAAAGATTTGATATTCAACGCCTAGCCGAACACGGCGAAAAAGGAGTGCTGTGTTTATTAAGTGATTCTACTAATTCAGAAGTACCAGGATTTACACCTTCCGAACGGTCAGTTTATCCCAACCTCGACCGCGTATTTGCCCAGACAACGGGACGAATGTTTATAACCACCTTCGCGTCGAGTATTCATCGGATCAACATCGTATTGCAACTGGCACAGAAATATAATCGTGTTGTGAGCGTGGTCGGGCGATCGATGTTAAATTTGATAGCCCATGCTCGAAATTTAGGTTACGTCCAGTGTCCAGACGAGCTACTCCAACCCCTCCACACCCTACGGAACTTACCAGATGAGAAAGTGTTGATTTTAACCACAGGTTCCCAGGGCGAGCCGATGGCAGCCATGACTAGAATTGCCAATCGGGAACATCCCCATTTACGTATTCGTGAAGGGGATACGGTTGTTTTCTCGGCGAATCCAATTCCCGGTAATACGATTGCGGTAGTGAACGTGATCGATAAATTGATTATGCAAGGTGCGAATGTCGTTTATGGACGAGATAAAGGCATACATGTATCCGGACATGGTTGTCAAGAAGATCAGAAATTGATGTTGGCATTGACAAAACCAAAATTTTTCGTACCCGTGCATGGGGAACATCGGATGTTAGTTAAACATTCACAAACAGCCCAAAGTATGGGTGTTCCCAAAGAGAATATAGTAATTATTGATAATGGGGATATTATTGAGCTAACCAAAGAATCGATTCGGGTAGCTGGAAGAGTTCAAGCTGGGTTGGAACTAGTTGATACCTCCAGTTCGGGTATGGTCAGCGCCAAAGTTCTAGAAGAACGGCAGAAAATGGCGGAAGAAGGGTTAGTTACCATTGCCGCAGCTGTTGGTTGGCAAGGTAAACTATTAGCCCGTCCCGAATTGCATATGCGTGGTGTCGTCACCAGCATGGAAAAATCGATCTTACAAAACTGGGTGAAACAGAAAGTCGAGGATATCCTGAATAATCGCTGGGGTGAATTTGCCCAAACAATTGATAATAAACCGGAAGTTGATTGGGTTGGATTGCAAACCTTGATCGAAAAGGATTTAGCCCGCTCTTTGCGTCGTGAGTTGCAATGTCAAGCAACAGTCACCCTCTTATTGCAAGTACCAGAAGAAGCACCAACAACAACGGTAAAGGTAGCAGCGACGACTACCGTGAATGACGGTAGACGCAGACGGACACGGACTGCTGCACAACAGGTCGCATCCTAACTTTATTTTGGAGTTGACCAAAAATATCAGGCGTTCCTGAGAACGCCTTTTTGGTCTTGTTTGATTTGGTAATCCTGTAATTTAGACTTTTATTTCGGGTCTGCGGAAAAAGTCTGAAGCGTGAGGGTAGGGAGTAGTTTTAACCCCTAAATCAGATTTTGGCGATCGCAATTCATTTAACGTGAATTTGACGGATTTTAAACGCTACAATCCCTGTGAATCAATGATTTTGTCAGTTAAAGTTCACAGTCACCTCATTCATTAGTTGAGAACAAAGTCAATAACTGGCTGATTCCAGATTTACTGATTTTATTCTCAATATACTAGAAGGTTTTTAGAAACTTTTATTTCCCACGAATAATACTGGACAAGAGTTTTAGTCTTTATTAATAATCGTAGCCAGCTTCGGCCTAGGAGTACTCAAGTTCAGTTAGTGTTTCTGGTAAAATGGAAATTCCCCTAAGAAAAAAGCCTGATATGTAGCGACCATTAGCGTAAACGATATTAACACACTTGACAAACACCATCTTTGATATTGTCGCTAAAATAGGAATTTTCTTCAGAAAGCAAAATCAGGTAATAGGGGTTATGGGAAATAGTGAACATACCCTCAACATTTGTGATGAAAGATCCGTGTAATCAGTAACTTTATAGGGAGAGGAGAGAGTTAAAAACTACAGATTCTTCTGCTTCTCTCCCTTTCCCAGGGGGAATATCACTCTACCGTAACGCTTTTCGCGAGATTTCTTGGTTGATCCACATCTAAACCGCGACGGGCTGCGATTTGATAGGCTAATAGTTGTAAAGGCACTACTGTTAATAATGGTGATAGTAACTCATCCACTTCCGGAACAGCAATCATATCATTAAACACGTCAGCAGCCTCACCGTGGTTAACTGGTGTCACCCCAATCAAGCGAGAATCACGGGCTTTGGCTTCTTGAGCATTGGAGATGACTTTTTCGTAGACACTTCCCGGTACTGCCACTGCAACGACGGGTACTTTCGCGTCTAAAAGGGCAATTGGTCCATGTTTCATTTCTCCGGCTGGGTAGCCTTCTGCATGAATATAGCTGATTTCTTTGAGTTTGAGTGCCCCTTCTAAGGCAATAGGGAAGTTAATTCCCCGACCTAAAAAGATAAAATCTGTGGTTTCGGCGAAGTCGTGAGCTAGGTGTTCGGTAAATTTTTCTTGCTTGTCTAGATTGGCTTCGATGGCTTCGGGAATTTGCCGTAGTTGGGCAATAATTTGCTGGAGTTTGTCTAGGGAAACTGTTCGCTGGCGGTAGGCTAAATCAATCGCCAGGGCGTAAAATGCCATTAATTGGGCAGTGAAGGTTTTGGTGGCAGCTACACCAATTTCAATTCCAGCCAAAGTATTGATAATATGGGGAACCAGGTATCCCAGACTACTTTCGGGACGGTTGGTAATTCCCAATAATTTAGCTTGGTATTTGTCTTCCCGTCCTTGACGACGTTCCTTTTCCATTGCCAAAGCTGCCAAAGTGTCGGCGGTTTCCCCTGATTGGGTGACACCGATGGTGAGGGTGTTGGCGGTTAATGGGGTGGGTGCATAGCGAAATTCGGAAGCGTACTGAACTTGGGTGGGGATTTGGGCCAGTTGTTCGAGTAAGTATTTACCCACTAGGGCTGCGTGCCAACTTGTACCACAGGCGACGATTTGGATTTGTTCCAGGTTGGTATAAAATTCTGGGGGTAGCCCTAAATTGACGGGAGAATCGTCCGTTGTCGATGCTTGGAAGTAGGCATCGAGACTAGCTCTGACCACACCTGGCTGCTCGTAGATTTCCTTGAGCATGAAGTGTTTGAATCCCTGTTTTTCCACCATTGTGGGACTCAAATTCAGCCGACGGGGTTGTTTTTTGAGGCGATGGCCAGCAAAGTCGTATATTTCTACGCCAAGGGGGGTTAAACGGGCAATTTCGCCATTTTCCAGGGGGAGGACGGTCTGGGTATAGTTGACAATGGCTGGGGTGTCGGATGCACAGAAAAATTCCCCTTGTCCAAAGCCGATGACGAGGGGAGCTTGTTGACGAATCACAATTAGTTCGTCAGGATAATCTGCACACACCACTGCAACTGCAAAGGCACCTGTTAATTCGTGGGTAGCTTTACGGACAGCCTCAAAAAAATAAGATGTATTAGTGACTTCTGCTAGAGCTTCTTCTTCCTGGAGGTAGCGAGCGATGAGGTGGGGGATAACTTCGGTGTCTGTTTCGGAGAGGAATTCTACACCAAAACTTCTTAATTTATCACGTAATTCCCGATAGTTCTCGATAATACCATTTTGGACAACGGCAACTCGACCAGCACCATCCATGTGGGGATGGGCATTGTGTTCTTCTGGTTTGCCGTGGGTAGCCCAACGGGTGTGACCGATACCGATAGGAGCGAAGTGTTCATATTGTTCTAATTTTGACTTGAGGTGGGATAATTTCCCCTTAGCGCGAACACTTTGAATTGTGCCTTCCCAAATCGTTGCGACTCCAGCAGAGTCGTAGCCTCGATATTCCAGCTTTTCTAATCCGGATACTAAAATTTCCGCCGCACTTTGTGTGCCAATATACCCAACAATTCCGCACATGGCTAACACCACTCTGCTATAAGGACGATTTATTTATGTATTTTTTGCGATCGCAAATCAGGCACTTTCGCAAAAAACAGCTACAAATACAAAATACAAATAAAAATTTTAAGTATATTTTCCCAGGTTAGGGAGGGGTCGCGATCGCATTTGCAGAAAATTTACTAAGACTTGATGGGAGGATGGGAAGTTTATACTCTTAATGAATAGGATGTTGAATGCTGAAGCTTTGGCTGGTAAGCTTTTGAATCATCCATTGGTCATCATCATTTTCCTAATTGGTTTTAAATTCATCTGGGAAAAAGAAAATTCCAGACAATTTTGAGACAATTTGACAATTTATTGGTATGTCGGGTGGGAGGAAGAGTGAGGAGAGAAACATTTGCTTGGTGTCATCAATCAATATGGCTGTGGATTGGTGTGTTCTAAGTTAGCGGGTGCATGGGAAGGTTTTTTCTACTTCGGTTGTTGACTTGTTACCTGTTGGGTTAGGCGATGTCAGACGGGTAGTGCCCGCAATTGCTGTTTGACCCCAGAATCCCCGCTCCTTCAGGACGGGGAGTATGTCAATTAGGTATTATCCTGATTATTTTTTAGTCCTTGCTTTGATATTGCTTGCTAAAAAAATTAGGAAGTGAGCAGTGGTAATTTAGTGGTGGGTTGTTCCTGTGAGGGGCTAACTGGAAGTCGCCTTGATACCAGCTTTATCATTCCCCCAGTTCCTGTATATTTCCGGAAATATGCTGTATTTTGAGGGTAAGAAGATTTAAATAGGGAACATTTTCATGATTTTTCGTTAATGCTACTTGTTTTTGATCCCCATTCCGATAGAATAACTATGCCGAGTCATGCAAATTTCAACTTTACTAGACACATGTAACAGTGTGTTCTCAGCAAGAGATGCAATTCAACCACACACATGAATCAATTGAATAACGGCTTTACAATTTTTCTCAGTTTGCTAGTCGAAGCACTGCCATTTTTGTTATTGGGAGTTTTGTTTTCGAGTCTGCTACTCTTTTTAGTAGATGAACGCAAACTCATTGAGCATATTCCGAAAAATCCTTTAATTGGCGCACTGGTTGGTAGTTTGATTGGCTTTTTGTTTCCGGTTTGTGAATGTGGAAATGTTCCAGTCGCGAGGCGTTTGATTATGCAGGGTATTCCGACCCCCGTTGCCATCGGATTTCTACTTGCTGCTCCTACAGTCAATCCCATCGTCATCTGGTCTACTTGGCTAGCGTTTCGTGACCAACCAGAAATTATTATCCTGCGGGTTGTTTTTTCCTTGATTATTGCGACAGCAATCGGATTTATTTTCAGTTTCCAAAAAGATTTAACACCGATTGTCGAATCCAGTGTAGCGAGATATTTAAAGTTTAATCCACCACCAGAAACCAAACGTCAGCGTCAACGGGATGCAGCTAGACAAATTCAAACTGTGGGTGGTTCATCCATGTTGCTGCAACCAGGTAGTTATATTTTAGGTGGTCGGGGGACTCAATTAATCCGCTTAGAAACAGATGCAATGGAAGCGGCGATGAACCCAATTGCTCAGAATAAACCATTACGCGATCGCCTTGCTTTAGTATTAGATAATATTATCCAAGAATTGCGGGAATTGGGAGCGGTCATGATTATCGGTAGTGCGATCGCGGCCGCAGTTCAAGTTTTAGCTCCTAGACAGTTGATTTTAGGGTTAGGTGCAGGGCCAGTTAGTTCGGTTGTGGCCATGTTGATTTTAGCCGTTGTGGTGTCAGTTTGTTCGACGGTGGATTCATTTTTTGCTTTGTCATTTGCTTCTACTTTTACCACTGGTTCCCTACTAGCATTTTTGGTATTTGGTCCGATGGTCGATATCAAAAGTGTCGGTTTAATGATGTCAATATTTAAAGCCCGTGCCTTAATTTATTTGTTCTTGTTAGCCGGATTAATGACCTTTGTCATGACTTTATTTTTGAATTTGCACGTGTTTTAGTACCTGAAGACGCAATCCAATTACAATCCTCCATCAAATCAGTTCAGTTAAACTCAGTATGGTGTCAATTCCCAAACGAAAACGGAAACCTCGCTTTCCCCAGTTTCCCCCCCGAATTTTACCTTGGCTAGATGTAATTGCGATCGCGGCTTGGGGAGTACTACTACTGTACTACTGGCAAGCAAATAAGTTAGAGTTACTAATCCAGCGTGACTTTTTTTGGTTGATCATCACCGCAGGTTTCGGACTGTTATGTGTGGCCTTGTTAAAATTCAAACAAATGATATCGACAAGGCGAGTCAAAGAAGCATCCCCTCAACAACATATTTCCGTTTTTGCTCCTGGTTGGGGTTCGGTGCTACTTCTAGTTGTGGCAATATCCGGTTTTTTAATTTCCCCCCAAGTATTCGCCAGTGACCATGCTTTGAATCAAAACCTTTCCGAAATCCTTTCATCTAGTCGGGTCAGACCCCAATCATTTCGTTCTTCCCGTCGTCCAGAGGAGCGCACTCTCATTGATTGGGTGCGTACTCTCAGTGTTTACCCGGAACCCGATGCCTACACTGGTCAAAAAGCTAAGGTAACAGGGTTTGTCATTCATCCCCCGGAAACAGGTGATAATTTGATCCTGTTATCGCGGTTTGTCATTACCTGTTGTGCCGCAGATGCCTATCCCATCGCCCTTCCTGTGAAGCTAGAAGGAAGCCGTCAAGATTATCCACCCGATACTTGGTTGGAAATTGAAGGAAAAATGATTACCGAGACGATTGCGGGAACCAGACGTTTAACTATCGCCGCCAATAATATCAAAAAAATTCCTCGTCCAACAAATCCCTACAGCGATGAAAGGGATAGTTAAAAAAGTTCGTAATTGATAATAGCCGTTGCTAAGGCTTGCACCTAGATAATTTGTAGTCAAAGACTGTTGAAGACGGGGATTTAGGTATAGGCGAAGGGGAATTAAACCCAAAAATTACGTAGCTTGCTTTCCGCGTAGCGGGTATTAGGAATTAGTTAAAGTTGGATAGAAAATTTTTGGATGTAGCACAAAAAGACATAAAGGTATCCTGTCATACCTTCTGTGATTTTCCATCCTTCAAAGCCGTCTTTTTGTATCCTTGTTCTGTGAAGCATAATTTTGACCCCGGAATTTTTGAGACATAACGTTAATTTGTAACGCTGATTTAGCAAACAAAAAAATGTCGAGTAAAAAAACTCTGTTATTACCATTAGACCGAGCAGCGATCGCGACTATTCTTGTTTTGGTATTATGCCTAGGAATTCTAGTTGCTCAAGGTGACGTTGTTCGCGCTAGCGTTCGCGATTTTAGTTGGGAAAACAAATATGTGGGAGCAGATGATATTTCCTTTTCCCTGATTTTTAATCGTCCTATGGATAATCAGAGTGTGGAAAAAAACCTCAAAATCGAACCACCTCTTCTAGGTAAATTTAGTTGGGTAGGACGACGCATGGTATACACCTTGGAATATCCTGCACCCTACGGTTCCAAATTTCAAATTTCCCTAGATAATGCCCAAGATAAATTTGCCAAACATAAATCCGAAAAACGCACCATCAAACCTTTTCGCAGTGAATTCAAAACACGCGATCGCGCGATCGCCTATATTGGTGTACAGACGCAAAAACCTGACCCAGAAGGGAAAAAGCTTGTTGTTGATAATCAAGAAAAAGGACGCTTAGTTGTTTATAATTTGACCCAAGAAAAGAAACAGATTCTGACTCCACCGGATTTGGTCGTCATGGATTTTCAACCCTATCCCGATGGTTCACGTATTCTCTTTTCGGCACGTCCCAGTCATGATATAAATCCCCTATCAGCAAAAATCTATTCTGTCACCACCGGAATTAGTCCCCAACCCGACAGCGAACCAGAACCACCAGGTAGGATTGATTTGATGGTTGATAGCAAAGAATACCAAAACTTGAAATTTGACCTTTCCCCAGACGGTAAAACCATTGTTGTGCAACGGGGAAAAGCCAATAATCCTGGTGATGTCGGTTTATGGTTTATGTCTGCACAACCACCCAATCCCGGTGAAAAACCCCAACTCAAACGGATTGAAACTGCTCCCACGGGTGATTTTATGATTACACCCGATAGTAGTGCGGTTGCGGTTTCCCAAGGTGAAGGTGCTGCCATCATACCGATACAAGAAGATGCCAAAAAACCCCTGGATTTCTTACCCCAATTTGGTGTGGTACAATCCTTTGCCAAAGATGGTAGTAAAGCTGCAATGGTGAGCTTTAATCGTGACTTCACCAATCCAACCCAATCCCTGTTTTTAGTCAACAACCAAGGACAACAAAAAGAACTACTCAAAATCCCCGGTTCAATTATCGATAGTCAGTTTGACCCAGCTGCACCGGTTCTTTACACTTTGATTTCCCAACTAGTCCCCGGAGAACAATATATCGAACAACCCTACCTAATTTCCATTAACCTCAAAACCAATAAACAAACACCCCTGGTGGTATTTCCACCGGGACAGAGGAATATCAAAATGAGTCTTGCACCCGATGGAGTCGGGTTATTATTCGATCAAGTCATCCCTCAAAATCCCAATCTTCCGCCCAGTAAAAACACACCACGCACCAAGGAAGGAGAAGTTATTGACAGCAGCAGTCTCTGGCTAATGCCTGTTGCTCCCGATTTAAGTTCCATTTCCACCACGGAAATTAAACCTCAACAACTTCCCTTTGCCGGTTTTTATCCCCAGTGGCTACCCTAAAACAAATCCAAATCTGTGACAGCGCCTAAACTACTGGATGCTACTAACTTAGCATATTTACCCAAAATGCCTTTGGTATAACGGGGGGGTTTCGGTTGCCACTTTGCTCGACGTTGCTGCAATTCTGCCTCGGAAACATTTAATTGCAGTAAACGAGCATGGGCATCTATCGTAACACTATCTCCTTCTTCAATTAAAGCAATATTTCCACCCACAGCTGCTTCCGGTGCGACGTGACCTACCACCATACCGTAGGTTCCACCAGAAAAACGACCATCGGTAATCAATCCCACCGAATCTCCCAGACCTTTGCCAATAATAGCCGAAGTCGGAGCCAACATTTCCCGCATTCCCGGTCCACCCTTGGGTCCTTCGTAACGAATTACCACCACATCTCCAGCTTTGATTTTATCCTCAAGAATTGCCTCTAAACATTCCTCTTCCGATTCAAACACCCGTGCTGGTCCCGTGATTTGAGGTTTTTTCACCCCCGTAATTTTGGCAACTGCTCCTTCTGTGGCCAAATTACCCTTCAATATCGCTAAATGTCCCTGGGGATACATGGGATTATCCCAGGGACGAATGACATCCTGTCCCGCAGGTGGTTCAGCCGGTACATCCTTTAAAACTTCACCAATAGTTTGCCCGGTAATTGTCAAACAATCTTCATGTAACAAATCATGCACCAGTAGCATCTTCATCACTTGGGGAATCCCTCCAGCCCGATGTAAATCCGTTGCCACGTAGCGACCACTTGGTTTTAAATCGCACAATACCGGTACACGGGCACGGATGGTTTCAAAATCATCCAACTTTAAATCAACACCTGCTGCATGGGCGATCGCTAAAAAATGTAATACAGCATTGGTGGAACCACCCACCGCCATAATCACAGAAATCGCATTTTCAATCGACTTGCGGGTAATGATATCACGGGGTAAACGCTGTTGGCGAATGGCCTCCACTAACACATGACCGGATTTTTCTGCACTCTCGGCTTTTTCCCCATCCTCAGCTGCCATTGTTGAAGAATAGGGTAAACTCATTCCCATCGCTTCAAAAGCAGAAGACATCGTATTTGCTGTATACATTCCACCGCAGGAACCAGCCCCAGGACAAGCACGACGCTCAATTTCCAGTAATTCCTGCTCGTCTATTTTACCAGCCTTGAAGGCACCCACCGCCTCAAAGGCACTGACAACCGTTAAATCACATTCCCGGTAACTACCAGGTTTAATCGTCCCCCCATACACAAAAATAGCCGGAATATTCATCCGGGCGATCGCAATCATCGAACCGGGCATATTCTTATCGCAACCACCAATGGTCAATACCCCGTCCATACTTTCGCCATTACATGCAGTTTCAATGGAATCGGCAATCACCTCCCGTGATACTAGGGAATATTTCATCCCCTCCGTACCCATTGAAATTCCATCACTAACTGTAATTGTTCCAAATACTTGTGGCATTCCCCCTGCAGCGCGAATACCCTTATCGGCTCTGAGAGCCAAATCATTCAACCCCATATTGCAAGGGGTAATTGTACTATAGGCGTTGGCAATCCCCACAATGGCCTTACTAAAATCCTCATCTTGAAAGCCCGTAGCTCGCAGCATCGCCCGATTTGGAGAACGTTGCACCCCTTGAGTAATCGCCTTACTTCTAAAATTTTCTGACATTTTGATTCCCCTAGCGCCACCATAACTCTACCTTTGGCGCTTCTCCTCTGATGATTATTCCAAAATATCAGATTTTGGCTTTTTTTGGCTTTTGGCGATCGCAATATGTTTGTATAAAAGAATTACCCTATTTATAAATCAATACGCTTGGTGTTAAAGATAACTGTAGGTTGGTTGAGGCTTTGCGTAGACTGTTGATTTTGTGGAAATTTACCCATAAGTTCACACAGTTTTTGTGATGATCTCGTCCCGATGCTCCGCGTGGGGACGCATTCCACGGGGGCTACTACCTCAAATCAGGAAGCAGAGCTTCCCTATATGTATCAACAGCCGGAGTATTGGAACAAGTTTATTGATTTATAAATAGCAGGATTCCGTAGATATAATCCACGGAATCCTGCAAATATGACATTAAAATGAAAAAAAAGACCTGGCATCGAGCTATTTTGACGGGAGGCAACCCTCCAGCTATCGTCGCCGCAGCAGCGTTTCACAACTGAGTTCGGGATGGGTTCAGAGTGGTTCCACAGCGCCATCGACACCAGGAAAACTTGTGGGGAATCAAAGTTCCCTGAAGAATGGATAGAGATTAGTATTAGTAGTAGTCAAAAGGTCAAGCCCTCGGTTTGTTAGTACTTCTAGGCTTCATATGTTGCCACACTTCCACCGAAAGCCTATCAACACATGTTCTATGTGTAACCTTACTCCCAAATTGGGATGAGAACACTCATCTTGAGGTGGGCTTCCCACTTAGATGCTTTCAGCGGTTATCCGCTCCGAACATGGCTACCCAGCGTTTACCGTTGGCACGATAACTGGTACACCAGAGGTTCGTTCTTCCCGGTCCTCTCGTACTAAGGAAGACTCCTCTCAATGTTCTAACGCCTGCACCGGATATGGACCGAACTGTCTCACGACGTTCTGAACCCAGCTCACGTACCGCTTTAATGGGCGAACAGCCCAACCCTTGGGACGTACTTCCGCCCCAGGTTGCGATGAGCCGACATCGAGGTGCCAAACCTCCCCGTCGATGTGGACTCTTGGGGGAGATCAGCCTGTTATCCCTAGAGTAACTTTTATCCGTTGAGCGACGGCCATTCCACTCTGAGCCGTCGGATCACTAAGACCTACTTTCGTACCTGCTCGACTTGTGGGTCTTGCAGTCAAGCTCCCTTCATGCCTTTACACTCGCCGCACGATTTCCAACCGTGCTGAGGGAACCTTTGCGCGCCTCCGTTACCATTTAGGAGGCGACCGCCCCAGTCAAACTGCCCACCTGAAACCGTCCCACTCCCGGCTCACGGGAGATGGTTAGAATTCTAGCTTCGCGAGAGTGGTATCTCACCGTTGGCTCCATACTCCCCACAAGGAATATCTCTTCGCCTCCCACCTATCCTGCGCACGCCAAGCCCGAACCCAATTCCAGGCTACAGTAAAGCTTCATAGGGTCTTTCTGTCCAGGTGCAGGTAGTCCGTATCTTCACAGACAATCCTATTTCGCCGAGTCTCTCTCTGAGACACCGTCCAGATCGTTACGCCTTTCGTGCGGGTCGGAACTTACCCGACAAGGAATTTCGCTACCTTAGGACCGTTATAGTTACGGCCGCCGTTCACCGGGGCTTCGGTCGTCAGCTTCAGCCCGAAAGCCTGACCAACTTCCTTAACCTTCCGGCACTGGGCAGGCGTCAGCCCCCATACTGCGTGATTTCACTTCGCGGAGACCTGTGTTTTTGGTAAACAGTCGCCTGGACCTCTTCACTGCGACCCAAGTTCTACCTTGGGCACCCCTTCTTCCGAAGTTACGGGGCCATTTTGCCGAGTTCCTTAGAGAGAGTTATCTCGCGCCCCTCGGTATCCTCTACCTCCCCACCTGTGTCGGTTTCGGGTACGGGTCAAATGCAATTTCCGTAGTTCGAGCTTTTCTTGGAAGCCTGACTATGCCACTTCGATTCCGTAGAATCTCGTACTCCCATCTCATCTCAAGACGTTTTCTCCGTCTCTCTCCAACTTAATGGTTGAGCCGGTAACCAACATCCGGCTGACACTCGCCTTCTCCGTCCCTCGCTACAATTACATCCAAGTACGGGATTCTTAACCCGTTATCCATCGACTACGCCGTTCGGCCTCGCCTTAGGTCCCGACTTACCCAGAGTGGACGAACCTGCCTCTGGAACCCTTGGGGTTTCGGGGTATTGGATTCTCACCAATATTTGCGCTACTCAAGCCGACATTCTCACTTCTGTTTCGTCCACTGCTGCTTGCCGCTACAGCTTCTCCCTACTACAGAACGCTCCCCTACCACTTATTTCTAAGTCCGCAGCTTCGGTACTACGTTTAGTCCCGTTCATTTTCGGCGCAGGAGCGCTTGACCAGTGAGCTATTACGCACTCTTTCAAGGGTGGCTGCTTCTAGGCAAACCTCCTGGTTGTCTATGCACTCCCACCTCCTTTGCCACTTAACGTAGATTTTGGGACCATTAGCTGGCGGTCTGGGCTGTTTCCCTCTTGACGATGAAGCTTATCCCCCACCGTCTCACTGGCTAGGTGTTAACTTGGTATTCTGAGTTTGTCTCGATTTGGTACCGGTCTCCCAGCCCGCACCGAAACAGTGCTTTACCCCCAAGTGATATTCCTAACCGCTGCGCCTCAACACATTTCGGGGAGAACCAGCTAGCTCCTGGCTCGATTGGCATTTCACCCCTAACCACACCTCATCCGCCAATTTTTCAACATTGGTCGGTTCGGACCTCCACAAGGTGTCACCCTTGCTTCATCCTGGACATGGTTAGATCGCCAGGGTTCGGGTCTATAAATACTGATTTTCGCTCTTTTCAAACTCGCTTTCGCTTTGGCTCTGACATTCCCGTCTTAACCTACCAGTACCTATAACTCGCCGGCTCATTCTTCAACAGGCACGCTATCACACGTTTAATCGTGCTCTAACTGCTTGTAGGCTGATGGTTTCATGTTCTATTTCACTCCCCTCCCGGGGTTCTTTTCACCTTTCCCTCGCGGTACTGTTTCGCTATCGGTCACGCAGACGTATTTAGCCTTACCGGGTGGTCCCGGCTGATTCACATGGAATTTCACGTGCTCCATGCTACTCGGGATACTGCTTCTATCTGTTTAGTTTTCGACTACAAGACTTTCACTTTCTCTGGTGCATCTTTCAAATGCTTCGTCTAACCTTCAGATTCGATTTTGTCGCAGTCCCACTACCCCAAGTTACATGTAACTTGGTTTGGGCTTCTCCCCGTTCGCTCACCACTACTTGGGGAATCACTTTTGTTTTCTTTTCCTCTGGCTACTAAGATGTTTCAATTCGCCAGGTTCGCTCTTTCCTGTCTATATATTCAACAGGTAGTATTCTGGGTTCCCCCATTCGGATATCTCCGGCTCTCTGTTTGCTTCCAACTCCCCGGAGCTTTTCGTTGGTAACCACGTCCTTCTTCGCCGCTGCGTGCCTAGGTATCCACCATCAGCCCTTTCTCGCTTGACCTTCTCACTCGACTCTTTGCTCTCCCTTCACAATCGCAAAGTTTGTGCAATGATTCTCTGTGTTCTACTACTACTGCTTTCTTCTCTATCCAATTTTCAAGGTTCTTTTACTGAGCTTTCACTCAGCATTTGATACTTTATCTTGGTTTCCCACCACTGTATCAGTGCTAAGTTTCTCTCTCTTATTTACCCATTTAACTGAGAATCTCAAAATACTCAATTAAATCAATGTGGAGGTTAGCGGACTCGAACCGCTGACATCCTGCTTGCAAAGCAGGCGCTCTACCAACTGAGCTAAACCCCCCTGAATAATTTGTAATTTCTAATTCCCAATTGGCAATTAGCAAGAAGATAATTACCAATTATGAATCACGAATTACCAATTATCATCAGGTGGGCCATCCTGGACTCGAACCAGGGACCTCACCCTTATCAGGGGTGCGCTCTAACCACCTGAGCTAATAGCCCCTACGCCTGAATTCTCTCTGTTACGAACCTAATTATAGTTTGAAAGCTGAATTTTCCCTCATTCCCCACGCTCGACCTGGGATTGACCAGCTTGTGATTGGTTTGTTGGCTTTTCCATCCAATCTACAAGTAGGTAGGTCTCCCTAAAAGGAGGTGATCCAGCCACACCTTCCGGTACGGCTACCTTGTTACGACTTCACCCCAGTCACCAGCCCTGCCTTCGGAATTTCCCCCCACGAATGGTTAGGATAACTACTTCGGGCGTGACCAGCTTCCATGGTGTGACGGGCGGTGTGTACAAGGCCCGGGAACGAATTCACCACAGTATGCTGACCTGTGATTACTAGCGATTCCTCCTTCATGTAGGCGAGTTGCAGCCTACAATCTGAACTGAGCCACGATTTCTGAGATTTGCTTGCAGTCGCCTGCTTGCTGCCCATTGTTCGCAGCATTGTAGTACGTGTGTAGCCCAGGATGTAAGGGGCATGATGACTTGACGTCATCCCCACCTTCCTCCGGTTTGTCACCGGCAGTCTCCCTAGAGTTCCCCACTTAAGGCTGGCAACTAAGGACGAGGGTTGCGCTCGTTGCGGGACTTAACCCAACATCTCACGACACGAGCTGACGACAGCCATGCACCACCTGTGTTCGCGCTCCCGAAGGCACTCCAGTGTTTCCACCAGATTCGCGACATGTCAAACCCTGGTAAGGTTCTTCGCGTTGCATCGAATTAAACCACATACTCCACCGCTTGTGCGGGCCCCCGTCAATTCCTTTGAGTTTCACAGTTGCCTGCGTACTCCCCAGGCGGGATACTTAACGCGTTAGCTACGGCACTGGTAGGGTCGATACTACCAACGCCTAGTATCCATCGTTTACGGCTAGGACTACTGGGGTATCTAATCCCATTCGCTCCCCTAGCTTTCGTCCCTCAGTGTCAGTTACGGCCTAGCAGGGCGCTTTCGCCACCGGTGTTCTTCCCAATCTCTACGCATTTCACCGCTACACTGGGAATTCCCCCTGCCCCGAACGTACTCTAGTCTTGTAGTTTCCACCGCCCTTATGCGGTTAAGCCGCACGCTTTAACAGCAGACACACAAAACCACCTACGGACGCTTTACGCCCAATCATTCCGGATAACGCTTGCATCCTCCGTATTACCGCGGCTGCTGGCACGGAGTTAGCCGATGCTTATTCCTCAAGTACCTTCATTCTTATTCCTTGAGAAAAGAGGTTTACAACCCAAGAGCCTTCCTCCCTCACGCGGTATTGCTCCGTCAGGCTTTCGCCCATTGCGGAAAATTCCCCACTGCTGCCTCCCGTAGGAGTCTGGGCCGTGTCTCAGTCCCAGTGTGGCTGATCGTCCTCTCAGACCAGCTACAGATCGTCGCCTAGGTAGGCCTTTACCCCACCTACTAGCTAATCTGACGCGAGCTCATCTCTAGGCAGCTAGCCTTTCACCTCTCGGCACATCCGGTATTAGCAGACGTTTCCATCTGTTGTCCCAGACCTAGAGCCAGATTCTCACGCGTTACTCACCCGTCCGCCACTATCTCCGAAGAGACCGTTCGACTTGCATGTGTTAAGCATACCGCCAGCGTTCATCCTGAGCCAGGATCAAACTCTCCGTTTTGTCTCCACAAAATTTCAAGCTTTCTTTAGCTCTTTTTGCTATATTGATTTTGGCTGATTTTTTTAGACCTCAGCCTCGTCTTTATTTTCTCTCAACGTTGGGCTTCGGTTTAATTCGCTTTCAAACTATTTCTTTTTTCTAGGTTCGATGTTTCCTGAAGCTT